>CAVUPP010000025.1:0-99068 GCA_963743245.1 Vicinamibacteria bacterium | reverse complement strand
TGGGTTCTCGCGTGCGTTGGCGTGCAACCCTCGCGATCTTCGCCCGTTTCTTCGCCATCAAGATCGCCAAGAAATGGCCTGTTTGAGCCAGGTGGGTTCTCTGTCAGGCCACGTGGGTGCATGGTGGCACCCCCTAGGCCATGCACCCTGGCGAGACCGGTCAGTACCGCGTGAGCAGGGTTCGTGAACACGCTGACGCTGGGAACAGGCGTCTTCTTCCGTGTGTGTGACGCGTCGTGGGACAATGGACACATGCCGAACGCCACGATCAATGTCGATGCCGCGCTGAAGGCGCGACTCGCCGATCTCGCGGGTCAGACCGGCCAACGCGTTGACGAGTTCGTCGAAGTCCTCCTTCGTCGGATAGCCGATGCGGACGTGCATTTCGAGCGCGGCGTGCCGGTCTTTCCGCGGCGCCCCGGAGCACCTACGCTCTCGGTCGAAGACGTTGACCGCCTCGCCGACGGCACGGGCGAATAGCGTCGGCCGTGGCCGATCTCCTCGACGTCAATGTGTTGGTGGCTTTGCTCCTGCCCGAGCACCAGCATCACCCCGCTTCGATGGAATGGTTCACGACACGAGCCGGTCCGAGTGGTTGGGCGACGTGCGCCGTCACCGAACTCGGCGTCATTCGCGTCTGCGCGCAGTTGCCTGGCGGAGCATGGCCCGCCGAGACGACCGCGGATCGACTCCTGCTGCTCACCGCCACCGGCCGTGACTACGTGTTCTGGCCCGATGCCGTCTCGCCCGCGGTCATGCCCGAAGTGCGCACGGCAAGCACAGGGAAGCAGATTACCGACCGATACCTCCTCGGCCTGGCGCGCCGACATGGCGGCCGCCTTATTACGTTCGACCGCGCGCTTGCTGTCGCAGGCGGCCACGACGTGCTCTGCCTGTTGCCGGCCGGCGGGTAGGCCCGGCGCCCGTCACGTCCGACTTCGTCGTACGAAACTGAGCGGAGCCACGGGTGGAGCCGTCAATTGGCGGTTACTGAGCGCTCTCAGAATGGCATCGAGCACCGCGTCCAGTTCCCTGCCCACGTCTTCGGCGAGGAAGCGCAGCACCAGGTATCCATTTTCCTGTAGCACCTGATCCTTACGCCGGTCGCGCCGATACGCGACTGGATCCGCGAGATGCTGCGCGCCGTCGAGCTCCACCGCCACCCGTGTGTCGGCGCACAGGAGATCGACTTCCAGTCTTCCCAGACCGTCGAACGCGATTGGCAACGACACGTTGAGGCGGAAACGCCCCTTGGTCTCCGCCAGCGTTTCCAGGCGCCGATACAGAAATGCTTCCGTCGCACTTCGCGCTCGGTCGGCGCCATCGGCATCTGGAGGCATCGGACGAGCGGCGTGGACGAACAGGCTGGCGAGCGGCACATCGACGCCGTCGCGGACAAGCCTGCGCACGCTGCCGGAGTAGTCGCGCTTCCACACCGGGTCCGACGGAAGAACGACATCGGCGGGCCAGCCCGGTATGGCGCTGGCCGGCAGGAGAATCTGGTAGCCGACGGCCTCATAGCCGCGGCAGCGCCGATCGAACATCCGCGCGAGCATGGGCACGTTGAGGTCCGCGTAGTCGTAGATGCGCACCTCCCGCTTGCCGTCGTAGAGCCGGTGCAGTCGGCCCGCGTACTGCGCGACGGTGCCGCGCCACGAGACCGGCAGGGTCAGAAACAACGTGTCCAGGCGCGCATCGTCGAATCCCTCGCCGACGTATTTGCCAGTGGCCAGGATGACCCTTGCCTCATCGCGAGGAATGGCTGCGAGGCGATCGGTCAGGGCCTGCCGCTGCTTCTTGCCCAGCCCCGCTCGCAGGACCACGAGGTGACGGACGCCCGCCGCGATCAGGCTCTCGAGACGGTCGAGGTGATCGTTCCGCTCCGTCAGCACCAGTGGCGACCGTCCATTGTTCACCGACTCGATGACATCGTCGCAGATGCGACGGTTGCGCACCTCGTCTTCGACCAGTTCCTGGTAAAGCGCCTGGAACTCCACCCGCTTGTCGGCATCAGGAGTCCTGGCCGGCTGGAACGCCGTTGGTTGCACGAGGACGAGATGCTCGAATGGTCGCGCGGCCGCCTGTGCCCTCGCGTTCACTCGATGCCGGACCGGTCCGCATTGCATGAAGATGATGGGATGGTGCCCGTCCTTGCGTGCAACGGTCGCCGACAGCCCCACGACGAATCGGGCCTTGGCTTGGCGCGCGACCTGCTCGAAGCTGTGGGCCGACAGGTGATGACACTCGTCAACGATCAGATGGCCATAGTCGGCCACGCGGTCATCAACCACGCCCTTCCTGACGAGACTCTGAATGACGGCGACGTCGAGCAGCCCGGTCGGCCGGCTTCGCCCGCCGCCGATTCGACCAATCGACTTCGCGGGCACGCCGAGGAACGCCGAGAGCCGTTCGATCCACTGGTCGAGCAGTTGACGCCGATGGACGAGCACGAGCGTGCTCACGCCGCGCTGCGCAATGAGCCAGGCGGCGACCACCGTCTTGCCAAACGCCGTCGTGGCGGCCAGCACGCCGGCGTCGTGCGCCAGCATCGCGTTTGCCGCCGCCGTCTGCTCGGCCCGCAACTCGCCTTGAAAGGTCACGTCGAGTGGGCGGCCGGCATAGCGCTCATCGCGAATGGTCACGCGAATGCCCAAGTCACTCAGCGTCTGGCGAACCTCGTCGAGGCATCCGCGCGGCAGGCCGATGTGATGTGGGTGATCTTCAGCGCAGGCAATGACGCGCGGTTTGTCGTAGGTGGACAATCGCATGGCCTGCGCCCGGTAGAACTCGGGATTCTGAAAGGCCGCCAGGCGGAGCAGCCGGTTTCGGAGACCCGGATGCAACCCGTCCTTGGCGATGTAGATCTGATTGCCGAGCACCAACTCCAGCGTCTCAGGCAGTTCGCCGACGATCGCCCGCTCCTTGCGGTGGCGGGATGGAGGGGTTGTCCACGGCTCGTCTTCGCCGTCGTCCTGTGGCGGCAGACGCACGCCGAGGACGCGACCATTTCGTTCCGCTTCCTGGACGATCCGCTCGATCTGCGCTCGGCCGATCTTGCGCACGCTTGCGAGAAACGCCCACTGATCTGCCCACGGTACCAGACGGTCGTCGAGAAAGACGCTGTGGCCCTGCCCGCGTGGTCTCTTCTGTAACGGGAGAGCGATGAGATTTCCGAACCCTCCCTGCGGCATCGTGTCCTGACTCGGAAAAAGACGGTCGTACGAATCGAGTCCCACGTCCGGTCGCGTTTCCATCGTTTCGGTGAGGATGTGCGATCCCAATCTTCGCGCCAGCGCAGCTGGAATGGCCTCTTCGAAGAAGAGCCAGACGTGCCCGCCTCGTCCCGAGCGAGACTGTTCGAGGGCGGCAGGAAGGCCCAGCCGGCGGCACACTTCGAGAAAGGCCGCAGCATCTTGCTGCCAGTTCGCCTTGTCGAAATCGACGGCCAAGAAGAAGCACGTCTCATCCAGGAGCAGGGGATAGACGCCCGCGACGAAGGGTTGCCCAGTATTGTCGCAGCCGGACAGGTGCCAGCGAATGACGTCGTCTGTCACTGAGAGGAATCGGCGGTGGGGGCACTCGGCGCATTTGACGCGCGGCTTCTCGCAGATGCCACGCACCCATTCGTTCGCGCAGGCGGGTGCGTATCCAGACTTGCCGGTCTTCTTGCTCTCGAAGCGGCGCGGGTAGACGTCCTCGCGACCCCGAAACAGGGATCGGAAGAGCGCAATCTTGGCCTCGGACGACGATGACTGATTGACGAGAACGTTCATGTCGGTCGGCCCACCGTGCTCACATCGGTCGGCCAACGGCATCCTCCCCGCGCGGACGGCCTGGCCGCGAACAGAGACGGCCGTCAGTCCAGGTCTGGCAACTCCTCACGGGTGAGGCGGAGCCTGATCGTGCGCGCCTTCCCATGACGTCGACGCATCGCATCATGGCATCATACGAGCCGTCATTCCCGCCTGGCTCGGCGTGCAACAGCGTGCAAGGCGCCACGGCAACGTTGGCATCTACGGCATTGACGGCATCGTGGAATCTGTAATTTGCAGATTCCAAAAGGTCTGGCAGAGTTCGAATCCCACCCTCTCCGCCATCCTTCGCCAAACGCTCGCTTCGCTCGCGGCTACGGATGGCTGCGCCGCGTCAGGCGAGCGCACCGCGAAGGATGCCCACCGTAGCCAGCGAGCGCAGCGAGCGCTGTTTGGCGAAGGTGGGCTGCTTTTCTCGCGCACGAAACTGCGTACCCTCCAAGACCTCCTCGCCATTGCACCCGGATCCCGAGTTGCGTCGCTGGCACGACGTTCGCTCACCCGCCCGGCGTGTCGTACCCGGCCAAGCGCTTCATCTACATTCTCCGCAGCGTGAACCATCCGGACCGCCGGTACGTCGGCGTCAGCGCCGATGTGTCGTCGCGTCTGAACGCGCACAACGCCGGTCATAATCGGTCGACGGCTCAGTGGAGGCCGTGGGCCGTCGATGTCTGCATCGAGTTCCGGACTGAACGGATGGCGTTGCGCTTTGAGAAGTACTTGAAGTCGGGGGCGGGGCACGCGTTCGCGAGGCATCACTTCGAGGACTGCGGTGATTAGGCACGGCGCGTTCAATCGATCATCGAGCCGAGCCCGCCTGCACGCCTGACTCGTACGGCCGATCAGCGTCGGCGCTTCGGAAGCGTCCAGTTCTCGAGGGCGAGACCGCCCACGCGCTCGAACTCGGCGCTGTTGTTCGTGACGAGCGTGAGCCCACGAGCCCTCGCATGCGCCGCAATGAACATATCGGTGCCACCGATCAGCGCTGCTCGTTTCTTCAAGTCCGCCCGGATCTCCGCGTAGTGCAGCGCGATGCCCTCCTCCAACTCCAACACCTCGACGTAGAGCAGAAACGCAGCGAGCGCCGCAGCATCGTGGGCGCGCCGCGGCGAGAGTTCTACGCCGTAGAGCAGTTCCGCCTTCGTGACGACGGACATGCACACCTGAGTCACTGGAACGCTCTGAATGTGGCCGGCTTCGGTATTGGTGCGGAGCCTATTCCAGTGCCTTGGAAACGTTATGGCACTAACGACGTCTGACCGCGCGTTCCGGTGGTTCGCTGGCGACTGTCAAGCGATCTCAGATCGAAAGGCCGGGATCGCCCTCAATGACTTGCTGGCGCAGCAGAGGCCGCTCGCCCGGTTTCCAGAGCGATGCCGTGTGGACGACGCGGTAGCGAAGAGGACCGCCATCGGGACGATCGCTGCGCGTGATCGGGCGTGGAATGCAGACGAACTCGGTCCGCATTTCATCGCTGGTGAGCCGCACCGTCGCATAGCCGTGACCGCCCATATCCACGAATTCAAGGTGCGGGGAAAGTTGCGGATTGGAAACGGCGTGGGCGCGCTTCAGGTCGAAACTCCTGGCGTATTCGAGGCACGAGCGGACGCCGTGCTTGAGGAGCATGTTGTAGGTCCATTCCGGCTGACCCGCTGGCCGATCGGCCAGGAACAGCGCGCGGAGCGGATGGTCCTTGCGAAGACTGTGCTCGAGTGCCTCCATCGGCCCAGGGCTGGCCAACGAGGCGCCGACGAAACTGATTCCGACCGGCTCGAACGTGGCGGGCGGCAATAGGGAAGCGGCATAGCCGGCCCAAAAACTGTGACGGTCGCCCGACACGATCGCGAATCCGGTGAGCTTCGAGTCGCGGACGAGGTCATAGATTTCGCTGCGCTCGTGGTAGGTCCTTCCCCAATCGCCGTTGTCGAACACCGCGAAGGTGTCGGCCGGCCACTTCTGCTTGGTCAATCCATCGGGAAGGTTCTGCGGATCGGCCCGGTGGTCGAGGGCGCCCTGCGAATTGCCCCAGATCTTCCAGGTGGCCGCGGACCGACGGAGCTGGTCCATGAACCACTCCTTCTGACGGGTCCCCAGGATCGTGCGCGGCGGTGAATCCTTCCGCGGATTAGGGATGCGTATGTCGCCAAAGCTGAGTTCGGCGGGCGGTTTGCCGCCGTTCAAGGTGCGCCCGGCATCGAGCGCGATCATCGCCGGTTCAGAGAACATCCCGTTGAACGTCGGATCGTAAATCTTGTCGACGCCCTCCGCATCGGTCGGGTCGTCGCCGCAGAAGCTGTGCTGGTCGGTGAGAATGAGATCGAGGTGCCGGCCGTAGCGCAAAGACCGATAGGCGATCAGGCTGTTGATGGCCTTCAGATTGTTAGGCTCGAAATCGAGGCCATTGTCGTCCCAGTTTTCGATCGGCACATTTTTCACCGCCACTGCGCCGAACGTTTCGAGCGATCCGCTTGGCGCCTTCACGCGCGCGGGAATGTATTCGAACCATGCCTGGTTGGCGGCGACCTTGACCGTCTGGCCCGGTTGCGGAGGTTGTCCGCCTGCCTGTTGGATGCTCTGCCGGCCCTGCCACGAGAATTCGTGATTGTCCCAAATGCAGACGAACGGCCAACGCGCTCGCGCATCTTGCAGATCTGGATCGGCAAGGTAGCCTTTGTAGACGATGCGATAGCCCTCGACCGTGAGCGGGTAATGGAAGTTGCTGGCCTTGCCGCCATCGGGAATTCGGCAGACGTCGTAAATCGTGCGGTCGTACCGCGTCTTCACTTCGTCGGGATATTCGACGACCTCATAGATGAAATCACCGAGGTGGAGCACGAAACCGAGTTGAGCATCGCCAAGGACGCCTGGGCTGCCGCCCAGGCTTGGGGGCGCCGCGCGCTCATCTTCGAAGATCATCCGTCGATAGCCGTTGAGCTTGCCTTCGTTGACGTCCTGGCAGCTGACGAAGGCGAAATTCACCGGCCGTGAATCGTTCGCCAGCGGCGCGGTGATCGTCCGGCCCACGCGGCTTCCGTTCCCTTCTGCGTCGGTGAAGCGGTACCAGTAGCACGCGCGCCGGCTCGAGATGGCCGACCAGCACGCGCGTCGTCCAATCCGATTCCGCTGAGACCGGCGCGGACGCCTGTGCGACGACCCGCCGGAACGCATCATCCTCGGCAACCTCCACCGTGAGCACACGTCGGCCGCCCGACTCGAACGGCCGCCGAGTCCAGAGGATCACGCTGCTCGGATCGGGATCGCCGGACGCGACGCCCTCCGGATAAAGGTCGCGCCGCTCATGCCAGCCGGTGGTTGACGCTCGAGCCGAGCCGCCCCACGCCAGCGAGGCCCCCATCGCCGCGGCCAATTGAACGAACTCGCGTCGAGTGAGCGTCATCGTCTATCCCCTTCGCATCTCTCCGCATGCAACGTGATCGACCAGGAACGTCGAGATGAAATGATAGCTATGGTCGTACGCCGGCTGGCGGCGCAGTGACAGCGCGATGCCCTACCGGGACGAACGGTGCTTCCAGCAATTCGGGTGAACTGGCTCCCAGGTTTGATAAAACCTGGGCGTCCACGCTCTTGGTATAGCATTGCGCAGCATCCCCGAAGACAAGGCGGTTCCGAGAAGCGAACGAGAAGCGTTCCCCACTGGAGTCGGAGCGTTTCAGCCCGATACCGACGCCACTTCGTCGAGCCACCGGACGTGCAATCGGAATCCACGGTCACTCGCCGAGGCGGGCTGCCTAGCCCGCAGAAATGAGCGATGTCTTCACCAGGGGTCTGCTCTCGCATCTCAGTTACGTCGTCCACCGCATGTGGCGCCCGGAGTCGCTGGCGGCTCTTTGCTTCCAGAGCGTTCGCGTGGCTGACGGCTGCGTTGCTCGCGTTGACGGCACCGTTTTCCGCCCACCATTCAACCGCTCGGGCAGTCGCCGCGGCAGAACATCGCCGCCAGTTGTCTGGCTACGGTCAGCTGCCACTGGGCTTTGAGATCAACCAGGGGCAACGCGAGGACCAGGTGAAGTTCCTCGCCCACGGTCAAGGCTACAGCCTCTTTCTCACAGCCGACGAAGCGGTGCTGAGCCTGCGCGTGCCGACCAGCAATCGCGCGGCGATCGAACATGCCGCAAGAGGCTTACACGCGGAAGGAGATGCACCAGCCCGTGCCAGCGTCGTGCGCATGCGGTTCGCGGGCGCGAACAGGCACACGCAACTCACGGGACTTGATCGGCAGCCGGGCAACAGCAACTATTTCATCGGCGACGATCCCGCGCGATGGCAGCGCGACGTGCCGCACTACGCCCGGGTCAAATACACCGGTGTCTATCCCGGCGTCGATCTGATCTACTACGGCAACCAGCGCCAACTGGAATACGACCTCATCGTGGTCCCCAGGCGCCGATCCCGGGCGTATCACGCTCGCCTTCGAAGGTGTCGACGCGCTCGCGCTCGACACGGACGGCAACCTGGTTCTCCGGACTGTTGGTGGCGACCTCGCGCAGCATAAGCCTCTCATCTACCAGAATGTCGGCGGCACACGTCAGTCAGTGGATGGGCACTACGTGCTTCGCGCGTCGCACCAGGTGGGCTTTCAGATCGCGCGCTACGACACCACGCGGCCATTGGTCATCGATCCGACGCTGTCGTATTCCACCTATCTGGGTGGCAACGGAAACGACATCGGCTACGCCATCGCCGTGGACAGCGCTGGCAGTGCGTACGTCACGGGCGTCACCGGTTCCACGAATTTCCCTGGCGCCAGCACGAGTCCGATCCAGTCGAATTCGCTCGGGAGCACTGAGGTGTTCGTCACCAAGTTCAACGCCGCGGGCAACGCCCTGCTGTACAGCACTTATCTGGGCGGAAGCGGCGGGGAGACTGGTTACGCCATCGCGGTGGACAGTTTGGGCAATGCCTATGTGACGGGCGAGACAGATTCGCCCACCGCTGCTGGGCCCGGGAATGTCCCCTTTCCCAAGGTGGGACCGATTCAGAGCGTGTACAAGGGAGGTGGCGACGCCTTCATCACGAAGATCAATGCTTCCGGCAACGCTCTGGTCTACAGCACGTATCTGGGCGGCAGCGGGACGGAGCGGGGCTACGGCATTGCCGTGGACGGTTCCTTCAATGCCTACGTGACCGGCAGCACCAGTTCCGGTCTGAGCACGACCGTCCCCAATGTGAATGACTTTCCCACCACGGCTGGGGCCCTTCAGCCGCTCACCGCTTCTCCGGGTGCTGCCGACGCCTTTGTCACGATGATCGACGCTGCGGGGAGTGCGCTGGTGTACAGCACGTATCTGGGCGGCAACGGCAACGACAGCAGCATCGACGGCGGCGGGATCGCGCTGGACTCCGACGGCAACGCGTATGTTGCCGGCACGACAAGGTCGAGCAATTTCCCCGGCGCCGGCACCAGCACGATCCAGGCAACCTTGAACCGCGGCGCGGCAACAGGGAGGAGCGATGGCTTCGTCGTCAAGTTCAATGCCACGGGTAGCGCGCTCCTCTACAGCACCTATCTGGGTGGCGATACCGATGACGCCGTCAACGGCATTGCGATAGACAGCTTCCGCAATGCCTACGTCGTTGGCTATACCGACTCCATCAACTTTCCAACCGCCTCGCCGCTGCAGGCGGCCAAAGGCGGAACCGCCGGCGAAGATGCCTTTGTGGCGAAGATCAACGCTGCGGGCAGCGCCCTGTTGTTCAGCACATATCTGGGTGGCAGTGTGGGAGAGCGTGCCTACGCCGTCGCGGTCGACAGCCATGGCAACGCCCTGGTCTCCGGGTTCACGAGCTCCGGCGACTTCCCCAAGGTCACACCCATCCAGGCCGTCGGCGGCGGCTCCGGCGACGCCTTCATCACCGAGTTCAACGCAGCTGGCAGTGCCTTGCTGCACAGCACGTATCTGGGTGGCACCACGGGCGTCGAGCACGGCTACGGCATTGCCGTCGACACCCTCCACAATGACGATGTCTATGTGACGGGCGACACGAATTCCACGAATTTCCCCACCGTAAACCCCTTTCAGGCCAGCTTTACCGCGCTGGGGGGAACTGAAGCCTTTGTCGCCAAGACTGTCAATGTCCCAGCAGTCCCGGTGACCGTGACAGCGACCGCGACGTCGCCGACCAGCGTGACGATCACGTGGACAGGTAGCACCGGCGCCGCGTCGTACGAACTGCTCCGCCACGGTGGCACCGGCCTCGACTTCTTTGCGCCGACCACGGGCCAGAGCTATGTCGACAATTTCGTGGTGGCAGGCACCGCCTACGTCTACCGGGTGCGCTCGAAGGATGGCGTCTCGGGCGCGACGAGCTTCTACAGCGATCCTGACCTGGCGACGACCGTCATGTTCACCAACGATCCGCTGAGCGTGGGGATCACGCCCGTGAAGGCGATCCACATCACCGAGCTCAGGACGGCCGTGAGCGCGGTGCGCGTCCTCGCCGGTCTTGCGCCGTTTCCTTTCACCGACGGATCGGTCGTTGCCGCGACGACGCCGATCAAGAAGGTGCACATCGACGAGCTTCGCTCCGCGTTGAGCGAGGCGCGAACGTTTCTGGTGTTGCCGGGGCTGACCTTCACGGACCCGGCGCTCACGGTCAATGTGACCACGATCAAGGCCGCGCACGTTCAGGAGCTTCGCGACGGCGTAAAGTGATCAGGGGCATGAAGTGTCTTCGTTCGGTCGCGGCGCATTCGCCCTGATGCATCGATCAAGAACCCGGCTTTCGCTCCGCGCCGTTGGAGGATTGGCGGTCACATGCCTGTGTGTATACGTACTCCTCACACACGTCTCCGAAGTGACGGTCAACCGCGTCAAGCTTGTACAGGTTCCGCAGACTGCCGGGCGAATCATTTCGGTGGAAGTGCCGGCACCAGCACGACGTTCGCCGCTCGTCGTCTTCGTCTGCCGAGTGCGGAATTCCGGCGATAGCCCCGTCACACTGACTGCGCACTATGGCCGGTCAGAGCTAGGGACAGTGAGCGTCGCGTCCGGCAAAGAGCGGCGCATCGACTTCACTGCTCGCGCGGACGGCAACCACCTTGTCATCGAGAGCGACAGGAACACGTGGATTCTCGAGTACTTGGAAGTCGCGAACGTCCACGGGTTCACCCGAGGACTCGTCAATCTGTTCGTGGTCCCCGCAGGTCAAGCGCTCGATCCACCCGCGTTTTGGTCCGCCCTGGTCGCTGTCGCCGCGCTCGCCGTGTTCGGTCTCGCTTCGCCACTGTCGTTCGGTCTGTGGGGACGTTGGATCCACGCAGCATTGTGTGCCGTCGTCGTCCTGCTGTTCACTGCCGCCGCCGGGTCCGACCTGATCTCTCGCTACGCGGTGGTCCTGTCTCTTCGGACGTTCACGCTGGCCTGCCTGGTGCTCTTGCTGAATCGCGCGGTGACAGGTATGCGAGTGGCGTCGGCGGCCCTGGTCGCCCGTCCGCGCGTGGCCGTCCTACTGACAGGGATCCTGGCCGCTTCACTGTTTGCGTCGGCAATGCGGCAGACCTTGAACGGATACGGGAACAATTACAGTGGCTTCCTGCACATTTCGAGGACGTATGCGCAGAATCTGCCGTTCCTGAAGTCGCAACCTGGCCTGGCGCCGCAGCTGATCACCTACGAATTCGGCTATGACGGACAGTTCATGTTCGGCATGGCGTTCGATCCGACGATCTCGGCATTTCGCGATGAACCGTCACGCTATCTGACCGTGGCAGATTCACCAGCATATCGCTACGGTCGAATTGGATTCAGTGCACTCACGGCGCTCGTTACCGGGGGGCAGGCATACCGGTACCCAGCAGCAATGGTCTGGCTGATCGTGTCGGGGCATCTCTTACTGGGGCTTTCATTGGGCGCATTCGCCCGTCACTATGGCTGGCATCCGCTCGTCGGCCTGGCATACCTAACAATTCCGAGCTTCATGCCGTCGTTGTTGTTCGCACTGCCCGAAGTACTCGCTGCGGCCGGGCTCGTTGGCGGAGTACTGTTTTGGACGCGCAATCGTGCGGCACTCGCCGCGGCGTGCTTCGCCGCCTCCGGGTTGGTGCGGGAGACCGGGCTGCTCGGTACCGGCTGCACTGCTTTGCGAAGAGGTATTGAAAACGTACGGGCGCAGAGGATCGGCCCCGACGCGGCAGACTTGGAAATCTGAATGGCGATCGACTGTGGTTCTCGCACTCGCGTTTGCGCCCGTCGTCGCCTGGCGCACATTCGTGTGGACGCGATTGTCTTCGGCCTTTGGTGTCAGCGCTTTCTACGACAGTCCTGGCGATCTGAGTGTTCCGTTCCTTGGTTTGGCGCAGCTGGTTCGAGCCTCGCTCAGTGGCGTCCAGGCACCGCCTGAACGATTGGCGGGCCTTCTTCTGCCCCTGATTTTGACCGGGCTTCTCGGGCTTGCCATCGCGTCGATGGTTCGACGCCGTGATGCCCTCAGCGTCTCGGCGTGCGCCTATGGCATCGTGGCGGTGTCCCTGAATTACTCGAAGATTTGGATTCATCTTCCGAGCGGCGAGCGCGGAACGTACGAGTTGTTTCTCTGCCTTCTCTTGATCGCATTGTCTGACCGGCGCTCCGACAGCCGGGTTCTGGTAGCGACGACAGGCGTGCTGGCAGCGTACGTCCTGTTTGCCTCGCCAGAGGCTTGGGCGACACGGGCCGCTCTGTTGCTGGTCAGATAAAACAACGATCTGATAGAGCACGCTCGCGACGGGATTTCCGTTCACGATCAGCGTCTTCGGTGACACGGCCAACGCCGGCGCACTGCTCAACTGCGCGGGCAACGGACCACCCGCGGTCGCCCCGAACTGGTTTTGCGCAAAGTGTGGAAGCTCGTCGGGGCTCGTGAACAGCCGCGCATCGAACGCACTATTCCGCAGATGGTCGTAGACGGTGCCATGGAACGATGACGCTCCGGCCTTCGTCACGACGTTGACCTGGCCGGTGCCGGCGCCACCGAGCTCCGCGGTGTAGGTGCCGGTCTCGATCTTGAATTACTGAATCGCGTCGGGAGGGAGGCTGATGATGTACGAGTTGAACGACGGATCGGTGTTGGTCGTGCCGTCGAGCAGGTACGCATTCGCCGCCGCGCGGCCGCCGGTCACGCTGACCGCCGAGTTCTGCCCTGGGCGCCAATAGAGTGCAGTCGTGCTCCGGGTTTGCGCGCCGTGGGAGCTGTGGACGCCGGGGACCAGCAGAGCCAGCTCGAGGAACTGCCGGCCGTTGAGCGGCAGCCGTTCAATCTGCTCCTGATCGATGACCTGCCCGACACCGGAAGTCCTCGTCTGCAGCAGCGGCATTTCCCCATGCACCGTGACGGTCTCGGCGAGCGTTTGTGGAGTGACCACGAGCTCGACACGAGCGCGCTGATTCACCTCGATGACCACATCGCGAGGCGTGAACGCAAACCCCTGAATCTGCACGTCCACGCGGTAGCGGCCGGGCAGCAGGCTCGCGAGCTCGAAGGCGCCATCCTTTCCAGCCTGAACGGCGCGCTCCGCGCCACGGGCGTCGTCTCGGACGGTCACCAGGGCGCCCGGTACAGCCATATGTTGGTCGTCGATCACGACACCGCCGAGCGAAGAGGTGTTGCCTTGCGCCCACGTGCTGGACGGAACGGCGAGAGAGACCACGGACAGGACCGCGAGCAATGTTCGGGGGGACATGCGCACGGAGGGTAAGCGGGCCTCGGGCCGTCGGCGCGAATTTTTTTCCACTAGATCAGGCCTACAAAGGAAAAACTCGACCTTTTGGCCGCCGGCTGGTTTGACAGCGTCCCCGCGGTCAAGCATCCTTGGGGCTGTGGTGAGGCTCGTCCGTCGTCTTGCGGCTCTCACGCTCACGTTCGGCCTGATGACGGGGAACGCTGCGACATGCGTGGGGTGGCTGCCCAGTCCAGAAGCCCGCATGGCGTGTTGTGCTCAGGATGCCGCATGCCCGATGCACAAGGGCGATTCGCACCGCTCCTGGTCACGGCGCGTTCTCACCCAGGTTCAAGCAGACAGTTGCTGCGCGTCATCAGAGGGCAAGACTTCCGAACAGTCCAGCCCCCCATTTGTCGCCGCCATCACTGCGGCGGTTCTCGGCACCGGGACCGCCCTTCCAGCCAACGTTCCTGCGCTCGTTCTGAGTGAGGGAGGGCGCACGTCTGCGCCCACGCCCGTCACGCCAGTGCCGAAGCACATTCTCCTCTCCGTCTTCCTCGTTTAGCCATTCAACAGTCGTCGTGTGTCTGCTCGGACTCTGAGTCCGGGTACCCAGGATCGCGCGCGTACACGCGCGGCACGACAAGTGTTGTGGCTGATGATCAATCGACTCATTGACGTTGCACTAAAGAATCGGTTCATCGTCGTCGTCGCGTACCTCGGCCTCGCAGGCTGGGGATGGTGGGCGCTGAAGTCCACGCCGATCGATGCGATTCCCGATCTGTCCGACAACCAGGTCATCGTCTTCACCGACTGGCCTGGGCACAGTCCGCAGGAGATCGAGGACCAGGTCACGTACCCGCTGACCACGAACCTCCAAGGGCTCGCAGGAGTACGCGTGGTCCGGTCGCAATCCGCCTTCGGCTTCTCGATGATCTACGTCGTCTTCGAGGACAACGTAGATCTGTACTTCGCGCGGACTCGCGTCCTCGAACGCATGAGTCTCGTCACGAAGAGCCTGCCCATGGGCGTGACGCCGACACTCGGACCAGACGCGACCGGTGTCGGGCACGTGTTCTGGTACACGGTCGAGAGCCCCACGCTTTCTCTCCGCGAACTCCGAACCCTACAGGACTGGTTTATCCGGTACCAACTCAATGCCGTCCCGGGCGTCGCGGAGGTGGCCTCGGTCGGTGGCCACGTCCAGCAGTATCAGGTGGACGTCGATCCAAACCGTCTCAGGAACTACAACCTGCCGCTCAGTGCCGTGGTGTCGGCCGTCCGAGCGAGCAATCTGAATGTCGGCGGCAATGTACTGGAGTCGAACGGGGCCTGGCTGATCGTGCGAGGCGTCGGGCTGATCGCGTCCATCGACGATGTCAAGCGGATCGTCATCGGCGGCTCGAACGGCGTTCCGATCTACGTCGAGCAGGTGGCGAATGTCCAGATTGGCAACGCCTTTCGAGTCGCCGCGCTCGTCAAGGGGACCCAAGAAGCCGTCGGCGGTGTCGTCGTCGCACGAACAGGCGTCAACACCAAGGATGTCATCGATGCCGTCAAAGCGCGCATCGCGCAGATTTCGCCGGGACTTCCGCCGGGTGTCACGATCGTGCCGTTCTACGACCGCTCGGACTTGACCGAGCAGGCGGTTGGGACGTTGCGCACCGCGCTGATTGAAGAGATCGCCCTCGTCACGCTGGCACACGTCATCTTTCTGATGCACTTCCGATCGATCTTGATCGTCACCTTGCCGCTGCCGCTCGCGGTTCTGCTGTCGTTCCTGGGCATGTACTACGCCGGCATTTCTTCCAACATCATGAGCCTCGCCGGCATCGCCATCGCGATTGGTGTACTGGTCGATGCGGGCATCGTCGTCACGGAGAACGCGTTCCGATTCGTCGAGCAGCGCAGCGTCGAGGCCAGCGACCGCCGCCGCATCTGGGAGACCGTTCGGGACTCCACGCGATTGGTCGGGCGGCCCGTGTTCTTCTCGATGGCGATCATCCTGCTCGCCTTCATTCCCGTGTTCGCGCTAACCGGCCAGGAAGGCAAGCTCTTTCACCCCTTAGCCTTCACCAAGACGTTTGCGGTACTCGCCGCGACAGTCATCTCCGTGACGCTCGTGCCGGTACTCTGCACGTGGCTGCTCGGAGGAAAGTTCCATCCGGAAGAAGCCAACCCCGTCATGCGTGTGCTTCGCGCCGTCTACCGGCCGGTGCTGCGGGGCGCGCTTGCACATCGGGCGATCACGATCACATCTGCAGCAGTCCTTTTCGTTGGAGCGCTGGTCTTGGCGCGTGGAATCGGAAGCGAGTTCATGCCGGCGCTCAACGAAGGCGACCTAATGTTCATGCCCATCGCCGATCCCAGTATCTCGCTCGAGGAGAACACGAAGATCGCAGCACGCCAGAACGCCGCCTTGATGAAGTTTCCGGAAGTGGCCTACGTCGTCGCCAAGGTTGCGCGGGCCGACACGTCAACCGATCCGGCACCGCTCAACATGACCGAGACCATTGTCCACTTGAAGCCGAAGGGAGAGTGGCGGTCGGGAATGACGCTCGATGGGTTGCGCGCAGAGATGGGGCGAGCCGTGCAACTGCCGGGTGTCTCCAACATCTGGACGATGCCAATCATCAACCGCATTGACATGTTGACGACAGGGATCCGCTCGGAAGTCGGTGTGAAGATCTTCGGCACAGACCTGACCGTACTCGAGAAATTGGCGCGGCAGGTCGCTGACGCGGTTCGCAGGGTGCCGGGTGCCAGCAACGTCTACCCCGAACAGGTCACGAGTGGTCAGTACCTCAACATCGAGGTCGACCGCGCCGCCGCGGCGCGCTACGGCATCGGCGTTGGCGACATCCAGCAGGTGATCGAGACCGCCATTGGGGAGACCACCCTGACGACGACTATCGAGGGCCGTCAACGTTTTCCCGTGAGGGTTCGATACGCTCCGCAGTACCGGTCGGATCCTCAGGCGCTCGGCCAGGTCCTCGTGACCTCGTCGAATGGCGCGCAGATCCCGCTCAGCCAGGTCGCTCGGCTGGAGCACGCCCGTGGTCCCGCGATGATCTCGTCGGAGAACGGCCTGCTGCTGGCGACGGTGCTCCTGAATGTACAGGGACGCGACGTCGGCGGCTTCGTCGATGAAGCCCGCGCGACCGTTGTACGTGACGTCTCGCTGCCGGCGGGGTACTACGTGGGTTGGAGCGGCCGTTGGGAGAACCAGGAACGTGCGCGAGCCAGGCTGCAGATCGTGCTGCCGGTGGTCCTGCTCGTGATCTTCGTGCTGCTGTACTTCACGTACCACTCCGCGCTCGAAGCCGCACACGTACTCCTCGCCGTGCCCTTCGCCCTGACGGGCGGCGTCTACCTTCTGTGGCTCCTGGGCTACAACTTTTCCGTCGCGGTGTGGGTCGGCTTCATCGCGTTGTTCGGGACCGCCGTGCAGACCGGCGTCGTCATGGTGATTTACCTCGAAGAAGCAGTCGAGCGGAAGCGACACGAGCTCGGCGGAACACTTACGAGGGCGGGACTCAGGGATGCCGTGATGGAGGGCGCATTGCTGCGGCTACGGCCGAAAGTGATGACCGTCTCCACCGTCATCGCGGGACTCCTTCCCGATCATGTGGAGCACACGCACGGGCGCAGAAGTGATGAAGCCGCTGGCGACGCCGGTACTCGGCGGCATGGTGTCGTCTCTGCTCCATGTGCTGATCGTCACGCCGGTGATCTTCTTCTCGATTCGTGAACGGCGCCTGGGGCTTCAGCGAGAGGCACTGCCGCGGGACGAGCGCATATGCGCTCGTCCCCGGCGCGTGGCAATGGCCGTGGGAGTCCTCGCCGTCATTCTGGTTGTCTCGTTCGTGGTGTGGCGGACACGGCCTGGCGGCAGCGAGCCCACGGTTCAGAGTGCCGGAACGGTCGTGCAAACGGTTCGGGCAGGCGGCTTCGATATCGCGGTGCTGTCGCCCACAGGCACCCTGCGGCAGGGACGGAACAGTTTCATGTTCGAGTTCAGGCGCACGGGCACCACCACGTTGATCGACGTCGGCAGCGTGCGCGCGAGGGCCAACATGTCGATGCCCGGCATGGTGATGTCTGGTGGTCTCCGGGTGGAGGCGACCGCGGTGCCCGGCCGATACGCCGCGACCGCGGAATTCGGCATGGCCGGCGCTTGGGAGATGGCGATCGAGTGGAACGGGCCGGCGGGCCAAGGGTCGGTGAATTTCCATGGAGGCGTGCAATGACCACGCGAATCGCGTTGAACGTCCTCATTGCGACGCTGGTGATCAGTGTATCCATCTCGGCTCAATCACCCGGTGGCCAGGCGCCGCTTGCTGGCCGATTCGTGGATCCTGCCAACGGACTGTCACTTGATCAGGCCATCGCGCGCGCCATCGAGCAGGAGCCCTCACTCCGGGCGGTGCGCAGTCAGGTGGAGGTGGCGCAAGGCACGAAGCTCCAAGCGTCGGTCCGACGCAATCCGTCCGTCTCGTTCGAGCGGCGCCAGGAACCCGGCGGCACGGATCACTTGACCACGGTCGGGGTTGAATGGCCGCTCGATCTGTTCCGGAGGAGCGAACGTCTTGCAGTCGCGGATCGCGAAGTTACGGTTGCGGAGCTATCTGCGTCAGATCGCGAGCGCCTTCTTGCAGCCGAGGTCCGCACGCGATACGGCGACGTCCTGGCGACGATTCGAGATCTCGCGCTCTTCGACGAGATCGTGGCAGCGACACAGCACCAGTTCGACGTACTCCGGTCTCGCGTCGAAGAGGGAGCGTCACCACCACTGGAGCGCGACCTGTTCGATGTCGAGCTCCGGCGGGTTCAGGCCGATCGATTGCTCCAGGCGGGCCGGACCGAGACCGCCGTGTTTGAGTTAAAACGCGTGCTCGGCCTGAAGGCGGATGCCGCCCTCACCGTGCGTGACACGTTCGACGATTTCGTCCAACGCGAGTCGGCTGTAGCGCCACGGGCGGCCGACGTGTCGACGGCCGTCGAACACCGGGCTGACGTGCGAGAGGCGGCCGCTCGCGTCGAAACCGCCGCGGCGAAAATCGACCGCGCTGAGTCAGAAGGCCGCTTCGACGTCAGCCTCTTCGGAAGCTACATGCGCATGGATTCGGGGTTCCCGCAGCGTGGGTTCGCCCCGGACGGCAGGCTGGAGCGCGTGCGTGGGGAGTTCAATTACTGGTCTGCTGGCGCGATGCTCAGGATTCCCGTGCTGAACCGGAATGAGGGAGAAGTAGCCGTGGCGCACGCAGAGCGGACTGGCGCGGCCGCAGCTTACGATGCCGCGCGGCTCGCCGCGGAGGCCGAACTGGCGGCCGCTCGCGCACGGGACGAGCGTGCGAGAGAGGCCGTCAAGATCTATGGCGCCGGCGCGCAGGCACTGGCGCGCCAGAACCTGACCGTGGTCGGTCAGAGCTACGAGCTTGGGCGGGTCACGGTCTTCGAGGTCCTGGCCGAACGGCGGCGATACCTGGATGTTGAACGCGCCTATACCGAGGCTTTGCGTGCGGCGTACGAGGCACGAACAGCGCTCAACCGGGCGCTTGGGGAGAATCGATGACGAGCGACACACGCATGACGATGCACAAGGGCGCTGCGGTGCTGGTCGCCATCGCTCTGCTGGGAGTCGGAGCCGGAGCCACGTTCCTGCTGGTGCGACAAGATGCCGCGGCCGGCGGACACGCCGCACTCATGCAGTCTCCCGCGGGTACGCTGCCGTTTCCGGATGCGCCCGCGGCTACGAGCAACGCGCCATTACCAGACGTCGTCGTTCCACTCAGTCAGGAGGCGGTGGAACGCGCGGGGATTGTCCTGGCGCCGGTCACGAGTGGAACGTCCGCGTCGGAGATTCGTCTGCCTGGACTCGTCGAACCGAACGCCTATGGTCAGGTGGTCGTGACATCCCTCGTCGCTGGGCGCGTGACGAGGGTCGGGCCGGCGCTCGGCGACCGTGTTCGTCGGGGCCAGACCTTGGCCGAGATCTACAGCCCGGCGCTCGCCGACGCGCAAACGAGATACGTGTCGGCCGAGGCAATGCTCGAAGCGCACGATCGCGAATTGCAGCGGACCCAGAAGCTCGTGGAGATCGGGGCCGCGAGCCGACAGGAGCTGGAGAAGACTCACGCCGAGCACGCGGCGCAGACAGCGGCAGTCCAAAGCACTCGATCACAGCTCGTACTGCTAGGCGTGTCCGCGGCGGCGCTCGACGACATGGCTTCTGGCCACAACGTGAACGCCGCGACCAACGTGCCTGCCCCGATTGACGGCGTCGTCACGGAGCGCGGGGCAAATGTCGGCCTCAATGTGGATCCGGCAACTAAGCTCTTCACCGTCGTCGACCTTTCAACCGTGTGGGTCGTGGCGGATTTGTACGAGAAGGATTTCTCACGAGTGCGCCTGGGCAGTGAAGCCGCGATCACAACGTCAGTCCGTCCAGAAGTAATTCTGCGCGGCCGAGTCAGCTACATCGATCCGCAGGTTAGCGTTGGCACACGGAGTGCGAAGGTGCGGCTCGAGGTGCCAAACCTCGGCGGTGAGCTGCGGCTCGGGATGTACGCGGATGTGGTGGTGGCGGGAGCGTCTGGCAAGCCGACTCCGAGAGTTCCTCGCAACGCCGTGCAGAACGTTGCTGACCGAACGGTCGTCTATGTATCGAATCCGAAGGAACCCGGGACGTTTGTTGAACGAGAGGTCCGCCTCGGTCAGACCTCCGGAGAACAAGTCGAGGTCGTCGCAGGTGTTGAGGTGGACGACGTCATCGTGACTGAGGGCAGTTTCTTCGTCAGAGCCGAGCGTGAGCGTCTTGGTCTCAGGCCGGTGGCAGGCCCAGCGAACGGAGCGCCACGCCAGCATCATTGAGCGATGGAAGCACCCACGAGACCGATCCTGCGGTGCTCCCGGTAAAGAGTCGGACAATGTCATGGCTTCGGGTGCGGCGCCGAAGTGCTGCGCGACGGCGGTACACCTCTCCGCCAATACATTCATGCTCCGGCGTCGCCCCGAGGTCGGCCGCATCACCGAAGCTGGCGACGGCGATGCCGCGCTTGCGGCCCTCCGCCAGGGCGACGTCGACCTCGTGTTCCTCGACGTTCAGATGCCGGGCCGCGATGGGCTCGCAGTGGCGCGCGCCATCGGCGCAGGCCAGCTGCCGGTGGTGGTCTTCGTCACCGCCTTCGACCAGCACGCGGTCACCGCTTTCGAACTCGCCGCCGTCGACTACTTGCTCAAGCCCTTCGACGACGACCGCTTCGCTGATGCTTTCGAACGCGCCCGCCGCCGCCTCGCCGGCGACAGCCTCGCGACCTTTCGGGATCGCCTCGTCAACGCCGACTGCATCGCGCACATCGAGAGGCGCTGGCGACCGGAGAGCACTGCGTCGTCTTGCGGGATGGAACGCGGCTGCCCTTGTCGCGCCGCTACCGCAGGCGGCTGCCCACGCTCGAGGGGTGAGCGCGGGCAGAGCGCGCAGACGGCGGGCATGGGAGGTTGCGCTGCTATTTGCCGAGCGACTTCGTGACCGCCGTCATCGCCTTGCTCGCCTTGGTCCATCCAGCGTAGAAGCCCAGATGGGTCACCGCCTCGGCGATCTGATCGCGCGTCAGGCCGCTCTCGAGCCCGCGGCGCACGTAGAGATCGAGCTGGTCATCCTCACCCATCGCGGCGAGCGCGGCGATGGTGACCAGACTGCGATCCCGCAGACTGAGATCGGGCCGACGCCAGAGGTCGTCGAAGACCACGTCGTTCGTGAGCTGCGCGAACTTCGGCGCGATGCCCGCCAGTTCGTCGGTGACCGCCTGGGCTCGCTGCGCATCGGACGCAGGAGCCTGGAGCCGCGGCCCCACGGCACGCAGTGCGGCCGTGTCGACCTTTCGCGTGGTGTATACCTGCTCGTAGACCTCGAGTGCTGAGACCGCGCTTGGCCATCCGGAATAGACGGCGAGGTGCGCCAGCAGGCCGGATGCCTCGCTCGGCTGTACACCGTTGTCGAGGGCGCGTGCAAGGTGACCCGCAAGCTGTGCCGGCTTGCCCGTCGCGATCAAGACCGCAATGGTCACCAGGCTGCGGTCGCGGGCGGACAGCTCGGGCCGCCTCCACACGTCGCCGTACAGCACGTCGTCGGTGAGCGCCGCCAGGCCGGGTGCGATCTTCTGTTGGAGAGTTCCAGATGGTGCGGCCGTGCCCTGCGGTGGGCTGGCGAGCAGAGGTTCGTTGTACTGCTTGTCGCTGACCTTCTCCATCCACTGCACTCTCGTGCCGTCGCGGCCCTCGGTAATTGCGAGATGTGTCATGGACGCCTCTGGCGACGCCCCGTGCCAGTGCTTCTGGCCGGCCGGGATCCTGACGACGTCTCCGGCTCGAATCTCCTCGACAGGCCCACCCCATAATTGAACCCGGCCGGTGCCGGCCGTCACGATCAGGATCTGATCTCGTGGATGCGAATGCCACGCCGTACGGGCACCGGGTTCGAACGTGACGGACCCACCACTCGCGTCTGAGGGACGCAGCGCGTCGAACAGCACCTCGACACGGGCGCTACCGGTGAAGTGATCCGCAGGTGCCGTTCTTACGGGGCGAGAGCCGCCTCGCGTGATGATCAACGTCTGAGCCGCCGCCGACACCGAGGCGACCAGCACCAGCATCGTGAGCGTGGCTATGTGTCGGATCATCGCTGCGTTCCTCCAATGGCACGTGAACACCCGATCGATCATCCATCACACCAGCCGTCCACGAGCGGTTCGTAGTCGGCTACCTGTTCGCATGAAGCGAGCGAAGGTAGTTGACGATGCGCCAGAGGTCGTCGTCCGGAATCTGTTTATTGAATCCCGGCATCATCGTCGGCGGCAGCCCGCGCTTGAGGACGGTAAAGATTTCGCCATCGCTCGAGCCGTTGTCCCATTGATCGTCCGTGAGGTCTGGCGGCTGCTTGCCTCGTTGCTCTTCGATGATCGAGATCGTGATGCCCGCCCTGACCGCCCCTTGCGCGAGGTTGCCGTGGCAGACCGCGCAATTGGTCTCGTACAGACGTTTCCCCGCCGCTATGGATTCGGACGTGGACGCCACCGGATTTCGGAGGCTGGCGACTGGCTGATTGGTGACCTTCGGACCTGCGCTGGACGCAGGAGCAGTCACAGTGGACGCGGACTCCGCCACGGCTCTCGCTCCGACGACTTTTCTGATCATGCCGTCGCTCTTGGTCAGCAGGTAGAGCTCTCCGTCGTTGTCGACCGCAAATCGCAGGTCGACGCGGCCGCGGCCAGCCATCGCGCCCATTCCCGGCAGCGTCTGTCCCACGCCGCCGCGCTTGCGATAGGCCTCTTCAGTGAGTCGACGCAGGTCGGCATCCATCTCGTAAATCGGAGCGACCGTGGCCGGGTTGTCGTCGTCGGCTGCGAGCACGTCAGCACGGTTGGCGTACCAGATCCGACCGGTGGTGATGTCTCCGAAGACGAGCTTGTCCCTGAGCGCCGGGATCGGAAGGTAGTCTCGGGAACAGGCCCGACCCTCCGTCGGCTCCGTTGAAATCGAGATACGCCGCGAACTGCCTGGTCTGCTTGTCCAGGATGTACAGTGAGCCGTTCAGATCGTTGACGAAGAAGCGACGGCCGCCGGGCTCCTCCCGCAGGTAATTGACGCGCGCGAGTTGCGCGCGGGTGTTCGTGTCGGTGTTGTCTGCCGTGATGGGGAGCGCGGCATAGTCCTGCAGTTCCAGCGCCAGGCGCGCAGGTGGCGTCTGCTCGGCGACGGGCCGGGCGGCCACGACGGCCAATACCAATGCGGCCGTCGCTGTAACCGCAAGCTTCACTTGGCACCGCCACGTCGCTTGGTGACGTGCTCATCGATCCACGTGAGAATGAGATCGGCGATCTGCAGGTGATTCTTGTCCTGCATGATCATGTGGCTGTTGCCGCGGACGCCGGTTTCGGCAGGACTCAGCATCTGAGCGTCACCACCGGCTGTCTTGACGCGAGCGATCAAGGCCTGACACGCCTCGAAGCGAGCCTGCCATGTGGGCAGGGTCGGAAGGCCTGTCGGCGTGTCGCGGTGATCGCCGAAGACGACGAGCATCGGTACCGTTGCCAGGCTGGCGACCTGCTCGGCCGTGTATTGCGGACAGCGGCCCGGCTCGACGAGCACGAGACCTTTCGTGTTGCCTGGATTGATCAGTGCCGCTTCCAGTGGGAACGAACCGGACTGCGAGTGCCCCATCACGACGGCGCCATGCAACGCGCCAGCGAGGTCCGACAACGCCTTGAGCGTGGGGTTGGGCGTGGGGATGCCGCCGAAACTGACATCCGGCACACCTTGCTTCGACAGTTCGTCCACAGCGGCCACAGGGAACTGGCTGTCCGGGAACGGCTGGCCAGCGGTCGAGCCGAAGCGGAAGTTCGACCAGACACCCTCGTCGCTGAACCGGAGCCAGACGGCCTGGTTACCGGGTGGCGTCGATCCAGCGCGAACGTTGTTGAAGAGGGCTTGATTGAAGCCCGATCGCCCGCGTCCCACCTGGTCGGGGACGTAGACGGGATGGCCCTTTCGTACGAAGTACTCGTCCCAGCCAATGCGTCCGTCTGGCGTCGTCTCCCACGACTTGCCGGTCAGGGTCGCGCCGTGGACCATCACCACCGGGACGTTACTGTCACCGCCCTGCGGCACCATGTACCGCACGTACATCTGGTTGACGGTGATGTGGCCGCCGGGTCCAAGGCCGCCCAACTCCACCTGCGTCTCGTCGGCCTTCTCGCCGCCGACGAAGAAGCTGCCCTGTGCTTTGAGCACCAACGGCGTATCAGGCGTTTGAAGATCTTTGAGTGCCTGCGCGTCGACGCCGATGGGCGTGGCGAGCACACCTGCCACCGTCACGCCGAAGATGACCGATCGGCATAAAGTTGAGAATCGCTGACGTCCCACGTCTCGTCTCCTCGCTCGTCCGGTCCGTACGATTCCGGTCTCACTGGTCGGACCGCTTCCCCGATTCCGTGGCCAACTGCGTCACGTCGAGCCGCGCTTTCCAGGCATCGGGGCCGGCGCCCGCGGTGCCATCGGGCCGAAACTCGAAAATCAGATCCTTGTTGGGGTCGTGACGCGGCCAGGTCGGCAGGCCGGCACCATTCGGGTCGCCGGTCTTGGCGAAGTTGACCCAGTAGCTCTGCGCCATCCGGGCGACGGCTTGATCCTGCGGCGTCGGCGCGCCGCCCCAGCCCGCCGACAGCGTGTCGAACACGAAGCCGATTTCGCCGCCGTGCGGGGCGCCTCCCAGCATCCGTTCCCGCATCGCCGTCTGCACGTAGGAGAACCGATAGCGATAGACGAGCGACCCGTTGGCAGCAAAGGCATTCGCCGCGAAGCGGGCCGGTTCGGCCTGGCCGAAGTCGTTGTTGGCCCTTGCTACCAGCGTGGCCACATCCGTCGATCCGTCAGGATCGTAGGCCGCCTTCGCCTGGGCGCTCCACTGGCCGAACCGGGCGAACAGCTGCTCCTTGGTCGTCGCCTTGATCCGGTTACCGGCAGTGTCGGCGCTGTTGCTTCCAAGCAGGAGCGGGACACGCGGCTGGTGGCGGGCCTTGTACGCGGTCTCGGCCGTCTCCGTGACCAGCTTGCCGTCAAGGATCGGCGTCGTCTCGTAGGACGGAGCGCCACTCCCGGGTTGGGCCGGCGCGCCGCGAAGGACCTGGTCGGCGCTGAGGGCGCGCAGACGAGCCAGGGCGGCTTGGTCCGTGCCCTCGATCCCCATCGAGCGGGCGAAGTTGATCCCGATCGTTTCCGCCGACACCGGATAGTTCGGATCGACGCCGTCCTCGCGCAGCGGCCGGGCGGTGAGCACGCTGTCGCGCGAACCGCCAGACTCGGCGATGGCCTTGTGGAACAGGCCGCGCGCCATGGGAGACGCCAGCAGGCTGTGCACTGAGACGCCGCCCGCGGAGAATCCAAAGATCGTGACGTTGTTCGGATCGCCGCCGAACGCGGCGATGTTCCGCTTCACCCACTGCAGGGCCGCGATCTGGTCCATGTACGCGTAGTTGCTCTTGGGCTCGTCAGGGCGCTCGCCGCTCAACGCGGGAAACGCGAAGAAGCCGAAGCGGCCCACGCGGTAGTTGACGCTGACGAGGACGACGCCCTGTTTGGCGAACTGGGTCCCCGCGGTGAATGCCATGGCTGCGGAGCCGCCCACGAACCCGCCCCCATAGATCCACACCATCACAGGCAGCTTCGCCGCTGGCGTGGCGCTCGCGGGGCGCCAGACGTTCAGGAACAGGCAGTCTTCCGAAGGTGCCGGCGGTGTGGGCGCACCTGCGGCGGGGGGCGGGCCGAACCGTCCCTGCATGCAGTCCGCCCCGAACTCCGCGGCCTTGCGCGTACCAGTCCACGGCGCCGCCGGCTGGGGCGGCCGCCATCGCAGCTCGCCGACAGGAGGAGCCGCAAAGGGGATCCCTTTGAAGGACGCGACGCCATCGTCGATCACGCCTTGCAGTTCGCCGCTCTCGATCCGCACGACAACGGGCGTGTGCACAGGTGCGGGTGTCTGCGCGGATGCCACGGTGCCGGCTGCCATCGCCGCCAGCGAGCACAAGAGAAAACTGGTCACCCTGAATGCCGCTTCAGCGCTGTCGTTACGTGCTGCACGCATACCTACGCCACCTCTGTCGCTCGGGCTCCTTATAGGCATTTCAGATCGCCCAGTCGAAACTAGACCCGAGTCTAGGCGGTCGTTGTGCGCGTGCTCTTGCCCGTTCTCTGCGAAACCTTGCCTGATCTTCCGAAACTGATCGGAGCGAGTGATCGGCGGCGGCTCGACCGCGCACTCGGCAGCGGTGAGTGGCTCAGGTGCCTCCATGTACCTCGGAAGAACGGGACAAGTTTTCGGAAGATCGGGCAAGAGTGGCACGAGGGCGACGGTTACACTCTTGGCAGGAGCAGAAGATGAAGGAGCCAGTGCAAGCCGACATGATGAGCGGTGGCCGCACCAGCAGAGCGAGCCTGCGGCTGGCCCATGCCTCATCGCGTTCCACGCACTCGGCGCACGAGGACGCGGCCCACGACCAGAGCCTGGGCCGGCTGGCCACGCTGCTCGCGGCGCACGCACCGTACGACGGCAGGTTCGCACTCCGCGTACCGGGTCTCTTCGTGGTTCGACGGTCCAGACCAACGCGAGGACTCGAACGGGCGACCGTACTCCCCGCACTGTGTATCGTGGCGCAAGGCGCAAAGACCGTGATGCTGGGGCGCGAGGTGTATTCCTACGACGCCTCGCGTCTGGTCGCGTACGCCGTCGACTTACCGATCGCCGGCCAAGTCACCCAGGCCAGCCAGCGCGAGCCCTTTCTCGTTCTCGTACTCAAGCTCGACCCGTTGAAGATCGCGGAATTGGCATTGAAGGTCTACCCGCACGGTGTGCCGAGCCCGGAGAGCAACCGGGGTGTGATCGTGGGCCCGGCGAGCACGGCGATCGTGGACGCGGCCGCGCGCCTCGTCGACGCGATGGCCCAGCCCGCGGAGGCGGAGTTCCTGTCCCCGCTGGTCGTCGACGAGATCCTCGTTCGCCTCCTGCTCAGTTCGGTCGGACCGCGTGTCGCGCAAATCGGCCAGCAGGGTTCTGGCGTACAGCGGGTGGCCAAAGCGGTGTCGTGGGTGCGTGAGCACTTCGCGCAGCCGATCACACTCGAACACCTGGCCGGCCTGGTCCACATGAGCGTGTCGTCGTTTCACCAGCACTTCAAGGCGGTCACTACGATGACGCCGCTGCAGTACCAGAAGATGCTTCGCCTCCAGGAAGCACGACGCTTGATGCTGTCGCACCTGTTGGACGCCGGCAGTGCGGGACATCAAGTCGGCTACCTCAGTGCCTCGCAATTCAGCCGCGAGTACGCCCGCCTGTTCGGACGCGCCCCAGCGCAAGACATCGCGAGATTGCGCGCAGAGGGCGTGACGTTGGACGAGAGCACGCGCTAAGAAAGAACCCAAAATCATGCAGAAGCGCACATTGGGCAGGAACGGTCTCGAGGTGTCGGCCATCGGGTACGGGTGCATGGGACTCGAGGCGGTCTACGGTCCCGCGACCGATCGAACGGAAGGGGCTCGCATCATCCGCGCCGCGTTCGAGCGCGGCGTGACCCACTTCGATACCGCGGAGGTCTACGGCCCGTTCACCAATGAGATGCTCGTCGGCGACGCGCTCGCGCCCGTGCGCGACCAGGTGTCGATTGCCACGAAGTTCGGGTGGGACATCGACGAGCAGACCGGGACGCGTCGCGGTGGCCTGAACAGCCGTCCGGATCACATCCGTCACGTCGTGGACACGATGTTGACGCGGCTGAAGGTCGACACCATCGACCTGCTGTACCAGCACCGCGTCGATCCCGACGTGCCGATCGAGGATGTCGCGGGGACCGTGAAAGACCTGATCGCATCCGGGAAAGTGAAGCACTTCGGCCTGTCGGAGGCGGCGCCACAGACGATCCGTCGAGCCCACGCGGTGCAGCCCGTTGCCGCCATCCAGAGCGAGTACTCGCTGTGGACGCGCGACGTGGAGCAGAACGGCGTGCTGGCGAGCTGCGAGGAACTCGGGATCGGCTTCGTGCCATGGGCGCCGCTTGGCGCAGGGTTCCTGACCGGGGCGATCGACGCGAAGACGACGTTCGACGCCAAGGACTTCCGCGCCAACTCGCCCCGATTCACGCCCGAGGCGCGCGCTGCCAACATCGCGATGGTGGACCTGGTGAAGCGAATCGCGGAGCAGAAGGGAGCGACGCCGGCCCAGGTCGCACTCGCATGGCTGCTCGCGCAAAAGCCCTTCATTGTGCCCATCCCCGGGACGACGAAGCTGCACCGCCTCGAGGAGAACCTCGGAGCGGCGGACGTCGAGCTCACGGCTGACGACCTGCGCGAGATGGCGGACGTCGCCGCGAAGATCGAGGTGCAGGGCGCGCGGCTGCCGGAAGCCATGCTCAAGCACTCATACAAGTAGAACAAAGCTCAGCGCGACGACACGGCGTCGTAGACGACCATGCGCGCGACCGGTTGACCATCCTCTTCCTGTTCGGGCGTGTAGACGCGGTGCGTCGAGGCATCCACCGCGAGCGAGTGCACTCGACGCTGGACGTGCACGTCTTCCACCTTCCCTATCCCCTCTCATCTATACGTTCGCCGCTCGAGCACGCAACGTAGACACGGCCGAGGCCGGCGTCGACTTTGATCACGTCAGGCCCCTGCGCGAGCGGCAGAACGCGATGGGCGCGTGGTGTCCAGATTGAACACCGTCATCAGGTCGTTACCCTCGCAGGCGAGAAACGCCCGGTGGCGGTTCGGATCGACGGCCATTCCGTGATTGCCCTGACAGCGTCCGACCGGATACCGACCGACCACCTCGTCGGTGGCTGGATCGATCACGCGAAGATACCGATGTCCTGCAAGTTGACGTAGATTTCTTCGCGACGGGATCGTCTGGGGCATGCCCGTTTCGCTGTCGAAGTGCAGTGTCTTGACGATCGTGTCCGTCCGCACGTCGACGATCGCTTCCGCCTTGCCCCGTTCGTCCGAGACGTAGAGCTTGTGAAACGGCCCGCGTACACGCTGCCGTCGGGTTTCGCGTCAGTGCGTAGTTTCTTGACGACTTTCCGCGACACGAGATCGACCACGCCAATCGTGTTGTCACCCGCATTCGACGTATAGAGTTTCTTCAGCTCGGGCACATACTCCACGCCCTCCACTCCGGCGTGTCGGTGACGGTGGCGACGACCGCGTTCGTCCGCAGGTCGATGAGGTACGTCTGACCCGCGGCAAGATGACCTGCAATCAACAGGTGATCGTCAGAATCGATCGTCAGATAGTCGAACCGCTTCCGCCGGGACCCGGCAGGTCTGACGCGGCCACCTTCAGTAGCGGGGGCGCGCTCTCAGCGAACAACCCGGCGACAGCACAGAGCGCCAGACTGAAAATCTGCGCCAGATGGTCTCGATGGCTGCAATTCATGTCGTGCTCCTGGCGAGCTGGCGGCGCCGCTCAGCGCGCGCGTCTCGGAACACCTCGACGCGGACTCGAGCGCGCCTGTGGCGGCGATGATTCACGTACGAACGAGCGGTAGAGCGCCTCCATCATGCGGATCCCATCCTCGATCAGGACGGCATCCGAGGTCGCGGAATCGCGAAGACCGTCGACGAGCCGTCCGATCGTCGCCGCCTCAGGCACGGCGTACAACGATTCCTTCAGATCGAGATCGTGTACCAGCTGGCCGAGCCGCCCGGCCGCCGGATCGCGGATGGCGAATCGTTTCATGAGCGTCTCGAACGTGCAGTCCTTGCCGTGATGACCGAACTCCACGTCGGGCATGTCGAAAGGCACCTGCCCGCCCTTGGCCGGGAGCGTGCCGAACGCAAACCTGGCGTCAGTGGCGACAAAGCGCCGGATCAGCCACGCCGACGCCATGCGGTCGATACCCGGATGGGGTCGTGTGAGCCACGTCCGACCTCTGAAGGATCGCGGCTCGATTCGTGACGTCGATCGGGCTGCCGCTGACGCCGTGACCGTCAGACCCTCGATCGCCACGAGCGCGGCTTGAGCGTGGCCCGCGGCGGGAGAGCCGAAGAAATCCACTGCTTGCAGGGCATGAAAGCGCTCGCGGAGCTTCGCGAGATCGCGCCGGTGCGCCCGGATCCGCGCCCGGCTCTGGTCGCGCACGAGCCGCTTGCGGATGCTCTCGATGTCCTGAACGAGCGTCGCGAACTCCGTCGCGCGAGCGCGCCGGAACGCTGCCTCCAGTTCGTCGTCCGTGTACCCGTCGACGGCTTGTGCCGTCAGGATGTTGGCCTGACCACCGCGGCTCGCAACTTCCGCGCGGATCCACTCGAAGTCTTCCTGCGCCTCGGACGTATTCGGCAGCACGTACACCGCGCCGCGCAGCGCCACGGCGCCGATCTGCTGAAGGCGTCGCCAGATGCGGACGCGGAGGTTGGAGGGACGAGGCGGAAGCTGGTGAACGAGCACCAACCACCGGGGTTGTCTGCCTGAGGTCTTGGCCATGTTCACTCGTAACACCATCAGTGTAACAACTGTTGCGACCGAGAGTAAGATGGCATCACCTGGCGGCAGCGTACAAGACCTGCGCGGCCGCTGACTTCCAGGAAAGGAGGCCTCGTGTTACGCGGCCCTGCTGCGAACCGACGTCGGTTCTGCATCGACTCTTGTACTGCTCGTCACAGGCGGACTCCTCGCCCCGCTGCCCGCCGCAGCGCAGAGTCCGGCTGCCGCGCCGTTGAGCCTGAACGACGCGGTGCAATCGGCTCTGAAGAACTACCCCGCGATACGAGAGACCAGGGCCCGCGCGCAGGCGGCTGAAGCCCGCATCGACGTGAACCGAACGGCGTACCTGCCGCGACTCGACCTCCTGTGGCAAGAGAACCGGGCGACGACGAACAATGTGTTCGGCTTGCTGCTGCCACAGCCCGTGGTGCCGCCGGTGTCGGGTCCCGTGCTGGGAAGCCGTTCCCTCAGCGACTCCGTGTGGGGGAGCGCGGCCGGCGCGCTACTGACCTGGGAAGCGGTCGACTTCGGCGAGCGAAGAGCGCACGTCGAGGTCGCGCGTGCCCAGAGCGTCCTCGCACTCAGCGAGTCCGCGCTCACCGAGCTGGAGGTCGCCGCTGCCGCCGCGGATGCGTTCCTGACGGTGCTTGCGGCGGACGAAGGTGTCCGAGCTGCGGGCGCGAACGTCAACCGCCTCGAAGTGTTCGACACGAGCGTGCGAACGCTGGTGCTGCATCAGCTCCGGCCGGGAGCTGATCAATCGCGTGCCGACTCCGAGCTGGCGGTTGCGAGGAACCAGCTGAGTCAGGCCGTGCAAATCGCTGCGACTGCGCGCGCCACGCTGGCCGAGGCGACTGGCATGGCGGGTGCGGCCGTCGACGTCGCTCCCGGATCCTTCCAGACGACACCCAACACGGAACTTCAGCCCGGGGATGTGAAAGCACATCCGGCGGCGCAGGCCGAGTACGCGGCAGTGGATGTCGTTCACGCGCACGAACACGAGCTCGATCGTGCGTACCTTCCCGAAGATCACCCTGCAGTCCGCCTTCGCGGTTCGTGGCACCGGCGCGACTCTGCCTGGTGTGTCCTCAAGCGGAAACGGCGCATGGCCGAACGTGCCGAACTGGGCCGTCGGGGCGTCGATCACATTTGCCGCGTTCGACATCTTCTCGGTCCAGGCCCGGCGCCGTGCCGTCGATCAGGACGCCATTGCCGAGGCCGCGCGATACGACCGCACCGTCCAGGGACTGACAACGCAGGAGGTCAAGGCGCGAGCGCTACTCGTGAGCGCCGCAGAAATCGCGCGAAACACGCCCGTCGAACGGCAGGCTGCGAGCGAGGGAGAGAATCAAATCCGGGCTCGCTATCAGAGCGGTCTCGCCAGCGTCGCCGAAGTGGCGGATGCGCAGCGGCTCCTCGCGCAGGCCGAAGCCGACGATGCCATTGCGCACCTCGGCGTCTGGCGTGCGCTGCTTGCCGTCTGCTCAGGCCAGGGGCGACCTCAAACCGTTTCTCGAGCAGGCGGTCAGACCCTGAATCGGCGGAGAAACCACCATGTGGCTAGTGCTCACGGCCCTGCGACGGCCGATCACGATCCTGGTCGCCGTCATCGCGCTCGCACTGACATCGCTGATGGCGATCCAGCAGATGAAGGTGGACATCTTCCCGAAGCTCGGGGCGCCCGCCATCTATGTCGCGCAGCCATTCGGCGGGATGGATCCCTCTCAGATGGAAGGCTACCTGACCTATTACTACGAGTACCACTTCCTGTACATCACGGGGATCGAGCACGTCGAGTCGAAGAACATCCAGGGAATCGCGCTCATGAAGCTGGTGTTCCATGAGGACACCGACATGTCGCCAGGCGATGGCCGAAGTCGTCGGCTATGTCAACCGCGCGCGCGCCTTCATGCCGCCTGGAGCCGTGCCGCCCTTCGTCATGCGATTCGACGCCGGCAGCGTGCCCGTGGCGCAGTTGGTCTTCTCGAGCACGACGCGCACCGGTGCCAGAGATGCAGGACATCGCGCTCAATCGGGTGAGGCCCATTTTCGCGACGCTGCCCGGCGTGTCGGCGCCCCCACCGTTCGGTGGCAGCCAGCGGACGATCGTCGTCCGGATCGATCCGGAGAGGCTCCGCGAGTACCGCCTCTCGCCCGACGAAGTGGTGTTCGCGGTCAACCGCGCCACGACGGTGCTTCCGTCAGGCAACGTCCGAACCGGCGACCTCATTCGGATCGCCTCGACGAACGCCACGCTCGGCGGCAACATCCAGGAGCTCTTGGACACGCCGCTGCGGCTCGGGACCGGCCCGACCGTATATTTGCGGGACGTCGGCACGATCAGCGACACCGCGGATATCGTCGTCGGCTTTGCGCACGTGGACGACAAGCGCACGGTCTACATTCCTGTCACCAAGCGCGCCGATGCCTCGACTCTCGACGTGATCAAGGCGGTCCGCCAGGCACTGCCGGCGATGCGAAACGCGGCGCCGGAGGACGTCAAGATCGATCTCGTGTTCGATCAGTCGCGCTACGTCGTGAGCGCACTCAGAGGCCTGATTGGAGAGGCGCTCGCTCGGAGCGATTCTGACCGGTCTGATGGTGCTCCTCTTCCTGCGAGACATCCGAAGCGCGCTCATCGTCGTCGTGACGATTCCGTTTTCGATTCTCTCGGCGGTCGTGTGCCTATGGATGGCCGGGCAGACGATCAACATCATGACGCTGGGAGGCCTGGCGCTAGCCGTGGGCGTGCTGGTGGACGAAGCGACCGTGCTGATCGAGAGCGTGCATACGCACCTCACGGCCGGCGCCTCGCCAGCTCGCGCGGCGCTCGATGCCTCTCAGCAGACGATCACGCCGCGGCTGCTCGCGATGCTGTGCGTGCTGTCGGTGTTCATCCCCGCCTTCTTCATGGTGGGCGCCGGGCGCCAGCTCTTCGTGCCACTGTCACTTGCCGTCGCATTCGCCATGATCTCCTCGTACGTGCTCTCGAGCACGCATCGTGCCGATTCTCTCTATCTGGGTGTTGAAGCCCGGGCAGCATCAGGGCCCGGCATTCTTCCAACGCCTCCAGTCCGCCTATCGCGAGCGGCTCAAGAGCGTTCTGAACGCTACGGTGGTTCGTTGTGGGCGGGTATCTGCTCGTCACGTCACTGATCATCGTCGTTACTGCTCCCTCGCCTCGGCACGGAGATCTTTCCCGCGTATCGAGTCACGGCAACTTCAGCTCCGGCTGCGGGCGCCAGCGGGGACGCGCCTGGAGCGAACCGAGCTGATCGAGCTCAAGGCGATGGACGAGATCAAGCGGCTCGTCGGGCCAGAGAATGTCGAGATCACGACCGGTTTCATCGGTGTGCCAGACGCCGAATTACCCGATCAACACCATTTATCTTGTTCGCCAGCGGCCAGCATGAAGCGGTGCTCGGTGTGTCGCTGAAACCGAACGCTCCACCGGTGACCGAGGCGCTGCGAGAGCGAATCCGAGATGGGTTGAAGCATGTGCTGCCCGAACGTGACGGTGTCATTCGAAGCGGCCGACATCATCAGTCAGGTCATGAGCTTCGGCTCGCCCACGCCAATCGAGGTGGCTGTGCAGAGTCCGGCTCTTGCTGCCAGCCGCAGCGTTCGCCGAGAAGGTTCGTGCGGAGCTGGTGAAGGTCGAGGCGCTTCGCGACCTGCAGTACGCTCAGCCGCTGGACTATCCGTCATTGCAGATCCAGATCGATCGTGATCGCTGGCCGGCCAGTTTGGCGTCTCTCCCGCCGATGTCGGCCGGTCGCTCGTCGCCGCGACCTCGTCGAGCCGTTACACCGATTTGAATTTCTGGCGCGACCCCGCCAGCGGAAATGGTTTTCAGATCCAGGTCGAGATCCCGCAGGCGAAGATGGCGACACTCGAGGATGTCGAGTGCCCTTCCGGTCATGCCGCGGACGGCCGATGGGGACACGGGCCGTCCGCTGGTGTCCGACGTCGCGACCGTGGATTACGGCACGGTGCCGGGCGAAGTCGACCGGTACAACATGCAGCGCGTGGTCAGTCTTACCGCGAACATTCACGGCAAGCCGTTGGGACAGATGGTGACCGAGATTCAGCAAGCGCGATCGGCCGCGCGGGAACACCGCCCCGTGGCGTCACCGTTCACCTACGAGGCCAGGTTCCCGCGTTCGAGGAAACGTTTTCCGGCCTCCGCCGAGGCCTGCTGCTGGCCATCACCGTGGTCTTCCTGCTGCTGGCGGCCAACTTCCAGTCGTTCCGGCTCTCTCTCGCGGTAGTGTCGGGCGTTCCTGCGGTGCATTTGCGGAGTGCTGCTTGATGCTGCTTGTGACCGGGACGACGTTGAACGCCCAGTCATTCATGGGCGCCATTATGGCGATCGGCATCTCCGTCGCCAACGCCATCCTGCTCGATCACGTTTGCGGAGCCAGGAGCGACTGTCGGGTGCTGCCGCGGTCGATGCGGCGATCGCGGGAGGCGGTAGCCGCCTTCGCGCCATCCTGATGACGGCAGCGGCGATGATCGCCGGCATGATCCCGCTCGCGCTCGGCACAGGAGAGCGCGCCCAGACCGCGCCGCTTGGCCGCGCCGTGATCGGCGGCTTGTTCATGTCAACGCTGGCCACCCTTGTGGTGCTTCCCGCCGTGTACACGCCTGCTGCAGTCGCGCGTCCGTCGTTTCCTCACCAACTCTGGATCCCGAACGATCCAGCGAGCCCACACTATGACGCGCTCCACTAGACTGCAGACGGCTCTCGTCGCTGGCACCTTGGCGCTCTCACTCGCGCGCCTTGCGGGCACAAGCGCCCGTCGAAGTGATCAGGGTGACCGCCCGAGACCGTCGACCGCCAGGTGAAGCTGCCCGGCGAGTTCCAGCCTCACCTTGCCGTGCCGTTGTTTGCGAGAGTCGCCGGATTCGTGAAAACCGTGGACGTCGATCGAGGAAGCACCGTCAAACAGGGACAAGTGCTGGCGACGCTCGAGGCTCCGGAGATGGCAGCACAGGTCGCGGAAGCGGAGTCGAAGGCGCAGGCGATCGAACTCCAACGTGTCGAGGCGCAGGCTAAACTCGACGGCGGCTCGCAGCACCTATGAGCGACTCAAAGCGGCCTCCGCGACGCCTGGTGCAGTCGCCGAAAATGACGTGCTCGTTCAACAGAAGACCGTCGAAGCGGCGCAGGCACTGGTCGACTCGTACGCCGATTCGATCAAGGCCGCCCGCGCTCAGGTAGAGGCCGTCAAGGATCTGCGAGCAGTACCTGACAATCAAGGCGCCGTTCGATGGGATCATCACCGAGCGCAATGTCCACCCCGGCGCGCTGGTCGGGCCCGGTTCGGGATCGGTTCCGCTCCTTCGACTGCATCAGGTTTCACGGCTCCGACTGGTGGTGGCCGTTCCAGAAGCGCTCGTCGGGGGAATCGTCAAGGGCGCGCGCGTGCGCGTTCGCCGTCCCCGCCTACCCCGGTGAAACGTTCTACGGCGCAGCTGACGCTTCTCGCGCACGATCTTGATCCGAAGACCCGGACGATGGCGGTAGAGCTGGAGGTCAGGAACGCGGATCTCCGATTGAGTGCCGGGAATGTATCCCGAAGTGCAATGGCCCGTGCGACGGCCTCAAGCGTCCCTCCTCGTCCCGCCCACGAGCATTGTCACGACGACCGAGCGCACGTTCGTCATTCGGTGACCAACGGTACTGCTGAGTGGGTCAACGTCGGCCGCGGCGCGCGCGTGGGCGATCTGATCGAAGTCTTCGGACCACTGAAGGATGGCGACACGATCGTGCGGCGTGGGACCGACGAAATCCGCCAGGGATCCCGGGTGATCGCGCAGCCGCCGAAGGCGAGCTAGGTGACGCTGGCGGTCCTGGCGCTACTGGTCGCTCAGGGCATCACAACTGCGCAGCAACCGCCCGAGCGTCCCTCTTCACAGCCTCCCGTCGCGAACGCGCGGCGTTCGACAGGGCCGATTCACCTGGACGGTCACCTCGACGAACCGGATTGGGCCGCGGCCACGCCGATTGGCCCGCTGACTCAGAGCGAGCCTGTCTCCGGCCGGCCCTCCAGTGAGCGCACGGACGTCAAGGTCCTCTTCGACGGGGACGCCCTCTACGTGGGCGTTTTTTGCGAGGAGGTGCATCCTGGGGCTCTCATTTCGACTCAGCTGCAACGCGACGCGAACCTCAACGTCGATGACCGCCTCACCATCGTCCTGGATCCGTTCTTTGACCACCGCAACGGCTTCTTCTTCGAGGTAAACCCGTCAGGCGCCCGCTCCAACAGGCAGATCTCCAACAACGCGCAGATCCTCACCAAGGAGTGGGACGGCATCTGGAACGCCGTCGTCAGTCGCAGCGACGACGGTTGGACGGCCGAGATTGCCATTCCGTTCAAGACGCTCCGCTTCAAGCCGGATCAGACGCTGTGGGGCTTCAACGTCGAACGCCAGATCAAGCACCTCTTCGAGATCGACCGGTGGGCGGCACCCCGCGCCACGAGCTGGATCGGCAACCTGTCCGACGCGGGTCAGCTCCGGGGACTCGAAGGTGTGCATCAGGGGCTCGGCCTGGACGTGCGCCCGTACGTCTCCGGAGGTCGGGACACGGGCAGTGGCGAGTTCACAGGTGGCGTGGATGTCTTCAAGAACCTGACACCGGACCTGAACGCGTCGGTGACCGTCAACACCGACTTCGCGGAAACGGAGGCCGACATCCGCCAGGTGAACCTTACGAGGTTCCCATTGTTCTATCCGGAGAAGCGGACGTTCTTTCTCGAGGGAGCCGGAGTCTTCGATGTCGCGGGTCAGGGCGATCAGGCCGATCTCGATCCCGTTCTTCACGCGGCGAATCGGCATCTACGGCAACGAGGACGTCGGCGCGGAGAAGTGCCGATCGGCGTCGGAGCGAAGGTCGTCGGCCGTCAGTCGGACTACAACATCGGCGTTCTCGATGTTCAGACCCGTGAAGTGCCCGAGGTGGCCCTGCAGGGGCAGAATCTCTTCGCCGCGCGCGTGAGCCGGAATCTCTTCGAGCAGTCATGGGTTGGAGCCATCGTCACGCATGGCAACCCGATGGAATCGGCAGCAACACGCTCGTTGGCGCGGACGCACGATTCGCGACCTCGAAGTTTCGCGGCGACAAGAATGTCTCGCTCGACTTGTTCCTTCCTGCGGACCGAGCGATCAACGACTCGGTAGTCGATATGGCGGCAGGCTTCGGCGCTGACCTACCCGAACGACCGGTGGGACATGTCCCTCAGCTGGAAGCAGATTGGCGACAACTTCTACCCCGCGCTGGGTTTCGTTCCCCGGGCGGGCATCCGGACGACGACCGCCGCGGATCGCGTTTCAGCCGCGGCCTGGCCGCTGGGGCATCCGGCAGTTCTTCTTCGAGTTCGAGCCCGAGTACATCACGAACCTGCAGAATCGACTCGAGAACTGGAGGTTCTTCATCGCGCCGTTCAACGTGCGAACCGAGTCGGGCGAGCATCTCGAGTGGAACGTCATTCCCGAGTTCGAGCATCTCGACACACCGTTCGAGATCTACCCGGGCGTCGTCGTCCCTCGCAGGGTCGTATCAGTGGCACAGGTATCGGACGAGGCCAACACGGCGACGAAGCGCTGGTGGGTCGTCGACGTCGGCCTACTGGTGGGGCGGTTCTACGATGGCACTCGTCGCGAAGCCGCGCTCGGCCTCACGCTGAAGCCGAACGCGCACGTGTCGATCGCACCTGACTGGCGACCGCAACGACGTCGCCCTGCGTGACGGCAGTTTCTATACGCAGGTCGGTACGTTTCGGCTGGACTACAACTTCACGCCCAACATCTCCTGGCGAGAACCTGGCAGCAGTACGCACACCGAGTCGAGGCTCCTCAGCTTTCAGAGCCGGTTTCGATGGATCCTCAAACCGGGCAGCGATCCGTTCCTGGTGTATCAATCGAGGGTGGGTCCGGGATCTCGACGGTGGTTACCAGTCGACGTTCGACCGCAGCTCATCGAAGCTCCAATACACCTTCCGGTTCTAACTGTGGGCATTGCACATGAGCACGATCTTGCCGGCGACACCTCCCTTTCCGAGTAACTCGTGTGCCTGTCTCGCATCGGCAAGAGGACACCTCTGCGCGATGAGCGGCTGGACCTTGCTGCTGGTGAAGCAGCTCGAGCAGGCGAGCATGTCCTGTCGAAAGAGGCTGGCCTCAGCCGCTTCAGCGTTTGAATGCTGTAGGACTCAAGCGCCTCCGGCCCGGGAGAGCCAGCTCGCCGGCGATGTACATCCCGAACCTGGCGCTTCCACTAAAGCGCTGACGACGACCTGGACGACCTGACGTCAATCCTTCACCACGCACTCGAGGTTCGCAGTCCGTAGCCCACGACCTTCCCGCCACGACGAAGGCCTTGCGTGAGCTGCCAGAGATGCGATGCCTCCGATGGGCGTCGAAGACCGCGTCGACGCCGTCACCAGTGAGCCGCTGAACTTCGCTCACGAAGTCCTGCGTCTGATAGTCAATCGGAATGCCGCCCAGACTCTTGAAACGACTGCCGCTCCTACGCGCTGAGCAGGTGCCTGAACATCTCCAAGCCGTCTAGACGCCCAAGCTGCAGGAGCGCGGTGCCGACACCGCCCGCCGCCCCGTGAATCAGCGCCCGCTGGCCCGGTCTTGACCGTCGCGGAATGATGCAGCATCTGGTACGCCGTGACGTAGTTCAGCACGAGGCTGACGGCTTCGCCGGCATCGAGTCCCGGATGGAACCGGAACCAGTTCACGTCCGGGAGACAGATGAACTCCGTGTAGCGCCGCTGATTGGCATCAGCAACTGTCTGGCCTGCGTTGATTCCAGAGACGCCCTCGCCGAGCCGCTCCACCACGCCCACGAGATCCCACCCCGGCGTGAACGGCACCCGCGGGTCTCCGATGGACGCCCTCGCGCAAAGTCGCAGGCACGCCCGCGGCCAGCACTTCAGCGACTCACCACCTTCGGTCCGGCTTCTCTGACGACTGAAGTTCATCCCCGCCGTAGAGAGACGACGATGCGGTGTGGCAGAGCGAACCAGAAAACAACATTCAGAAAGCACAGAAGGCACGTAAAAGTCCCGCAGGCAACGTCGCGCGGGTGCGGCGTGACTAGTCGATGCAGTGCCCGTCAATCACTTCAGCAACCACCGAAACACGTCCTGCATGAATGCCTGGCACTGGTAATCGTCAACGCCTTCCCAGCTGGTCATGTACAGCGACACCATGCCGTCGCCCATCACGACGATCCTCCCGCCGTTCTTCACCTCCAAGAACGTCCCGAAGGGATTGGCGTCAGACCGGTCGTTGAAGCAGAACGGCGTGCCACCGGTCACCGTCCTGGCACCGTGATACGAGATCTTCAGGCTCTTATCGGTAATCAGGCCTGCTTTGGTGTGGCCGCCCGCCAGCGGATCGGGACTCTCGCCGCCGAACTGTATGCCGAACGGACGAAGAATGTCGTTCACGTTGGTCTGCTCCAGGGTCGACCATATGTCCTGATCCATCACCAGGAACAGCGACGCTCCGCTTTCGATGTGTTTCGATATGGCGCTGACCTCGCCCGGTGTGTACTTCGCCGAAGGGATATGGATGAACAGCAGGTCGCATCCTTCCAGGTCTTTGGGTCTCACTTCTTCTTTCAGGTAGGACAGACTCGCGTTTACAGAGGTAGCGGTCTTTACGAGTTCTCCCGTCATGTATTTCACTCGCGCGATCATGTTCGCGTCCATGCCTGCCATATCTGCGGGGTCGTGCCAGAATTTCTGCTGATGCCGGACGTCCATGCAGATGCGGTGCTCGGCCGCCGCGGGAGTTTGAGCATTGGCACAGATACCTGCGAAGAGACTGACAAGAAGAGTGAAAAGCGCGATGGGTTTCATTCTGGATTCCTTTTGCTCAGGAAGGTCCGCGGAGCGTTTGCCATGGAATTTCCAAAGCGCATGCCATCGCTCATTTGGAATATCCACATGAAAACGAGCCTTCCTCTCGCGCAGCATTTGCTGCACGCGCGCCCGCGCACGCCGTCGTCCCGGAACCGACCGGTCGGTGTCCGGTATCGCACCGACTCGCGCCACCGTGGTGCCTTCGCGGAAAACGAGAACAGCGCCTAACCTCTTCAGCAAATACTCAGGCCGAACTCAGTTCACCAGCGCGCTCTCCTTGGTGATAGCGTCACACGGACACGTCTGGGAGCGCCGGGTACCCCGACGACGCCCCGTCGCAAGAAGATTGGCCGGAGGTTTTTATCGTGGTCACCACGAACGCGAGAGGCGGCACCCAGGCGCTGGCGCTGGCGACGATTTCGTTCACGATCTCGTTTGCGGCGTGGGGCCTCATCGGCGGACTGGCGCCGGTGTTCACCGAGCTCTACCGGCTGACCGCATCACAAACGGCGCTCCTCGTCGCCGTGCCCGTGCTGCTCGGATCGCTCGCCCGACTGCCCATGGGCATGCTGACCGACCGCTTCGGCGGCCGAGCCGATGTTCGCCATCCTCATGGTGCTCTCGGCGGTCGCGGCGTGGCTCGTGCCCCTCACCACGAGCTATCCGGCCCTGCTGGCGTCGGCGTTCTTTCTTGGTCTCGCCGGCGCGTCGTTTTCGATTGGTGCCGCGTTCGTCTCACGTTGGACGCCGGCCGCTCGGCAGGGCACTGCGCTCGGCCTCTACGGGCTCGGCACGCTCGGCCAATCGCTCGCCGTATTCGGCGGGCCCGTGGTTGCTGGGATGTTCGGCTGGCCGACGGTCTTTCGGATCGTCTCGGGTGGGCTGTTTCTCTGGACCGGACTCTACGCGCTCCTCGCGCGCAATCCGCCGCAGCCGGCGCGTCCCGCCGGAATCGGCGCGATGGTCTCGTTGCTGAAGCGAGAGCCGACGGCGTGGCTGCTCGGGGCCTTCTACTTTCTGACCTTCGGCGGATTCGTCGCGTTCTCGATCTACCTGCCGACGCTGCTGCGTACGCAGTTCCACCTCGTGCCGACCGACGCCGGCTTCCGCGTCGCCGGATTCGTCGTCCTCGCGACGTTGATGCGGCCCGTCGGCGGGTGGCTGGCGGATCGCATCGGGGGCGCACAGGTCTTGTCGTGGGTCTTTGGCGGCGTCGCGGGGTGCGCGTGGCTGCTGATGTGGCCGTCGATCGTCCCCTTCACCGTCGGAGCGCTGTCGTGTGCGCTGCTGCTCGGCCTGGGCAACGGTGCGGTCTTCAAGCTCGTCCCCGAGCGCTTTCCCAAGGACACCGGTACCGTCACCGGCCTGGTCGGCGCGTTAGGCGGCCTCGGCGGATTCTTCCCGCCGCTGCTGCTGGGCGTGTTTCGCGATCGGCTCGGCGTCCTGTGGCCAGGATTTCTTCTCCTCTCCGCCACGGCGCTCGGTCTGCGCTACGCGAACCAGCGCGTCTTCAAACCGGCCGATGTCGCCTGGACACAATCGCTGTCCCCGGCTGCGCGCCGCGCCCTCGAGCGAGCCCGTGCCGGCGCATGGGCCGCGCTCTCGACCGGTGCGCTGGCGATCGCGATTGTCGTGGGCTCACGGCGGCTCGAGCATTTTGACGCCGCGCTCGTCAGCTACACCTTCGCGACGCTGTTCGCCGTGTTTGGCATCACCTACCGCTACAGCATGTGGCTCAATCGTCCGCCGACGCGCATGTACTGGCGGCGGGGATGGCAGGCGTTCTTCTCAGGACGCGCGATCGGGACCAACGCGCTGTCACTCGGACACCGCGCGGTCGTCGAGTTCGCGGCCAATCGCTACATCTTTCGTCGCGGACGCCTGCGCGGCCTGGCGCACTGGCTGATCATGTGGGGCTGCGTGCTGGCGGCGGCCATCACGTTTCCCCTGGTCTGGGGCTGGATTCACTTCGAGACCGTGCCCGGCGACCTGCATCTGTACCGGACGTTCGTCTTCGGCATCCCGATGCAGGACTTCCCGGTGGACTCGGTCGTCGCGTTCGTGATCTTCCACGGCCTGGTGTGGTCGGCGTTTCTGGTCATCGCCGGCGTCATGCTCGCGTTCCGGCGCCGGATGATCGATCACGGCGCCGTCGCGGTACAGCAGTTCGGGCAGGACATCCTGCCGCTGCTGCTGCTCTTTGCCATCAGCGTGACCGGCCTGATGCTCACGGCGAGCTATACGTGGATGAAGGGGTACGCGTACGACTTCCTCGCCATTCTCCACGCGGTCACCGTCATCGTGACGCTGCTCTGGCTGCCGTTCGGCAAGCTGTTTCACGTGTTCCAGCGCCCCGCGCAGCTCGGCGTCGGGTTCTACAAGGATGCCGGCGCCGCCGGCGAGCAGGCGCTCTGTCGCCGCTGTCACCAGCCGTACGCCTCGGCGATGATGGTCCGCGATCTCACCACCGTCGAACGCGAGCTCGGATTCGCGTACGAGATGCCCGAGGGCGGCCACTATCAGGAGATCTGCCCGAAATGCCGGCGGGCGCTCTTCGGCTTGTCGCAAGGCGCGCTCTGGCGCACTCATTTGAACGCGCGCGCGAAAACGGAACTCGACCTCTCCGGCTGAGAGGATGCGCTGACGATGGCGACGCTGCCAGCGGACGAACGCGCGATCATCGACCGGTTCGGCCCGCACCTGTCGGGGACGACGGCGGCGCGGGCCTCGACGAGCATCGAGCCCGAGCGACTGGTGAAGACGCACTGCTGTTTCTGCGGACAGCAGTGTGGCATTCAGCTCAAGGTCCGGGACAACGAGGTGATTGGCTTCGAGCCTTGGGAAGATTTCCCGTTCAATCGCGGCATGCTGTGTCCGAAAGGCGTGAAGCGCTACCTCCAGGGATCCCATCCGGATCGACTGCTGTCGGCGCAGCGCCGCGACACGTCGGCACCGTCTGGCTTCTCCGATATGCCGTACAGCGCGGCGATTGCCGAGGTCGCCGCGCAGATCTCCCGCCTGCAGCAGACACACGGACCTGGCGCGGTCGCGGTGCTCGGCGGCGCGAGCCTCACGACGGAGAAGACATACCTGCTCGGCAAGTTCGCTCGCGTCTGCCTCAAGACGCCGTTCATCGACTACAACGGCCGCCTCTGCATGGTCAGCGCCGGTGCGGCCAACAAGAAGGCCTTCGGCATCGACCGCACGACGAATCCGTGGTCCGACATGGTCGGAACCGAGGTCATCTGGGTCGCGGGTTCGAACGTCGCCGAGTGCTCGCCGATTACCACGAACTACATCTGGCAGGCGCGTGAGCATGGAGCGCGTGTCATCGTTCAGGATCCCCGCATCACGCCCGTGGCGCGCACCTGCGATCTGTATCTGCCGGTGAAGCCGGGTCGCGATGCGGCACTGTTCGCCGGTGTGCTGCAGATCATGATCGAGCGCGACTGGCTCGATCGCGCCTTCATCGCCGATCACACCACTGGTTTCGAGCAGGTGGCGGACTACTGCCGCCAGTGGACGCTCGCTCGGACCGCCGAGGTCACCGGCGTGCCACGTCGCGCCATCGAGCAGGCCGCCGAGATGTGGGGCACGGCCCGGTCAAGCTTTCTCTTCCATGCGCGCGGCATCGAGCATCATTCGAACGGCGTGCAGAACTCGCTCGGCACGATCAACCTCGTGCTCGCCTCGGGACGGATCGGCCGGCCAAAGAGCGGCTACGGGACGATCGTCGGGCAGGCCAACGGCCAGGGCGGTCGTGAGCACGGCCAGAAATGCGATCAGCTGCCTGGCCTGCGCGACATCAGCAACCCCGACCATCGCCGGTACATCGCCGGCGTGTGGAAGGTGGACGAGCAAGAGATTCCTGGCCCGGGCGTCGATGCCTACGAACTGTTCCGCAAGATCGACGCGGGCGAGATCAAGGGCCTGCTCGCGATCTGCTTCAACCCGAAGGTGTCGCTGCCCGATAACGCCTTCGTCACTCGCTGCCTGGAGAAGCTCGAGTTCTTCACGGCCATTGATTTCTTCCTGAACGACACCGCGCGACACGCGGACATCGTGCTGCCGGGCAGTCTCCACGAGGAAGACGAAGGTACGGTGACCCAGGTCGAGGGGCGGATCATCAAGGTGAACAAGGCGGTGGACTGCCCGGGCGAGGCCCGCGAGGACTGGCGCATCATCCAGGACATCGCCGCGGCCCTCGGGCGTCCGCACGGCTTCACCTTCGCGAATCCGCGCGAGATCTTCGAGGAACTGCGCATCGCAAGCAAGGGCGGCGTCGCCGACTATTCGGGCGTCACGTACGAAAAGATCGAGCAGCAGATGGGGGTGTTCTGGCCGTGCTACAGCGAGGACCCGCAAACTGGAGCGCCGACGCCCGAGCACGCCGGAACTCCCCGGCTGTTCGAGCGGGGCAGCTATAACCCGGTCGCCAGGGGGCAGGGACCGTTCTACTTTCCCGACGGGCGCGCCCGTTTCAACGTCGCCGACTACCGGCCGCCTGTCGACGACGCCAGTGCCGAGTATCCGATTTTCCTCACGACGGGTCGTGTCGTGAGCCAGTTCCTCTCTGGCACGCAAACGAGGCGGATCGGTCCGCTCGTCAAGCAATATCCAGAGCCAAGAATCGAGCTGCATCCTCGGCTGGCCGCCAAGCTCGGGATCGCAGACGGCGATTGGGCCACCGCTGAAACGCGGCGCGGAGACATCACGCTGAAAGCGCAGGTGGTCACCACGATTCGCCCCGACACCGTCTTCATTCCGTATCACTGGCCGGGCCGGAAGGCCGCGAACCAGTTGACCGTCGCGGCACAGGACCCGATCAGCAAGATCCCGCAATACAAGGTCTGCGGATGCAGGGTGCGCAAGGCCGACGGTCCGCCTGAGTACGCCACGACGCTGGAGCCGCAGCAGTAGGGAAGACCACATGGCCAAACCCGACAACCTGCATTTCTTCATCGATCCGAACCGCTGCATCGGCTGCCAATCGTGCCTGCAGGCCTGCACGGAGTGCGATACCCACCGCGGGGAGTCGATGATCCATCTGGAATATATCGATCGCGCCGAGAGCGTGCAGACCGTGCCGGTCGTGTGCATGCACTGCGAGCAACCCACGTGCGCGGAGGTCTGTCCGGCAGACGCCATCAAGCGGACCGACGATGGGGTCGTGCAATCCGCGCGCAAGCCGCGCTGCATCGCCTGCGGCAACTGCGTGGTCGCCTGCCCGTTCGGCGTACCGGAGCTCTACGAAGATCGCAAAATCATGATGAAGTGCGACATGTGCTACGACCGGACGAGCGTCGGCAAGAAGCCGATGTGCGCGACAGTCTGTCCCAGCCAGGCGCTCTTCTTCGGCACGCGTGAAGAGATCGAGCAACTGCGGCCCATGTCGGTGCCAGTGAACCAGTTTCAGTTCGGCCAGCAGACCATCACGACACAGGTGTACATGATGGCGCCGAAAGCGTTGACCACCCGGGCGGCGTACGTCGACGTCACCGCAGCCATGAGCGACCATGCGTCCAGCCGCGCGGTCACGCTCAAGGTCATTCCCTCGGCCACTGAAGGAGCCGCCGACGTGCCGAGCGACGATCCGTTTGCGGATGTGGAGGTGTAGCGTGGCCGATCAGCCCGTTGACTCTTCGCCGTCAACTCGACGCGTTGATCGATTCGCCCGGGCGGGAGGGACTGACGGGGACCGCCCCTGTGAACATCTACCTGCGCCGCCGGGAGCGCGAATCGATTACGACGGCTCCCGACCGCAGCCCGGATGATCAACAGCCAGCATGGCGGGAAGACTTTCCGATTGATTGGCCTCAGGACCAGTACGTCGAGCGGCGGGACTTCCTGAAGTTCCTCGTGCTGACCAGCGCGGCGCTGACGGCCGGCCAGTTCTGGATTGCCGGGCAGAACTGGCTGCGAAGGCGGCGAGGGCTTCCTGAAGTGCGTCGCGTGGCCAGCCTGAGCGAGATTCCACCAGGCACGTCACTGGTGTTCCAATATCCGGGCGAGTTGGACAACTGCGTGCTCGTGCGCCTGTCGGAGCGCGACGTAGTGGCCTACAGCCAGAAGTGCACGCACCTGTCGTGCGCGGTCATTCCGGAACCCGAGAAGGGCGTGCTGCACTGCCCGTGTCATGAAGGCTTTTTCGATCTGCGATCGGGAAACCCGACGGCCGGCCCGCCGCGGCGGCCCTTGCCGCGCATCACACTCGAAGTCCGAGGGCAGGATATCTACGCAACGGGCGTCGAGACGAGGACCACCTAGACATGGCGATTGTGCGACCGTTCTCCAGAGATCAGCGCACGACCATCATCTACGGCATGCTCGCGTTCGTGATCGTGATTGTGGTGCTGCAATTGTGGCTGCTCACCGCGACCATGAACGCCTACCTGGGTGGCGATGAGCGTGTCATCGTGCCCGCCGCCCTGGTCAGTCTTGTGGGATGCGCCTTGAACGTCGGCCTCCTGCAGCTACGTCCGACGCATGGAGCGCGTGTCGCGCTGAGTCGCTGCAAGCGGACGAGGAGAAACGAGCGTCAGAGACGCCGGCGGAAGAGGCCTTCATAGATGACCGGTCCGGTCCCTTTGATGAGCGCGCCGGCTCGAGGCCGGTTGTACTCGCGCAGGGGCATGCCGGGCTCGAGGTCGAAACGAGCTGCCCGCAGTTCCTCGAGGAGTTCGTCTTCCGTCAGGAAGCACTGCGGTTGACCGGAGAACTGCGTGAACACGAAATCTTCCCCTGACACCGGTCTCGCTTCGGGCGGTAGCGTGTGACGTGAGAAGGTGAATACGAAGAGCGCGGCGCCAGGACGCGCCACGCGGCCCGCCTCGGCGGCGGCACGTCGAAACGTCGCGCTGGAGGGCGCCAGATTCCAGATGCCGTGCGCGACGATGAAGTCGACGCTCTGCGTGGCCACCGGAAGGTTGTCCATCGGCGCGAGCGCCAGCCACAGCCGGCCGCCGGCGCCGAGGCTGGCCACACGCTGCCCGGCGGCGACGAGCATGGGCCACGACAGGTCGGTGCCCAATACGTTCCATCCCATGCCAGCGAGCGGAACTGCATTCCGGCCAGCGCCGCAGCCAATGTCGAGCAGGCGTCGATGCTCGACGAGGCCGAGCTCTTTCGCCGCGGCGCTCAGGAGGACGTCGTTCGGCGGCGACCGGACAAACCCAGCTACGGTGTCCGGGGTGCTCCATGGGGAACCGGCGAGCGGATCCATACAGTCACAATGACGAGAGAGGACGTGAACATGTCGGCCGCATCACAACTTCCCCCAAGCGAGGTGTTGGCGTTGGGGTCGCTCATCACGCCGACGCCCGAAGGCATCGCCAGCCGTATCCTCGGCAAGGCTGGCGGCGGCAACATCACGCTCTTCGCCTTCGATGAAGGTCAGGGGATGACAGAGCACTCCTCGCCGTTCGACGCCTTCGTGCTGGTTCTTGACGGTGCGATGACGCTGACAATCGGTGGTACGTCGGTCAGGGCCACACCTGGGACCATCGTGCGGATGCCTCCGAATGTCCCGCACGCGCTGGACGCATCCGAGCCCTGCCGGATGCTGCTGATTCTGCTCAAGTAGGGATGACCGATCACCGGATGCCCGCATCGGGGAGCCATTCCACCTTGCCCGTGTCGATCGAGTAGACCGCGCCCACGATACGCAGCTTGCCCTCCGCGACGAGCTCCGCGAGCACGGGCTTCGCCGCACGGAGCTGTGCCACCACGTTCACGACATTGGCACGCACGGCGTTGTTGACGTGATGGGCGTTGCCGGCCTTGAGTTCAGCGAGCACCGCGTCGCAGACGGCAACGACTCCTCCGCGCTCAATGTCACGAAACCCGCCGCCGGCCTTGCGCGTGCCGTCGAGCGGCTCGCCAGACGTCAGCGCACGCAAGCCTCGCTGAATCGTCGACGCCGCGATCCCCGTGGCCCGGGCCACCTGCGCCATGCCGCCGTAGCCAATCGCCCGCGCTTCCGTCGTTGCCCACAGTCGGCGTGATCGCTCCGTCAACACGGGGGAGAGAGCCGTATACTTGCCCCGCAGCGTGGACAGATCCACGTCTGCACCGTACCACGCGCGGATCCGCAGTACAAGCTTCTATTTCCTGACACACTCTAACTCAGGCCAGAGTGAAGATGCGCGGTCGTTTGAAGAGAGCAACTGATCATGTTCAAGAAGCTGATGCTGTCGGCGCAATTGTTCTTGTGCTTTCTCGTATTCCCGACAATTGCTTTCGCACAGGCCGTCGTGCCCGACCCTTCGAGCATTGCTCCGGTCGTCAACCCGCCTAACCCGCAGACCAACATCGTAGTGTCGCTGACGGACTATCTGACTGGCAATGTAACCGTCTACGATGCGATGAAGCAGGCTCTCTTAGCTTGCCAACAACAACACGCCGCGAAACTCGTAATACCCACGGGCAGGTACGTCTTTGATGATCCGAAGGTACTGCAGGGCTTTGGCTCCCATATCGGTATTTTCGGCCAATCGGACCTGATCATTGATGGGCAGGGATCGGAGTTTGTGTTTCATTTTCCGCTCTTGGGTGTCGGATTTGCTGGCAGTCAAAGAGTGATAGTTCGCAATCTGGTCATTGACACAGATCTTCAGCTTGCCTCGCTGGGTGTGGTTCAGAAGGTGGGTGGAAATACCAATATTCGTATTCTCGACGCCTACCCCGTCAATGCCAATACTCAGGTTCAGGTTATCTCGCCCTATGACATTCACAACTTGACGTGGAAGGCATTGCCTGGCGAAGTCTATTATCCCACCAATGTCACTCTTGTCAGCCCGCAAACCTTTTCCTCCCCGGCATTCAGCTCACTCGCGGACGGCGAAGAAGTGATCGTGAGGCATTACTCGGTACTCGGGTAACGTGTTTGAGACTCACGATGGATCCGACCTTGCGTTCGAGGACATCACTATTTATGGAGGCCCCGGAATGGGATTCTTTACTGCCGAATCAGGGGTTTCCGCTTGTCCCGCGTCCGCATCATGCAAAGGCCGGAACGAACCGCCCGATCTCAACGGCGGCGGATGGTGCTCATTTCGCAAACACTGTTGGTGACATTCTCATCGAGGACTGCGACTTCAGCGGTCAAGGCGATGATTCAGTGAACATAGCGGCGAGTTGGCTTCCAGTGACGCAGAAGATTAATGCTCGCACGGTCGTTCTCACGAGACAAATCTCTGACATCATCAGGCCGAGCGCGGTGCTGAGGTTTGTTAAGCCGGATAGTCTGGCGGAATATGCCAGATTGAACGTTACCCAAGTAACGTATGACCCGAGCACAGGCCGTTATACCGTCACAGTTGATCAAGATCTGCCGGCCACACTTGCAGTAAATGATATGGTCATCAATCTCACTCAGAGTAACCACAGATTCTTGCTCAGACGAAACTATTTTCACGACCACCGCGCGCGCGGTATTCTGATTCAATCGCATGACGGCGTCGTGGAAAACAATCGTGTGAAAGATCCGACGTGGCAATCGTTGTTGCTGTTTGCCGACACCGCTTTCTTTGGAGAAGGCCCAGGAGCTGAAAATGTCATCGTTCGAAATAACACTTTCGACGGATGCGGGTATGGAACTATGGGACTGCTGGGAGCACAATGGGCTGCGTTGATATCACCGCGGACATACCGCAGGCTATCGCTAGCGGTGGGGTGAATAAGAACATCCTCTTCGAAGGCAACACAATCTCCCGGACGCCAGGCCTTGCTTTATTCGTCTCTTCCGCAGCGGGAATCTCGGTCAGCAACAACGTGATCATGAATTCCAATACGCTCGGGGCCTTTCCTCCCTGGTATGGCTCCGCCATCGGTGTCACCGCGCACGGCTCGATCATGGTGACCAAAGCCTCAAATGTGACAGTTACGGGCAACCGTCAGATCATCAGCGCTGAGCTCGTTGAGAAAGGAATCTACGTCGACCCGGCGAACACAACGAACATAACGGTGCAGGACAACGTGGGGCCGGTAGCGGGTCGTGCTTCGGGGGGCCAGACGATCCCTCTCATCGGTGAGTTCGCCGGGCTGTCGACCGTCACGATAGGCGGTACTCCGGTTTCCTGGAGTTACACGATCGGCACGAGTGTAATCGCATTCACAACACCGCCGCATGCGGTCGGAGCCGTCGACATTGTGCTGACGCCCACGGCGGGCAGCCCGATTACCAGAACCAACGCTTTCGCTACCTGCCGACGGTCTTCACCGACAATACGTTGACGGGCGATGTAACCACGGCCAAGGCGCAACACATCATTGAACTGCGACAGGCGGTGGACGCTTTGCGCATTGTGGCGGGGCTAGGGCCGGCGCCCTGGACTGATCCCACGCTATCGCCCACTAGCACTCTGATCAAGGCCGTGCACATTACGCAACTGCGCACCTATTTGGAGCAGGCTGCGGCGCTGCTCGGCTACTCATCCGGGAACTACAGCGATCCAGGGGTGGGTAGTGGTTTTGTCATCAAGCGGGCGCATGTTGAGGAACTGCGCCAGCGTATTCGCAACCTCGCCGGCTGAGGCGATGAATTGTAATCTTGAAGCAGGCTGCTTGCTGAACTGTAACTCAGTGGCGCCAGTCGCAGTTTAGCACCGCCGCGCGAGAGTATGGGCTCGGCGCGTTTGAACTTCCACCTCCGGATACGGTCGCGTTCGCTGGCTTCTTCGTGAGGAATGGCGCATCCGCCGCGTCTGGCGAGCATCGCGAATCACCGGCTGCCCGTGTCGGGGAGCCATTCCACCTTGCCCGTGTCGATCGAGTAGACCGCGCCCACGATACGCAGCTTGCCCTCCGCGACGAGCTCCGCGAGCACGGGCTTCGCCGCACGGAGCTGTGCCACCACGTTCACGACATTGGCACGCACGGCGTTGTTGACGTGATCGCCGGGCTCGTTCTTCGACTGTTCCACCGCCGGCTGGATCGCTCCCAGCAGGTGCGGCAGCTTGCCGGGTGCGGTCCCCCCCTCCATTGCCGCGGTCACGGCACCGCAGTGCGTGTGCCCTATCACGACGACCAGCGGCACATGCAGATGCTCGGCCGCGTATTCCAGGCTCGCCGTCTCGTCGTCATCCGCGACGTTGCCTGCCACTCTGACATCGAAGATGTCGCCGAGCCCCTGGTCGAAGATGATCTCGGGCGGCACGCGTGAGTCGGCGCACGCCAGGACCGCGCAGTGAGGGCTCTGGCCCGAAGCCAGCACATGTTGACGCGCCTCCGTCTGGTGCGGCCGTTGGTACGTCTTGGCGACGTGATGGGCGTTGCCGGCCTTGAGTTCGGCGAGCACCGCGTCGGCAGACGGCAACGACTCCTCCGCGCTCAATGTCACGAGGCCCGCCGCGGCAACGAGCGTGGTCGCGTCAATCCATCTCACGGGGTGTCTCCTCTCGGAGCGCGCATCCAGGCGCGCCCGGGTAGTCCGCACCGGCAACGGTTCCGCTAGGCGAGAGTCGGAGTATACGCTCCTCGCCCGCCTGCACCTGGCTTTGCCCTGCTCTTGGCCTGGTTCTACCGCCGTCCACTGCGGTCGACGCGGGCCACACTCCGGATGTTGTACCAGCGATCCGTGCTGGTCCCGAAGGTGGTGGATTCGTCCTCACCCTTGCAACCTACGAAGTCGCCCGATATACCGATGACGGTGCAGCTCTGCCCGCCAGCGCTTGGGTCAAACGCGATGGAGAGCTTTTCACCAGGGAAGAATGGAACGGTTCGGTTCGGCGTCTGGGCCGACGTACTCGAGGCGCCGTACCCGAGGACCATTCCAAGCGCCAGTGGTAGCGCGAATCGCAGCAGTTTCACAGGTACCTCCGTTATTTGGAGTGTCGACTCGGCCCCGCGGTCGGCGAGGTGTTACCATCCGCCCCGTACTCGGAGGATGGACCGATGAACCGCCGCTCATTCCTGTCGAAGACCGCCGCCGCCACTGCTGGACTGGCGGTACTCCCCCGACGAGCGTACGCACGGCGAAGCGCGAACGACACCGTCAACGTTGCGATCATAGGCCTGCGGGGTCTCAACACAGGTCATCCGACCTGGACCGAGCGCGGCCGTGGGCTCGACCACTACGAGCATCTGGCCGGCATCAAGAACGTCCGGATTACACACGTCGTAGACATCGACGAGCGCCACTTCGGTACCTCAGTGCCCTACGCGAAGAGCAAGTGGGGAGGCGATCCGAAGACCGAGACAGACTTCCGGCGCGTCCTCGAGGACCGCGATGTAGACGCCGTGACGATTGCGGTGCCCGACCATTGGCACGCTCTGATGACCATCTGGGCCTGTCAGGCCGGGAAGGACGTCTACGTCGAGAAGCCCATCAGCCACAACATCGTCGAGGGCCGGCGGATGATTGACGTGGCCCGCCGGAGCAACCGCATTGTGCAGGTCGGCACGCAGGCGCGCAGCGGCGCGGTGCTGGCGAAGGCCGTCCAGTTCGTGAAGGATGGCGGGCTGGGCACCGTCTACATGGGCAAGACGGTGATCAACAGGCCTCGCGATCCAATCGGCGTCACCGCCGACGGCCCCGTGCCGCCCGGCGTGCACTACGACTTGTGGATGGGGCCGGCGCCGGAGCGTCCCTTCAACGAACACCGCTTTCACTACGACTGGCACTGGTTCTGGGACTACGGCACGGGCGATCTCGGCAACACCGCCGTGCACACGCTGGACGCGACGCGCTGGCTGCTTGGAAAGCAGGAACATCCACAGATGGTGTACTGCAGCGGAGGCACCTACGAAGCCGGCGCGCCGACCGATCAGCAGACGCCGAACACGCAGTCCGCCACCTATCGCTACGCCGATGGCACGGAACTGTCCTGCGATCTCCGAAACTGGTTCAGCGGCCCGCCGGAGGCTCGGGGTGTTTTCATCTACGGCTCGAAAGGCTGGTTGAAGGTCGCCGACGACAAGGCCCAGGTCTACTTCGGACGCAAGAGCGAGCCGGGTCCCGTGCTGACGGCTGACACGCCGCACGTCGAATCCGACCTCGATCTCGAGGGGCAGGCGCACTTCGAGAACTTCATTGCGGCCGTCCGGTCGCGTCAGTCAGGCACACTGCACGCTCCTCTCGAGGAGGGCTACTTCTCGACGACGCTCTGCCACCTGGGCAACATCTCGTACCGACTGCGGCGCTCGTTGAGGTTCGATGGAACGACCGAACGGTTCGTGGGAGACGACGAGGCGAACAATCTTCTCAGCCGCACCTATCGCGCACCGTATTCGCTGCCGGCCGGGTCGTAATCGCCGTGAGGCGCCGGTCAGGCGGATGCTGATGATTGAACTCGCGCACCACCGGGACCTTCCTGACGTGCGTCGGCTGCTGGAACAGTGCCGGCTGCCGCTCGCGGGCGTCGACGAGCAGGTGGAGACGATGGTTGTGGCGAGGGAGGATGGGAGCGTTGTTGGGACCGCAGCTTTGGAGCTCTATGCCGACGGGGCCCTGCTTCGGTCCGTCGCAGTCGATCCGCGCCGACAGGGCGCCGGACTCGGGCACGAACTGACCGAGGCCGCCCTGCGCCTGGCCGCAGAAGCCGGCGCCGAGGCCGTGTTCCTGCTGACGACGACCGCCGAGCGGTTCTTTCCCAGGTTCGGCTTCGACCAGATCCCGCGCGACGACGTGCCATCGTCGATTCAGACGTCAGTGCAATTTCAGTCGGCCTGCCCGTCGTCGGCGATTGTCATGCGCAAGCATCTGCGATGACCACCAGCAGCCATCAACCGTTCGAGACTCCCGAACGGCTGGTTCGGAGGATCTCGAACGGCTGGCACCGATCCCGCTTCACCTAGCTCCGGCCGCAACAATCCGGACCGCAGCACGCTTCTGGCTTGGTCGCGCGAACGAACGCGCTCGCGAACTTGTCTTCGACCTGGGCTGCAAAGGCGTCCACGTCCAAACCTGTATCGGCGAGGAACTCCCGTGCGTCATTCACGTGGTAGATCCGCCATGGGTCTATCTCCACGCTCGAGAAACCGGCGTCGGTGAGCAACCGCCGGTAGTCGGATTCCTCCAACGCACCAGCGACGCATCCTACCCACAGCTCCGCGCTCCGGCGGATCTCGGCAGGGACGTCGCCTCGCACCACCACGTCAGACACCGCGAACCGTCCGCCGGGCTTGAGCACGCGGAACGCCTCGCGCAGCACACGGGGCTTGTCCGCGGACAGGTTGATTACGCAGTTGGAAATGATGACGTCCACAGACTCGTCCGGCAGCGGTATGTTCTCAATCTCGCCCTTGAGGAACTCGACGTTCGTCGCGCCGGCCTTCCGCTGGTTCCCGCGCGCGAGGGCGAGCATGTCGTCGGTCATGTCCAATCCGTACACCTTGCCGGTCGGTCCGACACGCCTCGCGGAGAGCAGGACGTCGATGCCACCACCAGAGCCGAGGTCGAGCACGGTCTCGCCGACCCGCAGCTCGATAAGCGCGGTTGGGTTGCCGCAGCCGAGGGAGGCGAGAAGCGCCTCCTGCGGCAGACTTGCGGCTTCGGGTCCATAGAGATCGCTGGTGATGGGGTCGGTCCCACAACCACACGATGATCCGGCGCCACAACACGAGGGCTTGGGCAGGCCTTCGCGCACCTGCCGCGCGGCCGCCCCATACTTCTGCTGCACGAGTTCTCTGACGGCTTCCATGGCTCCTCCAATATTCGCCAACACGAATATACTGACTGTAGCGCATCGTGATATATTCGTCAATACGAATATGAAAGCTGCCAATCTGACCGTTCTCGAAGGCGTGCTCAAGGCCCTGGCCGACGGCACCCGACTCCGGATCCTGACCCTGCTGCGGGCTGGCGAGGTGTGCGTCTGCAACATCCACGAGAGCCTGAGACTGCCGCAGGCGAAGGTATCGCGCCATCTCGCGTACCTCCGGCACGCGGGCCTCGTCGAAGCCAGGCGCGATGGTTTGTGGGTTCACTATCGCCTCGCGACGTGGGCCGATCCCTCGATTCAGCAGCTCGTCGATAGCGCGGTCCACGCCGTGACGCATCTCCAGGTGTCGGGGCACGACCTGCAGCGCCTTGGGAAGCGCACGGAGGTGCCGAGCATCGATCTCGACGATGCGGGCGCGTTTGCCTGTTGCGCGCCGAAGCCCCTCAGGTTGACCGAGCGCGCGTAGCTGGCGCGAGACTGGCCCCCATGCCTGCAGGGCTCGGGCAGACGCCCGCCGCTTTCAGTCGCTTCAAGTCTCCTCGCGTCGCATCGCAATGGCGCAGGCATCCCGCCAGGGCGCTGATGACCGGCTGCATCGACGTGTCGTCCGTCAGGCGGTAATAGATCCAGGATCCTCGCCGTCGAGTCCGCACGAGTCCAGCGCGGCGCAGGTATGCGAGATGGCGCGATGCCTTCGGTTGCGAGATTCGGAGGCACTCGTGGATGCGGCAGACGCAGAGTTCTCCCGCGCGGAGTAGACCCACGATCCGGAGACGCGTGGGGTCGGCACACGCCTTCATGAGGCCAGAGAGCTGCCGCAGCGGCGTGCTGTTCATTCTTGACAGCCTGGTAACGCGTCGCCCAACATGAAGAGATATACGCTCACGCGTATATGTAAACGCAGTGTAACCCATTCCCGCCATGACCTCCATCCGCCGCTCTGCGGCCGAATTCGTCGGCACGGCTCTTCTGGTCACCGCAGTTGTCGGCTCGGGGATCATGGCCGAACGCCTGTCGCCGAACGGCGGTGGACTCGCGTTGCTCGCGAACTCGCTCGCCACGGGCGGGGCGCTGATCGCAGTCATCTCCGCATTCGGGCCCGTATCGGGCGCGCACCTGAACCCGGTCGTGACGGTCGCTTGCGCCGTCGACCGAGGTTTCGCGTGGGCTGAAGTGCCAGGCTACCTGGCTGCCCAATTCTCAGGCGGGTTGCTCGGTGTGTCGCTGGCGAATGTCATGTTCGCCGAACCAACGCACTCAGCACGCACGCGAGGACCGGAGGGGCAGAGAGACCATTCAGTCGCGCCCGTTGACCGGCTCTGATCGGCAGGAGACTTCGATGCTGAACGTGCTCTTTCTTTGCACCGGCAATTCGGCGCGCTCGATTCTCGCCGAAGCGATCATCAACAACCTTGCGATCGGGCGCGGACAGTTCCGGGGATACAGCGCGGGGAGCCATCCCAAAGGCGCCGTGAACCCCTTTGCGCTCGAGACGCTCCGCGCCCACCAGCTGCCGACCGAGGGGTTGCGCAGCAAGAGCTGGGACGAGTTCGCATCCGACGATGCGCCGAAGATGCAGTTCGTCTTTACCGTGTGTGATCAGGCCGCCGCCGAAGAATGCCCCTACTGGCCCGGACAACCCGTGACGGCGCATTGGGGCCTGCCCGACCCGGCTGCGGTGGAAGGTTCGGACGAACAGAAACAGCGAGCGTTCCGCGAGGCCTTCCTGATCCTGCGGCGGCGCATTGAATTATTTGCGAGCCTGCCACTCGACAAGCTTACGGGCCTGGCGCTGCGCGACCGGCTCAGAGATATTGGACGGGCCTAGTCACTCGTCGCGCAGCACGACTGCCGGGTCGAGCGATGCCGCGCGCCGGGCGGGCACGCTGCAGGCGGCGAGCGCGATCGCCAGCAACATCGCGGTGACACCGGCGAACGTCGTCACATCGCCGGCCCCGACGCCGAACAGTAGTGACGACAGCAGGCGCGAGAGCAGGAGCGCCGCGACCAGGCCGGTCGCGACGCCAGCGGCCACCACGATCATGCCCTGGCCGACAATCAGTCCAAGCACGTTGCGGGGCCGGCCGCCGAGCGCCACGCGGATCCCGATGTCCTTCGCGTGCTGCTGGACGTAGTACGCCATCACGCCGTAGATCCCCACCACCGATAGCAGCAGCGCGACGAAACCGAATCCGGCGACCAGGATCGAGAGCGATCGCGGCTGATCGAGCGAGCGCCCCACGAGGTCGTCGATCGTCGCCACGTTCGCGAACGGCAGCGTCGGATCGAGGTCGTGCACCGTTCGCCGCAGCGCTGGCAGCACCGCAGCCGGATCCGGCGTCGTCCGCACGACGAGATAGCGAACGCGCGGGACGCCTTCGTCGATCGGCGTGATACCCCGGCCCGGGATCGGCCAATAGACCGTGCCCGCGTCCGGCCTGTCGAGGCCGGCGTACTTCACGGTCCGGACGACGCCCACCACCGTCGTCCACGGGCACGCTGTACAGCCGCCCTCCTTGAACCTCTTGCCGATGGCGGATGTGTTGGGAAAGAACCGAGTGGCCCAGGCCTCGTCGACGATCACGCTCTCGATCGACCGCTTGTTACCGTCCTCGTTGTCGAACCCACGGCCTTGCCGCACCGGCAGTCCCATCAATGCGAAATACTCCGGAGAGACGGCGACCCACGGCGTCACCGGCTGCGACTGTCCGGGCTGCGCGGGGAAGTCCTCGAGATCGAAGTTGTTGAAATTGTCGACGAGGTCTGGCGGCACGCCGTCGCTGTACGCGACACTCGCGACGCCGGGAAGGGCTTCGACGCGCGTCTGCAGCTCATCCCAATACGCGACGACGCGTCCCGGCTCGGCGTACGTCGAGTTCGGGACGATGATCGAGCCAGTAATCAGATTGCGTGTGTCGAAACCGAGATCGACCCGCGCGAGCTGGTGCAGACTCACGAGCAACAGCCCGGCGACGATGAGGAGTGGCGTCGTGATGGCGAACTGCGACCCGACCAGGATGCGGCGCAGGCGCCGGACCGAGACGGTGCCGGTGGACGATCGCCCCCACGCGCGCAGTGCCGCGTCCACCGGGCCGCCCGTGCCATGCAGTGCCGGCACCAGGCCGAAGAGCACGCCGCTTATGAGCGTCAGCACGAGCAGGACCGCGCCGGTCGTGCCGTCGAGCGCGATCTCCTGCCAGCGAGGGACGTAGTCGGTGGCCAGCTCGCGCAGGAGGCCTAGGCCCGACCATGCGATCGCGAAGCCGACAGCCGCGGCACCGATCGCGAGCAGGGCGCTCTCGGCGAGCAGGTAGCGGATGATGCGTCCGCGCGAGGCGCCGAGCGCGGTACGCACCGCCAGTTCCCGCCGGCGGCTGCTGACGCGCGCGATGAGCAGGTTCGAGGCGTTCGTGCAGGCGATCAACCACACGAATCCGACCGCCGCGAGCGCCAGCCCTCCGACTGTCTGCAGGTCGCCAGCCGCGAATGTCTTCAGATCGATCAAGCTCCACGTGGCGCGCGAGTCCTGATAGGAGCTCTTCCAGACGTCGAACAGCCGCTTGTTGATCGCGCGCAGCTCGGCCGATGCGGCGGCGCGATCCGCGGCTTCGGATCGACCCCTGCCGCAGCCGCCCCAGAGCGGTGATGAAGAACGGACCCTTGCGTGTCGGTGTCGGCCACTGCGCGGCGATGAAAAACTCTTGCTCGCGTTCGAACGGACCGTTCGTCGACAGGCAAGACTCCAGTCAGCGTGTAGCCAACGCCATCGAGCGTCACCGGTTTGCCGATGGCGTCGGCGCGCCCGCCGAGCCGCTGCCGCCAGAAGGTCTGACTGACGATAACCGTCCGCGGACTGCCAGGCCGGCCGTCCGCCTCCGTGAAGTCGCGGCCGAGCGCCGGCGTGATGCCGAGCAGACCGAAGTAGGTCCAGGTCACGATCCGTCCCGTCAGCCGCTCGGCCACTTTGCCATCGCTGAACGCCAGTGCTCGACTCTGGTACCCGGCGATACGCTCGAACCGCGTCTGCTGCGCCTCGAGTGCCTGATAGTCGGCCACTGAGAACGGAAACCTGTTCGGCGGGGCATCGGTGAAGATCCGGACGAGCCGCTCCGGATGGGCATACGGCAGCGGCCGGAGCAGCGTCGCGTTCACGGCACCGAAGATGACCGTCGTGGCCCCGATGCCAAGGCCGACCGTGGCGACGATCGTCAGCGTGAGCAGCCGCGCGCGTAGCAGCCCACGCAGCCCGATGCGCAGATCCTGAATCAGTTCGTCGAGCAGCAAGCGGCGATGCATCACCTGCGTCCTTTGCCATGTCTTGTTGGCGGCAGTAATCGCGCGTGCTCTGGAAATCGCCGAACTGCCGGATCGCTTCACGTCGAGCCGCGTCGGCAGGGAGACCCTGTGCTTTCAATTCCTCCGTGCGCAGCTCGATGTGTACGCTCAGCTCCTCGTCGATGTCGGACGACACGAGGTCGGCCCCGCGGCGCAGGTGCCAGAACGGCCGGCTGCGATGGTTTCGCATAGACATTGCGATACGTCAGGCCCCGGCGAGAACGGCTTCGACCGCCCGCGTATAGCGGCGGAAATTTGCTGTTTCTTCGCGGAGCCGTTTTCTGCCCGGCGGCGTCAGGGAGTAATAGCGTGCGCGGCGATTGTTCTCGGACGGGCGCCACTCTGCCTCGACGAGCCCCTGCCGGTCGAGCCGATGCAGCGCCTGGTAGAGCGCGGCGTCCTCCACCGTCAGCTCACCCGCCGATCGCTGGTTCACCAGCGTGGCGATGCCGTAGCCGTGGAGCGGGCCCGACGCCAGGGTCCCGAGTACCAGCAGGTCGAGCGTGCCTTGGACGAGTGCCATTCGCTCCCCTTAGACGGTGTGGGGAGTGTAATGGTTCCTCGGGCGGGTGCGAAAGCTACTTCTCGGTGACCTGGCGCTCGGCGGCTGCCAGCCAGTCGGGCTTGATGCGCACACCCCACCCGGGACCCTCGGGCATCACGGCGCGCCCATCCTTCATTGCCAGCACCGGATCGAACATGGCTCGCGCCTGGTGGCTGATGGCCGCATCGTCTTCGATTGAGAACTCGACTTCGCCGGCCTTTGGCAGCGCCGCGAGCAGGTGCATCGTGAACACGGTCACGAGCGAGACGTTGGCCGCATGGGGCCTGGTCACCAGCCCCGCGGCCTCAGCCATCCGTGCGACGCGCCAGGCGCGCGTCAGGCCGCCGACGTAACAGATGTCGGGCTGCACGACGTCCACGGCGCGCATCGCGATCATGCGGCGCCATTGGGCCATGTCGTTGTCCTGTTCACCGCCCTGCACATCGATCGACAGGGCGCGCGTCACTTCCTGTGTCCACTCGAGCTCCCAGTACGGGCACGGCTCTTCGAACGCGGCGTAGCCGGCAGCCTCCAACCTGCGCCCCATCTCGATCGCGACATCGGGCGTGTAGCAGCTGTTCGCGTCGGCAAAGAGCGCGATGTCCTGTCCCACGGCCTTTCGCACCGCCGGAATGATCGCCTCGCTTCGTCCTGGCGCCGCGTCGCGATTGTGGCCGGCGGGTGTGCCGAGCCGGATCTTGAACGCCTTGCAGCCGGCCTTGTCGCGCAGCCGCACGAGTCGCACCGCCTCGTCGGCGGGACTGATGTCGCGCCGCATGCTCGATCCGTAGGCCGGCAGCGGACGCACGGATCCGCCCAACAGCACCGCCACCGGCTTCCCGGTGATCTGCCCGTACAGGTCCCAGAGCGCCGTGTCCACTCCCGCGAGGGCGCGACAGAGGAACGACCAGGGAAACTTCAACTGCTGGTCGATGACCTCGTCGTTGATGGCATCGATCTCACTGATGTCGCGGCCGACGACCAGCCGCGCGATCAGTCGATGGAGGACCATTGCGGAGATGTCGGCCTCATACGGCGCGATCTGTCCCCATCCCGTCCGCCCGTCGCTTGCTGTGATCCGCACGAGCGCGAGCGCATCGCGGTGGAACGTCTCGATCGACGTGACGGTCAAGCCTGGCGGCACAACCGTCCACTCACGATAGTCCGGCGTGCGACCCAGATAGTCGTAGGCCGTGGCGCGTGGCGCGCGGGCCGGCGTCTGCGCCGATGATTCCGCGGGCGCGAGCGACTGCGCTGCCGCCGACATCGCGGCGCCGCCAACGACCTGCTCGAGGAATCGACGACGTGTGCGAGTCATGGCTGCCCTCGGTGGATCGGCATCGATCACTCAGCGGCGGACGACGAAGTCGATCGTCAGGTCGCTCTGATCCGCGCTTCGTTCTTGACCGGCGATCTCGATCGCCGACGTCCGGGTACCAGTGCATTGGCCAGATACGCGCCGATCTCGGTGTGATGAGCGTTCCTGACGTGCAACCGATGCGCGCCGGGCGCGAGCGCCGGAATGTCGGAGCCCGCCCGGATCGCGATCGTTCCTTCACCACTGCGCAGGTCCGCGGGGACTGGAAAATGCGATGAGCTCGAATGCAGCCGCATTGCGCGCCCATCCACGTCCACGTGCAACGCGTCGAGCACGCGGCTGACATACGCCTCACGCTCTTTCGGCGTCAGCACCCCATCGTGGTCAGCGTCGATGTCGCGAACGATCGTGTCGGCCACATCTACGCCGGGCGTCAGCGCGAGGTGCACCTCGACGCGCGTCAGATCGATATCCACCCGCGCCGCCTGCAGATACTCGTCCAGGCGATGGGCCTCGGTGCGAGCGCCGGTCACAACGATCGTCAGGAGCACGAGGTAGGCGAGGCGCTCGCGGGCCTTCGCCGATGTCAACTCCCAACGCCCAACTCCCAACGCCCAATCGTGTTTACCGGCGTTCATCGGGACACTTTGGGAGTTGGAAGTTGGAGTGGAACGTTGATCCGATCAACGTGCGCCATACTTCGCCCCGTAGTCGTTCGTTGGATCGCGATAGATGGTGTGGATGTGATCGATGCTGCGCTGCGGCGCGTACTCGATGACCAGCGTCGGTCCCTGCACGCGGAAGTACGCCATCGATCCGTTCGTCGTCGGGCCGCTCCACGCAAAATAGGTGTCTGCCAGATGCGACCCGATCTCTGTCATGCGCGGCTCGGCAAACGAGCTGTTCATGATCCCAGTCCATTCACCGACCAGGTCCAGCAGCATCGTCTGCTGTGCTGGTGTGAGCGACGATGCGCGAATGCCTTCGGGCTGAATCGTGCGGCCGTCCTGCCCCGGCCCGAGAACCAGGTCAGAGACCGTGTATGCGAGGATGGCCTGCTTCCGCTGCCCTTCGTCGAGGGCGTTGATCAGCGAGAACGCTTTGTCGTTCTCGTTGCCCAGCGGACGAGCCGTGCGGCCTTCGATCGTGAAGCGCGCAGGTTGCGCGCCGGTGAGGCTGGGTGCGAGCGTCGCCTCGCTGCCGGCGAGTGTCAGATTGATCGCGAGGTGATGACCGCCGAACTGGATCATCCACGGCGCCGTCGGTGACGGCGTTCCAACGAACGCGAGGTAGTACTCGTCTTCGCCGAAGACGACGCGGGACGGACCACCGGGCCCGCCGGCAGGGCCTGGCCCCGGGCCATTCGGCGGAGGGGCACCTCCCGCCGCTGGTCCGCCCGGTCCGGGTCCAGTGTCATGCTTTCGAAGCGTCTCGTCGCCGTGCATGATATCGACCACCTTCTGATATCCAGTCGGACTGAGCGCCGCAGCGAGGAGCGCCATGGCGGCGGTGCGCTGCGCGGGCGTCAGATCACCCAGGCGCAGCCCTTCGCGCGTGAAGATGCCGCTCGGAAGGTTCGACCATCTGGCTTTCTGCGGTCCCTCGAACGGGAATTGCACCTTCGACCGGCCGGCCTCGTCGAGCGAGGCGAGAAGGGCCTTGGCCGCGGCGACAATGCGCGTCGTGACGTCGGACGACGCGGCGTGCGCCTCCATGGGTACCGCGGCGCTCAATCCGGGAACCGCCGTCGCAAGCGTTGCGTAGAGACCGAGACAGACAGCTGAAACAACCCGCAATAATGCACGCATTGTGGAATGCTACCTCGCATCAGCAGAAAGCAGGAGACGCCATGAAGCCCTGTCGCGGATTCGTACTGCTCGTTGCAACCGGCGCTGCGTTCATGGTGTCCGCTCCCGAAGCTCGTCAAACGCCGCCTGCGCACTACGCGCTCGAATCGTCAGACGGACTTCGGCTGCACCACGTGACGGCCGAGCCCGCTGTGCTGCAAGGCAAGAAAGGATTACGCGTCACGATCTCGGACGAGGCACGCCGCCAACTCGATCAGATGACGGACGCGGAACAGGCGTCATTCGAACAGCTGGCGATCGTTGGTAATCTCGACTTCTCGAGCGGAGAGATCTCCGCAGAGATTGCCGGTGCCCCCGCGTCTGGCGCCGCCGAGGGCGCGCGAGGCTTCGTGGGCATTGCTTTTCGCGTGCAGAGCGACTTGAAGACGTACGACGCGTTCTACCTGCGTCCGACCAACGGCCGCGCCGACGATCAGGAACGCCGGAATCACGCCGCGCAGTACGTGTCGCACCCCGACTGGCCGTGGTTCCGGTTGCGCAGAGAGACGCCCTCCCGATACGAAGCCTACGTAGACCTCCAACCGGCAACCTGGACGCCGATCCGGATCGAGGTCGATGGCAATCACGCCCGCCTTTTCGTTCACGGACAGGATCAACCCACCCTGACCGTCAACGATGTCAAGACAGGTGCCCAGGGAAAAGGCGCGGTGGCATTGTGGCTGGGCCCCGGAACCGTCGCGCACTTTCGCGACCTGACGGTAACCCCGGCCGCAGCGAAATAGGCCGACAACCACCATCGCGCTACTGACGCGCCATCCACTGATAAGATCGCCTTTCGCAGTCGGGCCAGGACCCCTCTCTGCCGCCCCGGCTCAGGACTCCCCAATCGTGTCGTGCTCAAATACCGTGAAGTACGCTTCTACCATTGCCGGCCTCGTGGCGCTGTCGCTCGTCTCCGCCGCGTGCGGACGGCTGCAGGCTGGCGATCCCAAGGAAGCTGACGGCGCCGCCAAGTCCGTCGCGACCGCCCTCGTCGTCAAGAACTCCGTTCGCCGATCCGTAGACGTCGTCGGCACCCTGGCCGCCGTTGACCAGGTGACGATTTCATCCGAAGCCGAAGGCACCGTGCGCGCCATCCTGGCCGATCTCGGCGATCGCGTGTCGGTGGGGCAGGTGCTGATCCAACTCGACCACGAGAAGCAGCAGTACACCCTCGACCAGCAACAAGCGGCTCTCGCGCGCGCCCTCGCCCAGTACGGTGCACCCGACCCTCAGCACCTGCCTCCCATCGAACAGACGCCAGACGTGAAGAGGGCGAAGGCAGAGCTCGAACAAGCGCAGCAAGCGTTCACGCGCGCCGAAGAGCTTTCCTCCCGCTCTCTCATCTCGCAGCAGACCTACGACGATGCGAAGGCGGCACTGCACGCCAAACAGGCCGGCTACGATTCCTCGCTCCAGGGCGCGCGCAACCTGCGCGCCAGCATCCAGGCATCCGAGGCAACAATGAAACTGGCGGGCCGCCAGCTGCGTGACACTGACATCAAGGCGCCGTTCGACGCCTACGTCGAGCGGCGGTTGGTCAATCTCGGCGAACTGGTGAAAACGCAGATGCCCGTGATGGCCATCGTCCGACTGGACCCACTCAAGGTGACAGCCGAGCTGCCGGAGCGTATGGCGCCGTGGATCAACGACGGCCGGCCCGTCGAACTGCGGGTGGACGCGTACCGCGACCGCACGTTCGCGGGCAAGGTCACGCGCATCAGCCCCGCTGTCAATACCGCCACGCGGGCGTTCCCCTTCGAGGCGGTCGTCCCGAACCACGACGCCGCGCTCAAGCCCGGCACGTTCGCCCGCGTCCACGTGGAAAGCGGAAAGGTGGACGATGTGCTGACGCTGCCGTACGCGGCGCTGCAGTACCGCTACGGCGTGAACCGCGTGTTCGTCGTGAAGGGCGATCGTCTCTCCATGCGCGAACTGCAGATTGGCGAGCGGCTGGGCGATCGCGTCGAGATTGCCAGCGGTGTGAAGGAAGGCGAGCCGGTGGCCATCACCGATGTCGACACCCTTTCTGACGGCGCGCGGGTCACGGTGACCCGGTAGCAGGAGGTCTCGTGCTCTCGGAATTCTGCGTCCGCCGGCCCGTATCCGCGACGATGCTCGTGCTGTCGCTGGTCGTGCTCGGGCTGTTCTCGTTCCGCGATCTCGGCGTGGATCTCTTCCCGAAGGCCGACCCGGCGACCGTGAGCGTGCAGCTGCAACTCCCCGGGGCCAGCCCCGACGAGATCTCGAGCTCGGTCGTCGAGCCGATGGAGGAAGCCATCAGCGGCGTTTCGGGTATCGACGAGATCCAGGCACGCATCTCCGAAGGCAAGGCGTGGATCACCGTCCGCTTCGTGCTCGAGCGCAATCTCGACGATGCCGCAAACGACGTTCGCGAGAAGGTGGCCGGGGCCATCCAGGGCGCGCCGCCGGAGCTGCTGCCGCCGGTGATCACCAAGGTCGATCCCGATGCCGACCCTGTCTTCTCGCTCATCGTGTCGTCCACGTCGATGAGCCTTCGAACGCTGACGGAGCTGGCCGACAAACAGATCAGCCGTGCCATCCAGACCGTGAACGGCGTCGGTCAGGTCGATCTCGGTGGAGGCCGTGCCCGCGAGATTCACATCGTCGTGGACATCGAAAAGCTGAGCTCGTATGGGTTGTCGATCGGCCAGGTGCGGGATGCTGTCGTGGCTGAAAACGTCGAGATTCCGGGCGGAACGGTGGAGCAGGGCAAGGGGCAGCTGCTGCTTCGCACCCTCGGCCGCGTGGATGCCGCGCAGGACTTCAATGCCATCGTCCTAGCGACCCGGAACGGCACGCCGATTCGCGTGTCGGATATCGGGCACGCAGAGGACAGCTCCCAGCGTCCGACGAGCGGTGTGTGGATGGGCGAGCAGCCCGCGGTCATGCTCGATGTCCGGCGGGCGATGGGCGAGAACACGGTCGCGGTGATTGAAGGTGTCCGCGCGAAGCTCCAGTCGATCCAACAGTCGCTTCCGTCCTCGGTGACCATGACCGTCATCAAGGACGATTCACGGTTCATCTACGACTCGATCGCCTCGCTCGAGGAGCACCTGCTCTACGGGTCGCTCTTCGCGACCATCGTCGTGATGATCTTCATCCGCAACCTTCGCGCGGTGATCATCTCGTCGCTGGCGATCCCGGCCTCCATCATCTCCTCGTTCACGCTGATGCGGGTCATGGGCTTCACGCTCAACAACATGACCCTGCTCGCCATCACGCTCTCGGTCGGGATCGTGATCGATGACGCGATCGTCGTCCTCGAGAACATCTTCCGCTACATGGAAGAGAAGAATTGCACACCGTACCAGGCGGCGATCGAAGGCACGCGCGAGGTGGCGCTGGCTGTGATGGCGACGACGCTGTCGCTCGTGGTCATTTTCCTGCCGATTGCGTTCATGAACGGCTATGCCAAGCGGTACATCAATCCGTTCGGCTGGACCATGGCCTTCGCGATCATGGTGTCGATGCTTGTCAGCTTCACGCTGACGCCGATGCTCAGCTCGCGTTTTCTGAAGCTCGCCGACGGCGTCGCGGATCAGAAGACCAAGGAAGGCGGTTTCTTCCACTGGCTCGACGAGTGGTACACGCGCCGGGTGAACTGGGCGCTCGATCATTCCGGCGTGATCATCGGCATCTCGGTCGTCGCGGCCCTTGCCGTCGTCCCCCTGAACTACATGGTCGGACGCGAGTTCGTGCCCAACGAGGACATGGGGGAATGGACGATCCATCTCGACGCCCCCGAGGGCACGTCGCTCGACGGTACGTCAGAGATCGCCTTCAAGCTGCTGAAGGAACTGACCGGGATCGAAGGCGTAGCCCAGATCGAACCGTCAATCGGCGTCTCGGGCCCGGGCTCGCAATCGCACATCCACTTCCTCTGTCAGGCGCTGCCGCTCGGCGAACGCAAGCATTCGCAGGCTGACATCATCGCCGAGATGCGGCGTCGGCTGGCCTCGTACCCGAGCTATCGGCCGTCGATCACGGCGCGCAACGCGCTCGGCAGTGGCGAGGGCACGGGTGGCTTTGCCATCGCTGCGAATATTCTGGGACCCGACCTGCCGCAGATCGCCGATTACTCGAAGCGCGCGCTGCTGGCGGCGCAGAAGCTGCCCAGCCTGGCCGACACGAAGATCAATCTCAACGTCTCGAATCCCGAGATCCACGTTGCCGTGGACCGGAGGCGCGCGGCGGATCTCGGCGTCCGTATGGCGACCATCGGCAATACGCTCCGGCTCGCGGTGGCCGGCGACGACGAGATCTCGTATTACAAGGAAGGCCCCGAGCAGTACCCCGTCAAGATCCGCGTGCTCGAGAATCAGCGGCGCGACGTCGCGGAGATCGGACGCCTCACGGTGCCCTCTGGCGCCGGCCAGGTCCGCATCGACAACGTCGCCACCATCGAACGTGGTCTCGGACCGACGACGCTCCAACGGTCCGATCGGCAGTTCGCGGTCAGTCTCATCGCGGACGTCGCCCCCGGACACGCCCTCGACGAAGCCTCGAGCGACGTCCGGCGCATCCTCGCAGATCTCAAGATGCCGCCGACGATGTCCTACAAGCTGCAGGGACAATCGAAGATCCTGGACGAGACCACGGCCAACCTGGTGATGGCGATCGGCCTGGCCATGATCTTCGTCTACATGGTGCTGGCGTCGCAGTTCGAGAGCTTCCTGCAGCCGGTCGTCATCATGCTGGTGATGCCGATTGCGGTGCCGTTCGCGCTCTTCACGCTCTGGATCACGGGCCGCACGCTCAACCTGTGGAGCGCGCTCGGCGTGCTGCTGCTGCTCGGCATCGTGAAGAAGAACTCGATTCTTCAGGTGGACTATGCCAACGTCCTCCGCTCACGCGGGCTGCCGCTGCGTGTCGCGATCGTCGAGTCGTGCCGGACGCGCCTGCGGCCGATCCTCATGACGACCACGGCCATCGTGGCGGGCCTCGTCCCGACGTCACTCGGCATCGGCATCGGCGGCACGGGACGGGCAGCGATTGCCGTGACCATCATCGGCGGTCAGTCGCTGTGTCTGTTCCTGACGCTGCTGCTGGTGCCCGTGGCCTACGTGAAGTTCGACGCGCTCGAGAAGGCGCTCGTCGGCGATGCCGCGAAGGCCTGGCTCGGCCGGATCTCAGCCGCGACCATTGGACGCCTGCGTCCGGCGCAGGACAGGGCGTGAGTAATTCCGGTCGGGAGGATTTTCTCAAGATTGAGAGCGAACTCTTGCGCTGTATTGCGCAGCCGTGGGAAAGATCGGCCTCACAAAATGAGAAAATCCTCCCGACCTGAATTGATCTGCCAGGCGCTGACCGTCGGATCGAGCAGATACTGCCATGCCGGAACAGAGTTTCCCCGGCGTCTACGTCGATGAGGTCTTGAAGGGTCTGCATCCCATCGAGGGAGTCAGCACCTCCACCGCGGGATTCGTCGGCGAGACCGAGTGCGGGCCCACGTCTCCGACGCTGGTCACGAGCTGGGCCGAATTCGAGCACACCTTCGGCGGTTTCATCGACCTCCGTCCGCTCCCTCGTCCTCACTGCTACCTGCCGTACGCCGTCCGCGGCTTCTTCGACAACGGCGGACGACGTGCCTACATCGCGCGCGTCGTCGGCCGACACGGAGGCGCAGAGCCTGTCACGCTGGACGAGTACCTGGGCGACGCGACGCTGAACCCGGAAGCGCGCCGAGGGCTTGCGGCGCTCGCCACGGTCGAGGAGATCTCGCTGCTGGCGGCGCCCGATGATGTGGTGATTCCCGGACTCCGCGACCGGCTGATTGAGACCTGCGAAGCGATGAAGAATCACTTCGCCGTGACCAGCCTCGAGCAGGGATTGCTGCCGACGTCAGACCTGCAACCGCCCGGCGACTCTGTCTATGCCGCGGCGTACTATCCGTGGATTCGTGTCGAGGCGCCGCACCGGTCCGATGGCCAGGTCCTCGTGCCGAGCACCGGCCACGTGCTCGGGATTTACGCGCGCGTCGATCTCGAACGCGGCGTACACAAGGCTCCGGCCAACGAGGAGATCCGGGGTCTGGTGGATGGCACCGCGGGCGAGTCGCCGCTGGAGTTCACGTTGACCGATGGCGAGCAGGAACCGCTCAACGTCCGCGGCATCAATGTCATCCGCGACTTCAGGGCGAACGGTCGTGGCATCCGCGTCTGGGGCGTGCGGACCATGTCGTCCAGCCTGGACTTCAAGTACGTCAACGTGCGCCGCCTGTTGATATTCATCGAAGCGTCAATCGACCGAGGCACGACGTGGGTCGTCTTCGAGCCCAACGTGGAGCGGACGTGGAACGCGGTCCGCACGGTCGTCGAGAACTTCCTGTTCACAATCTGGCGTGATGGCGGACTCGAGGGCACCAAGCCGGAGGAAGCGTTTTTCGTGCGCTGCGATCGCACGACGATGACCCAGAACGATCTCGACAACGGGCGGCTCGTGTGCCAGATCGGCGTGGCACCGGTGAGACCGGCTGAGTTCGTGATCGTCAGCATTTCGAAGAAGACGCGGGAACCAGATCCCTAGGACTCCCACGTCGTCCCGCCTCAACTCAGCCGTTCGGGTTTGAGTTGTTCTATTTCCGCTTTATCTCGAGGCGTGTGGTAGCTGTGAAAACGCGATTTGGGCGTTTTCCAAGGGGCGGTGGGCGCGCGCTTGGCGTCCACGGCCCCGGCAGCTTCCACAGGCCGGCCGTCGGCCCGGAAGAAGCCGAGCCGATGCGTCCCGCGCGTGATCGTGTAGCGCCCGTCCAAGTGTTGCCGCACGGTGACGCGCGGCCCGCACAACTCCGCCGCCCGGGCTGCGGCGCGATCTGGAGCACTCGCCCGGCGAGTGTGACCGTATTGTCGGCGGCGACCACGCGGTCCTCTTCGTGGCAGAGAATCGCATCGAGATCAACGTCGCCCAGTGGCACAAAGGCACTCGCCGGGTCGCGGGGCGACCGGGCAAACGTGGTGTTGTCTGCGGCACGAAGTGCGCCACCAGATACTGGTTCGCGGTCTCGAGCGTGGCGATCCCAGCGACGCGCAGCTCATTGACTAATCGATCTTGAAAGGTGCGATTTAGCCGTTCACTTCGCCCACGCGCCTGCGGCGAGTACGCCGGAATGTGCTCGATACCCAGGCGGGCGAGGGCTCGCCCGACTTGCGTCACGCGCGTCTTATCCACCGGCCCCTTTGCCTTCGGCGTGTGAAAGGCCCAGTGCGCGCGGTCGGTGTAGAGCGCCATCGGCAGGCCGTGCTGCGAAGACGCCCGCCAGTGTCGTCATCACGGCGTGCGTGCTTTCGCTCGGGAAGAGCGCCGCCTGCAGCACCTGCTTGGTGGCATCGTCGAGCGTGGCCAGCAACGTGCAGCGCGCGTCGGGCCCCAGCGCCAGCCACCATGCGTACTGCCATCAAGGTGCACTAACTCGCCAAAACAGGCCCGCGGCTCACGCCGCCGAGAGTGGCGCCCCCGCGCGCGATGTTTCTTGACCAGCCCCGCCGCCTGCAGCGCCTGCTTGACGAAGCTGTAAGAGAGGCCCACGCCGTGCGCGCGCTGGGCAATCTCGTGGAAGTGCCGCACATTGAACCCGACATACTGCTCACGGTACAGCCGCAGCACGTGCTCGACCTGGCCCACCGGCACCCGGCGCAGCGAGGGCCGCAGCAAACGTTTGTCGATCAAGCCGGCATAGCCGTGGCGTTCGTAGCGCTCCCGCCACCGCCGCACCGTCCGCGGCGACCAGCCGAGAATCTCCGCCGCACGGAACCAATGCAGCTCCCCGCTGAGCGCTTTCAACAGCACCTCTTGCACCGTCATCGCCCGCTCCCACGCGGCGTCGGGGTAGGACATCGAGCCTCCTTGGCTCTTTCCTATCCCAGCCACGTCTGAAGCGGACAGATCACTTGCTCTCGCGAGCGGTCAGATCATGTACCTCCCTACAGCCGTTCGGGTTTGAGTTGACTCGCCTCGGCGAAAGCGCATAATCGCGGCCTCCTCGGACATTACAACCGGGTTACGTACCACAGGAGGCCACATGAAGAAGATCCTGGTCCGTGCTCTTCCCCTGGTGCTCGCGTGCTGCTATCTCACGCCTGTCCGCGCAGCCTCAATCGACCCGGTGCTGTACTGGAATGGCGTAGCGGCTGCTGCATTCACGGCCGCCATCTCGCCAGCGCCAGCGGGAACGCCCACTCCACTACCACCCATACGCCCCGGGCAGGTCGGCGCACTCGACTTCGCGATGGTGCAGGTCGCCGTGCACGACGCCGTGCAGGCCTACGAAAAACGGTACCAGTCGTATGCGGGTCCGATCCCTGGAGCGTCAGGATCGCCGACGGCGGCCATCGCCACCGCGGCGCACGACGTGCTCGTGAACATCTACAGCATCTATCCGTGGGTCGTGTCGGATGTCGACGCGAAGTACATGCAGTACCTCGCCTCCAACGGATTGATCGGCGATCCGGGGATCCTCGTCGGCCAGCAAGCGGCGAACAATATCATCGTGCTTCGCAGCAACGATGGCCGCTTCGCGCCAGTGCCGCCTGTCACCGGCGGAACAGGTCCTGGTGAGTGGCGTCCGACCGAGTCGTTCAACCTGCCGCCCGGAGCATCTCCTCCAACGCCGCCAGGACCGCCACCGAGCTTCGCACCCATGGCGGTTCCGTGGCTCGCAGAAGTCGTTCCCTTCACGATGACGAGTCCGTCGCAGTTCCGCGCAGCCCCGCAGCCACCGTTGACCAGCCTCCAATACACGCTGGCCTACTACGAGGTGAAGGCGCTCGGATCGCTGACCAGCACGGCTCGCACGCCGGCGCAGACGGACCTGGGCTACTTCTACGCCGACAACTTCATCCTGATCTGGAACAGGGCCGTCAGTGCGATCGCCGCACAGCATGTCCACAAGCTGGGTGACGCCGCCCGCTTGTTCGCCCTGGTGTACCTGGCGGAGGCCGATGCCGGCATCACGGCCTGGGACAGCAAGCGGCACTACAACTTCTGGAGGCCCCTCACGGCCATTCGCGAAGGCGACAACGACACGAATCCGCTGACGGTGGGCGACCCGAACTGGAAGCCGCTCATCAACACGCCAAACTATCCCGACTACACCTCGGGCGCGAACAACATCACGGGCTCTGCTACTGAAATGTTGTCGCTGTTCTTCCATCGCGACCAGATGAAGTTCACCGTGACCAGCAACTATCCGCTCGCCGTCCAGAAGACCCGGACGTACTCGCGCTTTTCCGATGCCGCTCACGATGTCGTCAATGTGCGCATCTACGAGGGCATCCATTTCCGGTTTGCCGATGTTGCCGCACGCAGCCAGGGCCGGCACGTGGCCAAATGGGCGTACGCGCACGTCCTGAAGCCGCTGCCGCACGACGACGACGATCATCACGGGGACGACTCGGATCGTTGATATGCGACACGTGAGAGGCGACTGAAATTGGAAAACGGGGTCGGGATGAATTTCAGTTTGGCAACGCCGCGGCTTGCCCCAGCGTTGCAGGAACTGAAATTCATCCCGACCCCGTTTTCCCCGATTTCGGTCGTGCGCTGGGGTCCCCCGTCGGCGGCGGCGCGAGATCCGTCGCCGCCGGTGGGCCGAGCAGCTCGCGGAGGATGGGCTTCAATGCGTCCGCCCAGATCTGATAGCCCTTGAGCGTCGGATGCAGCTTGTCCCGGTCGTTCATCACGCCCTCGACGAGCGTGCCGTTCGCATCGGCGAGACGATCGTTGATGCTGAGAAAGCGGATCCGCGTTCCGTCAGCCAGAGCCCCAAGCCCCTGATTGATCCGATCGATCGTGGGCATGACGGCGGGATTGTCATTGCGCGGAAAGATCGCCGTCAGGACGATCGTGGCCTGTGGCGCTTTCTGCTGACACACATCCAGGATCGCTTTGATCCCGTGCACGATCTCCGCGATCGTCCGATCGTCGCGCGGCTCCGATCCGACATTGTTCGTTCCGGCCAGCAGAACGATGACCTTCGGATTGACGCCGTCCAACTCGCCGTTCTCGAGACGCCAGAGGATGTTCTCTGTGCGATCGGCGCCCCAACCGAAGTCTGCGGCGTTCCATCCGTAGAAGTTCTGCTTCCAGTTCTCGAGCAGCTCGGGATAGTCCAGCGCGCCCCAGCGCCGGACGATCGAGTCGCCGAGGAAGTAGACGTCGATCCGGCCCTGCTTCGCCTTGTCCACGAGCTGCGCATGCGCGAGCGTCGAGTTCTGATCGGTCCGAGGTGCGGGCTTATCAGCGGGCTCGGGTACGCCGCCTCCGTTGGGAGGCCCTTGAAGGCCGGCGGGGACCGTCAACCCGAACGTGATCGCCAGCGACAGCGCGAGTCGCGTGCATGTCGTGGGGATGGCCATGGCGGACATGGTAGCCGGTCCCGCGGGTCACTCGTACCGGAGCGCCTCGATGGGATCGAGCCGTGCGGCTTTGAAGGCCGGGTAGATGCCGAAGAAGATGCCGACGGTGGCCGAGAATCCCAGGCCGATCGCGAACGACCACCACGGGAGTGAAACCGGGAAGCCGGTCGTGAGGTGCACCGTCAGACCGACGCCGGCGCCGATCGCCACGCCAAGCAGGCCGCCGAGCGCGGTCAGGAACACGGCTTCGAGCAGAAACTGCCAGAGGATGTCGCGGCGCCTCGCGCCGAGGGCCTTGCGTACGCCGATCTCCCGCGTGCGCTCCGTCACCGAGATCATCATGATCGCCATCACGCCGATCCCGCCCACCATCAACGCGATGGACGAGATCGCCACGAGCGTCAGCACGATGGCCTGCGTCAGCTTGTCGAGCAGCTTCATGATGACGTCAGACGTCAGGATGTCGAAGTCGTCTTCCTGATCCACCTTGAGCCGGTGCCGGCCTCGCAGGATCTCTTCGATGTCCGCGATGAGCTGCGTGCGCGACACGCCGGGATAGGGGACGACCGCGATGACCATGAACCGCATCCGCATGCCACGGAAGTACGGCGGTGGGTAGAGCTTGTCGAACGTCGTGATCGGAATGATCGCGAAGAGATTGCTGTCGGCATCGAGCAGGTTCGGGCGCTTGCCGAGCACGCCAACCACCGTGAACGCCTCGTCGCCGATGCGAATCCGCTTGCCGAGCGGGTCGGTCAACGGAAAGAGCGACGCACCGGGCGACGCGCCGAGCACTACGACCGATCGACGTTTGTCCACTTCGAAATCGTTGAAGAAACGGCCCTCTGCCATCGCTATGTAATTGCTCTCGACCCAGCTGGCGGTCGCACCGATGATGGGGATTTGTGTGGTGCTCTCCTTGCCGTAGCTCAGACGCTGGAGCTGCGGCTCAGGACCGTCGCCGAGGTCCATGCTCACGAAATTCACCAGCGGCGATCCGCTCTTGATCGCCTTGGCATCGGCCTCCGTCAGATCGGGCCGGCGCATCAGATCCCAGAACTCTTTGCCGGCCACGAAGCTGGCGAGGCTCATCTTCGCGACGTAGACGCTGTCGGACCCCATTTCGCGCACGAGCCCTTCCATCTGGTCGCCGAAACCTCGAATGAGAGAGGTCATGCCGACGATCGAGGTCACGCCGATGACGACGCCGAGGATCGTCAGGGCAGAGCGCAGCTTGTTGCCGGTGAGTGTACCGACCGCCATCGAAAGGATTTCCGCGAGCAGACCGAAGCGAAAACGGAGAGGTTGCATTGGCGGACCGGGGCGCCTCCGCGCCACGGGCGATTATCCCAGACCGGAGGCGACCGGGCGTGAACGAACCGCGCGGGGCCGGTCAGGGTGACGGAAGCCCGTGAACGGCGTGGATGGCGGTGGCATGACGCGATAAGATGTGCTCGACTGCGAACACGATTGGCCCGCGGCACCTGGCAGCCGGGCGGCCTTCACCAATGACCGGGACGCCGCAGGAACTCGCGCGATCGTCCGGCGTGCAGGGGCATGCGCGCTGGGTGAGGGTCTGCCATGCCATGGTCAGCGTCAGCCTGCTGACGCTCGCGTTCAGCGGGTTCGTGATCCTGATGGCGCACCCGAGGCTCTATTGGGGCAACGTCGGCAACGATCTCACGCCGGCGCTCCTCGAACTGCCAGTCAGCCGGAACTACAAGCAGGTGACGTTCTCGACGCCAGCGCCGTTCTTCGGCAGCGCCTCCGGTCCCATCAGCGCCAGCAGGACGTACGACATCTTCAACGAGAACGGCTGGGGGCGCAGCCTGCACTTTCTCGCCGCCTGGTGGCTCGTCGTGCCCGGCGTCGTGTACCTGCTGATTGGATTCCTCGACGGCCACTTCCGCTCGTCAGTCTGGCCGCGGGCCCAGGAGATTCGACCGCATCTCGTCTGGCGGGACGTCGTCGATCACGTACGGTTGCGGATCCCGCGCGCGACGGGCGGCCCGCGCTATGGTGTGCTGCAGAAGTCCTCGTACGCATTGGTGATTTTTGTCGCGGCGCCGCTGATAACGGCGACCGGGCTCGCGATGTCGCCCGCCGTGACCGCGGCCATGCCGTGGCTGCTATCGGCGTTCGGCGGCTATCAGTCGGCGCGCACGATTCATTTCTTCACATTCGCCGCGCTGCTGCTGTTCGTCGTCATCCACGTCGCGATGGTCGCCTTATCCGGGTTCAGGCGGCAGATCCGTGGCATGACGATAGGGAACTGACATGAAGACCACCGGACTCATCACTCGACGGCGAGTGCTTGCCACGGGACTTGCGTCGCTGGGCGGACTGGTGGCATGGCGCTACCCAAGGAACCTGCCGCCCACGTACGGCAACCTGCTCCGCATGGGCGACACCTTCACGTACGCCGCGCACCGCACGTTGCTGCCCGACCAGGCGCTGGTCAAGGAATACAGTCACACCGACATCTCGTCGTTCCCTGCCACGGGTACGACGGATCCCGTTGCGGTCAAGAGGAAGGGGAGCGAAGCCTATCGACGCCTGCAGCATGGGATGTTCGCCGACTGGGGGCTCTCGGTCGAGGGACGCGTCGCCAGGCCCCAGACGTTCTCGCTCGCCGCGCTGAAGCAGCTGCCAGCGCGGACGCAGATCACGAGGCACACCTGTGAGGAAGGCTGGACGGCCATCGCCCAGTGGACCGGCGTGCCGTTGAGCCTCGTGCTCGACGCGGCTGGCATCCTGCCGACCGCCCGCTTCGTGACGTTTCACTCGTTCGACGAATGGGTCGACTGCATCGACCTGCTCGATGCCCTGCACCCGCAGACGATCCTGGCTTACGGCATGAACGGCCGCGATCTTCCGATCCCGCACGGCGCGCCCGTGCGCCTGCGCGTGGAGCGGCAGATGGGCTACAAGAGCATGAAGTACCTGCAGCGGATTGTTGTGACCGACGAGTTCGATGACGGCGGGAAAGACGGGAACATCCAGAACGGCTGGGCGTGGTACACGGGGATCTGACGGCTGTAGTTGGGGTCGGGATGAGTTTCAGTTTCGGTCATGCGGAGCCGTCTCCACCATTGCAGTGACTGAAACTCATCCCGACCCCGATTCGATGGGCTAGTGCTTCGACGCGAGCCCCTTCACCACGGCGAGCGACTTCGTCACGTGATCGGCCGGACTGATCTTGTCGTCAGCGGACGAGAGCGTCGCGGCGATCTTGCCATCGGGCGTGACGACAAACGTGGTCCGCTCGATGAGCGGATGCTCGACGACGGCACCGCGCGAGTCTTTCATCCCCGCCGGCGCGGTCCCCATCTTCAGGTCGTACGATTTCGCGATCGAACCGTCGGCGTCAGACGCGACCGCGATCTTGCCCGCGCAATACTGCGGGTCCGCCGAGAACGCGTTGAGCCGCTCGAGGCTGTCGCCCGAGACGCCGATGATCGTGGCACCGGCGCTGTCGAACTGCTCCTTGTTCTCGGAGAACGTATGCGCCTCGAGGTTGCAGCCGCCCGTGAACGCCGAGGGGTAGAAATACACGACGACAGGCCCCTTCTTGAGTGCGTCCTTGAGCGAGAAGCTGATCTCCTTGCCGGCAAGCGATGCCTTCGCGGAGAAATCCGGTGCGGTGTCGCCCTGTTTCAGAGCGGCAAGTGCGGGAACGGCAACCAGGGCGGCCAGAAGCGCGCCGGCGAGTACACGTTTCATTCGGAAACTCCTTCTTTGGGACTGGGCCCGAAGCGCAACTAAGCTCGTCAACTTCCAACGCCAACTGCCAATACCCAAAGGATCAATCTCTCGGCGATTGTAGGAACCCTTGGGAATTGGTAGTTGGGAGTTGTCGGAAACGAGCGCTCTCTAAGCCTAGAATGATATCAGCGATGTACATCCCGCCTGCATTCAATGAAGAGCGCCTGGACGTTCAGCATGCGTTGATCCGGGCGCATCCGCTCGGGCTGCTCATCTCGGCCGGCGACGAAGAGCTGCTGGCCAGTCCGCTGCCGTTCCACCTCGTCACCGACGTCTCGCCGTTCGGTACGCTGCAGGGGCATCTGGCTCGCGGGAACCCTCACTGGAAATCGCTCGATGGGCGCGACGCGCTGGTGGTGTTCCAGGGTGTCGAGTCGTACATCTCGCCCTCGTGGTACGAGTCGAAGCGGGAGCACGGCAAGGTCGTGCCGACGTGGAACTACGCGATGGTCCAGGCACGCGGCCGAGTCCGCGTCATCGACGATGCGGAATGGTTGCGCGTCCAGATCGGCCGGCTCACGAACGATCACGAAGGCGAGCGCGCGCATCCCTGGCACGTAACCGATGCGCCCGACGCCTTCATCGACGCGCAAGTCAAAGGCATCGTCGGACTCGAGATCGTGATCCGGCACATCGAAGGCAAGTGGAAGGTGAGTCAGAACCGACCGCCAGCCGATCGCGCCACGGTCGCGACGCGCCTCGAAGTAGAGGGCAAGCCGGACATGTCGGCGCTCGTCAAGCGCTACGGCGCCATCGACTGAGCGCGTTCGATCAGCCGGCGGGTCTCTGGCCGGAACTCTTTATACAAGTTGCTTGCGATTCGCCCCACGAGTCCGGTGCCGGCACGAATCGCCGTGGCTCGCGCCGTGCGCTCACCTGGCGGGAGCCACGCGTTCTCGGCGGCGCTGGTTACAGGCACCGCGATGAACCGGCTCCACGCGGGTGCCAGATGTCCGTCTCGCCGCTCCGCAAGGACAACGTATTTCATCGCGTGCCGGGTGCGAGCCCACACGCCGCTGCGCTCCGACGGGCGATAGCGCGGATCCTCACCCCAGAGACTTCCGAGGCTCGCTTCAATGCTGTTCGACACCGCCGTCTGCGCGAGTCGAGCCGCGTAGCGCTTTTGGAAGCCGGACCAGCCACCGCCCCACTCGTCACCTGACGCCACCGCCGTCTGCCAGCTCGCAGACATCGCCGCAACGCCAAGTGCTCCCGGACTCACGGTGCCATCAACGACCCACTGCAAACGCTCGTGTGTGGTGAGTGCGCGGCGCGGGTTCGGCGCGTCATCCTGGCCGAAGACCGTGGCCGTTCCCACCAGCCACGCCACGACAATCGCTGCGACAGATGTCTTCGTCATTCGACGTCACACCGCAACCCGCGGCGCACTCGGCATTCATCTTCAGCACGGACCGTACCGTTGCGGGAGCCCGTAGTTTCAGGCTGAATTCTGCATGTTCGTTGTCCAATGGCTGAGCCCTTGAAAATCTTGCAAGAGCTGTTGGACGTCAGCCGCCTGTCGTGATCGATCGTGTAGACTTTCGTCCGCCAGACGCGCGAATCGTGCGGCGTGAACGCTCCTTTCGCGAGGTTCCTGCGATGCCGCTGAGGTTCGTCGTCTTTCGCGTCCTGTCGGCGATCGTGTTGATGTCGGGTACGCTTGCGCCCGTGGCTGCCGGGCAGGACGCCGACAATCAGACGCAGACCGGCAGCGCCGACAAACCGCAGTTCCCATCCGGCAAGTTCAGCGGCCTGATGTTCGGTGACTACTACTGGTACTACCGATGGCATCAGGACCAGATCAGCAGCTCGAATCCGACTGACGTGCAGGGACAGCAGGGGCTGTGGTTCCGGCGCCTGTACCTCACGTACGACTGGTCGTACAACGAGCGGCTGACAACGCGGCTGCGGCTCGAGGCCAACAGCGACGGGCAGTTCGAAGGCGGCAATCTCGAGCCGTACGTGAAGGACGCGTATCTGAAGTGGACGTATCACGGACGCCAGCAGCTGACATTGGGCCTGCAGCCCACGCTCGCCTTCGATTGGCTGGAAGGGTTCTGGGGGCTGCGTCACGTCGAGAAGACGCCTGCGGACCTTTATCGGATTGAGGCGTCGCGCGACTTTGCCGTGACATTGAGCGGACCCTTCGCGGTGGACGGGCTTCAGTATGCCGTTCAGTTCGGCGATGACTCGGGAACCGGGGCCGAAGTCGATGCCAACAAAGCCCTCCGAATAGAAGGCCGGTACGAGCGGAAATCGGGTCTTGCGCTCGAGGGGTTCTATGGCTACTCGTCGCGCCCCGCCGGAGAGAATCGCCACACGGCTCAGGGCTTCGCCGGCTTCCGTCGCGATCCCGTGAGGCTTGGCGGTCAGTTTCTGTGGCAGGAGCGCCAGTCGGGCGAGAACGCGACGCCTGACCAGACGATCAACGTGCAGTCGGGCTTTCTGGTCTGGGACATCCGGCCCGTGAAGGCGGACGCATTCGTCCGCGTCGATCACGTCAGTGGCGATCGCGGCGGAGTCGAGACCGGTCTGCCGGGGGCCGACGGGATCGACTATTGGCTGCTCTCACCAAACTCGCCGTTCACGACGTGGATCGTGGGCGGCGAATGGTACCTCCACCCGAGCGTTCGCATCGGACCGAACCTCGAACTCGTCAAGTACGGACACGACCCGGATCCGCTCTCGTTTCCGGGCCGCGATCAGGACGCACTGCTCCGGCTCACGTTCTACTGGTCTTTCTAATCCAATCCGGGCACAGAGTGAGGTTGTGATGGCCAACGCGCGCGTCGTCGGATCCAGGAGGCTACCGTTCCTTGCGATCCTCTTGCTGCTTCTTCCGCCACCCTCGCACGCGCTGGCGCAGACAGTGGCCGCGCCAGACGACGCGCTGGCGCGCGTGAACGACTCGATCGACGCGCTGACGAAAAAGGTCTGGCCCAGCGTCGTCCAGATTCTCGTGACGGGCTACGGTCCGCAGCAGTCGGATCAGCGCGGCGAGACGAGTGCCGTCGTCGGGAAATCGCGATCGGTGGGGTCCGGATTCGTGATCGATGCCGAAGGCTACATCATCACCAACGCGCACGTCGTGAGCGGCGCACAACGCGTGCAGGTCGTGGTGCCAGCGGAGAACACAGACGGCACGCTGGCCTCGGCGTTGTCCGCCCGAAGCCGCCGCGTGCCGGCACGCATCGTCGGATTGACCACCGAGCTGGATCTGGCACTCCTGAAGGTGGACGGCGAGAAGCTGGCGGCGTTGCCTCTGGCCTCGTCCTCCAAGCTGCGGCAAGGCGAGACCGTCTTTGCGTTCGGCAGTCCGATTGGACTGCGCAACAGCCTGACACACGGGCTGGTGTCCGCCGTGGCGCGTCAGGTCGATGCGGATTCGCCGCTCATCTACGTCCAGACCGACGCGCCGATCAATCCTGGCAACTCGGGTGGTCCACTCGTCAACATCCGCGGAGAAGTCGTCGGCGTCAACACATTCATCATGTCGCAGTCGGGCGGCAACGAGGGCCTCGGGTTCGCCATTCCGTCCGCCACCACGCGCACGGTGTTCCGTCAGCTGCGGCAGTTCGGCCGGCTGCGGCGGCAGGAAGTCGGCATGAGCCTTCAGACGATTACGTCGGAGATGGCGGCGGGACTCGGCCTGTCCCGGGACTACGGCGTCATCGTGTCTGACGTCTGGCCTCAAGGGCCCGCGGAAGGAGCGGGTCTGAAGGTTGGCGACATCCTGGTATCGGTCGACGGGCAACCCGCCGAGAACCTGCCGTCGGTGAACTACTACTTCCGCTTGCGCGATTCGACCGACCCCGTTCAGCTGGTGATTCTGCGAGGTGCTGCGCAGCAGACTCTGAGCATCAAACCGGTCGAACAACGCGGTGAGTTCGAAGCGATGTCAGACATGGCCGACCCCGTGAAGAATCTGGTACCGGAGCTGGGCATCCTGGCCGTCGCCATCGACGCACGCGTGGCTGCCGCGGCCAAGGGGCTCCGCGACCCGTACGGCATCATCGTCGTCGCGCGCGCGGCGGGGGCGACGAGCGAGGTGCCTCTCCTGCCCTCCGACATCATCCGAAGCTTGAACAACGCTCAAATGGTGACATTGCAGGGTCTCAGGGATGCCGTTCGGGCGCTCACCACGGGAAGCCAAGTGACCTTGCAGATTCAGCGCGAAGGCCGGCTGATGTACGTCTCCTTCACGCTCGAATGAGGGCGCCCGCACACGACGCATCCGCTGTCGCGCATCGCATGAGAGAGGAGCGCGCCAATGCTCACGGTTCTCGTCACCGCGATTGCCGTCGGCCGCCTCATTGCGCAGTCGCCGCCGGCACCTGAGGCCCCCGCCCTCGGCGGCACGTCGTGGCAACTCGTCGCGTTTCACGGAATGGACGACACGACCGTGAAGCCGGATCATGCCCCCAGGTACACGCTGCGCTTCGGCGCAGACGGCAAGATCACGGCCCGCATCGACTGCAACCGGGGAAGCGGTACCTGGACGTCGCCGGCGCCAGGGCAGCTCGAGCTCGGACCACTGGCGCTTACGCGCGCGATGTGCCCGCCTGGCTCGATGCACGACCGCATCGTCAAGGATTGGGTGCGTGTCCGCTCGTACGTCGTCAAGGACGGTCACCTCTTCCTGTCGTTGATGGCAGACAGCGGGATCTACGAATTCGAACCGATGCCTCCGGCCAGTCTGAAAGGGTCCGCGTGGCACGTGACCGGAGTCGACAACGGTCATCAGGCCATTGCGACGCCTGTGAGTGGCACGTCACTGAGTATTGACTTTGCTAAAGGCGTTGCGAGCGGAAGTGCCGGCTGTAACCACTTCCACGCGCCCTACACGAAGGAGGGCAGTCACGTGTCGTTCGGCCCGGTGGCGATCACGCGGAGGGCCTGCACCGGCGAGGGCGTCATGGAACAGGAACAACGGTTCGTGTCGGCGCTGGCGTCGGTTGCGCTGTGCCAGGTCGACGGCGACACGCTCGTGCTTCAGCGCGCGGATGGCAGCCGCGTCGTGCAGGCGCGCAAGGCGGCCAAGTAGCTGCGCTGGCGTGCGGTTCGACGACGCTCGGAATTTCCCTCGCTCGTCCGCAAAAGTCCGCATGTTCAGCCGTCCCTGCGGCTCTTTCGACTCTTCGCTCTGCGACCCTTTGACTCTTCGACTCTGAGACTTCCGGGAGTGTCAGATTCCCGGCATCTCGCTTGCTTGGCAGTAGTGACCGAAGGCCGCCGAACGCCGCCGCTCGCATCGGCCGCGCCAACTCCGGCCGCACTCAGTCAGGCAGCAACTTCCCAATGAAGACGGCGGCACGCGCGATCACCGTCGACGGAAACGAAGCCGTGGCTTCGGTCGCGCATCGCGTCAGTGACGTGATCGCGATCTATCCCATCACGCCATCGTCCACGATGGGCGAGCTCTCCGATGAGTGGTCAGCTCAGGGTCGCCGAAATCTGTGGGGTGATATCCCGGACGTGGTGGAGATGCAGTCGGAAGCCGGCGCCGCAGGTGCCGTGCACGGTGCGCTCCAGGCAGGAGCGTTGGCCACGACGTTCACGGCGTCGCAGGGCCTGCTGCTGATGATCCCCAACATGTTCAAGATCGCCGGGGAGCTGACGCCCTTCACCATGCACGTCGCCGCTCGCGCGGTGGCCACGCACGCCCTGTCGATCTTCGGCGATCACTCTGACGTGATGGCCTGCCGGCAGACCGGTTTTGCGATGCTCGGGTCAGCGTCGGTGCAGGAGGCGCAGGACTTCGCGGCCGTCGCCCACGCCGCGACGCTGGAAGCGCGCGTACCGTTCCTGCACTTCTTCGATGGCTTTCGCACGTCGCACGAGGTGTCGAAGATCCTCGCCGTCGAGGACGACGACCTGCGCGCGCTGCTGTCGGCGGAGCACATCGACGCGCACCGTCGCCGGGCGCTGACGCCAGACCATCCAGTCCTGCGGGGAACGGCGCAGAATCCAGACACGTTCTTCCAGGCGCGCGAAGCCGCGAACCTCTTCTACGATGCCTGTCCTGGCATCGTCGAGCAGGTGATGCAGCGTTTTGCGGCGCTCACCGGCCGCCGCTACGACCTGTTCGAGTACCGAGGGCGACCCCGAGGCCGAGCGGGTCATCGTGATCATGGGATCCGGCGCCGACACGGTGCACGAGACCGTGGATCGGCTCACCGCGCGCGGCGAGAAGGTCGGCGTGGTGAAGGTGCGGCTGTTCCGACCGTTCTCGGTTGCGAGTTTTCTGAGGCATCTCCCGCGAACCGTTCGTGCGATCTCGGTGCTCGATCGCACGAAGGAGCCAGGTGCGCCGGGCGAACCGCTGTACCAGGACGTCGTCACCGCGCTGTCCGAAGCACGTACCGAGGGTGCGTCGCCGTTATCGCTCGACCTGCTGGTGGTTGGTGGCCGCTACGGCCTCGCGTCGAAGGAGTTCACTCCGGCGATGGTGAAGGCCGTGTTCGACAATCTCATCGCCCGTCCGAAGAATCACTTCACCGTCGGGATCGTCGACGACCTGACGCACACGTCGCTGCCGTATGACGAGGGGTTTGACGCGGAGTCTGACGGCGTTACCTCGGCCATCTTCTATGGTCTCGGCGCGGACGGCACGGTGGGCGCCAACAAGAACTCGATCAAGATCATCGGCGACGAGACAGACCTGTTCGTCCAGGGCTACTTCGTGTACGACTCCAAGAAGTCCGGGGCCACCACGGTCTCTCACCTCCGGACGAGTCCGCGGCCCATCCGCTCGGCCTACCTGATTCCCACCGCGACGTTCGTCGCGTGCCATCAGTTCGATTTCCTCGACCGGATCGACGTGCTGGAGCACGTTGCGGACGAAGCCGTCTTCCTGCTCAACGCGCCTGGCGATCCAGGAAGTCTGTGGGAGAAGCTGCCGTACGAGGTACAGCAGCAGTTGATCGACAAGCGCATCCGGCTCTTTGCGATCGACGCCTCGGTCGTGGGACGCGAGACCGGGATGGGCGGGCGGATCAACACGATCATGCAGACCTGCTTCTTCGCGATCTCCGGCGTGCTGCCTCGCGACGAAGCCATCCGGCACATCAAGCACGCCATCGAGAAGACCTACAGCCGGCGCGGCGCCGAGATCGTCAGGCGGAACTTCGAGGCCGTCGATGCGACGCTGGCGCATCTGCACGAAGTTCCGGTGCCTCCGGCCGTCTCCGCAACCCGGGGGCGTCCGCCACTCGTCCCGGCGGCGGCGCCGGACTTCGTCCAGCGCATGACGACGGTGTTGCTGGGAGGCAAGGGCGATCGTCTGCCGGTCAGCGCATTCCCCGTGGACGGCACGTGGCCCGTCGGCACCGCCAAGTGGGAGAAGCGCAACCTCGCCGTTCAGATCCCGGTCTGGGACGAACGCGTCTGCATTCAATGCAATCAATGCGTCTTCGTCTGCCCCCATGCCGCCATTCGCGCCAAGGTCTATGCGAACGACGCGTGTCAGGATGCACCAACGACGTTCAAGTCGACGCCGTACAAGGGGCTGGAATTCAAGGGCTCGGCGTACACGATTCAGGTGGCGCCAGAGGATTGCACGGGCTGCGAGCTCTGCGTGCACGTCTGTCCGGCGAAAGACCGCACCAATCCGCGCCACAAGGCAATCGACATGCACCCGCAGGCGCCCCTCCGTGAGTCGGAGCGTGAGAACTACGACTTCTTCCTGAACCTGCCCGACGTGATTCGCACGGATCTGGCGAGAGTCGATCACAAGGCCTCGCAGTTCCTGGAACCGCTGTTCGAGTACTCGGGCGCGTGCGCCGGGTGTGGCGAAACCCCGTATATCCGGCTGCTGACGCAACTCTTCGGCGACCGAATGTTGATCGCGAATGCGACGGGCTGCTCGTCGATCTACGGAGGCAACCTTCCGACGACACCGTTCACGACCAACAGGGACGGGCGCGGACCGGCCTGGTCGAACTCGCTCTTCGAAGACAACGCAGAATTCGGGTTTGGCATGCGCCTCAGCCTCGACAGCCACACCCGTGCCGCGCGCGATCTCACGGAGCGGCTGGCTCCGTCGCTCGGGTCCCTCCTCGTGGACGAATTGCTGTCGGCCGACCAGAGGACCGAAGCGGGAGTCACTGCGCAACGAGAGCGCGTGCTGGTCCTGCGCGCGGTGCTCGCCGGCATCTCCTCTCCGGAAGCGCGCCGTCTCGAGCAACTGGCCGACTACCTGGTCAAGAAGAGCGTCTGGATCGTCGGCGGCGATGGATGGGCCTACGACATCGGGTTCGGTGGCCTCGACCACGTGCTCGCCAGCGGGCGAGACGTCAACGTGCTCGTGCTCGACACGGAGGTCTATTCGAACACGGGGGGACAGCAGTCGAAGGCGACGCCCCTTGGCGCCGTCGCCAAGTTCGCGTCGGCAGGCAAGTCAGCGCCGAAGAAGGATCTCGGTCTGCTGGCCACGATGTACGGAAACGCGTACGTGGCGCGCGTGGCGTTCGGCGCGAAGATGAGCCAGACCGTTCAGGCACTGCTCGAGGCGGAAGCGTTTCCGGGTCCGTCCCTCGTCATCGCATACAGCCACTGCATCGCACACGGGTACGACATGGCGAACGGCGTCACACAGCAGAAGCTGGCCGTCGACTCCGGCGTGTGGCCGCTCTACCGCTACGACCCGCGGCGGACCGCGAAGGGCGAGCCTCCGATGCGGCTCGACTACGGCCCGCCGAAAGGGCGTGTCGCCGACTACATGCGCAACGAATCGCGCTTCCGCGTGGTCGAGCGCGCCAATCCGGATCGCTTCAGGGCATTCCTCAGAGAGGCCCACGACGCCGCACAGCAGCGCTACTCGCTGTACAGCCAGCTGTCCGGCATCACGGTCGCGCTGCCGGAGCCGGCCACCCAGCCCACGGAACCGTCGACTCCCGACGCGACGGAGGATTGACGTGGACCTGAGCACGACATATCTCGGCCTCTCGCTGCCGCATCCGCTCATGGCGGGCGCGTCACCACTGTCGGACGATCTCGACGGCGTGCGGCGTCTCGAAGACGCAGGCGCCGCCGCGATCGTCCTCCGTTCGCTGTTCGAGGAACAGATCACGCGCGAGCAGATGGCTGAGTACAGCAATCTCGACAGCCATGGCGAGTCGTATGCCGAGGCTGCGAGCTTCTTTCCAAGTCCGCTGTCGTTCGCCCTTGGGCCGACGTCCTACCTCGAACACCTGCGACGCGTGAAGGATGCCGTCGCCATTCCCGTTCTGGCCTCGCTCAACGGTGCGACGCCCGGCGGATGGATCGAATATGCGCAGTTGATGGAAGAGGCCGGTGCAGATGCACTGGAGCTGAACCTGTACAGGATCGTGACGCATCCGGGCACGAGCGGAGCAGAAGTGGAGGGCCGTGCGATTGACACCGTGCGTGCGGTCAAGAACGCCGTGAGAATTCCGGTGGCGGTCAAGCTCTCACCCTTCTATACCGCCCTTGCACACCTCGCACGCGAGCTCGAGCGGGTGGGCTCCGATGGACTGATCCTCTTCAATCGGTTCTACCAGCCCGACATCGACGCCGACGAGCTCGCAGCCACGAGAACACTGCACCTTTCGGACTCATCCGAGCTTCTGCTGCGGCTGCACTGGATTGCGATTCTCTCCGGGCAGGTCCGCCTGTCGCTCGCCGTGACTGGCGGCGTGCACACGGCCTATGACGTGGTGAGGGCGACGATGGCCGGCGCGGACGTCACGCAGATGGTGTCGGCGCTGCTCAAGCATGGGCCGCTGCGGATACGGACGGTGCTCGACGATCTCCACGCGTGGATGCGGGAGCACGAGTGGAGCTCGCTCAGCGAGATGCGCGGCAACATGAACCTGTCGCGCGTGCCGGACGGCGACGCCTACGAGCGCGCGAACTACATGCTGATGCTTCAGAGCTGGCGCGAGTGACCCGCCTTCCGCCGGTTGCACCTTCGGCCGCGCTTCGGCGAGGCAGGCTCACTCCGTATTCCGAATTCCGCCTTCCGAATTTACGCTGAGTACTTGGTTGCCAGCTCCTTGAGGCGACGAAGATAATTCGGCACGACCCCCGTGGGATCCCCCGTCGCCTCGTACTCCAGCCCCATGTAGCCGCGGAATCCCTGCGACGCGAAGATCTTGAAGACGCGGTCGAAATCGAACGGCTCCTGCGTCTTGCCATCATCCAGCGTCAGCTCGGTCTTCACGTGCGTGCTGACCGCGTACGGCACCGACATCGCAATCTGATCGTAGACGGCCGGGGGCTTGAAGTTGCCGATGTCGAGATTCATGCCGGCCCACGGCGAGTCCGTGCGCTTGACGATTTCGATAGTGTCTTTCGCGAAGTCGGTGATCCCGCCGTCATCCTCGATGCCGAGAATCAGGCCCCGCGCTCCCGCCAGCTCGGCTCCACGCTTGAATGTCTCAACCGCGTAGCCGATCGCCTGCTCGAGCGTCGATCCGGCCGGCTTATCGCCCCCGAACACGCGCACGTGCGTGGCGCCCAGCTTCTGCGCGACGTCCAGCCACTTCCGCAGGTCGGTCAGCTGCTGCTCGCGGAGCTCCGCCGTGGGCTGCGCCAGACGCACGCGTGTCCCGATGCTGTAGATCTCGACGCGATTCCGGTACGCCAGCCGACGCAGCGGCAGCAGCACATCGTCTGTCGTACCAGGGAGCCAATAGACGGTCAGGTCGATTCCGTCCGTTCCGGTTTCGACCGCGATGCGGATCAGATCCTCGGTACGTCATCCGCTTCGCTTCGAGAGCCTCGCGGTACGAGTAGGCGACGAGACCGGTTCGGAAGCGTGCTTTGCCCGGCGCCGTTGTTTGAAGGGACGCGCCCAGTCCCTTTGCCCCTATCCCCTTGCCCGTCAAGCCCGTCGTCGCAAGAGCGGCACCGGTGGTCGTCAGAAAGGTTCGTCGATTCATGGGCAGATTCTAGCTGAGTCCGTCATCGCCCGCCGCCGCTTCAGAGCTGATTGCCAGCGCCGGGTGTGTAGTTGGCGCTGACGACCGAGTTGGCAATCAACGTATCGCACTGGACGACGCCGCTGAAGCGGGACATGCCCGCGTTCACGCTCACGAAGCCCGCGTTGATTTCGATATTGGACGAGCTCAGCGACACCTTGGCGCTTGCATTGATCGTGATCCCGGAGGGCGACAGCGTCATGGCATTGCCATTGGCGTCTTCGATCTGGACCGAGCCAGGCGAGTCTTGCAGGAGGAGCCGCTGGCCGCCCGGTGTCTCGATGACGACGCGCGCGTTTGCGCTGTCGTCGACGAGCCGAATCGTGGTCCCGCTGCGCGAACGGATGGTTTTGACGTCGCTTGCGTGATCGGCGGTTTCTGGTGGCGGCGCACTGGCGCTCCAGAGGGCGCCCAGCACGCAGGGGCGCTGGATGTCGCCGCCCTCAAAGGCGACGAGGACCTCGTCCCCTTTGTCTGGAAGGAACCACGTACCGCGATGAGGCCCAGCCAGCAGCGTCGCCACCCGGGCCCAGAGATCGCCGTGATCCGGCAGTCCCGTGACGCGGATGCGCACGCGCGCACGTCCTTCGGGATCCTGGTTCTCGAGAACGGACGCCGAGTAGACGCCGTGCAATGCCGCCATCAGTTCCTCCGATGTGAACGACCGGGCCGCGTGCCCGCGGCAGCGCCTCGACCATTGGATGGTTGAGCTTCGGCGTTCACGACAACGTTACACGCATTTCGACAGGCGCCATGGGCGCGGCCGCTGATATTCTGAAAAATCTCTCAGGAGGTGGATCAATGACTCCGCTCGATGCCGATACCATCATGGCGCGCGCGACGCCGCTCTCTCATCAGCAGGCGCACGAGATTCAGCCGTTCGGTCACCTCGTGCGGATGCCGCTTGCCCTGTCGGAAACGGCGAGCAAGGAATCCGTCGAGAATCTGAACCAGCTGCTCGCAGACACGATCACGCTGCGCGATCTCTACAAAAAGCATCACTGGCAGGTCGCGGGTCCGACCTTCATGCAGCTGCACCTGCTCTTCGACAAGCACGCGGGCGAACAGACCGAGCTCGTGGATGCGCTGGCCGAACGCGTCCAGGCGTTGGGCGGCGTGTGTCTGGCCATGGGTGCCGACATCGCGGAAGCGACGCTGATTCCGCGGCCGCCCAAGGGCCGTGAACCGGCGCCCGCCCAGATCTCACGACTCCTCCACGCGCACGAGGTCGTGATCAAGGAGGCCCGCACCATGGCCCGTCGAGCCGCGGAGGCCGGCGACGATGGCACGAACGATTTGCTCGTGAGCCAGATCATCCGGCAGAACGAGCAACAGGTATGGTTCGTCGCTGAGCACGTGATCGACGTGCCACTCGTGCGCGCGTAGGCTTGTGGTCGGTGTCACCGGTGCGCGGTCTGCCACGGTCGCAATAGAGGACGCTCATGACACAGACAGACTCCAATCGTCCCACGCCGCCAGACCTCACGCGAGGCATCGCAGCCGCGAGCATCCCGAGCGGCGGCACCCTTCTGGGCCGCGTGGGTGAGGATGACGTCGTGCTGGCGCGCGTCGGCGATCGCGTCTACGCCGTGGGCGCGTATTGCACGCACTATCACGGACCTCTGGCTGAAGGGCTCGTGGTCGGCGATACGATCCGGTGTCCGCTGCACCATGCGTGCTTCAGCCTCGCCAGCGGTGACGCTCTTCGCGCACCCGCGTTGGATCCGATTGCCTGCTGGCGCGTTGAACAGCAGGGAACGATGCTTTTCGTACGCGAGAAGGTCGAGCGATCCGATCCGGCGAAGAATGCGGGTGCCGTCGATCGGCGCGAGCCGTCGCCGATCGTGATCGTAGGCGGTGGTGCGGCCGGACTCGCGGCCGCCGACACCCTCCGGCGCGAGGGTTACACCGGGCAGATCGTCATGCTCAGTGCCGACCAGGACGCACCGGTCGATCGGCCGAATCTGTCGAAGGACTTCCTGGCCGGCGAAGCGAAGGACGAATGGTTGCCCCTCTGGCCGCCGGACTACTACGCGGAGCAGCGTGTCGAACTCCGCCTGTCGTCGCGCGTGGCGTCGATCGACACGGCCGCCCGCGCGGTGCTCCTCGAGGACGGGTCGCGGCAGCCGTTCGGTGCGCTGCTGATTACGACAGGTGCCGAGCCCGTTCAGCTTCCTATCCCTGGCGCAGAGACCGGACAGGTCTGCTATCTCCGGTCGTTCGCCGACAGCCGCGCCATCGTCGAGCGCACGAAAGGCGCCACCCGCGCGGTCGTGGTAGGCGCCAGCTTCATCGGCCTCGAAGTCTCCGCGGCCCTGCGGACGCGGGGGATCGCCGTCGATGTCGTCGCACCGGATCGCGCGCCACTCGAACGCGTCATGGGTCTCGAGATCGGCCGCTTCGTACAATCCATCCACGAAGCCCAGGGTGTCACCTTCCACCTGGGTGAGACCGTCAGTGCGATCGACGGACGCCGCGTCACGTTGTCTGGCGGGTCAGTCGTCGAGGCCGACTTCGTCGTGATAGGAGTCGGCGTCCGGCCCGCGATCGCACTGGCCGAACGCGCCGGCCTCGCAATTGACCGGGGGATTGCGGTCAACGAATACCTGGAGACCAGTGTCGCCGGCATCTACGCCGCTGGGGACGTGGCACGGTGGCCCGACCCGCACACGGGCCAGCGGATTCGCGTGGAGCACTGGGTCGTCGCCGAGCGGCAGGGGCAGGTCGCCGCCCGGAACATGGTGGGCCAGCGGGTACCCTTCGATACCGTCCCGTTCTTCTGGAGTCAGCACTACGACGTCACGATCCGGTACGTGGGACACGCCGAGCGCTGGGATCGCGTGGCCGTCGATGGTTCGCTCGAGTCTCGGGACGCGTCGGTCAGCTTCATCCTCGGCGGGAAGACGCTGGCAGTGGCGACCGTGTCGCGCGATCGCCGAAGCCTCGAGGCCGAAGTCGCGCTCGAGCAGCAGACTACGTAATCGCGATCGGGCTGCCCGGTGACCCCGTCGCGCCTTTGATCGGCACGGGCACGAAGACGTAGACGAACTGATACTTCCGGTCGGCCAGCAGGCCGTCGAACGTCAGGTTCTCGTGGTTGAAGATCCCGTTCCGCGTCAGCAGTTCGGAATGGAGCGGATTGACGACGGCTTTGTTCGGATTGGGCATCACCTCGACGGACCACGTGTCGGCACCCGTCAGACAGAGATTCTTTCCGATCACCCAGCGCGCGACCTCCATGCCGATACCGGGTTCGCTGGCGTTGAAGCGGACGTTGTCTTTCATCCAGAGCGATCCCCAGCCGGTATTGAAGAAGATGGCGTCACCCTCGTGGATGTCGTCTTCACGCATGTTCTGACGCGCCAGCGCCGCCCGCACGTCGGCCAGACTGATCTCTTCGGCGTCGTTGAGCATGCGGCCCTTGTGACCTGCCACGTCCACGAGGTGGCCCCGCGTGAAGAGCGGCTTCACTTTTTCGATCCCGAGCTTCACGAGTCCCGTGGATCGGGCCATGTCCTGCTCGGTCACGCCGTTGTAGTACCGCATCTCTGACTTGTCGTTGTCGGCGCCGCGCTGGATGCCGACGTGCCCGAGGCCGTCGAACTGCGTGCCGACCTGTCCGATCTGTGCCGCGACGAACTCGTCGTGATAGATGAGGCGATTCTCGCCGACTGGTCCTCCCGTCGGACTGCCGGGGATCGTCATCGCGAACGTGCGCGTGCCGTAGAGAGGCATGCCCTGTTCGTACGGACGGCCGAGCCGGTAGATGTGGCCGTCACGAATCCACCTCGCTGACTCGAGCACCTTCGCGGGTGTGATCCAGTTCGATGCGCCAGCCTCATCGTCGGGACCCCATCGCGAGGGCCACCACGGTGCCATCGTCGGCCCGCTGGACTGCGCACGCAGGCGCGGGGCGAACAGGCCGGCGAGGCTCGTGAGTCCCAGCGATCGCAGGAAGCCCCTGCGGCGTGAGAGTTGTAGAGGCATCTGGTTTCCTCTGACCTTTTGACGTTTTGGCCCTTGTGACTCTTAGACCTTTTGACTCTTGGACTCTTCGACTTTATTTGGCAATCGAAAGCACGACTCGCCGGTACGAACTGAGACTCGGCGCACCATCGTCTTCGACGATGAGAATGACGTGCGCGATGCCGGCGGCCTGGGGCGTGACGATGGCGCGAGCGGTCGTCGCGTTCTGGATGGTGACGCGCTCAATCACGGGCGGAAGGCCTGCAGGACCGAACGACGGAATCCCGCCCTCATCGCGGTTTCCGCCCGGAGGCATCGCGAAGGGCGGACCTGCAAAGACCGGCTGTGTGGGGATGCCCGAGCCCGCTTCCGGGTAGAAGAACCAGGAATAGCGAAGCGCGTTGCCATCCGGATCGGTCGTGCCCGCCGCATCGAGTGTGACGGCGGTGCCGACCCGTGCGGCTATCGTCATCGGCGCCTTGCCGGCCTGCGCGTTGATCACGACGCGCGGGTTGTGATTTGCGTGCTGGACGTCGTTGAGCGTCCAGTCCATGCGCGCGGCGAAGTCGTGCTGGAAGGCCGTCCGCCAGCGCCAAATCGTGGCCTGATCCGACGTGTGCGGCTTCTGGTCGATGCCAATCACGGTGTCACGCGAATTGTCGCGGCTGGGAAACGAATCACCGCCCTGCGTCCAGGACGGACGCGGCTCGCCATAGGACTGGCGCCAGATGTACCGTCCGCCCCATCCGCCGTACGACGGGCTCATCGCGCTTGCGAGCCCGTTGTCGATCAAACCGAGGAACGACGGCGTGTCGCCTTCATGGATGCAGCACGGGTACGGATACAGGCGGCCCAGTGGTCCCTTGCTCCGGATGTTGGCGTCCACCCATTCGTGCGTGAACGTCGTGAAGTCAGCGCCGTCACCATTGCGATAGAACTGATCGCCGCTGATTCCGGTCCACGTGGCGAGGTAATACTGCTCGCCGTCCGGCGTGGATGGGATGGCGATGTACGCGAGCGTTGGAAACTCGCGTCGGATCCATGGTCCGGCATCGTCCTGATCCGAGATGGCGTAGACGCGCAGCGTCGAGACGAAGGCGTCGAGCTGCTCCGGTGTGCGCGTGTCGCGCACGTGCAGCAATGCCTCCGCGAGCGTGTTGGCGCCGCCCCAGGCCAGCACCCACAGCGGACGCGGGTCGCGCCGATCGGCGGCCTGAATCAGACGTTCGGCACCAGGTGACATCCTGTCAGGCCCGACCGCGCTCATGCCGTAGCCGGGTTGGCCTGTCGTGACGAGTGCCCGGAGTGTCGCAGCGGAAGGAAACCCAGGGGCGTGCAGCGACAGCTTCGGATACACCTGCTCGTAGGCGTCGATCACGTGGAGAATCACATCCGGCCGCACCCGGTTCCGCATCCACGTGGAGGTGCCCGCGACAAGTCCTTCGATATCGAATTCGTTCGAATAGACCAGGAACCGTACCATCGACATCTGATCGTCGGGCTCGTTCGCGATGTCGGTCAGGACCAGCACCCGCTGCTTCTCCGTGTAGGGATCGAGCCGGGCCGCGATGCGGTTGAACGTGTCAGCCGTTGGCGAGGCCGCGGTCGCGAGCAGATGTCCGTTGCGCGGAGCTGCGACGCCCAATACGAGCGATACCGCCGCGACTGCGACGACGAGGAGCGAGTGTTGACGGGGTCGCATGATCGCGGGAGATATTACTGCTAGATCGCACACACTTGCGTGAGACCCGCGGCTAATCCAGGATGTGTCCGGCTGAGGGCGCCAAGCGCCGGGCGCTCGGTTGGCAGTTGGGAGTTGGCAATTGGGAGTTGACGGTTCTTTGGACCACGCCATGTTGGCCCTTCTCGGATTCGCGACCGTCATCGCGCTCCTGGCGCTGATCATGAGCGGGCGGGTTTCGCCGCTCGTCGCCCTGATTGTGGCTCCGACGATCGCGGCGTTGGCGGCCGGGTTCGGCCTCGCGACCGGTTCCTTCATCCTCACCGGACTGCAGCAGACGGCTTCGGTGGCCGCGATGTTCGTGTTCGCCATCCTGTACTTCGGCGTCATGACCGACGCCGGCATGCTCGATCCCATCGTCGATCGCATCCTCACCGCCGTCGGCCTGCACCCCGTCCGGATCGTGATGGGTGCAGCCCTGCTGGCCCTGCTCGTGCACCTGGACGGTTCGGGCGCGGTCACGTTTCTCGTGACCATCCCCGCGATGCTGCCGTTGTTCGATCGGCTGCGGATGGATCGCCGCGTGCTGGCGTGCGTCGTGTCGATGGCGGCTGGCGTCAATTTCCTGCCGTGGACCGGACCCGTCCTGCGGGCCTCCACCGCGCTACATATTCCGCCCGCCGATTTGTTCCGGCCGCTCATCCCGGTGCAACTGGTGGGCCTGCTCGTTGTCTTCGGTGTGGCGTACTGGCTGGGACGACGTGAGGAACGCCGCGTGCGGGACCTGCTGCCCGGCGAGCAGGCGTCCGGAGCGCCAGCCTTGACGCCCGAAGCGCAGGCATTACGACGGCCCGGCCGCTTCTGGATCAATATGTTACTCACGCTACTTCTCATGGGCGTGATGATTGCCGGTATCGTCGACCCTGCGGTGGCGTTCATGATCGGCACGGCGGTCGCGTTGCTCATCAACTATCCGGCGTCCGATCTTCAGCGCGCGCGCGTCGATGCACACGCAAAGTCCGCGTTGATGATGGCTGCGATTCTGCTCGCGGCCGGCGCGTTCACTGGCATCATGAAAGGCTCTGGCATGCTCGGCGCCATGGCCACATCCGCCGTTCACGCCGTGCCGCTGGCCATGGCTGGCCACCTGCCGTTCCTGCTCGGTCTCGTCTCGATGCCGCTCAGTCTGCTGTTCGACCCAGATTCGTTCTATCTCGGGGCGCTGCCCATCATCGCGGAAGTGGGCCGCTCGCTTGGCGTTCACCCAATGCAGCTCGGTCAGGCAGCACTGCTCGGACAGATGACGGCCGGGTTTCCGGTCAGCCCACTCACGCCAGCCACGTTTCTGATCGTCGGCCTGACTGGGGTGGATCTCGGCACGCACCAGCGCTTTACAGCGCCTTGGTTGTTCTTGGCGTCAGTGGTCATGACCCTGGCCGCGGTTCTGTTCGGAGTGTTCCCGCTGTGAAGGCAGTCCGTATCGGGTGCGGCGCCGGATTCTCAGGCGATCGGATCGAGCCGGCCGTTGAGCTCGCGACGAAGGGCGATCTCGATTTCCTGGTCTTCGAGTGTCTCGCCGAGCGGACGATAGCTCTCGCGCAACTAGCCAGGACGCGGGATCCGGCAGCGGGCTACGATCCCTGGCTCGCGGATCGCATCGAGGCCGTGTTGCCGGCATGCATTGAGGGGCATACCCGCATTGTCACGAACATGGGGGCCGCCAATCCGCGTGCGGCGGCGGCGTTGACTGCGGACGTCGCTCGACGCATCGGCCAACGCGGGCTCTCCATTGCCACCGTCGCCGGAGACGATGTGTTGAACATCGTCAAGTCGGGCCCCTGGCTCGTCGCCGAAACGGGGGAGCCCGTGGCCGCACTTGGCGATCGTCTGGTCTCAGCCAATGCCTATATCGGCGCCGAGCCCATTGTCGAAGCGCTCGCGGGCGGCGCGGCGTTCGTGATCACCGGGCGTGCGGCCGATCCGTCGCTGTTCGTCGGACCTCTCGTGCATGCCTTCGGCTGGTCGATGGACGATTGGCCGCAGCTCGGACGCGGCACGCTTGTCGGCCACCTGCTCGAGTGCTCCGGACAGATCACGGGTGGCTACTTCGCCGATCCAGGGAAGAAGGACGTCGACGGCCTCGACCGCCTCGGCTTTCCCATCGCCGAGGTACCGCAGGACGGTGCGGTCGTCGTCACCAAGGTTCCTGGTTCCGGCGGACGAGTCAGCGCGGCAACGTGCAAGGAACAGCTTCTGTACGAGATCCACGATCCGTCGTCCTATGTCACACCTGATACCGTGGCAGACTTCAGCCGCGTCACGATAGATGAAGTGGGCGCCGACCGTGTGGCGGTCGATGGTGCGACAGGACGGGCGAGACCGGATCGATTGAAGGTCGCGCTTGGATTCCTCGACGGTCACGTCGGCGAGGGGCAGATTTCTTATGCCGGACCCGGAGCCGTGGCACGAGGACAGCTTGCCGCACGGATTGTGCGGGACCGTCTCCGGCGCGTGGGATTCGCCGACGACCGCGTGCGCTGCGACCTTGTTGGCCTCGACGCCATTCACGGATCGCGTCTGTCGCGGTCTGGCGCCGAGCCTTACGAGGTCCGTGTGCGCGTGGTCGGGCGCGCTGAGTCGCTCGAGTTGGCACGTCGGATAGGCCACGAGGTGGAGGCGCTCTATACCAACGGTCCTGCAGGAGGCGCTGGAGTCGTCACCTCGATGAAGGTTGGTCTGTCGATGGTCTCGACGTTCGTGCCTCGCGAGCTAGTGCGATGCCGAGTCGAGTGGCTGGAGACCTGACATGAAACTGCGTGAGATCGCCCATGCGCGAAGCGGCGACAAAGGATCGATCGTGAACATCTCGGTCATCGTGTACGACCGGCGCGATTACGATCGACTCGTGCGCGATGTGACCACTGGGCTCGTCACGCATCATTTCGACGGCCTGATCGCCGGCGACGTCGTGCGGTTCGAACTGCCGACGCTAGGCGCGCTGAACTTCGTCCTTCATGGCGTCGCCGGCGGCGGCGTCACGCGAACGCTCGCACTGGACGCCCATGGCAAGGCGCTCAGCTCGGCGCTACTCGAGATGGAGATCCCGGATGCGGACGTGTAGGGTCGGAGCGCTGATCTTCCTACTCTCGGCCGTGTTCGGCACATGCGCCAGGGCCCAGGTCACCGCCGTGGAGATCGTCTCGCGCGAGCAGGCCGACAATGGACAATCCCCTGGGCCCGCAGGCCCGTACGAAATCCTGCGTGGGCGAATCCATGGAGAAGTTGATCCCGCAGAGCCGCTGAACGGCATCATCCAGGATCTCCAGCTGGCGCCTCGCAACGCACGCGGACGCGTCGAGTACGTCGCGACGTTTGCGCTTGCCAAACCAGTGGACCTCTCGCGGTCGTCGCACGTGCTGATCTATCAAGTCGTGAACCGTGGGAATGGCGGCGTCGCGGCGACTGCCGACGGGGATGTCGTGCTGGTGAGCGGATGGCAGGGCGATGTCGTCCCGACCAGCAGCAACTATACGATCGCCGTACCGGTCGCGAAGCAACCCGATGGGGCCCCGATCACGGGTCCGATGGTTGCGCGGTTTTTCGACGTTCCTGCCGGCACACACACGCGCCAGATCCATCTCAGCTCGATGGGAACCGGACCGCCTCAATATCTGCCGTCCACTCTCGACCAGGCGAACGCCGCGCTGACGATGTATACCGCCGAGAGTCCGGAGGGCGCCCACACCGGAGCGACGCTCGTTCCTCGTGATGCGTGGGCGTTTGCGGATTGCTCGACCACACCATTTCCCGGATCGCCCGATCCGACGCGCGTGTGCCTCAGGGACGGCTTCAACGCGACGAAGCTGTACCAGCTCGCCTACACCGCCAAGGATCCGCTCGTCCTCGGCATCGGTCTGGCAGCCACTCGCGACATCGTGTCGTTCTTCCACTTCGCCGAGAAGGATGCGGCCGGTACACCGAACCCCGTCGCCGGAAGCATCCGGCATGTTGTGGCCATTGGCGACTCGCAGTCCGGCAACTTCATCAGGACGCTCATCCACCTCGGATTCAACGAAACCTGTCGCATCGCATCGTCTGGGACGGCGCCTTTCCACGCATCGCCGCGCGTCAGACGCCGATCAACCTGCGATTCGCGCTGCCGGGTGGCGCCGCCGGTTTGTACCAGCCAGGCAGCGACGGCGTCGTGTGGTGGGGCCGTTACGAGGACGACGTGCGCGGGCGGCCGGCCGCCAGCCTGCTGGATCGCTGCACCGCCACTCGAACCTGTCCGAAGATCGTCGAAGCATTCGGTTCGGCAGAGTTCTGGGGCTTACGGATGTCGCCGGATCTCATTGGCACCGATGCCAGGCACGACATCCCGCTGCCCGCGAACGTCCGCCGTTACTACTACCCTGGGACGACTCACGGGGGCGGCCGGGGCGGGTTTCGCGTGGACGCGCCAGCGGGGACGCAGCCAGGCTGCTCGCTGCCTGCGAATCCCAATCCCGAGCTCGACACGACGCGGGCGTTGACTCGCGCGCTCGTTGAGTGGGTGACGAGCGATACTCCGCCACCACCGAGCAGATACCCGCGCCTGGCGGCCGGCGAGCTGGTTCCCGTCCAACAGGGCTTTGCGGCGTTTCCGCATCTGCCAGGCCTCGTCGCCGGAGACTCGCCTCTCAATCCGCTGCTCGATTACGACTTCGGAACGGACCTGCGCCTCAACGATCTTACCGGCACGATCGCGCGCATGCCGCCGCGCATCCTGCGCACTCTGCCGACATTCGTGCCGACAGTGGATGCAGACGGCAACGAGACCGCTGGTGTTCGGTCCGTGCTGCATCAGGCGCCGCTCGGCACGTACCTCGGGTGGAATCGGACGGCGGCGGGGTTCTTCGCGGGACGAGGCTGTGGATTCGCCGGCGGCTACATCCCGTTCCCCAAGACGCGCGCCGAGCGGGTCGCGGCGAACGATCCACGCCTTTCGATCGAGGAGCGCTACGGCACGATCGAAGGCTACGTATGCGCCGTCGAGCGCGCGGCCCGTCAGGCGGTTGCCGATCGCTTTCTGTTCCAGGCCGATGCCGATCGCCTTGTGACGGACGCCCGGACGAGCGGCGTCCTGCCCACCGACGCTTCGAGCACCGAGGCTGGCCGATCGATCGCCCGGAGTCTCTGCGGCCGCTGACTCGATCGCAGGCCGAGCGGCGGCTCACGGCGACTGCGTCCGCGCGGGCGAGTCCAGCTCGCG
>CAVUPP010000024.1:0-39755 GCA_963743245.1 Vicinamibacteria bacterium | reverse complement strand
TTCGGACAGGCCACGTTTGGGCTGACGTTGCGGCTCTCGGCGACTGCCGGCGTTCGCTACACGAACGAGGGGAAGGACATCGACAACGTCGGGGGACGCTACGGCCTTGAGGCTCCCAATGCGCCGGTTCCCGGTTCGGTCTACGGCTATTCCGATTCCCTTGCCTACAGCGCCTGGACGCCCAAGATCGGCCTCGAGATGAAACTGCCGAACGGCGCGCTCGCCTACGTGTCGGCAACGCGAGGGTTCAAGAGCGGTGGCTTCAATCCTTCCTCGACGGCGGCGGGTCGTGGCTACGATCCTGAGTGGGCGTGGAGTTACGAAGGCGGGTGGAAGGGCACGCTCATGGGCGGCCGTTCCCGGTTCAGCACGTCGGCCTTCGTGATGGACTACACGAACCTGCAGGTGCAGACGCCCATCGGCATCGCGGTGTTCGACATCCGCAATGCGGCAGCCGCAACGATTCGCGGCGTCGAATTGGAGGGCACGTCACTGATCGGCCGCGGCATCGAAGCCGGCGGTCATCTGACCTGGCTCGACGCGACCTACGATCGCTACGTCGCCGTCACCGTCGACAACGTCACCGGAGACGTCTCGGGCAACCGGCTGAACAACGCCCCGGAGTGGGCGGGGCGCCTGTGGATCGCGTGGACCGGCGACATCGGCTGCTCGCGTCGACTGTCCATCTCCGCCGAGTCGACGGCACAGTCGACGGTGTTCTACACACCGTTCAACGACAGCATCCAGCGGCAGAGTCCGTATGGCCTGCTCGGCGCCCGGGTCGAATACGGCCCCGGCCATCGCCGCTGGACGGTCGGCGCCTACGGTCGGAACCTCACGAACACGGACTACGTCACGGGAACCTTCGGCACGCCGCCCACGGCATTTGCCGGACGTCCTGGACCTTCGCGTCAGTTCGCGATTGATTTCACCGTCCGGCGATAAGACCGTCACGCGTCACACGCACGCGATCACCGCGTCGCCTGCAACTTCGTGACGTTGCCGGCCACGTAGTCGCCGGGTACCGTGCGCGCGGCGACGTTGAGCCGATTCCAGCCGTTGATCGCGACGACCGCCAGGCTCAGGTGCGCCAGCTCGTTCTCCGAGAACTGCTCCCGCACGCGCTCGAACACATCGTCGGGAACACGAGTCTCCGAGACGAGCGTGAGCGCTTCAGTCCACTCCAATGCGGCGCGCTCGCGCGCCGAGTAGTACGGCGTCTCGCGCCATGCGTCGAGGCCGTAGAGCCGCTGTTCCGTCTCGCCGTTCGCTCTCGCGTCCTTGCTGTGCATGTCCAGACAATAGGCGCAGCCGTTGATTTGCGACGCGCGCATCCGGACGAGGTCGAGCAGTCCGTGATCGAATCCGGCCTGACGGACCTGCCGTTCGAGGCCGAGCATGGCCTGCACGACGCCTGGGTTCACGTGCATGAGATCGATTCGAGCTTTCATGTGTCTCTCCTTCCACTAGGCAAGACGAATCGGAAAAGAGTCTTGTGACACACGTGGGCTGTGCTTGTTCACAAACGGCCTCCGCCATTCGTCTAGAGGGCAGGAGAAATGCAAGGCGCGTGGAGGCATGGCAGTGACTGACTGGGACGGGGCAGCGTTCGGGGCGCATCGACCCCTGCTGTTCTCGATTGTGTACAGGATGCTCGGCAGCGCGAGCGAAGCCGAGGATGTCATACAGGACGCGTGGCTTCGGGCAAATCAGGACGAGGACGCCGCCGTCCGCTCACCTCGCGCGTATCTCACGACTATCGTCACGCGGCTGTGCGATTCGCCTCCGCGCTTCACCGTGACGCGTCGCGAATCGGAGGAGATTCGTACGCCGCTTCCGGCACGCCTGCGTCACCGGCAACGTCGAGGCGCTGATGGCAGTGCTGCACACCGACGGTCGGAGTCGGACTTCCAGCTCGTCACGATCAACGGCGCGCGCGATCTACGTCGTGCGCAACCCAGACAAGCTGCGTGGGTTCCTCGAGCGCACGCATTGAGGGTGGTGTGGGATTTGTAGTGCGCCGGCGCAGTCGCGCCGGTCAGTGCTGCGACACAGCAGAATCCGCGCGGTCGTCTCCGAGTAGTCGCTCCAACTCCGTGAGATCGCCTGGCTTGACCAGATACGCATCGAAACCTGCGGCGAGGCACGCGTCGCGGATGTCCGTGCCCCCATAGCCACTGAGCGCGATCAGGCGGAGCTGCGCCGGAGAAAACCGCTGACGAAGACGACGACCCAGCTCTATCCCGTCCATCCTTGGCATCCGGAGGGATGACGTACACGTGGTCGGGCTTCACGGCCTCTCCCGCGATGGCGAGCGACACCGCCATCGTGGTCTTCTTTGCCAGGATCTCCGGGAGCAGGCTTTCGTGTGTCGGGTCCAAGTGCTGAACCACGATGAAGCCCATGCCGGTCGCGGGAAGGGCGCCCAGAAGCTCAACCAACGCTTCGAGGCCTCCGGCAGAAGCGCCAATTCCCACGACGAAGAGCGACCGGTGACGAGCGGCTTCCGGCACAGGCTGAGTATAGACCTCAGGCATGGATACAAACGAAGTCGAAACCGGCCTCGCCCGGGCGCCCCTGTTTATGTGAAGCCGAACGAAGTCCTTGACGGCAAGCAATCAAGTGTTCGATATGTCAGCCCATGGCGTTGACATGTCCGGTGGGATTCGACGTCGCAACGCTCCACAGCGAGATTGAGACACTGTACGGGCGGGTCGCCACTGGAAGCAGAGCTCGTTAGCGTGTTCGAGTCAGACGGCAACGCGATCCTGACAGCACCGAGGCGTTCAGCCGCGCCATTCGCGCGAAGGCGGGGCAGCTCGCGTCACAGCCGTCGACGCAGGCGAGAAGTACCTGTGCTGCGATAATCGGCACAACGACGAGGGACGACACATGGCCTGCTCGTGCTGTGAATTCGGTGACACGGCCGCCCGGCAGTTCAGCTCCGCAAAAGTTGCGAAAGAGTTGCAGCGGTACCGTCGAAGGGGACCAGGCGTTACCACTCGCAAGCTTCGAGACGGGCTTGTGTCGGCTGGCCTGGCCCGAGGCACCGTGCTCGACATCGGTGGCGGCCTCGGCATTCTCAGCCTTGAACTGCTCGACGCTGGCATGAGCCGAGCGACAGTCATTGACGCCTCGTCCGCGTACCTCACCGCCGCGTCCGAAGAAGCGATCCGTCGCGGACGGTCGGCGGCGACGCAGTTCACGCATGGAGACTTCCTCGCCATCGCCCCCGATGTCGCTCGTGCGACCGTCGTCACGCTCGACCGCGTCGTGTGTTGCTATCCGTCGTATCAGCCACTCCTGGAGCAGTCTCTGCAACGGGCGGAACGGGGGTTTGCCCTGTCGTATCCACGAGATCGTTGGTTTGTGCGACTCAGCATGAAGTGCGACAACGCGATGAGGCGATGGCGAGTGAATCCGTTTCGAACGTTCGTGCACCCGCCAGCGGGCATACAGCGGACTATCGAAGCAGCCGGCTTCCGTCTCGTCAGCCGCGCTCGGACGATGATCTGGTCGGCGGACGTGTTCGTTCGTGCCGCTGGATCGAACGCGGTGCGAGCTGACGCGTAAGAACCGTACAACGTGGGCTGAAACCTGGAATCAGCAAGGATGGGTGCGGGCCCACGCGCTTCGGCGCAGGACCGCGGCGCCGGGAGCGAAGGGTGAAACGGAATGGAGCCGGCTGACGAGTCGTCCTCAATCAGATTGCGATCGAGGAAGGTGAGGGCGTGAATGCCTCAGTGCAGCGCGTCGCGCACCCGTGGCGCCAAATCCCGCGCGAACGCCAGGCCGCGTGCGTCAGCGTCTGCGATCGACGCTCCGATCGGCACGACGATGCGAACCATCGCTGCGTCGCTGCGATGCAGCCGGACGCTGTCGACGAGTTGTGTCACCTTCGTCATGACCTCGCTCGCGATTACCCGGCCGTGAAGCGAGTACCAATACAGTACCGAGCGCTCGCTGCAGCCCTTTCCTCACGATGAGGCGGCGCATCGTGCCGTTTGCGTCACCAGATGCCGGCAGGCTGAGCGTACTCACGTCGAGCGCCTCCCAGCCGGTGCCGGGCAGGCAGTGCAGCGGCGAGTGAATGCTCACGCCCGGCCGTTGCCTGGCGTAGTACGCGACGTACAGGCCGATCGGTGTGCCATCCGCGCCGGCATAGGTGCGGTTCAGCAGATCGTCCGCTGCGAGAATCTTCAACGTCTCATCGTCGATCGGCGGCCCGTCCGCGCCCTGCCACTCCTCGAAGGCATAAGGCAGCGACGCGAGGTGCGGCGCCGTCGGTGGCACGCCGACCGCCGCACGCGTGATTGCAGCGGAGGAGGCCAGTAGCAGGATGACGGCGAGTGCGCGCATGCGGCTCACAGTCAGACCTCCACCGTCTTCAACTCGCCACCGCGTGCGCTGGGTCCGCGCAGCAGCCTGCCAAGCGCGATGAGCAGCGCCATCGCCGCGACGAATGTCAGCCAGCCGGTCAGAGTATGCCAAGGATCCGCGGCCGCCTGCCGGCCCCACCACTCACACGCGAACCCCGTGACCGCTACACGCAAACCGTTGACGACGACGGCGATGGGAACGGCGGCGGCGACGATCACCAGGCGCCTTGGCCACGAGCGCTCGGTGGCCCATGAGAGGAGCATGGCGAGTGCGCCAAGCGAGAGGAGCGATCGCATCCCGCTGCACGCCTCGGCGACCTCGAGCGTCGTCGATGGCAGTCGCAGCAGGTTGCCGTCCCGGACGACCGACACACCGCCGGCCGCCAGCGTCGCTTCGCCGATGCGCGAGGCCGCCATCTGAAGAGGCAGCGTCAGCGCCGTCACGACGAGCGTTGGCGGCGGAATGGCGATCAGCAGAAAGAACAGCGGCGCGGCCATCACGCGCGTGGCGCGCGTGCCTGCAAGGAAGCACGTCGTGCCTGTGAGGACGATGACCAGCGAGATGCGCGTGAGGAACACATCCGCGCCGAGGGCCCCAGTCAGATAGAGCAGAACGCCTGAGAGGAGAATCAGGAGGCCGATCGTCGGCGGCGAGTGTGGATCGCGTTCGCACGTGAAGACCCGGCGGCGGCGCCAGGCGAGCACGCTCGCGACGGCAACCAGCGCCAGGCCGTACGACGCGTTCGCGCTCGTCAGCCATTCGCTGACGAGCGCGGTGCCCGTGCCGAGATACAGCCACGCGATGGTGGCGCCCACGGCAAGGCTGAGAAGCGTCACCCCGCCTCTCGCTAAAGAAGACGACGGCGGAGCGCCCCGAGCATGCCGGCGATCCCGGTGCCGATCAACATCAGCGAACCGGGTTCCGGCGTTTGCGAGACGGGTGGGGGCGCAGAGATCGGATTGCGTGACGGTCCGTACGCGCCCGGCGTAGCATGGTCGACCGCTGGCTCCGTCGGGCTCGCGACCGGGGCTGTGGTTCCCGCGGAATTCGAGTCTGACGGATTCCCCGGAACCGTGTTGTGACCGGCGGCCCCGGAAGCCGAGCCCGATCGAGGGGGTGCGCCGGAGCCGTGCGAGGCGTCGCCGCTCGAATGACTTGATGAGGTCACCGAATGATCGGCTGGCGTCGGCGTACCGGTACCATGTGCCCTGGTTACCGAGCCGCCAGGCGCGCTGCCACCGCCGAATGCTCCCCCGCCGACTCCTCCACCTCCGCCGCCGTGTCCGCTTCGACTGCCGCCCGCAGAGTGGCCGCCGGCGAAGTCCCGCGACCGAGCGCCCCAGGCCGGCGCCGACATTTCGCTGAACCGCGCGGCTTCGCCGAATCGTCCGCGATTTGCCGCGGTGAGGGGCGGAAGGGCTTCGGATTCAAATGGCGGAAGGCTCGATCTCGAGATGCGCGACTCGTGAGACAGCAGGGCTGGCTCGGCTTGCGCACTCGGGGGGTTGAGTAGAGCCAGCTCGGCGGATGATGGCGCGGGCGCAGCGCCGAACCGGCCGCCCTGGCGCATGATCGCCGCGGTGCCCACCCCGGCCGCTCCGACAACGACAGTGGTGGTGAGGATCCATCGATAGTCGATTCGATAACGCACGTCGCGCACTCCTTCCGGACGAGCCCCGGCTCGTGCGCCAGCGCAATGCAGAAGTTTTGCCAGCCAGCCGATGACGGTCGTCAGGCGCTTCGGGCTGGATCTCGAACAAAATCGCGTGTCTGAGTCTTGCGTCGATCTGCGGTCGATCGTGTGTGAGGACGCCCGATACCACTAAACAGAAAACGTTTGCCGTGGGTCCGAAGGAGCGATCATCCGACTGCGGTGCCGAATAGCCGGCCGACCGCGGCTGTCGCAATCATTGCCAACATTCCCCAAATGGCGACTCTCGCGGCGCCGACTAACATGGGAGCGCCGCCAACTCGAGCAGCGATTGTCCCGAGCGCTACCAGACACAAGAGCGAAACGCCTGCAACAACCGGCACCAACGTGGTCGCTGGCGCCACGAGAATCGTGACCACCGGCACGCCAGCGCCCACAGCAAATGTCACCGCCGACGCAAGCGCGGCCTGCAACGGCCGAGCCGCAAGTTCGTCGGTCAGGCCCAGCTCATCGCGAGCATGTGCGGCGAGCGCCCCTTTGGCCATTAGTTGCTGAGCCACCGTGCGAGCGAGTCCCGATTCCACACCTCGTCTCACATAGATGCCCGTGAGTTCGTCCTCTTCCGCTTGCGGGTCAGTCGCGAGCTCGTGCCGCTCCCGCCCCAGATCGGCTCGCTCCGTGTCCGCCTGAGAGCTGACCGACACGTATTCGCCAGCCGCCATTGATAGCGCGCCTGCCACAAGGCCGGCAATGCCAGCGAGCAACACCTCGTGGCGTGTTGCATCGGCAGCAGCGACGCCGACGATCAGGCTGGCGGTGGAGACGATGCCATCGTTGGCTCCGAGTACTGCCGCGCGAAGCCAGCCAATCCGCTCGCTCCGATGCCCCTCACGATGTGCCATAGAGACCTCGCTCAGCCTGGGATTGTTTCCGACACGCGGACGCCGCTTCGCTTTCTGGAAGGTCAGCGTGCTGCGGTGTCCATCTGAACCGCCTCAGTAGTCACTGAGCTCGCCTCCGGGAACGGCGGCACGCAACGCATTCAGCACGGCCGCCAGGTCGATGACCTCCTGGAAGATGGCACCTCCGACGGGAGGCAGCCAACCGCCGAAGGCGATGAACATCCCGACGATGCTCAGCGCCATCCCACCGACAGCGCTTTGAAGCGCAATGCGCCGCATGCGCCGAGCAAGGTGAAACAGTTCATCGACACGTTTCAAGGACGTGTCCATGATGACCGCGCCGGCCGCTTCGGCCGTGATCTCGCTCTGATGTCCGAACGCCAATCCGACCGTGGCCGTGACCAGCGCCGGCGCGTCATTGATCCCGTCGCCAATGAACAAGGTGGGGGCGCGGCTGGTTTCCTGCCGGGTGATCGCGACTTTCTGCTCGGGCGTCCGTTCCGCGTAGACCTCGTGGATGCCGACTCGTTCCGCGAGGTACCGCACCTCGCTCTCCCGATCGCCTGACACGAGCAGGACGCGCTCGAGCTGGTGCCGAGGCCCAAGGTGCGTGATGAAGGATCGGCTGTCTGCGCGCGGCGCGTCGTGAAACCGGTACGTCGCGGCGTACCGGCCCTCGAGCAGGACCACGCATTCGAGGCCTGTTGAGGCCGGCGGCAACACACTGCCGTGTCCGGCCGATTCGGCCTGGCGGCGTCCAATGATCTGCACGTGGCGGCCATCCACTTCGCCCTCGAGACCTTCGCCCGGCCGCTCACGAACCGCGCTGGCGTCGAGCAGCACGAGATGCTCGCGCGCGGCCGCGTCGAGGATGGGTCTCGACAGCGGATGCTTCGAGTATCGTTCGACACTCGCCGCCGATTGGAGCGCTAGCGCATCGTCCGTGCCTGGGGCAGGATGGCGATCGGTCAGCGTGGGCTCCCCGTATGTCAAGGTGCCCGTCTTGTCGAGAACGATCGTGCGGCATCCGTCGATGCGCTCCAGGACCGCCGGATCGCGAATGATGATGCTTCGCTTCGCCGCGAGCGAGATGGCGCCGATGATGGCCACCGGTATGCCGATGAGCAGGGGACACGGTGTCGCCACGACGAGCACCGCCAGGAATCGCACCGGCTCGCCGCTCCACATCCACGCCGAAATCGCGAGCGCCAACGCGATTGGTGTGTACCACGCGCCCAGTTGATCACCGAGCCGGCGGAGCTGCGGACGCCGCTGCTCCGAGTCACGCATGACGTTCATGATGCGGGCATAGCGAGAATCAACCGCCAACCGCCCCGCCCGCAACGTCAACGCGTTCTCGCCGTTGATGGCGCCCGAGAACACCTCGGATCCAGGTGCCTTCGGCATCATGAACGGTTCGCCCGTGAGATACGACTCGTCCATGACACCGTGGCCATCGATGACCACGCCGTCAACCGGGCAGATCCCATGGGGGTACACAATCAGCTCGTCGCCGATGCGGACCTCGTCCAGCGGCACTTCCATGACCTGCCGGTTCGCACGGCGATGTGCGACCAGGGGCATTCGATGTGCGAGCGCCTGCAGCACCGAGGACGCTCGTCCGAGCGCGAACACCTCGAGGGCTTCTCCGCCCGACAGCATCAACACGACAAACGCTCCGGCCAGGTACTCCCCGAGCAGCACCGCGGCGACGATGGAAATCCCGGCCAGCAGATCCGAGCCGAACTGGCGCCGAGCGAGCTTGAGCGCGAGGGACAGCACCAGCGGTACACCGCCTGCCGCGAGAACGACGTACAACGGCAGTTCCCGAGCGGCCGGCGACGTATCGGTGCCCCAGCGCAATGCGAGATGCGCGACGATACCGGTGAGCGCAAGGGCTGCGATGATCGTTGCGCGCCCGGTGATACTTGGCCACCAGCCACGCGACTGGTGAGCGGAGCGAGGCGGCATGGCGATGGATGGACTGGCCACATTCATGACAGACGGCCACGCGTCGGACACCTCCGCCGAGTGCAGTCAGACGCTGCGTCACTGACAGAGCAGATCGCGTGCCGCTGTGTTATCGCTAGGGGTGGGGCTAGTAGAGTGCGTCCACGGGTTTTTCCCCACTCGCCGGTGGGAATTCTTCGGGAGCCGCTCGATTCCGCGAGCTCACAGGATCTCTTCGATCACGTGCACCGGCCCGTCGGTCCGGATCTCTCCCGTTCCGGCGGCCAGCAGCCGGTTCAAGAAGGAGTACTTCGGCTCGGCGGTCTCGAAACGGGGCAGCGTCCGAAAGTAAGGAGCTCCCGGCGCGTCGTCGTCACGGATGCCCTCGAACGTCATGTGGATGAGGGCGCCGTCATCGGTCTCGAGCGTCACGCGCAGATCCAGCTCGAGGACGCCATCCGGGCGTCTGACCGCCCAGTCGTCGCCGCCTGGCAACACCTTGCCGCGAAGCCGGTCACCTTCGAACGAGCCCCCGACAATCGGGAATGTGATGCGAGTGCCGTGCGGTCCGGCGCCGATTTCTTGAGTGGACGCCGTGCTCAGCCGGAGTGACATCAGGGGACGTGTTCGCATGGTGCTCACAGGATTTCGTCGATCGTGTAGACGGGTCCCTCGGCGCGGCGATCGCCGCTCGATACAGCTAGAAGGCGATTCAAAAACGCGTACTTCGGGTGTCCGGTTTCGAACCGAGCCGTGGTCCGGAAGTAATAGGTCACGGGATCGACGCGCTCGCCCCGCGCGAGCGCCGCGATCACGTCCGGTGGCCCGTGACGAAGCCCGAAGGACGACATGTGAATGAGGGCACCATCGTCGGTCTCGAGTGTGACGCGCAAGTCGAGCTCGAGGACACCGTCTCCACGAAGGAGCGTCCAATCGCCTCCGCCGGGCAGCACCGTGCCGCGAAGGCGAGGACCCTCGAAGTGGCCGCTCGCGATTGGTGCCGTGACACGCGTACCGTGAGGCACTGCGCCGATCCTCTGTGCGCCGACTACGGCGACCTGCAACGTCATCAAGAAACGTGAATCCATTCGCCCGCTCTCAGAGTCCGGAATGTACCGGCGTCATGAAATGACTCGTCAATTTCTCGTCCAGTACCAACACCACAGTCTCACTCGTACGTGGGACGCCTCTTCACTACGACGTTGCGTGGCGTTCGGACGCTCGATACGGCTGCGCCGCGCACTTGCAAAGACTACCTGGAAAACGTTCAAGTCGACCCGCATGATTGCCGCAGCTCACCAGTGCTCTCATCGGTGAATTCGCAGAAGCCCGCCCAGTTCCACGTCTCAGTCTCAACCGTTCTCCACGGTATCGCGCTTGCAGTTCACAGGCTCAGTAACCGAGCCATGTTCCAGTACAAGTGAGGAAGAGATGAGTCACGTGTTGAAGACGTTCGTTCGCGCGCTCGTCGTGAGTGGGATTGCAACTGCGGTCCCGCTCTTCGCGCAAGCGGATAACAGCAAGGCCAACGCTGGCGATCGTGCCAAGGGCGCTGTCACAGCCGATCAGCAGAAAGAGAACCCGACCGATCGCGCGCTCACGCAGAAGATCCGGCAAGCGTTGGTGCATGACAAGACGCTATCGACATATGCCCACAACGTGAAGGTCATCTCGCAGGATGGTCACGTCACGCTCAAGGGGCCGGTGCGCTCACAGGAAGAACTGAAGACGGTGGAAGCCAAAGCGACGACAGTGGCCGGCGCCGGGCACGTCACCAATGAGTTGACGGTGGCGCCTCCAGAGTCGGACAAGGCGAAGGGCTAGCCGCTATTTACGGAACGATAACTAACCAGACAAGAGAGGCGGAATATTTTCATGGCAGATAAAGACAAGAAGACCGCTGTATTCGGCATCTATCCGGGAGTGGCACAGGCGGAACGAGCCGTCGACGTTTTGGTCGGCGCCGGCTTCTTCAACGATGACATCTCCGTACTGCTGCCGGACAACGACGTGACGAGAGACTTCGCACACGAGAAGCACACCAAGGCGCCGGAAGGGACGGCCACTGGCGCGGCGACCGGTGGTGTGATCGGCGGCAGCCTTGGCCTCCTGGCGGGCATTGGGGCTTTGGCGATTCCTGGTGTCGGCCCCTTCATTGCGGCCGGTCCAATCATGGGAGCGCTGGCGGGAGTTGGCGTAGGTGGAGCAGTCGGTGGTCTCGTCGGGGCTTTGGCAGGAATGGGGATTCCGGAATACGAAGCCAAGCGCTACGAAGGTCGGCTTCGCAAGGGCGGCGTGTTGTTGTCGGTCCATTGCGACACGTCCGCTGAAATCACCCGTGCGAAGGACCTGCTGAAGCAGAGCGGTGCCGAGGATGTGTCTTCGTCGGGTGAAGCGGCCGTTTCTACGTCCGCGTCACGTCATCAGACGGACCGTCCTTAGCCTCTGGTAAGGCGCTGGTGGGCCCCCGGTGCGATCGCTTCCGGGGGCTCACACGCGCAGCAGCCTTCTCGCGCCGACCCAATGGCACCAATGGTCATCGTAGAATTCGTCGCTGATGAGCACTCCACTCGAGGACTACGCCCTGATCGGCGACTGCGAGACCGCTGCGCTCGTCTCCCGATCCGGCTCGATCGACTGGCTCTGCTGGCCGCGCTTTGATTCGGGTGCATGCTTCGCCGCGCTGCTCGGCACGCCGGAACACGGCCGCTGGCTGATCGACGTGTCCGGCGCGGACGCCCGCCGGACGCGACACTACCGCGAGAACACGCTGATTCTCGAGACTCGCCTCGAGACCGCCGATGGCGCAGTCACCATCGTTGATTTCATGCCGCCGCGCGGCCGCAACTCCGACGTGGTGCGCCTTGTCCGCGGCGACCGCGGGCGCGTGCGGCTGCACACCGAATTGATCCTTCGATTCGACTACGGTCGCGCGGTGCCGTGGGTGAGCCGGCTCGAAGACGGGACATTGCGTGCGATTGCCGGACCCGACATGGTGACGCTCCGCACGCCCGTCGAGCTGCGCGGCGAGGGCCTGACGACGAGAGCGGAGTTCGAGGTCGCGGAAGGCTCCGTCGTGCCGTTCGTCCTGACGCACGGACAGTCCCATCGGCGGCCACCCCAAGCCATCGATCCGGACGCCGCATTGCGCCAGACCGAGCGCTTCTGGCGCGAGTGGGTCGCGAAGAATCCCTCCGACGGCGAGTGGTCGGACGCCGTGACACGTTCACTCATCACGCTGAAGGCCCTCACCTACGCACCGACCGGCGGGATGGTGGCGGCTCCCACGACATCCTTGCCGGAAGCGCTCGGCGGATCCCGCAATTGGGACTATCGCTATTGCTGGCTCAGGGACGCGACGCTGACCCTTCTGGCATTCATGAATGCTGGCTACTTCGAAGAGGCGTGCGCGTGGCGAGATTGGTTGTTGCGCGCGGCGGCGGGGGCACCATCGCAGCTGCAGATCATGTACGGACTGGCCGGTGAACGACGTCTCACGGAGTACGAAGTCCCTTGGCTGCCCGGCTACGAAGGCTCCGCGCCCGTACGCATCGGGAATGCCGCGCACGGGCAGCTTCAACTCGATGTGTTCGGCGAGGTCATGGACGCGTTGCACCAGGCACGGAGAGGTGGATTGCAGTCTCGGGAAGAAGACTGGGCCTTCCAGCGCGCCATGCTCGAACATCTCAGCTCGATCTGGCATCAGCCGGATGAAGGGCTGTGGGAAGTCCGAGCTGACCGCCGGCATTTCACCCACTCCAAAGTCATGGCGTGGGTCGCCTTCGATCGCGGCATCCGGGCGGCCGAGACCTTCGGATTCAAGGGTCCGATCGATCGCTGGCGCCGCACACGACAGGCGATTCACGAAGACGTCTGCACGCGAGGATTCGACCCGGAGATCGGGAGCTTCGTCCAGTCATACGGCTCGAAGGCACTCGACGCGAGCCTTCTGCTCATTCTGACCGTCGGCTTCCTTCCTCCCGACGACTCACGGGTACGCGGCACGGTGGAGGCGGTGGAACGCCGGCTGTTCGTCGACGGTTTCCTGCGTCGCTACGACCCGGCGGCGAGTGATGACGGCCTCCCCGGTCCGGAAGGCGCGTTCCTCGCCTGCGCCTTCTGGCTGGCCGACGCCTACGTCCTCCTGGGCCGCGTCGACGACGCGCGGCGGTTGTTCGGACGATTGCTTGAATTGCGCAACGATGTCGGGCTGCTTGCCGAGGAGTACGATACCGACGCACACCGGCTGGTCGGGAACTATCCGCAGGCGTTCTCGCACATCGCGCTCGTCAACACGGCTCATAACCTGTCGCTTGCCGCCAAGCCCGCAGAACAACGGTCGGCGCCCTGAGCTGGGTCTCGACAGGACCCGCATCGTGACCGGCTCGGCGGTGCGGCGGCCGGCTCCGGCATCCAGGGTCCGACTCCGCTCCCGCGGAGCCGCTTCCAGAGAAGCGCACGACGTTCCTCATCCAAGCCTCCTGAATTCAACACTTGCAGCGTCCTCCCTGGGGAGAGCCCGGCGGTACCCGTAATGCTTCTAGGATCCCGATCCGTCGATGACGGTTGTCACGGGCACCAATGATGGACGCGAGAACCAAAGTCTCCCTGGCTATGCTGGTTGGCGTCGTCGTGATGCTCATCGCGTGCGGCGACAACAAGTCCGCAGCCCCGGGCACGCAAGTACCCGCCCTCGGGGGCTCCCTGCAGTCGGGGCTCGAGACCCAGCTGCCTGAGGACGTGTACCAGGCCCTCCTGAAGCCGTTCACAGGCGACTTCGACGAGATGATCAAGCGGCGGCTGATCCGGATCGGCGTCACGTTCAACCGCACGTTCTACTTCGTTGACAAAGGCGTACAGCGGGGCGTGGCGTACCAGGTACGGACGCCTCGTCGAGGAACGGATCAACAAGGCACTGAAGACCAGCGGCAAGAACAAGGTCCTCGTGTTCTTCGTCCCTCTGTCGCGCGACAAGCTGTTGCCAGCCCTGGTCGAGGGCAAACTCGACATGGTTGCGGCACAGATTACCGTCAGGCCCGACCTGCAGAAGTTCGTGGACTTCACGAATCCGACCCGGATGAACGTCGACCAGATCATCGTCACCGGACCCGGCGCACCCTCCATCGCGTCGGTGGACGGCCTGTCAGGTCGGCGTGTGTTCGCTCGCCAATCGAGCGGGTACTACCAGAGCCTGCTGGCGCTGAACGAGAAGTTCGCAGCGCAGGGGAAGCCGCCGGTGGTGATTGAGAGCGCACCGGAGAACCTCGAAGACGACGACCTGCTCGAGATGGTGAACGCCGGACTGATCCCGTCCATCGTGGTGGACGACTATCTGGCAACGTTCTGGCAGAAGATCTTTCCGAACGTGACCGTCCACCGGGACATCGCCGTCCACACCGGCGGCGCGCTTGCCATCGCCGTCCGCAAGAACAGTCCACAGCTCTCTGCGGCGTTGAACCGGTTCATGGCGAACTACGGGCTCGGCACAGCCTTTGGCAACACGATCGAGCGGCGCTATCTGGTGAATACCACCTACGTGAAGAGCGCCGCGTCCGAGGCCGAGCGCCGGAAATTCCTGGCCGTCGTTCAGCTCTTTCGCAAGTACGGCGACAAGTACAAGATCGACTTCCTCCTGATGGCCGCGCAGGGGTATCAGGAATCCCAGCTCAATCAACAAGCCAAGAGCAAGGCCGGCGCGATCGGCATCATGCAGCTCATGCCCGGCACCGGCAAGGAAATGAAGGTCGGCGACATCAGGCAGATCGAGCCGAACGTTCATGCCGGCGTCAAGTACATGCGCACGACGGAGGACACGTTCTTCAAGGACGAGCCGATGGACGACCTGAACAGAGGGCTGTTCACTTTCGCGGCCTACAACGCGGGGCCGGGCCGGGTGCGCCAGTTGCGGAAGGAAGCGGAGAAACGCGGGCTGGATCCCAACGTGTGGTTTGGAAACGTCGAGCAGATCGCATCCGAGCGCATCGGCCGCGAGACAGTGACCTACGTCGCCAACATCTACAAGTATTACATCGCCTACCGGCTCGTCCTGGAAGAGTCAGAGCGCCGGGCGGCCGCCAAAGCGGCCGTGAGAAACAAAGACGCCAGATAGGACGAACGTGGCGGTTCGGTTCACTGTGCCGTACGATGCGGCCGCAAGGCGGGTTCAGTCAGCGGAAGGTCGACAGTCATGGGGCTGTGATCGGACAGCGGGTGCGGCAGGCAGTTGTTCAAATCACTCATCGTCCGCGCGAAGTGCGGCTCGAAGCGATATGGCCCTTTCACATCCCGCGGATTGTCCAGATCGGACTTCACGAAGATCCAGTCGAGCTTGAACCTGGCGACACGAACCTTGCCCCAAATTAATTCCGTCACGAAGGTCGGAGCGAATCCGCCGCTCGCGCGCTCGTTGGAGTCGGCCAACGTACCCGATCGACCATTGACCGTCCGTTCGGACACGCCGCGAAAATCGAACGCATGTCCGTCTTCGAACCGAAACCGCTCGATGGTCGTGAACAATCCGCGCTCCAGATTTGCCGACGCGCCCGGGATGTTCGCAGACGTCGGGTCGACGCGGTACTCGATTTTCGCGAGCTTACGGACCGTCCTGGCGCCGGTGTAGACGACGCCAACACCGGTCGCCCACTGGACGCCCTTCGTGGTCCAGAAGTCCGTGCTTCCGTATCGCTTGTAAAGGAATCTCTCCACACTGGTCGGGGTTGAGTCGCCACCCGTGGTGTTGAAATCGCCTGCCAGGATGACGGGATGGGAAACATCGTGGATCTGCTTCAGCAATTCCTCCATCTGCTGACGGCGGGTCGCAGGCTTCGTACGATTCTCCAGGTGCGTGGCTGCGACGGTCACGGCATGGCCGGGCGCCTCGGGCACGTCCAGATCGACGAACAGGGTGGTGCGCTGCCCGCGGCGGACCTCGCGCAGCAAGTCCTCTCCGATCAGGATGGCGGCTTTGCGCTTGCCCTTCTCCAGCGGGCGGATCTTGCTCTCGGTAAACCAGTCGTATCCGACCGTGAATGGAACGAGCTGTGCCGAGCGGATCGGGTAGCGCGATAGCACCGCGTTCCCGTGCAGTGCCCGCAAGCGGGCTTTGTCGACCTTGAACTCCTCGAGCAACTGCTGCCGGGACTGCTCGTCCTCGCCTGCGTCGAACGTGTCGGTCCCCAACTGCTTTGCATCGACTTCCAGAAACTCCACGCCGTACGCCCAGTTCATGTTCAGTGCTTCGGCTAGCTCACGGACGACTTCCCGGTACTGCGTTCGCTCCACTCCCCAATCGACTTCGTTCAGGATCCACACGTCGGCCGCTTTCAGCAGTTCGATCTCCTGGGGAATCTTCGCCAGATCGACGTTACGGATCCGTTGACCGATCTCCTGGGCGTGGGTGCGCTCCTGGGCAACCCGTGCCATGAAGCGTGCGCTGTCGGTCAGGAACAGCAGCATCTCGTCGAGCTCGAGGCCGCGCTCGATGTTCCAGTACGCGACGCGGAGCGTCGGGCCAAGCCCCTCCCCGTCGAGAGGACGCGGCCGCGCGCCTCGAAAATAGGCCTCGTTGTTGACGAAGGGAGTGGTCGTGACGGTATGGAGTTTGGTCGCAAGCTCGGCAGGCAGGCCCTCAGGCGATTCCAGCCGAACAAGTTCCTGGTACGAAAATAACGGTGGCCCCGAGTCGCGGGTGTAGTCCTGCGCCAGGAGGGGCGCTCCGCCGACGAGCAGTAGGACTACGCTCGCAAGACGACGAACCTTGATACCGAGGTTCTGCGTTACCGTCCGTACGGCCGTCATCACAAGGTCGTGCATGTGTGCCTCGCCTGGACTCACGCGCATTCTACATCCGGCGCGCGACCCCTCCGCACACCTCGAGGCCGCGGACTTGCCGCCCGAGACGGAGAGTTGTACCGTGGCGTTCGCGATGCTCATCGACGGAGTCCGACACGCGCTTTTCCTCAGCTAGACTCGCCGCGGGCGGAGTGTCCTCTGGGAAAGCAAGACCGACGGAGGAATCTCATGAAGCCGGCGTCCTTGAACGACTCGTCCAGAAATCGGAATGCCAGTCGTCGGTGTTTCCTCGCGACAGCGATCGGCGCGTGCGCGGCTGCTCCGGCCGCTGGGGATGCGGCACAGACCGGTTCTCTCACGAAGGAACAGCGCGACCGGCTGACACCCAGCCAGGTGCTCGACGCACTGAAGAAGGGCAACGAACGCTTTCTCGCTGGAACAATGGCCGCGCGAGACTATCGGGATCAGCAGCGCACGAGCGCTGCCGGTCAATTTCCGGCCGCCACGATCCTAGGATGCATCGATTCGCGCGCGCCAGCCGAGATCATCTTCGACGCGGGCATCGGGGACACGTTCAACGCCCGCATCGCGGGCAACGTCGTGAACGACGATCTGCTCGGGAGTCTGGAGTTCGCTTGCGCCGTGGCCGGCGCCAAAGTGCTGCTGCTGTTCGGACACACGGCGTGCGGCGCCATCAAGGGTGCGATCGACGACGTCGAGATGGGCAATCTGACGGGATTGCTTGCCCGCGTGAAGCCTGCTATCTCAGCGACCACGTTCGCCGGTGAGAAGTCGAGCAAGAATGCCGCGTACGTAGACATGGTCGCGCGGACGAACGTCCAGCTGGGGCTCGACAACATCCGCCGGCGGAGCCCGATTCTGGCGGATCTGGAAAAGAAGAGCGCCATTCAGATCGTCGGTGCGATGTACGACGTGGCAACCGGCAAGGTCGAGTTCATGGCCTGAGGTCGCATCCGACCGATCGCCCGATGCGCTGCGGCGCGAGTTACTTGCGATTTCACACGTTGACGGGAATACGTCGCGCCGTCGCTGGTAGTTCGGTGCGAACGGATCTACGCTGGTAGCGGACGGGTCGACGCTCGCAGGTGACCCATGGACATCCTCCCCGATCGCGCTGCCTGGCTCAAGGGTCCCGCCTTCCTCTGTGATCGGACCCCTGGTAATCCGCTCCGGCCTCTTCGTGCCCTCCTGCTCGGACCGCCTGGGGTGGGCAAGGGAACGCAGGCCGCCATGCTGGCCCGCAGCCGTGGCGCCTGTCATCTCTCCACCGGCGATGTCTTTCGCGTGGCCGCGACCATCGACGCGAGCAAGCGGTCGCCAGTTCTTCGCCGCGCGATCGAGATGATGACGCACGGCGAGCTCGTCACCGACGACACCGTAGTGCAACTCGTGAGGGAACGCATTGGTTGCCTGCGGTGCCCCGGCGGCTTCCTGCTGGATGGGTTCCCGCGCACCGTGCCGCAGGCCCGCGCGCTCGATGACATGCTGGCCCGCGCGCACATCCCGCTCGACGTCGTGATCGCGTTCGGGATCCCGGAGAGCCGGCTCATTGCGCGCCTTGCCGGCCGCCGATCCTGCATCGGGTGCCGCGCGGTGTACCACCTCCAGGCCCGCCCGCCGGCGCGTCCGGGCACTTGCGACATTTGCGGTCAGCCGCTCCAGCAGCGCGCGGACGATACGCCCGACGCCATTCGCGTGCGTCTGGCGACCTACTCCGAGAGTACCGCTCCTCTGCTGGATTACTACAAGGTGCAGCAGCTCGTGCTGCCCGTCTCTGCTGATGGCAACGCCACCGAAGTCTTCCAGCGAGCGAGCGCCTCGCTGGACGCGAAGCTGGCGGAGCGCTGAGCGCCGTTCCAGTGGAAGAGGAGTTGGATTGGCTCGAGATGGCGGGACGCACCGAGAGTGCGTGAGAAAAAGAATGGCCGCGCTGAATCGTGGCACCGCTCTATTCGAGTCGATGCGACGGCGCGGCCACCAAGACTTGCCGTGCGGACGACTACCAGCGGGGCTCGGAGCGCCGGCGTTGAGAGGAGCCGCCGCCGAAATCGCCACCGCTGCGGGGGGCCTTCGGACGGGCTTCATTGACGGTGAGACTGCGGCCGCCGACCTGGCTCGCGTTCAATTCGCGGATCGCGGTCTGCGCTTCTTCGTCGCTGCCCATCTCGACGAACGCGAACCCGCGCGCGCGTCCCGTCATCTGGTCGCGCATGACCGTCACGGTTTCGACGGACCCTGCGCGCGCAAACAGCTCCTGCAGCTCGGTCTCGCCAACTTCGTACGGGAGATTTCCAACGTATAACTTCCGACTCATGAACTGAACTCCTCTGTCGCAATCGCGACGTTCCCGAGCATCGGACTGATGCCCGGTGGATGTCGTCTCGTAGCTAGGCTGCACTTCAGGAGGAGCGAGTCAGGAGTGGCTCGATACGCTTGAGGCTGGCGTGGTAAGAGGCAAAATCCGGATACCGAGCATAGCACGGATCGCCATCCGGAGCGTGGACCGCCTGAACACTATCCTCGAACGTCAATCCAGTAGCGCCGCTTCGGCTTGGCGACATCACGCCCGCTGACGACGTTCTCCAGGACGCCGCCGTTCTTCTCAATCGTCCTGATCGACCCGACGTTGTCGTCGTCGCACGTCAACAGAACGCGGTCGATGCCGAACTGGTCGCGCGCGAAACGAAGTGCGAGCCCGAGCATCGCAGTGGCATAGCCGCGGCGGCGGAACTCCGGGACCACCGCATAGCCGATGTGCCCCCCGACGCGCACGAGAAATGCGTTGAGCGTCGGCCGGATGGACACGCGGCCAACGATCCTCGATCCGTCGTACGCGAACAGGAACGTCGACGGCACATGGCCCCGCGGAAGATTCTCGCCCCGCGCCCGTTCCGCCAGCACCTCGAGATAGCGCGCCAGAGACATGCCCTCGACGTAGTAGTGCAGAAAGTTCGGCACGTCCGGCGTCGTGGCGTGGTGAGCGCGCAGGAATTCCTCCTCCTCTTCTGTGCCGGGTAACCGCAGCTCCAGGGCGCTATTCATACGAGAGCCACCGCGACCATTGTAAAAACCCGTCGAGCTAGGTCAAACCGCGGGCAATACGAAAGTGTGATAGACGATTCCGTGCTGCTGGAGCATCCTGACGCAACTCACTACCAACGCATCGAGGTCACCATGAGCAGCACACAGATGAGCAACGAACGCGGCACCCACATCCCCACGCCTGCGACCGTCGATCTGAAACTCGAGGTCGTCACCATCCCGGTATCCGACATCGACCGCGCGAAGAACTTCTACGAGGGTCTCGGGTGGAAGCTCGACGCCGATTTCTGGATCGGCAAGGATTTTCGAGCGGTGCAGCTCACACCGCCCGGATCGCAGTGCTCGATCCATCTGGCCCCAAACGCCGTGCCGGGCTCTGCTCAGGGAATGTTCCTCGTCGTCAATGACATCGAGGCCGCACGCAGCGAGCTCATCTCTCACGGTGTCGATGTCAGCGGAGTCTTCCATTTCGACGGCAACCATCAGGTCGTTCCAGGCGCGGACGAGGGAGGTCGGTCCTACTTCTCCTACGCCTCGTTCGCGGATCCAGACGGCAATCAGTGGGTGCTTCAAGAGGTCAAGACGCGGCTTCCCGGACGGGGACTCAGCTGGGATCTGCCGACCGTCACGGATCTTCTGCGAGAGGCAGAGCAGCGGCATGGCGAGTACGAACCAACCGCGCCGAAGCACCACTGGTCGGAATGGTATGGCGCCTACATCATTGCGCGGGAACGAGGCCGGGCTCCCGACGAGGCCGTCAAGGATGCAACGCGTCACGTCGAAGGGGCTCTCCCGGCACAAGTGTAGAGGTCGGGATGCGCCCAGACGTCGTTCCCGAAGCTGTCTTTCCGGACTACACGCTTTCGGACCATCGCGGGAAGCACCGCACGCTCTGCTTGAAGACCAGGACTGATTCGAATGAGCACGGTAACGACGTCGTCAATCCGGCGCCAACCGGAACTGCTCGGCCAAACCGTCGTCGTGATCGGCGGGAGCGCCGGCATCGGATTGGAAACGGCCCGGCGAGCACGCGGCGAGGGGGCCAACGTCATCCTGACCGCGCGGACTCCCGAGCGCCTCGAGCAGGCGGCGAGTGAGCTCGGCGCGTTGAGGACGGCGGCATTCGACGCGACGGATACTGCTGCACTCGAGCAGTTCTTCCGCGGTCTGCCGACCCCGATCGACCACGTGATGGTCACGGCCGGGCGGCCGGTACTACGCACGCCTGAGCGAGATGGACTTCACGCAAGCGCGACGCGTGCTCGACGAGCACATGCTGCTGGCATTCCAGATCGCGCGCCATGCCGCCAGCACGGTGCGGCCGGGAGGCACGCTGCTGTTCATGGGTGGCACCGGCGCCCGCCGCCCGGCTGAGGGCCTCGGTATTGCCTCGGCCGGAACTGCCGCACTCCCGGCCATCGTCGCCAACCTCGCGCTCGAGCTCGCACCCATCCGCGTCAACCTGATCGCCGCCGGCTTCGTCGACACGCCGTTGTCGGCGTCACTCCTCGGCGATGAGCTCGAGAACCGCCGCAATCAGCTCCGCGCCACGCTGCCCATCCGGCGCGTCGTCAGTCCTGCCGATGTCGCCGCGCTTGCCGTGCATATCATGAGCAACACGGCACTGACGGGCGCGACCTACGACATCGATGGCGGGCAGCAGTTGGTCGCCCGCTAGGGAACGGCAACGACGCTCCCCGGCCGGCGGGCTTGTTCGACAGCATCCTGAGAACTTGCAGTAATGGCGTGTACCATCCACTACGCTGAACAGGCTCCGGGAGGGATGTCCCGACCGGATGGCAAGGCGTGGAGGCCTATGGACATCAAGAGAACTGGTTCACAGCCATCCGGCAAAGGACCTGGCGAGTGGTTTACCGGGACCGTGCGGATCGACCCGCTCTTTCAGGCCGCTGCTCCGGCTCGCGCTGTCGGTGCCAGCGTGACCTTCGAGCCGGGTGCTCGGACGGCATGGCACACGCATCCACTGGGTCAGACGCTGATCGTTACGGCGGGTTGGGGCCGGGCGCAGCGTTGGGGTGGTCCGGTCGAAGAGATCCGCCCCGGCGATGTCGTCTGGTTCCCCGCTGGTGAAAAGCACTGGCACGGCGCGTCGCCAACGACGGCGATGACGCACATCGCCGTTCAGGAACAGCTGGACGGGAAGGCAGTCGACTGGCTGGAGAAGGTCAGCGACGAACAGTACGGAGACCGGTAGCGCGACGTGCAGTGGAGCCTCATGTGCTGGCTGGCCCTGTGCCTGAGTGCCGGGCCAGCGTCCCAGTCAGCAGCGCCCTCACCCACAATCGAGTCCCTGTACGAACGCGCCTCCGCCTGGCCGCAGTTCCTGAGCACCGTCCACGCCCAACGAGACCTGTGGCAGCGTGACGACGAGCACACCACCGTCGCGCCCGCGCTCGTCGATCGTTTGGCGCATGCCGGGCACGACCTGCGGCTGTTGATTGTTGCCGAGGACTGGTGCACCGACTCGGCCAACACCATCCCGTATGTGGTGCGTCTCGCGTCGTTGGCCGACGTGGACGTCAGGATCCTCGATCGGACGCTCGGCGCTCCGCTCATGAGCCGTCATCCAACCGCCGACGGACGAGGGGTCACGCCGCTCGTCGTCTTCGTCCGCGGCAACGAGGACGCCGGGGCATGGGTCGAACGGCCTCGCGCCCTGCAGGCAGCGTTCACGAACATGGCCGATGATCCCGAGAGCCGCCATCGCTTCGAGGCGCGCCAGGCCTGGTACGACGCCGATCGGGGCCGAAGCGCCCTCGAAGAGATTGTCCAGGCCGCCGAGCGGACGGCCGCATCCCGCTGACCTCCCACTGCCCGCCGTCATGATCGTTGCCCGCATCCTTCGTTGTCTCGTCGCGGCCGCGGTGTCGGTGTGTCTCGTCGTACCGGCGGCCTGTACACGCGCACGGCGTCGAGCACGCTGGGACGGAGTCGGAGGAGGGACAACACGTGCACGTCGCGGAGGGATCCGCATGGCGTCTGCATCTCGACGGCACGCTGTTCGGGACGCTGAACATCCAGGGAGGACGGCGCGGCGAGACCGACTTCCGATCGCAGAACTGGCTGATGGCAATGGCTGCACGTCGCCTCGGGAGCGGTGTTCTCACGCTCACGGGAATGTTCAGTGCTGAGCCATTGACGGTGGGACAGCCGGGCTACTCCTCGATCTTTCAGGAGGGCGAATCGTACCGCGGCCTTCAAATCACGGATCACCAGCACCCGCACGACCTCTTCATGCAGCTCTCTGCCGCCTGGCGCGTGCCTCTCGGCCGCGGGCCGCATATGACACTCGGCGCAGCGCCTGTGGGCGAAGCGGCACTCGGCCCACCAGCGTTCATGCATCGGCCATCGAGCGCAGAGAATCCGACGGCGCCGTTGTCGCACCACATCTTCGACTCCACACACGTGGCGAGCAGCGTGCTGCTCGTCGGGATCGATCGGGGCCCATTGACGCTCGAGGGCTCGGCGTTCCATGGTCGCGAGCCCGACGAGCACCGCTACGACCTGGACTTCGGCGCGCCCGACTCGTGGTCGGCGCGCATGTGGCTGCGGTTCGCATCCGAGTGGGCCTTGCAGGCTTCGTACGGCTACCTGCACGAACCCGAGCTGCTCGAGCCCGGCGACCAGCGGCGAACCAACGTGTCGCTCTCGTGGTTCCGCCGCGCGGAGACACGTACACCGCAGCCATGGTCGCGGTCGGACGGAATGCGCGACGGTACAGCACGGTGGGTTCGGTGCTGCTCGAGGCCACGCGCAGGTCGGCGCGGTTCACGATCTACGGCCGTGCCGAGCGGACGTTGGTCGAAACCGAGATCCTGCTGTTTCCGGAACGGGTGCACGTGCCGCATCCCGGCGAACTGGTCGATCCGGTGGGTGCCTTCACGGCGGGCGGCATCCGCGATCTCCTCCGCGTCAAGCGCGTGCTGATCGGCGTCGGCGCGGACGCGACGTTCTATGCCGTACCACCGCTACTCACGATCACGCATGGCGAGCATCCGGTCTCGGCGCGCGTGTTTCTGCGCATCGCGCCCGCGAGCTTTGGCAGCCGGATGTGGAACATGACGATGGGTGGGCACGTCCCGGCCGGGCCGTCTCACGACGACTGAGCGTCACTTCTTCTTCAGTTTCACCACACCCGAGAGGGGGAGCGCGCCCGGGCACAACGGCGTCGGTGAGAACGCGCCGACCTTCCATTCCAGCGAACGCTCGGCCATCGGGCCTTCGATGGTGGCCATGGCCGTGCACAGCGTGCCGTCCTGTGCCTTCTGCTCGACGGAAAATTGTCCCGAGAACGCCGTCGATGTCGCGACGCCGCTGAGAGCGCCGGTCCATTGATCCGCGGTGTCCTTCCACGCACCGTCGATGCAAAAGCCGGCGGCCTGCACGATCGTGAACGTGATCGCGCGCGGCGGCTGATTGGAGGACTCGAACGTACCGGTCCAGTCGCCGGCGATGACCGGAATCGGATCCTGCGGCGGAGGCGTCTGCGTTGGTGGGTTCGATGGGGCCGGCGGTGCGCCGCTCGACCCGCAGCCGACGATTGCCGACGTCGCGAGACACACCAACAGAAGAGCCGAGCCCGCGCGCGTCCGCACGTCAGCGATGATAGCGCAGGGCGTTGGAAACGCTTCGAGCCGCGAGTGCTCGCGTCACCGACCATCCAGTCGTATACGATGACTGTGTCGAGCGTGCCCGACACGGTCATGCCGAGGCGCCTCTTACACGGAAGGTCGATTACATCATGCGCATCCACGTTCTCGTCCGCTCATCACTCGTAACTCTCGTGCTGCTGGCCGCCAGCCTCTCGTCAGCGGCCGCTCCCGAGGGTCGGCTCATCGAGCTCACCGGCAACGATCAGATGAAATACAACATGGCCACGATCACGGCCAAGCCAGGCGAGATGCTGCACGTCCGCATCAAGTCGATCGGGACGATCCCCAAGGCGGCCATGGGTCACAACTTCGTGCTGCTCGCGAAGGGAACGGACGGCAAGGCATTTACCACCGCCGCCGCCAACGCCTACGCCACCGGCTACATCCCTCCCGAGTTCAAGGCCAAGGTGCTCGCGTCGACGTCCCTCGTCGGACCGGGTGAGTCTGCCGACGTGAGCTTCAAGGCACCGACCGTGCCTGGCACGTATACGTTTCTGTGCAGCTTCCCCGGGCACTTCCTCGCCGGCATGAAGGGCACGCTGGTCGTGAAGTAACGCACACGGGCCGGCGACCGGCAGTTCTCGGCGCGACCCGCAGCCAGTCGGGGTCTACGGTTGGTTGGTGACGACGACGATCACGGTCGTCAGGAGAGAGACCGCGACGAGCGTCCATCCAAGTGCGCGGAGGCGTGTGGGAGCGGGTGGCCACATGGCAATGGTGAACGCGGTGATCAGCCCGGGTGCCGTGGCGAACACGACCGGCGCCGGCAGCAGGCGCACCGCTGACGCGAAAGTGACCGCGACACTCGCGGTGACGACGAGACCGAGCGCGATCCACCGCGAGGTCGCCGCGGCCTTCGGGTCTCCACCGCCCCGCACGCCCAGAATCGCAGCTCGCACGGCGACCGTGCTCGACACGAAGAGCAGTGCAAACGGGATGGCCACGGCGGCGGCAGTCACTGGCGATGCTCCACCAGCGATCGCTACTGGAATCGCCGCTCCAGAACACGCCAGCGACGTGGCCGTCTCTCCCAGCCCCGATTTCTCAGCGCCGCGCGCGACAGCGCCTGCGAGCAGGATAGCGGGCGCCAGCGGCACGACGATCGACCAGCGCGCCGAGGGGGCGAGGGTCAGCAGCATTGCGACGGCAGCCGTCGCGGCCACGACGGCGAGGCAGGCCAACCACACGGTCGCAGGCCGCCGTCGTTCGCGTCGTGCCCGTGCTCCGCGGTGTCCCAGGACGATGAGCGTGGGCTCGTGCGCGAGGAACACCGCTACGACGAGGGCGGCAAACAGGAGTCCGGCCGCGGAGACACCGGCGACGCCGAAGGCGGCGATGAGCGGAAAGGCGATCTGACCGTAGGCGCCGTGTTCCTTCGGAAACGGAATCGTCATCTGTCAATCCGATTCGCCTCACGAGCAAGAGCGCCGCGGAGCGCGTACGCGCACGTCGTACGGAGGCTCAAGGGACAGGCCGTTCGGTGACCGGCACGTCGGTGGCGGCCGGCAACGCGGCTTTCCGACCGCCCAGGCTCTCGCCGTCGATCAGCGCATCGACCGTGGGATAAGCGTAGATGGTCGGCGCCCGATTCTGGAACAGTCCGCCGGTATCAGCGGTCGGTCCGTAGGTGCTGTGGACGTCGCGCCCGAGCGTGCGAAGCAACGTCAGCTGTTGTCCGCGATGGTGGGACGTGTGCGTCAGACGACGCGTCACGATCCACGCACGCGACCGACGCACGTCGAAGAAGGCAGCGGACTCTTCCCACCACTCATCGTCTGTCAGCCGCAACCGCTCGAGCCGGCGGCTGCTGTCCTCGGCGTAACGTCTGATGAACTCGAGCCGCGACTCCACCGTGGGCAACGGCGGCGCCCCGACGTCGATGCCGAGCATGATCCGGAACCAGGTGTCTTCGCTGACGCACTGATGAACCATGTGCTCGTGGACGGTTCGTCCCCTGGGATCCCCGGGGCGCGGCCGAACCGGGAGGTCGGCGTCGGCGAACTCGCTCCACACGCTCAGGACCTTGAGCCGTTCGGTCGCATAGCTCTCGACGAGGAACGCGTAGCGCATGGCCAATCGTCAATCGGCAATCCGCATTCGTCAATGCCGCCCGTGCGTTACTTCAGAACCGTGGCGGTCACCTCCAGGGCCACGCGCCGATCGCCGACCGCATCGGCCGACTGCGCCACCATCAGCGGCACCCCAGGCTGGAGCACGACCGACACGCTCTGCCGGATGCCGCCATCAATCGCGTCCCCGGACTCGGAGGTCGCCGGTGTCCGGTACTCCACTGTGATCCTTGCGAGTACGCGTCCGTCGTCGCGCAGGGTCACATCCGCATCCATGTTGAGCGGGGCATCGCGGTAGCTGAATCCATCACTGCCCTTGGCTCGGAACGCGACCTGCTGAGACGATCGGACGAACGCCCCTCTGCCGTCCACACAGGTCACGCTGATGACCTTCTTGTCAACGACCTTGTCGCCGCGCGACTCGATGACGGTGCCGTCGATTCGGATGTTGATGTCTTTGCCCTGTCGCACGGGCGGAGGTATCCCCGGGGCGGGCTTCTCAGGGTGCACCTTTGCCGGGCCCGGCGATGCCGTGGGTGGCGTGGGCGGTGCTTGTGCGGCCACGGCCAGTGATAAGCCGCAGACGATGGCCGTGATACCCGCGAGCGTCCGTAGTGACATGGGGACTCCTTTGCAATCACCGCTCGAGTGTTTCCATTTCGAGCGCGGGAATATGCAGCGCATCCACCTGGAGTGCGCGCTCCGATAACTCGGTCATCTGTAACCGCACGACGGTCAATGGCTCGGGCGGTTCGAGCAGTTCGATCTCGTCGGACTGGGCTTCTCGCGGTGCGTAAGGTGCGGGGGGGCGGAGGGGCGCAGAGGCGAAGGTGCGTTGTGGGGGCGGGTCCATTCGGTGTTCCTCGATGTGGCCCGCCCTCGGCGGTGCGAGAGGTGCGGAAGGTGCGACGGTGCGGAGGTGCGCGGTTTCCGGGCCTTGTGCCGTGCGCCCTGTGCCTTGAGCCTCCCGAGGCACGTCAGGCGCCTTCATCCACACCCCGGCCGCCACGAGTAACACGACTCCGAACGCGCCAACTCCGATCGCCGGCCGCCAGACACGAAGCCAGCCACCGTCAACATCCGCATGGATCGCATCGAGCACACGATCCGGCAAATCCGCAGGCACGGGCGCGGACGCGATGCGCCGCAGCGCCTCGTCCAGTTGCCCATCGTCGATGACCCGCCGATCCGGATTCATGGCCATTCGTATCCCCGCGCCGCCAGTCCCCGTTTGATCCGCTGCCGCGCGTCCATCACCCGCCACTTCAACGTGCCTGTCTTCGCTCCGAGGACCGCCGCCATCTCCTCGAACGTGCAGTCGCCGCTCATGGCCAGCAGGAGCGGCTCCCGCAGCTTGGGCGGCAGCCGATCGACCTGGTCCTGAACCGCTCGCAGCAGCTCGCGACTTGCCGCGCTGGCCTCGGGACTTGCGCCCGCGTCGAACGGCTCAGCCGCGGGATCCGCGCCGGGCTCCACGAACCGGCGCAGCCGGGCCCAGACGGAACGACGGCGCGCGATCGCCAGACGCCAGGCGATACGTAACAGCCATGTCTTGAATTGCGCCTGCGCCCGGAACGTCGCCAGCTTGCGCCATGCCTGGATCAGCGCCTCCTGCGCCACCTCGTCGGCCTCGTCGCGCGACCGGCAGACCGTGAACGCAGTGCGGAAGACAACGGCGTGATGGCGCGTCACCAGCTCGCCGAAGGCGCCTGTGTCACCCTGACGGGCCAGGGCGACCAGCTGCTCGTCGGTCACGCACTCATTAGAGGACGGAAGTCGCCCGATGGTTGGGGGGCAGTTAGTCTTCGGTCTTCGGACTGCCGGCTACGGGCGACAGGCGAAGTTGGGAGTTGGAGGTTGGGAGTTGGGAGTTGTCGTCAGGCCACGTCTCGTGCCGTGGACAGCGTCGCCCCGGCGGCGGTCATCTCGTCGAGGGCCCGCTGTCCGTCACCGGCTTTGAGGTCGACTGCACGGATTGCGTCCGTTAACAGGGTGACCGCATAGCCCTGGCTGAGCAGGTCGAGCACGCTGTGCTTGACGCAATAGTCGGTGGCGAGACCGCCGACAACCACCTTGTCCACGCCGCGAGTCTTGAGATCCTCGAGCAGCGTGCCCCGGCCCGCGACTTCTCCTACTACCGCCGAATACCCATCGTCGGTTCGTGATTGTCCCTTGGATACGATGTGGACGCTCGAGGGCAGCTTGAGGTCTTCGCGGAGCCGTGCGCCGGGCGTGCCCTGCACGCAGTGCACGGGCCATCTACCCCCATGGCTGGCGAAATGCCGGCTGTCGGCCGGATGCCAGTCACGCGTGGCATAGACCGGCAGGCCGAGCGCGGTGAATTGCTGCGCGAGCCGCCGGAGTGCAGGCACGACGCTCTCGCCGTCGGGCACCGCCAGGGCGCCTCCCGTACAGAAGTCGTTCTGGACGTCCACGATGAGCAACGCTTGCATCGAGTCGGTCTGCATCCTGCTATCGTGTCAAATCCCGCCGGCGCGATCCAGCCGGCCCGGCGATTCGAGTGTTGCGGAGTGTCCCGTGAAGAGCGCGCTCGCCACCGACCTGTACCAGCTGACGATGATGGCCGGGTACGAGCGAGCCGGCGTAACCGGATCGAGCACGTTCGAGCTGTTCGTGCGCGACATGCCTCCCTATCGTGGATTCCTCGTCGCCGCCGGGCTCGCCGAGGCCATCGAGTACCTCACCGCGCTTCGATTTACACCGGAGGAGATCGCGTACCTCCGTACCGTCCCTGGTCTCGCCGCCGCCGGCGAGGCATTCTTCAACGAGTTGCTGCCGTCGTTTCGATTCGAGGGCGATGTGTGGGCCATGCGCGAGGGAGAGCCGGCGTTTGCTGGCGAACCCATGCTGCGCGTCAGAGCCGCTCCTCCGCAGGCTCAGCTCGTCGAAACCGCGCTGCTCGCGATCGTCAACTTTCAAACGCTCATCGCCAGCAAGGCGGCACGCATTGTTGCAGCGGCCGCAGGACGTCCGGTGCTCGAGTTCGGGACCCGCCGGGCGCACGGACTCGACGCCGCGCTCTACGCGGCCCGCGCCGCGTTCGTCGCTGGCTGCGCTGGCACGTCGAACGTCGAAGCCGGGTACCGGTTCGGCATCCCTCTCTCGGGCACGATGGCCCACTCGTGGGTGCAATCGTTCCCAACCGAGATTGACGCGTTTCGGACGTACCTCGACATCTACGGTCCCGACACCACGCTGCTCGTGGACACCTACGACACGCTGCACGCCGTACGCGCAATCGTGTCGGCTGGCCTCACACCTGGCGCCGTCCGGCTCGACAGCGGCGATTTTGGTCCGTTGAGCCGCGACGTTCGCGCCATCCTCGATGCGGGTGGACTCCGCGGCACGAAGATCCTGGCGTCTGGCGATCTCGATGAGGACCGCATCGCAGCGCTGCTCGCCGCGGACGCGCCGATCGACGCGTTCGGTGTCGGGACGACATTGAGCACGTCGCGTGATTCACCGGCGCTCGGTGGGGTCTACAAACTCGTGGAGACGGAGCGGGATGGTGTGCGCCGCCCGGTCATGAAGCTGAGTCCCGGCAAGCACACACTCGCCGCCGTGAAGCAGGTGTGGCGCATGCCGGCAGCTGGTGCCGTGGCCGGCGATGTCATCGGTCTCGCGGATGAAGTGCGTCAGGACGGCAGGCCACTCTTGCAGCAGGTGATGCAGCGTGGGCAGCCCCTCGGGACCGTTCCGTCACTCCACGACGCGCGCGTCTACTGCCTGCGGCGTGTCGCCGAGCTGCCCGACAGCGTGAAGCGATTGAGGGAGTGGGAGGACTATGCGGTGACGATCAGCGAAGCGCTCGGGGCGATGAGTCGAGCGGTCGAGAGCCGGGTAGGGCAAAGGGCTGAGGGCTAAGGGCGGTCGCGCGCTCGAGTGTTCGTCCTTCTGTCCTTCCCCTTTCCCCTTTCCCCTTACCCCTTTTCCCTTCCCGCCCGTCTACCTACTGACCCTCGCCGTTCCGCCCTGCATCACGCGTTCGATCTCGGCGAACGTCACCATGCTCGTGTCGCCGGGCGTCGTCATGGCCAGTGCGCCGTGCGCGGCGCCGCATTCGACGGCCCACTGCGGCCCGCGGCCCGTCAGCAGGCCGTAGATCAATCCGGATGCGAACGAGTCGCCGCCGCCGACGCGATCGTAGATCTCGAGGTTCTTGCGCTTGGGCGCTTCGGAGAACATGCCGTCCGCCCAGCAGATGGCGCCCCAATCGTTGAGTGTCGCGGTGGTCGCGCCGCGAAGCGTGGTGCCCACGACGCGGAGAGTGGGATAGGCATCCGCGACGCGGCCGATCATCGCTTTGAATGCGGTCGGGTCGAGCGACGACAGGTGCTCGTCCACGCCTTCGACGCTGAAACCGAGCGCAGCGCTGAAATCTTCCTCGTTGCCGATCATCACGTCCACGAGCGGTGCGAGCTGTCGGTTCACTTCACGCGCCCGTGCCTGACCGCCGACGGCCTTCCACAGCGACTCCCGGTAGTTCAGGTCGTACGAAATCAGCGTGCCGTTCCGCCGGGCGGCCTCCATGGCGGCTTTCGCGACGAGTGGCGTGGATTCCGACAGCGCGCAGAAGATGCCACCCGTGTGGAACCAGCGTGCGCCGAGCTTGCTGAACAGCTGATCCCAATCGATGTCCCCGGGCTGGAGCTGCGAGATGGCGGTGTGCCCGCGATCCGAACAACCGAGCGCCGCGCGCACGCCGAAGCCGCGCTCCGTGAAGTTCAATCCGTTGCGCACGGACCGTCCGACGCCGTCGTACTTCATCCAGCGCACGTGCTGGTCCACGCCGCCCTGGAACATCAGGTCCTCGACGAGCCGGCCGACCGGATTGTCGGCAAGCGCCGTCACGACTGCCGTGGGGAGTCCGAAGGCGCGACGCAGGCCTCGGGCGACGTTGTATTCACCGCCGCCCTCCCAGGCCTGGAAGGTGCGGGTCGTGTGGATGCGGCTATCGCCCGGGTCGAGGCGAAGCATCACTTCACCCAGCGCGACGAGGGCCCACCGGCACTCACTTTCGGGACGGATGGACAATTGAAGGGGCATGTGGATCCGAGCTGAGCGTTGTGCGCGTCGCGACCGCGCGAAAGCTGCCGTATTCTAGCCGACCGACGATCGGCTTGCCTCGCGCCGCCCGCGCCACGTACACTCACGACTTCGGTCGTTGTGGGTCGCACCGCGACCCGGAACCTGTGCAATTTCAGCCTATGAACCGCGTCAGGGCCGGAAGGCAGCAGCGCTAAGTAGTCACTGACATGTGCCGCAGGCCCTCCCGGGTCGCGGTGGAGCCCACAACCAATCGTCAATCATCAATCTGCATTCGTCTTTGCTTCCCGTCCATGTATCAGGTTCTCGCTCGCAAATGGCGCCCCCAGCGCTTCGATGACGTCGTCGGCCAGCAGGCCGTGACCCGCACGCTGCGGAATGCCATCGCGAGCGGACGCATCCATCAGGCGTTCGTCTTTGCCGGGCCGCGTGGCGTAGGCAAGACGACGACCGCGCGCCTGCTCGCGCGCGCGCTCAACTGCGTCAACGGTCCGACGCCGGATCCCTGTGGCGTCTGCGACGCCTGCGTCGAGATCGCACAGGGCCGCGACATGGACGTGCTCGAGATCGACGCGGCCACGCACACCGGCGTGGACAACATCCGCGAGGTGATCATCAGCGGACTGGCGATCGCGCCGGCGCGCGATCCGAAGCGCGTGTTCATCATCGACGAGGTCCATCAGCTCTCCGGTCATTCCTTCAACGCCCTCCTCAAGTCAATCGAGGAACCGCCGCCGCACGTCGTCTTCATCATGGCGACGACCGAGGCCGATAAGATTCCAGACACGATCCTGTCCCGCGCGCAGGTCTTCGAGTTCCGCACGATCGGCGTGAGCGCGATCACGGCGCAGCTCCGGATGATCGCGGAAGCGGAAGGACTCACGGTGCCCGACGAGGCGCTGATGAACGTGGCGCGCGCGGCCGAAGGCAGCATGCGCGACGCGGAAAGTGCGCTGGACCAGGTCATCGCCTTCGCCGGCACGACCATCACATCGGACGATGTCGCGACGGTGCTTGGCCTGGTTGGCCGCGAGCTGCTGCTCGACATCATGACCGCCGTTGCCGACGAGGACGCGGCGGCCGCGTTCCAGCTGGCGGGCCGCGCCGTCGAAAACGGCTATGACCTCAAGCTCGTGTGCCGCGAGCTCTCCAGGCTGGTCCGCGATCTGCTGCTCATCGCCGTCGATCCCTCCCGGCTGTCGGATCCGGAGCTCGCGCCAGAGAGCGAGCGTGAGTCGCTCCGCTCTCTCGGACAGCGGTTCTCGCGCGACGATCTCCTCAGGGCGTTCGATGTGATCGCCCGGGCCGAGACCGAGATTCGCGCGAGTGCGCAGCCGCGCTACCACTTCGAGATGGCGCTGCTCCGATGGATTCACCTGCGCAAGCTCGTGCCCATCGAGGATGTCATCGCCAGCCTCGAACGCGGCGGCGGCAGCGGGCCCGGCTCGACGGGGCGACCAGCTGCTCCACCGCTTGGAGGCGCCACGCGTCCGGCCTCGAGTCCCTCACGCCCGACGTTCGGGAGCGGGAACCGTCCGGACTTTCCTCGCAAACCCGGTGGCCCGCAAGCCACGCTCGCACGCATTCAGGAAGTGCGCTCGGGCGCGGCGGCGACGGCCAAAGCCGCAGCCATCGAGACCGCGCTGCCCGAGCCGGTCACCGAGGCGCACGACCTCCCGGCGGAGTTTCGCGACCGATTTCTCGCCGACGTTCAGCGCACGAAGGCCACGTTCTACGGCATGGTCGTCTCGCAGGCGCAGACGGTGGAATGCGACGGACGCCGTCTGCTGTTCACATTCGCACCGGCGAACGAACATCTCCGGGCGCAAATCGAGTCCCGCAAGAACGAGCTGGAGGCGATCGCGCAACAGCTCGCTGGCACGCGCGTTCCCATCGTCACGGCTCGAGGCGTGGTCGCCAGCCCCGAGACACCGACGGTCGCGGTGCCCCTGGCGCCCGCGCCGCCGGCGCCCGGTCCGGACGCCGACCTCCGTACGCGCGCACTCGCCGACGAACATGTGCGGGCCCTGCTCGAGATTTTCCCGGCCGAAATCACGAGGGTGGAAGAGATTTCATGAACATCCAGCAGATGATGAAGCAGGCGCAGCAGATGCAGGAGCGCCTCCAGAAGCAGATGGCCGAGCTCCGCGTCGAAGCCAGCGCGGGCGGCGGCATGGTCAGCGTCGTCGTCAACGGCGCCAAGCAGCTCCAGTCAATCAAGATCGATCCCGAAGTGGTCTCGAAAGACGATGTCGAGATGCTTCAGGACCTCATCGTCGCGGCGCTCAACGACGCGTACCGCAAGGCCGACGACGAGCTGCAGAAGGGCATGGGCGGGATGCTCGGCGGCCTGAAGCTGCCGGGGATGTAACCGGACCGTTGAACGCATGACACATCCCGAATCCCTCGCCCGCCTGATCGACGAGCTCAAGAAGCTTCCTGGTATTGGCGGCAAGAGCGCGCAGCGGCTCGCCTTTCACGTCCTTCGCGGATCGCGGGAGGATGCCGAGCGCCTCTGCAACGCCGTACTCGACGTGAAGGATCGCGTCACGTACTGCTCCACCTGCAACACCATCACCGACGTGGATCCGTGCCGCTTCTGTGCCGACTCCTCGCGCGATCGCGCTCTCATCTGCGTCGTCGAAGAGCCGCAGAATGTCTCGGCCATCGAGAAGACCCGCGACTTCAAGGGCCTCTATCATGTGCTGATGGGCGCCCTGTCGCCGCTGCAGGGCGTCGGGCCGGATGATCTGAAGATTAAAGGTCTCGTCGAACGCGTGGGACACGGCACGGTGCAGGAAGTGATTCTGGCCACCAATCCCAACGTCGAGGGGGAGGCCACGGCGATCTATCTGGCGAGGCTCCTGAAGCCGCTCGGCGTGCGCGTGACCCGGATCGCGATGGGCATCCCGGTCGGAAGCGATCTCGAGTACGCCGACGAGATTACGATGGGCAAAGCTATGGAAGGTCGGAGGGACGTCTGACCTCGCGCCACTCACGGTGACTGCGAGGCCGTCGGTTTCGTTTTCGTATTCGGGTTCGTGTTAGGCTTCGGGCCGAAGCGGCGAACCCGGAACGACCTGAACGTGGCGACACGAATCGGCGTTCACGAATACGAATCAGACGACGAATACGAATACGAATACGAATCCGAACACGATCCCCCGTCCACCCCCAATGCTCCCGCCCGCATATCAGCTTCCCGCAGCCGCTTTTCTAATCGCCGGCGGCCTTATCGCCTGCTTCGCCGGCTATCGACTCTTCCGTGTCGTCCTCAGCATCTACGGGTTCATCCTGGGCGCGCTGCTCGCCAGCTCGATCGTTGGGCCGAGCGAGCAGGCCTACATGATCGTCGCCGCCGTGGTCGGCGGCATCCTCGGTGCGCTGGTACTCAACCTGGCGTACTTCGTGGGCGTCGCATTGATCGGTGCTGGTGCTGCGGCGCTCGTGCTCCACATCGCGTGGGCCCAATTCAGCCGCGGCGATCCCCCGATTATCGTCGTCGTGATCGCCGCGACGCTCGGAGCCGTGGCCGCCACGCAACTCCAGCGGCTCGTCATCATCGTCGCCTCTGCATTTGGCGGAGCGTGGACGCTTCTGGTCGGCGTGCTGGCGCTGATGGGGGACAAAGCAGCGCGCGCTGCCGCCGCCGCTGACGACGTGTGGGTGCTGTATCCGCTGAGCGCGGGCGGTGGCCGCAAGTGGGTGCTGCCCGTGTGGCTCGTGCTGGCGATCGTCGGGACGATCGTGCAGCTCAAGGGGAGCAAAGGCGGTGGAGGAAAGACGAGCACCAGGAAAGGCAAAAGGGTCAAAGGGCTAAGGGCATGGAAACGGCCGCTGCTATCGCCCCTGAGCCCCTAGCCCCTTGCCCTTGCCCCTGCCCTCCTCCCCGTCCTAGATCGAATCGTTGAAGATCGCCTCGAGCAGTTCCTGACGGCCCGATTCGAGATCGGTGATGTCGCCGAGCTTGAGGGCGTGCTTCTCGCAATCCCCGAACGACGCCTTGCCCTTCGCGATCTTCTTCCCGATCCCGCTGTCCCAGCTGCTGTAGCGCTGCTTCACGAAATCGGCGATGCGCCCGTCCGCGCGGACCTTCGCGGCAATCTTCAGACCGCGCGCGAAGGTGTCCATGCCGGCGATGTGGGCGTAGAAGAGATCCTCCTCGGTGCAGCTCTCGCGGCGGACTTTGGCGTCGAAGTTCACGCCGCCCGTCTTGAGGCCGCCGTACTTGAGGATCGTCAGCATCGACTTCGCTGTGACGTAGAGGTCAGTCGGGAACTGATCGGTGTCCCAGCCGATGAAGTAGTCACCCATGTTCGCGTCGATCGAACCCAGCGCTCCGGCGGCTCCCGCGACTTCGAGCTCGTGTTCCATCGATTTGCCGGCGAGCCACGCGTGATTGACCTCGAGGTTCAACTTGAAGTGATCCAGCAGGTCGTACTCGCGAAGGAAATTGAGGCACGCGGCAGCGTCTGAGTCGGTACTGGTGCTTGGTCGGCTCTTTGGGCTTCGGCTCGATGTAGAAGACGCCTTTGAAACCCAGCTTCTTCTTGTAGTCGACCGCCATGTGCAGGAACGTCGCGAGGTGGTCCATCTCGCGCTTCAGGTCAGTATTGAGCAGCGTCGAGTATCCTTCGCGGCCGCCCCAGAAGACGTAGCCTTCGCCGCCGAGCTCGTGCGTCCACTCGAGCGCTTTCTTCACCTGCGCGGCGGCAAAGCAGAACGCGTCGGCATTGCAGCTCGTGGCGGCACCGTGCAGATAGCGAGGATGGGCGAAGTTCTGCGCCGTTCCCCACAGCAGCCGGACGCCCGTCTCGCGCTGCAGCTTCTTCAGCTCCTTGCCGACGATGTCGAACTGCGCGTTCGCGTCAGTCAGCGATTTTCCGTGCGACGCGAGATCGCGATCGTGGAACGCGTAGTAGGGCGCGCCGAGCTTGGCGACGAGCTCGAAGAACGCGTGCGCGCGGGCCACCGCTTCCTTGGGCGTGCACTCGCCCGTGTTCCACGGACGCCGGGCCGTGCCCCAGCCAAACATGTCGGCGCCTGCGCCGCGCATCGTGTGCCAATAGACCACCGCGAAACGCAGGTGGTCCTTCATCTTCTTGCCCTCGACCTTCTCTTCGGCGTTGTAGTGCTTGAAGGCGAGTGGATTCTTCGACGCCGGACCCTCGTACTTGATCCGGCCGATCTTCGGGAACGCTTGTGTGGCCATGAGTGAACCTGTCGGCTAAAACAGTCCGTATTCGGTTTCGTGTTCGTATTCGGATGCCTGCGTTGAGTCGTCAGTCGTGAATCACGGTCAGTCGGCGCAGCGCTGGATAGAGCGCACGGAATGCATCGTAGCGCGCGCTGAGCACGGCTTGAGTGTGCGGGTTGGGAGCCACGCGGTTGGCGACTCGCACGACGGCGTCGCAGGCAGCGTCTACCGTGCGCCACGTGCCGCCGCCGACGCCAGCCAGGAGCGCCGCACCGTACGCCGCGCCCTCTTCGGCTTCGACGATTTCGACCGGGTAGCCGTAGACGTCTGCCTGAATCTGCCGCCAGAGGGCCGACCGCGCGCCGCCGCCGCCGAGACGCACGCCAGTGACGGGGACCTTCATCTCCGCGAAGATCGAGAAACTGTCGCGCAGGCTGAAGGCCACGCCCTCCAGGATCGCGCGCACGATGTGTCCGCGCGTGTGGGACGCGGCGAGTCCCACCAGGGCGGCGCGCGCGTGCGGATCGAGATGCGGTGTCCGCTCTCCCATCAGGTACGGCGCCCACAGCACGCCATCCGCGCCGGGGGGGACCTTGGAGGCCTCGTCGGTCAGACGCTCGTAGGGATCGCGGCCATCATCAGCACCCGCGCCGAATTGATCGCGGAACCACCGCAGTGAGAGCCCGGCTCCCTGCGTGACGCCCATGATGTGCCAGCGTCCAGGCACCGCGTGGCAGAACGTATGAACGCGTCCGCCCGGGTCGAGCGCCGGTCGGTCCGTTGCGGCGAACACGACACCGGACGTGCCGATCGTGGCGCTGACGGCGCCCGCGCGGACGATGCCCATGCCGACCGCTCCGGCCGACTGGTCGCCTCCGCCTGCGACGACCGGCGTTCCGGCGCGTAAGCCAGTGGCCGACGCGCCCTCGGCAGTAACCACGCCGGTGATTTCCGGGCTCTCGTACGCGCGCGGCAACAAGGATGCGTCCAGCTCGGTGGCCGCCAGCATCTCGCTCGACCACTTCCGTCCGCCGACGTCGAACAGCAGCGTACCCGACGCGTCCGCGACGTCGGTTGCCCGATCGCCTGTCAGGCGATACCGCACGTAGTCCTTCGGCAGGAGCACGGCCTGCACGCGCTGCCACGCCTGCGGCTCCTGTTCGCGGACCCACAACAGCTTGGGCAGTGTGAACCCCGTCAACGCCGGATTGCTCGTCAGCTCGATCAGCCGCGCGGCACCGATCTGCGTGGTGAGTGCCTTGCACTGCGCGTCGGTCCGTTGATCGCACCAGAGCAGCGCGGGCCGCACGACCTCGCCGGCATCATCGAGCAGCACCGATCCGTGCATCTGACCCGAGAAGCCCACTGCTGCGATGGCCTCACCCGTCAGGACCGCTTTCGCCAACGCACCTCGGACCGCTACGCCGGTCGCCCGCCACCAGTCGCGAGGATCCTGCTCCGCCCAGCCGGTCCGCGGCGACGCAAACGGCACGTGCTCTTCAGTGGCCGAGCCGGCGATGCGCCCGGCTTCGTCGATGATGATGGCGCGCGTGCCACCGGTGCCAACGTCAATGCCCATCAGGTACGACACGATCGATAACTCCCCTGGAGGCGGCTCTCCGGACAGGGGAGTGTATCAAAGGGAAAAGGGCAGAGGGGTAAGCAACTGTCTCGCTTACACGGTCGCTGCGCGCGCCCGGTCTGCTGGTGAACCGAGCGTGCTCGCGACCTGCCACGGGGTGTGATGTTTCAGGAGTGCATTCACAATCGTCAGCAGCTTGCGCATTGTGGCGACGAGCGCGACTTTCTTCGGTTTGCCGAGCGCGAGCAACCGGCGATAGAACGCCGCCAGCACGGGATTGCGGCGCGAGGCCACCAGCGCCGCCATATAGAGGGTCGCGCGCACGGGCGCACGGCCGCCCCAGATGTGGCGCTGCCCTCGGTGTTGGCCGCTGTCGCAATTGAAGGGCGCGACGCCGACCAGCGCAGCAATCGCCCGCCGATCGAGCCGGCCGAGTTCCGGGAGCTCCGCGAGCAACGTGCGCGCGGTCACGGGGCCGATGCCCGGCACACTGCGCAACAGGTCCTCGTGGACGCGCCAGAGCGGACTCGCCTGAATGGCCGTGCCGATGTCGTCGTCGACGTCGGCGACCCGCTTGTCGAGCCACCGGATATGGGTGCGCAAGTCGCGCGTCACCGCGCCGGTGGGCGGCGCCTGCGCCAGGCGACTGCGTTCCATCCCCAGCATCTCGAGCAACTGCCGGCGGCGGGTGACCAAGACGGCGAGCGCCTGCGTGTCGGCATCCGCCAGCGGGCGAATCGGCGGCTGAATGCGCGCGCCGAATTCGGCCAGCACGGCGGCGTCGATCGGGTCCGTTTTCGCCGTGCGGCCTACCGCCTGGGCATAGGCCCGCACCTGACGCGGATTCACCACGGTGATCGGCAGGCCGGCCGCCGCCGCCGATGCCACGATCGCGCGTTCGTACCCGCCCGTCGCTTCGACGACGACGACACGGGGCGCCAGGGCGCCGAGGCGCTGGACCAGCGGCTCGAGGGCACTCGGCGCGGTCTCGCTCGTCCACATCTCACCGGTCGGATGCACCGCCACGACCAGCGTGGCTTTGCTCACGTCGATCCCGATGCTCACCGTCTCCATGGGCCGACTCCTCGTCGTCGCGTCTCCCGACCTTATACGTGTACGGGCTCGTGGCCCTCTCAACTGTCCGGGCTCTACGACGACCAACGCGGAAGCGCGCCCTTGCTGACCCACGGTCTCAGGACCACGGGGTAAACGGGCTACGCTTCCGCGCGGAGTTTTATCAGATCGGGAAGACATAAGGGGTAAGGGAGGGCACGAGGGCCTAAGGGCGGTGATGGGCCTGACGTCCAAAGCCCTGAGCGTCGTGTGCCATGCGCCGTGAGCCTTGCGCCATGGGCCGCGGTGTGCCCAAAGCCCAAAGCCCAAAGCCTAAAGCCCTGTAGCGGCCGCCATGACGGCTTCCGGCGTGGCCG
>CAVUPP010000023.1:0-17337 GCA_963743245.1 Vicinamibacteria bacterium | reverse complement strand
TCCCTGTAGGCTTGCGCCCTAGCTACCTGGCCCTACTAACCTTGCCTGTTGCCCTGTCCTCGAGGGCGGCTTAGCGCTCAACGCCGCTTCGCTTTCGGGATCACGAACTTCTCAGCGGTGTGTGTATCCGAGAATCGCGCGACCTTGACATCCACGAGGCCGGCCGCGAGTCCGGCGGCGCGCACCGCACTCTCGGACACGCCATCCTTGCCCTTCTGCCGGATCGTCCAGATGGCGCCATTGGGTGTCAGCGACGCTTTGAGCCGGTCGAGACGGCGCAAATCGGACTCTCTTCTGATGTGAACGACGATGATGTCGCTGTGAGGTGAAGCCCGGCCGGTGGCGAGCGTGGCCGTCCGCTCGCGGAGCTCGGCGAGGAACACCTCGTCATCATCGAGGCCAAGCACAGACACCGACAGGCCGGACTTCACGCCGAGCTTCTCGACGCGGCTCGGCGGATTCCGAATCTTTTCCGCCCACTGCTTCGCGTACTCGCCGAGATGGAGTGTGAGAGTGCCGTCGGCGGTCTTCAGTGACAGCGCGCCCGCTCGAACCGTGATGCCCGTCACCGCGCTGAACTTCACCCGCGCGCGGAAGCCGCCGCGGAAGATCACCTCATCGGTCTCGAGCAACGCCTTGCCCTCGCCGCGCTCCCCGTTATAACTCGCCTCACAGGTATGCTCTCGACCCATGATCACAGTCTACGGTCTACAGTCTGCGGTCCCCAGCCCTTGGCCATTGGCCCCTCGCCGTCAGTCTATCCGTCGCAGCACAAGGCATTTGAGGTAATAGGTCTCTGGAACACCGACCAACACCGGATGATCGCGTCCCTGCATGCGCTTCTCGACAAGCGTGACCGAGGCATGCGCGTCGAGCGCGGCGGCGTGGACGATGTCGAGGAAGAGGGCTTCGTCGACGTTGTAGGAGCAACTGCAGGTCACGAGCGTTCCGCCCGGCGACAGGATCCGGAGCGCCCGCATGTTGATGTCCTTGTAGCCGGAGATGGCTTTCTCGACCGACGCCTTGTTCTTCGCGAACGCCGGCGGATCGAGGACGATGGTGTCGAACCGTTCGCCGCTCCGTTCGAAGTGCCGTAGCTCGTCGAACACATTGGCAGCATGCGCGGTCAGGTTCGTGATGCCGTTCGCGGCCGCGTTGGCTGTGACTCTGGCCACTGCGTCGTCGGAGATGTCGATCGCAATCACTTCGTTCGCGTGACCGGCCAGGCGCAGACCGAAGCCTCCGATATAGCTGAACGCGTCCAACACCCTGCCACGGGCGTACCGTGCAGCGGCCGCACGATTCTCCCGCTGATCCAGAAACAGTCCCGTCTTCTGTCCCTTCCAGGGATCGACCTGGTAGCGGATCCCGAGCTCCTCGATCTCGATGGCCTCCGGCACCTCGCCGTAGACGACGCCGATCGTCTGCTCCAGGCCTTCGAGCGCACGGACGCGTGGATCGTTTCGTGCCAACACGCCCTTTGGATGGAGGATCTCGACGAGCAGCCGCACGATGTCGACGATCCGGCGATCCATCCCCTGCGACAGCGTCTGGATGACGAGCCAGTCTCCATACCGATCCACGATCAGCGATGGCAAGAGATCAGCTTCGGCGTGCACGAGGCGATACGCCGTCGCGTCGGGACGAAGCTGTGCGCGGAACGCGACAGCCGCCTCGAGTCTCTGCCGCCACAGAGCCTCATCGGCGACGGCGTCCCCGCGCGTGAGCATCCGCAGCGCGATCTGCGATCGATCGCTGTACAGCGCATCGCCCAGACGGCGGCCGCGCGGTCCGAGGACAGACACGACATCACCAGCGGCGGCATCGACGCGGCCGAGGTCTGCGCGATAGATCCACGGATGTCCGCCGCGGATCCTGTCCTCGCCGCGCGGTGAGATCGTGACGGTAGGCATGGGTGGACGGGGACTCGTATTCGGACTCGTATTCGGACTCGTATTCGGATTCGGATTGGTATTCGTGTTCGTGTTCGTGTTCGCGTTCGCTCGGATTTCTGATCGGTTCGCACTCAGACTCGTCGAATACGAAGACGAATACAAACGCGACGCCGGGCGGGCGCGTGGTCCCGAACCCGCCCCCATAGTACAATGCGCGGATGCGGATTGCCGTGGGCGCCGACCATGCGGGATACCTGCTCAAGGAGCATCTGAAGCAGACGCTGGTGCGGCTTGGCCACGACGTCGAGGACTTCGGCACGCACAGCGAGCAGACCGTGGACTACCCGCCAATCTGCGCCGCCGTCGGACGCGCGGTCGTCTCCGGCCGCTTCGAACGCGGCATCGTCATCGGCGGCAGCGGGCAGGGCGAGCAGATTGCCGCCAACAAGGTTCCCGGCATCCGCGCGGCCTTGTGTCACGACCTCTTCACTGCGCGGTTGTCGCGCCAGCACAACGACGCGAATGTCCTCGCGATGGGCGGGCGCATCGTGGCGTCGGCGCTCGCGGACGAGATTCTCGGTGTCTGGCTCGCCGCCGTCTTCGAGGGCGGCCGCCATCAGCGCCGCATCGATCAGCTCGCCGAGCTCGAACGCGAAGCGGCCGGGCGCACGTAGCTCAGGGCCGGAAGGCTCGATCGCACCGTTGACCACGAGGCGCGGATGCCGCCGCCTCGATCCTCTGGAGTCGCCATGAGTGCCTCGTCCGCGCCCACCCGATCGATGATGCAGCGGTCGCTCGCCGACACGGATCCCGACGTCGCCACGGCCATCGCGCGCGAGACCGCGAGGCAGGCCGAGGGGCTCGAGCTGATTGCGTCGGAGAACTTCGTGAGCAGCGCTGTCCTCGAGGCGGCCGGCTCCGTCTTCACGAACAAGTACGCTGAGGGCTATCCGGGACGCCGCTACTACGGTGGCTGCGAAGAGGTTGACGTCGTCGAGCAGCTCGCGATCGCCCGCGCGAAAGCGCTGTTCGGTGCCGAGCACGCGAACGTCCAGCCACACTCGGGCGCGCAGGCGAACATGGCGGTGTTCCTGGCGACGTTGAAACCGGGCGACACGATCCTCGGCATGAGTCTCGCCATGGGCGGCCATCTCACGCACGGACATCCGCTCAACTTCTCGGGAAAGTACTTCAACGTCGTGTCGTACGGCGTCCGCCCGGACGATGAGCGGATCGACTACGAGGAATTGCGTCGAGTGGCGCTCGAGCACAAGCCGAAGGTCATCATTGCCGGCGCCAGTGCGTATCCCCGCGTTATCGACTTCGCCCGGTTCCGTGCCGTCGCCGACGAAGTGGGCGCGCTGTTCATGACCGACATGGCGCACATCGCAGGTCTGGTCGCGGCAGGCGTGCATCCATCGCCCGTGCCGCACTCGGATTTCGTGAGCACGACCACGCACAAGACACTGCGCGGCCCGCGTGCCGGCATGGTGCTGTGCCGCGAGCGCTTTGCGAAGGATCTCGACAGGGCCGTGTTCCCGGGCATCCAGGGTGGGCCGCTCGTCCACGTCGTGGCCGCCAAAGCCGTCTGTCTGAAGGAAGCCGCGGAACCGGCGTTTGCGGTTTACCAGCGGCAGACAGCCGCGAACGCGGCACGACTGGCCGCTGCCGTTTCGGCGGGCGGTTTCAGGCTCGTCAGCGGCGGCACCGACAACCACATGCTGCTGGTGGACGTGTTCTCGAAGGGCCTGACCGGGAAGGCCGCCGAAGCCGCACTCGGCAAGGCTGGTATCACGGTCAACAAGAACGCCATCCCCTTCGACAAGAATCCGCCGATGGTCGCCAGCGGCATCCGCATCGGGACGCCTGCCATCACGACGCGCGGCATGACCGAACCTCAGATGGATCAGATCGGCGAGTTCATCACGCGTGCCCTTCAGAGCCCCGACGACGGCCGCGTGCTTGCGGCCGTCAAATCAGAAGTGGAAGCGCTCTGCAAGCAGTTCCCGCTGTACGCGGAGAGACAGAGCTAGCATCGTCTGCGGTCTCCAGTCCGCCGTCTGCGGCAGACCATGGACAGCGACCGCAGACCGTTCCGCAGTCCGTAGTCGGTGGTCCGTAGACTGATGGGTCTCGCCGAGCGTGTCGATACCGTCTTTGCCAATGGCGGGCCGCTGGCCGATGCGCTGATCGGCTTCGAGCCGCGGCCGGCGCAGCGCGAAATGGCTGCCGCGGTCGCCGACGCTTTCGAGTCCGGCGGTGTGCTGCTCGCCGAGGCTGGCACCGGAACCGGAAAGACGCTGGCCTACCTCGTCCCTGCCATCCTCAAGGGCGAACCCGTTCTCGTCTCCACCGGCACCAAGAACCTCCAGGAACAAATCTTCGAGAAAGACATCCCTCTGCTTCGGCGGACGCTCGGGCTTCCCATCTCGGCCACCTGTATGAAAGGCCGCGGCAATTACTTGTGCCTCCAGCGCTTCGAAAATCTTCGGCAGGACCTCGCGACAGGCGGCGTGGCCGTGTCGTTGCCGGGACTGACTGGGGGGCCCGACCTGGCCCCCATCATCGATCGACTGACCGCCTGGATCCCGGTCACCGATACGGGAGACCGCGCTGAGCTCGACGATCTCCCCGAAGACCTGCCCGTGTGGAAAGACATTTCCGCATCGGCCGAGAACTGCCTCGGCACCGAGTGCCCCCACTATCACGACTGCTACGTCACAAGGATGCGTCAGCGCGCGGCCGAGTCCGACGTCGTGATCGTCAATCACCATCTGCTCTTCGCCGACGCGGCCGTCCGGCATCGCGCGTACGGCGAAGTCATTCCCGACATCTCCCACGCGGTGCTCGACGAGGCCCATCAGCTCGAGGACGTCGCCACGCAGTACTTCGGTGTTGGCATCAGCGGCCACCGGGTTGACGAATGCACGAGTGATGTCGATCGCTGGGCCTCCCGCGTGCTTCGGGGCCGCCAGCGCGACGCGGTGCAATCGGGCGCCGAGCACGTCCGGCGGCACGCGCGGCGGCTCTTCGCGACTCTCGATGCGCAGCGAACGGGTCCCGAAGAGCGCATCCGGCTGACGGCCGATCTCCTCGCCGGTGTCGCCGACATCGCAGCCGACTTCACGGGCACACTCGACGGTCTCCTCGCGACGCTTCAGCTTCTGCGTCAGGTGCCAGACGACGAGGGTGGCACCGTGAGCGGTGATGCCCTCGACGAATTGACCGCACTGGCACGCCGTGCCGGCGAGCTCAAAGACGATGCGCGCTTTCTGCTGCGGGCGTCGGACACCGATTACGTGTTCTTCCTCGAGGTGCGAGGGCGTGGTGTCTACCTGCGCGCGGCGCCGATTGCCGTCGCCCACGTAGTGCGCGACACCGTGCTCGATCGGCGCCGCACGACCGTGCTGACCTCGGCGACCATGGCGATTGAGCAGTCCTTCGAGTACATCCGTGCACGGCTCGGCGTCGGTAAGGCGAGAGAGCTGCTCCTCTCGTCGGAGTTCGATCACGCGACACAGGCGCTGCTCTATCTGCCCCGGCGCATGCCTTCGCCGAAATCCGCAGAATTCCCGGCCGCCGCCGCTCACGAGATCGGTCAGATTCTTCGACGGACCGACGGTCGAGCGTTCGTGCTCTTCACCAGCTACGCGATGCTCCGGGCCACGCGGCAGTCGCTCGAAGGCACCCTGCCGTTTCCGATCCTCGTGCAGGGCGACGCACCTCGATCGGCGCTGCTCGCGCGCTTCCGTCAGACGCCTCACTCGGTTCTGTTCGCGACCTCCAGCTTCTGGCAGGGCGTGGACGTCGTCGGCGAAGCGCTGAGCTGCGTGATCATCGACAAGTTGCCGTTCGCCTCGCCGGGCGATCCCATCACCGCCGCACGATTGGAAGCCATCAGCGATCAGGGTGGTGATCCATTCGCCGATTTTCAGGTGCCGTTGGCAATCCTCACGTTGCGTCAGGGGCTTGGGCGCCTGCTGCGCCATCGATCGGATCGCGGCGTGCTCGCCGTCCTCGATCCGCGACTGCGCACGATGGGATACGGACGGCGGTTCCTGACGTCGCTGCCGCCCGCTCCGGTCACGTCAGACCTCGAGGCAATCCAGCGGTTCTTCCGGCACGAGACGCGGAGTCCGCGGGAAACGTGAGTCGCCCTCCCTTGCGAATCGCCGCTGGATTGGCGCTTGCCATCCTGCTGACGGACTGGTCGATACTGGTCTCGAGCCAGGCGACGCCCTCCCCGGCGGCAAACACCCAGCCGCCCCCGAGCGCTCCGCCCGCGCCAACGCTCTCGATCAAGGGTACGCGCCTCGCGGTCGCCGGCACGCCGCGGTTCCTCGTGTTCGTTTCCTATTTCGATGCGCTGAACGCCGCGCACCTCGATTCGGATTTGACGTGGATTGCCGCGCGTGCGGATGGCATCCGTGTGTTCGTCAACTGGTGGGACTTCGACGACCAACGGCGATGCGCCACACGGTTCTCGGATCGAACTGTGATTCGCACCGAACCTGACGGCACGGTTTCGGTGTCACCCGATCGCCTCGACAGGCTCAAAGCCGTCCTTGCCGCGGCGCGCGCGCGCGGACTCGTCGTGGACGTCACGTTCTCGTACGAATCCGTGAAGGGTCTCTCAAAGCTCGCGGGCGACGCCGACGGTCTGGTCTGCGGTTCGAGCAGCGGCATACAGAACCAGGTGCGCCTCGAGCCGTACGTCCGGGCCGTCGGTGACGTGGTCCGAGCCATAGCCGCACCCGCGTTCGATCATGTGTTCATCGACGTTCAGAACGAGGTGAACGGTGGATGGGGACATCTCGCGCCGGATGAGATCGCCGCGCTCGCCTCAGCGGTTCACGCGGCTGCGCCCGGACGACCCGTCACTGCGTCGAGCTTCGATCCCGATCCGTCGCGCCAGGTCGCCATGCTTCAGTCCGCCGGCCTCGACATCCTCACATTCCACGATTGGCCGCGTACGAAGGATTGGCCCGAGCGAACCGGACCGCAGGTGACGGCATTCCGGCTGGCTGTGGCCAAGGCCGATCTGGAGCGGCCGATCTTCGCCGGCGAGCCGGACCGTTCAACGTACGGCCGTGGGTCCAGTGCGTTCTCGATCTCGATGCACGGCTCGGAAAAGGCAGGGGCTGCCGCCTGGACACTGCATACGCGGGCCGGTTTCCGTCTCGTTGCCCGGAGGTTCCGCGACGGCCTCGCCCCCGAGGCGCGTCATTTCCTCGACCGGCGTGTCCCCCGACGACCGCCGACGCCGACACCACCGGCTCCCTGAAGTTTGAGTAAACTAGTGGCCTGTCTCCGCTGAATCAGTGCCGATTGCCGGAGCGCGGCGCCCGGATCGCCAGGCGCGAAGAGCGAGCTTATTGGGCATAAGTAAGCGATGAGCAACGCCGCGAGGCGGGATGCCCCGCTCGGCAGGCGGTAGTGATTCAGCGGAGACAGGCCACTAGGGACCGCTCTCATGCTCCGCACGCATACTCGGGAGGACACACACATGATGCGTATCAGCCGTCCGTGGGTGGGCGGGATCGTGCTGCTCGCGGCGCTGGCCCTCGCTGTCCCGGCGCTCGCGCAAACCGGCGGGATCCGCGGGAAGGTCACCGATCAGTCGGGCAGTCCCGTTCCGGATGCTGTCGTCAAGATCGAAGCCAAGGGCATGACCCGGAAGCTCGAGGTCAAGACGAACAAGAAGGGCGAGTACATCCAGATCGGTCTCTATCCGGGCGAGTACAAGATCACCGCCAGCAAAGACAGCCTCTCATGGTCGATCGAGAAGAACATTGGCCTCGGCGATCCTGAGGTCCTCGACATCAAGCTGGCACCGGCTGCTCCCAGCAAGGAAGCGGCGGATCAGAACGCCAAGGTACAAGCGATCTTTGCAGAAGGTATCACTGCCGCAAAGGCGGAGAAGTGGGACGACGCCATCGCGAAGTTCACCGAAGCCGCAGGGATCCTGCCCAACTGCCACGTCTGCTACTTCAACATCGGCGCGGCGTACTACAGCAAGGAAGATCAGGTGAAAGCCGAAGAGGCCTACAAGAAGTCGGTCGAGATCAAGCCGGATTACGCCGACGGCTGGAATGCCCTTGCGTCCCTGTACAACCAGCAGAAGAAGTTCGATCTCGCCGCACAGGCCAGTGAAAAAGCAAACGCGGCCGGGGCCGGTGGTGCCACCGGTGGTGCGCCTGGTACGCCTGGCGCCGGTGGTGGCGGCAGTGCGCCCTCGCTGTACAACCAGGGCGTCATTCTCTGGAATCAAAACAAGTACACCGAGGCCAAGGACAAGTGGGAGGCCGCCACGAAAGCCGATCCGAAGTACTCGGAAGCCTACTATCGGCTCGGTATGGCCTACATGAATCTCGGCGACATGCCCAAGGCCGTGAGCGCGTTCGAGGGCTACCTCGCCGCGGATCCGAACGGGTCGCACGCCGCCGAGGTGAAGCAGGCCGTTGATGCGCTGAAGCCGAAGAAGTAGTGCTCGACGCGGACTCCGACACCATCGCCGCCAACCTGGCCGCGGTGCGCGGCCGCCTCGAACGCGCGGCGCGTACCGCGGGCCGGGATCCCGCCACGATTCGGCTGCTCGCCATTTCGAAGACCTTCTCTGCGGAGGCCGTCCGTTCCGCGTACCGCGCCGGCCAGCGCGATTTCGGCGAGAACAAGGTACAAGAGGCCCTGCAGAAGAGGGAGCAGACCGCCGACCTCCCGATCGACTGGCATCTGGTCGGCCACCTGCAGTCGAACAAGGCGAAGCGAGTCGTTGGATTCGCCGCCATCCATGCCATCGACAGCCGTGAACTGCTGCTCCGCGTCGATCGCGCGGCCGTCGAGGAGGGGACGGCGCCACGTGTGCTGCTCCAGGTGGATCTGGCAGGGGAAACGACGAAATTTGGGATCCCTGAAACAGATGTGGCAGGCCTGATTGGCACAGAATTGCACGCCGCTCGTCTTGTAGGCCTGATGTTGCTGCCTCCTTACGCCGAAAACCCAGAGGACGTGCGCCCCTGGTTCCGGCGCCTCCGCGAGCTGGCCGATCGGCTTCGCGGGGAGGGCAATCCGCCGGAACGGCTGGCCGAGCTTTCCATGGGAATGAGCCACGACTTCGAGGTGGCTGTCCAGGAAGGCGCCACGATGGTGCGCGTCGGCACCGCGATTTTCGGGGAACGGCAGGTTCCCGCCGGAACGGAGAAGAGTCGATGAAAGTCACGCCTCTCGATTTGCGGCAGCAGAAGTTCAAGAGCGTCATGCGCGGCTTCGACAGAGACGAGGTGGTCTCGTTTCTCTCGGAAGTCGCCGACGACTACGAGCAGGCGCTGCGCGAGGCGGATCGCCTCAAGGACGAACTGACCCGCAGCCAGGCGTCGCTCGAGGAACTGCGAGACCACGAGCGCAATCTGCGCAACACGCTGCTCACCGCGCAGAAGCTCGCCGACGAGATCCGGAACAATGCCGAGCAGGAGGCCGCGCGTCTGGTACGCGAAGCCGAAGGACGCGCCGAGCTCGTGTTGCAGAAGGCGCAGTCGCGCCTCGAGGAGGTGCAGCGCGAGGTGGAGACCATCCGCGTGAAGCGCAAGGACGCAGAAGCGTCACTCGAATCCACGATCGCGTCGCTCCGCAACTCGCTCGAGTTCATCCGCCAGCAGGACGTCAAGGAGCGCGAAGACAAGATCGTCCCCCATCGTCCGCGCATCGTCGAAACACCGATGACGACGGCGCTCGCGGCTCCGCCGTCGCTGCGGTCGCTGGACGCGGGGGACATCGCCCAGGCACGGTAACGCCGCAGGCTTTCGGCGTTAGGCTCTCGGCTCTGGCGCACGGAACACGGTAAGAGCCTCACTCGGGCTTTCGGCTGGGCGCACGGCCCGCATCTCCGCACCGTACGCACCTCCGCGCCTTCCCCCCGCACCCGTCGTCCGCACCTTCCGCCCGCACCTCGTCCGCACCTCGCGTCCGCACCCGTCGTCCGCACGTCGTGTCCGCACCTTCCGTCCGCACCCTTCATCGTTAGAATGGCGACATGTTCCGCGACACCCCTGCCGGCGCCGTTGTCGCAATACGCGTCACGCCGCGCGCGGGGCGGACCGGTATCAGCGGCACTCGCGACGAGCAACTGCTGGTGAAACTGGCCGCCGCTCCGGTCGACAACGCCGCGAACGACGCGCTAGTGGATGTCCTCAGTGAGGCGCTCGATGTCCCACGGCGCGACATTCGGATCGTGTCTGGCGAGCGCAGCCGCACCAAGCACGTCCTCGTGGCCGGCTGCCGGGCGTCGGATCTGAACGCGATGCTTGCCGCGCTCTTGGCCGCGGGATAGCGTGCGCTTCGCGCGGGCCCACGGCGTACGGCACATGGCCCAGGGCCCAGGCGTCGCACTTTCGCATCGTTAGTCCGCACCTCCCGTCTGCACCCTCCGTCCGCACTCCGTACCCGTACTCCGCGCTCAAAATTGTCGTGTTAGTCTCCGTCCATGCTGGCCGACTTCATCCTGCACAATGCCGCGGAGATCCTGACGTGCGCAGGTCCCGCGCCTCGTGCCGGGGTGCGGCAGCGTGAGGCCGGCACGATTCGCAACGCCTCGATCGCGTCCGCCCATGGACGGATCGTGTTCGTTGGTCCGTCGAGCGATGTCGCGCGCTCGGTCGAGACAACGCCCGATGCCCGCATCTTCGACCTACGCGGGTGCGCGATCGTCCCAGGCTTCGTCGATCCCCACACGCATCTCCTGTACGCCGGCGATCGGCGCCAGGAGCTGCGCCAGCGACTGGCTGGGAAGACCTACGCCGAGATTGCCGACGCAGGAGGCGGCATCGTCTCCACGGTCGATGCGACACGAGCCGCCACAGAGGACGAGTTGGTCGAACTGGGCCGCGCCAGGCTCGACGACATGCTGCGCTGCGGCACGACGACCTGCGAGGTCAAGAGCGGGTACGGGCTCTCACTCGACGATGAGTTGAAGATGCTGCGGGCGATTGCGGCGCTCGGATCGTCGCAGCCCGTGGAGATCAGCGCCACCTTCATGGGTGCGCACGAAGTGCCTCGCGAATATCGCGGACGGCGGGCCGAGTACGTCCACCACGTCATCACACGCATGTTACCGGCAGTGGCCGGCGAAGGCCTGGCCGAGTGGTGCGACGTGTTCTGTGAAGACGGTGTGTTCACGCCCGCCGAGACGCACGCGATTCTTCAGTCGGCGCGAGCACTCGGTCTTGGGTTGCGGGTGCATGCCGACGAACTGGCGTCGAGCGGCGGCGCCCGCGTGGCGGCGGAGCTCGGTGTTCGATCCGCCGATCATCTGGTGCACGTCAGCGCCGAGGATGCGCAACGGCTCGCCGCGGCCGGAGTGACCGCGACGCTGCTGCCCTGCGCGGCGTTTTACCTGAAGCTGGGACGATTCGCGCCCGCACGGATGCTCATCGAGGCGGGCGTGCCCGTTGCTCTTGCGACCGACGTGAATCCCGGCGGCGGGTTGTCGCCGTCGATGCCGTTCGCGGTCGCGCTCGCCTGTTTCGCGATGGACCTGACGTTCGAGGAAGCCATGGTGGCTGCGACAATCAACGCGGCCTGGTCGCTCCAGCGGCACGCGACGGCCGGCAGCCTCGAGCCCGGCAAGCAAATGGACGCCGTCGTCGTGGACGGGGACGCCATGGAGCTCGTTCGAGTAGGTATCACCGCTATCCGCCACGTCATCAAACGCGGGCGCGTTGTCCACGAAACGCGGCCGCTTCTGGAAGCCGGGCTGTCATGACGCAACTGGTCGATCAATCCGTCTCGGATCTGCTGCGGTCCTTTTCCCGACCGACGCCCACACCTGGCGGTGGATCGGCGTCGGCGCTCACTGGGGCGGTTGGTGCGGCGTTGCTCGTGATGGTGGCGGGCATGACGAAAACCCGTAGTGGAAGCGCTGCGGAGCGCGGGCAGCTGGACCGCGTGCTGCCGGGTCTGCTCGACGGTCGCGACCAACTTGCGTCGCTCGTGGATTCCGACAGCCGCGCCTACGATGCCGTCACAGCGGCCTACAGGCTCCCCAAGGGGACGGACGAAGAGACGCGCGTACGCCGGCTCGCGATCCAGGACGCGATGCACGGAGCCACGGACGTGCCGCTGGATGTCATGCGTGCGGCCCACGCAGCTGCGCGTCAGGCAATCCATGTGGCATCGCACGGCAATCCGTCGGCGTCGAGCGACGTGACTGTCGCCCTCGCTCTGCTCGATGCCGCGTTCAGGGGCGCCGCCGCCAACGTCGAGATCAACGTGGGCAGCCTGAAAAACGCCGGCTATGTGGAGGGCGTTCGGGGAGAGGTCGAGCGTCTGGAAGGCTCGATGGCAGAAGCCCTCACGCTGGCGCGGGCGGCTCTCGCGGGATCCTCGGGTTAGTTGACGCTCAGCACGTCCACGTTGACCGTGAAGTCCCAGTGCCGGATGTAGCGGGGGATCACTTCGATGTCACGCGAGTACGTGCCTTCCACCGTGATCTTGCGGTTCGTCTTCGTGATCGTGAGCTGATCGGCCTGGATCGGAATTTCCAACCGCTCGGCGATCTGCATCATGTTGGTCTGGATCGTCTCGAGCTTCTTCCGCTCCGAGAACTGAGCAGATTCCTTGACCGCGTCCTCGAACTGGTAGTGAACCCAGTACGCAGACCCGATCCGCCAGCTGGCGTGGATGACCAGCGCCATGACGACGAGCTTCAGCAGGGTTTTCATGCGCCTCGGGGCGCGGTCAGTGAATCATGTGAAACAGTCGGTCCCAGCGCGTCCGTGTGAAGAAATGTGTCACCACGGACACGAGGCCCCGAACCGTCGCAGCGAGACCAGCGTCCTGATAATCGTCTCGGTCGCTCGCGTAGGACCAGTAGACCATCAGGGCCTTTCCCTTCACGTAATCGCGCGGCAGATAGCCCCAGTAGCGGCTGTCCTGGGAGTTGTCGCGATTGTCGCCCATGACGAAGTACTGGTCGGGCGGGACGGTCACCGGACCGTAATTCTCGCTGAGGTCGTAGCTCGCAATCTCCTGGTTTTCGAGGGACGGCGGGCGCAGGAAGTGGACGTACGGTTCGTCGATGGGCGACCCGTTGATGTAGATCTTCTTGTGTTTCAGCTCCAGGGTCTCGCCCGGCAGGCCGATCACGCGCTTGATGAAGTCGCGATCGGGCTCGGAGGGGAACTTGAAGACCACCACGTCCCCGCGCCTGATCGGCTGAATGGGGAGCAGCGCCTGCTCGACCCGCGACTCCGTCGGCGCGAAGATGAACTTATTGACGAGCAGATGATCGCCCACGAGGAGGTTGTTCTCCATCGATCCGGTGGGGATCTTGAACGCCTGCACGACGAACGTGCGGATGAACAGCGCCAGGATCACGGCGATGACGATCGACTCGAAGTATTCGCGAGCGGTAGATTTCTTCACAGACATAAAGAATCTGTCACAGTCGTGTTCGTTTTCGTGTTCGTTTTCGTGTTCGTCTGCGTGTTCGTCTTCGGATTCGTGTTCAAGCCGTGTCAGAACCCCCGCCGCGACAACCATGCGAACCCGAACACGAAACAAACACGAATACGACCCGAATACCTGCCGTCTACTCGCCAACCTTGAGTACGGCCAGGAACGCTTCCTGCGGGATCTCGACCTGCCCGACGCGCTTCATGCGGCGCTTGCCTTCCTTCTGCTTCTCGAGCAGCTTGCGCTTGCGGCTGATGTCGCCGCCGTAGCACTTGGCGAGGACGTTCTTGCGCAGCGCCTTCACTGACTCGCGGGCGATGATCCGGCTCCCAATCGCAGCCTGGATGGCGACCTCGAACATCTGGCGCGGGATGAGCTCGCGCATCTTCGACGCAAGCGCCTTGCCGCGCTCGTAGGCCGAGTCGCGGTGCACGATGATCGACAGCGCGTCGACCGGCTCGCCGTTCACGAGGATGTCGAGCTTCACCAGCGGCGACGCCCAGTACCCCGTGACGTGGTAGTCGAGCGACGCATACCCGCGTGACAGTGTCTTCAGCTTGTCGTAGAAATCGAGCACGACCTCGTTGAACGGCAGCTCGTAGGTCACCATCACGCGATCCGACGCGAGGTACTCGAGCGTCTTCTGGACTCCGCGCTTGTCCTGACACAGCTGCAGGATCGCACCGACGTGCTCGGACGGAGTCAGGATCGTGGCGGTGATGACGGGCTCCTCCAGAATCTCTATGCGGGCCGGATCCGGCAGCTTGGCGGGACTGTCGATCTCCTGCACCTCGCCGTCGGTCGTCGTGACCCGGTACAACACGCCCGGCGCCGTGGTCACGAGATCCATGTCGAATTCGCGCTCGAGCCGCTCCTGCACAATCTCCATATGCAGCAGGCCCAGGAATCCGCAGCGGAACCCGAAGCCCAGCGCCGCCGATGTTTCCGGCTCGTAGAAGAGCGACGAATCGTTCAGACGCAGCTTCTCGAGCGCCTCGCGCAGCTGAGGGTACTCGTGGCCTTCGACCGGGTAGAGCCCGGCGAAGACCATGGGCTTCAGCTCCTTGAACCCGGGGTACGGTTGATCGGTCGGGCGAGCCGTCTCCGTGATCGTGTCCCCGATCTGCGCGTCGCTGACCTTCTTGATCCCAGCGTTGATGAAGCCGACCTCACCGGCCGTGAGCTCCTGCACGAGCATGGGCTTTGGCTGGAAGACGCCGATCTCGTCGACCGGGTAGTCCTGTCCCGTCGCCATCAGCCGGATCTTCATGCCCGGCCGCAGCACGCCGTCGATCAGCCGGACGACCACGACGACGCCGCGATACGGGTCGTACGACGAATCGAAGATGAGCGCCTTCAGTGGCGCGTCCGTCAGCCCTGCCGGCGGCGGCAGGCGTTCGACGATGGCCTCGAGAATCTCCTCGGTGCCGATGCCGAGCTTGGCGCTGGCCAGGATTGCGTGGTCGCCGGGCAGACCGACGATTTCCTCGATCTGGCGCCGCGCCTCTTCGGGTTGCGCGCTCGGCAAATCGATCTTGTTGATGACAGGAATGATCTCGAGATTGTTCTCGACGGCCAGATACGCGTTGGCGAGCGTCTGCGCCTCGACGCCTTGCGACGCGTCGACCAGGAGCACCGCGCCTTCGCACGCGGCCAGCGAGCGCGTCACCTCGTAGGAGAAGTCCACGTGGCCGGGTGTGTCGATCAGGTTGAGGACGTAGACCTGGCCCGAGCGCGCCTTGTACTGCAGCCGCACCGGGTGCGCCTTGATCGTGATGCCGCGCTCCTTCTCGAGATCCATGCTGTCGAGTACCCTGCGACTCCATCTCGCGCGCCTGCAGGGCGCCAGTGAACTCGAGGAATCGATCGGCCAGCGTGGACTTGCCGTGGTCGATATGAGCGATGACGGAGAAGTTGCGGATGAACTGCTGATCCAAGGGAGGATTCGGGCTCCAGGCAACGGATGCGTCCGGGACGGTAACGTCCCATTATGCCAGAGGCACGGGATGCGGGTCCGGAATCCACTAGTATGGGCCTCTCCTGCGGGCTCCAGCCCGTCCAGTCGCGAGGCGCCCATGACTCTTGTGCGTGCAATCGTCGTGCTACTGCTGTTCCCGGCCGTTCTCGGGGCTCAAGATGCCGATCCGCGGCTGCTCGAGTACATCAACGCCATCAAGGCCGTCGACAATCACGCCCACGTCGTCGCGCCAGACCTCGCGCACGACACCGATTTCGATGCGCTTCGCTGCGATACCCTGCCCAGCACGTCGCCACCGCCGCTGGCGAACACGCGGTTTGGCGCCGACGTGCAGGCCGCATGGAAGGCGCTCTTCAATGTCACGGCAGACACGGCGTCCCCAGAGAATCTGGGCCGGTGGCAGGCGGCGCAGAAGGTCGTGCGGCAGCAGCACGGCGCGGGCTATTTCGACTGGGTGGCACAGCAGACGGGTATGGACGTCATCCTCGCCAACCGGGTGACCATGGCGCGCGAGCTCGGATCCGCACACTATCGCTGGGTGCCGTACGACGACGCCCTGCTGTTTCCACTCGACAACAGCCTCGAGAAAGCTGCGAATCCCGACCGGAATGGGCTGTTCCAGGCAGAAGAGCAGCACTTGAAGGACTACCTGCGGGCCTCGGGGCTCAGCCGACCGCCCCCCGCGTTCGACGCCTATCTGCACGATGTGGTGACGGCGACACTCGAGTCTCAGAAACGCGCGGGTGCGGTCGCGATCAAGTTCGAGGTGGCGTACCTGCGGCCGCTCGATTTTGCGCCCGCTGCCGCCGCCCGAGCCTCCGATGTTTATGCGACGTACATCGGCGGCGGAGCACCGGCCGAGGCCGCGTACACGCTGTTGCAGGACTACCTGTTTCGATACGTTGCCCGCGAGGCAGGGCGCCTCGGGCTCGCCGTGCACATCCACACAGGCGCGGGCTGCGGCGAGTTCTTCGACGACCGCGGATCCGATCCGATGCTCCTCGATTCCGTGCTCAACGACCCCGCCCTTCGTTCGACGAAGTTCGTCCTGCTCCACGGCGGGGTGCCGTTCGACCGCCACAACCTGGCGCTCATCGTGAAGCCGAACGTGTGGGTCGACACGTCGGTGCTGTCGTTGATCTACTCGCCAGACGAAGTCGCGCGAATCATCAGGCCGTGGCTCGACACGCTGCCCGAGCACGTGATCTTCGGCACCGACGCCGGTCCATTCGGCGTCGGCATGGGATGGGAAGAGGCGACGTGGATTGCGTCCCGCAAGACGCGACGCGCGCTCGCGATCGCTTTGACCCAGCTGATAAACGACGATGCCATCACGCTGGCACGGGCGAAAGTCATCGCGGACGGCGTGCTGCGGCAGAACGCCGCCGCGTTGTACGGCTGGCCGCACTAGGAAAGCCAGGTGCGGCCGGAGGTGCGAGCGGAAGGTGCGGCAGGAGGGTGCGGCCGGGAGGTGCGGTCACGAGGTGCGCGGTGCGGAGGTGCGGCGTGCGAGGTGCGACGTGCTCTGAGCCCTGTGCGTCGCCTGCGCCGTGAGCCTTCGGCAAAGGCCCAACGCCTAAAGCCCAAAGCCTCCCTCTACGCCGCCGGGCGCGGACGCACGGACTCGAGCGAGTGACCGTCGGGTCCCATCTCGCGCTGCCGTAGAAGTCCGGCGAACACGAATCCGAACAGGCTCAGGAGCATGAAGGTCCAGAGCATCGGCAGGTAGCCGCGCGGATTCGCGGCACTCGCGCCGTTCGCGTCGTTCAATCCTCCGACCACCAGGTTGAACGTCATCAACCCGATGTTCTGCACCATCGTCATCAGGCCGTAGGCGGTGCCGAGGCGGTTCGGTGCCACCAGATACGGCACGGCCGGCCACAGCACCGCCGGTACCAGCGAGAACGCGATGCCGATGAGAGCGGTCGATACCCAGAGATTGACGTGTGTGTAGGCGAGCAGCGGGAAGACCGCGAAGAGCAGCAGCGTGCCGCCCGCCATGAACAGGGCCCGCCG
>CAVUPP010000022.1:0-30775 GCA_963743245.1 Vicinamibacteria bacterium | reverse complement strand
CGACTACGTAGAGCGCAGCCTTCTGATCACCGCGACCATCTCGAGGGCGGCCTTGGCCGCGTCGTAGCCCTTGCTCGCCGAACCCTCAACCGGCCCCGCGGTCTGCGGCTCGACGGCGTCAGCCGTCAGCACACCCAACGTGAACGGCACACCGGTCTGTGACGTGACGATCTGCAGTGTGTGCATGACAGCGGAGAGAGTGATGTCGACGTGCGGCAGTGGCAGTTCGGTCTCTCGTAGACTGCACAAGCAGACGACGGCGTCGAAGCGTGCGCTCTCAGCCGCGTACTGCGCGGCGATCGGGATTTGAGAGATTCCAGGCACTTCCACGACCGTGACGTCGCCTCCGTCCACCCCGGCTTCGGTCAGCGCAAACCGCGCGCCCTCAAGCAGCCGTTCGTCGACGGCGTCATGCGGCCGCGCGACCACGACGACCACGCGCGCCGTCCGTCGCGGGCGTTCCTCCGCGGGCGGCACTTGTTGCGCTGCGGCCTGCTGGGCGAGCAGTTGCACGATGTCGTGCGCACTGTGTCCAGACGAAGGCCCTTCTCAATCAACAGAGAGCCAGCGACCGAGCGCTCCTCGTTCAGGAGACCGAGCAGGAGATGCTCCGCGCCGATGTAGTTGTGCTGCAGACGGTCGGCTTCCTCGGCCGCGGCGTCGAGGACGCGCTTGGTCTCGGGGCTGAAGGGAATCCCGACCGACGTCGCGACCTTTTCGACGAAGACCGCCCGGCCTTCGACTTCCGTTCGGAGATTCTCGAGCGACAGGTGAGCGCGCGCGAAAATCCGGCTCGTCAGGCCTTCGCCTTCCCGGATGAGTCCGAGCAGCACGTGCTCGGTCTCAATCGAGACGCTCCCGAGCTGGCTGGCTTCGTACCGTGAGAAGAAGAGAACTCGTCGCGCTTTCTCGGTGTACCGCTCGAACATGGTCCCACCTTTCGCATCGGCTCAGAGGACAAGGCCCGAGGCGCACGGCTTACGGCACAGGGCTCACGGCGCACCACGTCGTGGCCATCAGGCGTCGCGGAGCCGTCCCCCCTCGAGCCGCAGGATACGGTCGCACGCCGCCGCAAGGCGCGGATTGTGCGTCGCGATGACCGAGGTGAGTCCGAATTCGCTGTGCATCTCACGCAGCAGCCGGTGCAGCGCGTCGGCGGTGTCCTCGTCCAAATCGCCGGTGGGTTCGTCAGCCAGCAGCAGTCGAGGCTGCGTCACCAGCGCGCGGGCGACGGCCACACGCTGCTGTTCGCCGCCAGACAGCATGCCTGGTCGATGCGTCAGCCGCTCGCCCAGTCCGACGCGCTGCAGCAGCGCCTCGGCGCGGGGCCGTGCATCCCGCGGCGGCACACGCGCAATCCGAAGCGGCATCTCGGCGTTCTCGACGGCCGTGAACTCGGGCAACAGGTGGTGGAACTGGAACACGAAGCCGACGTGCTGATTCCTGAACGCCACGAGCGCGGGATCCGGCAGCGCGGTCACTTCCTCGTCGCCGATCCGAATCGCTCCCGACTCGGCACGATCGAGCCCTCCAAGCAGATGGAGCAACGTGCTCTTCCCTACACCGGAGGCCCCGATGATGGCGACGATCTGCCCGGCCTCGACGGCCAGATCCAGATCTCGCAGGACGTGTATGGCCTGGCGGCCGACCTGGTACCGCTTGTTGAGGGCTGAGGCGAGAAGGAAGGACATCTCGGACTACGGGCTACAGGCTACAGGCTACGGGCCAGATTTGGCTACACAGGCGTCCGCCCGACGAGGCCTGCAGCCCGCAGCCGGCAGCCCGTGGCCTGTCGGACTCCAAGCTCATTCGAATCTGAGGGCTTGCACCGGATCCAGCTTCGCCGCCTGCCGCGACGGATAGATCGTGGCCACGAAACAGATCACCACAGCCGCCAGCACGACGATCGAGAAGTCGAGCGGCAGGACGCGGAAGGGCACGTGAGAGATCTGGTAGACGTCGGTCGGCACGCGAATGAGCTGATAGCGATCGCAGATGTACGACAACGACAGGCCGAGCACGGCGCCCAGGAACGTGCCGACCAGCCCGATGATGAGCCCCTGCAGCATGAAGATCGTCATGATGCTGCGGCTCGACGCGCCCATGGTCTTCAAGATCGCGATGTCGCGGCTCTTCTCCATCACGAGCAAAACGAGCGACGCGATGATGTTCAGCGCGGCGACCGCCACGATGAGGCCGATCGTGATCGAGATGGCCATCTTCTCGAGCCACAGGGCGGAAAAGAGCGACCGGTTCATGTCGGACCAGTCCTGGGTGATGTACTGCCGTCCGAGCTGCTCGGGGATCCGATTCGCGATCGCCGGCGCCTGATACAGATCGGCGACGCGCAGCTCGATGAGGGCGGGCCGTTCCTCGTTGAAGATTCGCTCCGCTGTCTCGAGGGAGACGAACGCAAAGCTGGAATCCAGCTCGTACAGTCCCAGCTTGAACACGCCGACCACACGCAGGCGCCGCGATCGCGGAATGAGGCCCATTGGCGACAGCGTCCCCTCCGGCGTCACCAACGTCACATCGTCGCCCAGCTCGAGTCGAAGCTGCGAGGCGAGGTCTGTGCCGACGAGGATGCCGGCGGGCTTGTCGGGGTCGTTCAAGGTGAGGGCGGCCACCTTCCCCTTGACCATCGAGCGGGCGAGATCGGTCACGTTCCCCTCGAGCGCGGGATCGATGCCCTTCAACTGGATGAACGCGGGGTCGGCCCCGGCCTCCGCGCGCAGGAGTCCTTTGCCGAGCAGCGCAGGCGCCGCGCCGGTCACGCCCGGCAGGGCGCCAAGCTTCGCCGTCTCGGCGTGGTAGTCGGTGATGCCCCCGGTCTTCCAGACGTAGATGTGCGGCTGCGACCCGAGGATGCGGTCGCGCAACTCGCCCTGAAGTCCCGTCATCAACGCAAGCGCGATGATCAGCGCCGTCACGCCCACCGCGACGCCAAGCGTCGAGATCAGCGAGATCAACGAGATGAACGCCTGCTTCCGTCTCGCGAGCAGGTACCGCCAGGCGATGGCGAGTTCGAAGGGCATGGAATTCAGACTACGGGCTGCGGGCTAGGGACCCAGGCCGCACGCAACCGACTGCAAACCACAACCCGGCTGCCGGCGCGGCTTGGCACATTCATTGCTGTCGACAGGCCATGGCCCGGGATCCGAGAAGCTCCGAGCGTTCCACCTTGCGCACAGTCTCGCACTGACCGTCTATCGAGTCACCTACACACTCCCGCCGATCGACGCGACGTCAGATCGCAACTTCGACGCGCCGTTCTTTCAGTCGCCCACAAACATTGCTGAAGGCTGCGCGCATCGGCGATAGGGCGACTATCTGCGGTTCCTCGATATCGCGCTCGGTTCCGCATCGGAGATCGACTATCTTGATTGAGTTCTGCCGCGAGCTTGGCGTGTTCGATCGCTCGAGCCATGATGTAGTGCAAGAACTGCAGTCGATCCGTCGTTCGTTCCCTGCAAAATTGATTGAGGCCGTCGACCGCTTCGAACCGTAACCGCAATCGCTCCCAGCGTGCCAAGGCCCGCAGCCTGTAGCCCATAGCCTGTAGCCTTCCCTCTTTCTCATATGCGGAAACGCAATCACATCCCGGATCGACGGGCTGTTGGTCAGGACCATCACCAGGCGATCGATCCCAACGCCCTCTCCGCCGGTCGGCGGCAGACCGTACTCGAGGGCGCGGATGTAGTCCTCGTCCATGGCATGCGCTTCGGCGTCGCCCTTCCGCTTCTCCTCCAGCTGTTGTTCGAAGCGGCGCCGCTGTTCGAGTGGATCGTTGAGCTCGCTGAACCCATTCGCGACTTCGAAACCTGCCAGGTAGAGCTCGAAACGCTCCACGGTGTCGGGATCGTCCGCCTTCTGTTTCGAGAGCGGCGACACTTCCGTCGGAAAGTCGTAGACGAACGTCGGCTGGACGAGATCGTGCTCGCAGAGCGCCTCGAAGATCTCCATCGCCAGCTTGCCGGCGCCCGTGCCCGGCGCGCTGTGGACGTCCAGCTTCGAGGCAACGGCCGCCGCTGTTGACGCGTTCCGGAGATCGTCGGCCGACACGGTGGTCCCCAGCCTCGCCGACGCGGCTTCGGCGGCCCGGTGCCGGAGCGACACCCGCCGGAACGGCGCCGCGAACGAGATCGTGTGCTCGCCGTAGGGGACCTCGATCGTTCCGGCCGCCTGCTCCGCCACGTAGGCGAACATCCCCTCTGTCATCGCCATCAGGTCGTGATAGTCCGCGTACGCCTGGTAGAACTCGAGCATCGTGAATTCGGGATTGTGCTGCGTCGAGACGCCTTCGTTCCTGAAGTTGCGCGCGACCTCGTAGACCCGCTCGATGCCTCCGACCGACAGCCGCTTCAAATACAACTCGGGCGCGATCCGGAGGTACAGATCCATGTCGAGCGTGTTGTGATGCGTGACAAACGGACGCGCCATCGCACCGCCGGCGATGGGCTGCATCACCGGGGTCTCGACTTCCAGATAGCCGCGTTCGTCGAGGAATCGCCGGATGGCCGAAATCGCCCGCCCCCGAACCTCGAACACGCGCCGCGACTCCGGGTTCACGATCAGATCGAGATACCGCTGCCGGTAGCGGATCTCGACATCAGTCAGCCCGTGCCATTTCTCCGGAAGCGGCAGGTGGCACTTGCCGAGGAACTCGAGCCGGCTCGCCCAGACCGTGAGCTCGTTGGTCTTGGTCCGGAACAGATGACCCGCGACGCCGACGTGGTCGCCGAAGTCGAGCAGCGTTGACAACTCGTAGTCGCGCGCTGACAGCGCGTCGCGCCGCAGATACGCCTGAATGCGCCTTCGCCCGTCCGAGAGCACCAGGAAGCTGGCCTTACCGAAGCTGCGGATCGCCAGAATCCGTCCAGCCGTGACGGTCTCGATCCGCCTGGCATTCAACTCCTCAGCTGTCTTCGGCTCATGAGCGTCCACAAGGGCACTGATCGTGTCGGCCGGATCGAACCGGTGCGGGTATGGGGGCAGGCCCAGCCCTTCGATAGCCGCGAGGTGGGCGCGGCGCTGTGCGATCTGTTCGTCTTCCTGCGTCATGGCGTCGGCGGTGTCCCCTGCTCGAGATCGCGCCGGATGGCGTCGAGCACTCCATTCACGAAACGGCCCGCATCCGGTGTGCTGTACCGCTTCGCCAGCTCCACGGCTTCGTCGATCACGACAGGACGCGGCGTCTCGGGCTCATGCAGGAACTCGTAGACGGCGAGCCGGAGGACGAGGCGGTCCAGGACCGACATTCGCGACAACCGCCAGTTCTCCGAGTGTGCCTCAATCAGCGGGTCGAGCCGATCGAGCGCGCCGGCGACGCCTTCCGCGAGCCGTTCGGCGAACTGCCTGGCCGCGTCTCCGGGGTCCTCGTCGTCCTGCACCTGCCAGAAGATCGTGCGGACGATGGGCGGCGTGAGCTTGCCAACTTCGCCCTGATACAGCATCTGGAGCGCGGCCTCGCGCCCGCGGCTGCGCGCCGCCCCCCAGCCGGATGCCGCTTGACTCACGGGCGCTCTCCGTCCTCGAGGTCGCGGTAGACCGCCGCCATCTCGAGCGCCGCCATCGCCGCCTCATAGCCCTTGTTGGTCGGGCCTTCCACGGAGCGCTCGAGCGCCTCCTCGGCGGAGTTGGTCGTGAGCACGCCGAAGCTGAGGGGCACGCCGGTCTGTGACGCCACCGTCTGCAGGCCGTGCGCGACGGCTGACGCGATGTATTCGAAGTGCGGCGTGGCTCCGCGAATCAGGCATCCAAGACAGACAACCGCGTCGAACCGTTCAGTCTCCGCCGCCCGCTGAGCCGCCATCGGAATCTCGTAGGCTCCCGGCACCCGGACGACGGTGACGTCGCGCTCGACAACTCCGGCGTCGCGCAGCGCGTGTTGCGCTCCACTCAAGAGCCGTTCGGTCACGAAATCGTTGAAGCGTGACACGACGACCGCCACGCGGATGCGGCGTCCAGCCAGGTGTGTGTCGCCCATGATCGGTAGATTTTAGTCCGGCCTCGACCGGCGCACGAGCACGATGGCGGCCAGCCCCAGCATGACGGCAATGGCGGCGCCAGAGGTATCGGCCATCCAATCGTGCACGTCACACGTGCGGCCCTGCACGAAATATTGGTGCAGTTCGTCGGTGACCCCGTAGATCGACGCGAGCGCAAGGGCGCCGAGCCCTTTGGTCCACGAAACGGTAGACGGCCGCCCGCCCGAGAGGGCCCAGAGAATCGACAATGCGAACAGGCTATACGCCGTGAAGTGCTCTGCCTTGTCGGAGACCTCCATCGGCGGTGCGGGCAGGGCGCTGAACGACGACAACGTGAAGAGCGCCACCGCGCACAGGACGGCTGGTCCCCAGGTCCACAACCAATGGCGAGGGGCGAGCAGGTCTCCGTCAGGTTTCGTGGAGCTGGGCATGCGGTCGAACGTGTGACAGGGAGCGCGCGCGGGTTGCTAGAGCGGAAAGACGTACATCACCCAGCCGAGGACGATCGCGCTTGCGACGAATCCACCGAACAGCAGTCCCCCGAATCGCAGTTGCGCCCGCGCATCGTCGCGCATCAGCACCGCGAAGACCAGAGACACGAAGAACGAGAACAGGAGCAGGAGCAGGACGTGACTGTGCATGTCAGCGCGCGCTCACTTCCGCCCCAGCGCGATGTCCGACGCGTCCACCACCACGAGCATGTTGAGCAGCCCCGCGACGATCAGAAAGGCGTTGCCGTACTTGTACGTGACGGCAACGACATTGCCGGCGCCGTAGCCGAGCGCTCGTGCGATGAAGGACGGAACGCCGATACCGAAATCGGCGAGTGCCGCAAGGGCGACCAGCGGCTGGCCGAGCTCGAATGGGAAAATGCGCCCGTGTAACGCGAGGCCGATGGCGTACATCACGGACAGGGCGACCAGGAAGACGGCGCCCTTGAAATGACGGCCGAACCACAGGTGACCCGCACCAGGCACGAGCCAGGCGGCCAGACCGACCAGGTACGGATTGGAGGTCTGGGCTCGCTCGGCTGTCGCTTCTCTCACGCTCTCAGTTTACCTCAGGAGTCGTGAGCGCCCCTCCCGCCGGACGGCGACCAGCGCGGCTGCAACGGCAGCGCCGAGCGGGATCGCGCACGCCGCCCGCGCCAGATTGCCCGGATCGCCCGCCGCGAGCCGCTCCGCTGCCCAGCTGATCGCGGTCGGCAGCGCCGCCAGGACGAATATCACACGCCAGGCGCGCGAGGCTGGGGACGGCAGGCGCGCGGCGCCGGTCACGAGTCCGATGAGCGCCATCAGACCGGCGGAGAGATAGAGGCCGGTGCACCGGCCGCAGACCGGCCAGGGCACACCAGCCATCGCAAAGGAGCGCTCGGGCCGTTGATGACAGACTCGGGCGCCCACGGCGTAGACCATCGCCGCGGCCCATCGGCCGGCGCCCGTCGATGGCGATGCGATTCGCCACGCCGCCAGCGGGATTAGTGCCGCCCATAGAACAGCCAGCGCCAACAATCCTGCAGCGATGCGTCCGCCGGCGCGCTCCGAGCTCACTGATATACTCTGCCTCAGTATTTCACTGTCGCGCCCCCACCTGCCGCGTCCTTCCTTGTCCTGATACCGATGTCCTCAGAACTCCCGGTCCGCCGCGCCGTCGTGGCGGCGATTGGCTGTGTGTCGGCGGCGCTGCTGATGACCGAGCTGGCGTTGACGCGCATCTTCTCGGTGACGATGTACTACCATTTCGCCTTCTTGGCGATTTCGATCGCGCTGTTCGGACTGAGCGCGAGTGGCGTGTACGTCTTTCTGGCCCGGCGGTATCTTCTGGGCCGTGCCGACGATCGGGCGCTCGCGGCGCACGCCCTGCTCTTCACCGTTGTGACGGTCGTCGCGTTGGCCGTACTCATCCGGCTGCGGGTGGGTCTGAACTACTCCCCAGAAAACCTGCGGCTGATGCTGGCCATCTACGGACTGGCCGCGCTGCCCTTCTTCGCCGGCGGCGCGGTGATCTCGCTGGCGATCAGTCGGTACGCCGCTCGCGTCAATGTCGTGTACGCGGCCGATCTGATCGGCGCGGCGCTCGGGTGCCTGCTGCTCATCCCGCTGCTGAATACGATAGGCGCCCCTGGATCCGTCCTGGTGGCAGCCCTCATCGGCAGCGTCGGCGCGCTCCTGTTGCTCGACGGATCGGACCGCCGCCGCTGGCTGCTGCCTGCACTCATCGTCGGAGCGATGCCATTGGCCCTGCACCTGGCAGGATTCCAGTTCTTCGAAGTGCGGGTCACGAAAGGGCACGACAACGATCGTTTGCTCTTCAGCCGCTGGAATTCGTTCTCTCGCGTTGCCGTGTACGACCGGAAGCATGGCGACTGGTCGCTGAGCCCGCGATACACAGGACCCGTGCCCGACTCGAGGTTCATGGACATCGACTCAGCAGCCTCGACGCCGATCGTCCATTTTTCGGGCCGGCTCGACGACGTCTCGTCGCTGCGCTACGAACTCACCGCGCTCGCGTATCGACTCGCGCGGGAAGGACCCGGCGGTGACCGCGCTGGGCTCAACACGCTCGTCATCGGCCCGGGCGGCGGGCGCGACATCCTGTCTGCGTTGTTGTTCGGGGCTTCGCATGTCGATGCCGTGGAGATCAATCCCATCATCGCCAACGACGTGATGCGAGGTGCCTTCCAGGATTTTTCCGGGGGCATCTACGCGCACCCGCGCGTGCGCGTCACCGTGGACGATGGCCGCAGCTTCGTCCGTCGCTCGCCGGATCGCTACGACGTGATCCAGGCCTCTCTGGTGGATACCTGGGCCGCGACTGCGGCGGGCGCCTACACGCTCAGCGAGAACTCCCTGTACACCGTCGAGGCCTTCACTGACTACTTCGATCATCTGAGCGACGATGGCGTGATCACAATCACGCGCTGGGTGTTCGATGGCCTGCGCCTGGTCTCGCTCGCGCAGGAGGCGTGTGCGCGGCGCGGCTGCGACGCCGCCGATCGCCTGGCCATCGTCCAATCCGGGCGTGTCGCGACATTTCTGTTCAAGAAGCGCGCGTTCACGCCAGCGGAGACGGCAGCGCTCAGGCAACTCGCCGGGTCGATGGATTTCGCGGTGCTGTACGCGCCTGACCGCCGCGGCGTGGTGACGCCGCCGCTCCCGGATCCCAAGGACCGCGTGTGGACGTCACGCCCGGGCGACTACGAACAGCTGGTGCTGTCGCCTGATCGCCAGGCCTTTTACGAGCGATACAGCCTCGACGTCCGGCCAACGACGGACGACCGCCCGTTCTTCTTTCACACCACGCGCCTGCGTGATCAGTTCGAAGTCGCGTTCGGCAAGGGCATGTTGTTCGGCAACGGACTGAGCGCCCTGCTCTCCTTGATGACGATTTCAGCGACGCTGGTCGTCCTCTTCATCATCGGACCGCTCGCGCTCGCCGGAGGCACACGCCTTGGGACGGGCTGGCCTCGCTGGCTCGCGTACTTCAGCTGCCTGGGGGCCGGATTCATGCTGGTTGAAGTCGCGTTGCTGCAGCGATTCGTCCTGCTGCTCGGACATCCGGTCTATTCGCTGACGGTCACGCTCTTTTCGCTGCTGCTGGGGACGGGCGCCGGCAGCTTTCTGTCGCGGCGATTCGACGCGGCGACGCTGCGGACGCGCGTGCTGCAGGCCATCATCGGCGTCGTCGTCATCGCGATGGTGGGGATCCTGGTCCTGCCGTGGCTGATCGAATCGGTGATTCAGGCGCCCCGCTGGATGCGCATCGGAGTGGCGGTGCTCCTGCTGGCTCCGGCGGGGGCGCTGATGGGCGTCCCTCTCCCATCGGGGATGCGGTTGCTCGCGGCCCGTCAGCCGGAGCTGGTGCCGTGGGCCTGGGGCATGAACGGCGCGCTATCGGTCGTCGGCGCAACGCTCGCCGTCTTCATCGCCATGAACTGGGGGTTTTCCGCGACACTCGCGACGGGATCGGCCACATATATCGTGGCCGCGATCCTCATCGCGCGTCGAAGCCGCTGAAGGCGTCAGGCCGCATCGAGAGGCCCGAAGGCGCCTGCATAGCGCCGTGCGAACTGGTCCCAGGTGAACGCGTGGTTGGAACCGCCGAGATGTTCGAGTGCGTACGTCGCGGCCACGCTGCCGAGCTGCGCGCACACTTTCAGCTCCGCGCCCATCGAGAGTCCTTTCATCAGACCCGCGCGAAACGCATCACCAACACCCGTTGGATCCTCGATCCGATGGGGCTCCACCGCCGGAACATCGATCTGACCGCTGGCGGTCAGGATCGAGCATCCGTGTTCCCCCTTGGTCACGATCAGGGCGTTGGCGCCGGACGCGATCTCGCGCTCCTGCAGACCGGTCTTCTGCCGGATTAGCTCGAACTCGTAGTCGTTGCAGATGACCCAGGTGGCGCCCCCAATCCCGTCGGCGAGCTCGCTGCCGCTCATCCGCGCGCATTGTTGACCCGGATCGAAGATAAAGGGGATGTTCAGCGTCCGGCATTCCTCCGCGTACTGCAGCATCGCGCCCGGATCGTTCGGAGAAATGATGGCGAGGTCGCACCGGCCGGCATCGCGGAATGACAGCTCGCCCGCATTCGACATCGCACCGGTGTAGAACGAGGCGATCTGGTTGTTGTCCTGGTCGGTGCTGCAGAAGAACGATGCCGTGAACTTGCCTGGCACCTGCGCCACGAGCGAGGTGTCCACGCCTGCGGCCTCGAGCCACTGACGATATTCACCAAAGTCCTGCCCGGCGGTTCCCATCAGCCGCGGCCGTTCGCCGAGCAGCGCCAGCGTATAGGCGATATTGGGGCCGCATCCGCCGCGTCGCTTGTCCATCGTGTCGACCAGGAAGCTCAGACTCACGCGCTGAACGTGCTCCGGCATCAGGTGCTCGGTGAACTTCCCGGGGAAGGACATGAGGTAGTCGAATGCGATGGAACCGGTGACAACGATGTTCATAGATTCGACTTCGGATTCATTTTCGGATTCGGTTCGTTTTCGTGTTCGTGTTCAGGTTCAGTCTTCGATATTCGATTCGCTTTCGAACTACGAATACGAATACGACGCGATCAGTTGAATCAGTTGACGTACTTCCCGATGATGATGCCGAGATCCCGCTTTGCTTCGGCGGGGATGGCATCGGGTCGGGTGAGGATGGCATGCGACAGAGCCGACGCGCACGAGCACGTCCGCTCGGTGGGGACGGCGGCCACGGCGTCCAGGATGATGCGCTGGGCAGTCTGCACGTTCTGCATCAGGGTCGAAATGATCATCTCCACGGTGACCGAGTCGTGGTCCGGATGCCAGCAGTCGTAGTCGGTCACGAGCGCGATGGTCACGTAGCAGATCTCGGCTTCGCGAGCCAGCTTGGCTTCCTGGAGGTTGGTCATTCCGATGATGTCCATGCCCCACGACCGATACAGGTTCGATTCGGCCAGCGTCGAGAACTGCGGACCTTCCATGCAGACGTAGGTGCCGCCACGATGGACCGTTGCGCCCACGCTTGCCGCGCTGTCGCCGGCGATGCCCGCGAGCACCGGACAGATCGGATGGGCGAATCCCACGTGCGCGACGAGCCCGCGGCCGAAGAACGTGCTGATCCGGCCCTTGGTGCGGTCGAAGAACTGATCGGGCACGACGATGTCGAGGGGCTTCAGCTCGGCACGGAGACTGCCGACCGCGCTGGCCGACAGGATGGACCCCACCCCGAGCATCTTCATCCCGTAGATGTTGGCGCGAAAGTTCAATTCGGACGGTGAGATGCGATGACCGGCGCCGTGCCTGGCGAGAAACGCCACCTTGCGGCCGCGAAGCGTGCCGACGATGTACGCGCCCGAGGGATCGCCGAACGGCGTCTTCAGCGTGACTTCTTCACGATCCGTCAGGTCGGCCATGTCGTACAGGCCGCTCCCGCCAATGATGCCAATCTCGACCTGCATGACCGCTCCTTCTCCGGGACGTCGGCGAGGTCTCTCGCGAGACTGTCCGACCGAACAGCTTACACCAGACCAGCGGCACCGCCGGTGGCCGCACCACCTGGCGCCGAGACGGTGACTAGACAGGCCACTAGACGGTTTCGAGGACGATGCGGTCGCCGGCCTGCCGGAAGTGACCCGCGGCACACGTGGGGTCGTGTTCGAAGAAGACGAGGTACTCGTGTGCGGCCGCTTCGGACAGGAAGGCGCGCTTGAACGACAGAGTGTCCATCGGATAGAGGTCGTAGCCCATGATCCAGGCCAGCGGCACGTGCGCCGAGGTCGGGATCACGTCCGCCATGAAGACGGCCGTGCGCCCGCGCGACTCGATCCGCACGAACTGATGATGTGCGGTGTGGCCGCCGGTCCGCACCGTCCGCACACCAGGCATGATCTCGGCATCCTCATCGACGAGTGTCAGCTGCCCGGATGTCTCGACGGGCACGTAGTTGTCGGCGAAATAGCTCGCTCGATTCCGCTCGTGCGGATGCCGCGCATCGTCCCACTCGCCGCGACGAACGATGTAGCGGGCATTCGGGAAGCGCGGACGCACGATCCCGTCTGCGCCACGCGTCGTGAATCCACCCACGTGATCGAAGTGCAGGTGCGTGGCAAGCACGAGGTCGACCTCGGCGGCGGTGACTCCGGCGGCAGCCAGCGTCTGATCGAGCGCAACGGCACGGTCCAGGGCAAAGATGTCTGCGGCCTTGGCGTCCATCTTGTCGCCGATGCCCGCGTCGATGAGCAATGTCTGCCTGCCGCGGACCAGCAACGGCCGGATCCCCAGCCGGATCCGATTGCGATCATCCGGGGGCGCCACGTGCGACCACAACACCTTCGGGATGACGCCGAACATCGCACCGCCATCGAGCCCGAAGAAGCCATCGCTGAGCGGGGTGAGTTCGAGGTCGCCGAGCGTGTAGGACGGTAGCGTCATCGCGACGGCTTCCTGCCGAGGACGCGCTCTGCGATGCGTGTGGCAGCCGAGTAGGGATCGATCTGGCGTGCCGCTATCGAGGCAGCCAGTCCGGCAAGCTCGCCTTCGGCGAGCGCCGCGTTGACCTCCGTCGTCCAGCAAGCGGCCAGCGCCTCGCGCAGTTGAAACTCGCCACGCGCCAGGCGCCGCTGGTCGGCGTCCCCGCCAGCCCGCGAATGGAACCGCTGCACCGCCTCGAGGAGCGCAGCCACGCCGTCGCCGGATGTGGCCTGTGTCTTCACAATCGGCGGCTCCCAGGTCCCCGCCGGAGCTGATGCCCTGAGCGACTCGATCGCCGATACCGTCCGGTCGGCTCCGGGATAGTCGCTCTTGTTGACGACGAACACGTCCGCGATTTCCATGATGCCGGCTTTGATGGCCTGGACCTCGTCTCCGGCTCCTGGCACGGCAACGACGATCGAGATATCCGCCGCGCGCACGATGTCAATCTCGTCCTGTCCGACGCCGACGGTCTCGATGATCACCGGATCGAAGCCAGCCGCGTCGAGCACGGCGGCGGCGTCGCTCGTGGCCCGCGCAACCCCACCCAGGTGTCCACGCGTGGCCATGCTGCGGATGAACACGCCCTCGTCGTTCGCGTGGGCCTGCATCCGGACGCGATCGCCGAGGACAGCGCCTCCGGTGAACGGGCTGGAAGGATCGATCGCGATGACGCCAACCCGTTGGCCGCTCGCTCGCAGCTCGCGTGTCATGCGATCGACCAGCGTGCTCTTGCCGGCGCCCGGCGGACCCGTTACGCCGATGAGATAGGCGCGTCCCCCGAAGGCGTGGAGCTCGGCCATCAGGGCGTTCGCCTCGGGGGCTTCGTCCTCGACGAGCGAGATGGCCCGAGCGATCGCCCGGGCGTCGGATGCCCGGACCCGATCGGCGAGTGACGATGCGCCGGTCATCAGGCGAGCAGCTGGCGGGCAATCACGAGCCGTTGGATCTCGCTCGTGCCCTCGCCAATCGTGGTCAGTTTGACGTCGCGGAAGTACTTCTCGGCCGGATAGTCCTTCACGAACCCGTATCCGCCGTGGATCTGCACGGCGTCTTCGGCGGCGCGCACGGCGATTTCGCTGGCATACAGTTTTGCCATCGAGGACTCCAGGGACGTGCGGCGGCCCTGATCCTTCAAGTGGGCCGCGCGGTAGGTCAGGAGGCGAGCGGCTTCAATCCGCGTGGCGTTGTCGGCGAGCTTCCACTGGATGGCCTGGAACGCTGCGATCGGTTGGCCGAACTGTCGCCGCTCCATCGCGTAGTCGCGCGCGGCTTCGAAGGCACCTTGCGCCAGTCCCACCGCCAGCGCCGCGATCCCGATTCGCCCGGCGTCGAGCACCTGCAGCGCATTGATATAGCCCTGACCTTCTTCACCAATCAACGCATCGAGCGGCACGCGGCAGCGATCGAACACGACCTCGCTCGTATCACTCGCTCGCATACCGAGCTTGTCCTCTTTACGGCCCGTGCTCATGCCCGGCGTGCCGCGCTCGACGACGAAAGCGGAGATGCCCTTCGCGCCTCGGGCGCGATCGGTGACGGCCATGACGACCATCACGTGTCCGACCCGGCCGTGCGTGATGAACGTCTTGGAGCCCGAGATGACCCAGTGATCGCCATCGCGGACAGCCGTCGTTCGTGTGCCGGCGGCGTCACTGCCCGCGGTCGGCTCGGTCAGCCCCCAGGCGCCAATCCACTCGCCCCGCGCGAGAGGCTCGACGTACCGGTGCTTCTGCGTCTCGCTGCCGAACATGAACAGGTGCGCGGTGCAGAGCCCGTTGTGCGCCGCCACCGAGAGCGACACGGACGGATCGACGCGCGCGAGCTCTTCGATGCAGATGCAGTAATCGATCGCCGACATGCCCGCACCGCCGTACTCGGGCGGAAACTGGATGCCGGTCAGTCCCAGCGCGGCCAGCTTCGGAATGAGACTGTCCGGAAAGTGCTGCGCCTCATCCCACTCGCGGACGTGCGGACGAATCTCGGCCTCGGCGAACTCGCGCACAGCGTGCCGCAGGAGCACCTGTTCGTCGGACAGGCGGAAATCCACAGCCGAATTATCACATGCCTTGCGTCATGTGCCCCGAGCCGTGCGCGGACACATCCGAGCGGCGTCCGGTATCATGATGTGTTCGCTCTCTTGAGAGGTGGTATGTCTCGAAACGTCGTCCGCGCGGCGCTCGCCGCACTCGTGATCGTCGCAGGCGCGACACCCGCGCGTGCCGATCTGACGGGATTTATCGGCGGGTCGAGCCAGAGTCGGGCACCCGGCTCCGTCGTCTCGTCCGACCCCGAACGCAGCTTCCGCACGACGACGGGACTGGCCGTGGGATTCGGACTGTTGATCGTGGGATTCGAGCTGGAGTGGGCACACACCGGCGGCGACTCGTTTGGCGAGAACGCCTGCAGTGACGTCAAGGTCACGTGCGTACCGTCGCTCACGACCGTGATGGGCAACCTGCTCGTGCAGACGCCGCGCGGCGTGCTGCCCGTTCAACTCTACGGGACCGTGGGCGGCGGTGGTTACCGCGAACGCTATTCGCCGTTGGACGAGAACGATTATGGCTTCGGCACGAACGTCGGCGGCGGCGTGAAGATCAATCTCGTCGGTCCGCTTCGTCTTCGGCTCGACTACCGCATCTTCAAGCTCGGAAACGATTCCTACCACGGCACGCCGCAACGGTTCTATGCGGGTGCCAATCTCGCTTTCTGAGTACCCGTACAGAACAACGGCCCGGCGTGTGCGGCCGGGCCGTCGAGTCGTCCACGTGTCTTCAGTCTACTTCTGAGCCGGCGGCGTGGCCGCCGCAGGCGCGGTCGCGCCCGATGCCGTCACTGCTGCAGCAAAATCCTGCACGAGCTGCAAATTGACCTTGTTCAGACCAGCCGCAAACGAATCGCGGTAGGTCGGGAAGATCGCCTGCACCTCGGTCGGGAACACTTCGTACAGGATCTTGGCGACGGTGTAATCGACGCCCTTTGCGGCAGGCACGATGACGGCGACGTAGAGCACGTTGCCACTGGGGCCTGGGTCGGTTGACTTGAAAATCTTCCAACCGTTCGCCTGCTGGCGGCGTTCCGGCTTGTCTGACTTCGCCAGCGCCTGGTGCAGTTTGGCCATGACCGACTCGAAATCGGCTGTCTTGTCCGGCTTGACCTGCATGAGAATGAGGCCCGCATCACCGTCGAACGTGAGTCCGGGCTGAGCGGGCTGAGCCGCCGGCGCGGCGGGAGGTGGCGTTTGAGGAGCTGGTGTTTGACCAGCGGGCGCCTGAGCGGCCGGCGCTGGCGCGGACGCAGCCTGCGCAAAGGCCGGCGCGGTCGCGGCAACGGTGAAACCTGCGGCCACGAAGGCCCCGACAATGAACGTCCGGCGGCCCTGTGCCCACCGGCTCTGAACCTTGCGCATCGACTCTTCCTCCTTCGATCTGTGACCAAAACGCGAACGCTTACTCTAGCGTAAAGCTGGGCTCCACGGAACCCCTTGGCCCTGGAATCGTTCCGAACGACCCGTCACCTACTTATTTACATCCTCTCGTCACACGAACGCTACCATCACGTCGTTCGCAACGAGCATGCCGTCTCTGGTCAACCGCAGGCGTTCGTCATCGCGAACGGCCCGCCCCGCGTCGATGTGCGGCGCGAGCGCATCGCCGAACCGCGCCCACGCGTCGATGCCATAGCGCCGGCCGACCGTGGCGAGATCGATGCCTTCCGTCAGGCGAAGCCCAGTGAACAGGGCCTCTTCGAGACACTCCAGCGGCGTGCGTACTGTGCGCTCCGCTTCTGTATCTCGACCCGTGATGACGCGCTGGATGTAGTCCTCGGTGCTCGAGACCTTTCTGGTCCGCACGGTTCCCCGTGTCGAATGAGCACCACATCCGAACCCGAGCCAGGCGCCGTCCTGCCAATACTTCAGATTGTGGCGTGACACGGCGCCGGCCTTGGCCACGTTGGAGATTTCATATTGCACGAAGCCTGCCCGATCGAGCCGCTCCATCGCCCACACGTACATGTCCGCCGCTTCATCGTCAGGCGCCTGCGACCATTGCGCTCTCGCCATGGTTTCGCGAAGCGGCGCGTTCGGATACAGCTCGAGCAGATAGAGCGAAGCGTGGTCTGGATCGAGCGCGATCAATCCCTCGACCGTCGCCTGCCAGCTGGCAAGCGATTGTCCGGGCAGCCACAACATCAGATCGAGGCTCAGATTGGTCACACCGGCCGCGCGAAGAACCTGCACGGCTTGCGTGGCCCGTCGGACCGAGTGCGTGCGGCCCAGCCGCTGGAGCTCATCGTCGTGTAACGACTGCACACCGAGGCTGATACGTGTCACGCCCACGTCGAGGTAGCCCGCCGTCTTTTCACTCGTCACGGTTTCGGGATTCGTCTCGAGCGTGACCTCGGAGTCCGCCGCCAGCCGGAAGCTCTCCCGGCACGCGCGGATCAGCCGGCCAACCTCAGCCGGTTCGAGAAGGGACGGCGTCCCGCCTCCGAAGAAGATCGTGTCAGCGGCGCTTCCATCCGCGGCCTGCCGGATTTCGTGTTCCAGCGCATCGACATAGCGCGTCTTGAGCTCCGCCTCGAAGAGTCCGCGATTGAAGTTGCAGTACGCGCAGATCGACCCGCAAAAGGGAACATGAAGATAGAGACCGAGGGGAGAGCCAGTCATTGCGAAGCTCGGGATGCGGAGTTCGACGGTTGGAACGCGGAATGAATTTGAAGGGTTCGGTTGGAACTCGATATTCAGTGCCTGTTTGTGACTCCGCGCTCCGCACTCCGAACTCCGAGCTTGGACGTGCCTAGCTTCCCGCCTTTCCACCTTGCCACTTGAGTTCGCCAGAATCGCGATCGCGCAGCTGAGCCTTGACTGGCGTGCGGCCTTTCGACGGCAACGGTGGCACGGTGCGTTTGGGATGACGCTGCCAGAGGCCGAGCAGGTCGTCCATGCCGCCGTTGGGCGGGAGGTGGCGATAGTCGGCGCCGTCGTACTCGAGGAACTCGCACATTTCGTGGAGCCGTGAATGAATGCGGAAGCCCACTCGCGCTTTGAGCGACTGCGGATCGCCGGCCTCGTCGGGCAGATCCTCGTAGTTCGACGTGAAAATGGTGGGCCGGCGCTCGTTGTACCGCGTGTTGACGACAAGATTCATCGTCTCTTCGACCCACTCGGATGTCTTCTCCGCACCGAGGTCGTCGAGGACGAGCAGGTCTGCCTCCATCACGGGCCGGAGGATATCCATCTCCGCGGTCTTGGTCACGGGGTTGAACGTGCTGCGAATCACGCGAAGGAACTCACGCGTGTCATAGAACAAGCCGCGAGCGCCGCGCGTCCGGATGACCTGCTTCAAGACCGCGACGGCAATGTGCGTCTTGCCGACACCAGGGGGACCGTCGAGGAAGAGTCCCTTGTCGACGACTGGATAGGCGTCGGCAAACCGGCGCGCGATCGTCACCGCTTTCTTCAATCCCTCGTTGGGATAGAGAACGATGTTGTCGAGGTCGCATTTCTGGTAGCGAGGCGGGATGCGCGCGTCGGCGATCAGCGTCGCCGCCATCGACTCGCGCCAGCAACTGCAGCGTTCCGCGCGGCGCGTGCCGCCGGCATCGACGACGTTCCAGCCGGTGCCGCCGCAGATCGTGCAAGACATCAAAACGACAATAGCACGAAGTGCGGAATGCGGCGTCGGGAGCGCGAAATGATTTCGGAATTCGGAATTCGAGTGCGGACTCGCTACTCCGAACTCCGCACTCCGAGCTCCGAATTTCGTGGGGCCTGCGCGCTCGACGCGCGTCTGTTCGCCGAGGCGACGGTCGGGTCCGGTGGCGGCTCGGACGGTGACGCCGGCGGATTCGCGCGCACGAGATCGGTGGGCGCCGACTTCACGAGCGCCGTACTCAGGCGCTGTTCCCAGTCGTCGATGCCTCGCGCCAGTTCCTTCTTCACGTACGCCATGAACTCGTTGACCTCGGCCTGCATCTGCGTGATGCGGCGGCGCATGTTGAGGATGATCTCGACGCCGGCGAGGTTGACGCCGAGGTCCCGCGTCAGCGACAGGATCGTCTCCAGCTGTTCGAGATCGTCCTCGGAATAGAGGCGCGTGTTGCCCTCGGTCCGCGATGGACGCAACAATCCCTCGCGCTCGTACAACCGGAGCGTCTGCGGGTGGATGTTGTACTTCTGCGCCACCGCACTGATCATGTAATACGCTTTGCCGCCCCGCTTGGTCGCCATACTCAGAAATCCCGCACCGGATCGCCGTTCAACTCTCCGAACTCACGTAGCAACGCCTTCGATCGCTCGTCGAGGACGCTCGGCAGCATCAGCCGCACCTCGACGACCAGATCGCCGTAGTGCCCGTCTCGCGCGGACGGCGCGCCCCGCCCGCGCACCCGGAAGCGCTGTCCCGACTGTGTACCGGGCGGAATCCGCAGCCGCACCTCGCCGTCGAGCGCAGGCACCGCGATACGCGCGCCCAGCGCCGCTTCATGAATGGCGACTGGCAGCACGACGTGCAGATCGTCGCCTTCACGAACGAACCGCGAATGCGGGCTCACCTGCACCGTGATGTAGAGGTCGCCCGCCGCGCCGCCATGGGGACCCACATGCCCCATCTCGGGCACGCGAATCCTGGCGCCGTTCACGATGCCGGCGGGGACACGGACGCGGACCGATTCAGTCCGCACCGTCAGCCCGGTCGCCCCGCACGCGCCGCAACGCTGCCGGCGCTCCACCCCATTGCCGCCGCAGGTCGGACACGGTCTCGAAAACACCATGTGCCCCCGCGCCGATCGCAGCGCTCCGCTGCCCTGACACTGCACGCACCGCGATTCCACGCCATCGAGCGCGCCGGTACCGCTGCAGATGGCGCAGCGAGCCTGACGCGTCACGACGACCGCGTGATCGCCGCCCCGCAGCGCATTTTCGAACGACAGCGTCATCGTCTGATGCAGATCGGCGCCGCGCCCGGAGCCGCCGGCCGCCTGCGCCCGCTCGCGCATGAACACGTCGGCGAACAGATCGCCGAACGTCGACTGCAGATTTGCGTGCACGCTGGCTGTGAAGTCGAAGCCCTCGAATCCGACGCCCGGCATCTCAGGTGGCTCGACACGATGACCCACGACGTCGTACCTCTGCCGGCTGTCGGGATCGATCAGCGTCTGGTACGCGAGCGCAATCTCCTTGAACCGCACAGCGGCCAGTTCGTCGCCTGGGTTGATGTCGGGATGGAACCTCCGCGCCAGACGCCGGTACGCACGCTTGACGTCGTCGACCGTCGCTTCGCGTGTCACCCCGAGAATGGCGTAGAAGTCCATGCCGCCTACTTGTCGTCCACCACCTCGGCGTCAATGACGCCGTCGTTGTTCGCGGAGGTGGTGCTCCCGCCGCTCGCGGGCTCCGACGGCGGTTCGCCGGCACCCGGCTGTGGTCCCGCCTGACGGTACATCGACTCGGCGGCTTTGTGTTGCGCGGCGGTGAGCGCATCCATGGCCGCCGTCATGGCCGCGGCATCGCCGCTCGAGAGCGCCTTGTCGAGATCCGCCGCCGCACTCTCGATGGCCTGACGATCCGGCGCGCTCATCTTGTCGCCGCTCTCCTTCAGCAGGCGCTCGGCCGCGTACTTCGCCTGGTCGGCCCGATTGCGCGTCTCGATTTCCTCTTTGCGCTTCCGGTCTTCCTCGGCGTGCGACTCGGCGTCCTTCATCATGCGATCGACTTCGTCCTTGTTCAGGCCGCTCGATGCCGTGATGGTGATCTTCTGTTCCTTGTTCGTCGCGCGATCCTTGGCCGACACGTTGACGATGCCGTTGGCGTCGATGTCGAACGTGACTTCGACCTGCGGAACGCCGCGCGGAGCGGGCGGAATGCCATCGAGGTGGAACCGCCCGAGCGTCCGGTTGTCGCGCGCCAGAGGGCGCTCGCCCTGCATCACGTGCACTTCCACGCTGGTCTGACTGTCGGCGGCCGTCGAGAACGTCTCGCTCTTCCGTGTGGGGATCGTCGTGTTCCGGGGAATCAGCGTCGTCATCACCCCGCCGAGCGTCTCGATCCCGAGCGAGAGCGGCGTGACGTCGAGGAGGAGGAGATCCTTCACGTCGCCGGCGAGCACACCGGCCTGAACCGCGGCCCCCACCGCGACGACTTCATCCGGGTTCACCCCCTTGTGCGGCTCGCGCCCGAACAGCTCCTTCACGATCTGCTGCACCCGCGGGATGCGCGTCGATCCCCCCACGAGCACGACCTCGTCCACGTCCTTCGCGGTCAAGCCGGCGTCCGTCAGAGCCTGCCGCGACGGACCAATCGTCTTCTGGAGCAGGTCCTCGACGAGGGCCTCGAACTTCGCCCGCGTCAGCTTCATCGAGAGGTGCTTCGGGCCGGTCTGGTCGGCGGTGATGAAGGGCAGGCTGATGTCCGTCTCCATCACGGTGGACAGCTCCATCTTGGCCTTCTCCGCCGACTCCTTCAGGCGCTGCAGCGCCATGCGATCCTTCGACAGGTCGATGCCGTCGCTCTTCTTGAACTCACCGACGATCCACTCGATGATCCGTTGATCGAGGTTGTCGCCTCCCAGATGCGTGTCGCCGTTGGTCGCCTTGACCTCGACGACGCCCTCGCCCACTTCGAGGATCGAGATGTCGAACGTGCCGCCGCCGAAGTCGTAGACGGCGATCGTCTCTTCCTTCTTCTTGTCGAGTCCGTACGCCAGCGCGGCCGCGGTGGGCTCGTTGACGATGCGCATGACCTCGAGGCCCGCGATTTGCCCGGCTTCCTTCGTGGCCTGCCGCTGCGCGTCGTTGAAGTAGGCGGGCACCGTGATGACGGCGCGCGTGACCGGCTGCCCGAGGTACTCCTCCGCCGCCTGCTTCAACTTCTGCAGCACCATCGCGGAGATCTGCGGCGGCGCGAAGCGCTCATCCTTGCCGGCCGGATTCACGCTCACGACCACCCGGTCCCCATCGCGCACGACGCGATAGGGCACCATTTTCATTTCCTCCGAGACCTCGTCGTAGCGTCGCCCCATGAAGCGCTTGATGGAGAACACGGTGTTCTCGGGATTCGTCACGGCCTGACGCTTGGCGACCTGGCCCACCAGCCGTTCGCCATTCTTGGTGAACGCCACGACCGACGGCGTGAGGCGGCTGCCTTCCGGGTTGGTGATGACCGTCGGTTCGCCACCCTCCATGACGGCCACGACGGAGTTGGTGGTCCCGAGATCGATTCCGATGATTTTGCTCATGCGACTTTGGTCCTTGGAGAGCGCCAGCCATGGCGAGTGCAACGGGCGGCGCGAGGAAGCAAGGGCTCGATCAGAGCCCAACATTTAGGACCTACTTAGTATAAAAGTTGAGCGTCACTCTGTCAAAGTTTAAGGTAACCGAGCCTCCAACCGTCATCCTGTCAGCGGTTACGGGCCAGGGCGTGCTATACTGGCGATGCCAGCCTGCCCTACCGTGCCCGGGGCCATCGCACCGAGGCATCGCAACGAGGGGTCCCATGTCCCGGTCATGGACGTTCGGTCTCACCCTCCTCGCCCTGAGCGTCCCTGCTTCCCCCGTTTTTGCCCAGGCGTCGAATCCGCCGACGGCACACGTCGCCTATGTCGATGGCCACGCGGTGGTCGAGCATGACACGACCGCTGAGGACGCCGCGGGCGATACGCCGCTGTCGCCCGGCGACCGGGTCCGCACCGAGGATGGACGCGCCGAGATCCTGACCGATGAGGGATCGGTCATCGACCTCGATGAACAGACCACGCTCGATCTGCAGTCAACGGGCCTGTTCCGTCTGATGGCGGGCCGGCTGGTCGTCGTGAACTCCGGGTCAACGGCGCTGCAGGTCGATACGCCTGCGGGTGCGGTCTTCCTCAACGAGCCCGGCGAGTACCGGATTGGCCTGATCGACGACGAGGGCCGTGCGACGCTCGATCTCGCGGTCGTGCGCGGCCGCGCGGAAATCGCGAGCGACGTCGAGCGGCTGACGGTCGACACCGGTCAGCGCGCGTGGGCCCGGGTCGGCGAGGCGCCGTCGTATCCCGTCGAGTTCAACTCCGCCCAGTCCGACGCGTTCTACGACTGGACGTCCGATCGTTCGGGATCCCGGCGAGGGACGACGTCCGCTCAGTACGTTCCAGCGAGCCTGACGCAATACGCGGGCACATTCGACACGTACGGCTCCTGGAACTACCAACCGACATACGGCTACGTCTGGTATCCGCGCGTTGCCGCCGGATGGCGTCCGTACTACAGCGGTCGGTGGCGGCACTACGGCGGTTGGGGCTGGACGTGGACCGGAGGCGATCCCTGGGCCTGGCCGACGCATCACTACGGCCGATGGGGCGTCAGCGCGGCGGGTTCGTGGTTCTGGATTCCAGGATCAATCTGGGCGGGTGCCTGGGTGGACTGGCAGTTCTCGACCAGCTACGTGAGCTGGTGTCCGCTTGGGTACAACAACTACCCCGTCTACGGCTGGGGGTACGGCGGCGGCTACTACGGCCACGGGGGACACGGCTATCACGCGGGCTACCGGGATGACTGCTGGCGCGGGTGGACCGTCGTTCACCGCGATCACTTTGGCGGCTACCGCGGTGTCAACCATGTTGCGGTCGATGGCCGCCGAGTGGCAGTCGATCGATCGACAGGCGCCGGATTCGCACACGGAGCGCCGCCGCGGCCCGTTGCCGTGCCGCGGGGATCGAGTCCGGACGGCTTCTTCGCGAATCGCGGACAGTCTGGATTCGCGGGAAGCAGTCGCACTGGATTCACGGGAAACAATGGCGGAACGTATCAGCGCGGCGGCGTCGCCGTTCCTCGAAGCGGCGGCGTCGCCGTTCCTCGAAACGGGTACGCCGCAAATGGCGGTGGGGCGAGCGCGAACGGGTCGCGTGCGATCCCGCGCGGCGGCACGATGACGCTGGGAGACACGGGACGCGTGTATCACCTGCCGCCGGCGGCGACGGAAGGAACACGCGACCGCGGCGCAAACGCCGTCGATCGCTCCGGCGCCGCGTCGGCCTCGCGCGGATATGCAGCACCGCGCGCGGACTCGTCCTCGAGAACATGGGGGGCGGGCACCTACAGCGGCCTCGGCCGGATCGCGCCAGGCACGGGCACGGCCGTGCCGCGCGCTGAGTCTCGGACGCCGTCCGGTCAGCGGTTTGACCGCAGCGCGGTGCCCGGCTATCAGCGCCAACCCGGCGCGACCTATCAGCGCTCACAGCCCGGGTACGAGCGGCAACCATTGCCGCCGTCGAACGCTCAGCGCCCCTCGGGCGCGCCGTACGAGCGCTCGCCGATGCCTGGCACTCAGCGCCAGGCGGCGCCGTCGTACGACCGTACGCCGTCACCGAGCTATCAGCGGCAGCCGGGTGCGACGCCGTACCAGCGCTCACCGGCGCCAGGCGCCCAGCGCCAGGCCATGCCGTCCTATCAGCGTGCACCGGCGCCAGGCTCTCAACGGCAGCCGGGCGCGACCTACGAACGTTCGCCGGTGCCGAGCTTCCAGCGACAGGCCTCTCCGTCGTACGACCGTACGCCCTCACCGAGCTATCAGCGGCAGCCGGGCGCGACATACCAGCGCTCACCGGCGCCGAGCTTCCAGCGCCAGGCCAGCCCGTCGTTCGAGCGCGGCCGCGGCAGCATGCCGAGCTATCAGGCGCCGAGCAGATCGTTCGAACGTGCTCCCAGCGTCCAGCGGCAGGGGCCGTCGTTCGAGCGGGCGGCACCGCAGGCGCGTGGCGGTGGTGGCGGGGGCACCGCTGCTCCGCGCGGAGGATCGGCTCCGCAGGGCGGCGGTGGCGGACACCATCGGCGTTGACGCATCGAAGGGACGGTCACGCCTCGTGACCGTCCTTCGCTCCTCCCCACCGCATTCCCACTGATGGCCACCTACGTCGTCCGCTTCGCCCGACGCGCCGGAATCGTGGCGCTGTTCGTGCTGGCGGCTTCGGCCGGCATCGCCAGCGGTCTGGTGTTTGCGTTTGCGGATGACCTCCCGCAGATCAGCGCGCTCGACGACTACGCGCCAAGCACGATCACACGCGTCCAGGCCATCGGTGGCGAGGTCGTCGGCGAATTCGCGACGCAGCGCCGGGTGGTCATCGGCTATGACGACATCCCCGTTCGTCTGCGGCAGGCATTGATTGCTGCAGAAGACGCCGGCTTCGATCAGCATTTCGGGTTCAGTGTGCCGCGCCTGGTCATCACTGCCGTGCGGGACATGATGACTGGCCGCCGCGCCGGGGCCAGCACGCTGACGCAGCAGCTCGCCCGGAACCTGTTTCCCGACACCATCGGTTTCCGCAAGACGCCGGAGCGCAAGATCAAGGAAGCGCTCGTCACGATCCAAATCGAGAAGCGGTACACGAAGCGGGAGATCCTCACGCTTTACTGCAATCACGTGTACTTCGGACACGGGGCGTACGGCGTCGAATCCGCCGCGCGTCTCTACTTCAACAAGCGCGCAAGGGACCTGACGCTCGAAGAGGCGGCGATGATTGCCGGACTCGTGCAACTGCCCGAGCGTCAAAGCCCGTACGTGGACATGGCCCGCGCCACGAAACGCCGGAACTACGTGCTGCAGCGGATGGCGGAAGAGGGATACATCACCCCAGCGGAGTCCGCAGCCGCGAAAGCCAGGCCGATCGTCGTACGTGGCCAGGCGGCGCCGGAAGCCTCTGCCGCTCCCTACTTCGTCGAGGAAGTGCGGAAGTATCTCGAGCACACCTACGGCGCGAAGAAGCTCTACGAGCAGGGACTCGTCGTCCAGACGTCGATGGACCTGATGATGCAGGAAGCCGCCAACAAGGCGCTCGACGATGGGCTGCGCCGCGTGGACAAGCGACGCGGATTCCGGCGCCCCAAGCGGAACCTCGCCGACGAGAACGTGCCGATCGACACGTTCAAGACCGAGCGGTGGGATCGTCCGGTTGCGGTGGGCGACATCGTGCCCGCGGTCGTAATATCGGCCGCTCCGCCGAAGACGGCGCCCGCGCGCGCGACGGCCGGGACGATCCAACTCCGGATGGGCCGGTACACGGCTGACCTCCCGAAGGAAGGTTATGCCTGGACGAAGAAGACCTCCGCAGCCTTTCTGCGAGCTGGCGATCTGGTGGACGTCCGCGTCGCCGCCGTAAACGACGCAACAGCCACGGCCGTGGTGGATCTCGAACAGACGCCGATCGTCGAAGGCGCGTTGCTGGTACTCGACAATCGCACCGGCCAGGTGAGGGCGATGGTCGGCGGCTACAGTTTCGCGCGGAGCAAGTTCAATCGCGCGGTACAGGCGTACCGACAGATGGGCTCCACGTTCAAGCCCATCGTGTATACGGCCGCGATCGATCGCGGCTACACCCCCACGTCGACACTGCTCGACGCGCCTGTCGCGTATCCGGCCGGTCCCGGTCAGCCCGTGTATTCGCCCCAGAACTACGATCGGAAGTTCGAAGGTCCCGTGACGCTGCGCCACGCGCTCGAGGAATCACGGAACGTCCCGACCGTGCGCCTGCTCGAAGCGCTGACGCCAAAGACCGCGATCGCCTACGCCAGGCGATTCGGATTCACCAATCAGCTGCCGCCCTATCTCTCGCTCGGCCTCGGCTCGGCCGAAGAGTCGCTGGTCGAAGTCACCAGCGCGTACACGGCGTTCCCGAACCAGGGGGTGCGCATGACGCCGTACGACGTGCTCAAGGTCCTCGATCGCGAAGGCAACCTGCTCGAGGAGAACCGGCCCGAAGCCCACGACGTCATTCGCGCCGACACGGCCTACGTCATGACCAACCTCCTGCGCGGTGTGACCGAGCGAGGGACGGCGGCAGCGGCGAAGGCGCTCGATTGGCCGGTCGGCGGGAAGACCGGAACGATGGACGAATACACCGATGCGTGGTTCATCGGGTTCGATCCAGACATTACCGTCGGCGTGTGGGTGGGCTACGACGAGAAGAAGCCGCTGGGCCCGGGCGAGACCGGCGCGCAGGCCGCGTTGCCCATCTGGATGGACTTCATGAAGGCGTATATCGCGCGTCGGGGACGCGAGAAGGTTCCGACGTTCGTCGCACCGGGCAACATCGTCTTTCTTGCCGTCGATCGCGGGAGCGGCACGCCGTCACCCGACGCGGCCAACGCCATCAATGAAGCGTTCATCTCCGGCACCGAGCCCGGAAGCCAGGGAACGGCTCCGCCCGCGGAGCCGCCACCACCACCGACGCCGGCGCCCCAAGCACCACCCGCCCCGGGTCCGACACCGCCCCGCTGAGGCCGCCACGCGACCCGTCGCTCATCGTCCGCGCAGAAACTGGACGACACGATCGGCGAATGATTGCGTGCGGGACGCGCCCCCGTGATCGCCTGGCACTGTGGCTTTGACAGCGCCCGGAATGGCTCGTGCCAGATCGTCTGCCGAGCCGTTGTCGGCATCGCGATCGCCGGCGATGACGAGCACGGGCACCGTCAGGGCCTTGAGCTCGGCAAGGCTGGTACTGGGCTGCTGTTTCTGAGAGAGCGCCAGGGCGCTCTGATCGAGTCCGCGGTCGCGCACGGACTGGACCATGGCCGCCAGCTCCGGCACATCCTTCCCGCTCAATGCGTCGTAGAACGCCTTCCGCCGCGGCCATTCAGGGTTCGTGAAGTCGAGGCCCATGCCGCCGAGGACGCCGCGCTCGATCCGGCGATCGAGGACAAGGACTCGAGCCGCGATGATCGCGCCGCGCGAATACCCGACGACCGAGAACCGGGTGGCACCCAGCGTGTCAACAAGGTGAGCGATGTCCTTGGCCTCGGCATCGTTGGCATACGCGGCTTCGTCGTGCGGCTTGTCGGACGTGCCGTTGCCGCGGAGATCGAGCGCCGCGACCTGGAATCCTGCGGCCAGCAGAGAAGGCCAGAGAGGGCTGCGGGTCCACGAGAGGCCATCGCCGGTGAACCCATGGACCAGCACGACGAGTGGTCCGTTCCCCGCGACAACGTAGTGGATATTCGTCCCGTCGAACGACTTGAAGACGTGCTCGCTGGCCGGCTGCGCGGGATCGGCGGCGTGCATCGTGCCGCTCAGCAGACACGCGAGCGCCACGGACCAGAACGAGCGAGGCGCCTTACTGGTTGATGAGGACATGGTAGGGCTCCGCCTCGACGCGCCACTCCCCGTTGACGCGGCGCAGCACGAAAGGCATTTCAATCATCATGACCTGCATCACGGCGCGGCACGATCTCGCGATCGCCGTGACTCGGCGGCTGCGATACGACGATGAACCGTACGTCGCCGCTGCTGTCGTTCCGTACTTCGTGAACCATACCAGGAGCCACTTCGATGCCGGATCCTGTCGGCAGGTGGTGAAGGCGCTCGTCGGATTCGATCGTCAGCGCCCCTTCCAGCACATAGAAAAACTGGCGCGCGTGGCGATGGCGGTGGCGCACTTCGGACGTGCCAGCCGGCATCCGTTCCTCGATCACCGACAGACTGTCAGTCCTCACGAGATGCCAGCCGTCACAGGCCGCGCCCCAGGAATAGTGCGCGGCCGTCTCGCGCGAGATCGTGCGGATCATCCGGGCGGCCTTTGCAGCGTGGCGTAAATGACGTTGGTCGTCAGTGCCCGTGCACCACTCGCGCGCAGGTACGCCGTCGATGCTTCCCGGACACGGTCCTGTTGCTCGCTGGTGAGCTGGTCCACGGTGCCCCGGTATCCGGAGCCGAGCACGACGGTCCACCAGTCTTCAGCGCGTGCCAGCGGATGCTCGCCCTGTTCGACGCCAATCTCCGGACCCGGAAGACCGGAGGAGGCAAACAACGTGCGCACACCGTCAGCCGTATCGAGGCGGTCCCACGGAATGAGCGCCCGGTGCAGATCCGGCCGCACCGCCGCGATCGCCTGCCAGAAGCTGCTGTCCCCTGGCTTGAACGTATGCTCAGCCGCGGTCATGTCAGGGACGAAGAAGACGCCGAAGACACACACGACCGCGTCGAAGACGGCAGCTGAGTCCAGCGGCGGATCGAGCAAGTCACCGATCCGGAACTCGATGTGCGTCAATCCTCGCGCGTCCGCCCGCGCACGAGCCCGTTGCAGTAGCGCGTCGGCGAGATCGACACCGACGACCAGACCTGCAGGACCTACGCGTTCTGCAGCCACCAGTGCCGAGGCACCAGCACCGCAGCAAACGTCCAGCACCCGGCTGCCGGACGGCAGGTTCAGACGTTCGACCGTGCGCCGGCCGAATCGATCCCAGTACCAATTGACCGGGTCCTCGTAGCGATCAGCGGCTGCGTTGTATGTGGCCGCGACACGGGGTTGGACGTCGGATGGCGTCGACACGATGCCTGCGGTCGTGCGTCAGGAGAGGCCTGGGGCGATCGGTTGCGCGGCCAGCGGACCGATCACCGTTGTCCAGCGACGGACGCGCCATCCGGTGACGAGCCCGTTCACGACGTAGGGATCGGCGGTAGCAAAGGCCTCAGCAGCTGCGGGTGACTCGCCCTCGAAGAGCAACACGGCCATGTCGGCGGGGTCGGCGACCGCGCCTCCGACGAGCAGCTCACCGCGATCCACGGCGGCCTGAGCATACGCCAGATGAGCCGGCCGCAGCGGCGTGCGGCGCTCGAGATAGTCGGACGCGAGATCGTAGAGGAGGAGGTAGTGCATGCGCGCCGATGCTAGCACGGTCAAAGGCGCGTTCCCGGCGGGGCGCAACGCCGCAGAGGGTCGGTCGAACGCCAACCGGGGGGTGCGAATCCGCCAGACGTTCCAACCGACCTCTCTCGGCGGCAGCTACTGACGCACGCTCGCCTGTGCGCAGTACTGCCCCTGGCACGGCGGCGCGGCGCCGTTGGTGCCTTTGATGGCGCCGATCATCGTCGGGTGGATCGAGCAGTGGAAGTTGGTACCGGCGGCGCCAATGGCCATCTTCGCGCTGCCCGCTCCCGGAGCTATCACACCGGTGTCGAACGAGCCGTCGTTGGCCACGATGTGATGCGCCACGCCGTTGTTGTTCTGGAACATGACCGAGTTATCAGCGGCCAGGCTCCCCGGATTCGGGTCGAACGACTGGTTGCCACCGGAACCGACGATATCCACCGTGCCCGCCGCCGGCGGTGTGGGTGTCGGGTTGGGTGACGGCGACGGATTGTAGCCACTGCTGCCGCTGCTGCCGCAGCCGACGAGAGAAAACGCTGCGACGAGTACGACGCAGCCAGCAAACCGAATGGAAAACATCGAGGGGCCTCCGTAAATACCAAAGACACCTCCGATACAGCAGGAACCATACCACCACGCTTCTGCGAGAGAACCGAGCAAACGCGCAGGCTGGCTTACCGATCGCGAAAACAGGTTTCGCGTCCCGTATGGACGGGACTCAACTCGAGTGGTCGTGAAGGATGCGCCATCCGTCCGGTGTCTCGCCCCACACGAGCGTGAACCATCCAGTTCGCGGGGGCGCCGCTCCGCCGTCGAGAACGTAGCGGCCGGTCATGAGCGCGTAATGATCGCCAAGCGGTCGGACCGAGAGTTGTTCGTAGTGCAGCGTCTGCCGCTGGACACCAGGGGCGAAGTATTTCGTCTCGTAGTGCCGCCGCATGTCGGCGCGATGAACCGGGCCGTCCACGGTCATGTAGGTCGCGCTGTCTCCGTACGGCGCGATGAAGCCTTCGAGATCGCCCTTGTTCCAGTTCGCGGCCGTTGCGACCAGCATGGGCACGAGGCGGGCCTCGAGCGTCGATGGTTTCGACGGCGCGTGCGCGCTCGCGCTTGACGAGAGCGCGAGCACAGCACTCGCGATAACGATTACGCACAGTCGAAGTGTCGAGGCGCCAAAGAGTCGAAGAGTCGACCGGTCGAACAATCGATGGGTCAAGACA
>CAVUPP010000021.1:0-131108 GCA_963743245.1 Vicinamibacteria bacterium | reverse complement strand
GCCATCGCGAAGGCGTGGCTATTTCGTCGGCTGTCGCCGGAAGCTCACTAGCGTTTCGGCCTTGCCGCTAGCCGAGCGAGGGCAACGAGGCGAGGTTGAACGTCAGCGCCACGAACGCGAACACGAAGATCACGAACCAGACGACGCGGAACCGGTGGAAGGCTGCGCGTGCACCACCGGCCATTCCGAACGACGCAATGAGCACGATCGGCGCGTACACCACCAGTGCGGCGAGCAGGGCCAGCACGGTCACCAGAATCATTCGACCGTCATGGAACGCGATTGACACGCCGGCAGATGGCGCCACCATCAGCGTGACCAGCAGCCACGTCGGGAGGCGCGTGAACGAGAGCGCCACGATGACCAGACAATAGAGGGCAATCACAGCGCGCCCTGGTTCGACGCGCGCACCGGCGTCGGCAGCGTCAGCAACAGCAGCGCCGCCGCGAGGGTGATCGCAGACAACGTGACGACAAGCCACGCATAGCTGCCGGTGCGGTCGTAGGCACGGCCCAGCCACATCGGGCCGAGCGCGCCCGCCGTCGCAATCGCCGTCCAGACCAACCCGTAGAGCGTCGAAATCGATCGCAACCCGAAGTATCGGCCGATCAGGTAGGGGGCGACGTCGAACTCACCGCCAGCACCGAGGCCCATCAACGCCGCCGCAATCAACCCGCGGCCGAACGTCTGCGTGTTGGCCAGGAGCAGCATGGCGCCGGCCGACGTTGCCAGCAGCACGCAGCCCACGCGCGCCGCGGGCAGGCGATCGAGCAACCAGCCGGTGAGCAATCGTCCCGCCAGATTCCCCGCCGCAAGGGCCGACGCAATCATCGCCGCCTGCCCAGGCAGCACGCCGCGATCGGTGAACATGGCGATGATATGCACGCCGATGCCATTGACCGCCAGCGTGCTGGCGAACGTCACGGCCACGAGCGTCCAGAACGCCCGTGACCGCAAGGCCTCGCCGAGCATGCTCGGGCTCGAGCTCGCGATACGCCTCGCGTCATCCAAGGGACGTTCGCGCACGAAGCGGAAGACCACCGGAACACCGACGACCACGGTAAAGGATCCGAGCGCCAGCCACGCGAATCGCCACCCAGCCGTACGAATCAGCCATTGAGCAATCGGCGGCGTGACCATGCCTGAGAGACCCGCACCGGCGAGCATCAGAGCCAACGCGCGCCCGCGTTCCCGATCGAACCAGGTGAAGACGACGCGAGAGTACGCGACCGGCGACGTCCCAATCGTCGCGATGCCGATGAGCGAAAAGGCGGCATAGAAATGCCACAGCCGGTCGGTCAGCGCTGCGAGCGACATCAGGCCGATCCCCGAAACGAGCAGACAGGGAGGAATGATTCGTCGCGCGCCGACCCGATCCAAGGTCACGCCGAGGACTGGAGCCGCCGCCGCGGCAACGAGCGCCATCAGGCCGTAACCCACTCCTGCCGTCTCGCGCGACCACGAGAAGGTCTCGGCCATCGGCTTGAGGAACACCGAGAAGGTAAAGAACGGCTGCGCGGCACAGAACACACCGGCCGCCGCCGCGGCGGCCACCCGCCAGCCCTCACCGCGCTCCGTCGTGGAGGCGGGGTCCCTCACGCCCACGGCCTGCACCCCAAAGCGCGTGGTCATCACACACGTCCTTCGAGGCGCTATTTGCCGCTCTTGATCTTGATGTCGCGGTAGCAGGCGGCGTCGCCGTGGTCCTGCAGCAGGATGTGTCCCGGCACCTTCGTGCCGAACGCGCCGACATCCTTGAACTTGCTCGCCTTCACCGCCTGCAGGATCTCGGGGCTGCCGAGTTCGTACTCGAGCACTTTGACGCCATTCAACCAGTGCTCCACGCGGGTGCCGGACACCACGATGCGTGAGTCGTTCCACGAGCCGGGCGGGAGGGCAGGGTGGCTCGTGGCGGGCTTGACGTCGTAGAAGGACGCAGTACGCCGGTTCAATTCCTTCGCGTCCTCATGCCGCTCGTCGTCGATGACCTGGTATTCGTGACCAAGCGCGCCGCCGAGGGCCGCACCGCCCTTGCCGCGGACCGCGGGATCCTCAGTCACGAAATACTTCACGCCGCTGTTGCTGCCTGGCTGCACCTTCCACGAGAACTTGAGCTCGAAGTCGGTATACGTGGCGGTCGTGATGAGATCGCGCTCGCCATGCGTGTCGGCGCTGTCGGCTGGAGGCAGGCCGATGCAGCCGTCCCGCACGAACCAGCGCAAGCCCGTTGCATCCGGCTTCAAGTAGCCGCGCCAGCCGCTCATCGTGTTGCCGTCGAAGAGGAGAGTCCAGCCGGAGGCCTTCTCAGCCGGCGTCAACGCATTGTGATCGGGTTCCGCGGCGACGGCCGCGGCGGGGCCTGTCAGACAGACCGTCAGGACAAAGGCAAGGTGTGCACGCATGGCGTAAACCCTAGTCAGCTCCGAGGCAAGACGCAAGTCGTCGATGACGGCAGGCCGTAGGGCTCCCTAGGCTTGGGCATTAGGCGTTTGGGGGCTTCGCATCGACACGCCATCCGGTCACATCCCGGATGAGTCGCGCGATGGCGACGGCGTCCGGCGGTGACACCGCATCGAACGTGACCCCGACGCCTTCCTCAATTCGCGACGCCTGAGGAAGAGTGGCGTCCTCGAGGACTGGCACGGGATGCGTCCCGCGCTCGGTGTAGCTGAGAACGACAAAGCCCGCGTCCCCACCGACGCGCAACCGGCAACGTCGGCAGGAATCGATGACGAGCAGCTCACCGGCCGGTGTGATAGCCGCTCCTGCGCTGATGTCGACGTCGACGTCACTGCCAACTGGCGCGCCGTCGATCGTGACAACGAGTCCTTTGACGATACCGCTGCCGTGGAGTGCGAGGAGGGCGCGTTTGAGCTTGTCGCGATGGTAGCGCTGTTCGTCATTCAGGTCTGAGGCCGTGAGCACCCGTCCTTGGAAATACCGCACGCGCTCGATCGTCCCAGTCTCGCATTCAGCGGTCAGCGCGCGAAGCTTTGCGATCACGTCCGTGGCGCGCGCCGCTCTGTCCGCGGGCGTCTCACGATAGATGAGGACGTCGGCCAGAAAGGCCATGAGCTCGAGGATCGTGATGCCGGGATCGTGCGTGTGGTCTGATGTCCAGCCAGGGGCGTGCCGGTCGAGGACGGCAGCCAGTTCACGAGCCAGAGACTCGACGGTTTCGTCAGGAAGGCGAGGCATCGGACTGGCGATATTAGCAAGGCTTTGGGCGTTGGGCACGGCGCACGGGGCTGGGCCCACGGCGCACGGCTCGTGCCGCACGCTTTGCACCGCGCTCCCCCGCACCCTCCGTCCGCGCCCTCCGTCCGCACCTTCCGCCCGCACCTTCCGTCCGCACCCCTCGCACCTTCCGCCACACCTGCCACAGAATGGTGGGGATGGCTGAGACCCTTGGATCGCCAACGCTGTGGCTGAGCTTCACAGTATTCATCGTCGCCATGCTCGCGCTGGACCTCGGCGTGCTGCACCGCACGCCGCACGAGGTCTCCGTTCGCGAGGCGCTCACGTGGACGTTGGTGTGGATCGCGCTCGCGCTGGTCTTCGCGCTGGGGCTGTACCGCCTGGCCGGTCCGGCGTACGCGCTGCAGTTCGTCACAGGCTACCTCATCGAGAAGGCGCTCTCGGTCGACAACGTCTTCGTATTCCTGGTCCTCTTCTCGTTCTTCAAGGTGCCCACGGCCCTGCAGCACCGCGTGCTCTTCTGGGGCATCTTCGGAGCGCTGGTGATGCGCGCCGTCTTCATCATCGCCGGCGCGGCGCTGATCCAACGCTTCGAATGGATCATGTACGTCTTCGGCGCCCTCCTCGTGTTTACCGGCTACAAGATGCTGACCGCCGGCAACGAAGAGGTGCAGCCGAACGAACTGCTTGCGTACCGGTTGTTCCGGCGGATCGTGCCGTCCACCGACAGCTATCGCGACGGCCATTTCGTCGTTCGCGAGAACGGACGCCTGCTGGCCACTCCGCTGGCAGCGGTACTCGTCGTTGTCGAATCCACCGACCTGATGTTCGCGGTTGACTCGATCCCTGCGATTTTTGCCGTTACGCGCGATCCGTTCCTCGTCTACACGTCGAACGTCTTTGCCATCCTCGGCCTGCGCGCCATGTTCTTCCTGCTGGCGGGCATCATCGACAAATTCGCATACCTGAAGACCGGCCTGGCCATCGTGCTCGCCTACGTCGGCGTGAAGATGCTCGTCATCGAGTTCTTCCACGTGCCGCCGGGGATCTCGCTTGGCATCGTGGCCGGGATTCTGGGCGTGGCGATTGCGTGGTCGCTCATCGCGCCGCCGACGCGTGCGGCGCATGGGGGAGAGAAGCCTTAGAGCGCCTTGGATCAGGCTTTGGGCTTTAGGCTTTGGCCTTCAGGTTCTGGACCTCGAGAGGTGACGCACGCTCAAGGCCCAAAGCCGAACCCCCAACGCCCAAAGCCGTAGTACCATTCCGCCCTCCCACGCAAGCGAGGACCGAATGGCCAAGAAGAAGTCCGCCCGCAAATCCGCCCGGAAGGCCGCGTCCGCGAAGAAGCCAGTCAGACGAGTCGCCAGGAAAGCGACTCGCAGGAAGGCACCGCGGATGGTACGTCGCGCGGCCAATCCACTGCTGGCGCCAGTCAAGGGGGCAGAGCGGCGCGAAGTCGGTCACGTGCGGCTCGAGGTGGGACGCGCGGGCGATGCCCGCGTCAAGCGGATGGTGTATCCGCCCGGATTCCGCTGGTCCGTGGACATGAAGCCGGCCGTGGGCACCGACCTCTGCATGCACGCACATGTCGGATTCCTCGTACACGGCGAGATTCACATCGAATACGCCGACGGATGCGTCGTCGAACATCGTGCGCCACAGATCGTCGCCATTGAGCCGGGCCATGACGGCTGGGTCGTCGGTCACGAGCCGGTGATCCTGATTGAGTTCGACTTCGAACGCGACACCATACGTCGGCTGGGTATGCCGGAGGCACACACACACGCGAGGGAGCGACCGTAGGCTGCAGCCTACAGTCTGCCGACGCGCGCCGCTAATCCTTGACCAGGCGCTTCACCTCGTCTTGACACCTGGTCACCGTCGCCTTGACGTGCCAATCGTCTCCGGCCGGCATCGCGGCGCACGCGCGAGCGGCTGACAGCGCCGCCGCAGGATCGCCGGCAGCCTGGGACGCTTCGCTCTTCAGCGCCAGGAACACGGGATCGTCTGGATGGATCTCGCGGCTCACGTCCGCGATCGCGATGGCCGTTCGCGGCCCTGGCCCGACCATCGCGCGCTCGATGATCCTGGCAAGGTTGGTGGCGTCGAACACCGCGGCGTTCGGATCGCGGTCGTGCGCGGCGCGGAGCAGGGCGGGCGTGGATGCGTCCAGCGTGGCAATCACCTGCTGAACAACGGGCGCGGGCTCGATTGCGGCGTACACCTTGACAGCGTGCCGCGATGCTCCGTCATGACTCGTCAGCCACGTCTCGGCCGCCGTCTGCCCAGCCGCATCGGCCGGCGCTTGCAGGAATCTGACGATCGTGTCCTGGACGTCGGCGTATTCGCGTTCGACTGAGGACTGTGCGTCGCCGCGGATCCGCATCGGCTGGGCCACGGCGCGGCCGATGTCGCTGAGATCGTGGTGGCGCACCGCCTCGTCTTGCAGCACCACTTCGACCCGCCGGCTGAAGGCCATTGCCGTGAAGTCGTCGTACTGGTCCTGATCCCTGCGAGTCTCTTCTCTCAGGATGTGGAGGTAAGGGACGCGAAGCAGGCGCGGGCTGTAGAAGGCGAGATCGCGTGCGCGCGAACGTGACGAGAAGTTGGCCGCGTCGATGTCCACCAGCGCCGACACGTTCCGGTTCCGCATCGTGAACAGCAGGGCCTGCATGCCACCACCACCATGGCCCATCGCAAAGAGCCGTGGTGGCGCGATGCGGCGCGAGGACAGCACGACGTGGACCGCCCACTCTGCGTCGCGCACGGCGTTTTCGAGGTACCAGGGAAACGCCTGGGCGCTCACGTCGTTCTGCTGGTCGTCGGTCCGGAACGGCGCAATCACCACGAAGCCGTGCGAGGCCAACATCTCGGCCGTGCTCGCCAGGTAGAACGGCCCTCCCATCAGCAGGACCACCGGCCAGGTGCCCTCATGCGCAGGCGCATCACGCCTGGCGATCCCCGCGGTATGCAGCGACTGGCTCGCCTGTTCGCGCGTCAGTTCGACGATCCCGACGTGACGCCAGGAGCAGAGCGCGGTGATTTCGTCCTCTTCGTAACGGCGCCGGTCGGCATCATCTGCCGTGCCCAGCGGCAGCAGGTGGTAGGCGAGGGCGGTCATGGCCGGAGCCATGGAGGCGTATCGCGTTGCCGGGTACCAGGTAGCCAGGGTGATCCGGACACCTGCGTCCACCGCGTTGACGTGTCTGGTTGGATCGACGGTCGAGCGGACCGCGAAGCCGACCGCGTGCGGACCGAGCCGGACGCCGGCAAGGCGGGTCCCGCTGACGCTGGGTGATGGCGCGGCACCGAGACCGCTTCCGAGCACCAGCGCCAGCGCGATGAGACATGGCGCTGAGACGGCGTGCTTGAGTGCACCTGACACAGCGTCGAGTGTATCCGGGCACACGCCGCGCATGCGCGGCGGCGGCACCTGCCGCTCAACTCACTGGGGCGGAGCGAGTGACGAACCGCGGACGAGCGGTCAGAAGGTCCTGAACAGATCCTTCAGATCCGTTGCATTCGCCGCATCACCCAGGAACGGCGTCATGGCGTAGATCTCCTGCAGCGTTCGCAGCAGCGAGCTGTGCGTGTAGCGGATCGTATTCTGGTACCCGCCGCCCTTTGCGAACGGCGACGCCACGATCATCCCGATCGGTCCGTCGCTGCCGTCCTCGCCTTCATCCCAGGTCAGGAAGATCGCGCCACCGGTCTTGTAGGCCTGCGACGCCATGATCTTCGGCAGTTCCGTCGACAGCCACATGTCGCCGGCGGCGGTGCCGCAGTCGTGCATGTCGTGACAGAGGTTCGGCGTGATGAAGTTGTAGCGGGACACCGAGTTCTGCGCCAGCGCTGTTTCCAGTTCGGAGTACGGCCGCACGTGGGCGATGCAGAAGGGCGAGCTGGAGCTGTTGGTGTTCGTGACGTCGTTGAAGAACACCATCGGGTTGTGCTTCGGCGCATACAGGCCCGTGGCAGTCAGGGGGCAGGTGGTGCCGCTGATGTCTTCCTGATAGGACGTCCACGAAATGCCCGCGTCGGTCAGCTGACGGACGAAGTGGTTCGTCGTGGACTGATGATTGGCGCTCGGGAGTCCGTCGTTCTTGATCCCGAAACCCGTTCCCGCCTCCATCCACAAATAGTTCGGCTCGCTCGGGTGGATGCCGGGCGGATTGTAGTACTGCTCAGCGTGCGATGCCCCCGGCAGCAGCGTATTCATGATGTATGGAGCCGAGCCGCTCTTCTTGAGCGTCGCCCAGTTCGTGTTCTCCATCACGATGACGAATACGGTACGGATCGGCGATCGGTGACCCGACGTCACGATGAGCTGAGGCCGTTGGCTGACGTTGGCTGCGGTTGGACCGTAGTAGTCGCGATAGGCTCCCGAGCCTCCGGCGCCGACGTCCACGAGTCCGACTCGCGTGAATCGAGTGCCGTAGCGGTTGTTGACGGCATCCTGCACCATGGTTGTCAGGTCGAACGCGACCGTCGAGCCGTTGACGTTGCTCACGTCAGTCGTCGCATAGAGCGCGCCGAAGTCGCCGCCAGGAGTGGTCCAGGGCAGAGCCGTGCGATAGGAATTCCAGGTCGCTTGCGCGCCGATGAACGACTTGTTGACCCAATACGCACCAACCCGCTCGAACGGCGCCGAATCGTTCGCGTGCAGCGTCAGCCTGAGGGTGGCCCGCGCGATACTCGTCCCCGCCGGCAGGCTGCTGGACGTGTCGAACTTGAAAAGCGTTCGCCTCGCCAAACTGGGCGTGCTCGACGCTTTGGTCACCAGCACCGTTCCCGTGTCGTGCGTGTCGGCGTAGGTGCCCCCACGGATGGTGACCGCGTCGGTCAGCATCGGCGTCAGGCCGGCCCCGGCGAGATCGCCCAGGGTCACCAGCACCGCACCAATTGCGAGCCACACGAACACAGAGATCCGACGAGCCACATGCAGGGTTCTGTTCACGACGGTACTTTCAAATGAGGGAAGGATTGCCAACGGAGCGCTGCAGCGCGACAGGCTGCAGCGCTCCACGCTCTCTGCTACTGGCTCCGCCGATCGCTCGCGACCGCGACCGGCCGCACCGCCGCTTCGGTCGTCGAAGACACATCCTCGGCGCTGGTGTGCTTCAAGACCTCCTTCGCACGCTCGACGTCCGCTGGCGAATCGCAGTGGACCGACAGCAGCACGCCCCCGTCGTGGATACGTCCGGCGTACCGCTTGGCCTCGTCCTCCGGGATGCCAAGACCGACGAGGGCCCCGACGAAGCCACCGACGGTTCCACCGACGCCGATCCCCGCGAGGGCAGCCATCAACGGCCCTGCCGCGACGAACAGTCCCGCTCCAGGCAGCGCGATGATGCCGATGCCTGCCAGCAGCCCGAGCGCACCGCCCAGCACGCCACCGGTCGCTGCGCCGGCGCTCGAGACTTCCGGGGCCTTCGTGTGCTTTTCATGTGCGAAGTCCCGCGTGTTCTGCTGATCGGTCACGAGCACTGAGATGTCGTCGTTGAAGAACCCGGCGCCGATGAGCGCATCCACCGCTGTTTCCGCTTGCACGACGCCGCCGTAGATCCCGAACACTGCCGTCTTTCGGTTGTCCACAGGTCCTCCTCTCGCCGGTCACGCGCCGGCGCTATCGCCGGATCTTCTGTGGGTTCTTGGCCGCGGCCGAGCGCACCGTGGAGGCCGAGGAATCCTGCCGACGTCCCTCTTGCGTGATGTCATCGTCCTCGTCTCCTCGTCCATCTCATCGGGATGCGCCGCGGCGGCTGCCCGCTTGTTGATGCCGCCCTCGGCCAACTGCGAGAGCTTTCTGTCGGCCGCCTTTTCCTCGTCGAGGGTCTGCTGCAGTACCTTGACGGCATTGCCGTGCCCCATCGCCTGGGCCCAGGCGACGAGCGTGCCGTACGCGGCCATCTCGTAGTGTTCCGCCCGCTGACCCGATGCGATGATGCACGCGTCGATGGTCGTCTCGTCGAAGTCCTCGTCGAGGGTCGATTTGCCTTCCTCGATGATCCCGGCGATGCCGTCGCAGTGCTTGCCACGCGCCTTCTCGCCGAGGCCTTCGAAGACCTGCTCGAGGCGTTCCACATGACCCATGGTCTGCTCGAGATGCGATTCGATCGCTTGTCTCAGCTCAACGGACCGTGCAGCTTTTGCCAGCTTCGGAAGTGCCTTTGTCAATTGTTTCTCCGCGTCATACATGTCGCGGAGCTCGTCGAGAAATGCATCGTGCAAGGTACCGCTCGTAGCCATGTTGTTCACCACCTGTTTTCGGGATGTTCGGCGTTGCGCGATATGGGCGCCGCCGTTACTCGCGGGCGATGCGTGCAAGATCGCCGCCCGCACTGTAGCCAGGTGGAACGGAACAATATCGCTGTGCTCCACGTTGCCGTGCTGCCCTTCTGGAAAGCGTACCTTCGATCCACCACGAACATCGAGCCCATCTACGCCCGACGCACTGCGGTGATCGCCGGCACGTCGCACATGCGTGGTCGATATCGTGCATATCTGCCGCACATGAACACGACGACGCGAACGGCTGTGCTGTCGCTGGGCATTGCGGGACTCGTCAATGCGGCAGCGATCGCGGCGGGACTTCTTGGACAGGCGCGTCCGACGTTGGAGCCACGCCCCGCGCCGCCCGTGCGGCTGGGGGCCACTGCGGGCACGACGTCAGAGGCGACGCCGGGCTCGATCGTGCGCTGGTCCGTGCCGGGGACGACACGATGCGGGATGGGAGGACGCTCGTGGCTCGCCATTCAGGAAACCTGCTATTACCCGATCGATCTGCTGCAGTCTCCTGGTATCACCTCGGTGAGCCGCCACGGCGCGGGAGGCGTGACGCGATCCAAGGTCTCGATCACCGCCCGGTCATTTCCGGATGAGGCGATTGCACTCGGCGACATCCCTCAGGCGGCGCCATCACCCGCGGATCTTCGTCGCGATGCCCAGGATCAGGCGAAGGTGTCGCGTCTCTGGAAGCGGCCGGATCGACCGGCGCAATTCACGCTGCCGTTGGCTGCGCCAGCGTCGCCCCTGTCGCCCTCTCAAGGATTCGGCGCGCGGTATATCTTCAACGGCAAGATCGAGTCGGCCGAGATTCACAACGGCGCGGATTACGCGCTTCGGGCAGGTACGCGTGTCTCCGCTGCCGCCGACGGACACGTCGTGCTCGCGGAGGAGCTGTTCTTCGCCGGCAACGCCGTCTTCATCGATCATGGCGGCGGTCTCATTACGATGTACTTCCACCTCGCCAGTCTCGCCGTGCAACCCGGGCAGGACGTTCACAAAGGCGAAGCGATAGGGACGGTCGGTGCGACCGGCCGCGTGACAGGCCCGCATCTGCACTTCGGCGCGCGTTGGCACGGCGCGCGGATCAATCCCGCGCTGCTCCTCGAGGATCCAGCAGAGATGCCCTCGGTCGGCCCGTAAGGCCAGCACCGTGGCCTCGCCGGGCCTGACGGTATATCCTGCGGCGAACTGCTCACCTTCGGAGACCCGACGTGAACCCATTTGCCGCGCAGGTCACAGCTCTATTGCTCGTAGGAATGGCCGCCTCGTCATCGGCGGCAGGTCAGTCATCGTCGGTCAAATGGCCGGGTGGGGCGCAAGCGGCCGTCGTGCTCAGTTACGACGATTCGCTTCGTTCCCAGCTGGACGTCGCGGTACCTCAGCTCGACCGCGCGGGCTTCAAGGGGACGTTTTTCCTCTCAGGTACCTTCGCACAAGAGGATGTGGAACGCTGGCGGAAGGTTGCAGACTCCGGCCACGAGCTCGGTAACCATTCGGTATTCCATCCGTGCGCACGCGGTACCTTCGACATGCCAGAGCAATACAACAACGAGCGATACAGCGTCCGTACCATGCTCACCGAGATCCGGACCATGAACACACTGCTGCACGCTATTGACGGCGGCGCTGATCGCACGTATGCGACGCCATGCGGCCAGTCCGTCGTGGGCGGCGAAGACTACACGGCCGCGCTGCGCGCGTCAGGACTGGTGAAGTACGTGCGGGGTACGGGACCCAACGGCGCCGGACCGATCGACCCGTTCAATACGCCGGGCATGTTCTTTCCGGAGACGGTCACGGGAGCCGACCTGATCGCGTATGTCGAAGATGCGCATCGGCGTGGCGGGTTGGCGGTGCTGGGATTCCACGGCGTCGGAGGCGACTATCTGAAGGTGTCGGCCGAGGCGCATCAGCAGCTGGTCACCTACCTCCACGATCACCGCGACGTGTTCTGGGTGGCGACGTTCCGGCAGGCGATGGACGAGACGCAGAGTGCCCACTGAGCCGACGAGTGTTCAGCGACCTGGCACGAGGCGCACTTCGAAGAGCTTCGGCCAGAGCTTGCCGGTCACGAACAACCGATCCTTCGCCGCGTCATACGCAATCCCGTTGAGCACGGCTTCGGCCTGGAGCTGGTAGACCTGTGGCAGCAGACCGTGGAGATCGATCCAGGCCGTGACCATCCCGGTCGCAGGATCGATGCGGGCAATGCGATCCGTGTGCCACACGTTGGCGAGCACGGCGCCCCGGACGAACTCCAATTCGTTCAGCGAGAGGACAGGCTCGTCGCCGTCTGGTACGCGGACCGCGCCAGTCTCCTTAAAGGTCGCAGCGTCCAGAAAGCGGAGGCGATCCGTGCCGTCGCTCAGGATCAGCCGCGCGGCATCGTGCGTCAGTCCCCACCCCTCGCCGGCGAACGAGAAGGTCCGCCGCAGGGCAAACGTCTTCATGTCATAGACGAACCCGAGCTGCGACTGCCAGGTGAGCTGCAGCAGCTGACCGTTCCAGTCCGTCAGTCCTTCGGCAAAGTACTGGACATCCACCGGCTTCTGCTGCAGCACTTCACCGGTCTCGAGCGCGACTTTGCGGAGCGACGAGTGGCCAATGAGCCCGGTACTCTCGTAGAGCACGCCATCCTGGTAAATCAGTCCCTGCGTGTAGGCCTGGGGATCGTGCGGATACGTGTGAACGACGGCGAACGAAAGCTTCGCCGGTGCGGGTGGCGCACCAGTCCGTGCCCGGGCAGGCGCGCCCGCCGTTATCGCGACGATGGCTGCCGTCGCGAGTAGTGAGGCGGGCAGCGTCCTCATGCGATCCAGGGTCATGGGTTCAACGGGTTCAAGAGGTTCGGGGGTTCAACGGGTCTACTCGTTGAGAACGTAATGGTTGATCACATGTTGGAGGTAGAAGATTGAGAGAAAGAAGGTAAGGAGTCCCGACAGCATCACGGGTTCTTGACCGATCTCGCGGAGTACCGTGTCGCCAGGACCAGCCAAATGGTCTTCGAGTATGCGCTTCACCCTGAACGCCTGCACGACGACCAGGATGCCGACGGCGAGGCGACCGAGTGAGAACGTGAGGTCCAGTCCGTATCGCTCCTCGGCTGGCACGTCCCCGGTCGCGACGCTGATGACGACCACGAACAGCAGATACACCAGATAGACGACGAGCGGCCATAGCGCCAGCTTGACGGGAGACTCCAAGTGGTTCAGCGCCGCACGGCGGCGGAGAAACCACACCGGATGGTAGAAGCCAAGGGTCACGACCACGAGCACGATCATCACGACAATGCTTCGTGACCACAGGACAGGTGCCGTGGCCGAGGCGGGCAGTTCAGGGGCAGTTCCAGTGGCTGATCCCATTGAGTCCATGCATCACCTCGGTTTGCTCGGCACAGATTAGTTGAAGCCGTGCCCGGCCTTTCGATCTTTCGACATCCGAGACCCTTCGACTCTTCGACCGTTTTGACCCTCCTTTGCGCCTCCTTTTGACCCTCCGACCCCTTCGACTCTAAGATGCCAAACACTATGCGAATCACACAGCTGTCCGTTGTGTCCGCCTTCGTCTTCGTGGCCTCGATGGTTCCGGCGTTCGCCCAGCAAGAGGCGCCCAAGCCGAAACCTGAGGACACTGAGGTCTGGTCGCCGGAGCCGAAGGTGGTCACCCCGGGGGGCGACAGCAGCGCCGCGCCATCCGATGCCATTGTGCTGTTCGATGGCAAGGATCTGAACGAGTGGGTGACGGCGAATGCCGCCCACGCGCCGGCTGACTGGGTCGTGGCCAACGGTGTCCTGACGGTCAACAAGAAGTCGGGCAACATCGAAACGAAGCGAAAGTTTCACAACTATCAGCTGCACCTCGAGTGGCAGGAGCCCGTAGACATCGCGGGCAGCGGCCAGGCCCGCGGCAACAGCGGACTGTTCCTGGCATCGACCGGACCCGGTGATGCTGGCTACGAGCTGCAGATCCTCGATTCGTTCAACAACAAGACCTACGTGAACGGCCAGGCGGGCAGCATCTACAAGCAGGCCATTCCGCTCGCGAACGCGATGCGGAAGCCCGGCGAGTGGCAGGCCTACGATGTCGTCTGGACTGCCCCCACGTTCAACGCCGATGGCACGGTGAAGACGCCGGCCTTCGTGACCGCCTTCCACAACGGCGTGCTCGTACAGAACCACTTCCAGCTGAAGGGTGAAACGCTCTATATCGGTGCGCCGACGTACAAGGCGTTCGATGGCGCACCCATCAAGCTTCAGGCACACGGTGATCCGAGCAAGCCGATCAGCTTCCGGAACATCTGGATACGCGAGCTCTAACGGCAGTACAGCAGTAGCAGGCGCGATGACCGGAGCCCTTGCGGAGTTTTTCAGGGCCTGCGCGAATGGCGACGCCGCACGTGTGGACGCGCTGCTCGAGGACCGCGGCGATTTCGCGCACGCCGCGAATCCCTCGGCGGCCCACGCCGGTTGGACCGCGCTCCACGAGGCAGCCAGGCACGGGCACGTCAACGTCGTGCGAGCGCTCCTCGCGCGCGGCGCCGATCCCAATGCCCGGGAAGCGGGCGACAACACCACAGCGCTCCACTGGGCGGCCGCACGAGCCGACGTGGAAATCGTCCGGGCACTCATCGATGCCGGCGCGGACGTCCAGGGCGCCGGTGACGTCCACGCGCTCGATGTCCTCGGTTGGGCGGTGTTCTACCGGCCGTCGCAGAGCGAGTCGAGCCAGATCGAACCGTCGCGGCGTGCGGTGGTATCGCTGCTCCTCGACAGAGGAGCCATCCATCACGTCTTTTCCGCGATCGCGCTCGGCGACCTCGACGCAATTCGCGGCGTCGTCGCACGCGATCCGAAAGCGCTCGATCGCCGGATGTCCCGATTCGAGCACGGCCAGACGCCGCTTCACTTCGCCATCAGCCGGAAGCGCTTCGACATCCTCGATCTGTTGATCGCGCTCGGCGCGGATCTGGAAGCCGTGGACGCCCGCGGGAACACCGCGCTGTCGACTGCGATCCTGCACGGCGACCGCGAAGCCATCCGGCGTCTCCACACGGCGGGCGCGATCTGGCCGGACACACACCGCAGCGGAGATATTCCGGTGGCGATGGCGACCTTCGGCGCATCGGTCGCAAAAGGCGTCCCGATGATTTACGTCTCCGACGTGGCGAAGGCTCTCGCCTGGTACGTGTCGATCGGCTTCACCGAGGTCGCTCGCTTTGCAGACGATGGCGTGGTGAACTTCGGGATGGTGTCGTTCGGCAAGGCGGAACTGATGCTCAACATGCACGGCAAGCCGGGAGCCCACGACGCGAGCCTCTGGTTCTATACGGACCGCGTGGATGACCTCTATCAGGCGTTCAAGGCACGGCAGATTGCCGCAGCCCGGGCCGAACTCGAAGGCGCACCCGATTCGGCGGAGGGCATCCAGTTCGAGCAGGACATCGAGGACATGTTCTACGGCGCGCGCCAGTTCTCGATTCGCGATCCAGACGGGTACGAGCTCTACTTCATTCAGAGCTCGTAGACGACGGGCTCACTGACGTTGGGCTTGGGCTTTCGGCGTTAGGCTTTTGGAAGTTGGAGGTTGGAAGTTGGAAGTTGAAACTCCTCCTCAGTCTTCCTCCGCCTGGATCACCGTATCGCGATCCATCCGGATAGCGACCTCCGAACCACTCACGAGCTGACCGTTGACACGCCAGTGCACTGGTCGGATATCGCCGGCTCGTGTGGCCGACACGCGAACGGACATACCTGGAAAGTAGTAGCCCTCCCAGCCGGATTCGACGGCGTGGCTATCGACCGTAAACGATCGCCCACCAGACCAGACTTGTAGACGAAGCATGGGCTCTGTTCCAAGCCAGTGCGCCGCATGCGCCCTGATGATCGCCGGCCGGTGTTCGAGGAACTGGCGGACCCTCGGCAGATACTCCGAGTCTGGCACACCCAGCGCGAGATTCTGGGCCGCGTAGTACGCGAAACGCTCGCGCACGAAGTCGCGGGTGACCGCGAAGTTCATCAGTTCGACCCAGACGGTCTTGAAATACTCCCGGTACTCCGGATCGTCGCGGAGGAGCGTCGTGAGAATGCGTGGCCGAGGCTCGTTGGCGCGACGTCCCCGGCGTTGGCCTGGCGCCTCGAGCAGTCCGGCGAAGCTGTCGAGGGCCTCGAGCTGGAAACTGTGGTCCATGTCCCAGGTCACCCAGAACCACGGCGCGGGCGTGCGCTCCGGCTGATAGAACTGACCCGGCCCTTGATAGGCGTCGAGCGTGCCGCAGAACACCATTGCGATGAACCAGCGCGTCAGGTTATCGATGTCCACGAGCGGCGCGATCGTCCGCATCGTGAGCGGGGTCACATCCTGCACGCGGCTCCAGAGCCGGTCGAGCTGATCGTCGTTCATGTACGCGCGGCGTCCACCGTGCGGCTCGAAGAAGTCGCGCACGTCGAAGTGCTCTGTCAGGACGTACACACCCTGAAAGGTGCCGTTCAGATAGAACCGGACCGGGCGGGTCTCGGGAGTGATGTTGCCCATGGCGCGGGCGATGTCGTACGCAAGCGGATTGATCAGATGGGCGCGATTGTCCATCGACTGCCACGGGCGCATGTCGTTGTGCAGAATGAGCCGCTTCAGCGCATGGGTGTGGTCTCCGCCGAATGCCACGGCGCCCGGCAGCGCCGTCGTTCCGTACTGCTTTCTGAAGTACAGCCGGAAGCTTTGAGGCCACGAGATCGTCCGGCTGCCGCCGCCATGTACGCGCACACCGGCGCTCCCGCCGAAGGTCAGCTGGCCACGCTCGAAAAACGAGATCCAGCCTTGACGCTCCCATTGCCTGCCGTGCTGCAGCTTGTGGCTGAGGATTCCGGTGTCGAGATCGTACAGATCCCGATTCGGCACGTACAACGACACCGTTGATACACGACGGTCGAGATCGTCGCGGGGAAGCACGAGTGTGCTCGGAATGCGGCCTGGCGTGCGGTTGAGCGCGACGCGAAGCAGCGGAAACGCGTTCGCCTTCTCGAGCACAATGCCCGCGACGACGAATCCGGCGATGACGGCCGCCGGCGCCCGCAGACGGCGCAGGCGCGAAGTCACTGCGCGCCTGGCCTTGCAAAGAAGATGTTGAACGTGGAGGCCGGAGCGGCGGTTCGCAGCGATTTCTCCAGAGGGTCGAGGCGATCCTGAGGCATTCCCTGGAACACGTACGACAGCACGAGTGCCACGTCCTGACGGGCGAGACTCTCGACCTCCCCGCGCGGCAGCAGCCGCTTCACCACGTCGATGATCGCACCAGGGTCGAGGGGCTGTTCGCCCGGTGGCTGCGGCACCGTGATGACGAGCGTGCCGTCCAGCCGCGAGCTGCCGAACCTGCGCCCTCCGCTCTGCACCAGCAGCGCAACGACGGCGATCGCGAACAGGATGCCGACGAACGCGAGCTTGAACGTCGCCGTCGCTATCGAGGCCGCGATGACGAGCATGATGAAGCCGATCTCCTCCGGCTCCTTGATCGGCGTGCGGAACCGTACGATAGAGAGCGCGCCGAGAAGTCCCAGCGACAAGGGCAGGGAGAACTGGATGCAGACGAAGATCGCGGTAATCGACAGCCCGAGAAGAGGGAAGGCGCGATGCACCTGGCTACCTGTCGCACGGGATGAGTAGAAGAGCAGGTAGAGCCACGACGCCAGCAACGAGCCGGCCAGCGAGACGGCCATCAGGAACACGAATGGCAGCAGGCCGATCTGCTGCATGGCCGCGTTGTTGGTGCCTGCGAGAAGGTCTCTGAAATCTGGCGGCATGGTCGATCAGAGCGCGGTCCGCGTCACCAGCTGATAGCACGCGAGGTACTTCGACAGTGATCCTCGTCGGGCTCCAAACCGCGTGATCGGTGCCAATCGTGCGGGCAGTTCGCGGCTGATACCCTTGTATTCACACACCGCCCACGGCATCGTGGCGGGAATGGTGCCGTGCAACCTCGATGGATTGAGCGCGTCCACCGTGACGGCTTCGTCCACGGTCAGCCGCGCGTGACCGGCGGTATCCAGCAGCCGACGCCTGACGTAACGGAGCTTGAGGATCGGGTCGAGCCGCGCGGGCATCTGCGGCGCCAGCCGGCGGAGCGGATCGAGCCATTCGGCCCAGACCGGATCGTCCAGCCGTCTCGCGATGGCTTCGTCTGTCGCGACGTGCAGGCGCGCGCGGACCTTCTCGCGCCGGCTGCCGACGCGGAACTTGGCTTCGGCGAAGATGGCCGGTCCTGCATCACCGTTGAGGTCGGAGTACCAGCGGATGCGGACCTTCGTCTTCAGGTAGTCGCTGTCAATCTTCTCTCCGAGGAGCGAGAGGCGCGGCGTGTCGAAGTACACCGTGTGCACCGAACCAGGTGGCACGCTCCGATCCGGGACCGACACCGTCTGGACCCACGACAGCAGCGACGGCGCCGCCGAAAGTGGCACGACGTATTTGGTCTCGAACTCGAGGCGTTCGAGCGAGCGAGCCTCGCGTGTCGGCGGGGACAAGGGAGCGTGCGGCAAGCGCGCAGTCTACTACGGATGTGACCGTGGAAGCAGCGGCGCAGGACGCGTGACGGCACGCCGCTCCCGATTCGTCGTGGGACCATCCACCCACGGCGCCCATGTATGATTGGGCGCCTGGAGGCCGCGGTGATCAAGCGATTCGTGCAGACAGTCGTGTCGGTGCTCCTCGCCGCGTCCACGCTCGGCGCGGCGGACTCAAAACCATTCTCATTCCCGCGCGGCACCCCTGAATCGCAAGGCGTATCGTCGGCTGCGCTTCTCGGATTCATCGAAGCGGCCGAGCAGCAGATCGACGCGCTTCACAGCTTCATGCTCGTGCGCCACGGACGCGTGATTGCGGAGGGCTGGTGGGCGCCGTACGCGGCCAACGAACCGCACATGCTGTTCTCATTGAGCAAGAGCTTCACGTCCACCGCCGTGGGGCTCGCGGTCGCCGAAGGCCGGCTCTCGACTGACGATCTCGTCCTCGGCTTCTTTCCAGACGAGGCACCGGCCGCGCCAAGTGCCAACCTGCGAGCGATGCGCGTGCGCGACTTGCTCACGATGTCCACGGGGCAGCATGACGAGGACATCAAAGACTTCCCGTTCACCGCGGACACGAACCTGATCAAGACGTTCCTTTCGCTGCCGGTCGCGCACAAGCCAGGCACGATGTTCGTCTACAACACGCCCGCGAGCTACATGCTCTCGGCCATCGTCCAGAAGGTCACGGGACAGCCGATCGTGGATTACCTGCGTCCGCGGCTGTTCGATCCGCTCGGGATCGCGAACCCGGAGTGGGAGGCGAGCAAGCAGGGTGTTTCGATGGGCGGATTTGGTCTCAGCATCCGGACCGAAGACATAGCGCGCTTCGGCCAGCTGTACCTGCAGAAGGGCGAGTGGCAAGGCAAGCAGCTGATTCCAGCGTCCTGGGTGGAGACAGCGACCGCACGGCAGATGTCGAACGGCAGCTCACCTGCGAGCGATTGGGAGCAGGGATACGCCTATCAGTTCTGGCGATGCCGCCATGGCTTCTATCGCGGCGATGGCGCGCACGGGCAGTTCTGCATCATCCTGCCGCAGTACGACGCCGTGATCGCGATGACGAGCGGCACGAGAGACATGCCAGGCGTGTTGAATCTCGTGTGGGACCGTCTGATTCCCGCGTTGAAGTCATCTGCCCTGCCAGCGGACCTGGCCAGGCAGACGCAACTGACGGCGAAGCTGTCGGGCCTTGCGCTGCCCGCGCAGGCCGCCGGCGTGACCTCACCGCTCGCCAAGATCGTCCCCGGCCGCCGCTTCGTGTTCGGCGCGAATCCTCAATCGATGGAGGCCCTGGCCCTGGAATCCATCACGCCGCAGGGCGAAGCCGCCTTCACGATTCGCATGAGCGGCGCGGACCAGCATCTGGCGGCCGCATCCGGGGGGTGGCGCAAGGGCTCGCTGACGATTGCCGGTGCCCAGGTGCCCGTCGCCGCCACCGGGGCGTGGACCGCAGACGACACCTATACGCTGAAGATCGCCCGCTACCAGACGCCCTTCATCACGACGTACAAGCTGCGGTTCGCCGGCGATCAGCTGACGGTCGAGAGCGAACAGAACGTCGGGGCACCAGACACCCGCACGGCGCAGTGGGTCGGGCGCGCGCAGCCGGCGATGGTGTCTTCGAGGCAGTAGCGGAGCATGCTGGACGACGAGGCGCTCCTGGAGGGATTCGAGCAGGGAACGATCCCGGCCGCCGATTTTCACCACGCCGAACACGTGCGGGTCGCCTGGATGTATCTGCGCCGGTACCCGCTGCCGGATGCGCTTTCCCGGTTCATCAACTCGTTGAAGCGTTTCGCGGCCGGGCATGGCGTGCCGGGCCTCTATCACGAGACCATCACGGTCGCCTTCGTCCTCATCATCGCCGAACGTCTCGGCGGCGCGCCCGAGCTCTCGTGGACCGATTTTGCGGCGATCAATCCCGACATACTGAGCTGGAAGCCGTCGGTGCTCGCGACGTTCTACACCGAGGAGACGTTGGCCTCCGAACGTGCGCGCCGATCCTTCGTCATGCCCGATCGGATCTTTCGAGTTGGTAGTTCGTAGTTTGTGGTTCGTAGCATCGTTTGTCGCGGTGCGTGACTGCCAACTACCAACTACGAACTACGAACTGACCTTGCCGTCTCGCTTCAGCCGTCGATACCGCTCGATGAGGGCATTCGTCGAGGTGTCGTGTGCCAGCGGCGCGGCGCCCGCTTGCTGCAGTTCGGGCACGATGCGCTTGGCCAGCACCTTGCCCAGCTCCACGCCCCACTGATCGAACGAGTCGATCTGCCAGATCGCGCCTTGCGTGAAGACGATGTGCTCGTAGAGCGCGATCAGGCGTCCGAGCGAGGCTGGCGTCAGTTCGTCGAGCAGCAGCGTGTTCGACGGCCGATTTCCCGGGAACGTCCGGTGCGGCACCAGCCAGTCGGGCGACCCTTCCGCGCGGACTTCGTCGGCGGTCTTGCCGAACGCGAGCGCCTCTCCCTGCGCGAAGACGTTCGCCATCAGCAAATCGTGGTGCTCTCCGATGGGATTCAACGTTCGCGCGAACGCGATGAAGTCGCACGGGATGAGCCGCGTGCCCTGGTGAATCAGCTGATAGAACGAGTGCTGGCCGTTGGTGCCGGGCTCGCCCCAGAAGACGGCGCTCGTATCGTAGTCAACGGCCCGTCCGTCGAGCGTCACCCGCTTGCCATTACTCTCCATCGTCAACTGCTGCAGGTAGGCCGGGAACCGCTTCAGGTACTGGTCGTAGGGCAAGACCGCGACTGTCTGCGCATCGAAGAAATTCGCGTACCACAGCCCGATCAGTCCCATCAGCACCGGCAGATTGCGCTCGAACGGCGCCGTGCGGAAGTGCTCGTCCACATCGTGGAACCCGCCGAGCATCGCGCGGAATCCGTCGGATCCCACGGCAAGCATCGTGGAGAGTCCGATCGCCGAGTCCATCGAGTAACGGCCGCCGACCCAGTCCCAGAACCCGAACATATTGGCGGTGTCGATGCCGAACTCAGACACTTCTTTTGCGTTCGTCGACACCGCTACGAAGTGTTTGGCGACCGCGCGTTGGTCGCCGCCAAGCCCCGACACCAGCCAGGTCCGCGCCGTGCGCGCGTTGGTCATCGTCTCGAGCGTCGTGAACGTTTTCGACGAGACGATGAAGATCGTGTCGGCCGGATCGAGATCGTGCACGGCCTCGGCGAAGTCGGTGCCGTCGATATTCGAGACGAAGCGAAAGGTGAGATCCCGCACGCTGTAGTGCCTGAGCGCCTCATAGGCCATGACGGGACCGAGATCCGATCCGCCAATGCCGATGTTGACGACGTTCCGGATGCGGCGTCCGGTGTGGCCGGTCCAGCCGCCGCTCCGGACGCGCGCCGTGAACTCGGTCATGCGATCCAGCACCGCGTGAACGTCGGGCACGACGTCGTGCCCGTCCACGACGATGGACTGTCCACGGGTCGCGCGAAGTGCCACATGCAGCACCGACCGCTGCTCGGAGACGTTGATGCGATCGCCGCGGAACATGGCATCGATCCGCGCACGCAGGCCGGATTCGTGCGCGAGACGCAGCAGCAACCCAATCGTTTCAGATGTAATGCGATTCTTCGAGTAGTCGAGGTGCAGGCCTGCAGCTTCCAACGTGAAGCGGCCGGCACGCCCCGCGTCGTCGGTAAACAGCGTTCTCAAATGCACGTCCCGCATCGCATCGCCGTGCGCGCGAAGAGCCGTCCAGGCGGCAAGCGTCGTCAGGGGAGCGGAAGGTGTGGCGGCCATACTGGGGCTCCGGGCGGCAGTGTCGTCCGTCATGACGACGGGCGGTCCGCGTAGTATCGCCCATTTGCGACTCCACCCCGTATCGACAAGCCTGCCAGCCGAGGGGGGCACGCCGCCCCTATAATGCGCATGCAGGTTCCAGGCACTGTGCCGTGCGGCTCTAGACTGTCGCGCCTGCAAGGAGGGGAGTGATGGTGGTGCGCACGTTGGTCATTCTGGCGGCGCTCGGAGTGGCGCCGTCCGTGTTCGCGCAGACGCCGGCGGCTGGCGGTCCCGTCAGCCAGGCGATTCGCGAGTCGTGGGACAGCGCCAAGAAAAACATTACTGAATCGGCGGCGCAGATGCCCGAAGACGGCTACGCGTTCAAGCCCGTCGCGACCGTGCGGACATTCGGCCAGATTCTTGCGCACATTGCGGGCGCCAACTACGAGTTCTGCTCCGGCGCGCGCGGGGAGAAGTCGCCCCACGCCGAGGACGAGTTCGAAAAGAGCGCGACGACCAAGGCCGACATCATCAAGGCGCTCGACGCCTCGCTGGCCTACTGTGACGCCCCGATCGCGGCGTTGACTGACAAGACCGCCGCGGAAGTCATCGATCTCCCGTTCGGGATGCCCCGCGGCGCTCGTGCCAAGGTCCTCCTGCTCAACACCGGACATCTGAACGAACACTATGGCAACCTCGTGACCTACTTCCGCGTCAAAGGGATGGTGCCGCCCTCGTCGCGCGGCCAATAGCCCTTAGAAGCCTGTGAGTGATGGCTGGCGCCGTCTGGCGCGCGGAATCCGATCGACCCTCGCCCATCGGCAGTGGGTGCTGGCCCTCGCGGTGCTGGCCCCGCTGCTCCTCGTCACCGCACTTCCGGCCGGCTGGCAGCTGGACGATCACTTTCACCGCTCCAGAATTCTCGGGTACGGTGACGCGCAGCCGCTCCAGATTTTCGTCCCGTACGACGGCATCCCCGCACACACGCAGGCGCAATTGGACTCGGGTACGCTTCCGTGGTGGGCGTCGAGAGATCTTCATGTCGCTTTCTTCCGCTACACGAGCACACTGACCGCGCTGCTCGACTACCAGCTCTGGCCCGATCATCCCGCGTTGATGCACCTGCACAGCCTGCTCTGGCTGTCGGGCATGGTCGTTGCCGCCGCACTGCTGTACCGCCGGATCCTAGGTCACACTTGGGTCGCGGGGCTGGCGGCGCTGCTCTATGCCATCGACGATGCGCATGCGATGCCGGTGGTGTACCTGGCGAACCGGAACGCACTGATTACGACGTGCTTCGGTCTGCTGACCGTCGTGTTCTACGTTGACTGGTGCCGCCGCGGCCGTACGCGCGACGCGGTCACGAGTGCGCTGCTCTTTGCGCTGGCCCTCTCCGCTGGAGAGATGGCGGTGGCGACCGTTGCGTATCTCGCCGCGTACGTCCTCGTGCTCGACGAAGGACCGCTCATCAAACGACTCCAGCGTGTGGCGCCACACGTCGCCGTGTTTGGCGTGTGGGCCCTGATCTATCGGCTGGGCGGATTCGGCGCCCAGGGAAACGGGTTCTACCTCGATCCCGTCGGCGCCCCGTTGACGTTCCTGGCCGGCTTGATGGACCGCGTGCCGCTACTGCTGCTCGGACAATGGACGCCCATCCCCGCTGCGATGGGTCTCGTGTATGCGCCCGGTTCGCCCGACGCCGTGCGGCTGCGCATCGAGAGCCTCCTCGTCGTCGCTGTCTTGATCGTGTTGTTCTTTCCGCTGGTGCGCCGCGATCGTGTGGCGCGCTTCTTCGCGGTCGGGATGACGCTCTCGCTCGTGCCGATTTCCGGCGCCGGTCCGGAGAATCGTCTGCTGTCATTTGTCGGGATCGGCGCGTTCGGACTCGTGGCGCTGCTGGTCAGGTCGGTCGTGGAGGGATCTGACACATCGCGTGTGCGGCGCGCGTTCGAGGTCACGATGGTCGTGGTATTGCTGGCCATCCACCTCTGTCTCGCGCCCGTGGCAGGGCTCGCATCTGTCGCGTACCAGGCGCGTGTCAGTGAGGCCATGCTCCGCGCGATCGCGAGCATCCCCGGTGATGCCACGGTCGCCTCGCGGGACCTGGTGTTGATCAACCCGCCAGATCACGTCTACGTCGTCACCGCGATCCCGGTCGTCAAAGAGCTCGAGCACGCGTCAAAGCCGAGGCGGCTGCGGGCGCTATCGAGTGGCGGGCCGCTGCGGGTCACGCGCGTCGGACCGCGGGAGCTCCGTGTGGAATTCCTCGCCGGGCTCTTCCCGACGGTCTTCAGCCGCTATATGCGGTCTCTGAACGATCCGTTCGAGCGCGGGCGCCGATACGAGGTACCAGGCCTGTCCGCGGAAGTCGAGCGAATCGATTCGAAGGGCGATCCCGACGTCGTGGTGTACAGGTTCGACGTGCCGCTCGAGGACGCGTCGCTCTACTGGGTCCGCTGGCAGGATGGGATCTATGTGCCGTGGAGGCCGCCGGCCGACGGTCGGGCAGTTGAACTGCCTGCCCCTCGTGGCATCTTCTAAAGGCCCAAGGCCCAAGGCCCAAGGCCCAAGGCCCAAGGCCCAAGGCCTGATGTTTCAATGCGCCCGCGTCATCCGCATCGCGATATCGAGCGCGTAGGAGGGCGTGCTGAGAACGAGATCGCCGCCACTCACGTTCACCATGTCGGATCGCACGACCTGCCCCGTCGTCGGGTCCACCCATTCCAGGCGATAGTGCCCGCCAGGCACGGCGGTCATCGTGATCTGGTCACGATACTGGCCGGGCACGCCAACGAAGTGCGCGCCCCACTCTTTGTCGTCGCCGCCGTGGAACATGTAGGCGGCGTACTGGCGTCCAGGCGTCGCAAGCGCGCTGATCACGACGCCGGCCGGAACGTGCTTCACACCCTCGAATCTCGCGATCGACCTGAGATCAAGGCTCTCCATGAACGTCTTCAGCACTCTGCGTTGGGGAAGGATGCGCTCGCGCGTATCGGCCCCACCGGCAGGCTGCCCGCGGTGATACTCGCTGTTCAAGTTGATGATGCCGGCGCCGCCGCCCAGCAGGAACCACCAGCCTTCGAGCCGCACATCGTCGGCGACGTACGGCTTGACGAGACCCACGCCGAAGTAGTCGGACTCGACGTCGACGATCGGCTTTCGGGCGCCGTAGTTCTTGTCCAGCGCGTTGCGGGCTGCTTTCACGTACTCGGTGGGCAGCCACTGGCACCACGGCTCCAGTGAGAGATCGGGCGAGAGGCTCTGCACGGTCTGGCCGAGCACGTGCTTCTTTGGCAGCGTCGCGACGGCGCCGAGGAACGCATCCCGCATGGCGTGCAACCACGGCACGACAGGCGCCTCTTTCATGATCGTGATCCCGCCGTCGGGATTCCCCTGCAGCAGCGGCTCGTCGCTGATGTCGAAGATGACGTTGTCGAAGCTATTGAGCTCGGTCGCGACCTTGGCGACATACGCCTTCTGATAGCGGATGACGTCCTGGTTCCGCGGATCGTCCGTCGTGAAGAGCCCGCATTCCGCCGCTTCGTACGTGCCGACGCCCTGGATGTTGTTGGCGTGGTAGAGGGGCATGAGTGGCCAGCCGTCCGCGTACATGCCCATTGAAAAAGGCCACCTCGACGACGATGCCCTTCCGCGCGGCGTACAAGACGAACGCTTTGAGCCGGACGAAGTAATCAGGATTCCATGAATCGAGGTCGAACTTCATCGACGGTTGGCCCGGGCGCTGCCAGGCTGGGATGCGCGCCTGGCGTCGTCGTCCGCGCCCAGGGCAGCAGATGGCGGCCAGGCAGCGGACCAAGCGGATTGCCGGGCGCGTACTTGTCCGGAGGCTCGAACATGCCGCCGGGATAAATCCGAGTCAGGTTCAGGCCATTGCCGCGAGCGTGTCGAGGAAAGCGACGTAGTCGAAGTCGAGATCGATGACGGCACCGTAGTGGTGGTCGGAGCTCACGAGCACGATCGGTTTGCCCGTCCCGTGCGAAGTAGTGCGGGTTGGCGCGGCTCACGGCGATGGGATCCGCGAAGGCAGGGAGGACCGCTGACAGCATAACCGTCAGGATGAGGAGTGTCAGGCGCATGTGTGTCGGTGGTTTCAAAGTCGTCGGGGATGCTGACGTTAGAGATCAGAGATTAGACATTAGAGATTCGAGGTTAGAGATTGGAGTTGAGCGCCTCGTCGAGTGTCAGGTGAATAACGGTGTCGATCGTCGCGCTCGTGCGGAGGTGTACCGCGAGGCCCGATGCCGTTGCGATCACGTCCACCTTGGTGCCGTCGAGACGCTCGGCGCGCACAATACGGCGGGGGATCGGAGCCAGCCGAACGACCCCATCCGCCGGCGGCGAGAGAACGTGCAGATAGATGTCGCGGTCGCGGTGCGTGCTCGCACCCCATTCGCCTGGCCGCCACGGACCTCCGCGCGTGCCTCGGATACTGGCCTCATGTGACTCAAACCAGCGACCGATCTCCGCCAGTCGTCTGGTCTGGCGTGGTTCGATGGCGCCGCTTGGCATCGGTCCAACATTCAACAACAGGTTGCCGTCGCCACCCGCGCAATTCACGAGCACGCCGAGACACGCTTCCAGGGACTTCATCGCGTCATCGGGCTTCCAAGCCCATTGCTGGCACAGTGTGATGCAGGATTCCCACGGCCGATCGGTTTGAAAGCGACCGACCTCCTGCTCGGGGGTGTCGTAGTCGCCGCTGAAGTGTCCGGACGCGCTCGTGCCGGTCATCCCCTGACGGGCCTTCGCGACCCGGTTGTTGATGATGAGTGACGGCTGCAACGTCCGACAGTATCGGTACAGGTCCCGGCCGAGTTCCTCCGTCCACGGCTCCTCCCACTCGCCGTCGAACCAGAGGATCCCGAGCGGACCGTACTTGGTGAGCAACTCAGTCAGGAGTCCTTTCAGATAGTCGACGTAGCGATCCATCCGTGCGTCCGGCTTGCGGGTCTTTCCTCCAGGCGAGCCGAGGGGGTAGTCGGGGTGCCGCCAATCGCAGATGGAATGGTACGCGCAGAAGACGACGCCCTCGCTGTGGCAGGCCGCCGACAGTTCTGCAACGACGTCCCGGGCAAAGGGCGTCGACATGATGTCGTAGTCCGTCAGCGCGCTGTCCCACAAGCAGAACCCGTCGTGGTGTTTCGTGGTCAGCACGATGTAGCGCATGCCCGCGTCTCGGGCGATGCGTACCCACTGTCGCGCGTCGAATTCGATGGGGTTGAATCGCTTGTACAGCGAGTCGTACTCGTCGATCGGCACGGGATCACCCCGCGACCAGCCAATCTCGGTACCGCGCAGACTGACAGGTCCCCAGTGGATGAACATCCCGAAGCGTGCGTCACGCCACCACGACTGGTCGGCGGCGGCCGGCAGGTCGGTTGGATCCGCTGGCGCGACTGCGGTCCATGCCGGCATGTTCCCGCTCCGCGAGCCAACGGCGAGTGTGGACGTCAGAAGTCTCAAGAGGTCTCGCCGACGCATGGCGGAGATTCTACCGAGTCCGCGGCGCTGGCGTTCTTGGTTTCGAGTCCTGGCGCGTCGCTCGTGAACGCTGCCTGCGCCCGTCGCCTGGAGCCCGAAGCCCGAAGCCTGAGGGTGAGGCGGCTGGTGGTAGCCTGTCGCCGAACCGAAGTAAGCTGTGCGGCTGACGCACGCGGCGGCGGCTGTTGCGCCGAGGAGGCGAGATGAGGATGCGCATCGGGTCGAGCAGGAAAGGTGTCGCCCACGCCGTGGCCCTCGTGGCTGGCGTGGTGGCGGGCCTGTTCGTGGCCCGCACGGACGTGCACGCACAGCAATCGGCGCCGTCTGCCCCGGCACGGAGTGCGCCCATGACTCACCGTCCATCTCTCATTCCCTGGCCCACCACCGTGGACGTCAGTACCACTGAGTCGATGGCGATCACGAAAGACACGGTCATCGAGATCTCGCCGAGCCGTCCGGATCTGCGTCGCATCGCCGTCTATCTCGCCGATCTCGTCCAGCCGGCTCTCGAGGCCAGTCTGCCGATTCGAGAAGGCACCGGACAGCCGGGAGCCAACGTCATCCGGCTCGAAATCGCTGGCGGCGCCTCCACCGGTGATGAAGGCTACGAGCTCACGATCACCAAGAGCGGCGCAGGATTACCTCGGCCTCAGCAGCGGGTGTGTTCTACGGATTCCAGACCTTGCGGCAGCTGCTGCCGTGGTCGATTGAATATCGTGGTCCCCGGCCGTTCGAAGTGAGCCGTTCCGGTCGCACACATCACCGATCACCCGCGATATGGCTGGCGCGGGGCGTTCCTTGACGTCTCGCGGCACTTCTTCTCGCCAGACGAGGTCAAGCGGTACATCGATCTCATCGCGATGTACAAGTTCAATCGCCTCCACCTGCATCTTTCGGACGACCAGGGCTGGCGCATCGAAATCGCGTCCTGGCCGAACCTGACGACGCATGGCGGCAGCACGCAGACGAAAGGTGGTCCCGGCGGGTTTTACACGAAGAAGGACTACGCCGACCTCCTCGCATACGCCAGCGACCGCTTCATCATGGTGATCCCTGAAGATCGACATGCCGAGCCATTGCAATGCGGCGCTGTCGTCGTATCCGGAGCTGAACTGCGACGGCGTGGCGCCGCCGCTCTATACCGGTATCGACGTCGGCTTCAGCAATTTCTGCCTCGAACAAGGAAATCACCTTCAAGTTTCTCGACGATGTGCTCGGTGAGCTGGCGGACATGACGCCTGGGCCGTATCTGCACATCGGCGGCGACGAAGTGAAGAAGATGACGCCGGAGGAGTACGCATCGTTCATGGAACGCGGGCAGGCGATCGTCCAGAAGCATGGGAAGACCGTGATCGCGTGGGACGAAATCATCCACTCGAAGCTGCTGCCGACGACCATCGTGCAGGACCTGGCGGCCGGACGCCTCGTTGGCACCGCCCCCGGGAACGAAGTTGATTCTGTCGCCTGCGAACCGGATCTATCTGGACATGAAGTACGACGCTGACGCGGTTCTCGGCCAGGACTGGGCCGGCAAAATCGACGTCAACGTGCCCGTACGACTGGGATCCTGCGGCTGCACTTGAAGGTGCCGGAATCCTCGATTCTGGGAGTCGAGACCGCGATCTGGACCGAGACGCCGGCGAACATCCGCGACCTGGAATTCCTCGCGTTTCCGCGATTGCCGGCCGTAGCGGAGCTCGGTTGGACAGCACAATCCAGCCGCGACTGGAACGACTTCAAAGCACGGCTGGGAGGACAGGCACGACGATGGTCAGCACTGGGGATCAACGCCTATTGGTCGCCGAAGATCGATTGGCAACGGTAAAGGCGGCCGGAGCCCGCACGACGGACGGCCAGCGCGCCTGCGCCGATCGGCCCGCCAGCGGCTCGACACCATCGATCTCGTCCGCGGCGCGGTGATGGTGCTCATGCTGCTCGATCACATGCGCGACTTCGTCCACACGGGCGGATTCTTCATGGATCCGACCAATCCGGATGCGTCCACGCCGATCCTGTATCTGACGCGATGGGCCACGCACCTGTGCGCGCCGACGTTTGTGCTGTTGGCAGGGCTTGGCATCGGCTTGCGGCGCCTGCGCGGCGGATCCGTCTCCGATCTCTCCCGGTTCGCCTTGACGCGCGGACTCTGGCTGATGGCGATGGAGTTGTTCGTCGTCCGTCCGCTGTCATGGTTCAACGTCGATATCGCGTTCCTCGCCCATCTCCAGGTGATCTGGGCCATCGGCGTCTCGATGGTCGTGATGAGCGCGCTCGTCTATCTTCCGGTGCGGGTCACGACGATCGCCGGCGCCCTCATCGTGGTCGGGCACAACGCCTTCGATGCGATTCGGGTGCCGCCGTGGGGCGGCCCCGAGACGCCGGTGCCCACTGTCGCCGGCAAGCTGTGGATGATGCTGCACCAGGGCGGCTTCTTCCCGATCGCCGGCTTTCCGAGTCCGGTGGTGTGGGCGCACTATCCCGTCGTGCCGTGGATCGGCATCATGGCCGTTGGCTACGGGCTGTCTCAGATCTATCGCGTGGCCCGCGCGACAAGCGGCGACGATTCCTGACCGTGTCGGCTGCGGTGATGGCGGTGGCCTTCGTCGCGATCCGGGCCACGAATCTCTATGGCGATCCGCAACCGTGGGCACCGCGTGCGGAAGCCGTTCGCACGGTGATGTCGTTCATGAACGTCACGAAGTATCCGCCGTCGCTGCTCTACGCGCTGGCGACGCTCGTGCCGGCCATGCTGACGTTGGGGCTATGGGACGGACAGTCAGTTCGCCAAGCGGGCTGCCTGGCGTCCTCGTCACGTTCGGACGCGTGCCGTTCTTCTTCTATCTGCTGCAGTGGCCCACGGCGCATGGCTCCGGCATCATCGTCAGCGCGCTCCAGGGCAAGGACACGAGTCTCTACTTCATGAACGTGCTGCAGCTGTTCCAGCTCCGCTCGATTCCCGACTACGGCGGACCGCTGTGGGTCGCGTATCTGTGCTGGATCCTGGGCGTGTGCCTGCTGTATTGGCCGTGCCGGTGGTTCGCCGGCGTGAAGGCGCGCCGGAAGGACTGGTGGCTCAGTTATCTCTGACGCTGGCAATGCCACCGGGGTGCATCGACGTACGCGCCCGTCCGGACTTCGTTACCACACCCTACAGGCATTCTCGCCACGCACCATCGGTTGCCCCGGCTTGCAGCTGAAAGCCTGCCAGAATTCCGGCATGTTGCTGACCGCCCCGATGAGACGGAATTTCCCGGGCGAGTGCGGGTCGGTATCGACGAGGATGCGCGAATAGTCGTCGGTGGCGTTCTCGCATCGGCTGACGGCGTACCCGAGGAAGAACCGCTGCTCGGCGGTGAAACCGTCGACCACTGCTGGCGTCTTGCCCGCGAGTGATTTCCTGTAGGCGCCGAGCGCCATCCGGACGCCGCCGTTGTCGGCGGTGTTCTCGCCGAGGGTCAGCTTGCCCTTGAGGAAGATCGGCTGGCCCGCGGTGTCGTTGACGGGGCTGTACTCGCTGTATTGCTTGTCGATGCAGGCCGCCCGCGATTCGAACGCCTTGGCGTCCGACTCGGTCCACCAATCGGTCAGATTTCCGTCCGAGTCGAACTTCCGGCCCTCGTCATCGAAGCCATGTGTCAATTCATGGCCGACCACCCGTCCAATCGCGCCATAACTGTACGCGTCGTCTGCGCTCAGGTCGAACATCGGTGACTGCAGGATGCCGGCAGGGAAGACGATCTCGTTCGCCTGCGGGTCGTAGTACGCATTGACGGTGGGCGGCGTCATGTCCCACTCGGTGCGATCGAGCGGCTTGCCGATCTTGGCCCATTCCCGCGCTGACTCGAACTGGGCGCTGCGCACGGTGTTACCCAGGTAGTCGTCCCGCGCGATAGTCACGCGGCTGTAGTCGCGCCACGACTCGGGAAAGCCAAGTTTCGCGGTGCGGATCTTGTGCAGCTTCGTGAGCGCTTTCTGCCGCGTCGTGTCCGACATCCACTCGACCTGCTTGATGCTGTCTTCGAGAGCCGAGAGCACGTTGTTCACGAGCTCGCGCATCTTCTGCTTGCCTTCGGGCCCGAAGTAGCGCTCGACGAACAGGCGGCCCGCCGCTTCGCCAAGGTCGCGATCGACGGCTCGCACGCACACCTTCCAGCGTACTTCTCTGGCCTTCGCGCCCCGCATGTATTGACCGTTGAAGCGGAAGTCTTCCTCCACGAATGCCGTGGACAGCCGCGGCGCCGCCCAGCGGATGACGCGCCAGCGCAGATAGGTCTTGAGGTCGTCCATGGGCGTGCGGTCGACCAGCCCACTGACATCCTTGAAGAAGTCTGGCGTGGCGGTGTTGACGTCCGTGAAGGCCGGCGCCTGCGTGTCGGTGAAGTAGCGGGCGAGCTCGAGCGACGGGGCGAGACGGATCAATTCGTCGCGCGTCATCTTGTGATCGAGGTTGTGCGGATCGCGGCGGGCGATCCGGTCCATCGACGCGGTGGCCAGCGCCGTCTCGATCGTGAGGATGGTCTTGGCACTGGCGGCCGCGCGATCGGGCGCGGTTCCAGACAGTTCGAACAGCTTCTGCGCGTGTTCGAGATATTTCGCGCGCCGCTCGACGTTCTTCGGATCCGTCTTGAGGTAGTAATCGCGGTCGGGAAGACCCAGCCCGCCCTGATCGACGGCTGCAATCACGCTGTTCGCATTCCGGAGATCGGGCTCGGCCTTGAACGAGAACAAAGCCGAGACGCTGTCCTGATGCAGCACTGCGACTGCGGCCGCGAGATCGGCTTTGGTCTGGATCCGATCGATCCGGTCGAAATACGCCTGCAGTGGCGTGCGGCCCTTCTGCTCGACGAGAGACTCGTCCATGCACGCGGCGTAGTAGTCACCGACCTGCCGTTCGATCGGCGACCGCGACGCCGCAGGCGCTGCGGCCGCCTCGAGAACGGTCCGCAGCTTCTCGCGATTCCGCTCGGCCATCTCGTCATATCGGCCCCAGCGCACCTTGTCGTCCGGCAGCGGATTTTTGGCACGCCAGCCGCCACAGGCGTACTGATAGAAGTCCACGCAGGGATCGGCCGACCGATCGAGCTGCGTCAAATCGAATCCGTGGCTGGCCGTTGCCGGCGGCGGCGCCGACTGCCCAAAGACCGGGACGGACGCGATCACAATCAGCAGCAGGACGCTGGTTCGCACGCTGAGACTCCGAGCAGAAGGAAAGTCATCTTACCGGGCCGACACGATCCGGATCGATGAGATGCAATCGTTCAGGCCCTCGTGGCTGCACGAACCAGGGACCAGTTGAAGATTGGGTGCGCCCGGTCCCAGGTCGATGGAGGGACCCTGATACCGGGGATCGCGGTAGCCAATCGCATGGGTACCCGGCGCCACCCGGATAGACGAGATGCAGTCGTTCCAGTCGTAGGTCGTCTCCGGGGCGTCGCTCGTGCCGGTGTCATGCGCGCAGGGCCCGTCAAAGTCGCTCAAGTCGGGAATACTTTGAGCCACGAACGCCGATTCTCCCAGATAGTTCGCGTCTTCGTAGACGACCACGCCCGATTCGAGCTCGGACGGCGCCGCGGGCAGAGACGGGCTGGATCCGCAGCCGGCCGTGGCGAGCAGTACCACCAGCAGGACAAACGTGCAGCGCATGGTCCACCTGATCCAGGCCGGGAGGCCAGGCTCCCGGTTGGCTCGCCGGCACCGACGAGTTGACCACCTTGAGCATCGCACATCCGGTCCGGAACCGCGCATCGACAAACCCCAAGAGTGCAGGTACGCTGTCGTGATGCGGATCCGACAGTTTGTGTGCGTGATGACGACGAAACGGAGCCATCCGATGCGTCTCGGGTTGATCGGCTGCGCGGTCGCCGCCGCCGCGGTGACACTGGCGGCCGCGGACGTGAAATTCACGTCCACGTGGAAGTCCCCGGAGGGGCCGCCTCCCAGCTTCCGCGGCAAGAAGGTCGTCGCGCTTGTGATCAGCGACGATGAGAATCTGCGGGTGTCGAGCGAAGAAGCGCTGTCGCGCGAGCTGACGGCGCTCGGTGTGACTGGGACGCCCGCGTATCGTCTGATTCCGAAAGAAGAACTGACGAATCCAGATAAGGCCCGCGGATGGTTCGAGCGCGCGGGCGCTGAAGGCGCGGTCGCGATGCGGCTCGTTGATGCCAAGAAGGTGCAGTCCTACACGCCGGCCACGTTCACCTCGATGCCCTACGGTACGCTGTGGGGCTACTATGGCTACGGGTGGGGAACGATGTATATCCCAGGGAGCGTCGACGAGAACACCTTCATCAGCATCGAGACGCTGATCTTCAGCGTGCCTCAGAACCGGCTGCTCTGGGCCGGTGTCAGCGAGAGCAAGAATCCCAAGGACGCGCAGCGGTTGATTGCCGACCTCGTCAAGGAGACGGTGAAGCAACTGCAGAAGCAGGGGCTCGTCCGCAAACAGTAGTCACAGCCGCTGTGCGTGCCGCGCGTGCACTCGGGAAGGATGGAGACATGAAGCTCAACGATCTTGGCCGGCACCCGACTGGTGATCCTGGGTGCGCTCGTCGCAGCCCTGTGGATGGCCGCGGGCACGACCTTCGAGGCCAAGAAGATCACGATCAAGACGCAGGTGGACGACAGGTTCTCGTTCGAGGGCCTGCATGCCTGGACCTGGTCGCCAGACGGCACCGGGCAAGTGAAGATGGCCACGACCGCGAATGCCGATCCGGAAGCGCTTCGGCAGCGCGTGGATCCAGTCATCGTACCAGTGGTCGAACAGGAACTGGCGAAGCTCGGTTTCACGAAGACGACCGACAAGCCCGATCTGATCGTCAACTACTACGTGCTCGTCACCGTCGGCCAGTCGTCGCAATACATGGGGCAGTTCGTGGGCAGCATTCCGCAATGGGGACTGCCGCCGTTCGAAGGATCGACAACCGCGCTGCGGGCGTTCCCCGTCGGAACGCTCCTCATCGACATGGTGTCGCCTTCGGAGAAAGCCGTCGTCTGGCGCGGCGTGGCACAAGCCGAGATCGATCTGGAGCGGCCGCTCGAGGAGCGGCGACAGCGGCTCGAGCAGGCCGTGCGCGAGGTGCTCGCGAAGTTTCCGCCCAAGCCCAAGAAGAAGTGAGCCCGTTCGGGAGCCCTATTTATCAAAGTTAACAACTTCTTAGCCCGTGGTTAACACAGCGATTACGGCCGGTCTCGTCTAATGGAACAGGTTCACTATGCAACCTGAGTCCTACATCCCTCGCATGAGCAGTCCCGACACGTCCGTTCCAGCCGCACATCCTCACGCGTCGTTCCGACCAGGCGTCTGGATCACCGGCATCCTCCTTCTGGCCATCGCGACCGGAGGATATTGGTATTGGAATCGCGGAGCTGAAGCTCCGCGTGAAGGCCGAGGGCGCTTCGGTCCCGGAGGTCCCAACCAAGCCGTGCCCGTTCGCGTCGTTCCCGTACGCCAGGAACCCATCGAGGTGCAGATCTTCGCGCTGGGCACGGTCACGCCGTTGCAGACCGTCACGGTCCGGAGCCGCATCGATGGCGAGCTCGTGCGCGTGCTCTTCACCGAGGGCCAGCACGTCGCGGCCGGGCAGCTGCTCGCCGAAATCGATCCGCGCCCGTCGCAGGCTGCGCTGACGCAGGCCGAAGGGCAGCTCGGCGAGAACCAGGCGCGGCTCCGGAATGCGCAAAGCGATCTCGCCACCTTCCAGCGGCTCGCCAACGACGGACTGATCACCAAACAGCAGGTCACGACGCAGGAAGCGCTGGTCGATCAGTATCGCGGCGCGCTGCAGGCGAACGAGGCGCAGGTCAACAACGCCAAAGTGCAGCTCAGCTACACGCGGATCCTGGCGCCCATCGCCGGACGTCTCGGGCTGCGGCAGGTCGATTCCGGCAACCTGATTCGCAGCGGCGACGCCAACGGCCTCGTCGTCATCACGATGATGAAGCCGATCTCGGTGCTCTTCACGGTCCCGGAAACCGATCTGCCCGCTGTGCTCGACGCCTACCGCCGCGGGCACCGGCTGCGGGTGCAGGCGTGGGATCGCGCCGAGACGCGTCAGCTCGCGGAAGGCGACGCTGCAGACGGTCGACAACCAGATCGATACGGCGACCGGCACGATCAAGCTGCGCGCGGAGTTTGCGAACGAGCGACGAAGAGCTGTTTCCGAATCAGTTCGTGAACATCCGGCTGCGGGTCGACTCGATCCCGGACGCGTCGGTCATTCCCTCCGCCGCCGTGCAGCGCGGATCGTTCGGCACGTTCGTCTACCTGCTCAAGGACGACAAGCACGGTCACCATCCGTCGAGTGGGGCTGGGTCCGGCGCAAGGGACCCGCATTGCCATCGCCAACGGCTTGAAGCCCGGCGACAAGGTCGTCCTCGAAGGCGTGGACCAACTGAAGGAAGGCGCGAAGGTGGAAGTCATTCCTGACGCGCCCGCGGATGCGTCGGCACCGGCGGCGCCCGCGCATCGGCCAGCCAGCGGGGGAGCGAGGGCCCGGTAGCGATGAACATCTCACGCCCGTTCATCGAGCGGCCGGTCGCCACGGCGCTCCTGATGGCGGCGCTGCTGCTGTCGGGCCTGCTTGCGTACCGCCTGCTGCCGGTCTCCGCGCTGCCGCAGGTGGACTATCCGACGATCCGCATTCTCACGTTCTATCCGGGCGCCAGTCCCGAAGTCATGACGAGCGCCGTGACGGCGCCGCTCGAACGCCAGTTCGGCCAGCTGCCCGGGCTGGATCAGATGTCGTCCACCAGCTCCGGCGGCTCGTCGGTCATCACGCTGCGGTTCTCGCTCGAGAAGCCGCTCGAGGTCGCCGAGCAGGAAGTCCAGGCGGCGATCAACGCCGCCAACAGCCTGCTGCCGCCCGATCTGCCGCAGCCGCCCGTCTACAACAAGGTCAACCCGGCAGACACGCCAGTGCTGACGCTCGCCATCACGTCGGCGACGATGCCGCTGCCGCAGGTCCACGACCTCGTGGACACGCGCGTCGCACAGAAGCTGTCGCAGGTGGCGGGCGTCGGGCTCGTGAGCATCGCCGGCGGACAGCGGCCCGCGGTACGCATCCAGGCGAATCCGCAGGCGCTTGCCGCGCACGGCCTGAACCTGAGCTCGCTGCGGCAGGTCATCGCCGCGGCGAACGTCAATCAGCCGAAGGGCAACTTCGACGGTCCCGAGCGATCGTTCATGCTCGACGCCAACGATCAGCTTCGATCGCCGCAGGCCTACCGGGATCTGATCATCGCGTATCGCGACGGCGCGCCGCTTCGGCTGAGCGATGTCGCGGACGTCGTCGACGGCGCCGAGAACCGCCGCCTGTCGGCGTGGGCCGAACACGCTGCCGGCGGTGCTCGTGAACGTCCAGCGCCAGCCCGGCGCCAACGTCATCGCGGTCGTCGATCGCGTGCAGACGCTGCTGCCGCAGCTCACGGCGAGCCTGCCGTCCACGCTGCAGGTCGCCGTCATCAGCGACCGCACCGGCACCGATCCGGGCGTCGGTGCGTGACGTGCAGCGCGAGCTGATCTTTGCCGTGGCGCTGGTCGTCATGGTGACGTTCCTGTTCCTCCGGAACATCCCCGCGACGATCATCCCGAGCGTCGTCGTGCCGCTTTCGCTGGTCGGAACCTTCGGCGTCATGTTTCTGGCCGGCTTCTCGATCAACAACCTCACGCTCATGGCGCTGACCATCGCGACCGGATTCGTCGTGGACGATGCGATCGTGATGGTGGAGAACATCGCGCGGCATCTCGAGGAAGGGCGCCACGCCATCGAAGCGGCGCTCATCGGCGCGCGCGAGATCGGGTTCACGCTGGTCTCGCTGACGATTTCGCTGATCGCGGTGCTCATCCCGCTGCTCTTCATGGCGGATGTCGTCGGCCGGCTGTTCCGCGAGTTCGCCATCACGCTGGCGGTGTCGATCCTGATCTCGCTCGTCGTCTCCCTGACGCTCACGCCGATGATGAGCGCGCGGCTGCTGCGCCCCGAGAGCGAACACGAGCATGGCTGGTTCTACCGGAAGACCGGAGCCGATCATCGACGGCCTGATCGCCGGCTACGGACGGCAGCTGCGGTGGGTGCTGGCGCATCAGCCGATGACGCTGCTGGTCGCGCTGGCGACGCTGGGGCTGACGGTCGCGCTGTACGTGATTGTGCCGAAGGGCTTCTTCCCGGTGCAGGACACCGGCGCCATCCAGGCGATCACCGAAGCGCCGCAGTCGATGTCGTTCGCCGCCATGGCCGAACGGCAGCAGGCAGCGGCGAAGGCCATCCTGGCCGAGCCCGACGTCGTGGGCCTGTCGTCGTTCATCGGCGTGGACGGCAACAATGCCACGCTGAACAGCGGCAGCATGCTCATCACGCTGGCGCCGCACGACCAGCGCACGCGCACCGCGACGCGAGGTCATCGCGACGCTGCGGCACGCGCCTGCAGCAGGTGCCGGGCATCACGCTCTACCTGCAGCCGGTGCAGGACCTGACCATCGAGGACCGCGTGAGCCGCACGCAGTTCCAGTTCATCCTCGAGGATCCCGACGTCGATCGCCTGAGCCTGTGGGTGCCGCGGCTGATCGATCGGCTGAAGCAGTCGCCGGAGCTGCAGGACGTCGCCAGCGACCTGCAGGACCGCGGCCTGCAGGCCTTACCTCGAACATCGATCGCGATGCCGCCAGCCGCCTGGGCGTCAGCGTCTCGGCCATCGACGACGCGCTGTACGACGCGTTCGGCCAGCGGCTGATCTCGACGATCTACACGCAGGCCAACCAGTATCGCGTCGTGCTCGAAGCGGCGCCGCGCTATCAGATCGGCCCGGAGTCGCTGCGGCCAGATCCACGTGGCGACCGGCGACGGCCAGCAGGTCCCGCTGTCGAGCATCGCGACGCGTCGAGCAGCGCTACACGCGGCTGGTCATCAACCACGCCGGCCAGTTCCCGGCCGTGACGCTGTCGTTCAACCTGGGCCCGGGCGCGTCGCTCGGCGCGGCCGTCGCGGCCATCGAGAGCGCGCAGCAGCGAGATCGGGATGCCGGCCAGCATTCAGACGCGCTTCCAGGGCGCGGCCGAAGCGTTCCGCGCCTCGCTCGACAGCACGCTCCTCCTGATCCTCGCGGCCATCGTGACGATGTACATCGTGCTCGGCGTGCTGTACGAGAGCTACATCCACCCGATCACGATTCTCTCGACGCTGCCGTCGGCCGGCGTCGGCGCGCTGCTGGCGCTGCTCGTCACCGGCCGCGACCTCAGCCTGATCGCGATCATCGGCATCATCCTGCTCATCGGCATCGTCAAGAAGAACGCGATCATGATGATCGACTTCGCGCTGGACGCCGAGCGCGACGACAGGGACTGCCGCCGCGACGACGCGATCTACCAGGCCGCGCTGCTGCGGTTCCGCCCGATTCTGATGACGACGCTGGCCGCGCTCTTCGGCGCGCTGCCGCTGATGTTCGCGTCGGGCTCGGGCGCCGAGCTGCGGCAGCCGCTCGGCCTGGTCATGGTCGGCGGCCTGCTCGTCAGCCAGGTGCTGACGCTGTTCACGACTCCGGTCATCTATCTGTTCTTCGATCGGCTCGGTCGCCGCTGGCGCGGTGGCGCAGCCCGCGACAGTGGCCACCGGCGCCCCGGCCTGAGGCCAGCATGAGCATCTCGTCGCCGTTCATCCGACGTCCGGTCGCGACCACGCTGCTCAACCTGTCGATCGTGCTCGCCGGCGCGGTGGCGTTCATGCTGCTGCCGGTCTCGCCGCTGCCGCAGGTGGACTTCCCGGTCATCATCGTCTTCGCCAATCTGCCGGGCGCCAGCCCCGAGACGATGGCGTCGAGCGTGGCGACGCCGCTCGAGCGCGCGCTCGGCACCATCGCGGGCGTCAACGAGATCACCTCGAACAGCTCGCAGGGCTCGACGCGCATCTTCATCCAGTTCGACCTCGGCAAGGACATCAACGCCGCCGCGCGCGAGGTCCAGGCGGCCATCAACGCCTCGCGATCGCTGCTGCCGAGCGCGCTGCCGGGCATGCCGAGCTACCGGAAGATCAACCCGTCGCAGGCGCCGATCATGATCCTGGCGCTGACCTCCGAGACGCGGACCACCAGCGAGCTCTACGACCTGGCGTCGACGGTGCTGGCGCAGAAGGTCGCGCAGGTCACCGGCGTCGGCGACGTCACCGTCGGCGGCGGATCGCTGCCGGCGGTCCGCGTCGAGCTCGCAGCCCAACGCGCTGACCCACTACGGCATCGCGCTCGACGACGTCCGCCGGGCGATCATGCGGCGCCAACCTGCTGCGGCCCGAAGGGCATGGTCGAGGACGGCGACGCGCGCCTGGCAGATCCAGGCGAGCGACCAGCTGTCGCGTGCCGCCGACTACCAGCCGCTGATCGTCCGCTACCGGAACGGCGCCCCGGTCCGGCTGTCGGACGTGGCCCGCGTGTACCGACGACGTCGAGGACCGCTTCAACACGCGGCTTCTTCAACAAGAGCCGGCCGTGCTGCTCGTCGTCAGCCGGCAGCCCGACGCCAACATCATCGAGACCGTCGACGCCATCACGCAGCAGATGCCGGCGCTGCGCGCGTTCCTGCCGACGGCGTCGACGCTCAGCGTGGCCAGCGATCGCTCGCCGGGCATCCGCGCCACGCTGCACGAGGCCGAGCGGACGCTGTTCATCGCCGTCGGCCTCGTCATCGTCGTCGTGCTGCTGTTCCTGGCCAGCTTCCGCGGCGGCGATCATTCCGGTCGCCGCGGTGCCGGTCGCGCTCGTCGGCAGCTTCGCGCGTGATGTACCTGTGGGGGTTCTCGCTCAACAACCTCTCGCTGATGGCGCTGATCGTCGCCACGGGCCTGGTCGTCGACGACGCGATCGTCGTGCTCGAGAACATCTCGCGCCACGTCGAGGCGGGCATGCCGCCGTTCGAGGCGGCGCATCATCGGCGCCAGCGAGGTCGGCTGGACGCTGCTCTCGATGAACCTGTCGCTGGTCGCGGTGTTCGTCTCGATCCTGTTCATGGGCGGCATCGTCGAGCGGCTGTTCCGCGAGTTCTCGATCACGCTGGTCGCGGCGATCATGATCTCGCTGGTGCGTCTCGCTGACGCTGACGCCGATGCTGTGCGCGCGCTGGCTGGGCCATCGCCGCGTCGAGCAGCCGTAGCGCTCTGGCAGCGGGCGAGCGATCGCGCCTTCGGCGTGCTGCTGCGCGGGCTACGACCGATCGCTCGGCTGGGCGCTCCGCTACGCGCCGCTCGTCATCTGCCTGCTGCTCGGCGTCATGGCGCTGAACGTGCACCTCTACATGGTCGCGCCGAAGAGCTTCCTGCCGCAGCAGGACACCGGACAGCTCGGCGGCTTCATCCGCGGCGACGACGGCATGTCGTTCCAGGTGATGCAGCCGAAGATCGACGCTGTTCCGCAGGGCGGTGCTCAAGGATCCGGCGGTCGAGAGCGTCGGCGGGTTCATCGGCGGCGGCCGCGGCATCAACAACGCGTGGACGTTCGTCCGGCTGAAGCCGCTCGCCGAGCGCAAGGTCTCGGCGCAGCTGGTCGTCGAGCGGCTCCGCGCAGACGCTGCCGCACGTGCCCGGCGCGCAGTTCTGGATGTTCGTCGATCAGGACATCCGCTTCGGCGGCGGCGGTGACGGCGGCGGCGGGTACGAGTACACGCTGCTGGCCGACGACACGCAGCTGCTGCGGATCTGGGGCGAGCGCGTGACGGCGGCGCTGCGCCAGCTGCCCGAGCTCACCGGCTTCGAGGACGAGCTCGATCTCGAGCCAGCAGGTCATCGCTGGTGCGTCGATCGCGCGGAGGCGCAAGCGCCTCGGCGTCGAGATGTCGACGGTCACCAGGACGCTGAACAACGCGTTCGGCCAGCGGCAGGTCTCGACGATCTACAACGCGCTGAACCAGTACCGCGTCGTGATGGAAGTTGCGCCGGAGCAGGCCCAGGGTCCGGAAGCGCTCGATCGGCTCTACGTGATGCGCCGGCGGCCAGACGCGTTCCGCTGTCGGCCTTCAGCCGCTACGAGCGGACCGTCGCCGACGACCGCGTCAGCCACTCGGGACAGTTCGCGTCGACGAGCGATCTCGTTCGAGCTCAAGCCTGGCGTCAGCTTGAGCCAGGCCGAAGCCGTCGATCAACCGAGCCGTCGCGCGGCTGGCGATGCCGGCGTCGGTCCAGGGCAAGCTGCAGGGCAACGCCGCAGCTGTTCCAGACAGATGCAGGGCAACCAGCCGATCGCGATCCTCGCCACGCTGCTCATCGTCTACATCGTGCTCGGCGTGCTCTACGAGAGCTACATGCACCCGCTGACCATCCTGTCGACGCTGCCGTCGGCGGGCGTCGGCGCGCTGCTGGCGCTGCAGGTGCTCGACACCGAGTTCAGCCTCATCGCGATGCTCGGCGTTGTTCCTGCTGGTCGGCGTCGTGATGAAGAACGCCATCCTGATGATCGACGTCGCGCTGCAGCTCGAGCGCGAGCGCGGACTGCCGCCACACGTCGCGATCCGCGAGGCGTGCCTGCTCCGCCTGCGGCCGATCCTGATGACGACGCATGGCGGCGCTGCTCGGCGCGCTGCCGCTGATGCTGGGATCCGGGCGAAGGCTCGGAGCTGCGCCAGCCGCTCGGCATCGCGATCGTCGGCGGCCTTGCCGTCAGCCAGGTGCTGACGCTCTACACGACGCCGGTCGTCTATCTGTATCTGGATCGCCTGCGGTTGTGGGGCACCGGACGACGGCATCGGGCAGTCGCTCCGGCGCCGGCCCCGTCGCTTGCGTCGCTGCAGAACGACGCGTCCCGCTGATGCCCGGCCCGCCCGCCCACTCCGGCGAGCTGCGCCTGTTGCTCGAGGAGCTCTGCTGCGATCTCTGTCGCTTCGAGCACGTCACGCGCGACGGCCTCGCCGCAGAGGCCATCCGCATCGATCGCGAACACTGGCTTGGCGCGCCGGGTGCGTACGCCGACATCCGCGTGGAGCCGGCCGGACAGGCCCCGTACTTCGTCGAAGTGAAGACGGGCTACAGCAGCGACACCGTCGTCAGACATCTGGCGCGGAAGTACGGAACCGCCCACGGCGGCGCCGATACCGGTTCGAAGGTCGTGCTCGTCATCGATCGAGCCGAGCGTGCCAACTGGATCGATCTCGAACGGCAGATTGAGGCGGCATTGCGGCCGGGGCTCGACCTGGAAATCTGGGACGAGGGACGTCTGCTGGCGCTGCTGGCCGATCGTTTCGGAGTCGGGATCCCGCAGATCACGCCCGACAACCTGCTCGACGTCCGCCAGGCGATCGATCGCGCGAAGGGATTCCACGCGTTCGGCGGCCGCTCGCTCGAGTCGTACCGAGCACGACCCGCTGAAGGCGCAGCTGCTGTGGCACTTTGGCTTCTGGCGGCTGAAGCAGCTACGTGCGGCAGGGCGTACCGATCCACGCGACATCCTTCCGCCGGCGACCTATCGCGGCGTCGCGGTTGTGCTGGCGGACATGTGCTCGTTCTCGAGCTACATGCGCGACACCAGCGACAGCGAGATCGTCCGCGAAAGTCTGACGGCGTTCTACTCGAAGGCCAGGTACCAGATCATCAACAGCGGCGGGATGCTGTATCAGTTCGTGGGCGACCAGGTGATCGGACTCTTCGGGGTGCCAGACCATCTGGAAGGCTTTGCGGAAGCCACGATCGATACGTCCCGTGCCCTCTGCCGGATTGGCGAGTCGGTGTCGCTCCACTGGCAGCGGCGCATCGATCGCGTGCAGGACGCGGCCGGTCTCCACATTGGCGTCGCGCTCGGCGATCTACAGATTGTCGCCCTGCGTCCCTACAGCCGGATGCACATCGGCGCGCTCGGTGATTGCATCAACGTCGCGGCTCGCCTGTTGTCGCTCGCCGTCCCGAGCGAGCTCGTCGTCAGCAACGCCTTCTACCAGGCGCTCAGCGAAGACAGCCAGACCCGCTGCCACGAGACACAGCCGGTGGATGCCAGGAACGTCGGTCGCATCCGTGCCTGGCGTGTGCCGAGCACTGCCTAGAAAATGGGCTCCCGACCTCAATTGCTGGTGCTTGCCGCCGGACTGCTGGCGGCCCTGACGTGGCCGGCTTCGTCCAGCGCACAGATTCGAACCGTGTGGGCCACCCACGAAGGGCTCGGGCTTCGTCGTGACGAGCCGGTGGACGTCGATCGCATGCGGACTGTTGTGTGGGACGGTCATCGCGTGTCGCTCGTCGCGGCCCGCAACGAGATCGTGGCCTTCCAGGTCATCGTCGAGGCCGGCGATCGTGGCGTCCAGGGATTGACGCTGTCGTTGCCTGAACTGCGATCGAGTGCGGGCGCGGCCATCCGATACGAGGCCCCTCAAACCGATCCAACGCTGACCCGGGATCGTCCGATTCAACTGTTTGCCGTCCACTACATGCACGTGACGGAAGAGAGTCACGCCGACTGGGTGTGGAAGCCGGGGAGCGCTGGAGCGCCGCGAGACACGCTCGGCTGGAAGCCCGTGCAGCTCGTTCCCGAACAGGCGCGCGCAGGCCGGGGCGGCTTTCCACTCGGCATTCGACCGCACGAACGTCAGGCGCTCGTCGTCGAGATCTACACCGGGCGCGATCGTCCGGCGGGTACCTATTCAGGCTCCATCGTCGTCGCTGATGGCGGACGTCATGTGTCGCTGCCGGTGACGCTCGAGGTCCTCGATTTCGCGCTGCCAGACTCGCCGTCGCTGCCGGTGATGGTCTACTACGAGTCGAGTCAACCCAGGCTGTATCAGGGACGCGACCTGGACGAGGCGTACGACCGGTTCGCGCACAGGCACCGGATCGAGCTGGTGCACGCATACGACGAACAGTCCGTCCAGCGTGAGATAGCGCGCTTCGACGGCAGCGCATTTACGCGCGAGCAGGGGTATGAGGGGCCGGGCGAAGGCGTGGGCTGCCGGATCGTGCCGGCCAGCTTCTATGGTCCCGGTGTCTTCGCGACACAGGAAGGCTGGGCGCGTGCGGACGCCTGGGTCGGCCTTCTGGCGCGCCTCGTGCCGAAGGCGCTCTCATTCGTCTATCTGCCGGACGAGCCGACCCCCGAGCGTTTCGCCGAAGTGCGTCGGATCGCGGAGCAGGTGCACGCGAACCCCGGGCCGGGGCGCTCGCTGCCGACGCTGGTCACGCGCCGGATCGAACCCGCGCTCGCGGGCGCTATCGACATCTGGGTCGTCGCCGCCGCAAGAGCTCGACCTCGCAGCCGCCGCGGCGGAGCAGCGCGCCGGGCGGCGTGTCTGGTTCTACAACCATGGACGGCCGAACGGTCCGGCCCTTGTCATCGACGCGCCGCCGACCGACGGTCGCGTGGTGGGATGGGCGGCGTTCAAGCACCATCTGGACGGTTACTTCTTCTGGCACGGCGTCCATTGGCAGCACAACTCGCAGAAGCAGGGCGAACGCCGTCAGAACGTCTGGGCCAATCCCATCACCTTCGACAACCGCGGACAGCCGAACAAAGCCGATTTTGGATTCATCAACGGTGACGGCGTGTTGATGTATCCGGGCGAAGACGTGCTGCACCCTGACGAGGATCGCGGTATCGCCGGCCCGGTGGGCACGCTGCAGCTCGCGAATCTCCGTCGCGGACTGCAGGACTACGAATACCTCGTGATTGCGCGGCGGCTGGGTCTCGAGGCGCTGGTGGACGAGAGCGTGGCGGCCGTCGTGCCGCGCGTGTTCTCGGATGCTGGCGACCGCGTCGGCTTTGCCGAGGACGGTGACGTCTTCGAGCAGGCGCGCAGGCAACTTGGACGCGCGATTGCCGCAAAAAACAGCAAGCAAAGTAGCATAGAACGCAAGTAAACGGAGGCATGCGGAGCCGATGTTCCCTGGCGGCGTGCCCACCGCTCGTGGAGCTGTTGCCCATGCGACTCCCATTCGCGTTGCTTGCCGTCACGATTGGCGCCCTCTCGAGCGCGGCCTCCGCGCGAACGCCGCCCGCGACCGATCCTGCCGACGCCCACTGGCAGATCATCGGGCCCGGTGGTGGTGGCACGACGCGTCATCCCACGATCAGTCCCATCGATCCGCGGCACGTGCTCGTCGCGTGCGACATGACTGGCGCCTACGTGACCGACAACGGAGGCGAGTCATGGCGCATGTTCAATTTGGGGACGGATGTGGACGCCTTCGCGTTCGATCCGTCGAACCCCGACGTGATGTACGCAGGCACCGCCGCGCTGTGGCAAAGCCGCGATCGCGGCCATACGTGGCGGATGCTCTTTCCCGACCCGGCGAAGAATACGCGCGAGCTCATGATCGGCGACCACGCCGACTACGTGCTGCAGAGCGACGATCCGTTGTACGCGCGACCCGGGCAACGGATGTCCGTGCAGGCCATCGCCGTCGACCCGAGAGGTGCGGTCACGATAGCCGTCAGTGGCGGACGCGTCTTCCGCGGCTCCGCGGATGGCGGCTTCATCGTCACGTCGGGTGATGGAAAGACGTGGAAGCTCGTGAGGTCGTTACCGCCCGAAGGTGTGCTGGCGCTCTCGATCGATACGGCCGGGCGCGTTGCCGTCGTCACAGAGAGTCATGTATTCCGACAAACTGCGACAGGCTGGGACGAACATCCAGGACCATCGTCTGGCACCATTCACTCAGCGGGGCTTGGGTTCGATCCAGACGGCCACGTTGCGGTCCTTGCGGCCACGGGTGCTGCGGAGCGCAACCCACAAATGGACATCCTGTGGGCGTCGAAGGATGGCGGAGCCACTTGGGAAGACGTCCGACGCGGTCCACTCTCACCTGGCGAGATCGGCAAGCCACCACGGTTCCGTGCGGTCACGATGTCGACGCAGCACGCTGGCGTCGCCTACGCCGGCTTCGAGGAGTTGAGGCTCGCTGACGGGGAGTTGTACAACGGGATCGCGCGAACCGGCGATAACGGACGCACGTGGACGGTAGTCCACCGCGAAGGGCGAAGCCCGTCTCCAACGCTGGAGGGGTCGTGGGTGGAGCAGCGTGCGATTCACCCGGGGCCCGACATCTGGTTCGACGCCCCGTACGACATCACCGTGAGCCCTGTGGATCCGGACATCGTTTATGTGACGGATCTCTTTCGGACCTATCGCACGCTGGATGGTGGTCTCCACTGGACGCAGGTCCATTCGCGGCAGGCCGGAACCAATGCATGGATCTCACGCGGTCTCGACGTGACGACCAACTACGGGATCCATGTAGACGCCCACGATAGGTCGCGGATCTTCATGAGCAACACCGATATGGGGCTGTTCCGCAGCGAGGACGGCGGCCAATCGTGGATTCCATCGAGCGAGGGCATGCCGCAGAACTGGCGGAACACGACCTACTGGGTGGTCTTCGATCCGGACGAGTCCGGTCTGATGTGGGGAGCATTCAGCGGGACGCACGATCTGCCGCGGCCAAAGATGTGGCGTTCCCGGGATCCGGACAGATATCGCGGCGGCGTGGGCATCTCGCACGATGGCGGGCACTCGTGGACGGCTGCGCCTGGTCTCCCCCTTGGTGCGGTGACACACATTCTGCTGGACCCGGCCAGCCCGCGCGGCCATCGCACGCTGTACGCGTGTCTGTTCGGGCGGGGAGTGTTCAAGTCCGTTGACGGAGGTGCCTCCTGGACCCAGAAGAACGACGGACTGCCCGCCCACCAGCCTTTCGCCTGGCGGATAGTGGCTGGCGATGGGGGGCGCCTTTATCTCATCCTCTCGCGCCGCAGCGAGGACGGCCGGATTGGAGACGAGGGTGACGGCGCGCTCTTCGTCTCGGATGACGGCGCCGACCACTGGCAGCGGGTGCCACTGCCAGACGGTACGAACGGTCCGACTGGACTGCTGATCGATCCAGCCGACTCCGCGCGGCTGTATCTGTCAGCGTGGGGCCGGTATCGTCCGGACGGCGACATCGGCGGCGGCGTGTTCCTCTCGACCGACCGCGGCCGCACCTGGCGCGCGATCGAAACAGAGCACCAGCACGTGTACGACGTGACGATGGATCCGCGGACAGGCGTGCTGTACATCTGCGGGTTCGATCAGGGCGCCTGGCGATCGACCGATCGTGGGACGACGTGGCAGCGGCTGAAAGGCTATGACTTCAAGTGGGGCCACCGCGTCGTGCCGGATCCGGCGTCGCCCGATCTCGTCTATGTCACGACCTATGGCGGCGGAGTCTGGCACGGTCCGGCTGCGGGCGATCCCGACGCACAGGACACCGTGATCGTTCCCGCACGACCGTAGAGCGCATCGAACGCGTCAGTGGGCCGAGTCCGGGTGCGAAGGCAGATCGGCGAGGCCCGTGCGCGCAATGTGGTGAGACAGCAGGTGGTCGGGCGCGAGCAGCGCCGCGCGGAAGCGCGCGCGTGCTTCATCCGTGCGGCCGAGCGCCGCGAGAAGCTGGCCAGCAGCACACTGGAGCAGTCCGGAGGGATTGTCGTCGTCATCCATCCGAGGCGTGACCGACTGCAATGCCTGCTGAAGGCGCGGCATCCACGAGATGTCGGTGTCAGCGCGGCATCCATCGGCACCCGTGTCGCCGCACGCCCGCAGCGCTGATCGATAGGCGTAGCCAGTTTCAGCCGCTGATCGCCCGGTCTCGGACAGGCGCGTCCAGATCGCCTGTGCCTCCTTCGCGCGACCGCACTGGGCAAAAATAGCCGCGAGGTCGAATTGCACGCGTGCACGGGTCAGGAATACGCTGAGGCCGTCACGTGTGAACGGCAGTCCGTCAACCGGATCGCCAAGCCGATCGGTGATGTGCAGCGCTTCCTCACACCGGCCCGATCTTGCCGCTTCCAGTGCGCGTAGCCTGCGGACCTCGAGATAGACCTCCCGCACGTTCGTTCCACCTTCTTCGCGCGCGAAGAAGCGGTTCGCGAAGACACGCTCCGCATCGTCGAACTGACCCGCTTCCGCCAACGCCAGCGCGAGCTTGAAGGCGACACCGGTCGGCAGCGCGGATGCCGCCGGATAGCGTCGCAGCATGGCTGCTCGCTCCGCAGCAGGTCGCTCCAGCGCACTCAGCGTCTGATCCAGCGCGATGTAGAGGCCAACGTTCGTGGGATCGACGTCGAGGCCTTCCTCCAGTACCTGGTGCGGCCTTCTCTGGACTGTGGCGCATCAATAGCTCGGTCAGACCCACGTTGCGATGGAGTCCGGCGATTCGCTGGTGAGTGCGCACGAGCGGTGCCCATGTGTCGAGCGCTCGATCCGCCGTTCCGCGCGACAGGTACAGACGATCCGAGCAGGTAGGAAGCGGTGGAGTCGTCTGGATTCGCCGCGAGCGCCGCCTTCAGCACGGCTTCCGTGCTGGCCCGACTCGGGAAGACGAATGCCGTCGGCATCCGCGAAGCCGCCGCAAAATCCTGCGCGGCCGCGTCTCCAGCCGACTGGCGACAGTAGCCGCGGTAATAGGCGATGAGTGGATTCGCCGACGCTGGTGGAGTCCCTGGTTCCGAGACGACCTCGGGGCCACTCGGTAACGGTTTCGACAGCAGTACCGACTGCATCGTCGAAGAATCCCAACGCGATCTCGTCGTTGGCGACCTCCAACAACCGATCCGGGTCGGCCGCAAAGTGGATCCAGAGTGCAAGATCGGGCGTGCCGAGCAGAACGGCTTCAACGCGCAATGCGGAGCTCGTCGGATCGATCTCACGCCAGACGCTCAGACGTTGACGCGCCTCTGCCAGCCGGCCCAGGTGGCGAAGCACTGCCACCTGCGCGACTCCCACGCGAACCGCATCGGGCGCTTCGTGCGCGAGCGCGTCGAGTGTGGCTGCCGCCTTCGCGAGGTTACCGGCCCGTGCATCGAGGCGGGCGAGCTCGAGGCGCGCCGGAATCCGGAACCCCGACCGGCGTTGCGCGCGTTCGAATCCAGCCGCGTGCTCGCTCATCGTCATGGCTCAGCACATACGCTTCGCCGAGGTAGTACTCGACCTCCGCGTCGGTCGTCATGCGAAGCGCCGCCTTCGTCAAGTGGCTGATGGCTTCGTCGGCGCGCGCTAACTGCACCGCCAGACGCCCCGCGGCCTTGTGCAGCTCGACGCTGTCAGGGAAGCGCTCGAGCGCGTCGAGGTAGCCGCGATACGCCACGAGGCGTCGGCCTTCGAGCTCGTCATCGGTGCCAGCGGCAACGGCCTCGGATTCTGACCGTGAGGCCGGAGGTGGGAGCGACACGGTTGGCTGTGGTCCGGTGTGGATTTCGCTCGCCGGAGTCCAGTCGAACTGGTTCTCCGTGTGTCGGACGAGTACACCCAATCGCATCGAACAACTCGATGGTGCACGGAGCGCATGATGGGTGTTCGTACGTTCGGCTGGAGCACGCGACCTGGATTCGCGGCAATCGTTTCGTCTTGAACGACGGTCTGGCCGTTGAGCAGGCGCAAATGTCCCCGGACGACCGGACGCGTCACGGTCAACGCTGCGGCCAGGGCCGATGCCGATCCTTGTCCGGTCCGAGACAGATTGAGTACCGCGTCAGGCGTCGCGCGAACGAGACCGCCGGTGCCACGAATGGGCATCCAGGTACTCGTCGAAGGCGATGGTCTCCTGCGGCTCGAGGAAGGCATAGGTCTCCTGATTCCTGAAGAGTCCTGCCTGCACCTCGACATACGCGCTCTGATCGTCGGAGAGGGCCACGCGCCAGTCCTTGGCATCCTGATTGACGCCCCAAGACCAGAACTTTTTGGCAGGAAGATCGGCGGGCGGCGAGTAATGCACGACGCCGCTGTCGCTCACGGGATGGTATACACCCATGAACCCCTCGCGGCTGCCGTGGCTGAACAGTGACACCGGGCCTTCGGTGTGCGTGCGGATGGTGGAGAGGTCCACGCCGCGATGATCGACGGGCCACGTATCAACGTCGCGGAATCCGTGCGAAGCGGTGAACCGCATGGGATACAGCATTCGGCTGTCGTCGGTCACGCGCACGGCGGCGTTCGTCCACCAGTAGAAGCGATGACGCACGGGCGTCCCGTTGTAGAGCGACGTATGCTGCTCGAGGACGGCTCGGTGCGGCCGTAGCGTCAATGCGACGCGCCACTGTCCTCCGTACACGCGATCCGTGTTGCCGATCCAGATCGAGGCGCTCCCGTCGGAACCATGCCTCACCGCCGCATCCACGGGTGACACGGTCATCCAGTTGTGAGAGACGGGAAAGTTGAACTCGATGCCGTATGCAGCCCACGCGCCACGATAGGCGACGTTGGCGAACTTGAGCGACGTGTTGGCGTAGAAGAGATCCTGTCCATTGATCTTGTCGGTGCAGCTGTAGAGATGACCACCGAGATCCGGCAGCACCGAGCATCGCAGGTACTCGTTCTCGAGATTGAGCGTGCGCCAGCGCCGCGGCGCGCGCGACGCAGTCGGTTGGTTGAGGACCGTGTAGGGATAGCTGAAACGCGACGTCAGGAACAGGTCGAACGGCGCATTGGGATCCGGCAAGCCGATGTCGTAGGTGGGGATGACGAGTGAGTCCTCCCAGGCACGCACGCTGCCGGGGGCCACGCGCGCCGGAGGGTCGGCATCGGGGACGGCAGCAGCCAGCGCCACCGCTCCCACGAGAACGAGCAGCAGTGCACCGAGCCGGCCGTCTCTCGCCATAGGAACCATTCCGTCAGGCGACGTGTTCGAGCACGATCGCTCGCGCAAGCGCATCTACATCGGTTGCAGAGAGGACGCCTGTTTCGGGGTTCATGACTTTCGCCGTTCCGCACGCTACGGCGTAGCGAGCGCAGGCCTCGAAATCCCAGCCGCGCGCCAGCCCGACGAGAAATCCTCCAAGCAGGCAGTCACCAGCGCCAACGGTGTTGCGCGCGGCAACCGCCGGCGCGCGGACCACCCAGCTCTGTCCGTCTACGTGCACGAGAGCGCCATCGTGGCCCAGCGAGAGCACGACAATCCGCGGACCTCGCGCCGCAAGGTCTCGGCCGGCTGCGGCCGCCTGCTCGAGCGTCTCGAGCGTGTGGCCCAGCAGCTGACTGGCTTCGTGCCGATTCGGTTTGATCAGGAGGGGGCCCGCCTGCATGCCGTGGAGCAGTGCGGGGCCGCTCGTGTCGAGTGCCACGCGGTGTCGATCGGCGCTGGCGATGAGTTGACCGTAGGTTTCGGGCGGCATCCCGGGCGGCAGGCTTCCAGACAACGCCGCAAACGACGCAGTCGCTGCCTCAGCAAGAAAGGCCGTTCGCAGAGCCTGGGCCGTCGATGACGACGCCGTGGGGCCGGGTTCGAGCAGCTCGGTTGTGTGTCCGGCAGGATCGCGGAGCGCGAGACATGTGCGAATGGGCCCATCCGCGTTCACGCCGACGAATCGTCCGCCAACCGTGCGCAGCGCCTCTTCGAACAGGCTCCGAGTGGCAGCGTCCGTGAGGCCGATGAGCGCTGCCGGCTCTCCAAGCGTCGAACACGCGGCAGCAACGTGCAGTCCCTTGCCGCCTGCGAGCGGACGGACGTTGCGCATGCGGATGACAGCGCCAGCCGTCATCTCGTCCACTTCGGCAAACTTGTCGATTGCGGAATTGAATCCGCCAACAACGATCACCACGTACCCTCGAGGCACCGCGCGAGTGCCTCGGCCGTTGGTTGCGCCGCCACGCCACCGAGCCCCTGGGTCGAGAGCGCGCCACATGCGACACCGGATCGCAGCGCGGCACCGACCGATTGACCATCCAGCCATGCATGCAGAAAGCCTGCGTTGAAGGAATCGCCGGCTCCGGTCGTGTCCACGGGCGTCATCGGCGGCGGCGCCACCAGCACCGGTTGGTTGTCGATCAACGCCATCGCGCCGCGCGCGCCCAGCTTCGCAATCGTCAAGGTCTGGCCGTTCGCGAGGTCTCGAATGGCCTCAACGGGATCGGCCTTCCCGGTCAGAGCCTGCAGCTCCACTTCGTTCGGCAGCAGCACATCGACGAACGGCAGCAGGGCGACCAGATCCGGATCCCATGAATTTGCCGGATCGCAGCCGGGATCGAGCGAGACCGTCCATCCGGATGCGCGAGCCCGCTCGAAGACCGTGCACCAGCTGCTCCGCATGCCACTCTGCAGATAGAACGACGACACATGCAGATGACCAGGGGAAGCGAACAAACGGTCCGGCAGATCGCCCGCCATGAAGGTGGCCATGGCGCCCGGGTACGTCACCAGCGCGCGGTCGTGGGCGGCGGTGATCGAGACCGTGACGCCGGTCTTCGCTCGTGCGGTCGCGGACGACCGCGTCGAGTGTCACGCCGGCCTCCCGCAGGACACGCAGGCAATAGTCGCCCCAGGGATCCTGGCCGACCTTTCCGGCGAACGACACCGGCCGTCCGAGACGAGCGAGGCCAGACGCGCAGATCGCGGACGCACTGCCGAGCGTCATCGCGAAATCCTGAACGGTGATTTCGGTGCCGAACGCGGGCAGATCGCCACGGCCGCTGAGAATCAGATCGACGTTCAGCTCGCCGATGACAAGGACCGGCACCATGGGGCTAGTGGCCACGCTACGACGCGGTGGGTCGGCGATGGATCGTGAACTCGGTGACGACGCGGTTGATGACGTTGTTGCTGGACGGCGCGTCCGGCCGCAGCCCGAGGGCGAGGCAGCGGAACAGCGCGAGCAGCTGTCCGACTACGACGTCGGTCACCGCCGCGAGGTCGTCGCCGGCGACGGCGAGTCCGGAGCACTCGATAGCGGCATCAGTCGGCCGCACGAGACCGTCGGGCAGCGACTCGCCAACGATCAGGTGCGTGCCCAGCGATTTGTGGTTCAGTTCCCGGATCAGGTCCAGCTCGTACGCTCGCGTCACAGGCTCCGCCGACAGGAAGCAGACGACCAGCGTGTCGTCGTGGACGGCCGACATCGGGCCGTGTCGCAAGCCGAGGAAGGTCTCGGCCATCGTGTGGACGCCGCCTGCTGTCATTTCGAGCATCTTCAGCGCGGCTTCGCGGGCGGCGCCAAACCGCCCGCCGCTACCGAGGAAGATCGCTGACGTGAACGGCCGCCTCGCCACGCTGGCCAGCGTGGCGGACTGTGCAAACACCGAACGGCCGATGTCCGCCACGACGGCCACCCGTCGTTGGTAGTCCTCGGCCTCGTCGAGGGCAGCCACTCCATGCGCAGCCACCACCATGTTGGTGAAGCTGCTGGTCATCACGAGACTGCGATCGCAGGTGCGGCTGTCCAGAACGATGGTGTGAACGGATGGATGGCTGCTGTGCTCGGTGGCGAGCCGTCCGGAGCCGTTGCAGGTGATGATGATGTGCTCCCACGCCGGACGCGCCGCCAGCACAGCATCGAGCGTCGCGGCGCTCTCGGGACTGTCGCCGGAGCGGGCGAACGACACGACGAGGCCAGGACGGCCGTCGGGCACCCACGCGTCGAGATGGGTCAGGATTTCGCCGCTCGCCACGGCGGTCACGGGCGTTTGCCAGCGGCGCTGCAACCAGCGCGCGCTCGCCTCGCCGACATAGACGGAGCTGCCCGACCCGGTGAGAATCACGCCGCGCGCCGTGTGAGCGGCGCCAAGGCCGGCGCGAGTCAGACGGGCGAGGACGGCGTCGCGATCGGCGACCAGGCTGTGCGCGGTCCCGACCCAGGTGTCGGGTTGCTGGGCGATCTCGTGGACGGTATACCAGTAACCGCCCGCCTGCTGCTCGCGTGGGGGGCGGGCCAACAGGTTCGCGAGATCGGGCGCGGCGAGCGGCCCGACTGCGCCCACTGGAGACTCACCGGGACGTGCGGTCATTCCGTACTCTCGTCTCGGCGGCGGATTGACAACCTTCACCAGCGCCGCTATAAAAGAAAGCTAACACAGGCTATAGAAAGTAAAAGAAAGAGTCAAATGCCTTCCACTGCCGCGTCCTCACGCCTCGACCACCTCTCGGTCAGTCTCGGCAAGCAGGTGCGCTTGCGCCGCCTGCTCTACAACCATGGCCCGGGGAACGGCACGTTGCTCGTGATGCCGCTCGACCAGGGACTCGAGCACGGACCAGCGGACTTCTTCCCGAATCCGGCGGCTGTCGATACGTCGTTTCAGTGCCGCCTGGCGATCGAGGGGCGGTACTCGGCGATCGCGTTGGGCATCGGCCTGGCCGAGAAGTACTTCAAGGACTACGGCGGCCGCGTCCCGCTCATCCTGAAGCTCAATGGCAAGACGAACATCCCGGAAGACGACGAGGCGGTGTCGCCGCTCAATGCCTCGGTCGAGGATGCCGTCCGCTTGGGCGCGGACGCGATCGGCTACACGCTCTATATCGGCACGCCGCGGCAGGATTTCGAATTCCTCCAGTTCCAGAAGGTGCGTCAGGAGGCCGAGCGCTTCGGCATGCCGATGGTCGTCTGGGCGTACCCGCGAGGACGTGCGATCGAAGCGCGGGGCGGGAAGGGCACGCTATACGCGATCGACTACGCTGCCCGCGTCGCTGAAGAGATGGGCGCCGACATCGTCAAGCTGCACGAACCGAACGACGAGACCAGCGGCTGTCCGGAACCCTATCGATCGCTGAAGGAGAACGCCGGGCAGCGTCTGGAGCGCGTCGTGCGGTCCGCGGGCCGCTGTCTCGTGTTGTTCTCGGGCGGCAGCAAGATGGACGCGGATCAGGCCATCGGCAAGGTCGATCTGTGCATGCGATCGGGCGCGGCCGGCATCATCTTCGGCCGCAACTTGTGGCAGCGTCCCTACGACGAAGCCTTGGCATTGAGCCGCCGCGTGCACGACGTGATGGCGCGGTACCCCGCGTGACGCGGAGCCGACCGGCACCCGCGCGGGCGCGTGCCCAGCGATCCTCGCGCGGGGTGCTCGTCGCGGGTGGCACTGCGCGCCGTCCGTCCGGCATCCGCATGGTGCCGCTCGATGCCTATCGGCCGCTCAGCGTGCTCCGGGTCCGCGAGACGCGCGTCGAGCGGCCGCGGTTCCCCGTCATCGACATCCACGCGCATCTCAGCTGGTCGGGCCGTCGCCGTGACGGCACCGAAGACGCCGAGGCCGTCACGTACATCGGCCGTCCTTCGAGCCTGCTTCCCGTGATGGACCGCAAGGACGTGCGCGTACTGGTGAATCTCACCGGCGGCTGCGGACGCGGCCTGTCACGCACCGTCGATCGCTTCGACCGCTCACACCCGCAGCGCTTTCTCACGTTCACAGAGCCGTGGTGGTCGCGAGCGACAGAGCCCGGCTATCCCGCATTTCAGGCCGAACAGATCCGTGTGGCCCACGCCGCGGGCGCGCGCGGATTGAAGGTCTTGAAGACGCTGGGCCTGTACCTGCGGGACGGCGGTCCGCGGGGACGACTCGTGCCCGTGGACGATCGCCGCTTCAATCCCATGTGGGAGACGTGTGCGGCCCTGGGCCTGCCCGTTGGCATTCACGTCGCGGATCCTGTCGCGTTCTTTCGACCCATCGACGCAGCGAACGAGCGGTTCGAGGAGCTGCATCACCATCCCGATTGGTCGTTCCACGGCCCCGACTTTCCCCGCTTTCAAACGCTGCTCCGTGCACGCGATCGGCTGTTCGCGCGTCATCCGAAGACGACGTGGATCGCGTATCACGTGGGGCACCAGGCCGAAGACCTCGAGGCGGTCGGTCGCATGCTCGATCGTTTTCCCAACGTGATGGTGGATCTTGCGGCGCGCATCTCGGAGCTGGGCCGGCAGCCTCGCGCGTCGCGCGCGTTCTTCGAGCGCTATCAGGACCGTATTCTCTTCGGCACCGACGCGGTGCCGAACGGCCACGATACGCCACAGCAGATCTTCGGTGACCGGCTCTACGAGATCTACTACCGGTTCCTCGAGACCGAAGACGAGTACTTCGACTACGCGCCGGCGCCGGTTCCGCCGCAGGGACGGTGGCGCATCTACGGCATCGGTCTTCCAGACGCCATCCTGAAGAAAGTGTACTGGGACAACGCTGCGCGACTGCTTGGCATCGAGGGGTAACCCATGCGCCTGCCTCGCTGGCTCAATCCACTGCTGATCGCCATCGCGTGGTGCATCGCCGCGCCTCTCGCGCCGGACGCGCGCCAATCCTCGCGTCCGATCGTTCTGGATCACGCACGCCTGATCGACGGCACCGGTGCCGCACCGCGCGACGGCGTTCGCGTGACCGTGGAGGGCAACCGCATTGCCTCGGTTGAACCCTCGGACGGGCGTCCAATCGGATCGGGCGCCGATGTCGTCGATCTGTCCGGGCGCGTACTGATGCCGGGCCTGATCGATCTGCATTTCCACATCGAGCGCGATCCGCAGCTTGCCATCCGGCAGCTGGTGAACGGCGTCACCAGCTTTCGTGATCCCGGTCAATGGAACGACCGGTTCGAGGGGCTGCGTCAGATCATCGCGGACGAGCATCTGGGCGGTCCTCGCATGGCGCTCGCCGGTCCGCACATCGACGGGGAGCATCCCGCGTATCCAGCGGACTCGGTGGTCGCCCGCGATGCCGAGGAAGCGCGCCGTGCCGCCGAGCGAAACGTGGCGGAGGGTGCGTCGGCCATCAAAATCTATTTCCGGCTGCCGTTGGCGAGCGCGGCCGCCGTCATCGGAGTCTGTCACGCGCACAACATTCCCTGCACGGCGCACCTGGAGATCCTCGACGCCGGGGAGGTCCTCGAGGCTGGTCTCGACGCCATCGAGCACATCACGTCGTTCGGGACCGCCATCGTGGCCCGTGAGCGGGCCGAGCAGTACCGCCAGCAGGTGCTTGCTGACAACGCCGCGCGGCGCGACGGACGGTACGCGCTCTTCGCGGATGCCCGTCTCGACGGTCCAGAGGCGGAACGGCTGTTCGGCATCCTCGAACGGCGGCGGCCGTTCGTGAATCCGACGCTCGCCGTCTTCGAGGTCCGTGCCGGCGTGCCGCGCGAGGGAGGTCGTCTCGATCCGTCGGTGGACGTCCGCGGCTTCGACGGCATGAAACGTCTGACGCTCGCGGCGTTCCGTCATGGAGCGCGCATCACGATGGGCGGTCACAGCAGCGTGCCGTTTGCCGAGCGCGGAGAGGCCCCCTGGCGCGAGATCGAGTTGCTCGCCGAGTCTGGCCTCACGCCGCTGCAGGCGCTGTCGGCGGCGACATCGGTCGGGGCCGCGTCACTCCGGCGGGACGACCTCGGCGTGATTGCACCGGGCAAGCTCGCAGACGTGATCGTGCTCGACCGGGATCCGTCGACTGACATCCACGCGATTCGGAGCGTCTCTCGTGTGATGGTGGATGGCCGATGGGTCGATCGGCCACGCTATCTGCGTTGGTAGCCGCCTTCGTCGTGGTGTTTGCGTTTCCTTTCGTTTGGCGAGGCCGTCGTGCCAGTATTGATTCAATTATCCGTATTGGGATTCATGATGTTGGGCGGCGATCCGTTTGGTGCGATCGCCGCTGCGCCACCAACCGCACGTGCCGCCGCCGCTGACCCGCCCGCGATCACGCAGGCGATCCTCTTCGACACGCCTGCGGCCGACCGCATCCTCGAACGTCTCCAGATCTTTCCGCCCGATAACGCCTGGCACGAAGACATCGGCGGCCGGCCGGTGGCTCCGGATTCCGACGCCATCATCGGCAGCATCGGGCGCGACGCAGCCCTCGGCTACAACCTCGACATGAACTTCGTCCTCGTGCCCGCAACGCAGCCGCGGGTGCCGGTACGAATCACGGAGTATCCACAGGAGTCGGATCCGGGACCGTTCCCCGTTCCCGGCAACGCGCCGATCGAGAACTGGCCGCTCGCGCACAACGAGGATCAACGCGCGCTGCCAGGGCCGGCCACCACACTGGCGGAATTCCAGCGGCACGGCACCGGGGATCGACACCTCATCATCGTGGATCCCGCAAACAAGCGTCTGCACGAGTTCTGGCAAGCCCGCCTGACCGACGACGGATGGCAGGCCTCGCAGGTCTCGACGTTCGACCTGGGATCGAATGTCCTGCGACCGGACGGCTGGACATCCTCCGACGCGGCCGGACTGCCCATCTTTCCGTCGATCGTCCGCTACGACGAAGTTGCGCGTGGACGGATCGATCACGCCCTCCGCGTGACCGTCCGGCGTACGCGCCGTGCCTACGTGTATCCCGCGCGGCATTTCGCGAGCCGCGAGAGTGATCCGTCGTTACCGAGAATGGGCGAGCGGCTGCGCCTGAAGCGGACCGTGGATCTCTCGGCGTTTCCTCACGACGCCCGCGTGGTCCTCGAAGCGCTGCAGACCTACGGCATGCTGGTCGCGGACAATGGCAGCAACTGGCTGATTTCGATCGCACCGGATCGACGGTTCCAGGGGCTCGAGGCGCTGTCGCGCATCAAAGGCAGCGACTTCGAAGTCATCGTGCCCACGGGCCCAGACGAAGGGCCGCGGGCCAGACCTCACTAGGCCCGACCTCACCGAGGACGTCATGTCAATCGAACGACCGTCCGCATCTCTTGGCAGGCGAGGATTTCTCCGGCTTGCGAGCACGGGCGGCCTTGCGGCCGGACTGAGTCCCGCCGCTCTCGCCGCTGCGCCGCAAGCGCGTCGCGCACGCGAGGCATCCTCAGCGCCCGATCGTCTCGACCAGGGACCGTTCACCATCGATCAAGACGAGGGGTGGTTCACGATCGCGACCTCGACGCCCTCGCAGGATCCCATCCGCAACGTCGGTCTCGGTCTCGTCGGCTACACGTGGGAAGAGAACGGTCCCGCGCTCGCGGTGCGCGAGGGACGTGCGTCCCTCGAGTCCGAAATCGCTCGGATGGCGTCGCTGCCGTTCGTGGACCTTCTCTATATCCGTTGCGACTGGCGGCACGTGCAGCAGCAGCCCGGCCGTCTCGATCTTGCGCCGGTCTGGAACGCGACCCTGGACGCCGCGGCCAAGGCGGGACTCCGCGTCGCGTTCCGCGTGCAGTTGTCGAATCCAGAAACACAGCCTCGCACGCTCGCGCTCCCGGATTTCCTGCAGGGCACGATCCCCGTCGTTCCGTTGCGGTCGCCGGCACCCGGGCGTCGCGCTTTCGTCGAGCCGCGGTACGACCATCCGGCGTTCGCCCGTGCATTCCGGGAGCTGAACGATCTGCTGGCGGCACGCTTCGATGGCGATCCGGCGATCGAGTTCATGGATCTGATGATGTACGGCTTTTGGGGGGAAGGGCACACGAGCGACTGGCCGCATCCATTTGCCGACGATCGCACGGCCGCCCGTACGTCCCTCGCCATGACCGCCTGGCAACTCGAGTCATGGAAGAAGACGCCGCTCGTCGTCAACACGCAACCCGACATCAGCCGCGTCGGCAACGACGAGGTCAGGCAACTCGCCATCGATGCGGGATGCTGGCTGCGATCCGACAGCATCACGCTCGACGAGCCTATCCAGATCGAGCAGCTGTCCGGACGGCCGCCACGGCTCGCTGTCGTCATGGAGGATGGCTACCACAGGCGCTACCGGACCGATCTGCCGGACTATTCCATCGACGCGGCCGGCATCGACGTGATCGAGCATCAGTTGCTGCACGTGCTCGACCTTGGGGGCAACTACTGGTCGCTCTGGACGGAGGCCGACAACCTTCGACGCTACTTCGACAGCCGGCCTGCAGCACTCGATATCCTGCGCCGGCGAATCGGCTATCGCGTGCGTCCCTCGTGGATCTGGCAACGCAAGCGGGACGGTGCTCCCGAATTGGTCGTCTCGTTCGCGAACGACGGTGTCGCCGGCGTGCCAGGGACACTGCGCGTCTCCGTCGAGACGCGCGAAGGCCGCGAGCTCGCGGCCGGGACGCTCGATCCGGGTCATCCGCATGCCGGCCGCCTCCGCCAGGCGTCGTTCAGACTGCCCGCAGGCCTCGAGGGGACCGAGGTCCGGCTGCGGGCATCGGTCGAGATTCGCGGTGTGATGCATCCCGTCCAATGGGCAACCCGACAGCCGCTCGACGAGACCAAGGCCTTCGTCGTCCGATTGCTGAAGGCAGACGATCCAAGGTGGCGAAAAGGGATTTAGCCAATTCGGAATTCGGAATTCGGAATGCGGAGTGAACACCGAATGCTGAATTCGAAGTGCGGAGTGCGGAACTTGCGCTGGGAGTTGGTAGCTGGGAGTTGGCTGTTGGCGGCCGGCTTCATGGTGGTCGCGGGGACCGTCCGTGCCGACACGCCGGTGGTTCCGCGTCCGGACCTGTCGCGCGCCGCGCAGGTCATCGAGGCCGTCGTCATCGGCACGCACGCGTACCAAATCCGTCTTGCTCGCGCGGCCGGGAAGGGCTCCGAGGGGTGCTGGGCGGCGCCAGGACTCGACGATGACGCGCTCGAAGCTCTTGTGGCGCACCAGGCGGGTCTCTTTGCCTCGAACCGCCTGGCGTTGAGAGATTGGATCGCCGGCCGCGACCACATGCGCTTCGATCCGGCTCGCGACCTGTATCCGCTGCTCTCGGCGTCAGTGCCGCTCGACAAGCGTCTGCCCGTCAACGTGTTCACGGAGCGGGCGGCAGCCGCGTCGCACAAGCCAATCGTGGACGTGCGGAGTGTTGCCAGCCTCTACCAGCTGATTCTGGAAGTCGAGCGCGACGGCGACGAACTGCAGGACGCGTTTGCGTTCTTGATCGGTCTCGGTCTGCCCGTGTACGCGGGGCAGCTCGGATTCCCTGGAGACGACGCGTCGCTTGCGGCCTTTGGCGCGACCCTGGCGCCGCTGACATGCGCCGCCCCGTTTTCGACCGACGCAAATGCGTGGCGCGACGCGGGCCGCAAGGTGTGGAACTGGGGCCAGAAACATCTCGGCGTGCGTGATGCGTCGGTTGTGGCGGGCGAGCTGTCGAAGACGCCCGAGGTGCGCCGACTGGTGAATCGATTGCGTACCGTCGGCCCCGCGCGCGTTGCCGTTGTGGGGCATTCCTTCACGATGGGCAATCATTGGGCATCGCCCGGCAGCTTTACGACCATCACCGCCGACATTCTCACCGGAGCGCATCTATCTATCCAGACACGACACTACTCGGCCGGTGGACTCACGGCCACCAGAGCCGAACGGACATTTGGCAGGGAAGTCGTTGAGTGGCAACCGAAGGCGACGCTGCTTGTCGTTGCCGTGCGGAATGACGACGATCTCGCGGCACTCGGAACGTTGATCACGTCGCTGCGGACCGCCGGATCGTCCGTGCTCATGTTCGACTCGGTCGGCGACTCTGCCGAGCGTGACGAGGTGATGCGAAATCGCCGGAATGAGGCCGCGCGTGCAGCCGGCGCCCGTGTCGTACCGGTGGCCGACCGGCTCGCGGCAGCGCCTGATCGCGCGAAGTTCCTCTCGCTCGACGGCATCCACATGACCGAGCCCTATCACCGCCTGATGGCGCTGGCGTGGCTCGAAGCGCTCGAGCAGTCGCTTCATTGAGGGCCAATCCTCAATCGTCAATCTGCAATCGTCATTGCCATCAGGCTTTGAGCCAATCGTCTCTGTGCTCCGCGATGAACGCGTCGTCGTTCAGGTGAGGATAGGCTTCGTAGACTCGATCGATGGCGTCGCGCTGCCCGGGACTCAAGCTCTCGTGCGGGTCCAGACAGCGCGTGTGCTCGAGCAGGCCCTGGCGGCGCAGCACTTCGTGCAATCCGGCAATACATCCCGTGAATCCATTGGCCGCGTCAAAGAACGCTGCGTTGCAGTCGGTCACTTCGACGCCCAGTCGAGAGCAGATCCGCAGGCACGTCCGGCAGCTTGGCGGCTTGCTGGCATCGCTCCAGTAATTGCACCGCGCGCATCGTCCACACGGCCCAGTGGCCGAGCAGGCCGCCGACGATCCGGCGCTCGACAGGACCGCGTGGCGTCGTGAAGCGGAAGCACGTCACCAGATCGCCGACGATGTGATCGTCGTTGCCGGTGTAGAGCACGATGTCGTCGCGGCCCGCGTCCACGACGGCCCGCACGACGTCGAGCGTCTGATACCGGTTGAACGGCGCGATCTTGATCGACACGACGTTGGGGAGCTCCGCAAAGCGCCGCCAGAAGGCGTAGCTCAGCGGACGTCCACCGACCGACGGCTGCAGGTAGAAACCGACGATCGGCAGATGGTCTGACACGGCGATACAGTGAGCGATGAGGGCATCCTCAGTCGCGGTTGCCAGCGATGCGAGGCTGAGGAGCCCGGCGTGATAGCCGAGGCGTGCCGAGCAGTTCCGCTTCGGCCACGGCCTGGGCCGTCTCACCGCAAATACCGCCGATGCGGACGAGCGGTGTGATCCGGCGGCTGTCGGCGCGATCCATCTCCTCCGCCGCGAGCGTCAATACGGGTTCGAACAGTCCGACGCGGGGATCTCTGATCGCGAACTGCGTCGTGTGAACGCCCACCGCGAGCCCTCCGGCTCCGGCCGCGTCGTAGTACCGCGTGAGTGCCCGCTGGCGGCGTTCGTCGAGCGCGCCGTCTTCAGTCAGCGCCAGCGGATGTGCTGGAATGACAAGGCCGTGCCGCAGCGCAGCCAGGATCGTCGAGGGAATGGTGCTCATTCAGAATCGTCCGTCGCGCGACTCGAAGTGAGTGGGCTTGTCGAGGAACGGGCCGCCGCGCGCTACCCAGTCCGCGGTCCAGGCAATCAGGCGATCGAGTTCCACGCGAGGGCGGCCGAGCATGGCCCAGCCTGCCGAGCCGTCGCTCAAGAGGGCGTCGGGCGCCTCTGTCCCGGCGAAACGCGCGGCGACGCCCATGCGCACGGCAAGCGCTTCACAGACATCGCGGACCGAGAGGGGACCCGGACCGGCGAGATTCGCGACCGCAGCCGGCGCGGTGGCCTGTGCGAGTGCCGCGAGCGCCATGGCGTTGGCATCTCCCTGCCAGATCACGTTCACATAGCCCATCGTGAGGTCCACGGGGACGCCCTCAGCCAGGCGTCTCGCCAGATCCACGAGGAGGCCGTACCGCATCTCGGTGGCGTAGTTCAGCCGCAGCAGAATGGTCTTCGTGCCCTGCGCGATGCTGAAGTGCTCGAATAGCCGCTCGCGCGCGAGACAGCTCATCGCGTACTCGCCGACGGGGCGCAACGGATCCATCTCGCGCGATCCGCCACCAGCCACCGGCGTCAGGCCGTAGACATTTCCGGTCGAGAACGCGGCGATCCGGCTGCCCGCATAGCGGCGCGCGATCTCGACGGGCAGCGCCGCATTCATGGCCCAGGTCAGCGACTCCTGACCGGTCGATCCGAACTTCCGTCCGGCCATGTAGATGACGAGCGGCGCGTCCGGTAGACGCGACACGGTCCGCTCGTCCAGCAGGTCGCAACGGATCGTGTCGATGTGGTGGCTCTGGAGCCACGCTTCGAGCGACGAATCCGAGAAGCGCGCGACACCGATGACGCGCCGCTTCGAGCCGGCAAGGTCCGCGGCGCGGCGTGCCATCCGCGCGAGGGTGGGCCCCATCTTGCCAGCCACGCCGAGCACGATGATGTCGCCGGGCAGCTGCGACAATGCGGCAACTGCCTGATCCGACGGATCGCTCAGCAGCGAATCCAGGGCGTCTACGTCACTGATGGTGTCGGGGAAGGGCACGAGGCATCATAGTCGGGATGTTGAGTCCTTTGACGCTTCGTCCGATGCGTCCGTCGGATCTCCCGGCGGCCGTCGCGCTGTGCCGCGCCGCGCGTTGGAATCAGACCGAAGCAGAGTGGCGGCTCTTTCTCGAGCGCGCGCCGAAACACACCGTTGCGGCTGAGCGGGGCGGCCGAACGATCGGCACGGCGCTCCTGTGGCCCTATGGCCCGCGCGTCGCGTGGGTCGCGATGGTCCTGGTCGATCCTGCTGAGCGAGGCCGCGGCGTCGGGCGTGCGTTGCTGGACCACGCGATGGCTCTTGCCGATGAGGGTCAGGCGCTCCGGCTGGATGCGACACCAGCGGGCCGGCTTCTGTACTCGACGATGGGCTTCCAAGCTGACTTCGATCTCGCGCGCTACCGGCGTGACGGCCCCGCGCAGAGCAACGTCGCTCTCGCCGCCCAGCCCCTGCGCGCATCGGACTGGGACGCCATCCTTCGGCTCGACCGGAGAGTATTCGGCGCCGATCGACGGGCGACGCTCGAATTCTGCTGGCGCAGCGCGCCGGACCTGGCGTCGGTGGTGCGATCGGAGACCGGCGTCGAAGGCTACGCGCTGGGCCGCCACGGACACGATACCGACCATGTCGGCCCCATCGTCGCCAATGGACCCGACACCGCGAAGGCGCTCGCGGCAGCGGGCCTGAACCGGATCGCGAACCGCCCCGCGAGCATCGACGTGCCGGACGACCAGACCACGTTCGGCAGCTGGATTCGCCAGCAGGGCTTCGTGCTGGAGCGTCCGTTCACGCGGATGACGCGCGGGACGATCGACGACATGGGCGTGCAGTCGCACGTCTTCGCCGCGGCCGGGCCGGAGTTCGGGTGATTCGGCGCGAAAAGATGCTTGCGATGACGAAGGCGGAATGACGAATGACGATTGACGATGGGCTCCTCTCCACGATTCGTCATTCGTCAATCTGCAATCGTCATTGTCCAGTCGGTTTGGAGCGTCCGAGGTCGTCCTGGATCCGTTGACGAATCGCATCCGCCGCCGGATTCCTCGGGTTCGCGTGCGCGGAGACGTCGGTGCCGAGGCGGTCTGAGAGCATCAAGGTCAGCAGCGCTTCCATCACGTTGCCCGTCATGGGCGATCCCCCGCCCTCCTTGCCGTTCTGGCTCGCGATCAGGATCTTGGGGACGACGTCGACCTGCGACGCCTGGATGGCTTCCGCGAACCGGGTCAGCACGTGTTGCGTCAGCTGCAAACGGGGGCCGCCGTACGCGCGGACCTGCTCCTCGATGGCCATGGCCTGCGCGATGCCGACCCGGGCAGTCCGCTCGGCATCGGCACCGGCAATCGCCTGAATCTTCTTGGCCTCGCCTTCGCCGAGGATGCGGATCCGTTCGGCTTCGGCCGTGGCGAGCGTCTGAATCCGGGCGGCTTCCTGTCGCGATCGCTCGGTACTCGGCCTTGCCCTGGTTCGACTGGATATTGATCGAGAGCTCCGACTCGGTGATGAGCGTCTGCTGCTTGGCGCGCGACTCGGCCTCGCGCAGCTCCTGCTCCTTCATCGCGGCCTTCTCCTGCCGCGTGTAGGTCTCGACCTGCTCCTCGGCGATCTGACGCGAGCGCAGCTGCATCAGGATCTGTCTCGATCTGGCTGCCCTGCACGCCGGAGGTCGGCGTGCCGATCAGCACCTCCTGCAGCTCCAGGTTGTAATGGGCGAACTTTTCCTTCATCTGCTCGCCGCTGATCTGCTGGATGGCGCTGCGCTCCTGGATCAGCTGAATGAGCGTCCGTGTCTGCCCGATGTTCTTGAAGTAGGCGGACACCATCGGGTCGAGCGTCTGCTCGACCAGCCGCTTGATGTCGCCGAAACGCTGGATGACGAGCGGCGCCTTGCGGTAGTCGATGTGCACGACGACCGACAGCGGCAGCGACGGCTCGAAGGCGTCCTTCGTGATGAGCGACACCTCGGTCAGGTTCTCGTCGAACTTGTGCGAGCCCGACTCCGACTTGTTCCACTTGAGGATGAAGTTGGTGGTCGGGACGATGAGCACCTTGCCGGCGTAGGTATTGAACGCGTACTTGCCGGGCAGGAGCGGCTCGCTCCACACGCCTCGCGTGTTCTTCTTCACGAGCTCGCCGTGCTTGTACTGCTCGCCCGTGAGATCGACGCCTGTCTCGCCCGTGTACGCAGACGACGACGCCGACGTTGCCGACCTCGACCACCGTCTTGGGGATCATCTCGACGGTCGCGAACAGCCGGTTGATGTAGTAGGTGCCCTCGACCAGCGTCTGCAGCTGGCGGCCCCGCAGGCCGCCGGCGGCGAGGAACTTCTCGGGGTCCTGGAAGTTGTTGTGATACGTCGCCTCGTGCCCGACATCGTCGCCGACCGTGGGGGCGATGATCTGGCCCTCGGACAGCGACGGGCCGTCGTGGACCGTGATGACGCCAATCACGTCCTCGGAGCCCTTGATGACGACGGGCTCGAATCCGCCGCGATCGCCGATCACTTCGGCCATGCGCTTGAACGTGTCGACTTCCGAGGCCTCGAGCGCGAGAAAGTAGACCCGCGCGCTGGTGACAACCACGAACTGCGCGAGATTCAGCGCGTAGGTGCCTTCACGGAGAATCTTCCGTTGTGGGCCGCGCTGCCCACCAGCGTTGAGAAAGCCCGACACGTCCTGGAAATCGTTGGCGATGATGTTGCTCGCGATCGCCTGTGTCGGCGGCAGCGGCTGGCCGTCGCGCGCGAAGATGTAGCCGATCTTGCCCTGCGGGATCGTCACGAGCGGCATCTTGTGGATGCGGTATTGGAACGGCATCAGCACGTGCCAGCCGCCGCGCAGCAGCTGCGGCTGGAAGCCCGCTTCACCGCTGAGCGCAATGAGACCGCTCTTCACCGAGCCCGACGGGCTCCAGAGCTTCTCGACGATGCCGACGCGATCGTTGGGGATGTAGCGGAACGTGAGAGCGAGCACGGTGAGAAGGAACAGAGCGCCGAGGAGCCACAGGACGGTCGAGAGCGCGGGCATGACCCGCTCCTTTCATGGACGCCGGTCGAGGCAGCCGAGCACATTCTAGTAGGAGGCGTGGCGAGGTCGCTCGATAATGGCGCCGCCGGCGCCGGCGGGGTTCGCGTCGTCGTGGAGGTATTGCACGTGAAGAAGTCGATTGGCGACAACATGTTCCCTCAGGGCTGGGGCCTGGAACGGGGGCTAGAGCTCGTCAAGAAGGCGGGCTTTGACGGCATCGAGTTGTGGCTTGGCGCCAATCCCTGGCTGCAGCCCACCACCACCGACGCGCAGGTGGCGGATCTCCTGAGACGCGTCAAGAACGCCGGCCTGGTCGTGTCGAATGTCTCGAACACGTTCGACTGGGACTTCCCGATCTCTTCCCGCGACCCGAAGATCCGCGAACAGGCGTTTCGCAACCTCGAACGGCAGATCGCCATCGCGCCGCTGCTCGAAACCGATGCCATCCTGATGGTGGCCGGCCTCGTCACAGCCGAAGTGCCGTACAACGAGGTCTATCCGCGCACGGTCGAAGGTGTCCAGCGCCTCGCCGAGCACGCGGGGCGTGCCAGGGTCCGCATCGGCTGCGAAAACTGCTGCGCCGAGCAACGCTTTCTGATGTCTCCCCGCGAGTTCGGTCTGTTCCTCGACGATGTGGGCAGTCCGCACGTGGGGTTGCATCTCGACGTCGGGAACATTCACGACACCGGGTTCCCCGAGCAGTGGATTGAAATGCACGGCGCGCGCATCACGCGCGTCCACGTGAAGGACGTGCTTCGGCATCGTGGACGCTGCGGGAACGAGAGCGTCTACACGAATCTCTTTCTCGGCGACAACAACTGGCCGGCCATCCATGACGCGCTGGCAGAAGGTCCACTACGACGGCTGGCTGGTGGCCGAGATGGAATCCAGATACCGCTTTGCGCCAGACCAGCAGTTCTTCGACACGTCGGCGGCGATGGATCGCGTGATTGCCGGGAGCCTCTGACGTGGATCTCACGCGCCGCGCCTTCCTCGCGGTGACGGGTGCGTCTCCGCTGGCGCTCGCGCCGGGCATCCACTCCGGACGCGACGGGTGTGTCGTGGTGAGCGGCACAGCAGAATGTCTCGCGGAATCAGCGCTGGGGTTCGTGCAGTGCGCCGGAAAGGGTTCCGCGCCGATCGAGTTGATGTGTCGGGCCACCAATCACGCCCGCGCGGCGACGTTCGTCGTGCCGGCTGGTCTGCTCGATCAATCGCTGGCCCGCAGGCTTCGTGAGGCGGCGTGGAGTGGCGCGTCCGTCCTCATCGAGCTTGGGCTCGCGTTCGTGGACGAGCCTCTCGAACGGGCCCAGAGATTCCTCATCTCGGAAGAATTCGATCTCACCCTCGGCGACGTCGTCCGACTGTGGGACGACGGCCGCAGCCGCGTGCCGTACGTGCGGTATCTCTGGCCGATCGATGTGTGGGTTCGCGATTTCAGCTCCGTGGTAGCCGTGAGCGGGGCAGGGTGGCGGGTGATTGCGCAGATCGAGACACGTGCCTGTCGCCGTGCGCCGACGGGTGGGGCGCGGGTCGCTCACGATCCTCGGGTCACCGTTGGGGCCGGCATTGCGAGCCGGGGATCGGGAAGCGGCGGCGTGGTTTCGCCGCTTCCTGCATGGTGATCGGCGTCGGTCATGCCTTGAATTGGATGACTGTCATCTGTTCCGCGATGCTTTGGAGGTATACTTTCATAGCGCGCGCTTCTGGAAACATCATCGGCCGTAATGATAGGGCGCGCTGGAGAGTGTGTGCCCATGGACCAGCCGCAGGTCAACACACCGGGCTCGCCGAATGACACGCCGGGTTCGTCGAACGACATCTACGCGAACCCGCCCGATGTGGACCATCTGGAGCTCGAGCCCGGTCACCCCGGACTGAACGATGCCGCGTACGTCGAACGCCGCCGGACGCTCTTCCGCATCTGCCGCGAGCATCGCCTGAATCATTTCGGTCCACCCGTCATCCTGTACACGGACGAAGAAGAGCGGATTTGGCGTGAGGTCACGCCCGAGACTGAGTGCGCTGCACGCGCAGCATGCCAGCCGGATTTACCTCCAGGCGAAAGCCGCGCTGCGCATCAGCGAGGATCACATCCCGCAGCTGCGCGATCTGAGCGTCCATCTGCAGCGCGCCTCGGGCATGTCGCTCGTGCCCGCCGAAGGGCCCATCCCGTATCAGGACGTTCTACTCCTACATCGCCGAGCGCGGATTCCCGGTCACGCAGTTCATCCGCCACGGGTCGAAGCCGGAGTTCACGCCCGAGCCGGACATGATTCACGACTGCCTCGGGCATGTGCCCCCATTGATGAATCACGACTATGCAGAGCTGCTCACGCTGATTGGGCGCGCGGCGGTGAGCGTAGCGAGCGGCGATCACGTGCTCGCGCTCAAGCGACTGAGCTGGTTCTCCGTGGAGTTCGGCCTCATCGAGGAAGAGGGCGAGACGCGGATCTTCGGCGCTGGGATCCTGTCGTCGGTTGGAGAGATACCGTTCTCGCTCTCCTCGCATGTCGAGCGGCGGCCCTTTGCGATCGACGAGGTCATCGAGACGGATTACGACCCCTCGCGCATGCAGGACCTGCTGTTCGTGATTCCGTCGTTTGCCTCGCTGCGCCAGGACGTGGAGCGGCTCGTCCAGCGCTTTGGCGTGCGGATTCACTAGATAGAGTCGAGGTTCACGGGGTTCAGGAGGTTCAGCAGGTTCCGCGAGGTTCAGGAGCTTCAGACATTATTGTCGGGCGCAGGATGCTGCCGACAGTTTTGTCTGCCCGCACCTTTCGTCCGCACCTTCGCGTCCGCACTCTCCGTCCGCACCCTCCGTCCGCACCTTACTGTCCGCACCCTCCGCCCGCACCTCCGACTGCGCCGGTCCGACAACTTTGTCGCCCTGCCTGGTCGAACCGACATCTGCGTCGCCAATCTTGCCTGTCAGGATCGTCGAATCGACGAATTCAGCGCCAGAAAGAGAGCAGTCAGGCCCGAGTCAGTTCTGCGCAGCCTGGCACTCGCGTTGCCAATCACCCCATCACCGATGGACGGCTGTACTCGACGTGTGAGCGTCGCCGCTGGCGACGGGGAGTCGCCTGTGCCCGTGCATGCGCCCCTTCGGCTGCTGCCGGCAGCGTTCACGGCAGTCGTCGTTCTCGCGTGTCTCGCCTGGAGCACGCCCGCGGCCGCGTCGATCCAGGCCATTCGGCGAGAGCCCCCTCGCGTCGGCGCCGCACGGCGCGCGCCGGCGACGCATCCGCTGACCAGCGCGCACGTTGACTTCAACTTCGGTCGACGATTGGACGCCGTCGTGTCCGGGACGCGCGATGGCGGCCGGAGGGTGGCGTCTGCGGCCCGCCGGGATTGCCGGCATCCGGCCGTCGCTCCCGATCCGGAGATCGGTGCTCCTCAGTCGCCCGACGCGAGCGCTCGCGATGTCGGGCTGATCCCCTCGCACTGGGGTGCGACGCACCTGTCGATCTAGTTCCGCTCCCAACCGCATCAGGTCTCAAGGCGCCCTGGCGCCAGTGTCGCGCTGCGATCCGTCGGCCCATGGTCCGCGGGTCTCGCTGACACGTCCTGCCAACTCTTGCTGGAGATAGGGAGCACCATGTCACGACTGATCTCATTGTCTGTTCGACTCGCCCGACGCCTGCCGGGCCGCCGCACGGGTCTGCGGCTCGCCGTACCCGCTGCCGCGGCTGTCCTTGCCGTGATGGGATCGGCCGTACTGCACGCCCAGGAGGCCCAGCCCGCGCCACCCGCCATCAATCAGGCCGACACGGCCTGGATGCTGATCTCTGCCGCGCTCGTGCTCCTGATGACGCCGGCACTGGCGTTCTTCTATGGCGGCCTCGTGCGGAGCAAGAACGCACTCAACACGATGATGATGAGCTTCTCGGCGCTGGGGTTCGTCGGGGTCGTCTGGGCGGTCGTCGGCTACTCGCTCGCGTTTGCGCCGGGGAACGGGTTCGTGGGCGGGCTGGCGAACGCATTTCTCCACAACGTGGGACTGGCCCCGCAGGGCACCATCCCGCAAGTCCTGTTCATGTCGTACCAGGGGACGTTTGCCATCATCACGGCCGCGCTCATCTCTGGCGCGATCGTCGAACGCATGCGGTTCCCCGCCTACCTGCTCTTCATCTCCCTCTGGGCAATCGTCGTCTACGGACCGGTCGCGCATTGGGTATGGGGCGGTGGCTGGCTGCAGCAGATGGGTGCCCTCGACTTCGCCGGCGGCACGGTCGTCCACGTGAATGCCGGCGTGGCTGCGCTCGTTGCAGCAGTCGTGATCGGCCCGCGCAAGGGGTTCCAGCGCCAGGCGTTCCTGCCGCACAACGTGCCCTTCGTCCTGCTGGGCGCCGGCCTGCTCTGGTTCGGATGGTTTGGCTTCAACGCGGGCAGCGCGCTGGGCGCCAGCCCGTCGGCCGCCCTGGCGTTCACGACGACCTTCCTGGCGCCGATGGGGACGCTGGTGGTGTGGACGGCGCTCGACGTCCTCCGTCATCAGAAGGCCACGGCCATTGGCGCGGCGACCGCGATCGTCGTCGGCCTGGTCGCCATCACGCCAGCCGCCGGCTTCATCAGCCCGATGAGCGCGATCATCCTGGGCGGCATCGCGGCGGTCCCGAGCTACTACGGGCTCATCCTGCGCGCGCGCACGCGGCTGGATGACTCGCTGGACGTCGTCGCGGCGCACGGGGTCGGTGGCACGGTGGGCGCGCTGCTGACCGGCGTGTTTGCCGAGAAGGCGTGGAACGGCACGGCGGATGGTCTGCTCTTCGGGAATCCCGCTCAGCTCGGCATTCAGGCGCTCGCGGTCGGCGCAGCCATCGTGTACAGCGGCACCCTGAGCTTCGTGCTGTTGAAGGTGGTGGGACTCGTGACCACGCTGCGTGCCAGCGAAAACGACGAAGGCCTCGGCATGGACGTCAGTCAGCACGCCGACGAGGCGTACTCGACGGGCGAAGGTGCGACGCTCGTGCACCCGTCATCGGCGGATCAGATGGCGAGCCCTGCTCTCGCAACGGAAGTCGGCCGGGTCTGAGCACCGACCGTCAGAATCGGATCCGGGCAACGCCTGATCGCTGTTGAGCCAGGCGTTGCCCGGACAATTCCGGCGCCCGCTATAATCGGCGCCGTGGTCAGGAACTTTCGCTCGCGCGCGCCTGCGGATTGCGGCGTCCATTGCCGCCGTCCTCGCCTGTGCGACGGTGTTCGCTGACGGTGGTCACCAATCCGCCGAGCACCCGACGCCCTGGACGCGCAGCGATCTGCTCGAGCCGGAAGACCTCGCCAAATCTCTGAGCGCGTCCCGACCGTCCGACAATCGTCTACGTCGGCTTCAAGGCGCTCTTTCATCCCGGCCACATTCCCGGCGCGACGTTTCATGGGCCTGCTTCCCAGCCCGAAGGCCTCGACGATCTGAAGCGCTTCGCACAATCGCTGCCGCGCACCGCCCTGCTCGTGATCTATTGCGGCTGCTGCCCGTTCGAGCACTGTCCGAACGTCACGCCCGCCTTCACCGCGCTCCGAGCCATGGGATTCACCAAGGTCCGCATCCTCGACCTGCCCGCCAACTTCGCCACCGACTGGGTGGAGAAGGGGTATCCCGTGGATCGGCAGTGAGCCTCGTCCAGATCCGGGCGCCGCTGCTCGAGTTCTCGAACCTGACCGTCTACCGCGAGGACACGCGCGTTCTCGATCGCTTCTCGCTGGAGATACCCGCCGGACAGCACGTTGCCATACTCGGGCCGAACGGATCCGGAAAGAGCACGCTCGTCAAACTGGTGACGCGCGAGGTCTATCCCGTCGTGGCGCCCGATGCCTCATTGCGCGTGCTGGGCCGCGATCGCTGGATGCTCTTCCAGCTCCGCGAGCACATCGGGATTGTCTCGAACGATCTGATGGCGGCGTGCACGCGACCGATGACGGGGCGCGACCTCGTGCTCTCGGCCTTCTTCGGCAGTGTCGGGCTCTGGCCGCACCACGTCGTGACGCAGGTCATGCGCGACAAGGCTGCTTCGGCGATGGCGATCATGGAAGTGGAGCATCTGGCCGATCGGTTGATGACCGAGCTGTCGTCGGGCGAGGCCCGGCGCCTGCTCGTTGCCCGTGCGCTCGCGCATCAGCCGCAGGCGCTCGGTACTCGACGAGCCCACGAACAGCCTCGACCTGCGCGCGTGCCGTGACTTCACGGCCTGTCTGAGCCGTCTCGCCCGTCAGGGCACGTCGCTCATCATGGTGACGCATCACCTTCCCGACATCGTTCCGGAGATCGACCGCGTCGTCGTGCTCGCTGACGGCCGCGTGCGGCACGACGGACCGAAGCGCGAGATCCTGCGAGCGGACCTGCTGAGTGACGCGTTTGGCGTGGCGCTGGACGTTCAGGAGCGCGAGGGTTTCTTCACTGCCTGGTGATCGCGACCTTCCACGCGTCGAGCGTGCGCGCCAGAATGCGCGGCGCAGCTGTCGGGCCGTTCCAGGAAGGGCAGATGGCCACAATCGCTCAGGATCTCGACAGGGGTGCCTGCAGGCAGCGTTGCGGCGAAGGCCCTCTCGGCGTCCGGTGGCGCGTACGCATCCTCGTCACCGGTCACGACGAGGCACGGCACGCTCTCGAGCGCGGGCAGCGGGCGGGCCGTCCATCGGACCAGGGCATCTGCCATCGACGCGTAGGCCGATGCGTCCTGGAGCTCGAAGAGGCGGCTGAACAGGCCGACGATCTCCGGACGCTCCCGACACGTCCGGCGAGACATGTTTGCCGCCGCGACTCCATCACCGAGACCGGCGAGCCCGTGGTGACACACCTGGTCGCGCCGCGCGGCGATTCTCGCGCGTGCATCGGGCCGCGCCTCCGGCAAGCCGCCGACCGCTATGAAACCCGACACGAGCTCCGGCGCGCTGCGAATGACCTCGAGCGCCACGATGGTCCCGAGCGAGTGACCGAGCAGACAGACCCGTCCGGCGCCGTCGCGACGAATCCATTCGACGATGCTGGCGGCCGATTCGTCGAAGGAGAAGGCGCCGTGTGAGCGATCGAAGCCACTGCCCGGCAGGTCAACCGCGGCCACGCGCCAGCGATCGGCCAGCGCCGGCCCGATTCCACTGAAGAAGTGCGCGCCGCCGCCGAGTCCGTGCAGGCACAGCAATGTGGGGCCCGCACCCCAGGACCGAACGAACGCGGGCGGGAGGCTCATCGACCCAGGCAGTCGAACACGAGTCGATAGAACTCGGGATGCGATTGCCAGGTCTGCCCCGTGACGATGCGATCGTCGCGCACGGCCTGATCCGCAACGACATAGGTGGCGCCCGCCGCTTCGATCTCCCACCGGCAGTTCTCGTACGCCGTCACGCGCCGGCCGCTGAGGAGGCCTGCGGCAGCCAGGATCTGGACGCCATGGCAGATCGCAAATACCCACTTGCCCGCGCGATCGAAGGCGCGCACGATGTCGAGCACGCGTGGGTCGTGCCGCAGGTATTCCGGTGCACGGCCGCCGAGCAGCAGGACGGCCTGATAGTCGTCCACCCGCACATCGTCGAAGGTCAGGTCCGACTCGGCGCCGTAGCCCTCCTGGCGCTCGACGTACGTATCCCAGCCCGGCTCGAAGTCGTGGATGACCAGGTGGAGGCGGCGTCGGCTTGGCGCGGCCACGCGCGGGACGAGTCCCGCTTCGAGCATTCGATGCCGCGCGTACAAGCACTCGTAACTCTCGCCCGCGTCACCGGTGATGATGAGAATGTGTGTCGGCACGTGCCGATTGTTCACGCTTCGCGGGAGTCTGACAAGGGGCGCGGACGTGGCGGCGTCGGGTCACACGGCCCCGACAGACCGCCGAGTCTCCGTCGAAAAATCACAATTGATCGACGACCAACCTGACACGGGACGGCCTTCGGCGGCACACCGTGGCTGGCGCTGTCTATTCAGCCGGGGCTGGCTCACGCCGATAGTGTGAGCATCATGTCTTTCTGGTGGTTTGCTGTCGCGGCCAGCCTCGCGGCGGCAGACGCATCCACCACTGCCGTCACATCGCTGCACGGCACGACACGTTTGGGCACGCGTCCCGAGCCGCACGCGGTCGTGTGGCTCGATACGACCGAACCCGATCGCGCCCTCGGACGCCGGCGGAATCGTGCTCGATCAACGGAATCTGGACTTTTCACCCAACATCCTGGTCGTCCAGGTGGGCACGACGGTCGATTTTCCCAATCACGACCGCGTCTTCCACAACGTGTTCTCTTTCCACGACGGGAAGAAGTTCGACCTCGGCCTCTATCCTGTGGGCACGCGCCGCAAGGTCCGCTTCGATCACGCAGGTCTCAGCCGGATCTTCTGCAACATCCACCCCAACATGGCTGCGTACGTGATGGCCGTGCCCACGCCGTACTTCGGCCTGTCTGACGGAGAGGGCCGCTTCGAGATTGCGTCGGTACCGCCGGGCTCGTACACCTACCATTCGTGGCGGCCGGGCCGTCCGGAGCTCACCGGAACCATTGTCGTCGGTCCGGGAGCCACGCTCGACGTGCGATGGCCATGAGCGGGCGCGCCCTCTTCATCTGCGCGTGCATGGTGATGCAGGCGGCCGTGGCCCGCGCGCAGTCGGTGACTGTCGAGGCTGCGCAGACGTTCGGCTACTCCACGGACGATGTGGCCGCGGCAGCCACGCAGGCGCGGGTGTTCGGCGCCGTGGCTTCGGACGTGCGATTCATGGTCGGAGGGTACCTGGGCCCAGCGGTCAGACACCACGAGCGACGTCTTCGGCGCCGCGTATCCCTACGATGGGCATCCAGACTTGATGGAAGCGTACGGCGAACGGATGTTCCAGCCCGGACGCGGCCTCGTCGGCGTCCGGCTCGGACGTTATCGCACTCCGTTCGGTATCTACAGCGCCAGCGACCACGCGTATGTCGGGTTTCTGCGTGCGCCGCTGATCCGCTACGACAACTACTACGCGCTCTCGAACAACTTCCTCGAACAGGGAGCCGACGTCGTCGTCGGAACGCCGCGTGCGTACGTCGAAGTCAGTGTGGGAGGGCCGGCGGACGTCGGCGAAGCGCACCGCCGTTCCGGCGTCGATACGGTCGTCCGCGGACAGACGGCGTTTGGATCCGCCATCGTGGGCGCCAGCTACATCGACACGAAGCCGTACCAGCCGGCCACGTACGCCTTCGGCCGATCGACGTTCACTGGTGTCGACGCGCGATGGATGCGGAGCGGCGTGCAGCTCAGAGGAGAGTGGCTCTGGGGACAGCCCTTCGACGGCGTGCGCACGCGGGGCGGCTACGTCGATCTCATCGTCCATCGTCCGAGGATGGGCGCAGTGACGGCGGTCTTCCGCGCCGAGCGCCTCGCCTATGATGCGCCGGCGCCGTTTGCCCTGTACACCAACCGCTACACCGCCGGCAGCAAGATTCGCCTGTTCGAACGGCTCACCGCGGAGGTTGGCGTGATGCATCAGACCGCTCCGCTCCCGGACCAGCGGCCCACGGCTCTCGACCTCGCTGTCACCTACACGTTCCGCCACCAGGTCGCTCACTGATGCCGGCGCGGTCTGTGCCGGGCGCCGTTCCATGGCATCGCCGCATGGAGGCGCGAGTGGCGGCCGGTATCGCGCTGCTCGTCGCCGTCTCGGTCGGCGCGATGCTGATGGCAACGATGCGGGTGGCCGTCGATCGATCGATGGCACGAGCCGCCGAGGAGCTCGACGTCGCGCACACCACGTTCTCACGTCTGCTCGACGAGCGCGCTCGATCGGCAACGACGCTGACGCGGCTCATTACGGAGCTGCCGGTCTTCCGCGCGCACATGACCGACACGCACCTCCGCGCCGATGCCGCGAGCGTCGACGCGATGGCCGATCGGTACCGGCAGCAGCTCGGCGCTCAGTTCTGCATCGTCACCGATCCGACGGGAAGGTGGATCGGCAGCCCGGGATGGCCCGGAGACAGCGCCGCCGCGTCCAGCCTGGAAACGAAGATTGTCGCGGCCCGGAACGGCCGTGCCGGCCGACACATCGTGGCGCTCAACGATCGTCTCTTCCTGCTGATCGTCGAGCCCGTACGATTCGCCGACGAAGTGCTGGGCACCTTCGCAGTGGGCTACGCGCTCGATGATGGCGTGGCGAGGCAGCTGGCACAGGCGACACATTGCGAGGTCAATCTCGTTGCCGGTCACCGTCTGAGTGGGAGCAGCTTCGGCGCGGCCGAGCGCACCGAGCTCGAACGGTGGTTGCGCCGGCCGGACGCGTCCACGGTCGGCCCGGTCTCGGCGAACGGGTTGTGGCCGCTGGGCCAATCGCGATATGTCGCGGGCATGTTTCCGCTGACCATGGACGTTGGCGACGGTCGATCCGATCGTCTGATCCTGTTTCAGAGCTGGGGCGCGACACAGCAGTTCCTCGACGGCCTGCGCGCGCAATTCCTTGTCGCCGGGTTCCTCATCTTCGTGGTCACGCTGGTCGGCGGCCTCGTGTTCAGCCGGCGGACGAGCCAGCCACTCCGCGACGTCGCGGCGGCCGCGCGTGACATCGCCACCGGGGACTGGGAGCGTCAGGTGCCGCTGCGCGGCACCGCGGAAGCCACGACGCTCGCAGAGGCGTTCAACGACATGAGCGCCAGCCTGCGGCAAGCGCACGCACGACTGCTGCACGACGCGTTCCACGACCATCTCACGCAGCTGCCGAACCGCGCGCTGTTCCTGGATCGTCTGCAGCAGGCGGTCGCCCGCCGGGCGCGCCGCTCCGACTATCTCTTCGCCGTGCTGTTCATCGATCTCGACCGATTCAAAACGGTCAACGAGAGCATCGGCCACTCGGCAGGCGATCGATTGCTCCTCGAGGTGTCGAGCCGGCTGACCGCGGTTCTGCGATCGAACGACACGGTGGCGCGTCCGAACGTCGAACCCGTCATCGACCCGAACTCGAACACGCTGGCACGGGTGGGTGGGGACGAATTCACCATCCTGCTCGAGGACATACAGGACCCGAGCGACGCGGTCCGGATCGCCGAGCGGCTCCACCAGGCGGTGGCGCTCCCGTTCGACGTCGAAGGTCACACGATCTTCCCGAGTGCCAGCATCGGGATCGCCGTCAGCTCACCAATGCATGGAACCGGTGACGACCTGATCCGGGACGCGGACATTGCGATGTATCGCGCCAAGTCGAGCGGCGGTGCGCAATGCGCGATCTTCGATACGACGATGCATCGCTCGGCGGTGGAGCGGCTGCAGCTCGAGACCGACATGCGGCACGCACTCGAGAGTGACGGTTTCCGGCTGTTCTACCAGCCCATCGTCTCGATTGCCGAGAACCGCATCGTGGGATTCGAAGCGCTGATTCGGTGGCAGCACCCCACGCGAGGGCTGCTCGCACCGGCGGCGTTCCTGCGTGTCGCTGAAGAAACAGGACTGGTGACACGCCTCGACAGCTGGGTGCTTCGGAACGCGTGTCGAGACGCGCGCCGTTGGCAACTGGAGACACCGACAGAGTCACCGTTGAGTCTGAGTGTCAACATCTCCGCCCAAGGATTCGGCCGGCCTGATCTGGTGACGCAGGTCGCGGACGCGCTGCGTGAGACGGGGCTCGACCCCCACGCGCTGCGCCTCGAGATCACCGAGACCGTGGCCATGTCGGACGCCGAGCGCGCGCGGATGGTGCTCGGAGAGTTGAAGTCGCTCGGCGTGCGCATCAGCCTCGACGATTTCGGAACCGGCTATTCGTCGCTGAGCTATCTGCGGCGCTTTCCCGTGGATACGCTGAAGATCGACCGGTCCTTCGTCGTCGCCATGGACGAGAGCGACGAATGCCGGGCGATCATCCGGACCGTGCTGAACCTGGCGATGACGCTCGGACTCGAAGTGATCGCCGAAGGCGCCGAGACCGAAACGCAGATCAGGTATCTCGAGTCGCTCGATTGCAAGTTCGGCCAGGGTTACTTCTATTCGCGTCCCGTCCCCGCCGATCAGGCGCTGCATCTGCCTCGGATTGTGACGTCACGCAGCACACAGCCACAGCTGCCCCCGCAAGACGGCGCCCGCGATTCACACGCCGCTTGAGCGAGCCGGTGGTCTCTGCGGTGCATCTCGATCGCGTCAGGTGATGCGACGAGTGACGCAAGGCCCTGCAGTGCGACATAATCGCCGGACTCCCACATGGCCCTGCCTGCCGGCACGCGTCTCGGTCCCTACGCTATCGTCTCGCCCGTTGGATGCGGCGGGATGGGCGAGGTCTATCGCGCGCACGACAGCCGGCTCGGTCGCGACGTGGCGATCAAAGTGCTGCCTGCCGAAGTGTCGCGGGATCCGGAGCGGCGGCAGCGCTTCGACCGCGAAGCGCGCGCCATTGCCGCGCTCAATCACCCGCACATCTGCGCGGTGCACGACATCGGCGAACAGGACGGCCTCGACTACCTCGTGATGGAGCTGCTCGACGGCGAATCGCTGGCCGATCGCCTGACCAGAGGCCCGATGCCGGCAGGCGAAGCGCTTCAATCAGCTATCACGGCGATCGAGACGCTTGGCGTCGTGCACGGGCACGGCCTCATCCACCGCGACTTGAAGCCGGCGAACATCTTTCTCTCCGCGCACGGCCTGAAGCTGTTGGATTTCGGTCTCGCGCGATCGCTGACCGCCGGCGTCGAGACCGCGCTGACTCACGAGGGCTTCATCGTCGGTACGCCCCGCTATCTGGCGCCCGAACAGATCCGCGGCGGGGAGGTGGATCACCGGACGGACCTCTTCGCGGCGGCCGTCGTGATCTACGAGATGCTCACGGGACGACCGCCCTTCGATCGCACGGCGCCCCTCGAGCTCGTACACGCGATCGTCTACGAGGAACCCGCGCCGTTACCGTCCGGCACGGTGGCGCCTGCAGTCGAAGAGGTGCTCCGGCAAGCGCTTGCGAAGGATCCGGCCGACAGATTCGCGAGCGCAGCGGCATTTGCGAGTGCGCTCCAATCGGCGGTGAGCACGGTTGACACTGGGGTGGGGCTGCCGGCGGTGCCCCGGCGGCGCGGTCCCACTCGAGCGATTGTGCTGCCATTTCGACTATTGCGTCCCGATCCGGATATCGACTTCCTGGGATTCAGCCTGGCTGATGCCGTCGCCGTGTCGCTCGCCGGTCTCGACTCGATCGTCGTGCGCTCCAATCTCGCAGCACAGACGGCCGGCCCGATGCCCGATCTCCGGGTGCTCGCCCAGCAGGCAGCCGTGGACGTCGTGCTGACGGGCACGTTGTTGAGGGTCGGATCGCAGGTCCGCGTTTCAGCACAACTGCTCGAAGTCCCCGACGGATCGCTTCTGTGGTCGCACACGGTGCAGGCGCCCATCGAGGATCTCTTCCAGCTGCAGGATGCGCTGACCAATGCGATCGTCTCGTCGCTGCACGTGCCGTTGACCGATCGCGATCACCGGGCACTCCGTCTCGACGTGCCCGCGAATCCAGCCGCGTACGAGCTCTATCTGCGCGGCAACCAACTCGTCACCGACCCGGCCAACTGGAGCGAGGCGCGTGCGCTCTACGAGCGTGCCGTCACGCTCGATCCTGGCTATGCGCCGGCATGGGCGCGGCTGGGCCGCGTGCTGCGGTTGATGGCCAAGTACGGCGGACAACAGTCGCAGGTGGACAGTTCGTTGGCCGAGCGCGCGTTCCAGCGGGCGCTCGCACTCAATCCGGAGCTTGCAGCCGCCCATCACTTCTATGCGTATCTCGAGGCAGAGGTTGGACGCGCGCCCGAGGCGATGGGGCGGCTCCTCAGGCGAGCCAGCCTGCGGCGATCCGATTCCGAGCTGTACGCCGGGCTCGTCACGACGTGCCGTTACAACGGACTGCTCGACTGGTCCCTGGCTGCGCACGAGCTGGCGATGCGGCTCGATCCGGGGGCGCGGACGAGCGTCGCCTGCACGTGGTACCTGCGTGGGGACTATGCACGGGCCATCGAGTGGGACAGGAGTTCGCACGCGTTCATGGCCCCGCTCGCACGATTTCGCATGGGTGAGCAGGCGGTCGCTCTGAGTGCGCTCGCTCACCTCGCGGACTCGACGTCCCATGCCATCGCTGGTCTCGTGGCCAATGCGTACCGGGCGTGCCTGGAAGGCCGGCTCGAGGAGGCCCGAAAGCATTTCGACGTGATACGGGCGAGCAGTTTTCAGGATCCGGAAGGGTTCTTCCTGGGCGCGAACGTTGCCGCGCTGGCCAGTGCGCCGGCCGACGCGCTGCCGTTGCTCGAAGCGGCCGTTGATGGCGGGTTCATCAGTCCCGCAAACCTGCGGGACGATCGAGCCTGGGACTCGGTCCGCGGTTATCCGGCGTTCGAACGCCTCCTGCAACAGTCAGACGCGGGATTGCTGAGGACCACCGACGTATTCATGGCGGCCGGCGGGCCCGCGCTGCTCACGCCGGGACCGACCAGCACGTCGGCACCGGGGAGATCGGGGCCGGGCTAGACCCCATCAATCCGCGGAGCGGTGTAGGATGACGTTTCTTATTCGAGGAGGAACCCGTGCGGCTGACTGATTCACGACTGATGCGCAGCGCAGGAGCGCTGCTGGTCCTGGCGGGTCTTTCGACCGCTGCGTTCGCCCAGGCGCCCCCGCCACCACCAGGCGGCGGACCGCCGCATGAGGAGAAGTACACGAATCTCAAGATCCTGCCGGAGAACATCAAGCCGGAGCAGCTGCATGGCATCATGCGGAACTTCTCCATGTCGCTCGGCGTCCACTGCAACTTCTGTCACGTCGGCACCAGCCCGCAGACGATGGAGTGGGCGAAGGACGACAAGGACGAGAAGAAGAGCGCCCGCGTGATGATGAAGATGACACACGGCATCAACCAGGACACGCTGCCACAGCTCGAGAACATGTCGGACAAAGCCGAGGTCTCGTGCTACACGTGCCACCATGGATCCAAAGAGCCGCCCAAGAAGTTGAGCGACGTCCTCGCCGATACAGCCAAGGCGAGCGGCGCGGATGCGGCAGCCGCCCAGTACAAGAAGCTGCGCGATGAATCGCTCGAGGCCGGCCTCTACGACTTCCGGGCTCCGATGGTCGTCGCGGCCGCGATGCAGCTGAACGACGAACAGAAGCCGGATGAGGCCATCGGTCTGCTCAAGGCCGGTGCCGCGCTGTTCCCTCAGTCGGCGGATGTCGCCGCCTCCCTTGGCATGGCCCTCGCCCAGAAGGGCGACAAGGCTGGCGCCGAGACGGAACTGAACAGGGCACTGTCAATCGATCCGAACAACTGGATGGCGAAAGGTGCGCTCGACCGGCTGAAGGGTGGCGGCGCCCCGAAGCCGTAACTCGCCAGCTCGTAGTTCGGAATTGGGAGTGCGGAGTGCGGAGCGGAGCCCGTAATTCGGGGTATCGCAATTCACCTCCGCATTCCGCACTCCGCACTCCCATTCCGCACTCCGCACTCCGCATTCCGAATTTCCCTGTCATTCGTTCACGCTTCGAACGTGCAGGACCGAGGTCTCCGAGTCCCATTCCAGATCCAGCGTGCCCGCGGGCTCGACGTTCAGATATGCGGCCGGACGCTTCGACGCCATGTCGAGCGCCTCTTCGAGCGACACTCCCGCGAATCTGACCATGTTGCCGATGGCACGGTCCATCGACAGCGCCGATCCCGCCAGGTTCGGCTGGCCCGGCACCGCCACACGTCCCGTGTCGTCGACGTGGACCATGATGGCGCCCAGCTTGTAGTCGCCGGGCGGCTGTCCCGCAGCGGCTGTCGCGTCGGTCACGAGCACCACGCGTGCCGGCGTCTTGGCGCGGACCATTGCCTTCACGGTCGAGGGCGGCAGATGGTGCCCATCGATGATGAGACTCGCGGTGAGCGCGTCGGCGGCGAGCTGCTCCCAGATGACGTTCGGGTGTCGCGGCAGCATCTGCGCGCAGCCATTGCCGAGGTGCGTCGAGAGGGTGGCGCCCGCGAGGATGCCGTCCTGAATCTGCTTTGGCGTTGCCGCGGTGTGGCCGATCGCGACGTGCACACCGTTCGTTCGCAGATATTCGATGAGGGCCAGCGCACCGGGCACCTCGGGCGCGACCGTCACGAGACGAACGGTCCCGTTGGCCGCATCCTGCCGACGTCGGAAGTCGTCGATGGACGCCGGTGAAGTATCCTCCCGCCGGTGGGCGCCGCGGGCCCCGTCCTCGGGCGAGATGTACGGGCCTTCCATGTGGATGCCGATGATGGCACTCGCGTGTGTAGCCGCCACGGTCTGCGCGCAGCGCGAGAACCGATCGAAGGGCGCTGAGATGAGCGTCGCGAGAAAGCGTGTCACGCCCGAACGGCGTAGCGCAGCCACCGCGTCCTGGATACGATCGGCCGTCGTCTCGGGCTCGTTGAAGTCCACGCCTGCAAAGCCGTTGACTTGCAGGTCGAGAAATCCGGCATGACGGAAGCGCCTGGGGGCGGCTCCCTGTGCGTCACGGCTCGCGACAGGCCCGTGCTCAGAGCCTCCGAGCCGATGAGCCATGGCCATGAGCGGCGTGGCGAGGAAGTGGCGGCGGGGAAGCGACGGATCGATCAGTGCGTGCACGGCGGCTCCTCAGCGTGAGAGACCAAGGTAATACTAAGCTCTGAGGGTCTTCGGTCTTCGGTCTGCAGTCTACAGCCCGGAGCCCGTAGCCTGGGGCCGGAAGGCCGAAATGGAGACAACCTTGAGCGTCAAGATTTTCGAGACACCGGATGAACTCGGACGGTCGGCCGCGGCTGATGCAGCGCGCGTGTTGCGTCAGGCGATTGCCGCAAAGGGCGAGGCGCGGGTGATTGTGGCCACAGGCGCGTCACAGTTCGCGTTTCTCGCCGCGCTGGCCAAGGAACCCGACGTGGACTGGTCGCGTATCACGTGTTTCCATCTGGACGAGTACCTCGGGATGCCCGACACGCACCCTGCCAGCTTCCGCCGCTACCTTCGCGAACGGGTGGTCGCGCCGCTTGCTCCGAAGCATTTCGAGTTCGTCGACGGAACCGCGCCGGATCCCGAGGCCGAGTGCGCGCGCGTGGGTGCGCTGTTGCGGGCAAAGCCCATCGACGTCGCTTTCGTCGGCATCGGCGAGAACGGACACCTGGCCTTCAACGATCCTCCGGCCGACTTCACCATCGACCGTGCCTACATCATCGTCGAGCTGGACGAGCCATGCCGGCGCCAGCAGCTGGGGGAGGGTTGGTTCAAGTCACTCGATGAAGTCCCGCGGCGTGCGATCAGCATGTCGATCCCGCAGATCCTCCAAGCGGCCGAAATCCTTTGCATCGTTCCGGACCTGCGGAAGGCACAAGCCGTTCACGACTGTCTCGACGGACCTGTCACGCCGCTCCACCCCGCGTCGGCGTTACAGCAGCATCCGCGCACGACGTTCTATCTCGATCGCGCGTCTGCGTCGAAACTCGAACGGCGCGCATGACGGCCTCGGCTCCGCATCGTGCGCCAGTTGGGTTCAGACGGGTCGCCGTTTGTGCCCCCGGCCTCGAGCGCCTTGAGCCTTAGATGGCGTTGACGACGTCGGCCTGCGCCGGGGTGGGTTTGCGCACAAGCATCAGGACGAGCAGTGCGGCGCCCAGCGGCACAACGCTCGCCACCATCAGAATCGGGCCGAACGAGAAGCGATCGGCGACGATGCCTATGACGAACGTCGAGAGGATCGTGCCGACGCCGGCGCCACTGCCGCCCATCCCGCTGACGGTCGCCACGTCGCGCGGCCGGTACAAGTCCGCCGGAAGTGACAGCGCCATGGTGGAGGCTACCGCATAACAGAACGTCGCGATCGCAAAGCAGGTGATGAGCGCGGGGAAGTTGGTCAGGAACGCCGCAGGCGCGAGCGCGACCACGCCGAGCGAGCCCAGGACGAGCAGCGTTTTTCGAGCACGTCCGACTGGCCAGCCGCGGGCGATGAGCGCGCTCGACACGCCGCCGCCCACGAAGTTGCCGAGATCCGACGCCATGAACGGCACCCAGAACCCGGCCAGCGTCTCTTCGATGCGGAACCCGCGGGTGACGAGGAAGACCGCGAACCAGTCGGTGATCATGAACCACACGGGATCGGTGAGTCCGCGTGCCGCGACACAGCCCCAGGTCTGGGGGAGCGTCAGCAGGCGCCTGAGGGGAGTCGGCGTCGTCCGCTCCCCGAGCGTGCTGGCCGATTCGGCTGCGCGATCTTCCGCGAGCATCGCGCGTTCCTCGTCGCTGATCCGCGGGTGCTGATCCGGCGGGTAGTACGACATCCGCCATACCGCAAGCCAGGCAAAGCCGAGGGCGCCGGTGATGAGGAAGGCCGGACGCCAGCTGTCGAATCGCTGGCGGAGCCACAACACCAGCGCCGGCGCAATCGCGGCCCCCACCGATGAGCCGCTGTCGAACAGTGCCACCGCCCAACCTCGTTCGCGCCGCGGGAACCATTCCGCGACCGCCTTCGTGGCCGCCGGCCAGTTCCCGGCCTCGCCCATGCCAAGCAGGAACCGCAGCCCCGCGAAGGCCCAGAGTCCGCTCGCCAGCGACGTGGCCATCGCGACGGTCGAATACCACGCGACCGACAGCGTCAATCCCGTCCGGGTGCCGAGACGGTCCACGAGCCGGCCCGACACCACCTGCATCACCGCGTACGCGACGCGGAAGGCGATCAGGATGATGGAGAAGTCCCGGTTGGACCAGCCGTGCTCGACCTTCAGGATGGGCGCCAGCACGCTCAGCGCCTGGCGGTCGATGTAATTGATGATCGTGGAGCCGAGCAGCAGCGCTCCGATGTACCAGCGGAGGTGACGACGCATCACGGGATCACAGCGGGGCGAAGGGGCACCGGGCGCATGCTAACACGGCGGTCGTGGACGGGGGTTTCGTATTCGTGTTCGTATTCGTGTTCGTATTCGTGCTCGTGCGTTCTCGTCGCACCGCGCGCCGCGCATCCCGCACCTCGTCCTGATTTGACCGTCGAGTGGACAGTGCCGTAATGTCGGAGGCCTCGTCGAATCTCGAAGGAGTCTGTGATGCTGGTTCGTCTGTCAATTGCCGCTGCTATCGTCTCTGCGCTCGTGACCGCCACGCCCGCCCTCGCGGCCGACCCGGGTGGTGCCTGGATCTTCTCGTGCGAGACGCCCTCTGGCGTGCGGACCATGAAAGCGGACCTCAAGGTCGACGGAGACAAGGTCACGGGTACGTGGGACAACGCGCCGGTCCAGGGCTCCATCACCGACGGCAAGCTCGACTTGAGCTTCCCCTATACGCCCCACGAGGCCAACGCGCAGGGCACGTTGCAGCTCAAAGGACAACTGGACGGCGACACGATCGCCGGCACATGGGCGTTCGACACGTACAACGGCAACTTCAAGGCAGCGCGTCCGCCAGCCGTGGACGTGACCGGTGGCTGGAAGATCACAGGTGATGTGGTCGGCAACGCCGTGCTTGCCGACTGTGCTCTGAAGCAGGACGCGGGGACGGTCAATGGCACGTGCACGATCAACGGCACCTCGCCGGCCGTGACGGGGCAGGTGGCGGGCAAGGCCATCACATTCCAGTTCCCCGTGACGCACGAGGGACAGGAATACACGCTGGTCTTCAAAGGCGGCCCGATCGAGACCGGCGACCTCAAGGGCAATATCGAGGTTGCGGGTGTGACCGGCACGTTCACCGCCGCCAAAGCGGCCGCGACTAGCGGTCCAACCCGTTGAGACCCTTCACGAAATTCGGGTCCATGGCGGCGATGTCGGCGCGATAGCTGATCGTGGTTGCCGTCGGGAACGCCGCGGGCACGCGCTGAGTCACCGCGCCCGTGGCCGCCCACTCAGTACCACGCTGCAGAATCGTGACGAAGCCAACGCAGCTCATCCCGTTGATGTCGTGACCGAGCGTCGTGTGGACGATCCGTCCTTTTTCGAACGACAGGACCATCAGCATCGGTTCGTCGCGTCCGGATCCGGCGTTCGCGGGGTCTGAATGCGCGGTGGCCAGCACGGTCATGTGACCGGGACCCCGGAGCTTGGAATAGAGCTCGTCGCCCTGATGCATCCAGGCGGCCGGCAGGCCCTTCGTGATCGGATGCGTGGCATCCCGCACCGTAACGGTGAACGGCACGCGTGCACCGTGGGCGCCAGCGGGTCCGGGCGAGGCATCCGGCGTCAACTGGCCGTCCTGCAGGAACCAATACGGTCCAGCCGTTTCGGTCCGCCCGCGCCATCCGCCGATGCCGATCATCTCGTTGAAAGCCTTCCATCCGGGGAATGCGTTATCGGCGGCGTGAACCACGACCACACCACCGCCGCCCGACACGTACTGCTCGAAGGCCGTCTTGAGTGCAGCCGACCAGCGGTCGTCGGGTGCGTCATAGTTCAGGACGATCGCTTTGTAGTCGCCGAAGCGCGGGGCGAACCGACTGAAATCGCCGCCTGCGGGCGGCGCCGTGACGACGTCCACCTGGAAGAGCGTCGTTTCGTCGAGCAGCTTCTTCAAGACCGGCGTCGTCAGCTGCCATTTGTGCCAGGGCCCGCCACTCTCGCCATCGAGCAGCATGACGCGAATGGGCGCCGCCGCCTGCGGACGAAGCGCGAAGGCGACGAGGGCGGCGGCAAGGACGACTCGAAGACGCGGACTCATGGGACGGCCTCCTGGGCGGGTCATCCTATCGCACTCAGCCATGCTCAGTGGAGTGCGGCCTGAGGTATCGTTAACCGGATCGGTCGCCCAGAGAGCGATCGACGACATCACAGGCGAGGGGTTCCGTCATCATGGCGATTTCACGCCGGCGATTTCTTCAGGGCGTTGCGGCTGCGACGGCTGCCAGCCCCCTGCTGTCCACCGCCCGCCTCTATGCCGCCGACGCCGCGCACGTCGTCCGGCACGCGAGCATCGGCGCATCTGGCCAGGCCTGGTCGGATATTCAGAGCTTTGCCCAGCATCCCGCCTTCCGGCTGGTGGCGGTGGCCGACGTGGATCAGTCGCGCGTGGGCGAGGTCAAGAAAGCGTTTCCGGATGCGCGCGTGTACCAGGATTGGCGCGAGTTGCTGAAGAAGGAGCGCCACAATCTCGACTCGATCAACGTGTCGACCCCCGACCACATGCACGCGACCGTGGCGATGGCCGCGATGCGCCAGGGCCTGCATGTGTACTGTCAGAAGCCGCTGTGCGCGACGATTCGCGAGGTCCGCAAGCTGACCGAGTATGCACAGAGCCATCGCGTGCATACGCAGATGGGCATCCAGGTGTCGTCGATGCCCTCGCAGCTCATTCCGGAAGCAATTGTCCGGAGCGGCGCGATTGGTAAGGTGAAGGAAGTGCATGCCTTCTGCGAAAAGGGCTGGGGCGACGAGGGCTTGATTCCGCCGGGCGCCGATCCCGTTCCACCCACGCTCGATTGGAACGGGTGGCTCGGTGTAGGCGAGGAGCGGCCGTTCAAGAGCGGCGTGTACCATCCTGCCGAGTGGCGTAAGCGCGTCGGCTTCGGAACCGGAACGCTCGGCGACATGGCGTGCCACATCATGAGTCCGCCGTATCGCGCGCTCGGATTGACGGCGCCCGTATCGGTGACCGCCTTTGGACCGCCGCCGACACGCGACAACTGGAGTCTCAACGCGAAGGTGCACTGGGTGTTCCCTGGCACGCCCCTGACGGCAGACAAAACGATCGACTTCTGGTGGTACGACGGCACCGAGCGGCCTCCCGACACCATCCTGTCGCTCGTCGGCGAGCGCATGCCACGCACCGGCTCAGTCTGGGTCGGGACGGAAGGGACGCTCGTTCTGCCGCACATGGACCCTCCGTACTTCCTGCTTCCGGCCGCGAAGTTCGCCGCGCTGATGCCGCCGTCCGTACCGACTCGCGATCACTACGGCGAATTCATCGACGCGGTGCTCAACCGTCAGGCGACGCCAACGTCGGGCAGCTTTCACGTCACCGGACCGTTGACTGAAGTGGTGTTGTTGGGCACGGTCGCTGCTCGATTTCATGGCGAGACGCTCGCGTGGGATGCGCGCCGGATGTCATTCACGGACCACAAAGCCGCCAACGCGTTCCTCGAACACAAGCCCCGCAAGGGATGGAAGCAGAAGGGGCTCTAGGCGCTGACGCGCTGGCAATGACGATTGCAGACTGACGAGTGACGATTGCAGAGACGAATGACGAATGCGGATTGACGAATGACGACTGGGTTCGGGCGGCAGGCGCATCTTCACGCAGTCGCCTTGACCGCGATGATCGCCGCACTCGCGGGGGTGACACGCGCCGACCAGGAGATCACGCCACCGGGGTACACCCTGGTCTGGTCGGACGAATTCGACGGCGACGGCCCTCTCGACGCGAAGAACTGGACCTACGAATCTGGCTTCGTCCGGAACGACGAGCTGCAGTGGTATCAGGCTGCGAACGCCGTGCGGCAGAACGGCCAGCTGGTGATCGAGGCCCGGCGCGAGCGGATCAGGAATCCGGGATTCGTGGCGGGCAGCGAGAGTTGGCAGACGAATCGCGAGTACGCCGAGTACACGTCCGCCAGTGTGACGACCAAGGGGCTGCAGCAATGGAAGTACGGCCGGTTCGAGTTCCGTGGACGCATCGACACGCGCCTGGGGATGTGGCCGGCGTTCTGGACGTTGGGCGTCGATGGTGAGTGGCCGGACGGCGGCGAGATCGACATCATGGAGTTCTATCGCGGCATCCTGCTGGCCAACGTCGCATGGGGATCCGATCGTCGCTGGGTCGCAAGTTGGGATTCGGCGAGACATCCCATCCGCACGTTTGCAGCTCGCGACTGGGCCTCGTCGTACCACGTCTGGCGGATGGACTGGGACGAGCGCGCGATCGATCTCTACATGGACGATCGTCGGATGAATCACACCGACGTCTCGTCGCTCCGTAATCCGCGTACGCGCACGAATCCCTTTCACGCCCCGCATTTCGTCCTGATGAGTCTTGCCATTGGCGGCTGGAACGGCGGGGATCCAGCGGCGACGCAGTTTCCAGCGCGCCTCGACGTGGACTACGTCCGCGTCTACCAGGCGGGCACGCACTGAATCGATCGACCGCACACGAGGAGCGCGGATGGATTCACGAGAGTCGAAAAGTCAAAGAGTCGAAGAGTCGAAGGGTCAATGGGGCGAAGAGTCGCAGAGTGAGGGCGAGGCAGGGACGCAGGCTCCCGCGCAGACGGCGCTGAACCGTCGGGAGTGGCTCGCGGCGGCTGGTGGTGCGCTCCTCGTGCCGGGGACCCAGCAGGCGAAAAGCGCGAAGCCCCGGCTCGTCCTCATCCGCCCGCACCGGCGGCCGGTGGACTCCGGCTCGAGCGCTTCGAGCCCAAGAGCATGCTGCACGTGACCGAGACGCGCGTGGAGCGCGCGCGGTTCCCCGTGATCGACATGCACACGCATCTGAGCTTCGCGGGGCGGCTGAGCGCGCCCGACGATGCCGAAGCCGTGACTGTGCCGATGCCCGCTGCCGACGTGCTGTCGGTGATGGACAAGAAGAACATCCGACTGATGGTCAACCTGACCGGTGGGCGCGGTGCCGGACTGGAGCAGGTGATCAAGCAGTTCGACGCCGCGCATCCGGGACGGTTCGTCAGCTTCACGGAACCGTGGTGGAACCGGGCCCACGAGCCGGGCTATCCGGCGTTTCAGGCCGAGCAGATCGAGCGCGCGCACAAAGCCGGCGCACGCGGCCTCAAGGTGCTGAAGATTCTCGGGCTCTATCTGCGCGAGAACGGTACGACGGGGCGGCTGGTGGCGATCGACGATCCGCGGTTCGATCCGATGTGGGAGACCTGCGCGTCGCTCGACATCCCGGTGGCCATCCACATCGGCGACCCCGAGGCGTTCTTCCTGCCGACGGATCGCTTCAACGAGCGATACGAGGAGCTGCACAACCACCCGGACTGGTCGTTCTACGGCCGCGATTTTCCGCCGTTCAGGGACCTGCTGGCCGCGCGCGATCGCGTCTTCGCGCGGCATCCGAAGACCACGTGGGTCGCCTTGCACGTGGGGCATCACGCCGAGGATCTGACGGACGTGTCCGCGATGCTCGATCGCTTTCCCCGCGCGCACGTCGAGCTCGCCGCGCGCATCGGGGAGCTGGGCCGCCAGCCTCGTGCCTCGCGGCGTTTTTTCGACAAGTACCAGGATCGGATCCTGTTCGGCACCGACGCGGTGCCGCACGGCGACGAGACGCCGCAGCAGATCTTCGGCGACGCGCTGTACGAGATCTACTACCGGTTCCTCGAGACCGAAGACGAGTATTTCGACTATGCGCCGGCGCCGGTGCCGCCGCAGGGCCGGTGGCGGATCTACGGGCTCGGGCTGCCGGAACAGATCCTGAAGAAGGTGTATTACGGGAATGCGGCGCGTGTGCTGCATCTGGAAGCGTGAGCAACTCGAGCCCGGTCGCCATGACGAAGGCAGATGGACGAAACGATGAAACCGATGTCGATGCGCCTTTCGGTTGCCGCAGGCGTCGTGTCCGCCATGCTCCTGGCGCCCCTGGCGGTCGCCGCGCAAACGCGTTACGTCGTCCATGAGGCGCCTGCGAACAGCCACGAACAGTTGCTTGCTGCGGACGAGACGGCGTGGGCGAAGGCGACCGAGATCGACTGGGGAGCGTCTGGCGCCGAAACGAGCTTCAGAGCGCTCTGGAACGATCGCGGACTGTACGTGCGCTTTGATGCCATGGACATGGCGCCGTGGCACACCATGACGAAGCGCGACGAACATCTGTGGGACGAAGAAGTCGTCGAGATCTTCCTGGACGTCAATCGCTCGGGGCGGAACTATGCAGAGCTCGAGATCAATCCGGCCAACGTGATCTGCGATGTCCTGATGATCGCGCCGTCGCCTGACAAGAAGAACGATCTCACGTGGAACATCGACGGCCTCGAGTCCCGCGTGACCAACCGCGGCGTGTTCGCTGGCGGAAGCGAGCCCCCGAGCCGTGGCGCCCGGTGGATCCCAGTGGCGTTCATGCCATGGGCCGGCTTCCGCTCATTGCCGTCGGCTGCAGGGATCGCGCTGCCGCCCACGTGAGGCACGGCCTGGCGCTTCAACGTCTTCAGGATTGAGCGTCCTGGCGGACCGAAGGCGCCGGAAGATCACGCGATCTACGCTGCATGGTCACCCACCTCCGGCGCGAGCTTTCACGAGCCGGCCGCGTTCCGCGACTTCGTCTTCGAACCATAAAGTCGGACGCGCTGGGGCTTGGTGTCGTCAATTCCGAACTGCCGAACTCTACTCTGCTCGTAGAGACTCGGTCGGCGCGACGGAAGCGGCGCGCAGTGCCGGGAGACACGCCGCCACGGCGGACGTCAGCACAACGACCGCGGTGACGGCGGCGAGAGGGAGCCCGAACGACAGCCCCGCATCGACCAGCGTCCGTCGGAGGAGTGCGTGGGCGGCGACCGCGCCGACGACCCCCAGCATCACACCCGCCGTCACCAATCGCGCCGCCCATCCGCCGATCATCCCGACGATCGCGCGCTGGCTCGCACCGAGCGCGACACGAACGCCAATCTCGCGTGTACGCCGAAGCACCGCATAGGTGAGCACGCCGTACACGCCCGTCGCGACCAGCACGAGGCCGATGCCCGCGAATCCGCAGAGCAGCAGCATCTGGAATCGCGGCCCTGCGACACCATCGGCGAGGACGCCGTCCATGGTGCGGACGTCATGGACGGGCGCGCCTCGATCGAGCTGTGCAACGACCCGTCGAATGTCGGCCTCAGCCGCCTCCGGCCGGCCGGTGGTCCTGACGATCATCGGCGGCGTCATCCAGGCCAGCTGCGCGTACGGCAAGCAGTACATCGGCTCGGCATCGTGGCCCAGCGGTGCCTGCCGCACGTTGCCCACGACACCAACGATCTCCTTGAGTCGCGCGCTGCCGTCCGGCGGATCGAGATCGGACGTCGCACCCGGCTCGATGTACCGGCCGAGCACACGTCGGCCCGGGAAGAATCGGTCGGCGAACGCGCGATTGACGATCACCACCCGGGGATGCCGCGCATCGTCCTGGTCGGTGAAGCGGCGGCCTTCCTCGAACGAGGCGCCGATGGTGTCGAAGAACTCGGGTGTCACGATCGCGAAAGTGGAGTTTGGACGCTCGGAGGGCGGACGGGGACGCTCGGGCATGTCGAAGGCAAGGTAGAGATGCTCGCCCGCGAGTGGCAACGCCATCGATCCGGACACGGAGGTGACACCGGGCACGGCTCGCAGCGCGTGCAGCAAGTCGTTGGTGAACTGAATCTGCCGCAGGGTCGGCACGTTGGCATCAGAGGCGGCGACACTGAACGTCAGAAGGTGATCCGGTGAAAGCCGAGATCACGATGCGTGAAATGACGAAGCCCTGCCGTCATGGTCGCTGCACCGCTCAGGAGGACCAGTCCCAACGCCACCTGCGCCACGACGAGCACGGAACGCACGCGATCGCGCGTATCGGTCGCGCCGCGCGGCGCGCTCCTGAGCGCGCCGCCGAAATCGATGCGTCCAACCCTCACTGCCAGCGGCAGGCTCACGAGGAGCGTCGTCAAGAGAGACAGCACGACAGCAAACACGAGGACACGCCAGTCGAGCGTCATCGGGGTCACCCGCGGCAGCCGGTCGGCCGACGCGGGGATCAGCGTGCCGAGGAGCAGTCGTGCGATCACGAGTCCGGCGGAACTTCCGAGGATGCCGACCAGGAAGTTCTCGGTGACGAGCTGGCGGATCACGCGGCCTCGCGAGCCGCCGATCGCGAGCCGGATACCCAGCTCCCGCTCTCGATCCGCCGTGCGCGCGAGGAGCATGTTCGCGATGTTGGCACAGGCGATCAGGAGGACCAGCGTGACCGCGCCCCACAGGACGAGCATCGCCATGCGCGTATCGCCGAGCATGCGCTGCAGCTCCGGAACGAGGGACGTGCGCGCGATGTTGCCATTACTGTCGGGGTACGTGCGTGCCAGCGCCGCCGCGACGCCATCGAGGCGCGCCTGGGCACGGTCGAGTGTGTCGTCGGTCAGCCAGCCTGGCAATCGCACCCAGCATCCGCGCGCCACGCTGCTCGGTGATGGGCTGGACGCCGTTCGCCGATGCGTCCACCGCAAGGGTCACCCATACGTCCACGATGCGCGTGCCGACCGGGTAGTTGAAACTCTCTGGTGCGACACCTACTACTCGAAATGGCTGATTGTCGAGCGAGACAGTGCGGCCGAGGATGGCGAGGTTGCCGCCGAACTGCGACATCCAGACGCCATGCGACAGGATTGCGACGCTGGAGCCGGCTCGCTCGTCGGCTTCGACGAAGCCGCGGCCGGCCGCCACGTGCACGTCGAGCACGTCGAAGAGATTCGACGAGACGATTTCGGCAGTGAGCACGCGGGCCTCACCGGAGCCGCCAAGCGTCACTTGAAGGTCGCGATAGCTCGCGATCCCGGCGAGCACTTTAGAGCGCCGGAACTCGAAAAATGTGGAATACGAGAGCGGCGCCGGCTGACTGCCTTCTCGCGAGTCGACCGATGCGACGGCAACGAGGCGATCGGCATTGGGGAACGGCAGCGGCTGCAGGACCAGTGCGTATACCACGCTGAAGACTGCAGCATTGGCACCGATGCCGAGCGCCAGCGTCAGGATCGCTGCCGCCGCAAACGAAGGTGTCGCCCGCAAATGGCGTGCTGCGTAGCGCAGGTCCGCGAACAGGTCTTCGACGCGGTTCCACCGCCACACGGCGCGGCCGTCTTCGGCAATGCGTGCAACGTTGCCGAACGCGCGACGCGCCTCGAACCGCGCCTCCTCACGCGAGAGTCCGTTGGCGACGAGCTCGTCTTCCCGCTCCTCGAGATGCTGACGAATTTCCTCGTCGGCGTCGCGCTGCAGTTGGCGACGGTGGATCACGCGGTCGAGCCACGTCATGGCTTGACCGGCGCCAGCACGAGGCGGATGCCCTCGAGCAGCTGTTCGAAGCTCAGAATCTCGCGGTCGAGATGGCGCGCTCCCGCGGCCGTCACCTCGTAGATGCGCACCCGTCGTCCACTGGCCGAGACGCTCCACCGGGCGCGGACGCGGCCGTCCTTCAGCATCCGCTGCAGCGCGGGGTAGAGCGATCCCTCCTCGATCTGGAGCAGATCTTTGGACCGCCGCTGAATCTGCTGCACGAGGGCGTACCCGTGCATCGGCTGCTGCTGCAGGATCTGCAGCACCATCATTTCGAGTGCGCCGGGGAAGAGGTCTTTGCGATCGCGTGCGGGCATGGGCTCAAGGCTGTGTCGAGATAGGCCTAGAGCAAAATAGTATCAAGGGGACCCGACTGTCAAGCCGGACCGGGAAGGTCCTCTGGCTAGCTTGTGCCCTGTGCCGTGCGCCTTGGGAGTTGGAAGTTGGGAGTTGAAGGTCGAGTGTGGGCCGCGTGTGCTATCGTGTCGCAACCTGCCTCGACCGAGGACGTTGCATGTCTCACCGATGGCGACCTGCCGCGTTGTCCCTTGCGATCGTGTCCGCGCTGACGGTGTGCAGCGCGCAACAGATCTTCCGCTCGGGCGTGAGCCTCGGTACTGGTGGATCTTCGAGTCATCGACAAGAACTACCGATCTGTCGCCGACCTCCGGCCGAACGACGTGGAAGTGCTCGTTGATGGGCAGCCGCGGCCGATCGTCGGGTTCGAATACCACGGCGTCGATCCCTCGTTGGCGCCGCTGCCGGCGTCCGCCCCGGTCGCGCCCCAGGCACCAGCCACGACGGAGCGAGTAGACGCCGACTTCGGGCCCGAATCGATGCCCCGGCCGCCGGGACGAACGATCGTGCTCGCGGTGCAGAGCAACACGATTGCCCTCGGCGATGGCCCTCGCGCGTACAAGGGCGCCGATGAGTTCATTGACCACCTGCGTTCCACAGACAACGTGTCAGTGGTCACGTTGCCGGCCGGTGCGGTTACGCACCTGGGCTTCACGAGCAGCCACGAGTCGATCAAGCGCCGATTGCAGTTCGCGCTCACGCATACTTCCGCCGGTGAATGGGTGCGTGCCGCGGGTCCCACCAATTGCGATGCTCCCGCGACCTCAGTCTCTTCGGGATCGTCGTTCGCCCTGAGTCAGGCCTGTCGCGACGCGAAGCAGGCGGCTGCAGCCGGTCTCGAAGAAGTCGAGCGCGTACGTGCCATCGCGCGAGATCTGAACGATTTGTTCGACGCGCTTGGCGGGGTAGAGGGCCCCAAGGATCTCGTCCTCGTCACGACCGGCTTCGACGCCCCGATCGGTGAAATCTCGTTCCTTCCCGAAATCGTGCGGGCGGCGTCACGCGCGCGTGTGCGCGTCCACACGCTGCAAGTTGGCGATGTCACCGAGATGATCGGGCCGGAGTCGCGCGTGAGCGGCCGAGGCGAGGGGCTCGACATGTTCTCGACGCCTGACAAGATGCACTTCTCGGCGAGCATGCTCCACCTCGCCACTGCCACGGGCGGCATCGCCATGACGCCGATGACCGGCGGCGTCTTCTTCAAGCGTCTCGAGCGCGAGCTGGCGGGCGGCTACGTCGTCGCGTTCGAGCCGCTGGCCAGCGAACGGGACGGCAAGCCGCATCGAATCCAGGTACGGCTGCGGAATCGATCGGGACTCACGATTCGCGCCAGGGAATCCTTCATGCTTCAGAAGGATCAGCCGACGTTCACGCCGGCCGTTCCAGCGTCTCCGCCTCCTGCCCGCACGATCGCGAATCCAGTCAATCGGTGAGTTCCGTTAGTCGGAGTCATCCGCGATCGAATTGGTGTCGGGAGACATTTCATATTCTGCAAAAATCCTCCCGACCTGATTTTTCAGTTTCTGCCAACACCGCCCGACCCCATTTTTCATTTTTCCACCTATACTCCGACGCCATGGGAACCCCTCCGTCTCGGCCCGCACGCGGCCGCCGTCAGTTCCTCAAGCAGTCGTTGGGCGTCGCGGCCGCAGCCGCCGCGACGCCGGCGGCGGCACTGGCGGGCGCTGCGACACCGGTGGCCGACCCCGTCCATCCGGCAGCGCCAGCGCCGGCTGCGGAACTGCGTGCGCGTGTCACCTATCCACGCGTCTTCACCGGAGCCCAACTTTCCCAAATCGCTTTTCCGCTCGGCGGCATTGGCACGGGATGCGTCAGCCTCGGCGGTCGCGGACAGCTCCGTGATTGGGAGATCTTCAACCGTCCGGACCAGGGCATGTCGCCCGGCTACGTGTTTCCCTCGATTCGCGTGCAGCAGGGATCCACGGCGCCCTTTGTCAGCGTGCTGGAAGCGCGGCTGCGGCCGCCGTATCAGGGCGCGTTCGGCCTTGGCTCGAACAGCGCGCCTGGCCTGCAGCGCTTGGAGTCCGCGCGATTCACCGGCGAATTTCCGTTGGCGCATATCGCGTTCCGCGACCGGCGAATGCCCGTGCAGGTGTCGCTCGACGCATTCTCGCCATTCATTCCTCACGATGCGGACGCCTCGGGTCTGCCTGTCGCGGTGCTTCGCTATCGCGTGACGAATCCTGGGGCGGCACCCGCTGTCGTCTCAATTGCGTATTCACTCGAAAATCCACTGCTGACGTTTCGCGTCCCGTCGTACAAGAAGGATCCCCGCGTCAACGAGCCGCGCACGGCTCCTGGCATTGAAGGCCTGCTGCTCAGCAATCCCGCGATCGCCGATGACAACGCGCTGGCCGGCACAATGGGCCTCTGGGTGGTCGGAGCCGGCGATGGACGCGTGTCGATGTTGAGGGGATGGCCGCGAGCGCGCTGGTGGACGAGCGCGCTCCATTTCTGGGACGACTTCTCGGACGATGGCGCGCTCGGGCCGGAGTCCGCGGAGCCTGGACCGGTGGCTGCCGTCTGTCTGCAGCGCACGATCGCACCTGGCGCGTCCGCAGATTTCACCTTTGCCATCAGCTGGCGCTTTCCGAATCGCACGCCGGATCGCTGCGGGTGGGACTCGGCACCTGGAGAGGGCGGCGCCCTGATTGGCAACTACTACTGCACACGCTTCCCAGATGCCTGGGACGCCGCGCGCTACCTCGCCGAACATCTCGACGATCTCGAGCGCCGCACCCGCAGCTTCGCTGATGCGATCCGTCAGAGCACGCTTCCGGCGGCCGCGAAGGACGGTGCCACCGCCAACCTGTCCACGCTCGTCACGCAGACGTGCTTCCGCACTGCGGACGGCGAGTTCCACGGCTTCGAAGGCTGCGGCGAAACCAGCGGCTGCTGTCACGGCAACTGCACGCACGTCTGGAACTACGAGACGGCGACGTCGCACCTCTTTCCGAGCCTCGCGCAATCGCTGCGCCGTGCCGCCTTCGGGTACTCGATGGACGACGACGGCGGTATGCGCTTCCGGCAGGCACTGCCGGATGGCGCCGACCGCTTCCCGACGGCCGCGGCCGACGGCCAGATGGGCCAGATCATCAAGGTCTATCTGGATTGGCGCCTGTCGGGTGATGAGGCGTTCCTCAAGGAGCTCTGGCCTCGTGTCAAACGAGCCATTGCGTTCGCGTGGATCCCCAACGGGTGGGACGCGGATCGAGATGGCGTCCTCGAAGGTGCCCAGCACAACACCTACGACATCGAGTTCTACGGTCCGAACCCGATGTGCGGGATTTATTACCTGGGCGCGTTACGAGCGGTGGAAGAAATGGCGCGCGCCATGGGCGACGATGCCACGCGGGCGGACGTCCGCCGATTGTTCGACTCGGGCCGCGCCTGGATCGATCAGCACCTGTTCAATGGCGAGTACTACATCCAGCAGGTGCGCGGACAGAGCCGAGACGCCATTCCGCAACGCACTCTTGAACACGATGGGTGCCGACGATCCCGCACACCCGGAATATCAGGTTGGCGAGGGCTGCCTGGTCGATCAGCTCGTCGGTCAGTACGCGGCGGACGTCGCCGGCCTGGGCGATCTCGTGGATCCTGCTCACTGCAAGACCACGATCGAGAGCATCTATCGCTACAACTACAAGCGATCGCTGATGCGGCACGACAACGTCCAGCGGACGTTCGTGCTGAACGACGAAGCGGCGCTGGTCGTGGGCGATTACGCCAAGGCGAAGAGGCCGGACGTACCGTTTCCTTACTACGCCGAAGTCTTCACGGGCCTCGAGTACACGGCCGCGAGCAACATGGTCTTCGCGGGGCTCGTGTCGGAAGGCGTGGAGTGCGTGGGGAACATCCGCGCGCGATACGACGGCGAGCGCCGCAATCCCTGGGACGAAGCCGAATGCGGGTCGCACTACGCGCGCGCGATGGCCGCATGGTCGATCGTGCTGGCGTTGAGCGGCTTCCGCTATCACGGCCCGGAGCGTCGTGTGATTGCAAAGCCTCGGCTGGCGTTGGCCGGATTCACGTGCTTCTGGTCGAGCGGCACGGGCTGGGGTACGTTCGCGTTCGGGGCCGCCGCGCCGACGTTCCGGCTGCGCGTGATCGAAGGGACGCTGATGGTGGCGAGCCTGGACCTCGCTGGAAAGCCGGGCGCAGCCACCTCGTCGATCCGGCTCGGTGACCGGCGGCTCGCGGGACGCGTAGAATCAGGGGCTGACGGTCGCGTTGTCACGTTGGATCAGCTGCTGACTCTGCAGCCGGGACAGGACCTGGTCATCGCATGACTCCCGCCTCTCGTCGCCGCCCGCCCGTACTCGCCACTGTTGGCGGCATGCTCGGGGCGGGGAAGACGACGCTTATCCTCGCAGCAGCTCGGCGGCTCGCCGCCCGCGGCCTGCGAACCGCCGTGGTGACCAACGATCAGGGTCACGGACTCGTTGACACCGCACTCGCGAGCGCAGCATCGTTGCCCGTCGAGGAAGTGGCTGGCGGGTGCTTCTGCTGCCGGCTGTCCGATTTCCTGACCGCGACCGACGCGCTGCAGGCGGCCGATCCCGACGTCATCTTCGCGGAGCCCGTGGGAAGCTGTCTCGACCTCGCGGCCACGGTGCTTCGTCCCGTGATGCGCGACGTGCCGGGACGGTTCCATGTGGCGCCGCTCACGGTGCTCGTGGATCCTGCGCGGGCTGCAGCGCTGGAGGATAACAAGGGTGACGGCGATCTCAGATATCTCTTCCAGCATCAGCTCGATGAAGCGGACATCCTCTGTCTGACGAAGTCGGACGCCGGCATGCCAGCACCTGTGCTGAAGGGCTTGCCGGCACACCGGCTGAGCGCGACGACTGGCGAGGGACTCGATGCGTGGCTCGACCTCGTTCTCGAAGAGAAAAGGACGGCAGGACAGGCGCACCTGCTCGTGGATTACACACGGTATGCAGACGCGGAGGCGGCGCTCGGCTGGGTCAACTGGCACGCGACGCTTCGCCTCAAGCAGCCTCTGTCTCCTGCCGTGGTCGTGGGAGCACTGAGTGAGCAACTGGACGAAGCCTTGACTGCCGCGGGCTTGTCGATCGTGCACGTGAAGGTGCTCGATCAGGCGGACACTGGATACGTGCGCGTGAGCCTGACGGCGAATGGCGAGGCGCCTACTCTGGACGGCACGCTCGATGCGTCAGCCGCACGCGAGCACCGGCTGCTCGTCAATGCGCGGGCGCTGGGTGATCCGGAACGGCTTGTCGCGACGGTGACGGGCGTCACCGAAACGCTTGGCGACATCGAGGTCTTCGTGCGTGAAGCCTTCCGTCCGAGTCCGCCGACGCCGGAGCGACGCGCATAGAGAAGATCAGAATCAACTCCCAACCTCCAACTTCCAACCCCCAAGCCTGCGCGATGAGCCGTGGGCCCTGGGCCACGGAGTCGAAGGCGAGGAACGTCGAAGGAGCGACCATGGCAGGACAGGGGATGGAACGCCGTGAGATCCTGAGAGTGCTCGCCCTCGCCGCCGGCGCCAGCGGCATGCCGGGATTCCACCGGTGGGCGTTTGCCTGCGGTCACGGCGCGCCAGATGTCATCACGCTCGGCACCGCGTACACGCCGAAATTCTTCACCGCCGACGAGTATCGTACGGTCGAGCAGCTCGCGTCGATCATCCTGCCGAGCGACGGAACACCTGGTGCGCACGAGGCGGGCGCCAGTGAATTCATCGACTTCATGGTAGCCAGCGATCCGGCGATTCAGTATCGCGTTCGCCTGGGTTTGACCTGGCTCGACGCCGCGGCGCAGGCCGCTCACCAGCGGCGCTTCGCAGACCTCACGCTGGACCAACAGACAGCGCTTCTCGAACCTCTCGCCTACAAGCAGAAGGCGACGGGGCATCCGAGTGAGGCCGAAGGCCGCGCCTTCTTTGCGCTGATGCGCGAGTACACGTTGATGGGGTTCTACACCTCACGCATCGGACTCGAGCAGCTCGGTTACCCAGGGCTGCAGTTCTATTCGGAGTCGCCAGGGTGCCCGCATACGGATGACCGGGAGCATGCGCACCTGCCGGCCCCAAAGCGGTGAGCGGTGAGCGGCCCTGAGGCTTGGGCCGGCGAGTGTAGGGGCAAGGGGCAAGAGGCAAGGGATAACGGGTACGGGATAAGGGGTAAGAGGTAAGGGATGGCCGACAAGATCTACGACGCAATCGTGATCGGTACCGGCGCCGGCGGCGGCATGGCCATCAAGACGCTGTGCGAGGCGGGACTCTCCGTGTGTGCGTTGAATTCGGGGCGGCGGCTCGATCCGGCGAAAGACTTCCGCAATCACAAGCAGCCCTACGACATGCAGTACCGCGGCTTCGGCGATCCCAAGAAGCGCGGCAGCTACTACCACATCGAGAACGAGTACAGCGCCACGGCGGGAGTCTGGGAGCACGGCATCGCGTACACGACCGCGCCCGGTACGAGCTGGGAATGGCCTCGTTGCCACGCCGTCGGCGGCAAGACCAACTTCTGGGGCCGGTCGGCAGCGCGGATGGGCGACATCGATTTCAAAGCCGCCAGTCTCGACGGATTCGACGTGGATTGGCCAATCGCGTACGACGAGATTGCGCCGTATTACAGCCGCGTCGAACGGCTGATCGGCGTCGCGTCCACGGTGCAGGGACGCCCGAGCAATCCAGACGGCGAATACATCCCGCCGATGAACCTCCGGTGTCAGGACTACATCCTGCAGCGCGGTTGCAACAAGGCAGGCATTCCCTATCTCCCAGATCGCCTCGCCCAGCTCACTGTCGCGCACAACGGTCACGCCGCCTGTCACTACTGCGGTAACTGCACGGAAGGGTGTGACACGGGCTCGTTTTTTTCGACGCCATATTTTCTGCTGCCGCCGGCAGAGAAGACCGGCAAGCTGGAGCTGCGCGTCAATGCAGTGGTCCGCTCGGTGCTGGTGGATGCGGACGGCAAACCGAATGGCGTCGCCTACGTGGATCGCGCGACGCGGCAGGAGGTGGAGGTCCGTGGGCGGTTGATCGTCGTCGCGGCGTCCTGTCTCGAGTCCGCGCGGATCCTGCTCAACTCGAAGTCACGTCACTGGCCATCGGGTCTCGGCAACTCGAGTGGACAGCTCGGACGCAATCTCTGCGACCACTTGTACGGAACGACCGGCAACGGGTATCTGCCGCAGCTCGCTGGACAGCCGCCGTTCCCCGACAACGTCTCCGCGAGTCAGATCGTCTGGATGCCGCGGTGGCAGAACCTCACCAATCCGCGCCAGGAGCGGTTCATTCGCGGCTACTCGATCTATCCGACAGGTGGGTGCGGCGAATTTCCGTGGTACCACAAGTACGTCGAAGGGTTCGGCAGCTCGCTGAAGCGCGATCTCGGCCGCTATTATCCCGCACCGCTGTCGTTCTACTCCCAGATCCCGTCGCTTCCGAGTCCGACCAACTACGTGGACATCGATCCGGAGGTGAGGGACGCCTTTGGTATTCCCGCGCTCCGCGTGCATTTTCAGTGGGGGCAAAACGAGCTGCTGATGTGGGAGCACGCCAAGCAGGCGACGCTGGACGCCATCACGGCATCGGGCGGTCAGATGTGGGAGGTGGGCACCGACCCCAACACGCCTGGATGGAGCCTGCACGAAACAGGCACGTGCCGGATGGGCAACGATGCCGCGCACTTCGTGACCAACCGTTTCGGGCAGCTGCACGATGCGCCGAACGTCATCGTCGCCGATGCCAGCGTCCTCCTGACGTGCAGTGACAAGACGACCACGCTGTCGATCCTCGCGTTCTCGCTCCGCGCCAGCGAGCACGCCGTGGACGCGCTCAAGCAAGGACAGGCCTAGAGAGAAGTCTGGCGACCGCCAGACTTCTCTCTGACCGTGCCGGGATCGCGGCAGCGCCCATGAAACGATTACCCGCATCGGCATGCCCCGAAGCGGCCGCGACCTTGCTATCCTCGACAGGTCGTGTCACTCCATCGATTGGGCCAACCTCTTCTCGCGCGTCCGGCGAACACAGCCCGCTGACGGGGACGCCGCGCGCGCCGGACGATTTCCCGCTGTCAGTCACACCGTGTGGGCGCTGGGATGGACCAGCCTCTTCACCGACGTCTCGTCCGAGATGGTGGCGAGCGTGCTGCCGCTGTACCTGGTGCTGCACCTCGGCATGTCTCCGCTCGCTTTCGGCGTCGTGGACGGTCTCTACCAGGGCGCCGCAGCGCTCGTGCGGGTGGCGGCCGGGATCCTGTCGGATCGCTGGCAGCGCCACAAGGCCATCGCGGTCACCGGCTACGCGCTGTCGGCCGCCTGCCGTTTCTGCATCCTGTTGGCCGGTGCGTCGTGGAGCAGCATCACGGCCATCATCGTCGCCGACCGCATCGGCAAGGGCATCCGCACCGCCCCGCGCGACGCGCTGATCTCGCAGCGCACCGAAAGCAGTCAGCTGGCGACCGCGTTCGGAGTCCACCGAGCGCTCGACGCCGCCGGCGCCATGGTCGGTCCGGTCGTGGCCTTCCTGCTGCTCGCACGCGCTCCCGACGAGTTCGATCTGCTGTTCGTCACCAGTTTTGCCATCGCAGTCGTCGGCGTGTTCGTCATCGTCCTGTTCGTGCCGGCTCACCGTGAGGAAGACCCGGATCTCAATGCCGCGCCGCCATCACTTGCCGGGGCGATGAGCCTGCTCACCGAGCGTCGCTTCCGTGCCATTCTGATCGCTGGTTCTCTCCTTGGCGTGGCGACGATTAGCGACGCGTTCGTGTACCTCGTCCTGCAGCAGGGGCTGGCGCTGACCGCCATGGCCTTTCCACTGCTCTACGTCGGCACCTCGCTGTGCAATTCGCTGTTCTCGGTGCCGTGCGGTCGCCTCGCCGACCGGCACGGCCGCGGTCTTGTGCTGCTCGCTGGATACATCGTCCTCGGCATCGTGTATCTCGTGACGCTCGTGCACGCGGCGTCTCCGGTGGCAGTGACCCTCATCGCCATTGCACTGCTTGGCGCCTATTACGCAGCGACCGACGGCGTGTTGACGGCCATGGCTGCCGCCGTTCTTCCGGCGTCGCGCTCGGGCAGTGGGCTCGCCCTGCTGGCGACCGCCACCAATCTGACGCGCCTCATCTCATCCATCGCCTTCGGGTGGCTCTGGATGATCATGGGACCGACCGGCGCGACCCTCGCCTATTTCGTGGCGTTGCTGGCTGCTATAGTGGTGGCGGCCGCCGTGCTGTTGTCTCCCGACTCGCATGCCACATCCGGAACCCCAGACTCCGCCCAGTCCGCGTAACTGGCGCCCGCTGTTCTTCGTTGCTGTCTGTGTTGCCGCTATCGCCGCCGTTCTGGGCTATGCCTGGTTCTCGCGGCGGCATGCGGAGTCCGTGCGTCCGACGACGGTCATCTCGACCGACCCCAGGCTTCTGGCGGCAATCCGGTCCCGGCCGCATCTCGTGTTCCGCAGCACCGCGCTCGAGTCCTCCGGGCGGATTGCGATCGTGCCGCTCGACGCTCCAACCATCGCGCGGGCGTTAGCGCCCCTCGCCTGCGAGCGCGTGCATGCGACACGCGACTCCGGCCTTTGCCTCTCGGCCTCCCGCGGCGTTTTCACACGCTACGAAGCGCAGGTCTTCGACGGCGACTTCCGCGTGGTGAGCCGCTTTCCGCTGGCCGGCGCACCGAGCCGGGCGCGCGTTTCGGCCAACGGCGCAATGGGTGTCTCGACCGTGTTCGTGGCAGGGGACTCGGTACTCGACCGGCGCCTTCTCGACGCGGACGACGTTGTTCGATCTGCGGAAAGGGCAGGCGCTGGGCGACCTCGAGAGCTTCGCGGTCGAACGGGATGGGCAACTCTTCTCGAAGCCGGACTTCAACTTCTGGGGCGTGACATTCACGGGTGACGGCAGCCGCTTCTATGCCGTGCTCGGCACTGGCGGCGATCTCCTCCTGGTATCGGGCGATCCGGCGACTCGCCGCATGCACGTGATGCGGCCGGGCGTCGAATGCCCGTCGCTTTCACCTGATGGCGGACACCTCGTGTTCAAGGCGCGCGCGCACGAAGGCGGACGCCTGCTGTGGCACCTGCACGTGATCGACCTCAGGAGCGGGCAAGAGAGTATCGTGCAGGAGTCACAGAGCGTGGACGACCAGGCCGAGTGGCTGGACGCCGACCACGTGCTCTATTCGTTGCCGCGCCCCAGCGGCGGCGGATCCGACATCTGGGTCGCGCGGGCCGATGGGAAGGAGCCGTCCCGCCTTTTCCTCGCCCAGGCGTTCTCGCCATCGGTCGTCAGACCGTAGCGCCGGGGATTATCGCGTGTCCCTGGCTGAAGCCATTAGCGATCGAGCGCCAGGTATCGCGGCCCCGCTGTGTCCGCCGCCGAGCGGATGGCAACGTCGAGGTGTTGGACCTGTCGATCAGTCGTCTGATAGCGCGGCCAGGCGGGCACGCTGCTGCCGTTCGGATCGCCCGTCTTCGCGAAGTTGCTCCAGTACGACATCATCTGTTCCGACAGCCGCTCATCATCCGGCGTCCAGGGCGCACCCGGAACCGCTCCTTTCAGCATCCCGAACATGTACTCGATGTCGCCGGCATGACGGGCGCCAATGTCTGACGAAGTCGCGGGCACGCCGTCGACCTGTTCGTCGGGTGCGACCGGAATCTTGCGATCGAACGAGTACCGGTAGACGGCCGATTTACCGGTTGCCGTGTGCGTCTCGATCCACTTCCAGGTCGGATAGCCCATGAACAGATCGCTGGCCAGTGAGGCTGCTGATTCCAGGGCCTCCGCATCGGAGCCAGCGGGGTACACCGTGAGAATCGATTCCGCCGACGCACCAAAGCGGGTGTGAAGCTGTTCGGCGAAGGATTTTGCCGTTGGCTTCTGCCTGGCGAGCACGACACCCGCCCGTGCTTCATCGGCGTTCCAGCCGGCTAGCAGGGGCACGTGGCTCTGACGCCCCGAGGCGAATGTGGCGGCGACGTCCGTGGTGAGCAGGTTGCCGTCGACGTTCGGCGCGAAATAGAGGTCAGAAAACGTACCGGCCGCTTTGAGCACATCGGCCGCCGACGCTGCCCTGAGCGCCGACGCCGAGGGCGTGTTCAGTGCTTTTGCCAGCGCGAGACCACGCGCTTCGGACTCTTCGTGCGACTGCAGCACGAGCGATTCTTCGCCGTGGGTGAAGTAGGCTCCGCTTTCGCCAATCGCTCGATGGAAGAGATCCCGTGCCGCCGGCGCGGCCATCAGTGCACTGACCGCGAATGAACCTGCCGACTCACCAAAGATCGTGACGACGGACGGATCGCCCCCGAACGCAGCAATGTTCTGCGTGACCCACCGAAGCGCCGCCACCATATCGAGCAGCCCGTAATTGCCCGACGCGTGTGGATTCGTCTCTCGTGTCAGATCGGGGTGCGCGAGGAATCCGAACGCTCCCATCCGGTAATTCATGCTCACGACGACGACGCCCTTGGTCGCGAGCCGCTCACCATCCTGACGGGGTTCAGACGACGAGCCGGCCTGGAAACCGCCGCCGTGGATCCACACCATGACCGGCAGTCGATCAGACGCGGATGTGGCGGGCGTCCACACGTTCAAGTACAGGCAGTCTTCGCTGGGCTCATCGCGAAAGACCATGTCCGAGTAGATGTTCGGCTGCATGCAGCGCGGTCCGAACGCCACCGCCTTACGTGTGCCCTGCCAGGAGGCGGCGGGCTGTGGTGGCTGCCAGCGCAACGCGCCGACGGGTGGAGCTGCATACGGAATGCCCCGGAAGATCCCGATCCGGCCATCGGTGCCCGTCATGCCCTCGACCATGCCAGACACCGTTCTTGCCGCTGTCAGGGCCGTGCCCCTGCCACCCACGACGCCTCCCATAGCCACGGCCACCATGACGAATGCGACCGGCCACTGCCATCCCGTCCCACGCTGCTCCCGTACGCCCTTCATATGATCTCCGTTATTCCTGCGCGCGCTTGACGGCTGCGGCGACGTGTCCGATGGTATCGACCCAGACACCACGAGACGGGTCCTGGATGTAGGCCAGCAGCGCTCGAAGCATCGACACTTTCGTGACCTGGTGTCCGGGACCGGCGCCGATGTCGTGTCCTGCCAGAACCAGCCATTGCCCACGCTCGATCGCATCGTCCACTGCGGGTCGCAGCGCCTCGAATTCCACGTCGTCCATCGGATAACCGAACACCTGTGCGAGATCGACCCGTCCGGGATCGTTCGGACCCTCGTTCAGCCAGCCGCGCCCCACAAGGAACAGCTCGGCGACGATCGGAACGTAGCTGGCGACATGCTGGCCGCGTCCAACGAAGGTCTGGCCGCAGGGGTAGGCGAAGCTGACGGGTCGCACGCCGGTGGCCTGTTCGATGATCCGCGACGCTTCGGTCATCTCCGTCCGCATCGTGGCAAGCGTCGCATCTTCCAGCGCTCGTGCCGCGGACCAGGCGAAGTTGCCCGAACACGGATGGTTCACCGTGTGATTGCCGATTTCGTGACCGGCTCCGGCCGCACGGCGCCAGTCATCTGAATGCGGGCCGATGTTGCTGGTCGTGACAAAGAACGTCACCTTCGTGTTCGATTCCGCAAAGACCGGCAAACCCTCCGAGAGCTGTGATGCTCTTGCGTCGTCGAAGCTAAGGCTCACAGCCGCTCGCTTGCCGGCCGGCCATGGTGAACGACCGGACGCCGGGCTTGGCGCGGCACGCTGGGCCAGGAGGGGGACGGCAACCCCTATGGCGATCGGCAGAGCGATCCAGAATCGTGGTTTCATGTCGGGCTCCGGCTCGATCCAACCACAGCGGCCAGGGGCCGTCCAGTGGCGCCGGACCAGCAATCCCGGACAGAATGTGGAAGGGCGAGCTCCCGAAGGAGGAGGTCGATGGCCAAGCGCAACAAGGCACTCGCGAAGCTGAAAAAATCTGAGGCACGCGCCATCGAGGACCTGGCACTCGCCCGCGCCAAAGCAGCGCGAAAGATTGCCAAGGTCGAAGCCGCGCTGGCGGCCGTCGAACGGAAAGTGCAAGCGCGTCTCGACAGGGTCCGCGCCGGGACGAAGACGACCGACCAGGCCAAAGCCGTGCGGCGTTCGAAGCGCCGCCGACGCCGCTCTCGCTAGACCTCGCGATGATCCGGATGATCGCGATCGGAGGCCTCGTGACGCTCGCGCTGGGCAACGTTCCGGATGCTCCACATCGCCCGCTCGTCATCGGCCACCGCGGCGCCAGCGGCTATCGTCCTGAGCACACGCTCGAGTCGTACCGCCTGGCGATCGAGCAGGGCGCGGACGTGATCGAGCCGGATTTGGTCATCACTAATGATGGCATCCTGGTCGCCCGGCACGAAAACGAGATCGGCACCACGACAGATGTCGCGGACCGCTTCCCCGACCGAAAGACGACCCACCGAGTCGATGGACGGGACATCACGGGCTGGTTTATCGAAGACCTCACGCTCGCGGAGCTGAAGACGCTGCGCGCCAGGGAGCGGCTGCCATTCCGATCGCACGAGTACGACGGGCGCTTTGCCGTGCCCACCTTCGACGAAGTCGTCCGATTCGCGGCCGAGCAGAGCCGCCAGACGGGGCGGACGATCGCGGTCTACCCCGAGACGAAGCACCCGGCCTACTTCCGTTCAATTGGCCTGCCGCTCGAGGATCGTCTGCTCGAATCGCTCACGCGGAACGGACTGATCGATTCCACATCGCCGGTCTTCATCCAATCGTTCGAGGCGTCGAGCCTCCAGTACCTTCGCCCGCGCACCAAGGTCCGGCTTGTGCAGCTGCTCGAGGACCACGACACGACCGCAGACATGAAGACCATTGCCACCTATGCGGACGGGGTCGGGCCCAACAAGCGCTTGATCGTTCCGGCCTCGGCCGACGGCACGCTGCTGCCGCCGACCGATCTCGTGGCGCGTGCTCACGCCGCAGGATTGTTCGTCCACGCGTGGACCATGCGCAGTGAGCCCGTATTCCTGTCGAAGACGTACGAAGGCCATCCCGAACGTGAGTACGAGCAGTTCGCGGCGCTTGGCGTGGATGGACTCTTTACGGACTTTCCGGACGTGGCAATACGTGCCTTCGGCGCACACTGACGATTGCGGATTAACGATTGCAGATTGACGCCAGTCGAAACTCAACGCGTCGTCTTCGTCTTCGCGTTTGGGCTATTCGTCAATCGTCAATCGCGCTGTCGTCAATCCTCGATTCAATTAGTGGGCGGTACTATCCGCAGGTTCGTCGGCGCTGCAGGGCCGCTCTGGCCGCGCCATCCGAGCTGGATCACCTCGAAGTCATCGGCCGTCAGACTCGAGAACGCCGGGTTCAGCTCGTCGTTGTTCCATCGGGCATCCATCGTGCCCGAGATGTACATATCGGATCCGTTGTCGGCGACAATGAGACCGTAGTGCTGCATCGCGCGAAAGATACGCGCGATGTACGCCGGATACGACGACAGCGCCTTCGTCGATTTCAGACGCAGCCGCGCGCCCATGGGCAACGCCCCGGTCGACGATCCGGCGTCGTGCGATGCTGGCCAGACGTACCCGTTCGAGGCGCGTACCGTGAATCGGAACGCGTGGCGGATGTCGTCGGTGCCGCTCGCCTCGTCGTACCGGATCAATCCAGGGAAGATGGCCAGCCCCGCGGCATCAGCAGACGTCCATCCGTCCGGCCGCCGGTTGTCGGTCGAGAGATCGAAGATCGCCCCCGACCCTGCCTCCCATCGCCCGCGCGCTGCGTTCCAGTACGTGTGGTACGTCTCGAAGAGCTGCCAGCGATCACGATCCACGATCAGCATGTGGTGATCGCCGTCCGTGCCGCCGCCGGCGTCACCACCCTCGATGTAGTTTGCCGTCGTCTTGGCTTCCGGGGGAATCGGATAGCCGGTGACGCCGCCAATTCCCGAATCGCTTTCTCCGCCTGTACTCCACGAACGTCATCGGCACGCGTGCCTGGGTTCCCGCAACGACCATGTACGGAAAGCCGTAGGGTGGAGGTCCGAAATCCGGGTGCAGACGCCGCACTGGCGTCGAGCCGCTCGTACGTCCGCTGATGTAGTTGATGTACGCCGCGGACTGCGAATCGACGGGAGCCGTGGTGACGTCTTGATTCCACCAGTTCGAGGCCGGAAAGACCTGCCGGCCGACGAGCGGCTCGGTGAGTGACGCCTGGAGCAGGGTGCCAGCGCCCACAAGGGCAACCAGCACCGCCAGCGGGCGGAGGGAACGGCTAGTGCGCACGGAGGTGTCGGGTTGCACGCCGCGTTCCAACCGCCCCCTCCAATGTTTGCCGCGCGCCCGGGAGCTCGCCCCGCGGCCGATCGCGAAATTGTTACTCGACGTGCCAGAAAGAGTCACAGAGTCGAAGGGTCACAGAGTCGAAGAGAGTCACCAGAGGTCGCAGAGTCGGCCCCTTCGACGAGACCTTGCGACCCTCTCGACTCTTGGACTTTTCGACTTTTCGACCCTTTCGACTTTCGTCAGCGCTCCGTCGGCCTGAACGACTTGTTCGGATATTTCGGCGCAGGCGGCACGGGCACGGGTGCTTTCTTGATCTGTTCCTGGAGGTACGCGATCGCGCGCTCGAGCTGCGCATCCTTCCCCATGAACGACTCGTGCGGGAGGTTGTCCACGACGATGTCGGGATCGACGCCGTGGCCTTCGATGAGCCACTGACCCTCCGGGCCGTAGACACCGGTCTCGGCCGCCGTGGCGATGCCGTTGTCCACCAACCGGTTGCTCGCCGACAGCCAGATCTCGCCGCCCCACGTGCGTGTTCCGATCACCGATCCGAGTCCCAGCCGGCGGAACCCTTCGGCGAACGCCTCGCCGTCGGACGCTGTGAACTCGTCGCAGAGCACGACCATGTGGCCGCGGAAGGCGTACTGCATGTTCCACACGGGGTGGCCAAGGCGCGGCTGCCAGAAGAACCAGGCCTTGCGCAGCAGCTTTTCGAGGATCCAGCTGTCGATATTGCCGCCGCGATTGTGGCGGACGTCGATGATGAGGCCATCGCGCGTGAACACGGGGTAGAACTCGCGCTCCCACTCGGCCATGTTACCGCTGCCCATCGCGCGCAGGTGGACGTAGCCGATCTGGCCGCTGGCGGCTTTCTCCACGGCCTCACGGCGCGTGAGCTCCCATTCGTCGTATCGGAGGTCGTCTTCCGCGTCGATCGAGATCGGGACGACAACGAGTTGACGTGCCGGGTGCGTCCCGCCAGGTTTGACGTCGAGCAGCACCTGCTTGCCCGCGCGGTTGCGGAGCAGTTGTCCGATGTCACCCACCGAGAGGGTCGGGACGCCGTTCACGGCGGTGATGACGTCGCCTTCTTTCACGTCCACGTCGGGACGCGCCAGTGGTGCGACACCGTCAGGCCTGTCCGGATCGGCGCGATAGACGTGCGCCACCTTCACGCCGCCATTCGCCTCGTCGCGTTCGAACCGCGCACCGAGTGACGCCGGATGCGCCTCGTCCTCGCCACGCCTGACATCGCCAGGGCTGACGAAGATGTGAAGAGCCGACAGCTCGGACACCATCTGCGCCACGACGTCCGCCAGTTCGCTGCGATCGGTGATGCGTTCGGCCAGCGGTGCGTATTTGGCGCGTATCGCCGGCCAGTCGAGGCCGTGCATGTCGCGGTCGTAGAAATAGTCGCGCTCGAGACGCCACGACTCGACGAACATCTGCCGCCACTCGTCGCGCGGATCGAAGCTGAACGACCACTCCTTGAGCGCAACGGCGGACTTGCCTATTTCAGACGGCGCCTTTGCGCCGGCCTCGACCACATAGAGATCCTTTGCCGTTCGCACCATCACCTTCTTGCCGTCGAGCGACAGCTCGTAGCTTCGCACGTCGGTCAGGAACGTCTCGAGCTCCGGCTTCTTGTTGGTGATCGGGAACGTCTTGAGCGTGAACGTCGGCTGCGTCGATGCGTCGTACGACAGCATGTAGAGCCGTTTGCCATCCGTCGCGAGACTCGTATAGTTGCCGGCCGGGATCGGCGTCTTCATCAGTCGCGTGTTGAGTCCTGCGAGGTCGACGGCGGCTGGAGGCGCGGGCTTGACCGACTGCACAGGCGGTCCGCCCTTAGCCGGCGTCTTACTCGGCGGACTGCCCGTCTTCGACTCAGCGTCTGACGTGGCCGCATCCTTCTCTTTGGCGCGATCGGACTTGTCGGATTTGTCCGACTCATCGGATTTCGGCGCGACATACAGCTCATCGTCGGGACGGAAGGGCGACCGTTGACCCGGCTTCAGCGAGACCTGGTAGACCTCTGTCAGCTTGTCGAAGAAGGGTTCAGGCTGCCGGGATCCCCAGGGGCTCGGCACGACGGACTCGAAGTGACGGTCGGACAGGAAGTAGAGCCACGCGCCGTCCGGGCTCCATGCCGGGCTGTAGCTGTCGTACCGATCGGTCGTCACCGGCGTCGTGGTGTTGGAATCCACACCATAGAGCCACAGTCGGCTCAACTGATTCGGCTCGGGCGCCGTGTACGCCAGCCACTTGCTGTCGGGCGACCAGCGGACGTCCCCGAAATCGCCATCCGCACATGACGCGATCTTGATGTTCCGCTTGTGCTCGATGTCGTACACCCACAGTAGCTGATTCTTGTCGAAGTGGGCGATGTGGGTGCTGTCGGGGGACGGAATGCCATCCCAGCGCAGCACCGTCGCATCCGACGTCACGCGCGTGGCGGCACCGATGCCGTTGGCGGGGACCTTCCAGAACTCGACCTCGCCGCTCTCATCCGACAGCGTCAGGAGTGACTTGCCGTCGGCAAACCAGCGGCCTTCGCGAAAGCGGACGCTCTTGTTCCTGGTGACTTCGACGACTCGACCCTGGTCCGCCGGGAGCACGAAGACCTGTCCGCGCGCCGTGAGCGCGACTCGATCGCCGGTCGGCGAGAGGTGTGCGGCCGTCACCCAGTCGGTCGGGTTCTTCACCCATCGCTCGCGCACCTGATCGAAATCAGAAACCAGTGAGATCGGGACGGCCGTGTCGCGATCGGCGGTGATGTCGTAGACGTGCAAGTCTCCGCCCACCTGGAATGCGATGCGACCCTCCGACAGTGAGGGCGACTGGATGTCGTAGGTTGCCTGGCGGGTGTGCTGGCGGACGTCGTGGCCGTCGCGATCCATGGACCAGATGTTCATGATCCCGTCTCGATCGCTGGCGAAGTAGATCCGGTCGTGCCAGAACATCGGCTGCCGACTGGTGCCGGTGAAGTCGGCGGTGAGCGGTGTGGCTTCGCCTTCGCCGGTCCACTTCCAAATCGACTGCGCGGTGCCGCCCCTGTAGCGCTTCGTGTGGCTCCCCTGAAAGGGCTGCCGCGTGAAGTACAACGTGCGTCCGTTCGTGTCGAAGGTCCCATCAGCCGCCTGAGAAAGAGGGACGCGCGACGTCACGTGTGTCCGTGGGTTGACCTGAATCAGCTGATCGTTCGGAATCCCCGAAAAGCGCTCTGTCGAGTACAGGATGCTGCCGTCCGGCGTCCAACCGACGACGGTGGCGTAGCTGCCATCCCACGTCTGTCGTTCGGCCAACCCGCCCTGCAGCGAGACCGTGTAAACCTCTCGCGGTCCCTCGTAGGCGGCGTCGAACGCCACCAGGGAGCCGTCCGGCGAGACCGCGGCATCCGCCTCGAGCGACGGATGGGTCGTCAGCCGCTCGGCGACGCCGCCCGCGACCGGCACCCGCCAGAGGTCGCCTTCCGCGGTGAACACGATGGTGTCGTGCCAGATGGCGGGAAAGCGGTAATAGCCAAGCCGGCCCTGTTCGGCCCGGGCCTGGACGAGTACCAGGCAGGCCGCGGCCACGGCGAGAGCAACGAGACGGATGCTGCGCATGGAGGCTTTCCCTCGAGGCGAGATGGGTGACGGCGGAGTATAGCAAACGCCTTGCAAGACAACCTGTGCAGTCGTGCGCAGGGCGGGTGCAGCGCCGTGCCTCTCGCGTCGATGATCCGGAATGGACGTGTGACCCCCGAGCAGTCCTTCTCCGTCCCGCCTGGCTCCGGCGCGCATGCGCTGGCCACGACGCAGGTCCCCCAGGCCGGCGCGACCGGCCGGGATCCGCAGCCGCCGCGTGAGCTGTCACAGTTCCTCATGGACATGTCCATCGCGCTCCATCGGCGCGCGATGTATCCCGCCGGGCATCCTGCCCTGCTGCCCGCGCTCGAACGTCTGGCGCGGCGGGCAGAAGGCCTGTTCGAACACCGTCCACGATTTGCCGTGGGTATCGCCCCGGATCAACTCGTCATCGACGGCGTCGCCACCGATTTGCGGCAGCCGCTTCTTCGCAGCCTGGCCGATCGCATGCACCGCCATCACCTGGCGGCCGTCGACTTCAGCCGGGGCCTCACGGCCGACGAAATCGCCGACGTCATCGCCGCCATCTCCGAGGACCCGGATCGCGGAGGCACACCGCTCGGCACGCACCGGGAACGCGGCGCCTCGTGGTCCCACGTACGGATCTATTCGCTGTCGCTGAACGGCCTGGGCATCGCCACCGAAGACGGGAGTGGCGCGCCCGGAGAGGCCGCCCCATCGGTGGAGCTCTGGATTGGACTCGCCAGGGCCGCGCTCGAACGGAGCATCGACGGCCAACAGTCGAACGATGGCGGCCTGCAGGTCGAACCGGCCGTTCTGGCCAAGGCCATCGACGAGCATCAGCGGATCGAAGCGTACGACGAAGTCATCGTCGGCTATCTGCTGAAGATCGCCGACGAACTCCGATCGGCGGGCGAAAGCGACGCTCGTGAACTGCGGCGCCGGACGTCGATGCTGATCTCGGCGATGCAGCCCGACACCCTCCGTCGTCTGCTCGGCATGGGCGGAGACGTGATGCAGCGGCGCCGTTTCGTCGCCGAGGCATCGTCCGGCATGGCCGCTGGAGCCGTGGTGGATCTCGTGCGTGCGGCTGCCGAAGCCTCGTCTGAGACGATTTCGCACGGGCTCGTCCGCCTGTTCAGCAAGCTGGCGTCGCATGCGGAAGCGGGTACCGAGACCGTGCGTCCGCTAGCCGACTCCGCGCTGCGCGAGCAGGTCCTGCAACTCATCGAGAACTGGAACCTCGAAGATCCCGAACCCGACCGCCTACACGGGCATGCTTCGCGAGTTCGCGTCTCGCGTCACGCCAGGCACTCCACGGGCACTCGGCGAGGCGCCCACGCCTGTGGACGACGCGCTTCGCATCGTGAAAATGAGCGTCGAGCTCGACGAGGCGTCACCGAGCTTCTGGCGTTCCATCGATCTGCTCGTCGCGGGCGGCCAGCTTCCCACCATCGTCAGCCTCATCGATCAACCACCCGGACGGGGAGTCACACGTCTTGTCTGGGACAGGTTGCTCTCGGCTGACTTCGTCCGCGGCGTCCTCGACAGCCCCAATCTGGATCTGGAGTCGCTCGACTGCCTCATGCCGTACCTGGGTGGCGCGGCGATGACGCCGATGTTCGACATCCTTCTGGATTCTCCGGACCGTCATGTCCGTCGATCGGCGTTCGATCGACTGCGCCAGGCCGGACCGCTCATCGCGCGCGATGCCGTCGCGCGTCTCACCTCCGACTCACGTTGGTACGCCCGTCGCAATCTGCTCGCCCTCCTCGCGCAGCTCGACGAACTGCCGGACGACTTCGATGCCATGCGGTTTCTGCAGGACGACGACCCGCGCGTGAGGCGCGAAGCCCTGCGAGTGGCCCTGCGACGGGCAGGGCGCCGTGCCGACGCACTTCGGACCGCGCTCGGCGATCGCGACTCGCGCGTGCTGCTGCAGGCGCTGCACGTCACACTCGACGAGTGTCCGCCATCGATCATCCCCTCGCTGCTCGACGTCGCGCTGGATGTCGCACACGAGGACGAGGTCCGCGTGATGGCCATCCGCGCGCTCGGAACGGTCGAACATGGGGCGGAGGGACTCAAGGTGTTGCTGGCGATCGCTGCAGGTGAGCCGCGCCTGTTCCGGCGGCGCGCGCTGCAACCGAAGAGCAAACCCATGCTGGCCGCGCTGAAAGTGATCGCGGCACAGCACGCCAGCGATCGCGAGGTCGCCCACGTCGTCAGGAAGGCGCTGGCGTCGTCGGACCTCGAGATTCATCACGCTGCGCGGGGCGCGGCGTGAGCGACGCCTCGAAGTTTCTGTCGTCGCTCGGACGCGCGCTGGCCGCCGGCGCGCTCTACAGCCCCGGCCATCCGGCGCTGGCCAGGGCCGTTGATGCGGCGTGGCGCGATCTCTCCGACCTGAAGGCCACGGCGCCGCGTCCCAGCTACACGATGCTGCACGACACCGTGCTGTTCCTGGATAGTCCGATGCGCGATCGACGGACATGGGAGTGGTCGGCGCGCCTCTCGGGCGCTGGAATTCAGCGCGTCGAGTTCGACCAGGACGTGACGCAGGAAGATCTCGAAGGATTCATCTTCGACCTGATCGATCTGCTGGCGCACCAGCATTCCTCGACCGCGACGGCGCGTCCGATGGCCCGGCGCGGCATCCGCTATGGCGCGGTCGCGCTGAAGAACCAGGACGAGGGCGGCGCGGCGCCTGAGCAATCAGGCATCGATCTGGGCTTCACGTTGCAGGAGGAGGTCGAAACCGTCGCCTGGCTCCACGAGGAAGTGCGTGCGACCGGTGTCATTCCGCTCATCGAAGCCGAAACGATCGTCCGGTCGCTGTGGGTGGCGATGCACGCCGAACGCCACGTCGTGCTGCCGCTTCTTCAGTTGCGCGGATTCGACGAATACACAACCACCCACTCACTCAACGTGTCCGTGCTGACGATGGCGCTGGCGGAATGGCTGGGACTGAGCGACGCTGAAATTCGCGCGTACGGTGTCACGGGGCTGCTGCACGACATCGGGAAGATCTGCATTCCGCGCGAGATCCTCGTCAAGCAGGGACGCCTCACGGATGGCGAACGCGAGATCATGAATCGTCATCCAACCGACGGCGCGCGGTTGATTCTGAAGGCCGACGACACGCTCGATCTTGCGGCGGTCGTCGCGTACGAGCACCACATCATGGTCGATGGCGCTGGATATCCGCCAATCCGGTTCGGACGCATGTGCCATCCTGCCAGCAGGCTGGTCCACGTCTGCGACGTGTTCGATGCATTGCGAACCAACCGGCCCTACCGCGACGCCTGGCCGCTTCAGCAGACGCTGACCTACATCCAGGAGCGCGCCGGGATCGAATTCGACCCCGACATCGTCAATGCCTTCATGGCCATGGTCGGCAAATGGGAGTCGCAGGTGAGCGCGATACCCGTCGACCCGGCTCCTCCCATTGCGCAAGCGAGCTAAAGCTGCAACCGCGTCAACTTCCAACTTCCAACTCCCAATTCCCAATGGGTCGGGCTGCCACCACAGAGTTTTGGCAGTTGGAGTTTGGAAGTTGGACGTTGACGTGAGCCGACCGGCCGCAGGAGCGGCCTAGTGCTGCCGGTGGTAGGCGGCGAGTACCGATTCCACGAACGCGTCGTGCAGCACCATCGAATCCTCGAGGGCATAGCACGCGGTCCGCGCGGCCTCGACCGTGCAACGGTACTGCGCTACATAGCGTGTGCAGCGCGAACAGTGGGACAAGTGGTAGGTGAACGGCAGCACACTGTCGGCGTCCAGGTCTCCCTCGACGATCTCGAGCAGGAACGCCGTGAGCGTACGGCACGTCACGAAGCCAGCCTCCGGGTCTACTCACTCTTCGATGTCAGGAAGCGGCCGCGCGATACGCATCCCGGCACGGGCACCGCGCACGTCGAACCGCAGCTGCTGTCCGCACCCGCTGTCCGCACCTTCCGACCGCACCCTGTTAGCATAGCGGCCCAACCGTAAGGAGGGCGCCGTGCGCTGTACGCTCACGTCCATCGCGGGCATTTCCGCGATCACGCTGTCACTCACTGCCCAGACCACGCCGGCTCGTCCGAGCGTGGTGCTGATCCCCGCCCGGGTCTTCGATGGTGAGGCGATGCATGAGGGGTGGGCAGTCCGGGTACGCGGCGACCGCATCGAGGCCGTCGGCCCCGTAGCCACCGTATCCACTGCCGGCAATGCGACCATTCCGCTGCCGGACGCCACCCTGCTGCCAGGCCTCATCGAAGGTCATTCGCACGTGCTCCTGCATCCCTACAACGAGACGAGTTGGAACGATCAGGTATTGACCGAGTCGCAGGGTGTCCGCGTCGCGCGCGCGACGGTGCACCTGCGCCGCACGCTGGAAGCAGGCTTTACCACGATCCGCGATCTCGGCACCGAGGGTGCTGGCTATGCGGACGTCGAGCTGAAGACCGCCGTTGACCAGGGCATCATCCCCGGGCCGCGGATGCTCGTCGTCACGCGCGCCATCGTTGCGACAGGGAGCTACGGCCCGAAAGGATTCTCGCTGCAGTGGCACATCCCTCAAGGCGCGGAAGAAGCAGACGGCGAAACGCTTGTGCGCGTGGTCCGGGATCAGATCGGACACGGCGCCGACTGGATCAAGGTCTACGCCGACTATCGCTGGGGACCGCAAGGCGAAGCACTCCCCACGTTTTCGGTTGAGGAGCTCCGGCTGATCACCGCGACCGCGCGCAGCAGCGGACGGCCGACCGTCGCGCACGCCACAACGCCAGAGGGGATGCACCGCGCGATCGAAGCCGGCGTCGAGACCATCGAGCACGGCGACGAAGGGACCGATGCCGTGTTCAAGGAGATGGCCGCGAAGGGAGTCGCGTACTGTCCCACACTGGCCGCGAGTGAGGCCGTTGCCGAGTATCGCGGCTGGACGCGTGGGTCCACGCCGGAACCGCCGCCGCTGGCGCGGAAGCGCGCGAGCTTTGCTGCGGCGTTGGCAGCAGGTGTCACGATCATGAACGGGAGCGACGTCGGTGTCTTCGCGCACGGCCGGAACGCTCGCGAACTGGAACTGATGGTGAGTTACGGCATGCGAACCGGCGCCGCGCTCGCCAGCGCGACCTCGATTGCTGCTCGCGTTCTTCACCTCGACGACCGGATTGGACGCGTCCGTGAGGGGCTGTTGGCTGATCTCGTGGCCGTTGACGGCGATCCGTCACTACACATCGAGGCGGTCGGACATGTCCGGCTGGTGATGAAGGGCGGCGCCGAAGTCTGCGGGCCATCACGATTACCGTGTGGCCTGCCGGAGGTTCCTCCGGCCCGGCCGTGAAATTTGCGCCGCTACGTCACACTTCTTTCACGGTCCAGATACGGCCAACCGACGCGCCAACCGTCATATCTGAACGAGAGCGGGCGGCGCCCCAGCACATCGGACCCCCTCCCGTGTGTCGGCGCGCACATCGTGCCACAACGCGGGCGTCGCCTCTCTCGACTTCTCCGAGGCACAGATGCACCCGACCGCTGGCTCCGCCACTTCGTTTCCTGAACCTCGCAGATCACTACTTCAACCGACGATGCCCATCACCGGCGTCGTGCTGCTCGAAGAGGCGGCTCGCGCGGTACCGGCCCGGCTGATGACACGCCTGGCGGAAGCGCTCAACGCTGCGCTCGGCGGCCGCATCCTGCCCGACGCCGATGCGGCCGTGCTGAAAACAGTGCTGCGCCAGGCCGTCAACGCGTGGGCGTTGTCGGTGAGCCGTTTTCTCGAGGTGCAGGACGATGTGCGTCTTGTCCTCGAACGAGCCGGCGCCGAGCGCGCGGAGGTGGATTGGGTGATGGCCGAGCTCGAGACGGTCTTCATCGCGCTCTGGGCCCAAGCTGGGAGCAACCAGTGACTGGGATCGACCAGTGATTATCGAGCAGTGATGAATGCAGATTGACGAATGACGATTACCCCATCCGCCAATCGTCAATCATCAATCCGCATTCGTCATTGCTACGACACACCGTAAGTGGTCTTGAGCTCCTTGAGCCATGTCAGCGTCTGCATCGAGACACGGCTGAAGCCGGCGAAGTCGAGCCGCAACCGGCGATCGAACTGATCGTCGAGCCTGAGGTCCATGCCTTCGGCTCCGAGACCGGTACCGATCGTCTTGGCGACGAGGTTGGCGACGACGACGGCATCGAGCGTGGGCGTTGGCTGCTCGATCGGCGACGCGTGGTGGTGCTCGATGGCGTACACGATTTCCACGGGGAATCCCCAGCGGCGGGCCATCTCGGCCCCGACCTCCGCATGATCGCACCCGAACAGTGCCCGTTCAGCCTCGACAAAGCTGATTCCGCGTTCGTTCCGCAGCGCGAGGATCGCACTCACGTCGGCCTTCATGAAGCGGACCATGACGAGCTTGCCGATGTCGTGGACCAGAGCAGCCGTTGATGCAAGGTCAGGGATCCCGCTCGCCGGCAGCTCCCGCTGCAGCGCTTTCACCGCCAGTGACGCCGCCGCCGAGTGGATCCAGATCTCGTTCTCGGCAAGGTCGTACAGCGGTGCGCGCATCTTGATGCCGCGCATGTGATCGCCCAGGACGATGTCGAGGAGCCTGGCGGCACCAAGCCGAACGACCGCGTCGCGCACTGTGCCTGTCGGGATGCTTCCGGCCCACGCCGCTGAGTTGGCGAGACGCAGCACGCTCGAGGCAACCGCGGGGTCGTACTCGATGTAGTCCGCGATTTGGGCGGGGCCGATGCGCTCGTCGCCGAGCGCCTTCACGAGCCGTTGCGCCGTGATGGGCAGCGGATCGAGATGATCGATTCCCTCCAGCAGGTCGGCCGTCAGCGCCATGCGTTGCGATCTCCTCCATCCCGGTAATCGGCACGGGGCGCGTGGACTGCACTCAGCGGCGAAAGGTGCGTACGAAGCGTGCGGCCGAAAGGTGCGGCTGCAAGGTGCGGGCGGAAGGTGCGGGCGGAGGGTGCGGAACGTGCGTGCGCGGTGCGCAGTGCGATTCACGCGTGGTGCTCGACGTGAGCTGTGAGCCGTGTGCCTTGCGCCGTGACCCGTGAGCCCGGTTAAGTGCGGTCAGAGGGTGCGAGGTGCCGCGTCCGAGCCGTGCGCTCTGGGCCGTATGCCGTGCGCCAGGCGATTACCGATTACGGTGTCGAGACCGCCGACGCCGACGGCAGACGGTCGAGACCCACGAGTGCCCACCCGTCGGTGGTTCGCCTGAAATACACGTCGATGGGGACGGACCAGGCCTGAATGGCTGGGCGGATCGCGCGCACCTGGATTTTGAGGAACGATCCCTGAGTGGACGGCAGGTCAGCCGGGACACTGACGCGGCCCGCCGATCCGGTGGTCGGAGCTCCAATCGCACTCGCCTCGCCCGTAGCATTGTCGAACCGTGCCCAGGCCGCTTCGTATCCGGCACATTCGTCGGCCACGTGTGCGGCCACGGCGGCGTTGGTGAACGTGAGCGCGGTATCGGTGAGGGCGAAATCCACGAGCGGGTTCACCGCCGGCAGATACGCACGGAGGATCTTGTCGCGCCGCTTCATGAGCACGGTCGCAAGATGATTGGCCGCGGCCGGATCCCTGAACTCGCCGGTCGCGACGATGGCGCGAATGAGATCGTCGCTGAACGCGCCCACACGCCGCGCGGCCCAGAACGTGTCGTCGCCCCGGGCGCGGAGGAATGCGGCCGTCGGCGCATGCGGCTTCCACGCGAGCGGATCGAATGCGTCACCTTCGAAGCGGCCGACCGAGGGATACTCGGTATACGAGGCCGTCTGCCAGGGCTCCAGATAGAACCCAAGTGAGACGAATCGCTTCACCAGCAGTCCGCCGTCATAGAAGTAGTTCCACCCGTCGGCCCAGCCGAGGACGTCGAGCGCGCCCGTACCGAACGTCGAGCCCACATCCTGCAGGTAATGGCGGACCACACCCCGGCCGTTCTCGGTGACGACCGTATCGAGTGTGTTGCCGGCTTTCATGTCGGTCAGGTTCGTCCACGCTCCGAACACCTTGAGAGCGCGCAGTTCGCGCCGGTCCTCGTGGGGCACGATGTCGTTGGGGTCGTCGTTGCGAGTGCCGAAGTACTTGAAGGGACCGATCACCCGCCCCGACAACTGTCGTGCAGCGACCGCGCGATACGTGCCATCGGGTGAACGATTGGATCGCCGCAGGATGTCATCGAGATCCGATCGGGTCATCTGGCGCGACTTGCCAGACGGGACGAGCGTGATCCGGACGCTGTCGGCGATCGTCAAGTCGCCGGGCCGCAGTGTGACGATGAAGTTCTCGACCTGCCAGTAACCCAGCGTCCAGAAGATCTTGTTGGCCACGACGACGGCGGCGGATTTGGCCTCGGGGTAGCCGGGCTGATCGAAGCTCACGAACCAGGTCTGTCCGTTCGGATCTCTGGCCGTGAAACCCGGAGAGAAGCCCGCCGACTTCGCGCGGGTGATCGTCCATGTGCCGGGCGCCGGCGGCGGTCCTTCGATCGGCCCGCGGACGGCTTCATCGGCTGAAATCGGTCGCGTGCCGATGCGGTTCGTGAACCAGCTCGAGTCCGGCACTTCATCCACGGTGTTCACGTTGCCGGCGCGGACGTTCATCGCGGCTTCCCCGGGCCGCGTGAACAGGTTGAGCATCAGATCCACGAAGAGGTCGACGTCCTGCGGGGCGGCTTTCGAGGCATCCTGACTCGCCGGCTCGCGCGCGATCGGGTCGTCGTCATAGAAGCGCTGGCCAGCGCTCCGAAGCTCCAGACCGTTCCACATCACGATCGTCACGACGATGGCGCACGCGAGGCCAGCCAGGCGACTAGAACGCATGCGCGCCGGACCAGATCACATGCCACCCATCGTGGCCCTTGGCAATCTCGACGCGCAGGGGAGTGGCCGCCGGCGTGTGGAGGCGGACGCCCACGCCCACATCGTGCGTCATGCCCTGGAGATCGAGGTCGCGACGTTCGGCCGCGACCTTGCCCGCGTCGTAGAAGATCGCCACATCCATCCCGAGGCGATTCGGGAACCACCGCCACTCGCCCTGCAGCAGCAGACTGTGCGGATCGCGGAAACGCTGCGAGCGATATGCACGCAACGTCGATCCACCGCCGAGAGATGGCATCAGGAAATAGGGCACATCGCCGTCGAGCGTGGTCTGCATGCGGCCGCGCAGCGACACGACCCAGGTCTCGCGGAGGATGGGGATGTGTTGAATGACTTCGGTATCCAGGCGATCGAAGTTCGGCGTGTGATCCAGACCCGCAAAGTTGTGGTACCGCACTTCGTAGAAGCCGCCCGAGCGCGCGTACCCTGGCGACGGGCGCCAGTCCATACCTCCGAACACGATGGAATGCATATAGGTCGGACTGGTGCCCAGGCCCGGCGCCGTGGCTGGGGTGTACTCGTCCTCGATCGTCGGCGCGGATCCTTGACCGGGCCGCTCGCGAAAATCCTGGTAATAGACGGATCCGCCGCCGATGAGATAGCCAGGAGCGCGCGCACGGACCTCACCGCCCGCGAACGTCTCGTTGAAGCGAAAATTTGCGCGGTCATCGACGTTTGTGTCCTGGCCGAGCCCGTAGTAGCCCACCTGAGTGGCGTCGCGCCATCCTGCCTTGACCACGTAGTCCACGCGGCCGTGCGCATGCCCTGGTGAATTCACGGCGATATCGAAAAGCTTGTAGTTTTTGAGCGAATAGAAGCCGCGCGCGACCCATGTGGTCTGGTCGCCGATGAAGCGCTGGTATCCGGCGCCGAGCGTGAAGCCGCCGCCGGGATAGATGCTGCCGAATTCTGGAATCAGCCCAAGCGGGGGTCCTGTCAGAAATCCCTGCACGCGATCGAGGATCTGCTCGGGTCGCGTCTCAGCCGGTGGCGCGAGACGCGCGGCCTTGTCGGCCTGTTGAGCCTCGAGCTCTCCGATGCGTGAGCCCTGCGCATGCGCCCGGCTTGACATCATCACAGAGGTAACCAGGCTCAGGCAGAGAACGATGATTCTCAAAGGAGGGAGGCGGGAGGCCATGGAGTCGAGATTCTGCGGCGAAGCCGAATGATAGCTGATTGTGCCGATGTGTGTCCGATGAGATAAGCTCCGAAGCCCACTGGCTGTTGAGGCTGGCCTGCTGGCGCACGATGGCCGTCACGTCACCGTTATCGCACCGTTCAAGGGAGCGTCGATCATGAAACTGCTGCTGGCGAGTGTGATCGCGGTCGTTGGTCTGGTGGCGCCTGCCCTCGCGGCCGAAAGGCCCAGCGACGCCGACATCAAACGGCTGGCGGAATCCATCGACAAGGGATTCGACGCGTGGAAGGACGCGCTCGAGAAGAAGAATCTCGACACAGCCACAATCACCTCCGCGTCAGGGAGCGTGAATGTCGAGCGGTTCCTGGACGACTTCGAGCACGATATCGATGCCGTCAAGGAACATGTCGGCAAGTCGGATTCGGCGGGCCCCGAAGTGACGGCGCTGCTGCGCCGCGCGAGTGATGTGGAGCGCCGGTATGGCGCGAATCCCTCGAACACGGGCTCTGCGGAATGGGGCGCGCTGAGCGCACAGTTCAAACAACTGGCGGATGCGTACGGAACGGCCTGGCCGCTCGAGTCCACCGAGACGCGCGCCGCGCGGCTCAGCGACAAAGAGCTCGGCACCCATCTGTCCGCTCTCGAGCAGAACAGCAAGCAGGCCAAGAAAGAGTTCGATCAGGCGCTGTCGAAGGACAAGTCCACGCCAAAGGGGGCGCGCGACGAGGTGAAGCGCACCTTCGACGCCTTCACGAAGCAGGTCAAGGATTTGCGGGACCTCGTCAAGGATGGCCATCCCGCCCAGGCTCAAGCCGTCACGGTGCTCAACTCGGCGACCGCTCTCGGCCAGCGTGGGTCAGGTCTGTCGCTGTCGCCGACCGGCCAATCTGTCTGGCAATCGGTTGACGAGCACTGCAAGGCGATCGCACGTGCATTTGGCCTCCCATGGCCGCAGACCGCCGCACACTGAGTAACGGGACCGGTAGCGGGCCCGGCCGGCGGCGGCTTGGCCCCGCTCACCGCCGTCAGCGCGGTCTGGCTCTGCTCGTCGCGGCGTCGGGCGTCCTCGCCCTCCTCACACCGTTCCACTCATCCGACCCACCCACGGCTGTCGGTGGACTGCTGCTGGTGACTGCCGCGATCGAAGCAGCGCACGGCTTCAGGCGGGCGACGGCGGCGTCTCAGCGCGCGGCGTGGACTGGCGCCGGACTCACGCTCGCAATGGCCGTGGTGCTCATCAGCGCGCCATGGATCGCCGGAGCGGCTCTCGTGCTGTTCGTTGGCGTCTCGTTTGCCATCGACGGCGTGCGACACGCAGCCATTGCGGCACGAGAAGGTCCCACACAGCCAGGATTCCCGCGCAGCGCGCTTTCCGCCGCCGGCAATCTTGCCGTCGTGGCCCTGCTGCTCCTGTTCCGCCATTCGGCGGTCAACTGGACCGTCGCCATCGCGGCGGGCATTCGCATCCTGGGCACGGCCTTCAATATCGCTGCAGCGCCTGCCTTCACCGGCCGGGAAGCCGACGATACGGTCATCGCCGATCTCGGCCTTGCCGATGATGCACGCCTCTCGAAACTGGGCGCGCGCATGCAGGTCGAAGAACAGGAGCGGGTACTGCTCGATGTCGCATGGCTCGCAGCGTTCGTGGGCACGCTGTTCGCCATTCACATCGGCAGAATGGGCCTCGACCAGACGACGCTCGGCTTGCTGTCGCCAGGCGTTGCCGTCATTGGCGACCTGGCCGTAGCGCTCGTCGTCGCGTTCGCCATCGTGGTGCCTCTGAAGTTGGCCTTCCGGAAGGCGACGCGCGGACTCGAGCGCCGTGCCTGGCAATGGTCCCTCGGGTTCGCGCCGGTCGGGCGCGCGGCTCGTTGGGGGCACCTCGCCGTACGGTGGTGGCTCGAGTCGCGGATGCGATTCGCGATCCGTCTTCGGCAGGCGCGTTACAGCCTGCCGCAGGCGCTCGGGCGGGGTCTTCAAATCGGTGTACCTTTTGCCGCCATCATCGTCGCGACCATTCCGGTCTTCGGCATGAGCTGGTACTTCGACACCGAGAACTGGGCCGCGAGCATCTGGAACTCCTGGGCCGAGTCGAGGACCGACATCTGGCGCGCCGCAATGGTCAAGGCGGTCGTGCGTGACGGGCTCGCTCGTGAGGACGCATCGGGGTTCGAGGTGCACCCCACCGGGGTGGGCGACGGGCCGTTTTCGTTTCTGGTGATTGGCGACACGGGCGAAGGCGATGCGTCACAGCACGTGCTTCGCGACCAGTTGCTCAAGGCCGCCGAGCAGGAGGATGTTCGCTTCGTCGTCATCTCCTCGGACGTCGTCTATCCCACGGGCGCGATGAAGGACTACGAGTTGCGGTTCTGGCTGCCGTTCAAGGGCGTGACCAAGCCGGTCTTCGCCATCCCGGGCAACCACGATTGGTACGACGCGCTCGAAGCGTTCATCGCCACGTTCTTCGATCCGCGCGCCGCTCGCGCCGCCATGCACGCGCGTATCGAGGTGGACAATCGCCTGACGGGCACGACCGATGAGACCGTCGATCGACTGATCGCGGAGGCCGCGCGACTCCGCCGCGAATATGGTGTGCCGACCGGGTATCAGCAGGGACCATTCTTCCAGCTGCAAACGGCGGCGTTCGCGCTGATCGCCGTGGACACCGGCGTCTTGAAGCAGGTGGATGACGAGCAGCTCACATGGTTACGCGCGGCGCTCGACCGATCGGACGGGAAGGTCGTGCTGGCGCTGCTCGGTCATCCACCGGTTGCAGGCGGACTCGATCAGACGCGTGACAACGAGCCCTTCGCGGCCATCAACCGGCTGCTTCGCGAGCATCACGTCCATGTGGTGATGGCGGGCGATACTCACGATCTCGAGTACTACCGGGAGCCCGTCACGGACAATGGCCGCGCCGGTGCGGTGCATTACTTCGTCAACGGTGGCGGAGGCGCGTATCAGAGTTTCGGGACCGCGCTGGCCTGGCCGGCGCAGCCGCCTACGCCTGTCTGGGCCTTCTATCCAACCCGCGCCGACGTGGTCGGCAAGATCGATCAGTGGACACCGATCTGGAAGCGTCCTGCCTGGTGGTGGACACGACGATTCGGCGCGTGGCCGTTTTCGCCCGAGGGCCTGTCGGCCGCCTTCGATTACAACGTCGCGCCGTTCTTTCAAAGCTTCATCGAAGTCCGCGTCGAACCCGCCGACGGCCGCCTCCGACTACGGCCCTGGGGTGTCCATGGACGGCTGCGATGGTCCGACCTCGAGATGTCGCCACATCTGAAGCCCGACGGAGCGTCACCCGGTGACCTTGTCGAATGGGTCGTGGACGCCCGCGCTCAATGACCAGCTTCTCCAGATTTATCAACGAGTTAGGTTAGTCACCCTCGCCAACATCCGAACCTGGAGCCGCCAACTGATACTGGGCGTGAAACTTCCGGGCACTGACCTGCGTCCAAGTCATCATGCAAGTAAGCACTTACACTCAGGCGGAGCGCGCGCGATGAACGTGGACGTCCGCGAGCAATTACTGCGAGCCGCTCTGCAGGTCTACGCGCGCGCTGGGACTCGGGGCGCGACGACGCGCCGCATCGCGGAAGAGGCCGGCGTGAACGAAGTCACACTCTTCCGCCACTTTGGCTCGAAGGACGCGTTGATCGCCGAGGCACTCACATGGGGCGCGACCCAGGGACTCTGGAAATCGCTGCCCGACGAGCCGGTGGATCCCGTCCGTGAGTTGCACGAGTTCTGCCGGCTGCACCATCAGGGTCTGACGGAAGGTCGCGCGCTGATCCGGACATGCATGAGTGAGTTCGCCGATCAGCCTGCCGCGACGCGCGTCACGTGTGATGGACCCGCCAGGATCGCGGCAGACCTCGAACGTTATCTGGAGCGGCTGCGCGCTGCAGGACTTGCGACGGGCGACTGGGATCCGCGGTCAGCAGCGGCCATGTTGATGGGCACGCTGTTCGCCGACGCCATGGGTCGCGAGTTCATGCCGGACCACTACACCCGATCCGAGGCGGAAGCGATCCAGCAATACGTCAGCCTGTTCGTCCGCGCGATCGGCTGCTCGACAGACGCGGCCGCATCGGCGGATGTCGCGTAACGGCGCAGGAGACTCAATGTTCGCATCGACCACATGGCGCGCCCCGCTAGGCCGGGCGCTGTTTATGGGCCTGTTGGCCGTGGCCGGACCGGCCCGCGTCCATGGCCAGCCAACCGCCTCTGACCAGGCGGTGCAACCCGCGGCACCAGCCACCGCCGCGGGGCCGGATATCGCACTGACCTTGACGTTCGATCAAGCGATCGACCGCGTCGCCGGTACGAGCGAGAACATCACCATTGCCTCGGCGGGCCTTGCGCGCGCCGACGCCGGTGTGCGGCAGGCACATAGCGCGCGGCTTCCGCAGTTGATAGGCGCGGCCTCGTACGACCGCACGCTCAAGTCGGAATTCTCGGGTCTGTTCGACTCGACGGGTCCTCCGTGCACGCCGCTCCAGGCGGATCCAACGGCGCCGCTCGAGGATCGCGTGACCGAGCTCGAGCGTGCGTACGGATGCCCGTCGGGTGGACTTTTCGGCGGCGGCAGCACCAGCAGCGACAACACGCTACCGTTCGGCCAGGCGAACGTGTATCGCCTCGGTCTTTCGTTCAGCCAGGCGCTGTATGCCGGTGGTCGCATCGCGGCCTCGGAAGACCAGGCCCGGCTGCGCCGCGATTCAGCGTCACTCGGCGTGACGTCGGCGCGTGCGCAGGCGACGCTCGATGTCGCGCAGGCGTACTACGATGCGGCCCTGGCCGATCGCCTCGTCTCGATCGCGGAACAGACCTACGGCCAGGCGGATCAGGCTCTGCAGCAAGCCACCGCGCAGCGGGACGCCGGACGCTTGTCGGAGTTCGAACAGCTGCGTGCCCGCGTCGCGCGGGACACGCTGCAGCCCGACGTCGTCCGCAGCAAGGCGAATCGCGACGTCGCCTACCTGCATCTCAAGCAGCTCCTCGAGTATCCCGCGCAGCAGCCGCTGTCGCTGGTCGCGGACCTGGACGATTCGGTGCTGCCGGCGCCGGCGCGTTTTGCAAGCCGGCTCGCCGACCTCGAGGCTCCGGGCGCGGCGCCTGAGCGCGTCGCGGTCACACAGGCGAGTCAGGATGTCGGCGTGGCAACGGCGGGTGTCCGCGCGGCAGTGGGTGAGCGTCGCCCCGCAGTGTCGTTCCGATCGGACTACGGGCTCGTGTCGTATCCGGGAAGCGTCCCGTCGTTCAACGACTGGCGCACGAACTGGACGCTCGGTGTGGGCGTCACGATGCCGATCCTGACCGGCGGCCGTCTGCGCGCCGACGAAGCGGCGGCGAGGGCGGGCGTCACCGAATCGGCGGCACGTCTGAAGCTCGCGAAGGAATTGTCCGCGCTCGACAACGACAGCGTGCGTCTGCAGCTGCTGGCCGCGCATGCGAACTGGCAGGCGAGCGGCGCCACCATCGAACAAGCGGCCCGGGCGTACGAGATCGCGGACCTCCGTTTCCGCGAAGGACTCTCGACGCAGCTGGAGCTCTCGGATGCGCGTCTTCTGCTCGCGCGCGCGCAGGTGACGCGTGCCCTCGCGGCTCGCGACCTCCAGGTGCAGCGGGTGCAATTCGCGCTGCTGCCGGAGCTGCCCCTTGGCGGTCTGTCGATTTCCGCCTCCGGTGGCGGCGTGGCGACGGCAAACACGCAAGGCGCTGCGGCAGCAACACAACCAACAGCAGGTCCGGCGGCGGGTGCGTCGGCGGTCGGTGGGACGGCCGCTCAGGGAGGACAGTAGTCATGCACGGCATGTGGACGATTCGGTGGCAAGGACTGGCGGCAGGCCTCGGCCTGATGGTGTCAGTCGCGGCTGCCGCCGGATGTGGAAGAGGAGATGCTGGCGCGGCTGCCGCCGAAGTGGCGACGCCGGCCATCGAGATAGGCCGCGAGAACGTCGTCACGGTCGCGACAGGAGACATCAGCGTCGGACCCCTGATCTCGGGCGAGCTGCGCGCACAACGCGAGGCCACGGTCCGCGCCGAACTTGGTGGATCGGTGTTGTCGGTGTCTGCCGAGGAAGGGCAACCGATCAAGCAGGGGGCGCTGCTGGCCCGCATCGACAGCCGCACCCAGCAGGACGCCTATCAGTCCGCGCAGTCGATGGTGCACTCCGCGGAGGAAGCGCTGGCGCTCGCTGAACGTGAGCTGGCGCGCACCGAACGCCTGGTCAAGGCTGGCGCGCTCGCGGAGCGCGATCTCGAGTCGGCGAAGAACACCGCGACCAGCCTTCGCGCCCAACGCGACGATGCGAAGACGCGCGCCGTTTCGGCGCAGAAGTCGCTCGACGACGCGACCGTGCATGCCCCCATTTCGGGCCTGGTCGCCAGGAAGCGCGTCAATGCCGGCGACGTAGTGAGCCTGGGGACTGAGCTCTACACGATTATCGATCCGTCGAGCATGCGGCTCGAAGCTTCGGTCTCTTCCGAGCAACTGGGTGACGTGTACATCGGTGCTCCAGTCACGTTCGACGTGCGTGGATATCCGGGGCAGCACTTCGAAGGCAAAGTAGAGCGGTTGGGTGCCGTGGCCGACCCGGTCACGCGCCAGTTCCCGATTTTCGTCACGATTCCCAATGCCGGCGGTCGGCTGTTGTCGGGGCTCTTCGCCGAAGGGCGCGTGCTGCGTGAAGCGCGCAGGGCGCTGGTGGTGCCGGTCACGGCCGTGAACCTGCGTGGCGATCCCTGGGTCCTTCGCGTACGCGACGGCAAAGCCGAGCGCGTCGCGGTCACCATCGGACTTCACGACGAACAGACCGAGCGCGTGGAGCTCCTGTCGGGGGTGAAGGAAGGCGATGTCCTGCTGCTTGGTGCGGCTCAGGGCATGACGCCGGGCACTCCTGTTCGATTCCGCGAACGTCAGGCAGCAGAGGAGTAAGCGGCCGTGTTCATTTCGGACTTTGCCATACGCCGTCCGCTCATCACCGTCGTCACGATGCTCGGGCTCGTGGTGTTCGGCGTCTTCGCGCTGATCGCGTTGAAGACCGACGAGTTTCCCGAGGGTCGCCGCCCATCGTCTCGGTGGCGATTCCGTATCCCGGCGCCTCGCCTGAAACGGTCGAGCGCGAGATCATCGAGCCCATCGAGGAGCAGATCTCTGGAATCAGCGGCGTCAAGAAGGTCCAGAGCAACTCGCTCGACAGCTACGGCGTGATCATCGTCGAGTATGTGTTCACCAAGAACCTGCAGGAAGCGACGCAGGACATCCGCGACGCCATCTCGCAGATCAGCCATGATC
>CAVUPP010000020.1:0-1266722 GCA_963743245.1 Vicinamibacteria bacterium | reverse complement strand
CCTCGGACTGCCCACGGCTGAATCGCGCGCATCCGCCTATTTTGGAAGATGCGGGCCACAACCGTTGGAAAGACTAGCGCGAGCCGCGTCTTACGCCAGCGCTTTGGAATTCAGCCTGCGGAACCGTATCGGCGACGCATACCAGCCAGACCGCCCAGGAATGCGCCCGCGGGGATTCCCCCGCCCGCCATAAATGACTCTGGTGTGCGAATCTAGTCACGGTAACAATTCCGGCCTGTCCAGCCGCTTCCGGAATGAAGACCCATGTGGTGGCGACACGTAGGCGGGAAGCTGCGAGCCATCGCCCAGATCCGTTTCAGCACTCGTTTTCTCAGTGCTAGTGGCAGTCGCTCTCTTTACCCTTGAACACCCGGCTAATGGTGGGCGAGGACCCCGTTCAGTTGGGCGCTGTTCCCACACTGCAGTACACCGCTCACCAGGAAAACGACACCGCTTCGCGAGCGCAGTGCAGGTGCTGATCTTCTTCGCGGCCGACCCGTAACCATCCGCCGGGCGCGCTATCGGGTACTGGCCGTCACCGCCGCCACGTTCGAAGATGGCACCGAGTGGCTTCGGATCCGAATCGCTTGACCGAGAGTGTGGAGAAGACGGCCCGGGAACTCGTAGCTGTCGAACACGAGGGGTAACTCGCTCGAGCGAGCGCAATCGTGCGCATCGCCACATCGCAAACGTCAGATACGCGATCACGCTCCCACCGTCGCAGAGCCACGTCCGGTGCCTCCGGAACATGCCGACGGGTTAACGTGCCGGGGTGATCCGCGCGATGCGCAGACTGCGTCGCTTGGTGAGAGTCTTCGCGGGCAGACTCTCAACGGTCGATGCTGTTCGGATCTCCGATTCGGCGAACGGCGATCTCGAGTGCCATACCTCGGCCCACGCGGGCAAAGGGGCACGCCAACAGTCAGCGCTAGCCACGCTCGGGGAGCCCATCACTCTTGCGCCGGTGCGATGTCGAACAAATCGCCGGCGAGGTACTCCAGCCCAGAATCGACCGCAACCGTGACAACGACGTGCCCCGGCCCCAATTCGCGCGCGAGGCTCACGGCCGCGGCGACGTTCAAGCCGCTCGAGGTGCCGACCAGCACGCCTTCTTCGCGGGCAAGCCGCCGCGCCATCTGACGGCCAACGGCCTCATCGATCGCAAGTGCTTCATCGTACGGTCGCGCCGAGAGATGTGGCGGGATCGAACCCGTCGCGATGCCCTCGACGCGGTGCGCTCCACCGCGACCCGCCGTCATCGCGGGTGACTCGGTGGGCTCGAGCGCGACAATGCGCGCACGGCTTCCGCCTTCCCGCAAGGCCCGCGCGACGCCGGCCAACATGCCCCCGGTCCCCACAGCGCCGCAAAACACGTCGATGCGACCATCGGTTTGCTCCAACAGCTCGCGCCCGATCTCGCCATACCCGTTCAGCGCATCCGTATTGTGAAACTGATCGGTCCAGAACGTGTTGGGCTCTGCATTCAACGTGGCGATCTCGGTCCGGAAACGCTCGAAGAGTGCGGGCGTGACCTTGCCGCCCTCGCTGGGCACCATCCGAAGATCCGCGCCGAAGGCCCTTATCGTCAGCAGCTTCTCTTTGGCAAAGGCGTCTGAGGACAGCACCACGAACGGATAGCCCTTGGCGGCGCACACCATACCGAGTGACGAGCCGGTGCTGCCGCCAGTGAACTCGACAACCCGCATGCCCGGACGCAGGTCTCCCCGCGCCTCGGCACCTTCAATCATCGCGAGCGCCATACGGTCCTTGTACCAGCCGGTCGGATTGATCGACTCGAGCTTCAAAAGGACCGTGGCCGACTGCGGGTGGACCACATGGGTCAATTGAACCAGCGGAGTGTTGCCAATCGTGCCGAGGACAGACGCTGCAATCCTGCTTGCGTTCCGCATACCCGCTCAACCTCCGCGAGCACATGATCCCGATGCCGCGATGATTGGGTCAGCATCCGTTCGAATGGACCAAACTGCCGACGACGCGCACCGGGGCCGGGCTGCGCTACCTTACGTCCAGGTCACCGTCTCGAGACGCGAAGCCCCTGCACTCGACAGGCTCGCGGTGATCCGATCGACATCCTCCGGCTCGCTGTGCACGCCCAGCAGCACGGCGCCGTTGGCGACACCGCGTTGCAGGGCGTCGGCGCGCTCCTCGGGCAGGCCCGCGGCGGTCAGCACCGACGCGAGGCTGCCGGCTGCGCGCCCGGTCACCTCCCCGAGCTCCGCCGCCAGAGGCCCGGCGGCCACCACTGGCCCGATCCCCGGCATCACCAGCGCGATGGCCGCCAGCACGAGCCCGCCCCACTCGCCCAGCCGCGCCGCCGGACGGGAGTCTTCGAGCTCCACGCCCGCCGTGGCGTCCATCTGCTCGGCCAGCGAGCGCTCGTCGGCGTGGCTCCGCGCGACGACCGAGATGCGTTCTCCGTCGATACCCAGTGAATGCAGCGAGTTCGTCGCCTCGATGGCCAAGGCGGACGTGGGGAAGAGGGCAAGCGTGACGGGATGCGGCACGGCACGATCCTACGACGAAACGCGTACACGAGTCGCTGCGGCCGACGGGGCTAGCCTCACGGCCACTTCACCGTGAGCGCGTAAATCTCCTGCGCACCCGTGTCGCGCGTAAAGACGGGTGATTTTTTTTTTTTTTTTTTTTTTTTTTTTTTTTTTTTTTTTTTTTTTTTTTTTTTTTTTTTTTTTTTTTTTTTTTTTTTTTTTTTTTTTTTTTTTTTTTTTTTTTAGACAGCTCGGTGATCGGGCGATACGCCCCAGCGCGTGATGAGTCCGGCCTTCGGTTCGAACTCCCAGTCCGTCCACGTCTCGGTCTTCCGGTCAAATACCTTGAACGCCGAACCCAGCGCCACCAGCTTGTCTTTCTCGATCCAGCGTGCCTGAAGATTCGTCGACCTTCTCTTCCTCTCCTCCATCCTCTCCCTCCTCCCTCCCCTCCTCCCCCCCCCTCTCCCCCTTCCCTCTCCCCCTCCTCCCCCCCCCCCCCCCCCCCCCCCTCCCGCTAAAGGCGCAGCGGTGCTGGCCCAGAACTCGCGCTGCGACGGTCATCCCGAGTCCTTCTTTGCCGGCCCCCAGCACCCTCGGTAGAATCAGGGTCGCCAACATGTCGCTATCCTCCGCCGCGCGCTTTGGCCTCTCGAGCGAGCCTTCTCCTTGCGTGGCGGCGTTATCGTCGCGGTGAGGCGCCTATGACGCCGTTGGAGCAGGTCTTCCGAATACGCAATCGTCCGCGTGATGTGACCATCGCGCTGAACCGCGTCGAGGAGTTCTGCCGGGTCCACGGGCTTGCGACCACGACAGTGCTAGATGTTCGGCTGGTCACCGAAGAAGTGCTCACCAATGCCGTCAAGGACGCGTACGAGGGCGTCGGGAACCAGTCGGTGGAGCTGCGGCTGAGCGCGTCTTCCCAATCCGTGCGGATGGAGTTCCGCGACGAAGGCGCGCCATTCAATCCGCTCGACGTCCCCGCACCCAACCCGAGCAACCGGACCGGGGAACACGAAATCGGTGGGCTCGGTATCCATCTGGCGAGGTCCCTTGTCGATGACGCGAGCTATTCGCGAGAAGGAAACGTCAACGTGCTGGTGTTGATCAAGCACGTCGGATCCACTGTATAGTCGTCGCCGTTTGTTCGAGGGCGCCACACGAGGGAGACGACATGGCCCTGAAAGTGACCGTGACCGAGGACCGATCGTTCTCGCGAACCGTCCATCTGGACGGACGGCTCGACAACGAGACCGCGGAAGACCTCGATAAGGAAGTGGACAAGCTTCTTGATTCACCGGTGAACGTCCTCGTGTTCGATCTCGCGAATCTGGAGTACATCAGCAGCGCCGGTCTTCGATCGATCTTTCGCGCGCAACGAGCCATGGCGGACCGCTCGGGGAAGATAGTGCTGGTGCACGCTCGACCGCAGGTGCAGAAGGTATTCGAGATTGTCAGGGCGGGCGACCTTGCGGCCATCTTCACCAGCATCGAGGAGCTCGACGAGTACCTCGACGCCATGCAGCAGAAGATCATCGACGGCAGCCACTGAAGTCTCAGGCTGCGCTGCCGAGCATCAAGCCAGCGCAGTCCCCTGTCAGCTAGGTCAGGTCAGCCTCCATCACCGCGTGCTGGGATGTCCCGCACTCGAGTCGCAAGTGCGACCGTGCGAGCCACTGTCTGACGTCAGCGTGAGCGCGAACGTGCAGTAACCCGCGTGTCGGTGGAACGCCGCACCGCCCGCATTGGCGGGACCATCCGGATTCGCTCGACCCCGTGAGCGACGCGAAGCTCGCGCTGATGTGGCCTTGGCCCTCTGGGGCGGACGCCCATCGCATCTGAATTTTCATGCGGTGCTCGGCGGCGTCGACGCTGTCCGCTGCGCTTCGAGCGTGCGTGCCGCACGGTGAAGTTCCGGAAGCTCATGTCAATTGCGGTCAAGCCGTAGTCGTCGCTCACGCAACAGGGCCCTTCGTCCTTTGGCCCTGCTTCTTAGTCCTTGGTCCTCCTTTGTTCTTGGTCGTCCTTCGGCTGGGATGGAACGCTTCATGTCGCGCGCACATCGCGACGAACCGCGCGATGCGGTCGGCCCGGGTGTCCGGTTTCCTGGCAGTCTGGACGCGATAGAGGATCGCGTAGCGGTTCGCGCGATCGAGCGTCTCGAAAAACAGGCGCGCGCGGACGTTGCGCGCGAGCGCGGCGGCGAGATCCGGGGGCACTTCCGAGGTGCGGCCGCCATCGTATGCGCGCTCCCACCGCCCGTCATGCTTCGCGCGCTCGACCTCGGCAAGGCCCGGCGGCTCCATGGTCCCGGCAGCGATCAGCGCTTCCGCCTTCGCACAATTGATCCTGGACCACGAACTTCGCTTCGTGCGCGGCGTGAAGCGCTGGATCCACGAGCTGTCATCGAACGGGAGCTTCTGGCTGTCGATCCAGCCCCACGCGAGCGCCACCTCCAACGCCGCCGCATAGGTGATCGTTTTCTGCCCGCCTTTCTTCGCAATGCGGAGCAACACGCCCGTTGATCTTGCGTGATGGGACGCGAGCCAGTCGTGCCACTCCGCAGCGGACGCGACGACAAGCACAGGCTCCGCTTTCTTCGCTGCAACGGCCACCGCGCGCATCGAGCGATTTTAGCCTGCGGGCGTTTCTGCTCGCGCCGCCTTACTCTGGAGATTGCGTTGAAACGTTTGTCGCCCTCAATCGCCCGGGGCCCCCTCCTTGATCTCCACGTCCTGACGCTTGTGACATTCGGAGCAGGTCTCGAGCATCTGCCCGTAGATCTCCGAGCGCGACTTCGGATCCTCCACCTTGCGCGCCTGCACGGCCAGATCCCGCAGCCGCTGTGCCAACGACTCGATTTCGGGGTGAGGTGTGGCGCCGCGCTTCAAATCGAGCGTGGCGGGATCTGCGCTCAGCGCCTCGGCTCCGAGGTTCCACGAGTGCGTGGAGGGCACGACCAACCCTCGATAGAGCAGATCCGCCGCGCGATAGTGCTTTCGCATGCTGCCGGTGAGGGTATTGTCCTCGCCCTGCGGCAGCGCGGCCATCAGCGTCGGCGTCGCGTCGACCGCGGTATGGCAGGCGCCGCACGCCGCGGCAAGCCGCCCCAGGCCACGCGCCGCCTGGGACAGGTCCGATGCCGCCGCAACTTCGGCCGCGAGCCGCTGCATTTCGCCGATGTGCGGCAGCGCGGACACCGGCAGATCCTCTTGCGGGTGCTCGGCGAGCCACTGTGCCGGAGCGCGAACCGCCTCGAGGTCGGCACGGATGACGGCGTCACGGATCGCAGCGCCGCGCGTGAAGTGCTCCCGCATTCGCGGGCGCACCGAGGGTGCGGGCTGAGCTGGAACTTGTTCCGGCGTCGATGTGACGCGGTGAGGTCCGGCGAGAGAAACGCCTCGATCGGAGGCGAGCAGGCAAAGGGCAGGGAACAGGACGCTCGACGCAAGCCGGAATCGGAAGGTCATGGCCACCTCACTCGATCGGTACGTTCGGCCTCGGCGCGACAAGGATATCCGAAGCGCTCACAGAGTGCGCTCGCCGATGCCGGCGCCCTAATCCGCTACACATGTGGTGTGTCCCAGCATCTCATCGCAGTCGCGATTGTCGCACCACCAGGTAGAATCCACGCACTACGAGTTCACCTGCCCCACACCCGGGAATGTTGTGAACCGTCACGGGCGGCAACGTTGCCGGTGTGCCATGGCGCCCCGTCTGCCGCTTCACTGTGAAACTTGTAAGCGCCAGTGCCCGATATCTCCCACACCCAGACGCCGTTTTTGGCCGGAAGTTTCCACGTCCCGACGCCACCCTTCCCACGCCGGGAGGAACCTGGGCCCCCCGGGCGGTCGTATAGGCTGATATGACCTGGACTGGTCTCACGCTCGCCGTCCGCCGCTTGATGAAGGCGCCACTGTTTACCCTGGTCACGCTCATCACGCTGGCCGTCGGGATTGGAGCCAACGCCGCCATCTTCAGCGTCATCTACGGCGTCCTTCTGAAGCCGCTGCCCTTCAGCGAGCCAGACCGCCTCGTCAGCATCTGGCACACGGCCCCGGGCATGGGCATCCCGAAGCTGAATGACAGCCCGTCCACCTACTTCATCTACCGCGAGCAGGGACGCGCCTTCGAAGACATCGGTCTCTGGGACAACGGCTCCGTGTCGATCACCGGCCGCGGCGAACCCGAGCGCATCCGCACGCTGCAGGTCACCGACGGCTTCCTGCCGGTGCTCGGCGTGACGCCTGTAGCTGGCCGCGTCTTCACGCGCGCCGACGACAAGTCGGGCGCGCCCGATACGGTGATGCTCACGTGGGGCTATTGGCAACGCAAGTTCGGAGGAGCGCCCGTGGTAGGGCACACGCTGAACGTTTCGGGCAAGCCGGCGGAAATCATCGGGGTCCTGCCTCAGTCGTTCTCGTTCCTGCGGACCAACCCCGACATCCTCATGCCGCAGCAGCTCGATCGGACCAAGACCTTCGTCGGCAACTTCAGCTACCAGGCGGTCGCCCGCCTGAAGCCAGGCGTGACGATCGATCAAGCCAACACCGACGTCGCCCGGATGCTTCCGCTCATCCCCGAGGCATTTCCACTGCCGCCGGGATTCACGCGCGCGCAGTACGACGGCCTGAAGCTCGGCCCGAACGTGCAGGCGCTGTCGAGCGACGTCATCGGCGACGTCAGCCGCGTGCTGTGGATCATCTTCGGCACGGTGGGCATGGTCCTGCTGATCGCGTGCGCCAACGTCGCGAACCTCTGCCTCGTCCGCGCCGAGACGCGCCAGCAGGAATTTGCCGTGCGCACCGCGCTCGGCGCCAGCCGCGGTCAGATCGCGCGCACGTTGCTCTCGGAGAGTCTCGCGCTCGCCCTGGCCGGCGGCGTCCTGGGCGTACTGCTGGCGCGCGCGGGCATCGCGCTGCTCGTCTGGCTGGCGCCCGACGGGCTGCCGCGCCTCGACGAGATCTCGATTAGCGGAGTGGTCCTGCTCTTCACGCTCGGCATCTCCATCGTCACGGGCCTGCTCTTCGGGATCATCCCGGTGCTCCGCTTCGGCGAGCCGAGCGTCGCGGCCCTCAAGGAAGGCGGACGCTCGGCCAGCGAAGGCCCCACGCGCCACCGCGCGCGCAACATCCTCGTCGTCGCCGAGATCGCGCTGGCGCTCGTGCTCCTCGTCGTCTCTGGCCTGATGGTGCGCAGCTTCCAGGCACTCCGCGCGGTCAATCCGGGGTTCACGAGCCCCGAAGCCGTCCAGACGTTCCGCATCGCAGTGCCCGAAGCGCTCGTGGCCGACACGGATCAGGCGATTCGTATGCACCAGCAGATCGCGGAAGCCGTCGCTCGCGTCCCTGGCGTGCGCTCGGTCGGCCTCACCTCGTCGCTCACGATGGACGGCTACGACAGCAACGATCCCATCTTCGCCGAAGGGATCACTCCAGACGGCGGTGCGGTGCCCCCTCTGCGCCGATTCAAGTGGATTGGCCCCGGCTACATCGAGACGATGGGCAATCGCGTCGTCTCCGGCCGCACGCTGACGTTTGGCGACGCGTACGAGCGTCACCCGGTCGTGCTCGTCTCGGAGGCCTTGGCACGCGAGTTCTTCGGCACGCCATCGGCCGCGCTCGGCAGGCGCATCCGCAATTCGCCCAGCAACCCCTGGCGCGAGATTGTCGGAGTCGTCGGCGACGAGCGCGACAACGGCGTCGCGGAATCGGTGACGCCGATGGTCTACTGGCCACTCATCATGAACGACTTCTGGGATCAGAAGGTGTTCACGCAGCGCACGCTCGCGTACGCGATTCGATCCGATCGCATGCAATCATCGACCTTCATGCACGAGCTGCAGGAAGCCGTGTGGTCGGTGAACCGCAACCTGCCGATTGCCAACGCGCGATCGATGGCGTCGATCCGCGCCGAGTCGATGGCGCAGACGTCGTTCGCGCTCACGATGTTGGCGATTGCCGCCTCGGTGGCGTTGCTGCTCGGCGTGGTCGGGATCTACGGCGTGATCGCGTACATCGCGGCGCAGCGGACGCGCGAGATCGGAGTGCGCATGGCGCTCGGCGCGCAGGCGGCGGACGTGCGCCGGCTGTTCCTCGGTCACGGCGTCAAGCTGGTGGCCGTCGGCATCGTCCTCGGCGTAGCGGCGTCCTACGCGCTGACGCGCCTCATGGCGGCGCTGCTCTTTGGCGTCGGGCCCACGGATCCGGCCACCTACGGGGTGGTGTCGGCGACGTTGGCTATGGTGGCGCTCCTCGCGACCTACCTGCCGGCACGCCGTGCGGCCCGCGTCGATCCAATTGTCGCGTTGCGGACTGACGCTTGAGGACGCCGGGGCTGAAGCCCCGAGCTACTGGCGTCACACTCCTGAAGGACAGGGATCTTCGCCGCGGCGCGGAGGCTATCCAAAGGACGGCGCATAATCCCTGGATTGAACGATCACTACCACAAGCCCGGCGATTCACAAGGAGACGGATGGCACTGCGCAATCCGTGCGTCCGAACGTCCGGCTTATCTTGTGCCTGTGGAGGCATGATGCGCGAGATCCTGAAGACCGGGTCGACGATCTACAAGCTCGCGGCCATCAGCAACTTTCTCGTGACGATTCCGGTATTCGTCGCCTATGACCGAGCGGTCGCTCTATTTGGCACGGCTCGGCCCGACTATCCATTCCTGGTGTGGATTTGGGCAGGGATGGCGTTTCTCTGGGGCGTGATGTTCTGGGACATCTCCCGCGATCTCGTTCGCGCGTCACCGATGATCAAGTATTCCTACCTCGAGAAGGGCGTGACGTCGACGAGCGTGCTGATTGCCTACCTGTCCGGGAATGTGCCGACAGCGTTCCTCGTTGCGATCGCCTTTACCGACATGGTCTGGATCCCGCTTTTCATCTGGGTCCATGTGACTCTCGCGAGGACATCGGTCATCGGCACAGCACGCGAGACGGCCGCGATTGCGAAAGCGACGGAACCCAAGTCTCGGCGCGATTGACCCTGCATGGGACACTACGGGCGTACGGTGGCGCCAAGTAGCGCTCACCTATTCCGCGAGATTGCCCCACACAACGGTCGTTGGGCCGAGTGCCCCGTTCGCCGACAGGAGCGAGTTCCCCCAAACGACCGTCGTTGCCCACGGGATCGGGTCGTCCCAGACGGCATTGCCGCTGATGTTCCAGACGACCGCCACGTTGCCCCAGACCACGGTCGACGCATCGATCGAATTCCCCCAGACCACCGTGTTGCCCCACACCACGGTGTTGCCCCAGACGACGGTCTGGTTCCAGACCGGAAGATTCCAATAGACAGCGTTGCCCCAGACGACGGTGTTGCCCCACACAACAGTTTGACCCCAGGCGAGCGGGTCTCCCTCAATCGTGGTCGTCTCTGACACTGGACCGACGAGCCACAAGTCCATCAAGGGCCGCGCCGGGTCAATCGATTTCGCCAGCTGTATCGCGCCGTCCGCGTTGAGGGCGCCCGAGCCTTGCGTGAGACGGTCGTAGTTGGCGAGCGGAATCGCCGAGTACTCCAGCATCGCCTTCACGGCGTTCGGTGAACACGGCGCCTTGAACACCTTGTTGTGAGCCTCGAGCATCAGCGCGACGACGCCGCTCGTGACGCCGGCCGACATGCTGGTTCCACTCAGACGCAGGTATTGCGGCTTGCCCTCTCTGTCGTTGATCAGCGACCGGCTCCTCGTCCTCGTCAGCGTAGACGCTTCGGCGGCGTCCGACACCAGTTGATGGCCGGGCGCGACGAGGTCCGGCTTGGTGACCGCGTCGTACCATGTCGGCCCGCGCGAGCTGTAATCGGGAATCGTGTCGTCGGATCGCGTCACCGTCTGCTTCGTGTCGACCGCTCCCACGGTGATTGCGGATGGGGCATTCCCAGGCGAGGTGATGCCTGCGTAGCCCGTCTGCAGGGTGTCGGGGTTGGTTCCGTAATTACCCGCGGACGCCACGACGACGATGCCGGCTCGCGCCGCCGCTTCGACCGCCTGCACCAGCGGATCGGTGGCGGCCGGCTCCAGAATCGGATGGCCCAGCGACAAGTTGATGATGTCGATGCCCAACTTGTCCTTGTTGTCGATCGCGAACTCAATGGCGTCGATCACGGTGCTCGTGTAGCCGGCACCGTTGGCGTCCAGCGTTTTCAGGCTGATGATCTTCGCATTGGTTGCGACGCCGCCGTACACCGCGACGTCGACGTCGTGGAGCTTCCCATCGGATCCGCGGGCGCTGACGTGCCGTTTGGACAACTCGCCGCTGCCGGCAATGAGGCCGGCGATGTGTGTCCCGTGGCCAAAATCGTCGTACGGATGCGATTTCCTGCGCGATCCGGTGAAGTCGTAGAACTCGTCGACTTGACCGCCATCCAGGTCCCGGCTCTTGGCCAGGCCCGAATCGATGACCGCGATGCCGATGTGATCACCGGTCAATGTCGAATCGCCCACGCCGAGCGTCGCGAGCAACGACTGGCGCGCGGACACATCGGTCACGTCATACGTGACGGCGTCGCCTGTGACGACGGCGTCGCTGGACACGCTGAGGACGTCCGGATCGCTGGCGAGTGCCTCGACGTCGGCCAACGCCACCTGGGCGCTCAGGCCGCCGATGCATGCGTGCTCGCCACGGACCTCCTGGCCGCGGTCGCGCAGTTTCGCCTTGACATGGTCGCGACCGCCGGGGGCGACGCGAATGATCACGCGCTTGGTGGACTCGGTCCGATCTCTCAGGGCCCTCGCCAGCTCGCGGTCAAGCTTGTTCCTGGCCGCGGTCCCCACATGCTTGGCGCCGAAGGTCGCCAGGTCCAATACCGCCAGAGCGACGATGGCACCGCGCCTCAGCCATCGCGCCCGCTTCGTGGTCGAAGTCACGTGATCAGCCCTCCAAGCGGATCTTCCGCCTGCGGGCTGAGTGGCAAAGCGAGAGCCACACGTCAGCCGTCCCGCCAACGTAGGCAAAGTCGTGACGAGCCGTGCACGTCCTCGATGTCGGCACGGTCGGCCGAGCCCGTTCGTGTTCGGAAATAACTCAAGCGTGTTCTATTTAGTTCCAGAGGACTTAAACGCACTGGCGCCGAAGGCTTATGCCGATTTCTCCAGAACTGTGTTGCGTCTTTAGACACGCCGATCTCCTGCGCCAAGTCCTCTGATCAGCCGAAAAAGAAGCCGTGGACTCTGCCCGTGACGTCTGACGGTGCGACCAGTCGCCGGCGAACGAATGCCGTGGCCACTCTGTATATCGCGGTCGTGGCTGTCGGCGGCCTGATGGCCATCGCGTTCGGTCTCGCCGATGTGATCCGGCACTCGGCTCCAATTCAGGTACTTGTCCTCGTCGGCCTCACGCTCCTCAGCGGCAGTGCGACGCTGACGATGCCTTCCGTTCCCGTCAGCTTTTCGATTTCAGAAACGTTCACGATGACGGGCGCGCTGTTGTTCGGGCCTAGCGTCGGCACGCTGATCGTCGCGGTGGACGCGCTCGCGATTTCACTGCGCGCCAAGATCTATCGGCCTCGTCGGTTGATCTTCAATGCCACGGCACCAGCGCTCGCGATGTGGATTTCGTCGCATTTGTTCTTTGCGCTCGCTGCCGTCGGGCCGCTGAGCGTGATCCAGGTCGGCATGTGGCGACTATTGCCGCCGCTCGTCCTATTCGTTGCGGTGTACTTCGGGTGCAACACAGGATTCATCGCCTGGGCGATCTCACGTCAGACCGGGCAGAGATTCTCGCGCATCTGGAAGGAGCACTTCCTCGGCCTGTGGGTGACCTATCTGGGCGGCGGACTCGTTGCCGCGCTGCTGGTATTACTCGTGTACCAGCGCAATCCAGATTTGACCGCGCTGACCCTTCTCGTTCCGCTGCCGCTCATCCTGCATGCCATGTTCAGGAAGTCGATGCGCTACGCCGAAGAACGGATCGCGCACCTCGACAAGGTAAATCGCCTGTACCACTCCACGATCGAAGCGCTGGCGCATGCGATCGACGCGAAGGACGAGGTAACACATGGTCACATCCGCCGCGTGCAGCGTTTGACGGCCCGTCTCGCAGGCGCGTTGGGCATCACGGACGAGAGCCAGTTGAAAGCGCTCGAGGCCGCGTCATTGCTGCACGACACGGGAAAGCTAGCGATTCCCGAGCACATTCTCAATAAGCCGGACAGGTTGACGAAGGGTGAGTTCGAGCGAATGAAACGCCACGCCGCCATCGGCGCCGACATTCTCTCGTCGATCGACTTCCCCTTCCCGGTCGTGCCGATCGTGCGCCACCATCACGAAAACTGGAATGGCAGCGGATACCCCGACGGCTTGAAGGGCACCGATATTCCGCTGGGCGCCCGCATCCTCGCCGTCATCGACTGCTTCGACGCGCTCACCTCCGACCGACCCTATCGCCGACGACTGTCCGAACAGGCCGCATTGGCCATCGTGCGCGAACGGCGCGGCACGATGTACGACCCGGCGGTCGTCGATGCGTTTGTGGCGACACATGCTCAAGGCGCGTTTCGCGACGAGCCGGCCGACGCGGCCGCGAGGAGCGCCACGTCTCACCCGGCGACCGACGCGCAGGCTGACGTCGAGACCCACAGCGATCGAGACGAATTGCCTTCCTACTTCGCGCTGTTCGACTTTGCCAGCGCGATCGAGAATGTGAACGACCCTGCCCAGATATGTGATGCGATCTGCGATCGGTTCGGTGCCGAGCTCTCGGTTTCATCGTGCGTGCTGTTCGTGTACCGCGCGGCGACCGATGACCTCGTCGCCGGTTACGCCAGCGGTTCGCACGCCGCCGCGCTTCGCCGGTTGGTCATTCCGCTGGGCGATCGCATCAGCGGATGGGTGGCCGCCAACCGCAGGCCGATCGTCAATTCGGACGCGGGCCTCGATCTCGAAGCGTTGGTCGTTCTGTTGCGTGACCCGCCGCGACGCTGTCTATCCGTCCCCCTTGTCACAGAGCGGACCCTGGTTGGCGTACTGACCGTGTATTCGAAAGAATCTTCGTTTTGTGACACGCATGCCAACATCATGACGGTCGTGGCTGATCGGATTGCTCCAACCCTCAGGGTGGCGTATTCGGAGAGGCTCCTAGAAACCCACGGATAGCAGCAACCGACCTTGCGACGACAGTCAGGGTCGACAGTCCACCGTCGATAGTCGACAGTCGATCGTCTTCGAGAGAGTTGAGAGTCTGGACGCGCGGCTGAAGGCACACACTAGCGCGGACTGGACGGTCGGATGACGGGAGCCGAGCGCGGACGCTGCGAGAGAGGCGCGGCGCCTCACCCGCGATTGGCGCTCGGCTGACCTCGTGCGAGATGCTGGTGCACGGATCCAACCGCGACCGAGCCCTCGCCCACCGCTTCGGCCACGCGTTTGATGGAGCCGTGGCGCACGTCACCCACCGCGAAGACGCCCGGCATGCTGGTTTCGAAGGGCAAGGGTGGTCGGTCGGTCGCGCACGCATCGGGCGGCAGGTCGCGACCCGTGAGCACGAAGCCACGATCGTCGCGACGGATCGACGGACCGAGCCAGTCCGTGCGCGCTTCAGCTCCGATCATCACGAACAGGGCGGTTGCCGGGATGGTTTCACGTCGGCCCTCAGCATTCTCGAGCTCGAGCGCGGCGAGGCGCCCCGTTCCGTGGCCTTCGACGATACGACTTCTCAGTCGCACGTCGATGTTCGAGGTCATCTGAATCTGACGCACGAGGTAATCGGACATGCCCGCTTCGAGCGCCGGGCCGCGCACGATCAGGGTGACATGGCTGGCGAACTGCGACAGGTGGAGGGCCGCTTGCCCCGCCGAGTTGGCACCGCCTACCACGCACACGCGTTCCCGTGTTAGAGCGGAGCCTTGGGTCCCGGCAGCCCCGTAGAAAAGTCCCGCTCCGGTCCACCGATCGAGCGATGGCACGCCGAGTCTTCGGTACTCGACCCCTGACGCGAGGATGACCGCACGCCCGAGCACCTCATCTCCACCCGACAATGTGACCGCATTCAGACCATTCCGTGAGGCGAGTCCGATCGCACGTTGAGTGAAGACGAACTCGGCGCCGAACAGCAGCGCCTGCTCCCATGCGCGGAACACCAGGTCGCCCCCGCTGATTCCGCGCGGGAATCCCAGGTAGTTGCGGATCATGGAGCTGGTACCAGCCTGCCCGCCGATCGCGCGATCCTCGACAACCATCGTGCGAAGCCCCTCGGAGGCGCCGTACAAAGCGGCGGCCAAACCCGCCGGCCCGGCTCCCACGATGACAAGGTCGTGGACCTGCGAAGAAGGTCGCGTGTTCACGCCAAGCGCGTGCGCGAGGTCGACGGTGGTGGGCTGGTGGACCACGGAACCGTCGTGGAGGATCACAGCCGGCAATCGCGCAACGTCGACGTGATGTGCGGCGATCAGCTCGCGGCCGCGCTCGGACTCCGACGGATAGAAGCCATGGGGAATAGTGTTGCGCGTCATCGTCTCGCGTAGCTCATGGCTGCTGGGCGACCAGTGATCGCCCACGATGCGCAACACCTCGTGATGGGGACCATGGAGCCGGGTCCAGCTGCTCAGCGCCTCCTGGACACGAAGGTAAAGCCATTCTTCGGGCGAGAAGCCTCCCTTCACGACCCAGAAGTCGATCCGGTTGAGCGCACTGGCGCGCTTCAAGGCCGCGAGCGAGTCGAACGGGATGCGAGTGCCGTGCCGGTCCATCGCAACGAGCAGCACACGGCTCGCATGGGGATGGCTCACATGAGCGCGCTCGAGAAACGTGATGCCGCCCTCGTCGCCGGTCAAGGCAAGGTCCGCCGCGATCAGGGCGACGCGCGCACCGCCGTTCCCAAGCTGCTCGAGCATCGCGAGGCCTTCAGATTCAGTGCCCGCAGCGCGAACCTCGTAGTCGGCTCCGAAGCGACGCGTCAGCGCGGTGACAATGCGTTCGCGAGCCGCAGCGTCGCGGTCGACGAGGAACAACACCGGCAACGCGCGTGGTTCGCGGTCTGATTCTGATGCAGGTGACAACCCGTGCTTCCTCCGATGTCCACAAACGCGCGTGGCTGCGGCCGATTATCGCCAACCAGGCCGGTATACCAAATGAAATCACCCTCGGGGCGCGGAACGCCACGCCGGGCCTGTTCCCATCAAACGTGGCCTTTGGCGTGATGAGCTCGATGGCCAGACCTCGTGGGCACACATCGTTCGTCCGTCACACCTCGGGAACAATCGGCCCCTGACTACGTAACGAGGGAACGAGGCATGAAGACATGACACTGTGGTCGCAAGAACTGACATACGCATTCCGCCGTTTTGCTAAGGCGCCGGGCTTTGCCGCAGCAGCCGTCATCTCCATCGCGCTCGGCATCGGTGCCAATTCCACAGTCTTTTCGATCGTCAGCAGGTTTCTCTTGCGTCCGGCTCCCGTGGGCGACCCCAGCGCATTGATGGCGCTGGAGACCACGCAGCGCGGCGAGTGCTGCAATCATTTCACGTGGCCACTCTTGACGGATCTGCAGGGACAAGCAACGTCATTTTCCGGCCTGACCGCATACTACGAACTGATTCCCGCCTCCGTCGGTGGAACCGGTGACCCCGAGCGCGTATGGGGTCAGGCGACCACGGTCAATTTCTTCGACGTCGCTCAGATCCAGATGACGCAGGGACGTGGCTTCGTCCGCGGCGAGGAGCGGCTGCCGGTGGTCGTCCTTGGTCACAGCCTGTGGCAGCGGCGCTTCGGCGCGGATCCACAGATCGCAGGTAAGGCTGTGACACTGTCTGGCCATCCCTTCCAGGTGGTCGGCGTGGCGCCGCCGCTCTTCCATGGCCTCGACCAAATTCTCAACACCCAATTCTGGGTGCCGCTCGATATCACCGACCAACTGCTGCCCAATACCAGCAACTTCGCCTCGCGCGATTACGCCTGGCTGACCGTCACCGGACGCTTGAGACCCGGTGTCACCCCCGCGCACGCATTGGCGGAACTCAACCTGATCGCGCAACGCATCGGTAAGGCGCATCCGGAGGCCGAGAAGAACCGCGGCTTCCGGATCCAGCAGGCGGGCTCGATACCGGCCAAGGACCGGCCCTTCGTCACCATGTTCCTGGCCGCACTCACGGCCGTTGCGCTGCTGGTGCTTTGTATCGCGTGTGCCAACGTTGCAAACCTTCTTCTGTCCCAAGCCTCCGGGCGCTCGCGCGAGATGGCCGTACGGCGCGCGCTGGGCGCCACACGCGGCGATTTGATGCGTCACATGCTCACCGAGAGTGTCCTGCTCGCCTTGGGCGGCGGAGTGCTCGGTGCCGGGTTGTCGGTATGGACAACCTCAGCCCTCTCCGCGTTGCCCATTCCCGCTCCCGTGCCGCTCGACCTGGCCGTTCGCGTCGATTGGACAACCGTGCTGTACACGGCCCTTTTGAGTACCGCTGCGGGACTGCTGTTCGGACTGGCGCCAGCCCTGGCTGTTGCGCGCCCCATCCTGACAAACGCGCTGAAAGGCGACGATCCCTTTACGCGCCCTGGCAGCCGCTGGACGCTCCGCAACGTGCTCGTGGTATCGCAGCTCGCCATATCCGTGGTGCTTCTCTGCGGGACCGGCCTGTTCTTGCGGAGTCTCCAGAGCGCACGCGGAATGGATATCGGGTTTCGAGTCCGTGATGTCCTGACCATGGCCGTCGACCCCCGGCTCAACGGCTACACGGCCGAGCGCACCGTACAGTTCCTTTCCGAGTTGCAGCAAAGGGTGGCGGCCCTCCCCGGTGTCGCGTCGGCCGCCTGCACCGATGTCGTTCCTCTGTCGGGCGGCAACCGGACCGAGTTGTTTACGGTCCCGGGACGGTCGTCCACGTCGGCCGGGATCAGCGTTGATATGTACATGGCGACATCCGGCTACTTCGATACGCTGACGATTCCGCTGATCGCCGGCCGGGATTTCGGAAACGACCGCGCAACTACGCCCAGGGTGGCCATCGTCAATGAAGCGTTCGCGCAGAGACTTTTTCAGCACACGGCTGCCATTGGCCAGCGCGTCACCGGCGGCGGTGTCACCTATCAGGTCATTGGCGTGGTAAAGAACATCAAGTCGCAGACCCTGGGGGAGGAACTCCGCCCGGTGCTCTTCCGCTCCTTGGCCCAAGCTATCGATCCCGACCCGTCGATGATGGGTTACTCGGTGCTAGTTCGCGCCGGAGGAGGGTCGCCAGTGCTGGCGAGTGCGGTGCGCCATGAGATCCGTGTACTGGATCCGACACTCGCGATCTTCAACGCTGAAACGCTGGAGGAGCACTTCCGGTCCGCTCTGTTCCTTCCAGCGCTGAGCGGAAGAATTTTTGGGGCCTTTGGCGTTATCGGACTGTTGCTTGCGGCGGTCGGACTCTACGGCGTGATGAGTTACTCCATCAGTCGACGCACCCGTGAAGTCGGCATCCGTATGGCACTCGGATCGCCCGTCGGTGAAGTGCAGCGCCTGCTCATTCGGCAAGGTATGTTGCTCACGTTCATTGCCGTCATACTTGGCCTGGCAGCCGCGTCGGCCGTGGCGCAGTTTTCTGCAAGCATCCTCTACGGCGTCCGTCCGCACGACATCGTGACCTTCACGACCGTTCCCCTATTTCTTGCCGCGGTTTCGTTGCTGGCATGCTGGATTCCCGCACACCGCGCAGGAAGAATGGATCCCCTCACTGCCCTGCGGCATGAGTAACACGCGACACCCTCTGCGACCGACGGCGAAGCGGGCTGCCCGCGCTTCCCAACCTGTACGGATCTTCACGCGAGACGTCGCGGTCACGATTTCCGCGGGAGGCAATTCTGTCTGCGGAGGGTCGATCGGGCGTTGGTTCGCGGAACACCGGCGCCGCCGCGAACAAGCCCGTCAGGTCTGAACACCGATCGACATCGAGACCACGGCGAGTTACACGGGCGCCATCACGATCTGTTTCCACGACGTCTTCGACTCGGCAGCCAGCCCTCTCGTGGTTACTGGATCGGGAACGGGGTTGACCGCCTCCGTGACAGCCACCGATGCGGCTGGAAACAGCGCGACGTTTACGACGCCGCCCGTGAAGATCGATCGAACGGCGCCTGTCCTGACGGCACCGGCCAATCTAACGGCTCCACAGACGCTACTCGAGGGCGCCGTCGTCACCTACGGCGCTCCGGGAATCGTGGAAGCAGACAGCGGACTCGCCTCGTCGAGCTGTCTGCCGTCATCAGGTTCGACCTTCCCGGTCGGGACGACAACCGTCACCTGCACGGCCACCGACGTCGCCGGCAATGCCGGGACCGCCACGTTCCTGGTCACGGTCACCGCCGCGCCCGATGGCATCATGTTCGGTGCGGGGTTCATCCCGAGCGGGAGCCAGCACCACCATTTCCTTTTCCTGGTCTCACAGCTGAAGGGCCATGATGTGGGCGGGCTCGAGTATTGGATCAGCAATCCGAAACTCTGTGTCGCCGATGACAACGCCGATCGCAACAACCTTCTGGCGGGAAGTCTGAGCAGCGACTACGGCCGCCTCCACGCCGGCGCCGCAGCTCACTTCGAGGCGACGGCGATCACAGGCGTCGCGTTCTCCGACGATCCAGCCGTGTCTCCAGGGGCAGGGTCGGCCGCCCTCGAGACCGTGCGCTTCAAGGGGATCGGACGGTGGAACGGTCGACCAGGGTACAACTTCGAGGCGATGGCGTCGGATCGCGGCCAGCCAAGCCGACATCTCGACACGTTCTCGATCGTGATACGAGATGCGCAAGGCGTCACGGTCGGCGGCGTCAACGGAACACTCGAAGACGGAAACGTTCGATCGTTGCCGGTTCCGGGTTTCCTCACTGACGTCGTGCGCTGGAGTCGGCGGGAGCGAGACTCCTCGCATCTCGTTCTCCGTTGCACTAGCCAGAACCGGATGGATCTGCATAGCCGTTGGTTGCGGGGGTCGATCGGCCGTACGCAGAAAAGCCGCGCGGCACTCATACGCAAGTCATCAGTTCCTGCCCTGTGTGCAGTTCGGTACAGCGGCGCCTCGACTTGCCCCCTACGATCAGCAGCCCGTGGCGCTCCATGGCAAAACTACTCTCCTCGATCGTGCGATTGATCGCGCGCGCTCCGCGTCCACGAACCCTACACTCGGGGACACGGCTGTCAGAGATTACCTGCCAGGCGTGCAGCACTTCCAGTGGCAAGGTGGTCCTCACCACCGACTACGTGCAATACATCCGCTGCGCGATGTGCGGCGCGATCTGGAGCGTGCCGAGGCCAGGCGTCACACAACTTGGCGGTCGCCCTCGCGCGTCCGGACTCCATAGGTGTCTGGTCACCGACGTCCGTCCTGCCGCGTCCCCCCGCAGTCTTCAACCCAGTTTGAGGAGAAATGAATAATGGCTTTGGAAGACGTGAAAGTTCTCTACGCCTCTGCGCCGCGGGGCCTGCAGGTGACGATCCCGCTGATCCAAGCCGGCGCCTACAACGTCGCCGACATCACCCAGCGGCTGAAGAACGCCGGGGTGCAAGACGATGAACTGCCCTTCGTTGTGTTCAGCAGCGTGCCTCGCGCCAGCGGCTCCCTCGCCAGGAATGCCGCGGCCATCGGCGGGCCGGACAACGCGCTGGGTGTCGAGCGCAGCGCCATGGGCGAGCCGGATCCAGAAATTCCCGAACCGACGACAGCCGGGGCGAATCCGCCTCCTACATCGGACTTCCAAGTCATCGCCAAAGTGGCGGTGACGCCGAGCTGGCGTCAGCTGACGGGCTCCCGGTACTCCATGCGGCGTGCCGACGGCCAGGGCATGGTGGCGGTGCAGGACCTGACCCAGGACCAATTCGCCAACCCGGACGACTTCGCCCGCGTGCGCGACGGCCGCATCAAGCTCTGCTACGGCAAGGTGTGGCGGCGCGTGGCCGTGCACTTCCTGAACCAGGGTGACAAGTGGGTGGACTCCGTGCAGACCAAGAACGGCATGAGCACGACGAATAGCGTGTCAGTGACGGCATCGGTCGGCTACTCGGGGGAGGGTGCATCGGCATCGCTCAGCGCGACGTACGGCTACAGCATCACCGTGACCAGCGAGACCACCGTGACCATCGAGGTCTCGGTCGTCGGCACCGCCGGTGAATCGCAGACGGCCGCGTTGTGGGAACTGTGCCGGGCCACCGCACTGGAGGTCGACGGCGTGCAGCGCGACAGCAGCAACCCGTACACGATCATTTACGCCGACAAGAACGGCCCGCACGAGCTCCTGGACGCCTGGAGTGCGAACGTCGAGGTGGGCACCAACATCGAGGTCATCTCGCAGCAGCCGTCGTTGAAGACGAAGATTTTCAAGGACGCACCGAATGCCCTTGCCGGGGTCTGAGCAGCGAGATGAGTGACGCACAGGATACCTGGCAGCGACTGGCGACGATGGTGGTCGAGCTCTCCGACACGATGCACGACCCGCACGACGTCCAGACCGACACGCGCCTGGTCGGCGATCTCGGCCTGAGTTCGTTGATGGCAGTGAACCTGATGGTCGACCTCGAGACGGCCTTCGACATGGTCGTGCGCGAGGAAGATTTCGACCATCTGGTCACCGTCGGCGACCTGCTTGGTGTCATCGAGCGTCGCCAGTTGGAAAAGATTCCGTGAACGGCAGCGGCGGGCGCCGCGTCGCCGTCACCGGGGTGGGCCTGGTGTCGTGCCTCGGGCGCTCGTACGACGAGGTGATGCGGGCCCTGCGCGCCGGCCGCAGCGGCGTGCGCGCCATGCCCGAGTGGGCCCGGTTGGGCGTGCGCAGCCTGGTGGCCGGCACACCCGGAGACGCCGCGGCGTTGCGGCGGTCTGCGGCGATTCCCAAGGAGTTGCTGTTCGGCATGTCGGATGCGGCTCTCTACTGCGCACTGTCGGCACAGGACGCAGTACGGGATGCGGGGCTGACCGCAGAGGCGCTGGTCAGCCCGCGCGTGGCCTGTATCGTCGGCAACGGCAGCTTCGCGATGGCGACGTCGGGGTATGAAGTGGCCGGGATGGCGATGGCGGGGCAGTCGCGGCGCATCCCGCCGTACGTGGTGCTGCAGTACATGTCCAGTTCGGCCAGCGCGGCGGTGACCAACCTGCTGCAAGTACTGGGGCCCAGCTACTCCATCGCCGCGGCCTGCGCCACGTCGGCCCACAACATCGGCCACGCGTGCATGCTGGTGCGCGCCGGCGTCGTCGACGTGGCGATCGCCGGCGGCGGTGAAGAGGTCGATGGGCTCATCGCGGCCGCTTTCGAGGGCATGCGCAACGCCCTGTCCTCGGGCAGCAACGACAAACCCGAACAAGCGTGCCGGCCCTTCTGCGTGAGGCGCGATGGCGTGGTGCTTGGCGGCGGTGGGGGGATCGTGGTGCTGGAGTCGCTCGGCCATGCGCGCGCCCGGGGTGCACGCGTGCGTGCCGAACTGGTTGGCTACGGCGCCAGCTCCGACGGTCACGGGCTCTATGCTCCACGTCCGGACGGCGCGCAGGCGGCCGGGTGCATGCAGGCCGCGATTGCCGATGCCGGGCTGGAGCCGGACGACATCGATTACCTCAACGCCCATGCCACGGCCACGCCGGCGGGCGATCGCGCGGAGGTGCAGGCGATGCGCATCGTGTTCGGCGAGCGGCTCCCGGCCGTCTCGTCGACCAAGGCGATGACAGGTCACGCCCTGGCGGCGGCGGGTGTCCTCGAGATGATCTATTGCATCGGCATGCTCGAGGGAGGCTTCCTGGCGCCGTCCATCAACATCGACCGGCTGGACCCTGCCTTCGAGGACTTGCCGGTGGTGCGCGAAGCGAGCGATCGTGCGCCGACGACCGTGCTGAGCAACAGCTTTGGTTTCGGCGGTACCAACGCCTCGCTGGTGCTGCGGCGCGCGTCACCGAACTGAGGTTTCAATCCATCTCGGGGTCGGCGCGGTAGGTGGACAGTCCTTCAGGGGTCATGTAATCGAGTTTGCGGAAGTGGTAGTTCACGCCATCGACCGTGCCGTCGTAGGCGGGCGTTCCGTCGGGATCATCGTGGCGCTCGAGCTCGGTGTAATCGAGGTGATGCCCGCGCAGCCCGCTGATTAGATCGGTACTGGTTGCCCGCCACGAGGGCGATGGTGTGACCGCCGCTGAACAACATGCGGTTGTCGCCGTTCGTCACGTTCTGCGTGACCCTGACGCCGGGGTGCTCGGAGGACGGAGTCAGCACCGACCGGGCCGTGTTGCCGTTGACAGCGCCGAGGAAGCGCTGCACCTCCAGGCTTGTCCCACTGAGGTACAGCAACACTCCTACCACCAGATCCGCCGCGGCGCCGCAATTGAGGATGTGGTTCTGTAGGCAGGGCGTAATGCCTTGCGCCAGGGCCGAGTAGGTGTATTGCGGCAGCGTGTGCTCCGCCAGCGCGTCGAAGGCGTCGTCCGGACTCATCGGTGCGGGGGCGAATTGGTCGCGCAATGACTCGGCCAAACGGGTGATGATGTCGCGCTCCGCATCACCCAGCATCTGCTGGCGCTGCGCAGAGAACCACTGTTCGAAGGTCATCGCCATCGCGGGGGCTCCGGTCTAGAACGGATAGGAGGTCGAACCGTATCACGTTCGCGAGGGCTCAAGCCGGGGTTCGGTTTCGCCGGCGGGCCACCGGGAAAGCGGTTGGGGGACGCGCCTCGGGTCTGGACTCGCGGTGATTTGCCGCTAACTCCTCTCGCACGGGCATCGGCAAATCGTCCAGGTGGTGACGCACGTGTCCGAGGCCTGTGCGCATCATCGACGCGTTCCGGAGAGGTGTACGGGTGGATGCCTTAGAGCCTCTCCCGAAAACGGTTTTTCGGCCTTTACTGCAGGGCGTCACACAGTGGTTGCAGCGCCGAGGTGTCGCCCAAAGCGAAGTAGTCAAAGAAAGGGTGCTGTCCCTTCTCCACAAGAGTGTTGCCAGTCGCTTCGTCAAACACAAACCGACCCGTATCGATAGCAAGCGTTCCATGCCCAGGGCCCAAGAAAATCCTGACAGAGCCGCTAATTGCCTCAGTGCCCGTGGAATTGTCTCCGGGGACGGCCAACACGTGAAGGTGAGTGTCGCTCCCGGAGTAGGCGAGTGACTTGTGAGTAATTGGATTCGTAAATGTGCCTTCGAACACCTCACGGAAGTGCCGACGCAAGAGATTTCCGTTTTCGTCGTAGTACCTCTTGCCTCTCACAGATCTGTTCTGAAACTGGAAGGGTTCGAAGGCGTTCGCTCCGCTGCCGCAGATCACTTCACTGCCGCCCGCGAAAGGGGGGTCGCTGAATTGCACTTCACAAATGATCTGGTTGCCGACTCTTTCGCACACCGGATTGAAGTCCGGAGGTGGCGCCGGGTTGAGCGTGGTTGGATCCACTGGTTCTTTGGCAAGGACCGGGTTTGGGATCACCAGACCGATGAGCGCGACCGCCAACGTGAACACGGCGAGAGTGAAGCGGCTCATGTCAATTCTCCTGCTGCGATCGGCGCGGCGCGGTGAGGTAATCGAGATGGCCGTCTCGCGCCAAGCGGTGACGCGAGCAGCAAGACACCTCGTCGACGGTTGCGCGGGACTGTAACAACCCATCCGCAGGCTGTCTGTTCGCTAGTGCACACCTCGGGGAACCATCGATATCCAAGTCTCGATGTCTTGGCCTGGGCCTACCAGAACGTCGATCCGATTCGCCCGCCAATCCGCGCCCCCGGGCGTGATCTGAACGCTCCGTGCCGTCAGTTTCTTGCGGTCGATACGCGTTGACGTGCTTCGTTCCGGTTGAACGGATGCGACGAGCTGGAAGGGCCGTGGTCGCGATTTTCTTGGATTCCCAGCGCTTGCCGGGTTGGCGGTGGCTCGTTGGGTTGATCCTGATGCACCTGGCGGTGGCTTACGCGTGGCTCTGGTCGCGGATGGCGTTGATCGGTGGGCGGGCCTCCTGCTGAAATCGAGCGACGCGAGTCCCATCCCCACTCAGGTCAGCGGGCAGCAGCTGATGGCCGGCCAGGAAAGCCACGCACGTCGGCGCGCAACTCGCGCTTTGAGGAGAGTAGCGTCCTGGAGGCTCGCCATTCGTCGCACGAGCTCATCACGTTCAACGTGGAGTGCGGTCGACGCGCGCGGCGCTTAGCGACGGGTAATGCAAACTGCAGATGGTTGGCTCGGACCTCTGGAACGCGCCGTACGCAGAAAAGCCGCGAAAACATCCGCGGCCCTTCTGCTGATCTTGGTTGCGGGGGCCTGCAACCAGCGGTACTTGCAGCTGTGGAGAGTTGCCGCCTGACGAGGTACCGGGCATCAGCGGAGCCGCGTGCCGTCTGGATTGACAGATCCCCGCCTCCCAGAGTTGACGCCGCACGGCGCTGCTCCATTTCCGATCCCGGTCGCAGATCAGCACAGCCGGCGCACGCGTCGCACCGTCCTCGGCCATCGTCAGCGTCCGCACGATCTGCTGCATGAAGAGTGCTTCGGGATGTGGCGTGGATCCCAGGATCTGCACGCGCCGGGACGCTAAGTCAATGGCAAATACCGTGTAGTACGTGACGAGGCCTCGCCACGTCCAGACTTCCGTTGTGAAGAAATCGGCGCCGGCGATGGTGCCCCAATGCGCGCTCAGAAACGTTCGCCACGACGTGGGGCGCTGCGGGACCGGCGGCAGGCCCGCGGCCTGCAGCACGCGGCGAATGGTCGAGCGGCCCACGCGGTGGCCGACGTTCTGGAGCGCGCCCTGAATCCACGTGTACCCCCACGTCGGATTCTCCGTCGCCATCCGCACGGCGAGCTGACGGATCTCGAACAGAACATTGCGCCCCCCAGACCTCCAGCCCTACGTCCATTTCCGAGCGATCAACTGGCGATGCCATCGCAGCAAGGTGGCTGGCGTGGCGATCGTGGCGCTCCGCCGCAGGCCCGCACGGCCAACTCGGTACGCTCGAGTGGCCAGCCGACGGCGATCGTCGTCAGTGAGACATTGCCGACGTCCAACCAAGCTGATCCTGCAGTGGTCGGTTCTCTTCGATCAGGTATGCGATGGAATCCCGCGCCCGGCGGTCCAGCCAGCCGGTCAGTAGACCGAGTACCATCTCCAGCGCCGCAAGGTCGATAACGAGCCGGAGCCTATGTCACGGCTGGCGAATTATGTCGGCCGACGCGTGGAACACAACGGGCATTTGGACTCGTCACCGCCGTTGCCTGACTGTTTAATTGTGCGGTTCACGCGTATAGTCGAGGCTTGAAACGTTCTCGCACTAGGTCCGCCCGCGTCACCCGTCCGTCGAAACCGGCGGCGCAGTCATCCGCAGATCCCGATGTCCGAAGCGACCGGCCAACGGAATCGAGGCAAGAGGCGGCGTTCGATGTCCAGGCCTTCCTCGACTCGACCGGAGTCGCGAGAAAGATCGTTGAGTATCGGCGAGCCGACGTCATCTTCACCCAGGGCGATCCCTGTGAGAGTGTTCTGTACATCCAAAAGGGTGGCGTGAACATCTCGGTGCTCTCGAAGACAGGGAGAGAGGCGGTCGTGGCGATGTTGGGCCCCGGCGACTTCTTTGGTGAGGGAGGCTTGGCGGGGCAACCCGTCCGGATGGGGACCGCAACCGCGAGCATTCGCAGCACCATCCTGTTTGTCGGCCAGGATGAGATGGTGCGCCTGCTCCATCAGCAGCACGCGATGGCTGATCGCTTTATCGTGCACCTGCTCGCGCGCACCATTCGGATCGAGGAGGACCTCGTCGACCAACTCTTTAGCTCCAGCGAGAAACGGCTGGCGCGAAAGCTGTTGCTGCTCGCGCGGTTCGTCGAGCACGACACATCAGCACGGGCCGTCCCGGCGGTCTCCCAGGAGACGCTGGCGGAAATGATCGGCACAACGCGATCGCGCGTGAATTTCTTTATGAAGAAATTCCAGCGACTGGGGCTTATCGACTACACCGATGGGCTCAAGGTCAACAACTCGCTGCTCACGGTCGTCTTGCACGAGTAAGGACACCCGGCCGCCCGCTTGGACTGCATCGCGACGGCGCGCGCGGGCACGCTCGCGACAGGCGCCGTGGCCGATAGATGCGCTCGTAAGGCTGATGCGTGTGGAGCATCGTAGCGCTGGGAGCATCTTCTGTTGCCGATTCTCCAGCGATCTGCCGTGAAGCCAGTATGCGTGGCCAACATGTTCCCATCAACGCCCGAGGTCTCGGCGCGGCATGACGGCCCTTGACAGATGCGGCTCTGCAGCAACTCGCGCTGAAGGTGCTGGCGCAGCACGCGGGATCTGCTCCGGGTACGGAGGCTCTCGTGGCGGCGGTGCGCCGCTCCTACGATGATCTCGCGCGGGTGTCTGCGCCGCTGATTGGCCAGGTTGGCGTCGATGCGCTGACTGGCCGCGCGCTGCATCTTGCGCAGCGGGCACGCCCGTGGTTGGTCCAGGCGCGGGAGCCGGAGCAATGGAAAGGGCCACTTGATCAAGTGATCTTCTGTCTGGAGCAACAGGATCCCGCCATCGCCATTGAAGCCGCCGGAGCGGTGTTCGGCACACTGACGGGGTTGCTCATCTCGTTCATCGGCGAACCCTTAGCGATAGGTTTACTGCGACAGGCGTGGCCCGATGCCTTTGACGACGCGAGGACAGAGGGGACAGTGGCATGACCGACCGGGTGGTGATTCGCCGACTTCTCACGGGCGTGCCGGGACTCGACCAGATCCTGGGCGGGGGCCTGCCGGAGTTCTCCTTCAATCTCATTGCCGGCGCTCCAGGCGCGGGGAAGACGACGCTGGCGCAGCAGATCATGTTCGCCCTCGCCGGTCCGGATCGTCCGGCGCTGTACTTCAGCGTCGTGGGGGAACCGCCTCTCAAGATGCTGCGCTATCAGCAGCAGTTCACTTTCTTCGATCTCGCCCGCGTCAATCAGGCGGTCCGCTACGTCAATCTAAGCCAGGACGTGGTCAACGGCACGCTGGAGCAGCTGCTCGGGCGCATCGTCCAGGAAGTCGAAGCGACGAGCCCTGGCGTGGTGATTGTCGATTCCTTTCGAACCGTGACCCGGGCGGCCGAGCGGGCCCAGAATGGCGATCTCGATTTGCAGCATTTCGTGCAGCAATTAGCCATTCGGCTCACCAGCTGGCAGGCGACGACGTTTCTTGTCGGCGAATACCAGTCCTCGGCCGCTGAGTCGAATCCGGTCTTCACCGTCGCCGACGGACTGCTGTGGCTCGTGCAAAGCCTCGATCGGAATTCGATGGTGCGCAAGATACAAGTCATGAAGATGCGCGGACAGGCGCCCATTCCTGGGTTGCACACATTCCGCATCACGAACGACGGTCTGCAGGTGTTCCCCCGAGTCATTATCGGGCCCGAGGAGAAGTCACGGCCGGCGGGGGCCGGCGCGGAGCGACACACACGCGCACGGCTCTCGGTCGGGGTCAAGGAATTGGACGAGATGCTCGGCGGCGGCATTCCCGCCGGCTACTCGGTGCTGCTCACCGGGCCGTCAGGTTCTGGCAAGAGTGTGCTCGCCAGCGAGTTCATCAGCGAGGGAGCGCGTCATGATGAACCGGGCATCATCGCGGTGTTCGAGAAGCGCCCCATCGACTACTCGCAGGAGGGTCCAAGTGGACAGCAATTCGAGCGATTCGTTCGCGAGCGCAAAGTGGGCATCATCCACTCACGACCGCTGGATCTCTCCATCGATGAAATGCTCCACGAAATTGTCGAAGCCATTCATCGTCTCCAAGCGCGCCGACTGGTCATCGATTCGCTCTCCGGGTTCCAGCTGGCGCTGGCACCGACGTTCCGCGAGGACTTTCGGGAGTCGCTCTATCGGATGGTTGCGGTGCTCACCGGGATGGGTGTCACCATGATGATGACGGCGGAACTGGAAGACAGCTACACGGATCTACGCTTCAGTCCGCACGGTACGGCCTTTTTGACCGACGCGATCATCATGCAGCGGTATATCGAGTTGAAGGGCCAACTCCAGCGCGCCATGGCCGTCGTGAAGGTGCGGGGGAGCGCCCACAGCAAGGATCTGCGAACGTTCGAGATCACGGACAAAGGGATCGTCGTGGGCGGGGCGCTCGGTGAGTACGAAGGCTTGCTGACTGGCAGCCCGGCGTTGATCCCCGGCACCCTGCCCGTGACACATCAGCAGAAGTCGCAACGATGACGCGCGTCACCGTCGACCCGACGCTGAAAGAATGACTGACGCAGGGCGCACCCTTGTGAAGAAACCATCGTCGCCAACGAGGAAGGGGAATCTGCCCGGCAAAGGCCGAGGGGTGGAGCGGCCGGCGGGCGGTCGCCGTGTCGGCGAGAGGGCGGCGGCCGGCGGGAAACGCGAACGCGCGGTGGAAGCCCGTAAGGAGATCGGGCACACACGGTCGGAGCTGGAACACCTCATGTCCCAGATGTCATCAGGTCACGGTGGACCAGAGATGCTGGCTGACGGCGCCGCGATCCACTACACCTACTCGGCGACCTATGACGGGAAGGATGTGGCTGTCGTCGGCAGCCCGAACGCCGATACGGCCGCTCGCACGCGGGTGGATGCCAGGACGACGAAGTTGGTCAATAAGAAGGATGGACAAATCGTGTCCACCGTGACGCTTGTCGACTCCGCCGATGGGAAGACGTACGATCACCACCACAGCAAGGATGCCAAGGGGCAGAACATCGATAGCGTCGCGGTCTACGACACGCAGCAAACGTAGGGACCAACCCGCCACCGATTGCTCACACTCTGGCCCGGCCTGTACGGCCGGCGAGCAGTGCCGTCCGGCGCCACGTATCCATCCACACGTCGTCACGTGACCTCTCGACTCCGACCTTGAGGTCCAGCCCGGAGCTCGGTCTGTCTTGCTGCCATCGCGAACTGGCCGTTGTGGGTGCGAGAAAGGAACTTCGCGTGCAGAAGTGCGGCAAGGACCGCGTCCCAAGTCTCCGAATCGAGACCGAACAGGCACTGAGCCTGGGGCGCCGTGAGCCGGAGACCAGGCATCGCAAGGTATTCTGCGCGGATTCGGCGCAACACTTCTGCGGGTACAACGTTCGAACACGTACGCGCGGTCACAAGGTACGTCCTTTCAACAGAATGTCTGGGAGAGCGGCCAATGAGGATGGCGTATCTCTACGCCTTGTGCGTCCGTGAACTTCAGCGGAGCGGGCGCGGCGGCGACGGTCAGCGTGCTCGTGCGCCGGCAACGAGGCGGGATTCGTCGACCCGCCTCGCTGCACTGACTTACCCAGCTACTGCGACCTTGTACCTATTGGGCTTGGCTTCCTCACGCATCGGCAGCCGGACCGTGAGCACACCGGCCTTGTACCTGAGCGCTGACCTTGCCACCGTCGACCGTCGGCGGCAGTGCGAACGTCCGCGCGAACGAGCCGTAACTGCGCTCGATGCGATGGAACTGCTGCTCGGGAACTGCCGCGTCGAGCTTCTTTTCACCACTCAGCGTGAGCGTGTTGTCCTCAACCGTCAGATCGATCTCCTCCTCCTTCATGTCGGGCAGCTCCGCCTTCAGCACCAGATCGTGCTGGCCGTCGCTGTATATGTCGACCAACGGCACCCACGCGCCGCGGTTGAGGTCTTCCTGCGGACGGGCGTAGAAGCCCTCAAGCACTCTGCTGAGCCCCTGCTGCAGCGCGGCGATGTCACGGGACGAATCATAACGAACGAGAGTCATGGTGATCTCCTCTCCTGATCGTGTTTCTGTCGGACGGGAGTCCATCCCCGATCTCACGAAACCGGGGCACACACCGGCCGAAGAGTGCCACAACAGGGAAAAGCTTTGGTGAGGGCTGTTACTCAGGTCGGGAACAAGTTCCCCGGCGGGATGCGGCAGTGCTCAGGAAAGCGATGCAACTGAAGCTTACGCCCTTTCCGAGGCACAAGCAAGGACGACAGGACGAGGAAACGGATCGGCGCAGCGCGACATACGCGGGAAGGACGAGCCGACTCGCAGCGGCGGTGTAGGAAGAGTAGACTGAAGGAATCTTCCCTCTCGGAGTTCCTGCAGCCTTCCCGCGGTATTGGCCGCGCCCTCGCTTCAGTGTCTCGTCAGCCTCCGGACCGGGGTCGTCGCCGCGGTCAGTAGTCCGGCGCATGCGAAAACGGATAGGTCACAGCAGCGCGTCGATCGCAACCTGTTCACTCGGGGTGTCAATGGATCCGCTACGGGAGCTGCTCGCGATCGATCATCAGCAGACGCTGGAGTTTTTCGTTCTGCGCCTTCTAGACGTCTCCGAGCCGACCGTCGATCGAGAGGAGCTCCTCTACAACGCCAGTCTCCTGGCACACTATGCCCAGGTCTCCACACAACCCGATATCGATGCGCCGGCCCCCGCGAATCTCAGCGCGGTCTTTGACCATTTTGTGTTCGACACGACCTTGCTGCACGACAGCCTGATGATGGAAACGGCGGGCGCACAGTGCCTGCTCCTGGCGGGATTTTTCGAGGACCAGATGCGTCGACGGCACAACATTCGCTGGTATGCCGAGCTGGGCGCGAGCTTCTTCCGACGGGCGGCCCTTCAGCGAGCGGTCCCCACACAAAGCCCGGTTGCTCGACGCCATCGCGGGGCGCTTCGAGCCGTGGCGTCAGCGCCACGCGCAGTTGAGCCGCGAGCTGCGCGACCAGCCCTATCTGCTGACCCCGCCCCTGCCACCTGCGCCAATGTGGGAAGACGAAGGAGTCCTATACCATGAATGTCAGACCGCTCCACGACCGCCTCATCATCCGGCGCCTTGACGAAGGCGAACAGAACGTCGGCGGGATCATCATTCCAGACACCGCCAAGGAAAAGCCGCAGCAAGGCAAGGTGATCGCTGCCGGCACCGGCAAGATCAGGGACGACGGTTCCCGCCAGCCGCCCGACGTCAAGGCCGGTGACCTCATCCTGTTCGGCAAGTACTCGGGGCAGGAAATCAAGCTCGATGGTGAGGACTACCTCATCATGCGCGAAGACGAAGTGCTGGGTGTCATCGAAGGCAGCGACACGAAGAAGAACAGGAAATAGGGAAGGATTCCATGGCAAAACAGATTGTGTACGGCGAGCACTCACGGCAGGCCGTGCTACGCGGCATCAACCAGTTGGCCGACGCGGTCAAGGTGACCCTCGGTCCCAAGGGCCGCAACGTTGTCCTCGACAAGAAATTCGGTTCGCCGACCATCACGAAGGACGGTGTCACCGTCGCCAAGGAAATCGACCTGAAGGATCCGCGGGAAAACATGGGCGCGCAGATGGTGCGCGAGGTCGCGAGCAAGACGTCGGACACGGCCGGTGATGGCACCACGACCGCCACCGTGCTCGCGCAGGCGATTTACCGGGAGGGTGCGAAGAACGTCGCGGCCGGCGCGAACCCGATGGACATCAAGCGCGGGATCGAGAAAGCGGTGGAGGCGCTCACCGGCGAGTTGAAAACGATGTCGAAGCCGGTGAGTGGCAACATGGTGGCGCAGGTCGGCACGATCTCTGCGAACAACGACGAGACGATCGGCAAGATCATCGCGGAAGCGATGGACAAGGTCGGCAAGGACGGCGTCATCACGGTCGAAGAGGCCAAGAGCATGGAAACTTCGCTCGAGGTCGTCGAAGGGATGCAGTTCGACCGCGGCTACCTGTCGCCTTACTTCGTCACGGATCCCGAGCGCATGGAAGTCGTGCTCGAGAACCCGGTGATCTTGATCCACGAGAAGAAAGTGAGCTCCATGAAGGACTTGCTTCCCGTGCTCGAGCAAGTCGCGCGCCTCGGCCAGCCGCTGCTCATCATTGCGGAGGACATCGAGGGTGAAGCGCTGGCGACGCTCGTGGTCAACAAGCTGCGCGGCACGCTGCACGCCGCGGCGGTCAAGGCGCCCGGCTTCGGCGATCGCCGCAAGGCCATGCTGGAGGACATCGCCACGCTGACCGGGGGTAAGGCAATCACCGAGGATCTTGGCCTCAAACTTGAGAACCTCAAGTTGGACGACCTCGGCAAGGCGAAGAAGGTCACGATCGACAAGGACACCACGACGATCGTTGAAGGAGGGGGCACGTCGACCGCCATCGAAGGTCGCGTGAAACAGCTCCGCGCCCAGGTCGAGGACACCACGTCGGATTACGACCGCGAGAAGCTGCAGGAGAGGCTGGCGAAGCTGGTCGGCGGCGTCGCGATCATCAAGGTTGGTGCGGCCACCGAAACCGAGATGAAGGAGAAGAAGGCGCGGGTCGAGGACGCGATGCACGCGACCAAGGCCGCTGTGGAAGAGGGGATCGTCCCCGGCGGCGGCGTGGCGCTGATTCGCGCTTCGAAGGTGCTCGACGGCCTGACGCTCGGCGGCGATCAGCAGATCGGCGTCACCATCGTCAGGCGCGCCATCGAGGAGCCGATGCGCTGGATTGCGACCAATGCGGGCCAGGAGGGATTGATCGTCGTCCAGAAAGTGCGCGAGATGAAGCACGAAGAGGGCTTCAACGCGCTCACCGACCGGTACGAGAATCTCGTGAACGCGGGCGTCATCGATCCGACCAAGGTCGTGCGCTCAGCGCTCCAGAACGCATCGTCTATTGCGTCGCTGCTCCTCACGACCGAAGCGCTGATCTGCGAGATTCCGGAAGAGAAGAAGGAAGCGCCGATGCCGGGTGGTGGCGGGATGGGCGGCATGTACTAAGCGCGGCCTGCACGAAGGCAGAAGGCTACATGAAACAACAAAGGCCCGGCCTCCGACCGGGCCTTTTCCCTTTTCATCGCGCGTGAGAACTGTTGTCCCTGCTGAAGAGTCCGTTCCTGTTGCCATGGTTGATATTGCGGTCGACCATGGATACGCTTCTGGGCGATGCTGTCGCTCGAGGAGACCTATGCGCGTTGTGCTCGTGCACGTCCGTGACCCTCAGTTCTTCGCCATTCCGCGGAAGAAGACCGCGAAGAGCGGCCGGCTACAGGTCATGGGCTTCCCGCCGATCGGCATCATGTCGCTCAGCTCGGTGCTCAAGCGCGCCGGCCACGAGTGCTTCATCTTCGACCAGGCCAACCCCGCGACGCCCAACGACGTCATCGTCAGCGAGATTCGGAGAATCAAGCCGCATTTGGTCGGCCTGAGCTTCCTGTCGACCACGAGCTACCCGTACGCCAAGATCCTGGCTCGCTTGGTCCGCGCCGCCGATTCCCACGTCAAGATCGCCTTCGGCGGCGTCTTCGCGTCGCTGAACGCACAGCTCGTCAAGCTGCAGGTTCCAGAGGTCGACTTCGTCTGTCGTGGCGACGGCGAACAGCTCATCCTCGACCTTCTTGAGCGGATTGACGATCCGGAGACCGTCACGGGCGTGACCTGGCAGAAGGACGGCAAGATCCAGCACAACGCCAACCGGATTCCAGAGCGAAACCTGGACCAGTGGCCCTTCCCCGACCGGTCCAGCCTGGCCCTCGAATTCGTGGAGTCGATGCCCTTGGACGTCCCCGCGGTCCTCTCGCTGGACCGCTTCACGACGATGCAAACGTCTCGGGGCTGTCCGTGGCCGTGCGTCTTTTGCGACATCCCGATTTTCAACGAGGGGAAGTGGCGGGCCAGGAGCGCCGGCTCCGTGGTGAAGGAGATGAAGGAGCTGCAGGACGAGGGGTACGGGGCGGTGTACTTCGTGGACGACCACTTCCTTCTCCAGCCAAAACGGATCCAGGCGATCTGCAACGGGATCAATGAGAACGCGATCACGATTGAGTGGGGGTGCGAGGGGCGCGTCGACTCGGTCTGCATGGACCTCTTCCCCGCCATGGCAAAGGCACATTGCCGGACGCTGATGTTTGGCATCGAAAGCGGGAGTCAGAAGATCCTTGACCGCCTGAAGAAGGAGCAGACCCTCCAACAGATCGAGATGGCAGTGGACCGGGCGAAGGACGCGGGGATAGAAATCGTTCACGGGTTCTTCGTCGTGGGCATCCCCGACGAGACCGAGGAGGATCTGCGGGCAACGTTCCGGTTCGCCTCGAAGCTCCGGATCGATACGTTCGGCTTCAACCGGCTGTGTGTGTATCGGGGAACACCACTGTGGCAGGAGTTCCTGAGGCGCGGTCTCGTGAACGACGCGACGGACTGGTATAAGTACTTCAAGTGCACGTCGATCGATCCAACATGCCTGCCGGGTGAGGAAGTCCACCGGATCCGGTCGGAAGAGATGCGAAAGCTGATCCTGTACAAGCTGACACAGCACCCAGCCCAGGCGATCACGCTCCTGCGACGATTCGTGCGGTACATGCCGCTCGCCGACGTGATCTATTTGCTGGTGAAGCCCTTTCTCGGGAAGAAACGGGGCGCGACGAAGGCGGAAGTCATCTCCCGGGCGGTGGAGCACGGGGACCTCAAGGGCGCAGCGGCTGACCTGACGCTGCTGGCCGACGAGGCACTCGAGAACGCAATTCACCAATCCAGGGCCGAGCGTGCGCGCCTCGAAGCGGAAGCAGACCAGCAGCCGGCCTGAGGCGTCCTAAGCGCACCAAGCCAGTTCTCGCTCAGCCGTCGAAGGCCTGAGCATAGCGGCACTTGATCATCTGCACGATGACTCCAGTAACTCGATTGGCGCGCTGCTGGCTCACATCGCTGCCGTGGAGCGCGGGCATGAGTGGCGCACGTTTGAGGAGCGACGGCCCTCTGCCCTTGAACAAGCGTCGTGGGAGCCCGCCCTCACACTCGGCGCTGAGGGGCGCCCGTAATGTTTCATTTCTCGGCCAACCCTGACGATCACGCCCGTAGTGTCCCAAACTCAGACGGGCGGGTCGCCTACGCGGCCGACCGGTAGTAGTAGTTGAGTACCTCGCCCACCCGCTGGCGTCGGTACACCGGTCCCCTGGTACGTTGCATCGGTGGCCGGTCGATGAGTTCGTTCCCCGATGCCCTGGTGATTTCGTTCGCCGTGATAGTGGGCCACACACTCTCGAACGAGGTACCGGAGGTGCCGCTCGCCCAGCGGCACGACGCGCTCGAGGCACTCGGTCTTGATCGACCGGACGAAACGCTCAGCGTGCGCGTTGCAGTCCGGCGCCGCGGCCGGCGTGCGAACAACCCGAACACCAACCGTCGTCAGGAGCGTCTCCATCGCGTGGCTCCACGTCGGATCGCGATCGCAGATCAGCACCGACCGGCGCGGAGCACCTCGCCCTCACCCGCCAAGTCCCTGAACGCTTGCACGATAAAGGGATCGTCCGGATACGGTGTGGAACCGAGGACATGGACACGGCGCGACCGCAGCTCGATGACGAACGCGGTGTAATAGGTCACCAGCCCCCGGGCGGTCTACACCTCGGTCGTGAAGAAATCGGCCGCCAGCAGGGCCGGCCAATGCGCGCGCACAAACGTCCGCCACGTCATCGGGCGTTCACGGCTGGGCGGCATCCCAGCCGTCTTCAAGATGCGCGCAATGGTCGAACGCCCGACCTGGTGCCCCAGGTTCTGCAAGGCACCTTGAATACGGGTGTACCCCCACATCGGGTTCTCGGTGGCCATCCGCAGAACCAGGGCGCGAATGCGGGCCTGCACGCCGGGCGGCCTCCCGCGGCCGCCGGCGTACGTCCATTTGCGCGCAACCAGCTCGCGGTGCCAGCGCAGGAGGGTGTCGGGAGTCACGATCGTGGCGACCGCGGCGAGCCACCGACGGCCCAGGCGATGGCCGAGCTCCGCGACACGTCGTCGTTCCTGGTCGTCGAAGCGCAGTCGGCCCTCAAGCCGCGCCTTAAGTACCCGGTTCTCTTCACGGAGGAACGCGATGACGTCCTCCTGCGCGCGCTGCAGCCACCCGCACAGCATCGCCGCCACAAAGTGAAACGGAAACACCCCCGAAGGCTACGTCAGCGTCCGGATCCTGCATGGGACACTACGGGCTCGAGTTCGACCTCGTGGAGAGCGCCAAAGGCCCGCGAGCAGCGAACGTGTGGCGGCTGTCGGACTGAGCCGGCAGACGGGCGTCTCCGTCCCTTTGGGCGACGTCCCAGTCCACGGGCGGCAATGCCGCGCCTAACTGCGCTGCACCTGGCTTCGGGATTCTCCACACCTGGCTGCAGGACCCGCAGCGCATGTAGACGACGTAGTGGGTGAACATGACCGTGGAAACTCGCGACTTCGCGCAATGTGAGCACGACTCGTGGCGCTCGACCCGATCGCGGCCGGACGGGGGTTGCTGACTGGACATGGCCTACTCCTGCCAGAGGAGGGAGGGCAGGATACGGCGGTCGACCTGACCTGCGATGTTCACAATTGAACAGCGGGCAGCACGGCGAGCCGGACCTCTTCGGCCCACGCGAGGGCATCGGATTGATAGACGAAGGCGCGTGCGTCGTGGGCGAGGCCCGTAGTGTTCCATTTCTCAGCCGACCTGACCATCACGCCGCCCGCTCACAAAAGTTCGGCAACCCTCCGAGCGAGCATGTCGCCGCACGCGCCCTTGCTGCGCCGAGACCCGTCGGTGAATCACGAGCTCAGATCGGGTGCGATGTCGGTACGTCCGTTGGTCGTTACGACCAGCGGCACCTGCCCCGCCTTCCATCATTCGGAACGTGCGGATCCGATGCAGCTCCGTGTCATGTGAACCGAATAGATGGATCTGCGAAGGGCGTTGGTTGCGGCGGCGATCCAAAGGCGGGTCGTCGTGCGCAAGAAAGCCGCGAACAATTCGCGGCTGTATTGCTGAGCTGGTTGCGGGGGCTCGCAACCGACGCTATCACGGCCTGTGGATTGGCGCTGCGTGACTCCGTCCACTGGTCAATTCCCAAGGCCTGTGGACGCGGTCCGAGGACGTCCTCGATCGACTCTATTCGTCATCTGGACCGTGACGGTTGAGCGCACCGCAGCGGAAGGCGCTATTTCAGCTCGCGGATTCGGATGTTGCGCAGCTTCAGCGTCCCAGGATGATCGCCCTGTATGCCGAGGTAGCCCTTCGGCGCCCTGCCGAAATCCGGGTACTTCTCCGACGTGAACTTGCTCGCCTTGATGGCGGCGTCCCACTCTGGGCTGCCGATGTCGTATGACGCGACTTTCTGACCGTTGAGCCAATGCTCGACGTGCTTGCCCTTCGCCACGATGCGCGTCTGATTCCACGCACCGGCAGGCTTCGCTGCAGTCTTTGGAACGGCGAACAGGTCGTACACCGACCCCGCGAGGTGGTTGTCCTGCTTGTTATCGGCGGCATTCTGGTTATCGAGGAGCTGATACTCCGGCGCGCTCCAGTAGATCTGCTCGAACGCGTCGGTCCCTCGATAGAACACACCGCTGTTGCTGGCGTTTCCGATGTTCCACTCGAGCTCGAGCTCGAAATCGCCGAACTGTTCCTTCGATGCGATGTCGTTGGCGTGGCCGTCCTTCTGCAGCACCCCGTCGACAATCTCCCAGCAGTCCTTCGCGCCGGGTCTGTCGCACATCGTCGGCGCCTTGTCGGTCTTGAAGATGCGCCAGGCTTCGAGACTCTTGCCGTCGAACAGGGATTTCCAGGTTCCGGCGGTCGGCGCGGTCTGAAGCACGGCAAGCGCGAGCACCAAGGCGATCGTCTGCGTCATGCCCGCGAGGTATATCACATTGGTGACGGTCGCCGGCGCGCCTTCGATGCTGGGCTTTCGGCTCACGCGGCCGCCCCTCACTGCGTCGGGTCTGCGTCCTTTCGAAGCTGGTCGAATGCATGATCTCGTGCTTCGTCGGACGCCTTCGTGATTGCTGCCGATCTCGCGGCTCCACTGATTGAGGCGATGCAGTCACTCGGCTCTGAGCGCTTCGAGCGGATGCACGGCCGCGGACCGCCGTGCAGGCCACGCGATCGCGACGAGACTCACAACCGCAACCACAACGCCCGCGAGCAGCAGTGCCAGCGGATCGTGCGGTGTCACGCCGACCAGGATGTGTCGGACCAGCTGGCCAAGCGCCACGGCGACTGCCAGGCCAGCGAGAAGCGCGACAAGGACTCGAACCTCTACGCCGTCGGCGTGAAGGTCTTCCTCGGCTTCATGCAGGCCTCCTTGAGAGTCCGAGCGCCCGCGCCTCCGTTGCCGTCCGCCACGGCCGCGACTGCTCGGAGGATACCGCCCGCAAGGCGCCATGCTTGGCGCGAGGCGATTATACCGTTCGGACCTCCCGCACTGACCTCGACGAATCCCGCAGTCGTCACCTTACGAATCACCTCGGCCCAGGTCACCTCGGGATCGAGCAACGTTACTGAATCGCTCTGAACTGCTGGGACGTTTCAATAAGAACGGTCGGCGCCTTCGCCGGCGGTAAGGCGGAAAGCGCTGAAATCAGCAGCGACATGCCCACTCCCGATGTGACGCCAACGACCGCGAAGCCGTAGGCCCACGCCACTCGTGTCCATGGCCAGGTGCGCGGCTTGCGCCAGTCCCGCGCGAACGAGTCTTCGAGCAGTTTCAAAAAGTCGTCGGTGATCGGCCTGGGCGCCGCCGCGCTCCACAAGTCCCACACGAGCCACGCCGCGACGGCCATCAGCAGAAGACCACACCACGCGTTGAACGCCGCGTTCAGAGCGCCCGTTCGGTACGCGACGCGTTCGCATGGCAGCGCGACGGGCGGAGCGGCATAGCAGTTCGTGAAGTCGAACACGGTGACGATGCTGTGAGGCGCCGAGACCATCAGGTGCGTGCCGAAGCCAAAGATCAAGTACAAGAGCACGCCCATGCCGAATTCCCACGTGCCCAGCTTGACCCACGCGCGAAACGAGTCCGGTGGAATCTTCAGCCCGCGGCGCCGCCACGGGCTGATCTCGAGCGGTGGTCCCCAGTTAGCCACGTCTGTCCTCGATTGAAATCACCGTATTGCCGCGGCGATTTCCCCAGGGCGGCGGTGGGCCGTCGCCGACGCGGATGGTGATCACAGGAAACGGAGGCACGTCGTTCGACCATGTCGTGTGGCAGTCGCTCACAATCACCAGCAGGTCGATCGGATCGTGCGTCCTCTCGATGAACGCGCGCAGCCCGACATCCAGGTCCGTACCGCCGCCGCCGTACAATTCGACCTGCCCGGCTCCAAAGACCTTCCGCACGTCGCGGACCGCGGCATCGCAGCACGCGACGACGACGTCTGCGCCGTACCCGAGTTGGCGGGTCAGGCCCGCCAGTTCCGCCAGGGCTCGCGCCAACTGTGAGTCTTCCATGGAGCTGGAGGTATCGATCAGAAATCCCGGGTGCGGCCGCGGCTGCTGGAAGCTGGGCATGAGGAACTCGCCGTAGCACGCCTGCCGTCGATGCGGCCGCCTGTAGGTGCGGTCGTACCGGCCCAGCGTACTCTCGCGCAAGGCTCTGCGGACTACGTGACAGATCGTGGCCATGTAGTCGACCTTCGGTGCGAGGGTGGCGTGGGCCCACCGGCGCCACGCGGGTGAGACGTCGCCGGCGAAGGTCGAGATCTCGTCGATGCACCGGGCCACCTCGCGCCGCACGAGCTCGGCCTTCAAGCGATCGACGCCAGGTGTCTTTCCTTCACCCTCGTCGTCCGCCGGCAACTCCCAGACTCGCCGCTCGCCGTGGGCGCCCGACCCGCAGTCCTGCCCGGCGTGTCCGCTATCAGCAGCCGACTGTGGTTTCTCTGCACGAGGCGGCGCCGACAGCTGCTTGTAGTAGACCTCGGCCGTGGCGCCGCTCTCCAACCCGTACTTGACGGGTAACGGCGGATCGCCCGGCAGCGGGAATCCCTCGGCGTCAAGATCGTCATTGATTTCGCAGTCGCCGGCCGTGTTCCAGCGCCGATGATCCGTGATGCCGGCAGCCTTCTTTCGCGCCTCGTGGTCGCGCAGCAGATGCCCCACCTCGTGAATGAGCAGCGTCGCGTTCTCTTCGACCGAGTGCCGCGCCAACCACATTTCGTTGTAGTACAGGCGCCAGTGCGCGTCGACGGCCATGCTGTCGATCAAGTCGGTGGCGACGGGAATCATATTGAAGAGCGCCGGCGCGAAATAGCTGCGTTGATACGCCGCCCGCACGCGAGCCGCCTGCAGCGCGCGGGAATACCCATCGGTCTCACGATCCGAACGGCGAGTCAGATCGAGGAATGGGAGCTTCACCGTCACTCCCGCGGCACGAGCTTCGCCATCTGCATCAGCTCGTAGAAGGGCCGGCACTCCTCCGGCAGCTTGGTGAGACCCGCAGGACGGTTCCGTTGATCGCACAACGTGCGCGCCGCAGCTGCCGGAATGTCCGCGTTCTTACGGCTGCCGACGCCGAGGGCGATCATCGCGGCTTCCCACCGCGGCGGCGTGTTGTTGTTGATGACGGCACCGGCGAGCGCGTAGCACACGGCATAGGCGCGATCGACGCGATCGGGGAGCACGAAACGGCGGGGATCCCTCAGGATGTCCTCCGGATCCGGCAGGTTCAGGGCCTCGCGGTACTCCATGAACGGCAACGCCTGGTCGCCCACCAGGCCTGCGAGCGCCGCGCCTTGCAGCACCCGATTGCCGGGCGACACGGCGTCGATCGCCGCGAGGAACCGTGACGCAAGATACCAGGTACGGCCCGATGGCCACGGACCGCTCCGCCGGGCCGGATCGGTGGGAGGCGCCAGCCAGGCCTCTCGACCGGCGGCCCTCACATACGCGGCGATCGTCGCCCGTTGGCCGTGATGGTATCGGCCCAGATAGTCGGCCGGCAGCACGGGCATGCTGCCCGGCGCCGGAAAATCGCTCACCATCAAATCGCACCACGTCTCGTGATCCATCGGGAACTCGCCGTGCCACAACCGGTTCGCCATCGGCGCCTGGATTTCCTGTCCGCCGGCGGCCCATTCCACCGCATTGCTGGCGCACAGATACACGACGCCGCCCTTTCCCGGCTCGTAGTCCGGCAGCCGCAGCTCACCGCAGACGTTCTCGGTCAGCAGGCGCAGCATCGCTGCCTGCGTCGTCGGCGGAACGGTGGTGAGCTCGTCCAGGAAGACCACCACCAGGTAGCCATCCTCGGCGAGGCGCTGCGCGTCGCGCGCCCAGGCCATCGGCAGCAGGCGCACGCCGTCCGGCGTCGACACCGGAAAGCCGCCGAAGTCCTGTGGTTCCCGAATCGACCCGACCAGGACGACCACCTTGCATTTGATCCCGACGTGATCGAATCCCGCCTCGAGGCTCTTGGTGAACTCCGTCTTGCCGACGCCGGGAAAGCCGGTCATGTGCATCGGGATACGGGCCTGTAACCCGATGGCGATGAGTTGCACGAAATGTCGGAATTCCACAGCCGGACTTCCCCCGAGACTATAGACACCGTCGTTCACGCGACGGCCCAAGCGTCCCAAGATTTTGTCTCCGGCTTGCAAGGGCACCGGCGACATCATCGACGAGGTTCTTCATGCTGGGAGGCAAACGCGGGATTTGTCGCGCCTCCGCACCGACCTCGTGCGGCGTTGGGCGAGACGTACGGCAAGTTCCTCGCCTCCGAAGGCGTCGTGCGAGAACGACCAGAACTTGTTGTTCGGTAGAGGATTAAGTGGTGAGCCCGGAAGGAGTCGAGTATCAGGCCTGGGAAGATGAAACGGCGCAGATTCTGCTATCCGGAACATCTGGCAAGGCGAAGCCAGCCGGAGCTCTCTTCGAGCGGGGAACGTCCGCCTACGCGAGCAGATTCTTCAGCGCTACGGCGGACAGCCTCCGCGAGAAACGAGAGCGGAGGCTGGTGAGCCGCATTTTCGCGAGTTGGAACCACCTCAACGAGTGGCTGCGGCAGATCGAGCGCCTTCGACGAGCAGCGTGAGTGCTCGGATTGCGCCCTTCCCTTGCTTCGCGCCCGTGGAAGACCCGGAGCATCAGAATGGAGCCGCCATTGGTACGCGTACTGGAGGGCGTACGTGCCCCCGAGGGCCTGGAACACGAGTTCGCGGTGTTCCTCGTGGCCTCTTATGTCAACGACCGCGATCTTGCGGATCCGGAAGACGGATTTGTCATCGTCCAGGCCGAGTGATTAGATTGCCCGGATCATGAAAGGCAAAGGATGAATGAAAATCGGACTCCCAATTACGGCCTGGATGCGCCTCTGGCGGTGCGCAATATGCTTATCGTCGCGGCGCTGGGGATCATCTCGCTGATCACGCGGCTGCTGGGCGTGTGGTCCCGGCAGGATGTCATCGCGGTGATTGCCCGGCCGTTAATCGGGGCCGGCCTGGGCTGCGGCGCGATGGCGTTGTGGATGATTTACGACAGCAAGATCGGCAAGGTGCGCGAGCGTGAAACATATCTCGACAAGATCAACTGGAACGGAAACGAGCGCGTGCTGGATGTGGGGTGCGGGCTGGGATTGTTTCTCATCGGCGCGGCCAAGCGGCTCTCAACCGGCCGCGCCGTCGGCATCGACAAATGGCAGCAGGAAGATCTCAGCGGCAACAACGCAGCGGGCACGTTAAGCAACGCGATGATCGAAGGCGTCGCCGACAAAGTCGAAGTCCACACCGGCGATGCGCGAAAACTTCCCTTCCCTGACGCCAGCTTCGACGTGGTGCTCTCGAGCATGGCGCTGCACAACATTTACAACGCGGGCGAGCGGCAGACCGCCGTGCGCGAAATCGCGCGTGTGTTGGCGCCTGGCGGGCGCGTGCTCATCGTCGACGTGCGGCACACGTCGAAATACGCCGCCACGTTGCGCGACGCAGGGTTGACGGATGCGCGCTGCGTGCAAGGCGTGTTCTCGTATCTGCTGACGCTGATCACGTTCGGCTCGGTGCGATGGGGCTACGTGATCGGCAGCAAATCGTGATGCGATTAGACTGACGCGTTCCGGAAGTGAGTTGACAGTCGTAGGGACCTGACCGAGTCGGAGTGAGGGTCAGGAGGCCTATCCTTTCACGAGTTTCTCTTGGCGGGGAATCGCGAAAGGCCGGTGTCCCATGACCCTCGAAGAGAGTGTACTCGCATCGCGGTTGCGACTCCTGCGCGCGGCCGAGCAGTCGGGCAATGTGAGCGTGACCTGTCGGGTGTTCGGCGTGTCGCGGGCGCAATTTTATGAGTGGCGGACCCAGTGGCGGCGGTATGGCGCCGAGGGGGTGCGGCCCAAACCGACGGCGGCGCGGCCGGGTCGGCCGGCGAGTCAGAGCCTGGAGACCGAGCATCGGGTGATCGCCGTGGCGCTGGCGTGGCCGACGCGCGGGGCCCGCTGGGTCAGTGCGCAGTTGGCCGAGCAGCACCTGGTGGTGCCGGCGACCACGGTGTGGCGGATCCTGCGGCGCCACCCGCTGAGCCGGCGAGACGCACGGCTCGCGGCGCTCGAGCACGAGCACGCCGCCGTGCGCGGCATCCTGACCGAGCGGGTGCGGCGGCGCCTGGTGCGGCACGTGCACGCCGAGCAGCCCGGCGACCTGCTGTCGCTCGAGACGTTCTATGTGGGGCGGCTGAAAGGGGTCGGTAAAGTGTGGCCAATCACGGCCTGTGACGCCGCGTGTTCGTACGGGTGGGCCCGCGTGCACGCGGGTGAAGTGACGGGCGCGGCCGTGCTCGCCTTTTTGACGGACGTCGTGGTGCCGATCTATGCGCGGGCCGGGTGGACGCTGCGGCGGGTGCTGACGGACCGCGGCAAGGAATTCAAGGGCGCGTTCGACGCGGGGCTGGCGCGCCTCGGGATCCGGCATACGCGCACGCAGCCCCGGCATGCGTGGACCAACGGCTTCGTCGAGCGGTTCCAGGGCACGATCCTGCATGAGCACTGGCGCCTGGTCTTTCGCCGGACGTACTTCCGCAGTGTGCGGCAGTTGCAGCACACGCTCGATGCGTTCCTGGCGTTCTACAATCGGCGGCGGCCGCATCAGGGCTATCGGCTCAAGGGGCGCACGCCGGCGTTGCTGTTCTGGGGCGCGAGTGATGCGATGAGCGGAGCAGGCCCCCTCACCCGCTAGGGGGCCTGTGCAGCGAAGCTCGATGAAGGAACTGTCAACTCACTTCCGGAACCGGACAGATTAGACGTCGCGGAAAATTCCGTGGGCTCGATCCCCAGCGCGATCTCGACGATTTCGATGCCTGATTCGCACGTTCTGCCAAGCCTTCAGGCGCAGGCGGCGAGCACACTAGACGCGGCGATTGGCTGTCAAGATGAGAACGATGCCGCCGATCAGCGCCAGAGAGATCGAAAAATCCTTAAGGAAAGAAGTGAGCCAGATTTTCACCAGTTGGAACCAGATGATGAGCTGGCTACGCCAACTCGAGGGGCTCCGACGAGCCGCATAGTCAAGCCAGGCAGGAGCTTACGAATCACTTCCAGCTGATTCGGACCGGTCTTCGGTGCGGGCGAGCCGGTTGCTGAACACCGCGGCGTCACACAGGAGTAATCCCGTCGGCGCTGCAGAAAGGCATCTCACACTCGAAGACACCCGCGCCAGCGGATCCTCCAGCAGCTCTGGAACGATCCGCGCTTCGAGCGCTATTACCGCTCGGTTTGTCGAATTGTTCGAGCCCACGGTGCGGGAGCGCTTTCGTCGAACCCGCCCGCCTGGAAGCGAAGCTCCGCTCGCGCCAACGGGACAGGCCGGGCGGCCGGGCAGCGACCGTCGAACCTTGCCGTCAAGGACGGCGGCATCATTTGCGAGAAGAAGAGGAAGCCATTCTAAAAGGCCCTATTTCGCGGTCTTGCTGCTGATTTCATCAGCCCAGTGCGACACATAGACGAGCGACGGACGGCGAGACATGGTGCCAATGACGGATTTGACCATGATGAATCGTGAACCGTCCGGCGAGAGGTCATAATTGCGGGCGACAGAGGATAGGTAGCCTGTGGCGGGGAATAGAGGTTCCGACGTGCCAAATGCAAACGCCGGTCCCGGTCCCGACATCACCTTGACTGCGGTCAAGTATGACGGGGGACCGGACAGGTAGAAGAGTTCGTCCGAGTTGCGTGACCAAAGGGGGCAGGTTCCGCCAGCGGAAGACACTTTCCAGAACCCTGTGTCGGTCGCGGGATAGGGTCGAACGTAGATCTCGAAGCGACCGCTGTCGTTGGCTTGGTACGCGATCCAACGCCCGTCGGGTGAGATCTCGGCGTTTAACGTCTGAGCCTTTGTCTGCACAAGCGGTCGAGCGGGGCCACTGGGTGGAAGCGGCAACAGCATCAGGGTGTTCCCAGGGGTGTGATAGGTCAGCATCTCGCCGCGCGGCGCGATGGACTCAGGATATCCGGCCGGCGCGCTGCTCAAAACGTCCGCCGGGCCGGTCCCATCGATGGCTTTCCTGAGAATCTGGGTCTGACCACCCTCACTCGAATCGAAGACCACATGCTGGCTGTTTGGCATCCACGTGGGGTTGTACTGGAGCGGGGCGTCGAACGTGAGGTTCGATAGCGTCCCCGTGCTGAACGTCCAAATCAAGATGTCTTCGCCCGAGCTCACGGCTAGCCTCGTGCGGTCTGGTGAAAGGCGGGGATCGAGGTAACGCCCAGGGGGTGTCGCGGTGGCCTCTTCGTCCCCGTGGCGGTTGACCCAAGCCAGCGCACGTGAGCCCGTGGACAAAACGACGGCGCCAGGCTGATAGACGAGCCTTCCCTCGTGGGAAACGGCAAACTGGCCGGAGCTGCCCAACTGCGAGACGCCATTGGCGATCGGCACGGCCTGGTCCCCGTTGACCGACAGCTTGCTCGCGTCGAAGGGCACCACCAGCACGGTAGCGTTGTGAATGTAGACCAATTGTCCCATCGGCAAGACATGAGGATCAGCGCCTCCGTTGATCAAGACGCGTCGCTCACCGCCCTCGACGGATTGCACCACGATTTCTGACTGTCGGCCTCGCTGGATCCGGCTCGACCCACGGTGAACACGACATGTTTGCCGTCGTCCAGCAATTGAGGCTGTGCCGCGCGTTCACTCGGCCCATCCACGGAGATGAGCATCCTCGGTTCCCCGCCATTGTCGGAAACGATGCGAATGCCGTAGCCCTTGCCGGCCACGTCTTCGCCAAAGAGGATCGAGCCCTTGGCCCAACTCACCCCGAGCGGATTGTCATCGAGCCGCGCGAGCGTGTTCGACACCCCGCCCGCGGTGGACACCTTCTTGAGCAGCGCCGCCAGACCGCCGCCCACGCCCGCCGAGGCGGCGCCACCGCCGACCGAGACGACGTAGGCGATCCACTGGCCGTCGGGTGAAAACACGGGCTGGTGAGGGTCTTCATCCGTTCCCTGAATCGGTTGCGCCTCGAGCTGATCCTGTGTCCGCAAGTACAGTTGTTGATTCGCAACGTAGGCGACCTTCGTGCCGTCCGGCGAGATCGCGACATTGTGGGCGTCGTTCGAGTCGAAGTGCTGGTTTTCAGGGAGGAGATACGGGAATCGCTCGACGTGTCTGAGCGGCGCGGTGGGCCTGAGTGACCAGGCGGCGATCCCCGTGAGCGCGGCGACTGCGACAACGACGCCAGCCCAAATCGTGCGTTCCACGCGTCTTGGCTGCGCTACGAATGGCGCGGAGGAATTATGAATTCCACCCGCTTGACTGATCCAGTGAAACAGCAGGAGCAGGTCGTGGGCGGACTGGAAACGATCCTCTGGATCCTTCGCGAGACACGTCTGCACCAGATAGTCGAGTGCCGGAGGAACCGCCGGCTGAGCGTGGCTGGCCGGCGGAGGTTCGTCCTTGAGAATCGCGCCAATCAGGTTCGCTCGACTCTCACCGTGAAAGGCTCTGCGGCCCGTGAGCATCTCGAACAACACAGACCCGAACGCGAAGATGTCGGTTCTGGCGTCGGCTTCCTTTCCTTCGACCTGCTCGGGCGCCATGTACTGGAACGTCCCGAGCACCGTACCCTCTTCGGTCAGCGGCCGGCCGCTGTCGCCTGGGGGCGCCGTGATGGTCCCGAGCGCGCTCTGGCCTGCCAGTGCCGGGTGGTTGGCCGATCCGGTCTTCGCTAAACCGAAGTCAAGTAGTTTTGCGCCGGCCTTCGTCAGCATCACATTGCCCGGCTTCAAATCGCGATGGACGATCCCGCTTCGGTGCGCCTTATCGAGCGCACCGACGATCTCCGACGCGACCTTGAGGACCTCGACGAGGGGAACGGGGCCCCGCTCAAGCCGCCCTGCGAGCGTCTCGCCCTCGATATATTCCATCACCAGATAGCTGACGATCTCAGGCCCGGCCGCATCGTGTTCTCCTGCCGCACCGGTCGTCGCTATTTCGCCGACGTCAAACAAGGTGCAGATGTTCGGGTGATTCAGCGCCGAGATGTTCCGAGCCTCCCGAGCGAACCGTTCCCGGAAGCGCGGGTCGGCTGCGAGATGAGGGGGTAGAAGTTTAATTGCGACCACGCGGTTAAGTCGGGTGTCGCGGGCGCGATAAACCTCCCCCATCCCGCCCGCGCCAAGCGCCGACATGATCTCGTACGGGCCCAATCGAGTGGCGGCAGGAAGCGTCATCGGATCTAACCGGCAATGTACTACTTATTCCTGAAGACCGCGGGAGGAAAAGCCGTCAGCCGTTTCGCCATGATTCAACTTCGTGTCCCGCCGCAGCCCGGGTCGCCGCGCCGGTCTTCGGGTACTACCAGGGCGATCGACTGATCTACGCGGCCCGCACCCAGGCATTGGCGATCCGTGAGTGTGGCTCTACGAGCCGAACGGCACCGGCAGATCGGTGCCGTTCATGCCCCACGCGAGCAGCGTCTGAGGGTGCATCGCTTCGTCGATGTCGATGCTCTCCCACCACTCTGGATCGGACGAGAAGTAGACGATGTAGCGAGCGGTGGGTCGAACGACGCTGGCCGCGAGCACGGTGGCGAGCGGTGTGCCGGTCCATTCGGCGATGTATGACCAGCCTTCCTCGCAGGTGACTTCGGTGATCTGCGAACGCACCTCGTTCGCGCGCAGGTCTGCCAGTGAAAGCGATACCGGCCGTTCCACATGCCCACTGATCTCGAGACGCCAGCTCGCGAAGCCGGCAGCTTGATGTTGCTTGAACGCATCGGTCAGAGGCGCCATCGAATTGGCGAACGGTTTCGCCGAGATCATCGAGCTCGGGAACTCGCGCGCCAGCGAGTTCCCGCCAAACACGCGGTGTGCGGCGTACGAGAGCGTCTCGCCAGGGCCGTAGATGCCGCCGGCATCTGGCGGAAGCAGTCCATAGCGACGGCCGATGGTCGTGATCGCTGCTCCGGCAGCCGCTACGGCCGCGGTCGCACCAGTCGCGACGAACAGTCGGCGACTGACTCTGCTCATCGGAGGGTCTCCGCAGCGCCGGTGATCATCGGCCGCATCCGCGCGCGGAACCCGGCCAGCGTGATCATCGCGACATGCGTCAGGACGAAGAGTAGCAGCGAAATCGAGACGATGAAATGCAGCGTGCGCGCGTACTGCCGTCCACCGAGGGCCGTGACGCTGAGCGGAAACACCGCGGTGAACGCCGGCGCCATCGCGAGCCCGGTCCAGATCATCAGCGGCGACAATACGAAGATGACGGCGAGGTACGAGAGCCGTTGCAGCAGGTTGTATTCGGACGGCTCGCCCAACGCGCGGCGATCGAACCGCAGGTGATCACCGATCGATTCACGCAGCGCGCTCCAGGTGCGATCCGCCTCGGCTGGAACGGGTGCGTTCGAAAATGAGCCGTGCGCATGCCGAGCACCACGTAGACGAGCGCCGTGAAGAGCGCGAGCCACGCCGCTTGGAAATGGAGGTAGCGGCTCCAGCCATTTGATCGGGAAGCACGTAATTGTAGCCGGTCGGAACAGTGGAACGCGACGACGGCACCGGCACGACGAACAGCGCCGTCGTATTGACGTTGCCGGCTTCGCCCCAATAGAAGCGTGGATGCGAGAGGACGATCTCGAAGCCGCTGACGAGCAGCGCCAGCACGGCGATGCTGGTGAGCCAGTGCGTGACGCGGACGAACAGAGCGTGACGCGGAATCGCCAAGGGCTCACCGCTCGACAGGCAGGTTCATGGTCGGAGCCACGATACATGAGTTGCACGCCGGGGGACGAAGAAACGCGTCGCAGGAGGCTCTGCGTCTCGGGATATGCCCGGGACTCTGTAAGCTCATGGCCTCGAGGCGGCGGACATTGCCGAGATCGTGGGCACGTCACGTAGTGCGACTGGAATGAAGGTCCACCGCATCAAGCGCCTGCTGGCGCGGCAACTCAACGAAGGAGCGACCCATGACCGCTGATGTGTGGCACGACGACGCGCGCGGCATCTGGCAGAGCCAGGAATCGGTCGTGACCCGCATGTCCGGCGACGACACGCGCGCACGCGCCGAGCGCTGGAACAGGGAGTTCGGCCGCACGCGCTGGATCGCTTTTGTGTGCGCGCCGCCTTCTTCCTCGCCTTCCTGCTGATGCTGGCTCTCAACCACACCCCCGTGCAGCGGGGGGCGCGCTCGGGGATGGAGTTGGGCATCCAGTGGGCCGGTCTCTAGACAGGGCGACGACCCCACGAGGTCTGAGCGGGCCAGCCCGCTCAATATCGACGATAGGCGTTCGCATCAAGCGTGAGAGCGGATGACAGTAGTGGCAAGGTCTCAACAACGGGCCGGAGTCTGTCGCTCACGCCGCCACGACGCTGATCCGCGCGGCCTTGCGTGAGCGCGGCTTCTTCCGAATAACGATCTGCACGTCCTGGTCGAGCGCCGTCAGCAGGTTCATCAGGCGCTCCACGGAGAAACCCGTGAGCTTGTAGTTGCGGAGCGCCGACACCTTCGGCTGCGACACTCCCAATACCTTCGCCGCCTCGGCCTGCGCGAGCTTCCGGCCGTCGAGTAGCTGATTCAGTGCGTAGGCAAGGCGGAGCTTCGCCTGGCGTTCCGCGGCGTCCGGGAAGCCAAGATCGGCGAAGACGTTGGACGTTCCTCGCGTGATTGGCTCGGATGATTCAGCGCTTCGACGTGCCATAGTGACTCTCGTGATCCTTCTGAACCGTCTTCAACCGCTTCGCGACGAGCTCGACGTCCCGCAGCGCCGTCCGGACGCCAGACGGCGACTTCTTCTGAAAAGCGTGCAGCACGTAGACCGCCTGTTCGAACCGGACCGTGTAGACCGCCCGATACGCATTCCCGTCGTGGGACTCGACGACTTCCAGAACGCCCGGTCCGAGGCCCTTCCAGCGCTTCGATGACGGCGCGGTCCCGCCGAACTGCGCGATGCCAAGCGCGTTGCCCATGTCCTCTTGGACTGGTGCGGGAAAGGCCATGAAGTCCCGCTTCGACGACCCGACCCAATGCAAAGGCTTCTCACCTGAGGCCGGAGCGCGTCGCACTGGAACAATATCCCACTTCTGGGATACGCATGCAAGGCAACACGGGAACGGGAGGGGGGAACAAGGTGGGGGAACAGGGGGCTCGCGTGAGGTGTTCCCCTGGCTCGCATCTATGGCCGTCGCCAACTTCGCTCGAAGGCAGGGGGCGGAGCGTAGCAAATGCGCGGCGCAACTGCCGTAACGCGTATCGCTTACGAGCCAGTGACCACGGGCGGCGGTTTTCGCCGCCCACATGATGTCGCCACCGCCGTTGCGGTCGCCAGTGCTAGTTCGGTGGCGTGAGCGACCACCCATTTAGACCCCTTGGCCTGCCAGGCCCGCGGCCACGGATGTGGTCGCTCACGCCACCATGTCTTTGCCTCAGCCGGCGCGGCTCGTCGTGGAACGCGTGCGTTCGGGAGGCATCGGAGGAGTGCGGATCCACGTCGTGAACAGCGGCCGTCGCGCAGCGATTGTGCGGCCCGCAACATCTCAGTCGGCTGGAGGTTGCAGCCCCTCCACATCGCCCGGTGTGGAGCACGTTCGAATCGCCGGTCTCAGGCCACGGTTCGTTCCCCAAGTCTCCAATTCACTTCCTGGTCGTCGGTTCGTGCGATGTCACGTCCGCGAATCCGATGATCGAACCGGACTGCGTTTCGGCCTCAGGCCAGGTGCAGATCCGGCCGTGCAACCACGTCGAAGTCGTCACGCTGGCGAGGCGATACGCCGGCAGTGTCGATGCGCCAAAAGCTGCACTCAGTGCGCCCGATCTCAAGCGAGAACAACCGCAGCACCGACGCTCAGAATGGGCAGGCGTATCATGGCCGAGAGACGACGACCACGAACGGGACGCGGCCGGCGCCACTGGACTCACGCTCGTGCGAACGACAAGGGAAGCCGTGGCGCCAGCGCGGACGCGTCGCTTCGCGCATTCGTTCGGGCGCTGGCGCGGCAAGCGGCACGGGAGTGCTTCGAGCTGGAATTGAACCAGCAGTCGGGAACGATTCAATGAGGTGCAGGACGTGAAAGTAGCCATCTACGCGCGCTACTCCTCGGACAACCATCGCGACGCATCGATCGCCGATCAACTCCGCGTGTGCCGCGCGTACGCTGAGCGACAGGGGTTGGCGATCGGCGAGGAATACGCGGACCACGCTGTCAGGCGCGACACTGCTGCGCGCCGGGTTCCAGGCGCTGATGCGCGATGCGCTGAACCGGCGATTCGACGTCGTGCTCGCCGAGTCGCTGGACCGTTTCAGCCGCGACCAGGAAGACACGGCCGGTCTATTCAAGCGCCTCACGTTCGCCGGCGTGAACGTCGTCACGATCGCCGAGGGCGACATCACGCACCTGCACATTGGCTTCAAAGGCACGATGAACGCGCTGTTCTTGAAGGACCTGGCCGACAAGACACACCGGGGGTTGCGCGGGCGGATTGAGGACGGAAAGTCCGGCGGCGGGCTCTGCTACGGCTACCGGGTCATCAAGACGATGCAGGGCGCGCAACTCTCGACTGGCAAACGCGAGATCGAGCCGGCCGAGGTTGCGATCGTCGAGCGCGTGTTCCGCGAGTTCGTGGCAGGCCACTCGCCGAAGCGAATCGCCCAGACCTTGAACCGCGAGTCCGTACCGGGCCCATTCGGTGGCAAGTGGAGTTCGAGCACGATCAACGGCAACGCGAAGCGCGGCACAGGTCTGCCGAACAACGAGCTGTACGTCGGCCGTCTCGTGTGGAACCGGCAGCGGTTCGTCAAGAACCCGGACACGGGCAAACGCGTGGCGCGGATGAACCCGTCGAGCGAATGGATCGTGAAGGAGGTGCCGGAGCTCCGGATCGTGGCGGACGACCTGTGGACCGCGGCCAAAGAACGGCAGTCGCGCACGCGGCACGTCATGCGGACCGCAGGGACGCTCGCCTCAGCGAACAGGCCGAAGTACCTGTTCTCCGGCCTGACGAAGTGCGGGATTCTGCGGCGCGGGGTACGTGCTCAGCTACGGCAACCGCCTCCGCATGGAGCACCGTGCCGGTCGCGTGGCCGCCGAACGCGAGCTCGAACGCATCCAGCACGACGTCCGCCGGATGATCCAGGCGATCAAGGACGGCTTCGGGGACGCAGACTTGAAGATCGAGTGGAACGCGGCCCAGGAACGAAAGGCGGTCCTGCAGGCCCAGCTCGCGCGCGAGGGCGACCCGTTGCCACTGCTCCACCCGGGCATGGCGGACCTGTACCGCGAGAAGGTGACCCGGTTTGCCGAGTCGCTCGAGAACCCCGACACGCGCAGCGAGGCAGCTGAGGCCATCCGGGGCCTAATCGACGCGATCGTGCTCGCGCCGGCCGAGGGTGCGCTGGAAGCGTTCGCCGTCCACCGGTCCAGTCGATCACCGTCCGCCATCGCCGCACGCGACAGCGGTCTCCGGATTGAGCTGCGAGGAAATCTCGCCGCGATGCTGGCGGCGGCTCAAAAAGCAACGAGGTCGCCGGAAACCGGCGACCTCGTAGTTAGGATAGCGATGGTTGCGGGGGCGGGATTTGAACCCGCGACCTTTGGGTTATGAGCCCAACGAGCTACCGGACTGCTCCACCCCGCGACAACCTTGCGAGTGTAGCACGCCCCAACAATCCGCAGCAACCCAACCTCGACTGCACACACCCCCGTCATCAGCCGATTGATAGAATGTCGCGGCTCCTCCGGGGCCACCAACAGCCCCAGCATCGTGCTTGCGCCACTACTCCTCGCCTTCACATTGACCGGCCCGGCGCCTGTCCCCGCCGCCACGCGCAACGTACTGCTCCTCCACTCCTACCACAGCGGCTACGGATGGAGCGACGCTATCACCGCTGGCGTCCGCCGCGTTCTCGCCGAGCAACGTATGCCGCTCGAGCTGTGGATCGAATTCCTCGACACTCAGCGCGACCCGAGCCGCCGCTTCGCCGACCGCCAGGCCCAGTACCTCGCCGCCAAGTATGCCCAGCACCACGTGGCCGTCGTCATCGCCGCCGACGATGCGGCGGTGCAGTTCGTGCTGGATCGACGAAGCTCACTTTTCCCGGGCGTGCCGATCGTCTTCTGCGGCGTCAACGACGAGCGCCTCGTCGATCGCCTGCCTCGCGACACGTTCACCGGCATCAAGGAACAGTTCGAGCCTCTCCGCATGATCGACACGAGCGTCGCGATCCTCCCAGGCACGCGCCGCGTAGTCGTCATCACCGAAGACACGGCCACCGCGCAGTACCTGCGAGACGCTTATCGCAGCCTGGCGCCCACGCGGCCCGCGCTGCACTTCGAATTCCTCGACGGCCACGAGCAGACGTTGGAACAGATCCTCGGCGCGATCGCGAAGACAGGACCCGGCGATCTGATCGTGACCTCGGCGTTCCATCTGGACTATACCGGCCGCTACTTCCCGTTGGACGAGGCGCTCAGTCAGATCATCAGCACCGCGCACGCCCCGGTGGTGAGCCCGGGCATCACCGACGTCAGGCCCGGTCTGCTGCTTGGGAGCGAGAACGGGGGCGACGTGCATGGCCAGAGAGCCGCGCACGACGCGCTGCGCATCCTGAACGGCGAGGCGCCTGTATCCATCCCGGTCCAGAATGACGAAGCCGGACATCTACTGGCGAACGCCGTGGAATTCGACCGCCGCGGCCTGGACCTCGACAACCTCCCGCCAGAAGTGCTCGTCGTGAACCGCGCGCCGTCGTTCGTCCGCGAGCATTCCGGGCTCGTCGCCGGCACCGTGGCGTTCATCGCCGTGCAGACCCTGGCCATCGCCGTGCTCGTCGCCAACGTCAGGCGGCGCCGCCGCGCCGAAGGGCGCCTGGCATCGCAGGCGCGCCTCCTCGCGATGTCGAACGCCAATCTCGAAGCCGCGAATCGCTCCCTCCTGGCCGAACAGGAGGAGCGGCAGAAAGCTGAAGAGCGGCTGCTGCACGCGCAGAAGATGGACGCGATCGGCCGACTGGCCGGCGGCGTCGCGCACGACTTCAACAACCTGCTCACGGTGATCGCCGGCTACAGCGATCTGGTGCTCACCTCGGTCGAACCGGGCGATCCCGTGCGGCCGAGCGTCCAGGAGATCAGGAAAGCCGCCGACCGCGCCGGATCACTCACGCACCAGCTACTCGCCTTCAGTCGCAAGCAGGTGCTGCAGCCGACGGTGACCGATCTGAACGCTGTCGTCGCCGACATGCAGAAGATGCTGCGGCGGCTGATTGGTGACGACGTGGCGCTCGAGACCGATCTGTCGCCGGCGCTGCCTCCGGTGCTCGTGGACGAAGGTCAGTGGCAGCAGGTCATCGTGAATCTCGCCGTGAACGCGCGTGATGCGATGCAGGGCGGCGGCATCCTGCGCATCCGGACGCGCCTCATCGAGAATCCGTCCGAAGCCGAGCCGCGCGCGGCGGCCGTGCTGCCACCGGGACCCTACGTGCTGCTGGAGGTCTCCGACACCGGCGCCGGCATGGATCCACAGGTGCTCGCGCAGATCTTCGAACCCTTCTTTACGACGAAGCAACGGGACAAGGGCGTTGGGCTCGGCCTGGCGATGGTCTACGGCATCGTCAAGCAGAGCGGCGGCTGGATCTGGGTCGAGAGCAGTCCGGGCACCGGTGCCACATTCAGGATGTATCTGCCTGCCACCAGAGCGCAGGTGCGCAGCGACATTCGCGAGCCGCACCAGACGCCAACAACTGCCGCGGGTGAAACGATCATGCTCGTGGAGGATCAGCCGGAGGTGCGCCGCCTCGCGGCGCGGGTCCTGCGGGGACGCGGCTACGACGTGCTCGAAGCGTCTGGCGGCGAAGAAGCGCTGGCGCTCGCGGCGGCGCATCGAGGCCGCCTGCACCTGCTCGTCACTGACGTGGTGATGCCGGGGATGAAGGGACCCGAAGTCGCCGCCAGACTGGTGGCCGCCCGACCCGGATTGCCGGTGCTGTACGTGTCGGGCTACGCCGACGAAGTCCTGGGACCGCGCGAGGACTTGCTCGCGCAGGGGATGCTGCTGCTGAAGCCCTTTTCGCCGGAGACGTTGTCGGCGCGGGTCCGGGAGCTGCTCGATGGGTCAGTGGGGCCGGTGGGGTCTGCGGGGTCGGGATAAGTTTCAGTTTCTGCAGACGGTGCGGAGCGTCCGTCTGCGGAAACTGAAACTTATCCCGACCCCAATCCCCTCACGCCGGCTGCACGCGAGGTACACGCGCGCGGCGCATGCGAAGCTTGTAGATAACACGCACCGCGAACAACACCGTCACGATCGCGGCGTAGCGAATCGGACGCGCCACGTCCGCCTTCACCAGCCAGTAGTAGTGGATCACGGCGCAGGTCGCCGTCAGGTAAATCAGGCGGTGGATCGCCTGCCACCGCTTGCCGCCCAGCCGCCGGATCCAGCCGGTCGTTGATGTCAGCGCCAACGGCAGCATCGCAAGGAACGCGATCATCCCCATTGTGATGAACGGCCGCTTCAGCACATCCTTCACGATGCCCTGGACGTCGAAGAACTGATCCAGCCACACATAGGTCAGCAGGTGCACGGTGCCGTAGAAGAACGCGAACAATCCGAGCATCCGCCGGTACTTGACGAGCGCGTTCCATCCGCTTAGACGGCGAAGGGGTGTGATGACGAGCGTCGCGACGATGAAACGGAGCGTCCAGACGCCGGTCTCTCTGGTCAGCATCTCGATCGGATTCGCCCCGAGCTCGTCATGGAAGAACGCCCACGCCAGATAGGCAGCGGGTGACAGCGCGAGCACGACCAGGACGGGTTTGGCGATCCGCGGCGATATCTGCATCGCTCCGCTCACGAGAAGGCAACCATCCGATCAGAAGTACTTCTTCAGGTTCATGCCCGCGTAGAGCGAGGCGACCTGATCGCCGTAGCCGTTGAACATCAGCGTGGGCCGCTTGAAGAACTCACCGATGCGGCGTTCTTTGGCCTGGCTCCAGCGCGGGTGATCGACCTCGGGATTCACGTTGGAATAGAACCCGTACTCGGTGGAGTTCGAGTCCATCCACGCCGTGTGCGGCTGCGACTCGACGAGCCGGATCCGCACGATCGACTTGATGCCCTTGAACCCGTATTTCCACGGCACGACCAGACGCAGTGGCGCGCCATTCTGATTCGGGAGGACTTCGCCGTAGAGACCCACCGCCAGGATCGCGAGCGGATGCATCGCCTCGTCCAGACGCAGGCCCTCTTTGTACGGCCAGCCGAGCACGGGCCGGCGCTGACCGGGCATCTGTTCGGCCGATTGGAGCGTGGTGAACTCGACGAATTTGGCCTTCGGCGTCGGCTCGACCTTCTTCAGCAGCTCACCGAGCGGGAAGCCGACCCACGGGATCACCATCGACCAGGCCTCGACGCATCGCATCCGATAGATGCGCTCTTCGAGCTGGTATGGCTTGACGAGATCGTCGAGAGCGAACTTCCCTGGTTTGCCGACGGCGCCATCGATCGTCACGTCCCACGGACGTGTCTTGAGCGTGTGCGCGTACTTCGAGGGCTCGTCCTTGTCGCTGCCGAACTCGTAGAAGTTGTTGTACGTCGTGACGTCCTTATAGGGCGTCAATGCCTCGTCGGTGCCGAACGGCCCCTTCTTGACGTTGGGGATTTTCTGGCCGGTCTGCGCCTCGACGTCGGATGTCGAGAGCAGGCCCGCGCCACCTGCCGCAGCCGCCAGGCCGACCGCCTGGAGAAATTCCCGCCGACCCAGGTAGGCGGCCCGCGGCGTGACGTCACTCCACCGGAGATCTGGGCGTTTCTGGATCAACATAGCGACAGTATAGATGCCGGCTCCCTTCGAATAGATTCAACGTCCCCGGGGATTGCCCCGGATGTCCACCTCTACTCGAATCGTCGCCAGCGGCCCCCAAAACGTCTATACTTCAGTCACTCCCCTGAGAAATGTCTCGATTCAGGACGGATTTATCCGTTTCCTCAGCGGTGCCCTTCCGCTCCCCCGGACGCCTGGATACCGAGATGCCAACCCTCGCGCGCTCGAACACCGAAACGGCCGACCTTCTGTCCCTGGCCGTCCACGAGTTCCGGACTCCCGTCACCGTCGTCGCGGGCTACCTGCGGATGCTGGTCCGTGAGCAGGCCGGACCGCTCGGCGACCGCCAGAAGGCGCTCATTCTCGAGGCCGAGAAATCCTGCGCCCGCCTCACGGCACTCGTCGCCGAGCTCAGCGATCTCGCGAACCTCGAAGGTGCGACGGCGCCGGTCGCGCACGAGGACGTCGTCCTCGATCCCATCGTGGACGAGGTGATCGGCGTCGTGACCGAGGGGCGCGATCGCGGGATTGCCGTGGCGCGCGACCAGGCGGCGCCCACACCGGCCGTCGCCGGCGACCGCAAGCGCCTCCGCGATATCGTCCAGGCCCTGTTGGTGTCGGTGTTGCGCGAGCAGAGTGCGCCGCTGACGATCGTGGTCCATACAGGGACGCGGGTGATTGGCGGCACGCCGATGGTCGTCCTCGGGATCGGTGCGGGTGACTCGTCACGTAAGGTGCTCGATCACGCGGATCAGGACGACGCCCGTTTGAACGAAGCGCGCGGTGGACTCGGCCTGGCCCTCCCAATCGCCCGGCGTGTGACCGAGCAGCTGGGTGGGCGCGTGTGGTCGTCCGCCACCGAGCGCGCGATCGGAGCGGTTGCTCTCATTCTTCCCGTGCGCGAGCACACGCCATGACACGTCCTCTCGTCGCGGTCGTGGACGACGATGAGGGATACGCGTCATATCTGGCGGCGTTTCTCTCGGTCCGCGGCTACGACAGCTGTGCGTACGGGCGCGGCGACACGCTGCTGGCAGCGCTCCGGGAGGGCGCCACGCCCGATGTCGTCCTGCTCGACGTGAACGTGCCCGGGATGGATGGCTTCGCGACGCTCCGCTGGCTCAAGGCCGCACAGCCGGAGATCCAGGTCGTGATGTTGTCGGGCAGGGAATGCGCGGCCACGACGCTCCAAGCGGCGCAACTCGGCGCCGCGCACTACGTCGTCAAGCCAGACGAAGCGGGTGGGTTGGGAGAAATTGCGCTCGAATCCGCGATCAAGAGCGCGATCGACAAGAATCGGCTCGTTCGTGAGCTCAACGCGCTTCGGCAGCAGTTGAGCGACGACCAGGATCGATCGGTCTGGGGATCGAGCGAGCCGATGCAGCAGATCAAGCGCGTCATCGAGCACGTCGCCGACAGTGACGCGACCGTCCTCGTCCGAGGCGAGAGCGGCGTCGGGAAAGAACTGGTCGCTCGCGCGCTCCATCAGCAGTCGCAGCGGCGCGCGCATCCGTTCCTGAAGGTGAGCTGTGCGGGGCTGCCTGCCGATCTGGTCGATTCAGAGCTGTTCGGACGTCAACGGCGTGTCGCCGGCGGGGCGGTGACCACGCAGGCGGGCAAGTTCGAACAGGCCGAAGGCGGCACCGTGTTTCTGGACGAGATCGGCGAGGTCAAAGCCGACCTGCAGACCACTCTTGTGCGCGTGCTGACGGAAGGCCGGTTCCGACGGCCTGGCGGCACGGCGCACATCTCGATCGACGTCCGCGTGATTGCCGCCACGAACCGCGATCTCGAGGGCCTGCTTCGGAGCGGCAGCTTCCGGCGCGATCTGTTCGAGCGGCTTGGCGCCGTCGAGATCGTCGTGCCTCCGCTCCGCGAGCGGCGCGACGAGATCCTGCCGCTGACCGAGTTCTTCCTCACGCGTTACGGGCGCCGGTACGGCCGTCCGCTCAATCCGCTGTCGGACGTCGTGCGTCAGCGCCTGCTGTCGTACGACTGGCCAGGGAACGTTCGGGAGCTGGAACAGCTGATCAAGCGCTTCGTCGTCCTGCAGGACGAGAGGCTCGTGCTGCAGGAGCTGTCACTGCCGACCGGCTCGCGCGCGGCGCTGCGCTTGTAGGGAGCAAAGCTCACGGCGCACCTTCCTTCCGCACCTTCCGTCCGCACCCTCTCGTCCGCACCTTCCGTCCGCACCTTCCGTCCGCACCTTCCGTCCGCACCTTCGTCCGCACCTCTATTACGGATTCGGCCTCTTGAGCTCTTCGGCCGTACGCACGGTATCGCCCGTATTCGCGTCGATGAAGTACCACTGTGAGTCGTCGGCCGTTGCCACGAGGCTGCGGTACGTGAGGCGGTAGCTTCCATCGCTCATCGGCAGCACGATCAGCTCGGGCGGTTGGGCGGGACCGAGCGAATCACCCGACAGCTTCTGGAAGAGGTCGGCGGCTTCGGTGGTCGTCAACTTCGGCACCGGATCGATCGTGATGTCCTTGTAAATCGTCCCGAAGACCGACACCGTTTGCTTGTTCTCCACGACTCTCGTGATGTCGCCGCCGAAGACGCCGACACCCTTATAGAGCTGTGCGAGGTGCTGCAGCGTGCGTGCCTTGCCGAGCGTGTCCGTCGTGGAGTCTTTCATCACCGCGTCGCCGACCTTCAGCATCTGCGCGATCCGTTGGTCCCATTCCTCGCGGGCCGGAGCCTCGGTCGCATCGATCGTGACGAGTCCGGGATGTGGCTTGCCTGCGTCGGGAACCGCGGGTGCGGAAACGCCGGCAGGCCTGGCCGCGGGCGCCTGTTCGATCGGTCTCGCGCTGCCCGGCACGCCACCGGCCAGCAACAGGACGCATGCCAGCCACACGAATCGTGAGCGCATACCCGACTGTCGCACGGGCGGCGTTGAACCGCAACCTGGTGATACAATCCGCGCCGCCACGAGGTCGCCATGCAGCGCAGCGAGATCGAAGCGTTCCTGGCTCGGCACGAGGATCTGTTCGCGGCACACGACGCCGCGGGCCTGGCGGCGCAGCATGCGCCCGAGGGTGTGTTCGAGAGTCCGGCCGCCGGACGCGTCGAAGGACGCGCCTCCATCGAACAGGTCTACCGCTACTGGTTCGAGGCATTCCCCGACATGAAGTTCACGTGGGCGCGGCCGGTGATCGAAGGCGATCGCGTCGCGTTCTTCTGGTCGCTCTCGGGCACCATCAAGGGACCGTTTTTCGGCGTGAAAGTACCGGGCACCAGGGTCGAGATGAACGGCGCGGCGCTCTACACGTTCCGCGACGGTCAGCTCGCGTTCGTGCAGCACCTCTTCGACTTCTCGGCATTGCTCATGAAAGCCGGCGTGCTCAAAGTCAAACCGACGTAGCCCGATGGCCGGGACCATCCGTCTGGCCACAGAGGCCGACTCGACATCCATTCAGCGCATCTATCGCGCGGCCATCGAGCACGAGGCGACGTCGTTCGAGACCGAGGTCCCGTCCGTCGAGGATTTGTCCCAACGCATCGCCACGACGCTCGTTCGAACGCCGTGGCTCGCCTACGACGAGCAGGGCGAGGTGCTCGGATACGCGTACGCCAGCCGGCATCGCGACCGCGCGGCGTATCAGTGGAGTGTCGAGGTCTCGGCCTACGTGGACCGGCGCGCGCACAGACGCGGAATCGGACGCGCGCTCTACAGAACGCTGTTCAGGATCCTCGCACTGCAGGGATTCCACCGCGCGTATGCGGGCATCACGCTGCCGAACGGCGCAAGCGTCGGCCTGCACGTGGCGGTCGGTTTCACGCCCGTCGGCGTGTACCGGGGCGTCGGCTTCAAGCACGGCGCCTGGCACGACGTAGCATGGTACGAACGGGACCTCCAGCCCACCCGCCTGGCGCCAGCGGGTCCGCCGACGCCGCTGTCAGCGCTTGCCGGCACGGCGGAGCTCACGGCCGCGCTGGACCAGACACTGCGGCCATAGGTCGTGCCGCATCGGGTTACGATTGATCATGCAGAGCCCGCTGAAGCTGGCCAGTGCGTGGCGGATCGTCAAGGATGTCGACCTCGACGGCATCCGCCGGCGGTCGCACGAGCGATTCGAGCTCTGGATCATCGCGAACGACGGCGCGGCGACGCGCGAGGTCGCGTCGCTTCTCGCGCCGGGACCCGAGCATCATCCCTGGCTCCTGCGCATGACGCCCGAACAGTTGCCGGCGCCCGTGGACGCACCGCCGCTGGCGGCGCTCATCGTGACCGAGACCGCCGACCTCGATCCGGCGCTCGCGAATGCCCGCAATGCCTTGCGCGCCAAAGCCGTACCGGTCGTCGTCGTTCGCGTCGGCGATACCGGTCCGGTGGCCTCCGCACCGCGCGTCGGCGAGGACGCGCGCGTCGCCGTGACCGGCCTCGACGAGACCGCCCGCGTGCCGATCGCGTCCACGCTCATCTCGCTCGTCCCGGACGATCGACGCCTCGCGCTCGCACGCCAGTTCCCCGGCACTCGCGCGCCGGTGTTCCAGTCGCTGATCCAGGAGACTGCGCAGGCGAACGCGAAGTTCGCGTTCACAACGGGCCTCGCCGAAACCCTGCCGATCCTGTCGGCGCCGCTGGCGCTCGGTGACGTCCTCGTCCTCACGAAGAACCAGGTCGTGCTCGGCTATCGCATCATGCTGGCGGCGGGACGCGACGGCGAACCGCGCAAGATGATCGGCGAGGTGCTCGGGATTCTGGGTGGCGGACTGCTCTTCCGCCAGATCGCGCGCGAGCTGGTCGGCCTGATTCCGGTTGCGGGACTCCCCCTCAAGATCGCCGTGGCGTACAGCGGCACGTGGGCGATCGGCCGCGCGATGGCCATGTGGGCCGCTGACGGGCGCGCGGTGACGACAGACGCAGTGCGCAGCATGATGACCGAAGGCCTGGATCGCGGAAAGTCGGTCGCGCAGCGATTGACGGCCGGCCGCCGTAAGCATCCGGAGCCTGTTGACCGGACGCCTGAGCCCGCGACAACGCCGGACGCCTGATGACGCTCGACGAGTTCGCCGCAACGCTCCGCGACGCCAATGCCCCGGCAGGCGTGTCGCCCGGCCTCCGTGCGCTGTGGCTCGACGGCCGGGGTGACTGGAACGGCGCACACGAAACGGCGCAGGAGATCGACGATGCCGTTGGGGCGTGGGTGCACGCGTACCTGCATCGTAAGGAAGGCGATGACGGCAACGCGGCGTACTGGTACAGCCGGGCGTCGAAGCCCGTCTGCCGCGTGACGCTGGACGAGGAGTGGCGGCAGATCGTCTCGGCGCTGCTCGTCAGCGCTTCGGATTGAACCAGAGATCGATCGGCTTCTTCACACCGTATGCGTCGAACGGCATCTCCACCCGCCGGCCGGCGCCCATCGATTGGTACGCGGCAAACAGCACCTGCTGCACGAAGCGGCCGTCCTCGCCGGTCGCGATCGGAGACACCTTTCCCCGCACGCAGCGCGCGAAGTGCGTCATCTCCTGCGGGAATCCGTAGTTCCACAGCTCCTCGAAGACCGGATACGTCCACCCCATCGTCGTCGGCGCCTTCTCGACGGCGTAGCCAAAGCCGACTTCGCTGAATGTCGGCAGCGCGTTGCCCATGTGCAGGTTGCCGTACGTGCAGCCCTTCGAGCCGAAGACCTCGATGCGATCGTCCATGCCGCCCGTCCGCGCCCAGGAGTCTTCGACGAGCCCGACCTTGCCTCCCGCGAACTCGAGGATCACGATGCAGTTGTCGTCTCCGCGTGTCTTGTCGCGATGGACGTAAGTGCCGCCCTGCGCGGTGACACGTTCGAGCTTCGGGCGATCGAGAAACCAGTTGCAGAACGCGATGCCGTGGCACCCCATGTCCATGAGCACGCCGCCGCCGGACTGTTCGACGTCCCAGAACCAGTCGCCATGCGGACCGAAATGCTTCTCGCTCTGCTTCACGAGGTACACGTCGCCGAACGCGCCCTGGTCGGCCATTTCCTTCGCCTTGACGTACTTCGGCGTGAAGAAGAGCTCCTCGGCGTACATCAGGAGCACGCCCTTCCTGGCGCAGTGCTCGATCATGATGTCGGCCTCTTCCAGCGTCATGCACAGCGGCTTCTCGCAGACGATGTGCTTGCCTGCGTTGGCGATGTCGATTGTCATCTGGCAGTGAAGGCGGTTGGGTGCCGTGATCGTGACCATCTCGATGTCTGGCTCGGCGAGCATCGTGCGGTAGTCGGTGAACCAGCGTGGGACGCCGTAGTGCTTCGCGAGCTTTTCGGCGTTGCCGGGTGTTGGCGACGCGATCGCCACGACCTCGCATTCTTCGCCCATCTGTTTGATCGAGGCGACGTGAATGTCGGCTTCGAACCGCGACCCGATGACGCCTACTTTGACCTTGTCAGCCACGACCCGCCTCCAGAGCTCGTAATCGGATTCGTATTCGTGTTCGTATTCGGATTCGTATTCGGATTCGTGTTCGTATTCGTCATTCGTCAATCGTCAATCGTCAATGGTCTGTTCGCGATAAGAGCCGTCTGAAGATGACGATGTGTCCGCTCAGTGCGGCCACGACGAGTACCGTCGGCAGCCACACGAACGGAGGCATGGCTACCCACACGTTCATCTGATCCGGACCGAAGCGCCGCAGCATCGGCATCGATAACACCGCGATCGTGAGGACGTTCGTGAGCAGCAGCAGGCCCATCACGTTCCACAACAGCACGATCGCGCGCGGCACCCGGATGCGCACGAGCGCCATGCCGAGGATCGCCGCCGTGACGCCCGTCACAATATCGAAATTGCGCCCGGCGTACGTCATCTGGATCGGCACGAATCCCTGCTGGAACCCGCGGTGCATGATGAGCTCGAGCGGCCAGCGGAACATCTGAAATCCGACCAGGCCGGCCAGCGGCAGGCCGGCGGCCAGCTGCCGTCCCAGAGCGGAGAATCCAATCCACGCTGCCACGCCAAGCGATGCCACGATCAACAAGACCATCGGCGGCGGACGCCAGTCGAAGTGCAACAGCACACCGCTCGCGGCGAGCAGTATCGTCGTGACCATCCACGCGAGCGTCGTGAACCCGATCCGGATGAGACGTGCCGCCCGAGGCCGTTCCTGCAAACCCATCGCCCCGCTCGACACCCACACGCCTCCGAACCATCCGGTGACGACCGCCATGGTCAGGACCATGAACGAGAAGATCAGGAGTGGAGAAGCTCCCAGGTTGATCACAGGTCAACTCCCAACTTCCAACCTCCAACTCCCAACGCCCCCACGTCCAACGTCCTAACCTCCAATCTAATCTCTAATCTCCAATCTCTAATCTCTAATCTCTGATGTCTGATGCCTGACGATCGCTAAGTGAAGACCAATGTCCGAAACGCCGCCGGTACGTGGAAGCTCGGTCCACCCGTGGGCGACCAGGCCGCGTAGACAACGTCCTGCTCGGGCGCGGCGGGGCCGTGCGGGCGCTTGATGCGAAAGACGTTGAAGTGCCACGTGTCGCCGCGGCGTGGAGGCAAGGGAACCGGGGCCGGCAGGCTCGCGAAGTCCTGCCACGGGATCGCCGCTGTCGCGCGCCAGCCGGCGGGCCCGCTCTCCGGAGTCCGCCACGGCGTCACGCGCGTCTCGATGCTGGCGAAGTGCCACCCGGGATCCGAATACAGATCTGGCCAGGGACGCACCACGATTAGATCGCAGACGATGTTGGCCGGGCTGATTTCGAGCTCGGCGTAGTCGCGGCCGCGGCCGGCCGGATCGATGAAGATCTCCACCACTTCTTCGTTCCACAACCGATCGTCGCGTGCGGTCAGCGTATGCCACGGGCGATCGTCCGCCACGTCGAAACGGAGGTGCAGCGCCTCGCGCGACCAGGCCGCGCGGAAGGTCGTCGTCCAGGGAACCGGGCCCCACCGAATTGCCTCGCAGACCTGCCATGCCGCAGCGTCGCCAGCCAGCAACAGATCGGCACTCGACACTTCCGCCTCGACTACGCGGTAGCTGGACGACATCGACACAACATACAGCACGTTCACAGCATTCCGCAGGTTCCAAGGTTCCGGAACCTGTGAACCTCTGTAGACTATTTTCTGTGCTCTTCCTTGATGTCGTCGCCGCATCGGCGGCGGTCACGGCGACCGCCGGGCGGCTCGAGAAAGTCGCGCACCTGGCCGCACTCATCGAACGCGCATCCGCGGATGAGATCCCGATTGCTGTTGCCTTCCTTTCGGGAACGCCACGGCAGGGACGCATTGGGGTCGGCGGCGCCCGACTGCGCGTGCTGGAAGCGCCGCCTGCGGACTCACCATCGCTCACGCTCGCCGACGTGGACGCGGCGTTCGCCGCGATCGCAACCACGGCGGGACGCGGCTCCGCACAAGATCGTCACGGCGAAACTGACGGCGCTGCTCGCACGAGCGACCGCGGATGAGCAGCGCTTGATCATGCGGCTTCTCGTCGGCGAGCTCCGCCAAGGCGCGCTCGAAGGCGTGCTCGTCGAGGCGGTGGCGCGTGCCGCCAAGGTGCCGCCGGATCTGGTGCGCCGCGCCGTGATGATGGCCGGGGACCTCGGTGAGGTTGCGACGCAGGCCATGACCGCCGGCGTCGATGCCCTGGCCGCGTACCAGGTGCAGGTGCTCAGACCGCTCGATCCGATGCTGGCCGACTCCGCGCCAACCGTGGACGAAGCGCTCGAGCGCCTCGGGCGGGCGACGTTCGAATGGAAGATCGACGGCGCGCGCATCCAGGTCCACAAGTCCGGCGCGATCGTGCGCGTGTTCTCACGGAATCTGCGGGACGTGACGGCGGCGGTGCCCGAAGTGGTGAGCCTCGTGGGTGCGCTGCCTGCCGAGCGGCTCGTGCTCGATGGAGAGGTCATCGCGCTCCGGCCGGATGGAACGCCCCTTCCCTTCCAGACCACGATGCGCCGCTTCGGCCGTCGCCTCGACGTGGACGTCCTGCGGCGCGAGATTCCGCTCACGCCGTTTTTCTTCGATTGCCTGCTGCTCGACAACACCATCCTGGTGGACGCGACGCTCGAACAACGCATCGCTGCGCTGGATGGCGTGGTGCCTCGCTCAGCCGTCGTGCCGCGGCTGACCACGGATCGAGCGGCCGAAGCTGGCCAGTTTCTGGACGAGGCGCTGTCCCGAGGCCACGAGGGCGTGATGGCCAAGGATCCAGCTGCGCCCTACGCCGCCGGACGCCGTGGTCAGGCCTGGATCAAGATCAAGCAGGCCCAGACGCTCGACCTCGTCGTGCTGGCCGTCGAATGGGGCAGCGGACGACGGCAGGGATGGCTGAGCAACCTGCACCTCGGTGCGCGTGACGAAGCCAGCGGGCAGTTCGTCATGTTGGGCAAGACGTTCAAGGGCCTGACGGACGAAATGCTGGCGTGGCAGACGACGCAGCTGCTGGCGCTCGAGACGCGTCGCGACGAGTACACGGTGTACGTCCGGCCCGAACTGGTCGTCGAAATCGCGTTCAACGAGGTCCAGCGCAGTCCGCAGTATCCGGGGGGCCTCGCACTCCGGTTCGCGCGGGTGAAGGGCTACCGGCCCGACAAGTCGGCGGCCCAGGCCGACACGTTTGCCATGGTTCAGGCCACCTATCAGCGACAGACGGGGGAAGCGCCGCCCCCGGCGCCCGGGCCGTTCGAGTGGAGGTAGGGTCGGGCCGCGCTTCAGCTGGCGCCGCGGCGACTCGAGCCGATAACTTCTGAAGACACAGGGGTCTGGCGGACAAGGAGGCCAACCTCTTCCGGGTTACCCGCCGTCCGTGCTACCCTGTCAGCCCGGTTCTTACGCGATTGGCGACTCTGCGCGCACCGGCCAGGCCGGTGGAACTTACTCTTGAAGTCGTCCCGCGCGCCCGTCTCGACGTCATCGACGTCCGGGACGAAGCTGCGGCGATCCATGGCCCCGTCCTGGATCGATACTCTCGCTGTCTCTACTGCTCCCATCACACGACTGCCGGATACCTGCCGCAAAGCCTCGCCGCAAGGCTGTCCGGGCGGACGCACGGCGTGAGGTCATACATCGACCTCTTCCGGACGCTCTTCCCTGAAGGCGCCGGCTATCGGCACGATGACATGGATCAGCGGACCGAGCTGACCAGCGAGCAACGTCCGCTCGAGCCGACCAACGGCGACTCGCATCTCGCCTTCATGGCGGGCGGTCTCCACAGCGTTGTCTCGTATTCGTCGAATGGCACGCCGCAACCGGTCTATCTGATCGATCTCGACGGCATGTATGCGGGCCGCGCCCGCCGCCGCACGACCACGCTCGTGGGCTACACGCGAGAGATCGAAGTGGCGCGCACGACGCTGCAGGTCCCCGTGTCGGGGCATCCGATCGATGCGGTGAACCTGAAAGACTCCCGTCTCGGACTGTATCCCGAGCTGCAGGAGTTCCTCTCGCGCCACGACGTCAGCAAGGGTCGCCTGCGTCTGGATCTCGGCCGCGGTGAACAGCATGCCAGCCTGACGATCAACGAGTACGAGACGCTCCTGATGCGTCACGATCTTGCCGAAGTCCTGCGGAATCCGCTGCGCTTCGCCACCGAAAGGGCACGAAATGCGTGGACCGAGCCGCACAGCGTGCCCCAGAAGACGCTGGACTACGCGAAGTACGACTTCGTCCGGACGCTCAACCGTGTCGTGGATGTGCTCGGCCTGGGTCAGTCGCGCATCGAGCGACTGATGGCAAAGGCGATGGGTGTGCCCGCGTCGCGATTCCTGCGGATGAAGCGCTCGGTGAGTCTGCTCGTGTCGGACAGCCGCACGCCTGGCCAGCCCGCTCTCATTGAGGGGACGTATCAGTCCCCCATCCTCATCCAGTGGCGGGGCGCTCCTGCCGGTACGCGCACCGTGGACGTCAGCCTGTCTCGGTTCGTCTAGCTCCGGGTCCCCTGTCCGTTCTGATTCGGCGAATCCTTCTTCGCCGAGACGCCAGGCACTTCTCCATCGAGCCAGGCTGCAATCTGCTCGCGCGTCCACTCGTGGTCGTCGTTCAGGTGAACGATCATCGCGCCGATGGGGATGACCTTGTGGCAGCCCGCAGGGCATCGCTTCGAGACGTTCTCCAGGCAGTGGAAGAAGCGGTCCAGCCGGTGCGGGATCTCACCTGCCACTTCTTCGGGCAGGCGGTAGACGCCTTCGTAGGCCGCGCCGAGCGCGCACGATCCCCCGAAGGCGTCGAAGTAGGCGCCAAAGGACTGGCGTGGCCGATGCTCAGCGCCTGACCGTATGGCCAGTGCAAGGGCGTGCTCGTCATGAACCGTCTGGTTCGCCATGGCTCCCTCGTGTTCCACGCCGCAGGCTGCGGTGCCCCGGTTCCGCCTGATTATCATGCAGAACCCCGGCCACGTGAAACACGGCTGAATTCGGCCCTTCCCGGCCCTTTCGCGCGTGCGGACCCTGTCTTTTCGTGCGAAAGCGGGACGAGCCGTCCCGGGGGCGGACAAGGGAAGTTGGTAGTTCGTGGTTGGTAGTGATGCGTAGACCGTAGACCGTTACGACGCCGCCTTCATTGCCGCGTCACGCGCTGGGGGATTGGCATCGCAGATGACGGTCAGAGCGTAAGGCTGGCCCTGCACGCCGAACGCCAGCACCAGGCAGGCTGGCGAGAGGGCCGGTGCCGGTGCGTCATCGAGCATCTCCACGTTGGGCACGTCGAGGGTTGCGTCGCGCCCCGTGGCCGTCACGGCCTGCTTGATGCGGCCGCCGACGATGTTCAGCATCTCGTAGAGGGCGTCGTCTGGCGCCTCGGTACCCATCATCGCCATCGAGAAGGCTTTCGCGCTCGCTCGGTCCGCGATGAGCGTGATGACGACATCGTGAACATTCGCGATTGACAGACGGACGTCGCTGCGGACGATGGATCCCGCGGCGATGGTGGCACCGTCGGGACGGCGCTCCACTTCCATCTTGAGCACCATGTCGAAAAGCTGCTGGACGGCCGTGCCGACGCTCTCAGAGAAGCCCGGCACCAGCGCGCCGATGCCGGCGGCAGCCGACGGCGTCGTGCCTTTCAGAAGCGCGTCGATCTGCCGCTCGAGCTCGGCTGCAGCGAGAGTCCGCGTGATGACTGCGTCGTAGAGACCGGTGGCGCGGACAGCGTCGGCCTCAGCGGGGGCCGCGATCGCGATGAGCCGCGTCTTCGTGCCCGGCAGATTGATGACCTTCGCCGCGAGGACATCTGCCTTCAACTCGGGCAGATTGCGTCCGATGAACGCGCCGCAGATGCCGCCGCGCACGATGTGGTCGAGGGCGTCCGGGCCGCTGGCGCATTCGTGCATCTCGAAGCGAGAGCCGAGCACCGACATCACCAGCTTGCGGAACGACGGATCCCCGTCCGCGACGAGTACCGGCTGGTTGGGCTCGAGAAGCGGCCCTGTCGCTGCGGGGCGGGCCGGGACGAATGGCTCACTCGGCTTGAGGGCGCCCAGCACGGCTCGAAGCCGCGCCTGCGCGCGCGCTTCGGTCACCGGTTTCAACAGGAACGTCTGGACGCCGAGGCTGATCACCTGCTTCACGGCGCGCTCGTCGTTCTCGCCGCTCAGGATGACGACCGGCAGATCGTGCGTCTTGGCGGTTTCGCGAATGCGCCGCAGCGTGGTGCGCCCGTCCATGACCGGCATGTTCAGGTCGAGGATGAGCAGGTCGAACGTATTTCGCGCGAGCAGCTTCAGCGCAGCGGCGCCGTTGTCGGCTTCCGCAATGGTGCACGGCACTTCCTTGGTGAGGAAGCGCTTCAGCACGAATCGCGTCGTCAGTTCATCATCGCAGAGCAGAATGCGGACCATACTTGTGCCGTTGCGGCTGCGTCAGGCGCTCGCGCCGTTGGCCAGCTCCGTGACGTAGGCTTCGAACGCCACGCGGAGCGCTTCGACTTCCTTCGTGAGCTCGCCGGAAAGCTTGTTCATGATGTCGAAGTCGGGCATCGGAGCGCGGGCGGCTTCTTCCATCGCGGCGGCGAGATCCCGGCTCGCGCGTCCGCCCACGTTGGCCACCACGGTCTTGAGTGTGTGCGCGCCGATGCGCACGCGGTTGGCGTCTTTCGATTCGAGTCCGGCGAGCACGTCGCCGAGGAGGCGCGCTGCCTCATCACCGAAGAGCTGGCGCAGCTCGGTGAGAATGTCGATCTCCGCACCCACCGTCTCGAGCAAGTCTCCGCTGCTGAACGTGTCCGAGCTGACTGGTCGCACGTCTCCTGCCTTTGAGCCTCAGGGGCCCTCGACGAGACAATCGGCGCACACCCCCCCGGCTTGAACAGCCGAACGGCCGACGGACGGGTGTCGGAAGAACGACAACGGAATTCGGAGTGCGGAGTGCGGAATGCGGAGTGGAAAGAGGAGTTCGGAGTGCGCGAACTCGGAGTGCGGAATTCGCAATGACAATCAGTCCGAATGCGCGGCGACGTAGAGGCTGGGCACGACGAGCAGGGTGACCGCGGTCGAGACCGTCAGGCCGCCAATGACGGCCAGGGCGAGCGGGCGCTGCAGCTCGGCGCCTGCGCCGAGTCCGAACGCCAGGGGCGCGAGACCGAACACCGTGCACAACGTCGTCATCAGAATCGGACGGAGCCGCAGGCGTCCGGCAATCGCGATGGCGGACGCAGCGTCGCGGCCGGCCGCGCGCTGATGCTCGGCCACGTCGAGCAGCATGATGCCGTTCTTGACCACGAGTCCGACGAGCAGGATGACGCCCATCGCGGACGACACGTTCAGCTCCGTGCCGGTGAGCAGCAGCGCGACGAGCGCGCCTCCCAGCGACAGCGGCGCGGCGACCAGAATCAGCATCGCAGGAACGAAGGCCTCGAACTGCACGAGCAGGACGATCGAGACGAGCGCGGCCGCGATGGTGACGACGGTGAGCAGTTCCCGAAACGCGCGCTGCTGCGAGGCGTACTGCCCGCCGAGCTCAGCGCTGTAGCCAACCGGGAGCTTCAGCGTACGGAGACGGTTCTGGACATCCGCCACTGTGCTGCCCAAATCGCGGCCTTCGAGCCGTGCCGTGACGAGCGCCATCTGACGCAGGTTCTCGCGCATCAGCGTGGCCTGGCCGTCCGCTCGCTCCGGCTGCGCCACGGCCGCCAGCGGCACGAGCGCACCGCTCGACGCGCGGAGCAGGGTCGTGCCGAGCCGGACGGGGTCGAAGCGATCTTTGTCCGGCAGCCGCACGCGCACCGGCACGCGCCGGTCGAAGAGACGAAGATCGGTCGCCACTGAGCCAAGCCAGGCCGCGGACAGTTGCCGGCCGACCTCAGCGCTCGTCAGTCCCACGCGCGAAGCTGCCACCGGATCGATGTGCCACGTGGTTTCGGGGTTGCCTCGTTGGACGCCCACGACATCCACGACGCCGGGCGTAGTGTCCAGGAGCTTCTCGACCGGTTCGGCGGCTTCCTCGAGCGTGGCGGCATCGTCGCCGAAGATCTTGATCTCGAGCGGTGTCGCCTCGCCTTCCAGATCGCCAATCATGTCCTGCAGCAGCTGGACGAACTCGATCTCCGCCGCTGGCGCTGCCTGCTCGACGCGCGGCCGCAGATCCGCGATGATCTCATCCGCGCTCCTCGATCTCGCCGAGCGAGGCTTCAGCCGCACGAGGATGTCGCCCTTGCTGGCGCTGGTCGCGAAGAGGCCGAGTTCCGAGCCCGTCCGCCGCGAGAACGACGCCACTTCGGGTGCGGCCGTCAATATCCGCTCGATGGATCGCACGGTCCGATCGGTCTCGTCCAGCGCCGTTCCCGCGGGCATCAGATAGTCGAGGACGAATCCGCCCTCGTCCGCGTGAGGCAGGAACCCCGTCGGCACGAAGGCGAGGAGCACAACGCCTGCGATAGCCAGCAGCAGTGCCACGCCGATCATCTTCTTGGGATGTCGTATTGCGCCCCACAACGCACGGTCGTAGCGGCCGATCCACCCGGACGTCCCGTCGCCCGATGTGGGTTTCTGGCGCTCGCGGCCGAACACGCTCGCGATCCCCGGAACGACCGTGACCGCCAGAAACAGAGAAAGGAGAACGGCAACCGACAGCGTCAGCGACAGCGCGCGGAAGAACTGGCCGACAACGCCCGAGAGCAAACCGAGCGGCGCAAAGACGACGACGCTGGTGATCGTGGAGCTCGTCAGCGGGGCCATCAGCTCGGCGATGGCGTCAGCCGCACTGCCGACACCGGCCTCTGCCTTGCGGTGGATGTTCTCGACGACTACGACGGCATCGTCGATGACGAGGCCAATCGCCACCGCGAGCCCGCCCATCGACATCAGGTTCACCGACGCGCCAGCGAGCTTCATGAAGAAGAACGTCGGCACCACGGCGAGCGGGAGGGTGAGCGCCGCCACCGCCGTCAACCGGACATTGCGCAGGAACAGGAGAAGGACGATCACGGCCAGCACGCCACCGATCAGAATGGCGTCTCGAACGTTCGCGATGGCGGAACTGACGAACTCCGCGAGGTCGTAGACCCTCGTCACGTGCAATCCGGCGGGAAGCGTCTTGCCGAGCGCGGCCACGGCTTCGTCCACCCCCGACTTGATGCTGAGCACGTTGGCGCCAATCTGCTGCGAGATGCTGATGGACGCCGCGTCCTTCCCATTGCCGGTCACGAGCAGCGTGCGGTCCGGCGCACCGGGCGTGACGGTTCCAATGTCAGAGACACGGAGCGCGGCCGCGCCCGACACCACAACGGGAGCGCTCGCGATCTCGTCGGCGCCTGCCCACAGTCCCGAGGCCAGCACGAGCCACTGGCGTCCGGCTTCGTTGACCTTCCCGACAGGCTCCAACGTGTTCTGCGATCGGAGGCTGTCGGCCACATCGGCGACGGTCAGCCGCGCCGCCCGCAGCCGCTCCGGATCGAGCACGACTTCCATCTCGCGGCTGTCGCTGGCGAGTACTTCCACGCCGCCCACGCCCGCGACACGCGCGATCGCGGGGCGCATCACGTAGTAGGCATAGTCACGAAGATCTGGCGTCGGCAGCTGACCGGTCAGCGAAAGGATCAACACGGGGAACGCCGCAGGCGTCAGCCGTTCGACCACAAGATCCGTGTCGGGCGGCAGGTCGCCGCGGACTTCTGCGATGCGGTTCTGTACCTGCTGCAGCGCGACCACCATGTCGGTCGAGTCGTCGAACTGCGCGGAAATCTCCGCCGACCCGCGAAAACTGGTGGACCGCACGCGACGGATACCGGGCACGGTCATCACGACCTGCTCGATCGGCTGCGTCACCGTGAGCATCATCGCCTGCGACGGCAGCGTTCCGGCGTGAGCGATGACCACGACGCGCGGAAACTCGAGCGGCGGATAGATGCTGCTGGGAAGCGATAGCGCGGCCGCGATGCCGGCGGCAAAGAGCGCCACAGACACCAGGCCCGCCGCGCGGCGCTGGCGCAACAAGAAGGCAGAGGCGCTCATGAAGCGATCGAGACCGTCGCGCCGTCCGGCAGCGCGGCTTGTCCGTGGACGATCACGCGCTCCGACGCCTGCAGTCCCGAGACGACTTCCACGTCGGCGTCAGACGCAATCCCGAGTTGCACGACCCGGCGATGGGCCTTGCCGTCTGCTCCGGCCACGAACACGGCCGTCTCGGATGCCTCCCGGATGACGGCCGCGAGCGGGACGAGCAGTGCGCGGTCACGCCGCTCGGCGTCGACTTCGACTTGAACCGGCGTGCCGGCGGCGAGGTTCGTCGGGCTCTTGAAGGCAAGACGGACTGGGGCCGAAGCCGTCGCAGGATCGATGGCGGCAGGACGTGACACCACTGAGAGTGCCGCGGGATCAGGACCCGCTCCGCTCGAGATCCGCGCCACGGCGCCGAGCCGGATGCGGGCGACGTCCGCGATGAGAACCGCGACAACGATTTCGAGCCGCGCCGGATCGATGACGCGCAGAATCAGATCGGTTGCCGTCGGCTCCACGAAGTCTCCGGCGTTGTGGAACCGGCGCGCGACGATACCGTCGAACGGCGCACGGACGTCCGCACGCGTACCGAGCGCACCGGCGGCCTTGCTGGCCGCCTGCGCCTGAGACAGCGCGGCTTGCGCGTCGGCCAGATCCTGCTCGGCCTGCTCGACCTCACGGCGCGCGGCAACCCCTCGTTCGACGAGGTCCTTCGCGCGTACCAGGTTCGTGGTCGCTGTCTTCACCCGCACTTCGGCGCGCGCGACTTCCGCGACCTTGCTCGTCTCATCCGCCCGGAGCGACGGCACGTCGAAGCGGACCAGGAGCTCGCCCTTCCGGACCCGGTCGCCTTCCGCCTTCGTCATCTCGGCAATCCGGGCGGCCTCCGGCGCGACGACGGTGAAGTCCGCACCCGGTGCAGGCTGCACCACCCCGCCGGCTCGTATCACGCCTACGATGGGTCCCGTGCGGACGGGGGCCACCGTCACCGGCACAACCGTCTCGGTCGCGACTTCTTCCGGTGATTGACGCTGGCAGCCAGCTGCGACGCCTAGGGCGATGAGAGCGACGAGGGCCGGGCGAGCGGTCATGGCAGGGGCGCTCCAATCGCACGTTCGAGATCGCCGACCGCGCTCTGGAACTCCGCCGCGGCGTCGAGAGACCTGAGGCGCACGTCGCGAGCGGCCTGCAGGGCCGTGAGCAATGCAAGCAGCGGTGTCTGCCCGAGCCGATACGAGTCTTCGGCCATCCGTTCGACGACCAGCGCACGCGGCACGATGTCGTCGCGGTACTCCACCAGCTGTGCGCGACGAGCCTCGGCCGTCACGCTCGCCGCGAGCACATCGCCGGCCACACGAGATGCCGTCGCTGCGCGCGTGCCGCGGAGCGCGGTCAACGTTGCGGTTTCAACGGCGACCGCCGCGCGATGCTGCGTGAAGATCGGCAGCGTGATTCCGAGCGCCGCCCGCCATCCATACGCGAACTCCGGCTCCGCGTCGTGCAACAGACCAACTTCCGGCGCGAGGTCGGGCACCTGGTTTGCCTTGGCAAGGCGGAGGCGAGCGTCCGCTTGGGCGATCTGACTATCGAGTGATGCGATCTCCGGATTGGCGGCAAGGGCCCGCGCGCTCGCATCCGCCGCAGCCGGAAGCGGAGCCGCGTCGGCGCCCGTCGTCAGCTGCGGCGACGAGTCCAGCGGCAGGCCGAGGAGCGCGTCGAGGTCGATGCGTGCGGACTCGGCCGCTGCTTGAGCCGCCCGCAGATCGTTGCCGACCGTTGCCAGCGCGAGCTCGGCTTCGAGCACTTCCAATCGCGGAGCGCTTCCATCGTCGAATCGAGCCTGAGCCGCATCTCGAGCGCGTGAGGCCACGTTCTGCAGCTCGCGCTGCACGCCGAGCCGCTCGAGAGCGATCAGGCGCGCGAAGTACGCGCGCCTCACCGCCGAGCGGATGTCCAGCAGGGTGCGCGCCAGGTCGGCGTCACTGACCTGCACGGCAGCCTGGCCCACTTCGATGCGACGGGCCCGCTTGCCGGCAGTTTCGATCGGCACCAGCACCGAATAGGCCTGGCGTGGAGTGTCTTTGCTGAACTCGAAATGGCCTTCCGGATTGGGCCGCTCGCGGGCGACGTCGACGTTCGCGACGGCGATTGCGCGCTGAAGGCGTGCCGCCATGGCCGCGGGGCCAGCCTCTGCCGCTCGTGCCAGGGCCGCTTCGAGGGTGAGCGGAGCCGTGGGATCGGACTGCGCTCGCAGGCCGCCCGACGCAGACACGATCACGATCAGCGACACAGCCACGAAGCGATGCGTCACGCCGCACATTGTGCCACGCTCACCAGGGTGGATCGACCGCACCGCGTAACCGCTCTAGACGCTGCTTCAGGGCTTTATCAATTTGCCGTCGCCGTCGACCATCAGTTCTGACCGTTTTCCGCCGCGATGGACGAGGCCTTCATAGGTGACGGTCGATCCTTTGGTCACAGATTCGACCTTCAGGATCGTCCCGTAGGTCGCGAGCGTCGTCCGGACAGGGGCGGGCACGGCATCGGGCGCCATTTCCTCCTCGACCGACACGAGCTGTCCGCTCGCGTCGAACAACAGATCGCGCGTGTGCCCGGCACGCACGGTCTCGACCTCGTAGAACGTTTGCCCCATCTCAGTTTCCTTCGACGCCGCCTTGATGACCCCGCCTTGCAGATTCTCGTTGGCCGCTTTCTGCACCGACGCGGGCAACTGCGCCATCGTGATTGTCTTCTCCGCGGCCGCCACCTGGCCGATCAAGAGGCCGCCGGTCATCGCTGCGACCGCGAGGAATGTTGTAGGTCCACTCATCGATTCTCTCCTTGGAAGTTGACGATTCAGCTGGCAGCTGGCGTCGAGAGCGGGAGTCTGATCGTGAACGCGCTGCCCGCCCCCTCTCGGCTCACCACAGTGATGCGCCCCTGATGAATCTGCGTCGCCCATTGCGCGATGGCCAGCCCGAGGCCAACCCCGCCCTCTTTCCGGGATCGCGCGCCATCGACCCTGTAAAACCGGTCGAACAACCGGTCGCGATGCGCCGGGGCGATACCAGGCCCCGTGTCGGATACCTCGACACGCGCCTCGGCCGCGTCCGCCTCGACGCGCACGGCGATCGTGCCGCGGTTCGGGCTGTACCGAATCGCGTTGTCGATCAGGTTGGCGATCGCCATTCGCAGAATCAGCCCATCAGCCTCCACCAGGATGGGGCCGGACGCATCGATCCGCAGCGTTTGCTCTTTCTCCTCGGCCAGCACCGACAGCTGTGCCGCGACATCGCCTGCCAGGACGGCGAGATCCATGGGCGCACGGGCGACCATTACGGTTCCATCGTCTGCGCGCGACAGCAGGAGCATCGTGTCGATCATCTGGGTAAGCCGATCGACCTCCTCCAGCATGCTGCCGATCACTTCACGATACCCGGCCTCGTCCTGGCCCTCCCGCAGTCCTATCTCGCCGACTGCCTTGATCGCCGTCAGCGGCGTACGCATCTCGTGCGAGACATCTGACGTGAACCGGCGCATCTGGTCGAAGGAACGCTCGAGCCTGGCCAGCGTTTCGTTGAAGGCCGTGGCCAGTTGCCCGATCTCGTCCTGCGAATTCTCGATCGGCAACCGATCGCTCAAGCGACTGGCCGTAATCGTCTGCGCACGCTCGTTGAGCCGATCGACTGACGACAGGGCTCGTCGGGCCAGACGTGAGCCACCCAGGGCCGCCGCACCAACAGCGATGGGGATGCCGAACCCCATGATCATGGCGAGGGCGGCCAGCTCGCTGCGCACGCGTTTCTCGGGCCTCGCGGCCCGAAAGAGCAGGAGGTGCCCCTCGCTCCGGTGTGGTTCGTCCTTGAGTCGCCAGGTACTCGTCGCCGACTCTCAGCGACGTGCGGTCGGGTCCTACCGGTGGACGCGCAGACGGCAGTACGTGTTTCGCGGCGCGGGCGGACTGGTACAAGCGACGCCCGTCGGGACTCCACACTTCGAGCCACGGATCATCGTCATCGTCGTCAAAGCGGCCGCGTCTGCCGTCGCCGAGATGATTGGCGGCCAGGCTGGAGAACGGTTGTTCCTCCTGGGCTTCGATGTCCTCATGCAGCAGCTGATCGAGCTGCTGCCACAAGGTGTGCTCGAGAAACAGAAACACGACCGCGGCGTAGGCCAGCAGGACAGAGACCAGCGCCAGTGCGTACCAGAGGGTCAGACGGTCGCGCAGGGTGACGATTCGCCAGGCGCGCATCAGGCCGGGCCTTCGCGGAGAACGAAGCCCACACCGCGGACGGTGTGAATGAGGCGCGTCGCGGCATCGCCATCCACTTTCCGGCGGAGGCGCGTCATGTGCACGTCGATCACGTTATCGAGCGGCGTGGCGCGCGCTTGTTCCTTCCATACATCGCGTGCCAGCATCCCTCTCGACACGAGCTGTCCGGCGTGTCGAAGCAGGTACGCGAGAAGGTCGAACTCCCTGAGCGTCAAATCCAACGGACGCTCGCCACGGGTGACCTTGCGTGTGACCATGTCGAGACTCAGGTCTGCAAGGGTCATCTTTGCCGGCTCGCCCGCACGGCCGCGTCGAAGCAGCACGCGAATACGCGCGAGCAACTCGGGGAAGGCGAAGGGCTTGACCAGATAATCGTCGGCGCCCCGATCGAGTCCCTCGACACGATCCACCACAGCGTCACGCGCCGTCAGCATCAGCACAGGCGCTTGAATCCCGCGGCTCCGCAATGCTCGAAGGACGTCGAATCCATCCCGGCCAGGCAGCATCACATCGAGCACGACGAGATCGAACGATGCGGAACTGGCCTCTAAGAAGCCGACGTCGCCATCATGAGCAACGGTCACGTCGTAGCGTTCCCGGCTCAACCCTTGCCGCAGTGCTTCGGCGACTTTCGCCTCGTCCTCGACCACCAACACTCGGATGCCCACGGCGGTCATGCGCAGCGATCGACCTGCATTCCGGTGATGGTAACAGAGCGCGCGCGCTGTAAACCTGACGAGAACTTCAGGAACGGAAGCGCGCTCACCACATAAGCTCTTACGCGAGGCGTTTCGAGTCGACGCAGGAGTGAGTCATGCGCTACCTGATAGGCGTTTTCGCCGTTGTCGTGGGTACGCTGTTGTGGGCAGAGGCGCCGGGCGCCTATCACATTACGCATACCTACCTGCTCGGAGGCGATGGCGGCTGGGACTACATCGTTCCTGAACCGGCCAAGCACCGTCTCTTCATCGGCCGTCAGGATCGTGTGATGGTCGTCGATGAAGACACTGGCAAGCTGATCGGCGAAGTCAGTGGCATTCAAGGTGCGCACGGCACGGCGATCGTCGCCAGCGCCGGACGCGGATTTGCCACCTCGGGCAACGATGGATCCGTCGTCATGTTCGACCTCCAGGATTTCAAAGTGCTCGGCCGCATTCCTGCCGCCGAGGACGCCGACGCCATCATCTATGACGCATCGTCGAATCGCGTCTTCACGTTCAATGGCGACGCGCATTCGTCGACCGTCATCGACCCGGCGGCAGGCAAGGCGGTCGCGACCGTGGCGCTCGGCGGCAAACCCGAGTACGGCGTCTCCGCTGGTGACGGGAAGGTGTACGCCAACCTCACTGATACGAGCGAGGTCGTGGAGATCGATGCCATGGCGGCGACGGTGTTGAGACGTTGGTCCACGGCGCCTTGTAAACAGCCCGTCGCCATGGCGATCGACACGTCGCACCACCGACTTTTCAGTGGATGCCGCAGTGGCGTGCTGGCTGTGTCCGACTACCAGAACGGCAAAGTCGTCGCGACCGCTCCGATTGGCGCCGGCGTGGATGGTGCAGCGTTCGATCCGGCCTCGAGTGACGTTTTTGCCTCAAACGCGGACGGTACGCTCACGGTGATTCACCAGGATGGCGCCGACACGTACCACGTTGTCCAGAACGTGCAGACTGCTCCGGGCTCACGGAACATGGGGCTGGACACCGCGAACCATCGTCTTTTCGTCGTCTCGGCGACGTTCGGCCCCCCACCTCCAGGTCGGACTCGTGGAACCGTGCTGCCAGGCACGTTCACGCTACATGTGATTGAGCGCTGACGCGCGCTGCCGGGCGCGCCGCCGAAGCGTGGTCACGAGCCGCGACATGTCGTGCGGCAGCGGCGCCTCGAAGCTGATCCGATTCCCCGTCGCCGGATGGAGGAACGACAATCGAGCCGCGTGCAGCGCCTGGCGCGGGAACTCGATGGGCGATCCGTCGAGCGCGTGATACACGTAGCGCTCCTCGCCCACCAGGGCGTGTCCACGAAGTCCGGCCTGAATGCGGATCTGGTTGCGCTTGCCGGTGACCAGCCGCACCTCGATGAGTGAGCTCCGGTCGAGCGTCTCGAGCACACGGTACTCGCTGATGGCGTCCGCCCCACGCGGGTCTCGCTGACCGGCCTTCTTCTGAACCAGCGCGTCGCGATCCCAGATCAACCGATCGCGCCAGGTGCCGGACTGGGGACTGGGTTGCCCGTACACGACCGCGAGATACACACGCTCCGGTTCACGGTCAGCGAACTGTGCCTGGAGCACATCCTGGGACGCCTGACTCTTCGCAAAGACGACCAGACCTGAGGTGTCGCGGTCGATGCGATGAACGATGTGGGGACGGCGTTTCCCGCGCGAGCGGAAGTGCAGTTCGACGAAGTCGGCGAGCGAGGGCTCGTCGTGGCGGCGAGGCAACGGCACGGTCAACAAGCCTGCCGGCTTGTCGGCGACGAGCAGGTCGGCGTCTTCGTAAACGATGCGGAGGGCGTCGTCGCGATCGCTGCGCGGGGCGGCCCGCGCCGTGCCGGGTCGATCCATCCAGACGCGGACGCGGTCGCCGGCGGCGAGTCGTCCGGCGGCCGCCGCCGCGTCCACCTCGGTGCCGTTGACGAACACCTTGCCTTTCGCGATCGCCTCGGTGGCGCGGCCCCGCGATCTCAGACGAGTAGCCTCGGCTAGAAACTTGTCGAGCCGAAGGCCTGCCTCTTCGTCGGCCACCGTCCACGTCCGGTCGCTCATCTCGGGCTCTATCGTAAAGTCGACGGGTCAAAGAGTCTAAGGTCGAAGGGCCAGTACGGTGCGCCTGACGGAAATGTCCGACACGAATGTCGCCAGACTGACGATCGGCGACATTTCTGTCGTCAGCGGCGAGCCTGGCATACACTGCAGCACGCCGCTGGCCGCACCGATCGAGTAAATCCGGCGCATTTTGCCGAGGGCGACTGGCGGTGCGAACGCCGCCGATCACTCGAGCGCAGCATCGATCTTGCAGTTCCTGATCTTTTTTTACGAACGCTTTTTTCACTCTTGTCGGGGAGCGACACCGCGTGAGCGATACCACTGCAACGACCGAGCAGGACGCCCATCTCTGGACCCTGGAAGAAATCAGCCGCCTCGTCTCGCACAGCGGCAATCCTGCGGAGACACTGACCAACATCGTCGAGCTCATCCAGCGGCGGTTCTCGACCGATGTCTGTTCGGTCTACCTGCTGGAAGCGGATCGCTCGACGCTGGTCCTGGCGGCGACGGTGGGGCTTCGCCAGGAAGGTGTGGGCAAGGTCCGCATGCGCCTGAACGAGGGACTAGCCGGCCTCGTGGCGGAACAGTTGAAGGCCCAGGTGGTCGCTGACGCCACGACCCACCCGCGATTCAAGTACTTCGGAGAAGCCGGTGAGGATCCGTATCATTCCTTCCTCGGCGTTCCCATCATCGACCGCGGACTGCTCCAGGGTGTGCTCGTCGTCCAGACTGTCGAGCCGCGCGGGTTCGACGAACACATCGTCCGGCTGTTGACAACGGCGGGCAGCCAGGTCGCGTCGATCGTGGCGGAAGCGCGGACGCTGCGTCAGTTCGTCGCGCCCGCGCATCAGCGGCTGCGAGCACTGGCGGAAAATCTGTGGTGGAGCTGGGACGACGACTCGACGCAGTTGTTCCGGCAGCTCGACCCGACGCTGTGGGTGGAGCTCGGACACAACCCGATTGCGCTGCTCGATCGGCTTCCTATTCAGGTGCTCGAAGAACGGGCCGCGCAGTTCGGGCTCCACAGCCGTATCAATTACGCGTACCGCCGGTTTCAGGAGTATCTGACGGCCAAACACACCTGGGGCGCGCGGCATGCCGGCGTGCTGTGGGCGCGTCCCGTCGCGTACTTCTCGGCCGAGTTCGGACTGCACGAGTCCCTGCCGATCTACTCAGGCGGCCTCGGCGTCCTCGCCGGCGATCACGTGAAGGCGGCCTCCGACTTGGGGATTCCGCTCGTCGGCGTCGGTCTCTACTACGACCAGGGCTACTTCCGGCAGCGGCTCACGCACGACGGCCGCCAGTACCGAGGAATACATCGACGTGGACAACCGGCTGCTGCCGCTGCGGCCGGCACAGACGCCCGACGGGCGGCCCGTCCTCGTCAGCATCGACACGCGCACGGGCACGCTCAGCGCGCGCGTCTGGCGCGTCGCAGTCGGCCGGAACACACTGCTGCTGCTCGATTCGGACGTCGAGGGCAACCAGCCGGGCGACCGGGACCTCACGTCTCGTCTCTACGGCGGAGACGAACGCACGCGCATCCGGCAGGAGCTGATGCTGGGCGTGGGTGGCGTTCGAGCGCTGGCTGCGATGGGCCTCTCACCCGGGGTCGCTCATCTGAACGAGGGACACAGTGCCTTTGCGACATTGGAATTCGTCCGTCAGCGGATGGAAACCGAAGGCATCGGCGCCGACGAGGCGCTCCGTCGCATTGCCGCGCAGGTTGTCTTCACGACACATACCCCGGTGCCCGCCGGGCACGATCGGTTCTCGACCAATCTCGTCGAGGAGCATCTCGGACCGCTCCGCGAGTCGCTCGGATGGTCCCTCGACCAACTGATGGGGCTCGGGCGCGTGAATCCGTCGGATGGCGCCGAGCGCTTCTGTATGACGGTGCTTGCGCTCAAAGCATCCCACCGCGCGAATGCGGTCTCGTCACTGCATGGGCGCGTGTCGCGTGCGATGTGGACGTCGCTCTATCCAGGCGTCGCAGAAGAACGGGTGCCGATCGGTCACATCACCAACGGCGTCCACGTGCCCTCGTGGCTCGCGCCGCAGATGCACCGCCTCTACGATCGGCACTTCGGACCCGATTGGCCGCGGCGCTGCGCGGAAGCCGCATGTTGGGAAGACATCGATGGCGTGGACGATGGGGAGCTGTGGGAGACGCATCAGACGCTCAAGGCGCAGCTCATCAGGTTTGCGCGGCACCGGGCGGGGGATGCGGCCGCAGCGCGCGGTGAAGCCGCCGACCAGGTGTCGCACCGCCGCCAGGCTCTGAGTCTCGACGCGTTGACCATCGGCTTCGCGCGGCGCTTCGCCACCTACAAACGCGCGAACCTCGTGCTCCGCGAGATCGAGGGCCTCGCCAGTCTCGTCAACGATCCGCAGCTGCCCATCCAATTCGTGTTCGCGGGCAAGGCGCACCCGCACGACGGCCCCGGCAAGGACGTGCTGCAGCAGGTTGCGCTCCTGATGAAGGACGAGCGCTTCGCCGGCAAGCTCCTCTTCATCGAAGACTACGATATCAACGTCGGCCGACATCTGGTGCAGGGTGTGGACGTCTGGCTGAACACGCCGCGACGGCCGCTCGAAGCCTCCGGCACCAGCGGACAGAAGGTCGTCTTGAACGGCGGCCTCAACCTGTCCATTCTGGACGGATGGTGGGCGGAAGCCTACGACGGCTTGAACGGATTCGCCATCGGCAACGGCGAAACGCACACGTCGCAGGATCTGCACGACTCGAGGGACGCCGAGGCGCTCGCGCGCGTGCTTCGGGACGAGGTGATTCCACTCTATTACGAGCGCGACCACGACGGACTGCCGGGACGGTGGATCGAGCGGATGAAGCGGGCGATCCGAACACTCGGCTGGCGGTTCAGTGCGGATCGCATGGTGACCGACTACGTGCTGCAGGGCTACGTGCCGGCGGCGGGCGGCACGAGTAGCGACATGAGCCGAGCCTGAGCGGTCACACGATCAGAGCCACTGCTTCAGGAACGCGATGATCGCCTGACGCCCTTCCGGCGTCTCCTGATGCTCGACGTCGTACCGCAGGAGCTTCCACCGCTCCGGATGGCCGAGCGTGGTATACGCCTGCTGCAGATCGCGGTCGATGCGGTCCAGGCCGTCCACGGGCGTGAGCGTGTCGCGCAGACCCGCGAGTCCGAGGTGCGCCCGAGGCGCGATGAGGGCATTGATCTGCGACGTCGTGAAGTGCTCCAGCAGCGACGGCACGTAATAGTAGAGGCCGTGCAGCCGCAGCCCCTTGTGCGCGATGAGCGCCTGAAAGTCGGTCAGGCAGTTGATGTCGACCGTCACGCGCACGCGCTCGTCGAGAGCGGCCAGCCACCAGGCCATGGTGCTGCCCATCGACATGCCCACCGTGCCGACGCGCTGCGGGTCCACGTCTGAACGTGTCACCAGCCAATCCATCGCGCGCAGGCTGTCGTACACCATCATTCCCCACAAGACGCGGCCTTCCCACAGCATCTTCTTGAACGTGTCGTCTTCGGTGTCGTGGCTGCGCTCGCCGAAGACCCAGTGGTCGATCGAGAGCGCCACATAGCCAAGGTTCGTGAGCGTCTTGGCGTACGGCTCCGGCTGCAGATAGCTGCGGCCCTCGATGAATTCCTTCTTCCCAATCGTGTAGCCGCCGCCGTGCGAGTGATTGAAGAGGACGGCGGGCACGCGGCCCGAGGCGCCTTTCGGTCGCGCGAGATACGCGGGCACTGGTTCGAGTCCGTTGAAATCGAACCGCCACGTCTCGAGTACGTAGCCGTCACGCTCCAGTTCGCCCTGCTTTTCTGCGCCAATCGGCCGATGGCGGTCTGGCAGTTTGCCCAGCAGCGCATAGAGCTCGCTCCGTTGTTCGGGGCCGTGCGGCACCGCCTGTGCGGGCGGTGGAGGCGATGGCTGTTGCGCGCCTGACAAGAGGGGGGCGACTGCCCCGAGGGCAAGCAGGTCTCGACGCCGCAACTGGTGGTCGCTCATGGCGCGCCATTGTAGCGCCGAGGAGGATGTGCGACGGGCGGATGCCGAATCCGGGCCTGTCGGATCTCAGGCTATCGGACGCTCGAGCGGCTCGAAGACCGTGCCGGCCACCTGGAGCTCGGCGCGCGCCGCTTGCCCGATCAGGAACTCCTGCGCGTCGAATGCAGGCAGATCCCCGCCGGGCAGCGGGATCTGCCATCGACCGTCCGGTTGCAGCCGCCGGCCCTTCACGGTGTCGCGCAGCAGGGCATCCAGCGCGGCCACGACCTTGGCGGCGCACGCGCGATCCTCGATCGGGAACAGCAGCTCGATCCGTTTGTCGAGGTTCCTCGTCATCCAGTCCGCGCTGGAGAGATAGACCTCCTGGTCCCCGCCGTTGTGGAACACGAAGATCGCGCGCGTGCTCGAGGAAGCGTCCGACAACGGACACAACCGAGATGCGATCGCTCAACCCCGGCACACCCGGCCGCAGCGAACAGATGCCGCGTACGTTCAGTTGGATCCGCACGCCAGCGTTCGACGCCTCGTACAGCGCACGGATCATGTCCACGTCCGTGAGTGAGTTCATCTTGGCGCGGATTTCCGCCGGCTGCCCCGCTCTCGCGCGGCGTGTTTCGCGCGTAATCAATTTCAGCACGCGCTCGCGGAGCGAGGTGGGCGCCATTGCCAGCCGTTTCAACCGCGGGGGATCCGAGTACCCGGTCAAGGCGCTGAAGAGCGCCGACGCGTCCGCGCCGAACACGGGCGCCGACGTCAGGAGACCCATGTCGGTATAGAGCCGTGCCGTCTTATCGTTGTAGTTGCCGGTGCCGAGGTGGAGATACCGCCGAACACCGGTCGTGGTGCGCCGCACGACCAGGCAAATCTTCGCGTGCACTTTGTAGTCGCGAATGCCATAGATGACGTGCGCGCCCATTTCTTCCAGCCGCCGCGCCCACTGGATGTTGCGCTGCTCGTCGAACCGCGCCATCAGCTCCACGATGACCGTGACCTGCTTGCCTTGGTCCGCGGCCCGCGTCAGCGCCTGGACGATCGGTGAATCGCCGCTCGTCCGGTAGAGCGTCTGCTTGATGGCGATGACATCCGGATCGTCGGCTGCCGCCTCCACCAGGGCGACGACTGGATCGAACGACTCGTACGGGTGATGCAGCAGCACATCGCGATCGTCGATCAGGCTGAAGATATTGGCGCACTGCTCCTCGTCGAGCACCTGTACCGGCGCCAATGGTGGATCGCGCAGCTCGGGCGGACACGGCACCTCCGTCAGCCCGAACAGCACGCGCAGGTCCACCGGCGCCGGCACGCGGTACACGTCCTCGGCCATGACCCCCGTCTGGCTCGTGAGCACTTCGAGCAGCCCTTCGCTCGACTGCTGCTCTACTTCCAGCCGGACGACGGCGCTGCGGCGGCGCTTGCGGAGCTCTTCTTCGAGCGCCTCCAGATACGACCGGCCGCCTTCATCGTCCAGGTCCAGCTCTGAGTCGCGCAGCAGGCGGAAGGTCGTGGCCTCGACGACCGTCTGACCGGGGAACAGCAGTGCGACCTCGGACCGGATCACGTCTTCCAGCAGTACGAAGGCCGGTCCGGCACCAGAGACGCGGACCAGGCGCGAGATGCGGCCGGGAACCTGCACGATCGCCAGGCGGTCGGGCATCCCTTCGGCGGTCGGAGCCAGCCTGAACGCGAGATTGAGGCTGAGCGACGACAGCATCGGAAACGGCCGGGAAATATCGATCGCAAGGGGCGTCAGGGCGGGAAGGAGCTCGTCGCGGAAGTAGCCCGACACGCGCGCCCGCTCGAGCGTCGGGAGATCGTCGATGCGGAGGAGCCTGATGCCGTGGTTCGCGAGCGCGGGCAGAACATCGTTCATGACCGTCGCGTACAACGAGTCCATCTGTTGATGCGCACGCGTGGAGATCGCGGCCAGCTGTTCACTGGCGGTCAGGCCGCTCGGATCGGGCCGGACGTCGCCCTCCGCTTCGGCGTGCTTGAGGCCGGCCACGCGCACCATGAAGAACTCGTCCAGGTTCGACGCGGTAATCGCGGCGAACTTGGCGCGCTCGAGCAGCGGATTGCGGGCGTCGGCGGCTTCCTCGAGCACACGCTCGTTGAACGCAAGCCACGACAACTCACGGTTGAAAAAAGCCGGCTCGAGCGCGGGACGTTCCGGTACCTCACGATTCGACTCCTGCCCCGGCGATCACCACGCGGCGGCCGAAGACCTCGGTCAACATGTCAGCGCGGCTCACCGCAACGAGCCGCTCCATCGTCAGATCGCCCGTACCTTCGAGGGCAAGCATCAGCGTCTCGCCCTGCGGACGCATCTTGACCTCCTGCACCTTCTGCAGATGCTCCGCGTCAAGTGCGTTGGCGAGACGCAGGATGGCCCCGAGCTTGTTCACACGGACGCGATCTTCGCGGCTGAGACTCACGTACTGCAGGTGCGTCTTCTGCGGGACGCCGCGGCGGTGGTAGCGGGCGATGTTCGCGATGACCTTCATGTCCTCGCGTGACAGACCGAAGATTTCGGCCGCTTCGAGGATGTACTGGCTGTGTTTGTGATGCCCGCGGAGACCGACGAAGAGACCGATGTCGTGCAGGATCGCCGCGACGTCGAGGAGCAACCGATCCCGGGGACCGAGCGAATGCTCTGTCTTCAGCTGGTCGAAGATCTGTCCCGAGAGGCGCCGCACGGTCTGCGCGTGTTCCGCGTCGTACCGGTATTTCTCCCCCATCGTCTGGGCGCTGGCGAGCACCTGGCGCTCGAAATCGGCCTGCGACTGATCCTGGCCGGACGCCGCCAGATCGACCAGCATGCCGTCGCGGAGCGAGACGTCCGGCACGACGACCTTGGCCGCGGATGTGGACAGCAGCAGCTCCCGGTATACGAGCATGGCCGGCACGAGCGTTTCGGCGTCCACCTGCGGCAGACGGAACCGCTCAACGAGCTCTTCCTCATCCAGCCGCTCGACGTCGGTCACGAACGAGACGAGCTGGTCACGAAGTAGCGTGCGGAAGCCGTCGACGGGTTCGACGAGGCGCGCGGCGGCGAAGCGGATGTCGCTGCCGAGCGCGATCACGTCCGTCGCCTCGGCAAGACGGAGCTCCTGCGCGACGTCGTAGACGACGTTCGCGATGTGGCGTGTCAGCAGGCGGATGCGCTGCTCGTGCGGACCGTGCCAGGAGGCCAGCATCTGGCGCAGGCGGATTGCGCCGATGGGATAGACGCCCGACTGCGTCGGCTGCATGCGCTCGAGCCGCGTGAGGTCCGCGCTGCCGCCGCCCACTTCGAGGAGCAGGGCGTGCTCGGCCTCCGCAGCCGGATGATTGCGAAGCCGTTCGCGCGTCGCCAGATACGTGAACCGGCTCTCCTCGGATCCGTCGATGACGTCAATCGTGATGCCAGTCCGGACGCGCACCCGGTCGAGAAAGATGTCGGCGTTGGCCGCTTCGCGGACGGCGCTGGTCGCGACGGCTCGGCACGCCACCACGCCGTAGCCGTCCATGATGCTGCGGAACCCCGCAAACGCGCGGACCGCGGCATCCATCGTGGACGGGCCAATCCGCCCCGACGAGAACGTGTCGCGTCCGAGCTGCAATCCGCGACTTGCCTCTTCGAGCACCACCGGCGGCCGTCCTGGCTCGATCTGCGCGACGACCAGCCGGACCGCGGAGGCGCCGAGATCGATGACAGCCACGGGCCCGGAGGGCGCGCGTACCGCGCCGTCACTGGCGCGACGGGCTCGGGAGGAGGAAGGCACGCGTGCATCTGGCATCGAGGGCTCCGGCGACGTCCTTCACTCTATCGTGTCCCAGTCCCGGCAGGCGACGGCACGCCAACGGACCTTAAGCCAGCGGTGTGACAACCTTGCTACGGATGGGCCGGCGGAGCCCGCGCGGATATTGGAAGTTGGAAGTTAACGCATGTTAGGACCTGTGACATGCCCCTGGTCACGCTGGACCAGGTGTCCGTCGCTTACGGCCACCTCCCCCTCCTCGACGCAGTTTCTCTACAAATCGATCCCGGCGAACGCATTGCGGTGGTCGGCCGGAATGGCACGGGCAAATCGACGTTGCTCCAAGTCCTGGCGGGAACGCTGCCGGCGGACACCGGCACGGTCTGGCGACAGCCGGGCCTCAGCGTCTCGCGGCTGGTGCAGGACATCCCACTCTCTGCCGACCGGCCGGTCTTCGACGTTGTCGCCGAGGGCCTCGGCGATTTGCAGGCCCTGGTCACGGACTATCACCATGCGGCCGGTGCCGCGGCCGATGGGCGGCCGGCCGCGCTCGAGCGCCTGGGCCGCTTGCAGCACGAGCTCGAGGAACGGGATGGCTGGCGGTTGGAGCAGCGGGTCGAACTCGTGCTCGAACAACTGCACTTGCCTCCCGATCGTGTGGTCGATTCGCTGTCAGGAGGCTGGCGGCGCCGCACGCTGCTCGCCCAGACGCTGGTCGGCGAGCCCGCTCTGCTGCTGCTCGACGAGCCCACGAATCATCTCGACATCGAAGCCATCACGTGGCTGGAGCACTTCCTCGCCGACTATCCCGGCACGATTGTCTTCGTCACGCACGACCGCGCCTTCCTGGCGCGGCTGGCGACGCGCGTCGTCGACCTCGATCGCGGCCGGCTCACGTCCTGGCCCGGTGACTACCCCACCTACGTCCGGAAGAAAGACGAGTGGCTCGCGAACGAGGGTATCCAGCAGGAGAAGTTCGACAAGAAGCTGGCGGTCGAGGAAGCCTGGCTTCGGCAGGGCATCAAGGCCAGGCGCACCCGGAATGAAGGACGTGTGCGCGCGCTGCTGGCGATGCGGGGCGAACGCGCTGCGCGCCGGACGATGACCGGAACGGCGCGGCTCCAGGTGGAACAGGCCGACGCGTCGGGTCGCGTGGTCTTCGAAGCAGAGGATCTCGGCAAGCAGTTCGGCGGCCGCGTGGTCGTCCGGTCATTCTCGACGCGCGTGATGCGCGGCGACCGCGTCGGACTGATCGGCCCGAACGGTGTGGGCAAGACCACGCTGCTGCGTTTGCTGCTCGGTGAGCTTCCTCCCGACACAGGAACCGTCCGGACTGGCACGAACGTCCAGGTGGCGTATTACGACCAGCAGCGGGAGCAGCTCGATCCCGAGCGCACTGTGTTCGACACGATTGGTGAAGGCAACGACACCGTCACGGTCAACGGTACCTCGCGCCACGTGCACGGGTACTTGCGTGACTTCCTGTTCTCGGATGAACGGGCCCGCTCTCCCGTGAAGGCGCTGTCGGGCGGCGAGCGGAACCGGCTGCTCCTGGCGCGACTGTTCACGCGGCCCTCGAACGTGCTCGTGCTCGACGAGCCCACCAACGATCTCGATCTCGAAACGCTCGAGTTGCTCGAGGCGCTGCTCGTCGATTGGCCTGGGACGCTGCTCATCGTCAGTCACGACCGCGTCTTCCTGGACAACGTCGCCACGAGCACGTGGGCGTTCGAGGGAGACGGACGAGTCCTGGAATTCGTGGGCGGCTATGACGATTGGCTGCGGCAGCGCAGTGCGGGTGCCGACGCGACGGCATCGTCCTCGCCGGACCCGCGCGCGGATCGTACCGCGGATCGGCAGGCGGAGACCACTTCGGGCGCCGCCGTGATAGCCGCTCCGTCGCCCAGAAAGAAGCTGTCGTACAACGAGCAGCGCGAGCTTGAGGCACTGCCGGACGCGATCGCGCGTCTCGAGGCCGAACAGGAAGCGCTCTCGGCCGCGGTGGCAGCGCCCGACTTCTACAGGCAGCCTGCCAGCGAGATCGCGGCGTCACTGGCCCGTCTCGACGCCATCGGAGCGCAGTTGCTCCAGGTCTACGGCCGCTGGGACGAGCTCGATTCACGCGCGTGACGGCGTGTCGTCCCGGCCCAACCGGATTTCGGGCACGGCATCAGCCACCTGCGGTATCGTTTCGTGTTGGGCGCGGCGTGGCGGTGAGTGGAATGCCTGTCTCGCGGGGAGGAGCCAGCATGCGGAGCGTCGGTCGATGGTTCGTCGTCTTGTTGCTGTTATGGGCGGTCGGCGCAGCCTTTTCCGTCGCTCGAGCCGGCCAGCAGCCGTCCGCCGCACCTGCGGCAACGCCTCCGCTGCCCAAGCCCGTGCCGCCGGCGCATGCCCTGAAGCGCATTCTGATCGTTGGTGCCGCTCGCGGCTGGCAGCACGACTCCATTCCCGATGCGATGGCCACGATCTGGACCCTCGGCCAGACATCCGGTCTCTGGGAGTCATACATCCGGACCGACTACGACCTCATCACCAGGAAGTCCGCGGGCATCAATGCCAAGAATCTCGACTGGTTCGATGCAATCGTCTTCGTGAACACGACCGGCGAGATGCCGCTCGACGATGAGCAGCGCAAGGATCTGCTCGGGTTCGTCCACGATGAAGGCAAAGGATTCGTGGGTGTGCACGCCGCGCTCGACGCCAACTACAAGTGGCCCGAATACGGCGAGATGATCGGCGGCTACTTCGACGAGCATCCCTGGATGACGTTCGACGCGCCCATCCTGCTCGAGGACCCGCAGTTCCCGGCCGTCCGCCACTTCCCGAAGGCGTTCACGAAACGCGACGAGATTTATCAGGCGAAATCGTGGTCGCGCGACAAGGTGAACGTACTGCTGCGACTCGACGAGTCGCGTCTCAACTACGACAACAATCCGCGCGTGCATCGCGCCGATCGGGACTTCGCCGTCGCGTGGTCCAAGTCGTACGGCAAGGGCCGTGTGTTCTACTCGACCCTCGGCCACACCAGCGAGGCCTGGCGCGATCCCGACATCCAGACGATGTACTTCGAGGCCATCAAGTGGGTGCTGGGGCTGACCGAGGGCAGCACGACCCCGCACGCGAAACCGGGGAGCTAACGGGCATGGGCAGCGCTCCGACACCCGATACGAAGTACGACGCCATCGTCGTGGGTTCCGGTGCGTCCGGCGGCTGGGCGGCCAAGCGACTCGCGGAGGCCGGACTGCACGTAGTCGTGCTCGAGGCCGGGCGTGCCCGCACCGACAACGACAATCGGGAACACGTCCCCGCGTCGGATCTGAGGTACCGCGGCCGCACGAAGCGTCCGCTCTTCAAGACGCGGCCTCAACAGGCGGGGTCGTACGCCCTTGACGAATGGAACGCCGATTGGTTCGTCAAGGATCTGCGGGAGCCGTACACGACGGCTCCCGGTGCGCCATTCCCATGGGTCGGGCGCGTGCGTCTGGTCGGCGGCCGCACCAACGTCTGGGGACGCCAGGCCTACCGGTGGAGCGACACCGACTTCAAGGGTGCGTCAATCGATGGCGCCGCGGCCGACTGGCCCCTGAGCTACGCGGATCTCGCTCCGTACTACGACCTCGTGGAGCGCTACATCGGGGTCTCGGGACGAGCGGAAGGCCATCCGCTGCTGCCGGACGGCTCGTTTCTTCCGCCGATGGCGATGACATGCGCCGAACAGGCGCTGGTCACGCGCGTCGGCAAGAAGCTCGGCCGCACACTCACGATCGGTCGCACCGCGAATCTGACGCAGACGCTCAACGGACGCGCGCCGTGCCACTACTGTGGCCCGTGCGAGCGCGGCTGCACGACCCACTCGTACTTCAACTCCGCGTTCACGACGATCCCCGATGCTCTGGCCACCGGACGGTGCACGCTCGTCACCGATGCCATGGTTGGCGCGATCGTGATGGATCCGGACACGCACAAAGCGACCGGCGTCCGCTACATCGATAGGAACACGCGTGAGGCGCACGAGCTGCGTGCGCGCGTCGTGGTCGTCTGTGCGCAGATGTTCGAGTCGGTCCGTCTGCTCTTCAACTCGAGAACGCGGCAGGATCCGAACGGTCTCGGCAACTCGAGCGGGCTGCTCGGCAAGAATCTGATGGTCCATATCACCGATGCCGGAGGGCGCGCGACGATGCCGGAATTCCCGCCTTCGGCACCTCCGCTCGCGGGCCCGCATCGTCCAAATGCCCTGTTCGCGATCCGGTTCAGGAATCTGCCTGGCGAGAAGAGCCAGGGCCACTTCCTTCGAGGCTACGGATATCAGGGCGGCGCCGACGTCGAGCCCTCGTTCTCGGCGCCAGGCTTCGGTACCGCCTACAAGGCGAGCGTCCGGGAAGCTGTCACGCATGTCAATCTGCAGGGGTTCGGCGAGAGCCTGCCGCATCCCGACAACTTCTGTGACATCGATCCGGGCGTCGTGGACGAATTCGGCCTGCCCGTCCTGCGGATCAACATGCATCTGCAGGAGAACGATCGGCAGATGCTGCAGGACATGGCGGATGCGGCCGCCGAGATGCTCGAGGCGGCTGGCGGACAGAACGTGCGGACGTACAACGATCCGCGCTGGGCCTCTCACGAAGTGGGATGCGCGCGGATGGGAACGGACCCGAAGACCTCGGTGTTGACGCCATTTCAGCAGCTGCACGACATCAGCAACGTGTGCCTCATGGATGCGTCGGGATTTGCGTCGAGCGGCTGGGCGAATCCGACGCTGACGATCATGGCGCTGGCGGTGCGCTCCACGGACCATCTGCTTGAGCGGATGCGCACGGGAGAGATCTGAGATTGGGGTCGGGATAAGTTTCAGTTTTTGTCGGCGATGTCGAGTATCGGTCTGCAAAAACTGAAACTTATCCCGACCCCAATTTATCCTCTCCCCGATTTCCTAGTGGCGGACCGACACACTCGGGCGCGGATTCGGATTGATCGTCACCCGCGGACCCCCATGGCGCAAGCCGAGCATGCTCAGCGCCCACGCGGCCTGCTTACGGACCTCCGTCGACGGCGACTCGAGCGCCTTGCTGAGTCCCTCTTCCGCCCGCGCGTCGCCCTTCAGCCCGAGCGCCCACGCGGCCTGCGCTGCGGTGTGGCTGTCATCGTCTGACAGGCGGCTCACGAGCGGGTCCACCGCACGCTCGTCCCCCTTCAAGCCCAGCGACCATGCCGCCATCGCGCGTACGCGGGCGACGGGATCCGAGAGCGCCCGGACGAGCGGCATGACGGCTCGATCGTCCCCCTTCAAGCCCAGCGCCCACGCCGCCTGACAGCGCACCTCGTCTGACTGATCGCGCAGAGTCACCGCGAGCGGTTCGACCGATCGCGAATCCCCCTGCAGCCCCAGTGCCCATGCACTCTGCGAACGGACACGCGCCACCGGATCCGAGAGGAGCCGTACCAGCGTCGGGACCGCGCGCGCATCGCCCGCCAGGCCGAGTCCCAGGGCGGCATTCCGACGCGTGACACCATTCGTGTCGGATGCAGCACCTAACAGCGCCTCAACGGCCGCACCGTTGATCTGTGCGAGTGCGACTGCCGCCAACTCGCCAACCGTCGTCTCATCATCGCTGTGGCCGAACCTGCCGTTTCCTCGGTCGCAGATCGACGACGGCACCGCCGAAGCGTCACTCAGCAGCTCCCGCAGTCGGCCGATTGCCGAATCAGCTGCCGCGCCGAGCTCACCGAGATCGCATGCGGCACGGGCTCGAACGCGAGGTTCAGTTGCCGAGAGCGCGGCCGTCCATTCGGCGACGTGCGACGCGCCCGGCTTTTGGGCTCCATCTCTCGATGCCGCGATTGCGGACTGCGACATGACGGCGACAATCACCGCCAGCGCGACTGCGATGGATGCGACCAGGCCCTTCATGCATGTCTCCGTGGAGAAAAGTACGTCCAGACCAGTTAGTGCTAAATACTTAGCAGTACTGAGAGGCGCGTGCAAGCGCAACGTATCGCCAACCGTCGGTGAGCCGCAAAAGCCTGGGACGAACGTAGACATGAACCATCCGTACCGGCTATCGTGCAGCCGCCCGATGGACACGAAGCCGCGTTCCGCCTCGAAAACACTTCGAAGACTGGCACTCCATGCGGCGCTTCTCGCCTGCGCGGCCGCGGCCGGCACCACCGGCGTGCGCGTACAGCCGTCGGCGCTGGATCTCCGGTCTCCCGATGGACGGACCGTGGTCTCAATCGACGCGGCGGACGGCCTGCGGTGGTCCATCGCGCGGGATGGCAAGCCGGTGATGGGTCCGTCCACGGCGTCGCTGACGGTGGGCGGCCATGCGCTCGGTCGCGCAGCCGTACGATCGACGACCGTCATCACTTCAGACACCGAGATCCGCAGCGTCTTCTACGCTCGCCGGCGCCTCGTCAAGGATCGCTACGCGCAGCGAACCACCGTGCTCGAGGACGGTCTCACCTTCGTGGTCCGTGCGTACGACGATGCGGTGGCGTATCGCTGGGAGACGAGCCTGGAAGGTCAGGTGAAGATCGACAACGAGGAGGTGCGCCTCGCGTTCCCGGGCAACCCAGTGCTGTACGCCCCGCTCTCGGACTGCAAGAAGGCGGCGCAGCGCGGCGGCGCGGACTGCTTCCACACGAGTTTCGAGGAGCCCTACACCATTGGGGCGTTGAGCACGTTCGCACGCGACCGCTATGCGTTCCTGCCGGTGCTCGTGGACGAGGGTGCCGATCGGCCCAAGGTGCTTGTCACCGAAGCAGACCTCGACGACTACCCGGGCCTCTGGCTCCGCGTGAGTGACGGCGGCCATGGCCTGACAGGGATCTTCCCGCAGGTACCGCTCGAAGAGAAGGTCGTCGGCGACGAATTTCCGCAGTCCGTGGTAGTGCGTCGCGCGAACTACATCGCCGACACCACTGGACGACGCTCGCTGCCTTGGCGTGTTTTCGTCGTCGCCGATCGCGATGACGCGCTGCCGGGCACGGACGTTGTCTATCGACTCGGTGGTGAAACGACTCCGGGTGACTGGACGTGGCTGCGCGGCGGCAAGAGCCAGTCGGAATGGCTGTGGGACAACATTCTCTATGACGTGCCGTTCACGTCCGGGCTGAACACCGAGACCTACCGTTACTACCTCGACTTCGAAGCACGCTTCGACCTCGGCTATCTCTTCTTCGACGCGGGCTGGTCGAAACCGACGACCCCGCTCACGGTGACACCGGGGCTCGACGTACCGGGGCTGGTCCGCGAGGCCCGCGGGAAGGGCCTTGGTGTCGTCCTTTGGACGCTCGCCCTCGCGGTAGACCGCCAGATGGACGCCGTGATGGATCAGCTCCAGGGTTGGGGCGCCAGCGGCATGATGGTGGACTTCATGGATCGCGACGACCAGCGGATGGTCCAGTTCTATCGGCGCGTCATCGAAGCGGCCGCAAAGCGCCATCTGATGGTCGACTTCCACGGCGCCTACAAGCCCACGGGCCTCGAGCGGCGCTTTCCGAACGCGATCACGCGCGAAGGCGTGATTGCGTCGGAGTACGACAAGTGGTCCGACGCCGCCTCTCCCGAATACGAGGTGACCGTACCCTTCATCCGCGGCGTCGCCGGGCCCCTCGACTACGAACCTGGCCACATGCGAAACGCGCAGAAGGATGCGTTCAAACCAATGGGTGCACTGCCCATGACGCAGGGGACGCGGATGCATCAGGCGGCGATGTATCTCGTGTACGACAGTCCTTACGCGAAGATGGGCGGTAACGTGTCGGACTACCTGCGTGAGCCGGTGTTCACGACACTGCTGGGGAGTATTCCGACCCTGTGGGACGACACGCGCGTCCTCGATGGCCGGATTGGAGACTACATCGTCACCATGCGCCGGGCGACGGATGGATCGTTCTGGGTGGGAGCGATGACCGACTGGACACCGCGGGATCTGCAGGTGGCGCTCACGTTCCTGCCCGCTGGTACTTTCACCGCTGAGATCTGGCAGGACGGTCCGAACGCGGCACGGTACGGCTCCGACTGGCAACACGTCTCTCAGCCGGTGAGCGCCTCGCACGGCCTCGCGATCCACATGGCGCCGGGCGGCGGCTACGTCGCGAAGATCGCGGTGCAATCGTCGGGGCAGAAGTAGCGGCGATTCGTCGAACTATTCAATCCTGCATTCGAACGACTTTGCGTCGGGATCCACGAATCGGGCGAGCCGCTCGCCCTCGGCCGCGACATCCTTGCGCGTCCGTGCCGGCAATGCCGCAAACGGCTTCACAATCACCGCCGAGACCTTCTTCTTCGCCTCGAGCGTCCACGTGCCGGTGACGAACCCGTCGACGAGGAGCGTCGCGGCGATTCTGAGCGCCGAGAGGAACACGTGCGGACGATGCGGCCGTGCGACGAATCGCTCGTCGGCACGAGCGACGATCATGCTGTCGTACTCGGGCACGAAGCGGATTGGCGCAGGTGTGCTCTCGTCGGGCCGCGGTGCGTCTGGCAGATCGAAGAGCTCTTTCTTGGATTCATCCCGGAACGTGACCAGCCTCGGGCGCAGCGCGTCCATCGACGCACGTGCGATCTTCACGCCGGTCCACGCCTGGATGTCGGCTGCACTGGCCGGGCCGTAGGCCGCCAGGTAGCGCAGGACGAGCTCGTCTTCCTTGGGGGACGCCGTCACGTTGATTGGCTTGTCGAGCCAATTCTCGGCCGGCGTGAAGCACGCCTGAGACGGGTAGGCCCAGCGTTCTCCAGCCGGGACCGGCACCTGCACGAGCGGCAGGTGCATCCGCACCGCGTAGCCCATCGCACGCTCATCGGCTTTCGGGTCGGCGTCCAGGAAGTGGTCGCGCAAGTGGTCGAACGTGCACGGTGTCTTGGCGAAGTGCTTGCGGGCGCGTGCGATCAGCGCGTCGAGATCGATGCCGTCCAGCCGCTCTTTGAGAATGGCCTGCATGGATCCGCTGAGCATCGGCTGCAGCGTCGGACGAAGCGCCAGGTACGTGCGCGCCGTGACGAGATGAATGGTGGCGCGGACGAACGTGGCGCGGACGACCTGGCGGTTCGTCAGCAGGCGCACGAGATCCTCGCGCGCGAACCCGTCGAGGCGCGACCAGAGTCCGATAAACGGCGGACGTGGCCACTGCGCCTGCATGGCGAGGAGACGGTCGATGGCATCGAGTGCCGTGGTTTTTTGGCGCGCGAGGAGCATCTGGCGCGCCAGGGTCGCGCGGTTGATCGCGCGCCGCGTTAACGTGGTCGGTGGCATAAATAGACAGGTCGGGAGGATTTTCTCAAATTGCCTGCAGACGGCCCAACGCCCGGTGGTGAGAGTTCATCGCGCCCCAATCGCTTGTACTCAATTGAGAAAATCCTCCCGACCTAGTTTGCGACTCATTTTTCGATCCTCTCGACGTCCATTTGTGATCACGGCAACGAGAACGCGACATACGTGCCGCCGGACGGCGCGCCCCACTTACCGCCGCCCGCGCCAATCACGACAAACTGCCGGCCGTCCACCTCGTACACGGCGGGCGTCGAATTCCCGGCGGCCGGCAGCGTCGTCTCCCACAGGACCCGGCCACTGTGCGCGTCGAACGCGCGGAACTTGTTGTCGTAGTTGGTCGCCCCGATGAACAGCAGTCCGCTGGCAGTCACCACGGGACCTCCGTAGTTCTCGCTCCCCGTGTCCGTCAGCCCCGATCCAGGCACCTCGCCGAGCGGCACCTGCCATGCGATGGACGCCTTGTTCATGTCGATCGCAGTCAGCGTGCCCCAGGGCGGCGTCACAGCGGGAAAGCCGTCCGGATCGGTGAATCGTGCATTGCCGTCGAGCGAGTACCTCAAATCGAACGGTGAGGGCTGGTCGGCGCGGACGGTCTCTGATTCGCCGCTCATCACGTAGCGTACGATCGCACGGCGAGCCGCACCATGCAGCTGCGCAAACGCCGGCATGCGGCCCGCCCCCTCGTACACGATGCCGGCGACTTCGTCCACGCTGCGGCGGGCGGCGATGTCCACCAGCGAAGGAAACTCGGGAGGCTGACCGCTCTTGTCGCTCTTGTGGCATGCGGCGCAGTACCGCGTGTAGAGCGCCTCGCCCGTCTCTTCCCCGCCGTCTGGCATCGGCCGTTCCGCCAGCTTGACGATCCAGGCCATCTCGTTGGCATTGACGTAAAAGAGACCTGACGCCGGGTCGTACGCGGCACCGCCCCATTCGCCACCACCATCCATGCCGGGGAACAGGATCGTGCCTTGCAAGCTGGGCGGGTTGAACGCACCTCCCTTGCGCAGGCCCATCCACTGCTGACGGACGGCCTGTTCGGCGGCCGGTGTGCGCTTGGTGATGATGTCCTCTGTGAACGCCTGGCGCGTGAATGGCGGCGGCAGTGTCGGGAGCAGCTGCGTCGCGGCGGCGCGTTCACCTGGAATGTCCGACGCGGGCACGGACACGTCTTCCATGGGAAAGACCGGCTGCCCCGTTTCGCGGTCGAGGACGTACGTGCGACCGTTCTTCGCAATCTGGGCGACGACGTCGCGGCGGACGCCGTCCTTCGTCATCGTGATGAGCACGGGTGGTGCAGGAAAATCCCGATCCCACAGATCGTGCTTGATCGCCTGGAAGTGCCAGACCCGCTCGCCGGTCGCCGCCCGCAGACAGATGACGCTGTTGGCGAACAAGTTGTCGCCGTGCCGATTGGCGCCGTAGAAGTCGTACGACGTCGAGCCGGTTGCCGCAAAGACGAGTCCGCGCGTTTCGTCGAGCGACACACCCGACCATGCATTGGCGCCCCCCAGTACCTCCAGGCGTCCGCAGGCCACGTGTCATAACCCAGCTCGCCGGGATGCGGAATCGTGTGGAACGACCAACGTTCCTTCCCCGTGTGGACGTCGAAGGCGCGGATGTCACCAGGCGCCGACGGGAGCCCTTCGGGCACGACGGATCCCAGGATCAGCAGATCGTTGTAGACGACCCCTGGTGTATTGACGCCGACGCTGAGCGTGCGCGGATCGCGTCCGTCGAAACCTTCACGCAGATCGATCCGGCCGTTCTGGCCGAATCCTGGAACCGGCTGACCGGTACCGGCATCGAGCGCGTACAACCAGTGCCGTGCTCCAAAGTAGATGCGGCGCTCATTGCCACGGCCCCAGTACATCAACCCGCGAATTCGTGTGCGGCTCGGAGTTTTCGCGTCTTTGTTGGGATCGAAGCTCCACTTCAGCACCCCAGTCGCGGCATCGAGTGCGAACACGCGGAGCTTGGGCGACGCGGCATAGAGCACGCCGTCGGCGACGACCGGCTGGCACTGCATCTCGGACCCGGCAAACGCGTCACCCGTGTCGTAGGTCCAGGCGACCTTCAGCGAGCGGACGTTGTCGGGCGTGATCTGCGTGAGCGGCGAATAGTGGGTCCGATCGGGACCGCCGGCATAGTGAGCCCAATCACCGCGAGGCCCGTCGCCTGGAGCGAGTCCAGCGACGACCAGGAGTAGCGCAGGGAGGACGAAACGCATGGGTGAACTCGTGTCAATGACGATTGACGATTGACGAATAGCCCTCGCGGCCTACGATTCGCGCTTGAGGCGTCGCTCTACGCGATCGCGTTCCGCCCGGTTCGTGCCCTTCACGGCAATGAGGGGATGATCCGCCACGATCAACTCGCCGGCATGCTGCTGGATTTTGGCCACCGCCTCGATGATGTCATCGACGTCCGCGGGAGGACCGAGCAACAGCGGATGCGGCAGCCACACCGCTTCGGCATATGCGGCGCGCTCGGCAACTGGGCACCGGGTCGCAGACCACGGAAAGCTGCCATCCGCGCGCGTCTGGACGGCCGGAAACTCCCCGGGACGGACGTGGAAGAGGGGACTTCGATAGAGCGGCTCGTAGAACAGACCGTCGCACGGGATTCCCTCGAGCTCCAGCGCCGCGACGAAACGGTCGCGCGACGCGCCAGCAAACGCCTCGGCGTCGTAGCGCACGATGAACTGATAGATGGCTTGCCGCGTCACGCGCGTGTCGCAGGCAATCGGTACGATTCCACGAACAGATGCGAGACCCTCGCATAACGCAGCCGCTCGGGTGAGACGGAGCGCCGTCTGCGACTCCAATCGCCCGAGCTGCGCAAGCAGAATGGCGGCCTGGAAGTCGGTCATCCGGTAGTTGAACCCCACACCGCGCCGCCCTGAGCGATCGGTCTCACTCAACCGGCCGCAGTTCGCGTACGCCATACACGTCTCGAACACGCTATCGTCGCTCGTCAGGATCGCGCCACCTTCACCGGCAGTCATCAACTTTCCCGTCTGCATGCTGAACGATCCGGCCGTTCCGATCGACCCGGCGCCACGGCCGCGCCATGCGGCGCCGTGGGCGTGCGCGCAATCCTCGATCACGAACAGGCCGTGCCGATCGGCCAGGGCCATGACGGCATCCATGTCGGACATACCCATCCCGAGATGGACGGGCATGATGCCGCGCGTCCGGGGCGTAATCGCCGCGGCGGCCGCATCGACGTCGATGCAGTACGTATCGGGGCGCACGTCTACGAACACCGGGCTGCCACCCAGACGCAACACAGGCACTGCCGTGGCTTCGAACGTATAGGCGGGGACCAGCACTTCGTCTCCTGGACGAAGCCCGCAGCCTTTCAGCGCGATCTCGAGTGTGATCGTGCCGTTTGCGGCGCACAGGCCGTGACGCGCGCCATGAACGGCGGCGAAGCGCTCCGCGAATTCGCGTGCCACGCGATTCGGGAAGGGGTAGCCGCCCCAGCCGCGGCTTTCGAGCACCTCGAGCACACCCGCACGTTCCGCATCGTCGAACTGCGGCCACGGCGTGAAGGGTGCGCGACGGACCGGCGTTCCTCCGGCGATGGCGAGAACAGGCATTACGCCTCAGTGCCCTGCGTGGTCGGCGGCGACCAGCGCCCCGCCGCCGCGTCTGGCGGCCGCCACAGCGGCGACAAGCAGGCCGCCGATGACTGCGAACGCCAGGATGCCCACGACCTGCAGCCAACCACCGATGCCATCGGGCTGGATCGCCCGAGCGAGCGCACCAGCGAGATCGATGTGTGCGCCTTTGGTCTCGCGCAGCGTCTTCAGTGCCGCAAGGAGAGCCACGATCAGCAATCCCGTCGCGCCGAGCACGAACCCGCCGGCGATGCCCCGAACGGTGAGATCGGCTGCGCCGAGCGGCGGTCTGAAGGCGCGCTTCTCTTCCGTCGTGAACTCGGGCTCGCGCACTCCGGGCGGCGCAAACCGTGCCAGCATCAGCATCCCCGGAATGCCCATCGTGAGCGACGCGAGAAAGAAGGAAGGCCAGCCGATCGCATCCACCAGGAATCCACTGATCGGTCCCGCCAACAGCCGCGGCAACGCGAAGAGGCTGGAGAACAGTGCGTACTGGGTCGCAGAGAACCGACGCTGCGTCACGCGCAGCAGCAGCACCGAGAATGCGCCGGTGCCCATACCCGACGTGAGCAACTCGAACCCGGTGGCGCCGTACATGAGCGGCAGATTCGGACCGCCGGCAATGGAAATCAGGTAGTAGCCAAGCCCCGCAAACGTCTGCAGGAATCCAAAGATCCACAGCGAGTGGCCAAGTCCGATCAGCGTCGTCACCCACCCGCCGATGAAGGCGCCGACGATGGTCGCCGTCAGGCCGACGGTCGCGAGGGCGATGCCACGGTGATCGGCGCTGTAGCCCATGTCGATCAGAAAGGGGCGCGTCAGGGCCTGTGTCAACTGCTCGGCAGCCTTGTAGAGGAGTACGAAGGCAAGAATCTCGAGCGCGCGATGTTGAGAAAGAAAGCCGAGGAACGGATGCCAGACGGCCTCTCGCAGCGTGCGCGGCGCAGGCGCCTGCACTTCGGGCTCCGGTGCCTTCCAGGTGAGCACCAGTATCGGGAGATACACGAGCGCGAGCAGCACGTTGACCGCCGGCCACCCGAAGTGCGCGGCCATCGTGATCGCGCCGCCGCCAGACGTCATCATTGCCGCGCGATAGACGGCCGTGCGGGCGCCCACGGCGGCGCCCTGCTCCTCTGTCCTGAGCACTTCGACGGCATACGCATCGATGGCGATGTCCTGCGACGCGGATGCGATCGCGATGGCGAGCGCGATGGCTCCGACGACCCAGAGCCGGTCGGGGTGTCCGCCGACTCCGGCGAGCACCAGCCCCAGCACGGCGAGCGCGATCTGTGTGATGGCCATCCAGCCGCGCCGCCTGCCCCAGAACGGAGGCACGTAGCGGTCCATGAGCGGCGACCATACGACCTTGAACGCCCAGGGCGCCTGCGCCAGCGTGAAGACGCCGACAGCGCGGATGTCCACGCCAATCGATCGCATCCAGTCGGGCAACGCGATCCAGACGAGCCCGAGCGGGAGTCCGGAAGAGAACGAGAGCAGCGCCACCGACGCCGTCCGCCAGGAGCGCATGGCTCTGGCGAGGCTCGCGATGGCGCCTAGGCGTTCGGGCCCGGTCGAAGGCGGCACGGCGTCACCTTGTCACACGGATGGGCCGCATGACAACCAGCGCGTCGGCACTGGCGGCGCACCATTTCCACGATCGACGCCACGTCATCCAGCCTTTCGGAATGTCAGGTTGATCCGGCAGCGTCCGGTCGCCTCGTGCTCGCCGTCCTGGAGCGGCAGCACGCCATGGTACCGGAGGCGCGCTGGTCCACCCCACACGACGACATCGCCATGCGCGAGCGGTACCCGCTGCGTCGGGTCACCGCGGTGCATGCCGCCGAAGAGGAACACGGCCGCCAATCCCAACGAGACCGACACGATAGGCGCGCTGAAATCGTGCTCGTCGCGATCCTGGTGCAGCGAGAGCTTGGCGCCCGGGTCGTAGCGGTTCACCAGGCACGAGTCGGGAGCAAACCCTTCGAATCCCGCCCGCTGGGCGGCCTCTGCGGCCAATCGTGCAAACGACGCCGGCATTGCCGGCCAGGAGCTGCCGGTCGCCGGGTCGATCCGGTCGTAGCGATACCCGCGGGTATCACTCACCCACCCCAGCTGTCCGCAGCTGGTCATCGCCACGGACATCCGTCGTCCGCCTGGTGTGAGCATGTGCCTGAACGGGGCGGCCTCGACAACGCGGGGGAGATCCTCTGCGAGCGCCTTCTCAAATGTCCGCGCAAAACCAGCCAGGAGCATCGCGCCAGGCGCGAGATCGACGTCCATCCGTTCACCGTCGAACAGCGAAGGGTTCATGCGTCTTCCCGTGTTCATGGTACTCCCTGGCGTGTCCATCCTCGAGCGTCTGGCCGCTGTCAGACACTCCTTCTCTTACGTATTGCCAGGCCATATGACAAGCGCGTAGTATGGGTTTCCCAGAGGTGAGGATTGGGAAAGGTCGATGTCTGGCAAGGCACGCTGGCACTCATGATTCTCAAGACCGTGGAGGCGCTGGGGCCTCTCCACGGCTACGGCATCGCCCGCCGCATCGAGCAGACGAGCGGCGATCGTCTCGTCGTCAACTACGGCACGATCTACCCCGCCCTGCTGAAGCTCGAGCAGGAAGGGTATCTCGACGCCGAATGGGGCACGTCGGACGCCGGACGACGGGCGCGCTTCTACAAGCTGACACGTGCCGGGCGGAGGCAGCTGGCCCGCGAGACCCAGCAGTGGGAAGAGACCACCTCCATCCTGGCGCGATTCCTCGCCACTGAGAAGCCGCAGTGAGAACGCTGCTCGCCTTCCTGTCGCGCCTGATCGACCCCTTCCGCCGTCGCACGCGCGAACGGGCGTTGGACGAGGAGCTCGCTGCTCACCTCGAGATGCACATCGACGACAACCGCCGACTGGGAATGACCGAGGAGGAAGCCCGCCGACAGGCGATGATGAAACTCGGCGGTGTCGATCAGACGAAGGAGCGGTATCGCGATCGCCGCGGATTGCCGCTCGTGGACGCTCTGCAACAGGACGTCCGCCAGGCGCTTCGCGTCGCCCGCGGCAATACCGGTTTCACGCTGGTCGCGATGGCGACGTTGGCGCTCGGCATCGGGGCCGTGGGCGTGATCTACAGCGTGGTGCGCGACATCCTGCTCGATCCGTTCCCGTACGTGCACTCCGACCGGATGGTCGATGTGATCGTGCGCGACACGGTCACGACCAAGATCGTACGCGGCTCGCTACCGGGTCCGGAGTTCCTGGACTACCAGGAACAGAGCACGGTCTTCGAAGAGGTCATGGGCACCGTCGCCTCGAGTGTTCACTTCGTGGCCGACGACACCGCCGAACGGATAGCGGTCGTCCACGTGACACCGAACATGTTCTCGTTTCTGGGTGTGGCGCCATTGATGGGCCGGGCCTTCACGGCAGAGGATGTGAAGCCCTCGTCGCCGTGTGTCGCGGAGCTCAGTCATCGAACCTGGACGAGCCGCCTGGGCTCGGACCCGCGCATGATCGGGCGCACCGTGCTCTTCGACGGCGAGCCCTGCACCGTGATCGGCATCATGCCGCCCCGGTTTGAATGGCACGTCGGCGACTTCTGGGTCCCCTCGTCCATCACACGCGGCTCGAAGGATCCGAACAACGAACGCTGGTTCCAGGCACGCCTGCGGCCTGGTGTGTCAGTCGAGGCTGCCGAAGCGCAGATGAATACGATCGCGACCCGGCGCGCGGCGCTGTATCCGCTCGAATACCCGAAGCAGGCTCGCATCCAGGTGATCACCGTAATCGACTGGGTGGTCGGACGGTTCCGGCGCGTGTTGTACACGCTGTTTGCGGCCGTCGGCCTGCTGCTCGTGATCGCGTGCACCAACGTCGCCAACATGCTCCTTGCGCGGGGAAGCGTTCGCGAGCGCGAATTGCTGGTGCGGGTGGCACTTGGCGCCAGCCGGTGGCGCATTGTCCGACAGCTCGTATTCGAGAATCTCGTGCTCGCGGTGGGCGGCGGCATCGGCGGATGCCTGCTGGCGTATGCGGGAATTCAAGCGCTGTCGGCCTGGATGCCGCGGCAGAACGTGCCATGGGAGACCGCCCTGCGTCTGGATTTCCCGGTGCTCGCGTTCGCGCTCGCCACGGCCGCCGTCTCCACGGTTCTCTTTGGCGTGTATCCGGCGCTCCAGAGTACGAAGCGTGATGTGGCCGGCATGTCGGCGTCGAGTCGCGGTGGGACGGCCACGCGGCGCCAGACCCGCATTCGTGGCGCGCTCGTGGTCGTCGAAGTCGCGCTCTCGGTGATTCTCCTGCTGGGTGCGGGCGTCCTCGTGCGGAGCTTCGCTACGCTTCTCAAGATTGACTTCGGATACGAGCAGACGAATCTGCTGTTGACCCGACTGGCGTTTGCGCCGGGATCGTATGCATCAGTCGCTGAACGTCTTCGTTTCTACACCGTGGTGCTCGAACGGCTGCATGCGGTGCCCGGCGTGCGGGACGCCGTGATTGGCAACGGCAGTGCGTCCTTCGGGGGCTTCGACGTCGCGGTCACCGTCACCGGTCGTGCACCCGACGAGCGCCCCGGTGCCCAACTGAAGTGCGTCAGCGAAGGATTCGGACGAACGCTTGGACTGCGCGTTCTGTCGGGCCGCGACCTCTCGAGGGCTGACATCGACGCGTCGACGCCGGTCGCCGTCGTAAACCAGGCCTTCGTCAAGCGTTACTTTGCCGGAACCGATCCGCTCGGCCGGATGATCGCAGTCGCCATCCCCAATACCGACCGGCCCCTTCTTGCAGGCGATCGGTTCGAAGTCGTCGGTGTCGTCCGCAACGTGGCCAACGATGACATTCGTGAACCCGCGGTGCCCGAGGCGTACGTCCCACTCCCCTTCTATCAGCCGTCCCGAATCAGCCTCACGGTGCGAACCACCGGCGATGCCGTCACCATGGCCACGGCGCTGCGGCGGGAGATTCGGGCCCTCGATGGCACGGTCGCGATCACGCCCCCCCTGAGCCTCGACCGGGCGGTCCAGCAGGATTTCTACGCGCAGCCCCGCTTCGTCCTGATCGTCCTCAGCGTGTTCGCAGTCATGGGACTCCTGCTGGTGGCCGTCGGCATCTTCGGCGTACTGTCGTACAGCGTGTCGCAGCAGACGCGTGATATCGCCATCCGCCTGGCGATCGGCGGTGGCCGCGGTCACGTACTGACGCTGGTGATGATGAGTGGTTTGCGGCTGGTGGTCATCGGCGGCGCGATCGGGACGCTCGCGAGCGTCGGTACCAACCGGTTGCTCGCCAGTCAGCTCTGGCGGACGTCTCCGAACGATGCGGCGACGCTGACCGCGGTGATCGGGATTATCGCGGTGGTTGGATCGGTCGCCTGCCTGATCCCCGCGCGGCGCGCGATGCGCATCGAGCCGATGAGGGCGCTGCGCCAGGAATAGTGCGACGGGCGGATCACCGCCGGGCCCGTGCCAGCCCGGCGCGAGGTCGCGCCGTCATTTGGTATACAATATTCAGTATGCCAACGAACGCGGCCGGGCCCGGCGCCGGCGAACTGACCCGCACCACACTCCGCGGCCAGGCCCTCGACCGCCTCCGCGCCCTCATCGTCACCGGCGACCTCGCCCCCGCCGCCAACGTGATCGAGCGCGACCTCAGCGCCACCCTCGGGGTGAGCCGAACGCCCCTCCGCGAGGCGCTCCGGGGCCTCGAAGCGGAAGGACTGCTCCGGACCGAACCCGGCCGCGGCTTTTTCGTCCAGGACCTGTCTCGCGAGGAAGCCGGTGAGCTCTACCCGCTCATCGGCACCCTGGAGGCGCTGGCCGTCGAACAGGGCCGTCCGCTGATCTCGACCGCCCTGCTGAAGCAGGCGGCGCGCTTTCGATCCGCGCGCTCTCCCGGGCGCGCGGTGGACGCCGACAACGCCTGGCACGAAACGCTGATCGACAGCTGCGACCGGCCGCGGACGGCAGCCATCCTCAAGCAGCTGCGCACCGCCGCCGCCCGCTACGAATACCGGTTTTTCGCGTCGCTCGACGCGATTGCCTCGTCCGCCGCCCAACACGACGCCATCACCGCCGCGCTGCGCCGGAAGCGCTATCGCGAGGCCGCAGGCTTGCTTCGTCAGAACTGGGAACAGGGGCTCGAACGAATCCGGGAGCACTTCGCCCCGTCCGCCGGGCGGTCGACGTCATGATCCGCGCGCTGCTCGCCGTCGCCGCGCTCGCGCTGTCCATGGCGCCAGTCCCGACAGGACGCCCGGCAGCGATAGCGTGGACCAACGGGATGTGGTTCGACGGCCGGACGTTCGTGCGGGTCGACGTCTACTCCGAGGGATCGCGGCTCACGCTCGAGCGCCCGCGGACGATCGGCCGGACCGTGGATCTCGGCGGTCGGCACATCGTGCCGGCCTTCGGCGAGGCGCACAACCACAACCTGCCGGGACCCGACGTGCCAGGCACCATACGGCGGTACCTGGAACAGGGCATCTTCTACGTGATGATCCAGGGGAATTCACCCACGGCGCGAGATGAGATCCGCGGGCTGGTCAATCAGCCGGGATCCGTTCACGCCGTGTTTGCGAATGGCATCTTCACCGCGCCGGGCGGCCATCCCAGCGCGCTCGTCGAGCGCAACATCGCGCGCGGCGGCATGAGTGCGGACGATCGGGACGGTGGCTTTCTCCATCCGGTGTCATCGACCAACAACATCGATCGCGCCTGGTGGCAGGCGATCACCCCGCAGCATCCGGACTTCATCAAGCTCGTGTTGGCGTACTCCGAGGATCGGGTCGCAGGGATTCCTCGTCCGTCGTCGGATCGGCACGGGCTCGATCCCGCTCTCGTACCGTATCTGGTACACCTCGCCCACCGCCATCATCTGCGGGTGTCGGCACACGTCGAGAGTGCGTACGATTTCCAGGTCGCGGTCACCGCCGGCGTCGACGTCATCGCACACCTGCCGGGGTTCTGGCCCGATCCGTCCCGACTCGCGGCCAGCGGCGCTGGTATCTACACGATCGGCGAGGCGCAGGCACGTCTCGCGGCGCAGCACCACATCACCGTCATCACGACGATCGGCGAGTCGCTCCACAGCCTCGCCGCACAGACTGCAGCGACCGAACGACAGGCCCACCCTGAACTTGCCGCCCTCAAACCGCAGTTGCTCGAGATCTACCGCCACAATCTCGACGTGCTGGTCCGCAATGGCGTTCGCATCGCCATCGGCAGCGATCAGTTCAGGAGCACCTCGGTACCCGAAGCACTCGAGATCGCACAGGCCGGTCTCATGTCGAAGGCCGATCTTCTCCGAGCCCTCTCGTCGGATGCGGCGGCGGTCATCCTGCCATCGATGGCGCCCTTCGGCCTCGTAGACGGCGCCCAAGCCGACTTTCTCGCACTCGAGGGAAATCCGCTCGAGGACTTCAGCGCCGTTACGCGGATTACGCTGCGGGTCAAGGATGGCCAGGAACTGGCGTTGCCGCCTGCGCATCACGAGTGACGCGCGCGGGCGGAGGAGTCGGCGACGCTCGATGGCCGGGCTATGCGACGACGTCCAGCAGGCGCGCGTAGGCCTCGCGTCCCCGCTGAATCTGATCCGCCGTGCGGTTCAGCAGCAGGCCCTGCAGGCGATCCGCGTCGATCCACGCGCGGTCGATGGCGGCGCCCAGACGCGTCTCGAGCGCCTCGTCGTCGAGCCGGACGATCTGGCAGCCGGCGCCGTACTGCTGTCGAAGCCCCCGCATCTTGTTGTCGTAGTAGGTCGACTTCACGAGCGCAACCACTGGAATCCCTTGCGCGAGCGCGAAGACGGCGCCGTGATAGCTGCCGGTGACCATGAGGCGGCATTCGCCGATGCGATCGATGACCAGTTGCGGCGTGTCGAGCGACGCGCCCCCATCGCCGTCGCCCAGGCCGCGCAGTAACCCTCGGAGCGTATCCACGTCCATCCGTCCACCGTGGTGCGCGATCGGGATGGGAATCATGCGGGCGTGGCGTTCACTCGCGACATCAGCCAGCACGTCGCGCACGATGGACAGTGCGCCCGGCTCGACCCCCGCGTAGGGCGCCACCCGCACGTTGACGCCAATCTTCGGTGGTCCGTACGGGTCGAAGCGGTGCCGCCGCGCGAGCGCCGAAAACGCCATCTCCAGCGCATCGTCGCCCGTCACAATGACGTTGGCTGGGTTGACCCGGAGCGCATTGAGGAGGGGAACGCTGGCGGTCGCTTCGCGGACGCCAATCACGCTCACGAACGGCAGCACCTCGGACGCCCGCTGCCAGAGCGTCTGGTCGTTGATCGGCCCGAAGCCCTGACCGAAGATCGCGGTCGGCACGCTGCGACGGATGGCCAGTTCGAGCGTCGCCAGAATGCCCAGCGCGCTCTCACGAAAGGCATCGGTCATGATGCCGGCGCCGTTGACGACGACCAGGTCCGCGTCGTTGATCGCCTGGAGAAATGCGGCGGTGTCGGCGGCGCTCCGACCGTGAATCACCGACTTCAGCCGGAGCGAACCGAGGTACAGGCGCGGACGCCGCAGCACGAGCTGTTCCTCGAGGTGCTCCAGCGACGTCGCCGGTCCCGTGGGCAGCCACCGGCGAGCCCGGCCGAGCAGCCGCTCGTCGAGCAACAGTTGACGCCCGCGGACCGGCACGGTCTCCACCCCACCACAGTGCCTGGCGATGCGGTCGGGCGCGTTGGTGATGATGCGGATCGACGCCGACGGCCACAGCTCGCGCAGCCGCGACACGGCCACGATCAGCATGGCGAGATCGCCGACGTTCTGGCAGTTGTAGCTGCACGAGTCGATGAGAATCTTCACGCCCAGTCCCGCCGATCGAGTTCGGCCACCTCGGAAAGCCATCGACGATGCCTGGCGTGCAGACGAGCGCCGTAGAGCCGAGCCAGTCGTCCGCCAGCGCCGTTCTGCAGCAGCAACAATTGACAGATGACGTGCTGGTACAGGACGAGCGCAAAGAGCGGCCGTTCTGGCTCGAGCCCGGCCTCGAACCCGGCGAGCAGCTCTCGCTGAAAGGCGCGTACCGCCGACGGCCGGCACCACGGCTTCGCGGCGATCGCTCCGATGTGCAGGTAGAGATGCGCGACGTCGTGATAGACGGTGCCTGTGTTCGCCATGACGAAGTCGAGCACCGTGACGCGTCCGTCGTGCACGATGATGTTGTCGGGGCAGAAATCGGCGTGGATCCACACCGCCGGCACGCGCTCCCTGGCGATCGCCGCGATCAGGCCGTCCTGGTAGCGTTCGAGGGCCTGGCGGCCCGACGCAGTCAGACACGGAGTCCCCATGGACTGGAGGTCGTCGAGGCGTTTGCTCACGTACGCCCGGATGCGCGAGAGCTCGACGGCCTGTATGCTGCGGCAGCGCTGACTGCACGGCCTTCAGCCATGCCCCGACCTGCATGAGGGCCTGAAGCGCGTCAGCGACTGCGGACCCCCGCCGCCATGCGGCGGCGGCACCGGCCAGCATCCTTGTCAGCGTGGGTCCGACTGCCTCGCCGGTCACCAGTGCGAGATCCTCGGGGAAGCAGGCGATCGGGCGAACGGCGTCGAGCTGTTGCGAGCGCGCGAGCGCGCCCTGTATGCGGCACATCGTGTCGAAGTCGCTCCGCACGTGCTGACGGGTCGCGGCGATCTCCGCAGGCGTGTCGAATCGCGGCTTGACGATCTTGATGAACGCGCCCTGGCTGCCCTGTCGATTGGCAACGCGCACCTGCAGCACCGTCGAGAACGGGCGGTCCAACTGACGGACGCGGTTCGAGCTGAATGTCTCTTGACCCGAAATAGCGGTACCCGTCAGCGGCGAGCTTCGTGAGGACGGGCTGGAAGAGCGCAGGCCACGTCCGAGTCATTGCCGCGTCAGAACGCCAGACGCCTGACGCGGCGCACGCCTGAAGACGTACTCGCTGCATCCCAGGCCGCCACCGATCGTCAGACGCTCGAGCGTGAAGCCTCGTTGCTTGAAGAACGAGAAGATCGTATCCGCCCGCGCACACTCGTACGGAAAGCCACCGACCCAGTCGATGATGTCGTGCCAATGACTCATGCCGCGACGCGTGTCGTACTCAGTCCAGCTGCGGATGTAATCTCCGGGCCGACCGGTGAGGATCGAACGCAACAGCCCCTTCATCTCTTCGGGAGCCGACACGAGGGCCGCGAACGGTGTCTTGAACACGCGCGGCAGCCGGCTGTAGGTGTGTTTGATGTGCCTCCAACGGGCACTCTGACTGCCGCGGTCGTTGTAGATTGCGATGGCCAGCAGCCCCTCGTCGTTCACCAGACGCTGCGCGAGATCGAGCGCGCGCCACATCGCGCCTGTATGGTGCAGGACTCCCCAGGAATACACGACGTCGAACGATCCAAGACTGGCGACGTAGCCTTCGTCCAGGATCGAACCCTGCTCGATCACGCCAGTCGGGATCGTTCGGCTCGTAGCGCCGCTTCAGCTCGGCTGTCGCGGCGACCGACTGCGGGTCGTAGTCGAACGACACGACCTGCGCACCGAGCCGGCGGGCGGCCAGACTGAAGAGTCCACTGCCCGACCCGATATCCAGGAATCTGGACCCCGTCAGACTGTGGCGGTCCAGCAGTTCTGAAAGCGAGTCCTGCGCGTGTCCAATACGGTCGAGGTCGACGACTCCGAGAAATCGCGTCCAGTTCCTCCCGAATTCGAACCTCGCGCCACGCGCCACCTCAACGGCATGTGAATCGACCGCATTGGCATCGATTGCCGGCACGTGGCTTGTCATCGTCATCGAGCCACTCCTCCAAACACGATGCGGCCGCGCAGGTCATAGGCCTTGAGAAGCAGACGAGGCATGAGACGCATCAGCAACACGGCCATCGTCAGCTTGGCCCGATTGAGGTGCTGATTGGCGTCGGTCAGCGCGGTCGCGGCCTCCTGATAGCTGCCCGTTAGAAACGCGCGCTTGCCCTCGTGAAATCGAAGCAAGGCGGCGAAGTCGCGCCGCCGCTCGGCAATCACCAGCAGTTCATGTGTCGACAGGTCCAGCTCACGCGCGGCCTTGTCGAGGACGCGAACGATGTGTTGGCACATCGAGACGCCGTCGGCGGTGAGGCTGTCGCGGCGCATCCGGCTGCGCACCAGCGGTCGGCGGTGGTAGCCGATCTGTCCACCCGCTCGCACGATCCGGAGCCAGAGGTCGAAGTCTTCGGAGCTCCGCAGAGACTCGTCGAACATCCCCGCCTCAATGACGGCATCCCGTCGCGCCAGCACCGAGACCATGACGTTACAGCGCTGTGACACCAGCGACTCGATGGTGACGGGACCCGATGAGGGATGCACGTCCATGAATCGCCTGCCCGCGAGGCGTGTGTCACCAAAGATCGTGGCGTTCGGATACACGGCCGTCAGGCCGCGATCCTCGAGCTCACTCACCTGATGCTGCAGGTAGTCGGGCTCCCACGCATCGTCGGAGTCGAGAAACGCCACGAGCGCGGCGCGGGCCGCGCCGATGCCGGTATTGCGTGCCGCGCTCAGGCCGCCATTGGCCTGGACGAGGTAGCGGATCCGATCGCGGTACGGCTGCAAGATTTGTTCGAGGACCGGCGTATCGGGTGATCCGTCGTTGACGACGATCACTTCGAAATCGGTCATCGACTGCGAAAAGACGGAGTCGAGCGTCTCAGCAATGAACGGCGCCGTGTTGTACGCCGGAACGATGACCGAGACGCGCGGAACGGAGGTTTGAGGCATACGATGCGCGTCGACTCGACTCTTTGCTACAAACCGCGCCGCACCATCGAGCCGATTCCGATGAGCAGTGTGCCGACGAGCATCATCGACGCGGCATGCGCAGCGTCGATCGTGTGGCCGCTCGCGTCGTGCGACAGGGGCGCCGCGACTGGCACCACTACCTGGGTCGTCGAGCTCGCCAGCATCGTGCGAGACTCAGCGGATCCATCCCTGACCCAGGCAACGGTGAGCGGCAGCGCGAACGCGCAGGCGCACACCATACCAGCAAGCCACCGGGGTGTACGCCCAGAGCGCGTGACTGAACGGCGTGTGGTTCCTTGATTCGAAGCAACGAGTGAGCGCTCGCAGTCCATAGTTGCCTCGATCCCATCTTCAATGACGATGCCAGACGCAGCTCTACTGGTGTAGATCGCATCAGAGCCGTACAGATGTCATACGGCGTGGGAACGAATGGTCGGGTTGCATGGAAAACTTTCAAGCCCGGCTTGTCAATGTTGCGTGGTTCCTCCACGCCAGTGTGCGGAACCCCCTCACGGTTGGACGTTGGGCTACTGCGACTCGAGGCGCTACGTGGGAAAAATCGTGTGGAATCCGGCCCCCAACGTCGAGCCTTCTGCGTCGATAGAGCCCGCCGATGGTGCCAGAAACGGGAAGCCGATTCCGTGGACGCCGCACGAGTTCCGCTTCTCTAGAAATCTTCTCCCGATCGTGGCACTCAGCTTGCTCAGAGTGGTGGAATGTCGGACCAAGCATCTCGATTGGGAGGAGGGCATTCAATGGACGAGCCGAGACGTGCGCAAAGTGACCGCACAGACGCTCACGACACTGACTGCCCCATCGGTGACCTGCTGGGCAATAGCCCTTCCATGATCAAGGTGCGCGAGTTGATCTCGTTGGTCGCCGACACGAATGCCACCGTGCTCATCAGGGGCGAGAGCGGCACGGGCAAGGAGCTCGTCGCGCGCTCGCTGCGGGCGCTCTCCTCGCGCCGCCACAAGGCCTTCGTGAAGGTCAACTGTGCCGCGCTGCCGGGCGACCTGCTGGAATCGGAGATGTTCGGGTTCGAGCGTGGGGCGTTCAGCGGCGCCCTCCAAGCTAAGCCGGGCAAGTTCGAGTTCGCGAATCACGGCACCATCTTCCTCGACGAGATCGGCGAAATGCCCGCGTCTCTCCAGGCCAAGCTGCTGCACGTGCTGCAGGATGGCCAATTCTCGCGGCTTGGTGGACAGGGCGACGTGCGCGTCGACGTGCGGGTGATCGCCGCTACCAATCGACGGTTGGAGGAAGCGGTCGCAACGGGACTGTTCCGCGAAGACCTCTTCTTCCGCCTCAACGTCGTCTGCATTACGCTGCCGCCATTGCGCGACCGGCGCGAGGAGATTCCGCTGCTGGTGCGACACTTCCTTGCGAAGTACTCGCGGCACTACCGCCGGCCCGAAACCGAGATTCCCCGGGCCACGCTCGACGCGTTCATGGAGCACGCGTGGCCGGGCAACGTCCGCGAGCTCGAGAATGTCGTTCAGCGGATGATCCTGCTCGGGCCTGAATTCCAGCGGTGGACGCCTGTTCCGCACAATGCCGGTGAACGCCGGTCCGCGGCAGCTGAGCGTCGGCAGAGCTCGCGCGACGCTGTCCTGCCGGGCCGCATGTCGTCGGCTCCCATCGTGCCACCACAATATGTTGCGCCTTCGCACGCCGCACTGGCATCGGTCCCCGTCGCCGCGCCCGCCGCCCCGGCAGTGCCTGCCTCCGTCACGGAACAGGCATCGCTCAAGCTCGTCGGGCGGAACGCAGCCCGAGCGGCCGAACGCGAGCTGATGCTGCGGATGCTGAATCGCACCCGGTGGAACCGCAAGGAAGCCGCCGAGATCCTCGGCATCAGCTACAAGGCGCTGCTCTACAAGATCAAAGAGCACCGCCTGGATGATCCGTTGACAGATCTGGAGCCACCTGGGCGCGCGTGAGCTCGTCGAAGTTCGCGCCTACGTCGCTTCCGATCGGTCGCAGCTCGCTTGAAGGCGCTTCGAGGGCCGAGGCGATAGTCGCTCCGTTCGCCGTCGCGTGAAGTCGGCCGTCAGTGTCGCCAGCGACGGAAAGAAGTTGCCCGCCGGGTACTTGATTCGCGGGCCCGCCGGCGAGCACGTTGTTCGTGATCACGGCATCCGTGAAGTACGCCTCTATCGCCTTCGTGCCGAAGCCGACGCCATCTCCGAAGATACCGTAGGCGTTGTGTCTCGCGACGTTGTTGGTGAACCGGAATCCGGGAATCGTCATCCACGCTCCGCGCTTGCCGCCGTACACCGTCATGATGTTGCCGGTCTGCAGAATCGTGTTGTGATCGATGATGACGCCCGATGGCGCATTGCCGATCAGGAGGAAAAGCCATTGCCGCCCCACCGGTGATGATCGATGTCCTCGAAGAGGTTGTTGACGATCGCGATGTCCGACGCCGTCCGGCTCTCGTGACGTGCTGTCCGACCCGAGGATATTCACGCCGCCAGCCGCGTGCCTCACGACGTTGTCGCGAAAGACCACGTGCTCGATCGTTGCCCACGGCGCATGGCCGCCAGAATTGCGCACGGTGAAGACGACGGCATATCCGACCTGCGCCGCTGACCAGCAGTTTTCGAGGCGGTTGCCCTCGATCCGCACGCGCCGCGCGTTTTTCAGCTCCAGGAGATTCTTCACGGTCCATGGCGTGCCTCGCCACTCGAGGTTCTTCGTCATCACGTTGTGGCGGATCACGATGTCGCTCGGGACGAGATCGGGAACGGCAGGATCTGCACCGCCGAACATGATGTTGACGCCGGCGGCCTGGAGCACGTTGTTCTCGATCGTGTACGGACCTGGCCCGTTCCAGCCTGCGATGGCCTGGGACTCCTGACCCGCCGCTTTGATCTCGCCGATGTAACTGTTCTTGATCGTCGTCGATGCACTGTTCAGGGCGATGCCGCGCTTCTGGCCCGCCGTGGCGTCGCCGAGGACGAGGACGCGATCCAGAACCAGGTCACTCGGAATGTCGCGCGCCTGCGACTGTGCGTTCGATCCGTCGCCGAGCGTGATCAGATCCCGTGCACGTCCATTCCCCACGAACGCGATCGCGACGATCCGCCACCCCTTGGCACCGGGGGCGGTCCGCAGTGCGGGCTCGGCGCCCGCGGGCGTGATCGTCGCAAGCAGTCCGGCAGCCTCGGGACCGATCCGCTCCGAGGGGCCTGGCAGCTTCGAGTCTTCGGTGCGCGGACCTCACGACGATCGGATCGCTTCCATCCTTTGCACGCAATACAAAGCTGCCGGTGTAGGTCGCGCCAGGTGCGAGCAGCACCGTGTCCCCTGGACGGGCCTTGTCGAGCGCGGCCTGTAGATCCCCGCCGGCCGCGACGTCAATCGTCGAGCCGGTCGTGCGTCCCCTGGCAGCCACGAGTGCGCTGCTCATCACGATCGCCGCCACGAAGAGGTGTCTCCAGACGTTTGTTGGCGTGGGCATAAGGACAATTCGGTTGCATTTTCCGGACCCGTCGTCCCTCGATCGCCCGCTCGACCGCGTGATGGACAGTGAATTGCTGTTTTTGAGCAGCGCGCTTCTCTCGAATGACCGAGCGGACCAAATCAGGCCGTCAGAATGCTGGCCCGGCATCTGCAATCTGGTCGGCCGATGAACCTAGCCCCCTCCTTCCCGCCGGACATGCGGCATCAGGCTTGCTCTTCGAGCGAAGCCGTCAGCCCTATGACGGAGTTGCGCTTCCACGACCGAGCGACGGGGCTGCTTACCCACGATGCGTTCAGCTTCATCGTCGATCACCTGCTCAAGCACGCGCTCCGAACTCAAGAGTTTCTGACGCTGGTCATCTTCGTCCTCGAGCACGCATCGCTCGGAGCGATCGCAGACAGGAAGACACCGGGAGATGCGGTCGCCGACGCTCGGCGAACCGCAGAACCCCAGACAGCAGGACAGACGCCGACACCCTCGGACCCGTTTGACCCCACCACAGACGCCTTTGGCTCGAGTGTCAGCGAGCTTGCGCGGCTCATCCGCCACACCGTCCGCGAGACCGACCTCGTCGGCTACACGACCGAGGGCATGTTGTCGCTGATGCTCGAGAGCACAACTGGCGATCGCGTGGCGTATGTGCTCGAACGCCTCGACGGCCCCGCTCGAGCGGTTTGCCACGGCCTCGACCTTGCGGATCAGCATCGGAGCGGCGAGTTGTCCGACCGATGCCATCAGACTGGAAGAACTGCTGCGGCACGCCATGTCGCAGCGCAAGGTCGCGCATTGACCCAGCAAGCGCGATTGCCTGGGAGATTCACGATGATCAGCCATCTATTACGGCCGCAGGTTACGGCGTGCGCGGCGATCGTCGCGATTGCCATCGCGACGCCGTCCGGGCCGGTCTTTGCGCAGCCGCAGCGCTCCAACGGCGGGGGCGCCGCGCCCGCGTCGTCGTCGGTGGTCGCCACGCCCGACTATCGCTTGTCGACTGGCGACAAGTTGCGCGTCGAGGTCTACAAGGATCCGCAGCTTTCGCAGTCGCTGCAGATCCGTCCGGACGGCAAGGTGACGCTGCCCCTCGTCGGCGACATTCAAGCCAGCGGACTCACGTCTCTGGAGCTTCGCGACCGAGTTGCGACGCAACTGAAGGAATACGTCACCAACCCGGTCGTGACGGTCATCGTGGTCGAGACCAGCCCGGTCCTGGTGTATGTGATGGGCGAAGTCGGGCAGCCTGGATCGATCCAGATGAAGGGAGCAATGACCGTGCTCCAGGCGCTGGCGATGGCAGGCGGGTTCCGCGAGTTCGCGAACACCAAGAAGATCCGCATCCTGCGCAAGGCAGCGAACGGCTCGAACGCGGTCGAGACGATCAAGTTCGACTACAACGCCGCGGTCAAAGGCGAGCAACCACCGCTCTTCCTGTCGCCCGGCGACATGGTCGTCGTGCCCTAACGGCCGTGCCGACCTCGACCTCACGCTCCATTCGTCGTTTGCGCCGCGCCGCGGCGATTGCGGTGGTCCGCTGCATCTGCCTTCTCGCGTGCTGCGGCCTCATGGCACGCCGTGTCGACGCGCAGTCGGCGCGCCGCCAGGATGGGTCTTCACTCCGGGAGTGACGGTCGGCCAGGTGTGGGACAACAACGTCACGCTGTCTACCGAACAGGGTCAAGCGCTCGGCGAGAGCGCGTCGGACTTCCTCACGGTCATCACGCCGCGCGCTGGCCCTCGGCTTCCGAGGCCGGTCGACCGACTTCCAGCTGAATTACATCGGCTCCTACGAGATGTATCAGCAGTTGGATCAATTGAACGCCTTCGATCAGCGGCTCACCACGTCCTTTCACCAGGTGCTCTCGCGCCGACTCGCGTTCGTGTCGAGGAACAGCCTGTCGCGATCGCCCTCGACGGATACGGTGAACGTTCCCGGCGTCGTCTTCCGCCGACAGGGCGTGACGATGGATGAGTATCGGGGCGGCCTCGAGTCCCGTCTGGGCAGGCACACCACGCTCACCAGCCTCTACGTGTTCGAGTGGCTGAAGTACGACGACAACGGCGTGCCATCGCCGGTCCAGATCTCGAACGCGGCGGACATTCACATGGTGCCGTCCTGCAGCTGGACCACACGCTCGACGCCCGCTGGACAGTCGGCAGCGAGTACGAGATGCGCCACGCGACCGTTCAGAACGCCCGTGACTTCGACGTCCAGACGGCAATGGGCACCGTCGGCTTTCGGCTCGACGAGCGGTTCACCGTCTCGGGCGGGCTCGGCTATGCCTGGCTCGCGACAACGGCTGGTGATCCGGGACAAAGCGCGCCGACGTTCCGCATCAACCTGGATCGCGGCGGCTCACGACTGAGCTGGCATGTCGGCTATCGCCGGTCGTTCATTCCGTCGTTCGGGTTCGGCGGCAGGTTCCAGAACCAGGAGTTCCAGGCGGGCCTCCTGGCGCCGGTCACGCGGCGGCTGGAGTGGAGTGGGAGCACCGCGGTCCTGCAAGCCGACCCCCTCAGCGGCGAGGGCGCGTCGTTACGTTCGACCTGGGCACGAACGTCGCTCGCTTACGTCGCGAACCGCTGCATACGGATCGAGGGCTACTACACCGCGGTGTTCCAGGACACCGCAGCTCACCGGTGGCCACGTCAATCGCGCGCGCGTCGGCATTCAGGTCTGCCGCCGCGACGCGCAAGAGGATTCGCTGATGGAAGAGCGAAGCGTGCACTTATTGGATTATCTGGGCGTCCTGAAGCGCCGCCGTTGGTGGCTGATCGTGCCAATGGTGCTGGGCGTCGTCGTGGGCGTCGTGCTCATCAACGTGCTGCCGCGCGAGTACCGCGCTTCGACCACGCTGGTCGCAACCTCCCCCACGATGACGACCGATGTGGTGAAGCCGGCGCTTGGGGATCAGGAGGAGCGGATCCGCGCGATCTCCCAGGAGCTGCTGAGTCGTCCGGTGCTGGATCGCGTCGCGCGTGAAGAAGGCCTGGCGCCGGGAGCCGCCACCGACGCCGCAATTGCCGGCATGCGCGACGGCACGACCGTCACGCTGCCGAAGCCGTTGGCGTCCACGACTCGATCGGGTCCTGACACGTTCGTCGTGACCTACGCCACGAGCCTGCCCGACGATGCCCAGCGGATCGCCAACCGTCTGGCGAGAGCATTCGTCGATCAGCACTCCAAGATGCGCGAAACGCGCGCCGAGCACACGTCCGATTTTCTCGCGGCGCAATTGGGTCAGAGCCGCGATCGGCTGAAGTCGCTCGAAGAACGGCTTCGCCAGATGAAAGAGACCTACATGGGTCGTCTGCCGGAGCAGACGCAGGGCAACCTGCAGATGGCGGGCGGACTCCGACAGCAGCAGGAGAACACCTCCATGTCGCTCCGGAGCGATGAGGATCGCCTGGCGGTGATCGAACGGCAGGTCGAAGCCATGAGGACCGGCGGGCCCGACAACGGTGGGACTGGAGGGACGGTTTCCGCATCTCAGCAGAAGATTGCCGCGCTCCGCAAAGAGCTCGATGACGCATCGTCCATGTACACGGAAAAGCACCCCGAGGTGCAGCGTCTCAAGACTGAGCTCGCAGCGGCTGAGGCGGCGGCCAACGCTGCTCAGACGGCGCCCGCGGCATCGCGTGAGCCCGCCCTGTCTGGCGATCCGGCGTATCGCCAGCTGCTCGCGGAACGCGAGACCGTGCGTCTGCGCATCCGCGACCACGAGCGCGCACTCCAGCGCGCGGAAAGCGAGATCGCCCGGTTTCAGCAGCGTGTTGACGCCGCACCGATGATCGAACAGCAACTGAGCTCGCTCAACCGCGAGTACGACCTCGAGAAGCAGCTGTACAACAGCCTCTCGGAGCGTCAGCAGCAAGCCATCCTCGCCGAGGATCTCGAGCGCCGCAGGGCCAGCGAACAGTTCGCGATTCTGTATCCGGCTGGGCTCCCGTCGCAACCGAGCTCGCCCGATGTGGTCCGAGTCATGCTGCTCGCTTCACTGATGGGCGTCGCCGCGGGAATCGGGCTCACTTTTGCTCGCGAATACCTCGACCGTACCGTACACGACGCACAGCACTCTTCAGCAGGAGTTCGAATTGCCGGTGCTCGCCGAGATCCCGCGGATCGCGGCTCGCTGACGCGGAGCGATAACGATGAATCGTATTCAGCAGATCCTCGAGAAGGCCGAGAAAGACGAAACGCTTCGACGCGGAGTCTCTCTCGACACGCTGGAGAGTCAACGCTTCGGCACGTCGGCCCCCTATGCGCCAGCGGCTCCAGCTGGCAACGGTCATGAGTCGAACGAACCGCTCCGCCGTGCCGCGCCTGAAGACGCGAGGGCTTCGGTTCTCGACCAGCGGCACAAGGACGGCGTCGCGCCGGCGGCGCATGACTCGTCGCGCGGACGGCAGCCTCAACCCAGCCGATCCTCCACCCTCTTCTCATCGCAGGCCTGGCGCCCTCGTCACCGGCTGCGGAACAATACCGATCGCTCCGCAGCCGCCTGACGCAGAGTGCGCAAAGCCCGCGAGTCATTCAGATCACGAGTCCTGGCCATCACGACGGCAAGACGGTGACCTCGCTGAATCTCGCGCTGACGCTGGCGCAGGAGTTCCAGAGGCGTGTCCTCGTGATCGATGCCGATCTCCGGCGTCCGTCCGTCCACCAGCTGCTCGGGCTACCGCCTGGACCAGGACTCGTGGATCTGCTGACCGGTCGAGTGCCTCTGGCAGACGCGCTCGTCGAGCTGCCCGACTATCACCTCACGGTGCTTCGAGCCGGCAGTTCCTACGATCACCCCGCCGAGATGCTCGGGTCGGCCCCGATGCGGCGGCTGATGGACACTCTTCGAACCGAGTTCGACCGCATCGTCATCGATTCTGCGCCGGCCATCGTTGCCGATCCCGGTGCGGTTGCCGCGCTCGCGGATGGGCTCGTGTTGGTCGTTCGAGCGGGCGTCACCACCAAGCCCGCGATCGCTCGCGCGGTCTCGTCTCTCGGCGCCGCCCGGCTGCTGGGGATGGTCTTCAACGAGAGCCCGACGCCTCAGCCCACGTACGCCGCCCGCCATTGAGCGGTCGCAGACGGGGCGCGCGTTCGCGCCCTGAAGGACCCCTTCACGCTCATGCAGTTGTTCAAACGGTCGATCTCAGCCCGCAGCCTCACCGCTTTCGGATTCGAGATGCTCCTCGTTTCCGGGTCGCTCGTGGTCGCGACTCGGCTGTACGGCCCACCGAACGATCCCACGCTGCTGTGGCGGATCGCCTTTTCGACAGCGCTGTTTCTGGCGTGCCTGTACTACAACGACTTCTACGACTTCACCATGGTCCGATCGGGTCGGGAGGTCTTCGTCCGCGCGGTTCAGGCCGCGGGGGTCGCCACGATTCTGGCGGCGCTCGTCTACATCGTGCTGCCGGCCATCACGCTCGAACACAGCGCGTTCTTTCCCTCGTTGTTTCTGTGCCTCGCGACGCTCCTGCTCTGGCGCTTTGCCTTCAACCTCGTCATCCAAACGCCGCAGCTGACCGAGAACGTGCTCATTGTCGGCACCGGACCAGTAGCGCACGCGGTCGCCCGGCAGATTGCCGCGCAGCACGACTTCGCGTATCGAGTGGTGGGTTTTGCCGGGCAGGACGATCGGTTCGGCGACCTCGAGCCGGGCCGGCCACCTGTGCTCGGCGAAGCGTCTGAGATCGAACGTCTGGTGTTGCGCCACGGCGTGAACCGGATTGTGGTGGCCGTGTCGGACCGCCGCGGCTCGCTCCCAATCGAAGAGCTGATGCACGTCAAGCTCTCCGGCGTTCCCGTCGAAGAGGCCGCGACAACGTACGAGCGGATCGCCGGCAAGCTGATGCTCGAAAGCATCACTCCGAGCTCGCTCATCTTCTCGGATGGCTTCCGCGTATTCCGGTGGCGCCAGGCCGTCAAGCGCGGAGTGGATGTCGCGCTCTCCAGCGCGGGTGTCTTGTTGGCCGCGGTCCCGATGGCGGTGACCGCGGCGCTCGTCTGGCTCGAGTCTGGGAGCCCTGTCATCTACCGGCAGCAGCGGGTCGGCCAACACGGCCGTCCGTTCATGCTCTACAAGTTCCGCTCGATGCGGGTGGACGCCGAAGGCGATATTCCAGTCTGGGCGCAGGAAGGTGACAGTCGCGCGACGAAAGTCGGCCACTTCATCCGCCTCACGCGGCTGGACGAACTGCCACAGTTCTGGAACGTGCTTCGTGGCGACATGAGCTTTGTCGGTCCTCGTCCGGAGCGGCCGTACTTCGTCCGCCAGCTCACCGCAGCCATCCCGTTCTATCCAGAACGCCATGCGGTGAAGCCAGGACTCACCGGCTGGGCGCAGGTGAAGTACCGCTATGGCGCGTCGATCGAAGACGCGTCGGAGAAGCTGCGCTACGACCTGTACTACGTCAAGCACCTCTCGCTCGTCTTCGATCTGACGATCGTCGTCGACACCGTCAAGGTCATCCTCTTTGGAAAGGGCGCTCAATGAGTGACACGAGCGCTCCCATCGACGCGCGCATCTGGGGTGACGACCCGAGCGCGGTGACCGCTGTCGCGCACAACGTCTCGACGCGCTATCTCGCGTACCTGATCGACGCCGTCCTCGGCCTCGTGATGCTGCCCTTCAATCTGTCGCATCTGGGGATGGCGGTGTACGGCGTCTGGATGTTGACGACGTCGTTCCTCGTGTATTTCGACATGCTCGATCTGGGCTATGGAGGGGCGCTGGTCCGGTTCGTCGCCCGGTATCGGGCGCAGCGCGACGTGCGTGCACTCAACGAGGTGCTCAGCACGTTCTCGCTGGTCTACGCCGGTATCGGCGCCGCCGCCTACCTGTTCGTGATCGTCATCGCCCTCAACCTCGGCCTGATGAGCAAGCTCACGCCCGCACAGGTCGAGACGAGCCGAACGCTGTTGCTCATCATCGGCGCCAACGTAGCCGCCCGGTTCATCTTCGGCGTCTACGGCGGCGTCATCGTCGGCTTCCAGCGGTATCACCTGAACAACCTGACGAGCATCGCCACCAGCCTCGCCGTTGCGGCGACCAACGTCATCGTCCTGCTGTCGGGATACGGCATCGTGGCGCTGGTCGCTGCGACCACGATCGTGCGAATCCTGGCGCTGCTCGTGTACCGGTCGAATGCGTATCGCACGTTCCCCGGCCTCTCGATCAATTGGGCGTCGTTCAAGCGCGAGCGATTCCGGGAGGTCAGCGGATTCAGCGTGTACCTCCTGCTCCTCGACATCGCCTACAAGGTGAACTACTCGATCGACATGATCGTGGTCGGCGCCTTCCTGGGAGCATCGGCAGTCGCGCTCTGGGCACCAGCGCAGCGATTGACCGACCTTGCGCTGAGACTGTCAAACCAGCTGGGCGACGCCCTCTTCCCGATCGTGGTCGATTGCGACACGAGCCAACACGCCGCGCGTCTGCGCCGTGTGTTCCTGCAGGGCACGCGGTTGTCACTGGCGACGGTCCTCCCGATCGGAGGAGGACTGGCGGTCATGGCGCAGCCGCTCATGGCCGCCTGGTTGGGCGCCGGATTCGCCGCAACCGGGAGTCTGGTCCAGATCCTCGCATTCGTGGTCATCGTGCGGGTGGGCGCGGCGACAGCGTCGATTGTGCTCAAGGGTGCCGGGATGCATCGGCGGCTCACGCTGCTCATCATGCTGATGGGCGTTGGCAACTTTGCGCTGAGCGTGGCCCTGGTCGGATCCATCGGCTTGAGAGGCGTCGCGATCGGCACGGCGGTGCCTGTCGCGCTGGTCGCGCTGGGCACGCTGTTTCCGACGGCCTGCCACCGGGTCGGGCTTGGCCTCGTCGAGGTGCTCCGGTACGCGGTGTGGCCGGCGCTCTGGCCGGCGGCGATCTCGCTCACCGGGCTGGCACTCATCAGTCCGCAGTTTCCGGCCACTCTGATCGCCGTCGCGCTGCAGCTCGCGCTCAGCGCGATCGTCTACTTCGCCCTCTTCCTGGCCGCGGTGGGATCGGAAGGTCGTCGCGAATATCTCCGTCACGTGGATGGCCTGCTGAGGCGCGGAGTGCCGTACATGAGGCGGATCGGCACGGCGAATGCTTCTTGACGCGGGTTGTTGTACGAACGGCAGAGGAAGAGACTGAGCCATGTACGAGCGCTTCTATCAGCTCCGTAGCCGACCTTTCGCACTGAGCCCGGACCCGGACTTCCTGTACCCCAGCCGTGTCCACCGCGAGGCGCTCGACTACCTCCGCTTTGCCATCGAGGGTCACGCGGGGTTCGTGGTGATTACCGGGGAGATCGGATCCGGCAAGACCACGCTGTTGCAGGTGCTGCTCCGAACCCTCGACGGGCAGACGTCGGTGATTCGGCTGGTGAACACGCTGCTGACGGGCGTTGAGCTGCTGGAGTCGATGCTTCTCGACCTGGGCGTCACCAATCCACCCACGACCAAGCCGGCGATGTTGAGGGAGCTCGCGCACGTCCTGGTCGAGCAGCGCGCTCAGGGGCGGCGCGTGCTCTGGCTGTCATCGACGAAGCGCAGAATCTGTCGGCAGAGACGCTCGAAGAGCTGCGGATGCTCTCGAACCTCGAGACGGAGAAGTCGAAGCTCGTCCAGATTGTGCTCGTGGGTCAACCGAACCTGCGCGACTCTCTCGATCGGCCGTTCCTCGAACAGCTCCGCCAGCGCGTCACGGTCCGATATCACCTGGGTCCGCTCGACGAGGACGAGACCGCACGCTACATCAACCATCGCCTCAAGCGCGCGGCGCTTACTGCGCCGCTGGAGCTGCCTCGTGACGTGACCGACCTGGTCCACTGCGCGCAGCGGCGGCGTGCCCCGGTTGATCAATGTGATTTGCGACGCAGCCCTCCTGGCCGGCTATGCCGAGGAGCGGCGCGTCATCGATGTGGCCCTCGTGCAATCCGCCATCGACGATCTCGAGGCGTCGAACGTGCTTCGACAGAGCGAGTGCGCCCTCGCGATCGACCGCGACCGTGAGTCCGCAGCTGGATCCGGCGCTGCTTCGTCCTGATCAGGCACGGGTGACGCCACCCCCAGTGCCGGCACCGGCTGCCCGCCCTTCGACGCCGCCTCCGGTGCCACAGGCCCCACCGCCGGCAGCAGAGCTCGCGGATCTGCCCTTGCGGCCGTCGTCGCCGGCGTGCGGACGCGCCGTCCATGGTCGTTCCGCGATCCCATGTGGTCTCGCGACGCGGCGGTCGATCGACACGCGGCACCGAGCACGAGCCGCGCAGCTGACGTCCCGCTGCAACGCTCATGGCCGCCTGTTCGGCCGGCTCTCGTGATCACACCGGCCATCGCAGTGCCTGCGAATCCAGCTCCGGCTCCGCCGAACTCCAGCTCCGGTTCCAACGCGCGGTCCGGGTCCGACGCCGGCTCCGGCTCCGGCGCCGACGCCGTTTCAGGAGACGACTGCGCGGCCAGCCAGACGCAATTGGGTGAAGAGCTTCCTCTTCGGGCTCGAGCCCGAGGCAGAACGCCGGTGATGGAGCCGACTCGTACGGGGAACGCTTGATGGTGGTCGCATTCTGGCTGGCGCTGGCCGTCGTGGCCTACGTCTACGTCGGCTATCCCGTCCTGCTGACCGTTTGGACGCGCGTGGCGTCCCGCCCGGTCGAGCGCCGGCTGATCACGCCGTCGGTTTCGATCGTGCTCGTCGTACGAAACGAAGCGCCGGTGCTACGTGCGCGTCTCGAGAACCTGCTGTCCATGGACTATCCGGAGGATCAACGGCAGGTCATCGCGGTGTCGGACGGATCGACCGACGAGACCGCGTCGATTCTCCGGGAGTTCGAACACGAGATCGACATCGTGCTGCTCCCGGCTGGAGGAAAGGCGGCGCGCGCTCAACGCGGGCGTCGCGATGGCCGAACATGACGTGCTCGTGTTCGCCGACGCCCGCCAGTTGTTTGCCGCTGACGCGCTCCGCGCGCTGGTCTCGCCCATGGCCGACTCACGGGTGGGTGGCGTGTCTGGCGCACTGGTGCTCGACGTGGAGTCGGGAGACCAGCGCGGCTTTGGCGACGGCGTGGGCGCTTACTGGCGCTTCGAGAAGTGGCTTCGATCTCAAGAAAGCTGTATCGGTTCGACGGTCGGCGCGACGGGAGCCATTCATGCGATCCGGCGCAGTCTCTGGCAGCCGCTGCCTCCGGACACGATTCTCGATGACGTGCTGGCGCCGATGCGAGTGGTACTGGCGGGATACCGGGTCGTCTTCGAAGGCGCCGCGCGTGCGTTCGATCAGGCCACCTCGTCGGCCCCCGACGAGTTCAGACGCAAGAGCCGGACGCTGGCCGGCAACTACCAACTGCTCCGATTCGAGCCGAGGCTCCTGGTTCCCTGGGCCAACCCGATCTGGGTGCAGTTCGTGTCGCACAAGATGGGCCGCCTGCTCGTGCCGTACGCACTCGTCGTCTTGTTGGTCGCAAGTGGCGCACTCGCTGCTGCGGGCTGGCTGTACGCGTTGGCCTTCGCCTGCCAGGTCGTGTTCTACGGCCTGGCTGGCTACGGCGCGGCCCTTGAACGACATGGACTACACCAACGTGCGGCTTCACACGCCTGACGGCTCACGGTGTGAGAGATGACGAGATGGATTCGGCGCCTGGCGCGCGTGTCGTATGCCTTCGTGGTCATGAACGTGGCTGCGGTCTACGGTCCGATCGCGCTCGGACTCGGCAAGCGCGTGTGGCGGTGAACGATGGAGCGACTGGCATTCAACCTTGGACGGGGACGGCCGGAAGGCGACGTGAGTCCACTCGAGACTCGTCGTTTGTCGGCCGCTGGCGTCGCTGAGGCCGCCCGCTTCATCCCCGCGAGCATCGACAAGCCGAGCCTGGCATTCTGGGGCACCTTCGCGTTCACCGCGCTGCTGTTCTTCCGTCCGCAGGATACGGTGCATGCGATCGCGCCGCTGCACCTGCCCGAGTGCGTGGCAATTGCAGCGCTCATCGCGCTGTTCGGGAATCGTCTCAATCGCCAGCTCGCCCTGGTGCGGCTCTCGCCCGAGACGCTTGGTGTCGCGTTCATGGCCGCTGGTCATGGTCGCGACGGCACCGTTCTCGGTCTGGCCCGGCGGCGCCATGAACACCTTCACCGACACCTACTCGAAGGTCGTGATCGTCTTCGTGCTGATGATCAACTGCGTCAGGGGCGTCAAAGCGGTGAAGTGGCTGTCGTGGCTGATTCTCTTCGCGATGGGGTACGTCGCCCTCCGGGGCGTCGTCGATTTCCTCCACGGGAACAATCTCATAAAGGGCGAGCGGCTCCACGGATCGATCTCGGGAATGATGGGCAACCCGAACGATCTGGCGACGAACATGGTGACGTTCCTGCCGCTCGCGGTAGTCATTGCCATCACGCGGGGTCGCCCGGTGCCGCGCATCGTCGCGGCCTCGTTCGCCGTGCTGATGCTGGCGACAATTATCTTCACGAAATCCCGCGCCGGTCTGCTGGGCCTCGCCGCTGCCGGACTCGTCTTCATCATCGAGGGACGGAAGCTTGCGGCCGGGCCTCGGCGTTGCGGTGATGCTTGGCGCGCTCGCAGCCGGACCTTTGATGCCGTCGTGGTTCTGGTCGCGGCTGAGCAGCATCACCGATCAGTCCGAAGACGCCACGGGATCCCGTCAAGCCAGAAAAGAGCTGATGCGGGAGGGTTGGCAGACGTTCGTCGATCATCCCTTGACCGGGGTCGGTGCCGGCCAGTTCAAGAACTACAACCCGCCAGATCGCCTGCAGCCTTGGCACGAAACGCATAACGTCCTGCTGCAGTTTGCCGCGGAGATGGGGTTCTTCGGGCTGCTTGGGATGTTGGTGCTGGTGGGTTTCGCCATCTCAGCCCTGTTATGGGCGCGTCGAATCTTTCTCACTGGCGACCGCGGCGCTCGCAGTCCCCCGCCCACGGCGGAAGCCAAGCGTCTGTTCACGGAAGACGAGTGGACCTGGATGCGTATGCACACCGTCGCGATGTCGGCCGGCCTCGTCGGCTGGCTCGTCTGCGCGCAGTTTGCATCGGTCGGGTACTACTGGACCTTCTATTACCTGTTTGCGCTGATCATCGCCGCGCGCGAGCTGACGGCCGATCGGATCGCCGCCGCAACACGCGTGGACAAGCCAGCCGCCCGTCTCGCCTGGCAGGAGCCGGTCCGCGTATGACCGCGCACCGGCACGCATGGAGACTGGTCGATCGGGCGCGGGCATTCGACCGCGCCATGACGCGGCGCGAGGGTCTGCGGTCGATTCTGATCGATTGCACCACACCCATGAACTACGCGATGGCCGCTCCGATTCAGGCGGCACTCGCACACGACACTCGTGTGCGCTTCTACGTGACCTCGAGCGGGCCCGACGGAAATGCCAGAGCGCTTTCCACGCACGTGCTGCCTGGGACGATCGTGCTCTCGCCGTGGGCCGCCGCTCTGAAGCGCATCGACGTGTATCTCACGGCCGACCTGCTGTGGGCACCGCTCCCGCGTGGCACCAGGCGAATTCAGATGTTCCATGGTGTTGCCGGGAAGTTTCAACACGACTACGACAGGCCGCAGTCCTCGATGCGGCGCTGGCATCGCCTGTTCTTCGTCAATCAGCGCCGACTTCGTAACTTCATCTCCGCGGGCGCGATCGATCCGGCGAGCGACGCACCACGGCTCGTCGGTATGCCGAAGGTGGACTGCCTCGTCGATGGCTCCCTCAGACGCGATGACGTCCTGCGGGAGCTTGGGCTGGATCCGGCACGACCCACCATTCTCTATGCGCCGACCTGGTCGGCGGCGTCATCGCTCAACACCATGGGGCTGGAACTGGTCGGAGGGTTGATCGCTCGCTCCTGGAACGTCATCGTCAAGCTGCACGATCGGTCGCGGGATCCACGCGCGTTCTATTCCGGCGGCGTGGACTGGGCGGAGTGCCTCACGCGTGCGTTGCGGCCGGACCGTGGAGCGCTCGTCACGAATCCCGACATCTGCCCGTACCTCGCGGCCGCCGATGTGATGATCACCGATCACAGCTCGGCCGGTTTCGAGTACCTGCTGCTGGACCGCCCGCTCGTTCGGATAAACGTCCCGGCACTCTTGCGTGGATCGAACATCGGCGAGGAGTACGTGCGGCTGCTGGCTGATGCCTCCCGGTCGGTGGAGGATCCCCGCGGTGCCGTGCGCGCAGTTGAACTGGCCCTTGCGAATCCATCGGAAGGGTCGGCAACGCGGCGTGCGGTCGCGTCTGAGCTCTTCTATGAGCCAGGGGGAGCAACGGCGAGAGCCGTGGATGAGCTGTACGAGGCGATGGAACTCGCGCCTGCCGTAGAGACCACTTCCATATACCAGCGCACGGCGGTCGTCTGATGCGCATCGACGTCATCCTGCCGACGTTTCGACCGCGTCGCGCTGCTCGAGCGCACGCTCGACAGCCTTCACGCCGCCGAACGGCCAGATGGCCTCGAGGTCCACGTGATTGTCGTCGACAACGCGTCCAGCGACAGTACACATGCGCTCGTGCACGCGCACATGAATCGTTTCGAGGGCCATCTGCACTATCTGTTTGAGCGGATGCCGGGCAAGCCGCATGCGCTCAACGCGGGCATTGCGGCGGCGGCAGGTGACCTCATCGGTTTGATCGATGATGACGAAGAAATTGCTCCCGACTGGTTCCGCGTCGTCTGGCGGCAGTTCAACGGGCATCCGGACCTCGATTTCATTGGCGGGAAGTGCCTGCCGCTGTGGGGGGCGCCGCAACCGGTGTGGTTGGGTCGCCATTACGTGGGTGTGATCGGTTGGGTCGATCCGGGACCACAGCAGCAAGTGATGGACGGGCGTTATCAGGGCATGCTGATGGGAGGCAATGCGGTCATCCGTCGTCGCACGCTCGAACGGGCTGGGCCGTACTCGGCCGAGCTCAGCCGAACAGGCACGTCGTCTGCTGGGCTGCGAAGACGAGGACATGTATCATCGGCTGCTCGCGCAGGGTGCCCGCGGTCTGTACGTGCCCGAGCTCGTCATTTTCCATCACGTGCCCGCAGCTCGCCTCAGCAAGCGATATTTCCGCCGCTGGTGCTTCTGGCGAGGCGTTTCGCTAGGGGTCATCGACCGGCATCGGCCCGCGACGGTGCCGTATCTCCTCGGGGTGCCGCGATACCAGGTGGGGCGCGCGGCTCGTGGAGTGAAACGGATGCTCGGCGACTCGGTGGGCCTCACCCACCGGAGCGCAGCGGATCGATTCGCCGACGAGCTGAGCTGTTGGGATCTGGCGGGTTTCTTCTGGGGCAAGCACGCCCACCGGCGCGGGTCACGCGGAGCGTCCCTCGACGAGTCATGAACCCGCAGCGCGGAGGCGGGTCGCATGAGCCGCGAGTTCGCCGTCTCTGTCGTTCTCCCGACCTATAACCGGGCAGACATTCTGGAAGAGGCCGTGAACAGCGTGCTCTGCCAGACCGAGTCGGCCGAGAGCTACGAGCTGATTGTCGTAGACAACAACTCCACGGATCGAACTGCTGAGCTCCTGGAGTATCTCACGTCGATCCACCGTGGCCGCGTTCGCGCGATTACGGAGCGCACGCAGGGCGTCTCGAACGCCAGGAACGCTGGGATCGCGGTGGCCACGGGCCCGATCGTAGCGTTTTCGACGATGACGTGCAGGTGACGCCGGAATGGATCGCAACCATCCGGCGCACGTTTCTGGAGCGGTCCGATCTCGACTGTATCGGCGGTAAAGTGCTGCCGAACTGGCTTGCGCCACCGCCTCGATGGCTGACACGTACGCACTGGGCGCCGCTCGCCCTGCAAGACCTCGGCGATCAGCCGCTGGTAGTTTCTTCTGAGAATCCGGTTGGGCTCATCAGCGCGAATCTGGCCTGCCGCCGAAAGGTGCTCGACCGGGTCGGAGGCTTTTCGCCGCGTTTGCAGCGGGTCAAGGACGGCGTCGGATCGCTCGAAGACAACGATTGGATGAGGCGGCTGTGGCAATCGGGTGGACGAGCGCTATACGTCCCGGAGCTGGTGACGTACGCCACTGTTCCGGGCAGCCGGCTGACACGCCGCTACCACCGTCGCTGGCACGGCGGCCACGGACGCTTTTATGCCCTGCTTCACGCGGCTGAGTTCGAGCAGAGTACAGCTGGTTCGATCCTGGGTGTCCCTGCCCACGCGTATCGCTCGGCTGTCCGGGCCGCGGCCTCGTGGGTGGTCAGCCTCCTGACTGGACGGTCTGAGGAAGCGTTTGCGCACGAAATCAGACTGCGATTCCTTCGTGGCTTCTTCAGCCAGCGCGTGCGGGAGCATCTTTTCGGCGGGGACCTGAACTTTAGTCAACACAGCCGTACGGAAGCGGGCCGAGCTCGACCAGCTTTAACTGAACTCGTTCGAACTTCGTCTTTGGCAGAGACTTGGCACTGAACCGAATCTGGTGACCAGTCGTTATGGGACATAGGTACATGCGGAATATCAAGCGGAGTTGGACAGCAAATCTCGGTGCCGAGGTGCGTGGTCAATACGTGCGGTTGAGCCTGGCCGTCTTGACCCTGCTCGTTGTGTCGATCGGAACGTCAGCACGTGCGTCGGCGCAGGAGACTCTGTGTGACAACTCCTATGAAGATTGCCGCGCCCCGATTCTTCAGCTGATCCGTAACGAGAACGTCAAGGTATCGATGTCTCGTTCTGGTTCATGACCGACCCGCGCTACTCGGCGGAAATCATCAAGACGCTGGAAGGCCGGTGTGCCCGTGCGCGTCATTCTCGACACGCGGGCAGACGCGAATTACCCAGCCAACGCGAGCCGTGCGCCAGACGCTCATCGCCGCGGGCATCCCCATCCGGAACGAAGGTGCACCACCGGCATCAACCACTGGAAGATGATGATCTACGACGGGCCAGGCGAAGATGCACTTCACCGCCGCGAACTTCGCCAACGGTTCGTATTCGCCGGTGATTCCGTACACCAACTACGTGGACGAGGCCGTGTACTTCACCGACGATCCGGCCATCGTCACGAGCTTCCAGACCAAGTTCGACGACCTCTGGACCGACACGGTCAACTACCAGAACCTGGCCAACGTCACGACGCCGCTCGTCCGCAACTACCCCACGTTCCCGATCAGCCCCGATCTGAACTTTCCTCCTGACAACGACTATCAGGATCGCGTGATCAGCGGGTCTGAAGGCGGAAACGGCGCCAGGTCGACGCGGTCATGTTCCGCATCACCTCGGCCAAGATTCCCGATCAGCTGATCAAGATGAAGCAGGCGGGCATTCCCGTTCGCCTCATCACCGACCAGAGGCAGTACCGGAACACGAACTACTTCTGGGACTCGTACAACGTCGACCGGATGTACATGGCCGGTATCCCGATCAAGTGGAAGGACAAGTCGAGCGGACAGGACATGCATCAGAAGTCGCATCCTGATGTATTCGAAGGGGCTTGCGGTCTTCGGATCCTCCAACTGGACGTCGTCGTCCTCGGACACGCAGCGGGAGCACAACTACTTCTCGAAGAAGCCGTGGTTCTTCCAGTGGTTCGTCGATCAATTCAACCGGAAATGGAACAACCTGAAGATTGACGGGTCGTCAATCTCACCCGCCATGTTTCAGGACTTCGTTCCTGGGTTACCCGGAGACGCCGGTTTACGTGAGCCCCGCTAACGGTGCGCTCGGGGTCGGAGCGTCCGTCACCCTGAAGTGGGAAGGCGGGTGGTGGGCGCACAAGTACGACATCTACTTCGGCACGTCCAGCACGCCGCCGCTGGCGGTGCAGGATTACGCCCCGGGCTCGGCAACGGCCGGTGTCCTCAGACACCAAAGAGTCGTACACCTTCACCAACCTCCAGCCCGGCGTCACGTACTACTGGCGCATCGTCAGCAAGACGATGGCGAACATGACGAAGAGCCGGGCCGACGTACAGCTTCACGACGACAGGCGGCGGCGCAATCCCGCCTGCTCCGACTTCGCTCTCGGCCGCGGCATCGTCTGCGACCAGCGTGAATCTCTCGTGGAATGACGTCGCGCGGCGAGGAAGGCTACAAAGTCGAGCGCAAGCTCGCGAGCACCTCCACCTGGGCGCAGATCGGTACGACCGCCGCCGACGTCGCGACATATGCAGACACCAACAGCGGCATCACGGCTGGCACCAGCTACAACTACCGCGTCCGGGCGTACACGTCGGCGGGAAATTCCGGCTATAGCAATACGGCATCGGTCACGACGCCTTTCGTGATGATCAGTGCGGACGACATCGTGCTCTATGCCGCTGAAGCGCCGGTGCGCGTCGGCAATTGGTCGCCGGTGGCGGACGCTACGGCCGCTGGCGGACAGCGGATGTACAACCCGGATGCGGCCAAACCCATCGTCAATCCACCGTCCGGCAATCCGGCCAACTACTTCGAAATGACGTTCGGGGCGCAGGCCGGACGGCCCTACCATCTGTGGATCCGCGGCAAAGCACTCAACAACTCGGGGAACAACGACTCTGTCTGGGTACAGTTCGACGGCAGTGTGGATTCGGGAGGCACGCCACAGTACCGCATCGGAACCACAACGGGCACCTATATCAACCTCGCGGAGACAGCCGGTGCGCCTTTGAATGGCTGGGGATGGCAGGACAACGGATTCGGTGCCGGTGTCCTCGGACCGGATATTTATTTCGCCGCCGACGGCACGCAGACAATCCGCCTGCAGGTGCGTGAAGACGGATTCTCGATCGACCAAATCGTCTTGTCTCCTGACACGTTCCTGACGTCGTCGCCGGGCGCCAACTCTCTCGATGACACGAAGCTGCCGAAGCAGAACGGCCTCGGCGGCGATCAACTCCCCGCCGAAGAAGCGCGGGTCAAGGCCGACACCTACGTGCGGTCGGGCTCCTCGGCATCCACGAGCTTTGGAGCAATGCCGGAAATTGTCGTAAAGCTCTCCACGGCCGACTACACGCGCGAAGGCTACATGACGCTCGACATCAGTGCCGCTCAGCCAGGCGACAGTATCAAGCTTCGTCTGTTCGGTCATCTCTCCGACACGCCGACAGCCAATGCGATCACTCAGATCTATCCGGTCGCCAATACGAGCTGGTCGGAGACGGCCCTGAACTGGAACAATCGTCCGCCATCAGGTACGACGCCCATCGGTTCTATGACCGTGACCGGTACGACCGGTCAATGGTACGAGGCCGATCTGACGTCGTACGTGCAGGCACAGCGCGCGGCCGGCGCGACGATGATATCGATTGCGTTGAAGGGTCAGGATGCCTCGTTGCACCCGTACGTCACGTTCAGCTCACGTGAGTCCGGAGTACACCCGAAGCTGCTGATCGGCCCGTAGCGGTAACAGCCGTCGCATCGGCTTCCTGCCTCGCGAGCTGGACGAGCGAGGCAGGAATCCGGCGCTCCGCCGCCTCGTGGTCGGCGAGTGTGTCGATCTCATCCCAGAAACAGCCGGGATTGTCGACGCCGACCAATCGCATCTGGGACGCGAGCTCCCCAAACACGCTGTACGCCCACCGGTTCCGATCCGACTCCTCCTCGAGCTGCGACAGCCGGCGGACGATCCGTGCAGCACCCGCCCGCCCGAACTTCGCAGGGCCAATCACCTCCGCCGCGGCGTCATCGGTCGGATCCTTGCTCATAGACAGAATCCGCGAACCTTGCATCCGCGACTTCATCATGTCGCTGCCAGCGCGTACGCAGCGGTCCACCACGATGGCGTTCTCTGCGGGAGACGTCAGAAGCGCACGCAGCAGGGTGGGCTCAAAGAGCAGATCTGAGTTGAGATGGATGAATCCATCGCTCATGTGCTCTCTCGCAAGCCACAAGGAATAGCTGCTGTTTGTCACCGCGAAGTCGGGATTGTCCACAAGCGTTACAGACGAATCGACGAAGTCGCGAATGCAGTCGCTCTTGTATCCGACGACGATCACGATGTCAGGGATGCCGCAGTGGCGAAGCGCGGCGATCTGGTAACGGAGGATCGGCTGACCGGCGACCGATGTGAGGCATTTTGGAGCGTGCGCGGTGTGTGGCAGAAGCCGGCTGCCTGAGCCAGCGGCGAGGATGATCGCAGTTCGAGGATGGGCCATCGACTGAGTCGATTCAAGCGCCGTACCGTGGCGCGACTCGTTACCTGTACAGGCGGCGAGCAGGTGGCGTTTCAGTTGCATCGACTCTTGTATGCGTGGAAGCCGTTTGTCCTTTCTTGGAACTCCCGTTCCTAATCCCGAAGAACGATGAAGTTCTCGATCGTCGTTCCCACCTTCAATCGGGCCGCCGATCTGCGTGCGACCCTCGAGAGTCTTGCGGCCCTGTCGGTCCGGTGGGCCGTGGGAAGTGGTCATCGTCGACAACAACTCCACGGACGACACGCGTTCGGTCGTTCAAAGTGCGACGCCGACGTTTCCTGTCGAGCTGATTTATCACTTCGAGCAGACGCAGGGACGGAGCGCAGCACTCAACGCCGGTATCCTCCGCAGCCGTGGCGACATCGTTGTCACGACGGACGATGACGTGCGGGTGCCGGTGGACTGGCTGGAACGCGCTGGCGAAGCGCTCGACGAATTGCAGTGTGACTATGTGGGGGGCCGCGTGCTGCCGGTCTGGGGAGCCCCACCACCCGCGTGGATACCCGATCATGGCGGGCGCCAGTGGGCGGTCATCGCGCTGCTGGACTACGGGGCCGCGCCAATCCCCTTCTTCACGCAGGCGCATCGCGCACCGCTGGGCGTGAACATGGCGTTCCGCCGTGCGGCGTTCGACCGCGCGGGCCTCTGGAACAATGACGTCGGGCGCAAGAAAGGCACGCTCCTCGGTCAGGAAGTGCGCGAATGGATGAGGCGCGCACAGGCCGCCGGTCTCCGGGGGTCGTATACGCCGTCACTCGTCGTCCACCACGTCATCCCGGCGGATCGCCTCACCAAGCGATACTTCCGGCGCTGGTACTACTGGAATGGCGTCAGCCGGGCCCTTTTGTACCGTGACGCCTGGATCGACATGCAGTCGCCGGAGAGCACGGACCTTGATTTTTCGCAGGTGCCCCACGTCCTGGGTGTGCCGCGCTTCTTCTTCGGCAAGGTGCCGCGTGAGCTGCGGCGGGCTGGTCGAGCGTGCCTGGCGCGGCGACGCCGCCGAGAGCTTCGACGCAGAACTCTGGCTGTGGTTTTTTGCCGGTGTGGTGCGTCAGCGGTGGGCCGATCGCAGGAGGCCGAGGCCGCCGCGAGAAGCGCGCGTGCGGCTAGTGGAGACCGAGAGGGGATGGAGCGAGCGGACTGGTGTGACCTCCACGCTCGGGAAGTGAGCCCGCACCAGCGGGCTCACTCCTGACGACTTACTGTACTTCCATTGTCACGATCAGCGGTCTGTGATCGGAAATGGTGGTGGACGTGTTGAACACTTCGGCCCGAGTCACGCTCAGCGCCGTTGCGCCCTTCGAGTACCAGACGTAATCGATGCGGGTGTTCTTGGTGTCACCGTCCGGGTTGCCCGCGTACGTCACCGTGACGCCCTTGGTCTTCGCTGTCACCCAACTGTCCACGTAGCCCTTTTTGATCATTTCGTTGTACACGGCCGTCCCCGGCCATCCGTTGAAGTCACCGGCGACAATCCGCTGCTCGGGCTCGGCGAGAGCCCAGCTGCGCCAGGTTATCGACCTGTGCGACGCGCGTGGCATTATCAGAGCCTGCATTTTCGAGGTGCGTCGAGAAGAAATCGATGATTCGTACCATTCACCCTGACTCGAACCATCGCGACCGACCGGCCATCGCCGTCCGGGGCCTCGGGGAGCAGGTGCCCGTCGGTCGCCTCAACCGGCAGGCGGGTCATGACACATTCACCTTCGCCGCTTGCAGCTCCCAATTTCTGGACCCAGTGGTAGGTCCAGGTCTCTCCCGTCTGGGCCGTCAGCTTGTCGGCGATGAGTTTCGGCATGTCGGAAGTGGCGCTGGCGTAGTGATTGATCTCGTTGAACGAGATGATGTCTGGCCGTTTGGCGACGATGAACGCGGCCACGTTACCGACCTGCGCCACGCGCTGCCCCAGGTTCCACTGCATGACCTTGAGTGTGGATGTGGTAGGCGGCGGTGGTGGCGGCGGCGTGGTTACGCCGCTCCCAAGTACAACCGTCAGCGTCGGCCGCCGAGCTGCGTCGACGTCCTTCGACGAGTAGTACTCCCGATAGCTTTCCTTCGCCGCACCGCCCGCGTCGATGAGCGCCAGACGCGTGTAGCGCGTATCGAACTTGCCGTCGGACGCCTGCTGGACGAGGCTCGTCACGTCCATCGTCACCTTGGATCCCGCGACGTTGCTGACATTTGTGCTGCCGACTTGCTCGGCGATGTCGGCTCCTGGGGTCGCCCACTGCGACGTCCCCATGCGGACCATCCACGTAGCTTGATCTTCCAGAAACCCCGAGGGGATGCGGAAGGCCTGCACCGGCCGCGTCTGGCCGGCCGTGCCAAGGCCAGTCTTGACGGTGAGCGTCAGCGTGGCGGACGTGATCTTCGATCCGGCTGGAATGGAATCCTGGGTGTTGAACTTGAGAATCGTGCGCCGCTCCCAATCGGGGTCCGTGCAGTTGCGCGTCAGGAGGGTCTGCCCGTTGTAGTTGGTGTTGGCGTAAATCCCATTCCGAATCATCGTGTCGGTGACTTGCGTGCCTGACTGATTCAGGACGACGGTGCTTTGTGCCGAGGCTGTTGCAACAAGCAGCGACGTACTGCAGAGCCATCCGGCCAGCAGACCGATGAGGGGCCGTCGGAGATGAGTGGTGTCCGATCCAACCATATGGCAACCTCCACGCGGCGTAAAACGCGAGCGTAGGCGCGACGCGAACAGCGTCGAAGTGAGCACACAGAGCCCGTTTTTGCTGCTGTGCACAGGCGCAGCAGTCAGACGGTTCGGCTGTCGTGAAATGAGCCGCTGAGGTGCCGGCCCGGTCGGGCTTGCGAGCAAGCAGATTGCCAGATCGGTAGAGCTGGCTAACTTACTCAATTATAGAGAGATATTTTGATGAGCTGATTGAAAACCGCTGCCGGCGATCACAATTTTCAGCGTACTTTTTACACCACTGTGTGTTTAGTTCTCGGTCCATCGTGGCGCTGTTCGCGTGCGATCGCCGTGCGAAGGCGCGACGCTTGCACGTCGTGGCAGCGGACCAACAGGTGGCTGACGATATCTCGACCCCAGTCCTGCGTGTGGCCATCGTGGCACCCACGCTCTCCATCCTGGGCGGGCAGGCGGTGCAGGCACAGCGGCTGCTCGATGGATGGCGGGACGACCGCGAGGTTCGTGCGTTCCTCGTTCCAATCAATCCGGAGCCCCCTTCATGGCTTCGCCCGCTCATGCGCATCAAGTACGTGCGGACGCTAATCACTCAGCTCATCTATTTACCCGTTCTTGTGCAATCGATCGCGCGCGCCGACGTGGTCCACGTGTTTTCGGCAGCGTACTGGTCGTTTCTGTTGGCGCCACTGCCTGCGATCCTCGTGAGCCGGCTGTTGGGCCGTCCGGTGGTCGTGAACTATCGAAGCGGCGAGGCGCCGGACCATCTGCGCCGTTCCGCAGTCGCCAGGCACGCCCTACGCGCGGTTGATTGCAACGTGGTGCCGTCGCGCTTTCTCCAGAGCGTGTTTGCTGACTACGGCATCGACGCGCGGGTGATTCCCAACACGATCGACCACGGGCGCTTTCCCTTCACACCTCGCGACCCCCTGCGCCCGCGGCTGATCTCCACCCGGAACTTCGAGGCTCTCTACGACATCGACTGCACTCTCCGCGCGTTTCAGCAGGTGCAGGCGCGGTTTCGAGACGCCACGCTGGTGCTGGTAGGCAGCGGTTCTCGAGAGGCGGAACTCCGGCGGCGCGTCGCCGAGCTCGGTCTTCAGGGAGTGACGTTCGCGGGGCGCGTCGCCCCCAAAGACATCCCGGCCTACTACGCCGCGGCGGACATCTACGTCCAAACACCAGCCATCGACAACATGCCCTCGTCGATACTCGAGGCCTTCGCAATGGGACTGCCGGTCGTGTCCACGAACGCGGGCGGCGTGCCCGTCATGGTCGCCGACGGCGTGCACGGTCTGCTGGCCCCGGTCGGAGACGCAGACCAGATCGCAGCCAATGTCCTGATGATGCTCGATGATCCCGGACGCGCCCGCCAGATGGCGCTGGCGGCGTATGAGTCGACAGATCACCTGCGCTGGAGCCGCGTCCGCGACAGCTGGGTCGCGCTCTACCGCGGCGTGCTCGACCAGGTCGGCGTCGAAGCTGAGACTCGACCCGTATGAGTCACAGGACTCTGTTCCGGCGTGTCATCGCGATGGATCGGCGCGAACTGTGGTTTCGCGCGCTATCGCTCGGACGGCGGGAAGTGGGCCACGCCGCGTACCTCGCCCGACAACCACACTGGCGCCGCGAAGCGCTCGTCCACGCACTTCGCCTGGACGATTCGCGGCTCGACTCGATCGTGCACGCCCTCTTGAATCGAGAATGGGATTCCGCTCACCGCGCGTTCCTCACTCACATGTCGCATCGTCAGCGGAGGTTCATCCTCGATCCTCGCGATCGCGCGGCCCGCTCGGATGCCGTACGGTCGGCGCACCCGAATGCGACAACCGACGCAATCCGCCGTGGCGAGAACCTCATCGCCGGACGTTTTGATCTGCTCGGCTATCGGAATCTCTGCTTCGGACCGGAGTCGGCACCCGGCGACATCGACTGGCACCTCGATCCAGTCCATCAGCGTCGTGTCGGACAGGCCCACTGGAGCCGAGTCCAGTACCTGGATGCTTCCAACGGTGATCACAAGATCGTCTGGGAGTTGAACCGGCACCAGACCTGGCTGGCACTGGGCCGTGCCTTCTGGTTGACCGGCGACGAGCGGTATCGCGACGCGTTCATCGGCTATTTGAACGCCTGGATGGTCGGCAATCCACCGCTGTCCGGCGTGAACTGGGCCAGCATGCTGGAGCTCTCGCTGCGAGCGATCTCGTGGCTGTGGGCGCTCCACTTCTTCGCCGTGGAACCGCTCGATCGTACGGATGGCGCGACAGATCCCTGGACCGTGGATCTACTGCTCGGTCTCGACTGTCAGCTCAGGCTCGTCGAACAGAACCTGTCACAGTATTTCAGCCCGAACACGCATCTTCTTGGCGAAGCCCTGGGCCTCTACGTTGTCGGGCGGACGCTGCCCGAGTTGCGGCGAGCGCCTCGATGGGAGTCGCTTGGACGGCGGGTGCTTCTGGAACAGTGCGCCAGACAGATCCACGACGATGGCGGGCACGTCGAACTGTCAACGCACTATCACCGGTACACGCTCGACTTCTACCTGTTGGCGCTGACGGTCGCGCGCGAGACCTCCGATCCTCACGCGTCGATGTTCGCCGAGGCGGCCGCTCGACTCGCCGATTGTGCGCGCACGCTGGCGGATGACAACGGCCGGCTTCCGGTGATCGGAGACGACGACGGCGGGAGCCTGTTTCCCATCTGTGGCCGCGAGGTCGCGGATATCAGCGACTCGCTACAGCTCTCCGCGCAGCTCCTCGATCGCCCATCCCTCGCGGTCGGGCCGCCCGCCGAAGAGGTGACCTGGATCACGGGCGTGCCACCGGTCGCTCCTCGCAGTGCGGTGTCCTGGCCCTCCACGGCGCTTCCGGCGACTGGCTACTTCGTGTCCCGATCCGGACGTGGCGACCATCTCGTCATCGACGCGGGCCGGCACGGGTTTTTGAACGGCGGACATGCGCATGCCGATGCGCTTGCGCTCACGCTCGCGGTCTCTGGCCGTCCGCTCCTCATCGATCCCGGCACCGGGTGCTATACCGTCAACCCTGGGGTGCGCGACCGGTTCCGTTCAACGCGCTATCACAACACGTTGACCATCGACAGACGGTCACAGTCGATTCCCAACGGTCCCTTCCACTGGCATTCAGTGGGGCATGCCCGTTCGCATCAATGGCACTCGACCAGCCACGGCGACTTCTTCGAAGGCGCGCACGATGCGTATGCGCCGGTCGTTCACAACCGGGCCGTGATCTCGCGCCCTGGCGCCTGGTGCGTGGTGGATAGCGTGCTCGGTCCGGGAACACATCTCGCCGAAGCGCACTGGCACTTGAATCCGTCGTGGGACGCCGAACGGACAGGATCGGGCACCATCCGGATCGAACACGAGGACGGACCGATCGTGTGGTTGGTGACGCCTGGACACGACTGTGAGGTCGTTCACGGATCCGAGCGCGAGGATCTCGGCTGGTGCGCGCCGATCTATGGGGCGATCCTGCCGACGTCCACCATACGCATCGCCAGGAGCGACACCACGCCGTTCACCATCGTGACGTTAATCATCGAGTCCGCCAGCCCTCCGATGATCCGGCCGCACAGGGAGGGCGATGTCCCCGAGGGTGCCATCGCGATCTCGATAGAGAGCGAAATGGGCAGCGAACGACTGCTCCTGAGACCGCGGATAGCCGCTGATCGGCCAGGCGTCGACGAAGCCTTATGGCATCCGTGTATGTTCGAGCCGCTCGGTCGGGCGTCCGCTCCGGCATCTACGGCGGGCCGTGGCCTGACCATCGAGGAAGGGGTGTTCTAGATGTGCGGCATCGCAGGATTCGTGGATGTCGCAGGGCCCGGAGATCCGGTCGACACGGACGGCGCGCGGCTGCGACTTCGGCAGATGTGCGACGTCATCCGGCATCGAGGTCCGGACGATGAGGGCATGTTCGTGGCGGATGGCGCGGCGCTCGGCATGCGGCGCCTCAGCATCATAGATGTCGGCGGTGGCCATCAGCCCATCTCGAATGAAGACGGTTCCATCTGGGTCGTCTTCAATGGTGAGATTTACAACTACCGTGCACTTCGGGCGGAGCTCGCTGCGCACGGTCATGTCTTCTCCACTGATACTGACACCGAGACCATCGTCCACGCCTACGAGCAATGGGGCGACGAGGCCTTCGGCCATCTTCGCGGCATGTTCGGTATCGCCCTTTGGGATCGGCGCACCCGGACCCTACTGCTCGCCCGCGACCGCGTCGGCATCAAGCCTCTGCACTACGTGGAACGCGGCGGCTGGCTTGCGTTCGGGTCAGAGATCAAATCGATTCTCGTTGCCGATGAAGAAACACGACGGCTGGATCCCGCGGCATTCGCGCACTACCTGACATTCCTGTACACGCCTTCGGATGCGTCCATCTTCGAAGGCATCCGGAAGTTGCCACCGGGACACCTGCTTCGCTGGCGCGACGGACAGGCTTCAGTGCGCCGGTACTGGACGCTGCCGATCGAGGAATCGTTCGCGGGCTCGCTGGACGAGGCCGCGGATCTGTTGACGGCGACGTTGTCGGACGCCGTGGCCTCTCACCTCGTGAGCGACGTGCCAATCGGTGCGCTCTTGTCCGGTGGTGTCGATTCGAGTCTTGTCGTCGGTCTGATGGCGCGCCATTCGTCCGGGCCGGTCAAAACGTTCACGATCGGTTTCGACGAGCCGGAGTTCGACGAGGTCGATGGGGCGCGCCGCGTCGCCCGGCACTTCGGCACCGATCATCACGAGTTCGTCGTTCGCCCGGACGCGCTGCGGATCGTCGACGCCCTGGTCGAGCATTTCGACGAGCCGTTCGGCGACTCGTCCGCGATTCCGACGTGGTACGTGTCCGAGATGGCCTCACGGCACGTCACGGTCGTCTTGTCGGGCGATGGCGGCGACGAATTGTTCGGGGGCTACGATCGATATCTGCCCCACCCTCGTGTCGAGTCATTCGATCAGACGCTCGGCGTTGTGGGCCGTCGCGCGGCCGCCGCCATCTGGCCCGTCTTGCCACACGGATTCCGTGGAAAGAACCTGCTTCGGCACGTTGCCCAGGACGCCGAAGGGCGGTACCTCGATTCGATTGGTGTCTTTCAGCCAGACGAGCTGTCAGTCCTGCTCGCCGGACATGAAGCCGGCGCGAAGACGTGGTCACACGCTCGTGCCTCCTCTGAACGATTTCGAGCCCTCGCCGCGCTCCCGTGGCCGAGCCGGATGTTCCGGTTCGACTTCGACACCTATCTGCCTGAAGACATCCTGACCAAAGTGGATCGCATGAGCATGGCGCATTCGATCGAATCGCGCGTTCCGTTGCTCGACCACGAAGTCGTGACGTTTGCAGCGTCGCTACCCTCCCGTTTCAAGATCGAAGGGACAGAGCGCAAGCGTGTATTGAAGCGAGCCGCCGCACGGGTCTTGCCGGCCGAAGTATTGACTCGCAAGAAGCAGGGCTTCGGGGTCCCGCTCGCTGATTGGTTCCGCGGGCCTCTCCGTGAGCTGGTCGTGGACACGCTCCAGTCACCACGGTCGAGGCAGCGCGGCTATCTCGAACCGTGGTTCGTCGATCGCCTGATCGCGGAGCACTTGTCCGGACGACGAGACCATGCGCTGCGACTGTGGGTGCTCCTGATGTTCGAGCTCTGGCATCGACGCTATCTCGACCGCGGGACGACCATTCCATTCCATTCCCACGCGATTCCCCAAAAGGAGAACGTCGCCGACCGTCCGGCTGTGTCTTCGATGTGAATCCATGTGGTTCCGTGGCACCGGCCTTGCTCCGGAACAGGCGGTGCTGCCAGGCCGACCACTACCAATCGCAATCTTCCTGACCAGCTTCGACATCGGCGGAACCGAACGGCAGATGGTCGAGCTGATCCGGCGGCTCGATCCCGCTGAGTTCGAGGTTCACGTCGGCTGTTGCCAACGAGGCGGTCCGCTGGCTCCACTGGTCGAAGCGAGAGCGGCATCAATCGCAGAGTTTCCAATCGCAGGATTCGCCCGCGTCCCAACCCTTCGCCAATTGCTCGCCTTCGCAGCCTGGTGCCGGCGCCTCAATTGCCGAGTCGTCCAGACGTGTGAGCTGTACGCGAATGTCTTCGCCCTGCCGGGCGCAGCGATGGCGCGCGTTCCGGTTCGCATCGGCAGCCGGCGCGAGATCATCACGCGGGACAAGACCAGCGCCCACCTCGCTGGTCAACGTCTCGCGTACTGGGGCGCGCACGTCATCGTTGCCAACTCGACCGCAGCAGCAAAGCAGCTGAGACTCGAGGGAGTGCCCGCCAGGAAGATTCACACGATTCGCAACGGCGTGGACAGCGACGTGTTCAGCATGCGTCCGCGTGCGCTCGGCCCGCTGAGGCGCATCATCACCGTCGCCAACCTTCGAGCTGAGAAGGGACACGACACGCTGCTGGCAGCCGCCCGCCGCGTGGTACGCGACCAGCCGGAGGTCGAGTTCCTGTTCGTCGGCGATGGACCTCTCCGCCGGGTGCTGGAGGACCAGGCCCATGCCGACGGCCTGGCCAGGCACGTCCGGTTCCTGGGTGAACGGAGCGATATCGCGGCGCTGCTCGGTGCCGCCGACCTCTTCGTGCTTCCATCGCGTTCCGAAGCGCTCCCCAACAGCGTCCTCGAAGCGATGGCCGCCGGACTGCCGGTCATCGCGACCCGAGTCGGCGGCGTGCCGGAACTGATCGAATCCGGGCTGAATGGGATGCTCGTGCCACCTGATCACCCCGACGCACTGACCGCGGTCATGCTCGACCTGATCCGGCGTCCTACGTTCGCGCTCAAATTGGGACGCGCCGCCCGCGCGAAGGTGGAGAGCCGCTTCTCATTCGAGCGGATGGTGTCGGCCTTCGAAACCCTCTATCGCACCGAGCTTGCGCGTCGGACGGACCATGCGGTTCCGTATCGCGAGCTGGCAGCCTCCTGAGACACGAGCAACGGATATGTGCGGCTTTGCAGGCAAGCTTGCCCCCACAGCACACACGCCCATCGACCAGGGGCTGCTGCACGCGATGGCCCACGTGCTGTCGCACCGCGGTCCGGACGGCGAGGGCTTCTACGTGGGCGAGGGCGTGGGATTTGCTCATCGGCGGCTGAGCATCGTCGATATCGCGACGGGTCAGCAGCCGCTCGCGAACGAAGACGGCACCGTGTGGGTCGCGTTCAACGGTGAGATTTACAACTTCGCGTCGCTGCGCGCGAGCCTCGAGCGACGCGGTCATCGATTCCGGACACATTCAGACACGGAAGTCATCGTCCACAGTTACGAGGAGTGGGGCGACAGCTGCGTCGATCGCTTCCGGGGCATGTTTGCGTTTGCGGTCTGGGATGCCACGCGGCGCCGTCTGCTGCTTGCACGCGACCGCGTCGGCATCAAGCCGCTCTACTACGCGCAGCCCGCCTCGGGGGGTCTGGTGTTCGCGTCCGAGATCAAGGCAATCCTGGAGGACCCGTCAGTCGACACTGCCTGGAGTCCCGAAGCCCTGGACTCGTACCTGACGCTGCTCTATGTACCGGCGCCAGCGACCATCTATCGCCAGATTCGGAAACTGCCGGCCGGTCACATTCTCGTGGCCGAGCGTGGGACCGTGCGAGTGTCTCGCTACTGGGACCTCGAGTTCACGGGCGACGGCGATCCCGCCAACGAGCGCACCTATCTGGAGGAGCTCGATGCGCTGCTCACGGAGTCGGTCCGCCTGCGATTGATCAGCGAAGTGCCGCTCGGTGCTTTCCTTTCGGGCGGCATCGACTCCTCCACGGTTGTCGCGTACATGACCGAGACGAGCGATGCCAGCGTCCTGGCTTCGTCTGTTGGCTTTGCAGACCGCGAGTACAACGAGCTCGACCGTGCGCGACAGATTGCCGAGCATCTGCACTGCCGCCTCGAAACCAGGCTGGTCTCGCCTGACGTGGCGGATCTCCTGCCGCGCCTCGCCTGGCACTTGGACGAACCGTTCGGCGACTCGTCCGCGGTGCCGACGTACTACGTGTCCGCGGCGGCTCGCGAACGAGTCACCGTCGCGTTGTCGGGTGACGGAGGCGATGAACTCTGGGCGGGGTATCCATGGCACCGCGTGGAGCACTGGGAATGGGAAGCGCGCGGCCGTCTCGGCGATCGCGGCTGTGCGCTGGCATCACAGCTCGGTCATCTACTGCCGCTGTCCGCGAAGGGGGTCCGCTCGCTGCGGCATCTCGGCCTCCCGCCCGATGAGGCCTGTGCGCAGAAACATGCGTATCAGCAGTTCGATGGTGCCGGCAAAGCGCGTCTCTATTCTGGCGACCTTGCGTCGCTCGTCCGTGTAAATGATCCGTTTGCTCCGTTCCGCCAGGCCTACGCGCGATGCCAGTCCCCGGATCCGCTGGATCGCACGATGTATGTGGACGTCAAGACGTACCTGGCCGACGACATCCTGACCAAAGTGGACAAGATGAGCATGGCGGTCTCGCTCGAAGCGCGCGTGCCGTTGCTCGATCACAAGCTGCTCGAATTCGCAGCGCGCGTACCGTCGTCGCTCAAGCTGCATCGCGGCACCAGCAAGTACCTGCTCCGCCAGGCGCTCAACCGCCGTGTTCCGCACTCGCTCTTCGACAGTCCGAAGCACGGCTTCACGGCGCCGATTGCCGACTGGCTCCGTGGGCCGCTCTCCGAGCTGGCAACGGAGTTGCTCCTGGATGGCCGGCTGAACCAGCGCGGCATCTTCCAGTCTGCGGAAGTGGCGCGTTTGTGGAACGAGCATCAACGCGGTCACCAGGACCACCGCCATCGTCTGTGGTCGATCGTGATGCTTGAGTTGTGGTTCAGGACATTTGCAGATGGCGCGCGCCGCGCGGCAGCTGCCTGATTGGGACTGTTTGAGACTTGGTGCATGTGCGGAATCGCGGGAATCGTCAGCGCAACTGAACTGGCAGCGGAAGACCGCCATCGCGTCATCGCTATGCGTGACGTGCTCACGCACCGCGGGCCAGACGAGGCGGGGCTATTTGCCGACAGCCATGCCGCACTTGGCCACCGACGGCTGAGTATCGTGGATCTCGCGACCGGCAGTCAGCCCTTGTCGAACGAAGACGGGTCGATCTGGATCGCGTTCAATGGTGAGATTTACAACCATCGCGACCTGCGCCGCGAGCTCGAAGACCACGACCACGTCTATCGCACCCGTTCAGACACTGAGAGCATCGTCCACGCCTACGAGCAGTGGGGAGATGCGTGTGTCGATCGACTCCGGGGGATGTTCGCCTTTGTCATCTGGGACGCAAGGCGACGACGGTTGCTGGCGGCTCGGGATCGGCTGGGGGTCAAGCCCCTGTACTGGGCGCAGGTCGACGATCGGCTGATATTCGCATCGGAGATCAAGGGCCTACTCGAGAGCGGACTGATTACAGCCCGCGCAAACGATGCCGCCATCCCGGAACTCCTGGGCACGCGTTCGCTCGCGGGTTCTGAAACGATGTTCCACGGCATCCAGAAGCTGCTGCCCGGACACACGCTCACGTTCGAGCGGGGTGATGTGCAGTGCCGGCGCTATTGGGACATTCCCGCTCCAGGCCAGGGTGCCGGCGCGCAGTCGCGAAGCCGCGCCGAGGACGTCGAGCGGTTCCGCGCCCTGCTCGATGAGTCCATCGCCCTGCGGTTGATGAGCGATGTGCCGCTCGGCGTCTTCCTCTCGGGCGGCATCGACAGCAGCGCGATTGCCGCGCTGATGGCCAAGCGTCTCACCCAGCCGCTGCAGACCTTCTCGGTGGCGTTCGCGGATCGCGCGTACAGCGAGCTCGAGTACGCACGTCAGGTCTCACGCGCTATCGGCGGCGAGGGACACGAGATCGTGATCGACGATCGCGATTTCTTTGGCGCCCTCCCGCGTCTCGTGTGGCACGAGGACGAGCCGATCGCTCATCCGTCGAGCGTGCCGTTGTATTTTGTTTCTAAACTGGCGCGCCAGACCGTGACCGTCGTCCTCACCGGCGAGGGGAGCGACGAGCTGCTGGCGGGATACGGCAAGTATCCGCGCTCGCTCTTCAACTGGCGCGCCGGCAGTGTCTATACGCGAGCCGTTCCGCGCGCGCTGCGGGACACGCTCGCTGCCAATTCCGATCGGGTTCCAGGCGTGTTCGGGCGCTACATGCGCCGGTCCTTCGTAGGTGTCGAGCACGCGCCAGACCTGACGTTCTTCGACACCTTCGCCGGCGTCAATCTCACGGAACAGCGCCGGCTGTTGTCTCCGCGACTCGCGCTGCTGGCCAGTGCCGAGCGGGCGTACGGCTCCTCGATGGCCTATTTCAACGCGCGTGGCGACGGCACCGGCCTCCTCGACAGAGTGCTCTATGCGGACCTCAAGACGTATCTCGTCGAGCTGCTGATGAAGCAGGACCAGATGAGCATGGCCGCATCGATCGAGAGCCGCGTGCCGTTCCTCGATCATCATCTCGTCGAATTTGCTGCGGGCCTGCCCGCGAACCGCAAGCTCTCGGGATGGTCCACGAAACGGATCCTTCGGGAAGCGGTTCGCGACGTCCTTCCGCAGTCGATCCTCGAGCGGCCGAAAATGGGTTTCCCGGTCCCGTTTGGCCGATGGGTGCAGAACGGCTGGGGCCCAGTCGTTCGCGAGGTCCTGCTCGACCGCCGGAGCCGTCAGCGCGGCATCCTCGAACCCGCCGCCGTCGAGCGCCTGCTCACGCCTGGCACTCCATTCGACCAGCAACGAGCGGACGCGGTCTGGGCGCTGCTGAATCTGGAGCTGTGGTACCGAACGTTCATCGACCGCGGCGGGATCCAGACGCTCCCGACCCCACAGGCGTCGATAGCGTCGAACGATGGCGACCCAGCGTCTGTAGAGCTGGTTGCGAGCTGAATCATGCGCATCCTGTGGCTGAACGCGAGTCTGCTCCTGCCTCTCGACAAGGGCGGCAGACTCCGTACATGGCATCTGATGCGGCACCTCGCGCGTCGTCACACCATTACATACCTCTCGTTCGTCGATCCTCGACAGCCGGCAGCGGATCATGAAGGCATGTCCGACGTGTGTTCGGAACTCGTGACCGTACCGCGTGAGGAACGTTCCAAAGCCGGCCTCCCCTTCTACGCGGCCGTCGCGAAACACCTGCTCGATCCCGTGCCCTATGCAGTGGCGCAGTACCCGATCACGGGCGTACCGGGCGGCAGTCAGTCGAGCATTGACGCTCACGGCATACGATCGCATCGTCTGCGACTTCCTCGTGCCGGCAATCAATCTGCCGAAGCAGATCGCCGTGCCTTCGGTGCTTTTCACCCACAACGTCGAAGCCGAGATCTGGCGACGGCATGCAGAGACCGAGACCGGCTGGCTCAAGAAGCGACTGCTTCACAGCCAGTGGCTCCGGATGCGACAGTTCGAGGCGAAGACCCTCACGCGATTCGATCGCATCCTCGCCGTTTCGGACGTGGACAAGACGACGCTGCAGACGCTCTATCCGGACGCCATGTCTGGCACGCCGGTCTCCGTCGTGCCCACGGGAGTCGATACCCGCTACTTTGCGGACGTTCCCTCGGAGCCAACCAATCCGCGTCGTCTGGTGTTCATCGGATCGATGGACTGGCTGCCCAACGTGGATGCGGTGACTCAATTCGTGCGCGAGATCCTGCCGCGCATCCGTCAGGCCGAACCCGACGTCACATTCGCGATAGTCGGAAGGGCGCCCACGCCGGCGGTCAAGCAATTGGCCGAGGTTCCCGGCGTCCAGGTCACCGGACGGGTGGAGGACATCCGTCCGTACCTTGCTGCCGCGGCCGTCAACGTGGTGCCTCTGCGCATAGGCGGAGGCACGCGGCTCAAGATCTTCGAAGCCATGGCCGCAGGCCGGGCCACGGTGTCCACGAGCATCGGAGCCGAAGGATTGCCGGCCGAACATGGGCGGCATCTATTGCTCGCGGACGATTCGGCCGCGTTTGCGGATGCGGTCGTCGCGCTCCTCCGGAACCCGGACATGCGCCGGGCGATCGAGTTCGAGGCCCGTGCACTGGTCACGAGCCGGTACGACTGGTCTGTGGCCTCTGCCCACCTCGAGCAGGCCATTCTCGACACAACAACCCCCTTGCCTGCGGTGTCCCCGGGCACGGTGACGCCCATCAGGCAGGCGCATACCTTATGAACGTTTCGGTGTTCGGTCTTGGTTACGTCGGATCGGTCTCGGCTGCCGCGTTTGCCGAAGACGGCCACTCTGTCGTCGGCGTGGACGTCAATGCGGACAAGGTGGCGATGCTCAACGCCGGGCAGAGTCCAATCGTCGAGCCCGGACTCGGTCCGCTGGTCGCGTCGAATGTCGCCGCCGGCCGGCTTCGCGCCACCACGGACGCGTTCGAGGCCGTTGCCGCCAGCGATGTGTCGCTGATCTCGGTCAGTACGCCAAGCCGCCGCAACGGCAGTCTCGATCTCACCTATCTCACGCGCGTCTGCGAGCAGCTTGGCGCGGCGCTCCAGCAGAAGTCGACGTATCACGTCGTCGTCGTCCGCAGCACCGTGCTGCCGGGGACGACGCATGACACCGTGATCCCGACGCTGGAGCGGGCGTCGGGTAAGCGTTACGGAATCGAGTTCGGTGTGTCGGTCAATCCCGAGTTCCTGCGTGAGGGCAGCGCAGTCACGGACGTGAGGCACCCGCCGTTGACGCTGGTCGGCCACAACCACGCGGCGGATGCCGCCGGGACGCTGCAGCTGTATCAGACGATCGACGCGCCGATCGTCACGACCAGTATCCGCGTGGCCGAGATGGCGAAGTACGTCAGCAATGCCTGGCACGCGCTGAAAGTCTGCTTCGGCAACGAGATTGGAATGGTCTGCAAGCAGCTCGGCGTGGACAGCCACGAGGTGATGGATATCTTCTGCCGCGACAAGAAGCTGAACCTGTCGGCGTCGTACCTGAAACCGGGCTTCGCTTTCGGTGGGTCGTGTCTACCGAAGGATGTCCGGGCGCTCGAATACCGCGCAAAGGAACTGGATCTCGAGCTTCCCGTCATCGGGTCGATGCTTCGCAGCAACGGGCTGCAGATCCAGCGCGCCGTGGACATCATCACCCAGTCGGGACGGAAGCGCGTCGGGCTTCTCGGATTCAGCTTCAAGGCGGGTACCGATGACCTGCGCGAGAGCCCGATGGTCCTCCTCGCCGAGACGCTGCTCGGGAAGGGCTACGAGCTCCGGATCTACGACCACAGCGTGTCGCTCGCACGCCTCACCGGCGCCAACAAGGACTATATCGAACGCCAGATTCCTCACCTCTCCAAGCTGCTCAGTGAGTCAGTCGACGAGGTGGTGGCAGCGTCGGACGTGGTGGTCATCGGTAACGCCGCGCCGGAGTTCGGAGACGCCATCACAAGGTGCCGCCGCGATCAGATGATTCTGGATCTCGTGCGGATTCCCACCACTCTTGCGAACGTCGAGGCACACTACGAGGGGATCAGCTGGTAGCCTTCGCCACGATCTACGGCGAGTCTGAGGCTCACTGACCCACGTGGATGTTGTTGGGCGGGGCCGGTGGCGCCTGCGCGGCAAGCAACTCGAAGTCACATCCGAGGTCTCGCCCGTCGAGGCTCGCTCCTACGTACGCGCTTCCCGACGGCAGACGGAAGTCCTGGCCCGCCGTGTTCAGGAAGTTCGCGTTGTAGACGGCGATCGTCGGGAATTGATTGTCGGCGGGATACTTCGAGACGCCTGTTCTTGTCCGAGGCCATCACGTTCCGCTGCACGATCGCACCCGGCGCGTAGTAGGCAATCGCCACATTGCCGTATCGCCTGGCCGACCCGAAGATCCCGTACGTGTTGTGATGCAGCAGATTGTTCGTGAAGACGAATCCGGTTATGGGGCCGCCAGGCACTTTGACACCAGATCTGTTGACGTAGACGCCACTGTAGAACGAGACCACGTTGCCCGAGTGCAGGACCGTGTTGTGGTCGAAGGTCACGTACGCCGGTTCTCCGCCCATTTGCGCGAATGTCCCGGCGCCCCCCCAGAAAGAGCCGTTGATATCCAGCACCAGATTGTCGCGGATACGAGATGCGCCAGCTGTCCGCTGGGCGCGGTGTCGTCGTGGCCCAGGAGATTGAACCCGCTGCCGGAGTGCGCCAGCACGTTCCCGCTGAACTCCGACAGTGTCCACGACCGCCCACGGAACCTTGCCGTTTGAATTCCGCGGCGTCAGCGCGATCGCGTAACCCGCCTGTGCTCCGCTCCAGTTGAACTGCATGATGTTGTGGCGCACCACGACGCGACGACCGTTCTTCAGCTCGAACAGGTTCTTCACCGTCCACTTCGTCCCCCGCCACGACGGGTTCTTCGCGAAGAAGTTGTCTTCGATTGTGATGTCGCTCGGCACGACGCCGGGGATGTTGACCGTGTCGCCGCCGAACATGATGTTCTCGCCAGCCGCCTCGAGGTAGTTGTTGCGGATGACGAACGGTCCCGGGGAATTCCACGCGCAGATCGCCTGCGAGTCCTGTCCCACGGCCTTGATGTCGCGAATATCGGAGTTGATGATCGAGACGTTGGTGGCATTGGCCGAGATCGCGCGCTTCTGTCCGACAGTTGGATCGCCCGTCATCAGCACGCGATCGAGCTCGATGTGATGCGGCACGGCGCTCAGCGTGGTCTGATCCGACCGACCGAGGGCGATGATGTCGCCCGAGCCGTTCTTGTTCGCCTCGAACGCGACTCCCACAATCCGGTAGTAGCTCGCACCCGCTGCGGTTGCGAGCGCTGGGATCGTCGTGCTGGATCGAATCGTCGCGAGTCGGGATCTATAACTGGGGTCGATGCGCGATCCTGCCGGCGGCAGCACCGCATTGGTGGTGATCAGGATGTAGCTGGATCCGCCCTTCGCCGGGAGCGTGTAGGTGCCCACGTACACGGCGCCCGCGGCAAGCCGGATCGTTCCGCCGGGCTGAACCGTGTTCAGCGCGTGCTGCAGGTTGCCGCCCGCAGGCACGTCGATGACCTGGCCTGTCTGCGCGCGCAGAGGTGCGGGGACGATGACAGCTGAGATGGCTGCAACGATGACAGCCAGCGCACGAAACCATGACTTAGACGACGTGTTGTTCGCGAACGGATGAGTCCACCACATGTGTACAGTTGAAGCCCGAGGGCATGACGTTACGGGACGAGCGGGCTCAGCCCACCGGGTGCTGAGCAGGACAAAGGGCAAGCGGCTCGATGGCGAACTGAGGGGCGCGCCATCGTAGCGGATTGCGATCGGCGTATCTAGCTCTGCCTTTCTGAATCTCGTGGGCCTAACGATGCCATCCACATGCCGTTTCTGGTAAACGGACCGGGGCGCGTGCAGCCAAGGGAAATTCATCGCCGCAATTGAGTAATTCGCTGCCGTCCTTGGGCCGCAGATGCGTGACACTGCGGTTCGGCGACCTACCGGAATGGCATTCGACCGACGATTGCCGCACCTTCCAGCGTATCGACGAGTAGACCGAATCCCATGAACGGGCATGAACCGTGTAGACCCAGGCGTACGGTTTGCTATCCAGACTATCGGACCGCCGTGCCTTTCGAATCATGCCCACGACCTGTGACGCATCGATCACTCGAGGCTCCGGCGCGGCCACTGTTGAGCTGTGCGTCGGCCCCGGGGGGTTTACGTGGGTGATGTGATTGCGCTAGGGATTCGCGAGGTGCTTCGCGAGCACGGCCGGCTCTCGGTTGACGAATCCTGCCTGGCCGACGACAGCAGCCTCTACGAAGCCGGCCTGACGTCGCATGCCAGCGTCACGCTGATGCTGGCCCTCGAAGATCGATTCGACGTCGAGTTTCCCGAGCGGATGCTGCGGCGCGGTTCCTTCGCGACGATCGCCGCGATTCACTCGGGTCTGTCCGAGCTGCTTGGGACGAGCGCGTGATGCTGGCAGTCGCGTCTCGGGGAGTGCCAGACACCGCCCGCATCATTGCCGAATCGATCTCCGCACGAGCGGCCGATGCGGTCGATCGTGAAGGACGCTTTCCCCAGGAGTCCATCGACGCGCTGTGCCAGGAAGGGCTCCTGGGCGCATACGTTCCGACCGAGCTCGGCGGTCGCGGCGCGTCGATTGCGGAACTGGCCGAGGCGTGCGAAGTGCTCGGACGCGCCTGTGCGTCTACCGCGATGGTCTTCGCGATGCACCAGATCGAGGTCGCGTGCCTCGTGCGGCATTCGAGGACGTCCGCGTTCTTCCGCGACTATTTGACGGACGTCGCGAGGCATGGCCGTCTGATCGCTTCGGCGACGTCCGAGCTTGGCGTCGGTGGCGACTTGCGCCGCAGCATTTGCGCGATCGAACCCGACGGCAGCACCGTTCGCGTGCTAAAGCAGGCGCCGGTCGTGTCGTACGGCGACGAGACCGACGACATCCTCCTGACGGCTCGGCGCGCGCCTGACGCTGCGGCCTCCGACCAGGTGCTCCTCCTCGCACGTCGAGCCGATCTGCGGCTGACCCGGACGTCGGAGTGGGATGCGCTCGGAATGCGCGGGACCCGGAGCGTCGGCTTCACCATTGAGGCCACGTGCGCCCCCGACCAGGTCGTGCCGGTCCCCTTTGCCGACGTCGCCAACCAGACGATGCTTCCGGTCTCGCACGTGCTGTGGACCTCGCTCTGGCTGGGTGTGGCGAGCGATGCGGTCGCGAGAGCCCGGGCATTCGTCCGAGCCGAAGCGCGCCGGACTCCTGGCACTCTGCCGCCGGTCGCCCATCGTCTCGCCGAAGCCGTCGCGGACCTTGGAACGATGAGCGCCACCGTACACGGCGGCCGCGAAGACTTCGAGCGGCATCAGGACGATCCCGAGATTCTCAGCAGCATCGGATTTGCCCTGCGGATGAACAACCTGAAGGCGTCGGCGTCGCGGATGGCGCCCGAGATTGTGGCGCGCGCCCTGGGCGTGTGCGGCATCGCCGGCTACCGCAACGACTCGCCGTACGCCGTCGGCCGCCACCTGCGGGACGCGCATGGCGCGGCGCTCATGATTCACAACGACCGCGTGTATGCGGCAAACGCAGCGATGCTGCTGGTGCACAAGGGAGAGTGAGGATGCCGTCGTCCACGCAGTCGGCCGTGGCAGTCGTCGATGACAGCCTGCGTGATGCGCTGCTGCGCGAGCGGCTGCTGATCTCGACCGGCGTCCCTGGCGTGTATGGGCTGGGCGAGGCATTCGACGACACGCTCGCCCGAATCGATCGCTTCATCGGCCAGATCGGCGCGGCCGATCATCCAGAGGTCGTGCGCTTTCCGCCGATTCTCAACCGGCGTCATTTCGAACAGAGTGGGTACCTCGCCTCGTTTCCGCACCTGGCGGGAACAGTCCACAGCTTCGAGGGCACGGACCGGATGCACGGCGAATTGCTTCGGGCCGTCGCGCAGGAGCAGGACTGGAGCGCCGCGTTTCCGGCCACAGACGTCGTACTCACGCCCGCGGCGTGCTATCCGATTTATCCGCTGCTCGCGGGGCGGCTGCCGGCCTCCGGCCGCCTGTTCGACGTAATGTCGTACTGCTTCCGGCATGAACCGTCCGAACGCGCCGAACGGATGCAGATCTTCCGCATGCGCGAATTCGTCAGGGCTGGAGATCCGCAGACCGTGACGGCCTGGCGAGACGCGTGGCGGTCCCGGGCCTCACAGGTCGCCGATGCGCTGCAGCTCGACACACGCGCGGACGCGGCGGCAGACCCGTTCTTCGGTCGAGGCGGCGCGCTTTTGGCCGAGAGCCAGCGCGACCAACGCTTGAAGATCGAGGTCCTGGCGCCGGTGTCGTCGGACGACTGCAGCACCGCGATCATCTCGCTCAACTACCATCAGGACCACTTCGGCGAGCGCTTCGCCATCACAACCGCGGACGGCGCGATCGCCCACACGTCCTGTGTGGGTTTCGGCCTCGAACGACTGACGCTGGCCGTGTTCCGCAGGCATGGGCTCGATCGCTCCCTGTGGAGCAGCTCCGTTCGGGAGGCACTCGACTTGTGACCGGCCGGCTCTGGGCGATCGATCCGGCAGGCTACAGCCGCCATGCGGTCCACCACAGCGACCGCATCTGGCCGGAGTCCAACTGCTCGGTGGACGTCTGGATCGAATTGCTGCACACGGCGGGTCTGGAGCCGATGGCGGTGCTGCCTTGCACGATTGCCATCGATTTCGAAGGCGATCAGTGGACCTTCTTCAAAATCCCCTACGCTGATCTGTCCGCCCTCTACGGCATCGACGTCGTGGAGGTCAACGTCTGGCGGAAACTCGCCACCCACGTTGCCGATCAACTCGCCCTGGGGCGTCCATCCATCGTCGAAGTGGACGCCTATTACCTGCCCGACACGGCGGGTACGAGCTATCAGCGCGAGCACGTCAAGACGTCGATTGCCGTCCAGGCCATCGATCCCGCATCGAACCGGCTGGGCTATTTCCACAACGCTGGTTACTACCAGCTGACGGCCGGCGATTTCGACGGTCTGTTCGCATCGGCCGACTCGGATCCACGTGTCACGCCTCCCTGCATTGAGATCGTGAAGTTTTCAGATCGCCCGAACGGACAGGGCGGCGCGCTGGTGCCCAGATCGCTGGATCTCCTTCGAGTCCACCTGAAGAGGCTGCCGCGCGAAAACCCCTTCCGCCGCTACGCGCCGCGGCTGGCCGTTGAACTCGACCTGCTGGCTACGCGCACGCTCGACGACTTCCACCGGTACGCCTTTTCCACCTTCAGGCAGTTCGGTTCGGCGTTCGATCTGTTCAGCGCGTACCTGCGGTGGCTCGGCGGTTCGGGAGAATCCGGGCTCGAAGAAGCGGCGGCAGCCTGCGACACCATTGCGGGAACTGCGAAGGCGCTGCAGTTCAAGACCGCCCGTCTCGTGAGCACGGGACGCTCGTTCGACGCGATCGCCATGGTCGAGACGATGGCGGATGCGTGGGACAACGCGACAACCAGGCTGTTGGCTCACTATCGAGCCGTGGCGTACAGCAGATAGGAACAGCGATGGCGTGTGCCTTGGTAGTCGGCGCTCGTGCACCGCAGCTGTTGCGCGGATCGTGGGAGCTTGCGCGCATCGAACACGATCGCGAGAGCGGTCCGGAAATACTTGGCACGCGCGGCGTGGAGTGGATCCCATGCGACGCGCCTGTGCCTGTGGCCGCGGCCCTGCGTGCGGCGGGACGGTGGGATGACGGCCAGTCGTTCAATTTCGACGCCGATGACTGGTGGTATCGGTGCCGGTTCCACGCACCGGCCACACAGGGACCTCTGAGACTGCGGTTCGATGGGCTCGCGACCGTTACCGATGTGTGGCTGAACGGCGAGCACATCCTGCATTCGCCCAGCATGTTCGTCGGGCACACCGTCGATGTCTGGAGCACCGTCCGTTCCGAAAACACGCTGCTCCTCCGGTGTCAGGCGCTCGATCCGGTTCTCGACGCCTGTCCCACCCGGCCGCGCCCCCGATGGAAGGTGGCCCTCGTCGAGCATCAGGCACTTCGATGGGTCCGGACGTCTCTGCTGGGTCGCATGCGGCCATGGTGCCCACCCATCGCGCCGGTCGGACCGTGGCGGCCGATTGCTGTAGAGACTGCGCCGATCCAGATCGAGTCCGCCACGGTCGATGCACGTCTCGATGGCAGCGACGGCCTCGTCCAGATGCGACTGCGAGTGCGAATCTCCTCGGGTGCATCGCGATCGCGGCCGGCGCTCTCTGGAGGCACGCTGTCGGTCGACGGAACTCGCGCCCGGATCGAGTCCGAGCAGGTTGAGGATGATGTCTTCGCGCTGACATGCGACCTTCGGCTGCCGACGCCACGAGTCTGGTGGCCGCATACGCACGGCACTCCGCACACGTACGGAGTCATCGCAGACGCTCGCCGGCGGCATCGACGAAACGATTGACCTCGGACGCGTGGGATTTCGAACGATTGGTCTCGATCGCGGGCAGGACGATCGCGGATTCGGCCTCGTCGTCAATGGCACGCCGGTCTTCTGCCGTGGCGTGTGCTGGACTCCGCTCGACCTGGCACGCCTGTCGGCGGATCCAGCGTCGTATCGACTCGGACTCAGTCGGTTGCGCGACGCCGGCATGAACATGGTGCGCGTGCCCGGCACCACGACGTACGAGTCCGACACGTTCTACGACCTGTGCGACGAGCTGGGTCTCCTGGTCTGGCAGGACTTCATGTTCGCCAACATGGACTACCCGTGGCAGGACCCCGCCTTCACGCAAACAGCGTTGCTCGAGGCTGCTCAGGTTGTGGAAAGACTGCAGTCGCGCCCCTCTCTGGCGGTGGTGTGCGGCAACAGCGAAGTCGATCAGCAGGCTGCGATGCTCGGTCTGCCGCCCGACCGCGCTTCCACGTCACACGACAATCCAATCGCAGACCTGGTGCGAACTGCAGTTCCGAACGTGATCTGGCTGCCGACCACACCGACGGGCGGAACCCTGCCCTTCCACGTTGATTCAGGCGTCAGCCATTACTTCGGTGTGGGTGCCTATCGCCGGCCGCTGCGACGACGCTCGGCGCGCACAGGTGAGGTTTGCTGCGGAATGCCTGGCATTCTCGAACATACCGGAGCCAAAGGGTATTCAGCAGACAGCCCCGCTCGGCGCGGACTGGAAACGCCGCGTTCCGCGCGACGCCGGCGCCGACTGGGACTTCGAAGATGTCCGCGATTACTACGTCGAGCAGCTGTTTGGCGTGAGGGCGAACGAGCTTCGCGCGACCGACCCCGAGCGCTATCTCGGGCTCGGTCGCGTCGCAACGGGAGAGGCAATGCTCCGGACGTTCGCCGAATGGCGACGCCCAGGCTCCTCGTGCCGTGGCGGACTGGTGTGGTTCTCGCACGACCTCGCTCCAGGTCCGGGGTGGGGCATCATCGATTCGAGTGGTCGCTGCAAGCCGGCTTACTGGTATCTCAGACGCGCGCTTGCGCCGATCACGCTGCTCTGTGCAGACGAGGGGCTGAACGGCCTCTGGCTGCATGCGCTGAACGAATCAACAGGTGCCGTCGAAGGCGAATTGCAAGTCGCGTTGTACGACGCGGGACGCATGCGGGGACGACCCGTCCGTGTCGCGCTGGATCTGGCTCCGCGAAGCTCGCAGTCCGTGCACGTGGACGGTCTGTTCGATGGATTCCTGGATCTGACCTATGCGTATCGGTTTGGTCCCCCGCAACACGACGTCGTCTGCATCACGCTCGTCGATCGAGCGACAGGCGCACTCCGCGCGACGGCCTGCTACTTCCCGGGTCATCTGCCCTGCGCACCCGACGCGGAACTTCGGCTGACGGCGGACGTCGAACCGGCCCGCGATGGCTATGCGCTCAGCCTCCAGGCCAATCGATTTGCGCACGGAGTGGCCATCGAGATCGACGGCTTCGTGCCGGACGACAACTATCTGAGTCTCGAACCGGACCGACCCAGACGCGTGGCGTTGACGGCCGTTGATACGGCTGCGGCCCGCGTCCCAGGCGGCCGTGTGACGGCGCTCAATGGTCCAGGGCCAGTGTCCATCGTCGTTCCCGAGGTGGTCGATGCCCGCTGAGGCTGCAACACTCGAGCGGCCGATCGAAGAGGCGATCTTCGTCGGTCCGAGCGAACGTCCGGTGTTCGGGTGGCACCACGCTCCGCCGCGCCATGTTCGAAGACAGGCCGGTATCGTGCTCTGTCCACCGCTTGGCTACGAATACATGTCGTCGTACCGCACCTACCGGGTCCTCGCAAGCCGCCTGGCTGCCCTCGGATTCAACGTGATCCGCGTGGACTACGACGGCACGGGCAACTCCAGCGGGCATTCCGAAGAGCCTGGGCGCGTGGCTTCATGGCTCTGCAGCATTCGGTATGCACTGGCAGAAGCCCGCCGGTGTGCGGGATCGGACGCGGTGTTCCTGGTCGGCCTCCGTGGGGGCAGCATCCTGGCGCTGCAGGCCGCTGTGGACGATGAGCGTGTGGACGGTCTCGTGCTCTGGCACCCGTACTCGTCTGGCCGCGCATACGTTCGCGAACTCAAGGCACTGGCGCGTCTGAGCGATCCGAGCGACGCACAGAGTGGTCAGGACGAGCCTGGACTCTGCGTCGATGGCTACGTGTTCACGCGCGACACCCTGGACACATTGTCGGCGTGGACGATCGACGACGCCGTAACCCGCTGCCCGGCTCCAGAGGTCCTGCTGATCGGCCGCGACGACCGTGCGGCCGACGCCGCCACCGAAGCCTACCTGAGAACGCTGGGTTCGTTCGTCACTCGCGCGCAGGAAGACGGCATGGCCGACCTCCTGCTGCCGCCACACCTCTCGAAGGTCCCGGACGCGACGGTCGACGCGATCGAAGCCTGGTTCAGCGCGCAGCGGGAAGAGTCTCCGCAAGACCTTCGCGGCTCACCCGCGCATGCGCGAGCTCTCGAACCCGCGAGACCGTCGTGGACGGCGCCATAGAACAACCGGTTCGCTTCGGACCGGACGAGCGCCTGTTCGGGATCCTGGCGCGCCCTCGGAGCGAGGACCGACACGGAGCAGCGGTGGTCCTCTTCAACACGGGCGCCGGGCATCATGTCGGACCGCACCGGCTGTACGTCCCGCTCGCCCGCGATTGGGCGGCACGCGGCCACATGGTGCTTCGTTTCGATCTGGGAGGGATTGGCGACAGCATTCCGCCTCCCGGTAACGAGAGGGCCTACAACGAGACCGAGTACATGGTGCAGGACGCGCGGGAGGCCATTGCCTTCATCAGGCGGCAGGCGCCCGGCCGAAGGGTCGTCGCGGTTGGACTGTGCTCTGGTGGCTGGCTGGCATTTCAGGCAGCCAGGCGGGGCCTGCCGGTGGATGCATTCGTCTCGATCAATGCGCCACTCTACCTGCGGGAATCCGACAAGCAGTGGCTCAAAGACGGACGCACGCTCGATCAGTACCAGCATTCCCTGCGCGACCCCACGAAGTGGATCAAGGCGCTGCGCGGCCAGGCGTCCTATTCCACGTTCACGCGCGTCGTGGCAAGGGCGCTCGCGCGTCGCGTGTCCGTTCGAGTCAGCGTGGCGATGCACGAGACGATGCCGGATGGTCTGACGAGCGATCTCTCGATCATGGCCGAGCGCGGGATCAAGTGCTTGTTCGTCTTCAGCCGCGGCGACAACGGACTCGCATACTACGAGCAACACGTGCCGCCGGCTTTTCTGAGCGGCAGCGTCGCTGACCTCGTGCAACACGTTGTCGTGGATGAAGCCGGCCACGCATTTCGACCTCGCGGCGCACAGGACCGCCTGGTCCGCATCGCGACGGAGTTTGTAACTGCCATCAGCGGGAGCGCGTCCGGGTCATCGGCCATCGAGGAACCCGCACGAGTTGCACGCAAGGCCCTTTGAATCAGGAGCACATGGCTACCGAAGTCCCCTACGGCGCACCGTACCAGAGAGTGACCTACGCCCCGTCTCATCGCGAGGCCTATCTGCGCGTCCGCTCTGACGCTCTACAGGCCCTGCTGGACGACACGCGGCACCGGCAGATGAGGCGCGTGCTCGAAGTCGCCTGCGGTCCGGGACTGTCGCTGTCGTATCTCGGCCGATTGGACCGGGTGCAGCTGGTAGGCCTCGACGAGTCACCCGCGATGCTCAGGACGGCGTCGGCGAATGTCAGCGCCACCGGCGCCCACGCAGACCTCGTTCGCGGGTCGGCGCTGGAACTGCCCTTCGCGGACGGCACGTTCGACTTCGTCTACGCCACCCGGTTCATTCACTTGTTTCGCGACAAGGAGGCCGTCGTTCGGGAGTTCCGTCGCGTCGCCCGGCCCGGTGCCACCGTGGCCATCGAGTTCTACGGCAGGCCGTTTCATCTGCTGGCTTACCTGCGGCAGCGGCCGCGGCCGTCCCTGGACGAGTATCTCTCCCACTTCCCCCGGCTGTCGGAGGTCAGGCGGCTCGTTGGCCCGGCCGCGCAGTTCGTTCCGCTCCGGCTGGGAGGGGAACGCTTCCTCCGGCGGATGGTGGATGACAGCAGGATGCGGCGAATCCTCTCGGGGATCTGGCCTACGACCGGCCGGCTGGCGGTCGCCGAATACCTCGCCGTGTTCACCCGCTGACCGCCGCGCGCCATGCGTCCCGACGTCCCTTGGGACGAAGGTACGGACGCTCCTAACCGAACTCCTCGAGATCTCGTCTAAGAGGCCATGACTGTCTGGCGCGATCTCCGGCATGGCGTCCGCCTGATTGCGGCGGCGCCCGGATTCACCATCCTCGCGACCCTCGTGCTCGCGCTGGGCATCGGCGCTACGAGCACGATCTTCAGCCTGCTCGACGCCGCGCTGCTGCGGCCACTGCCCTTTCGCGAACCGGCCGACCTGGTGATGCTCGCAGAAGCGGCTCCAGACTACGCATACAACCGCGTCGCGCCGCTCAACTTCGTGGATTGGAGCGAGCAGAATCGCACGTTCACGTCGATGGCGGCCGTGTCCGGCGCGTTCAAGACGCTGTCGACCAGGGACGGCATTCCCGAACGGATTCCAGGCCAGGCCGTCACCACGGCGTTCTTCGACGTGCTCGGCGTGCGGCCCCTCGCAGGCCGGACGTTCGTGCGGGACGACCAGCGTTCGGATGCGCGCGTCGTGGTTCTGAGCGAGCGGTTGTGGCAGAGCCGATTTGGCGGAGACCCCCGACTGATTGGCCGGACGATTCCTCTCGACGGCCAACCACACATCGTCGTGGGAATCATGCCGGCCAGCTTCCAGATTCTGTTCAAGAGCGACATGTGGCTCGTGTTCAAACCCGAACGCGGACCTGAACAGCGCCAGATGCACTACCTGCAGGTGCTCGGCCGATTGAGACCTGGTGTCTCCGTCGAGCAGGCGCGCGGCGACATGGCTACGATCGCTGCGGGGATCGCCCGCATCTCGCCAGCGACCAACAAGGGTTGGGGCGTCACGATCGATCCTCTGCATGAGGCACTTGTCGGCAGGGATCTCAAGACGACATCGCTGGTGCTCGCCGGTGTGGTCGGATTCGTCCTGCTGATGGCGTGTGCGAACGTGGCGAACCTGCTGCTGTCCCGCGGCGTGAGCCGCACGCGAGAGCTTGCCGTTCGCGCGGCGCTCGGCGCCAGCCGCCAGCAGTTGCTGCGACAACTGCTCACAGAGAGTCTGTTGCTCGCGATGCTGGGTGGCGCGACGGGCCTCGCGCTCGGGGCCATTGCCCTTCGCTCGGCACCGGTCTTCCTGCCGCCGGGCACGCTGCCAGACGGCATCGCACTCTCGCTCGACTGGCGCGTGACACTGTTCGCGGCCTTCATCACCATCGGGGCCGGCATCCTGGCCGGACTCGCTCCGGCATGGCATGCCGCAGACATCCCGCTCACGACCGCTGCCATGACGGGAACGCGAACCACGACTGGACGAACAGGTAAGGTACGCGCCGCATTGGCCATTGTCGAAATCGCGGTTGCGGTCGTGCTGATGGCCGGAGCCGGACTCCTCGTCCGCTCCCTGGTGTCGCTGAATCAGGTGGATCCCGGCGCCCGCAACAGGAGCGTCCTGACCATGACGGTGATCCTGCCGATGGGCCGCTATGAGACGTCAGAGCGCAGGCTCGGCTTCTACGATGCGGCGACCCGCGAAATCGAAGCCACTCCAGGGGTCATGAGCGCGTCGTTCGGCGGGAGCCTCCCGCTCGACGGCTGGGACATCGGACAGGGGTTTTCAGTCGTTGGGGATCCGCCGGTGGAGGCCGCGAACATGCCTGCGGCGCATTATCAGATTACCGGAGCGCGCTTTTTCGAAACGCTCGGGATCCCGATCGTGCGCGGCCGCGCGTTTGGCGTATCCGACACCCCAACGGGTATCCCCGTCTGCATCGTCAGCGAAGGATTCGTGCGGCGATACGCGCGCGGACGCGATCCCCTGCAGCTGCAGGTTCGCGTGGACGCGATGACGCCAGAGGGCCCCAAACCCGTCACACGGCAGGTCGTAGGCGTCGCGCACACGGTCAGGGAAACGCCATCGGATGACGGGAGCGCGGTCCAGATCTATGTGCCGCTGCAACAGAATTCGTGGTACTGGTCGAGTCTCGTCGTCAGAACCACAGGATCGCCTGCGGCGATGATCAACTCGGTGAAGGCGGCCGTGGCGCGGGCGGACAAGGATCAGGCCGTCGGGCAGGTTCGTACGATCGACGAAGTCACCGCAGAAGCCACGGCGCAGCCTCGGTTCCGTGCGGAGCTGGTCAGCCTGTTCGCCGCACTGGCCCTTGTCGTGGCGATGGTGGGTGTGGCGGGCGTCTTGGCGTTCTCGGTCCAGCAGCGCACGCGTGAGCTCGGACTGCGAATGGCGCTCGGTGCGCGCCAGGTCGATATCGTCGGTCTCGTGCTCGGTGACGGCCTGCGGATCACCGGGATCGGACTGATAGTCGGTCTGGCAGGTGCGTTCGGACTGACACGTTTCCTCGAATCGCTGCTGTTTGGCGTGACGCCGCTCGACGCCACGACGTTTGCAACCGTTGCGGGCGTGCTTGGACTGGCAGCACTGGCCGCCTCCGCCGCGCCAGCCATACGCGCAGCGCAATCGGATCCTGCGATTACGCTTAGAGGTGAGTAGGAACGTTCTATTGCTTCAAACAATCTCTTCAGTTTTTTCGTCCCACGTCACGGTCCGTCCTTCACGATACGAGCGCACGGCCATCTGACAGGCGATCGCGGTCCGGAACCCAATGTCGAAGGGACAATTCGGCCCCTTCCGGCTTCGCACGCAGTCGAAGAAGTTCTGCATGTGCGCGTCGGTCGCCTCTGCGTACTCGCCTGTCGTTCCCATGCTCGCCTCGGACAGCACGGCGCCCTTCCCCTGAGGAACGTACCGCGGTCGGTCGGTCTCGTCGTGAACGATGGTGCCCTTGGTTCCCAGGAGCAGGTCGTGTCCCTCGCCGAAGTAGTTGTTGGAGAACATCGAGTTCCAGGTGAAGAGCAATTTCTCCGTCGGATGGTGCATCGTGACGTCCATCACGTCGGGCGGATCCATCTTGGGAGAAAGAAGATTGGCGCCGGTCATGGTCACGGCGTGAGGAATCCTGAGGTTCAGGACCGTGTGCCAGTATCCGACCTGGTGCACCATGTTCTCGAAGACGTTCCCGCCTGAGTAGTCCCAGAAGAATCGCCAGTTCACATAGCGCTGGGGGTCGAATGGATGCGGGGCGGCTTCTCCCTGGAAGGCACTCCAATCGATGTGACCGGCGTCGCAATCCGACGGAATCTCACGCATCCAACCGCCGTACGGCGCGTTGCGGTAGTGATGCGTATGGATGGCGGTAATCACGCCCATACGTTCCGGCGTCACGTGCTCACGCACCATCTTGATGCCCGGCCCGCTGATCATCTGAATGCCGACCTGGACCACGCGTCCCGATCCGTCGAGCGCCTTCCGCATTCTCTTGGCATGATCGGGACTGAACGCCATCGTCTTTTCCTGATAGACGTCCTTCCCCGCCTGGATGGCGGGCACGAAGTTGAGGGCGTGCTGATGCTGCGGCGTGGCAATGAGGACGGCGTCCACGTTCTTGTCGTCGAGCAATTGCCGGAAGTCGTTGTAGGTCTTGATCGACGGGGCGAGCGCTTTCACTTCGTCCAGCCGGCGGCCGTACAGATCCGCGGCGGCGACGGCTTCCGCGTTGCTGCAGCGCATGGCGGCCTGGAATATCTCCTTGCCGCGGCTGCCGCACCCGATCAGCCCGAACCGGACGCGATCATTTGCGCCCATGACGCGCCTGGACGAGACCAGGCCAGACACGGCGACTCCCACGGCGCCCTTGGCGCACTGCTCCATGAACGTGCGGCGGTTCGACATTTCTTGTCTCCTCACTGGAACGACGGCGGGCCGAAGCGTAACAGAAAGCCGCGACGCGAGTAGAATCGGCACCCGGAGACTGCAGACCGTAGACCGCAGTCCGTAGCCCGTGGCCCGTTAGTGTCTTCCGCATGGAACGCACGCTTCGCGACCGTATGGAGCAGTTGAAGACGCAATTCGACGCCGTGCACGAGCAGGCGATGGCAAGCCTGGCCGCCGGCAATCGGGAGGCCGTCAACGACGCCATTCGCGCGGAGGCCGAGATCATGCGCAAGCATGCGGCGCTGACGGTCGAGTACCAAGCCGAGTGCGCGAAGGTGTTCGGCGCGCAGAAGCGACGGTCCGTCAGGAAGCGCCGGCGCTAGCGCACGCACCTTCCGTCCGCACCTTCCGCCCGCACCTTCCGACCGCACCCTCCGTCCGCACCTTCCGTCCGCACCCTCCGACCGCACCTTCCGTCCGCACCCTCCGTCCGCACCTTCCGTCCGCACCTTCCGTCCGCACCCTCCGTCCGCACCCTCCGTCCGCACCTTCCGTCCGCACCTTCCGTCCGCACCTTCCGTCCGCACCCTCCGTCCGCACCTTCCGTCCGCACCCTCCGCCGCACCCTCCGTCCGCACCTTCCGTCCGCACCCTCCGTCCGCACCCTCCGTCCGCACCCTCCGTCCGCACCTTGGACGCCCATGTCAGCTCGAGCGCGGGTAGGATGATAGTGCTGGGTCAGTGACCATGTTCCGATGGATTGCGCTTGCGGTGTTCATGGGCGCGCTCACGGTGTCGGCCTATCACCGCCGCCGTGCGCGCGCCCACAGTGAAACCATCGAACGCCGCCGTGAAGGCGGGGCCCTGATGGCGGCGAGGGCCCTCGTCGCACTGCCGCTGTTCGGTGGGCCGCTCGTGTACGTCATCAACCCATCATGGATGGCCTGGTCGTCGTTCGACGCGCCGCTCTGGCTGCGATGGGCCGGCGTCACTCTCGGCCTGTGCGTGCTGTGCTCGGTACACTGGGTCTTGCGGAACCTCGGGCGCAACGTCAGCGAGACCGTCCTCACCAAGATCGATCACGAGATGGTCACGTCCGGACCCTACCGGTGGATTCGCCATCCGCTCTATACGACCGGCATTCTGCTGTTCCTCGCGCTCGGCCTCATCGCGGCCAACTGGTTTATCCTGCTGTCGGCCGCGGTGGCACTCGTGGGGATCCGGACGGTCGTGATTCCGCGCGAGGAGCGTGCGCTGTGCGCACGATTCGGAGCCGGCTACGAGCAGTACATCGCTCGCACGGGCGCCATGTGGCCAAGATACGGGGCAAAGGGCAACGGGGCTACGGGCTAGGGGCTGCTACCCGGCTGTCGGAAGGAAAAGCAGGTGAGATCCATGACTCGGCGCCAGCGATGGCGTGCAGCCTTGTTGGGAGTCGTCGTCGCGGGCGGCGCAGCCGCCCTCGGCGCCCAATCGCCCGTTCAGTCCTGTGATGCCGCGCCGGCGCCGGCCTGGTGCAGCGCGGTCGCCGGCGACCGCGCTGAAGGCTGGGCGCTTCAACGCCGCTCAGAGGTGATGGCCAGGAATGGGATGGTCGCAACCAGCCAGCCGCTCGCGGCGCAAGCCGGCCTCGACATCTTGAAGAAAGGCGGCAACGCCATCGACGCCGCCGTCGCAACCGCGGCGGTCCTCAGCGTCGTCGAGCCGATGAACGTCGGTCCGGCGGGTGATCTGTTCGCGATCGTCTACATCGCGCGCGAGAACAAGATCTACACGCTGAACGCGAGCGGCAAGGCGCCGACGGGCGCCACACTCGAGCGCTTGAACTCGCTCGGCTACACGTGGAACGCCGCGAACTGGGGGCCCGGCTCGGGGATGCCGCCAGGCGGCATCCTGGAAGTCACGGTGCCTGGCGCCGCCTGGGGCTGGGACGAAGTCCAGCATCGCTTCGGAGCGCTCTCCTTCAAAGAGACGCTGCAGCCGGCAATCGACTACGCGGAGCAGGGTTTTCCAGTCTCCGAGCGCATCGCCCACGATTGGAAGCTGTTCGAGGGTCTCGGGCCGACCCCTGGGGATCCCCGCGGGTGCTGCACGCAGGTCGACCCTGATGCCATCGCGACATGGTATGTGAACGGCCGGCCGCCCGCCGCTGGCGACATCTTCCGCAATCCCGGCCTCGCCAAGACGCTGCGCCTCCTGCAACAGCACGGCCGCGACGCCTTTTACCTGGGCGAGATCGCCAACGCGATCGTCGCGAAATCGAATGCGGCCGGCGGGACGATGACGCTCGACGATCTCGGGCGCTACTCGGGTGAGTGGACGACGGCGGCAAGGACGACGCACAACGGATACGACGTGTTCACGCTGCCGCCGCCGGCGCAGACGTGGGCGACCGACGAGATCCTGAATATCCTCGAGGCCTGTGTGCCGCTATGGGCGCCGGGCCAGACGCTGGCGAGCCTCGGTCCCGCACACCCCAAGTACTGGCACTTCGTCGTCGAGGCCAAGAAACTGGCGTTCACCGACCTCTACGCGTACAACGCGGATCCGAGTTTCTCGCCCGTGCCAATCGATCGGTTGCTCTCGAAGGCACACGCCGCTTCGCTCTGCGCCAAAGTGGACCCCAATCGTGCGTCCGGCACGGCGTCTGGGGTTCGCGTGGACGGCAGCGGCGACACCATCGTGCTGTCCACGGCGGATCGCTGGGGCAACATGGTCGCCTGGGTGAACAGCTTGTACATGGGATTCGGGTCGGGCCTGGTTGTGCCGGGCTACGGTCTCACGCTGCACAACCGCGGAGGCCTGTTCACACTGGATCCAAAGAGTCCCAATGTCATCGCCCCGCACAAGCGGCCCTTCAACACGCTGTCGGCCGGCTTCGTGATGCGGCAGGACCGGCCCGTCATGACCGTGACGTTGATGGGCGGCGATATGCAGGCGCAAGGGATCGCACAGGTGCTCGTGAACGTGCTGGATCTGGGGGCGAATCTGCAGGCGGCGAGCGACATGGCGCGCTTCCGGCACGTCCAGGTGGCGAACACGCTCACGCTCGAGTCGCAGCTTTTCTCACTCGTCGGCACTCAGATGCGCGCGATGGGACACACGGTCCAATCGGTCAGTGGCGACAGCGTTGGCGGCTACCAGGCCATCATGTTCACCCCTGACGACCAGGCGGCGAATCCGGGCGAGGCGGGACAGACCCTGCTCAAAGGGTTCTACCGGGCGGGATCCGATCACCGCAAGGACGGTCAGGCCGTGGGTTACTAGACGGCTCCATGGCCATCGGACCAGGCTCGCGTCTCGGCCCGTACCAGATCCGATCGGTGCTCGGCGTCGGCGGCATGGGCGAAGTGTTCCTGGCCCGTGACACCCGGCTCGGGCGGGACGTCGCGATCAAGATTCTGCCCGCGCAGGTCGTTGCCGATGTGGATCGGCTGAGGCGATTCGAGACCGAAGCGCGCGCCACCAGCCAGCTCAATCATCCAAACATCCTGACGGTCTACGATATCGGCGCCGAGAACGGCCAACCCTACGTCGTCGCCGAACGGCTGGAGGGCGAGACGCTCCGCGAGCGTCTGTTGCGAGGGCCCATCGGTGAACGGGAAGCGCTCGAACTGGCACGGCAGATCGCGCGCGGCCTGTCCGCCGCTCACAACCGCGGCATCATCCACCGCGATCTCAAGCCAGAGAATTTGTTTCTATCCAGAGATGGACAGATCAAGATCCTCGACTTCGGCCTCGCGAAAGTCACGGCCGAGGGATCCGGCGCCGCAACGACGCTCGACACCACCTACTCGACCGAGCCCGGCACGATCGTCGGCACGATGCAATACATGGCGCCCGAGCAGGTGAAGGGACAGCCGGTCGATCACCGTGCGGATCTGTTCGCCTTTGGTGTCGTGCTGTACGAGATGGTGTCCGGTACGGGGCCGTTCAGTCGTCCCTCTGGGGCCGAGTCGATGAGTGCGGTGCTCACGGAGACGCCGCCTCCGCTCGATGAGGTCCGCGCGGGTGTGTCTCCGCTCATCGCTCGCGTGGTCGACCATTGCCTCGAGAAGGCTCCGGATCAGCGGTTCCAGTCCGCGCGCGACCTGGTCTTCGCGCTCGAATCGGCGGGCACGCGGTCCATCAGCGGCGCCGGGGGCCCGTCCGCGGTTGCGGGTCCACCAGCCCTTCACCGCACCATTCCGGCGGCGGTGGTTGCCGCCGCGACAGCGCTCACTGGCCTCGGCCTGGGCTGGTGGATCGGGGCGACGCACGCTCCGCGAGAGGAGGGGCTGAACTTCGCGCGGGTCCGGCGGTTCGTGGCCTCGGACGCCATCGAGTTCGCGCCCGCGCTCTCACCCGACGGCAAGTGGATCGCCTACTTGTCGGACACGCCGGCGCGATGCGACGTGTGGGTGAAGTTTCTGAGCGGCGGCGAAGCCGCCAACCTCACTGCCACGCTTGCCGATCTCCACGTGGCCCGCCGGAATGACATCGGGGGTCTCGACATCTCGCCGGATGGCTCCGAGATCGCGTTCTCGGCCGGACCGCTCGGCGCTGGCCCGACGCAGTTGTCTACCTACGTGATCGGCGCCCCGCTCGGCGGCACCCCGCGGAAGCTGATCGCTGGTGGAGTTGGGGCACGCTGGTCGCCTGACGGGAAGAGACTCGCCTACGTGACGGCCGGCGGCTCGGCAGGCGACGCCCTGATGGTGTCCGACGCCAGCGGTGCCGATCCCCGCACGCTGGTACCCGTCGCCGGCGGGGTCCACATGCATTGGCCCGCCTGGTCGGCAGATGGAGAGTACATCTACGTCATCAGGGGCATCTCGACGCAGAACCTCGAGCCATCCGAGATTTATCGTGTCAGCGTCGCGAGCGCCCAGCTGGAACGGGTCGTCGCCACGAGCCGGCGAGCGGTCTATCCCTTTCCGGCCATCGACGGCAGTGGACTGCTGTACAGCGCGAACCCGGTCAGCTCGGAACTGGCGCTCTGGTGGATGCCGCTCGGCCGCAATCCGATGCGTGTCACGACAGGCGTGGGCGAGTACTCGGAGGCACGCCTGTCGGCCGACAAGCGCACGATGGTCGCGACGACCTATCAGGACCGGCGGTCGCTGCGCGTACTTCCGATCGCCGGCGATTCCGCCATGGCCGAGCTCACGCAAGGGTCCACGGGCGACTACGACCCGATAGTCTCGCCGCGGGGCGACCGACTCGCGTTCAGCTCGACGCGAAGCGGAAACCGGCACATCTGGACGTCACGACTCGACGGGAGTGATCCACGGGAGCTGACGTCCGGCGATGCCGTCGATGAGCGTCCGGCGTGGTCTCCGGATGGATCGACGATTGCCTTCGTCTCGAGCCGTGGCACGTCACGCGCCATCTGGATGGTTGCCACCGACGGCAGCGGCCTGCGGAAAATCCTGGACGCACAGGTGATCGATTCGATTGCGTGGTCGCCAGACGGCACGGAGCTCGCCTACTCGGTGCCTGAAGGCGCGGCTCCAGCAATCTTCCGCGCGCATGTGAAGGGCGGCGAACCAGTGCGGATTCCGACCCCTGGTGGAGCGACGTCACCGAGCTGGTCGTCCACTCGCAATCTCATCGCCTACATCGCCTCCAGCCTGCCGAAGGGTGAGGTACCACGCGCGGTTCTGGGGTTGATGACGCCCGACGGCCGCGCCGTCGTAACGCCATGGGGTGACGGACCGCGGCTTGGCAACGGAGCGGTGACGTGGTCGGCTGACGGACAGCAGCTTGCCGGTATGTCCAACTCCGGGCAGGTCGAGTCTGGCGTGTGGGTCTATCGATTCGACGGCGGAACGCCTCCACGCCAGATACTCGAGATCGAAGCGAAGCAGCGAGGCCGCGGAATCGCTTGGCTCCCCGACTCGTCGAAATTGATTCTTGGAATGACCGAACGTTCGTCCGACATCGTCCTCTTCGATCGCGGCTCATAGTTACGGCGTCGGTTGCGCTCGTTGCAATTGGTACATCACGCAAGGAGGAACCATGACCGATCGGCAGCGGGTCATCTCATCGCTGTTCTGGCTCGCACTTTCCGCGGCCGCACCGGCTGCAGCGTTCGCGCAGAACACCAGCACGGACGTGCCTCCAGTCATTGATGTCCACGTGCATGCGATGGACGAGTCGTTCCCGGGAATCGGGCCCATGTGTCCAAATACACCTGGATTCACGGCGTCGGACCCCAGCACGAAGGAAGCGCCCTTTGGCTGGGTACAGGACGAATGCACACCGAAGCTCTTCCCCTCAGCGAAAGGTGAATACATCAAGGACGTCGTTGCCGAGATGCAGCGGCTCAACGTCACGGCCGTGGTCTTCGGCGATCCCAAGAGCGTCCAGAAGTGGCGTGACGCGGCGCCCGCGCGGGTCATCCCCGGAACCAGCTTCAACGAGGGGCTTCAGCCAGGGGCCCGTGTTCCGCTCGATGACTTGCGCAAGACATTCGCGAAGGACGGCTTCAAGGTCATGGGCGAGATCGGCCTGCAGTACGAGGGCCTGTCGCCGAGCGACCCATCCGTGGACAAGTACTTCGCCCTGGCCGAGGAGCTCGACATCCCGGTCGCCATTCACATGGGGACCGGCGGCTCTGGGCGCGCCAACATCGCCACGCCCACCTATCGCGGCTCGATGGGCAACCCGCTCCTGCTCGAGGACCTGCTCGCGCGGCACCCGAAACTCCGCGTTCAGATCATGCATGCCGGCTACCCGATGATCGACAACCTGCTGACGCTGCTCCAGGCCAATTCGCATGTCTACGTTGATGTGGCGGGACTCATCTGGAGCTATCCGGTGAAGGAAGTGAACCGTTACATCGAGCGCATCGTCGGCGCCGGCTTCGGCGATAGGGTGATGTTCGGGACCGATCAGATGGCGTGGCCGAAACTCATGGCGTATTCGATCAGCCTCATCCAGAACGCCGACTACCTCACGCAGGCTCAGAAGCGCGACATCCTCTACAACAACGCCGCGCGCTTCCTGCGAATCGCACCTCAGCCCGAACGCAAGACACAATAGCCGCGCTCGAGCGCATCCTGCGAGACACACACATGCCCGATCGATTTGTTCATCGTCGTGCCACGGCCGGATTCCGCTCTGCGACCGGCGTCATCACTCTCTGCGCCGCCGCTCTCGCCGTGACCGGTGCGACGCATTTCGGAACCGCCGTGGCTGCCGACGCCGTCGCCGTCGCCATTGACGCCACCAAGCCTGGCGCCAAGATCGACCGCAACCTCTTCGGCCAGTTCGCCGAGCATCTCGGCCACGGTGTGTACGAGGGTGTCTGGGTCGGCCCCGATTCGTCGATCCCCAACACCCGAGGCATCAGAAACGACGTGGTCGCCGCACTGAGGGCCCTCAAAGTGCCCAACATCCGGTGGCCGGGCGGCTGCTTCGCCGACGACTACCACTGGCGCAAGGGCATTGGACCGGCCGACCGGCGCGCCGCGACGGTCAATCCCGACTGGGGTGGCGTGGTCGAACCGAACACCTTCGGCACGCACGAGTACATGGACTTCCTCGATCAAATCGGGAGCCGCGCCTATGTCTCGGTGAACGTCGGGTCTGGCACGCCGCAGGAAGCGGCCGAGTGGCTGGAATACATGACCGCAGCACAGCCCACAGCGCTGGCGAAGGAGCGTGCCGCCAACGGCCATCCCGATCCGTACTCGGTCGCCTATCTGGGCATCGGCAACGAGAGCTGGGATTGCGGCGGCAACATGACGCCCGAGTACTACGCGAGCCAGATGAAGATCTACAGCCGCTTCGTGCGCAACTTCAACCCGGCGCAGCGCGAGGGCGGTCAGCGCATGCTGAAGATCGCCGTCGGTCCCGGCGGAGACGGCCCGCGGTGGACGGAGTGGACCGAGGCGATCATGAAGGCCTGGAAGGGCCACCAGTGGAGCTGGGACATCGATGGCTTGTCGCTCCATTCCTACACGGTCATCCGCTTTCCGCCGAAGTTTCCTTCTGTCGGTTTCGGCGAGGATGACTACGCCAAGATCCTGAAAGCCACACTCGACATGGACGCCATCGTCAACACGCACTCGGCGATCATGGACAGGTACGATCCCGACAAGAAGCTCACGCTCGTGGTGGACGAATGGGGCGCGTGGTACGCGCCGCTGCCGGGCTCCAACCCCGGGTTCCTGGTGCAGCAGAACAGTGTGCGCGATGCCCTGATCGCCGCACTGAACCTGAACATCTTCGCGCGCCACGCCGATCGCGTCCGCATGGCGAATATCGCGCAGATGATCAACGTCCTGCAGGCGATGATCATCACGGACAAGGAGAAGATGGTCCTCACGCCGACGTACCAGGTTTTCAAGATGTATCTGCCGTTCCAGGACGCGACGTTCGTGCCAGTGACGTTCAACGCAGGCACCTACGCTCATGGCGATATCACGCTGCCACGCGTAGACGCGATCGCGGCGAAAGACACGACCGGCACACTGTGGCTCGCCGTCACGAATCTCGACCCGAATCAACCCGCCGACATCGACGCGAGCGTGGCCGGCATCACCGTCACATCGGCGAGCGGGGAGACGCTCACCGGGCCGAAGATCGACAGTGTGAACACCTTCGACGCGCCGAACACGGTCGTGCCGAAGCCGATCACGGCGACCGTACAGAACGGGCGCGTCTCGCTTCACGTGGAGCCGAAGTCGGTAACGGTGCTCTCGGTTCGCCCCTGAAACCAATGACAACAACAGGTCTCAATTTGCCGGCTCTGGCCTTGGCTCTCGTCCTGACTCCGCTGTTGGTGGCGGCCCAGGTCCAGACAGACGTGCCTCCTCCCGTACCTGGCGCCAAGCCGGTCACCGTCGAACGCATCAAGATCCACGGCGCCGCGCTCGAAGGCAACCTGGAAGGCGATGCGGTCGATCGCGATGTCATCGTCTTCCTGCCGCCGAGCTATGCGACGGAGACATCGCGGCGGTATCCCGTCGTCTACGCGCTGCACGGCTACTCCATCGGCGCCGAGCAATGGACCCACGAGATCCACGTGCCGGAGACGATCGAAGGTGCGTTCGCGCAGGGCGCACACGAGATGATCGTCGTGTTGCCCGACTCGAAGACCGCGCACAACGGCTCGATGTACTCGAGCTCGGTCACGACGGGGGATTTCGAGCAGTACATCGCGCACGATGTCGTGACCTACATCGACGGCCATTACCGGACGATGGCCGATCGGAAGAGTCGCGGCCTGGTGGGTCACTCGATGGGAGGGTATGGCGCGACGCGCATCGGGATGAAACACGCGGACGTGTTCGGCAGCGTGTACATCATGAGTCCGTGTTGCCTGTCGGTGCGTCCACCCGGTCCCGCGAGTCTGGATCTGGAGAAAGCCGCCCAGAGCGCCAAGTCACCAGCGGACCTGGCCGGCCTCGGGTTCTTCCCGCGGGCGCAGCTCGCAACCGCGGCAGCGTGGTCACCCAATCCAAAGAATCCGCCGCTCTATCTCGACCTCCCCACCAAGGACGGCGTGCCGCGGCCGGAGATTCTCGCGAAATGGACGGCCAACTCGCCGCTGGTGTTCGTGGATCAGTATGTCGGGAACCTGCGCGAGTACCGTGCGATCGCGATCGACGTGGGAGATCAGGATGGACTCAAGGCGGACGCCGGCAAGCTGCACGACGCACTCGATCTCTATGGCATTGCCAACAGCTTTGAACTCTATGCCGGCACGCACACCAGCAAGGTGGCCGATCGTTTTCAGAACCATGTGATGCCGTTCTTCAGCAAGAGTTTGTGCGTCGACGGCGGCTGTCGTTAAGGGGGTTCCGGGGTTCCGGGGTTCCGGGGTTCAACGGTTCAAGGGGTGCCTGGGTTCAAGGGGTTCCGGCGGCGCGACCTGCGAGCAGGACGCTTGAGCGCCGCTGCGGTGTTGGTACTGTACCGGTGATGGTCTAACGTCGCGCGTTCCGAAGGACGTCGGCCACCGCGTCGAACGCTGGCTTCTCCTTGCCGTCACGGCCCCAGAGCAGTGGGTAGTTCACGCGACCCGGGATTGGAAAGTTGTTCAGCCACGACGTGGCGTCGGTGAGTCCCCAGAATGTCACGCGGCCGACGTCGTGCTTGAGAAAGAGCCCGAACACGTCGGCGTAGCGGCGCGCGAGCTTCTGTTGCATGGCGTCGGGCAGTCCGTCCGGGTAGATGTTGGTCGCCGCCTTGATCTTCTGCTTCTTCGAGAGGTCAGCGCCCCACATGTCCGGGTCCCGAGGCAGGACGTCCATGTCCAGTTCCGTGATGATCGGCCGCACCCCAGACGCACGGATCGCGGCCAACGTGTCGTCAACCATGGAGAGCGCCGGTTCGTCGATCCCCCAGTGCCCCTGCTCGCCGATCCCATCCACGCGGAGCCCCTTCGCCTTGAGCCCCTGCACCAGCCGGATTGCCGCATCCCGCTTGGCCGGTTTCCACAGGTTGTAGTCGTTGTAATAGAGCTCGGCGGCCGGATCGGCCTCCTGAGCAAACTCGAACGCTTTCGCGATGAAGTCCTCCCCGATCGCCTCGAGCCAGGGCGTCCGGCGAAGCGCTCCATCGTCATCGAGCGCCTCGTTGACCACGTCCCAGCCGCCGATCCGCCCGCGGTAGTGGGCGACCACCGTGGTGATGTGGTCCTTCAATCGCGCGAGCAGTATCTCGCGACTGGCCTTCGCTCCGTCCGCTCCGGCGAAGACCCACGCGGGCGTCTGCTGATGCCAGACGAGGACGTGGCCGACGACGAACATCCCATGGCTTCGCCCGAGCTCCACGTATCGGTCAGCCGGCTCGAAGTTGTACCGGTCAGGAGCCGGGTGAACCTGCTCCCACTTCAGCAGGTTCTCGGGACTGATCGTGTTGAACTGGCGCGTCACGATCGCGAGTCCCTCCGCGTCGCGCCCGTCGCTCAGCGACTGGTTGACGGCGACGCCAATCCGCAATCCGCGTGGCGCGACATCCTTGAGCACTGTCTGCGAGTCGGCGGCCAACGTTGCCGCCGCCGCGACAGAGGCGGCGAGCATGAGTCCGGTTCGTGACATCGATGGGTACTCCGTAACGGTTCAAGCGAGCGGCAGACGGTATATGGTATCCGCGGTCTTTCGCTCACCAAAGGACTCACGATGCGCCTGCTGCCGTCTCTCCTGGTCATCACGCTGCTCACCGCCGCGCCGCTTGCCGCGCAGCCGTCCGGGGGGCCGTACGGTCCGATTCAACAGTCCTACGATGTACCCCGGCGCCGCACGTCTATTACGTCGCGCCCGACGGGCGGTCCGATGCACCAGGCACGGTGGCGCAGCCGACCACGCTGGAATCGGCCATGGCCCGGGTCGTGACGGGTGACGCCGTCATCCTGCGAGGCGGCGTCTACCGCACCGGCGGGCTCCTCCTGAACCAGGGCATCACGCTCCAGCCCTATCGCGACGAGCGTCCCATTCTCAAAGGCACTCAAGTCGCCACCAACTGGCAGCCGCTGCGGAACAAACTCTGGAAGACGCCTTGGACACGTCTGTTCCCCGCCAGGCCACTTGGCTGGTGGCAGCGCGACCGCGAGGGCATGCGGACGCCGGTGCACCGCTTCAATAACGACATGGTCTTCGTAGACGGCCGGATGCTGCAGTCGGCCGGGTGGGAAGGCGAGGTGGACGAGAACTCGTACTACATCGACTACGACAAGGGGCAGGTCTACATCGGCGTCGATCCCACGGCGCGGCAGGTCGAAATCACGGCATTCGACAGCGCGCTGGTCCGCACCAGCCTGACGGTGCACGGCAAGACGTCGGATCGCAAGGGCCCGATCATCCGCGGCCTCACTTTTACGCAGTACGCCTACCGGGCGCTCGAAGTCGAAGGCAAGAAGCAGTTCACGGCGGCCGATGAGCCGACCGACGAACCGGTGGGCCCAGCGGATCCGTCCACGTTCGGCAAGGAAGTCGTCGGCACAGTGCTCGAGAACGTCACGATCACCTTCTGTTCGCGAGTAGCCGGATACTTCCGTGGGGATGGGCTCATCATCCGCAACTCGCTCATCAGCGATACGAGCACGGAGGGCATCTACGTCATCGGGTCCTCGGACGTCCTGCTCGAACGGAACATCATCCGCAGGAACAACGTCGAGCGGCTCACTGGCTATTACCCGGCCGCCGTCAAGATCTTCAATCAGACGCGGCGAGTCACGTGCCGCGACAACCTCGTCGTAGACAATCCGGATTCGAACGGCATCTGGTACGACGTGGGGAACCGCGATGCCGTGTTCGTGAACAACTGGATCGAAAACGCTCAGGACGGCTTCTTCTTCGAGATCTCGCGCGGAGCCATCGTCGCCGGGAACGTATTCGTGCGGTGTAACAAGGGGGTCCGCGTGCTCAACTCTGCGGACGTGCGGCTCTACAACAACACGTTCGTCGACACGGCCGCCTCGTTCGAGCGCAACGAGCGCAGTGCGACTGGCGACCACTTCGGCTGGCACCCGTCCACTGGCCCTGGCGTGGACGCACGCGAGGGTCACGTCTTCGTCGGCAACCTGCTCGTTGCGGGCGACGCGTACCTACAGCCCCTGCTGCGGTTCGAACAACCAAGAGCGCTCTGCGAGAAGCTGAACCGGCCCCAGGCGATGCAGGTAGATGGAAACGTGTACGTGCGTGCGTCGAAGGTGACGGACGGAACCGAGAAGCCGGCCGTGCCCTTGGTGACATGGGGGCCGGCGCCTGCAAGCGAAACGTGCTCGTCTCCCGTGGCGTCGCTCGACGAGCTCCGAACGCTGTCGCCCGCGTTCGAAGCCCACGGACAATCCCTCGATGCCTCGCCGCGATCCGTCTTCAAGAGTCCCGAGCTCGGTCGCTACGAGCTTCAGCGTCCGCTGCCCGGTCCGGCGCGCGACCCGTCGGTGCCGTCCGACGTGCTGAAGGTTCTCGGCTGGAGTGCAGAAGACGCCAAGACGATTGGGGCCTATTCACTCCAGGAACTAACGCTGTCGGTTCAGGAGGTTCGGAAGGTTCCAAAGGTTCCGAAGGTTCGAATGGAACTCAGGAACCTCGGAACCCGGGAACCGCGGAACCTCCTGAACCCAGTGAACCCTTTGAATCCAGTTAGTCCTACCCACCGTATTTCAGGCGACGCTCGGCGAGTTCCGTCGTCATCTCAATCTCTGTCTTCTTGTCGATGGCGTAGAAGAACAAGCACGCCGCGCAGATCGCGAACGTTATCGCCGGGAAGATGCTCATCGTCAGGCGGATGCCGTCCAGCGCGCCGCCGCGCTGCACGACGTTCGGGACGTAGCCATAGAGCGACAGCACGAAGCCCGTGATCGCCCCGCCGAAGCCCAACCCTGCTTTCAGCGCGAAGACGATGGCCGAGAAGACGATGGCCGTCGCACGGCGCCCGGTCTTCCACTCCGAGTAATCGGCGACGTCGGCCATCATCGCCCACAGCAAGGGGATGGTGAACCCGTATGCAAACTGGCGGAGGATCTCGCTCACGAACATCGCCGTGACGGCCGTGGGCGGCAGGAGCGCGAAGATCGCGGTAAAGACAATCGTGCCGCCGAGGCCTGCGATGAAGACGTTCCGCTTGCCGAACCTGGTGGCAAGGCTCTTCGAGAAGAAGATCGCGACGATCGTCGCCAGCGTGCCGAGCACGTTGAAGGCGCTGAAGGCGAGGCTGACGACCGCCGCCTCGTCGGACACGTGGGCCCCGAAGCCGGCGAGCAGCCGCGCCAGGCTCGCCTTGTCCGCGTAGTAATTGAAGTAGTACGGCACGACACTGCCGCGCATCGACAGTGTGATGAACAGCACCAGCGTCAGGACGAACATCGCCAGCCAGGGTCCGTTCCGGAGCAGGTCGGCGAAGTGTTGCGAGATCGGCGCCTTCTGATCTGGTGGCGGCTGGATGCGTTCTCTCGTCGTCGCGAACGTGATGAAGAAGAGCACGACGGCGAGCGCCGAGAAGATGCCGATCGTGACCTGATAGCCCTTCGTGTTGTCGCCCTGGCCGAAGTGATGCACCATCGGGAGCGCCAGCCCCTGGATGATCAGCTGCGCGAACATCGCGCAGACAAAGCGGTAGGACGAGAGGCTGGTACGCTCGCCCAGGTCGCCCGTCATGACGCCGCTCAGGGCCGAATACGGCAGGTTGTTGGCCGAGTAGACCATCATCAGCGCGATGTAGGTGATGTAGGCATACGCCAGCTTGCCGCCGGGCCCGAGGTCGGGCGTCACGAAGGCGAGGAAGCCCATGACACCAAAGGGAACGGCCGTCCAGAGCACCCATGGCCTGTACTTCCCCCACCGCGTGTTCGTGCGGTCGGCGACAACGCCCATGACGGGGTCGAAGATGGCATCCCACACGCGCACGACCACCAGCAAGGTTCCCGCGGCTGCGGCGGTGATGCCAAAGGTGTCGGTGTAGAACGCCAGCTGGAACATCACCATCGTCTGGAAGATGAAGTTCGCCGCCGTGTCTCCGAGGCCGTAGCCGACCTTTTCGACGACTGACAACCGCTGCCCGTCTCCGCTGGTTGGTGCTACCCGTTCGGCCACCTATTCCTCCTTCGCTCTCTGTGGTTGCATTCCTGCCGCGGCGCGCGGTGCGACGGTATCACGGACGGCTTCGCGTTGGACCAGAGTTGAGACATACTCGGCGCCCGGCGGCAGTTCTCGCACCCCGCGGAGGTTCCCTTCCATGCTTCATCCCTATCAGGATGCCAGTCGGCCGGTTGACGAGCGGGCATCCGATCTCCTCGGACGCATGACGTTCGAGGAAAAAACCGCCCAGATGCACGCGCTGTGGCTGATCCTCGCCGAAGACGGCAATCATCGGCCCCGCCAGGACGACTTCACGGGCGGCACGGATCCAGAGGTCGTCAAGCGGTCACTACGGCACGGTCTGGGACAGATCTCCCGGGCGCTTGGCAGCCACGGCGTCGATGCCCGGACGGGCGTCCGCGCGCTGAACCGGCTCCAGAAGTTCCTGCGCGAGGAAACGCGCCTCGGGATCCCGGTGATGTCCCACGAGGAGTGCCTGGTTGGGCTCATGGCGCGCGGTGCCACGATGTTTCCGTCGGCGCTGGTCTACGGCGCGAGCTGGAACCCGGACCTCATCGAACGAGTGGCTCGGCCATCGGGCAGGAGGCCCGGTCGGTGGGCTGTCACCAGGGCCTGGCGCCGGTGCTCGACGTGTCGCGTGACGTCCGCTGGGGCCGCACGGAGGAGACCCTCGGCGAAGACCCGTACCTGGTTGGCGTGTTGGCGACACGATTCGTCCGCGGCCTCCAGGGCGAGAAGCGCGATCTGCTCGCAACCCTGAAGCACTTCGCCGGACACTCGTGGAGCGAGGGGGCGCGCAACCACGGGCCGGTCCATCTCGGATGGCGCGAATTGAACGACGTGTTCCTGCAGCCGTTCGAGATGGCAGTCAAGCAGGCGCACGCGGGATCGGTGATGCCGGCGTATCACGACATCGACAACGAGTCGTGCCACGCCTCACGCCGGCTGCTCACGGAGGTGCTCCGCGACGAATGGGGGTTCGAGGGTCTGATCGTCGCCGACTACATTGGCATCAGCCTGCTCTATCAGCACCACAATCTCGCCCGTGACCGCGCCGAGGCCGCAGCGCTCGCGTTCAACGCCGGCCTCGACATCGAATTGCCTGCGGACGACTGCACCGCCCATCTCGGCGACGCGGTCGAGCGCGGCCTCATCTCGATGGAGACGATCGACGCGATCGTTCGCCGCATCGTCACCGAGAAGGTCCGCCTTGGCATCTTCGAGCGGCCGTACGCCGACGAGGGCGCGATCGTGCTGCAGGCGCCGGCCACGGTAGCTCTGGCTCGCGAGGTGGCGCAGCAGGGGATCGTCGTACTCGAGAACAATGGCGTCCTGCCGCTCGATGCGACGGGCAGACAGCGTATCGCCCTCATCGGCCCGTGCGCGGACGATCCCATGGCGCTGCTGTGCGGGTACAGCTTCCCGGTACATCTGATCCTGAACGATGCCGGAGAATCCGCCTCGCAGGTCGTGACGCCGCGGACCGCATTCGAGCGCGCGTTCGGAACGAATCGGGTCGCCTGTGAGCGCGGCTGCTTCATCATCGAGCAGCGCAAGTACGGATCCCCGGTCTTCCCCGGCGACGTCGAGTCGAGCACGTCGCTCGATCAACCTTCACCGATCTCGACGAGAACCGACCTCGTTCCCGCCGCCGTGGCGGCCGCAAAGGCCGCGGACGTGGCCGTGGTGTGCGTCGGCGACCTCGCTGGCCTGTTCCGCACCGGCACGGTTGGCGAAGGGTCGGACGCCGACTCGCTCGACCTGCCGGGTGTCCAACAGCAGCTGCTCGAAGCCGTCGTCGCGGCCGGCAAGCCGGTCGTCGTCGTGCTGATGAGCGGCCGGCCGTACAACCTCGGTGACCTCGAGGACAAAGTGGCGGCCCTGGTGATGGCGTTCGCGGGCGGTCAGGAAGGTGGGCCGGCGCTCGTGGATATCCTGACGGGAAGCGCGCAACCCTCGGGCCGTATGACGCTGTCGGTGCCCCGGAACGTCGGCGCAGTGCCTTACTACTACAACCACAAGATGAAGAGCGCCGGGACGCCCATCGCGCGTCACTTCGGAAGCCGCTACCCGTTCGGTCACGGCCTGTCCTACACGACGTTCGAGCTTACGGATCTGACACTCGACGAGGCTGCGATGGATGCCGCGACTGGTGAAATCCGTGCCAGCTTTGTCGTGCGGAACACGGGCACTCGGCCTGGCGTCGCCGTGCCACAGATATACGTGCGGGATCTGGTTGCCTCGGTCGTGCGTCCCGTAAAAGAGCTCAAGGCCTTCACTCGGGTCGAGCTCGCTCCCGGAGCCTCTGCTCGCGTCGTCGTGCGCATCCCAACCGACATGCTGTCGTTTACGGGCATGGACTATCAGCGCCGAGTCGAGCCCGGTCAATTCGAGCTGCAAGTGGGCGCGTCGAGCGCGGACATCCGGCTGCGCGGGCTCGTCGAACTGACTGGCGCGGTTCGGACACTCGCCGGGCAATGGCGCATGGAGAGCCGGTGTGAGGTCGAGGAGATTAGAGGTTAGAGATTGGAGATTAGAGATTAGAGATTCTGGCAGCCTTCACCAGCGCCGCGCTGTGCGCCTGAACCTTCCGAATGGCTTCGAGGATATGATCCATGTCGCCGCGATCGGCGAGGAGCATGTTCTGCGTTATTGCCACGGTCGTGTCGCAGACCTGCTTGTTGCCTTTCAACGTCCGGAAGCTGTCACGGTACGCGTTCAGCCGCTGGGCGCTCCATAGCCGCTTGTAGCCACGTGACGCGATCGCCTCGTCGAGCAGGCCGTCGTAGGTACTGTTCGTGATACACGCCATCGCACGGAACGCCCTCCGCCGAGACCGCCTTCGCGAACGCATCGCGCGAGAGCCCGTTGAACTGCGCCGCATCGTAACGAAATGGGTAGAGATGCCAGACCGCCCGGCTGTTCTCCGGCAGACGCACGGGCGTGATGCCGGGGATGGTGCCGAGGTGGGCGCTGAGATAGTCGGCGTTCGCGCGTCGGATCTCGGTTTCCTTCACCAGCTTGTCCAACTGCTGCGAGAGGATCACGGCCTGGGCCTGTGTCATGCGGTAGTTGTTGCCGCGAGTGAAGCTGCCGTTCCCAGTGTTCGTGCCGCGGGCATGACCGCAGTCGTGGAACGAGTTGCACTTGTCGATCAGCGCCTCGCTCATGCCGGTCACGGCGCCGCCCTCGCCGGAGGGAATGTGCTTCGATTCCTGAAAGCTGAAGCAGCCCAGGTCGCCGATAGTCCCGCACTTCCGTCCCTTGTACTCCGCCAGCCACGCCTGGCAGGCGTCCTCGACGACCCCCAGCTTGTGCTTCCGGGCGACGGCGACGATCGGGTCCATCTCGCATGGCATCCCGAAGATGTGCACCGGCATGATCGCGCGTGTCCGCTCGGTGACTCGGCTCTCGATGGAGGAGGGGTCCATCGTCAACGTCGCCGGATCGCTGTCAGCGAACACCGGAAGGGCTTTGCAATTGAGGATCGCGTTGTAGCTGGCGATGAACGTGTAGGGCGAGACGATGACCTCGTCGCCAGCGTCCACGTCCATGACATGGAGGCTGACCATCAGCGCAGTGGTGCCGCTGGAGGTGGCCAGACACTTCCTGGCACCGAGCAATCCAGCGTACGCCTGCTCGAATTCCGCGATGCGCTCGTCGGAGCCGCGATACCACCGGCCGCTGCGGAAGACGTCGAGGACTTTCGGCTCCCAGGCTTCGCGCCATTGCGGCCACCTGGCCCAGCCGCCTGCGTGAACGGGCGTGCCACCAAGCAGCGCCGGCTTCTCCGCGTCGGCGGCAAACACGGTGAGCGCCCCACGGTCGCGCCGCCAGGACAGCGCGAGCGAACCTGCCGCCGCGGTCCGCATGAATCCACGTCGTGTGACGAAGCCCTTCATCATGCCGTCCCCGGAGATTCTGGACGCGCCCGGCCAATCTCTAACCTCTAACCTCTAACCTCTAATCTCTACAGTCACCACACCGCCGACATGCGTTGGGCGGCGACGACCTTCGTCCCCTTCCGGCTGCACTTGAACTCGAATTTCGTCTCGCGCGGATCGCCACCGGGCTGCCAGGCGACGCGGTACTGGGTATTGACCAGCGCGACGAGCGCCGGGGCGCGCTTCTCGAACGCGGTGACCGAAAGGATTCTGTCGAAGTAGCCCCCGGTCTGCGTCGCGAACAACTGGAGCGAGTTCTCGATGCGCGCATCGGGGTGCTGGAGGAACAGCTCCAGGCCCATGAACGTCGGCTTCGTGGACGTCGACTTCAACGCCTGCTCGTACCCACCTGAGTCGCCGAGCGTGCTCCCGGTCATCACGAAGACCGCGGTACGATGGGTGTCGTCGGTCGGCAGCGCCTGCGACGCCTCTGCCATGGTGTTCAGCAGCGCGTTGGTACCGATGGCCGCTATCCCTCTCAGCGCCGTTTCGGCCGCAGCCGCGTCCACCGCCTTGGCGACGTGCGACGGCCTGTCGCCGGTCGTCCAGATATCGATCGTGGTTCCAGGCGGTAACGCCTTGACCAGCGCCACGCCAGCCGGCACGACCGACTGCATGAACGACGTGCTCAGCTCGGTGTTGTTGTCCAGGACCAACGCCACCGCCAGCGGTCGCGCATCGAGCTCCGCCGTCAGGATCGATCGGGTCTGCCCGTTCTCCTTGATCTCCAGCTCGCTGGCCGTGATGTCGGCAAGCGGCACGTCCTTCTTGTCGATGACGTGCAGCGTGACGATGAGCTGCTTGGGCGTACCCTGCTGCTGCCCGGCTGCGGCTGGCGTGGCGATGTGGGCGGTCCACGCCGTGACCACAACGGCAGCGAACACGAGCGAACTGAGCGGGCGTAATGACGGGGTGGGCATGGCGTAACTCTACGACATGCGTGGTTGTCACGCCACCGTCACGTTGGTCAAAAAGCCGCGATCCGCACGTGGCTGCGGCCGCGTGTGTTCCCTACCCGGCCCGGCGGCGCAAGTCGACAACATGACGCTCCGAGGCCGATGGCGGACGGGACTGGAGGTCTCGGTGGCGTGCGACGAAATCTGTCGTGGAGAGGTGGCTGAGCGTCCCGGACCTGGCGAAGAGGAACCCCTGGCCGGCCACGCAGCCGAGCGTGAGTAGCGCCTCCGCCTGAGACTCCGATTCGATCCCCTCAGCCACGGTGTCGATGCCGAGCGTGTCGCCGAGGCCGACGACGGCGCGTGCGAGCTCGGGTCCCTCGCCCTCAGTCACCAACCGAAGGACGAACGAACGATCGATCTTGAGGATGTCGATCGGGAACCGATGCAGGTACGCGAGCGACGAGTAGCCCGTGCCGAAGTCGTCGATCGCAAGGCGGACGCCGAGCGCCTTCAACTCGCGCAGCCGTTCGAGGTTCGCTTCGGTGTTGTGCATCATCGTGCTCTCGGTCAGCTCGATGACCAGATTGCCCGGCGCCAGTCCGGACGATCGCAGTGCCATGTCTACGTCCCGCACCAGGTCTCCCTGCTGCAGGTGGCGACCCGAGACGTTCAAGGTGACGTACAGACCCGCGCCGCCGACCATCTCGTCACACCAGCGCCGCCAGTCCTCGCAGGCCCGCTGCAACACGAAGCGGCCGAGCTCGATGATGTGCCCCGACTCCTCGGCCAGGTGGATGAAATGCTTGGGCATCAGCACGCCGCGCTCCGGGTGCCGCCAGCGTGCGAGCGCTTCGACCCCGAGCAGGGTGCGTGTGCGGAGCTCCACGACCGGCTGGTACTCGAGGAAGAATTCGCCCTGGGCGAGCGCGCGTTCGATGTCAGCCTCGAGACGCAGGCGCTCGCGAAGCGCCTCCTGCATTTCGGGCGCGAACATGACGTAGCGATCCTTGCCCCCCGCCTTGGCGTTGTACATCGCGATGTCGGCGTTGCTCAGCAGCTCGTCGGCGGCGCTGTCGGGGCTCGAGAGGGCGACGCCCACACTGATGCCCACGCGCACATCCGCTCCGCCAAGCGAAAACGGGGCCCCGAGCGCGTCGACCAGCAGCGCAGCCGGCCGATCGAGGTCCTCCCTGCTCTCGATGCCTTCGAGAAGGACGGCAAACTCGTCTCCCGCCAGCCGCGCCACCGTATCAGTAGTCCGCACGGTACTGATCAGGCGCTCGGCGACGGCCTGTAGCAGTCGATCGCCCGCATCGTGGCCGAGCGTATCGTTGACGTTCTTGAAGTCGTCGAGATCCAGGAACATCACGGCCACGTGGCGCTTGGCGCGCTTGGCGATTGCGAGCGAATGCTGCACGCGGTCGCGAAACAGGTTGCGGTTGGCGAGGCGCGTGAGCGGGTCGTGGAACGCCAGCTCCCGCAGCTGCTCTTCGAGGCCCTTGCGCTCGCTGATGTCACGCAGATTCAGCGCGAGACCCTGGACGGCCGGATCGTGCGTCAGGTTGCTGCCGACGATTTCGAGTGTCTGACGTTCTGGACTGCGGTCGACGCGCAGTTCGACCGGACCAACGACCCCACTTGGTGTCGCCGCCACCTCGGCAAGGAATGCTTTCAACTCATCACGGTCGGCGCCGTCCCACAGCTCGAGCAGGCTCCTGCCGATGACCGCTTCGGCTTTCAGGCCAAACGTCCGCTCGAATGCCGGAGACGCGAAGCGCAGGGTGCCGTCCGACGCGACGATCATGATGACGTCGGACGCATGTGCAATGAGCGAGGCGTAGCGGGCCTCGACCATCTGTGTGGCCCGGCGCTCACGCTGCCGCGCATCGTCACGCAACATGGTGCCCTGACGAACCATCATCAGCAGCGTGAGGACGAACACGACCATCGTCATCACGGCCACGGGACCGCCGAACTCGGCTCGCGCGAAGTTCACGAGGACGAGAAAGCCGACGAGCATCGCCGCGTACGGCAGCCCGTGCACGAGCGAATTCGATGCGGCCGTCACCGCTCGAAACGACTTGTGCGCCGTCCGCAGCTGCTCGTGCGCAGCCGCCGCGAGCGGCACATAGCAGGCCACGTACAGCACGTCCTGCAGGCCGCCCGGCAGATACCCGCCGCCGACTTTCGCGAGCGCCCACAGGATGTCGCCGAGGAACATGGTGATGAACCCCGCCAGCAGTAGGAGCGGGATGCGTTGGCTGCTCGCGTCGGTCAGCAGGAGCACGCCGAAAGCGAGCAACAATACACAGTTGAGCGCGAGGTACGACTGGCTGAGCGCCTGCTTGATGAAGTCGATCTCGGCCGCCGCCGCGGCGGGCCGTATGACCAGGAACCAGAAGAACGCGCCGAAGCCGACGACGAAGATCGCGGCGTCAAGGGCGAGCCGGCCCCAGGGTATCCACATCGCCCTGGCCCGAATGAAGAAGTAGACTGCCGCGAAGACGGCCGGATAGAAGGCGACGTAGAACACGTCGGCGACGCCAGGGAACGGATCGTGGCCGCCCAGCCAGGACACCAGGCCGATGATGGTACCAACGAAGTACAGCGTCAGCGCGAGCGCCATGCAGCGCCAGGCCGCCTGGAGCGGACCGCGGGGCAGGTAGCGCGCCGCCCCCGCCGCGATGATGACGGCCACCAGATTGGCGGGTCCATCCGCCATCAGGCCCAGATAGTGTTGCGTCTGAGCGCCGCCCACGCCTGTGACCATCCACAGGGCGGTGGCGACGACATACACGACGAGTGCGAGCAGAAGTCTGCCCACCCACGTGGGTACAGAGTTCGAGCTGGACAACGGAGGGATCACGCTGTCTCTGTCATCGGCCTTTCGACCTCCGGGCTTCATCTGTGCGTTACGAATGCCGAGGACCTGCACACGTCTGCTGGCCGTGGCGTGGGATGTCACTCCAGCTCACCCTCGAGGACGCGACCGGTCCTGCATCGCCGCGGGCCACGACGTGCAGGACCGATCGGCCCGGTCAGCGACCGGGAAGCTCGATGTGCGAGAGCCTGGCCCTGGCCTCCAGTCCGGACATGCCGTCGGGCCGCCGGCCCCAGAGTTCGAGGTGCACGCAATAGCTCACCGTTCGGGCGAAGTCGGTTTCGATCCCTGGCGCGAGATCGAAACCTTCGTCCAGCTCACGGACCTCGATCTGCGAGCGGAGCGCGCGCAGGTCCCGGCCCCTGGGCAGCATGCCCACCTCGAGCGCGTGGGCCAGTTCGTGGACGAGCACGCGCAGCGCGCGATGGCTGCCCGCCGGCTCCGCCTGATACTCGAGCAGGCCGAACAGCCGGTGTCCGACGACCCAGAAGCGGCCGCGCCCGAGCAGCCGCGCCTCCTGAATCAGGAGAGGATGGGCCCGGACGGTGATCACCGCGTCGGGTACGCGCTCCAGGCAGGCCAGGAGGTCACGCGCGGTCGCGGACCCGGCTCTGAGCCTCGCGAGATTGCCCGGCGTGAGGTGATCGTTCAGGGGCACACGCAGCACCGCACGCGTCGGCGGCGCATCGTCGGCACGCGCGACACCCGCCCACGTGCAGCCCAGGACCGTGAGGAGGAACCCGAAGGAGACGATACGGCAGGCGAGGCGAGTCGCGTGATTGCGCATGGGCACTCCCGTCGCACGGAGCGGCCGCACGAGTGCGGCAGCCAGTCTCCGCGACCGGTGCCCATTCGGTCGCCGAGCGAAGCGGTCCTGGCGACGCCTTTCCACGCCACCGAGGACCGGGAAGACGGCCGAACCAGGCCGTTCACCCATCGGTGATTTACTACGTTGTATTAGACGAAGCGCCCGATGTCAGTGGACCGTGGCACCGGTCCCTCGTCCCAGGTAAGTACGAGATCGAGCTGCCAGGAATATTTCAAGTGGTTATGGGTATCCTGTGGTCGAGGTGCTTCGAAACTCGCGGTGCGGTCGCCACGCGTCTTGGCACCCCTCCACGTCGCATGTTTGAGGCGCTGTGACGGCTCACTTCAGTGCTGACGCGCGCCGCCACGCCTTCGAGCGCGAGGCGATGCCGCATGTGGACCGCCTGTTCCGCCACGCCATGTGGCTCGAACAGAACCGGGCCGCCGCCGAGGATCTCGTGCAGGACACGTTGGTGCAGGCGCTCCAGTCGTTCGATCGCTACACCCCCGATACGCACTGTCGGGCGTGGCTCGTGGCCATCCTGCACAACGTGCGCGCCAACCGGCTGCGAAAGCTGGGGCGCATGCCGATCGAACCCGCCGACGACGACCGCATGGACATCGTGCCGTTCGTGCCACCGATCCCGGAGATCCTGACCGACGAGGACATGCTTCGTGCCCTGCGGCAGATCCCGCCGCAACACCAGCAGGTGATCCTGCTCTGCGATGTCGAAGAGATGAGCTACAAAGAGATCGCCGCGGCCCTCGATGTGCCAATTGGCACAGTGATGTCGCGACTCCATCGAGGTCGGACCCTGCTCCGGGCGGAGCTCGCACGCGCCGGCTTCACGCCACACCCGCAGGAACGTCACGGGGGCGCGTGATCATGCAGTGCTCCGACGTGCGACGTCTGGCGGACTCGTTCGTGAGTGGAGAGCTCCCGGTGGAGACGAACGAAGAGGTGCTGCGGCATCTCGCGTCCTGCCCGGACTGCCGCGCGGATGTGGAGACGCGCCGTCGCGTTCGCGAGCATCTGCGCCAGGCGTTCGATGGCGCAGAGGAACTACGGCCACGGCCGGAACTCGCAGCGGAGTTGGCGGCGAAGCTCCGTGCAGGCCAGGCTGACTGGTCCCGACGCACGATCCTCCGTTCGTGGTGGGCGCTCGCAGCGGGGGCGGTGCTGGCCGTCGGCGGCGGTGTGATGATTCGGCGCGAGCAGGAACGCTCGAGACTCGCGGCCCTCGCGCGTGATGCTGCGGGCGATCACCAGAATTGCGCTGTATCGTTCCGGCTGGCCGAACACCCTATTCCGATGGAAGAAGCAGGGCGGCGATTCGGACTCCCCTACCGGGCGCTCACGGATTTCGTGCCGCCCACACCCGAACCCGCCCATGTGCTCGACCGACATGCCTGCGTGTACGCCGGGCGCCGGTTCGCCCATGTCGTGTTCCGGCACGAGAATGGACCGGCGTCTCTGCTCGTCGTCGAGGCACCGCCGGCATCAGAGCCTCGCTTCGAGTTCGAGCAAGAGGGCGTGCAGGTTGTGTCGCTGCCGGCGGGCCGATTCGCGGCCTTTCTCGTGATGAAGGATGCGGACCGCGACACCGTCCTTCGACTCGCATCATCCTGCGTCGGACCCCTCGCGAGCCGCCTCTCCTAGCGGCCTGTCTCTTCCAGGCCCAATCGATCCAGCTCGTCGGGCCGCCTGGGAATATTCCGACCGCTTCCAGACATCACGTCTCCGAAACCCGTCATTCAGGAACGGGAAGGAGGACGGCATGTCGAGAGTCGTGCGCTTGTGCACCGCGCTGTTGATCGTGTTGGTGGCCGTGTCGAGTGTGCCCGTTGGGGCAACCCGCACGGTCTCACCCCTGGTCGTAACGATGACGAACGATCCAGTGGCGAACCGGATTCAGGTCTATGACGGGAACACGCACGCGCTGGTGCAGACGCTGTCAACGCACGGCAAGGGCGGTGTCGGCGGCAACGCGCGCGGCATCCAGCAATATGCCGGCGAAATCCTGGCGGTCGTCAACAACGGATCGGGCACGGTTGCCCTCTTCCGGCGCGAAGGACACAGCTTTCGCTTCGACCGCCTGGTGATCGCGACGAGCGCACCTGTCAGCGTCGATTTCGGCAACGGCCATCTGTACGTGGCAGGCGCATCGACCGTCGACTCGTTCGTCATGCATGGACCCGCGGTCGGCTGGATGGACGGCTCCGCCTCGCTCGAGCTTGCCGGCGGAGGATCACCCGCGCCCGGTAGGTACGGCGCAGGTGGGCGTGCTCGATCGGAAGCAGCTCCTCGTCACACTCAAGACAGATCCCGATCCGGGCACGGTGGACGTCGTGTTATTGCGTGACGGTGCGGTCGAGGATGGAGTCGCAGCCGTCTCGGCCCCGGCTGGGACGTTGACCCCGTTCGGGTTCTCGGCTTACCCAGACGGCACCGCTCTCGTCACGCTGGCCCATTCGTCGCAGGATGGTGTCTTCCGGGAAGGTGCCTTCGCCGCGGTGGCCGCAGCGGGACAGGGGGCGCCGTGCTGGACGACACGCGTCGGGAAGTATGTCTTTACCGCCAATACGGCCAGCGGGACGATCAGCCGTGTGATCGGCACCGGAGCGCACGTGTTCGTCGATGCTCCTGTCGCGGCCACGATCGCCACCGGCGCTCCCAGTGATCTCGATGCCGCCGGCGGCTTGCTCGGTGTGATGGACCACGCGGCAGGTCAGTCACACCTGTCGCTGTTCACCTACAACGGCTTCGGGGAGCTCACTCCGGCTGGTGGACCGATCACCGTCGGCGTTGCCAACGCCAACGGCGTGGCGATCGTCGCGCCATCGGACGGCCTGGGAATGGTAACCGGGGAGTAGAATCCGTTCCACATGGGTCGGACGGCTACCTCGCGCTCCTTGAGCGCTGTGCTCCAGTTCATGCGCCTGCTCTGGGCGATCGATCATGGGCTTCAGCGCGTCTCGAAGCGGATGCGGCAGCGATTCGGGATCACCGGCCCTCAGCGGCTGGTGATCCGCGTCATCGGGCGATTCCCGGGCATTTCGGCGGGCGATCTGGCTGCCACACTCGTCCTGCATCCAAGCACGTTGACCGGTGTACTCGCCCGTCTCGCGACTGCTGGCCTGGTCGCGCGCACACCGGATCCGGGCGACCGCCGACGCGTGCGTCTCACCCTCACGGCGCGGGGGCGCGCCGTCGACCGGTTGAAGGCGGACACCGCTGAGGCCGTGATTCGGGGCGTACTCGCTCGAAGTAACGCGAACGATTACGCCGCCGCGGGAGCGCTGCTCATGCAATTGGCTGATGCTCTCGGTACGTCGGCGACGCTTCCCGAGCGTCGTATCGAGTCCGCGACGTCACGGCGCCCAGCTCCGCCGCGCCGCCCACACGCCACACAGTCACACCGGGTCCACCGCTGAGCCTGCGTTTTCTCGCTCTTGCAGGCACGTCCGCGATGGGTAGACGGTTTGAGTTCAAACGGATAGTAGTACAATCAGTCCAGATTCCCCGTTCCCTGCCTCCCGTTCTCGCGCTCCCATGACATCGTCCCAACAGCTGCGCCTGATACACCGCGAAGTGGTCCAGCTCGTGGTGCTGATCGCGTTGGCCGTGCTGGGGTTCTTCGTGACGCGCGCCGTCGCCAAGAGCAACAACGAGATGAGACTCCGAGACGCCGCTGAATGGTATGACCGGGGCCTGCGCGAGCTCGACAGCGATCATCTCGAAGCCGCGATCGATGCATTCAGACGCGCGGCCGTGAGGAACCAGCACGAGCGGAAGTACATGCTGATGCTCGCGCGAGCCCTCGCCCGCCACGACGACAATGACGCCGCGCGTGGCGTTCTGATGACGATGCGGGAGACGGCGCCAGAGGATCCGGTCATCAATCTGGCGCTGGCGCGGCTGGCGTCGAGTCGCGGTGCATTCGATGAAGCCGTCCGCTTCTACCACAACGCCCTGTATGCGCCCTGGCCGCCGGGCCACGACGACGAACGCCGGGACGTTCGCCTGGAACTGGCTCGCGTACTTCTGGCGCACAACCAGGGCGGGCGCGCCCTGCCGGAACTGATGGCGCTGAGCTCCGAGGCATCGACGGATCCCGCGAAGCAGCTCGAGCTCGCCGACATGTTCACGCGCGTCGGGGACCGCGCGCATGCGTTGGAACAGTACGAGCGTGCATTGGCACGGCACCCGGACAATCGTCAGGCGCTGGGCGGAGCGGGCGAGGCCGCGTTCCAGATCGGGGACTATCGTCGTGCCAGCACATACCTCCACCGCCTTGGACCGGATGCTGGCGACTACGCCCGCACGCGAGCCGTCGTCGATTTCGTCCTGTCGAATGATCCGCTGGCGGCACGGCTCGGCCCGGCCGAGCGTGTGCGGCGGCTGCGCCTTGACCTTTCGTCTGCGGCGCAACGCCTCGGGCAGTGCGTCGCCATACGCCGCAGAGACCCGGCCGACGCTGCGGACACGCAACTCCAGAACGACCTCGCTGCGCTCCAACATCAGCTGAAGGCAAGGGCGGCTCCTGAACAGGACGTGATCGACGCCAGCATCGGCGCGATCGAACGTGTGGTCCGACGCGTCACGGATACGTGCGGGCCGCCGACGCCGATCGACGACGCTCTCCTGCTCATCGTCCGTCGCCATCGGAGCGATCCGTCATGAAGGTGTTGACCTCGGCACAGCAGCTGCGGCTCCGCGAGCATCAGCTGTTTCTGGCGCTGGCGATCGTGGTCGGTGTGATCGCCGGGTTGACGGCGGTCCTGTTCACGGTCGCGATCGAGCAGACCAGCCATCGCCTCTTCGGCCTTGCTCCGTCGCAGTTGCGCCTCTTCGCTGTCGCGCCGCTCGTGAGCCTCGTCACGGGCGTACTGCTGGCAAGAGTCTTTCCTGATGTACGCGGGAGCGGTGTACCGCAGACGGAAGCGGCGTACCACCTCGCCAATGGCGTCATTCCGAGTCGCGTACCGATTGGAAAGTTCATCACTGGCGTGCTGTGTATCGGCTCCGGCCATTCGATGGGCCGCGAAGGCCCATCGGTGCAGATCGGCGCGGGTCTAGCGTCCACGATTGGCAGATGGTTGCGTCTGCCGCCTGCACGCACGCGCGATCTGGTCCCGATCGGCGCGGCGGGGGCGCTTGCGGCCGCGTTCAACACGCCAGTCGCGGCGGTGATCTTCGCGCTCGAGGAGATCATCGGCGATATGAACGCACCGCTGCTCGGCTCGACGGTCGTGGCGTCGGTCTCAGCGGTGATTGTCGAGCGCTCGATCCTGGGCAACGAGCCGCTGTTCCACGTGCCGACCTATCGCCTGGTGCACCCCGCGGAACTGCTCGCGTACGCTGCTCTGGGCATCTTCGGCGGCCTCGTCTCCCTGCTGTTCTGCAAAGCGCTGCTCGGCCTGCGCGCGGCATTCGCTCGACTGCCATCGAGGACGAAGATCATCCAGCCTGCGATGGGCGGTCTCGTGATCGGGTTGGTGCTGATGTACTCGCCAGCCGTGATGGGCGTTGGATACGAGTACGTGGACCAGGCCCTCAATGGCGGCTTGTTGCTCAAGACGATGGCCCTGCTTTGCTTTCTCAAGCTGGGGGCCACGATCGTCTCCTACGCGTCGGGAAATGCCGGCGGCATCTTCGCGCCGAGCCTTTACATCGGTGCGATGGCAGGAGGTGTCATCGGCATGGTGGTACGCCAGTTCGCTCCCTTCCCCACCGCGGAACCTGGCGCATACGCCCTTGTCGGAATGGGGACGCTGTTTGCGGGCATCATCCGGGCGCCGATGACGTCGGTGTTCATGATCTTCGAGATCACCCAGGACTATCAGATCCTGGTGCCGCTGATGGTGGCCAACCTGCTCAGCTTCCTCATCTCGCGCCGATATCAGCCCGTTCCCGTGTACCACGCCCTGCTCCATCAGGACGGGATCCATCTGCCGTCAGCCGTGACCCGGCCTGTGAAGGCGAGCCGCACGGCGCGTCATGTCATGCGTCCGGAGACGTCGTTACTGCCGGGGACTTTGTCCGCCGCCGAAGCGTGGCAACGTGTCTCGAGCGACGACGCGCACCTGATCCTCGTGGGAACGCCGGACCACGTGCTCGGATCCGTGAGACGGGAGCGGCTCGAAACGGCCGTCCGCACCAACGAGTCCGGCGCGCCGCTGTCGACATTGGTCGAAAGCGATTTCGTCCACGCCCACCCCGATCACTCACTCGACGTGGTGCTCGAACGGCTGTCGCAGACCGATGGCGTGCTGCCCATCGTCAGCCGCACGAATGTCCACAGGCTCGAGGGTGTCGTGACAGCCGATACGCTCGTGAACGGTCTCTCGAGACGCCGGCCAGCCTGACAGCACGAAATCACTGCACGGGCGGCAAAACTACTCGGTGATCTGAGATGAGGTGGCTGGCTTCTCCACTTCCCTGAGAACCGCAGCGAGATCCTCCTCGGCCTGCGCTATCTCGTCGGGATCATGTTCATCGTGGACCAGCCGGCGGACTTCATCGACGCAATTCGCGATCTCGAGACGCTTCCTGTCGTCGTGCAGGTCTTCAGTCAAAGGCTACCTCCCGCCGAATCTCGTTCGGTCGAGCAAGCAGGCTACGTGCCGTTCCACCTTGAAGGGCAAAAGCAGAGACGAGTGTTCCAACTGCTGGGCAGTAGATTGCTGAGCCGACGTCAGCGGCGGCGGCTGTCGACCAACTGTCGAATCTCGCCGAGAAACGCCGGGAGCTCGAGAGGCTTGGGGAAATGTGCCTGGTAGCCCGCGGCGAGTGCTCGAAGACGATCCTCCTGCCGGGCGAAGGCAGTCACGGCTATCGCCGGGAGGAGCTCGCCCGACCATCCTCGTTCCCGCACCTGCCGGATCAGGTCGTAGCCATCCTGTTCGGCCATCCCAAGATCACTGACGAGCACGTCGGGACTGAACCCGGCGAGGGAAGCCAACGCCTTGGCGACATTCGTGACGTCCAACACCGTGGCCGAGGCATTCACGAGCACGCTTTTCAACAGTGCTCGCGTATCCGCGTTGTCCTCGACGAGCAGAACGCGGACATCGTGCAGGTTCGCATGCGGAGCAGCGCTGGCTGCGTCTGGAGGGGGCTCATGGGAGGTCGCCACGCGAGGGATATGCAGGCTGAAGGTGGCGCCCAGGTCTTTCCCTTCACTTTCCGCGGTGATCGTGCTGCCGTGGGCGGCGACGATCTGATACACCACGGCCAGGCCAAGCCCAAGACCACCGTGCCAACGGCGCGAGCCAGAGTCCTCTTGTCGGAACCGATCGAAGACGTGCGGCAGAAAATCCGGAGTGATGCCGCGTCCATGGTCGCGCACCTTGAGGTCGATCCCTGACGCGGTCTGGTGCAGGCTCACGTCGACATTCTTACCGGGGCTCGAGAACTTGATGGCGTTGTCGACGAGATTCCAGATCACTTGCTGAAAACGAGACGGATCCCACCAGATGTTCTCGACGGTCGTGTCGAGGTCGTGACGAATCGAGACGTCTTGCGCCGTCGCCGCATTCTGAATGCTGGCCAGCGCAGACTTGAGGGCGTCTACGGGATTGAACCACTGACGCTCCAATTGCAGTTTGCCCGCGGCGATTCTGGAAATGTCCAGGAGGTCAGAGACCAGCTGCGCCTGAACTCGCGCGTTCCGCTCGATGGCCTGAATCTGAGAGCGCGTTGTAGGAGTGTCAGCGATCGGGTAAAGCAGCAGCACCTGCGCAAACCCAATGATCGCGCTCAACGGTGTGCGCAGTTCGTGCGACAACGCGGCGAGAAAATCGTCCTTCAGACGATTCGCCTGCTCGGCCTCGGCACGAGCCAGACGCTCGCTCGCCAGCAACCGCTCGCGTTCTGCATCGTTCGCTTTGCGCTCCGTCACATCGTTGACGATCGCCAGCCGAATATTGGGGACCGAATGGATCGACACGCTCCATTCGAGATCGACTTGTACACCCTCGGCATTCAATACCGGAAGTGCACCACGCCATTCCTTCGATGACCCGAGCGCAGCCGCCATGGCCGTACCGGCCAGTTGCTGTTCCTTGGGACTGAACGCCGACATATGGCGGCCAACGATGGCCTCACGATCACGGCCCAGAATGCGAGCCATCGCCGCGTTCACATCGAGGAAAATCAGATCCTCACTCAGCAGCGCGATCCCATGGAGCGCATTGTCGAAGACCGCCTGAAACTTTGCCTCGCTTTGCCAGATGGCATCCTCGGCCCGGCGGGCCCGGATGAACGCATTGACGGTGGCGATGAGCACCGGCGGCTCGACCGGGTGTGTGAGGTATCCGTCCGCCCCCGCGTTGACCGCGTGAACCTTGTCGATATCGTCCACGAAGGTCGCGGACAAGTAGATGACCGGCGTCCGCCTGGTCTCTGGCGCCGCGCGAAGTTCGCGACACACCTGAAACCCGTCCATGTCAGGCAAGTTGATGTCCAGCACGACAAGGTCTGTGCCCTGCCTTGCCTTGAGCAGCGCGTCGCGACCTGTCGTGGCCTCGAGCACGGAGAGTCCCACCGATCGCAGCACGTGACTGGTGGCGTAGAGTGTGGCCGCGTTGTCGTCGACAACGAGCACGGTGACGGCTGGATTAGTCGACATCGCCCGCTCTGCGGTGCTCAGCGCCAGATGCAGGCACATGACCGGGAATGGTCAACGGAATCGTGACCGAAAATGTAGAGCCCGCCCCAAGCTCGCTAGCCACGCTGACGTCGCCGCCGAGCACCCGCGCGAGCTTCTTGCTCAAGGACAGCCCTAGTCCGGTGCCGCGGAGCCGCTTCTGAATCGGCGCTTCCACCTGCACGAAGTCCCGGAAGAGGGAACCAAGATGTTCAGCCTGAATGCCGATGCCGGTGTCTGTCACCGAGAATCTGACGTGCTCCGGATCGACGAGCGTCGCCGTCACCCGCACCTCGCCCTCGGGCGTAAACTTGAGGGCGTTGGAGATGAAGTTCCTGAGGATCTGCGACAGCTTCTTGTCGTCGGTATAGATCCGAGGGATATCTCTGGGTTCCTCGAGGATGAGCGACACCGTCGTCGACGCGACAATTGGCTTGAACATGCCGCGCAGCGCCGAGAACAGATCCACCATCTCGAACCAGGCCGGTGAAATCGTGATCCGCCCCGCTTCCACCTTTGCCAGGTCGAGGAGATCGTCCACCATCTCGGTCAACTCAGTCGCCGACGACTGGATGAAACCTACCTGCTTCTGCTGCTCCTCGGTGAGTGGGCCATCCATCCGATCGAGGAGGATGCGCGCCATACTCCGAATCGAACCCAACGGCGTGCGGAACTCGTGGCTGATGTAGGAGAGGAAGCGGCTCTTGAGATCCGACACCTCCTTCAGCCGCAGCGCATTGTCTTCGAGTTCGGCATAGAGCGCGACCACGCCCTGATTCGTCTCCGCGAGCTCAATCGACATCTCGTGCAGCGACGCATCCCGTTCTGCCAGACTCTCCTCACACGAGCGCAGCTGTTCGCGAAGGCCTGCGAGTTCGGCGTCGAGCTGCGGATTCATCGCACCGACTCGCGAGCCAACGCAACGACCACGACCGTGGCGTCGTCTCTGCCGCGGAGCGCATCCCGGGAGAGTACTCCCGCCACCACGGCCGGATGTCGGACCAGCAGACCGGGATACGTCTCCAGTGTCCAATGGGCGGTCAGACCGTCCGAGTGCATGATCAGCATGCCGTGCGGCGGCCACTCGTAGGTAGTCGATTGAATGGCCTTCCTCATGTGCAAGCCGACGGTGCCATTCTGCGTGGGCAGCCCACGGTTCTCGCTGGCTCCAAGCAACTTTCCCGCGATGTTGCCGACGCCGGAGTAGGACACGACGCCGTTGGCACCAACGCGAGCACACGCGACCGCGGCACCTCTGCTGCCTATCAAGTCATGGTCGGCGCGCTCGAAGAATTGAGCGGCCTCGCCAAATGGATCGCGGCCAAACGCGTCCGCCGCGAGCTCGGCGGCGGCGGCCGCCTGGGGACCGTGACCGAGACCATCGGCCACCATCACGGCGAGTTCGCCGCCCCGCTCCACGACACGCCAGACGTCGCCGCATACCACCTCGTTCGGAGCCGGGATTGACACCGCTCCGGTCGAGAAACGCGACGAACCTCCTGGGCCAGACTGCTCTTCGCGAATGCGAGACATGATGACGGTGCCTTTTTCCGGCACTGAATAGGCGTCGAACTCGTCGGACAACCGGCGCACGGCACCCAGGCCGTTACCAGGCGTTCCCCCTGTCGAGAAGCCGTCCCGCATGGACCGATGCACCTCGGAGATCCCCGGACCTGAATCGATGGCGACGACTTCGAGCGAGACACCGCCAGGACCGGTGATGGTCTGGAGCAACACCCGACCACGGTGAGCGTAGCGGACGAGGTTTGTGGCAAGCTCTGTCGCCACTATGGCGACGTCGCTCCTTCTCGAGGCGCCCATGCGCAGCGTCTCGGCAAGCCGGGCCGCGCCGCGCCGGACCTCGCCGACCTGACTGGCATCGGTCACTTCGATGGAGCATTGTGCAACCATGCCCTATTTCCAGCGCGCCACCATCACCCGGGTGCCCTTGCCGGGGGCGGTTTCGATCTCGAACTCGTTGACGAGGCGCTTGGCACCAGACAAGCCCAAGCCCATCCCGGTCCCCGACGTCCACCCATCCGTCATCGCCTGCTCGACATTCTCGATGCCGGGGCCGTGATCAACGAAGTTCAGACGGAGACCATTTCGTCCGGCTTCGTACATCGTCTCGCAGGTCATCGTGCCACCCAACCCATAGACCACGACGTTTCGGGCGAGCTCGCTGGCAGCAGTGACGATCTTCGTCTGGTCGACGAGGCCAAAACCGATCGCCTGGCTCAACCTGCGCACCGCCTGCCGCGCGAGAACGATGTCCAGTTCGTTCCGGACCTGGAATATTTCAGTACCTGGTGATCGCCATCCCGCACTTTCGTCTGTCGCGAGGGCGACCGAAGCAACTTCATCCCGCGTTCGACATCGAGAGCCGTATCAACGCCTTCCAAGCCAAGGCCGAGCTCGACCAGGGTGATCGCTACGGCTGGCCGCATGCCGACGACCACCGTGCGCGCGTCCAGGATGCGCGACATGCGAGACAGGTTGGAAATCATTCTGCCGATGAACGAATCGACCATGTCCAGCGCCGAAATGTCGATCAGGACACCTTTCGCACCCAACCGTTGGATTTGCACGGTCAGGTCCTCTTGCAACGTCATCGCCAGGCGGTCGTGCATGTCGACCTGGATGGTGACCAGGAGCAGGTCACCCATGCGAAGAATCGGGATGCGTTCCACGGGGACGGAGTCTCCTACTCCGCGTGCTTCTTGACCACGGTCAGACCCGAGCGGTCGAGTGCCACCGCCAACGCATCAGCAAGGGACGCCTTGGTCGTGACTCCGCGCAGCTCTATCCCCAGATGCACGATGGTTTGCGCAATCTGTGGGCGAATGCCGCTGATGATGCAGTCGGCACCCATCAGGCGAATCGCGGTTACCGTCTTCAGCAAATGCTGCGCGACCAGCGTATCGACGGTCGGCACGCCGGTGATGTCGATGATCGCCACCTCCGAACCGGTCTCGACAATGCGCTGAAGCAACGATTCCATCACCACCTGCGTGCGGGCGCTGTCGAGCGTGCCGATCATCGGTAGGGCGAGGATCCCGTCCCACAGCTTGACCACCGGCGTGGAAAGCTCGAGCAGCTCTTCCTGCTGCCGGTTGATGACGGCCTCGCGGCTCTTTTGAAAGGCTTTGACCGTATGAAGACCCAGGCCATCTATGACTTCGCCGGCTTCCGACGTCATGGCCAGCAGTCCCGCTGCGTTGCTGCCGAATTTCGCGCGGAGGCGCTCGACGAGCGGTTGCCTGAGCGAGAACACGAACAGCGCCGTTTCAGAGGAGCTGAAGCCCTGCAGCGCCCGAGAATTCGAGACATCTTCGAGAAAACCGCGAACCTCGTCCCACCCGGGCGTGTCGATGTTCAGTCCCGTGGAAACCGCCGCGATCAAGAGATGCAGCAACTTGCTCGTCTGCGAGTTGAGCTCGGCTTCGCTGATTCGCGCATCGGCACCCGCCTTCTTCAGAGCGGACAACCAGTCGGACAGCAGAGGCTTCTCGACCTCGTTCAGCGCGGCCGCAAGGCCAGAATCGTTTGCCATGACGCACTCCTGACGACAATAGGCCCGCGCACGCGGTGACTGCGTGAGCTCTGACAAAAAGGGCCTCTCAGTCTAGACTGAACCGTCAACGCGATGCACGAGCCCTTGTATTCGGCTTGCGCTTCGGTAGCAGCTTCTAGTTCGTTTGGCTGTGAAGGATGACCCACTGATCGAGGTCGGCACGACGCGCGGGAGAGCGTTCCGCCAGTGGGATCCGGCGAACGGCCTCAGAGCTGCGGGGTCTTGCGGTCAATGGTAGAGCTTCTGGACCAGGACCACGGCCGCGCGACTCACTCGACGCGCCCATGCTCGGTCCAGTTCAGCAGGACGCGATGCACGTCATCATCAGTCTTGCCGTCGAATCGAAAGTGCCACTTCTTTCCGTCCGCGTCCACGAAGCCGGGGCCATCGACCCGTCGGACTGTCTCGCGGGTGATCGCGATCGGATGCTGTTGTGAGGCGTACTGAAAGATCTTCGCGTCGATGCGAACGGTACCCGCACACTGGCTGCCGAACGCATGCTTGTGGAAGGCCGAATAGGTGACGACCGGGGACTGGGACTTCTCGACGCGCGGAACGATCGGCACGGCAGTCGCAGGCTGGGAAGAGACGGTGACGGGAGCCGGCTGCGTCTGAAGCGCCGGCGGCACGGGAGGAACCGTTTTTGAGCTGGAACGAATCAACGCAAGCGCGAGAATGATCAAGACCGCGATGGCGACTTCTATCCAGCCCATGGGGCCCCGACCCGTTGTTGATGCGCGCGGCTGTCTTGGCTCCCGATCTGGAACGCTCTCGGACCGCTGACCGTTCCCGCCGCACGCTGGGCACACTCCGCCCCACGCGTCGCGGCCGGTCCCGTTGCAGCTTTCGCAGTGGTCGCGCGTGGGGCTCATGCTCCCTCAGACCGTGTCGCTCACATCAGCGCGCTACGATCCCCGATCGACAGCCGCCCGGTCGATCTGCTTCTGTACCCCTACATCGGCGCGATTTGGAGTGACCTGCAGTTACCTGTGTGCAGAGTCGGGAAGAACGTCGCCCAGCGGGGGAATCGTCGTGAACTCCGACGACGTCCGAGGCATCCTCGCCCCGCAACTTCGACGTGCCCGACAAGCGCGCAATGCACATGTGTAGGAACGGCGTCGACGTGACGGTCTTTCATCCCCGCGCGGCGGCCTGAACGGCTCGATGGCGGAATGGTCGTCGGCATCGGCACGACGCCGGCGTCGGCAACCGCACGGTAGTCGCGCCCGCCACACTCGACGTAGCGTCGTGGTACACGAGCATCGACGTGTTCGTCCTGCCCTCCACGAACGAGTCGTTCTCGAATTCGCTGATGGAAGCAATGGCCTGCGGGTGCGCCGTGATTGCGTCGAACGTCGGCGGCGATCCGGAGCTCGTGCGCGACGGCCGGAACGGCCTCCTCTTCACCGCGGGCAGCTCCGTTAACCTGGCGGACAAACTGCGAACGCTCGCGACGAACCCTGAACGCGCTCGGAGCTGGCGGCCGAGGCCGTACGTGACGATTCGCGAGGAGTACACGCGCGAGGCGTCGGCGCAGCGGTTCGGGGAGCGCTACGAGCGATTCCTGAGCAGATTCGCCTGGGGCGCACGTCGCGTGAGCTGTGTTACCGGCTTCGGCCGGATCTATACGACCACCGGCCGGCGCCCGTGCGCTTCTACTCCGTTCCCGCCGTACTCGCACCAAATCTCGTCGAGACCGAGACGTTCGAGGAGTCCTCGGATCTGGCCACGCGTGCGGAAGTGCTTGAAATAGTCGGTGAGCGAATCGTGTGTGTCAACCAGCGCCCACCGGCGCTGGAGGTCGTCGCTGAGCTCCGGGTACGTCTGGTAGCGCGTCAAGATCGGCGAGAGGCGGAAAAGCACGGACCGCAGACGGGATCCGGCAACGCGCTTGTGCATTGGCAACGCCAGGTCCACGAGACGCTCGGTGACCCCGATCGACGTCTCCGGTGGCAATCGTTTCAGCACTGTCCGGAACAGTGGTGCCGTCTTCGTGTACCACGCGATCTCGTACGTGTAGTGGTCGATGACGAGCCAGCCGCCGGGCCGGACCTGCCGGTAGAGCAGCTGGATCGTCTGTTCCGGCGACGGTGTGTGTGTGGAATCACGCCAGTGCAGACAACGACGTCGAACTGCTGCGCGGCGAAGGGGAGCGCCATGATGTCGGCCTGCGATCCGGTGCATGGGGCTCAGCAGAAATTCTCGGCGTTCGCGTCAACCGCTTCGCTCAGGTCGACTGACGTGACGCGGGCGCCGTCATCGAGCAGCACTTCGGTGAAACGGCCGGCGCCGCAGTCGCACTCGAGCACGTCGAGGCCCGCCAGCCGTTTCCACACTGCCTCGCCGAGACAGCGCCGGAGCCGCGTCCGCGAGATGGGAATGCCGGTGTACGAAATCGAGTGGCGTCTGCCGGTAACGCTTCCACTGTTCGCCGTAATGGTCCGCGTATGTCTTAGCCGGCACGAACCGCGGAATGCCATTTACCGCACGGAACTGATGGGCTGCTGCACAGCTGAGGTCCGGACCGACACCTGAGATGGGACTCCCGTTGTGAGGACAGCGCCACGCAGGCGGCTCACCGGAACCCTGGGCGGTTTGAACAGATCTCTCAATGTGTGGTCGTACGCTGCCCAACTGTGCCATGCGGCTGCCCGATTCCCTTCGCGAAACGAGCCATTGCAAATCTTCGACCGGGCCGCCGGCTTGTAGCTCATGCGTGTGGCACATAGCCTCAGACGCCACCGCTCAGCTACCTCCCCATACGCACTCGGGGTAAGCCGCCGATGGAGGCGATCATCGGGGCGACTACACGACTAGCTGCCTGAATCCGAAGATGACGTAGGCAGTTGACGCCGCGGGACGCCCTTCGACCGACGCGCCTCGGAACTTCCAGCGCAGTAGCGCCGCACGAGGCCCGTTCTCGAACCCAGGATCTGCTGGATCGTTCGAGCGTTCGTGAGTGTGCCCCCCGTCGATCGACACTTCGAGTCAACGGGGGATCGGCGGTTGTTCCCGCCTGCCTATCAACGCGCGATGACCTTGACGGATCGCCTGGCGGGCGGGATTGTCGTGAACTCCGACTACATCCGAGGCATCCTCGCCCGGAACTTCGACGTGCCCGACGAGCGCATGTTACATGTGCAGGAACGGCGTCGGCGTTGAGGTCTTCATTCCAATGGACGCGCCCGTCGGCCCGAACTGCTCGACGCGTCGAGGAGTCCTCGAACCTGGCCGCGCGTGCGGAAGTGCTTGCGGGCGGCTCGCGGTGAGCCGGTCGGCGTGAATGGATCTATCGTTTTGTGGACGTACTCTATACAACTGTGCCGCGCGCCGAGGCCAAGGTAGTTTGATCACGCCGCACGAGGGCGCAAAATTTGCTCCTCACCCGCTGATGGCCGGGATGGACGATCGCGGGCACCGCATTTGCACAGCTGGTTCAAGTGCAGACCATTGGAGCCCACCGTGACAGTTCTGGCCGTTCCCGGTTCGGCGCGGACATCCAGCCCGGCCGTTCCACTTCGTCCGCACCTTCCCGGCTACCTGCTGCTCGCCGGAACGCAGCGCCTCCGCCGTTCGCAGAGTCTCAAAATCCTTCGAGAGATTGAGCGCGCGCCCTTCGCGCCGCCTGAAGAGGTCCGTGCCAGCCAGTTCCGCCGGCTCTCGGCCCTGCTCGCGCACGCGGAAGCGAAGGTGCCCTACTATCGCGAGCTCTTCCGCTCGCTCGGGATCCGCAGCCGCGACATTCGCACCCTCGGACGACTTCGCCCGCTTACCCATTTTGACCAAGGACATCATCCGCGAGCGGTGGCGCGACCTGATTCGCGAGGACGTTCCGCTCGAGCGGCTCTCGCCGCATTTCAGCGGCGGATCGACCGGCGTGCCGCTGCGGTTCTATCGCGAGCGCGCCTACATGGACGCCTCCGACGCCGGGACGTTCCGGAACTTCCAGCAGTGCGGCTGGCGGCTCGGCGAGATGATCGCCTTCTTCTGGGGCAGCAACGAGCGGCTGCAGCGGATGTCGCGCGCCGAGTTCGAGCTGCGCCAGCGCGCGCGCCGCATGTACCAGTTCGATCCGTTCCACTCGGGCCCGGCGGAGATGGAGCAGTGGCTGCGGCGGTGGCCGTCGCTCGGCGCGCGGATCGCGTTCGGCTACGCGTCGACGGTGGCGCGCTTCGCCGAGTTCATCGAGAGCTCCGGGCGGAGCGTGCCGCCGCTGCGCGGCGTGTTCACGACCGCGGAGAAGCTGTATCCGGCGCAGCGCGACGTCATCGGCCGGGTCTTCGGCTGCCGCGTGTTCGACCTGTACGGCAGCAGCGAGGTGCAGAACATCGCCGCCGAATGTCCGCACGGCCGCATGCACGTGAACGCCGACTTCGTCGTCCTCGAAACCGACCGTTCGGCGGCCCGGCCCGGCGCGCCGACGCCGCTCCTCGCCACCTCGCTGTGGAACTACGCGATGCCGTTCATCCGCTACCGCAACGAGGACTGCGCCGACCTCGCTGGACGAGCCGTGCGACTGCGGCAACCACTTCCCGCTGATGACGCTCAACGTGGCGCGGGTCAGCGACAACTTCGTGTTCCCCGACGGCCGCGTCGTGCACGGCGAGTTCTTCACGCACCTGATGTACGGCAGCGACGGCATCGTCAACTTCCAGTTCCATCAGACCGCGCCGGATCGCATCACGCTGTGGATCGTGCCGGGGCCGGCGGCCGACGGCGCGCGGCAGAAGGCGGCCGCCGCGGCGGTCGCGCAGATCAAGGCGTTGACGCCGCTGCCGGTTCACGTCGAGGTCCGCGAAACCGACGCGATCCCGCTCTCGAACGCGGGGAAGCATCGCTTCACCCGATCGGACGTGCGATGAGCGGAGAGTGGCTGGTTCCATCCGACCGCGACCGTCGCGCTCGCCGACGCGCCGACGACGGTGTATCCGCCGGGCGCGGGCGGCGAGCGAGGCGATCGAGCGCGCGCTGGCGGGCGTGGCCGGCCCGCTCGGCTGGTCGGACGGGGCGAAGAACCTGTTCGGCCGGGTGATTCCAGCCGGCGCGCGCGTGCTGGTGAAGCCGAACCTCGTGCTGCACGAGAACGAAGGGCCGTGGGGCATCGAGCCGCTGGTCACGCACGCGTCGATCATCGAAGCGGTGGTCGAGGCGGCGCTGCGCGCGCAGCCCTCGCGGGTGGTCGTCGGCGACGCGCCGATTCAGAGCTGCGACTTCGAGCGGCTGGTCGACCGCACCGGCCTCGTCGCCGTGGGCGGCGTCGCTCGCCGCGCGCGACGCGCGGTTCGCCGGCCTCCGCGATTTCCGGCGAACGACCTGCGTGGTGAATCACGGCGTGCGCGTCGCCGCCGAGAACGTGCAGCCCGAAGACAACTTCGTGCTGTTCGATCTCGGGCGCGAGAGCCTGCTCGAGCCGATTACCGACGCCGTCACGGCTTCCGCGTCGCGTGGTACGACCCGCGGCTGATGGCGCGGACGCATCATGCCGGCCGCCACCAGTATCTGCTCGCGCGCGACGTGCTCGAGGCCGACGTCGTGATCAACCTGCCGAAGCTGAAGACGCACAAGAAGGCAGGCGTCACCTGCGCGCTCAAGAACCTGATCGGCATCAACGGCAACAAGGAGTTCCTGCCGCATCACCGGGTCGGCGGCGCCGCCACCGGCGGCGACTGCTATCCGAGCCGCAGCTCGGTGAAGCGCGCGCTCGAGTACATCGCCGACCGCCGGAACCAGACCACATCGCGCGCCGGCGCCACCTTCTGGTACGCGATGACGCTCGCGCTGACGCGGATTCTTAAGGTGAAAGGCGATCGGCTCGGCTTCGAAGGATCGTGGTCGGGGAACGACACGATCTGGCGGACCTGCCTCGATCTCAACCGGATTCTCGTCTACGGCCGCGCCGACGGCACCATGGCGGACACGCCGCAGCGGCGCGTCATCCACCTCGTCGACGCCATCGTCGCCGGGCATGGCGACGGGCCGCTCGCGCCGCAGGCGCTGCCGCTCGGCGTCCTGATGGGCGGTACCAACGCGGCGGCGGTCGACTGGATCGCGGCGCACCTGCTCGCCTATGACGTCGCGCGGATTCCGATCGTCCGCGAAGCGTTTGGATCGTTCCGCTGGCCGCTCACCGGCTTCAGCGCCGTCGGAGATTTCGCTGGTCGGCGACGCGTCGATTCCAGACTGCGACCTGCGGATGCTCGCCGCGCGCGCGCTGGCTGCCGGTATCGAGCACCCGATTGGCTGGCGCGATGCGCGCCTGCGCGAGCCGCCGCCGAGCAGGCCGCCTGATTAGCGCCATGCGCTCGCCGGGCTGCTGCATCTGATCGACAGCTTTCACCAAGGCGGCACCGAGCGCCAGGCGGTGCAGCTCGTGCGGCTGCTGCACGAGACCGGGCGCTACGACGTGCACGTCGCCTGCATGAACGGCGACGGCGTGCTGCGCGGCGGAGGTCGATCGGCTCGGTATCGGTCCGATCGAGGAGTTCCGGCTCGAGGGCTTTCATCGCCCGAGCACCGCGTGGCAGCTGCGGCGGTTCGTCGCGCTGCTGCGGCGGCTGAAGATCGACCTCCTGCACGCGCACGATTTCTACACGAACATCTTCGGGATGGCGGGCGGCGCCGCGGCCGGCGTCAGGATGCGGATTGCCTCGCGGCGCGAAACCGATCCCGGCCGGACGCGCGCGCAGCGGTTCGTCGAGCGGCGCGCGTTCGCTGCCGCGCACGCGGTGGTGGTCAACGCCGACGCGATCAAGCGGGACCTGACGCGGCACGGCGTCGACGGCCGCGAAGACCCACACGATCTACAACGGCGTCGACATGAGCCGCCTGCAGGCGCCGCCGGTCGCGACCCGCGCGGAGGCGCTGGCGGTGCTGGGCGTGGCGGCGCCGCCCGATCGTCTGTTCGTGACGATCCTGGCGAACCTGCGGCTCGCGCTGAAGGACCACCCGACCTTCCTGCGCGCCGCGCGCCGCGTGCAGGCACGCCGTCCCGCAGGCGCGCTTCATCGTCGCCGGCGAAGGCGAGCTCGTCGAACCGATGCGCCGGCTGGCGGCGAGCTCGGCCTTGCCGCCGACGTGTTCTTCACCGGCCCGTGCCGGCGCGTGCCGGAGCTGCTGTCGGTGTCGGACGTCTGCGTGCTCAGCTCCGTGTCGGAGGGATTTCCGAACGTGATCGTCGAGTACATGGCGGCCGGCCGTCCGGTCGTCTCGACCGACGTCGGCGGCGCCGGAGAGGCGATCGTCGAAGGCCGCACCGGGTTCCTCGTCGCGCCGGGCGATGTCGAGCGGATGGCCGACCGGATCGTCGGGCTGCTGCGCGATGCGCCGCAGCGCGAAGGGATGGGCGGCTCGGCCGATCGATTGCGCTCGAGAAGTTCTCGCTGCACTCGCAGCTCGAACGGACCGAAGCGCTCTACGAGAAGCTGCTGACGCGCCGTCGTCTGCGGGGGCCAGTTGGCGACTTCGCCAACGATCGCGATCCGGCATCAGCAGCCCGTTGAACCGATCGAGAATCCCTTCCGGCCGAAAGTGTTACCCGTTTTCAACCCGTGAACATAACGATCCCGCTAGTCTGGTTGCGTCTGACAGTCCAGTGTGTGAGCCGCGGGCGTGTGTTCAGGCGCAGAGCGATCACATCACGTTGCTCCTGGCGCACCTTCGACAGGTCAGTCCCTCTCGGCTGGCTGCCTCAACACACGTTCGTGTTTTCGTTCGAGCCGCGCTGCCATGGACTCTGCGGATCACAGAAGTAGACGCGTCCAATCAGCCGAGCTGGACCCGCCACGCGCTTCGGCGTAGGGTGAGGTTTCCCACACCTGTTGTTCGCGTCGTCCGACCGCGACGGCATCAGCTCGTTCGCCGAAATGCAGCAAGCCGTGGTTGGCAAGAAGGTGGGTGAAGCAGCCGCGCAATCTCCTAGAACCTCACTGACCGCCTCGGGTTCGTACGTTCGCCGCGCGTCGCGTCGATTGTCGCGTACAGACCGGACTCCTTTGGACCGAGGCCTCAGATGCTACAACCATTCATCCGCACTCTCTGCGGTCTCCTGATCATCATCGTTGTCGCCGCTGCTCTGGACGCGCTCGGCTCCGCGCCGTTCTTGCAGCCGGCAGTGCTGTACAGACTCTGGGGGCGGTTCTCCAAGTGCATTGACGACGGCGGATCTGAACGGGGACGGCGTGGAGGATGTCGTCGTTTCCCACTTCGGTTCCGTCGACGGGTCGCCGAACGGCACACTCGGTGTGCTTCTGGGGAATGGCGACGCGACCTTCAGGCCTGTCGTGGTGTACGCGTCAGGCGCCACCGGCGCTGCGTCCGTCGCAGCGGCCGATCTCAACGGAGACGGCGTCCCGGATCTCGTCGTTGGTAACGCAGGCCCCGCGACCAACCGTGTCGGCAGTGCTGTCACCGTGCTCTTGGGTAACGGAGACGGTACCTTCCAGTCGGCGGTTGCCTACAGCTCCGGCGGTACTGGTCCTTCAATCGCGATCGCGGACGTCAACGGTGACGCGAAGCCCGACGTAGTGGTCGCCAACCGCTCGGCCGACCAGGGCAGGACCGTTGACGTGCTGCTCGGCAACGGCGACGGTTCTCTTCGCCAGGCTGTGCCGTACGGGTCGGGCGGCGCGATTGCCACCGGAATTGCGGTGGCGGACCTGAACGGCGATGACAAGCCTGACCTGATCGTGAGTAACTGGATTGGGTCCATCGATCGCGACAATGGCGCGGTGGGTGTATTGCTCGGCGACGGCGATGGCACGTTCCAGGAACCAGTCTCGTACGGTTCGGGCGGTTACGCGGGAACGTCGCTCGCGATTTCGGATCTCAATCGTGACGGCAATCAGGACGTCGTCATTGCCTACTGCGATCCCGTCGGCACGCGAACGTGCAGCAGCGTGGGCAGCGGCGCAGGAGTCGTTGGTGTGCTGCTCGGGAACGGCGACGGAACGCTTCGCGACGCGGTCAGCTGTGACATGGGTGGGCTCGGGGCAGGATCCGTAGTAACCGGGGACCTCAACGGCGATGGCACGCGGGACATCCTCTTCGCGTCGTGTGCCGGCGGTCGCTGCACGAGCGGCGTCGCCGTGTCGCTCGGCAACGGCGATGGAACCTTTCCGGCGCCAGTCTCTTATCATTCAGGCGGCCTGGGAGCGGGTTCGATCGGCACGGCCGACCTGAATGGTGACGGGCTGCCGGAGGTGTTGACGACGACGTGCGCCGACGCCAGCTGCAAAGTTTCTTCCCTTGCTGTCCTCGTCAACGATACTCCGCGGCCTCACACAACCCCTACTGTTCCAAGCGTCTCCATCGAGTTAGCCGGAAGCGGAGTCGTGTCTGCGAGCGGTTCGAATCTCATCAGCGTCGAGAACGCGAAAGCCGGCACGCTCGAGTGGAAGCTCACCAACAACGGCGTCACCACGCGCGCCATCGAGGGCTATGCATCGCTGACGAGCGTTCCGCGGGGCGGGCGCATCGACCTCTTCGTCAGCACCGCCGCGCCCAGCTACACGATGGACATCTTTCGCATGGGTTCTTACGGGGGCCTCGGCGCCCGGCGCATGATCCCCACCGTCACCCGTACCGGTCGGCTGCAGCCAGATTGCCCGATGGACTCGCTGGGCATGATCGAATGTGCCTGGCTCGACCCATACTCGCTCGTCGTTCCGCGCTCCGCCGACGCCACGGACTGGATGAGTGGCTTCTACCTGGTGAAGCTCACCGAGAGCACTGGAGGCAAGCAGCAGTACATCTCCTTCACGGTGCGGGACGACGATCGCACCAGCGATCTCCTCATCATCCAGACTGTCAACACCTACCAGGCCTACAACGTCTGGGGTGGCAAGTCGCTGTACGGCACGATCACGAACCGTGGCGACCATGCAAATGGGGCACGTCGCGTCTCCTTCAACCGGCCCTACTACGGCGAGGGCTCCTACGGCGCGCCCGTGACGGTGGGCGAGGCCGCGTTGAGCCGGTGGCTCGAGAACGAAGGCTACGACGTTTCGTATGCGACCGAGGTCGATCTCGATGCGAACGCGAGCCTGTTCTCGAACCACCGTGCCTTGCTGTTCATCGGCCACGACGAGTACCTGGTCGAAGGGGATGTTCGACCACGCCGAGCTCGCCCGTGACACCGGCGTAAGCCTCGGGTTCTTCGCGGGGAACAGCATCTACTGGCAGGTGCGCTACGAGCCGAGCATTGTCGGGCAGCAGCCTCGCCGCAGCATGGTCGGGTACAAGACTGACTGGAAGAACGACCCGATTCTGGCCACCGATCCGACGTTGGCGACAACCGAATGGCGGCTTCCTCCGGTCAACCGCCCTGAAGACGCTTTGCTAGGCGTGCTCTTCATCACGCAGGCGCGGCCCGCGATGGTCATCGAGGACGCATCGCACTGGGCGTTCACCGGCACGGGCTTGAAGAATGGCGATCGACTCACCGAGGCGAACGGGGCGCCCTTCCTCGGCTACGAGGTCGACCAGATGGGGACGAAGTCGCCGGCCAACACGCGTCGCCTCGCCCACTCACCCGCCACCGCGCTCGCCGCGAACTTCTCCGACGTCACCATCTACCGCGCGCCCAGCGGCGCGACTGTCTTCGCGACTGGCAGCATCATCTGGTCGACGACCGTGCCGCAGATCCAGCAAATGACCAGAAATGTCCTGGCCCGACTCATCGTCAACGCCTTCACGGACTCGCCTCCGGTACGGCCGGCGCTCCCACCGCCTTTCAGCGCGACGGACATCGGAAATGTCGGCCGTCCAGGATTCGTCGCGCTCGCGGGTCCGGACTCGTTCACCTTGAACGGCTCGGGCTACGGCGCGAACGGGAACGATGCCTTCTACTACGTCCAGCAACCCCTCGACGGCGATGGAGAGATGGTCGTTCGCCTCAACACGCTCCAGAAGTTCTATGGTACGCGTGCCGGCATCATGATCCGCGAGTCTCTTGCGGCGAATGCGCGCTACGTCGCCCTGATGGGTCGACCCAGTGAGATCGCGAGCGACCCGCCGGGAGTCGAGCTGCACGTGAAGGACGTCGTGGGAGGGAAGCGCAAGGGCGTCGCGGCGTGGAACCAGCCGCTCCCCAACTGGATGAAGCTGCGGCGGACCGGTGACACGTTCGACGCGTTCGCGTCGGTGGATGGCGTCACGTGGACGCCCGTGGGCGCGTTCACGCTTGCGCTTCCGCGGAGCGCCTTCATCGGCGTGGCGGTGTACAGCACCTTGACGGGGGTCTGGGTCTCGGCGAAGTTCGACAACGTGCGTGTCACGCGTCCGGGGACCGGTGATGGCGTGCCCCCGACCGTGTCCATCACGGCTCCCGCGAATGGCAGTGCCGTCTCGGGCACCGTCAGCGTCTCGGCCTCCGCCTCGGACAACGTCGGTGTCGTCGGCGTGCAATTCAAGCTGGACGGCGCGAACCGCGGTTCCGAAGACCTGACGGCGCCGTACACGGCGAGCTGGAACACGACCGCAACCGCGGACGGGAGTCACACCCTGACCGGGGAGGCCCGGGACGCCACCGGCAACCGTCGCGTCGCGAGCGTCACGGTCTACGTGTCGAATACCGGGACGACGCTGCCGAGCCCCTGGGTCGTGGGAAATGTCGGCACGGTGGGAACGCCGACAGGCGCGAGCTACGCGAACGGCGTCTTCACCATCGACGCAGCCGGCACGCAGCTCTGGGCGGGTACGGACACCTTCGGCTGTGTCTATCGCTCGTGGACCGGGGATGGAGACCTCATCGCCCGGGTTGCTACCGTGACACTTCCGAACGGGGCCACCTACGCGCAAGGCGGCGTCATGTTCCGCGATGGCCTTGCCGCCAACGCAATTCACGCATCCATCGTCATTGGAACGGATTCCAAGCTGAAGTTCCGGCGGCGCACGACGATAGGCGGGACGACGCTGAGCGATGGCCCCTCCGCGGGTTCGACATCCATTCCTCGCTGGCTGAAACTGAGCCGAAGGGGCACCAGCTTCTCCGCGTTCTATTCACAGAATGGTGCGAGCTGGACGCCTATCCCCGTCACCGACTCCACGGTGGCCCTGCCGAGCACCGTCCTTGTCGGCGTCCTGGCCCTCCGCAACGGCGGCACCGCTACAACCCATGCGACCCTCTCGAACATGTCTGTCACCGCAACCTCGACGAACGCCGCCCTCGCGGCCGGTACTCCTGGCGCCACGCCGCGATGACGATGACGACGGATGGCAACGCGACATTCCGCCGTCGCGAGGGACGACGCTGAGCGACGGTCCGACGACGGCAACGACGGTGCCGCGATGGCTCAAGCTCGTTCGCTCGGGAGTAGCTTTCTCGGCATTCATCTCCCGGGACGGCGCGACCTGGAGTCAGGTGACGCCCTAGCGAGGATTACAAATACGATTCGTCGGATCGCGCGGTAAAAGGACAGACGCCGTACGAACGCCTGCTGGGCCAAGACGAAGGCCGGGCGTGCTCTTGAACGAACTCGAACGTCTCTTATGCCAGCTTCGTCGTGATGCGCATATGTGTCGTGAGTGACAGATGGACCGGGCAGCGATTGGCAATCGCCAACAGCCGCGAGCGTTGTTCTTCGTCGAGGGCGCCCTCGAGCTCGATCTCTCGTTCAATGAGCGTGAGTGCGGCCGGGCGCGTTTCGCAATCGGCACAATCTTCAGCGTGGACGCGCGAATGACCGAGGCGAACCGTGACACGCTCCAGCGGCCACTGCTTGCGCCGTGCGTACATCGCGATGGTCATGGACGTGCACGAACCAATTGCAGCGAGCAGCAAATCGTACGGCGTCGGGCCCGTGTCTGTTCCGCCCATTGATGTCGGCTCGTCGCTGAGGAATTGATGCGGGCCGGCGATGATTTCCTGGGCAACACCGGTGGCCGCACCTCGTACGATGACAATGCCTTCCCGTCGCTCGCCTTGCATAGGCTCTGAGTCCTTTCCGCTCCCCGTTGACCGGGCGTGCGCCTCACCCGCAACGGATTGCGGTCGGCACCGACGCTCTCAGATGTGTCGTCGATAGGTTAGTCGCCGATCGGAAGGATGGACAGACGTTCGTCGAGAAGCCGGCGCTTGCGACGTAAGGCCTGACGGGCAGACCAGCCCGAGCCGTTCGGCATCGTCGAACTGACGATTCCGCCGCATAGCGTCGCCCAGAAGATTGAAATCGACTATCTGAACGGGGCCCCCGGCTGCTTCCCCGGTTCGCCGTCGGGCGACAGCTTCGGCGTCTACGCGGCTGACGATCTGAGTTCTGCGTGGTCGTTCCTCTGAACGGCCGTTTGGGATTCGTCTGCGTGCAGCGTTGGGGACTCGGAGCGCGCTGTCGTGTTCTACCTCAACGAAGCCGAAGTGGGCCTTGGTGGCGGCCGCAGGGGCAAGGATCTCTTCATCATGCTCGTGAGCACGGCGGGGACTGCCAACGAGCCCTGGATCCTGTTCGACACGTACGGACAGGTGGGCATCCACACCGTCAAGCTGACTGGAAAAATCACGCACAGCGGTCAGTAGTTTGCAGCTCGACCTGGCGTCTCGAATCACGAACGAATCCGCGGCTTTGCTGAATGAAACCACACGACACATGTTACTGAGTAGTGCCGAAGAGTGCCCGGTTGTGCCGCGATGGCTAGACGTCGGCTATAGTGATTCGCGACCCGTTCTCGGGCGACTGCGCAGGCGCTGACTCGGTGGCTCCTTCAGCATCCAACGGCGCACCGAGACAGCGAGATGGACACCCGGGCCAGTCCTCCCCGCGATAGCGCCCAAGCAGCGTGCCCACTGCGACGATCACTCGAAACAGCACGGCTTGAATCGGTCGCGGCATGATGACGAGGGTCTGCGTATGACGATGCCGTAAGAGGAGATGGGCCATGTAGAAGAGCGGAGGCCGGCCGGCCGAGCCTGCGTTGAGGACGTCGAAGATCGCTTGAAGAAATCGGTCCAGGTCGACTGCGGGCCGCGCATAGCCTTCGAACACCAGGAGTTCATTCCCGTCGTTCCACCACCGGTGGGTCGATCCGCGAGGGAGCGACACCCGCTCTCCCGAGCCTACGGTGAATCGGCGACCATTGAGCACAGCCGACAGCGTGCCGGATCTGACGACCCCTTCTTCATCCTCCGCGACGTGAATATGGAGAGGAGGCCCTTGCTGATGTGGGGGGAGCAAACCTTTCAGTTCCAGCCACACTTCGTCGCCCCGCTTTACACGCCGCATCGCCAACCGCTCGCCGGTATGCCGATTCTCGATAATCAACTCGCGAATACCGCTCTCGGCCATCACATCTCCTGTCTTGAACGACGCCTAACACGAGTTGGACAGCCCAGCTCGACCTGGCGCCTCGATTATCGAACAACTCCACGGATTTGCTCAATGAATTCGCACGTCTCGTGTTGCTGAGTAGTGCTGAAGAGTGTTCGTCAGTGCCGCGATGACTAGAGGTTTCGGCTATAGCAACTCGTGACCCGTCCTCGGGCGTTTTGGCGGGACTGGCGTCGCGTTCCCGCAAGGCGCCGAGCCGCGGACAGACAGTGCACTCGGTTCGTCGTGCGGATTGCCGGCGGGCTTGAGATGGGGCCGGAGTTTTGGCGCTCGCGTAGCGGGATCAATGGTCAAAACGTTCTTCCTTGATCGACCGACGAAGCACTCCGCGTAGGCGTTCGCCTTGGGCGCTCGCTCGGGAACGAACGAGACGCAGATCCCGCCAGCTACATCCCACGTGTGCCTTACACCACGGTCCACGTCCCGCTACAAGCGCCGTCGCCCGGTTCGCGACGTTTGATGATCCGCTTCGTCAAACTGTTTGTTCATCCTGCGCTCGCGCCTGGCCGCGCGGCGGAGAGTAGTCTTACTCCTTTGCTGACGTTGTGGACAAAGAAGCGTACGCAGCATCCACGCCCACGTCGGTGATCAGTTGGGCGACCTTCGAGTCAACACTTGCGAACAACGCGAGCAACACGCTTCTTGCGCCGATAGCATGGTTGTTCCGCAGGAGCCATGCCAGCGCTTCCGAGAAGTGTCGGCCCCACGAAGGAGCAAGGAAAGGGCCAGCGTGGGCTGCGTCCTCCAGCCATGCCGCCAAGGCCCGGCGGTCCTCTTCATTGCTGCCTGTCTGAGAGATGTCGAAGCCATCGTTGCGCGGCTGGCTAATGCGCATCTCCAAGTGGTCCGCGAGCCGATGAGCGTTCTGACCGTAAATGGGAAGCGCTTGAATGTCCGAGGCGCGCAGCTGCGAAATGAACTGGGTAATGAAATTATCGTGTGACATGTTTTTGGAGACTCGACTGTACTGAGCGTCAAGCGGGCGTTACGGACGTCGGCACGCCCTCAGGCGGAAACCTCTCTACCTCTCATCGCGTTCATCCCTACCCCGTCATGAGTGTCAGGCGGCACATTCGCTCGGCACCCGGGTCTTCACGGAAGCCGTGAGCCGCCAGCCAGGGACGGGCGTAATGCTCCCTGGGCTGCCCCGGCCTCCAGCCGCCCATATGCACATGGCTGACGAACAATCCCCGCTGAGCAAGCCGCCCTGTGAGCCGTTCCAGCCCAATTGTCCGCTCGTCGGGGCTGTACAACTGCAGCGTGCACCGCTCGATGACCGCGTCGAACGGTCCGGGGCAGGCGGTCGCATCGAACAGGTCGCCGCACACGAATCGCAACGTGTCATTGACGTCGCTCGTCTTCCACCCTTGCTCCGCCGTTCGAATGGCGAGCGGGGACACGTCGAGTGCCGTGACATCGAAGCCCTTCCCGGCGAGGCTCGCGGCCTCCGACGAGAGCCCATTCCCAACGCACAGAACCGTACGCACTCCTCGAGTTTCCAGCAGCCCCGAGGTGTCCCAGTGCGCTATGAAGACGTCGCGGAAGCGAGTGTGCAGGCCGCCGGTTTCGAGCTCGACCTCCCAATAGGCATCCCAGCCGGCGATATCGCGCGGATCGGCCGGCGGCATGGGAGACTTGAAGGTCTTTCGGCGCGCTTCGTCCTGAGCATGCAATGTCTCGAGCACGTCTCGGATTTCTCCATCTTCAGCACGACGGCGAAGCCACCGAAACGCGTGGAACGCGAACTGGGTGCCCGCAACGAGCAGGAAGAGAGCGAGAGTGCTCACGTGTTAGCGCCTTACCGAGTCGATGTGCCGCGAAACCAAGTAATCGGAGTCGCCGTGACGGCTGCCTCTGTCCGGCGCGAAGGGCGGCAACGATGAATCCTGTGGTGGGTCTCCGGCACGAATGACAGCGCCGCACATTTCGAGTCACGGCATTGGAGCGCGAACGGACCTACGACGATCGATCCAGCGCGCGGAACAGCCACGCCCGCGCGAACGCGACCTGCCGCTTCACTGTCGCCGGCGCGATCCCGAGGTAGTCGGCGGTCTCTTCGATCGTCAAGCCACCGAAGAACCGCAACTCGATGACCTTTGCCTTCTCGGGCGCGATCTCCGCGAGCGCTTCGAGCGCCTCGTCGAGGGCGACCAGGTCCATCCGTACGTCGATCGGCTGATCGAGCGCGGCCGTCAGTTCCGCGGCCGAACGGTCGCCTCCGCGCTTGTCAGCACGTCGCCGGCGCGCGTGGTCCACGAGCACGCGCCGCATTATCCGCGCGGCCGCACCATAGAAATAGGCGCGGTTTTCCATCTGTACTGATCGAACGTTCCGCATCCGCAGAAAGGCCTCGTGCACGAGCGCCGTCGGCTGCAGCGTGTGGCCGTCCCGCTCGTCGCGCAGGCAATGCGCGGCGAGCGTCCGCAGCTCGTCGTAGACGAGCGGGACCAGCGCGTTGAACGCGTCCACGTCGCCGCCAGACCAGCGGTCCAGCAACTGGGTAATGTCACCCTGATGGTTCGTCTCGGCCGCCACGGTTGAGGTCTAGGCAAATCATACGCCACCGCGAGTCATGCATCGTTCAGGCACATGAGCCGTTTCGCCAGCCGATTACGCCATGTGTGCCAAGACCCGATTCGTGTCGACGAAGTGAGGGACAACGATGAAAGACTGGATCGCGGCGACATTGTTCCGGCGATTGGCGACTTTTGGCTGGGGCGCGCCGGTGGCGGTCGGGGTCATCACCCTGGCGACCGCCGGCACTGCCTGGGCCACGGACTACTCGGCGGGCACCAGTTGCGGGCAGAGCTCACAGTACTTCGGCTCGCCGGTACCGGTCCCAATCGTCACCAACGTCACCGAGACCAGCGGCACCAGCACGGGCGGCAGCGCCTACCCGGGCCCACCGCTGCGGTTCGGGGTGCTCACGGCGGTGGCCGCGCCGAACTTTCTGGGGAACGACCTCCGCAACTGCGGGACCTTTGCCGCTGCCAACCTCACCGACGTCATCGTCTCCGGACCCGCGTCGACCGTGCTGGCAACCGTGCACGTGCCGTTTCACGCCAACATCTACCAGTACTTCATCGAGATGACCGATGGCCACTCGCAGCTGTCGTCGTCGACCAGCGCGAACCTGCAACTCTCCGTCACCCTGACCAACCCTAACGTCTTGTCCGGCGGGACGTTTGCGCAGGGCGCGCTGGAAGTCCGGCTGAACCGTCAGGGGCAGGTTGCTCTGGTCCTGCCCGGCGCCATCACCAACGGGAAAGTCGTGCCGAAGCCGCGCATCGCCGGACTCGAGAGTCTCGACCCGGACGGTTTCATCACGAAGTTCTTCCAGCAGTCACTGCCGGTGACGGGGGGCCCGGGCAACCCGTTTGCCGGCTTCGCCACGTCCACGATCGACGAGGTTCGAGGCGAGATCGTCTTCACGACGACGGTGGAGACGAACCAGCCGCTCAAGCTCTCCTTCAACGCCGCCATCTCCAGCTTCTCCATCGCGAACTTCATCGCGGCCTCGTCCGGCGCTATCGACGAGGGGAGACTGGGTCTGCCAAGCGACGGTTCCGTCGTCTTCGAGCTGCCCCCCGGCTACACGGTGGACGTGCCATCTGCCGGCGTGATCGACAACGTCGTGCCGCAGGTCTTCAAGTGCCCCAAGACATCGACCACCTGGCGCAGCCGTCCGGCGGACTGGCCGCTGACATCCATGTCGCTCGGCAATCAGGTCTACACGCAGAACCAGCTGCTCGGCATCCTCCAGATGGCGCCGACGGCGTTGCGCCCCGATGCCAGCGTCGTGATCGCGCAACAGTTGATCGCGGCGCGGCTCAACGAAGCGAACGGCGCCGCTCCAGGCCCGATGCTGCAGCCGTCGATGGTCGCCGACACACTCCTCGACGGCTTCGGAGGCAAGGTGCCGTATCGCGTCATGCCGAACACGACCACGGGTCAGCGAATGATGAACATCGCGCTCGAGCTGAGCCGCTACAACGCCGGACAACTCACGTCGACCTGCACGCCGTAAGGGCAACGGAGGCCATGATGAAAAGCAGACTCGCGATTCTCGTCCTGCCAATCGCGTTGCTGGCGGGTCCGGCAGCCGCCGACACGATTCAGGCCGGTTCAGCGGCGGCCCTTGCCGCGACCGACTTCATCGACTGGGGCCAGGTGCGCGTGCTCGACGCTGGCGGCAGTGCGGTTGCGAAGGCGTCGCCGCTCGGCGTGACCAGCAATCAGGGACTGTCGGCGAGCGTCAGCGACGGGTCCGCATTCACGGGCCTGGTCGAAGGGACCGACTGGTTCGGCAATTTCAATGTCGGTGACAACGTGCTGTACACCGGCGATGCCATCGATCCGGCTGCAACCGCGACGGCGTTCACGGTCGAGTTCGCCACCGCTGTCGGGGGCCTTGGCCTGCAGATCACGCCGGCCAACTATCTGGATTTCGGTGCGTCGCTCGAGGTCTTCAACGGGGCGACGTCGCTCGGCCTGTTCACGGTCACCGGGGCGAATCTGGGGGCCGGCGACGGCACGGCGCCGTTCCTCGGCGCGCTGAGCGACAGCGCGAACATCACGAGGGCGATCGTCACGCTCACGTCGAATGCGGATGCCGGTCTCGGCGTGAACCGCCTGTTGCTTGCCGGTGGTTCCGGTACGACGCCGCCACCTCCGAACCCGGTTCCGGAGCCGGGAACGTTGAGCCTCGTTGTCATCGGCGCGGCAGGGATGGTTGCACGGCGGCGCCTGTCTTTGCGGTAGCATCTGCGCGTCGGCATGAGCCTGGACGCGAACGCGTCGACGCGCGCATTCTGGAACCGGGTCGAAGCGCTCTTCACCGACGCGCTCGATCTCGGCGCCGCTGAACGCGCCGGTCTGCTCGACGAGCAGTGCGGCGACGATGACCCCGTGCGTGCGGAAGTGCAGTCGTTGCTGGACGCGTACGCGCGCGCGACCGCGTTCATGCCCCCGGCCACTGCCAGCGCGGAGCCGGACCGGTTGCCGGCCCGACTCCACGAGGGCGACACGGCCGGCGCGTTCCGCCTCGTCCGGCGGATCGCATCCGGCGGCATGGGAACGGTCTACCTCGCCGAGCGCATGGAAGGCGGCTTCACGCAGTCGGTCGCCGTCAAGGTGATCGCCGCCGCTGTCGCTCACGAGGACGCGGCGCGCCGGTTCCGGATCGAGCGGCAGATTCTCGCCTCGCTCCGCCATCCCTACATCGTCTCGCTCGTCGACGGCGGCGTGACACCGCGCGGCGAGGCCTATCTCGTGATGGAGCTGGTCGAGGGCGTGCCCATCACGACGTATTGCCGCGAGCATGGCCTCGACGTGCGCGCGCGCCTGACGCTCTTCCGGCATGTCTGCGACGCGGTCCAGTACGCGCACGCGCGCTCGGTCATTCACCGCGATCTGAAGCCGGCCAACATCCTCGTGACCTCGGACGGCGTGCCGAAGGTCCTCGACTTCGGCGTGGCCAAGCTCGTCTCGGATCCCGGCGCTGACGGGACCGATCGCACGGAGTTGGGCATGGGGCCTCTCACGCCCGGCTATGCCAGCCCGGAGCAGCTCCGTGGCCTGCCGCTCACGACCGCCTCCGACATCTACGCCCTCGGCATCGTCCTCTACGAGCTGCTGGCGGGCGTCCGCCCGTACGAGACGGCGGGCAAGCCGCTCGACGAGGTGCTGAAGATCGTCGTCGAATCAGACACGGTTCGCCCGAGCCTGGCAACTCCGGACGCGCATGACTCTCCGCCGTACGACCGGCGCCGTGTGTTGAAGGGCGACCTGGACGCGATCGTCCTCAAGGCACTGCGGAAGGATCCGGTCGAGCGGTATGCGTCGGCCGACGCGGTGTCGCGCGACATCGGACGCTGGTTGGACGGCCAGCCGGTCGACGCACAGGTACCATCGCTCGGCTACGTGGCACGTAAGTTCGTCGCGCGCCATCGGCTGGTGTTCGCCTCAGCCAGCCTGTCGGCGGTGCTCGTCATGGCTGCGCTCGGCGCGGCGCTCTGGCAGGCGCGCGTGGCCCGAACGGAGCGCGACCGCGCGCAGGCGGAAGCCGCACGAGCGCGGATGGCCACCGCGTTTCTGGGGCGCGTGTTCCAGGGCGCGAATCCGGTGATGGCGCGCGGGCACACGGTTACGGCACGCGATCTGCTCGACTCGGGAACCGCGTCGATCAGGGCCGAGCTCAGGGACCAACCCGAGGTGCAGGCGCCTCTGCTGCTCATCATGGCGCACGCGTACGACGGCCTGAGCGCGACCGACAAGGCCGTGCCGCTGGCCGAGCAGGCCCTGGCCCTGCGCGAACGGTCGCACGCGCCGGCCGCGGATCTCGGTGAGGCGGCGTTCCTGCTCGGCGCCCTGTACCGCCGTCAGGGACGGGCGGCAGAGGCCGTGCCGCTGCTCGAACGGTCCGTGTCGCTGCGCGAGGCCAGCCTCGGTCCGGACGATCCCGACCTGGCCTCGAGTCTGAGCCAGCTCGCGCTCGCCCGCGATGCATCGGGGCACGGGGACGGCGTGCTCGAGATATTCCAGCGCGCGATCCGGATCCGCGAGCGGGCGACGCCCAAGAGCGCGCTCCTCGGGAGCCTCTACAACAGCATGGGCGCGGCCCTGCAGCAGCGGGGCGACTTCGCCGGCGCGCGGTCGGCCTACCAACGATCCATCGCCATCTACTCGGCCAGCACCGATGAAGAGAACTGGGGCCTCATGATGCCGCTCCAGAACCTTGGCTCGCTTCTGCGCGATCGGGAGGAGTTCGACGCCGCACGCCAGTTGTTGGAGCGGGCCCTCGAGTTGGGCCGGAAGACCTTCGGCAATGAGAGCGTGTGGATCGCGGATATGCTCGCTTCCCTTGGCGATCTCGCCAGGGCCCGCGGCGATCTGAAGGCGGCGCGCGGGCTGCTCGACGAGTCGCTGCGAATGCACCTGCGGCTGCTCGATCCGACCCACATCGCCCTGGTGGCCCCGCTGACGTACCTCGCGCGGTTCCACATCGCCACCGGGCACGCGCCCGACGCGATCCCGCTGCTGGAGCGGGCGCTGGCAATCAGCGAGAAGAGCCATGGGCCCGACCATCCGGAGGTTGCGTCCGTTCTCGTCGACCTGGCAATCGCGTATGACGCGACGGGCCGGCTGTCGGCAGCCGAAGCGACAGCGCACCGCGCGCTCGTCATCGAGCGGAAGGTGCTCGCGCCGGATCACGTGTCGCTCGTGCCGGCGTTGACGACGCTCGGCCACATTCTGATCCAGCAGCACCGGGCGTCAGAAGCGCGGCCGTACCTCGATGAGGCTGTCAAGATCGCGGCGGCTAAATTGCCCGACCATCACTCCCAGCGCGTCGACGCCGAACAGACGCTCAAACGCGCTTCCTGACCCACAATGTTCCACAACGCGGCCCAGCCGATCATGCGACGACGACCTCAAGGAAGATCTGTCTCAGGCGCTCGACTGAGTGTAGATTGAAGACAGACGCGAAGGAGAAAGACGTGGCATCACCAGCATGGAAAGTCGCCGGCCAGTATTACGAGACGTGCAGCTGCGACTTCGTCTGTCCCTGCATCCTCACACAACTACAAGCCAAGCCAAGCAAAGGCTCGTGCACCTTCGCGATGAGTTTCAAGGTCGATAAAGGCGCCTTTGGCGACGTCTCGCTCGATGGCCTCGGCTTCGTCGTCGTCGGTTTCACGCCGGCGGAGATGGGCAAAGGCCATTGGACGGCCGGCGTGATCGTGGACGATCGCGCCAGCGCGGCCCAGCGCGACGCGATGGTGGCGATTGCGAGCGGCGGCGCGGGCGGTCCGATGGCGGCGCTGTCAGGGATGATCACCAACTTCGCGGGCGTCGAATCGGCGCCGATCCGGTTCGAACGCGACGGCGCGAAATGGTCGGTCAACGCCTCGACGTTCGTCAGCATGTCGGCGGACCCGGCGATGGGCATCGACCCGACCGCGAAGGAGCCGCTCGAGCTCGGCAACACCGGTCATCCCGCCAACAGCCGGGTGTCGCTCGCGCATGCGCTCCACAGCAAGGTCAACGTGCTCGGTCTCGCCTGGAACGACGAGAGCGGCCGCAACAGCGGCCAGTACGCGCCGTTCACCTGGGCGAACGCTTAGCTGGACGTCTCAGCGCAGCCCCATCCAGATGGCAACCGCGAGCAGCAGCACGCCGCTGGCGGTTGCCGTTCGTTCACCGATCGGCGCGAGCTTCTCGATCAGCACCCACGCGGTCAGCGCGAGGATGACCACCAGGTTCATCACGCCGCCGACAAATAGAATCAGCATCAGCGCCCAGCAGCAGCCGAGGCAGTAGGTCCCGTGCGCGACGCCGAGACGAAAAGCAGCGGCAACACCGTCGCGCCACCGCTGCATCATGAACCCCAGCGGCGATCGGCAGGCGCGCAGGCAGGCGCGTTTGAGCGGGGTCAACTGGTACACGCCGGCGATCGCGAGGATGGCAGCGCCTGCGATCGGTGTAGCCGGCTCCATCATCGGCGTCAACACCAGGCTCCCGGCGAGGACGCGCTGCAGCGCGGTCGCCGCAACACTGAACAGCGTCCACACGAACACGTAACCCGCGGCGAGGGCGTAGATGCGACGCGCGGGCGCCTGCACGGAGGCGTTCCGTCGCATCGCCGACGCGTAGAGCAGGATCAGCGGCGCTGCGGTCGGGAGCATCATCGCGGTCATCATGACCGCCCACATGGCCCACAACAGGACCAGGCGCGGCCAGTCCCACTCGATAGACATCATCCAGGCAGACGCGCCCTGCATCGAACCGTACATGTCGTGCGCCAGGAGCGCGATCCATGTCCAGGCGGCGAGTGGAATCGCGACCAGGACGATCGCCAGAGTGCCGCGGTCGCGCTGAAGGGCCGTTTCGAGGCGTGTGGGTCGGTCGCGCTCCTGCATCGGTCGACGTCAGATAATCATCGGCGATCGGGTATCTTTGTTCACCTCTGAACGCGGTGTGCGGTTCGGACGCCGGAGTGTTCCAGTGCTCGGCCGACTCGCTCTTCGAACTGCGTCCAATTCCACGCAATCATCTGGCAGGCCACCGCAGCCGCGTGTCGGGTACGGCTGCTCGGCCCATCGGTCGCCCGTCCGGCCTCATCCCGCAGAACGTTCCCGCACATCTGGGCTCGGGCAGTTCGCACCACCCGAATCGAGTAACCCCTCGAGCACATCCTTAACCGGTTCAGCGATCGGACTCGTGCGGCCTGCACTGAGCTGAACCGCCAGCGAGCTGAGGCGCAGTTGTGCGCAAGAAGCAGCGGAGCAGCGAGTGCACCTTGCGCTGAATACCTGAACGCAAGGCAAACAACGCCCCGAGCTCGACTGAAAGAGTCTCAGGTTCGAAGCACCTGCGCAGTTGGCAGAGTCTTGGCAAAGGCCACGGACGAGTCGTCGAGGTGTATCACGGAATGGGGATCATGAAATCGCGCTCTGGCATACCAGCGAAGGTCGGCATGCACCGGGAATGCATGCTTCTGGTACTTGTTACCCTCGTCGCCGTCTCCGTGTGTATGTCAAGCCGCGCTTCCGCACAGGAGAGGCTTTGCGACAACTCGTACGAGGACTGCCGAACGCCGATCATTCAGTTGATCCGAAATGAGAATCTCGGGCTCGACGTGTCGTTCTGGTTCATGACCGACTCGCGCTACTCGGCGGAAATCATCAAACGCTGGCAGGCCGGTGTGCCCGTGCGCATCATTCTCGACACGCGGGCCGACGCGAATTACCCAGCCAATGCGAGCGTACGCAATACGATCATCGCCGCCGGCATTCCCATCCGGAACAAGGTGACCACCGGCATCCAGCACTGGAAGGTGATGATCTACGCGGGCCAGGCAAAGATGCAGTTCACCGCCGCGAACTTCGCCAACGGTTCGTACTCCCCGGTGATTCCGTACACCAACTACGTGGACGAGGCCGTGTACTTCACCGACGATCCGGCCCTCGTCACCAGCTTCCAGACCAAGTTCGACGACCTCTGGACCGACACGGTCAACTATCAGAACCTCGCCAACATCACGACGCCGCTCGTCCGCAACTATCCCACGTTCCCGATCAGCCCCGATCTGAACTTTCCTCCCGACAACGACTATCAGGATCGCGTCATTACCGGTCTGAAAGCCGAAATGACGCAGGTCGATGCGGTCATGTTCCGCATCACCTCGGCCAAGATTCCCGATCAGCTGATCAAGATGAAGCAGGCGGGTATTCCCGTCCGCCTCATCACCGACCAGAAGCAGTACCGGACCACCAGCTACTTCTGGGACTCGTACAACGTGGACCGGATGTACATGGCCGGTATCCCGATCAAGTGGAAGGACAAGTCGAGCGGACAGGATATGCATCAGAAGTCCATCCTGATGTATTCGAAGGGGCTTGCGGTCTTCGGCTCGTCCAACTGGACGGCGTCGTCCTCGGACACGCAGCGGGAGCACAACTACTTCTCGAAGAAGCCCTGGTTCTTCCAGTGGTTCGTCGATCAATTCGACCGGAAATGGAACAACCTGAAGATCGACGGGTCGTCCATCTCACCCGCCATGTTTCAGGGCTTCGTTCCTGGATTCCCCGAGACGCCAGCGTACGTGAGCCCCGCGAACGGTGCGCTCGGGGTGGGCGCGTCCGTCACCCTGAAGTGGGAAGGCGGGTGGTGGGCGCACAAGTACGACATCTACTTCGGCACGTCCAGCACGCCGCCGCTGGCGGTGCAGGATTTCGCCCCGGGCTCGGCAACGGCCGGAACCAACAGTACCAAAGAGTCATACACCTTCACCAATCTTCAGCCCGGCGTCACGTACTACTGGCGCATCGTCAGCAAGACGATGGCGAACAAGACGAAGACTGGCGCGACGTATAGCTTCACGACGACTGCGGGCCCGCTGTCTGCAGAGGATGCGCGAATCGTCGGTGACACGTACGTGCGGGGCGGGGCCTCAGCATCCACCGGCTTTGGCAGGATGTCGGAGGTCATCGCGAAGTACAGTGCGCAGGCCGAGTACTTGCGCGAAGGGTACATGACGCTCGACATCAGTGCGCTGAAGACAGGCGACACCGCAACACTGCGCGTGTTCGGCCATCTCTCTGACACGCGCGCGTCGAGCGTAACCACGAGCGTGTTTCCGGTGGCCAATACCAGCTGGTCTGAGACTGGCGTGAACTACAACAACCGGCCCGCGTCGGGCTCGACTGCGATCGGATCGCTTACGGTCTCGGGGACGACCGGCCGGTGGTATACCATCGATCTCACGTCGTACGCACAGGCGCAACGTGCAGCCGGCGCGACACGGATTGCGATTGCGCTAAAGGGCAAGACGGACACGCTCCCCTACGTCACGTTCGGCTCGCGCGAGTCTACCGTCCGTCCGCAGTTACTGATCGGTCACTAGGGCCATGACGAACACGACCGACGAGGCATGGCGGAGTCGCGCGAAGTCTGTCTTCGGCCGCGCATCACGGTTCAGGCGTCGGTTGCCCGCATGTGCGTAGCTGGAAACGATTTCCGCAACCGGCTCGTCGTTTACTCCTCACGCAGTGCGTCGAGGGGCACTACCCTCGACGCGCGTAGCGCCGGAAGCCATGACGAGGCCAGCACCGTGGCAAGCAGTATCGCTGCGGCGATCACCAGCGTGCGTGGATCACCGGGGCCGATGCCGTAGAGCTGCGCCCGTACGAGCCGCGCAGCAGCCCACGCGCACAAAGCGCCGATGAGCACCCCGGGGACCGCAATCGCCAAGCCGTCGCGCACAACCATCCAGACGACCGTCCGCCGCGTGGCGCCGAGGGCCACGCGCACGCCGATTTCCCGTGTCCGCGCCGTCACGGAATACGCGAGCACCCCGTACACGCCGATGCAGGCGAGAAGGACCGTGAGCGCCGCCGCGAACGTCGCCAGGCCCGCCGTGAAGCGTTCCTGCAGCAGGGCGCCGTCGACCCATTCTGAGGACGTGATGAAGAACCTGCGCAGCGACCGATGCCCGAGTAACTTGAACACGCGCGTGTAGCCGTCGCGCACCGTCGCGAGGTCGCCTGTCGCGCGGACGTATGCCATCGGAAACTGCGTCCGTGCCGTTTCCTGCATGATCGGCCGGAAGACGACGCGCGGGGCCGGATCGTCCAGCTTGACATAGGGCGCGTCAGCGACCACACCGATGACTTCGACCTCTCGATGATCGGGTCCGGCGATCCGGATGCGCTGGCCGATCGCGTCGCCACCCGGGAACACCGCGCGCGCCAGGGACGCCGAGAGCAGCGCGACGGCGGGTGTCCCCAGGCGGTCGTCCCACGAGACGTCGCGGCCCTCCAGGAGCTGGAATCGGAACAGCGCGAAGAAGCCGGGCGATATGAATTCCGTCAGTACCGTGCCGTCGAGCGGCGTGACGCCGTCCGCCCGCGTGTAGTGAAAGTCGGTCGGAACGGCCACCTTGAGCCCGAAGTACGTCGGGTAATACACGGACAGCGCCGCCGCGTCGGCGCCCGGCATGTGGGCAAGCGCGGTGACGAGCGACTGGTAGTACCCGGGCGGCAACAGCTCCGGATCTGCGGGGCCACGGAACGCCCGGGTAAAGACGATGCGCTGCGACTGGAGGGACGAATCGTTCGCCCGCAAGTGAGCCAGCGTCGTCGTGAAGAGTCCCGCGCCGACCAGTAGCGTCATCGTCAACGCGACCTGTGCGCCGAGCACGCCGCGCCCGAACGCTCCCAATGAGCCGATCACGCGCCGGCCGTGACGCAGGCCTTCGTCGACACGGACGCTGACCGACTGCCACGCGGACACGACGCCCATCGCGAGGCCGATGGCGATAGTGAGCAGCGCCGTCGCGGCGATCACGCCGGGGTCAGGAGTGACTGGCGGCAGGTCCGGTCCGTTCGGGCTCACCAGCGTTGCCGTGACGACTCGAATGATTCCCCACGCCAGCGGAAGCGCACCCGCGAACGCCACCGCGGCCAGCAGAATCCCATCGACCAGCAGCTGCCAGAACACCCGTCGCGCGCTTCCCCCGAGCGCGAGACGAATCGCGACCTGGTGCCGGCGCTGCAGCGAGCGCGCCAGCGTCAGGCCCGCAAGGTTGACGCAGGTAATCGCCAAGAGGATTCCCGTCAGCGCCAGAAGCATCCAGAGCGTGGTGCCGTACCGATCGCGAATAGCAGAAAACCCTGAGGCGAGCGGCTCAATGGTGAGCCGCTGACCGAGCAGCGCCTGCCGTTCGGCTTCGGGCAGAGCCGCCGGCAGCGTCGCCGCCTGCACGGGCGGCCATCGCACACGCAGTTCCGCACGCGCGGCGTCGATGGACACGCCGCGGGCGAGACGTCCAACGAGCTGTTCCGATCGCAACGGTTGGGACGGGACGCCGCCGCCCGCCGCGCGCATCACCTCAAACGGCACGATGATGTCGACCGCTCGGTCGACGTCCAGACCGCCGAAACCGTTCGCCGCGACGACGCCGATCACGGTCACTGGCACTGTGTCGACCTTGATCACTCGGCCGATGCCGGACGCATCGCCGAAGATCCGCCTGCGGAACGCCTCGCTGATCACCACGACGCGATCATCCGACTCGTTGAAGAACCGTCCGGCCGATGCGCGCGCGCCGACCACGTCGAAGTAGCTCGGGGACACGACCTCCGCCACGGCGCTTTCGACCCCACCCGAACGCGGCCCGGTGAACTCGACGGGCAGGGAGCCGCCAGCGTACAACGACAGCTGCGCGAAGGACCGCTCGGACGCGCGATACGCGTTGACCGTGTCGGCGTAAAAATAGCCGTCTACACTCGCCCGCGGCTCGAAGGCCGACAGGGCCACGAGCTGCCCCGGACTGGGGACCACGGGTCTTCGCAATACCAGTGCGTTGAGGAGGCTGCCCAGTGCGCCAGTGGCGCCAACAGCCAGCGTCAGCGTTACGATGACGATCGCAGAGAAACCTGGAGTCCGCCGCAAACTGCGGAAGGAATGCCGGACGTCAAGGCGTAGGGCGTCCCACATGGGCGAAGTCTAGCGCAACCTATCTGCGGACGGCCGAGAGCACTGCTTGTTGACCTGTGTCGGATCGAACTCGACGTTCGATCGCTCGCATCCAGAGATCCGCCACGACAGGTGCGGAGTCAATTCGACCGTACGCAGACCTGCCGCGAAAACATTCGCTGGTTAGAGTGATTTTGGAGGCGCCGCCCGGATTTTGCAACCGGGGATCGGAGGTCTTGCAGATTCAGCGGAAACGGTCTAAGTTATTGACTCGTCTTGCTTTCTGGTGTCTCCATGCCTTCGTCTTACTCGGTGTTTGGGCGGTTTTGGATCCAACGTGGACCCAAGTTGGCCGAACCATCTGGATCCGCCGGCGATTCGTGCGGTCTCAGATCGTGGGCGCGCCGTCGGCGGTACTTGCAGCTGTGGAGTGGAGCGGCGTAACGCTGCGCTCGTACTGTTAGATGCCGAACCAAGAGCCGACTCACCTCCGCTCGCCTTACGCGCTGGGCGTCGGCTGCAGCGACCGGAACGGGCTGCGCCTAGCTAGAGAGCCTCCAGAAGCGTGCGTCCTGCGCGGCGAGAAATCGTTGATTCCACATCAGCCCCGGAACTTGTGGAGCAGGCTTTCCATCATGGACGGTTCGTCGCGTTCGTGCACCTCGACGAAGCGGAGACGCTTTACCGCATCAGCCCCCCAAAGGCGGCCAACCGTGATGAGGAGATCCAGATCGGGTCGAATCGAATCAGACACGGACGTCTTCAAACCAGTCTCCGCGAGTTCCTCGTAGCTAAGCTCGTGGAGATGGAGCGTTTGCCGGCCTCGCTTGACCGGGTGGTCTGGCACAATCGCAGTCTCGATCAAAACGTGCAGGAGCCGCTCTCGCCAATCACGGGAAAGCCGGTCGAGCACGGTGCCAAACCACATCATGCCGAGCAGTCGTCTCAGTTCCGTCGCGTCGAGGGGGAAGCTCGATGCGGCGGCGTCGCCTGCCAGCGCTACCGCCGCCGGATCGGAGCGGTTGAGGGCGATCGCGAATTCGCGGAACGTCGAAAAGCCACGCGCCTTCGGCGGGTCGACCGGATCAGGCGATTTCGCATCAACCGCCCGAGCGTCCTTGAGGGCGATCGGTTCAGCCACGGTTCGGTGCACGCTGGCCGTCGTACGCACGCCTCTCTCCAGGCTCCAGTCGACGTCGAGCGGCCGCTGCGGTCCGGTGTATTCGGCAAACAATGCCGTCACGCCCCACGGTCTCGGCATACCCACCGCCCGGGCGTAAAGTGGACTGTAGTAGGGACTCTCATCAACCTCCATCGCGACGGCGACCCGTCCCTTGATCTGTGCATCCACGAGGTTCGACCAGTCGCCTTCAATGCAGATCAAGGACGTCCCCGCGGGCTTGTCAAACGCGTAGTACGGATTGTCACAGCACCGGCGGGCCGCGTGCTCGATCAGTTCATCACTCGGATCACAACCGTCCGGAGGATCGATCTCGGCAAAGCCGATTCGCAGGCGGCCCTGTCCGGCAAACAGCATCGAAAGATCGGACGGATCCACCTGCGAGAGATCCCACAAGACGTACATCAGACCGCGGAGACCCCGCGCGAACGGCACATTCATTCGTTCCCAGACGACCGGTTGCGGTTGCGGATCGTGTTCCGTGTATCCGCGGTCGTTCAAAATCTCTATCAGCCGGAGCCCCGCCCCGTCGAACTGCTCGATGGCGCGCACCGCGTGGTCGTAGTGCCGCTTGTCGACTTCGTGCCGTTCGAATGAGGGCCGGACGAAGATGGGGATCACGAGCTTCTTCTGTGCACGCGCCATCTGCGCCAATGGAAACATCGCGCCCGACCCTGTGCCTTTGCCTCCCGTGCCGATGAGGATGATGATCGAATACGCGCTGAACAGCTTCTCCACTTCGCCGCGTGATTCCTGGAGCGCAAGGAACCCCACCTCGGGATCGTGCCTCGCGCCGAGGCGGCCGGTCGTGCGAGCGCCGATGAGCAACCGCTCCTCCTCTGGCACATCGGACAGCGCAAACTCGTTGGTGTCGAGAAATCGAGTGGTCACGGCGCGCCCAAGCCGTTCTGCATACGTGGAGTCGGTCTCTCGCGTCACCGCCAGGTCGCGACGAAACGTCGCCATCACTGAGCGCAGAATGCTTCCGCCGCCGCCGCCAACGCTCATAAGGAGAAGATTCATGTGATACCTGATTGCCTGGGGCCAGCTGTGAATTGAAACGGCACCACGATCCAGTCGGCGTCTGTGTAGGGCGCACGGCTGACGAAGGAGTGGTCGTCGAGCACGTGGATCACCCGGGCCACATCGTATTCAACGTTCTTCTTGTGGTCGGAGAGGTTCGGATAACGTCTTCGCCTTCCCGGCGCGAGACAAATGCTGAATCGACCCCGCCGTAGGCCGAAGCGGAGACGGGACCTGACGGGACGCTCTCCGCCCCCGTCCCGGACAAGTGGCCGTTCGAACTCGTCAACGAATCGTTGGACAAAATGCTGCACGATGATGGCTGTGGTTTTCCCTTGTGCGAGATAGCCGTCGACGATCCGCCATCCGGACCACGACGCAACCAACGCCGTGAAGAGCCACAGCATCGTGGGATCGACACCCAGCCTTCGAGCGATGCCGGAGGCGGCGGATTGCATTCCATTTCCGGCGCCGGCGCGCGCAAGTGCCGTGGGCGCGGCAAGTGCTGTGGAAACACGCGAGCCGTTGGGTGCGTCGGGTACGTCGGCAGCGCCGGACGCTTCGACGCGATGCGTGTTTGACGTCAGGCTGCCAACGGCCAGATCGATGACGCAGGCGCGCCAGCCGGCACGAACGCGGTTGTATTGGGACTTGGGAATGAACCGTGACGAGAGGTTCATGATCTGAAACCACGGCTGATAAGCGTTCTGGCCGTTGCCAGTGACGCGCCGCGCAGCTTGCGACGCAGACTCGCCACGCCGAATCGAGAGACAGACGGTCGACTGCGCGAAGGCGTCTGTCGGTGATGCCTCGAGCAGCACGACGGTCAGCAGCGCAGACCAAACGATGCGCGTCATCGGCCGCAACTCCACCTCATCCGGACGATACGAACAGAAGGGCGGTCTCGCGAGCACACAGCATAACGCCGCTTCTGAGTCTCTGGTCCGAACAATGAAGACAGCTGAGGCGCTGACCTCTGCCGCAACAAGCTCGAGGGCTTCGTCGCCGGAAATGAGCGACCGCTCAACTACCTCGCTCGCGAAGGATTGGAACTCCGCCCCCTTGTCGGTCTGAATGACATGCACGCGGAACGGTAAGCGTCGCACGACGTCATTGACGAACCGGATGGCCGTCGCCTGTGTGCAGCTGTCGTAGATCTTGAGCACGCGAAGGCGGGTGCAATCGTCGATCGCCGTGAATTGGAACAACCGTTTCCGCGTGCCGGGAATGCGCTCGAGGAACGCATCACAGGGTGTGCCATTTTGAACAGCCTTGTCGCTGCGCGACGCGCAAGCTTATCCGTTACGCACGTACGCGGATCGCGCGATCTAACGGCTGATGTTCACGCGGCAGTATGGGTCTGTACGGCACCCCTGAACGGAGAATCAGGATATGTCCGCAAGAATCGACGACCCCGCGGTTCCCGACGACGACGTCGTCGGCACCCTGGATGTCGGCGACGAGGTCCGGCGCAAAGAAGCGTTGCGTGAAGCGCGGGCCTTGCAGACCGCGATTTTCAACAGCGTGAATTTCTCGAGCATCGCCACCGACGCGAACGGCGTCATACAGATCTTCAACGTCGGTGCCGAACGGATGCTGGGCTACACGGCCGCGGAAGTGATGAATCAGATCACGCCGGCCGACATTTCCGACCCGCAGGAGGTGATCGCGCGCGCCAAAGCGTTGAGCGTCGAGCTCGGAACCCCGATTACGCCAGGCTTCGACGCATTGGTGTTCAAGGCCTCGCGCGGGATCGAAGATATCTACGAGCTGACCTATATCCGCAAGGATGGGAGCCGGTTCCCGGCGGTGGTGTCCGTCACGGCGCTGCGCGACGCGCAGGACGCCATCATCGGCTATCTGTTGATCGGCACCGACAACACTGCGCGCCAGCAGGTCGAAGAGGAGCGGAAGAAGCTCGATCAGCGTCTGCGCGACCAGCAGTTCTACACGCGCTCGCTCATCGAATCCAACATCGACGCGCTGATGACCACCGATCCATCCGGCATCATTACCGACGTCAACAAGCAGATGGAGGCGCTCACTGATTGCACGCGCGACGAGCTCATCGGCGCGCCGTTCAAGAACTACTTTACCGATCCAGAGCGAGCCGAGGCCGCCATCAAGCTGGTGCTCAGCGAAAAGAAGGTCACCAACTACGAACTGACCGCGCGCGCCAGGGGCGGCAAGCAAACAGTGGTGTCCTACAATGCGACCACATTCTACGACCGAGACAGGACTCTGCAGGGCGTGTTCGCCGCTGCGCGCGACGTCACCGAGCGCAATCGCCTGGATCAGGCGCTACAGGAAAAGAACGTCGAACTGGAGAGCGCCAAGTCTGTGGCGGAACAGGCGAACCTCGCCAAATCAGATTTCCTGTCCAGCATGAGCCATGAGCTGCGCAGCCCGCTCAATGCGATCCTCGGTTTCGCCCAGCTGATGGAGTCAGACCCCCAGTCGCCGACGCCGTCTCAGAAGGAGAGCATCGCGCAGATTCTCGATGCGGGATGGCATCTGCTGAACCTGATCAACGAAATCCTCGATCTCGCGGTGATCGAGTCCGGGACGGTCTCGCTGTCTGGAGAATCGGTGTCGCTAGACGAGGTCATGCTCGAATGCCGGGCCATGATGGAACCGCTGGCGCATCAGCGTGGCATCAGCATGACCTTTCCCCGGTTCGACAACCCCCACTTCGTCAGTTCCGATCGGACCCGGTTGAAGCAGATTCTCATCAACCTGCTCTCCAACGCGATCAAATACAACACGACGCAGGGAACGGTCGTCGTGGACTGCACCGTGAGCGCCCCGGATCGCATCCGTATCAGCGTCAAGGACACCGGCGCAGGATTGCCTCCGGAAAAACTGGCGCAGCTGTTTCAGCCGTTCAATCGTCTCGGACAAGAGGCCGAGGGCGAGGAAGGCACAGGCATCGGCCTCGTGGTGACCAAGCGCCTGGTGGAGCTGATGGGGGGTGCAATCGGAGTGGACAGCACGGTCGGGGCGGGAAGCGTGTTCTGGATCGAACTGATCTCGGCTGTTGCACCGCAATTCGTTGATGAAGGAGGCGAAGCCGCAGATTCGCGACAGCATCTGCCGTACGGCACGCGGCTGCGCACGCTGCTGTGTGTAGAGGACAACCCGGCCAACTTGAAGCTGGTTGAAGAACTCATCGCGCGCCGCCCCGATCTGCGCCTGCTGACTGCGGTGAACGGGACTCTCGGCATTGACCTTGCGCGCGCCTCCCAGCCCGAGATGATCCTGATGGACGTCAATCTGCCTGACATCAGCGGTATCGAGGCCATGAAGATCCTGCGTGAAGACCCGCTCACGGCGCACATCCCCATCGTCGCCCTCAGCGCGAATGCCATGCCGCGCGACATCGTGAAGGGCCTTGAGGCGGGATTCTTCCGGTATCTCACGAAGCCTATCAAGGTCAGCGAGTTCATGGACACGCTGCGCATGGCGCTGGAACTCGCCGATCAGCGGACCGCAGAAGCAGGGTGCGTATTCCCGCTCCCCGACGCGCGCGTCATTGTGCCTATTCCCCGCACGACGGGACTGCGCATCCTCGTCGCCGAAGACCATCCCGTGAACCAGGAGGTGGTGAGGCAGATCCTCCAGCGGCTGGGACATCACGTCGAGGTCGTTGCCGATGGCCACGCGGCACTCGCCGCGCTCGAACAGTCGGGCCGAGGGACGTTCGATCTCGTGCTGATGGACGTGCAGATGCCGGTGATGGGCGGGCTCGAGGCCACAGCCGCAATCCGAGACGCCGAGCGCGCCTCGGGGACGCACCTGCCGATCGTCGCGCTGACGGCGCACGCCATGCACGGCGACCGCGAACGGTACCTCGAGGGCGGCATGGACGGGTACGTCACGAAGCCGATTGACGGCGTCGAGCTGACCCGCATCATCGCCCAACTGGTGCCGGCCGCTGCAGCCCAGGAGCCCGTTGCGGCAGCGGCGGTCCAGGTTGCGCCAGTCGCGGCTGGCCGGCCCGCGTTCGACGAGCGGTTCATCCGTGCGAGGCTGGGTGACAACGCGCAGTTGTTCGCAAAGCTGGTGCGCCTGTTTCTCGGTGACTCCCCCGCCCGGATGCGAGCCATGCGGCGCGCCATCAACACGGGCGACGGAGAGGCGCTCCGTGAGGCCGCGCATGCGCTGAAGGGAGCCGCGGCAAATTTTGCAGCGGCTCCGGTGGTCGAAGCCGCGCGTCGACTCGAGTCTCAGGGCAAGAACGGGGACCTCCATGAGTCAGTGGCGACCTACGCTGTGCTGACCCGCGAGATGCCACGCCTGCGGCGGGCGCTCGGCCGTGCCAGCCATCCGCGCCGCACGTCCGCACACCGCCAGCGGCAGAGGAAGGCAGGACGATGAGCAGCATCCTGATCGTCGAAGATGACCGGTCCACGTGTCTTTTCCTTGCGGAGACGCTGAAGGCCGCCGGGTTCACTGTCGCGTCGGCGAAGAACGGAGTAGACGCGTTGAAGTGCCTGGGCGCCGGCTCCTACGATCTGATGCTCCTCGATGTGTGGATGCCGAAAATGAACGGACTGGACGTGCTGGCCGCGTTGCCCAAGGAAGGGGCGCGCCCCAGGGTCGTCGTGATGACCGCGGACGACACGCCGGAAACGCTGCTCAAAGTGGTTCGCGAACAGGCGTGTCGGTACGTGTCGAAGCCCGTCGAGCCAGAGGCGCTGGTCGAGCTCCTGCACGAGGTGCTGGCCCAAACCGCCGTGGCGCGTGCGATCGAGGTGGAGTCGGCCCGGCCTGACTGGGTCGAGCTGCTGGTGCCGTGCCAGCGCGCGGAGGTGGATCGAATCGAGAGCTTCATGTCGCACCTCGAGGCCGATCTGCCGGCCGACGTCCGGGAGTCGATAGGTTACGCATTTCGGGAGCTGCTGATGAACGCGATCGAATGGGGCGGAGGGCTCGACCCTTCCCGCACCGTGCGGATCGCGTTCCTCAGGGCCAAACGGATGCTGCTCTATCGCATCGCGGATCCTGGTCCAGGTTTCAACGTGGAGGGGTTGCTGCACGCCGCCATCGGCCAGCCGGAAGACGATCCGACGGCGCACGCGATCGTGCGTGAGGAAAAAGGGATGCGGCCTGGCGGATTCGGGATTCTGACCGTGCGTGCACTAGTCGACGAACTGCTGTACAACGAAAAGCGCAACGAAGTGGTGTTCGTGAAGTATCTGGACTGACCGACCACGCTCGCCGTCGAGGCGAATCGGGACGACATCACACTGGGCGACTGGCCGTAATGTTCCACTTCTCGGCCGACGACGATCATGGCGCCCGCTCGCAGAAATTGAGCAAGCCGCCGAACTGTAGTCGGCGCCGTCTTCTCCCCTATCGGAACCAGCCGACCCAGACACGCTTCCTTGATCGACCGCACGAACCGCTCCTGTCAGCCACGATGGACCCGCGGGGTCTGGCTGCAGCTGGGATGAAGACCGCACACAGACCGGCGACGCTCAGAACGACGCCGATTGCGTGATCGTTTTCGCGACCAACTGACGATCAGTCGCTGGTGCTTGACGAGGACGGGTTCGGCTCACACCGAGCGGGCGCCGCCGGGGCCGGCGAGTCGGACAACAGTCACCAGCAGACGCACAAACAGGACGGCCAGATCGCGGACCGCCCGATACTACCGAGATCGCGAAACGGGCAAGGACTGCTGGCGAATCTTGTCGCCCACAAGGTCCGTGAAACCTCCACCCTTTCACGCTGACCGTAGCAAAGCTCTAGAAAAACGCCCCGATCATCCTGAAACTTGGGACCATTTGGGAACCAACAGCCAGCCGCCGCTAGTGCAGCGCCGGAACAAACGGTAGAAATTCTTGGGGAGTTTGGAGGCGCCGCCCGGATTTGAACCGGGGACGGTTTTGCAGACCAGATCCGGCGCCGTTGACTAGCAGGGAAATCCCTAAGGTTTCGCCAATTCCCGAAGGAATCCGCACCTTTCGCCTTTACGGCGCGTAGTCTAAATTACGGTGGGTTTGTTCGCGGTAGGGACAATTTAGGGACAGGGACAGCCGGCGATAGCCTCATCACTGCAAGCGCCCGTCTGCCGCCCTTGGCGTGAATCCCCACGACACGGCGAGCGCATTCGCTTCGCGTTCCTGACGATCGGCGTCCTCCGGTGCGGTCAGTCCCGACTCGTGGCCCAGGACTAAGTGCCCGCACTCGTGCCCGATGATGTCCTCGAGGTCAGCCTGTTTAAGCGCTTGTCGGCCGATGAAGATAATCCACACCTGTTCAGGGCAATCTGCCGGAGCCAATACATACAAGGAGTTCACACTTGCATTCGCCCATGGCTGACAGAAGATGTGCGGCCATCGTTCCGCGAACACCGACCACTGCTCGTCAGTCATCGCCCCGGCTGCCCGCTCGAAAGCGTTCCGCACACGGCGCTCTGCGTCTGGCGCCAGGTTTGGCGAGAAGCGTTCCAGAGCGTTGCTGAACCAGTCGTCGAAGTCCGCTTGTCGTGTCGTCGGCGTCATCCAGTCCACCCCTTCGCCAACAACTCATCGCGTTTGTCCAGCGCCTGCAACGTCGCCTTGGTGCCGCCGTCCACGCCCTTGAACAGGTCGGTGGCGCGCAACCAGCCGTCGATGGTGTAGCGGAGATCCACGCCGACGCCGGGTACGGTGTAGAGCTCCGCTTTGGCCGTGTGCGTCTTCCACGTCAGCGCCCACAGATGGCCGGCGAACGTCACGCTCGACACGGCGCCCGGCGGGTCGTCGCCCACCGGCGCCTGATGTGCGGTTTTCCACCAGGCCGAATTCATCTCACCGTCCCATCTGCGCGGATGTGCATTGCTTCTCGTCCATTTTTGGAGGGCGGGCGTCTTTGCCCAAGGGATCTAGGTCGAAGGTCCCAGGGCGCTTGGCGGCTGCCAAGGTATGTACGCCGAAGGCGGTCGAATGTTTTGGGCGCGAGGGATTTATTCATGGCTCAGAAGTTCTGATCGAAGCTTCCTCGGAACAAGGTGAAAGGCGGCGTCAGTGACGCCCTCTAGTCTCCCGCCGCAGACGCCGGATTTCCGGATGGGTCTGCTCTGCCCTCAGTGTTTCGGTCCCCCAGTCGTGCGGCTCAAAACGAATTGGACGCTTTACCTGTACTCCCTCAGTGCCAGCACAAGTGGACGGTAGAGAATCCCGACCCGTATGCGCGCCCTCCGACGAGTAAACACGCGGCATGATCCGCCGCCCGGCGACGTATGTGCGGTTCTACTAATGAGCTGTGATATGCTCCGCGTCCCTGGCACCCGATGTCTCAACCGCCCGCCGGCAGTTCAGCGCTACGAACACCCACTCCGAAGCAGCTAGAGCCCTGCCCTAAGTGCGCTTCGCACGACGTGCGCGTCGTTCTCGAAACGTCCCATGTCTTTTATGTGCGGTGCGACGGGTGTGGCCATGTCCGTCCGGTTGACCGCCCGCTCACCGACTTCTAGCGCCGTCTCCCGCCGCTCGCTGATCCTTCCGACTATTCACGCCGCCGCATCACCATCCTGCCGGCTGGCCCGCCGATCATGCTGGTCAATCACATGTTGGGGCGTGCTGAACGAGCACATCATCGGGCACGCCGAGCACCTGGCTCCAGAAGGCCCTGCCGCCGTGCCGTGGCTGCGTCAGGAAGGCCGCTGCATCGGCGCGGATGGCTTCGACGGAATGACGGAGGTCACGCCTCGCCTGGAGAAAGACGTGGCTGGCGATTATCTGTTCGGGGCTGGGGTGCGAGGCCGGCTGCAGGCGGTAACGGTCGGTGGGCATACACCGTGGAGGCTAGGAAGCGATTCCAGTTAGTCGTTCGGGTTAGCAGTCGCTGCGCTTTGGCTCGACGGGAACGCGCCCACAGCGCGGCTGGGGGAGCCGACATCTGTGCTTCCGTCCGAGCGTCCATGCGCTTCGCGGGCCTCACATCTGGGGGCGCGCAAACCGTCAGGTTCTACCACTCGCGGCTGCGGTCAGGCGGCGCCGCGCAGGCTTGTGCTCGTCTGCGTTCTCTACAACTGACGCACCGTCGCGCCTGCGCCAAGTTGCGCGAGGCGAAAAACTGTTGCTGCGCCTTGGTGAGAAATGTACATCTGCTGGCAATCCCGACAGACGCACTCGACGTCCGTCATTGCGGGTTCCCGTGGAAGCGATTCCACTCGCGTTCGAGAATCGCGGCGGCCTTCTCGAAGGACGATTGCCACGCCGGATCTGCACGGGAGGCGGTCCGTCAGATCCTTCTACCGCGTCGGCCACACCATCGGCGGCCGTCGTACGTCGCCGCGCAGTCCAGCAAGATCTGATCGTGCTTGACGGCCTGGCACTGACGAAGTACGTCTCCAACTGCGCGACGAGGACCGACATCGGCTTCGACAGACTGAAGGTGGGGCTATCAGGCCGCATCAGTTGCTGCAGATCCTTCCCATCGGCGCCACGTTTGGCGACGAGTTGCCAGGCGCGACTCTCAATCGGGGCTTCGCCCGGTTTGGCGTCCGTCGCCTCCCGCGCATACCAGAGGCTGCCGCCCTGCGTGACGAGTTCGCCCTTGCAGTACATGCCCTGCTTCCAGACGCCCAGGTAGGGGCCGAAAGCCGGCTTGGATTCGAGCGCCTTGAGCCGCTGCTCGACGTCGGCCGCTTCAGCACTTTGATCCTCGCAGCGAGCTTGTCGCAGGCGGCCTGGAGCGTGTCGAGCAGCAGATCACCGAGTTCTTTGAATTCCGATGCGGTGGGGTTCGCCATGGCGCTTAGCTCGGTGATCCGTTCAGCGCATCGAGTTCGACATACGCCACGCCATCATCGCTGAGCGTCTTCCAGGTGATCAGGCGTGTGGCGCGCAGGAATGCCGTGTTCGTTTGCCAACCGCTGACCACAGCCGTCGCACCCGTGCCCGACGCGCTGTCGGTCATCTCGACTGCCGCGTCTCGGACGTGACGATCTCGACGCCGTCGTCGGAGATAGCCACCGTCGCAGCGTCGATCAACACGAGTTTGTTCCCCGCTTCCGGCGCGACAATCATCTTGACGCCGAGCAGCGTGCCACCCTCACGAGGACAGATTCAAACAACGCCGAGCCTGCACCATCGCGCAACATCGCCAAATAGGCGACCGCGCGAGGCGAGGCGACGAAGGCCGGCGCGGCGGCCGCTCCCTCGCTGACATACGCCACGACATTGCTGACGGCCTCCGCGATCCCCTCCGGGCTGCCGCCGCTAATATTCGCGGCAGCGGACAACAGACCAGCGGGGCGCAGGCCAGTCGTGGCCGCCGTCGTGTCGAGCGCGAAGGCGTTCTCGGAGTGACGCAGCGCACTGGCAGCCGGCGTTCGAGATAGGCGCCAGAGATGCGGAGCGCGTCCAACGTCACCGCAATCATCGAGACGATAGCCGCCGCGCTCGTGCGGGCCGTGGTCATCGACAGCGCCACCAGTGGCATCTTGCTGCCATCCTGCAACCAGGCGCCCTCCACTTCCGGCACGACGTTGAAGACCGGCACGTTCACCGGGACACGAACCGCGTCCAACTGGCCCAAGACTGTGGTCGCACTAAGCCGCTCCACAAAGGCCGCTGCGCTGGCCGCGACACCCGGATCGGTCGGCAGGACAATCGCGCCGACGCTCGATTTCAGAATAGATTGCGGATAGTCCTCGATGCCCAGCCGCAGCGTCTTCGCGCGGAGGTAGGAGAGATAGTCCGTGTGGAGCTTCTCGTTCACTAACTTCTGGGTGTAGGTGCTGAGTCGCGGGAGAGTTTCCATGCTCCGATACTGCGCTTGTCGCCGATCCCGATACAGGCCCTGCGTGCTGTCGATGGCCCGCGACGTCACTTGACGTCACTCAGCGCCCAGACCGCGCCACGGCCATCACATCCCAACCGCTGCACTGCGCCAGCCTTCTCCCAACGTCGCAGGCGTCGGCCCAAGCAACGATGTCGAGACGCCAGCCGCCTGCAGCGCCGCAGCCAGCGCAGAATCCTCACGCGCGTGGAGAATAAGTTCACGAGCAGAGAAGGCCACCGCAGGCCCTACACGCTGCCGCAAGATTTCGAGCAGCGCATGATCGCCACGTCGCCCGATCGCCGCCCGTGGCCGCTCGTATGCAGTCAGACGCGCCAGCACGTCGGCGTGGCTGCGTTCAAGCGCCGCCAGCCGTTCGAGCAGCGTGACGTCAGGCAGACGGGACACCGCTGCTATCGCCATACGTCAGGGCCGCTCAGGGTGGGGGCGACGATTGCAATCGTCGCCAGCCTGCCCCATGAGCGCCGCCTCACCGGATGGCTTCTCAAGTTCCACCCACGCGGGACCGCCAGCGCACCGTGGGGCTACCTGAACCTGATTCATACGCGAAACAGATGACTAATGGGAATTACCATCCAAAAAACTTCTATTCTGCGGAATGCTGCGCGACTACACGCGCGCGGTAAGTTGGGTGAGCCCGGTATTGTTCGAGACCCCCCCCTGTTCCCCTGCTCCACGGGCAGAGGCGCTAGCAACTCGAGGCCGCAGCCGTTCGTGAAAACTCACGATTCAGATGAGGCGTATGTGCCTGGCGCCACAGCGACGCGAAAAAGCGTTAGGCTCACGCGATGAGCGACCCGTCCCATCTGCGACAGGCAAGAGACCCGGCGGGCTGCGGCTGGCCCGCGATTGCATTCCTCGTCTCCGGCATCCCTCTGCTGCTGGCGGCCGGGTCGCTGGCGGCGCGCGGTCTTCACTTCCTCATGTTCGGGGAGTGGCGATCGATCACCGCCCTTCAATGCCTGACCAGGGGTGCGACATCGATGGTCGCCCATTCCCGATTCCACCGCGGGGGTTGGTAGCACGAGTGGCTACGCGATCCGCACAGCTGGATCGGATTGCACAAGCTCTTGAGCTGGGGCGCTTGCGGTAGATCCAATCTGGTGGTCGATAGCGTTCGCCTCTGTCGCCGCCTGGGTAGGCATTAGCGTCGAAGAGTATTTCGACAAGCCGCGGCCAAGCAGTCACATCGAGGAATGCGTCGGCTGCGGCGTGGCCGGGTGGGGCTGGCAGGACGATGGCTATGGCGCGCCGAACAAGAACGGCGTGCTGCTGCAGTTCTATCCGGGTCCGTTGGGTGAGCCGCAGCAGATCGTCATCCAGACGCGTGAGGATGGCGTCTCCATCGATCAGCTCGTGCTGTCCGCCGAGAAGTACCTGACGCAGCCGCCAGGCGCGGCGAAGAACGACCAGACGATCCTGCCGGCGACTCAACCCGTGCCGTAGCGGAAGTGCGGCATCTGGATTGCCCTGGTCCTCCTGCGCGTATGCGGCGTACCCAGGTGAGGTGGTACTTATGGGACGAACGTTGCTCTTTCTCGCGCTGTTGTTTCCTCTTGGTGTCGGTGCCGCCTCCCGGGCCGAGGCCGATCCCGTGACGATTACCGGCGGTTCGCTCTATGCCGCCGGCATTGGCGTCATCAGCCCGCCCTCGACCCTCACGGGAACCGATCAGCTCACGCTCGTCGCGAGTGTCGCGCTCCGCGACGGCTTTGGCCATCTCGATCCCTTCATCTACTGCGACCCTGCCAATTCGAGCACTTCGCCGGGTGACCATTGCGCGCCCGGTGCACGAGTCAGCCTGGCCGGCTTTCTAGATACGACCAACCCGGATCTCGCCGATGTGACGGTCAGCCTCAGAGGTGCCGACTACGACCAGTTCGGAGGTCTAATTCCTGACTATCTGCAGCTGAGTCCCGACGGCTTCTTCACCGTACCGGCATTCCTGCCTTCGAACCACACGGATGTGCGGGCACCTTTCACGATGAGCGGGTTCTTCGTGCATGCCCCCGACTTCGGGGCCGTCGAGTCGACAGAGCTACACGGGCATGGCACGGCGACCGTTTCACTCGTGCGCGTTATGTCCGGTGACGTTCGGAGGTGGGAGGCATCCACCGTTCGCTACGACTTCGGTCCCGTGCCCGAGCCCTCGTCTCTGGTGTTGCTGGGCTCGGGATTGTTGGGGGCCATCGCTGCGCGACGACGGCACCGCGCGCGCCGAAGCTGACTCTGAACCGCGTTTGTGATGGACCCCGACGACGACGACCCCGAGTGACAGATAGAGGCAATTGACAGCCCGCAGGATCTTCGTGGCAGGGGTGTGTTCCTGCTCGTCGTTTATGAGTCATCACTTAGAAGGCGCCTTTCGGATCGAACGCCGCCGCTGACTGTTGTAGGGAATACATTGGCCGGTCTCTGGGACCGCTAGGACCGGCCTGGGTTTAATCCGCTGGGTCGCTGTCTGGACCTAGTGGTCCTAAGGACCGGACACTGTAGTCCCCACGCAGACCAACCCCGTGGTAGGTGTAGTCCCTGGCGTCACCATCGCGGGGCCTGGCGCGCTTGATCATCGGAATCGCCGCGCGAAGGTCTCGGCCGAACACGGCCTTCGTGCCAGGGTGTCGATTGTCTTCCGCGCACCACGTCTTCCAGGCCGACCACAGATCCTCGACGGGGACAGACGCATCCACACCGACGACGCACCGATCCCGAACGAACGCCAACACTGGGCTCGACAGGTCTTCGAGCTGCTGAATCGCCTCTCGTCCTGAGTCGGGATTGACGAACCGGCCGCGTTGGGTGAGACGGTCTAACCCTTCGAGCGCCCAATTAAGAATCGAGGGTGCTTCGGCCAGCAGTTCATCGGTCAACGCCGGGTTCTCGCCGCCGTAGAACGACTTCGTCAACACGAACAAGACGAACCGCGACGCCAACGCTCCCGACGAATCAGTCAGCCGCGGGAGTTCGTTGCTCATGATCACGAACCTGGTGGGCAGGCGGCCCGTCCACGGCTCGCGGTATTTCCGATCGATGGTGAGGCAGTCTTCCCCTGAGACCGACAACAAGCGCTCGATCACAATCTTGCTGTCCGATTGATTCGACAACCGGGCATCAGAGACGAGCGCTAACGGACGACCAATGAGTGGCGACAATCCGAAGTTGGTCGACAGGCTGGCGAGCGTGGGGGCGGCGACGTGATGATGTCCGAGCAGCCCAGTGAGCACCCGACCAATCGTGCCCTTGCCGGCGCGCTTCGGGCCGACGAAGAGGAAGATCTTCTGGAGCCTGGTGTCGCCGCCGATGATGTAGCCCATCATCTCCTGCAGGGTGTGGATCGATGACACGTCCTCGTCCCACAGTTCCTTCAGAAACCGCAGCCAGCCGCGGGGGGCGGGCGCATCCTGCCTGAAGGCGAATGGCAAGGCGTGATGGTTGAACAGGTGCGGGGTGTGCGGAATCAACGTGCGCGTCGGAATGTGCAGCAACCCGTTCGTCATCGCAATCATCGCGTTGGCGGGCGGACGCGTACAGGCCATCTGTCCAGAGCGGGGCGTTCGCTGCGCTGTCGACGAGTGCGATCGCACGGAGTGCATCGACAACGTCATCGATCTTTCGGCGCGTGGGTGCAAAGGGTGTCGGGCCATTGTCAGGATGAAGAAAGACGGCGTGCTCTAGGAACTGGTAGGCCGCCGCACCAATATCGCGCCGGATCCATCTCAGGCCAATGCGTGGCATCCCATCGGTAGAAGTCGCCACGATGCTCTCGAACGATGAGCCCTGCTGTCGTCGTATAGAGCGCATCCACGAGTTCGCGTGCGACGGCCATCGGGTGCGAGGGGGAGATAAACACCACGATCGTGGCCAGGTCGAGCCCTGGATGCACTGGAGGAGCGTCGAAAGGAATCTGATCCTCAGGCAGATCAGTGATCATGCGGCCACCTCGCGGAGCAGGTGGGCACGCAAGAACCGATTCTCGTCAACCAGTCGCTGATGACGGTCACGCGCTCGCGCCAATGAGCATTCAGCATCACCCAGCAGCCCGAGCGTGAGCAGGTACAGCTCGCGATATGCGCACAGGTCCAGCTGCGCATCCGCGAGTTCAGCGCTGCGACATTCGAGCGCAAGCAGTCTGAAATCGGATCGTGAGTAACGTGGTCATGTCGATTGCGTCCATCCGCAATCGGCTACAGAGCCGGCCGCGTTCGCAGCGCGGATTCGGCTCGCGCCGTTTTAGCGAGCCTCCGCGCTAATCAGCCGTTCCATATCGCGCCGCCGCACCCAGATTCGCCGGCTGTTCCCCAATTGCACGCGGGGCAAGTGGCCATCGAGCACCAAGTCGCGCAACGTCATGTACGGCGGCCCGTATTCCGCGCTGGCCGTCTGCAACGTCAGCAGCGCAGCGCCAGGCGCGGGCGTCCGCATCGTCTTTGGTTTCCGTGACTTCTTCTCTACGCCGCTGCTCCCGATCACCATCGGTCGGCTCCTCCTGTTTGTGGCGTAGCGTTATATACGCTTGATTCAGCCACAGCACCGCAATTATAATCGTAGCCACGGTGTTTTCTGCTGTGTTTCAGCGTCGGATGTGGACTTAAATCAGATGGCTAGATTCCGCCACACGCAACCAGAAGCCTTACTCGCGCGCGTTGTGCAGAGTGTGCAGGACGACAGTCGGACGGGCGCCTATGCGACGGTGCTCGCGCTCCTGTCAGAGGGGCCGCTGTTGACGTCAGAGGCCTTGCTGGCCGCGATGCGAGAGCGCCTGCCGCCTGAGGCACTGCAGACGATCTGGGCGGAGCTGCAGGCGTTTCTGGCGTCCGTCGTGCGCCATCGCACGCTCGGCGACTTCGCCAGCGCGATCAGCGTCTACCGTCCGATCGAGATCAGCGCCGCCACGACGGCCAATCGCGTGACACTCGCCGCGACTGGCGACTTGCGTGATCTGGTCGTGCTCCAACTGGTGTTGTTGCTGCAGGAGGTCGGGCTCACCAATCTCCGGGCGTGCCTCGTGCCACCGACTGTCGCCGCCTGTTCGTGAAAATCGTATCGCCGTGGTTCTGCTCGGTGCAGTGTCAGAAGCGGATCAACCACGCTGCAACGACAATCGAAACACGGCTGCGAACGTCGACCCGATCAGCGCGCGCAAGAAGGGAGTCTAAGCCCATGGGTGAACTTCGCAAGCGCGGACGGATCTGGTGGATCCGCTATTCTCGCGGCGGCCAGCGGCACGAAGAATCCGCGCACAGCGACACGAAACAGGCGGCGCGATCGATCTGCTGCGGCTGCGCGAAGGCGACGTCGCGCAAGGGCTGCCCGTCACGCGCGAAGATCGGACGGCTATCGCTTCGACGAGGCCGCCGCGGACCTGATCACCGATACACGGTCAACGGCAAGCGAGTCGCTCGACGAAGTCGCAGCGCCGCATCGACAAGCACCTGACGCCCTTCTTCGGCGGCGGCGCATGGCGTCCATCGACGACCGCCGACGTGCTGCGCGTTCGTGGCCCAGCGGCAAGCAGAACGGAGATCGTGCGTCGGCCTACGACGTCAAGCGCAAGGATGGCACGGCATCGAGTGCCGAGCAGCGACGGCGATCGAGGCGTCATCGAATGCCGAGATCAACCGTGAACTGACGATGCTCAAGCGGATGTTCAACCTCGCGATGCAGGCCGGGAAGCTGCTGCACAAGCCGCACATTCCGCTGCTCCGCGAAGACAACACCCGGACCGGGTTCTTCGAGCCCGAGCAGTTCGACAGCGTGCTGCGCGCATCTGCCGGAGGCGCTGCAGCCGGTCGATCGAGTTCGCCTACATCACCGGCTGGCGGATTGCCAGCGAAGTCCTGCCGCTCGAATGGCGTCAGGTCGATTTCAACGGCCGGCGAGGTCCGGCTCGATGCCGGACACGACGAAGAACGGCGACGGCCGGGTGTTCCCGATGACCGACGACCTGCGGACGCTGCTCGAGGCGCAGCACGACGAGCATCGACGCGCTGAAGAAGGCCGGCACGATCGTGCCGTGGGTGTTCTTCCGGATGGTGGCCGAGAGGCGCGGCGGCGCGAAGAAGCCGCAGCCGATCAGGGCTTCACGAAGGCGTGGAAGGCCGCTTGCGTCGCGGCCGGCTGTCCGGTCGCATCCCGCACGACCTGCGCCGGACCGCGTCCGCAATATGGTCCGCCGCGGTGTCCCTGAGCGCGTCGCGATGCAGCTCACCGGCCACAAGACGCGCTCGGTCTTCGAGCGCTACAACATCGTGCAGCGACGGCGATCTGCGGACGGCCGCCGACGCAGCTGTCGCGGCCTGACAGGGACAAAAAAGGGACAGTCCGGCGACACGGTTCGCCGGACAAGCGAAAGCGAAAGCCGACGAAATTGCTTAGGAAAGTTGGAGGCGCCGCCCGGATTTGAACCGGGGATGGAGGTTTTGCAGACCTCTGCCTTACCACTTGGCTACGGCGCCGAACGGACTGTGCGGGGACGAGCGCTCGCGGGGGCGCTTTCGCGGATGAAAGCGAAGGTTGGCCTGCCAGCCGCAGCTCGCCGAGAATTGCCGCGAGCGAAGGCTGGAGCGGGAAACGGGATTCGAACCCGCGACTTCGACCTTGGCAAGGTCGCACTCTACCACTGAGTTATTCCCGCTCTCGTCGAGTACCGCGACCTCCGAATGTACCACAGCCATCTGAACTTGGGCAAGAACGGCGGTCTACCGTCGGCGGTCTACCCTCTCCGGTCGGCGGTCTGAAAAAAGACCGTAGAGGGAACCCCAGACCGCAGACTGACGACCGATGAATTTCCGTGCATCTGGCCGTCACCAGACGACCCGCCCGCGGTAGCATCATCTGGAAAGCCGAGGGGGGGTCTGTCGTTGTCGCCGTGGTTCGTCGCACTTCTCGGCGGGCCCGCAGTCCTTGTCCCCCTCGCGGTGTACGCGCTCTCGCGCCACCGAATCCGTGGCGCACGGTGGTACGGGTTCCTCCTCATCACGATCGCCTTCTGGAGCCTGGCGTACGCCTGGGAGATTGCCGCCGGCGATTTCCACACCAAGCTGCTCGCCCTCAGAGTCAAGTACTTCGCCGTCGCCGCCCTGCCCCCGATTTGGATCGGATTCATTCTGGAGTTCGTGGGCTCTGCCCCGACTCGCGTCCGGTCGCGCGTCTATCCACTCTGGATCGTCGCCCTCGTGGTCACGGGGGTGGTCTGGACAAACGCCTGGCACAAGCTCTTCTGGGGGGAGATGGTCGTCGCACGACGTCGGCGAGTTCGTCATGCTGCACGGACGAGGACCTGGCTTCTGGATCAACATCGCATACACGTACGTCGTGCTCGCCGCTGGTCTCGTCCTCCTGCTCCGGCATGCACTGCATTCGCCGTATCTGTACCGGCGGCGGGTGGCCATCATGGTGGTCGGCACCATCGTGCCCTGGGTCGGCAACGCCGTCTTCATCCTGAATCCAGCCGAACACATACTCGACCCGACGCCGTTCCTCTTCACGTGCACGGCACTCATCGCTGCACTGGCCGTGTTTCGCTACGAGCTCTTCGAGCCCGCCCCCACGCTCCGCGACGCGCGCATCGAAGCGGTTGGTGAAGGCGTCATCATCCTCGACTCGCGCGGCCGTATCGCCGACCTGAACGCGTCCGCGGAGGCCATTCTCGCCCGCCGACGCGGCGAGGCGGCGGGCACGCACATCGAGACGATGGTGCCCCACTGGCCGCCTGGCGCGTTGCCGACCGGCGAGATGGACCTGACGTTGGTGATGAACGGCAGCGCCCGTGTGTTCGACGTGCGCTGCAGCCAGGTGCAGAGCCTCGCCGGCGAGACGACCGGCGCCGTCGTGATCCTGCGCGACGTCACGGAGCGGCGCGCAGCCGAGGCCGCGCTCCGCGAGAGCGAGCAACGCTACCGTGCGGTGATTGAACAGGCGTTCGACGGCGTCTGGCTGGCGGACTGGACAGGCACGATTCTCGACGCGAATCCGCAAGCCTGCGCTCTCCTCGAATGCACGAACGCGGAGCTCGTCGGGGGTCTGACGTCAAAATTCGCGTGGCCGAGCGATGCCGCCGGCACGGTAGGTGATGAGGCGGCGCTTCGACGGGGCGAGGCCGTCGCGTGGGAGCGTGAGCTGGTGACCCTGACGGGCCGCCGGGTCCTGGTCGCCGGACGCAGTAAACAGATCGCCCGCGACCTGATCGTCAGCACGTTCCGAGACATCACCGACGAACGCGCGCAGAGCGAGCTGCAGGAACACCTGTTGACCGAAGCACAGGCCGCGAGCAGGCTGAAAGACGAGTTCCTCGCGACGGTGTCGCATGAATTGAGGACGCCCCTCAACGCGGTGATGGGATGGACGAGCCTCCTCGTGCGGCGGCAGCTTGCAGATCCGCCGGTCGCGCACGCCCTGGCGGTGATCGAGCGAAACGCCCTCGCCCAAGCGCGTCTCATCGAAGATCTCCTGGATTTGTCGGGACTGGCGGGCGGCCGCATCCGTCTGTCAGTGCGGCGTGCCGGCATTCCAGTGCTGGTTCGGGAAGCCCTGGACGCCGTGGCGCTGTCAGCCGAGGCCAAGCACCTGACGATGCACGTCGACGTACCGCCAGACCTGCCCGAGGTGATGGCCGATCCCGATCGGCTGCGGCAAGTGATCTGGAACTTGCTCGCCAACGCGATCAAGTTCACGTCCGCGGGAGGATCAATCACCATCCATGCGGCCGCGACGGCCGACCAGCTGGAGGTTGCCGTCCGCGATACAGGCATCGGAATGGCACCGGATTTCGTGCCTCACATGTTCGATGCCTTCAGACAGGCCGACAGCAGCAACACACGCAGCGCGCGTGGGCTCGGACTGGGATTGACGATCGTGCAGAGGATCGCCGAGGCGCACGGTGGCCGCATCCAGGGGGAGAGCGCAGGGCTGGGACAAGGCTCGACGTTCAGGCTTTTGCTTCCACTGACGCGCCCGACGGATGGAGGGGATGACACGCGTGGGGTCAGGTCTTGAGTCTACGCATTTTGCACGACCTGACCCCTAGCGCCAGACAGTCCTCAAGCTTCTAGTCCCGCGAGGGCGGCACGACCACGTCGAGCGATCCCAATCGATCACGGTGACCGATCACATGCCCATCGGCGAGGACGGCCAGGCCGGCGCCGCGGTGATAGCGCTCCCCAGTGCGGTCGTAGACGACGGCGAGCCGGTGTCCGTGATACGGCAGGCCATCGATCGCAAAGTAGTCCCACGTGTCTGGAGGGACCAGGGGCCGAATGGCGAGATCGGTGCCAGGCGACGGACGCACGCCGATCAGGCCAGTGATGATGAGGTCGGCGTAGCCGGAGTGATTGTAGTACCGCCCTCGGTTGGGTGGGGCCTGACGCCTCGACTCCAGGAGGCGTCGTGCGATCCAGCCGCCAGTGTCGGCATCCAGGTCTTCGTCGATCCACGGGATCGTCTTACCGTCGGGTAGCCGGACGTGCTGCGATGTGGTGTACGCGCTGAGCAACCGAACGTAGTCGCTGGATGACATGACCGACTGCGGACGGCCATCCAACAGATTCGCCAGCGCGACCAGCGTCTGGGTGGTCGCAAACGGCCACGACGGACCGTTCCACAAGCACTCGTGCGGATTCTCGAATCCGAAGCGCGGGCTGCGCCGCTCCGCCGTGGTGGGTCCGTATCGGCCCGCAAACCCCTGCGGGTCGAACAGCTGCTTCCACGCATCGGCGTGGTCCGAGGATGGGAGGTCGAAGTACCAGGGTACGAAGCCGATCAACTCACGGACGCCCGACCACCTGGTGCCGTCGCCCCGGGGGACGGTCTCGTAGAACCCGTCGTTCGCATTCCACAGGCGGTGCTCGATCAGCTGGCGAAGTCGATCGGCGTTGGCGTCGTATCGTCGTGCGACATCGGACTGACCAGCGAGGTCGGCGATCCGTGCGATCGCCTTGGCGTCGCCGAACATGTAGCTGTTGATCGTCGGGCGATACCCGCTGCCGCCGATGCTGAACTCCATGCCGTCGCGGTCATCGATCTGCCAGAACAGACCGCTCGCGTCCTGATGATCCAACTCCCATTGAGCGAAGTTCCTCGCCAGATCCGGGAGAAGGTCGACCACGAGCGCCCTGTTCGCCGTCGCGAGAAAGACCTGATAGACGGAGTCCGCGGACCAGAAGCTGTAGCGCCGTGGCTCACCATGTGGCCCGAACCAGAAGCGGGCGTAGTCCGCAGCGTAGGCTGGTGTGCGCAGCCAGCGCGCCTCCCGGAGATGATGTCCTGCCGCAGCACTGATCGTGTTGAAGCTGCCCGCCCAGGGCACAGCGTCCTTGAATTCGTCGATCACGAAGCCGTCGGGTGTTCGCTTGATGTGCTTCTGGAACGAGTACCACCTGAAGTAGTAGATCTGCTCCAGGTCCTTGTCCGGTACGTCGAGCCACGGAATGTTGGTGTCGAACCACGCCCACTGGAGCGGCTCGCTTTGCCCCAGCATCTGCCGCTCATCGTCCGTGAATTCCGAGAAGTAGTGTCTGAAGCGCTCGGAATCGAGCACGGGTTGTGCGAAGGGGCTGCCGGGTTGGCGCGCGGCAAGGACGTTGACTGTCAGAAGCGACGCGACAACCAGTCCTGCCGCCGCGGCTGGCTTGCCCAATCGCGGCATCAGCCTGGGAACCCCAGGTCCTTCCCGTCGTGGGTCGCCAGGCCTATTTGTTCCAGCGCCTTGTGACGCCCGTTGTACCAGAGCCTCCACTGCCCCTCTGAGTACAGCGCGTACGGCTTGTAACACGCGTCGGCGTCCCAGCCATCCGGCGTTGGTCGAACGATGGGATTCTCGGGATGACGGATCCAGTGGGTGATGCCGTCTTTCGATCGCGCCAGCCCAATCTGGGCGTGATCGACGTCGCGGAAGCCGATGTAGAAGGCGTAGTACCAACCCTCCAAGGGGATGATCTGCGCCGCTGTGACCCGTTCCTGTTCCCATGCACTGCCCGGAACGGGAACGAGGACCGGATTGCCCGGGTGCTTGGTCCACTGCAGGCCGTCGGTGCTGGTCGCGTGGCCGATGGCATTCGGCTCGTATTGCTCACCCCCCGAATACCACATCTTCCAGACGCGCTCGCGGTTGTCCCAGATCACGTGCGGACACATCACGGCCACGCCTTCCCACGGCAGTGCTGATTCGAGAACGGATCGGGATGATTGGCGCACCCAGTCGCGGCCGTCTCGGCTCCTCGCGTAGCCGATTCTTGACGTTCCGTGCGCCTGTCCCGTGTACCACATGTGGTATCCGTCGGCGCGATGGACGACCACCGGGCGGTTGATGTCGTCTTCCCATCCCGTATCGGGCGTGGGCGGCAGCACGATCGCCGGAGCCGTCCACCGAACCCCGTCGTGACTCTCCGAGATGGCAACGCTCTTCTTCGGCCGCCACGATAGCCACATCCGGTAGACACCGTGTTCGCGGAGGACGCAGACGTCGAAACAGGTTCCGTATTCCCCTCCGAGCACCGGAACGGGATGCTTCGTCCAGCCGACGTGAGCCTCGCGGTCGAGCGGTGGCGATGCGGGCAGGAGCGACGAGTACAGACCGGCTGCGGCCATCATCGTTAGCAGCTCTCGTCTGGTCATCGCTCGATCTCGCCAGGCCATCTCGATAGTGATGGTCGGGAGGGTCGAAGCCAGCGTCACCGGATCACCAGCGTCCGGAACATGGCGCTGAGCCTATCATCCAACGAGCGTCACGTCGTGGACGAGCGTCTGCGGTTCACTGCCTGCCTGGCTTGTTCTTCCGTGCGAGGCTTCGGCAGTACGACACGAGGTAGTCGATCTCCTGCCGACTCAGACTGCGGCCCCACGGAGGTGATAGCGGCGATCGCCCGACCGCGGCACTGCCCTCGGCGATGACGCGCCGAGTCAGTGGCGCGTCGGTCGCGCCCTTGGGCGCGGTCATGTCCGGCGGGGCGGGTGTCAGGTTCGAGGCATTCTGGCCGTCACCTCGGCCCTCGTCGCCATGACAGGTCGCGCAGTACCGCGCGAAGAGGTGTTTGCCCTGGCTTTCGGCATACGTGAACTGTCCGCCCTCCCGTTCCTCGGAACGGATGGCGTCGATCATAGGGTCGGCCGGAGGCGGTTGGGGCGCCCTGCGGCAGGCGCCGGCGACCGTCAGCTCCGCGACGGCGAAAGCGATGAGCATCTTTCCGGCACTCCGCGGTCGTGTCACTGTTGGGCCCCCTTCGTCGCGACCCTTGCACCGAGGCTGCTGATATACGCGGTCAATGCGCGCGCATCCGCGTCCGACAACCCGTAATCCGGCTGCAGAGTGCCCGGCTTGTAGCGATTGGGTGTGGTCAGGAAGGCGGCGATCCATCCCGCCTTCAGGCGCTCGCCACTGTGTGACAGCTCAGGGCCGACGTAGCCGCCCGTCGTACCGAGCTGGTGGCAACCCGCGCAACCGAGTTGGCGATAGAGCTCCTGCCCTCGGCCGACGTCCGCCGGCGTGACACTCGCCTCGTATCGTTCAAGCGCATCGTCCAGGAAGACCGTCGCGAAGTAGTCGGCGATCGTCTTCGCCTCGTCAGGCAGCATGTGGAACACCGGCATCCGCGCCTCGATGCTGACGCGCACGGCGCCGGGATTCTGGAGGTACGCCACCACGTAGTCGCGCTTCAGTTGGCTACCGATGCGATCGAAGGCCACGGTTGACAGGTCGCCTCCGTACCCGCGGACCGAGTGACAACTGAGGCACCGATAGCGGTCCAGCAGTGCGCCGAACGGGCCGGCCGACGTGTAAGCCGCGGGAGGCGGAGGCCGCAACACGTAGGACGCCGGCAGATCTTTCCTCCGGATGCTTGCGAGCGCGAGTGCGATCTTGGCGGCCTGGGCCGGTGTGAACGAGAAGGTCGGCATCCCGGACGGCTGCCCCAGCGCATTCGGCTGCAGCACCTTGAGCGCGATGTAATTGTCGGTCGTGTGACGTACGGCGGCGTTGCCGTAGGCCAGTTCGTCGGGGTCGCGATCGGCAATGCCAGCCAGCGTCGGCCCGATCCGGCTCGCCGCGCCGATGCCCGGCAGCTGGTGACAGCTCGCACAACCGCGCTTCTCGAACACCGCACGGCCGGCGGCCACTGCGCGCGCGTCCTGGTACGCGGCCGGCGCCAATTCGGGCGTGTCTGACGACCGGTATTCGTCCAGCAGGAATACCGTGAGGTCGCGCAGCTGATCGTCACTCAGGCGGTACTGCAACATCGGCGTGTCGGGCTGAACGCGATGCGGGTCCTTCAGGTAACTGAACAACCACGCACGCCGCACCTTGTCGCCGATGTGCGTCAGCTCCGGGCCCATGGTGCCGCCACGGCCCTTGATGCCATGGCAGCTCACGCAGCGCAGCTCACCAAACAGCGCGCGACCGTTGTCTGTACTCGCCTTCGTCCAGTCCACACCCGAGCTGTCGAGAGGCGGCTCAGCGCGCTGCGACAGGAGAAAGGCCTGCAGCGCCGCGATCTCGTCCCCGGAAAGGCGGAAGTTGCCCATCTTCGACTGCGCCAGATACGCCTTTGGATCCTTGAGCCAGGCGAGCAGCCACTCGGGTCGTACTTTGTACCTGCAGGCTCGAGAGGGACGGACCGCGGAACGTGACGCCCTCGAAGCCGGGAATCTCGTGACAGCTGACGCACCCGGAGTCGAGAATCAGCCGGCGCCCTTCCGCCAGGCGCGGGGTATCGGGCGGCTCGAGCGCGCGGTGACACGTCCCGCAGTTGGCCTCTATCGTTTCGGGCGGCCGCATCGCGCGCAGCACAAAGGGTTGCGGCATGTGCGCGGCGTTCTGATAATCGGTCGCCTGGCCCTCACCGTCGTGGCACAACGTGCAGCCAAAGCGATCGGCCGGGTGCGTCGTCAGCCAAGTGCCGGGGTGCGTACCGAAGGGCTGACCCGCGTTGGTAAACGCTGGATCGTCGATGCCCAAGTGGCACGTCGTGCAGCGGTCCACGCGGCCCAGGTCCTCGAGCCAGATCTGGCGCATGGCGCCGACGCCGGCCGACTGGGCCAGTTGATGCGGGTTCTTGACCGTGGCCTCGAGGCGTGCGAAGCGTGCCTGTATCGTCCGCCACTCCGCGGTCTCCTCGCGCACCAGTACCCAGCCGAAGACCGCCAGGAAGGCGATGGCCAGACACGCAAAGGTGACGTGGAGCCGCGTGGATGCCGTCTGCCTCACTTCCACGGCCAGACCCAGGCCCAGTTGGGGCCGCGGAACAGAGTCCCGACGATGGTCAAGCCGACGAAGAGCACGACCATGACCGTGAAGACGACATTCATCAGGCGCCGCTCCGGCGCGAACCATCGGCCGTCACCGCCGCGCGTGCGATCGGCGAAGGGCAGCACGAACAGCCCCGCGACTAGGAGCGTCGGCACGATCACGCCGCCGACGAGCGCAGAGTAGTGGACGAGCTCCTGCAGCCCGAGGAAGTACCAGGGCGCCTTGGCCGGATTCGGGGTTCGCGTCGGGTCGGCCAGGTCTTCGAGCGGAGCCATGAATACGAGCGAGATGACGTGCAGGACGATGACCACGCCCAGGGCAACGAGCAGCTCGCGGTACAGGAGATGCGGCCAGGCGAAGACTTCGTCCTGTGGATCACGCGCCTCGACGGACGCCTGTGGCCGCCGCGCCAGCGCCATGAGCCCATGGGTCTTGGTAGAGGCCGGGAACGCTCCGGCCACCTCCTCGACGGGAGTGGCCGTCACCTCGCTGCCGCTCAGTCCATCCTTGCGCACCCGCCAGATGTGCATCGAGATCAGGACCAGCGCTGCGAGTGGCAGAATCACGCAGTGCAGCACGTAGAAGCGCAGCAGAGTCATCGGCCCGATGACGTGACCGGCCAGCAGCAGGTACTTCAGCTGATCCCCGACCAGCGGCGCGTACGCGGCGATGTTGGTGCCGACTGTAATGGCCCAGTACGCGAGCTGATCCCAGGGCAGCAGGTACCCGGTGAACGACAACGCGAGCGTGAGCAGCAGCAGGAGCACACCCACGACCCAGTTGAACTCGCGCGGCGCCTTGTACGACCCAGTCCAGAACACCCGGCACATGTGCAGGAACACCACCGCCACCATCGCGTGCGCCGACCAGCGGTGCATGTTCCGGAGGATGATGCCGAAGGTCACGACGAACTGCAGATCCCGCATGCTGCGATAGGCTTCGAGCGGGAACGGTACGTAGTAGAGCATCAGCGCAATGCCGGTGATCGAGAGCACGAGAAAGAGAATCGCGGAGATCAGGCCGAGCGCAAACGTGTACGTCGGGCGCAGGACGTGGCGGCTGACCCGCGCGGGATGGATGTGCAGGAACAGGCTCGAGATCATGGCGGCGGCGCGGTCTTTGTCAGTGACGGGCCAGCCAATGCGCCAGACTGAGCGCCGTACGCCGTCGAGCCACTGCGCGGTGCGCTGAGCGATCGGAGCCGCCACGTGACGCTCGCTTTCAGGCCCGCAGACGGAAGTCGGGGCCGACGCTCTCGTCCAGATCGACGACCAGTTCCTCGCGCGGCGAGAGCCTGATGGCATACCAGGACAACGGACGCGGGGCCGGGCCGGCGATGACCCGCCCGTTCTGGTCGTACAGGCTGCCGTGGCAAGGACACTCGAAGCCGCGTGTGCCGTGCTTTACGTTGCACCCGAGATGCGTGCACACCGACGAGATGCAGTAGAAGCCGTCCGCGCTGTTGAAGACGAACAGTCGGCGATCTGGCAGGAACGTCACCGAGTCCGGTGGAAATTGTGTGGGCGGCCCGATGTCGAAGCGCCGTGATGGTTCGTACAAGACGTTCGGCAGGAGGAATCGGAACGTGCCGGCCATGAAGCCGACCACGGCGGCCGCGAGGCTCACGCAGCCCACGAGGAAGGTGCGGCGACTTGCGACGTCTCCCGCAACCGGACCAGCCGTCGCGGAATGTTGCTCGCCAGCGCTCATGTTCGCCCTCCGCTCATGCCTTCGTGATACAGCCCCAGCGCCGTCTGCGGCGACTCGTCGATCTCGAGGGCTTCCATCGTGATGGCGCCCGTCGGGCACCGCTCGGCGCAAAGACCGCAGCGAATGCAGCGGGCCTCATCCTTCACGATCGCCCCGAACTCGGCCTCGTCGCCGCCGAGCGCCTCCAGAACGCCCTGGATGTCCGGTGACTTCTGCAGGTGCGACAGCGGCACGAGCGACAGGCACGCTTCAGGACAGACCTCGACGCACCCGCTGCACAGGATGCAGCGATCGGAATCGAAGATCGTCTCGACGTTGCACCAGAGGCACCGCGACGCTTCGAGGCGTGCCTGTTCTTCGCTGTAGGCCTCTTCGACTTCCCTGAAGCCCGTACGGCGTGACACCGGAAGCGCGGGCACCGGCTGTCGTACCGATGCGATCGTAGCGATCGCCGCTCCGGTCAAGGTGGATCGGCCGGAACCGCGACTGGGCCCTGGGCACGGCGCGACCTCCGAGCGACTCGTGGATCGCCAGCGCCGCGCGTTTGCCGTCGGCTTCAGCTTCAATGACGATGCGCGGGCCGAACGCCAGGTCGCCGCCGCAGTACACGCCCGGCATGGTCGTCGCCAGCGTGCGGGCATCGATGGCGACCAGCCCTCGCGGGGTGATCTGGATCTCGGCGTCCGCAGAGAGACAACTCGTGTCGGGCAGCTGGCCGACCGCGAGGATGATCGTGTCGGCCTGGAGCCGCTGTTCGCTGTTGGCGACGAATGTGGGACTGAACCGGCCCGTCGCGTCGAAGAGCGACGCGACGGCGAGCGTCTCGAGGCCGACCACGTGGCCGTCGTGGCCGAGGATGGCCTTGGGCCCGCGGCCCGGGTGGACCGTGATGCCTTCTTCCTCCGCTTCGCGTACCTCGTCGGGGTGCGCGGGCATCTGCGCGCGGGACTCGAGCGACACGAGCTGCACGCGACGGGCGCCCAGGCGCAGCGCAGTTCGCGCCGCGTCGATGAACGCATTGTCATAGCCCCACGTCTGGAGCAGCTGCTCGGCCCCGCCGGTCAGGTTCGGGGCGCCGTCTGATGTCGCGTAGCGGAGCGCCGTGCGGGCGACATCGATGGCGACGTTGCCGCCGCCGATCACGGCGACCGTTTCGCCGAGGGCCACGCGGTAGCCCAGATTGGCATTGAGCAGGAAGTCGACGCCGTTGATCACGCCATCGAGATGCGCCCCCGGGATGTTCAGCTCCCGGCCCCGCATGGCGCCAAGCGCGAGGAACACGGCCGCGAAGCCGTTGCGCCGCAGGTCGCCAACGGTGAAATCACGACCGAGCCGCCACTCGAGTTTGAGCTCCACGCCCATCGCCAGCACCTGATCCACTTCGGCTCGGATCAGGTCACGGGCCAGGCGGTACTCGGGCACGCCCTGATACAGCATGCCGCCCACGACGGTCGACCCCTCGAACAACGTCACGCGATAGCCGAGGAGCGCGAGATCGTGCGCGCAGCTGATCCCAGCCGGGCCGGCACCGACAATGGCCACGCGGGCCGGGCCGTCTGGACCCGCGGCGACGAGCCCGAGCGGACGAAGCGCCGAGGGTGGGTCGCCCAGCGTGTTTTCGGGGCCATGTCGCTCGGTGAGCGTCCGCTTGAGCGCCCGGATGGAGATGGGCTGGTCGATGCTGCCCCGCCGGCACGCCGTCTCGCAGGGATGCGCGCAGATGCGGCCGCAGATGGAGGCGAGAGGGTTTGGCGCCCGCGCGATCTGGTAGCCCTTCGCCGTGTCCCACTCCGCCACTGCCCGCACATATCCCCCAGCGTTGGTGTGCACGGGACATCCAGACCGGCACGGCACCAGGTCCAGGAAGTACCGGAAATCAGGAACGACCGCCGAATACAGGCGAGGCGCCACAGGCCGGATCCTCCGTCACTTCGTCAGCACGAAATCCACGACTGCTGGTTTGCTGGCATCGACGATGACCGCCTTCGGCTGCGCCTTCCCTTTGTCGTGCCACACCGCGAGCTGGTACGACCCCGGCGGCACGTCTTTGATCTCGTACGTGCCATCGGCCGCCGTGGTGGCGAAATAGAGGTTCTGGAGCACCACCACGTAGCCTTCCATCTCGGGATGCACGCGACAGAGCTGCGTGTAGACGCACGGGACTTTCGTGCACGTCGCGAAGACGTGCTCCTTCGTCTGCCCCTGCGGCCAGGTGCCGAGGTTGTACTTCTCGTTGTCGGGCGAGAAGACGTTGTGTGCCGTCGGGTCGCTATTCAGGAACTTCACGGTGGTGCCAGCGACGATCGGCAACACGTGCGGAATGAACTGCATCTTCTGCTGGTTCATCTCGGCGGCAGCTGACGGGGCTGCCACGGGAACAGGCACCTGCTGGATGTAGACAACGGCGTTGGCACTCGAGGAGGCGCCGGTGACCTTGACGGTCCCCGTGATCGAGCTGCCGGCTCCCGCCACTGCCATCGGCACGAGGACCAGACCGGCGGCAGTCACGATAAACAGGGTGTGGCGGATACTCATGAGGCTCCCTTCGGATCTAGAACGCAAATCGCAGGATGGCGTTGAACGAGTGGTTCTCGCCCTGCCGCAGGTCGCGCTGGTACTCGGCCATCAGCTTGACGTTGGCGCGGATCAGCGCACTCACGCTGAAGATCCCGGACCGGAGGCTCTCGACCGTGCGGTCGGCAGGGGTCAGCGTCTCGTAGCGGAACGCACCCTCCAGCCACGGGTAGAACACGTAGTCGGCCTGCGTGAACCACGCGTGGTAGCTGGGCTCGATCGTCCCGAGCAGCACGGCGGTCGTTGGGTCGTACGAGGCGAGCGAATCGCTGCCGTGCAGATAGGCGCCGTAGACGTTCAGGTCCTGATAGAAGAGGCTGGCGTAGACGCCTGTCCGAAGGAAGTGCTGGTCCTGCATGTTGAACGCCGAACCGTCCTCCGCCGTGAGGGGAAAGTCGATGCCCCCCGCATCGCCGCGGTAGACGAACACGCCGGCGCGCACCGAGTTGTCGCGCCAGTTCTTGTCGGGTACGTAAGGCTGCCCGCCGGTGTCGCCGTCGAGCCCCATGCCACCGAACTTGTAGTCGAAACGCGCGTACACATCCTTGGCGCTGTTGCCGTCGAAGCGTCCCGTCTCGTCGGTGGACGACGCCCCGATGCCGTTGGCGATCCCCGCCACCCAGAGCGCCCGGTGGTGAATGATCCCGTACGCCTCGATGCCGCTTACGAGAGCCGGCAGCGAAAACGTTGGCGGCGTTATTTCTTCCGCGTCCAGTCCGGTACCGCCATGCTCGCCGATCGGGTTGTAGACGAAGAGCGAGTCGATGCCTGCGTCTGTGGAGATCCACATCTCCTGGAAACCGTCCACGACGTTTGGCGCCATCTTGCCGACGCGGAAGTGGAACATGTCCTCCGGTCCGAACGGCGAATCGATCCCCAGGTGAGCGTGTTCGAGCTCGACCTCGACCGATCCATCGGGGTTCTGACCGAACGTCACCTCACTCAAGTAAGACAGGTGATCGCCGAGCGTGCCGGCGCCGAAGATGTTGAGCTCTTGTGGCAACTGCAAGTCGTTGCTGACGTGCGTCACTGAGCCGTCGTCGTTCAGTGATGACGTGTTGACGTCGGCCATCTTGATGTTCACGGCCAGCGGCACGGAGCTCGACACCTCGCCAGGCCAGATCGCGTTCGGCCAGAGCCGCTTGTACGCAGGCGCCCCCAGGCTGACCGGCGGCTGTTTGACCATCTCCTCGGTTTCGCCAGGCATGCGGTAGCCGCGCAGCCGAAATGCCACGCCGAACGCATTGAGCTTCGGAAACACGATGTGGCACGTCTGACAGCTTGTCTGGTACTTGCGCGCAAAGGCGGGGACGGCGTGCGCCGTCGATGCGGTAGCCGCGAGCACGACGAGAACCAGCAGGCCACGTCCTGTCAAACGGAGCGCCGCAAACGACGACATGATGGCCCCTCAATCCGCCCTCGACACATGACGAGAGCGATCCGACCTGAGGCAACGGGCAAGCCATCGCGTTGTCGGGCGGTAATCGCTCGAGACCCCAATGAATCCGAGGGAGTGATGAGCCGTGAGCTGTGGTCGGCCGGAACAGGTGTCTGTCAGAGAATCGGACAGGGTGGAGGCAAACCGCTGCGCATGCAGACGTTAGGAGCTCATGTCCGAGAATCAGACAGATCGAGATCGTGGAGTTTGCGGTAGAGGGTGTCGCGGGAGATCCCGAGCAGGTGTGCGGCGTGGCTTTTGTTACCGTGGGATTGACGCATCGCCTCGCCGATCGCCCAGGCTTCGAGGTGCGCGAGGTTGAACTCCGGAGCGCGCGTGCCATCGGCGAGAGCGGTGGCCTCGGCGTCGTGCGCGCCGCGCCGGCGCAGCCACACCCGCACGTCTTCGGTCCGGATGGCATTCTGCCCGGCGGGCAATGCGAGGCTGGTCGCTTCGAGGACGTTCTCGAGTTCGCGGATGTTGCCAGGGAACGAGTAGCCGGCAAGCAGCTCCAGCGCCCCTGGCTCGATCCCTTCGACGCGTTGCGGTCCGCGTTCGCGAATCGCCGCCAGGAAGTGCGCAATGAGGAGTGGGAGGTCTTCGCGACGGTCTCGGAGCGGTGGGACCTCGATCACAAGCACAGACAGGCGGAAGAAGAGGTCCTGCCGCATGCCGCCGGCGCACATCTCGGCCAGCGTCCGATTGGTCGCCGCAACGATGCGGACATCGACTTGGCGGCTGTCGAGGCTACCGACCGGGCGAATCTCCCCATCCTGGAGCACCCGCAGAAGCTTGGCCTGCACGTCCAGAGCCAGCTCGCCGACCTCGTCGAGGAACAGGGTGCCGCGGTGCGCTCCGACGAAGAGCCCTGCGTGATCGGCCTGGGCGCCAGAGAAGGCGCCGCGCCGATGCCCGAACAACTCGCTCTCGACCAGGTCATGCGGAAGCGCCGCGCAGTTGAGGGCCGTAAATGCTTGCTGCGCCCGCCGGCTGTTGGTATGAAGCGCGCGCGCAATCAGCTCCTTGCCCGTTCCCGTTTCGCCGACGATGAGGACCGGAGTGTCGCTGCGCGACGCCGTCTTCGCGAGCTCGAGGACCGAGCGCATGCGTTTCGACTCGGTGATGATCCGATCAAAGCCGTAGCGGCGCGACACGATCTGGCTAAGGTGCGTGACGCGGTCGCGCAAATCGGCGGCCTCGAGAATTCGCGCAACCTCCTTCAGAACAACGTCCTCGGAGTACGGCACCGGCACGAAGTCCTCGGCACCGCGCCGAATCGCCTCGGTCGCGTGCTCGACGGTCGGTCGGTCGCTCAGCAGGAGAACCGCAACATCCGGTCGGCATTGCCTGACGGCCCGGAGCAGGTCGAGGCCCGAGGAATCGGCCTCGACGTCGCTCATTAGGAGGAGGCGCAGCGCAGGACGCTCATTGACCTCGTCGACCAGCGCGTGGGCACCCGTCGTCGTCGCCGCGGGCGCATAGGGTGCGAGCAGGCGAGCAAGGGCTTCACGGACATCCAGATTGCCCACCGCGATCAGAACGCGCGCATCGGACCGGCGAGTCATGGTTTGAGTCGACGAGCACCGACGAGAGCACGCCCATTGTACGTCGTTGAATTCGGGGGTACGGCCTTTCCCCGTTCCGCTCTTCTGCGGGTAGCGGCGCCGCGAAAAATCGCGAGGAGCGGCGGACGTTCCGATCACGGCCGACATTTGGTCTGGACGTGGAAGCGCCGCATGCTGGGCACGGCGGTCCGGAGTTCAGTGATCGCCACCAGATTGCGTCCGTTGACGCCATTCCGGCAGGGACCCTCAAGAGGCTTGACGATCGTCGCCGCGCGCCGGCCGGTGGGGTCAGGTCTTGAATCCACGCAATCTGCACGACCTGACCGCCGCTGGGGTCAGGTCGTGCGAAATGTGTGGATTCAAGACCTGACCCCGACAGGGGCTCACGCGCGGGCTGTCGGGCTGCCGCGAAGTTGCTCCGCCCGGATCGGCAGCGAGTAGATTCGCTTGCCGGTTGCGGCGGCGATCGCGTTGACGAGCGCCCCCGCCGCCATCGCCGTGCTTGGTTCACCGATACCCCCAGGCGTCTCCGCGCTTGCCACGATGAAGGTCTCGACCTCAGGCGCCTCGTTCATCCGCAGCACTCGGTAGTCCTCGAAGTGGCTCTGCACGACGCGTCCATTCTGGATGGTGATCTCGCCGTTCAGCGCCGCGCTGAGACCGTAGAGTGTGCCGCCCTCCATCTGTGCCTTGATAGTGTCAGGGTTGATGACCCAGCCGGTGTCGACTGCGCACCAGACCTTGTGAACGCGGACGGTTCCGTCGCTCACCGACACTTCGGCGACCTGACCAACGATGGTGCCGAAGGATTCCATCAGGGCAATCCCGCGGAATCGTCCGGCTGTGAGTGGCCTTCCCCAGCCCGCCTTCTGAGCGACGAGCTCCAACACCGCCTTGTGGCGCGGATGGTTGCTGAGCCGCGTGCGGCGGAACTCAAAGGGATCCTCGCCGGCGGCCGCCGCCATCTCGTCGATGAACCCTTCGACGACGAATCCGTTGACGGAGGCGCCGACCGAACGCCAGAAGCCGTACGGGATGCCTGGGTCGGTCTCGATGTACTCGATGCGAATGTTCGGGATGTCGTACGGCAGCGAGGCGGCGCCTTCGAGCGAGATGTAGTCGATGCCGTTCTCAGGCAGCGCGCCGATCCGTTTCATGAGCGACTGTTGCACCATGCGCATCATGAACGCGACCGGTTTGCCTGTCGCGTCGACGGCCCCGGCCATCTTGACGTAGGTGACGGGGCGGTAAAAATCGTGCTGCATGTCGTCTTCGCGCGTCCAGACGACCTTCACCGGCGCGCCGACGGCCTTCGATGTTTCGACAGCGTCGGTGACGAAGTCGGCTTCTCCGCGCCGACCGAAGCCCCCGCCGAGATATGTCGTGAAGATCTTGACCTTGTCCGCCGAGAGACCGCTCGCTGCGATCGCCGCCTGGTGCGATGCCGTCTGTCCTTGCGTAGGCACCCAGACATCGCACCGATCGGCTCGCACGTCCGCCGTGCAGTTCATTGGCTCCATCGTCGCGTGCGCAAGGAAGGGCAGCTGGAAGACGCGCTCGATGGTTCGCGCGCCTTTCAACGCCGCGCCGGTGTCGCCGTCGTCACGCGCGACCTTGCCCGGCTGTTCCGCGAGCTGCGCGTAGTGCCTCATGATGTCGGCGCTGCTCAGCGTCGCCAACTTGCCCTCGTCCCACTTCACGTCGAGCGCCCGGACACCTTTCGATGCAGCCCAGTACGTGTCGGCGACGACGGCGATGCCGCTGCTGATCCGGACGACGTGTTTTACGCCGGGCACGGCCTTCGCTTTGGCGGCGTTGAAGCTGGCCACCGTGCCGCCGAACACCGGGCACTTGAGCACACGCGCGATGAGCATCCCCGGACGCTTTACGTCGAGACCGAATTCCGCAGTGCCGTTCACTTTCGCCGGGATGTCGAGCCGCGGCAGCGACTGCCCGAGGACCTTGAAGTCTCGAGGCGCCTTGAGGGTGACGGTGGTCGGCACCGGCAGCGCTGCGGCCTTATCCACGAGCGCGCCGTATTTCAAGCGGCGCCCGCTCGCCTCGTGGACGACCTCGCCCCTGTCCGTGGTCAGGCTGGATTCAGACACGCCAAGCGCTTGTGCCGCCGCAGTGACGAGCATCGCGCGCGCCGTCGCGCCGGATTCGCGCAGCAGCTTCCACATGCCGCGCACGCTGTTGCTGCCGGCGGTCAGCTGCTGGCCGCCGAATCCGGGGTTGCCGTACTTCGCATCGGCCGGCGCCCATACCGTCTTGATTTTGTTCCAGTCGATGTCGAGCTCCTCGGCCACGAGCATCGGCATCGACGTCATCACGCCCTGGCCCATTTCGAGCATCGTCAGGGTCATCGTCACAGTATCGTCCGCGCTGATCTTCACCCACACGTTGGGCTCGAAGACACCGTCGGCTTTCACCACCGCCGGAGCGCCAACCAAGTCTGAAAGGTAGCCGCCGACGACCAGTCCACCGCCGGCGGCGACTGTGACCTTGAGGAACGCTCGTCTGTCGAGGGTCGTTGCCATAGGTGTACTCGATGCGTCAGTGTGTCAACTTCCTACTTCCCGCTTCCAACCCGCGACTGGATTCTCGCGTCTACACTCCCGCTGCGCGATGGATCGCGCGGCGAATGCGTTGATAGGTCCCGCATCGGCAGATGTTGCCGGAGAGGGCTGCGTCGATGTCGGTGTCGGTCGGCTTGGGCTTCTGTGCCAGTAGCGCGGCCGCAGACATCAACTGCCCCGACTGGCAGTAGCCACACTGCGGCACTTGTTCAGCGATCCAGGCAGCCTGAAGGGCGTGGCTCGTGGTTGGCGACAGACCTTCGATCGTCGTGACCTTTTGGGCGCCGACGCTCGAGACCGGCGTCACACACGACCGGATCGGCTGACCGTCGAGGTGTACGGTACAGGCACCGCATTGCGCCAGGCCGCACCCGAACTTCGTGCCGGTGAGGCCGACCACGTCGCGAATCACCCAGAGCAGCGGCATGTCGGCGCTGACGTCGACGTCGTACCGCTTTCCGTTGACGGTGAGGGCAATCATCAGTCTTCTCCTAATCAGATCAGCGCTTCCACTGCGCGTCGGCAAACGCCAGGGTACTTTTCCCAGTCGTACGGGAGCACGTCGTGCTTGCCGCTCCGGACGTGGTACCGCACCGTGTGGCCGACCGGATGATCGGCTGGTGGCATCTCGGTGTCGCCAAGACCCGAGACGCCGAGCAGCGCGTACACGGGGTCGGCATGGACCGCTGACAGGAATTCGCCCTTCGGGTCTGCCCACTGGTCGTCCTGTGCACTGGCCACATAGAGCGGTCGCGGCGCGATGAGCGCCAGCAGCTCGTGCTGATCGATCGGCAGGTCCGCCTCCCGCCCGTTGTACTTCTTGAACGTTCCGGCGAACCAGTGTGGAAACTGATCGTTGATTGCCTGGACCGTCTCACCGTAGATCCGCTTGCTCAGCGCGGCGCCGCCGCAGCCCGATTCGTTCGACACAACCAGAGCGAACCGCTCGTCCTGCGCCGCTGCCCACAGCGCCGCCTTGCCGAGGCGCGAGTGCCCGAGCACGGCCACGTGTGTGGCGTCGAGGGAACGATCGGACGCGATGTAGTCGAGAATCCGGCTGAGACCCCACGCCCAGCCACCGATCGCGCCCCATTCGTCGGGCTCGGGACTGTGCTGGCCCGGCCGGTAGAACAGGGCCTGTACGCCGTGCTCGAACCCGCCCACGACGTCCGGATCGAAGTCGCCGTAGTAGGCCGTGACCAACGCGTAGCCGCGGGACAGGATCATCTCGAGCGGCCAGCGCGATCGATCGGTGCCGCGTGACGCCTCGGTTGCCTTGTGCCCGACCACGCCGGGCTCATCGTCTGGCAGCCACGATGAAGTGAGCTCGATGCCCGGGTCGGGGTTGATCGCGTGATTGCCCTTGAAGTTCAGAGCGAGGAACACGGGAACCGGGCCAGTCGCCTTGGCGGGCCTGTAGATCAGCACGCGCACGGGCCCAATGCTCGCCCCCTCAGGCATGAAGGTGACCTGACGGCGCGCGGCCAGGCCGCCGAGTGCGCCGGCCGCGTCTTGCACGACGGGGGGCCCGAGGGACTTCGGACGTGACGGCGTGCGTCCGTACATCTCGCGCGCGAAGACGTCGAGAAGCTCTCGCCGTCGTGCCGGCCAGGCAGCCCTGGTGACGCGCTGCCCATTCGCGGCAACGAGTGGATCGGGTAGCGTGTACGCAGGCACCTTGGACTCGTCGTAGTTTGCGGCCGGCTCTTTTTGCGCGTACAGCGCGGCCGTTGCGAGAGTCACGGTACCGAGGATTCGAGCGAAATGGTTTGGCATGTGAGCTAGCCCGCCATCGCTGCCCGCACGCTGGCGGCGAACTGTGGCACGGCAACGAACGGATCGTAAGGCTTTCCTGGAGCGGCGAGCGTTTCGATCGGAACATAGCCGCGATAGCCGCTCTCACGGAGAATGCGGAACAATCGCGGCAGATCCGTGCGCTCCTGGCTGTCCGGTCCGCGCGGACTCTCCTTGACCTGCCAGTTCACGGCGTACGGTGCCAGCGCGCGCGATGTCGTCGTAGGGATCCGCGGTCTGCATGTTGCCGGTGTCGACAACCACGCCGCACCACTCGGAGTCGATCAAGCCGAGCACCTTGATCGTCTGATCGGCGTTCTTCAGCATGTCGCCGTGATTCTGAACACCGACGATGACACCGAACTTCTGCGCGTGGGCCGCGCACTCCCGGAACGCATCCGCCATCCAGCGAGCGACCTCGTCCCAACGTTGCTCATAGCCCGCCGGCACCGCTCCGGCGAACAGCCGCAGCACCGGCGCGCCGAGTTTGGCAGCGACTTCGATCCAGGCCTTCGCGCGCGCCACATCGGCCGCGCGCGTGTTGGCGTCCGGCGTGGCGAAGTCGTTACGGATGCCCGTGCCGCTGATGTCTATGCCGAGCTGAAACGCACGTCGCTTGAACCCGCCGATGAAGGCATCGTCAGGCACGCCCGGATACCCGGGAAAGTAGTACCCGGTGGGATCGATGGCATCGAAGTCGTGCTGTGCGCAGAACTCGAGGAGCTCGAGCAGTGACAGGCCGGGCTTCTTCCCTTGCAGCCCGTCGAGCAGCAGCTGGTTGAACGAGAACGCATTGAGTCCAAGCTTCAGCCTGGGCCCGCCAACTCGAGAAACGGGCGACACGGCGCTGTGTCTCGACCGCTCTCCCTGCCGGCCGCCATGGAGAGCAGGCAGCAGCCCCGCGTGTTTGATGAAGTCGCGGCGGGTCGGGTTTAGACGCATCGTGGCGTGGCGGGTCGACGATACCGGAGCCGCGGCATTTCGACAAGCCGACGCCTTCTACCGGATCACCGCGGTCACTTCGATCTCCACCAGCCAATCCTCGGACGCCAGCGACTGCACACCCACAAGGGTCGCGGCCGGAGGTGGGGCGGAGCCCATGGCCCGAAGTCGCGCAGCGCGCAGATCGTCGCGCATCGATGGCTTGTAGTTCACGACGTACGATCGTGATTTTCACGACGTCATTGAACGTCGCTCCACTCGCCGCCAGAGCAGTCTTCACGTTTTCCCACGCCTGATTGGCTTGCACCTTCAGGTCGCCCTTGCCCACGCCTCGCCCTTCGCGTCTTGAGCAGTCTGCCCGGCGACCCAGACGATCGTGCCCGGTTTGGCCGTCACGACCTCGGTGTATGCCGGTGATGCCTTGCGACCCGGCGGATTGATGTGTTGAATGTCTTGGCCGACCAAGAGCGAGCAGAGAACCAGCATCGGGATCGTGGACATGGCGCCGGCCTATCAGCTCTAACTTTAAGTAAAATGTTGTTTACATTGTGTCCAAAATACTATACTCTTCTCCTCGAGGTTTCCATGAGCTTCCGTGAAATCAACGCGTGGATTGCCCTCACGTCGACGGCGGTCATCTTCGGGGTCTACTTCGCACGCGTCGGGTTGGCGGTCCGGACGGGCTCGGCCTCGTCAGCCGATTTCGTCGATCGGTACGTCGGGTCGGTTGTCCTCCTCGTCTTGTTACAGATCGCCCTCAACGTCATCGCGGCGATCGCGATGCGGACCTCGCGTGCGAACCAGACTGCACGTGACGAACGCGAGCGACTGATCGAGCTCAAAGCCATACGCTGCGCCCTGCCCGTCATCCAGATCGGAGCGGTGCTGACCGCTATCGCCATTTCGCTGGGCGCGCCCGCGTTCGTCACCGCCAACAGCCTCGTGCTGGCTCTGGTCGTCGCCGAGCTGGTGCGCGATGGAGGCCAGATCGTCTACTTCCGCATGGGAACGTAGGCTCCCAGCGATGATCAGTAACCGCATCCGCCGGCTACGATTCGATCACGATGAGTTGACGCAGCAGGAGCTCGCCGATCGGGTGGGCGTCACGCGACAGACCATCAATGCGATCGAGCAGGCCAAGTACCTCGCCGTCGCTCGACACCGCCTTCCGCATCGCCGACGTGTTCGGGGTGGCACTCGAATCCGTCTTCCAGTACCAGCGAGACACGCCTGCCGGTCGGTAACGCGACGCTGCCGGTTCGGCCGCACCGGCGATCGCTCCTCACCGGATCACCGCCGTCACTTCGATCTCCACCAGACAATCCTCGGACGCCAGCGACTGGACGCCCACAAGCGTCGCGGCCGGAGGTGGGGCGGAACCCAGGACCCGAAGTCGCGCCGCGCGCAGATCGTCGCGCATCGATGGCTTGTAATTCACGGCAGGCGGCTTACTTGCGAACCCTCAACACCGTCAGCGAGCGTTTCGGCAGCACACGATCGATCGCAGAACCGCTCACCGTTGCCGGCTGTTCGACAGGAGCTATCGCCGTGGGGGCATTCAGACTGTTCTCCGCCATCGGCTCCGCGGCCAGGACGATGGTGTTCGCAGTCCCGTCCTTCACGCCTGCGAGCGTCACGTGCACCGGCGTCTCGGCGTCCGCGCTGTTCACGATCTTGACGATGACCTCACCGGAGGATTCATCGAGTGACGCCGTGGCATAGAGGTCGTGCTGGCCGGTGAGGATTGTCCCCGCCCGATTTGACGGGAAGCAGGCGCGTGCCGCGGTTGGCGCCGAACAGCTGCTGCACGTAATAGTTCGGCGTGCCGAACGATCGCAGATTGTCGAACCAGATCAGATTGGGCGACCACTGCCACGCATCCACGTGGCCGAAGAGCGGCGCGTACGACGACATGTCCACGAGGTCGGCGTTCCGCTCGAGTCCCGTCATCCACGCCGCCTCGGCAAGTGCCGCCTCCCACACGTTCCGCGACTCGCCGGATCCCACAGGCTTGGTGTGCGCGGCGTACTCGCCCGCGAAGATGTGAGGCCCTGTTCGTGGATAGCTGTCGTACCGCGTTGCGTTCTGAAAGAACCACGCCGGCGGGCGGTAGAAGTGCTCGTCCACCAGGTCGGCATTGAGCTCGCGCAGCTTCGCCCACTGCGTCTTGAAGTTCTCGCGCTCGGTGAACGGATCGGCACTCGACACGAGACGGACGTCCGGGTGCGCGGCCTTCAGCCGCTTCTGGAACACGGCAAACCGCTCGATGTACTGGGGCCCCCACTGTTCGTTGCCGACGCCGAGCAGCTTCATGTTGAACGGCGCGGGATGCCCCAACTCGGCGCGCTTCTTCCCCCACGTGGACGTGGCGGGTCCGTTGGCGAACTCGATGAGATCGAGCGCGTCCTGGATGTACGGCTCGAGCTGGTCCATCGGCGCGAGCTCGCTCGAGTTGAACTGGCACGCCATCCCGCAGTTGAGGATGGGCAGCGGCTCCGCGCCGAGATCCTCGGCCAGGAGAAAGTACTCGTAGAAGCCGAGACCGAACGACTGGTAGTAGTCGGGTGCCGGCTTGTCCACGAACTCGTTGTTCCAGCGGTTGACGATCAGCCGCCGGTCTGACACTGCGCCAATCGTCTCTTTCCAGCGGTACCGGCCGTCCAGATACCGGCCCTCGACGATGCAGCCGCCGGGGAAGCGGATGAAGCCGGGATGCATGTCTTTGAGGAGCTGTCCGAGGTCGGCGCGGAGGCCGTTCTTGCGATGATTGAATGTGTCGTCGGGATAGAGCGAGACCACGTCGACATCGATCGTGCCGGGGCCATCCACGTAGACCGCGAGCCTGCCGCGCGCTTCTGTTCGCGTTGGCACGAACGGCACACTGTAGGAGGCCCACGTCGACCCCGTTGAGGTCAACCGTGGCCGTCCCGGAGCTGGTGCTTCCGCTCGTGTCCTGCAGATCGAAGCGGAGCGCACCGGCCGTCCCGGTGCGGCGACGGGCGACGACCGAGATCGTGTAGTGCTGGCCCTGCTGGACGCCGACACCTCGGAAGCCATCGTTCCTGACGCCGAATGGATGCGCGGCCTCATCGGTCGTGATGCGCAGATAGTGCGGATTTCGCTGGTCCACCGGGTCGTCGGTTCTGATCTCGAACGAGCCCCCGCTGGCGATGGCCTTCTGCCAGCCCATGAGCGGCTCGGGGAACTCGAACGAGCGGTTCTTGATCCGCTCCGGATAGAGGCCCCCGTCCGCCGCGAAGTTGATGTCTTCGAAAAAGATGCCGTAGAGCGTGGACGGGATTGGCGCGCCCGGCTGCCCGACGCCGACCTCGAGTGTTTGAGTCGGACGATCGACGGCGCCGCGCGTCATTACCGTCACAGTGCCGGCCGCGATGATTGCCGCGGCAACGATCGGGCTCAGCTGGAACAGTCTCTTCATGGGCGGACACTTTACTCGATCGTGCACGGGAGGTGCGCCGTGCGCGGTGCGAACAGAGGGTGCGGACGGAAGGTGCGGTCACAAGGTGCGGACGGAAGGTGCGGACGGAAGGTGCGGCCACAAGGTGCGAACAGAGGGTGCGGCCACAAGGTGCGGCCGGAGGGTGCGGCCACAAACGTGCGGACGGAAGGTGCGGAAAAAGGGTGCGCGGTGCGGGTGCGGGGCACTTCCTTGAGCCGTGGGCCATGTGTCGTGCGCCGTGGCCTTGGGCCTTGGGCCTTGGGCCTTGGGCCTTGAAAGTTTGACGTGTGGCTAAATGGCCGCGTCGCGGAGTACTTGCGCCGCCTCTTCGGGCGACGTCGGGTTGATGTAGAACCCCGTTCCCCACTCGAACCCCGCCACCTTGGTGAGCGTCGGCATGATTTCGACGTGCCAGTGATACACGTCCGCGAGGCCGTCCTGAAACGGCGCGCTGTGGATAATCAGGTTGAACGGGGGCGCGAGCAGGGTCCGATTGATGCGCTGCAGCGTCTCCTTCACCATCCGCGCCAGGCTCTCGTACTCGTGGCGCGGGGCGTCTTCGAACGACGCGCCATGGCGCTTGGGCAGCAGCCACGTCTCGAACGCAAACCGCGGCGCGTACGGTGACAGCGCCACGAAGTCTGCGTTCTCAGAGATCACGCGGGTGCGCATCTCCTGCTCCTGCCGGATGATGTCGCAATAAACGCAGCGCTCCTTCTGGGCAAAGTGCTGCCGCGCGCCTTCGACTTCGTCGCGCACCTGACGGGGCACGATGGGCAGCGCGATGAGCTGCGAATACGAGTGGTCAACCGTCGCACCGGCCGCCGCGCCGTGGTTCTTGAACACAAGAATCGATCGAAACCGGCGATCCTGCTTCAGGTCGAGCACGCGCTCCCGGAATGCCCACAGCACCTTCTCAATGGCCATCGCGGCCATCGTCGCCAGCGACTCGTCGTGCCTGGGCGTTTCGATGATGACCTCGTGTGCGCCGACGCCGTTCATCTTGTCGAAGAGGCCCTCGCCCTGACGATCGAGCGAACCTTCGACCTGCAGCGCGGGGAATCTGTTCGGAATCACGCGAACGTCCCAACCGGCACCGTTGGGACCGCCGCTCCGCCGATACGAGAGGATCTCTTTCGGCGTGTGTCCTTCGTTGCCCTCGCAGAACGGACAGAACCCGGTTGACGAGATCGGATCGTGAGGAAGCCGGAAGTCCTGGGGACGTTTGTGGGGATCGGTCGAGATGATGACCCAGCGACCGGTGACGGGATCTCGTCGAAGCTCGGACATAACGGGCTACGGAATCGATTCAAGGCTCACGGCGCGTGGCTCAAGGCTCAGGGCTCTGACTCTGAAACCTTGTGACTCTGCGACTCTGCGACCCACTGCTTTATTCGCCCACGATGAACGCCCCGCGGACGATGTCGATGGTCGGCCAGCCGTCACACATCGTGATGGCGACGACGTCGAAGCGACAGGCCGCGGCGCGGATGCGATGACGCGCCAGCCAATCCGACGCCATCATGGTCACACGCTGGCGCTTGGCGAGCGTCAGTGCTTCCCCCGGCCTGCCGTATCGCACGGACCGACGCGTTTTGACTTCGACGAACACCAGCGCGTCGCCATCACGTGCCACGATATCGATTTCGCCAGCCCGCGTGCGGTAGCGCCTGGCAAGAATCGCGTACCCGCGCCGCCGCAATTCGTCGCAGGCGAGATTCTCGCCGGATTCTCCGAGTGCGCAGTGCTGCAACGGTCCCACGCACCAGACAGCAGCAACTCTCAGACCACACGCGCAGGCTCCAGCCTTCCGGCTCTGGGCTCTGGGCCTAAGGCTCAGGGCTCGAGTTTGGGAGTTGGAGGTTGGGAGTTGGAAGTTGATCTCCTCCCCTATCCGACCTTGTATCCGTGCGTTTTCTCCACGTCAGTGAAGGCCTCGTCCAGGATCCGAACCGCGGTGTCGGCCTGGTCCTTCGACAGGACCAGCGGCGGCGACAGCCGGATCGTGTTCTTCCCGGCGCCGAGCACGAGAAGGCCGCGAAAGAACGCCGCGTCCACGACGGCATCTCGCTCCTCGATCGCACGTTCCTTGGTCGTCCGATCCTTCACGCACTCGATCCCGATCATCAGCCCCTTGCCACGAACATCGCCGATGAGGGGATGCTTCTCCTTCAACGTCGTGAGCGATTCGAGCAGATGGGCGCCCACGGTCTCGGCGTTCTTGACCAGTTCACGGCGGAGCAGATCGATCGTGGCCAGGGCGGCGGCGCACGACACGGGATTACCCCCGAAGGTGCTCGCGTGCGCGCCCGGTGGCCACGACATGACGTCGGCGCGCGCGGTGCACACGCCAAGCGGCATCCCCGACGCGATGCCCTTGGCCGTCGCCAGGATGTCGGGCTCGACGCCAAAATGCTCGATCGCGAACATCTTCCCGGTGCGGCCCATACCCGACTGGACCTCGTCGGCGACGAACATCATCCCGTGCTTCTGGGTCAGTTCCTTCAGCCGCTCGATGAACACGGCAGGGGGCACGACGTAGCCGCCCTCCCCTTGAATGGGCTCGACGACGATCGCGGCGACCTCGTCGGGTGAGACGAGGTGCACGAGGATCTGATCGGTCAGATAGTCCACACACTCGGCGCCACAGCTCTCCGGCTGGCGGCCCACCGGACACCGGTAGCAGTTCGCGTACGGCGTGTGATACACGCCCGGCAGGAGCGGACCGAATCCCTTCCGCTGCAGCGTCTTGCTCGACGTCATCGACAGCGACCCCATCGTCCGTCCGTGAAACGATCCGAGGAAGGCGATGATGTTGTGGCGCTTCGTGTACCACTTCGCCAGCTTGACGCTGGCTTCGACGGCCTCGGTCCCGGAGTTGCCGAAGAAGGATCGCGTCTCTCCCGAGATGGGTACGATCGCCGCCATCTGCTCGGCGAGGCGTACCTGCGGCTCGTAGTAGAAGTCCGTGCCCGACATGTGCAGGTACCGCCGGGCCTGATCGACGATCGCGTTCACCACCTCGGGATGGGCGTGTCCCGTCGCGTTGACGGCAATGCCCGCCGCACAGTCGAGGAAGCGGTTGCCGTCCACGTCTTCGACGACGGCGCCGGATCCGCCGGCCATGACGAGGGGATAGCTGCGCGTGTACGACGGCGACACGAACCGCTCGTCCCGTTCAATCAGTGCCGCGGCTTTCGGACCGGGCAGTGGTGTCTTGAGATCTGGAGCCTGCATAGTGAACTGTCCCGCGTGGTGTGACCGAACCGCTATTTTCGCTTCCAACGCGTACCGGCTGCTGAATCTTCCAGCACGATGCCTCCCGCGGCAAGTTCGTCGCGAATCCGGTCGGCCGCGGCGAAGTCACGATTCTTCCGCGCCGCCTGCCTGGCCTCGATGAGCCGCTCGATCTCCGCGGCCTCGTCCGGGGTCCGGGCGTCTTCGGCCCGCCGCAGCGAAAGCACGCCGAGGACGCGGTCGAAGCGATCGAAGGCCTCACGAATGACGGGCACGTCCCCGGCACCCACCTGCCCCTCGTCAATCGACGTGTTCAGGGCGCGCACCAGATCGAAGAGTACGGCCAGTCCCGCGGCGGTGTTGAGATCGTCAACGAGGGCGGCATCGAACGCGGTTCGGGCGTCCGCCACTCGCGCGGCCACGGCCTCGTGGCTGCCCGCGGACTGAATGGTCTCGAGCCGCGCGAGGAAGTCGGTCAGCCGGCGCAGCGCCTCTTCGGACTGCTGCAGACTATCCCAACTGAACTTGAGCTGCTTCCGGTAGTGGGTCGAGAGCAGCAGATAGCGCAGCGCCGAGGCGCGAAAGCCGCGATCCAGCACGTCTTTCACGTTGAAGACGTTGCCAAGCGACTTCGACATCTTCTGCTCGTCGATCTGCAGATGCTCGACGTGCACCCAGAAGCGCGAGAACTGCGTGCCCGTCGCGCCTTCGCTCTGGGCGATCTCGTTTTCGTGATGCGGGAAGATGAGATCCACGCCGCCGGCGTGGAGATCGATGGGCGGTCCGCCCAGCAGTCGAAGCGCCATCGCGGAGCACTCGAGGTGCCAGCCGGGCCGTCCGGGTCCGACGCCGTAGTCCCACGTCGGCTCGCCAGGCTTCGTCGCCTTCCACAGCACGAAGTCCCGGGCATCGTCTTTCGCGTAGTTGTCGCTGTCCACGCGGCCGCCGGCGCCCGGCTTGATGCCCTCGCGATCCAGATGCGCCAGCTGCCCGTACGACGGAAACGTCGCGATGCGGAAGTAGATCGAGCCGTCGCTGACGTAGGTGTGTCCGCGCGTCGTGAGAGCCGCGACCAGCTCTGACATCGCGCGCAGATTGGCTTCGTCGGTCGCCCGCGGTGTCTCCTCGGGCGGCTCGAGCCCGAGCGCCGCGGCGTCCTCGCGAAACGCAGTGATGTACTGATCCGTGTACTCGCGGAGCGGCATGCCGGCGGCGTTCGCGCCGGCGATCGTGCGATCGTCCACGTCGGTGAAGTTCATCACCTGATGCACCGCGAACCCGCAGATGTGGTGCAGCACCCTGCGCAACACATCGAGGCACACGAACGTCCGGAAATTGCCGATGTGGCCCCGGTTGTAGACCGTGAGACCGCAGGTGTACATCCGCACGGTGTTGTCGCGGGCAGGCGTGAACGGCTCTTCCTGCCGCGTCAGCGTGTTGAACAGCCGCATCGGGGTGGTCACCGGAGCGTCTGCAGTCACTGGTCGCGGCTGACGGTCCAGAGGAGGCGCAGGCGGCTGCGCTGCCCATCGGACTGCGCAACTGTGCTGGCACCAGCCGACTCGCCGAGCGCCTCGTCGCCCGGCAGCGCCGGTCCGGCGACGTCGATCGTCACAAAAGGGGTGGCCGAGCGGGAGAACGTCACTTCGACCGGACCGCCGGCCGACAGCCGTTCCTCGACGAGTTTGTCGAGCGCGGCGCCGGCGTTCCGTGCCTCACTCTCCGGCAGTCCGATGTACCGCGACATCAGACCGGACACTTCGCGGAACATGGCGAGCGAGTCCGGTCCGGGCGGCAGCGCAATCGCGAATGTGAACGTGTCCAAAGCCATCTGATCCTACAGCGACATGCGCTCGAAGAGCGCCCGGGCCCGATCGATGTCTGCGGCAATCTGCGCCCGCAGTGCGTCCACGCCCTCGAACGGCCGCTCATCCCGCAAGCGCTGCACGAATCCCAGGCGAACGGAGGCGCCGTACAGGTCGCGGTCGAATGCGAGTATATGCGTCTCGATGACCGGCGCCACCACGTCACCGAACGTCGGACGGACGCCGATGTTCGTGATCGCGGGACGGTTCACGCCATCGATCCCGACCGTGGTGGCGTAGACGCCGTTGGGCGGTACGAGCTCGTTGTCGGTCTGCAGATTCGCCGTCGGGAATCCCAGCGTTCTGCCGCGCTCGGCGCCGCGCACGATTGTGCCGTCGATGGCGTACGGATGGCCAAGCAGCGCTCCGGCCTCGTCCACACGGCCCTCGCCAACCAACCGGCGAATCCGCGTGCTGCTGACGACGAATTCCTTGTAGCGCACCGGATCGATCTTCTCGGCCTTGAAGCCATAACGCGCGCCGAGCGATCGCAGCAGCGAAAAGTTCCCCGCCCGCTCACGTCCGAAGAGAAAGTTCGCGCCGACCCAGACCTCGGCCACCCGCAGCCAGTCGACCAGCACCGTGCGAACGAACGTTTCCGGATCCCACTGCGACAGCTCGTGCGTGAAACGGACGACAGCAGTGCCGTCGATGCCCGCCTGGGCGATCGCCTCGAGCCGTTGTGCCTTGGTCATCAGGAGTGGCGGCGCCTTGTCCGGCCGCACGACGCGCGGGGGATGCGGGTCGAACGTCATGACCACGGAGGTGGCCCCGCGCTCATTCGCACGCCGTTTGACCCGCTCGATGATCTTGATATGCCCGCGATGCAGGCCGTCGAAATTACCGAGCGCGAGCACGGGGTACACCCAGCGGGTCGGCCGGGCATCGTCTGGGAAGTGGATGACGTCCACCGAGATGAAACCGGCGCCGCCGGCCCTCAGAGCGCAAACTGCAGCGTCAATCCATCATATGCCAGTTCCACGCCCGCCGGCAGGCGGGCGCAGGTCGAGGCATGCGGCAGATCGTGCGCGATATGCGTGAAGAAAGCACGCGCGGGGCGGAGACGCTCCACGGCGGCGAGGGCCTCGTCGAGGCAGAAATGCGTGGGATGCGGACGCTCGCGCAACGCGTCGAGCACGAGACAGTCCAACCCTTCGAGCAGCGGCCACGATCCGTCGGGAATGGCACTGCAATCCGTGAGATACGCCAAGCCGCCGACGCGATAACCGTAAATCCGGCGCTTTCCGTGCCAGATTGGCACTGGTGTGACTTCGTGTGGACCGAGGCAGAAGCTGCCGGCCAGCGGGTGCAGCCCGATGCGCGGCACGCCGCCGCCCTTCGCCACGTTCGCGTCGAAGATGTAGCTGAAGGTGCGCCGCAATTCGGTGACGGTGTCCTGGCAGGCGTAGCAGGGGATCGCTTCCCGCTGCAGCTCGTTGAACCGCCGGACATCGTCGAGCCCCATCACGTGATCGGCGTGGCTGTGTGTGAACAGGATGGCGTCGAGGCGCGCGATGCGCGTGCGGAGCGCCTGCTCGCGCAGGTCGGTCGAGGTGTCGATGAGCACCGAGAGCGGCGGCAGGTCGAGCAGGACCGACGGACGCGATCGCCGATCCCGCGGATCCTCGGACCGGCACACCGCACACTCGCATCCGATCATCGGTACCCCATGAGAAGTGCCCGTACCGAGGAAGGTCACCTGTCCGCGGCCTGTCACGGTTGGATGATGCGAGGCGTGTCGTCGCGCAACGAGACAAAGCGCACCCGAAGCTCGTAGAGCAGCTGCTCGAGCACCTGTCGCTCTTCGGCGGTCAGGTTGCCCCGCGTCTTCAGTTCGAGCAGCGTGAGGATGTCGATGATCTGCTGCGCAGCGGGCAGATTCGGCTCCGCCGGCTGGTCGGCGCCCGGTTCCGGCAGGTCGCCAAAATGGACGGCCGCTGTGTGGGCCAGCGAAATGATGAAGCCGGTGAACGAAACCTCGGTCGGCTCAGTCATGGACAGAGGTATCTTACCCCGTCACGGAGGCCCGCCGGGAGTCATGCCCACAGCAGGAGAACGCTTCGACCAGCTCGTCGAGATCATGCGCAGACTGAGGGCGTCTGATGGTTGTCCGTGGGATCGCGAGCAGACGCTACAGTCGCTGCGCCCGTTCCTGTTGGAGGAGACGTACGAGGCGCTCGAGGCCATCGATCGCGGCGACGCTCATGGGTTACGCGAAGAGCTCGGGGACCTGCTGTTCGAGGTCGTCTTTCTCGCCCGAGTGTCGGAGGAGTCGGGCCACTTCTCCATCGCGGATGCGGTCGACACGGTCGCCACAAAGCTCGTCCGGCGGCACCCTCACGTCTTCGGCAGCGACCGCCCCGCCGTGTCTGCAGACGAGGTGTTGAACCGCTGGGAGGATCTGAAGCGGGCGGAGCGCGCCGCGTCGGGATCCCAGCCGCGCGGCACGCTCGATGGTGTGCCGAAAACACTGCCGGGACTGTTGCGCGCGTACGAATACGGCAGCCGGGCGGCATCGCTCGGCTTCGACTGGCTGGCCGCGGTCGACGTCGTGCCGAAGATCGAAGAAGAGATCGCTGAGGTGCGTGAGGCCCTCGCCGCGACAGAAGGCACGACCGGTGAGCCGCGCTCGGCCGAGGTCGAAGAGGAGATTGGAGACTTGCTCTTTGCCGTCGCCAACCTGTCGCGCAAGCTGGGCGTCGAACCCGAGACCGCGCTGCGCCGCGCCAACGACAAGTTCGCGCGGCGCTTTACCGAGCTCGAGCGGCGCGTCACCGATCGCGGCGAAACGATGAAGGGTACCAGTCTCGACGCGCTCGAAGCCGAGTGGCAGCGCCTGAAGGTCGATCTCGACCAGCAGTGATTTCATGGCGCGCGCGTCCCTGCCTGCGTCCGCTGAAGCCACCGTGCCACGGCTTCTTGTAACGCCCAGCGCCGAACCGGACGAGGCAGCACGGACTCCAGGGGATGCCAGCCGAAGACCGCGCGCTCGCCCGTGAACGCATCGACCCATACCGAGCGCCCATCGGTCTCGATAGCGATCGCTCCCTGACGGTCGGTGCGGAACACGCGGACGTCCGCTGCCTCGAATCGCGCCAACACCTCTCCCGCGGGATGGCCGAACCGATTGTGCCGGCCACAGCTGATGAGACCGACAACCGGACGCGCCGCTCGGATGAAGTCGGGCGACGAGGACGTGCGGCTCCCGTGATGGCCGACCTTCAGGATGCGAACGGCTGCCGGCGTCAACTCGCTCGCGATGAACGGCTCGACCGACTCATCGGCGTCCCCCATCAGCAGAAGCGAGACGTCACCGTAGCGCACATCGAGCACGACGGAATCCGCGTTGCGTACGCGCCGACGCTCCCACTCCGGTGGACGTGGATTGAGCACCTCGATCTCCGTCCCACCGAGCTCCACCCCGTCATCTGACTGGAGCCTCCGCCAGGCGACGTGCGCGTCGCTGGCCGCCTGGTGCAGTGCCGTCAGCAGCGGGTGGCCGCGGACCGGCACGCCCTCCCACACCTCGCGCGGGCGCAGCAGAGCCAGGACGCTGGCGGCGCCGCCGGCGTGGTCGGCATCGCCGTGCGTGACGAGCAGATAGTCGAGGCGACGTAGTCCCGACGCCCAAATCGCCGGCACGACGACCCTCTCGCCGACGTCGAACGCCGAGACACCGCCGAGCCCTCCTGCATCGACGAGCAGATTGTGTCCGTCCGGCAAATCGAGCAGTGTCGCGTCACCCTGGCCGACATCGATCGACAGCACCCGCAGGCGTCCAGGATGCGCGCCGCACGATGGCGCAACACCGATCCACAGCGCAGCGGCCATCCACCCCGTACCAGCTGAAATCGTCCACGCAGCGGCGTGGCGGCGAACGCTGCGCGGCCACAGCGATCGGCTCACCAGCGCCGCGGCCGCGGCGTAGTACGTCAGCAACACGAGAAGCGGCGGCGGCGGTACGCGCCAGGCCGCCCACGGCGCCGCGTGGACCAGTCCGGCCGACGAGACGAGCTGCCCGGCCGCCCAGCACGGCACCACGCCAATCACCCGCGCCGCCCCCGCCGACACCAGGCCCGCGGCCACAACCACCATTCCGCCGATCTGCACGATGGCCATGAGCGGAATGGCCGCGAAATTCAATGCGAGCCCGGCGAGCGTCACGCGCGAAAAGTACCAGGCACTCAGAGGCAGCACCCCGGCTTCCGCGGCGAGGGACGAGGCGAACAGGGCCGCGGGCATTGCGGCCACGGATCCCACCGGCCACAGCGCCAGCAGTTGCGGCGCCAGCACGAGGATGGCGATTGACGCCGAAAACGTGAGCCCGAAGGCCGGCTCGAGCAGCGAGAGCGGGGACCAGCACGCCAACACCGCGGCCGCAAGAGCCACCGCCGCCGCCGGCGAACTGTGCTGGTCCAGTGACCGCGCGCCGAGGTACACGATCGCCATCAGCGTCGCGCGTGCGACCGAGCTGCCACCACCCGCAACCACGCCGTAGCCGGCCAACGCGAGCGCCACTCCCACGTGCAGCGCGCGCCAGTGGACGACGCCCACGCGGCCGAGCGCCAGCAAACACGCCGCGAGAATCGCGATGTTCCCGCCGGAAATCGCGATGACGTGGTACGTGCCCGCGTCCCGCATGGCATCTTCTACGACAGGGTCGAGACCGGTCCGGTCGCCGATGAGGACGGCGATCACAATGGCAGCGGCTGGCGGGCTGCGCGCCCCGATGGACGCGCGGACGGTCTGTCTCACGCAGTCCCGGATCGCCGCAGCTCCTTCATCAATCCATGATCCCCTCCTCACGACTTCAACCAATGCCGGGCTCTTCACCGTTCCGGTCAGCAGAACACCGTGGCGGGCCAATTCGAGCCGATGATCGGGGACGCCAGGATCGAGATACCGGGAGGGCTCGTGCAGCCACGCGGAGGCCCGGACCGTCCGTCCGGCTCGCCATGTTCGGATCACGGCGTCCGTTGGACGCCCATTGACCGCCACGGAGATCCCAACGGCCATCGGCAGCCAGCGTTGTTGCCGGCGAACGTGGTGAACGTCGATGCCGAGGATCGTCGAGTCCTGCAACACCTGCGCATCAGTCGTCAGCGTGCCTTCCACCAGCCACGCCTCGTCCATCCGCTCGCGATCGAACGCATGCAACGCTGGTGGGTCGCGTGCGGAGCGCTCTGCGCGCGACCCGAGAGTGACGCCGACGAGCGCGCCGCCGGCCGTCACGCAGACCATGAGACGCCAGGCTGCATGATGGACATACGCCCACCACGTCATGGCCAGGGCCGCCAGCAACAGTCCCACGGCCAGCCAATCGGGCCATGGCTCTACGACCGACAGGAGCACACCAGCGACGATCGCGGCAGCTGGCAGGACGATCGCGTGTGACACGTCAAAGAGAGAGGCAAGAGGCGTGACAGGTGGTGCGCGTCCGGAGCCTCGCTGGTAAGTCGCTGCCAGGCGGATAGTTCGTTGCGGGGTGCGAGGCGGGTGTGCGTCGAGGACTGCGCAGCCGTTGCAGTTCGTGCGACGGACGCGCGATCGGGCGTGGAAGATACTGCGATGCGATTCGGGCGGGGTACGTTGGAGGACAAGGCGAACGACCCCGCCCCCACGTCATTCGATGAGACTAGAGGACCAGGTGACGCCCGCCCCCCGCAGTCGTTCGATGAGGCTATGCGTCAGTCGTCAATCGGCAATCGTCATCGCCGCGTGGTCCTACGCCTTGGCGGCGATCCCGGCGTAGTAGTCCTGCAGGGCACGCACCCCGAGCGCTTGCGTGCGCACGGCGCGAATGGCGGCGACGGCGGCCGACGCGCCCGTCAGCGTCGTAATGCACGCCACGCCCTGCATCATCGCGACCCGCCGCACCGCGCGGTCGTCGAAGAACGAATCGCGCCCGAGCGGTGTGTTCACGATGAGGTCGATCTTGCCGTTGACGATCTGATCCGCGACGTTCGGACGGCCCTCGTTCACCTTGTAGACGACGTCCACCTGTAAGCCGTGTGCGCGCAGGTAGGCGGCCGTCCCGCGGGTGGCGACAATCGTGAATCCAAGGTCCGCCAGATCGCGTGCGATTGGAAGCACGGTCGGCTTGTCATCGTTGTTGACGCTGATGAACGCGGTGCCCGACTCGGGCAGGCGCTGTCCGACCGCGAGCTGCGCCTTCGCGAATGCGGCGCCGAAGCTGGCGGCTCCGCCCATCACCTCGCCCGTGGACTTCATCTCCGGTCCGAGAATCGTGTCGACACCCGGGAACCGCACGAACGGGAAGACCGGTGTCTTGACGAAGACACCGGAGACGTCGAGGTCTTCAGTCAGCCCGAGCTCCGCGAGCGTCCGGCCTGCCATCACGCGTGCGGCGACCTTCGCGAGCGGGATGCCCGTCGCCTTCGACAGGTAAGGGACCGTGCGCGACGCGCGTGGATTGACCTCGAGCACGTAGACGCGATCGTCCTTGATCGCGTACTGCACGTTCATCAGGCCGATCACCTTCAGCCGACGAGCGATCCGCCGCGTGTAGTCGCGAATCGTCACCAGGTGGCGCTCGGCCACCATGAACGGCGGCACCACGCACGAGCTGTCGCCGGAGTGGATGCCGGCTTCTTCGATGTGCTCCATGATGCCGCCAATCACGACGGCGCCCGTCGTATCGGCCACGCAGTCCACATCGAATTCAAACGCGTCTTCGAGGAACTTGTCGATCAAGACTGGACGTTCGTGCGAGACGTCCACGGCGTCGGTCATGTAGCGATCGAGTGTCCCGCCGTCATACACGATCGCCATCCCGCGGCCGCCGAGCACGTACCGAGGGACGCACGACCACCGGGAATCCGATGGCGTCGGCGGCATCCCGCGCCTCTTCGCGCGACGTGGCGGTGCCGCTCGCCGGCTGTGGAATGTCCAGCTCCGAGAGGAGCTCCGAGAACCGCCGGCGATCCTCGGCGAGGTCGATCGAGTCCGGCGAGGTGCCGATGATCGTGACACCCGCTTCCTGCAGCGGCAGCGCGAGCTTGAGCGGCGTCTGACCGCCGAACTGCACGAGGCACGACACGTCGCCGCCCGCCGACCGTTCCTTGTCGAGCACCGCCATGACGTCCTCGAACGTCAGCGGCTCGAAGTACAGGCGGTCGGTCGTGTCGTAGTCGGTCGAGACCGTCTCGGGGTTGCAGTTGATCATCACCGTCTCGAACCCCTCATCGCGAAGGGCAAAGGCGGCGTGACAGCAGCAGTAGTCGAATTCGATCCCCTGACCGATGCGATTCGGTCCGCTGCCGAGGATGACGACCTTCTTCCTGGCGTTGGGCTCCGACTCGCAGAACGGCTCGTACAGACCCGTACATGTACGGCGTGAACGACTCGAACTCGGCGGCGCAGGTATCGATCCGCTTGTAGGCCGGCGCCGCCGCGAACGGCTGCCGTTTCTCGCGCACTTTCGCTTCGGGCACGCCGAGCAGGCCGCTCAACTCGAGATCGCCAAACCCCGCGCGCTTCAACGCCAACCACTGATCGCCGCTGAGGCCATCCGGGCCCGCGCGCTCGGCCGCGCGGCGCAGGTCCGCAATCTCGCGGAACTGCTGCAGGAACCACGGATCGATCCGCGTCGCGTCGTGGATGTCCTCGAGCGACCAGTTGCGGTCGAGCGCCTCGAACACCGCCCACATCCGCCGGTCGTGCGGCACGGCCAGACGCTTCCTCAGCGCCATCCCATCCCCATCGTCTGTGCCCGACGGCGAGAAGAGTCGTCCCGAGCGGGTGCCGAGCTCGAGCGATCGGACCGCCTTGAGGAAGGCTTCCTTGAACGTCCGGCCGATCGCCATCGCCTCACCGACCGACTTCATCTGCGTCGTCAGCGTGCGGTCGGCCTCGGGGAACTTCTCGAAATTCCACCGTGGGTATTTCACGACCACGTAGTCGATGGTCGGTTCGAAGGAGGCAGGAGTGAGGCGCGTGATGTCGTTGGGGATTTCGTCGAGGTGATAACCGAGGGCGAGCTTGGCGGCGATCTTCGCGATGGGGAATCCGGTGGCTTTCGACGCCAACGCGGACGATCGCGAGACACGCGGATTCATCTCGATCACGAGCATGCGGCCGTCAGCAGGATTCACCGAGAACTGGATGTTGCTGCCCCCGGTCTCGACGCCGACGCGTCGGATGATCCGGCGGGCGGCGTCGCGCATGCGCTGATATTCCTTGTCGGTGAGCGTGAGCGCGGGTGCGACCGTGATGCTGTCACCGGTGTGCACGCCCATCGGATCGACGTTTTCGATCGAGCAGATGACGACAAAGTTGTCGGCGACGTCGCGCATCACCTCGAGCTCGAATTCCTTCCAGCCGATGACGGATTCCTCGATGAGGATCTCGTGGACCGGGCTCAGGCTCAGACCGCGCGCCGCGAGCTCGCGGAACTCTTCGATGTTGTAGGCAATGCCGCCGCCTACACCGCCCAGCGTGAACGACGGACGGATGATCGCCGGGAAGCCTGTCGTCGTCTGGACCAGCTCGATCGCTTCGGGCAGCGTCCGCGCCAGACCGCTCTTCGGGACGTCGATGCCAATCTCTTTCATGGCGTCCCTGAAGAGCAGGCGATCCTCGCCGACCTTGATGGCCTGGACGTTCGCGCCGATGAGCTCCACGCCATGCCGCGCGAGCGCGCCGTTCTCGTGGAGCGCGACCGCGAGGTTGAGGGCCGTCTGTCCGCCAACGGTCGGCAGCAGCGCGTCGGGCTTCTCGACCGCCAGAATCGACTCGACGATCTCGGGCGTCAGCGGCTCCACGTACGTGCGATCCGCCGACTCGGGGTCGGTCATGATCGTCGCCGGGTTGCTGTTGACGAGGATCACCTCGAGGCCCTCGGTCTTGAGGGCCTTGCACGCTTGCGTGCCGGAATAGTCGAACTCCGACGACTGACCGATCACGATCGGACCGGAGCCGATGACGAGGACGCGCTTCAGATCTGTTCGTCGAGGCATGTGCAATACGGGCTAGTGGGCTACTGGCTTCACGGCTACGGCCGCCTGGGCTCCGAACCTGCGGCTGCGGACAGCGCCTACGAGGCTGCAGCCAGCAGCCTGTAGCCTAGTTGTTTTCTATCTCGTCCAGAAACTGACGGAACAGATAATCCGCGTCGTGCGGACCAGGTGAGGCCTCGGGATGGTACTGCACCGAGAAGGCGGGCTTGTCCGTATGCCGCAGCCCTTCAACCGTGCCGTCGTACAGATTGAGATGCGTCACGCGCACGTCGCCGGGCAGCGAGTCGGGATCGACTGCAAACCCATGATTCTGGGACGTGATCTCGACCCGCCCCGTCTCGAGGAACTTCACCGGGTGGTTCGCGCCGCGGTGACCGAACTTCAGCTTGTACGTGCTGCCGCCCAGGGCGAGACCCATGACCTGATGGCCGAGACAGATACCAAAGGTAGGGACGCCGTTCTCGAGCAGTGAACGGACGTTCTCGATCGCGTACGGCAGCGCGGCGGGATCACCGGGGCCGTTGCTGAGAAACACGCCGTCAGGATTGGTCGCCAGCAGATCCGCGGCGGGCCGGCCGGCGGGAAACACGTGCACGTCGCAGTTGTGCAGCGCGAGGCGCCGCAGGATGTTCCGCTTCATGCCGAAATCGTACGCGGCGATGCGCAGCGTACGCTTCGCGCGGCGTTCGGGAGGCACCCCGAACTCGCCGGCCTCTTCGAGTGTCCCGGCGGCCCACTCATATGGCTCCGCGCACGTGACCTCGCGAACGAGATCCGCGCCTTCCATGTGGGGAATCGCGCGCGCGCGTTCGACGAGATCGTCGGGATCGACGTCGCCCGTCCCGATCACGCCGCGCAGCACGCCGCCCGACCTCAGCCGCCGCGTGAGCGACCTGGTGTCGATGTCGGCGATCGCGACGATGTGGTTCTTGTCGAGGTATTCGCGGAGCGTGGAATCGGCGCGCCAGTTGCTCGCAACCGGCGAGTTCTCGCGCATCACGAAGCCGGCCACCTGCACCGCGCCAGACTCGGTGTCTTCGGCCGACACTCCGTAATTCCCGATCTGCGGGCTCGTCATGGTCACGATCTGCCCGGCGTAGGAGGGATCGGTCAACACCTCCTGGTATCCGGTCATACTCGTGTTGAAGACGACTTCGCCGTGTGCGATGCCCTCGGCGCCCGCGGCGGTACCGCGGAACCAGGTCCCGTCTTCGAGGGCCAGTACCTGCATTCATCGAGGCGTCTCCTCCTCGAGCGACGCGGCAACGCGCGTACGCTCACCTGCCACCACGCGTACGGACGCCGTCCAGCGGCGGAACCCGTTGAGCTCGAATCTCACTGCGTGCGAACCGGCGCGCACGCTGGGCAGCGACAAGGGCGTTACACCGACCTGCGCGTTGTCAATGAACACCTTCGCACCCGCCGGCCGGGACTCGAAATTCACGCCGCCATGGAAACCGGCCTCTGCCGGGCGTGTCTCCTTCGACTTCGATGCCGAGGGCGCGGGCGGTGCCACGGCACCCGGCGCACGCACCAGGGAGAGATCCAATGTCTCGGCCGGGCGGGTCGCGTTCAGAACGACGCGGCGCTGCAACGACTGGTATCCGGGATATTCCAGGCGAACCATCAGGATGCCGAACGGCAGGTTCTGGACTGTGAGCGGTGTCTTGCCCTGTGACTTGCCGTTGATCTCGACGCGCACTCCAGCGGGTGTCGTGCGGAGCACGAGACGCCCCTGCTGCGCCCCGCTCGCCGTCGCCGCAGCGCTGGTGGCTTCGCAGGAGTGGACGTGGGCTTGGCCCCCGGAATCGGTGTCTTGGCCGACGCCGTCGTCGCGGACGCGGAGGCAGGTGCGGACGAGGTCGCCGACGGTCCTGGCGCTGCGGCGGGTGCCGGCGTGGGCGGCGGCACCGAAGTAGGCACTTCGGTCGCGCTGCTCGATGCGGCCGGTGCTGTCGACCCCACGGTGTCGAAAACCGCCGCCGGCACGCCACGTCCCCACATTACATAGCCCAGCGAGACGCCCCCCAACAACCCGACGACCAGTGCCGTCGCCAGCGCGGCAAACGGGGCTTGCAGGCCCGGCGCGCGAACGGCAGGAGGCGCAAGAACAACGGGCGGCACCGGCTCGCGAGCCGTCGCGGGCGCTGCGATCGGAGCATCCGCGACAGGCTGTAGCTCGTGCACGTCGCTTGGCGCAGGTGTGATCAGCGGCAGCGTCTCGAGCGCTGACGTCGGCTGCGTCCTGATGTCGTCCTGGGACTATCCGGCAGCGTCGGAAGCGTGGCGGTCGGCTGCGTCTCAGGGAGTGGCGAAACAGGAACCGGCGGAACGGGCGTCTTCATTGGACGCGACCGCCTGGACGAAGTGACCGCGGACGCGGCAGCCTCGGTCACCGGCTCAGGTGGCGTCGTCAGCGCCAGCGCAGGTGCTTCGGTCACCGACCACATGTCCACCGGCGTCGTGAGCAATGGGTCGGATGCGACGATGGAGTGGGGCTTGGTCGATAGGTCGTGGCTGGCCGGAAGGTCCGCGACAATCGGGCCCGGTGGCACGTAGTTCGGGACGGCCACGACGCCAAGGTACGCGGCGTCGCCGAGCGCACGCTTCAATGACGCGACGAACGTGGCACCTGAGGTGTAGCGCTCGTCCGGCGCCTGCGCGAGGGCGAACGAGAACGTCTCGACCAGCCCATCGTGGTGCGCACCTTCGATTCGCGGGAAGCCATTGACCGCCGTGTCGCCAAATCCGACGGGACGCTGACCGGTGAAGAGTTCGAACGCGACGACGCCGAGCGAGAAGATGTCCGCGGCGCGCGTCACGGGCTGACCGTCGATGCGCTCCGGAGCTGCGTAGGGCCGGCGGATCGGCGGGCGGAGGCCGCAGCGCTCGAGCGCTTGCGCCACGCCCAGGTCGATCACGTGCGTCTCGTCGGGAGCGACGAGGATGTCGCGCGAATGGAGGGTCCCGTGCAGGACGCCCGAAGCCGCTGCGTAGTCGAGCGCGCCGGCCAGATGCACCACCACCGCCAGCGCGTCGCGGATGGGCGCTGGCCCGTACTGCCGTAGAGCCGCGTCCAGCGACTCGGCCGGAATGTATGCCTGCGCGAACCACGGCAGTGTGCCCTGGAGGCCGCCGGCGACCGCGGCCGCGATTGATGGATGGTCCAGTCCGCGCACCCGCAGCTCGTCGAGGGCGGCCGCCAGGCGCCTCGCCTGGTCCGGATCGGCGTCGATGGTGAAGGCTTTGACGGCGACGAGCCGCCCTTCGGCGGCGTCGTGCGCACGGAACACCGGGCCCAGCGTGCCGGCTCCCACCTGGTGGAGCACACGAAAAGGGCCGAATCCTTCAGGAATCGTTCCGCGGAACGTGTCGCTTGTCAGGGACCAAACTCCTCGGCAGGTCCGCGGATCGTAACATGCGCTGCCGCGTCGCTCCAACACAGTCGTGCGGTTGCCTTGACACGTCGCCAAGCGCTTTGCAACAGTACGGATTCCGTGCCGGTACAACCAATTCCGTCATCCGACAGCGCGTTCGGGGTCGGCGTCGATCTGCATCGGCTGCCCTGGATGCGACGGCTGGCGGTGGACTACGTTGCCAACTTCCAGGCGCTGGCGCCATTCTTCGCCGGCGATCCGTCGACGCCTGCCGCCTGGCAGGACGCCATCGAGCGGACACGTGCCCACGATCGCGATCGGGCGGGCATCGCGGCTGCGCTCGCCGGGCAGCAGTCTCGGCGCGGAGCGCCGCCTGCCGCGTGCGCTGCAGCGGCCCGTCTCGCCGACCAGGGCACAGTAGCGATCGTGACTGGCCAGCAGGCCGGATTGTTCGGCGGACCGTTCTTCACACTCCTGAAAGCGGTCACCGCCATGCGCCTGGCTGAGCGGGTGACGCGTGAGCATGGCGTGCCCGCGGTCCCGGTCTTCTGGATCGACGCCGAGGATCACGACTGGGATGAAGTGAACCATGCGGGCGTACTGGACGCGGATCTGTCGCTGCGGACCGTGACCGCTGCGCCACCGGAAGGCGCGGGCAAACGCCCTGTGGGCTCGCTGATCTGGGACGATCAGATCACCGCTGCGATCGACGCCCTCCGGAGTGCACTGCCAGCCACCGAGTTCGCGGAGTGGCTGATCGAGCGTCTCACCGAAGCGTACCGGCCGGGGCGCAGCGTTGCGGACGCGTTCGGGCGGTTCCTGGAGGCCATTCTCGGCGACCGCGGTCTGGTCGTGTACGACTCGTCGGATCCGACGACGAAGCCGCTGGCGGCGGCGCTGTTCGCCGACGAGCTCGAGCATGCCGGGCGCACCGCGCTCCTGGCCGCACGCGCTGGCGCGGACCTCGCCGCGCGCGGCTATCACATGCAGGTGACGCCGCACGCCGGTCAGGCGGCGCTCTTTGTGCTGGACGGGGAACGCAAGCCGTTGCAGGTCGAAGGTGACACGTTCCTCGTGGGGGACGCGGCCGTCCCGCGACGCGAGCTCATCGATCGCGCGCGCACCGATCCCGGGCGGTTCAGTCCCAACGTGCTGCTGCGACCGCTGGTCCAGGACACGCTCTTTCCGACAGCGTGTTACGTAGCCGGGCCCAACGAGCTCGCGTACCTCGCCCAGGTGCAGGGTGTCTACAGCGCGTTCGGCCTCCCGACTCCCCTCGTCGTCCCCCGCGCCTCGGCCACGCTCGTCGATTCCGCGACACTCCGGTTCCTCGCCAAACACGACGTCCCGCTGGAATCGATGCAGGCTCGGAACGAGCAGGCTCTGAATGAGCTGCTGCGCCAGCTACTGCCGCCCTCGGTCGAACAGTCCATCGATGACGCGGAGCGCGAGATGACCGCGCGGATGGACGCCGTCATCGCGGCGCTGCCGGCTGTCGATCCGACGCTCGAGGGGAAGGCCCGATCGGTCGTTGGCCGCATGGCGCACGAGCTCGAAACGCTGCGTGCCAAAGTGCTGCAGGCCGCCAAGCGGCGGGACGAGACGCTGCGCCGTCAATATCTGCATGCTCAATCACTCGCCTTTCCCGGCGGCGAGCCGCAGGAACGGGTGGTGTCAGGCGCGTCGCATCTGGCGCGCTACGGTCCGGGACTCCTCTCCCGCCTCATCGACGACCTTCCCCTCGACGCCAACCGGCACTGGGTAATCACGGTGTGAGCCCGGTAAGGCGATCGCGTCAGGCTGCTGCCAAATCGACGCGTACGGTCCGACGCCGCCGTTGGCTCTGGTATCTGATCGCAGTGATGGCCGTTCCGGTGATCGCCCTTGCCGGCGTGTTCGGCTACTACTACGTCATCTTCTCCCGGCAGATTGAAGCGCGATTGCACGGCGAGCGCGACCGTGTATTGCCGCGGGTGTTTGCAAGGAACTTCGAGCTGTACAAGGGCGAGGGCATCAGCGAACGCCAGCTGGTCGATCGGCTCAACGACATGGGGTACGCGGAGCGCGCGCGCGTCGAGAAGGCGGGCGAGTTCTCGACGGGACACGGCGCCATCTCAATCGTTCCGCGGGGTGGGGACCACGCCGGACAAATCGTGCGCGTGCTGTTCGACGAGCCCAAGGTTCGGCCGCCGGCTCCGGGGAAGACGCCACCTCCCCCACCACCGCAAAAGCTGCGCGGCATCGAGACCAGTTCGTCCGCGATCGACCGCGTCACGCTCGACCCGCCGCTTCTCACCGCGCTGATGAGCACCGCGCGAGAAAAGCGGCGTCAAGTTCCGCTGACATCGATTCCGCCGCGCATGGTGCAGGCGGTGCTCGCGATCGAGGACCGGCGCTTCTACGAACACCTGGGGATCGATCCGATCCGGATGGCGGGCGCGCTCCTGACGAATCTGCGCGGCGAGAAGCGCTACCTGGTCGGAGCCAGCACGATCACCCAACAGCTGGCGCGCAATTTTTTCCTGACCGAGGAACTGGCTCAGGAACAGGCGAGCGGCCAGCGATCGATGCGCCGGAAGCTGCGAGAACAATTCATGGCGGTCGTGCTCGAGCGCAAGGCGTCGAAGGACGAGATTCTCGAGCTGTACCTGAACGATGTCTACCTCGGGCAGCGTGGCTCGTTCGGCATCCACGGCGTCGCGGAAGCGGCGCGTCTCTTCTTCAGCAAGGATGTCAGTAACCTCTCGCTGGCCGAATCGGCGACCATCGCCGGCACGATCCAGTCGCCCGCCTACTGGTCGCCATTCCATGCGCCGGATCGCGCACGCGATCGTCGCAACGTCGTGTTGAAGGCGATGGCAGACGCCGGCTATATCTCAGCGGATGCCGCGGCTCGCGCGTCCAGTGAGCCGGTTGTGGTCGTCCAGCGCGCGCTCGATGCGCAGGCGCCCTACTTCGTCGATCTGGTCGGGCAGACGATGGCGGAACAGTTTCCGAAGCTCACGGCCACCACCGGCGCTCTGGACGTCTACACGACGCTCGACACGCATCTGCAGCGCCTCGCCCAAGACGTCGTGCGCGAAGGCATCGTTCGCGTGGACGAGATTCTTTCCAAGCGCAAGCGGCAGCGGCAGGCGCAGGTCGCCTTGATCGCCGTCGATCCCCACACCGGCGAAGTTCTCGCGCTGGTCGGTGGGCGCTCGTACAACGAGTCGCAGTTCAATCGCGCGGTGAATGCGCGGCGGCAGCCTGGTTCCACGTTCAAGCCCTTCGTGTATCTCGCCGCGTTCGAGCGCGCCGCCGAGGAGAGCCGCACCGATCTCACGCCGGCCAGCATCGTTGACGACGAGCCCGCCACGTTCGAGAATGGCGAGGAGGAGTGGGCACCCGCCAACTACGAGAACGAGTACGACGGCGAGATCACCTTCCGTCGTGCGCTCGCCATGTCGCGGAACATCGCGACCATCCACGTCGCCGAGCAGGCGGGCTTCGACAAGGTCGCGGCGCTCTGGAAGCGGGTCGGCGTCGGGACGCAGCCGCATGCATATCCGTCAATCACCCTGGGCGTGTTCGAGGCAACGCCCTTGGAGGTCGCGACGGCGTATACGCTGTTCCCGAACGGCGGTGAGGTGCAGCCGCTCAAAGTGATCAATCGCGTGGTCAGCGCCGGACAAGCCGTGCCGGTGCCGGTGGCAGCATCGCACCGGGTCGCACGGCCCGAGACGACCTACCTCGTGACCAACATGATGCGGAGCGTCCTGAGCGAAGGCACGGGGGCAGCAGCGCGCGCGACCGGCTTCACGCCGGATGCCGCAGGCAAGACTGGCACGACCAACGATCTGCGGGATGCCTGGTTCGTCGGCTTCACACCGGACCTCCTCACGGTCGTCTGGGTGGGCCTGGACGACAATCAACCGCTCGGGCTCAGCGGCGCGCAGGCGGCGCTGCCGATGTGGACGCAGTTCATGATGCGCGCGCTCCAGGGACAGCCCGACAACAAGTTCAAGGAGCCCGAGGGCATTTCGTGGGCAGAAATCGATCGCGACACCGGTAAGCTGGCTGCGCCCGGCTGCCCGCGCGTGTTGCGCGAGGCGTTCCTCACGGGGACAGAGCCGCTCGAGGTGTGCGAGATCCATCGGTTCTAGAATGATGGCTCTTGGGCCTTGGGCCTTGGGCCTTGGGCTTCTACGAATACGAACACGAATACAAACACGAACACGAACACGACTCCCGATATCTACCTCTGATGACCAGCGAAGTGCTCGAGGCATTGTCTGAGGCGCTCGCCGGCGGTGACCCGGTGGCGCTCGTCACAATCGTGGCGACGCACGGATCCACGCCGCAGCGCACCGGGGCCAAGATGGTCGTCTACCCCGACGGACGGATTGTCGGGACGATTGGTGGCGGCTGCTACGAGAATGACGCCGCGACCAAGGCGCGTGAGGTCGTGCGCGGTGGCGGACGGCCGAGGCTCGTGCACTACGAACTGAGCGACGACTTCGCCGAAGAGACTGGACTCATCTGCGGAGGCCGCATGGACGTGTTCATCGAACCCATCGAGCCGGCGCCGCACCTCTATATCGTTGGGGCGGGGCATGTCGGCTGGCAGCTCGGACGGCTGGCACCCTCTGTCGGCTTTCGCGTCCACGTCGTGGACGACCGGCAGAAATTCGCGAACCCCGAACGGTTTCCGGATGCCGAAGAGATCGTCGTTGACGCGATTCCGGACTGGCTGGAGCGGACGCCGATCCCGGAATCCGCCTATGTGGTCGTGTTGACCCGCGGCCATCGCCAGGATTACGACGCCCTCCGTCTACTTGCCGGACGGCCATTCCGCTACGTCGGGTTGATCGGCAGCCGCGCCAAGGTCGCACGCCTGACGGATCGGCTCGTGTCGGAAGGCGTGGCCCAGGAGTGGCTGCGCGCGTTGCGCGCGCCAGTGGGCCTCGACATCGGCGCCGTCACGCCTGAAGAGATCGCGGTCAGCATCCTCGCCGAACTGGTTGCGACGCGCCGAGGCAAGCTGGGTGACGAAGCGCGCACGCCGTCGCTTCAGTGGACGGCGCCAGTTCTGAAGGCGTAGTCGAGCACGCATGCGACGATCCGTAGCCGCGCTGACGTTCACCGTCCTGATGGTTGTCGCGTTCGCGCCGCGTGCGGGACGAGCGCAGCAATCCAACCCCGCGCAGCCGGCGCCCGAGCCAGAGGCGGTGGGGCGAACGCTTGTCGCGCGGCTCGACCTGGCTCATTACAAGGCGACCATCAAAGCGCTCACCGAATTCGGCGATCGCCGCCAGGGCACGGACAGAAATCTCCAGGCCGTGAACTGGATCGACGCGCAGCTTCGCGCCTACGGCTGCGGCGACGTGAGCCGGCTCCGGTACGACTACCAGCCACCGCCTGAGCGTCAAGCAACGGCGCCTCGTCCGCCGCGAGCGCCTGGAGCCGCCGTCGGTGGTGGCCACGCGCGAGGCGTAGAGAGCCCGACGGGCGTGAACACGGATCCGACGAAGCAGCCCGACGAGCAGCTGCGTGCGCTGAACGCCCAGCCGACGACGCCAGGCGCGCGTGAAGAACCGTACGCCACGAAGGTCGGAACCCTCCATCCCAACGAAATGTTCATCGTCGGAGCTCACATGGATGGTCACGGGTGGGGCGAAGCCGCGGATGACGACGGATCGGGCACTGCCCTCGTCCTGGAAGTCGCGCGCGTGTTGTGTGCGAACGATGTCCAGACGGAACGATCGATCCGTTTTGCGCTGTGGAACAACGAGGAGACGGGACTCGACGGGAGCCGCGCGTACGTCGAGCAACGCAAGGGGCTGCAAGGGCGCGAGGATCCGGCTGGGTCGGGACGATATCCCGAGCCGGCGTGGCTCGGGATGATCCAGCACGACATGGTGTTGTTCGATCACGGGATGCCTCGCCGAGACGGCACCGTGGCGCCGGACCAGCGGCCTGAAGCGGACGTCAACGTCGAGTATCAATCCCGATCGGCGCGCGCGTCCGACGCACAGGCGCTGGCCTGGCGGCTGGCCGCGGCCAACGAGCGCTACGCGTCGGACTACCCCGTCACGGTCGGCAATCACATGACCAACACCGACTCGACACCGTTCGCGGATCTGGTGCCGTCGGTGAGCGTCCGTGAGCTCGAACGCGGAACGCAGATCGGCAGCGGCTGGAATCCGAACTGGCATCAGCCGACCGATCGCTACGCCACGTATTCGGATGCCGATTTTCGACTGGGCCTGAACGCGGCGCAGACGACGCTGGGCGCGCTCGTCGAGCTCGCGGGGGCCACGGTCAAGCGATAGCGAGCAGGCTTTAGGCGTTGGACGTTGGCCTTTGGGCAATGGGGGAGCCCTCCGATCCTCGCGACTTCGCCCTTCCCTTTGCCCTTTGCCCCTTGCCCTTTGCCCTCAGTTGTATCCTCTCCCCGTGTCCCTTCTCGTTCGCAACGCCACCGTCCTCACGATGAACGATCGATTCGACACGTTCACGGGCGACGTGTCGATTCGCAACGGACGCATCGCCAGGCCTGGGCACGGCGGATGACGAGCCGCACGATCGAATCGTGGACGCGGCCGGCGACTGGCTGCTGCCCGGTTTCGTGCAGACCCACCTGCATCTCTGTCAAACGCTGTTCCGCGGCTTCGCGGACGATCTGTCGCTGCTCTCGTGGCTACGCGAGCGTATCTGGCCCATGGAAGCGGCTCACACGGCGTCATCGCTCGCGGCGTCGGCGCGTCTCGCGGCCGCCGAGTTGCTGCGGACCGGCACGACAGCCGTGCTGACCATGGAGACCGTCCACGACACGGATGCCGTTTGCGACGCCATCGCCGAGTCCGGACTGCGCGCCACGATTGGCAAGTGCATGATGGACATCGCGGATCCGCGCGTCCCTGGACGCCTGCGAGAAACCACGAAGCAGTCGATCGACGACAGCCTCGCGCTGCACGCGAGGTGGCATGGCGCCGCCGGGGGACGGATCCGCATCGCGCTGGCGCCGCGTTTCGCGCTGTCGTGCTCTCGTGGCCTGCTCGAAGCGGTCGCCGCGATCTCGTCACGTGACGGCCTGATCGTGCATACGCACGCGGCCGAGTCGCGCGAGGAATCCGCGCTCGTGCGCGAGCGGACCGGCCTCGAGAACCTTCCGTATCTCGTCGCCACGGGTCTTGCCTCGTCCCGCCTCTGCGCGGCGCATTGTGTGTGGGTCGACGAAACGGCGCAGCGGCTGTTGGTGGAGCACGGCATACACGTGCTGCACTGCCCGGGCTCGAACCTCAAGCTCGGATCCGGCATCGCGCCAATCGTCGAGCTGCGCGCGCGCGGTGTGTCGGTGTCGTTGGGCGCTGACGGCGCCGCCTGCAACAACCGGCTCGACATGTTCGACGAGATGCGCGCGTGTGCGGGACTACAGGCCGTGCGCCGCGGACCTGGCGTCCTGGCTGCGCGCGACGTGGTCGCCATGGCGACGCGCGATGGAGCGCGGGCGCTCGGCCTGTCCGACGAGATCGGCACTGTTCAGGCCGGTAAGCGCGCGGATCTGATCCTGGTCCGCCGGCCCGCATACCTGCCCGCGAGCGTCGACCCGTACTCCACGCTCGTTTATACGGCACGCGGGACCGACGTTCGCTTGACGATGGTGGACGGCGAGATCCTGGTGGATGAGGGACGTCTCACGCGGATGGACTCTCACGCGATCGCCGCTCAGGCGCGCGAGGAAGCCTCCGCGCTCGTAGGACGGGCCGGAGTCTAGGCACGCCGCACGCCCACGGCTCGCGTCAACTTCCAACTCCCAACTTCCAATTCAAGGCCGAAAGCCCAACGCCCAAAGCCTAGATGGTCCGGACGGCTTTGGTTCCGACGAAAAAAGCCACGGCGCCGACTCCGATCAGGACCGCGCATGGCACGAGCATGTCGCCGGCGCCAAAGCCTCGCCACGTCGCGCCCTCGAGCGCCAGAATCGCCCACTTCACCGGACTGATCGCGCTCAGCGAGACCAGCCAGGGCGGCATGACGAAGAGCGGAATCATGCCGCCGCCAATCATCGACATCGGCATCAACAGCGCCCACCCGGCCCCGCTCGTCGTCTGTTCGTGGCGGCCGATCGCAGCGACGAGCATCATGATGCCGACAAAGCCCGTGGCGATGGACAGCATCGCCGCCACCAGCAGCGGCACCGAGTGCACGCGGAGCCCGAACACCGCTGTCCCCACGGTGAACAGCAGCGCCTGCATCACCACCACTGCGATGAAGCAGGCCAGAGCCTTTCCAGCCAGCACCTGCGAGCGAGTCAGCGGCGCGGTCTGAAGCCGTACGAGCGTCCCATGTGTGCGCTCGACGACCAGCCCGACGGCAAACGACATCACGCAGCCGAGCACTCCCCATAGCACTCCCTGGGGAAACGTGAAGTCGAACGAGCTGCGCGGTCCAGTGTCGCTATCACCGGTCACGTTTCGTGTGTCGATCACCATCGGCTGCCAGCCGTCGCTCGCGCCGGTTTCAGACGATGGGGCGACCGGCGGCTGCTGCTTGAGGAATGTGGAGAGCGCGTCGAGCATGTGTGCGGTTGCGTCCGCGCGCGGCGATGCGCCGGCCGGCGGCAGCGATCGACGCGCGGCGTCCAGCGATTGTTGACCGGCCACCGGGTCGCTGAAGATCTGCTGCATCCGCACGACGCCATGCTTCATGAGCAGGCCTTGCAGCATCCCGGATTCAGCACGCCGGCTGGGATCGATGCCGAGCTCGACGTGCGGCGGCTCCCCATAGAACATGCGGCCGGCGGCCTGGCCGAAACCGCGCGGCACGATGATGTACGCCGTCTTCTTGCCGTGCCTGACCTGATCGACCGCCTCCTGTCGCGATCCACGGGCGACGTTCACCTCGCCGCCGCCGGCGAGATGGTCCACGAACGCACGCGACTCGGCCGACTGATCCTCATCGGTCACGACGACGGGGATCAGGTTCTGAGGCTTGTCGCCCGATCCTCCGAGGATCAGACCGAAGCCGATGGCAATCAGCAGCGGCCAGACGACCGTGAAGAAGAGTCCGGCGCGCATCCTCAGCAGCAGGCGGAGATCTTTGACGGCCAGCGCGACAACGGCACCCACGTCAATCCCTCAACTGGCGGCCGGTGAGCCGCAGGAACACCTGTTCGAGTGACGGACGTTCGAGCCTGAACTCGCCGACCGGGCCGCTCGCTGCCATCGCGCTCAACGCAGCCAGCGGATCCGTCGTCGTCACGCGCTCCTCGCGGCCGTCCCGGATGACCACGAGCACGGGGGCACCGCCGTGGTCGGCGATGAGCCGCGGGACCGAATCCAGCGCGAGCAGCCGGCCGTGATCCATGATGCCTACGCGGTCGCACAGTCTGGCCGCTTCTTCCATGTAGTGCGTCGTGTAGACGACCGTCCGTCCTTGAGCGCGGAGCGCTTCGATACTCTCGAAGATGGCATTTCGCGACTGCGGATCCACACCGACGGTGGGTTCGTCGAGGAGGAGCACGCTCGGCTCGTGCACGCATGCGGCGGCGATGTTGAGGCGCCGCTTCATGCCGCCCGAGTACTCGGCGATGCGATCGCCTGCGCGGTCGGTCAGCTGCACGAAGTCCAGCGCCCAGCGCACCCGCTCCGCAAGGTGGGCGCCGCGCAAGCCGTACACACGTCCGAAGAACTCCAGGTTCTCGCGGCCTGTCAGCTGGTCGTAGAGGGCGAGGGCCTGAGGAGCGAGTCCGATCTGACGGCGGACGGCGGCGACCGATGGGTTGCCGCCACGACCGACCTCGACCGATCCCGAGTCCGGCGGCAAGAGCCCGACGGCGACGTGGACGGTCGTGCTCTTCCCGGCGCCATTCGGTCCGAGCAGGCCAAAAATCTCGCCGGGGCGAATATCGAGCGAGAGTCCGTCCACGGCGACGGTCTCGCCAAAGCGCTTCCGGACGTCGGTCAACCTCAGCATGGAGCCTTGCTCAACCGATACGGCAGTAGAGGGGCCGTTGTTCGCCCGAGTCGCTCCCGGCTGCGCTCACCGGTTATAATGAAACGTGTTAGCACTCGCGGCGTAAGACTGCTAATGGAGAATCAAGATCTCAGTTTGCGGTCCGGCCGGATACTCGCGACCGTCGTTCGCGAGTATATCCAGACCGGTGAACCGGTTGCGTCGATGGTCATTGCCAGGCGCGGGGCGCTGGGCGTGTCGTCGGCGACTGTCCGGAACATCCTCGTCCAGCTCGAGACGGGCGGATTCGTCCGCCAGCCGCACACCTCGGCGGGCCGCGTGCCCACCGATCGGGGCTATCGCTTCTACGTGGACCTGCTGCTCGATGGCCGCCGGCCGGCGCGCGCCGATGCGATGGTCGATCGGCTCCGGCGTGAGACCAGTGAGACGCCGCTTCAGGACGAAGTATTGGCGCACGTGTCCCACCTCCTGTCGGCGGAATCCCATCACGTGGGGTTCGCGCTCTCGGTGCCGCCCGCCGACGCACGGCTCTCGAAGGTCGAGTTCGTCGCGCTCGCCTCCACGAAGGTGATGGTCGTGATCGTGGCCCAGGGCGGACAAGTCGCGCAGAAAGTGGTGGACGTCGGCGAGCCGCTGTCGCCAGCCGATCTGCGCCGGGCGGCCGACTACGTCAACCGCGAGTTCCATGGACTGCCGCTCGTACACGTGCGGGACGCGCTGCTGGCCCGCTTGAACGAGGAGCGATCGCTGTACGACACACTGATGCGGCACGCGTGGGACCTCGCAGCGCGGTCGCTCGCGCGGACGCCTCACGAACAGGTGCTCTACGTCGAAGGCACGGCGACGTTGGTGGATTTTGCGGAAGAGGCGGGTGTGCCGCTGGCGACTCTGCGCGCCCTCATCGGACTGATGGAAGAGAAGCAGCGCCTCGTGCGGCTCCTCACCGAGTACCTCGACGGGCCCGGACTCACAGTCGTCATTGGCGCGGAACACTCCGATCCGTCGCTGCAGAACCTGAGCCTCGTCGCGTCGACCTTCGATGATGGGCATGGCGTAGGGAGCGTGGGCGTCATCGGACCCACGCGGATGCGGTACTCGAAGGCCATCGCCGTCGTGGACGAAGCCGCTCGCGCGATCTCGCGCGTCCTCACTCCATCGAATTGATCAGGCACGGCCGCCCGTGAAGGGACGGTCCGCGCCGTATGTGACGTGATTTCATGACTGATATTCCCAACCCCACGGCCGCCGACCCGGTGGTCGAGGCGGCAGCCGATGCGACCGCCGGCGCCCAGCCTGCAAACGAAGCCGTCGCGCGTCTGCAGAAGGAGCGGGACGACGTCTACGACCGCTTCCTGCGGTTGACCGCCGAGTTCGACAATTACCGGAAGCGCGTCGAGCGCGATTGCCGCGACGCGAACGACCGTGCCTCGGCCAGCTCGGTCGAAGACCTGCTTCCAATCGTCGATGACTTCGAACGGGCCTTGAAAGCGGACGCTGGACCAGCTGCAGAGGTGTACCGCGGCGGCCTCGAGCTCATTTACCGCCGTCTGCTGGACCTGCTCGCGCGCCGCGGTGTCAAGCCGATCGAGGCACTGGGTACCGACTTCGATCCGCACGTGCATCAGGCGGTCGCGTACGAACCGAGTCCGGGCCATCGCGACGGCGAAGTGATTGAAGAGCTCAGTCGCGGATACCGTCTCGGCGATCGGCTGTTGCGGCCGGCCGCGGTCAAGGTGGCGCGCGCGTGACCACCCGCGATTACTACGAGGTTCTCGAGGTCAGCCGCACGGCGACCGACCAGGAGATCAAGAGCGCATACCGCAGGCTTGCGCTGATGTACCACCCTGACCGCAACCAGGGCCGCAAGGACGCGGAAGAGAAGTTCAAGGAAGCCGCCGAGGCGTATGCGGTGCTGGCCGATTCGCAGAAGCGGACCCTGTACGACCGCTTCGGCCATGCAGGCGTCGGCGCCGCCGGCAACAGCGGTGTAGACCCCTCGGTCTTCGTCGGCTTCGAGGACATCCTCGGCGGTCTCGGCGATATCTTCGGCTTTGGCGACGTCTTCGGCGGAGCGCGCCGGCGCGGCGGTCCGCAGCGCGGATCCGATCTGCGCTACTCGCTCGAGATCGCCTTCGAGGAATCCGCAAAAGGCACCGAGACCACGATCCAGGTGCCCCGCGCCGAGGCGTGCGACACGTGCAAGGGCTCCGGCGCAGCACCAGGCACGGGTGCCACGACGTGCCCAACCTGTCATGGACGCGGACAGCTCCGCTACCAGCAAGGGTTCTTCACCGTCGCGCGGACCTGCGGCCAGTGCCGGGGCACTGGCAAAGTGATCGCCAAGCCGTGCGAAACCTGCCGCGGCGACGGCCATGTCGTGCGCGAGCGGAAGCTCACGGTCAAGATCCCCGCGGGCATTGCGACGGGCCAGCGCCTGCGACTCTATGGCGAGGGCGAACACGGCGCCGCAGGTGGACCTCCCGGCGACCTTTACGTCGTCGTCCAAGTGCAGGAGCACGAGTTCTTCCGGCGCGACGGCAACGATCTCTATTGCGAGATCCCTGTGAACTTCACGACGTTGTCGCTCGGCGGACCCGCCGTCATCCCGTCACTCTTCGACAAGCAGGAATCGATCGACATTCCGGCTGCCACCCAGACCGGAGCCACTTTCCGGCTCCGGGGCAAGGGGATGCCGGACGTATCCGGGCGCGGCCGCGGCGATCTGATCGTCCTCGTTCACGGCACCGTGCCGAAGAAGCTGACGAAAGAACAGCGCGCGGCGATGGAGCAACTGGCGAAGTTGCTGCCTGCCGACAAGTTCGAACCGAAGAAGCAGGATTCTGACGATCGCAACATCTTCGAACGGGTCAAAGACATCTTCGGGTAGGGCCGGCACCGGACCCATGGCTCACGGCTCATGGCGCACGGCCTCGCCATCCGCTCCCGCGCTCGACCTCCGCTTCCCCGCCGCGAACGCGCTGTTGCCAGACCTCGTGTCGGTAACGCTCGACGACCTGTCGCCAACGGCCATCCACGAGACTGAGACCGACGGACGCCCGTCCTGGCGAGTCTTCTTCACAACACCCGATCTCCGCGCGCGTGCGTCAGCTGTGCTTCACGCGGCGCACGCGACGGTGGGACTCGAGATTGCCTCGGTGGACGTGCCGGACGAGGATTGGGCCGCTCGATCCCAGGCGTCCCTCCGCGCCGTGCGCGTCGGACGCGTCATCGTGGCGCCACCGTGGGATCGTCCCGATTCCGACGCAGCAGACGATGTGGTCGTCATCATTCGGCCCTCCATGGGCTTCGGCACGGGTCATCACGAGACGACGCGCTTGTGCCTGGGCATGCTGCAGAGTCTCGCGCTCGAGGATTGCACTGTGCTCGACGTGGGTACGGGATCCGGCGTGCTCGCGCTCACGGCGGACGGTTTGGGAGCAGCGTCCACGCGGGGGATCGATTTCGATCCAGACGCTATCGACAATGCACGCGAGAACTGGGTGCTCAACGGTCGCAGCCCCCGCGTCAGGTTCGATGTCGCGCACGCATCTGACGCCGGCAGCTCCGCCGACATCGTCCTTGCCAATCTCACCGGTGCGTTGCTCGCCCGCATTGCGCAGCAGCTGATCGGACTGGTCAGTCCTGGCGGCGCGCTCCTCATCTCCGGCTTCCAGACCCACGAGTCGGACGACGTCCTCGCGGCGTTCGCGCCATGGACGGCGAGCGTCCGCCGCGCGCACGAGGGCGACTGGGAAGCCGCGCTGCTGCACCTCTAGAGGGCCCACGGCGCAGGGCACACGGCGATCGCGTCAGAGCGCGTCCCAGACGTAGCGCAGCACCGGTAGCGCCACCACGGCCGCGGCATCCGCCCGGAGTGTGAGGGCACCGAGCGTCACGCCTCGCGCGCCACGCTCTCTGGCGCGCGCAACTTCTTCCGGAGCCCACCCTCCTTCAGGTCCCACGCTGACCACGACACCACGACTCGGACGTCCTCGAGGGAACGAGCCGACAGCAATCGCGTCCGGCCACGCTCCCGGTTCAGCCAGCAGCAGCACGTCGTGGTCCGGACGATCGAACATCGCGCCGAACGGCGCCGCGGCGCTCACCTCTGGCACCGTCGCGCGGCCGCACTGCTTCGCTGAACTGATCGCAATCCGCTGCCAGCGATCCACACGACGCGTCGTCTGGATGTGCGACAGGCTGCCTTCGGTGCGCGCGCTCACGATGGGCGCGATCGACGACACGCCGAGCATGACCGCGTCGCGAATGACCTGATCCATCGCGACGCCCTTCAGCACGGCCTGCGCGAGGACCAGCGGGAATGGCAGTTCGGGTGCCGCGCTGGCCTCGCCGACGATGCGGAGCACGACGCCACGTTTGTCGGCGAGCTCCACGCGCGCGACACACTCGAGTCCACGGCCGTTGAAGACGCGGACCTCGCGTCCCGGCTCGATGCGCAGCACACGCACCAGATGCGAGGCCTCATCGTCGTCAAGCGCAATCGTCTCGTCAGCGGCTGTCAGCGTCGAAGCGTAGAAACGACCCACGGAGCCATTATGAAGCGTGCGGCCGGTGGGTGCGGCCGGTGGGTGCGGTCGAGGGTGCGGTCGGAGAGTGCGAGGCCCAAGGCCTAGAGCCCAGAGGCCAGAGCCTGAGTACGACGCGCAACCGATTGTGGGGCGAGCGTCCGAGGGCCTGCTATACTGCGCTCCGGAATGTTCTTCCGCGGGCAGACGGTCGGCAAGTACCGGATCCTGTCACCGCTCGGCAGCGGAGGCTTCGGCACGGTCTATCTCGCCGAAGACACCTGGATCGACAAGAAGGTCGCGATCAAGGTGCCGCATCGGCAGCATGGGCTCGACTTCACTGAGCTCCTGCACGAGCCACGGCTGCTCGCCGCGCTCAGTCACCCCAACATCGTTTCGGTGCTCACGGCGGAGAAGCAGGACGGAATCTTCTTCATCGTGATGGAGTACGTGCCCGGCGAGACACTCGAATCGCTCATCATCCGCGAAGGCACGCTCGACCTGACGCGCGCGCTGGACTACACCTGCCAGATCTGCAACGCCGTGGACTACGCTCATCGTCAGGGCGTCATCCACCGCGATCTGCGTCCGGGCAACGTACTCGTCACCGAACAGGGACTAGTCAAAGTCGCGGACTTCGGCACGTCGCGCTTTCTCGAGATCGCCGCGCACGGCACGACCGTGATCGGCAGTCCGCCGTACATGGCGCCGGAGCAGTTCGACGGCAAGGCGGTCTTCGCGTCCGACGTGTACTCGCTCGGCGTGACGATGTATCAGATGCTGACGGGGACGCTGCCGTACGACACGCCGGCACCTGCCGATCTCGACAAACTGCGGTCCGGCGAGCTCGTCTCGGCGCCCCGGCTTCGCAATCCCCGCATTCCGAAAGCGGTGAGCGACGTCATCCTGCGGGCGATGGCGCCGGAGCTCACGCAGCGCTACCAGCGCGCGAGCGATCTGCTCGACGAAGTGCTGGCTGCCAGGAAAGCGCCAGTGCGCCGCGCGCAGTCCGGCGCTGCCGTCCAGACGGTCGAGGAGCTCGAGCCCTTCCCGCGATCGCGCGCCCGTGACACGCCCTCGGCGCGGTTCTGCTGGCACTGCAGCAAGCCGCTCCACGCGCGCACCGACCGGTGTCCGTTCTGCGGGGAAGGGCAGTAAGGGCGCTCCCGGCTGTCGTATTCGGATTCGTGTTCGTTTTCGTATTCGACTGAGCGGTGTGACAGCTCCGAATACGAAGGCGAAGACGAAAACGACGCCGCGGCCGATCAACGGGTGGCACCGGGCCAGATCGGGCCGCTAAACAGAGCGTGCTACGATCTCCTGAACGGTCGGCGCGGCCCGCCAGGCCTTCATCAAGGAGTTCGTGAATGTCCTTCGGCACGGGCAAAATCTGGATGAACGGGTCTCTCGTGGAGTGGGCGGACGCCCGCATTCACATCGGTTCCCACGTCATCCACTACGGCAGCGGTGTGTTCGAAGGCGCGCGGTGCTACGCCACACCGCGCGGGTCGGCGTCGTTCCGGATCGACGACCACATCGAACGGCTGCTCAACTCGGCCCGCATCTACCGGATGGATTCGCCGCTCGACCGCCGGGGCTGGCTCGATGCCATCAACGAGACGATTGCGGCCAACTCGTTGAAGGCCTGTTATATCCGGCCGCTGATGTACCGTGGCTACGCCCAGTTGGGCGTCAACCCCCTCCCCTGCCCGGTGGACGCTGCCATTCTCGTGTGGGAGTGGGGCGCCTACCTCGGTCCCGAAGCAGACAAGGGCGTGGACGTGTGCGTCAGCTCGTGGAACCGCCTGGCGCCCAATACGTTCCCGGCGATGGCCAAGGCCACGGCAAACTACGCCAACGCGCAGCTCATCAAGATGGAAGCCGTTCTCGACGGCTACTCGGAGGGCATCGCGCTCGACGTCGCTGGTTTTGTCAGCGAAGGTAGTGGGCAGAACCTGTTCATCGTGCGCAAAAACGTGCTGTTCACGCCACCCGGCACCGCCTCGATTCTGCCGGGCATCACGCGAGACACCATCATAACCATCGCCAAAACCTTGGGTTACGAAGTTCGGGAGGATCTCCTCCCGCGTGAGGCCCTGTACCTGGCCGACGAAGCGTTCTTCACCGGGACAGCCGTGGAGATTACGCCGATTCGGTCGATAGACAAGATTGTGGTGGGCAACGGCCAAAAGGGGCCGGTCACCACGGCCATCCATCGTCGGTTCTTCGAGATCATCAACGGTGAGGCGCCCGATACACACGGGTGGCTGAGCTGGGTATATCCCGAAGAAGCGGAGCTCCGGAGCGCCACGACGGCGGGAGTGGCGAGGTAACGGGTTCCAGACTGCAGGCAACGGCTCTCACGAGCCGCCGGGTCGCAGGCTGGACCGAGTCCGGCCGGACGGCCCGGCCATCAGCCTGCGTATGCACGTCAACGACCTCCTGAAAATCGCCGTCGAACGCGGCGCGTCCGACCTCCACCTCAAGGTCGGCAGCTATCCCATGATGCGTCTTCGCGGCGAGCTGACGCCCGCCATCGAAGAGCGCCGGCTGGATCACGAAGACACCGTCGCCATGGCGGCGGCCGTCATGTCCACGATCCAGCGCCAGAAGTTCAAGGACAGCCAGGAGATCGACTTCGCCTACAGCATTCCCGGTCTCGGCCGGTTCCGCTGCAACGTCTTCCAGCAGCGTGGCACGATCGGTCTGGTGCTGCGCGTCATTCCGGTCGGCATCCGCACGGTAGACGAGCTCGGCCTCCCGCAGGTGCTGAAACGCATCGCCGAAGAAGAACGCGGCATGGTGCTGGTGACGGGGACCACGGGCAGTGGCAAGAGCACCACGCTCGCCGGCATGGTCGATCACGTGAACAACATCCGCTGCGCGCACGTGATGACCATCGAGGACCCGATCGAGTTCCTCCACCGCGACAACCGATCGGTCATCAACCAGCGCGAAGTGGCGGTGGACACCCGCTCGTTCGCACACGCGCTGCGCAGCGCTCTTCGTCAGGACCCCGACGTCATCCTCGTCGGCGAGATGCGCGACTTCGAGACGGTCGAAACCGCGCTGCTCGCGTCGGAGACCGGTCACCTCGTGTTCTCGACGCTCCACACCCTCGACGCGACCGAGACGATCAACCGCATCATCACGGTCTTCCCGCCGCACCAGCAGAAGCAGATCCGCCTGCAGCTCGCCAGCGTGCTCAAGGCGGTTATCTCGCAGCGCCTGCTGCCGCGCGCCGACGGCCGTGGCCGGTGCGCCGCGGTCGAAGTGATGATCAGCACGCCGTTCATCCGCGACTGCATCGTGGACAAGGACAAGACGCACCTCATCAACCAGGCGATCGCGTCAGGCACGTCGCAGTACGGAATGCAGACCTTCGATCAGTCGATCTTCAGCCTCTTCCAGCAGGGACTCGTCACCTACGACGAAGCGCTGCGCTGGGCATCGAACGTGGACGAGTTCAAGCTCAAGGTGCAGGGCATCTCGACGACGTCGGAAGAGACGCGCGATCAGATGGCGAGAGCCGGCATGCAGTCCACGAACGTCACGAGGTTTGGACGGTAAACGGAATTCGGAGTGCGGAATTCGGAGTGCGGAGCTGAAGTTTGGAATGCGAAGTTCGGAGCAGAGACTGAACCACGAAGACGAATACGCGAACACGAAAACGAATACGAATACGAATACGAATACGAATACGAACACGACGCCCGTAGTCTCTAATCTCTAACCTCCAATCTCTAACCTCTGACGTCTAGCCGTCCTCGCCCTGCGCGTGCGCCCGCATCGCGCGCCTGATGGCGTCCATCGAGAACCCCTGGCGCAGCAGCGCCTGGATGATCCGGCGCCGGCTCGCTGGATCGTCCAACGTCACACCTCTTCGAAGCCTGCGGGCAAGCGCCGCGCGGAGCAGCGCCGATTCATCGACTGCCCCGAACACCTCGGTCACCGCGTCGGCCGCGATGCTCCGAGCGATTCCGATCGCGGCGAGTTCTCGCAGCACGCGATCACGCCCCTGCCGCTTGACCGCCGCATGCGTGCGAGCGAGGGCTCTCGCGACCCGCGCATCGTCCAGGAATCGCGATGTCTGCAGTCGTTCCAGGGCGCCTTCGATTGCCGCAGAAGAGTACCCGCGGCGGACGAGGCGGTCGTGGACCTGGCGCACCGACAGTTCCCGCCGTGACAGAAGCATGAGTCCCGTGGTGTAGGCGGCCGCGGCGGAATCGGGCTCTGAGGCAGGGCGGGGAGACATGGGCACGCTCGCACGCTGGCGCGACGTTCTCATGCTATTCCTATCCGCATGTCCGCAACAGCCTCGTTTCGTCGCGTCTTCGACCTCGAGCAACGTCGCACCGAAGACATGCCCATGCATCCCGCGCACAAGCCGGGATACTCGTACGTGCTGCACCGCCGGCACACGGATACCGCTGGTGAGGATGGTCCGCGCACGGGCGCGAGCGGGCTGATCATCTGCAAGGAACATTCGGGCACTCATATCGACGCGTTGTGCCACCAGGCCGAAGACCTGGTGCTGTGCGGCGGCATCAAGGCCGACGCGACGACGATGGACAGCAAGGGGTTTCGAGTACACAGCGTCGACGGCATCGCGCCAATCGTCGCGCCTGGGGTGCTGCTGGATATGGCGGCGCACCTCGGCGTGGACAGCGTGCCCGAAGGGTACGCCATCAGCGACGGGGAGCTGAGGGCCTGCGCAGGCCTCCAGAACAGCCACATCACGCCCGGCTGTGTCGTGCTGGTGCGCACCGGCAACGACCGGCACTGGAATGACGAGGCGCGCTATCTCGCGGGCCCTGGCATGCACGGCGACGCGTCACGATGGCTCGCGGCACAGCGGCCGCTCGCCGTGGGCGCAGACAACATGGCGTGGGATGTGATCGGGCTGAAAGACGACGCACTCGGCTGCACGTTGCCCGGCCACATCATCTTCCTGGTGCGCAGCGGCATCTACATCGTGGAGAACCTCAAGCTCGATGAGCTCGCGGCCGCGCGTCAGTACCGCATTCACCTTCGTCTGCGCCCCGCTGAAATTCGTCGGCGCGACTGGGTCGCCGGTGCGGCCGCTGGCGCTCGTGTAGGCGGGATCAGATCAGAGATTGGAGGTTAGAGATTAGAGATTAGAAACGAGTCGTGTTCGTGTTCGTGTTCGAACTTGGGTTTTTCCGCTCCGCACTCCGCACTCCGCACTCCGAATTCCGAATTCAGTCGATTGTTCCCTCCATATACCAGCCGTGCGTCGTACGGTCCTGAAAAATCCGGCACACCGTACCATCGTCGAGTGCCACGTCCCATTCGTCTCGCGTCCAGCCTCCTGCAGACACCGCATCCGCTTTGTCTTGATGTGCGGTGGATGTCTGCCACCAATCGCCAGAGGAGCGCCAGGGTCCGGCACAGGTCGTGACGCGTCCGGAGGCAATGCCGGATCGCGTTGGTGACACGCGAACGGGCCGATCGTCAGCGAGCGCGACGGCAATCGGAACCGGCTGCCGGAACCGGCGCACGGCATACGGAAGGCCTGAGGGTTGGGGGGGCGCGTCATCCGAAGGCGGGATCGAGGCCGTCGCCGCCGGCATCTTCGCAGCGTCTCGACGGTCCGACACGAACGGCTGCATCACGAACGCGCCCGGACGATACGTATCGGGCACGCGCGGAGAACCGCAGCGATGCTCGCCCATCAACGCGGTGAGGCGTGCCATCAACGTTGACACCTGCTCGGGCGCCGGACGCGCCCGGTCGAGCAACGAGTGCTGCAACACACGGCCTGGGGTCGGCTCGATCCGGACCGTGACGGCATCGATCCCCGAAGGGGGCGGGTTTGTGTCGAGATCGAGCAACGCGAGCGTCCGCAGTACGCGCGGATCCCGGATAGGGGACGGCAGTTGCAAACGCCGCGTGAACGTCTCGCGCGACACCAGCCGCAGCTCGACGACCAGCGCCGCGGCCGCGCGATCCCGCCGTTCGAGATGCGCGGCAATCGGCTCGAGCAACCGGCCGAGTACCGAACGACAACGGCTCGAGCCCTTCGATGGGCCACTCGAGCGCGAGCGACCCTTCGAAGCGCTCTTCGGCCTCGGTCGGGACGAGTGGACCGATGTCGTCACCACGCGCAATGCGCTGCCAGGCCGGCCCTTCCTGGCCCAGACGCGCCGACAGCTCTGCGGCTGGGAGCGACGCCAACGCCCCCAGCGTGCGAATCCCCCACCGCTCGAGCGTCGCCATCAGACGTTCGTGCCGCTCGATGACGTCGCGCACGGCCGCGTGAGCCCGGGATCGCGTGGCCCGCCGAAGCGATGCGGCGCGATGCCGCGCGATCTCTTCCATGGGCGACGCGCGATAGAAACGCCCAGGCGGTTTGGGACCGACCTCGAGCCGATCGGCCTCGAGATACAGCAAGGCATCGAGCGTCCGGATGGGCAAGGGCTCCAGAGCCGCCGCTTCCTCTCCTGGATCGATCACGGTGACACCTGGCCGCGCGGCTGCCACGAGCAACGCCGCGGTCCGGGTGCCAGCCACCGTCACTCGCACCGGAATCCCGCGATCCGCGGCCTCGCGCCGCAACTCGGCAGCGATGGTCGGCGCATCGCCAAACAATTTGGCCACGCCCGAGAGATCGCATAGCACCGTGCCCAGCCCCGCGACCTCGACACGCGGAGAAAACTCCCGGGCCGCGGCCAGCAGGCGATCCCGCAGCAATTCGCCGACCGACGCGTCATCGTCCGTGGATGCCGCACGCGTGACCGGACGCACTGGAGCATGGAGACAGGCGAACATGAGAATCGCGTCGTATTCGTGTTCGTATTCGTATTCGCGTCGTATTCGTGTTCGTATTCGTATTCGCGTCGTATTCGTATTCGTGTTCGTGTTCGTGTTCGTGTTTGTTGCTTCTACGTTCCAAAGTCGAGCGCTACGTGCTCCGTGGACTGCGGACGGCGATGGGCACGGACGACAGAGGCGCGGACCGACAGCCCTTGAAGCCGCCGGGGACTGGTCGCCAGACCACTCCAGCGACCGATCTGTCGCTCGTCGGCGCCGCCGATGAACGGCCGCCGGCTCGCCAGGACGGCCTCATGAAACGCGCGGGCCTGCGATGAAGCCGGCGCGGCCGCATCGCTCCATCCCGCCACGCGCGGCTCGAGCCGAACGCTCACGCCACCGGCGCTCCGTGTGGTCTGCTGATCGGCCAGGATGACGGCGGCGGTATCACTGCCTTCGAGCACGCGCTGCAACCGCATCCACGTCGTGAAGGGCAACGCGCCGATCACCGCCGCGGGAACATCGCCAAGATCGAGCGCCACCAGGCCGAATCCGCCGGCCTGCACGATGAGATTGGTCGCCTTGATGGCGCGATCCACCGCACGGTCGACCAGGCTGGCTCTGGATCGTCCTGGCCGTGGACGCGACGGCTCCCACTCGGGAGACAGTGCGCGGCGTGTCAGTGGCACGTCGTGCCCGCGCACCCACAGCAGCTGATCGAGCCCGACGCCAGCCGCTTCGGCCGACGCGGGATCGAAGCGATCCAGGGCATCGACGAGCGCCACCACTTCCCCACGCCTGGTGGCGGCTGCCAGCAACGACAGGAGCAGACTGGTGCGCCCGGACGATCGGGCTCCCGTAATCTCGGACATCTGTCCACGAGGCACCCCGCCCAGCAGCAGGTCATCGAGTGCCCCCATGCCGCTGGCGGCGACGCGATCGTCGTTACCACCGGCAGGGATCGGAAGCGTGGAGGTGAGCGTCGTGTCGAGGCGCCGATCGCGCAGCAGCGATTCGAGCGCCACACGAGCCGTTGCAGGAGCCATAGTATTTCGCCTTTTCTTCGCCAAGTGTAGATCGGGCGAATGAAAAGCGCAATAGGCGAAATATCCGCCAATCCCCATATAATTCCGCGCGGATTCACGGCCACGACCGACGACGCCAACCCCTTCCCTGACCCGAGGCGATCACATGACTCGCACCATCCCCTTCGTCTGTACCGGACTTCGCGCTGCCGTCGCGCTCCTCATTGGCGCGACCCTCGTCTCCGCTCAAGACACCGGCCGGCTCAAGGTCATCCTCGACACCGACATCGGCGGTGACATCGACGATGCGTGGGCGTTGGGGTTTGCGTTGCAGTCGCCGGATCTCGATCTTGTTGGCGTGACGATCACCGACGGGAACACGCCCGCGCGCGCGAAGGTCGCCTGCAAGCTCCTCCATGTCGGCTCGCGCGATGACGTACCGGTGGCCGTGGGACGGAAGACGAACGACTCGAACGATTTCCAGTTCGCATGGGCTGAAGACTTCACGGCCAAGCAACCCATCGCGCAATCAGCCGCGGACTTCATCGTCGACACGGCCCGGAAGAATCCTGGCGCCATCACACTCGTTGCCGTCGGACCGCTGCAGAACGTCGCGGACGCCCTGAGGAAGGAGCCCAACCTCGGGAAGATGCTGAAACGCGTCGTGTTGATGAGTGGATCGATCGGTCCGTCGGCCTGGCAGCCGCAACCGATGCCGGAATGGAATGTCGTCGAATCCACCGCGGACGCGCAGGTCGTCTACAGCGCGGGCCTGCCGTTGACCACGGTGCCGCTCGATTCCACGACGTACGTCACGCTCAAAGACGAAGAACGCGAGACGCTGCGGAAGCGTGACACACCGGTCGGGCACGCACTCGAATCTCTGTACCGGCTCTGGATTGCGAGTCCGACGACGCGGATGACGCTGCACGACCAGCTGGCGGTGGCCGAGACCGTGCGGCCGGGGCAATTCTTCGGTCGGAAAGAGACGCTGTCGATTGTCGTGGACGACAAGGGCTACACGCGCGTGGACGCCTCGAAAGGCAAGCCCGCCGCGGTCTGCTTCGAGCCCAAACGCGATGAGTTCATGGCCTTCTATCTGGCGGGTCTCACCAGGCAATAAAACCGCGGCGATGACGGTGCACGGCGCGCAAGGCTGTGCTATTGTCCCGGCGGACCGGATAACGGTGACCACATGACTCCAGCAGCGCAGCACGTCTTCGTGGGCACGGACGGCGGAGCCACCACGTCGAAGATAGGGGCCGTGTGGGGCGACGGTACGACGGTCTCGACGCGCCTTCTGCAGCGGCCGACCCATGCCCAACTCGGTCCAGACGCGGTCGTCCGCGGCTGGGTCGAAGACGTCACCGAATTTCTCAACGACAACGGGCTCGGCTGGGATCAGGTCGAGGGTGTCGGACTCGCGATTCCCGCGCCGCGCCGGAGCTACGGCGTGCTCGACCGCGCGCCGAACCTTCCCGAGAGTTTCTGGGGCTACGACGTCTACACCGCCTTTGGCAACGCCCTGGCGCAGCGGGCCGGACGGCCCGTGCCGCTCTCGATTGGGAATGACGGCAACATGGGTGGTGTGGCCGAAGCGCAGCGTGTACGCGGGAAGGGCCACGCGAGCGTGATCATGCTCGCGCCGGGATCCGGCCTCGGGTGCGCGTACATCGATCGCGATGGCTTGCCGCTCGACGGCGACACGCTGGCGGGGATGGAAGGCGCGCATATGCCGGCGCCGCTCCAGTTGCTTGGCAGCAAACCGTATCCGTGCGGATGCGGGCGCGATTGGGGATGCGTCGAGGTCTATACGACGATCTCAGGCTTGCCGCACCTGCTCGACGAGCGGTTGCCGAAGTATCCGAATCACGAACTGGCGAGCTCGCCGCTCGGCCGCAAAGAGCGCGCGCTGGCGTTGCGCGGGCTTGCGCAGAAGGGTGATCCGCTCGCGACCGAGATCTTCGACTTCCAGGCCAAGACGCTCGGCATCCACGTCGCCACGCTGGTGATGGCGCTCGATCCCGAGTTCGTGATCATCGGCGGCGGGTTGATGGATCCGGAGGCGACAACCGAAGCGTTCCGCGAGCGCTATCTGCGCACCGTGCGCGAGACGGCGCATCCCTATCTCTGGACCGCGCAGAAGGAGCGCCTGACGATTGTGCCGGCGGCGCTTGGCGATCTGTCGCAGGCGATTGGCGCCGCGCTGGTGGCGTTGTACCAGGCGCGGTCGTAGTGATTGGGTGATTGGGGTCGGGATAAATTTCAGATTCTCCCACCCGCATCCAGCGCTTCGATCGCAGATCGTGAAAGGTATCCCGCCCCCCGATTTCCCCCAATATCCCGATCCCGCGTCTCACTTCGCCGGAATCGGGATCTTCGAGGCGTTCTCGGCCAACCACGATTCGTACGTCTGCATCGCCGGAAAGAGCTCGCGCGCCTTCGCGAGACTGCGGTGTCCGCAATACACGTCGTTGAAATCCCGCTTGAACTGGAACATGTTGCCGAGATCGTCCGCGCCGGGAAAGCCGAAGCTCCGGTAGACGTCTGCCGGCACATCGTTGAACCGCACCTCTTGACCGATCGCCTTCGACAGTCCCGCTGCCATCTGTCCGCCCGTCAGGTGTCCCCCGGCGGCGCCGACTGAGGTGCCAATCAGTTCCGGACGCAGGAACACTCCGTACGCCACACCGCCAATGTCACCGGCGGCGATGGACGGCATGGGCTTGTCGCCGAGTGGAAACGTGAGTGCGAGGACGCCGTCCGGTCCGCGCTGCGGGCCGGAGCCGAAAAAGATCATGTTCTCCCAATAGAACGACGTCAGGAGAAATGTCGTCGGTACGCCCAGTTCCGTAAACGTCGCGTTCGCGTCAGCTTTGGCATCGAAGTGCGGGACCTTGTATGTCCCCTGCAGCGTCGGCATGCGCGAGTCGTTCAGCGGCACGTATTGCCGGACATCCTCGAACGTTGACCAGATGGCGTGCTTGACGCCGGCCTGCTTCGAAGCGCGCGCCAGGTTCTTCCCCTGCGTGGTCTCGCGCTCCGGCGAAAAGTGTTCCCAGTAGTTGGTGACGCAGAACGCGGCGTGGGCGCCTGCCAACGCCTTCACCAGACTCGCCTCATCGTCGATATCGCCGGTGGCGAGCGCGACGCCTTGCGCGGCCAGCGCGCGGGCCTTATCGGACTCCACGTGGCGCGTGATCGCGCGGATGGCAAATGGGGCTTTCGGATCGGCGAGGGCCGCGCGGATGACGCCGCCGCCCTGTGCGCCAGTCGCGCCAAACACTGCAAGGATCGGTTTACTGCTCATTTGGAGGTCTCTCGAAGTTTGAAAAAACTGCAGGTCGGGAGGATATTCTCATCATTTTGAGAATATCCTCCCGACCTGAATATTTCTGCGACCGGAGAGTATTATCCGGACTTGCGCTTTTTTCGATCTAGTGTCCGGCGCGAGACGACGGCTCAGCCGTGGACCGCGGACGCGTCGGCGATCGCCGCGCCAGCACCAGCAGCACCACGCCGAAGACGAGCATCCCCAGCCCGTCCCAGAGATTGACGTTCAGCGATCCGATCATGTGCCGCGGCTCGACGTCGGCCGACGCGAATCCATAGATCGTCAGCAGCACGCCGTAGATGGCGAAGATGGCGCCGACCGGTACGCGAATGTCCATGGTCGCCTCCTACCAGAAGATGATATTGAGGACTACGCTCGCCAGCAGCACCACGATCGCGAGCGGGCCCGGCTGGCGGTAGAGCGGCACGCCATCCTCTCTCGGCTGCGGCGTCAGCGAGTACACGAGTCCCTTCAACTCTTCGTCCTTCCGTGGCCTGGTCACCAGCGAAACCACCACCGACACCACGAAGCACGTCGTCCAGGCGAAGATGGCGGTCCAGAAGTTCTGGGCCATCTCACTCGGATACACGTGGACGACTGATCCGAGGAAGCCGCCCTTGAAGCCCACCGCGGCACCAGCCGGCAGCGTGAGCCCGTGATGAGTCGCCGCCGCGAGCGTACCGGCGAGCAGGCCGCCAAACGCGGCGTGTCCGGTAGTCCGCTTCCAGAACATGCCCAGCATGAACGTCGCGAAGAGTGGCGCGTTCACGAACGCAAACACCAGCTGAAGCAAGTCCATGATGTTGTTGAACTGGCGCGCGACGTAGGCCGCTGCAACCGAAATCAGGATGCCGAAGACGGTCGCCGCCCGCCCCATCTGGAGGTAATGCGCGTCGGTCGCGTGCTTGTTGATGTAGGCCTGGTAGATGTCATAGGTCCAGACCGTGTTGAAAGCGGTCGTGTTACCGGCCATGCCCGACATGAATGACGCCATGAGCGCGCAAAGACCCAGTCCCAAAATGCCCGATGGAAAGTAGTGCATCAGCATCATCGGAGTCGCGAGGTCGTAGTCCGACTGGACGCGCCCATCCGTTCCCACGACAGGCTGGCAGGACTTCTCATCGACCTTCGGAGGAATCAGTCCTTCCCAGCTGTTCTCGAGTGTGTGAGCCGGGCCTGAGGCCGCGGTGGCCGACGCCTCCGTCGCCGTGCATTGGAGGTGGGTCGGCAAGGCGGTCGGACCAGCCTTCGCCGAGATAGCGATCATCCCGGGCAGGATCACGAGGAACGGAAACACCATCTTGGGGAACGCCGCGATGAGCGGCGTCCGCCGCGCCGAGTTCATCGAGTCCGCCGCCATCGCGCGCTGGACGACGAGGAAGTCGGTGCACCAGTAGCCGAACGAGAGCACGAACCCGAGGCCCATGACGAGACCGAACCACTCGATCCCCATGGGGTTCTGGGCAGGATTGGCCATGTATTGCCAGGAATGGCTCAGCGCGCCTGATTCGAAGCCGCGAGCCTGCGCGACTTCGGCGAGCCGGCGGTACAGCCCTTCCTTGCCGCCGACATCCCGAAGCCCGAGGATCACCAGGGGCACGAAACCGGCCACGATAAGGAAGAACTGCAATACTTCGTTGTAGATGGCTGAGGTCAACCCACCGAGGTAGGTGTAGACGAGGACGATGCTCGCCGACAGGAGCACGGAGAACGTGAAGTCCCAGCCGAGCAGCAGCTGGAGCAGCTTCCCCATCGCATACATCGAGACGCCCGACGAGAACACCGTCATGACCGCGAACGAGATCGCGTTGAGCCCCCGCGTCTTCTCGTCGAACCGGAGCTTCAGGTACTCGGGCACCGACCTGGCCCGCGACCCGTAATAGAACGGCATCATGAAGATGCCGACGAAGACCATCGCCGGAATGGCTCCGATCCAGTAGAAATGCGAGGTGGCGATGCCGTACTTCGCGCCGCTGGCGCCCATCCCGATGACTTCCTGAGCCCCGAGATTCGCGGAAATGAACGCCAGGCCTGTGATCCAGGCCGGGATCGAACGCCCCGACAGAAAGAAATCCGTGCTGGTCTTGGCGAAGTTCTTGAGAACGACGCCAATGCCAATCACGAACCCGAAGTAGATCAGAATGATGAGGTAGTCGATCCACTGCAAGTGCATGGAAGCGGACTCCAGGCCGGCACCGGTCAGCGAAGGGGGTCTGACCAGTCGCGGAATACTACAGCAAGAGGCTCGCAACCCGCCAAAGCCGCCCTGCCGGGTGGGGAGTAGGCTGTTGGGGCGAGGTTTGTGTCCCATCCCCGCCTGGAAGATCCCTGTCATGTGACAGTTGGCTTGACAACGTTTCTTGCCGGACGCTATTTTGCGGGTGGCTTTTGTGGTCTGCCACACGCCTACACCGAGTACCCTTACCAGTCACTCTTTCCGGGATCATCACTCATGCACGGACGTGTTCTCCTCGCCGCGGCTTTCGTGGCGCTCTCTGTCTCCACGGCGATGGCGCAGGTGCCAGCCGACAGCAACCGCCCGGCCGTCGAGCTGTACAAGACGACGTGCCAGCCCTGTCACATGGCGGACGGCAATGCCGCGCTCGAACCCATGAACTTCGCTGACGGCAAGTGGAAACACGGCAGCACCGTCAAAGAAGTCGCGGCCACGATCACCAACGGCGTGCAGGGCACGGCGATGATGCCGTTCAAGACGCGTTTCTCGGAGCAGGAGATCCTGGCGCTGGCGAAGTACGTTCGCGCGTTCGACAAGAGCCTGGCAGCGGCCCCGGCGAAGGCGAAGGCGCCGGTGAAGAAGAAGCCCGCCGCGTGAGTCTGTCCCGCGGATTGGCCGCTTCGGCTCACTTTCCCTCGACCAACTGAGCGACCGCTATGGCACACGTGAACGTGGCACTGATCGGCTACGCCTTCATGGGCCGGGCCCACAGCAACGCGTGGCGTCAAGTGTCCAAGTTCTTCTCGACATCACTGACGCCGCGGATGAAGGTGATCTGCGGCCGGGATCCCGCGAACGTGAAGGCCGCGGCGGCGCAGCTCGGGTGGGAAGAATCCGCAACCGACTGGCGCGACGTCATCGCCCGTCCCGACATCGACATCGTCGACATCGCAACGCCGGGCGACAGTCACGCGGAGATCGCGATTGCGGCCGCGCGTGCCGGCAAGGTCGTGTTCTGTGAGAAGCCGCTGGCGAATACGGTCAAGGAAGCCGAGCAGATGCTCGCCGCCGTGAAGAAGGCGGGCGTCATCCACATGATCTGCCACAACTACCGCAAGGCACCTGCGGTGACGCTGGCGAAACAGATCATCGGCGAGGGCCGGCTCGGGCGCCTGTATCACTATCGCGGCACCTATCTGCAGGATTGGGTCGCCGATCCCAACGTTCCGCTGTATTGGCGCCTTCAGAAAGAGAAGGCAGGATCGGGCGCGCTCGGCGACATCGCCTCACACTCGCTCGACCTCGCGCACTATCTGGTCGGGCCGGTCACTGAAGTCTCAGCCGCGCTCGAGACGTTCGTGAAGGAACGTCCGCTTCCCGACAATCCAAAGAAGAAGGGTCGCGTGACGGTGGACGACGCATCGGCTTCCATCGTGCGCTTCGAGAACGGCGCACTCGGCACGATCGAAGCGAGCCGGTTCGCGACGGGCCGCAAGAACTACAACCGGTTCGAGATCAACGGCAGCAAGGGCTCAATCGCGTTCAACCTCGAACGGATGAACGAGCTCGATGTGTATTTCACCGACGACGAGAAGCGCGTGCAGGGCTTCCACAACATCATGGTCACCGAACCCGAGCACCCGTACTTCAAGGCCTGGTGGCCCGCTGGACACATCATCGGCTACGAGCACACGTTCATCCACACGGTCTACGACCTGCTCGAGGCGGTCGCGAAAGACAAGCTGCCCAGCCCGAACTTCGAAGATGGAGTACGAAACCAGCGCGTCCTGGCGGCGATGGAGAAGTCTGCCGCCACCAAGAAATGGGTCAAGGTATAGGCCGGGCTTCGGGCCGCAGGGTACGGGCTGCGGGCCCCGTCCGGCTTCGAGCAAGGCCTGCAGGCTGCTGCCTGTAGTCCGTAGCCTGGAGGAGCTCCCATGCACATCGGTGTCTTTGCCGTCCTGTTCGGGGACAAGCCGTTCGAAGAAACGCTGGACTACCTGAAGGAGCTCGGCCTGGGCGCGGTCGAGATCGGGACCGGCGCGTATCCCGGCAACGCACATTGCAAACCCGGCGAACTGCTCCGAAGCGATCAGAAGATCAAGGCGTTCAAGAAGGCCATCGACGATCGCGGTCTCGTGATCAGCGCCTTGAGCTGCCATGGCAATCCGCTCCACCCGGACAAGCGCATCGCCAACGATCACCACAAGGTGTTCGAGCAGACGGTCCATCTCGCGAGCCGCCTCGGCGTGGAGCAGGTGATCACGTTCAGTGGCTGTCCGGGCGGCGATCCCTCAGCGAAGCAACCCAACTGGATCACGGCGCCCTGGCCGCCCGAGTACTTGCAGATGCTCGACTGGCAGTGGAAAGAGCGCGCGCTGCCCTACTGGAAGGAAACCGCCCGCATCTGCAAACAGGCGGGCGTGCGTGTCGCCATCGAAATGCACCCCAACTTCATGGTCTACAACCCGGAGACGATGCTGAGGCTGCGGGATGTCGCGAAGGGCACGATCGGCTGCAACTTCGACCCGAGTCACATGTTCTGGCAGCAGGTGGACATTGCAACGGCCATTCGCGCACTGGGCGACTGCATTTACCATGTGCACGCGAAGGACTGCAAAATCGATCCTGCGAACACGGCACTCAACGGTGTCCTCGATGCCAAGAAGTACACCGACGAGATCCATCGCTCCTGGATCTTCCGCACGGTGGGCTACGGCAACGGCGGCAGCGTCTGGCGCGAGATCGTGAGCAACCTGCGGATGGTGGGCTACGATCACGTCATCAGCATCGAGCACGAAGACAGCCTGATGTCGGGCGACGAGGGATTGAAGAAGGCGATTGCGTTCCTGAAGAGCGTGGTCATCAGTGCGCCGGCAGGAAAAGCGTACTGGGCGTAGGCGGACGGAGAGTGTAAGGGGTAAGGGTAAGGGATAAGGGAAATAGGGAGTAAGGGATAGGGGATAAGGGAAGGCCCAAAGCCCTAAAGCCCAGAGCCCAAAGCCGTCTTTGAGGTAGCCACCATGCCAGTCAGCGATTTGAACAGACGCGAGGCGCTTCGTCGGCTGGCACTCGGAGGTGCGGCCGTCGCATCAGCGCCGCTCTGGATCGAGAATCTGATCGCGGCCGCCGACCAGCATGCGGCCCACACAGCTGGCACAGCCAAGCCGGCCGCAGCGGGGCCCTGGACGCCGAAGGTGCTGTCCGCTCACCAGAACGAGACCGTCACGACGCTGTCCGAGCTGATCATCCCGACGACGGATACGCCTGGCGCGAAGGCAGCCAAGGTGAACGAGTTCATCGACGGCGTCCTCGCGAACGCACCAGTGGCCGATCGAACCTCGTTCCTCGACGGTCTGACCTGGCTCGACACGCATTGCCAGGAGCAGCACACGAATCCGTTCGTCGGCCTCACGGGTGACCAGCAGGTCGCCGTACTCACCGCGTTGTCCACTGCAACGACTCCCTCGGCAGCCGAGAAGCCCGGTGTGGACTTCTTCAAGGCCATCAAGGCCATGACTATCACCGGCTATTACACGTCGGAGATTGGCCTGCAGCAGGAAATCGGTGACGACGGAACGATGTTCTTCACCGAGTTCAAGGGCTGCACCCACCCGGAACACGGCGCGTGAAGCAAGCCCCGCTGGATAGTCTCTAAATCAGGACGGCGGCCCGGGCCGTCGCTTGCCCAACCGCATTTCCCGCGCACGATCACTTGTATTACCTGTATCCGACGACTGGTGCGACTTCTGCTTGTCGCACCGGCGACGGCTCGGTAGAGTCTTCGAGGTCGCAACACGGTCCAGAGGGGGAACGATGCGGCGTCTTTGTCTGCTCGGCATCCTGCTCATGTCGAGTGTCCCGCTTCCCGCGCAGCACCAGCTGGCGACGCCGGATGGGCCGTCCTACCGTACCTCCACCGAACTCGTCACGATCGATGCCGTCGTGACGGACAGCGACGGAAAACCCGTCACGAACCTCACCCGCGCCGACTTCGAGGTCATCGTCGCGGGTCGCTATCAGACGCTCGAGCAGGCCGTCTACATCCGAACACAGGACCAGCCACGGGCGCTGGCGGCGGCCCGTGCCGCTGCGGCTCCCAGCAGCGGCACGGCGGCGGCGGCCGATCGCAGTCGGCCGCATCACGCGTGCTGAGAAGAACGGGGACGACGCCCGACAGGATCGCGCGCACGATCGCGATCGTCGTGGACGATCTGGGCCTCTCGTTCAGGAGCATGTACGACACGCGCAGGGCCATCCACAAGTACATCGACACACAGATGGAGCCCGGGGATCTCGTTGCGATCATCCGGACGGCCGGCGGGGTCGGCGCGCTGCAGCAATTCACGACCGACAAGCGCTTGCTGCATGCCGCCGTCGATCACCTGCAGGCTGATTTTCGAAGCCGCCAGGGCGGAGTCGGGGCATTCGAGGCCGCAGCACCCCGAAACATTCCCGACCGGCGCGGGTCCAACGACTTCGATGATCTCCACGACGCGCTCTCGTCGGTCGGTTCGATGGCCGCTTTGGAGTACGTCGCGCGCGGCGTGTCTCCGTTGCCGGGACGCAAATGCATCCTCTACTTCTCCGAGGGCTTCTCGTCGCTGTTCAACGATCGGATGGGTTCTGGCGACCGCAGAACGGGAGGGAGTGAGCGGATCTGGAGAGCCATGGCCCGCATGCTCGCGCGCGTGAACGCGGCGGGCGTCGTGATCTACACCATCGCTGCGGAGGGGCTGGAGACGGGTGGCGTCATGGCGGAAGACAACGTTGGAAGCGTTCAGTGGAGTCCACCGGGCCAACCCGGCAGTGCTGGTGATGGAAGTGTCGCGATGACCGCTCCGTCACAGATCGTCGCGGACAATCACCGGGGGATCATCGACTGGTCAGGAATCGCTCAAGTTCATCGCCGATCAGACCGGCGGACTCGCCATCGCGAACACCAACGACCTGAATCTCGGTATCAGCCGCGCGCTCGACGACCAGCAGGGTTACTACCTGCTCGGGTACACACCGCCGCCGTATCCGGACTCGCCACGTTCTGGCTGGGAACAGAATCGCGTGAAGGTCAAGGTAAAGCGCCCGGGACTGCGGATCAGGGCGCGCCAGGGATTCTTCGGTCCTCTCGACAGTGAGACCCCGAAACCAGAATCCGCCGACCCCCTCGTGATGTCGGCACTGTCCCCGTTCAGTGCTGGCGACATCATGGTGCGCCTCACGTCAGTGTTCGCGCACGACATGCAGGCCGGCTCGTACGTGCGATCGCTCGTCTTCATCGATCCGGGCGATCTGCACTTCGAGGTGAACGGCGCCGGAAAGCACGTCGCAAGGTTTCAAGTGCTATTGATGGCCATCGGGGAAGACGGCAAGCTGCTCGACGGCTGGCGCCGCGAGGTGCCACTCGCGCTGACGGACGAAAACTTCCGCCTCATTACCGAGCGCGGGCTCGTCGTCACGGTCAGGACCGAGGCCAAGGAGCCAGGGGCATACCAGATGCGCGCGGCCGTCGAGGATTTGAACTCGACGCATGTAGGGTCAGCAGCGCAGTTCCTGGAAGTGCCCAAGGTCGGCCGCGGGAAGTTTGCGCTGTCGGGCGTGCTCTTGAAGGGCCTCGCCGAGAGCGACGCGAAGGCCCGCACCGCGGCGTCGCGTTCAGAGACGCCTGAGGGGCTGACTGACGCGGTGCTCCTGGAACCCGAAGTGCGCGTGCTCTCTCCAGGTGTCAACGCCGTGTACGCATACGAGATCTACGACGGGCTGAAAGACAACACTCCCGATCTGCAAATGGCGACCGCGCTGATACGCGGTGGCAGAGTCGTGTATCAGAGTCCGTTTACTCCGGTCACTGCAGCGCCGAAATCCGACACCAAGATGCGCGCCATTCCCATCGCCGGCACTCTCGCCCTCGGAGAAGACATGCCGGCTGGCCAGTACACGCTCGAAGTCACCGTCCGCCGCGGCGACGCCACGAAATCGCAGCGGAAGCAGTGGCTCGACTTCGAGATTCGACGCTGAGGAGTGCCCATGCCGCGCAGGATGCATGTCGCCCTGACAACTCGACCGAACCGGCGCAGCGGCCATTGACGTGGACGATCCGATTCAGCGTCCCTGGCGACAACAACCTGTATTTCAAGAGCTGCGATGGCACGCTGACGCTCGTGCAGTCCGGAGCGACGTTCACGGGGACCTTTGCGCAAAGCGGCGGCAACAACTGCCCTTCGGTCAGCGGTCAGGTCGTCGACGGTGTCGTACAGTCCAACGGGACCATCACGTTCTCGCTCGCCGGTCCGGCCTCGGACCCACTGTCATGGACCATGTTCACTCACTGCACCGCCGTCACGCCGGGCACGATGAGCTTTTCGGGCACCGTGAACGGCGACCACATGATCGAGGCCACCTTCGCCCAGGACGCCCTCATGCAGTGTCGAACCGAGGGCACCGTGTCGACGTACGTGCGTGCGCGTGCGTGGCGCCCGCCAGTAATCCACTCGCCGGCGCGAAATCTTGCGCCACGCGGACCGTCGGGAGTATGGTCTGAACTGCCAGCCTGCTTCGTTCGTGAGTCCTGCCATGACCTCATCGCGTGATCGGTCTGTCCGAATCGAGCGGACGGTCGTCCGAGCATCCTGGATCACTTCGCTGGTCGTAGTCCCGATCCTTGGTGTCACCATCCTGGCGCAGCAGCCAGCTTCTCCTGCGGGCCAGGGCGCGCCGACCTTCCGTACCTCGGCCGAGCTCGTCACCATCGACGCAGTCGTGACCGACGGTGACGGGAAGCCCGTCACCGACCTGACGCGCGACGATTTCGAAGTCACGGTCGCCGGCAAGCGTCAGCCGCTCGAACAGGCTGTCTACATCCGGACGCAGGATCAGCCTCGGATGCTGGCGGCCGCCCGCGCTGCAGCCAACGTGTCCTCGAGCGCCGCCCCCTCGCCATCACCCGAGACTACGTTGCCAGCCTCGCGCCTCCTCGCGGCGAACCGCACGTCGCCCGATCAGGTCGCGCGGACGATCGCGATTGTCGTGGACGATCTCGGCCTGTCCTTCCGGGGCATGTACGACGTCCGGAATGCCGTGCACAAGTACATCGATACGCAGATCGAGCCCGGCGATCTGGTCGCGATCATCCGCACGGCGGGCGGTATCGGCGCGCTACAGCAGTTCACGACCGACAAGCGCCTGTTGCACATGGCCGCCGACCGCCTGCGGTGGGACTTCCGCAGCCGGCAGGGGCTCGGCGTCATTGGTCCCGGAGAGGCGACCGGCCGAGAGCTGGCTGGGGTCAATTCCGCCGATTGGCTCCAGAATTCGCTCGCGTCGGTTGGATCGCTCGCGGCACTCGAGTTCATCGCACAGGGGGCGGCCGCAGCTGCCTGGCCGCAAGTGCATCGTCTTCTTCTCAGAGGGATTCAACCAGATCTTCAACGACCGGCAGGAAGGGAGTCAGCGGATCTGGCAGGCGATGGCGCGCATGCTCGCGCGGGCAAACGCGGCCGGCGTCGTGATCAACACAGTCGATGCCCGTGGGCTCGTTGCGCTCGGAGTGTCGGGCCCGCAGTTTGCCAACTCAGACTTCCGCACGCGCGACGGATTCCGCGATCCCAGCATCACGAGAGTGGAAGGCACGTCCGACGCCGGCTCCGGCAACGGGTATCTGGACGCTCCCGGACACCGGATGGGCTCGGCCGATTCCACCAACGGGCGGCCGTTCGTGGGCTCGCGGGCGCTGCTCGAATCGCAAGAGTCGCTCAGGTTCATCGCCAACCAGACCGGCGGACTCGCCGTAGACAACACGAACGATCTGAATCGTGGCGTGACACGGATCCTCGACGATCAGCAGGGTTACTACCTGCTGGGATATACAGCGCCAGCCGGCGCGGCGCGCGACGGGTGGGATCAGAACCGCGTCAAAGTGAAGGTCAGACAGAAGGGACTCCAGGTCCGGGCTCGACAGGGATTCTTCGGCCCCTTCGACGCACGCACGCCGGCGGCTGCCCCGGTCGATCCGCTCGTCCTGTCGGCGGTGTCGCCATTCGACGCCGGACGGATCACGGTACGGCTCACGTCGCTCTTCGGCCACGATGCCGCGACCGGGTCCTACGTGCGATCGCTGCTGTTCATCGATCCGGCGGGCCTGCAGTTCGACGTAGATCAATCCGGAAAGCACACTGCGCGCTTTCAGGTCCTGCTGATGACCATCGGCGACAACGGCCAGGTGGTGGAGGGCTGGCGACGCGAAGTCCCGCTCGCGCTCACGGATGATTCGTTCCATCGGGTCCGCGAGCGCGGGCTGGTCGTGACAGTCAAGAGCGCCGTCAAAGAGTCCGGTCCGTACCAGATGCGTGCGGCCGTCGAAGACTTGGCGTCGAAGGATCGTGGATCGGCCTCGCAGTTTCTCGCTGTTCCAGAGGTCGGGCCAGGCAAGCTCGCGTTGTCAGGCGTGCTCCTCAAAGGTGTGGCGGACGGAGACGCGAAGACCAACGACGTTGCGCCGAATCCTGAGGCACCGGAAGGGCTCGCCGATGTCGTCTTGTTCGAGCCCGAGGTCCGGGTGCTGTCGCCAGGCATGAATGCGGTGTACACCTACGAGATCTACGATGGTCTGAAAGACCAGAATCCAGACCTCCAGATGGCAACGGGCGTGATTCGCAACGGCACAGTCGTCTACCGGAGCGCTTTCACACCCGTCACGACGAGCGTGAAGTCTCACGGGGCGATGCGCGCGATCCCAATCGTCGGGACGCTGGCGATTGGCGCGGACATGCCTGCCGGCTCCTACACGCTCGAAGTGATCGTCCAGAGACGCGAGAAGAAGAAGATCGACGAGCGCACGCAGTGGCTCGACTTCGAGATTCGACGCTGACCCATGTCCGCGATCGTTTTCGAACACGTCCAGTTTGCACGCGGTCCCCAGCTGATCCTGGAAGACGTGTCGTTCGCAATCGAGAGCGGCGAAGCGGTCGCGCTCGTTGGACGAAGCGGCGCCGGCAAGACGACGGCACTCAAGCTGATGAACCGGCTGCTCGAACCGCAGTCGGGCAATATCCTCGTCCGCGGCACGGACACGCGCGCGTGGGATCCGTTCGAGCTTCGCCGCCAGACCGGCTACGTCCTGCAGGAAATTGCCCTGTTCCCCCACATGACGGTCGGCGAGAACGTTGGCGTGGTGCCGCGCCTGCTTGGATGGAGCGAACCGCGCATCGCAGCGCGCACCAGGGAACTGCTCGATCTCGTGGATCTGCCGGCGGCGACGTTCGGTCTGCGCGCGCCGGCGGCGCTGTCTGGCGGTCAACGACAGCGAGTCGGTGTGGCCCGGGCACTCGCCGCCGATCCGCCGGTCGCTGCTCATGGACGAGCCCTTCGGCGCCCTCGATCCGATCACCCGGCGAGAGTTGCGCGAGAGCTTTCGCGCGATTCAGCAGCGGCTCAAGAAAACGGTCGTCATCGTCACCCACGATATGAGTGAGGCGATGACGCTGGGAGACCGTGTGGGAGTGCTCGCGGATGGCCGGCTGCGCGTGCTCGACACACCCGACTCGCTGCGCCGTTCGGAGGATCCCGTCGTCCGAGATCTCCTGTCCACCACCGACTTCGAGATTCGTCCACCCGGGTTATCTCGGTAGCTCTATTCGCAAGGTCTGCGTCGACTCGGTTGCCTGCCCGTCCCGGGTAGCGGGCTGATATCGCCAGGTCATCACCGCAGCGGTCAGCATCGAATCGTAAGTCGGATTGATCGTTTCGTTCATCTTGGCACTGCTGACGGTGCCGGTGGCATCGATGACGATCGCCATGGTTGCGACCTGCCGCAGCGGCCGTGGCAGTTTTGCTGGCCATGGCGGCACCGGCCTGGAGACTGCCACCGCGGCTACGACACGCGGCGCGCGGGCACGGCCGATCGACGGCGCATTTGCCGGCGCGACCGACGACGCTGGATGCGAAACCGTCGGTCGCAGGCGCGCCTCGACGAGGTCCGCGAATCCGCTCGCGAGCGTGGCGAGATCCTTCGTGTCGTCGGTGGCCAGTCCGAGCGCCGCGATCTGGTCGAGGATGCGCCCGACCTCGGCGAATCCCACGGACGCGGCCTGATAGTCACCCCGCTCGAACGCCTGGCGGGCGCCTGCAAAACGCTGTCGTGCGGCCTTCGGCAAGGTCTCGCGACGGACCGACTCGAACAGGGTCCGCACCGACGGTGCGAGGCCGTCGAGGTCGATCTGGAACAGGGGATCCCGCTCGACGAGGCGCGTGAAGGCGTCGGATGCCTCCTCCTTGCGACCGAGCGCGAACAGGCAGAGTCCCTGGTACTCGTAGAAAGAGGGAGGCGGCGTTTCGGCGCTGTCGACCTTGCTCAGCGTGTCGAGCGCTTCTCGATACGAGGCGGCGGCATAGAGATCGCGTGCGGTGTCTATCGAGGTCGCCAGGGCTGACTGATCCGTCGCGGATCCGATGCTCACCGCAACCATCAGCATCACCGTTGATACCATGTCAATGACCTTTGCGGCCCGATGCCGCGACGTGGTGGGGAGTGCGCCACTGGCTACGGCTTTGTGCCCCGCTGTCGCAGATCCTGTGTGACGCGCGTCACCTCGCCCACTCGCACGACCGATTGGACGTGCCGTTCGCCGAGCTCCGGATGCCGAAGCAGCACGTCGTGCGATCCGATGGTCAGCGGGATCTCGCCAATCGGCGTCTCCCCGACTTTCGTGCCATCGACCCAGACGTCCGCCCACGGCGTCGCATTCACGCTGAGCGTGCCCTGCGGCGCCACCAGTCGAAGGGGTGTGGTCAGGCCGGCGGTCACCACGATCGTCCGGTGATCGCGATAGCCGAGCAGCTGGCTGACGACGTCGATCGAGTGGCTGCCCGGACTCAGCATGACGCGGGCGCTGCGGCTCGAGCCGATGAGCGCTCCGTTTTCCCAGATCTCGACGTCGAATGGACTGGAGACGACCAGCCATCCGCCAGAGCCCCCAGATCCTGTCGGAGCCGCGGCGGTCGGCATCAGCTCGAGGTCGATCGTCCGCTGCGGCTCGATGGTGACGTCGCGACGGATGCTCACCCCGCGTGTCACGACCGTGATGTGGTGCACGCCGGGCGAGAGGGCGGCGAAGGACATCGGCGTGAGGCCGCGGAACTCGCCGTCGAGCACGATGCGCGCGCCAGCCTCCGGCGTCGTGATCCGGAGAGTGCCTGTATCGGCGACTGGTGCCAGCGGGGCCACCGCGTGGACGTGGTGCACTTCACGGCCGCCGGCGGTGATCACCACAGTCATCGAGTCGGCCTCGACGCCGCCCGACACGCGCACCGCATGAGGGCCGGCATCGAGCGTGACCTCGATCGGCGTCGGTCCGCGGTCTGTGCCGTCGATTGAGACACGCGCCGGCGTGTCGCTCAACACAGCGAGCTGACCGCGAGCCGGTTCCGACGCCGAGACCAGCGGCCGCATCCTCGGCGCGGCCACGACGGCGATGAGCGCGACCGTCACCGCTCCAGCGATGATTACGGCAATCAGCAACGCCGCTCGATCGCGCCCGGCAGGATGCGGCGGTACTGCCGCCGGATGCCGCGGTGCCGCGGCGGGTTCGTTGGCGTCGCCCGGCGACGTGGGGTTGGCGATCGAGTCGCTGTTATCGTCGAATGTCGACACCCAGGCCGACGCCTCGTCGCGCACATCGTCGTTCGACCGTGTACGATGTACCGCCGTGGGCATGGCCGGTGTGTCGCTGTGCAGATCACGGTCGCCGGCGACCGCGACGCGCGGTTCAGGCATTCCGTGAGTGGTGTCGATCATGGCCGGGCACTCTAGCAGCTCGATTCGTGGACAGCATAGTACCGATGTCCTAAACGGCCGCGAAAATCGAGGCGATCGAACGCATGAGTTGCAGGTCGCGTAGAGCTTGCGGACGGGAATGGGCAGCCGTGGTACGCTCTGCCGGTTCGCAACCCTACTACTACTTGTGACCGATCCCGGCGTCTCGTGTCACGCGCGCGCCCGCATGGCTGAACCATTCGCATGCCATTGATCCACTTCTGGGCGAGCCATACGGACGAGCTCTTTCGTCTGACGATGCAGCACGTGATCCTCGTGGCGGTCTCGACGGGTATCGCGGTCGCCATCGGTGTTCCTCTTGGCGTCATCGCTGCGAAGCATCCGCGCTTCGGCACGCCCGTCGTGGGCTTTGCGAATCTCGTACAGACGATCCCGAGTCTCGCGCTGTTTGGATTCCTGATTCCGCTGCCGTTCATCGGCGGCATCGGCCCCCGAGCGGCCCTGATCGCTCTGGTCCTGTATGGACTGCTGCCAGTACTGCGCACGACCGTGGCGGGCCTGCGCGGGATCGATCCGGCGATTCACGAAGCGGCGGTGGCGATGGGCATGCGCCCCTGGCAGATGCTGCGCATGGTGGAGCTGCCGCTGGCGTGGCCGTCGATGCTCGCGGGCATTCGAGTGACTACGGTGGTCGGCGTGGGCACCGCCACGATCGCAGCCGCGATTGGCGCCGGTGGGCTCGGCGAGTACATCTTCCGCGGACTGTCGATGGTAGACAGCACGGTGATCCTTGCGGGTGCCGTACCGTCTGCGGCGATGGCCCTGGCCGCCGATGGCCTCCTGGGCATGCTCGAACGGCGAGCCCGACGTCCCGGCCAGTGGACGTGGCGCGGTCCTGCTGCTGCGATTGCCGTATTCCTCGTGGTCGCTGGCGCGGTGATCCTACGCGGGTTCTCGACGCCTCACGCGGTGGTCGTCGGGTCGAAGAACTTCACGGAGCAGTTCGTCCTGGGGGAACTGATCGCACAGACACTCGAGCGGTACGGCGGTCTCACGGTCGATCGCCGCCTGAATCTCGGCGGCACGTTCATATGCGACCGTGCGCTGCGCGCCGGGGACATCGATGTGTACGTCGAGTACACGGGCACCGCGCTGACGGCGGTCTTCAAGCAGGCGGTTGGACACGACCGTGCGCAAGTGCTCGACGCGGTCCGTCAGCAGTACGCGGCGAGCGGCCGGACCATGCTGGCGCCGCTCGGGTTCAACAACACGTTTGCGATCCTGGTGCGCGGGAGCGATGCACGGGAACTGAAGCTGCGGACGATTACCGATGTTGTGCCGGTCGCGCGCCGCTGGCATGCGGGCTTTGGGTATGAGTTCCTCGAGCGGCCGGATGGATTCCCAGGGCTCGCGCGGACCTACGGGCTTCAGTTCGCGGAATCACCCAAGGTGCTGGATCTGTCGCTCACCTACCGTGCCCTGGCGGAGCGGCAAGTGGACCTCATTGCTGGAGACGCCACGGCCGGGCTGATCGAGGCGCTCGATCTGGCCATGCTGGCGGACGACCGCCACTACTTCCCTCCCTACGACGCCGCGCCGGTTGTGAACACGCCGGCGTTGCTCCGCGAGCCGCGGATCCGGACGGCGTTGGACCGTCTCGGGGGACGCGTCCACGAGGCCGACATGCGCCGACTGAACTACGAAGTCGAGGGGCGGAAGCGGGACGCCACGGTCGTCGTGCGCGAGTTCCTGGACCAGCTCCGTTGAAGGCACGGTGCATGGACGAAGGCAGATTGACGAATGTCCTCTAGAAATGACGTCGGGAGGATATTCTCAAGATCAGGACGGATCTTGAGAATATCCTCCCGACCACATTTTTCCGGAGGCACAATCGCCTGCGTTCATGCCGCGGACAGGTTGGTCCGACTTCTGCTTCCGGCCCCTCAAAGACCAGGGAACCCGGCCCGAAGCGTCCATTTGTCACGACAGCCCACGGAGGGGAAGCATGCGGCGTCTAAGCCTCATCGGCCTGCTCGCCCTCACCCTGGTGCCGCTGTCGGCGACACAGCGTGATCCCCCGCCCCAGCCCGGCCAGCCCATCTTCCGGACCTCCTCTACCCTCGCGACCATCGATGCCGTCGTGACCGACGACGACGGACGCCCCGTAACCGACCTCACCAAGGACGATTTCGAGGTCAAGGTCAGTGGCAAGCGGCAGGAACTGCAGCAGGCCATCTACATCCGGGCCGGATCTCCGATTCAATCCGACAGTGTGATCAACCTGCCGAACGCCGCAGGTGCCACGGCGCCCTCGGCCGCGCCTGGCCTCTCCAGTGCGTCCGCCGCGCTCAAGGCATCGCACGGCGGCGCCGGACGGATCACGCGCACCATCGCCTTTGTCGTGGACGATCTCAGCCTCTCGTTCGAAAGCACGTTCTACGTTCGTCGCGCGCTCACCAAGTACATCGAGACACAGGTGCAGCCGGGCGATCTTGTCGCCATCGTCCGCACCGCTTCCGGCAGCGGAGCGCTCCAGCAGTTCACGACCGACACGCGGCTGCTCAAGATGGCGGTCGATCGTGTGCAGTGGGACTACCGCAGCCGCAACGGTGTCAGCTCCTTCGAGGCGTTCACGCCAGAGTTCAGCGGTCCGCGGCGGAAATATCGGAACGGGTGCCGAGATCGACGGCCTCCGAGCCGACTACACCGCGACCGGCTCGCTAGGGGCGATACAGTACATCGCGCGCGGCATCGAGGAGTTGCCCGGACGGAAGTCGATCGTGCTCCTCTCGGAGGGCTTCCCGCAGATGTTCGCCGACCGGCTCGAGGGCGGTCGGGTGTGGAACGCACTGACCCGCATGCTCGACGAGGCAAATCGTGCGGGTGTCGTGCTCTACACGATCGACGCACGTGGACTGCAGACGGGCGGCCTCACAGCCGAAGACAATCCGCAGGCGCGGAACTGGGGCGCATCCGGGGGCGGGCCAAGCGGCAGTACCGGGCCTCCCGCAGGCATGGGCGGCACCAGCGGGTCGGACAGTGCCGGCGGTGGTGGTAACGGTAGCGGAGCAGCGGCCAGCGGAGGCCCGCCGATGACCGGCTCTGGCGCCGGGTTCCTCGATGCCGCCTCCGCCAGTGTGGCGGCATCCGGGGACAAGCGCCGTGCCGAGATCGCTCAACTCACAGGAGTCGCTGCAGTTCATCGCGAACCAGACCGGCGGCCTGGCGGTGATGAACACCAACGACCTAGGTCGCGCCATCGACCGCGTGCTCGAGGATCAGCAGGGCTACTATCTGCTCGGCTACTCGGTACCTCCCGAGAAACGGCACGCCGGATGGAATCACGACGGCGTACAGTATTCACGTCACACGGCCGCACACACACGTGCGCGCGCGCCAGGGGCTCTTCGGTCCCGCGAGCGAGCATGACCCGTCACAGCCGGTCACCGATCCATTGCTCGTTGGACTCCTCTCGCCGTTCGGAGCATCGGGCGTGAGTGCCCGGTTGATGTCGGCGTTCTGGCACCACGGCTCGAAGTCATTCGTGCGCTCGATCCTCTTCTTCGACGCCAACGACCTGCATTTTGCGGATTCGCCATTCGGTGACAAAGGCGCGTATCTGGAGCTCGCCGTTCTCGCCGTGGATGGCAATGGACAGATCGCCGCCAGCTCCCGTCATCGGCTGCGCCTGACGCTGACGCCAGCGCAGTATGACGACGCCCTGAAGCATGGCGTCGTATTTCGGAGCCGTCTGGTCGTGGACAAGCCGGGCGCCTATCAGATTCGTGCGGCCGTCCGCGATCTCGATTCGGGACGACTGGGCTCGGGCTCGCAGTTTCTCGAAGTGCCGAGAGTCGGGAAGGGAAAGCTCGCGCTGTCAGGCGTCCTGCTCAAAGGCTTCGCCGCGGAGACCACGGACACCGCGAAGGACGGCACGATCGAGGTGTCGTCCGGCCTGGCCGACGACGCGCTGCTCGCGCCCACGGTCCGCATTCTGAAGCCAGGCACCAAAGCCATCTACGCGTACGAGATCTACAATGGCCTCGGCGACGAAGCCAACCTGCAGATGTCTACCACGCTGCTCCGCAATGGCAAGGCCGTGTACCACAGTCCCGGCAGCGCCAGTGAATGCGCCGCAAGCCTGACAAGAAGGTCCGCGTCATCGTCGATCGGCGGCTCTTTGGACCTCGGCGCCGACATGCCGTCAGGTCCCGTACTCGCTCCAAGTCGACGTCCTAGGCGAGCAGAACGGTCGCATCGACCATCGCGCCTCCCAATGGGTAGACTTCGAAGTCAGACGGTAAGTCCTTGTCGGCTCGCCACCGTCTCGATCGAGTGTCGATGCGTCTGCTGCTGCGGCAGGCCACAGGAGGAAACTATGCGGCGTTTGTGCTTCGTCGGCCTGCTCGTCCTCGCGCTGGTGCCACTTTCGGCACGGCAACAGGATCCGGCGCCTCAACCCGGCCAGCCCATCTTCAAGACGTCGTCAACTCTCGCGACCCTCGACGCGGTCGTCACCGACGATGACGGCCGGGCGGTCACCGATCTGACGAAGGACGACTTCGAGGTCACCGTCAGCCGCAAGCGACAGGAGCTGCAGCAGGCCGTCTTCGTCCGATCCGAACACGCCGCTGTCGATGGCACCATCCCCCATTGGGCCTGAGGCAGCGTCGGCGCCGCCCGCCGCCTCGTCCGGGCAGCGCGTCAGCGGTGCTGAAGGCGTCGACGATGGGCACCGGGCGGATCACGCGCACCATCGCCTTTGTCGTGGACGATCTCGAGTCTCTCGTTCGAGAGCACGTTCTCGGTCCGAAAGGCCTTGACCAAGTACGTGGAGTCACAGCTCGGACCTGGCGACCTCGTCGCCATCATCCGCACCGCCTCCGGCGTCGGCGCGTTGCAGCAGTTCACGAGCGACAAGCGGTTGCTGAAGCTGGCCGTGGATCGGGTGCAGTGGGACTCCCGGAGCCGCAGGGGTGTGGCGTCCTTCGAACCGCTGGCGCCGACAATCATCACTTCGAACTCGCCCGCAATCGACACCTCGAGCACGGGGCACGGGATCCAGCGATCCGTCGTCGATGGCAAAGATTGACGGGCTCCGCCGGACGATGACCGGTGTCGGCTCACTCTCGGCGGTCGAGTTCATCGCCCAGGGGGTGCAGCGCCTGCCGGGCCGCAAGTCAATCGTGCTGCTGTCGGAGGGCTTCGCCGAGATGTTCCAGGAGCGCATGAACGGCGGGCTGCTCTGGAACGCGCTGACCCGGATGCTCGACAACGTCAATCGCGCCGGCATCGTCCTCTACACCATCGACGCGCGGGGCCTCCAAACGGCGGGGCTGAACGCGGAAGACAACGGCGTGGTTCGCGACTGGAGCGCGCCGACCGGCGCGGGCGGACCGGGGGGCAGCGGCATCGTCGCCGGCGGCGGCGACAATGACGTCAAGGCGCGGACGGTCCGCGACGCCCAGACCGGTCGGAACAACGAACTGATCAACAGCCAGGAGTCCCTGCAGTTCATCGCCGATCAAACGGGCGGCCTGGCGTTCATGAACACCAACGACATCGGCCGCGCGATCGACAAAGCCCTCGCCGATCAGCAGGGCTACTACCTGCTTGGCTATGCCGTGCCGCCCGACACGCCGCTCACGGGATGGAACCAGGGCGCCATCCACATCAGCGTGAAACGTCCGCACACACACGTGCGAACGCGGCAAGGATTCTTCGGTCCCGCCAGTCCACGGGATGCCGTGAAGACGGCCACCGATCCGCTGCTCGTGGCGGCGTTGTCGCCATTCGCGACCGCGGACATCAGCGCCCGGCTGACCTCCGATTTCTGGCACGACGGCAAGCAATCCTCGGTGCAGTCGATGTTCTTCGTGGACGCCAACGACGTCGCCTTCTCGGTCACGCCTGACGGCCATCACACGGCACAACTCGAGCTCGGCATCATGGCCGTGGACGACAACGGCCAGTCACCGCCAGCGCCCGCCGCACGATGTCGTGGAATCTGACCGACGACCAGTACAAGGGAGCGCTGGACCACGGCATCGTGTACCGCAGCCGGCTCTTCGTGGACCGCCCCGGCGCGTATCAGATTCGCGCGGCCATTCGCGATGTCACCACGGGACGCGCCGGCTCGGGATCGCAGTTCCTCGTGATTCCAGAGGTCGGCAAGGGCAAGCTCGCACTCTCCGGCCTCATGCTCAAGGGCTTCGCCGACACGAGCATGGCTCTCGAAGTCGCACCACTCGAAGTGGCCACGACCAGCCTGTCGGTCGAGACCCTGCTTGGACCGACGATTCGCATCCTCAACCCAGGCAGCAAAGCGGTGTACGCGTACGAGATCTACGACGGGCTCGGAGACTCTGAGAATCTCCAGATGTCCACAACTCTGTTGCGGCACGGCAAAGCCGTCTATCAGAGCCCAGTGCAGCCCGTGAAAGTGCCAGTGCCCGACAAGAAGATCTCGGTGATCTCGATCGGGGGCGCGCTCGATCTCGGCAAAGACATGCCGTCGGGACCATATTCGCTGCAGGTGGACGTCGCACGGAATCGCAACGGCAAGCTGGATCGCCGCGCATCGCAATGGGTGGACTTCGAGATCAGACGGGACGCTGCGACTGCACAATGACGAGTGCAGATCGATGAGGAGAGGCGGAGATTCTCGTCGTTTTCGTCTTCGTGTTCGTATTGGGATTCAGGTCGTCTCCCATCAGCGAAGACGAATGCGAACACGAAGACGACGAGAGTTCTTGTAAGATTCCCCGCATGCCAACCACGCGCCCTTCCGTCTCCCGCCGCCGGTTCCTCCAGCAGGCCAGCGCAGGACTGGTCGCCGCTCCAGCGCTCGCGGGTGTCGCCGCGGCGCAGCGGGTGCCGGATCCACCCGGCCGCAAACTGGGCTGGGCCATCGTCGGGCTCGGCAGCCTGGCAATCAATCAGATCCTGCCGGCGTTCGCGCGCTGCGAGAAGTCGAAGGTCACGGCGCTGGTCTCAGGGCATCCCGACAAGGCCAAGAAGCTGGCCGCCCGCTACGGCGTCGCTGAGACCTCGATCTACAACTACGACACCTACGAGAAGCTGCGCGACAACCCGGACGTGGACGTCGTGTACGTCGTCTTGCCCAACAGCATGCACGCCGAGTACACGGTTCGCGCTGCCAAGGCCGGCAAGCACGTGATGTGCGAAAAGCCGATGGCCAACACGCCCGAGGACTGCCGGCAGATGATCGACGCCTGCCGTACCGCCGGCAAGAAGCTGTCGATCGGCTACCGCCTGCATCACGAGCCGCACAACCAGGCGCTCGTCAAGGTGGTCCGCGATCAGGAATTCGGCCCGCTGAAGGTCGTGCTCGCGGATGCGGGCTTCCCGATCGGCGATCCGAATCAGTGGCGCCTGAATCGCAAGATGGCTGGCGGCGGCTCGCTGATGGACATCGGGATCTACGCGCTCAACGCCGCGCGCTATCTCACCAACGAAGAGCCCACTGATGTGTACGCGATGGAATACACGACGCCTGGTGATCCGCGATTCCGCGAAGTCGAAGAGACGCTGACGTTCCAGCTGCGGTTTCCGTCGGGCGTCCTTGCCAACTGCACCTCGAGCTACGGCGCGCCATTCAATCGCTTCCGCGTTGTCGGCACGCGCGGCTGGGCCGAGCTCGAGCCGGCACTGATCTATTCAGGACTGCGGATGCGCGCCAGCGGCGGATCCGTCGTCGAAGAACGGCCGCAGCCGGTCATCGATCACTTCGCCGCCGAGATGGATCATCTCTCCGACTGCGTGATGCAAAACACCGAACCGAAGACGCCGGGCGAAGAGGGCTTGAAGGACCTGACGATCATGATGGCGATCTACGAGTCCGCGCGCTCGCACCAGACCGTCAAGCTCACGACCTAAGTAGTCAAAAGGGTCGAAAGGTCACAAAGGTCGCAAAGGCAAGTCGAAGGGTCGAGGAGTCACCCTCGCAGATCGAGTCGAAGAGGTCAGGTCAAGTGCTCTGCGACCTCTGCTGACCCTCGGACTCTTTCGACTATTTTTTGAACGGCCTTCTCGAAAAACCCTGAACGCTGAGGCGGATCTTGTAGAGGCGCGTGCGCGCGGTGATGTAGAGCGTCTGACCGTTGGCGTCGCCGAACGTGCACGCAGACGGCGGCTCGGGTGTCGCGATCACGCCGAGCCGTCCGCCGTGGTCATCGAAGACCCAGATGCCGCCGGGCCCCGCGACATAGAGGCGTCCCTTCACGTCGAGCGCCATCCCGTCGGGCGCGCCTTGCATGCCTTCGCGCCATGGTTTGATCGTCGCCAGGACTGTCGCTGACTCGATGCTCCCATCAGCCCGCAGCGTGAACGCGCGAATCAGGTTGCGATCGGTGTCGCTGACGTAGAGTTTGTGGCCGTCAGGTGAGAGACCGATTCCGTTCGGGCGGCTCATGTCGCGAACGAGCAAGACGAGGTGTCCGTCCGGATCCAGCCGGAACACGCCCTGGAAATCGAGCTCCTTGCCATCGCGTTGGCGCGGCAGTCCGTACGGCGGATCGGTGAAGTACACCGCGCCGTTCCCTGCGACCACGAGATCGTTGGGACTGTTCAGACGCTTGCCCTCGTAGCGATCGACGAGCGTGACGATCGTCCCGTCGGGTTCCGTCCGCGAGATGCGGCGATTGCCGTGCTCGGTGGCGAGCAAGCGTCCCTCGAGATCGAAGGCGAGCGCCGTGGCGGTGAAGCTCGGCTCGCGCAGAATGGCCAGGCCACCGTGCGGATCCCAGCGATGGATCCGGTTTCTCGGAGAGTCGGCGAACAGCAGGTAGCCGTCGGATCGCCAGAGCGGCCCTTCGGCATATTGAAAGCCCGAGACGACCGCTTCGACCAGATGCTTACCGACCAGCCGCTCGAGCGCGGGGGTGATCGGCGCGCCCTCGGGGGGAGGCGGCACCTGTGCGCGCGTCGGGACGAGGCTCCATGACGCGAGGATGACAATGCAGCATGTCACCGCCCGCAGGAACGCGCCGGCAGGCCCGTCCTGTCGCGTATCCCGTGCTCGCCCCCTCACGATTCACACTCTACACGATCCCAATCGCGACTTCGCGCGACTGGCCACCAGTCGCTGCGTGCCGTCCGCGCCATGCGGCCTGCGCTGCGCCCGCCGACGATGGCCGCAGGCGCTACTTCAGCACCGCCGTGAGTGCCGCGTCGAGCGCGTCTTCAGTGGATCCCACCTGTACATCCTTGTGCAGGGTCCACCGCTCTTCGTGGGTATTGGCCTGGCCCGGTGCGAGATGTTTCATCGGGCCCAGCGTCTCGAGCTCGACGAAGTTCTCGGATGTGTAGGTCTCGGTGTTGACGCCGAAGTCTGGATAGGTCGCGCCATCCGTGTAGTCATAACGCTTGATGAAGAGGAGCCCGTTCTTCCAGTAGCCCGCCCAGCCGCGGCGGTTCGAGACACCGATCTTCTGTGACGGTTTCTTTGCCGGATCGACGTGGAGCAGGATGTACTTCCGTCCCCACGTCCAGCGCGAATCGCTCATGTCGGTGTACGCCCACGCCGTCATCGCCCGCTGCGGCTGCAGTTCCTCATCGTGTGACTTGTAGGGCTCGTTCGGGATGATGACGAAGCCCCCGCCGTTCATGACGGTGAGCGCCCACGCGGAGCGATCGATGGCCGTCTTGCCCCGGTTGATCACCCGATGGCCGACGGTCACGCCCGTTCCTGTTGGCGCCAGCGTCACGGTCATGATCTTCTCGATCCCCGCGGCGTCCACGGGCTGCGTCAGCGTGATCGTTCCACCTTCGACCTTCGCAGCGACCGGACCGTTGTCCGGCGCGTACGTGTCCGGCACGATCTCGGGACCGATCCACAGACGATGGCCGCCATACAGAAACCAGTCGCCGAGTTTCGTGGTCGTGGGCTTCGCATCCGCCGCAACCTCGCCGAGCGCATTCTCTCCGCCGACAAAGGCGTAGCGGACGATACGAGGACCAAGACCCGTCACGATGACGAGTTCGACCGTTCCGTTCGTGACGTGGAGCGCCTCATGGCCTCGCCACGTCGTCTTGTCCACGGTGACCTCACCCATGGCCGGCCCCGCGGTCATCGCCAGAACGGTGGCGGCCATGAGCAACCGGCCGAACATGCCTGCGCGCATACGGTTCTCCTCACGCGGACTGTGTTGTCGGGAGTTGACTCGTGCGAACGAAAGTGAGTTCCGGGCTTACGCCACTCGCCCCGACTCAGATGTCGCAGAGGATCACCGCTTCGCGGAGCGAGGCGATCGGATCCCGCTTTGGGAATGAACTCGTGCGCCATGTAGCCGGTGTAGCCCATGTCCACGAGCGCGTTCGCAATCGTGGCCCACTGCAGCTCCTGCGTGGCGTCGAGCTCGTTGCGGCCGGGGACTCCACCCGTGTGGTAGTGCGCGATCCACTCCTTGTTGTCGCGGATCGTCCGGATGATGTCGCCCTCCATGATCTGCATATGGTAGATGTCGTACAGGAGCTTGATCCGCGGCGAGTTGACCTGCTTCATCACCTTGACGCCGAAGTCGGTGTGGTCGCCCTGATAGTCCTTGTGATCCACCTTGCTGTTCAGGAGCTCCACGACCACGGTGATGCCGGCGGATTCGGCCATGGGCTTCAGGCGATTGAGCACGGCCACCGAGTTGTCGATGGCTTCGCTGTCGGCCATGCCGCGGCGGTTGCCGAAGAACGTGATCAGGTTCGGCACGCCTGCCTGCTTGGCCTTCGGCAGCACGGTCTCGAACGTCTTGACGATCTCGTCGTGGAGCGCCTTGTTGTTGAGCCCATCCGGGATCGTCCCGCCGCCCTTGCCCGGATAGCCGGTCGAGCAGATCAAACCGTACTTCGCCGCGACCTCCCATTCCTCGGGCTGCAGCAGATCCATCGCTTTCAGGCCGAGGCCAGCGACCGACTTGCAGAAGTCGTCGAGCGGAATCCGCTGATAGCACCAGCGGCACACCGACTGCTTCAGACGGCCCTTCTTGACGACACTACCCTGGTCCTGGGCACCAGCCGTTCCGGTCATGGTCGATGCCAATCGCTGCGGCACCGGCCGCGGCCAGCGCCTCCCGTCGCGTGATGCGAGACATGTGTCGGGACTCCTGTTGAGGAGCTGTGTCCTTCGTCAGTTCGTAGTTCATGGTCCGTAGTTGGTAGTTCGTTCACGACGACCGCCTTCTACGAACCACGAACTACGAACTACGAACTACCAACTACGAACTTGATAGTCCGAGTTTGCCGAGCGCCTCCGGCGGACAGCCATTCCACTGGTTGGGCACGTTGCCCATGTACTTCAGGTCCTCGACACCAATCTTGCTGGACCAGAACCCCGACGCGGTCAGGTCGCGGAAGCTGTTGAAGAACGCCACGCCCTGACTCATCGTCGGCTTGGCGCGATTCGGCCAGGCGATCTCATCGAGGAGCGCCGTGCGATCCGCCGGAGCGGCATCGACGAACGTCTTGCCGAACCGCTCGTTCGATTGCGTGTCGAGCCAGCGGAGTCCACCGCGGATAGCCGTCTGCCTCGACGAAATCCCCCGGCGTGAGCGCGGCGGCGGTTCGTCGATCAGGATGAAGTCGATGAACTCCGGCACGCCGGCGTCGGTCGCACTGCCGGACCGCTCGTCTTTCGGGATGATCAGATCGACGAGCACCTTGACCGTCGCCCATTCGTGCGGTGTGAAGAACTTCGGTGCGTAGGGCTTCTTCGCGCGCAGCGGTCTCGGTGCGCGCAGCCGCGGCGTGCTGATGCGCCTGACCGGCTTCGGCGGCCGTCCACGTGAATCCGGCCGCGACCGGCACGGCTCCGAGCGTCTGCAGCGCTTTCCGTCTCGATATCGCCATGGATCGGGCTCCTTCAGATGCTGCCGCTCTTCCGCTGCTCGGCGATGTACTCGCCCGTGCGCATCGCGAGCGCGAGGATGGTCCACGTCGCGTTCTTGTCGGCCTGCGACACGAACGGTCCGCCGTCGCAGACGAACACGTTCTTCGCTTCGTGCGCCTGGCAGTACTCGTTCAGGACCGACGACGACGGATCCTTGCCCATCCGCGTGGCGCCCGTTTCGTGGATGATGCGGCCGCCGGCCTCGAGCCCGTAATCTTCGTCTTCGCCGGGCATGTCGGAGGTGGGCGTCCCGCCCATCTCGGTGATGATCCGGCGGAAGGTCTCCTGCATGTGCTTGGCCTGTTTCCGCTCGCGGTCGCTCCAGCGGAAATGGAACCGCAGCACCGGGATGCCGAACCTGTCCACGACGTTCTTGTCGATCTCGCAGTACGTGTCGTCGTTCGGCACCATCTCGCCGCGGCCGGCAAAGCCGACGTGCGCGCCGTAGTAGCGGCGGTAGTCGTCCTTCAGCTGCTTGCCGTATCCACCGCCGGGGGCAGGTCTTCGATCCCGCCGCCAAATCCATACGAGGGCATGCCGCGGCCGCCCCACAGCTCGATGTGATAGCCGCGCGGGAAATCGAGCGTCTTGTTGTTCGCCCACCACGGCACGTACAGATGCATGCCGCCGACGCCGTCCTCGTTGTGCGGGGGCATGTCCATCAGCTTCGGGATGAAGCCGCTGACCGACAGGCCCGTCGAATCGGTCAGATACCGCCCGAGCGCACCTGAGGAGTTCGACAGCCCGTTGGGATGCTGCGCGGATTTGGAATTGAGCATGATGCGCGCGCTCTCGCAGCAGCTCGCCGCAAGAACGACGATCCGCGCGCGCACGTGACGATCGGCTCCGGTCGCCTTGTCGATGAACGAGACGCCCGTCGCCTTTCCGCTCTGATCCGTCGTCACTTCCCGCGCCATCGCCCCGGTCAGAACCGTGAGGCGGCCGGTCTTGAGCGCCGGTGGCAGCAGGACGGACGGAGACGAGAAATTGGAGTGTGTCGCGCAGCCACGTCCGCACTGGCCGCAGTAGTGGCACGCGGGACGGCCGTTCAGCGGCTGCGTCAGGATCGAGAGACGCGACGGCACGCAGGGCATGCCCAGGCGATCGCACGCCTGCTGGATCAGCAGCTCGTAGCACCGCGGCTTCGGCGGCGGCATGAAGATGCCGTCCGGCTCGTTCGGCAGATTCTTCTCGGCGGCGAAGTTGGTGCCGAAGATCCCGACCAGGCGGTCGAGCTTGTCGTAGAACGGCTTCAGATCCTCGTAGGTGATGGGCCAGTCATCGCCGAGGCCGTCCACGCAGTGCCGGCGGAAGTCGTCGGGACCCCAGCGCAGCGAAATGCGGCCCCAGTGATTGGTACGGCCGCCGAGCATCCGCGCGCGATACCAGAACCACTGCTCGCCCTGCTGGACGGTATAGGGTTCGCCATCAAGCGTCCAGCCGCCGATACAGCCGTCGAATTCACCGAACTGCCGCTCGAAGGTTGGCGCGCCGCGTCTGGGCGACTCGTACGGCCACTTCAGCATGGCCGAGTCGGTCGCCGAGTCCCATTGCGGTCCCGCCTCCAGCATCACGACGCGCGCGCCTGCCTCGGTGAGCACTTTTGCAGCCATGCCGCCGCCTGCTCCCGAGCCGACGACGCAGACGTCGTACTCATCCGGGGTCCGAATGATCTGCATGGGCCGGAATCTTACAACTTACCGACAGTCGAAGGGGTCGAAGAGTCACCAGGGTCGCACCGCCGACTGTTCGACTAACTCTGCGACTCCTTGTGACCCTGTGACCTCTTCGACGTGCGCGGCGCTACGCTCCCAGCAGTTCGTCCGGCAGCCGCAGATCGTCGGCACGGCGGCCGGCAATGACGCAGCTGCGGAGCGACGTGCTGCCCGCGTGGAAACCTTCGAACAGGTGGCGAACCAGATCCCCTTGCAGCGTGGCGCCCAGCGTGAAGAACAGGGGATCGATGTGCTCGGAGGTCGGCGCCGACAGGTGCGCGTGCGGCCCCTCGCGACGGTAGTTGGCCAGGGCGGTGATGTCGAGTTTCTCGAGCTTCGCACCAAGCCATTCGTCGAAGCTTCGTGCCCAGGGTTCTGGCGGCGCGTCCACTTGATCGAATCGCGCGCGGTGCGGATTGAACACCACGCTGCCCGTCCCGAGCACCAGATATCCGCTTCTTCGCAGCGGTGCCAGCGCCCGGCCGACCGCGAGCATGTCCTCGGGCGATCCACCCGACGGCAACGAGACCTGCACGACCGGCACGCGCGCACTCGCGTACAGCAACGACACGGGCATCCAGACACTGTGATCCAGTCCCTGCTGCGGATCCAGCACCGCGCCGATGCCGGATCCATTCAGAAGCGCGGCCGCCTCACTGGCCAGGAGTGGCGATCCAGGACACGGATATTTCAACGATTCGAGCCAGCGCGGAAAATCGCCGTAGTCGTGCAGCGGCGTCGGCCGTCGTGTGGACGTGATTCGGAGCGGACGCACCGTCCGCCAGTTCGCGGACGCGACGATGATCCCGCGAGGCTGCCGGAGATGAATGCCGAAGCGCCGGAGCGCCTGTGCGTACGCCTCGTCGCGGAGGGCAAGCGGCGACCCGAACGACACAAAGAGTGCCGGCGCGCGCATGTCTCTGCGCTTCGGATAAACGGCGGCCGTTGGGCGCGACCCCAGGGTACTCTCGAGCGGCATGACGACACGTCTGGCGACCCGCCAGCGAAGGCGCGACAGGAAATGAGTGCGAAGTCGCACTCTCCTGCGTTCAATCGGCGGAGGCGGCGGGAGCGTGAGCCAGGCCTGGCATGAGGAGCTGCTGCGCCGGAGCCCAGGCGCGAAGCCCTGTCAGTTCACGGGCACTGCCGCGCGGGCGTGTGTCAGCGTATGCAGCAGCTGGCGTACGGCTCGCCAGTCCTTCAACCGGAAGTGCGCAAAGCTCGATAACGGGCCGACGTGAATCGCCGCGCCGTCCGCCGGCAGCGCCGTGAACATGTCTTCGTCCGTGCGGTCGTCGCCGACGGCGACGACAAACGTGCCCGGCGCGAGCCGCGGGATCACGAGCGCCTTACTGACACCCCGCAGCCTGATCTCGACGACTTTGCTGCCTTCGAGCACCTCGACGGGTTCGTCAGCGAGCGCTGTGGCAACTTCGGCCCGGAGCTCGCGGGAATGCCGCTCGCCGAGATCGGGATCGGCGGTCCGGTAGTGCCAGGCGAACGACGCCGTCTTTTCTTCGACCAGTGACCCAGGCGTCGCCTGAGTCGCGCGACGGATGATCGGACGCACGCGCTCCATCCACTCGCGTGGCGCGTCAACGGTCAGCTCCCACGACGCGTCCTGATTCGGGCGGTGCCAGAGACCGTGCTCGGCCCAGAGGCCGATCGGAAGCGCACCGAGCCACGCTTCGAGGGTCTCCACCGCGCGGCCGCTCACCAGCTGTACGTCCACACCTGGTGTGGCAGCCAGCTCCCGCAATTGCGTCAAGAGCTCTTCGTCCGGCGTCGCCAGCGCTGGCCCGCCGACGATGGGGACGAGAGTGCCGTCGTAGTCGAGGAGCAGCGTGAGACGAGCGGCGGTCGAGAGCCGCATGACGAGCGCGTCCACCTCCACGGGTGGCGTCAGCTGCCGCGGCGCCGGCGGCTGGTCGAGCTGCTCGGCAAATCGAGCCGCCCAGCGATAGACGTCGTTGAAGCGGACGCGCTGGCGCAGGGCCCGCATCCGTGTCTGTTGTTCGGACTTGGGCATCTCGATCGCCTGCATCATGACCGACGCCATGGCGTCGAGGTCGTATGGATTCACGTGCAGCGCTTCGACGAGCTCGGACGCCGCGCCGGCGAACTCGCTCAAGACCAGCACACCGTCGTCATTCACACGCGAGGCCACGAATTCCTTGGCGACCAGATTCATGCCATCACGAATGGGCGTCACGAGCATCACGTCTGCCGCGCGGTACAGCGCTACGAGCTGTTCCCGCGAGACAGAACGGTGCAGGTAGTGGATCGGGAGCGCCGACAACGAACCGTGCGCGCCGTTGAGGCGGCCGATCGTCTCTTCGAGGCCTCGGCGGAAGGACTGATAGTGGTCGACGCCATCCCGCGTCGGAATTGCTACCTGAATCAGGCGGATCGCATCGCGCAGCGAGGGATCGCGCTCGAAGAGGCGCTCCAATGCGAGCATGCGCTGCGGCAGTCCCTTGGTGTAGTCCAGCCGATCGACGCCGAGCAGCAGCGTGCGTCCCCGCGCTTCGGCCCTGAGGTGCTCGACCTCGCGCAGCACCGAGGGACTGCGTGCTTCCTTGTCGAAGTCTTCGGCATCGATTCCCATCGGGAACGCGTCGAGCCGCACTTCACGCCCTTCGAACCACGCGCGCGTCACGTCGGCGTCAATGCCGAGCAGAAAACGGAGCGCGGTGGCAAAGTGCCGCACGTACGCGCCCGTATGAAAGCCGACGAGGTCGGCACCAAGCAGCCCTTCGAGCAGACGCTGGCGCCAGGGGAGCGTGCGGAAGACTTCAGGCGCGGGAAAGGGAATGTGCAGGAAGAAGCCGATGCGCGCGTCCGGCACGCGCTCTCGAATCATGGCCGGCACGAGCATCAACTGATAGTCGTGAATCCACACGCGATCGCCAGGTTGCAGCAGGTCCACGACCGTGGTCGCGAAGCGCTGATTCACCGCGACGTAGGTGTCCCACCCCTGAGCCTCGAGCGGTACGCGATCCAGCAGATAGTGGAACAGCGGCCAGATCACGCCGTTCGAAAACGTTTCGTAGTAGTTGCGAATCTCGTCCGCCGTCAATTCGACGGGTCGCAACGACCGCGACTCGAGTTCCTGCGCGACGCGCTGCCGTTCGTCCGCGGGCAACGAACTCATGTCGCCCGGCCATCCCACCCAGAGACTCCGTCGAGGGTCGAACGTACTCGAGAGCCCGGTTGCAAGTCCGCCAGTGGAGGGCACGAGCACAGCTCGACCATGTTCGCGGCCAAGCGTGACCGGCAGGCGGTTGGCGACGACGATCAGACGGCCGCCAACGGCGGAATCTGGGGACATTTCCGGTCCGGCCTGCAACATTGGCGCCCGTCCCGCGCCAGCGACCGCGGATGATTCCCACGGGATCTGCGGCCGGGCTGGCGACGCCTGCGTCTGGATTCAAAACGATCGGATCGGCGAGAGACGACGTTTCCTGGCCTGAATCTGACTGACTATCGACAAGAAGCTGAAGCGAAACCGCAGAGGTTCGAATATGCCGGCCGCCGAGGTCCCCGGGCTTGACCGACCATGTCGGTCGGAGTTACGATTCGAGTTGAGACCGAGTCTCAATATCAGCTTGCAGATCCTTCTGTCGCTGATTCCCGGCCGGGTCCCAAGGTTACCGATGCCCAACGCAATTGCCAAGTCCCTCGCTGGCGTGCCCCTCGGAGCGTCCGCCATTGTCCGCCGCGTGGCGAGCGCACGGTCTATCGCGCGCCGACTGATGGAACTGGGGCTGGTGCCCGGCACCCGCGTCACCATGATGCGTGTCGCGCCCTTCGGCGATCCCATCGAGCTCCGCGTGCGCAACTACGCGCTGAGCATCCGACGCACCGAGGCCCTCGCGATCGAAGTGGACGACACAGTGTGAGCCCTTCCGGCACGGCCGCGGCCGATGCCGCCCGGGGTGTCGCCGGCCACCGCGCCACGCCCCTGGTGCTCGTCGCGGGCAACCCCAATTCCGGCAAGTCCACCCTCTTCAACGCGCTGACGGGCGCGAGCGCCAAGGTCAGTAACTATCCAGGCGTCACCGTGGCCCGCACCTCGGCCACCATGCGCGTGCCCGACGTTGGCCACGTCGAGCTCGTGGACATGCCGGGCACCTACAGCCTCAGCGCACGATCCCGCGACGAACAGGTGGCCGTCGATGCCGTCCTCGGACGGACCTCGCGCCCGCCCGATGCGCTCCTGGTCGTGGCCGACGCCACGGCTCTCGCCCGCAGCCTTTATTTCGCGTACGAAGTCATCGCCACAGGCACACCTGTCGTCGTCGTCCTCAACATGATGGACGAGGCGCGTGGCCAGGGCATCGCGATCGATATCGAACGGCTCCGGAACGCGCTCGGTGTGGAAGTCGTGCCGGTCGTTGCACGCAAACAGCACGGAATCGGAGACGTGGCTGCTGCGCTGTCGCGCGCCATCCGGCGCGTGCCGCTGGCGGATCCCGCGACGTTCGCGCTGCCGGAGCCCGCTGAGTCAGACGTCCGCGATTTGACCAGGGACGTCGCTGAGGCCATGCCATCGCTGGCGCCGGCGGCGCAGCGGGCATGGGCCATCTGGCTGCTCCTCTCGCTCGAAGACGAACATCACGATGAACTCGAAGGAGTCCCCGCCTCGCTGCGCGCTGCCGGCTCGCGGGTGAGCCGCCGCGCGTCTGCGCAAGGCCGCAACCTCGATCAGGAAATCATCGCGGGCCGCTACGCCCACGTGGATGCCACCTTCTCGGGCGCCGTGCGAAGCGTGACGGCGGTCCAGCCGTCGTGGACCGAACGGATCGATGCGGTCCTCACGCATCGGGTCTGGGGATTCATTGTCTTCGCGATCGTGATGCTCGTTCTGTTCCAGGCGCTGTTCACCTGGTCTGAGCCCGTCATCAAGCTGATCGGGATGGGTGTCGCGACACTGCAAAACGTCGTGGCCAGGACGATGCCGGCCGGGCCGCTCCGCGATCTGATCGCAGACGGCGTCATCGCCGGCGTCGGGAACGTGATCGTGTTCGTTCCGCAGATTGGATTGCTGTTCCTGTTCATCGCCGCGATGGAGGACGCGGGCTACCTGGCGCGCGTCGCGTTTGTCGTGGACCGCGTGATGGGACGCATCGGACTGCACGGCAAGTCGTTCGTCCCGATGCTGTCCGGCTTCTCGTGTGCCGTCCCCGCCGTGCTTGCCACGCGGACGCTCGAAAATCGCACAGACCGTCTGCTGACGATGATGGTGCTCCCGCTCGTGTCGTGCAGCGCAAGGCTGCCGGTCTACGTCCTGGTGATTGCCACCGTCTTCGGCGGCACCAGCCGTGTCTTCGGTGTCGTCAGTGCCGGCGCACTGGCGCTGTTCGCCATGTACCTCTTGTCGGTGACAGCGGCGTTGACCGCGGCCGCAGTCCTGCGGCGCACGGTGTTCCAGGGTCCCGCGTCCCACGCTCCTCCTCGAACTGCCTCCGTACAGGCGCCCGGTGGCGCGCGTGCTGCTGGCGACGACGTGGCAACAGGTACGGTCGTTCCTGGTGGACGCGGGCACGATCATCATGGCGCTGACGATCATTCTCTGGGCGCTGTTGAACTACCCGCGCGATCACGAGGCCGCGGCGCGAGTGTCGGCGGACCGCGCCACGATCGAATCGAGTGTTCCGGCCGGCAACCGGCTCGCCGCTCTCGAGACGCTGTCGGCCAGAGCCCGCGGTGACCAGCTGCGGCACAGTGTCGCCGGCCGCGTCGGACATCTCATCGAGCCGGCGCTGACGCCGCTGGGCTTCGACTGGCGGATCGGCATCGGCATTCTCGGTGCCTTTGCCGCGCGCGAGGTCTTCGTCTCGACGATGGGCATCGTATTCGACATCGGGAACGCGGACGAACAGACCCAGCCGCTGAGGGACGCCCTCCGGCACGCCACGCGAAGCGATGGAACGCGCCTCATGACACCGCTGACGGGCCTGGCCTTGATGGTGTTCTTCGTGCTCGCGTGCCAGTGCATGAGCACGCTGGCCGTGGTTCACCGCGAATCGGGCTCGTGGCGCTGGCCGGCCCTGATGTTCGGCTATCAGAGCGTGCTGGCGTACGCGTGCACGCTCGCCGTGTATCAGGGCGGCCGCCTGCTCGGATTCTCCTGATCGGGCCGATCCTCGAACGAGGCGCCATGGACTGGCAGGACTACGTCGTCTTCCTCATCGTCGGCGGGGCCGTCTGGTTCCTCGTTCGGCGTGTGACGGCGAGACGTCGTGCCCGGAAGAAACCGGCCGAATCTTTCGTTCCACTCCAAACTCTTCGCAAGGGGCCGGGAGAAGACTGCCACTAAGAAGTCGAAGAGTCGAAAAGTCAAGAGTCGAAGAGTCTCGTCGAAGGGTCGAAGAGTCTTGGCGCGACAGCGCCTGCGATAGAATCCGAACCCGTGCTCACCCGCTGGACCCGCATCGCGAGCCTGAAGTCCGCGGCCGCCTTCAAAGCGCATCTCGAGGCGCACCACGCCTGGTTGCCGTTCGACGACACCCTCATAGCCGGTGCCGCCTCTCCGCTCGCCCAGCCGATCGCGGCTGACGGCTTGCGCGCAGGAAATCGCTTCTGCGTACTGCCGATGGAAGGATGGGACTGCACAGCCGATGGCACGCCGAGTGATCTCACGAGACGGCGCTGGCGTCACTTCGGGGAGAGCGGCGCCAAGATCATCTGGGGCGGCGAAGCCGTGGCGGTGCGTCCCGACGGACGCGCGAATCCTCATCAGCTGGTTCTGGCCGAGCACACGATGTCGGCCGTCGGTGCGTTGCGAGAGGAGCTCATCGCAGCCCACCGCGATCATTTCGGCACCGCCGACGATCTCGTCATCGGCCTGCAGCTCACTCATTCCGGCCGATATGCAAAGCCGACCACGGCCGGGCCGGCGCCACGGATCGCGTATCGCCATCCGATCCTGGATGCACGCGTCGGCGTCAGCGACGATGCGGCGCTGTTTGGAGACGATGAGCTGCTGCGTCTGGTAGACGATTTCGCCGTCGCCGCGGCACGCGCCGAGGGGTTGGGGTTCGACTTCGTGGACATCAAGCACTGCCACGGCTATCTCGGGCACGAGCTGCTCAGCGCGCGCGGGCGTCGGGGTCCCTTTGGCGGCACGCTGGAGCATCGGACGCGCTTCCTCAGTGACATCGTGTCCGCTGTACGCGCCCGGTCGCCCCGGCTCCGGATTGGCGTGCGGCTCTCGGTGTTCGATATGTCACCGTACGCGCCTGGCGCCGGTGGAACCGGCGAGCCGGAGGCAGACAGCGCGTACCAGTCCGCGTTCGGGCTGTCGCGACCAGGCAGCCCGCCTGCGATCGATGACGCAGACGAACTGCTCACCCTGTTCGAACGATTGGGCATCCGGTGGTTGTGCACGACCGCTGGCAGTCCCTACTACAACCCGCACATCCAGCGGCCCGCGCTCTTCCCGCCGTCGGACGGTTACCAGCCGCCCGAGGATCCCGTCGTTGGTGTCGCGCGTCAGATAGACGCGACGGCACGGCTGAAGGCGCGGCATCCTTCGATTGCGTTCGTTGGATCGGCCTACAGTTACCTGCAGGAGTGGTTGCCTCACGTCGCGCAGGCCGCCGTGCGCACGGGAGCCGTGGATGTCGTCGGACTCGGCCGCCTGATGCTCAGTTATCCACACTTCCCTGCCGACGTGCTCGCGGGCCGTCCTCTCCAAACCCGCCTGCTCTGCCGTACCTTCAGCGACTGCACGACCGCGCCGCGGAACGGACTGGTGTCGGGGTGCTATCCGCTCGACAAAACCTATGTCGCTCGACCCGAAGCGAAGCAGCTGAAGGTCATCAAAGCGGCCATGGCTGCGCACGCTGAATGAGCCGCGGTCAGCTGCACGTCGCCACGACGGCCTTTCTGGCGCTCTTCGCGATCGTCGGCATCGCGCTCTATGGTCTTCCGTTCTTCTATGACTTCTTCGTGCGCGAGTACGGATGGACGCGGCAGCAGGTCACGTCGGGCAACGCCTACAGCAAGCTGATCGTCGGGCCGGTATTTGGATTCGCGGCGGGATGGGTCGTGGATCGATTCGGCCCGCGCCGGCTGCTGCTCGCCGGCATTCTGATCGCCGGCACCGCGCTGGTTGGCCTCGGCATGGCCTCAGCGCTTCCCGTGTTCTACGCCTGCTACCTGTTCAATGCGATCGGAAACGTCTGTGGCGGTCCGCTGCCCAATCAGATCCTGCTGACCCGCTGGTTCGATCAACACCGCGGCAAGGCAATGGGATTCGCTTATCTCGGCATCGGCATTGGCGGAGCGATCGTCCCTCTGCTCGCGTACCGGCTCACGCAGGCCATCGGCTGGCATGCCGCGCTGATGTGCCTGGGCGTCCTGCTGGTGGTGGTCGCGTTTCCCACGGCGTGGTTCGTCCGGGAGTGGCCTGACGATGAACGTGGAAGGATCGCGGCTGCCGCTCCGCTGGCGCCGATCGGTCCGGTGCTGCGGCGTCCTGCGTTCTATCTGCTGCTCGTCGGCAGCATGTGCTCGATTGGCGCAATCGGCGGGACGATCCAGAACCTGAAGCTGTATCTCAGCCTGGATCGCGAGCTGTCACAGGCGCTCATCGCGCAGGTCGCCTCGCTGGTCCTCGTCAGCAGTCTCATCGGCCGCGTCGTGATGGGATATCTGGCCGACCACTGGTCGAGGAAGCGGGTGATGCTGCTGATCTATCTGATCGTGGCGGTCAGCATCCCTCAGTTGTTTCTGGCATCCGGAACGACCGGGCTCTACCTGTTCGCGTTCGCGTTCGGCATCGGACTGGGCGGCGACTACATGATCATCCCGCTGATGGCCGCCGATCTGTTCGGTGTCGCTTCGCTTGGCCGGCTGCTCGGCATTGTCATCACGGCTGACAATGTGTCGGAAGCCGTCGTCCCGATGCTGGTCGCCGGGCTACGCGATCGTCTCGGCAGTTATGGTCCTGGATTCGCCATCCTGGTGGCGCTTGCGCTACTCGGAGCCGTCGCCGTGAGCCTGCTGCCGTCGCGTGGGGTCAGGTCTTGAAACCACGCATTAGTCACGATGTGGCACCGGTGCCACATCGTGACTGATGCGTGGTTTCAAGACCTGACCCCACCTCACGGGGCGATGCGTGGGGCAACGCGCGGCGGACTCTGCCGGCTCAACTCCGTGCCGGTCGTCGTCACGAAGTACTTCGCCAGCATGTTGGGCCGCTCCCAGGCGGGCAAGGTCTTGCGATCCTGCAGATAGCCGAGAAAGTGTCGCGTGACCTGCGCGAAGTGGGCCTCGTGGCCCAGGCGGAACCGATCGGGAATCACGACGTGGATCTCGGCACCTCGCGTCTCGGCGCCGACCCCTGGAAAGCGATCCTGCACGCTCTTCAGCCGCAGCTGCACCGCGTCCAGAATCCGTGCCTGCTGGCCTGCCTGTTCGGGGACGACGTACAGCTCCGGACGGTAGCCATCCGCCTGCGTTTGACGGACTTCAACGCGCGACGAGGCTCCACGGTACACGGCGAAGTGGCGATCGCCTGAGCCTGCCGGAGCCTCCCAGTCCCAAATCACGTTCAGCCGCACGAGCCGACCTCGCAGCCGATACGTCACGAACGTGTTGCAGAAGTACTGCAGCACGCCATCCTTGACGTCGCCCGCGAGCGCAGACGGGAACGACTTCTCGCCAGTGACGCGGGTGAACTGTTCGGCCGTGATCGGCGTCGCCCATCGCTGCGCGCTCAGCACCTGGACGTCGTGGTGGGCATCGATGCTCTGATCGGGGAAGAGCGTCCACTGCACGAGATCGGCCAGGTGAGTGCCGATGTCGTTCAGCCCCTCGCCCTGCTCCGCGGTATCGAAGAACCACGCGGGACGGATGTTTGGCGCACCCGCCACGACCTTCATCAGGTGGTGGATACTCTCCATGTAGACGGCCGGCTGTTCATCGGTGCCGGTGGCGGGCTCGCCAAACACTGCCGGGTCGTTCACGAGCGCACGCTGCAGGATCGTCGTGACCTCGAAGCGCTCGGTCATGATGTCGTACGCGACCAGACCCTGGCGGTCCGCGTCGGCGAGCACGGCCTCGAGCGTCGGCAGATCTGCAGTCCGAAGCACCCAGGGCTTGTCGGCCAGCACGTTGAGTCCCGCTGCGACCAACGCCTTGACGCGATCGACCTTGCCGCGGTTGCGTCCGGACATGACGACCACGGTTCCAGGCTTCTCGCGGAGCAGCCGCGCGAAGTAGTCCGGCCCCGCATGCACCTCCGTCTGCCACGCGGTGGGGTGGTCGGCGCGCATGTTGAAGGCCGCAATGCGCCCCAGATGCGCGATCAGATCCGGACCGAGCGGCGCATACACGTGCACCCTCGGTCGCGACCCCCTCATACATCTCCTTCTGCACGAGGGCCGCATGGAAGTGGCCGGGGTCCAGCGTCATGAGCCGTACCTCCGACGTCGCTGGGCCTTCGTCGTCAGGCTCGGGTGGCGTCATGGTCATAAGCAGCGTGGCAGCAACGAGCGCGGCAGACAGAATCGCGTATCTCATGATGATCAGATGCTCGGGCACATGCAGCGAACAGTGCGATCAGAGCCGTGGAATCGAGAGCCCGCCATCCACATGAATGACCGAGCCGGTCGCGTACGGCAGGTCGCCGCGCAGCAGGGACGCGACGACGCGGCCGACGTCTTCGGGCTGGCCCCAGCCACCTTCAGGCACGAGCCCCGCAGCGATCCGCTGGTCATACACGGCGCGGACGGATGCCGTCATGTCGGTGGCGATGATGCCCGGACGGACATCGTAGACGCGGACGCCTTCGGGAGCGAGCCGCACGGCAAACAGTTGCGCGGCCATCGCGAGACCCGCTTTGCTGACGCAATATTCACCTCTCGCCGGCGACACCATCGTCGCCGAGACCGACGTCACGAATACGACGGTCGCGGGTGAGTCGGGCTGTGCCCGCTTCCTCGCGACGAGATACGGCGCGGCGCGTTGCGTGAGGAAGTACGGGCCCTGCAGATTCGTCCGCACGATCTCTTCGAAGCTGCTTTCGGTCGCTTCGAGCAGGTCGGCGCGTACGCGCGGTGCGCGGCCGGCGTTGTTGACGAGCGCGTCGATGGCTCCGAAGCGCCGGAGCACGGCCTCGATGAGCCGCGTCCGATCCGCGGTGACAGCCACGTCGGCCGCGATGTAGTCCGCATCGGCGCCAAGCGCCCGCACGCTGGCCAGCGCCTCGGCCACCGCATTCGCGTCACGTCGTCCACACAGTGCGAGCGACCAGCCTTCTCGTGCGAGCGCGTGCGCCACACCGAGGCCTATGCCGCGAGTGCCGCCGGTGACTAGCGCAATCCGGCCGCTCGTCGATGGGCGGCCAGCAGGCTGAGCGTCAGGCGACATGAGATCCGTCCTCGGGACCGAAAAACGTCAGATAGGGTTCGCCGTTGGCGAGCCGGAGGATGTACACGGCCGCCTCGCGAGCGTGATAGTCGCCCCAGAGACACGATTCTCCACGCGGGATCCTCGAGCCGTCCGGCACGTGGTCCCACCCGTTCGGGCGATGGTAGATCGAGTGCAGGAGGAGGCCCTGATGATCCGGCTGCGTGCTGAGGTAGGGGCCGTCGGGATCGAAGAGCGTCGCGAGCGTCCGGAGCCCCGCCTGCTCGTACGGCGTCGACTCCTCGCCCTTTCCGCCCAAGTAGCGAGCAAGCCGCAACAGCCCCTGCGCGGCGATGACGGCAGCGGAGCTGTCCACGGGCTCGTGATCGTTGAACGGATCCGCCGGCCGGCTGCCCCAGTCGCCGAGCGCCGCCAGACCGGGCGCGCCCGAATCCCAGTACGGGACGCCATCGCTGGCCGCGACCTCGAGGAAGTGATCGCCGGTCGCTCGGGCCGCATCGACCATCCAGGCCTCGACGCCGCCGAGTCCGCCCCACGGTTCCAGCGCCCCCTCATCGACCGTCGCAAGGAACTCGAGCAGCTCGGCGAAACCCAGGAGCGCCCATGCGAGCCCGCGCGTCCACGTCGTGAAGGCCGAGTAGCCCTGCTGGCTGCTCGGCCCCCGGAACGATCCATTGGCCGGATTGAACATGGCTTCGTGCGAGACGCGCCCTCGCACGTCGTAGATGTCGCGGCCGCGCCCGTACGAGACGTTGAAGCGGGCGGTCGCCTGCGCATGAAGTACGAGGCGTTCGAGCAGGCTGATCGATCGATCCTGTTCGTCGAGCAGCACGTGGCCCAGGCGGTACGCGAGCGCGAGGCTGCGCAGCGAACGAATCGTGTCCACGAACAGTGAGTGGGCGCCGTTGAACGAGTGGATGAAGCCGCCGTCTGGCAGCGCGGTCCATCGTCTGGCCTGCACGGCACCGCTCACCGCGAGCGCGAGATCGTAGTACCGCACTTCCCACGGATCCGCGGCAAACCGGCCTTCGCGGGCGAGCCGACGGAGCGTGCCGTATGTGCTGACGTTGTTGAAGCCGTGATCGTGGACGCCGGCATGGGTGAGATGACGGGCCATCCGCCCGACCGTTCGCGCACGGCCCATGTCGAGGAACTCGCGCTCGCCTGTCGCGTCGAACTGCAACAACGCGGATCCGACGTCAAAGCCTTCCGTCCACTCGGTCCAGCCTCTGGAGGTGTAGCGGCCGTTCACCGTGAAGACGGGCGTGCCGGCCGCGGGATCCCAGGTTCGGGCGATCAGACGAAGGGCGGCCGCGGAGTGCTCGAGCAGCCGTTCGACCGCGGGTACAAGGTCGCTCGCAGTCCTCACACGATCGACGGTGATCATCGGCTGCGGCTCCTTCCTCGCGGCCACGCCCAGGCGGTGCCGGCCGACAAGAGTACGTAGAGGACGGGGGACTGGTCAATGGCGCCGACGCGCGCCGAAGGGCAGGACCGCGAACAACACGAGGGGCGGCCCGCGCCGCCCCTCGCCTGGTGGCCAGTCTAGAAGCGCATCTTGAACCCGAGCTGCACCTGCCGTTCCGTCGTGCCGCAGAGCGAGCAGGACAGACTCGACAGCATCGCCGGGATCTTGCCGCTCGCGTTGTCGAACGTGGTGTTCGGCTGCGCGAACTGCGGATGATTCAGCAGTTGAATGCCTCGAGGCGGAACTCCGTGTCGACCCGCCCGAACTTCGTGTGCTTGATGAGACGAGGCGTCGATGTTGAACGACCCCGGTCCGCGAAGGATCCCGCGGCCCGCGTCGCCGTAGGTGCCGGTCACGTCAGAGGTCGCCACGAAGCACGACGTGTCGAACCATTTGTCGATCGTCGGGTTCGACAGCTTTCCGTCGCAGACGCGATTCGGACGGTTGTGCGCCCACGGGTCCCGTACGTGTACGAGTTCATGAACGAGAAGTCGTTCGCGAAGCGCCGCTGGAACTTCAGCAGGAGCCCGTGGTAGTCCAGCGTGCCGATGCTCTGCGACTGGCTCAGACCGCAAACCAACGGGGCGAGTGTGATGAACGGACGATTCACGTTCGCGTCGGTGACGCCAACCCGATGCACGATCAAGACGTCCGAGCGTCCCTTGTTGTCACACCGGACTGCTCTCGCCACGCGCTGTGGTTTGACCTCTCGGCCGAGTCGTATATCATATGCGATCAAATGCATCAAGATTTTTTACAGTCGTATGCCGCTAATAGCATGCAACTAGGCCGATCGGCCCCAACGCCGTCACCAATGTCCAGGCGTCGCTTCATGGGCGGCTGGCAACAGGTCAGACCTCATCCGGATGTCTGGGTCCGCGGACCATCGTCCGTACGACTGGGCACACGTTCGTGACAACCACGCCTCTGGCGACGTCGGCCCGGACACGTCCTCGCACCAAGCAGGCGTTCGTCTACCAGACGCTGCGCGACGCCATCATGCGGTGCGATCTGATCCCCGGCGAACGCCTGGTGATCGACGACCTGGCCCGGCGTCTGCAGGTGAGCAGCATTCCAGTCCGTGAGGCCCTTCAACTCCTGCAGTCGGACGGGCTCATCGTCAACATCCCGCACGTGGGCGCCACGGTCGCGCCCATCACACGAGAGTCTGTGACCGACGTCTTCACACTGCTCGAAGGACTGGGCCACGTCGCCATGCGTCTGGTCGCCGAACGGGGCGACTTGTCGGCACTCGATCGCCTCGACACACTCGTCGCCGAGATGGACGCGGCGCTGGCGAAGTCGGAATACGAGACGTGGGCGGCGCTCAACACCCGCTTTCACCTGGCCATGGCCGAGCTGACTCGGCTCCCGCTGCTGCTCGAACTCACCGAGCGCGTCTTCGACCAGTGGCATCGTGTCCGACGGTACTTCTTCCAGGGCGTCCTGCTGCATCGTGCCGATCACGCTCAGGCCGAGCACCGTGCGATGCTGGCCGCCATGCACGCCGCCGACCTCGATCATTTGTCAGTGCTCGTCCGCCAGCACAATCGTGGAGCGCTTGCAGCCTACATGGCGTACCTCGATGAACATGCGGGCGACGATGCCAGCCAGACCGCGGGAGGCGCTTGATGTCGCCTGCGCGGCTTCAGCCGGTGACGCTCATCCTCTTGCGCACCGTCATCGGCTGGCACTTCTGCCACGGCGGGCGATCGCAGCTGGTCTGCCTGGCGCTGTGACACGCCACGCGCTCCTCCTGGTCGCCTTCGCAGCCGCCCCGCTCCTGGTCTCCCACTCGACCGCCGCACGCCATCAGTCAGACTCCTCGCCCGCCGGGACTATCGCCGATATTGCACGGCAGTTCGACCGACCACCAGACGATGCACGCTTGATGATGCGTTGGTGGTGGTTTGGTCCAGCGGTCACGCACGCGGAGCTCGATCGTGAACTGGTCGCCATGCGGGATGCCGGCATTGGCGGTGTCGAGATTCAACCGGTCTACCCACTCGCGCTCGACGATCCCGCAATGGGGATCCGCACGCTCCCCTTTCTTTCACCGGAGTTCCGCGACGCGCTGCGGTTCGCGTCCGCCCGTGCGCGCGCACTCGGGTTGCGCGTGGATCTCACGGTGGGGAGCGGATGGCCGTACGGTGGCCCGACGGTCAGCGTCGACCAGGCGGCGGCGCGCCTCAGGATCGAACGAGTCCCTCGGGCGGCCGGACAGCTACCATCGCCCGCACCGCCGCTTGCCCCAGGCGAGGCGTTGGTTGCGCAACTTCCGGACGCGTCCGGGCAGGGTACGCTCTTCTTCATTTCCAGCCGTACCGGCATGAAAGTGAAGCGCGCGGCTGCGGGCGCCGAAGGCTTCGTGCTCGATCACTACAGCCGGTTCGCGATTGACCAATATCTCGCGGCGGTCGGCGAGCCGCTGCTCGGCGCAAGCGAAGTGCCACCCACAGCGGTCTTCTGTGACAGCCTCGAATCGTACGGCGCCGATTGGACGCCCGACATGCTCGCGGAGTTCCAGCGCCGTCGCGGCTACGACCTCACACCGCTGCTCCCAGTCCTGGCGTCCGGAACGGGGGATATCGCACCGGCCGTGCGGCACGATTGGGCGCAGACGCTCACCGAGCTCTTCAACGATCGATTCCTGGAACCGCTGCATGCGTGGACACAGCGCGCCGGCACACGACTGCGCGCGCAGGTGTACGGGATTCCGCCCGCATCGCTCTCGAGCGCTGCGCGCGTTGACCTCCCGGAAGGTGAAGGCGCCGACTGGACCGCGTTCACCGCCACGCGCTGGGCAGCCGCAGCGAGCCATCTGTACGGGGTGCCGGTTACGTCGTCCGAGACCTGGACCTGGATTCACTCGCCGGCATTCCGTGCGACGCCCCTCGACTTGAAGGCAGAGGCGGATCGCCACTTCCTGCAAGGCAGCACCCAGTTGATCGGCCACGGCTGGCCGTACAGCCCACCCACTGCGACGTATCCAGGGTGGCGCTTCTACGCGGCGGGCGCCCTGGGCGATTCGAATCCGTGGTGGATTGTCATGCCCGACATCGCGCGGTACATCCAACGGGTGAGCTTCGTGCTTCGCCAGGGCAGGCCATCCGCGGATGTCGCGGTGTATCTGCCCACTGATGATGCCTGGGCCCGGCTCGCCCCCGGTTCCGTCAATCTGTTCGAGACCATCCGGGACGAGCTCGGCCCCGACCTCGTCCGCGCCGTGCTCGAATCAGGCCACCTTCCCGAGTTCTTCGACGATGAAGCGCTCGAGCGTGTCGGCCGCGTAGATGGCTCTACGCTGCGGCTCGGTGCTCAGTCCTTCCACGTCGTGGTGCTTCCGGGCGTCGAGCAGATGGGCGCGCGGACGCTTCGCGCTTTGTCCGCGTTCGCCCGCGCGGGCGGCGAGGTCGTTGCTGTTGGAGCGCCTCCATCGAAAGCGCCCGGCCTCCACGTGCCGCGTGCTGAAGACGACGAAGTGCGCGCACTCTCCCGAGCGCTTTTCACTGGCGATCGTCCGACCGCTCATATTGTTCACGATCAGGAGGCGCTGCGCGGCCGCCTGCGATCGCTCGCGCCCCCGCTGGTCACGATCGATCCTGCCGTGCCAGACATCGGGGTGCTGCGCCGCGAGCGCGACGACGCAGCCATCTATTTCGTCGCCAACACGGGGAACGTCTCGAGGACGGTCACCATCGCGTTCCAGAGTCCACATCGTCGCGTGCAGATGTGGAATCCGCTGTCAGGGCGCATCAGTGCGATCGCCTCCAGTGACAGCGCGCATGGTCCGGCGATCCCCATCGAGCTTGCGCCGTACGAATCCCGCATCATCGTGCTCGTGGACGGCGATCCAGCAGCGCCGGCGGTCCCGGCGCGCGCGACACGCGAGGTTCCGCTCGATGACGCGTGGACGCTGTCCTTCCCGAATGGACGCACCGTTCAATTGGCCACACTCCAATCGTGGACGGCCGACGACGCGTCACGCTTTTTTTCGGGAGTGGCGACGTACGAACGATCGTTCGAGCTCGAGGGGTCCTTTGCAACAGATCGTCGTGTGCTGCTGGAGCTCGGCCCGAGCCGGCCGCTGCCGGCAGTCCCCCGGCAGCACGGCATGCAGGCCTGGCTCGACGCGCCCGTACGCGAGGCCGCGATTGTCACCGTCAACGGGCGTCGTGTTGGCAGCGTCTGGTCTCCACCGTACCGCATCGACATCGGCGAAGCCGTCGTTGCAGGCAGCAACCGGCTCAGGATCGACGTCGCCAACACGGCGATGAACGCCATGGCGGCCGGGCCGCTCCCGTCCTACGAGCAGGTCGAGCGCCGCTACGGCGTCCGCTTCGAGCCCCAGGACATGGATCAAGTTCGGGCCGAGCCCTCCGGTTTGTTCGGCCCTGTCCGTCTCGTGATCGACCGGACGCCCTGACCTGCGCGGACGTCCTGCTAGAATTGCCGCGTTGATGTCCGAGTCCGCCGACGACCGACCTGCGCCCCAGGCACGACCGCCGCTCGTGCCGGGCGACGCGCTCCTGGCCATGGACGATGAGCAGCTGCTCGACCTGCAGATTCGTCAACTCGACATCCATATCGAAGGCAGCGCGCTCGAGCCCAGGATTGCCCAGCTGCACGAAGAGCTCGCCGCCTGCGGACTGACGTTCCGTCCCCACTACTGGCTGTCGGACGAGTGGTTCACGCCGGACGGCATCGCGGGGATCGCGATTCCGTTCTATCTCGCGCATCCACGGCTCTCGCGCCTCGAACTGACCCAGATGCTGGAAATCGAAGGCGGCGACCCGGAGTGGTGCATGCGCATCCTGCGGCACGAGGCCGGGCATGCGTTCGACAACGCGTTCGACCTCCGGCGCCGACCGCAGCGACGCGCGGTCTTCGGGAACCCGGGCAAGGAATACCCCGAGTTCTACGCACCGAAGCCGTACAGCAAAAGCTACGTGCTGCACCTCGACATGTGGTACGCGCAAGCCCACCCGGACGAGGATTTCGCGGAAACGTTCGCGGTCTGGCTGACGCCGAATTCGCAGTGGGAGAAGCGCTATCGCGGATGGGGCGCATTCAAGAAACTGGAATACATGGACTCGCTGATGAAGTCACTGGCCGGTCACGCGCCGGGTGAGACAGCGGCCCACGATCTCGATCCGCTCCAGAAAATACGCAAGACGTTGCGGCAGGTACTATCGGCGGAAGCGCCGGCATTACGGTGTGGACCGGCCCGGAGTTCTACGATCGCGACCTGCGGCGGCTGTTCTCGGATGCGCCCGAGTTCGCCAACAACCTGGCCGCCTCGCAGTTCATCGCGCGCCACCGGAAGTCGGTGCGCCGCATCGTGTCGGACTGGACCGGGATCTACCAATACACGATAGACCAATTGATGGAAGACATGATTGCGCGCAGCCGTCAACTCAAGCTCCGGCTGGCCGTGCCCGAAGACGAGGCTCGCCGGCAGTTCACCGTCCTCCTCACGGTGCAGACCATGAACTTCCTGCACAGTGGTGGACACCGGGTGGCGCTGTGAAGAAACAGCGTGTGCTGACGCTCGTACACCGCCACCTGGTGCCGCCCACCGATACGGCCGGCGTCGATCTCGCCAGCGCCCCGTGGAAGATGGAGTACGACGTCATCGAGTCGCTGCGTGCCCGTGGTCACGAAGTGCTGCCCCTCGGCGTCCAGGACGATCTCGGCGTCGTCCGGTCCGCCATCGAGAGCTGGAAGCCCAGCATCGTCTTCAATCTGCTCGAGTCGTTCGATGACGTGACCACGTTCGACATGAACGTGGTGAGCTACCTCGAACTGATGAGGGTGCCGTACACGGGATGCAATCCGCGCGGGCTCCTCATCGCGCGCGACAAGGCGCTCTCGAAGCAGCTGCTCGCCTACCATCGGGTCCCGTTTCCCGAGTTCATCGTCTTCCGGCGGAACAAGGCGATCCGGATTCCGCCACACATGAAATTCCCGGTGATCGTGAAGTCGCTCACGTACGAGGCGTCAGTCGGCATCTCGCAGGCGTCGGTCGTGAACGACGTCGACAAGCTGCGGAAGCGCGTCGAGTTCATCCACGAAAGCGTCGGCAGCGACGCGATCGCCGAGCGGTACATCGATGGGCGCGAGCTCTACGTCGGCGTCCTGGGTAACGATCGCATTCACGTATTCCCCGTGTGGGAAATGACGTTCGAGGGCATGATCGAGGGTGACAACTGGCCCATCGCCACGGAACGCGTGAAGTGGAACCCGAAGTACCAGAAGAAGCACGGGATTCAGACCAACGCCGCGCAGCACCTGCCAGAAGGCGCGATCGACCAAATCCAGCGGCTGGTGCGCCGGATTTATCGCACGCTCGCCCTGACCGGCTACGCCCGCGTGGATCTGCGGATGGATGTCAACGGGAGCGTGTTCTTCCTCGAGGCCAACCCGAACCCGCAGCTGGCGCATGGCGAAGACTTCGCGGAATCGGCCGAACGATCGGGTTTGAAGTACGAGGCGCTGCTCGAGCGCATCCTTGCGCTCGGCCTCGCGTGGCGGCCCGGGACGGTGTAAACGGAATTCGGAGTTCGGAATTCGGAGTGCGGAAGGCAGTGCGACGTTGTCGGAGTTCGAGTGCGGAATTCCCTCGGGCCCTTAGCCGTTGGAGCTCGCCGCTCCCTCAGGCCCTTCAGCATGTCCGACAGCCCTCAGGCCCCTTCAAGTGACTTCCCCCTCCCTCCTCCCCGTGCTCTCGCAGTTCTGGGGCTTTCACGCGTTCCGTCCGCTGCAGGAGGAGGCCATGACCGCGATCCTCGACGGGCGCGACAGTGTCCTGGTGATGCCGACGGGGAGCGGGAAGTCGCTCTGTTTCCAGGCACCCGCGCTGGTCGATCCGGGCGATCCGGCCAGGCGCCTGGCCGTGGTGGTGTCGCCGCTGATCGCGTTGATGAAGGATCAAGTGGACGGGCTGCGTGAGGCTGGCGTTCCGGCGACGTGCCTGAACAGCGCTCAGTCTGCCGCCGAGCGTTCCGAATCGCTGCGGGTGATTCGGAGTGGCGACTGCCGTTTGCTCTACGTCTCACCCGAGCGACTCGTCGGCGAGGGCGGCGATTCGTTCCGTCGTATGCTCGCCGACGCAGGCGTGCGGTTCGTTGCCGTGGACGAGGCGCACTGCATCAGCCAATGGGGCCATGATTTCCGCCCTGAGTACCGGCTGCTGGGCCAGTTGCGGAACGACTTCCCGGCTGCGTCCTTCCACGCGTTCACGGCGACGGCGACGGTGCGCGTACGGCACGACATCGGCGTACAGCTCGGCCTGCAAGATCCCATCGTGCTCGTCGGACGCTTCGATCGTCCGAACCTCCTGTATCGCGTGCTGCCACGTCACGACATGCGGCAGCAAATCACTACCGCGCTCGCCCGGCACCACGGTGAAGCCGGCATCATCTATTGCCTGTCGCGCCGTGAAGTGGACGAGCTTGCCGCCGCCCTGGCTGCCAGCGGTGTTCGTGCGCTTCCCTATCACGCTGGGCTCTCGGATGATGAACGGCACGCGCACCAGGATGCGTTTCTCGACGAGCGGGCCGATGTGATTGTGGCGACGGTCGCGTTCGGGATGGGGATCGATCGTCCGGACGTGCGGTTCGTGATTCATGCGGGCGCTCCGCGCTCGGTCGAGCACTACCAGCAGGAAGCCGGCCGCGCGGGTCGTGACGGTGCGCCGGCGGAATGCGTGCTCATCTCTTCGCCCGCTGATTTTCTTCGCTGGCGAAGCCTGCTCGAGGCCAACGGCGAATTGAGCGACGGCAATCGTCAACACCTGCGCGACATCGAGCGCTACGTCGCAGCCACGCAGTGCCGCCATCGGGCGCTCGTCGAATACTTCGGACAGCAGCACGAGGGGGCGTCCTGCGGGGCCTGTGATTGGTGCCTCGGCGAGCTGGAAGCCATCCCGGAGCCCGTCATCGTCGCTCAGAAGGTCCTGTCGTGCGTCGTCCGGACAGGGCAACGATTCGGCGTCGGGCACGTCACCTCGGTCCTGGCGGGCCAGACGACCGAGGGTGTGCTCCGGCGCGGTCACGAAGGGCTCAGCACGTTCGGTCTGCTGAAGGAATGGCCGCTCGAGGACATCCGCGGCTTCATCGACCAGCTCACGCACGCAGGTTACCTGCTGCGCGCCGGTGAACCGTATCCGACCGTGCAGCTCACCGCGGAGGGACGCGAGCTGATGCGTGGCGTCGGGGCGTGCGTGCTGCACCGGCAGCCCCGGCGCCCGGAGCGGCGGCGTGCCAAGGGCGCGTCACGCACAGCCACCTTCAACGCGGCGCCCGGCTCGGCAGACGAGGCGCTGCTGACCGCGCTTCGCGCGCTGCGCCTCTCGCTCGCGCGCGAGCGGCGCGTCCCGGCGTACGTGATCTTCCATGACGCAACACTCGCCGCGCTCGCGACAAGCCGTCCGCTGACGTTGGCGGCGCTGCGGGAGGTCGTTGGCATTGGCGAACGGAAGGCGGCTACATTCGGTGCGCAGATTCTCGACGTGATTGCCGCGGCGACCGCTGCGACGTGACAGCGAGCCGAGCATCCCGAGTGCTAACATGGCGATCGCGTGTCCCAATCGACGGTGACCGACCCCAGTAACGCCAGCCCGGCCAATCAACCTCCCTTACAGGGTTCGGCGCTCACTCGCGCGCTCCAGCGGGTGGCCACGGCTCTGACGTACCGCGACTTCCGCGTGCTGTGGATGGGTGCGTGCACGTCCAGTATCGGGACGTGGATGCAGAAGGTCGCCCAGAGCTGGCTGGTCCTGGAGCTGACCAACTCCGCCTGGTACCTCGCCCTCGACGCGTTCGTCGGCGAAGCGCCCCTGCTCCTCTTCACGTTGATTGGCGGCGTGATCGCGGACCGGCGCGACCGGCGAAAGCTGTTGCTGCTCTCGCAGATCGTCCAGATGTCGTCTGCGTTCAGCCTTGCCGCGCTGGTTGCCACCGGCCACGTGAGCATCTGGGCCATCCTCTGCCTGTCGTTCATCAGCGGTACCGCCCAGGCGTTTGGTGGTCCCGCGTATCAGTCACTCATCCCCTCGCTCGTCAGCACCGGAGCACCTGCCGAACGCCATCGCACTGAACTCCATCCAGTTCAACATCGCGCGCGTCCTCGGCCCGCTGCTCGCTGGCATTGCGCTGCACCGCTTCGGGATGGTGTCGTGCTTCACCCTGAACGGACTCTCGTTCCTGGTCGTCATCGGGTCGCTGCTCTCGTTGCACATCCAGCACGTGCCGCCCGCGAAGACACGGCACATGTGGGACGAGCTGCGCACGGGCCTCGGGTATGTTCGCGGCGAATCGCGGCTCGTGGCCCTCATCGTCCTGGCGTTTGCGACGACGTTTCTGGCGATCCCGCTCCTGACGTTTCTGCCGCTCATGGCGCGGAACGTCTTTCACGAAGACGTCGGCGGATACAGCCGCATGATGGCGTTTTCGGGTGGCGGCGCGATCGTCGGCGCCGTCATCGTGGCCTGGCTCGGACGCTTCAAGCACATGGGATTGACCGCGCTTCTGGTGCAGGTCGTGGTTGGCGTCGCGATCGTGCTGTTTTCGCAATCCCGCGTGATGTGGCTCAGCGAGCTGCTGCTGCTCGTCGCGGGCGCCACGCTCGTCATGTCGATGTCGCTCGTCACCTCACTCGTGCAGCTGATCGCACCGAACGACATGCGTGGCAGGGTGATGAGCATCTACATGGTCGCCTTCAGAGGCGGCATGCCGCTCGGCAGCCTGCTGAGCGGCAGAGTGGCTGACTCAACCTCCGCGCCCGTCGCGCTCGCCATCGACGGCGTCCTCGCTGATTGTTGTCGGCCTCTATTTCCTCGTCCGAAGCCACGGCGTCCGGGACGTCGAGGGCGCGAGCCGTGCACCGCAGGCTCCGGTCCAGACCGCAGGTGCCGCGGCGTCCGGGACGTAGTACCATGCCGGCGTGCTCCTGACCGCCTCTGCCCTGGCTCTCGGCTTCCTTCATGGCCTGGGCGCCGACCATCTCATGGCCATCGCCGCGCTCTCGGTGCGGCCTGGGGATCATGGCGGTTCGCGCACGCACCCCGTGCGTGTGGCTGTCGGCTTCGCGATCGGGCACGCGCTGCTCCTCCTGGCCGGATCGGCGCTCGTAATCCTCCTGGGATGGCAGATTCCTGTACTGGTCGAGCGGACCGGCGAGCGTGTCGGCGGCATCCTGCTGATTCTGCTTGGCGCCTTCGGGCTCTGGGTCGCCTTCAATCAACGGCTGTACGGGCACACCCACGCTCACGGGAACCCGCCGCACGTGCACTACCACGTGCATTTCGGTCGCGCGCACGGCCACCGGACCGATGGTCACCAACACCTGCCCGGGCTGCTCGGCGCTGTCTTTGCCGTGAGTGGCCTCCGGGCCATCACGTTGATGGCGCCCATTGGATCGGCCCTCGGCGGCAACGTCGTGGCGTCCATGCTGACTGTGGCGTATCTCGTGGTCGTCTTCGCGGCCGGCATCCTCCTCTCGATGTCGCTCTTCGGCATTGTGCTGTCGCGCGTCCTGGGGTCGGAGGTGATCGCGCGTCGAGTGGGTCGTGGCGCCGCCGTTCTCACGGCCTGCGCCTCGATGGGACTCGGCGTGTACTGGATTGTCGCGAGCTGACACCAGACATCCGGCCGCGACACGTGACCGTGTGACGCTGTGACCGCCGCTTCCTCGCCCGATCGCATCCTCATCGTCGAAGACGACCCGGACATCGCGAACCTGCTCGCTCACAGCATGAAGAAGGCCGGGTTCGCGGCAGACATCCTGCTGACCGGCGCGGGGGTGGTGGCGCACGTCCGGCGCGACCAGCCGTCGCTCCTGCTGCTGGACGTGATGCTGCCGGGTCTGGACGGCCTGGAGCTGTGCCGCGCACTGCGTGCCGATCCTGAGCACCGCGGCGATTCCGATCATCATGATTACCGCGCGCGCGGACGAGGCGGATCGGATTGGTGGCCTCGAGCTGGGAGCCGACGACTACATCACCAAGCCCTTCAGTCCGAACGAAGTCGTGGCGCGCGTGCGCGCCCTGTTGCGACGGTCTACCCGTACGTCCGCTCCTGACACACTGTTGACGTACGACGGCCTCAAAATCGATGTCGAGCGCCATACCGTGATGGCCGATGGCGAGGAAGTGCGGCTGACGGCGAAGGAATTCCTGCTGCTGCAGTACTTCGTGCAGCACCAGGGCCGGGTGCTGTCGCGCGATCTGCTGCTCTCGGATGTCTGGGGCTACCGCTATACGGGTGGCACACGGACCGTCGATGTGCACGTCCGCCGGCTGCGGGAGAAGCTGCCCGCCCTCGCGGACGCCATCGTCACGATCAAACAGTTCGGCTACAAGTTGTCCGAGGCAGGCTCGTGAAGCTGACGTTCAGGAACAAGCTGTTCGTGACGGCAGCCGCGGTCGGCATCCTGGCTTCGCTCGTCGCGGCAGGACTCCTCGTCTTGTCGCTGCGGCGCGACATGCACGCGCGCATCGAAAGCCGTCTGCTGCTCGAAACCAAGCTCGTGGCCGATTTGCTCGAGCGTGGCGCGCTGCCCGGCGCTCAAGCGTCGCTCGACGCCGAGGCCGATCGCCTGGGACGGCTCGTCGGGGCTCGCGTCACCTTCATCGGGCCAGACGGCAAGGTCGTCGGCGACTCATGGGTCGCCGAAAAAGACTTGTCGGCCGTGGAAGAACACCTGCATCGTCCCGAGATCCTCGAGGCCGCGCAGACGGGCGTTGGACGGGCGCGCCGATTCAGCGCGACGGTCAATGTCGAGATGGTCTACACCGCTGTACCCGTCAAAGATCCGCAGGTCGCGTTCGTGCGCCTCGCCGCCGCTGAAACGGATGTGCAGGATCAGCTCCACGCCATCATTCCGCCGACGCTGGTGGCGATCGCCGTAAGCGTGCCCGTGGCCCTGCTGCTGGCCTGGGCGTTCTCGCTCCCGCTCGCGCGCCGCATGCGTGCCGTGGCGGGAGCTGCGACACATTACGCGGCTGGAGACTTCACGCAGGCTCCCGTTGACTACGGCGACGACGAGCTCGGAACCGTCGCGCGGACGCTCGATGGCATCGTCCAGAGTCTGGCCCGCCGCCTCGGCGAACTGGCCCGGAATCGCGCTCGCATGGAAGCGATTCTCGCGGGTATGGTCGAGGGTGTCCTCGTGCTCGACGAGCAGGGACGCATTCAGCTCGTCAACGACGCGGCCCGCCGCCTGCTGAAGATCGACGACGATCCGACGGGCCACAGGCATACCGAAGTCGTCCGGCATCCCGACGTCGTCGCCCAGCTGGCTGCGGCGCTGAGAGGCGATGAAGCGCCGGGCGTTGAGCTCACGCTCGGCGGCAACGACAGGCGCGTGCTCTTTGCGCGCGCGGCTTCCGCTCGCGATGACCGCTTCGGCGGTGCCGTGCTCGTGATGCACGACATCACCGACTTGCGCCGCGCCGACCAGGTGCGGCGCGACTTCGTGGCAAACGTCTCGCACGAGCTGCGCACGCCGCTCACTGCGATCCGCGGCTACGTGGAAGCGTTGCTCGATGAATCACCGAGCGACGAGGCGCGCGAGTTCCTGCAGATCATCTTCCGCCATACGACGCGCATGGAGCGGCTCGTCGGCGACCTGTTGCGCCTGGCGCGTCTCGACGCTCGGCAGGAAACCGCGGACGTCGCGCGTGCAGACCTGAACATGCTCCTCGATGCCGTGCTGACCGAGCTCGCACCGGCCATCGAGGCCCGCGGGACCGAAGTGCACGTCCAGGTCGACGATGCCGCACGCGTCGTGATGAGCGACCCGGCCAAGCTGCACGACGTCCTGAAGAATCTCGTCGAGAACGCGGTCAATTACGCGCCGGAACAAGGCGTGGTGTGGGTGAACGCGCGGGCGACCGACTCTGGCACGATCATCGAAGTCGCCGACACGGGTCCGGGCATTCCTCCCGCGGATCTCGAGCGTGTGTTCGAGCGGTTCTATCGTGTGGACAAGTCCAGGGTGAGAAATCCTGGAGGCACCGGCATCGGGCTCGCCATCGTCAAGCACCTCGTGGAGCTGCTCGGTGGCGACGTGCGCGCATCGAACCGGCCCGAAGGCGGAGCCGTCTTCACGTTACGCCTGCCACCCAGCCGGCCCTCGCCCGCGAGCGACCGTGCACGGGCCGTCGCGCACGGCTGAGGGCGCAAGCGTCTACTTCACCCCAGCCGCCGCGAGCATCCAGTAGGTCGCCGCCGCGAGGGCTGCGGACGCGGGAATCGTGAGCAGCCAGGCCCAGACGATGCGGCCGGCTACTCCCCAGCGCACAGCGGACAGGCGGCGCGTCGCGCCGACGCCGACAATCGCCCCCGTGATGGTGTGCGTGGTGCTGATGCCGACACCAAGCAGCGTCGCGACGAGAATCGCAACGGCAGCGCCCGTTTCAGCCGCGAACCCGCCCACAGGCTGAAGCCGCGTGATTTTCGATCCCATCGTATGGATGATCCGCCAGCCGCCAGAGAGCGTGCCGAGACCGATCGCGCTGTATGCGCACAGCTCGACCCAGAGGGGGATGTGGAACGTCTGGATGTAGCCGGCGGTGAACAGCACGCCGGCGATGATGCCCATGGTCTTCTGTGCGTCGTTCGCGCCGTGCATCAGGCTGAAGCACGCGGCCGAGAGCAGCTGAAACCGGCGGAACCACTTGTCCACCCGCGACGGCGGCACCCAGCGAAAGATCCAGAAGATGGACGTCATCAGTGTCAGCCCGACAACGAGACCGACAAGAGGCGCCACGACGATGAAGATGAGGGTCTTCGTCCATCCAGCCACAATGATGGCCCCGAAACCCGCCTTGCAGACCGCGGCGCCGGCGTAGCCGCCGAACAACGCATGCGAGGAGCTCGTCGGCAGGCCCATGTACCACGTGAACAGATTCCACGTGATCGCGCCGAGCAGGCCCGCGAAGATCACGACCAGCGTGACCACCTTCAGGTCGACCATCCCGCTGCCGACGGTTCTCGCGACGGCGGTTCCAACGAGAAATGCTGCCGCGAAGTTGAAGAACGCAGCCCAGATGACCGCCTTGCCGGGCGACAGCACGCGCGTCGAGACTACCGTGGCGATCGAATTGGCCGCGTCGTGGAATCCGTTGATGTAGTCGAAGACGAGGGCAACGAGGATCAGGAGGGCGACGGGCAGCAGGTCGTACATCGACCTCACCCGTGCTTGACCACGACGGCCTCGAAGACGTTCGCGACGTCTTCACAGCGGTCCGTGGCTTCTTCGAGCAGGTCGAGTACCTCTTTCCATTTCATGACGAGCAGGGGGTCGCCTGCCTCGTCGAACAGCCGCCGCAGCGCTTCGTCGTGCAGATCGTCGGCCTCATTCTCGAGGCGGTTGATCTCGACGGTGATCACATGGACGCCGGTGCGTTGCTCGAGAGCCGCAGCGCCCTGGCGGACGAGCGGCGTCGCCCGCGCGATGATGCGTGCCAGCTCACGTGCGCCGAAGCGCACCTGATCGATCCGGTACCGCCGGACGACGGCCGCCGAAGCGTCGATTGCGTCCATGACATCGTCCAGCGACCGGGCCAGGCCGTGTATGTCTTCGCGGTCGAGCGGTGTGACGAACGTGCGATTCAGCCGCTGATAGATCTCGTGCGTGATCGAATCGCAGCGGCGCTCGACCTGCTGGATCTCGGCCGCCTTGTCCCAGGCCGGCGGATCGCTGGCCAGGAGCTCCTCGAGCAGGCCGGCCCCGACAACGAGCTGGTCGGCGAGGGCGATGAAATCCGCGTAGAACTTCTCTTCTCGGGGGATGAGACGGAACCGTGGCAAGCGCATGGGCGACAGGGCGCCCATGCTAGCAGATCCGTCCGGGCGCTTGCAGAACCGTTACTTCATCTTCGCCAGTCTTCGCGCGGCAACACCAGCGTCTAGCGGCACTTACGACGGAATGGCGAAACTCAGACGCTACACCGGGCCGGCTGGCTGATGCCGGACGTCCTTGGCCTCGACCAGGAAGATCACGTCTTCCGCGATGTTGGTGGCGTGATCGCCCACGCGCTCGAGGTGCCGGGAGATCAGGATCAGGTCGGTCGCCGGTTTGATAACGGCCGGACGCGCGAGCATGTGTCCCAGCAACTCGCGAAAGACCTGGTTCTTGAGCGCATCGAGCTCGTCGTCGCGCCGAAGCACGTCCTGAGCGAGTTGACTGTCGTGCGTCACGAACGTCGTCAGCGCGTCCTGCAGCATCTTCTGCGCGATGTCGCCCATCCGCGGCAGGTCGACGAGCTCCTTGACCGGAGGATGCTCGATGTAGCGCCGCGAGGCTTCGGCAATGTTGACCGCGAGATCGCCAACGCGCTCGAGGTCGCCGCTGATCTTGATGCCGGCCACGATCAGGCGGAGGTTACTCGCCATCGGCTGATGAAGCGCGATGAGCTTGAAGCAGCGGTCGTCAATCTCGATCTGAAGTTGGTTGACCGCCGTATCGCCCCGGATGACGGCATCGAGCGCTTCGGCATCTCGCTCGATGAGTCCTCTCATGGCTTCGCCGACACGCACCCGGGCGAGACGGCCCATTTCCAGCAGCCGCTCGCTCAATGATGCGAGCTCTTCGTCGAAATGCCTGACCTGGTGGTCTTCGGTTGCCATGTTGCGCCTCAGCCGAACCGGCCGGTGACGTAGTCCTCGGTGAGTTTCTGCCGGGGATTCGTGAACATCTCGGCCGTGGGCAGCGCCTCCACGAGTTTGCCGAGCCAGAAGAACGCGGTCACGTCCGAGACGCGCGCCGCCTGCTGCATGTTGTGGGTGACGATGATGATCGTGTACTGCGACTTGAGGTTGAAGATCAGCTCCTCGATTCGCTGCGTCGCGATGGGATCGAGCGCCGACGCCGGTTCGTCCATCAGCAGGATGTCGGGCCGGATGGCGAGCGCACGCGCGATGCAGAGCCGCTGCTGCTGCCCGCCCGAGAGGGCCATCGCCGACTCGTGGAGCCGATCCTTCACTTCCTCCCACAGCGCCGCCTCGCGCAGGCTTTGCTCGACCCGTTTCTGCAGTTCCTGCCGGCCTGTCGCGAGCCCGTTGAGGCGTACGCCGTAGGCCACGTTCTCGAAGATGCTTTTCGGGAAGGGGTTCGACTTCTGAAACACCATTCCCACACGCCGGCGCAGATCGACCACGTCCACTGACGAGTCGTACGCATCCCGCCCCTCGATGAGGATGGTCCCGGTCGCGCGCGTACCGGGAATGACGTCGTTCATCCGGTTGAGCGTACGGAGGAACGTGCTCTTGCCACAGCCCGAAGGTCCGATAAACGCGGTCACGACGTTCCGACGCAGCTGGATGGTGATGTCGTCGAGCGCGAGCTTGGAACCGTAGTAGAACCGTAGACCCTTGACGTCGATGGCAACAGGCCGATCGCTCAGCGCAACCGCATCTGCGGCCTGAGCCGGCAGTGCGGACCGCATGTCGGTCAAGGGCCGGCTGGCGGCCGACGTTTCCGTTGGATGTTGACTCACCGTCCCACCTGCATCCGCTCGAGGCGGCGTGTGGCCACGCGGGCAAGAATCGAGCAACTGAGCACCAGCGAAACGAGTACCAACGCGCCGGCCCAGGCCTGACGATGCCAGTCCTCGTACGGGGAGATCGCGTAGGTGTAGACCTGCACGGTCAGCGTTGCGATCGGCTGGTCGAGCCGCGTGGACCAGAACCGGTTGTTGAACGCGGTGAAGAGCAGCGGCGCCGTCTCGCCGGCAATCCGCGCGAGTGCGAGCATGATGCCGGTCACGATGCCCGGAAAGGCCGCAGGCAGAACCACGGTGAAAATGGCGCGGCCGCGCGTGGCGCCAAGCGCCAGTGCCCCTTCCCGCAGCCCGCCCGGGACCAGCAGCAGCAGCTCTTCGGTCGTCCGGGCGATGATGGGAATCATCATGATGCCGAGGGCCACACCACCAGCCACCGCCGTGAACTGTTTGATGGGCAGGACCACGAGGCCGTACACGAACACGCCAATCACGATGGAGGGCACGCCGTTCAGCGTATCGGCGGCGAATCGAACCGCCGAGGCCAGACGGGACCCCGCGAATTCCGCCGCGTAGATCCCAGCCAGCAGTCCGATCGGGATCGCGAAGAGTGCGCCCAGCCCCGTCACAATGACCGATCCGGCGATGGCATTGGCCATGCCGCCGCCAGCTTCGCCCACTGGTTTCGGCATGTGGGTGAAGAACTCGAAGTTCAACGACTGAAGGCCCTGGCTGAGCACGAAGAACAGGATCATCCCGAGCGGCACGAGCGCAATCAGCACCGAGAGAGCGCAGAAGCTCGTCACGATGCGCGACGCGAGCCGACGGCGGTCATCCCGGGTCATGCAGCTTCCGGGGCCGGCACGGCGGGAACAGCCCGCGGCTTGGGCGACAGGGACCGTGTCATGCTCCAGATGAGGAGGCGCGACAGGACGTTGACGAAGAGCGTGATGACGAACAGCACCAGGCCGATCTCGATCAGGGCATGAAGGTAGAGTTCGTCGCTGGCTTCCGTGAATTCATTTGCGAGCACCGCCGCCATGGTGTACTGCGGCGCGTTCAACGACCACGACACCTGCGGATTGTTGCCAATCAGCATCGTGACGGCCATCGTTTCTCCGAGCGCCCGTCCGAAGCCCAGCATGACCGCCCCGACGATGCCCGTGCGGGCATAGAAGAGCGCCGCGCGGATGGCTTCCCATTGCGTCGCTCCAAGCGCATAAGCGGCCTCACGCTGTGCGACGGGTACGGCCTTCAACACCTCACGAGCGACCGCAGACGAGAACGGCACGATCATCACTGCGAGGATGAGCGCCGCCGACAGCATTCCCACGCCGAGCGGCGGGCCGCTGAAGAAAGGCGTCGCCCTCAACGCCGCCGGCATGTGCACTTGCAGGGCGCGCACCCATGGGACCAGCACGAAAATGCCCCACAACCCGTACACGATCGACGGGATGGCGGCCAGCAGCTCGGTCAGGAACGACAGCGGCTGGCGCATCCAGTTTGGTGCGAGCTCAGAGAGGAAGATGGCGATGCCGAGCGCGACAGGTGTCGAGATCAACAGCGCCAGGATTGACGAGTAGAGCGTGCCCCAGATGAAAGGCAGCGCGCCGAAATCCCCGGACACAGGGTCCCACGTCTTCGTCACCCAGAACCCGAACCCGAACTTCTGAATCGAGAGCTGGGATTGGCGCCACAGTTCGAAGCCAATCCCAATCACGATGGCAATGACGAGGACGGCGAAGCCCCCGGTCAACAACCGGAAGCCGAGGTCTCCGCCGATCCGGACTCGCGTGCGCGTGCCGGCCACAAACGCTCCCGTCTACAGCTTGATCTGACCGATGGCTGCCATTTCGAGCTTGACGATCTCCGCAGGAAGCGGGGCGTAGCCGAGCTCGGGCGCGAACTTCTGCCCGTCGGTCAACGCCCACTTCATGAAGTCGACGAACACCTTCGCCTGCACTTTGTCCTTCGGGTTCTCGTAGACGAGCAGCCACGTAAACGACGAGATCGGATAGACACCCGCACCCGGGGCGTTCGTAATGGACACGCGGAAGTCCTTCGGCATGCTCTTGACCGCTGCCGCCGCGCAGGCGGTCACCGATTCGACCGACGCCCGCACGAATTCACCGGCGCTGTTCTGCACCGTGCCGTAGCTGATCTTGTTCTGCAGGGCGTAAATGAGCTCAACATATCCGATGGCTCCCGGCGTCTGTTTCACCAGGCCGGCCACGCCCTCGTTGCCCTTTCCGCCAACGCCGACGGGCCAGTTCACCGACGTCGCGATGCCCACCTTCTCCTTCCACTCCGACGACAGCTTGGCCAGATAGTCCACGAAAATATAGGTGGTGCCTGAGCCGTCGGAGCGATGAGCAACAGTGATATCGGCGACCGGCAGGTTGACACCGGGATTGAGCTTCGCGATCGCCGGATCGTTCCACTTCGTGATCTTGCCGAGGAAGATATCGGCCAGCACCGGACCGGTGAACTTGAGCTCGGCAACGCCTTCGACGTTGTACACGGGCACAACCGCCCCGAGGACCGTCGGAAAATGCAGAATCTTGCTGGGCGCGGCCTGCAGCTGCTCCGGGGTCATCGGTCCGTCGGTAGCACCGAAAAAAACGGTCTGCGCCGTCACCTGCCGGATGCCACCGCCCGAGCCTATCGACTGGTAGTTGATCTGCGCGTTTTCGTGCAGCTTCGCGTACTCCGCGAACCACTTCGAATAGATCGGGTACGGGAACGTGGCGCCCGCACCGTTGATATGGACATTCTGCTGGGCGACGAGGCCCGTACCCAGGGCGACCACGGCCGCCAGGACTGCGAAAGACTTTCGAGACATCACGAGGATCCTCCTCCGGATCTCAGAAGTTCACAAGTGCGTGGAGAGCGATTTTCCGCTGGTCCGGCAGCGACGGCGTGAAGTTGTCGAACTGGGCGTCGTCGTAGTCCAGCAGAATCGCGGTCGTCGGCGTGCCGAGATGCTTGAACCAGTAGGCGATGCCGACGATCGTGCGGGACCGCTCGCGATTGCTGATCGAGTTGTCGGGTGCGTAGTGGTCGTACCGGAACAGGCCTTCCAGGCCCATCGCCGTCCTGGGCGTGAACCAGACGGAATAGCCGTCACCCTTCACCTTCTTGACGAGCTGCGGTCATCTGGTCCTTCGTGTTCAGGTAATCGAACGCGGCGTTCAGGTACTTGTGCTCGTAGGTCAACGCCGACGATGCCGCGCTTCTTGGGGTCGTTCTTGATGTAGTTGTCGGCATCGTAGAACCCGGTGATCCGCAGGCCACGGAACACCGGCTTGGCGCCGGCGAACGGGCGCAGCGTCCCTCTGATCTGGTACGCTGGCTGGTTGTTCGCTTCCGGCTTGCTGTACCCATCGCCGTTGTAGACGCCGACGTGCACGTCACCGAAGTTCTTCCCGAAGTTCGTGTGGAACGAGAGGCCCGCATCCGACGACGTCAGGAAGCCCTCGCGTTCGGCGAAGATCGGTGCCCTGGAACCGGTAGCGATAGATGCCTTCCGACATAGTCCATCGAACGGCGTCTGCTGGATGCCGAAGCGCACCCACGAACCCTTCGTCATCCAGTCGTCGAGGTTGAACTGGACGAATGCGTATTTCAGGCGATACACGAGGCTGCCGCTGACGGCCGGACCGACGAAGGTCTCGCGCGTGATGTCGGGCGTGATGCGGAACGCGATGTTGTGCGACACGTTGCCGGTGATGTTGATGTAGGCGCGCGTCACGTTGAAGGCGCTCGGGTTGTACGAGTTCCCGTCGGCATCCGTCGCCTTTGGACTATCCGTGTAGGTGTAGTCGGCGAAGATCATCGGCGCCCACTTTGATGGACGGCGTGTCATCAGGCGGCGTGTAGCCCGCTGCGGGGGTGACCTGCGCCGAAGCGAGGCCAGGACGCAGCATGGCGGCAGCCAGCGCGGCTCCAAAGAGAAAACGTCGGGCGCGAGTCGTCAGTCGAAACAAGGGAGCCTCCATGGCGGTGTTATCTGGCGCTACGCGCCAATGGGTGAGCGCGAGACGCCGCAGAAGGGTGCCAGTGATGTGCAGTCAGCCAAGCCGAGCCGTAGTGTCGAGTACAGGGGTATCGGCGATGCGACGGGCAGGTTAAAGGTGTGTTAACTGGGGAGTCGAAAAGTCGAAGGGTCGAAAGGTCAAAGAGTAAAGAGTCCACGCGTCGCAGCAGTCAAAAGGTGGAGCTGCGTAAGCCCCTCGCCGGCCGCCCTTTGCCCTTTGCCGTCGGCCCTTGGCCCTTGGTTGTATGCTGGGCCGGTCAGGGAATCCCAACGATGCGTCGTGTCCCGCTCTCCATCCTGTTCGTCGTGCTTGCGCTGGTTCGGCCGTCCATGCAGGCGCCGACAAGCGGAGAAATCCCCGCCGTGCCCGGGCAGTTCGTGCTCGAACCCGCAGGTGATCTCATTCGCACCGCGGACGGAGCCATCGCCGAAGGGTCGCTTCCCCTCGCCTTCGTGCGTTCCCCCGACGACAGCGGCCCCGATCACGGTGGCCGCTACCTGATCGTGGTGAACAGCGGCTACGGCGTCCAGCTGCACGCCAAGTCGAACGAGGGCCAGCAACTGCTGCAGGTCATCGATCTGGCCGCGCAGCCGTCGCCCATCGTGGTGCAGTCCGGTGTACTTCCCCACGCCGCAAAGCGTGAACGTCGGCGTCGCATTCGGAAAGAAGGCTGATGCGACCGGCGCCTGGCCGCTCTACGCGTCTGGCGGCGTACAGGATCGCGTCTGGCTGTTCACGTTCACGCCCGGGGCCACGGCTCCGCTGTCGCCCGCGAACGACGCCGCGGGCAAGAACGTGAGCGCTCCATTCATCTCACTGTCGCCTTTGGCGCCGGGATCGCCTACGAAGGTCGATCGGGAGAAGCCTGGTCTGCTCTATCCGGCGGGCCTCGCCGTCAGTACCTCGGGGCGGCACCTTTTCGTCGTCAACAACCTCGCCGACAGTCTGGCCGTCGTGCAGCTCGAACAGCCGCGGCAATTGCGGGCGATTCCGCTCGCCAGATCCGCGAAGGGACACGCGTTCGTCTATCCGTACGACGTGGCCACCATCGGGACCGGCGCGAAGGAAAAAGTCTTCGTCTCGTTGTGGAACGAAGCGACGGTGGCCGTCGTGGATCCCAAGCGCCTCGTGGTGAGACGACGCATAGCGACCGGCACACATCCAGCGGCCCTGCTCGCCTCGGCGGACGGCCGTCGCCTTTACGTCGCGTGCGCGAACAGCGACACCGTGTCGATCATCGACACGATGGCCGAGCGCGAAATCGAGCGGGTGCCGGTCGGCCTGCGGGGGCCGGAGGTGCTCGGCAACAGCACGCAGGCCCTCGCCCTCGACGCGTCGGGACGGACGCTCTTCGTGGGCAACGCGCTCAGCGGATCGGTCGCGGTTGTTCAACTCGGCGCCGCCGCGCTCGAGACGCGGGAACGCGATAGCGACGATCCGCCTGGAGACGATCGGGAGGCGGGCCGATCCCGTGTGGCCGGCTACATCCCGACGGCGCGCTATCCATCCGCGTTGGCGGTCGTGGACGGACACCTCTTCATCGGAAACGGCAAAGGCGAGCCACCGGCGCGCCCGAACGCCCCGACGCCGGAGTTCCCGCCCAACGACAAGCTGCGCGGCGCCTATAGCGTGTCATTGATGCGCAGCAGTATCCGGCGCCTCGTGCTCCCCGACGGACCCGATCTCGCGGCGATGACGACGACCGTGATGCGTGCGAACGGTTTGATGGGGCCGCCCGTCACATCGCTCTTTCCTGGTCCCTCGCCAATCACGCACGTCATCTACATCATCAAGGAGAACCGCACCTACGATCAGGTGCTCGGTGACGTGCCCGCGAGCGGTGACGGCACGCCGGCCGACGGGTCGGCCGACCTGGCACTCTTCGGCACGGGCGACACGGCGCGCCGACACCGTGGCGTGCCCCAATCCATCGCCCCCAACCACCGGGCGCTCGCGCTGCGCTTCGGGCTCTTCGATCGCTTCTTCGTCAATGCCGAAGCGAGCGCGGATGGTCACAACTGGTCCACGGCCGCGTACTCCAGCGACTACGTGGACAAGGCGTTCCGCTTGAACTATTCCGGCCGGGGGCGCACCTACGACTACGAAGGCTTCAATCGGCTGCCTGACTACGAGCCGCCGTCGGAGCTGCCGCCGCTCCTGCACCTGCCCGTCACCGCGGCCGATGTGGTGGGCTACATGCGGGGTTTCGTGCCCTATCTCAACGCCCAGCGCGACGTGTCGGAGCCCGACACCCTGTACATCTGGGATGCCGCCGCCAAGGCGGGCGTGAGCTATCGCAGCTATGGCGAGTTCGTCGGCACCATGTCAGCCGCCGACGTGCAGGCCCTCAATGCGCGGCGCCGCAAGACGTATCCCGATATCTCGCCGACGGTGGCTGCACTGCCCACCAAGCGCGCGCTCGAGGATCAGCATCACAGCACGACCTTCCGTGCGTTCGACATGTTCACGCCGGATGCGTTCACGGCGGATAGCTATCGTGCGGCCAAGGCGGGCGGCATGGATGCCGTGATCCGACTGAATCATTCGGATGCGCGGTTCCGCGGCACGTCGCGCCTCGGCGCGTGGCTCGACGAATTCGACGGCTTCGTGGCGGATCTCAACGCAGGCAAGGGCGATCAGCTGCCCGCGCTCACGATCATGCGGTTCCCAAACGATCACACCAACGGGCTCCGTAATGGGCACGCAACGCCGCAGTTCATGATGGCCGACAACGACTATGCCGTCGGACGTCTGGTTGAAGCCCTATCGCACAGCCCCTACTGGAAGACCACCGCCGTCTTCGTGCTCGAAGACGATGCGCAGGATGGTCCGGATCACGTGGACGCGCACCGTTCGCCGGTGCTGGTGATCAGTGCGTGGAACCGCCCTGGGCAGCTCGTGCACGCTGTTCACAACACCGTCTCGCTCATCCGCACCATCGAGCTGCTGCTCGGCATAGCCCCGATGAATCAGCTCGACGCCGCCGCCGTCCCCATGGATATCTTCCGCGGTGAGGCAGACCTCACGCCCTACACGGCCGAACTGCCAAACGTCGCCGACGACAATTTGATCTTCTCGCGCCCACGCAGCGCGCGCGATCGCTACTACATGGACCAGACGGCGCGGCAGGACATGCAGAATGCGGACATGGCGGATCCGCAGGTGCTCAACGAGATCATCTGGTATTCGGTCCGCGGCGACGAGCCGATGCCAGCACCCGTCCGGTGGGCCGGCGCCGATGCGCTGCAATCAGGACTGGATGACGCGGGTGAGCTCGCCAATGTCGACCCAATCGCTCGTGCGCGTCTCGCGCTCGTGCGCGCCGTGGATCGAGCCTACAAGGAGGGTGGGACGACCCGGGCTCGTTGATCGGCGAACGAGCTATCGAACGTCGAACCGCAGCCCGACGCGGACGGTCAAGGGCGTGCCGATCGTCCGGAGCGGCGTCCGACCCGTGTCGTACTCGGTGTTGAACAGATTCTCGACGGCCGCCACCCAGCGCATGCTTCTCGCGAGCCTCCCGTCCACTGACGCATCGACGAGGGTCGCGCTGCGCAGGACGAGGGTGTTTCGGTCGTCTTCGGTACTGTTGACCGAACGAGCGGAGCTGGACCTGCGCCAACGTGTGGCCGGGCGCCGTCCAGCGGACACCGCCTGTCACCTGCCAGTCCGGCACCTGGGGCACGTGATTGCCGCTCAGCCCCGGCGTGTCTTCGAACCTCGAATGTGTCAGCGCCAGGCTCCCGAGCAGACTGACATCACGCGCGAGCCGCCAATCGCCTTCGCTCTCGAGGCCCGTCGCCCGCACCGAGCCCGCATTCTGGCGCTGTCTCGTAATGAGCGATGGCGTGGTCGTCAGCGTGACATTGGTGATCGCATGATCCAGCCATGTCGTGAAGACGCTCGTTCGCAGCGACCCGCGCGAACCCTGTGCCAGGAGACCGCCTTCCGTCATGAGAAGCGTTTCCGGCTGCAGGTCGTGATTCGCAAGCGTCAGCACGTTGCCAACTCGGAAATTCCGGATCCGCTCGTTCAGCGTGGGCACGCGGAAGGCGCGGTTCACCGAGCCTCGGGCGGCGAGCCAGCGAGACAGCCGCACCGAAACGACCGCGCGCGGGGAGAACTCGCCGACTGAATGCCCCCCTCGTTCGCGCTGCCACGAGTCGCCACGCGCGCCGCCGACGAGCGTGATGCGATCGCCAATGGGGACTCGCACCTGTGCGAACAGACCGCCGCTCCGCTCGAATCCCGGCGTGTCGGTTGTTCCGCGGATCGAGCCATTCGGCGCGAACGAGACCTCCGCGTTGGTGGCGGTAATCTGCCGGACGTCAGCGCCCACGATGAAGTCTGAGGTTCCCGCCAACCGCCGCCACGTCGTCGAGGCCATCGCGCTCGACGCCGGCACGGTCTGGCGCGTCGTCAGCGTCTCGGTGTCGCGTGTCGCCGAGATGGACGAGAACGTCTGGTGATACGTCTGATCGCCCGCCTGGATGGCGCCTTCCCAGAAACCTCCCGCCAGCGGACCGGCCACCGAACCGCCGGCATCGCGCTCGGAGGTGTCGTTGAGCTGCAGCTCGGTGCCGTTCTGCCGGCTCTCAGCCAGAACGCCGACGTGGCCCTTCGCACGCCAGCCCGACGACCAGTCGTAGCCGCCTTGCACTCGGCCGCTGAGATAGTCCACGCCCGCCCGGCGATCCACGGCGCCTCGGTCATCCTCGGACACGACGAAGCTGCCATCGGTGCGGCTGGCCTCTCCGGCGAACTGGACATGCGCACCCGATCCCGACCATGCCGCCAACGTCGACGCCCGCGCCGTCGCGGTCGAATCACCATCGAGCGCGAGCCGCACTTCCGGCGCATCGGGCCGCGCCGTGATGATTTGAATCACACCGCCGACCGCGTCGGCACCGTAGAGATCGCTGATCCCTCCGCGGACGACGTCCACGTGCTCGATCGCGGCGCGCGGCACGCGGTCCCAATACACCCAGCCGCCAAACGGATCGTTCAGCGGGATCCCATCCGCCAGCACGATCGCGCGCGAGGCACCCGACGCCGACAACCCGCGCAGCGTGGCTCCCTGTGCCGTCGGATTGGCGGTCTTCGACGAAGTGCGGCGAAACAGGCTGAATCCAGGCGTCGTCCTCAGGGCATCGTCGAGCGCCGTGGACGCCGACAGCGACAGATCGGAAGACGACAGGACGCTGGTCGCCGCCGCCGGATCGCGGACAGTGACGTCTCCCCGTGTGGCGGTCACGACGACGCGCTCATCGATTGAGACGCGTTGCAGCGTAACCGCGATGTCGGCACTGGGAAGCTGGATGGTCCCCTCCCACGCCTGAAAGCCCGGTGCCGAGACGATGAGGTGATGCGGACCGTCAGCGAGCGGCCCCGCCTCGAAGCGCCCATCGGGTCCAGCGACGTGGGCCGTCGTCTCTCCCTCGACGAGGATGCGAGCTTCGGGGATGGGGCGGCCGGTGGAATCGGACACGGCACCGCGCAGCGCGGTCGCCTCCGGAAGCCCGCCCAACGCGAGGAGAAATGAGAGGAGGAAAGCCGCCATCGGTCTGAATTTGGCAGCTTATCACGCGATTTGGCGCGGGTCGGCGGCCGCCCGCCGGCCGCTGTGACCGATGATGCGCCGCCCCGGGAGGCATCGGGCCACGTCACCCAGCACGCAAAGAGGATTGACAAGTGACGTTCGGGCGTTGCCAGCCGCCAGCAGCTTCCTTACACTCTGTCGCACATGGCCCCTCTCGCACGACGCCCTCTGAAAGCACGGACCGCCCACGATGGTGTCCGTCAGGCGTCGCACCTGCGGGCGCTGAACCTGGAGCGCGTGCTGGGCGTCGTGATGGACCGCCCTGCTCCCTTCACGCGGACGGAACTTATCCGCGCGACAGGCCTCTCGGCCCCGACCATCGGCCAGCTCACCGGCCATTTGATTCGTCTCGGTCTCGTCCGCGACATGGGCACCGGGCCATCACGCGGCGGCCGCCGCCCCTCGTTCATGGACTTCAACGCGACGCACGGCATCGTGGCCGGTCTGCATCTGGGCTCGAGCCGCACGCGGCTGGCGGTGGCCGACCTGCGCGGCGATACCCTCCTGCAACGCACGATCGAGACGCCACCGGGACGCGCCCCGGAGGCGCTGCTCGCGTCAGTGGCGGCGGAGCTTCGGAAACTGCTGCGGGAAGTGGACGTGTCGCCGTCCAACCTTCTCGCGGTCGGCGCGGGCGCGCCTGGAGCGGTCGATCGCACACGTGGCGTGGTGATGGCGCTGGCGCCCAATCTCAAGGGCTGGTCGAACGTGCCGATGGGCGCGATCCTCCGGCGCGCGCTCGACGCGCCGGTGATCGTGGACAACGACATGAACTTTGCCGTCCTCGGCGAGCATTGGCGCGGTGCCGCACGCGATCACGAAACGTGCGTGTTCATCAGTGTCGGCACCGGGATCGGCGCAGGCATTCTCGTCAACGGCGAGCTCCTGCACGGACACAACTTCCTCGCCGGCGAGATCGCGCTGATGTGCATGGGGCCGCAATACGTCGAGACCGATTTCGGCGCGCGGGGATGCCTCGAGACCCTGGCCGGTCTCCGGGCCCTGGCCGCCCGCTGGCCGCACTCAGCCGATCAGGACGATGAGAGCTGGATTCGCGCGCTGTTCGAGGCGTGGCAGAACGGCGATCGTCGAGCGGCCCGAGCCGTCGAGGAGACGGCCACCCTGATTGGCATCGCGATCGCCAACCTCAGCGTGGTGCTCGACCCGTCGCTCATTGTCGTCGGAGGAGCGCTCGCGGCGCAGGCCCCCGCCTTTGTCGGCGAGGTCCGGCGGGTCGTCGCACGCATCGTCCCGACGCCCAGCCCGCTCGTCGAATCGGTGTTGGGCGAAGACGCCAGTCTCTGGGGCAGCGTCCTCGTTGCGATGAGCGACGCACGGGATCAGTTGCGCCGCCGACTCCGGAGACCCGCTCGAGTGGTGGCCGTGTCGGCCTGATTTCCGCTCGCTGCACTCGGCTGCCAAGCAACTCCAGCTCAACCGCGGAAAAGCCTTGACAGGCGCTGTCTGGCGTAAATAATACTGCTTTCTAAAGTAGTTTTAGTAACTGACGGCATCGCTCTCGCGCTGTTTTTGCGATCGCAGCGGTGTCGCGTTGATCGACCTCTCTGATTAGGCGCGTTCCGCCAGGACGCGCCGCCGGGCGGACCGCTCGAAGGGGTGCGGCCCGCCCGGTCCTACCGCTTCGATTCCATTGGATAGTCGACTCTCGCCGGCGGCGGGTCGGATCGTCCGCGCCCGATGGACGGCAGACTCGCGGTCCGGCTCACGAGACATCGGCTCGCTCACACCGGACCAGCCCACCGGCCATCGGCCGCGGACGATCCTCGCCTCAGGTCGCGCGCCGCCAGCGAAAGAGCGCAGTGCCGAGCGCCGCGGAGGCTGCGGCCGCACGACCTGCGGCGCGGGCCGGCCGTCGAGACTCACGAACGGGCTCGGGTTCGGTGGCCGCCTTCCACGCTTCGGCGCGAAACAGCGTCAAGGCCACATCGACATTCTCGATCAACGCACGCCGGACGGCAGGCCACGTCTTCTCGCATCGCAGCAGCGTCTTCCACGAATAGAGGTGCTTCGGCTTGTGGAAGTCGCTGCTTGCCACGTACGGGAAGTGCTTCAAGCTCGTGACCGAGAAGAGATCGTCGCGGTTGGCCGCTTCCCACACGTCCACCAGATCCGACAGCTCTTTCCGGTGGTCCCACAGATAGCACGTGCTGATCTCGATGCGGCGCGTCGTGCGGTGATGCGGATGGCAGGCGATGCTGACCGCGCCCTGCCGGCGAATCTCGGCGAGGATCGCGTTTGGCGACTGGTCTGCGCTGATGTATTGCTTGATGTCGAGCGCGATGATGTGCGCGTTGCGCTTGCTGCGAAGCTGGTTCTGCGTGACCTCGGCCCCGGGAACGACGAGCATGTCGTATTCACGGCGGGCTCGAGCGGCCTCGTAGTGGATCTCGGCAAGGTAGTCGTCGAACGCATCCTCACGCACACCGAACGCGCGGCGCCCCAGCGTGCCGATCCGGCCGACTCTGGCGAGCAGGTCGCGCTTCATCAGGATGTGATCCGTGATCGCAATCACATCGAAGCGGCCCGTCCGGCCGTAGAGATCGATCACCTCGCGCAGCGGGAGGCGGCCATCGCTCCACTGCGTGTGCACGTGGAAGTCACAGAGCAGGAACGGCTCGTAGCCAGGCACTCAGGTCCTCACGTCCAGGTGTTGCCGGTCCGCGGGCTCGTGGTACATCGTCTCGGACCAGAAATTTCTGGCGTACAGACGCATGACCTTCCACGTCCCGAGCGCCCGATACCGGCGCGCGGACGTATGCAGCCAGCAGGCGTTCGACAGCACGACATGCCCGATGGCTGACAGGCGGCGTCCGAGGTTCGTGTCTTCGCCGTGGAACTCGATTCGTTCGTCGAAGCCGCCAATGCGATCCAGCGCCGACCTGCGGACGGCGAAATTGCCTCCATAGAGCAGCGCGCCCACGCGAAAGACGCGCTGCGCGGCCACGTGGGTGAGCGGCGCGACCGTCCGGTCGTACGCGCCAATCAGGACGCGGCCCCACGGATCCCAGTCGTAGAAGCGGTACGGTCCTGTGACTGCCACCACATCCGTCCGCCGCTCCAGCACTCGTTCGACCCGCTCGAGCCAGGTGAGCGGGGCACGGCAGTCCGCATCGAGATAGACGAGCACGTCCCCGGTCGATGTCTTCCGGCCGGCGTCGCGTGCACGCACGAGGCCTTTTCTCGGCTCGTCCACGACCGTCACCCCATCGATCCGGAGACTCGCGGCCCGAGTCCCATCGGTACTCGCGTTGTTGACGACCACAATCTGATCGGGGGGGCGGGTCTGAGCAAGAATGGAGTGCAGGCACGCCGGCACGTAACGCTCTTCGTTGTATGCGCAGACAATCACGCTCATTGTCAGCGCCACGGGGTCACTCGCCTCGGCAGGCGGAGCCACTGCATGCGCTATCGAGCCTACGAGGCGGATGTGACAACGGGATCTCGGATCGGGAACGGCTGCGTAAAACCTGCAGCCGTGGGAGTTCCGGGCCCGCTTGCGCGCCGGCACGGCAACGCATAGGCTGTCCCCATGAATGACGTCCTCGCCATCATCCTTGGTGGCGGGCGGGGCGCGCGGCTCTTTCCTCTCACGCAGCTCCGCTCCAAGCCGGCGGTGCCGATCGGCGGCAAGTACCGTCTGATCGACATCCCGATCAGCTCCTGCCTCCACTCGGAAATCCGGCGGATTTTCATCCTCACACAGTTCAACTCCGCGTCGCTGAACCGTCACATCGGGCAGACCTACCGTATGGACGTGTTCTCGCGCGGCTTCGTCGAGATCCTGGCCGCGGAACAGACGCCGGAGAGCTCGAACTGGTTCCAGGGCACCGCCGACGCGGTCCGCCAGGCGCGCCGCCATTTCGAGCGGCACGAGGCGAACTACTACCTGATCCTCGCCGGCGACCATCTCTATCGGATGGACTACACCGAGATGATCGATGCGCACATCGATCGTGACGCCGACATCACGATTGCTGCGCAGCCGGTCGACAAGGACGATGCGACCGAGATGGGCATCTTCCGCTTCGATCGCAAGGGACAGATCGTCGCGTTCGAAGAGAAGCCGAACGCCGAACGCCTGGTGGAGATCGGCGCGAGCGTACCCTCCGGCGCTGTGTTTACCGGCCACAACCCCGAGAAGCCCTACGTCGCGTCGATGGGAATCTACGTGTTCTCGCGGCAGGTGCTCATGGACGTGCTCGACGAGCCCGGCATCGACTTCGGACGGGAAATCATTCCGGCCGCGCTGTCGCGATACAAGGTGAACGCGTACCTGCACAAAGGCTACTGGGCGGACGTCGGCACCGTCGAGTCGTACTACAACGCCCACATCGCCATCACACGTCCGGATTCACCGTTCCAGTTCTACGATTCCCGGCGGCCGATCTACAGCCATCCCCGCAATCTGCCGGGCTCGCGTCTCGACGACTGCATCGTCCGGAACGGACTCATCACGGATGGCTGTGCGATCGCCAGAAGCACGATCAGCGACTCGGTGGTGGGCGTGCGGACCGTCATCCGCGAGGGCAGCCAGATCTCACGGTCGCTTCTCCTCGGTGCCGATTACTACGAGTCGGATGACATCGCGCCCTCGCGTGGGAGTGTGCCACCGATGGGCATCGGCGCCCATGCGGTGCTCGATCGCGTGATCGTGGACAAGAACGCACGCGTCGGCGACAACGTGCGTCTCGTCAACGAACGCGGCGTGCAGGATGCCGATGGCGACGGCTACTACATCCGGAACGGCATCATCATCGTGCCGAAGGAAGGCATCGTGGCGGACGGAACGGTGGTGTGACGCGGAGCGACTGACCGTGCGGGGCGCGCGCCTCGACTCGCACGGTCCTCCTGGTAGAAAATGCCGTCGCGATCGACGGCGACGGCGTGCGACGTCGAAGTAACTCACATTTAACCTTCGCGTCACCCCGACGAAATGTGGCTACCGTAGCCTGTCGCTGGTGCAGAACAGCGAACCGTCCCGGGCCGCACAGTCGCCCGCTACGACATTCCTCAAAGCCGCAGGCCTTCCCGTGTCGCGCACGCGCGTGCTCGTCGTCGAAGACGAGCAGGATATTGCCGGTCTCATCAAACACACGCTGGAACGTGCGGGCGACGCGCAGGTCGAGATCGCGACCAGCGGCGACGCGGCCATTACTGCGGCCGCCGAGCACACGCCGGACCTCATCATTCTCGACCTCAACCTGCCGGTCCTGAGCGGCCTGGAAGTCTGCCGCATCCTGAGGGCCCGGCCGGCCACCGCGCGCGTGCCGATCATCATGGTCACCGCACGGACGACCGAGGGCGATCGCGTGACTGGGCTGGATGTCGGCGCCGACGATTACGTGACCAAGCCGTTCAGCTTGCGGGAGCTCGCCGCGCGCGTGCGCGCGGTGCTGCGCCGCGGCAAGGCCGAACAACTCGTGCCGGCGCCAGCCGTCTACAAAGGCCAGTATCTGGTCGCGGATTTCGACGCCGTCTCGGTCACGGTGGAGGGCGAGCCGGTCAAGCTCACGCGCCGAGAGTTCGAGTTGCTCCGGTATCTCGTGGAAAACCGGAACCGCGTGCTTTCGCGTGATCGATTGCTCGAGCGGGTGTGGGGATACGATCGATTGATCGAAACCCGCTCCGTCGATGTGCACGTAGGACGCCTGCGCGGAAAGCTCGGTCCCGTCGGGCGCCAGATCGAAACCGTCGTCGGCCTCGGCTACCGCTTCGTCGAATAGCCGGGGCCGCTTCGCGCGCTCGCGCGAGCGCCACACGCCCTCAGTCGGCCACCCATCCTGCGGCTTCGAGCGTCGAGACTTCCAACCGGATGGTCAGCATCGCGCGTTCGACGCGATGCCAATCGTCGTACCGAACCTGCTTCACGAGACGGCTGTCTTCTACCGTGCGGACTTCCCAACTGCCGCCCATGTCGGTGATCTCGAACTTCCTCGTGTGCCCGTCATTGCTGAGATGCTTCGTATACATGATCGCTACCTTGTCTGGACGCATCTTCCCCCGACACGGTGCCGGACTGGTGTAAACACTCTGTAACACCTGCAACCTGTTAATTTTCAGTTGTTTATGGGAAGAAAACGAGCTCGGCCAGATGCGCGAGCAGGCTACGTGCAGACCATGAGCGCGGAGGGATGCACGAACGCGTCGAGGCGCGCTGAGCGAACAGCGACCGCTTCCCCGTCCACGTGCAGACACAGCGGCTCGTCTCCTTCGATAGTGACGTGCCGGCCTCTGACGAGCGAGACGCCCTTGGCCCGCGTAATCGTGCCCGTGAAGAGCCTGGGCACCTGCGTTGCCGCCTGCAGCGCCGACGACGTCTCGGCAATGACGACATCGAGCAAGCCGTCGTCGAGCCGCGCATCGGGTGCGATCGTGGCGCCGTTCCCCCACTGGGGCCCGTTGGCGATTGTGAGGAGAAAGGCCTTGGGGTGCGTCTCCGCCTGATCCACTCGCAACCTGTACTGCCGAGGGCTGTAACTGAACAATTCAGACGTGACCAGCCGCGCGTAGCCCTGGAGGCCGCGTCCCCGTCGGCCGCTGTTGAACGCGTGTGCGACATGCGCGTCGAAACCGACGCCTGCGATGTTGGCGAAGACATGGCCGTCGATCTCGCCCAGATCGATCGGATGGGGTTTGGCGGAAAGTGCGGTGTGGAGCGCCGCGGTGCTGCGCATGGGCACGCCCAGCGCGCGAGCGAGCCCGTTTCCAGAGCCCGCGGGTACGATTGCCATTGGTGTCCCCGTGAACGCGAGAGCGCGGGACACCTCGTTGACGCTGCCATCGCCGCCCCACGCGATCACACGTGTGGCGCCACGCTCGACGGCGCCGCGCGCCAGCTCGAACAGATGGCCCGCGCGTTCAGAGACGAGTACTTCGGGACGGACGCCACAGCCGACGAGGACGTCCATCGCCTGCTCTGCACGGCGACGTCCCGCATCCCTGCGCAGCGTGAAGCCCGACACAGGATTGATGATGACGGCAACGCGCACTGGAGGACTCAGCGCGCGGATCGGCGTAGCAGTCGGGGCGGTGCGAACCAGACGAGTTCGCCGGCGGTCCGCGATCCGGCCATGTCGATTCGGCAGATGCCGCCCTTCTTGAGTGGCAGGGCGCGGCGGGCGCCGATCAGGCGCGCCGCAAGCACGCCGAGATCGGGCTCGTGTCCGACGCACGCGATCGACTTCGCGCGACGCGTCCGCGCGAGCGCCGCCATCACATCAGCGACTGGCGTGCCCGGCGCGAGTACTTCCGTGACTTCGACGGATGGATGCGGCCGTAATTCTCCCGCGAGGAGATCCGCCGTCTGTCGTGCACGCACCAGTGGACTGGTCAGGACGATGTCGATGGTGACGCCGAGGACGGAGAGTCCGCGCACCACCTGCTGAAAGCGGTCGATGCCCTGCGGTGTGAGCGGCCGTTTGCCATCGTCGGGCCACTCGTCGCCGCGCTCCGCAGCGCGTCCGTGCCGAACAAGGTAGAGCGTGAAGGCACCCGGGGCCATGGGTCAGTGGATCGTCATCGGAACCGGCGCGTCCGCGCCGTACGTGGGCAACGCGGTCGTCAGCTGATCGAGGGCAGCTTCCGCGGCGGCGACCAGGCGTTCGCGCCGCGCCAGATAGCGCGCGTGGTCTTCGCGGCAGCGCGTCTCGAGTCGATCCCGCACCTCGTCGAGCCGCTCGAGCGTGTCGGGAGCCCCGTCCGGCGCCAGCGTTGCCTGCATGCGCGCAATGTGTTCGATGAGCACCTGCGAGTCATGCATCGACCCGAGCGTCTCCTGGCAGGCCTTGAGCCGTGCGACGAATCGCTGCGTCCGCAGCAGCTTGAGCTCGTGGGCCAGTTCCAGCACGTACCGCAGCTTCTTGACCGCGATACGCACGGCGTGGATCGGTTCGGGCGCATACAGCGAACCGGCCGTTTCGACCGACGTGCGCAGCTGGCGCGTGCGTCGCGCGGCACGGATGGCGAGGCCGGCACTGACGGCCGCCTGCACGGTCGGCGAGTCGTCGGGATCGTCGGGCCCGTCGTGCATGGCGGTGCCGATCCGCTCCACCAGCTGCTCGAAGTCCACATCGTCCAGTTCGGCCACCATGTGCTCGTGCCGGCGCTGTCGCTCGGATTCGAGCTCACGCGACACCGTGCGCAGCGCGTCGCCGGTCTCGGGAGCTTCCTCTTTCAGACCGCGGACGAGATCGAGCGTCACGTCCGCTTCGCGCACGGGACCGAGCGCCTGCGTGACGCGCTGAAACGCGCGCCGGAGCTTGCGGCCTCGCTTGGCGGGCGCATGCACGAGCAGAACCGGCAGCGCTTCGCGCACGCGTCGCGAGGCGACGCGTGCTTTGTGGACGCCCGTCACCTCGCCGTCGAACGCTGCCGGCAATGCGTCGGCGAGCGCTCGCAGCCGACGCGCAATCACGCGGTCGGGGCCGAACTGAGGGTTCATGGTAGGATTTTCGACTGTTCTGAACTGAGTGACGGGGTCCGTTTCCGGCGAGACCCGCAAACCATTCATTATATGCGGTCGGCGCTTTCGCCACTGCACCGTTCCAGGCCTCACGCACAATAGCTCATGCGGCTCGCGGCCATCGACATCGGCACCAACTCGGTCCACATGATCGTCGTCCAGGTGCGGCCGGATTTTTCCTTCGAAATCATCGATCAGGAGAAGGAAATGGTGCGACTCGGCGCGGGCGGTCTCGATGGCCGCCGCCTGACCGACGCCGCCGTGCGCGCCGCGCTGATGGCGTTGTCGAAGTTCCGCCGGCTTGCAGACTCGCATCGTGTGGACGAAATTCTCGCCAGCGCCACCAGCGCGACACGCGAGGCCGAAAATGGCGGCGAATTCCTCGCCGCGATTCAGGCAGAGACCGGGATTCACGCCAAAGTCATCTCCGGCACCGAGGAGGCCCGTCTCATCCATCTGGCGGCCATGTACGGCGTCAACGTTGGCACACGGTCAGCCGTGGTCATCGACATCGGCGGTGGCAGCGTCGAGATCACACTCGGCACGGCCGAGCGGCTGCGGATGTCCAGGAGCTTCAAGATCGGCGTGATCCGGATGACCGAGCGGCTCGTGAAGAGCGACCCGTTGTCGGACCGTGATGAGCGGCGGCTCGTGCGGACCATCACCGACGCCATCGAGCCTTACGCGAGTGCCGTAGCCAAGAGCGGATTTGCCCGCGCGATCGGCACGTCCGGCACGATTCTCAGCCTGGGCCAGATGGCTGCCTTCCACGCAACCGGCCACGAGCCAGCCGAACTGCGGAATCTACGCGTGCCGGCATCCGAGATTCACCAGCTTCGCAAGCGCGTCGTCGGTCTCGATCTGCGCCAGCGGCTCCGTCTGCCGGGCCTCGATCCGAAGCGCGGCGACATCGTGGTTGCTGGCGCCGTACTGCTCGACACCATCCTGCGACGCCTCGGCGCGACCGAACTCACGCTGTGCGATCTGGCGCTCCGCGAAGGGCTCATCCTCGACTACATCCGGAAGAACCGGACGCAGATTACGCAGGTCGATCAGTATCCGGATCCACGTCGTCGGAGCGTCATCGAACTGGCGGAGCGCTGCCGCTATTTCCCGGAGCACGCGCAACAGGTCGCGCGGCTTTCGCTGTCACTCTTCGATCAGACGCGCGGCACGCACGGGTCGACCGATCGCGAGCGCGAGTGGCTCGAGTACGCGGCACTGCTCCACGATATCGGCGGGCATATCAGCTACGACAAACACCACCGCCATTCGCACTATCTGATTACCAACGGGGATCTGCGCGGATTCGATCCCGACGAAATCGCCGTCATCGCGCTCGTGGCGCGGTATCACCGGCGGTCGCCGCCAAGCAAGACCCATCGCGATTATGCGCGGTTGCCCGCGGCCAGCCGCCGTACCGTGCGCGTGCTGTCAGCGATACTGAGGCTCGCCGAGGGACTCGACCGGAGCCACTCCTCTGCCATCGCGGACGCCGTCGTGACGGATCGCACGGACGATTGTCTGGTGCAGCTCAAGACCGACGGCGACGCGGAGCTCGAGGTGTGGACCGCTCCCAAGCACGCCGGTCCCTTCGAACGAGTCCTTGGCAAGCGAGTCAGCTTTGCCGTGTCGCCGGCGACCAACCCGTCAGCTGCCCGCCTGGCGGCCGCCGAACCGGACACGAAATCGGTCGGCGCACCCGCGCCAAACAAGGCGTCACAGAGACGGCGGGGGCGTGTAACGCGGAATTAACATCACGGTAACAGGCGCGAAATCCCTGTTTTGTACCCTGTTCCGGTGCCCGACACGCCATGATGGCGCTCGTCGATCGGCCCGACCAGCCGTCGAGCCGTGGCCCGGTTGACGCGACGAGCCCCATGCCGACAGACGCCCCCCCACTTCCGTCACTTGCCTCCCGTCTCCAACCTGCCAGGACCGCCGAAGAGTTGCCGCCGGTCAAGGTGGACGTCGAACGGGTGAATTTCTATTACGGTCCCAATCACGCCCTGAAGGACATTTCGGTCCAGCTGCGGTCGAATCTCGTCTCCGCATTCATCGGCCCGTCGGGGTGTGGCAAGAGCACGTTCCTCCGCACGCTGAACCGGATGAACGACCTCATTCCCGGCACGCGGCTCGATGGCACCATCCGCGTGGACGGCGTGGACATTTACGATCCCTCGCTCGACGTGGTTGGCCTCAGGCGGCGGATCGGCATGGTGTTCCAGAAATCGAATCCGTTTCCGAAGTCCATCTTCGAGAACGTGGCGTACGGCGTCCGCCTGAACGGGCTCACATCGTCACGCGCCGAGCTTCACACGCGCGTCGAGGAGAGTTTGCGCGCGGCCGCAATCTGGGACGAAGTCAAGGACCGCCTGCAAGAGTCGGCGTTGGCGCTCTCGGGCGGGCAGCAGCAGCGTCTCTGCATTGCGCGAGCGCTTGCCGTACGACCGAAGGTGCTGCTGATGGACGAGCCGGCATCAGCGCTGGATCCCATCGCCACGCAGCGCATCGAAGAGCTGATATACGAGCTCAAAAAGACGTACACGATCGTGATCGTGACTCACAACATGCAACAGGCCGCGCGTGTGTCCGACTACACCGCGTTCTTCTGGATGGGTCAACTCATCGAGCACGATCGCACCGACAAAATCTTCACCGCGCCAGGCCAGAAGCTGACGGAAGATTACGTCACCGGCCGGTTCGGATAGGGATAGATCGCGCGGCTACTATGGAACGCGTCGTCCGACATTTCCAGGAAGAACTGGAGACCCTACAGTCGCGGCTGCTCGAAATGGGCGGTCTGGCGGAGGACCGCGTCCGCCGATCGGTCCAGGCGCTCGCCGATCGCGACCCCGAGGCCATCGAGCAGGTGCTCAACGGCGACGAGCCGATCAACGAGCTGCACATCGAGATCGACAACCGCTGCTTCCGCCTCCTCGCGCTGCACCAGCCGATGGCCGCCGACCTCCGCGCCATCGTCGCGGCCGTGAAGATCAACACCGACCTCGAACGCGTCGGAGACCTGTCGATCAATATCGCGGAAGCCGCCCGGCGGTACACCCTGCATCCACCGGTCAAGAAACTGATCGATATTCCCCGCATGGGAGAGATCGCGCAGGCCATGCTGCGCGACGCGCTCGACGCGTACGTCCGGCGGGACACGGCGCTCGCACAAGCCGTCCTGAACGCCGATGACGAGCTGGATGCGCTGAAGACGCAGGTGTTCCGGGAGCTCCTGACGTACATGCTGCAGGATCCCAACACGATCGAGCCCGCGCTCGACCTCATCCTCATCTCGCGGCACCTCGAACGCATCGGGGATCACGCCACGAACATCGCGGAAGACGTCATTTTCATGGTCTCCGCCCGCGACGTGCGTCATCACGCCAGCGGCGCGCCTGCGGATCGATCGCGCGACTGACGCTTCGGGCCGCAGCTTGAACCAGCGCTGTAGTGGGCCATAGAATACCCGTGTGCCGTCCGTGCCGGAGCCACGGTGCGTCCTGTGCCGCAAGCGTCCGGTCGATCCGGTCCACCGCCCGTTCTGCAGCGAGCGGTGCCGTCTGATCGATCTGGCGCGCTGGGCCGAGGGAAAGTACGGCGTGCCCGCTGAAGCCGTGTCACCGGATGCCGGGACCCGGTGACGATCAGACGGACGGATCCTGACGTTTACTGGCCTCGCCTGCGCGCATGCCTGATACCCTGACCATCATCGACAACCGCACCGGCAAGCGCTACGAGCTGCCTATCGAGCACGGCACGATCAGAGCCTCCGAGCTGCGCGCCATCAAGACCGACGCCGACGACTTCGGGCTGATGATGTACGACCCGGCGCTGATGAACACGGCCGCCTGCAAGAGCACGATCACCTACATCGACGGCGACAAGGGCATCCTCCGCTACCGCGGCTATCCCATCGAACAACTCGCCGAGGACAGCTCGTTTCTCGAGACCGCCTATCTGATCCTCCACGGTGAGCTGCCGAACGCCTCGCAGCTGGCTACCTTCACGCAGACCATCGAAGCGCAGCGCACACCGCCGCAAGGCATCGAACAGCTGTTTCGCGGATTTCCGAACGATCCATATCCGATGGGCGTTCTGGCCGCGAGCTTCGCGTCGCTCTCCACGTTCTACCCCGAGTCGCGGCGGATCTTCGAAGACTGGAATCGCACGCTGCAGATGCACCGCGTGCTGGGACACGCGCCGACGCTGGCGGCGTACGCGTACCGTTATCGGCGGCATCTTCCGATCGTCCCGCCGTCGCCGAGTCTTCGCATTCGTGCCGAACTTCCTGGCGATGCTGTTTGCCGAGCCCGGAAAGCCGTACACACCGCAGCCCGTGCTGTCACGAGCGCTCGACACATTGTTCGTGCTGCACGCCGACCATGAACAGAACTGCAGCACGTTCGCAATGCGTGCGGTGGGCAGTTCTCATGCGGACCTGTTCACCGTCATGGCCGGCGCGGTCTCGGCCCTGTCCGGTCCGCTGCACGGCGGCGCCAACGAGGCGGTGCTGCGAATGCTGGCCGAGATCGGCCACGTGAATCACGTGCCGGAGTTCATCAAGCGCGTGAAGGCCGGCGAGGGCCGGTTGATGGGATTCGGGCACCGGGTCTACAAGTCGTACGACCCGCGTGCCAAGATCATCAAGCGCACCGCGGACGAAGTGTTCGCGGTCACGGGCAAGAACCCGTTGCTCGAAATCGCGATGGAGCTGGAGCGCATTGCGCTCCAGGACGAGTACTTCGTCAAGCGGCGTCTGTATCCGAACGTCGATTTCTATTCGGGACTCATCTACCAGGCCATGGGCTTCCCGACCGACATGTTTCCGGTGCTGTTCGCCATCCCGCGCGTCGCAGGATGGCTCGCGCAGTGGGAAGAGAGCCTGCTCGATCCCGACACGAAGATCACGCAGGCCGCGACAGGTCTACCTGGGGGCCGACAAGAGGGACTACGTGCCCATGGCGGACCGGCAATGACCCGGCCGCCGTCGATGACGGCCCTCGCAATCGTCGCAGCGCTTTCCATCTGCATGTGGGCGGAAGGTGCCGCTCGCGAGGGGAAGCCGCACTCCCAGGCGTCCCATGCCCGATTCGACGCCAGCCGCGCGTTCGAGCACGTCCGGCAGCTCACCGCGATCGGCCCCCGTCCATCGGGATCACCCGGCATCAGCGAGGCCCGCCGCTACATCTCGACACAGATGGCCTCGATCGGACTCACGCCGACCGAACAGTCCTTCGATGCCGCCACTCCGCTCGGCACGGTGCGGATGGTCAACCTCATCGCCGCCCTTCCAGGTGCGACACGAGAGCGCATCGTGATCGGTGGCCACTACGATACGAAGCAGTACCGTCAATTCAGGTTCGTGGGCGCCAACGACGGCGGGTCGAGCACGGCCATGTTGATCGAGCTCGCCCGCGCGCTCAAGAACCGCCAGAACGCGTTCACCCTCGAGTTCGTGTTTTTCGACGGTGAGGAAGCGACGCTGCCCGACTGGAGCGGAGACGACAACACGTACGGCAGCCGCCATTACGTGGACGAGGCGAGGCGGACGGGCGCGCTGAAGGACTTGCGGGCCATGCTGCTCGTAGACATGGTCGGCGACCGCGACCTCACGATCCGCCGTGAACAGCGATCCACGTCGTGGGTCAACGACATCATCTGGGCGTCAGCCGCGAAGCTTGGGCACGACGACGTGTTTGTCGCACAAAGCACGACCATCGAAGACGATCACCTCGCCTTCCTTCACGCAGGCGTCCCTTCCGCCGATCTGATCGACCTGGAATATCCGGCCTGGCACACGGCCGAGGATACGCTCGACAAAGTGAGCGCCCGCAGTCTCGAGGTGGTGGGTGACGTACTGATGGACGCGCTGCCCGCGATCGAAGCCCGCCTCAAGCATCCGTAGCCCGCTCCCGCCTGGTCCACCACGTCCCGACCGCGAGCCCGACGACCAGCGCCGCGATGCCGGCGCCCGTCGCTTCCCATGCGCATTGCACGGTCGCCGCGTGCATGGTCAGATCGATCCGGACTGGCCGGCGGTCTGCGGACGCATCGCGCTGCCTCGTGAATTGTCGGGTCGCTTCGGCAATCCGCGCATCGAACACGCCGTTCCAGACGATGAATGCGAAGAGGAGGGACAGGGCGATCGTGAGTCGTCGAGCGCGTCGGCGATCAGCCGCCATACCGGAGCACCAGCGCCGTCACGTCGTCACTCTGGTCGGCGCCGGTGGTGAATGCCCGGACACTGGCGAAGATGGTATCGACCAGCTCGGACACTTTCTGCGAACGGTGGGATTCGACGGTCTCGAGCAGCCGCGATTCGCCGTATTCCTCGGACGACGCGCTCATGGCTTCGGTCACGCCGTCGCTGAACGTGATCAACAGATCGCCAGGATGCAGCTGCACGGTCGCTTCCTCGAACGCCGCATGCTCGAAGAGGCCGAGGATCAGCCCGCCCTGCTCGAGCCGCTCGACCGCGTTGGCTCGCAGCAGGAGCGGCGGATTGTGGCCCGCGTTGCAATAGGTCAGTGAGCCCGTGGGGTTGAGGACCGCGTAGAACGCCGTCGCGAACCGCGCTTCGACCGAGCGCCGGATGAGCGCCTGATTGACGCGGGCGAGCGTCGTGGCCGGTCCGCTGCCCGAGGACGCCTGCGACGCAAAGACGCCCTGGAGCACTGCGGTGAGCAGTGCGGCCGGCGCGCCCTTGCCGGCGACGTCGCCGACGGCAAAACCGAAGTCGCCATTCGGCAGGTCCACGTAGTCGAAGAAGTCACCACCGATCGCCCGGCAGGGCACCGACGCGCCGACGGCTTCGAAATAGCCGCCAAGCCGCTGCGGTGGCGGCAGCAGGGCGCGCTGGATCTCCGCGGCGATCTTCATTTCCTGCTCGATCCGTGCCTTGTCGAGCGTCTCGCGGTACAGGCGCGCGTTCTCAATCGCCACAGCGGCTTCTGTCGCGAGCGTGTCGAGCGCGGCGCGAGCCGCACGGGAGAGCACCGCTCCTTTTTCGCGGCTATCGAGGTACAGCACGCCGATGCGGCGCTCTTCATTCGGCATGTCCGCGCGATCGAGGTAGCGCACGAGTTTGAGCGGCACGCAGAGCACGTGACGGATGCCGAGCACGACGGTGCTGTTGTGTTCGGTGGCGAAGCTGCTGTCGAGGAGGTCGGCGACCACGCGCTCCTGACCCGTCGCGAAGACTTCCTCAGGGATCTTGCGGCTGGTCTCGAAGCTCTTTCCAGGCAACGTCACGCGGCTCCGGGCGCGCGCGAGCTTGAACTCGAGCTCGTTCTCCTTGTTGGCCAGCATGATGAAGCCGCGCTCGGCGCCCGTGACCTCGATCGCCGAGTCCATGACGAGCGCCAGTACCTCGTCGAGCACGCGTCCGGAGCCCAGCGCCCGGAGTCCCTCGAGAAGCGCCGCGATCTGGCGCAGGTCGCCGACGGCGGACGTGGTGTGCTTGTCCACCGAACCCGACTGTGGCGCATCGTCCAGCAGGAAGACCATTTCCGCGCCGCCGCTGCGGCCGAGGCGGATGAGATCCCCGTGCGTGAGCTCCTTCTCGGCCACCTGTTCGCTGTTGACGAACGTGCCGTAGCGGGAGCCCCGATCGCGCAGGATGTACTTGTTGGAGTCGAGGGCAATTTCCGCGTGATCGCGGGACACGTCGCTCCCGACCAGCTGCAGGTCGTTGCCGCTGCGGCGGCCGATGGAGAACACCGGCTTCTCGAGCGGCACCAGCCGGCGCCCGAGCGCATCCGTCACTTCGAGACGCCCAACAGACATCGTGTGGTCCGGACCTCAGGGGCTAAAGCGAAACAGAAGCATAGCTGATTCAAAAAAGGCCAGCAACCGCGGCCCTCCCCTCACCGGCGCCGGACGATCCGGAAAACGAGCACGATGGCAGCCAGCGCTGCGAGCACGTAGCCGACGATCTGCGGAAGATCGCCCTCGACCGCACGACCCATGAACAGGCCCGCGATCACGAGGGCAAGCAGGGCCACCGCCCCCGGCCACCGCGACGAGGGCGTTGATTGGACCGGCGGCTTGACCTTGGGCTCGGTCGTGGCCGTACCGCACCGGTAACAAATGAGCGCCTTGTCGGCGATCTCGGTGCCGCAGCTCCTGCAGATCATTCGATGAATTCTATACGGACGGGCCGGCGAGCGCCGTCCTCGCTATACTGATCCGTATGATCCCGCTGCGGGACGTCATCCCGTCGAGGACGTTCCCCGGCGTGACCGTGGCGCTCATCGCCCTCAATTCGCTCGCCTTCCTCTACGAAGTCTCCCTCTCGGATCGCCAGCTCACCGCGTTCGTGAACAGGTGGGCGCTCGTGCCTGCGTACTTCAGCTGGGTGACCGTGATCACCTCGATGTTCCTGCACGGCGGTTGGATGCACGCCATCGGGAACATGTGGTTCCTGTGGATCTTCGGGGACAACGTCGAAGATCGCGCTGGGCCGCGGCGCTATCTCGTCTTCTATCTGCTGTGCGGAACGGTTGCGGCCCTCGCGCAGGCGCTCAGCGATCCGTCGTCCACCGTGCCGACCATCGGCGCATCCGGTGCCGTCGCCGGCGTCATGGGCGGCTACATCGTCCTGTATCCGCAGATCGCGCATCATCACCTTGCTGCCGCATCTTCTTCTTCATTCAGCTGATCGAAGTGCCGGCGGTCGTCTTCCTGGGCATCTGGTTCGTACTTCCAGTTGTTCGGCGGCGTGGGCGCGCTGATGACCGACTCGGGCGCGCCACGTCTGGCGGCATCGCCTTCTGGGCGCACGTCGCGGGATTCGCCGCGGGAGCGCTGCTCATCAAGGTGTTCGCCAGGCCGGAACGCGCGGCCGTCGAGTGGTGGAACGATCGGTGACCCTCGCGGCCGGCACGCGGCTCGGCGCGTATGACGTCGTCGCGCTGATTGGCGCCGGCGGCATGGGCGAAGTGTACCGCGCCCGTGACAGCCGGCTCGGACGCGATGTCGCCATCAAGATTCTTCCGGATCGATTCTCGAAGCGACCCCGACGCGCTCGCACGGTTCGAGCGCGAGGCACGAGCGGTCGCGTCACTGTCGCATCCAAACATTCTCGCCATCCACGACATCGGCGAGTCCGACGCCCGCCGCTTCGTCGCGATGGAGCTGCTGGATGGCCAGGTGCTCCGTGAGGCGCTCATCGGGGGACCGATCGGCGCCACGGAAGGCCGTGGAGTACGCGGGACAGATCGCGGACGGCCTGGCGGCAGCACACGCGAAGGGCGTCATCCACCGCGATGTGAAGCCCGAGAATCTGTTCGTCACGAGTGACGGACACGTCAAGGTTCTCGATTTCGGTCTCGCGCTGGTCAGGCCCCCGCACTGGCGGCCGGCAATCAGACGACGGCCCTGTTGACCGAGCCCGGTATCACGATGGGCACGGTCGGCTACATGTCGCCCGAACAGGTGCGCGGCGAGGTGGTCGATCCACGCACCGATATCTTCTCGCTCGGCGTCGTCATCTACGAGATGCTCACTGGCCGGCGCCCGTTCGACCGCGGAACCGCTGCCGAGACGATGACGGCAGTCCTTCGCGACGAGCCGCCGTCGATCGGCTCGCTGACTGAGGCCGTCCCGCCGGACCTCGAGCGAGTCGTGAACCATTGCCTGGAGAAGAATCCTGCTGAACGGTTCCAGTCGGCTCGCGATCTCGCGTTTGCGCTGCGATCGAGCCTGGCTGGATCGGCTTCTGGCCGCACCAGTGTCAACGACGGCCGGCGTGCCCCGCAGTCAGTGGTCCGTACCCTGGCAATGCTTGGCGGGGCGATCGTCCTCGCGGCTGCCGCGTTTCTGTGGGGCCGGATTTCCACCAGCGGTGCCGGCGTTGGTGATTCTCTCGTCGCAGGGCCAGAAGCGCTCGCGTTCGCGCAAGTCACGGATCAGCCTGGCGTCGAGACGGCACCCTCGATCAGTCCTGACGGTAAGTCAGTGGCCTACGTCAAGACCGACGGCGCAGACGCGGCGATCTACGTGCTGCGTGTCGGGAACCGGAATCCGGTCCGGCTCACCACAAAGACTCCAGGAGACGATCACGAGCCATCGTTTTCTCCGGATGGCGAGCGGATCGCGTTCCGATCGGGCAACGGCGGCATCTTCCTGATGACCGCCTCCGGAGAGTCGGTCATCCGGCTGACAGAAACGGGTTTCTTCCCAAGCTGGTCTCCAGACGGCTCCGAGATTGTTTTTGCGCTGGCCCCCTTCGTTGATCCCACACACCTCTCCGGTACTGGTTCCCGGTCTATCAGTCGTGGCGGTACAGACGGGTCGCGTGCGAGCGCTGGACCTGCCCGAGAACGCGGAGCAGCCCAAGTGGTCACCGCACGGTACGCGAATCGCCTATTGGGCAAGCAACGGCACCAACGGCCAGCGCGACATCTGGACCGTGCCAGCCATCGGTAGCGCCATCAGCGTGCAGGTCACCAACGACGGGGCGCTCGACTGGAATCCCACATGGTCGTCCGATGGACGCTTCCTCTATTTCGCGAGCAACCGCGGCGGAACCTTCAATCTGTGGCGCATTCCGATCGACGAGCAGTCGGGCAAGACGGTCGGAGCGGCGGAACCTGTCACTGCGCCAACGACGTGGGCCGGTTTTCTGTCGTTCTCACGCGACGGATCCCGGATGGCCTTCGCCAGTCTGGACCCCAGGTCATCGCTTCTCCGTGTGCCGTTCGATGCAGACCGGGGCATCGTGACGGGACCGCCCGTCGCCATTGTCCGAGGGAACCGGCCAATCCGGGATCATGACGTCTCGACCGACGGTCGGTGGGTCGCTTTCACATCTGCGGGAGCGCAGGAGGACCTCTTCGTTGCGCGTGTCGATGGCACCGAGTATCGGCGGCTCACCGACGACGCCTTTCGCGATCGGGGCGTAAGCTGGTCGCCGGATGGATCGCATCTGGCGATGTTTTCCGATCGATCGGGCACCTACGACTTGTGGACCATCCGAGCCGACGGCAGCGACCTGGCGCCTCGAACGGCCGCCACGGCGATACCCGGCATGCCTGTGTGGTCACCGGATGGATCATCGATCGCGTCCGGTTTCAACAAGTGGACCATCGTCAGCAGCTCGGGGCCGCCGATCACGAAACCGGAGTTCCAGCCGGCCGTCAGTCCGACTGACCAGTTCCAGCCAACGTCGTGGTCACGCGACGGCAAACGCCTTGCGGGCGTCGTCGTCTCGGGTTCGACGGCCGCCGTCGTGGTGTACACGATAGCGAGCCGGACGTTCGACTGGGTGCCTGGTGATCTGGCCCGCGGGCCGACGTGGGTGCTTCCCGTCTGGCTGGCAGACAACCAGCGCCTGGTGGTGCGCCGATCGGACGGCATTGCCCTGGTAGATGCGCACTCCGGCGCCGGCCACCTGCTCATGCCCATCGGCGGCACGTTCATCAGCCGATCGATGAGCGTCTCACATGACAACCGTTGGATCACCTTCACGGAAGCCGCGACAGAGGGTGACGTCTGGATCGCGACGCTCGGACGGTAGACCGCAACAGGCCGGCCGCGAGCGGCACACGCGTGCAGTCCGGGTCATCCGCTGTGTGACGTTCAGCTATGCCCTGGCGACGATCATGCATTCTCCGTATGGTCTGAGCTGTTGATTGATAACCGACTCCCTTGCAGGTGCTGCCGTGAGACCTGGAGGACACGAACATGAACCAAAAGAACACGATCTGCCTCTGGTTCAACAAGGACGCGCATGAGGCGGCGCGCTTCTACGCCGCCACCTTTCCGGATAGCAAGGTGACCGCTGTTCACAAGGCGCCCGGCGACTACCCGTCCGGCAAGGAGGGCGATGTACTCACGGTGGAGTTCACCGTTGCTGGGGATTCCCTGTCTCGGTCTCAACGGCGGCCCCGAGTTCAAGCACAACGAGGCATTTTCCTTCCAGATTGCGACGGACAATCAGGAGGAGACGGACCGCTACTGGAACGCGATCGTCGGCAACGGTGGTAAGGAAAGCCAGTGCGGTTGGTGCAAGGACCGCTGGGGTCTCTCCTGGCAGATCACCCCGCGCACGTTGACCGAGGCACTTGCGGTTGGTGGCGGTGAGGCAAAGCGCGCCTTCGAGGCGATGATGCCAATGAAGAAGATCGACATTGCCACGATCGAGGCAGCGCGGCGAGGCTGAAGGCAGTCAGGACTTCTGACGCAGCGCGCGCGACACGCGCGCCAGCTCGATCATGAGCTGCTCGAATTCCGCCTCCCACTGCGGCGCCGGCATCGTTCGCTTCTTCAGTTTCAACGCCTCCGCCTGTTCCTCGAGCGACCGCTGTCGTGCAGCCAGCGCGGCGAGTGCCGGATCGACGGCCAGCGAGGCGGGGTCTGCGTCGAGATAGACCGTCCGCGCCAGGGATCCGTCAGAGCCTGGCGCCTCCGCCTGGCGGCCGATGCGATCGCCGTTGTCGTCGAGCATGGCATGCTCGGTCGCGAGTTGACCGTGCTCTTCGAAGTACTGGGCAACTGCCGCACTCGTCTGGACGAACGCTTCCCACACCGAGATCCGGCCGTTGCGATCGAGGTCCGTCGCCGGATCCTCGAGCGCCTTGGCAAACATCTCGCCGAACACCGTATCGAACCGCTGCGCGGTGGAATCGGTGGCCGTCACGACCACCCGGTTTCGCCGCGACAACGCCTCGAGGAAGGGAAAGCTGGCGCCCGTCGCGTTGACGAAGATCAGACGGCCCTGGAGCGGCGCGACCAGCTCGGCCCACTCGGAGGCGTCGAGATCTGGCCCGACAAGATTGAATTTCGCGTTCGCGCCATCCGACGTACCGTGGCCGGCGAGCAACACCAGGACGAGGTCGCCAGGCTTGACCTGCGTCCGGAGCGTGTCGAAGGCCGTGCGTACGTGCTCGCGCGTGCTGGTCAGGGCGGGATTCGTCGTGGTTCCCGAAAGGACCGTGACATGCGACGACTCGAACGCCAACCGTTCCCTGACGGCTTTGGCGAGAGTGGCTTCGAGAGCGGCGAACTGCTGCTCATACGCCTCGCCGCCGGGAGCGCCGACGACGATGAGGCCATAGCGCTCCTGCGCCGCGCACGTTCCCGCAGCGGCCAGCACCGCCATGACACTCACGACGACGCCGACTGCGTACGACCGGCGCGTCATCTCAGGCCCATCCGCCGGCGAAGCAGCCATTCGGCCACGAGGAGTCCGATGACGAGGAGCAGCGACCAACCCGTGTTCCACAAATCGCGGTATTCGCGAGTGACCGGCACCGGTTTGCCGGCGCGGATTGCTGCGCCAACACGATCGACGTCGCCGATCGACAGATACGTGCCGCCGTTGGCGCTCGTCAAGCGCTCGAGGACGGCACGATTCAGACGCGGATCCGAGAACTCCGCGTCGATGCCGCCGCCGAGCGTGTAGGTGTCTGCCGTCCCGAGCGAGGTCGCTCCGCGGCGAGCTGCGGCGGACAGACGGAACACACCCGGGCGATCGACGAGCCACTCCGCCCGATATACGCCCGTGCGTGCGGGATCGCGGACAACCGGCAGCTCCCGCGTCGATCCGTCAGGCCCGTGCAACGTGACCTGGACCGAGGCGTCCGGAACGGGCTCGAACGCTTCGTCGCGGGCGCGAATCTCGGCAACGGCCCGACCACCAGGCGCGACTGCGAGTGGTGCCGTCAATTCCACCGGATCCGCGCTCGCCCCCGCGAGCCATCGCACCGCCTGACGCCAGAAGGTCTCGAAGCTGCGGTCGGCCGCGGGCAGGCGCATCTTCCAGTGCCAGCTCGCTTCTCCCGTGAAGATCATGGAGCGCCCGCTGCCGTACCTCTGGACGGCGACGAGAGGCACCGGCGTCCCGCTCGCCGTCTCGGTCATCGCGAGGACTGTCGCGCCGGGCCGCGGCGCACCCACTACGGTGGCGTTCGCCAGCGCAGGCATGGCGGCCCAGCGCTGCGCGATCTCGGTTGGGCTGGCGGCAATCCGCATGACCGGGTGCCGCGCCCCTTCCGGCGTCAACGTGACACGCAGCCGATCCACGGACGACTCCATCGCTGTCTGCACCACGCCCGTTCGACGGTCTGTGGGATTCAGAGGCAGCACGGCATCGAGCGGCGAGCCGCTGAAAGAGGCCGCGAGCAGCGCCTCGGCATCGACGATCAGCACGCCGCCGCCGCGGTTCCCGACGAAATCGGCAACCAGTGCCAGCTGATCGCGCGTCAGCGTATCGAACGGGGCGCCCGCAAACACGATCACGTCATAGGCGAACAGCGCTTCACGCGTCACCGGAAATCCGCCTCCGAGCGCTGCCGTACGCGCCGGATCCGCCTGCACGTAGTAGGTGTTCTGTCCGTGCTCGTTCTCCCCTTTCCGGACGACGGCGTCCACTTCAAGCGAGGGATCGTCACGCCAGGCACGTTTCAGAAAGGCGTGTTCGAAGCCTGGCAGGCCCTCGACGATCAGCAGGCGGCGCGGACGTGCGGGCGGTCCGACGAGCACGTCGCCCGCATTGTTTGCAGTCGTGAGCTCGCCGGGCGCGGGCGCGACTTCGATGTGGAATACGGCCGCACGCGCGCGATCCTGCGGCACGGTGAATACTGCTTGCACGGGCGTGCCGTCTCCGGGAAGCACGACATCCCGCAGCTCTATCAGGCGGCCGTCCTGTGTCAGCCGCACCGATGCCGATCCTCTTGTTCCGTGCCCGGCCAGCGTCGCGGTGATCTCGACCAGCGACGCGTCGAATGCCGACGGACCTGTCGTCAGACTGCGGATCTCGCGGTCGGCCGGCACGTCAGAACTGCCGACACCAACGGCAACGACCGGCGGGCCCGGAACGGGCGTGCTGGCCTGCACGGCCGCCTCGCCGGTTTCTCCGCCATCCGACAGCAGCACAATGCCAGCCAGCGAACGATCCCGATAACGCTCGCGGATCTCACGGACGGCCGCGGTCAGACTCGACACTCGATCCGACGCCGACATGTGTTCGAGATCGGTGCGCGCCACGCGCTCGCCAACGCTGTAGGTCTCCACCGAAAATCCCCTGGCGAGATCGGGGAGGATCCGCTCACGAGCCGCCGTGACGGCCGTCGCGAGCCGCGAGCTCCGCCCGTCGGCGAGACTCATGCTGCGCGATGCATCCACGAGCACGGCCACCACGCCCTGTTCGCCGGCCGCCGGCGGCAGCGGCGCGACAGGGCGCATGAGCATCACGACGACGGCCGACAGCGTCAAGGCGCGTAAGACGATGAGGGGCAGGCGCTCTCGCGCGGAGAGCACGACCGACGATCGCAGGTACGCGGTGATGGCCAGGCCGACGACGGCGGCCGCCACCAGCACGATCGCCCACCAGGGCAACGGGTACGCGAAGGTCACGTCAGGGCTTTGGCACCGCGAGCGATGCGGAAGTACTGATCGACGGCGTTACGGTAGGCATCCGGCGCCGCGTCCGCCGGACCACTCGACAGCCGTTCTTTCAGTGCGCGCTCGAGCAGCTGCTGCGAGAGCGTGGACTCGATGCGCTCCAGGTTGAGAGTCACCTCGCGGTGCAGCACGTCCCACTTCGAGAAGTCCTGCTTGAAGGCTTGGGTGCCTGGCGCCGAATAGACCATCAATTGCCCTTCGGGCGTCGATCCGGCACCGCCGGTGCCAGGGACGACCTCCGGTGTTCGGGTTGGCGATCGCAGCTCGCGCTCGAGGCGAGTGGCCTCCTGGAGCTGCTCGCGGTACTCCTGCTGCAGCTGCTGCGACTGTTCGCGCGACGAGGCCGAACCACTCGCAGCCCCTTGCGCGGTGCCATTCGGATCTTTGGCGGCCGACTTGTCGAGTTCTGCCAATTGACGTTTCACCGATTCCAGGCGGTCCTTCACGTCTCTGGCTCGGGACAACTGATCGGACAGCCGGCGACCTTCCTGATCAGTGCCGAGGCCATTGCCGAGTTGATCCGCCGCACGGTCGAGCCCCCGCGCCAGGTCGCGAGCCGCGGAGGCCGCTCGCTGGGGCGTATCGGCAGACCCGGGAGATGGACCGGACTCCCGAGGTTGACCGGACTCGCGAAGGCTCCGAGCCAGGTCGCGCATCTTGGCTCCAGCGCGAAGATCGCGCAGCGCACGGTTCGTGGCACTGACGGTTGCTTGATCGGAGGGACGTTGCTGACGACCGTTGGCCAGCTCCTGGACCTGTTGCGTGAGTCGATCCGCGCGATCTGCGAGTTGCTCCTGTTCGGCCGCGTCCTGGCGCGACGTGCCCGACGCGCCAGAAGCGGCGCCTTTTCCGATGCGATCCGCAAGTTTTCGCTCGCGATCGGCCAGGTCTCTCGCCTCGAGCTGCAGATCGCCCATCGCCCGCTGCCCTCCCGGACGAGGCTCGCCTCCAGCGAGCTGGCGCTCGAGCGACCGCAGCTGTTCCAGGGCGCGGCCGCTGTTCGCGCTCGCGCCGGAAGGATCCTCCCGACGCAGGTCACTGGCAGCACCCCGCATCTGCTCGGACGCATCGCGCAACCGCGACGGGTCGGGTGATCCGCTCTGATCCTCCCGCCGTTGTCCGGCCAGCTGCTGTGCGAGTTGTTCTGCCTCGCGCCTGAGGTCGGTCTGATCGCGCGTGAGCTTTTCGAGGCGCCGCTTGAGCTCCTCGGCCGAAAGACTCTCTTTCGACTTCGCGAGCTCGTCCTGCTGCCGCGCAAGCTGCTCCTGCCGCTGCGCCAGCTGACGAACGCGCTCCAACGCCTCGCTGCGATCGCCGTGTCCTGACGAATCGTTGCTCGTCTTCGGCGTCTCGTAGTTGGTCTGCTGCTGCCGTTGCAGCTCGCGATCGAACAACGTGGAGAGATCTTCGCGCGATCGGTTGTATCCCCCGCCACCCGTCGGCGTCTGCTGCCGCACCACCTCCCGTCGTCTGACTTCCGCTTGCGCGCGAAGCAATTGATTGAGCGCGTCCATCTCGCCCGGCACGGCTTCCGCGGTCTTGGCGGTATCGAGCGCGGCCTGAGCACGGCCCATCGCCGCGACCGCATCGACCAGGGGGTTGTCGACCGGCCCGCTGACGCCAACCCCGGGGCGGCCGCGTCGGTCCGCTGGACCCGCGAGCTTCTGCGTTCGCTGCTTCAACTCACCCTGTGCGCGCCCCACGGCTTTCACGTCGGCGCTCGATCGACCGGCCGCGCTCCGCTTGTCCAACTTCCACGTGGCGACGATGATGTCTTTCTGAGCGGTGACGAGGTCGTCGAGATCCCCGGATCCGGGCATCCCTGCTTGGGCCTGGCTCTGAGCAGCCGCGAATTCCTCGGTGAACGGCTTGACCTCCAGAAAGAAGATGTCGCTGCGGCTCTCCGCCGACCGCCGGCCGCGGCCGACGTCGCGGGCGCGTGCGTAGTAGGTGACGAAGTCTCCGGGCTTCACGTGGAGGTCTTCCAGATAGAGCGTGTGGCGGCCCTGCGACGACGTGCCACGCTTCAGTGCGGCAAACGGAACGGCGACCTCTTTGCCCCCACGCACGCCGTACACAAGATCGAAACTGGCCAGCCCGTAGTCGTCCTCGGCGGTGGCCTCGATCGACACCTCCTCGAGCGGCGTCACCTGCCGATCGCTGGTGGGCCTGATGATGCGCACGTCCGGTGGACGATCGTCGAGCACGCGGATGAAGTACTCGGGATCGCCACGGGATGGAACGCCGCGGCCGCTTCGAAGCTGCACACGATACGACCCGTCCGCGCTAACCGCGAGATCGCCCGACAAGCGGCCGGGGCCATCGGGCGTCAGCGTGACCGGTCCGGTTGAGAGATCGAGCTGTCCGGCCGCAGCCGGTCCGCTCGCGTGCACCGTCACTTTGACCCGGGTTCCGGCGGGCGCATAGATGTCCCCGCCGTCCTGCTCGTTCCGCGGCGGCAGATGCGTGTAGGTCGGGAACTCGTAGTGCAGGTCGATGCGCTGCACGCGCGGCTCTTCGAGGACGGTCACTGCGTATCCAGGCGACGATGCGGAGCCGACGCGTACGGTATAGGCAAACGACTGGCTCACGCCGTCGAAGCGCGAGACATAACGGTCCCCGGATTTTGTCATTTCGATGCTGCGTGTCTTGTCGCCAGCTCGAATGACGAGATGGGGCACGAGGCCGCCGGCAGCGGAGGCGCGTGCGCCGATCGTGATCGCTTCGCCGGGCCGGATGGCCACATTGCCAGGCGTGACGTCGAGACGGACCGCGTGTGGCCACGCATACGCCGACGCGACCTGCACCGCCTGCCAACCCGGCTGCAGCCACAACGCGAACGCCGCGAGGGCCGCCACTCCTGCCGGCGACAGGCGATCCGCCTCGCGCGCACGATGGACGCCTCTGGCACGACGTCATCGAGCGGCACCTGGGCGAGCACGCGCGATGCGTCCGTCTCGAGTGCCGTGGCGAGTGGCGTCGAGCCCGCACGCTCACGAAGGTCTACGACGGTCGCCAGGCGGTCCTCGAGCGCGGGGCAGCGTTCTTCAATCAGCCGCGCGAGAGCGCGATCTGCAGCCGGGCGCCTGCGCGTGCGGACGATCCACCACACCGCGCCAGCAGTCGAGCCCACCGCGAGGCCAGCGATCGCGAGAAGCACAAGACCGTGCGATGCAACCAGCGCCGCGCCGATCCGCGTGATGCCCCACAGGACGGCCAGCGCGACGCAAAGGCGCCCCGCCAGCTCGAAGCGTGACAGCGTCCGCCATCGCTGCCGGACGTCCTCGATCACTGATTGCACGGACATGACCGCACTCATCGGTTGTTTCAGCTCCGCCGGCCCACGACGCTCTCGGCGGCGAGCGCCGCCAGCATCACCATCAGTCCATATCGCCAGAGCGACTGCTCGTGCTCAGCCGCCCGGCCATCGGCGGCTGCCCTCGCCGTCATCGCCCCTGACCCGGGTGTCGCGTGCGGCAACGCGCTTCGGAACGCCGCCGCTGACATCCGCCCATCGTCGGACTCTCGTGTGTCCACGTTCACTGCAATCCGCCGCGTACCGGATGGTCCGGGAGCCGCGACCTCGATCACCCCCGGCGCATCGCCTGTCGTTCCGGGCCAATCCCCAACATGGTAAGACGCGGCCGTTGCGCTTTTGTCAGCAACATAGTCGAGCAAGCCATGCACGAGTGGGACGAACACCGGATGCAGCGCCAGGTCGTTCCACCCGTTTGCCATGTCCGAGGCCAGCACGAGCACGCGCCCGCCCTGGTGGCGCAGCTCCAGCAGGGCTGGGCTGCCATTCGAGAAGCGGGCGAGCACGCTCGCGCTTTCTTCCGGAACGCGCGCGAACTGCACGAACCGCACGCTGCCGAGCAGTCCGGGCTCGCTGCCGAATGCCGCAAACACGGGGTGCCGTCCGTCGGTAGCGGCCAGGCTGAGCGGCACCTCCGGCGCGGATTTCGGCCCGATCGTAATGGCAAGCGACGGCGGCAGGAGCGACGTGAAGCGTGCGGCGTCGATCGTCGGCCCCGCGACGACAACCAGGCCAGTGCCACGAGAGGAGGCGTCGGCCAGCGCATCCGCACCGCGCCGGTCCAGACCTCCCGATCCCAGAACGACGACCGCCGCGTAGCTCGAAAGGTCTGGCCGATCGTCCACCTGGTCGGCAGTCGTCTGATCTACGGCGAAGCCCGACTGCGCCTCAGTGGCCTGGATGGCCTTCGTGACGTAGAAGGCGGCGCTGACGGCACCCTCCCCGGTCACGAGGAGCACGCGAGGCCGGGCCGGCGCGTCGAGCACGACGTAGTAGTCGTTATCCGCGGCAAACCCATCGGGATCGGTCACCGACACGTGGAGGCTCCCGGCAGCGGGCAAGGCGACGGTCAGCGGGACGTCGATCAGCTGGTGCGGCGGGATGGTGGAGGCAACCTCGATGGGCGCACGGCCGTCGATCCTCAATGTGACGCGCGCCGGACGCGGCTCCGACCACGTGCTCGCGATTCTGGCGACGATCCCAGTCGCCGAGCGTTCCACGTTTCGCAATGCGAGGTTGCCTGCCGGTCCCGGCACCTCGCGCACGTCAACCGCCACACCAGATGGAAGCGTGGCTTGTGACGCCCCATCCCAGCCATGCGGCTGCAGGTCGGTCACGATCACGAGCCGTCCTCCGCGGTTGCCGAACAGGTCGCCGGCCGCGGACAACGCCGCCGCGTACCGAGTCCCCCGCGCACGCGGGACGATGCCGGACACCGCCGACCGGACCGCCGCACGATCGAGCGTCGGAGGCACCGCCACGGTCGGCTTGTCATCGAAGGTGACGAGCGCCACCGGTCCGCCGGATGGCGCCTCGTCCACGGCGGCGCGTGCGAGCTGGCGCGCACGCTCGATTTGCGCCCGCGTGGACAGGCTGTACAGACGTGTCCACTGCGACGACCGTCAGCGGCGCAGAGCCCTGCGCTTGAGCGGAGACGAAATACGGTCTGGCGAACGACAGCGCCAGGAGCGTGAGTGCGGCACACCGCAACGCGAGAAGCAGCAACTCGCGAAGCCGACGGCGCCGCACCTGCTCGACTGGAGTGCGATTGATGAGCCGCATCGCACCGAAGGGCACCACCGGATCGGCGTGCCGCCGCATCAGATGCAGTGCCACCGGAATCGCCACCGCGGCGAGGCCGGCCAGGAAGAGCGGCGCGAGAAAGCCCAGGGGCACGATGACGTCCCTAATGGTCCACTAGTGGCGTTTGTTGCGCAGAGCGAGGTACGACAGCAGCGCCGCATCGAGCGGCTGGCTCGTGTTCAGGAGTTGATAGTCGATCCCGGCGAGACGGAGCTCGCGGCGGTACGTCTCGATCAGCGTGTCGAGTGCCGCCAGGTACTGCTGCCGGACCGCCTGCGGGCTCGCGGCCAGTTCCTCGCCAGTCTCCAGATCGCGGAAGCGCGTAGGACGTTCGAACGGGAACGTCAACTCCGCCTGATCGAGGACGTGGAAGACGAGCACGTCGCTGCCGCGGAAGCGGAAATGCTTGAGTCCATCGATCACACGCGGTGGATCATCGAGCAGGTCGGATATGAGTACGATCAGGCCGCGCTTGTCGAGAGCGTCGGCGAGTTGATGAAGCGGCCGTCCGGCGTCGGTCTTCGTGCCTGTCTTCAGACGGTCGAGCGTCAGCAGCAGCGATCGCAAATGGCCGGGCCGTGTGCTGGGCGGTGTCAGACCCAGCATCTTGTCGTCGAATGTCATCAGTCCGGCCGCGTCGCGCTGGCGATTCATGAGATACGCCAGTGAGGCCGCCAGACAGGATCCATATTCGAGCTTGGTCATCGCGCCCGAGCCATAGCTCATGGACGCGCTGACGTCCAACAGGAGGTGCGCGCGCAGATTGGTCTCTTCCTCGAATCGCTTCACATAGTGACGATCCGTGCGCGCGAACACTTTCCAGTCCATCGTGGACAGGTCGTCGCCCGGCAGATACTGCCGATACTCGGCAAACTCGACGCTGAACCCCTTGAGCGGGCTGCGATGCAGCCCCGACAGGAACCCTTCGACTACTGTCCGGGCGCGCAGCTCCAGCCCGGCGATGCGCGCCAGCACCGCCGGATCGAGGAACCGCTGCTCGCCACGGGCGTCGCGCCATCACACGTCCAGTCCGCTCTTCGGAGGCGGAACGGCCTCGATCAGCTTCGCGACGATGCCTTCCGACGTCATCTGCTCCGATTCGGCGTAGAAGTTCGTGATGACGCGATGGCGCAGGATCGGCGTGGCCAGCGCGCGGATGTCACCAAGCGATACGTGATAGCGGCCGTGCATGAGCGCGCGCGCTTTGCTGCCAAGGATGAGCGCCTGCGACGCGCGCAGGCCAGCGCCCCACTTCACCCACTTGTCCACGAAGTCCACGCGGCCGACACGTCCGGCCCGTCCTGGCCGCGACGCATCGACAAGGCGCACCGCATACCGCGCCACTTCCTCCGCGACCAGCACCTGCGCGCACCAGACGCTGGAATTCCACGATGTCGGCGCCGGCGAGCACCCGCTGCGGCCGCGGACGCTCGGTCGACGTCGTCTCCGTCACGACCCGGACTTCCTCGTCTTCGCTGAGGTACGTCATGACGATGTTGAACATGAAGCGATCGAGCTGCGCCTCGGGAAGCGGATACGTGCCTTCGAGCTCGATGGGGTTCTGAGTCGCCAGCACGAAGAACGGGCGCTCGAGCGGATACGTGCGTCCAGCGGCCGTGACGTGGTACTCCTGCATCGCCTCGAGCAGCGCCGCCTGCGTCTTCGGCGGTGTGCGGTTGATTTCGTCCGCCAGCAGAATCTGCGCGAAGACCGGCCCCTTCACGAAGCGCATCGAGCGGACGCCGCGATCCTCGTCGAGGATCTCCGTGCCGGTGATGTCGGCAGGCATCAGATCGGGCGTGAACTGGATGCGCTTGAACGTGAGATCCAGGATCTCGGCCAGCGTCTTGACCAGCAGCGTCTTCGCCAGTCCGGGCACACCGGTGATGAGACAGTGACCGCCCGTGAAGAGCGCGATCAGGATCTGGTCCACGACCTCGTCCTGCCCGACGATCACCTTGCGCAGCTCGTCGAGAATCCGCTGGCGGCCCTCTGCGACCCGGCCCGCCAGTTCAACGAGCGCGTCATCCTTTATCGTCGACATCTGGTCAGCTCCCACCGAGCGATCAATGCGTGAGCGTGTACACGACCTCGTTGATCCCCATACGGTACGCGTCGGCCGTGTGGCGGACGTACCCGGCGTATTCTTCTGCGTTCGACCACTCCCACCCGTCGCCCATGTCGGTGTTCCAGTTGATGAGCACCATCGGGCGCTGCCGATCGTCGAGAATTGCACGCAGGTGGGCGACGAAGCCGCCTTTCTCCCACGTCCGGCCGTTCAGGAACGACCCGAGGCCAGGCACCTGCGGATACTTCTCGAGCGTGTAGAAGCACGAGAAGATCGGGTGCGGCGGCTGGAGCTCGACGATCGGCCGATCCGGAAAGATGCGCTTCAGTTCGCCCGCCAGATTGTCCCACTCATAGGGCCCGTGAAAGTCGTCGAACGTGGCCGTGCCCCCGCGCAGGAGGAATTCGCGCAGAATCGGCACCTCCGCGTCCAGGAACCGGAGCTGTCCCGGCTCGACGAAGTAGATCCAGGGGTAGTTCCAGAGACGCGGATCCTGCAGCGCGATCGCAATCGGACTCGCCGACCTCGATGGAGGTCGTGGTCTTGATGCGGCGCGACAGATTCTGCTCGGCGGCCGGACCGTCGGTCTGCCACGGCTCCATCCCATACGTCATCATGTAGCGCGTCGGCGACGCGTTCGGGTTGTACTTCACGCGAACGAAGTTCCACTGGAGACCAGCGAGACGCCCGCCGTCAGGATTCGACGGGGGCGATCCGAACACGAGCCCCATCTGGGCGCGCGCCGAGCCGGAACCCCAAACAGGGCAAGTGCGCCAACGACCGCAACCAACGCGGTCCAGAGCGACAGTCGCCGTGCCGTCACGGCCGGCTCTCCACGATGGACGAGGAGCAGATCCTGCGCACGAGGATACGTCGGCGCGATCTCGAGTGCTGCCAGCGTCTCGTGCTTTGCATCCGCCGGATTCCCCAGCTGCAGGTACGCATCGGCCAGGTCGCACCGGGCGCCTACAGGATCTCGGGGTCCGTTGGCGAGCGCGGCGCGGAACCACCGCGCCGCGCCGGCGGCGTCACCTGCAGTCAGCGCGGCGCGTCCGAGGGCGGAAGATGAGGCCGAATCGAACGGGTCGAGCTCCGCGATACGCTGATGCACCTTCAGTAACCGACCCGCATCAGCGGGTGCGCCGAGTAGCGTGAGCAGTCGACGCGCAGCGTCCACGTTCGCGTAGTCGTAGGTCAGCTGATCCTCGAGTGCCGAGGCTTCACCTGCCGTGTCGTTGGATTTCCGCAGCAGCGTGACCAGGCGAGCGCGCGGACTCTCCTCACCCGTGGCCGTGGGCACCAGCCGCACGGCCTTGCGCCACGCGTCGATCGCTGCCCCGGTTTCTCCGGCGTCGTCCAGCGTCTGCGCGAGCGTGGTGAGTACGGGATAGCTGTTCGGGTAGCGGCGTTCGAGATCCTGAAGGTCCGCGAGATCCGTGGCGCGTGCGAGCTGCGCCTCGGGCGGCGGATCCAGCGCCGCCCTGATCGTCGCGAACTGACGCTGGAGAGCAGCGTCGAACGACGCCTGCAGCTGAGGCAGGCCCTCTCCGAGGGCTTGCTGGACCGCCTTCTCGGTATCGAGTCCATCTCCGTAGGCGCGCAACAGCGCGCGAAGCGCCTCGTCACCCCGGCTCTCGACGATGTGCTGGACGACGAGCGAGGCCTGGTAGTACGCAAGCGCAATCGTTTCTGGATTGCTGAAGCCGGAATTGAGCTCGGCGAGCGGCAGGACGGTCCCTTCCTGCATCGCTTCGACGAACGAGAGCTGCATCTCGCGCCCCCAGCCGGGCCGGGCTCGACGTTCTTCGTAGACCGAAATCCCTTCCGTCAACCAACGCGGGACACGCTGCTTCGACAGCTGGAGCGTCACGACGTGCGCCATCTCATGCCAGAGCGTAGCCTGCCAGCTGAATGTGCCAGGCGGCCTCGCACGCGGCGAGTCGAGCGTGATGACCCGCCCGAAGCACGCGCCGAGCGCGCCGATCATGCCCGGCAGGCCGAGATTGCGCACCGCGAAGTCATCGTGTCTCGGAAAGATCTCGACGAGGATGGGAACGGCTGGCGTGACGCCGTAACGCGCCGCGAGCGTACGAAGCGCCTCCTGTGCCAGCGGCATCGCCTGCTCCCGCAGGATCGGCGCTTCGTCACGATCCATGCGCATGACGATGGGTCCGTCTTCGACGGTGACGAAACGGTCCAGCGTGTCGAGCAGCCCGAGGAGGTTGTAGGTGACGACGTCGTAGGGATCGAGACGGAAGGCGGTGTCGAGCGTCTCGCGCGCTCCGCGCTCGTCCCCGGTCCGTAGCAGGTGCATCCCGAGCTCCGCGTGCGCGCGACCGTCAGTGGGATCGAGCTCCAGCGCACGGCGCGTCAACGTCACGGCCTCGTCGAAGCGATAGTGTCGGGCAGCCTGCTCGCCGGCGACACGATACACGCCGCTGTAGTGGGGATTGATCGCGAGCACGCGCTTCACTTCGGCATCGAAGGCGTCGTGCGCATCTTCCAGATACGCGATCGCTGCGAGCAGCGATCGACCTTCGAGGCTGGAGGGATTGACGGCCAGCGCGCGCCCGAGCGCCGCGCGTGCGTCGTCGATCTCCTCGTCGTCCAGATCCAGCTCGGCGAGGAACACGTGCGCGTCCACGAAGTTGGGATTGAATCGGAGGACGCGAGCGGCGATATCGCGCGCCATGGCCGGATTCGTGTCAGCGGTCACGCGCGCGAGGCCCAGGTACGCAGGCGGGAACGTGCGATCGATCTGCATCGCCTGACGGAACGAGCGGGCCGCGTCCGCGGCATTGTGCTTGTCGAGCAGCAGATTGCCCCACGCGGTCTGCACCGCCGCATCGTCGGTCTGGAGGACGACGGCGTCACGGAAAAGATCGTTGGCCTGCTGGAAGTGTCCGAGCCAGCGGGCCGCGCTGGCGGCTCGTGCGAGGTTTGGAGCGTCTTGCACTCTCACGTTACGGGCGAGCACCGTGGTCAACACCTTCTCGGCGTCGGACGCGTGTCCCAGCGACAACTGCAAAGAGCCGAGCTCGAGGGCCGCATCGCCGCCAGGGTCGGCAGTCGTGGCCGGCGTCAGCAGCTGCAGCGCCTCGTCGTACCGGCCCCGCGCACGCAACGCGCGGGCATGCAGCACGACGGCGTCGGGCCGATCGACGATGGTGCCGGCCAGCGCTGCCGCGCGGTCGTACTCGCCCGTCCGGAACGCTCGTGCCGCATCGCGCAGCTGGGTGGCGGATGTCGGAGGTTGATCAGATGTGGATTGCGCGGTTGCAAAGGCGGGACACAGCAGGACCGCGGTCGCCACGGCCAGAAGGCCTGCGAGCAGGAGGGACGTACTCGGCCCGACAGCGCCGCAGTTGTGCCGTCCGCGAGACCGCATGTTCGAGTATACCGTCAGACGAAAGCTCACCGCGTCTGGCCGGAGACGGCTCAGTAGGGCGGACGCCAGGTGTAGAAAAGCATGGCCAGCACGGCCTGTCCCATGGCGAAAGCAACCAACCATCGGTCACGCGTGCGTTCCGAGGCCGAGATGCCGAGCCAGATGAACATCGGGAACAGCGTGGCGGTCAGCCGTCCCATCGATAACAACCCGCCGCGCATCAGCGGCGGCAGCAGGTTCGCGGCGATGAACAAGCCGTAGGCAAGGCCCAGCCGTCGTGTGACGGGGACGAGCAGCAACAGCGAGAAACCGACTGCGGCGAGGTTCAGTGCGTTGGCCGTCTCAGCGCGTACATACTCTTCGACGCCGAACGACCAGATGTAGTGCATGGGAGTCGTCAGCCACCGTATCCCGGTGAAATGCCGTCCCCAGGCGTCGTGCATCAGCATCCACTGCAGAGGATTGCCAGTCAGCCAGTACATGTAGGCGCAGAAGATCCCGAGACCAAGCGCGGGCGTCGCGGCCGCGGCGAGACGCACACCCGCCGAGCGCCACCAGCCATGCGACGCCGTGCGAAGTCCCGCGATGGCCATCCAGGCAAGCGGCACGCACAGAAAGACACCGTTCGGGCGCGCGAGTCCCGCAAGCAATCCCCACGGTGCCACAAGGTCCCACCGGCCGCGTTCGGCGTACAGGAACGCGCTCACGGCGCACAGCAGGAACAGTGATTCGGTGTACACAGCGCCGAAGAACACGGCGAATGGATAGACAGCGACCAGCAGCACCGCCGCACGAGCCGCATCGGGCCGGTGCTCGGCTGCAGGCAGCTCCTTCACGAGACGGTAGAGCCGCACGAGGGCGAGTGAGAAGGCGATGAACGAGAGCACCGTGCCTGCCGTCATGACATCGCGGTCAGAACGGCCAAAAATCGGGCCGCCCAGCCGCACCAGCCACGGATACGCGGGGAAGAATGCGATGTTCTGCTGCCGATGGTAGTTGGGGTCGAACCTGTATCCGTCCCTCGTGATCGTGAGGTACCAGCCCGCATCCCATCGGCCCTGGAGATTGCCAATCGCCGTGTCCGACACGACAAACGGCAACGGCTTGACGCTATATCCCAGGGCGAACACGGCATAGAGGCCGATCGCATACACGAGCAGCCGGGTCACCACCGCCGTCGTCAGGCCCGTCGCGATGGCTTCGTCACGCAGGAGCGTGACGATGCGATCGACCAGCGAGGGACGGCGAAACCACCAATGGCGTACCAGGACGAGGAAGGCCGCAGCCGAGAGCGGCCACGCTGGGTTGAGGATGGTGATTCGCCCGCCAAATAGATCGGACCGGACGCCGCTGCCGACGGCGATGCAGCCGGCGAGCGCGACCGACGCCAGGGCGCCCGCGTCGACGATCTGCACCCAACGCGGCACGGATGGACCGCCGGCGGCACGCACTGACGACTCGTCGGACATCGGCCCCGATCTTACCTGCGGAGGCCGAGGGCCCGCTCTTCGATCTCGACCCGCCGCCTCATCAACCAGACGAACACGAGCGTGCCGATCGTTCCAGTAATCGGCGCGCCCACGGCGATCGCGACACCGACGAGTTCCCCTGTCACTGCCACGTAATTTGGATGACGGAGCACGCGATACGGGCCCGTTGCGACCAGCGGCGCACCAGGCAGCACCAGGACCTTGAACGACCATCGCACGCCGAGGGAGGCAATCGCCCAGAGTTTGAGGGCCTTCGCCACGGTAAAGATGGCGAGGCCCACCAGGAGCATCGACCCATCCGCCAGGCCGATCGCCATGCCCTCCACACCCATCAGTACGAACGTCCCGGGATAGGCCAGCCGCATCAGATGGATCACATCGTCAGGCGGTTCGATCGCTCCGCGCGCGCGCAGCAGCCGCTCGTTGTAGTTGGACAGCTGAGCTTCGACGAGCATCATCAGGAGCACAGCCACGACGAGTGCGGGGACGATCACTGGCGACATGGCGTCGCGGGCCGCGTCAGGCGCTCGGCGTGTCTGGCGCCGGATGCCACGCCATGAATTCGTGCTGGAACCGGTCGGCGTAGCGGGTGAGGAGGTCGTCGAGTCGCGTGGAGTCCGAGGAGCGGACGATCAGGCCGGCGTGGTGGTGCTTCTGAATTCGCTCCACGATCTCGGGATCGGTGTAGCTCGACATGTCGGGCTCTGGCTCTCGCGCCAGGGTCAGCACAATGCCGGCGTACTCGGAGCGTGCCGCCGGGAGATCGTACGAGCGTTCTTCGCCGGCGATCTCGATGTGCGCCCATTCGCGCCAGAGATTCAGCCCGGACGCGGCTTCGATGACGTCGACGATGAAGGCGCCGCCGACGCGGGCGGATGTTTCGAGAAAATACCAGCGCCCGTCTTCGTGCGCACGGATGAATTCGGTGTGCGTGACGCCGCGGACCATGCCGAAGGTGGCGAGCACTTCGGCATTCAGCGCCGCGAGCGGCTGTTCTTCGTCAGTGCCGCGCGGCAGCGTGCGTGTGCTGAACACACCGCCGTCGTGCGCGATCGTCATCGGGGGTTTGCCGTAGCGGTGTGTAGCCTGGAAGCGGACCGTGCGGTCCCACACGATCGAGTCCACGTGATAGACGTCGCCCGGCACGAACTGCTCGAGCAGGAAGAACGAGCGCCGATCGCCGAGCGTCTCGAGTGTCGGCCAGAGATCGCTGATGCCCGTAATCCGCTTGATACCGATGGCCGCGGCCGACGATCGCGGCTTGAGGACCCAGGGACCCGGCGTCTCGACAACGAACTGCGCAATCCGTTCGTCGTTCAGCACGTGGATGAAGCGCGGCACGAGGATCGCGGCATTCTGTGCCTTCACCCGCATCGCCAGCTTGTCCCGAAAATAGCGCGCCGTCGTCTCACCCATCCCCGGGATGCGCAAGTGCTCGCGCAGGTAGGCGGCGGTCTCGACGTCGAAGTCGTCGAGCGGCACGATCCGATCGATCTGCCTGGTGCGCGCGACATGGCTGACGCCTTTCACCAGGTCGTCGCGGCCGATGTCTCGAGAGACGTAGAAGAATTCGGCGATGGCCTCGCGCGGCCAGTCCGCCTCGCGTAACGTGTCGGCGGTGAGCAGCAGCACGCGATGGCCCTGGCGGGCGCATTCGCGAAGAAACTCCTGCCCTTTTTCGTATGTGGCAATGCAGAGGATGGTCAACCCGCCACCGGCGCTCGACACGTCAGTCTCCTGGAGTCATGACAGGATACAACCGATCAACTCCCAACTCCCAACCCCAACGGTGCTGTGCCGTGGGCCGAGTGCCGTGCGGCGCGGGCCGTGTCGGAAGTTGACTGATTGCTGAGCGCGGCGGTAACGTCGGGATCGAGGCGGCACGCGCGCCCCGTTCAGGAGCCCTCATGCAAAAGGATCACGTCCGGTGGTATTCCCACCGGCTCGGCCGGGACATGGGTGTCGCCGTGTACGGCCACTACGGTCTGCCGGTGCTCGCGTTTCCGACGAGCGGCGGTGAGGAGTGGGAGCTCGAACAAATGGGACTCATCCCCGCTCTCGCGCCGTACATCGACGCGGGCCGCGTCAAGTTCTTCGCGGTCGGATCGAACAGCCGCGACAGCTTCTACAACGCCGGCGCGCATCCCTTTCACCGGAGCTGGATGCAGCGGATGTTCGATGAGTACATCCGGTGGGAGGTGATCCCGTTCATCCACGACCACTGTAAGGGACTCGTCCACATCGCCACCCTGGGCGCGTCACTCGGCGCGTACCACGCCGCCAACACGATGCTGAAGCATCCAGACGCGGTGAAGGTGTGCTGGGCCTTGTCGGGCGTCTACGACATGCGCCGCTTCATGGACGGCGTGAGTGACGACAACTTCTACTTCAACAACCCGGTGGACTACGTTGGCGGAATGAACGATCCAGGCCGCGTCGCCGAACTGAACACGTGCGACCTGCATCTGGTGACGGGGACGGGGCCCTGGGAGCGGCCTGGTGACGCGTACCACTTCGCCCACCTGTTGTCGATGAAGGGCATCCGCCACTCACTCGACGACTGGGGACCGCAGGGCGGCCATGACTGGCCGTTCTGGAAGCATCAGATGTGGGAGTATCTCAAATACATCTGATCACGAAAGTCTCAGAGTCCCAGAGTCAAAAGGTCGAAGAGTCAGAGGGTCGAAGAGTCAGAAATCACACGGCCGGGCGCCAAGCGCCGTGTGCCATGGGCCGTGTGCCGTGCGCCATGTGCCTGCCTTCACCCTCTGGCCCCCAGCCCCTGGCCCTTCGCCGTGGGCCACACGTGGCCCGACGACTCGTGTCCGAATGTCGCCTCGGCTTCGAGCACGTGGATGGCGCGCTCGTACAGCTGATCCACTTCGGACGGATCGTTCCCGATCACCGTCAGCCCCAGTTTTCCGAACTGCGACATCGCGCCGATCATGTGAAACAGGACGCCCGACTCGGTGCGGTGGCTGTAGTGCAGCCCGTGCATCGACACGATATCGAAGAGATCCTCCGGCAGCAGCCCACGATAACGCTGCGATCGCAGGTTGTCCGATGCGCGGTAGCACTTCGCACGCTGGCTCAACGATAGAAACTGGCCGGTCACCGAATCGAGCTCCCCACCCGTCAGGAACCGCAGCGCCAGGAACGGATGCGTCGTCCCCAGCACCCGCAGATTGATCTCGAGCGCGGTCAGGCGCCAGGGCTCGTCGGGCGCATGCCGCCACGCCAGAAAATCCACGCCGTAGCGGCTGACCACTCCGTGGCGCGCCAGCACTTCTCCCGACGCGCGCTCCGGCGTCGCGGATCGCCTGCCGGTAGTCCTCCCGCGCCGGGAAGGTGCATCCTAGATAGACCTGTCCTGAGTCGCCACCCAGGATCTGGTCGTGGGTGGAGACGTCGAGCACTTCGCCGTGCGGACTCGTCCGGAACTGCGCGCTCGGCGACTCCTTGTGCGGGGCTTCGACGAACTCCTCCACCACGCCGCCCATCCGCTTCAACTTGTCGAAGTACTGCGCGGGACGTTCGGTGGGAACCGGCATGACGGCCCGATCGACCGCGCGCCGCACGGCGCTCCGATCCGTGCTCTCGGGGCACAGGACGAGCGCGTTCCCCTCGCCAGAGAAGCTGTCGTTCAGTTTGATCAGCGCACGGCGCATCGCAGGCCGCTGCTGACGCAACTCCATCAGCGCCTCGGCGACGTCGTCGCGTGTCTGCACGTCTTCGACGCCGGCAGGCATCTCGATCCCGGCCTCGCGAAACACGCGGCGGCTCCCTGACTTCGTACCGAGATGCGCCAGCGATGGATCCAGGCCGTTCAGGGGGATGCCGAGCAGCACGGACAACGTCCGTTCGAGCGGCGTGGCGTTGAACACGGTCAGATAGGCTTGCGTGGGGTCGGGCACGGCATACCGGATGCGCTGCAGCAGGCGTGGGCGTTCGAGGATCTTCTGTGTCAACGGCCGCGGCGATGCGTCGTACGCGCACAGCATCGTGAGCCGTGCCCGTGCATGACTGGCCGGCACGCCGGCGAGCAGGTTCAGGTAGTAGTCGAGAATCAGTGGATGCACCGGTTGCGACGTGACGTAGACGACGTGCGCGCGGGGATTGCGCAACCGGATCAGGAGCAGGAGCAGCCGCTCCTCGTAGTAGCTCGCGCCGTTGAGCTTGGTGAGCTCCTCGGTGTCGAGCGTCAGCGACGGCACGATCACCGACGTGCCGGGCGCGTCGGAGCTGGCCGTCAGGACGTTCCAGATCCGACCGAGCCTCGGCTTGAGCTGCTCGAAGGCCTCCAGCTCCTGCTCGAGTGTCAAGTCGCAGGCGAATGGCGGCTTTGGCAGCACGGCGGCCTACTCCTGATCTTCGGGCTGGAGCTGGTCCGGCAACGGGTGGAAGACGAACGGCAACCGGCGATCGTCGATGTTGAGCGTGCGCCCGAGTGCACGAGCCCGCCGCTCGGCCTCGCGGTGAAGATAGAAGCGAAGCGGCGCAAGGAACGTATAGCTCGACGTCAACCGCAGCGACTGGTCCCCGTGGTCGTCGATGTCCTGCGTCAGCGCCGCGGCGCGTTCCGAGTACCAGGCCGGCGACACCTCGCCGCGTTCCATCCGTCTTCCGCAGGATCGTGAGCTGGCGCGGCCGATTCACGATCTCCGGATGATGATTCACCCCAAGCATCCTCGGCATCGTCCCGGACGCATTCCGCGCGACCTCGATCATCGTGACGGCATCGCCGCGCGGTCCGCCGATGCCGCGCGTGTCGTGACTGAGCGCGGCGATCCCATCGGTCCAGCCGCCGCGCTCGGGAATGAGGTCGTAGAGGCGGTTATCGAGGATCCGGAAGCGGCGGCGATCGGCGAGCTCGCGAGCGAACCGGCCAAACCACGGGTGATCCGCTGCGTCGGGCGTCAGGATGTTCTCGAGCACGCCGGCGCTCTTCCCGCCCTGCACGTTCGGTGCGCAGCACGGCGTCGGCGACGCCCAGCCACCGGCACATGACGCCGAAAGTGTGGCACACGGCAAGCAGGGCGGCGTTGCGGTCCGCGCGAATCGCGTCGAAGAGCGCGAAGACTCTCGGCTCCCAGCGCGGATCTTCGTCGATCCCCTGCGAGCCCGGCGAGGCGCCGTCGTTCCTGGATGGATCGAGATGTCCCGGCCCGCCGGTCCCGATGTAGAGCGCGTGCCGGCCGCCGGGCGGTTCGGGCACCTGCTGGCCGCGCCGGACGTCGAACGAGATGACGCGAAACGACAGGCCCGCGTCCTGCAACACCGGCTGCAGATCGCAGACCGCGTTCTGGATGGCGTGGACGATGGCCTCGTGACCGAGATTGGGCCATCCGTGGTGCATGTCGAGGACGGCCACATCGACGATCGCCGGGTCGGCCGGCGGCAGGTCGCCATCGCGCTCCACGCGCGCGTAGTGGCAGCCGCCGCGCGGATAGGTGGCCGGACAATCGGTCAGGCAGATGTCCGTGCCGAATCGCTGCCGATGCAGGCAATCGAACGGCATCGATCACGACTCCCGTGGCGTGACGACGAAGGCGGGGACCTGTCCGCCACCCGACGTCACGTTGGCCAGACCCGTACTGCTCAATCGGGTCAGAAACCCGGCGACTTTCCCCCGGAACAAATACGGGGCGAGGTCAACGAGCACCTCGCGCATCGATACCGTCTGCGAGGCATCGACCATCGGAAACACCTCGCGACGCACTGGGATCCGCCGCTGCACCACCCAGGCGCCGCTCTCGGCAACTGCGCGATCCAGCGCGGCCTGCCAGGCAGACAGCGTCCACTTCCCACCCGAGCACGACGCCTGCACCACCGTATTCGTCATTCGGCTTGACGACGAACTCATCACGATGCGCGAGCACGTGCTCGAGCAGGTCGATGGGCCGGCCATCGAGCTCAGTCGTTCGCGCGGTGACGAGCCGGGTCCACGGGATGTGTGCGGCCATCAGGTCGCGCTCGTCGGGCGTGAACAGCTGGCGGAAGCGCTCGTCCGTCAAGACCGCGAAGAACGCCTTCTTGTGCGGGACCTTGCACCGGAACGTGTTGGCCATGCACACGGTCCGCGCGCGGTACGCCTCGACGAGCGGCGCGCAGACCTCCGGGTGCGCCAGCACGTCGTTGAACAGCGCCCGGCGGTAGACCAGATCGATGGTCCGCCCGCCGGCCATCAGACGTCCACCGTCGTAGGTCATCTCGCGCGGATCGGCCACCACGGTCGGCACACCGAGCTCTTCGAAGCGCGCCTGCAGGATCTCGAACTCGGTCCACGTCGGCACGCCGTGGAAGTCGACGATGAGGATCGTGGGCGGGGACGCCGTGCCGCCCCACTCGCGATAGCTCGCGATGAGCGCGTCCAGCATTCGATCGCTCAGACGGAAGTACTCGGCGCTGAACTGCTGCCTGAATCGCGCCATGATGGGCAGGGCGTCGAAGACCGCCGGCCAACCGCTCCGTGTATCCGAAGCCCGCCGGAGACTCGGCGTTGTATTCGGCGAACCAGAGGCTATCGGGCAGCAGAAACCCGTCGAGTCTGGACGCCGTACTCGCCCGGGCGTACCCGGGATCGATCGCAAACAGCGGACGCTCGGCCTCGGTGAGTCCGACGGCGTCGAGCAGTGACGGATCCTGCAGCGAGGCCTGCACGACGCGTTCCCCGATGTCGGCGAGTCGTTCGGCGACGCGAGCGACGCGCGTCACATCGTGCGGGTCGAGGAAGATCGGACGGAGAAAGGGACAGTGGACCCGATCGCCGAACGTGAGCTTCGCCGCGCGCATCGTGGCCGACAGCTCGTTCCAGAATGCCGGTGCGAGCTCGACGTCGGGCCGGAGCAGCCCGTGCCATACGTCGGCGGGCGAGGACGCGGTCACGCAGCTAACCCCCGGCGGCCGGTCGAGCCGGCTGGCCGAGCACGCCGCGGGGCGCGCCGAGGCCGACGAGCTCTTCCCACCGCGGCCATGGATTCCAGGGCTGTGGCGCCAATGCCCGGTCGATGACCAGGCGCGTCATCCGATCCACGACCACGTCGAAGTAGAACGGCGTGATGCGATCGCGTTCGAAGTCGGGCGCGGGATTCAGGAAATCGATCGCATACGGCACGCCGTCTTTGATCGCGAACTCGATCGTGTTCATCTCGTAGCCGAGTGCCTGATTGATCAGCTGTGCATCGGCCACGACGCGCGCACCGAGGTCGGCGCTCAGGTACTGGTGCTCGACGAGATACCGGCGGGCTTTCGGATCGTAGGCCACCGGCATGATGTCGTTCTTGCCGAACGTGAAGCAGCGCACGTACTGCCCGAAGTCGATGAACTCCTGGAGCGTCATGCAGTACGGCGCGGTCCGATCGTACGCGGCCAGCAGCTCGCGGGCGTCGTGCACCTTGTAGACGTGCTTCCAGCCACCGCCCGAGAACGGCTTCAGGATGGCCGGGCGTCCGACATAGTCGAGCAGTCCCTCCCAGTCCACGGGATACGCCAGGTTGCGCAGCGATTCCGGCGTCAGATCCACGTCGGGCGGGTACGCCTTCTGCGGCAGGAGGACGGTTTTGGGAATCGCGATCCCCAGTCGCGACGCGACCGCATAGTTGAAGAACTTGTCGTCGGCCGTCCACCAGAAGGGATTGTTGATGACGTACGTGCCCTGCAGCACCGCGTGCTTCAGATAGCCGCGGTAGTACTCGATCTCGTGCGAGATGCGATCGACGATGACCGCGTACTCGGCGGGCTCGAGCATCTTCGTGCCGCCCAGCGTGACGAAGTCCGCCGTGATCCCGTGATCCTTGCCCATCGCGTTCACCCGGTCGATGAACGCCGGCGGAAAGCTGTACTCGCGCCCGCACAGAAGTCCGATCTTCATCGCATCACCTTCGTATCACTCCGACCGCGCTCAGGACACCCGGACGGGCGCCGGACGCGTTTCCGCCACGACATGCTGCACGACGGCGCGCAGATCGTTGGTCTCGCGGTACACCCGCAGTTGCCGATCCGCGCTCGTGCCGTCGCGCAGAATCGTGTGCACGTAGTCCACGTACTGGCGGCTGCCCAGCTCGTCCACCACGTCGTCCACGAACTCGATCAGCTCGAGCGCGAGGGCGCGCATGGGCACCTCGACGCGCTTGCCGAAATCGATCAGATTGCCGTCGAGCCCCCAGCGGGCCGCCCGCCACTTGTTCTCCTCGATCAGCGCACGCCGATAGAGGCGGAATCCCATGTTCCGCGTGTACAGCTTGTGCAGCTTCACGACGATCGCCTGCGCGAGCGCGGCAATCGCGATGGTCTCTTCGACGCGCGTCGGCACGTCGCACACGCGGAACTCCAGCGTCCCGAACGTCGGATGCGGCCGGATGTCCCACCAGATCCTCTTGCCGTCGTCGATGCAGTGCAGATCGACGAGCAGGTTGACGTAGTTCTCGTACTCGCTCCACGAGCCGAAGTGATCGGGGATCCCCGTGCGCGGAAAGCGGCGGAAGATGGTCGTGCGGTACGACTTCAGGCCCGTGTCGCGGCCCATCCAGAACGGCGAGCTCGTCGAGAGCGCGAGCAGGTGCGGCAGGAAGTAGCGCGCCGCGTTCATGATGTCGATCGCCGTCGTGCGATCCGGAATGGCGACGTGAACGTGCAGCCCGAAGATGAGCAGCGACCGCGCGAGCTGCTGGAGCTCCTCGACGATGTTCTCGTAGCGCTCACCCGGCGAGATGACCTGATCGATCCAGCTCGAAAACGGATGCGTGCCGGCGGCGGCCACGGCCAGGCCGACCCGATCGGCGGCGGCGCAGAGCTCGGAGCGGATGCGGAGCATCTCGCGTTCGACCTGAGCGACGTCCTCGCAGATCGGCGTGCCGACCTCGACGATCGACTGGTGCATCTCGCGCTTGATCTGGTCGCCGAGCGACGGCGACCCGACGCGAGCAACTGGCTGACGTGCGAGCGCAGTTCCCATGTGGTGGGGTCGACGATCTGGAACTCCTCTTCGACGCCGACGGTGAACCGGTGGGCCATAAGCATGTTCCCGCGTGCTGCCGGGGCAGCAGGACGGGCGGGCTAAATGATACTGTGATTCCCACATCATGTTCGATTCGGGCGCGGGCACGAGTCCCGCCACGGGCAACTACGTCGGGCACATCCGGATCATCCACGGCGTTCGCAGTCCCGCAGCTTGGCAACACGCGCGACGTCCACGTTTATCTGCCGCCCTCGTACCGGACGAGTGGGCGCCACTATCCCGTCATCTACATGCACGACGGGCAGAACCTCTTCGATCCGGAGACATCGTTCGCGGGCGAATGGCACGTGGACGAGACGATGGAACGGTTGTCGCCGCAGGGCGTGGAGGCCATCATCGTGGCCGTCCCGAACATGGGTCGCGATCGCGCCTACGAATACAGTCCCTGGCGCGATCCCAGGGTCGGCGGCGGTGGTGGCGACGCGTATCTCGCGTTCCTCGTCGAGACGCTGAAGCCGAGGATCGACAAGCAACTGCGGACACGCCGCGAGCGGGATGCCACCGGCATCCTCGGTTCGTCGATGGGTGGGCTGATCAGCCTCTACGCGTTCTTCCGGCGCCCGGATGTGTTCGGGTTCTGTGGTGCCATGAGTCCGTCGCTCTGGTTCGCGCGCGGCGCCATTGCCGGCGTCGTCGGCGAGGTCGAACGCTGGTTCGGCCGGCTGTATCTGGACATCGGCACGGGCGAGGGCCAGCGGCATGTCAAAGCCACACGGCAGCTGTACCGGCACCTGCGGCGGAAGTGTCCGTATCCGCGCGATCAGATCCTGTGTGTCGTGGACGAAGGCGCGGGGCACCACGAGCACGCCTGGTCACAGCGGTTCGAGACCGCGGTGCAATTCCTGTTGCCGAAGGCGCGAGGGGAAGTGAACTGGTAGTTCGGCGTTCGAAATTCGGAATGCGGGATTCGGAGCAATGCGGAGTGTAGAGTATGGGCCCGACGATCAGCCGAACGCCCGCTTTCGTCTCGCGACCGCTGCCGCCTGGGGCGTCGTCGCCGGCGTCTACGCCGCATGCGGCCTGTTCACGGTACTGATTACGGGCCCGTTGCTGCCGGACGACCTCGCCATCTACGTGAAGGCGATCGCGGACGCGTCGGCTGGAGTCGATCCGTACCAGCCTTTCGGGATCGGCGCCTCGTTCGTCTATCCGCCGACCGCACTGGTACTGCTGTGGCCGCTGCATATCTTCCCACCCGCGATTTTGCACAACGCGTGGGCGGTCCTCAGCGTCGTCCTCTACCTACTGACCATGCGATTGGTGTGGGCGATGAGCATGGCTCGGCATGACGGTGAGACGGCTGCGCGTCCTTCTGATCGCCGGCGAGGCTTGGCGTGGCCAGTGGCAGGTGTCACAGCGGCGGTGATGTACGCGCCCTTCCTGGAAACGACCGTGGTCGGGCAGGCCAACGTGATCGTGCTCATCGGTCTAATGCTGTTCCTTGCGCGCGAGCGCTCGGTGCCTCGCTGGATTGGCGAGGCGGGGCTCGCCATCGCGATCGGCCTCAAGGTGACGCCAGGTACTGTTGCTGGCGGCGCCCGTCGCCAGACGTGAGTGGCCCACCGTGCTGCGCGTCATTGTGAGTTTCGTTGCGCTGGCGGCATTTTCGGTGGGTGTGTACGGCACCAAGCCCTGGCGAGGCTTCTCCAACATCCTTCCGCTCCTCGCAGCCGGCGACACAAGCGGGAGCAATCAAGCCACTTCGGTGCTCGTCGTCAAGTTCGCGAGCGCGATCGCGACACCGGCTCCGATCGCAACTGCTCTCGGAGTCCTGATCCCCGCCGCGCTCGTCGGGTGGTGGCTGTGGACCCTGGCGCGACAGGCGCCCGGGCGGTCTTTTGCGACTGAACTCTTCGGTGTGTCCGTATTGACGACGGCCTCCACCATCGTTTGGTATCACCAACTCACACTGCTGGTGCCCGCGATTGTCGTTCTGGCATCGTCCTGTGCCCGCGCTAATGGACCAGGCACTGCGGACGCTGCGCAGACGTCTCGACCTCCAACGCGATTACTGACCAGTCAGAGTCTGGTTGTGCTCTGCGGGCTCGCGCTCATCCAGACAGACCGGATCTTTGAAGTCCTCGCGTCGGCTCCACCAGTCGCTGCCGCGTTGGGATCGATGACGGTGACATTCGCAGCGTGGCGATACGCGACAGATCGTTCGTGACCGCAGGCAAGACTCAAGATGCGGGTACATCCCCCGCCCGCGCGATCAACTGACGCACGAGTGGCGGGCATACACGAGCACCGGTGCCAGCCCACGACACGGCACGCGGTGACGCCACCAACGCGCGCAGCGCCCGATTCATCCACCACTTGCCACGGAACTCCTGCTGGCGACGCCGGGTGAGCGCGAACGCTGTGCGTCGGCTCGTGGTGCCGTACTCGAGCGCCACCGCGACGGCGAGCTCGGCGCCGCGGAACGCGAAACGCAGACCGTCGCCGGTCATCGGATCGATGAAGCCGGCCGCGTCGCCGACCGTCAGGAGTCCCGCGACGCACGCGCCCGTCGCATCGACGGCCAGCGGACCGATCACCACAGGTGCGACGCCCATCTGCGCCGCTCGGAAACGATCCGCGAGCACTGGATCGCGCCGAAGCGTTGCCGTCACGAGCGCTGCCGGATCCGCAAGCGCGCGCGGTGTCGGATCGGCGACCACCACGCACGCGTTGGTGAGACCGCCAGGAACGGGCGCAACGCCGATATAGGCGCCATCGCGGATGTGCATTTCACCGAGATCGGCTGGCCCATCCACACCGCTGAAGTACGACCCAATCGCCCATCGCCGCGGCCGCCGAGGATGTCGCGACAACCCGAGACCGAATGCGAGCCGCGAACGCCTTCCGTCGGCGGCGATCGTCAGGGGCGCACGCAGGGAATGGTCCCGACCAGCCGTTGAACGGAGCGCAAGACCGACCACGCGCGGCTGACCGTTCACAGTCTCGGTCAGCGCGCCCTGGACCGCGACGCCAGGCTCGAAGACGACGCCAGCCGCAATCGCCTGCTCGCACGAGCAGCCAGTCCAGGTCGCGCCGCAGCAGCGACAGCCCACGCACGTCGCTCCCATACTCACCCACGACGCGCACGCCGTTGGCGTTGGTCACGACCATGCCGCGAATGGCCAGCGCCCGTGCCTCGATCGGCGCGGCGAGGCCATGACGACGAAGGATGTCGATCGCCCCAGGGTTCAAGGTGTCGCCACACAGCTTGTGACGGGGAAACGTCGATCGATCGAGCAGCCGCACGCGGCATCCGGCACGGGCGAGCAGAATGGCGGTCAAGGCGCCAGCAGGACCCGCTCCGGCGATGAGGACGTCGGCGTCGCTCATGGGCGAGCCAGGATGAGGGCGCTGTTCTTGGATCCGAAGCCCAGGCAATTACACAAGGCGGCTTCGATCGGGACCGGCCGGCCGCGCAACGGCAGAAAATCCATGCGGCAGTCAGGATCGGGTTCTTCGAGATTCGCCGTCGGCGGCAGAAAATCACGGGCGATGGCCAGTGCCGTGGTCACGACGCCCGCCGCGCCGCTCGCGCCCTGTGGGTGGCCGATCATCGACTTGGTGGACGATCCAGGGATGCTGTCGGCAAGCGATCCGAACACTCTGCGTACCGAGCGCGATTCGATCGCATCGTTCAGTACCGTGGACGTGCCGTGGTAGTTGATGTAGCCGATCTCTTCGTGCGCCCGTCCCGCGCGCTGCAGCGCTCCGTCGATGCAGGCGACGATCTCGGCACCGTCGGGGTCCATCTGCACGCGGTGATAGGCGTCGCACGTCGAGTGATAGCCCTCGACGACGGCGTAGATCGGCGCTCCCCGATCGCGCGCCCGATCCTCGCGCTCCAGCACGAGCATCCACGCTCCCTCGCCCAGCACGAATCCGTCGCGTCCGCGGTCGAACGGACGCGAGGCCTGTTCCCCACGGTCGTTGTACCGGGTCGAGACCGCGCGCATGCGCGAGAACCCGAAGATCATTCCGGGCGTCACGCAGCCGTCGGCCCCGCCGGACAGCAGCACGTCGGCTTCGCCGGACCGAATCAACGCGAGCGCGTATCCGATGGCGTCCGTGGAGCTGGTGCAGCCCGTTGACAGCACGTGACTGACGCCGCGCAATCCGAGCGAGATCGACACCTCACTCGACACCATCCCGACGATCCCGACCGCAATCGCGTACGGCGTGACGTGCTTCCCGCCGCTCATGAAGAAGTCGCGATATTGCGCCTCGCCGACGTCGATGCCGCCGCCACCGCTGCCGATGAGGACGCCCGCGCCCGGCTCGCCGACGCGAAGCCCCGCATCATTCCAGGCTTCGCGGGCGGCGACGACGCCGAAGAGGGCCGCGCGGGAGTAGCGCTTGGGATCGGCCCGCGATTCCCAGCCGTTCCCGTGTTCGCCGGAGAGCGGCTGGGCATCGGCGATCGTCACGGCGGGCACGGGCGCCGCGACTTTGCAGGGGTAGGTCGAGACGTCGAACTCGGTGATGCCGCGTGTTCCGCTCCTGCCCTGGCGGACGGCGTCCCAGAACACTTCGCGGCCGACGCCAAAGCACGAAACCACGCCGATGCCCGAAATCACGACGCGCGGCGCGCGGTCTCGCATGCAGTTCCTATAATAGCGGCCTCTATGCCCCGCTTGTCAGCAGCTGGGCCGGCCGGCCGCGCCGCGGCCTGGCTGGGCGGCGCCGCCTTCGTCGCATCGATGATCTTCTGCGGGTACTCCTATGTCGGGCCGTTCGGTCGCGCGAGTGACGTCGAAGGGCCGGTGACGCTGGCCGCTCGCCATCAACGTGGCGCTCTTCAGCCTCTTCGCCGTTCACCACAGCGTGATGGCGAGGACGGGTGCCAAACGCTGGATCGCCGCGCACGTCCCCGTCGCTCTCGAGCGGACGGTCTACGTCTGGGTCGGCAGCGTCCTACTGGCGGTCACGTGCTGGTGGTGGCAGCCGGTTCCCGGCGTCGTCTATGCCCTTCAGGGATCGGTGCGCCCGACGGGCTGGATTCTGCAACTGATTGGGATCTGGCTCACACTCCGGTCGGCGGGTGTCATCGACATCTGGGAGCTGTCGGGCATCCGGCAGGCGATGGGCACGCAGCGTCCTCCGCGCTTCAGAGTGATCGGTCCGTACCACCTGGTGCGTCATCCAATCTACCTGGGATGGGTGCTGATGACGTTCGGCGCACCCGACATGACGGCGACGCGCCTGGCCTTCGCGGTGGTGAGCTCGGCGTACCTCGCGATTGCCGTGCCGTTTGAAGAGCGCTCGCTCGTGGAGGTGTTTGGCGACGAGTACCTCGCCTACACGCGGCAGGTGCGGTGGCGGATGATTCCGTGGGTTTATTGAAAGGTGCGGTCGGGCGTGCGGGCGGAGGGTGCGGGCGGAAGGTGCGGTCAAAGGGTGCGGACGGAAGGTGCGAAGGTGCGATCGAAGCGCGCGTGCAAAGGTGCGCTGCCCAACGCCTAAAGCCCAACGCCCATCGCCGTGCGCCCTGCGCCGTGTGCCATGGGCCGGTCGTAGGGCCCTGGAGCTGAGGGCACGAGGGCCTGAGAGCTACTCTTCGAGGTCCTCGTCCTTCGGCAACCCCGTCGGGATGTCATCGACGAAGACCAGCGACTGGTGCGACGGGATCTCGAACTTCTTCTGACATGTCTTACAAGTGAGCATGTCGTCGATGCGAACCAGGTAGTCGCGCAGCTTCGCATACATCGCGCGGTCGCGCTCGTCCGCGCCGTTCGGCAGCCGTGGCTTCTTGGTGCGCCGCACCCACCGCACGTCGTAGTTGTTGCGGCGGCCGCACCGGGGACAGGCGTAGCTGGCCGGACGGGTCTCCGGTTTGTCCGTGAAGAAGTCGCGCTCCTGCAGACCCATCTTTCGAGCATATCACCGACGGCCGCGCCTCCTCACTGCCCGGCTCAGGCACGCATCTCAAGCAATAGTCGAAGCGTCGGATTGGACCAGAAGCATGACGGTCCGGACGTTGAGGAATGGCTCGCGCGTCATTGATCCGGCCCGGCAAGCAACAGTCCGAACCGCCGCGTTGACGGCCGCGCGCGCTTCGCGGTCAAATGGAGGCTCCCCCACTCCACGCGCTGTCAATTCATGGCCGACGATCAATCCACGCCTCCCCTGCCACCGGAAGTTGCCGTACTGCCGCTGAGGGGCACGGTCTCGTTTCCGCTCAGCGTGCACCCGCTCGCGGTCAATCGTCCGGTGTCGGTCGAGTCGGTCAACCGGGCGCTCGGCGGCGACCGCATGCTGCTGCTCGTGCTGCAGGAAGGTGATGCCGACGACCCGACTGCCGAGCAGATGAAGCGCATCGGCACGGTCGGCGTCATCCGCCAGATGTCGAGGAACCCGTCCGGCCTGCACATCATTGTCGAAGGCATCGCGCGCGTGCGAGCCGACGCGATCACGCGCACGGGGCTGTCGATGCGCGCCTTGATCACCCCCATCCCGGAGCAGGTGGAACGCAACGTCGAAGTGGACGCATACGTCCGTCGCCTGCAGGAGCAGGTGGACCGCGCACTCTCGCTCGCGAGCGGCTTCTCGCAGGAGCTCCGCGAGGTCGTCGCGCGCATCGACGATCCGCTGCGGCTTGCCTATCTGCTCGGCAGCCTGCTCGACATGCCCGTGGACGAGAAGCAGAAGCTGCTCGAGGCCGATCGACTGCTCACGAAGCTCGAGACAATCTCGGCCGCGCTGGCGCGTGAGATCGCGCTCCTCGAGGTGAAAGGCAAGATCGAATCGCAGGCGCAGCAGGAGATGTCGGACGCCCAGCGGCAGTACCTACCTGCGGCAGCAGCTGCGCGCCATTCAGGACGAGCTGGGAGAGGGCGAAGCGGACGAGATCAAACAGCTGCGCGACCGCGTCGAGAAGGCCAAGCTGCCCGAAGCGATCCTGCCGATTGCGACCCGCGAAATCGATCGGCTCGCTCGGATGACCGCGGCGTCGCCCGAGTACCAGATGATCCGGACGTACATGGATTGGCTGCTCGAGATTCCGTGGAGCGTCACGACGCCCGATCGCCTCGATCCCGTCGAGGCACGCCGCGTCCTCGACGAGGACCACTACGATCTCGACAAGGTCAAGGAGCGCATCGTCGAGTATCTGGCGGTCCGCAAGCTGAAGGGCGATATGAAAGGGCCCATCCTGTGCTTCGTGGGTCCACCGGGCGTCGGCAAGACGTCGCTTGGACAATCGATCGCCCGTGCCATGAACCGGAAGTTCGTGCGCATCTCACTCGGTGGCGTGCGCGACGAGGCCGAAATCCGCGGACATCGCCGGACGTACATCGGCGCGATCCCCGGACGAATCATCCAGGCGCTTCGTCAGGCGGGTGCGGCCAATCCGGTGTTCATGCTCGACGAGATGGACAAAGTGGCGGTCGGCTTCCAGGGCGATCCGGCGGCCGCCCTGCTCGAAGTGCTGGATCCGGCGCAGAACAACTCGTTCCGCGATCACTACCTCGAAGCGCCTTTCGATCTGTCGCGCGTGCTGTTCATCGCGACTGCGAATCAGCTCGGCACGCTCCATCCGGCGCTGCTGGATCGCATGGAAGTGATCCAGCTGGCCGGATACAGCGAGGAAGAGAAGCTGCACATCGCGCGCCGCTTCCTCATTCCGCGACAGCTCTCCGAGCACGGGCTGTCGCCCGCGGCGCTGGACATCACCGACGCGGCCCTCCATGCCGTCATCGCGCAATACACGCGCGAGGCCGGCGTCCGGAATCTCGAGCGGCAGATCGGCGCGATCGCACGCAAAGTGGCCGCACGCGTGGCGAGCCGGCCGGAGAGTGACGGAGAGGCGCCGACAGCCGTCGTGACCGACGACAACCTGACCGAGTATCTCGGTCCGGCCCGGTCGCATCGCGAGACGCCGTTCCGGACCTCGAGGGCCGGCGTGGCGACTGGTCTGGCGTGGACTGAAACCGGTGGCGACGTGCTCTTCATCGAAGCCAGCCTGCTGCCGGGCGGCAATCACCAGATCATCCTGACGGGGCAGCTGGGCAGCGTGATGCAGGAATCAGCGCGCGCGGCCGTCAGCCACATCCGCGCGCACGCGAGTGCGTTCGGCATCCCCGCGAACTTTCTCGACGGACACGATCTGCACATTCACGTTCCGGCCGGCGCGATTCCGAAGGACGGTCCGTCGGCGGGCGTCACGATGGCGACTGCGATCCTCTCCGCCGTCCGCCACGAGCCCACCAAAGAGGACGTCGCGATGACGGGCGAGATCACGCTCACGGGCCTCGTGCTGCCGGTGGGGGGATCCGCGAGAAGGTGCTGGCGGCTCGGCGCCTCGGCGTCCACACAATCGTGCTGCCCGCGCTCAACGTGCCGGATCTCGATGACCTCGCGCCCGAGGTCCGCCGCGACATGCACTTCGTGCCGGCGGAGACGTTGGAAGACGTCCTGAATGTGGCCCTGCCGGGCGCGCATGCTCGAGCCGCAACTGCCCAAGAAGCGTGACGCACGGCCGCGATGCCAGCTCCGACGCTCGCCTTCTACATCTCGGGCCATGGCTTCGGTCACGCATCGCGTGACATCGAGGTCCTGAATACGCTGCACCGGCACGCTCCGGCGGTTCGTCTGATCCTCCGAACGTCCGCGCCACGATGGCTCTTCGATCTCACAGCCACGGCTCCCTTCGCGTGGCATCCCGCCGAATGCGACACGGGCATCGCCCAGATCGACAGTCTGCGGCTCGATGCCGCTGAAACGATCCGGCGAGCGGCCGCGTTCTACGACACGCTTGCAGAGCGGGCGGACGGTGAGATGCGCTTTCTGCGCGAACAGAATGTGACGCTCGTCGTCGGAGACATTCCTCCGCTCGCCTTCACGGCTGCAGCCAGAGCTGGCGTCCCGTCACTCGCGCTGGGCAATTTCACGTGGGACTGGATCTACGCGGCGTACGACGAGGCCGCCCGCGATGCACCGCTCCTCGTTCCGACAATCCGGGAGGCCTACGCGCACGCTGGACGCGCGATGCGCCTGCCGATCGGCGGTGGGTTCGAGTCCTTTGCCAATGTGGACGCTGTGCCGTTCATCGCGAGACGAGCCAGCCATGACCCGGACGAGACGCGTGCGCGTTTTGGTTTGCCCGCAAAAGGCCGGCTGGTGCTCGCCTCGTTTGGCGGTTACGGCCTGGCGGACATCGACCTCGGTGCGATGGCCTCGCTCGACGACTGGCTGGTCGTCGTGACGTCCAACGTTCGCGCCAGGCGACGCGAAGCGGATCCGGCGGTCTCAGTCCCCGCGCAAGCGCCTGGCTACGACGATGACGAGAGCGATCGACTGCCCGCCACGGTGCGGTTCATCGACGAGAGGGACATCTACGCGGCGGGGTACCGCTACGAGGATCTCGTCGCGGCCGTCGACGTGGTCGCAACCAAACCCGGCTACGGCATCATTGCCGAGTGCGTGGCCAACGACACGGCCATCCTCTACACGCCACGCGGACGGTTCATCGAGTACGACGTGATGGTCCAGGAGATGCCGCGCTATCTGCGATGCGCGTTCATTTCGAACGAGGATCTGTACGCTGGCCGATGGCAGACGCCGCTCGACGGACTGATGACCCAACCGCGCCCGCCCGAGCGCCCGCGAGTCGACGGCGCCGAAGTCGTCGCGCGGTACATCAGTCGAGAGCCTCTAGGCTTTGGGCTTTAGGCTTTCGGGCGCTGGCTGGGACGCCTTACCCTGGCCCTTGGCCACTTGACCTGATCAGCCTTCGTCAGTCCTTGATACACGTCACCAGGGACCAGATAGGCGGGATGTTGACCTTCTCGATTGAGACAGGTTGGAGATCGGCTTGTGCGAGGAAGGCGGGCAGGTCGAGGTCTGACTTGAATCCGATGTGGATCGTGAACGGCGAAATCAGCCGCTCGCCCCACGACATGATCGGATTCGTGCTACGGAAGTGATTGAGGATGACGATCCGGCCGCCCGGCCGGCATACCCGCCCCATTTCACGGGCGACCTGGACGGGGTCGGGGACCACACTGATCAGATACGGGGCGTAGACAATATCGAAGGAGGCGTCGGGAAACAGGAGGCGGGAGGCGTCCATCTGCTGGAGGTGGACGTTACGCATCCGTTTCTCGGCGACGCGCTCATAGGCCTTCTCGAGCATCGAGTCGGAGAGGTCGATGCCGGTCAGCTCGCAATCGCGAGGATACAGCGACAGGTTGATCCCGGTGCCGACGCCGACTTCAAGGATTCGGTCGCCGGGCGAGATCGCCATGCGCTGCATCGCCTGCAGGCGGCCAGCGTGCAACGTCGGGCCGAAGAACCAGTCATAAACTGACGCGAGCTTCTCGTACACGCCCTCGACGAAGTCGGTCTCGACTGCTATGACCGACAACGCGCGGCTGGCCGCGTCGGATCCGCCGATGACTTCCTCGTCCCGACTGCCGTCTGCCTGCTGAAACAGTGCCATGCACCTCTCCGATCGCTGAGGGCCTGCAAAACCCTTCGGACTATATCCCGACCGCCCCATCCCGACAAGAAACCTTGCATGAGTCAGGGGCGGGGTGCCGCCGGATGACGGGATGAGCGACCCCGCCCCCACGACTATCAGGTTGTGGCGGCCGGGGCCATTCGTACCGTCCTCGAATGCGCCCCGGCCACGCTTCTATCCCCTACAAGCCATCGATCACACCCAGCACCGCGGCAGGAGGCCCCGCAATTTGCACCCCCTGCGCGCGATCGCGCAACCGGCGCGCGATCTCCTGGGCAATTGCGACCCCTTCCGCTGCCTCGGCCTCAGGACTCGCGGGCTGCCGCATCCGCTCGAGCAGCGCGTCGGGCACACGCAGGTTGGGAACCTCGTTGGCCAGGTATTCCGCATGCCGCAGGCTATCGAATGGCCTGACCACCGCGACGATTGGAATCGCGGGCATCCGAAGTCCGCTCGACGAATGTCTCAAAGGCGGCCAGGTCGAAGATCGGCTGAGTCACGGCAAACTCGGCCCCGGCTTCCACCTTGTACGCGAACCTCCGGAGCTCGTCGTCCAGGTCAGGAGCCGTGGGATTGGCCACGACTCCGATGTGGAACGCCGTGGGCCGGCCGATGGCCTGCCCACCGACATCGCACCCGCGGTTGAGCCGTGCGACCGCATTCGTCAGACCGATCGAATCCACGTCGAACACGAGGGTCGCGTCGGAATAGTCCCCGACCTTGCGCGGATCGCCCGTGAACAACACGAGATTCCGGATGCCAATGGCATGCGCACCCAGCAGATCGGACTGCATGCCCAGCAGATAGCGATCACGGCAGGCGTACTGCAGCGTGGGCTCAATCCCAGTCTGCTGCTGCACCAGTACGGCCAGGGACAGCGCGCTCATGCGGGCGCTGCTCTTGGGCGTGTCGGCGATGGTGATGGCGTCTACGCCTCGGATCTTCAGCGTGTGCGCGTACGCCACGACGTCCGCGGCGTCGGCACCTCGCGGCGGCTCGACTTCGACCGTCAGGACGGACACACCGCGGCCCAGCGCGTTTGCGAGTCGCGATTTCTCGGCGCGCGGCACGGGCGGAGCCGTAGGTGTTTCGACCGCGCGTGGCTGCACCGCGGCCGTGGTACGAAGGCCACCCGCGGCCCCAGACAGTGCCAGCGCGTTGACGGCGAGTTTGATCTGCCGGATGTGTTCCGGCGTGGTGCCGCAGCAGCCGCCCACGAGGCGCACGCCCTGCGCGACGAACCGGCGCGCGTACGAGGCCATGTATTCCGGCGACGACAGATAGATCGTCCGCCCCTCGATGTCTCGCGGACGGCCGGCGTTGGGCTGTGCCGAAAGCGTCGCCTCGACGGCGCCGCCCATCCGCTCCAGGGTCTCGAGCATGGGCGCAGGCCCGACGCTGCAGTTGAGACCGATGACGTCCGCACCACGGCGCGAGAGCTCGGGCGCGAACTTCTCCGGCGACGTGCCGTCGAGACTGTTCCCGTCCTCTTCGGTCGTCATCTGCGCGACGATGGGCAGGTCGGTGAGAGACCGGATGGCGCTCATCGCTGCGCCGATCTCGTTCAGGTCGCGGAAGGTTTCGAGGACGAACAGGTCCACGCCGCCTTCCAACAGGCCCTGGACCTGTTCCCGGAAAAAGGCCTCGGCTTCGTCCACGCCTGTCTTGCCCCACGGCTCGATGCGGATTCCCAACGGTCCGATGGCTCCGGCGACCCACACCGATCGGCGCGCCGCGTCGCGCGCAATCCGCGCACCGGCGACGTTGACGTCATGCAGGCGGTCCGCCAGCCCGAAGCTGGCGAGCTTGATCCGGTTGGCACCGAACGTATTCGTTTCGATGACGTCGGCGCCGGCACGGACGTAGGCCTTGTGCACGTCGCCGACGAGCACCGGATCGGTGAGGTTCAGCGCATCGAACGACTTGTTGATGAAGACGCCCTTCGCGTAGAGCATCGTGCCCATCGCGCCATCGCAGACGAGCACGCGTTGCTTGAGCGCATCGAGAAAACGTTCCATCAGGCCACCACCTGGTCGACCTTCTGCCACGCAAAGGTGTCGCGGTCCACGAGCAGGTAGGACCGCGAGATGCGATCCACGCAGATGGACGGCACACCCTCGGCCGTGATGGCCGCGAACCGATGGTGGTGACCGCAGAGATGGAGGCGTGGACGGAGTGCGGCGAGAACTTCGTTGATCGGACGCTTGCCGACGAACAGGCGGCGGCTGCCGGGAGGCGCACCCTCGGGTTCGACCAGCAGCGGACGCGCGGCTTCGTGTGTCAGCAGCACGTCGGCATGTCCCAGCCGCAGGCACGCCTGCACCTCTTCCCTGACGAAATGCCGTCGGCGATCGTCGCGCGGAAGTTCACCAGGTTTCGCACGCCGCCCACTGGCGCGCGGAAGCAAGGCCGCGGGCGTGTCGTAGACGCTCGGCGCGTACGTCCCCCCGAGGCCCGCCACGACCAGATCGCCGATGCGCGTGGCAGTCCCGTTTGGAATGTAGTGCAGGTTGGGCGTGTGCAGCGTACCGTTCACGTAAGACTCGATCGCGTCGAAGTTGTCGTTGTTGCCTTTGATCCAGTAGAGCGGCGCAATCGGCTCCGGGTACGCGCCGGCACGGCTCGCGAGATCGCCGACACACAGCCAGAAGGGCACGTCCGGATGACGTGCCATCGCGGCGTGCATCGCCTCGAAATTGCCGTGGATGTCGGCAACGACCCCGAAGATCACGGCGGACTCCCGGCCAGCCGAGGGACGGTCCGGAGGCGTCCGGATCGTCCGGTCGCTACTCCCGTGCGGCCGGCGTGGACGCCGGCGTCACAGCGGCAGGCACGAGCAGGTCCTGCTTGTCCCAGATGAAGTCGTCTTTGCTGTAGACCGCGAGCTCGTAGTCCTTGCCCATGAAGATGGCCGACACCGGACAGGCTTCCTCGCAGTAGCCGCAGAAGATGCACCGCGTCTTGTGGATCTGGTAGACCTTCGCGTACCGCGGTCCCGCCTGGATGCTGCCGTCGTTCTCCGCCGCCTCGAGGTAGATGGCGTCCGCCGGACACGCCACGGCGCACAGGCCGCACGCCACGCACTTCTCCAGCCCGTTCTCGTCCCGCATCAGCACCTGTTTGCCTCGGTACTTCGGGAACATCGGCATCTTCTGGTCGGGGTAGCTGACCGTGATCGGCTTCCGGAAGATGTGTTTGAAGGTGGTGGCAAACCCGATGGCAAACTCGCGCAACATATGGTCGATCATACCATTTCCGGCTCGACGGCCCCTCCCGGAACGGCCTCCTGGCCGGGTGTATAGTCGAAGCATCCGCCCGTGCAGCCACGATTCCTGACCGCCGACCAGATCCTGCTCACCACGCTCGTCTTCAAGCTGGCCGTCATGGCCCTGCTGGCGACGATGCTGGTGCGGTACCGGCGCTTCCGGCACATCCTGATTTTCGAGCGGCGCGGCCTGCGGGATCGCCTGATCTTCGCGTTTGCGCTGGCCGTGCCGCTCGTCGGCGGCGTCGCCTCGCGGATCCTCCTCCGCTACGACGCGGCGGATCTCACGCTCGAAGGACCGTTCCTCGTCGGATCTGATTGGCGGACCCTACGCCGGCGCCATTGTCGGGGCCGCCGTTGCGGGTCCCGCGCTCATCGCCGGTGAATTCATTGCCCTGCCGTTTGCCGTCGGCTGCGGCTTCGCCGGCGGCGGCCTCCGCGAACTGTGTCCGAAGGAAGCCATCTGGCACTTCTCGCCGTTCGTGTTCTCGTCGCTGCCGCGACGGCTCTGGCGGCTGCTGCGGAACGCGGAAGTCGATTGGCAGGTCGTCCTGCTGCTGGCGCCAGTTGCGCTGGCGCTGCTCCGTCAGGCCCTTGGACATCGCTTCGGCGTCCAGCGCCTCTTCTACCTCGAAGCGCCGACGGCACTTTATCTGGTCGTCGTGGTCCTCTTCACGGTGCTGTGCGTCGCGACGCCCATCAAGATCTGGAACAACGCCCGCATCGAACATCGCCTGCAGGAGCAGGAGAAGCTCCTGATGGAAGCGCGCGTGTCGGTCCTGGCCAACCAGATCAACCCCCACTTCCTCTTCAACACGCTGACGTCGATCTCGTCGCTGATCCGATCGCAGCCAGAAACGGCGCGGATGGTCGTCAGCCGCCTGTCCGGCCTGCTGCGGCGCCTCATGCGCAGCCAGGATCACTTCGTCCGCCTCAGCGAGGAACTGACGTCGATCGACGAGTACCTCGACATCGAATTGATCCGCTTCGGGCCGCAACTGCACGTCGAAAAGCACGTGGATCCCGCGAGCATGGACACCATCGTCCCGAGCATGATCCTGCAGCCGCTGGTCGAGAACTCGATCAAACACGGCCTGTCGCGGAAGGTCGGCGGAGGCCGGATTCTGCTCCGGACCGAACGGCGGCCGGGCGGCGTGTTCATCGAGGTCCACGACGATGGGATGGGGATGACCGCGGATCGCCTGGACGAAGCGCTGCAGAGTGGAATCGGACTCAGCAACGTGAACGAACGGTTACGGGTGATCTATGGCGAGCATTGTCAGCTGCGGCTGAAGAGCACCCCGGAGGCAGGGCACGTCGGTCAGCATGGAGCTGCCCGATATGGCAACCGAGGTCCGGGCCAGTGCCTGATCGCGATCTTCGCGCCCTGGTCGTGGACGACGAGCAGCTGGCGCGAGACGAGCTCTGCTACCTGCTCGACGAGGTCGGCGGTGTGGAGATCATCGGGCAGGCCAGTAACGGCCCCGAGGCGCTCGAAGCGGTTGCGAAGCTGGTACCGGAGCTGGTGTTTCTCGACGTGCAGATGCCAGGCTTCACCGGCTTTGAAGTCGCACGTGTCCTCGCGGGACAGGAGCGGCCGCCGGCTGTCGTGTTCGTCACCGCGTACGACGAGCACGCGATCAAGGCCTTCGAGGTCAACGCGGTCGATTACCTGCTCAAGCCGGTAGACGCGAACCGTCTGGAGGGCGCCGTCCAGCGTGCCCGCCGCCGGCGCGTCGAAGAGCGTCCACTGAACGACCAGCTCGAACGCATCGTCCAACTGGTGGAGGGGCGGCAAGGGCAACGGAACCAGGTCGCGGTGAAGGCCGGCGAGCGGTTCCTGCTGGTACAGGCCGACGAGATAATCTTCGCCTCGATGGCGGACGAGTCGATTAATATAGTTACAGGTCAAATTGCGGGTACGTGCAATTTCCGGACGCTCGATGAGCTGCAGGCGCGCCTCGACCCCGCCACGTTCTGGCGCGTGCATCGCTCGCACCTCGTCAACATCAATAAGATCAAGGAGATAGTGCCCTGGTTCAGCAGGAATTACATCCTCAGGATGAAGGACGCGAAGGGCACGGAGATTCCGGTGAGCCGGTCGCAAACACGGCGGCTCCGGGAGTATCTGAAGCTCTAGCGCCTGAGGCGCTGCACCTCGACACGACCGTGGGGCCACCGCCAGTGGCGCCCCCGCCTGTGCCCCGCTGCCCGTGGTGGAGGCTCTGCCGTCTGTACCACCCAAGCTGCCGGACGCACCCCAGGCATTCGGCGGAGGCGTCGATGCTCTGCTGCCGCCGGCCGATCCGGCCGCGCACGCCCCGGCCGTCACCCTCGCGCAGGTGCGCGATGAGCTGGTGGCGTGGGTCAAGACGCTGTTCTCGGCGGCGGTGTATGCCACGCTCATCGTGACATTCGGCTTCCAGGTGGCGCGCGTCGAGGGCCAGAGCATGGCACCGACGCTGGCCGACCAGGATCGCCTGATCGTCAACAAGCTCGCGTATCGCATCGGGGATCCCCGCCGCGGCGATATCGTGATGCTCTATTACCCGATCAATCCGGAGAAGTCGTTCGTCAAGCGCGTCATCGCTGAAGAGAACGACGTCGTGCGAATTGTTGACGGCCGCGTCTACGTGAACGACGTGCCGCTCAGAGACGATTACGTACCGCCCGAGTACCGCAGTCACGACGACTACGGTCCGCAGGTCGTGCCCGAAGGGTATTACTTCGTGATGGGCGACCATCGGAACAACAGCTCCGACAGCCGGCACTGGGGCATGGTCCCCAAGAAATACATCATCGGCCGGGTGCAGGTGCGCTGGTGGCCCGTGCCCCACGCCCGCATCTTCTGACCTGACACGGGCTCGTCGTGCCCGATCGCCGTTACAACGCCGTTGTCGTCGTCCTCGTCCAGGTATTGGTGCTCAACCTGGCGGTGGCGGTGGCGAAGATTGTGCTCGGCTTCGTGACGGGCGCCGTCAGCATCCTGTCGGACGGCTTTCACTCGCTCGCGGACTCGCTCTCCAATGTCGTCGGTCTGGTCGGCGTGCGCATCGCGCGCAAACCACCGGACCGCGACCATCCCTACGGGCATCGCAAGTTCGAGACGCTCGCGGCCGGCCTCATTGCGGGCTTCCTGATGCTCGTAATGGTTGAAGTCCTGCGGACCGCGGTCGACCGGTTACGCCATCCGCAACCGCCCCAGATCACGAGCCTGACTTTCGGTGTCCTGATCGCGACGCTGGCGATAAACCTGATCGTCGCGACCTACGAGCGGCGAAAGGGACGCGAGCTCTCGAGCGAGGTTCTCGTCGCGGACTCGACGCATACCAAGAGTGACGTGTTCACGTCGCTGACGGTCATCGCGGCACTGGCCGGCATGGCCGCCGGCATCCCGCTCCTCGATCCGATCGCCGCCTTCATCGTCGTCGGATTCATCGGACGCGCGGGAGTCGAGATCGCACTGTCTACGCTCGTACATCCTGGCCGATCACATCGTCATCGGCGAGGACGCCCTGCGGCAGGTGGTCTTGAGCGTGCCAGGTGTCCTTGGCGCGCATCACATCCGAACACGCGGGTCATCGGACTACGTGTTCCTGGATCTCCACGTCTGGCTCAAGCCCGATATGCGCCTCGACGATGCCCACGCGGTGTCACACGTGGTCAAGGATCGGTTGATCGAGCGCTATCCGCAGATTGCCGATGCGGTCATCCACATCGAGCCACCGCCGGTCGGATGGGCCGCACAGACGTAGGCTTTGGGTCTGGGCTTTAGGCCTTTGGCCTTTGGCCCCGCACGTACTCTCCGGTGCGTCCACCTCGCTTCTCGAGCAAACAGATCTCACCGATCACCATCTCGCGATCCACGGCCTTGAGCATGTCGTAGACGGTCAGGGCCGCGGCTGACACGGCCGTCAGCGCTTCCATCTCGACGCCGGTCTGTGCCGTCGTGCGCACGGTCGCGGTGATGCGATAACCATCTTTCACCGGCGCGATATCGATCGCGACGTGGCTGAGCGGGAGTGGATGGCAGAGCGGAATGATCTCGGCGGTACGCTTGGCCGCCAGGATGCCCGCCACGCGCGCCACTTCGAGGGGATTCCCCTTCTTGATCTGCCCCTGCCGGACGAGCCGGCGCGCTGATGCGTTGACGGTGACGTGTCCAGCGGCGATGGCTTCGCGAGCGGTCACCGCTTTCGCCGCCACGTCCACCATCTGCACCGAGCCATCCTGAGCGACGTGCGTGAGTGCCGCAGCCCCTGATCGCGTGGGGACGCGGCGCGAAGACGATGGTCGGACGGCTTTTTTACGCCTCATGTGAAGCGCCTTCACCGCGCGCGAGGAAGAACGACAGGCTCTCGAGCGAAACGGTCAAGTCAACGCTCTTGAGCTTCACATCCCCCGGAACCGACAGCGTGCCGGGAGAGAAGTTGAGGATCGCTTTGATTCCGGCGGCGACGACCAGGTTCACCACCTGCTGGGCGGCACCGGCCGGGACGGCGATGACGGCGATGCCGACGCGTTCGTGCCGGACGATCCGCTTGAACTGCCGGATGTCGTGGATGGCCACGCCGCTTCGCGACACCTGTCCAACCTTGTCGTTCAAGGTGTCGAACAGCGCGACGATCTCGAAGCCTTCCTGACGGAAGCCGGGATAGTCCGCGAGCGCGAGTCCCAGATTCCCCGCGCCCATGATCGCCACGCGGAGCCGCCGATCGAGACCGAGGATCGTCCGCAGATGGCGACGGAGATCCTTGACGTAGTAGCCGACGCCACGGACACCGAACTCGCCGAACCATGCCAGGTCTTTCCTGATCTGGGCGGCGTTCAGGTGAAAGCGCTCCGCCAGGCCCTGCGACGAGATGGTATCCACGTGCGTGGCCTCGAGCTCGGTGAGGCAGCGCAGATAAATCGAGAGGCGGTTGGTCGTGAGCTCGGAGACCTGTTCCGGGCTCGGCCGAGGTTTGTTCCTGCTTTTCACAATCCTGGGACGGATTGTACGCGGGGCGGGGCCCTGCTACAATCCGCGGCCATGGCCAAACCCGCGACTTCCGCGCCATCGACGACCGCGACCGCCGCACCGAACAACGCATTTCAGCCGTACGTTCCCGCATCCGAATCACCAGCGGAGTTCACACTCAAGGCGATCGTGCTCGGCGCCATCTTCGGCGTCATCTTCGGCGCGGTGACGGTCTACCTGGCGCTGAGGGCCGGCCTGACGGTGTCGGCCTCGATTCCGATTGCCGTCCTCGCCATTGCGGTTTTCAAACGCTTCAGCAAGTCCACCATCCTCGAGAACAACATTGTCCAGACGATCGGATCGGCTGGCGAGTCCATCGCCTCGGGCGTGGTGTTCACGATTCCTGCGTTCCTGTTCATTGCCAGCGGCGGCGCCAAGGAATACTTCAACATTCTGCAGATCGTGACGCTCGCGTCTGTCGGCGGGATTCTCGGCATCCTGATGATGGTGCCGCTGCGGCGTGCGCTCATCGTCAAGGAGCACGGGCAGCTGCCGTACCCGGAAGGGTCCGCGTGCGCGGAGGTGCTGATCGCAGGCGAACGCGGCGGCGAGATGGCCAAGACGGTGTTCGCCGGCTTCTGGACCGCATTCTTCTACGCACTGGCGAACAAGCTCTTCGCGCTGTGGCGCGAAGTGCCGCGGCTGATTTCGACCGGGCCGGCGGGCGCCTACAAGAACGCGACGCTCACGAGCGAGATCACGCCTGAATATCTGGGCGTTGGCTACATCATCGGACCGCGCATCTCGGGCATCATGGTGTCGGGCAGCGTGCTCTCGTGGCTGGCGCTCATTCCCCTGCTCTCGATGCTCGTTCCCGAAGAGACGATCAAGGCCGATCTCCTCAAGCTGGGATTCACACAGGGCTGGATGGACGCGAACAGCCACGCGAACTGGATCTACCGCGCCTACGTCCGCTACATCGGCGCCGGCGCCGTTGCGATGGCCGGTGTGATGACGCTGATGCGGACGCTGCCGACGATCTACGCGTCCGTGCGTGATTCGGTGCGCGAGCTGCGCGGAGGTCTTGCTGCCGGAGGCCAGCTGCGGACCGAACGGGACATTCCGATTACGTACGTCGCCTTCGGCTCCGTCGGACTGGCCGTGTTGATCCCGCTGATTCAACGGATGCCGGTCGGCTTCCCGTGGGCGTTCCTCGTCAGTCTCCTCATCGTCGTCTTCGGCTTCTTCTTCGTCGCCGTCTCGTCGCGCATCGTCGGACTGATCGGCACCTCGTCGAATCCTGTCTCGGGAATGACGATTGCGACACTGCTCGGCACGTGCCTCATCTTCGTGCTCGCCGGCTGGGCCGACGATCCGGCGAAGCAGGCCGCCGCACAGGCCGCGGCGCTGTCGGTGGGCGCAATCGTCTGTATCGCGGCCGCGAACGCCGGCGCCACCTCGCAGGATCTGAAGACCGGCTTCATCGTCGGCGCGACGCCGCTCCACCAGCAGATCGGCCTCGTGATCGGCGTGCTCGTGTCGGTGTCGGTGATCGGATTCACGTTGATCGGCATGCACCACTCGGCGTGGGGGCCGATTGGATCGGATCGGCTGCCCGCGCCGCAGGGGACGCTGATGGCGACGATCATCCAGGGCGTCCTGTCGCGGGATCTGCCGTGGGGATTCATCTTCGTCGGCGGCGCACTGGCGGTCATGGTCCAGCTCTGCGGTGTGAGCGGACTCGCCTGGGCCGTAGGCGCCTACCTCCCCATCTCGACCACATTTCCGATCTTCGTCGGCGGCAGCATGCGCTGGCTGGCGGATCGAATCCGCGGCCATGCCGAAGACAGCGAGGTGTCGTCGGGGATGCTGTTTGCGACAGGACTGGTGGCGGGCGGTTCGATCGCCGGCCTTCTGATCGTGTTCATCGTCCAATTTTCACCGGTGGCGTTGGGAGGCTTCGGGGAATCCATGCAGCAGGCCCTGGGCGAGCCCGGCGGTACGATCGATCGCCACGGCAGCGTTCGCCGTCCTGTGCACGCTCCTTGTTCGGCGCGCCCTGCGGTCGCTGGCGAACTGAACGATGCGCCTTTCGGTGACACGACACCTCGTTTCCGGCACGTTGCTCCTGGTCGTGCTGCTCGGATTGCCTTGCATCGCCAGTGCGCAGCCGGGTACGCGCCGTGTGGCCACAGTCACGGCCATTCACACGTTTCCCGGCTTCTACCACTCGCAGCCGGTGCTCATCCGCGGTGAGATCAAGGACATCGAGACGCATCCTGCCGTCGCTTCGGGGGACGAGACGCTGCGTCTACTGACGCGCGAGCACCTTCCCACCGGGGCCGGTGAGTACTACGTTCGTGGCGAAGTGCTCGACATCGGACGGCTCGAACAGAACGATCCGCGCCTGTCCGGTGTCGATCTGCACCAACTCGGCGTCGACACGGCGGATCGCTGGCCTCGCCAGGGCGAGGTCGTCGTGTTACGTGCAACGAGTTTCGAACGTGCCGATCCCTTGACGGCGCCCAGTGTCCGGGCGCTCGCCCTCGATCCGCTCCGTTACGTGGATCAGAAGGTCACCGTTACCGGCCAGTTCCGGGGACGCAATCTCTACGGCGATCTGCCGCAGGCTCCTCCGATCGCACAGGGGAAAGGCGAGTTCGTCGTCAAGTCCGGCGATGCCGCGCTCTGGGTGATCGGGAAACAATCCAAGGGTCACGGTTGGGTCATGAACCCCGATTCGCGAATCGATACGAGGCGCTGGCTCGAAGTGAGCGGCGTCGTGAAGACCGCCCGCGGCCTCGTGTGGATCGACGCCGAGACGCTCAACGAAGTCCCGGCGCAGAAAGAGGTATCGCTGGAAGCGCCCGCTCCGCCTCCACCACCCATCTCGCCCGAGATCCTCTTCAGCGCGCCTACGCAGGACGAAACCGACGTCCCGCTGAATACGCGAGTCCGCGTGCAGTTCTCACGGGACATCGATCCCGAGACGCTGAAAGGCCACATCCGCGTCGGCTACTCAGCACAACAGTCCTCGGAGCGTGGCGAGCCACAGCCGCCGCGTATCGAGCCGATCCTCACGTACGATCCCGCAGCCCGCGTGCTCAACATCCAGTTCGCGACACCGCTCGAACGCTTCCGCATCGTCGTCGTCGAGCTCGCCGAGGGCATCACGGGGACTGATGGCGCGCCGCTCAAGCCCTGGACGTTGTCGTTCACACTCGGGGGATCGTGATCGGTCCGCAGTCTTCAGTCTACGGTCTTCGGCTGCCACGACGCCGTCCGCTGCCACACGCGGACCGCAGACTGAAGACCGTAGACTGCCAGAGTTAGACCGTCACAGCGAATTCAGGAACGCCGCCACCTGCGCCTTCTCGGCAGACGAAAGCGCCCGGTACCGCGTAGTCACACCGGCCGCCTGCCCCGCATGACGGAGGATGGCTTCCTCAGGCGTGAGCGCCGTCCCGTCGTGCATCATCCGGTTTCTCGTTCGCAATCCCCAGAGCGGCGCGGTCCGCATCCGATTCGCCGTGTTGGCGAACTCCGCGGTCGGCTGGATTGGAATGCCGTCTCCCGTGCCGACATCGTGCAGCAGGAAGTCGCTGTATGGATGGATCACCTTGTTCCCGAGCGCGGCGGGAACGATCATCGCGCCGCCGTTGATCGATGTATTCGCCGGCGCCGTGATCATCGAGCCGACGTGGCACGTGGCGCAGCCGATGCGGTTGAACACCTGCTCGCCAGACGTCACGGTCGCCGTGATCGCTCCCCGCGGCGGCACCATGGTCGCGCGCATGAAGTTCGCGAACGCCTTGACATCGTCGCCGTCGTCTTCGGGGTCGGGCTTCGTGTCGTACGGCGCCACGTCCCGTCCGTTGGCGGTGTTCTCGTCGGGTAGCAGCGGGCTCGTGATGCCCATTTCATTCAGATAGGCGTCCGCAGCAAACGACTCGAGGCTCGCGTGCTGTCCCTTCCAGCCGAAGCGACCGATCCGGCCGGTGCCGTTGGCCTCGAGTACCGGCACCACGACGGCAAGACCTCGCATGGTTGAGGGCTGCGCCGCACGAATGTTCATGAGCGTTGTGTTGGAGATGGCCTCGACGAACCCGTCGCCGAGCGTGTTGGGCGAGATCCGGAAGGCGCGGATGCTGTCGGCGGCCGTGAGATTCTCACTCACGTCGGGATGCGTCGCCCGCGACTGAATGAGCGATCCGCCCTGTGACTCGAAAAACTGTCCGCCGGTCAGGTGACCCGCGCGCAACACCGTCACCTGGCTCGCCCCTCCCGTCACGATGTTCTGGTGACACTCGCGGCAACTCTGGGCGTTGTATGTCGGTCCCAGTCCGTCAGTCACTGTCTCGGTCTCCTCGAACGTGAAGCGATTGTCGTTGAACGATCGGAGCGCCACCGCCGTGTCTTCGTTCAACGTGTTGAAATCGGGCCCCTGAGGATCGAAACCGTTCGTCAGATTCGAGAATCCCGCAGGTGCGGCCGTCGGCGCGGCAGCCGGCGCGATTGACGACGGCGCCTCGGGATCCACTTGCGCCGTCGGAGTGAACCTTGTGCGGCGACGCTGATCGCGCGACGAGGCCTGGCCGCTCACCATATTGCTCACGAGAAGCGGCAGCAGGCAGGCTACGAGTGCCACTGTCAGCCATGTCACCCGCCGTGACGTGATTGCACCAGTCATTCCCTGACTCCTTGTCTCGGGCAGTCTTCGACCATGGACGCCGAATCCGCCGTACACACGCCGGACAGAGTCGCGTCCGAAACGAAAAAGTTTGGTCTTTCAGTCGGGTCGGTCGAATCGAATCAGTCGAATCGAATCAGTCGAGTCGAGTCGTATCGATCGATTGCCTGGTGGGTCGTGTCGTGCCGGGTGCGCCCGAAGCTGTGCAATCGTGCTGCCACGTCATCCAACGGCCTGCAGCCGCGAATCCAACACAAACGCGCCTGACCGATCGGTCTCAACGCGCAACGACTGTGAAGGGTGTAAATGTGGCTGTCACGAAGCGCCGGCCTCGCCAGCGTCGCGGCCTCGGCTATTGCGGAACGATGCGGAAGGCGACGAGGCTGTCTCGCGTGGCGGTACCGTTCTTCACGGTGATCTTCAGCACGTAGTCGCCGGGCGCGAGCGGCGCAAGATCGAGATCGGCGGACGCCCACATGGCGTCGTCGGTGCGAAGACTGCCGGCGACGGCGAGAGGCATGCGCTGTCCGCGCCGATCGAGCAGTGAGACGTCAACCGTGTCCGCGACGGTCGCGAGCGGCACGTCGGCACGAAGAATGTCGGTGCGTCTGAACAGTGGCGTCGCGGTCGGAGTGAATTGCGCAGGTCCAGGGCGCGTTCGCCGGAACAGCAGTGGCGTGTTCGCGCCATCGCGCGTCGTGTCGAGCTGAGCCTCTGCCGTCAGCGGAGTGCCTTCTCCTGTCGGCGTCAGCCGGACGACGGCAACGTAATGGCCGGGCTGAAACGTCCCCGCAATCGGTCCGAGAGTGACAGTGCGTGCGCCGGCAGCAAACGGCTTCGAACTGCTCGTCACCAGCACACCACTCGCCGTCGAGATGACAATGTCTGCCGTGCCGCCGCGCCACCATTCTGCCGCCTTCGCTGATGCGGGATCGAGTTCCGCGACCATCCAGAGCCGGCCACTTGCGGGCGTTCCGCCGTCGGTGACGAGACTGGCGCGAGCGAGCATGTGCGGATCGGGCCTGAAGTGCGCCAGTTGAGCGATCGCTCGTTCGATCTCGTCTGGCGGCTTGGCCGTCGCGGGCTTCAACGCCGCCTCGCGAGCTGCGGCGAGCTCCGACACGGATGGCGCCAGGTAGCCTCGACGCGCGCGCACGTCAACGCCTGATCGTTTCACGCGGACCGTGATTTTGTGGAACTTGCCGTCTGGCCTGGCATTCGTGGAGTAATACCCGAGCAAGTAGTACGAAGAGAGATCGTCCACGATGCGGCGGGCCCCGGCACCGAGATCGTTGGTGTCGAGAATCGGCACGCCGTCGGTGTTCTCAGCCAGCGACCGAACGGTCGCGAGTTGTGTCTCCAGGATCCGTTGGCCGACGTCCTGCGGCAAGTCCATCAAATGGTCCGATGCCCTGAGCCCCGCCGCGTCGATTGGATAGAAGCTGACATTCGCTCTGTTGGCGATGTCGAGCATGCGGTAGAACGCCTCGTGGTTGTCCACGTTCGCCAGGTCGAACCGGATCCGCTCGCAGTCGTGCGGCGAGCCGCTCTGGTAGGCGCCGGCGCGATCGGTCGTCAACCGTCCATCGGGACCCGTACCGATCGTGCCTGGCGACGAACCACCAACGACGCCCGGCCCCTTCAGTAGGCTGTTGTCCGGCTGGTAGAGCAGCCATCCGCTGGTCACGGCAATCACGGCCTTGCGCTCGTCCCGCACGCCGCGGAGATATCTCGAGAGGTCGGTCAGCGCATCCATCACCAGCTTTTCGTGGCGGCGTGCGATGAGCGCTCTGGCGTCCACGCCGGGATCGTTCCTCGACCCCGGAGCGCTGTCGCCGTAGCACAGCATGATCTGCTGGTCCTCCGGATCCTGCTGGACCATCGAATCGCCACGCCCCCAGTACCAGTAGCGCTGCAGCTCTCCTTCGATCGTCTCGGTGCGGCGCGCGAACACGATCTCGCTCGCCGACATCCGCGGAGTCATTACCGCAAACAGATCGTCGGGACCGATCAACCGATCCAGCATCGTGGCCAGCACGTGCTGGATGCGGTACGAGCCTTCGACCGGCGTCTGGTACCCATCCAGGAAGATGACAAACACACGCGCGCGTGGATTGGTCGCCTGGGTCCGTGCTTGCTCGATGGTCGACGGATCGCGCCGATCGGTATCCACGACGACGTCTCGAATCTGGACGTGTTCAAAGGTCTCGATCCGTTGCGGAACGCCGTCTTCGAGGACCTCGAAATCATTGGCCGTCAGATCGAGAACAGGCCGGCCGTCTGCGGTCGGGTACGCGTCCACTCGAACGTAGTTGGTTTCGACGTGGAAGGGCTGCGATGGACCGGGCGGAGCCTGACCAGGCTGGACCGGGCCAGCCTGTGGTGCAGCGGGCTGGGTCTGCCCGGATCCGGCCGCCAGCATCCAGGGCGCGAGACCGACGACCGACGCCACCGCGAGGGCGGCCCATTCACGCGACACACGTCACCTCTCGTCTGCGAAATCAGGGCACGATGCGGAACGCCGTCAGAATCTGCTGCGTAGTCGTCCCGCGCTGGATGGTCGTCCGGATGGCGTAGTCGCCCGGCGCCAGTGGCGCTAACAACGCATCCGCGCTCGCCCACTGCAGTACGGCATCCTCGCGACGGGTAGACGCCTCGACCGGCACGGGCATGACCTGGCCGGTCTTGTTGAGCAGCTCACCGCGTGCCCCATCCACCGCACCCAGCAGCGGAATCTCGACGCGCAAGCGGTCCGTCCGTCGGAACTGCGGATCGGCGGTGGCGACGTACTGGACGCCTGTCGACAGTCCACGGCGTAACAGTCGCGCCTTGCCGGTGAGATCGCCCGCGTCGGCGACGGTGAAGTGCACCGTATCCAAGAACGGCAGGCCACCGCCCGATGGCTTCAGGCGCAACCGCAGCGTGTACTCGCCTGGACCGAGCGGCACGTCGGGCAGCGTGACACTGACGATGCGGACGGGCGCGGGCACCGGTTGGGTCAGTTCGGCGATTTTGACGCCGTCCTCGGCGGTGAGGAGCACCTCGGCCTGTGCGCCGCCGAGCCACTCCTGCCCTTTCGAGGTCGCCTGGTCCATTTCGCCGACGAGCCAGACGTGGCTCTTCGCGCCCGGTACCGAGCCGTCGATCGGAGCGGCGAGCCAGCTCACGCTGGTAATGAAGCGGAAGTTGCTGCGCACGGCGGCGAGCGAGGCTATCGCGGTCTGGAACGCCGGCGGAGGTCCAGAGATCTGCACCTTCGCGCTCATCTCACGACTGCGAGTGATCTCTTCCTCTGTTGCCGCCTTGTAGCCACGCCGTGCGCGGACGTCCACGCCGGATCGCTTCACACGCACCTTGATCGAGCGGAAGCGTCCATCGAGCTTCGCGTTGGTGGAGTAATAGCCCAGCAGGTAGTACGACGTCAGGTCGTCCACGATGCGGTGGATGCCTCGTTCAAGATTGTTGTTCTCGACGACGGCCAGACCATCGGTCGCGTCGGCAAGTGTCCGCAAGTTCTCGATGCGTGTCGTCAGCATCGCCTTGTCGAGGTACACCGGCACGCCGACCGTCGTCGGCGTGTCTTCGTAGATCTGCGTATCGGCCGCAGGCAGTCCGCGTGAGTCGATCGGGTAGAAGCTCACGTTGGCGCGGTTGGCCCGGTCGAGTAGATCCTGGAACTTCTGCCAGTCGTCGAGCTCCGCGAGCTTTCCGCGATCGGCTTCGCACCGATCGTAGGTGCCCTCCGCGGTCGCGATGCGTCCATCCGCCCCCGCAACCGGCCGTGGTCCGGTCGACGGACGATCGCATGGCGAGAGCCGCGTCAACGATGAATTCGGCCGATAGAGCAGCCAGCCATCGCTGATCGCGATGACCGCCTTGCGCTCGTCGCGGAGGCCCTCCAGGTACATACTCAGGTCGCCAAGGGCGTCGAGCACCATCCGCTCGCGGCGCCGAGCGATCATCTCCTTCGAAACTCCGTTGTAGAAGCCCCGAGGCGGCATGCCGGCGGTGGACGGTTCGTCGCACCGGCCCACCGCCGTTTCCGGGTAGCAGTGCTGATACTCCAGCTCGATCGGATCCACGTCCGCGGGTTGATCGCGGCGCCCCCACGTCCAGTACTTCGACAACATTCCGGCTGTGGTCTCGGTGCGTCGTGCGAGTGCCAGGTCGCTCGGCGACATTTCCGGAGTCATCACCGCGAACATGTCGTCGGGGCCGATGATGCGATCGAGCAGATCGACCAGCACTTTCTGCATGCGGTGCGAGCCGGCCAGCTCCGTGTGATAGGTGTCGAGAAATACGACGAAGATGCGGCTGCGCGAGTCTTCGGCCATCGCGCGCGCTTCACGCACCGTGTTGGGCTCGCGCCGCTCGTCCTGAGGAACCTGTCCGCTGATTTCGACGTGCTCGAAGCTTTCGACCTTCTGCAGCTTGCCGTCTTCGAAGACTTCGAAGTCAGCGGCCGTCAGGTCGCGCACGGGCTTGCCGTCCTTCATCGGGAACACATCCACGCGCACCAGGTTCGCTCCTGCACGAAACGGCGGACGCGGCTGAGCCGTCGCCTGCGTCTGGCCGCTCGGCGGCGCACCGTTGGTGGCCGGCGCCTGCCGATCGCCCCGTGCGAGCGCGCTCACACCGGCGACGACTAGGAGGATGAGAACGGCACCGGAGGACTGGATCAGAAGGCGATGGGACCTCGCCTGGCGGAGCCACTGGGCGCATGTACGCACCGCGACACTCCAAACAGGGGAAGCAGGGCTGGCGCTCTCAGGATACGTCGGAGGCGGGCCTGCGCTCAAGGCCAGATCCGAGTTGAGAGATCAGGGCACGATGCGGAACGCCGTCAGGATCTGCTGCGTAGTCGTCCCGCGCTGGATGGTCGTCCGGATGGCGTAGTCGCCCGGCGCGAGCGGCGCCAGCAACGCATCCGCACTCGCCCACTGCAGTGCGGCATCTTCGCGACGCGTAGACGCCTCGACCGGCACGGGCATGACCTGGCCGGTCTTGTTGAGCAGCTCGCCGCGTGCCCCATCCACCGCACCCAGCAGCGGAATCTCGACGCGCAAACGGTCCGTACGTCTGAACTGTGGATCGGCCGTGGCGACGTACTGGACGCCGGTGGACAGTCCACGGCGTAGCAGTCGCGCCTTGCCCGTGAGCTCGCCTGCGTCGGCGACCGTAAAATGCACGGTATCCAGGAACGGCAGGCCACCGCCCGATGGCTTCAGGCGCAACCGCAGCGTGTACTCGACCTGGACCGAGCGGCACATCGGGCAGCGTGACACTGACGATGTGGACGGGCGCGGGTACAGGCTGCGTGAGCTCGGCGATCTTGACGCCGTCCTCGGCAGTGAGGAGCACCTCGGCCTGGGCGCCGCCGAGCCACTCCTGCCCTTTCGACGTCGCCTGGTCCATCTCGCCGACGATCCACACGTGGCTCTTCGCGCCCGGCACCGAGTCGTCGATCGGCGCGGCGAGCCAGCTCACGCTGGTGATGAAGCGAAAGTTGCTGCGCACGGCGGCGAGCGAGGCCATCGCGGTCTGGAAGGCCGGTGGCGGACCGGACACCTGGGCTTTCGCCGTCATCTCACGCCCGCGCGTGAACTCTTCTTCGGTCGGTGCCTTATAGCCCCGGCGCGCACGGACGTCCACACCGGACCGTTTCACGCGCACCTTGATCGAGCGGAAGCGTCCATCGAGCTTCGCGTTGGTCGAGTAGTAGCCGAGCAGGTAATACGAGCTGACATCGTCGACGATGCGCTTGACGCCCAGTTCGATGTTGTTGTTCTCCACGACGGCGAGGCCATCGGTCGCGTCGGCGAGCGTCCGCAGATTCTCGATCCGTGCCGTGAGCATCTGACGATCCACGTACACGGGCACACCGATCGTCGTCGGCGTGTCTTCCTCGATGCTCGTATCAAACGCAGGCAATCCCCGCGAATCGATGGGATAGAAGCTCACGTTGGCGCGGTTCGCCCGATCGAGAAGGTCCCGGAACGTCTGCCAGTTGTCGAGCTGTGCGAGGTGCATCCGATCGGTATCGCATGTCTGCTGTGAGTAGTTGCCTTCGGCGTGCGGCTTGTCACTCGTGATGCGCCCGTCGGGACCCACTCCGATCTGCGGCCCCGTCGGCGGCTGATCGCAGTTGCCAATCCGCGTCAGCGCCTGATTCTCCCGGAACAGCAACCAGCCATCGCTGACGGCGATCACGGCTTTCCGCTCTTCGCGCAGTCCCTGCAGATACGTGCTGAGATCGGTGAGCGCATCGAGCACGCGTTTCTCGCGGCGGCGTTGAATCATCTCGCGCGCAACGTAGTGGTACGTGTTCTGTTGGGTGATCGTCTTCTTGCCAGTGGGATCTCTCGGATCCGGGCACGTGCGCGTGTCCTGCTCCGGATAGCACGACTCGTACATCGCCTCGACCGGATCCCGGTCCGCGAGCCGATCCCGCCGTCCCCAATACCAGTACTTGTGCAGGAACCCTTCCGTGGTTTCCGTCCGTCGCGACAGCGTGATGTCGGTGGCCGACATCTCCGGCGTCATCACGCCGAACAGATCGTCCGGACCTATGATCCGATCGAGCAGGTGCTCGAGCACCGTCTGCATCCGGTGCGAGCCGGCTACTTCGGTGTGATAGGTGTCGAGGAAGATGATGAAGATGCGGCTCCGCGGATCTTCGGCCATCGCGCGCGCTTCGCGCATCGTGTTGGGCTCGCGGCGCTCTTCGGTGGGAATCTGCCCGCTGATCTCGACGTGCTCGAAGCTCTCAACCTTCTGCGGGACGCCGTCTTCGAGCACGTCGAAGTCGGCCGCGGTCAAGTCGCGCACGGGCTTGCCGTCTTTCGTCGGGAAGACGTCCACGCGGACCAGGTTCGCACCCACGCGGAACGGCGGACGCGGCTGCGTGGTCGGCTGCGCCTGGCCTGTCGGCTGCGGCTTCCCGTCGGCAGCCGCCGCCTGCCGATCTGCCCGCCCGAGCACACTCACGGCTGCGACGATCACGAGGATCAGGACGGCGACGGCGGCTTCTGTCAGAAGGCGATGGAACCGCGCCTGGCGGAGCCACTGCGCGCGTGTACGCACCGGGACACCCCATAGGGAGGAGAACAGGGCTGGACGAGATCAGGATACGTCGGACACGGGCGCCGGCTCAAGAAAGAGAGTCGCGGCCCTAAGTGAGGCGCTTGGCTTTGGCCTTGGCTTTGGGCTCTAGGCGTTGGGCCTTCGGCGTGCGCTTAGCTCGTTGCCGGCCGGGCCCTAACGTTTCGCGAGGTGTTGGGCTTACGCAGTGCTTCGGCCCCGGCTCGCGCGCGCAATTCAGCAATTTGCGTCTGCAGCCGACGGCTCAGTTCAAAGTATCGCTCGCGCAATGAGTCGGCTTTGGGCCCGTCTAGCATACCTACGCGACCTGCCAGGCCAACGAGATAGGCCGTTTCGACCGACGAGCCCATGGCGATGTTGAGGAAATGTAGATAGTCGCCCGTGGTTGGTCGGGCAGAACCTTCGACGATGTTGGTCGGGACAGACACGGCGGCCCGACGTAACTGTCTTGTGAGGCCGAACAGCTCTTCTCTCGGGAAGGCGCGTGTGACGTCGTAGACAGTGAGGACGAGCGCATCAGCAAGCTGGTACGTCCGGAGCTTTCGGAAGTCTCGCATGCCCCAGCGAGTGCAACGCCTGAGCCACGCCAAAGCCCAACGCCAAAAGGCCAAAGCCAGACCCAACGCCTAAGGCCCAAAGTCCAACGCCCAAAGCCCCCTATGTCTCCGCCCTCGCTCTCGCAAACCGCCGTCTGACCGTCTTCACGAGCAGCGCCGCGCAGACAACGATAACCGTCACCGACATGAGACTGACGGTCAGCGCCGCGATCGGATGACGGAGCGCGAGAAAGGCGAGTCCGATGACGAAGGTGTCCTCGCCGAGGCTCAGCGCCCAGTTCGAAAACGGCTCGGGGCTGCTGTTGGCGAGGACGCGAGTGCTCGCTTTCGTGAAGTGACTGCTCGCCGCCATCGTGCCGCCGACGAGTGCGGCGATGACTTGAGCCGTGGGCGAGGCGTGGCCCACGCTGCTGACGGCGATGAAGGCGCCGCCGAGCGGACGGATGACGGTGTGCACCGCGTCCCAGAGTGAATCCAGCCACGGGATCTTATCGGCCACGAACTCGAGCGCGTACAGGACGAGCGCGATGCCGATGATCCACGGATTGTTGAACGCCTGATACTCCGGCGGCAGGTCAACCCACGCGTAGCGGGACGCCAGACCGAGAATCGCAACGGTGGCGTACAGGTTGATTCCGGCCGCGAACGAAAATCCCAGCGTGCGACCGAGTGTGGTCAGCGTGTCCATGGGACCCTCCCGGAGTGTGCCGGGTCTAGCGACTAGTGGCCACTAGGCTGGGCCAGCGGCGAGCAACGCGTCGATCCGGGTGCGCACGATGTCGATGAGTCGATCCCGATCGTCAACGGTCAGGCCGGCCGTGTCAACCGGTTCGCCGATCCGTACCGTGACCCGCACGGGCCAGACGATCCAGCTGCCCCGCCGCATGGCCGCCCGGCCGCCGCTGATGGCGACCGGTAGAATGGGCGCCTGCGCCTGGATCGCCATGATGAACCCGCCCTTCTTGAACGGCAGCAGGGCGTCAGTGCGACTGCGCGTGCCCTCGGGAAAGATCAGGAACGAGTTTCCCTGGCGAATGGACGCCGCTCCACGTCGGATCGAGGCCATGGCCTCCTCGCGGTTCGAGCGCTCGATCGGGACGAAGCCTCCGACATCGAACGTATAGCCAAGGATGGGCAGCTTCGACAGCTCCGCCTTGTACAGGAAGTGGAGGCGCCGATGCAGGGCCTTGAACAGCACGGGCGGATCGATGTTGCTCTGGTGGTTGGCGCAGAAGACCACGGCTCGCGTGGCAGGCACATGGTCGCGGCCAACCACTTTGTATCGGATGCCAGCCAGCCTGAGCGCGAGCCAGACTGCGCCATGCCCGAACACAAAGAGGAGCTCGTTCGTGCGGAAGATCCACAACACGATCAAGCCGAGCGGTGCGGCGACCAGCGTATAGAGGGAGATGAACAGGAACGTCGCAGCCGATCGCACCCGCCGCGAACATGGTGCTGAGACGACCGGAGCGCGGCGCCTCGGCGCCAGCTGCAGAATCTCGGAGTGCGGTGCGGTCGGGCGCGCTGGCGGGCATGAGAGGCCTGATGCACGAACGGCCTGGACCGGCATTACCGATCCAGGCCGTTGACGACTGTTTGGCAGACCCGGACGACCGGGTGATGGCGCTTACGACGCTCGCACGGCGCGGCGGCTCGGTGCAGAGGCCGCCACGGGACGCGCGGTGGGAATCGACGTGGCCTTCGCGGGCTTCGCTGCCACAGCGGCACGCGCAACCGGTGCGGTGCGCTGCGCGGCACGGGCCTTGGCCACGAAGCAACGCTCGAGCGCCTGTGTCACGCGCCCTTCGACGTTCTCGCTCGTGAGGCGCATCACTTCCGAGATCTCTGACACGATCAGGAAGCGTGCGCGATCGAGCATGCGCTTCTCACGGAAGGAGAGGCTCTTCGACTTCGCGAGGAACGTGAGGCTCTTCAGCACGTCCGCGACGTCGTAGATGTCGCCGGTGCGCATCTTGTCCGAATTGTCCTTGAAACGACCTTTCCAGTTCTGATGATCGTCAATCTTGCCGTCCCCGAGTCGCCCGAAGAGCCGCTCCACTTCCTGATCCGTGATCGCGCGACGTAGTCCGACGCCCTCCGCATTCGCGAGCGGGACGAGCACCGTCGTTTCGTTGGCGATGATCCGCAAGTGATAGAAGCCGCAGGTGGTACCGAGGATGGTCTTGTCTTCGATCCGTTCGACAACGCCGAGACCGTGGTTGGGGTAGATGACCTTGTCGCCGACCTGGAATGTCACGTGTCCCCCGTTAGGAGTTAGGAATCTGTGGGCTAAGTTCGGGAGGTGTGCAGCCCACTGAGTATAGCGCAGCTCCCAGCCAGTAGCAACCAAAAACGATTAAAAACATTCAGAAAAACGCGCGAATTCGGACTTCCGTATGCGGTCTTCGGGTGAATGACAAAGTGACGGAATCCACCCCAGCCTGTCCGCAGTAAGTCCCTGTGGACACGCAGGTTGTCAATCCACCAGCTTCGGACGGTCGAGGCGTCTGAGCCGCCCCGTCGCCGGTCCCGTCCGCGCTATCATGCCCCCGCCGCACGACTCCACCATGCGTAACTTCTTCGACCAGTTCGCCGGCGCCGTCGCGCGTGTGGGCGAGCGCCCGGCTATCGAAGTCCAGCACCGGGACCATCTGGAGACGGTCACCTACAGCCAGCTCGACAGTATGGCTGGACGCATCGCCGTCTGGCTTCAGCGCCAGGGTGTCCAGGCCGGCAACCGATGCGCCATCCTGGCCGAGAACGACGCGCACTGGTGTGCGACATACCTCGGCATCCTCCGCCTGGGCGCCATCGCCGTCCCTCTCGACACCGCGTACAAGGCCGCGCAGGTTGCTCGACTCATCACCGACTGTCAGCCGTCCATCGTGTTCACGACCGCGCGCCACCTGGATGCCGTGACCGATGGACGCCAGCAGGCAGGCACCCAGACGCCCGTCGCACTCCTCCACCCGCCTCACGACACGCTGCCCATCGTGGACAGGATCGTGTCGGACGCATCGCTCGGCCCGGTCCCCGATTGTCCGAGCGGTCCGTCGGATCCGGCGGTCATCCTCTACACGTCGGGCACCACCAGCGATCCCAAGGGCGTCGTCCTCACACACGGCAACCTGCTCGCCGAACGTGAAGGCGCGTTTGCTGTCATCAGCGTTGACGAGCGGGACTGCGTGCTGGGCGTGCTGCCGCTCTTTCATGCCCTCGCGCAGATGGCCAATCTGCTGCTCCCGTTTTCGATTGGCGCGCGAGTCGTGTTTCTCGAATCTGTCAACACGACCGAGCTGCTGCGCGCGCTCTCCGAGCGCGGTGTGACGGCGTTCGCGTGCGTGCCGCAGTTCTTCTATCTGATTCACCAGCGCGTCACGAGCGAAGTGGCACGCGCGAGCCTGCCCGTGCGCGCGATGTTCCGCGTATTCCTCGCCACCAACGGCGTGCTGCGGCGTCTTGGTGTCAATGCGGGCCCGCTGCTGTTTGCGCGCGTCCACCGGGTCCTCGGCGGGCGCATGCGGCTCCTCATCACGGGAGGGTCGCGCTTCGATCCGGAGATCGGGGCGGACCTCTATCGGATGGGGTTCAACATCATGCAGGCGTACGGGCTCACCGAGACGTCAGGCGCCGCGACGATCATGCACCCCGGCGATCCGCACCTCGAAACGGTGGGCCAGGCGTTGCCGGGATCGGAGCTGCGCATCCTGCCACCCGAGACGGCCGAGACCGGACTGAGCGACGGCGAAGTGGCGATTCGCGGCCCGATCGTGATGGCGGGCTACTACAACCGTCCGGATGCGACCGCTGCCGCCATCAAGGACGGCTGGTTCCACACAGGGGACCTCGGCCGCATCGACGCAGCCGGCCGCCTCACCATCACTGGCCGGAAGAAGGAAATCATCGTCCTCAGCTCGGGCAAGAACATCTATCCGGAAGAGATCGAGGCGCACTACCGGCAGTCGCCGTTCATCAAGGAATTGTGCGTCCTGGGGCTGACGCGGCCCGACGAGCCGAGCGCCGAGCGGCTGTATGCCGTGGTCGTCCCCGATCCGGACGTGCTGCGCGAGAAGAAGATCGTCAACGCGGGCGATCTGATCCGGTTCGAGATGGAAGGACGCTCGGTCGGGCTCCCCGCGCACAAGCGTGTGCTCGGCTACGAAGTCTGGATGGAACCGTTGCCGCGCACGACGACCGGCAAGTTGAAGCGATTCGAGATCGAGCGCAGAGTCCGGGAACGTCAGGCAGCGTCCGTGGAACCGGCAGCCGCCATCACGGATGCCGATCGCGAATGGAGCGAGCGCGATGACGTCGCGCCCATCCTCGCTGTCATCCAGAAGGCCGCGCGCGAGGGGCGCGTGGCGAGGCCGGACGCCAACCTCGAGCTGGATTTGGGCCTCGACTCGATGGAGCGCGTCGAGTTGCTCACGGCGCTGGAGCAACGCTTCGGTGCGGATGTGCCAGACGAGGATGCCCAACGCGTCTTCACCGTGCGGGAGCTCGTCGAGGCCATCGGGCAGCATCGCGCGGGTGACACGGCCGAGTCTGGTGATGCGTGGGCCACCCTGCTCGCGACGGATCCTCCGCACACGCCCGAACTCGACACGTTGCTCCAGCCGAAGACGCTCACCTCACGGCTGCTCTTCGTCCTCCTGCGCATCGCCCTCCTGGTGCTGCGGCTCGGCATCCGGCTGGATGTGCGCGGAGTGGATCGACTGCCCTCGAAAGGGCCGTATCTCATCTGCCCTAACCATCAAAGCTACGTGGACATATTCGCGCTGGTGGGTGGGCTGCCGCTGCGGGTGTTCAACGAAATGTTCTTCGTCGGCGCCAGCGAATACTTCGAGACGCCGCTGATGAAATGGCTCGCGCGCGAGCTGAACGTCGTGCCGGTGGATCCCGATGCGAGTCTGGTGCCCGCGATGCAGGCCGGTGCCTTCGGCTTGCGACATGGACGGGTGCTCGTGCTGTTCCCGGAGGGTGAGCGGTCGATCGACGGCACCGTCCGCGCGTTCAAGAAGGGAGCGGCAATTCTGTCCGACACGCTCGGGGTGCCGATCGTGCCGGTCGCCCTCGATGGCGTCTACGACCTGTGGCCGCGCAATCGTCCGATCAACTGGGGTGCGTTCCGCCCGTGGCGGCGGCTGCACGTCACGCTGGAAGTCGGAACACCGCTGGCACCGGCCGCGGCGTCCGAGGGGGCGCCCCGCGATTACACCGTCACCACGGGACGTCTGCGATCGACGGTCGAGGAGATGTGGAATCGGTTACATCAACTGAGGACGACTCCGTAGCGCGCCAGTCGTGTTCGGATTCGTGTTCGGGTTCGTATTCGTAAGCCGCAGACCGCAGACTGTAGACCGCAGACCGATCTACTTCGCTCCAGGGGCGCGCGATCCAAGCTCCCGATCGAGATCCAGCAGCGACGCCGGGTCGTCCTTGACCATCTGCAGCTTGGCGAGAATTTCTCGCGCCGACTGCTCCTCTTCCACCTGCTCGGTCAGGAACCACTGGAGCTCGACGGTCGCCGAGAACGCCTTCTCGCGGAACGCGAGGTCGTACAGCGTGTCGATGGCTGCGCTGACTTCCTGCTCCTGCCGTAACACGGTCTCGAAGACCGCCATGACGGTCGGGAACGTGACGGTGGGCGCCGTCAGCTGCTTCAACTCGACTTCACATCCGCGAGCGATCAGGAAGTCGAAGAGCTTCATGCCGTGCCCGTACTCCTCCTGGCTCTGGAGGCGCATCCAGCGCGCAATGCCGCGCAGATGCTGCTGTTCGCAATAGGCCGCCATGGCGAGGTATTGGTACGACGCGCTCAATTCGGCGTTGACCTGCCGGTTGATGGCGTCCTGGACGATCTTGCTCACACTCATGTAAATGCTCCGATGAAGGCTGCGCCGGGCCGGCCCCGGCCGGGCTGCGGTGGCATTCTGTCGCCTCAGCGCATAATCTGCAAGCCGGCCGCCCGCGTTCATGCAACCACTCGACATTCTGCTGATCGTGGCGATCGTGCCCGCTGCGCTCAGCGCTCCGACCCGAACGCGGCGTCCCGCCGACTGGTGGCGCTGGCTTGCGCGCGCGGCTCTCGGATGCCTCGTCCTGCAGGCTGCCTTCGGGTCGCCTCGATGGCAGTTCGCACCGTCGTACGCCGTCCTTGCGTGGCTGGTCGTCCGGCTCTGGCGTTCGCCAGTCCCCGCCGAGTCATCTCGGTGGCGGCAGGTCTGGACCATCGCGCGGACGCTGCTTGTGGCGACGTGTCTCGCGCTTACCCTCGCGCTCGCCGTCGGTGTCCCCATCTTCGTTCCGCCGGCGCCGTCGGGACCGAACGCGGTCGGACGCGTCCGCTTCATCGTGGACGATGGTGCGCCGATCGATCCATTGGCAGCGGATGGCCGCGCACGGCGCGTCCTCCCGATCCTCGCGTGGTATCCGGCGAAGCCGCTGCCAGGCGCTCGTCCGGAGGCGTTCTGGCCAGACGCGCCCGTCGTGGCACCAGCGGCACTGGGGCTCTTCGGCCTGCCTCGACTCAATCCGCTCGCGCATCTTCGATCGATTCGCTCGCACAGCTACCCGGACGCGCCGCTGACGAACGAGCACCCGCGCTATCCGGTGCTCGTGTTCTCGCACGGGTACGGCTCGACGCCCTGGCAGAACACGATACAGATGGAAGAGCTCGCCAGCCACGGCTTCATTGTCTTCAGCGTCGGCCATCCGTTCGAGAGTGCCGGACTGCTCTTTCCCGATGGTCATCTCGCTGCAGGGCGATGCGCAGCGGATGAGAGCCGTGTTCGCTCAGGCGCGGGAATCACGCACGTCGTCGAGCGACGCATCGCATCCCCTGCTCGATCAGAGTCTCGAGCTGTGGGTGCAGGACATCGGAAGGCTCGTCGATCACTTCGAGGCCATCGACGATGGAACCTCGCGCGATCAGGGCTTGCCGAGTGCATTGTTGGCGCACCGCCTCGATCGCGCGCGTATCGGCGTCTTCGGTATGTCGTTCGGCGGATCGGCGGCCGGAGAGTTCTGCCTTCGCGACGATCGCTGCGTGGCCGCGCTCAACATGGACGGACGTCAGCACGGACGGGCCGAGGCCACGCCGCTCGGCGTGCCGCTGCTCTACTTCGTACGCGAGGGCAACACGGTGAACGACGAAATCTACGGACGTTCCACTGGCGATCGGTATCGCGTCGAGGTCACGGGGGCGAGGCACTGGAACTTCTCTGACGCAAGTCTCGTCGCGCCGATTCTCGAGACCGCGGGCCTGCTCGGCCGCATCGACGGCCAGCGGATGGAAGCACTGCTGAGCGCCTACACGCTGGCCTTCTTCGACCGCTATCTGCGCGAGGGCCGATGGCGGCTGCTCTTCTCGCCGCCCTCGTCGGCCGGTTTTCCGGAGGTCGTCCTCAGTCCGCATCTTGCGCCGATTGAGCCGCCGACGATTCGCTTGTCGCCTCCGGGTCGAGGCTCCTATACTCGAAGGAGCCCGCGCCCGTAGCTGGCCAAAGTGGCGGAACTGGCAGACGCAGCAGACTCAAAATCTGCCGACCCTTTGGGTCGTGGGGGTTCGATTCCCCCCTTTGGCACCAACCTCACGACAGTCCCCGAGTCGAAGGGGTCGCAGGGGCGCAGCTCTTCGACTGTGCGGACCCTTCAACTCTTGGACCCTCGTGGGCCCAAGGGCCAAAGCCCAAAGCCCCAGGCTCATTTCCATCCCTCGACGAGCATGATGTCGCCTTCGCTGTGATCGTTGCCGTTGAAGAGCACCGTGCGCCCATCCTTCGAGACCGTAAGACCACCGGCGTGAAACAGACTCGGCAGATCCGCCACCTTCTTGGACTGCCTGGTCGTGGTGTCGAAGTGCATCATGGAGAACTGACGCTGCGTCGGTGAGCCGGTGAGGTAGTAGAGCCCGTGCGGGGCGAGGGTCCACGACCAGGCATCGCGCGGAAGGTCAGGAAGAGGCCGTTCATCGCCGCCATCGATCGAGGCCGACCAGAGCCGGAGCCCGTCCTGCTCGTTGAGGTACATCACGCGCCGGTGATCATCTGATTCCAACGCACCCACGCTGCCGTCCGCCGTCAGCCGGATCGGGGCTCCGCCGTCGGCTGGGATCTTCCACACGGCACTGGGCCGTTCGGTCGAAAAGTAGATGTATCTCCCATCGGCTGACCACGCCGGGAATCTCGCGTTCGGCGTTCCGGTCTCGAACCGTTTCGGCGGTCCGCCACTTCGGTTCACGAGGTAGACCTGCGGCTTGCCTGGGAACCGAACGTCGAACACGATTCCCCGGCCATCCGGAGACCATTGCGGCGAACTGACGCTGGGGCCGCCGAAGTGGCTCAGTTGTACGGAATTGGCTCCATCGCGATCGCACAACCAGAGCTCGGGGGTGCCCGATCGCTCCGATGCAAAGGCGATCGCCTGGCCGTCTGGCGCAAACCTCGGCATCGCATCCCCACGGCTTGATGAGATGAAGCGCGTCGCAGCGCTCGCGGCGGTCGTGGCGTCGGCAAGATCGAGGCGGTAGATGGCGGGTGGATGTCGTGTCTGTACGTATGCCAGGCGGTTGCCCGCACGCGCGATGCTCACGCTCTCGGCGTCCTGGGCGAACAGCAGCCGCTCGGGCGTCCCATGATTGAGCGGAACCCTCCAGAGATGAAGGTCGGCGCTGTAGACGATCGACTGGCTGTCGGGCATCCACGCGATGCCGGCCATCGATTCGGACGAAGGGGCGCCGGCCACTTCGCGAGGATGGCTGCCATCGGCGTCCTGCAGATAGATCTTCCCGACGCCTCCAGTCAGCACACAGACCGATGCGAGTGTCCTGCCATCGGGCGAGAAGGCCGGTTGCCAGATGTCCTCGCACTCGGAGGCCGGCGCCGGAAGCACGTGCTCCTCGGCGGTCTCGACGTTGATCAGATGGACACGTCTCTGCGCGGCATGGCTGCCAGGTGGCCGGGCGTCGATCACTTTTGAAAACGCCACCCACTTGCTGTCGGGCGTCCAGGTGACGCCGAGCGGTCCAAATCCCTCCATGAGTGGGAACGAGGTCAGCTTCCGCTCCGCGCCGCCAAGCGGTGAGATCACGTAGATGCCCGTCGCGTCGGGCTCGGCTTGCCGCATGAAAGCGATCAACCGCCCGTCGGGTGACCACGCCGATCCGAGAAACGATGGCGGGATGGTGCGTGAGCTGCAGCACACGCTCCTGGCCGACCTGCTTGACATAGAGGTCGAAGTTGTACTCCTTCTCGTAGCCGAACCACGAAAACACGATGCTGTTGCCGTCGGGTGAGAAGCTCGGCGCGATCTCGAAGCCGGGGAACGTGGTGAATGGCAGCACGCGCAGCGAATCGGAGGGCGGCTGCGATCGCGTCCGGACGAAGTAGGCAGCAAGTCCCGCGAGGATCAGAACGACGACTCCAGCGATCACGAGCCGCGAGCCGCCACGGGACCGCCGTGGACGCGGCTGTCGGGGAGCCTGTCGCGTCTGCGGGCGGCGCGACGGTGATTGGCAGACCCGCGGCCGACAGCACGGCGTGACGGTCCTGATCCTCCCACTCGATGGGTGCGATGAACCGATAGCCGATCTTTGGCAGCGTTTCGATGAAGCGCGGCTGATCCGCCGAATCGTCGAGCGCGTGGCGGAGCTTCTTGATCGCGGTGTTGACGGCGTGCTCGAAGTCCACGAACGTGTCGGCCGGCCAGAGCGTCTGCCGAATCTGTTCGCGGCCGACGGGCTTGCCGCCGGCCTCGAGCAGTAGGCGAAGGAGCTGAAACGGCTTATCCTGAACAGGAATGCGGATGCCTGACCGGAACAACTCGCCGGTGGTCAGATCGACCTGGAACGTCTCGAAGCGCGCACGCTCGCGTCTTGGCCCGTGCACCTCACCCTCGACGAGGGCTGCAGTCTAGCGCATAGCTCGGCCGCACACCCCCAGCGCGATTCACCCGCAGTACACCCCAGTTCACCCGCCGTCGATTGCTCCTCCTCGTGGCCGGTGCGACCGTGCTGCCACGACGCCCAACCGATCCCACTTCTTAGGCAAGGAGACGGCAATGAAGCTCAACCTGACGACGACTGATGGCCTTGGTAGCAGCACCACTCGTGCTGCTGTGTGGCGTTCTTGTCTCGACGTCGACCGCAGGAGCCGACCAGAGCCGGCGCTGTTCCAACCGGACGCTGTATGGCGCCTACGGATTCGCTATCACTGGGCGTCATTCTGGGGTCCCGAACCTCGAACTCCGCGGCCTCGCCATGCAGCGCTACGATGGGCACGGCCATCTCACCCAGGTGGACCACATTGTGGACAACGGCATCCCTCGCGAGCCGGAATGGACGGCCGGCACGGGCACCTATCACGTCAATCCAGGACTGCACTGGCTCGGCGGTGACTCAACACGCCTGGAAATCCATTCCCGGTGCAGCTGCACTTCGTCGTGGTCAATCAGGGCCGGGAGATCGATCAGGTCGTCGACGCGAACGCCGTCACGGCGGTCGGCAAGAAGGTGGACTGACATACGGTCTGCGGTCTACGGTCTGCGGTCTGCGGTCGCCGGTCTGCCCGCAGACTGTAGACCGCAGACCGAAGACTGATTTGCTTTTCCCGCGGCGTTCGCCTACAAACGCCAGCATGGATCGCCGCCGGTTTCTGCACACCTCCGCCACCGCCGCTGTCGGTCTCGCCTCCAGCCGCCTCGCGTCTGCGATGGTCCCCGCGCGCCCGAGGCGTGTCGGACTGATCGGCACGGGCTGGTACGGCAAGGCGGACCTGCTCCGCCTGATTCAGGTCGAGCCAGTCGAAGTCGTGTCCCTCTGCGATGTAGATCGGGCGATGCTGGCCGACGCGGCCAGCCTCGTCGCCAGTCGGCAGGCGTCTCACGCGAAGCCGCGAACCTACAGCGACTACCGGAAGATGCTGGCGGAGAAGGACCTCGATCTGGTCCTGATCGCGACACCCGATCACTGGCACGCGCTCGCGGCCATCGCGGCGATGCAGGCCGGCGCGGATCTGTATCTGCAGAAGCCGATCAGCGTGGATGTCACCGAGGGGCAGGCGATCCTGGCCACAGCCCGGAAATACAACCGCGTCGTCCAGGTCGGCACGCAGCGGCGCAGCACGCCCCATCTCATCCACGCGCGCGATCGCATCATCCGCGAAGGGAAGCTCGGACGTGTAGGGTACGCGGAGGTCTATTGCTATTACGCGATGCGGCCCGCGCAGGATTTTCCGGACACGGCACCACCAGACACGCTCGACTACGAGATGTGGACGGGCCCCGCACCGATGCGCCCCTACAACCGCCAGGTGCATCCACGCGGCTGGCGCGCCTTCATGGAATACGGCAACGGCATCGTCGGCGACATGTGCATCCACATGCTCGATGCGGTGCGCTGGTTGCTGGATCTGGGCATGCCGACCCGCATCTCGTCGACGGGCGGCATCTTCGTCGATCGCGGCAAGAAGTCCAACATCAGCGACACGCAGACCGCGACGTTCGACTTTCCCGACCTGCGCGTGACCTGGACGCATCGCACGTATGGCGACCCGCCCGACCCGAAGTACCCATGGGGCTTCACGCTCTACGGCGACAAGGGCACGCTCAAGGGCAGCGTGTACGGCTACGACTTCGCTCCGCACGGATCCGGACAAGCTGTCCACGAAGACGTGGTCTACGAGTTCGACAAATTTCCGGAAGATCGGACCGAGAAGGACCTCGAGACGCACGTCGCGCCGGCGATTCGAGCGCACATGACCGATCTGCTGCACGCGATCGACACGCGCGGACGCCCGGTGGCCGACATCGAACAAGGCTATATGTCCACCGCCGCCTGCATACTGGCCAATGTGTCGATGCAGATCGGCCGCTCGATCGAGTGGAACCATGAACGCGGCACGGTCGTCGGCGACGACGAGGCCGCGCGCCTCCTGCGACGTTCGTACCGCGAACCCTGGAGCCATCCCGATCCGACGGCGGTCTGACACACGGGCTTTGGGCCTTGGGCTTTAGGCTTTGGGCTCTTGGCCCTGGGCTTTGGAGGTTGGAAGTTGGCAGTTGGAGTTGAATCTGGGCCAGTAAGGGCCCAGATTCTGGAACCCGGCCCGACCGTCCGACAATTCCAGATATGCGCGTGCCGCGACCGATCCGGCCATTCGCGGTGGCGCCGCGTCCCACTGACAGCCTCATGTCCGGCTGTCGAGTCACCTTCGTTGCCGCGGTCTCGATCGCGTTGTGCCTCGCGGCATCCGCATCTCCGGCGCAGCCCCAAACACCGGCTGCTTGCGCCGTAACAGGGACCATCACGGCGGGACAGATCCCGCTGCCCGGGGTCGCTCTGACCCTCACGCCCAATACCGGCCCGGAGGCCAAGAGCACCGCAGGTTCCACGGGCCCGGATGGGGCGTTCGAGCTGCCTGCACCAGGACCTGGCGAGTACGTGCTCAAGGGCGAGCTCGTTGCCTTCGCGTCGATTGAACGGACCATCACGTTGACGGCCGACGCGTGTCGCGCCCAGGTCACGCTCTCGACGACGCTGGCGTCACGACAGCCAAAGCCGGCAGCCGAGGCGCACGCGGGTGAGGGAGCCACCAACGCTCCACCTCCGACACGTCCTGCTCCTGCACGGAGCGGCACTGGTTCAGGCGGGGCCGGTGCACAGGCTTCGCGCGGACGCGGCCGCCAGCAACAGGGGCCGGCTCAGTTTCAGGGTCTGACGCTGCGCGCCGACCAGGGCGCTACTCAGGCGGGCGACAGCACCGATGCGGCCGCGCAGCCCCTGCTCCCGCCAGGGTTTTCCGCGGACTCTTCCACCGATACGGTGACGACGCTGGCGAGCAATCGATCGGCGGATGGGATGGGACCCGGCGAACGATTCGATCCATCGCAGTTTGGCGAAGGACCTCCCGGCGAAGGCGGGCAGGGGTTTCCCGGTGGCCCAGGGGGCGGCTTCGGCGGCCCAGGCGGTGGAGGCGGGTTTGGCGGACCAGGTGGATTCGGAGGCGGAGGCGGAGGCGGCGGCTTCGGTCCTGGCGGGGGGTTCGGCGGCGGACGCCCGGCGTTCGGCCGCATGCAAAACAACCGGCTGCGCGGCTCGCTCTACGAGAGCGTCAGCAGCTCAGCACTCGACGCCGCGCCCTTCTCGTTGAACGGACAGGCGACGAGCAAGCCGAGCTACTTCCAGCAGCGATTCGGCGGTACGATCGGCGGCCCGTTCACCATCCCCAAGCTGTACGCCGGCGACACGCGAACGTTCTTCTTCCTGAACTACACGGGGAACCGATCGCATACGCCGTACGACGCGTACTCGCGAGTGCTGACGCCCGCGGAACGAAGCGGCGACTTCTCGGCGCTCGGACAAACGATCGTGGATCCAACGACGGGATTGCCCTTCCCGGGCGGCGTCATTCCGGCGGATCGCATCGATCCCTCGGCTCGCGCGCTCCTGGCGGTGATGCCCTCGCCCAATCAATCCAGTCTGCAGAACTTTCACTACTCGACGACCACGACGACCAGCCAGGACGACATCAACATCCGCTTCATCCGCACGTTTGGCGCCTCCAACACGCGCCCGGGATCGCCACAAGGCCCGCAGCAAGGTCCCGGTGGACTCGGTCCACCGGGACGCGCCGGAGGTGGACCGGGAGGTGGCGGCGGCCGCTTCGGTCGCGGCGGCCGCAACACGCGCAACCTGAACATCGGCCTCCATTACCGCCGGTCGGACTCGACGAGCGCCGGGCTGTGGCCGACGCTCGGTGGCACGTCGAAATCGAGCGCGTGGGACATCCCGGTCGGCTACACGTTTGGTTACAAGGGCTTGATGCACTCGCTCTCACTACACTTCAATCGCCAGGAGCGGACGGGTATCAACCTGTATGCGTTCGCACAAGACATCGCGGGCGATGCCGGTCTGCTGGGTGTCTCCACCGCTCCGTTCGACTGGGGCGTCCCGTCGCTCTCGTTCAGCAGCATCTCGAGCGTCCGCGACACGACGCCATCCACGCGCACGGATCAGACGTTCACCATTGGCGATTCGATCGTGAAGACGGTCGGGAATCATACGCTGCGCTTCGGAGCGGACTACCGGCACGTCGGCTTCGACAGCCGCAGCGACAACAACCCGCGCGGAAGCTATGTGTTCACAGGTCTCTATACGGGTCTCGACCTTGCCGACTATCTGCTCGGCCTGCCGCAGCAGGCGACGGTGCAGTTCGGCGCCGGCGTCAATACATTCAGGGCGTCGTCGTTTGACGCGTACCTCCAGGACGATTGGCGGCTCGCCGGCGATCTGACGCTCAACGCCGGCGTGCGGTACGAGTATCAGTCGCCGTACAGCGAAGCGGAGAACCGCCTCGTCACGCTCGATATCGATCCCGCGTTCTCGGCGGCGACACCGGTGCAGGCCGGAGAGACCGGTCCCTACTACGGCACGTTCCCGGACACGATCGTCACGGCTGACGGCAACAATGTCGCGCCGCGGATCGGGGTGGCCTGGCGAGCCAGGCGATCCACAGTCGTCCGGGCGGGATACGGCATCAACTACAGCACGAGCGCGTATCCCGCGATCGCCCAACAGCTGGCGCTGCAGCCGCCCTTCAGCACGACCAACACCGTTCTTGCCACGCTGGAAAATCCGGCAGCATTCCAGACAGCACTCCTCACCGCCACGGGCGTCGCCACGAACAATTTCGCCGTGGACCCCAACTTCCGCGTGCCCTGGGTCCAGATCTGGAATCTCGACGTGCAACGCGACCTGACGCGGACGTTGACGTTGAACGTCGCGTACATCGGGACGCGAGGATCGAGTCTCGAGATCGTGCGCGCACCGAATCGATCCGCCGACGGACTGACCATTCAGGGCGTCTCGTCGTTCTACTACGAGACCTCACAGGGGCAATCCATCACGCACGGTCTCACGCTGCGTCTGCGTAAGCGTCTGACAAAGGGGTTCGCGGCCGGCGGGAGCTACACGTTCTCGAAGTCGATCGACAACGCTTCGTCCATTGGAGGCAGCGGGACGGTCGTGGCGCAGAACGATCAGGACCTCGCGGCGGAGCGTGGCCTTTCGAGCTTCGACCAGCGCCACCGGTTTGCGGCCAACATGACCTGGCAGCTCCCGTTCGGGAGCGACGGCCGCTGGGCGCAGCACGGCCTTCCTGCCGCGGTGTTCGGAGGCTGGTCGTGGAACATGAACCTGCAACTATCGTCGGGCACGCCGTTCACGGCACGAGTGCTGGGTTCGACCAGCGACGTGGCCAATGGCGTCAACGGGACGTTGCGCGCCGACACGACCGGACAGAAGGTCGCGCTCGACCATCCGACCACGGCAGAGTTCTTCAACACGGCCGCGTTCATCGTGCCTCTGCCCGGTGAGTACGGCACGGCCGGACGGAACACCATCATCGGCCCCGGCGTGACGAACTTGAACGGCCGGCTCACGCGCAACATTCCGCTCGGCGGCGATCGCGCGCTCACGCTCGAGATCATCGCCAACAACCTGTTGAACACCGAGCAATGGGCCACGATCGATACCGTGGTCAACTCGCCGACCTTCGGTCAGGTCACCGCGGCACGAGCGGCCCGGCGCATGCAGGTGCTCGCACGGTTCCGGTTCTGACATGTCGCTCCGACGCCTCGGTGCCTTCGCCGTTCTCTCCGTGCTCCTCGCGCTGCCGAGTGTGCGGCTGCGGGGACAGTCCATCGGACAACGTCCGCCCGCGTTCAAGACGTCCACCGAGCTGGTCCTCGTGAATGTCGTCGTCCGGGATCGCACGGGCGCCATCGTCCGCGGCCTGACGAAGGACGATTTCACGGTCAGCGAGGATGGCAAGGCGCAGGTGATCCAGACGTTCGACGCCGAGGATTTGGGGACGTCACCCGATATTGCCGCGCTCGATGCGGTCAGGGTGCTGGGTGGTGCATTGAAGGCGGTGCCCTCGCCATCGGCTCCCTCCGCATCGGGCGCACCAGCCGCTAGCGTTGCACCGGCACCCGACCTCCGTGGGCGCCGGCTCGTGGTGCTGTTCTTCGATTTGAGCTCCATGCAGACCGAAGAGCTCGAACGCGCCGTCGTTGCGGCTCGCGATTACCTCACGAATCAGCTGTCGCCCGCGGATCTGGTGGCGATTGCATCGTTTTCGACGGCTCTACGAGTGAACCAGGACTTCACGGCGGACCGGCCGGCTCTCGTCGCCGCGCTCAATGCGTTCAACACGGCCGGCGGACAAGGCTTCGAGGAAGGCGCGGCCGGCGATTCAGAGGGCACGCCGGACAATGGGGCGGCGTTCACCGTTGACGACACCGAGTTCAATATCTTCAACACGGATCGGCGCCTGCAGGCGCTGCAAACGCTGTCGGACGCGTTGTCGGGAATCGATCAAAAGAAGTCGATCGTGTATTTCAGCAGCGGCATGAGCCAGTCCGGCCAGGACAATCAGGTGCAGCTGCGGCGCACGGTGGACCGCGCGGTGCGAGCCAACGTCTCAATCTACGCGAGCGACGCACGCGGCCTGCAGGCGATCGTGCCGGGCGGCGAAAGCCGGCAGGCGAGTCTCCGGGGTCAGGCACCGTTCTCCGGTGCCAGCGTGGGCACTCAATTCGACGCGATGGCGGGGTCGCAGGATACGTTGACCACGATCGCGGAGGACACCGGCGGACGCGCGTTCTTTGACACCAATGATCTGAGCGGCGTCTTCACGCAAGTCATCCACGACACCTCCGCGTATTACGTGCTCGCCTATGCCAGCACGAATCCGGCTCGCGACGGGCGTTACCGGCGGATTTCGGTCAAGACCAGACGTCCGGGATTGAAGGTCGAGTACCGCGCCGGCTACTACGCCGGCCGTGACTTCTCCCATTCCTCGCGTGAGGATCGCGAAGCGCAGCTCGAGGATCAGCTCCTCTCGGACCTGTCTGCGACCGACCTCAGCGCGTACCTCTCGGCGGCGGCGTTCCGGCTGTCCGACAAACGAAGCTACGTGTCATTGTCGATCGTCGTGCCCGGCTATCAGGTCCCGGTGACCGCGAAGACAGAGTCGGGTAAAGCGTCGCTCGACGTGCTCGGCGTGGTCGAGGACAAGCAGAAGCGGCCCGTCGGACAGATCCGCGACACCGTGCACCTCGCGCCGGAAGGCCTGGCCGATCTCAAGCGGAAGATCGTGCAGTACGAAACCGGACTCGAGCTGTCGCCTGGCACGTACCGCGTGAAGGTCGTCGTCCGCGAGAACGTGCTGGGCACCTACGGCTCGTATGAATCCGACCTGCAAGTGCCGGATCTCAAGGCGAATCCACTCAAATTGAGCTCCGTCGTGGTCGGCACGCAGCTTCAGACGGGCGCGCGCAAGGACGACAAGAGTCCGCTGGCGCAGAACGGCCAGAAGCTCGTGCCCAATGTCACGCACGTGGTCTCGGCCGGTCAGCATCTGTACTTCTACTACGAGGTCTACCAGCCCGGGGGCAACTCGCACACAGTGAAGCTGGTCACGAGCATCACGTTCTTCCGCGGCCGGGTGCGCGCCTTCGAGACGCCACCCGTCGAAGCGACCGAGCTCACGGCGCCAGACCGGCAGGCGGCCGTGTTCCGATTCGATCTGCCACCGGGTGCACTGCCTCTCGGTCTCTACACCTGCCAGATCAACGTCGTGGACGATGGAGCGGGGGCGTTCGTCTTCCCCCGCTTTCAGCTGTTTGTCAGGAAGTAGAGCGAGCCTTCAGGCCATCGGCCTCGGGCTTTCGGCTTTGGGCCTTGAGCCGTGTGCCATGTGCCGTGCGCCGCAGGGTGGGCCGTGGACCGTGGATAGAGATAGACTGCCGGCTCAATGTCTGGGGCGGCAGAATTCCGACGCGAGCTGGGTCTCATCGACGCCGTCGTCGTTGTCATCGGCGGCATCATCGGCGTCGGCATCTTCGCGAATCCGTCGAACGTCGCGCGCATTCTCGATTCGCCACTCCTGATCCTCGGAGCCTGGTGCGTCGGCGGCGTCGTCACGATACTGGGCGGCTACATCTGGGCCGAACTGGGCTCCCGCTTCCCGTACGTGGGCGGCCAGTACGTGTATCTGACGAGGAACTACCCGCCAATCATCGGGTTTCTGTACGGATTCGCGCTGCTCTTCATCATCAACGGCGGATCGCTCGCGGCGGTCGCGATCATTTTCGGCAGCTATGTGGACCGCGCGTTCGTGCCGCTCGGCCCGACTGGCATTCGCCTGGCTGCGGCGTCGGCGCTCATCGTGTTCACGGCCATCAACGCCCTCGGCGTAAAGGCCGGCACACGCACCAACAATGTCCTCATGGCGGTGAAGATCGGCGGCATGGTCGTGCTCGCGGGCCTGATCTTCTCCAGCCCGGCCCCCTGGGCGAGCCATTTCACCGTCGAGCTGCCACGCAACGGATTCGTCCTCCCCCTGCTGCTGACGGCGCTCGTCCCGATCATGTTTGCGTACGGCGGATGGCAGAACTGCGGCACGCTCGCGGCAGAGATCAAGAATCCGGCACGCACGCTCGCGTGGGCCAACATCATCGGCGTGAACGTGGTCATCGTGCTCTACGTCACGCTGAACCTCGCGTATCTTCGCGCGCTGCCGCCGGACGCGATCGCGCACTCGTCCGCGCTCGCGGCGGACGCCGCCCGCGCGATGGTCGGCGAGAGTGGCGGCCGCTTCGTGTCGGCGCTGATCGTGATCTCGTGCCTGGGGTATCTGGCCGCGATGACCCTGACCGGTCCCCGCTTGTACTATGCGATGGCACGGGATGGCGTCTTCTTCGAACGAGCCGGGCGCCTCCATCCGCGCTACGGCACGCCCGTGTTCGCGTTGTGGTTCCAGGCGGCCGTGTCGCTCGTCCTCCTCACGACGAACACGTACGACGAACTATTGTCGTACGTCGTCTTCGCGGATTGGCTGTTCTTCATGTTTGCGGCCGGCGCGATCTTCGTCGTGCGAGCGCGCGGCGAAACGGGGCCTGATGTCGTGCCCGTCCCCGGCCACCCCTGGACGACGGGGACGTTCGTGCTCGTCGCTATCGGGATGGTCGTCAACAGCTTCTTCGCGTACCCGACGCAGTCGCTGGCCGGATCCGGCATCCTCGCGCTCGGAGCCGTGGTGTACGCGCTGATCCCCTCGAACCGCCGTTCGCGTTCGTGAACCGTTGCCATGCGCACGCGGCCGCACGACGACCTTACGTAACCGTGGCTTTTCGTTCGAGCTTGCCCCACCCCACGCGCGTTCCCCGCAGCGCCGCGACGGCCGACTTCACGACAACGTAGTACATCAGTTGGCGGTAGGTGAATCGCTGCAGCGGCAGCCAGAGCAGCAGTTTCCAGTCTTCCTTGCGTTCGAGCACGAACGCGAGCGCACCTGCCGCCAGATCGACCACCACGAACAGCGCGTAGAAGAACAGCGTGCGGTTCATGATGTCGGCCGAGAATTCCGCGGGATGCTGGTGGCGCTGGAGGGCCGCCGCTCCGAGCGACGCGAGCATCTGCAGATCCATCATCGGTGAGACCAGCGGGAACAGGACCTGGAACACGATCAGGTTGGGCATCGCGGCGAGGCCAAGTGCGCCAAAGCGCGGGCGGAACAGCGTGTCGCGCTGCTTCCACGCGGCCTGGAGCGTCCCGAAGACCCAGCGGAACCGCTGATTCAGCAGGCCCTGCACGGTGTCGGGCGCCTCGGTCCACGCGATCGCTTCGTCTTCGTAGACGATCTCGTATCCCGCACGCAGAATCCGCATCGTCAGATCGGCGTCCTCTGCGAGCGTGTCGTCATTCAATCCGCCGGCTGCCACCACGAGCTCGCGGCGCCATGCGCCGACCGCGCCCGGCACGACCGTGATCCCGTTCAGCGAATCGAACGCGCGCCGTTCGAGGTTCTGGCTGGTGATGTATTCGAGCGCCTGCCACCGGGTCAGCAGATTGATGCGGTTGCCGACCTTCGCGTTCCCGGCCACCGCTCCAACTCGCGGCGATCGAAACGCCTGCACGAGCCGGGTCACGGTCGACGGTTCGAAGATGGTGTCTGCATCCAGGGCGACGACGATAGGCGCGTCCGTCAGCCGCAGCCCGTAATTGAGCGCGGCCGCTTTCCCGCCATTCGGCTTCCGCAGCACCCGGACACGAGGCACGGTTCGAAACGCCTCCTCCGCCATGTCCGCGGTGTCATCGGTCGAGCCATCGTCCACGACGAGAATGTCTACGCCTGGTCCGTCAGAAGCGAGCAGCGCTTCGACCGTGCGCACGATCACCTTGGACTCGTTGTGGGCTGGCACGATCACCGCCACGGTCGCCGGTGGCGCCCCTGGAGGCCGATGTCTGTGTGCACGGGCACGCTGCCAGACGGCGAGCGTGCCAATGACGGCCAGGCGGACGATCGCGAGAGCGATCCCGACGAGAAACAGCGTCCGGAGCACGGCGCTGGCAGACCCGAGCGTGAGAAACGCGGCATCGGTCAGCCAGAGCGACCACCACTCCTGCGGCGGCACGGGCGGCATGACGGCCTCGCGAGACAGGCCGACCAGCGATGACACGGTCACGAGCGAATAGCCCCGTCGCCGAAGGCCGTCGATGATGCCCGGCAGGGCTGCGACGGTCTGCGTTCGGTCGCCGCCACCGTCGTGCAGCAGCACGACATGTCCGCGACCGGCGTCGGCGCCGTCAATCGTGTCCTGGACGATGCGGTCGACGCCGGGATTCGTCCAGTCGTTGGGATCGATACCAAGTCCGATCGTGTAGTAGCCCGTGCTGCTCGTGTAGAGCAGCGGATTCACCTGATCGGGCGTCTCGGGCTCGATGTCTTCGGCATAGGGCGGCCGGAAAAGAAGCGAACGTCGTCCGATGACGCTCTCGAGCAGTCGCTCGGTGGCGTTGATCTCGAGCCGCAGCTGCTGTCGTGTGATGGTTGAGATGTCGGGGTGCGTGAAGGTGTGGTTGCCCACCTCGTGCCCCTCTCGCATCATCCGCTCCAGCAGCGCCGGGTCCTGATCCGCATTCACGCCGATGACGAAGAAAGTGGCGGGTGCCTGCTGGGTACGCAGGACATCGAGGATCTGGGGCGTCCATCGCGGATCGGGCCCGTCGTCGAAGGTGAGCGCCATGGCTTTTGGCGTGCCCGTCCCGCGCCGTTCGATGACGTACGGCGAGGGATAGTCGAGCAGCCGCTCATCGGTGATGAGGCCGCTCGTCGAGTCGTACTGCACGTCGCGGCGGCCCTCGCGGGGAGTGGCGATGACGCGCAGTACTTCGCCCTGCCCTTCATAGTCGATGTCGTAGCCGTAGCGCAGCGTGGAGAGCTGACGCGCGATCGGTTCATCGAGATGGCTGCGATGATCGAACACGGTCCAGACCGACGGGTCCTCCGACCCCAGCCGCCACAACGCATAGCCCCGCAGATCGATATCCGAGGCGTCGCGGACCTCGTTGAACGCCGTGACCCCGTTCAGGAACCAGACGTGATGCAGGCGATCCCCATCGTCGAAGTAGTCGTACGTCGGATTGAGTGAGTCTTCGTCGAGTCCGATGTGCCCCTCGGACTCGGCCGCCGTGCGCACCGCCTCCTGAAAAGAGACTTCGGTGCCGTGTCGACCGTCAATCCAGTCGTAGCCATAGCTGCCGAGCGCCACGACGATCCGGTCCGGTGTCACTTCCTCGACCCGCCGCTCGAGCGTCTGACTGAACCACGCCTGCGAGGCGATCGACCCCGCGTCGCCGTCGCCAGTGTGCTCGTCGTACGCCATCAAAATCAGGTAGTCGCACGCTCGTGAGAGCTGGGGATAGTCGAACGCGGGATCGTCGAGCGGGACGGACTGGGAGACCTCGAGACCCAGCGGATGAAAGACCGCGTGCAGTTCGCGGGTGAACTGGACCAGGTGCGACCGGCTGCGGGAGGGTACGCTCTCGAAATCCAGATTGACGCCTGCAAAGTGGCGCGCTTGCACGTACGACCGCAGTTGGTCGATGGCGCGGTGGCGGGCCTCGGGCGAGGCCAGCATCGTGGCCAGCGCGCCTGATTGCCACTGAACCGTGGCGGCGTCGAAGTTGTTGACCAGCGGAACGATGCGGAGGCCTGGCTTCGCGCGCGCGACAAAGGCCATCACGTCCTGCTGCCGGGCCGGCTGATCGAGATCGATCGTGCCCGTGGCATCGGTCAGGTGAAGCCACTCGGGCATCAGGCGGTCGAGACTCCTGATGTTCTCCTTCAGCGACGTAAAGCTCGTGTCGTCCCAGTTGACGAAAAAGCCGGTGAGCTCGGTCCGATGTGCGGGGGCAGGCACCGGACGACTCGCCGATCGCCGGGCTGTTGCGTTGGCCTCGGCGAGCGCCCGGCGCGTCTCGAGATAGCGCCGCTCGGCGGCGCGTGCCGGACGTTCGGGGCGTGGCAGCACGACGTGATGCGGCTGCGGGAGCCGCTCGTTGGGTGGCAGGCCGATCGCCGGCAGCGCCGGATTCACCAGCACCATGGCCATGGCCACCAGGAACGAGAGCGAAAGGGCGCCCAATGCGACGAGACCCAGCCGGCGAACCCAGCGCCAGCGGCGCTGCTCGGGATCGTAAAAGATCTGCCGGTTCGAGGATGGCATGCGTTGTTGTAGAGTTACCGGCGATGGGCGTCTGGGGCGAGGCGATTCGGGCACTGCTCGCGGAGCGCGGACTCACACAGGTGGAGCTGGCGCGGCTCGCCGGCATCAACCGTAGCACGGTCCTCCACATCATCCGGGGCGGGCACTGCACGACCGACACGCTGGCCAAGATTGCGGCCGCCCTCGGCGTGGACGTCGCGGAGCTGTTCACGACTCCCCTCGACATCGGCATCCGCCGCGATCGGATGATCGCCGCCGTTCTGCGGGAGCTCTCCGAATCGGTCTCGAATGCCGTCGTCCACGACCTGGAACAGCGCAGGCGTCATCGCCTCACGCGCGGCAGGAAGGGCGATCGCCGCCTGCCATTTGCCGACTGACCTTGCGACCCTTGACTCTTCGACCCTTGCTGACTCTTCGACCCTTCGACTCTAGAAGTTGAACCGTCCCACAATCTGAATCTGGCGCGGCGCATCAGCCGACACACTCTGTCCGAACGTGGGCCGGTCGATGAAGCTTTCCGGCAGTCCCAGGTTGGCCCGGTTGAGCGCGTTGTAGACTTCGGCCCGCACTTCGACGCGCCGATCGCCGGCCAGATGGAACGTCCGCCCGATAGCGAGGTCGAGACTCGCCAATCCGGGGCCAATCAAGATGTTCCGGCCGGCATCGCCGAAGGTATACGCCGGCGCCATCACGAACGCGCGCCCTTCGTAGGTCACCGCTCCGGACGGCGCCGTTGCGGGGTCCACTTCGTTCGGCCGGTCGTAGCCGAAGGACCCGCCATTGTTCCCCGTGTTGCTGTTGTCCACCGAGACGCGAGGCGTGAAGGGACGTCCCGATTGCGCCGCAAAGATCGCACTGACCTGCCAGTGCTCGGTCCAGGCCCAGCGCCCGGGAGGAATGGGCCAGACGGCTGCCACCGACACGCGATGCCGCACATCGAAGTCCGACAGACCGCGTTCGGCTTCGGGACGACGCGCGTCCTGCGGCGTATTGTCGTTGCCGCTGCTCGGCAGGAACGCTGAGGTGTCGTCGATCGATTTGCCCCAGGTGTAAGCAGCGCGGAACGACAGGCCCGTCGCCCGCTGCCGCTCGGCCTGCAGCTGCAGGGCGTTGTAGTTCGAGGAGGCCGCGGGCTCGACGAGCAGGATGTCTCCGTAGCCCGCAATGGACCGCCTGTCATCAATGGGCCCGGGACCCGGCGGCGGCTGATTCAGGTTACGCCGGCGCACGAGATGATGTCCGCTCGACCCCACGTACCGCGCCGTCAGATCGACGCCGCGCAACCGACCTTCGACACCGAAGCTCCCCTGGGTCGTCGAAGCGGTCGTGAACGACGGCTCGAGGGTGTTCACGGATGCGGGCGGCACGGAGCCCTGATCGATGGGGAACGGATTCGACAGACGCAGCGGCTCGGTGAACGGCGCGAACAGTCGAAGGTCGAAGTAGGGCGGATTGAAGTAGAGCGCCGAGTTTTCAATCAACGTGCCGCTGTCGTAATAGACGCCGACGCCGCCCCTGAGTGTCAGTGCGGCGCGGCCTGGCACCTGCCAGCTGACGGCGACGCGCGGCGCGAGGTTGTTCCAATCGGTCGCGACGCCGGATCGCGGCACACCATCCTCTCCCACCGGTCGCAGCGTCTCGGTGGCCAGGTCGAACACCTGCATACGATCGTACGCATCCACAGGCGGCAGGTTGAGGTCGTAGCGGAGTCCCGCGTTGACGGTCAGGCGTGGTGTGGGCCGCCAGTCGTGCTGCACGAACAGGTTGTACGACGTCGCGCGAAGCGCCTGCGGATTGTCGTTCGCGGCAAGAATCGAGAAAGTCGGCACTCCAAGCAGCAGGTCGCCCAGCGCATCGCCCGTGAACGCGCCCGTGAATCCAATCTGTCCGCGCGCGTAGACGTGGTTGAAGCCGTCGGACGCGTAGCGGCGGACTTCCCCACCCAGCTTCCAGAGATGACGGCCGCGCTCGATCGTCACGCTGTCGGACACGTGCCACGTGGACGTTCGGCGAACAACCGGCAGGTTGGGATCGTCGCCGAGCGGCTCGTAACCCGCCACCGAGAACGCGGGATAGCCTTGATCGACCAATGGCAGCGCGGGGCCGGTGATGCCCAGGGCCAGGAACTGGTCGGTGCCGCTCGCTGCCGGCACGTTTTCGCGATGCAGCCGATTCCACCCGACGTGCAGCTCGTTCAACACGTGCGGCGACAGCACCTGTGACAGGCCGGCTGCCGCGTTCTGCCCGATGTCGGTGACGCCAATCCCAAATCCCGGTAGATTGCGCGCGCCGTTCGGGAACGGAACCTGCCGATCGTCCGACGTGTACGCGTAGCGCAGCGACAGCGGCGTGTCGTGCCAGAGACGATGGTCCGTCTTGACCGCCACGCGCACACCATCGCGCGATCCCAGCGGAGACGATGCGAAATTCTGGCCGCCGGTGCGATTGGGATCAGGGTAGAGCGCTGCGACTTCGCTTCCGGTTGGATCCAGACGATCCATGGGGATGCGGTTGCCGGGAAACGGCTGGCCAGTGAATGGATCGATGAGCGTCTTGCCGCTGCCCGAAAAGTCGCCCGCCCGTTCCGCGGCAGAGGGCACCGTCGTGACGCGTGTTTCGGCCGCGCTCGTCGTCAGACCCTCGACACTCGAGAAGTAGAGGCCGCGGATACCGGGTAATGGACCGCCGAGCGTGCCGCCGAACTGGTTCCGCCGAAAGCGCGGCTTGTCGACGTCGGGCGGATCGAAGACGCCGCGTGCGTCGAGCGCCTCGTGACGGAAGTACTCGAAGAGCGATCCGTGCGTGTCGCTGCTGCCCGATTTCAGGACGACGTTGACCTGGGCGCCTGCGTTGCGTCCGTATTCGGCGTCGTACGTGTTCTGGACCAGCGTGAATTCCTGGATCGCGTCGAGACTCGGCGTCGCGACGAGGCGATTGAGGAACAGGTCGTTGTTATCGGTGCCATCGAGGAGGAAATTGTTCGCGGCCTCACGCGCGCCCGATACATTGACGCCAGCGTTGCCTTCGCTCGAGAGGCGCGAGCCCGGCGCCGGCGGCGCCGCTCCTGGCGACTGATACGTGAACTGCAGAAAGTCGCGCGTGTCCATCGGCATCATGACGAGCGTGCGGCCGTCATACACTTCACCGATCGCGCCACCGCCCGGCTGCAGGCGCGACACGTCCGCACTCACCACCACGGATTCCGTGTAGGCACCCGGCACCAGCACGAGCGCGAGCGTCCCCTTTCCCGCCGCGTCGAGCCGCAAATCAGTCACGACCGCCTGTTTGAACCCGGTCAGTGTCGCCGTGGCCGTGTAGAGACCGGCGGGAAGCAGCGGAACGACAGCCGTCCCCTCGTGCGTGGTGAGAACGACTCGCGCCGTGCCCGATGACTGATTGGCGAGGCGCACACTGACGCCTCCGAGCGGGGCGCCGGCGCTGTCGTGCGCGTCGATGAACAGCGTGGCCGTGGCCGTCTGCGCGCCCACGACGCACGGACATGACATGACGATGAGGAGGAACAGGAATCTACGGATGAGACAAAGCATGCAGCGGCGGCCGGCCGGGCGGTCGTTCGATTGTACGCGGGAGGACGGCGTCACGATAGGTGGCCGTTCAACGCCCGCGATATACTCGCGGCCCTGCGCGGAGGGTGCGTATGGTGCGACGAATCGACGACTTCATCGAAGAGTGGGCGTACCAGAGCGAATCGACCTCCAAGGTGATCGCCGGACTGACCGACCAGTCGCTCGGACAGCGCGTCTCGCCCGAGGGGCGCACGGCCGGCACGCTGGCATGGCACCTGGTGCGGACGATTCCCGACATGCTCGCGCGCGCGGGGTTGCCGGTAACCGGACCGGCGGAGCGCGAGTCACCGGCCTCGGCTTCCGAGATCCACGCGGCGTACGATCGCGTCGCCGCAGCCGCGCGTGACGCGATCTCGTCAACGTGGACGGACGCATCACTCGAAGAAATGCGTGATATGTACGGACGGCCGTGGAAGAACGGCACCACGCTGCGCGCGCTCATCAGCCATCAGGCCCATCACCGCGGGCAGCTCACTGTCCTGATGCGACAGGCCGGACTCCGGGTGCCTGGAATCTACGGACCGGCGCGAGAAGACTGGGCTTCGATGGGTTTGAAGGCTGAAGCGTAGCTCGGTGACCTGGACTCGGTTGGAGACCTCGCGTGCTGTTCGAGCGCTTCGACGACAAAGGGCTGGCGCAGTACTCCTACATCGTCGCGTGTGAAGGCGCCAGCGTTGCGGCCGTGGTCGATCCGCGGCGGGACGTAGACGTTTACCTCGCGTTCGCAGCCGCCCGCCGCCTCCGGATCACGCACGTTCTCGAGACGCACATCCATGCCGATTTCGCGTCGGGCGCGCGCGAGCTGGCGTATCGCACCGGCGCAGAGCTCCATCTCTCGGCCTACGATCAGGGCGAGCTGTACACGTCGCAGATTCCCCACGTCTCGATGACCGACGGCGCCGTCGTGACGATCGGTCGCGTGCGAATCCAGGCCCTCCACACGCCCGGTCATACACCAGAGCACCTGTCGTTCCTGCTATTCGACACTGCGCGATCCCGGGAGGTTCCGCAGGTCCTGCTCTCGGGCGACTTCCTGTTCGTCGGATCCTTCGGCCGCCCGGACCTGATTGGCGACGATGTGAAGCGGCAACTGGCAGGGCGGGTGTTCGAGAGCGTGCGGCGACTCGACTCGTTGCCGGACGGGCTCGAGATCCATCCAGGTCATGGCGCGGGGTCGATGTGCGGCGCGGGCATGAGCGCCCGGCCCATGTCCACGCTGGGATTCGAACGGCTCGCCAATCCCCTTCTTGGGAGGCCGCTCTCACAAGACTCGTTCGTCGATCGCCTGTTGCAGGATCTGCCCCCGTTTCCGCCGTACTACCGGCGCATGAAGGTTCTCAACTCCGCGGGACCGCCGCTGCTCGATCACCTGCCGGGCGCCGATCTCCTGTCGCCGCTGGAAGTGCACGACCTCGTCGCGGCGGGCGCGGTGGTCATCGATCTGCGTGATCAGGTCTCGTTTGGCGGCGGACACGTGCCTGGATCCTTCGGCATCGGCTGGAACGGCAGTCTGTCCATGTGGGCAGGATGGGTCGTGCCGTACGACACGCCAATCGTCCTGGTGGCGGCCGAGCCCGTACACGCACGAGAAGCCGTGCGCGGGCTCGTGCGCGTCGGCCTGGATGATGTGCGCGGCGTGCTCGATGGCGGCATTCCCGCGTGGGTAGACGCGGGCTACGAGCTCGCAACCACGCAGCAAATGACGGCCCGAGACGCCCACGCGCGGCTCGCACAGACGCCGGCGCCGAGCGTCATCGACGTACGCTCCACCGAGGAGTGGAGCGAGGGGCACATCTGCGGGGCGACACACGTGCTGCCAGGCGACCTCGCGTCGACGGCGGCGGTCGTGGCGCAGGAGCAGCAGATGGTCGCGGTCGTCTGCGGAAGCGGATACCGGTCGACGGTGGCGTCGAGTGTGCTGGCCCGCGCCGGCGCACGCGGTGTCATCAACATCACGGGCGGCATGGCCGCGTGGCAAAATGCTGGATTGCCAATGTGTAAGGACGACGAATAGGTTCCGGGAGTTCAGGGGTTCCGGGAGTTCCGGGGTTCCAGGGTTCCGGGGTTCAGTTCAGGAGACAGGTTATTCATGACACGCGCTATCGCCGTCGTTCTCGCGGCCACGTCACTTCTCGTCGTTCGAGCCGGAGCGCAGGCACCTGCGCCGGATCAGCATGTCAACGAAGTCCCTGCACCGAAGTCGGCGCCACGCGTGGTCACGCCCGGTGCCGCGGTCGATATGGCGCCCTCCGACGCCATCGTGCTCTTCGACGGCAAGGATTTGTCGCAGTGGGAGAGCGAGAAGGATGGCAGCCCCGCGCTCTGGACCGTGGCGGGCGGCGTGGCGACGGTCAAAGCCGGGAGCGGCGGCATCAGGACCAAGCGGGGATTCGGAGACGTCCAGCTGCATATCGAGTGGGCGACACCGGCTGAAGTGAAGGGCGAGGGTCAGGAGCGCGGGAACAGCGGCGTGTTCCTGCAGAGCACGTACGAGCTTCAGGTGCTGGACTCCTACCAGAACGAAACGTACTGGCACGGGTCGGCCGGCTCGATCTACAAGCAGCACGCACCGCTCGTGAACGCGTCACGAAAGCCAGGCGAGTGGCAGACCTATGACGTCGTCTACCACGCGCCCGCGTTCGACAGCGATGGCAAGCTGATCCGGCGCGCGCGGTTCACCGTGCTCCACAACGGCGTGCTGATCCAGGACAACGTCGAAGTCATGGGCGTCACGACACATACGGGACCTCCCTACTACAAGGCGCATCCCGACAAGATGCCGTTGGCCCTTCAGGATCACGGCATGCCGATCCGATTCCGTAATATCTGGATCCGGGAGCTGTAGCGCTCGCTACAGCTCGACCTGATCGACGTAGCACCAGCCCCACGTCTCCGCCGGTTCACCCGATCGCATGATCGGATGGCCGGCGGCGTGGAAGTGCGCCGTGGCGTGGCGATGCGGTGAGCTGTCGCAACAGCCCACGTGTCCGCAGATCATGCAGATGCGCAGGTGCACCCAGCTGCTGCCAATCCGCAGGCACTCCTCGCAACCAGCGGAGCTCGGCGTCACGGGATGCACCTGATCGAGGTGGCTACAGGACGTCGACGTCGTCGCCAGCGTGACAGGTGTCGTTGTGTCGAGAAGGTGCCCGGTTCGTCCACCCGACGCTCCTTTGGGCGCCTCGAGTGGCGCGAGCAGCGCCGCATATCCGCCGCCGCGGATCGCTTCTTCGTGTGTTTCGATGTCGGCGGCATCCACCTCGTAGGTCCGCAGCACTTCCGAAAACAGGCCGACGATGCTCTCGAGCTCCTCGGAGATCACGTGGTCGGATCCAGCTTCTTTCAACGACGCAATCTCGGACATATACCGCGTGCGCGTGAGAATACGCGCCTCCGGCGCGAGCGTGCGCGCCACCGCCGACACGCGATAGGTCGTCGCCGGATCGTCGTCCGCGATCACCACGACTCGAGCACGCTCGATCCCGGCGCGGGCCAGCGTGAGCTGCCGTCCGGCATCGCCCCGAAGCACGGGGAGCTGCTCCTCCTCGGCTTCCCGCGCACCGCCGGGACTGAGCGTCGTAATGACAAAGGGAATACCCGAGCTCCGGAGCACGCGAACCAGATGCCGGGCAGCCACACCGTAGCCGGCCACGATCACGTGATCCGACAGAGCGACCGCAACCGGCTCACCGGTGTCGGCCTCCATCACTTGCGCGGCTTCACGTGCCACGCGCCGCCGGTCCAGACGGCGTGAAACCGACGATCCCATTGTCGTGAGCTGAGGGCTGATGACCATCAGCAGCACCGACGCGGCGATGAACGTCTGGCCGCCGACATCCGCACGCCCGGCAGGATACAGGCCGGCGCTTTCGCCGGCGCGAGCCAGTACGAACGAGAACTCGCCGATCTGCGCCAGCACGAACCCGCTCGCAGCGGCGACCGCCAGCGGGAATCCGAGCGCCAGCGCAGCTCCCGTCGTCATCAGCACCTTGACGAGCAGCACAACGACGACCGCGAGCAGGACCAGAGGCAGATGAGCCAGCACGAATGGCACGTCGAGCAGCATCCCGACCGAGACGAAGAACATCGCACTGAAGAGGATCTGCAGCGGCATGATCTCGCCGAAGGCGTGCTGGCTGAAGCGGCTCTCGCTGACGACCAGCCCGGCCAGGAAGGCGCCCAGCGACAGACTCACACCCGCCAGACTCGTCAGCCAGGCGGTGCCGAAGCAAATGGCGACGACGGCTAGAAGGAACAACTCTGGCGAACAGGTGCGAGCCACGCGTTCCAGCAATGGCGGCATCACACGTCGGGCCACGGTCAACACCACGGCGATGATCCCGAGCGCCTTGGCGAGCGCGACGGCGATGTCGGTAGCCGAGCCGAGCAGGCCGCCCAACATCGGCACGAGCAGGACCATCACGACGACCGCGAGATCCTGAAAGATCAGCAGGCCGAGCGAGACCTGTCCCCACGTCGTGTCGCTTTCACCGCGGTCGGCGAGTAACTTCAGCACGATGGCCGTGGACGAGAGCGCGACCAGGAATCCGGTGAAGAGCCCTGCCCGCCACGGCACGCCTCCAAACAACAGAAGACCCATCGTCACCAGGCTCGTCAGTGCAACCTGCAGCCCGCCACCCCCGAAAATCAGCGTCTTGAGGCTTGCGAGCTTGTCGAGGCTGAACTCGATCCCGATCGTGAAGAGCAGCAGCATGACGCCGATCTCTGCCGCCTGGTTCACGAGCTCGGGATCCCTGACGAGACCCGCCGCGTGCGGGCCGATGACGGCGCCGGCCAGGAGAAAGCCGACGATCGGCACGAGGCCGACGCGGTACGAGAGGTACGCAATGACAGCGGCAGCCACGATCAGGACGACGGCTTCGAACATGAAGGGCTGACTACCAGCAGTCGCTAGGGGCGGCATATCAGACGGGAGGCTCCTGTCGTACTTCGACTTCGTCAGCGGTGTGACGTGGAACGACCGGTTCCACGAGGAGTCCGACGCGGTCCGCCCAGAGCCAGTAGATCGCCGTCAGCGAACTCAGCACGCCGGAGCAGGCCCCGATGGTTCTGGGACTGACATGCATCGACGCAATCCCCGCCGCGAGCATCGACAGCATCATGGTCGCCCAGATGAGGGACTCGTTCGTCGAGAAGACGCGTCCTCTGAACTCGTCCGCGACGTGTCGCAGCAGGATCGACATGTTGAGCACCGAGCTGACTGCGACCGCAGCCCGCGACAACCCGATGAAGACCAGAGCCCAGCCGAATGTCGGCATCTGGCTGAACGCGACGTACGCGCCGCCGTGCACCAGATAACAGATCGCCACGAGTTGCTTGTACCGCAGAAATGACAGACGCGGCCCAATCTTGTGCGCGACGATCCCGCCCAGGATGAGTCCGACCCCGGCAGATCCCCAGATGATGCCAATACCCGCCGGTCCGCGATTGAACACGATCTCGCCGAACAGCGAGAAGAGGATCTGGGCAGCGCCGCCGCCCGACGCCCATCCGATGCCGAGCAGCGCGATCGCCAGAATGAGCGGCTGCTGCCGCATGTAGCGCAGGCCTTCGATGTATTCGTGCCAGGGACGGGCGCGGACTGCCTCGGTGAGCGTACCGGACGCGGACCGGAACCCGCCAGGCGGTGAGATCAGACGGCTGATCGCCCACGCCGAGAATACGAACGAGAGTGCGTTCAGGACGAAGGCGGCACTGTATCCAAGCTTGGCCGCGCTCACTCCCGCCGCCATCGTTCCGATCGTGAGTGTCGTCCACTGCGTGGTCTGCGTGAGCGAGTTGGCCGTGTGGATCTCGTCGGCGCTCGCAATCGCGGGAAGAATGGCGGCGCGGCCTGCAGTGAAGAACGGCGACGCGAACATCAGCAGGCCGCTCAACAGGAACAGCAGCCACGGCTGCGGCCATCGGACGGTCAGCACGAAGCAGGCTGCAATGACGGCGCGAACGATGTCGCTCCCGACCATCACCTTGCGGCGATCCATCCGATCGAGGAGCACGCCAGCCAGCGGGCCCGCAAGGATTGCCGGCACCGCGCGCGACAGCATGACCCCGCTGACGACCAGACCGGAGCCCGTGGCCTGAAGGGCCAGACTGAACACCGCGATGTTGTTGAAGTGGTCGCCAATCTCGCTGACGACCTGACCGGTCCAGGCGTACCGGTAGTTGCGGTTCGATCGGAGGAGCTGGAAAAACGGTGACGGCATCGGGCGGACGGGGAGCCTCGATTGGGTCGCGGTCGTATTCGTGTTGGTGTTCGTTTCGTGCCGGCGCCAGGCGGGCCAACATCGGCCTAAAGATTACTATCAGGACCACGAGCCCGAACTCGAAGACGAATCCGAGCGCGAATCCGACGCGAATCTGAACACGAACACGAACACGAACACGAATCCGACACGCCCGTCCCTAGCTCTAGTATGCTTGCAGCCGGCTGGAGGCTCGTTTGATGAAGCGGATCGGTCTGTTCCCTCGTCTTTTTGTCGGAGTGTTCCTGCTCGTCGCGCCGGCGGCAGCTCAGCAGCCCCCGCAGTTCCTCACCCCCGAAGTCGCCGCCGATCGCACGGTGACGTTCCGCTTGTGGGCACCCAACGCCAAAGCTGTCCGGGTAACGAGTATCGAGGGCCAGCCTCCGGCCGATCTCACGAAGAACGACCAGGGCGTCTGGAGCGTCACGATCGGCCCGCTCGAGCCAGAGATCTACAGCTACATGTACGAGGTGGACGGGGCTCCGATTATCGATCCGCGGAATCCGGACGTGAAGGTCTGGCTGACGCTCAACAGTATGGTGCTGGTCCCGGGTACGCCGCCGCGTCTGCACGAAGTGCAGGACGTGCCGCACGGCACCGTGGTGATGCACACTTACCGGTCGACGTCGCTCGGCCAGACCAGGCAGCTCTACGTCTACACTCCGCCTGGCTACAGCGACCAGAGCAAGCCGTTGCCCGTGGTCTATCTGAAACACGGTTTCGGCGACGGTCCCTCGGCCTGGACGGCCGTCGGGCAGGCGCACGTGATCGCGGACAACCTCATCGCACAACACCGCATCCAGCCGATGTTGATCGTCATGCCGTGGGGCCACGTGATCTCGCCGCGGCTCGCGCGAAGCCGTGCCGACATGGAGCACAACGACGAGGGTGTCGAGCGCGAACTGCTCGAGGACATCATTCCGTTCATCGAGTCCAGGTACCGCGCGGCAAAGACCGCCGACAAACGCGCCATTGTCGGCCTGTCGATGGGCGGCGGCCAGTCGCTCACGACCGGGCTCTCACACCTCGACACGTTCCATTGGATTGGCGGATTCAGTTCCGCAACGCCGGAGGGAGATCTCGAGAAGGCATTCCCGAACCTCAAGGCGGACGCCGCCAAGAAGCTCGGGCTGCTCTGGCTGGGCATCGGCAAGAAGGACTTCCTGCTGGATCGCAACGAGAAGTTCAACGCCTGGTTGGCCGATCAGCAGATCAAACACACGTGGGTGTTATCCGAGGGTGGTCACGAGTGGCCGGTCTGGCGAAAATATCTGGCGGAGTTCCTGCCACTCATCTTCAAGTAGGCGTTAGGCTTTGGGCTTTGGGCTTTGATAAGCCGTCTTCGTCTGGAGACACGATCATGATCACACTGCATGTGAACGGCGCCGAACGCCAGTACGCGGGCGATCCCGCTATGCCGCTCCTCTGGTACCTCCGGGACGAGCTCGGCCTGACCGGCACGAAATACGGCTGCGGCATCGCCCAATGCGGGACCTGCACGGTCCACGTGCAGGGCCAGGCGACTCGCGCGTGCATCGCGACGATGCAGGATCTGGCTGGCAAGTCCATCGTGACCATCGAGGGACTGAGCCCGGACGGACGCCATCCCGTTCAGCGCGCCTGGGTGGACCATCGAGTCTCGCAGTGCGGTTACTGCCAGGCCGGACAGGTCATGCAGGCCGCTGCACTGCTCGCCACGACGCCTTCGCCCACCGACCAGCAAATCGACGACGCGATGGGTGGCAATCTGTGCCGGTGCGGCACGTATAACCGCATTCGCGAGGCCATTCACGGCGCCGCGGCGAGGTCCTGATCATGGCTATCGAAAACGTCAGCCGGCGAACGTTCCTCGGAACCATCGGGCTCGGCGGCACCGGGCTCGTCCTCGGTCTCACGATGGCGCCGCGTTTCCGGGCCGCGGCGGCCGCCAACGATGTGTTCTCGCCGAGCGTGTATCTCTCCATCGATCCCACCGGTACCGTGACCATCGTCTCGCACCGGACAGAGATGGGACAGGGCATCCGCACGAGCACCAGCATGGTCGTGGCTGACGAGCTCGAGGCGGACTGGGCACGCGTCCGCGTGATCCAGGCGGACGGCGACAAGAAGTACGGCAGTCAGGACACGGACGGATCCCACAGCATCCGCGACTTTCTGCAGCCGCTTCGCGAAGCCGGCGCGAGCGCGCGTACGATGCTCGAGCAGGCCGCCGCGACCACGTGGGGTGTGGCGGTCAGCGAAGTGCACGCACACAATCACGAAGTCGTCCACGAGAAGACCGGACGGGCTCTGGGCTATGGCGCGCTGGCCCACGCCGCCGCCGCGCTTCCGGTTCCAGCGGCCTCATCGCTCACGCTCAAGCCAAAGGCACAATTCCGCTACATCGGCAAAGGGATGCCCATCGTCGACGGCGACGATATCGTGCAGGGCAAAGCTGTATACGGCTTCGACGCCCGCCTGCCGGGAATGAAGTACGCGGTCGTCGCTCGACCGCCCGTGTACGGCGGCAAGGTATCAGCGTTCGACCAGTCAGAGGCGCTGAAGGTCCCCGGCGTTGAGCGCGTCGTGCAACTGCCCGGCACGCCGCCACCCTCGGGCTTCCAGCCGCTTGGTGGTGTGGCGGTCATCGCGTCGAACACGTGGGCCGCCCTCAAGGGCCGGGACGCGCTCAAGATCACATGGGATCACGGCCCGAACGCGACCTACGACTCGGACGCCTACGCGAAGGCCCTCATCGAGACCTCGAAGAAGCCTGGCGTGGTGGTACGCAAGGAAGGCGACGTGGACCAGGCGCTCAAGAGCGCCGCCAAGGTCGTGTCGGCGGACTACTACGCGCCTCACCTCGCCCACACGCCGATGGAGCCCCCGGCAGCGCTCGCGCACGTGACCGACAAGGGCTGTGAGGTCTGGACGTGCACGCAGAATCCGCAGGGCGCACGCGACGAGGTCGCGAAGGCGCTCAAGCTGCCGGCTGAGCAGGTGGCCGTCCACGTCACGTTGGTGGGCGGAGGCTTCGGACGGAAATCCAAGCCCGATTACTGCGTGGAAGCGGCGCTCCTTTCGAAAGAGGTCGGCGCTCCGGTTCGCGTGATCTGGACGCGGGAAGACGAGGTGCGGCACGGGTACTACCACACCGTCACCGCGCAACATATGGAAGGCGCACTGGACGCGAACGGCAAGGTCACCGGCTGGCTTGCCCGCAGCGTGTTCCCCAGTATCGGCTCCACGTTTGCACCGAACGTCGAGCACCCCGACGCCGGCGAGCTCGGCCTCGGCTTCCTGGACGTGCCGTACGCGATCCCGAATCTGCGCTGCGAATCGGGCGCAGCGACGGCTCACGTGCGGATCGGATGGTTCCGATCGGTCTCGAACATCCCGCACGCCTTTGCGGTCTGTACGTTTGCGGACGAGCTCGCGGTGGCGGCCCGCCGCGATCCGAGAGACTTTCTGCTGGACCTCGTCGGCGACGCGCGGCACGTGATGCCGGGCACGACGGAGAAGTACGCGAACTACGGCGCGACCCTCGACGCGTATCCCCTCGATACGGCGCGCATCAGGAAGGTCATCGAGCTCGCCTCGGAGCGTGCCGGCTGGGGATCGCCGCTGCCGAAAGGCCACGGACTCGGTATAGCCGCGCATCGGAGCTTTCTGACCTACGTCTGCACCGTGGTCGAGGTAGCGATCGCGGACGACGGCCGGATTTCAATCCCCCGCGTGATTACGGCGATCGACTGTGGCACGATCGTTCATCAGGATCGCGTGCGATCGCAGCTCGAGGGTGCCGCGGTCATGGGGATCAGCGTCGCCGTCCATGGGCGGCTGACGTTCAAGCAGGGGCAGGCCGAGCAGTCGAACTTCGACACGATCGAGCTGGCGCGCATGCCGGAAGCGCCAAAGCAGATCGAGATCATCATGGTCGAGAGCGACGCGCCGCCGGCGGGCGTCGGCGAACCCGGCCTGCCAGTCTTCGCGCCGGCACTCGGCAATGCGATCTTCGCGGCGACCGGACGTCGGCTGCGGACCCTGCCGTTTGGCAGCACCTTGATGAAGAGTTAGTCGAACATGCGGATTCCCTTTCAGTCGCTACCCCCCGACGCGCGGCTCTGGATCTTCGCGGCGGCGCGAATCCTGACCGATGCCGAGCAGCAGCGGCTGCTCGGCATCGTCGACGCGTTCCTGGATCGCTGGACGGCCCACAACCATCCGCTCACGAGCGGACGCGAGCTGCGATACGGACAGTTTCTCTTTGTCGCGGTGGACGAATCCTCCGCCGGCGCGTCCGGTTGTTCGGTCGACGCGATGGTGCGATCGATGACGACGCTCGAACAGGAATTGGGCGTCGAGCTCGTCAATCACGGTCCGGTGCTCTATAGGGTGAATGGGACCATCGCGCGCGACGAGCGCCCGGCGTTCGCCGAACGAGCCCGTCGCGGCGAGGTGTCTCCAGAGACCATCGTGTTCGACAATACGCTGACCCGCGTGGCCGACGTCCGCGACGGCCGCTGGGAAGTCCCGGCTCGCGAGTCGTGGCACCGGCGCGCGTTCTTCAACACCAGTCCGGCCTGATCTCCGACGCTCATAGCGACCGTGCGCACCATCAGGCCCGCTCTCGGGATCGCGGCCGCTCTGGCTGCGATCTGCCTGGCCAGGACCTCCCTTCGTGCCGGCGATGCGCCCATTGTCGTCACCAACGTCACGGTGCTCACCGGCGAATCGTTCCAGCCGCAGGCCGCTACCGTGGTCGTCGCGGACGGTCGTATTCGGTCGATCGATTCCGCAGGGGGCCCCTCGATCTCGGGTGCTGCCGTCGTGGACGGGCACGGCGGCTATCTGGTGCCGGGCTTCATCGACATGCACGCGCACCTCATGGTACCGAGGTGTACGCCCGGACCGGATGGAAGCGTGTTCGATCGCGCGGTCTCGGAGCGCATGCTGTCCGTGCTGCTCGATTTCGGCATCACGTCGGTGCGAAGTCCGGCGACGCCCACGATCGCCGGCCTGCACCTGCGCGATGACTTGAGTGCCGGACGCGTGCTCGGTCCGCACGCGCAAGTATCTGCCGAACTGATCAACGATCCATCGTTGTCCGGCGAGGCGCTCCGCCGACTGGTCAGCGGGCTGCTTCCCTTCCATCCGGACTATCTCAAGGTCTACTCACGGCTCGGACCGGCGGCCGTTGCGACCGTTGTCGAGGAGGCGCACGCACACGGCATCCCCGTCATCGGGCACCTGGGACAGACGTCCTGGCTCGAAGGGGCACGTGCCGGCATCGACTTCCTCACGCACGCCGCTGACTGGTCGGCCGGCACCCTGCCTCCCGACCGGCGGGCGCGGTATGCCGCGGCGATCGCGCGCCGCGGCGCGCTTCGCGCTCGCATCGACTGGCTCGAGCTCGTGGATCTGCACTCGCCGATCGTTCGCGACACGATCGCGGAAATCTCTCGACGTGATATCTCGATCGACCCGACGCTCGTTGCGTTCGACACGAAATTCGGCGGTCCGAAGGGCGGCATCTACCGGGACGACCCGTTCGCCGACGTCGTCCCCGAGATGCTCCAGGATTGGAACACGTGCTCGCACGTGACAGACGATTGGACCGGCGACGACTATCGACGGTGGAAAGCGGCCGTTCCGACGTTGCACGCGTTCGTCCGTGCATTGAGCGCCGGAGGCATCAGGCTGACGACTGGCACGGACGTGACCAATCCCTGGGTCATTCCAGGTGAGAGCCTCCATCAGGAGTTCGATCTGCTCGTTCATGCGGGGTTCACGCCGCGAGACGTGCTGCAGATGACCTGGACCAACGGAGCTCGCGCACTCAGGCGACACGACGTGGGCGCAGTCCAGCCGGGCCGTCGCGCGGACCTGGTCCTGCTGCGCAACAACCCACTGACGGACATCCGCAACACGCGCGGGATAGTCTGGGTGATGAAGGACGGTCGGATCGTGTCGTTTGGTCCGCATCGCGTCAACCGATCGACCGTGCCCGCAGCCGCCACTCCGTGAGCCACGGTTGAATCATCGGCGCGCAGACGGTACAGTTGGCGCGCCCCAGATGGAGGTCGAGCGTGATTGCGGTGGTCTGGCAGTTCGACGTGCTGCCCGGGAAAAACGACGAATTCGAGCGGCTCTATGGCGCCGACGGCCCATGGACAGCGTTGAGCCGCCGCAGCCGCTCGTTCCTCGGCAGTTCGTTCCTCAAAGATCTGGCGCAGCCCTCGCGGTACCTGGTGGTCGAGTACCTGGAGCGAGATGGTGGTCTACGAGCGCCATCACGCGGACTTCGAAGACGAAGTACAGCAGCTCGAGCAGCAGCGTCAGGCGCTGCTTCGGCAATCGGTGCCGCTCGGACTCTTCAACGCGCTTGACGTGCCCGAACGTTCCGGTCCTACGTGGTCACAGCGCAGCGGCCGACACGAAGTGGTGCGACAGACGAATGACGATTGACGAATGAGGAATGCGCAGTCGTTTCGTCACGCACTAATCGCCCACGAAGCGCCGTTCGGGAATCACGTCGAGACTGATCAATGCAATGCCGAGTGCGATTGACGAGTTTCGCAAAGTACGCTCTTCAGTGGGAATGCCATTCGGCATTCGTCAATCTGCAATCGTCAATGCTTCCCGTCATTCCTGGTGTGCCACTTCCACGCGTGCTCGATGATCGTCGCGAGGTCGGTATAACGAGCGGACCAGCCGAGCGTCTCCTTCGCCTTCTGCGGATTGGCGACGAGCGCGGGCGGATCGCCGGCGCGGCGCGGTGAGAACACCGTCGGCACGGCCCTGCCACTGACGGCTTCCACGGCCTGAACGACTTCGCGCACGGACCGTCCGGTTCCGGTGCCGAGGTTGATGGCGGTCGTCGCGCCACCTTGTCGGAGATAGTCGAGCGCCCCCACGTGCGCGGACGCCAGGTCCATCACGTGAATGTAGTCGCGGATGGCCGTGCCATCCGGCGTCGGATAGTCGGTGCCAAACACACTGACTGGTGGGCGCGTGCCACGGGCGGCATCGATCACGAGCGGAATCAGGTGCGTCTCGGGATCGTGGTCTTCACCGATCTCACCGTCCGGATCCGCTCCGGCCGCGTTGAAGTACCGCAGCGCAACCGATCGCAGTCCATACGCCTCCCCATACCAGCGGAGGATCTTCTCGACCATCAGCTTGGACTCACCGTACGGGTTCACGGGCGTCTGCAGATGCGTCTCGTCGATCGGCACGCGGCTCGGCACGCCGTACGTCGCGCACGTGGACGAGAAGACGAACGAGGTCACGCCCCGATCGATCATCGTGTCGAGCAGGTTCAGGGTGTTGACGGTATTGTTCCGGAAGTACTTCCGCGGGTGGGTCATCGACTCGCCGACGTACGCGTTTGCGGCGAAATGAATGACGGCGTCAATGGAATGCCGCGTGAAGACGCCTTTGAGGAAGTCGACGTCGCCGAGATCGCCCCGCTCGAGCGGTCCCCACTTCACGGCCCAGTCGTGCCCGTACGTGAAATTGTCGAGCACGACCGGGGTGTGCCCGCTCGACGCGAGCACCTTGGCGGTGTGGCTGCCGATGTAGCCGGCGCCACCGGTAACGAGGATGGACATATGAGTCAGGCTCCAGGCTGCGCGTTGGGCTTTCGGCTTTGGGCGTTGGGCTTTGGAAGTTGGGAGTTGACACGCTCTAGCGCACGGTGGCCCGGATGGTGCCAAAACGGGCCGCCCCCAAAGAGGACCCCTTGAATACATGGACGACACGACCGGATTCGTGCGCGTAGGCGGCGGCGATCGATTGAACGACGTCACCGGCGGAGGCCCGCGTCAGCAGCGCGACCGTCCCCCCGCTGCCGCCGCCCGTGATTTTGGCACCGAAGACGCCGCGCGCCGATCCGGCGTCGCGGGCGAGTGCGACAAGGCGATCGGTGCCATCCGAGCCGAGGCCACAGGCCGAGTAGCTTGCGTGCGACTCGTACATCAGGCCGCCGAGCCTCTGCGCGACATCATCGAGGGCTGCTGGTCGAGTAGCCGGAATCGCCTGGAGCGCCTCGTACCAGGCGGTGACTCTCGCATGTTCATCGATCGGATGGCGGGTCGGGACGCGCACGGCATACGTACGGGCTGGATCGACGCTCGTCACCACGTCGGTCGTCCCCGCATAGCGATCGAGGAACGCGGCGCCAGAGAGCCGCTCCGGCACGTCCTGTTCGTACGACGCGAACGCTGCCGGACCCACATTCGCCAGGTAGCCGTGCCACCGCTCGTCGGTCACACGTACATGGCCGCGGCGATCGCCAGGCGTGACGCTGAAGCCAGCGAGATCCGCGAGCACGCGGTACCCCATGAACGCCCCAACGCGCACGGACCCATAGTCTGCGCCCGTGACCGCGTGGCGGATGCCAGAGTCGATGCCCCAGACGGCTAGCTGGGAGGGCAGCGGGATCGATCCCTTGAACTCGGCCGGCTGGCACAGAAGCGCCATCAACTGACCTGTTTCACCGAACACGGTGGCCATCTGGTCCATGATGCCGCACGGTGCGCCGACGACGAGATTCTCCACTCGCTGACAGAGCAGCGATCGGTCGCGGGGCGGAATCGAGACGCCGTCAGCGGCTGTCAACGCCTCCATCACCGCGGCTTCGAGGGCAGCCGACGAGCTGACGCCCTTCCCTTCCGGCACCGCGGAATGGACGAGAACGCGGCCGCCCATCACCGCGACGCTGTGCTCGCGTGCGAGGACCGCCCAGGCACCGGCGACATAGGCCGCCCAATGCCGTATGGCGTCGGCGGCAAACCACGCCTTGATCGCTTCGTAGCCGCTCGCACGCGCGGCGTCGGCGAGGATCGCACACGGCACGTCCGCCGTGCGGACGTCGCCGCTGCCGAGCATGCTGACGATATGGAGATGGTCTGACGCGGGATCGCGCTGCAGCGCGGCATGCGTCGCCTCGGCGATCGGCCACTGCAACACCAGCGATCCCGAGTAATCGGCGATGCCGCCCATGACATCGAGGCGTCCCGGCGCGCGTGCCACGATCGCCTCGCCAGGCAGCAGCGCGTCGCGCACGGCGGCTGACGGATGCTGACCAGAGTGGCGCAGCAGATCGAGGAAGCGCGCGGTGTCTGGAGGCAGAGACACTTACACCAGCCCGCGTGCGGCCAGCGCCTGGCGCAGCAGCGGCTCCACCTGCGCTCGGATTCGGACGTTCGCGTAACCGACCCACGTCACGTCGGGCTCTACGGCCAGCGGTGCGGACAGCGGCCGTCCGTGTTCGTCGGTCACGATCACGCCGAGTTCCCGCGCGATGAGCTCAGTACAGAGATCGTACGGGTGACAGCAAATGCCGAGCGCGCGTCCTCGCGCAGCGAGCACCCGATCCATCAACGGTCTGAGGTCCGCGACGAAGCGATCGTGTCCCGCAACGAGCTCGTAGAGCTGGCCGCCCGACGAGATGTACTGATCCTCGAACAGATGCGCCTTCCCGGGCTGCGTCGGGCCGAGCGCGCCGAGCACGATCTCTTCGTCGATGGCGGCGAGCTCTTCGCGTGCACCCGGGAAGAAGCGGGAAATCATCGCAAAGCCGTGCGCGATGGTCGACGCATTCGACGGCCGCAGCCGAATGGGCTGCCGTGCGCCGGTGAGCCGGTTGACTCGCTCGGCGTGCGCACCCCGACCGCGCTCCGCCCACAGCACGTCCGACAGGTGCTGCTTCGCCAGCGGGATCTCCGACTGGATCGCGACCACGATGTCGCTCAGATTGGTGGCGCCGCCGCGGTTCGGCGCGACACCTGTCAGGATCCACGCACTCCGCTTCTGATACATGAGGCCGCGCGTGCCGTCGATCGGATCGACGATGACGACAAACGGCGCATCTGCAGCGTCCGTGCCCTTCGGCAGCACGATGCGGCCGCCCGTGAGGCCTTCGGCCACAAGGACCACCGGCGTGCGTGGCGCGATCTCGCGCTCGAAGAACTCGACCAGGGTGTCTTCGCTCACCCGATCGATCGCATAAATCGTGTCTCCCTCATCGTCTGCCGCAATCCCGGCGAGATCGTCGAGGGTGGCCCGCTCCGTCGCAGCCACCACGGCGTGACGGACTTCATCGTGCAAAGCGCGCAGAGGCGCGAGCAGCTCGCCAATCGTCACGTCGTGGCCTTCTTGTAGTGCACCGTTGAGACCGCTCGAAGCTCGTCAGCCTTTTGTTCGGGAGCCGTGTCGCTCAGAAAATTGCCGCCGCCGATCTCGGGACCGGCGAGGAATTTCAGCAGGTTGGGTTTCCGCAGCGGCGGATGGAACTCGACGTGGAAGTGGAAGCCGTCGTAGGCGCCGCCGTCGGTGGGCGCCTGATGGAGCGGCATCACGTAAGGGAACGGCATCTGCCAGAGGTTGTCGAACCGAATCAGCACTTCGCGCAACACATTCGCGAAGTCCGTGCGCTCGCGATCCGACAACGCCGCAAGGCTGGGATGCGTGGCTTTCGGCGCGACGAACACCTCGTACGCGTAGCGGGCGAAGTACGGGAGGAACGCGATGGCAGAGTCGTTCTCGGCGATGATGCGGCGGCCGTCGGCGCGTTCCGCCGCCAGGATGTCCTGGAACAGCACGCGTCCCGTGCTCTCGAGATGGCGCTGTCCGGCGCGGGCTTCGGTCTCGATGGTCTTGAAGACGAAATTGGTCGCGTAGATCTGACAGTGTGGATGCGGATTCGAGACGCCGACGACCTCACCCTTGTTCTCGAAGACGAGCACGTGGGCGATCTCGGGCCTCCGACCGAGGTCTCGATACTGGTCCTGCCACACCGCCAGCAGCGCATCCACTTCTTCGAGGTCGAGCTCGGCGAGCGTGAGGTCGTGCCGCGGGCTGTAGCACACGACACGAGCGATTCCTCGCGCGGGACGGTTCCGGTACGGGTCCGGAGGCGCAGTCAGGATCTCGGGCGCCTTGGGCCCGACAGACGGATGGTCGTTGTCGAAGACGAACGTGCCCGTGTAGGGATCGTTGCGCGCGCCGCTGACGCGGACGTTGCCCGGACAGAGATAGCAGTCGGGTAGATATGGAGGGATGGCGGCCTCCCGTGCGCGGACCTGCTGTCCAATCCACGGCCGGTCCTGGCGGTGTGCCGCAACGATGACCCACTCCTCGCGGAGCGGGTGCCAACGCTCTTCCCAGGTAGACATGAGGCGTCACGCCAGTGGGCGGACGTCGCGGGGCCGTCGGCTGACGATCCCGCGACGATCGATAGCCGCTAACCGCTGAAGTACACGTAGGCCGCCAGGATCAGTCCCAATACGACGCAGGTGTTGATGACGTCCCACTGATTCCAGCTGCCGCGGGTGGCCGCCTTGCTCTCGGCCGTCACGGTCGCGTAGGTGAGCCCGACGAGCTGCTGTTCCGACGGTGCCTCACCCATGTAGCTCACGCCGAACATCACCGCGATCGACACGATCGTAATGAACAGGCTGTAGTACTGGAAGTAGATGTGATTCACGATCCAGAAGAAGGACCCTTCCGGATAGCCGTTCTCGAAACCGGCCATTTTCAACGTGACCGGCGTGTCGACGGCCAGGCGGAACGCCCCGATCGCGAAGCCCACCATCAACGCCCAGAGGCACCCCTTGGCATTGAGGCGCTTGTTGAACACGCCGAAGAAGAAGACAACGAAGATCGGCGGCGCGAGATAGCCCTGAACGCCCTGCAGGTAGTCGTAGAGTCCTCGGGATCCCTGGATGACGGGGATCCAGGCCAGTCCGATCAGGACCATGACCGTGGTCGCGAGGCGGCCGACCCACACGAGCTCGGCCTGCGTGGACTTGGGACGGAACTTGATCCAGAAATCCATCGTGAACAACGTCGAGCACGCGTTGTAGGCAGCCGCGAGCGACGTCATCAACGCAGCCAGCAGGCCGGCGACGACCGCGCCGCGGAAGCCGACAGGCAGCAGGTCGCGGACGAGCATCGGATACGCGCCCTGCGTGACGGCCGCCACCGGATTCCCCGCCGCGTCCACCATCGGCGCCAGTTCCGGCACCTTCCCCGACTTGGCGAGGGCGAGCGCGATCATGCCGGGGATGATGAAGATGAACACCGGACTGAGTTTCAGGAACGAGCCGAAGATCGTGCCTCGCCGGGCCTCCGTTTCATTCGGCGCCATGAACGTGCGCTGAACGATGTGCTGGTCCGTACACCAGTACCAGAGTCCGACGATCGGGGCACAGAAGAGCATCCCCAGCCAGGGATAATTGTCGTTGAAGTAGTACGCCATCTCCGTGGACGTCTTCACTGGCGCCCACGTGCCCTGCAAACCATGCGGCACGAGCGGCTTCCAGAGGTTGAACATCTCGGGATCCAGCGTCGCGCGCAACTGACTCCAGCCGCCAAGCTTGTGCAGACCGAAGGCGGTCAAGAGAAAGGATCCGCCTACCAGCACAAAGGTCTGAAGAACTTCGGTGTAGGCCACCGCGCGCATGCCGCCAACGACGGTGTACACGCCGGTCAAGACGACGATGGCAACGGACCCGACCCAGAAACTGTTGAAGTGATGGCCGGCGAAGTCGAGGCCGAGGTCGGGCAGCACAGCGGCGAACACGACGCCGCCGGCAAAGATGCTGACGGCGATCTTGGTCAGGATGTAGCCGACCACCGAGATGAGTGACAGGACCCAGCGGGCGGTGCCCGAAAAGCGGCGTTCGAGGAATTCGGGCGTCGTGAACACCTTGGACCGCAGGTAGAACGGCACCAGCACCCAGCCCAGGACCAGCAGACACCAGGCGTGCAGTTCGTAGTGCGCCAGGGCGACACCGCTCGTGGCACCCGCGCCGGCGAGGCCTACCAGGTGCTCGGACCCGATGTTCGAGGCGAAAATCGAGGCCCCGACGATGAACCAGCCAAGGCCTCGTCCCGCCAGGAAGTAGTCTTCGGCAGTATCCTTGTTATTGGCGAGTACCCACCATGTAAGGCCCGCGAGTGCGGTGAAGTACGCGAGAATGATCAGCCAGTCCAATGTCGCCATGGTTCGTAGGACACCTTCTTCTCGGGCCACGGACTGCCAGGCCCGGCACGCCGGATGTTTTGGGCGGCGATAAGCCTACCCCGACCTTTGGCCTGGACGCGACAAGATTTCTTCTGCCACGGAGCACGAAATGAGCCTCGGCCTCCCGGAATTGCTGATTATCTTCGTCATCGTGATCCTGATTTTCGGAGCCAACCGGCTCGCTGGCATCGGCAAGGGGCTGGGCCAGGCGATTCGGGGGTTCAAGGACGAAGTCTCGGACGACGCCGAAGAGGACCGTCCACGGTCGGGCGCCCGGCGCTCCTGACGCCGAATCCGGCGTTCCTTGCGTCTCTTCCGTCCGGCTTGCTACGATCAGTGACAGCACTCGCCAGCGTTGACGGTCGTCCGGGCACGTTCCGACCCGTTTCTCACCAGGCAGTCTACGCGGGATGCCGAGCGTCCAGGGTCTGCTCCGGCTAGCGGCTCTGGCGCCTATTCGTATCGAGGCGGCCCCCGGGCCGCACACCAGGCCGTGGCCGCCGCAGGAACTGCGCGACGCCACGGGGGAGGTTCAGTGCATGGCCAATCGCTCCCGACCCACTCTCCAGAAGCGTGAACGCGAAAAAGCCAAGCAGGAACGGGCCCGCAACAAGGACCAACGGCGTCAGGAAGCCAAAGAGCGGCGGTCCAGCGTCGGTCCGCGGCCCGTGGGCGAAGATCCGGATCTGGCGGGCATCACCCCGGGCCCCCAGCCGCTGGCAGACTGGCAGATTGAAGACACCGAGGAGCCGAGCTGACGCCCGTGGAACATCGGCTCAAGCAGTATCCGCTCGAGCAGGGCGCTCTGGAGATCCAGTACATCGAAGAGTTCTTCGGCGAGTATCCGCGCCGGAAGACAGCCACCGAAATCGTGCGGCGGCTGGAGGGGCGCGAACATCTCATTCTGATGGCCGAAGCGCCGCTCGGCGACGACCCCAACAGCCTCGTACCGGTGTCCTACAAGATCGTTCACGAACTGCGCCCGCTCGAGACCGATCCCAAGTTGGCCGATCTCGTCGCGCGGCTGCGCGGTGCCGTGGACGTCGAGGCGCGGCGCGTGCTGTACACGTGGATTGGCGGGACCAGGCGGGACTGGCGGGCGCAGGGCCATTTCCGCGCCCTTACCGAGGAAACGGAGGTCTGGGCCTTGGGCGCCGGGTTCGAAGAGGTCGTCGTCAAGACCAAGAACAAGTTCTACGAGATGCGCGGCACCCTCGACAGCCTCCGGTTCGAAGTCGTCAAGTTCGAGCGGCATCCGACGGACAACGCTGAATCGAAGGTCTACCTTGGCAAGAGGCTGGACGCCAGCGTCCTCGACGCGCACCGGAGCGCACGGACGGTCGTGCAGGTGTAGTCGCCCGCTGGCTCAGGGCGCAGGGCTCACGGCCGCCGAAGGTCGAACACGAAGACGAAATCCGAAAACGACCGTGAAACACGTCAGACTGCACAAGAGCGTCCCCGTCAGGGTCGGCCGCGTCCAGGTCGGCGGCGGCGCCCCCGTCGTCGTGCAATCGATGACGATGACCGATACGGCCGATGCGCGGGCGACGGCTCAGCAGGCCATCGAGCTGGCCGAAGCCGGATCCGAGCTGGTCCGGATCACGGTCAACGTGCCCGAAGCCGCGGCCGCGGTGCCCGAGATCCGGCAGCGGATGCGCGATGCGGGCTGCGACGCGCCGCTCATCGGCGACTTCCACTACAACGGACATCTCCTGCTCACGCGTTACCCCGAGTGCGCCACGGCGCTCGACAAGTACCGGATCAATCCAGGCAACGTGGGCACGGGCAAGCGGCGCGACGAGCAGTTCATGACGATCTGCAAGGTCGCGGTCGATCACGGCAAGCCGGTGCGGATCGGCGTCAACGGCGGCTCGCTCAATCAAGAGCTCGTGATGGCGCAGATGCAGGAGAACACCGACCGCGCGCTCAACAAGAGCTCCGAGCAGATCGTCAACGAGTGCATGGTGCTGTCGGCCCTGCAGTCCACCGAGCTGGCGCTCGAGGCCGGGCTGCGCCGGGATCAGATCCTGATTTCGTGCAAGGTCTCGCGTCCGCCGGATCTGATCCAGGTGTATCGCGATCTCGCCGCCAAGACGTCGCAGCCGCTGCACCTGGGATTGACCGAAGCCGGGATGGGCATGAAGGGGCTCATCTGGTCCGCCACTTCCATCGGCGTCCTGCTCAACGAAGGGATCGGCGACACGATTCGTGTGTCGCTCACCCCGAGACCGGGCGGTGACCGGCGCGAAGAGGTGTATGCGGCGTGCGAGATCCTGCAGGCACTGGGACTGCGCTCGTTCGCGCCAAGCGTAACGGCTTGTCCCGGCTGCGGTCGCACGACGAGCACGACGTTCCAGGAACTGGCCGAGCGCGTCCAGAGTTACATCCGCGAACAGATGCCGGTGTGGAAGACGCGCTACGAGGGTGTCGAAGAGCTCACACTCGCGGTCATGGGGTGCGTCGTGAACGGCCCCGGCGAATCCAAGGCCGCGAACATCGGCATCAGCCTGCCCGGGACCGGAGAAGCACCGAACTGCCCCGTGTTCATCGACGGTCAGCACCGGACAACGCTTCGCGGCACGTATGCAGAGCTCGCCGTGGCGTTCCAGAACATCGTGGACACCTACGTCGAGCAGCACTACTCGAAGAAAAGCCACTGACGCATAAGGACCTGGGCCCTGGGAGTGTCAGGCCGTTGGCGTTGGGACTCCCTGTGCCTCCGTGCTCTTTTTCCCTTGCCCTTCCTCTTTCGCGAATAGCCCTTTCTCGTAAGGCCCGGTGATGAGCCGCACGCTTCGCTGATACGTGAAGTACGACCGACGCCCACTGGATGAAGACGAGGACCCGATTGCGGAATCCCACGAGCTTCATGATGTGGACGAAGAGCCAGAACAGCCAGCCGAGATAGCCCGACAAGTGCATGCGGCCGAAGTCGGCAATGGCCGTGGCGCGCCCGATGGTCGCCAGGTTCCCCCAGTTGAAGTACTTGAACGGTCGCAGCGGCTGCCGCGCGATCGCACGGACGATGTTCTTCGCGGCGTGCGCGGCCTGCTGCTGCGCGACGGGCGCAACACCCGGCAGCGGCTTGCCGTCGGCGCCGTTGAGTGATGCAAGGTCGCCTATTACGTAGACCTCGGGGTGTTCCTCGAGGTTCAGCTCCGGCCGCACGTAGACGCGTCCAGCCCGATCGAGCGGAACACCGAGACTCTGACCGAGGGGCGATGCCGCCACGCCCGCGGCCCACAGCACGGTGCCGGCTTCAATGCGCACCCCGGCGAGCGATACGCCACTTGCGTCGATGTCCGTCACGCGCGTGTTCTCGAGCACCTCGACGCCAAGCGCCAGCAGAGACTCACGGGCCTTATCTCGAAGGTCCGCAGGGAAGGTGCTCAGGATCGTCGGACCAGCTTCGACGAGCACCACCCGCGCGTGCATCGTCGAGATAGTCCGAAACTCGTCGGCCAGCGTCTGACGTGCGATCTCAGCGATCGCCCCCGCCAGTTCAACGCCGGTCGGTCCGCCGCCGACAATGACGAACGTCAAGAGTCGCGTCTGGTCGACGGGGTCGGAATCCCGTTCGGCGATCTCATAGGCGAGCAACATCCGCCGCCTGACTTCCAACGCATTGTCCAGCGTCTTGAGACCCGGCGCGAACTGCTCCCATTCCGGGTGGCCGAAGTACGCGTGCGTCGCGCCCGTCGCGACAATCAGGTAGTCGTAGTCGAGATGGCCCTCGTCGAGGTAGACGCGCTTCGCGTTGGCGTCGATGCGCTGCGCATCGGCCAGCAAGACTCGCGTGTTCTGCTGATGACGCAGAACCCAACGGATGGGCGATGCGATATCGCCTGGTGAAAGGCCCGCCGTCGCAACCTGGTACAGCAGCGGCTGGAACAGATGGTGATTCCTGCGATCGATGAGCGTGATGCGAACCGCTGCTCGTTTGAGTGCCTGGGCGGCGGCAAGGCCTCCGAATCCGCCCCCGATGATGACGACGTGTGGTGTCTGCATGATTTGGCGGAGGGTGGCGGCCCGGACTCGTACGTTGAGCCGCAGACCCGCCACTACTTGGACGCCGCCCAGGGGCCGGTAGTGTACACTCGCGCCATGGCGCCGCTGGTATCGCAACCCGTCGAGTCGTCGGTCGAGACGGCGTGCCCACTCGACTGTCCAGACTCGTGCACCCTGACCGCGACCGTACGCGACGGACGTCTCGAGACACTCGACGGCGGCCATACCAATCCGGTCACGCAGGGTTACATCTGTGCCAAGGTCAGGCGCTTTCCGGAGCGGCTGTACGGCGACGCGCGCCTGCTGCGGCCGATGGTGCGAAAGGGGCCCAAGGGCTCCGCACGGTTTGCGCCGATCGCGTGGGACGAGGCGCTCGATCGCATCGCGCAGGAGTTCGATCGCGTGCGGCGTGACTTCGGCGGCGAGGCGATTCTTCCCTTCTGCTACGGCGGATCGAATGGCCTGCTCACGCAGGACACCCTCGACGCGACGTTCTTCTGGCGCCTCGGTGCGTCGCGCCTCGCGCGGACCGTGTGTGCCGCGCCGACCGGCGCCGCGAACCTGGCGCTGTACGGCAAGATGCCGTCGGTCACGTATCAGGACTACGTGCACGCGCGTCTGCTCGTGCTGTGGGGCATGAATCCCGCCGTCTCGGGCATCCATGCGATGCCGTATGTGCGCGACGCCCAGAAGCGCGGCGGCAAGCTCGTGATCGTCGATCCCCGCACGACGGGACTTGCCCGACAGGCCGATCTCCACCTTGCGGTCCGACCCGGCACCGACGTCGTCGTCGCGCTCGCCGTTCACCGGTATCTCTTCGAACAGGGGAAGGCCGATGAGCGGTTTCTCGCGGAACACACGACCGGCGCGGATCGCCTCCGTGCGCGAGCCGCAGAATGGGATATCGCGACGAGCCGCTGATGTCGCGGGGCTCGATCCGCGCGCGCTGGAGCAGTTCGCGCAGTGGTACGCGGAGCTCTCGCCGGCGCTGATTCGCTGCGGCTGGGGACTCGAGCGAAATCGCAACGGCGGGAATGCGGTCGCAGCCGTGTTGGCGCTGCCGGCGGTGGGCGGCAAGTTCGGCGTGCGTGGCGGCGGCTACGCGATGACCAATTCGAAGTCGTGGAACATTGCGCGGTCCTGGGTGCCGGGCGAGGAGCCCACGACGCGGATCATCAACATGAATCTGCTGGGACGCGTGCTGACCGAGCCACTCGATCCGCCGCTCAAGGCGCTGTTCGTCTACAACGCGAACCCTGCCGTCACGATTCCCGATCAGCAGCGCGTGTTGAAAGGACTGGAGCGGGAGGATCTGTTCACCGTCGTCTTCGAGCAGGTGATGACCGACACGGCCGCGTACGCGGACATCATCCTGCCGGCAACCACGTTCCTGGAGAACTACGACATCGCCCGTGCGTACGGTCCGCTCGCGATCCAACTCGGACGACCGGTCGTCGATCCTGTCGGCGAGGCGCGGTCCAACAACGATGTGTTTGGCGCCCTGGCCTCGCGCATGGACCTGTTGAAAGACGAGGAGCCGGCTGGTGAGCTCGATCTTTTGATCAAAGCGATGGACGGCTTGCCGCCGCAGATCGGATCCGCGCTCCGCGAAGGCCGCGTGGTCGACGCGCCGTGGAACGGCGCGCCTGTCCAGTTCGTCGATGTCTTGCCCTGGACGGACGATCGGAAGGTGCACCTGTTTCCAGAGCACCTGGACCTCGAGGCACCAACAGGTTTGTACACGTATCAGCCGGATCCGGCGACTGCGGCGTATCCGCTCGCCCTTATCTCGCCGGCCAGCGACCGCACGATCAGTTCGACGCTGGGTGAACTGCCGCGACCGGCGATTGGACTCGACATGCATCCCACCGACGCAGCCGCCCGTGGCCTGCAGGACGCCGATCAGGTTCGTGTGTACAACGAGCTTGGCGAGGTGCGGTGTCCGCTGCGGGTCGTTCCCACGATACGGCCCGGCACCGTGTCGCTGCCCAAGGGGCTCTGGCGCAAGAGCACCGCAAACGGCTACACGGCAACCGTCCTGGCACCTGACACGCTGACGGATCTCGCAGGGGGTGCGTGCTTCAACGACGCACGCGTAGAGGTAGCGCTCGTAAGCCGCTTGAGCGCCTGAACGAGTTCGCATCACTCACCATCGCCGGCTCCGGTTCTCCGGGACCGTGCGACGGTGAGTGCACGTTTATCGAACGTACGGCCGGCGACCGGCCGTGGCGATCTACTGGTGAAATGGCGTCTCGGCCACTGAGGACCCAGACGACTCGGGGAGCCGGCCACGGCCGCCTCGGCTGACCTGGCCGCCCTTGCGGCCCGCAGTGCGCGCCTCGTCAGGCGTCCACTCGTGTGCCGTGCCTTTAGCGTGCGCCGCGCGCCCGCCCTTGCTGGCAATTTCCTTCTGACGTTCGGGGCTCATTGACGCGAAGCCGCGCCGCTCTTTCCGTTCGGGTGAAGTCACGTCGCCTCCCTCTCAGTGCCGTACGACTTGTTTTTTTCCAACGACGGAGGAGGTGGCTACAAAGCACGTGCCACGTCACACGGCTGTGACGGCTCAAATCTTGGCCATTTTTTGGCACATTGATGGAGCCTGGGAGGAAGAGCGTACAAACACACGGCAGAGGTTGCAGTCGTTTCAGACACTCGAGCTGGGGAGATCGGCGAGCGGGGTGGGCCTTTAGCGGCGTGAAGTGGAGACGATTTGGGTCTGCGGGTGCCGTACCGGCTTGAACCAGTCGCATCCGTCGCAGTTCCGGACGTCGAAGTGGTAGCCGACGACTGGAAACATCATTGGATGTTCGCAGTACAGAAGGCCGCCGTCTTCAACCGTCTGATAGCTGACCTCCGGCAGGACGTCTGGTGTCCGCCGCCCGTACCAGCACAGACGATGCGTGGCTTCTGGCTCCATTTCGCTCTACGGACTACGAACTACGGACTACGAACTACGCCTTTTCGGGTACATACCCGGGCGGCAGCGACGCACTCTCCGCGAAGAAGAATTCTTCCATGTGCTTCGCGATGAGATCCTGCGCTTCCTTCTGCCACGGCATCAGACGGTACTCGTTCAGGATCATCTTCATGCGCTCTTCCCACATGTGCCAGGCCTCGGCGGAGATGTGCTCGTAGATCCGCTGGCCCAGGGCGCCAGGCCATGGCGCCGCATCCAATCCGGGAAGAGTCTTCTGCAGCTTCTGACAGAACACCATGCGACGGGGCGTTCCCGCCCCTGGTTGAGGCGCACTCATACGGGCGTGTCTCTCCTGCGGCAGCGGCCGCTTGGTGATTGTACTCCCTTCGGGCCCGCTCACACGCCCATGCTCACACTCTGCAGCCCTCAGGGCCTCCAGCCCTTTCCATGTATGCTTCGGCCGCAGGAGGACCTCCGTGGCCGCGTCCCCAGCTCCCGTTGCAGCAGCCTCCGGCGCACCCGCAGAACTCGATCGCGCCTTCTTCGGACACCCGCGCGGACTCTCGACGCTCTTTTTCACCGAGATGTGGGAGCGCTTCAGTTACTACGGCACGCGGGCGCTGCTCATCCTCTTCATGACCGCCGCGCCCGCTGCGGGAGGCATGGGGCTCGACACGCCAACCGCGGGGGCCATCTACGGGCTGTACACGTCGATGGCGTACCTGGCCAGCATGCCCGGCGGCTGGATCGCCGATCGGTTGATCGGCCAGCGGCGTGCCGTGCTGTACGGCGGCATCCTCATCGCGCTCGGGAACGCCGGGCTGGCGATTCCAACAATCGCCTCCTTCTACGCCGGACTCACCCTGATCGTCTTTGGCACCGGGCTGCTCAAGCCCAACGTCAGCGCCATTGTGGGTCAGCTTTACGGACCGAAGGACACCCGGCGTGATGCCGGCTTCTCCATCTTCTACATGGGGATCAACCTCGGCGCGGGCACGGCGCCGCTCGTCAGCGGGTGGCTCGGACAGCGGATTGATTGGCACCTCGGATTTGCGGTCGCCTCCGTAGGCATGACCCTGGGTGTGATTCAGTACGTGCTGGGAAGCCACGTACTCGGTACGGCGGGGCTGGAGCCTGCACCAGCCGAGTCACCAGCGGCGTTCGCACGGCTCCGGCGGCGCGCATCGATCATCGGTGGAATCGTCCTGCTGCTGTTCGTGGCCGGCGGACTGAGCATCTGGACGGGCCTTCTTCCGATCACGCCGAGCCAGGTCGCCACCGCGGCCGGCTATCTGCTGCTCATCACCGTCGTCCTCTTTTTTGTGTGGCTGTTCTTTGGCGGAACGTGGACGCCGGAAGAGCGGAAACGCCTCTACGCCATCGGCTGCTTCTTCCTCGCAGCGACGCTCTTCTGGTCGGTGTTCGAACAGGCGGGGTCTACCCTCAATCTCTTCGCCGCGCGGAATACGCTCAATCGCATCGCGGGCTTCGAATTTCCGAGCAGCTGGTATCTGGTGCTCAACTCCGCGTTCCTCTGGATATTCGCGCCCATCTTCGCGTGGCTCTGGATCACGCTGGGGCGCCGCGAACCGACGAGCCCGGTCAAGTTCGCGCTCGGACTCATCATGGTCGGCATCGGCTTTGCGATTCTGGTTCCGGCGGCCGCGATGACCCGGAGCGGGATGCTCGTCAGTCCGATGTGGCTGACGGCGACGTATCTGTGTCACACGTTCGGGGAGCTGCTGTTGAGCCCGGTCGGGCTGAGCGCCATGACGAAGCTCGCCCCGGTTCGCGTCGTCGGTCTGATGATGGGCGTCTGGTTTCTCGCGACTTCCGTCGGCAACTATGTGGGCGGCCGCTTGTCCGGCCTTTACGAATCGTTGCCATTGACTCAGCTGTTCGGCGTGGTGGGCGCCTTTGCCGTCGTCGCGGGACTGATCATGTGGGCGGGATCGAAACCGATCTCGAAACTGATGGGCGAAGTGCACTGAGGACGCGGATGGCCCTCGAGGATTATCGCAAGAAGCGCAACTTCTCTCGCTCGCCCGAACCGGCGGGCGATGCCCACGTCTCGGCGCACGGGGGTCCGCTGTTCTTCTGCGTGCAGAAGCACCTCGCGAGCCACCTGCATTACGACTTCCGGCTCGAGTTGAATGGCGTGCTGCTCTCGTGGGCCGTGCCCAAGGGTCCGTCACTCGATCCGACGGTGAAGCGGCTCGCCATGCACGTCGAGGATCACCCGATCGAGTACGGCACGTTCGAAGGCGTGATCCCCGAAGGCTATGGCGCCGGGATCGTGATGTTGTGGGACCGTGGAACGTGGACACCGGACGTCCCGGACGTTGCGGCTGCGCTGAGAAAGGGAGACCTGAAGCTGCGGCTCGACGGATACAAGCTCAAGGGCTCATGGGCGCTGATTCGGACGCGCGGCGCCGGTGAGCGCAGCTGGCTGCTGCTGAAGCATCGCGACGAATGGTCCGGACCGCTCGACATCGCGGAATTCGCGCCGTTGAGTGTGAAGAGCGGCGGCGACTTCGCGGACATTCTGGCCGCGGACAATCCAGACGTGTGGCAATCGCACCGCCCGGCCAAGGGCGGGGACACCGGCGCGATGTTCGCGCGCATCATCGAGCGCGCGATGGCCATCAAGGAAGGGCGAGAAGCTGGCGTGGCGCCCACTGCGGCGCCGAAGACTGCGTCGAAGAAGGCCGGGTCGATGAAGCCGGCAGCGAAGAAGACGGCGACGACCAAGAAAACAAAACGCCGCTAAGCGCCGCATCGTCGTGTTCGTCTTCGTATTCGTACTCGAGGCGAAGGCGCACTCAGGGTCGAATACGAAAACGCATCCGAATACGACAACCGGTCACAACAGTCTTTTCGACAACACTGTCCACACCGCATACGCCAGGCGTGGCCTGTGGTGGCGCGCGATGTCGCGGCGCCAGAAAGAGCCTTCGACGACTTCACAACCCTCTGGCACGTCGCCGAGCGGCAGTGGCATCTTGTGCTCCGATGCGTAGCGTTCCAGAACGGCCTGCGACGGCAGCGCGTTGTTGGCGATGATGACGTCCACTGGACGCTTGATCACGTCGGCCACCTGACGGGCGGCATCGCCCGCCGTATAGCCCCTCATCCCGCTGCCTTCGGTGAGCAGGTTGGCGATGAGCACGATCGGGCCGTTGAGCGCGCCGATCGCTTCCGCCACTCCTTCGACGTAGAGCGGGGGCATCAGGCTCGTCCAGAAGCTGCCCGGACCGATGACGACGGCGTCGAAGCCGCGAATGGCTGTCATCACTGCCGGATGGATCGTCGGGCGGGGCTCGAGCCAGATCCGCTTCACGAGGTGCCCGCGCACCTGCCCCGCGTCCACCTCGACTTCTCCTCGCGTCGTGCTGCCGTCCGAGTACTCCGCACAGATCGTCGAGTTGTCCACGGTGACTGGCCATACGCGTCCGGTGCATCCCAGCAGCGATCGCAGCCCGTCCACCGCTGCGAGAAAGTCGCCGCTGTAACGTTCCATCATCGACAGCAACAGATTGCCGCCCGTGTGGCCCGACAGACGAGCGTGTTCGAGCGTCGGCAACCGCGCGAGCAGGACGCGACGCGCCTCACCTTCATTCCGTGAGAGGGCGAGCGCGCACTTCAGGACGTCGCCCGGCGGGAGCACGCCCAGCTCATCGCGCAACTGGCCCGAGCTGCCACCACTGTCGAACATGGTGACGACGGCGTGGAGGCGGAGCCAGGGGTTGCGTTTGAGTCCGCCAAGAAGGCTTGGGAGGCCGGTGCCGCCGCCGAGGCATCCCACGTTCAGTTCGCGAAGCCGCATCGAGCTGCATTGTAGTCGCTCCAGCTGGCTCGGCGATCTCACAAGGTAGAATTGCTCCATGACGCCGCAGGCACGACGCGCCGCCGAGCGACTTGTTGCGATCGTTGCTGCTGTCGTGTCGGGCCGCCTCGAGTCCGTGGCGGTCTATGGCGCGCACGCGAGCGGCGCGGCGAATGGACCCGTCCATACGCTGGCGCGTGATCTCGGGCCTCGGCTTCGCGGATCTCGAAGGGTCTGGCGCGCGCGGCCGACGGATGGAGGCGCGAGGGTCTTGCGACGCCCATGCTGCTCGACTCAGCCGAGGTCACGGCATCGCTCGACGCGTTCCCCATCGAGCTCGGCGGCATGATGGCGAGCTATGAGGTCGTCCACGGCCGCGATCCGTTCATCGGACTTCGAATCGATCCTGCCGATCTCCGCCGTGCCTGCGAAGTGCAGGTGCGGAGCCACCTGCTGCACCTGCGCGAGGGCTTTCTCGAGACCGCGGGAGTTCCGGCTGCGATCGGCCGGCTCGTGTCGAATTCCGCTGCGCCCTTGCTGCTGCTTCTCGCCAATCTGGCGCGCCTCTCGGGTGAGTCGGGGGCGGGCCCGCAACAGCTGGCCGCCTTTGGCGCACGCATCACGGCAAGTCCGGCCAGTGTCTTCGCCGAGGTGCTGACATCGGTGGCCAGCTGGTGGACGCGCGGCCGATGGGGCCAGGCTCTTTCCGTCCTACCTTGCCGCCGTCGAAGGCCTCGCGCAGTACGTCGATCGCTGGAGCCACCAGTGAGCGCGCGTTCGCGGTGCATCACTCGCGAGGCTTGTACTGTGTGTGCTGATCGTCGGTGCAGCCGCCGCTATCGTGTGGGCAGCCGCCATGCCCGCGCTGACGCAGCCCGTCAACGATTTCGCAGGCATCATCGACGCCACGCATGCCGCGACGATGGATCGCGCCATTCGCGCGCTCCAGGCCAAGACGGGCGACACCGTGATTGTCGCCACGATTCCAGAGCTACGAGCCAGAGGCAGACATTCGTGACTACGCGGTGAAGCTGTTCGAGAACGGCGGCCGCGGCATAGGAGACAAGGGGAAGAACAACGGCATCCTCGTCCTGCTCGCGCTGAAGGAACGCCGCGTGTGGATCGAAGTCGGATACGACCTCGAGGAGATCGTGACCGACGGCTATTCCGGCGAGACCAGTCGGCAGGTCATGGTGCCCTTCTTCAAGCAGGGGGACTACGGCGGCGGACTCGAGGCCGGCGTGATGCGGCTCATCGGCCGCATTGCAGAAGCCCGTCAGGTCACCCTCGATGGTGTGCCGCGGCCTGCGCCGACTGACGTCGGCCGGCATCAGATCACCATGAACGAAGTGATTGCGCTCATCGTGCTGGTCATCATCGTCATCCGGATTCTCAATGCGATGGGTGGAGGCGGTCACGGCGGCTGGGGCCGCCGCCGGACGTGGAGCGGGTGGTCGAGTGGCGTCGGCCCGTTTGGCGGCGGCGGATTCGGTGGAGGCTGGGGATCGAGCGGCGGAGGCTTTGGCGGAGGCTTTGGTGGTTTCGGAGGGGGCCGCAGCGGTGGTGGCGGCGGTGGTGCCTCCTGGTGAGGAGCGATGGATGATGAGTACCGATAGACGTCTCAGGCGCACGCAGGTGATGGTGGCCGCTTTGGCCGTCCTGACGCTGTCGGGTTGCTCGTACAACAGGTTCGTGAGCCAGGAAGAAGCGGTCAAGGCTCAGTGGGCGCAGGTCGAAAGCCAGCTGCAGCGCAGGAATGACCTGATTCCCAACCTGGTCGAGACCGTGAAGGGGTATGCGACGCACGAGCAGCAGGTCTTCAAGGAAGTCGCCGACGCGCGTGCCCGCCTGGCCGGGGCGACGACCCCCGACGAGAAGATGGAAGCGGCCAACGCACAGACCGGCGCGCTCGGACGCCTCATCGCCATCGCCGAGAACTATCCGCAGCTCAAAGCCAACGAGCAGTTCAATCGGCTGATGGACGAGCTCTCTGGCACGGAGAACCGGATCGCGCAGGAGCGCCGCCGCTACAACGAGGCCGTCCAGGCCTACAACACGGCCCGCCGACAGTTCCCCGCGAACATCACGGCAAAGATCTTCGGCTTCAAGGAGTACAAGCTGTTTGAAGCGCCTCCGTCCGCAAAGCAAGTACCGCAGGTGAAATTCTGACAATGCGGTTACGGAATGCGGAGCGCGGAATGAATGAAGGAATTCCGAATTAAGATTCGTCCGTGATGGCTCGTCGCGTCTTCTCGACCGGCGTCGCCGCGTGTCTCGCGGCGGGCGCCGGTCTCTGGTGTACGCGGGCGTCGCTCGACGTCATCGAAACCGCGCGAGGCGTGACGCGCATCGCGATGCTGCCATCCTGGCCAGACCTCGTGGGCGGCACGTGCGCCATCGTGCTCACGGTGTTTCTCCTGGCGCTCGCAGGGAGCAAATTGGCGCACGTCCGGGTTGTGTGGCTTCGAGCACCGGCCCCGCCAACGTCGGACCTCATCGTTCCGCTTTTCCTGCTGCTTGCGCTGCTGCTGCCGTTTCTCCCGTGGCTGCCCGACTGGATTCCGGCGCTTCGCGCGCTGAGTGGTCCGCTCACGTCAGGCATCTGGGCGGTCGTCATCGTTGCCATTGGCTGGCTGGTGTGGGAGACGCGGCTACCGACGTCACCCGGCATGGCAAGGCCAGCGATCTCGCGGGGCGCGTCCGCGCTGGTGTTCGTCGTGAGCCTCGCGGTGTATGGCGGCGCCGCCACGAAGCTCGCCGGCTCGGCGCTCTATCCCGGAGGAGATGAGCCACACTACCTGGTGATGACGCAGAGTCTGCTGACCGATGGTGACCTGCGGATCGAAAACAACCACGCGCACGGCGACTACAAGGTCTACTACCGCAATCCGCTCAACCCGGACTACCGCACACGCGGGAAGAACGGCCAGATCTACTCCATTCATCCCATTGGACTCCCAATCCTGATCACGCCAGCGTTCGCCGCAGGAGGCTACCTGGGCGTCTGCTGGATGCTGGCCGTGCTGGCCGCGGCTGCGGCGACGCTCGCCTGGCGCGCAGGGGTGATCCTCACAGGGTCAACAGCGAGCGCCACCGTGGCCTGGATGGCCCTGGCGTTCTCTGCGCCTGTCGTCCTCCACAGCTTTGCGGTCTATCCAGAGACGGCCGCGGGTCTCTGCGCGCTGATCGCGCTCTGGTGGGGCGGCCGCGATCAGCCGGTCAAGAACAGTGAATGGATCGGCCGCGGCGTGGCCGTCGCACTCCTGCCGTGGCTGGGCACGAAGTACGCACCGATGTCGGCCGTGATCGTGTTGGCCTTGTCGCGACGCGCGTGGAAGACGGGCCGCGTCACGAGCGCGGCAGCGGTCGCCGGTCCATACATCGCCAGCATCTGGCTCTGGCTCGGCTTCTTCTACGTGGTATGGGGCTCTCCGCTGCCGAGCGCGCCGTACGGACCGGATCACCAGACAGCCCTGGCCAACCTCGTCGTAGGTCTCCCCGGCGTGTTCGTCGATCAGGAGTACGGAGTGCTGCCCTACGCTCCGGCCATTGCGCTGGCGTTCCCTGGGCTCTGGATCCTGTGGCGTGATGGTGGCAGCCGGCGCGAGCGCGCCGTTGAAACGGCCGCTGCTTTTCTGGCGCTGACGGGCACGGTGGGCGCGTTCGCGATCTGGTGGGGCGGTAGCGCGCCGCCCGGTCGTGAGCTCGTGGCCGGCCTTCTGCTGCTCGCGCCTCCGCTCGCACGATGGGATCAGCATGTGTCACAGGCCCCCGTTCGGCGCTGGATCGTACGCCTGCTCTCGATCGCCGGCGCCGTCGTCACGGTCACGCTCGTCGTCGCGCGGAACGGGCTGCTCATCGCCAACGGGCGGGACGGTATGTCCGAACTGCTCGAGTGGCTGCAGCCGACACGCGACCTCGTCCTGATGGTGCCGAGTGGAATCGTGGGCCGTGCCGCGCCTGGCCCCTTCCTTGCGCAGACCGCCCTGTGGATCGTGATCGCCCTCGCCGGCGCATTCGTCGCGCGGAGGCTACGCCAAGCCGGTGGCCGCGCGATCGTGGCCGCTGGGCTCGTGTTGTGCACGGTCGGCGTAACGGTATCGCTCGCCGTGCCGCTGGCCGGCCGTCCGGCGAGCGAAGTCATAGCACGGCCCTCGTCGCGCGCGGAGATCCCGCTCATCCGCGAGTTCGACGCCAGGCGCCGGCCGCTTGCCATCGTGTACGACCCGTTGACGAGACTGTCGCCAGAAGCCGTGCCGGCCCGTTTCGACATCACGGCGACGCCGGGCTTGCGAGTCAGTCCGCAGCCGATCCGTGTGCTGCTGAACATGCGTGTGGCATTGCCGGCGGGCAGCTACCGCGTGTCGCTCGAGCCCCGCCCGGGTGCGGCGCTCGGCGGGACGCTCGGTCTCCAGGTAGGACGGACCGGTGAGGTCGTCGAGAACTGGGACGTCACGAGTCCCGCCGGCGCCGGGTGGTCACGCTCGTTCAACCTCGCGGTGGACGCAAACTTCGTGGCGTTCCGCGGTGCGCCCGCCCTCGAAGCGGCGCTGGCGCGTATCGCCATCGACCCCCTCACGGTCGAGAACGAGTCGGACCGCCCGAATCTACCGCCGGTTCTGGGTGCCGCCCGCTATCGGCAGGTGACGGTCTACTTTCACAGTGGAGGCGTCTACGCGGAGCCGGCTGGATTCTGGGTCCGCGGCCGATCCTCCGCGTTTGTGACGTTCGCGCATGATGCGGCGGCTCCGGGACAGGGCATCCGTCTCCGGCTGCACAGTGGTGAAGCGGCCACGCGCGTGAGGCTGCAAGCCAGCGATTGGCAGACCGCGCTCGATCTCGCAGCACGGGTCCCGCAGGAGATCCTGGTACCGTCGCGGCCAGGCGATCATGTCGTGTCGACCGTGATCGCGTCGGACCATGGATTCGTGCCAGCGGATCACGGCGGGACGGATCGACGCGAGTTGGGATGCTGGGTGGAAGTCGTCGAGTGATGGAGTCGTGATGCATTACGACGGGTTGATTCTCGATTTTGGCGAGGTCCTCAGTTATCCGCAACAGGAGCGGGACGTCGTGGCCATGGCCGACGTCCTGCGCGTGGACGAAGCACGCTTCCGAGATGCATATTGGCGGGCGCGGCGCGACTACGATCTCGGCCTCCCCGCTGACGAGTACTGGACACGGACCCTCGCCGCTTTGGGCATGGCGCCGCCAGACGATGCGCAACTCGAGGCGCTCGTAGCGCTCGACATCGCGTCCTGGACCAGCTATCGAGACGAGATGTGGGTGGTCGCCGAAGAGTTCCGCGCGCGGGGCGGCAGAACGGCGTTTCTGTCGAACGGCGTCGCCAACATCATGGAGCGCATCCGGACCGATCGTCCTCTCGAACGCTGGTTCGACGCCATCGTCGTCTCGTGCGAGCTCGGGGTGGTCAAGCCCGACGCCGCGATCTACAACATCTGCCTCGAGCGGCTGGGGACGCCTCCGGACCGCACACTCTTCGTCGACGATCGGCGCGAGAACACTGACGCCGCAGCCGCGCTCGGTATCGTCACCCTCACCTTCTCGCGTCACCACCGAGCTGCTGACGTCCGCGCGGTGCTGGGGGTCTGAGGGAGTTCGTAGTTGGTAGTTCGTAGTTCGTAGTTCCATAGCCATTCCGCGACCCTCGTGACTCTTCGACCTTTTTGACTTCTTCGACCTTTCGACTGTCCGACCCTTGGACTCTCGTGCATTTGACGAGCTTGATTTCAATGTGATATCACTTTGAAAGCAAGCCAAGGAGCGACACATGACGCGAGAGAGGCAAGTGGCGGCGGTTTCGGGGTGGGTGATGGTGCCGGTGCTGTTGGCGGGCCTGCTGGGATCGCTCTTCGTCCTGATCACCGGCGCACGAACCGCCACGCCGTCCTGGGTCATCGGCGGAGCCATCGGGGTGGTCATCAGCATCTTCCTGCTCGGCGGCCTGTTCGTCGTCAATCCGAACCAGGCCAAGGTGCTGCAGTTGTTCGGGAAATACGTCGGTACGGCGCGGGAGGCGGGACTTCGATGGGCGAATCCGTTCTATACGAAGCGCCGGGTGTCGCTGCGCGTCCGCAACTTCGAAAGCGGACACCTCAAGGTCAACGACTCTGACGGCAACCCCATCGAGATCGCCGCCGTGGTTGTGTGGAAGGTCGTAGACACGGCGGAAGCCGTCTTCGAGGTCGACGACTACGAGAACTACGTCCACGTGCAGACCGAATCGGCTCTGCGCAACATGGCCACCAGCTACCCGTACGACGCTCATGACGAGGCGGTGCTCTCACTGCGCGGACACACGATGGCGATTGCCGATCATCTGCGCCGGGAGATCCACGAGCGGTTGTCGAAGGCCGGCGTCGAGGTCGTCGAGGCACGCATCAGCCACCTCGCCTACGCGCCCGAGATCGCGGCGGCGATGCTGCAGCGGCAGCAGGCCGGCGCGATCATCGCCGCCCGGCAGCGGATCGTGGACGGCGCCGTCGGCATGGTCGAAATGGCACTGGACCGCCTCTCGCGGAACAACGTCGTCGAGCTCGATGAGGAGCGGAAGGCCGCCATGGTGAGCAATCTGCTCGTGGTGCTGTGTAGCGAGCGCAGTACACAGCCGGTCGTCAACGCGGGCACGTTGCACCACTGAGGGACACGGTGGCGGATCGCAAGGCCTTTCTCCTCCGCATCGACCCGGCAGTCCTCGACGCGCTGCAGGCGTGGGCCGACGATGAGCTGCGGAGCTTGAACGGGCAGATCGAATTCGTACTCCGGCGGGTCCTGAAGGACGAGGGGCGGCTCAAGGGCCGCCCCTCGTCTCGCGGCGGCCGAAACGACAAGCCGTGACCTCGCCATCGGCCGTGTCGAGCCGGCCAGGTGATACGCTCGTTAGGATGATCGACGCGTTCGAGCCCGCTCCGCGCCTCGCCAACGGGCACGTGATGACGCTGTGGACCTGGGCACGCAGGCGGCAGTTCCCCGGTCTGTCCGCGCCAGTCGCCCGCATCTTCGAAGTCGCCCCAGGAATCCGCGTCTCGGCCGACTGCCACTGGCAGGACGTCCCACAGGACCATCCCACGCTTCTGGCGCTCCACGGACTCGAAGGGTCCAGTCAGGCGCACTACATGGGCGGCATGGCCGACAAGGCGTGGCGCGCCGGCTTCAACGTCGTCCGGCTCAATCAACGCAATTGCGGCGGCACCGAGAATCTCTGCAACACGCTCTACCATTCGGGCTTGACCGCGGATGCGACCGCCGTGCTGCGCGAGCTCGTCGAGTCGCAGGGACTCCGCTCGCTCGCCGTCGCGGGCTACTCGCTCGGCGGGAATCTCGCGCTCAAGCTCGCGGCCGAATGGTCGGACGCCGGCCCAGGCCCGCTGCACGCCGTCTGCGCCGTGTCGCCGACGATGGACCTGGAGCGGTGCGTGCGGGCACTGGAACGGCGGGCCAACTACGCGTATCAGTGGAATTTTGTGCGGAATCTCAAGGCACGCATGCGCAGGAAGATCTCGCTCTTCCCCGACCGGTTCTCGAGTGAGCCGCTCGACGGCGTCCGCACGGTGCGCGAGTTCGACGAAGTGTACACGGCGCCTCACTTCGGCTTCCGCGACGCCACGGACTACTACTACCGCGCCAGCGCCATGCGTGTGGTCGATCGCATTCGCGTGCCGACTCTGATCATTGCGGCCGCGGACGATCCCTTCGTGCCCGTCGATCCCTTCAGCGATCCGGCCGTAACGGGGAATCCCAACATCACCGTCCACCTCTCCCCACACGGCGGCCACTGTGCGTTTCTCACGCGAGGCGGTGGCGGAGATGACGGGTACTGGGCGGAGCGGCAGATCGTCAGATGGGCGGAGCGGCACTGTGCGGCGAAACGTGATGCCGCGTCGTATTCGGATTCGGTGTCGTATTCGGCGATTGGCTCCTAGTCACGAAGCCGAACACGATCCGAATACGAACACGAAGCCAAACACGACGTCTCTCACACGCCCAGCAGTTCCTTGAGCGCGCTGGCGAACTCCGGCCCCTTCCCCGACTCCTCGTGCTTGAAATAGACGAACGTGTCGCCCCATTCGGACTGGTGGGCGCGGATCGTCTCCGCCCATTCGGTCAACGCGTCAGGCGTGTAGCCTTCGTCACGCAGTCTGAAGTATCCGTACGGTCCGGTCGCAACGACAGGCGTGGACAGCTTCTCGCTGTCCGCAATACAGAGGGCGAGACGCCGCCCGCGCAGGCGCGCGTAGAGATCGTCGTTGAACCACGAGGCATGGCGGAATTCGAAGGCAGCGGGTGCGCCAGGCGGCAGGTCGTTCAGGAAAGCGTCGAACAGATCCAGGTCGCACTTGAACGTCGGCCCCAGCTGGAACAGCAGGACGCCGAGCTTGTCGCCGAGTGTCCCCGCGACCTGGCAGAACGACTGGAGCAGACTCGCGCAGTCCTTGAGGCGGCGATCGTGTGTGATGCGCTTGGGCGCCTTGAGCGTGAGCTTGAAGGAGGGCGGCGTCGCAGCGGCCCAGCCGGCAACCAGCTTTTCGTTCGGCAGGCGGTAGAAGGTGTAGTTGATCTCGACGGTCGAAAATCGCTCGGCGTAGTACGGCAACATCTTGGCGGCTGGCAGCTTCTCCGGATAGAACGTGCCCTTCCATTCCGGGTAGTTGTAGCCGGACGTACCAATCCAGATCATCGAGATCCTCGCTCAGCCTCCGGAGGGCAGCAGCGTGAAGCGGCTACCTGCGGCTGACCGAGCGTACAAGAAATCGGGCGCACCGCGGAACGGTGCGCCCGGTCGAGTTGTCTGATTGTCGCTACCAGCGCGGTTCGCGCCGGCCGCCGCCGCCGCCACCTCCACCGCCGAAACCGCGTGACCGCCCTCCCATGTCGCCGCCGCCAAAGGATCGGCCGCCGCCCTCTGGCTTGGGCTTCGCCTCATTGACGACAAGGGCGCGTCCGTCGAGCTGATGCTCGTGGAACTGCGTAATCGCCTTCTGGGCGTCATCGTCCGACACCATTTCGACGAAGGCGAATCCACGTGCCCTGCCCGTCGCCATGTCACGCATGACGCGGACGGACTCCACAGCGCCAGCCTGGCTGAACAGCGCGTTGAGATCCTCGTCCGTCGTCTTGTAGGGGAGGTTGCCGACGTACAATCTCCGGCCCATCGTCTTGCTCGCTCCTGCTAGAGGCGCGCATTGGAGCGCCCCGAACGGCCGCGCGCCGGCTCGCTCGCGGGTCTGAAAAGCTCACACAATTGAGTGCGAAGGGATTCCTGCGCAGGCAAGCGGTAAGCTCTTCGTTGGTGGAGGCTGCGCCAGTATATAGCAGAACTTGAGAACGGGCGGCCCCGCCCATCCAGACGCGCTAGAGTTGAAAGCGTGCCAGGCCGCGCGACTCTCCTGATCCTGCTGTCGGCCTTTGTTTTTCAGGCGTGCAGCCGCCCCTCCCCCACCTCCCGGTTTCCCTTGGAAGGCCAGGCGCTCGCCGTCCGGCCGGGTGTGGGAGAGGTCGTCATCAAGCACGGCGATGTCCCCGGCCTGATGCCGTCGATGGTGATGCCGTTCAGGGTCCGGGACGCGGCCGCGCTCAGCCGGGTGACGGCGGGAGACTTCGTCACCGCAACACTGGTCGTCTCCGGAACCGACACTTGGCTGGAACAGCTGGCACCGACGGGACGGCATGCCTCGGTGCCCGACGGCATGACTCTTCCGCACGTAGTGGACGCGCCGCTCGTGCCTGGCGGCGAGGTACCAGCTGTCGTCTTCGAAGATCAGGATGGTGAAAGGTTTTCGCCAGCCGACTTGAAGGGCGATCCGTGGGCGCTCACGTTCGTCTACACGCGATGTCCGCTGCCGACGTTCTGTCCTGCGATCGATCGACGGTTCGTTGCCGTCCAGCGGCGGCTTGCGGCGGATCCTGGACTGGCGGATGCGCGGCTCGTCTCGGTGACGATCGATCCGGATTACGATCGGCCGGCGATCCTGCGCGCCCATGCGGACCGACTCGGCGCAGACACGCGCCGCTGGCGGTTCGTGACAGGAGACAAAGACACGGTGGATCGATTCGGCGAGCGGTTCGGCCTCATGGTCGTGCGGGGCAATGGAACGCCCGATGAATTCGTCCACTCGCTGCGGACGGCAGTGATCGATCGCCAGGGGCGCCTGGCGCGCCTTTTCGAAGGCAATGAGTGGGAGGCTGACGCTCTGGTCGCCGCATTGCGGGCAGCGGCGGCACGATGACGCGCCCTGGACATCTGCCTCCCGCGCGACCCGATCTCACGTCTGCCGAGCGATCCGTCATCGATCGGCTCCGGACGCCGCTCCAGGTCCAGCACTACCTGAATCGTCTGCCGTACAACACCGAGCGCGGCGGGGAGACCCTCCGTTCGTTCCGCGGTGTCGTTGCGCATGGAACGGCGCACTGCCTCGAAGCCGCGCTCTTTGCGGCGACCGTGCTCGAGCAGCACGGCTATCCGCCGCTCGTCCTCAGCTTCGAGTCGATCGACCTGCTCGACCACGTCATCTTCGTGTACCGGCGGCACGGACGCTGGGGATCCGTTGCGCGGTCGCGCGACCCCGGACTGCACGGACGGCGCCCCGTTTTCGCCACTGCGCGCGCGCTCGCTCGCAGCTACATGGAGCCCTACATCGACCACACGGGTGGCGTCCGCGCCTACGGCGTCGTGGATCTTCGCGTGCTGGGGCGGTACGACTGGCGCTTGTCGTCGAAGAACGTCTGGAAGGTCGAGCAGATGCTCATCGACCATCCGCATCGGAAGGTGTCGTTGCCGCGTGCACGCGAGCGCGTGCTACGTCGCTGGTACAACGCCTTCCGGGCGGCGAACGACGACATCAAGCCCGTGGACTATGCCGACCGGGACCGGTGGACCGAGCTCCCGGCCGAGTGTCTGGCGGCGGAGGGCCGCCTGCCGAGACGGCCCCGGTGACCGGACTGCGTCAATCGAGGTCGAAGTCGCGCGTGGGCTTCGTGATGGGCTCGGACCGTGCCTGCTTGAGCGCTTCCTCGAACCGCCGAGACAGCGCATCTTCGCGCGTCCGTTCAGCTTCGACCGACTTCTGGAAGATTGCTTCACGCCGGGCGGCTGCCTCGGCGATGATCTTCTGCGCCTCGCTCAGCTCGGGACGATGGGCGGACGGCGGCTCGCGGTGGCTGATGACGCGTCCGAGATTCGTATCCACGACCAGGATCGACGCGCAGCACGGACACGTGAGTTCGAGTTCCGACTTGAGCTTCGCCATGCGGCCGATCATAGCAGGCGCCCGGCCATGAGCGATCGCCGCAGCCGCGTCGTCCGCATCGCAACCTATAACATTCACCGCGGCACGCGGACTCGACGGACGTACGCGCCCCGATCGGATCGCGGCCGTCCTGAGCGACCTGGGCGCCGACGTCCTGGCACTGCAGGAAGTGATTGGCGCGAGTGGGACGGGCGGCAGCCACGCGGAAGCGCTGGGTGCCGCCCTCGGCATGGGGTGGGTCATGGCGCCGACGCGGCACTTGCGAGGCGCGCTCTATGGCAATGTCGTCTTGAGCCGGTTTCCGATCCGTCACCACGCACAGTACGACCTGACGTGGAAGACCTGCGAGCCCCGCTGTTGTCAGCGCGCGGACATCGACCTCGACGGTCCGCTTTTACATCTGTATAACGTGCACCTCGGCACTGCCTACCTCGAGCGACGCTACCAGGCGCAGCGCCTCGCCGCCTTCGTGAGCGATCGCCGGGTGGCAGCGCCCAAGGTGGTCCTCGGCGACTTCAACGAATGGACGCGCGGCCTGGCGACGCGGCTTCTGTCGGAACGTCTCGAAGCGATCGACCTCAGCACGCACCTGCGGCGGCGCAGGACCTACCCGGGCGTCTTTCCAATCCTTCATCTCGATCACATCTATCACCAGGGCGACGTGGAGGTGGTGCGGGTGGAGCTCCCCCGCACGCGGAAGACGCTCGTCGCGTCGGATCATTTGCCGCTGGTCGCGGAGCTGCGGATTCGCGCGTGACGCCATTCGACGCGCGAATGGTACGGGGCACAGGGCACACGGCTCATGGGCTTTTCGGCCATAGGCTACATGCCGTCGGCGGTGAGCCGTCGGCAATGAGCCGTGGGCCGTGCGCCTTGGGCCGTGAGCCGGCGCCGGGAGGTTTGCGATAGATGTCACTATCTGGCGCTCGCGTGTGGTTGACGGGCGCGAGCTCGGGTATCGGCGAGGCGCTGGTGCCGGTCCTGCTGGCGCGAGGGGCGCGTGTCGCCGTCAGCGCCCGTCGAGCGGAGCGCCTCGAAGAGCTCGCTGGAACGTGGCGCACGGGCGGCAAAGACGTGCTCGTCGTCCCGCTCGACGCGACCGACCGTCCTGCTGTTCTGGCCGCAGCACGACGCATCGAGGACGCCTGGGGCGGCATCGATGTCGCCATTTTCAACGCCGGCGGGCACGCGCCGAACACCGTCACGGGATTCGATTCGGCGCAGTTCGTGGACACGATGACGCTCAACTACTTCGGCGTCATCTACGGGATCGAAGCGGTCCTGCCAGGGATGCTCGCCCGGCGAACCGGACACATTGTCGGCGTGGCCAGCCTGGCCGGGTATCGGGCCGTGCCCCGCACGCCCGCCTACGGCGCGTCGAAGGCGGCGCTGATTCTCGCGCTCGACTCAATCCGGTTCGATCTCGAACCGCGCGGCATCAAGGTGACGGTGGTCAATCCCGGCTTCGTGAAGACACCCCTGACTGACAAACACGCGTTCAAGATGCCTTTCCTGATGCGCGTCGAGGACGCGGCCGCCATCATGGTGCGCGACATCGAGCGTCAAAAACGCGAGAGCCACTTCCCCTTCGTGTTCTCGTGGATTCTGAAGCTCCTGCGCATCCTGCCGTTCCCGGTGTATCAGTGGCTCATCCTGCGGGGGACACGAGGTCAACAGCGCGCGCGAAGGCCCATCACGGGGGACCTTTAGTGGTCTACAGGCTGCAGTCTACCGTCTACGGTCAGCTGTAGACCGAAGACTGCAGACCGAAGATTGATGTCATTCGCCGGGCCCCGTCTGCGGTTGGCCGATTCGGATGCGACCGCGTGACGGCTGACTTCGTATCGTCGTGGTGATGAAGGGGATGAGAGAGGGCGCCGGTGCCTCGTTCACGGGCCTGGCGGTGGCCGCAGCGTCACAAAGTGCGCCGGATTCGATGATAGACTACCGGTTTTCCCGCGTCCCCGGAGCATCCCGACCGTGACAGATCTCAAACAGGAGCTTGCTTCGCTGCGCCTTGACGACCAGCCACGACGGTCGAGGCGTGGCCTGTGGATCACCCTCCTGGTGCTGCTCCTCGTGGCCGGTGGCCTGGCCGTTGGCTGGCGCGCGAGTGCGTCGCTTCGGGCTGTCGAAGTCGAGACTGTCTCTCCGACTATTGAACAGACGGGCCCGGCGGCGGCGGGTACGCCGGTGTTGACGGCCTCCGGTTACATCGTCGCCCGCCGTGAGGCGGTCGTCTCGTCGAAGATCCAGGGCCGGTTGTCGGAGCTGCGGGTCGAAGAAGGCAGTGTGGTCAAGGCGGGTGAGGTCCTCGCGCGCCTGGAAAACCCAGATTTCGTGGCATCGCTCGAGCGCGCCAAGGCGCAGCTCCGGCAGGCCGAGGCACAGATCGGGTCGAATGAGGCGGCCATCCGCCGCGCGGAGGCCGATCTCGCCGAAGCCAAACGGCAATTCGGCGTCACCGAACGGCTGGCGAACGAAAAGCTGGCCACGACAGACTCGCTCGATGCGGCCAGCAGCCGGGTGCATCTCTCGGATGCGGCGCTCGGCCAGGCGAAGGCCGACCTGGACCGTGTGATCGCCCAGCGCGAGCAGTCGCGCGCGGATCTGCAGGTGAGTGAGGCGCAGTTGGACAACACCGTCATCAAGGCGCCATTCGCCGGCACGGTGGTCAAGAAGATGGCGGAGGTCGGCGAGAGCGTGGCGCCGATACCGCCTGGCGTGAACATTTCGACCGCCTCAGGCGCAATCGTCGCCCTCGCGGACCTCGCGACGCTCGAGATGGAAGCCGACGTGAGCGAAGCCAACGTGGCCCGCTTGCGAGAGGGACAGCCAGCGGAGATAACGGTCGAGGCCTTTCCCGATCGCCGCTTCCGTTCCGTACTGCGCCAGGTCATTCCGACGGCCGACCGCACGAAGGCGACGGTGCTGACCAAGGTGACCCTGCTCGAGAAGGACAAGGATCTCAAGCCCGAGATGAGCGCGAAGGTGACATTCCTCGAGGCGGGATCGCCCGACGGTGCGAAGACCGTGGTACCGCAGAAGCCGGCGATCCTGGTGCCGGCCTCGGCCGTCGTGTCACGCAATGGCGGGCAGCAGGTGTTCGAAGTCGTCAACGGCACCGCGCGCGCGCGGACGATCACCACAAACGGCAGCCGGCGCGACCTGACGATCGTGACCGACGGACTCACGGGATCCGAGGTACTGGTGGCCCGTCCTCCCGATTCGCTGACAGACGGTACGGCGGTCTCACCGAAAGGAGCGCGGTAATGGCGGCGGTTGACGTGCAGAACGTGCGCAAGATCTACAAACGCGACAGCCAGGAGATCGTGGTGCTCGACGGGCTCAGCCTGCAAGTGCCCGAAGGCGAGTTCGTCGCGCTCATGGGTCCTTCCGGCTCCGGCAAGACGACGCTGCTGAACCTGATTGCAGGGATCGATCAGCCGACGAGCGGTAAGGTGGAAGTGGCTGGCACCGACGTCGGCGCCCTCTCCGAGGGCGCGCTGGCCAAGTGGCGCAGCCGGAACGTCGGCTTCATTTTCCAGTTCTACAATCTGATCCCCGTGCTCACGGCGGTCGAGAACGTCGAGCTGCCGCTCCTGCTGACGAATCTGTCGAAGCGGGAGCGCCGCGATCGCGCGCTCACGGCCCTGAAGGTGGTCGGACTGGCCGATCGCTACAAGCACTATCCCCGGCAGCTGTCAGGCGGACAGGAACAGCGCGTCGCCATCGCCCGCGCGATCGTGGCCGACCCGGCCGTGCTGGTCGCGGACGAGCCAACCGGCGACCTCGACGCGAAGAGCGCCGAAGACATCCTGAACCTGCTCCAGACGCTGAACGTCGAGTTCAAGAAGACCATCGTGATGGTCACGCACGATCCGCGCGCCGCGTCGCGCGCGCACCTCGAGCGTCATCTCGAGAAAGGCGTGCTGCTCAAGACGGTCACCCAGCACGATTCGACGGCCCAGGCCATGGCAGGAGTGTAGGTCATGAAGTTCCTCCCCTACATCGTCAAGCACCTGCGGAAGAACTGGATTCGCACGGCGAGCACGATCCTGGCGATGGCGCTCTGCATCTTTCTCATCGGAACGCTGCAGACGCTCCTGGCCGCCTTCTATGGCGGACTTGATCGCGCCAGCACGGAACGGCTCGTGACCCGCAACCGCGTGAGCCTCGTCTTCCCGCTCCCACTGTCGTACGAGGCCAGGCTGGCGGCGATGCCCGGCATCAAGCGCGTCGCGCGGTCGAACTGGTTCGGCGGTCTGATGGGCAGCGAGTCCAATCCGGACATGAAGAACTTCTTCCCGAACTTCGCGGTCGAGGCCGAGCCCTACCTGGCGATGTATCCGGAGTACGGCCTGACGCCGGCGGAGAAGCAGACGTTCTTGAACGATCCGCGCGGCTGCATCATCGGCGCGGACCTGGCCGCGAAGCACGGCTGGAAGGTCGGATCGGTCGTGCCGCTCACGAGCAACATCCCGACATACCGGATCGGCAAGCCCTTCGAGTTCACCGTTGACGCCATCTACCAGGTGGACGAGAAGAAGTATCCGAGTCACAGCAAGCAGATTCTGCTCTTCCACTGGAAGTATCTGTACGAGGCGACGAATCAGCGCGCGAGCGTCGGGACGTTCGTCACGCAGATCGCCAATCCGGATCAGGCGCCAGCCGTGGCGGGGGCCATCGACAAGACGTTCGAGAACAGCGACGCGGAGACGAAGACCGAGACCGAAGGACAGTTCTACGCCGGGTTCGTCAAGATGATCGGCGACCTCGCGCTCATCCTGAACAGTATCGGCCTCGCGGTGGCGTTCACCATCCTTGCCGTCTGCGCGAACACGATGAGCATGTCCATTCGCGAGCGCCGCAAGGAGATCGCGGTCCTGAAGACGCTGGGCTTCTCGAGTGCGCTGGTGTTGACGCTGGTGCTCGGTGAAGCACTCGTCATCGGCATGGTCGGCGGCATCGTCGGAGTGGGCCTCACGAAAGTGGCGCTGTCGGCGGCAGGCTCGATCCCGGGGCTGAACGGCTTCGGTGCGACGCTTCGTCTGGGTCCTGGCCTTCTGGCCTTGATGTTCGGCCTCAGCGGGCTCATCGGCCTGCTCTCGGGGCTGCAGCCGGCGGTCAGCGCGTATCGATCGAACATCACCGCGATGCTGAGGCAGGTCTGACATGGCATTGCCGCTGTCGTACAACATCCGCAACATCGCCGTTCGCTGGAGAGTCACGCTCCTCGCCGTCGGCGGAATCTCGCTGGTCGTCGCGGTGCTGCTGGTCCTGACCGCGATGGCGAACGGGTTCCGCACGGCCCTGCGCTCCACGGGCTCTAAGGAAAACGCGATCGTCGTGCAGCGCGGCGCGACCGGCGAGCTGACCTCGGGCTTCTCGCGCGACAACGCCAGCATGATCATCGTGGACTCGCGCGTCGCCCGCGACGAGAACGGCAAGCCGCTCGCCTCGCCCGAGCTCGTGGTCGTGGCCACTCTGCCGCGCAAGTCCGATGGAGCAGAGCTGAACGTCACGGTACGCGGCGTCTCGCCGCTGGCGTTCAAAGTCCGCCAGGGCGTCCGCATCGTGGAGGGCAGAAACTTCACGCCGGGTCTCTACGAGCTGGTGGTCGGCAAGCCGGTCGCCGAGCGGTATGCGAACGCGCAGGTCGGTTCATCGATCCGGCTACAGCGGCGCAGCTGGACGGTCGTCGGTGTGTTCACCTCGGAAGGCAGCGGATTCGAGAGCGAGATCTGGGGTGACGTGGACGTGATGGGTCCGGCGTTCAATCGCGCGAACGGCTATCAGTCGTTGACGCTGCGGCTGAAGGATCCGTCGCAGGTGAGCAAGTTCGACGATGACCTGCAGCGCAATCCGAGCATGCAGGTACAGATGCAGAGCGAGTTCGACTTCTACGAGAAACAGGCGGGGCAGACGGCGCAGACGCTGATCATCCTCGCCGTATTCGTCGGCGTCGTGATGGGCATCGGCGCCATCTTCGGCGCGATGAACACGATGTATGGGCTGGTGTCGTCGCGGACGCGTGAGATCGGCACGTTGCGCGCGCTCGGCTTCTCGCGCATCGCGATCCTGATTGCCTTCATGATCGAGTCGGCAGTGCTGGCCCTGGCCGCGGGCATCGTCGGCTGCGTGCTCGCGCTGCCGGTGAATCTGATGTCCGGGTCGACGGGAGGCGTGAATTTCTCCACCGTCGCCTTTGGCTTCCGCCTCAGCCCCATGTGGATGGTCATCGCCATCGGCGCGGCGGTGGCGATGGGAGTATTCGGAGGCTTCTTCCCGTCATTCCGCGCCGCGCGCACGCCGATTACGGCGGCGCTCCGGGACGCGTAGCGAGCCTTCGCAGCATTGACGGTTGCGGAGCTGGAGTCGAAAGACGCGCCGACGCCGTGAGGTGAAACGCGAGGCCGCGAACCTCAATCAGCAATCGTCAATCTGCCATCGTCAACGCACGGGACTAGACAGCCTCGAGTCCGTCTTCTTCCGGCGCCGGCAGGACCGATCGGCCTTCGCGCGCTTCCTTGTAGATCCGCTCCGGCACCGCCTGGACGTCCCAGGCCAGCCCCAGCGCGCGCATCGCGGCGATCGTGTAGTAGGTGAGGTCGATTTCCCACCAGTAGAAGCCGTTCCTGGCCGCGCGCTGATAACGGTGATGGTTGTTGTGCCAGCCCTCACCGGCCGCGAAGAACGCCGTCAGAAGGTTGTTGCGAGATTCGTCCACTGTTTCGAACCGTCGCGACCCATACAGGTGGTTGATCGTGTTGATCGCGAACGTCGCGTGGGCCAGCGTCATCGTCGGCAGGCAGAAGCCCCAGACGAGCCACGGGAACCCGCCGATCGCGTACATCGCAATCGCCAGCACCAGCGGAGGCAGGTAGTAGTACTCGTCGAGGAACCAGATCTCCGGGAATTTCGAGAAGTCGCGGACGACGGGATTGGTGTCGTCGATCTTCTTGTACTTCTTGTCGTGCAGGAACCAGCCGATGTGGGCGTAATAGAAGCCGCTCACGCGCGGGCTATGGGGATCGCCGTCGCGGTCGGCGAACTTGTGGTGGTACACGTGATGGCCTGCCCACCAGAGCGGCCCCTTCTGCATCGCGGCCGCGCCGATGAACGTCCACACGAAGCGTGCTGTGCGGTTCATCTGGAACGCGCGGTGCGCATAGTAGCGGTGGTACGCGAGCGTCAGGCCGACGGCCCGAAGAAAGTGCGAGGCGGCCCACAGCGCGACGAAGCCCCATGAGAACGGGACCACGAAGACCAGCAGTGCGGACGCCTGGACGGTCCAGAAGATGACGATTGAGAGTATGGACAACACGCGGGCGGACTCAGCCTTCCTCTTCGGTACTCTTCTTCCTCGGGAGGGCCAAGGCGCGTGGAAGGTCTCAAGGCTTCGCGATAATCGAAGACCGGCAGGTCGCGCACGTGCAGGGGCAGCGTGCAGCTCGAACCTTTCAGGTCCACCACGACGGTGACCGGACTGCCTTCGACACCCTCGCGGAACGAGAGCCGGCAGCCGCAGGCGAGACGCGCGTGACTGAAGCCTTTGAGCATGGGCGCGTCCCGATCTTACTACAGGAGTGCCTTGATATCCCGTTCGTACTTGTCGCGGCCCTGTATCCCGGTGTTCTTGCGGCAGATGCGTCCGTCGCGCCCGATCAGGAACGTCGTGGGAATGCCCCAGAGCGGGCCGAACGCATCCTGCACGTCATCGCGGCCGAGCCCGACGAGCACGGGGTAGTTCATGCGCAGTTCCTTGGCGAACGGCTTCAGCTTGTCCACCGTGTCATCGACCGAGAGGCCGAGCACGACGAGCCCCTTCGGACCGTACTCCTCCTGCAGCGACACGAAGTTGGGGATTTCGGCTTTACAGGGACCGCACCACGTCGCCCAGAAATCGAGCAGCACGACCTTGCCTTTGTACGACGCGAGGCGCACGGGCTTGCCGTTCATGTCGTTGACGGTGAACGACAGATTCGCGGGTTTCGCGCTGGCAGGACACGTGGCGGGACTACCCGGGCCCGGTGCCGCTTCCGCGTCCGTACGTTCGGTCCACGGATAGAGCAGCGAGGGCATGCCGGGCACGGTCGCATACACCAGCGCGATGATTGCGGCGGCCGCAAGGATCCATCGTTTGGCCATCGGTCTCCATTATGACGCCTCAGCGGAGTCCAAGAGTCGAAGAGTCAAAAGGGTCGAAGAGTCAACAGGGTCGAAACGTCAACGCGTCAGGCTCGAGAAGGGCGAAGAGCTCGAGAGGAACGCCAGCTGGGCCGCGTCCTTCAGGCCCTCGATCCCTCGAACTCTAAGTCCTGTCCTCTTCGACCCTGGTGACCCTTGGACGCTGGACCCTGGTGGGGCGCTGTCCTCCGTCTAGTGCGGTCCGCTCTGCGGGAAGGGACAGCAAGGGCGGCGGACTCACGTCGCATGCAGATTTCAGGCGCCCACTCGCATTTGGCGCGAGGCACGTCTCTTGCGACGAGCGCCACAAACCAGCGGCGTCCGGCAGTGCGGCCTTCGCGGTCGGTCCCGGAACCGGTGTAAGATTCGGCTGATTCAGGCCAGACGCCCCTTTGACCTCCCGCGAGGAGAACCCTATGCGCACGCGCATCCCGCGCGTCGGGCTCGTGCGGCTCTTCGCCGGCCTCTCGATGACGATCGCCGTCATCCTGTCGGCTGCCGGCGCAAGCGCCCAGACCAGTTTGGTGCCCTACTACGGCAAGAACCAGATCCGGTACGACAACTTCAAGTGGTACATCTACACGACCGACCACTTCGAGATTTACTACTACCCCGAGACCGAACAGCATCTCGAACGGGTGGCGAGCTACGCCGAAAGCGCTTACCAGCAGATCAGCGCCGACTTGAAGCACGATCTCGCCTTCAAGGTGTCGATGATCATCTTCAAGACGAGCAGCGAGTTCCAGGAGCAGAACGTCATCCCTGGCGCCGCCACTGAAGGTGTTGGGGCGTTTGCCGAGCCGACACGCAACCGGATGCTGCTGCCGCTCGACGAGCCGCCGGATCTGCTGTACCGGCTCATCGTGCACGAGCTCACGCACATCTTCGAGTTCGACATCATCCCGCAGTCGCTGATCCGCCGTAGCGTGCCGCTGTGGGTGAACGAAGGACTGTCCGACTACATGACGGGCTCGTGGACGCCGATCGACCTCATGACGGTGCGCGACGCGGCGGTGTCCGACATCGTGCCCAAGATGACGGATCTCGAAGGCTACGGCGGCTTCAGCAGTCCGCGTCTCATCTACAACCTCGGACACGCGGTCTTCGAGTTCATCGAATCACGATGGGGCAAGGAAGGCTTGCGTCAATTCCTGTTCTCGCTGCGCAAGAGCGTAATCGGCGGCGGAGAGGACGCGTACGAAGAAGCCCTCAAGCTGCATCCGGAGGAATTCGACCAGGAGTTCGAGAAGTACCTGAAGAACCGGTTCAAGCCGTTCCGCGACAAGGAGCGGCCGGCCGACTACGGACGGAACCTGGCCCCGAACCCGCAGAAGACGAAGTACTCGAACGTCTATTCGGTCGAGCCCGCCCCGTCGGGCGAAATCATTGCGGCCATGACCGGCAACCGCAAGGATCAGGAGCTCGATATCGTCCTGCTCTCGGCGAAAGACGGGTCCGTCATTCGCAACCTGACCAACGGTTTCGACCAGACCAAGGGCTTCGAGTACATCGCCGTGCCCGGCAGTCGCTGGGTCACGGTGCAGTGGATGTCGTGGTCGCCCGCGAGCGACAAGCTCGCGTACTTCGCCCGGATGGAAAAGCGCAAGGCGCTCATCATCGAGAACATCATCGGCAACAAGATCGAGCAGCGCATCACGATGGATGTCGACGAGCCCGAATCGCCCGCGTTCAGCCCCGACGGGAAGACCGTGGCGTTCTCGGCGATGAAGGCCGGCATCAGCGATCTGTTCACGGTGGATCTGGCGACGCACAAGGTCACCAATCTCACCAACGATGCGTACGCCGACTACGCGCCCGTCTACGCGCCCGACGGCAAGTCGATCATCTTCCTGGCGCGGGTGAGCGGGAACAACAAGCTGTTCCAGCTCGATCTCGCCACGAATACGCGGACCCAGCTCACCTTCGGCACGCACGACGAGGCCGCCCCACGCTTCCTCGACAAAGACACGCTGGTCTTTGCGTCGACAGCCGTGAGCCCGACCGAGCCGATCGATCCCGAAGTCGCCAAGAACGGCAACATCTTCAACATCTGGACGATGGGCTTGAAGAACGGCGAGTTGAAGCAGTACACCGACGCGGTGGGTGGCAACCTCTCGCCCGCCGTGCTGGCAAGTGACAAGCAGCCGCGTATAGCGTTCGTCAGCTACTACAAGGGCGAGTACTCGCTGCAGACCCTCGAACGGCGCGAGCCGCTGCAGACGGCGCTGGCCAGCGATTACGGCGCGCCGCAGGCGCTGGTCACTGATTTCACGCCACCGCTCCAGCACACGATCGTGGCCGAGAACAAGCGGAAGAAGGGCCGGTTCGAGAAGATGTTCCTCGATGGTCGGCCGCCGGTGAGCGTGGGCGTGACGAGCGGCGGTGACATCTTCGGCGGCACGGAAGTCACCTTCAGCGACGTGCTCGGCGACAAGCAGTTCAACTTCTTCGCGCTGTCGATCTCGCAGTACCGCACCTTCGCCGGGTCGTACGTGAACCTCGAACACCGGCTGAACTACGCAATCCAGGGCTTCTCGCAGACACAGTTCTTCTACGCGACGCAGGGCGGCGTCTTCTACGACCCGGTGTTCACGCCGATCATCAGCCGCGATCAGGCGATCGCGACGCGCACGGTCCAGGGCGGATCGATCTTCGGAATCTACCCGCTCAACAAATACAGGCGCCTCGAGATGTCGGGCGGCATGTTCTACACGAACGAGCAATACGACGACCCCGCGCTGCAGGATTATTCCGAGAACTACCAGCAGCAGGTGTACGGCTCCCAGTTGTTCCGGAACGGGACCGTCGTGCCGTTCAGCGTGGCGTTCGTCCAGGAGACGACGATCTTCCGCGAATTCGGTCCCCTCAAGGGCAGCACGATGCGGTTGGCCTACGAGGTCGCGCCGAAGATCGGCAACACGCTGTCACGGCAGACCTTCGACGCCGATGCGCGTTACTACCTGCGCCTGGGCGGCACGGGCCTCCTGGCGATGCGGGCACGCGGCTTCAAGAGCATCGGTGATTATCCCGACTACACGTTCTTCGGCGGGAACTCGGAGATGCGCGGCTACGACTACCTGCAGTTCACCGGCCAGAACGCGTGGTACGCGAACGCGGAACTGCGCTTCCCGCTGATTGAAGCGATGCTGACGCCGATCGGCGTGCTCGGCGGCGTACGCGGCGTGGCGTTCGCCAACATCGGCGCCGCATGGTTCAACGACAGCCCGAACTGCGCGCAGACGGCGTCGTGCTTCAACTTCTCGACGTCGAAGGACTTCAGCTACACGCCGGTCGTCGGCTACAACGTCGATCAAGTGACGGGCAACATCACACCCATCTTTGGGCCGCCGGTCGACGTCACCGGTTTCCGTCTGGTGGATGGCCGCGCGTCATACGGTCTGGGACTGGAAACCTTCGCGCTGGGCTTCCCGATCCACTTCGACTGGGCGTGGCGGACGCTCTTCAACAAGGACTGGGAGGACGCGCTCTTCGCCTCCGTCGGTGGGCACAGTGAGTTCCGCAAGCCGCGGTTCTCGGTGTGGATCGGCTACGATTTCTAGAAGTTGATAGTAGGTGGTTGGTAGTTAGTAGAACGTTCTGCTGACTACCAACCACCGATCACCCAACTACCAACTACCAACTACCAACTACCAGCTACTTCTGATAGTAGTCGCTGTTCTTCGGCGTGTAGTCCTTCCACTTGTCGGGCACTTCCTCAGCCGCGAAGATCGCTTCGACCGGGCATGCCGGGACGCATGCGCCGCAGTCGATACACTCGTCCGGGTGGATGTAGAGCTGCTCGGCGGCCGCGAATTCCGGTTCATCCTTCCGCGGATGGATGCAATCGACCGGACACACGTCCACGCACGCGCTGTCCTTCGTGCCGATGCAGGGTTCCGTGATGATGTACGCCATGGGACCAGTCCTCCGTTCGCGGTAATGAGCGCCGCTCGCGTGTCGAGCGGACCGAGTGGATGTGTTTATTACGCCGTCTCGCTGAGTGTCGCGGCTGGCAAGTACCCCAGCCGCACTGAAATTGCGCGTGCCAGTTCACGGCACGCGCGCTCGTAGTCCGTTCCCAGTACTTCGTCGCCGGCGCGATGACCGAACACGCCGACGCGGGCGACTTCGCGTCCCGTGTAGTCGTGCACGGGGGCGCACATGCTCCGCGCGGGCATGTCCCGCCCGTACACCGTACGCATCGCGACTTCGTCGGGGCCCGCTGCCCAGACATAGGTGACCTCGTCGCTGGCGGGCACCGAGAGGAACGTGCGGAACCCGCGGCGCAACACGCCCTCACGCAGGACCGGATAGGCGTGCAGACGCAACTCTGAACGTCCGAGGAACTGGAAGCTCGCGTCCAGCATCTTCAGCGTCAGGCTGTAGCGCTGGGTTTCTTCGTCCTGCCGCACGTAGCCGCGCCGCTTGAGCACACCCAGCGTCCGGTGCAGCGTAGGCGCGGGGAGCTCGGTCACCCGTGCGAGCTCGCCCAGACTCACGCCGCGTGGAAAGCGACTGAGGGTTTCGCACACGTCGAGCGCCTTGTCGATCGACGTTTGCGTCTCAGCCATCAGCAAGCCCAGCCATGTTCCACATTGCGGAACGACGTTCTACTCTCCGGAGCCTATTAGTGCGGCTCCGGCCTGTCAAGGACACGGCGGTCGGATTTTGCGTCCCAGCCAGCCGGCAGACCGCAACCACGTACAATGCGGGCGATGACTTGGACGTTGACGCGCGGACTCGGCGCCGCCGTCATCATCGTCGGTCTGGTCGTCCACGCCTCTGCCGCCGATCAGGTTCCGCTCGATGGCGTCACGCCGGATCGCGGGCTGGCGTGGCTTTTCGCTCCCGCCACCGCGCCGCCTGGGGCCTACGACGTTTTCCGGTCCTCGCGACCGATTGCGAAGCTGGCGGATGAGCTCCGCCGGCGCGATCCGTCGCCACGCGCGGACGCGTGGCGGGTCCTGCGCGTCGATCCGGTCACCGCATTCGGGACGGAGGGGCGCTACGACCGGGCTCGACTGGCGCGGCTGTTCGTCGGCCGACAGGTGGAGGTTGCACGCGGCGCGCTGGCGTCGGGCGGAGACGTCTCGAGCTACACCCTGGTCACGCCCGTGCCGGACCCGACGCTGAGCACCCTCGACCACGACACGATGGTGATCGTGACGCACGTCGGACGCCTGACGGCGGCCGGCCGGCGATAGCGGTCAGACGATCTTCATCCGGCCCGCAAACCCTTCGTCGTAGTCGTGGAAGTGCGTGATGGCTGCCTCGGGATGGCGCCAGCAGTAGTAGCCGTCGCCGTTGTCGAAGTCCACGAGCCAGAGCCCCTTGACCTCGGCTCCCAGGGCGCGGACCTCAGAGGTCCAATGCTCGACAATGCCGTTCAGCGAGGCCGCGATGGGGCCGCGGAGCGGATCGCCCTCGTCGAGTGCATCCAGCTGTCTGGTGAGCGGCTCCGACCGGCCGACCGCCTCGAGCGTCAGGCGTTGGACTTCCGGGAGGAGGGCTGCAGCTTCCTGCAGCGAGAACTGGCGATCGGATTCCGTAGGCATTGCCGAATTATAATCACCGCCTCTCCGCTTTCGTGATGCCAGCCAGGCCGGCCTCGTTCTTCCCAGCAGCGTTCGGTGTCCGGCGGCTGGCCGGGTCGTTCCTGCTCGTGTCGGTCCTTGGCGCGCCATCGGCGTTCGCACAGGACTGGGCACCGCAGCCGGTCACGGCGCTCGACGGCCGGTTCACGCTCCGCGGCGACGCCACGGTGACGGTCGGCGGCGACGACACCGGGTACTTCAATTACACCGATTACGACCACAGCACCCTGCACCTCGTCCGCTTCGACGCGACGGCGGCGCTGCGTGCCGGAGAGCACTTCACGTTTCTGACCGAGCTTCGTGCCGAAGGCGACAGCCTCCATGGGGAGTGGCTCGGCGCGGTCTACGCGGCGTTCGTTCGGTACCGCCCCTGGGCTGCGCGGTCGTTCGACGTCTCGGGCGGGCGCGTGCCGGCGGCCTTTGGCGCGTACCCCGGGCGCTCTTACAGCACCGACAACCTGTTGATCGGCAGTCCGCTGGCGTTCCAGTACCTGACCGCGGTCCGCAGCGACGCCGTTCCCGCCGACGCCGATCAGCTCGCCTTGATGCGCGGACGCGGCTGGCTGGTCGAGTACCCGATCGGCGATCAGACCCCGGCCACAGGACTACCTGTCGTGAGTCTGGCGGGTTACGACTCCGGAATTCTCGTGCGGGCTGGCAGTACCAGTGCGCGGGTGCAGAGCCTGTTCAGCGTGACCGCCGGCACGCTCGGATACCCAAGCATCGACCACAACGGCTCGCCACAGTTTGCGGGACGGCTGGTCGTGCGCCCGGCGATCGGCCTCGTGCTGGGGGCGTCGGCGGCATCGGGACATTTTCTCGAGCAATCGGTGATCGACCTGCTGCCGACGCTCCAACAACACCAGCGATTCCCTCAGCGAGCCTGGGGCGCCGACGCGGAGTACTCACGAGCGTACTGGCTCGTACGCGCGGAAGTGGTGGCGAGTGACTGGCGGCTGCCGGTGCTCGGCGCGCCCTTCATCGATCGGCCACTCGGATCGGTGGCCTGGTATGCCGAGGGCCGCTACAAGATCGTCCCTGGCCTCTATGCTGCGGCCCGCTACGATCGCATGACCTTCGACGACATCCAGACGAGTCTCGGAAAGGTCACCTGGGATGCGCGCGTCTCGCGGGTGGAGGCGGGGGTTGGCTACAGCCTCGCACGCTGGCTGCTAATCAAGGCGACCATTCAACACAACAGTCGGGACGGTGGACGTGTGCAGACGCTCACGCTGCCTGCCCTGCAGGCGGTGCTGTGGTTCTGACACGCGCGGCCGCGGGGCTGAGTATGCTGGCGCTGGGGCTGGCGGTTGCCGGCCACGCCGGTTCGCCGATACTCGCCCAGTCGGGGCCCGGAAGCATCCGCGGCCGCGTGGATATTCAACGTCCGCCTGCACCGATCGAACGGAGGGTGACCGCCGTGGAGCCGGGCGAGCCGATGGCGCACGAATCGCCGCGAGATCGTCGTGCCGTGATCTACTTCGAGACGGCGCCGCGCGGCGCCTTCGAGGATCGCGAGAGTCCGCATGCCACGCTCGACCAGCGCAACGAGGCGTTCGTTCCGCATCTGCTGGCGATCACGGTCGGCACCGTTGTCGATTTCCCAAACAGCGACCGCACGTACCACAATGTGTTCTCACTCTCCAAGACGAAACGCTTCGATCTCGGCCGCTACGGCACGGGTCGATCGAAATCGATCATGTTCGATCGCCCGGGTATCGTGCGGGTGTTCTGCGACATCCACTCGCACATGAACGCGTTCATCCTCGTGTTCAACCATCGGTTCTTCGCCGTCACCGACGCCGACGGCCGCTACGAGATCGATGGAGTGCCGGCGGGTACGTACACGTTGTCGGCCTGGTACGAGGGCGCGGTCCGCGATCAGGGATCGGTGACCATTGCGCCGGACTCACGAACGGCCGAGTTGAACTTCACGGTGCGATGACGATCCTGGCCTCGCTCACGAACCGGATCTTCCTGGCGAGTGCCGCGCTCGCGGTGATCACCGTGGCGTTGGCAGTGTATCTGGTGAGCGCGAGCGTGACCCGGGAGACGGAAACGGCACTTTCCAGCGACCTGGTCGAATCGGCGGCGCTCGTCGATCAGCAGCGGTCTGCACTGGCGCGGCAGTATGCCCTCGTCGCGAGACTGGTGGCCGACCTGCCACGACTGAAGGGGGCGATCGACACGGAGGACCCACCCACTGTTCTGCCGATCGTTGACGACTACCAGCGCCGGCTTCAGCTCGATGCCGATCTGCTGCTCATCACCGATCGCCACGGCGGACGACTGGCCGGTCCTGCCGATGTCGCCACGTCGACGTCGCTGCCAACGGTGACGGGGGCCCTCGCCGGTCACGAGGGGACGGCCTTCTGGCCCGATCGTCGCGGCATCATGCAGGTCGTGACCGTACCCGTCTACGTCGACCGCCCCGAGCCCGAGGTGCTCGGGACGCTCACGGCGGGGTTCCTGCTCGACGATCAGCGTGCGGAACAATTGAAACGCGCCACTGGCAGCGATATCGCGTTCGCGATGAACGGGCGGATCGTGGCCGCCACTCTGCCGCCCGACGTACGCGGAGCGCTGAGCAGCCTTGCCCCCGCCCCAGGCGTCACCTACGTGCGCCTTGGCTCTGAAGACTATGCGGTCACCGGACTGTCGCTGCGTCTCAAGAACGGCACCGCTGACCCGCACGCTCCTTCGGTCCTCGTCATGCGCTCGCGCACGAGTCAATTACGTGGGCTTCGTACGATCAACGTCGCGCTCCTGACGACGGCCGTGCTCGCTATCGTGCTCGCCACGATTCTCAGCTATGCCGTCGCGCGATCGGTGACGCGTCCGCTTGGCACCATCACGGCCACGATGCGCGAGGTCGCGGCAACCGGTGACCTGACCCGCAAGATTGATCTTCCCGGCCCCAGCTGGTGGCAGGACGAGGATGCCCGGCTCGTGGCCGCGACCTTCAACAACCTGACCGAATCGGTCGCCCGCGTGCAGCGCGAGACGGCGCAGCGCGACCGGCTGCTGGCACTCGGACGCCTTTCGACAGTCGTCGCGCACGAAGTACGGAATCCGTTGATGATCATCAAAGGCGCGCTGCATTCGCTGCGCCAGGGCGTGGCCGACTCCGTGCAGCGCGACGCCGTTGGCGACATCGACGAGCAGGTCGGCCGCCTCAATCGCATCGTCCACGACGTACTCGACTTCGCGCGGCCGCTCCACTTCGACCTCGCACCGACCGATCTCGGCCGCCTGTGCGGTGAAGCGGCAACCGCCGTGCAGGCCAGCGAACCCCACGGTCCGTCCATAGCTATCCGGACCCATCCGCTCGAGATCGTCACGGACGCTGAGCGGCTGCGTGCGGCACTGATCAACCTGCTGGCCAACGCGCGTCAGGCAGTTACGGCTCGCCGGCGCGAGGCCGAGCAGGAAGGCACTCCGCTGGCGCCCGCCGGCGATGATGTGGTGATTGAGACCGCTGTCCGAGGATCGCGCGCTCATGTCACGATCAGCGACCGCGGCGGCGGCATCGCGGCCGACCACGTGGCGCAGATTTTCGAGCCGTACTTCACCACCAAGCGGTCCGGCACAGGCCTCGGGCTGCCCATTGCGCGCAACATCGTCGAGGGTCTCGGGGGTACTATTGCGGTACGGGTCGTCGCGCCCGGGACGATAGTCGATCTCGACCTGCCGCTTCGGCCGCCGGCATCTGCCCGGCCGCAGAGTGACTCATGAGCACCACTGGCTCCATCCTCCTCGTGGACGACGAGGAAAAGATCAGAAAGACCGTGGGACGCGCGCTGCGCGCCGAAGGCCACCTCGTGACTGAGGCCCCGGGCGGGCGCGCGGCACAGAAGGCGATGGCCGCGCAGTCGTTCGATGTCCTTGTCATCGACAACCTGATGTCCGACATCACCGGCCTCGACGTCATCCGGGAACTCGTCGCCGGGAGCCCCGAGAGCGAACGGCCGCAGATCGTCATGATGACGGCCCACGCGACCGTCGAGAGCGCCATCGAGGCAATGAAGCTCGGGGCGCTCGACTACCTGCAGAAGCCGTTCGAGGTGGACGAGCTCCTGGTCGTGGTGACCCGGGCCATCGAGCACCAGCGGCTGCACCGTCAGCACCGGTACCTGATCAGCGAGCTCGACGAGGCGTTCGATCACTATGGGATCGTGGGCCGCAGCCGCGCGATGCAGGAAGTGATCGATCGCGCCGAACTGGTGGCCGAGACCAAGAGCACGGTGCTCCTGACTGGCGAAACGGGCACGGGGAAAGAGCTGGTCGCGCGCGCGATCCATGCGCGCAGCGCGCAGCGGACCATGCCGCTCATCAAGGTGAACTGCGCGGCCATCCCCGACACGCTGCTCGAGTCAGAGCTGTTCGGGCACGTCCGCGGCGCATTTACGGGCGCGACGACCAGCAAGAAAGGCAAGTTCGCGCTCGCCGATGGCGGCAGCATCTTCCTGGACGAGATCGGCATGATGGGGCCGGCGCTGCAGGCCAAGCTGCTGCGCGTGCTGCAGGAGCGCGAGTTCGAACCGCTCGGCGCCGAGCGGACCGAACGCGTGGACGTTCGCGTCATCGCGGCGACCAATCGCGATCTTCGCCAGATGGTCGCCGAAGGCCGGTTCCTCGACGACCTCTTCTACCGCCTGAACGTCATTCCCATCCACATTCCGCCACTCCGCGATCGGCGCGAGGACATCCCCGTGCTCGTCGAGCATTTCATCCGGAAGCACGCACTGCGCACGGGCCGGCGCATCGACCGCATGGAAGACGGTGTACTGCAGGCGCTCCAGCAGAACGACTGGCCGGGGAACGTCCGCGAGCTCGAGAACACGATCGAGCGCGCCGTCGTCCTGTCGTCCACGACGCATTCGGTGACGGCCCGGAACGCGGCGATCCCCAGCCCGCCCACTCCGTCTGCGTCCGGCCTGCCGTCACTCCGGCTGCACCAGAACATCGAGTGGGCCGAGCGGGAGACGCTGCGCCGCGCGCTCGATCAGTCCGGCGGCGTGAAGAAGGACGCTGCGGAGCTGATGGGTATCAGCCAGCGCGCGCTCAGCTATTACGTCGCGAAATACCGCATCGAGTCGTAGGAACCGCCGGCCCCGTCATTTCGTCTCTCCTTGACAGACTAGGAGTGGCCGCACGATACTCCTAGTCAAACTAGGAGACGCGCGTGGGAAAGACAGCCGACCTCCTCCCCGGCACCCTCGACATGCTGATCCTGAAAGCGGTGTCGTTGCGGCCCCTGCATGGCTACGGCGTGCTGCTCCGTATCCGGCAGATTTCCGGCGACGCCCTCGACATTCCGCAGGGTTCGCTCTATCCCGCGTTGTACAGACTCGAGACCCAGGGGCTCATCGCGGCCGAGTGGGGACAGAGCGAGAACGGCCGGCGGGCGAAGTACTACACGGTCACGGCCTCGGGGCACCGTCGTCTTCGACAGGAAACCGAAGGCTGGAATCGCCTGACCGCTGCGATCGGCGCGGCGCTCAAGACGACTCCCGACGAGGTGTGAGGATGCGGAGCCGGCTGTCCACGCTCTACCGCGCCCTGCGTCGCCGGACACAGTTCGAAGACACCCTGGCCGACGAGATCGGTCAGCACATCGATCGCTACGTGGCGGATCTGGTGGCAGCAGGCGCCGACCCTGACGCTGCTCGCAGACAGGCACGTATCGAGTTCGGCAACATCGACAACGTGAAGGCTGATTGCCGCGAGGTGCGCGGTCTCCGTCTGTTCGATGAGATCCACCAGCACCTGCGGTATGCGACGCGGCTCCTCTGGAAGGCACCGGCGTTCACCGCCACGTCAGTGGCGACCTTGGCTGTGTGCTTCGGAGCGTGCCTGACGATCTTCGCCCTCGTCGACGCGATACTCCTGCGTCCGCTGCCCTTTCCGGATCCGGATCGCCTCGTCCGCATCTACAACACCTACCCGCGAGCCGGCGTTCCTGACGATGGGACGTCGATTACGAGCTATTACGAGCGGCGGGGCAGATTGAGCGCATTTGCCAGTCTGGCCGCGTACCGCGACGGCGCCGTGATCGTCGGCGAGACGGGGGCGACCGACCGACAGTTCATTACACAGGTCACGCCCGAATTCTTCTCGACGCTCGGCACGGCGCTGCTGCTGGGACGGCCATTCACCGACGCGGAGATGACGTACCAGAGCGCCGGCTCGGCGATCATCTCGTACGAGTTCTGGCAGGAGCACTTCGGCGGCAAGGCTGACGTCCTCGGCCGCTCGCTGCGCATCGACGGCCATCCTGTCACGATCGTTGGTGTGCTTCCGGCATCGTTCGGGTTTCTGTCGTCACGAAGCCGCATCTACCTGCCACTCGCGTCGAGTGCGGAAGAACGCAGTCCGGATCTCAGGCATTCCGGCAACTCCACTCGCATGATCGGCCGGTTGGCGCCCGGCGTCACCCTCGACGCCGCTCAATCGCAAATCGACGCGCACAACGCCATTGTCGAGAAGACGGATCGTCAGGCGCAGATGATTGCCGACGCTGGATTCCGCTCGCCGGTGGAACCGCTGCACGCGTCGCACGTTGCCGCCGTTCGCCCCGTGCTGCTCCTCGTGCAGGGGGGAGTCCTGTTCCTGCTGGTGATCGGTGCCGTCAACGTCACCAACCTTCTGCTCATCCGAGCGACCGCGCGGCTCAAAGAACTGGCCGTCAGACAGGCCCTTGGTGCGGCACGCCGGCACATCGTGGCCGAGGTCGCCACGGAAACGACACTGCTCACGCTCTTTGGTGGACTTGCCGGCGTCGCTGTCGGCGCCGCAGGGATACGGCTGCTCACGGCACTGGGCAGCAGCCGGCTGCCGCTCGGGGCACAACTCAGCTTCGACGTCAGAGTCGCGACAGCTGCGGTCGCCGCTTCGATCGCGACGGGCCTGGCCATGGCGCTGCCGATTGCGTGGTACAGCCTTCGGAGTCATTCGTCGGATGACTTGCACGCGCACTCGCGCGGCACGACGGCGGGCCGGACGGCGCAGCGCCTGCGTCACGGCTTCCTCGTGGCCCAGATCGCGTTGTCGTTCGTGCTCCTGGCGGGTGCGGGCCTGCTGGCAGCGAGCCTGATGAATCTCACGCGTGTGCCTCCGGGCTTTCAACCGGCACATGTGTTGAGCGGACAAGTCTCGCTACCGTGGGATCGCTATGGGGGCGCAAAACCCCGTTTGGTCTTCATCGATCGGCTGATGGACGCCCTCCACGGGCAGCCGGGCGTCGTCGCGGCAGGCATCGCCACGAACATTCCTCTCAGCGGCAACAGCAATCGCAGCGCCACCACGGTCAAGGGGTACGCGCTCCCGCCCGGCACATCGGTCAGAGCCAATTACGCCTACGCCGTCGCGGGCGAGTACTTCGCAGTCATGGGTCTGCCTGTGCTCGCGGGCCGGCCGCTGTTGCCAGACGACGCCCGGATGGGCCGTCATGTCTGTGTCGTCGACGAGGACTTTGCGCGCAGATACTGGCCAAAGGGCAACGAGATCGGAGGGCAGCTCTTTCTCGGGTCGGAAGTAGGCCCGGACTCAGAGGCGTTCACGGTCGTCGGCGTGGTCGGTGCGGTGAAACAAGCCGGCTTGTCGGAGCAGGATGCACTCGGCGCCGTGTACTACCCCTACGCGGAACGCTTTGACAACGCTTTGTTCGTGGTCACGAAGACGAGCCTGGAGCCAGACGCGTTCGGTGGCACGCTGCAACGAGTCGTCCGCAGAATCGATCCCGAACTTCCCGTCAACAACATCCGATCGATGGAGACGCGGATTGCCGACAGTCTGATCGCCCGTCGATCGCCGGCGGTACTCGCTGGCCTCTACGCCATCATCGCATTGTTGCTGACCGCGATCGGCACGTACGGCGTCCTCAGTTACTCGGTCGCTCAACGCCGGCGCGAGATTGCGCTGCGCATGGCGCTCGGCGCGCGTCCCGATCAGGTGCGCCGTCAGTTCGTCGCGCTGGCCGGCCGACTGGTTGCCACCGGGTCGGTCATGGGGCTGGCTGGGGCATGGCTGACCGGGCGCGCCATGCAGGCGGTTCTCTTCGAGGTCGCTCCGCTGCCTGTACCCGTCGTCGCGATGAGCGGCGCGGTGCTGGCGACCGTCTGTCTTGCGGCATGCCTGCTCCCGTCGCGCCGGGCAGCTCGTATCTCACCGCAAGCCGCGCTTGCAGAAGAGTAGCTGGACGAATGCCAGCGCCCAACTCTTGACGCCTCGCAACGAGGCGAGGCCGTTTGGATGATGCCGAGTCGTCATCATCTCCGGCTACACTCCCGGAATGGGCACGCTTGCGATTACCTGGCTCGGCCACGCCACCTGCCTGTTTCAGTCTCCCGGCAACACGCGGCTGCTCGCGGATCCCTGGCTTGCGAAGAACCCTGCGTGCCCGCCCAGCTGGCATCATCCATCACCACTCGACGGTGTGCTGGTCTCGCACGGGCACAGCGATCACATCGAGGATGCCGCCGGCGTCGCGCGCGCGACGAGCGCCACGGTGGTGTCGAACTTCGAGATCTGTTCGTGGCTCGGCAAGAAAGGCGTGCGGAACCTCATGCCGATGAACAAGGGCGGCACGGTCCAGATCGGCGACGTGCAGATCACCATGGTGGACGCGCAGCACAGCAGCAGCTACGAGGATCAGGGGACGATGGTGTACCTCGGCGAGGCGGCGGGGTTCGTACTGCGCGCACCCGGCGCGCCGACCGTGTACTTCGCCGGCGACACAGGGCTGTTCGGCGACATGCGCCTCATCGCCGAGTTGTACCGGCCGCAGCTGGCGTGCCTGCCGATCGGCGACGTCTTCACGATGGGCCCCGAACAGGCCGCTCGCGCGTGCGAGATGCTCGGCGTGTCGCAGGTGCTGCCGATCCACCACGGGACCTTCCCGCTGCTGACGGGGACACCGGCTGCGCTCAAGGCGCTCGTCGAACTGACGGGCGTCCAGGTCCTGGATCTCAAGCCGGGAGAGACAGCTCAATGACACATTCGGTCTAGGCTTTGGGCTCTGGGCTTTGGGCCTGGGCTTTGGGCCTGGGCTTTGGTCGTCAGCCGGCGCAACCGGGTATCATTGAAGGGTCGATGTCTGCGACGCCGCTCCGCATCATCCGCCCGCGGGACATCTCGCCCGGGCTGCCACGCGAGAAGAAGCCCGACTGGCTGAAGGTGCGCGCGCCCGGATCTCCCAACTATCAGCGGCTCAAGGGCTTGATGCACGATCTCAAGCTCAATACCGTATGCGAGGAAGCCCGCTGCCCGAACATCGGGGAGTGCTGGCATCACGGCACGGCGACGTTCATGATCCTGGGCGACGTCTGCACCCGGGCCTGCGGCTATTGCGCGGTGCCGCATGGGAAGCCCGCGGAGCTCGACCTCGCCGAACCGGCGCGTATCGCGGCTGCGATCGACACGCTTGCGCTCCAATATGTCGTCATCACCTCGGTCGATCGTGACGACCTCGAGGACGGTGGTGCCGGCATCTTTGCCGAGACCATCAGACGCGTCCGGGCGAGCCGGCCGGACTGCCGCATCGAGGTGCTCATCCCCGACTTCCAGGGACTCGAGGCGCCTCTCCGCACGGTGCTCGACGCAGGCCCGGACGTTCTCAACCACAACACCGAGACGGTGCCCCGGCTCTATCGCATCGCGCGTACCGGCGGCCGCTACACACGCACGCTGGAGCTCCTCGATCGCGCTCGCACCTACGCGCCAGCGATTCCCACGAAGAGCGGATTGATGGTCGGCCTTGGCGAGGAGTGGGACGAGCTCGTCGAGACGCTCCGCGATCTGCGCGGCGTCGGTGTGTCGATCCTGACGATCGGTCAGTATCTGCGGCCGACCGCGTCGCACCTCACGATGGTCCGCTACTACACGCCTGGCGAATTTGCCGAGCTGAAGCGGATCGCGCTCGACCTCGGCTTCGGCCACGTCGAGTCAGGACCGCTCGTCAGAAGCTCCTACCACGCGCACGAACAGGCAGACGGACTCATTGCGAGTCAAGAACGGGCGCAATGACGAATCAGAGTTTGATCAGGATTTTCCGCCGATACATCCAGTAGCAGAGCGACCACAGCACGGCCAGCACGGTGACTGACTGCGCGACGGGCGCGAGCGTGCCAATCCCCTTGTAGTGGAACGTGAACACGCCAACGGCGTTGTCCAGCCATTCCCGCAACACCATGTCGAACGAGTAGATGAAGATCGAGTTCGCGCCGAAGACGACGAGCGGGAACGTCCACCACCGATAGCCCAGCACTTCTATCACGACGTAGAACGCGATCAGCATGAAGAGCACCCAGCCGAGGCTGTAGATCACGAACGACGGGGTGACGAGCTGCTTGATCATCGGGATCCACACCCCCAACAACAGCCCGACGGCGAACGAGAACACCATTCCCGCAGCGAGCCGCTTCAGTTTCTCGCTGCTCGCCAGCGGCCCCATCAGCAGCTGCCCCGTCCACACGCCTGTGAGCGTCCAGACCGTACTCGCAATGAAATTCAGGCTCGAGTACGCGGGGTCGTAGTCGTAGTGGAAGATCCATCGGTCCACCACCAGGCCGACGTGGTCCCTCTTCGAGTACGGTCCATCGGGCCCTGGAAACGCGAACAGCAGCGCCATCCAGAAGACGAGGAGCCCGACTGCCGCCACCACCTGCCAGCGCCACCTCCACTGCATGATCACGTAGCTGAGGAAGTACGTGAACGCGAGCTGCCCCAGCACGACGATCACCTGCAGCTTGATCTGCCCCGAGCCAATGGAGACGAGAATCACGCCCAGGATCAGTAACCGGATCGAGCGCGCGAGAACGTGGTGAAAATTGTCGCGTTCGGAGGCGCCGCGCGCTCGACGGGCCGCGAGGGCGAACGGCAGGGCCACACCGGCCATGAACATGAAAGCCGGCTGTATCAGATCCCAGAAGACGAGGCCATCCCAGGGCACGTGATCGAACCAACCCGCTACGCGCCCCCAGGTGGGATCGTTCCGGAGAGCGGAGAAGCCGAGCCCCTCGGACGCCAGCATCAGCATGATGAAGCCGCGATAGGCATCGAGCGCGAGATAGCGCTTCGTCGCCGCCGCACCGGCGGCTGGCGACGGCGCCGGAGTTGAAGCGAGACTGGTGGCTGCCATGCGTGCGATCCCCCTCATGACGCGTGAGCACCGACTTCGCCGAGTGTGCCGGCGCGATGTTACATCGGGGTGTGGCGGTACCACGTCCGCAGCAGTATGCTTGGCGGGCTGCGGCGCCCGACAGATCCCGTCCCGGCGCTCGCACCGAGCAGGAGCGCGAGATGCCCACAATGAGCCAGGCGCGCCGGCGCGCCACCATTCTGCTGCCAGCCGTACTGCTGGCCGGATTCGTGATGTCACCCACCGCCCAACCCGCCGAAGGTCCGCCGACCATCGTCCGCCTCGATCCTCGACTCGATCCGTTGCTGCCCAAAAGCACGGTGATCGAGAAGCTCGCGGATGGCTTCGCGTGGGCGGAAGGTCCGGTATGGGACCACTCGGCGAAGGTGCTCCTCTTCTCGGACATCCCGAACAACGTCATCGAACGCTGGAAGGAAGGCGAAGGCATCAGCGACTTCCTCCGCCCATCCGGATACAGCGGCAGCGCTCCGTTCACGGGACGAGAGCCGGGCAGCAACGGCCTGACGTTCGACTCGAAGGGACGCCTCGTCCTCTGCCAGCACGGCGACCGCCGCATCGCGCGTGTCGACGCCCCAGGCCGCCTCACCAACGTCGTGGACAAGTTCGAAGGCAAGCGGCTGAACAGCCCGAACGATCTGGTGTTCAAGTCGAATGGCGATCTTTACTTCACCGACCCCGCCTACGGCCTGCCAAAGACGTTCGACGACCCGCAGCGCGAACTGCCTTTCACCGGCGTGTACCGCGTGAAGCCGGACGGCAGCGTCACGCTCCTCACGAAGGAGCTGAAGGCGCCGAACGGGCTCGCGTTCTCACCCGACGAAAAGACGCTGTACGTCGCCCAGTCCTGGCCCGAAGAAGCAATCATCACCGCGTATCCGGTCAAGGACGACGGCACGATTGGACCGGGCAAGGTCGTAATCGACGAAACGTCGGAAGTGAAGGCGGGCAAGCCCGGGCTGCCCGACGGCATGAAGGTGGACGTGGACGGTCGGCTCTGGGCCACCGGACCGGGCGGCGTCTGGATCATCCTCCCCGACGGCACGCCTCTGGGCCGCATCGACACGGGGGTCCCCACCGCGAACCTGGCCTGGGGCGAGGACGGCTCCGTGCTGTACATCACGGCGAACAAGGGGCTGCTGAGAGTGAAAACGGGGACGAAAGGGAAAATGCCCTAGGTTGGACTCGTGTGTCGTATTCGTCTTCGGATTCGTATTCGACGTTGAACTGGACGTCGGCGCTGTGATCTTTCGAACACGAACACGAAACCGAATACGACGCGCTGCGGGACTTATTTCTTCCGCGGCCGGTACGCATGCGTGCTCTGGCCGAAGAAGATCTCGCCCGCTTCCATGACGGTCTCGGAGAGCGTCGGATGCGGGTGAATCGTCATCTTCAGGTCCGAGACGACGGCGCCCATTTCGAGGGCGAGAACGCCCTCGGCAATCAGTTCGCCGGCGCCGGAGCCCACGAGGCCAACGCCGAGCACCCGCTCCGTGCCGGGCTCGATTACGAGCTTGGTCAGCCCATCGGTGCGATCCAGCGTCATCGCGCGTCCGGACGCCCCCCAGGGAAACTTGGCGATTTCGACGCGCCGGCCTTCCTTCTTCGCCTGCTCCTCGGTGAGCCCGCACCAGGCCAGCTCGGGATCCGTGAAGACGACAGCCGGAATTGCCGCCGGCGCAAAGACGACATCCTCGCCGTGTATGGCTTCGACAGCCACGCGTCCTTCGTGTGACGCCTTGTGTGCGAGCATCGGCTCGCCCACGACGTCGCCAATCGCGTAGAGCGAGGGCTCGGCGGTCTGAAGCCGCGCATCGACCTTGATGAAGCCGCGCGCGTCCACTTCGACCTTGGTCTTATCGAGTCCGGGGATCGCGGAGTTCGGCTTCCGTCCTACCGACACGAGCACCTTGTCGAACAGCTCCTCGCGCCGCTCGAGGTTTTCGTTCTCGAGCGTGACATGGAGTCCATCCGCTTCTTCGCGCAGCGCGACCACTTTCGTGCTCAGGTACACGTGCTCGCACATCGTCTCGACCCGCTTGGCCAGCACACCGACGAGGTCGCGATCCGCGCCAGGCAACAGACCCGGCAGCATCTCGACGACGGTCACCTTCGATCCCAACGCGGCGTAGACCGTGCCCAACTCGAGTCCAATGTAGCCGCCGCCGACGACGAGCAGCCGGCCCGGCACATCGGCGAGCTCGAGCGCACCGGTCGAGTCCATTACGCGGGCACTGCCGATCGCGAGCGACGGAACCACAGCCGGACGCGAGCCGGTCGCGAGGATGGCGTGCTGGAACGTGACGTGTTCGCGCCCGCGCGCCGTCTCGACCTCGAACGACGTCGCGTCGCTGATCGACGCTCGCCCCTGGATGTACTGCACCTTCCTCAGCTTGGCGAGTTGGCCCGTCCCGCCAGTGAGCTTCGAGACGACCTGGTCCTTCCAGCCACGCAGCTTGTCGAGCTCGATGCGCGGCTCGCCAAAATGCAGGCCCCACGCCGAGGCATGCTTCGCTTCGGTCAGGAGCTTTGCGGCATGCAGCAGCGCTTTCGACGGAATGCATCCGCGGTAGACGCACACGCCGCCCGGCGCGGGCTCAGTGTCGATGAGCGCCACCTTCATCCCGAGATCGGCGGCAAGAAATGCGGCGGCATAGCCCCCCGGGCCAGCGCCGAGCACAGCAAGGTCAGTGGAGTGAGTGGACATACGGTTCGAGGGCTACGGGCTACAGTCTGCGGGCTACAGACAAGATCTAAACAAGGCGCTTCGGCTTCGGCCTTGGCACGGCGACGCGGTCTGGCCCGCAGCCTGCAGTCCGCAGCCTGAAGTCTAGGGCGAGTATCACCCCTGGAGCGCCATCACGAAAGGCTGCTCGAGCGCATCGCAGATCCAGCGCAGGAAGCGGATTGCATCTGCGCCGTCGATGAGCCGGTGGTCGTACGAGAGCGACAGCGGCATCATCGTGCGCGGCTGGAACTCGCCGTTCACGTGGACGGGTTCGACGACCGATCGCGACATGCCGAGGATGGCCACCTCGGGGACGTTCACGATCGGCGTGAAGTACGTGCCACCGATGCCGCCCAGGTTGCTGACGGTGAAGCAGCCGCCCTCCATGTCCTCGAGCGTGAGCTTCCGCGCCTTGGCCTTGTCTGCCAGCTGCGCCAGCTCCGCCGAGATCTGGATGATGTTCTTCTGATCCACGTCGCGCAGTACGGGCACGAGCAGACCGAACTCCGTGTCCACCGCGACGCCGATGTTCACGTACTTCTTGTAGACGACCTGCTCGTTGTCCACGTCGATCGACGCGTTGAACTGCGGGAACACCTTCAACGCCGACGCGACCACCTTGAGCGCGATGGCCGTGACGGTCAGCTTGCCGCCGCCGGCTTCGACTCGCTTTCCATACTTCTGCCGGAGCGCCTCGAGGTTGGTGATGTCGGCTTTGTCGCCCTGCGTGACATGCGGCACCGTAGCCCAGGCGCGCGCCATGTGCTCGGCGGTCTTGCGGCGGACGGCGCGCATCGGCTGGCGCTCGACCTCGCCCCATTTCGAGAAGTCGGGCAGCGGCACGGTGGTCACGACGTGGGCCTTGCCGCCGGATCCCGAGATCACTGTCCGCGCCTGCGACTTCACATCGTCCAGCGAGACGCGGCCTCCCGGTCCGGTGCCGGGCACCTGGCCGATGTCGAGGCCCAGCTCGCGCGCGTAGCGGCGCGTGGAGGGCGCGGCAGGCACGGGACCGCCGGAGGCGGGCGCCGGGCGCCCCGCCGCGATGTCCACGATCCGCCCTGGACGGCCACCAGCCCGCGTCCTGCGGCGGAGCGACCTGCCCAAGACCCTGCTCACGTTCCTGTTGCCCGCGCGCGTCAGGCGCGCCCGTCGTCGTGGGCGTCCCGTGCACGTCCTGCGCGAGTCCACCTTCCACGGCCGCTTCGGAGGCGTGTGTTGGCGCAGCGGGAGCCGCCGGCTTCGTCTCCGCCGCGGCGGGTGCGGCGGAGCCGCCGCGCCACCCGATTCGTCCACGACCAGGATCACCTGGCCGACCTTGACCTTCTGCGACGGCTGGACGCGTACCTCTGCGATGGTACCGGTCAGCGACGAAGGCACCTCGATGGTTGCCTTGTCGGTCTCGAGCTCGAGAATCGGCTGATCGCGCGCGATGCGGTCGCCAACGTGGACGAGCACACGCACCACATCGCCGGCGACGATGTTCTCTCCGAGCTCGGGCAGCAACAATTCGGTCACAGATGTTCCTCAGGAGGCTCAGGGCCAGGGGCCGAAGGCCGAAGGCCAGAGCGGGTGCACAGGAATCGGCCGGCCCTCAGCCTTAAGCCGTTCGCCATCAGCCTGTCTACGCAATCGCCGGGTTGACCTTCTCGGGGTCGACCTCGAGGTCGGCCAGCGCCTGCTGTACGACCTTGGCGTCGAGCTGTTTGTCGCGGACGAGCGCGGCCAGCGTGGCCACGGTCACGAATCGCGCATCCACTTCGAAGTGATTCCTCAGCGACGCGCGGCTCTCGCTGCGACCAAAGCCGTCGGTCCCGAGCGATACGAGCGGCCGCGGCAGCCAGCGGTCGATCAGGTCCGGCAGCACCTTCAGGTAGTCGGAGGCGGCAACAATCGGCCCGTGCGTGTCGGCGAACGTTCGCGTCACAAACGGCACCCTCGGCGCCTCGCCAGGGTGCAGCATGTTCCACCGTTCGCAGGCGTGGCCTTCGCGGTACAGCTCGTTGTAGCTGGTGGCGCTCCAGACGTCGGCCTGGACGTTGTACCGCTCCGACAGTATCGCCTGCGCCTTGATGACTTCTGGCAGGATCGGGCCACTGCCAATGAGCTGCGCGCGGAGCTTGCCCTTGCCCTGCGCCTGGCTGAAGCGGTAGATGCCCTTCAAGATGCCATCGCGAACGTCTGGCCCCTCCGGCATCGAGGGCATTTCGTACGCTTCGTTCATCACCGTCAGGTAGTAGAAGATGCTTTCCTGATCGCCGTACATCCGGCGAATCCCATCCTGAATGATGACCGCCACCTCGTACGCGAACGCCGGGTCGTACGAGACGACGTTGGGATACGCGATCGAGAAGACCTGGCTGTTGCCATCCTGGTGCTGCAGGCCTTCACCCGCCAGCGTCGTCCGGCCGGCGGTGCCGCCGAGCAGGAAGCCTCGGGTGCGTGAATCGGCGGCAGCCCAGATCAGGTCGCCAATCCGCTGGAAGCCGAACATCGAGTAGTAGATGAAAAACGGGATGGTGTTGACGCCGTACGTCGCGTAGGCGGTGCCTGCCGCGATGAACGACGACATCGACCCGGCTTCGGTGATGCCTTCTTCGAGGATCTGCCCGTCGCGCGCTTCCTTGTAGTAGAGCAGCGTATCGATGTCCACCGGCTCGTAGAGCTGTCCGGCGTGCGCGTAGATGCCGACAGCACGGAAGAGCGACTCCATACCGAACGTGCGCGCCTCGTCGGGAACGATGGGCACGACAAGCCGTCCAATTTCCTTGTCGCGAAGCATCTTCGCGAGCATCTTGACGAACACCATCGTCGTCGAGACCTTGCGATCCTCCGTGCCCTTGTAGAACTCCTCGAAGATCGGTTCCAGCGTGGGACGAAGCGGCGGCGCGGTCACCACACGCGATGGCAGATAGCCGCCGAGCGCTCGGCGCCGCTCGTGGAGATATCGGATTTCTGGACTGTCGTCGGGTGGCCGAGAGAACGGCGAGTGCGACAGCTGTTCGTCCGAGAGGTGGATGTCGAAGCGGGCGCGGAAGGTGCGAAGCTCGTCTTCGTTCAGTTTCTTCTGCTGGTGGGTGATGTTCTTGCCCTCACCGGCCTCGCCAAGACCGTATCCCTTGATCGTGCGGGCAAGAACCACGGTCGGCTGTCCCTTGGTCTCGACCGCGGCTTTGTACGCGGCGTAGACCTTGACGGGATCGTGTCCGCCCAGCCGCATCTTCTTCAGCTCGTCGTCGGATAGATGTCGCACCATCTCGAGCAAGCGGGGATCGGTGCCGAAGAGATGCTGCCGCATGTAGGCGCCATCTTCGACGGCGTACTTCTGATACTGCCCGTCGACGATCTCACCGAGCCGCCGCGCGAGCAGTCCGTCGGGTGTGTCGCGCAGGTGATCCCAATCACTGCCCCACAGCACCTTGATGACGTTCCAGCCCGCGCCGCGGAAGATCGCCTCGAGCTCCTGGACGATCTGACCGTTGCCTCGGACGGGTCCGTCGAGCCGCTGCAGGTTGCAGTTGATGACGAAGATCAGGTTGTCGAGCTTCTCCCGCGAGCCGAGCGTGATGGCGCCGAGCGTTTCGGGCTCGTCGGTCTCGCCGTCTCCGAGGAACGCCCAGATCTTCTGGCTCGATGGCTTGATCAGTCCCCGATCCTCGAGGTAGCGATTGAAGCGGGCCTGGTAGATCGCCATGATCGGCCCGAGGCCCATCGATACCGTCGGGAACTGCCAGAAGTCCGGCATCAGCCACGGATGCGGGTACGACGACAACCCACCGCCCTTCGCCAGCTCGCGACGGAAGTTCTCGAGCTGCTCGACGGACAGCCGTCCTTCCAGAAACGCGCGCGAGTAGATGCCGGGGGCGGCGTGTCCCTGGAAGTACACGATGTCTGACTGCTGTGTCTCGGTGCGGCCGCGGAAGAAGTGGTTGAAACCCACTTCGTAGAGCGTCGCCGCGGAGGCGTAGGTCGAGATGTGTCCGCCGATGCCGTCACTCAGCTTGTTCGCCCGGACGACCATCGACAGCGCGTTCCAGCGGACCAGGCTCTTGATGCGTCGTTCGAGTTTCTGGTTGCCGGGGAACGAGGGCTGCTGGTCGGCTGGAATCGTGTTTGTGTAGGGCGTGTTGGCCGTGAACGGGATCCGGGCGCCGGTCTGCCTGGCGTGCGCATCGAGCTGACGGAGGAGCTGAGCGGCTCGAGCGACGCCGCCGTGCTGCAGAACGTAGTCGAGCGACTCGAGCCACTCGCGGGTTTCAACGGCGTCGGTCGCGGGGTCCTGCAGGGCGGCTGGGTTTCTCATGTGTGCAACCTGGGGAGAGTCAGGCAGTTATCCGGACTGCCGAGCGTAAGAAGACAAACCCATATTTTAGTCGGAGCGTGGGTGAAGAATCCACCAACCCACCGGTGGTCGATCTTTCGATGACGGTCATGCACGGAGCGGATTGCTGCAGGACGCGCCGCGTTCTCAGTGCTGAGCCGGCTGCAGGGGTCGGGGCTGGCCGTCATTGATCCTCCCGAATCCCAAGATCGCGTGCCATGTAGAGGCGGTAGGGCCCAGCCTGCGCGAACCGGATGGCGGACAGGTCGACGAAGTTCGCCAGGCGCGGCACGTCGCGCGTCCGTATCGCAACCAGGGTACCTCGTGGCGCGGCGCGGTCACGAAGCTCGCGAGCCTGGACGGTCTGGAGGCGCTCGCCCGTGAGGCCGACGCGCAGGCGAGGGTCGAGATAGAAGACGAGCGATCCGACGCGCTCGCGCACGACGATCAGGCGTGGCGGCAGTTGAGGGCGACGATTGAGCGCGAGGGCCAGGTCGCGGGCTGTGAACGACGTCGCTGCCGCAGGCAGGATCACGGTGAGCACGGTCGCTACGACGGCGGTGGTGGTCAGCGTGAGCAGCGTTGCGGCGCGATCGGCGCTGCCGGCGCGCCACGCGCGAACCGCCATGCTGCAGCCAGCGGCGATCACCGTTTCGGCAAGAACGACCCACACGCTCACCGTGAGTACGCCGGTCGTGATGCCTCCAGCGACGACCAACGGCAGGAGCGCCGCTATCACCACGGCGTGGGCGACCACTGCTCCGGTAAGGCCCTTTCCTCGTCCGCTGAAGTACCGGATCCATGGAAGGGTCGCAAGCAGCGCGAGTGCCGGGAAGAGTGGCAGCGCGTAGGTGAAGAGCTTGGATCCAGCAAAGCTGAGGAAGATCCAGCCGGTCAGGAGCCACGCCCATCCCAGTCGTCGTGCCGCGCGCACCGAGTCTTCGTCCTCATCGGGACGCTGCAGAGCGAGCGCCGCATAGAGTGTTGCGGGAAGCCCGCCGCCGATGACGACGGGAAAGTAGTAGGTCCAGGGACGTTGTCCGTGACGCTGCAGCTCGGTAGCGAACCCGGAGAGGTGACGTTCGACGAAGTAGTAATGCAGGTAACCGCGATTCAGCTGCTCCATGGCGAGGTACCACGGAGCTGCGATGGCGCTTGCCGCAACCAGGGCCAGGATGCCGCCTGCGAGAATTGTCACGCTCCAGCGGCGCTCGAGGACCAGAACCGTCGCATGAGCCAGACCGACGATCGCGACGCCGGGCAGGCCCTTGGTCAGGACGGCCAGCCCGAGCGCGACGCCCGCAACGAGCGACCATCCCAGGCTCGAGAGCGTCGTTGCAGCGCGTGACGCGCGCCAGAAGGCGAGCACGGCGCAGGTGGTAAACGGAACGAGTGCGATGTCGTGCACGGGCACTTCAGCGAGCGCCATCGGCACGAGCATGGTCGCGTAGAGTGGGGCCGCCAGCCATCCGCCGCGGTGTCCGAGTACCGACCGCCGCCAGCCAGCCGGTCGTGAGCGCACCGAGCAATCCGAACACGAGTCCGGGCAGCCTGACACCAGCTTCCGTCTCACCCACCACGCGCATGGACGCGGCCTGCGACCAGAAGAACAGGATCGGCTTGTCGAGAAACGGCTCGCCCAGAAAGCGCGGGACGATGTAGTCACCGCGCTCGATCATTTCGGAGGTGATGGCCGCGTGCAGACCTTCATCGGGGTCGAGCAGCGGAAAAGGGTGGACGAGCGGCAGGGCGTAGAGACTCGCTGCGAGCAGCACACATGCCAGCAACGTCGATCGCGAGAGCGCTGGCGCGTTCAGGACGTGACTCCTTGCTGCGGCCGTCCATCGTCGTTCCGTGAACGTGCCGCGTGCCGTGACCGCGCCCAATCGTCCCGCACCCGGACAGCCTCGTCCGGACGATCCGAGATCAGGCCGTCCACACCCCAGTCGAGCAGACGGCGCATGTCGGCCTCGTCGTTCACGGTCCAGACCTGGAACGCCAGGTTCGCGCGGTGTGCGGCCCGGATGAAGCGCGGCGACACCACGCGAAGGCGTCCCGATTGTTCCGGCACCTGGAAGGCGCGATACGGCACGCGGCCTACTCCAAGTCCCCACCACGATCGGTACAACGCGCGCTGTCCTTCGGGCCGTGACGCGCTCGTCGCCAGCGTCGGCTCGATCGCCCGCACGGCGCGCAGCGTGTCGAAGTTGAAGGATCCGACGCAGACCCGCCCGAGGGCGGTGGCGGATCGAACCGCATCCACGACAGCCTGAGGCGCCTTCGGCGACGTCGTCTTGATCTCGATGATGAGCGGCACGTCGCGATAGCGCGCGAGGACGGCGCTCAGCATCGGCACGCCCACACCGCGCCCGCGCCACGGGAAGCCGGCCTCTTCGCCGAAACGAAATCCCGCGTCCACGTGTGCCAGTTCGTCGGCAGTCCGCGCCGCAATCGGTCCTGTCGCGTCGGTGCAACGGTCGAGGTCCACATCGTGGTGCACGACAGGAATGCCATCAGCGGCGAGGTGCACGTCGAGCTCGAGACCGTCTGCACCAGCCGCGATCCCGAGATCGAAGCCGGTCAACGTGTTCTCGGGCCCGAGTGCCCGGCCGCCGCGATGCCCGAAAACGAGCGGCGTGTGAGGTCGTTCGGCGGGAGATCGGTCTGGTGCCACGCGAGGCGATGAACGCGTCATTATAAGCGGCCGATGACACTCCGCGGGCACCCGAACCGTGCAAATCCGCGTGCTAGAATCGACCATGGTTACCAGCGAACGACCCCGAACCGTGGGCGACCTGCGCCGCGCGGTGGCGGATGGCCTGCCTCGTCATGCAAGCGTCAAGGACGAGGTTCGAGTCAACCTTCTACGCAGGCTGCGCGACCGCCGTCCGCTCTTCCCCGGCGTGATCGGCTACGGCGACACCGTCGTGCCGCACGTCGTCAACGCCCTGCTCTCGAAACATAACTTCATTCTGCTGGGCCTGCGCGGCCAGGCCAAGACGCGCCTGATGCGGTCGCTCGTCGATCTGCTCGACGAGGCCATTCCGGTCGTGCCTGGCTGCGAAATTCACGACGACCCGCTGCAGCCGCTGTGCGCCGCGTGCCGCACGCGCCTTGCGGCTGAAGGCGACGCCATGCCGATTGGCTGGCTCGGACGCGAGGATCGCTACGTCGAGAAGCTCGCCACGCCGGACGTCACGATCGCCGACATGCTCGGAGACATCGATCCGATCAAAGCCGCGCGCGGCGGCCTCCAGCTCGGCGACGAACTGACCATGCACTACGGGCTGCTGCCGAGAGCCAACCGCGGCATCTTTGCGATCAACGAACTGCCAGACCTTGCCGGCAAGATTCAGGTGGGTCTGTTCAACATCCTCCAGGAAGGCGACGTCCAGATCAAAGGGTACCCCGTGCGGATGCGGCTGGACCTCCTGATGGCGTTCACCGCAAATCCCGAGGACTACACGGCGCGCGGGAAGATCATCACGCCGCTCAAGGACCGCATCGGATCCGAGATCCGGACGCACTATGCGTCGACGCGGCATGAGGCCCTGGCCATCACCCGTCAGGAAGCGTGGACGTCGCGCAAGGACATTGCGGTGGATGTGCCGCACTATGTGCGTGAAGTGGTCGAGGAGGTCGCGTTCCAGGCGCGTGCCGAGCGCCGGATCGACAAGCGATCGGGCGTCAGCCAGCGCATGCCCATCACGGTGCTCGAGAACGCCACGAGCAATGCCGAGCGGCGGGCGCTCGCGCACGGCGAGTCGCCTGCGGTCGCCAGTATGGCCGACATCTATGCGGCGCTGCCGGCAATGACGGGAAAGTTCGAGCTCGAGTACGAAGGCGAATTGCGGGGTGCCGATCAGATCGCGCGCGAACTGATTCGTGCCGCAGTGGCGAACGTCTTCATCGGGTACTTCGAAAACGTCGACACGCGCAGCGTCGTGGATTGGTTCGACAAAGGCGGCACGCTGCAGTTCGACGAGACCGCCTCGTCGGCCAACCTGCTGTCGGATGCGGGCCGCGTGCCCGGCCTGCTCGATCTCGCGCGGCATGCAGGAGTCGATCATCGCGCCGAGCCACCCGTGCGCGCGGCGGCCGTCGGATTCATCCTCGAGGGCCTGGCAGCCACGAAGCGGATCACCCGTACCGACGACCGCGGCTTCCAGGCCGCCGATAGCTCGACGCCGCGTCGCGCCCGTCAGCAGGCTCCGGACCACGACTTCGACGACATGCCGTCGATTCCGGGAGCCAAGAAGAAGTACTACAACTGAACTTCGTAGTTGGTAGTTGGTAGTTCGTAGTTGGTAGTTCGTAGTGCCTGAGGCCGATGAAGATCAAGTATTCGAAATACGTCGCCGAACTGCTCGACGACCTCGATATGGAGTCGCTCGTCTCGAAGCTGTCGGATCTGCTGCTCTCGAGCGGCTTCAACGATCCGCACTTCAGCGGCATGGACGACGACCGGTCGATGCAGGCGCTGTACGACGCGATTCTCGAGGCGCTGATGAGCGGCGGCGTCTTGCCAGACGAGGCGCTCGAGCGGCTGCTCGGACCGGACGCCGGCGAAGACGCGCAACAGCAGCTCGAGCAGCTGATCCAGCAGATCATGGCGCGCATGCAGGAGCAGGGCTACATCGCGCCGGCTCCGGATCTCGAGTCCGAACAGCGCCGGCGCGAACGCGCGGATGGCAGCGGCGGGGGCATGGGCGACGCGAAGCCGACGCGCTTCGAGGTCACCGACAAGAGTCTCGACTTCCTGGGCTATCGCGCCCTCCGCGATCTGCTCGGCTCACTCGGCAAGAGCAGCTTCGGACGCCACGACACGCGCGACCTCGCAACGGGCGTCGAGACCTCGGGGGTCGCCAAGCCCTACGAGTTCGGCGACACGCTGAACCTGGATCCCAGCGCGACGCTGTTGAATGCCGTCCAGCGCGCCCGGCAGCAGGGCACGTTCAAACCGGGCGGCGCCATCGACGTGGATTACGAGGATCTGGCTGTCATGCAGGGCGAGTATCAGAGCTCCTGCGCGACCGTCATCATGCTCGACTGCAGTCACAGCATGATTCTGTACGGCGAGGATCGCTTCACACCGGCCAAGCGCGTGGCGCTCGCTCTCTCGCAGCTGATCCGGTTGCAGTACGCCGGCGACGCGCTGCACCTGGTCCTCTTTCACGACTCGGCCGAAGAAGTGCCGCTTGCGCAACTCGGCCGGGTGCGCGTCGGCCCGTACTACACCAATACGCGCGAAGGCCTTCGGCTGGCCCGGCGAATTCTCGAGCGCCAGCGGAAGGACATGCGGCAGATCGTCATGATCACCGACGGCAAGCCGTCAGCGCTGACGCAGCCGGACGGCCGGATCTATCGCAACGCGTTCGGCCTCGATCCGCTGGTCGTGACCGAGACGCTGCGCGAAGTGGCCAACTGCCGCCGGGCCGGCATCCAGATCAACACGTTCATGCTGGCACGCGACTACGACCTCGTGAGCTTCGTCCGGCGGGTGGCCGAGATCTGCCGCGGCAAGGCGTACTTCACGACGCCCTACACTCTGGGCCAGTACGTCTTGATGGACTACGTCGATAAGAAAACGCGGACGATACACTGAATTCGGAATGCGGAGTGCGACGTGCGGAGTGATATTTCCGAATTGAATTCCGAGTTCCGCGCTCTGCACGCCGAACTCAGTGCTCGCACTCCGCACTCCGAATTCCGAACTGACGTAGTCTCATGTTGCTTCCTCCTGAGATTCCCATCTTCCCGCTGCCGAACGTCGTCCTCTTCCCACAAGTCGGGCTGCCGCTGCACATCTTCGAGCCCCGCTACCGCGAGATGGTGGCGGAAGCATTGGCCGGCGATCGCCTGATCGGCATGGTGTTGCTGCGGCCGGGATTCGAGGCCGAGTACGAGAACCGCCCACCGATTTATCCGGTCGGGTGTGCCGGTCTCATCACGCATGCCGAGCCGCTCCCGGACGGGCGCTACAACATCGTCCTGCAGGGGCTCGAGAAATTCCGGGTCCACGCCGAGCAGGACGGACGGTCATTCAGAAAAGCGTTGGTGGAGCCGCTCGCCGACCCGGTGGACACCCGCGACGCTGCCCGGCTGCGCGATGCACGGCAGCGGCTCGAAGCATTGGTCGCCCCGCTCGTCGAACGGGCCGGTGCGGACATGCACGTTCCGGCGTCGATCCCCGACGTCGAGATCATCAATGCGCTCGCACAGTACCTGCCGCTCGAGGCGCTCGAAAAACAGGCGCTGCTCGAACGCGACGGTCCGCTCGCGCGAGGCCAATCGCTGGTGGAGCTGCTCGAAATGAAGGCGTTGATGCACAGGGCCTGCGCCGCGTCAAAGCTCGCGCACTGAGCGGAAGTTTGTAGTTCGTAGTCTCGTAGTCCGTGCCCTGCCTACCTGAGGAGCTCCATGCACATCACGAGGCGCCGTCTCCTCGCTGCAGCCGGAAGCGCGGCGCTGGCTCCGGCCGTAGTGCGCGCGGCCGACCAGCCTGTCATGTCATCCACCGTCGTCGATTGGACGGCGCTCACGGCCACCACCACGGCAGTCGGAGCGGTGCGCCAGGTGTTCAAGGCACCGACCGCTACGCTCACCGAACTCGAGTGCCACGTGACCACGCTCAATCCGGGTCTCTCGTCCCACGCCCCGCACCGGCATCCGAACGAAGAGATCATCATCGTGCAACAGGGAATGGTCGAAGTCTTCTCGGAAGGGACGAAAACGCGCGTCGGACCGGGCTCCGTAATCTTTCACGCTTCGAATCATCTGCACGGCCTGACGAATGTGGGCGATACACCGGCGACGTATCACGTCACTCAACTGGCGGTCAGCGACCACACCGGAGCGCACGGAGGGCTAAGAGGTGAGGGGTAAGGGTGAGGTAAGAGGTAGGGGGTAAGGGGTAAGGGGTAAGGGCTAGCGGCTGACTGGCTGGCGCGCGAGTCGTTCGGCCAGGACGCCGGCAATGGCCTCGCCGTGGAAGCGTCCGTTCTCGATGAAAATTGGCGCGGTGTCGCGCCCCGCGACCACGCCGCCGGCCACGAACAGGTTCGCGACGTTGGTCTCGTAGGTCGCGGTGTCGTAGGTCGGCACGCGCGTCGCCGGATCCAGCGTCAAGCCAGCCTCACGGAGGAACTCCCAATCGGCGTGGTAGCCCGTCATGAGAAACACCGCGTCGGCAGGCAGCTGCTCGACTGGCCCGCCACCCGCTCCCGTGGGCCGCACGACGACGGCATCGGGTCGAATCTCGACGACCTCCGTCTCGAAGCGTGCGGCGACGGTGCCTTCCGCGATGCGGTTCTCGATATCCGGCTTCACCCAGTACTTGATCGAACTGGCCAGCTGCGCGCGGCGATGGACGAGCGTCACCTGTGCGCCTCCCCGATACAGTTCGAGCGCCACTTCGGCCGCTGAGTTCTTCCCGCCGACCACGACAACGCGCTTCCGGTACGAAGTGTGGGACGTCTTTGTAGTAATGCGAGACGTGCGGCAGCCTCTCGCCGGGCACGCCAAGCTCGTTTGGATGGTCGTAGTAGCCGATCGCCACGACGACCGCGCGAGACTCGTAGAGGCGGCGTTCTCCCTGCGCCGATCGGGTCTCCAGCGTGAAGCGTCGGTCGCCATCGCGGCCGTCCTGCCCTATCGACGTCACGGTCCGGTCGAATTCGATCGCGAGATCGAACGTGTCTACGATGCGGCGGTAGTAGCGCAGCGCCTCGAGTCTCGTGGGTTTGTCGAAAGGCGAGACAAACGGAATCCCGCCGATTTCGAGCAGCTCCGGCGTGGTGAAGAAGACCATGTTCGACGGAAAGCCGTAGATCGAGTTGACCAGTACGCCCTTCTCGAGGACCAGGTAGTCCAGACCCCGCTGCTTGGCGGCGATGGCAGTCGCCAGTCCGGCCGGGCCAGCTCCAATGATGAGGACGTCCTTCACCGCCATGCGGCGATCATAACAGGGGCCAGGGCCGTCCTTCGCTGGCCGACGATTGCGGAATGACGGATGACGAATGAGCGATCCGAGACTCGGAGCGCAATCCCAACTGCCCAAGGGCTATTCGTCAATCAGCAATCGTCATTCGTCAAATGGTCGATCTATCCAGCTACGCGATCACCGGGTAGCTCCTTCGACGAAAGCTCACCGACATGCGCCACCGGCGCGTGCGGCACGAGGTGCATGTCGATATCCACCTGCGGCGCTGCCAGGCGGATCGAGAACCAGAGCGCCAGCGCCAGCACGACGATAGCGGCTGCCGCGACCAGCGCCAGCAGGTACCACCCGACGATGTTCATGGGCGCGAGAAGCTCGTCACGAGCCTGCGATACGGCAATGACCCACGAGACGTTGGAGTAGCTCGACGCGAGTTGGCTGTCGGCCAACCCGACGAGGTACGGCGTGCCGTCGCCGGTCGAGGCCTCGAAGTACGTGCCGCCGATCGAGCCGGCCTGTCGCTCGCCGTGCATCCGGGACTGTACCGCGTCGGCCGCCCAGAACCGCGCGTTCGAATTGGCGGCCGCCCCACGGTCGTACACGATCGAGCCATCGCGCCGCAGGAGCGACGCAGACCCGGTGTCGCCCAGCTGCACGCTCCGGACGAGGGCGAGCATCTCGCGGCTGTCGGTGACCGCCTTGAGGATGCCGGCGAGCGTGTCTGAGTCGGGCGCCGGCACGGGAACCGCGATCTCAATCGCCTGGACGCGCGCGCTCGGGTCCCATCGCACGTCGCTCAAGCTCACCTGGCCGCGGCGGCCGTCGCCGTGCGCCGCCGTCCACCAATCCTCGTCTGCCTGATAGTAGTCGCTCGGCTGGCCCGAGGCAGCGATCAGCCGGCCCATGCTGTCAGTGAGCAGCAACTCGCGATAAATGCGGTCGTGTGCCACCAGGTCGCTGAGGTACCTGGACGCCGCATTGTCGAGGATGGCCGTGATGGCTTTGGGAGTCGGCGTCTGCTGCGATTCCTTGTCGAGCGCATCCACGGCAGCCCGATCGAACGGGCGCGCAGATGCCGCGGCGGCCTCGCGCCGCAGCTCGGGCGACCGTGCGAGCAGCGACACATCCAGCGTACGGCGGTAGACGTACGCGTCCACGCCCGCCGCCGTTTGTTGGGCCAGTTGCTCGAGATGGTGCCCATAGCTGGCCCCCAGGCGATCGTGGCCAACGGCGAGCACCAACGCCACACCGATGGCGAGCGGAGGGGCGGCTAGGAGTAGAAACACCGCGAGAGCGCGGCTGTTGAGGTGAGGAACGGTCGGCGTCATGGCACCCTCCAGGGAAACGCGAGGGTCGGCCGAATGGGGTCGTACCTCGCGACTCTCCTCCCTCGGGGCCGGGATGTCAAGGACCCCTCCTGGTAACTCAACGTGTCGGGTCGTGCCGGTTCATGGCCCGCAGCCCGTAGTCTGGAGCCGGTAGCCGCGGCCGCAGGCCGCAGACTGCTGCCCGTTCGCTGCCGCTATTGCCCCTTCCCTGAAAGTCCGCCTCCAGGGCGGAAATCTTTAGAATGGCGATGTTCCACTAGCTCCGCGGGTGTGTCGGTTCGTGGAGCCGGCAAACGGAAGTGCCCAGAGGGGCCAAGGAGACGACAGACGATGCACGCGCCTATTAGGTACGCGGAGAAGGGGATGGCCGTGGCGGCCAATGGCCTGTGGCAGGTCTTCTCAGCCGCCAACCGGATCAGTCAGAACCCATCCTTCACGCCTCGCTGGTCCGACAAGCCGCTGCTGAAGTCGTGGCAGAAGACCAAGCCGCCGCTCGGATGGCCGCGTGAGACCGATTCGCTCTGCCCGACCTGCGTGCGCGAAGCGCGCCAGTCGATTCTCGACGGCCGGCAGGACGTCTCGATCCTGCTCACCGAGAAGGTGGGCGAGATCAAGGCCACCATCGTCGAGCGCGACGGCAAGATCATGATGATCAAGGACTGCCCGCTGCACGGGCACTTCGAAGACGTCATGGCGATCGACCCGGCGATGTTCAAGCACCTGGAGGAGTCGTTCCCCGGGCGCGACATCCAGGCGCACAACGACGAGAAGCTGCACAACCATGGCAGCAGCACCGTGAAGTACGGCCGCGGCTCGGTGCTGACGGTCGATCTCACGAACCGCTGCAACATGATGTGCGACCCCTGCTTCATGGACGCCAACCAGGTCGGCTTCGTGCACGAGCTCACGCTGGGACGACATCAAGACCGTCCTCGACAACGCGATCACCATCAAGCCGAAGCGGCAGATGTCGGTGCAGTTCTCGGGCGGTGAGCCGACGATCTCGCCGTACTTCCTGGACGCGGTCCGCTACGCTCGCAAGGTCGGCTACAACAGCGTGCAGGCGGCGACCAACGGCATCGAGTTCGCCAAGAGCCCGGACTTCGCGCGTGAAGCCGCCGAAGCCGGTCTGCGCTACGCGTACCTCCAGTTCGACGGCGTCGGCAACGCCGCCAACTCGCACCGCCGCGTCGGCAATCTGTTCGACGTCAAGCTGCGCGCGATCGAGAACCTCTGGAACGCGGGCGTCGACATCGTTCCGGTCATCACGATCGTCAACGGCGTCAACAACGAGCAGGTCGGCCGGGTCATCGAGTTCGCGCTCGACAATCCCAAGAAGATCAACTTCCTGTCGTTCCAGCCGGTGTCGTTCACGGGCCGCGACGAGGAAGTGACGCCGGAGCGGCGTGCGGCGCAGCGCTACACGCTGTCGCACCTCGCGCACGACACGAAGAATCAGACCGGCATCGGCGAACCGCTCCGCGACTGGTTCCCGATCTCGTTCATGTCCACGTTCACGGACTGGGCGGATCTCGTGCACGGTCCGGATCGGGATTGGGGCCAATTGACGTGCGGCTGCCACCCGAACTGCGGCATCGGCATGGCCGTGATGATCGACAAGGAAACGAAGGAAGCCGTGCCGGTGACCGCGTTCCTGAAGGCCGATCAGCTGGCCAGGGACGTGGCGCAGGTCAACGACGCCGCCCGCGGCAAGTGGGGATCGATCATCGGCATGACGCTGGCGCTGCTCCGGAACTACGACCCGTTCCAGGCGCCGACGCACTTCAAGATTGGCGACCTGCTGAAGAAGTTCGACAAGACGTTCGGCGCCACGGGGAAGAGACTACGGCAAGGTCACCGGCGACCGGACGAAGCAGGACATCGAGAAGCGCCGGTCGGATCGCTGGAACTTCCTGTTCATCGCCGGCATGTGGTTCCAGGATCTGTTCAACTACGACTTCCGCCGCACCGAGATGTGCATCATCCCGTATGCGACGCAGCAGGGTGAGATTTCCTTCTGCGCCTACAACACGGGCATTGGCTGGCGGAACATCATCGAGAAGATGCACATGACCGCCACGCTCACCAAGTGGTACGACGAGCACGGGCGGCATGAGATCTTCGCGGGCAACAAGGCCGTCCCGCTCACGAGCAAGGACCACTCGCTCAAGCTGAACGCCGAGGCCGTGGCCAAGAGCGCGCAGACCGACCTCGACGATCTCGGCATCGCCAAGAACGCGCGCGAGGAGAAGCTGCAGGCCCGGAAGAAGGAACAGGATCCGCGTCACCACGAGGAGATGGCCAAGCTCTACCGGCAGCACGTCCTCAAGGAGAGCGCCGAACCGGTCATCCAGATCCAGGGCCTGAAGCGCACCCCCAAGCAGCCCGTGGCCTAGGCCACGGCGTCACGACGACCGGCTCCCAGGGCGGCGAGTATTCTCGCCGCCCTTTTTTTGTGGGGTCAGGTCTTGAATCCACGCATTTTGCACGACGTGGCACCGGCTCTCGTGGTGCCACGTCGTGCGAAGTGCATGGTTTCAAGACCTGACCCCGGCCATTGCGCGCTTTACTACTAACTACTTCAGTACTTAATACTACGCACATGCCCGAGAGCAAGCCGTCGCTCACCACCCGCGAGCTCGCGATCATGAAGGTCGTCTGGGACAAGGGCGGCGCCACCGTCCGCGACGTCCACGACGCGCTGCAGCGCCGACGCCCCGTCGCCTACACCACCGTCATGACGCTGATGAACATCCTCCAGACGAAGGGCTTCCTCCGGAAGCGGCGCTCCGAAGAGCGCGCGTACTTCTACAGCCCGACCCGTCCGCGCCAGCAGGTGCTGCGTGCACTGGTCGCGGATTTTGTCGACCGCGTCTTCGATGGCGCCGCGCAGCCGCTGCGCGTGCACCTGGTGACCGACGAGCCGATCACCGACGCGGATCGCGCCGAGCTCAAACGGCTGATCGAGAGTCTGGAGGACTGACGTGGCGCTTACCGTCCTCGACGACTGTCTGGGCGTTCAGCCTGCAACTCGCTGGTGCTGGCGGCAGCCGCGTGGTCCGCAAGCGCTGTGCTCGGCCACAGAGGCCCCTGGCTGCGACAGCTGGTGTGGCGCGCGGCCGCCGCGCTGGCGCTGGCGTCGCCCCTGCTGAGCGCATTGCCGGGTCGCTCTGGCGTGCCGCAGGCCGCGTCGGCCGTCTGGCACATCGAGCGTGCGGCAGCGCTGGGTCGGATTCTCTCAGGGCGGTAATCGCAGCTGCGACGTCGTGGCCGACAATCGCGCTCGCGATCCTCATCGTCGGAGGGCTGGCTCGGCTGGCCTGGCTGCTCGTCGGAGCGATCTCCCTTATGAGGCTGCGACGGCTCCCTGCACGCCCGTCGCCCGTGTTCGATCAGCTGCGCACCGAACTGTCGGTCGATGCCCGACTCGTGGTGGCCGACGTCAGCCAGCCGTTCACGTTCGGGCTCCGCCTGCCCACCGTCGTGATGCCCGATGACTTCTTCGCGCGCGCCGGTGGAGGTGCAGCGCAGCGTCTTCACGCACGAACTGCTGCACGTCCGTCGGCGCGACTGGGGACCGGCCTGTATCGAGCACGTCTTCGCCGCGTTGCTCTGGTTCCATCCCGGCCGCCTGGTTCCTCGTGCGGCGAATTGCGCCAAGTACGCGAGGAAATCGTCGATGGCGAGGCGGCGCGGCACGTCGGCTCGCGCCGGCTCGTATCTCGAGACACTCCTGGCGTTCGCCGAGCCACGTCCTCTGGCGGCCGGCACTGCCCTGGCGTTCTTTCGCTCCCGACAGCTGGTCCGCCGCGTCACGGCTCTCGCGTTGGAGGCTCCCATGTCTGCTCGCACGGTCGCCGGCTTCCTCGCCCTCAGCATCGCCGTTCTGGCCGCCGCGTCCGTCGCGGCGCGCACCTGGTTCCCGATCGACTGCAGTCGTCCGGACCATCAACGGAGCCGCCGTGAACGGCCCGGCGCTCTCGCAGCCCTCGGCGCTGGAGCGGAGCGCGTTCAAGTTGCCCAAGGACGGCACGCCGCCTCGCCGGATCGCTGACGCACCATTCGCCTACCCTGATGAGGTCAAGGCGAGGATCCCCGAAGCGCTCGTGCTCTTGCGCATCGTCATCGCAGCCGATGGCTCGGTCACCGAAGCGCGACTGCTCTCTCGCACCGCGGTCAAGGTCAAGGAGCTTCACGCGCCCGGATCCACGGTAGACGTGGCCGCCGAGCAGAAGAAGGCGCTGGCGCGACTCTCGGATATCGCACTCGAGACCGTGCGCAAATGGCGGTTCGAGGCGCCCGCCAAGGCGCCACTCGCAATGACCATCACGGTGCGGTTCGACGCTGACTCGTCTGATGCGCACGCGACGACGGTACCGGCCCCGCGACTCGCGCCGCTGGCGCCCGCAGCAGCGCCGTGTCCGCTCCCCAGTCAGGACCGCGACCGGGAACCGCCAAGGATGGGAGCGCGATCGACGAGTTGCCGCAGCCGCTCCACGATCCACCACCGGCTTACCCCGACACCGCCAAGGAGCAGGGGCACCAGGGAAGCGTTATCGTCCGCATCCACGTCGGTGCCGATGGTCTTGTGAAGGATGCCGTCGTCACCAAGTCGATTCCCGCGTTCGATCAGGCGGCGTTGGACGCCGCCCGCCAATGGACGTTTCGACCTGGAAAGAAGAACGGTCAGCCGGTCGATGTGTTGACCGACGTCGAAATGAAGTTCACGCTGCGCCCCTGAGACGCTGCGACCCTTCGACCCTGACGACCCTTCGACCTTTTGTTACTTCCCGAGCTTCGTGAGAATCGCTTCGATCTCGTCCATGATCTTGTTCATCCGCGCCATGGTCAGGTCGAGCGGCTCGCCTGTGGTCATGTCGACGCCCGCGTTACGCAGCAGATTCACGGGATAGTCGGATCCGCCGGACGAGATGAACGTCCGGTAGCGATCCACCGCGCCTGGCGCCCCCGCGAGCACTTTCTCGGAGAGGGCCGTCGACGCGGTGAACGACGTCGCGTACTGGAAGACGTAGAAGGGCCGGTAGAAGTGCGAGATGTAGGCCCATTCGTCGGCCACGTTGTCGTCCACGACACACACGCCCGCATCCTGCCCGTAGTACTTGCGCGTGATCTCCAGATAGAGCTTCGAGAGATTGTCGCCGGTGAGCGGCTCGCCCTTTTGCGCCATCTCGTGGGCGCGAAGCTCGAACTCGGCGAACTGCGTCTGACGGAAGACCGTGCCCTTCACGTTCTCGAGATAATCGCCCAGCAGTGACAGCCTGGCCTTCGGATCCGTGATCGTCCCGAGCATGTGCTGAATGAGCAGCGCCTCGTTGAACGTGGAGGCGACCTCTGCCACGAATGTCGCATAGTCCGCGGTCGGATACGGTTGATGCTTGCTCGAGAAGTAGCTGTGCATCGCGTGCCCGAGCTCGTGCGCGACTGCCGAGACATCCGTATACCGCCCGTTGTAATTGAGCAGCAGGTACGGATGGACGTCGTAGGCGCCCCCCTGCATGTAGGCGCCGGAGGCCTTGCCCGTGCCGGGATAGAAGTCTATCCAGCGCCCGGTGAACGCCTGCTTCAATGCCGCCACATAGTCGGGACCGAGCGGCGCCATGGCGGCCAGGATCTGATCCCTGCGCCTGATCGACGCTGTAATCGAGCGGCACGCCGCTCACCAGAGGCGCGTAGAGGTCGTAGTAATGGAGCTCGCTGACACCGAGCATGCGCTTGCGGAGCTTGAGGTACCGATGGAACTCGGGCAGGTGTTGATTCACACCGGTCACGAGCGCGGTGTAGACGCTCGGGGGGATGTTCGAGCCGTCGAGCGATCGAGACAGCGTCGAGTCGTACTTCCTTGCATGCGCCTCGAACAGCGCCGCCTGTACCCCGGTACTGATCGTCGTCCCCAGCGTGCGGCGGAACCCGTGCAGAGCGCCGAAGAAGCCGGCCATGGCCTTCTCGCGATCGCTTCTGTCCGCTGACATGCGCGCCAGCGAAAAGCCCTGGACGTCGAGCCGCACCTTCCGGCCATCCGACATCTGCATCTCGGGCCACGGCAAGTCGGCATTGAGCAGAATCCCGGAAGTCGTCCCGGCGCCGGCCGCCACAGGACCGAGCTGAGCGAGGAGCTGCTCGCTGCTGGCATCCAGCGTATGCGCCTTGCGCCGAACCACGTCCTGTAGGTAGAACGCGTACGGCTTGAGACCGGGCGCGGCGATGGCCCGCGTCACCGCGGCGGGATCCATCCCGAGCAGTTCGGGCTCGACATAGGACCAGGCGGAGGAAAACGCCGCAATGAGCTGAACCACTTCCTGCCGCATCGCCTGAGTGGCCGAGACCCGAGTATCCTGATCCGCCGACAGGCCGGCGTACGCGGCGAGGCGAGCCAGCGGACGGCAAGGTGCGGACGAGACGTGCGAACAGAGGGTGCTAGGGTGCGCAGGGTGCGTGGCCGTGAGCCCTGAGCCTTGTGCCGTGGGTTTCCAGCGTCAGGAGTTTGGACGTTGGGAGTTGGGAGTTGGGAGTTGGGAGTTGATATGAATCGATCGTCACGCCGACATCTTCGCCACCTCGCCTTCCTCGGGGCGCTCGGCCTTGTCGTCGGTGCGGCCATAGAGGCGCGGCCTCCGGATGGCGGTCATCCAGTCCGTGTCCTTTCGGCGGGCGAACAACCTGACGATCGCAGACTCGGGCCGATTCGCGACCTCGATACGCACTGTCCCTTTACGCCACCGACATCACTCCAGGCGTGGCAGGATCGGACCGTCGCACTCCGGCGGCAATTGCGGGTGGCGCTTGGACTCTGGCCCTGGCCGACGCGGACGCCGCTCAACGCGCAGGTCACCGGCACCATCGAGCGCGACGACTACATCGTCGAGAAGGTGGTACTCGAGAGCCTGCCCGGACACTTCGTGACCGGCAATGTCTACCGGCCGAAGTCCGGGGGGCGGCATGCGGCCGTGCTCACGGCGCACGGTCATTGGCCCGGAGGCCGTTTCGAGGATCAGGCAGGCGAAGAAGCCGCCACGTCGCTGTCTACCGGCGCCGAGCCGTTCGAATCGGCCGCGCGATTCCCCATGCAGGCGCGAGCGGTGCAGCTGGCGCGTCTCGGCGCGGTCACCTTCCTGTTCGACATGGTGGGCTACGCCGACAGCGTGCAGATTCCGCGCGCCGTCGCGCACGAATTTGCGAAGGGGCGTCCCGCCGAATCACGGTCCGATTCGTGGCTGTTCTACTCGCCGCAGGCAGAACTGCACCTGCAAAGCATCATGGGCCTGCAGGCGTGGAACGCGCTGCGGGCGCTCGACTACCTCGCCGCCCGGGACGACGTGGATCCCAAACGCATCGGGGTGACGGGCGAGAGTGGCGGCGGCACACAGACGTTCATCCTCGGTGCCCTCGACGATCGTCCCGCCGCGATCTTTCCGGCGGTGATGGTCGGGACCGCCATGCAGGGTGGCTGCACCTGCGAGAACGCGAGCTATCTGCGCATTGGCACGGGCAACGTGGAGATTGCCGCGATCGGTGCGCCGCGGCCTCTCGGCATGACCGCGGCCGACGACTGGACGAAAGACATGGAGTCGGATGGCTATCCCTCGCTGCAGCGTCTGTACGATCTGTTCGATCGGCGAGAAGACGTGGCGCTGCATCCGTTCCTGCGGTTCCCGCACAACTACAACGCCGTTTCGCGCGCGACGATGAACGAATGGTTCAATCGCCATCTGAAGCTCGGGTGGTCTCCCGTTCCGGCCGAGCGGCCGTTTCAGCCGCTGACGAAAGACGAGGCGACCGTGTGGAACGCGTCGAGACCGGCCCCGGAGCCGTCCGAAAACGCGGAGCGGACGGTGACGGCATGGATGACGGCCGAGGCGGCAAAAACGCTGGCGCCGCTGCTCCCGCCGGCGCACGCCTCCAATAAGGAGCTGCGGGACGTCGTCGGCAATGCGTGGTTCACGCTGCTTGGCGATCCGCTCGAAGGTTCGGATCGCGTCACGTTCGAGCGTCGCGCGGACACGTCCGCGGCATGGGGATCCACAACCACCGCCATACTGCGTCGATCGCAGACGGGCGCCGCGCTGCCGGCCGTACTGCTCGTACCCAAGAACGAGCCCAAGAAGGAGACGCCGCGGATACTCGTCTGGATCGCGGACGAGGGCACTGCGGCGCTCTTCGACGCGTCGGGCGCGCCGATACCGGCCGTGTCGCGGATGCTCGAGGCCGGCGCGAGTGTGCTCGGCGTGGATCTCTTCGAGCAGGGCGAATTCCGGACCGACGGAACACCGTTCTCGCACGTGCGGCTCGCCAGTCCGCGAGAGCACGCCGGCTACACGTTCGGGTACAACCACCCGCTGCCGGCGGAACGCGTCCAGGACGTGTTGACAGCAGTGCGCGCGGCACGCGCGCGCGTCGGACCAGACGGCCTGGTGCTTCTCATCGGACGCGGCGCGGCCGCGGGGCTGGCCGCGGGTGCCCGCACGCTGGCGCGCAGCGAGGTCGACCGGGCGGTGTTCGACGTCGCTGGATTCCGGTTCGCGTCGGCGACCCGCATCGACGATCCCACCTTCCTCCCGGGCGCGGTGAAGTACGGCGACGTACCCGCCCTCGTGGCGCTCGCTGCGCCTCTGCCGACCTGGGTGATAGACACCGAGGGCCCGTATCGCACCGACGACGAGTCGCGCGGGCTTCGCGTCACGCTCTCGGCTGTGTCACCGCCTCCGGTCGAACAGGTGGACTGGCTCCTTCGCGAGAAGTAGCATCGTCGCCACCAAGGAGGGCGTTGGATGCGCAATGCGGGACTGGCGTTGATTGTCATCGTGGTCTGCACACTGGCCGCGAAGGGAACGGAGCGGGCGATACCGGAGGAGGCTCCGAGGCCATTGAACATCATCGCGTTTGGAGCACACCCTGACGATTGCGATCTGAATGCGGGCGGCGTGGCCGCGAAGTGGGCCGCAGCGGGTCATCACGTGCGGTTCGTCTCGGTCACCAACGGCGATGCCGGACATCAGGAGCAGGGCGGTGCGCAGCTTGGTGCGCGGCGTCGCGCGGAGGCGCAGGAAGCCGGACGGCGCATCGGCATCGAGTACGTCGTCCTCGACAATCATGATGGCGAGCTGCTGCCCGATCTCAACGTGCGCGGTCAGATCATCCGGCAGATTCGTCAGTGGCACGCGGATCTCGTGCTCAGTCCGCGTCCGAACGACTACCACCCCGATCATCGCTACACGGGCGTGCTCGTGCAGGACGCCGCGTACATGGTGACCGTGCCGAACGTCGCGTCAGACACGCCAGCGCTGCGCACGAATCCGGTCTTCATGTACTTCGAAGACGACTTCAAGAAGCCGGCGCCGTTCTCGCCCGACATCGCGGTCTCGATCGACGACGTGATCGATCGCAAGGTCTCCATGCTCGATGCGCACGTGTCGCAGTTCTACGAGTGGCTGGCGTGGCACGACGGACAACTGGCCCAGGTACCTGCGTCTCCGGACGATCGGCGTGCCTGGCTCAAAAAAAAGCAGATCCGGGAAATACCACCTGCCGTACGCGCGGCTCCTGGTTGCCCGGTATGGCGCCGCGGGGCAGTCTGTTACGCACGTAGAGGCCTTTGAAATCTGTGAGTACGGGGCGCGGCCGGACGAGGCAGGCATACGTCGGCTGTTTCCCTTCTTTCCAGCCGAAGTAGGGGCCATCTCCAGCAAGTTGTTTGCCGATCCAATTCGCTGAACGGTCCGGTCGTCTGACATGTCGTTTAGGCAGTTGATTTTTTTCAACTAAGCCTCTAACCTTCGACTCGACTGTTTGTAAGAGCCGATTAGAAAGTCGCTCGGTGAGAGCGTACGGCCGGTTTTTGGGGTTCTAAATTTGGAGGGGCTGTGAGACAGAAACTGTTCGGCCTGACAGTGTTCCTGTTGGCGCTTGGTTGCCTGGGAGCATCAGTTGCGCAGGCGCAGGTCCTGTACGGAAGCATCGTCGGCAACGTCGAAGATACCAGCGGTGCCGCACTTCCGGGAGCGACCGTCACGATCACGAGCAAGGAGACGGGGCTCTCGAAGACCGTCGTGACTAGCGACGTCGGCAGCTACACGTTCACGAACGTGCTGGCCGGGATCTACGACGTCAAAGTGACGCTGCAAGGCTTCAAAGAGGCGGTGAAGGCCGATGTGCCGGTGACCATCAACACGGTCAGCCGTGCTGACGCTAGGCTCGAGATCGGCGCGCTGACCGAGACCGTGACGGTCGAATCGCAGACGGCTCTCCTGCAGACTGACAAGGCTGATACCCACACCGAGATCAAGTCGACAGCGATCACGCAACTGCCATTGCAGCAGAATCGCAACTACCAGTCGCTGATCAACCTTGTGCCGGGGGCCACTCCGGGAGTGATGCAGAACAGCCCGGTTGACACCCCGGGCCGCGCCCTCTCGACCAACGTCAACGGGTTGAACCGAAACAACAACGGCACCAAGACCGATGGCGCGACCAACGTGAACGTCTGGCTCCCGCACCACACGGCGATGGTTTCGCCCGCGGAGACCATCGACACGGTGAACGTGAGCACGAGCAACTTCGACGCCGAGCAGGGCATGGCGGGCGGCGCCGCGATCACGGTCATCACCAAGTCGGGCACCAACCAGTTCAAGGGCTCCGCGTTCGAGTTCTACAACAATGAGAAGCTGAACGCGATTCCCTACTTCGCAACGGAGAGGCGGCCCTCGAGCTCGCATATCACCGGGGCAACCCTCGGCGGACCCGATCATGAAGGACAAGCTGTTCTTCTTCGGATCCTGGGAAGGGCAATTTCAGAAGCAAGCCGCAGGATTTCTTCTACAACGTGCCGCCCGACGCGCTGCGCGCGGGCAACTTCAGCCAGGCGTTCAACAGCGACGGATCACTACAGGTGATCTACGACCCGACGACCGGAAACGCGGACGGCACGGGCCGTACCCCGTTCCCGGGCAACGTGATCCCGGCTGACCGCATCGACGCCATTGCCAAGCAGATCCAGGCGCTCTATCCCGGTGTCAACTTGGCGGGCGCCGCTGGCGCGAATGTCGGCGGCGTGTCAACGACGCGCAACTACACGCGTTCCGGCCCCTACGACTTCACACGCAACAACTACGACTTCAAGGTCAACTTCAACCCGTCGTCGCAGGTCCAAATCTGGGGCAAGTACGCGCGCATGGGCGCAAACGTCAAGGCGGCGGACTTGGGAGGCGGGTATTACCTTGGCTACGACGGCGCCGGTAATGGCGACACCACCGTCAACCAGGAAACGTTCGGCACGACATGGACGATGAACCCCACGACCGTGTTCGATGCGACCCTGGGCCTTTCGAAAATGACCCACTCGACGATAGCGGGCGACTTCGGGCTCGGAAATTTCGGGCTGGACACGCTGGGCATTCCCGGGACAAATGGCGGCGCCAACTTCAGCAGTGACCCGCGGTACGCAGGCATGCCCGCGTTCTATACGGGGTTCGACACCATTGGCAACAATGACGGCTGGGATCCCGTGCAACGTGATGAGCGAACGTACGCTCTCTCGACCAACGTAACGAAGCTGGTGAGAAATCACGAGGTCCGGTTTGGCTATTCCCTCAACCGGCTCCGGATGAATCACTGGCAGCCCGAGCTCGGATACGGCCCCCGGGGTGCGATCGGCTTCGCTACGAATGTGACGGCCCTCAACGGCGGTGCCCAGACGGGCAACTTCTACAATCGGTACGCCGCGTTCCTGCTCGGCCTGTCGAACCTCGCCGGGGAAAGCGTGCAGTACGAGGAGATGACGACGCGTGAGTGGCAGCACGGCCTATTCGTGCGGGATCGGTGGCAGCTCAGCAACAAGCTGACGCTCGACCTCGGCCTCCGCTATGAGTACTACCCGTTGATGCAGCGTGCCGACCGAGGTATCGAGCAGGTGGACCTCGACACCCTGACGGTGCAAGCTTGGCGGGCTCGGCGGTAATCCGAAGGACCTGGGGATCAAGGTCAGCAAGACCCTCTTTGCGCCACGCCTCGGGGCCGTCTATCGGATCAATGACGAGACCGTGATGCGCGCTGGGTACGGCATCACCTACGATCCGTTGCCGTTCTCGCGGCCGCTGCGCGGCTTCTATCCGCTGACGATCGCCGAAACGATCCAGCCGATCAACCCGTACGGTGCCGTCACCACCCTCTCGCAAGGTATTCCGAACGTCGTCGGGCCGGATCTCAGCTCGGGCAACATCCCGCTGCCGAACGACGTGGGCACCGAACGAACGCCAGCCAACGACGTCTCGCGCGGACGCATCCAGTCGTGGAACCTCGCCGTCGAGCGACGCCTGCCGTACGACATCTCGGTGGATGTGGCGTACGTGGGCACGCACTCGACTGGCGGCTTGGCGGACCTCGACGTCAACGCGTCGACGACACCGGGATGCGGAGCCGCCTGCCAGCCGTACTATGTGAAGTTCGGGCGTAACAACGCACTGGACTTGTGGGGACCACTGACGAAGACGAACTACCATTCGCTACAGGTTGCCATCAACCGTCCGTTCAAGAACGGGCTGATGCTGAAGGGCGCCTATACTCTGTCGCGCGCGAAGAACGAGACAGATGACGACGGCTGGGCAGGCCTGACATGGAACGCGCCGAGTGAGCTCTCGCGCAACTATGCGCTGGCAGGATACGACCGGCCGCAGATCTTCCAGATGGCGTTCCTGTACGAGCTGCCCTACAAGACGACCACCCCGGGCGGGAGCCGTGCGATGAAAGCGGTCTTCGGCGACTGGCAGGTGAACGGCATCTACAGCGCATACTCGGGCACACCGTTCACGATCACGGCAGACGGCGCCGACCTGAACATGCCAGGCAACCAGCAGACGGCAGACCTGACCGGGTGCTACACGGTGCTCGACAAGCACGGCAGTGCGGGCCCCTACTTCGACCCGTCGGCGTTCAGCCAGCCTAAAGGGGTGGCGTTCGGCAACACTGGCCGGAACCAGTTCCGCGGGCCAGGCGCGTGGAACGTCGACTTCTCCCTGTTCCGCGCGTTTCCGTTCATGGGAGGCTCGAAGCGGGCGGAGTTCCGGATGGAGGTCTTCAACCTGTTGAACCATCCAAACTGGGGCAACCCGGACACGGATGTCAACAGCTCCACGTTCGGCCAGACGTTCAGCGTCGGCACCGGAGCCCGGGACGCCGGGACCGGTGAGCGGCAGATTCGACTCGGAATCCGCTTCCAGTTCTAGTCGGTCTACAGTCTGCGGTCTACGGGCTGCAGGCCGGGCACTTCACGCCGGCGGGGACTTCGGTCCCTGCCGGCGTTTTCACGTACGGTTTAGGTCTCAGTCTTTGTTCCCAACGCCCGAAGCCCGAAGCCTAAAGCCCGAAGCGTGTATTCTCGATTGATGCGGTTCCGCCTGGTGGCGCTCGCCGTGCTCGTGCTGGCCGGGCCGCTGCCTCTCCTGGCGCAGGCCCTTCCGCAGCTTGCCATCGACAGCTTCCCTGACGTCTCGCGTCGCGCGATTGGCAGCGCGTACAACGATGCCGTGGCGCACCCGAGCGACGCGGCTCGGGTCGGCCGCCTGGCGATGGTGCTGCACGCCTGGGAGCAGTTCGACACGGCGGCGCTGGTATACGCCCGGGCCCGTCACCTCGAGCCGCGATTCGATTGGTACTACCTGGGCGGCCAGGTCGAGACGCGCCTGGCCCATCATGATGTGGCCGCGCAACTGCTGACGGAAGCCGTTCGGCTTGCGCCAGATTCACTGCCAGCCCGGCTCGCGCTGGCCGATGCGCTCTTCGACGCGGGAGACAACGACGGTGCAGCGCGGGAGTACGCGAAGCTGACGAGCGGCGCATCCGCCCCGCACGCCCACTATGGCCTGGGACGTGATCTCGAGGCGCGCGGTGAGCACGAGGCGGCACTGGTGCAGCTGCAGACGGCCGTTGAGCTCTATCCCGAGTACGGTGCCGCGTGGTACACGCTGGGAATGGTCCAGCGCAATCTCGGTCGCGTGGAGGAAGCCATGCAATCGCTGGCGCGCGCGCAGCAGTATGGCGCGCAGTGGCCAGCCGTGGACGATCCTCTCATGGCCACGGTCCGCAATCTGCGCGAGGACGCGGCGTCTCACGCGGAGCGGGGACTGGCGCTCCAGAAGCAGGGAGATTTTGCGAACGCCATCACGGAATACGAAGCGGCGGTCGCCGCGAACCCCGAGCTCGCATCGGCGCACGTCAATCTGATCGTGCTGTACGGACAACAGCAGAACTGGGAGAAGGCCGAAGCGCACTATCAAGCGGTTCTTCGCGCGGGGGCGGCGCTGGCCGAGGCCCACTACAACTTCGCCGTGTGCCTGGCCGCGCAGGGCCAGCATCAGGCCGCGGCCGACCTGTTTCGCAAGGCGCTGGCGGCGAATCCGCAGCACGCCAACGCCTGGACTGGTCTCGCCCGGTTGGCGGAGATCGAGGGTCGTGTGGACGAGGCCGAAGCGGACTATCGGAAGGCGGCCGAACAAGCACCCGCCGATCCGCTGATCCGCTTCAATATCGCCCGCATGCTCATCGCGCGGAAGCAGTACCGCGACGCGATCGCACAGCTCGAACCAATGGCCTCCGTGGACCACCCGGACCGCGCGCGCTTTCTCTTCGGCCTGTCGACGGCATACGTGCTTGCCGGCGATATCCCCGTCGGCCGGCGGTACGCCGTCGAGGCGCGAGATCTCGCGCGAGGCCGCGGGCAAGCCGACCTGGCGGCCGCGATCGATCGCGATCTGGAGAAGCTGCCGCAGTGAGGGACACTTGGCGGGCTTTGGGCGTTGGACTTTGGGCGTTGGGCCCCAAGCAGGCTTTCGGCTTTCGGCTTTCGGCTTTGGGCCTTGCACTCGCGGCGACGCTCCTGAGCGCTACGGCCTCTCCGCGAGGAGCTGTCGGCGGCTGCCTCTCCAATCTTCGTCGACGCGACCGAACAGAGCGGGCTCCGCTTCACGCACGACAACGGTGCCACCGGCCAGTACTACATGCCGGAGATGATGGGGGCTGGCGTGGCCCTCTTCGATTACGACAACGACGGCGATCTCGACGTCTATCTGATTCAGGGCGCGTCCATCGAACCCGATGCACGTCCTTCAACCGGCAACCGCCTGTTCAGGAACGACGGCCTCGTCAACGGCGTGCCCCATTTCACCGACGTGACGGCGCAAGCCGGCGTCGGCATGAAAGGGGTCGGGATGGGCGTCGCCGTCGGAGACGTGGACAACGACGGCTGGCTGGACCTGTACGTCACGGCATTCGGCTCCAACGTGCTGTATCGGAATCGCGGCGATGGCACGTTCGAGGATGTGACGACGCAGGCCCACGTGGACGATCCGCGCTGGACCTCCAGCGCCGCCTTCCTCGACTACGATCGAGACGGCGATCAGGATCTGTTCCTGGCCAACTACGTGGCCTTCACGAAGGGCGGCAACAAGGTGTGCACGGATCACGCGGGTGCGCGCGACTACTGCCCCCCTGGTGCCTACGCGCCCGTGCCGACACGGCTCTTCCGTAACGATGGCGGCGTGGTCTTTACCGACGTCACCGACGCATCCGGCGTTGGACGCGCGTACGGCGCGGGACTGGGTGTCGCTGTCGGAGATCTGAACGGCGATGGATGGCCAGATGTCTACGTTGCCAACGACGCCACGCCCAATCAGCTCTGGATCAATCGACACGACGGCACCTTCGAGGACCGCGGCCTCATCTCCGGTACCGCGTTCAATGCGCTGGGGCGGCCCGAAGGCAGCATGGGGATTGCGCTCGGAGACGCGGACAACGACGGCGACGAAGACCTGTTTGTCACCAATATCATCGGCGAGTCTCACGTGCTGTATCTGAACGACGGCCGGGGCAACTTCGAAGACGCCCGCGTGCGATCGGGACTGGGACGCGCGACGTCGAGCATGACGGGATTCGGTACGGCCTGGATCGACTATGACAACGATGGCCGCCTGGATCTGTTCGTGACCAACGGCGCTGTGAACATCATCGAGGGTCAGCGCGGTCAGGCGGTCCCCTACCGCCAGCAGAGCCAGCTGTTCCACAACGAAGGCGACGGCCGCTTCCGTGACGCCAGTCGCGAGGCTGGACCGTTCTTCGATCGACTCCTGGTTGGACGCGGCGTGGCACTCGGCGACCTCGACAACGACGGCGACGTCGACATGGTCGTCACGACGAACAACGGTCCGGCGGTCGTGCTGCTGAACCAGACGTGCGCGCCGGGTCGTCAGCTCGGGACCGATCGACACTGGATCGAGCTCGCCCTCCGAAGCCCCGATGGCAAGCGGCCGATGACGGGCGCCCGAATCGGAATCATGCGCGATGGCCAGCCGACGTTGTGGCGGCGGGCGCGCACCGACGGCAGCTATCTGTCGGCCAGCGATGGCCGCGTCCACGTCGGGCTCGGTGCCGCTCCTCACATCGATCGCATCGTCGTCGAGTGGCCAGACGCCTCCACTGAGTCGTTCGCCGGCGTCGAGTCCGACCGCATCGTCACGCTCCGCAAAGGCGCGGGTAGCGCCATGACGAATAGCCGATGAACCGTTTCTCAGTCGTGCTCGCCGTGCTCCTGACGAGCGCAACGCTCGGTGCGCAGCCGGGGCAGACCGCTGACTCGCTGGCGGCTCGCGCGCGCGACGGCGCCGCAGCCATGCAGGCCTCGCGCTTCGATGAGGCAGCAGCCATCTACGGCGAGCTCGTCGCCGCCAAGCCAGGCGATGCAGGCCTGCTGCTCAATCTGGGTATGGCGCGCTACATGGCTGGCCATCCTGCTGACGCCGTGGCGCCGCTGAAGAAGGCGGTGCAGCTCAATCCTGCGGCAGCGCCTGCGTCTCTCTTCCTGGGCGCATCGCTGCTGGATCTGGGACGGCCCCAGGAAGCCGCACCGCTGCTCCAGAAGGCGGTCACGGCGATGCCAGCCAACGGCGACGCGCGCGAGATGCTCGCGCGTGCGCAGCTGATGCTGTCGCGTTTTCAGAGTGCGGCCGGCAGCTACCGGGCGTTGACCCGCCTCGAGCCCGACAATCCCAAGGGCTGGTACGGCATGGCCAAGAGCTACGAGGGACTTGCGGAGCAGCTGCTGAACACGCTCCAGCAGCAATCGCCGGACTCGCCCGTGCTCGAGCTGCTGGTCGCAGACGTCGCGGTGACACAGGACAAGTTCGCCGCGGCACTCGCGATCTACCGTCGCGTCCTCGCCAATCCACCGGTCGGCGGCCTGCACGAGGCGGTTGCCGATCTCTACGAGCGCGCAGGCAAGACCGACTGGGCGGCGACCGAGCGCCGCAAGGCGGAAGCGAGGACACCGGCGCGCTGTGCCGCTCGGCCCGGTGAGTGCGAGTTTCTGAGCGGACAATTCCGCGAGGCCATCGAAGCAGGCACGCGCGCAGCGACGCCTGCAAGTCGCTACTGGGCCATCCGGGGCGCCAACCGCATCGCGATTGACGCCGTCTCGCATCTCGAAACGCTGCCGGCGTCGGTCGAGTTGCACTTGATCAAAGCAGAGATCGCGCAATCGCGGGCGCAGTATCCGGATGCGGTGCGCGAAGTCCGCGCGGCCGTTGCGCTCTCACCTGCCAATCCCGCCATCGAGACGGCACTCGCCGAGGCGCTCCTGCGGGCGCACAATCTCGACGAAGCGTTGCCGCTTCTCGAACGGCTGACGCGATCGAGTCCTGACGATACGGGCCTCCTCCTGATGTACGGCGACGGACTCATAGCACACCAGGAGTTCGATCGCGCGATTCCGGTCCTCGAGGCAGCGGTCAAAGGCGATGCGACCGTGCTCGCTGCACAGGCGTCGCTCGGGCGCGCCTACATGCAGGCTGGCCGCTTCGCTGACGCCGTGCCCCATCTCGAGGCGGCGAGTGCGGACGATGCGAACGGCGACCTGCACCTGCAGCTCGCCCGCGCCTATCAGGCGCTTCAGCGCGCCGACGACGCGCGATCGGCGATGGCCGAATATCAGAAGCGGCATTCGCAGGAAGCCGTCGACGCACCGACCGATGTCAAAGAAGAGGCACTGACGCCGCCGTAGCGGTCAGCGGTCTGCAGTGCGCAGGCCGAAGCCCGACGACCGCCGTAGACTGAAGACTGATATGTAGGTTTGGGGTCGGGATAAGTTTCAGTTTCTACCACGCGACTGAGCCGACAGGGTTCCAAGAACTGAAACTTATCCCGACCCCAAACCTAACCGGACCCCCGAATACGCCGCAGCAGCTGCTGCGCGCGCGGGTCGGACGGACTCCGGCGAAGCGCCTCTTGCGCCCAGTGCTCCGCGTCCTGACGTCGTCCCAGGCTGGCGAGCGTTTCTGCGAGCAGGTACGGTCCCTCCATGGCATCAGGCTTTGCGGAGGCCGCTCGTTCGAAGTCCGCGAGTGCCGCGCCGACGCGCCCGTCCTGGCGGTCGAGCAGCCCCAGGTTGACCCATGCCCCGACTGAGTCGGGATACGCAGCTACTTCAATGCGGTACTCCCGTGCCGCGGCTTCCTTCTGACCTCGCTGCTCCGCCATCACGCCAAGGTTGAAGTGCAGGTTGGGCTGAGTGCCCCCGAGAGACACGGCTTGTTTCAGCGCCTGTTCGGCAACCGCCATCCGGTTCAATTCGAGCGCGGCGGCGCCGAGGCTCACGTGCGCCTGGGCGAGCTTTGGCGCCACAACGGTCGCTCTCTGGAACAGGTCGAAAGCCTTCGCGCGGTCGCCGCGTGTCTGAGCGATCTCGCCGAGGTTGAGGAGCGCCTTGAGATTGTCGGGGTCGAGCGCGAGCACCCGTTCGAATCCCGTCGCGGCTTCATCTGGATGGCCCGCCTCGAGAAACGCGAGCGCGAGATCGAGCACGGCCACCGTGGACTCGGGATCCAGCGCAACAGCGCGTTTGGCCGACTTGAGGGCACCGTCCGTGTCGTGACGGCGGAAGTACACCGACGACAGCGTCAGGAAAACCGCGGGATTCTCTGCGTCCTTCCGCACAAGGTCTTCCAGCCGCCGCTGCGCCTCGTCGAGACGGCCTGCATCGCGATCGGTCTGTGCCTGGAGCAGCTCCTGGAGCAGCGGAAGGCCGTCCTTCGGATCGGGTCTCGGTCCGGACCGACGGGCCGACACGGAGTCGGTGCCCCCGACGTATCCCAACGCACGCAGCCGCGCGAGCGCGTCGGCGTCGAGCTTCGCGGGTGTCGGCGCATCGCCGGTATTGAGCACATGCATCGACTCGAGGTGCCGCGACAGCGTCGCGGCGACATGCGGGTAGACTGCCGACACGTCGTGCTGCTGCTTGGGATCCTGCTGCACGTCATAGAGCTCAGACCTTGGGGCGCGCACGAACTTCCAGCGCCCGGTCTCGACCGCGACCAGCTCGCTCCAGTTGTAATGGAAGCGCGGATAGTACGTCTCTGCGTATGAGACTGGTCCTGCGAGGGCATCCGCAGTGTCAGAGGGCTGCGCGGCGGCGGCGCCTCCGCTGCTCTCCCGCGCCACCAGCGGCAGCAGGCTTTCCCCATCGAGGCCGGACGGCACCGGCAGTCCCACGAGGTCGATCACCGTGGGCGACACATCCACCAATCGCGCAAGCCCCCGCACACGTCGTCCAGCCATCGCTACGGCTGGAGAGCCAAGCGTCACTCCTGGCGGAGGGGCGATGATCAGCGGGACGTCGAGTGTCGAGCCGTAGAGGAAGATGCCGTGCGTTGGCTCGCCGTGCTCACCGAGCGATTCGCCATGATCCGAGAGGTAGACGACGACAGTGTTGCGACGGAGGCCGAGCGCATCCAGCGCATCGAGCAACCGCTCGACCTGCGCGTCCGCATACATGACTTCGCCCGCGTACGCCGACGGCGCTTTGCGCCGGTATTCCTCCGGCGGCGTGTATGGCTCGTGCGGATCGTAGAGATGCACCCAGAGGTAGAACGGATGCTGACCGCGGCCTGGCTGGCGAAGCCACGCGAGGGCCGCGTCCACCACGGGTCCAGCGGGTCGTTCGACATCGATGAGAGCGCGGCTTTCGAGCCCGGCGTAGTCGAACGAGTCATCGTAGGTCTCGTGGCCTTGCCCGATGCCCCACCTCGAATGGAGGACGAACGACGACACGAAGCCGGCCGTCTTGTAGCCAGCCGCGAGAAACCGCTCGGCCAGCGTCGTGACGTCTTTGCCGAGCACGAAGCCGCCGTTGTCGCGGACCGTGTGGTGCGGCGGGTACAGGCCGGTGAAGATGGACGTGTGCGAGGGCAGCGTCAGCGGCACTTGAGAGACCGCGTGCTCGAATACGACGCCCTCCCTCGCCAGTCGCGATGCGGCAATCGTCTCGAACGGAGCGCCGTACGGCGCGAGATGATCCCGGCGCAACGTGTCGATGGTGACGACGACGACGTTGGCGTGCGCGAAACGGGGTCCGTCAACGTGCGCAGCCGCCGGCGATACCACGCCACCCGGTAACGCATTGGCTCGTTCCGGAGGAGTCGGTGGCTGCGGCACCGACATGCGGTACAGGACGACGCCCCCCAGGAGCACCACCGCGGCAATGGCCGCGGCGACCCACCAGCGCTTCACCCTGCGCTCCTGCGGTTGCGATGCAGGGCGGGATCGGCTGCGGCGGCCATGCGATCGACGTCCAGCGATGTGCCCAGGAACTTGACGACGCGCTGTGCGGTCTCTCTAGGGCTCGAAAGCGCCTGGGTGTAATCCACGACCAGCGTGGACACCAAGCGACGACCCCTCAGGAACCGGAGCGTGTCTTCCACGTGCGTCGCGTAGAGCGCCCTGACCTGCTGGTCCTGGGTGAAATCGGGCGGCGTGCCGCGGTCGACCAGCATCTTGTTCTGCGACGCGATCACTTCGTCGAGGTCCCGCCGCATGAAGATCACCTGGTAGTTGTACGTCTTCGGCAGGCACGTCACCAGCGACGACACGATCTTGACGGCCTTGCCCCTGGCCTGCCCCAACCATGCGGGGGGCGGTCCCTTGTCGAGGTTCTTGACCGCCTCGAACTCCAGGTAGCCTTTGGGATTGCTCGCGTCAGGCAGGCGGACGGCGTCGGTCAGGATCTCCAGGCCACCCGCCTGGAGCATCTGCATCATCATCGACGTGCCCGACCGCGGAAGACCCGAGACCACCACGATTGGTGGCCCGTACCGCATCCGGCGCACGAATTGCAGAAGGGAACCCATCAGTCGCTGGGCAGCAGCCCGTCTTGTAGAATATCGCTTCCGGCCGCCCTCATGATCGACCTCCACCTCCATACGACCGCATCCGACGGGTCCTGCACCCCATCAGAGCTCGTTCGCCGGGCTCGTGAGGCTGGCATCGACATACTCGCCGTCGCGGATCACGACACCGTCGCGGCAGTCGCTGAGACCAAGGCGCTGACAACCGCCGCCGGTCTGACCTGTATCGCGGCTGTCGAGATCACCGCCGTCCACGAGGCCAAGGACGTGCACGTCCTCGGCTACTTCGTTGACGTCACCTCGCCGGTGCTGCTGGCGTTCCTCGAGGACGGACGCCGCGATCGCCTCCGACGCGCCACGGAGATGTGCGACCGGCTTGCGCACCTCGGTGCGCCCATCGACATGGAGGCGCTGGTGCAGCGCTCGGGTGGTCCGAACTCGGGTAAATCAATCGCACGTCCGGCCGTCGCGAGAGCGCTTGTCGAAGCCGGGCATGTGCAGACTGTTCAGGAGGCCTTCGACCGCTTCCTCGCGGAAGGGAAGCCGGCGTACTGTCCGCGTCTCGGCGCGTCGCCGAAGGACGTCGTCTCGCTCATCGCACATGCGGGCGGTATCGCCTCACTGGCGCACCCAGGACCGCTCGGCAAGGACCAACTGATCGACCGACTGGCAGCTGATGGTCTCACCGCGCTCGAATGCTTTCACAGCGACCATGACGAGGACACGACTGGGAGGTATCTCTCGCTCGCCCGCCGTCTCGGACTGGCGGTCACGGGCGGATCCGACTTTCACGGGCCTGGCAGCCGTCGTGCCGAATCGTTCGGGCGCGTGGGCCTGCCGTTGGACCACTATCGGGACCTCCTGCGCGCCGGCGCTGGACTCGGCCTGCAATCTGCAGACGGCAGATCGAAGACAGTGGCCGCACACCATCGGTGTAAATGACGTGTCCACGCCACGCGGCTTCGCCGTGTTTCTGACCGGTCTGTCTGGATCGGGCAAGACGACCATCGCCAGGGCCCTCCACCCGCAACTGGTCGCAAAGACCGTACGCCCTGTCACGATGCTCGACGGCGACGTCGTCCGCCAGTTCCTGTCATCGGAGCTCGGCTTCTCGCGGGAACACCGCGACCTGAACCTGCGGCGGATCGGCTGGGTGGCAGGCGAAATCGTCCGGCACGGCGGCATGGTCGTCTGCTCTGTCATCGCCCCATACGACCAGGGCCGCAAGGAGGTGCGGCGGATGATCGAGCCGCTCGGCGGATTCGTCCTCGCCCACGTCGCGACGCCGCTGGCGGTCTGCGAGGCACGCGACCCGAAGGGTCACTACGCCAAAGCACGCGCCGGCCTGCTGCCGAACTTCACTGGTGTCTCGGATCCCTACGAGCCGCCGACGGATGCCGAGCTGACAATGAGCACCGAGCACACATCGACCGAGGAGGCGTGCGCGCTCGTGATGTCATGGCTCGCGTCGAACGGATTCCTGGAGCGCGAGCGATGAGCGGGTACCTGCTGACGCACCTGAAGCAGCTCGAGGCCGAGAGCATCCACATCATCCGTGAGGTAGCGGCTGAATTCGAGAATCCGGTGATGATGTACTCCATCGGGAAGGATTCCTCCGTCATGGTCCGGCTCGCCATGAAGGCCTTCCACCCCGGCCCGCTGCCGTTTCCCCTGCTGCACATCGACACTCGTTGGAAGTTCCGGGACATGATCACGTTCCGCGACACCTTCTGTCGCGAGCACGGCCTGCGTCTGATCGTCCACACGAATCGCGCGCCAGAGGCGCAGGGACTCAATCCCATCGCGGCCGGCAGCAAGAAGTGGACGGACGTCATGAAGACGCAGGCGCTGCTGCAGGCGCTCTCGGCCGGTGGATTCGACGCCGCGTTCGGCGGCGCCCGCCGCGACGAGGAAAAATCGCGCGCGAAGGAGCGTGTCTACTCGTTCAGAGACCGCTTCCACCAGTGGGATCCCAAGAACCAGCGGCCCGAGCTCTGGAATCTGTACAACGGCAAAATCAGCAAAGGCGAGAGCATCCGGGTGTTTCCGCTGTCGAACTGGACCGAGCTGGATGTGTGGCAGTACATCCACCTCGAACAGATCCCCGTCGTCCCACTCTATTTCGCCGCGCCACGACCGATCGTCGAGCGGGACGGCAATCTGATCATGGTGGACGACGAGCGGCTGCCACTCCATCCTGGCGAGCAACCGCAGACCCGAGTGGTTCGATTTCGAACGCTCGGCGACTACCCGTTCAGTGGCGCCGTGGAGTCCACGGCCACGACACTGCCCGGGATCATCCAGGAGATGCTGCTGGCGCGCACATCCGAGCGGCAGGGTCGGATGATCGACTACGACGAAGCGGGTTCGATGGAGCAGAAGAAGAAGGAGGGTTACTTCTGATGCTTCAGGATTCCGCGCTCATCGCGACAGACATCGACGCCTACCTGACGCACCACGAGCGCAAGGAGCTGGTGCGCTTTCTCACCTGCGGCAGCGTGGACGATGGCAAGAGCACGCTGATCGGCAGGCTGTTGTACGACACGCAGACGATCTACGAGGACCAGCTCGCAGCGGTGAAGAAGGACAGCGAGCGGCGCGGATCGACCGGTGGCAACCTCGATCTGTCGCTTCTGACCGATGGGCTGCGGGCCGAACGCGAGCAGGGAATCACGATCGACGTTGCCTACCGTTACTTCTCCACCGCCAGGCGCAAGTTCATCATCGCCGACACGCCGGGTCACGAGCAGTACACGCGGAACATGGCGACCGGGGCGTCCACCTGCGATGTCGCGATCATCCTGGTGGACGCGCGACACGGCGTGGTGCATCAGACGCGCCGACACAGCTTCATCGCCTCGCTCCTCGGCATTCGGCACGTGGTCGTCGCTGTCAACAAGATGGACCTCGTCGAGTATGCGGAGGAGGCCTTCGACCGCATTACCCAGGTGTATCGCGAGTTCGCGATCAAGCTCGAATTCACGGATCTCCGCTTCATCCCCGTGTCGGCCCTGCACGGCGACAACGTCGTGGATCCGAGCCGCCACATGCCGTGGTACTCGGGTGAGACGCTTCTCCACTATCTCGATACCGTGCACGTCTCGTCGGATCGGAATCTGATCGACTTCCGCTTTCCCGTGCAGTACGTCAACCGGCCGAACCGCGACTTCCGCGGGTTCGCAGGGACCATCGCGTCCGGGGTGGTCCGGCCCGGAGACGAAGTGATGGCATTGCCGTCCGGATCGCGGAGCCGTGTGCGCTCCATCGTCACGTGGGATGGCGATCGTCCCGAAGGGTTCACGCCGATGGCGGTCACGCTGACGCTCACCGACGAGATCGACGTGAGCCGCGGCGACATGCTCGTCCGGCCAGAGAACCTGCCACGTGTGGATCGCAACCTCGACGCCATGGTGGTCTGGATGGCTGAGGAGCCGCTGGTGCCAGGCCGGCAGTACTGGATCAAGCACGCCGGCAGTCTGGTCACCGGCGCGGTCTCGTCGCTCCGCTATCGCATCGACGTCAACACGCTCCAACGGCAGGATGCACCGGCGCTGCAGATGAATGAAGTCGGCCGCTGCGTCGTGACGCTGAGCCGTCCGGTCGCGTTCGACGCCTATCGCCAGAACCGCGCGACCGGTGCGTTCATCGTGATTGATCGCATGACCAACGGCACCGTCGGCGCCGGCATGATTGTCGATCGGTCGAACGCGCCTGGGTTCCTGCGCGACAACTGGGATGACGACACACTGGCGGCGATGGAGGCGCGGCGATCCTCGAAGGTCACTGCGCCGGAACGCGCCGCCCGCTTCGGCCATCCAGCCATCACGGTGCTCCTGACCGGGCTGCCGGGCTCTGGCAAGACGACGCTGGCGTATGCGGTCGAACGCCGGCTGTTCGAGATGGGCCGGGCCGTGACGGTTCTCGATGGTCTCGAACTGCGAAATACCATCAGCAAGGGCCTGGCGTTCACCGCTGCGGAGCGTTCCGAGAACCTCCGCCGCGGCGCGGATGTGGCACGTTACATGAACGAAGCCGGGTTGATCTGCATCTGCGCCTTCGTGGCTCCGAGCGCGGCTGTGCGCGAGCGTGCACGTCAGGCCATCGGGGCCGGACGGTTCGTCGAGATAGCCCTGTCGGCGCCGCTCGAGACGCTGCGAATTCGCGAGGAAACCGGAGCGTACGCCCGGGCGGAGGCCGGCGAGCTGCCGGACTATCCTGGCGTCAGCGCGCCATACGACGTGCCGGTGTCCCCCGACTTGTCGCTCGACACAGCGACGCTGGGCGTCGAAGAATGTGTCGAGCGGATCGTCGCGCTCATTGCCAATCGACTGGACGGGGGTCAGACAAACTAGATCGTTTTCGCGTTCGTGTTCGTTTTCGGCTTCGCTTCCGCCCAACGCGAATACGAATCCGAATACGACTCGGTACAATGACGCCCCTGCGCATGCGCGCCTCCGCCACACTCCACACGTCACCATCCACGGCTGATCACGCGGGCCGCTCTCGCGGGCGCGCTCGTCGCGTTCGTGTGTCTTGCCGCCCCTGCTCATGCCGATGCCTACGTCGGCCCGGGCGCCGGGTTTGCGCTGGTCTCCTCGTTCCTCGTCCTCTTCACGACCACGCTGGCGGCGCTGGCGTCACTTCTGTTCTGGCCGTTCCGTCTGCTGTGGCGGCGGCTGCGCGGCGGCCGGCCGCCCCAGGCGAAGATCCGGCGGCTCGTGATCGTTGGACTCGATGGACAGGATCCGGTGCTGACCGACCGGTTCATGGCGCAGGGCCTGCTGCCGAACTTCAAGAAGCTCTCGGAAAAGGGCGCGTACCGTCGTCTGAGGACCACCTTTCCTTCGGTCTCGCCGGTGGCGTGGTCGTCGTTCAGCACGGGGACGCAGCCGGGACGGCACAACATCTTCGACTTCATCGATCGTGACCGTCGCACGTACCTTCCGCAGCTCACGGGCGCATATCTCGGGAGCATCCAGCGCTTCCTCCGGATCGGACGGTATCGCATCCCGCTCGAACGGCCGGAGCTGCGGCTGCTCCGCAAGTCGAAGCCGTTCTGGGTCGTGCTCGGCGAGCACCACATCTGGAGCACAATCCTGCGCGTGCCCATCACGTTCCCGCCCGATCGCTTCTACGGCGCGGAGTTGAGCGCGATGTCTGTGCCCGATCTGCTCGGCACACAGGGGACATTCCTGCTGTTCACGACACGCCCGGCTGGCGAGCGCTTCAAGGAGGGCGGCACGCGGATTCCCCTCACCATGGCGGGCAATCGAATCGAGACGTCAGTCGAGGGGCCGGAGAATCCATTCGACGCGGATGGCCGGCCGCTGCGGGTTTCGCTACGGATCGACCTGAATCGATCTCGCGGCACTGTGGAGTTGAATGTGGATGGCGCCGGCCTCACGCTCACTCCCGGGCATCTCAGCGACTGGGTCACGCTGCGCTTCAAGGCGGCGCCGGGGATCACGGTTTCCGGCATGACTCGCCTGCTCGTCCTCGAGATGGGCGACCACTTCTCCCTCTACATGTCTCCCATCAACCTCGATCCGGAGAAGCCGGCGATGCCCGTGTCGCATCCGCCGTACTACTCGATGTACCTCGCGAAGAAGATCGGACCGTACGCCACACTGGGCCTTGCCGAAGACACGTGGGCGTTGAACGAAGGCGTAACCGACGAGCGGATCTTCCTGCAGCAGACCTACGACATCGACCGTGAGCGGCAGGACATGTTCTTCGCGGCGCTGAACCGACTCAGGACCGGCACGCTGGTGTGCGTCTTCGATGCGACCGATCGCATCCAGCACATGTTCTGGCGCTATCTCGACGCGAACCATCCGGCGCGAGCAACGAGCGACAACGGCCACGCGGACGCCATCATGGATCTCTATCGCCACAACGATGCGCTGATCGGCCGCGTCATGGGGCAGATCGGCGATGACGATGTGCTGATGGTCGTGTCGGACCATGGCTTCAACTCGTTCCGGCGTGGCGTCAATCTGAACGCATGGCTGTACCGGGAGGGGTATCTCGCGCTCAAACCTGGCGCCGACAGCGGCGCCGAGTGGCTGCGCGACGTGGACTGGTCGAAGACACGGGCGTACGCGGTCGGCTTGACCGGGATGTACCTCAATCTCAAGGGACGCGAAGCACAGGGGGTCGTTGAGCCTGGCGCCGACGCCGCCGCGCTCAAGGCTGAGATCATCGGGAGGCTCACGGGACTCGCCGATGCCGAAGCGAACGGCATTGCCATCCGTGAAGCCTTCGACACCGCGGCGCTGTACGCGGGTCCGTATGTGGACAATGCACCCGACTTCCTGATTGGGTACAACGCCGGCTACCGCGTGTCATGGGATGGCGCGACCGGTGTCGTCGCGGGTCCCGTGATCTCCGACAACACGAAAGCCTGGAGCGGCGACCACTGCATCGATCCGCGGCTGGTGCCCGGCGTATTCTTCTGCAACCGATCGACGGAGACGACGGACCCTGCACTCGTCGATATCGCGCCGACGGCGCTGAGACTCTTCGGCATCGAGCCTCCGGCCTACATGGACGGCCGCCCGCTGGCTGGCCTGGTATGACGGGGCGGCGGAGCGCTCTACCCGCCATCGTCGGTCTCACCGCTCTGTTGCTGTGTGCGGTCGCTGGATGCGGCACCGGCCATCGCACACTGGGCCGACGCGTCATCGTGCTTGGATTCGATGGTCTCGACTTCACCCTTACACGCGACTTGATGGCGCAAGGTCGCCTCCCGCATTTTGCGAAAGTCGCGGCACGTGGCAGGTTCGGCCCGCTCGGAACGACCATCCCCCCGCAGAGCCCGGTCGCCTGGTCGTCGTTCATCACCGGCCTCGACCCTGGCCGTCATGGCATCTTCGACTTCATCCATCGCGACCCGAAGACCATGACGCCATACCTGTCGACGACCAGGACCGTGCCGCCGAGCCACTTCGTGCCACTGGGCCGATGGCAGCTGCCGTTGACGGCGGGGCGCGTGGAGTTGCTCCGGCGGGGAGAAGCCTTCTGGGAACGCCTCGAGGCTCATGGCATCGAGACCACGGTCGTCAGGATGCCGGCGGATTTTCCTCCGTCCGGGCGCGCCACTCGCGAGCTGAGCGGCATGGGAACGCCGGATTTGCTGGGCACATACGGCACGTTCTCCCTGTACACCTCGGATCCGTTCGCGACGGCAGGGCCGGTCGCGGGCGGCACTATCTATCGCGTCGACGTGACTGACCACGCCGTGCGCGCCACGCTCGAAGGTCCCGACAATCCGCTCCTGAAGCAGCCCGAGAAGGTCACGCTGCCCTTCGCCGTGCACGTCGATGCCTCGCGCACGTACGCGAAGATCGTCGTCGGTACGGAGGAGCGGTTGCTTCGCGTCGGCGAGTGGAGCGACTGGGTGCCGCTCCGGTTCGCCCTCACGTGGGGAGAGCTGCGCGCCCAGTGCCGCTTCTATGTAAAGCAGCTCAATCCGGATTTCGTGTTGTACGTCAGTCCGCTCAATCTCGATCCGCTTGCCCCCGCGTTGCCGATCTCGAAGCCGGAGACTTACGCTGCGGATCTCGCGCGTGCCACCGGGCGCTTCTATACGCAAGGCATGCCGGAGGACACCAAGGCACTCAAGACCGGCGTGCTGACGACGGCGGAGTTCCTGCAACAAGCGCGGCTGGCTGCCGATGACGTGGAGCGGCAGTATCCCCACGTCCTCGACCAGTTCACCGACGGTGTCCTCTTCTACTACTTCGGCGATGTCGATCTGGTGTCGCACATGATGTGGCGCCCGATGGATCCACACCATCCCGCGTACAACGCCGCAACGGACGCACCGTACCGCTCTGTCGTCGAGAACCTCTACATCGAGATGGATGCGGTCGTCGGGCGTACACTGGAACGGCTTGGCCCAGACGACTTGCTCGTGATCCTGTCCGACCATGGTTTCGCGTCGTGGCGGCGTACGTTCAATCTGAATACCTGGCTGCGCGACAACGGGTATCTCAGCCTGCGCCCAGGCATCCGCGCGGGATCCGCAGCCACCTTCGACGACATCGACTGGTCTCGCACCCGGGCGTATGGCCTCGGGTTGAACGGCCTCTACATCAACGTGAAGGGACGGGAGTCATCGGGCATCGTCGATCCCACGGAGCGTGAGTCGCTCGTCCGCGAAATCGGCGGGAAGCTGGTGCAGACGATCGATCCCGCCACCGGATCGCCTGCAGTGACTCGCGCGTTCCGGCGCGAAGACGTCTACTCGCTGACGACCAACACCGACATCGCACCCGATCTCATCGTCGGCTATGCGAAAGGCACCCGGACATCGGATGAATCGGCGGTGGGCGGCGTCCTGCCCGAGGTCATCGGCGACAACCGCAGCGCGTGGACCGGCGATCACTGTATGGATCCCGAGACCGTGCCTGGGATCCTGCTCACGAATCGTCCCCTCAGGACGCAGGCGGCGACGTTACGGGACCTGGCCCCCGCCCTCCTCGCGGAGCTCGGGATCGACGGCTTCCCTTCGACCGGCAAGGAGCACTGACCATGTTTGGATCGTCGATCAAGCTCGACAAAGGCCTTCTGGCCCGCGTAAAGCGGATGTCAGACCTGGCCGGCTACTCGTCGGTCAACGAGTTCATCACCCACGCCCTGGAGAAGGAGCTTGCGCGGCTCGAGACTGGCGGCGGGACTGACGAGGAGATCAAGAAGAGACTCAGGGGGCTGGGGTACATCTCTTAGGGCGAAGGGGTAAGGGGTAAGGGGTAAGGGGTAAGGGGCAAGGAAGGGGTAAGGGGCAAGGGTAAGGCCTTTCGCAGGCCCGAGGGCTTGAGGGCATGAGGGCGTGAGGGCGCCGAAGACCGCAGACGGTAGACCGTAGACCGATATGACCGCCATGAACCGGGCGTTGACCGCCTTCTTCGACGTGGCGCTGGCGCCGTTCGACTACCTGCCCGCACTCGTGGGGCTGGCGGTGCTCGCGTTCGTTACGGCGATCGCGGTACTGCTCGTGTTCAAGTGGACCAGCGATCAGCCGCGCCTGACCGCAGCGAAGCGGGCCATGCAGGCCGCGATGTTCGAGATGCGCCTGTTCAACGACGATCTCGTTCTGCTCTTTCGCGCCCAGGCCGACGTCCTTCGCCACACGCTCAGCTACCTCCGGTTCTCGCTCGCCCCGACACTCTGGCTCCTGCTCCCCATGCTGGCGCTCCTGCTGCACATGGAATTCAGGTTCGGCTATTCGGGATTGACCGCTGGCGACGCGGTGCTGCTCAGGGCCGGAGTCGCAGACACGAACGCACCAGTGACGCTGGACGCACCAGCCGGCATCGCGGTCGAGACAGCCGCCGTTCACCTGCCATCCGAGCACCAGGTCGTCTGGCGAATCACTCCGCGTGCGAGCGGCACGTACGAGCTTCGCGTGCATGCGGGCGGCGACGTTTTCACCAAGACCCTCGTGGTGTCCGACGCGGTGGCGCGACGGTCGCCCGTCCGTCCCGGTACCGCGTTCCTTGAACAGCTCCTGAACCCTTCCGAGCCACCGCTGCCTGAAGCGGGCGGCCTCGCGTCCATCTCGGTCGCCTATCCCGAGCGCCCGTTCACGTTCGCTGGCTGGAACATCGGCTGGTCAGGTGTGTATCTGCTGCTCACGCTGGTGTTCGCGTTCGCGTTGAAGGGAGCCTTCGGCGTCACTCTGTAGTTGGCGGCCCGACGTTCCACACGTCGCACGCCGATTCCCGCCTACTTCTTTTCATCGACAGTGAGAATCTGATTCGCCCTCACCTGTTCGAGCGCCTGTGTTGTGCCGCTGGGCCATTTCACCTCGATCCTGTCAATCGACGCAGTCGCGCCGAGCCCGAAGTGCACACCGAAGTCGCTGGACGAGGCATAGCCCACGGCGGTCGTCATCGTGTCTGACTGCGCGCCAAGCTTCACGCGGGCACCGGCGCCATCGCGCGCGCTCTTCTGCCCCTGCAGGCGCAGCGTCACCCAGTGGTTGTCAGGACTGCTGACATTCCGCAGCAATTGCGCGCGATCGCCCAGCACAGTCACCACGAGGTCGAGGCGGCCGTCGCCATCGAAGTCGCCGATGCCGATGCCTCGATGCGCGCGCGCGACGCCAAAGTCCGGGCCGGCGGTGGCCGAGACATCCTCGAAGCGCCCGTTCACGTTCCGGAAGATGCCGTTTTTCTGCCGGTAGGTCGTGGCCTCGAACTCCTCGATTCGATCGTTGGCGTGGGAGTTCGCGGTCACGATGTCTTTGAAGCCGTCGTTGTCGAGATCGACCATGGCCAACGCCCAGCCGCTCATGCGGACGGTGCCACGCCCGAGCCCGGCCGTGTACGTCGCATCCTGGAAATACTTACCGCCCTCGTTTCTGAAGAGCGGGAAGGTCTCGCCCGTCAACGCCGTCAAGGCGATATCCGGCCAGCCGTCGTTGTTGTAGTCCCGGAAATCGGTGCCCATGCTCGACACCGGCCGGCCGTTGGCTGGCACCGCGACGCCGGCGAGCAACGCCACTTCCTCGAACGTGCCATTCCCTTTGTTGTGGAAGAGGAAGTCCGGCACGGCATCGTTCGTGACGAAGACATCGGTGAACCCATCGCCGTCATAGTCCGCAAACGCGACGCTCATCCCCTTGCCAATCGCCGCGGCGATGCCGGATTTCTCTGACACGTCTTCGAACGTCCCGTCGCCGCGGTTGTGGTACACCGCGTTGGCGAGACCGCGGTAGTGCTTCGGATGGCAGTAGACGCGGATGTCGCGCGACCGGTCGCCGCAGTACTTGTTGCCTTCCGGCGTCCAGTCCACGTAATTCACGACGAACAGATCGAGGCGCCCGTCGTTGTCGTAGTCGAACCATCCCGCTGCCACAGACCAGGTGTAGTTCTTGATGCCGGCGGCGGCCGTGACATCTTCGAAGGTCCCATGCCCTGTGTTGTGGAGCAGCTGGTTGTGCTGTACGCCCGCGACAAAAAGGTCCGGATGCCCGTCGTTGTCGTAGTCGCCGACGGCCGCGCCTGTCGTGTACCCGATGCCCGCAACTCCGGCGCGCTCCGTCACGTCGGAGAAGTGAAAGTTGCCGTCGTTGTGATACAGGCGATTCCAGTCGGCCGGCGATTGCTTGGCGAGCGATGGGAGCGCGGCGCCGTTGGTGAAGAAGATGTCGGGCCGGCCGTCGCCGTCGTAATCGAACACGGCCAGCCCGCCCGCCATCGTCTCGACCATGTGCTTGTCTGGCGTGGCGTGCTGCTGCAGGACGAAGTCGAGTCCAGACGCTTCTGAGACGTTCTCGAACCGGATGGCGCCCTGCGCGGGCTCGTCGGCGGGAGTCCGCGCCGATACGCCGAGGGCGGCAAGCACGGCTGCGACGACGGCGGCAGACGCCAGTCTCAAGCCCATCGTCTCAGTGTGGCACGGCCCGAAGCCTGCAGCCAGCCGCCCGTGGCCTGCCTAGGCTCTCGGCAGCGCCAGCACCGTATCCACCGCAGACAGGAGCTCGTTCATCGCAAACGGCTTCAAGAGCACTTTGCGAGCGCCGAGATAGCTGGCGACCTGGAGGACGTCGTGCGGGGCCATGCGCTGGCTGCCGCCAGACATGGCGATGATGGGGAGCGTACGATCGTGCTCCCGGAGCTCACGGATGACCTCGAGCCCTTCCTTGTTGGGCATGAGGATGTCGGTGATGACGAGCGCCGGCCGCAGCTCACGGGCCCGGCGCGTTCCATCGTCGCCGTCCGAAGCTTCCGCCACGTCGTGACCCGCCCGTTTCAGCGCTTCCCGGATGAACGACCGTGCCTGCTCGTCGTCGTCAATGATGAGAATCGATGCCATTGCCCTCGTGCAGTCGCGTGACGTCCCTCTCGCTAATCGGCGACCGCCAGCCCGACTTGAGCGTCACGCGGAGCATGTCATTTATAGCATTCGTGGGCAGACCGTGGCGCACCGTGCACGGGTGCGTGTCGCGTCCGCTCGAGATCCCGTGCATCCTTCGTATACTGTTGGGCGTGATTCGGATCGTCGTTGCCGTTCTCCTGTCGGGTGTCGCCGCTTCGACAGCCACTCCCCACGCGACAGCCCAGCGCTCGCATCCCAAGCAGCCGCTGCTCAGAACCGAACCAGCCGCGGTCACGTGTCCCGCGCCGCTGGGATCGGGCGTTCGCACGGCACGGCTCTTCTGTGACGTGCTGGCCGGACGCAATCCGGCGTCGGGCATCATCATCCGCCTGCCAAAGCATCAGGGCGTGGCGACGTTGACCTTCGACCTGCACAACCGCCAGACGTACTCGGCTGAGCAGGTAAAGAGTGGCAACGCCTACACACGCTACACCGCCACGATCGGTGTGCTGACACTCGACAGCACCTTGTTGTCGCGCTTCGTGGTGCAAAGCGAGTTCCGCCGAGAGGGCGACCTCTTCGATCGCATCGCTGGCGGCAGCGGTCCAGGCGGCGTCAAGGCCGTGGCGCCGACAGGCGTCGAGCCAGTTCGAATCGATATTCCCGCGAACGTCGAGGCCGTCAGCATCCTCGGCGAAAAGCTCACTACGACGGGGATCGACGGACATGCGCTCTACACGACCGCGGGGCGGCCGATTGCGGTGATCAGTCAGGCGATGATCGAGTACAGACCCGTCAGCGCGCCCGCGCCGACGGCGAAGAAGCCTGCGAAGAAGACGAAGCCCTGACGGGCTACGGACTGCAGGCTACCGACGACGGGCCGTCACACGTGCTCGGGGCTTTAGGCTTTAGGCTTTAGGCTCTGGTCTTTGGTCGCTTCGATCGCAAGACAAGTTCAGGCCTATAGCCGGTAGCAGGCAGCCCGAAGCCATCGGTCACGAGATCCACCACACCCCGAGACCAATGGTGGCTGCGGTGACCGGCACGCCGACCTTCAGATAGTCCCAGAACGTCAGGACGATGCCTTCCTTCCGCGCACTCTGCACGACGATCAGATTCGCGATCGATCCGACGAGCGTGAGGTTCCCGGCCAGCGTGCTCGACATCGCGAGCGTCAGCCAGGCAGTGCGCGGATCGGGGAAGGCCGGCATCATGTGCGTGAAGAGCATCACGGTCGGGACGTTGCTGATCAGGTTTGACAGGGCCGCCGCCACGAGCGACAGTCCGCCGACGGTATCGATCCCGAGCGGACGCAGCGCGGCGAACAGCCGATCGCTCAATCCAGCATGGCGGGCACCAGCCACGACGACGAACAATCCGACGAAGAGCACGAGCAGATCCCAGTCCACCTGCCGGTACACCCGCTCCGGCTTCACGCGGCGCGTGACGAGCAGCGCGGCCGCGCCCGCCGCCGCCACGAGCGCGCTGTCGTAGCCTGCGAGGAAGCCGCCGAACATTCCCGCTGCCACGAGGATCGTCTTCACGAGGAGCGGCTTGTGCACGTGCACGTCGTGGACGTGCGGGGCAGCCTCGTGGCTGCCGGCCAGCTCGCGTCGAAAGATCAGCACGAGAATGATCGCGTCGAGGATCAGGCCGATGAGAGCGACCGGCGCGAGATGGCGTGCGAAATCGAGGTACGGCATCCGCGACATCGTGCCAATCAGCATGTTCTGTGGATTGCCGGTGATCGTCGCGACGCTGCCGATGTTGGATCCCGTCGCGACGGCGAGCAGCAGCGGCACCGGCGAACGCCTGGTCAGTCGCGCAGCCTCGACGACGATGGGAGCGAATACGAGGCAGATAGTGTCGTTGACGAAGAGCGCCGACAGGATGCCAGCGGCGAACACGACCGCCACGAGCAGTGCGGACGGCGACGCAACCCTCGTCGCGATCGTCTGGGCCAGGAGCCCGAAGAACCCGGCCATGCGCAGATGTGCGACGAGCACCATCATCCCGTAGAGCAGCACGATGGTGCGCGCGTCGATGCCAGCGACGGCCTCGTCGAACGGCAGACCGCCGATGACGACCATGAGGATGGCGCCGATGATCGCGGCTCCCGTGCGATCCACGCGGAACACGGGCACTCGGCCGAGGGCAATCACCGCGTAGGTGCCGGCGAGGACGAGGGCGGCGATCACGCGAGATGCGGTAAGGTAGCGTGAGACGTGGAGGTCACTCGCCGACGCAGGTCGCCATGAGATTGGACGGCCCCGGTACGGCCTGGCGTAGTTTGAGGAGCTCGAGGAATTCCATCCGTGTGCGCGCGTTGTCACGGAACGCGCCCAGCATCGCGCTTGTGACGGCGAACGAGTTCTGCTTCTCGACGCCCCGCATGGACATGCAGAGGTGCGTGCCTTCCATGACGACGGCGACGCCGATCGGATCCACGGCATCGCGAATCACTTCGGCAATCTGATGGGTCAATCGTTCCTGCACCTGCAAGCGGCGGGCGAACACTTCGACCAGGCGAGGAACCTTGCTCAAGCCGATGACCTTTTTCGTCGGGATGTACGCAACGTGGCACTTGCCGAAGAACGGCAGCAGATGATGCTCGCAGAGGCTGTAGAAATCGATGTCTTTGACGATCACCATCTCGTTGTAGTCAACGGTGAACAACGCGTTGTTGATCACTTCGTCGATGTCCGCGCGATAGCCACTCGTCAGAAACCGTAGGGCCTTCTCGACGCGCTTCGGGGTGTTGACCAGCCCTTCGCGCGCGGGGTCCTCTCCCAACTCCTCCAGGAGCCGGGTGATGAGCTCTTGCATCGTCGTATTGTACACAACCGTTTTGGCGCTGGCCGGCGCGGGCTGGACCCAGAACGCGGCCGCCCAACAGCCGGCTCAAAGCGAGGCCGATCGCCTGTACGCCAGCCGCGGAGCGGGAACGGAGGCCAGACGCGCCGCGGAGCTCTGGAGCGCCGCCCTCGCGCAGAATGGGCAGGACTTCGAGTCGGCCTGGAAGCTCGCACGCGCCTGCTATTGGCTGGGCAGCCATCTGAAGAGCGACGAGGTCCGAGTGCAGTTCGAGCGCGGCATGGCCGCCGCGCAGGCCGCGATCCGCATCGCGCCCAACAAACCAGACGGTCACTTCTGGCTCGCCGCGACGATGGCAGGGTTGGCCGAGTCGCAGGGGATGCGTGCGGGGTTGCACTACCGCACGCCGATCCGCGAGAGTCTCGAGAAAGTGCTGCAGGTCGATCCAGCGTACCAGCAAGGGTCCGCTGACCGCGCGCTGGGCCGCTGGTACTACAAGGTGCCTGGCCTCTTCGGCGGCAGCAAGAAAGAGTCGGAGGCACACCTTCGCAAATCGCTCACCTACAACCCTCAGAGTACGGCCAGCTGGTACTTCCTGGCTGAGACGTTGATCGCGATGGATCGGAAGGCGGAGGCCCGCGCCGCGCTGCAGAAGGTGATCGATGCGCCGTTCGATCCCGAGTGGACCCCGGAGGACAGGGAATGGAAGGAGAGGGCCGCGCAGAAGATCAGGGAGCTTCGATAACTCGGGCCCCAGGTCATGTCGTTTTCGGATTGGTATTCGTGTTCGAGCGAATCCGAACACGAACACGAACACGACGGCGCGAACGTCAGTCGATGTTCTCGATCGCCATAGCCATTCCCAGTCCTCCACTGACACAGAGAGTGGCGAGGCCCCGCCGCGCGCGACGGCGGTGCAGCTCCGAGAGGAGCGTGACCAGGATGCGCGTGCCGGTGCAGCCGATCGGGTGCCCGAGCGCGATCGCTCCGCCATTCACATTGAGGCGTGCGGGATCGATCGGAAGATCCGCGAGCACAGCGAGTACTTGCGGGGCGAATGCTTCGTTCAATTCCACGAGATCGAAGTCATCGAGTGTGAGCCCCGTACGATCGAGCAGCTTACGCACGGCCGGCACGGGACCAATGCCCATGCGAGCCGGATTGACGCCGACCGTCGCCCAACCCAGCACCCGGGCCATGGGGTGAAGGCCGTGTGTCTTCACGGCCTCCGCGCTGGCGATGACGACCGCCGCCCCGCCATCGGTGATGCCGGAGGACGAACCAGCCGTGATGATTCCCGGCTTCCCTTCGACGTCTGGAAAGACGAGCGGGAGACGTGCAAGCGCGTCGAGTGTCGTGCCCGGCCGCGGGTGCTCGTCTGCCGCAAGCGTCGTCGTCCCCTTGCCGGTTGCCACGGTGACCGGAGCAAGCTCCGCGTTGAAGTGCCCTGCCTTGATGGCCGACTCCGCGCGCTGCTGACTCATCACCGCGTACGCATCCGATTGCTCGCGCGTGATGCCGTAATCACGGCCAAGTAATTCGGCCGTCTCGCCCATGATGAGACCGCACACCGAGCACTGGAACCCGTCACGGTACATCGCGTCCACGAGCGGGAAGTGCCCCATGCGGTGTCCCCACCGCGCGTCATCCGAATCGATGAGATATGGCATGCGACTCATCGACTCGATCCCGCCGGCGATCGCGATGGACGCATCACCCACGCCAATGGCCTGCGCGGCCGACGCCACCGCCTGCAGTCCTGATGCGCAGGCCTGATTCAGCGTCCACGCTGGTGCGGCGTCTGGTACACCAGCGCGCTTACCGACCTGGCGTGCTGGGTTCGGTCCTGAGCCGGCCTGGCGGGCATGGCCGATGACCACGAGCTCGACTGCTGCCGGCTCGAGTGGCGCGCGGCTCAACGCGGCCCGAGCGGCAATCGCGCCAAGCTCGGTGGGATGGACCGACTTCAGCGTGCCGCCGTACCGCCCGATGGGAGTGCGAGCTGCGGAGACTATAAAAACTTCAGGAAAAGACACGGACGGATATTAACTTCTGAACCAGGTTCCGGGGTTCCAGAGTTCCAGGTTCCGCTGTTCCGCGGTTCCGGGGTTCCGATGCGGCCGGTTCGGCCGAAGGTGCTGAACCTTCGGAACCCGGGAACCTTCGGAACCTTTGGAACGCTTCGAACCTACAAAGGTTCTTCATACCATCTTCAGCTTATTGAATGCAGTTCGTCCCAAAATCCTGAAATTTGCACGCGTGCCGCGGGGACGTACTGAATTGCATTCATCTGCGCGTCACGTTGGAACACCGTTCGGTCCCGCTGCAGTCACGTTCGCTCACCTCGCTGTACCGCCTCGTCACTCACCCCAGCAAACCATTGTGAACCGCGGGTTACGGCACACGGGCTGCTCTGCCGTAGGCGGCTTCAGTTGTGAGTTTCCACGCAGGTGGGCCGAATGCCAGCTGCGTCCAGGTGAGGGCGTGTGGCCACGAGGGGGCCGCGCCACAAGGAGCGAGACCGATGATGAACGCTTCAATGAAAACCATCGCGGCGTGGGCCTGTGCCGCGATGCTCGTGGTGCTGGCCGCCGCGATCGGATCCCCGACGCCCGCAGCCGCGCAGGAACGCTTCGGCGCTCTGGCCGGCGTCGTGAAGGATTCGAGCGGTGCGATCCTGCCCGGCGTGACCGTGACGGTGACCAACAAGGTCACCCAGCGCGTCTATACCGCGGTGTCGGGTAGCGATGGCAGCTACCGCGTGCTCGATCTCGAACCGGGCCGCTACGGCGTCCGCTTCGAATTATCCGGCTTTGCAACGTCTGACGTCGCGGACGTCAACGTCCTGCTCGGCAAGAGTCTCGACGTCAGCCCTTCCATGAAGGTCGGCGGCGTGACCGAGGCCATTACCGTCACTACCGAGTCACCGCTCATCGACACCAAGAGCACGACGATTGCGCACAACGTGACGGCCGAGGAGCTCGATCGCATCCCCAAGGGCCGCACATTCCAGAACATCGCCATCTCGTCGCCGTCGGTGAATGCGGGTGACATCGAGGGCGGCATCCAGGTGAATGGCGCGAGCGGCGCCGAAAACGCCTTCACCGTAGACGGTGTCGTGACGAACAGCCTGATCGACGGGCGATCGCGTCAGGACGCGGTCTTCGAGTATCTGCAGGAAGTGCAGGTCAAGACCGGCGGCATCAGTGCGGAATACGGCGGCGCGCTCGGCGGCGTCGTGAGCGCGGTCACCAAGTCGGGCGGCAACAGCTTCCACGGCGAAGGGCACTACTACTTCGGCGGCAGCAGCCTCAGCGCCTCGCCGGTGAAGCGGCTCGTCCTCGACACGGCCGACGACCAGACCGTGCGCTACTTCCAGGATCCCAAGCAGGATGCGCAGGTGCACGACATCGGCGGATCGATCGGCGGGCCGATCGTGAAGAACAAGCTGTTCTTCTTCGCCTCGCTGTCGCCGCGTTACGTCCGCCGCACGAACGACTACCAGTTCAATGGCGGCACCGATCCCGGCTCGATCGATCAGAAGCAGACGTACATGAGCGCGTTCGGGAAAGTGAACTACGACCCGACCGCCCGCATGCACACCAGCTTCTCGTTTCTCACGACGCCCACAACCTCCACCGGCTTTCTGCCGGCGTATGACGGATCCGGGCAGACGTGGCTGACGTCCACCAAGGATTCGAACGCCGTCAACGTCGATCGTGGGTTCGAACAGCCCCAGAAGAGTTACTCCGGCACGCTCGACTACACACTGACCAACTCGTCGCTCCTCAGCGTGCGTGCGGGCATGTTCGACGACAACTACAAGGACACCGGCGTCCCGGCCATCAGCAGCGTCGTCTATCAGACGACCAACATCGGCCTGCCCTATCCGATTGCCGACGATCTCCGCGGGGGTGTGAACTTCCAGAACACGCCGCGCGTGCAGGCGTCGAACTTCGATCACACCAAGCGCGGCTACGTGAATCTCGACTACACGCAGACGATGAGCCTCGGCGGCGTGCACAACTTCAAGGCCGGCTTCGGCGTGCAGCACAGCTCGAACGACGTGGACTACTCGTATCCCGGCGAAGGCTGGGTCTACGTGTGGTGGGATACGTGCGTTCACGAGCAACGCCACCGGCATCACCGACCGTGGCCCGTACGGCTACTACGAGGTCAACAACCGCGGCACCATCGGGAAGACGTCGGGCAACATCTACTCGCTCTACGTGCAGGACGAGTGGGCCATGCGCAGGCTGACGTTGAACCTCGGACTGCGGACCGAGAAGGAGATCATCCCCTCGTTCCGGCCCGACATCCGCGACTACGCCATCAAGTTCGGCTTCGGCGACAAGCTGGCGCCCCGCATTGGCGCGAGCTACGACTGGTTCGGTGATGGCCACCTGAAGGTATACGGCAGCTGGGGCCGCTACTTCGACTGGACCAAGTACGAGCTGTCGCGTGGATCGTTCGGCGGCGACGTGTGGCAGATCCGGTACCGGTCGCTCGACACGACGGACGTGTTCGGCCTGTCGGGCACGAACATGCCTGGCCGCAATCTGTGGAACGATCAGCCCGACTCGTTCCGCGATCGGCGCGTGCCGAACTTCGACAGCACCGACCCCAACCTGAAGCCCATGAGCCAGGACGCGTTCAACGCGGGCACCGAGTATCAGCTGAACAGCCAGACGGTGCTGACCGTGAACTACACGCACGCGAACCTGCGGCGCACCATCGAAGACCTTGGCGTCATCGAGAACGGCGACGAGGTCTACAAGTACGTGAATCCTGGCGAGGGCATCGCCAAGACGATGGTGCCGTCTGGCCTGACCGAGACGTTTGCGACGCCGAAGCCGAAGCGCCAGTACGACGCGCTCGAACTGTCACTGACCCGCCGGTTCGCGAACAACTGGTTCGGAAGCGCAAGCTACGTGTACAGCCGGCTCTATGGCAACTACGCGGGCCTTGCAAACTCGGACGAGATCCGCACGCCGACGACGAACACCAGCCAGGCGACGTCGCAGCAGCAGTCCGGCAGCATTGCGCGGCCGGGTAGCAGCGCGCACCGCGGCTGGGACCTCGACGAAGTGGTGTGGGACGCGCACGGCAACCTCGACGTCCTCGGACGGCTGGCGACGGATCGTCCGCACGTCGTGAAGCTGTATGGCTCGTACATGCTGCCGTTCGGCACGCAGATCGGAGCGTTCTTCTACGGTGGCAGCGGCACGCCCCTCACGCGCACGGTGTGGACGCTCAATCAGATCCCGGTGATGGTGGATGGCCGCGGCAGCATGGGCCGGACGCCCATGTTGACGCAGACCGATCTGCTCGCCTCGCACGATCTGAAGGTGGGCGGCGACAAGCGGATGCGCTTCGAGCTGAACGTGCTGAACCTCTTCAACCAGAAGACGGCACGTCACGTCTTCGATCAGGTCAATCGTCCAAACCGCCAGTCGGCGGCGATCGATCTGAGCCACACCGATCTCGCGAAGGGCTTCGATTACAACGCCCTGCTCGCCGCGAGCGCGGACGGCGGGGCGAAGTCGCTCGACCCGCGGTACGGGATGGACGACCTTTACAACCCTGGCCTGCAAGCGCGCGTGAGCGTGAAGTTCATTTTCTGAAGCGCTCGGTGTGGGCCCTGGGCATTTCGCTCGGGGCCCACTCGGTTCGCCAGATCAACTCCCAACTCCCAACGCCCAACTCCCAACTTACGCACCTTCGCACCTTCGCACCTTCCATCCGCACCATCCGTCCGCACCATCCGTCCGCACCTTCTGACCGCACCTTCTGGCCGCACCTTCCGTCCGCACCTGTCTACCGCACCTTTGATGTACGATCGCGGTAATGACCTTCGGCCGCGCGATGCTCGAGCACTGGATGCTCGATCCTGAAACCATCTACCTCAATCACGGGACCGTGGGTGCCACGCCCCGACGCGTCCTGCGCAAGCAGCAGTCGCTCCGCGACGAGATGGAACGCCAGCCCTCGCGGTTCATGCTGCGCGAGCTCCACGGTGAGCATCCGATGCCGTGGCGATCGAGCACGCGGCTGCGCGAGGCGAGCGATCATGTGGCGGCCTTCGTGGGCGCGCAACCGGACGATCTCGTCCTCGTGCCCAACGTCACCACCGCATTGAACGCCGTGCTCTGGTCGATGCCGCTCGCGCCTGGCGACGAGATCGTGATGACGGATCTCGCGTACGGCGCGATCGCACTGGCGGCCGGTGCCGCGTGCGAACGGAGCGGCGCGGTGCTCCACACCGTGCACATCGAGTACCCAGTCAAAGACTCGGGCGACGTCGTCGAGGCAATCACTCGTGCGCTGTCGGAGCGCACGAAGCTCGTCGTCGTCGATCACGTCACGGCCGGAACGGCCCTCGTGCTGCCGGTCGCCGACGTGGCGGCGGCGTGCCATGCGCGCGGCGTGCCGGTGCTGGTCGATGGTGCGCATGTGCCTGGTGCGTGCGCGCTCGATGTGGCGGGTCTCGGTGTCGACTGGTACGCGGCCAACCTCCACAAGTGGGCCCATGCGCCGCGCAGCTGCGGCTTTCTCTGGGCGGCGCCGGAGCGTCAGGCGCTCCTGCACTATCCGGTTGTCTCGTGGGGGCGCAACCAGGGCTATCACCGCGAATTCGAACACGTCGCCACCGCGGATCCCACGAGCCTTCTCGCCGCGCCCGAGGGCATCGCGCTCCTGCGTGAGTGGGGCTTCGATGCGTGCCTCGCGTACATGCACGGTCTCGCTGCAGACGCGGCACTCGTCCTCTCCGAGCGGTGGGCTATGCCGTTCGACATTCCACGCAGCATGATCGGAGCGATGGTCACCGTTCCCATGCCGCAGGCCCTCGGCTCGACGACTGACGATGCCGCACGGCTGCGGCTGTCATTGCTCGTCGAGGACCGCATCGAAGTGCACCTGCACGCGTGGCGGGAACGACTGTGGACACGCGTCTCGGCGCAGGTCTACAACGACCACTCCGACATCGAGCGGCTCGCGGACGCGGTAGCGGCCAGACTCTGACGGGATCAACTCCCAACCTCCAACTTCCAACTCCCAACTTCCAAGACTGGCGCACGGCACAAGGCGCACGGCACAGGGCTCGTAGCACCGCGCACGCTCGCACGGCGCACCGCGCATCGCGCACCTTCGCACCTCGTCCGCACCCTCCCGTCCGCACCTTGCAGGTGTTGTTCAGCTCCGCACTCCGCACTCCGAATTCCGAATTCCGGATCCGTTCGTCCCTCTGATCCGGCAACTTGTAGGTGACGATCGATCCCATTCTCGTCACTGACGAGTCATTTTGACTGTTCGTCACTCTCACAAAACGGTTCGTCACGCGCAGGCAGGTGTTCGCCCTCTCATCACAAACCCATCCCACATGAGCCGTTCGCGGCACGCAAAGTGCGTTGGTCCCGTGACGAGCGGAGCGCTCTGTTCAGGTGTCGGCGAGGGGACGCGTCGACTGCGCATTGCCGGCGCGCCGGGCAGGAACACCGCCTCAAGGAGAGAACCGATGAGAGTTCGATTGATGGCCCTCATTGCGATCGTCGTGGTCGCGGTGGCGGGTCAGGCGCTGGCGCAGGAGACCACGGGTGCCGTGAACGGCCGCGTGACTGATTCGCAGGGCCTCGCCGTGCCAGGGGCGAGCGTCACGCTGACGGGTCCGCAGGGAGCCAAGACCGTCGTCTCCGACAGCGATGGACGCTATCAGGCCCCACTGCTGATTCCCGGCACCTACACCATTCGCGCAGAGCTCCAGGGCTTCAAGGCCGTCGAGCAGAAGAACGTCGTTGTCCGCCTCGGACAGACGATCGAGGTGCCGCTGGCGATGCAGGTCGGCGGACTGGCCGAGACAGTTGAAGTCACAGCGAGCTCGCCGATCGTAGACACGCGTTCGACAACTGTCGGCGCGGTGATCGACAGCACGATGCTGGGGAACATTCCCATCGGCCGCCGATTCAGCGATGCGCTGTACGTCGCGCCTGGCGTGACGGGCAGCGGCAGCGCGGGTCGTGCGAATCCGTCGATGGGCGGCGGCAGCGGTCTCGACAACCAGTACGTCGTGGACGGTGTGAACATCACGAACGCCGGCTACGGCGCCCTCGGCTCCTACTCCATCGTGTTCGGATCGCTCGGCAACGGCACGCCGTACGACTTCGTGCAGGAAGTCCAGGTCAAGACCGGCGGCTACGAGGCGGAGTTCGGGCAGGCGATCGGCGGCGTCGTCAACGTCGTGACGAAGAGCGGCACGAACGCGATCAAGGGCAGCCTCTTCGGCTACACCCGTCCGAGCGGGACCGAGAGCAGCTACAAGCAGTATCAGAGCGCGAACGGCACGGTGCAGACGCTCGGCACGCAGCTGAGTGATGTTGGTGCACAAGTGGGCGGGCCGATTCTGAAGGACAAGTTGTTCTTCTTCGGCGCGATCGATCCGAGCTGGGAGACGCGCACGTTCCAGGCGCCGAACAACGTGGACGCCGACGGCGCGCACCAGTTCCCGCTCTACAACACGGACGGCATCGACCGGAAGCGCGAGATCACTTCGTATTCGGCGAAGGCCACGTATCAGCTCGCGGCCAACCACCGACTGGACGCGTCGTTCTTCGGCGATCCGGCCAACGGTGCCAACGGGCCGCAGCGGACCTCCGCGCTGCTGGCTCAGGACACCTCGCAGTTCAGCAAGCTGGACAAGTTCGGCGGCAACAACCAGACGGTCAAATACGACGGCGTGTTCTCGCCGAAGCTGCTGGTCGAGGCGTCGTACTCGCACGCACGCAACCAGATTGTGGAGACTCCCTCGGTCGATCAGTGGTTCACGCAGGACTTCCGCGTGACGCCCACGCTGGTCACGGGAGGCATCGGTTTCTACGAGGCGGGCAACGACGGCAAGAACGATCAGTTCCAGGCCAAGGCCACGAGCATTGTGGGGTCCCACCAGCTTCGCTATGGTGTGAGTTACGAGCGCGTGGAATACGATCAGATCAACCAGCGCACGGGACCGACGTTCACCGCGCCCACTGGTGAGCAGACAGCGACGGGCGCGCAGGTGGACGTCCTGCCCGAGATCACGGGCCTCGGCCAGATCTACCGCGTGAACCGTGCGAACTTCAACGCGGCGCGCGTGACGCGGCAGCACTACACGTCGTTCTTCCTGCAGGACACGTGGACGGTCGGCAACAGGCTGACGATCAAGCCAGGCATCCGCTACGAGCAGCAGACGCTCGTCGGCACTATCGTCGATAACTTCTCGCTGAAGAACAACTGGGCGCCGCGCATCGGCGCGACCTACGACGTCCTCGGCAATGGTCGTTCGAAGATCTTCGCGAACTGGGGCATCTTCTACGCCCGCATTCCGAACGACCTGGCCGCACGCGCGCTGTCGGCCGACGCCGGCATCAGCCGCGCCGACTACTACGACGCGGGACTCACGCAGCCCATCCCCGACGGCGTGCTAACCGTGACGCAGACCCCCGGCGGTACGCCGCTGAGCGTGACGCAGCACTACCTCACGCAGGGCACCGGCGCCGACCTCATCGATCCCAACGTGAAGTCGTCGTATGTGAACGAGTTCGTCGGCGGGTACGAGTTCGAGGCCTTCCCGAACGTGAACCTCGGTGTGCGCTACATCCACAGGAGCATCCCGCGCGTGCTCGAGGACGTGGGACCGTACGCCGTCGGCGCGTGCGATATCCTCGGCGTCGGCTGCTCGTTCGACTACACCCTGACGAATCCAACTCCGTCAACGCCAGTGCTGGATTCGCTCGGGGCAACCTACGAAAAGCCGATCCACGATTACGACGCCATTCAGTTCACGGCAGAGAAGCGGCTCTCGAACAACTGGGCCGTCCAGGCGTCCTACACCTGGTCGCGACTTCATGGCACGTTCGAAGGCTTCTACCGTGAAGACAACGGGCAGTCTGATCCTGGCATCACGTCGCTCTACGACTTCCCCACCAACGACCCGTCGTACACCGCCATCGGCGTACCGCAGTTCGGCTACCAGGGTGACATCCGCTACCTCGGGTCACTGGGTGCCGGACCGCTGCCGCTCGATCGGCCGCACGTCATCAAGGTGTTCGGGAACTACGTCTTCAACTTCGGGCTGAACGCGGGCCTGGGGCTTACGCTGAATTCGGGAACGCCGCTGACGGCACTGGCGGCGAATCCGAACTACACCAATGGCGGCGAAATCCCGCTGACGCCGCGCGGTGATGGGTTCCAGACCGTGGACGGCCTCAAGACGCGCACGCCGTTCGAGTACAACACCGATGTGCACGTGGACTACGCGCTGAAGTTCTCGGGCACGATGCGAATGGTGTTCCTCGCGGACGTGTTCAACCTGTTCAACCTGCAGCGAACGACCAACTATGACAACTGGTCGCAGCTGTCACTCGGCGTGACGAACCCCGATTTCGGAGAGCCGATCTCGCAGATCGTCTCCGGACCGCAGTACCAGGCTCCGCGGCAGATCCGCTTCGGCGCCCGATTCGAATTCTAAGAATGGAGGGCGGAGCGCTCTCTCGGCGCTCCGCCCTTCTTGGTTCGGACCACGGCCCAAGGCACGGCGCACGGGCCACTCCTTCCCACCGCACCTCCCAAGCCTTCGCAACCGTGCTCGCGAAGCCGGCCATCGAGCCCTTTGGCTTGCAGCCATGGGCCCGTATAGGCCGTGAGCCCCGGAGCCGTGCGCCTTGGGCCATAAGCCCCGCAGTGGTAATACCACCGCCGCCTGTCCCTGACGAAATGACGTCAACTGGTGACGAGCGACGTCCAACAACTTGGATCTCAGATCCATCCGCCCTGATTTTCGAGTGCGGTCACGCGATTCGACCCGTACCTAAGGCGTTTCGTCACAGATAGTAAGCAGTTCGACCCACTCTGGCAGAGTTCTTTCTTAATGATGAGCCGGTATTTACCTGCCTGTATACCACTTGGCCCGTTTTGAAAGACCCCAAGAGGAGGATCGAGAATGGTTAGACGTGCACTGCTGACCCTGGCGTGCGTCCTGGCAGTGACCCTGCCCGGCTTCGCGCAGGAGCAGACTGGCACGGTGGCCGGCACGGTCAAGGACAGCACCGGTGCTGTTCTTCCGGGCGTCACTGTGGAGATTGTGAGTGTGGACCGCGGGAACGTGACCGTGGCCTCCACGACCACCGATTCGGTGGGTGTGTATCGCTTCCCGGGCCTCGTGCCGGGCAAGTACCGAAGTCAAGGGCACGCTGCAGAGCTTCACGCCCGGTGGCGTGAAAGGCATCGACCTGCGGCTTGGCCAGATCCTGACGGTCGACTTCGCCCTGAGCGTTGGCGGCACGGCCGAGAGCGTTCAGGTCACCGCGGAGTCGCCGATCCTCGATACCAAGCAGAGCGCGCGTGGCACGAGCATCCGCGCCGAGCAGATCGAGCTGTTCCGCACGGCCGCGACTTCACTTCGCTCGTCACGCAGGCGCCCGGAGCCAACCAGGAAGCCAAGCTGGGCGGCCTCTCGATCGACGGTGCGAGCGCCGCCGAGAACCGCTTCATCGTGGACGGCATCGAGACGACCAACCTGCAGAGCGGCCTCTCGGGCAAGAACGTCATCTCGGACTTCATCGAAGAAGTCCAGGTGAAGTCGAGCGGCTACACCGCCGAGTACGGCGGCGCGATGGGCGGCGTCATCAACGCGGTGACCAAGAGCGGCACCAACGCCTACCATGGCAGCGGCCTCCTCTACTGGCAGGGTGACAAGACGAGCGGCGGCCAGTCGCCGGCGTTCGGGTCTGCGTTCGCTCGCCCGTCACGGCGACCGGACAGAAGACGCTGCGCACCTCGCTGACCAATTCGACCAGGCGGAATACGTCACGTATCCGGAAGACAGCTGGAACCGTGTGGAGCCGGGCTTCGCGCTCGGCGGTCCGATTGCCAAGGACAAGGCGTGGTTCTTCGGCGCCTACCAGCCGGCGCTGACCAACATCAACCGCGATGTGACGCCGTCGTCGGCCAGCAACCCGGCGGCTGCATCGGCCAGCGAAGATCGCAAAGACACCGTGCAGTACATGACGGCAACGTCACCAGCCAGATCAGCAACAGCCTGCGTGCTCGCGTGGCCTACAACAACAGCTGGAGCAAGCAGGACGGCCTGCTGCCCGGCGCTGAACGGCCTCGACCCGGCCGGGACCAACTACACAAAGTCCACGACGTTCCCGAACTGGTCGCTGTCGGCCAACGCCGACTGGGTCGCGACGTCAAAGCTGGTCTTCGGCGTGCGCGGCGGCTACTACAACGCCGACCAGCACGACAGCAACGTGACGGAGGAGCCGCGCTACACCTGGACGACGACGAACAACATCGGCTTCCTCGATGTGCCGGCGTCGTTGCAGCACGGCACGGGCTTCACCAGCATCCCGACCAACACTGAAGGTGCACGCGCGATCAGCAGACGCGCGCGTACTTCCAGGCCGACGGCACCTGGTACGCCAACGGCGGCGGCCAGCACCAGTCAAGTTCGGCGTGCAGTTCGACCGCGTCGGCAACAACGTGCTGAGCGGCGAGGCGCGCCCGCGCGTGACGCTGCGCTGGGGCCTCGCCCGCCTCGAGCGGCGTCGTCAGCAGGGCACGTACGGCTACTACTCGGTCCGCAGCAACGCGCGGATCCGAAGCCGGCTTCATCACCGAGGGCAACGTCCACACGAACAACCTCGGCCTGTTCATCCAGGACGCCTGGACGATCGGCAGCAAGCTCACGGTCAACCTCGGCATCCGCACCGAGCGCGAGCACGTGCCGACCTACGCCCTGGCGCCGACTATCCGCGGAGATTCGGCATCGAGTTCGGCTTCAAGTCCGACAAGCTGGCGCCGCGCGCCGGCTTCGCCTACGACCTGAAGGGCGACGGCAAGTGGAAGCTGTTCGGCTCGTGGGGCGTGTTCTACGACATCTTCAAGCTCGAACTGCCCCGCGGCTCGTTCGGCGGCGACAAGTGGATCGAGTACTACTACACGCTCGACACCTACGACTGCAACTCGCTGGTTCCAGCGCGGCTGCCCGCCGGCGTGCCCGGGCGACTTCATCCGCGCCGACCGACTTCCGTCACCCGTCGTTCGGGTCGGACGCGGTCGCAGCCCGGCCTCAAGCCGATGACGCAGCAGGAGCGACGTTCGGCATCGATCACGAGCTCTCGCCGATCATGGCGGTGAGCGCGCACTACGTCCACAAGCAGCTCGACCGCGCGATTGAAGACACCGGCTCGCTCGACGCCGGACGGCAACGAGATCTACATCATCGCCAACCCGGGCGAAGGGCTGACGGCGCTGGCCTTCACGATCCCGACGTCGACGTGCCGAAGCCGAAGCGCCACTACGACGCCATCGAGCTCCGGTTCGACAAGCGGTTCTCGAACAACTGGCTGTTCTTCGCCAGCTACACGCTGGAGCCGGCTGTACGGCAACTACTCGGGCCTGTCGCAGTCGGACGAGAACGGCCGCACCAGCCCGAACGTCGGCCGCGGTTCGACTATCCCGCGATGATGTTCGACCAGGACGGCGGCAACCCGGTCTACGGCCGGCTCGCCACGGATCGGCCGCACCAGTTCAAGGCGCAGTTCGTCTATGCCTTCAACTTCGGCACGAACGTCGGCCTCAACGAGTACCTCGCGAGCGGCGTCCCGGTGACGCCGCGAGCTGGGATTCTGCCGACCGAGCAACTACCCGGTGCAGTACATGGGCGCGGTTAGCGACGGCCGGACCGACGTGCTGTCGCAGACCGACCTGTATGTCAGCCACGACCTGAAGTTCAGCGGCGACCGGAAGCTCCGGCTCGAGCTGACGGTGACCAACCTGTTCAACCAGCAGGCGGCCATCTCGAAGTACTCCACCTATCAGAAGGTCGATGGCGTGAACTTCGATCGAGGCCGACTTCTACAACCACAAGCTGAACTTCGATCAGCTGATCCAGGAGCAGGGGATCGCGCAGGATCCGCGGTTCCTGCAGAACAGCGCGTTCCAGACTCCGATTCTGGCCCGCTTCGGCGTGAAGTTCCTCTTCTAGTCCCCGCGTCGCCAGAGACGCGGTATCGTCTTCCGCCCCGCGGGCCCTCGTGGTCCGCGGGGCGTTTTTCTTTCGGCCGGAGGTCGCACATGCGGTTTCTCACACCGCTGCTCGTCACGCTGCTGTTCCTCGCCGCCACGCCGGCGATCGCGCAACCCCCGCCACGCCACCAATCCGGACGCCGAGCTCGGGACTCGTGCATTACAACAGCGCCTGGGATCTGATGCGATCCGAGAAGTACGAAGAGGCCATCGCCGAGTTCCAGGAAGCGCTGCGGCTCAATCCGAAACTCAACATGGCGCACTACGGCATCGGCCGCGCGCAGATGGCGCTGCACCAGTACGACGCCGCCATCGAGGCATACACGGCGTGCCGGAGCTACATCCTGGCGCAGGAAGGCGCCAAATACACCGGACAGGCCGAGGCCAACCGGGTGCGCCAGGACCGCATGATGGAGCTGCAGGACCTCCAACGGCAGTATTCCAAAGGGCCGCAGAACACCCAGACCGCCGACATGCAGCGGCAGATCCAGAACTCCATGCGGATCACGCAGGACGACACCGACCGCGGACAGAACATCAGCATCGAATCGTCGGTCCCCGCGTTTCTCTCAGTGCGCGCTCGGCAGCGCGTACTTCCGCGCCGATCGCCGCGAGGACGCGGAGAAGGCGTACAAGGCGGCGATTGCAGTCGATTCCAAGGCGGGCGAGGCGCACAACAATCTGGCGGTGCTCTACCTGCTCAGCGAACGCTACGACCTGGCGGAGCAGTCCGTGAAGAACGCCGAGAAGGCGGGCTTCCGCGTCAATCCGGAACTGAAGGATCAGATCAAGAGCGGGAAGAAGTAGGACAGGGCCCACAGGCTAAGCGGCCAAAGGCCAAGGGCGGCACACGGTCACAGCAGCCGTGAGCGTAGTCGAGGCCGTCGCTGAAAGGCCTCCAGCCCTGGCCCTAGTCGGCCCCTAGCCTTTAGCCCCCGAAAATCGCGTTAAAGAGCAGCTTGAACGTGCCGTGGGGCTGGCCGCGGAACTGGGGCCGGAATCCGAACAGGATCACATGGCCCCGGCCGAACGCCACGTCGAGCACGGCGTCGCGCTGGGCGATCGTCGGCGCGCCGAGCAGCCATCCACTCATCAGCAGCCGATCGGCCGCCGCGTAGCGGACCGGCCGCGCCTCGACCGCCGTCGTCGATATGAATGCCCGCGAGCCTTCGAAGTACGCGGCTGCGTCCGCTTCCATGCCCCAGCCGATCGGCTGATTCGGATCCACCTGGATGCGCACGACCGATCCCGGGCAGTAGAACTCGGTGCGCGGCACGCCGCGCGTGGGATCGCTGATCGACTCGAAGACGCCACCAAACCGATCCAGGACGAGATCGCTCGCTTCGTCCAGCGCAATCAATCGCCCGCCGTCCTGTACGAACCGACGCAGCGCGGCGACTCCCTCCTGACCGATCCCACCCTGGTACTCGGGCGGCGGCGGATTCCACGGACCAGGACTCGTCGGACGCCGGCCGGGCTCGTGCCCGTCCATGATCTGGGAAGGAGACTGACTCGGAAGCACGATCACATCAAACCGGGTGTGGAGCGCGCCAGCGCGGATGTCCCCGTTCTCGATGGACGAGTACGGGAAGCCATACTGCTCCAGCACCCACCGCGTCCATCCTTCGTCGATGTTGGCGACATAGCTCTTGTAGAGGCCAATCCGCGGACGACGCACCGGGCGGGTGTTGGCGACCGGACCGTCGAGCCCCCAGGCGGCGACACCAAGCGCCGCCACGTCTGTTCGCAGTGCCTCTTCCAGCGCCGCTTCCTGCTTGGCCGGCTTTGGACTCTCGACGATCCAGGCACCGGGCGGAAGTGCGCTGCCACGACGAGGCTCGAAGCGTGTGGGCACCCGAGAGACCTGGAACCCCGCATCGAGCAGTCGATTGATTGCGCGCACCGCAACGGTTGGCGCGGGGTCGATCGCCCATGCGCGAACGGAGCGGCCTGCAGGCGGTGGCTCCAGCATCGCCTCGGCATGTGGTGGTTCATCGAGCCGTTGGAGCGCCGCGGTGTCGAAGGGACGCTCGACGGCCACCGCATTCACGCCCATCTGGAACGACAACGTCCATCCCGCGGTGTCGTAGGGGGGAATCGGCGGTCCCCCCGGATACGCACGCAGATCCGGATAGCGCTGCGGCTCGAGCAGATCCTTCGCGAAGGGACGGAACGGCTGCGCCATCAAGACGACGAACGTGCCCGCGGGATACGTCACGTCGTCTGCCACGAAGGCGCGTGTGGCGCGATGGACCTGCACGGCGCCCTTCATCAGCGTAGCGAGGAATGCCGTGGCCGCCGGCAGATCGTGCTGGCCGGGTGGGACCACGTACGCGATGGGCGCGTCACGTCGTCCGGCTTCGATCTGGCGCGCGCCGATGTGGTAGATGCCGCTCAGCAGCTGCTCGCGATACTTCCCCGCCGCATCGAGCACGGCGAGCGATCCGGTCAGCATGTACTCCATCGCGTCGCGCAGGTGCAGCGTACCGCCCTTCCAGGGGTGCGGATATGTCACGGTGGGTGTGAGCGACGGCACACCGTTCGACAGCGTGGCCGGAAAGTCTGCGGGGTTGTACGTGAACGGCGTCGCCGATGGATGACCGGTCTCGGTGAGGATGCCGATCATGTTGTGGAAGTAGCTCGTGGTCCGGACCGATCCGTTGTACCAGACCGAGAACTGGTAGCGCGAAATGACGCCGTCCTTGTTCTCCTGCTCGAAGCGATGCTGCATGGCACCGCCGATCAGGTCCACGCCACGCATCACCTCGGGATCGATATTGGGATTGAAGGGATCCGGAAAGGGAGGCACGAAGATCCGGGGCGGCCAGGTGCCCTGGTGCTGGTTGTACATCACCTGCGGGAACCACTCTCGATAAAGCAGCTGATTGACCACCTGCGACTCGGCCTGCGTCTGCATGTAGAAGTCGCGGTTGTTGTCGTGGCCGATGTAGCGCTGATACAGCCACGGCATCGGACTGTCCTGGTACGGCGTGTTCAGATTCTTCCTGTACCAGTCCACGACGAGATTCATACCGTCTGGATTGATGCACGGCGCCAGGACGAGGATGACGTTGTCGCGGATCGCGCGCAGTTCCGGCGTCTCGCCCGTTGCGAGCCGGTGCGCGAGCACGATGGCGTGCTGCGCGGTCGCGACTTCGCTCGCGTGCAGGCCACTGTCGATCCAGACAATCGCGCGGCCCTCGCGCGCCAGCGACTGGGCCTCGTCTGGAGTCACGTCATCGACGAGCGCCAGGCGCCGCGCGATCTCCCGGTAGCGATCCAGTCGAGCGAGATTGTCCTCGGACGAAATGGCCGCCACGAGCATGTCGTTGCCGTCGGTCGAGCGCCCCGCCACCGACAGGCGGACGCGCGGCGACGCCGCGGCCAGGCGCGTGAAGTACTCGTGCAACTGACGAAAATCGGCAAGGTGGTAGTCGTCGCCTGGCTCGAAGCCGAGCACTTCGCGAGGTGTCGGTACGTGCAGCGGTGCCTGCTGGGCGCGCGCGCCAGGCCCGACGAGCTGCACGCCAAGGAGCAGTGTGACGATGAGCGTCGCGCACCAGCGCGACAGCACGTGCGTACGTGGCAGAAAGTTCCGAGGCGGTCGTTGGGGCTGCGGGAACCGGGAGCGCGGCATCAGTCGTCAGGGAAGAATATCGGCTGTCCGCGGAAGCCAGGACGACCTAGGGTGCCGTATTGAGTGCTGTCGCGCAACGTTGCTGAGGCGGTACTGCATCCGGCCGCTTGGACTGGCAAAAGGCGTAACGGCATTTTCGCGAACTGCCGATTAGTGCTCAAACGCCAAGGGCCGGGAGCTCCCTTCGATATTTCCCGGGCGACAGCTGGACGATGAAACGATCGGTGGGGGTACGGAGTCTCATACATAGACAGCGACAACTCTGGTGGCGCCAGTAAGTTACGTCCAGGTAGCCAATGGCACCACCGACCGGACGCGAGGTCACCTCGCGAGGAGACAGCCCGCAAGGGCCGGTGAGAAAGCGTTCATCTGAGGGTGGCTCAACTGGCGTGGTTCTTGAATTAGCCAGGAGCAGAGGTTGGAGACCATGCACACCGAATCACTCGTTTCGCACGCTGCGGTCCCGGGGACGCAGAAGGTCGTCGTGGTGAACGGCAGTCCCGAGATTCTCGAGCTGCTCGAAACCGTGCTCGACGCCGGGCGCTACGACATGGTGTTCGTGGAGGCCAGCCAACACGCTTACTCCCGCATCAAGCACGTGCAGCCGGATCTGGTCATCCTCTGTGTGGACCTGGGCGAGCTCGATGGCTTTCATCTGCTCTCGATGCTCAAGCTGGATTCCGAGACGCGTCACATTCCCATCGTGACGTACACAGGCGAACCGCTGCCTCCGGGCGACGACGAGGAAGACGACGACCAGACGGCAGACGATGACTTCCCGAGTGTCAGTCGGCAGCCGATGACAATGAATTGATCTGGCGCATATAGTGCCAGGTCCGCAGCATGGGGCAGCCGCCGACGGCCGTGATGGCCGTGGCGTCTGCTCCGTGCGTGCTATATAGTGGCCGCCGATGTCCGAAGACAGGCGCGAAAACGAGCGCGTGGAGATGCTCGGCTCGATGCCGGGTGCCACGACCGTCATCCAGCCCCTTGGAGTCAAAGAACTCAGCCGCCGCGGCGCGCAGGTCGAGACGCGGTTCGCCCTGGCGGTGGATTCGCTGCACGAGTTTCGACTGAACCTCTCAGGGCGCTCAGTAGTCGTGAAAGGGCGTGTCGCGCACTGTCACGTGAGCGAAGTGGATCCCGAAGGCGTCATCTACCGCGCCGGCGTCGAGTTCGTCGATCTCCCCGAGCGCGCGCTGGCGGCGATCTCTGCCTTCCTCGACGAGGTCAGAGCCGACCGGCAGCGCTGACACAACAGACGGCCCAGGGCACAAGGCTCAGGGCGCATGGCTCGATGTAGCCCGCACCTCCCGTCCCGCACCTCGCGCACCTTTCGTCCGCACCTTTCGTCCGCACCATCTGGCCGCACCCTTCGTCCGCACCTAAGGTTAGAGACCACTGCTTGACTGAAGGTGCGTCAATTCCTACACTGGCGGCGCGTCACCGCCCCGCTTCGGGTCTCCCACCCGCCTGTTCACATGGCTGATCTCGTGTTCTTCTACGGCACGCTGATGACCGGTTTCGACCGGCGCCGTCGCGTCGGCATCGATGAGAAGCTGCGTTATCACGGCCGCGGCTGGATCAACGCGGCGCTATTCGATCTCGGGCTGTATCCGGCCGCCGTACCGGCCAACGATGGACGCGTGTGGGGGGAAGTCTTCGAGCTGCTGGAGCCGTCAACGGTGCTCACCGCGCTCGACGAGGTGGAGGGGTACCGGCCCACCGAGCAGGATGCCAGTCTCTACGTCCGCGCGCAGGTGCCGGTGCACTTGCCCGACGGCACTGTCGCATCTGCGTGGGTGTATTTCTACAACGCGCCGCTCGGGCGAGCACCGCAGATTGCGTCTGGCGACTATCTGGAATATCTCAAAGTGCACTGACTCCGACACGAGGTGCGGACACTGGGTGCGGCAAGAAGGTGCGGTCAGAAGGTGCGGTCAGAAGGTGCGGTCAGAAGGTGCGGTCAGAAGGTGCGGGCAGACGGAAGGTGCGGACGGAAGGTGCGGGACGTAGGGGTGCGGCAAGAAGGTGCGGAAGGTGCGCTTGGACCGTGTACCCTGCGCCGTGCGCCCTGGGCTCGCCTGACGCCCAAAGCCTAAAGCCCAAAGCCGACAGCGGACGCGCCTAGTCCTTGTCGTCTTTGTCCGCCTTGTCGGTCTTGTCCGCCTTGTCGCTCTTGTCCCACGAGTCCTTACCCTGGTTGTGAGCGGCTTCGGCGGCGGCGCCGATGGCGTTGATCATTTCTGCGGGGATCGAGAAGCTGATCGAGACGTTCTTGCCAGTTCCGCTGACCTGCAGCGAGCTGACGAGGGCCTGCACTTCGGGCTTGTCGCCGGCCTGCATTCTGGCCAGCGCCAGGAAGCCGTTCACGACATCGCGAAGATTCTGTCCGGCCTGGTCGTCGCGCGTCTCGGCGCGGAGCGATCCATTGAGACCGCCGTTGACGTGGCCACTCGCTGAGAACCAGCGGATCGCGGGGATCTGATTGGCCACGCCTTGCGGCAGATTGGCGTGGCTCATGAGGGCGTCGAACCGGCCCACGGCCCACGCGTTGTTCGCGTCGAGATCGTGGACGAGCTTCATCATTTCCTTGTTGGTCAGCACGCTGTTGCCGCCGACGCCGTCGATGGCACGCTTCACGTCAGTCGTGTCGCCGAGCGCCACGAGTCCAGGCGCCATGAAGGCCACCGTCAAGCTGCGGCCGTGCTCGTCGCTGTCGGACCGATGGGTTACGAGCCGCTTGCCCTTGTATTCCTCGACTTCGCCGCCATGCTCGCGCGCAAGACCTTCCAGACGGACGACGTCGAAGCGGCCGCTGGCGAAGACCATCCCGGTGTAGTGCTCCGCGGTCTGGACAGGAGTGAGGAACGCGGTGACGTGGTCGATGTCACGCTCGATGTTGATGCCGGTCTCGTGTTCGATCTCGGCCTGCCCTTCCTCGCGGTGCGGCATCGCCGAACGGAGCCGCTGACGCATCTCGGAGTGCATTACTTCCTGGACGTCGCAGTAGGCCACGAGGGCTGCGTTGGCGGGCACATACGACAACTCGGCAGGACCGTCTGTGCGGCTGAAGCCGCCCATCGGTACGCCGGAGTAGTAAGCAACCAGCCCGGTGCACAGGCCGACCAGCAGCACCACAATCGAGCCAAACATGAAGTAGCGCGTCCGTCGCGTCATTTCCACCCTCTAGATTCGTATACGGTCCGGTCTTGGCGCCAGTTCCGATTTTCGGCCCAAGTCATTGCTCCAGCACGTATTCCCGTCGCGACACGGCTCGCGCCCCCAGCGCGAGGCTTGCGGCGGTGATCAGGACCAACCCGAGCAGGCTCAACCAGATCGGGGGATTGTTCTGGAACAGCGACTGCAGCACGTCCATCGGCGAATCCGACGGCATGGCATGCGGCACCAGGGCCTGCAGGTAATTCTGTACGGTGAAGTACCGCAGGTAGCCCGGAATCGAGACGACGATCGTCTCCCAGCCGAACGCAAAGATCAGCCCGACCAGCAATGGACGCTTCATCTGCGCGCCGACGAATGCGAATACGGCGCCATAGGCGGCCAGACCGAGGCCGATGAGTCCCAGGTCCTTGAGCAGGTCGATGAAGCCACCGGCGACGCTTCCGCCGCCGAGCGACGCGACCAGGAAATACACCAGCATCACCGACGGCAGGACGATCAGTACGGTGCAGGCGAGGTACGCGAGGTACTTGCCCACCAGCACGGCGCCGCGCGGGATTGGCCGCGTGAAGAGATAGGTAATCGTCTTGTCGTCCACTTCGTCGGCAATGAGCGAGGTGCCGTAGAAGACGCCCAGGATCGGCACGATCACGCGAATGTAGAGAAACCAGATCATCAAGCCGAACATGAACGAGCCGGAGACGCGCGTCCCGTTGACCCGCAGGGCTGGCATGTTGAACAGCTCGACGATGCGGACGACCAAGGCAATGATGACGGGCCCGCCGACGACCAGCGCGAGAAAGACGCTGCGGCGCGAGAAGAGCATCTCGCCGAGCGAGAGATCGAAGACACGCACGGCCGCCGACCAATAGGACATTGTTGAGGTGCGGACAGAGGGTGCGGACGAAGGGTTCGGCCGAGAGGTGCCGCCGAGAGGTGCGGGATCTGAGGTGCCTGTCTGCAGCGGTGCGTTCCCGCTCGTACCCTGCGCCATGGGCCCTGTGCCTTGTGCCATGTGTGGTGACGATGCGTCGGGTGCGCCAGACATCACTTGACCAGGTACTGGAAGACGGCTTGTAGGTTGTCGTCCGGCGACGTGACTTCGTCCACCGTTCCGAGCTCGGCCGTCGCGGCCAGCGTCGTCAATCGCGTGTAGAACGCGTCGGGCCGCGCCGTTTGCACGACGAGGGCGCCGTCCTCGAACCGCATGCTGAGCACGTCATCGTCTTCGAGAAAGCGGCGAGCGAGCGCCCGCGGCTCCTGCGCCTTGATGTGCACCGTGTGCGGATGTTCGTCGATCAGATCGCGGATCTGGTGCACGTTGCCTTCGGCGAGGATGCGTCCGTTGTTGATCAACAGGATGTTCGAGGTCATCGACTCGACCTCGTGCAGGATGTGGCTCGAGACGATGATGCTCTTGCCCGCACGCGCCCAGTCCTTGACGAGACGGATCGTCTTCCGGCGCGCAATCGGGTCCATGCCCGCCAGCGGTTCGTCGAGGATGAGCAGTTCGGGATCGTGCACGATGGCCTGAGCGAGCTTCACCCGCTGGCGCATGCCCTTGCTGTAGGCGCCAATCTTCTTGTCAGCGGCGTCGAGCAGATCGACGTGTTCGAGCGCTGTGCGCGCGGCAGCGACGGCATCCGCTTCCTCGTAGCCATTCAGACGCGTCAACGCCGTCAGCCACTCGAGGCCGGTCATGCGGTCGTAAAACGCGTCCTGCTCCGGGCAGAAGCCGATGCGGAAGTAGATCGTCGGGTTGTTCCAGATCGACTCGCCGAAGACGGTGATCCGGCCTTTGCTGGGCGCGAGCTGGCCGGTCATCAGCTTCATGAACGTGGACTTGCCGGCTCCGTTCGGACCGAGCAGTCCCGTGATGCCGTGCGGGACGACGACGCTGACATCGTTCAGGCCGATCACCTGCCCGTACCACTTCGAGACTTGCGTCGCCTCGACGAGCGGCGGAGTCGTGGTGGCGGTCACGCGACCACCTCGACGCCGCGAACGCGCCGTTCCAGAACGAGGATCGAGAGGGCGACCAGGAGAACGACGACAAAGAGCGATGCCACCAGCGGTGTGTCGTATCGCGGCGTCACGCGGAAGATCGTATCGCCGACGCGGCTGAGCGACGCCGTCGGCGAGATGAGCGACGCCGCCGAGGATCGCGTCAGCAGCCAGAACATCCCCTGGATGGCCTTCGTGAAGAGGATCAGGCCAGCGAACATGATGCCGACGAACCGGCTGCTCTTCGACATCGACGAGAGCGCCAGCATCCCAAAGGTGGCCAGCGTCGCCTCGAGGACGGAATAGACCGTAATGGCCGGGAACAGGAACAGGTTCTTGCCGACGAACGCGAAGCTGCCGGCCAGCAGGATCTGCACGAAGAGCAGCAGAATCCCCGGCACGAACGTGATGAACAGCAGGAAGGCCATGAGCGCGGCCGCTTTACCGGCGACGTATTCGGCCCGGGTCAGCGGTTTGGCCAGATAGATCTGCAGCGCATTCGCACGCCGGTCGTTCGCGATGAGACCCGCGCCGACATAGATCGTCACGAGGAACACGAAGCCGGATTGCTGTTCGAGAAACTCGCGGAAGGTAGATGCGGTAGGCGCGAGAAACGCGATCTGCGAGAAGTTCGCCGAGAAGTACACCTGCCCGACGCGAAAGAGAAAGGGGAACCACGCAGCAATCAACAGCACCATGAACTTGCGCTTCTCCAGCATGCCGCGCACGATGCTCGATGCGATGACGAGCCAGGCATTACCGCGTCCTCCCCGCGAGCCGCCGAATCGCCGATAGCCCTGATCATGAATGGGCACGATCAGGCCTCACCGACGGCGCGGGCGAACACGTCTTCCAGGGTGGGCACGCTGGGGCGGACATGCCGCAGCTGGAGGCCTTCACGCGCCGCGATGGCAAAGACGTCACGAGCACTCCTCCCCACCGGCACGAACACGCGCATGACGTCTTCGTCGGTGGCGTGACAGTCCATCCCGTCCGCCTTCAGCAGCTGCACGAGTCGCTCGGTCCCGCTCTTGGCGCGGACTTCGTACACACGGCCGCTCGGTCCTTTCAGCTCGTCGATCGGCCCCTGCGTCGCGATTTTCCCGCCGTCCATGACGACGACACGGTCGCACGTGTATTCGACGTCGGGCAGCAGGTGCGACGAGAGGATCAGGCTCACACCCTTGTTGTGCCCAAGGTCGCGCACGAGCTCGAGCATCTCGTCGCGCCCTTTGGGATCCATACCGTTCGTGGGCTCGTCGAGGAACAGCAGATCGGGATCGTGCACGAGCGCCTGCGCGAGCTTGATGCGCTGCTTCATGCCTGTCGAGTACGTCTCGACGTTGCGGTAACGCGCCTCGTCGAGCCCGACATAGTAGAGCACCTCGTGCGCGCGCTGCATCGCGTCCACGCGCCCAAGGCCCGCGAGCTCCCCACAGTACGCGACGAACGAGACCGCGTTCATGCCGGGAATGTGCGAGTCGTTCTCGGGCATGTAGCCGATGCGCGAACGGATCTCGAGCGGCGACTCGGCGACGTCGAGACCGAGCACGGTCATGCGACCCTCGGTGGGCGCCACGAAGCCAAGCAGGCTCTTGAGCATGGTGCTCTTGCCCGCGCCGTTCGGTCCGAGCAGACCGACCGCACCTTTCGAGAACAGGGCGGATACGCCGCGGAGCGCATAGTTCTTGCCGTACACGACACTCACATCCGAGAGCCGGACGACTGCTTCGTCGGGAGCGGGCGGGGATGGCACCGTCGGCGGGACCACGTCGGACATCGCTAATCCTGACTATACGGCTGATGACGGCGGAGCGTTCACGCCCGCGAGTCCGAGCGCGTCGGCGCGCACGCGCAGGAAGCGAATCACGTTGGCAATGTGCTCGTCGAGCGGAAGGTTCAGCTCCTCGGCCCCGCGGCGAAGATCGTCGCGGTTCACGGCGCGGGCGAATGCCTTGTCTTTCATCCGCTTGAGCACAGACGAGGCCTCGAGGTCGAGCACGCTCTTGCTCGGGCGCACGAGCGCGGCGGCGGTGATGAAGCCTGACATCTCGTCGCACGCGTACAACGTGTGCTCCAGTCGGGACTCACGGGGCACGCCGCTGTAGTCGGCATGCGAGAGGATGGCGCGCGTCACCCACTCCGGATACTGGCGCGCGCGCAGAATCTCGACGCCTCGAAAGGGATGGTTCTCCGCGTCGGGGTAGCGCTCGTAGTCGAAGTCGTGGACCAGCGCGACGAAGCCCCACGCCTCTTCATCTTCGTTGAACTGCCGTGCGTAACCGCGGACCGCGGCTTCGACCGCGAGCATGTGCTTTCGCAGGCTGTCACTCTGGGTGTGCTCGGCGACGAGCGCCCAGGCGGCGTCACGGGAGAGGTCCATCAATCGCTCCATCCACCTTGGCTGCGGGCTACGGGCTAACAGGCCGCGGGCCGTGTGGCTTGGGCCGTGGGCCGTGCGTGCGCCATACGCCGTGTCCCCTGGGCCAAGGGCCGTGTATAGTGCGGGCCGACAGCAATCCTAGTGTAGAAGGAGTCTCGATGGCGAATCCCGCGGCGGCCCGTGCCGCCTCCGACGCAACGGCACTGGACACCGAGTTCACGCGCGGCCTTGGCCTCTTCGACTCGACGATGGTCGTGGTCGGATCGATGATTGGATCCGGGATCTTCATCGTGTCGGCAGACATGTCGCGGCAGCTGGGCAGCCCGGGCTGGCTGCTGGCGGCGTGGCTCCTCACGGGCGTCCTCACGGTGTCTGCCGCGCTGTCGTACGGGGAGCTGGCCGCAATGATGCCACGGGCAGGCGGACAGTACGTCTACCTGCGGGAGGCGTTCTCACCGTTGTGGGGATTCCTCTACGGCTGGACGCTCTTCCTCGTCATTCAAACCGGCACGATTGCAGCGGTGGCGGTGGCGTTCGGCCGCTTCCTGGGCGTGCTCTGGCCGGCGATCGCCGAGGATCACTATCTGGTGCCGCCGATTCACCTCTCGAGCGGCTACGCGGTGTCGCTCTCGACGGCACAGCTCGTCGGCGTGCTGCTCATTGCATTACTGACCTGGACCAACACGCGCGGCCTGCAATACGGGCGGATCGTCCAGAACGTCTTCACGACCGCGAAAACCGGCGCCCTCGCCGGCCTCATCCTCCTCGGCCTGCTGGCGGGATGGAACGCGGCCGCGGTGCACGCGAACTTCTCGGATTTCTGGACGCCGCGCGGGTACGTCGACATCGCCGAAGGACTCTCGGCCGCGAGTGCGTTCGGCCTCTTCATCGCACTCTGTGTGTCGCAGACCGGATCGCTCTTCTCGGCCGACGCGTGGAACAACATCACGTTCACAGCCGGTGAGGTCAAGGAGCCGCGCCGGAACATTCCGCTGTCGCTCGCCCTTGGCACCGGTATCGTCATCAGTCTCTACCTGCTCGCGAACGTGGCGTATCTCGTGACGCTGCCGCTCCCGGCGATCCAGCATGCACCGTCCGATCGTGTGGCGACGGCAACGGTGGATCTGATCGTGCCCGGCGGCGGCGCGGTGATCATGGCCATTGCCATCATGATTTCCACGTTCGGCTGCAACAACGGGCTGATTCTCGCGGGCGCCCGCGCCTACTTCGCGATGGCGCGTGACGGGCTGTTCTTCCAGAACGTTGCACGCCTGAACGCTGCGCGGGTGCCGGCATCCGGGCTGGTCCTGCAGGGGCTCTGGGCGGCGTTTCTCGTGCTGCCGCGTACCTACAATACGGCGACGCACACGTACGGGAACTTGTACGGCAACCTCCTCGACTACGTGATCTCGGCCGCACTCATCTTCTACATCCTGACCATCGCCGGCGTGATCCGGCTCCGGCAGACGAGGCCCGATGCACCGCGCCCGTACCGGGCCATCGGATATCCGATCATTCCACTGCTGTACATCGCCGGCGCCACCGCGATTCTGATCGTGCTGTTCGCCTATCGCCCCGCCACGACCTTCCCGGGATTGGTCATCGTGCTGCTGGGACTGCCTGTGTACTACGCGTGGGCGAGGAGAAGGGCTAAGGGCTAGGGGCCGAGGGCGAAGGGTCTGAGGGCCTGACGCCCGACGAGGGATCAACGCCCAACTTCCAACTCCCAACCTCCAAAGCCGAAAGCCTAGAGCCCAAAGCCGTCGAGTTACTTTTCGCCCGCAGCCTTGTTCAGCCGCTGCAAGTGCGCGATGCGGTCCTGATACTCAGCGATCGTCGCTTCGAAGGCTTCCCGAAGCTCGGGATTGCGGCACGACAGCCACATCCGGTACGTCCGCTCGAGTTTGAGACTGAGGCGATCGATCTGAGCGTGGCGGGCGCGTACGCGATCGCTGGGTTCGTCGAGGAAGTCGGGACGTTCGGGGCGAGCCCTCGTCATCGGCCGGAGCCGCGACGTGGCCGCGGCGTCACGACTCTAGCACGCGCGGCGCGCCGTACTCTGATTGGTCACGCCACTTCCGCGGCGCGGCGCGACATAGCGGTCACGAAACTCCGCGGCAGCAGCCGTGCCACGACCGGCACCATGCGATTCATGAGGCCGGGAATGATCACGCGCGTGCCCCTCATGAGACCGCGATACCCCGCCTCCGCCACGGTGTCGGCATCCATCATCGTGCCCTGCACGAGCCGCGACCGCTCCATCCTGGCCGTGGCCTGGAAGTTCGATGTCGTTGGTCCTGGGCAGAGCACGCTGATGGTGACGCCCGTGTCGCGGACCTCGTCAGCCGTGGCGTCCGAGAACGAGAGCACGAACGCCTTGCTCGCGTAGTAGACCGACATGTGAGGGCCAGGCAGGAAGGCCGCCGTCGACGCGACGTGCAGAATACGCCCGCTGCGCCGCGCGATCATGCCGGGCAGGTAGTACTTGGTGAGCGCCACCAGCGATGACACGTTCAACTGGATCAGCCGGAGTTCCTCGCCCAGATCCGTGGTCGCGAAGTCACCAAACACGCCCACGCCCGCGTTGTTGACGAGTACATCGACGCTGACGCCGGCGCGATCGAGATCGTCGCGGAGGTGCGCCGCGCCATCGGGTGCCGACAGGTCGGCGGTCGCAGTGTGCACGTTCACCGCGAACGCCTCGGCCAGTTCCCGCTTCAGCGTCTGGAGTGGCTCCTCGTGACGGGCGGTGATGGTGAGGTCGTGCCCCTGGCGCGCGAACACGCGGGCGAGCGAACGCCCGATCCCGGTAGACGCACCCGTGATGAGCGCCGTCGATCGCGTGGTGGTCATGCGAATACCGCTCCTCCGGCCATCATCGCCAGTCCGCGCGCGGAAATCGACTCGGCCTTCGACGTCATGCGAAACGAGGGGAGTTCCGCGGGCGCGGCCCACACGGCATCCGCAACGTCCGAGCTCGCCTGTAGCGTTCCGCCGATCGGCCGGCACAAGTAGTCGATCAGGACGAAGTGATAGCGGACTCTTCCATCAGGATCGAACAGGATGCGGTCGAACACCTCGACCACCGGTCCAACTTCGACGATGAGTCCTGTCTCCTCGTGGGCTTCTCGTGCCACGCCGGCCGTCAACGACTCGCCAATGTCGAGCGTGCCGCCTGGCAGGCTCCACTGGCCGGCCAGCGGTTCGAACCGCCGCTTGATGAGCACCACGCGGCCCTGGTCCACGATGACGGCGCCGACACCGACGATCGGACGCTCGGGATACTGCCTCCGCGAGGGACGAAGAACTGTGTCGGCAGGACGATCGGCATCGACCAGCCGGAGGACCTCGCGGTGCAGGCTGACCAACCCGTGCTCGACGACGAAGTGCGCGTATCCGGTGGCGTCCTCGATCCGGCCAGTCTCGATCACGCGCTCGCGCGACAGCCACTCGGTGGAGATGCCGGTTTCGATGCGCCCGATAGTGCGGATCTGCCGGCGCGCGTGGTCTTCGAACGCCCCCTGCCGTGCGCGAAATCCGTTGCCGAGCTCCGCGAGAATGGCCTCCCGGCCGCGAGCGACGCCGTCGTCGGCGTCCAGCTCGGCTCCTTCCGCGTAGAGCGCAGCCAATGCCGTCAGATCGCTGCGGTTGAACGCGTCGAACCACTCGCGCACGACGTCAACGGGATCGCGACTCATGCGAGTCCGAGCACTTTGACGACGACGCGCTTCCTGCGTTGACCGTCGAACTCGGCGTAGAACACCTGCTCCCACGGACCGAGATCGAGCGCGCTGTTGGTCACCGGCAGTGTCACCTGGTGACCGACGATCGTGCGCTTCAGGTGAGCGTCGGCGTTGTCCTCACCGGTCTGATGATGGCGGTAGTCGAGACCGGCTGGCGCCAGCTTCTCGAGCCAGACCTGAATGTCGGCGATGAGTCCGCTCTCCCAGTCGTTGACGTAGACGCCGGCGGTGATGTGCATCGCCGAAACGAGGACGAGGCCTTCCTTGATGCCGCTGGCCTTCACGATCGAGGCGACCTCGTCTGTGATCCGGACGATCTCCTGCCGCTTCTTGGTGTTGAACCAGAGATAGTCGGTGTGCGCGGTAGCAGTCATCGGACGGCGATCATACCGCCGCAGTGGCGACCAGCGCGCCACGGTGGGGCGCTTTTGCTCGGGTCGCGGCCAATGGCTCAGGCGGCGAGCCTGGTTTTTTGCGTCATTTTCATGCTGGCGGCCGAACGCGCCGCTGGTACTGGCCTTGAGAGAAGGACCGCCATACGGACGTCTTCGTCCGAGAGGAGACAGCACATGCAGCGGATTGTGAAGGCAGTAGTGGCGGCAGCGGCCGTCGTGGCCCTTGGCGGCTCGGTGCTCGCGGCACAGGCAGCGACCGAATCGAAGCCGAAGGCAGCGCCGGCGGCCAAGAGCATGGCGGCCACGGGCAAGATCGAGTCGTTCGACGCGGCCACCAAGACCGTGAAGCTCACGACATCGAAGGGTGAGGAATCCTTCGTGCTCGGCGACGGCGCGAAGGTGATGCACAGCGGCAAGGCGGTGACCGACCTGAGCACGCTCGTCGGCCACGACGCGAAGGTGCACTACACCGAGGCGGGCGGCACGAAGACTGCCTCGTCGATCTCGGTTGCCGACATGGCCAAGGCCAAGAAGACGAAGACCGAGAAGCCGGCCGCGAAGTAGTGGCGACGGGGTCAGGTCTTGAAACTGCGCCTTTCGCACGACCTGGGGCCAGGTCGTGCGAAAGGCGTGGTTTCAAGACCTGACCCCACCGTCTTCGGGTAGCGTGACACCAAACCGCTCGGCCATGCGGTACAGCGTCCGGCGATCGATGCCCATCACCTCTGCCGCACGCGTGCGATTCCCGCCGACGGCTTCGAGCACGTGCAACAGGTAGCGACGTTCCACTTCGTCAAGGCTCGGAAGATCCGCGAACAGGCCGCCCGCCAGATCGACGCCCTGACTTCGGCTCGGTGCGAAGGGCAGGTCCGACTCGTGGATCACGGCGTCTCGACTCAGCAATACGAGCCGTTCGATGGTGTTCTCGAGCTCGCGCACGTTGCCAGGCCAGGGATACTCGGTCATCCGCACCAGCGCCGCGGGCGACAACTCCACACGCCGGCCGGCACGCGCCCACGCATTCTCGAGAAAGCGCTCGGCGAGCAACGGGATGTCCTCCTTGCGATCGCGCAGCGCCGGTACCTTGATGGTCAGGACCGTGAGGCGGTAGTAGAGGTCCTGGCGGAAGCGCCCTTCTGCGACCTCGCGTTCGAGATCGACGTTGGCGGCGGCCACGACCCGCACGTCCACGCGCACGGTACGGGCCGACCCGACCGGCCGCACCTCGCCCTCCTGCAACACACGAAGCAGCTTGACTTGAAGGGCCGGCGACGTCTCGCCGATTTCATCCAGGAAAATGGTGCCACTGTGGGCCTGCTCGAAGAGGCCACGCGCATCGCCGACCGCGCCCGTGAACGCGCCGCGCACGTGACCGAACAGCTCGGACTCGAGTAGCGTCTCGGTGATCGCCCCGCAATTGACCGGTACGAACGGACGCGCCGCGCGACGGCCGTGTTGATGGATGGCTCTCGCGACCAGCTCCTTGCCCGTTCCGCTCTCGCCCGTCACGAGCACGGGCGCCGTGCTGTCGGCAGCGTGCGCGATCTGCTTGTAGACCGCGAGCATCGGTGCAGTGCGGCCGATCAGTCCGGCCGGCGGGACCATCGCGGGCGCGACGTGTGCCGCAGGTGCCCCAGCGGCGCGTGACAACGCGCGCTCGACGGTGGCCTTGACCTCGGCGATATTGAACGGCTTGCTGACATAGTCGAACGCGCCATGCCGGACCGCGTCGATCGCCGTTTCCAGCGTCCCGAATCCGCTGATGATCACCACGCGTGCATCCGGAGCGGCAGATCGCAGGCGCCGGAGCACGTCGAGACCCGAGAGCGAGACGCCGAGATTGATGTCCGAGATCACGACGTCGAAGTGCCGTCCGCGCGCGAGCAGGAGCGCTTGCTCGGGATCCTGGGTCGTCTCGATCTGCCGGCCCGGCGCCGACAGGAGCTCCGCCATGAACCGACACGTCTCCGCGTCGTCGTCAAGTACCAGGATGTTCGACATCGCTGTCCTCGGGTGGCGCCGGCAGATCGATCGTGAACGCAGTGCCGAGGCCTCGCTGACTCTGTACCTCGATCGTCCCGCCGAGGCGGGCGATTACATCACGAGCAATGCCCAGGCCAAGGCCCGTACCCCGGCCCGGCGCCTTTGTCGTGACCCAGGGGTCGAAGATTCGCGGGAGCAGGTCTTCGGGGACGCCCTCGCCGGTATCGCGAATCACCAGCCGGACCCCGCGTTCAATGGCTTCGGCGCGAATCGTCAGCTCGCCGCCCGACGGCATTGCGTCAATTCCGTTGGTCACGAGATTCAAGAGCGCGAGCTCCAGATCGGTCTCGTCGGCGAGCACGGGCGGCAGCGTCGCAGGCACATCGGTGACGAGGCGCACGCGCGCCACGTCGAGCCGAGGCATCGCCACCGTGGACAACCGCTTGACCAGCGCGCCGATCGAGACCGGTGTGCGCTCCGCCGCGGACCGCGCCCGGTCGAGCAGGCGGCGGACAACGTCCGCGACTCTTCCAATCTGCTCCTGCACCGTCTGCAGCCGCCGGACGATCCGCGGATCGAGATCGGGCTCTTCGAGCATCAGCTGGACGTAGCCCGAGACGAGATTGAGCGGCGTGCCGACCTGGTGCGCCACGCTCGCCGCGGTCTGGCCGATCGCGGCCAGCTGCTCCGAGCGTCCCAGGGCCTCGCGAAGGGCGAGTACGCGCTGGTAGTTCTCGATGCGTTCGGCGTTGCTCGTGCGCAGTTCGGTGGTGGCCTCGTCCACTCGCTCCTGCAGCGCGGCGCTGAATCCTTCGATGCGTTCGAGCATCTGGTTCAGACCCAAGGCGACTGCGCCGAGCTCGTCCTGCCGCAGGACTGGCGCGCGCGCGCCCGTCTCACCCGCTCCCGTTCGCCGCATCGTGAGATGGATGCCGGCGAGCGGCCGGTAGATGAACTCACGCGCGACCTGGTCGATCAGGATCGTCAGGACGATGATCGCAAGCGGCGCGAGCCAGAGTGTGACCAGCCGGCCTCGCGTCCGCAGTTCGTCCACGGCCGCACGCGACATGGTCACGACGACGGCCGCCTCTCTGGTATCGCCGCGCATGACAGGCATCGCGAACGACGTCAAGGAGCCCTGCAAGTCGCGCCACTCGGGAGGCCTGCCGCGGATGACGTCTGCCGCGAGCGCGATGGCCTCATCGCGCTCGTCGGATGACGTGCTCGCGACGACCTTCGGCCTGGCGTCCTCTTCCAGGGCTATCACCGATACCGCCCGAATGGTGGGTACGGTGTTGATGAACTCGTGCAAGCTGTTCGTGATCTCGGGGAGCGCTGGCAGGCCGCCGCGCAGCTCGAGGTCATCCGAGACGGCCTGCGCGGTCAGTGCACCCGCCTCGCGAAGGTCTGCTTCCGCGCGTGCCTCGAACACCCGAATCTCGAAGTACGACTGGAGCCCGATGACGATCGCGACGACGATGGACGCGGCGATCACCAGCCGCGCGCGCAGCGATCCGAACAGCGACAGTCGATCCATCGGAGCAACGTTGGGCGCCGCTGGCGGACTCGAGGTCACAGGACGAGACTCGCGTCTGCGTTGAGATCTGGTCCGGCCACCACGCCCTGATGCAGCCGGCGCAGACCGGCCGCGGCAATCATGGCCGCATTGTCGGTGGAAAGCGCGAGACTCGGCACGAATACGGGCAGTCCCTCACCCCTGCCTCGCGCCAGCGCCTCGGCTCTCAACCGGCTGTTCGCGGAGACGCCGCCGGCGACGCCGACACTTGCTGCACCGAGTGCCCGCGCCGCGCCGAACGTCCGGTCGACGAGCGTCGCCACGACGACCCGCTGGAAGCTGGCGCACAGATCGTCCACCTCAGAGGCGCTGAAGTGTTGTCCGGACGCCTGGCGTGCCGCGACGAGCCGGGCCACCGCCGTCTTGAGTCCGCTGAAGCTGAAATCGTGCCGCCCGGGATCGGACGGCGTCCGCCGGTCCGCGTGCGTGATCCGGAGAGCTGGCAGATCGACCGCCCGGTCGTTCCCCGACTGTGCACGCATGTCGATTTCCGGTCCGCCGGGATAGCCAAGATCGAGCAGCTTGGCCACTTTGTCGAACGCCTCTCCGGCCGCATCGTCGCGCGTGCGCGCGAGAAGCTGGTAGGTGCCCAGTGAGGGCACGAGGTACAGGCTCGTGTGCCCTCCAGACACGACGAGAACGACAGCCGGCAATGGCAGCGGACCGTTGTGCAGAAATAGCGACTCGATGTGTCCCGCCAGATGATGAACCGGCACGAGCGGCAGGCCTCGCGACGCAGCAAGCGACTTGGCGAACGACAGGCCGACGAGCAGCGAGCCGACGAGTCCAGGCCCCTGCGTGACAGAGACGGCGCCGATATCGTCCAGCGTGACGTGTGCGTCGCTCAGCGCCTGTTCGACGACGCCGCAGATGTCGCGGACATGCTGCCGCGACGCAAGCTCAGGGACCACCCCGCCCCACTCACGGTGAATCGCGGTTTGAGAGGCGACGACGTTGGAGCGGATCTGCCACGGACGCTGAAGGTCGTCCCGTTCTTCGACGACGGCCGCGGCGGTTTCGTCGCACGATGACTCGATGCCGAGCATCAGCATGTGCGGGTATCTGTGCCATTCATCCGCGTCTCAACACCGGCCGCGCGTTCGAGCCACCGCGCGTCCCCGCATGCCGAACGGTCCAGCCCGTCAGTGTCCGCTGCCCACGGCATCTCCAGCCAACGCAGCGGCCAGTGTCTCGGCGTACGGCGCTCTGAAAATCCCGCGCTCGGTGATGATCCCCGCGACCAGGTGATGAGGCGTGACGTCGAAGGCGGGATTCCGGATGAGCGCGCCCTCGGGTGTGAGCCGCAGCGACTTGAAATGCGTGACCTCACGCTGGTCGCGTTCCTCGATCGGGATGTGCTTGCCGTCCGGCGTCGACAGATCGATCGTCGAGACCGGGGCGGCCACATAGAACGGGATGTTGTGCTCTTTGGCGAGGACGGCGACGGTATACGTGCCAATCTTGTTCGCCACGTCCCCATTGGCGGCGATGCGATCGGCACCCACCACAACGAGATCGATCTCGCCGTCGCGCATCAGCGGACCCGCCATGCTGTCGGTGATGACGGTCGTCTCGATGCCGTCGCGCAGGAGCTCCCACGCGGTCAGCCGCGCTCCCTGCAGGAACGGCCGCGTCTCGTCGGCCAGCACACGCACGCGCTTACCGCTCTCGACCGCGGCGCGGATCACGCCGAGCGCACTGCCGTATCCGGCGGTCGCGAGCGCGCCCGCGTTGCAGTGCGTCAGGATGCGCGCGGTGTCGGGTACGACGGCTGCACCATGTCCTCCGAGCTGGCGGCAGCTCGCGACATCCTCGTCATGAATGAGCCGCGCTTCTTTGACGAGGCGCTCCTTCAGCTCGTCCACGCCCTCACCAGCCTCGATCCCCGTCGCGAAGGCTCTCTTCATGCGATCGATCGCCCAGAACAGGTTGACGGCGGTCGGCCGCGTCGCCGCCATCAAGTCGCAGTAGCGGGCGAACTCCGAGGCGAGCTTCTGGGTGCCCGTGGACTTGCTCTGCCGGACGCCAAACGCAAGTCCCATTGCGGCCGCCACGCCAATCGCGGGAGCACCGCGCACCACCATCGTTTTGATCGCCTTGGCGACCTCCGGGGCAGTGCGGCACCGCACGTACACTTCTTCGACCGGCAGCTTTCGCTGGTCGATCATCACGATGGCGTCGTCAGTCCAGTCGATGGTCGGGAGCATAGCGACTGATCATAACAACTCCCAACGCCCAACTCCCAACTTCCGAGGTGGGCCGGGTCATTCGCGTTGTCGTCCGATGTGCCCCGGCCAAGGCTCAAAGCCGAGAGGCTAAAGCCCAGAGCCGGAGAAGTTATCGTCCGAGCAGCCGTCCGTCGAACGGCTCTGGCAGCAGCGATCGCAGGCGGTGGCGGCCCGTCTGACGCGTCAGGTTGGCGAGGACGACCTCAATGTCGCCGGCAAACTCCCAGAGGATCTGCCGGCATGCGCCGCATGGCGGAGTCGGCTGCGCCGTGTCGGCGACGATCGCTATCCTCCGGAACTCGCGGTGGCCCTCCGACAACGCCTTGAACATCGCCACACGCTCCGCGCAGATCGTGAGGCCGTAGGTGGCGTTCTCGACGTTGCAGCCCGTGACGATCGTTCCGGCAATCGTTTCGAGCGCGGCGCCCACCTTGAAGTGCGAATAGTCGGCGACCGCATGGCCGCGCGCCTCGCGCGCAGCGGCCACGAGCGCCTCGATCGAGGGCCGGCGGCCGTTGCCACGGGCCGAATCAGAACTCGTCCGTGGACGCTTAGACGGCGGCAACGACCTGCTCCAGGAGCGCCATGAACTGACCGCCAACGCGTGTCGCCGTGATCATGACCTCCTCGTGCGTGAGCGGCTGCGGCAGGATGCCGGCGGCCATGTTCGTGATGCAGGAGATACCGAGCACTTCGATGCCCATGTGCCGCGCGGCGATGGCTTCGAGCACGGTGGACATACCCACGGCATCGGCGCCGATGGTCCGCAGGTACCGGATCTCTGCGGGCGTCTCGAAGCTCGGCCCGAGCAGCCCCACATAGATGCCGTGTTTGACGGGATGTCCGATCGCCTCCGCCGACCGATCGGCCACCGCTCGCAGGCGCCGCGAATACACCTCGCTCATGTCAGGGAAACGCGGTCCCCACCGATCGTCGTTGGCACCTACGAGCGGATTCCGTCCCGTCAGGTTGATGTGATCGTCAATCACCATCAAGGCGCCTTCCCCAAACGATGTGTTGATGCCGCCGGCGGCGTTCGTGAGCACGAGCACGCGCACGCCGAGAGCGCCCACCACACGAATGCCAAACGTCGCCGCGGAGGGCTCGTGGCCCTCATAAAGGTGGGCCCGGCCTGACAGGACGAGTGCCGATCGCCTGCCGAGCGTGCCCGCGACGAGCGTGCCGGCGTGGCCGACGACGCCGGATGCGGGCCAGCCGGGGATGTCGCCGTACGGAATCACGACTCGCGACTCGAGTCGGCTGGCGAACGTACCCAGGCCGGAGCCCAAGACGATCGCGATGTCGGGCACGGCGGCACACCGTGCTCGTACGGCGGCGGCGGCTTCGGCAATGCTGTCGAAATACGTGGACATGTTCAGCGACTGCCTGGCTGAGACTCCGGCGCGGCTAGAGCAGGAACCCGGCGATCGTCGCCGTCAGGAAGTTGGCCAGCGTGCCCGCAATCATCGCGCGGAATCCGAGACGCGCCAGATCGTGGCGGCGCTCGGGCACGAGCGCGCCGATCCCGCCGATCTGAATCCCGATGGAGCTGAAGTTGGCAAAGCCGCAAAGCGCGAACGTGGCAATCGTGAACGACCGCGGATCGAGCGTTGCCTTGAGCCCACCCAGCTTCGAGTACGCCACGAACTCGTTGAGCGCCATGCGCGTGCCGAGCAGATTGCCAACGACGGGGGCGTCGCGCCACGGCACGCCCATGCACCAGGCAATCGGAGCGAAGCACCATCCGAAGATCGTCTCGAGACTGAGCGGCACGGGATGATGAAGGAGCGCCGCGAGGCCCTGGCCCGCGTAACCGAGCAGTGCGTTGACCAGCGCGACCAGCGCGATGAACGAGATCAGCATGGCGCCGACGTTGAGCGCCAGATGAAGTCCCTCCGACGTGCCACGTCCGGCTGCATCTATCACATTGACGTCGGTCCGCTCGACCTGGAGTCGCACCGTGCCCATGGTCTCCGGCACGGCGGACTCGGGCACGAAGATCTTCGACATCATCAGCGTGCCTGGCGCGGTCATGATCACCGCCGTGAGCAGGTGCTGCGCCTCGATGCCGAACAGGATGTAGGCCGCCATGATGCCGCCGGAGATGTGCGCCATGCCGGACGTCATCACGGTCATCAACTCGCTCTCGGTCATCCGCGGCAGGTACGGACGGATCGTGAGCGGCGCTTCGGTCTGGCCCATGAAGATGCTTGCGGCCACATTGAGCGTCTCGGCCCCGCTGGCCTTCATCACCCGACGCATCCCGACGGCGAACAGGCGGACAACCACCTGCATGACGCCGAAGTAGTACAGGACTGCGAAGAGCGCCGCGATGAAGATGATCGTCGGCAGTACCTGGAACGCCAGCAGGACGCCGTACCGCGCCCCTTCCGAGCCCAGGGCTCCTGTCGCGAAGCGGGGCCACACCTCCTTGCTGCCCAGCGGGCCGAACACGAAGGCCGCACCCACTTCGGCGAACCCGAGCAGGTGGTTGACGGCTCCGCCCAACTGCTGGAACGTCCAGCGTCCCGCTTCGGTGCGCAGCACGATCAGCGCAAAGACGATCTGCAGGCCGAGTCCCCAGGCGACGGTCCGTCCATCGATCGCCGACCGATCGCTCGACCAGGCATAGGCGATTCCAAGAATCGTGATGAGACCGACGATCGGTTGAGCGCGGGGCACGCCGAGTTGTGCGGCGGCGGCAGCCGCTGCCGCGACGGCCGCTGCGGCAAACACGATCCAGGGTATTCGCCGGGAACTGTCAGTCGGGGGCGATGACGACGCGTGGGACATCAGGCGGCCTGCGTCACGACGTCGATGACAATGCGTGGAGCGGAGACCGGTGTGTCGGCGATGATCGCCGCATCCTGGAGCAGGCGCCGTGCCTCATCGCTCGATCGTCCGCGACCGACGTGCAGCCCGAACAGCGGCGTTCCCACCTCGACCGTGTCTCCTGGTTGAGCACCCACGATGATGCCTGCACCGGGATCGATCGTGGCGTCGACCCGATCGCGTCCAGCACCAAGCACCATCGACGCCCGTCCGACCGCCATGGCATCAATCGAAGCCACGATGCCGCGTCTCGCTGCCGGAATGACCTCGACCGACGCGGCTCTTGGCAGCCGCGTGTAATCGTCCACGACGGCCGGATCGCCGCCTTGGCGTTCGATGACCTTGCGCAACGTGTCGAGGGCCTGGCCGGATGCGAGCGCACTCCTCACTCGCCTTTCTGCCGACGACAGGTCAGGTGCGGCCTTCCCCAATCGGACCAGACGCGCCGCCAGCGCGACACACAACGCCTCGAGTCCGGCGGGGCCCTTGCCCTTCAACGTCTCGAGGCATTCGACGATCTCCAGCGCGTTACCCACAGCGCGCCCCAATGGAGCGTCCATGCCGGTCAGCACCGCCTCTGTCGTCAGGCCCACGCGGCTGCCGATCGACACCATCGCCTCAGCCAGCGCACGGGCATCCGCTTCGGTCTTCATGAACGCTCCGCGTCCGACTTTGACGTCCAGTACGAGCGCGTCAGTGCCCTCGCCAATCTTCTTGCTCATGATCGAGGAGGCGATGAGCGGCAGACTCTCGACGGTACCCGTCACGTCGCGGAGCGCGTAGAGCTTCTTGTCCGCCGGCGCGATGTCCGGCGTCTGGCCGACGAAGGCGCAGCCGATGTCGCGGACGGCGGCGAGGAACGACTCGCGATCGAGGCCGACCGTGAATCCAGGGATGGACTCGAGTTTGTCGATGGTGCCACCAGTGTGGCCCAGGCCGCGGCCGGAGCTCTTCGGCATCGGCACGCCGCAGGCGGCCACGAGCGGGGCGACGATGATGGAGGTCTTGTCGCCGACGCCGCCGGTACTGTGCTTGCCGACCTTGATGCCGGGAATCGACGAGAGATCGACCCGACGGCCCGATGCCACCATCGACTCGGTCAGCCAAGCCGTCTCCTCGGCGGTCATACCACGCAGCAGCATGGCCATGAGCAGAGCGGAGACCTGATAGTCCGGCAGCGCTCCGCTCGTGACTCCAGCGACGACGAAGTCGATTTCGGCGCGCGTCAGGGCCGCGCCATCGCGCTTCCTGACGATGACGTCGACGATGCGCATGGCCCGGCCAGTATAGGTGATCCGCCTGAGAACCAGCCACATACCGGCAGGATCGTCGGATAGAATGGGCGCGGCACCGCGCGCCTGATGTCGAACCCCGTTGCTCGAGAGCCGCTCGCGCCGCAGGTGGCCGTCCGCCTGACGGATTTCGCGCGCGCCTGCAAGGCGGCCACGCGTGCCGTGTCGCTCTATCCCGATGGTCATCCCGCCATCGTGGCTTCGCTCAATCGACTGGTGGACGTCGTCCAGCGCGCGCTCGCTGACGGCCCGCTCACGGTGACCGTGGAGCCGGGCGCGTTGCTGATCGATCGCCGCGCACCCGCCCGTCCAGACGCGTCGATCGGAGAGCTGGCGGCCCTGCTGCACGAGCATCTTGTCGGTGAGCTGACGGTACAGTCCGCGGCCGACTCCGAGGCGTGGAAGCAGTTCCTTCACCTGGTGGCCGCCCAACCGGCCGAAGTGCAGGCCCGCGGCGGCATCGCGCGCGTCTGGGTGGCATCCGGCGGACAGCACCTGCAAGTACGCGAGGTGGACTACGCCGAAGTGCTGCGGGAGCGGGATGCCGGCATCGCCGCCCGCTGGGACGCGATCATCGACCACTGCCTGCAGGGCGACTCCGTCGATCTCGACAAAGAGACCTGGAAAGTACTGCTCGACATCGCCGGCGACGCCGAGCGGCTGGCGGATTTGACTGCGCAGATCAGCGAGCGAGGCGCCGGCGGCGGAGTCCGCCTCCAGACCGATGCGCTGCTGCGCCTGTTCAAGCAGATAATCGCCGGCGCCATGCGCCACTCGCCCGAACGTGTCGACGAGTTCCTGGCCAACATGTCAGGGGCGGCGAGCCGCCTGACGCCCGACGCGATGCTCGAGCTGATCAAGCATCGCTACGAAGCCACCGAAGGCATCAACGTGGTCGATGCCATGGTGACGGGAATGACCGACGCGTCGCTGAGTGTCTTCGTCGCACGATCGGTGATCGAGCAGCACGACGCCACGGCTCGCCTGGCCGAAGCCTTTCAGGCCCTCGTGCCCGAGCAAGAGCGGCGGCAGCGGCTCGTTGCGATGGCGCGTGAGGAAGTCGAGGCCAGTCCGCTCGGAGCGGAAGCGACATTTCCCGAGCTGTGGAAACGGGCCAGCGACATGCTGACCTCCTACAGCGACGAGCCGTACGTCTCGAAGGACTATGCCGGCGAGCTGTCGACCGCGCGTGGCCATGCGGCCGACGTCGAACGCATCGCAGACGATCCTCCCGACCGCGTGTCGGCGTGGCTGGCGACTGTCAGCGATGCCTCCATCCGCGGGTTCGATCTGCAACTCCTGCTCGACCTGATGCGGATCGAACAAGAAGGACCCCGCTACGCGGAGCTGGTGGAGCCGGTGGCTGCTCACGTGGACGACCTGGTCCTCCTCGGCGACTTCGAGGCTGCCGCTCCACTGGTCCGCGCGCTGAGCGCCGAAACGGCCCAAAACGGGCGCGCCACCCATCGTCCGGCGGCCTCGGCGGCGCTGGATCGCCTGATGCAGGGGCATCTCATGTCGCACCTGATCGGGCATCTGCGGACGCTCGATGACGACGGCGTCACGTACGCGCGCGATCTGGTCACGGCGCTGGGTCCGGCGACGATTCGTCCGCTGGCCGAGGCGCTGGCCAGCGAGGAGCGCGGGCGCGCCGTCCGCCGGCTCAGCGAGATCCTCGTGAGCTTCGGCAAAGCGGCACGGGATGCCGCGGAACCACTGCGCACGTCCACAAATCCCGCCGTCCGACGAACCGCCATCCACCTGCTCCGCGCAGGTGGCAACGACGCGCTCGGACCTCTGGCGGAGTTCATCGACGATCCCGAAGCGACGGTACAGCGCGAAGCCGTCCGGGCTCTCGCAGTCATCGGCACGCCTGAGGCCTATGGGGCGCTGCAGAAGGTGCTGACCTCAGGATCCGATAGACAGCGTGAGGCCATCATGGCCGCACTGGGGTCGATGCGAGACGAGCGCGCGGTGCCGCTTTTCTGTCACATGGTGGGCAACGACGCGTTTCGGAAGTCGCTGCGGTCGGCCTGGCTTGCGGCTGTGGACGGACTCGCAGCCACCGGCGGTCCCGAGGCCATCGCCGCCCTGCGGGAGGCGCTCCAGCGCGGTGAATGGTGGGCACCCCGGCGTACTGCGGCACTGAGAAAAGCCGTGGCCACGGCGCTGCGGCGGATCGGATCGCCCGATGCGGTCCGCGCGCTCGAGGCTGCTGCCGAGCACGGCTCATCCGGCGCGCGAGCCGCCGCGCGCGAGCAGTTGGCGCAAATCCGTTCGGCACCACCGAAAGGCGCACGCAGACGATGATTGACCACAACAGGCGCGTTCAGGTGGCGGATGAGCTGCTCCGCCGGTTTGCATCGGCGCTGCGCGCCGCACAGCTCTACTCCCCGTCCCATCCACTCGTCGCGCGGAACGTCACGCTCTTCGGCGAGACGCTGGGTATCGCGTTCGGCCAGCAGCGCTCGATCACGCTCGGTGTCGTCGGCAGCGAGTTCGTCGTCGGCGACGTCCCGCTGCCTCGCGCCAGCTCGATGATGAGCGACCTGTTGCAGCGCCTCCAGCGTGCCGGCGTCGAGCGAATCGCCATCGAGCGCGACGTCACTACCGAGGAGTTGACGGGACTGGTGCAGGCGCTGGCGTCGGGCAGCGATGCGAACGGCGAGGACACCGTTCTGCCCTCGTTTCCGCACATCCAGGTCGGCCGGATCCAGGTGCAGCAGCGCGTCGAGCCCACCGCGGCCGACACGGCAACCGTCCGGCGCCTGTACGCGGACGCGTCGAACATTGCCAGTCAGCTGTGGCAGGCCGCGGCGAAGGAAGGTAAGGTCGATCCCGGGCAGTCGAAGCAGCTCGTTGACTCGCTCGCCCAGGCGGTCGCGCACAATCGCACGGCGCTCATCGCGCTGACCGCGCTCAAGAACTACGACAACTACACGTTCACGCACATGGTGAACGTCTCGATTCTGACGATGGCGCAGGCGCGGTCGCTCGGGCTCGACGGCGCGGTGCTGCGGGAGTTCGGCGTCGCCGCGTTGATGCACGACATCGGGAAAGTCCGTACGCCCACCGAGATCCTGAACAAGCCGGATCAGCTCACAGCCGGCGAGTACGAGATCATGAAACGCCACGTCATTGACGGCGCCGAGATCCTGCGCCGGACGCCGGAGATCCCACCCATCGCCCCCGTCGTCGCGTTCGAGCACCATTTGCGGATCGACGGCAGCGGGTATCCCGACACGGTGAAACGCCCGACGCTCAACCTGGCGACCCAGCTGTGCGGAGTCGCGGACGTGTACGACGCCATGCGATCCCAGCGCCAGTATCAGCAGGCCTTCCCGAGCGAGCGGATCCTGGCGGTGCTGCAACGGAACGACGGCACGCAGTTCGACAGACACCTGGTGCGCCGCTTCGTGCAGATCATCGGCATCTATCCGGTGGGCAACCTCGTGCGCCTGAACACGGGGGAAACCGGCGTGGTATTGAAGGCCTATGCGGCGGACCCCCATCGCCCGCAGGTGCGCGTGATCCTGGATCATGCGAGGAATCCGTATCCGCGTCCGTACGACATCAACCTCTGGGAGAGCGTCGTTGGAGAGCGGTGGCCGGCGACGGTCATCGCGCCGCTCGACCCCGCCGAACTGAAGATCGACCCGATGTCGCTGCTCTGACGAGAGTCCAAAAGTCGAAGAGTCAGCAAAGTCGAAGAGTCAGCAGAGTCGAAAGGTCAGCAGGGTCCAAGAGTCAGCCGCGCGTCACGGTATTCCCGCTGGCCGCACGCTATACTCGCGGGAATGCTCCCGCGACCGTCTCGCCCGACGCGTGCGCTTCTGTTCCTGCCCGTGTGGGCGCTTGTCGTGGTCGCGGTGCACGTTCGCGCCGAGCCCATTCCCAGCCCCGAACAGTTCTTCGGTTTCCGCATGGGCGCCGACGGCCGCCTCGCCGACTGGACCCGAACCGTCGACTACTTCCATCTCGTCGACCGCTTGTCGCCGCGGGTCACGGTACAGTCGCTCGGACCGACGACGGATGGGCGGCCCTTCCTGCTGGCGATCATCTCTGCGCCGGAAACGATCGCGGCGCTGCCTCGCTATCAGGCCATGCAGCGCGCGCTCGTGGATCCCAACCTGAGCCCACAGGAGCTCGCACGGATCGAGCACGAGGGCAAGGTCGTCGTGGTCGTCGGCGCCGCCGTGCACGCGAATGAAATCGGCAGCGCGCAGATGATGAACGACCTGGTCTACGAGCTGGCCACGAGCGATGCGGATTGGGTGCAGCAGGTGCTGCGCGATTGCATCGTGCTGCTGATTCCTTCGCAGAACCCGGATGGCATGCAGCAGACGGCCGAGTGGTTCCGGAAGAACGCAGGAACGCCGTACGAGGATGCGCCGCTCCCCGACCTGTACCAGCGCTACGCCGGCCACGACAACAATCGCGACAGCTACATGCTGACCCAGTTCGAGTCCCAGTACCTCGCGCGTGTGCTCTACCGCGACTGGTTGCCCGAGGTGTACCTGGATCAGCACCAGATGGGCAGCGGACGGGCGCGCATCTTCGTGCCGCCGTACACGAATCCTCCAAACCCCAACATCGACCCGCTGGTCTGGAGTGAAACGAATCTGCTCGGACAGGCCATGGCCGCCCGGCTGCACGAAGCCGGCAAGTCCGGCGTGCTCTGGGGCGAGATCTACAGCGGCTTCTGGCAGGGCGCCAACAGCACGAATCCCTGGTGGCACAACATGGTGGGCCTGCTGAGCGAAGTCGCCAGCGCGCGACTGGCGTCGCCGCTCTTCCAGCAGCGGCCATCGCACGTCACCGAACCGGCGCATCAGGCCTTCGCCGAGGACGACGACGAGCCGATGACTGGAGACGCCGTTATTCCCCCGCCAGCCGATCTTCAGCCCCGGATGAACTATCCACAGCCATGGCTGGGCGGACGATGGACGTTCGCGGACGTCGTGGACTATCACCATCTCGCTGCGGCGGGATTGCTCGAAGCCGTCGCCGGACATCGCGCGCAACTCGTCCGGGGCTTCGCCGCCATGAACCGGAGAACGATCGATCGGTTCTCATCCGGCGGCCCGTTTGCTTTCATCGTGGCGCCGGACCAGCACGACGCGCGCGCCGCGGCACAGTTGATCCGGCTCGTGCAGGCTGGCGGCGGGCGCGTGCAGCGGGCGACGGCAGCGTTTGTCGCGGATGGCGTGCGCTATCCGGCCGGCACGACCGTCATTCCGCTGGCACAGCCGTTCGGACGCTGGATCAAGGATCTGCTCGAGGCACAGTCGTACCCGGACGCGCGCTGGCCCTCGCCCTCCGCGCCAATCGATCGCCCGTACGACATGACGGCCTGGTCGCTGGGCATGTTGATGGGCGTCACACTGCGCACCGTCGATCGCCCGTTCCAGGCGGCGCTCGCGACACTCGACACCGACCAGGCGCTGCCGCGCGGACGCGTGAGCGGCAACGGATCGATTTTTCTGCTGCCGCACGAGTCGAATGCGTCGCTGACCGCCACAGCGCGACTCCTGGCGGAGGGCGCTGAGGTCGCGTGGGCGCGATCGGAGCTGAAGGCGGCAGGACACACGTTCCCGGCTGGCGTCGGCATCGTCCGGCACGTGCCGCTGAACACCATGGCGCGCCTGGCAGACGACCTCGGCATCGACGTCGTCGCCACCGACCGCGAGCCTGACGTGGCCGTGTTGCCCCTTCGCGATCCGCGTGTTGCCCTCTACGAGCCCTGGGGCGGCACCACCGACGCAGGCTGGACCCGCTGGGTCCTCGATCAGCACGACATACGCTACACACGGATTCGCGGCACGGGACTGCATGACGATTCGTTCGTGAACGGCTATGACGTGCTGGTGGTGCCCGAAGCCTCGGACGCACAGCTCCTGCGCGGCCTGAGCGGCGGCGCCGTCCGCCCGGAACACCGCGGCGGCATCGGCGAGGAGGGGCTCGTTCGACTCCGCACGTTCGTCGAACAGGGTGGCACCATCATCGCGCTCGGCAACAGCTCGCAGGTATTGGTGGATCGGCTCGGTCTTCCGCTGACGAACCTCGTTGCGGACCTTCCGCAGGAAACGTACTTCTGTCCCGGGTCGATTCTCGCGCTCGACGTCGATACCACCCATCCCATCGGATTCGGTATGCCGCAGTCGGCACACGCCATGGTGGTGGGCAATGCGGCCTACATCCCTGGCGCCCGGGCGGCCCACACCGTGACGACCGTTGCCCACTATCCACAGCAGCCGCTGCTCCAGAGCGGCTGGATGGTCGGTGACACGGCCCTGCGCGGGGCGAGTGCCGTCCTCGATGTGCGCGTCGGCCGCGGCCACATCATCCTGCTCACGTTCCGCAGCCAACACCGAGGCCAGACGCTCGGCACGTTCAAGCTGCTGCTGAACGCCATCTTCTATGGCGCCGCCGTCCAACCGGTCGCGCAACCTTCTCAGACGCAGCAGTTCTGACGCGCAACGAGGCTGGTTCCATGACGCGAGCACGAGCGATGGCTTTTCTTCTGGTCTGCGTCCTGGCGAGCGCTTCACCGGCTGGGGCCGAACCGCCGCGCCTGGTCGTGGTGCTCGTGGTCGATCAGATGCGCAATGACTACATCGACGACTACGGCGGCCATTGGACTGCCGGGCTGCACCGGCTTTCGACGCTGGGCGCGCGCTTTCGACGCGCGGCGTATCCGTACCTGAACACGGTCACGTGTGCCGGACACGCCTCGATCGGTACAGGCACCGTACCGGCGGTACACGGCATCGTCCTGAACGCCTGGTGGGATCGGCAGAGCCAGAAGCTCGTGTCGTGCACCGACGACCCGGAGCATCCGGACGTCGGCTATGGCGGCGTGACCGCAAAGAGGGGTGACAGCGCCGCGCGATTACTGGTGCCGAGCTTCGCCGAAACCCTGGCGCGCGCCCAGGGATCGAATAGCCGCGTCGTCACGTTTTCGCTCAAGGCGCGGAGCGCCATCATGCTCGCGGGCCATCACTCGGATGTGACGGCCTGGTTCGCGGATCCGGGCTGGCTCACGTCCTCCAGCGTTGCCGGTTCGATGCGGCCGGAGATCGAACGCTACCTGAAGGATCATCCAGTCGAGAACGACCGCGGGAAGACGTGGACGAAGCTGCTGCCTGAGGCCGACTACAAGTTCACCGACGAGGCCATTGGTGAACAGCCGCCTGGAGGCAAGGACGGCACGTTCCCGCATCCCTTGACCAAGCCTGGCGAAAAACCCGAAGACTTCTACAATCGCTGGGAAGGGAGCCCGTTCTCCGATCAGTACCTCGGCGAGTTGGGGGCTGCCGCGGTCGATGGCATGAAGCTCGGACAGGGGCCGGCGACAGACTTTCTGGGCATCAGCTTTTCTGCCCTTGATCACGTGGGCCACCAGTACGGCCCCCGCAGTCACGAAATCCAGGACGTCCTCGCCCGCCTCGACGTGACGATTGGCAGGCTGCTCGACCACCTCGATCGCACGGTCGGCAAGGGCCGCTACGTCGTCGCGCTGTCGGCGGATCATGGCGTCGCCGTGATTCCAGAGCAAGCGCGCGCCGAAGGCCAGGACGCAGGCCGCGTGGTCCTCGGAACAGTGAGCTCGACGGCCGACCGACGTACTGGTCAAGGCACTCGGCCCGGGCCGTTATGTCGCACGCGCCGAATACACGTATCTCTACTTTCTGCCAGGCGTGATGGACCGAGTGACTGCCACGCCAGGCCTGCTCGACAAGCTTGCTGACGGCGCTGGGCGGGATAGAAGGCATCCTGACGGCGTTGCCGGGCACGAGTCTGGATCCGAAAGCATTGCCGGCCGATCCCATCCGTCGGGCGGCCGCGTTGAACGAATTTCCGGAGCGCAGCGGCGACATCGTGCTGGTCCCGAAGCCAGGCTGGATATTCGTCGGGGACGCGGCCCCGGACGGCACGACACACGGCACGCCCCATCCGTACGACGTCCGTGTGCCAGTCCTCTTCTACGGTGCCGGGATTCGTCCAGGGCAGTACGACGATGACGCGGCACCAATTGACATCGCGCCAACGCTCGCGCGCATCTGCGGAGTGGCTCTGCCGACGGCGACGGGCCGCGCCCTCGAGTCTGCGCTGGCGGCGTCGCCGGGACCGACACACTAAGCAACTCCCAATGCCCAACTCCCAACTCCCAAAGCCTAAAGCCCAAAGGCGAGAGCCGAATCATCGCGTGCGCAAAGCCGCCTGAGTCGTCTGCTATTCTTCCGGCTGGAGACTGCTCATGCCCGGTTCGCGCACGCTGACTGTTTTTCTCGTTGCCGGTCTCGCTGCGGTTCCGGCCGCTCGCTCGACGCTGAGCGCACAGGCACCTGACCACCCCACCGGCCCGCCGGCGTCCGCGGGTCCAGCTCCGACACCAACTCCCGTACGCCTCCCGCACGCGGCGGTGGCCGCCGCCACGTCCGTCGACGCTATCGGCGCCTGGACGACGCGCGTCTCGACGATGCTGCGGGATGGCCGGCTCGACATCGGCCGCGTGGACGAAGACACCATGCTGCCGGGCCGGACGCACGAGCGACTCGTGCAGCGATTCAATGGTCTGCCGGTCTTTGGTGCCGAGGTGGTCCGCCAGCTGTCGGGATCCACGGTCGAGACGATCTTCGGCACGGTATACGACGACGTGGCCGCGCCGACGACACCCTCGGTAACCGCGGAGCAGGCAGCCGTTGCCGCCGGTGCATCGGTCAGCGAGCAGGCCCATGCTGCCCAGCCGCCCATCCTCGGCATCCTGCCCTCGAGCGGCGGCTTTCAGCTGGCCTGGCGCGTTGATGTGCGCAGCCCCCGGGATGTTCGTCGCGTGTACGTCAACGCGCTGTCAGGGGCGATCGTGCGATCCGACTCGCAGCTCCGCACTCAGACGAACGCCGGCGTCGTCGGCCTCGGGATGGGCGTCTTCGGTGACAGCAAGAAGGTCAGCGCCGATCGAGGCACGAACGGCTTCGACGCTCGCGATCTCCTGAGACCGGCGAAGATCGAGACCTACGACCTCAAAGGCAGCGTGCCGGCTCTCGAGTCGTTCCTGAATACCGGCGCGCTGGCAAATGCCGACATCGCGCGCGATGACGACAACACGTGGACGGACGGCGCGGTCGTAGACGCGCACGTCTACGATGGCTACACGTACGACTTCTACTTCAAGCAGTTCGGCCGCCACGGGCTGGACGATCACAGCATCGGCATGCAGTTCGTGGTGCATCCGCTCCTGCGCTCGGAGGCCGACCAGTTCACCGACGATACCGTGAATACTTTCATCAACAACGCCGCCTATGTGGGCGGCGGGCAGATGTTCCTGGGCGACGGCGACGGCACGAGCTTCACGTATTTCGCCGGCGCGCTGGATGTCGTTGCGCACGAATGGTCGCACGGCGTGACGGACTATTCCTCGGGCCTGGAATACCGCGACTACTCCGGCGCGCTCAACGAGAGCTTTTCCGACATCATGGGTGCGTCGGCGGAGTTCTTCTTCGCGCAGCTCGGCGTGACGTCGAAGCCGGCTGACTGGCTGATTGGCGAGGACATCACGCTCGACCCGCCGGGATTCATCCGATCGATGGCGAATCCAATTCTCGGAGGTCAGCCGGATCACGCCTCGCTCGCGGAGTTCATCGGCACCGACATCGACAACGGCGGGGTGCACGTCAACAGCGGCATTCCCAACCAGGCCTTCTATCTGGCGGTGAACGGCGGGCGGAACCGCGTGTCCGGCATCACGGTGCCAGGCGTCGGTCTGTCGAACATCGACCACATGGAGAAGATCTTCTACCGCGCCTTCGTGTTCTTCCTCACGCCGTCGGCGAACTTCAGCGACGCGCGAGCCGCGACTGTGCAGGCCGCCATCGAGCTCTACGGCGCCTCGAGCAGCGAGCGGCAGCAGGTGGAGCTGGCATGGGACGCCGTGGGAGTGAGGTGACATGCACCCAGCCAAACAGCTCCTCGTCGTCTTTGCGTGCGCGCTCGCAGGTGTCGCGTCAGACGCCCGCGGCGCGGATCTGTCGTCGGCCGGCGTTCCAGCAGCCGCCACGCAGGCCAGCAACCGTCCCGCACCCGGCCGTGCCTCGTCGCTGCCAAAGGGGTTTCTCAGCGCGAACATCGGGGGCAACCTCTCATCACACGACTTCACGAGTCCGCTCACATTCGATCTGTATCGAGAGCAGGCGCACGTCGATACGCAGTACGGCGTCCCGTCGGCACTGGCGATCGACATCGGCGGCGGCGTGCGGCTTTTTGGCAATCTGGCGGTCGGCGTCGCCGTCACGAACAGCCAATCGAAGGCGGACGCGTCGATTTCCGGCCAGGTGCCGCATCCGCTCTTTCTCGACAAGCCGCGATCCATCAGCGGCACCGCCTCGAGTCTGTCGCGGGACGAGACTGCCGTGCATCTGGACGCCGCGTATCTAGCGCCGCTCAGCCGACGCCTCCTCCTGATTGCGTTCGGTGGCGCGAGCTTCTTCAGCGTGAAGCAGGACGTGGTGACGGCGATCGCGATTGGCGAAACGTATCCCTATGACGAAGCGACGTTCACGCGCGCGACGACGGCTCGTGTGAGTGACTCGCCGGTCGGCTTCAACGTGGGCGCGGATGTCACCTACCAGGTGTGGCCAAGCTTCGGATTCGGCGGCACCGTCCGGTTCTCGCACGGGACGGCGAAGTTCGAGGCGAGCAACGCGTCAACCGGTTCCGTGGACGTGGGCGGCGTGATCGTGTCGGGCGGTGTGCGGTGGCTCTTCTAGCACGCGCGCGATCGCCTTTCGCCCAGCGCGTCCTGGCGGTGATCTCCCGGATTCCTCCAGGGCGCATCGCCAGCTACGGCGATGTCGCCGCAGCCGCCGGACGGCCCCGCGCGGCGCGCGCCGTAGGCACCATCCTCAGCACCTGCAGCGCCCCAGCCCTGCCCGCCCACCGCGTAATCGCGGCACAGGGCCGCCTCGGAGGCTTTGGCGGCAACCTGCCGCTCAAGCGAGCGCTGCTGGCAGCCGAAGGGGTCATCGTCCGGGGAAACCGCGTGAAAGACTGGCGCGAGCGGCGGTGGACGGGCGCCTCCCCGTCGCGTCGTCGAGGTCCGAGTCGCGCTTCCGGCGGCTGAGGCACTCGACCTCCAGCTGGGCCCACCGAACCTTGCCGCCTCAGGCACGTATACCTCACTTGTTGGTTGCGCGCGTCAATTCCCACCCTCCCACCCCCAATTGCCAGGAAATCCTGAGAAGTGAAGCTGGCAGGTACGATTGGGCGTTGGGGTTCAGAATTGGAAATTGACACGCTCAGTTGAGCTTTTTCGCTCGTGTTGGGCAACGCCGCGGCGCGGCGGTGCCGTCTAAGCAGGCAGGGTGAGGTGAGATCGTCGGACATCGAGCTGGTCGAGCGCTGCAGGCGCCAGGAGGCCACCGCCTTCGAGGAGCTGTACCGGCTGCACGCGGGCCGCGTCTACAACCTCGCGTGCCGGTTGAGCGGCAATCAGTCGGACGGCGAAGACCTGCTGCAGGAAATCTTCGTCCTCGTGTTCCGCAAGCTCGAGAGCTTCAAGGGCGAGGCGGCGCTGGGCACATGGATTTACCGGCTGGCGACCAATCACTGCCTCGACTTTTTGCGCAGCCGCGATGCGCGGATGCGTCAGGTGACGGGCACCCTGGGCGACGAAGACGTGAAGATGCCGGCGCCTGTTCGTCCACTTCGGGCCGATCGCATCGACCTCGAGCGGGCGATCGCCCGGCTGCCCGATGGGTACCGCGCCGCGTTCGTGCTGCACGACGTCGAAGGGTTCGAGCATCGTGAAGTGGCCGCGCTGCTGGGCATCGCGGAGGGCACGTCGAAATCGCAGGTGCACAAGGCGCGGCTGAAGTTGCGCGAGTACCTGCTCGCCGGGATACCGGCAGTGGCTGCGGGATCGTAAGGCGGATCGAGTCATGACCTGCACTGACGTCAACGAGGCGCTTGGCGACTACGTCGAGGGCACACTCGCCCCGGACGCGAGGCGCGCGGTGGACGCGCATCTCCATGCGTGTCCCGCCTGCGCCTTGCTCGCCGTCGATCTCGCCCGCGTGCGGCAGCTCGCCGCCTCGCTGGATCGGCTGCAGCCTCCGGCGGCGACATGGACGCGTATCGGGCGTGAGGCGCAGCTGCCAGGCTTTCGAATTGCGCGATCCGGGCGCGGATGGCAGGGATGGATGCCGTTGGCTGCCGCCGCGGTGATCGTGCTGGCCGTAGCCGTCACGTGGATGGTGAGGGAGCGGACGACTGTGCCGCAGACAGCCAATCAGTCCACGCCACAACTCGCTGGCGGACCGGCACTCCAGACCGTGGCGAGCGAGCTTCAGCTTGCCGAACAGCATTACGAGAAAGCCATTGCCGGGCTCGAGCAACTCGCCAACGACCGCAAGGTGCTCGATCCGGTCGTGGCCGGAAAGCTCCAGAAGAACTTCGAGATCATCGACGGGGCGATCGCCGAGAGCCGTGCAGCCCTCAAGACGGATCCGACGAGCGAGCCTGCCCAGCAGAGCCTTTTCGAAGCGTTCCGCGCGAAGATCACGCTGCTGCAGGACACCGTCGCGCTGATCAACGAAATGCGGAAAGGCAATCCCGAGGGCGCCGCGCGCGTCGCGGAGGGGATGCACAAATCTTGAGGGGTGGGGCGGGGTGCATTTGTAGACACAGCGAATGACCCCGCCCCCACGACGAACACGAACCCGAACACCGAATACGAATACGACTAGCCAGGATCCAGGACGCCTTTATGTTGCCGACACGCTCACTCATCACGCTCATCGCACTCATGGCTTGTCTCGGCGGGACAGTCCGGGCGGACAGCGCCGATCCGGCCTGGTCCGAACGCTACGCCGAAGAGCACGACGGGCCCGAACAGTCCGACACCTGGTCGAAGATCTTCAAGGTCGGCCCCGACGGGTCGCTCGATGTCTCGAACGTCGCCGGCACGATTGAAGTGACGGGCGGGTCTGGCGACGAAATCAAGGTGGAAGTCGTCAAGCGCGCGCGCGCCCACGATACGGCGGAGGCCCGCCGCCAGCTCGATGCCGTTCAGATCGAAGCAACGGAAACGGCCGGCCGCGTGGAGATCCGGACGAACTATCGCCAGTCGAAGAACAACTCGGTCGAGACCGATTTCACCGTCCATGTGCCAGCGAGCATCGGCGTGGCCGCGCGGTCGGTCTCTGGCGAGGTCAGCGTCTCGCGCGTCAAAGGCGAAGTGCGGATGGAGAGCGTGAGCGGAAACGTGACGGCCGTCGGCACGCCACACCTCGTCAAGATCAAGAGCGTCTCTGGCGAGGTCGCTGCCTCGGACGTCGCATCAGACGACGTTCTGACGGCCGGCAGCGTGAGCGGCAATGTGGTGCTGAAGAAGACCAAGGCCCGATCCGTGGACCTGCAGTCTGTGAGCGGTGACGTCACGCTCACCGATCTCGTCTGCGAGCGCGCCCAGGCGCGCTCGGTCAGCGGCGATATCGAGTTCGGCGGGCCGCTGATGAAGGGCGGCCGCTACGAGTTGAACACCCATTCGGGTGACATCATCGTGAACGTCTCGTCGACCTCCGGCTTCGAGCTGTCGGCCAACAGTTTCAGCGGCGACATCAACTCCGACGTGCGCCTGACGATGCGGAGCGGCGGCGACGAGCCGGCCGTCGCCGGCATGCCTCACAATCGTGAAGTGCGGGGCACGTTTGGCGACGGCGGTGCCTTGCTGGTGGTGAAGACGTTCAGCGGCGACGTCCGCGTGAAGAAAACGGACGGGAAGACAAGAAATGACGAATGCAGATTGACGAATGACGAATAGCCCCCGCGTCAGGCGTGATCGGGAATCGTCAATCGTCAATCTGCAATCGTCAATGACTCCCGTCTATCCAACGGCCATCACGTCGAACTGCTCGTGATGCAGGTGAACGTCGGGCCGAATCGTGACGTCCCGTCCCAGCGCATCGCGAAGGTCCTTCAGGACGGCGCTTTCCTCTTCCTTCAACGCGCGGGCGATGTCGGGGTTGACCCGCAGGACCACGGCGTGCCCATCCAGGTCGGGCGCAACCTTCTTCACTTCGCCGAGGATCTCGTAGCAGATCGTTGAGGAGGACTTGATGACGCCGCTGCCGGAGCAGTACGGGCACGGCTCGGTCAGCACCCGCTCCAGGCTCTGCTTCACGCGCTTCCGCGTGATCACGATCAGCCCGAAATCAGACACCTGCAGGGCCTTCGAGGGCGCGCGATCGCGCTTCAGCTCCTGCTCGACCGCCTGATAGACCTTCTGGCGGTTCTTCTTCTCCTCCATGTCGATGAAGTCGAGCACGATGATCCCGCCGAGATCCCGGAGCCGGATCTGCCGGACGATCTCCTTCACCGCTTCGAGGTTCGTCTTGAGGATCGTGTCTTCGAGGCGACCGGCGCTCTTCTTGCCGACGTACCGGCCGGTGTTCACATCGATCGCGACCAGAGCCTCGGTCTGGTTGATGACGATGGACCCGCCCGACTTGAGCCACACCTTGCTGCGGAGCGCCTTGTCGAGCTCCGCCTGCACGCCGTACTCTTCGAAGATCGGAAACGGCTTGTCATAGCGCTTCACGCGCGAGGCGAGCTGGGGAAGCATGCGCTCCACGAGCTGCAGCACGCGCTGATACTCCTGCGGGTGATCGATCCGGATCGCCGTGAATTCGTCGGTCAACAAGTCCCGCAGCAGCTTGGCGACGAGACTCTCTTCACGGTAGACGACGACTGGCGCACGGGACGATTCGGACTTGCGCCGGACCTCGGTCCAGATGCGGTTGAAGTAGTCGAGGTCCGAGACAATGTCTTCCTTCGACCGTCCGGCAGCCGCGGTGCGGATGATGATGCCGCCCGTGAAGCCCTGCTGTTCGCGGTACTCACGCACGATGCCGCGCAGCCGCGATCGTTCCTCGCGGGAATCGATCTTCCGCGAGACGCCGACATGGTCGACGGTGGGCAGGAAGACGAGGAAGCGGCCCGCGAGCGAGGCGTGCGACGTCAGCCGCGCGCCCTTGGTGCCGAGCGGCTCCTTGGCCACCTGGACGAGCACTTCCTGCCCCTCGCGGAGCAGCTGCTCGATCTTCGGATCTTCTCGCGCCTCGCGGTTCTTCGCGTCCTCGTTGCCGCCCTCGTCGTCTCCCGCGTCGAGCTTGTCGAGCTCTTCGAAGGGATTGACGACGTCGGTGACGTAGAGGAACCCGTCACGCTCCAGACCGATGTCGACAAAGGACGACTGCATGCCCGGGAGGACCTTGGACACGCGTCCCTTGTACACGTTGCCGACGACGCCGCGGGTGCGCTCCCGCTCGACGAAGATTTCGCTGACGAGGTCGTCCTCGAGAATCGCGACCCGAGTTTCGTGGTCGTTCGAGGAGATGATCATCTCCTTGGTCATCGATCGAACTCCGTGGGCCGGGGCGAGACCCGCCGGACGCCGCCCCACTCGTGCGGGCAGTCTGCCGGAGCGGCGCCATCAGGATGATGAACATCCCGACAAGCGCGGCCACGAACAGGATGAGCGTCATCGGAGGAATCTCCTGGCCAAATCAGTTGGTGAACCGCCGCATGCGGACGTTGAGGATCAGACCGAAGCCCGCCAACGTCGCAATGAGTGACGAGCCGCCGTAGCTCATGAGGGGCAGCGTCAACCCCTTCACGGGCGCGAGGCCGGCGGACATCGTCACGTTGTAGAGCACCTGAAACGTAAAACTGGCCAGCACGCCCAGCACCAGGTACGCACCGAGGCGATCCTTGGCGAGGCGGGCGGCATCGAGCGATCGCACAATCACGAACAGATAGAGGCCCAGGGCGACGACGACGCCGACGAAGCCCTGTTCTTCGGCCCAGACCGAGAAGATGAAATCGTTGTGGGCGACCGGCAGGAACCGGAGCTGGCCCTGCGTACCCTTCATGAACCCCTTGCCCCAGAAACCGCCGGATCCGGCGGTGATGCGGGCCTGAATCTGTTGATATCCGGCGCCCTTGGTGTCCTTCGACGGATCGATGAACGTCAAGATGCGCTGTTTCTGGTAATCCTTCAACGCGAATTTCCACGCGATCGGCGCCGCCAGTACCGCCACCAGGGCGATGATGCCGAGGATCCGCATCGGCAGCCCGGCAGCGTAGGCGATCGCAAGGTAGACCGGCACGATCGTCACGGCCGTCCCGAGGTCCGGCTGACGTGCGATCAGAATCAGCGGCAGCACGGCGAGACCGCCGGCGATAGCGAGATCGGTGAGCGAGGGATTGCCCCGCCGGCTTTCTCCGAAGAACTTGGCGAGCACGAGTGCGACGGCGAGTTTGGCGAACTCGGAGGGCTGCAGATTGAACGACGCACCCAGCGGAATCCAGCGGCGGGCTCCGCCGCGGACGACGCCGAAGAGCAGCACGTAAATCAGCAGCCCCGCGATGGCGATGTAGATGATATGCGACTGATCGGCGAGCGTGCGGTAGTCGATCGACAACGCCACGAGCAGCGCGATGAGTCCGATGGTCAGGGCGTAGAGCTGCGAGACGTACAGCCGCGGCGCGGTGCTCTGCGTGGCGCTGTAGATCATCGTGATCCCCATCGCGCAGATCGCGAGGACGGCGGCCAGCAGCAGCCAGTCGAGATGTCCGAAGAGCCGACGTTCGATGAATGTCACGCGTTACTCACCCGCGACCGGGGCGCCGCGCGCCATCGGATCCTTGTAATCGAGATGCAGATCGTCGTGCGTCGGCGGCGGCGGCAGCGGATGGCCGGTCTCTTTCGCGAAGAACACGTCGAGAATGTGATGCGCCACCGATGCCGCATTCGGCCCGTGGATGCCGTGCTCGAGGAAGACGACGCCGGCGATCTTCGGATGGTCGCGCGGCGCGAAGAACACGAACCACCCGTTGTCGCGCAGGTCCTTACCACTCTTCGCCGCGGCCATCCGCCCCTGGTTCGAGATGACCTGCGCGGTGCCGGTCTTGCCCGAGACGTCCTCATTGACGATCCTGGCCTTGCCACCAGTGCCGCCGGCATTCACCACCATCCAGAGGCCGTCGCGAATCGCCTGTAATTTCTCCTGGTCGATGGTCACGATGGACTGCGGCGGCGGCGAGGGGACAGGGACCCACCCCTTGCCTTCATCCACAGCTTTCAGCAGATGCGGGGTGACGCGCGTGCCGCCATTGGCCAGCGTCGCCATGTAGACCGCCATCGAGACGGGCGTCACCGACACCTGGCCCTGGCCGATCGAGACCGAGATCGTTTCACCCGCGTACCACTTCTCGCCCGTCCGAGCCTTCTTCCACTCGGTGGACGGTACGAGGCCCGCGACTTCATTCGGCAGATCGATGCCGCTGAGGGTGCCGAGGCCGAGCAGTGTCGCCCACTTGTGGATGCGATCCACGCCGGCCATGTTTCCGACCGTGTAGAAGTACACGTCGCACGACTGTTCGATGGCGTGGCGGAGATCGACCGTCCCGTGCCCGCCCTTCTTCCAGCACTTGAAGTAGCGGCCGTAGAAATTCGCGCCGCCGCTGCAATGGACCTTGAAGTCCGGCGTGATGACGCCTTCCTCGAGCGCCGCGAGCGCAACGGCCATCTTGAAGGTGGACCCCGGCGAGTAGCGGCCTTGTGTCGCCCGGTTCTGCAACGGCCGGAGGTCGTCGGTGTTCAGGCGCACCCAGGTCTTTCTGTCGATGCCCGCGGCGAAGGCGTTCGGATCATAGGCCGGACGGCTCGAGAAGCCGAGCACCTCGCCGGTCTGCGGGTCGAGCACGACGGCGGCGCCGTTGAACTGCGCCGCGTCGAAGCCGTCCTCGATCGCCTTCTGGATGTCGTAGTCGATGGTGAGCTTCAGCCGGCGGCCTTCGACCGGTTCGGTCCGCTCCAACTCGCCCATCTCACGGCCGACGCTGTTGACGATGACCGTCCGCACGCCGTCGGTGCCCATCAGCATCCCGTTGTGCGCCTTCTCGATCCCGGCCTGGCCGACGATGTCACCGCTCTTGAGGGAGTTGTCGGTGCCGTCCACCTGCACGTCACTGGCCTCGCCGACGTAGCCGAACACGTGCGCGGCCAGCTCCGCGGTCGGATACTGGCGCGTCGGAACCTGCTGCACCACGACATCGGGCAGCTCGAAATCGAGCCGGCGGGCGGTAATGGCCGCGACTTGCGCCAGCGTGGCGTCCTCGATCACGACGATGGGGCGATACGAGGGCTCGCGCCGGTGGCGCTCCACGATCTCGCGGATGGTCTTCTCGTCCTCACCGGCGACCGCCGCCAGCAGGCGGATCGTGCGATCCAGATCCACGGTGTGCAGGCGAACGATCGAGACGTTGAACGACGGCCGATTCTCGACGAGCACGCGTCCGTTGCGGTCGTACAGGATCCCCCGCGGCGCGCGGAGCGGCAGCTCGCGCTGATGATTGTTGGCGGCCATCTCTTCGAACTCCGCGTGCCGGATGATCTGGAAGAACCAGAAGCATCCGATCAGCAGGGCGAAGAGCACCATGACCGCCACCCGCACCCCGGTAATCCTGGTTGCGAGCGTCTGCCGTTCCTCGACGAATCGCGCGGTGGGCATCTGGGGGATCAACTATAGCGTCGGATTCGTGTTCGTATTCGTGTTCGGGTTCGGATTCGCGTTCGTATTCGTATTCGGGTTCGTATCCGCCCAATCGTCATTCGTCACTCGTCATTCGTCAATGCGCAACGTCGCTCAGTCCAGCCGTCGTCGAACGCGCGTGCCGCGATTGGCGGCGCGGCGCTCGAGGAAGCCAGGAAACGTTTCGATCAGTTGGAAGCCGACGACGCCCACGAGCGCGTTGGCGGCTGCCTGGCTGAGCACGCCGCCGATCGGTAAGCCGAAATGCCGCACGCCGAGCAGCTCGTACGTGCCGATGAAGATCACCGCGTGCAGGATCGTGGCGGCGGCGAACACCACGAAGCGCGGAATCGCCTTGGCGACGATGAACTGCGTGCCGACGAGCCCAATGACATAGCCCACGACCGTATTCGCCAGTCCGCCAATGCCAATGATGCCGCTGGCCAGGGCGTCCTGGGCAAGTCCGGCGACCGACCCGGCCAGGAGGCCCGTCGTCGGACCCATGGTCAGGGCGATGTAGACCACCACGACCAGCACGAGGTCGAGCGCAGCGGTCCCGCGCACCAGCATCTGGCCGATCGTGGTCTGCAGCACCAGCGCAAGCGCAATGGCTGCCGCGGCAGCGGCAATTTTCACCGGGCGCCCCCGGCCGGCGTCGCGTCGTCCGCCGCGGCCGCCGGCGGCGTCAGGACGACGAGCACGTGCTCCAGACTGGCGAAATCCACGGCCGGCCGCACCAGAATCAATCCATAGGCGCCGCCGACACGCTCGGCCTTCTGGATCCAGCCGATCACGAATCCCTTCGGATAGATGCCGTCGATCCCGGAGGTCACGAGCTTGTCGCCGACCTGGATGTCCGCACTGCCGCTCAAGTACTCGAGGCGCAGCTGATCGTCGCCTGCGCCGGTCACAACACCCTGTGCGCGCGACCGCTCGACGAGCGCGCCGGCTGCAGCGTTGCGATCGACCAGCAGTTGCACTTTGGCCGTGCGGGCGCTGGGCACGATGACGCGCCCGACGATGCCAGCCGGCGCCAGCACCGCCATGTCTGGACGCAGTCCGCTCGATCGGCCCTTGCCGATCGTCACCGTGCGGAAGTCCGGCGTGGGCGCCGCGGCAATGACGTCAGCGGCCGCCGTTTCGATCGCCGCCGCTTCACGCAGGTCGAGCAGCTGCTGCAAGCCCCGCGTTTCCTGCGCGAGCGCGCGCTCCTGCTGCAGATGAATGCGGGTGGCTGCGAGCTCGCGCGCGAGATCCTCGTTCTGCTGGCGGATGCCGCGCAGGTCCACGTACCCGTGCCAGACGTCCATCACGCCGTGCACGCCGCCAGCGCCCGCGCGCTGGACCTCCGACACGAGGCCGAAGGCGACCGCCTGGAGCACTGGCGTGCCGCGCTTGGTCGTGACCTGCGCCGAGATGAGCACCATGTGCACGACGGCCACGGCGAGGAACAGATACCCGCTCCCGCGCCGGTCGGCCTCGACGAGGTGCAGAGGGCCGGGGGGCGCCACGTCAGTCGATCGAGATCTTCCGGAGCAGGTTGAAGTCCGACAGCATCTTGCCAGCCCCGAGCACGACAGAGGTAAGTGGATCTTCGGCCATGGCGAGGGGAAGACCGGTTTCCTCGCGGAGACGCTTGTCGAGATTCTTCAGCAACGAGCCGCCGCCGGTGAGCACGATGCCGCGGTCCACGATGTCGGCGGACAGCTCGGGCGGCGTCCGCTCGAGCGCCACACGGACGGCGTCCACGAGCACGCTGACGGTCTCGGCCAGCGCCTCGCGGATCTCTTCATCCGTGATGGTGATCGTCTTCGGGACGCCTTCGATCAGATGGCGTCCCTTGATCTCCATCGTCATGGGCTCGTCGAGCGGGTAGGCGGAGCCAATCTCGATCTTGATCTGCTCGGCGGTGCGCTCGCCGATGAGGAGGTTGTAGGTCTTCTTGATGTAACTGATGATGGCTTCGTCCATCTCGTTGCCGGCGACGCGCACGGCTTTGCTGTAGACGATGCCAGCGAGCGAGATCACGGCGATGTCGGTGGTGCCGCCGCCGATGTCCACGATCATGTTGCCGGATGGTTCGGTGATCGGCATGCCCGCGCCGATCGCGGCGGCCATGGCTTCTTCGACGAGGTGGACTTCACTCGCCTTCGCGCGGTACGCGCTGTCTTTGACTGCGCGCTTCTCCACCTGCGTGATCTCGGACGGCACGCCGATGACAATCCGCGGGCGCACCCACACGTTCCGGTTGTTGTGCGCCTTCTTGATGAAGGTACGTGAGCATCTTCTCCGTGTGCTCGAAGTCGGCGATGACGCCGTCCTTCATCGGCTTGATGGCGACGATGTTCCCCGGCGTGCGGCCGAGCATGTCTTTGGCTTCCCTGCCGACCGCCTCGACGCGCCCCGTCACCTTGTTGATGGCGACGATCGACGGCTCGTTGACGACGATACCCTTGCCGCGGGCGTAGACGCAGGTGTTGGCGGTTCCGAGATCGATGGCGAGGTCGCTCGAGAACAGAGAAAAAATAGAGCGCAGACTCAACGACAAGCTCCTTCTTCGGTCGCCTCGGAACGGTCGGGGTCGGTCGGGCGGGTGAGCACGCGGGCGGGCGCGGCACGGCGTGACGTGCTACACGGCCTGGACTCGCCGAGCGCGCCCCCGGGTCGCTGCCCGTTCTATCGGACGATTCAATCCGCTGCGAGATGAATTCCGTTCTTCCCGGACATCTTCACTTTGTACATGGCGCGATCCGCTGCCCCGACGAGCTCTTCCGCCGACCGCGCGACATCAGGCAGGGTGGCAATCCCCACCGACGCCGTCAGCCGCACGTCGAGCAGGTCACTCGACAGGAAGCGGTGCTCCGCAATCCGTTCGCGTACGCGCGATGCCACCGACCACGCCCCATCACGTCCCGTGTCGGGCAGGACGACGGCGAACTCATCGCCCCCGAACCTGGCGACGACGTCCGTTTCACGCGCACACCCTCTGATCACGGCCGCCGCCTCCACGAGAGCCCGGCTGCCGTACAGATGACCGTATGTATCGTTGATCGATTTGAACCCGTCGAGGTCAATGAATAGCAGTGACAACGGCTTGACGCTGCGGATGGCGCGCTTGGTTTCGCGGCGCAGCGACTGGTTCAGAAACCTCGAATTGTAGAGCCGGGTTAGGTCGTCCGTGACTGACAGGGCCTCGGCGCGCTGCAACAGCAGCGCGTTCTCGAGTGCCAGCGACGCCGGCTCCAGCAGTGCCCGCCACGCTTGAAGGACGCCAGACGCGAACCGCGGCGGCTCGGCGGCGGGCGCCCCGTCCAGCCCGACCAGGGCGCCCAGAATGCGGTCGCGGCCGTTCAGCGGGAACGCCAGAACCGCCGCGGCGAATGACTGCGAGACGCGGGTGTCATGGCTCAAATCCGCCGAAAGAAAGTCGCTGTTGGCCTGGGTCACCCAGACCGCCACAGCCTGCGCCGCCGGTAGGGCGGCAGCCGGCAGCCCCCGCTCGGCCACCAGCGCCAGTTCCCGGCCGGGCTCCGCCGCGACGACCGCCCAGTTGTTCACCGGCAGCCAGTCGGCGGCCCACCTGACCAGATATTCGGCCACTTTCTGGGGATCGAGCGACGCCTGGGTGGCGCGGATCACGTCAACGAGGGTGTCGCGGCGCTCGAGCCGCGGACGAAGGCCGCGCTGACACGCCCGAAGGCGTGATGACAGGTCCGGCTGTGCGGCGAGAGCCATCGTGTGAGCGGTCCGGAGGCCGTGGCCTGCCCCTAAGTCCTTATGTACGACGAAAATATACCACAAGGTCCGGCGCCGGACCGGTGGCTGGCGGCCCCAGTCGATGCGGGTCGCCGTCCCACATTATCGGCAGATCACGCCCGGTTCAGTGCGGGCCTAACTCCTTGAAGGGTCGCGGCTTTGTAATTTATGATCGTGGTTTCGGACCGGAACGGACAAGGCCTCACATATGACCATGCTCGACCGGATGCGGCGCCACCGCAACTGGCTGAAATACAGCCTCGGCATCGTGGTGCTCTCATTCATCGTCTTCTACATTCCCAGCTTTCTGCGCACGACCGGCGACGCGAGCGGCCCGAACGAAACGCTGGCGACAGTCGGTGGACAGACCATTACGGTGGCCACGTTCCGGCGGGCGTATCAGGCTCAGCTTCAGTCGTACCAGCGCGCGTATGGCAGCAGCCTGAACGAGCAGCTGCTGAAGCAGATGGGCATCGATCGCCAGATCCTGCAGCAGCTGATCGACGAGCGCGCCGCAGTGGCAGAAGCCGAACGACTTGGTTTGGCCGTGTCCGACCCCGAGGTGGCCAGACGGATCTACGAGATCCCGGCGTTCCAGCAGAACGGACAGTTTGCCGGCCAGGCCGTGTACGAGCAGGTGCTCCAGATGCAGCGCCCGCCGCTCTCGCCCGCGGAGTTCGAAGACAACCTGCGGCGCGCCTTGCTCGTCGAGAAGCTGCGGACGGCAGTCACGGACTGGATCAACGTCAACGACGACGAGGTCGCGGGCGAATTCAAGCGGCGCAACGAAAAGGCGAAGCTGGAGCTCGTCGTCTTCTCCGCAGACAAGTTCCACGACCAGGCGCAGGCAACCGACGCCGACGTGCAGAAGTGGTTCGATCAGCACAAGGAACAGTACCGGATCGGCGAGAAGCGGAAGATCCGCTATCTGCTCGTGGACGTCGATGCGATCAAGGCCAAGATCGTCGTGCCGCCCGGCGATGTCGAACGCCACTACCACGAGAACATCCAACAGGTCCTCGACGCCGGAGCAGGTACGCGCGAGCCACATCCTGTTGAAGACTGACGGCAAGAACGACGACGAGGTCCGCGCCAAGGCGGAAGCGCTGCTCAAGCAAGTGCGCGCCGGCGCCGATTTCGCCGGCCTCGCGCGCAAGAACTCAGAGGACGAAGGCAGCGCCAAGCAGGGCGGCGATCTCGATTACTTCGGCCGGGGAAAGATGGTGAAGGAGTTCGAAGACGTCGCCTTCACGCAGGCGCCCGGCACGATCAGCGATCTCGTGAAATCGCAATTCGGGTACCACATCATCAAGGTAGTGGACAAGAAGGCGGCCACCACGCGCCCGCTGGAACAGGTCCGCGCGCAGATCACCGACCAGATGGCTTACGAACGGGCCCAGGAACAGGCGACTCAGATCGCGAATACGCTGGGCAAGCAGATCAAGACGGGCAGCGATCTCGACGCGGCCGCGTCCTCACAGGGCCTGAAGGTGCAGGAGTCCGGCTTCTTCTCGCACGATGAGCCGATCATGAACATCGGTCCGGCGCCGAACATCACCGAGCGCGCGTTCACGCTCGCGGTCAACGCGGTGGATGGTCCGATGCGCGTCGCGCGCGGTCAGGTGTTCTTCACCACGGTCGGCAGTCAGCCTTCACGCCTCCCCACGCTGGCCGAGGTGAAGGAGAAGGTGCACGACGACGTGCTGCGGGAAAAAGCGAAGGACCTGAGCCGCGCCCGTGCCGACGCGCTGGCGGCGGATTTCAAGGCCGACTTCACCAAAGCCGCAAAGACCGCCGGGCTCGAGGTGAAGACGACCGAGCTTGTGGCGCGTGGGTCTACGCTGCCCGAGGTGGGAAACAGCCCTGCCGTGGACGCCGCGGTGTTCGGACTTCCGGCGGGCGCCGTCACCGCACCCATCGTCACTGACACGGGCACCGTCATCGTGCACGTGGTCGAGCGTCAGGATCCCAAGCCGGAGGAGCTCAAGTCCGGCATGGAGACACTCCGGACCGAGATCGTCGGCGAGCGGCGCGGCCGCTTCTTCACCGCCTATATGCAGAAGGCGCGTGAACAGTTGAAGGCCGACATCAACGAAGACACCCTCAGGCGCGTCGTTGGTTAAGACACGAGCGACGCGCGGTCACGTCGAAGAGTCAAAGAGTCACAAGGGTCGAAGAGTCGAGTCTCAGAGTTTCATTTGACCTTTCGACCCTTCGACTTTTCGACCTTTCGACTCTAGGAAATGAAGACGTCCCCATCGTGCGGACGGAGGAAGACGCGCTCTCCCGCCAGCAGGTTCAATCGCGCGTGCCGCTCGCGCGACACATCCACGCGCACATGATCCCCATCGTCGGTGATCAGCGCGACCCGGACGATGGGTCCGCGCGGCGCGACCTGCGTCACCTGCGCACCGAACTGGCGCACTCCGGTTGGCTCGCGATCGATATCCAGCAGATGTGGACGGATGAGCACGGTCGCTGATCCATCCTCGCGGGCGGCAGCCGGATCGACCGGCAGCGCCACGCCGGCAACGTGCGCGTGGCCGTTGCTGACGCGTCCGGAGAACAGATTCACATCGCCGACGAACTGGTAGACGAACGCCGACGACGGCCGCTCGTAGATCTCCTCGGGCGAGCCGACCTGCTCGATCCGGCCCTGGTGCATGATGACCACGCGGTCCGAGACTTCGAGGGCTTCTTCCTGATCGTGGGTCACGAACAGACTGGTGACGTGAAGCTCGTCGTGCAGACGGCGCAGCCAGCGCCGGAGCTCGCGGCGTACGGTTGCATCCAGCGCGCCGAACGGCTCGTCGAGCAGCAGGACGCGCGGCTCCACGGCGAGCGCACGGGCCAGGGCCACCCGCTGACGCTGCCCGCCTGAGAGTTGCGACGGTAGACGCCCCGCCAGCTTGTCGAGTTGTACCAGCTCCAGCAGCGCCTGGACGCGCTCCTTGATCGCGACGGCGGACGGCCGGTTCGCGCGCGGACGTACGCGCAGGCCGAACGCCACGTTTTCGAACACCGTCAAGTGACGGAACAGCGCGTAGTGCTGGAAGACGAATCCTACGCCGCGGCGTGCGACGGTCTCGCGGCTGACATCCACGCCATCCAGCCAGACGGAACCCTGATCGGGACGCTCGAGCCCGGCGATGATGCGCAGCACGGTCGTCTTGCCCGAACCGGACGGACCGAGCAGTCCAACCAGCTCCCCTTCCTCCACGTGCAGCGACACATCGTCGACCGCCGCGAAGGCGCCGAACCGCTTCGTAATGCCACGAAGCTCGATGCTCATACCCTGACGCCCTCTGCCCGGTCCGGCTGCGCCGCACGTTCGAGCCGCCGCTCGACGAGGCTCTTCACGATGAGTGTCACGAGCGCGAGCAACGCCAGCACCGAGGCGACGGCGAACGCCGCCGAATACTCGGTACTCGTTATAGAGAATCTCGACGTGGAGCGGCGCGGTGTTCGTCTGGCCGCGGATGTGACCCGACACGACTGACACGGCGCCGAACTCACCGATGGCGCGCGCCGTCAGGAGAATCACCCCGTACAGCAACCCCCAGCGGATGTTCGGGAGCGTCACGCGCCGGAACATCTGCCAGCCGCTCGCACCGAGCGCGACGGCCGCTTCTTCCTCTTCGCGGCCCAGCCCTTCCATCACCGGGATCAGTTCACGCGCCACGAACGGGAACGTCACGAAGAGCGTGGCGAGCACGATCCCGGGGAGCGCGAAGATGATCCTGATCCCGTGGGCCGCGAGCCAGGGTCCAAAGAGCCCCTGCGCCCCGAACAGCAGGACGAACACCAGACCGGAAATGACCGGCGACACGGCGAACGGCAGGTCGATGAGCGTCGTGAGGATCGCACGTCCGGGGAATTGGAACCGGGCGATCACCCAGGCGGCTGCGATGCCAAATCCCGTGTTGAGCGGAAGGACGATCGCCGCGGTCAGTGCGGTCAACGCGAATGCCGAGCGGGCGGTGGGGTCTGACACCGCCCGCCAATAGCCTGCAGCGCCCTGAGCAAAGGCCTGCACGAAGATCGCGCCCAGCGGCACGATGAGGAACGCCAGCAGGAACAGGTACGCGAGGCCGATCAGAATGCCGCGCGCCACACGCCCGCGCCACACGTCCGCGAACGCGTGGCTGGCCACCGGTCGAACGGTGACGAACGACTCCAGAGAGGGCGTCCTAGCCAGCATGGCGGGTACGTCCCCACGACTGCAGCAGATTGATGGTGAGCAGCAGCACGAGCGACATCGTGAGCATGACGGTCGCCAGCGCCGTGGCGCCTGCGTAGTCGTACTGCTCCAGCCGCGTCATGATCAGCAGTGTCGTGATCTCGGTCTTGAGCGGCAGGTTGCCCGAGATGAAAACCACCGAGCCGTATTCACCAAGCGCACGCGCAAATGCGAGCGCGACACCGGTCGTCAGCGCCGGCAGGATCGTCGGCAGGATCACGCGAAGAAACAGCTGCGAACGGCTCGCTCCCAGGCTGACTGCCGCCTCCTCCATCTCCGGATCCAGGTCCTGCAGCACCGGCTGGACCGTACGGACCACGAACGGCAGTCCGATGAAGATCAGGGCGACGACGATCCCGAGCGGCGTGAACGCGACTGGAATACCCCAGTCCGCGAGGATCCGGCCGGGCCATCCCGTAGTCGAATAGAGCGACGTGAGCGTGATTCCGGCAACCGCAGTCGGCAGCGCGAACGGCAGGTCAACGATCGCGTCGATCACGCGGCGGCCCGGAAAGCGATACCGCACGAGCACCCAGGCGACGAGCAGGCCGAAGACCGCGTTGACGAGCGCGGCGACCGCCGACGTACCTATCGTGAGCTGGTACGACGCGATGGCGCGGGGAGACGTGACCAGCGCCGCGAAGCGCGACCACGACAGCGTGAACGTCCGCGCGACCAGCGCCGCAAGCGGAATCAAGACGACGAGGGCGAGGTACGTCAGCGTCACGCCGAGCGACAGCCCGAACCCTGGCAGCACGCGCGCAGCCGTCGTCCGGCCCGGTGCCAGCCGCCTGAGGAGTCCCACGCTGGAGCTCACGCGCTGCACTCCCCGTCCTGCACGTTCGGCACGAATGCGACGTCTTCACCGAGGTCGATGAAGTCTTCCGGCGTCGCCTGGGAGGCGGGGAGTGGCTCGAGATCCGCGAGACGCGCTTTCACCGTGGCAACGTCGATCCGGCGGAAGAAATCGGCGGCGCGCTCGCCGGGCTTCTGCTGGTCGCGGTAGAGCGCGACCAGGCGGTCGAGCGCGTCAGGAGCCCGCCGCGCAGGAATCTTCGCCACCAGCCGGCCGAACGACGCGGCTCCATTTGCCATGCCGCCGCCCACCATGACGAAATACTGGGGGACGGCCTGCGAACCCAGCTTGCGCACGCTGCCCTGGAATCCGATGGACGCGATGTGGTGCTGACCGCACCCGTTCGGGCAGCCACTGATCTTGATCACGGCGTCCGGTGCCGCAGCGACGACCTCGGGATGCTCGCGAAGATGGTCTCCGAGCAGGCGGCCCAGGCCGCGAGACTGCGTGACCGCCAGCTTGCAGGATTCCGCTCCCGGGCAACTCGTGACGTCCGCCAGCGTGTTCGCGCCAGACAGCCCGAGTCCGGCCGCCGCGATGCGTTCGTACAGGGCCGGCACGTCAGAGGTCGGCACCCACTGGAACAGCAGGTTCTGATCCGGTGTGACGCGCACCGTACCATCGCCGAACGCCTCGGCGAGATCGGCCAGCGCGCGCATCTGCTCGCCGGTCAGGTCGCCCAGACGCACGGTGACCGTGGCGATGTGATAGCCGGACTGCTTCTGCGGACGTACGTTCGTCCGCGTCCACGCGACATAGTCCGGATCGACGACCTCGAGCACCGGACGAACGATTGGAACGATGCCCGGACCGCGCACAGTGGAGCGAGCCACGGTCGCCGCGGTCTCCTCGACGGACGGGGCCTCGCGGCGCTTCCAGGTCGGTGCAGTGGCGACAGGCGGCGCGGCAGGATCGAACGGCAATGCCGCGCCGCCTTCAACGCGGAACTCTGTCAGCGCCTGCTCGAACGCGTCACGCCAACGATCGAACCCGATCGATCGGATGAGGAACTTCATCCGGTTTCGTTGCTTGTGCTCGTAGTCGCCCAGGCGTTGGAACACGCGGACGACAGCCTCCGAGACGTTCAACATCTCGGCGGCGGGCAGGAACTCGTAGAGCACGTAGCCGCTGTTGCAGAGAATGGACGTGCCGCCAGCCACGGTGACCCGGAATCCGCGAACGCCGTCCACGACGCGTGCCTGCCAGCCGATGTCGTTTATGGCCACGTAGGCGTGGTCGTCCGGGCAGCCTTCGAATGCCACCTTGAACTTGCGCGGCAATGCGGCGGCCAGCGGATGCCGGAGGAAGTACCGGGTGAATGCGTCCGCGTACGGCGTCACGTCGAAAATCTCGTCCGCGGCCACGCCGGCGTACGGGCAGGCGGTGACGTTTCTCACCGAATTGCCGCAGGCCTCGCGCGTCGTCAGACCCGCCTCGGCGAGACGCCGCATGGCAGGCTCCACGTCGTGGAGCTTCATGAAGTGGAACTGGAGGTTCTGCCGGGTCGTGATGTGGCCGAAGCCGCGCGAGAATTGCTCGGCGACGTCGGCGAACGCGCGGAACTGATCGGCGGTCAGCAGCCCTTGAGGGATCTTGACGCGCAGCATCGACGCGTCCGCATCCTGACGCTGCCCGTAGGTGCCGCGCACGAGCCGGAACTTGCGCCAGGCTTCGGGCGACACGTCGCCGCGCTCGTACTGTTCGAGCACGTTCACGAATTCGTCGATATCGGCTTCACTCGAGAACGCGAGCCGCGTGCGTCCGAGCGTGTGTGGATCGTCCTGAGCTGACATGGATTACCTCTGTTGCACGGCGCGCTGCGCCTGCGCGGCCTCGGCCGGCGCGGAGGCGCGTCCCAGTTCCGCGGCGAGCGTCACCACGTCACCGATCACGATGGTGGCCGGCAGGTCGCCGGCCGGCGGCTGATGCGCGCCCAGCCCCGACAGGTCGCCAGTCCACGTGTGTGCCTCCGGGGTGCCGGCGGCATACAGCACAGCAGCCGGAGTCGTGGGACTCCACTCCCGATCGAGCAGCAGTCGCGCGATTGCCGCCCGCTGCGCGAGCCCCATGAGCACGACGACCGTCGCTGCGCGGGGAGGAAGATGACCGAGGACCGGACCGTAGGCAGACTCGTCGTGGCCCGACACGACGACGAAGCCGGTCGCGAGTCCACGATGGGTCACTGGAATACCCGCGAGTGCGGGAGCCGCGACAGCCGTCGTGATGCCGGGAACGACCTCGTAGGGCACGCCGGCAGCCTGCAGCGCGAGCGCCTCTTCACCGCCGCGGCCCAGCACGAAGGGATCGCCCGCCTTCAACCGCACGACTCGTCGTCCGCGCCGCGCGGCACGAATCAGCAGCGCATTGATGGCCTCTTGGGTGAGCGCGTGCCGGCCGGCGCGTTTACCGACGTAGAACCGGTGGGCGCGTCTTGCGATCGCGAGCACTTCCTTGGACACGAGCGCGTCGTAGAGCACCAGATCGGCCCGGCGCAGGCGAAGCACCGCGCGCCGCGTCAGCAGCGACGGATCGCCTGGACCGGCGCCGACGAGCGAAACAAATCCTGACGTCACCGGCTGTGATCTCCTGCGGCTGCCGACACGGGGGCGTAGAGCGCATTGATGGCCGACAGGAGCCGTGGACGGCGATCGGCCATCGGAACGCCCGTGGCCTTCCATTCGCGGCGGCAGCGGTCCGCTTCTGTCATCCACCGACCCAGATCGTCGGGCAGCACTTCGTTGAGCCCTTCACGCAGCAAGCCCGCGAGCGCGGGGGCACGGCCGTCCGTCGAGATCGACAAGGTCACGCCATCGCGGCGCACCACGCCTCCGAGATATGCCGAGGCGCTCCCAGGATCGTCCGCCGCGTTGACGAAGATCGCGCGCGGCTCGGCCGCATCGGCGACGGCCCGATTCACCTCGGGCGGAGCCGCCGCAACCACGAACCACATGCCGTCCAGATCGCGCGGTTCGAAACCCCGCCGCACGATCGTCACTGGCTGGTGCTCAATCGACGGCCGCACATCAGGCGCCACGACCGTGACGTGCGCGCCGACGGCCAGGAGGGCCTGCAGCTTGGACTCCGCCACCGGGCCGGCACCAACGACCAGCACAGGGCGGCCGGCCAGCTTCAGGAACACGGGGAAGAGATCGGCACTCACGCGACACTCCTGTTGACCAGTCCGCTCACCAGCCCGCGCGCCTCGAGATGGGCCAGGATCCGCGACAGGCTTTCCTCAATCGATTCGCGATCGCTCCGCACGAGGACGTCGGGATTGGTCGGCGCCTCGTACGGGTCCGACACGCCGGTGAAGTGAGGTATCTCTCCCGCGATGGCCTTGCGGTAGAGCCCTTTCACGTCGCGCGCCGTCAGCGCGTCCAGATCGGCGTCGGCGTGGACCTCGACGAACGCCACTCCATCGCGCTCGGCCAGCTCGCGCACCTCGCGCCGCACGTCGGCGTACGGCGAGATGGCAGCCGTGACCGTGGCGGTACCGTTCCTCGCCAGCAGCCGGGCCACGAATCCGATTCGGCGGACGTTCGTGTCGCGATCCTCCCGCGAGAAACCGAGCCCCTTCGACAGGTGCAGCCGGACTTCATCGCCGTCGAGGACTTCGACCGGTCGCACGGGTGCCAGCCGATCGCGAAGCGCCTGGGCCAGCGTGCTCTTGCCCGCTCCCGACAGTCCCGTGAACCACACGATGAATCCCGCCGGCCACCCGTGTGCCTCCAGCGTTCACCGAGACGCCGCCTCGGTCGGGATGCCATTCACCGCGACCACCGGCAGCGTGTGCAGTCCGCATTCGGTCTTCTGCTGTCCGCGCCACCGGCCCGCGCGCGGGTCCTCCCCGGCTGACACGAGCGTGGTGCACGGAGCGCAGCCGATGCTCGTGAATCCCTGGTCGTGCAGCGGGTTGTACGGAATGTTCTCGCGCGCGATGAACCGCCACACATCACGGGTGGTCCACGATACGAGCGGATTGATCTTCACGAGGCCGAACTTGGCATCCCACTCCACGACCGCCGCCGCCGCGCGGTCCGAGGTCTGCTCGCGGCGAATCGCCGTCGCCCAGACCTCACGTGTCGCCAGGTACGAGCGGAGCGGTTCGATCTTGCGAATGGCGCAGCAGCGATTCGGTTCGCGAGCCCAGAGCTCGGGGCCATGCTTCGCGGCCTGCTCGTCGAGCGTCAGCCTCGGCGTAACGGCCCGGATGCGGAGGCCGTAGCGCTCTTCGAGGCGCTCGCGGAGTGCATAGGTCTCCGGGAAGAGGACGCCGGTATCGAGCGTGAATACCTCGATGGGCAGCTGATGCCGGCCAACGAGGTGGATGAGGATGCAGCCTTCGGCGCCGAATCCGGTCGCGAGCGAGGCCCGGCCCGGAAAGCGTTCAGCCGCCCAGGCGAGCACGGCGGCCGGGTCCGCGCCCTCGAACCGGCGGGACGTCTCGGCGATCTCTCTTGTGAGGTTCGTGTCGCTCACAGCCACACGTCCCAGGCCGCACCCGGCGTGCGGAGCCACGCCACGAGCGTGCGCCACACGCGTCCGAACGCGGGGCCTTGCAGAGGTTGTATTGAGGTGACGAACGTGCGCATCTGACACTCCTTCGAGAAACGATCCAGCCAGAAATGAAAAAGGCCCGGGAGGTATGCCCTCCGGGCCTCTGGTGGATCGCTGTCGACTGAGGTATCAGTGCGTTAGACAGATCCTGCGCGCGCGGCGCGTACCAGTAGACCGGAGGCCTCCGGGGCCTCGATACAACAACAACAACACGGTCTCTGGGCGCGCATCTTCATCGAAGGAAGTTAAATTGTGCCGACAAGCGCCTGGTTCTGTCAACCCCGCGTCCTGGAACCGCCTGAGCCGGCGAGCGCTTTAGCTCGAGGCTTCTGCGGGGGCTTGCCCACAAGAGCCCAGAACTGCGCTTCACCAATCAGTTTGATGTCGTGACCCCGCTCGCGGAGTCGCTTCAGCTCCATGAGCTTCAATCCGCCATCCTTGCCGGCCGCCTGCAGGGTGTTCGGACGCCCCCGGACGATGACGCTGGTCTTGGCGGAGGGCCCACCGTGCACGATGGCGCCGCAACGCTTTGCGGCGCGAATGGCCTCTTTTCTGGGCACTTTCAGAATGCCTGTGAAGGCCAGGTGCACACCCTTGAGGGTCTTGACCCGGCCGACCCGCAGCGGCTGCGGGCCCTTCTGGAGGGCGGCAATCAGTTCGCCGGCCGTCTCGTACCGGCGGCCGCGCGCCCCGATGCACCGGTGGAGCACTTCCTTGAGCTCGTCGGTGCACTGCAACGACCGGACGTCGCTCGTCTCGATTCGGCGCTCGGCGCTTCCTTTCACCAGCATCCCCAGCAATTGCCCCACCTGGAACACGTCGTCGCGCGCCTGCCAGCGGCGGAGGCTCTGCAGCATCTCGCGCGGCGCGCCGAACGGATTCAAGGTGTGCGACGGGATACCGCGGCGGTCCGACTGCTGGCGAGCGATCCCGAAATCCCCGAGCTTGAGATGACCGCCCTCGCAGACGAACACGTTGAACGGCGTGAGGTCCCGGTGCATGGTCTGCCCGCGGTGAAGCCGGTCGAGCACCTCGAGGATCCCCGTGATTTCGCGCCGGGCGACCCGCTCCGGAAACGCCGTCTTCCGGCGCTGCAGGTAGGCGCTCAAATCACCGTGGCGCGCGTACTCGAGGACGAGGCAGTAAAGGAACCGGCCTTCAGGCTGCGCCAGCGGAAAGTTCTCGAAGACGGTCAGGGCACGTGGATGCCGGTGCAGGACCTGCCCGAAGTACGCCTCGCGCAGCCAGCCGTCCATCCCGAGGCTGACCTTGACGCACACCTCGACGGGAATGTCCGTGGACCGGTCCAGGCGGTCGGCGAGGTAGACCTGACCGTAGCCGCCTTCGCCGAGTAGCGCGCCGATGCGGTAGCGCATCCCGCTCTCCGGGCTGGTGACGACGTCGTGACGGCTCAGGAGAGCCTGCGACGCCTTGCGCTGACCGACGACTCCAGTAGCCCTCGTCGTCGCGGAGGTCCAGGCATTGCGCATGACGAGCCGCCGATTGCCTTACCGGTAGAACGAGGATGGCATCAACGCCAGCAGCTCGCCGGCGTGGAACAGGCGCATTGGAGCCAGCGCGACGCCGAGCGCTCGCCGCTCATCGAGCGGCAGCGCGGCCGCCATCAGCGCCCCCGCCTGATCCTGCGACTGCAGCGACTGCTGCAGAAGGTCGAAGAACGTGCGCTTCGGCGGATAAACCACCACTTCCACATCGTTCGACGTGATGTGCGCGCGCTGCTTGGCGACCGCGAGCGCGCGGTCGAGGCCACCGAGATCGTCGACGAGGCCGATCTGCTTCGCCTGACGTCCGGTCCAGACGCGCCCGCGAGCCATCGCTTCGAGCTTTGCCGGCGCCATGTGACGCGACTCGGCCGCCTTCTCGACGAACTGGTCGTAGAACGATCGGATGCCTTCCTGAATCTTGGCGCGCTCGGAGTCGTTGAACGGACGGATCGGCGACGCCATCTCGGAGTTCTTGCCGCTGCTGGTCGCCTCCATGTTGGCGCCGACCTTCGCCCAGGTGCCGCCGGTGACGATCTTTCCGGTGATGACGCCAATCGATCCAGTGAGCGTGGCCGGCTCGGCCACGATGTACGGCGCCGCCATCGCGATGTAGTAGCCGCCCGAGGCTGCGACGTCGGACATCGAGACGATGAGCGGCCGATCGGGCTTCTGCGTTCGCGTGATCGTCAGCTCGCGCCAGATGGCATCCGACGCGACGGCCGATCCGCCCGGACTATCCACACGCAGGACGATCGCCTTCACGGAACTGTCGGCGCGCGCTTCGCGGATGTACTTGATGATGGTGTCGGACCCGAGCACCTGCCCACTGACCGGGTCGAAGCCGCCGTCGCCGGAGGTGATGACGCCGTTCGCCTGGATGAGCGCGATCTTCGGACCCTTGTTCAGCCCGAGTGACCCCGGCGAGACCTTGCCGTACTCGCGGTCTTCGATTCTCGTCAATTTCCCGCCCGGTTTTCCACCCGAGGCCGCGATCTTGTCATCGAGCTGATCGGCGTAGGCGAGATCGTCCACCAGTCCTGCCTGTTTCGCAGCCGCGGCCAGGAACGGGCCCTGATCGATCAGCGCGCGGACATCGGCCTCCGACTTCTTGCGGCCCTGCGCGATGCCCTTGACGAGCTGATCGAACATGTCGTGATTGATCGACTCGCTCATCTCGCGGTGCGCGGGTGTGAACCCTTTCTCGGTGAACTGATTGGCCGCCGTCTTGTACTCGCCGACGTGCAGGAAGTCGGGGTACGCGCCAATGAGATCGAGCGTGCCACGCAGGAAGATCTCGTACGACGCGAGGCCGTTCACGTCGAGCTGCGAGCTGGGCATCAGATAGATGCGATCGCATGCACTCGCCAGGTAGTAGACGCGGTCGTCGCCGTATTCGAGGTACGCGTAGGCGGCCTTCCCCGATCGCCGGTAGTCGAGGATCGCGTCGCGCAGCTCCTGAATCCGCCCCCAGAGGGGCGCCTGCAGGCCTCCGGGCACGATGAGCACCGCGCGGACTCGCTTGTCGACCTTGGCCTTGCGGAGATCGTCAACGATCGAACGCAACGTTTTCGGAGCACCGCCGCCCAGCAGCTGCCGAACGACGTCGTCGGACGATCCGTCACGCAGGTCCGTATCGAGATGCATCACGACCATCGCGTTCGACGCGACCGAGGGTTCGCGGCCGAGCACGTACCACAGCGCTGCGACACCTGCAGCCGAGACGATACAGGCGAAGACGATCAATCCGACGACGAATCCGATGCCGCGACGTCCTGCCACAGGCGCGCTCCCTTGTTGACGTAGAGCCAGTATACGTGGCGAACCGCCAATGACGATTGACGGATGGCGATTGACGAATGGTGTTAACGGCGCCCACCTCCGCTAACTACTAACTACGGTGAGCGACCTTCGCAGGACGGGTGGAGCGAAGTTGGTGCGGAAGAGAGGACTCGAACCTCCACGACCTTGCGGCCACCAGCTCCTGAGGCTGGCGCGTCTGCCAATTCCGCCACTTCCGCACAGAGGGCGCAAAACTGCGCAGGCAGGACTCTCAAGTATAGCTGATTCCTTCCTGCGGTCGCCAGACGGCGGCAACCGACACGCGCTCGCCGTCCGCCGGACCAACTCGCCTCACCCGAGGAGCTTTTCGAGTTCCTCCGGATACGCGGCCCGGAGCAACGCCGCGCTTCGCTCGACGATACCGGTCTCGGTCAGCCGCGCCAACGACTCCTCGAGGGAAAACGATCCGAGTTTGCGCGTGATCGTAATTTCCTGCGTCAGATGCTGCAGCTGGTTCTTGCGAATGTGCTGCCGCGCGCCGAGGCTGGCCAACAAGAGCTCGGCGTACGGCACGCGTCCCGATCCCTGCGCCCGGGGCAGCAGGCCCTGGACCAGGATGGCCGCCAGCGCCATCGCCAGCTCCTGCCGCACCGTGCCCTGCCGCTCAGCCGGAAACCCGTCCACGATCCGGCCCACGGCGGCAGCCGGATCGGAGGCATGAAGCGTCGTCAACACCAGGTGGCCCGTCTCGGCGGCCGCCAGTGCGAGGCGCATGGTCTCCGGATCGCGCATCTCGCCGACGACGATGACATCGGGCGACTGGCGCAGGGCGGCGCGGAGCGCGCTCGAGAAATCGACGACATCGGTGCCAACCTCCTGCTGCTCCACCACGCTCTGCTCGTGCCGGTGCTCGTACTCGATGGGATCCTCGATCGTGATGATGTGGCATCGCTCGCGGCGGTTGATCTCTGCCACGAGTGCCGCCAGCGTCGTGGTCTTCCCCGACCCGGTGGGGCCGCAGACCAGGACGAGGCCGCGCGCGAGTCGTGTCAGGACGTCGATTGGATGAGAGAACCCGAGCTCGGCCAGACGGGGCACTTCACTTGGCAGCGCACGAACCGCGACCGCGGGCCGTCCGCGCTCTCGATGCACGTTGACACGGAAGCGGCGGCGCGAGCTCGTTCGTAGGGACAGATCGACGGAGTGCGTGCGTCGCCATGCTTCGCGTTCACGCTCCGAGAGACACGGGAGGATGATGTCCTCGATTTCCTCGGGCGTGAGCGGATTGGCGTCGATCGGCGTGACGCGGCCGTTCACTCGCAGCGCGGCAGGCGAGCCAGCGACGAGAAACAAGTCGCTGCCGTCGGCTTCGAGCAGCCGTTCGAGCCATCGCTGCAGGCGGCCGGAATCTGCGGCCGCCGCGTGGCGCGTTCCGACGGCGTTCAGTTCGTCGACGACGCGATCGAGATCGTCTGCGTCCACGATGAGGGCAGTATAGGGCCGGACGTGCTACGAGCTGATGAAGATGAACCCGGGCCCGAACGCGAAGTCAGCGGCGAGCAGCCAGATGAGTCCCACCGTCGCGGCCACGGCGACGATCGCCGCCACCGTCGTCCGTCCCTTGTGCAGTGTTTGCCGTTCCATCGTCGCGATGTCGTTGTAGCGATACGGCCGGTTGTCCATGGTGGTGTAGAAGCCACCTTCGGTCGGTCGCTCGACGGTCACCCATTCGTCACGTCCGTCGCGCCAGACCAGGTGGAGTCGATCGCCGGACTGGACAGCACCTGGACCACTCGGCATGGCCGCCGCCTGCGAAGGTACTGTCAAGGCTCTGGTGGTATGACAGCCGCCCGACAACAGCGCGGCGCAGAGTACAACGGCGAGCGCGCGGTTCCTTATCACGGCCAGGCCTCCGAAGCGTCCTCGATCGGTCGTTGACGATTATCGCGCAGAGACGAGCTTGAGATCGCGTGAAGGCTGCGTGCGGGGCGCGTCGGCCGCGGCATTCGCGGCGTGCAGGGCCTGCGCGATGTGCGGCGCGAGCACCTGGACGAGATTGGCCTGCTCATCCGTGAAACGATCCGCGTCAGCGTAGATCGTGAGCACGCCTTCGAGAGTCGAACCGACTTCGAGTGGAACGCTGAGACAGGTCTTGAGCCACTCACCGTCCGCGCCCGCGCGCTCGCCAAGATCGAGCGCCGCATCGGAATTCACAATTGCGCGCCGGTTGGCTGCCACCCACCCTGTCAGGCGATCCCCTTCACGAATTCGCAGTCCGCGGACGCGTTCCGCGGCCGGCCCTACGGCTTCGACAGCCATCAGAACGTTCGCGCCAGGCGCACCCAGATAGAACGCGATGCTGGCACCGGGCACGATGGATCCGAGCAGGCTGGCCACCAGGGCGAACACGTCCTGCCGGCTGCCGTTGCCGGCACTCAGCCTGGCGAGGCTCATGAACGCCAACACGTCGGTCGAAACGATCGACGGACGCGGCGCAGGGACCGCCATGTGGCGCCCGGACTGCTTCAGACGGCTGATGGCCTGGAGCGCCGGCGGTACCGACGGAGACGCGTCTGCCGGCGGCGACGTTTCGACGGTGCGCATTGCGATGAACGCATCCACGACCGACGGGTCGTACATAGTGCCGCGGCGCTCGCGCAGGATCTCGAACGCGGCTTCTTGCGTGAGCGCGCGGCGATACGGGCGATCGGACGTCAACGCGTCATAGCAATCGACCACGGACAGAATCCGCGCTCCGATGGGAATGGCCTCACCGGACACGCCGCGGGGATACCCGCTCCCGTCCCAGCTCTCGTGGTGACAGCGCACGATCGGCACGACCGGGAACGGGAATTCGACGAGCGCGAGGATGTCGGCGCCGACATCCACGTGCTTCTTCATTTCGTCGAATTCCGCGGCGGTCAGCTTGCCCGGCTTGTTGAGGATATGCTCGGGAACGGCCAGCTTGCCCGTGTCGTGGAGCAGCGCGGCCGCCTCGATGGCCTTGATGGTGGGCTCGTCGGCGACGCCCAGTCGTGCGGCAAGAGCCGTGGCCATGCTCTGCACGCGCCGCACGTGATTGTGTGTCACGTCGTCCTTCGCGTCGATGGCCATGGCGAGCGTTTCGATCGTGGACTTGTAGAGACGATCCACTTTCGCCACGTGCTGGCGTGCGTCCTCGAGCCGGCCGAACGACGACCGAAGCGTGGCGTGAATCACGACCAGCACGGGCAGGATGAGCGCCGCTGCCATCAGACTCGACTGCTGCACGATGATGACAAGACACATCGCGAGCGACGCCGCGGCCAGGTAGCCGACGGCGAGCCACGCGAAGTGCTCGCGCCAGATCCTGAGCGGCGATTGCTTCGCTTCGAATCCGACCGCGATTGCCGTCAGCCAGGAATTCAGACCGAAGTAGATGGCCGCGAGGCAGAAGAGCGGCAGCAGCAGACCGCCAACGGCGGCTGGTGCCTCGGCGAGCGGCCGCACGCCAGCGAGCGCGAAGAACACGGTCGACGCGGTCCAGATCGACAGGGCTGGAGCCGCCGTGTTGAAGGCGAGCCGCCGCCAGTGGTGCCGTCGCCGCGCCGACAGCAGAAAGCTGTCGAACGCCATGGCCACGGTGACTGGCGCCGGCCCGAAGAGCAGCGACGACGCGATGAAGAACGTGTCCGCGACCGAAATGCTGGCCTCGACCGACGCGACATTGATCGTGAAGGAGCCGGCCGCCACGGCCAGGCTGGCAAAGAGCAGCCACTCCAGCGGATGCGGCGTCGCCGACAGCCACGCCAGCGAATGGGCCACGACCAGCCCGCCGGCGAGCACCACAATGCGAACGTAGATCGACAGCGCGTTTCGCATGCGAATCGACTACCGCCGATCGGGATCGTCAGCCGTCAGGACTGCGTTGCCCCAGATCAACTGGTTGTCCTGCACTGTGTACGAGGATCCCCAGATGATCTGTTGTCCGCGCGTGTCGTAGATCGTGCTGCCCCAGATGATCTGGTTCGCGGACGTCCAGTCCGCGATCCGTCCCCACAGCAGCCGATTCGCGGGCATCAACCCCAGCGGGTTCGACAGCCCGAAGAGGTTCAGATCGCCCGTGCGCAGAACCGCTGGATTGAGCGAGCGCGCGCGTCAGATCGAGCAGTGGCAGCAATCTCAACGCGGTGCCGTTGTAGAGCCTGGCCGATAGCGTCCCGGCATCCCAGAACGCCACGCCGTCAGCGCCCAGGCCAGTGAGGGCCGTCAGCAAGGACGCCCGCGCCGCCAGCTGCCGCGAGCTCCAGATGTTGACGCTGCCCGCGCCGCCGCCCATGAGGCCGTCGTCGCGCACGAACGTCGCACCCGTCTGCAGCACGAGCTTCGTCTGAGCCGGACCGAACGACGGCGATCCCTGCAGCAGCAGGGCCACGGCACCGCTGACGATCGGCGTTGCCATGCTCGTGCCACTGAGCTGCATGTACGCGTTCCCATAGACGCCCGCCCGGTGCAGCGTCGGATGGTCCCGCACGAGCGACGCATCATCGGCTTCGAGCGAGACGACGCGGTTGCCCGGAGCGACGACGTCCGGCTTCACGGTCAGGTCGTACCGTGCGGGTCCGCGGGAGCTGTAGCTCGCGACCGTATCGTCGGATCGGCCGGCCGTACCCTGCGTATCCAAGGCACCGACGGTCAATGCGAACGGTGAGTTGCCCGGCGAGACGATGCTGCCGAGGACCGTGCGGCCGTCCGCGGTCATGCCGTCGTTACCAGCCGAGGCGACAACGATGATGCCTTGTGCTGTGGCCCGTGCGACCGCCTGGCACAGCGGATCGGTGAGTGCGGGCTCGGTCACCGGGTGGCCGAGCGAGAGATTGATGACACGAATGTTGTAGCGGACCCGGTTCGCGATGACCCAGTCGATGCCGGCGATGACATCGCTCGTCAGCCCGCTGCCATCAGCACCGAGGACGCGAACGTTCACCAGCTGCGCGCCGGGCGCAATCCCGCCATTGAACAGCGTCGTCACACGTGCGGCGGCCGCGCCTGTGCCCGCGATGATCCCCGCGACGTGCGTCCCGTGGCCGAAGACGTCGGTCACTCTCGGATCGCCGGTCACGAGACTGACGTTCGCGATCACCTTTCCGGCGAGCGCCGGATGTGGCGCGATGCCTGAGTCCACCACGGCGACGACAATTCCAGCGCCGGTCACGCCGGGCACTGCGCCGAGGCCGAGGAGACCAGCGTCCCCTCCCCGCGTCCTGTCCGCGAGCGTCGCCGCGTTCGAGACGACCATCGACGGCCGGACCGGCAGGTCGCCCGACAAGTGATCGACCGCAGGATCGAGCGAGAGTTCCGCAAGCTCCTGGGTGGTGAGCGCCAGTACCGCGCCGTTGTCGAGCCAGCGCACGACAGCAACGTGATGCCGCGCAACAACGTCCGTCAGCGAGGCGCGCGCACCGTCAACGAGGACGCGCGTGCGGCCCGCACTCGCCCTCGTCTGCAGCCACGAGAGATCTGCGGACAGCCGTGCACGGTGTGACGATGCACTGGATTGAGCGTGCGGCGCGTTGACCACCGTGAGTACGGCGATTCCGGCCAGCAACCACGCACGGAAACGAGGACTCCGTTGAGACACGATCCCCATTGGCAAAGACACTCCGTTCGAACACGTCCGCCAAATCCTGTGGCAACGAACGCGCCGGAAAGGCGTCACCGGCGCGATCGCGCGCAATCCCTCGTCGACACCGACAGTTAGCGGCTCACGCGAGCGGCGCGGGTGCGATTACGCTTCTGTCGTGTGAATCCGATTTCTGAACACGTGTTTGCGCGCTGATCGGACAAGTCGTTCTGATCCTGCGTGTTGACCGAAGAGACTCGGACTGGAACACGCGCGTTCAAAAGAGGAACACGCGCGTGCTAGAGTCCCGTGATGATCGGTGCAATCGTGATCGTGGCCGCCCTGGCCGGTTCTTCTGACGCGGCTCGCACCCTCGAGTTCACGCCCGTCGCACCTGGCGTGTGGAAGGCGACCGCCGGTACACCGGAGGATCTGACCTTACTGACCGCCGCGGGCACGCATCCCGATGTATCCGGTCTCGGCCGGCTCCCGCCCGGCGAGTTTCCCTTTCCACCACGCGCGATTCAGGCATCAACCGATCAGGGACGCGTTGCGCTGCGATTCCCGCTCGCATTGGACGAGGACGTCTACGGACTCGGCGTGGATTTCAAGTCGATGCGCCGGACCGGCTCCACGTTCCAGCTGCACATGGATCACTGGAGCGGCGTGCCGGGCAGGACGCATGCACCGGTGCCGTTCTACGTGTCCACGAAGGGTTACGGCGTGTTCGTGGACGCGTCGCGCTACATCACCGTGAGCGTCGGCGTGGGTGTTCGGCTCGCGTCCACGGGTAAGCCACCGGTGGTGGACCGCACGACGCACTCGGACGACTGGGCCGCCATGCCCCGGTCGGATGCCGTCGAGATGCGCGTCCCCGCGCGCGGCGTCGACGTCTACGTGTTCGCGGGACCGACAATGATGGACGCCGTTCGCCGCTTCAACCTGTTCGGTGGCGGCGGAGCGCTGCCGCCAAAGTGGGGCCTCGGCTTCATGACGCGGACACCGCTCGCATATTCCGCCTCACAGGTGCTCGACGAGATTGCGGCGTTCAGGAGCCGCGGGATCCCGCTCGACATGATCGGACTGGAGCCGGGGTGGCACGATCACGCCTACCCAACGTCCTTCGAGTGGGACCCGACGCGGTTCGCGAATCCAGCGGACTTCCTCGCGAAGCTGGAAGCGCTCCACGTCCGAGCCAATCTCTGGTTCAACCCGTACGTCTCGCCGACGGCTCCGCTCTACGCGAAGCTTCTGCCGTTCGCGGGCTCACACCTGGTCTGGAATGGCATCGTCCCCGACTACTCGATGCCGGCGGCGCGGACGATCTTTGCCGATCACTTGCGCTCGAAAATCGTCGGACTCCGTCCGCGCGCGTTGGGCGGATTCAAGATCGATGAGGTGGATGGTTTCGACTTCTGGCTCTGGCCCGACCTGGCCCAGTTCCCCTCCGGTCATGACGGCGAGCAACTGCGTCAGACCTATGGTGTGCTCATCCAGCGCCTCGTCATGGACATCTATCGCGGCCTGAATCTCCGCACGCTCGGTCAGGTTCGCGGCACCAACGCCGGCGCCTCGTCGTTTCCGTTCGTGATCTACAACGACAATTACGACTTCAACGAATACATCACGGCCGTCGCCAACACCGCCTTTGCTGGTGTGCTCTGGTCGCCCGAGGTGCGCGGCGGCGATGGCGAGGACATGCTGCGGCGGATCCAGGCCGTCTGTTTCTCTCCGTTGGCGCTGTTCAATGGATGGGCGACGGACACGAAGTTGTGGACGCATCCAGAGGCCGCGGAAGGCATCCGGCAGGCCATCGTGCTCCGGATGCGGCTGCTCCCGTATTGGTACACCGCATTCGCGCAGTACCACGAGCAAGGCACCCCGGTCGTGCGTCCGCTCGCCCTCGTCGAGGGACGGGCCGTCCGGCCCCCCGTCACGACCACTGCTCCGCCCGCGGATCCGTACGCGCTCGGGCCGGTTCCGGAAGTGAAAGACGAGTACCTCGTCGGCGATTCGCTGCTCGTGGCGCCAATCGCTCCAGGTCAGAAATCGCGGACGGTCGTGCTTCCATCGGGCAAGTGGTTCGACTTCTACACAGGACGTGTCGCTGGCGAGGGCGGTGCCATTACCGTGACGCCCCGGTTGACGGAGATTCCGCTCTTCGTCAAGGACGGCGGCCTCATCCCGATGATCCCCGAGCGGCTTTTTGCTCCGGAACCGGGTGACGTTCTGCCACTCGAAGTGCGGCACTACGGCACGGCCGGCGGCGCGATCGACCTGTACGACGACGACGGTGAGACGTTCGATTACGAGCACGGTGAGCGAAGCTGGACGCGGCTTCGGATGGATCGCACCGCGGACGGTCAGTGGTCGGGGAGCGTCATCGCCGATCCATCCGGCCAGAAGTGGCGATATGCTGCAGTCACCTGGGTCCAAATGACGCAATGACGCTGCGCGACATCCGCACGACTAGTCTCTTCATCGTCGTCTCCGCCTCTCTCGGCTGCGGCTTTTCATCGTCTCCGTCATCCCCAAGCGCAACAGCAAGCTCTAGCGATGGCACGCACTACACCGCGGAGCTCAGTTTCTGTGTCGAGGAAGTGAACCGGCTGCGAACGACCATCGGCAATCCACCGCTCGTCCGGTCCGACGTGCTGGAGAAATATGCGGCGACGGCCGTCCAGGCGGATGCGGTCGCCGGCAAGCCTCATACGTATGCGCTCTCCACGAACTTCGACAACCTGACCGTTCTCGCCGAAAACGAGGCGTTGTTCTGGCCGCTCTCGAGTCTCAAGTCGGTCCGGGCCGTCGTCGAAAAGAGCCTGGCAGAGATGTGGAGCGAGGGGCCGGGCGGCGAGCACTACGACATCATGGCGGACAACTATCATCAGGTCGGGTGCGGGGTGTTCGTGCAGGGCAACGACGTCGCGGTACTCGAGGCATTTCGATAGGCGTAAGAAAAATTCCGCAGTCCGTCGGGTCTGACGGGACCCAACGCCGGATTTCCGGCGCAAAAGTCGGGGTCCCCGGTCCAGCCGCCGGGAACGGTTGTTGCTCTCCTTGTAGTTGAAGTTGGTTCCGGGCCCGCGTATTCTGGGCACTGGTCATGTTGGCTGATCGCCTACCAGGTCATTTCTTCATTCCCACCCGCCGCTCGACGGGCTCCGGCCCGCTGTTGCGGCGATGGTGCGGGTACGCCGCGGTCCTGGCGATCACGGTCCTCGTCGTCTTTCACGCCTCGATTCTCTACACCCACGCCGTGGACGGCAGCCTGGCGGATCCGGTGCTCATGTTCCGATGGGCAATCGGCGGGGCGCTGGCCGGCCTGCTGGTCATTTTCCGTCGGATGGGCGTCCCGCTCATCCGGGGACGCCGCGCGCTCGTTGTCTGGGTACTCGTTGGGCTGCTGCATGTGAATGCAGCGCGGACGGTCACGGTATCGCTCATCAACGTCGCGCCCGAAGACGCCGCCGCCGCGCTCGTGGTGCTGCCTGCCGCCGCACCAATCGTTCTCGGTTCGCTACTGCTCGTGGTCATGGCGCTTGTGTCCGCCACGATGGCCGCGCCCGACCTCCACCAGGCGTGGCTTGCGCACGACGCCGACGCGCGCCTCGCCTCCAATCCGCTCGTTCCACTCCTCCCGCCGCGCGCTCCTCCTCGCCGTCGTTCGATGTGACCTGCAGGCATGTGACGCCTGCTGCACACGACGGTTAACGGTCCGCGCGTCCCACGAATCGCAGCCCAACCGGTGCTGGCTCACGGGAACTCACGCGGTCCGACCACGCGCCTCAACGGCGCCTGGCGAGGATGTGAATGACCCTGCTTCTGCTCGGAGTGAATCATCGAACCGCGGGTCTCGACAATCGTGAGTCGTTGGCGTTCGGACCCGAGGAGGCCGGCGCGTTGCTCAGCGCGCTCGGCACCGGCGGCGCCATCCGCGAAGCCGCAGTGCTCTCGACCTGCAACCGCACCGAGTTCTATGTCGCCGCCACGGAAGTCACGGCCGCCGATCGGCAGCTCCAGGCCGTGGTGCGCGAAGTACAGGCCGAACGATCCGCTGGCTCCCGGCGATCACCGCTATGTGCGTACCGGGCCGGACGCGGTGTCGCATCTCTTGCGCGTCGGGTGCGGCCTGGATTCGATGGTCGTCGGTGACGTGCAGATTCTCGGGCAGGTCAAAGAGGCCTACCAGATTGCCCGGCAGGCAGGCACGTCTGGACCATTTCTGGATCGCCTCTTCCAGACCGCGCTCCACGCTGGCAAGCGCGCGCGGACCGAGACCAGCATCGGCGTCGGCACCGTCTCGGTTTCATCCGCCGTCGTCGAGATGGCAGCGCACCGCGACGTCGCCCGCACCCATGGTCACGAGACCTGCCCGCGCCACGAACACGGACTGACGGGTAAGCATCTCGTCGTGATTGGTGCTGGCGATGCGGCGCGGTTGGCTGCGCTCCACGCCCGGCAACACCAGCCCGCCTCGATCACGATCGTCAACCGTACGCGCCCGCGCGGCGACGCGCTGGCGGCCGAGATCGGCGGTACGGCCTGCCTGTTGGACGAGCTGCCGCGCCTCCTGCGGACGGCCGATGTGATCTTCTCCGCGACGCGCGCCACAGCCCCTGTGCTCACGGCAGTCATGCTGCAGCACGCCATGCCGGAACGCGGTGGACGGCCTCTCGTCGTCTTCGACATGGCCGTTCCCAGGGACGTGGAGCCGGCGGCCGGCGACCTCCAGGGCGTGCACCTCCACGCGATTGATGTCATCCAATCGGTCGTGGATGCGCACATGACCGAGCGGAACGCTCAAGTGCCCGAGGTGGAACGGATCATCGCGGACGAGACGGAGCGCTTCGAAACCTGGCAACGCGGTCTCTCGGCCACGCCGACCGTTGTCGCCCTGCGCGATCATTTCGAGCGCATCCGGCTCGAAGAGCTCGACCGGCAGTTGGCCAACGCCAGCGAGGATGAACGGTCGCGCGCCGATCGCCTTACGCGCGCGCTCGTGAATCGCCTCCTGCACACGCCGACCGTGCGCCTCAAGGACGCTGACCCGACATCCGACGATGGGCGGACCAGACTGCAGGCGATGCGGGACCTCTTCGCACTGGGACTTCCGTCGGAACCCTCACGGGGTCAGGATGCCTGAGCTCGTCGTGCGTGTCGGCACGCGGTCGAGCGACCTCGCCCTCTGGCAGGCCAGTCACGTCATCGAGCGCCTCGAGCGCGCGTCTCCCGGGCTGCGCTGTGAGCGTGTCCCCATTCGAACGCTCGGCGACCGCGTGAAAGACGTGCCGCTGCCCCGGTTCGGCGATCGCGGCTTGTTCACACGCGAGATCGAGTCCGCGTTGCGCGCCGGCACCATCGACGTGGCGGTCCACAGCCTCAAGGATCTGCCGACCGACGAGCCTGGGGATCTCACCATCGCCGCGGTACTCGAGCGCGAAGACGCCCGCGACGTGCTGGTTTCGGCCGCCGGCGAGACGCTCGACACGCTGCCGCATGGCGCCCGCGTCGGCACATCGTCTGTGCGCCGCAGGGCACAGGTTCTCGCTCGACGGCCCGACCTGCAGTTGCTCGACATCCGCGGTAACGTGCCAACGCGCCTCGAGAAGGTGCGCCGGGGCGACTACGACGCAACGCTGCTGGCGCTCGCCGGTCTCAAGCGCCTCGGTCTTGCCGGCGCAGCGAGCGAGATCTTCGCGGTGGATCGACTGCTGCCAGCCCCCGGTCAGGGTGCATTGGCCGCGCAGATGCGAACATCGGACGCATCGGGCAGGGACATCGTCTCGAGGCTCGATCACATGCCAACGCGGCTGGCGACAGCGGCGGAACGTGCGCTGCTGACCATCCTCGACGGCGGATGTCAGGCGCCCCTGGGCGCGTTCGCGAACTGGGTCGCAGCCGGCCGCTTGTCCCTGGACGCGATCGTGACGAACGACGCCGGCACACGCCTGCTGCGCGCCACGGCGGAGCGGCCAGCAGCGACGATCGACGACTCATTGGCGCTCGCTGCGACCGTGGCTGCGGTACTGGATGCTCACGGCGCCGCGGAGATTCTCGCGGCGTGCCGGCAGAAATGGTCCGACGAGGCACGGCCCTCCCTCGAGGAGCTCGCATGATGGATCCGCGCGGGCCCGTAGTCGTCGTCACCAGGGATGAACGGGTGGATGACGGCTTCTCGCGCGCCCTGGTCGCGCTCGGCGCGCGGCCGGTCTCGCTCCAGACCATTCGAGTGGAACCTGCTGAGGATCTTGCGCCGCTCGACGCCGCACTCGATAGGTTGGACACGTTCGAGTGGGTCGTGTTCACGAGCGGCCATGGCGTGGACGCGACCTGCGTCCGGGCGGCCTGGCGCACCGCATGGGCTCGAAAAATCCGTCCACGGATTGCAGCCGTTGGTGCCCTCACCAAGGCGCATCTCGAGGCCCGGGGGTTGGACGTCGCCGTCACGCCTGCGCGCGCGAGTGCGCTGGACCTGGTGGCGGCGCTGGAATCCTCCGGTCACCGCGTGAGCGGCACACGAGTGCTCTGGCCACGATCGGAGATCGCGCGGCGCGATCTGTTCGACGCGCTGGGCCGTGCGGGCGCGAGCGTGGTCGCACCCGTGGCGTACCGCACTGTTCCCGTCACGCCGCCCGGCCTCGCCACGTTCTGCCGCGATCTCGAGACGGGACGGATTGACGCCGTCGCGTTCCTCTCGCCATCGAGCGCCCGCGCGCTCGCGCAGTCGATGCCCGGCGGCACGCTGGCGTGGCTCGCCGGCCGCGCGATCGTGGCAAGCATTGGTCCGGCAACGACCGAAACGCTCAAGGGGCTCGGCGCACCGCCGGATGTCGAGCCGGGCGAGCGGAGCGCCGGCGATCTGGCTGACGCGATCTGCACCGTGCTGACGGCGCGGCGAGGCGTGAGCTCATGAGCTTTCCGACGCATCGGCCGCGGCGGTTACGCCGCACCGCCACGATTCGAGCGCTGGTTCGTGAAACCACGCTCACGCCGGATCGTTTCATCGCCCCGCTATTCGTCACGACCGGCACAGGTGTCCGCCGTGGTATCGCCGCCATGCCCGGTTGCGATCAGATGAGCGTGGACGTCGCCGTCGAGGAATGCCGCTCGCTCGCGGCGGTGGGGGTCTCGGGCGTGATCCTGTTCGGCATACCCGACAGCAAGGATCCACTCGGGTACGGCGCCGCGGATCCAGACGGCCCGGTCCCGCAGGCACTTGCGGCCATCCGCGCGGCCTGTCCGGCCTTGTCGCTGTGGGCGGACGTCTGTCTGTGCGAGTACACGGATCACGGACACTGCGGCCCGCTCGCCACGGCGCCGACCGGTGAGGTGGTGGTGGACAACGACGCCGCACTGCCGCGTCTGGCCGAAGCCGCACGTTGCTACGCGAAGGCGGGCGCAGACGTGGTGGCGCCGTCGGACATGATGGACGGGCGTGTCGCCGCGATTCGCGCCGCACTCGATGCCGACGGCCGATCCGACGTGGCGCTCGTGTCGTACGCCGCCAAGTACGCCTCCGCGTTCTACGGTCCCTTCCGCGAGGCGGCGGGGTCCACGCCTTCGTTTGGGGATCGCCGGAGCTATCAGATGGATCCGGCGAACGCGCGCGAGGCGCTCGCCGAAGTGGATACCGACATCGCCGAAGGCGCGGACGTCGTCATGGTGAAGCCGGCACTCGCGTACCTCGACGTCATCCGTCGCGTCCGCGATCACGTGCACGTCCCGGTCGCGGCATACAACGTCTCGGGCGAGTACTCGATGATCAAGGCGGCGGCCGCCAACGGGTGGCTCGACGAGCCGCGCGCGATCATCGAAGTCCTGACGGGCATCCGGCGCGCGGGAGCCGACATCATCCTCACCTACTTCGCGAAGGAGGCCGCGCGGCTTCTCGCTTGAGAGGCGGTGCGTGATACCTGGCGTGCACGTCCCGAACGAACAGACGACAGCGCTGAACGGGAGTGAGGCGCTCTTCGCGCGCGCGCTGGAGCTGATGCCAGGCGGCGTCAACTCGCCGGTGCGCGCCTTCCGCGCCGTCGGCGGGCAGCCGCGCTTCATCGAGCGCGGACGAGGTGCCCGCGTCTGGGACGCCGAAGGCCGCGAGTACATCGACTGCATCGGATCATGGGGCCCGCTCATCCTGGGCCACGCGCATCCGGCGACGGTGGCCGCCATCAGAGCGCAGGCGGAGTTCGGCACGGCGTTCGGCGCGCCCACGCGGCTCGAAGTCGAGCTGGCCGAGGCCATCACCGCTGCCGTGCCGTCGATCGAGATGATCCGGATGGTCAACTCCGGGACCGAAGCGACGATGGCGGCGCTCCGCCTCGCACGTGGCGTCACCGGACGGCCAGGCGTGATCAAGTTCGAAGGGTGCTATCACGGGCACGGCGACAGCTTTCTCGTGAAAGCCGGATCCGGAGCGGCAACCTTCGGTACCCCTGACAGTCCCGGTGTCACCGCCGCCACGGCCCGCGACACACTGACGGTCGCCTTCAATGACCTCGACGCCGTCCACCGTACGTTCGAGCAGCACACCGGATCGATTGCCGCCGTCATCGTCGAACCGGTCGTGGGCAACATGGGCGTCGTGTCGCCTCTCGCTGGCTTTCTGTCAGGACTGCGCGAGCTCTGCACGCGCGCCGGCGCCGTGCTGATCTTCGACGAGGTCATGACCGGGTTCCGTGTCGCACGCGGCGGCGCGCAGGAACGCTTCGGCGTGACCCCCGATCTGACAACGCTCGGAAAGATCATCGGGGGCGGACTGCCCGTCGGTGCGTACGGCGGACGGCGTAGTCTGATGGAGCAGGTGTCTCCATCCGGACCGATCTATCAAGCCGGCACGATGTCGGGCAACCCGCTGGCGATGGCAGCCGGTCTCAGCGCGTTGCGGGCGATTGATGCCGATCCGCAGTTCTACACGCGCCTCGAATCGCTCGGTCAGATGCTCGAGGATGGAGTGACCGAAATCATCACCCGGCGCGCGCTACCCTGCCGGCTGGCTCGCGTGGCGTCGATGTGGACCTTGTTCTTCGCGTCCGAGCGCGTGGACAGCTGGTCGCAGGCGTCGGCTGCCGACACGGCGCGCTTCGCGCGGTTCTTCCAGCGCATGCTCGATGCCGGCGTGCTGCTTGCGCCCTCGCAGTTCGAAGCCAATTTCCTGTCCGCTGCCCACACGCCGGCCGACATCGCAACCGTCGTCCTGGCCGCAGACACCGCGCTGGAGGCCGCCTGTGCCTGAATCGTCGGTGGCACCGGAGCACACGCCGCCGAAGGTGGCCGATTCCCTGTTCGTGCGTGCGTGCCGGTCGGAAGCCGTCGAGCGCACGCCGATCTGGATCATGCGGCAGGCTGGCCGCTACCTGCCTGAATACCGGGCGCTGCGCGAACGGTACGACTTTCTGACGTCGTGCAGGACACCCGAGCTGGCGTGCGAAATCACGCTGCAGCCCGTCCGCCGGCTGGGCGTGGATGCGGCAATCCTGTTCTCGGACATCCTCGTGCCGCTTCCTGGCATGGGAGTGGATGTCGCGTTCAATCCCGGACCGCAGCTCGCACGCACGATCAGGTCGGACGCGGACGTGCGACAGCTGCGCGTACCGGATCCGTTGGAGTCCACCGGCTACGTGCTCGACGCGATCCGGCTGCTTCGCCGCGAGCTCGCGGAGACGGTGCCGTTGATTGGCTTCGCGGGTGCACCATTGACGATGGCGGCGTACCTCGTCGAAGGCGGCGCCACGAAGTCGTTCGAGGCGTTCAAACGTCTGCTGTTCGGCGCGCCGGACACCGCGGACGCGCTGCTCCGCGTCTGCGCCGACACGGTCGCGGCGTACCTGGCGGCGCAGGTCGAGGCCGGCGCACAGGCGGCCATGCTGTTCGATACATGGGCCGGACAATTCGCTCCGAGCGATGTCGTATCCACGGTGCTTCCGCGCGTGCGGGATGTCGTCGACACAGTGCGGCAGGCCGCGGTCGCGCGCGGCGTGCCGGATCTCCCGATCATCTATTACGCCGGTGAAGCGGCAGGCTGGCTCGACGCGTGCCGCGCCACTGGCGCGAACGTCATCGGTGTCGATTGGCGCATGCGACTGGACTCCGCCCGCACCCGGCTCGGCGAGGGCATCGCGATCCAGGGCAACCTCGATCCGGGCATCCTGCTCGGCGAGCCGTCGATCATCCGGCGCGAAGCCGCCCGTGTGATTGCCGAAGCCGGCGGGGGCCAGGGACGCGGGCCCGCGCCCGGACACATCTTCAATCTCGGACACGGCATCCTGCCGTCCACGCCTCCCGATCACGCGAAGCTGCTGGTCGAGACCGTGCGGGCGCTCACGGAGGTGACGCGATGATGCCCGGTACGTCGCCGAACGCCATGGGCCCTGCGGGCGACCCCGCCCGCGTCCCGATCGATCTGCTCCGCCGGTACGATCGGCCCGGTCCGCGCTACACGTCGTATCCGACCGCCGTGGAATTCCACGAGGGCTTCGACGAGGGCGCGTACCGCGAACGGCTTGCCGACGCGGCGCGTGACGCGTCCGCGGCGCTGTCGCTCTACATCCATCTGCCGTTCTGCACCGAGCGGTGCACGTTCTGCGGATGCATGGTCGTGATTACGCAGAAGCCAGAGGTCTCGGCCAAGTACCTTGGCTACCTGCATCGCGAGCTCGAGATGCTCGCATCGGCGCTCGGCAATCGTCGCCGGCTGCTCCAGTACCATTGGGGCGGCGGGACGCCGACGTATCTGTCGGTGAAGCAGATGGCCGATCTGCACGACACGGTCGTCCGCCATTTCACGCTGCAGCCTGGCGCGGAGGTCGCAATCGAGATCGATCCGCGGGTGACGAGTGTCGAACAGCTGCGACTGCTGCGCGACATGGGCTTCAACCGTCTGTCACTCGGCGTGCAGGACTTCACACCGGACGTGCAGGTCGCGGTCAACCGCGTCCAGTCGGAGGCCGAGACGCGGGCGATTTTCGAGGAAGCGCGGCGCCTCGGGTTTGGATCGATCAATATCGATCTGATCTACGGCCTTCCGCTGCAGACGCGCACGTCGTTCTCGCAGACCATCGACACGGTCGTGGACATGCGTCCGGATCGCGTGGCGGTGTACCTGGTACGCGCACGTGCCATGGATTCGCGCCCACCAGAAGCGGCTCGACACGGATGCGATTCCGACGGGCGACCGCAAGCTGGAGCTCTTCGCGGAAGCGATGACGCGGTTTCTGGCGGCCGGGTACCGCCAGATCGGGATGGATCATTTCGCGCTCCCCGACAACGAGCTGGCGCGCGCCGTGGACCACCACGAATTGCATCGGAACTTCATGGGCTACACGACGCACCCGGCGTCTGATCTCGTCGGCGCAGGCCTGTCGGCCATTGGCGACGTGGCCGGGGCCTTCGCGCAGAACGTCAAGAAGCTGACGACGTACTACGAGGCGATCGATGCGGGACGGTTTCCCATCGAGCGAGGGTATCTGCTCGATGCCGACGACAAAGCTGCGCCGGTTCGTCATCGCCGAGCTGATGTGCAACTTCCGCGTGGATCGGGCGGCCGTCTCGGCGCGCGCCGGCATCCCCTTCGAGCAGTACTTCGCCGAGGAAATCGAGCAGCTGGCCGGAGGTCCGATTGCCGATGGCCTGGCGACACTCAACGGCGAACGGCTCGAGCTGACCGAGCCCGGGCGACTGCTCGTGCGCAACGTCGCCATGATCTTCGACCGGCACTTGCGTGCCCGGACCGCCGGTCCCGCTCCCGTCTTCTCCCGGACTGTCTGACATTCATGAGCGCACTCCCGTCGCGGGCCCCCATTGGCCTGCTGCTCTTCAACCTCGGTGGGCCCGACCGCCTCGAATCGGTCGAGCCGTTTCTCATCAATCTGTTCTCGGATCGCGACATCATCGAGCTGCCGCTCGGCGCGCTGCTCCAACCGATCGTCGCCCGGATCATCGCGAAGTCGCGCGGTCCAGCGGTGCGCGAGAACTACCGCAGCATCGGCGGCGGATCGCCCCAGCTGGCGCTGACCCGCACGCAGGCTGCGGCGCTCGAGGCGCGCCTCAACGAGGGGGGCACAGCCGTCAAGACCTTCATCGCGATGCGGTACTGGACGCCGACGACGGCTGACGCTCTCGAGGCCATCGCGGCCGAAGGTATCGAGCGCATCGTCACGCTCACGCTGTTCCCACACTACTCGTGCGCGACGACGGGATCGTCCGAGAAAGAGCTCCAGCGCCATCTGGCTATGCCCGCATGGCGCAACCGCTTCAACGTGAGCAGCATCTCGTCATACCCCGACGACCCGCTGTATCTCGACGCGATGACAGACACCGTGCGGCGCGCATTCGAGCAGTTCAGCCCCGCCGCTCGCGATCGGGTCGTGCTGCTCTTCAGCGCCCACGGCTTGCCTCAGAAGTTCATCGACCGCGGCGACCCGTATCTGGAGCACATCGAACGCACGCGGCGCGGGATTCTGCAGCGGCTGGCACTGCCAAACCGAGAGGTGCTCGGCTACCAGTCGCGCACGGGTCCGGTGAAATGGATCAGTCCTGGCACCGAAGAGAAGCTGCTGGAGCTCGGACGCGAGGGCGTGAAGGAAGTGCTGCTCGTGCCGCTGTCGTTCGTCTCGGATCACATCGAAACGTTGTACGAAGTCGATCAGCTCTTTGCCGACGACGCCAGAAAGGCGGGCATCACCGAGTACCGCCGGCCCGAAGCACTGAACACACATCCCCTCTTCATCGAGTCGCTGGCGCGGCAGGTCGAGCGCCACCTCAAGGACACGCCATGAAGCGCGTGGTGGTCGTGGGGGGTGGCATTGCCGGCCTCGCGACTGCCTTCGAGCTGCGCACCGCCGATTCTGCAGGAACCGAGGTCACGGTGCTCGAGACTGCCCCGCGAGCCGGCGGCAATCTCGAGACCGAGCGGGTTGACGGCTTCACCTGCGAGCACGGGCCGAACGGCTTTCTCGACAACGCACCCGACACCCTCGACCTCGTGCGCCGTCTCGGTCTGACGGCTCGCCTGCTGCCGAGCAACGATGCGGCAAGACGCCGCTTTCTGTTCCGCGAAGGGCAGCTCCATCAGTTGCCGGAACACCCTGGCGCGTTCCTCAAGAGCGGCGTCCTGTCCCTCAAGGGGCGGCTTCGCGTTCTCGGGGAGCCATTCGCGCGATCGCGCCCCGAGGGCGACGAGACCATACAGGCGTTTGCCGCACGCCGAATCGGTACCGAGGCAGCTGACGTCCTGGTGGACTCGATGGTCTCGGGCGTGTATGGCGGCGACGCGCGCACGCTCTCGCTTCGCGCGTCGTTTCCCAAGATGTGGGAGATGGAGACAGCACACGGCAGTCTCGTGCGCGCCATGCTGGCGCGGCGCAGGAGGCGCTCCGGGGAATCCGCGTCGGTGCTGCCACGCGGGCGCTTGACGTCGTTCATCGGCGGCGTCCAGGACCTCGTGGACGCGCTCACTGCATCGTTGTCCCTCTCTGTCCGGACGAACAGCCGCGTCACGGGTGTCACGCGTCTCGGACAGGGATGGCGGGTAGGACTGCAGAACGGTGGCACCCTCGACGCGGATGCGGTCGTGCTCGCCGGCGGTGCGGTGCACTCGGCCGCAATCGTGTCGGGACTCGACACGTCGCTCGCCTTATCCTTGGCAGCCATTCCGTCGGCGCCAATCGTCGTCGTGGCGCTTGGCTTCGATCGACGCACGCTCGATCACCCGCTCGACGGATTCGGCTTCCTCGTCCCCCGCGGCGAACGACTGCCCCTGCTTGGCGCGCTCTGGGATTCGAGCATCTTTCCCAACCGCGCACCCGAAGGGCATGCGCTCGTTCGCGTGATGCTCGGCGGCGCTCGCGATCCCGCGCGCGTGTCGGACGATGAAGACCGGTTGGCCGACACGGCGCGGGAGGGCCTGGCACAAACGATGGACCTCCGGAATGCGCCGGTGTGGACGCGCGTCATCCGGCACGTGACGGGTATTCCGCAGTACACGGTGGGGCATCTGGACAGGCTGGCCGCCGTCAACGCGGCGCTGAACCGGCTGCCGGGGCTGTTCGTCACCGGCAACAGCTATCGCGGCGTATCCATCAACGCATGCATCACGGACGCAAAGGCGGTGGCGATGCGTGTACTGAAGCGGTGAGCGCACAGACACGGCCCACGGCAGAAGGCGCACGGCACAAGGCCCAGGGACACGGCTCGGCCATATAATTCTCGGCGCCGGACGGAAACGCGAATCCGAACACAAATCCGAACACGAACACGAATCCGAACACGAATTCGAATCCGACGCCCGCAGTCCTACTCCTCACGAGGTGATCCCATGAAGACTCGCCTGTTGGCCGTGGCCGCGGTTCTGGCTGCCGTGGGTGCCACGGTGGCCACCGAGCCCGCGCACGTCTCGGCACATCCGCCCGCCAAACTGTCCTCGCACGACGCGGTCGTGAATGCGTTGATCGCCAAGATGACCCTCGAGGAGAAGGTCGGGCAGATGACGCAGCCCGATCAGAAGTTCCTGAAGGACGTCAACGACATTCAGACGTACTTCCTCGGATCGGTCCTGAGCGGTGGCGATTCGGATCCAAAGTCGAACACCGTCGAGGACTGGACCGCGATGTACAACCGCTACCAGGCCTACTCGCAGAAGACTCGCCTCAAGATTCCGCTGCTCTACGGCGTGGATGCCGTGCACGGGCACAGCAACGTGATTGGCGCGGTCATCTTCCCGCACAACATCGGGCTCGGAGCCACGCGCGACGCGAAGCTCGTCGAAGAGATCGGACGCATTACCGCCAAGGAAGTCCGGACAACCGGGATCAACTGGGCCTTCGCGCCGTGCGTCGCCGTCCCACGCGACGAGCGATGGGGCCGCAACTACGAAGGGTTTGGCGAGGACCCGGCGCTGGTCGCCGAGCTCTCCGCAGCCGCCACTCGCGGACTTCAGTACGGCGGCCTGCGCAACCCGCTGGCTGTGCTCGCATGCGCGAAGCATTACGTCGGCGACGGTGGAACCACGTACCAGAGTGGAACGTTCGGCGGCAAGGCGCCGCTCGATCAGGGTGACACGCGGCTCAGCGAGGCCGAGCTCAAGCGGATCCACATCCAGGGCTACATCACCGCCATCCGCGAAGGCGTCGGTTCGATCATGCCGTCCTATTCCAGCTGGAACGGCGAGAAGGTGTCGGGCAACAAGCACCTGCTGACCGACGTCCTCAAGGGCGAGCTCGGATTCGAAGGCTTTCTCATCTCCGACTACAACGCGCTCGATCAGCTGCCCGGCGACTTCCGCAGCCAGATCAAGCAGTCGATCACCGCGGGCATGGACATGGCGATGGTGCCCGAGAAGTACCGGGAGTTCTTCGCCAACCTGAAAGACCTCGCCGAGAAAAAGGAAGTGCCGATGTCGCGTATCGACGATGCGGTGCGGCGCATCCTGCGCGTGAAGGCGGCCATGGGCCTCCTGGTTCCCGGCGCGCCTACGACGGCCGATCCCAAACTGATGGAAACGTTCGGCTCCGCGGCCCACCGCGCGGTCGCGCGTCAAGCGGTGCGCGAATCGCTCGTCCTGCTGAAGAACCAGAACAACCGCCTGCCGCTCTCTCGAACGTTGAAGCGGATCCACGTGGCCGGCAAGAACGCCGACGACCTCGGCAACCAGACGGGCGGCTGGACGATCACGTGGCAGGGCCAGAGCGGATCCCCCACGATGGGCACGACCATCCTCACGGGCCTGCAGCAGCTCGCCGGTGAAACCACGAAGGTCACCTACTCGCGTGACGGCACCGGCGCAGAGGGCGCCGACGTCGGAGTCGTCGTGATCGGCGAAACGCCGTACGCAGAAGGCTCCGGCGATCGCACCGACCTCGCCCTCGCACCGGAAGACCTGCAGGCCATCCGCAACGTGAAGCAGGCAGGGATTCCCGTGGTCGTCGTGCTGGTGTCGGGCCGCGCGATGATCATCAACGACGCCCTCGACCAGGCCGACGCGTTCGTCGCGGCGTGGCTGCCGGGCAGTGAGGGCGTCGGCGTGGCCGATGTGCTCTTCGGTGACGCCGCTCCCGCCGGCAAGCTGCCCGTCTCGTGGCCCAAGTCCATGGCCCAGCTGCCGATCAATGTCGGCGATGCGGCCTACGACCCGCTCTTCCCGTTCGGCTTCGGCCTGACGTACGGAAAGTGATCACCCGTACCGGCGCGGCGGGGCCTTGCATCGGGCCCCTCGCGCCGGGTACGCTGTCGCGACTCGTCACGTGAAGGAGAAGCTGATGCGCCGACTGCTGGTGTGCACGGCAGTGATTGCTATCACGACCGCGGGCCTCATGGCTCGCGACAACCGCGCTCCCCGTCCGAACGCGGCTCAGGCTCAGGCAGCACCTGCGGAACCACAGACGACCGCGCCTGCGGAATCGCAGACGACCGCGCCTGCCGATCAGGATACCTGGATGCCGACCGAGGTGAAGAACCTGACGGTGCTCCCGAAGGAGACCTCGCCGGCCGATGTGATGAAGATCATGAAGGCATGGAACGCGGCGCTGAACGTGCAGTGCGTGTTCTGCCATGTTGGTCAAGTCGGCAAGCCGCTCGCGACGGTCGACTTCGTGTCGGATAACAAGAAACGCAAGGACGTGTCGCGCGTGATGGTCAAGGCCGTCATGCAGGCCAATGAAACGTTCAAGACCGGCATCGAGGACGACCCGCCGCAGCTGCAGTGCTCGACGTGCCACAAGCGATCCCGGCACGTGGACGACGATCTACCCGCCACGGCTCCAAGCGGCGAACACAAGTAAGACGGCCGCGCCGGCCGCCTGCCCGGAAGCGGCGGCCGGCAACGATCCGATCCAGCCCGACCGATGAAGATCACGACGAAAACCCTGATCGTCCAGACCGACCACACGCCTGGCGTCCTCTCCGAGGTCGCGGGCGCCATCGCCGCGCATCCCGCCAATATCCAGTCGATCGAGACGCTCGGTCCGAGCCGGGAACGGGCGACGCTGCTGCTCGAAATCGAAGCGGCTGATGACTTCCCCGCGCTGATCGAGCGCCTTCGCAGGCTCTCGGTCGTCCGGAGCGTCGAAGAGACACAGCCGCTGATGGCCATCTACGGCAAGCGCGTCATCATCGTCGGTGGCGGCGCCCAGGTGGGTCAGGTGGCGGTCGGCGCCGTCAGTGAGGCCGATCGGCACAACATCCGCGGCGAGCGCATCTCGGTGGACACGATCCCGCTCGTCGGCGAACAGGACCTGGCTGCGGCCGTCCGGGCCGTCGCGCGACTGCCCCGCGCACGCGTGCTGGTCCTGGCCGGGGCGATCATGGGCGGCTCGATCACTGACGCCGTCCGCGAAGTCCAGGCGCACGGCATCATCGTGATCTCGCTGAACATGGTCGGCAGCGTGCGCGAGGCCGCCGATCTCGTCGTCACCGATCCCCTCCAGGCCGGTGTCATGGCGGTCATGGCCATTGCCGACACCGCGCGATTCGATATCTCCCGCCAGCAGAAACGACACTACTAGCGGAAATGCGGAGTGCGGAAAGCGGAGTGCGGAGTTACAGACTGTAGACCCGCAGACCGTAGACCGTAGACCGCACACTGCAGACCGCCGACTGCAGATCGCGCGCTACGGGCCCGCCGTCGCGGCCTAGTGCTTTTGTAGAAATTGAAGCGTCAGCTCGTTGAACCGGGCGGGCTGCTGGGCGTGAACCGCATGTGCGGCGCCCGGCACGCTGACGCGTTCCACCTGGGGCAGGCAGGCAGCCAGTTCTCGGGCGATCGCGAGAAAGAAAGCGGGGCTGGATCCGCCGGTCAGGAGGAGCACTGGCGCTCGGACGCGAGCGGCGTCCGCGCAGCGGAACACCGGGTCGGGATCGGGTGCCGCCGCTTCGCGGCGCAGGGCTGGCAGGTTGTCGTTGACCATGACGCGTGTGGACGCGGGCATCAGCAGCGCCGCACCAGGGCCGATGATGGTGTCCACGAACGACGCGATCGCACCATCGGTATCGCCGCTCGCAAGGCGTTCGCGGGCTACCTGCAGTCCCGCGAGTCCAGCGCGCTCGGGCGCAGACGAGGGCAACAGCGACAGCAGCGCCGGCTCGGTCAGGACCATGCTGCGCACGAGCTCGGGCCTATCGCGTGCGACGAGCAGCGCAACCGCGGCTCCATACGAGGACGCCACCAGATGCACGGGACCTGCGTGCAGCTGGTCGATGAACGCCTCGAGGTCGGAGGCATGGAGCGCCGCGGAATAGGCCGGACCGCCGTCGGCGATCGGATTCGGGTGATGAAAGCGCCGGCTGTAGGCGATCGCACGGTACGACGCGCCCACGGGCCCCATCTGATTGCCCCACGTGCGCAGGTCGGCTCCCGATCCGTGGACGAAGACCACGGCGGTACCCGAGCCCTGCTCGAGATACGCGAGTGATGTCCCGTTGGCCTCGAGCTGCTTGATCGCTGGCGCTTCGCGGGCAGCGATCGTCTGCACGAGACCCAGCAATACGGCGACTGCGAGAACGCCGCGCCGAGCTCGAATGCGCGGCTCAACGATTGCCGAGTCGCTCGTCACATCGATCAGCATACCCGACGGAACCTGAAGGCCGCGCCGATCCGTCCGGCGGTCGTCCGCCGTCCAGAAAGGGGCCCTGGTCCGATTGACGGCAGCGGATGAGGCCGGTACCATTGATCCTTTACCGGAATTGATTATTACTTCGCCGGAGTTGAATTGATGGAACGTTACGCCGGATTGCCGCCGATGCCCGAGCGGATCGGGCGACTGCCAGAGCTCGCGGCAGACCTGTGGTGGAGTTGGCACGTGGAAGCCCGCTCCGTGTTTCGGTCGCTCGACTACCCCCTGTGGCGATCCACCGCGCACAATCCCGTCCGGATGCTGTGGCTCGTGCCCGCGACCATCCTTCAGCGTGCCGCGAACGATCCCGCTTGGCTCAAGCGGTACGACGAGGCCGTGGCGAAGCTCGATGATGCGCGTGCGGCGCGCAACACATGGTTCGGGCAGACGCATCCCGAGCTGAGCGGGCAGACGGTGGCCTACTTCTCGGCAGAATTCGCGTTGCACCAGTCGCTGCCGATCTACGCGGGCGGTCTTGGCGTACTCGCCGGCGATCACTGCAAGGAGGCGAGCGATCTCGGAGTTCCGCTGATTGGCGTCGGGTTCATGTATCCGCAGGGCTACTTCCACCAGCGGATCACCGGCGACGGCTGGCAGGAGGAAGGCTACGAGAAGCTGAACTGGGCCGACGTCGCCATCGAGCCGGCCACGACCGCAGATGGCCAGCCGTGCATTACCGCCGTGCCGCTCGGCGATCGCACCGTCCTCGTCGCGGTCTGGCGCGTGCGGCTGGGACGCGTGACGCTGTATCTGCTCGACACCGACCTCGAAGAGAACGCGGCGTGGGACCGTTCGCTCTCGGCGCGACTCTACGGTGGCGATCGTGAAACGCGCGTCCAGCAGGAGATCATTCTCGGCATCGGCGGCGTCCGTGCCCTGCGCGCGCTCGGCGCGTCACCCTCGGTGTGGCACCTGAACGAAGGACACGCGGCGTTCGTCGTCCTCCAACGCATCCGCGAATTCGTGGACCAGGGATCGAGCTTCGAGTCGGCCCTCGACGAAGTGCGGCGAACGACCGTGTTCACGACGCACACACCGGTCCCGGCCGGCCACGACGCTTTCAACTTTCAGCTGGTCGAGAAACACCTTGCGGGCGCCTGGGGCAGCCTCGGCCCGCTCCGCTCCCGTTTTCTCGCGCTGGGCGAGCACGATAGCGGCGGCGGTCCGCAGTTCAACATGACCGCGCTGGCTCTGCGCGCCTCCGCGTCGATCAATGGCGTCTCCCAGCTGCATGGCGAAGTGACGCGGCGACATGTGGTCGTCAATCTGGCCCGGCAACGACAAGGCCGAGCTGCCGATCAAGTTCATCACCAATGGCGTCCACGTGCCGACGTGGGTGTCGAACGACATGGGCCAACTGTTCTCGCGGTACCTCGGCGAGGACTGGATCGACCGGCACGACGACCCTGCCTTCTGGGATCGGATTCTGTCGGTACCTGACGAGGATCTCTGGCGCACGCGTCTGTTGCTCCGGAACTACATGTTCTCGTTCATCCGGCAACGCGCTCGAGCGTTGTGGACGCAGGATCGCCTCAGCGCAAGCCGCGTGCAGGCCGCCGGTACTCTGCTCGACAGCGACGCGCTGACGATCGGCTTCGCCCGCCGCTTCACGGGCTACAAGCGGCCAGACCTGATCTTCCGCGACCCCGAACGTCTGGCGCGCATCCTGACGACACCCGGCCGGTCCGTGCAGATCGTGTTCGCCGGCAAGTCACATCCCGCCGACGACACGGGCAAGCATCGCCTGCAGGGCGTCTACCGCCACGCGCTGGATCCCGCGTTCGGCGGACGCATCGCGTTCGTCGAAGACTACGATCTGCACGTCGCCCACTTCCTGGTGCAGGGGTGCGACATCTGGTTGAACAATCCGCGAAAGCCGCTCGAAGCCAGCGGGACCAGCGGCATGAAGGCCTCGATCAATGGCGTGCCGCACATGAGCATTGGCGATGGATGGTGGGCCGAGGGCTACAACGGCAAGAATGGATGGACGATCGATGGCGGCAACACCAGCGGCGACGAAGGCGCCGTCGATGCCGCTGATGCGGACGCACTGTATCGGCTGCTCGAGGATCAGGTCGTGCCGGCGTTCTACGATCGCGGGCCGGATCAAGTTCCTCACCGTTGGCTGCAGATCGTCAAAGAGGCGATCCGTACCGTGGCGCCGCAGTTCAGCGCGCGCCGGATGGTGAAGGAATACGTCGAGCGCATGTACCTGCCTGCGAGCCGCCAGCTGGTTCGGTAGGTCCCTTCGCAGCAGGCCGAGTACCGATAGAATGATCAGGTAATGTCACGGAAAGCGGTTGCCAAATCGCGCTGCGCGCTGTGCGGCGCCAAAGAGGTCTCAGAACCTCGCGGCGAAGAGAAGTACTGCCGCGACTGCTGGGACAAGAAGATCGCGGTCGAAGAGATCGTCGCCCGCGAGTTCGCGCTGAAGCGCTACATCCGCGCTCACAGCGCGGAGAAGTACCTCATCTACCACTCGACGGTGAAACGGCCCTGCGGTCAGCTGCTCGTCGTGGACGACGGGTACGATCTCTTCCTGTCGCTCATCCTCCTGCCAAACTTCAGCTGGGACGACGCGGCGTATCACCTCGATGGCGATCCGGAGGGCCGCTCGTTCTCCGAGATCCTCGTGGACGTCGTCGCCACGGAAGTCATCGAACCGTGGGGCGGCGGCAAGTGGCATCTCGAGATCTTCCGGGCCGCCACCGCCGAGCCCGAAGACTGGAACGGCGAAATGTAGCTCTGGTGATCGAGCACAATGACTGCCTGGATTGACGAGGTCCGCCGCAATCTCCGCTACGCCGTCCGCACGTTCGCTCGCACGCCCTCCTTCACGCTGACCGCGATCCTGACGCTGGCACTCACGATTGGCGCCAACACGGCCATCTTCAGCGTCGTGGACGCCGTCCTGCTGCGTCCGCTGCCCTATCCGGATCCCGATCGGCTCGCCGCAGTCGGAACGCTGGTCGAGGGACGCGGCATGCGCGACACCTCCTACTCGCAGGACGGGCGGACCTTCATTCTGCTGCGCGATCACGGCGCCGGCGCGTTCGACGTCGCCGCCACGAGCGGCGGCTTCACCGGCGTCAATCTCGTGGCCGGCGGCCGCGCGGAGTACGTGCAGCAGCAGCGCGTCTCGAAGGGCTTCTTCCGTCTGATCGGTGTGCCGCCGCAGATCGGGCGCGAGTTCGACGCCGAGGAAGATCGCGAAGGCGGCCCGGCCGCGGTGATCCTGAGCGACGGACTCTGGCGCCGTCTGTTCGCCGCCGATGCGGCGGTCGTGGGAAAGACGGTGATGCTCCGCGGCGAGGCGGCCACCATCGTGGGCGTCATGCCGCCGGGATTTCAGGGGCTCTTCCGTGCGGATCTCTGGACCCCGCTGCGTCCCTCCACCTCCGGCGAAGGCAGCGGTGACAACTACTTCGTGGTCGCGCGACTCGGTCCCTCCGTGGCGTGGCCGGAGGCCATCTCGCGTGCGGCGGCGATCGCCGCGCCCGTCCTGGCCGATTCCCGGACACCCGCGGACATTCACCGGCAGGTGATTCTGGCTCCGCTGCAGGAGGGCGCCTCGAGCGATCTGCGAACACCGCTCCTGGTGTTGTGGGGCGCTGTCGGCGTCGTGCTGCTCATCGGATGCGCGAACGTCGCGGGGCTGCTGCTCGCGCGCGCTGCCGCGCGGACGCGCGAGCTGGCGACGAGGGCGGCACTCGGCGCGGGCAGCGCCGCGGTCGTCAGACAACTGCTCACCGAGAGTCTCGTCCTCGCCGTCGCCGGATCGATCGCAGGTACCGCGTTGGCGCCGGGCTGACGCGCCTGCTCGCCGGACTGGCCGCAGAGCAGTTCGATATCTGGCAGGACATCCGGCTTGATGCGCGCGTGCTGGCGATGACGGTACTCGTCGCGATGGCGACGGCGCTTGTCTTCGGTCTCTATCCCTCCCTCCGCGCGGCACGATCGGATGCACGGACGGGCCTGGCTGAAGGGTCTCGCGGCATCGCGGGGGGCCGCTCCCAGTGGCCGCGGCGCCTGCTCGTTGGCGCCGAGGTGGCGCTCGGGATCGTCCTCGTTGTCGGCGCAGGACTGCTGACGCGCACGTTCCTGCACCTGCGTCAGCTGGAACCCGGATTCGACCCGGATCACGTCGTCGCGGCGAGCGTGTCGCTGCAGGACGCGCGCTACACGACGACGGCATCGATGAACAGGCTGTTCGAGGACACGCTGCGCCGCGTCCGAGCGATTCCGGGTGTCGAGTCGGCCGGCGTTGGCCTGCACGTGCCGTACGAGCGGTGGCTCAACATCAACATGCACCGCCTGGACGGGCCCGACAACGAAGGGCATCTGTCGAATCTGAATTACGTCACCCCGGGCTACTTCGCCGCCCTTCGTGTGCCCGTGCTCGCCGGACGCAGTTTGGGTGAGTCGGACACCGTGGACAGCTCGCACGTGGCGGTCGTGAACCGCGCGTTCGCCAAACGCTATTTCAAGGGCGAGAACCCGATCGGGCACGGCTTCAGGATCGGTGACACGTCTTCGTTCCAGATCGTCGGGATCGTCGGCGACGTACAGCAACGCTCCGGGTGGGGCGGCTTCGGTCCCATCGGACCCGCACCGGCGATCTACGTGCCCGCGAGTCAGCTGCCCGACGGATTCACGTTCGTCCACACGTGGTTCTCACCGAGCTGGGTCGTGCGTACCGCGGGGGACGTCCCCGTCGCGCGCGACATCGCGCGAGCGATCACGGACGTCGATGCGATGATGCCAGTGGCCGCGTTTCACTCGATGGACGACCTGCGCGATCTCACGCTTGGTGCCGAGCGGCTGCAGGCGCTGCTGCTCGGCCTGCTGGCCTCGCTCGCGCTGGTGCTGGCGGCTGTCGGGATTGGCGGATTGATTGCCACGTCGGTGGCAGAGCGCCGGCGCGAGATGGGCATCCGCCTTGCTCTTGGATCCACGGGCGCCCGCGCCGTGCTGACGGCCGCATTGCCAGGCTGGGGCATGACGCTGGCCGGTCTCGCCGCAGGACTCGCCCTGGCCCGCATGGGCGTCCATGTGCTCGATTCGCTGACGAGCGGCGTGCCGGCTACCGACGCGGTCACCTTCGCTGCGGCAGCGGCGCTGTTACTGGCTGTCGGAGCAGTGGCCAGCCTCGTCCCCGCATTGCGCCTTCTCACCCTCGATCCAATCGAGGCTCTACGTGATGAGTGAGCAGGTCAATGACGGTTGACGAATCAACGAATGACGAAGAGGCCGGACCCGGCGCCGATCGGTCCGAGCCGGAGCCAATCGTCATTCGTCATTCGTCATTGTCCTATCGCACCGTGAATGGGATCTCGCGTGAGGTGGTCGCCGGGTTCTTGCCCACCGAAGACTTGGCCTCGACCCTCAGCACATAAAGGCCCGGTGCCAGGCCCTTCAGGGGGACCTCCTGCAGATGGCCGAAGCCACCTGACTTGCTGCCAGCCAGTTCGCTCGTATCGCGTTCGGCCGTCGTCGTGAACACGTCGTGCCCGTCATCCGCCACGACTTTCGTGGTAATGCTCACTTTGTGCGGCGTCTTCACGTCGTTGTCGTAGACCTCGACGAACATCGCCAGCGTATCGCCAACGGGGAACTCGCGCGTGGCGGTGGGAGCGGCAGGCAGCACGTTCTTCAATTCCTCGTCCGGTTTGGCCGTGAGGAGCTGCTGTTTCGACGCCGCCGCCACCAGGATGCCGCTCATCGTCAACGGCTCCTTCGTGAAGTCGGGCACCTCCAGATCGTAGGTGACCGATCCGATGTGGCCGCTGCCCGTCTCGCGTGCGGCGAAGCGGAACTGGTAACGGCCCGGCGGAACCTTGAGCCGTGTCTGCAGGCGCAAGCCATCCTGCGCGACCTTCGCTCGCGTGTCGGGCTTCAGGCCCATGTTGAGCAGCGTCCGGTCGCCGTCCTTGATCTTGCCGTTCGTATCGATCGCCACGACCGACAGCTCGACGTCGTTCACGAACTTGCCGTCCTTCGGCGTGAACGCCATGTCGCTGCCCGAGGCTTCGACGCCAACTGCGATCGACGCGTTCGGCGCAATGCCCTTGAACGGCGCTGCAAACGCCTTCAGACGGAGGCCCGGCAGCGGCACCGGGCTGTTGATCGCCTCGCGCACTTGCGGTGACGCTTTTTCCTCGGTCGGCGTGCGCGTTGCCGCCGGCGCCTTGCCCTTGGGCGCCGTGTACCCCTTTCTGAAGCGGACGTCGAGGCCATCAGCGCCCTTGACGTGCACTTCGATCTTCCGGTACCGGCCGTCCCGGCGATCGTTGGTCGGGTAGTACCCGAGCACGTAGTAGTTGCTGCTGTCGGAAACGACGCGGTCCCAGGCCTTCGTGAAGTCGTTCATGTTGACGGCTGCGTAGCCGCCGGTGTCTTCACCCAGCGTGCGCAGACTCTGTTGCTGGGTTCGCAGTTCGTCCATGAACGACTGGTTGCTGAGCCCGTAATCGGGATTGTCCGGAAACGCTCCCGATGCCTCGATGCTCGCGTCCCCCATCATCGTGAGGCCGCGCGGATCGACGGCGTAGATGCTCACGTTCGAACGGGTCGCCGACGCGATCACGTCCTTGATGGCTTCCTGCACGGACGTCGTATCGCGATTGTTCGTGAAGTCGAACAGGTCGTAATCGATGCCTTCGCTGACCCAGACGATGGCCTTGCGCCGGCCGCGGATCGATCCGACCCAGTCCGAGATGCTCTTCAAGTTGTCGAGCGACTGGCGCGCGCGATACGACCGCTCCTGATCGAAGGGATCCTTCACGTGGCTCACCGACGTACTCGTCGGATCGACTGGCACCGCCTGATCGCGCTGATATTGGTCGAGGCGCGACAAGGTCACCGATTGCAGCGACTGCCCAAGAAAGCGATCGACGCTCGCGTCGAGGAGCCGCTTATTGCTCGTGAACTCCTGGCTCGCATTGCCTTTTCCGCTCGAGTGCACGACTGCGGCGAGATCGTTGTCGCCCATGTAGCGATCGATGAACTGCTTGGCGGCGACGCGTACCGCGATGGAGTGATAGGGCTGCGTGTGCAGATCGTCGAGCACGACCACGTAGAGCCTGCCTTCGAAAGGCCGCGCGTTGGTCGCCACGTCCGACTGGATCGGGTGCGTCGCATACAGCGGACGATCGGCGCGCTCGATCGGGATGTTCACCAGCGTGAACGCCGAGATCTCCTGCGGCTGCCCGTCCTCCAGCACCTGGAAGTCGTCTTTGTTGAGCGTACCGACAAACTTGCCCGACTTGTCGAAGACCGCTGCGTCGACCTCGACGTAGTTGACTTCGACCTTGAAGGTGACCGCCGGCTGGTCGATCCCCGGCCGCGGTGTGGCCTGCGTGCCTCCCGACGGCGTCGGTGGCGGGGACGGGGTGGACTGCTGTGCCGTGGGACGAGCGGTGACGAGCGCAGCAAGAGCGACTGCGCCACTGAACAAGCGAAGGCTGGACATAGGCATGAAAAGATATCGATTATCCCTCTATTTGACGCCGGAGCGGCGCAAATGGGCGTCCGTCACCGGCGTCGGTCCCGGCCACACGCCGCCCGCAGGCGTCACAACCAGTTGAGCCACCCTGATCGGACGCGAGCGGCCACACGCACCGTATACTACAGAGATGCCTCTCGATATCGCGGCCGTCCAGGCCGCGCTGACAGCCGACGGTCTCGACGGTTGGCTGCTCTACGACTTCCACGGGTGCAACCCGATCGCCAGCCGGCTCGCGGGCTTCGTCTCAGGTAACGGCAAGATGACGACGAGGCGGTGGTACTACATGATTCCCGCGTCCGGCGCACCGCGCGGCCTCGTGCATGCCATCGAACGACATAACCTCGATGGCTTGCCTGGCGCAAAGATCATCTACGCCGGGCGCAACGAACTGGCGGGTGGACTCGATACGCTTCTGGACGGCGTCCGGCGGCTCGCGATGGAATACTCGCCTGGCGGCGACATCCCCTATCTCGCACGGGTCGATGCGGGTACGGTCGACGCCATACGCGCGCGGGGCGTCGAGATCGTCTCGTCGGGTGATCTCGTGCAGCGGTTCGACGCCTGCTGGACCGATGCGGAGATCGCGACGCATCGTCTCGCGTCCGACGCGCTCTATCGGATCAAGGATCGCGCCTTCGATGCCATCCGCGAACGGCTGCGTGCGGGCACCCCGACGACCGAGTACGACATCCAGCAGCTGATGGCGGGATGGTTCCGCGATGAGGGACTGATCGCAGACGAGCATCCCGTGGTGGCGGTGGATGCCAACGCCGCCAATCCGCACTATCTGCCCGGCCCCTCCGGCTCCAAGCCGATCGGCAAAGGCCAGCTCGTGCTGCTGGATCTCTGGGGCAAGCTGCCAAAGCCCGGCTCGGTGTATGCCGATATCACATGGGTCGGGTTCACGGGTCCGGTGCCCGAGCGGCAGGCCCGGGCATTCGCGGCCATTGCCGGGGCGCGCGACGCAGCCATTGCGCTCGTCCAGACGTCGGCCCGCACGGGAGCGGACCTTCGCGGCTGGCAGGTCGATCGCGCCGCGCGCACGGTGCTGCAGGATGCCGGCTACTCCGCCCAGATCCTTCACCGGACCGGCCACAGTCTCGGCGAGGGTGTCCACGGCAGCGGCGTGCACATGGACGACTACGAAACCCACGATGATCGGCGACTCCTGCCAGGCACCGGGTTCACGATCGAGCCCGGCCTCTACTTCGATTCGTTCGGTGTTCGCACGGAAATCAACATGGTGTACGGCCAGGGCGATGCGACCGTGACCGGGCCGGTCCAGCCACAGATCGTCGCGCTGGCGTGACGCGCGCGGCGCTTGAGAGGAAGTTCAGCAATGTCCACGCGGAAGACAACGGTTTTCTACGGCCTGCTCATCGCCGTTGCCTCGCTGGCGGTCGGCATGGTGATCGCGTCGCGCCTCGATCTGTCGCCGGAATCGGCGGCACAGACGATGGCGGTGCCCGCGACGAACAGCGCGCCGCTCACCGGTCCACTCACAGCGCAGACGTTCCGCGATATCGCCAAGTCCACGACGCCAACCGTGGTGAACATCCGGACCGAATCGCGGCAGCGGACGCAGGATCTCACTGAGTTCTTCGGCGGCGACGACCTGTTCCGCCGGTTCTTCGGGAATCCCGACGAGGAAGGTCAAGGTCAAGGCCAGGGCCGCCGACGGCCGCGCGAGCAGGTGGTGCAGGCCGCAGGCTCGGGCTTCATCATCAACAAGGACGGCCTCATCCTGACGAACAATCACGTTGTCGAAGGCGCCACGAAGATCGTCGTGTCGCTCTACGGCGAGGACACGGATCAGGAATATGCCGCAAAGCTGATCGGCCGCGACCCGCTGTCGGACAGCGCACTCATCGAGCTCACGGAAAAGCCGACACATGCGCTGCCGGAGTCGAAGTTCGGCGATTCGGGCCAGGTGCAGCCAGGTGACTGGGTGATGGCGATCGGGAACCCGTTTGGTCTGGCGCACACCGTCAGCGTCGGCGTGGTCAGCGCGCTCAAGCGTCCGTTCCCCGTGGCGACCGGCCGCACGCAGGACATGATCCAGACCGATGCGGCGATCAATCCCGGCAACTCGGGCGGACCGCTGCTGAACGTCCGCGGCGAAGTCATCGGCATTAACACGGCGATCTACGCGGACTCGCGGCAGAGCGGCAACATCGGCATTGGCTTTGCCGTCCCGATCAACGTCGTTCGGGATCTGCTGCCGCAGCTGCGCAGCGGAAAGATCACGCGCGGGATGATTGGCGTCACCGTGCAATCGGTACCCCGCGATGCGCTCGAGGAGTTCGGACTGAAGGATCGAAGGGGCGCCCTCGTGGGCACCGTCGCCGAGGGCGGTCCGGCCAAGAAGGCCGGCGTGCTGCCCGGCGACGTCATTCTCGAAGTCAACGGCAAGCCCGTCAGCAGCCGCGACGAGCTCGTGCAGACCATCGTCGGGCTGAAGCCCGGCACGACCGTCCCGATCAAGGTGCTGCGCGACAAGCAGGAGAAGACGCTCAACGTGACGATCGGTGAGCTCGACCTCGAGGCGGAGGGCAATCAGCAGTCGGCCGATCAGGGTGACGAAGACTCGAGCGAGGGTTTCGGCATCTCGCTCGGCAACCTCACGGCCGATCGCGCGCGCCGGCTTGGAGTGCCGTCCGGCACCAACGGCGCCCTCATCACCGATGTCGATCCGAACGGCAGCGCCGCCCGGTCCGGCCTCAGAGCCGGCGACCTGATTCTGAAGGTCAATCGGGTTGACGTCGATTCCGCCGCGGCCGCACAGCGGGAGCTGCAGAAGGTCCGGTCGGGTGCAACGGCGTTCCTGCTGGTCTGGCGCCAGAACCAGGAAGTCTTCTTCACGATCCGCAAGGAATAGGCCCTCGGGCTTTCGAGCCCACAGGCCCTCCTGAAGCCCCCGAGCCCTCGGGCCCTCAAGCCCTTTCTCCTTGAGGGTCCGGGGGCCTGAGGGTAGAGTAGGCGCCACTATGCCGGTCTCCATCGAGCGCGAGGTGAAGCTCCGGTTCGATTCGGTGGAGGCTGCACGGGCCGCCATCCTCGCCACCGATGCGACCCCGCTGCGTTGCAGACGCCTTCAGGAGGACTACCTGCTCGACGATGAGCAGGAGACGCTTCGGCAGCGCCGGTGCGTGCTTCGCGTCCGGATCGAGTCCGGCAAGAGCCTGCTCACGTTCAAGGGACCCGTTCAGCGTTCGCCGGTCAAAGCCCGCGAGGAGGTCGAGACCGTTGTCGGCGACGGCACCACCCTGCTGCGCTGCTTCGAACAGCTCGGCTACCGGGTGTGGTTCCGTTATCAGAAATATCGCGAGGAGTACTCGCTGGCAGACGTCGTGCTCGCAATCGATGAGACCCCCGTGGGGGTGTTCGTCGAAGTCGAGGGCGGCGAGCAAGGCATCGCCGAGGTCACACGGCTCCTGGGGATGGGGGCGCAGGATTACGTGCTCGATTCGTACCGGGGGCTCTTCATCGAGCACCGCCGGACGCGCGGACTGCCCGCCACTGACATGCTCTTCGACGAATAGCCGGCGCCTTCCGCGACTCCCTTCCATGCTTCCTCTTCCGCCCGCGCTCGTTCTCGCGGCGGGCCTTGGCGTCCGGCTCCAGCCGCTCACCTCGCTTCGCGCCAAACCGGCGATGCCGCTGGGTGGGGAGCCGCTCATCGCGCACATCCTGCACTGGCTCCGGCGGGCGGGCGTGACCGACGCGATCGTCAACCTGCACCACCGGCCCGAGACCATTACCGCCGTCGTTGGCGAGGGCAGCGCTTTCGGCCTGCGCGTCCGCTACTCGTGGGAATCGCCCCTCCTCGGATCGGGCGGTGGTCCGCGCCGGGCGTTCTCGCTCGTGCCGGGTGACGAGTTGCTGATCGTGAACGGCGACACGCTGACGGACGTCGATCTGGCTACGCTCGTCGAGCGCCATCGGCGGTCGGCAGCGCTCGTCACGATGGCACTCATCGACAATCCTCAACCCGAGCGGTATGGCGGGGTGACGGTGGAGAACGGATCGGTGACCGGTTTCACCGGCCGGGGGCGCGGCGGGCTGCACTTCGTCGGCGTGCAGGTGGCCCGCCGGGAGGCGTTTGCGGCGGCGATCGACGGCGCGCCCAGCGAAAGCGTGCGCGAGATCTACCCCGCGCTGATTCGACAGCGTCACGACGCGGTCGGTGCCTGGACGACCGAAGCATCGTTTTCGGATGTCGGAACGCCTTGGACGTACCTCCAGACGGCTCTCCGTGTCGCGGGATCGTCACGGAGCGGCCTCGTGAGCGCGGCCGCGCGGATCTCACCGTCGGCTCGCGTCGTGCGCTCGGTTGTCTGGAACGACGTGGTGATCGGCGATGACGCAGAGCTCATCGAATGCGTGGTCGCCGATCGAGTGAGGATTGCCGCAGGGGCGCGTTATCATCGCTCGGTCATCGTTCCCGGGCCAGGCGCGGACGAGACCATTGAGGGCGCACGGAGCGGCGTGCTCGCCGTTCCCATGACCGGTACGGAGCAGGAGCATCGGTGAGAGGCAGCGACGTGACAACGATGGAGCAGCGTCAACGCGACGCCCAGGATGCGCGCGAGCGCCTCGATGAATATCTGCGGCGAAGCGGCCTCGCCTCCAGCGTCGCGAGTCTCGTGCCGCTGACAGGCGATGCGTCGGACCGCAAGTACTACCGTCTCGTCACGCGCGACGGTCCGTCCCTGGTCCTCGCGCTGAACCCGCAGCCGTTCACGTACGAGTCGTTGCCCTTCGTTGGCGTGGCCAAGCTGCTCGCGACGATGCCGTTGCCCGTCCCCGCCATCGTCGATCACGCCGGCGATCTCGGAGTGCTGGCGCTTCAGGATCTCGGCGATGTGACGCTGCAGGCGCACCTGGGCGCGGTGCCGGCGCGCGAGCATCTCGGGCTCTACCGCCTGGCAGTCTCGTTCATCGAGATCATGCAGCGGCGCGGCGCCGATCTGACGTCGCCGTCGTATCCGCCCTATCAGGTCGCCTTCGACGAAGAGAAACTGCTCTGGGAGTTGGAGTTCTTCACGAAGCACTTTCTCGAAGGGTATCGTGGCGTGCAGATTCCTCCGTCCGATCGGGCGCACCTGCGGGCCGAGTGGGAGTCAATTGCTCGTGAGCTTGCCGCGGAACCGCGCGTGCTGTGTCATCGCGACTATCACAGCCGCAACCTGATGGTCTCGGGCGCCGATCTCTTCATCATCGATTTCCAGGACGCCCGGATGGGCCCCGACACATACGACCTCGTCTCGCTGCTCAAAGACTCCTACGTCGATCTGGGTGACGATGTGATCGATGAGCTGACCGAGCACTTCGTCGCGCTCAAGCGGCACGCGTCGCCGCGTGTGTACGGGCACGCGTGGGCCCAGGATTTTCCGCGCCGCTTCGATCTGATGGCGTTGCAGCGGAATCTGAAAGCCCTGGGCACATTCGGCTACCAGACCACCGCGCGCGGGAATCCCGTCTACATTCAATACATCCCGCGGACCTTGCGGTACGCGCGAATGCAGCTGGCGCGCGGAGAGCGCTACGCGGCCCTTCGACGTCTCTTGGGCGGTTGGGTGGAGGAGCTAGGGTGACGTTGGAGTTCGCTTGGGTGGCGACACTCCCAATTCGTGTTTGCGTGTAGGCGGTGACCGGTGACGAGCGCGCAGTTCGGGATCTCCACGCATCTCTATCACGACGAACGCCTCGGGCGGGACCACTTCGTCGAGATTGCGGCGCATGCCTTCGATGCCGTCGAGATCTTCGCCAACCGGCCGCACTTCGACTATTCCGATGCGGCGGTCATTCGGGACGCCGCAGACGCCGCACGGGACTCCAGCCTTCGCATCCACTCCGTGCACGCGCCGATTGCCGACACGCTCGCCGGAGGACGCTGGGGCACGCCGTTCTCGATTGCTGCGTCCGACGATGCGACCAGGATGCGGGCCGTCACCGAGGTCGAGGCCGCACTGAACGCCGCAGCGGACCTCGCCGCGACGTATCTGGTCGTGCACCTCGGCGTGCCCGATAGTCAGCATCCGGCGGCCAGTGACAATAGAAGGGACGCCGTCGCGCGCAGTCTCGAAGCGCTCGACGCGATCGCGGAACCGCTCGGCGTCCGGCTTGCGCTCGAAGTCATGCCCAATTCGCTCTCCCGGCCGGACGCCCTCGTCACACTGCTCGAGGACGATCTCGATCTGCCCGACGCCGGTCTCTGTCTCGACTTCGGGCATGCTTTTCTGATGGGGGATCTGCTCGAGGCCGTCGAAACGTGCTCCGGCCATGTCGTGACGACGCACGTCCACGATAATGGCGGAGGACGCGACGAGCACCTCGTCCCGTTCGAGGGCCGGATTGACTGGGACGCCGCGCTGATGGGTATGCGGAAGATTGGATACGATGGCGCGTTCATCTTCGAGCTCGCCGCGTCCGCCGAACCACGATCCGTGCTGGAACGCACCGCCCGGGCTCGCGTCCGATTCGAACGAATGCTCGCCATTTGAGTACGCAGGGCATGACTCCAACTCGCACGTACATCCAGAACATCGCCGCCCACGACGGACAACTCGTACGAATCGACGGCTGGCTCCAGAACCGGCGGTCGAGCGGCAAGATCCACTTCCTGCAGATCCGTGACGGCAGCGGCGTCATCCAGGCCGTCATGTCCAAGGCCGCCGTCGGCGACGAGGCCTTCCGGAAGGCCGACCATCTCGGTCAGGAAACCGCGCTCAGCGTGATGGGAACCGTACGGGCCGACAGCAGGGCGCCGGGCGGGTACGAGATCGACGCCGCGAGCCTCGACGTACACGCACCGTCGGTGGACTACCCCATCACGCCGAAAGAGCATGGCGTGGACTACCTGCTCGACCGGCGCCACCTCTGGATTCGCTCGCCGAGGCAGCAGGCCATCCTGCGGGTGCGGCACGAAGTGATCAACGCGATCCGCGACTATTTCAACAGCCGCGACTTCGTGCTCTGCGATACGCCGATCTTCACGCCGGCGGCGTGCGAAGGCACGACCACGCTTTTCCCCGTGCAGTACTTCGAGGACACGACCGCGTATCTGACACAGAGCGGACAGCTGTACAACGAAGCCAACGCCATGGCCCTCGGCCGCGTGTACTGCTTCGGTCCAACGTTCCGGGCGGAGAAATCGAAAACGCGCCGCCACCTCACCGAGTTCTGGATGGTCGAGCCCGAGATGGCCTACGCCGATCTCAACGACGTCATCGTGCTCGCGGAAGGACTCGTCGCTGAAGTCGTCGCGAGGGTCCTCGACAAACGGCGGCACGAACTGAAGGTGCTCGAGCGCGATACGACAAAGCTTGAAACCGTGAAAACACCGTTCCCGCGGCTGACGTACGACGAGGCCGCAAGGGTCCTCACAGAGAAGGGGCTGCCCTTTCAGTACGGCGGCGACCTCGGCGGCACTGACGAGACCGTTCTGTCAGAGCAGTTCGATCGCCCCGTGTGCGTGACCCACTACCCGGCAGCGGTCAAGGCCTTCTACATGAAGCCCGACCCCACGCAGCCCGACAAGGCGCTGTGCGTGGACGTCCTCGCCCCCGAAGGGTATGGCGAGATCATCGGCGGCGGGCAGCGTCTCGACGACTACGATTTGCTGCTGGCCCGAATCAAGGAGCACGGCCTTCCGCAGGAAGCGTTCGAGTGGTACCTCGATCTGCGGCGATACGGCTCGGTGCCGCACGGCGGGTTCGGAATGGGTGTGGAACGCTGTGTCTCGTGGATCTGTGGCCTCGAGCACGTACGGGAGACGATACCGTATCCGAGGATGCTCTACCGGCTTTACCCCTGAACGAAGAGACCGAGGGCCCGGCGCGTGGGCCTGCCGGGAAGTCGACAAGCCCTCCCGGTCCTGCTACGCTGCAAGATGCCAGTTCATTCATGACCCTGCTCCGCGTCATCCAACCGGAGGCTGTACGAGCCCAGCCGCTTTTCGTGTCGACCGCGGCCGAGGTGTCGTTCGACAGCGGCTTCTACGGGGAAGAGCACGACGGCAGTCAGGTGTTCCGCTGGATGGCCGGCGAAGGCGTGCTGACGTATGCGCCGGCGTCCTCACCCAGGTTCCTCGAGTTCTGGGCGTTCTCAGAGTTCTACGATCTCTCGCAGCATCTGACCGCCGAGTCCGCTGACGCCGTCGAAACCGCTCCTCTGCCGCACAAGTGGTCGCCCCGCTCCGTGATCGTGCCGGCGTCGGCTTCCTGCACGACGCTGCGTGTGGACAAGGTCTTCCCGCGCGACTACTACCCGGCTGACGGTCGCACGCTCGCCGTCCGTATACGAGCGCCTCGGCTCCACCAGGACCCGGAGCGCCACCAGTCGGTTCGGCGGCAGCACGACAACGCGATCATCAATGCCAGCGAAGTCTCGACCGGGCGGTCCACGCTCGCGTCAACGCCTCCGAGTCTCGGCATCGACCTGCACGGCGCCTGCAACGTGAAGCCGCCGTGCGTGTACTGCGAGTGGGATTACAACAAGGAGCTCGAGGCCGATCACGTCTCGGTGCCCTTCACGCGCGAGACACTGACGGAGTGGGGCGCGTTCTTCGACAACTCGGTCAGTCTGGTGAACTGCTCGATCGGCGAGCCGTTCATGATGAAGAACATCGACGAGCTGCTCGACATCTTCGGCAACACCGGCAAGCTGCTCGAGATGACGACGAACGGACAGATCCTGACCGATCGCAACATCCAGAAGCTGATCGGCCGGCCGATTCTCCTCTACATCTCGCTCGACGCGGCCACGCCGCTCACATACTCGCGCCTCCGCAACGACACGTTCGAGAAGATCATCGGGAACCTGCGCCGGCTGATTGCTGCCAAAGGCGGCCGCGGCGGCTTCCCGCACGTCCATCTCGTGTTCATGCCGATGCGGTGCAACGTGCACGAGCTCGACGCGTTCGTGCAGCTGTGCGCCGAGCTGGGTGTGGATCGTCTCGTCCTTCGTCCGTTGAACTACTCGGACACCGGCCTCGACTGGGAGCGCAACGGCTACCACTTCGACTATCAGAAGGAACTGCTGCCGTTCGACGAGCTGGTGCGCGTCAGCGGCCGCGCCGCGAGACTCTGCCGCGAGCTCGGCGTGGATCTGTCGGATCAGATGGACTTCGGCGGGAGCATGCGGGATCTCTTCGAGGAAGAGTTCGACCGCGGAGCTCACCCCACGCCACCTGCTGGAGCGGCACCGATGTCGGATCCGCCTGGATCGGACGCGCGAATCGGAATGGTCACGGCCGCGGTGGCTCCCGTCGAGACGACACCAGTCCCGCTCCCGGCTGGCTCACCGGAGCCAGTCGCGATCCCGATGGTCGCCGTGCACCCGTTGCCTTCCCTCGGGGCCGAGCATCGGCCGGCCTGCACCGAACCGTGGACGAGCCTGTACATCCTCCGGCGAGGGGTGCTGCCGTGCTGCTACGGCGGCAAGCCCATCGCACAGATGGAGGAGTATCGCCAGGCCTGGAACGGGGATCTGATACAGGCGATCCGTGGAGAGCTCGCGCAGGGACGCTTCCACGACTACTGCCTCGAATCGCCCGCCTGTCCGATCGTCCGTAAGGCCGCCGAAGCGCACATTCTGCCGCCTCGCCAGCGCGCCATGATCCAGGTGCGGCATAGCTGGGCCCGCTTCGACCACCTCCTGGGTGGCATTCCCGCGCGTATCTGGGCGCCGCTGAAGCGTGGCGGTCAGATGGCGCGGGTCGCGATTACCGATCCCGCGCGAGCGATTCGCCGCGCCAGCCGTGTCTTCGGGTCCGAGCGCGGGCCGCAGCACGACTGAGCCTGGCTCCTGCTAAAATCGAAAGTTCGGATCCGGAGCCGTGGCCCGTTGCCTGGAGTCCGGAGCCTGATGCGTTGCTCGTATGAAAATTGGAATGATCTCATTGGGCTGCCCCAAGAACCTCGTAGATGGCGAGGTGATGCTGGGGCTGGCCGAACGATCCGGACACACGATTACCGCCGACGCCGCTGACGCGGACGTCATCGTCGTCAACACCTGTGCCTTCATCGACCGCGCCAAGCAGGAATCGATTGACGCCATCCTGGAGATGGCGGAACGCCGGAAGGCCGGCGGATGCCAGAAGCTGGTGGTGACCGGCTGTCTGGCGGAGCGTTACCGCGACGAACTGCAGGCGCAGATCCCGGAGATCGATGTCGTGCTGGGCACTGGCGAGGTACCGGCCATCGTGTCGGCACTGGCAGGGCCGGGGACACTGACCGACGGGGACCATGTGCTCCGCCCGGGCATCATCGCTCCGGCAACGCTGTATCGGCGCACGAAGGCCGGTCACGAGCCCCTCGGGGGACGGGCCGAGCTCCCCACCTATATCTACGACGCGGACACACCGCGGATCCTGGCAACACCTCGGCACTACGCGTACATCAAGGTGGCCGAGGGCTGCGACTACCGCTGCGCGTTCTGCATCATCCCGCGCCTACGCGGCCACTACCGGAGCCGGCCGGCCGACTCGATCGTCCGGGAGGCACGCGATCTTGTGGCGCGGGGCGTACGGGAGATCGTGCTCATCAGCCAGGACACGACGTTTTACGGCGTGGATCTCGGTCAGCGCGATGCGCTGGCGACACTGCTCCGCGAGTTGAACGGCATCGACGGACTCGAGTGGATCCGGATTCTCTACCTCTATCCAACGACCATTACGGACGCGATGCTCGACGCAATGGCAGAGTGCGAGAAGGTCGTCAAATACGTGGACCTGCCGCTTCAGCATGCGTCGGACCGGGTTCTGAAGCGGATGAACCGGCCCGGCACGCGGGCGTCTTACGAACGGCTCCTGCGGCGCATCCGCGACCGGGTGCCCGGCGTGACGCTTCGCACGACCTTCATCGTGGGATTCCCAGGCGAAACGGACGCTGACGTGGATGAGCTGGCCGGCTTTCTGGATGCCATCCAGTTCGATCATGTGGGCATCTTCACGTATTCCCATGAGGAAGGGACCTCGGCCGGCGACAAGCTCGACGATGATGTGCCGGCGGCGACGAAACGGTCGCGGCGGAACCGCCTGATGGCGCAACAGAAGCGGATCGTGCGCCGAAGCCAGAAGCGACGGATCGGTCAGCGCGTGCGGCTCGTGGTCGACGGTCGTTCCGACGAGCATGATCTGGTGTTGCGGGGCCGGCTGGCGGGTCAGGCCCCCGAGATTGACGCGCAGGTCTTTTTGACCGAGTGCGATCCCTCGTCGCTCTCGCCGGGCACCTTCGTCGAGGCCGAGATCGTCGGCGCGAAAGACTACGACCTCATCGCTCGTCCTTTTGCCGCGATCAGAGACCCTGTGGTAGCATAAATAGTTCGGGGATGGCCGGTTAAGACCGCCAGTGGGCGCGAAGCCTGCGTTGGCGGTTCCTGGTTTGGAGGTCTCGAGCGAGCGGATGAACGCGGTCGATCAGATCCGCGAGGTGGCCGAGCGTGTCGTGCACGCGCATGGACTCGAGCTGTTCGACCTGCAGCTGCGGCGCGAGTCGATCGGCTGGGTCGTTCGTGTGTTCATCGACAAGCCGGGACCTTCAGGCACTCCCGAAGACAGCATCGGCATCGAGGACTGCGCCGCGGTGAGCCGCGAGATCAGTGCGATTCTCGACGTCGAGGATCCGCTGAATCGCGCGTACACCCTCGAGGTGTCGTCGCCCGGTCTCGATCGTCCGCTGCGGGGCGAGGCCGATTTCCGGCGGTTCCAGGGTCGATGGGCCAAGATCGTCGTAGACCCGGCGATCAACGGGCAGAAGCATTTTCGAGGTCGCATCGAGGGCGTGGAGGGCGACGTCGTGCTGTTCCTCGGTGAGGGCAACAAGGCGCATCGCCTCCCGTTGTCGGCGATCACGCGCGCGAAACTCGACGTGGAGTTCTACAGTACCCAAGCGATGACGAATCCGCTGCAACAGACGATCGAAGCGCTCGCCAAGGAGAAGGGCGTCGATCCCGAGATCATCATCACCGCGCTGCAGGACGCGATCGAGGCCGCCGCGCGCAAGCGCTACAAGAACGAGCGGCTGCGCGCTCGCTTCAACACCGACTCCGGACAACTCGAATTGAGCGTCGTCAAGGTGATCGTCACCGAAGTGACCGATCAGGCCACGCAGATCTCGCTCGTGGAGGCGCAGTCGCTCTACGGCGATGAGGCCGAAGTCGACATGGAAATCGAGTTTCCCCGGCCGACGGAGGACCTCGGGCGTATCGCGGCGCAGACGGCCAAGCAGGTCATCTTCCAGAAGGTCCGCGAAGCCGAGCGCGAGAACATCTTCGCCGAGTACAACCAGCGGATTGGCGAAGTGGTGAACGGCACGGTCAAGCGGTTCGAGAACGGCGACATGATCGTCGAGGTGAACCGCATCGAGGCCGTGCTGCCGCGCAAGGAACAGTCGCGCGCCGAGAGCTACAACCAGGGCGATCGCGTGCGGGCGGTCATCCGCGGTGTCAACAAGAGCACCAAGGGACCGCAGATCGTGCTCTCGCGCACCGACCCCGCGCTCCTCATCAAGCTCTTCGAGCAGGAGGTGCCCGAGATCTACGACGGCACGGTACTGATTCGCGGCGCCGTGCGCGAAGCGGGCGACCGTGCGAAGGTCGCGGTCTACTCGCGCGAGCGCGACGTGGACCCGGTGGGCGCCTGCGTCGGCATGAAGGGCACGCGCGTGCAGGCGATTATCCGCGAGCTTCGCGGCGAGAAGATCGACATCGTCGAGTACTCCGAGGATCCGGTGGCCTTTGTGAGCAACGCGCTCAGCCCCGCCAAGGTGCAGCGCGTCTCAATCGTCGACGACGGGGATCGCGTGATGGAGGTCGTCGTCGAGGACAAGCAGTTGTCGCTGGCCATCGGCAAAAAGGGCCAGAACGTGCGGCTGGCCGCCAAGCTCACGGGATGGCGGATCGATATCAAGAGCGAAGAAGAAAAGCGCCGCGAGGTCGAATTGCAGTTCGCAGGACTCGAAAGTGGCGGCGGCAGCGACGAGCCGACGGCGCCGGAGACCGCGGAGGGCGAGCCCGCGCCAGAAGAGGGTAGCGATCGACGGCGGCCGCTGAGTCACCGGAAGCGGTGGCCGCTGAGTCACCGGAAGCGGCCGCGGAGTCACCCGAGGCGGCGGTCGCTGAGTCGCCCGCGGCCGAGACCGCCGGCGAAGGCGCCGAAGCCGAAGAAACGGCGCCGTCGGGCACCACACAGGGTTGATCGGCACAACGTCGGGAACGCGGCGGGTACGGCGGCGTGCGGGCTCCAGATCAGGGACCTCGAGGTAACAGTTGGCCACAGTTCGGATTTACAAAGTCGCTGAGCTGCTCGGAACGACGAGTCAGGAAGTGATGGCGCTTCTGAAGCGCGATCACGGCATCGAGGTGCGCAGCGCGTCGAGCACCATCGAAGAAGTCGTCGGACGGCAATTCGTCGAGCGCCTGGCGCGCCAGCGCAACGTTCAGCTGCCAAGCGGCGACATGTTCGCGGAACGTCCAACGGCGCAGGGCGCCAAGAAGGTGGTGCCTGGCAAGAAGCCCGAGCCGCCAAAGCCGCAGGCTCCCACGCTGGGACCGCCGCGGCTCATCAAGACCGTTCGTCCGGCCGCAGCTGCGGCCGAGACCGCTGAAACGCCGGTTCACGAGGCACCCTTCGAAGAACCCGCCGACGAGCAATCGATGGAGGCGGCTGTGCCTGTTATCGCGGAACCGGAAGTAGTCATTGCGCACGAACCCGTGGTCGTGCCGGAACCGATCGCCGATTCCGAACCCCAGCTCGCCGCCGAGCCGGCTGCCACCGTCGAACCAGTCGCCGAACCCCATTCGGCAGCCGAGCCTCCCGTCGCGGCCGCCGCACCGGATCTCGCTGCTGCTCATCGTCCAGCACCTGCGGCGCCCGCGCCGGGACGGCTCGTGCCGCCCACGTTGCGGCTGCGTATCGAAGAGACGCCGCCGGCAACGAACCCGCCGCTCACGTCGGGCACCGGCGCAAGACCCGCGGCACGCCCGGCGGCTCCTGTGCGACCTGCGGCGCCCGCACCGCGTCCGTCCGCTCCCGCGGCCGGCCGGCCGGGTGCGCCTCCGGCGTCGGTTGCCGCTCGGCCTGCAGGGCTTCGACCCGACGCACCGCGTCCGAATTACGCAGGGCAGGGGCAGGTGCCTGGTGGTCCGCGTCCGCTGCCGTCGCACCCGGTGCGCCCGATGCCGCCGCCAGGCGGTGCGCGTCCTGGCGCCCCGATGGGAGCGCGGCCAGCCCCTGGCATGCCGCCCCGACCAGGATCGCCGTACCCGCAGCGTCCTGGTGCCCCAGGCCCGAGGCCGCCGTACCAGCAGCGCCCAAGTGGACCGCGACACAGCGGCCCCCGACGTGAAGCGCCTCGTCCGGCTCTCGCAACGGGACCGGCCGCGCCGCCGCCTGTGACACGCACGATCTCGCTCGCCGAAGGCATGACGGTGAAGGATCTCGCCGACAAGCTCGACGTGCGCGTCAAGGACGTTCTGGCCAAGCTGTTGATGAAGCGCATGATGATGACCATCAACAGCACGCTCGACAGCGACACTGCGAGCATGGTGGCTCGTGAGTTCGGGGCCGACGTCGAGATGCGCACGTTCGAGCAGGAGCTCCTCCAGGTCGAGTCCGAGGACTACAAAGCCGAGGACCGCGTGATGCGTGCGCCGGTGGTCACCGTCATGGGTCACGTCGACCACGGCAAGACCACGCTGCTCGACGCCATCCGCGAGACGCGCGTTGCCGAGCGCGAAGCGGGCGGTATCACGCAGCACATCGGCGCGTACAACGTGAAGCTGGCCGACGGACGCAGCGTCGTGTTCCTCGACACGCCAGGTCACGCCGCGTTCACGATGATGCGCGCCCGAGGCGCCAAGGTCACGGACGTCGTCGTGCTGGTCGTTGCAGCGGACGATGGCGTGATGCCGCAGACGCGAGAGGCGATCGACCACGCGAAAGCCGCCAACGTGCCCATCATCGTGGCGGTCAACAAGATCGACAAACCGGGCGCCAATCCCGACAACGTCAAGCGTGAGCTCGCGGAGCTCGGGCTGGTGCCGGAGGCCTGGGGCGGAACGACCGTCATGGTCGACGTCTCGGCCAAGAAGCGTCAGAACCTCGACCTGCTGCTCGAGATGGTGCTGCTCGTCACCGATATCGGGGAGCTGAAAGCCAATCCGAAGCGGAACGCGGCCGGCACGGTGCTCGAAGCCAAGCTCGATCGCGGGCGCGGACCGGTGGCCACGATCCTGGTGCAGGACGGCACGCTGCACGTCGGCGACACGTTCATCGCGGGCACGATCGTCGGCAAAGTGCGCGCACTCATCGACGACCGCGGCCGCTCGATCAAGGCGGCTCCGCCCTCGACGCCGGTCGAAGTGCTCGGTCTCGGCGGCCTGCCGTCGCCCGGCGATGCCTTCCAGGCGCTCGCGGATGCCGCGAAGGCGCGGCAGATTGCCCTGTTCCGCCAGGAGCAGGCCAAGGCGCGTGCGCTGGGGTCGAAGACGGGGCGGGTCACGCTCGAGTCGCTGCAGCAGCAGCTGGCCGAGGGCAGCAAAGACCTCGTGCTCATCATCAAGGCCGACGTGCAGGGCTCGGCGGAAGTGCTCGCCGACTCGCTGTCGCAGCTGAGCACCGACAAGGTCAAGATCAAGATCATCCGCTCGGGCGTCGGCGCCATCAACGAATCCGACGTGTTGCTGGCGTCGGCCTCGGAAGCCATCATCATCGGCTTCAACGTGCGGCCCGATCGGAACGCCGCCGACCTCGCCGACCGCGAGAGCGTGGACATCCGGAACTACTCGGTCATCTACACGGTGACCGACGAGATCAAGAACGCCATGGAAGGCCTTCTGGATCCGACGTTCAAGGAGACGCGTCTCGGGGCAGCGGAGGTCCGCGAAACTTTCAAGGTGCCGAAGTTCGGCACGATTGCCGGCTGCATGGTCACCGAAGGCCGCATCATGCGCTCCGGCGACGCGCAAGCCCGCCTGCTGCGCGACAACGTGGTGATTCACGAAGGCAAGATCGGATCGCTTCGCCGGTTCAAAGACGACGTGTCGGAAGTGAAGTCGGGCCTCGAGTGCGGCATCGGCTTCGCCACGTTCAACGACATCAAGGTCGGCGATGTGATCGAATGCTTCGCGATGGAGCGGGTGGCGGCTGCGACCGCATGAAGCCACCTGCATTGACGATTGCGGATTGACGAATGACGAATAGCGCGACCGTGGCGGTCCGCGTAGAGCTGCGATCGCGATCGTCGGGTCCTGCTGTCACCTGATCGTCATCCGTCAATCGGCCCCGTCGTTGCAGCTGTCGCCGTAGAGCTATTCATCAATCGTCAATCTGCATTCGTCAATCTCGTGTTGTCCTGATCGTGGTGGTCGCTCTTCTTTCCCTTGAACTGCACATCGCCGAGGCCCGCTCGCTGAAGGACAAGCGGATGGTGCTCCGTGGCGTGAAGGATCGGCTGCGGGCGTTCAATGTGGCCGTGGCGGAGCTGGAACACCAGGATCTCTGGCAGCGGGCCGGCCTGGGTGTGGTGACCGTCGCGCGCAGCGAGGCGCTCGCGGAACGCGAGCTGCGAAGCGTGGTGGACGCCATCGAGACTGTGGAGCCCGGCATCGTCAGCCGGAGCGAAGTGGAGTTCCTGACGTGAGCGTGCCACGGACGGCCAGGCTCGCCGGTCAGATCCAGGCCGAGGTGAGCGACGTGCTGGCGCGCGAGGTGCGCGATCCAGGGATTGGATTCGTGACGCTCACGCGCGTGCAGGTCACGCCGGACCTGCAGATCGCGCGGCTGTACTACACGACGCTCGGCGACCCGACGGCGCGCCGAGTCACCGAGCGCGCCCTGGAGCGCATCACGCCGTTCGTGCGCCGGCAGCTCGGACAGCGCCTGCGGCTGCGGCGCGTGCCCGAGGTGCAGTTCGTGTTCGACCAGTCGATCGCGCATCAGGCCCGGGTCGAAGAGATTCTGCGCGAGATCCACGCCACCGAGGCTGCAACGCCATCCGATGACACAGAACCCGCCACCCCCGACACGCACGACGACTGAGCCGCCCGAGATCGCGGTAATCAGAGACGCGATCGGCAGTCGCCAGCGCTTCCTCATCAGCTCGCATGCCCGTCCCGACGGCGATTCGATCGGGTCGCAGCTCGCGATGGCGTTTGCCCTGCGTGCGCTCGGCAAGCACGTGGAGATCGTCAACAAGGATGCGGCGCCGCCGCCCCTGATGGCCTTCCCCGGCGTGGCCTCGATCACGATTGCGGATCGCGCCACGGGCGCATTCGACGCCGCGCTCATCATGGAGTGCAGCGACCTCTCCAGGACAGGGGTCGAGGGCCTCGATCAGGTACTATCTGATCAACATCGATCACCATCCGGGCAACGCCTGCTACGGCGCGATCAACTGGTTCGACGCCGGCGCTGCGGCCTGCGCAGAAATGGTGTTCGACATTGTCAAAGCGCTGGGCGTTCCGCTCTCGGTCGAGATTGCCACGCATATCTACATCGGGATCCTGACCGACACCGGGTCGTTCCACTATTCGAACATCACGCCGCGAACGTTCGACATCTGCCGGCAGCTCGTCGAGGCCGGCGTCGAGCCGCCGCGCGTGGCGCGAAGCATCTTCGACAGCAACACGCTCGGACGGCTGAAGCTGTTCGGTGCCGTGCTGAGCACGATTGAGCTCGAGGACAGCGGACGCCTCGCCGTTGTCTGCGTGGACCGCGCCATGGTCGCCGCGTCCGGCGGGACGTACGACGACACGGAGGGACTCATCAACCTGCCGCTGACGGTGAAGGAGATTCAGGCGGTCGTCTTCTTCAAGGAGATCGACACGACGCACTTCCGGGTCAGCATGCGATCGAAGGGCGACATCGACGTCTGCGCGATCGCGAAGACATTCGGCGGTGGCGGTCACAAGAACGCTTCCGGATGCACGGTCGAAGGCACCTACGCCGACGCTCGACGCCAGCTGGTGACCCGTCTCACCGAAGCGATGGCGCCGACGGCCGGCAACCCCGCGCGATAGCAGGCGTCGTGACAGCACCGCTTCGCGACCGCTCGTTCGCCGATGGCGCCCTCATCATCGACAAGCCCGCCGGTCCGACATCGCACGACATCGTGGCCGCGGTGCGGCGCATCGTCGGCGGCAAGGTCGGGCACACCGGCACGCTCGACCCGCTGGCCACCGGCGTCCTGCCGTTGCTCGTGGGCCGCGCGACTCGACTCGCCCAGTTCCTGACCGACGCGCACAAGGTCTACGAGGCAGGGATCCGTTTCGGATGGTCCACCGACACGGGAGATGCGGACGGGCGGCCACTCGGTCCGCAGGTGGAAGTCCTGCCGTCGGCCGACAGTCTCGCCGCCGCGCTGGAGCGCTTCCGGGGCAGCTTCGATCAGCGCCCACCCGTGTACTCGGCCAAGCATGTCGGAGGCCGTCGATCGTACGATCTCGCGCGAGCCGATCGAGCGCTGGAGCTCGAGCCGGTCACGGTCACGGTGCACACGCTGGATCTGATCCGGCTCGAGGGGGGCGTCGCCATCGTGCGGCTGGCGTGCTCGACGGGATTCTACGTGCGCAGCCTCGCGCACGATATGGGCGACGTGCTCGGGTGCGGCGCACATCTGGTCTCACTGCGACGGCTGGTGAGCGGCCGCTTCACCATCGACCAGGCCATCGGCCTCGATCGGGCGCTCACGGACCGTGACGGCGCACGTGCGGCGGTCGTTCCCATGGCAGAAATCCTGCCCGAGCTGCCCGCCGTCCAGATCAGCGAGCACGACGTCGAACGCGTCCGCCGGGGCCTGGATCTGCCGGCCGGGGCGGCGACTGATCCCGCCATGACACGCCGCGGGAGTCGGGTACGCACTGCTCGCGCCGGATGGATCGCTGACGGCCGTCGCGACGCGGATCGAGGGAACCGGCCTTTTGCACCCGGCCGTCGTTCTGGGGTAGAATTTCCTGTTCGTGTAGTAGTACGGCGGCCTGGAGTGGGTGAACCTCGCCTCTGGGCCGTACGTGGAGGGTACAGGCTTTGGCTTTGACCAAGGATCGCAAGACAGAAATCATCGGCTCCTACAAGACCCACGACGCCGACACCGGCTCCCCTGAAGTCCAGGTGGCCATTCTCAGTGAGCGCATCAACTATCTCACTGAGCACTTCAAGGCCCACGCCAAGGACCATCACTCTCGTCGCGGGCTGCTCAAACTGGTCGGCCAGCGCCGCCGGCTGCTCGATTATTTGAAGCAGAAGGATTCGGAGCGCTACGCGGAGCTGATCAAACGCCTCGGTATCCGCAAGTAGGAGCGTGTGAGGCCGTGCCGCAGGCGGCGCCTCCTGCTCATCGTGGACATCGATTTCCGACCCGCCGTCCGAGCTGCCCGGCCGGGTGCACACCGCACCCGACTTGTGGGGCCCCTCGGCCCCCAGTCATCGGACCGCCCCGCGTTCCCTGAGGCAAGGCTATGCACACGCGAGAACTCTCAATAGGTTCTCAGACACTTTCGTTCGAAACCGGAAAACTGGCCAAACAGGCCGATGGCTCCGTGATCGTGCGCCTCGGCGATACGATGGTCCTCGTCACCGCGTGCTACGCGGCGAACCCTCGTGAGGGCATCGATTTTCTGCCGCTCACGGTGGACTACAAGGAATACACCTACGCGTCGGGCCGGATCCCGGGCGGCTTCTTCAAGCGCGAGGGCAAGCCGTCAGAGAAGGAAGTGCTCACGAGCCGTGTGATCGATCGTCCGATCCGGCCGTTGTTTCCGAGCGGCTGGCGCCACGAGACCCAGGTCATCGCTCTCGTGCTCTCGGCCGACACGCAGAACGACTCGGACGTGCTGGCGATCACCGGCGCGTCGGCCGCGCTGGCGATCTCGGAGATCCCCTTCCACAAAACGATCGCTGGCGTCCGCGTCGGCCTCGTGGACGGCGAGTACGTCATCAATCCGACGTACGATCAGCGGAAGCAGAGCCGACTGGACCTCGTCGTGGCCGGTTCAGCCGACGCGATCGTCATGGTGGAGGCGGGCGCGAAGGAAGTGAGCGAAGAGGAAGTAGTCGCCGCGCTCGAAGCCGCGCACACCGCGATCAAGCGGATCGTGGCGGTCATCGACGATCTGGCCAAGACGGTCGGCCGCGCGAAGCTCGCAGCGCCGAAGAAGGAAATCGCGCACGACTTCTACCGCGAAGTGGAGGAGAAGGCGCTCGTTCCCCTCACCGAGGCCATGCGCCTCCGCGGCAAGCTCGAGAACTACGATCGCGTGGATCAAGTGCTCGAGGAGCTGATTGCATCGTTGCCCGAGGGCGAGGTGCAGCGGAAGGTCGAAGCCAAGTCGATCTTCAAGGAGCTCAAGGAGAAGGTGCTGCGCGACGAAGTGCTCGAGCACCGGGTGCGCCTCGACGGCCGCCGGTTCGACGAGGTCCGCGCCATCTGGACGGAGGTCGGCGTGCTGCCCCGTGTGCACGGATCGGCCGTGTTCACGCGCGGCGAAACGCAGGCGCTCGTCACGGCCACCCTCGGCACGGCCGAAGATCAGCAGAAGATCGAGACGGTGGACGGAGAGGGCTGGAAGCGGTTCATGCTGCACTACAACTTCCCGCCGTTCTCGGTGGGTGAAGTCGCGTTCCTGCGCGGTCCCGGACGCCGCGAAGTGGGGCACGGCGCCCTGGCCGAGCGCGCACTGTCGCCGATGGTGCCGGCCGAGGAAAAATTCCCCTACACGATCCGCATCGTGTCCGACATCCTCGAGTCGAACGGATCGTCGTCGATGGCGTCGGTCTGCGGTGGCACGATGGCGATGATGGACGCAGGCGTCCCGCTCGCCTCACCGGTCGCTGGCATCGCGATGGGCCTCATCATGGACGAGGCAAGCGGCAAGTACGCCGTCCTGAGCGACATCGCGGGCGCCGAAGATCACTACGGCGACATGGACTTCAAGGTCGCCGGTACGAGCAAGGGCATCACGGCGCTGCAGATGGACATCAAGGTGACCGGCATCACTCCGGCCATCATGCGCGAGGCGCTCCATCAGGCACGCGAGGGCCGGTTGTTCATCCTCGGCAAGATGGCCGAGACGATCGGCGAGCCGCGCGGTCACATCTCGACCTTCGCGCCGCGCATCATCACGATCAAGATCCCGGTCGACAAGATCCGCGACGTCATCGGTCCTGGTGGCAAGACCATCCGCGGCATCATCGAGCGGACCGGCGTGAAGATCGACGTCGAAGACGACGGACGCGTGAACGTGGCGTCAGCCGACGAAAGCTCGGCACAGCGCGCGATCGGCATGATCCAGGAGCTGACCGCGACGCCCGAGCTGAACAAGACCTACCTCGGCAAAGTGCAGCGGATCACCGACTTCGGTGCCTTCGTCGAGATCATGCCCGGCACCGACGGCCTGCTGCACGTCTCCGAGATCGCGAACCATCGCGTCAAGGACGTCCGCGACGAGTTGAAGGAAGGCGAGCAGGTGCTGGTCAAGGTCATCAATATCGATCCCACCGGCAAAATCAGGCTCAGCAAGAAGGCGTTGCTGAACGAGGGCGCCGATCCCGCGAAGGCGGCCGCCGCCGAGCCAGCCGGCCAGGGACGGCAGGGCGACCAGCGGCGCCACTGACGCGACTCCGTGACACTCGGCAGGGCACCACTGCAGCGGCAGCCCTGCCGAGCCGAAACGGTGAACGACACGTCCAAACAAGGAGGGCGGATGTGACACTCACCCGGCGCGTGCGGTCCCTTCTGGGGCTGACGGCAGTTGGGCTCGCGGTTCTCGCCGCGCCCGGAGTGTTGCAGGTCTCCGCGCAGCAGCCCGGCGTCCAGCGCCACGTGCCGGTGACCGCGCGGAAGTACTCGTTCACGCCCGGCCGCATCGAGGTCAATCAGGACGACCTCGTGAAGATCACCCTCCACAGCGAAGACATTGCCCACAGCCTCACGATCGACGCGTACAGAATCGCGAAGCGCGTCGGCGGCGGACAGTCGGTGACCTTCGAATTCCGCGCCGATCAGGCCGGCACGTTCCCCATCTACTGCAACCTGCGTCAGGACGAAGGCTGCCAGAAGATGCGCGGTGAGTTGATCGTCAAGCCTCGCTGACGCGCGGCACCGGAGCCGCGGCGGGCCCCGGTGCGCGTTAGCACTCTGACCTACTGGGCAATCGGCGGTGCGGGGGCGGTCGGCCGCACCGGCGCCGACGGACGCTTCGGTCCGCCGAACCGTATGGAGTACCGAAGCGCGAATTGACCTGATACCGAAGGGCGAAGTCGGTACGCGCGCTGCTTGTTCACCACGTAGGTGCCGAGCGTCTGGCGCTGCGTCTGCTCTTCGTCGAGGCTGTAGTGCTTGTCGGCGGTCGATGCACGTGTCGAAAAGCTGAACTCCCATTGCCCGGGCTGCAGATCCGGATTCATCCCCTGGCCAATGACCCGCGCCGCGCACCGCACCGCCGCCATACGAACTACACGCATGCTCTCCTCCGTGGCGACCGAAGGTAGCATCCCCGACGCGTGTGCCGGCTGCAGGCCTCGCATTACGCGTGCGCCAAAAAAACTCTAGGTGCGTGGGATTTTGAAGTAGGTCGCGCGCGTGTCAGCTCTCGCCGCGATCGAGAGACTCGATCACGGGGCCACGAGGCCAGCCCGCGACGCGATGCGTGTGCGCCCAGGCCGCAGCGGCCGCGAGCCGCTGCGACAGCGGCGGGTGGCTGTAGAAGAGCCACTGCACGAGTGCGGACGGTTCGTTTTCCGCGAGATTCTGCGCACCGAGGCGCTTCATCGCGGACGTGAACGCGCCGGGATTGGACGTGAGGTCGAGCGCAAAGCGATCGGCTCTGCGTTCGTGCCCTCTCGACAGAGCGAGCATGGCCGGCAGCAGGAGCACCGACACGGCGCCCGCGGCGAGCAGCAGCAGCGGCACACCGGCTGGATCAGCCAGCCCTTGCAGGCTCACGAGCGGCCCCGCCGCCCTGAGTACGACATCCGCCACGAAGAATCCGGCGAGCATCAGCAGCATCTCGACGACGATGCCCGTCCAGATGTCACCGTGGACGTGGTGTGCGAGCTCGTGCGCCAGCACCACTTCGATCTCATCATCCGAGTACCTGATCGAGCATCGTGTCGGCCAGCAGGATGCGGCGGGTCGAGCCGATTCCTGTCAGCGCTGCGTTGGCCTTGGAGGTCTTCTCCCCGAGGTGCCACCGATAGACACCCATCACGCGGGCGCCGGCGCGGTCGGCAAGGTTGTGCAGGCGTGCGCTCAGCTCCGGACGATCGAGCGGCTCGAATCGGAAGAAGAGCGGCAGCAGCAGCACGGGCGCGAGGTTGGCGAGGCACACCAGCAGCGCGGCGAACACGAGGCCCGACGCCAGCCACCACCATCCGGGCCACAGCCGCATGGTGAGGTACACCAGCGAGGCGGCGCCCAGCACCAGCACGCCGCCCAACGCAAGTCCCTTGAGGTGATCGCGGAGCCAGCTCGCGGCGGATTGACGGGACAATCCGTACCGGTGCTCCAACACGTAGCCGGAATAGAAATCGAGTGCCAGCGAGACGGGCTCGTGCAGTAGCGCCAGGACGAGCAGATACAGGAGGAGCGCGAGAGCCGGGGAGGCGGTCAGCGCGCCGGCCGCGTTCCGGATGGAGGCGCTCGCGCCGCTGACCAGCAACACCGCGAGCAGGAGCGCGCTCCATGCGAGAGACGCGATCGACAGACGGCGCCGCAGGCGATGGTATCTGGCGGACTTGTCTTCGTTCATCGACGCGCCGGCCCGCCCGTATCCCGCCTCACTCTAGTGCGCGCCGACGGAGATGCCGCCATTGGTCGTGCTGAGCTCTACGCGCCCGCCGCCGGCGTTCAACTTGCCCTCGACATGACGACGGGTGCGTTCACCGACCGCCGTGAATGGAAGATCCTCGTCGATGTGGGATCCGCCGTTCGTCACCTGGACCGACAGGTCCGCGTTTGCGGTCTTGGGAAGGGTGAGGTTGATGCCGCCATTGGTTGTCTCGAGGCGGACGCCCTTCGGCGAGACCGCGGTGAGGCCCACCTCCAGACCGCCGTTGGTGGTGGTGACCTCGAGATGCCCCGAGAGCGCATCCCCCTTCACGCCGCCATTGGTCGTCGTGGCCTCGATGTCGTTCGGCAGCCCGGTCAGCTGCAGTGCGCCGTTGGTCGATCGCGCGGCGATGAAGACGCCGGCGGGGGCTTTGATGAAGTACTTCACCTCGTGTCCGTCCCGGCCCCAGGTTTTCGGGGCGCGCGTCTCGATGCGCACGCGCGTGCTGCTCACGTCTTCGCGGATTTCGATTTTCTTGAGAAGCTCTTTGGCCGCCTCGTCGCTGGATGAGCGCGCGAGGCGCTCGGCTCGCACTTCCACCTGACCGCCGATCGTGGAGGGTTCGACCGTGATCGGACCGTTCTGGTTCACGACTTCGATCGTCCCGCCCTCCGACAGGGTATAGGTGCGGGTCCAGGTGTCAGTGGCGCGGCCCGATGTCAGGCCGACGTTGAAGTTACCGTCGCCGACGTTGAGATCGCAGCCGGCTGTGGCGAGGCCGCCGCCGAGGGCGACCGCCAGCGCGGCCGCCGCAACACCGCGGATTGTGCAGGCCATGCCGTTCCTCCCATGTGGGGTCAGGTCTTGAATCCTCACATTTCTCACGACCTGCCCCTTCTACATACGGCCTGGCTCAGGATGCCGTTCGCGTGGCGGGTGGGTCAGACCGTGAGAAATGTGAGGATTCAAGACCTGACCCCATCAGTGCAGCCGAACGGAAATGAGCTTCGAGACGCCCGGCTCCTCCATCGTAACGCCATACAGCCGGTCCGCGATCTCCATGGTCTTCCGGTTGTGCGTGATGAGGATGAACTGGGTCTGGTGCAGCATCCCCTTCAGCATCTCGACGAACCGCCCGATGTTGGCATCGTCGAGTGGAGCATCGATTTCGTCGAGCAGGCAGAACGGACTCGGCTTGTACTGGAAGATCGCAAACATCAACGCGATCGCCGTGAGGGCCTTTTCACCGCCGGAGAGCAGCTGCACACTCTGCAGACGCTTGCCGGGCGGCGAGGCGACGATGTCAATCCCGCTTTCGAGTGGATCGGTCTCGTCGAGCAGCGTGATGCCCGCGCGGCCGCCACCGAACAACGTGCTGAAGGTCTGCTGAAAGTTCCGGTTGATGGCGGTGAAGGCTTCGCGGAACCGCACTTTGGACGTCTCGTCGATGCGCTTGATGGCTTCGCCAGTCTGCATGATCGAGTCGACCAGGTCCTGCCGCTGCGTGGTCAGGAAATGATGCCGCGCGTCGAGCTCGTCGAATTGCTCGATGGCCATCATGTTCACGGGACCCAGGCGGTCGATCTTGGCTTTCAGCGCCGCAATGGCGCCTTCGGCCGTGAGGCTGGCCGGGGCACCCAGGTCATCGCCCGAGACCGCTGTCAGTCGGCGGCCGCGCGCGTCGGCCGACGTCCCGGCCTCAGACGCCTCGTCGGAGGCCTCCTCCTCGTCAGCGCCGGCAATGGCCCGTGCGTCCGGAACGGCCGCCCCCTCGCGTTCGAGCTGCTCCACCTCCGCGAGGACGGCATCGAGCGTCGCCTCCACGATTTCGAGACACTGCGTGGACAGGTGCCCGAGATCGCTCTCCGCGGTCGCGCGCGCCACTTCCAGCGTTCCTGCGTCGGAGCGGACCGTGTCGAGCGACTCCCGAGCTGACCGGATCTCGACATCGTGGGTTTCGACTTCGGCGTTGCGCTCGTTGACGGCGTCCTCGGCCTGCTGAAGCGCCGCGCGCAGCCCTTCGAGCGCGCGGACGTCCTCGTCGAGCTGCGACAGGGACGAGGTGATCGCCGTCGAGAGCGACTCGCGCAACGCCAGTTTCTGCGAGCGCTCGCTGTGCAGGTACTCGACGCGCTCGTCGAGCTCCCGCGCCGAGTCCTCGAGACGGGTCACTTCGCCCAACAGCGCTGCGCTCCGTTCGATCAGACGTGCGTGAGCCGCGCGCGCGTCCGCAACACGCTCGTTCGCTCGTTCGGCCGTCTCGCGGGCGTCCGCCAGCCTCCGCTGCGCGGCACTCAGACGGGCGTCCGCTTCCCGCTGCTGTTCCTCGAGACGCCCGAGCGACTCGCGCGCCTCCGCCTGCCGCTCGTCGATGGCGGATCCCTCCTCCTCGGCCCGGCGGCGATCGAGCGCGAGCATCTCGGTCGTGCGCGCAATGCGCGCGTGCTCTTCGGCCGCGCGTGCGAGCTGCGCATCGTGACCGACGATGGCCTTCTCGTGCCGGTGGAGGTCGAGTGTGGCCGTCTCGATGGCGCGCTGCAGTTCGTGAATGGTGTGCTCGATGCCCGCGACGCGCGCAGCCAGGGCGTGCGCGGTCTCGCGATCGGCGGTCATGCGATCGCGCGCGTCGCGAATCTCGCCCTTCGTCGCGAGAATGCCGCGGGATTCCGCCGCCTCACCCCCATAGACGAGATGAGCCCCGCGGACGACATCTCCCTGCAGGGTCGCGACCGTCGCACCCGTCTCGCGCGCGGCCGTCACGGCCTCGTCGAAGGAAGCCGCAATCCAGGCCTGACCGAGAGCGGCGCCGATCGCCGACGCGTGGGGTCCCGTGACTCGCACGACATCCCATAACGCCCGGAGACCCGGGACCGATGGCACCTTCGTCCGACGGTCGCTCGGCGGTCCCGCCATCGAGCACGACGAAGCCACAGCGGCCCGCCTGGTGCGCACGGACCAGCTGCAGACCCGCAGCGGCGTGTTCGTGCGAGGGCACGATCACGTGCTGAAGGAGATCGCCCAGCAGCGATTCGACGGCACGCTCGTGTCCGCGTTCCACGTCGAGATAGTCCGCCACGGCACCCAGCTGGCTGACTGCACCGTTGGCCTGCGCCAGAACCACGCGGGCGGCGTCACCGTAACCGGCACGCGCGGCATCCAGCTCTTCGAGCGATCGGAGCCGGGCAGCGAGTGCGGCGAGGTCGTGTTCGCGAGTCCTGAGCTCGCGCGCGAGCGTCTCGTGCTCCGACCGCGCGGCTGTCAGGCTCGCTTCGTGGACCGCCGCGCAGCGTCCGCGTGGAGTCGAGCGCGGCCTGTGCGGCGGACAAAGCCTCCTCGGCGGCCGCTCGTGAGGAGTTGAGTGCCTCACGCTCTACCGCAAGGTCGTCCTCCTCGATCTCCAGGCGTCCGAGCGTCTCCCCGACGCGCTCCCGGGCGGTTGCGGCGTGGGCGATCGCGTGCCGGAGGGCAGTCGCCGAATTGATGGCAGCGAAGACCTCACCCCGGGCGGCTTCGACGTCGCTTTCGAGGCCTTCGAGGACGCGCACGGCTGACTGCCACGCCTCCTGCTCGGCGGTCAGCGCCGCGGTAGCCTGCTCGAGCTCCTGCGCCGCCGACGATGGCGGCAGCCCGCCGTCTCCTCCAACGCGAGGCGGCCGGGCTCACGCCGCGCCTCGAGTGACGCGATCTCGCCGTCCAGCTCGTTTACGCGCCCGCTGAGCGTGGCGACCTGCTGGCGGTCGAACTCGATCTGCTGCTGACGTCGCTGGGTCTCGAGCTCGCGGGTGTGCGTGGATTCGCGCGCAACGACCGCAAGCGACTCCGCTTCGGCCAGCTCGATGCGAAGCCGGCTGAGCGTGCCGTCCATCTCCGCGACGCGCGCGGCGGCGGCGGCTTCGCGCGCACGTGCGTCAGCCAGGCGTGCCCGTGAGCTGTCGATGGCGGTCAGCAGCTCGCGATACCGTCCCGCGAAGAGCACCTTTTCCCACCGGCGCATTTCGTCGCGCAGCCGGCGATAACGGCGCGCCTTGGCGGCCTGGCGCTTCAGCGTGCCGCGCTGCTTCTCGACCTCGAAGACGATGTCGTCGATGCGCGTCAGGTTCTGTTGGGCGGCATCGAGCTTCAACTCCGCCGCGCGCCTGCGTGCCTTGTACTTCGTGATCCCGGCCGCTTCCTCGATGAGCTGGCGGCGGTCTGCCGGCCGCGAGCTCAGGATCATGCCGATCTTGCCCTGCTCGATGATGGCGTAGGCCTTCGCACCAAGCCCCGTGTCCATCAACAGCTCGTGCACGTCCTTCAACCGGCAGATCTGTCCGTCAATCAGGTACTCGCTCTCCCCCGATCGATACAGCCGGCGCACCACTTCGACCTCGCGCGCACTCAGCGGCGCGGCCCGCCTCCTCGTCGTCCTGCTCCAGCGTGAGACCGTGCCCGTTCGCGCCGTTGCTGCCGTTGGCCGGCGTCTCTGGCTCGATCGACCACGACTGCGACCGAGGCCGGCAGATTCGTGACCCCGGCAAGGCGCAGACGCACCTCCGCGGATCCCGTCGGCTTGCGCGCGTCGCTGCCGTTGAAGATCACGTCCTCCATCTTGTCGCCGCGCAGGCTCTTCGCACTCTGCTCGCCGAGCACCCACGTGATGGCATCCGCGACGTTGCTCTTGCCGCAGCCATTGGGACCGACGATGGCGGTGACGCCCTCGTCGAATGCGAGCTCGGAGCGGTCGGAGAACGACTTGAAGCCGGCGATCTGCAGTCGTTGCAAGCGCATGTGGACGATTCCTCGTGCTCTACCTGCCATCCCGACGCCCTGGCTTCGGCTTGGGTCCCGCTGCACGCGTGCCGGGAGAAGGGCGCCGCTCGAGAGCCGCAGCACCTGATCAACCGGAAGTCGTTCAGCTTGTTCGGGATAGAGTCTGTCGACGCGATCAACGACCCGACGAGTGCTCCCAGGAAACGGGAGCCGCCCCGAGGGCCGCTCAGATGGCGGGCAGTGTAACAGCGGCCATACCTAGTGGCAAGGCCATTTTGCTACACCACATTTTGGGTCACATGGGCGAATCTTGATAGTTCGTCGTGGGTAGTCCGTAGTTCGTAGTCCAAGGCTGCCACCCGACCGCCGACAGTTTCTACGAACTATGGACTACGGACTTCTGAATTCAGCGTGCCCCGACCCGCTGGTTTCGACCGCGGGCGAGCTCAGTGAGGCGCTCGGCTTCACCGAACAGCCCCAGGGCCGTCTGTGCCTGAGGATCCGCGGAAATCAGATGGCGTCTGGCTGCGGCCACGCCGAAGAGCGACAGGTCGATCTCGTAGCGGATCATGGCCTTGATGTACGGCAGATCGGCCGCGAAGGCCTCCTCGTCGATCTTCAGCGTCGTCGTCCCCACGAACGCCTTGAAGTCCGCCACCATCGCGTCGTCGACCTCGAAGTTGGGTCCGACGGTGCGACGGTCTTTTCCGGAGGTCGGAATCCGCGTGTCGCCTTCCGCCACGAAGCGCTGCGAGAACGTGGCGAACAGCTGGCGCGCGTAGAGGCTGCGCCCGAACTTCGCCGGATTGAAGCCCTCGATTGGTCCTTCGACACGACGATCCGGTTCGATGCCGCCGCCCGCGTACACCTTGCGCCCGGCGTCGGTCAGCTTCAGGTCTTTGGCATCGTGCGGCCGCTCGGCGGTCTGAGCGCGATACGTGTACGTGAGGTACTCGTCGAAGGTTCCGTCCCATGGGCGCTGAATGAGGCGTCCGCTCGGCGTGTAGTACCGCGCGGTCGTCAGCGCGAGTCCGGCGCCGCCGCTGATCCGGTAGATCGACTGCACGAGCGCCTTGCCGAACGTCGTTTCGCCGACGACGTACGCGCGATCGTGATCCTGCAGCGCCCCGGTCACGATCTCGGATGCGCTCGCGCTGTTGCGATTCACGAGCATGACGATCGGCAGGTGCGTGTAGTCGCTCTCTTCGGTGGCGTGATAGTCCTGGTCGGAATTCGGCACGCGTCCGCGCGTGTAGACGATCATGTCGCCCTTGGGCAGGAAGCGATTGGCCACGCGGATCGCCTGATCGAGCGGCCCGCCCGGATTGCCGCGCAAATCGAGCAGAAGGCGGCGCGCGCCCTGTTTGGTGAGGTCCTGCAGGGCGTCGCCGAGATCGTGATCGGTGTTTTCCGCAAAGTCCTGCAGACGGATGTAGCCGGTGTGATCGTCCACCATGAAGTACGCGGGAATCGACGGAATGTTGATTTCGTCGCGCGGTACTTCGAGCGGAATCAGCTGGTCGTAGCCGGAGCGGCGGATACCGAGCTGCACCGTCGTGCCCTTCGGTCCGCGCAGTTTCCGCACGGCCTGATCGCTCGTCCAGCCCTTGGCATCCTCGGTGCCGATGCGCGCGATGACGTCGCCGCGGCGGATGCCCTTTTTGTACGCCGGCGAGCCTTCGAAGAGCGCCTGCACGGTGATATCGCCGTCCACGACCGAGATCGTGATGCCGAGACCGTAGTAGTGCCCTTCCTGTTTTTCGCGCAGCTGGGCGTAGGCCTTCGGATCCATGAAGCTCGAATGGGGATCGAGCGTCTGGAGCATGCCGCTGATGGAGCTGTAGACCAGGCGATCGGACTCCACCTTGTCCACGTACCGCGACTCGACGAGGCTCAAAGCCGTCGTGAACGTCCGGTAGTGATCGGCCAGACGTTCGTCGGTGGCGGCGGCACTCCTGCCGAGGACACCTCCCACGACGGCGGCTCCGAGGATCGTCAACGCGACGAAGGCGACGCTGCGGCGGATCATGAAGAAATCGTAACAGACAACTTCAAGACCAGCAATGATTTCGAGGTATCTGTCCCTACTTCGCGCCTTGACCGGCGGTCACCGTGGTTCCTATAATTCTAGGAACGCGTCACGAGAGCCGTGGCCCAGGTTGGCTGCCACGCCCGCAACACGCTTCATCCCTGGAGTTCTGCCCATGGGTTCGCTTGGCATGCCGGAGTTGGTGGTCATTTTCGTGATCGCCCTCATCATTTTTGGGCCACGAAAACTGCCCGAGCTCGGTCGATCGCTCGGCAAGAGCATCAACGAGTTCAAGAAGGCGTCGAACGAGCTCCGTAATACGCTCGAGGACGAAGTGCGGCTCGACGAACAGCGGACGCGTCAGGCGCAGGCCGCTGTCCCAGCCGTATCCACTCCCGCGACGGCCGTGCCGCACGAGGAGCCGGTGGCGCGGACCGACACCGGCGCCTAATCGCCGGTTCCAATGGCGCTCGTACCTTTCCCCGGCACCAAGAACGCCGCCAGGGCACCGATCGATTCCGACGAGGAGGACGCCGACCTCGACGGATCCGGTGCCAAGATGTCGTTTCTCGAGCATCTCGACGAGCTCAGGAAACGCATCATCTGGTCGCTCGTCAGCGTCGGCGTCGGCTTCCTCATCGCCGTCGTCTTCCTGGATCGCATCTTCGACTTCATCATGCGCCCGCTGGCGGCCACGCTGCCCAAGGGCGGCACGATGATCTACACCGAGCCGACCGAGGCGTTCATGCTGCGCCTCAAGGTCGCTTTCCTGGCCGGCATCGTCTTCGCCGCGCCGGCGGTGATGTGGCAGGTCTGGCTCTTCGTCGCGCCGGGGCTGTACCGCAAAGAGAAACGCCTCGCGCTGCCGTTCGTGCTGTCGTCGAGCCTGCTCTTCGTGGGCGGTGCGGCGTTCAACCACTACGTGATGTTTCCGGCGGCGTTCAAGTTCCTCGGGAGCTTCACGACCGACTACATGACGTTCATGCCGCGGATCGCGCCGGTCTTCTCGCTCTACGCTCAACTGTTGCTGGCGTTCGGCGTGATCTTCCAGATGCCCGTCATCGTCTTCACGCTCGCGCGGATCGGCATCCTGACTGCGAGCTTCATGTGGAAGAACACGAAGTACGCGATCCTGCTCATCTTCATCATCGCGGCAGTGATCACGCCGACGTCGGATCCGCTCAACCAGACGATCATGGCGGCGCCGATGATCGTGCTCTACGTCCTCAGCATCGGCATCGCCTGGGCGTTCGGCAAGAAGCGCGGACAGCCGTCACGCTGGACGAGACGGCGACGACGATTAGACAACTCGGAATGCGAAGTGCGGCGTGCGGAGTTGAATTCAAGAATTCTGCACTTCAGCTCAGCACTCCGCATTCCGCACTCCGAATTCGATAGTGAGCCGATCGCCTTCCCGCACTCTCTCAGTGTGGAGCCGCCCAGCCACCGTCTCGAGCACATAGCGGGCGGGCACCGTTGGCCGGAATCGCGGACACGGTGGCAGCCGGCACGGCTGAACGTCTGCTCTGATCGTCACGACCTGCCCACTGACGTCAAGCCAGGCGATGTCGAGCGGCAGGAGCGTGTTCTGCATCCAGAATGCGTGGCGATCGTCCTCGTCGAACACGAACAACACCCCCTCCACCTCCCCGAGCGACTGGCGGAACATCAACCCCCGCGCGCGCGTCTCCGGCGTGTCGGCGACGCCGACGGCGAGACGCATGCCTGACGGCAACACGAGGTGAGCGCGTGGAACCAGCCAATCGACACGCATCAACTACAGGGCTCTAGGGCCTTTGGGCTTTGGGCTTTGGGCTTTGGTTGGAAGTTCACTTGCGACCGTCCCTTCGTCCGGCGAGCCATGCGTTAAGCTTACGCTCGTGGTGATTCGCCGTTCTTCGACCGGCGATGTCCGGCAGCTCCTGGCCGACCTCGCCGATCCGGCGAGCGACGACGTCCGGCGGGAGGCGGCCGTGGCGCGTCTTCGGGTGACGGGCGCGCGTGCGATACGGCAGGTCGTCGCGGCGCTGCTCGCAGCGCGAAGTCAGACCGAACGTGTCGGCCTCCTCCGCGTGCTCGAAGGCCGTCAGGACGCGGGCCTCGTGGAGCCGACGCTCCGCGCACTCGAGGCAGTCGAAGCAGACGTCCGCGTGGCCGCCAGTTGCCGTGGCGCGCGGCCTGCTCGACGGCGAGCGCGGCGGCGACGTCCTCGACCGGCTGACGGCCATGGCGGTCGCCTCGGACGAAGCGCAGGCGGTTCGCCTTGCGGCGATTGGCGTGGTGGCTGAGCTGCCGTCGCGCACCGTCGGTCCGGTTCTGGCGGCGTTGCGCCAGGACGAGGATCCCGCGATCCGCCTGGCGAGTGCGCCACGCGCGATCGCAGGCGACGAACCAGGCGCCGATATCGAAGCGGCCTCGAGCGGAGATCTGCCTGCGGATCCACAGCGGCTGATTGACGCACTCGCGCGCGACGGCGGTATCGTGCCCCTTCCTACTCTGCATCGCCTCGTGACGACGCTGCGGGAACGCGAGCAGGAGCAGCAGCGTGAGTCGCGTCAGCGCGAATGGCAGGCGGTCCGTGGCATCGTCCACCAGGTGCTCGCACGCCGAGACAGTCGCGTGGCGCTCTACGATCTGCGGGAAACGCTGGAGCAGGCGGAGCAGCCACTGCCGGACGACTTCGTCCAGGCTGCGGCCGCGATTGGCGATGCCATCTGTCTCGAAGCCATCGCGGCGGCATACGCGCGGACTGCCGAGAGGTCCGAACGCAGCGGCCTGGCGCGCTCGCTGGCCAGACGCCGCCGCCACGATCATTACGCGCGAGAAAATCTCACGCCGACACGCGGCGCTTCGCCGCATACGCGCGCGGTGGGGCGATGCGGTGGACGCCACTCTTTCGGTGATCGTCTGCAATGACGATTGCTAGATCGATCGAATGACGACTCCGGCAGGCTCGCATTCCAACTTCCAACTCTTCACCGACGACACCTGCCGCACCTGCCGTCCGCACCTCTTACCGCACCCTCCTTCGCACCTCTGTCCGCACCTCTCGTGAGCGTCAGTAGGCCTTCGCGAACCGCGCGCGCGTGATCGCGGGGTTGTCGCATCGCACGCACTTCGCTGACGGTTCGTCGTTGAACGGCAGGTTGCGGATGGTGGCCTGCGTGTCTGCCTTGATCGCGGCCTCACACGCCTCATCTCCGCACCAGGGCGCGTTGACGAAACCGGGCCGGCCTTCCATCAACTGCCGGAACTCGTCGTACGTCTCGGCCGACGAGGTGTGCTCGGCACGGAAAGCCGACAGCCCGATCGAACAGCGCCTGCTGAATCGTCTCGAGCAGGGTCTGGACGCGATCTGCCAGGCCGCTCATCGGTGTGGGCTGCTTCTCGCGCGTGTCGCGGCGCACGAGCACGACCTGCTGCTGTTCGAGGTCCTTGGGCCCGATCTCGAGACGCACGGGCACGCCCCGGAGCTCCCACTCCGCGAACTTCCAGCCAGGCGTGTATTCCTCGCGCAGCGTCTATCAGCACGCGGATGCCGGCCGCCTGCAGTTCGCTCTTGAGCGACTCGGCACGGGGCAGCACCGTCTCCTGCCAGTTGCCGCGAGGAATGGGGACGATCACCACTTGATAGGGCGCCACACGTGGCGGCAGGACGAGACCGCTGTCGTCACCGTGCGTCATGATCATGCCGCCGATGAGGCGCGTGGACACGCCCCATGACGTCGTCCATGCATGCTGCAGTTGTTTGTCGCGTCCCTGGAATTGGATGCCGAACGCCTTGGCGAAGTTCTGACCGAGGTTGTGCGACGTCCCCGCCTGCAGCGCGCGTCCATCGCCCATCAGCGCTTCGATCGAGTAGGTGCGCGAGGCGCCCGCGAACTTCTCGCTGGCGCTCTTGGGACCGTCGAGCACGGGCATGGCCAGGACGTTCTCGGAGAACTCCTTGTAGAGCGCGAGGATCTTGAGCGTCTCTGCCTCGGCCTCTGCTTCCGTCTCGTGCGCGGTGTGGCCTTCCTGCCAGAGGAACTCGGTCGTCCGCAGAAAGGGCCGCGTGACCTTCTCCCACCGGACGACGTTGGCCCACTGGTTGATGAGGACGGGCAAATCCCTCCACGACTGAATCCACTTCGCGTACATCGTCCCGATGATCACTTCCGAGGTGGGACGGATCGCCAGGCGCTCTTCGAGCTTCTCCGTGCCGCCATGCGTCACCCAGGCGACCTGTGGGGCGAAGCCGGCCACGTGCTCCGCCTCGGTCATCAGCAGGCTTTCGGGCACGAAGAGCGGGAAGTACGCATTCACGTGTCCGGTGGCCTTGAAGCGGGCATCCAGGCCGAGCTGGATCAGCTCCCAGATGGCGTAGCCGTACGGCCGGATGACCATGCAGCCCTTTGACAGGCGAATAGTCGGCCAGCTCCGCGCGGCGAACGACGTCGGTGTACCAGACGCCGAAGTCCTGGGAACGGGGCGTGATCTCGGTCACAAGGCTTTCTGAATTCGTCTTCTTGCTCATCGCTGTCTCTGCACTGCCTGCTGTTCGACGATATGAATCTTCCAGTTTAGATCGTCCCGCTCGGGAAAATCTGCCCGGCGGTGTCCGCCCCGGCTCTCGGTTCGCCGCAAGGCGGCGCGTGCGACGAGATGGCCGACGAGCGCCAATGACGCCGCTCGCCAGTCGGCCGCGGAGACCATGGACCCGAGCCTGGCCTCGAGGGCGGCACTGAGCGAGGCCGTCGTTTCAACGGCGTCGGCGAGGCCAGCCGCCGTCCGTACCAACCCCGCATGGCGCCACATTTCGTCCCGCGTCGACACCTGCTCTGGGGCGCCGTGCGCGTGCGCGGTGATGTGCTCGCGCGCTTCGACCGCACGTCGCAGCGCCGCCGGACGTACAGCCTGTCGCATTGCCGCCGCGGCGCGGGCACCGAACACCAGCCCCTCGAGCAACGAATTGCTCGCGAGGCGGTTGGCACCGTGGACGCCCGTGCACGCGACCTCGCCAGCGGCGAACAGTCCCGGCACCGACGTGCGCCCCGCAAGATCCGTTTCCACGCCACCGCACATGTAGTGCGCGGCCGGACTGATCGGCAGGCGATCCGTCGCGAGATCGAGACCGGCGCGCGCGCACGCATCCGCGATTGCCGGGAAGCGGGCGAGGGTCGTGCTGGCGTCCAGATGCGCGAGCGTCAGATACACGGGCGCACCCGTTCGCACTTGTTCGCGTACCATCGACACGGCGACGACGTCCCGCGGTGCCAGCTCGCCGGCGGGATCGTACCGGCCCATGAACCGCTCGCCCGCGTGATTGATCAGGTGGGCGCCCTCGCCGCGCAGCGCCTCACTCAGCAGGAACCGCGGTTGTCCCGGCACGCTCAACACGGTCGGGTGGAACTGCACGAACTCGAGATCGCCCACCCGCGCGCCCGCGCGCCACGCCATCGCAATGCCGTCGCCCGTCGCGATGGACGGATTCGTCGTTTCGCGGAACACCTGTCCTGCGCCACCTGTCGCGAGCAGCACCGACCGCGCTCGAGCGATCCCCGCGGTGCCGTCCGCGGCAACGAACCGCACGCCCCCCACCACACCGTCCTCGACGATGAGTCCGGTCGCGCGGCCCTCGGGGATCGCGCGTAGTCCATCGACACCTTCGACGCGAGCCCAGAGCGCACGCGCGATCTCGCGGCCTGTGGTGTCGTGCGCGTGCAGCACGCGGCGCACGCTGTGTGCGCCTTCGCGGGCCAGTGCCGGCTGCCCATCGGCATCCCGATCGAACGCGACGCCCCACTCGATCAACTGGCGGACGTATGCCGGCCCTTCGTGGACGAGGACTTCGACGGCCGCTTCGTCGCACAGTCCGGCGCCAGCCGCCAGCGTGTCGGCGCGATGCAGCTCCGGGGAATCGTCGGGACCAAGCGCCGCGGCGATGCCGCCCTGCGCGTAGCCCGTGTTGCTCTCGGTGGGACCGGCTTTCGTGAGGAGCAGGATGTCGCCGGTGCCGGCGAGGTCAGCGAGGGCTCGCAGTCCGGCGATACCACCCCCGACCACGACGTAATCGGCCCGCAACTCCACCAAATGCTATCCTACCATCGACCTCTTGAGCGTCCTGGCCGTGCCGTGCCCGCCGCTCCCACAACGAAGTGCGGAATTCGGAGTGCGGAATCCGGAATGCGGAATCCGGAGTGCGGGTGCGGAGGGACCGCGCCTGAAAAGTATCCATACGTGAGCTCCGAACGCTTCGACGTCGCCACCCCCCACGCCACATACCCCATCGTCATCGAACCCGGCGGTGCGGAGAGGCTGGGGGCGTTGCTCGACGAGGTGGGCTTCCCTCGCGCGCGATTTGCCGTCTCCAGTCCCACGGTGTGGCGGCTGCACGGCGAGATGGTGGCCCGCGGACTGGCGGGCGTCACGCCCATGCTCGTACCAGACGGCGAGCGCGCGAAGACGGTGCAGACCGCTGGACGGATCTACGACGGGCTCATCGCGGCCGGTGCGGATCGCGGCGCGGGACTGGTGGCGGTCGGCGGTGGCGTGCTCGGCGACGTGGCGGGCTTCGCAGCGGCGACGTATCTGCGTGGCATCGCCATCGCACACGTGCCAACGACGCTTCTGGCGCAGGTGGACAGCGCGGTGGGTGGCAAAGTCGGCGTGAACCATCCACTCGGCAAGAACCTGATCGGAGCATTTCACCAGCCGCGCGTCGTCGTCGCGGATCCCACGCTCGTCGCCACGCTCCCGCGACGCGAGTTCCGATCGGGTCTGTACGAAGTCGTGAAGTACGGCATGACGTTCGACCAGGGGCTGTTCGAGCAACGTGCGCCGCTCGCTGAAGGCAATCCTGCGGCGCGAGGTCCCAGTGCTGACGCCGATCGTTGCCGCCAGCTGCCGCATCAAGGGACGCGTCGTGGCTGAAGACGAGCGGGAGCGCGGACCGCGTCGGCTGCTGAACTTCGGCCACACGGCCGGACATGCGTTTGAAGCCGTCACCCACTACAAACGGTTCCGGCACGGAGAAGCGATCGGCTGGGGCATGCTCGTCGCGGCGGATCTTTCTGTCGCGCGCGGACGGCTCGACGAGCCAGCGCGTGCAGCGCTCGGCGAATTGATCCGTGCGCTTGGACCACTCCCGCCGGTTGCCGATCTGCCGATCGACGATGTCCTCCGCACCATCCGACGTGACAAGAAAGTCGTCGACGGTACGCTGCACTTCGTGATCGCGACCGGCCTCGGCAGCGCCGATGTCGTGAACGACGTGTCGGAACAGGAATTGCGGGAAGCGCTCGTACGGGTGGGCGTGGGTAGCGCCTAGGTGGCCGCGGTCACTCGAGCCTGTAGTCGTCGACCTTCGTCAGGAGCGCCTTCAAGCCGAGCCCGAGCGCATCCGCGGCCTTCTGGCGGTTGCCACCCGAGTCTCGCAGCGCCTGCGCGATCTTCCGGCGCTCCACTTCAATCAACACGCGGCGCGACGCGTCGGCCATCGTGCCGGACAGGTCAACCTCTTCCCACGGCGATGCTGCGGCGGGCGCGAGCGGAGACGTGGCGGCCTCCGACAGGTTGAAGTGCCGGGGTGGAGCGCGTCGCTATCGGCCAGGAGCACGGCCCGCTCGATGCAGTTCTGCAGCTCGCGCACGTTACCCGGCCAGCCGTAGGCCTGCAGGGCTGCGAGGGATTGTGACAGCAGCAGGAGCGGCGGCTTGTTCAGTTCCCTGCGATACCGATCGATGAAATGCCGCGTGAGGATCTCGATGTCGCCCTTCCGTTCGCGCAGCGGTGGAATGTCCACCGGAAACACCGACAGCCTGAAATAGAGATCCTCTCGAAACTGCCTCGCGCCGATGGCGACCTTCAGATTGCGGTTGGTCGCGGCGACGATGCGCACGTCCACCTGCAGCAGAACGTTGCCGCCCACGCGCTCGAAACGCCGCTCTTCAATCGCACGCAGGATCTTGGCCTGGAGCGCGAGCGGCAGCTCGCCGATCTCGTCGAGGAACAACGTGCCGCGATGTGCGCGTTCGAAGCGTCCGGGCTTGCGGGCGTGCGCGCCGGTGAAGGCGCCTTTTTCGTGTCCGAACAGCTCGCTCTCGAGCAATCCTTCCGGGATCGCAGCACAGTTGATCGCGACAAACGGTCCGTCAGCGCGTGCGCTGAGCGCATGCAGCGCACGGGCGAACAGCTCCTTGCCGGTGCCACTTTCACCTTGCAGCAAGACGGTCGTATCCGACCCTGCAGCTCGCTGCAGATTGGCCACCACCTTCTTCAGCGAGGGGTCTTCACCGATGATTCGTGGCGCACCGTTCCGCGAAGCGAGCTCTTCTTTGAGCAGGATGATTTCGCTCGCCATGCGGCGCTGTGCGAGCGAGCGCTCGACGAGCAGCATCAGGTGGTCGGGATCGACCGGCTTCGCCAGAAAGTCCATCGCACCGGCCTTCATCGCCGAGACCGCGTCCTGGATGCTCCCGTAGGCCGTCATCACGATGACCGGCAGCTCCGGATCGAAGTCTTTCGCGGCGCGAAGCACACCAAAGCCATCCCCGACCGGCAATCGCAGATCTGACAGCACGAGTCCGGGCTGGACCTCGCTCAACAGGCGTGTCGCCTCGGCCTCGTCCACGGCTTCCACGACATCGTGGCCTTGCGCCTCGAGCGCGTGGCGCAGCATCGCCCGCAGCGAGTCTTTGTCTTCGACGATGAGAATGGGAGCGGACGTCGTCAGGACGGGAGACGAAGCGGGCATGGTCGAACGGGAAGGCCGGGGCGGGGGAAGCCCCGGCATCAGGTCAGCGCACCCAGCCGGCCGGCACACCAGCGCGCCGGGCCTGTTCCTGGATGTCCGCAATCGCTTTGTTCTGATCCTCGATCTCGCGCTTCACCTTGTCGAGCTGCGCGAGCGCCTTGCGGCGTTCACTTTCGATGGCGGACCGCTGTGCCGGATCGTCCCTGGCGACGAAATCCGTGGTCAGCGAATTGATGCGAGTCTGGAGCGCTTCAGCAAACATCTGACTGCGCTCGAGCGACGAGCGCGCGTCCTGGAGGCGCTTCTGCCAATCTTCCTTGGTGGCAGGCGTGTTGTCGGAGGTTTGTGCACCGGCCTGGGCCGTCGCGTCTTCCGAGGGAGCACCTTCACTGGTCGCGCTCTGGCTCGAATCGCCACCAGCGGGCTGTGCACTCTCAGAGCCGCTCTGACCGGACGAGAAAGCACCCGACGAGGGTGCGGCGGTCGGCGGTGCGATGTCGCTTCCGGCGAGGTCCTTGTTCGTGTAAACCTTTGCCGGCTTCTTGATAGCTTTGCGGCGCTGCTCCTCACGCCGTGCCACATCTCCCAGCGACTGGGCCGAGGCAATCGACGTCAGGGCAACCACGTTGAGGGCGACAACGAGCAAAATCAGGCGCTTCATGGACGGGTCCCTCTGCGTAATGTCGGCTCCGGCGCCCCTCCTCAACAGTCGGCGCGCACCCTCTGATCGTAAGGATGGTTGCAGCCTCGTGCAACACCGCGCAGACGGCGTCCAATGCATGAGCCAAGGGCGGTTCAGGGCACGCGGCGCCACGACACAATTCTCACAACTGCATCGCCGGCGTCGGAATTGAAGGCCTGAGGGTCGCCGAAGACGGTCAGCCCCTTTCCTGCGCCGAGCCAGAGATGCCTATCCGCTACGAATGGAATCGTCGCAACCCTCGCGCGCATCAATGTCGCAATCCTCGGCGAGTCTCGAGTGTCGACGATGGCGTCGGCATTCGTGTCGTAGGCGACGCCGCCGGCGAACGTGAGTCCGTACAGAGCCGCATCGACGCCGGCGCAGGGAGCGTTCGGCCGACTGATGCTGCTCGTGAAGAACACGGTCGTCCCTGCAACCGCCGGTGCCGCCGACACCTTCTCATCGTCTTCAAGACCGTCAGTAGAGAGGAGCGGGAGGACGAAGCTTGGCGCCGATGCGCCGTCGATGAGTCCAAACAACTTGTACGAGCCGTTGACGCCTGTGGACGGAAGGAACTGGCTGCCGCTGCCGAAGAACAGGTATTGACGCGAACCCACGGTTACCGTCGCGACGGCACCGAAGAGCGGCTGGCCGGCGCCGGCGGCGAACAGTTTGCGCGCCGGCTTCGAGAAGCCGGGCTGACCTCCTCGAAGAACCATGTCGAACCGCCAGACGTTGCCGTCGAGATCGCCAACGTACGCCCGGCTGATCGCACGCGTACCCGCGGGGCCTGATGTGGCAACGTCCGCCTGAATGGCGTTCTTGAGTGCCGAGCAACCCGTCGCCGGCATGGTCGTGCAGTCGTCCACTGCTTCGCTTCGTCCGTCGCTCCCCACATCGATACTGTCGAAGATCGCGCCGTCGGCAGCATCGAGCATGTAGACGCGCTGTCCCGCGGCAACGCCACCCCGTCCGGGCGTCTGCTGCGCGCTCGCCGGGAACGATCCCGAGCCCATGATGGCGGCAAACGGTCCGGTGTCCTGCGAGACTCGTCCAATGGACGGTGCGGACCAGGTCTGTCCTACCGATCGTTCGTCGCTGGTCGAGGAGATGTCGAGGTCGCCGTACGCCCCGAGCGCCGGATCGAAGTGCGCATAGCGTGGAAAGGACCAGCGCAGAGGGATGCTTCCTGGTGAGGAAAAACACCCCAGCAGCGTCACCTGATCGTCGACGCCAGGAGGCGCGCACGCCGCGAGCCCCTCGAGCGTCACATCGAACGCCTGATAGAACGTGCCGCCGGCGCCCTCGCCGACGACGAGCACGGTCCGCCATCCTCGCGTGCTGCCGCTCGAGACGACGATGTCGGCGACTTTGGGTGAACCGTCCATCGTGTAGACGAAACGGTCCACCGCCTGACCAAAGCGGAGCGCCCGGAGTTTCGGCAACAGATTGAACGGAATGAACGCCCACACTTCAAGTCCGGTTCTGGCATCGACCGCGTGAAGCATCCCGTCGTTGGCGCCGACGAAGACGAGTGCGCGGCGATTGCGAAGACGATCCCGGAAGAGCGCGTAGTCGCTGTCGGGGTCGGGATCGAGGGACGGGGGCGACAGGATCGCTGGCGTGGATCCGACGATCGCACCGATGGGCTGCGCTCTCACCCAGTCGATCAACGCGCCGGCATCGAATCCGTCCGGACGCAGATATTTCTCGAGCACGGCCGCATTGCCGGACACGAACGGCACGATCGTCCCATCTGGAAGCGCAGTGAAGACGTTGCGGCTGGCGGGATCGATTCGCCCGTCGGACGAGCGTGGCGTGTATGCCGACCACAGGAGGCCGCCGTCGGACACGAAGGCCACGCCCGTCTCGCGGGTCGCATCGGCCACCGGCCTGTACACGCGAACACCACGCAGCACGCCGTTGAATCCCGGAAGCGCAAACGCACTCGTCACCAGCATGTTGGACCGCTGCGGCAGCGCGGTTCCCGAGCTCGACGATGCCTCGGCGTCGGCGATGGCGCGGCCGTCGGCATAGCGCGCCCTGGCGAGATCGACAGTCCCTACAACCGGTCCCGTCAGCTGGTATTCGGAGGTTGCCCCGTAGGGTTGCCGTGCTGTCGGCGGCTGATTGACGTCCGTGGGGTCCGCCAGCGCATGCTGGATGGCCGTTTCGACCGCAGCGGCCGCGGCCGGGACGGTTGCGTCGCCGCCGGAGACGAGCGCCGCATCGTAGGCCGCGTCGATGTCTGCCTGATCGACTCGGGAATATTGTCCACCGCCGGCCGCGGCCATGGCCCTCAACTCTGCGTCTGCAGAAGACGACGGGGCGATGGCGACAACGTAGAGGGGCACGCGGCGGCCGCCGATATTTTGCAGCCGCGATGCGACGGCCGACGCCGTCGGATCGTGGCCGCCGGTCGTTTCGCCGCCACCGGTCACCAGCACAATGACAACGTTGCGGCAGGACGTGTCGGAGTCGATGAGCCGCCTCGCCTCACTACTGGCATCGGTCAACAGCGTTGCGATCGGGCCATCATCGAGGCCTGGGGCCATGAATCCTGCGGCAACGAATGGAGCTGCGCCGACCCTCTCAGTCAGCAGACGCAGCAGATCGCCGTTCGCGCTCGCCACATCCGCAGCGACAAGCGGCACGGACCCACTGATCTGGTCTCGGTTCGCCGAAGCTGTGATGGCGGTCGTCACATGCCACCGCCCCTGCGCAAGTTCGGATGGAGACTGCTGGCGAGGATCCTGGTCGAGTACCGGCCCGTCATTGCCGGGCGTGAGCGGAGCCGGCACCCCCTGGTGCCGGGTCGTCACCAGCCCAAAGCGAACCGAAGGCGTGTTATCCCGAACCACTCGCGCCAGCGCGGCACGAGCAACGCCGAGGCGCGACCGCGCGTAGAAGTTGGTGTAAGGGGCACCTTCGCGGTCGCCGACAGTTGTGATTGTGGAGGTGATGTATTTGTCGGCACCGCCCGCGGCCTGCAGGCTGTCGTACCGCCGACGATATCGAGAGGCGACGCGCGCAGGCGACAGCCCGAGCACCCCATCGGTCACGCCATCGGGTGTGTAGTCGGCCGGATCGTAGTAGCGACCTGCCGCATCACTCTGCATCCGAGGCGACAGGTCGAGCGCAAGGATGACCAGACCACGGGCGGCGCCGGATGGCATCTGGGCGGATGATTTGATCACGAGCAACGGGTCGAGCTGCGCCGCGGCACGATCAACGCCCGCGCACAGCAGAGCCAGTGCGCATCTGGCGATCAGGCCAGCGTTCCCGAACCGCGTTGCTCGTGCACCGCGATGGACGGCCATCATTCCTTCCTCCGCTTCAGTCCCCACCCTGCGTCACCACGTCTTGTCGGGGCAGCTCCCTTCCAGGCTGACCCACCGCCCCCTCTCGCACACCCCGATTCAGCTCATCGTCTCCCCGCTGACCGGTGTAGCCGGCATCGCCGCTCGAACCACCGGTCCGCGTGACCGTCGTCTCGACGCGAGCATGCGATCCACGAGGACCGAATGATTCGGCACGCACGAGGATGATGCCGGCTCCGTGATTTCCCGCGCCCGATCCGTCGAGGCTTGGGTTGTCATCGTTCTCCGACGGGTCGTCTGCGAGCCACACGGCCACAGCCACCCCCGACCCGTCCACGTCTGGCAGCGTGCGATCGAACGGCCCCCAGGCATATAGCCGCCATCTCGGGTTGTTTTTGCCCCACGGACGATCGGCGGTGTTCGCGTTCATCTGCGCCTCGGAACAGAACGGTGGTGGAGGAACGGCCTGTGGACAGTTCGCACGTGCGGTGAGCGCCGCGAAGCTCAGGGCGTGTCCATCCGAGAGCGTCAAGGTCAGCGGCCCGGAGAACGTCGCAGTCGTGGCGGCCCGCACCTCGTCGGGAGACGTGAGGAGCGGATTCCAGTCGTCTCTCTGCTGCAGGTCGGGGAGGATCTGCTTCGATGGCGGCTTCGGCCGCGTACGACGCAACCAGGGCATCCCGATAGTTGGCCGCGGCCAGTGTCTCTCCACCCGACAGCAGCAACAAAGCCGTACCGAGCGCCGAGACCAGGACGAGCGCCAGCAGCGTCGCAACGACTGCGATTCCTCGTTCGCCCGCATCCGGCAGCATCTGATTTCCCTTTCGCTCTACCGACTGAGATTCAGGTTAGGCGGCGTGACATCGAAGCTCATCATCCGATCCGGCAAATAAGACGATGAGGAGCGGGCCGAGCCGGGATGCACGAATAGCAGGCGGCCGGATGGATTGAGGCCCCGCACGAGCGCGCTTGCTGCCTGCACCCGAACGGTGACCCGGACCGATCGAATGCGCAGCACATCGGCATCGAACCTGCCCGCCACCGGAATGCCTGCGCGAGTCGATGTGCCGGGACACCACGGTCCGTCAGCGAGCTGTTCGATCGGGACGGTCACGAGCGAACCGGCGGGCAACGCGCCGACCCAGTTGTCGAGCCGAGGAACCTGGCGTCCGGTCACTGACTGCGAAGATGCAGCTCTCACCCGCGCCATAGTCGCGCATCGGGCTCACCGTCCCGACTGCCGGGGGCCTTGGACCGTACGACGTCCAGGGTCCAACGGGATCAGTTGCGTTTCGTCGCGTGACTGGGGGTACAGGCTCGCCGCGATACTCGAACGTCAGCTGCACGACGTTGTCGACGAGCGGTACGCGTGACTGGAATCCGTCGTATCGATAGACCCGCGCCTCGGTCTCCTCCAGGTAGTACGAGCGGGAGACGATGGGTGTGATGGCGGAACCGGCGGGGAGCGGGAGGATAGCGCCCTCGGTCGGAGGGCGAAAGCGCAGAGCGCCGCCTTGAGCGTCGGCGATCGTCAGCAGGTCGTACGCGCCGCTCCCGTCGAACACCGCAACCTGCATACCCGCCGAGAATCCGCACAACGGATCCCCTGCCGGGCACGATCCGTCGGCTGCAACCCGGACCACACTGGACCCACCCACCAGATCATCGAGGATGGACGTCTCGGGCGCGCCGGCAGGTACGTAGCGGATGGTGATGGCCGATGCGGTGGCCGTGTCCGGTGTGTCTGTCCCTATCGCGCGAGGAAGGATCGGCGGGACAGATTGAATGAGCGAACCTGCCAGCGGCCCCTGGTCGAGGCCCGCGCCGGCGAGCGTCAAGTCGTGCTGCAGCGCATGCACCAGCACGCGGGTCCGCTGCTCCATGTCTGCCGCCTCGGCGTGCACTCGGTATGTCGCCTGCGCCAGGGACGCACTGGCAATGACTGCGCTCATCACGACTGTCCCGACCAGGGCGGAGACGACGAGCTCGACGAGCGTGAAGCCGGCCTGAAAGCGACGCGCGTGAGCTGACACGAACGCCAATCGCGCCATTCATGGGCGCTTCCTCGACTTGATGCTGACGAGTCGGGCGCTGCCCGGCCGGCTTCGCAGTGAACGGCCGTCCGCTGTCGCCGGGTCGTACCTGGCTACGACGACCTGTAGCACGAGCGCCATGTCAGGCGATGCCGGCAGTGGCGTCACTGACCATCGCCTGACATACACGGTGCCAGGCGGCGGATAGTCGCCGCCGCCCAACCCGCATCCAAGGCCATCCACATAGTCGACATAGCCCGCCGTGTCGGCGTCGAGCGCGCCTGCAGGCGACCCCGACAGGCCTGTGCCCACCGACGCTGCCACCGCCCGACACGTCGTCGATGCATCGAGAGCTGCTGTGTCGGTGCGGACGTCGCTGGTCGCGGCGCCTGTGGCATCGACGCTCCACGCAAGCGATCGCAGCTGCTCCATCTTGTGGCTCGCCAGGATCGCCGTCGTCGACACCACGTGCGCGCGATGGGTGGCGCTGGCGGCGGTCGCAAGGAGACCCGCCAGCGCGATGACCGCGCTTGCGAGCAACGCGATTGCGACGAGGGCTTCGATCAGCGCGATGCCGGCAACATTGCTCAGCGACCGGCCAATTCGCCCACCGGGCATCATGCCGTGCCAGAGTGCAAGCAGAAGGCCGCAGGGAGACCCATGCGGACATGCGCCAAACAGGCCTGAATTTCAGATGGTCGGAGAGTGGATCGGATCTGCCTGCGCGATTGCTGCGTGGCGCGGCGTGGCGGCCGATCGCTGAAAATGCGTACGCTACCGAATCAGCGGCAGGATCATCTCGAACACCGCGCCACCGCCGGCTTCGTTCGAGACGGTTACGCGGCCGTTGTGCGTGACGACAATCTTCTGGACCAGAGCGAGCCCGAGTCCGGTGCCGTCGCGCCGCGTCGTGAAGAACGGCTGGAAAATCTTGTCTCGAACCGATGGATCGACTCCTGGTCCGTTGTCGATCACCCGGAGGCGCACCCACTTCCGCTCGCGGTCCGCGGGCGCCTCAATCCGGATCTGCGGCACGGCTCCGGCTCCTTCGCATGCTTCGACTGCGTTCCGGATCACATTACTCACGGCCTGCCGCAGCAGTACGTCATCTCCCTCGACGAGGCCAAAGTCACCGGACATGGTGATGGTGCCGCCACGGTTCGAGACGTCGCCGCGGATGTCGTCGGCAGCACGATCGACCAGATCGCGCAGGTCGACCGGCGCCACGCTCAATTGCGCGGGCTTCGCGAACGTGAGGAAGTTGGTGACGATGCGGCCGAGGGCGTCGGTTTCGTCGCGGATGCCTTCGACACACCGACGATTCTTGGCGTCGAGATCCTCGAGGCGGGCGAGCCGCGCATATCCGTGGATCGTGGCGAGCCCGTTCCGGAACTCATGGGCCAGGCCCGCGGTGAGCTCGCCGAGGCGCGCGAGTGTGTCTTTCAGCCGCAGCTGCTCCTCGAGCTCGGCGACGGCCGTCAGATCGGTGAACAGGCAGATGGCGCCAGCGGGCTTGGATTCCTCGTCGAGGAGCGGCGATGCCGTGACGCCCAGATGCAGCGCGCGGCCGCGGCTGCGCAACTGCACGGCGCGGCGGACGATCGGCTGAGTGGTCTCGAGACAGTCCGCCACAACGTCCGCCAGCGGAACGGCTTCGTGCAACAGGTCAGTGTAGGACGTGAACGGCACGGGGTCCGACACGCCCAGCAGGCGCCGGCCGGCCGGGTTGAGGATCCGCAGGCGTCCATCGAGGCCCACCACCAGTAGTCCCGACGTGAGGCTCGTGACGATCTCGAAGCTGAGGCGCTCCGAGGCTTCGGCCCGTGCTGCCATCGCGCGCTCCTGCGCGCGCAGCTTCGTGACGGCCTCCTGCAGCGCGGCAGAAAGGATGGCGGTTTCGCTGCCGGCGTCGCGAAGATGACGCCGGGTGTCACGCGCGGCGGCGGCGAATCGCATCGCCGTGAACGCCAGGAGCGCCACGAGTCCCCCGACGAGCGCGGTCAGGCCGAGGAACGCAAGGCCCTGGCCGTTCACCGGTACAGTCCGGCGTACCAGGCGACGATCGGATCGCCGACGAACACGGCGATCAGGGCGCCGATGGCGAGAAGGGTGCCGAGTGGAATCTGGTAAAACCGATCGCGCTTGATGCGGGTGAGCGGCACGCCGACGGCCACGCCCAGGAGCGACGCGAGGAACAGCGTGAAGAGCGCCAGCTGCCAGCCGAGGAACGCGCCGATCATGGCCAGCATCTTGACGTCACCCATTCCGAGGCCCTCGATGCGTCGCACGCGGTAGTAGATTTCGCCAATCAGGAATGGGACGCCGCCGCCGAGGATGACGCCGACGAGCGCGCTCACGATTCCCGGCGGCAGGAACAGGCTGAAGAGCAGTCCGGCGATGACGCCGGGATAAGTGATCGTGTTCGGAAGAATACGCTCGTTCAGGTCCGTGACCGCGAGGACGATCATGGCGCTCGCGAACAGCAGCCGCACCGGCAGGAGCGGCGTCAGGCCGAACGTGTACATGGCTCCGGCAAAGACGATGGCGGTGGCGGCCTCGACGATCGGGTACATGGCCGAGATGGGCGCGCCGCAGCCGGCACAGCGGGCGCGCAGCATCATCCAGCTGAGGATCGGCACATTCTCGTACCAACGCAGCATGCGGCCGCACTTGGGACACTTCGAGCGCGGGTGTACGACCGACTCGCCGCGAGGCAGGCGGTGGATGCACACGTTGAGAAAGCTGCCGATGACGGCACCGAACACGGCCGCCAGGCTGACCAGCAACCAGAGGGGTGGCGCGTCGGTGACAGGCGGTCCGTTCACCGCGGGCGACCTGCGCCTTTCAGAGGCGTCGGTTCGTTCGGCATGTCATCCGGGAGCGGTGCGAAGGAAGACGTTGGATCGAGATGCGCGCGGCCCTTCACGGGATCCAGCACATAAGGAACGCCGCCAGGATCGACTGGCGGCACACGGCGGAGCACGCCGAGCCGTCCCAGCTCGTCCCACGACATCACGGGATGCCCGATGCGTGCGCCGATCTGGCCGAGCGCGACATTGAGACGATCGATCTCGTCCATCACGTCGAGCTGCTGCAGGCGATGCTTGGCGTTCTCGCGCATGTAGCCGGCCTCGGACGATCGGAGGATCTGCTCCCACAGAAAACGGGCGGCGCGGCGATCGCCGCCGCGCGAGAGCGTCGCGGCCGCGAGCCCCGGCATCCATTCCGGCGAACCGGGCACCTCGCTCGCCTTCTTGAACCATGCGGCCGCCGCAGGGAAGTCGCGCAGCCACCAGTAATGGACGAATGCGATGTCGTAGAGATACTGCCATCGGGTGGGATTCGCCTCGAAACCCTTCTCGAGCAGCTTGATTGCGAGATCCGGGCGCCCCGGCGGGCGCGGGTAGCCCTCGGCCACGAAGATCGACCCGAACCGGTAGGCGATGTTGAAGAAGGGATCGAGCGTGGTCGTGATGTCGAGCAACGGATAGACGAGATCGTGTTTGCGCCGGGCGCGCTCGGCCAGCTTCTGTCCACCGAAGTACTGGACCGCACGAATCCAGTAGACGTCCGCCAGCAGCGCGTCGTAGCCGAGCGCCAGCCGCTTCACGGCCGATGGCGATTCCACGTACAGCAGGCCCTCGTCCTCGGCTGTCCGAGGCACGTACTGATCGCGCGCATACTGCACCGCGATGGCGGCAGCCAGGCAGACCACGGCGAGCCACAGCAGGCCGGTCCGACGGATGTCGAGGGCTCCGTCCATGGCTATTTGAAATCGCGCCGTGTGAAGATCACGACGCTCGCCAGCAGGAGCGCCGCGACATAGAGCAGGCCGTATCCCGTCGCCGCGGCGATCACGACACCCGCCACGGGCCGTCCGTGCACGACCGCGGCCTTGACGTCGAACGCCGCCATGTTGGGCAGGACGTAGTACAGGGCACGCGTGATGATGCCGACCACCGGCGACGACACGACGGATTCGAAGTTGCGCAGGTCGGCGCTGAACTGGCCGGCCACGAAACACCCGATCGTGAAGAGCGCCGAGAGCATCGAGCTCGTCGAGAACGTGGAGAAGAACACCGCGATCGCCGTAACGAGCATCAGCTGCACGAAGATCAGATACACCGCCTGCAGCATGTGCGGATCGAGCGCCGGGGCCTCCCACGACTTGCGCACCAGCTCCTCGGCGGTGAATGCGTAGTACGCCAGCACGCCGTACCACACGAGCGTCATTACGGCGAGATTGATCGCCAGCGTCAGCACGAGGCCGGCGTACTTGCCGATCACCAGCTCTGATCGCCGGACCGGCTTGGCGAGCAGGCTGTAGACGCTCTTCCGTTCGACCTCTTTTGCCACCAGTCCGATGCCGATGAAGATGGCGATGAATGCGCCGAACAGCGACATCGCCGCCAGGCCGAGGTCCTTGATGATCTTGACGTCCTGGCCGGCGGTCAGCTGGCTGATGAGAAGCGACGCGCCCGTCACAATCGCGGCGAACGCCACGACGCTGTAGAGCACGCGATCCCGCACCGACTCGCGGAACACCGCTGCGGCGACGCGGGCCACTGTACGGAGGCTCATCGCCCGCCTCCGATCTTTCCGGAGCTCTGCCGCCCGTCCAGCGATCCGTCGCGTGCCGACCCCGCCGCCTGCACTTTCTGGACGAAGAACTCCTCCAGCGTCGCGTGCAGGGGATTGAGGGACACGATCGACGCACCCGCGGCTGTCAGCTCGCTGACGAGCGCGGCCACCGGTGCGTCCTTCGGTAGCTCCAGCGTCGATCGCACCGCGTCGATCGCGATGATCCGTGTCGCGCGCGACGCGAACGGGCGTAGCCGCTCGGCGTCGATATCAGAAACGACGAGCTCCCAGCCGCGGAGGTCGTAGGCCACCATCTCCGAGAGCCGTCCAGCCGCGGCTAGTCGTCCGCCCACGAGCACGGCCACGCGGCTGCAGAGCGTCTCGGCGTCCGACAGGATGTGCGAGCTGAAGAAGATGGTCGTGCCCTGATCGCGCAGGCGCAGGATGAGGGCCCGGATATCGCGCCGGCCGAGCGGGTCCAGACCCGACATCGGCTCGTCCAGGAAGAGCAGCTCCGGACGATTGACGAGGGCCTGGGCGATCCCGACGCGCTGGACCATCCCCTTGGAAAACTTGCGCAGCTGCAGTCGGCGCTCCGCGCCGAGCCCGACGTCGTCGAGCAGCGTCGAGACGCGCTGCCGCCGCTCTGCCCCGGAGAGGCCGAAGAGGCCGGCAAAGTACGTCAGCAGCTCCTCCGCCGTCAGGTAGTCGTAGAAGTAGGGATTCTCCGGCAGGTAGCCGATGCGCCGGCGTACGTCGAGGTCGCCGGCGGGGCGGCCCAGGATGAAGGCACGGCCCGACGTGGGGTACAGCAGCTGCATCAGCAGCTTGAGGGTGGTCGTCTTGCCTGCGCCGTTTGGCCCGAGGAAGCCGAACACTTCACCGGGCTGCACGTCCAGCGTGACACCGTCCAATGCCCGGTAGGGACGAGGGCGCCAGAAGCCGACGCGGAAGTCCTTGGTGAGTTGGTCGGTCTGGATCGCGGGCGACATCTGGGGCGGACACTCACAGTTCGTAGTTCGTAGTTTGTAGTTCGTAGGCCGTGGTGGCGGCCCGCGGCGCGCTCGCCCTACGGACTACGGAACCACGAACTACGGGCTACGAACTACGCGGTACCACCAAAAGTGCTCAGGCCTTCTCACTTGAGCACGCCGGCCTGCTTGAGCTCGTACGCAATGGCCGCATCAAAGAATTCGGCCCGAAGCCCCGGAATCCTTACACCGTTGACGAAAAATGTTGGCGTGGACTGCACACCGAGCTGGGAGCCGAGGGCGATGTCGCCCTTGACCAGTTCGAGCGTCCGCTGGTACCGCGCGTCGAAGTCGGGGACGTGGCCGATCTCGCGCACGCCCTGCTTGACCATCTCGGGAGTCATCACCGGCTGGTTGTCGTAGAGCCAGGCTTCCATCTCGGTTCCCTTGCCATGGTCCTCGGCCATCCGATGGGCGGCAGCGGCTTCACACGCGGCGACATGCTGTCCGCCGGGCGTGTGGACGTTGCACTCGGGATCGAGCGGATAGTCGCGCTCGATGAACTTCACCATGCCCGGGTGGGCGGACTGCCATTTGGCCAGGATCGGCTTGTACTCGATGTACGTCTGGCGGCACGGCGGGCACAGGAAGTCCTGGAACTTGATCACCACCACCTTCGCCCCATCGTCGGCCACCGGAATGGGCACGCGGGGCTGTGAGGTGTACCACTTGTCGAATTCCGACTGCTGGATCTGCGCGAGCGGCGCCGGAGCGGCGGTCGCGGCGGTCGCAGCGTCCACCTGGCGGGGGAAGTACGCGACCAGCGCGACGGCACCGACGACCGACGCGGCGACGAGCACGAGTGCGACGGGACGGGACGTGAGCGAACCGAGATCACGAAGGGCACGGCCGGGCAGAGAACGCATGGTGATGTCCGATCCTGCAGGTCCTGAGAGAAGGAAGATGCCGAGGACGGCCACGTAGGTCGCCAGGCAGAGCACGCAGGCGATCTTCAGGACGAAGAACGACGCGTACGCGAAGTAGAGCACGAAGGCGAGTCCAACGATCGAGAGCACGAAGATGTACGAGGCGATCTCGGACGGCCGCGTGTTCTTCGGCGGCGGCACGCCTTTCTTGCGCGCCACGGGTTCTGGTGGAGGCGCCGCGGTCGCCAGCACGCCGGCCCATGACAGCAGCAGGGCAGCCCAGAACCAGATCACGCCTCCGAGCGCGACCGGGATCCCCTGGAAGGCTCCGAACCGGCTCTCGTATACGCTGGCGCAGTTCCAGGTGGCGTTGATGCTGCAGAAACTCGTGTAGCCAGGGTCGCGCAGGAGCCGGTAGTGCACCCAGGCGGACGTGCTCGAGGCAATGAGGCCGAGCAGGGAGCAGACGAGGAGGCCGTACGCAATTCGACGCGTCATCGTGACTCTGGAGCCGAGAACCTACCCGAATCGTACGGGCGATTCTCGGACCCTGTCAAATGACGCGTCGCGAGACCGGGCTACTGGATGGGAGTGCCCTGTCCGGGGTCGCCGATGAACACCGCCGGGAACGGATCCTGGTCCTCCCAGATAGAGCCGCCGTTGGTGAAGAAGTACCGCGCGCCTGTGCTGCCGGGCACCTGCGGATCCGCGGTCGCCGCATAGCTGTCGGCCGTCGTGGCCGCGCTGCACATCTGCACAGGGCTCGTGGCGTTGCCCGGCGTGATCGTGACGAGGAACCCGCTCTTGAGCGTCGGGTCGGCCGACATGTCGTCGCTGATGAAGGCCTGTCCACCCGACGCCGGGGGCGCCGTGAGGCTGGCCAGCGAGTCCGCGAAGGAGCCGTCGGCGCAGCTGATGGCGAACGCCTTCTGCCCGCTGTCGATGGCCCGCAGCGACGCGATGGCCGATGCCTCGTTACCCGACATCCGCGCCCGCAGCATGCTCGGGGTTGCGACCGCGGCCAGCACGCCGATGATGGCAACGGTGACGAGCAGTTCGATTAGTGTGAAGCCCGATTGGGTCTGTCTGGCCATGTCGCCCACCCTTGCGGTGGCTGAACCTTAGAGAAACGGGGAAGGTCCGTCGTGGACCTTCCCCATCCGTTCACGCAGTCGTCGAGTTACTGAATCGGGCTGCCCGAACCGGGCGCGCCCGTCTGCACGACGGCGATCTGGGCCGTGGTGTCCTGGTAGATCGTCGCGCCGTTGGTGAAGAACCAGCGGGTGCCCGTGCTGCCCGCCGTCACAGGGTCGCCCTGCACAGCGTAGGTCGCCGCGGTCGTCGTGCCATTGCACACCTGGGTCGGCGCCGTCGCCGTGCCCGGGGTCAGCGTCACCGTGTAGCCGCTCTTCACCGCGGGGTCAGCCGCGAGGTCCGCACTGACGAAACCCTCGCCGCCGGCCGCCGGAGGCGTGTTCAGGTGCACGAGCGAATCCGCGTAGCTGCCCTGCGCGCAGTTGGCGGCGAAGTTGGTCTGACCGCTGTTGACGGCGCGCAGCGAACCGATCGCTGACGCCTCGTTGCCCGACATGCGGGCGCGGAGCAGGCCAGGCACTGCGATGGCCGCGATGATCCCGATGATCGCCACGACGATCAGCAGCTCGATCAGCGTGAAGCCCTTGTTATTGCGAATCCTCATGACGAAGCTCTCCTTGTCCTCGGGTGAACGACTCGTAAGTTGCTGGGTGCCGGTTTTGTGTGTGACAGCCGCGTCGCACTTGGCGTCCCGCGGCTGTCGACGTCCAAGCCAGACTGCAACGGGGATACCACCTCGGCCGGGGTGCACAGTGGAATGGCTATCTCGTCCTGGATCCAGCAGTTAGCGGATCGCGGCAGCGGGGCCATCTGTCTGGCATGGCCGGATACTCGACAATTAGTGTCAGAGTCCGCTGGCAGATTTTGTCGAGCCACTTTCACTTCAGATTGTACTTTTTCGCGTAATAGCGGAATGAGCGGAAACTCATGCCGAGCAGCTCCGCGGCGCGCACCTGGACGCCCCCGGATTTCTTGAGCGCCTGCGCGATGTAGTCGCGTTCGAGGTCGCGCACGTGACGTTCGAGATCGAAGCCGGCCTCGGGCAGCGCCAGCGGCGCCTTCTGAGCCGAGAACGCGCCACGCACGTGATCCGGCAGACTGTCCGGCAGGACCGTCGGCGTCGGTTCGAGCGCCACGGCGCGCTCGATCACGTTTTCGAGCTCGCGGATATTCCCGGGCCATTCGTACAATTCGAGCAGCGCGACCGAATCGCCCGAAATCCCCACGAGCGCCTTCCCCATCAGCGCCGTGTACTTCGCCAGGAAGTGCTCGGCGAGCAGCGGAATGTCCTCGCGTCGATCCCGCAGCGGGGGCAGCTTCACGGGTATGACGTTGATCCGGTAGTACAGGTCTTCCCGGAAGCGGCCCTCGGCCACCATTTTTCCGAGGTCCTGGTTCGTCGCCGCGATGACGCGGATGTCGGCTTCGATTTCCTCGAGGCCGCCGACGCGCCGGAAGCGCCGCTCCTGCAGCACGCGCAGCAGCTTGACCTGCATCATCTGGCTCATCTCCCCGATTTCATCGAGGAAGATGGTGCCGCGCTCCGCGGTCTCGATCAGGCCCTTCTTGTTGGTGTCGGCGCCCGTGAACGAGCCCCGCATGTGTCCGAACAGCTCGGATTCGAGCAGCGTCTCCGGCAGGGCGCCGCAGTTGAGCGCGACAAACGGGCGATCCCGCCGCAGTGAATTGAAGTGCACCGCGCGCGCGACCAGCTCCTTGCCCGTGCCCGATTCGCCGGTGATGAGGACGGTGCTGGTCGTGCGGGCGATGGTCTCGATGAGACCGAACACTTCGAGCATCGCCTGGCTGCGCCCGATGATGTTGTGGAACTGGTGCACGCTGCCCAGCGCGCGCTTCAGCAGCACGTTTTCCTGGCGCAGCCGGCGGCTCTCGAGTTTCTCGCGAACCTTGACCTTCAGCTCGTCGACGTCGAACGGTTTGATGACGTAATCGCAGGCGCCGAGCCGCAGCGCCTCGATGGCCGTCTCCTGCGACGCGAACGCCGTCATCATGATCGCTTCGACGGTCGGGTCGAGCGACTTCGCGCCGCGCAGCACCTCGATGCCGGTCATGTCGGGCATCTTGATGTCGGAGATGAGCAAGTCCACCGTACCGCGCTCGAGCGCAGCCAGCGCCGTCTTCCCGTTCTCCGCGAGCAGCACGTCGTAGCCTTCCCGCTTCAGCACGATCGCCAGCAGCTCGCGCATCGATCGCTCGTCGTCCACGACGAGGATGCGGGCCGTGGCGGCGACAGCGGCGGGCTCTGATGCGACGGTTTCGGTGGCCATAACGAACGATCAGCTCCGTTCGACTGCCGGGGGCCAGAGGCAAAGGACCAGGGGCTGAAAGCAGATCGCGGACGCTCTCTGTTTATCGGCGCTTCGCGCCAGGGTCCGTGGCAATCGCCAGCGCGAGACCTGCGCCAGGTGCCATGAGCCGTGTGCCCTGCGCCACGACACGCCAATCTGGGTCAGTTGCACGTCGCGTCTCATGCCGCCGCGCCGGCTTCCAGGCACAACGGCAGACGGACGCGCACCGATGTACCGCGGCCCGCCGTCGACTCCACCTGGATCTCGCCGTCGTGGTCGCTCACGATGCGATGGACGATCGCCAGCCCCAGGCCGCTGCCCCGCCCGAACGTGCCGTGGAACGGCTGGAAGATGCCGTCGAGATCCTCGGCCGGGATGCCGACGCCCTCGTCGCTGACCGCCAGCACGAGGTCGCCGCCCTCGACCGTTGCCGTCAACGGCTCCAATGAAACGGCGAGCAACAGCCGGCCGCCATTAGGCATGGCGCGCAATCCGTTGGTCGCGAGGTTCCAGACGATTTGCCGCAGCTGGTGCTCGTCGGCCTCGTATAACACCTCGTCGGGCGCCACCGACACCTCGATGGTGTGGTCGTCGCGCACCTCTGAGCTGTTGCGCAGCAGAATGGCCGTCTCGCGCAGCACCTTTCCGACCTCGAACCTGGTCGTCTGCCGGCGCTGGGGCCGTGCGTAGGAGAGGAACGAGCTGATCGTCTCGTTCAGGCGCTCCGACTCGCGGAGCACGATATCCATCAATTGCGCCTGCTCGTCCGACAGCGTGAGCTCCTGTCGCAGCACTTGAATGGACCCGCGCAGCGACGCGAGCGGATTACGAATCTCATGAGCGATGCCTGCCGCCATTTCTCCGACGGCTGCCAACCGCTGTTTCCGGCGCGCGTCGCGCTCGAGACGACGGAGATCGGTGACGTCCTGGAACGTCAGGAGCGACCCTTCGCGACCGTCCGCCGTGACCAGGTCGGTAGCGCTCAACCCGATGTCCCGCGCCGCTCCCTTGGCGTGGTACGTGTAGTCCACGCGGCTGGTGCGCCGGCCCTGATCGCGCGCCAACAGCGCCCCGAACTCAGGCGGCAGCTGGAGCACGTCAACCGCCGGCTGTCCAAGAACCGCGGCCGCCGAGACGCCGGTGATGAGCTCCGCTGCACGGTTGAACGTCATGAGATGCCCGGATCGATCCGTCGTGGCCAATCCGCTCGTCAGGCTGTCGATGATGTGCTGATTGAACGCCTTGAGATCCGCGATGGCAGTCGACGCTTCGGCCAGCCGATGGTCCGCCCGCCGCAATCCTTCGGCCAGCGAGCCGCTCAGCACCGCCACGGCCAGGAACGCAAACACGTTGGTGACCACGGTGTACTCGGCCACTCGGACCGATGGCAGCGCCACCGGCATGCGGCCGAGCCACGCTGGCCCGAGATAGCCCGCGACCGCGAGGTATTGCGCGAGGACGAGGCCCGCGTACAACACCACGCTCACGAGCGCCAGCCACATCCCGCCGCGGCGCGACAGGAGAATGCTGCCGCCGATGATCGGCAGCACGTACAGCAGCGAGAAGTAGCTGCTGATCCCACCCGTGAAAAAGACGAATGCGGAAATCGTCGCGGCGTCGAGCGCCAGCTGCAGCGCGATGACCCACCGGTGGCGCTCCGCGTACGCCCGCGTGACGGCATAGACCACCGTCAGGGCAAATGTGAGCGCAATGAGGAGGAAGAAGGGATCTGCGGGCAGCGTCCCGGGATCGCGCACCTGCAGGGCCACGGCGGCGCCCAGCAGCAGGATGCTGATGACCACGCGCGCCGTGATGAGCCAGGCCAGCCGCCGGCGCACGCCTGGCAACCGCAGCATTACCGACGAGGCTGGGCGGCGGGAGGCGGTCCGGCCAGCTCGGTCTCGCACGCCTCCCGCAGACTTTTCCATCGTCGGTACTGACAGGGTCACGCGATCCGTCGACTAGGTCAGCTTGCTGATCAGGTCGAAGATCGGCATGTACATCGCGATGACGATGCCGCCGACCACGCCGCCGAGGAAGGCGATCATGATTGGTTCGAGCAGCGTCAGCATGCCGGCGACGGCCGCATCGACTTCTTCTTCGTAGAAGTCGGCAATCTTGCTGAGCATGGTGTCGAGCGCGCCCGTGGTCTCACCGACGCTGATCATCTGCACGACCATCGACGGGAACACCGCTGTCTCTTTGAGAGGCGCCGCGATCGTTTCGCCTTGCTCGATGCTCTTCCGCGTCGCCAGGATGGCGTCTTCGACGATGGAATTGCCCGATGTCCTGGCCGTGATGTCCAGACCGTCGAGAATCGGGACGCCCGAGCTGATGAGCGTTGCCAGCGTGCGGCAGAACCGCGCGACCGCGATCTTCCGGAGGATCGATCCGAGCACCGGCGCCTTGAGCAGCGCGCCGTCCACGACCCGCCGTCCCTTCTCGGTCTTGTAGTACGCGCGGAAGGCGTAGACGAAGGCGCCCATCCCGACGAACATGAACGGCGCGAACCGGACCAGCGAGTTGCTCGCCCAGATGACGATACGGGTGGGCAGCGGGAGCTCCGCGCCGAGCCCTGCGAACAGCGACGCGAAGGTCGGAATGACCTTCCACAGAATGACGCCCACGACGACGGCGGCAATGGCGACGACCGCGATGGGGTAGATCATCGCGGACTTCACCTGGCTCTTCAGCTTGACGGCCTTTTCGATATAGGTCGCGAGCCGCTTGAGGATCGTGTCGAGGATACCGCCCGCTTCACCGGCGGCAATCATGTTGACGAACAGCGTGTCGAACGTCTTCGGATGCTTGCGCATCGCATCCGCCAGTGACTGGCCGCCTTCGACATCGGACCGGGTCTGCAGGATGACGGTGGAGAACGCCTTGTCCTCCTCCTGGTTACCGAGGATGTCGAGGCACTGGACGAGCGGCAGACCAGCGTCAATCATGACCGAGAACTGCCGCGTGAAGACCGCGAGGTTCTTGGCGTTGACCCGTCTGAGCCCTCCGCCCAGACTGCTCAGGCTGAAGCCTTTCTTCTGCGCCGCGGTGGCCTTGCCTTTGGTCGGCTGGATCTTCGTGACCATAATCTGATCGCGGCGGAGCGATGCGACCACCGCATCCATCGTGTCGCCGGCGCGCTCGCCGTTGACGATTTCTCCACCTCGGGTCCGTCCGGAAAACGCGAACGTCGTTGCTGCCATGGCTGTCCTGCCTGCTGTCGGTTAACGCCGTACGTTCGTGGAAGCCGGCCGCGGCCGGTGGTGGAGGCCTGCGCCGGACACCACGCCCACGCCCCGCTCGATCATGTCGCTCAATTCGTCTTTGAGAGAGCTCGCGTTCATTGCCGTGTCGTAGCTGATCTTCCGCGCCATGTAGAGACTGGCCAGCGACTGATTCGACGTCTGCATCCCGACCTTCTCCTGGCCGGTCTGCATCGACGAGTAGATCTGGTGCACCTTGTCTTCTCGAATCAGATTCCGGATCGCCGGCGTGGGGACCATGATCTCGAGCGACACGACGCGTCCGCCGCCCACCTTCGGGAGCAGCGCCTGACAGACGATCCCCTCGAGCACCAGCGACAACTGCGTACGAATCTGGCCCTGCTGGTGGGCCGGGAAGACATCGATGATGCGGTTGATGGTCTGCGACGCCGAGTTGGTGTGAAGGGTCGCGAACGTGAGGTGGCCGGTCTCCGCGATGCGCAGCGCGGATTCGATCGTCTCGAGGTCCCGCATTTCACCGATGAGGACGACGTCGGGGTCTTCGCGGAGGGCCGCGCGCAGCGCGCCGCTGAAGCTTTGCGTATCGCTGTGCACTTCGCGCTGGTTGACCAGACACCCCTTGTGCTGGTGGATGTACTCGATCGGGTCCTCGATCGTGAGGATGTGCTCCTTGCGCTCGGTATTGACCTTGTCGATGAGCGCCGCGAGGGTCGTGGACTTGCCGCTGCCCGTCGGGCCCGTGACGAGCACGAGGCCGCGCGGACGATCGGCGAGCGTCGAAATCACGGCTGGGAGCCCGAGCTCGTCGAACCCCCGAACACGCTCGGGGATGAGACGGTAGACCGCCGCCACGGCGCCACGCTGGTTGAACATGTTGCAGCGGAACCGCGCGAGGCCCCGGATGCCGAACGAGAAGTCGAGCTCCAGCGTCTCTTCGAAGCGCTTCTTCTGCGCGTCGGTCAACACGGTGTAGGCCAGCGCCTTGGTTTCGGCCGCCGCGAGATCGGGCAGCTGCAGCCGCTGCAACTTGCCATGCACGCGCACCTGCGGCGGTGTATTGGTCGTGAGGTGCAGGTCCGATCCCTGCAACTCAACGGTCTGTTTCAGCAGTTCTGGCAGCGTCGCCATTAGGTGTGGTCCTCGTCGTGTTCGTGTTCGTGTTCGTATTCGTATTCGTATTCGTATTCGGCGTTCCGGTCGTCCCGGCGGCGCTGATTCGAGGGCGCCGCCAACACGAAAACGAACCCGAACACGACCGATTGCCCTATTTCACCGTTTCCCTCGCCACTTCCTCGATCGACGTCATGCCGGCTCGCACCTTGCGGAGGCCGCTCTGGCGGAGCGTGATCATCCCTTCTTCGATCGCCTTGCGCCGGAGCTCGAGCGCCGACGCGCCCACGAGCACGAGCTCGCGCAGTTCGTCGGTGACTTCCATGACCTCGTACAGACCGACCCGGCCCTTGTAGCCGGTGTTGTTGCACTTCTCGCATCCCTTACCGCGCATCGGCACGACATGCTGCGCGTCTTCCTGAGAGAACCCCGCCTGCACGAGCGCCGGCGCGGGGGTGGGATGCGGTTCCTTGCAAACCTGGCACACGCGGCGCACGAGGCGCTGGGCGCAGATGAGGTTCACCGAACTGGCCACGAGGAACGGCTCGATGCCCATGTTCATCAAGCGGTTCACGGTGCTGGGAGCGTCGTTGGTGTGCAGCGTGGAGAGCACCAGGTGACCGGTGAGGGCCGCCTTGACGGCGATCTCCGCCGTTTCGAAGTCGCGGATTTCGCCGACGAGGATGATGTTCGGGTCCTGCCGGAGGAAGGCGCGCAGCGCGGCCGCGAAGTTCAGGCCGATGTTCTCGCGCACCTGGACCTGGTTGATGCCCGGGAGGTTGAACTCGACCGGGTCTTCAGCGGTCATGATGTTGGTGTCGGAGGTGTTGATGCGGGAGATCGACGAATAGAGGGTGTTGGTCTTGCCGCTACCGGTCGGACCCGTGACGAGCACCATGCCCCACGGCTTCTGAATCTGGAGCTCGAACTTGGCGAGCGACTCGGCTTCGAACCCGAGCTTCGTCATGTCGAGCATCAACTTGTCTTTGTCGAGCAGCCGCATGACGATCTTCTCGCCGAAGAGCGTCGGCAGGCAGGACACACGAAAATCGATGTCCTTCGCGGAGCCGTTGTCCGCGAAGCGAATCTTGATGCGGCCGTCCTGGGGCAGCCGCTTTTCCGCGATGTCGAGCTTCGACATGATCTTGATGCGCGACGTGATGGCATCCCGGAACTTCATCGGCGGGGTCATGACGTTGTAGAGCAACCCGTCGATGCGGTACCGGACCCTCAGCTCCTTCTCGTACGGTTCGATGTGGATGTCGCTCGCACCCTTCTGGATGGCCGACATCAGCAGCACGTTCACGAGCTTGATGACCGGCGCTTCTTCACCCTGGCGGGCCAGGAGGTCGGCGCTGATCTCCTCGAGCTCATCGAGAACCTCGACCTCTCCGTCGGCGACGAGCGGCATGTCCTCGAGGGCCTTCGAGGCCACTTCGAGCGCGCTCATCCCGTTGCCGTTGGCGGCGTTCGAGTTCTTCCCGCCCGGCGACGCGACGTAGTACTTCTGAATCGCGTCGCTGACCGCGCTGTCGGACGCCACGACCGGCTCGACGTTGTAGCCGGTCATGAACTTGATGTCGTCCATGGCGAACACGTTGGTCGGGTCCGTCATGGCGATCGTCAGCGTCGCGCCGGCGCGGCTGAGCGGGACGATCTGGTATTTCAAGGCGGTCTCGGCGGGGATCAACTTGATGACCGCGGGATCGATCTCGAACTCCCCAAGGTTGATCGAGGGCACGCCGGTACTGCTTGCTGAGCAGCGCGGTGATGTCCTCGTCCTTGACGTAGCCGAGTTTCACCATGTTGACGCCGAGCTTCCCACCATTGGCCTTCTGGTAGTTGAGAACCTCCTGTAGTTGTTCGGGCGTGATGCGCTTCTCTTTGAGAAGCAGTTCACCGATGCGGACGGCCATGGTCGGTTCGCACTAGGACTGACAAGTTATCGACCGAAGTGCCCTAGAACGTCACCCGGCCGGCGAGCTGCCAGCCCGCCGCGGCGCGGTCGGCGCCTCCGCTCACGAGTGCCTCGACATACGTGCCACTGCGCACGGCAACACTCACTCCTCCACTCACCTGCGTGCGGGCCGCGTCGATCGTCTGCACGCGCGTGCCCCCGCGTACACCCACGCGCCGTGATGCCAGCCAGCGCTCGACGCCGACGGACACCGCGCGCCGCCGCCCATCCGCCGCGTCAACGGTCGTGAGGTCGGCATCGATCGCGGCCGACCACTCGCGCCGCTGATACGTTGGCGCTCCACCACCGACCGCCGCGCCGATCCGTACCTGACGCGGCAGCGTGATCGATCCACCGGCTGCGTCGTCGAAGCGCGGCGCCGCCAGATTGCGCACGACGACACCGAGACGCACAGGTCCGACGTACGCCAGCGCGCCGACATGTGCATCGAAGCGCGCGTGCCAGTCGGCCGGCAGATCTCGAATCGTCTCGAACCCGTCGTCGATCGAGATGCCTGCCGGCAGCCGCAGCGACGCGGTCTCCCCACTGACGACGCCGAGGGTGGCGCCGACGACGAGCACATCGCCGATCGACTGGGCCAGCGTGGCGTCCAGGTACTGCGTGCGGACGACCCGCCCGAGAGCCATGCCCGCTTCTTCTTGTCGGCCCGGCTCAGCAGTGGCTATAGCCGCGGGCCGGATCGATGTCACGGTGAGATGGTTGTAGCTGACGCCCACGACCGGCAGCCCGAAGAAGACCGAAACGGGACACGCACGCCACCCGCGCGTCCCCGCCGACACGGCCTGGCCGGTGTCGCCGGTGGTCGAGACCGCGCCTCCCCCCACAGACACATCCAGCATCGGGATGGACGACAGCCCCGCCGGGTTCCACCACGCCGCCGATGCATCGTCCGCAACGGCAACGAAGGCACCGCCCATCCCCTGCGCACGGCTGCCCACGACGTCAAAATCGGTCTGAGCGACAGCCCGGGCCGGGATCGCGGCAAGCAGCGTCAGTACAAGAAAGAGGACGAGCGACGCGGGGCCAGGCGATGGACGCACTGGGGTCGATCGAACACTGACATTTGCAAAGTATTGAGCCATAGGTTCTTCAGGGTTCGTTGCGCGTGATCTGCAAGCCTGGACTCGAGACGTGCCGAGCTGGCGGAACAAGTGGGACGAACGGTAACGTATATAGTGTTGGCGCCTTAGCGGCCCGAGCGCCCGCCGGCCTTCCCCCACCAGAGACTGCCTATGAGTGAATCTGCCGCACTGCCGCAGCCCGAGGCTGCGCCGATGAGTCTGCCGGCCCGTCTGGTCGGCGTGATTGTCTCTCCTGGCGCGACCTTCAAGAGCATAGTCGCGCACCCGAAATGGCTGGGTGCCGTCCTCGTCGTCGCGCTCGTCGTGTGCGCGGCGCAGTTCGCCTTCCTGAGCACAAAGGTCGGACAGGACGCAACTTATGACCAGCAGATCAAGACGATGGAGAACTTCGGCGTGACCATCACGCCGGAGATGAGCCAGGGGATGGAGGCCGGGCTGGCCAAGGCGAAGTATTGGACGGTCGCCGCCATCCTCGTGATGTCGTTCGTCTTCACGGCGGTGTTCGCCGGCATCGGCTACGTCGTCTTCACGTCGTTGATGGGGGGCACCGGTACCTTCAAGCAGGCGATGGCGGTGGTGGCACACGCGGGTGCTATCTCGATGCTCGGCCAGTTGTTCACCGTCCCCCTCAACTACGCGCGCGAAACGGTATCGAGCGCCACGAACCTGGCAGTGTTCCTGCCCTTCCTCGAGGAGAACGGGGTGTTCGCGCGCTTTGCCGGCATGATCGATCTCTTCATCATCTGGTGGTTGATCGTCCTTGCCATCGGATTTGCGGTGCTCTACCGCCGCAAGACCGGGCCTATCTTCGCTTCGTTTCTCGGCGTCTATGTCGCCATCGCGGCGATCGTCGCGATCGTCATGCGGGCCTTCGCGGGGAGTCACTAGAACGTGTCGCGAACCAAGAAGATTCTGATCGGCGTCGGCGTGGTGGTCCTGCTCGCGGCCCTGGCCGGCGCCAATTTCTATTTCAAGCGCGAAACGGGGACACAAGTCGCCCTCGAGCCTGTGAAGACGCGCGACCTCGAGGCGATCGTCTCGGCGTCTGGCAAGATTCAGGCAAAGCGCTACGTGGACATGAGCGCGGTCCAGATGGGACGCGTCACGCGGCTCGCCGTGGAAGAGGGCGATCGTGTCAAGGCCGGCCAGTTCCTGCTCGAGATCGATCCCAACTCGCTGCGAGGCACCGTGGAACGAAGCGAGGCCTCGGTGGCAGCGGCACGCTCGAGTCTGGCGCAGGCGCGCGTCAACGTCGAGACCGCCAAGGCGAACCTCGCCCTGTCGAAGGAGCAGGCCAACCGCCAGCGAGAGCTCTGGAAACAGGGCTTGACGACGAGAGAGACGCTGGACCAGGCAGAGAGCCTGTACGAAGGTACGTGAGACCGAGCTCGATGCGCGTCAAACCGACGTCGCGAACCGCGAAGAGATGATCAAACAGGAGACGGCGTTGCTCGGTACCAACCGGTACAACCTGTCCCAGGTCACGCTGCTCTCGCCGTTCGATGGCATCGTCACCCGCCGTAACATCCGTGAAGGTGAGAACGTCGTCGTGGGCACGATGAACAACGCCGGCACCCAGCTGCTGACTGTCGCGGACATGTCCATTGTCGAGGCCGAGGTCGAGGTGGACGAGACCGAGATTCCAACCGTGAAGATCGACCAGGTGGCGAAGGTCACGATTGACGCGCTGTCAGGACAGACCTTCACGGGCAAGGTGACCAAGATCGGCAACAGTCCGATTCAGACGACGTCGGTGACGTCGGCCGGGCAGCAGGCGACCAATTTCAAGGTGACCGTGACGATCGACGGTCGGATCGATGCGGCGCGGCCTGGGTTCACGTGCTCGGCCGACATCACCACGGCCACACGGAAGAGCGTGCTCAGCGTGCCCATTCAAGCCATGGCGGTGCGCGAGTTGATCTACGATGCCAATGGCAAGATCGTGCGTCCGCCGCGTGACGAGAAGAAGCGTCGTGCGAGCACCCCGGAGCCGACCGTCTCGGCGGCCGAGCTGCCTCCCGGTCAGAAGCGGAAGGAAACCGAGGGCGTCTTCATCATCCAGGACGGCCATGCCGAGTTCCTGCCGGTCAAAACTGGTATCGCGGGTGACAAGTATTTTGAGGTGCTCTCCGGCCTGAAGCCGGGCCAGCAGGTCATCACGGGGCCCTTCAACAACGTGCGTAACCTGAAGGACGGCGATCCTGTGAAGCCGGAGGAGAAGAAGGACAAGAAATAGTCTGCGGTCTTCGGGCTACGGTCTTCTGCACGAGCCTGTAGCCTGTCGTCTGCAGCCTGTAGCCTCGAGCTGTCTGGCATGATTCAAATCTTCGCCGCCATCAAGCTTGCGCTGGGCTCCGTCTGGTCCAACAAGCTGCGGTCGTTCATGATGGTGCTCGGCAACATCGTGGCCGTGACCTCGATCATCGCCGTGGTGTCGCTGATTCAAGGCATGAACGCCTATGTGGGCGACGCCATCGTGAAAGACGTCGGCCTCGGCACGTTCAAGGTCGAGAAGGTGGGCTTCATCACGGATCGCGAGCAGGCGGACCGCGCCTGGCGGCGGAATCCAGATGTCACGATGCTCGACGCGCGGGCCATCGCGTCGTTCAGTCCGGCCATCAGCGCCGTGATGGCCGAATCGGGCTCGCAGGCGTCGATGAACTTCAGGGACGTTCTGCTCGACAGCACGCGCGTTCGCGGCGTGTCGGCCAGCTACGAAGAGTTCGGGACCTACGAGCCTGCGATGGGCCGGCTGCCGAGCCGCATGGAGGTCGAGCGCGGCCAGCCGGTCGTGCTCCTCGGCTGGGACACGGCCGACAAGCTGTTCAAGGGCCGCAACCCGATCGATCAGAACATTCAGATCAACGGCGTCCACTTCCGCGTGGTCGGTGTCAGCGAGAAGAAGGGATCCGTCTTCGGCAACTCGCAGGACGAGTTCGCCCTGATGCCCCTGGCCGCTTTCCAGCGGCTGTTCGGATCGCGCCGCTCGCTCGAGCTGACCGTCAAGCCGACGACGCCGGACGACCTGACGAGCGCCATGGACGACACGCGCATCGCCCTGCGCGTGAAGCGGCACTTGCGCCCGAAGGACGACGACAACTTCGGAATGTACACGTCCGACACGCTGATGGACTTCTGGAAGAACTTCTCGAAGGGCATCTTCGCGATCCTGATCGGCGTGGTGTCGCTGTCGCTCGTGGTCGGCGGCCTCGTCATCATGAACATCATGCTGATGGTCGTGAGCGAGCGCACGCGCGAGATCGGCCTCCGCAAGGCCCTCGGCGCCAAGCGGCGCGATATCGTGTGGCAGGTGCTGACGGAGTCCACGACGCTGTCGATTGTCGGCGGCCTGATCGGGACTGCGCTCGGCTTTGCAGCGGCGCTCACGGTCGCAGCCTTCACTCCGCTGCCGGCCAAGATCGAGCCGTGGTCCGTTCCGGTGAGCCTCGGGATGACCGCCATCGTCGGACTGTTTTTCGGACTTTATCCGGCCATACGCGCATCGAGGCTCGACCCGATCGAAGCCTTACGGCGTGAATAGCATTTGCATTGACGAATGCAGATTGATGAATGACGAATAGCCCGGCGAGGAGCGCACGCTGAGCAATCAGTTGCACCTGAGCCCATCACCCAATCATCAATCGTCAATCTGCAATCGTCGTTGCACGCATCATTTATGAAGACTCCTCGCTTCCGCTACGGCCTGCTCTCCGAGATTCTGTCGATGGCCGTGGGGACGCTCATCACGAACAAGCTGCGTTCGGCGCTGACGATCCTCGGCGTCGTCATCGGCGTGACGTCGATCGTGGGCATGACGTCGCTCATCCGCGGCTTCGGCGATCAGATGGAGAACCTGATCCGCCAGATGGGTGCCGACACCGTCTACGTCGCGAAGCTGAGCATCGTCAGCTTCGCGAGCGGCAAACAGTTCTGGGACGTGATGCGGCGCCCGGACCTCACTGAAGAAGACGCACGCGCGATCAAGACCGGTGCGCCGTCGGTGATGCTGGTGGCGGAGCAGCTGGGCGGCGGTCCCGGCACGCAACAGCAGCGTCTGAGCTTCGGCAAGGAATCCACGAAGGAAATGGCGGTCGTCGGCGCGACGGCCAACTTCCCCGAAGTCAACTATCTGTCGATCGAGCAGGGGCGGTTCTTCAACGACTTCGAGGTGGATCATCGTCGGATGGTCGCCGTGCTCGGCTACGCGCCGGCGGACGTGCTCTTCAAGGTCAGCGACCCCGTCGGCAAGAAGATCCGCATCGGACAGAACGAGTTCACCGTCGTCGGCGTGATGGGCAAGCGGCCGAGCCCGCTCGGCGGCAATCCCGACGAGTTCGCGGTGATCCCGATCACGACCTACGACAAGCTGTATCCGCCGCCGCGATTCCGCGGGTTGATCTCGCGCTTCCTGATGATCGCGGTCGTGCCCTACCCCGGCACGCCGCGCGCAAAGCTCATCGCCGAGATCGAGCAGGTCATGCGGAGCCGGCACCGGCTGAAGCTGGATCAGGAGAACAACTTCGACATCCTGACCTCTGACGTGATCATGAAGATCTTCGATCAGTTCACGCGCGCGGTGTTCCTCGCGCTCGTGGTGATCTCGTCGATCGCGCTGATGGTGGGCGGCATCGGCGTCATGGCCATCATGATGATTTCGGTCACCGAGCGCACGCGCGAGATCGGCGTCCGGAAGGCGCTCGGCGCAAAACGCCGCGACATCCTGCTGCAGTTCCTGCTCGAAGCGGTCTTCCTCACGTCACTCGGCGGCGTGCTCGGGATCCTGATGGGCGCGTCGATCGGCCTCATCGTGCACCTGTGGGCGAAGTTCCCCGTCTCGCTGCCCTGGTGGTCGTTCGCCATTGGCCTGAGCTTCTCCGCCAGCGTCGGCATCTTCTTCGGGCTCTATCCGGCGTTCAAAGCGGCAAGACTCGACCCCATCGAAGCGCTTCGCTACGAATGAACGGAGTTCGGAATTCGGAGTGCGGAGGGCGGAACGAAGTTGGGAGTGCGGAGGGCGGAGGGCGGAATTAGCGCTCTCGCGTGTTCGATTTGGCCGTTTTGATCGAAGCGACGAAGATAGCGGTGAGTTGATTCGCTTCGTCGAGGAGCTCGGCGCCGCGGGCGCGTGAGACATCTCCCGACTCAATCAGCACTTCCAACCAGTAGGCGGCCTCGTCTGCCTCCTCCTCCGTTGTCGTCATCTTCGCAATGAAGTCGGCCCGCGATTTCGCCCGGCAGGACGCGCGATAGTTCGCGCCGACACCCGTCCCGGCCCTCACCAGCTGCCACTTCAAGAGATGCCCGCTCGTGCCCGGTCGCAGTTCACCGGCCAGGCGCAGGATGTCGAGGCCAAAACGCTTCGTTCGGAACTTCAGATCTTGCCGTACGGCCATGATAGGCGTGCCGGCAAGCAGCGTTCCACACGCGAAAGCGCAGAAACGGCTGGATGTCGCGCTTATCGTTCACATCGCTCGCGATATCTGCGCTGTCGGCGGCGCAGGCCATGGCAGTTACTGAACGTCGAACTCCGCACTCCGAATTCCAAACTCCGCACTTCGTTCCGCCCTCCGCACTCCGAATTCCGAACTCCGTTTACAGTTTGAAGAGTCGCTCGCGCAGGATTCGCGACTGCAGGCGGCTGACTGGTAGCGTCTCGCCGGTCGTCAACACCGCCATGTGCGTGCCACCAGGCATCACCGTCACCTTGCCGATACAGTCGACGTTGACGAGGCTGCCTCGGCCCAGGCGAACGAATCGAGTCTGGTCCAGGCGCTGTTCGAGGTCCTTCAGACGGTAGGTGATGGTGTGGTGCTCGCCGCGGATCGTGCTGATTCGCAGGAGCTCACCCTGTGCTACGACCGACACCACGTGCCCCACAGGCACGAACACGATCTCGTCGCGACGCCGCACGGGAATCCGCTCGAGAGGGCGACTCGCCGACGCTTCGTAGGTGTCAAGCGCAGCGCTGACGCCCGCCTGTTCGGTTGCGAGCTCGTTGCGCTCGATTCGTTCCTGCGCACGGTTCAGCGTCTCCCTCAGCCGAACGGGATCGACGGGCTTCATCAGGTAGTCCACCGCGTTCATCTCGAAGGCACGCACCGCATACTCGTCGTACGCAGTCACGAACGCGATGAGCGGAAGGTATCGACGCTGCAGCTGGCGGACGACACCGAGGCCATCGAGCTCAGGCATCTGCCAGTCGAGTAAAGCGAGGTCCGGCCGGCATTGTTCGACGAGTGCCACCGCCTGCGCCCCCGACGATGCCTCGCCTACCACGGCCACGTCGTCGAAGGACCGCAAGAGCGCAAGCAGAAACGACCGGGCGGGTCGCTCATCGTCCGCGACGAGCACGCGAAGAGCGGCGCTCATCGTGCGAGCACTCGGGCGCGAGACGGCTGCGTCGGCCGGCTCGGCAGGGCACCGGACTTCGACCGTCGTTCCCGCACCCGGTGCGGTATGCACCATGAGGCCCGCGTCAGCGACAAACAATCCCGCCAGCCGGCGCTCGATGTTCCGGATTCCGACGCCGGCGTCCCTGCCGCGGTTGAAGGCGGCGCGCGTGGTGCCGGCACCCGTGTCCTGGACAACGAGCACGAGGACGTCGCGGCCGGAGTCTGTGCGCTCCAGGCGCCCGGTGATTGTCACCGTGCCTCCCTGCTGACGACTGGCAATCCCGTGTTTGACCGCGTTCTCGACGAGAGGCTGCAGCACGAACGACGGAACCGCGAGACCACGCAGCGCGACGGGGACATCGATGACGACGTCGAGGCGTTCCTCGAAGCGCGCGTGTTCGATCTCGAGGTAGGACTCCACAAGATCGAGCTCGCGGCCGAGTGTCGTGAACGGTCCATCGGACTTCAACGCGGCCCGCAGCAGTGACGTGAGACGCAACAACACCGCAATGGCGCGATCAGGGGCAGCGCGGACGAGGTATCCGATCGTCGTGAGCGCGTTGAACAGAAAATGGGGGTTGATCTGCGCGCGGAGTGCGCGCAGCTCGGCCTCGCGTGCGAGTGTCACTGCGTCGCGTTCCCGGATCTCGCGCGCGTGCCGCTCGCCGGTGATGCGGATGGTATCGATGCGACGCGCCACGACGAGCGCGGCCGATTCGAGAAACGTACGATCGCCCGAGAGCACGCGGCGGCCGCGGGTCAGGGCCGACACGACAAGCACCCAACGGGGCGGGTCTGCCGTCGGCACGACGACCACGATCGCGATCGGCTCGTCACGAATCCGATCCCGCACGCCGGCTTGTGCCCACGAGGCCGCATCGGGCCCACTCATGACTGTCGGGCCGCCGTCGTCGCCAGGCGGTCCGTGCCATTCGTGCCACGTCACGCGGCGCGCACTGAGGGCGGGCGCGAGCAGCGCACACACGGCGTCGAGGAGCTCGTTCGCAGACTCGGAGGCTTGTGCCGTTCGCACGATCGTTGCGCGGACCTCCGGGTAGTCGGGCCGATGGAATATGACGGCATCCACGAACCGCGCTGCCACCCGGCGAATTTCGGGATAGAGCATCCCCGTCGAGACCCACAACGCGACGAGGAGGCCGATACGACCGGCGTCGCCGCTCAGCCACGCACCAACCGACGGGAACGCCGCGGCATATGCACCGATACCGGCGAGCGCGAGGCCGACGATCGCCATGAGGCTCAACGCGCGCTTCAGGAACAGGTCCGCGAGTGCAAATGGATAGTCCTGATACAGGATCGCCAGGGCCAGAGGCAGCGACGCGTGATGGCCGATCAGCTCGATGGGCCAGGACGAATGGCCGCCGTGCAGCTCGGAGAGGTGGAACGCGGATACCGCGAAGACTGATAACGCAGCGATCCAGAGGGCACGACGCGCCCCCGGCTGGCCCCGCGTCACCGCGGCAACCGGCAGAACGAGAGCCACGAATCCATACGTGAGCAGGCGCATCGCGGCGACCGAGGGCACTGCCGAACCGGTGGTGCCCGCCCAGAGGTTGAGTGCGGCCGCCACACCGCCGACCGCGTACGCGATACACACGAGGACGCGCCTCGTTCCGCGCACCGCGTCATGCTCTCCCCTCAGCACGGAATGCACCATGACCGCGGGCAGGAATCCCAGCGCCGCGATGGCCACCGCCTTGGGCAACGGCATCGGATCCGCGATGCCCAGGCGCGGCAGTTCACCGCTGATGAGAGCCAGCGCGTTCCAAGCGAGCCCTAGCAGGGCGGTCACCAGGAGGAGCGAATCGACCGACTCGAGTTGTGGGCCGTCCCGCCGACGCGGGATCAGCATGGCCAGGAGCATGGCGTACAGCGCCAGACCCAGGCTGAAACCAAAGAGGTTGAGAAGGCTGCCGGCGCCCATCGCCCCACTATCGTAGCGAATCGACCGGGGAGCAGCGATGGCAAGGCGATGAGCGGCTGCTGGGAGCGGGTGACTGGTCGATCGAGTTCGCTGAGCGGCGGAATCGAGAGCCCTGGACGGCCTGTCGGCCGGACGCAGCCAGCCACCGTGCGGAAAGGACCATCCATTGGGTTCCGCTCGGCCCTTGCGCGACGACGTCGCTATTGTGCAGCGCATGACTCGAGCCGGCGGCATGCGTGCACGTCCCTCTTCTTGGCGGATCTTGCAAGCCGCCCTGGTTGCAGGAAGCGTGATCGTTCCGCCTCATCTGATGGCCCAGGGACTTGGCGGAACTGGGACAGTGCAGGGTGTGGTGAAGGATCCCACCGGAGCGCCGATGGTCAGCGTGATCGTGGCGTTGAGTAATCCCCTGTCCGGATTCAGACGCGAGGCCTCCAGCGGAGCCGACGGGCGGTTCGTGTTCAGGAACCTCGCACCCAACCCGTACCATCTCTCGGTTGCCGTCGAGGGCTTCCGGACGCTGGAGCGTGATGTCGAGGTCCGGACGTCGGTACCGATCGATCTCGATCTCACACTCAATCTCGCTGGCGCGACGACCTCGGTCGAGGTGGTTGGGCATTCCACGGACCTGCTCGAGCACGATCCTACGGCGCACACAGACATCGACCAATCGCTGGTCGCGAGGCTGCCGGTGGAATCCTCCGCCGGCGTGAATCAGATCATCACCCTGGCATCACCGGGTGTCGTCGCGGACGCGAATGGGTTCTTCCATCCGATCGGCGATCACGGGCAGACCCAGTTCTCGATCGACAACCAGCCGGTGACCGATCAACAGAGCCGGATCTACTCGAATCAGATCTCACCGGATGCCGTGCAGTCGATGGAGGTCATCACGGGCGTGCCGCCCGCCGAGTTCGGTGACAAGGACAGTCTGGTCGTCCGGATCGTGACGCGGTCTGGACTCGATCTCTCCCGGCCCACAGGAAGCGCGAGCGGGACGTACAGCTCGTTCAACAGCCCCGCGGCGGATATGAATCTCGGCATCGGCAACCACACGGTCGGGAACTTCGTGTCAGCAAATGGAGTGCGGTCGGATCGCTATCTGGACCCGCCGGAGTTCAACGCGCTGCACGGCTCTGGCAACAGCCAGTCGTTGTTCGATCGCGTCGACTGGCACCCGACGACGCTGGATGCCTTCAAGGTGAACGGCCAGGTGGGACGATCGGCCTTCGACGTGCCCAACACCTACGATCAGGCGGCGGCCGGCCAGGCACAGCACCAGAAGATCGATACGTTCAACATCGCACCCGGCTACACGCGGATCCTCAGCCCGAAGCTGGTCCTGGCGGCCAATGGCTTCGTGCGCCGCGATCGAGTGCAGTACACGCCGAGCCCGGACCCGTTCAGCGACCTGCCGGGCAGCGCCTCACAGGACCGGCACCTGACGAATTTTGGTATGAAAGCCGATCTGTCGTACGCCACGGGCGGTCACAACGTAAAGTTTGGCGGAGCCGTTGGCGCCACCAGACTCCAGGAGCACTTCGCCCTCGGATTGACGGACCCCACGGCGAACTCGCCGTGCGTCGACGCGGACGGCGCGCCATCGGACAACCCGAACCTGATCTCGGACGCTCAGTGCGGCACTGCGGGGCTCGAGGCCAACGTGGATTTCGTCCCCGGCTTGGTTCCCTACGATCTGTCGCGCGGCGGCCAGTCGTACGTGTTCGACGGACGCGCGACCATCAAACAACAATCCTTCTACGTACAGGACGATGTCAAGGCGGGTCCGGCCACGATCAAGTTGGGCCTCCGTGGCGACCACTACGACGGACTGGCCTCCAAGTTCCTGCTTCAGCCACGCCTCGGCGTCGCCTACGCGATTCCAGGGTCGGGCACCGTGCTCCGCGCATCATACGGGAGGACGCTGGAGACGCCGTACAACGAGAACCTCATTCTGTCGAGCACCGCGGACCCCGCGATCTTCGGTACGAGCGGCGAGGTGCTGCGGCCCGGTGTTCGCGACCAGTTCGAAGGCGGTGTGCAGCAAGCACTCGGCCAATGGTTCGTCGTCGATGCCGGATACTTCTACAAGAACACGACGAACGCCTACGACTTCGGTGTGCTGTTCGACACGCCGATCTTCTTCCCGGTCTCGTGGGATCACTCGAAGCTGGATGGATTCACCGCTCGCGTGAATCTCGTCGAGCATCACGGGCTGAGCGCCTTCACCGTGATGGGCCATACCAACGCGATCTTCACGCCGCCTGGCACCGGCGGACTGTTGCTCGAGGCACCGGAGGGCACGTTCCGGATCGATCACGACCAGAAGTTTCAGCAGACGACCCACGTGCAGTACACGTTCAACAAGGAGCGCGGTGTCTGGACCGCACTGTCGTGGCGCTACGACTCGGGTCTGGTCGCCGCCTCGGTTCCCGACTATGCGACCGCCCTCACATTCACGGCCGATCAGCAGGCGGCCATCGGACTGTTCTGCGGCAGCGCGATCGCCACACTGACGTCGCCCATCACCAGTTGTGAGTCAACAAACCGGGGTGCGACGCGTCTGCACATCCCCGCCGACGGCACCGAGGACGATCTCAACAATCCACCACGTATTGCCCCGCGCCATCTCATCGACCTCGGCGTCGGCGCCGACAACCTGCTGCACGGCGACCGGACGAAGCTGCGGGTCCGTTTCAGCATCGTGAACATCACGAACACCGAGGCGCTGTACAACTTCCTCTCGACATTCAGCGGCACGCACTTCGTGACGCCCAGGGCCTATCAATTCGAAGTCGGGGTGACGTTCTGAGTGGAGCCGGTCACACCGTGCCTGACCGGCTCTCGCGGGGCGTTGAGAGCGTGGCCTCGCGCGATTACACTCCGAAGTCCGAATTCCGCGCTTCGTTCCGCCCTCCGCCCTCCGCACTCCGCACTCCGCAACTCCGAACTCCGAATTGGATTCATTCGTCTCGAAGCGCGACGATCGGATCGACTCCGGCAGCCTGACGTGCGGGGAGCAGCGACGCGACCAGCGCGACACCGAGCAGCAGCAACAGCGGAAGCGCGATCGTCGCTGGGTCGCCGGGCAGCACGCCGAACAGCACCGCGGTCAGGAAACGCGCCATCCAGAGGCCCGCGGCAAGTCCAGCGACCATTCCTCCTGCGACGTACCCGCCGACACCGCCCAGCACACCGGCGACTACAGAGCGAGTCGTAGCGCCCAGCGCCATCCGGATCCCGATTTCACGAGTCTGCTGCACGACCGAGAAGCTGAGCACGCCGTAGAGGCCGACGGCCGCCAGCGACAGGCTGACCAGCGCGAAGAAGCCGGCGAGGATCGCGAGCAACCGCTCGCGGAGCATGGTGTTGGTGACGAGCGAGGTACTGGCTCGTGACGTTCGTCACCTTCATCTTCGGACTCACGCGCGCGGCAGCCGCGCGGACGGCCGTGGTCAGCGCGGCCTCCGACAGTGCCGACCGAACTTCCAGGGTCCCCGGCCTGAGCGTCATCTCGTCACCAGGCCGTGGACCGCGGAATGGCAGATAGATGATGGGCGGCGTCGCCTCGCGCAGATCGTTGTACTTGGCGTCAGCGACCAGGCCAACAATCTGCTGCGGGATATCGACGGACCCGGAGCGGGTGCGTTCGGGGCGCACGAAGGGCCGGCCCACCGGCGACTCCCCGTTGAAGTACTGGCGAGCGAAGGTTTCGTTGACGACGACTGCTCCCTCGTTATCGAAGTCCTGTTTAACGAGGTCGCGGCCAGCGAGCAGCCGGGTCCGCATGGTGTCGAAGAATCCCGGTGTCACTTCGAGGAAGTACACCTCGCGGTCGTCAGGCGGCTTTCCAGGGATGCGCACCCACCCTGACCAGCCCGCTCCGCTCATCAGCGGCCACTTGGAGATCGCGGCCGACGTAACGTCGGGCATGGCTCTCACCTGGTCGAGCAGCATCAGCACCCCGGCTCGTCCCCGCGCGCCCTCGTCGGGATCAACGAGCTCAAGGCTCACGAGCGTCACTCCACGAGGCTCGAAGCCGATGTCAACACTGGTCAACCTGTTGAACGAGATCAGCAGCACGCCCGCGACGACGACCACGGTAAGACTGAACGCCATCTGAGAGGCGATGAGTGGCCGGAGCAGCGTCGCGCGGGTACTCTGCCGCCCGCCGCTCTTGAGCGCCTCGATCGGTGACGCCGACGAAGCGCGCAGCGCTGGGACGAGCCCGAAGGTGGCGGTGGCCAGCACGCCCAGCGCCGCGATGAACGTCAGGACACGCCAGTCGAGCCGCAGATCCAGGTAGGCGGGCGCCGACTGCGGCGCCAGGAGCGAGACGATCGTGGGCGCCGCAATCCATGCGAAGGAGGTACCCAGGATGACGGCCGCGCACGAAATCATGCCGGCCTCGACAAGGAGCTGCTGCACGAGGCGGCCGCGTTCCGCGCCAATCGAGAGACGCAAGGCCATTTCGCGCGCCCGGGCCGCACCGCGCGCGAGCATGAGATTGGCGAGGTTGGAGCAGGCCAGCAGCAGTACCAGTCCCACGACGGCCGCCAGAATCCAGAGCGGCCGCTCGAAGTTCACGCGCAGGTCAGACATGCCGTTCGACGCCGGGTGCAGCGCCATTCGGGCACCCAGGTAGCGGTCCCGGCCCGCGGTGGGCATGCCAGGCTTCCATCGCTCGGCGACCTGTTCCCGGCGGAACGTCGTGAGCGCGGACTGCATGACATCCCGCACCTGATCGGCAGAATGTCCCGATTCGAGCCGGCCTATCACCTTGAACCAGTGCCAGCCGGCATCGCTGAACGACGGGCCCTCGGTGTTCGACTTCAGGGGCACCCAGAAATCCGTGCGAATGCCAGGTTCGACGCCCGTGAATCCCTCACGCGCCACGCCAACGATCTGGAAGGTCTTGCGTTCGAGCACGAGGCGATGGCCGATGACCTTCGGATCGCCACCGAATCGGCGCGTCCAGAAGCTGTGACTCAGCACCGCCACGTGATTGTCACCGGACAGCCGGTCGTCCGATGGAACGATCACGCGCCCGAGGGCCGGCGTAATGCCCAACAGCCCGAACGCGTTGCCCGACGCGAACTGAGCGTACACAGGCTCTTCGTCGGTATTGGTGTCGATCCGGACGCGATGCTGCATCTGGTAGCTGAGGGCGGCCAGCTCGAGCCGGCCTCGCGTCGCGTCGCCCAGTCGTTCGTAAAGCGGATAGTTGAAGGAGGTGCGAGCGCGTCCCTGGCTCGGGTCCTCGATAACGGCGAGCGACACGAGGCTCGACGGGTCACGCACCGGGAGCGGCCGCAGGATGAGGGCGTCCACCAGCTCGAAGGCCGCCGTGCAGGCGCCGATGGCGAGGCCGAGCGAGGCAACGGCAGCCATCGAGACCACCCAGTCGCGGCGAAGCAGTCGGAAGCCGAATCGCAGGTCCCGCAGGAGCGCGTCCAGGCCAGCCACCAGCTTCACGTCGCGGCTGTGCTCGCGAATGACGCCGGCGTTGCCAAGCCGGCTGCGTGCCTGGCGGTACGCCTCCCCCTCGGCCATGCCGCCGGCCATGAGCTGTCGGGCCCGTTCCTCGACGTGGAATCGCAGCTCCTCGTCGAGCTCGTCCTCGACATGCGCCGAACGGAAGACGTTGAGGATGCGCGAAAGACGGGACACGGCATTTCTCCTTCGAAGCTGGTCAGGAATCACTCGCTGGAATACATAGTTAACTTAGTAAGCTGACTGATGATGACGCAACCGCCAGCTGCAGTCAACCCGGGACAGCGCCTCCGCGCGAGTTCCCGCTCCGCAAGTCGGCACTCCGAGCTCCGCACTCCACACTCCGAATTTAGCGTTGCGGTGTCTAACGGCTTTGTGCCTCCCAGCGCCAGGCTGATTGTCGCCGTTCTGGCGGGTCTCGCCGGCTCCGCGTGCGCCGGCCATCGGAAGCCTGTCGCAACGTCGCCCTCGCAGCTCGTCCGGGCGGACACACTCCTCGCTGCCGGCTGCTATCGGTGCCTCGAAGAAGCGCAGACCATCTACGAGCGGCTGGCGGGCTCTTCCCGCCGCGACCGAGCAACCGCCCGTGCGCGCGCATTCGATGCAGTCGTGCTGCTGGCCATGCGCGACCGGGAGCTCGGATTGCGGGCCGACGATCACGCGCCGGCCGTCCGGTCGCGGCTACCGTCTCAGACGGGCGGGCGCGCTGCGCCGTTCGTGGCGGTAATGGAGTTGGTCCCATGGCCGGTGTACGCCGCGACCGGCGCGGAGCGCGACGCGATGCTCGTCCCAAAACCAGAGGCCGCCGACACGGTCGCCCGGCTGCGCACCGAGCTGGCGGCGCTCCCCGCCTCGGACGTGACGGCTCAGTACCTCCTGCAGACGCTCGATTGTCAGTCGCCAGGCGACCCCCCGGACGAGCAATCACGGCAGAAGGCATCCAGCGCGGTGCCAGCGCTCCTCCTCTACCGCGCGGCGACCTGTGGCGTCCCGGACATCGATACGCTCGAGAGCCTGAAGAAGAGCGATCCCCGGTTCGAAGAGATTGAATTGGCAGTCGGGAACGCGGCGCTCAACGGCGGTGCCCTGCTATCCGCGGAGCATCACCATACGGTGGCCCTCCGTGCGTTTCCCGGGATGTTGCCGGCAGCGATGCAGCTCGGACGCGTGCACGTCATGCTCGAGGAATACGAAGCCAGCCTCCCCGAGTATCAGCAGGTCCTTGACGTGGTCTCAGACCAGGTGGATGCGATGCTGGGCAAGGCACGCGCACTGAGCGCGCTCGGACGGCCGACGGAGGCCATCCCGATCCTCGACCGGATCATTGCGATGGGAACGTGGCTGGTCGGGGACGCGTACTACTGGCGTGCGTGGAATCGGTTCCAGATGAAAGAACTGGACGTGGCGACGAACGACGTCGACGCGTCGCTTCGACTGATGTCGAACGCACGCGTCCACTTCCTCGCGGGATCCATCGCCAGCGCGCGCAACGAGTGGCCGCGCGCGCAGGCGGAGCTCGAAGCCGCGTTGAAGCTCGATGAGACCGACTGCGACATCCCGCTGGCGCTCGCCGGCGTCCTCGCCAGGCTCGAGTCGTGGGCCGCCGCGGCGCAGCGCTTCGGTTCGTCAGCCGAGTGCCTCGTCCAGACGCAAGCTCGCTATCAGAGCCGGCTCGAGGAAATCCACGCGGCGCCGATGGACGACGTCCGCCGAGCGCGGTTCATTGCCCGCACCGACGCTGCCCGGAAGACGGCTCACAACCAGGAAGGACTCGCCCGGTTCAACGCCGGAGTGGCTTCAGCTCGCGCGGATCAGCCGGCCGAGGCGCGACGCTGGGTCCTGCAGGCGCGAGAGTGGCCGGAGTGGCGCGAGCGGGCGGAGGCGCTTCTGGCGCGGCTGCGCTGATCCACTCCGCGTCCTCCACTTCGCACTCCGCACTCCGCACTCCGCACTCCGTTCATCCCCGCAATCGGACGATGAGATCCTTGGCTTCGACGGTTTCGCCGACGGCCGCGTGCAGCGCGGAGACGACGCCATCCACCGGCGCGAAGACCGTCGTCTGCATCTTCATCGCCTCCATGGTGAACAGCTTGTCGCCCTTCGCGATCTTCGCGCCGACCGACGTGTAGAGCGCGGCGATGAGCCCCGGGATGGGCGCGGCAACCTGCAGCGAGTCGCCGAGATCCGCCATCGGGCGCGTCTTGGCCTTCGGCGCGACACCCTTGTCGGTGATGAACGCTTCGCGCGCCATCCCGTTCAACTCGAAGCTCAGAGCCCGCCTGCCGTCGGCATCCGGCGCTCCGACGCCGACGAGACGGATGATGAGGGTCTTTCCTTCCTCGATGTCGACCGTGATCTCCTCGCCGGGCGACAGGCCGTAGAAGAAGGCCGGCGTCGGGAGCACACTCACGTCGCCGTACTCGCGCTGCTGCTTCAGGAACTCGGCGAACACTTGCGGGTACATGAGGTGCGAGTAGAGCTGGTCGTCTGTCGGGTCGTGCCGGAGCTTCTCGGCGAGCTCCCGCCGGTATGCCTTCAGGCCATCGTCGGCTCCTGCGGCGGACCGGGCACGCTGGGCACCTGTTGTCGTTCGGGCCGCCCGCGACGGCTTGCGCTCGGACGCCACGGCAGCCTCGTACCGCGCCCGCGCCTCTCGATGGCGCTCGCGGCCCAGCACCGCAAGGCTCACGGCCTCGGGCCAGCCGCCCTCGGGCCAGCCGAGTCCGCCGCTCAGCATGTCGATCGACGCTCTCGGGGAAGGGCGTGCTGCCGGGCTCGAGGTTCACGACGTCGGCGGGCTTGATGCCGCGCGCGAACAGGAACAGCGCCATGTCGCCGACGACCTTGCGATGACGGCGTCACCTTGACGATGTCGCCGAAGAGCTGGTTCACCTCGGCGTAGGTGCGCGCGATTTCCGGCCAGCGATGCGCCACCGCCCATCGAGCGGCCTGCTCCTTCAGGTTCGTGTACTGGCCGCCGGGCATCTCGTGCAGATAGACCTCGGCGCTGCCCGTGCTGCGGCGCGGTGTCGAACGGCGCGTAGAACTCGCGGACGTGCTCCCAGTAGTCGGAGAACTCGTTCAGCGCGTCGAGGTCGAGGCCGGTGTCGCGCGGCGTGTGCTGCAGCGCGGCCACGATGGAGTTCAGATTCGGCTGCGACGTGCTGCCGCTCATCGACGCGATGCGCGAGATCGACCACGTCCACGCCCGCGTCGGCTGGCCCTGAGCACGGAGGCCGAGGCTGACGCCGCTCGTGTCGTGCGTGTGGAAGTGAATCGGCAGGCCGATCTCCTCCTTCAGGGCCTTCACCAGCTTGTGCGCCGCGTAGGGCCGGCACAGGCCGGCCATGTCCTTGATCGCGAGGAAATGGGCGCCCATCCGCTCCAGCTCCTTGCGCGAGCCGGACGTAGTACTTCAGCGAGATACTTGTCGCGCGGCGATCGTCGAGGATGTCGCCGGTGTAGCAGATGCGCCGCCTCGCAAACTGCGTGCGTGTCCTGCACCGCCTCCATCGCGACGCGCAGGTTCGGCAGGTAGTTCAGCGAATCGAAGATGCGGAAAATGTCCATGCCCGCTCGCGGCGGCGTGCTTCACGAAGCCGGCGACGACGTTGTCCGGGATAATTCGTGTAGCCGACGGCGTTCGCGCCGCGGAACAGCATCTGGAAGCAGATGTTCGGAATCTTCGCGCGGAGCTGGCGCAGGCGCTCCCACGGATCCTCGGACAGGAACCGCATCGCGGTGTCGAAGGTCGCGCCGCCCCACATCTCGAGCGAGAACAGGTCCGGCAGTGCGCGCGCGACGGCACCGGCGACGGCCAGCATGTCGAAGCTGCGCACGCGCGTGGCCATGAGCGACTGGTGCGCGTCGCGGAAGGTCGTGTCGGTGACGAGCAGGCGCTTCTGCTGCCAGCGTCCACTCGGCGAATTTCTTCGGGCCGAGCTCGAGCAGCAGTTCTGCGCGTGCCCTGGCGGCACCGGCGCGTGCGGGTCGATGGGCCGGAGCGACCGCCGGCTGGAGCGGCGCCGGCGGCCGGTAGCCCTTGGCGTGCGGGATTGCCGTTCACGTGACGTTGCCGAGGAAGTCGAAGCAGCTTCGTCGCGCGGTCGCGCCGCGGCTTGAACGCGAACAGCTCCGGCGTCGTGTCGATCAGCGTGGTCGTCGCCTGCCCCTCGCGGAATGCCTGGTGCGTGATGACGTTCTCGAGGAACGGAATGTTCGTCTTGACGCCGCGGATCCGGAACTCGCGCAGGATGCGCCGCGCGCGGTTGAGTGCCGCCTCGAACGTCGGGCCGCTCGCGATTGACCTTCACGAGCAGCGAATCGTAGAACGGCGTGATGACCGCCCCGGCATAGCCCATGCCGCCGTCGAGCCGGACGCCAAAGCCGCCCGGCGAGCGGTAGGCCAGGATCCTGCCGTAGTCGGGGTGAATTTGTTCTCCGGATCTTCGGTCGTGATGCGGCACTGGATGGCGTAGCCGTTGCGCGGCACGTCGTCCTGTCGCGGCATGCCCACCTCGGGGCCGTGCAGCGGGTAGCCCTGCGCGATCAGGATCTGCGCGCGCACCAGGTCGATGCCCGGTGATGACCTCGGTCACCGTGTGCTCCACCTGGATGCGCGGATTCATCTCGATGAAGAACCACTCGTGGCGGTCGAGGTCGTACAGGAACTCGATCGTGCCGGCGTTGTCGTAGCGGATCTCGCGCGCAATGCGTGCGGCGGCCTCGCACAGCTCGCCGACGACCGATCGGCGGCAGCCCGACGCTCGGCGCGACCTCGACGACCTTCTGATGCCGGCGCTGCACCGAGCAATCGCGCTCGTGCAGGTGGATCACGTTGCCGTGGTGGTCGCCGAGAATCTGCACCTCGATGTGCTTGGCGCGCGGGATGTACTCTTCGAGAAACACGGCGGCATTGCCGAAGGCGCGCTCGGCTTCGCCCTGCGCCTCGTCGAGCAAGCGGTGCGAGGTCGCCCGGCTTCTGCGACGACCGCATGCCGCGGCCGCCGCCGCCGAACGCCGCCTTGATGATGCAGCGGGAAACCGATGTCCTGCGCGGCGTCGGAGCGCCTCGTCGCGATCCGTGATCGGCTCCTCCGTTCCCGGCAGCATCGGAACACCAGCGGCCTTCGCCGCGGCGCGCGGCGGCGGTCTTGTCGCCCATCATGCTCGAGCAGCTCGGGCCGCGGGCCGACGAAGACGATCCCGGCGCGCTCGCACGCGCGCGCGAACTCCGCGTTCTCCGACAGGAAGCCGTAGCCGGGGTGAATCGCGTCCACCCCTTTCTCCTTCGCGATGCGCGACGATGCCCTCGATGTCGAGGTACGCCGCCACCGGCCCCTTGCCCTTCGCCGACCACGTAGGCCTCGTCCGCCTTGAAGCGGTGGATGCAGAAGCGGTCCTCCTGCGCGTAAGATCGCGACTGTGCGCAAGCCCGAGCTCGGTCGCGGCGCGGAAGATGCGGATGGCGATCTCGCTGCGGTTGGCCGCGAGGACCTTCTTGATCGGTCGAACGGTAGTGCGCGGGCGTCGGGCAGCGTCTGCGGGCATGAGGCCTGGGAACGGGGGATCGCCGCGCCGGGCCATGGGTCACATGGGGCGCAGGTCGACGATATCACGCCCTGACCGGACCGGTCCCTCGGGTATATGATCCGCGGATACGGCCTCGTCGCGCCCGCGCGTGAGGCGGAGGATACCTGCCATGAAGGTCTACGACGCTGCCAGCATCCGAAACGTAGCGCTGGTCGGCCATAGCGGTTCCGGAAAGACCCAGTTGGCCGCAGCCCTCCTGTTCGATGCCGGCGCCGTCAATCGCTTCGGAAAAGTTGACGACGGCACCTCGGTCACCGATTACGACGACGAGGAAGTCGCCCGCAAACATACGCTTTCCGCGACACCGGCCTGGTGCGAGTGGAACAAGGTCAAAGTCAATCTCATCGACACGCCCGGCATGGCGAACTTCCTCAGCGACGCGCGCGCGGCACTGAACGTCGCCGATGCGGCGGTTGTCGTGGTGGACGCGGTCGCCGGCGCCGAGGTGCAGACCGAGAAAGTGTGGGGCGAGGCCGAGGCACTCGCGCTCCCCAGGCTGGTCGTCATCAACCGGCTCGATCGCGAGCGCGCGAGTCTGGACCGGGCGCTTGCCTCCGTGCGCGAAGCCTGCAGCCGCATCGTCACGCCCGTGCAGCTGCCGATTGGGGAGGAGAAGAACTTCCGCGGCGTCGTGGACCTCGTGTCGATGAAGGCCTTCCTGTACAAGGGTGACGGCTCCAACAGCGTGACCGAAGGCGCCGTGCCAGGGGATGTGGCGGACGCGGCCGCGACTGCCCGCGAGGCGCTCATCGAGATGGTGGCCGAAGCCGACGACAAGTTGATGGAGCGCTTCTTCGAGGCGGGAACGTTGACGCAGGAAGAGCTGGTCGGCGGTCTGCGCACGGCGGTACTGGCGGGCAAGATCGCTCCCGCGTTCGTCACGTCCGGCACGCTCAACGTCGCCGTGCCGCTCGTCCTCGATGCCCTCGTGAACTACCTGCCCTCACCAGCTGAGCGTCCGTTCCGTGCAGTCGATGCGGCAAAGAACGAGATCACGCGCGAGCCCTCCGCGACGGGCCCGTACGCCGCCTTCGTCTGGAAGACGGTGGCCGATCCGTTCGCAGGGCGCATCACCCTTTTCCGCGTCTACGCCGGTACGTTGAAAGCGGATTCCACCGTCCACAACCTCACGCGTGACAGCTCGGAGCGTCTGGGCGCACTGATGGTGATGCAGGGCAAGACGCCGACCGCGGTGCCGGAGCTGCGTGCCGGAGATCTGGGCGCCGTGGCCAAGCTCAAAGACACGCTCACGAACGACACGCTGGCCGAGAAGGCGGCGGGACTTTCGTTCGTGCCGGTGAAGTTCCCGGAGCCCGTGCTCTCGTACGCCATCGAGCCCAAGAGCCGCGGCGACGAAGACAAGATCAGCACGTCGATGCACCGGCTCGAGGAAGAGGATCCGACCATCCGGTACGCGCGCGATCCGCAGACGCACGAGCTGCTGCTCGCCGGACAGGGACAGCTGCACATCGAAGTGACGGTGGCGAAGCTGAAGCGCCGGTTTGGCGTCGAAGTGAACCTCAAACCGCCGCGGATTCCCTACCGCGAGACCATTACGGCCCGCGCCGAAGCACACGGACGCCACAAGAAGCAGACGGGCGGCCACGGCCAGTTCGGCGACTGCAAGATCAAGCTCGAGCCGCTGCCGCGCGGATCCGATTTCGAATTCGTGGACGACATCTTCGGCGGGTCGATCCCGCGGCAGTACATTCCCGCGGTCGAGAAGGGCATTCAGGAGACGCGCGTCCGTGGATACCTCGCCGGCTATCCGGTCGTGGACTTCCGCGTGACCGTGTTCGACGGATCGTTCCACGCGGTCGATTCGAACGAGCTGTCGTTCAAGATGGCCGGACGCCTCGCGTTCAGGGATGGCATGTCACGCGCGCGGCCGACGATCCTCGAGCCTGTGATGAACGTGGAGATTCACGCGCCGAGCGACTTCGCTGGTGATCTCATGGGCGACCTGAACGGACGGCGCGGCCGCATCAGCGGCATGGATTCCCGCGGCTCGAATACCGTTATCCGCGCCCAGGTGCCAATGGCCGAGATGCTGACCTACGAGCAGCACCTGACGAGCGTCACCGGCGGGCGCGGCTCGTACCACATGGAGTATTCGCACTACGACGAAGTGCCGACGCACCTGCAGACAAAGATCATTGCGGCGTACAAGGCGGAGCGGGCGGGCGAAGAGGTCGAGGAAGTCTGAGAGGCGCCTCAGTCCTCGACCATCGCGAAATAGAGCACGAGCGGCACTAGAATCGCCGACAGCACGACCGCCATCGCGATCGGCAGACTCGATTGCACCAGCGCGACCGAGCGCTCGAGAGCGGTCGCGAAGCTGGCCGACAACGCCACGGAAACGAGCGCCGGCCCGGGGTGGGCCGGCCGTCCCAGCCAGACGATCAGGACGAGAACGCTCGCGACGGCGGCGCCGATGCCGCTCGCGAGCGCGAGCAGCTGCACGACGGCGATCGGACGCTCGGCGACGCGCGCCGACTCCGCCCGCTGACGCGCCTGCATCCGCCACCACATCGCCCCGGCTGTCGGCAGCGATGCCTCGCTCGCCAGCCGGCCAGCCTCCACGCTCAGCGCCCGACTGAGGTCCAGGAGCTCCGTACACGACGGGCAGGCGGACACGTGCGAGCGAAGTTCCTCGTTCACCCGCTCGGGCCACTCGCCGGCAACGACCGCCTCGAGCATCGCCGTCGCGTGTCTGCACTCGTTCATCGCCCTCATGATCGGCGACTCCTGTCATCCCCCGGACCCAGCATCGCGGCGAGCCGACGGCGGGCCCTGAAGAGCAGCTGCTTCACGCTGCTCGTCCGCAGTCCGAACGCATCGGCGATCTGCGCGTGCGACGACCCGAGCGCGTAGGCAAACCAGAGCATGTCGCGGTCCCGCGGCGCCAGGCGGTCGAGCGCCTGCACGACCGACGCGCTGCGCTCGGCGTCGGAGGCAGTGCGGTCGGCGACCCGCTCCTCCGCGCCCTCCGGCATCGGCACCCAATCCGGCCGCCGGCGCCGCCGTTCGTCGCGAACGAGGTTGACCGCGATCCGGAACAGGTAGTGGCGCTGATGCGCCTCGCTCTGGTGTACCGCGCGGGCGCGCAGGAATCGGAAGTACGCCTCCTGCAGCAGATCGTCCGCCAGCTGCGGGCTTCCCGTCGCCTTCGCCAGGTACGCCCACAGCGGACGCGCCGTGCGCTCGTAGAACGCCTGGAACGTCTCCTCGTTCATCGCGAGGGCATCGTCTGTCGCGTGCAGGCGATCGACGTCGGCGTAGACGATGTCGTGCATCGGGGCGTCAGCTTTCCGACTAGGCCGTCGGTCCGAAGGCCGTCGCATCATCGCTCGAACGCCCCTCCGGACTCAAGAGGCCGAGCCGCTTCGACAGCAGCCAGGCGCCACCAGCAGACAACAGGAAGCCCAGGCCAATCGCCATCACGACGACGCCGATGACGGAGACGAACTGGCTGATATCGGACTCGACGACTCTGCGGCTGACGACCATCAGACCGCCGCCGGTGCAGCTGAGGACGAAGCCGGCCTGCAGCGACCACAGGATGCGGTTGAGGGGCGCGGTCATGCGCGCGGCCGGCTGGTCGAGCGGGAACGGCGCTGCGTCGAGGAAGCGCTGTCCTGACGGCGATTTGATGTAGTTGAGCAGTTCATCGGAGGCCGTCAGCCGATCCAGCAGCTTGCCGTGGACATCGGCCTGCAGCCGCGAGAGGCGGAGCCACCGCCGATAGTCGAGCACCGTCTTGAGCAGCCAGACCAGCACGCCGGCAACGACGAAGAACACTGTCATCAGGCTGGCGGTCTCGCTCATGCGCTCCAGCATGCGGTAGGACTCGCTCGGCGGCGGCCCGTCCTGATTGTCGCGAAACTTGCCGACGAAGAAGTCGGGGTCGTGCGCCACCTCGGGGTGCTCGGCGACGAAAGCCGACAGCGCGGGGTACGGCGCGAGATAGTCACCGCTGGCGAGCAGGGACGGATCGAGCTGCAGCACGCGCCGCAGCGCCGGCGGGTATTGACGGAACAACTCCTCGAGCTGCTGCCGGGTCTCGTTGGCATCCGGCTGGCTCAGCGTGACGCGCGGTCCCGGGGTGACCTGCCGCGTAGCCGCTGGCGGCAGCTGGGGTGCCGGTGCGGGTGTCTGGCGACGTGTTGCCGCCGGGACAGGATTCGGATCGACTGCCTGCCCCGGGGGCACTCGGGACGCCGCGGACGCCATCGGCGGCGCGCTCAGCAGCGCGACGAGAGGCAGCAGAGCGGCAGTGATTCGGGCGCATCGACGCATCGGACATCTCCACGGCCGCAGGCCCGGACGACAGGTCCGGCTGGCAGCGGCTCGTACCCATCAATACGCGCGCGGAGCGTGAGTGGTTAACAGGCGAAGAGAAGGGTGCGGACGGAAGGTGCGGACGGAAGGTGCGGACAGGAGGTGCGGACGAAAGGTGCGGACGAAGGGTGCGGACGAAAGGTGCGGACGAAGGGTGCGGACGAAGGGTGCGGTCGGAAGGTGCGGACAGGAGGTGCGGACGGGAAGGTGCGGGTGCGATGGTGCGGCGATGTGGGGGCGGGGTCATTCGGCCAGTCCGCCGATGCACCCCGCCCGAGATGTGCCCGCGCCTAGCTGCCGCCGGCCTTGCGTGGGGTCGTGACTTTGCGGCCGCCTTCAGCTTTCGTATGCGGCGCCCTGCCGCCCTTCTTCCCGTCGTCGTCTTTCTTGCCTCGGATGCGCTGTGCGGCGGCCTTGAGGCGATCGCCGACGCTCTTCTTCGGCTTGGCGGCTTCGGTGTCTTTCGACTCGGGCTCGGCGTTGGGGTTGTACTCGCTGCCCACGAGCTCGATTTGCGCCACCTCGGCACTGTCGCCGCGCCGGTGGCCGAGCCGCAGGATACGCGTGTAGCCGCCGGGCCGCTCCGCGAATCGCGGCGCGAGCACGTCGAACAGCTTGGTGACGACCGCGACGTCCTGCAGGTCGCGCGCGACGAGACGGCGGGCGTGCAGCGTCTTCGGGGCCTCGCCAGAGGCGACGCCTCGCTTGGCCAGCGTGATCAGACGCTCGACGAACGGGCGCAGCTCCTTGGCCTTCGGCACCGTCGTTTCGATGCGCTCGTGGCGCAGCAGCGCGGTCGCCTGATTGCGAAGGAGCGCCAGCCGATGTTCGCTGACGCGTCCAAGTTTCCGGTGTGCGATGTTGTGAGGCATAAAGACTGCGACCCTACAATTACGAATGCAGATTGACGAGTGACGATTGGGTCTCGCGCGCGTTCGGCCACGACTGATAGCGGTGCGAAGCCGCCGGCCGTGAGCCTCGATGCCGCAAGAAGCTATTCGTCAATCGTCATTCGTCTTTCTGCAATGCTTCCCGTCTACTCGTTCCTATTGCTCCGCAGGCGCGGGCTGATCGAGCCGCATTCCGAGGCTCAGGCCCATGCTGTGGAGGATCTCCTTGATTTCGTTCAGCGACTTCCGGCCGAAGTTCTTCGTCTTGAGCATCTCGGCTTCGGTCTTCTGCACGAGCTCGCGGATCGTTCTGATATTCGCGTTCTTCAGACAGTTGTACGAGCGCACCGACAGCTCGAGCTCTTCGACCGACTTGTCGAGGTGCTCGTTGATCGCACCGCTGCGCTGCGCTTCCGCCGGCGCTTCGGTGGTCGGCTCCGTCGCCTCGTCCACGTTGATGAAGATGTTCAGGTGGTCGCGAATCAGCTTGGCTGCGAGCGACACGGCGTCGCTCGGCTGCACCGATCCATTCGTCCAGACGTCGAGCGTCAGCTTGTCGTAATCCGTCGTCTGGCCGAGGCGCGCGGCCTCGACGAGATAGTTGACCTTCTTCACCGGCGAGTGCACCGAGTCAACGGGGATCCAGCCAATGCCGAGGTCCTCGTCGAAGTTCTTGTCGGCAGACACGTAGCCGCGGCCCCGCTTCAGGCGCAGCTCCATGTGGAGCTTTCCGCCATCCGCGACGGTCGCGATGTGGGCGTCGGGCTCGAGCACTTCCACGTCCGCGTCGCCCTGGATGTCCTTCGCCTTGACCTCCCCGCCCTTCTCCACGCGCAGATACAGCGTCTTGGTGTAGTCCACGTGGAGCTTCAGGGGGATCTGCTTCAAGTTGAGGATGATGTCGGTCGCATCCTCGACGACGCCCGGGATCGGCGAGAACTCGTGGAGCACACCGTCGATCTTGACGGCCGTGATGGCCGCGCCTTCGATCGACGAGAGGAGCACGCGGCGCAGCGCGTTGCCCACGGTGGTGCCGAAACCGCGCTCGAACGGCTGCGCGTGGAACCGGCCGAACCGATCCGTGAGAGTTTCGCGCTCAACTTCGAGCCGCTTGGGACGCTGAAAACCTTTCCAGAGCATCTTCAAATCCTTTCGCTACGGGCCGACAGCTTCGGCCTCCAGACCTGCCTGTAATGGCCGCCGGCCTCCCACCGCAGGTCTGAAGGGCTGCGGGCCGGCGGGTGCGATTAAGTTGGTCGTTGGTCGTTAGTAGTTGGTAGTCAAGAACGAGACCCTACCGTCCACGACTACAACTCTCTGCCAACCAACAACTACCAACCACTAGCTACCAACTACCAACTACTTCGAATACAGCTCGACGATCAGCTGCTCCTGGACGGGCAGGTTGATCTGTTCGCGCGTCGGGAGCGACAGGATTTTTCCTGTCTGCTCGCCCGCATCGAAGGTGAGCCAGCCCGGAATGCCGCGGCCCTTGACCTCTTCGATCGCGTGCGCAATGGTCGGATTCTTCTGGCTCGACCCGCGGACCGCCACGAGGTCGCCCGCGCGCAGCGAGTACGACGGGATGTCCACTTTCTTCCCGTTGATCAGGAAGTGCCCGTGGCGCACCAGCTGGCGAGCCTGCGCGCGCGAGGTCGCCAACCCGAGGCGGTAGACCACGTTGTCGAACCGCCGCTCGAGCAGCTGCAGCAGCGTCTCACCGGTGATGCCGCGCGTACGGTCGGCCGTCTCGAAGTACCGGCGGAACTGATCCTCCAGTACTCCGTAGATGCGCTTGACCTTCTGCTTCTCGCGCAGCTGAACGCCGTAACCGGCCAGCTTCTGCTTTCGCGTCTTGCCGTGCTGGCCAGGAGCGAAGTTGCGCTTCTCGATGGCGCACTTGTCGGTGTAGCACCGTTCGCCCTTCAGAAACAGCTTCATGCCCTCGCGACGGCACAGCCGGCACACCGGACCACTGTAACGAGCCATCTAGTTCTTTGCCTCTCTCAGTTCAGTCACATCGCCTGCAGTCCGCAGCCTGCAGCCTGCAGTCTGTTCCTAGACCCGTCGTCTCTTCGGCGGCCGGCAGCCATTGTGCGGAATCGGGGTCACGTCTTTGATCGACCGCACTTCGATTCCGATCGTCTGGAGCGCGCGGATCGCCGACTCGCGACCCGAGCCCGGCCCCGTCACCTTGACCTCGACCGATCGCAGGCCGAGCTGCTTCGCGGCATTCGCGGCGTTGATGGCCGCCTGCGTCGCCGCGAAAGGCGTGCCCTTGCGCGATCCCTTGAATCCAATTCCCCCGGCACTCGACCAGGCGATCACGTTCCCCTCGGTGTCGGTGATCGTCACGATCGTGTTGTTGAACGAGGCCTGGATGTGCGCGAAGCCGCTGTGCACGATCCGCTTCTCGCCCCGCTTCTTGAAGACCTTCTTGGCCTTCTTGCCCGTTCCCTTTTCGGGAGTAGCTGTTGCGTCGGTCTTGGCCATGAGTTACACCGTCTTCTTCTTGGCAATGGCGCCCTTGCGCGGGCCCTTGCGCGTGCGCGCGTTGGTGCGTGTGCGCTGACCGCGCACCGGCAGGCTGCGGCGGTGGCGCATGCCGCGATAACAGCCGATCTCCATCAGGCGCTTGATGTTCAGGGAGATCTCCTTGCGGAGGTCGCCTTCGACGCGCCCCTGTTCCTCGATGACGCGGCTGATCTTACGCACATCCTCTTCGGACAGATCCTTGACCCGGATGTCGCCGCTCACGGCGGCCTCCGAGAGAATCTCGTTCGAGCGGTGTCGCCCGATGCCGAAGATGTAAGTCAGCCCGATTTCCACCCGCTTGGTCCGCGGAAGATCGACGCCTGCGATACGAGCCATGCTCTTTTGATCCTTGTCGGCTACGGGCTACGGGCTACAGGCTTCGGGCGGGTCTGGCCCAGTCACGGCCTGCAGCCTGCAGTCTGTCGCCTGCAGTCTGTTACTAGCCTTGCCTCTGCTTGTGCTTCTGGTTCGTGCAGATGATGCGCACCACGCCGCGGCGGCGCACCACCTTGCACTTGTCACAAATCCGTTTCACCGATGCTCTGACTTTCATCGCTCACTCCGAGAGTCTCTCGACGATCCGTCCGCGCGTCAGGTCCTTCGGCGAGAGCGCTACGAGGACCCGATCGCCTACGAGGATGCGCACGAAGTTGCCGCGACGCGTCCCTGCGATGTGCGCCACCACCTGGTGTCCGCTGTCGAGCGTGACCCGATAGAGCGCGCTCGGCAATTGCGCCGACACCACACCGGGCAGTTCACTCGCCGCGGGTCCACCCGCCACGTCTCTAGGCCCGGCGCCCGCGAACGGCCGCGCCTGCCTCCCAATAGCCGTCTACTCCGGCCAGGATCGCGCCGCCTGGCGCCGTGAGCACCAGCGGTCCGTCGGACGTGACCGCCACGGTGTGCTCGAAGTGCGCCGAGAGCAGACCGTCGCGAGTCACCGCCGTCCATCCGTCCTGCAGCAGCCGCACGGCTGGCTTGCCCATGTTCACCATGGGCTCGATCGCCAGCACCATTCCCTCGGTCAGCCGCGGGCCGCTCCCGGGCCTCCCGTAGTTGGGGATCTGCGGCTCCTCGTGGAGCGACACCCCGATGCCGTGGCCGACGAACTCCCGCACGACCGACAACCCGTGCTGCTCCACGTGCGCCTGCACCGCATGGCCGATGTCCGACACGCGCCCGCCGACTCGCGCGGCCGCCAGGCCGCGATGCAGCGACTCTTCGGTCACCCGCAACAGATCGGCCGCCCGTTCCGACACGCGCCCGACGGGTACCGTCACCGCCGCGTCGCCGAAGAAACCCTCCAGCAGCACGCCGAGGTCGATCGAGACGACGTCGCCCTCGACGAGCTCACGGCGCGACGGAATCCCGTGCACGACCTCTTCGTTCACCGACGCGCAGATCGTGGCCGGATACCCGTGGTAGCCCTTGAACGCCGGCTCCGCGCCGCCGTCCCGCACGCGCCCTTCAGCGTAGGCGTCCAGTTCCGCTGTCGTCACTCCCGGCTTCACGCGAGCGCGGAGATCGACGAGGACCTGCGCGACGAGCGCGCTGGCCCGCTTCATCCGCTCGAGTTCTGCCGGCGACTTGCAGATGATCACGACCGTGCCCGTCCGCCATCCGACGATGCCGTCGTGACCGCATCGATATGCGATCGCAGCACCGCGGTCACCGCGTCAGGCGTCTGCAGTCCGTCGATCGACGCAAACGTCGGATAGCTCGTGTAGTACGCCACCAGCGGCTTCGTGAGCTCGGCAAACACCCGCTGCCGCTCCGTCACGATCGCCGCATTGTCGTCCTCACGCGACAGCAGCACGCCACCGCATCGCGGGCACTGTTGCGTGGCCGGCGATCCGAGCCCAACGGCGGGCGGACCGAACGTCGCGCCGCAGTCGTGACAGACGCGCCGCAGCGTCAAACGGCGCACCAGCTCGGGCTCCGGCACCACCACCACGATCGGCACGATCGGCCCCCGACCATCCATCATCTGGTCGAGTGCGCGCGCCTGAACGACGGTGCGCGGAAAGCCGTCGAGCACATATCCACGCCGCGCATCGTCCTGCGCCAGTCGATCGTTGACGACGCGAATGATGAGGTCGTCCGCCACGAGGCGGCCGGCCGCAATCGTGTCGTGGACGTCGCGGCCGAACGAGCTGTCCTTCTGCACTGCCTCCCGAAGGATGTCGCCGGTCGAGATCCGCGGGATCCCGTACAGCCGGCACAGCCGCTCCGCTTGCGTGCCCTTCCCCGCGCCGGGGGGGCCAATCAAAATGACGTTCAACGGCATCCCGTATCCACGTCCGTCGGTCCTCACGCAGGCCGATGGGTCCATCCGGACCCGATCAGCCCCTGCGTCCCCTGATCCGCGTCTTCTTCATGAAGCCGTCGTAGTGCCGCATGATGAGCTGCGACTCCACCTGCTGCACCGTGTCCATCGCGACGCCGACGATGATGAGCAGTGACGTGCCGCCGAAGTAGAACGTCACGTTCATGCCCTGCGTGATGAACTGCGGGAGCACCGAGTCGAGCCACTCACCGACAAACGGGATCGGCGCCACTTTGAAGCCGGTAATCAGGAACTCCGGCAGCATCGCCACGAGCGCCAGGTAGATCGCACCCGCCAGCGTGATGCGCGTCAGGATCGTATCGATGTACTCGGCCGTCCGCTTGCCCGGCCGGATTCCCGGAATGAATCCGCCGTACTTCCGCATGTTCTCGGCCACGTCATCGGGATTGAAGATGATGGCCGTGTAGAAGTAAGCGAAGAAGATGATCAGCGACACGTAGAGCAGGTTGTAGAGCGGCATGCCCCAGCCGAGCTGGTCCGCCACCCGACGCACAATCGTGCCCGCCGCAAACATGCCCGCCAGCGTCGCCGGGAACGCCAGCAGCGACGACGCGAAGATCACGGGAATGACGCCGCCCGTGTTCACTTTCAGCGGAATATGCGTGCTCGATCCGCCGTACATCCGGCGTCCGACGAGCCGCTTCGCGTACTGCACCGTCACGCGCCGCTGACCGCGCTCCATGAAGATGATCGCGGCGACGACGACGACCATCATCACGATGAGGAGCAGCAGGCGGATGAGTCCCATCTGCCCGGTGCGAAGCTGATCGATCGTCGTCAGCACCGCGCGGGGCAAGCCCACCACGATGCCGGCGTAGATGATGAGCGACATCCCGTTGCCGATGCCACGCTCGGTGATCTGCTCGCCCAGCCACATGACGAAGCACGTGCCCGTCGTGAGCGTGAGCACGGTCATCAGGCGGAAACCCCAGCCGACGTTATAGACGAGGGGGAGACCGCCCGCGACGCTGGTCTGCCGTTCCAGGAAGATCGCGATGCCGAATGCCTGGACGACGGCCAGCAGGATCGTACCGTAGCGTGTGTACTGGGTGATCTTCTTCCGACCCAGCTCGCCTTCTTTCGAGAGGCGTTCGAGGTACGGCCAGACGACGGTCAACAGCTGCAGGATGATCGATGCGCTGATGTAGGGCATGATGCCCAGCGCAAAGATCGTGACCCGCGACAGATTGCCGCCCGAGAACAGATCGTACAGGCCGAACATCGTGTTCTTCGCCTGGTCGGCCAGCAGAGCCAACGCCTCGATATTCACTCCAGGCGTCGGAATCTGATGCCCCACGCGATAGACCGCGAGCAGCCCGAGGGTGAACAGCACCCGGTTCCGGAGCTCCGCGACGGAGAAGATGTTCCGCAGACTCTCGAGCATAGGGAGACCCGTCTTACTCGGCGGCCTTCTGTTCCGTGGACAGCACGTCGGCCGTGCCGCCCGCCGCCTGGATTTTCTCCTGCGCCTTGCCGCTGAACCTGTGCGCCTGCACCGTCAGCGCCTTGCTGATGTCGCCACGCGCGAGCACCTTGATCCGTCCGTTCGAACGAACCAGACCCCGCTCGCGGAGGAGTTCGGGCGTCACGACCGTACCCGCCTCGAAGGTCTCGGCGAGATCGTCGAGGTTCACGACCACGTACTCGATGCGGAACAGGTTGTGGAAGCCCCGCTTCGGGACGCGCCGGTGAAGCGGCATCTGCCCGCCCTCGAACCCGCGCTTGAACTTGAACCCGGACCGCGACTGCGCACCCTTGTGTCCACGGCCCGCGGTCTTGCCGTTGCCGCTGCCCTGGCCGCGGCCAACGCGCTTCTTTGAGAAGGTGGAGCCGTCCGCCGGCTTGAGATTGTTCAGAGCCATATCAGTCTTCAGTCTTCAGTCTTCGGTCTTCAGCCTGCGGTCTGCGTCACTCCGCACTCCGCACTCCGAGTTTCGAATTTCGGTGTGGCCTATGCGCTTTCCACCGCTACCAGGTGTCGCACCTTGAGCACCATCCCGCGCACGGCGGGCGTGTCGGCCAGCGTGACCGAGTGGCGGATCCGACGCAGGCCAAGTCCTGTCACCACGGCCTTCTGATTCTTGTCGAAGCCGATCGGGCTCTTGAGGAGCGTGATCTTCACCGTCTTCTGCTGCTCTGCCATGATCGTCCCCGTTCGGCGGCCTAGGCCGTCGTTATCGCGAAGTCTTCGAGCGTCTTGCCACGCAGCCGCGCGACGGTGACGGGATCCTTGAGGTGCGCGAGACCCGAGAAGGTGGCACGCACCACGTTGTGCGGATTGGCCGACCCCAGCGATTTGGTCAGGATGTTCGAGATCCCCGCCGACTCGACCACCGCGCGTACCGCGCCGCCTGCGATGATGCCGGTGCCTTCAGGAGCCGGCTTCAGCAGCACGCTGCCCGCGCCGAACGTCCCGAGAATCGGATGCGGCACGGTCGTGCCCTGGAGCGGCACCCGAATCAGTCCCTTCTTGGCGGCCTCGATACCCTTCTTGATCGCCGAGGGCACCTCCTTCGCCTTGCCCACGCCGAAGCCCACGACGCCGTGGCCGTCGCCGACCACGACCAGTGCGCTGAAGCTCAGGTTCTTGCCGCCCTTGACGACCTTCGTGACACGGTTGATCGACACGACGGTGTCCTTGAGATCGAGCTGCGACGGATCGATGCGTTCGCGCGTTCTCATGTGCCTAGAACTCCAGCCCGGCCTGACGCGCTGCGTCGGCCACTGCCTTGATACGGCCGTGATAGAGGAACCCGTTGCGATCGAACACCACGCGCGTGATGCCCTTTTCCTTCAGCCGCTCTGCAATCGCGCGGCCGACGGCTTCGGCGCCGGCTTTGTTGTTGCCGCGCACCTTGGCGGCGAACGTGGCCTTCAGCGACGGCTCGACCGACGAGGCCGCGGCAATCGTGTGGCCGCTGCGGTCGTCGATGACCTGCACGTAGAGGTGCGCCACGCTCCTGAACACCGTCAGCCGCGGACGCTCCGGCGTGCCGGCGACGCGCTTCCTGATACGCAGCTTGATCCGGTCGCGGCGATCTTCCTTGGTCTTGATCTTCATGACTGTGCGCTCGAATCTCTCGGGCCCTCGAGCCTTCAGGCCCTTGAGCCCTTCGGGATTACGCTCCCGTCTTGCCCTGCTTCTTCTTCAGCACTTCGCCGGTGTAGCGCACGCCCTTCTGCTTGTACGGATCGGGCTTGCGCATGCCGCGGATGTTCGCCGCCACCTGGCCGACCAGCTGCTTGTCCACGCCCGTGACCGTGACGTGCGTCTGCTTCTCGACCGCGATGTCGATCCCCTGCGGGATGTCGAACACGATCGGGTGCGAATAGCCGAGGGCGAAGACCACCTGGCGCCCCTTCACCTCGGCGCGATAGCCAACGCCGACGATGTCGAGCTCGCGCTTGAAGCCTTCGCTGACGCCGACGACCGCGTTGGCGACCAGCGTCCGCGCCAGTCCGTGGAACTTGCGCAACTCGGGCTCGGGCCGCGCCAGCTCCGCTCTCACCTGGCCGTCCTTCACTTCGAGGGCGATGCCGGGAGGCACGTACTGACGCAGCTGACCCTTCGGTCCCTTTACGTCAACGGCCAGCTCTGTAACGCCCACCGTGACGCCCTTGGGAATCAGAATGGGTTTCTTACCGATACGTGACATGGTTCTCAGACCTCGATCTGGCTTCAGGCTCCGGGCTCCAGGCTCCAAACCTCGGGCCCTGGTCGCGGGCGCTACCACACATTGCAGAGCACTTCGCCGCCGACGCCGACCTTCAAGGCTTCGCGGCCGCTCATGACGCCTCGCGAGGTCGTCAGGATGCTGGTGCCCAGCCCGCCGAAGACCTGCGGCACCTCTTCGCGTCCGAAATAGACGCGGCGGCCGGGACGGCTGATGCGCTCGATGCCCGAAATGACCCGCTCGCCGTGCGGGCCGTACTTCAGGAAGATTCTGATCAGCTGGCGTGGCGCCTGTCCCTTCACGCCCGCGTCCTCCACGAGCTTGAACCCGTGGATGTACCCCTCGTCCTGGAGGATGCGTGCGATCTCGGCCTTCAGGCGCGAGGCCGGCATGTCGACGCGCGCGTGTCGGCCGTGCACCGCGTTCCGGATGCGCGTGAGCATGTCTGAAATCGGGTCGCTCATATCTCTTTCAACCTGCTGTTCGACGCTGGCAGCGGCCGGATGCGGGCTCGTGGCTGCGCACCACCCGCGCGACGCTGCTCGCTGTGGTTACCAGCTGCTCTTCGTCACACCCGTGATGTCACCGTCCAGCGCCAGCTTGCGGAAGCAGAGCCGGCACAGGTCGAACTTCCGCATGAAGGCGCGCGGACGGCCGCAGCGGCGGCACCGGTTACGGAGCCGAATCTTGTATTTCGGCGTCTTCGCTTCTTTCGCAATCTTTGCGGTCGTGGCCATCTTTGGTGAACCTCACATTGACGAGGGCAGAACGACGATCGGCGATTGGTTCTGAAGGCCGCTCGCGCCGTCTCTGCTATTCGTCATTCGTCAATCAACGCTTCGTCAATGCCACCCGTCTACGAACTGGCCCTGAACGGCAGTCCCATGAACTGCAGCAGCTTGCGGCATTCTTCGTCGGTCCTGGCGGTCGTCACGACCGACACGTTCATTCCGCGCGCCTTGTCGACCTTCATGTAGTCGATCTCGGGGAACAGGAGCTGGTCGCGGAGACCGAGCGTGTAGTTCCCACGCCCGTCGAAGCCCTTCGGCGAAATGCCTTTGAAGTCGCGCACGCGTGGCAGCGCGATGCTCATCAGCCGATCGAGGAACTCGTACATCCGCTGGCCGCGGAGCGTGACCGTCGCGCCGACGGGCATGCCCTGCCGCACCTTGAACTGCGCGATCGACTTCTTCGCGCGGCGGATGACGGCCTTCTGGCCCGTGATGCGCGCAAGCTCGTCGACTGCCACGTCGATGACCTTCGCGTTCTGCGTGGCCTCACCCAGGCCCATGTTCACGACCACCTTCTCGATCTTGGGGATGGCCATGACATTCCGGTACCCGAACTCTTTCTTGAGCGCCGGCACGACCTCGCCGACGTATTTCTCTCGGAGGCGGCTCATTTGTCGACCACTCCCTTGCACTTGCGGCAGACGCGGACCTTGCGGCCGTCGGCCAGCACCTGATGCCCGACGCGCGTCTTGGCGCTGCACTCGGGGCACACCAGCTGCACGTTGCTCGCATGCAGCGACGCTTCGCGTTCGACCACGCCGCCCTTGATGTTCTTGCCGGGGTTCGGCTTGGTGTGGCGCTTGATGAGATTCACGCCCTCGATAATCAGGCGGTTCTTCACGGGGACGACCTTCAGCACGCGGCCGCGCTTGCCGGCGTCCTTGCCCGTGATCACCACGACGTTGTCGTTGCGCCGGATCGGAGTTTGGAGACGAGACATAATTTTCAGGCTTCGGGCTACGGGCTTCAGGCTACGGGCGGCGTCTTGGCTCCGGCCCAGAGAGGCCTGCAGCCTGCAGCCCGTAGCCGGCAGCCTTCGCTGGCGCTAGAGCACCTCCGGCGCGAGCGAAATAATCTTCATGAACTTCCGCTCGCGCAGCTCGCGGGCCACCGGCCCGAACACACGCGTGCCAATCGGCTCGTTCTGGTCGTTGATCAGCACGGCCGCGTTCCGATCGAACCGGATGTAGCTGCCGTCGCGGCGGCGCTGTTCCTTGCGCACCCGCACGACCACCGCCTTCACGACCTGGCCCTTCTTCACCGTACCGTCGGGCGAGGCTTCCTTGACCGACGCCGTGATGATGTCGCCGAGCCGCGCATAGCGTCCCGTCGACCCGCCGATCGGATTGATGACCGAGATCTTCCTCGCGCCGGAATTGTCGGCGACGTCGAGGATCGATCGCATCTGAATCATTGCTGTATGCCCCTACGGGAGACCTGGCCAATGACGATTGCAGAGTGATGAATGACGATTGAGTGATGCGCGCACAACCGCTCGTCATTCGTCATTCGTCAATCCGCAGTCGTCAATGCTCGACTCACCCTCAGACTTCGATGGCCTTGCGAACCACCCGCGTCACGATCCAGCGCTTCCGGCGGCTGATGGGGCGCGATTCGACAATCACCACCTCGTCGCCGACCTTGGCCGTGTTGTCTTCGTCGTGCGCCATGAACTTGGCGGTCCGCTTCTGGGTCTTGCCGTACAGGCCGTCCCGCACCTGTGACTCGACCGCGACCACGACCCCCTTCTGCATCTTGTCGCTGACGACGACGCCGATCTTCTCTGTCTTTGCGCTCATGTGCCAGCTATCCGTTCTTCTGCCGCAGCAGCGTCTTCACGCGGGCGAGGTTGCGGCGCACGCCGCGCAGCTTCAGCGGCACTTCCAGCTGACCCATCGATTTCTGGATCCGGAGCCGGAACAGCTGATCGTCCAGATCGCGCTCGCGCGTCCGCAACTCGTCGGCGCTCAAGTCGCGCAGCTCGTTCGTCTGCTTACTCATGACACGCGCTCCTCGGCGAACCGCATCGCGAACTTCGTCCGGATGGGAAGCTTGGCCGCCGCGAGCTGCATCGCCCGACGCGCCTCGGTCTCGGTGACGCCTTCCATCTCGAACATGACGCGGCCGGGGCGGACGACGCACACCCACTGCTCGGGTGCCCCCTTGCCCTTGCCCATGCGCGTCTCTTGCGGCTTCTTCGTGATCGGCTTGTCGGGGAACACCCGCACCCAGATCTTGCCGCCGCGCTTGATGAATCGGGTCATCGCCACGCGCGCCGCCTCGATCTGCCGGTCCGTCAGCCAGCACGGCTCCAGCGCCTTCAGCCCGTAGTCGCCGAACGACACATCGGACCCGCGCCACGCCTTGCCCGCCATGCGGCCACGCTGCTGCTTCCGGAATTTGACTTTCTTCGGCATCAACATGATGCAAAACCCTCAACCACACTGTCGGCTACGGGCTACAGGCGTCAGGCTCCAGACGCCAACAGGCGTCACGCCGACGCGGCCCGCAGTCCGTAGCCTGCGGCCCGCAGCCTGTTCTTTATCCCCGTGCCGGCGCGCGACGCGGCGCGCGCTCGCGGTAGTCCTCGTCACGGCCCGTGCGCGGACGCAGCCGTTCACCCTTGTTCAGCCACACCTTCACGCCAATCTGGCCGTAGGTGGTGTTGGCTTCCGCGAAGCCGTAATCGATGTCGGCGCGAAGCGTCTGGAGCGGCAACTGCCCGTGCAGGTACCACTCGGAGCGGGCAATCTCAGCGCCGTTCAGCCGGCCCGACACGCGCACCTTGATCCCGCGCGCGCCGAAGCGGAGCGCCGATTCCACGGCTTTCCGCATCGCCCGTCGGAACGCCACGCGCTTCTCGAGCTGCATCGCGACTGATTCGGCGATCAGCTGCGCATCGAGCTCGGGCTTCTGGATCTCCTGGATGTTGATGAAGACCTCGCGGCTCGTCCGCTTCTGGATCTCCTGCTTCAGCTTGTCGACTTCTGTTCCCTTGCGGCCGATGATGATGCCTGGCCGCGAGGTGTAGATGTCGATCTTCAGCTTGTTGGCGGCACGCTCGGTCTCGATCTTCGAGACGCCCGCGTGCGAGAAGCGCGCCTTGAGCGTGTCGCGCAGCTTGAGATCTTCGTGCAGCAGCTTGGCGTAGTCGCGATCGGAGTACCACCGCGAACGCCACGTCTTGTTGAACCCGAGCCGGAATCCGATCGGGTGAACTTTCTGGCCCATTTAGACCCCTGCCTTTTTCGCGCCCGCTTTCGGCGAGCTGCTCCGGCCGCCGGACTTCGGTGCGGCCTGCTTCCGGCCCGACGCGGCGGCGGCCCGCTTCGGACGCGCACCACCCGCCGGCTCGCCAACCGCGGCGATCTTCACGGCCCGTTCGGCCACGCGCACCGTGAGATGCGCCGTGCGCTTCACGATCCGGAACGCGCGGCCCATCGGCGCCGGACGCACGCGTTTCAGCGACGGCCCCTGGTCTGCGTAGCACGCCTGGACATAGAGACGCTCGACGTCGCCGCCGAAGCCCTCCTTCAGCTGGGCGTTCGCTATCGCCGACCGCAATACTTTCTCGATGTCGTGTGCGACGCTCTTGCGCGCGAACTTCAGCGTCGACAGCGCGAGATTGACGTCGCGGCCGCGAATCAGATCCATCACGAGCCCGGCCTTCTGGGCCGACGTGCGGACGTACTTCGCGGTAGCGTGGGCTGCAACCATGACTAGCTCCCGGCCGGCTTGGCCGCGGCCGGCGCCGCCGTCGCGGCCTTCTCGGTCTTCGTCGTGTGACCCTTGAACGTCCGCGTGGGCGCGAACTCACCGAGCTTGTGGCCGACCATGTTCTCGGTGATGTAGACCGGAATGAACTTCCGGCCGTTGTGCACCGCCAGCGTGTGCGCGACCATCTCCGGCACGACCGTCGATCGACGCGACCAGGTCTTCACGACCTTCTTGTCTCCGCCCCGATTCATCGTCTCGATCTTCTCGAGCAGCGAGGTCTCGACGAAGGGGCCCTTCTTCAGTGATCGGCTCATTTGGTGACTCTTGAACGTTGGTAGTTGGTAGTTGGTGGGTGGTCGTTCCGACCGGCTACCAACTCACTACGAACTATCAACTACCAACTACCAACTATCTCTTCCGTCTGGTGACGATGAACTTGTCCGTAGACTTGTTGTTCCGCGTCTTGTAGCCCTTGGTCGGCTGGCCCCATGGCGACACCGGGTGCCGGCCACCCGAGGTCTTGCCTTCACCACCGCCGAGCGGATGGTCGACCGGGTTCATGGCCACGCCTCGCACGTGCGGACGCCGTCCGAGCCAGCGGCTGCGCCCGGCCTTGCCGATCGACACGTTCTCGTGATCGATGTTGCCGACCTGCCCCACGGTCGCGACGCACTCGAGACTGATCTTCCGGATTTCGCCCGACGGCATCTTGACCGACGCGTACTCGCCTTCCTTGGCCACCAGCTGCACCGACGATCCGGCGCTGCGGGCGATCTGCCCGCCCTTACCGATCTTCAGTTCCACGTTGTGGAGCTGAGTGCCCAGCGGAATGTTCTTCAGCGGCAGGCAATTTCCGGGCAGGATGTCCACGTTCGTGCCGGCCACGATCGTGTCGCCGACCTTGAGCCCCGCCGGCTGCAGCACGTAGCGCTTCTCGCCATCGGCGTACGTCACGAGGGCAATCCGCGCCGATCGATTGGGGTCGTACTCGATCGTCGACACCTTGGCGGGGATGTCTTTCTTGTCCCGCTTGAAGTCGATGATCCGGTACAGGCGCTTGTGCCCGCCGCCCCGCCACCAGGAGCTCAGCTCGCCGGTGTTGTTCCGGCCGCCCGATTTCTTGAGCGACTCGGTGAGCGGCTTGTGCGGCTCGGTGACCGTGATCTCGTCGAACACCTGGACGGTCTGAAAGCGCCGTCCGGGCGACGTCGGCTTGTATGTGCGAATCGGCATAACTACACCATTTCGGAATGCGCAGTTCGGATTGCGGAGTGGACCGGCGAATCAGCTATCTGCTCGTTCACTTCGCACTCCGAATTTCGAATTCCGAATTTCCTAGGCTCCTTCGAGGAACTCGGGCATCTTCTCGCCGACCTTGAGCCTCACGTAGGCCTTCTTCCAGTCGGAGCGACGGCCGGCGAACTTGCCCTGGCGCTTGATCTTTCCGTGCGACAGCGCCGTGCGGACGCTGTCGACCTTCGATCCCAGCAGCTTCTCGACCGCGCGCCTGATCTCCGTCTTGTTCGCGTGCACCGCGACCTCGAACACCACCGTGCGCCCGTCTTCGCGCTGGATGGTCGTCTTCTCCGTCACGAGCGGGCGACGAATGACATCAGTGAGCTTCATGCGAGCACCTCTTGCAGACGCTCGACCGCCGCACGCGTCGCGATGACGCGACCGGCGTCGGCCACGTCGCGCGCCGTGACGCGGTTGGCCGGCACGAGTCGCACACCCGCCAGGTTGCGCACCGACAGCGCGAACTTCTCGTCGGGGACGACGTCGACGAGCAGCGTCTTGCCGTCCGCACCCAGCGCCTTCAGCGTCTCGGCTGCGGCCTTGGACTTGATCTCGTCCGCGGCGAGAGCGTCGACAACGACGAGCGCACCGCCCTGCGCCTTCTCGGCGACGGCCGCACGCAGCGCGCCGAGCTCGACCTTCTTCGGCAGGTGGTAGTCGTAGCTGCGCGGCTGCGGTCCGAACGTCGTGCCGCCCTTGCGCCACAGCGGATTGCGCGTTTCACCGACGCGGGCGCGGCCCGTGCCCTTCTGGCGCCACGGTTTCTTGCCGCTGCCGCTCACCTCGGCGCGCGTCTTGGTGGCATGCGTGCCGCGGCGACGGCTCGCGTTTTCGTGCACGACCGATTCCCAGATGAGATCGGTCTTCACCCGCCCGCCGAACACTTCATCGCGGAGGTCGAGCGACCCGACTTTCTGGTTCTGCGAATTGACAACGTCAAGAGTCATAACTGCGTCCCGCTGGCTTCAGGCTGCTGGCTTCAGGCAACAGGCGGCGTCTGGCCAAGGGCCCGACACGGCCTGCAGGCTGTAGCCTGTGGCCCGCAGCCCGATATCTACTTCTTGGCCTTCGAGACTGCCTTCTTGGCGGCCTTCTCAACTTGTGGCTGCGGTTCCGGCTTGGCCGCAACCGCCTTGCGAATCACGACGTAGCCACCCGGACCACCCGGCACCGCGCCACGCAGGATGAGCAGGTGATTCTCCGCGTCAACCTTCACGATGCGCAGGTTCCGCGTCGTCACGCGATCGGCGCCCATGTGGCCGGCCGCGCGCATGCCCTTCACGACGCGTGAGGGATACGACGACGCTCCGATCGATCCCGGCGCACGGTGGAACATCGATCCGTGAGTTGCGGCGCCGCCTCTGAAGTGGTGGCGCTTGACGACGCCGGCAAAGCCCTTGCCCCGGCTCGTCCCGATCACGTCCACGCGCTCGCCGTCTTTAAAGATCGACACCAGCACCTGCTCGCCGGCCTTGGGCGTGTCATCACCGCCGTTCACACGCACCTCGCGCCGCACCCGCGTCGGCGGCACGTTGGCCTTCTTGTAGTGCCCGTTGATCGGCTTCGTCACGCGCGCGGGCTTCTCTTCGACCAGTCCGAGCTGCACAGCGTCGTAGCCGTCGGTCGCCTTGGCCTTCGCCTGCACGACAACGCACGGACCGCACTTGAGCACGGTCGCGGGATGCACGGTGCCGTCCGGTGAGAACAGCTGCGTCATCCCGATTTTTCTGCCGATGATTCCAGTGACCATGATGCGTCTCACTGCCTGGCTTCGGGCTTCAGGCTCCCGGCCCGTCACGCGTGTCGCGCTGGGAGGCCCGCAGTCCGCAGCCAGCAGCCCGTAGCCTGACCTTTACTTGCCGTGCTCTTTCCCGAACGCCTTGATTTCCACGTCCACGCCCGCAGGCAGGTCGAGCTTCATCAGCGCGTCCACCGTCTGCGGTGTGGGTTCGAAGATGTCGATCAGGCGCTTGTGGGTGCGGATCTCGAACTGCTCGCGCGATTTCTTGTCCACGTGCGGCGAGCGGAGCACCGTCCACTTGTTGAGTTCGGTCGGCAGCGGAATCGGACCCGCGAGCCGTGCACCCGTGCGCTTGGCGGTCTCCACGATCTCGCCAGTCGACTGGTCGAGCACGCGGTAGTCGTACGCCTTGAGGCGGATGCGGATTTTGTCGCTGAACATTGCCATTGGTGACATTCGCTCTGGCTGAAGGCCAAAGGCTGAGGGCCAGGGGCGCAGAATGCGCGAGGCCGTTAGCCCGTAGCCATTCGCCCTTAGCCGTTACTCGAGAATTTCCGTGATGGTGCCCGCGCCGACCGTCCGCCCGCCTTCGCGAATCGCAAACCGCGCGCCCCGCTCCAGCGCCACCGGCGTGATCAGCGTCGCCGTGATCGGCGTGTTGTCCCCCGGCATCACCATCTCCACCCCGTCCGGCAGGTTCAACGACCCCGTCACATCCGTCGTCCGGATGTAGAACTGCGGCCGATACCCGTTGAAGAACGGCGTATGCCGCCCCCCCTCTTCCTTCGACAGGATGTACACCTCACCCTTGAACTTCGTGTGCGGCGTAATCGACCCCGGCTTCGCCAACACCTGCCCCCGCTCCACGTCGTCTTTCTCGACGCCCCGCAAGAGCACCCCGATGTTGTCCCCCGCCACGCCTTCATCCAGCAGCTTCCGGAACATCTCCACCCCGGTCACCACCTTCTTCGTCGTCGGCCGGAAGCCCACAATCTCGATTTCCTCCCCGACCTTCACCTTCCCGCGGTCCACGCGCCCCGTCACCACCGTCCCGCGCCCCGAGATCGAGAACACGTCCTCGATCGGCATCAGGAACGGCTTGTCCACCTCGCGCTGCGGCAGCGGCACATACGTGTCGAGCGCCTCCATCAACTTCAGGATGCTCGCCACGCCCTCGGGGTCGCTGTTGAGCGCGCCCAGCGCACTCACCCGCACCACCGGCACGTCGTCGCCCGGGAAGCTGTACGTCTTCAGCAGGTCCCGGACCTCGAGCTCCACCAGGTCCAGCAGCTCCGGGTCGTCGACCGCATCCACCTTGTTCAGCGCCACCACCAGGCACGGCACGTCCACCTGCCGCGCCAGCAGCACGTGCTCCCGCGTCTGCGGCATCGGCCCGTCCACCGCGCTCACCACCAGGATGGCGCCGTCCATCTGCGCCGCCCCCGTGATCATGTTCTTGATGTAGTCGGCGTGCCCCGGGCAGTCCACGTGCGCGTAATGCCGATTCTGCGTCGAATATTCCACGTGCGACGTCGCGATCGTCAGGATCTTCGTCGCATCCCGCCGTCCCTGCGACTCGCTCGCCTTCGCCACTTCGTCATACGGCACGAACTTCGCCCAGCCCTTGTCCGCCGCCACCTTCGTCAGCGCCGCCGTCAGCGTCGTCTTCCCGTGGTCGATGTGGCCGATCGTCCCCACGTTCACGTGCGGTTTTGACCGATCGAATTTTTCCTTCGCCATCTGGATGAACTCCGTCGCTCGCGTTGGTCGTTGGTGGTTAGTAGGTAGTAGCTCTTGGTTCGCGCAGCGCTCTACCAACTACTCACTACCAACTACGAACTACTTTCCTTGTACCCGGGCCACGACCTCTTCACTCACGTTGTTTGGCGCCTGCTCGTACCGATCGAAGTGCATGCTGTAGGTCGCGCGGCCCTGCGTGCGCGACCGGAGGTCCGTCGCATAGCCGAACATCTCCGACAGCGGCACGCGCGCGTTCACGATCTGCGTCCCGCCGCGCTCGTCTTGCGACTGGATCCGGCCGCGGCGGCTGGCGAGGTCGCCCATCACGTCGCCGATGTATTCCTTCGGCACCACGACCTCGACGCGCATGACCGGCTCGAGCAGCACGGGCTTGGCCTTCTTGGCCGCGTCCTGGAACGCCATCGAGCCGGCGATCTTGAACGCCATTTCCGACGAGTCGACCTCGTGGAACCCACCGTCGTAGAGCTCGATCTTCACGTCGTCGATCGGGTAGCCGGCGAGCACGCCGCGGGTGAGCGCCTCGCGAATGCCCTCGTCGACCGGCTTGATGAACTCGCGCGGGATGGCGCCGCCGCTGATCTCGTTCTCGAACACGTAGCCGGTGCCAGGCTCGGCCGGGAACAGCCGGATCTTGACGTGCGCGTACTGCCCGCGGCCGCCGGTCTGCTTGGCGTACTTCATCTCGCCATCGGCGGGCCGCGTCAGCGTCTCCTTGTAGGCGACCTGCGGTTTGCCGACGCTGGCTTCGACGCTGAACTCGCGCTTGAGGCGGTCGACGATGATCTCGAGATGCAGCTCGCCCATGCCGCCGATGACGACCTGTCCGGTCTGCTCGTCGGTCTTCACGCGGAACGTCGGGTCTTCCTGCATCAGCTTTTGCAGGCCCGACGCCGAGCTTCTCCTGGTCGGCCTTGGTCTTCGGCTCGATCGCCAGCGAGATGACCGGCTCGGGGAAGTCCATCGATTCGAGCACGATGGGCTTGTTCTCGTCGCAGAGCGTGTCGCCCGTGGTCACGCTCTTCAGGCCAACGGCCGCGGCGATGTCACCCGCGTAGACCTCCTTGATTTCCTCACGCTTGTTGGCGTGCATCTTCAGGAGACGGCCGATGCGCTCGGTCGCGACCCTTGGTGGCGTTCGCAGACGCTGACGACCCGGCCTTGAGCACGCCCGAATAGACGCGGAAGAACGTGAGCTGACCGACGAACGGGTCGGTCATGATCTTGAACGCCAGCGCGCGAACGGCGCGTCGTCGGACGCGGGACGCTCGATGCGGTTCGCCTCAGGGATCCGGATCCTTCTTGTCGGGGTCGATGCCGCTCGATCGCCGGAACGTCGAGCGGCGAGGGCAGGAAGTCCACGACCGCGTCGAGCAGCGGCTGCACGCCCTTGTTCTTGAACGCCGATCCGCAGATGACCGGCACGAAGGCCGGCTCGACCTGTTGTCGCTCGCGTCCGAACCGAGCTGTTTACGCGCTTGCGAAGCGCGGCCTTGATTTCATCCTCGGTAGATCTCTTCACCCTCGAGGTATTTCTCGAGGATGCTTGTCGTCGGTCTCGCTGACCTTCTCGATCAGCTTTCCCGGTACTGCTTCGCCTCGGCCATCATCTCGGCCGGGATCTCGTCGACGATGTAGTCGGCGCCCATCGTCTCGTCCTTGTAGGTGATCGCCTTCATCTCGATCAGGTCGATCACGCCGACGGAACTTGTCTTCGGCTGCCGATGGGAATCTGAATGGCGACGGGGTTGGCCTCGAGCTTCGTGTCATCTGCTCGAGCGTCCGCTTGAAGTCCGCGCCGATGCGGTCCATCTTGTTGACGAAGCAGATGCGCGGAACGCGGTACTTGTCGGCCTGGCGCCAGACGGTCTCGGACTGGGGCTCGACGCCGGCGACCGAGTCGAACACCGCGACCGCGCCGTCGAGCACGCGCAGCGAGCGCTCGACTTCGGCGGTGAAGTCGACGTGACCGGGCGTGTCGATGATGTTGACGCGGTGATCGCGCCAGAAGCAGGTCGTCGCCGCCGAGGTGATCGTGATGCCGCGCTCCTGTTCCTGCTCCATCCAGTCCATGACGGCCGTGCCTTCGTGGACTTCGCCGATCTTGTGCGTAATCCCGGTGTAGAAGAGGATCCGCTCGGTCGTGGTCGTCTTCCCGGCATCGATGTGGGCCATGATGCCGATGTTCCGGGTTCGATTCAGTGGTGCTTGACGGGGCATTTCTCTATCTCGGCTCCGGGCCCTGGCTCCGGGCTCCTGGGCCAGTCACGGCTGGCGCTGGGCCTGAGCTGGCCTTACCATCGGTAATGCGCGAACGCCTTGTTGGCTTCCGCCATCCGGTGCGTGTCTTCGCGCTTCTTGACTGCTCCGCCGCGCAGGTTCGACGCGTCGAGCAGCTCGTTGGCCAGCTTCTCCTGCATCGTCTTGCCGTCGCCGCGCGTGCGCGCGTAGCCGACGAGCCAGCGGATGCTCAGCGAGAGGCGGCGGTTCGGATTCACTTCGACCGGCACCTGATAGTTCGAGCCACCGACGCGGCGCGACTTCACCTCGAGGCTGGGCTTCACGTTGTCGACGGCCTTCTTGAACACCTTGACCGGATCGTCGCCCGAGCGCTCTTTGATGATGTCGAAGCTCTGATACAGGATCCGCTCGGCAGTGCTGCGCTTGCCGTCGCGCATGATCGTGCTGATGAACTTCGTCACCAGCGAGCTGCCGTACAACGGATCGGCAGGCGGTTCGCGGCGCGGGATTTCTCGTCTGCGTGGCATCTGTGTGAATCCTTGTAGAGTTCGGAATTCGGATCTCGGAGTTCGTTGCACGCGGCCTAACTCCACATTCCGCACTCCGCTACTGCTTCGGCCGCTTGCGCTCCGTACTTCGATCGACCTTGCTTGCGGCCCGTCACGCCGGTGGCATCGAGCGTGCCGCGAACCACGTGATAGCGAACACCCGGCAGATCCTTCACGCGGCCCCCGCGGATGAGCACCAGGGAGTGCTCCTGCAGGTTGTGGCCGACGCCGGGAATGTACGTCGTCACTTCAATCCGGTTCGTCAGCCGCACGCGGGCGACCTTCCGCAGCGCCGAGTTCGGCTTCTTCGGGGTCTGCGTGAACACGCGCACGCACACGCCGCGTTTCTGCGGGCTGTTCTGCAGCGCCGGGCTCTTGGTCTTCGTCTGAATCTTCTCTCGTCCCTTGCGAACGAGCTGCGTAATAGTCGGCACGGTTGCTCCAGGCGCGAGGCTGACGAGCAGCCCCGTCCGTACAGCTCCAAGCGAGACGGCCCCGCCAGGACTCACATCTCCTCACGGAGGGCCGAGCCTGACCCTCGTGAGTCGCCCCAGGCCTAGAAGCCGAAGCTTGGCGCCTGGAACTGTTGACCCTATGAGTTGAATCGCGCGGAGCGCTGTCGTTGTGACGACCGCGCCATACGGGTGTTAGCCGCGTTGTACGCTCGCCGTAAGCCCGAGAGGCTGGCCGGCGGAGGCGGAACTTCCGGCGGTTCGCTCGCTAGATAGGGTTTCCTAGCGGCGACAGAACCTGACGAGTATAACAGCGCTGTCCCAAACTGTGCAAGCAGTCCTGGCCAGAGCGCTCACGCTTTGGGCTCTCGGCTCTGGGCTTTTGGCGCCTTTGTAGTTCGGTTTGCCCGCCGGCGCCCAACCCGCCACGGCCGAGGGTCCAAAGTCTAAAGCCAAAAGCCTAAAGCCAGACCCTCCTACCGTCCGCTCCTGAGCTTACGCTCCGCGAGCGGCTTGACTGGGGGTCCGCCGTCGGTCAGCCAGGCCTCGCTGGCGGCTGCCGCCTGCCAGGCCCGCTGGGCGCCGGGGGTATCGCCCAGCCCATCGAGCGCCAGGCCCAATAAATACTGCTGAGTTCCCTGGGAAATGCCGCGGCCAGACGACAGCTTCACCGCCTCGAACTGCTCCTGGGCCCCGGCGAAGTCCCCGAGCCGCATCAACGCCACGCCCAGATTCAGGCGGACGAACGGCTGTTCCGCCGGACTCGCCGTCGCGAGACGAGAGCGGAACGCGACGGAGAGCGGATTGAACAGCAACGTTTGATCGGCCGCAGAAATGAGTCTCGGCGTCCCCGTCACGGGCAGCGACACGCTGCGCGACGTCCCCGACGCTTCGGTGACCTGCAGCATCATGGTGTCGCCGATACGACGGGCATCGAGTGCGCGCTGGAAGGTGCCGGGGGCCTTCGTCGGCTGATTGTCGGCTCCCGTGATCACGTCACCCGGCTTCAGGCCGGCCTTCTCCGCGGCACTTCCTGGGTCCACACGCGCGACTACGACGCCGGGTACATCGACGGCTTCGATGGCGAGCACTCCAATCGTCGGCCGAACGAGGGGCGGCACGAAATCGAACCGGGCCATCGCCGCACGGACCGAGTCCATGCGCTCCGGCACGAGCGACACGACGTCGGGCTCCCCAGCCCCGGCAGCAAGGAGCGCAATCACCACGTCCGGCGATGTCGGCGTCGGCTGCGAAATCGCCGCGACGCCCTGGACGTCGAGGGCGCGCGCGAGTTGCGCCGACAGCTCCCGGCGCATCCCGGCACTGACCGCCGCCGCTCCACCGATGGCCCGCCGCCCTGCGTCGAACGCGAGCCATTCCGCCGGCGCCTTGGCCGTCGAGGACGCAGCGTCGGCGGTACCGCCAGCCGGCTGGAACACGGTGACTTGATCGGAGCCGCCAGCGCGCGCTCGACACTGGCCACCAGCGTGGACATCGCGGCCGCCGGAACCGACCCCCAGGCACCAGAGCAAACGCGGGTTTGAGGCGACCGGCCACCTTGGCGTGAGCTCCGGCGTTGACCATGAGCCGCTGCACGTACCGGCCCTGGGGGCTGCGCAGCTCCACGAGCCGCGACCCTTCACACACGTCGTCGATCGTGAGCGGGGCCGCACCACGGGATTCGCCATCCACGAAGACGCTCGCGCCCGCCGGGGTGCTCTCGACCGTGAGCGATCCCGTCGCGCGATTCAGCTTGACCGGATCGAGGCGGTAGTCGGACAACGCCTCGATGACGACCCGCCGCTCCTCGGTCACCAGACACGGCCGCTTGAACTGCACGACGTGCGGACCCTGTGTCAGATCCGTGAGCAGCAGCGGCTTCGATACGGCATCGGGCGCAACGCCCAGCTGACTCGGCACATCGGTGTACGGCGCGCCGGGTGGCCCGGGGGCCGTCCGTCCGCGTGATGCACCATCGACGAGCACTTCGACGTCCGCCGGCGAGGTCACGATCCACACGAGGGCCGCGACTCGTTCCAGCGAGACCGAGAACTGCTGCGTCTGTGCGCGACCACCGCGATCTTCTGATCGACGTGCGGTAGCCGACTCGTGACCTTGATCGTGTATTCAGACGCTTTCAGCGGAATCGCGGTGCCGGATACCGGATAGGTCTGACCGTTGATCTCGACCACGGCATCAGAGGGATCAATCGTGAGGACCAGCGATCCGACGACGGTCTTTCGGATGTCGTCGAGCAGCGCCACGATCCTGCGGCGACACCTGCCCGCCGAAGGTGATCCGGCTCGAGACCGAGCAGCGTCGTCGATCCGTCGCCGCGCCGTAGATCGCCGAGGCCAACGTGCGCGCGCGCGCATCTCGTACACGGCCACGAGCGACGGCTTGACCGTGGGTTGCTGCGCGAGCAGCGGCTCGAGCATCGCGACGGCTCTGTCGAGCGCCGGGACCGCATGTTCGTAGTCGAGCGCATCGAACAGCGTGCGCGCCTGCGCGAGCTCGTCAGCAGCGCGGCTCGCAGGATCCTGCGCATGCGGGGGTGCGGCGGCGAACACCGACAGCAGAAGAGCGCTGAACGCCGCGACGCACGTGAACGTCAGTCGATGGTGCCGGGGAGCAACCATGGGCATCATGAGCTATTGATAGACCTGCACGTGTTCGTTGTGCTCGTCGTAGATGAACAACCGGCCCGCCTTGTCGAGCGCGAACGCGCTGGCGTCCGGAACGAGCCAGGCGTGTTCTGCGGCGGTGTGAACGAAGTCAGCAACTTGCCGTCCTGCGCGAAGACGAGGACCGCGCCGCGATCGAGCACGTAGATGTGTCCGAGCTCGTCGAAGGCGACGTCGTTGGGATTCGAGAGCTCGTAGCCCTGACCCCGTCCGAGGATCTTGACGAGGCTCTTTCCCCCGCGGTCTACGACGATCACGCTCTTGTTGTCCCGATCCAGCATGACCACGAGGTCACCGGGACCGACCGCCATCCGGTTGGCGCGGACCGTCGCGAACGGTGAGATGTACTTGCCCGCGGCATCGAACCGGTACACAGCGCGTGCCCCTCGATCCGCGACGATGCGATCGCCGGTCGAGAGCACGACGACCGCGGACAGATCCTCGAGGACCTTGGCCTGTCCGTTGTCGCGGGGCGCGGTGAGAGTGACGAGTCCGGCGCCCGCACCGGCATCTCCTTCCTGCTGCATCACCGCTTTCTGCAGCGTAACCAGGCTGCCCTGGGCATCCACGAAGAGCGCGCGGACTTCCTGATTGCCGTAGGACCGGACGGTCGCACCCTTTGAGTTCATCTCGCTGACGCCGGCCTTGGTGCCGACGAACAGCGAGCCTGCCGGACCAAGCGCAACCGCGCTGACGTCGCGCAGCTTCCGCCGGCCCCTGCGACCGGTCGATCCGCGAACTGGAACGCGGGCTGCGCAGGCACACGGAGATAGAGCCGGTACAGGATCGCGTTCCACTCCCGCGCGACCGTCGCTTGAGGCTGCCGGATTCGCGGCAATCACGGCCTGCAGCGTGCTCATGGCGTCAGTCGCACGGCCTGACGCGACGAGGCACTCCGCAGCCGACAATCGCGCCTCCGAGGCCCAGACGGTCCGCGGGTACCCATCAGCACCTGATCGAAGCGCTCCAGGGCCTCGGGACATCGTCCCAGCCGCTTGAGCGTGTCACCTGCCGCGAACACCGCGGGCGCGACCGCTTCCGTGCCAGGGAACAGGCGCGGGACGCGCTCAGCTCGCGAGCGCCGCCTTCACGTTCCAGCGCAGTGCTTCGCGCCACCATGGCCTGCCCCGCGATGACGTAGGCCATCGGGATCGAATCGGATGTCGGAAACTTCTTCAGCAGCGACTCTGCCGTGACTTGCGCAGCCGCCGGATCGCGTGCAATGTCGAGTTGATACCGTGCGATCGCCAGCATCGCATCATCAGCGTCTGAGGATCCGGGATAGCTATCCACGACGGCCTGGAAGTCTTTGAGCGCTTCGCTGTCCTTGCCGCTGCGCAGGCACTCCTGTCCGCTGTCGTATTGACGGCGGGCGAACTCTTCCGGCGTCGTGGGCGCCTGGGCGCGCATCACCTGCCCCGGACCGAGACGGCGAGACAGAGCACGATGACGACCTGCGGCTTGACCGTCCCCAATGACCTCGACGCGTGGCTGGCCGGGCGCGATCGTCACAGAGACCTTGCGCTCGGAGCCATCGGGACAGACAGTTGCACTCGATTATCGCCGGCAGCCAGCTTCTGATCGCTGATCGGCGGAAACCCGTTCCCTTGTCGTCGATCGAGACCTCGCACGTTTCGAGCGGCTCCGGATCGTCAGCCGCCCCGGCTCGGGCACGGTGGACCAGACGCGGCCGGTTCCCGACTCCGCCCTGAGCGGCGCGTCGAGCATGTAATCGGCAGCCCGCAGACGCAGCACGCGCGGGCCGGGCACCGAGAACTCGTGGTGCGTGGACGCGGCCGAAACGACCCGCATCCGTCGACCTTCGAACGGATAGCCGCCGCTGACGGTGACGGCGATGGATGTCGCGGCGGCGTCGAGCCTCACCAGGACCATCCCGTTCTTGATCTGGGTCTGGGCGGCACGCACGTCTGCGGGCTTGTAGCCCGCCTTCGTGACCCGCACGCGGGAGCCGGTGATGTCGGCGATCGCCACGTCCACCGGCGTTACGAGCCCGACATCCCGTCCATCGATCGGACCTTCGCGCCCTCGGGCTCGGTGACGAGTTTCACGGTTGTCGTCGCCGGATCGACCGGGGTCGGCGGCTTCGACCCAACCGCCAGGATTCGTCGTTGACGTCGTTGTCCCGGACGGCGACCCCGACGGCCGCTGAAGAAAAACGATACCCGCGAGCGCTGCTGCCACGGCCACCGCGGCGACGGCAATCCACGTCGCGAACGGTGCGCGACCGGCGGCCGGCGCCGGCAGCACCGCGCGCGAGATCGAGGCCGCCGCCGCAGGGTCGTGGGACGGCGCGGCCGGGCGAGCCGCTTTGGCCGTGGCGGCCACCTGCGGCGACACTTACATCGTGGCGCCTCCCCCCCCTCGCTCAGGGTATCGGAGGTCCGCTCCACCGCCAGGCGGATCAGGCGCAGTTCGGCGCCCAAGTCGCCCGCATGCGGAAACCGCTTTTCGGGATCCTTCTGCAGGGCACGGTCCACCGCATCGACAAGCGTGGCCGCAGATTGGGCGCGTATCGCGCAGCGGCGGGGGATCGTCCTTGACGATCTTCATCATCACCGCTGTGGGCCCTTCACCTTCGAACGGCTTCCGGCCCGAGAGCATCTCGTATAGCACCACGCCCGCGGAGAACACGTCCGCGCGTCCGTCGATCTCTTTGCCTGCCACCTGCTCGGGCGCCATGTAGGACGCGCTCCCGACGACGCTGCCCGCGCTCGTCATCGTGGACGAGGCGATCTTCGCGATCCCGAAGTCGAGCAGCTTCACAGTGCCGTCTTCCATCAGCCAGATGTTCCCAGGCTTCACGTCGCGATGCACGATCCCCTGCTCGTGCGCGTAGTGGAGCCCGGTGCACAGCTGCACCAGGATGTCGAGCTTCTGGATCCAGTGTGAGCGGAGGCTCCTCTCCCATCCGGGCCGCCAGACTGCGGCCGCGAAGGAACTCCATCGCGATGTACGGCGTGCCATGCTCGTCTTCGGCGAACTCGAAGATGGTGACGATGTTTCGATGCTGCAGCCGGGCGGCCGCGCGCGCTTCGCGGAAGAAGCGATACCGCGGGCGGCTTCGTCGCCCGAGAAATCGCCGGACATCACCTTGATCGCGACCTCGCGGTCGAGGACGGTGTCTTTGCCGCGGTAGAGGACACCCATCCCGCCGCGGCCCACGCGCTCCGCGATCTCGTACCGCCAGAAGGTTCCAGGAACGTCCACGGGATCTCCTGCTACCGCGCGTCGGCGCTGCCATCGAGGACAAAGCAGGAAGGGCCCTATGGCCACCGGCACGCCCACCCGCAGCACGACACGGTCGATCCGCTGCGCGTCCACCCACGTTCCGTTCTGGCTGTTCAAATCGATCAACACGTAGTCATCACCTTCGCGCCGCACCTCCGCGTGAAACCGCGACACGGCCTTTTCGGGTCGTCGAGCACGATATCGTTCTGTGGCCCGCGCCCGATCTTCAACTGTCGCCAGCCGAGATCCACGTACCGGTGGAGCATAAGATCGTGCAGGACGACGAGCCGTGCCATGTCAGGCTCCTGCTCGCACTAAGGCCCGCGCGATCCGACGGCCGATCAATACCGCCGCGGCCACCGCCGCCAGAAACCCGGCGGCGAGCGACACCTCCGTCTCGATCAGCACGCTGCCGAGCGCCCGCCACTGCCAGAGCACCAGCGGTCCCGCCGTCACCGCAAACACCAGCACCGCGAGCACCACGCACTCCGCGATGACCCGACCGGTCACGCGCGGCCGCACCGTCAACGTCGAACCCGCCTCGGCCGGAGACGGCGCCGCCGCCGGCGGCGCCGGTCCGCTGCTCGAGTCTCGCAGCACGACATCGCCGATGTCGGTGACCGTCGGCGCGAGTCGCGGAGTCGGCGGACGCTGACCCGTCAGCCGCTGCGGAACGATGCGCGTGCAATCGTCCTCCACGGCCGGAGCCAGCTGCACGTGCGGTCCCGGCGCGACGATTGGCGTCGCCATCGACGGTGCCGGCCTTCCAATCGTCGGCAGCACGTCATCGTCCACGAGCTGCAGGGCCAGCACGCCGACTTCCACGAGATCTCCGGTCCTGCAGCAGCGTCTCGTGGGCGCTCTTGCCGTTCACCTTGACGCCGTTCCGGCTCGCCAGGTCGCGGACGACAACGCCTTCCGGGGTCGGCACGAACTCCGCGTGCCAGCGCGAGAGGCGCGGATCCGCGTGGCTGATTTCGCAGTCGGGATCGCGCCCGACCGTGAGCGTGCGCTCGAGGAGCAGCTCGCGGCGAGCCTGCCCATCGCTGACGATGAGCCGCATGGTCACGGTCCCACCCTCAATCCACCCAGCTGGGAGATTTCCGTGGCGAACACGGGAATGCGGCTCTCGATGTCCTCCTGGATTTCACGAACGACCTGCCGGCGGAACGGCACGGCGCCAAGCGCGTCGGCCCCGCGATCCTCGAGGATCGGATATCGCTCGCGGAGCGGCAGGCTGAACACGTCCTCGGGCGACGCCCCCACGCGAACGGCCAATTCGTTCCGGCGCTCCACGAGCTTCTGCAGCTCGCGGGCGCGCTGCCGGACCGTGGTGGCCATGGCCCGCGACTCGCGGTCGTAATCCCGCTGGAAGCGCGTCAAATCGCCGAGCAGCGCTCCCAGGTCCTGGTATCGGCGTGTGAGGTCCTTCGCCAAGGCTTTCGACACGACCCGCCAGAGGCCGCCGGGGACGTTCGGTTCGACCAATGGAACCGGATCCTCTGACTCCACCTTGTGGAGCACTGCCGGTAAATCAGCGGCAGCAAATGGCTTACGTCCCGACAGGATGTAATAGAAGACCGCGCCGGTCGAGAAGATATCCGACCGCTGATCGATTTCCTTGCCTCGCGCCTGTTCGGGCGACATCAAGATCGAGCATCCCGACGATGAAGCCGCTCGCGGTCATATTGGAGGTCGGCCAGGCGCGCGACGCCGAAGTCCAGGATCTTCAGGCTACCCGTCATCCTGAATGAAGAGGTTTCCGGGCTTCAGGTCGCGATGGAGAGATTCCGTGAGGCATGGGCAACTGCGAGGCCCTCACACATCTGCCCCATGAGAATCCAAGAAACAACATCTTCGAGAGCCCGGCGACGAGTTCTTCTTGAGGTAATCGTTGAGGGTGTCGCCCTGGGAGCAGTTCCATGACCATGAAGAGACGCCCTTCGTCCTCTCCCATGTCATAGAACGCTGATCCAGGTTCCTGTGCTGCCAGCCGGCCGGCGATCTTGGCCTCGCGATAGAACCGCTCGCGCGTCTCGCTGTCGCCTTCGAGGTCGGCCATCATGACCTTCAGCGCAACAGGACGATCCATTCTCTGTCGTCGTAGCCCGCTGTACCACGACACCCATGGCGCCTTTGCCGATGCGGTCGACGACTCGATAGCCGCCCGATTGACAGCGGGCAGCTTCCGCGCCATCATGCCGGAGGACGGTGGGCGGGAGCGTTGAACTCACCCCTCGTCCTCGAAGTAGGATGACGAGCGCCGTGACGTTGTCGCGCGTGCCGGGCGAGTGCACGAGCATGCACGAGCGCGATGCGGCGGTCCGGTCCACGGCGCCGTGCGCCGTGCAGCACCTGATTCGAAGCGCTGCGTCGTCGACGGACGCCATAGCAGACCGTCGGAACACAGCAGGACGCGCTCGCCACCCGCGAGCGGCAGATCGTGAATGTGAACGTCTGTCTGCTCGCGCGCGCCGAGCACGTTCGTGAGCACGTTGCCGCATCGGGTGGTTGGCGAAGCGCCTGCGGATCGGCGTCCCTGGCGTCGCGCGAGCATCGTCGCCGCCCACGTGTCGTCCTCGGTCAGCTGCGTGAGCGTCGCCGTTGGCCAGCAGATACAGCCGGCTGTCGCCGACGCTGGCGACGATCAGCGCGGAGATCGCCGCGAATCGAGGCGGCGACGACCGTCGTGCCCATGCCGGTGTAGTCGTCGTGGCTCTCCGCCGCGCGGAATACACGGCGGTTGGCAAGGTTGACAGCGGTCCGCAGCCGGTTGGCATTGCAGCGAGAGTGTTCGGATCGATTCCGTACGGCCACGACGAATCGGTATCGTCGTGTGACCGACGGATGAAGCTGACCAGGCGACTCGACGGCAAGGCGGGAGGCAACCTCGCCCGCGCTGTGGCCGCCCATGCCATCGGCGACCACGTAGACCTGCAAGTCTCGTTCGACGGCGCAGGAGTCTTCGTTATTGCGTCTGACTGGGCCTGCGTCGGAAACGGCGTGGGCCTGGACCATCGGGAACCCGGGTGCGGAGGCCGCAGTGTATCAACGACCCGCCGCTGAGGTAAACCTTGCTCGACCAGTGCCTTCTCGGCGCTGGTGTCACGAAACTTGCATCCGATAAGAAATACGACAGCCCCATCCCTCGCATTCCGCGCCTTCCCAGAGGCGCTCGGTGACCGTTATGCGGATCCTTCGCCTGCTCTCCAGCCGCCCGCTGCCGTGCGGCTGCCTCGTTGGCGTCCATGAGACCTACCACGGACCCGTCGTCTGGGTGCTCGAAACGCACGGACAGCGGTGCGCAGACCCGAGTCATCGCGCCGGCGCAGAACTGACCCCACTGAGCCAGGCCGAGCTGACACCCGTGCCGGGCCGCATGCCTACCCACGCGGCCGCTTCTCGGTAGGCTCGCCTCGGCGCTGGCGCGTGTCACGTTTCACGCTGATCGCCGCCGTGGAACCATACACAGCGCCAGTGTAACGCCCTTCAGTTCACCTCGAGCGCGTCCTTGGGCGGAAGCTTCGGAAACGGCGCGTGCGGCTCCCTCTGATACCAGTACGCCACCGACGCGATGTCGTCCTGAGCGGCAGGTATCGCCCGCCGCTGCGCCAGCCCGAGCGCCTGAATCGTCACCGCAGGTCCTGTTCGAAGCGGATCGGATCGGCGATGTGCCAGCGATACAGGCCGAAGCGCTGCTGCGACTGGTACAGGCCGTCGGGCCGATCACCTGCAGCAGGCCCGCGTAGGGCGTGGTGAATTCCTGGTACTGCTTGCGTCGCCTGGTTCTCGAAGTTGTAGCAGCCGCAGAAATAATCTTCGGTGCCGGTGCCGCAGATCGTCGGGAATTCCTTGTCGCCGTCGATGTAGAACTTGATCTCGCCTTCGCCCCACCAGCCGTTGTTGTTCACGCCCCAGGCCATGTACGTGCCGACGTATTGGCCCTTGCCCTGATCCCGTCGACGATCGTGTAGACCTCCTTGTACGGCAGCGGATTCACGCGCCGGAACTGCGCGTGGAAATACGCCGCGTCGTCGGCGACTGCGTCAGCGCGTAGTCGATCTGGTAATAGAGCGTCATCGGCTTGTCGTCGATGTTCTCGATCGTGATCGCGCGCCTTCTTGCGAAACGGCATCGGCCAGTAGCAGTTGAACGCGCTGCCCGGATTCACGCAGACGGCGAGCGAAGAGATCTGCGCGTACTTTCCCCAGCCGCATGGCGAAGAAATCGCCGACCGGGCACTCGACCGAAGGCGTCGTCTCGTCGTCCCAGTAATGCGCAGGATCGAATACGCCAGTTGCCCGTGGGCGTCATCCAGATGTGCTGGATCGCGCCGGCCGGTGATGTCGGCGAGCGTGAACGTCTTCCGGCCGCTCGACGACGAAGGGTTGACCTTCCAGCCCTGCCCGAGTCGCGCGCCGCGTCGCTGCGCTGCCCTTCGCGCCATTCCGCCTTTGCCTTTTTCGCCGGTGAGATTCTCGGGGCTGATCGAGCGCGTCTTGGCGTTCGACACTCGATAGAGCGTCTCGAGGCTGTTCGAAACGCCGTCGAATCCCCCCTGCTGCTGCGCGTGCGGATCCGAGCGAATTGCGAGCGACAGGGCGAGCACACCAAGAACGAAGACTGAACGCTTCATCGAAAATCCCCCACTCCGAGCGCCTGGCTGGAACGTTGGAACCTCGGAACCTTGGACCGCTGGAACCTGGAATCCTTCGAGGCTATTTGGGCCCCCAGAACGGGTCTGCCGCCGGAACGAACGCGACTGGCACTTCCGGCACGAACCCGCGGAGCCACGCCGCGCATTCGTCCATCCCTGCCTGTTCGGACGGGATGTGGCCGATGATGATGAGCGCCTTGTCCTGACGGGCGGAGACGGCGTCGGCGACGTATTCGACGGTTTCCCACTCGCGGGCTTCGCCAATCACCAGCACCTGCGCATCGGACTGCAGCATCCGCCGATGAGCGTCGAACGAATCCGCCCCGGGAATCATGCCGATGCGCGTGACCCGCATGTCAGGCGATCCGACGACGCGCATCGTGGTCGGGTGCAGTCGCAGGCGGATGTCCGCAGCGAGCGCATTGAGTGTCGTGGACGGCACGAGAAAGCGCATTGGCGCATCGGCGCTTTGATACCGCTGCCATCCGAGCGCATTCACGACGCCGGCGAGAATCCCGTCGGGCCTCCGGCGGTGCCAGTAGTCGTGGAAGCGCCACACGACGAGACCGTGCGCCTTGATGAAGTCGCGCTTGGCCACGTAGACCGGATCCTTCTCGCTCTCGAGACCTTCGGTCTTGTCGAGGTGATCGAAGAACGTCGGCTCGTGCGTGATGATCAGATTCTGATGGGCCGCGGCGGCGCGCTGCAGCACATCGAGCGTCGCCATCATCGTGACGGCCACGCCCGTGACCGGTGTGTTGGGATCCCCGGCCTTGAACGTATCCACCGTGTCTCCCTGCCATGGGACGCCGACGTGTTGCTGGATGCGGCTGATGATGTCTTTGGCTGTTGGCGCGGCCGCAGAAACTGCAGTTCGGAATGCGGAATGCGGAGCGCGGAATGTGCGTGCGCCCCCTGCTGGTGCACCATAGGGTGCTGTCACCTGGAGGAGAGCCGCGATCGAGACGCAGAGAGAGAATCGAATGCTCGACACCTTCCGGACCGGCAATTCCGCACTCCGCATTCCGAACTCCGAATTGGTTGTTGTCATCGCGCAGCGTAGGTCTTGGTGTCGCCGGTGCGCTGATTCGTGACGGCGAAACTGCCATCCGGCCTGGCCACGACGAGCAGCCAGTGCGATGTCGACTCGTCCGGATTCGCTATGCGTGCATCGCTCGTGTTGTGCGACTGGTCGCTGTCGAGCGCGCGGTGCAGCTGCCACAGGTCTTCGAGTCCCGGCACGTCGTGAACGATCTGCCACGCAGAGGGCGATCCGCCCTTTGTGGGCGCCGTTGTTCATGATCGCCACGCGCGGATGCAGTGCGTGCACGAGCGACCGCCGGTCCCGACTTGTCGGAGCCATGATGCGTCGTGAGGTACAGATCCACGGGGCCAATCAGGTTGGCCGGGCATGCGAGCTGGTGTTCGACGTTCCACGTGAGATCCCCGAGATCGATCGTGCGGAACTTGCCATAGGTAATCAGCGTGCCCACCGACAGGGCGTTTTCTCCCGTATCGGTCTCCTTTGGCTGGAAACTGGCGCACAGCGGATTCGCGGTCGCCGCCGCCGGGAAGCGCGACGATCGATGACCTTCCCCGCCGGCCGAGATGACGCGCACGTCGAGACCAGCAACGGGGATGGTGTCGCCCGGCTTTTGCGATCAGATGGCCGGACGATCCACGCGCGTTGGCGTACGCCGTCAGCAGTGCTGCCTGGTCGCCGTCGCGTTCAACGCTGTCGCCGTGATCCACGAACGTACCGACCGGAAGGATCGCGGCGACATTCGGCACGCCGCCGACATGATCCATGTGGTAGTGCGTCGTGATCAGGTAGTCGATCCGCGTGACGCCGGCGTCGCGTGCCGCGGCCGCAATCCGCAGTGCATCGCGCCGGTCGGCCCCCGGCCATCCCGCATCGACGAGCATCGACTGTCCCGACGGGCGCGACGAACAGCGTCGCCTGCCCGCCCTCCACGTCGATGAAATAGATGCGCAGGACGCCCGAATCACCTCCCGCCGGCGCGGCCAGTGCGAGGAGCAGACTGAGGAGCAGCGCGGGCCGGAGCATGCAGGATCCTTTCGGCTCCAGTCGTCGGTCTTCAGGTCTTCAGGTCTTCGGTCTTCGGGCTTCGGGCTTCGCGCCTTGTTGGAAGTTGGGAGTTGGACGTTGGGAGTTGACCGGCGCCAATCTACCACGCCGTGGCGCTCGGTCTAACGGCGCCATGCCGAGCACGGATGCGCCATCGAACGCCCAGCCGGTCTCCGCGCTTCATCATCCGCGCCACGTAGATGCCGGTCGTGCCCGGAAACATCTCCCCTTCGACGTCGAGGTCGGCGACATCGCCGCGCACCTCGCCGCCCGGTTACCGCGAGCTTGGCTTTCGGCAGCCAGGCCTGAATCAGATCCTGCGCGTAGTCCGCGTTCTCGGCATCCGATCGGTAGTCGGCCGCGAAGAACTTCAGTGCGCGTTCGCTCGAGCCCGACTGGATCGCCGGCCAGTTCTTGTCGGCGACGGCACCGAGAAACGACGTCAAGGCCTTGCCCGGATCGCCGCCGCCTGCCCGACAGTTTGTCCCCAGGCGGGAGTCGCGTGACGTCGGCCGCGAAGGTCAGGTCGACGGTGTACGACGTGCCGTCCATGACGCTGATTGGCTTTGCGGTCGACAAGCGGCCCGCGACGCGATCGAGTGTATTGGCCGTGAGAGAGGCCGTGAGCGCGCCACCGCTCACCTCGACGTACTGCGTCATCGTCTCGCTGAACGTCGCGTTCATGCTGACCTCGCCGCCGCTGCGGACCCAGAGGAGTACGTAGTTGCGCCCCTTGAGCGCATCCTGATTGATCACGTCGGCGTGCGGATTCAACGCCTGGACCGCGGCAGCGGCGTCAATCGGCTGATCGCTCAGCACGACCTCGACGATCCTGACACGCGCGTCTTTGGGATCGCGCGTCAGGTACGCCGCTGCGTGCGTCGGAGCGATCGTGCCTCCCTTCATGACCACCACTGTGCCCGACGCGTCCCCGGCCGCCAGAGCGGACACACTGCCCATCAGCAGCACGGCCGCAACCAGACACGAGCGAATCACGGTGTGCATCGCAGTCTCTCCCGTCATCACGGCCGAACGCGATCGCAGATCACGCGATACAGGTCGAGGCCGAGCCCGGACGAATGTGCGTTCTTGCCGACCATTTTCAACATGATGTGGTTCGCGCCCTCGGCGAGATCGAGCGTGCCCAGCACAGCGGCAGGCCCCAATGCGCGCGCGGATGCGTAGAAGTCCACGGGCTCGCCGGCCGGAGATTCATTCCAGACCAGCTGCACGGTGCCTTGCGACGGTCCAGACACCGCCTCGATTGACACGCGGTAGCGCCCGGTCGCCGGAATGTTGGCGATGAGCGACACGTAGTGCGGACCGAAGAAGTCCGCGCCCTCGCCCGTGAACGACAGGAATCGGACGGATCGTCCGGCGAGTTGCTCCTCACGCTTCGTCAACGATGCGCCCGTCCACGAGAACGCGTGAATCGGCATCGTCCACCCAGGCGTGAAGACGACGCGATCGGGATCGTCGATGCGCAGCGTCTCTGCGGTGAGCGGCAGTGCCCGCATCGGTCGGCGATCCCGCCGCGTAGAGCAAGCGCGACCGATGTGTAGTCGGCGGTCTCGTGATTCCCCTCCGGACCGTGTTCGATCGTCGCCCGAAGTGAATGCTTGAACGCGTAGGCGTCGCCGAGCAGGAAGCGGTAACCGCCTGTGCGCCCCAGCGCGCGAGTGAACTCGAGGCAGCCGCTGAGCGGCAGCGATACCCGATCCTCCCAGCGGCCCGGCACGTCGTACCAGCCGCCATTGAAGAAGTCTTCGGATCCGGTACCGTTCACGGCTGCCACCCCGTCGATGACGGCCTGGTCGTCGCCCTCGAAGAACCGCGGCACGGCACCGGGCTCCGGCCCCTGCGCCTGGAGGAAGACGGCGACGAGATGACCGGCGCCCTTCGTGTCGACGAACGTGAACGGCCGTCCGTCCGTTGTGGGATTCTCCCGGTGCCAGACGGCATAGAGCCGTCCTTCGTCCTGGCGCCGTCCGACGGTCACGACGCTCACTTCTCCATGTACGTTTATGGCTGGACCGCTTCCGCGCATCGAGACGAGCTCGATTCTGGCGGACCGGTCCCACGGCATCGGCAGATACAGATAGTTCTCGTCGTCCGCGGTTCCGGCCAGCAGTGCACGCATCGCCGGACGGCCCCACGCATACCCGAAGAGGTCTGAGACCGGACAGTTGATTGCGGGCGTCTTCTCGTCGTCCCACGAGACCCGCAGCAGCAGATCGCGCGGCCCGGCTCATGAACGCACTGGCCGGTCCTAGCCGGAGTCCGACGATCCGTCCGGGCGTATGCGACTCGAAGATCGTGACGCTGCCGCCAGCCGGCACAGTTGCGAGGATCGGACGCTTCTCGATCGGCGCACCCGGCGGTGCGACGTTCGCGCTGAGGTCGGCGCCCGAACGGCTGAACAGGGCCCGTGCCTTTTCCAAGTCCTCGATCCACGCGCGATCGGGCTCTGCGGCGAACGTCGTGATGCCCGCGCCTGGTGCATAGATCGCATAGTTGATCTGGTAGAACTGCACCTTGTCCGCACGCACCAATACCTTCAGCGAGCGTGCGAATCCGATTGGCAGATAGCTGTAGAACCCGCCGGCCCCGGTTCCTACGACCGGCTTTACGAATGGCGGATGCGTCCCGGTGAAGATCTCGCGAAACGGGACTCGCAGCCGCGCCGTCGCCTCGCCGTCGAAGTAGAACTCGACGATGTCGTCAGTGGGTGTGGGAGTCCATATCCGATAGATGACGCCTGGTCCCTCGAGATCCGCAATCACCAGGCCGCCGGGCTCTTTCCGCAGAAACGAATACTTGCCCGAGAAGCCATCGTCGTTGCCCCCAGACCGGTCGTAGCTCGAAACCGAGCCCACTTCAACGGCTGTACTGAAGCGCGCGAGTGTATCGAGGCGGGAGACGGCGCTCAGGCCTGATCCCACGGACTCTTGGGCTGCCGTGCCGGTGCCAGCGCAGATGCCCGTCAGCGTCATGAAGAGAAGGAGCCACGAACTCAGGCGGGCACGTCGATTCGTCACGCGATGGACTCGCTGGCGTGGCATCGGACTAGCGAACGCCCCGGACTGCGCGCGCAGTCAGCGCGCTCGGGATGCCGACGCCGAGCGCATGGATGAGGAGCCCGTTGACCACGACGATAGGAGATGGATGGCCGAACGCCGCCGAGGACAACGGCAGCACGATCATGTTCATCACCGCATACGCGATCACGCCGTAGACGGGTCCCCAGGCCCACGGCTGCTCGGCCAGCCGGGGCACCCACCGCGCGGCAATGGCGGCCGTGGCAACGATCAGGAATGCGATGAAGTAGTGCAAAGCGACGCCGAGGAGAGCCGTGGACAGGCCACCTTGGTATGCGGCTCGGCCAAGCAGGCCGGAGGCGATGCTCTGGAAGATTCCGACTGGAGCCACGCCTCTCAGACCAAAGAACACGATCGCATCGATCGCGTCCAGAGTGCCGACGGCGGCTGTTCCCCACAGAAGGGCCCGTCTCGCGCGGGCAGCGAATGGGTCGAGGGCTGGCGCCGGGTCACCGACGAGGTCGTTCATCGTGAGTCATCTTTGATCGGGACTACGACGCGTCCCGGCGTTCATCTCGACGCGGCCTCGTCGTTGGCGCTACCGTACCGCTTTCGCGATCGCTCTCTCGCCTTGGCGGCTTCGACATCGCGATTCCGCGGCGATGCCGTGGTCGTCAGTGACGAAATCAGCTGACGCGCGGCTGCGGTGACCTCGTCGACGGCACGATTGAACGCCTCCTCGTTGGCGCGCGACGGTCTCGTCGTTCCGCTCAACTTCCGGACGAACTGAAGGGCGGACGCGTGGATTTCGTCAGTCGTCGCTGGTGGCTCGAAGTTCGCGAGCGTCTTGATGTTCCGGCACATGGCTTCAGTGGGGCGACGGCAGCGAGTACGCGAAGTGGTACCGAGTGCTTGCCGCCGGCGATGATGATGTCAAACGTACCCGTCAGCCCGACGAGATCACCGGTCCCGGAGTCGGGAACGACCGTGACCACGAGATGCGGTGCGCCACGTGTCATGGTCCCGGCGTGTTGCAGGACGAACGATCCGGAGCGGCCGGCGAGCGTACCGGTGATCCGTTCGATGGCCACGTACGCCGCCGATCCCTCGACACGCGTGTTGGCAGCCAGCATTTCTCCGACACCCGTGCCTTCGAGATCCCCGTGCAGCGTCTTGGTGATCGTCATCCGGGCCGCTGGGGACGAACCACCCGCTTCGCTTGCGAGTGGCGTCACGTTCACATCGAAGGTCCCCTTGGCGTGAGTCGACACCGACGCTCCTTTTCCAGGCGATTCCGCGGACGCTGCGGCTGATGCCTGGGCGTGCAACGCAGCGGCGAAGCCGCAGAGGACAAAAATGGTCGAGCTGGCTCGACGTAAGGACCCTCTCATGAGTTGGCCCACAGTCTATCCGACGCCCACCACGCCGCCATCAACCTCCAACCTCACATCCTGCGGGAGCGCGATCGGGCGCACGTCACTGGCTCGCGGGCATGGCAGGTACAGGTCTCAGGACGGCCAGGAGGTTACGGCAGGCACGACAGAAACAACCAGAGCCGCCAGGCCAATCCGATCACGAGGACCGTCCAATTGACGTGCGATCCGGCGACAAGGAAGGTAGCCAGGAGCACTGGCACCACGCCGAGCATTCTCTCGGTCCACAGGTGCGCGCGCACGCGATCGGCATCGGTCACGGGCGCCCGTGGCCGCGCCACGAGCATGATGGCTCCAGCAGCAAAGACGGCTGCGACCGCGACGTCCACGATGCCCAGCATGCGTGGCGGCTCAGGGGCGGCCAGCGTCGCAGCGACCAGGGGAAAACACAGCGAGACAAGAAACACCGCCACGACGGCCCACGCGAACGTCCGCCCGGATGTCGATCGTGCGCGTGGCACGGCCGCATCTGGCAGAACTCGGACCAGCGCCTCGCTCGACGTCATCACCGGAACGATGTCGAAGCGGACGAGATCGGCCCAGTGTGCAGTCCACTCATCGAGGAGCGCCCGATCCGCACACTCCATCACCTGATAGCAGCGATCGAGATCGGCGGCCACCCAGCTGCCGACGTAGCGCAGCCCAGGCGGCGCCATCCGACCACGCGCCTGGAAGCGCTCGTAGACGGGCGTTGGATTGGCGTCGTTGAAGTGCTCTATCGCCATGAACAGCATTGCTGGCTCCAATGCCGCAGGTACAGGTTCGTATTCGGGCGTGCGCCTCACGATGCGCTGGCGCGGACCGGTCAGAGCGATGAAGAGTGTACTAGGGTTCAATCGTGCGGATGGCGCGGGGGAGAGGACAAACGATTGACGCCGGTTCGCGCGGCCGCCATTGTCTGGAGGCCGCGCGGTCGCGGCGCCTAACTCTGTTGTGTTTCAGCCTGCACGCCTGCGTCAGGCACCATATCCACGAAGCGGTGCCAGGCTTGCTCGATCCCGACGGAATTCTGACTGAGCGCGACGCCGCACCAGGTCACGTCCTTCTGCGCCGAGCCCACCGGCGTGCTCGTCCACCGGCGCTGCACCATCATGGCGATGCCAAGCGTGGGCACGCTCACGCGGAAGTAGAGGGGCGGCGCCGGCGCGCGGCGTTCGCGAGGCAGTTCCAGGCGAAGCCCCTCCTGGCTCACGTCGACCAGACGTCCCGAGATGCCGTTGGCAATCGCGGCGAAGCTCACGGGCTTTCGCAGCGAGCAGCGAACCGGACGCCCTTCGACGATCGCCATCGACACCATGCAGAGCAGCGTGCTGCCGTCTATGGGGCGCGGCAAATAGATCGTCCGCAGTCCCTCGGCCGCTCGCTGCGCACTGGCGTCTGGCGCACCGATCACGATCGCAGACAGCTGCGGATAGCGTGCGCGCCAGGCGGCATGCAGCCCTTGCTGGAACGCAAAGATGGCATCCGCGACAAGCATCGCGGCGCCTGTGTTGGCGATCTCGTCGCAGGCCGCCTTGGCGGTCATGCTGCGAACGGGTTCAAAGGTGTTGGCGCTGAGACAATCCGCTAGCTCGTGGAACTCAGCGGCGTGGGGCGTAGCGACGATGATTCGAGGGCGGGCCGTCGGCATGCGTTTCGACACGCGAGCACGGAGCATGCCAGCGAAAACTCGGCCGATCTACGCGTGTCAGCCTGCCAAAAGCACACAAAACGGAAAGTGCGGAAACCAAAGCCGTGATCGCGCTCCGGCGCCATCATGCCGGCGGGGCGTCGGCACGGAGTGCACGGCCTTGCGCGCCGCGGCGACGGCCTGGTCATCCGAGCGCCTGCCCGAACCCCAGCACATAACCGGCTGCGTCACGGACGGCGAATTCCACCATGTGATACGCCTCCTGCACGACGGGCCCGTAGACGACATCAGCGCCTCTGGCCAGCAGTTCCGCGTGCAGCGCCCGCGCATCACGCACCCAGAAAAATGCATCCCACGCGCCGCCCTGGCGTTCATTGGGCACGATACGGTCAGAGGCCGACACGAGCCGCAGCATGATTGGCAGTCCATCGCGGCTGAGGATCGCGAAGTGTGGTGGTGAGCCGCCGACGTAGTCGCGATGGAAGCCCAGGACCCGCTCATAGTGCTGCGCGGCGCGTTCGAGATCGCCGACCGGGAAATACGGCGCACTGCGAAGGAGTTGCGGCGCGTGTTCCATGGACTGCCCTCCTCTGCGCGAGCTACGGGGCCGTGTGCGGCGTCTGCCAGGAGATTGCCTCCCGTCGTTCGATCCACGCCGCTGGGATCTCGGACGCCGACAAGGCGACGATGCCTCCGACGATGGCGCATGTCGTATCGACATCGCCTCTGCCCCGTGCGGTCGCGCGCAGCGCCGCTTCGTAGTCGCGCAGATGGTGCGCAGCGACCCAGACACAGAAGGGCACGGTGTCTTGCGCGCTGATTCTAGTGCCAGTCCCCAGGCGCTGGATCGCTTCGTCCCAGCGATCGTCGGCAATCGACAGGGCTGTCTGCAATCCCCTTCGAACGTCGCTCGACGGGACCAAGTGCATGACGGTCTCGATGAACGGCGCGCCTTCCGGGCTGGATGGCTGGGAGGCGAGGGCGGCCGCCACGGCCACAGCGATGGCGCCCGCCTGTCCTTCGGGGTGGGCGTGTGTGACGATGGCGGATTGCTGCGCCTCCGCGACGGCCCGCTCGAGATCCTCGGCGAAGTACGCGCCGAGCGGAGCGACGCGCATGGCGGCTCCGTTGCCGAACGAGCCCTCGCCGAACAATGCGGACGACGCCTGACGCCAGTCTTCGCCGCTTGCCAACTGATGCAGCAGTTTCATTGCGCCTGCGCCGTACCCGCGAAAGGGGTCCTCACAAAAGCGCCGCACGAACGCGGCCGCCAGGACATCCGGATCGATCCGCTGCCGCGTTGCGAGAACCTCCACGATCGACAGCGCCATGTGGGTGTCGTCGGTCCACGCCCAGGGACCGTTCGGCAAGGCCGTTCGCGCGTACAGGTCGTGAATGCTGAAATGCAGCTCGCCGAATGCGTCGCCTGTGGCGAGGCCTTCGAGGCTCCGAAGCGCGCGGGCGAGAGGGTCATTCATACGCGGCCTCAGACCCACCGCGGCATCACGCTCCAGCGGTGCGTCGATTGAGCCAGTAGTAGAAGGGCAGGCTGAACCCGAGACCGCCGATGAACGACAGCACGACGAACCAGTGCCACGCAATCGGCCCGATTGGCCGCTTCGCAAAATAGACCGTCAGCACCACCAGGACCAGCAGCGCATCGAGAATGAACGCCAGGGCCAACTTGTCGTGCAGCACCGCACCGAATCCGTTGAACTCGGCGAAGAGCCAGTAGATGAAGAGCCCGTTGGGCACGACCAGGCCAAACAGCGCGGTAAGCAACAGCCACATCGGCTCGCCTCCTCACAACGGAATGGTGCGAGTGATGAACGCGAACGAGCGCCGGTGTTTCACGCCTTTTTGCCGCGGCGTGCCGCGCCTGCCGACTCCGCGGATCGCGGGCCCCGGCCAGCTCCCGCTTTAGCGTCGATCAAGTGCTGCACGGACGCGGGAATCTCGCGGCAGCCGCACTGACGCTGATGTGCCAGATGCCACGCGACACGCTGCGGCATCGTCGCCAGCCGCGGCATCGGATGTGATTTGTGCCACGCGCTGTTCATCGCACACTTCCTCTCGTTCGATTGGCCATTCCGCCACGATCGAGTACGGCATCCAACATGGCCACGACGGACCCGCCCGCTTCGGTGCGCGACACGTTCCACAGGCGATCTCAGTCGGATGGGGACGGCTTCGTGCGAGGCTTCTTGAGCGGCAACCCTGCGGCCCACTCCGCGACGCGTGCGAGACGACGAGATCGGGTCTCTGCCTTCTTGGCCTGTTCGACGTATTCCACGTGCTCTCGTCGATGCGAGTAGCTCAGGGTCTGCCAGCGATCCCACGCCGGCGCGGCTGCTTTGAGCGCACGCACGAGATCCACCGGCATACGCACTTCGCGCGTGTCGGTATCGAGCTCAATCTTGACGCTGATCGTCTCGCCGCCTTCGAGACCTGCCGCCTCACGGTGGCTGCGCCGCAGCGGCACGCACGGCGGGCCGCCCATTGCCGCGATGGTGCTCCGATAGGTGTATCCGTTCAGCGTGACCTTCACTGGCGCCCGCAGCTTGCCGAACACAGACTTCGGGTCAAAGGTCAGCGGGACGAAACACATGCTGCCGTCGCGGACGATTGTGGTCTTGAAGGTCTTGGTCATGACGGCGCGATCGATACGTCAATCGGGCATCCACGGCTGATCGTCTGATACACGACGCAGTACCGCTCGGTCACGGCGATCAGCTTGGCCTGCTGTTCCGCGGACGCCTCGGTGTCGAGCGCGATCGTGAGCCGGATGGCGCGAAAGCCGACCGGCACATCACGGGCTACGCCCAGCGTGCCGCGGAAATCCAGATCGCCCTCCGCGATCAGCTGCGCGTCGCGAAGTGGGATGCCGAGTGACGTGCTGACCGCGCCGAGCGTCACACCGGCACAGGCCACGAGGGCCTGCAGCAGCATGTCACCGGAGCACACGGCGACTCCATCTCCGCCCGTGGCAGGGTGCAGGCCCGCGCGGACCAGCGCGCGGCCAGTGTCCACGCTGCAGGTGACATCGTCGGTCAACGCGCCGGTGGCGCGAAGCGTGATGAGCGCCGCCTCTGGCTCCGCACGGTAGCGGTCCTTCAGCGGCGCCTGGAGCGCGCGGAGCTCATCACCGGTCACGGCTACTTCTTCTCTGCCCGCTTGAGCGTGAACGCCGAATCGCCCCAGGGACCGTGCGACTTCATGGCGATGGTCTCGCCATTGACCTTGCCCTCGTGGGTAATGGTCGTGTTCGCGTCGAGATCCACATTGAACGCCATGTCGTCGCCTTTGATCGTCCCTTTGGTGATGGTCATCGCCCCGCCAGGACCATCGACGGTGCCGCCGAGCTTTTCGCCGTCGACCGTGAAGTGAAACGTCAGATTGACATCGCCCTGCGGGCTCTGAATCGTGCCCTCCCAGGTTCCCGCCACATCCGCGGCGGGCGCGGTCATCCCGAGCATCAGGCAGACGACCGCGACCAATCCCAGCGTGCGTACCATGAAACCTCCTCTCGAATCCCGTGAATCCGGGCCAGTGATTCTACGCCTGTTCGCAGTCGACGTTCATACGGGCGTCTTGCCCGAGAGCTTCTTCTCGTACGCGTCGGATTCGCCCGGGGGAATGCTCAGAGTACCGCCAGCGGTCCCCCGCGAAGGCATGCGCGAGGTAGACGATCTGGCCAACGTGGTAACTCGTGTGCGCGAGGGACCGATTCAACGCCTCATGAACCGCGAGTGATTGACCTCTGATCGTCACCGTCTTCATCAGGTCGTCGTCGGTCAATGCCGCGAGCGTCGCGAACAGCACGTCCCAGCCGACGGCCCATTTGGCCAGCAGCTCTGCGCGGGTCGCCGTACGTTGATCGAATTCCTCGTCGCGCTTGCGCCAGGGCTTCTCGCCGTCGGTCGTGAGGAAATCCGTGAAACGCGAGCGCAGGTTGCCCGACAGGTGCCAGCAGATGATTGCGAGCGAGTTGCCATTCGCCGGCCCTGCCTGCGACAGCTGCGCTTCGGCCACCTGCTCGAGAGCATTTTCGGCAAGTGTCTTGTAGCGGCGATATTCGGCTTCGATCGAGTGGATGAGAATGTTCATAAAGGCCTCACAGACTGACCTGTCGGCGCAGCAATACCGTGACGCTGCCTCGCGGCGGCATGTGTCGAGTATAGGCACAGACGACGCCGGCGGTGATGAGCGGCGCCAGCAGGCGCTTCAGCACACCGGTGCTGGCGGGGCCCGGCGTTCGCCGATGCAGTCGTCAGTGCGCGTTGAGCAGTGGCTCGAGTCGCATGTCGATCCTTCGGCAAACTATCGGCCTGAGGGGTTCTCACGAACGACAACGTTGGCCAGCTCTCCGGCTCTCGCGATTCGGACGCCGTCTTTCTCACAGCACCAGTCGTTGTCCGCGCCGATCCAGAGAGGGTGGTTGGGATCAACGCTACCGAGATAAGAGTCCCAATCGCCGGCAGACCGATGCGCTTCTTCGGCGCATCCCCGAACCAGTGTGTGATCGCCAACGCCGAGCGTCGATTGAAGATCCGGGAGCAGCAGCCGAACTGCTCGCTGCTCATCGGTATCGGAGATCGCCATTAGTGTTGAGTGCAGCCGATAGCTCGACCGCAAGGAACATTCTACGTCCCACCAGACGTGCGATCATGACGGCCTGTGGGTGGATGGATCGAGATGGGTAACCCGATCGTCCGTGGCAAGCGAGGGGGGGGAACCATGGCCACTCAGAAATGTGCGCACCCCGCGTGCGAGTGTCAGGTCGAGACCTCGGGACCGTACGGCAAGTACTGCAGCGAATACTGCAAGAAGTCGGGCCAGCAGGTGGAGCTGCACTGCAACTGTCAGCATCCGCCCTGCCGATAGGGCGCGACGCACCACGCCCGTCTTGGCCCGGAGCGACGCCTCTGCGGCTCGCGTACTCCCCAGCCGCGCTCAGCGCGCAGGATCACTCGTCGTAGGAGACGTCTGCCGCCGCGGCAGATCCTTCCGGAACGTCACCACGCGATCGACCTCCTCGAACCCGAGGGCGCGATGCGCCGCATGGCTGACGTGGTTGTCGATGAGCGCATCCGATCCGAACTCCCTGCACCCTTCGTGGATCGCCCATTCCTCTGCCGCGGCAACGAGTGCGCGTCCGGCACCAGCGCGGCGTGCCCCGGGGTCCACGTACCACCCCTCCAGGTACGCCACGTGATCGGTATCGCACCCATCGACGATGTTTCTGATCGAGAGCTCGGCAAAGCCGATGGCCGCATCCGACCCGTCAACGGCCACGAGTACGTGGCGCGGCTCGTGGCGATTGCCGGCGAAGTAGTGGCGGATGGCGTCCGCGTGCCCTTCGGGCTCGTCAGGCCACAACGCCTGGCGCATCCGCAGCCACGCGTTGGCGTCTGCCGGCAGCATCTCCCGGATGTGAACAACCATCCCTCGCGCCCCTGGGAAAATGTACCTTGCCGCCCTCAGGCCCTTCAAGTGCGAGTCGGATGACCGCACCATTCGGAGATATGATCGAACGCTGCGTGCCTGATCCATCTGCCGACGACGGGTCGAAGAGACACGAGCGGTCGCACTCGGAGTGGCGGACGAGCAGTCCGTCGCCCGAGACTGACGACACGCGCAGCCGTCAGTCCGTTCCCACGCGCATCGGCCACTATCTCGTCTCACGACTGCTCGGCCGGGGTGGCATGGGGGTCGTGTTCGCCGCCCATGACGAACGGCTCGATCGCCCGGTCGCCGTGAAGACGGATGGCGTCCATCGGTGACGAGACGGCACGGAAGCGCTTCTGGCGCGAAGCGCGCGCCGCCGCAAGCGTCAACCATCCCAACATCTGCCAGATCTACGAGATCGGCGAGGACGGCGGCGAGCTGTTCATCGCGATGGAGCTGCTCGAAGGCGAGGTGCTGTCGGAGCGGCTGCAGCGGCGGTCCGCTCAGCCGTCGCCAGCGCCGTTGCCCATCGCACTCGAGATGCTGGCCGCGCTCTGAACGCCCTGCACAGCCGCGGAATCGTCCATCGCGATCTCGAAGCCATCGAACGTGTTCCTGACCGCCCACGGCGTCAAGCTGCTCGATTTCGGGCTGGCGCGGCCCGAGCTGCGATCTCGCCGTCGAGCGACGCCACGCGACCTGACCGGGACCGGGCTGATGGTCGGGACGCCACGATACATGGCACCGGAGCAGATTGACCGGCGACGCCAGTCGGCGCCGACAGCTGATCTCTTCGCGACGGGCGCCATCCTGTTCGAAATGCTTGCCGGACGTCCGGCGTTCGTCGGACGGACCCTCGTCGACATCCTGCACGCGACGCAGTACGAGCAGCCGCCGGCACTTGCCGGATCACCGGCCGTCGCGGCCGTGGACCGCGTGATCCGGCGGGCACTCGCCAAGCGTCTCGAGGATCGACCCGCGTCGGCCGAGGCGATGGCGGAGGAACTGCGCGCCGTACGCGGCATCGACGCGACTGCGCGTCCATACCCTCGCGCACACGTTCACGCGGCTCGTGGTGCTGCCGTTCCGCGTGCTGCGGCCTGATCCTGAGACCGACTTTCTCGCATTCAGCCTGCCGGACGCAATTACTACTTCGCTCTCGGGGATCGGTTCGCTCGTCCTCCGCTCGAGCGCCGTTGCGGCGCGCGTACGCCGGCGAGGCGCCGGATCTGCAAGGCGCTCGCCGACCGAAGCGGACGTCGATCGCGTCGTGACGGGGACGCTGCTGCGCGCCGGCGATCAGCTGCGCGCGACGGCCCAGCTCGTCGAGGCGCCCAGCGGCACGCTGCTGACGTCGCATACCGTGCAGGCGCCGCTCGGGCGATCTGTTCCATCTGCAGGACGACATCGCCCGGCGGGTCGTGGATGCACTCGCACTGCCGCTGACGAGCGGAGCGGCGCTCGACACCGGATGCGCCCGCGCATTCGACGGCCTACGAGCTATATCTGCGGGCGAACGGATTGGCGCGGACGTACGACGGACTCGCCGAAGCGCGCGGATCTGTACCGGCGATGCGTGGAGCTCGATCCGCGATTCGCGCCGGCGTGGGCGCGTCTCGGCCGCTGCTACCGCGTTCTCGGGAAGTTCGTGGACGGTGCTCCTGACAGCGAGGCCCGCGCGGAGGAAGCCTTCAGTCGGGCGCTGGCGCTGAATCCGCGGACTGTCGCTGGCGCACAAGTTCTACGCCAACCTCGAGGCCGATATGGGGCAGGCGCTACGGGCGCGGTCGTTCGCTTGCTCGGCGAAGCGTCGCGGCACGGCAACGATCCCGAGCTCTTTGCGGGCCTCGTGCACGCGTGCCGATACTGCGGTCTCTTCGAGCAGTCGATCCGCAGCGCACGTGGAAGCACGGCGCCTGGATCCGAATGTCCCGACCAGCATCGACCAGACGCTGATGGTCATGGGCGAGATCGATCAGCTGCTCGGCATCGAACCGCCGGCCATTCAGTCGGGCGCCGACGACGGAATCCGCGTGATCGGACTGGGCCTGGCCGGACGACGTGACGAGGCGCGCCGCGCGCTGGACCGGATGCGCCAGCAGCGCCGGATTCCCGCGTTCCAGGCGTGGATCGAGTACCTCGATGCATGGCTGGACAAGTCCGTCGCGGGCATGGCGGGGCGGTTGACCGCGACGGCTCCCCTCAAGATTCAGGACGATCCCGAAGCCGTGTTCCAGGAAGGCCTGCTGCTGTGCGACATCGGCGAGCACCGCGCCGGCCTCGAGTACCCTGAAACGAGGCGTGGCAAAGGGGTACTTCGTCACGGCGACGCTCCATTCGCGAACCCAGTTCGATCCACTGCGGCAGGATCCCGAGTTCATCGCACTCGTTGCCGAGGCCGAGGCCGGACGCGAGCGCGCCCTCGCGGCGTTCCGCGACGCGGACGGCGATCGATTGCTGGGATCGTGAGCTGGCCGCCTCACCCGACCGTATGAAGACACTCGCACAGGACGACACGACCGCAGAGATCCTGCGTCGGCTGTACGCGCTGGATCCGGCAAGCACCGCCCGCTGGGGCAAGATGTCGGCGCCGCAGATGGTCCGTCACCTCATCGACTCGGCCGGCGTGGCCTTCGGCGAAGTCACCGTCAGCGATGCGTCCAGCGTGCTGCAGCGGACGCTGATCAAGTGGATCGCGCTGTACGCGCCTATGCGATGGCCGCCAGCGATCAAGACTCGTCCGGAGATCGATCAGGCGCTCGGGCACGGGTCGAGGCCCGGGGATTTCAAGGCGGACGTCACAGAGCTCGCGATGCTGACCAAGCGGCTCGCCGCCCACCCGATCGACGCGCCCTGGGCCAGGCATCCGATCTTCGGTGCCATGTCGCACGCGGAGTGGCTCCGGTGGGCCTATCTGCACACCGATCATCACCTGCGCCAGTTTGGCGCGTAGAGTCGCCGGTTACATCGGTCCGTCGACGCCGGCCCACAGGTTCATCGTGTTCAGTTCTTCGCGCCCGCAGGCCTTCAGATAGAGGAACAGCTGCGTCCGGTACGCCGCACACCCGCAGAGGAGCATGCTGACCAGAGACACCCCGCGCGTGGACTTCTGCCCGAACATCTCGATCTCTTCGCGAAGGTCGGCGTCAGAGAAGCGGCCAACCTCGTTGGCGTAGAACTCTCTCTGTGTCGCAATCGCGCCGAGCGTCTGGTCGAAATCCCGGGCGAACCCGGCTTGTTCGGCTGTCGTCCAACTTGCGGTGTCGAACGCGCCATTCCTGATCGACTTCACGATCTCGGGCCCCATGAAAGACATGTCCTGCAGGAGTTCCAGCGTACTGCGCTGCTTGGGCGTTGGACGGTAATCGAGCTTGCTGCGATCGATTTTGCCTGCGAGATGAAGCAGGATGTGAACTTCGTGCTGCAATTGCTGAATCAGCTCGGCCTTCGTCAGAACCATTGTGGTCTCCGGGGGTTCGGGTCACGTTCGTGATCGGATTGTCACTCGGACTCGGACTCGGACTCGTATTCGTGTTCGTGTTCGTATTCGTGTTCGTATTCGTTTTCGTCTTCGGGTCAGCGCAGGAACGCGGCAACATCGGTACTGCGCGCACACTGGGTGACAGTCCTTCCGCGGGCGTTCTTGTCACTCCGCTTCGCGCCGTGTTCGATGAGCAGACGAATGATGGTGGCCTGCTGCTCTTTGGATTGCACGCTCCCGCTGCCGCCCCGGCCGGTCGCCTGCACGGCCAGGTGCAGCGGTGTGGACCCGCTGGCGTTTTTTCGACGCGCATCGACGCCGTGCCCGAGCAAGGTCTGGACCGCCGCCGCGCACCGCGATCGGACAGCAACGTGCAGCGGACGAACGCCACTCTTGTCGGCGGCTTCTGGATCACCACCCGCGTGTACCAAGAGCGCGATCGTCGCTGCCTGTGCCTCAGGGTCCCAGTGTGTCGATCCGGGCCCGCCCGTCGCCGCATAGTGCAACGGCGTTGCACCACGCCGGTTGACCGCACGAGGACTCGCGCCGATCTGAATGAGCTGCCGGGCGATACGTTCCCGGTAGCCGGCGCCGGCAATGTGAAGCGCCGTGTCGCCCGCGTAGACGTAGTGGCCCACCGCACTGAGGAAATAGCGTTGGGACACTGCCCGTGTGGCACCGTTCGCAGCGGCGGCTGCGGCGAGAGAAGGTTCGTTCGCGAGCGCCCTTTTCACCTGTTCGTCGTCGCCCTCGGCAATGGCGTGGAGAACTACCTCAAAAGCAGTGGCCATGACCGGCGACTCCTGTCATTCAATCAGCGCCTGATGCGCGTTGGCGTGCATCGCTCGAATTCTGTTGAGTGACGCGGTGCCGGGTCAGTCCATGTCCTAGACGTCGCGATCGATGAGCCATTCAGCGCGGCACGAACTCGAGTGTGGTGAGCACTCGCGATGCAGCGGCGAAGCCTTTGACCCACTTCTGTGACGCCTTGGTGTTGTACTTCTCGCCGTAGGCGGCCGTCACCGCGTGGCGAATGCGGTCACCGCGCGGCACGATACCGCGCACGGCAATCTTTTTCGCGCCGAGTTGAACGGTGCCCTCCGGTTCGCTGCGGAACGCGCGGAACCATCCGGTCGGCTTGTCGTCCCACGATCGGACGAATACCCGCCCTTCGACCACCACAACCCAGACTCCGGTAAAGCGGTGCGTCGTTCCTGCGCGTACACCGAGGATCTTGGACCGATCGAAGGCGTTGATTGTGACAGCCGGGAACACGTAGGACTTGTCCGCCTGCTTCTTGGTCACTGGAGCTGGCGTTCGCCGAACCAATAGCACAAGCCGTCGGGCGCGACGACGTAGAAGACGTTCCAGGGACCATCGTTCCGGCGTTCGACGTTGATATCGGAGAGCTCTTTCTGCAGTCCCTTGCCCTTGAATTCGGTCAGCAACGATTCGAGGCCAGTCACGTGAAATGCACAGCCATCCTGTGTTGGATCGCCGCCGTTTTCGGCGAGCCCGATCTCGACGCCGTCACGGGCGAGCACTGCTGATTTGTGCGGCGTCTCGCTCTGCGCCGTGATGCTGAAGCCGAGCACGTGCTCGTAGAACGGCAGTGCGGCGGCGAGGTCTGGCACCGGCAGACTCTTCGGATTGCCCTGGTACCCGAATGCGTTGTTCAGTGTCGCCTTCATTTGTGCCTCGATCCGCTCCGGCTCTCATCATGCCGCAAACGTTCCACTATCGCCGCCACATGAAGCGCGGTGGTGTCGAGCACCGGCACCCAGCGATATCGGTGCCTGGCAGCAGCAGCGGCAACTCCGTGCCGCCAAGGATCACTCCATCGGTGATCCTGGCGCAACCGTTCGAAGCGATTCCCCGGCTTTCGCGCGGCCATTGTGCACGCTCCACCGTCATGGCCGGCGCGGTCGAGCGCCGAACCAGAGGACCAGCGCCAGAATCGCCGCACCGAAGCACATTCCGGCGCCGACCAACTGCACGGCGTCGACGGCCCGAATGGCCTCCAGACTGGGCCGGTCGAGTACGCGCGTCAGACTGAGAAGTCCGAATGCGAGGAGTACGACGGCCACGCGAAGTAGACGCTGGGGATTGGACATAGAAGGTTGTGGGCTCAGTCTTCGGTCCTCGGTCTTCGGCGTAAGGACTACGGACTACGAACTCGTTCGACGGCTCAGGCGATTGTCGCGCGCCTGGTGACTTCGTTCAAATGGCGGCTCACGAAGGGCCGACGACGGACACGCGGCAGCCAAGCTGATCACCGACGGCGCGAAGCAGCGCCTCGTGTTGTGATTGCAGCGCACGAGCGTCATGGCGATAGACGAATGGCACCAGCCAGCGGGTCAATCCAGGAGCCACGTTGTTGATCGTTCGTGTAACGGTGCTGCCTTCGGCGTACGGCGCAACGGTCACCACCCCCTGGTACACCACTGCCCTTTCTGAGACACTTCCCGCCTTTGCGGATCGACGGCCACCGTGGCGGTGCCGACGGGAGGGTCTCCAATCGGTACCGTGTACGTTCGTGGCTGCTCGAGCTGTCCGAGCATCGATCGGTCCAGGCCTGCGAGCTCGGGCAAGATCTCGATGAGCGCACGCCAGACTGCATCAGGAGGCGCCGCCACGAGACCGGCTACGGTACCGATCTGAGTGGACACGATTGATTTACGGTTGCCCCGACGGCTTGACGTCGACGTTGTGGTAGGCCTCCACCAACCACCTGCGATCCTTTCGAACGAACACTTCCATGAGTTGAGTTCTCACCACACCGTCCGCAGGGACAGCGATCCCTGGAGGCATGGCCTTGACGCCGTGGACCTCATTGTCGATATCCACGATCGCGACGTCCGGCGTCACGAAACGAATCCGGCGAACGACGTGGCTCTTCGTCGTGGCCTTGTAGAAGGTGGCCAGAATCTTCGCGTGACGATCAGCGAACGCAGGGGCGCCGTACATCACCATGCCGAAGAGATTCGTGAAGGACACGTCAGATGCGACGTGCCGCGCGTAGCCATTGCCATTGCCGGCGTTCCATGCCTGCACCTGGTCCTCGACGATCGCGCGAATTGCAGTCTCGGCGGTGGCGTCTTGCGCCGACGCGGCGAACGGGAACGAGAGAGTGATTGCCGTGATCGTCGCGGTGAGATATCTCACTCGAGCGCTCCTCCGGCGAAAGGTATCGCTACTCTGCTGCAGTCTCGGTGAACTTGATCGTATTTCCCGACGGATCGGTCACGCGGAACTCGCGATTGCCCCACGGCTGCCGGACAATTCCCTGCGCGACGTGCGCGCCTCTGGTGGCAAGCTCCGCGTGGAGCTCCTCGAGTCCCGACGCGAACGTATGAATGGCAACCGGGCTGTGCGCGCCAGCCTGCGCCTCGAACAAGTGCAGCGCAACATCGTCACGCTCGACAATCGCATAGTCGCGCGCCGGAAGCACCGATGCGACCTCGAAGCCCAGCCGGTCGCTGTAGTACCTCGAGCGCGCTTGCGAGATTCTGCACCGGAAGCTCCGGCGCTACACGTGTCAGCCTGCCCATTGTTCGTGTCCTCATTTAGCCAATCCGAGAACCGACTGAAAGGTACTCAGCCACAGACGTCATGCGTGGAAGCCCTAACATGCGCTGAGCGTCCGACATGTCGATGACATCGCCGCGTGCGTAGTAGAGCATCAAGGCGGCAAATGACCGCTGCAGCGGATCCGAAGACCCGTCGAACTGTGCGCGGAGTGCCTCCTCCGGCACGTGCTCGACGGTAAAGGGCCGACCGAGAAGGCGCTCAACCTCTCGGACGATCTCGAGCGGACTCATCGCATCAGGGCCACCAAGCCGGATGGTCTGGTTCGTTGCGCGGGAGCCAGTGAGTGCGGCGACGGCGAAGGATGCCACATCCCGAAACGAAATCCAGCTGGTGCGGCTGGTGCCGGCACCGTAGATCCGCACCTGCGCGTTGGCCGCGTCGAATCCCAACGCCGGACTCAGCCACACCTCGGTGAAGCACGTGGGCTGCAGAATGGTGTGCGTCATGCGGCTTCGGCGCAGCCGGTCCTCGACCGCGCGCTTCGCGCTCTGCAGGGGGAACTCGATATCAACCGGTGGGAACGAAATCAGCACGAAGTGCTCGACTCCGGCTGCTTCCGCAGCATCGATCAGGTTCAGCTGTCCCTGCCGATCGACGGTGTCGATCGAGTCACCTGGCTGGCGCGACATCGTCGACGATGCCGTCGAGACGATGCGCGTGACGCCCCGACAAGCGGCGCGTAGGGACGGTGGATCGGTCACGTCTGCGATCGCCGTCTCCACGCCATCTTGTGTCAGTTGTGCGATCCGCTCCGGGCTCGACGTGCGACTAACCAGCGCCCTGGTCGCCGATCCGCTGGCGGCGAGCTGCCGGCAGACTTCCCCACCCACTAATCCGGTCGCGCCGACAATCAGATTCATGACGCTACCTCAGGTCGCAAGAGCATTGACGAGGGCGGACTGACGATTGACGAACTAGCAACCCTGCCACGTGTCGGCGAAGCTCGCCTGAAATTCAACGGCCACTAGTAACGCCGCTCACATATGCCAGCACATCAATCATCAGCGCATGCCCGGACGTGTACAGTGATTCCGGCGCGGACAACAGTTCAGATTCCGTCTGCACGTACGGTCCCGGCGTGAGATCACTTCGACCATGCGCAACCATCCCTTTGAGCGCATCGGCCGTCATCTCCAGATGGAACTGCAGACCGATGGCGTGCCGGCCGATCTGAAACGCCTGATGCCGGCATCCGTCACTCTTCGCGAGGTGCACCGCGCCGGGCGGAAGATCAAACGTCTCACCATGCCAATGAAACACGGTCATTTCCGGCTGGGAATGTGAACGAGGGTGTGACGTTCGCCACCCGCTGGATCGGGAACCAGCCGATCTCTTTTGCCGGATTTCGGTATACGCGGGCTCCGAGCGCGCTGGCAACCAGCTGGGACCCCAGACAAATGCCGAGCACGGGAATCCCTCGTGTAGTCGCCTCCCGGAGTGCCTGTTTTTCCCCAACGAGCCAGGGGAACTCCTGCTCGTCGTTGACACTCATCGGTCCGCCCATCGCGATCAACAGATCGATCCGGTCGAGCGCGGGTATCGGATCGTTCGCGTATAAGCGTGTGTATGCGAGATCGCCACCGCGGTCGTTCACCCATCCGCGGATGCTGCCGATGTCCTCGAACGGCACATGCTGAAACACGCAGCACCTTCATGCGTCGCCGCTCTATATCCATCGCCGCACTCTCGCGCAATAGCCCGTGTAGGCCGATCCGAACGTTTCGCGCAGCCGCGTCTCCTCCAACGGAATCACGACGCGTTGCAGATAGACCAGTGTCAGCGGAAGCAGCAGTGCAGGCCACACCTGCCGAAGCAGGAACGCCTCTCCCAGGTAGCCGAGCGAGAGGCCCACATACATCGGATTTCTCGTGTATTGATACGGCCCCCACGCCACGACGTTGACGACACCTGACCCGGCACGCGGGTAGTGCCGGCCTTGTGGAAGGTCCACCACCCGGAACCAGCCACGATGATGCCAAGAACGAACAGCACGCCCCCGACGACGTCCGGGCGAACCGGCATCGTCCGCGTGAACGGCAGGGGCACGAGAAGGTGCAGCGCCACACCGAGCAGATAGTTCAGGACGAACACCCACGGCACGGGCACGCGAAGCAGCGGGTGCGAGGGTGGAGGCATGGTCATCGTCGTCAGACGCACATCGAGGGACTGGCTATGCACCGCTGAAGGACAACCGTAAGACCGGCGAGTGCGATCCCCGCATACGTGGATCGCCACGTTTCGCCAGCTCGAATGGGCATCGCCGGCGTCAGCGTGCCCATCGTGATTATCTCACCCGCTTCGAGCGGATCGGCTTCCGGTTGGCCTGCGAGTACGTCTGCCAGATGGGCAAGTGCGATGGCGGGGTGGCCGAGCGCATTTGCGCCAGTACCGCTCGCGACGACGGATTCGTTCTGTCTCAGTGACAGGTCGCAGTCGCGCAACTGGATGGCGAGCGACGGAGAGCTCAGTGGCTGAGACAACGAGCGGTGTTCCCCAGCACGAGGCGCCAGTGCAGGCTGAAATCAGCGACAGCATCGGCGGCCTGGAATCTCCAGTCCGCAAAGTGGCAGTCGACAATCTCAAAGCTCGCGGCCGCCCACTCGACGTGCTCGAGGATCTTCATCGGGTCCGACAATCTCGCCGGAACCGCCCAGGAGAGCTTGAACGCGATCTCCGGCTCCAGTCTCGGCCGGACGGCATCCCGAAGGGACACGTCAGCCCGGCTGTCCGCCGCATGAATGACCGTGCGGTCGTATCACCGCTCCCCAGATAGGCGCCGTCGCGCCGTACTGCGCCCAGATGTTTCTATTCGTGAATCCGATCTTGCGGCCGATCGGCCGTTCGCCGCGTGCGCGACGGAGCGCGCAGAGTGCGGCCCCGACTCGATAGGCGTCCGCCCAGTCGAAACCAGGATGACGTTCAGCGATCGATTGAACCGTTTCTGCACGATCGAACGCGGCGAGCAGCTCGCGTGCGAGGCCTTCAAGCTCCAGTTGTTCCCATTGAGGCCGAAGTCATGTCTGAGCCACTGTTCCGCCGAGCACGCGCAAGACAGGACGCGCCTACGAGATGAAGAGTTTCACGGTGGAGTCACCTCTTCCACTCGGGTCGGCGACGTCTCAAGCGCTCGCTGGCGCCGGAATGCGGAACGGAGGCGGCTGCGAGCCATCCACATCCGTAAATTGATACTCGCGAGCAAGCGTGCCGACTTCCAACACCTGGCCTGACTTCTCGAGGACCTCAAGGGTCCGACGCGAGCGCCACGATCGCGCGTCCAAGGTAAGCCGTGGTCTCTTTCGGGCCGCCGGGCCGTTCAGCGCCTCCATGGCGCCCGCACGCCGAAAGGCTTCGACGACGCGCTCTGTGCGCATGAACCCGGGCGCCACGGCAACAGCCGCGATCCCGTGTTCGCGCAGCTCCCGCGCCATGGCCCACGTCATCCTCGCCACTGCGTTCTTCGACATGTCATAGAAAATGTTTTTCAGATACGGAAGGGGCTCGAGGTGCGCGGTGGTGGACGCAATCAGTCCACGGCGCTGCGGCAGCATCAGCGGCACGGCCAGGCGGCTCGCGACCAGATGGGCGCGCACGCCGGCTGTGAACATGCGGTCCCAATGATCGAACGATTGCTCCCAGAACGGAACGCGTGACAGCGGATGGCACTGACTGTCCTCATAGCCGCCCCACACGTTGTTGACCAGAACATCGAGCCGTCCCTGCTCGGCGCGAACCTGCTCGAACACGGCCGCCACTTCACTATCGATCGGTGTGATCGCACTGCACCGCGATGCCGCGGCCGCCTCGCGACGTAATCTCGCGAGCACACTCGTCGACGGTGCCCGGCACGTCGTCTGTCGTCGATCCGCCGCTGACACTACGACCGGTCACATAGACCGTGGCTCCCGCCTCACCGATTCGAGGGCAATCCCCCGCCCTGCGCCGCGGCTGGCACCTGTGACGAGGACGATGGTGTTCTGGAGTGACGACATGGCGGTCGATTTTATCCCCAAGAACCTGTTGAACCGCCTGAACCTGTTGAACCTTATGAACCTCTGGAACCTGTAATGAACCCGTGATTTTGTTACACTCGCCAGCCCATGAACACGCGCAGGAAATTCCTGATCACGGCCCCGCTCGGTCTCGCCGGACTGGCCGCGTCCCGCGCGCTCGTCGCACAGGCTCCCCCAACGCAGCCGCCGGGCGCGCCGCCGACGTTCGGCACGGCGCCCGCCGTCGGACCGGAGGTCACGGCGGCCACGTTCGCCGAAGCGGAGAAGCTCGTGCAGGTCGACGCATGACCCCCGCCGAGCGCGACATGGCGGCCGGCGAGCTGGCGCACGTCGATGGCGCCGCTGCTCGAGCGGCGCACCGGGCCCGCGCAAGGTCGCGCTCGAGGCCGACGCTCGCGCCGGCGACGCGCTGGAATCCGGCGCTGCCGGCGCACCGGCGCCGCGCCCGGCGCGCGACCGCTTCGTGCGCAGCGACGACCGATCCTGGCCCGCTGCCCGCCGAGCGACGCCGACATCGCCTTCGCGCCGGTGACGCAGCTCTCGCGCTGGATCGAGCGCGCAAGCGCTCACGTCGGAGCGGCTGACGAAGATCTACCTCGAGCGCATCGAGCGCTTCGATCCGAAGCTGCGCTGCGATCATCACGCTGACGCGCGACTCGGCGCTCGCGCAGGCGAAGCAGGCCGACGCGGAGATCGCGGCCGGCAAGTATCGCGGCCCGCTGCACGGCATTCCCGTACGGCGTCAAGGATCTGCTCGACACCGCGGGCATCGCGACGACCTACGGCGCCGAGCCGTTCCGCAATCGCGTGCCCGACGACGGACTCCGCGGTCGTCGCGCGGCTGCAACGACGCCGGCGCGGTGCTGGTCGCCAAGCTCAGCCTCGGCGCGCTCGCGCTGAACGACATCTGGTTCGGCGGGCAGACGATGAATCCGTGGCTGCTCGAGGAAGGCGCGTCGGGATCGAGCGCCGGACCGGGCGCGGCGACGGCGGCCGGCCTCGTCGGCTTCTCGATCGGCAGCGAGACCGGCGGCAGCATCGTCAGTCCCGCGCATGCGCTGCGGCGTCACCGGCCTGCGTCCGACGTTCGGCCGCGTGCCGCGCACCGGCGCGATGACGCTGTGCTGGTCGCTCGACAAGCTCGGGCCGATGACGCGCAGCGTCGAGGACGCGATGCTCGTGCTGCAGGCGATCTCCGGCCCCGATGCGGGCGACGTGTCGAGCGTGCCGAGCCAGCTCGACTTCGACGCGACGGCGCCGGCGTGCAGGGACTGCGCGTCGGCTACTTCCCGCGTGGATGAAGGAAGCGCCGGCGACCGACGTCGATCGCGCCGCGCTCGAGACGGTGCGGAAGCTCGGCATGACGCCGGTCGAGGTGACGCTGCCCGACTGGCCGTACGGCTCGCTGCATGCTCGATCCTGTTCGCCGAGGCGGCGGCGGCGTTCGAGGAGCTGACGCTCAGCGGTCAGGCCGGATCAGCTCAAGGTGCAGGTGCCGGACGCGTGGCCGAACCTCTTCCGCCAGGCGCGCTTCCTCTCGGCGGTGGACTTCGTGCAGGCGGACCGGCTGCGGCGCAAGGTCGCGCAGGAGATGGCGCGGCATCTTCTCGCAGGTCGATCTGCTGCTCGTGCCGTCGCTCCGCGACGAGATGCTGACCATCTCGAACTTCACCGGCCATCCGTCGCTGACGCTGCGCGCCGGCTTCGTCGAAGTGTCGCGAGGCGCGCAGCGACTGGGCGCCGGATCCCGCGCATCCGCTGCCGAAGTTCTCGCCGCCGCGGCGCGTGCCGCACGGCGTCACGCTGATCGGGCGGTCTGTTCGACGAAGGCACGATCGCGCGCGCGGGGCTCGCGCTCGAGCGCGCGTTCGGCGTCGCCGCGCGAGCGGCCGCCCGGCTTCTGAGCCGAACGCCGCGGAGAGAGTGGGCCTACTCCGCGCCCGGCGCTGGCGTCTCGAGCTCGATCTGGCTCAGAGACGTGCGGTTGACCATGCCCTACGCCGCCTGTCTGGACGCACGTCCAGTCGAACCGATCACGCAGAGAGTGGCAACGACGGCCAACACGGCCGCCAGCGCCCATCCCGTCGGGGCGGTCCAGATTGCCACCTGCTGCGTCAGCGCCACGAGCGCGAGCAAGGCAAATGCTCCCGCCAAGGACCGTTGCTGCGGTGGAGTGAGTTGCGCCCCGCTCCAGAACAGCAGAAGCCCGAGCGCGAGCACGGACGCGGCAAACATCCGAATGAATGAGAGTTGAAACCAGAACGACAGCGGCGGAGCCTGGTCAGGGCCCGCGGTGGCCATCACAGCGCCGAGGGCGAGGGCCACACGACCTGTGTCCACCATTAAGCAGACGGCGAGGACGGCGGCAACACATCCTGCCAGCTTCAGCACGTGTTTTGATGTCATCGGTCCTCTTTCTGCAAGTCAATGCACTCGGCCAGTGCCGCGCGAGCCTGTCAGTGAACAGCACATACGGTCGCACCGATCGCAGGCCGATGCAACGGGGTGTCAGGATCACGCTCCTGAGATCCGCTTCAGTAGACGATCCTCGAACTCGTAGGATCCCCGCCGGCGAGGCTGCGTCTGGTACCAGGCAAAACTCTCCCGCAGCGCGTCAACGAGCGGCGTTGGCGTTACGCCGAGCACGCGCGGCGCCTTCTCGACAACCGAGGTTCTCGGCGGGAGGTCGAGATATTCCCCGAGGTACATGGAATCGCCCACCAGCTGCCCGCCAGCGCCAGCGATGACCGGGCGTGGGACGGACACGAACTGCGGACTCACGCCCGCCACGCGCCCTAGTGCCTCGACGAACGTCCGCTGCGTCAGCGGTTCCACGTGCGCCATATTGAACGCCTGGCCAGCGGCCTCCGGCACCTCGATCGCACGGACACACGCCTTGGCGATATCGTTGGTGAACACCCACTGCATCGGCGTATTGCCGCCGTCGGGAAGCACGATCGGCCGACCGTCGAGCAGCCGATCCCAGAAGAACTGCTCGCGATAGAGCAGCTGCCGTGGCCCATGCACGAACGGCGGCCGGAACGTGACCACAGGACAGCCGGAATCACGATGCATGCGGAACAGCACCCGCTCGGACGATGCTTTGTGCTGCACGTAGCGATCGGGACTGTCATCGGGTGCGAGCTCGTCGTCTTCGCGATGGTCGAGACCTTGCGGATAGGCCGCGATGCTCGACATGTATACGTAGCGCTGCAGCGTGTCGCCGCACGCGCGCGCGGCCCCTTCGACGTGGCTCACTGGCGTGCCTCCTGCCCAGTCGTAGACGAGATCGAAGACGGCATCAGGCTTCTCGCGCCGGAGCAGCTCGGTCACCCGCGGAAGATCCGCCCGATCGGCCTGCAGGTTCTTCACGCGCGACCCCAGGTCGTGCGCAGCACGCCGGTGGAGCACCGCCACATCGTCGTCGCGTTCGAGCAGCAGTTCGACGATCCGCCGACCCATGAACTGCATGCCGCCGATCACCACCGTGCGCATTCAGAAGGTCCTCTCGAGACGTCCGCTCTCAACTCATTACTCTGCACACGGTCACCAGAGCTCTCTTCGAAGCGATTCGTCAAGAGGTCACGGGTTCGCTTTCGGCGCGGCGCCCCTTGGAAACGGAGTCTCAGGGACGCTGTTCGTGTTCTGGAAGCTCGCGATCAGCCAGCGGTCCGGATCCTTCCGCAGCACCTGCAGCTGGATCCCTTCACGTGGGGGGGCCGGTGCATTCGGAGGGGTCTTGGCGCCGTCCAATGTCCAACGAACATGCGCAACGGCCGTGTGAGCATCGAGCAGCCGGACATGCACCTCAGCGATCGTCAGCGTGCTGTCGCTGAAGACGAATGCAAACGCATCGGTCAATTTGGATCGGATTTCGGCGCGGCTCCTCCACCACCACCCGAGGACGTTCACGACATCGCCATCCTCGGTGAAAAGATCCGCGTAGGCGCCAGCATCGTGGCGATTCCATGCGGCCGCCTGGCGCGCCTGCAGCTCGCGAATCGCCGTGATATCCGCTTCTTGCGCGGCTGATTCACGGCCGAGCGTAAGCCCCAGCAAGAGGCAGGCGGTCGCGATCAAATGTCTGCTCACGAGTAACCTCCGAACCGCATCAGAGAATGGGTCACCCTCACAGGCGAGATACTTTCTCATACCGTGGTGCTGGCCGCTGAATCGTCCTGCGGCTCGGTGAACTTGAGCACGTTGCCCGACGGATCGACCGCGCGAAAATCCCGAGTCCCCCACGGCTGCGGCAGGATCGGCTGGATGATTCGCGCGCCGCGACGTGTGAGCTCGTCCAACTCGTCCGGACCGCGCGTGAAGATGTGAATCGAGCCTGGGCTTGTCGCGCGTGCCTGATCCTCGAAGAGATGCAGTGCCACGCCGTCGCGCTCGACGATCGCGTAGTCGCCGGTTGGCATCGTGATGGCCACGTCGAATCCGAGTTGCTGTTCGTAGTGCACCAGGGCGGCCGGCAGATCCGCGACCGGGAGCTTAGGTGCAACGCGCATCAGTTGGATCATCGTGGGTGTCTCACCGTCCGACCCGCAGCAGTGATGTGGGAAGGGGTCAGGTCTTGAATCTACATATTTCTCATGATTTGACCCCACAGGCAGTGACGACTCGCCTGTAGGGTCACACCGTGCATTCTGCGTGGATTCAAGACCTGACCCCCTCCCCACATCGGGCGGCGGCACTCCGGTCATCGGAGCAGGGACAAGAATCTCGGCCCCGTACTCAATTCCATAGTCGGCCGGGGCACGTCGATGAATCAAGAATGACCCCGGTGGCCACATCGTTCGAGACGAATCATCATTCGTCAATCTGCAATCGTCAATGCTGTCCGACCAAGAGGCCTGGGCACATCGATGAATCAAGAATGGCCCCGGCCCCACACCCCTTAGTCCTCGAGCCCCATGAACATCGGCGGGTAGCCCTTTAGCCCTCGGGCCCTGCGAGCGTTAGTACCGGGCAGCCCTTGAGCCCTACAAGCGCAGTACAAGAAAAAAGGGCGGGCCTCCCGAAGGAAACCCGCCCTGAAGTAATAGCCAGTCGCCGACCTAGTCGATCGGCTCGAGTCCGTGCGAGCCGAGCGCTTCCTCGGGCTCCACGAAGTACTCCATCTCCCGCTCGAGCTCCAGCTCGTCGTCCGACGGCTGGATCATCGGCGGCGGCGGTGGCGGCTCGTCCGGTGGGATGTGCACGTGGCGGTAGAACTCGAAGCCCGTGCCCGCCGGGATCAGCCGGCCCATCGTCACGTTCTCCTTCAGACCGCGCAGGTGATCGATCTTGCCCGAGATCGACGCCTCGGTGAGCACGCGCGTCGTCTCCTGGAACGACGCCGCCGAGATGAACGAGTCGGTCGAGAGCGACGCCTTCGTGATGCCGAGCAGCAGCGGACGGCCCGTTGCCGGACGTTGGCTGAGCCCGATTACACGCTCGTTCTCTTCGTCGAAGCGGAACTTGTCCACCTGTTCGTCCACGAGGAACTCGGTGTCGCCCACCTCTTCGACCTTCACCCAGCGGAGCATCTGGCGGACGATGACCTCGATGTGCTTGTCGTTGATCGCGACGCCCTGCAGCCGGTAGACCTCCTGGATTTCGTTGACCAGGTACTTCTGCAGCTCGCGCGCGCCGAGCACCTTGAGGATGTCGTGCGGATCGCGCGGCCCGTCCATGAGCGGCTCACCGGCCCGGACGCGCTCGCTCTCCTGCACGTTGATGTGCACGCCGCGCGGGATCGAGGTACTCGCGCTGCTCCCCATCGTCGGTGACCACGAAGATCTTCCGCTGGCCCTTGACGATCGGTCCGTGCTTGACGACGCCGTCCACTTCGGACATGACGGCCGGGTCGCGCGGGCGGCGCGCTTCGAACAGCTCGACCACCCGGGGCAGACCGCCCGTGATGTCCTTGGTCTTCGTCGTCTCGCGCGGGATCTTCGCCAGCACCGCACCCGCCTGCACCGAATCGCCGTCCTCGACCATGAGGTGGGCGTGTGATGGCATGTGGTACTTGCGAACGACCTTGCCGTCGGCCGTGCGAATCTCGACCGCCGGCTGCTTCTTCTCGTCCGGCGAGTCGATGATGATCCGCTGCGACAGTCCGGTGACCTCGTCCACGTCCTCGTGCACCGTGATGCCGTCGAGGATGTCTTTGAAGCGCACGGTGCCCGGGTCCTCGGTGAGGATCGAGAACGTGTACGGATCCCACTCGAGCAGCATCTGCCCGGCTTCGACCCTCTGCCCGTCCTTGACGCGCAGCTTCGCGCCGTAGACCACGGGGTAGCGTTCGCGGTCACGGCCCTTCGCGTCCTGCACCACCAGCGACCCGCTGCGGTTCATGACGGTCAGGCCCTCCGCGGTGACGACGGTCTGCAGGCCCTCGAACTTGACCAGGCCCTCGTACTTCGCCTCTGCGGTCGTCTGCTCCGAGATGCGCGCCGTGCCACCGATGTGGAACGTGCGCATCGTGAGCTGCGTGCCGGGCTCGCCGATTGACTGGGCCGCGATGACGCCCGCCGCCTGGCCGAGCTCCACCATGCGTCCGGTCGCCAGGTCGCGGCCGTAGCACTTGGTGCACACGCCGCGGCGTGACGCGCACGTCAGCACCGAGCGGATCTTGACCTTCTCGAACCCGGCCTCTTCGACCTCCTGCGCGAGGTCTTCCGTGATCTCGCCGTTGGCTTCGACGATCGTCTGCCCGCTCACCGGATCGACCAGACGGTCGATACTGACCCGTCCGATGATGCGGTCGCGGAGCGGCTCGATGATCTCGCCGCCTTCGACGATGGCCCGCGACTCGATGCCGTCCACCGTGCCGCAGTCCGGCTCGGCGATGATCACGTCCTGCGAGACGTCCACGAGACGCCGCGTCAGATAGCCCGAGTCGGCGGTCTTCAGCGCCGTGTCGGCGAGACCCTTGCGGGCGCCGTGCGTCGAGATGAAGTACTGCAGCACCGTGAGGCCTTCACGGAAGTTCGACGTGATTGGCGTCTCGATGATTTCGCCCGACGGCTTGGCCATCAGGCCGCGCATGCCGGCCAGCTGACGGATCTGCTGTTTGCTGCCGCGCGCGCCGGAATCCGCCATGATGTACACGGCGTTGAAGACGCCCGCGCGGTCGCGATCCTTCATCTCGTCGAACATCTCTTCCGAGATGCTCTCCGTGGCCTGCGACCAGATCGCGATGACCTTGTTGTACCGCTCGCCGTTGGTGATCGCGCCTTCCAGGTACTGCTGCTCGACGCGGATGACTTCTTTCCGCGCCGTTTCGACGAGCGCCTTCTTCTCCTCCGGGATGATCAGGTCGTCGATCCCGATCGACAGGCCCGACCGCGTCGCGTACCAGAAGCCCAGGTTCTTCAGGCTGTCGAGCATTTCGACGGTCTTCTCGATGCCGAAGCGCAGGTTGCAGTACTGCACCAGCATCTGCAGGCCCTTCTTCTTCAGCAGCCCGTTGACGAACGGCACCTCCTTTGGCAGCGCATCGTTGAAGATGACGCGGCCGACGGTGGTGTTGATGATCTTGTTGTCGACCGGCTTCACTTCCGCGCGCAGGATGTCCTGGTCGTCGCGCGCCGCGGTCAGGTCGAGCAGATCTCCTGTGAAGCGCATCCGGATCGGCGTCAGCGTCTCGACTTCGCCGCTCTCGAGCGCCAGCAGCACGTCGTCGAGCGTGCCGAACGCGCGGCCCTCGCCCTTGGCACCCGGCTTGGCCTTCGTCAGGTAGTAGCAGCCGAGCACGATGTCCTGCGACGGCACGGCAATCGGCGCACCGTTGGCCGGCGACAGGATGTTCTGCGACGAGAGCATCAGCACCGAGGCCTCAATCTGCGCCTCTGGCGATAGCGGGATGTGCACGGCCATCTGGTCGCCGTCGAAGTCCGCGTTGAACGCGGTGCAGACCAGCGGATGAATCCGGATAGCCTTACCCTCGACGAGCACCGGCTCGAAGGCCTGGATCCCGAGGCGGTGGAGTGTCGGCGCGCGGTTGAGCAGCACCGGATGCTCCTTGATGACCTCCTCGAGGATGTCCCACACCTCGGGCTTCTGCTGTTCGACCATCTCCTTGGCCTGCTTGATGGTCGCCACGAGGCCGCGCTCTTCGAGCTTGTTGTAGATGAACGGCTTGAACAGCTCGAGCGCCATCTTCTTCGGCAGTCCGCACTGATTCAGCCGCAGCTCGGGACCGACGACGATGACCGAACGGCCCGAGTAATCCACGCGCTTGCCGAGCAGGTTCTGACGGAAGCGGCCCTGCTTGCCCTTGAGCGTATCGGACAGTGACTTCAGCGGGCGGTTGTTCGCCCCGCGCAGCACGCGTCCGCGGCGGCCGTTGTCGAACAGTGCGTCAACGGCTTCCTGCAGCATCCGCTTCTCGTTGCGGATGATGACGTCCGGCGCCTTCAGCTCGATCAGCTTCTTCAACCGGTTGTTCCGGTTGATCACGCGACGGTACAGGTCGTTCAGGTCCGACGTCGCGAAGCGGCCGCCGTCGAGGGGCACCAGCGGACGCAGCTCCGGCGGAATCACCGGAATCACGTCGAGGATCATCCATTCCGGGCGGTTCGCCGACTTCCGGAACGAGTCCACGACCTTCAGACGCTTGGCGTGCTTCAGCTTTTTCTGCGCCGACGTCTCGGTGCGCATCTTGTCGCGCAGCTCGCCGGCGAGCTTCTCGATGGTGACGCGCTTCAGCAGCTCCTTGATGGCTTCTGCGCCCATCTGGGCGCGGAAGCGCGGCATGCCGGTGCGAGGATCGGCGTATTCCTCGCGCGCCTTCCGGAACTGTTCCTCGCTCAGCAGCTGATTCTGCTTGAGCTCGGTGTCGCCCGGATCGACGACGACGTACGCCTCGAAATAGAGGATGCGCTCGAGATCGCGCAGCGAGATGTCGAGCAGGTGGCCAATACGGCTCGGCAGCCCCTTGAAGAACCACACGTGACTGACGGGCGTCGCGAGCGTGATGTGCCCGAGCCGCTCGCGCCGCACCTTGGCCTGCGTGACCTCGACGCCGCACTTGTCGCAGATCACGCCGCGGTGCTTCATGCGCTTGAACTTGCCGCAGAGGCACTCCCAGTCGGTGATCGGCCCGAAGATCTTCGCGCAGAACAGGCCGTCTCGTTCCGGCTTGAACGTGCGGTAGTTGATCGTCTCCGGCTTGGTCACCTCGCCATGCGACCACGACAGGATCTTGTCGGGCGACGCGAGGCTGATCCGGATCGCGTCGAAATCGCTCGTCAGCGCCGTCTTATCGTGAAAGCTGGGTCTCATCATTTCTCTTTGATCCCTGTCGGCTACAGGCTACGGACTTCAGGCTACAGCCCGCGTCTGGCCTCAGGCTCGACCAGGCCCGTAGTCCGAAGCCTGCAGCCCGAAGCCAGTCGCGCTTTCGCCGGTCCTCAGACCTGTTCCAGACACCGGCTCTCCCGTCTCCGCTCGGCGGCGGCGTTTCCTGCGGCCGCTTCTTCGTCTTCAGCAGCTCCACGTCGAGGCAGAGCGACTGCAGCTCGCGAATGAGCACGTTGAACGACTCGGGCAGACCCGGCGTATAGCTCGCGTCGCCCTTGACGATCGCCTCGTAGATCTTCGCGCGGCCGGTCACATCGTCCGACTTCGCGGTGAGCAGCTCCTGAAGGATGTGCGCCGAGCCGTACGCCTCGAGCGCCCAGACCTCCATTTCGCCGAACCGCTGGCCGCCGAACTGCGCCTTGCCGCCGAGCGGCTGCTGCGTGATGAGCGAGTAGGGTCCGATCGACCGTGCGTGGATCTTGTCGTCGACCAGGTGCGACAGCTTGAGCATGTAGATGTAGCCCACCGTCACGATCTGTTCGAACGACATCCCCGTCATGCCGTCGTAGAGCGTCGTCTTGCCGCCCTTCGGCAGCCCGGCCCGTTCCAGCCACGACTTGATCTCGTCTTCGCGGGCGCCGTCGAAGACCGGCGTCGCGAACCAGAGACCGAGCGCGTGCGCCGCCCAGCCGAGATGCGTCTCGAGGATCTGGCCGACGTTCATGCGCGACGGCACGCCCAGCGGATTCAGCACGATCTCGACCGGCGTGCCATCCGGCAGGTACGGCATGTCCTCTTCGGGCAGGATGCGCGCGATGACGCCCTTGTTGCCGTGGCGGCCGGCCATCTTGTCGCCGACCGACAGCTTGCGCTTCATCGCGACGTAGACCTTGACCAGCTTGATGACACCCGGCGGCAGTTCGTCGCCGCGGCGGATCTTCTCCTTCTTCTCCTCGAACAGCTGGCGGATGACTTCCACCTGCCGCTCGGTCCGATCCTCGAGGTCGCGCAGATCGTCCTCGAGCCGGGGATCGTCGGTCTCGATCCGCAGCCGCACCAGCTGCTGGTAGGTCAGCCCCTGCAACAGGTCCGGCGTCAGCGGCGTGCCCTTGCGCAGCACGCGCTCGCGGCCGAACTCGTCGAAGAGGTCCGATCTGAGCGCCTGGCCCTGCAGCATCCCGATGACCCGCTTCTTCACCTCGTCGTGAAGGATGCGGATCTCGTCCTGCAGGTTCTTCTCCATCATGTCGAGCTCTTCCTGCTCGATCGCTTTCGCCCGGTCATCCTTCTCGATGCCCTTGCGGGAGAAGATCTTCACGCCGACGATGATGCCTTCGATGCCGGGCGGGCAGATGAGCGAGGCGTCGCGCACGTCGCCCGCCTTCTCGCCGAAGATCGCCCGCAGCAGCTTCTCTTCCGGCGTCAGCTGCGTCTCGCCCTTCGGCGTGACCTTGCCGACCAGGATGTCGCCCGGCTTCACGTAGGCGCCAATCCGGATGATGCCGCTGTCGTCGAGGTCGCGCAGGTAGGTCTCCGACACGTTCGGAATGTCCCGCGTGATCTCTTCGGGGCCCAGCTTGGTGTCGCGGGCCTCGATCTCGAACTCCTCGATGTGGATCGACGTGTAGTAGTCGTCCTTCACGAGCCGTTCGGAGACGAGGATCGCGTCCTCGAAGTTGTAGCCGCGCCACGGCATGAACGCGACGAGCACGTTCCGACCGAGCGCCAGCTCGCCCAGCTCCGTGCACGGACCATCGGCCAGCACCTGGCCCTTGTGGACCTTCTGGCCCACGCGGACGATCGGCCGCTGGTTGATGCACGTGTTCTGGTTCGAGCGCTTGAACTTCGTCATGTTGTAGATGTCAGCGCCCATTTCGCGGCTGACATTCTCGTCTTCGCCCTCCACGCGCACGACGATGCGCTGGCTGTCGACGTAGTCCAGGGTGCCCGAGCGGCGCGCGAGCACCACCGCACCCGAGTCACGAGCGGTGATGTACTCCATGCCGGTGCCGACGTAGGGCGAACGCGCCCGCAGCAGCGGCACGGCCTGGCGCTGCATGTTCGAACCCATCAGCGCGCGGTTCGCGTCGTCGTTCTCGAGGAACGGGATGAGCGACGCGGCAACCGAGACCAGCTGCTTGGGCGAGACGTCCACGAACTGGATCTCGGACGGCGCGGCGAGGATGAAGTCGCCGGCCTTGCGCGCGTTGACGCGATCGCCCTTGATCTTGCCGTTGGGATCGAGCTCGACGTTCGCCTGCGCGACGATGTACTGGTCCTCTTCCCAGGCCGACAGGTAGAAGGAGTGCGGCTCGAACTCGAGCCCCTTCTTCTTCGACCGGCCCTGCTCGTTCACCACCTCGTCCCACTCGACGATGTCGCCCACCTTGTACTTCGGGTGGCCGCCGGCGTTGGTGACGACGACGTAGTCGATGACGCGGCCGTCCTTGACCTTGCGGTACGGCGACTCGATGAACCCGAACTCGTTGATCCGCGAGTAGCACGACAGCGACGAGATCAGGCCGATGTTCGGACCTTCAGGCGTCTCAATCGGGCAGATGCGGCCGTAGTGCGTCGGGTGGACGTCGCGCACCTCGAAGCCCGCGCGCTCGCGCGACAGACCACCCGGCCCGAGGGCCGAGAGCCGCCGCTTGTGCGTGATCTCCGAGAGCGGGTTGGTCTGATCCATGAACTGCGACAGCTGCGACGACCCGAAGAACTCGCGAATCGCGGCCATGACCGGCTTCGCGTTGATCAGGTCGTGCGGCATGGCGGTCGCCATTTCCTGGTAGACCGACATCTTTTCCTTGATCGCCCGCTCCATGCGCACCAGGCCGATCCGGAACTGGTTCTCGAGCAGCTCGCCCACCGACCGCACGCGGCGGTTGCCGAGATGATCGATGTCGTCCACGTTGGCCGGGTTCTTCCGCAGCTTGAGGAGGTACTTGATGACCTCGTAGAAGTCCTGCGGGTGCAGGATCTTCTCGTCGAGCGGCGTATTCAGCCCGAGCTTCGTGTTCAGCTTCAGGCGGCCGACGCGCGAGAAGTCGTACTTCTGCGCGTTGAAGAACATGTTCTCGAAGAGCGACCGCGACGAGTCGAGAGTCGGCGGATCACCGGGCCGCAGGCGGCGGTAGATCTCGACGAGCGCTTCCTCGTGCGTCTTGATCGTGTCCTTCTTCAGCGTCGTCGAGACCACGGGTCCGACCTCGTCGGTTTCGGGGAAGAACACGTCGACGTGATCGATGTTCTTCTCCTGCGCCATCGAGATCACGCGCTCGGTGAGCTCCTCGTTGGCCTCGAGCAGCACTTCGCCGGTCTCGGGATCCACGACGTCGGCGGCCGCGTAGGCCCCCGCGCGCGCGTCGTCGACCACTTCGATGCGGTCGAGTCCGGCCTTGCGGAGTGCGGCAATCGCGGCGCTCGTGATCTTCTTGCCTTCGCCGATCGTGGCGTCGCCCGCCTTCACTTCACGGCGCGCGCGCTGCCCGATCAGGGCGTCGCTCACGCCCCACTGCACGCTGTTCCCGCCCAGATACAGGCGGTGCACGGTGTAGAACTGGCGGAGGATCTCGTCGGCGCCGCGCAGACCGAGCGCGCGGAGGAACACGCTCGCGAGGAACTTCCGCTTGCGGTCCACGCTGACGTAGAGCAGGTTCTTCGCGTCGTACTTGAACTCCACCCAGGAGCCGCGGTACGGGATGATCTGTCCGACGAACTCCTTCTCCGCGCGATCCTCGTGGAAGAATGCGCCCGGCGAGCGGTGCAGCTGGCTGACGATGACGCGCTCGGTGCCGTTGATGATGAAGGTGCCGTTCTCCGTCATCAGCGGGATGTCACCGAAGTAGACCTCCTGCTCCTTGATGTCGCGGATGGTCTTGACGCCGGTATCCGGGTCCTTGTTCCAGACGACGAGGCGGATGGTGACCTTGAGCGGCACGGCGTACGTCATGCCGCGCTCCTGGCACTCGTCCACGTCGTACTTGAGCTTCAGGGCGACGGTCTGTCCGCAGATGTCGCAGACGTCGCCACGCGCCTGGTTGCCCTTGCCGCACCGCGGACAGAGCACTTCGCGGTCGCCGTACGGATCGGCCACCAGCGTCGCGCCGCAGCTGCTGCACGGCTTACGGAGGTGGTGCAGGCCCGACAGCTTGCCGCACTTGCACTCCCAGTTCCCGATCGAATACTCGATGAACTCCAGCGAGGAATTCTCGCGGAAGTCGCTGATGGGAAACACGGACTTGAAGACCGACTGCAGTCCCGCGTCCTCGCGCTCCGACGGCAGACGATTCATCTGCAGGAAACGCTCGTAGGACTTCTTCTGAATCTCGATGAGATTCGGAATCGGAACGGTCGTCTTGATCTTCGAGAACTCGATACGCTCGCGGTAGACGTTCTTGGGCAGGCTGTACATGCTCAGCAGTTCCTGAAGCCGCTATGACGCGGCCTCGTCGGGACAACGCTTTGGCCGGCCGAACCCGTCGGCGCTGGCGCGCTGGCAGGTCCACCACACGAAAGGCGGGATCGAAGTCGCTCGCACAGGTGTCGGGCCGGGCCGGCTACCACGGCCCGACTCCCATGCTGGAGCGCGACGGAGGGCGATCATCCAGCCGCACACGGCGGCAGGAGAACTACTTGACCTCGACCTTCGCGCCGACTTCTTCGAACTTCTTCTTGATTGCCGCGGCCTCGTCCTTGTTCACGCCTTCCTTGATTGACTTGGGCGCGCTCTCGACGAGGTCCTTCGCTTCCTTCAACCCGAGGCTCGTGACCTCGCGGACCACCTTGATGACGTTGATCTTGGCGGAGCCCACGTCGGTCAAGGTCACGCTGAACTCGGTCTTCTCCTCCGCCGGCGCGGCTGCGCCGCCCGCGGCCGCGCCACCCGCAACCATGACCGGCGCCGCCGCGGCAGCCGACACGCCGAGCTCCTGCTCCAGGCGCTTCACGAGCTGCGAGAGCTCGATCACCGAGATGTTCTTCACGTAGTCAACAACCTGGTCCTGCGTCAGTTCCGCCATTTCTCGCTCTCCTGTTGGCTTTGGGCTCTGGGCTTCGGGCTTTCGGCTCGTTCCGCTCCCGGCCAGCCAAAAGCCTAGAGCCCAACGCCTAAAGCCAATCTCCGTCACGCGGGGCAGCGCCCCGCCACTACAACCTATGCGTCTGCCTTTTTCTTCTCGACCTGCGACAGCACCGTCAGGAAGTCGCGAGGCGCCGCACTCAGCACGCTCACGAACTGCACCATCGGTGCGTTCAACAGGAACAGGAACTTGGCGTAGAGCTCTGGCTTGCCCGGCAGATTCGCGAGGTCGCTGACCTCGCCAGCCTGAATCGGCTTGCCCTGCACGACCGCTGCCTTGATCTGCAGCGACGGTGCGCCCTTCGCAAACGTCGTCAGCGCCTTCGCGAGCGCGACGGGATCGGCACCGGTGTAGGCGACGGCAGTCGTGCCTGCGAAGTGCTTGTCGAGCGACTCGAACGCGGTGCCCTTCAGGGCCCGCTTCGCCAGCGTGTTCTTGACGACCTTGTACTGCGCCTTCACGCCGCGCAGCTGCCGTCGGAGCTCAGTGACCTGCGGCACGTTCAATCCGCGGTAGTCCACGAGGATCGCGGTCTCGACGGCCTTGAACGCCGCCTCGAGTCCTTCGAGCTGGGTCTGCTTTTCAGCTTTCGTGACAGCCATTTAATGCTTCCCCACCTCGATCGTGCCGGTGTCGATCCGCACGCCCGGCCCCATCGTCGACGACACGGTGACGCTCTTCAGGTACTTGCCCTTGGCCGCCGGCGGCTTCGCCTTGACGATGCTGTCGACGAGCGCGTGGGCGTTCTCGACCAGCCGTGGCGTCGCAAACGACGTCTTGCCAACCGGCGCGTGCACGATACCGGTCTTGTCCACACGGAACTCGACTTTGCCCGCTTTGATTTCGCGGACGGCCTTCGCGATGTCGGTCGTGACCGTGCCGGTCTTCGGGTTCGGCATGAGGCCGCGCGGACCGAGCACTTTGCCCAGACGCCCGACCGCCCGCATCATGTCGGGCGTCGCGACGACGGCGTCGAACTCCATCCAGCCGCCCTGGATCCGTTCGACGACTTCCTCACCGCCGATGTGATCGGCGCCAGCTTCCTGCGCGTCCTTCTGCTTGTCAGCACCAGCGATGACGAGCACGGTCTTGGTCGTGCCAAGGCCATGCGGCAATACGACGGTGCCGCGAACCATCTGATCGGCGTGCTTGGGGTCCACGCCGAGCCGCAGCGCCATTTCGACCGTCTCGTCGAAGCGCGTGTACTTCACCTTCTGGACCAGCGGGATGGCCTCTTCGATGGAGTAGGTGCGAGCCTCCACCTGGGCCTTCGCCGCTTCGAACTTCTTGCCCACTCTGCCTTCGCTTTCTTCAGCCTGCCACTCGGGTGGCCGCGCGATGCGCAGGCCGCCTCGTGGTGTGAAAAACCGCAATCGGCGGGCTGAGCGCCGGTGCGGCATGAATAGTTGGTAGTTGGTAGTTGGTAGTTCGTAGCTACCAACCACTACTAACCACCAACTACTGAATCACGTCCAATCCCATCGACCGCGCCGTGCCGGCGACGGTCTTGATCGCCGACTCAATCGTGTCGCAGTTGAGATCGGGCATCTTCAGCTTGGCGATCTCCTCGACCTGTTTGGCCGTCACGGTACCGACCTTGTTCTTGTTCGGCTCCGCGGATCCCTTGGCGATGTTGGCGGCACGCTTCAACAGCACGGGGGCAGGCGGCGTCTTCGTGATGAACGAATACGACCGGTCGGCGTACACCGTCACGACCACCGGGATGATCAAGCCATCCTGCGCAGCGGTCTTCGCGTTGAAGTTCTTGCAGAAGTCCATGATGTTCACGCCCTGCGGCCCGAGCGCGGTGCCGACCGGCGGCGCGGGCGTCGCCTTGCCCGCGGGAATCTGCAGCTTCACCAGTGCTTGGATTTTCTTAGCCATATCTTGGGGTCTGGGCTCTAGGCGTTAGGCTTCGGCGTGTCAGGCCCGAAGCCCAACGCCCAAAGCCAGAAGCCGGGCCTCAGATCTTCTCCACCTGCAAGAAATCGAGCTCCACGGGTGTGGCTCGACCGAAGATCGTCACCATGACCTTCAGCGTGTTCTTGTCCATGTTCACTTCGTCCACGATCCCATTGAAGCTGGTGAACGGCCCTTCGTTGATCCGGACCTGATCGCCCTTGTCGAACGTGTACTTCGGCTTCGGCTTCTCGGCGGCCGTCTTGACCTGCTCGAGAATCTGATCGACTTCGCTCTTGCTGAGCGGTGTCGGCTTCGCGCCAGCGCCGACGAATCCCGTTACCTTGGGCGTGTTCTTCACCACGTGCCACGCATGGTCGGTCATGTTCATCTCGACCAGGATGTAGCCGGGGAAGAAGCGCTTCGGCGTGACGACCTTGCGTCCGCTGCGCATCTCCACGACATCCTCGGTCGGGATGAGCACTTCGCCGATCTCGTCCGCCAACCCGTACGCCTGCACGCGCTGCTTGAGCGACTCGGCAACCTTCTTCTCGAAGCCCGAGTAGGTGTGGACGATGTACCAGTTCTTCGTGGCCGTCGTGTCGGTCATGCCGCAGCACCAAACTGCCGGAAGATCCATTGCACGCCGTGGCTGAGCGCCAGGTCGACTCCCCACAAGTAGAGCCCGAAGAAGATCGACACGAGGATCACGACGATCGTCGTCGCGTACACCTCTTTGCTGGACGGCCAGCTGACCCGCTTCAGCTCGTTGCGGACTTCGGTCAGGAACGTACGGCCCTCGCGCCACCACTCGCCGGGGCGCGCGAGCAGGCCAGTGCTCTCACTGGCACCGCCACGATTGACGTTGTCGATGGTGCTGGACTTCACGGCCATCCTTAACTAGTTGGTAGTTGGTCGTTGGTCGTTGGTAGAAACAACTCCGAACCCGCAACTACAACTACCAACCACCAACTCCACTGACCTGGCAGGCCAAGAGGGACTCGAACCCCCAACCCCCGGTTTTGGAGACCGGTGCTCTACCAATTGAGCTATTGGCCTTCAAAACGCGGGCTGCAGGCTGCGGGCTGCAGGTTGCGGGCCGCGCGGGGCCGATGCCCGACGCCGCCTGAAGCCTGTTGCCTGCCGCCTGTAGCCTGTTCACTATTTCGATTCCCGATGCGCCACGTGCTTCCGGCAGAACCGGCAGTACTTGTTGAACTCGAGGCGATCGGTCGTCTTCTTCTTGTTCTTGGTCGTGCTGTAGTTGCGGCGTTTGCACGCCGTGCACGCCAGATTGACGATATCTCTCATTGCTCGCTTCGCTCGCCGGCTCAGGGCTCACGGCTCAAGGCTCAGGGCCGGATCAGGCCATGCGCCATGCGCCATATGCCATGCGCCTACTCAATGATTTCCGTAATCGTCCCGGCGCCGACCGTCCGCCCGCCTTCGCGAATCGCAAACCGCGCGCCCCGCTCCAGCGCCACCGGCGTGATCAGCGTCGCCGTGATCGGCGTGTTGTCCCCCGGCATCACCATCTCCACCCCGTCCGGCAGGTTCAACGACCCCGTCACATCCGTCGTCCGGATGTAGAACTGCGGCCGATACCCGTTGAAGAACGGCGTATGCCGCCCCCCCTCTTCCTTCGACAGGATGTACACCTCACCCTTGAACTTCGTGTGCGGCGTAATCGACCCCGGCTTCGCCAACACCTGCCCCCGCTCTACGTCGTCTTTCTCGACGCCCCGCAAGAGCACCCCGATGTTGTCCCCCGCCACGCCTTCATCCAGCAGCTTCCGGAACATCTCCACCCCGGTCACCACCTTCTTCGTCGTCGGCCGGAAGCCCACAATCTCGATTTCCTCCCCGACCTTCACCTTGCCCCGGTCCACGCGCCCCGTCACCACCGTCCCGCGCCCCGAGATCGAGAACACGTCCTCGATCGGCATCAGGAACGGCTTGTCCACCTCGCGCTGCGGCAGCGGCACATACGTGTCGAGCGCCTCCATCAACTTCAGGATGCTCGCCACGCCCTCGGGGTCGCTGTTGAGCGCGCCCAGCGCACTCACCCGCACCACCGGCACGTCGTCGCCCGGGAAGCTGTACGTCTTCAGCAGGTCCCGGACCTCGAGCTCCACCAGGTCCAGCAGCTCCGGGTCGTCGACCGCATCCACCTTGTTCAGCGCCACCACCAGGCACGGCACGTCCACCTGCCGCGCCAGCAGCACGTGCTCCCGCGTCTGCGGCATCGGCCCGTCCACCGCACTCACCACCAGGATGGCGCCGTCCATCTGCGCCGCCCCCGTGATCATGTTCTTGATGTAGTCGGCGTGCCCCGGGCAGTCCACGTGCGCGTAATGCCGATTCTGCGTCGAATATTCCACGTGCGACGTCGCGATCGTCAGGATCTTCGTCGCATCCCGCCGTCCCTGCGACTCGCTCGCCTTCGCCACTTCGTCATACGGCACGAACTTCGCCCAGCCCTTGTCCGCCGCCACCTTCGTCAGCGCCGCCGTCAGCGTCGTCTTCCCGTGGTCGATGTGGCCGATCGTCCCCACGTTCACGTGCGGTTTCGACCGATCAAATTTTTCCTTGGCCATGATGTCTGCGCTCGCTCGTTAGAAAGTGACTTCGTTCTCGCCTTCGCGCCTTGCGTCGATGTGGTCCGCCGAGCCGAAGCTCGCGGAGCGAGCGAAGGCTGGAGCCGATGACCGGGATCGAACCGGTGACCTCGTCCTTACCAAGGACGCGCTCTGCCAACTGAGCTACATCGGCCTCCGCTAGCGCTCGCTTCGCTCGCAGCTACGGCCGACAGATCGGCCTTCCCCAAACACTCAGTCGCCTTCGCGCGTCGCGCTTCGGCGCGACAGCCTTCGCGTGGCTTGCCGAGCCGAAGCTCACGCTTCGACGTCAGCTCGCGTGAGCGAAGGCTGGAGCGGGAGACGGGGATCGAACCCGCGACCAACAGCTTGGAAGGCTGTGACTCTACCACTGAGTTACTCCCGCCTTCGTGCTCGCCCTCACGCTCGTCTCGCACTTCGGCGTGGCAAGCCCGCCTTCGCGCTACGCTTCTGACGCCGACTTCCCCGCCGTCCGTTTCCCGAACCCTACGTGCTGCGCCGCGGTATCTATCCCGCCTGCTGGCTTGCCGAGCCGTAGCTCGGCGTGAAGGCGCCGAGCGAAGGCTGGTGGCGAGGGGAGGATTCGAACCTCCGAAGCCCGTAGGGCGACAGATTTACAGTCTGCTGCGTTTGACCGCTCCGCAACCTCGCCGGACCTCATCACGCCTCCGTCGGCCGAACGCCATCAGGGACACGACTGACCGTGCCCATCAGGCCGGAAGCTTGGTTGTTTGCGTGGAAGACGGCTGTTTTCGGCGCTAACCTGCAGAGTCCCGGGACCGCTCAGGCTGGAGCTGGCGGAGGGATTCGAACCCCCGACCGGCTGATTACAAATCAGCTGCTCTACCGGACTGAGCTACGCCAGCCGGACAAAGCAGGCAGTCTAGCACGTCCTGTGCCAGCGTGACAAGCCCTGTGATCTTTCCGGCAACCGCCTCTGTGGCCCCGACCTCTACCCCAGTGTCTACTCCCGACGCCGGTCCCGACTGCCAGCGCAACTTCCTATGATGACCGAACTCCTGGACAATAGCAATGCCAACCCGGACTCAGCGCTGGCCGCCCTCGCCTTTGCCGCGCGGCTTCGAACAGCACGACGCCAGCTGCGACCGACACGTTCAAGCTGCCAACGTGTCCGGCCATCGGGATTGAGGCGAGGACATCGCAGCGCTCACGCACCAACCGTCGCAGTCCTGTGCCTTCGGCACCGAGCACAACTGCGGTTGGCAGCGTGAAATCGACGGTGTCGTAGAACTGGTCGGCCTCGGCGTCGAGACCAACCGTCCAAACGCCCCTCGTCTTGAGCTCCTCGAGGGCGCGCGCGATGTTCACGACGTCCACAACGGTCACCCACGCCACCGCGCCTGCAGACGTCTTCGCCGCGGCAGCGTCGAGCGGCGCGGCACGGCGTTCCTGCCGGACCAGCCCCGCGGCGCCGACCGCATCGACCGTCCGGAGAATGGCGCCAACGTTGTGGGGATCCTCGATGCCATCCAGTACGACGATGAGCGGGGGGCCCTGGTCGGTGGATGCGAGATCGGCCAGCGAGGCCTCGTGCCGATCGTCGATCCGGGCGACGACGCCCTGGTGGACCGCGCCGCGGCTCTCGCGGTCCAGGATGACCCCGTCAACGCGCTCCACGGGAATCCCAGCCTGCGCGGCGAGGTCCAGGAGCTCCCGGATGCGGTCGTCCGCGCGCGGCCCGACGCGCATGCGCCGGACGCGTCCCGCACGCAGGGCTTCACGGACTGAATTGATGCCGAACAGGACATTTACACGTTCAAGGTTCAACAGTTCAGGAGGTTCAGAGGTTCAAGGGTTCCAGAGGTTCAAAGGTTCAGAGGTTCAACGGTTCAGAGGTTCCAGGTTCACCCGGGTTCAGAACCTCCTGAACCTCGTGAACCCTCGTGAACCTCCTGAACCCCTGAACCTTTGAACCTTTGAACCTTTGAACCCCTATGTAGTTAGACGCCTCTTGAGTTTCAAGGCCGTCAGCGAATGCAGCAGCCCGCTCCCGGCAGCCGACGATGGGAACGGCAAGGCCCCCGGCTCGTGGCACCTCGGCGCCGCGATCGATCGCCGGAACCGCGAGGTCGAGCTCGGGACCCTCCGGTTCTCCAGTCAGCGCGACGCGGATCGGATGGAACAGCGCTCGTCCCTTCTGACCCGTGCGATCGCGTACGCGCTGCGCCGCCGCGCGAAACGCCTCGCGCGAGTCGAGGCGCGCCGCGGCAGAGAGGTCGGCGGCGAGTGCATCCACGACCTGGCGCGCGCTTTCCGCCGCGAACTCGGCGGCAACCTCTGGACGCGAGAGTGCCTGCGCCGCATCGAACGCGAACAGGAACCGGACACGGTCCGGGGACTGGTCGAGCCGATCGACCGATCCGGTGATCATCGGCAGCAGGCGTCTCGACGAACGGAATCGCCGCTCTCCACCTTCTCGATCCACCCCACACCCGCAAGGTAGGCAGTCACCAGCCGCACCAATCGTGCTGGTTCCGCCAACTTCAAATAGTGGCGGTTCACCCACGCCAGCTTCTGCTCGTCGAAGACGCCCGCACTGTGTCCCACGTGGTCCAGACGAAAGCGACGTGCGAGCTCCTGCACCGGCAAGAGTTCTTCGTCGGCACCAGGAGACCAACCGATCAAGGCGAGGTAGTTCGCCAGCGCCTCCGGCAGGTAACCACGCTCGCGGAACTCCGTGACCGACGTCGCGCCGTGACGCTTCGACAGCGGACTGTGATCCGGCCCGAGCACGAGCGAAAGGTGCGCGAACGCCGGTGGAGCGTAGCCAAGCGCCTCGTAGATCAGGATCTGACGCGGCGTGTTCGACACGTGGTCTTCACCGCGCACGACATGCGAGATGTTCATCAACGCATCGTCCACGACGACGGCGAAGTTGTAAGCGGGCGATCCGTCGGACCGCAGCAGCACGAAATCGCCGATCACGTCGATGCCGATGGTGACGACGCCGCGAACGAGATCGTGAAAAGCGACGTTGTCGCGATCGGGCACGCGAAAGCGAAGCGCAGCGTGTTCGCCGCTCGCCACGCGGCTTCGTGATTCCGCTGGATCGAGCGAGCGGCAGGTACCGGGATAGCGCGGCGCCAGTCCAGCGGCGAGCATCGCCTGCCGATCGGCCTCGAGCTTCTCGTTCGAGCAGAAGCAGTAGTAGGCGGCCCCCGACCCCAACAGACGATCGGCATGATCGCGATAGGTCGCTGCGCGTTGCGACTGGCGGTAGGGAGCGTACGCGCCGCCGACATCCGGTCCCTCATCCCAGGACAACCCCAGCCACCGGAGGTCGTCGAGGATGGTACGCTCCGACTCCGCCGTGGATCGCTCCTGATCGGTGTCTTCGATGCGAAGAATCAGCGTCCCATCCTGGCCGCGCGCGAAGAGCCAGTTGAAGAGCGCCGTGCGAGCGTTCCCCACGTGCAGGCGGCCGGTCGGGCTCGGAGCAAAACGGACACGAACCACGGGAGTCTCAGGGGTCAAAGGTCAAAAGGGTCGCAAAGTCAGGTCGCAGAGTCGAAGAACGTCCAAGGGTCGATGCCCAACTCCCAAAGCCTAACGCCAAAAGCCCAAAGCCAGAGTTCAGCGCCCGACGTCCTGTAGCGTCGCAACGGCATGTACGACGATCGCTTCGCCGCGGCCGACTTCGCCCATACCTTCGTTGGTCTTGCCCTTGACGCTCACGGCGTCAACGTCGATCGACAACGCACCCGCGAGTGACGCGCGGATCTGGTCCGCGTGAGGCGCCAACTTCGGTCGCTCCGCGATCACGACCGCATCGATATTCCGCACCTCGAAGCCCCTGGATCGGACCATCTCATTGGCACGACCCAGCAGAACGAGACTATCCGCATCTTTCCACTGTGGATCGGTATCTGGAAAGTGACGGCCGATGTCGCCGAGCGCCGCCGCACCCAGAATGGCATCCGTCACGGCATGGCACAGCGCATCGGCGTCTGAATGGCCGGCGAGCCCGCGCGAATGGGGGATGGCGACGCCGCCCAACAGCAGAGGGCGCCCTTCGACGAGCCGGTGCGAGTCGTAGCCGATTCCCACACGCATCGAGCCAGACCTCACCGCCCCGGATCGCGACGTTCCATCCGTGCTCTGCGTCAGCCACCGCTCCACCTGCGCCAGATCGTCGGGCGTCGTGATCTTCAGGTTTCGCGCGATTGCCCTCGACGAGACGCACCGCATGTCCAGCCTGCTCCGCGAGCGCCGCCTCGTCGGTTCCAGCCGCACCCTTCCGCCCCTGCGCGAGGGCGTCTTCCAGCACACGCCGTGTGAACGCTTGCGGCGTCTGCGCGAGCCAGACGCGCGTCCGATCCAGCGTGCGTTCCACGACGTGTCGATCCTCGCCCGTCCCGGCGGCAAGCTTCACCGTATCGTGGGCCGGGACCGCCGCAATCGCGGCACCCGACGCCGCTGCGGCGGCGATCGTGCGATCGATGAGGTCGGCGTCGACCAGCGGCCGCGCCGCATCGTGGATCACGATGAGATCCGCCAGCGGCCCGATCGCGGCAAATGCGTTGGCGACCGAATCCTGCCGGCGCTCACCGCCTGCCACCACACGCAGCGGCTTCGACGCGCCGCCGAGGAACGCGGGCGGCGACGATGCCAGGTCGGCTGGCAACGCGACCACGACCTCGTCTACACGCGGATGGTCCAGGAAGGCGCGGACGCTGCGCTCGAGCACCGTGCGGCCGCCGACTTCGATCAGTTGTTTAGGTCTCGTGCTGCCAAACCGGCGGCCCGACCCGCCAGCGGCCACGATGGCTGCAACGTACATGCGTCCTCCCGGAGTCGCCCGAACGGAAAATTATACGACTGCGGCTGATTGCTCGGTACCGCCGCAATACGCGCGGGCGCGCGTGGACGACACCGAGAGCACGTGGTGCAGGTGCGCGTCGCTCACGTCGATCGGCGCGAACACCACGACGAGCGCACTCGTCGTCTCGTTCGTCACCATCGTCCGGGCCGAGTCCGAAGACGGATTGCCGAAGGGTCCCTGACTGTCGGCGAGCGTGATGCGGTCCCCGACGTGCACTTCGTCCTTCCGGATGCCGGGATAGCTTTCGCCTTCGTTCCCGAGCCGCAGCGTCACCGCCCCCTCGACGCGCGACAGGTCGTACAGGCCGTAAGGCAGCTGGAACTCGAGCGAACACCAGTTGCAAACATCGACCAGCGTGTTGATGCGCGGAAGCGGATCACCGCGGCGCACGCGGCGAAGCAGTGCCTCAGACGAGGGGCGGTGCCTCGTCGGATCGAGGCCGGTCCGGCGATACATCGCGCGGACCGACTCCCGCTCGGCTGGCGGGCGCGCACGGACCGCCGCTGCGGCCTCCAGTCAGGGGCTGATTGAGGCGCGATTCGTGCTGTCCGTTCGAAAGGCCGGTGAAGGTGAGGACGCCGAGGTGGAGAATGGGCCGGAGCTCTGGCGCAACGTCGATATGCACGACACGCATCCGGCCACCCGGCGCGAGCCGGGCTGCAATGGACTACGGGCTACGGACTACGGTCTGCGGCGAACACAGACATAGGCCGAGGGGCAACCAAGAACGGCCGGGACCGCCGCATCTGCGGCGCGCCCCGACCGACCGCGAGAGACTGTGGCCGGTAAACGGCTGCGGACTCTCGGCGAACTCCTGAGACTCTAGACGGCGATGGCTGCCGGCTTTTCCACGGCACGCAGTGCCGACGCCTTGAGCTGCGGCATCTCGATCTTGCCACTGAACGTGGCGCCGTCTGCCATGGCAATGCGCGGTGCGTTCAGGTTGCCCTGCATCGAGCCACCGGCTTTGAGCTCGAACTTCTCCTTGACGGTGACATTCCCGACCAGTTGCCCGAGCACCACCACGGTCTTCGCGACGACTTCCGCGTCGATGCGCGCGTTGGTGCCGACGGTCAGCACATTGTCAGGCAGGCTGATCTTTCCCTTTACGTGACCCTCGAGGGTGAGGTCCTCGGCGCCGTTCAGCTCGCCATTGATCGAGATCGACTGACCCATGTTCATCGACGTCTCCCTGATGCTCCGGCCGTGCAACCGCCCGGCCTCGGGTAACAAACCGGCGCCATCACGGCAGAAATGGCCCGGCGGATCGGATTGGGGGAGCATGCCGCCGGCAGCGGCCGCATGACTCTATGCGGTTTTCGGCACGCCGCTCAAGAGGCTTTACGGGTGCCGGCTCGACAATTCGCCGGCCAGCCCGGAATTCCGAGTGGTCGCGATCCAGCGAAAGCGTCCCTGGACAGCAAGTTGCCGTCAAACAGTGGCCGTGGATCGCGCTTCGAGCGTGTCTGCAACAATTTGGCGCGCCTGCTCGGCGAGCGAGCGGGCGCGGCGCACATCCTGCCCTGCGGTAGAGATTGGGGCATGCACCCTCAGGGTGACGCGTCCGGGGCGCGTCGTCAGATGTCCCTTCGACATGACGAAGCGGGTGCCATCGACCGACACGGGAACCAGGTCCAGACCCGCTTCGACCGCCAGCACGAAACTGCCCGGCTTGAACACGCCCACGCGCCCGTCGGCGCTCCGTGTGCCTTCGGGAAAGATGATGAGCGACAGGCCTTCGCCGACCAGCTCTCTCCAGCGTCGCAGGATCCCGGCGCGATCTGGATTGCGCCGGTCCACAAGCAGGTGTCCGGTCCGCCGGAGGTGCCATCCGAGAAACGGAAAGGTACCGAGCGATTCCTTCGCGATGATACGCAGCTGGAACGGCAGCGAGGCGAAGAGCACCGGGATGTCGTAGATGCTCTGGTGATTCGACACGAACACGTACGTCCGGTCGCGTGAGAGGAGCTCCAGGCCCGTGACGTTGACCGACACGCCAGTCGTGGCAAGGATGAGCCAGGACCAGGTGCGCGCACACCCGTGCGCGAAGTAACCGCGGCGGTCGAAGAGACTCGACGCGAGCGAGAGCGTGCCGAGCACCGTGGTATAGACGGCAATTGCGGGGATCAGAAAGCACACCGTCCGCCACCAATGGAACGGCGGAATTCGCACCTACTGTCCGCCTCCCGCGTTCGACGCCGGGTTCGGCGTAGACACCGGTGCAGGCGCCGGACCTGAGGCAGCCGGCGCGGGCGCCGGAATCTGCGGCTGCGGAACGGCTCTCGGCCGCCGCGGCTGGTTCTCGTCGCTCGGCGCGCTCTGTGTCGCCGCCTGCGCCGCCGCCACGCTCGGATCGATGAACCGACCAAAGATCATCTTTCCGGCCGTCGTCTGCAGCACGCTGGTGACGACGATGTCGATGGTCTTGCTGATCATCTTGCGCGCGTTGTCCACGACGACCATGGTGCCGTCGTCGAGATAGGCGACGCCCTGGTTGTATTCCTTGCCCTCCTTGAGGATGAAAACCTTCATGATCTCGCCCGGCAGCACGACGGGCTTGAGCGAGTTGGCGAGCTCGTTGATGTTGAGCACGTCCACGCCGCGCAACTGGGCGACCTTGTTCAAGTTGAAGTCGTTCGTGACGATCTTGCCCTGGAGGCTGCGCGCCAGCTCGATCAGCTTCAGATCGACCTCGCGTACTTCGGGGAAGTCGAGGTCCGAGATGATCGTTTCGACGCCCGACATCTTCTGGATCTTCTGCAGGATGTCGAGACCGCGCCGGCCGCGGTTCCGCTTGAGCGAATCCGCCGAGTCGGCGACCAGCTGCAGTTCCTTCAAGACGAACTGGGGGATGACGAGGGTGCCGTCAATGAAGCCGGTCTCGCAGATGTCCGCGATGCGACCATCGATGATGACGCTCGTGTCGAGGATCTTGTAGCGCCGCTGCGGTCCCGCCGCGCGAAAGAGGGAGACGAGCCGCGCCGGTTCGAGCCATTCGCCCTTGCGCCCGCCAATCAAGAGGCCCAGGTACGGGAGGACCAGCAGAATGAACGCGTGCAGGAAGGCGACGCGCGGATCACTGCTGTTGGCCCAGAAGAGCGAGGCGCCCAGCATCCGTGCGGCGGCCAGGCCGAGCGCCCCGCCCAGCATGGCGCCGAGCATGTGTGTGACGGATGTCGTTCGCAGCCGCCACTCGAAGACCACGACGACCGTGCCGAGCAGGATCCCCAGGACCACGTTCAGGACGGGATCCGGACCGAGCGGGTGGAGAAGTACCGAGGTGTACGCCACCGCCGCCAGGAACAGCACACGTGCGACGACGAACCAGGCCATAGGAGGACTCCAGTTCCGGGTATGAATTCTCGTATTCGGCTTCGGACTCGGGTTCATCCCGACCCCGACGATCGAGCCTACTGAATAAGAACATCGAGCGCTTCCCCGAGAGTTGATACGCCAATGAGCTCGCACTCGTCAGCCTGACGCCGGTCGAGTGTTTCGAGATTCGCGCGGGGCAGCACGCAGCGACGGAAGCCGAGCTGGGCCGCCTCCCGGACGCGCAGACCCGCCTGCGTCGCGCCGCGGACCTCTCCGGCGAGACCGAGCTCGCCAAACACGGCGGTCGCTGCCGCGACCGGCCTGTTCCGGAGGCTGGAGGCGACGGCAGCGGCGACACTGAGGTCCACCGCCGGCTCGTCAATCGACAGCCCTCCGGCGATATTCACGAACACGTCTTCGCCGGCGAGATTGAGTCCTGCGCGCTTCTCCAGCACGGCGAGCAGCAGCGACAACCGCGATCCGTCGATACCGCTCGCCATGCGGCGCGCATTACCGAACGTACTGCTGCTGACGAGCGCCTGCACTTCGACGAGCAGCGGACGCGATCCTTCGATGCAGCAGAGCACGGCGGAGCCCGACGTGTCCGCGGGCCGTTCCGCCAGGAACAGCTGCGAGGGATTCGGCACACCGACGAGTCCGCCGCCGGTCATCTCGAAGACACCCAGTTCGCTGATGGCGCCAAAGCGGTTCTTCACGGCGCGGACGACTCGATGGGCGTGATGCCGCTCGCCCTCGAAGTACAGCACGGTATCAACGACGTGCTCGAGCGCCTTGGGACCGGCGAGGCTGCCATCCTTCGTCACGTGTCCGACGAGAAAGGTCGGGACGTTCTGTCCCTTCGCCGAGAACAGCAACTGGGTCGCCGACTCGCGAACCTGTCCGATGCTGCCTGGTGCGGACTGCAGCTTGAGCGAGAACACGGTCTGGATTGAGTCGACGACCACCAGCGCGGGGCGAATCCGTGCGGCCTCATCGAGGATTCGCTCGAGGCACGTTTCAGCCAGCAGGTACAGCGGCGCGCGACCCACGCCGAGCCGCTCGCCGCGCGACTTCACCTGGTGTTCGGATTCTTCGCCGGAGCTGTAAAGGACCGGCCCGATCGAACGGGCGACATTAGCGGCAGCCTGAAGCAGGAGCGTGGACTTGCCGATGCCTGGCTCACCGCCCAGCAGCACCATCGACCCCGGCACGATCCCCCCGCCGAGCACGCGATCGAGCTCGTCGATCCCGCTCGAGAGCCGTATGGCGGCCGAGGCCTCGACGTCCGCGTACAGCGTCGCCTTCCCGCTCGGCCCCATCGAATAGCGGGAAGCCGTTTCGAGCGCCGGCGCCTCGGCGCGCTCTTCGACCAGAGAATTCCAGGCGCTGCAGTCAGGGCAGCGGCCGAGCCACTTGGGAGACTGGGCCCCGCATTCCTGGCAGACGAACAAGGTCTTGGGCGGCTTCATCGTGTGTGCGCCGGGGCGAGGCAGGCGGGAGAAATCGAGCGTGGCAGGTGGCTCCCGACGCTGGGCCCGTCCACTGGGATTATAGCGGGCTGCGGACGATAGGGTGTCGGCTTTGGGCTTTGGGCTCTGGGCTTTACGCCGTTGGGAGTGGGAAGTTGGGAATTGGGAGTTGATCTGTCTTTTGACGTCTATGAGTAGACCCGCTCGATGCGGCTGCCGATGCGGCACAGCACCTCCCAGGGAATCGTCCCGATGGCGGCGGCCACCTCACGCACGTCGATGTGATCGTCAGCCTGCCGACCGATGATCACCACTTCGTCGCCGGTCGTCACATCGAGTCCCGTGACATCGATGGTGATCATGTCCATGCTGACGGCGCCGACAATTGGCGCCCGTCGCCCGGCCACGAGGACCGACCCGCGGCCCGCCAGACGAAGGTCCAGGCCGTCGGCATACCCGGCTGGCACGACGGCGATCGTGCGCGGTCCCTCGGCGGTGAACCGTCCGCCGTACCCGACGATCTCCCCATCACGAATGCCTTTGATCGACACCACGCGGCTGCGGACCGACAGCGCCGGCGTCAATGGCACGGTGGACGCGAGCGGAGGCGGCACGGCGCCATACAACAGGAGTCCGGGCCGAACGTAGTCGTACCACACGCGCGCATCGCGCAGAATCGCGGCGCTGTTGGCGGCATGACGCGCGACTTTCGGTGCCCCCAGCTCGTCGAGCGTGGTCAGCGCGTGTTCGAATCGCGCGCGCTGCTCGTCCATGAGCGGATGTTCCGCATCATCCGCGGTCGCGAAGTGCGTGTAGACCGCGGCGAGCTCGAGATGGGAACTGCTCAGCAGTTCCGGCACGCTGCGCGCGAGGTTGTCATGCCGGAACCCGAGTCGATTCATGCCGGTGTCGATCTTGAGGTGATAGCGCACGCGCCGGCGCTGCCGCGCGGCCTCGGCTTCGACTGCACGCGCAGCCGTGGGCGTCGAAATGGTGGGCGTGAGATTGAACTCGAAGAGTCCGGACAGGTCGCTGACGCTCAGCGCGCCGAATACCAGAATGTCCGCGCTGACGCCTCCGCGGCGGAGGACGACCGCTTCCTCGATGTCGGCGCACGCGAGCATCGATGCGCCGGCGCGTTCGAGCGCGCGGGCAACCGCGAGGGCACCGTGCCCGTACGCATTGGCCTTGACGACGGCGATGACACCGGGTGTGGATGCGGCGTGTCGCGATTGTGCGGCGAGGAAGCCGGTGATGGCGTGGTAGTTGGCCTCGATGGCCGAGAGGTTGACGTGAGCGAGCGTCGAACGGACCACGGGGACGATTGTAGTTGGTAGTTAGTCGTTAGTCGTTCGTAGTTGGTAGCGAGTTCGTAGTTGTCTGCTCGTCAGGGGCCAGTCTACCAACTACCAACTACCAACTATCAACTACTGTGGCTCCCGCCCCGTGCCAGATCCTCGAATCGCGTGTGCTGCTTGAGGAAGGCGAGTTCCACCGTGCCGGTGGGCCCGTTGCGCTGCTTGGCGATGATGAGCTCCGCCTTGCCCTGGTCCTCCGGCTTGGCGTCCGGATACATGTCGGCGCGGAACAGCATGAGCACCACGTCCGCGTCCTGCTCGAGTGCGCCGGATTCGCGCAGGTCGGAGAGCAGCGGCCGATGGTCGGATCGGCTCTCGGTCGCACGACTGAGCTGCGAGAGGGCGACGACTGGTACGCCCAGTTCCTTGGCGAGTCCCTTCAGACCGCGCGAGATCGCGGCCAACTCGAGCGTCCGGTTCTCGAATCGCCCGCGTCCTGTCATCAGCTGCAGGTAGTCGATGACGAGCATGCCGAGGCCGTGCTCGGCAGCCAGGCGTCGCGCCTTCGCACGCATCTCCAGCACCGTCACGCCTGGCGTGTCGTCGATGAACAGCTTCGCGTCGCTCAGTACGCCAATCGCCTGTGACAACGACTGGTAATCCCGCTGGCCGACCGAACCGGTCATCAGCCGCTGCGCGTCGATTCGGGCCACGGACGTCAGCAGGCGGATGAACAACTGCTCCCGCGACATCTCGAGGCTGAAGAAACCCACGGTCGCCCCGTGCTTGATCGAGGCGTGCTCGGCGATGTTCATCACCAGGCTGGTCTTCCCCATCGACGGCCGTGCCGCGATGATGACGAGATCGCCCGGCTGGAGCCCGCGCGTCATCTGGTCGAGATCGGTGAAGCCCGTCGCAATGCCGGTAATCAGCTTCTTCTGTTCGAAGAGCTGTTCGATCTTCGGCAGCGACTCGGTGACGATGTCGCGCATCGAGAGGAAGCCGATGCGCGCGCGATCCTCGGCGATCGCGAAGATCGCCTGCTCGGCCTCATCGAGAATCAGATTGGGGTCGTCCTCGGCTTCGTACGCGCGCGCGCTGATCTGCTGCGAGGCGAGGATCAGCGCGCGAAGCGCTGACTTCTCCTTGACGATGCGCGCGTAGTGCTCGACATTGGTCGACCGCGGCACACCATCCACGAGCGACGCGAGATACGCCGGTCCGCCGGCGTCCTCGAGATCGCCGGAGCGGATCAGCTCCTCTTTCAGCGTCACGAGGTCGATCGCGTCGCCGCGCTCGGCCAGCTGCTCCATCTTCTCGAAGATGCGCCGGTGCGCGTCGCGGAAGAAGTCGCGCGACGTGATCAGCTCCGCAGCGTAGTTGAAGGCTTCGTTGTGGATCAGGACCGCGCCGAGTACCGATTTCTCGGCGTCGAGACTGTGCGGCAGCGTGCGTTCGGAGATCGCGACTTCAGGCACGGGGCACTGACAACTGATCGGCGTTTGGCTTTGGGCGTTTGGCGTTGGGCTGCACGGCAGCCAAGGAGACCGGAAGTGTACCCGCGCTCATCGCCGCGTGCAAAAGAAAAAGGCGAGTCGATCGAGACCCAAGAGAGGGCACTCGACCCACTCGCCCTGTTTACCGCGACGCGCGGGCAGGCCCAGGGCCAGACGCCCAAGGCCCAAAGCCCGTCCCCTACTCTTTGACGACGACGACCTTGACCTGCGCCGCGACGTCGCGGTGCAGTTTGATCGGGACAACGAACTCACCGAGCTGCTTGATCGGCTCGGCAAGCTGGATCTTCCGTCGCTCGATCTCGAGGCCCTTCGAGGCGAGCCCTTCGGCGATATCCGCCGTCGTGACCGATCCGTAGAGCGCTTCGGTCTCACCCACACGCCGCGCGATGATGACTTCGACCTGTCCGATGCGTGTCGCGAGGGCGTCGGCCGTCTGACGGTCTTCCGCCTCGTGTGCGTCAGCCACCTTTTTCTCGCGTTCGATCTGCTTGCGGTTGCCCTCGGTCACCGTCAACGCGAGCTTGCGCGGCAGCAGAAAGTTCCGGGCGTAGCCGTCGGCAACTTTGACGACGTCGCCGCGGCGGCCCAGATTCTCGACATGTTCCCGCAGGATGATTTCCATGACCGTGTTCCCCCTACTCGGCCGTGTACGGCAGCAGCGCGAGTACACGGGCGCGCATGATCGCCAGGCGGAGCTTGCGCTGGTGCATGGCGCACGTTCCCGAAATGCGTCGCGGCAGCACCTTGGCGCGCTCCGGGACGAATGGCTGCAGCAACTTCACGTCCTTGTAGTTGATGTCGTCGATCTTGTCCGCGCAGAACTTGCAGACCTTACGGCGGCGGAACAAGCCACGCCGCTGGCCCTGGGCCTTGTCGCCACCGCGCGCCGGGCTCTTGCCGCGGCCACTTCGTCCGGATTTCTTCTGCATGGTGACTAGACCCCCACGTCGCTGAAGCGATCGTCGTCGCGATCGTCATTGGACGAGCGCGGCGTCTCGCCTTCCTGGATATCAGGCGGCAGACCGCGCGCGACCCGGCGTCGCCGCATCGTCGTCGTCCGCTCGTTGCGGTGGCGTTCCACGACGCGCTGCTCCTCGTCCACACGGACGATCAGGTGGCGAATCACCTCGTCGAGAACCTTGAGGCGGCGGTCCAGCTCCTTCATGAGCTCGCCCGTGCCCGCGATCACTTCGAGGACGTAGGTGCCTTCCTTGTGGTGACCGATCTCGTAGGCCAGCTTGCGCCGTCCCCAGTTCTCGGTCTTCTCGATGGTGCCGTTGTAGCGGCCGACGATGGCCTGCACCTGGTCGTGCAGTCCGGTGACGTGCTCGTCGCTCGTCTCTGGCGAGACGACGTACACGAGCTCATACGTGCGCGTACTCATGTCACTCCTTCTGGACGTTGAAACGGTGGACATCAAGTCCACCTGACGGCCCCTCCGCCGCTCGGACGGCGTTGATCGCGGGGCAAGGAGTCAATTGGCCGCGGTGCCGCGAGGCACCGTGGCGTCAGTCTTGACTGTCCGTCGTGCTGTCGTTCGTTTCCGAGCGCTCCTCCGCCGGGCCGGCATTGAAGCTGTTCATCACCGCCTCGATTCCGTCCTCGGCGAACATTCGGACGGCACCGACCGCCCGATCGATCATCGCCTCCACCAAATCCCGCTCGTCCGCGTCGAATGTCGCGAGCACGTGGTCGGCCAGCTCGCGCCGATTATCACCGCGCCCGACGCCCAGCCGCAACCGCGCCCACTCATCGGTGCCGAGGTGCTGCGCGATCGACTTGAACCCGTTGTGCCCGCCCGACGATCCTCGAGTCCGCGCCCGCAGCCGCCCGAGCGGCAGTGCCACGTCGTCGGCCACGATGAGGATGTCGGCGGTCTCGATCCGGTAATACCGGGCGAGCGCACCGACTGCCTCGCCGCTCAGATTCATCATGGTGAGCGGCTTCACCAGCAACACCGGACCCGCCGGCCACCGGACGCGCGCCACGAGTGCGTTGGCCGGCGCCATGTCGAATCGCTCGCCGTCGGCCGCCGCAAGCGTGTCCATGACCCGGAATCCTACGTTGTGCCGCGTGCCGGCGTAACGCGGACCGGGATTGCCCAGGCCGGCAACGAGCTTCAGGCCTTCTCCTCCTCCTTGTCCGTCTTGCCCTTCTTGATGACTTCGGGCTCCGCCGGGGTGCCCGGCGCGGCGGCCACGGCGGCCGCGTCAGCAGCCGGCGCTTCCTCGGCACGAGGCGCCACGAGGTGCACGATCAGCGTGTCGGGCTCGGTGAGCGACGTCCATTTGCCACCGGTCGCCAGATCGCGGACACGCACGCCGTCGTTCATCATCAGCTCGGTGACGTCGACGTCGAGGTGCTCGGGGATGTCACCGGGCAGGCACTCGAGCTCGATCTGGCGCGTCACGAAGTCCACGATGCCGCCCTGCAGCTTGACACCCTTGGCTTCGCCCTTGAGCGTGATGGGCACGGTGACCTGAATCACCCGATCCATCGCCACACGGTAGAAATCCGCATGGAGGAGATCGTGGGTGATCGGATCGAGCTGGTATTCCTTCACAAGAACGCGCGTCTCGCTCTCGCCTTCGACACGGAGCGTGATCAGCGTGTTGGCGCCGGAGTCGCTGTGCAGGATGCGCGACAGTGCTTTCGGCTCTACCGTCACCGGAATCGGCTGATTGCCGCTCCCATAGACGATCGCCGGGAGGCGTCCGGCCGCGCGGTGACGCCGCGCCTCGTTCTTGCCCTTGTCGCCCCGTTTGACCGCTTGCAGTGTGACATCCATTTCGAACCTACTCTGTAGTTGGTGTTGTGTTGGTAGTTGGTAGTGAGTGGGTAGTTGTCTCTACCAACTACGAACTACCAACTACGAACTACACGAACAACGATGACACCGACGTCTCTTCGTGAATGCTGCGGATGGCCTGCCCGAGCAAACGCGCCACCGACAGCACCTTGATCTTCCCGCACTTCTCGGCCGCCGCACTGAGCGGAATCGTGTTGGTCACGAGCAGCTCGTCGAGCGGTGCTTCGTCGATCCGCGAGATGGCCGGCCCAGACAGCACGCCGTGGACCGCACACGCGAGGACGCGCGCCGCGCCGTTGGCCTTCAGCGCGTCTGCCGCCTTCTTGATCGTCCCGGCGGTGTCGATGATGTCGTCCTGGATGATGCAGGTGCGTCCCTGCACATCGCCGATGACATTCATCACCTCGGCGGTTCCGTCCTCCGAGCGCCGCTTGTCGATCACTGCCAGCTCGGCGCCGAGGCGCTTCGCATAGGCACGCGCCCGTTCGGCACCGCCGGCATCGGGCGCGACGATCGTCATCTCGGGGTACGTCCGCCGCGCCAGCGACTCGATGATCACAGGCGCAGCGAACAGGTGATCGACCGGAATGTCGAAGAAACCCTGAATCTGCGCCTTGTGCAGATCCATCGTCAACACCCGGTTGATGCCGGCCGCGCCCAGCAGGTTGGCGACCAGCTTCGCCGAGATCGGCACCCGCGGCTTGTCTTTCCGATCCTGCCGCGCGTAACCGTAATACGGGATGACCGCCGTGATGCGGGCCGCCGACGAACGGCGGAACGCATCCGTCATGATCATCAGTTCCATCAGGTGCTCGTCAACCGGCGCACTCGTCGGCTGCACCACGAACACGTCGGTACCGCGGATGTTCTCGTCGATCTGGAACGAGACCTCGGTGTCGGGAAAGCGCCGAAGCCGCGCCTGCCCGAGTGTGAGTCCGAGGAAATCGCCGATCTCGCGCGCGAGCTGCGGATGCGCGCTCCCCGAGAACACCTTCAATTCGCCAAAGCCTGTCGGCATGCAGCTCCCCGCAGGGCCCCGCGGGCGTCTTCCCGCGCCGATCGATCCGCTCGGCCCGGCCGATGCCGGGTCCGCCAAAGGCTCGTGGTCAGGCACGCCCATCAACACCCTGACACTGCTCGATGTCAGACTTGGCTGGGGCGGAAGGATTCGAACCTTCGAATACGGGATTCAAAGTCCCGCGCCTTACCGCTTGGCCACGCCCCAAAAGACTCGTCGATGACTCCGTCCGCTGGAGCTGACAGGGGCACAAACCTCGCGCCCCGCCGGCCTGTGACCCCGGCGCTCGTTACGCGACACGACGTTGCCTGGGGAAGCCAACCGGCAGGACAGCCCACTCACGGTCGTGCGAACACTTGAGTGTATACGATAGCCACTTTTGGCGGCAAGTCGTGGGCTTTTCTGTGCCCGTTGGCCACGAATCGCGTGCCGGCCACGGATCGGACCCAGGACCCCTGGCGCACCGCACGGCTGCACCTCACCGGCGGACCACGATCGAGGGCGCCGCAGCCGATCGACGCACAGTCCGGGTCACCATCGTCCGCCAGCCTGGCCGATCGAACCGCGCAGCCGCCGCGCGGGCGACTTCACGGTCGCCAAACAGTCCGAAGACCGCGGATCCACTGCCAGACATCAGCGACAGAAACGCACCCGCGTCGCTGAGCTGGCGCCGGATGCGCCCGATTTCGGGGTGTCTCGCAACGACCGCCGGCTCGAGGTCGTTCATCACGCCATGTGCCGAGCGATTGCCCGCCAGAGCCGTCCGCTGCTCGCGCTGACGGGATCTCGTGCTCCGGCCGGAGCGATACCAGCGATAGGCATCGGCCGTGGAGACGCCGAACGGTGGCTGCACCAGGACGAGCGCTGATGGAGTGATGTCGGGCAGCGCATACAACCGCTCGCCACGCCCGAGGCCGAGCGCCGTGCCGCCAACCAGGAAGAACGGCACGTCCGACCCCAGCGTGGCAGCCACGGCATGCAGATCGTCGTGCGACAACCGCAACCGCCAGAGCGCATTCAACGCCACGAGCGTTGCGGCCGCGTCGCTGCTCCCGCCGCCGAGACCCGCCTGTGGCGGTACCCGTTTCTTCAGTTCAATCGACGCGCCTCGCACACGTCCCCGCTTGCCCGCGGCTCGCCAGAGCGCGTCGGCCGCCCGCCAGACGAGGTTCGTGCGATCGATCGGCACGCCGGGCATGTCGCACGCGATGCCGAACACGCCGCGGACCGCGCGAACGACGAGCGTGTCATGGAGCGCGATCGACTGAAAGATCGTCCGCAGCTCGTGGAATCCATCCGGCCGCCGCCCGACGATGCGGAGATCGAGATTGATTTTGGCGTGGGCGCGGACCTCGACAAGCCTCACTGCGATCCTCCGCGCGACGGCTGGTCGCGCATCGGTCCGGACTGCCGCAGTTCGTCTAGCGAGATGGGCGAGGCCTCGGCGGGCACCGCGACCTGGAACGCTGCTGCCGGCACCGGCACGTTCAATTCCACCTGTGACAGCGCCAGCGAGAGATCCACCTGAGGCTTCGCAGTGCCTGTCGCCGACTCGCGCAGTCGCAGGACTCCCGCGCGCGCGCCGGTGAACGCCGAGTACTCCGCCATGACCTTCGGGCCTGTGATGGTGGCAAGCTGCCAGCGCTCTGCGTGGCGCTGGAGGTACGCGGTCCATGCTCCCGATCGCAGAGACACCCAATCCGATCCGTACCCGCGCGCATCAGCCGGCATGCTCTCCGAAGGTACACATCCTGCCAACAGCGGCAGCAGATCTGATGGTGGGACGGAGATGCCGGCGAGAGCCTCGAGAATGTCGGCCGGAGGCACTTGCCTCATCACGCGTGCATCGCGCGGAAGGATCAGCGTCGAGTCGGCGGCCGTGGCCGCGAGGATGAAGACCGGCGGACCAAAGGGTGCGACGGCCTCGAGGCGGATGGATGCAGGCTTTGAAAACCCTGCGATCAGCCTGCCCCGAAGCTTTTGACGGCCCGCATGTCCCGACAGGCGGATTTCAGCGGTCAGCGTGGACAGTTGCTGGCAATGCCCGAAGACCTCGGCGGCGACTGACGAGCCAGTTGTGATGGGCTCGCCGGCGCCAGTTGGGATGACGGGGCTGCGCTCGGCGCACGCGGCCAGTATCACGAGGGCCAAGACCGCGAATAACGCGGCCCAGCTCCGCGGCCGGACGATCACCGGGCGGCGTGCTCCTGCGCGCCGCGAATCTTCTTTTCGACCGAGGCGCGATCGAGCGATTCCATGTCGCCCGTCAGCGCCCGCTGCCAGGCCTGTACAGCCTCGCGCGGCTTGCCGCGGGCGCTCAATACGTCCCCGAAGTGATCCTGGACGACCGAATTCGCTGGCAGTTGATCCGCTGCGCTCGCGAGCGCTTCTTCGGCGCGATCGAGCTTTCTCTGCTTGAAGTACGCCCAGCCCAGGCTGTCCAGATATGATCCGTTGCCCGGATCGATCTTCAGCGCGCGCTCGATGAGATCGACGGCTTCGTCCAGCCGCTCGCCGCGGTCCGCGAACATGTAGCCGAGATAGTTGAGCGCAGGCGCGTGCAAGGGATCGCGGGTCAGCACGTCACGGAACGCGCGCTCGGCCCGCTCGTAATCTTTCGCGCGCTCGTACAGCGCTCCCCGCTGGAACGGCACGCTCACATCGTCGGGGAACTTCGTCGATGCGTCCTCGAGCACCTTCATCGCCTCGTCGGTGCGCGACGCTTCCGACAGGATGTCGGCCAGGGACAGATAGGCCGCGGTCACGTCCGGGTTCGTCTTCACGGTGTCTTGCAGGACGGCGACCGCCTGGTCGCGTTTGCCCGCAGCTGCGAGCACACGAGCCTGAAGCTGCGCCGCACGCGCGTCGCCTGGTCTTCGAGCTCGGAGGGACCCCACCACTTTCAGGGCATCGTCGTATCGCTTGGCACCGAGATACGCCTGCGTGACATAGAAATCGTACGTACTGTCACTTGGTGACAACGCCCGCGCGCGCTCGAACGTGGCAATGGCATCAGCGTACTGCCCCAACTGCATCTGCGCGAAGCCCAGATGCGTCAGCACGATCAGTCCCTGCCTGGCCGGCACGTCGCCAGACGGTTGCCAGTCGGTCACCGCTGGCTTCAGGGTATCGACCACGCGCTTGTAGAGACGCTGATCCTCGTAGACCTGCCCGAGCGCAAACGGGCCCCAGAGCCCTTTTGGATCGAGTGCGACGACTCGCTTCGCACTGGCCTCGGCAGCTTCGTAGTCGTGCGATCGCCGTTGCGCCTGTGAGAGCAGGTAGTACGCGCGATCGTTGGTGGGCTGCGTGGCGACGACCTCCTTCAGCACACTCTGCGCACGCACGCTGGACTCATCGCCTTGTTGATTCAGCAGCGCGCCGGCCCATCGCATCTTCAGGTCGGTCAGGTGCGGCGTCAGCGCAACGGCCCGGCCGTACGCATCCGCGGCCTTGTCCCATTGCTGCTGGCGCTCGTACAGCTCACCGAGGGAGGCCAGCAGGCGCGGATTGTCTTCCGCACCGGCCTCGAGCGCTCGGGCAGCCAGGTCGGGGTGACCGGCGGCCTGCTGCGCTTCGGCGAGAAGGAGGTAGGCCTCGCTGATCGGCTCGCGTTGGACGAGGGGCGTCAGGACGGCGATCGCCTTGTCGTTCTGTCCAGCGCGGGTGTAGAGCCGCGCCAGTGTGAGATCGAGCGACGCATCTTCGTCGAGCCCGCCACGACGCGCCCGTTCGAGATATCCAATGGCTTCTTCGACGGCGGGGGAGGTGCCTCGGCGTCCGTCCTCGAGCGATGCGGCGGCGATGCTGCCGAGCACACGGTTGGCTTCGCGGTTCAGGGGGTCGATCGCGAGCGAGGCACGCGCTTCGGTGGCCGCATCGTTCAGGCGGGACTGACGGGCGTACAGCGCCGCCAGCTCGGCGCGAATCTCTGCGGACGATGGGTCCAGGCGCTCGGCCGAGCGGTGAGCGGTAATCGCGCGGTCGACCTCGCCCTCGCTCTCATAGTGCCGCCCCAGCAGGAACTGGTAATAGGCAGCCGCGACGTCGGCCTTGTCGGACGCCGCCGGTGAAGGCGCAGGCGCCTGCTGTGCAACGGCGGGACTCGCCACCAACACCGCCGCCGCTACGAACTGCCACAGGCGATCTGCCATCTCTCGCATTGTTTCACGACTGGGCGTGCGGCATCCAGACGAGGATACAGTCGGGGCAGCCGCCGGAGCGCTACCTTGCCTGATATAGTGGCCACGTTCACGCGAGGAGGCGCCAGTGCCCCTGGATCGCACGCTGCTCGAAATTCTGGTTTGTCCGAAGTGCCGCAAGCCCCTGACGCTCGTGAAAAATGACACGGCGTTCAAGTGCGGCGAGTGTCATCGCGTCTACGCCATTGTCGACGACGTTCCGAACATGTTGATAGACGACGCCACGATCGAGCCCTGACGCGGGGCCGCCCCGCCCGATGCACATCCTGCTCATCCGCCTGCGGCTGGTCGGCGACGTCGTGTTCACGACGCCCGTCTTGCGGGCCCTCCGCCGCCGGTTTCCCGACGCCCGCATCGCGTACCTCGTTGAGCCGGGCGCCGCACCAGTTGTCGCCGGCAATCCTCATCTGGACGAACTGTTCATCGCCGCGCGGTCGCGTGGCCTGCAGCGGATCGCGGACGACCTTCGCCTGGCGGCGGCGCTCCGGCGCAGTCACTTCGATCTCGTGATCGACTTTCACGGAGGCCCTCGCGCGTCGTGGCTCGCATGGGCCAGTGGCGCGCCGCGCCGGATCGGTTACACCATTGCGGGCCGCAGCTGGATGTACACGGAATGCGTCCCGCGGCCGAGACAGCTCCGCCCGAGGCATTCCGTCGAGAATCAGTGGGACCTCCTCGAGCGGCTCGGTGTCCCACCGACGACTCGAGACGCCGACCCGACCGAGATGTCGGAGAGTCTGGACGCCGGACGTGCCGTCGATGCACGGTTGCGCCAGGCTGGCGTTGGTCCCGACGACGAGCTCGTCGTGCTGCACGTGAGCGCAGGCAACCCGTTCCGGCGCTGGCCCGTCGAGTCGTTTGCGAAACTCGCTGCGGCGCTTGCCGCTGGAGGTTCCGGCCGGCGTGTCGTGATCACGTCCGGCCCGTCGGAACCAGACGCCGCGGTGCTGGTGGCGGACCAGGCCCGCGCCCAGATGTCCGCGACTGCGGATCGCATCCTGCGCTGCGGCGAGTTCGACCTGCCGGAGCTTCGCTCACTCGTCGGCCGCGCGGCGCTGTTCATCGGGGGCGACAGCGGTCCGCTCCATGTGGCCTCGACGACGGCCACGCCCATCGTGGCCCTCTTCGGTCCGACGCTGCCCGAACGATCGGCGCCATGGCGACCTTTACAGTTCGTCACCGAGTGCGTCGAGCCTGGACCGCTGTCCTGCCGTCCCTGCGATCAGCGCGTCTGTGCGCCGGGAGACTTCCGTTGTCTGCAGCAGACCGGTCCCGATCGGGTACTGGAGGCCGCGGAGCGCGCGCTTCGGCGAGGCCGTCTGCACCTGGCGCCCGTTCCTGCGATAGTGCAGTAGGATGCGCGATGTGACGCTTGCCGCTGGCGTGCCGCCACGGGATCGGCTCGAACTGACCGGCGTCGCCGGCCTGCTGATCTTTGCCGCCGCCCTTCAGTTCTCCATCGCGGTCGCCGACATCTTCCTGGCCGTCACGCTGATCTGCTGGGGCCTGTTCGTCTTCATTCACGACGAGCGGATCGAGGTGCCGCGTTTCTTCTGGCCGCTCGTGGTCTACGCGACGCTGACGCTCGTGTCGGCCGCGTTCTCACCCGACCCGCGCACGAGTTTCATCGATTCGAAGCAGCTCGTGCTGTTCCTCATCGTGCCGATGGCCTACCAGTTCGGCCGCGGCGCACGCGCCACGACCGTTCTGAAAGTCGTCATCACGGTCGGCGCCATGAGCGCGGCACTCGGGATCATTCAGTACGGCCTGTTGAACTACAACACGCTCGGCCAGCGGCCGCAGGGGGCGCTCGGCCACTACATGACGTATTCGGGCCTCCTGCTGCTGGTGATCGGCGCGGCCATCGCGCACCTGCTGTTCGCCTCGCGCGACCGCGCGTGGACGGCGATGGTGATGCCGGCACTGTTCGTCGCCCTTGTACTGACGTTCACCCGGAGCGCGTGGGTGGGCGCGATCGCGGCGACGATGCTGCTGCTGGCGATGAAGGATGTCAGGCTCGTGCCGATCGTGCCGGTGGCGGTCGTGATCGTCTTCACGCTGGCGCCGGCGCGGCTCACCGACCGCTTCCATTCCATGTTCGATCCGAACGATCCGACGAACCGGGATCGGATCGCGATGCTGCGCGAGGGACGCTCCATGATCGCAACGCACCCGCTGACGGGCGTCGGTCCGAACATGGTGCAGCGCCTGTACGCCACGTACCGGGATCCGCTCGCGGTCGAGCGTGTGAACCCGCACCTGCACAATGTGCCGATCCAAATCGCTGCCGAGCGCGGTCTGCTGGCGCTCGCGGCATGGCTGTGGTTCGTCGGCGTCACGCTGGTCGATCTCGCACGGCTGCATCGACACGCGCGCTTCCGCTGGCTCACGGCGGCCGCACTGGCTGGCATGGTGGGGATGCTGACGGCCGGTCTGTTCGAGTACAACTTTGGCGATTCCGAGTTTCTGATGCTCCTGCTCGTTCTCATCACCCTTCCGTTCGCGGCCGAGCGCACCGACCTCCCATGAGCGCCTTGCAGCTGCCTGACATCGGCGTGGCTCGCGCAAAGGATCTCGTCGATCGTTTCGCCGGCGCACATGTGCTCGTCGTTGGCGACGTGATGCTGGATCAGTTCCTCGTCGGGCGCGTGGATCGGATCTCACCCGAGGCGCCAGTGCCGATCGTCGCCTTCGACCACGAGGAGAACCGCATCGGTGGCGCCGGGAACGCTGCGCACAACATCGCGGACCTGGGCGGCCGCGTCGAGCTCGCGGGTCTCATCGGACATGACGCGGCCGGGGATCGACTGGCATCGGCACTCCGCGCGAACAAGGTCGGAGTATCGGGCCTGGTGGCAGACGAGGCCCGGCGCACCACGACCAAGGTCCGCGTCGTGACGACGCGGAATCAGCAGGTCGCTCGCGTGGACTACGAGACCGACACCGAGGCTGCCGGCGCCGCCGAGGCCCGACTGATCGACCGCGTGAGCGTCCTCGCGTTGTCGGTCGGCGCCATCGTCGTTTCGGACTACTTGAAGGGCGCCATCACGCTCAACGTGATGTCACGGCTCGTCGAGGTGTCGCGCGCGCGCGGGATTCCCCTGTTGGTGGATCCAAAGATTCCGCATCTCGCCTACTATCGCGGCGCGACGCTCATCAAACCCAACCACCACGAAGCCGAGATCGCGACGCACAGCCGGATTCGCACAGCAGACGACGCACGGCACGCAGCGCGTGCCTTCCGCGACGCGGCGGGCTGTGATGGCGTGCTGCTCACGCGCGGCGAACATGGCGTGTGGCTGCTCGACGGAACCTTCGACGGACATCTGCCGTCGACCGCGCGCGAAGTCGCGGACGTCACGGGCGCTGGCGATACGGTCGTCGCGACGCTTGCACTCGCACTTGCCGCAGGCGCATCATCGGCGGAGGCAGCCAGCCTCGCCAATCACGCTGCCGGCATCGTCGTCGGCAAGTTCGGTCCTGCGACCGTGAGTCCGGCCGAGCTGCTCCACGACGTGCTCAGCGGATCCCGCGCTGACGAAGGAGCCGGTCCATGAGCGAGACGATTTCGCGGCGCAGGTTTCTCGAAGCCACCACGCTCGCGGCAGCGGCGACGGCGGTCGGTGCAGTGCACGCTCAAGGGCCGCTGCCTCAGCGGCGATTCGGGCGATCCGGCCTTCAGGTCTCAGTGCTCGCGTTCGGCTGCGGCAGCCGGTTCCTGATGTATCGCGACGATCAGGACGCCGCCGCCGTCCTCAATCACGCGATCGACAGCGGCATCACCTACGTCGACACGGCGGTCGGCTACGGCAACGGCGAGAGTGAGCGCCGCGTGGGCCTCGTGATGAAGACGCGGCGAAACGACGTCAGACTCGCGACCAAGATTCCGGAGTCGGTTCGCGACCGGGATGGCGCCCTTCGCGTCGTCGAGGCCAGCCTGAAGCGCCTGCAGACCGACCACCTCGACGTGATCCACGTCCACAGTCTCAGCGACGCGGCCGATCTGGCGCGCATCGAGGCACCGGACGGCGTCCTGAAGGCGCTGTACCAGCTCCGGGATCAGAAGGTCACGCGTTGCGTCGGCATCACGAGTCATACCGACGGCGCCGTCATGGCACGCGCCATCGAGCACAACGACCTCGACGCGGTGCAGATGGCCATGAACCCGGCACGGGCCAATCAGTTCGAAGAGCTCGGCCTCGCCGCCGCGACGAAGAAAGACCTCGGTATCGTGTGTATGAAGGTGACCGCGCAGGAAAAGCTCGTCGGCGCCGGCGCGGGCCAGACGAATATGGAGTCGCTGCTGCGATACGCGCTCAGCCTGCCGGTCAGCACGGCTGTCGTCGGGATGCCGAAACGGGACTTCCTTGATGAGAACATCCGCCTGGCGCGCGGGTTCTCACCGCTGACTCCCGCCGAGCAGGACAAGCTGCGCCACCAAGTGGCGCCGGCACAGGCCGCGGTGGCGAGCTACTTCGCGGATCACGTGGACGCCTGATCCGATCCAGCCCAACCGTCTCTCGCTGACGAATGCCGCTGAGCTGCAACGAACTCAGCGGCGCGCACACCAACCTCCAGGTACAGCGTTTCGGTTACCTCAGCCTGAGTGTCGAGCCACTTCCATGCGAACTTCGGCACAGGTGCGGTCCAGTTGCGCTATGGTAAGCGGCCGGCGGCTCGACGAAACGTGCGCGTGCACAGGAGGACAACATGCGATCGTTCTTGCGTGTGACGGGCGTCGCACTCGCAGTGTGGAGTGCTCATGCCACTGCCGAGGGCGCGTCGTGCGCAGCACCAGATAAGGACAAGCTGACCACGCAGCAGCAGCTCGAGTGCGTGAAGAACGCCACGCTGCTCCTGCCTCAGCCAACGCTCACGGCCGAGCAGGTCACGATGGGGCCGGACTTCGTCGCAGGCGACGATTCGAAGCGTTTCCTGTACTTCACGGCAGACGATCAGCCAGTCTGCTTCTTCAAGCCGCACTACGCGTTCAGCAAGATTCCGGGCGTGAGCCTGAAGTTCCGCTGCTGGCCGATGAATGCGGAACGGTCCTTCCTCGGAAAAGACGGCAAGCCCCTGAAGGTCACGGGCACGATCTCGGTCGTCCTCGATACCAACAAGGACGGCGAGAAACGCGGCCAACTCGTTGACGTGCAGGCGAGCGGCGAGCAGGTCAAGCTCAAGCCCGATGAGCTGAAGATCAAGTATCTCGATCCGCCGTTCCCGGGTCACAACCCGCGCTTCAACGAGGTCTTCACGGAGGTCGCCGCCACACGCTTCATGTGGGTGCTCGGCTTCATTGCCGACCGCGCGTACTCAGTGGGCGGAGCGGAGTGCGTCGGGTGCGGAGCCAGGCCATTCCAGGACAAGCAGAAGGCCAATACCGCAAAGCCGGCCGACCACGGTACGGCGTTCAAAGTGGTCTCTGCGGAGCGGGAGCATCCCTTCGATGCGCTCAAGGCCAACGGCGAGGAGTACCTGGAGCTGGCCCAACGCCGCGAACTTCTACCAGAACGGTTGGACTCAAGAACAGCGCGTGCAGTTCGATGCCTACCGGCTGGCGCTTCGTCTCATCAACTATCACAACGACGTCGAGCAGCAGAACCGTGTGGTCTGCGCGAAGTGGAAGAATGACGACGATCACTCCGGCGTCTGTGACCAGCCGATGATTCTCGTGCAGGACCTTGGCTCGACCTTCGGCAAACCCAAGCCGTTTTTGTCGTTCGGCGAGAATTCACGAGGCAGGTTCAAAGATTACGCGACGCAGCCGGTGTTCAAATCGGGCACGTGCCAGTTGCTGCACGCGCTGGACGCCGACCCGAAGGTCTTCGCGGCTGCGCAGGCGCTCCTCGCGGAGCGCCTGACACGTCTGGATCGGCCTACGGTCGAAGCGATCTTCAAAGTCGCACGCTTCGATCAGATGGATCAGGAGCAGCTCAAGCGCCTGTCGGATCAGCACGTGCCGGACGCGAAGGCCGCCGCACTCAAGGAGTGGACCGACACGTTCATGGCGCGGATTGCAGAGATCAAATCGGTGACAGGGTGTAAGCAATAGCAGGTGCGGACGGAAGGTGCGGACGGAAGGTGCGGACGGAAGGTGCGGACGGAAGGTGCGGACGGAAGGTGCGGACGCCAAGTGCCGACGTAGGGTGCGGACAGGCGTACGAGCGGTGCGCCATGTCCGTATGCCTTGAGCCTACGGTGAAGTGCGGAGGTGCCTAAGGTGCGAGCATGCATGTCACTGCGAATCGCCGGTGTCCTCCTGACCACGATCGGCCTCGCGGCCGGCTGCCGGTCGGCCCATAACGTCGGTGTGGACATGCAGGAGAGTGCTCCGGCCACACAGGGGACGTCCGAGGCCCAACGCAAGCAGATCGTCGCGAGATCGCAGGTCTGGGACGCGGCGCAACACGATAGCCTCACCTCGTTGACGCCGGCGCAGATCAAGGACGGCCTCCAGGGCGATGAGTCGTTCACGTTCAACCAGGCCGTCACCTGCCGCTTCGTCGAGCCCACGCTGAAGAACGTCGTCGGCGGCATGACGCCGAAGTTTCTCTGCGGCGGAGGCACGACCGAGCAGCCCTGTCCAGAGTGCAACGTCCATCAGAAGGAATTGAAGGTCAAGTACGGCGACACGCCGAAGGCCAATCCGGAGATTTATGCCGAAGTAATGGGCACACGCCTCATGTGGCTGCTCGGCTTCAAGGCCGACAACGACTATCCCGTTCGGGTGACCTGTCTCAACTGCCCGAGCGATCCATGGGGTGTCTACAAGAGCTTCCGCGACCAGGCTGGAAACCTGGACAAAGACAAGCCGGCGGACGTCGAACGCGCCAAGCAGATCGCCGCGAGCCTCGGTGGCTCGCGTTCGACGCGGACGTACCAGAACGCGGTGATCGAGATCAAATTCTCGGGCTCGAAGATCAAGGTAGACGGCATCAACTGCGCCGGCGATCGCGAAGCGACTGACGAGCGATGCGGCGGATTCAGCTGGAACGAAGCGGGACAGATCAGTGAATCGGCCGGCGGAGCCCCGCGCGCGCAGGTCGACGCGCTCAAGCTGCTCGCCGCGTTCATGACGCACGGCGACAACAAGCCTGGCAACCAGCGTCTCGTGTGTCCCGACGACAAGAAGAACGCCGACGGCACCTGTTCGGCGCCGTTCGCGATGATCCAGGACATCGGCGCAGGATTCGGGTCGGCGGGAGGATTTTTCGGCCTCGGCTACAAGAAGGCGGATATCGGCGCATGGAGCGGACAGCGTCTCTGGGACGACGTCAGTAAGTGCCGCGCCAAGTTGAGCAGCATTCACGAGCTCAAGAATCCAGTCGTGAGCGATGAGGGCCGGGCGTTCCTGGCCAAGCTGATGAACCCCGCCACCCTCACAGACGACAAGGTGGCCGCCATTTTCGAAGCCTCGCGCGTTGTCGAGAAGGGCGACAGCTTCAATGGACATCCGGCTACGGTTGCCGACTGGGTTGCTGCGTTCAACCGCAAGCGAACCGACATGGCGCAGCCGTGCGGCGCCGGTCACGAATCGGTGGCACCGCCTGGCCCGGCGACTCGTGCCGTCCCTCCGCCCCGCCCGACGGACGCACACGCCACGGCGGAAGCGCGCGACACCGAGGCCAGAGATCCTGAGGTCGTCGAGGCCGGCACGTTGCCGATTCGGGAAGTTTCGGGGCTCGGCCTGCGGACCCAGGGCAACAAGAAGCAGGTCCTGGCCATCGGCGACCGCGACTTCGAGGTCGCCGTCGGCACGCTCTCAAACCATGCGGTGCAATCCTTCAACATCGTCGATCTGAAAAAGGTGATGCGCGACGGTGGTGCGGACCCGCAGCCCCAGTCACAGTGGGAAGCAGTCAAATGTGATGGCAGCGGCCGCGTCTTCGTGTTGGAGGAGACGCCGGGGCACGTGTTCATCTTCGACAGCGAGATGACGTCGCTCGAGGCGCAAATCGAGCTGAAGATCAAAGGGAACGATCCGGAGATCGCGGCGCTCGAGGCAGACTGGGAAGCGCACCCGAACTCGCGCGGCGAGGGAATCGCGCTGTTGGGCCGCGGCCATCTGCTGATCCTGAAAGAAAAACAGTCACGCCGCCTGATTGAATTCGGTCCGGAAGGCGACCCCTCCGTTGGATTGGTGCCGCTCGCAGCCTCCGAGCACTTCACCATGCCGGAGCACAAATCGTCGCGGATGGTTCCACTCAGGATCTGGAAGTTCTCGGAGGAGTCGCAGGTGCCGTTTGCCGACGTCAGTGATTTGGACGTGGATCACGCAGGGCATCTCTGGGTCTTGACGGATGAGGGCACGGCACTCGGCCGCATCGAGGAGCCCGATGCGACCGGACGTGTCGAGATCGGCCGCGTGACCAGCCTGGCCGGCACACGCGGTCTCAAGAAACCAGAAGGTCTGATCGTGCTCGACGACGATGTCGCGCTCGTCGGGTGCGACAAGCCCGATCGCGACCAACCGCTGTATGCGGTTTCTGGGGTGCACTGAGCCGCACGAAACCGCGGCTCTATTCCGCACTCCGCACTCCGCACTCCGAGTTCCGCACTCCGTTCCTATTCCTGCCTCAGCGCCACCATCGGGTCCACGGACGAAGCACGCCGAGCGGGAATCAGGCAGGCGACGAGCGCGGCCAGCAGCAGCGTGGCCGTGACGGTGCCCAGCGCGATGACATCGATCGCGCCAACGCCAAACCACATCCCCTGCATCGCCCGCCCCACCAGATACGCTCCACCGATTCCGAGCACGAGGCCCATCGAGGCCGTCAGCAGCCCTTCCTTGAGCACGTCTTTGAGCACGCGCGCTGTACCCGCGCCGAGCGCCATGCGAAGGCCGATCTCGTGAGTGCGTTGCGCCACGATGAACGACATCACGCCATAGATCCCCAGCGCCGCCAGCAGCAAGGCGAGCACGGCAAACGTGCCGAACAGCAATGTATTGAAGCGATCGCCCTGGAGTGACTCATGGATGATCTGGTCCATCGTCTTGATGTTCGCGAGTGGCAGTTCGGGATCGAGCGACTGCACCACCGCCGTCACACTTTTCTGCATGGCCTCCGGATCGCCCGCCGTCCGAATCGCGACACCGCCGCCGGGCCACGGACTCTGCGCGTACGGCACGTCGATCTCAGGAAAGTCGCCGTCCCGTGGGCCTCCGTTGCGCACATACTTGGACACGCCGACGACCTGCCACTCGACTGCCGGTCCAAGCTTGGTGACACCCGGGATCAGTTGCTCGACCGAGAGCCGCTGCGTGAGCGGATCCACACCCTTGAAGTAGCGCTTCACGAATGTGTCGTTGACGATGGCGACACGGACCGAGCTGGCCGTGTCTCGAGCCGTGAACGTGCGGCCTTTCACGATCTCGATCCCAAGTGTCTTGAAGTAGTCGGGCGTCACCTGCCCGAAGCCGGCGCCAGGCCTCTGTGAGGGATCCGACACGGGCTTTCCGACGATCGTGAACGGCATACCGAAGTTCGTTCCATACACCGGCATCGTCGTCGAAACCGACGCGGCCGTTACGCCCGGCAAAACCGCCAGCCGCTCGAGCAGCTGGTCGTAGAACGCCGTGATGCGTTCGGCACCGTCATACTTGCCACCGGACATCGGCACGTTGAATGTGAGCAGGTGATCGGAGCGGAAGCCCATGTTCACGTTCGCGAGGTTGACGAGACTGTGAACGGCGAGACCGCCGCCCGACAGCAGCGCGAGCGCCAGCGCGAATTCGGCGACGACGAGCGCACGCCGGAACGCGTTGCGTCCGCCGCTGATGGAGCGTCCCGATTCCTTCAGTACTTCGTTGGCGTCCGTACGGGTGGCCTGCCACGCGGGCACACATCCGAACAGCACGCCCGACAGCATCGACACGCCCACCGTGAAGAGCAGGACGGGCACGTTCAGCTCGACCTCTGCTTCTGACGGAAGCGTGTACTGCGGCATCGCGAACAGAATCGCCTTGAGGAGCGCCCACGCAAGCGCGACGCCGAGCAGGCCCCCTATGCCGGCCAGCACGAGACTCTCGGTCAGGAACTGGGCGAACAGCCGCTTGCGCACCGCACCAAGCGAGTGACGGACCGCGATCTCGCGCTGCCGCGCCGTTCCGCGCGCGAGCAGCAGGTTGGCGACGTTCACGCAGGCAATCAGCAGCACGAAGCCGACGGCGCCCAGCAGGAACCAGAGCGCAGACTGCGTGTCGTTGCTGAGAAAGTTGTTTTTGAGCGGCTCGACACTCGCGCCCCAGCCCTGATTCGAGACGGGATACAGCTCGGCGAGATGCTTCGTCACGGCCGTCATGTTGGCATTGGCTTGCGCGAGCGACACACCGGGCTTCAGCCGCCCCATCACCAGCAACCAGTGAAAATCGTGGTTGATCTGATCCGGCTTGAACGCCATCGGCAGATACATGAGGCTCTGCTGACGATCCGCAAGACCTGGCTGCAGGACGCCCACGACGGTGTGCGGTGTCCCATCGATGCGTATGGTCCGTCCCACGATGCCGCGATCGCTGGCGAAGCGATCCGACCACATGTGATGCGTCAGGATGACGACGGTGTCCTTACCGGGCTGGCCTTCGTCGGCAACGAAGTCGCGCCCGAGGAACATGGGATTGCCGACCATCCTGAAGAAACCTGGAGTCGTGAGACCCGCTTGTACCTGCTCGGGATGATCCGCGGTCGCCAGATTGGCGTTCCGGCCGCTGAAGGCGTTCAGGTCCTGGAAGGCTGTGGCCTGCTGCTTCCAGTCCAGGTACGAGCCCGCGGCGGACACATTGCGGTTTCCCTTGATCCGCGACCAGACCATGACGAGTTGATCCGGCTCGGGATACGGCAATGGGGCCAGGAGCGTCGCGTAGACAACGCTGAAGATGGCGGTGGTCGATGCGATGCCGAGCGCGAGCGCGAGCACGGCCACGGTCGTGAACCCGGGGCGCTTCAGCAGCAGCCGTAATCCCACGCGAGCGTCTGTCCAGATGTGTCGCACAGAGAGTCTCCCCCGTCGTGGCGTCACTCAATCCTCGTGCCGCGTCTGCAGGGGCCGCGCACGCGCTTCGGCTAGAAATTTAGCGTTGTAGGCCGGGGGCGGTGTCCGGAAGTGGGCCGCGCCTGTCCGCTGGTGGGACGTCCAGATGGGGTCGGGCCTCTATGTGCGCCAGAAGGTGAACTCGGGCAGCTGGCCGCGCGTGACCAGGCGAAGCAGGAACAACAATACGTACACAGCCGCCGGCACCCACGGATGGTCCAACCGCGAGACGATCCGCTGCATCCGGGGCCAGCGCCTCATGGCGTACACGATGCCTGGCGCGGCGAGCAGGAAGTAGACAGGAAAAATGTAACGGTCCGCCTTGCGGTGAGCGAGCGAAAACGAGCCGACGAGGACGGCGCTCGTCCAGAACGCGAACCAGGCGGCCTGAGCCGAGCGGTCCTCACCGATCTGCTGTCTCGGCGGTGCAAGCACGCGAACGCCGCTCGCGCGGGCTGCCATCCAGGCACCCAGAACAGTGACGAGGCTCCACGGGAACGCGAACCATGCCAGCCGCGCGAGATACCAGATGAACGTATATGCCGTCCGCGCGACGAGCGACCCCTCGGAGAGCGCGCCTTCGGGCACCTGCCGCGCGCGATAGATCTCCAGGAACGATCGCCCGGTGACGTGGAGATACGTTGCCTCGTATCCCCACGTGACGAGCGCGCCGGCAACCGGCATGAGCCCGACCGCGATCCACGCGGCGAGAGGCATGCGCTCATCTGCGGACCGAGCGCCCCGAGGCACAACCGGACCTCGCGCGATGAGCCAGATGACCGACGCAACCGGCACCATGAAGGCGAACACGCCCTTTACGAGCAGGACGCCACAGAATCCTGCCAGCATGCCCGCCGTCCATAGCGGACGCGTCCGTGCGCGTTCCGTCGCGTACAACGCAAACAGCCAGGCGGCCAGCACGGCGTATTCCTGGTTAGCGCGGATCCGGAAGACGAACGCGATCGGCAGCAGCTGCAGCAGCCATCCGAGGGCACGCGCCTCCTGCGGCGTCGAGACCGATCTCGCGATCGCGACAACGAGCGCAAACGACAGCACCTGATACAACGCGTTGATCGCATACGCCGCCTGCTCCGGCGGATACCCCCATCGTCCGGCGAGCGCCGGCACGACGAACATGCCGACCGGATGCTCGTGATACGGACCGACGAGACCCCAGTAGCCCCACCACTCGGGAGCGATCCAACGCTCCATCGGCTCGGTCACGAGGTGCGCGGAGATGCCTGCGTAGAGTCGCGAGTCGGGATCGCCGCTCGTGTAGTGAAGCGCGGCGAGGATCGATACGCACGCGAGCCATGCGATGACCCACGCGGCGAGTGCGGCCCGGTGGGCGCGGCGCGCAGCGTCAGGCGCGATCGCGGCGTTGTCTGTGCTCACCGCTCGTTGTGGATCAGCCGTTCGAAGGAGTCGGGAGGCAGGTCTTCCAGCGAGCTCACGACCACGTCGGCGTCGAGTGGGCGATTCATCGACGTGATCCCGATCGTGCGCATCCCGCCGCGCCGGCCCGCCTCGACACCGGCGGGCGCGTCTTCGACGACCACGCAGCGCGCAGGATCGACCGAGAGCTTCTCGGCCGCGAGGAGAAACACGTCGGGTGATGGCTTGCCGTGCGCCACCTCTTCGCCTGACGCCCACGACTGCAGGAGCTCATGCAGGCCAAGCACCTCGATGATGGTCTCGATGTTGGCAGGCGGCGCCGAAGACGCCACGGCCTGCCGCCAGCCGGCAGCATGCAGGCGCTCGAGCCACTCGCGGACGCCCGGCAGCGGCTCGATGCCGGATGCGCGCACCATGTCGCGATATGCCGCCTCTTTGTCCCGGCCGATGCGATCCACGTCGGACTGACCGATCGCATCGCCGAAGAAGCGCCGCAGGATGGTGTCGTTCCGCTGACCGAAAAACGACGCGAACTCGTCGTGCGTCAGCGTGTAGCCTTCCTGGGCGAGCGCGTCGCGCCAGGTGAGCCAGTGGTACTCGGCGGAATCGATGAGCGTGCCGTCCATGTCCCACAGGACGGCGCGGGGGAAGAGTGAGGTCATGTCGGATTCGTATTCGTATTGGTATTCGTATTGGTATTCGGATTCGTGTTCGGATTCGTGTTCGGATCGTTGAAGCCGTGACTCGGCCTGGAGCCAGTAGTCGGAAGCCCGAAGCCTGACTAGTGCCTGAAATGCCGCCTTCCCGTGAACACCATCGCGAGGCCGTGCTCGTCGGCAGCCGCGATCACTTCTGCATCGCGCATCGAGCCGCCGGGCTGGACCACCGCGGTGGCTCCAGCCGCAGCGACGGCATCAAGACCATCGCGGAACGGAAAGAATGCATCCGACGCCGCCACCGATCCCTTGAGGGAATCCGCGGAACCGGACGCGCCGGCCTTGAGTACGGCCACTTTCACCGCGTCCACACGGCTCATCTGACCCGCGCCGACCGCGAGCGTGCGATCCGGACCGGTAAAGATCACGCTGTTCGACTTCACGTGCGCGCAGACCCGCCAGGCGAAGCGAAGGGCGATCCATTCTTCCGCGGTCGGCTGGCGTTTGGTGACCACCTTGAGACCAGCAGCGGCGGGATCGGTCCACGGCCGGCGCGCTTCGCCCACCACGTCCCGGACCTGAGCCAGGACGGCGCCGACGACCGATCGAAGCTCGAGCGCCGGACGTGAGGCCGCCTCCAGGTCGGCCACCACCACGCGCATGTTGGTCCTGCGTCCGAGTACCGAACGGGCATCCTCGTCGACGGCGGGCGCCACAACGGCTTCGATGAACGTCGAAACGATGGCCTCGGCTGTGGCGACGTCGACAGGACGATTCAGCCCGACAATGCCGCCAAAGGCGGCGAGTGCGTCGGCCTCGCGTGCGCGGACGTAGGCGTCGGCTGCGTTCGACCCGGTCGCGGCGCCGCACGGATTCGTGTGCTTGATGAGGACGGCGGCAGGCTCTGAAAACTCTGCCGCGATCCGCGCAGCCGAATCGAGGTCGAGCAGGTTGGTGAACGACAGCTCCTTCCCCTGCAACACCTGCGCACGGCCGAGTCCGTCTGCGCTCATCGCATACCAGGCGGCTGGCTGATGTGGATTCTCGCCATATCGCAGGTCCCGGATTTTCGGCAGACTCAGCACCAGGCGATTCGGGCCGATAAGCCTGTCTGTTTCCCGGCGCGGCCCGTCATCACCGATCGTGATCGTTTCGAGCGTAGCGGCGATCGCGGCGTCGTACGCCGCCGTATGGGCAAACGCTTTGCGCGCGAGGTCGAAGCGGAACGCCAATGAGGGACCGCCTGCTGACGCCAGCGCGTCGAGCACCGGCTGATAGTCCGCGGCCTCCACCACGACGAGAACGTCGCGGAAGTTCTTCGCCGCGGCGCGCACCATGCTGGGTCCGCCGATGTCGATCTCTTCGACCAGGCCTTCAAAGGGTGTGTCCGGATTGTCCGCCGCTTTCTGGAATGGATAGAGATTGACGGCGACGATGTCGATCAGGCCGATGCCGTGGTCGGCCGCAGCGGCGACGTGAGACGCTTCGTCGCGCCTCGCGAGGATGCCGCCGTGAATCTTGGGATGGAGGGTCTTCACGCGGCCTTCCATCATTTCGGGGAAGCCGGTGATGTCAGACACCTGCGTGACCGGCAGACCGGCTGCCGCAAGGGCGCGCGCCGTGCCACCTGTCGACACCAGTTCAAACCCAAGTCGAGTCAATCCGGTGCCGAACTCCACGAGTCCGGACTTGTCCGACACGCTCAACAACGCGCGACGCATGAGGCTCCTTGAGAAAGTCCGCCAGATCAGGCGGATACAGGACGGTTCGCGGAGCCCGTTGGCCACGCGCAGCCCGACCATAGCAGCGGAAGTCCTGAAGTAACAACAGATTGACAGTGATGTGACGAGTCTGTCATCATCGCAGAGGCGCTCGCGGGCTCAGCTGAGCGTCGGGGTCGCATTGCGGCTCGTCGTGCCCTTCGCCGCCAAGCGGCTGGAGGGTTGGTCCGACTCGCGGCCCGAAGCCGCGAACAGCAAGCAGGAAACAGAACGATGCGTATCACAGGCAAGGTCAAGTGGTTCAACAACGCCAAGGGTTACGGGTTTATCGAGCGCGAAGGTGGTAGTGACGTGTTCGTCCACTACTCGGCCATCACGGGTGCCGGGTTCCGTTCGCTCGAGGAAGGCCAGGCGGTGGAGTTCGAAATCGTTGACGGACCTAAGGGCCCGCAGGCCGGCAACGTCATCAAGGTCTAGCGCTTCCCCCAAGGTGCCGGCGTCCGGGTCACCGGGCGCCGGCTCCATGGTTTCCTTCGCTACGTTCCGCTCCCCTTCAATCCCTTCGCAGTCAAGCTCACCTTCCCGTCCTTCACTGCAACCTTGAACGCCACTTCGGCGTTGCCTTTCTGTTGCAGCCGCTGCACCTGCGACTGCACGAGCTCGGTGAACTTGCCGAACGGAACGGCCTCCTCACCCACGGAGCGCCGCGCCTCGACCAGCTGCTCGTACAGGTGTTGGAGCTTGTCCTTCTCGTTTGCCGGGTCCTTGAAGGACTCGACGTTGCCCGGGCGACGCTGAGGCGGCTCCTCGGTCGTCGCAGCGGGCTCGCCGGTCCTGGCCGGCGCCGGCGGGGGCTCTTCCCGCCGCGGTGGCGCGAAGGGACCGTGCCGTCCTTCCTCGCGAGACTTCAACCCGCGATCCCATAGGTCCGTGAACGACGAGAAGCGCGCCTGCAGCGTGTTGAAGCGGAAGCGGTCCGCGTAGTTCTGAATGTACGCGCGGTCGAGCCGGGTGATCAGCTGCTGCACGCGCTTGCGGGACTCGATGGGCGGACGCGGCAGACGTCCGGCGAAGTACATGTTGTATTCGGCCTCGAGCTTCCGCAGTGCAGCATCGAGGGCTCGCAGGTCCCGCTCGAGATCGAGAGGCTCAGGCACCGAAGGCCAGGAACCACGCGAGCGGAATCCAGAGCTCGCGCGCATAAGGCACCGGGCGATCATCGACCAGGACGTCGCACGAGTCGAGCCGGTGCACGATCGAGTACAGATTCCGCATGGCGACCGCGTCGCGTGGATAGAAGCGCGCCCTGTGCCGGAACGTGTCGCCCGTCCCGGTTTCGCGATATTCCGCCGACGTGCGCGCCAGCGCGACCGCTTCCTCGTAGTCGGGCGCCTGGAAGCGAGGAAACACGATCGTGAACGAGAAGGGCCGCGGAGGCTTTCCGAACAGCGCTTCGTGCAGATCGGGATCGAGGCTCGCGAGCTCTTCGGGCGTCGGCGCTTCGGGGAGATCGGCGTACGGCCAGAACCGCTCGCGCGGCTGGACACGTGGCGCGCCGGATCCCTCCGGAAACACGGCTTCGGCGTGTGGATCGCTCTTGGACTGACTCATCAAACCGGAGGATGGGCCGGACGGAATGCCGGAGGCGGAATGGTATCCTGACGCGGCCGCCACGGCAAGGCATGACAGAACGACGCGCCATTCCGTCCATCGAGCAGCTGCGGCAGCGTCCAGGCGTACAGCGGCTCACGGCGCAGTTCGGTCACGACGCGGTTGTGGACGCGCTGCGGCAGGAAGCGGCCGCCTGGCGGGCACGGCTCGCGTCCGGTACGGACGACCCATCCACCAACACGCTCGCCGCCTCGATCGAACGCGATGCGGCGAGTGCCTTGGCCCGCGGCGTGGCGCCTTCACTACGACCCGTCATCAACGCCACCGGCGTCATCATCCACACCAACCTCGGACGCGCGCCACTGGCTGCGCCCGCGATCGAGCAGCTCCGGACGCTCGGTGCCGGCTACAGCAACCTCGAGTTCGATCTGGCGACCGGGTCGCGCGGCTCGCGTGCGACACATGCAGAGGCCCTCCTGTGCCGCGTAACGGGCGCCGAAGCAGCGGTCGTGGTGAACAATTGCGCGGCGGCGACGCTGCTGGTGCTGGCGACCATCGCGCGCGGCCGCGAGGTGCTGGTATCGCGAGCCGAACTGATCGAGATCGGCGGCGGCTTCCGCGTGCCGGATGTGATGACGCAGTCGGGCGCGAAGCTTCGCGAAGTGGGCACGACGAACCGGACGCGACTGAACGACTACGCACTGGCGATCGGCGACCGCACCGCGGCCATCCTGCGCGTCCATCCATCCAACTTCCGCATCGAGGGGTTCGTCGAGCGCACACCGCTCTCCGACCTCGCGGCGCTGGCCCACCGGTTCGAGCTGCCGCTCATCGAAGACCTCGGCAGCGGTCTTGCGGCAGCGGATCCGCCCGCAGCACTGGACACCGAGCCGCGCGTTCAGCAGGTGCTCGAGGCGGGCGCGGACGTGGTGTGCTTCAGCGGCGACAAGCTGCTCGGTGGACCCCAGGCGGGCATCATCGCAGGCCGGCGCCGCTGGATCGATCCGGTCCGTGGCCACCCGCTCATGCGCGCGTTGCGCGTGGACAAGCTCACGTACGCCGCGCTCGAGGCGACGCTCGTCGAGCACGTGACGGGCCGTGCGGCCGACACGATCCCGGTTCTGCGGATGGCGGCACTCGAGGCAGACGCGATCGGAGGCCGCGCCGAACGCATGGCGGCGGCGCTCCGCTCGGCGGGCTGGTCCGCCGAGGTCGTGGATGGGATGTCCACCGTGGGTGGAGGCAGCGCCCCTGGCACGGGATTGCCGACGCGGCTGCTGGCGATTTCCCGGGATCGGCTTGACCGCCGACGCCCTCGAAGCGTCGCTACGCCGTCTCGATCCACCCGTCATCGCGCGCATCGAGCGCGACCGCGTTGTGTTCGATCTACGGACGGTCGAACCAGACGACGATCAGCGAATCGAGACGCTGCTCACTCGACAGTCGGAATTCGGAGTGCGGAGTGCGGACTGAATTCGGAGTGCGGACCAAATTCGGAGTGCGGACCAAATTCGGAGTGCGGAATGCGGAGTGCGGAGTGGTTGTCCTCCTGCTCACCGTGTTGCCCATGGTCCTCGCCGTCGCAACCGCGCAAAACCTTCAGGATCGGTCCGCGTTCAAAGCCTCGACGACGGCGGTCGTCGTAGATGTCGTCGTACACGACAAACAGCATCGACCGGTGCGCGGACTGAGCGCCGACGACTTCGAGGTGTGGGAGGACGGCAAGCGCCAACAGATCACCTCGTTCGTCGCGGTTGACAACGCCGACGAGATGGTCCGGACGACCGAGGGCGGGGCGGCAGCCGCGCGAACGCCCTCCCTTCTGCACGCTGACGATCCGCCAGCAGTCGCGGCGCTCGTCTTCCACGAACTCGGCCCAGAGGCTCGTGGCCTGGCCATGAAGGCCGCGTCGCGCTTCATCGAGAACTCGGTCGGCCCCAGAGGGTTTGCGGGCATCTTCTCGCAGGACTTCGCCCTTCACGTCGTCACACCGTTCACCAACAACCAGGATGCGCTCGCCAAGGGGCTGCGGACGGCTGCCACGAAAGCCGAGCAGACGCGCGCAGCGCCGGCGCGCGTCGAAGCAATGGACTGCGGCTCTCCACACGAGGGAGCGCTGCCGGTCTTCGATGGGCTGAGTGCCATCGTTTCTTCTCTGGGGCACCTGCCCGGCCGCAAGACCATCATTCTGTTTTCCGAGGGCATCAATACGTCGGGTTGGCTTTGCGACAATCGCCACGACCAGTTCCTGCACCTCGCCGCTGATGCGAATCGCGCGCATGTCGCGTTCTATACGTTCGATGCCGCGGGTCTTCGCATCGAGAGCACAGTTGGCGCGGCAGACGCCGCGCCTTACGTCGCGCTGACGGCGATGGCCAATGAAACCGGCGGCGCGTTCGTGGAAAGCACCAACGATCTCGCGCCCGGCATGGCGCGCATCGCGGCCGATCTTCGCCAGTACTACCTGCTCGGGTACACGCCGACCAAGGCCGCCGACGACAAGTACCGGACGATCGACGTGAAGGTGAAGGGCGAGGGACGGACACTTCTCGCCAGGAAGGGCTACAAAGCCAGCCGCGAGGGCGCTCCCGCGGTCGTCCGCCCTGCCGAAGTACCGGCCCTTCTGCTGCTGGACGTGCCTGCACACGCGGACGCGATTCCACTGCTGGTCGCCACGCTGCGCATGCCGGAACCCGATGCACGCGGAAAGACGGTCCTGGTCGCCACCGTACCGCTCGACGGGCTGACGTTCGAGCCACCGGCACCATCCTCACCGCCGAGTGGACGCCTCACGGTGCTCGCCCGCGTCGAGAACCAGAAGCACGACGTCGTTCACTACGCCGCCCAGACCTACGACCTCACTGCGCGGCCGGGGCAGATGGATGCAGCTGGCAGCATCCTGTTCTTCACCGAAGCGGTCCTCCCTGCGGCGGCGCTCTCGGTCGCCATCGTTGCCTTCGACGCGCTTGGTCAGAGAGGCAGCGTGCGCACCGAAACGCTCAACGCACCTGCAGAGACGCCGGACAATCTCCGCGTCGGTGACCTGGTCGTCGCGACCCAGATGCATCCAAGGCAGCCTGCGACGCCGACGAGCACGACAAACGGCATCCCCTTTGGCGACGTCGTCCTCGTTCCGAATCTCGGCGAACCGATTCCTGCAGGCTCTCAGCTGATTGTTGCGTTTCAGGCCGTCGCCGACCGCAAGCGTGGTGCGCTGGACGGGAGCCTCGATCTCAAGCGGGATGGAGCGGTGGTCAGCTCGTTGCCGTTGCGGTTACCGGAGCCGAAAGACGATGGACTGCTGCGATTTGCCACCCGCTTTTCGACAGAGAGATTGCAGCCTGGCGGCTACGTTCTCGTGCTGACGGCCCGACAAGGCAACGCCAGCATTGAACGAGAGGCGACGTTGACGATCAAATGACGGGGCCGCGGAACCACCAACTACCAACTACCAACTACCCACTCTAGAAGATGGTTCCAACCGACGCGGCTGCCAGGTCGAGCACTCGGGTGGGCAGGACGCCCAGATAGAAGATGACGAGCGAGGAGATCGCGAGGGCGCCGAGCGCGACGGGACCGATTCCCGGACGCACCGTGCCTGGCGTCGGGTCGGCCATGTACATCATGACGACAACGCGCAGGTAGAAGAAGACTGAGATGACACTGGTCAGGACGCCGACAATCGCCAGGGTGTACTCGCCCGCACCAACGGCTGCATTGAAGACGTACCACTTCGCGATGAAGCCCGCCATCGGCGGGAACCCGCCCAGCGACAAGAGGAAGATGGTCATCAGCGCCGCAAGTACTGGACGACTCTGCCAGAGGCCCGCGTAGTCGCGCAGTTGATCGTTCGGCCGCTCCGACGTACCAAGTAGAGCGATGATCCCGAAGGCCCCCACGTTCGTTACTGCGTAGACCAGCAGGTAGAACAGGATCGATGCCTTGCCGACGCCGCCGGCGTTCGGCGACTGCGCGGCGATCAGAGCAACCACGAGATATCCGGCGTGGGCGATGCTCGAGTACGCGAGCATGCGCTTCAGGTTGGCCTGCGCGACTCCAACCACCGTGCCCACCACCATCGTCGCGATGGCGACGACACGAAGGACGGGAACCCAGTCGCCGCCGACTGGTCCAAGCGCGGTGAGGAAGACCCGCGCGAAGGCGGCAAAGGCCGCGGCCTTCACGCCGGTGGACATGAATCCGGTCACGATGGTCGGAGCGCCTTCGTAGGCATCCGGCGTCCACATGTGGAATGGGACCGCCGAGATCTTGAATGCGAAACCGACCAGCAGCAGTCCCACTGCAAAGAGGAGCATCGGACTGGTGTGCAGCGCGCCCGATCCCACATACGCGCCGATGCGATCGAGACGTGTGCTGCCCGTCAGCACGTAGGCGAGGGCCACGCCGTACAGGAAGAACGCGCTCGAGAAGGCGCCGAGCAGAAAGTACTTGAACGCGCCTTCGGTACTCGCCGCATCGTCGCGCCGGAGACCGGTGAGCACGTAGACCGAGAGCGACAGGATTTCGAGCGCGACGAAAATCAGCAGGAGATCGGTCGCGACCGCCATCATGATCATGCCGGTGATCGCGAAGAGCGTGAGCGTGTAGTACTCGCCCGCCGGCAGTTGCTCGCGTTCGATGGCGGGCGCCGACAACGCCATCGTGAGAAGTCCAACGATGATGATTGTGAGGCTGACGAACAGGCCGAAGTTGTCAGCCTGGACGGTGCCGCTGAAGGCGACGGCGTTGCGGTTCCAGAGCACGAGGCACGCGGCCGCTGCGAACGCCAGGCCGATGACTCCCAGGACGCCAATCGGCATCCGCTCGTCGTCTTTCCGGAAAGCCTCCGCCACCATGGCCGCCAGGCCGGCCAGCGTCACGCAGACCATCGGAACGACTGCAGCAAACGAGGAAGTCAGCATCGGTCTCTCAGTGCGTCAGCCGCGCGGTCGTGGCACGATCGCCAAATGGCCCGGCGGCGGCCGGAAGCACGACCGCCTCGTGCGGCAGTGCCCTCACGTCAATCACCGGTTTCGACTGGCGGGCGTCGAAACTCGCGCCCTGCGCCAGGCGCTGAACGATCTTGGCGATAGCCGGCTCGGTCGGCTTCAGGAACAGGGTCGGCAAGACACCCATCACGATGGCCGCGGCGACCAGCGGCAGCGCCGCCGCCCACTCGCGCAGCTCGAGATCCGGCAGTGACTGGTTCTTCTGGTTCGTGACAGGCCCGTAGTACACGCGCTGCACCAGCCACAGCATGTAGACGGCCGACAGAATCACGCCGCTCGCCGCGACGGCGGCGTACGGCCACTTCCACGCAAAGCTGCCCACGATGATCAGGAACTCGCCGATGAAGCCGTTCAAGGTCGGCAGACCGATCGATGCCAGCGTGATGAGCAGGAACACCGCGGTCAGACGCGGCATCACATGCTTCAGGCCGCCGTACTCCGTAATCAGTCGCGTATGCCGCCGATCCGACAGCATGCCGACGATGAGGAAGAGTCCGCCGGTGCTGACGCCGTGTGCGAGCATCTGATAGACCGCGCCCTGCAGCGACTGCATGTTCATGGCGCAGATGCCGAGAACGACAACGCCCAGGTGGCTCACCGACGAGTAGGCGACCAGCTTCTTCATGTCCGGCTGGACCATCGCCACGAGCGCGCCGTACACGATGCCGATGACGGCCAGCACGGCGATCTTCGGAGCAAAGAAGACCGCGGCCTCCGGGAACAGCGGGAACGCGAAGCGGACCAGGCCGTACGTCCCCATCTTCAGCAGCACGCCAGCCAGGATGATCGAGCCCGCGGTGGGCGCCTCGACGTGCGCGTCCGGCAGCCACGTGTGGAACGGGAAGAGCGGCACCTTGATCGCGAACGCCAGCGCAAAGGCCAGGAAGAACCAGGTACTGCGTGGACGGCGCAATCTGCAGCGTGTACAGCTTCAGCAGATCGAACGAGTACTGCCCGGTCGCCTGCTGGTGGAGCCAGGCGAGGCCGATGATGGCGACCAGCATCAGGACGCTGCCAGCCATCGTGTAGAGGATGAACTTGACAGCGGCGTAGACGCGACGGTCGTAGCCCCAGATCCCGATGAGGAAGTACATCGGGATGAGCATCGCGTCCCAGAACACATAGAAGAGGAACAGGTCCAGCGACAGGAAGACACCGATCATCGCCGACTCGAGCGCCAGGATGAAGAACGAGAATTCCTTCGTCTTCTTGTCGACGGAGTGCCACGACGAGAGCAGCGCGATGGGCGTCAGGAAGCCCGTCAGGACCACGAGCAGCAGGCTGATCCCGTCCACGCCGACGTAGTAATCGATGCCGAAGGCGGGAATCCAGGCTATGCGCTCCACCATCTGGAAGTCCGCCGATCGCGAATCGAACTTCGCCCAGAGGACGAGCGCGAGCGCGAACACGACGAGCGACCAGACGAGCGCAATCTGCCGGATGAGTCCGGCGCGCCGCTCGTCGCGATTGCCAATCGCGAGCAGCAGCACCGCTCCCACGAGCGGCACAAAGATGAGCGACGAGAGAATCGGAAAGTTCATACGCCTCGCTGCACGTCAGCGGCCCGCGCCGTGTTCGGCCACGGCGACGACGAGCCACAGGTAGTAGGCCAGGATCGCCACCACACCCACGAGCAGCGACACGGCGTAGCCGCGCACCGACCCCGACTGGAGCCGGCGCAGCAGCGAACTCGCGCCGCTCACGAAGGTCCCGGCGCCGTTCACGGCACCGTCGATGATGTCGGCATCCACGACCTTCCAGAGCACGTGTTCCGATGCGGCCTGGATGGGGTGCACGACGGCAGAATCGTAGAGCTCGTCGACGTAGTACTTGTTCAAGAGCAGCCGATGGACCGGCGCCGCGCTCCGCGCGATCGCGTCAGCCGTTGACGGACTCTTCACGAAGAAGAACCAGGCGAGGCCGATGCCTGTCAGCGCGATTACGCTCGACACGAGCATCAGCGTCCGCTCCACGGAAACATGGTCGGCTGGCGGCTCGCCAATCTGCACCGGTGACAGCGCCTCGGCGGCCTCTCCGCCCGGTGAGGCGGCCTCGACGGCTGGACCAGCGGACGGGGCTGGAGGCTCGTGGATCGCAGCCGCCACGCGAGCGGTGGTGTCGTGCATCGTGCCGTGCGCAACGAAGCTGGGATGCAGGTAGTGCTCGATCTCGTTGCTGCCGCCGATCGCGGCCGGCACGCCGACGTATCCTGCGAGGACCGATCCGAGCGCCAGCACGATCAGCGCGACCGCCATCGCAGGTGGGGCATCGTGCAGGTGGTCGTGAGCCTGGTGCGCCGAAGCCGCAGGCGAAGGCGACCCGTGTCCGTGCCCGGCCGCGGGAGAATGCGCAGCGCGCCGCTCGCCGTGGAAGGTCAGGAACACGAGCCGGAACATGTACGTCGCCGTCAGCAGCGACGTCAGGATGCCGATGGTCCAGAGGATCCAGTGGCCGGCGGCGAAGGTCTTCCAGAGAATCTCGTCCTTGCTGAAGAAGCCCGAGAGGAAGGGCACGCCGGAGATCGCGATCGCGCCAATCAGGAACGTCCAGTAGGTGATCGGCAGCTCCTTCTTCAGTCCGCCCATGTGGCGGATGTCCTGCTCACCGGCCAGCGCGTGGATCACGGCGCCCGAGCCGAGGAAGAGCAGGGCCTTGAAGAACGCATGCGTGTACAGGTGGAAGATGCCGGCGCTGTACGCGCCCATCCCCATCGCCAGGAACATGTACCCGAGCTGAGAGACCGTCGAATACGCGAGCACCCGCTTGATGTCGTTCTGGACCAGGCCAATCGTGCCGGCCATCAATGCGGTGGTCGCGCCGATGATGGCGACGATGAGGAGCGTGACCGGCGCGTGGCTGAACAGCTCGGCATTGCGCCCGATCATGTACACGCCCGCCGTCACCATCGTCGCGGCGTGGATGAGCGCGGAGACCGGGGTTGGACCTTCCATCGCGTCCGGCAACCAGACGTAGAGTGGAATCTGAGCGGACTTGCCGGTGGCGCCGATGAACAGGAGCAGCGTCGCCAGGGAGATCACGCCGAGGCCCGCTTCCTTCGGCAGCGGTCCCACCTGATTGGCGAGGTGCTGAAAGTCGAGCGTCCCGAACGTCGTCCAGAGCAGCGCCATCCCGAGGATGAACGCAAAGTCGCCGATGCGGTTGACGATGAAGGCCTTCTTGCCGGCGTCCGTAGCGGATTTCTTGGAGTACCAGAATCCGATGAGGAGGTACGAGCAGAGACCCACGCCTTCCCAACCGACGAACAGCACGGGGAACGTCGTGCCGAGGACGAGGACGAGCATGAACGACGCGAACAGGTTCAGGTAGGAGAAGTACCGCGCGTATTCGCTGTCGGTCTCCTCGTGCATGTACGCGGTCGAGTAGATGTGGATCAGGCTGCCGATGCCGGTGATGACGAGGATCATCACGGACGAGAGCGGATCCACTCTGAACGCGAGCGGGATGTTCAAGTCGCCCGACGCGATCCACGTGTAGACCGTCACCTCGACGGCGCGCGCAGGACCCGGCTGACCGAGCATGGCGACGAGCGCGGCGACCGATGCAGCGAAGGCGCCAACCATGGCCGCGCACGCCACGGTCCCCGAGATCGCTTTGCTCAGACGCTTGCCGAGGAACGCATTGACGAGGAAGCCGAGGAACGGCAGAAGCGGGATCAGCGCCAGCACGGTATACGACTCGTGAAGAACCGGCTCGGTGGTCACCATTTGAGGCTCGTGAACGCGTCGGGATTGAGCGACTCGCGGTGCCGGAAGAGCGCGATGATGAGAGCCAGTCCGACGGCGGCTTCGGCGGCCGCCACCGTCATCACGAAGAACACGATGATCTGGCCGTCCACCGCGGCATACTGCCGGCCGGCCGCGACGAAGGTCAGGTTGACGGCGTTCAGCATGATTTCGATCGAGAGCAGAACCGTAATCAGGTTGCGCCGCAGGAACACGCCGGCCGTCCCGATCGAAAACAGGATGGCCGAGAGCACCAGGTAGTGATTGAGCGTGATCACATCGGCCTCAGCGGTTCGACTGCGGCCGCGGCCGCGCCAGGATGATGGCGCCCACCATCGCCACCAGAATCAGGACCGAGGTCGCCTCGAACGCGAACGCATACTCGCGATACAGCACGCGGCCGATTTCGGCGACCGAGGCCACTGAGCCGGCGGCGACGTCCTTGAGGGCACCTTCCTGTCTGACGCTGACGTGCCAGACGGCCCAGGCCAGCTCCACGACGAGTGCCACGACGAGCGCGGTTCCGAACCGGCGCTCGAACGGCCGATTCAGCGGGTGTGACCGGTCGTACTCGGCCGCGTCTTCTCGCGGCACGTTCAGCAGCATCACGACGAACAGGAACAGCACCATGATGGCGCCGGCGTAGACGATGATTTGCGTGACCGCGGCGAAGGGCGCGTCGAGCAGGATGTACAGGCCGGCAAGCGCGCCAAACGACGCAATCAGCAGCATCACGCTGTACACGGGATTCCGCTGGCCGACGACCAGGAGCGAGGTCACGATCGCCAGCGCGGCGAACACGTAGAAGACGACGGACTCAAGCCCCAAAGTAGATCACTCCCGCAGCCGTGACGAGCAGGTTCACCACCGCCAGCGGCAGCAGTACTTTCCAGCCAAACTGCATCAGCTGGTCGTACCGGAACCGCGGCATCGTCCAGCGCAGCCACAGATAGAAGAAGAGAATCGCAGACGCCTTTATCGCGAACCACAGGAAGCCGAGCCAGGGCGGCAGCAGCGGTCCGTGCCATCCGCCCAGGAACAGGTTGGTCGCGACCGCCGATACCGTCACCATGTTCACGTATTCCGCGAGGAAGAACAGCGCAAAACTCATGGAGCTGTACTCGGTGTGGTAGCCCGCCACGAGCTCCTGCTCGGCCTCGGGAAAGTCGAACGGTGCGCGATTGGTCTCGGCGATCCCCGCGATCATGTAGACCGTGAAGCCGATCGGCTGCAGGAAGATGAACCACTTCGGAATGACGCCGAACCAGTAGCCGGCCTGCTGATTGACGATGTCCTGCAGCGAGAACGAGTTCGCGATCACCAGCACCGAGGCGAGCGCGAGCCCGTAGGACAACTCGTAGCTGATCATCTGCGCGGACGAACGGAGGCCGCCCAGCAGCGAGTACTTGCTGTTGCTGCTCCAGCCGGCCAGCACGATGCCGTAGATGCCCATCGACGTGACGGCAAAGATGACCAGGACGGCCACGTTGACGTCCGCAACAGTGAGCGGAATCTGCCGTGGCAGCAGGCCGAAGAAATCCGTCGGCGGACCGACGGGGATGACACAGAACGCCGTGAAGGCGGCGGCCGCTGAAATCACCGGCGCGAGGTAGAAGAGCGTCGAATCCGCCGCGCTCGGTTTCAGTTCTTCCTTGAAGAACAGCTTGAACACGTCGGCGAACGGCTGGAGCAACCCGTACGGCCCCGTGTAGACCGGACCGAAGCGCTGCTGAAGCCGCGCGGCAACCTTACGTTCCGCCCAGACCATCCCGGCCGCAGACAGCAGCAAGGCGTGGAAAATCACCACGACGAGGGCGACTTGAGCGATGAGGACGGGATCCATCAATGCGTCGGCTTCAGGTTACAGACTGCAGGCGACAGGCGACGTCCGGCCAGAGACCGGAGGCCCGCAGCCTGTAGTCTGCGGCCCGTCGCCCGAACTGCGCGCGCCAGCTTATCAGACGCGCGCATCGATCAATGAGCGTGAACCGCCTCCCGCGCGCGCCAGTCGGACGGGCAGGTGCAACGGCCCTCGCGCACGTGGGCTTCGAATTCGTCGCGGAACTGTTTCACGAACGACTGCACGGGCGCCGCCGCGGCGTCGCCGAACGGGCAGAGCGTCTTGCCGGCGATGTTGTTGGCGATGCTCACGAGCAGATCGATGTCGCTCAACCGGCCTTCGCCGTTCTCGAGCCGCGTCAGCAGCTTCAACAGCCAGTCGCCGCCCTCGCGACACGGCGTGCACTTGCCGCACGACTCGTGACGGTAGAAGTGCAGCAGGTTCTTGCACGCCCACACCATGCAGGTCGTGTCGTCCATGACGATCATGCCGGCGGACCCGAGCATCGAGCCCGCCTTCATCAGCGCGTCGAAGCTTGCCTGCACGTCGATCTGATCCGGCCTGAGGACGGGCACGGACGATCCGCCTGGGATCACGGCTTTCAGCGAACGGCCGTTGGCAATCCCGCCGGCGTGCTGGTAGATCAGCTCGCGGACCGTCGTCTCCATCGTGCCTTCGAAGATCCCGGGCGTGACCACATGGCCGCTGACGCAGAACAGCTTCGGACCGCCATTCTTCTCGGGCCCGAGTCCTGCGAACCACTCCGCGCCGCGCTCGATGATCGGCGGCACGTTACACAGCGTCTCGACGTTGTTCACGGCCGTCGGACAGCCATACAGGCCCACGACCGCGGGGAAGGGCGGCTTGATCCGGGGCTGCGCACGCTTGCCTTCGAGCGATTCGATGAGCGCCGTCTCTTCGCCAGCCTCGTACGCGCCCGCGCCGCGGTGCAGATAGATGTCGCAGTCGAACCCTGTGCCGTAAATATTCTTGCCGAGGTGGCCCTTGGCGTACGCGTCCGCAATGGCCGCTTCGAGGATGTCCTGCACGTGGAGGAACTCGCCGCGGATGTAGATGTACGCGACCTTCGCGCCGATGGCATGGCATCCGATCGCACAGCCTTCGAGCAGCAGGTGCGGATTGCGCTCCATCAGCAGGTGGTCCTTGAACGTGCCCGGTTCACTCTCGTCGGCGTTGCAGCAGATGTAGCGCGGCTTGGTGGATTTCTTGTCCACGAACTGCCACTTCATTCCCGTGGGGAATCCTGCGCCGCCGCGGCCTCGCAGCCCGGACTTCTTCACTTCGTCGATGACAGCGTCCGCCGTCATCGCGAGCGCCTTCTTGAGCCCGTTGTAGCCGCCGTGCTCGAGGTACGCGTCGAGCGCGTAGCTGCGCGGCTGGCGGACGAAAGGGGTGAGAATCGGATCCATAGGTCAGACTCGGCTACAGGCGACAGACCACAGGCAACAGGCCATCCGTCGAGACACGATGAGAGTAGACAGGCCCGCAGCCCGTTGCCTGTCGCCCGCAGCCCTCATGGTTTCTCCACGTTATGAATACACCCCGAGAGCACCGTTTCGCCGCGGGTCCGGAGTCCTTCGAGCAGCGCCGGCACGTCCTCCGGGCGAAGGCACTCGTGCCAGCCGCGGTCGTTCACCATCACAACCGGTGCACGATCGCACGCGCCGAGACACTCGGCCTCGACAACCGTGAACGTACCCGTGGCATCGGTGCCGCCGACCGTGATGCCCAGCGCGCTTGTGAGCTCCTCGGTCACGCGCTCGGCGCCGCGCAGCGCGCACGACAGCGTCCGGCACACCTGGATGACATGCTTCCCCGTCGGCTGACGGAAGAACATCGCGTAGTACGACGTGACGTCCTCGACTTCGGCAGGCGTACAGCCGATCACCTCGGCGACGTGCCGCATGGCATTCGCCGAGACATACCCAATCTGGTTCTGCACCAGGAACAGCGCGTACAGAATGGCCGACTTCCGCTGTTCGGGCGGATACTGCGCGGCGCGGCGCTCGAACTCGCGGCGGCGATCCTCAGTGAACGCGAACGGCTCTCCAGCATGCGGCAGCTTCCGCTCCGACTGCTGGAAGCCCTCGCTGTACGGCATCTGCGGATGGAAACTCACCGGTCCACGTCTCCCATGACGATGTCGGTCGAGCCGATGATGGCGATGACATCCGCGATGAGGCCGCCGACGACCATCGGCTCCATCGCCTGACAGGCCAGCAGCGACGCCGGCCGGAAGTGCACGCGCGCCGGACGGTTGGTGCCGTCCGACACGACATACGTGCCATGCTCGCCGCGCGGGCCCTCGACCGGCACGTAGCTCTCGCCCTTGGGCACGGTGAAGCCCTGCGAGTAGATCAGGAAGTGCTGAATCAGCGCCTCCATCTCGGTGTAGACCTTGTCCTTGGGCGGCGGCACGACGCGCGGATCGTTGACCTGATACTCCCCGGTCGGCGTGACGCGGGCGAGGGCCTGGGTGCAGATCCGCACGCTTTCACGTATCTCGCGCACGCGCACCAGGTAGCGGTCGTAGACGTCGGCGTTCTCCCGCACGGGGACGTCGAACTCGAAGGTCTCGTAGCCGGTGTAGGGGAACGCCTTGCGCACGTCGTACGTCGATCCGGCGGCCCGCGCGATGGGCCCCACGAGCCCGTACGCGTAGCACTGATCGAGGCCGAAATAACCGACGCCCTGCGTGCGGTTCGTGAAGATCGAGTTCTTCGTGAGCAGATCCTCGTACTCGTTGATCTTGCCCGGCATCCGCTCGAGCAGCGCCCGAACCGCGTCGTGGAAGTCGCGCGGCAGGTCTTCGCGGAGGCCGCCCACCCGGATGTAGCTCGGGAACATCCGGAAGCCGGCGATCATCTCGTTGATGTTGAGCAGCAGCTCCCGTTCGCGGAAGCAGTAGAGCATCACCGACACGGCGCCGAGATCCATGGCGTGCGTGCCGAGCCACACGAGATGGCTGTTGATCCGCTGCAGCTCCGCGAGCAGGACGCGGATCCACCTCACGCGATCCGGCATCTCGAGCCCGAGCAGCCGTTCAACCGACAGGCAGTACGACAGGCTGTTCGACTGGGCCGCAAGATAGTCCATCCGCTCCATGAGCGGGATGACCTGTTGCCACTTCTTCTGCTCGGCGGTCTTCTCGATCCCGGTGTGGAGGTACCCGATGGTCGGCTTGGCAGAGACGACGACCTCACCGTCGATTTCGAGCACGAGGCGGAACACACCGTGCGTAGACGGGTGCTGCGGCCCCATGTTGATCGTCATCGTCTCGGAGCGAATCTCAGGCATCCGGCGTCCCGCTATCGCTCGTCGTTTTCGTTTTCGTATTCAAGGCTGCCCCATCGTCGCGAATGCGAACACGAAAAGGAACACGATCTTCCGTCTACAACGTCTCTTCCACCAGTGCGCAGATCACGTGGATCTGCGTGCGATGCACTTCCTGGACGCGCGCGGTGTCGGTGTGCGGCGTGTTCACGTGGATGTCGACCGCGTGTGCCATCGCGCCGCCGTCACTGCCCGTCAACCCGATGGTCGTCAATCCCCGGCGCCGGGCGGCGCTCAGCGCCGAGAGCACGTTCGGCGATCGTCCGCTCGTCGAGATGCCGACCGCCACGTCGCCGGCGTTGGCCAGCGCTTCGATCTGACGCGCGAAGATGCGCTCGAACCCGTAATCGTTGGCGACCGCGGTCAGAATGCTCGTGTCGGTCGAAAGGGCGATAGCCGCCGCGGCCCGCCGCTCTCGCGCAAACCGTCCGACCAGCTCCGCGGCGAGGTGCTGCGCATCCGCCGCGCTGCCGCCATTCCCGAACGCCAGCACCTTGCCGCCGCGCGCCAGCGCCGCGGCCACGGCGTCAGCTGCCGCCACGAGCACCGCGTGCTGGCCCCGCATGCGCTCGTGCAAAGCAATCGCGTCGGCGAACATCGTGTCCACGCGCGCGATCCGATCGTCGGTCATCGGCGGCGGTCAGCCCTTGCCTTTCCGTTGCAGGCGATCGGCGGCGATGTTGGCCTGGAACTCCTGCTCCGTCAGCTGCAGCGGCTCATAGACCCGAACAGGCAGCTTGACCTGCACCGGATAGTCCTTCCGCAGCGGATGCCCCTCCCACTCGTCCGGCAGAATCAGCCGCGTGGGATCCGGGTGGCCCGTGAATCCGATGCCGAACAGATCGATGACTTCGCGCTCCTGCCAGTTCGCCGAGCTCCAGACCGACGACACGGTCGGCACCGCGGGCGACGCCCCGGTGGCGTACACGCGCATCCGAAGCCGCAATCCACGCTCCGGCGAAACCAGATGGTAGAGAACGTCGTAACGCGGCTCGCGCGGGTAGTGATCCGCCGCTGTGACGTCCACGCAGATGACGAAGCGAAGAGCCGGTGAGTCGCGAAGAATCTGCGCCACCTCGACGAGGTGCTCCACTGGCACCACGATCGACGGCATCCCGTCCGTGGCGGTGCTGACGTCGAACGTGCCCGCCGGCAGGTACTCAGCGAGCGGAGGCATGGTGAGCGCAGTGGATGGCATCGCGAAGGTGGCGGACAGCTGGCCGAGATCAGAGGTTAGAGATTAGAGATTGCGGTTCGGCAACACCGCGCACGTCAGAGCTTCGACTCCTGAATCTTCTTCTGCAGCTGCATGATGCCGTAGATGAGCGATTCAGGACGCGGCGGACAGCCGGGCACGTACACATCCACAGGCACGACCTGATCCACGCCTTGCACGATCGCGTAGTTGTCGAACACGCCGCCGACCGACGCGCAGGCGCCCATCGAAATGACGTACTTGGGCTCGGGCATCTGGTCGTAGATGCGGCGCAGCACCGGCGCCATCTTCCGCGAGAGCCGGCCGGCGACGATCATCAGGTCGGATTGCCGGGGCGACGCACGGAACACTTCCGCACCGAAGCGCGCGACATCGTAGCGCGAGCAGCTCATCGCCATCATTTCGATGGCGCAGCACGCCAGGCCGAACGTACACGGCCAGATCGCCGATTTTCTCGCCCAGTTGACGACCTTCTCGACCGTTGTCGTCAGAACCGGGATCTCTGCCCGTTCAAGCTGCTGTTCGAGACCCATCGCGATAGCCACCGACGGCGGACTGCGGACGACGACGAAGCGGCGGCCCCCAGTCGAGGATGCCCTTGCGCCAGATATAGACGTACCCCGCGAGGAGCACGGCCGTGAACAGGACGATCTGCACGTACCCGGTCCAGCCCAGCTCACGCACCGCCATCGCCCACGGATAGAGGAACGCGATTTCGATGTCGAAGAGCAGGAACACCATCGCCACGAGGTAGAACTTCACCGACATCCGTTCGCGCGCGTCGCCGACGGGCGGCACACCACACTCGTACGGCGCCAGCTTTTCGGGCGTGGGCCGCTTCGGGCCGAGGAACTGAGAAATGAAGACGGTAAATGCTCCGAATCCTACGCCCATACCGAGGAGCAACAGGATGGAGAGCCAGCTTTGCATGTCGGGTCTCAGGAAACGGGAATCCGGACCGTGCCGCCCTGCCTCAGGTGGCTTGTGAAGACTATGAACAAGCCGAGGCATCCATGCTAGCGGAGGGGTGCCCGATCCGTCAATGAATCCGACGCGCTCCAGGCGGGCTCGTCGTGACGGGTTCTGACGCCCAAACGCCCGCCTGTGAACGATTAAGATTGCGCGATGCGCCTGGCGTGGTGTTCACCGCTGCCGCCCACTCGAAGTGGGATCGCAGACTATTCCGCTGACGTGCTGCCGCTCCTTCGCGCGCGGCATACGGTGGAGGCGTTCGTCGCGTCCACTGACGAGGTCGCGTGGGCGGTAGCGCACGGGCTCGACGCCTCGTCCGCGCACGACCTCCTGTGGAGACACGCCCGCGCGCCCTACGACGTGATCGTCTACCAGCTGGGTAATTCATGGTGCCATGACTACATGTGGCCCTACATCTTCCAGCTGCCGGGTCTCGTCGTGCTGCACGACGGACATCTCCACCACGCGCGTGCGTGGAGCCTGCTTCGCCGGCAACGCATCGACGACTACCGCGCCGAGTTCGAGTACGCCCACCCGGAGGCGCCGCCGAATGCCGCAGCGATTGGCCTTGCCGGCTACGCTGGCCCTGTTTATTACTTCTGGCCGATGCTCCGGGCAGTCATCGAGTCCGCTCGAGCCCTCGCCGTGCACAGCCCCGGTCTCGCCAACGCACTCGGTCAGTCGTATCCGAACCGGACCGTGCAGCTCGTGCGGATGGGTGTACCCGATCCGGCTGCCGGCGCATCGGAACGTGAGCGCATTCGCGCGAGACATGGCGTGTCACCCGAGACGGTCGTCATTGCCGCGTACGGCGGCGTCACTCCGGAAAAGCGAATCCCGCAGATCCTTCGCGCGTTGGCCACCACTCGTTTCGTGCAACCCAACCTGAAGCTCCTGCTGGTTGGTGAAACCACGGCTCACTACGACGCCAACGCGGACGCCGTCGCCGCCGGAGTGAGCGATCTCGTTGCCATCACAGGCTACGTTCCCGAATTCGAGCTGCCCGCGTACCTGGCTGCCGCCGACATCGCCTGCTGCCTGCGCTGGCCCACGGCGCAGGAGACGTCCGCTTCCTGGCTGCGCTGCCTGGCCGCAGGCCTGCCGACGATCGTGACGGACCTCGCGCACCAATCGGATCTCGCCACCCTCGACCCCAGGAACTGGACGGTGCAGCACGGTCTCGCTGACCTTGCGGCGCCCACACCCGTCGCCGTCGCCATCGACATCCTCGACGAGGATCACTCGCTCGGTCTCGCGCTACGGCGCCTGACCGTTGACGCGGCGTTGCGTCAGCAGCTCGGGCACGCCGCTCGCGGACATTGGGCGGCGCAGCATCGGCTGGACCACATGGCTGGCGACTACGAGCACGCCCTCGCGGCAGCTGCGGCCCTCGAACCTGGAACCGCCGCGCTGCCTCGGCACCTTCGCCCCAATCCACTCGCCCATGCTCAGACGTTGATCGCTCCGTTTGGCCTGACAACCCGGGGCCTTGGCCTGGGTCCCTCCTGATGCCCTCGACCGCGACCTCGTCCGCTTCGTCTCGTCCGATTGCCTGGTGGGGCACACACGTGGCGGTCGTCCTCGGGGTCGTCGCAGGTGTGCTGCAGATTGGCCTCAGCGCTCCCTACCTGGCTCCGGCGGGTCACGGCGCAGGGCTCGCGGATGCCTCGCTCCTCATCGGCGCTGAGGATCGAATGATGGTCGTCGCGCGTCCGCCGGACGTTGAACAGACGTGGACCGCGCGCATCGAGGATGTGGCAGCTGACAGTCCGGCCGCTCGTTCCGGCCTGCAGCCTGGACAGAATGTCACGCTCGCTCGCAGCCTGGCTTCCGGGCGAAGCATCGATCTGTCCCTTCTGCGGAGCGCAGGTCCAGAGGAGCGCCTGCGTCTCTGGCGTGATGCGTACTGGGCTGGAATCAGAGGCCCCGTCGCCCTGACCGTGGCAGCGACGCAGGGCGCGAGCCGGACCGTCGTAGTGGAGCGCCCACCGTTCTGGTCCGCTGGCGTCACCGAAGCCTGGATCGTGCGCCACGGAGGGCGAATCGCGCAGGGTATCTCGTTCCTTGCTGCAGCGCTCGTCCTGCTGCTGCTCCGCGCCAGCGATGTCACGGCACGCTGGACGATTCTCGCGTTCGTCTTCTCTGCGGTCGCGAACATGGGCGTGTTGCTCGGGTCGGAACACGTGCTACCGCCGGGGCTGCGCGAGGCCATCACGCTCTTCTCCTGGCTGGCACTCCCATTGGCCTTCCCGGCCGTTGGACTCGCCATCCTCCACTTTCCCAGCCGCTCTCCGCTTCTGGCGCGCTATCCGGCGCTCGAGCTTCTTCCGGTCGTTGTCATCGCGCCAATTCTGCTGCTCGCCGTCGGCACTGGCCTCTATGTCGCGGGAGTGGATGCCGCGCGCGGGGTGGCGCTCTGGGACGCAACTCACCCCCGCCTGTACTACGCGATCTACATCGTCGGGCTTGTGCTGAACATCGCGACGATGATCGAGGGCTGGCTGCGCTTCCGCGGGATGAACGATGCCGCCGGACGCCGTCGCGTGCAGCTGGCGTTCTACACGACGCTGCCCGGTGTACTGGCGTACGGAGTGGCGCAGGGCCTGCCCGCGATCGGCGCATTTCTGATGAACGGCCACTTCACACTGCCGACGTTCATCGCGCTTCCGCTGCAGGCGCTGATCCTGCTCCCCGCCGTGGGCGTTCCGTACGCCGTCGTGGTCCATCGGGTGATGGAACCGCGCGTCGTCATCCGCCGCAGCCTTCAGTACGGTCTGGCGCGCAACACGCTCTCGATGCTCCTGCTGCTGCCCGCGGCGGCTCTGGTCATCTCGCTGGTCCGGCAGCGCGACATGACCCTGTCGATGATCGTGAGCGGACGGCCGCTGTTCTATCTGGTCACGCTTGCCCTGCTTGCGGCGGGGCTTCGGTACCGGGATGCGGCGCGGGCCTGGCTGGATCGCCGCTTCTTCCGCGAACAGTACGACGCGCGTCAGGTGCTGCTGTCACTCGCGGGGCGGATTCCGCACGAGACGGATCCGAATGAGCTGACCGCACTCGTGCTGCAGCAGGTAGACACGGCGCTCCATCCGAGGCTGGCCGCGGTGCTGGTGTCGGGGCTCGAAGAGGGCCAGCTGACGCCGGTCGCCGTCCTGCACGGCACGGCGGACGCACTGCCGGCGTCGGGAGGGCTCGCGACGATGCTGCGATGGTCCGACGAACCGCTCGAGGTGATCCTCACGGATCCACGCAGTCCGGCACGGCGGCTGCCCTCGTCCGAGCAGCAATGGCTGCAAGGCACGGGTGTCGAGCTGCTCGTTCCGATGTTCGTCGTCCAGGACGGCGAGAAAGTGTTGAGCGGCGTGCTCGCGCTTGGCGAGAAGCGAAGCGAGGAGCCCTACACGCCGGAGGATCGCGAGCTGCTCGCCTCGATCGCCGCGCAGGTATCGCTCGCACTCGACGTGGCGCGATTACGCCAACGACAGTCGTCTGCGGCGCCGCTCGAGGACGGAGGCACGCATCTCACGCGCCTGGGCACGACGATACACGCGTTGTCGGAATGCCCGCAGTGCGGGCGATGCGAAGACGCGAGCGTGACGGCGTGCCCCGACGATCGAACGGCGATGCGGCTGGTCGCGGGACTGCCGCGGCTCGTGGACGGCAAGTACCGCGTAGACCGTGCGCTCGGACGAGGCGGGATGGGCGCGGTCTTCCGCGCGCGCGACATGCGGCTCGATCGCGACGTCGCGCTCAAGGTGGTCAAAGCGGATCTGCTCAGCAATCCAGACGCGCGCTCGCGCTTCCGGCGCGAGGCGCAGGTCGTCGCGAAGTTGCAGCATCCCTCGATTGTGTCGATCTTCGACTACGGCTCGCTGCCCGATGGCGGAGCCTTCCTGGTGATGGAATTCGTGCACGGGCGGGACTTGCGCGCGGCGCTACGCGAGCACGGACCGTACGCGGCTCAGGAGGCTGTGCGCCTCATGCAGAGCGTCTGCGCGGCCATCGACGCGGCGCACGCAGCGGGTGTCCTGCACCGGGACCTGAAGCCCGAGAACATCCTGCTGCCTGAGGGCCGATCCGACGTGAAGGTGCTCGACTTCGGGATCGCGAAGCTCGTCGGCGATCGCGGCGGGGAACAGGAAGAAACGCTCACCGCGGTCGGCATGCCGATCGGCACGCCGGCCTACATGGCGCCCGAACAGCTGGCGGGCGCCATCGTCACGCCGCAGACCGATCTCTTCAGTCTGGGTGTGCTCGCGTTCGAGCTCGTCACGGGAGAACTGCCCTTCGGGCGCGGACCGCTGCTCGACATCGCTCAACGGCAGCAGCGCACGGATACCTCGACACGCCTCGCCGAGCAGGGTGTGGCCGGAGGTGTGCGCGACGCGATTGGCTGGGCATTGAAGACAGAACCGGCGGATCGTCCGCGATCCGCCGGTGAGTTTGCGCGGGCGTTGGACGCGGGACTGACAGCGCGATAGCTGCGGTTCGGCCGGGGTGCATGGCGGGACGAGAAGCCTGACCCCGGCCCCACAACGTGTGGCGGCGGGGTCAGTCGACCCGTCCCGCCTGCACCCCGCCTGACTAGCCTTCGAGGGCTTTTTCTGCGTCGGCGATCTGGCGATCGAGGGCCGAAATCGCCTGCTTGATCTGCACGATGCGGCCCTCGTGTGTCGTGGCCTCCAGCTGGCGGGCCATGTCGGTACGCGCGAGCTTCAAGGACTCGACGGCGCGAACCTGCTCTGGATTCCTCACCGCGGGACGGCGGGCCTGGGCGCGCGCGACCTGCAGCTCCTCCATCCGTTCCTGGATCCTGGCATCAGCGTCGATCAGTCCTTCACCTGCGTCACCCATCGGTTCCCCTCGACTCCTTGACGGCTCGCAGCGCTCGTTCCGGACGTGCGACGAGCGTGCGTGGCATTCGGCGGACGTGACCCGTCCGCATGAGGTGGCCGCGTCACGAGCAGGGCAAATGACCTCACGACGTGCGCGACCCGAGCCTGACGATTATAACGGGTCCTGGCTCGCGATCTGCACGCCGCGTCATCCTTCGCCGCCGACATCAGTGGCCACTAGAATTCCTGGATGGCCCGCGCGTCGACTCCCAATCCGTTGGACGTCTTCCAGCCGGCCGTCCGCGAGTGGTTTCTCGGTGCGTTCGGCGACGCGACGCCGCCGCAGGTGCGCGGATGGCCCGTGATCGCGCGCGGTGAGCACGCGCTGATCGTCTCGCCCACTGGCACCGGCAAGACGCTCGCGGCGTTTCTCTGGGCGATCGACCGCGTGATGTTCGCGCCGCTGCCGGCGACGCGCGAACGGTGCCGGGTGCTGTACATCTCGCCGCTCAAGGCGCTGGCCGTAGACGTGGAGCGCAATCTCCGCGCGCCGCTGGCAGGCATCCGCAACGTCGCGCAGCGGCGGAGCGACGTCTTTGTCGTACCCGGCGTGGCGGTGCGGACGGGCGACACTCCGGCCACCGAGCGCGTGCGCTTCCAGCGCGAGCCGGCCGACATCCTCATCACGACGCCCGAGTCGCTGTTCATGCTGCTCACCTCTGAAGCGCGGCACGTGTTGCGATCGGTCGAGACGGTGATCGTGGACGAAATCCACGCCCTCGTGCCGACAAAGCGCGGCGCGCATCTCGCGCTGTCACTCGAACGATTGGAAGCACTCACGGCGCGTCCGCCGCAGCGGATCGGTCTTTCCGCGACGCAACGTCCGCTCGAAGAGGTCGCGCGATTCCTGGGTGGTGCGCAGCCGCGCGATCTGCCGCGGCGCCGTCGGCCTCCGGCGCGCCGCAAACGAGGGGCCGCCCCTCCGATTGCTGCCGCAGCGACGAGCGAGATCCACGACGAATTTGCGGGCGCGGACCTGGCGGCTGCCTGGCGGCCAGTCACGATCGTCGATGCGCATGCGCCCAAGAAGCTCGCCCTCACCGTGGAAGTACCGGTCGAGGACATGGCACGGCTCGACGTGCCGATCGAGATCCCGAGCGGACCGGCAGCGCAGGGATCCGTCCGGCCGTCCATCTGGTCGAGCATCCATCCGCGCCTGCTCGAACTGATACGGGCCCACCGCTCCACGCTGCTCTTCGTGAACAGCCGGCGGCTCGCCGAGCGCCTGGCGTCGGCACTCAACGAGCTGGCCGGCGAACCGCTCGTCCGTTCGCATCACGGCTCGATTGCACGAGCGCAGCGCACGGAGATCGAAGACGCGCTCAAAGCCGGTCAGCTCCGTGCGCTCGTGGCCACCTCGTCGCTGGAGCTCGGGATCGACATGGGTGCGATCGATCTGGTGATCCAGATTGAAGCGCCTCCCTCGGTCGCCAGCGGGCTGCAGCGAATCGGTCGCGGCAGCCACCAGGTCGGTGCCGTCAGCAACGGCGTGATCTTCCCGAAGTACCGCGGCGATCTGCTGGCGTGCGCGGCGGTCACGCGGGCCATGCGGGATGGCCTGGTCGAGTCCACGCGCTTTCCCCGCAATCCTCTGGACGTGCTGGCGCAGCAGATCGTTGCGGCAGTCGCGATGGACCCCTGGAGCGTAGACGCCCTGTTTGCGCGAATCCGTAGCGCAGCGCCGTTCGAGCGATTGAGCCGGACCGTCTTCGAGGGCGTCCTCGACATGCTCTCCGGCCGCTATCCCTCCGACGAGTTCGCGGATCTGCGGCCGCGGCTCACCTGGGACCGGATCCACGGGACGCTGACCACACGCGAGGGTTCGAAGCGTGTCGCCATCGCGAACGCTGGCACGATCCCCGATCGCGGGCTCTACGGCGTTTTTCTCGCCGGCGCCGCGACCGGCACCGCACGAGTCGGAGAGCTCGACGAAGAAATGGTGTTCGAGTCGCGTCCGGGAGAGACTTTTCTCCTCGGCGCATCGAGCTGGCGCATCGAAGAGATCACGCACGATCGCGTGCTCGTGACGCCGGCGCCGGGCGAGCCTGGCAAGATGCCGTTCTGGAAGGGCGACGGGCCGGGGCGCCCGCGCGAGCTCGGCGTCGCGATCGGACGACTCGTGCGCGAGCTGCGCGCGCTGCCGCGTTCGACCGCGATCGAGCGGCTGCAGACGCGCCACGACCTCGAACCGATCGCCGCGAGCAACGCGCTCCAGTATCTCGCCGACCAGGCTGCTGCCGCGGGCGCCGTTCCCGACGATCGGACGATCCTCGTCGAACGCTGCCGGGACGAACTGGGCGACTGGCGCGTCTGTCTCCTCTCTCCACTCGGCGGACGCGTCCTTACACCCTGGGCACTCGCGTCCGTCGCTCGCTTCCGCGAGGAGGCCGGTCTGGACGTCGAAGTGATGTGGACCGACGATGGCTTCGTGGTGCGTGTGCAGGAGACGGAGGCACCGCCGGACGTCTCGCTGATGTTGCCGCCCGCGGACGACGTGGAACGCCTCGTGGTGCGGCAGCTCGGCTCGAGCGCGCTCTTCGCCGCGCGCTTCCGAGAGATCGCAGGGCGCGCCCTGCTCCTTCCACGCCGCCGCCCCGGCCAGCGGGCGCCACTCTGGCAGCAGCGAAAGCGCGCCGCTGATTTGCTGTCGGTTGCCGCGCGATTCGGCTCGTTCCCGGCGCTGCTCGAAACCTACCGCGAGTGCCTCCGCGATGTCTTCGACATGCCTGCGCTCGTCGATGTGATGCGGCAGATCGAAACGCGCGCCATCCGCGTCGTCACCGTGGACTCGCAGACGCCATCACCGTTTGCCTCGTCACTGCTGTTTGGCTACGTCGCGAACTTTCTCTACGACGGTGATGCGCCGCTGGCCGAGCGCCGCGCACAGGCCCTGTCGGTCGATCACGCGCAGCTACGCGAGCTGCTGGGCGAAGCGGAGCTTCGCGAACTGCTCGATGCGACCGTCGTCGAGACCGTCGAGCGGCAGCTCCAGCATCTCGACGCACGCTATCACGCCAAGAGCGCCGACGCGATCCACGATCTGCTGCTCCGGCTGGGCGATCTGTCGACCGCCGAGCTCGGCGCTAGAAGCTCGCTCGGCGACGAGCTCGAAGGAACGCTGGCCGGACTTCTGAGCTCGCGCCGCATCCTGCGCGTACAGGTCGCCGGGGACAAGCGCTGCATCGCTGTCGAGGATGCCGCACGGTACCGCGACGCGCTCGGCGTCCCACTTCCACCAGGACTCCCCGAGGCGCTGCTGCAACCCGTTCGATCGCCACTCGGGGATCTGATCCTGCGCTTCGCACGAACGCACGCGCCATTTACCGCCGGCGAATGCGCGGCGCGCTACGGTCTCGGGACCGCGGTGGTGGACGACATACTCAATGCGTTGAGTACGGGCGGGCGCGTCGTCGAAGGCGAGTTCAGGCCTGGCGGGAGCGGCCGCGAGTGGTGCGCGTCAGACGTGCTGCGCATGATCCGACAGCGTTCGCTCGCCCGGCTGCGTCACGAAGTCGAACCGGTCGAGCAGGAAGCCCTCGGGCGCCTGGCTGCGGCGTGGCAGGGGGTAACCGCCCCGCGCGCTGGACTCGACGCCCTCCTCGACGCCATCGAGCAGCTGCAGGGCGCTCCCCTTCCGGCATCTATTCTCGAGACCGAGATCCTGCCGGCTCGTGTCTCGGGCTATCGGCCGGGCGACATCGATCTACTGATGGGCGCCGGCGAAGTGATGTGGGTCGGCGTCGAACCGCTCGGCGATCGGGACGGCAGGCTTGCGCTGTACCTCGCGGACCATGTGCATCTGCTGCTTCCGCCTGGCGATGCCGCAGAGGTTCCAGGTCCGCTGGCCGCGAGCATTCTCGAGTACCTCGGAGACGCGGGTGCGTCGTTCTACCCCGCAATCCACGCGGCGTGCGGCGGCGGCTTCCCCGATGACGTCGTATCGGCGCTCTGGGATCTGGCGTGGCGCGGATTGATTACGAACGACACGCTGCACGCCGTGCGCGCGTTCGTCCAGCCCCCCGCGCGCACACGCCGCGAGCGGCAGGCCCGGCCGTTCCGTTCACGTCGGGTGGCGCCGCCGGAAGCGCAGGGTCGCTGGACGTTGACGCGCGAGACGCGTGCCCGGCGCGCGTCGTCAACCGAATGGGCGGCGAGTGTCGCGCGCCAACTGCTGTCGCGCTACGGCGTCCTCACACGCGAAGCCGTTGCGGCGGAGGGCTTGAAGGGCGGCTTCTCGACGGTCTACGACGTATTGAAAGCGATGGAAGACGGCGGACGCGTCCGCCGCGGGCTGTTCGTCGCCGGGCTCGGCGCGACGCAGTTCGCGCTTCCCGGTGCCCTCGATCAGCTCCGGGCCGTGCGGGACGAACGGGACGTGCCCCAAGTCGTCCATCTCTCCGCGGTAGATCCCGCCAATCCATATGGCGCGCTGCTGCGATGGCCGTCGCGTCCCGAGGACGCAAAAGACGGCCGCGGACCCTCGCGGACGATTGGCGCCACGGTGATTCTGGTGAATGGCCGGCTCGGCGCCTGGCTCGCGCGAGGCGATCGTCAGCTGCTCGTGTATCTGTCTGATGACGATCGCACGAAGACGATGACCGCACGTGCGGTGGCGGAACGGTTGCACGCGCTCGCGACCGCTCCAGATGGTATGCGCAAAGGAATGCTCATCAGCGAGGTGGACGGCTGCCCCACAGACACGCATCCGCTCGCACCCTTTCTGCTCGAAGCGGGATTCATTCGCGGGGCGATGGGATATCAGGCGGCGCGGGTTCCAAGGGTTCACTAGGTTCAGTAGGTTCCGAGGTTCAATGCCAGAAGGCGACGCAATCTTCCGCACGGCGAGGACGTTGAACCTCGCGCTGGCCGGACGGGTCGTGACGGGCTTCGAATCCGTCTTCCCGGCGCTCACGCGCATCGATACGGATACACCGCTCGTCGGGAGAACCGTGGATCGCGCGTGGGCGCAAGGCAAGCACGTGTTGATCGGCTTCTCTGGCGGCCTCTCGCTCAGGACGCACATGCGCATGAGCGGATCGTGGCACGTCTACCGGCCTGGGGAGCGATGGCAGCGTCCTGGCTACGACAAGCGGATCGTGATCGAAACGGACGCCTTCGTCGCCGTTGCGTTTCTCGTCCCCGTGGCCGAGTTCATCACGGATCAAGCGCTTCGGCGGGCTCGTGCCCTCCGCACGCTGGGGCCGGATCTCCTTGGCGAAGAATTCGACGAGGCCGCCGCCGTCGCGCGCCTCCGTGCGCACGACCCATTGCCTCTCGGTGAAGCGCTTCTCGATCAGCGCGCCGTTGCGGGCATCGGCAATATCTACAAATCAGAAACGTGCTTTGTGGCCCGTGTGAATCCGTTCGCGCCCGTGTCGGCACTCGACGACGGCCAGATCCGGCACGTCCTCACCGTGGCCCGGCGTCTCATGAAGATGAACGTCGGTCCTCGAGCGCACAGCGGCATCGTCACGTATCGCGGTCTGCGCCCGGGCGGGCATTCGGATCCCGGCGCTCGGCACTGGGTGTACGGCCGGCGAGGCCTGCCGTGCCGCCGGTGCGGATCGCCCGTCCGTGCAGTCAAACAAGGGCTGGATGCGAGAACGACGTACTGGTGTGAGAGGTGTCAGGCGAACGGAAACCAACAATGACGAATGCAGATTGACGGATGACGACTGGTCCTTGCCGCTGTTCGTCAATCGTCAATCGTCATCCAGCAATCGTCATTGCCCGTGCTGTTCCAACGTCTCAGTGGCCATTCACGCGATCGAGGATCCGGCGCAGCTCGACGACGAGCTCGTCCGGCAAGCAGGGCTTCGTCACGAACGCATCGCATCCCGCCTGGCGCGCGCCGTCGGAGGAACCGGCAAGCGCGTGACCCGTGAGTGCCACAACCGGAATGGCGCGCGTGCGCACGTCGCTCTTCAGATGACGCGTCGCGGTCCAGCCGTCCATGCCCGGCAATGAGAGGTCCATCAGGATGACGTCTGGCTTGAGCTCAAAGGCTTTCTCGACGGCTTCGTGGCCGTTGCACGCTTCTGCCACGCGGAAGCCGGAGAACGTCAGGTACTCCGCGTACATCTCGCGGGCGTCCTTGTAGTCATCCACAACGAGCACGAGCGGGCGAGCGTCAATGATCATGGACCGCGTTGGGTTGGTCATTCTAGTCGACCTGCTGCACGCACACACGATCTGAAACAGTCCCAGCTGGACCAGGCGTCTGGTACTACGACACGTCTGTTAGGATCGGAGTCATGGCCACGCTCTGTTCGTTCGACATAACGTCGGACATTGACCTCCAAGAAGTAGACAATGCTCTCAATCAGGCGCGAAAAGAAGTCGCCCAACGGTATGACTTCAAGGGCGCCAAGGTGGACATCGAGTTGAACAGGAACGAGAAGACGTTGACCATCGCCGCCGACGATCGAATGAAGCTCGATGCCTTGTGGGAAATCATCCAGACCAGGCTCGTGCGGCGTGAGGTGCCCGTCAAGAATCTCAAGCCTGGCGAAGTGGAGCAGGCAGCGGGCGGCAGCGTGAAGCGGGTCGTCACGCTCCAACAAGGAATCCCCGTCGAGGCCGCCAAAGAGATCGTCAAATTCCTCAAAGACCAGAAGCTGAAGAAGGTGCAGGCTGCGATTCAAGCCGATCAGGTGCGAGTATCAGCGCCGGCCAGGGACGACCTGCAGGCGGCCATGCAAGTGCTCCGCGCGCATGATTTCGGCGTGGCCTTGCAATTCGGCAACTACCGCAGCTGAACGGCAGCCGCCATCCGAATCCTCACTGTCGTTCGATCATTCGATCTGACCGATCATCGTGCTGGCGACTGCGCGGTGTAGGCCGGGGCGACACCGTGTTGCGGGCGTGTACGGGAAACACACGCCGTAACGCACTCCCTGCGAGAGCAGCAAGGAACATTCCAGACAGGCGCGAACGAGCCCATCTACCTGTGGGTAGCGAGTCGCCTGTCTCCGCTGAAGCACTAGCGCCGTGGGTGCAGGCCGAATTTGTCGAGCCGCCGATACAGCGCGCGCCGGCTCAGGCCGAGCCGCTTGGCCGCTTCCTTCTTGTTGCCGCGGGTCTCGACGAGCGCCCTGTCGATCTCGTCGCGCTCGAGATCGCGAATACGGCGGACCTGGCTGTCGGTCGATGGAATGACCGCCGACTGCGATCCCAAACGGAGGTCCGAGGCTTCGATGCGATCGCCACGGCCGAGCATGCACGCGCGTTCAAGGATGTTGCGGAGCTCGCGCACGTTTCCGGGCCACGGCCACGTGGCAAGGCGTTCTTCCGCGTCGCGCGACAACGACGGCACCGCGCGTTCCAGATTTCGGGCGCAGCGCTCGATGAAAGCGGCCGCGAGCAGCGGCACGTCGTCGAGCCGGTCCCGCAGCGGCGGAACGATCAGCTCCACCGCGTTCAGCCGATAGAAGAGATCCGCGCGGAAGCGGCCCTCGGCCACTTCGCGCTCGAGCACGCGGTTGGTGGCGGCGATGACGTGAACGTCCACACGATGGACGTCGCGCGATCCGACCTTCGCCACCTCGCCCGTCTCGAGCACGCGCAAGAGCTTCGATTGCATGGCGTGCGGCAGCTCACCTACCTCGTCGAGGAACACGACACCGCCGTTCGCGCGCTCGAACAATCCCGCGCGCGTGTCAACCGCGCCGGTGAACGCGCCGCGTGTATGCCCGAAGAGCTCACTTTCGAACAGCGTTTCGACAATGGCGGAACAATTCACGGTGAGGAACGCGCGATCCCGTCGGCGGCCCAGATGGTGCAGCGCGCGCGCAACGAGCTCCTTGCCGGTGCCGGTCTCGCCCGTGACGAGCGCCGTGGTGAAGTGAGGAGCGACACGTCCAATGAGCTCGAAGAGATCGCTCATGACGGGGCTGCGTCCGATCATCGACTGGAATGCGACATCGGCGCGCCGATCCGCGTCCTCGCGCCTCGCCTCGATGATCACGCGAAGGCGATCCAGCTTTTGGAGCAACGCCGAGATGTCGAAGGGTTTGGTGACGCAGTCCTGCGCGCCGCGCTTGACCGCTTCGACCGCTGTTTCCACCGTCGCGTACCCGCTCATCAGCAGGACTTCGCACGATGGCGCCGAGCGCTTGATCTCCGTGATGACGGTGAGCCCACCCATGCGGGGCAGGCGAAGATCCACCATCGCGACGTCCGGGGCCGACTGGCGGACGGCGTCGAGGGCACCCGCGGGATCCTCGTAGGTGGACACGTCGAACCCGGCCCGGCCGCCGAGGTGCGACAACACTTTCAGAACGCCTGGATCGTCATCCAGCAGCAGGAGTGTGGGAACCGACGGCGAGGGCACCATACGCTGCCCGCCAAATCGGCGGGGGCGAGGAATCCCTTGAATGACGCATGGTTCCAGGTGGGCGGGTGCACCCCGCCTAGCGATTCCCCCCGAAGAACGACGGAATGGGCAGCGTCCGCATCGTCTGCAGCCCGGGAGGCGACTGGAGCACCTTGGGGATCGAGTTGACGACGATGGACGCCGTGGCGATGTCGCCGTGCACACCGCCGGCGATTTTCATCGAGAGCGCTGGGGACCCCTCGATGCGGATGGCATCGAACGACTCCGGCGCGCCGAGATATGCCTCCATGTGCAGCCGGATGATGCCCTCGCCCTTGCGATACCCGACGCCGTCCTGAATGAGCCCGCAGACCTGGCCGGCCTGGACTGTCAGGAACTCGCTCGAGACTGGCGCCGTCGCGAGCTTCGGCACGATGTCGTCGGTGATGCGGTCGAGCGTCCAGCCCACCGCGTCTGCGATCATCGCGATGGATTCGGTGAGCCCAACGTGGCGCACGGTGCCCTGCCGCACTTTCGTCTCGAAGGCCTCGGGCGTGAGGCCGGATCCGATTTTCTGCTGGAACGGCAGCCGGCGGATACGCGCATCCTGCACGCGGTCCACTTCGATGCGATCGACCCGCTCGCACACACCTGTCAGCGTGATGGGCAGCGCGTCCATCACAAAGCCTGGATTCACTCCGGTGCCGAGAACGGCAATCTTGCGCCTGCGGGCGATCGTATCGATGACCGACGCGAGCCGCTTGTGACTGTACGCGGGATACGCCAGCTCCTCGGTCGTGGACACGATAGGCGTGCCGGCACGGGCAATCGTCTCGATCTGCGGGACGATCGCCGCGAGCGACGAACTCGTGCACAAGACGACAACGTCGGGTGTCTTCGCCTTCAGCGCGCCCTTCAAGTCGTCCGAGACCTTGACGCGGAGGCGGCGGCCCAGTCCAACGACCTCGCCGAGATCGCGGCCGGCCTTGGCGGGATCGACATCCACGCCTCCCACGATCGTCAGCCCTTTCCGCCCTGCGACTTGTCGCACGACCCCCGCGCCAATCGGTCCGAGACCCACGTGCAGTACGCGTATACCCATAAATGCCGCTCCCCAGCGAAATGAACGCCGATTATAGGGCCTGTTGTCGGTCGCTCGCGGATGGGGGAAGATGGCGTACATCGTGCGAGACACGGCGTGCGGGAAAGCGGCCCACCCGGATGTGGTCGTGCGACTGATCGCCGCCGCGCGCGAAGGCGATAAAGACGCGCACGATCGACTGCTGCCGCTGGTGTACGACGAGCTCCGCCGCGTCGCGCGCGGGTATCTCAAACGTGAGCGTCCGGGCCAGACTCTTCAGCCGACCGCGCTCGTGCACGACGCGTGGTTGCGCCTGATGGGCGCGGGCGAATGGTCGCCGCGGGATCGCGCACACTTCATCGGCATTGCCGCTCACACCATGCGGCGCATCCTCGTCGAGCGCGCTCGGGCCCGTCGCGCACTGAAGCGCGGCGGCGACGCGCAGCGGGTCACGCTGCACGACGATGCGATCGCGGTGACCGCGACGCCGATCGACGTCGAGACCCTCGATGCGGCCCTGACGCGGCTCGCGATGTCGCATCCCGATCTGGCGGAACTGGTGGAGCTCCGATTTTTCGGCGGGTTGAGCATCGAGGCCACCGCGGAAGCGCTGGACGTCTCGCCAGCAACCGTGAAACGGCGTTGGACGCTCGCCCGCGCATGGCTGGCTCGCGAGCTCGAGTCGGGATCCAACGCGTGACCACGCCACGTCTGTCGGACGTCTTTCTTGCGGCGCTTAAAGCACCTGCCGCCGATCGCGCGGCACTGGTCCGCGCGCGATGTCAGGACCATCCGGAGTGGATCCCCACCATCGAGCTGCTCGTCGCCGCGTCAGAACGGGCCCCGTCCACCGCGGCCATGGGTGCCGCCGTTTTCGCCACGCCGTCCTTGCCTCCAGGCAGCCAGGTGGGACCCTACGTCGTCGATGGTGAGCTCGGCCGCGGAGGGATGGGCATCGTCTATCGGGCTCGAGATGTCGTGCTCGACATGGCGGTCGCGTTGAAGGCCGTGCGGCCGGAAGCCGCCGGCGGAACCGCGCTGCTCGGCCGCTTGCAGGACGAAGCCCGCACGCTGGCGCGGCTGTCGTCGAACCCGCACATCGCGCGGGTGTACGCGTTCGTCGAACAGGAGGACACGGGGTTCATCGTGCAGGAGCTTCTGTCGGGCGAGACGCTGCGCGACAGGCTCACACGCGGGCCCGTGGCGCCCGCTGACGGCGTCGACATCATGCTCGCTGCCCTCGACGCCTTGGCGGCGGCGCATCGGGCAGGGATTGTCCATCGCGACCTGAAGCCCGAGAACGTGATGCGCACCGACGATGGCATGGTGAAGGTGCTCGACTTCGGGATTGCGTTGCGCCGGGAAGTCCCGCCGGAGGGCACGCTGCGCACGCATCTGTCAGCGCGCCTCGACATCGCGGGGACGATCGGGTACATGGCGCCCGAACAGTTGCTCGGTCAACCCGTCGATGCGCGCACCGATCTCTTTGCCGCGGGTGTGGTGCTCTACGAGCTCCTCACGGGACGGCATCCGTTTGGTGGCGCGAGCGAGGAAACGAAGTGGAGCGCCATCCTCGTCGATCCTCCGGCCGCGCTGACTGCCGACGAGGCCGCGCGAATTCCCGAGGCGCTGATGCGGGTGATCGATCGGTGCCTGCGCAAGGTGCCCGCTGAACGATGGCAAAGTGCCGAGTCGTTGGCTGAGGCGATGCGTGGCGCGATGATTCCCGACAGAGCGCCCGCGGCGGCAATCGCGGCGGGAGAGGCCAGCGTCGAGCGTCCGGTCCGGCACGCGACCGCCAGCGCGGTTCGGTGGTGGCAGTTCCACCAGGTGGCAGCCGCCGTCATCGCCTGGCTGCTCTTGATCCCGGTCTGGCAGTTGCGCGATTGGATAACAGCGTTCGAGTGGCGGTTCGTGTTCTTCCTGCTGCTGGCCGCGCTCGCGGTCGCACCCAGCCTGCGTTTGAGCCTGGCCTTCGTCTCCAGTGCCCATCCCTCCCGATTGCGCGACCAGGTGCGGCGATGCCGTCCGTGGATCAGGGCGGGCGAGATGCTGTTCAGTGCCGGATTGCTGGCGGTCGGTCTTGCTTTGGCCGGTGCCCATGCGGGATGGGCCACGCTGTTCATCGCCTTCGGGATCGGGATGCTCGTCGTCGCCTGGTTCGTCGAGCCGGTGACGGAAGCGGCGGCACTGGAACACACGGAAGTGCGGAGTTCGGAGGGCGGAGGGCGGAGCTGAAAACAGAAATGCGGAGCGCGGAATGCGGAATGCGAGTACGGAGTGCGGAGCCCAATTCCGGATTCCGCGCTCCGAACTCCAAACTTCCTTCCGCACTCCGAATTCCGCACTCCGAATTTGTTGTAGCATGCGCCGGAGGTTCGATGGCAGGTCCAGCTAGTCGCCGCCGGGGCATCACCACAGCCGCACTCGTGATGCTCGTCGCGGCCGTCGAGTCAGCGCCGGCGCGACACCAACACGCGCCAGCGGCCGGCGGGCCTGTCTCCAGCGCGCCACCAAGATCAGCCGCGTCTGCAGCGGAGCCCGGCCGGTCCAAGCGCAACGCCAATTACTCGATCGACGTCGAGTTGGATCCCGCAACCCACACGCTCATCGGCCGTGAGGTGCTCACCTGGCGCAACGTCACGTCGCGCCCGGCTGAGGACCTGCGGTTCCACCTCTATTACAACGCCTGGATGAACTCGCGCTCGACCTGGATGCACGAGGGATCCGGCCGGCGCCGTGGTCTCGACTACACGTCGCGCCGGCCCGACGACTGGGCCTGGATCGACGTCACGGGTATACGGCTGCTCGCCGCGTCACCGTCGCCGTCGCCATTCACCGAGCTCACGTCCGCGCGGCGGTTCGTGTCGCCGGACGATGGGAATCCGGACGACCGGACCGTCATGAGCGTGCCGCTGCCCAGGCCGGTCGCACCGGGCGAGTCTGTCACGATCGAGCTCGCCTGGACCTCACACGTTCCTCGCACCTTCGCTCGTACCGGCGTCATCGGCAACTTCTTCTTTCTGGCCCAGTGGTTTCCCAAGATTGGCGTGCTCGAAGACGCGGGATGGAATGCCCATCAGTTCCACGCCGGCACCGAATTCTTCTCCGACTACGGCTTGTACGACGTCCGGATTACGGTCCCCAAAGGCTGGGTCGTCGGCGCAACGGGAGTCGAACAACAGCGCCTCGACACGCCTACCGGCAAGACAACACACCGCTTCGTGCAGGACGACGTCCACGACTTCGCATGGACGACGAGCCCGGATCTCGTGGAGCGCACGGCACGATTCGAGCAGGCGGGATTGCCAAATGTCGAGATGCGCCTGCTCCTCCAGCCCGAGCACGTCGCACAAGCGCACCGCCATTTCGAGGCCGCCCGCGCGTGCCTCGGCTCCTACGGCACGTGGTACGGACCGTATCCGTACGGGCACGTCACCATCGTCGATCCGGCGTGGCACAGCGGCGCCGGCGGCATGGAGTACCCGACGCTCTTCACCGCTGGCACACGCTGGCTTGTACGCTCCGGCGTCAATGAACCCGAAGACGTGACCGTGCACGAGTGCGGACACCAGTTCTGGTACGGTCTCGTCGGCAACAACGAGTTCGAGCACGCCTGGCTCGACGAGGGACTCAACACGTTCTCGACCGGCCGTGTGATCGAAGCCCGTTTTCAACCCAACTACGAGTCCGATCGCTTCTTCGGGGATTTCATTCCGTGGGTGTACCGCGACATCTCGCAAGGGCGCATCGACGACGGCGATCGGCTCTCGAGCTATCGATCGTCGGCGGAGACCGATGTGCCGGCGACACCGTCCTACCGTTACGACCCCTCGTCGGGCGGGAACATCACGTACGCGAAGACGGCACTCTGGCTCCACACACTCGAGAATCTGATCGGGTGGCCGCGGCTGCAGCGCGGCATGTCGCTCTTCTTCGTGCGACACGTCTACACACACCCCACGCCGCAGGACTTCTTCGCCGACATCTCGGAAGGGGCCGGCACGGACCTCACGTGGTACTTCAACCAGGTCTATCGAAGCGCTGACGCGCTCGATTACGGCATCCAGCGGTTCGACAGCACGCCAGTCGCTCTGTCCGGCTACAAGGACGTGGACGGCCGGCGGATCTACGTGGATTCCGAGGATCGGCCCACGCGGTACGTCACCGAACTGGTCGTCCGACGCTACAAAGGCTCCGTGCTGCCGGTGGACATCGTCGTGACGTTCGCCGATGGACGGCAGCAGGCGGAGCACTGGGACGGCGCGGAGCGGTGGCGGCTCTTCCGGTGGGAAGGCGCCTCGCGCGCAACCGCCGCAGCGGTCGATCCGAACCGGCAGCTCACGCTCGATGTGAACTACACGAACAACACGTGGCAACTCGATCCGGATGGTCCGCGCGCGGCACGCAAGTGGTCGTGGCGGTGGCTGATCTGGCTGCAGGACGAGCTGCTCACGTGGGTCTCCCTGGTGTGAGAAGCCAAGGCGCAATGTCTGATCAATCCCCGGCGCGCGGAGCGCTCCATCTGGTGGCGGATGGGTGGCGGCGGGTGGCCGCGGCACCCCCCCTCCTCATCGGGATCTGGCTGCTCACCGTGGCGGTGACCTGGCCGTCCGCCTGGGCGCTCGAACGCACGATCGCCGCGGACCTGGGGTCGAGTGCCTCGGGCTTGTCGGCGCTTCGAGGCGTGGACGCCTCGTGGTGGCTGGAGTTCCGGCAACGTCATCCCGAGGAGGGCGAGACCTTCCGTCCCTCGGTGATTGGTTTCGCCGCCGTGCTCCGCAATCTCAGCGGATTTGCGGACAACGAGGGACCACGGGGCGCGAGAGTATCGCTCGCGGTGGTCTACGGCGGTGCGTGGCTGTTTTTCTGGGGAGGCATCCTCGACCGCTATGCCCGTCGCCGCCGCGTGGGAGCTCATGCCTTCTTCGGGATCTGCGGCGTGTTCTTCTGGCGCTTCCTCCGGCTGGCACTGGTTGCTGCGCTCGCCTATGGAGTGCTGTTCGGATGGCTCCACGGCGTCTTGTTCGATCGCCTCTATCCGTGGCTCACACGCGATCTGGATACCGAGCGCACCGCGTTCGTGATTCGCGTCGTGCTGTACGTGGTCTTCGCGGCGCCCGTGGCCGCCCTCGTCCTGCTGTTCGATCTCGCGAAAGCACGCGCGGTGGTTGAGGATCGCCGCAGCATGATCGGCGCCATCCTCGCCGCCGCGAGGATTCTGCGCCGCCACCCGGTCGCGTGCGTCATCCCGTTCCTCCTGAATCTGGTACTGTTCCTGGCCGGTACTCGTGGCATACGCGTTTCTCGCGCCTGGCGCCGGTGGCGGAGACACCCTCTCGTTCGGCTACATGGTGCTCGTTGGTCAGGCCTACATCGCGGCTCGGCTGGCGGTGCGGCTCGCCTTCGGCGCCACGGCCGTGGCGATCGTGCAGGACCGCCTGGCGCACGCTGGCTACACCAGCGCTCCCATCCCTGTCTGGCCCGATTCGCCTGCCGTTGAAGCGGTCAGCAGCTAGCGAGACCGCTCACTTGTGCGGGTCGATCACCACGGATTCGCTGTCCAGGTAGATCGCGGTCAGTCGCCCGTCTTTGATCTCGAGTGCGGACGGTCTCCCGCCGAACGGCCGGAAGAACGCCGACATCCCGGTGTCGATGAGGATCACCCGGCCGTCGAATCGCGGCGTGATGCGGCCTGACTTGATGGGACTGTGTCCCGTCACGAACCGCTCGACCTTATATCGCGAGAGCAGCTGCGACATCCGTCCACGGCCTTCATCGTCGGTCCACGTGGCGAAGCCGCGGAACCACAGCGGTCCGCTCGCATCGACGAGCGCCGAACGATCGATACCGCTGATGGCGTCCAGCACTGGAGGCACGGGTTCGGAATCACCTCCGCCTTTGCGCCGAACAGCGGCGAGTCGGGCCAGTTCACTCTGCCCGGCCGCGAGAATCTCTCCGAACGTGAACGACGCCGCCGCGAGACCGTGACTCACCAGGTACGCCCGAGTTTCGTCCCATCGCTTGAGGTCGTTGCGCACTCGTGCGTTCACATCGTCCAGTTTCGACGGCGCCTTGGCGGGGTCGAGTCCCGCGTGCTGGAACACGGACGCGCCCACTCGAACAATAGTGTCGTGGCCACGAATCCAGCGGCCGTAGATGCCCGAAGGACCAAACGCCTCGAGATACTCGAGCATGCCTGGCGGATGCGCGGCCATCCACGCCTGCTCGGTGACGTCGCCGAACACATCGGGCACCGGTATCGACCCATCCGCATCCGCAAGCGCCTTCCGGCGGCGCTCGGCGAGCGTACGATGAATCGACCACGCCGCCTGCCGCCTGGACTCGGACTCCTGATCCCCGAACGCTGCGTACGTCGCGGGCACGACGTCGCGGAGCTCGCCCGTCGCGTTCATGGCCTCGTGATTGCCGATGAGGAAGATGGCGCGGCCGCCTGTGCGCGGCGCCTCTGACTCGAGTGTCATCGCGAGGCTCAGCACCTGCTTGGCGTCGGGCCGGCGATCCAGCAGGTCTCCATCCTGCACGAGGACCGTCGATCCGCCGGTCCAACGCCCCGCTTCGTTGATGAGGCCCGCCCGCTGGAGGATGGCGGTGAACGACGCGGCGTCGCCGTGCACATCGGCGATCGCCACGACGCGAGGTTGGGCCTGTTCATTGGGGCTGGGCTGGCTCCACGCGGGCACCGCCCCAAGCGCGAGCGTTGCCGCAAGCGCGAGGCGGACGAGGGCGGCTGGCATAGGTTTGGTCGTGAACATGTGGTCGAAAGGCACTGTAACGGGCTTGGCGGCGCCCGACAAGCCCGAGCCGCGGCACAGGGGGGACGGCCCACGGCTCACGGCCCACGGCTCGCAGCGCCTGACGTTGGGCGCTCGGGAGGTGGGAATTGGGAGTTGCGCAGAGCCAACCTGTCCTCGCTTAAGATCGGGACGTGGTCGGCAGCACGATCCAGCACTACTCCGTGCGCTCGCGGCTCGGCAAAGGGGGCATGGGCGAGGTCTATCTCGCCGAAGACACCCGTCTGGGCCGCGAGGTCGCGCTCAAGATGCTGCCGGCCGGATCGCAAGCCGATCCGGAGCGGCGGGCGCGGTTGCTGACTGAAGCGCGCGCGGCGTCGGCGCTGCGCTCGTCCAACATCGCCGCCATCTACGACATCGGCGAAGAGGACGGCCTCGCGTTTCTCGTGATGGAGTACGTGGAGGGCGAACCGCTCTCCGAGCGCCTGACGCGGGGCGCACTGCCCACACGCGAGGCGCTCGAGGTGGCGATCCAGGTCGCCGAAGCGCTCGACGAAGCGCACGGCCGCGGCATCGTCCATCGCGACATCAAGAGCGCCAACATCATGTTGACGCGCCGCGGGCTCGTGAAAGTGCTCGACTTCGGTCTGGCCAAGTTCATCCAGGGCACCGACGGTCGTGCGGCCATCGACTCGGCGCTCACCATCGAGCACACGATGGCGGGCATGGTGCTCGGCACGATCTCGTACATGTCGCCCGAGCAGGCCCTCGGCAAGAGTGTGGACGGACGATCCGATCTGTTCTCGCTTGGTGTGGTGCTGTACGAGTGTGTGGCGGCTCACCTGCCGTTCGCCGGCACGAGCTTCGCCGCCGTCGTGAACGCCATCCTCAATCAGCCGCCGGCGCCGCTCGTGCAGTACCTGGAAGCGACCCCGCAGCAGCTCGAGACCATCATCAGGCGCGCGCTCGAAAAGAAGCCGGAGCTGCGCTACCAGACCGCGCGCGATTTCCAGACGGATCTCAGCGCCCTGCGGGACGCGCTCGACGGCCACCAGCGCGTGCTGTCGTCGGGGATGCGTGCGCGCGAGCTGAGTGCCTTGCAGGGGACGGCCGAGATCCCGAACGCCATTGCCGTGATGACGTTCACGAACATCACGCGCGAGCCCGCGGACGAGTGGATTGGATCCGGTATTGCGGAGACCGTCGGCGCCGATCTGCGGAACGTCCCGGGCGTCTCGGTCATCGGCCGGGAACGGATCTTCGATGCGCTCCGCAACCTGCAGAGCGCGGACGCGGCCGCGATGGACGATCGGTTTGCGATTGAAGTCGGCCGCGGACTGGGCGCGCGCTGGATTGTCTCGGGCGGCTATCAGCGCGCGGGCACGCAGCTCCGTATCACCGCGCACATCGTGGAGGTCGCGACGGGCGTGACGCTTCGGACCGTCAAGATCGACGGCGCGGTCTCGGAGATCTTCGGCCTCCAGGACCGTATCGTCTTCGAGCTGACTCAAGGTCTCGACCTGCAGCTCGCCGGTTCGGCCATTGCCGAGATTCAGCGCGACGAGACGCGATCCGTCGAAGCCTACGAGCTCTACTCGCGCGGCAGCATGACGCTGCGACTGGCGTCTCGTGACGCGCCGGATCGTGCCATTTCGCTCTTCGAGAAGGCGCTGGCCCTCGATCCCGATTATGCTGAAGCCTGGGCCGGACTGGGCGGCGCGTACCAGATCAAGGGGACGTTCCTCAATATTCCCGAGCTGCTCGAGAAGGCGCTCGAGTACGAGCGGCGCGCGCTCGCGCTGGACCCCATGCAGGCCGAGGCGCAGACCTGGCTCGGCGCGACGCTGCTCGCGTTGGGCCGTGTGGAGCAGGCGCTCGAAGCGCTGCAGCAGGCGGTGAAGCTCGATCCCAAGCAGCCACGTCCGTGGGCCATGCTCGCGCGCGCGTACTGGATAGGACGCGGCGACATCACTACTGGAATCGCGAAGCTGGAGCGGGCCATCTCGCTGAATCCGCAGTTCGGCTACGGGCATCTGCAGCTGGCGTTTCTTTATACCGAAATCGGTGAGTTCGACAAAGCACAGGCCGCTGCCGAACAGGCCGTCGATCTGCAGGAACGGTACATCTCCGGCGAAGAAGGTCTGCTCATCGTCGGGGCGCACACGCGCCTCGGCTACGTGCACTACCGTCAGGGCCGATACGCCGAGGCGATTTCCGAGTATCAGGCGGAGCTGCTCTTCCTGACCGCCGTCGACCATGTGCTGAAGGAGCGGGCGCTCATCGAGCTGCACCAGAAGATGGGCGCGGCTTATCTCAAGCTGGGACAGCGACTCGACGCCGAGCGTCACCTGAAGACCGCCATTCGCAGCTTCGAGGATCGACTCACCAGTGGCGCCGACGATGCCCAGACGAAGTACTACGCGGCAGTGGCGTATGCCCTCTCAGGCAATCTGGAGCACGCGGTCAAGTACCTCGAGCAGACGTTCACGAAGCTGGGGCCGCTCAACAGGAAGCGCGTCATGAGCGATCCCGATCTGGAGGCCGTTCGTGCACTGCTGCCAGCCGAGGTGGCGCAGTAGCATCGTCGGTCTACGGACAGCGGTCTGCGCTCGGCGGTCTATGAATGCGCGGATTTCCGTCGGGCGCGCACGAGCACGTCCACACCATCGAGGATGCGCGCGAGCCCGAAGTCGAAATCCTCATCGGCATCGCCCATCTGATCGAATACGCCAGAGGCGATCGTTGCGCTCAGGGCCGGGAACCGCCGGCCATCGATGAGCGACGCGAGCAGCCGGCCGTACGAGGCGGTCGCCGCCTCCATCGTCGCTCCGCGCGCGGCGACCGCCCGCTGAAGATCTGACGCGAGCAGCGCTTCGTTCCTCACGAATCCATTCACGAGCAAGAGCGCGGAGAGTTTCTCCGGTTCCGACAGGCCCGTGCCGGTGAGACACCGCAGCGCGCGTTCGAACCAGGCGACCTGGTGAGGCGTGATCGGCGGTCCCGAGACGGGAATGCGGACGATCCACGGATGCCGCCGAAGGACTCCGAGGTGCGCGCGCGCCCAACGCGTCAGTGCCGGGCGCCAGGCTTCGCCCGTCCGGCGTGCCGCCGGCGGCTGATGAAACGCCGCATCCATCATCAACATCAGCAGCTCGTCTTTGGTGGCGACGTAGCGATAGAGCGACATCGTGGCCGCCCGCAGCTCGGTGGCGACGCGGTTCATCGAGACCGCCTCCAGCCCTTCGGCCGTCGCCACCGCCACGCCGGCCTCGACAATGCGATCGAGGGTCAGGCCGCGCTTCGGTCCGCGGCCCGAGCGCTCGTGAATGCCCCATACGACCTGGTAGCTGACTGGCAGGCCTGTCATCACGTCGATTCCCGTTGGGGTTGACTGCGTCCGGGGGCAAGCGTATATCATACGCAAATAGCGTACGTCATACGCAATTAGAGCGCGCCTCTCAGGAGATCGCGAATGAGCTCAATGACACCGGAAGTTCTGGCATCGCCGAATATGAGCCGCCCTGGCCGACGCGCCGGAGCGTGGTGGCGGCCACGCTGGGTGGTCGTGCCCCTGGGCGTCGTAGCAGCTCGCGTTCGTCGCGTTCGCGCTGCCGCCCTATCTCACGCTGGATCCAAGCCGGTCGCGGATCCCCGTCCCCACATCATTCCCGCCGTACTATCCCGCGCTGGTGGCACACACGGTCTTCGGCTCGGTGGCGATGCTCACCTGCTGCCTCCAGATGTGGCCGTGGCTCCGCCGACGCCATCCGCAGGTACACCAGCGCATAGGACGGCTGTATGTGTTTGGCGGCGTCGTCCCTGCTGGCGTGATGGGACTCACGATCGGCGGCATCAGTCCTTTCGGACCGGTGCTGCGGGCCAGCAACGTTCTGCTCGCGATCGTCTGGCTTGGGCGTCACGCTCACGGGATTCCGTATGGCGCAGCAGCATCGCCTGTACGAGCATCGTCGTTGGATGATCCGCAGCTTCGCGCTGACGATGTCGGTCATCACCAACCGGGTCTGGAGCGTGGTGTGGTACCTGGCGCTGTCGCCGCAGCTGTCGACGACGTTCGCGGGGAGCGAGACGCTGATGGTGCAGACGATCGCCGGCTTGTCAGGGTGGCTCGGCTGGGTGCTGCCGCTGCTGCTCACCGAGCTCTGGCTCGAACGGGGAACTTACAGGCGGCCCGCCGCCTCCATCGCGACACGAGGAACGTCGCACGTAGCGAGCACGTGACGGATCTCGTCGCCGTCGAGCGACTCGCGTTCCAGCAGCTCCTCGGCCAGTGTGCGAACTGCGATCCGGTCGCTCTCCAGGATCTGACGGGCAGACTCGTAGCCCCGCATCACGATCTCCCGAATCTCTTCGTCCACACGCCGCGCGGTGGCTTCACTGAATCCTGACGTCTGGTCGTCGTTCGTGAAGGGCCCGGCGGGCCGATGGAAGGCGATGGGCCCGAGCGGCGACATCCCGAACTCGCACACCATCCGGTGCGCGATCTCGGTTGCCCGTTCAATGTCGTTGCCCGCACCGCTCGTCATGTGCCGCAGGAACAGCTCCTCCGCGACGCGGCCACCCATGAGAATGGTGACCTTGGCCTCGAGGTAGTCTTTCGTGTGCGTGTGGCGGTCGTTCTCGGGCAACTGCATGGTGACGCCGAGCGCGCGGCCGCGCGGAATGATCGTCACTTTGTGGAGCGGGTCCGCGTTGGGCACTCGCGCCGCCACGATCGCGTGCCCGGCTTCGTGGTACGCGCAGTTGAGCCGCTCGTCGCTGGTCATGATGAGCGATTTGCGCTCGACCCCCATCAGCGTCTTGTCGCGCGCGGCCTCGAGATCGCCGGACTCGATGGTCCTGCGGCCGGCCCGTGCCGCGAGCAGCGCGGCTTCGTTCACGACGTTGGCGAGATCCGCACCCGAGAATCCCGGCGTGCCCCGGGCGATGGCGCGCAAGTCGAGGCCGTCCGCCAGCGGCACCCTTCGAGCGTGCACGCGAAGGATGGCTTCGCGCCCCTTGAGATCGGGATTGCCGACCGTCACCTGACGGTCGAACCTGCCGGGTCTCAGCAACGCAGGGTCGAGGATGTCCGGGCGATTCGTCGCGGCCACGACGACGATCCCCTGATTCGGCGCGAAGCCGTCCATCTCGACGAGCAGCTGATTGAGCGTTTGCTCGCGCTCTTCGTGACTGAGCGAATGGCTCCCGCGGTTGCGTCCAACTGCGTCCAGTTCGTCGATGAAGATGATGCAGGCCTTGTGGCGGCGTGCGTCCTTGAACAACTTGCGCACGCGCGAGGCACCCACGCCGGCGTACATCTCGACGAAATCGGATCCGCTGCTGAAGATGAAAGGCACGCCGGCCTCTCCGGCTATCGATCGGGCAAGCAGCGTCTTGCCGGTACCGGGCGGGCCGACGAGCAGGACGCCTTTCGGGATGCGGCCGCCGACAGCGCCGAACCGTGCGGGCTCACGCAGGAACTCGACGATCTGAAAGACCTCGTCCTTGGCTTCGTCCACGCCGGCGACGTCCGCGAACGTCACGACAGGCAAGTCGCGGGATGCCAACCGGGAATGCGTTTCGATCGAGGGGATGCGGCCCGCCGTGAGCTTGAAGGCGACGAAGCCGAGCAACGCGATGACGAGGAAACCGATGAGCGGACCGCTGTATGGGAACGGAGCGCCCGTCGAGGCCACGCGGACGACCACATGCTTTGCCGCGAGACTCGTGACGAACGTGGGATTGGCGGCGATGTAGCCCGGCGGCGCAACGCTCATGAGGTGCTGACCATCCGAGAGCTCGACCGTTACCGTGTCGGGAAACACGTTCAGGGCTCGGACGCGGCCGGTCTCGACAAGCGACAGGACCTCGCTGAAGGCAATCTCGCGTGCGGCAGCAGGACGTGAGCGTGCTCCGACGAAGGCAAGGCCTCCGCCTACCAGAGCCGCGATAATGATGAGCAGAACCGCCCGGGATGGTGAGAAACCTCGGAACACCTGTGACTCCTGGAACGCAGCAGTACCCATGTCTGCCCCGCCCAGTGAATCTATCGGCACGGAGTGCACGGGACTTCACGGTCTATCGAAGGTGCGGACCTAAGGTGCGGACTGAGGGTGCGTCAATCAGGTGCGGAAGGTGCGAGGTAGGTTGGGAATTGGGAGTTGGCAAGTTGGGAGTTGTTATTGCTGGGCTCGGATCTTTCCCTTCATGCGCAGCTTCGCCTTTGCCTGCCGGGCGGTCTCGCGGAGCAGCGGGTCGGGCGCGTCAGCCCAACCGTCCAGGTGAGAGGCGAGCTCAGCAAGGCCAAGCGTGCCAATCGCGTACGCGGCGCACGCTTGCAGCCACGGGTCCGGACTGAGTGCAAGCTGCGCGACGGCTGCTTCGCGCGTCGCCACCGATGTGCCGAGCACCTTGTCCGCCAGCTGCGCGCGCTGGACGACGCTGACCTCGCTGTCGAGGAGCGGCACGAGCAGTTCCCGCAACTGCGGCTTCAGGACGTTCTCGAGGAACTCGAGCGCGTTGTCGTGCACCGATCGGTTGTCGGACTGCAGCCCGACGTACGCGCTGTGTAGATCGAACGACGGGAACAGCAGCTTGAGCAGGCGGAAGATCCGTTCGACCTCCTGCGACATCTCGTCGCGGATGGTCTGCGCCACCGGTTCGCGCGTATCGATGCGGAAATTGAGCGTGCCGAGCATCTGATACGAGCGGAGGTGGCCCACGAGTTCGGCGGCCAGTGCCGTCTCGACCAGCGCCAGATCCAGCGGCCGCTTCGAGGCGGAGCCTCTGAGCTTGTTCAGCGCGATCAAGGCGTGGAACCGGAGCGCCGTGTCGCCGTCGAGCAGACACGTGGTGAGCTCGGCCTCCGCCGCGCTGGTCCCGATGCGTTGCAGAACGGCAGGGATCTCGCGCCGTACCGGCGATGGGCACGGTCGCGTCGTCCAGCGTATCCCGCAGTGATGGCAGCGCCCGGTCACCGAGCGACGCCAGGGCGGCTGTCGCGTCGTCGATCAACGCCGACTGGGCCAGCCTCGGCAGGATGAGCGGTATGAAATGACGGCGGTTCAGGCGGATGGTGCTCGCCAGTGCCAGCCTCACGACTCCGATGTCCGGACTCTGGAGCAGCCGCTCGATGGCACCGACACCGAACGAATCCGGCAGCTGCAGCAGCAGCCGCGCAGCCTCTTCGCGCGCGCGGACGTCCGTGTCTTCCACCATCGCGTTGAAGATCACGCCCGCTGCTTCGACATTCTCGGTCGGGCCAGGCTGCGCCAGGAACGATACCATCGCCGATCTGATCGAGAAGTCCTCGAAGTCTCCGAGCTGCTCGATTCGCTCCAGCGGATCGATGTGCGCATGGTGAGCGACGAACAGCAGCGCGCTCGTGCGAACCGCGAGCTCGGGGTCGTAGAGCAGACGCTCCACCGCGGGCGTCACCGTGACATCGCCGGCTCCATCGAGGAGCACGACAGCCCTGCAGCGGACATCCGGGTTGGCATGCGACAACAGTTCCCTGACGGCCGGGTGTGCGGCGGCGCCTGGGGACGCGGCGAACTGTTCCAGGGCATACAGAATCTGCTGAACGTCGCCGCTGTGGAGTCGGCTGGCCAGCAGGTCGGTGGCTGCGCGATCCAGCATCGGCGCACTCGCGTGCTCCGTATTCAACCGGTGGGTGTGGATGCTTTCTTCGAGGTTCGTAACGTAGAGCCTCTGCGCGACCCACGCCGCAACGATCCATCCACCGAGCAACACCAGATTGACCCACGTCACCTGCCGAGGCGTCCACGACAGTGCGTAGCCGAAGACGATGATCGTGAGAGCGGCGAGTCCGTCTCCGAAGCGCCAGATTACGGTGTCGATGAACGACTTGACCTGGAAGGTATGCTCCGGCGGCAGAGGCAGGTACAGCAGTTCAACCGTCGGCCGATCTATCGAGTAGCGCAGCACCTGATCGAGTCCGCGCAGCGTGACCACGGCTGCCAGGGTGCCGAAGGCGAGGTAACCGAACGACCCGAGCGTGAGCGCTACGGGCACCACGAACAGCGCGACTGCCAGGCCGAGCCGTCGCAGGACGCGCCCGGTGACCAGCCACTGCAACAGGAGCGCCGCGGCGCCAGACCAGAACGTGAACGCGCCGAAGAACGCCGCCATCTGCTGGCTCTCGTGCTTGACGCCACTGGTCACGGCCTTGAATTGCCAGCCGACCAGCGCGGTCGTACACGACGACAGACAGATGACCGCGGCGATCGCGCGCAGGTACTCCGAGCTGACGATCAGCCGCAAGCTCGCCCGTAGTCCGGACGGCCCGCCACGCGCCGTCGCGTGCTCTGATTCTTCATAGTCGGTCACCTGGGCCAGGTGGCGCCTACGCCACAGCAGCTCCACGAGGACGGCCGAGGCGAACAGCGCGATCGCCATCGCGACGAGCGTGCTCTCGGCTCCGAGGTACATGACGGTCTGCTGCACGAACAATCCGCCGACCGTGGCCCCGAGCGTCGCGCCGCTGCCGATGAATCCAAACAGCCGCTTGGCTTCCCGCGTCGTCAGCACGTAGTTCGCCAGGGTCCAGACCTGCGCGGGTGCGACGACGCCGAACATCCCTATCCAGATGTAGACGAGTGGCAGCACCCACCACTCGTGAAAGTGGAGCGAGGCGTACCAGAACGCGAGGGCGGTTCCTCCGAAGACGAGCAGACTGCCCTGCAGCATGGTCCGCAGCGAGAGGTATCGCCCGAGGCGGATATAGCCCCAGACCCACAGCCCTACGAGGAGTGCGACGGGCAGGTCAACGAACGGCAGCTGGATGGCGGAGAACCGCGACAGGAACATCGCGTCGCGGCTGTTCTTCGCGGCGATGAAGCTGCCGACGACGAGAAAGAGGTAGGAGAAGAGGAGGACGCCCCGGCCCAGTTCGCCGGGCCGCACGCCGAATACCCGTGCCACGGCAGCCTTGACCGAAGGGAGACGCGGACGGCCGGCTGCCATGACTGTCCGGAGTGTAGCGCACCACATGCACCGGCGAGGCGCCGATCCCGTGCTTGTCGCACCGTCACCAGCGGACTAAGATGCGGCCACGCTCGTGTGCCCGTGACGTTCAGAGAAACCGGGCCGGCCAGGAACCCTGATGTCCCTGCTGCGACGTCTGCTCCGCCCCATCGTCGATGTCCGTGACACCGAGTTGCTCACGGCGCTGATGATGTTCGCGTACTCGTTCCTGGCGATGACGTCGTACACGACGCTCAAGCCGGTCACGCGCTCGAAGTTCATCTCGGATCTCGGTGCCGACAACCTGCCCCTCGTGCAGTTCGCGTTCGGGATCGTGATCGGATTCATCATGCAGGGCTATGCGTGGGTAGTCGGACGACTGCCGCGGCGCTACGCACTGCCCATGACCCAGGCAGGTCTTGTCCTGCTGCTCGTCGTGTTCTGGTTCCTGTTCCAGACCGATCGCGACTGGGTGTCTGCCGCCTTCTACTTCTTCGGATTGATTCTCGGGATTCTCCTCATCAGCCAGTTCTGGACCCTGGCCAACGAGGTGTACGACCCGCGACAAGCGAAGCGGCTGTTCGGCTTCATCGGCGGCGGGTCGAGTCTCGGTGGCGTGGCCGGGTCGTCGCTGGCGCTCCAGGCGAAGGCCATTGGAACGACGAACCTGCTGCTCGTCAGCGCAGCCATGCTGTCGCTGTGTCTCGGACTGGTCGTGGCGATCATCGGCCGCGAGCGTCCCGAGATCAAGGGATCCCTGACCGGCGGCGAAGATGAGGGGGTGAGCGGCACCGAGGCGATCACGCTGCTCAAGAACAGCCGGCACCTGCAGACCATTGCGCTCATCATCGGGTTTGCCGCCATCGGCGCCGCCATCATCGAGCAGCAGCTGAACATGGCGACCGCGGCGGTGAAGGGATCCGGAAACACCGATACGATCACGAGCTTCCTCGGCGAGGTACAGCTCTACACCTCGGTCATTGGATTCGTGGTGCAGGTCTGGCTCACCAGCCGCATTCAACGCTTTCTGGGCATCGGGTTCGCGCTGCTGATCCTGCCCACGAGCCTGGGCGTGACCGGAGCCCTGATGCTGGTGAACGGCGCGCTGTGGGTGCCCGCGCTGGCGCGCGTCATCGACACGTCGCTCCGCTACACGGTAGACAAGACAACGCGCGAGATCCTGTTCCTGCCGCTGCCCAACGAGCTCAAACAGCAGGCGAAGCCGTTCATCGACGTCACGGTCGATCGCTTCGCGAAGGGCATCGGCGCGCTGCTCGTCCTCGTGCTCATCAAGCCCTGGGGCCTGCACCTCACGTGGCAGCAGTTGTCGTGGGCCAGTCTGCTCATGACCGGCCTCTGGATGGCGGCGGCCGTGCGTGCGCGGCGGGAGTACCGAGCGATCTTCCGGCGGACGCTCGAGCGTCAGGAAGTGCAGCCGGATCTCGTCCGGATCAAAGACGCGGATCTCTCGACAATCGAGACGCTGGTCGAGGAGCTCGGCAGCCCGGATCCGAGACACGTCCTGTACGCGATCGACCTGCTCGAGACGCTCGACAAGCGTCACCTGATCTCGCCGCTGCTGCTGCACCACGACTCGCCTGACGTCCGCGCCCGTGCCCTGACGACGCTCGAAGCCGCCAAGCCGGACGTGCAACAGCGCTGGGCGCCGCTCGCCGAACGCATGCTGAAAGATCCCCATCCAGAGGTGCGTGCGGCGGCCGTGCGCGCCCTGTCGGCTACCCGGGGAGAGCACCTGAGCGGACTGATGCGCCCGTACCTTGACGATCGGGATCCGCGCATCGCCGTCACGGCGGCCGTGGCCCTCTCCGCCAGTCCGATGGCAGACGACGTGGCGGCGTCGGAGGGAGCCTTGCGGCGGCTGTCTGAAGATATGCGGCAGTCCGCGGCGCCAGCCCGCCGCGAAGTGGCACAGGCGCTGGCCCATATCAGAAATCCGCGCTTCCGCGACTTGCTGGTTCCGTTGATGTACGACGCGTCGCGTGAGGTCGCCGAGGACGCGATCAAGAGCGCCGGGCTGCTCGGGGCCGGCGACTACCTGTTCGTGCCGTCCCTGCTGGCGCTCATGCGGAACCGCCTGCTGAAGAGCGCGGCGCGTGGCGTTCTCGTCGGTTACGGACCGGAAATCCTGGGAACGCTGGAGTACGTGCTGCACGACGAGGACGAGGACATCTGGGTCCGCCGGAACATTCCCTCCACGCTGGCGAAGATACCAACACAGCGATCCGTGGATCTGCTCATCGGCGCGCTCGGGACTGCCGACGGCTACCTTCGCTACAAAGCGGTGCGTGCGCTCGGACGGCTTCGCCGCGAACATCCGGAACTGGTCATCCCCGGCACCGCGATTGAGCCGCACGTCGTCCGCGAGACGAATCGCTATTTCAACTATCTCAGCCTGCACTACAACCTGGTACACAAGGATCCCGTTGCGAAGGACACGCTGCTCGCGCGCGCCCTGCAGGAAAAGCTGCGCCGCACCGTGGATCGGATGTACCGACTGCTGGCCCTCCTTTATCCGTGGAAGGACATCGCCGCTGCCCGCTGGGCGCTCGAACACGGCGAGAGCCGCGGGCGCGCCGGTGCGCTCGAATACCTCGACAATCTGCTGACCGGCACCATCCGGAAGCGCGTTCTGCCCGTGCTGGAGGAGATGCCGCTCGACGAGAAGGTGCGGCGTGGCAACCTGACGCTGAAGTCACGCGTGCGGGACGCGGAAGACAGCCTCGCGCAGTTGATTCACGACGAGGACCAGGTCATCGCCGCCACGGCGGTGCAGTTCGTGCAATCGCGCGGGCTGTGGGCGCTCGCGGACGACCTGGAATATGCCCTCGCACATCGCGATCCGCACGACTGGTACGTGTTCGAGGCGGCTTCGTGGGCCCTGGCCGCACGTCGCATGGAAGACGCGGCCCTCCGCGCACGATGGCTCGAACCGCTGCCGGCCGTCGTGCTCGTCGATCAGTTGAAGCAGCTGCCGCTCTTCGACTTCGTGACCGTGGACGAACTGTTCCGCATCGCCGACACGGGCCGGCAAGTCCGGCACGAGCACGGCAAGACGCTGCACGAACAGGGTGTCCCCCCGGTGCCCTGGAATTCCTGCTCGACGGCGGAGTCACCCGGACCGCAAATGGCGAAGCGACGCGGACGGTCACGCCGCCTGCGGCGCTGGCCTTCGACGAGATCCTCGAGGGCGCACCCGCCGCCGCGACGGCGCGCGCCGAGAATCGGGCGATCTGTCTGGAGCTGCGCGAAGAGGATTTTCTCGGCCTGCTCTCAGAAAACGTGGACCTGGTGCAAGGCGTCTTTCGGATGCTGCTCGACCGGAGCAGCGGATCGATCTGGAAGTCGGTCGTCCGCGGTTCCGTCACCCGCCCATCGGTCGCTCGCCTGAGCGACGGACTGCAGGCGATCGACAAGCTGCTCGTCGTCGAGGAGATGCCGGTCTTCCACCGCGCCTCCGCGGCGGACCTCACCGCACTCGCGTCGATCGTGCGTGAGGCACCGTTGACGGCCGGCGAGACGCTCTTTCAGGAGAGCGACGTCCCGGCCATTTACGTGCTGCTGTCTGGCCGCCTCTCGCTGACGACACCAGACGCGGCGCCTGAGGAAGCGGGACCCGGTGACACGGTAGGGGTCTATCCCACGCTCTCCGGTGCCGAGACGTTCGGGAGCCGAGCGGCGGTGACCGAGTCGGGGACGGCCCTTCGCGTGGACCGGGAGGTCTTCTTCGATCTCTTGACGGATCGCATCGAGCTGCTGCGCGGGCTGGCGAGCGCCATTCTGCACGCCCGCGCCGAGGCGGCAGTGCACGCCTAACCCGGTCACGCACGTCGAGGCGTCGAGAATGGAAGTGCGGCACGCCGTGCGGATAGGAGGCGTCATGCTGGCTGCGCTTGCGATGTGTGCGCTCGTCGCCGCGTCGGCGAGTCCCACGACCGCGCAGGCGGCACAAGCGCCCGCGGCGCCTGCCACGACGTCGGCACCGGCGGCAAAATCCACAGGCTCCAAGATCTGGATCGGCCATGAGCGCGAGATCGAGGAGTACATCAAGAGGGCACGTATCGATCACGTGTCTGACGTTCCGGTGGGAGTAACGCGTCCGTTGCACGCGTTCTTCGTGCCGGGCGGTCCAGCCGCCGGCGTCGTCTTCAAGCCGCTGCCACCTGGGCAGCGCGATGGCTATTTCGAATCCTACAAGTCGGAGATCGCTGCGTATCGCCTCGATCGGCTCCTGGGACTCGGCATGGTACCGCCGACGGTCGAGCGGGAATATCAGCGCGAGGTCGGGTCTGCCCAGCTGTGGGTCGAGAACTGCAAGCTGCTGAAGCAGGTCGATCCGAACTCGTCAAAGGACATCGCGGCGTGGAACCGCCAGGTCTATCGGCAGCGCGTCTGGGACAACCTCATTGGTAACATCGACCGGAACGCTGGGAACCTGCTCGTCGATGCCGACTTCAATCTGATTCTGATCGACCATTCGCGCGCATTCGTCAGCACCATGCAGATGCCATTTCCGATGACGCGCATCGACCGCGAGTTCTTCGAGCATCTCAAGGCCCTGACCGAACAAGACGTCAAGACGCAATTGAGCGGTCTGCTCTTCGATGGTCCCGGTGCGCTCCTCAAGCGGCGCTCGTACATCGTCAAGCACTTCGAGGACTTGATCGCGAAGCAGGGAGAAGGAGCGGTACTGATTCCCTGACAACTCGGAGTGCGGAATTCGGCGTGCGGAATGAATTCGGAGTGCGGAGTTCGACACTCAGTCGAACTCCGCAGTCCTCCCTCACGAAGGTCGAGCGATGAGCCGCTTTACGGCGTCGACGACATGACTGGCAGAGATGCCGAACTTCTCGAGCAGTTCGTCGGGACGGCCGCTGCGCGGAATCTCCGTGACACCGAGACGATGGACGGTCATGCCCGCGCTGGCAACGGCGCCTGCCACGGCGTCCCCGACCCCACCGGCAAGATAGTGATCCTCGACCGTGACGATTCGTCCGGCAGTCGCTCGGCCGGCCTCGATCAAGCGAGTCGGCGTCGATCGGCTGCAGCGAGTACAGATCGATCACGCGGATGAAGACACCTTGCGTCCGTAGCGTGTCGTACGCTTTGAGCGCTTCGAACAGCGTGACGCCGGCTCCGACGACGGTCGCCGAGTCGTTGGCGCTCTGGCGGACCACTTTCAACCCGCCGACTTTGAACTCCTCGTTGGCATCGTAGATGACCGGCGTTTTCGGTCGGCTCGTCCGGATATACGCGGGTCCGGAATGGTAGGCGGCCACTTCGACGAGCCGCTCCGCGCTGACGGCATCGCTGGGATAGAGGACGGTCATGTTCGGCTCGGCTCGCATCATCGCGAGGTCCTCGAGTGCCATCTGCGACGGTCCGTCTTCGCCAATCGACACACCGGCGTGTGATCCCGCCAGCTTGACGTTCAGATTGCTGATCGCGGCCATTCGGATGAAGTCGTACGCGCGCGACAGGAAGCAGGCGAACGTGGACGGGAACGGGATCGCGCCGCGGGCGGCGAGTCCCATGGCGGCACCAACCATCACCTGCTCGGCGATGTAGTTCTGATAGAAGCGATCCGGGAAGTCTTTCTCGAACGGCTCGCTGAACGTGGAGTTGCCCACGTCTGCATCGAGCACGACCACGCGGCTATCCGCCTTGCCGAGCCGGATGAGGGCCGTGCCGTACGCTTCGCGCGTCGCGACCTGGTCACCAAGCTTGTAGGCCGGAGGCGGCAGCGCAGGACGCGCCGGGGCGGGATCCGTAGCCGGACCCGCGGGCTTCTGAATCGCGGCCAGCTGCGCCTCGATTGCACCCGCAGGCACTGAGACGTACTGGGCTTCGAGCTCCTTGATGGCGCGATCCGCTTCCTCGCCCTTTTTCAGCGCCTTGCCGTGCCAGTTCAGTTTGTCTTCGACGAACGAGATGCCTTTGCCCTTGAGCGTGCGGGCCAGGATCATCGTCGGCTGGCCTTTGGTCGCACGAGCCTCGTCGAGCGCATCCAGGATCGCGTTCATGTCGTGGCCGTCGATCACGATCGCATGCCAGCCGAACGCCCGGTACTTGCGCGCGTACGACTCCATGTCGTGCTGGTACATCGTCGGACGGCTCTGGCCGAGCCGATTGACGTCGGTGATGCCGCAGATCGAATCGAGCTTGTGGAACGCGGCGCTTTCCGCCGCCTCCCAGACCGATCCTTCAGCGGTCTCGCCGTCGCCGAGGAGCACGTATGTGCGGTAGTCCGACGCGATGCGGCGAGCGTTGAGCGCAATGCCGATGGCGGCGCAGAGCCCCTGGCCGAGAGAGCCCGTCGCGACGTCGACAAACGGCAGGCGCGGCGTCGGGTGGCCTTCGAGGTCCGACGTGAATTCGCGCAGCTTGAGCTGTTCGTCGCGTGGGAAGAGGCCTACTGACGCCCAGGCCGCGTACAGCAGAGGCGCGGCATGGCCCTTCGACAGGACGAACCGGTCAGCGCGTGCGTGGCGCGGCTGCTTCGGGTCGAAGCGCAGCTCCGAGAAGAACAGCGCGGCCACGATGTCTGCGGCCGAACAACAGGTCGAGGGGTGGCCGCTCCCGGCCGCCGTGGTCGAACGCACGGAGTCGATGCGGAGCTGAGTGGCGACGTTACGCAGGACCGGAACGAGTGATGAGCGATCTCGCGGCACGAGCGGTGACCTCCAAAGCCGCGAGTCTAGCACGCGACCCGCTGTCACGTGATGTCGAACGGGCGCTATTCCGCCAGCTCCAGCATCGCCATGGCGTACGGCGCGCCGCCGATCCCCTGCGCGCGGTAGACGCCGGTCTGGGATGCGAGCGCCTCTCGGGCAAGTCCTTCGAGATCCTGCTGCCCCGTACGCCCCGCGATCCGGTGGAGCGTACGGGCCGCCAGGCAGTTGAGACCGAGGGGTTTCAGCGGCTCGACCAGGAGGCCGACATCGTCGGCATCCGGCTGACGATCGACAAAGCCGCCTCCGACTGGATCCCAGAGCGTGCGTACGGCGGTGCGCATCAGCTCTTCGGCCAGCATGCCGTACGTCTCGTTCCCGGTGGCCTCGTCGAAATCGAGCAGGGCCCAGGCGGCGTGCACGTGATCGGTGAGAAGGCCGCGGACTTCTCGCCCGTCTGCGACGAAGTGTGCGACGCCCTCGCCAGGACGATAACCGGCGAGCAGCACACGCTCCAGCGACTGCAGGCCCAATCGCCCCGGCTCCACGTCGTCGAGTGCGGCGCCGGCGCGCAGCCAGACGGCGGCAGCCTGCGCATTGAGATCCGTGAAGAGCGTGTGGTCCACGATCGGCGGCTCCATCGTGCTTCTGATGGATCCGCTCACGCCGTGATACTCGTCGTCGGCGCGCTGGCTCGCGAAGAATCCGCCGCGCCTGCGGTCCGACAGCGTGCGCTCCACGAAGCGCATGATGTCGCGGGCGCGGCCAACCCAATCGGGTACGTCGAAGACGCCGGCCGCGTCGAGCAGCAACCCGGCCATCCCCGCCTGGTCCTCGAGCATCTTCTCGGTGTGAGGGCGGGACCAGTCGCGAGCGGCCGCGTACCGGAACACGCCGCCGTCGACATCGTCCACCATCGGGCTCGCGAGGAGTGCGGTCAGCGAGCGGCGCACGACGTCTCCGAGCGCATCCTGACGAGTCGCGACATAGCGGGCGAGCGCGAACCGCAGCGGGGCGAGGTGCAGAAACTTGCCGTCCCCGCCAAACCCGCCGTGCTCGGCGTCGTGCTGGCCGAGGATCTCGTTCGTCACCCACTCCGGGGCCGCGTCATCGGGCTCGTACCGATTCGCAGGCGGCTTGTGACGCCGTGCCGTCGCGGCAGCGGCGCCGCGTGTCATCAGTTCGTCATATCGCTCCCGAAGGGCGTCTGCGGCGTCGCCCAGCATGCGCAGCATCAGATCGGGCGTGACATACGTGCTGCCCGTCAGGATCTCACCGGATGGCGTGAGCAGTGCCGTGGTCGGCCATCCATCCAGGTTGTAGCGATCGTTGACGTCCGGCCGTCGATCCGCATCCACCTTGATCGGGACCGTCCGCGCCACGATGGTCGCGACGATGTCGGGGCGTCCGTACGTCGCCTGCTCCATCACGGCACATCCATGACACCACGATGCACCGATGTTGAGCAGCACGGGACGCTTCTCGTCGGCCGCGCGTTGGAATGCGTCTCGGCTCCACTCCTGCCACGGGACCGTGGCTCGCTGCGGCTGATTGTGTGAAGGACCGCTCATGCGTGGTGGACCGGCTGGCATCGCTGGCCGTTCCGGGGGGTCTGGACTCATTATAATGACGCAATGCTCGCGTTGCGGTTCGTCGCGGCCCTGGCCGTTGCCGTCTGGCTGGGTGGCACGGTGGCAATCGCGAGCGTCGTTGCGCCGTCGGCGTTCAGCGTGTTGACGACCTCCGATGCGGCCCTGCTCGTCGGTGAAACGTTGAGGCGGTTCCACCTGGTGAGCTACGGTGCCGGTGTGGTGGTGCTGGCGGCGTTCGTCGTGATGGCCGCACTCGGTCCGCGGCCGCGTGCATTGGGTCTGCGCCTGGCGACCGTGGCGGCGATGCTGGCCGCGACGTTGATCTCAGGACTCTGGATCGACCGCCGGATCGCCGCGCTGCGCGGGACCATCGGCGTGCCGGTCTCGTCGCTGCCGGCGGAAGATCCGCGACGGATTACGTTCGGGCGCCTCCACGGCCTGTCCACCGTGCTGATGGGGCTGACTGCAGTGGGCGGCGTGCTGCTGCTCTATCTCGACGCGCGAGACACGAGATCATGACCCACCGCATCACGCTCATCGCCGGCGACGGCATCGGCCCGGAAGTGAGCGAGGCCGTACTGCGCATCCTCAAAGTGGCTGGCGTGTCCATCGAGTGGGAGCCGTGCGAAGCCGGGGTGGTCGCATTCGAACGTCACGGCACAGCCCTTCCGCTCGAGCTCCTCGACTCGGTGCGCCGCAACAAGGTCGCCTTGAAGGGACCGGTCACGACGCCCATCGGCGAAGGATTCACTTCGGTGAACGTCGGACTACGCAAGGCGCTCCAGCTGTTCGCCAACGTGCGGCCGGTGTGGTCGATCGACGGCATCAAGTCACGGTACTCGGGCATCGATCTCGTCATCGTGCGCGAGAACACCGAAGACCTCTACTCGGGGCTCGAACACGAAGTCGTGCCCGGCGTCGTCGAGAGTCTCAAAGTCATTTCAGAGGTCGCGTCGACGCGCATCGGCCGTTTTGCCTTCGACTACGCACACCGCCACAATCGGAAGCGGGTGACGGCCGTCCACAAGGCCAACATCATGAAGCTGGGCGACGGCCTCTTCCTGAAGTCGGTCCGTGCCGTGGCGCGCGAGCATCCCGACATCGTCTACGACGAGCGCATCGTTGACGCCGCGTGCATGCATCTCGTGATGAATCCGAATCAGTTCGACGTGCTGGTGCTCCCCAACCTGTACGGAGACATCGTGTCGGATCTCTGTGCGGGGCTGGTCGGCGGCCTCGGCGTCGTGCCGGGTGCGAACCTGGGGATAGACGCTGCGGTGTTCGAGGCCGTGCACGGCAGCGCGCCCGACATCGCCGGCAAGAACCTGGCGAACCCGACGGCACTCCTTCTATCAGCATTGATGATGCTGCGGCACCTCGGTGAGACGGCGGCGGCCGACCGCATCATGCAAGCCCTCGGACGCGTGCTCTCGGCCGGCACCATCGTCACTCGGGACCTTGGAGGCACGGCCAGCACGACGGATTTCACGTCGGAAGTCTGTAGACACATCGAACAGTAGAGGCGGTGACATAAAGTGCCTCGCGATGCCATGCTCGACGACGACGACATCACGCGCGCAGTGCTCGCGCGTGACGAAGTCGTGCGCTACCTGCAGGGGAGCCACGGTGAGACCGGACCGGAGCTTCTCGACCGGGTACATGCGTATCTCGACGAGCTCAAGACGACGCAGCGCTATCCGATCTATCGCGCGCTGAAACATCCGCTCTACCCCATCCTCCGCAAGATCGATCGCCGCACCGAACACATCGAGATCGTCGAGGCCGCGACGCGTGCGGGCCGGGTCATCTACGCCTCGAACCATCGCAGTCACCTCGACTATCTCATCGAACCGCTGGCGCTCGAGGATGCCAGGATCAGGCCGCCGATCATCGCCGCCGGCATCAACCTGTTCGGCGGGCCGCTCGGACTGATTCATCGTCACGTCACGGGCGCGATGCCGGTACGACGCAACACGAAGGATCCCGCCTATCTGATCACGCTGAAGGCGTACGTGGCCGAGCTGTTGCGACGGCACGACCTGATGTTCTACATCGAGGGCGGACGCAGCTACAGCGGCGAAATCAAGTCGCCGAAGACCGGACTGTTGTCCGCGGCGCTTCAGGCCGAGCCGCGAGACATGGTGATCGTGCCGACGGCCATTTCCTACGATCTGGTGCTCGAGGACTTCATCCTGTCGCGGCAGAAGGTGAAGGGGGCGCAGCGTCCATTCGCGCGCGAGCTCGCCGAGATGGTGCGCTATGCCGTCGGCTACCGGTCACGGGCCATCGTCACCTTTGGTGCGCCGATTGAGGTGGATGGCCTCGACCCCTCGTCGCGGCGCGACATCCTCGATCTGGCGCACCGCATCCTCGACACGATCGGGCATCTCGTCAAAGTGATGCCGACGGCGCTCTTCGCGAGCGTGCTGCGCCGGTCGATGGGACGTCGGGAGGTTGAAGTCCGGGCCGAGGCCCTGGCAGACACCCTGCGCGCGGCCGACGCGAATCTCGGCTTCACCGACGTGCGCGAAGCCGTCGATCGCGCGGCCCGATCCTTCGAAGCCCGCGGCATCATCGTGATCGAGCAGGGACGCTTCCGCATCCGCCAGCGCAACGTGCTCCGCTACTACGGCCGCACGATCGAGCACCTGCTGCCGGTTCCGCCGGATCAGACGCACTGATGCTCGCTGCGTTCTCGAAGGCCTTCTTCCACACGCTGTCCAAGAGCGGCACCCTCAAGCGACTGGCGTCCCGGTATGGCATGTCGGGATCGCGGGGGTTCGCCCGCCGATTCATCGCCGGCGAAACACTCCGGGAAGCAATCGAGGCCGCCCGCGTCGTCGAGGGACGCGGACTCGCACAGACGCTCGATTACCTGGGCGAGAGCGTCTCGACGTTTGGCGAAGCCGACGCCGCCACGCGCGCGTATCTGACGATGATCGACGCGATCGTGGAGGCTGGCATCGAACGCAACATTTCTCTGAAACTGACCCAGCTCGGGCTCGATCTCGACCAATCGACGTGTCTCGCGCACCTGCGCACCATCGTGACCGCCGCAGCGCCACGTGAGTGCTTTGTCCGCATCGACATGGAGAACTCGCCCTATATCGATCGGACGCTCGATATCTTCGAGAGCCTCTGGCGCGAGGGGCTGTCCAACGTCGGCGTGGTGATCCAGGCGGCGCTTCGACGAAGCGAGCAGGATCTCGAGCGGATGATCGCGCTCGGCGCGCGCGTGCGTCTGGTGAAAGGCGCGTACAACGAACCGGCAGACCTTGCCTGGCAGCGCAAGGCCGACGTGGACGATGCGTTCGTGCGGCTGACGGGCCGGCTGCTCGCGGCCGGCACATTCCCCGCGCTGGCCACGCACGATCCAGCCATGATCGACGCGGCGAAGCGTCTTGCAGCTGAACACGGTCGAGATAAGGAATCCTTCGAGTTCCAGATGCTGTACGGCATTCGCCGTGACCTGCAAACTGCTTTGAAAGCAGACGGTTATGGGATGCGCGTATATATTCCATTCGGTCGTGAATGGTTTCCCTATTTCATGCGCCGGCTTGGAGAGCGGCCCGCCAACGTCGGGTTCGTCCTTCGAGGAGTGCTCGGCGAACGCTGAGCTGCCAGGATTAGTCCTGCTGAGCCCAGACCTTGGGCGCCGCGAGTTCTGGCAGGAACCAGTCAACGGCGAATTGGTAGGAACTGCAGGGCCTTGGATTACCCGGGGTGTCCACGCTGGTGGACGTTCCACCCTAAACACCTCCAGCAAAAGCTCTTAAGCGATACTGTCCGGCCGTGGCATACCCCTTGATATGCAGAGCTGTCGAAACGGTCGGATTACCCACGGCGTCTATTAGGTGACAGTCGGGGGAAGGAGACGTTCAGGTCATGGCGATCCACATCGAACACGTTGCCACGCGGCCGGTTACGGCGACACCGGATTCTGCCGCTTCCCCTGGGCTGCTGGCGCGGGCGCTGGGCCATCTCCACAGCACCATGTGCGGGCTGCACGGCCACGACCCGCTGCTGGCGTTTGAGCCCAACCGTGTGTTCTTGCGTTGCTCGTCGTGCGGCTACGAGACGCCGGGATGGGGCACAGGCGAACGTCGTCCCCGTCAGCGCTTTGCGGGCGATTCTGCGCGCCATCAGTTGGCGCGGCCGGATCAGGGCACGCACGTCTCTTGAACCACGCGGGCCGGCGCCCCACGCCGGCCCCAGCGAAGGCCGCGCGACCTCAGCGCGGCCTCGCGATGTTCCTCGCAAATCCCCCCAGCACCTGGCGGCAGACTTCCACGTCGTCAACCAATACCGACTCGCTTGGGCTGTGCAGGCCCTCGCCACGCGGTCCAAACAGGACCGTCGGAATACGTGCAGCCCCGAGCACCGCTGCGTCGGTCCAGTAACTCAAGCCCTCGAGCCGCGTGTCCAGGTTGGCCTCCCGCACGGCATCGGCCATCGCCTGCGTGACCCAGTGTTCAGGCGGAATCGCGTACGGAGGTCTGGCCAGGAGCAGACGAACCTCTGCTTCGAAGTGCCGGTCCTGGGCAGACAATTCCGTGACCGCCGCACGCAGTTCGTCCTCTGCAGTGGTCAGCGCTTCTCCGGGCAACGTGCGCCGTTCCATCTGCAAACTGCATCGTGCGGGGTAGGTGCTCAGCTCGCCACCGCCAACGATGGTCGATGCGTGAAGCGAGGCGGCTCCGAGCAGTGGCACGGCAGGCGCGGACCGCAGTCGCTCGTCGAGCCGTTCGAGATGAGACAACACGCGGCCCATGCGGACGATCGCATCGATCCCTTCATCCGGCCGGCTTCCGTGAGCCGCGCGCCCGTGGACGACGATTTCCGCGGCAGAGAATCCCTTGTGCGCGATGCCGATCGCCAGTCCGGTGGGCTCCGTGATCACGGCAGCGTCCGCGCTCCAGCGTTCGACCAGTGCATCGGCGCCTGCGCTGGCGAATTCTTCGTCGATGATGCACGCCACGAGCAGCCGGCCCGTAGGCGGACCTCCCGCGTTCGCGATATCCGCGGCCGCGAACAGCATCGCCGCGAGACCCGACTTCATATCCTGCGCGCCACGGCCGAAAAGCCGGCCGTCCACGATCACCGGATCGAACGGCGCCTCCATGCCATCGGTGCCGACGGTGTCCGAGTGCCCGCAGAACATGACGGTCGGACCGGGCCGTCCACTGTCAACGATTCCGACAACATTGGGGCGCTCTGGGAGCACCTCGTGGACGTCCACATCGAAGCCCTGCCGGCGCATCCAGGTGGCGATGGCGTCCGCGATCGCGCCTTCGCCCGCGCCGCCCTCGACGAGGGATGGATTGACCGACGGGATGGCGACCAGGTCAGCGAGGAAGGAGACGACGCCGGAGTGCGCCATGCCGGAGACATCCTGCCGCGCAGGCGAGCCTTCGCGCAAGGAGATCGTTCGTCGATCGCGCGAGCGGGTGCACCGTGCGCCCGGGCAGTGCGCCGTAAGCCGTGTGCCGTACGCCGTCGGCCCTGACCACCCTGTGGTACTGTGCGGCCCGGAGGCTATTTCGTGCGCACGACTGTCGGATCGCTTGGTCTGCTGGCACTTGCGCTCCTCACGCCCGCTCTCCGCGCGTGGCAGGACGCTCCTGGACTCGGGCCGTCCGGTCCCGAACAGCATCTCGCCCATATCCGCCAACTGACCTTCGGCGGTGAAAACGCGGAAGCCTACTTTTCGTTCGACGGGTCCCGTTTGACTTTTCAATCGACCCGGGACGGCAACGAGTGCGATCAGATCTACACGATGCGAACCGACGGATCCGACGTGCGTCGAATCAGTCAGGGCGGGCGTACGACGTGCTCTTACTACTACCCGGACGGCAACCACCTGCTCTACGCGTCTACGCATCTGGCAGGCAATTCGTGTCCGCCGAAGCCGGACTTCTCACGCGGCTACGTGTGGCCTGTCTACGCGAGCTACGACATCTTCCGCGCGAACCCCGATGGCACCGGCCTGATGCGTCTGACGTCCACTCCCGGCTATGACGCCGAAGCCACCCTCGGCAAGGACGGACGGATCGTCTTCACCAGCGTCCGAGACGGCGACATGGAGATCTACTCCATGAACGGTGACGGCAGCGATGTCCGCCGGCTGACCACGCGACCGGGACCCGATGGCGGCGCCTTCTTCTCGCCGGACGGCTCGAAGATTGTGTTTCGTGGACGGCCGGTCGCGCCCGGCAAAGAGCTCGATGACTACCAGCTGCTCCTGAAGGAAGGCCTGTGGCGGCCGACGTCGCTCGAGATCTATGTGATGGATCGCGACGGCGGCAACCTGCATCAGGTCACGACGCTCGGGAAGGCGTCGTTCGCCCCGTATTGGTTTCCTGACGGCAGACGGATCATCTTTGCGTCGAATTACGAGGATCCGAAGGGACGAAACTTCGATATCTACGCGATCGACCTCGACGGTAATCATCTGGAGCGGATTACGACCAATCCGACATTCGACGGATTCCCGATGTTCTCGCCCGACGGCAGGCACCTCGTTTTCGCGTCGAATCGCCTCGATGCGAAAGCCGGCGATACCAACGTGTTCATCGCGGATTGGAAGAACTGAGGGGATCGGATTCGTGTTCGCCTTCGTGTTCGTCCTCGTGTTCGCGACGTTCCCGCTTGGGTCCACATGAACCCATCAGACGCTGGATCGGCACCTCTGGAGCTCGCACGCGCGGTAGCCGGTGACGTCGCGCAGCGCGGCGGACGCGCGCTCGTCGTCGGCGGCTTCGTTCGCGACCGTCTGCTCGGACGGACGTCGAAGGACCTCGACCTCGAGGTGTTCGGTATTCCCCAGGACGATCTCCCTCCGCTCCTCAGCCGTTTCGGCCGAGTCGATGCGGTGGGTCAGAGCTTCCCGGTCTACAAGCTGGGTGCGATTGACGTGGCGCTGCCGCGGCGCGAATCGAAGAGTGGCCGCGGGCACAAGGGATTCGTCGTCCAGGGCGATCCGTCGATGACGGCGGACGAGGCCGCGCGTCGCCGCGATTTCACCGTCAACGCGATCCTCTGGGATCCCCTGACCGACGAGATACTCGATCCGGTCGGCGGCCGCACGGATCTCGAAGCGCGCCGGCTACGAGTCGTTGATCCTGACACGTTTGGCGATGACAGCCTCCGCGTGCTGCGGGCACTGCAGTTCGCCGCACGGTTCGAGCTCGACGCCGACGAGAGAACACGTGAGCTGTGCAGAGGGATCGCCCTTGATGACTTGCCCGCCGAACGGATCTGGGGCGAAATTGAAAAGCTCTTACTCCAGGCGCTTCATCCGTCCATCGGTTTCCGGCTGGCACTCGATGTCGGCGTGGTCGATCGGCTGTGGCCCGAGTTGCGCGCGCTCGTTGGCTGTCCGCAAGAGCCGGAATGGCATCCAGAAGGAGATGTCTGGATCCACACGCTGATGGTCGTGGATGAAGCGCGGCGCCGCATTGAGGACCTTCCGCACGCCAGTCAGGTCGCCGTGATGCTGGGAGCCGTGACCCACGACTTCGGCAAGCCGGGCACCACCGCAGTTCTGGATGGCCGCATCCGCTCACTGGGTCACGAAGAAGCGGGCGTCGAGCCCGCAACGGCGTTTCTCGATCGACTCAACCTGCATTCGGTCGACGGGTACGACGTCCGCGCGCAGGTGCTGGGGCTCGTTGCGCACCATCTGAAGCCCGGCATGTGGCACAAGGCCAACACGCCGGTTGGTGACGGCGCGTTCCGCCGACTGGCGCGCAAGGTGGATCTCGAGTTGTTGGCACGACTCGCCGAAGCCGATTGCCACGGCCGTACGGGCAGCTTTGACTGCTCGGCGATGGCATGGTTCGTCGGCCGCGCGCAGATGCTCGGCGTCGAGCATGCACCACCAGCGCGGCTCGTCCTGGGGCGGCATCTGCTGCCTCTCGGCGTGGAGCCAGGTCCTCGACTCGGACAGCTCCTCGACACGCTTTACGAGCGCCAGCTCGATGGCGCGTTCACGACGACCGAAGAAGGAGTTGTGCTCGCAAGAGGGCTTCTACGGGAGTTCTGAGCGACCGGGCGAGGTGCATTGACGGACGCGACGAAATCGTCAACGTGCCCCGGCCAGGATGTGAGACAGCCGCTCCGGGGCCACATTGCCACCACTCAACAGGGCGACGATATACCCGGAGTCGGTGTTGATCGCATGGCGTGCCCTGGCCGCGGCGACGGCCACCGCGCCACTTGGTTCTACGACCTGGTGTGCCTCACGCGCAAGCCAGCGCACAGACTCCGCGATCTCTTCCTCGGTGACGGTAACGATCTCGTCCACCAGCGCCGCGACATGAGCGAATGTGATGTCGGCGGGCCGAACGGCCAGTAGACCGTCAGCGATGCTCGACGTGGCTTCGAGCGTCACAGGGTGTCCGGCCGCGAGCGACCGCGTCATCTTCGGCGCGCCTGTCGGCTCGACGCCGACGATGCGCACGGCCGGCTGCAGGCGCTTTACCGCGGCAGCGACGCCTGACACGAGACCGCCGCCACCGACGGGTAGATAGATCGCTTCAACACCCGGGAGCTCTTCGAGTATCTCGAGGCCAATGGTCCCCTGTCCAGCGATCACCCACGGGTGATCGAACGGCGGCACCATCGTCATGCCGCGTTCGGCCGCAATCCGCTCCGCTTCCAGCCGACGCTCGATGGTAGTCGTACCACAAAACACGACCTCGGCGCCGTATGCCCGGGCGCCCTCGACCTTCACCGCCGGGGCCGTTGTAGGCATCACGACAACGGCTGGAGCTCCCAGCAGGCGGGCGGTGCAGGCCATCGCCTGGCCGTGATTGCCGGACGAGTAGGTGATCACGCCGCGGTCCAGCGCGTCGCGATCGAGCTGGCGCAGCATGTTGGCGGCACCGCGGATCTTGAAGGCGCCGGTGAGCTGCAGGTTCTCGCACTTCAACCAGAGGCCTGCGCGGTTCGGGTCTGCCGTGGCGGACCAGAGCGGCGTCCGCCGCGCGATCCCCGCGATGCGCGACGCGGCCGCCGTGATGTCGTCGAGCGAGACGAGCGCGCGTGTGCCGGCAGCGAGCGTCACTGCCGCCCCTCGTTGTGTGCGCGCCTGGGATCCAGATCGCGGCGCACATCAACTCTCCCGGTCAGCGCGCCATTCCTCGAACAATCTGGGCACGTTGCCAACGAACGATCGCAGCGACGGCGCCCAGCCGATCGACCGTGCGCGCGGCGATCGCACGACCTGGTCCAGGGTCAGCGCGTCAGCGTAGTTCCCCATCTTGGCGCGAGCCTCGTCGATGGGAATGTGCCGGACGCTGGGCTGCGTTTTCATGGCTCGACCGATCGCTTCTACAACCTCACTGAGCCTCAGATCGGCATCGTCGGTGGCATGGAAGATTCCAGAGGCCGATGGTGTGGCCACGATGCGCGCATACAGATCTGCGAGATCGCGATCGTAGACGAGCGGCCAGCGATTGCTGGCGTCGCCCACGACGCGGATGAGGCCGTTTGCGCCGTCTTTGAAAAGATCCGACACGAGGCCGCGCGATCCTCCGTACACCACACCTGGGCGGATGACCGCGGTTCGGACCGCAGAGCTCGCGGCATCGAGCACGATTCGCTCGTGCGCTGGACGCCATGCGTCGCGGGGGGTCGGATTGAGCGGCGCCGACTCGTCAACCGGCGACGGCGCTGGACCCAGCACCCAGATCCCCGACGTGTAGACAACCAGGGCCGGTGACTCTGCCGAGCGCGCTTGCGCGGCCGCCAGTATCGTGTCGAGAGCCACACGATCCGATACAGGTCCTCGATCCGAACGTTCGTAGGCCGTGTGCAGCCATGCATCGTGGCCGCGCGCCGCGGCGTGCCATGTTGACGCCTCGCCAAGATCGCCGACGACTGGCGAAGCACCGCCGGCCGCGACCTGCCGGCCGCGGTTGCTATCGCGAACGAGTGCCGTCACGCTGTGGCCCGCTCGAATGAGGGCCTCGAGCACGGACGAACCGATGTACCCGGTCGCACCAGTCAGAAAGATCCGCATCACGCTATGAATGACCGCCTCAGAGCCTGCAATTGTATCCGACCGCTGTTTTTAGCGAATTGCACCCGGAAGGGGCTGGCTCGCGGCAATCGTCGCACGAAGCTCGTCATACCACTCGAGCGTGGCTGCCGGTGTCGACGAGACAGCGCGCACGAGGATGCGGCCGTCTGCGCTGGCGCCGCGCGCCGCGATCGTCTCGCGGTCTCCAGCCAGCGCGGCGGGGTCTGGCGGACGCTGCGAATCGGTGGGAATGGAGACGCGCAACACCTGCACACCGTTGTCGAAGAGCAGGGTCGACGAGTCGAGCCACACGGGCCGATGCGCGTCGGAGGCCACCAGCATCGCGGGGCCCGGGCTGCCGCGCGGTCGGACGGCAAGCGCCCAGTTGCCAGTTTGATTCGTGAGATAGGCAAGCCATTTGCCGTCTGGAGAGGCCACGCCCCCAACCTCATCGTCCGCCGACGCGGTCAATGCGACAGACGCACCTCCCGCCACCGCGACCCGGGCAAGATCCCAACCAGACTGGCCAGACCGAGCCACGATGACGTCTCGACCGTCCGGAGACCAGCTCGTCGGCACGACGGCGCCACGCTGTGACAGCACGAGGTGAGGCGATCCACTCCCGTCGGCTTGAGCGATCGAAAGCGCGAGTCCCGAACGGTCGCCGGCCGCGTAGGCGAGCGAGCGGCTGTCGGGAGACCACACAGGCGACGCGAGGCGTCGTCCGCGGACGAGAAGCGTTCGGGCACCGCGAATCACGTCCACGACCCAGAGTTGCTGGCTGTCGCGACGACGCTCGATGCCAGCGATCCGAGTGCCGTCGGGCGAGAGCGCGAGATCGTCGAGATCGAGCAGGCCCGACGACAGCGCCTGACGGGCTCCGCTCCTGTCCAGCCACTCGACGCCCGGCGAAGGGCCTGGTTCGACCGCGACCCGGAGTCCGGCGGACGAGATCGCGACTGCCGCCCCACCGGCGACCGGATCGACGTCCACTGGATCGGGAAGCGTGACGAGCGATCCAGTGAGTGACGCCGACGGCAGGTCAACGGGAATCACGGCCTCCCGGCCCTGTTCGAGAAGCAGCAGGTGACCCGTCGGCAGGGGACGGACGTCCACGGCGCCAACGTCGAGGCGAGTGATCGTTCGTGTGCGAGTGTTCACGAACGCCACGCGGCTGTCGGTCGCGGCATCGAGGCCGTACGCGATCGCAAAGCTGATGTCACCGTGGCTGCCCTCGATCGCCGTGGGCCAGGCGTGGCGGACCTCGCCGTTGTCGATGTCCGGCGTCGTCAGCTCGTGAGCCGGACCGCCTGTCGCTGGAACGATGGTCAGGCCGCCCGTCCATCGCGAAGCAAAGACGATGGCGTCGTCTTCGTTCCAGGTGCCTCCCAGCGCGGCGGGCGCATCGGCGATCGGTTCGGGGACGCCCGTCGCCACCATGGCTCGATAGAGACGTCCTCGTGCGAAGAACGCGACCCAGCGGCCATCGGGTGAAAAGAACGGGGCTGCGGCGCCCTCGCTGTCGCGGATCGTGACGAGGTCGGTACGATCGAGGCGTCGGATGGCGAGGTGACGTACGCTGTCCCGACCACGCACCACGATCGCGGTGATGTCACCACGGCGCGTAATGGCAATCGGGCGCGGCGTTCGATCGATGGTCAGACCGTCCGGCAGTCCGAGTCCCAGCCGCACCACCGCATGCGGCGCGGGCGCAGGTGCGGATGCGAATGCCAGCGCGGCCAGACCCACGGCGACTCCCAGCGCGAACCATCCGAGATACGGCAGCCAGGGCGTCCAGATGGGAGCCGTGCCGCTCACGGGCAGTGCCGTGGCGGGTGCTGGCAACGCGATCGGCTCGGGGACCGACAGCGAGGGGGCGGACACGCCGTCCGGCGACACGGGCGCGACAAACCGGTACCCGCGCCGGGGCAGCGTCTGGATGAAGGCGGGCTGTTGCGCGTCGTCACCGAGTGTGTGACGGACGAGGCTGATGGCTTCCGCGAGGGACGTGTCGCTGACGTAGGCGTCTTTCCAGACGGTGTCGAGCAGGTCCTGCTTCGACACGACGTGGCCGGCCCGCGCGACGAGCAACCAGAGTACGGACACCGCGCGAGGCGGCAGCGCGACGTCCACCCCGTCCCTGGACAGCATCCGATTCGTCATGTCGAGCCGGAACGGGCCGAAAGTGACCGTTGACGCGGCGGACAAAGTGTCGGCCATGCGATTTTCAGGAGATCTTCACCTACCCTTCACGTTTCGTCCAGTCGGCCTTCAAGACTTCATCGCCCTCACCCGGCCAGACTCCAACCATCGGTTCTCCGAAGGTTCTCCGAAAGAGCTTACGTACGGAGGCGGCGTGTCTGTTTTTGCCATCAAGAGCATCGCAACACTCGAGGCCGAGGCGCGATCGTCCGACGGACACGCGCTCAAGCGCGTCCTGGGACGCCGCGATCTGATTGCGCTCGGAATTGGAGCCGTGATTGGCGCCGGAATCTTTGTGCTGACCGGGCAGGCTGCGGCCGCGCACGCCGGCCCGGCCATCGTCTTGTCGATGGCGATCGCGGGTATTGCGAGTGCACTAGCCGGCCTGTGCTATGCCGAGTTCGCGTCCGCCGTCCCGGTTTCGGGATCCGCCTACACCTACGCCTACGCAACGCTGGGTGAACTGGCGGCCTGGCTGATTGGCTGGGACCTCGTGCTCGAGTACGCGCTGAGCGCGTCCACGGTGGCGGTCAGCTGGTCGGGACATCTCTCCAGCTTTCTGAGCCAGGTCGGCCTGTCATTCCCTGCAGCCCTCAGCGCCGCGCCGGGGACCGTCGTGGCCGTCGCAGGAGGTCCGGACGCGATGGCCGTCTTCAATCTGCCTGCGGTCTTGATCACGGCCGCGGTGACCGTCCTGCTGGTGATCGGGATCCGCGAGTCGGCAGCGATGAACGCCGCAATGGTGCTGCTCAAGATCTCGGTCATCGTCGTCGTGATCGCGGGAGGTGTCTTCTTCATCCAGCCCGCGAACTGGCATCCGTTCGTCCCGGCGAATACCGGTCACTTCGGCGAGTTCGGCTGGTCGGGCGTGATGCGCGGCGCCGCGGTGATCTTCTTCGCGTTCATCGGCTTCGATGCGGTCTCGACGGTGGCTCAGGAATCTCGCAACCCTCAGCGCGACATGCCAGTCGGCATTCTGGGATCGCTGGCGATTTGCACGCTGCTCTACATGCTCGTGTCCGGAATCATGGTGGGGCTGGTTCCCTACCGGCAAATGCTTGGCAGTCCGGCGCCGATGGTGGTCGCGTTGGATGCCGCCGGTGCTCGTGCGAGCGGCTCGGCTCATCTCCTGCTCTCAGTGATGAAGGTGCTCGTGGAGTTGGGCGCACTGGCCGGACTGACCAGCGTTATGCTCGTGACGATGCTCGGGCAGGCGCGGGTCTTTCAAGCGATGGCGCGCGACGGCCTGTTGCCACCATGGGCCGCGCGGATCCACGAACGATGGCGGACGCCGCACATCACGACCATCGTCACGGGCGTGGCCGTCGCGGTCGCCGCTGGCTTCACGAGTGTCAGCACGCTCGGGCAGCTGGTGAGCATCGGTACGCTGTTCGCCTTTGTGGTCGTCGCGCTGGCCGTGCTGTTCCTGCGTGCCCGGGAGCCGGATCTGCCGCGACCGTTCCGCGTCCCCTTCGTGCCACTCGTCCCGGTGCTGGCAGTGGTTGTCTGTCTTCTGCTGATGGCCAGCCTGCCACAGGCGACGTGGGAGCGGCTGGTGATCTGGATGGTGCTCGGACTCGCAATCTATGCAGGCTACGGCCGCCGTCACAGCAGGGTTCGCACGAGCGCCCGTGAACGACGCACGCTGGTTCTGGAGGGGAGGACATCATGAAGCGACTGTCACAGGCCTTCGGCCTCGTTGCAGCCATGAGTGTGTTCACGGCGCCGCTCGTGGCGCGCGCGGTCGTCCAATCGACTTCAAAGCCAGTCGCGGCGTCCGAGGCTGCCGTTCTGGGACAGTGGCGTGGACTGATGGAGTCCACGCCGGCCGTCGACCTGACGATCACGCAGACCGGCGGATCGTTCGCGGGGACGGTCGTCTTCTACCGGATCGAGTCCGATAGCGACGGCAATCCGAAGGTCGTCGGCCACGATGAAATCCCACTCCGAGACCTCGTGTGGAAGGCGGGGGTCCTGTCCTTTGGCGTCCGGCGCGGTCAGGCTACGGTGCGCTTCACCATGCAGCCCTCGGGGTCAGCGAGTGCGGACCTCAGGCGCGTCGATGCGCCGCCTGATGAGCCGCCGCTCCTACTCACGCGGAAGCCTCGCGCGCGCTGACGCGATGACCGATGGCTTCGAATTGGCCATCATCGTCAATCGTCAATCTGCATTCGTCAATGGTCGATTCTTTAGATGTCCCAGACCTTGCCGCCGTCGAAGAACGTGATGCCGCCGTCCTCGCTGACCTTGAGTACGGGGCCAAAACGGCTGGCCGTCATGGCGGCGGTGGAGCGGGCCCCTTCGATGATGGCGTCTTCGGCCACGGCCGTCGTGTACGGGTGACGAAGGATCGCGCCGATCCCAATCAGATTGCCGGCGCGGTCGGTCACCATCGCGCCGTCGATGGAGGCGAGCGCCGCCAGTACGGTCGGCTCGAGCTCGGTCACGGTGCGGCCTGTGAGCAGGTAGAGCAGGTCCCGGCGCGTCGGCGGCGCCTGCAGGTTCCCGACATCCGTCAGACCGATGTCGATCCTGTCCGGCAGGCTGACGAGGTGCTCGACCGCCGTGGACGGATCGCGCAGGACGACGAACAACGCGCCCTCGCGCGCATCCGCCAGATCGAGCGCTGACAGGAACAGCCGGCTGGCCAGCGCGTCGTTGCCGACGGCCGCTGCCCACATGTCGTACTTCCGCTGCAGGTCGAGCAGCGCCCAGCTCGCGTGGCGGTACGCGAGCACCTGCGCGCCCTCCGCGAACACCTTGATCTCATGCGAGGGGCTGAGAACCAGACACACATGTCCGTTGTGGAGCGTTGCGCGTGCGTGCGCCTCGTAGGCCGCCGGGCACGGCGCACTCGAGCGGCCCGCCACCCGACGCGCGATAGGCCCAATCCTGCACGTCCACGATGTCGAGCAGCATCCCGTCGCTGCCCACGACGAACAACGTGCGGAGTCCATCCACCAGGCGGAAGAAGCTCTTCACGCCCGTGAGCGCCTGTGAGTAGTGATGGCTGCCAGGCGGACGCGTCGGATGAGGCGAGACCGGATCCTCCCGCGTGCCGAGCAGCAGGACGCCAGTCGAGATCGGACGATTTTCGTAGCTGCTCAGCGCGGCCACGCGCATGACCTCGATAGCCGAGGCGATGCGATCGGCGCGCGGCTGGCCCTGCGAGGCCCCGTACGACGAGTCGTCCAGGAACGCGCCGACGTAGCGGTCTTCGATCGCGCCGCGGAACAGCTCGCCGCGCTCGACCAGGAACTTCGGGTTCAGAATCGCGCGGTAGCGCGCCGCCAGCACGGAACCGATGGCGCGCGCGAACCTCGTTTCGTGCTCGGTGAACGGCTGGCCCTCGGGAACGCGGAGCGTGTAACGCGACCCGAACCAGCGGACCGTCAACACGCAGGGATCGTCCGACGGTTCGATCGCCAGGCGGCCATCTGATGACGCCGAGAGGATCGGCTCGGCGCCGAACGTCGCCCGCGAGAAGAACTGCTTCAGTGCGTTCTGCAGGAACGAGTCGTAGAGCGCGCCGACGGCCAGCGCGGGCGGCAGCGAGGACATGAGTACCGAACTATCATAGTCGGACCGATGCGCCGCGACACGCTCCTCGATTTCTTCGCCGATCTCCGTCACGCCCGCGGCGACTTTCTCGTCTACGACAACGGTTTCCGGACGCATGCCTACACCTACGATGACACGGTGCGGGCGGCGCGCGCGTTTGCCGCACGCCTGACGCGCGCGGGCCTCACGAAGGGCGATGCGGTCCTCGTCTGGAGCGAGAACAGGCCCGAATGGATTGTCGCGCTTCTGGGGCTGTCTGCTTCAGGGCATCGTCGCCGTACCCATCGACTATCGCGCCTCGCCCGACTTTCTGCGCCGCGTCGCCGCCATCGTCAAAGCGCGCGTGCTTCTGGCCGGCAGCGAAGTGCCGGCTGGACGACGTCCGCGATGCCGCCCCGCTGGTGTGGCCGCTCGCGGATCTCGACTGGAGCGACACGTCAGCCATTCCCGACGCCGGCGTGACGCGAGACGATGTGGCTGAGATCATCTTCACGTCGGGCGCGACGGCTGAACCGAAGGGCGTCGTCATCACGCATCGGAACCTGCTCGCGAACATCGTGCCGGTCGAGCGCGAGATCCTGAAGTATCGCAAGTACGCGCGGCCGTTCTCGCCCATCCGCTTCCTGAATCTGCTGCCGCTCAGTCACATGTTCGGGCAGTCGATGGCGACGTTCGTGCCGCCGATGCTCGCCGGTACGGTCGTCTTCATTCACGGGTACAACCCCAACGAGATCGTCCGTCAGATCCGGCAGCGCCGCATTTCCGTACTCGTGTCGGTGCCGAAGATCCTCGACGTGCTGCGCGAGCACGTCCTGCGTCAGGCGCCGGAGGCCGCGATCCCCCCGCCGCAGAAGGAGCACTTCACGCGACGGTGGTGGCGCTACCGCCGCGTCCATCGCGCGTTCGGCCTCAAGTTCTGGAGCTTCGTCGTCGGCGCCGCGCCGCTCGATCCGGCGCTCGAGGAGTTCTGGGGCCGCCTTGGCTTCGTCGTCGTGCAGGGGTACGGCCTCACGGAGACGGCGCCGATCGTCAGCCTCAATCACCCGTTCAGCACGAGCCGTGGATCGGTCGGCAAGGCGATCGCAGGCGTCGAAGTGAGGGTCGCCGAGGATGGCGAGATCCTCGTCCGCGGCGACAACGTGACGAGCGGCTACTTCAATGCCGATGCCGCGACGCGCGAGGCGTTCGAAGACGGCTGGTTCCACACCGGCGACATCGGCGAGGTGGACGCGAACGGACGGCTGTTCATCCGCGGCCGCAAGAAGGAAATGATCGTCACTTCCGAGGGGCTGAACGTCTTTCCCGAGGACGTGGAGCGCGCCGTCAACGCCGTGCCCGGCGTCAAAGACTCGGCGGTCGTCGGCCTGCGACAAGGCAGCGACGAGCGTGTCCATGCCGTCATCCTCGCTGACGGCACGGTCGATCTCGAGGCGGTCGTGCGCGAGGCCAACCGTCAGCTGCTCGATCATCAGAAGGTCAAGAGTGTGTCGCGGTGGCCGGGATCGGAGCTGCCGCGGACTGAGGGCACGCGCAAACTGAAACGGCGCGAGATCCGCGACTGGGTCTCGGGTGGAGCGCCGCCCACGGCGGCCCGAGGCGGTGACACCGTCGAGACGCTGTTGTCGCGCTTCGCCACCGGCCGTACGGTCAGTGGCGCCTCCACGCTCGACGAGCTCGGGCTGAGCTCACTCGAGCGCGTCGAGCTGATGGTCGCGCTCGAGGAGCGGTTTCACACGACCATCGACGAGTCCGCCTTCGCGGGAGCCAAGAGCGTCGCCGACCTCGAACGGATCGTCAGTGAAGGCGGCGCGAGTCAGCGCGCGGACGAAGGCACGCCCGAGCCCGTGGACTTTCCGTCGTGGAACCGGTCCTGGCCAGTGCGACTGCTGCGCCGCGGGAGCCAGGCGACCTGGCTCCTGCCGCTGGCCCGCGTCTTTGCGTGGATCCAGGTCGAAGGACGAGAGCACCTCGAACACCTCAAAGGTCCGGTCGTCTTCGCCGCGAACCATCAAAGCCACATGGACACGCCAGTGATCCTCGCGGCGCTGGGTGGTCGCGTGCGGGCGCACGTCGCGGTGGCCATGGCGAAGGAGTTCTTCGAAGCACACTTCTTCCCGGCGCGCGTGTCTCGCTGGCAGTGGTTCACGAACAGCCTGAACTACTACCTGGCGGCCACGTTCTTCAATGCCTTCCCACTGCCACAGCGGGAGGCCGGTGCCCGTCAGACGATGCGATACATCGGCAGCCTGCTCGCGGAGGGCGAGTCGGTGCTGATCTTCCCCGAGGGACGTCGGAGCGAGGACGACCGGGTGCTGCCCTTCCGGCCCGGCATCGGGATGGTGGGCGCCCGGCTGGACGTGCCGGTCGTGCCCGTCCGCATCGAGGGCGTGAATCGCGTGCTCCATCCCCGTGCGCGGATGGCGACACCTGGTAGAGTCACCGTGCGCTTCGGCGAGGCGCTCCACCTGAGCGGTGACGATTATCCAGCGCTGGCCAGGCAGGTCGAGGAAGCCGTCCGCCGTCTCGGCGCCAGCCGCTGAACCGCCAGGTCCAGCGTCGGTTCATCTTGCCCGCCACTGCGCTATGTGGCACAATGCTTGCTATCGCAGGAAAGGATTCCTTTTGAGCAAGGACGACCTCATCGACATTCAGGGCACCGTCGTGGCGGTTCACAGCGGCGGGCTCTATCGCGTCCAGAGCGATGCCGGGCACGAAGTGCTGGCACAGCTCAGTGGGCGCATGCGCAGATTCCGTATCAAAGTCGTGCCGGGAGATCGGGTAACGGTGGGTGTGTCGCCGTACGATCCGGTGCGGGGCATCATCACATTCAGGGCGCGCTAGCGAGTGAAGGGATCACCTCGACCAGCTGCCTCGAATCGCCGGCCTCCCCGGGCGGGGCGTTCTCGAAGCCGTCCCTCGCGGCGACCGTTGCCGCCGCCTCCCACGTATTCGGATCGCGAACAAGCCCTTTACGACCCGGCGCCGGTCGCGTTCACCAGCTACCCGCTGTCGCCGGCGCTGTTGCAGGGACTGAAGGAGCTTGGATACACCGAGACGCGGCCCGTGCAGAGCGCCGTCATACCGTATGCGCTCGCCGGCGACGATGTGCTGGCGTCGGCCGAGACGGGATCGGGCAAGACCGTGGCCTTCGTGCTGCCGATTCTCGAGCGGCTGCTGCGCGAGGGCGCCGAGCCGCACGGCGCCACGCGGGCGCTCATCCTGGCGCCGACGCGTGAGCTGGCGGTGCAGATCGAAGACACGATCCAGGGCCTCACGTACCACACGCCGCAGGTCACGAGCGTGGCCGTTTACGGTGGCGTGCCCATGGATCCGCAAGACCGCGCCCTTCGAGCGGGCGTGTCAATCGTGGTGGCAACGCCGGGTCGGCTGATGGATCACATGCGCGGCGGCGCCGTGAATTTCACCGGCCTCGGGGTTCTCGTGTTGGACGAGGCGGACCGCATGATGGACATGGGCTTCTGGCCGGACGTCCAGCGGATCGTCGGCACGCTGCCGTACTCAGCGTCAGACGCTGCTCTTTTCCGCCACGCTGCCCGACGAGGTCATGCGGCTGTCGAGCGCCATCGTGGACGCCGACGCCAGGCATTTCCAGCTGGGGCGCGCAGGCGGACCGGCCACCTCGATTACACACACGGTGCATACGGTGGCGCGCAACGAGAAGGTCGAATGGCTGGCGCGCTTCCTCCGCGGTGCGGAAGGACCAACGCTCGTCTTCGTCCGCACCAAGAGTGGTGCGGATCGCGTGGCGCGCGACCTCGCCCGATTGGGCGTCCGCGCTGTCGCGCTGCACGGCGATCGATCGCAGTCTGAGCGGATGGCGGCAGTCGAAGGCTTCCGCGGGGGCCGACATCGCGTCCTCGTCGCCACCGATCTCGCCGCCCGTGGTCTCGACATCGACGGCATCACACACGTCGTCAACTTCGAGGTGCCCGACACCCCTGAAGCGTACGTGCATCGGGTGGGCCGCACGGGACGGGACCGCGCCACCGGCACGGCCGTTACACTCGTGGCTCCGGAAGAGTTGCGCGCCCTTCGCGCCCTGGAGAAATCCGTTGGATTCTCGCTTCAATAACGACGATCTGGACCGTGCCGCAGGCGCGTCCCGCGCCGGTCGAGGATGCGCCCGCCGTTGCACCAGCGGCGGCCGCACCCGCCGCCTCCCACCGTGCCAGAGGCGGTCATGAAGTTTCGGTCGTGCCGCTGGCGCCGCCCGCCCGAGGATGGTCCCGAGTGCTGCGGCCATCGCGACGTGCTGCCGATTGCCGGGACGTCGAGTTTCGATCCGGCGGCGTGGTGCCCTGACTGCTCGTACTTCAAGCTGCGCCGGACGCCGAAGAAGCGCGAATACTACGTACGCTTCTGATCCCTACTCGCTGAACTCCATCGCGAGATCCACCCACTCACCGTCGGGGGCCAGCTCGAGGTATGCGCGCCAGTGCTGCCGCGCGTCCGCCGATCGGCCGAGCTTCTCGAGCGTCACCGCCAGGTAGAAGTGCGCGTCGCCGCATCGCGGGCTGATCGTGATCGCATCGCTGTACGACATGCAGGCATCCTCCAGCCGTCCGAGATCCAGCAGCACGTTGCCCAGATTGAAGTGCGCCTCGAAGTACGTCGGGCTGAGGGAAATCGCTCGCTCGTACAGCACCTGCGCCTCGATGAGCGCGCCTCGCGTGTAATGCACGTTGCCGAGATTGATCAGCGCCGGTACCAGCGAAGGGTCGAGCCTGAGCGCCTCACGATAGCGCGCGGCCACGTCATCGAGCCTGTCCGCACTGCCATCGTCAAGCGCCGACGCCTCGAGAAAGATCTGCTCCGCGCGACGATCGCGCGCAGGCGCCGACTCGGCGGAAGGCTGCTCAGTGGACGATGCGGCGACGGGCCGCGGAGAAAGCCGGAGGACCTTCGCGGGCGATGAATCGGCCTGGAAGTCGAGCGCGAGCTGACCCGCCGAATCCGCGAGCAAGCCGCGGACGATCCTGTTGAACGACCTGCCCTCCGCAAGAGCCGCACTCACCTGGCGGGCCACGGCGAGATCGGAAAAACCGTACGACTGAAGGGAACCGGCTTTCGTGGCAGGCCGGACCAATCCCCATTTGCGGAGATACCGCAGGTGGTCGTCGGTGAGGTTCGGATAGCGCGCGAGTACTTCACGCGCCGTGAAGCGTTGTTCGGTCACCGCAGTGGATCGATCCTCGCCGCATGATAGCGCGCCGGTGCCGGCTTGGGGGTGCAGTAGAATCATCGCCCATGCTGCTGGCTGGCGACATCGGCGGAACCAAGACGCTGCTCGGGTTGTTCTCGCGTGCGCCGCTCAGGCCTTTGCCGGTGGCCGTTCAATCCTACGCGACCACGAAATACGCGAGCCTCGCGACGATGGTCGAGGAGTTTCTCCAGGATCAGCCGCAGGGCCGCCCCCGCATCGAAGCCGCGTCGCTCGGCGTGGCAGGCCCCGTGATCGACGATCAAGCCGAGCTCACCAATGTCGGGTGGCGAGTGGACGGCCGCGAGCTCGCCGTTGCGCTCGGCCTCAGCCGCGTCCGCCTGTTCAACGATCTGGTGGCGATCGCGTATTCGGTGCCGGTGCTCGAAAGCAGTGAGTTGCACGTGCTGCAGACCGGCGAGCCAAACCTGAGCGGCAATGCGGCGCTGCTCGCCGCAGGCACCGGAATGGGCCAGTCGTTTCTCTTCAACGATGGACACCGGCTCGTTCCGGCACCTTCAGAGGCGGGACACGCGGACTTCGCCGCTCGCACGCCACGAGAGTTCCGCCTTGCCGATTGGCTGACGGCCAAGTACGGCCGGGCCGAGGTGGAACAAGTCGTCTCAGGATTGGGCCTTCGCAACCTGTATCACTTCTCGCACCCCTCGCCGTGTGTGGATCTCGAGACGACCCCAGATCTGGCGGCAGTGGTGACGACCAAGGGCATGGCTGGGACGTGTCCGCAGTGCCGCGAAGCGCTCGACATCTTCGTCGAGGCGTACGGCGCCGAAGCCGGGAACCTCGCGCTGCGGGCGGTCGCCACGCGCGGCATCTACATCGGCGGTGGAATCGCACCAAAGATCCTGCCCGCCCTCGCGGAACCGCACTTCCTCGCAGCGTTCCGCGCCAAGAGCCCGATGAACGACCTCGTGGACAATGCTCCCGTCAAAGTGATTCTGAATCCGCAGGCGGGATTGCTCGGCGCGGCCACCGCGGCGAATGCGACGGTGCACTACTAAAGTCAAAAGGTCGAAGAGTCAAACGTCGCAGAGTCAAGAAGTCGAAGAGTCTAGGGCCTGAGGGCTCGGACCTGTCGCTCTAAGTGCTCGAGGGCCGTGGGCCATGTGCCTTGAGCCGCGCGCCGTGTGCCATGTGGAGTCACCGGCGTGCCGCCGACTCCGTGTGTCGCTGCGGCTCGAACCGTCCGGCTTCGGCCATCGTCTTTTCAATCCCCTCCATGTCTACCGGCACGAACGCCGACAGGTTCTCATAGCCACCGGGTGTGACGACAATCACATCCTCGAGCCGGAAATAGAGGCGTTCCTCGGGAACGACGAGCTGCGGCTCGATCGTGAACACCATGCCGGGCTTCAGCACGTCGAAGTCCGTGGACACGTCGTGGACTTCCATGCCCACGAAGTGGCCGAGTCGGTTCCGCGAATTGTGCCTAAAGCCATCGACGAATCGTTCAGCAGCGGCACGGTAGGCGGGACGACTGAACGTCGTGGACGACACGATGCGGTCCATCACAGGGACCGTCTGCTCGATGATCGCCGAAGGTGCCGCTCCTGGCCGGATCCCGGCCATCAAGGCCGAATAGAGCTTGACGTAGGTGCCATACAGCTCGCGCTGCGTCGGCGAGAAATGCCCGTTCGCCGGAAACATGCGCGTCACATCGGACGAGTAGTAATCGATGTCTGGTGCGTAGTCGAAGAGCACCAGGTCGCCATCCTTCAGCTCGTCGGTGCCCGCGTGATAGTGCGGATAGATCGCGTTCGCGCCGGTCGCGACGAGTCCGAAGTAGGCGATGCCCTGTGCGCCGTGACTCTTGAAGATCCAATCGCCGATGGCTTCGATGTCGTGCTCATGCATCCCTGGCGCCGCGGAACGCATGGCTTCGGCCATCGCGAGCCCGGCAACGCGCGTGGACTCGCGAATGGCCGCGATCTCGCGCGCCGTCTTGATGACGCGCAGTTTGTCGAGTATGGGATCGAGATCGCGGACGCTCGCCCCAGGTGCGGCAGCTGCGAGCTTCTCGCGGAAAGTGGCTTCGCGCGAGGGTTGGCCGTCCCAGGGATCGGCCGCGGCTGCCGCGGCATGACGCTGAACCGCGTCGGGCGTCACGGCGGCGATCGACTCGCCTCGGAACGGCGTGTACACCGTGCGGCCGGCTCCAACCGCAGCAACGAACGACTCACGAAATGCGTCACGCGGCCGGACATCCGCGACGCCCGTCAGCCGTTCTGCATCCGCCCCTGCAACAAGTACGGGTCCCTCTGATCGCACCATTGCTTCATTTGCCGGGGCGAGGAACAACGTCGTCGTCCTGGTGCGGCCGTCGAGGAGGACGAGCGCGCGCGGAGTCTCGACGCCGGTCAAATAGAAGAAGTGATTGTTCTGACGGAACCTGAGGTACGACGGCAGTTCCGGTGCACCCTGCACCACGGCCACGGCGTCCCCGATGGCGTCGAAGACGCCCGCCCGATGTTCGGCAAACTCGCTGGGTGGAAATACTGTCGTAAACAGCGGTCGCAACGCGCCAAGTGGCGTTGTCAACAGCACCATCGCGATTAGCAGCGAGGAACGAAATACAAGGCGCATGAACAAGCCCGAAGGTTCCGAGGGTGTCATTTCCACGCGTCAGTCCATGCGGTGAGCAGGGCCGCAGCCGAAGCGAATCGTTTGTCTGGATCCACGCGCAAACAGGTCCCGATACAATCGCTGACCGCCTCCGGCAGCTCGGGTCGGCGGGAGCGCGCAGGGGGAACGGCATCCGCCATCATGGAGCCGATCAGCTCTGGCAGCGAGTTCGCCTCGAATGGCGGCTGGCCCGTGGCCATTTCAAACGCGAGTGCGCCAATGGTGAAGATGTCGGCCGAGGGCGCCGCGGGCCTGCCGGTCAGCACTTCGGGCGCGACATACGGCAATTCGGTGCCGGCGATCGTGCCTCCACGAAGCGCGCCCTCGTCGAGGGTCCGCAGCAAATCGTGCAGGCTGGCGATGCCGGCCGACGAGATGGCCACACGCTCGGGCCCATCCTCGTCGCTCTCCCGCACGAGCCGCACGATGCCGGGATGCAGCCCGCAGATGAGGCCCCTGCGCCGGTGGATCGCCGCGGTAGCGTCCGACAGTTCGCCGACGAACTTCTGGACGTCCGCCAGCGGCAACGCACCGATCGTCCGCAGGCGCTCCGCCAGACTCGTTCCCTGCAGCAGATCGGTGACGACGTACATGACGTCGCCGCTCTCACCGAAATCCCGGACATTGACGATGTTCGGATGCGACACCTGCAGGGCGCGCGCCTCACTGAGGAACCGCTGTCGAACGGCCTCCTTGTCCACACCCGACGCGGCCCGGAACATGCGGATGGCCACCGGGTGCCCGAGGGCACGATGCATCCCCCGATGGATCGCGCTGCCGAAGCGCCCGCGGCCGATCATCTCGCCGAGCTCGTAGGTGCCGAGCAGGCCGCTGGCGGTCGACGCGGTCACGACTGAGGTCGCGGCGTCTGCCGGCGCAAGCGCCCGGCTGAACGCGGCCACACTGGGCCACCGATCGTCGGGCTTCTTCGCCAGCGCCCGCATCACCCCACGCGTGACATCGGGCGGCAGATCCGACCGAAGGCTCGACAGATCGGGTGGCTGGTCGTGCAGGTGCTGGTCGAGCAGCCCCATCATCGTGTCGGCCAGAAACGGACGCCGGCCGGCGAGCATCTCGAAGGCGATCACCCCGAGCGCGTAGAGATCGCTCCTGCCGTCGACCGGCTGCTCCGACAACTGTTCGGGCGACGCATACGCGGCGGTGCCGAGAAACTGATGGGCACTGGTGAGCTTGGTCCGATCGGGATCCATGATGGTCACGATCCCGAAGTCGATCACCTTCCACACCATGTCACCGCTCTCGTAGCGGTGGCTGGCGATGTTGCCCGGTTTCAGGTCGCGGTGGACGATGCTCCGCTCGTGCGCCAGCTGCAGGGCGCTGCAGATGGGACGGAAGATCTGCTGAAAGTCCAGGAGATCGAAGCGGCCACGGGCGCTCATCTCCTCCCGCAGACTCGGACCGTTCAGATACTCCATCACCAGATACGGCTGTCCCTCGGCTCCGATGTCGAAGTCGAGGATGGCGACGATGTTGGGGTGTCGGAGCGACGCGATGGCGCGGCTCTCACGAAGGAACCGCTCGCCCACGACGTTTCGCTCGTCGTCGGCGGGGCGAATGACCTTGATGGCCACTTCATCGCCGAGGAGAAGGCGCTTGGCGCGGAAGACCTCGCCCATGCCCCCGGTCCCCAGACGGCCGAGCACCTGGTAGCGGCCGCCCAGGACTGCCCCGACTTCGAGCATATGGTCGGATTCTATACCGATGACTGGAATGTGACCGCGAGAGGTGCGGGGGTGCGGCGAGGTGCGAAATGTGCGGTGTGGCGGCGGGGTCATTCGCGCCGTTCACCGATGCACCCCGCCCGGTTGGCGCGGCAGGCGCGTCCTCGTCAGCCGGCTGTCACGAACAGCGCCGACCGGTTACGACAACGTGGCTGCTCCAGACAATCGGGCCGCAATCCGCGTATTCCGGCGTGAGCCACTCGACATCGACACGCACCTTCGAACGGAGAGCGACGATGACACCGTTTCTGAGACGTCTGATCCGGCGCGCTCGATGGCTCGTGGCATTGGCGCTCGCGGCGGCGATACCAGCAACGGTCATCGCGGTCGTGCCGGTCAGCTACCCGGCCCCCGCCCGTGTCCGTGGACATGAACCTCACCCCGGGCGACCAGTTCGATGCCCACGTCAGCGGAGACTGGGTGTCGTATACCTCCGACCTGAGGATTCGCTACTACAACTTCGTTACCGGCATCGATGCGGAGATTCCGCCGGGCGGGGGCATCGAAGATCTCCTGGCCAACGTCAGTGGGAGCAGGATCGTGTTCTCACGCGTCCTCGCTGACCGAACGGGAATCTTCGTCTTCGACGCCGCCACTCCCGCTGCCGCACCAGCGGAGATCGACTCCGGTCCGGGCACGAATCGATTTGGCGCCGCGATTGGCGGCAACACCGTGGCGTACATCGACTTCGGCTTGGAGGCTCATGGCGAGCTCGTGATCCACGACCTCGATACCGCCGTCTCCAACCGAATCACGAACGATACGGCGCCCGATGGGAATCCGGCCGTCTCGCCCGACGGGCGCGTGGTCACGTGGGAGCACTGTCTGACTTCGGTGACCAACTGCGACATCTGGCAGGCTGTGAAGACGGGTGCATCGTGGAGCGTGAGCACCGTCGCGAACACGACGAGCCGAGAGGGTAACCCGCGCTCGAATGGGACGCTGGTCGCGTACGACTCGCAAGGGCCGCTGCGAGCCCGCAGATCCTGTGGCGCCCGGTGAGCGGCGGGCCAGCGGTGCCGTTGGAGGCGGGCGGCTGGGCGACGAATCCGCACATCGCCGAGGATTTCATCGCGTTCGAGCGACGAGCCACGGTCATCGACGCGGCGGACATCTTCGTCTATGACGTCGCCAACAACCGCCTGTTTCAGATAACCAATACCCCGCTCGTGAACGAACAGCTCAGTGACATCACGCGTTACCGGATGGCAGCCTCCGCATGGTCTGGGCCAGTGACGAAGATGGACCAGATCAGCGCAACGTCAAGGGGGCGACGTTCCAACTTCCGAACATTGCTCCGACCCTCACCGCGTCTGCTGAAGCGGGCTACGGGAACGACGGCGTCAATCCGGACCTCGGTTCTTCCGCGACGAGCTTCACCTACAAGGTCGTGTATGCCGACTTCGAACATCAGGCTCCGGCCTATGTCGACGTCTGCATCGACACGGCGTGCCATGCGATGACGGTGGACGCTGGTTCTGCCGCCTCACTGCACGATGGTGAACCCAGGAATGGTGAGCAGGACCTGTACACGACCACGCTGGCGCTCGGCACTCACAACTACTATTTCGAGGCGTCGGACGGGACTGCCACCGTGCGTCTGCCCGCCTCGGGCGTCCTGACCGGCCCGCTCGTCAGCGATCTCGCTATCGCCACGACAACGTTGCCCGGCGGCACGGTCGGGTCGGTGTACGGCGCAACGGTCACAGCGTCCGGCGGCACGCCACCGTACCACTGGGACTCGGGCACCCTGCCACCAGGCCTGGTCATGGACTATACGACCGGTGTGATTTCCGGGACACCGACGGCGGCTGGTACCTACGTCTTTACCGTCTTCGTCAACGATGCCGCGGGTGCATTCGACTCCAAGACTGTCACGATCGTGGTCAGTCCGACGCCGACGCCTCCCGTCCTCCACGTTCCCGGCACGATCACCGTCAACGCCACACGTCCGAGCGGCGCCATCGTCACCTACGTCGTGACGGCCACCGATACCGTTGATCCGAATCCGACGGTCTTGTGTTCGCCCGGATCGGGCACTCTCTTTCCGATCGGGACCACCACGGTGAGCTGCAGCGCCACGAACACGTCGGGCCTCAGCTCGCGCGCGACCTTCCGGGTCGTCGTCAAGGGAGCGGCCGCTCAAGTCGTTGATTTGATTGCCCTGGTCGCACGGATGAAGCTCCGGCCTGGGTTCGACAATACGCTCGAGGTCAGGCTCGTCGGCATCCTGGCTACGCTTGTTACAGGAGGACGGACGGCGAACGTCTGCGCTCAGCTCGACGGCTTTCTCCTCGAGGTGCGTGCGCAGACGGGCAGGGCACTGACGGCGTCCCAAGCCGCGCAGCTGACGGCGGCGGCGATTCAAATCAAGATCGTTGTCGGCTGTCCTTGATCGCGATTCAAGTAGCTCGCCCGATGCGCTTACTGTGCGCACGCGCCTGACGGCTTCCAGGTGGACGGAATGCCTCGTGGCATCGTGGCGTCGTGAATCACGAGCGCGAATGCCCGGCGAACGACAGTTCCCGTCACGACCAGTTCCATCGGAATGTTCGGCTCAACCGTCATGGTCTCGCCTGCTCGGGCCCTGATGGCACGGGCGGGCGTGTCCAGACACTGCTCGCCCGCGAGCACGTACCAGGCCTCTGGTCCGGGATGCGTGTGCACTCGAGACGTGTCGCCCGGCCGCATGACCGCGTACGAGAGAACGGCCAAGTAACTCTCCGCCGCCACAAGATGCAACGGCCCAATCACTGCGACGCGCTCACCTCCCCGAGACGCACTGTCTCGCGAACCAAACTCGGACAGCCACACCCCGCCGTCTTCCTCGGCGATGATGCCGCTACTGGTCTTGACCGCCAGCGCGGCTTGCATGCTCGGGAACCTGTAGAGATGCCAATAGACGCCGGCTGAGGAAAAGTGCAGTCCGCTGACCGTGCCGACATTGAAGCAGCCGAAGTCTGGCCGTTTCTCGCCGGCAGGCACGTCCACGCACGCCACTTCGGTCAGATGGTCATGTCCCGCAGCGACAGGCGCCTGCGCATGGAGTGCACCCAGCTCGAGAGTTGAAGCGCTACGAACAGTCCGATGAGTCTCATTGAAGTGGCTTCCCTTTGTTTGGTCTGAACCGGAACACTCACTGGGGAAGAGTCGCCTCGATTCGCCGGGGATCGAGGCGCCACACGTTGCCCTGCTTGAGATTGGTGAGCCAGACCGAGCCAAGTCCGACTCGAATGGCATCGCCGCCAGGGCCGAAGAACTGCTGGGCGACTTTGTTGGTGCTCGGGTCGATGCGCGTGATCGGGAACCCGAAGAGCGTGACCCAGACCGATCCCTCCCCAACGGCGATCTCGCCGCCACGCCCGGACAGACCTGCCTGGATGGTCGCGACCACCTTGTTGGTCGCGACATCGACGCGCGAAATCGAGCCATCGCCTTGATTGAGCGTCCACACGGCGCCCTCACCGACGGCGAGAAATCGCGGCGTCGGACCCACGGGGATGGTGTGCTCGACGACATTCGTGAAGGCGTTGACGCGGCTCAAGACGTTCTTCTCGCTGCTGGTGACCCACACCGCCCCTTCGCCGAAGGCGATGCCGAACGAACCGGGCGCGACGGAGATCTCGGCGACGACGCGATTCGTGGCTGGGTCGATGCGCGCGAGCGTGCCCTCGGTGTCGGTCATCAACCAGACGCTGCCAGCCCCCGTCGCGATGCCACCTTCGCTGTCGCCGATAGTCGTCGGCAGTGTGGCGGTGACTTTTCCGGTCTTGAGATCGACACGCGACATCGTTGACTCGCCACAGTTGGGCACCCACAACGTGCCGAAGCCAGCGGCCAGCCCGGAGCATGGCGCCTTGCCGACAGTGATTGGACCGACGACGGCATTGGCACGCGGATCGATCCGCATCACCGAGTTCTTGGGCTCGTTCGACACCCAGACGTCCTCGTCGATGGCCAGCCAGTCGGGCGCGCCCGGAACCGCAAAGACCTGGTCGGGCTTCAGGCGGTCCATCGGAATACGCACGGAGGGATCCTTCACGCCGGGGCGCTTGTGCGTCGCAGAGCCCTGGCTCGATGCGAGGGACCATTCAGCCGGCCATGTGGCTAGAACCGCGAAAACAAGGGACAAACTGACGAGAAGCGTGATTGGCTGGTCATGAAAGCGATGTGTATAGTTGGGGATCGACCACACCAAGCTGACCTATCGGTACAGCGGCCGTGACTTCCGGCTCACGGATGTGTCAGGGAAGGTGATTAAAGACGTGCTCGCGTAATCAGTCGAGCAGTGACGAAGGCAAAGTGACGGATGACGATTGGCCCCATGGTGCCGAGCATCTCGTCCGGACTCTGGCTTCGGAATGCGAACGAACGCAGCGAATGACCCCGCCTCCACGTTTCGTGAGGATCATTCGTCATCCGTCAATCTGCATTCGTCATTGCCACCCGTCTAGGCCTTGGCCATCACCAACCCGCGCACTCGCTCGTGGACGACCTCGCCTTTGTGGGTCACGAGGGTCTCTTTGGTGATCTCGTCGGCAAAGTCCCAGGCGAGCTCCCCGTCCTTCGTGGTGAGCTGCTTGAGGAACGTGGTGATGTTCTTCGCGTACATCTGGCTGGCGTGGTACGGCACGGTGGACGGCAGATTGGTCGGTCCGAGGATCGTGACGCCATTGGTCACGACTGTCTCGTCGGCGCGGGTGAGCTCACAATTGCCGCCTCGCTCGGCCGCGAGATCGACGATCACCGAGCCAGGCTGCATCCCGGCCACCATCGCTGCGGTGATGAGAACGGGCGACCGGCGTCCTGGAATCGCTGCGGTCGTGACGACGACGTCGCTCACGGCCACGACCTTCGCCATCGCCTCACGCTGTCTGACATAGAACGATTCGTCCTGCGCCTTCGCGTAGCCGCCCTTGTCCTGCGCATCGGCGGCTTCGATCGGCACGTCGGCCACCTTCGCCCCGAGACTCATGATCTGTTCTTTGGCCGCCGGGCGAACGTCGTAGGCCTGCACCTGCGCTCCGAGGCGGCGCGCCGTCGCGATCGCCTGCAACCCCGCGACACCGGCGCCAATGACGAACGTGCGCGCAGCCGCCACGCTGCCGGCGGCGGTGATCAGCATCGGAAACATGCGCGGCGCGGTCACGGCCGCGAGCAGGACGGCCTTGTAGCCCGAGATCGTCGCCATCGACGACAGGGCGTCCATGCTCTGCGCACGCGTGATGCGCGGCATCAGCTCCATCGAAAATGACGAGACCTGACGCTCGGCGAGCGCGCGGACCAACACGTGATCGGTCAACGGATCCAGAAACGCGATAACGGCCTGGCCGGCACGCAGCTCGCCCAGGTCGCGATCGGTGGCGGGGTGGCCCGATGGACCAAGTCGTACGCGCAACACGACGTCGGCGCGGCTCAGGACGTCCGCGCGCGATTGGCCAATCGTGGCGCCTTTCTCCTGATAGGCCGCATCCAGGAATCCGGCGGCTGCTCCGGCTCCTGGCTCAACGAGCACTGTCGCTCCACTTTTGACGACGGCCTGCACCAGCGACGGGACAAGCGCGACACGACGCTCGTCCGTCTGCGACTCTTTGACCACGCCGACCACCATCACCATGGCTCGTTTCTGCCAGCACGTACGCTGCGCGTGGCCATTTTACATGGGCGCAGCTGCGGGCTGCCAGAGTGCGGTACGGTGGGCCGTGGGGCCTCTATCTCTCGAACAACGTCAGCGCAAAGCGCACGCGCGGTTCGATCCACTGCGCGCGAGTGCGGAAGCCGGCCGCGGCGCCCAAGGCCTGCACCGACGCAGGGTCGTACTTGTGCGAGCTCTCCGTCCAGATCGATTCGCCCGGTACGAATGACACGCGCAGGCCAGCGCCTGGTATGTGCACCGTCTGACGAAGCCGGCTCACGAGGTGCATTTCGACACGTCCGGCATCGGCGTTCCACCGCGCCTGATGTGCGAAGGTCGCCAGCTCGAAGTCCGCACCGAGCTCGGTGTTCATGCGCTGCAGCAGGTTGCGATTGAACGCGGCGGTCACTCCCAGCGGATCGTCGTACGCGAGGATCAGATCGGCTTCGGGCTTCACGAGGTCGGCACCCAGCAGGAACAGATCTCCCGGTCGCAGCGACGCCGCAATCCCATCGATCAGCGCGCGCGCTTCGTCGGGCTCCGAGTTCCCGATGTTCGATCCAAGGAACACCGCCAGCTGCCGGCCTGCCGCGGGCACGCGGACGGCTTCGCTCAATCCTTCCTCGTACGTGGCTTCGATCGGGACCACGGTGATATCCGCGAAGCGCGAGAGATTGGCGGATGCGAGCTCGAGTGCGCGCGCGGATACGTCCACGAGGTGGACGCGGGTCGCATACTTACGCTCGTCCAGCGCATCGAGCAGCAGCGTGAGCTTCTCGCCGCTCCCGCCGCCGAGCTCGATGATCGACGCGGCATCTCCGAGCGCGGCTGCGACATCCCGCGCGTGCGCCGCCAGCAGCGCCGACTCGGCGCGTGTGATGCCGTACCACGGCAGGCGGCAAATCGACTCGAAGAGCGACGAGCCCAGCGCGTCGTAGAACCACCGCGGCGGCAACCGCTTTTGCGTGGCGACCAGCCCCGTCCGCACGTCGGCAGCGAAGGCGGCACGGGCCGGATCGAGTCGATCGACGTCAGCCGCGGACAGTACGGAAGGTCGCATAGACATAGGGATAGTAAGGCCGGAACCAGTTCCGGAAGCTCCGCCGGATGTGATCGAATGGGGTCGCTGGCGACCCGCCCTTCAGCACGAAGTGCGCATCGTCGAAGAAATCGGCCGAGTACTCGGGGTACGAGGGCATCGCCTGGAACCCCGGGAAGGGACGGAACGGAGAGGCCGTCCACTCCCATCCATTGCCGGTGAGGTCGTGCACGCCGAAGGCGCTGACGCCGGCCGGATACGATCCGACCGGCACGGGATCCCAATGAACCGCGCCGGCATTGCCGCGCGTTTCGTCCGCCGGCGCATCGCCCCAGGGCAACGGCCGTTCGTGTCCCTCCGGCGTGCCGAACGCGGCGCGGTGATATTCCGCTTCGGTCGGCAGCCTCCGCTTGCGCCAGCGGGCGAAGGCTGACGCTTCGGCGTGGCTCACATACACCGGCCACGACTCGGGCAACGGGATGCGATCGAACATGCCGCGCCATGTCCAGCGGCCGTCCATCCGTTCCCAGAACAGCGGATGCTCGACGGCAGACGACTCACGCCATGCCCACGCGTCGGGCGTCCACAGTGATTCGTTTCCATAGCCACCGGCCTCAACGAACTCGAGAAACTCTCCGTTGGAGACATCGTGGCGATCGATCGTGAATGCGGCCACATCCACCGTCAGCGAGGGCAGCTCGTTGTCCCAACCGAACGGGATCGCTCCACGCGCTGCGCCGAGCGTCGCCACGCCCGCGGGAATCGCAATCTGTTCGTGCGGCGGGACACGGCCCTCGGTCAGCAGACGCAGATCGGCAGGGCGCCGCTTCTGCGTGAACGGAAGCCGGTGCCAGATGTACTGCAGCGTCTCCTGGTGCATCTCTTCGTGCTCGATGATCGTATGGAGAGCCTCCGCACGATCGAGGAAGGGATCGCCGGGCACGTCGACCGCCGCCGTCGCAATGGCCTCCCGCAGTCGAGCATCCGCTTCCGCCACGTATGCCGCCACGCGTGCGCGCGAGGGCCAGAGGGCGTGAAGGTTTTCGCCCGACGGTGAGAGCTCTGGATCGATGCCTCTCGCGAAGAGGATCTCGAGCTCGGCGTCGATCCCGGGCTGCCGAAGCGCCTTCTTGATCAACGTGTTGACGCTGAACGCCGCGAGATGGCCCTCATAGAACACGACCGGATTCCGGAGGGTGATCGGCCGGCTGTAATAGGCCTCGTCCGTGACGAGTCCGAAGAGCTCCGCCGAGCGGCGCCGAACGCGGTCGAATCGCTCCAGGATCAGGCCGCGGTCGAGGTCTATCGAGGCAGTCGAGGTAGACATACGATCAAGTCCTCACTAAGCCAGAGCACAATGCGTGCCTTGTTAGATGCCGGCTCGGCGGGCGGGGTGACGTTGGAGGACAGGAGGCACGACCGCCGCCCCACCAGCAGACACGAATCTGGTGTCGGAGGCGGGACCGTGCGTCCTGCCCTCCAACGTACTCGGCCAGTCGCCGCCTTGACGCCTCCAGGGGTGGGCGGTACGCTGAAGGCACACAGAACGTATGAGTGGCGTCGACACAGGTGTAACGATTTCCCTCAACGGTGATCCCTTCGATCTCGATGGTCCGGTGTCGGTGAGCGCCCTTCTCGCCCGGCTGGGGATCGACGCCCGCCGCGTAGCCGTGGAGTACAACCTGGTGGTCCTCAAGCGCGGCCTCTACGATGAGACCGTGCTTCAGAACGGCGACCAGGTTGAGGTCGTCAATTTCGTGGGCGGAGGCTAGCACGGCCCGGCGCCCCTGACCAGTCACACGTCGCGTTCCGTGACGTCATCCGTGGACCACCTGCCCATGCCATCCGATCCGCTTGTCATCGCCGGCCGCACGTTCCAGTCGCGCCTCATCGTCGGCACCGGAAAATATCCGTCGTTCCCGGTGATGGCTCAGGCCCATGCGGCATCCGGGGCCGACATGGTGACGGTGGCCGTGCGTCGCGTCAATATCAACGACCGTACGAAGGAATCGCTGCTCGACTACATCGACACGTCGAAGATCTTCATCCTGCCGAACACGGCTGGCTGTTATACGGCCGACGAGGCCGTCCGGACTGCCCGGCTGGCCCGGGAAGCCGGCCTCTCGAACTGGGTCAAGCTCGAGGTCATCGGTGACGAGAAAACGCTGTTTCCTGACAACGAGGCGCTGCTCGAGGCCACCCGCATCCTCGTCGCCGAAGGCTTCGTCGTCCTGCCGTATGTGATCGACGATCCCGTCCTCTGCCGGAAGCTCGAAGACGCCGGCGCCGCCGCCGTGATGCCGCTCGGCGCGCCGATCGGGTCGGGGCTGGGTATTCAGAACGCGAACAACCTCCGCATCATCAAGGAACAGGCGCGCGTGCCCGTCATCGTCGATGCGGGCGTGGGCACGGCGTCGGACGCGGCCGTTGCCATGGAGTTGGGGGCGGATGCGGTACTGATGAACACCGCGATCGCCGGCGCGACGGATCCGGTGGCGATGGCGACCGCCATGCGGATGGCCGTCGAAGCCGGACGGCTGGCGCACGGCGCCGGACGCATTCCGCGGAAGATGTACGCGACCGCCAGCAGTCCGGTCGAGGGACTGGTGGGCCGTTGACGCGTCCCGTGTCATCGTCCGATCTCGAGCGTCTCGAGCAGGAGCGGGCCGATGCGGACGAGGCGTACAACCGTGCGCTCTCCGCGCTCGATCGCGCGTTACCTGGCGCTCCGGCCATGCCCGGCGCTCCCACGCCCGATGATCACCAGATCCACCGGTTGAACGAGATCTGGAGGGTCGTCCCTGACCATCCGGTTCCGCCGGCGCGAGGCGTGCGCACACGGCTTGCCGGTTTCGTGTGGCGGCTGGTGGCTCCGTACTTCGAGCGCCAGCAGGCGTTCAACGCAGCACTCGTCGATCACCTGAACCGATCGATGACGGTCGCTCGAGACTCGTCGGCGGCGATGGCCGCGATGTCAGACTCGCTGCGCGACTACGTCGATGCGGTCGGCCGATTCCATTCACACCTCATCGTCTATCTGCAGCAGGTGACCCTGTATGTGGATACCAAGGATCGCCGCGCAGCAGGCGGACTGATGTCGGTGTACGACCCCGCCATTGCGGCCGTGTCGGACGAACTGCTCAAGCGCTGGGAATCCATGGTCTCGCGCGAGCAGCGATTTGCTGCACGCGTCGAGGCCGTGAACGGAGGTCACGACGACATCCGCGGCACGCTGGCTGTCGTTCAGCAGAGCACACTGACGTTGAAACGAGAGCTGGAACGGCTGTTGGCATCTACTCCGTCACCAGGCAGCCACGTGGAGCCTGTTTCCCCGCGAACGGTCGATCCCTCGATCGACAGCTACAAATACGTTGGATTCGAAGACCGCTTCCGCGGTGCCCAGGACGACATCCGCCAGCGGCTCACCGACTACATCGCCGACTTCGCCGGTCGAAGCGACGTGCTCGACGTGGGCTGCGGGCGCGGCGAATTCCTCGACCTGCTGCGTGGAGCGGGCGTCGGCGCGCGTGGGCTCGACGTCAACCACGAGATGGTCGAGGTCTGCAGGGCCCGCGGGCTCGATGCGAGCGAAGGCGACGCGCTCGGTTATCTGCAGTCGCTGTCCGACGGCGCACTCGGCGGGCTGTTTGCGGCGCAGGTCGTCGAGCATCTGGAGCCCACGTACCTGATGCGCACGCTCGACGTGGCGTACCACAAGCTACGGCCCGGTTCGCTCATCGTGCTCGAGACGATCAATCCCGCGTGCTGGTACGCGTTCTTCGCGAGCTACATCCGCGATCTCACACACGTCCGTCCGATTCATCCAGAGACGCTGCAGTACCTGCTCACCGCCAGTGGCTTCCAGCGCGTCGAGATCCGATATCGCGCGCCGTACCCCGAGCACGAGAAGCTCCAGATGATTCCCGCGGATCCTGACCAGCCTGCGGCGCTTCGCGCGGCTGTGGACACGCTGAACGGCAACGCGTCTCGGCTGAACGCACTCCTGTTCACCTTCCTCGACTATGCGGCCGTCGCGACACGGCTCTGACATGTGTCCCTGGCTCCCCGCATTCCTGCTCGTCGCGGCCGTATCGCTTTCGATCCCGCGTGCTGGAGCCGCGCAGAGTCCACGGCCCGCTCCGCGGCCCAAGCCTCCGGCCCCCTCCGCACCCGTCACGCCGGCCCCTCCACCGAAGGTCGAACGGCAAGTGCCATTCAAAGCCGGGGAAGAGCTCGTGTACGAGATCACGTGGTCGGGGTCTATGACTGCCGGCACTGCCACCGTCCGTGTGGCAGACAAACGTCAGTCGCTAGGCTCGACGGCGTGGGACTTCATCGCTGACGGACGTCCGACTCCGTTCCTTGCGGCGATCTATCCGGTCTACTATAAAGCCGAGACTCTCGTGGACGCCTACACGCTCCTGCCCCAGCAAAGCTCTCTCTACAGCGAGGAAGGCAAGCGCCGCAGAAACCGGACGGTGACGTTCCACCACGACACGTCCAGTGCCACGATCGAGACGAAGACAGCGACCGTCGTGCAGCAGGCGTTCAAGATTCCGCCGGGCACACTCGACACCCTCTCGGCCCTGTTCGCGATCCGCGCCCTTCCGCTCCGCGAAGGACTGACGCTCACGATGCCGGTGGCTGACGGCGATGACGTCTACGACGTCCGCATCACGGTCGGGCCCCGCGAGAGCATCGACTCCGGGCTGGGACCACGGCCCGCGTGGCGCGTTACACCGAATGTGCTGACGGGCACCGGTCAGATGAAGGGGCGTACGCTCAGCCTCTGGATCTCGGACGACCCGCGTCGACTGCCGCTCAGGCTCGAGGCCGACATGCCCGTCGGCAAGTTCGTGGTCAACCTCATCGAGACTCGCGGCTGACACTATCTATGGCAGATGTCGAAGTAGCGGTCGTCGGCGCAGGCGTGACGGGCCTTGCGGCTGCGCGTGCAATTGCGGCGGCAGGACTCTCAACGTGTCTGCTCGAACGTCATCCCCGTCCCGGCATGGACACGAGCACGCACAACAGCGGCGTCATCCACGCGGGTCTCTACTATCCGACCGGTTCACTGAAGGCGCAGCTGTGCGTCGAAGGCGCGGCCCGCCTGTACGCGTTCTGCGAAACGCACGACATCCCGCACATCCGATCGGGCAAGCTCGTGATCGGACATGACGACGCCGACAGCCGTGGCATCGAAGGGCTGAAGCGTCTCGGCGACGCCAACGGCGTCCCGGGGCTGGAGATCGTCGATGCGGCGTTCGTCCGGGCGCGCGAGCCGCACGTGCGCGCGTCATTCGCCCTCTGGTCGCCTGCGAGCGGTGTCCTGGAAGCGGAAGCGCTCGTGCGGCGCCTGGCGGCGCTCTGCGACGATGAGGGCGTGATGCGACTGAGCGGCACGCCTCTCGTCGGCGCCACGACGTCACCGCATGGCATCGCGCTCACGACGCCGCAGGAGACGATCGACGCCGCCGTCGTCGTGAATGCCGCGGGACTGTATGCCGACGAGGTCTCGCAGATGCTCGGCGGACGGGCGTTCACGATCTATCCATGCCGCGGGGAATACGCGGAGCTCGTGCCGTCGCGGCGTGGACTGTTGAATGCACCCGTTTATCCCCTGCCCCACCCCAAGGGACACAGCCTCGGCGTGCACTTGTCCAAGACGACGTGGGGATCCGTACTCATCGGTCCCACGGTCCGGTTCCAGGATCGGAAGGACGACTACGAGAGCGACCGTCAGGCGCTCGAAGACTTTCTGGAGCCGACTCGCGAGATTCTGCCCGACGTGCGCCTCGAGGATCTCCGGCTGGGTGGGAGCGGCATCCGGCCCAAGCTGCACGGGCCGGACGAATCGTTCCGCGACTTTCTGATCGAGCAGGATCCATCCAACGACCGGGTCGTGCAGGCGGCCGGGATCGATTCACCGGGGCTGACCGCGTGCCTGGCCATCGCCGATCGCGTCGCCGCGCTGGTCCGCGCACGGCTCTCGTAGCAGATACACACTGACGACGGCAGATTGACGATTGAAGAATTGCCCTGGGCGACGTCCGTGAGTTCGGGGCTATTCGTCAATCGTCAATCTGCATTCGTCATTGCCGCCTTGCGATATAGCGGCTGAGGGCGTCCTGCCATGTCGGCATCGTCACACCGGCGGACGCGAGTTTGGCATTGGACAGCGCGCAATACTGCGGCCTCGGGGCCCTCATCGGCACGTCGGCCACCCGGACGCCTACGAGATGCGGCGCGCGGTGCATCAGCTCGGCGATGTGCGCTCCCAGCTCGTACCACGTCCCGCTTCCGCTGTTCACGCAGTGATAGAGACCCGGCGTGGCGTGTGCCGACAGCAGCGCCTCGGTCGCAGTGGCGACGTCGTCAACGAAGCTGGGTGAAACAACACGATCGGTGAAGACCCGCGCCTCTCGATCCGAGGTGAGCGCGTCGACGATGCGATCCACGCTGCTCTTTGGTCGTGGGCCGCCGAACAGACTCTCCACCCTGAGCACGAAGTGCCGCGGAACATCGCGCGCAAAGAACTCGCCCAGCAGCTTCGACTGACCGTACACGCTCCGCGGAGCCGGCAGGTCCTCTTCCACATACGGGTGCGTGGCTGTGCCATCGAAGACGAAGTCGGTGCTGTAGTGCACCAGGATGGCGGCGGATTCGTTCGCGGCGCGTGCGAGGGATCTGACTGCAAACGCGTTCACCGCGAGTGCCGTGGACGCGTCGTCCTCTGCCTGGTCCACCGCGTTGTAGGCCGAGCAGTTGACGATGACGTCGGGACGGGCGGCTGTGACGGTTCGAAGGACGGCCTCGTGATTGGTGAGATCGAGGTCCGCGCGCGCGAGCGCGACGACGTCATGGTTCGGCGCGAACTGTGTCGCGATCACCTGGCCGAGCTGACCCGCGGCTCCGGTCACTACGACTCTCATCGCGACCTCGTCCACCGCGCCATCATGCTTCACCCAGGCTTCTGCGCATCTGATCGTCGTCGAACACGCCTTCCCAGCGCGCGACCACCACGGTGGCGATGCAGTTGCCCATGACGTTCACGGCGGTCCGGCCCATATCGAGGATCTGATCGATCCCGAGCAGGAGCGCAGCGCCCTCGAGCGGCAGCCCGAACGTCGTGAGCGTGGCCGTCAGGATCACGAGGCCCGCACGCGGTACACCGGCGACGCCCTTGCTCGTCAGCATGAGCGTGATCATCATCAAGAGCTGCTGGCCCAGTGTGAGCGGAATGCCAGCCAGCTGTGCGATGAACAGACTTGCCGCCGAGAGATACAGCGTTGACCCATCGAGGTTCAGGCTGTAGCCCGTGGGCAGCACGAAGCTCACGATCGCCTTGGGTACGCCGAACCGCTCCATCACCTCGAGTGCGCGAGGCAGCGCGGCCTCGCTGCTCGCGGTCGTGAAAGCGATCAGAAAGGGTTCCCGGATCGTGCGGGCAAAGGCCAGGGGCGGCACTCGCGCCAGTAGGGCCGCGCCGCCCACGACAATCACGACATAGATCGCGAGCGAGGCGTACATCACGGCCACCAACTTGCCGAGCGTGAACAGAACGCCGATTCCCTTTCCGCCCACGGTCGAGGCCATCGCACCGAACACGCCGATCGGTGCCGCCAGCATCACGTAGGCTGTCACGCGGAACATCACGTGTGCGAGGCTGTCGAGCAGGTCGACGATCGGCCGCCCTCGAACGCCGACGGAGACGAGTGCGATCCCGAAGAAGCAGGCGAACACGACGACCTGCAGGATGTCGCCGCGTGCCATCGCATCGACGATCGATGTCGGCACCAGGTGCAACAGGATGTCCCACGGACTCTGCGCCGCGTGCGCGATCGTGGCCAGCTCGCGGGTATCGCCGCCGAGCGTCATGGTCACTCCCGATCCTGGCTTGAAGACGTTGACCATCACGAGGCCGACGGCGAGGGCCACCGTCGTGGCCAGCTCGAACCAGATCACCGCTTTGAGCCCGATGCGGCCCATCGTCTTCAAGTCACCGGTGCCGGCTATACCGACGACCAGTGTCGAAAACAGCAGCGGCGCGATGATCATTTTGATCATGCGCAGGAACAGGTCCGCGAGCGGCCGCACAGCAACACCGAACGCCGGCCAGAAGTAGCCCACCGCAATTCCGGCGAGCAGGCCGATGAAGATCTGGACGGTGATGGATGGCATGCGCCATCGCGGGCCAGCCACGGTTGACGGCGTCTGTCCTCTCATCGAGCGGCAGTGGCCAGGGCGTGCACCACGGCCTCGACGACGTAGGATTGCTGGTCGACGGTCAACTCCCCGTAGATGGGAAGGGCCAGCGAGTCGCGTGCCGCGGCCTCGGATTCCGGAAACGCGCCGGCCGCATATCCGAGGTCGGCGAAACATTCCTGCAGATGGAACGGCACCGGATAGTAGATCGCAGTGCCCACGCCCGCGTTGTCGAGTGATGCTTTTATCCGATCGCGGTCCGACACGCGGATGACGAACTGGTTGTAGATATGCGTGCGCTCTGCGGCTTCGACCGGCAGCGTCACGCGATCCGTCAAGCCCGCGTCGGCAAACAGTTCGCGATAGCGCCGCGCGTTCTGACGGCGGGCATCGGTCCAGGCCTCGAGGTGAGGCGCTTTGACTCGAAGCACCGCGGCCTGCAGCGCGTCGAGCCGGAAGTTGCCCCCCACGAGGCGATGGTAGTACTGGCGCTCGGCTCCGTGATTGCGCAACAGCCGGACGCGCTCGGCCAGGGCGTCATCGGATGTCGTGACCAGCCCCGCGTCGCCGAACGCGCCGAGGTTCTTGCTCGGGAAGAACGAGAAACAGCCGATCGTGCCGATCGAGCCGGCCGGACGTTCCTTGTAGCGCGCACCAATGGCCTGCGCGGCATCCTCGATGATGGGCACGCCCGCCCGGGAGGCGATCTCCGTGATCGCCTCCATGTCGGCACACTGGCCGAACAGATGGACTGGCATGATCGCGCGGGTGCGGCTGGTCACCGCAGCCGCAACGTCGGCCGGCCGGAGGTTGAACGTGGCCGGATCGATATCCACCAGTACGGGGCGAGCGCCGACACGGACGATCGATCCAGCCGTGGCAAAGAAGGAATACGTGCTGGTGATGACTTCGTCGCCAGGGCCAATGCCCAGCGCCATCAGCGCGACCAGCAATGCGTCCGTGCCGGACGAGACGCCGATGGCATGACGGGAGCCCGTCAGGGACGCCATCGCGGTCTCGAAGCCCTCGACCTCGGGCCCCATGATGAAGCGCTGATCGTCGCAGACCTTCGTGATCGCCGTCAGCACGTCTTGCCGGATGGGCGCGAATTGCGCACGAAGATCGAGCAGCGGAACGCGCACGTCGGGGACAGCCTCAGTGGCGGCTGACGATCCGGGATTCGCACCACACCGCTTCGTCGTGATCGGCGTTGGTCGAGCCCGGCGGCCCAGGATCGGTATTGAAAATCAGTTTGACGGTGTGGCCCTGATACGCTGAGAGATCGAGGCGGACGGGGAACCAGCGGCGATCGCCACCCTGCGGCCGGATCACCTGGCGCAGCAGCTCGTCGTACTTGCGGCCCTCGGAGACGCCGATGCGGAACTGAGCGCCGTCGGTGCCCTGACTCCACGCGTCTGGCTTGATAGCGAATGTCGTTTCGAGCCAACCATCCGCAGGCACGGTGATCTGATACGTGATGCGGGAATACGGCCGCGCCAGCATGCACTTCTTGGCCTGCCCGTCGATGGTGACGCTCTCGATCGTGAATCCCCCTTGTCCCTGGGGGTGCGACCGCTGATCGATCGGTTTCACGCCCTCGAGCAGGTCCATGGCTGCTCCGCCCGACCGGCTCCCGCCGAGATACCAGACCAGCCCCGCGATCACGATCGCGAGGGCCAGCACACCAAGAATCGCAGGAATCAGCTTGGATCGAGACATGGGCTCGAGTCGGAACGGCCGTCACCGAGCCGCCGCTCGGATTGTCGCGTGAAGGGCATGGAGGCCGCAGAAAACGGCCGTATAGTACCATCCCGTCCCTCCTGGAACAAGGTCCGCAGGTGTCCGCGACTGCCGCTCCCGCACGCCTATCGGCGCTCATCGTCAACTATCGGGCGTATGACGAGCTCGACGCCTGTCTGACGTCGCTCGCTCGAGCGCTCGATCTCTCCCGCGACGAGATCATCGTCGTCGACCACGATTCGGATCCTGGCACGGCGCGCCCAGATCGCGGAACGGTTTCCACACGTCCGACTGGTCCCCACCGATACCAATCCGGGCTTTGGCACGGGGATCAATGCGGCCGCGGCACAGGCAACCGGGCGGGTGCTGCTGGTGCTCAATCCCGATGCCGAGGCCTCGGCCGGTCTCGGTCACGCAGCTGGTCGACTGGTTCGACACCGAATCTTCGGTAGGCGTCGTCGGACCACTCGTCCGTAGGGGCGATGGCGTCATCGACGCATCAGCACGACGGTTTCCTGGTTGGTCCACTGTTTTCGGGGGACGCAGCACGTGGCTGACGCATGTGTGGTCGGGAAATCCCATGAGCCGCCGAAATCTCCTGACGGGTCCCGACGTCACCGAGCCCATCGACGTGGACTGGATCTCTGGCGCCTGCATGGCGATCCGCCGCGACGTGTTCGAGCTGCTCGGCGGCTTCGACGAACAGTTCTTCATGTACTGGGAAGACGCCGATCTCTGCAAGCGAGCCCACGAGGCAGGCTGGCGCGTCGTCTACGACCCGCGAGTGTCGGTGAGACACCTGGGTGCGCGGAGCTCGCAGAAGCGGCCAGTGGCATCGACGATCGCCTTCCACCGCAGCGTGCTCAGGTACTACTTGAAACACGGCGGCCCTGGCCGCGTGATTGGCGCACCAGTCGTCTATCTGGCGCTGCAGGCCCGGCTCGCGTTCACCGTGGCTCGTGCGACGCTCGTGGTGGGAGGCACGCGACAGGAGGACGAAGGGCGTTGAAACCGCCGCGCGATGACGGTCGTTTTCTCACAACTTACAGTCGGAACAGGTGCGGTGACGAGCGGCCCTTGAACGCGTTCCGGGTGTCGACGACGAGCGGGGCGCGCTTGAAGATCGCGTCGTAGTCGAATGCCTTGTGGTTGGTCGCGATGACCGCGCAATCAAACCCGGCATCGAGGGCGGCGTCCGCGGGGACGGCCGTCAGCGTCACGCCATGATCGCCAATCGACGGCACGTGCGGGTCGCTGTAGGTTACGGTTGCGCCACGCCGCATCAGCAGTTGCGCGAGGTCGATCGCCGGTGACTCGCGCGCATCGTTGACGTCGGGCTTGTACGCCATGCCAAACAGGTGGACCCGGCTGCCCTTGACCGCCTTCGCCTGGCTGTTGAGCGCCTCGGCGACGCGATCCACGACGAAGCGGGGCATGCTGGAATTGATGTGTCCGGCGAGCTCGATGAACCGGCTTTCGAAGCCGAACTGACGCGCCTTCCAGCTCAGATAGAACGGATCGATCGGAATGCAATGACCGCCGAGGCCTGGGCCCGGAAAGAACGGCATGAACCCGAACGGCTTGGTGGCGGCCGCCTCGATGACTTCCCACACATCCACGTCGAGGTCGCGGCACATCAAGGCGAGCTCGTTCACCATGCCGATGTTCACGGCGCGGAACGTGTTCTCGAGCAGCTTCACCATCTCGGCCACGCGGGTCGACGACACCGGAACGATCGTCACTGACGATGTGCCGGTAGAGCGCCGACGCCGCGCGCGTAGACGCCTGGTCGATGCCGCCGACGACCTTCGGGATATTGCCAGTGTGCCACTTGCCATTGCCCGGATCGACGCGCTCGGGCGAGAACGCCAGGAAGAAGTCCTCGCCAGCCTTGAGGCCGCTCTCCTCGAGCATCGGCTGGACGACTTCGACCGTCGTGCCTGGATACGTCGTGGACTCGAGAATCACGAGCTGCCCACGGCGCAGGTGTGGCTTCACGCCCTCGACGGCGGACACGACGTACGACAGATCGGGATCCTTCGTCTTGCGTAGCGGCGTCGGCACGCAGATGTTGATCGTGTCTGCCTCGGCGAGCACATCGAAGTCTGCGGTGGCGCGCAGCTTCTTGGCCGAGACGGCTTCGGCAAGATGCTTGGAGTCGACGTCGGGGATGTAGGACTCCCCACGGTTGACGGCATCGACCTTTCGCTTGTCGATGTCGACGCAGACAGTGTTCACTCCGGCGCGCGCCAACTCGAGCGCGAGCGGCAGACCGACGTATCCCAGGCCAATGACACCGGCGGTCGCCCGCTTGGTCTCGATGCGGTCGACGAGTGTGTCGATGATGGTCGCTGACGTTGGTGTAGACATAGTATTCAGTGCTCGATCGGACACTGTAGTATAGCCGAGCGCGTGCCGTTTCTCTGCGCCCGTACTCTGTTTACAGCGTCTGGTCTCGCATCAAGCAGGTACTCTCGCGGTACCTGCTCGCGAGCAGTGCGGTCGTGCGCTTGCGGGACGACCAGCGGCAGCGACGCGCAAGGACACGCAGCCGCGCTCATCGACGCCATCCTAGCGGTCAGCACATGACGTCTCCCCCCGCAGCGCTCCGCGTCGGGCTCGATGCACGTGCCTTGCACTCACCTGCAGCGGGTGTACGGCGCTACCTCACTCAGCTCATCGACGCCGTCCGGCGTGTTTCCCCAGAGACAGAGCTGATCGCTGTCGGAGCGCGCAGCACCGCCGACCTCCCGCCGGGGGTGATTGCCCAGCGCTCGCGCGGCTCGCTCCCTACCAACTTTGGTTGGATGCTGACCGGTATCCCGCTCGCGACGTACGGCCTCGGCCTGGATGTGTTCCACGCGCCGGCATACACGGCGCCGCTGGCTGGTACGGCCCCGGTCGTCCTGACCGTTCACGATGTGAGCTACGCACGCCGCCCCGGGGACTACCCCTACAAACTCGATCCGGTACGCCAGTGGTTTTACCGTGCCAGTGCACGACGTGCTGCTGCGATCGTGACGGACTCCGCTTTCTCCGCGAGTGAGATCGAGGCCGCATACGAGATCTGCCGCGATCAGATCGCGGTGGTGCCGCTGGCGGCCGATCAGCGATTCTGCCCAGGCGAGTCTGGGCAGCTACTGCCGGAGCTCGCCGACACGCCCTATGTGCTGCACGTAGGCGATCTCCATGCGCGCCGCAGGCCAGGCCTCCTGCTCGAAGCGATCCTGCGGGTTCGCGCGCAGCATCCATCACTGCAGCGGCTCGCGATCGTCTTCATCGGCCGCGACCGCGGCGAAGGTGCTGCTCTGGTCGCTCGAGCCGCAGCCGCCGGAGTACCGGACGTCGTACGGCTCCTCGGCACTCGAAGCGATGACGACCTCGTGACGGCGCTGCGAGGCGCATCGGCCTTCGTATACGCATCGCGCTACGAAGGCTTCGGCCTGCCGGTCCTCGAGGCCATGGCGACCGGTACGCCGGTCGTGGCGGCGGCTGAGGCCTCGGTGTCAGAGGTTGTCGGCGACGGCGGCTGCCTGGTGACGGACGCTTCGGCAGAGACCTTCGCCGCCGCCCTCGCTACGGTGCTGATGGACACAACCGAGACCGCGCGTTTGCGCCGGATGGGGCTTCTACGTGCGGCGCAGTTCAGCTGGGAGCGCACGGCGCGTGAGACCCTCGCGGTGTACGCTCGAGTGGCAGCCCGTCGCCGCTTGTGATCATCATGGTCCGACCACGCACGTCCGTCATCGTCCTCAACTACAACGGAGCCGGCTTTCTCGACGCGTGCCTCGCGGCTGTCTGCGGACAGGCCGGCACGTCCGAAGTCATCGTCGTCGACAACGCCTCGACTGACGGGTCTCGAGAGGTGCTTGCGCGACACACGGGCGCACGCCTGATGGCGCTCGACGAGAACCGCGGGTTCGCGGGTGGCAACAACGTTGGCGCGGCGGCAGCGCTGGCGACCGACTACCTGGTCTTCCTGAACAACGACACGGTCGTCCAGGCCGGCTGGCTCGAGGCGCTCGTTGGCGCGCTCGACGTGCGGCGGGACGCCGCTCTCGCCACCTCACATATCGTCTCGTTGAAAGATCCGGAGGTCGTGGACAGCGCCGGCGACGGATACCTCTGGGCTGGAGGTGCGTTCAAGCGCTGGCATGGTGAGCGCGTGCGTCCCGGAACGAACGATCGAGGAGGTTTTCGGCGCCTGTGGCGCTGCGTTCGCGATCAGGCGGGCGGTCTTCGAGGCGCTGGGCGGCTTTGATGAGCGGTTCTTCATGGTCTACGAAGACGTCGATCTCTCGTATCGCGCACGCCTGCTGGGTCACCGGGTGCTCTACGCGCCAGGCGCCGTCGTCCATCACGCCGGGAGCGCCACCATCGGCAGAGCGAGCGCGCGCGCGGTCTTCTACGGACAACGGAATCTTGAATGGGTATGGCTGAAGAACACTCCCGCCTTCCCTGCTGTGGCGGACTGCGCCGGCGCATCTGATCTATTCCTTTGCAGGCTGCGTGTACTGGACGGCCCGCGGAGCTGGGTTCGCGTGCGTTCGCGCGAAGATCGGCGCTATTGCTGGTGTACGGCGGATACTGGCGGCCCGGCACGGCGTGCAGGCGAACCGGCGCATCGACCGCCGGGACATCGAGCCGTTCCTCGTGAGTGGATGGTGGGCGTTGAAGCGGCGCGAGAAGCGCGCCGACTAACGGACGGAGCGGGAGTAGCGGACGGGAGACATGCGCGCCGTGCCGACGTCCGCACCGGCAGCGCTGCGCATTGTATCCCCGAGACGTCCACATGATCACTGTCTGCACCATCATCGCTGCCAACTATTGGCCGCAAGCGCAGGTCCTCCGCCAGTCACTGCTTCACACCAATCCCAGCGCGACCTTTACCATTCTGCTCGTCGATGATGAAGCGTAAGACTCGATCTCGGACCAGACGCCGGTCATGTCTTGCGCTTGTCGGATATCGGTTTGACCAGAGAGGCCATCCACCACCTCGCCGCGATCTATGACGTGACCGAACTGTCGACCGCGGTCAAACCGCTCTTGTTGAAACGACTGGTATCGGAGTCGAGTGGGATTGCGGTGTACCTGGACCCCGACATCCGTGTCTATGGTTCCCTGAACGATCTGGTGCCCCTCGGTCGGACGCACGGCATCGTGCTGACGCCGCACACGATGACCGCGTTCCCTCGCGACGACCAGCGCCTGGCGTCGGCCGATCTGCTCGCGGCGGGAGTCTTCAATCTCGGTTTTATCGCGGTGGGCCCGTCGGCAGGTCCGTTCCTCGACTGGTGGTGGGAGCAGACCGAACGGAACGCGTTGTCGGACATCAGCCAGATGATGTTCACCGACCAACGCTGGGTCGATTTCGTGCCGTGCCTGTTCGATCACCACATCCTCAAGGATCCAGGCTACAACGTCGCCTATTGGAACCTGCATGGGCGTCGATTGATCTGGGACGGTGAGCGCTACGACGTCGACGGTGTGCCGCTGCGGTTCTTTCACTTCAGCGGATACGATCCCCGGCAGCCGTGGATGCTCAGCAAGCACCAGAGCGAGACGCCGCGGGTGCTGTTGAGCGAACACCCCGCGGTCGCGCGAATCTGCGGAGAGTACGCCCAGGCGCTCGAGGACGTTCAAAATCCAATCCTCGCGCAGCGCCCGTATGGGTGGGCGCGCACACGCTCGGGCGTACCGCTGACGGGTCGGATGCGGCGCGTGTTCCGTCAGGCGCTCTTGAACGCAGAAACCACAGGCCGGCCTTCTCCGCCGAGCCCGTTCGACGACGACGGCAGCGGCTTCCTGGCGTTCCTCAATGAGCCTGTGGCGCCAGCCATTGCTCCATGTATCAGCCGCTACCTGTATTCAATCTATCAGGACCGGCCTGACGTGAAGGCGCACTTCACCGACCTCACGAACGGGGCTCGCCGGTACTTGCAGTGGGTCCTGTCGGATGGCGTCAAGCAGGAGGACATCCCATTGGCGCTCCGGCCCGATCCGGCCAGTCTCGAGCAGATCGAGAAAAGCGTGTTTCCGCCTGCCTCAGATCCGCGTGTGGGTGCGAATGTCGTGGGCTACTTCAGGGCCGAGCTCGGCGTCGGCGAGGCCGGGCGGCTGCTGGTGATCGGCACTCGATGCCGTCAACGTGCCCCGCGCGACCATCGCCTTCGACAGAACGCTCAGCCGCCAGGCGCACGCGTTCGACGACGATGGACCTCACGCGGCGCGATTCGGGATCAACATCTCTTGTGTGAACGCCGACCAGACTGCAGTGGCGGCCGCCGAGTTCGGGCCATCGTTTTCAACGAGGCCGCTATCGAATCGGGTACTGGTTCTGGGAAGTCGAGCAGTTCCCGGACACCATGTTTCCGGCGTTCAAGTATGTCGACGAAGTGTGGGTCGCGACCCCGTTTTGTCCAGTCCGCCAGTGGCTCAGGCCAATCAAGTCCCGGTCACTCTGATGCCTCTTCCGATATCCTGCCGCCAGTCGTGGATCCGGCAGTCACGCGAGCCAGCTTCGGCCTGCCTGCTGAACGCTACATGTTCCTCTTCGTGTTCGATTGCCTCAGTGTCATCGAACGCAAGAATCCGATGGGCGTCATAGAGGCCTTCTCGCGTGCCTTCAAAACGGAGGAGGGTCCGATTCTCGTCATCAAGAGCATCAACGGCGATCGTCGCCGGAACGATCTCGAGCGGCTCCGGCTCTGCGCACAGAACCGGCCGGACATCGTGCTATCCGATGGATACGTGCCACCCGCGGCGAAGAACAGCCTGATCAACGCATGCGACTGCTACGTGTCGCTGCACCGCTCGGAAGGTCTGGGCCTGACGATGGCCGAGGCCATGGCGCTTGGAAAGCCGGTGATTGCCACCGGGTACTCCGGCAACTTGAGCTTCATGACTCCCGACAATTCCTTCCTGGTCGACTACACGATGACGGCCATCCCGGAGGGGATCTTCCCGTATCCATCCGGCACGCCGTGGGCCGACCCCGACCTCGATCGCGCAGCGCAGGCGATGCGCCGGTCCTACGAGGATCGGACGCATGGATCGCGGCTGGGTGAGAGAGCACGCGTCGACGTTCTGGAGCGGTTCAGTCCCGCGATCTGCGGAGCGCGCATGGCGGCACATCTCGCGACTGTTCCATGCACCGCCTTCGTCGACGCTGCGGTCGCACGGCGGGGAGCGAGGGCCGCGAGACCGGCGGCACGTCCGCAACCGAATCCGCTCGATTCCGCGCTGGCGGCCGCGGTGATGGTTGAGCCCAGGACGGAAGCGAGTGGCGGGTTCAGCGCGATCCGACGCGCCGCCCAACGTCTGTTGTTCCGCACACTGAGACCCTTTTGGCACCAGCACCGGCTCACGCACGAGGCCATCGCCGCAGCCACACGAACCCTCGGCGATCGTGTTCGTGCGGCGGAAGATGCGCTCGCACACACCAGTTCGGAGTTGACGGGACGGCTCGAACGACAAGGGCCACGCCCTTCAATATCTCGCGGTTCGTCATGGTGCCGTTATTGACGTCACCACGCGTACGCTCAGGAGCACGACCATCAGATCCGCGAGAGGATCGAGCGGATCGAATCATCGCTAGGCGTTGCGCTCGACGGCATCGGGCGACAAGGACCGCGACTGCAGGAGCTGTTCGACCGTCTGTACGCCGCGCCCTACGTGTCCAACCCCGACTTGGTGCATTTCACCGATGCCAGCGGAGAGCGTGTCCTGGGCTTTGTTGAACCCGTCGACGGGAATGCTGGCTACCGCTCATTCGAAGACGTCTTTCGCGGAGGTGAGGCCTTTGTCCGGACTCGTCTGCGGTACTACCTCCCGTTGCTCGCGTCGTGCCAACCAGTCTGCGAAATCGGGTGCGGTCGTGGTGAGCTGCTGGCACTGCTCCGCGACGAAGGGATCGCCGCCGAGGGTGTGGACCAGGACGAGAGCATGATCGCGCGCTGCCGTGAATCGCGCCTGCCCGTCGTGCAGGCCGATGCGCTCGACTACCTCGCAGAGCGCGCCGATCGTTCGCTCGGTGCGGTCATCGCGACGCACGTCATCGAGCATCTCGAGTACGACACGCTTGTGCGGCTTCTGGCGCTGGCACGTCAGCGGCTGCGCTCCGGCGGATGCCTGATCCTCGAGACGCCCAACCCACACTGTCTCGAGGCCTTCAAGACGTTCTCAACCGACCTGACGCATAGGGCTCCCATCTTTCCAGAAGTCCTTGTCACGCTGTGCCAGATGGCGGGCTATCGGCGAGGCGCGTGTCACGTTTCCCTATGGCTCTGGACCCTACGAGACGGATCTGCGCACTCGCGGCGATACGCGATTCGCGCGAGCCTAGCCCGGCCGCCCTACGGCAGCAGCTCGATGGTCTCGACAGAAAGACTCAGTTCGCGCGGATCAGGATTGTCCGGGTAGATTTGTCGCGCGTGCCAGACGAAGCCACTCTCGAGCTCGACCGTGAGAGCCGCCGCCGACGTGGGCGGCAGCGGCAGAGTGGCGTCCAGCCGAATTTGATCGTCCAGGCTCAGAATCCCCGCAACCGCGCCATTGACACGGACAGCCACATTGAATGGCATCGCGGTACCCGATAACCTGACGAAGGAGCGGAATGGGAGCTGACGCCACCAGGTGCAGGTTCCGCTCCTCGTGACGCTGAAGCACGACGGCTCCTCGTTTCGACATCCACCGGGCATGTCCATCCCAGCTGTGAAACCCGAACAGAATCTGATGAGGGAACGGTGCCTGGCTAAAACGAACTCGGCCGGCGATATGGAGGACGAGTTCGTCGCCTCGAGCGACAACCGGTGGTTCCAGCCACCCTTGTCGCCTGGCCCACTCGGCCAGGACGAGATTGAGCCGGCTCTGTGAACTGGCGGAACTGGACGCGACGAAGCTGACGTTCGGAATCCCGTGCCTGGACATGGAGAAGGCGACTGTCTTCAACGCGACACCGTCCTTGTGTAGTCCGGGAATCGGCACGAAGCCATCGTGGATGTCCAACGGCGCGGTGGCCGCAGCAGCCTTCAGCACGTCCCCAAGGGACCGCGCCGAGTCCATCCCCTTCGCCGCCAGCACAATCCACGGCGCCTCCTCTATTCGCGGCAGCGTGCGACGGGCCTGAATGACAGATGAGGCCACTATCAGCACGATCACGATCCCCAGACGCCACACGTTCGAACCGGCGCCGATGACGCGTGCCGCAATCGAGATCGAGACAAGAGCGAACGGCGGGGTGAACCAGTAATAGTAGCGATCGGTGCCGTAGAGCATCTCGAGCGTGAAGTCGTGTCGGCCGTAACCTACAGCGGCAGCGAGGACGCTGGCCGCGAGGCTGAGCATGCACGCGAGCGGCCTGACGTTCGCCGGCAGTGCGCGGTAGACGGCGATCCAGCAGACGAAGACTGGCGCGATCACGGCCCACGACGGGAGGGTGCCGGCGGATCCGGTCGTCCATACGCGGATCCAGCGATACGGCGCCGATATCACGAGAAACCCGCCGTTTCTGACGGCCGGTCCCCATTGGCCAGCAGCGGCTGCAGCACTTTGCCTGTCAGCAGCGCCCGACCACCACAGAACGCCAGCGCCCATACCCAGCCAGAGAACCGCCCAGGCCGTCCGCTTCCGATTGGTGTCGCTCAATCGTGACCAGATAGCTCGCGATGACCAGCGGGATTGTGAGCGCCGCGGCATTGAGGCTCAGGGTTGCGGCCGCCAAGGCAGCGGTCGCGCTCGCGGCTCGACCTAATCCGCCGTTCTGAAGCCGTTCGCAGGTGAGAGGAAGAGGCCGCACGACAGCGAAAACACGACCGTGGACGGCGCCCACAACGGCATCGCGGCGAAGGCAATGGCGCCAGCCATCATGACGCCCACGGCGATTGCGGCCATGGAGCGTTCGATCCCCATCAACAGCCGCACCGCGAGAGCGGCACATGCCCGCGTGGACGGCGAGAATCGACACGCGAATCGGCACGGCGTCGAAATCGCCGCCGAGCGTCGCTCCCCAATACAACAAGCGCAGCAATGGCACGCGATGTTCGTTGTGGTGAAGCGCGAGGTATGCCACCAGCTGACGTCTCCGCGCGCAGCAGCGCGACGGCTTGGAGCATGTCGAGATCGTCAGTGATAAACGGGAGGGCGCAGAGCGCTGCCGTCAAGCCTGCTGCGAGGGCGCGCGGCCACCAGCGATCCTACAGCCACAGGCCTTGCTCGCGCCTCGTCAGCCGTGTGGCGCGAGCTTGCACACGGATCGCGCCGTCGTAGACAGACGACATCGAGGACACGAGTCGCGTCTTCGTCGGCACGCCGTGATCAGTGCGGCTGAGAGGCAGTGGGTGCTCGTTGAGCGGCGTCAGCGGCCTGTTTGCGGTAGTCGCCGCGGCTGAAGTACTTCTCCAGCCAGACGTACAGAATGATGAACAGATAGCGGCTGCCCATCTCCGTCAGCTTCAGCTTGGCCTCGCCGGTGCGGCGGTTGCGCCAGGTGATCGGCATGACCGTCCAGGAGTAGCCGCGGACGATGGCCTTGAGCGGCAGTTCGACGGTGAGGTTGAAGTGCGGCGAGATCAGCGGCCGGCAGCCGTCGATGACGCGTCCGCCGGTACGCCTTGAAGGCGTTGGTCGTGTCGTTGAGCGGGATGCGGAACAGCACGCGAATGCCGAGGTTCACCAGCCGGTTGAGCAGCAGCTTGAGCCGCGGATAGTCGATCGTGCCGCCGCCGGCCACGAAGCGGCTGCCGAACACGCACTCCCAGCCCTCGTTGAGCAGTCTGCCAGTAGCGGACGACGTCGCGGCAGTCGTCGCTCTCGTCGGCCATCATGACGACGACGGCGTCGCCGGTCATGTGATCCAGGCCGTAGCACGATGGCGCGGCCAAAACCGTGCGGGCCCGGGTTCTGCACCGGCACCAGCGCCGGCATCGCGTGCGCGCAGCGCTCGCAGAATCTCCCACGTCCGATCCTGGCTTCCGTCGTCGACGACGACGATCTCGTGCGGAACGTCGCTGAGGCGCAGTTCGAGGTGCAGGTGCTCGACGGTCGAGGCGATGCAGCCCTCCTCGTCGCGCGCCGGAATGACGACCGTCAGCTTGGTGAGCGGCGGCAGCGTCGGGATCGGGTCGCGGCTGCATCGGCCATGCCGCTATCAGCTGCGCTCGAGATGTCGAGCCAGTCCGGGTGCTGTCGCGCGTGGCTCGAGGATCTCGTCGCAGAATGTCCTCGGTCGTTCGTGTCGGCTGCCAGTCCCAGCGTTCGCGCGCGCGCGAGGCGTCGAGCACCATCCAGGGAATGTCGAATGGCCGAGCCTCCAGGACGGTTCGACCGCGTGGTCGCCGAGGCGGTCGCGCACCACGCGCTCAGCTGCGCCAGCGAGCGCGCCGACTGCGACGCCGCCGCCGACGTTGACGCACTCGCGGCCGGTCGCGGTCGCTCGCGGCCATCTGCCGATCGATCAGCGGCACGAGGTCCGCCGGGTGCAGGCAGTCGCGCACCTGGTGGCCGTGGCCGCCGAACCCGATGTAGCGCAGCGGCCGCCGCGCAGCCAGCTGTTGACCCAGTAGGCGAAGATGCCCTGATCCGGCGCGCCCGAACTGTCCGGCGCCGGCGAGCACGCCGCAGCGGTTGACCCAGACGGGAAAATCGAAGGTCGACGCCGTACTCGAGCGCCAGCTGCTCGCTCGCCAGCTTGGTCGCGCCGTAGAGCGAGACCGGCGGCGCGGTGGAAAACGTTTCGTCGACGCCCGCGCGCGTCAGGCCGGCAGGCAGCGGCTGCGCCGCGTCGGGCACGAACGCGTCGTTCGACGACCCGAACCGGCAGCGCGCCAGCGGTGCAATGCGAGTAGACGCGGCTCGTGCTCAGCATGACCGAGCGCCGCGCGTGCCGCCGGCAGTATTCGAGCACGTTGACCGTGCCCGACAGGTTGTGCTCGACGAGCTGGCGGCTGGAGGTCTGGCCGTCGACGCCGGCGAGCACGCTCGGGTTGGCCGCGGCGTCGACGACCACGTCGACGGCGGGCAGCGTCTCGAAGTCGGACGCGAGCCGGATGTCGGCGTGGTGGACGGCGACGCCGAGCGCGCGGAGCGCAGCGCGATTCAGCTCGCTGCCTGGCCGGACGAAGTTGTCGAGCCCGACGAGTTCGATGCGGTGCCGTGCGTCGACCCAGCGGCGAATCAGCGTCGAGCCGACGAAGCCGCAGGCGCCGGTGACCAGAATCTCTCACGAGACGAGCTTCTGCTGCCAGGCCTCGACGATCTGCGCGATCGTCTGCTCGAGGCTGATCGTGATGTCCCACGCCGGGATAGTGCGCCCGCATCTTGCGCGAGGTCGCTGTAGTAGCAGATGTGATCGCCGACGCGGTTCGTCTCGACGTAGCGTGTATCGCTGCGGCTTGCCCGAGATCCGCTCGACGAGCGCGAAGGCCTCGAGGATGCTGCAGGAATTGGCCTTGCCGCCGCCGAGGTTGTAGACCTCGCCGCAGCGCGGCGCCTCGGCGAACGCGTGGATGAAGCGCGCGACGTCGAGGCTGTGGATGTTGTCGCGGACCTGCTTGCCCTTGTAGCCGAAGATCCTGTACTCGCGGCCCTCGAGATTGCAGCGCACCAGGTAGCTGAGGAAGCCGTGCAGCTCGACGCCGCTGTGGTTGGGGCCGGTCAGGCAGCCGCCGCGCAGGCAGCACGTCGGCATGCCGAAGTAGCGGCCGTACTCCTGCACCATCACGTCGGCGGCGACCTTGCTCGCGCCGAACAGGCTGTGCAGGCTCTGGTCGATCGAGAACGTCTCCGGGATGCCGTCGGCGTACGCGCGGGTCGGCGTAGTCCCAGCGCGTGTCCTGCTCGACGAGCGCGATGCGGTTCGGCCCATCGCCGTAGACCTTGTTGGTGCTCATGTAGACGAACGGGCTCTCGGGACAGCTGCGTCGCGCCGCCTCGAGCAGGTTCAGCGTGCCGACGGCGTTGGTGTCGAAGTCGTCGAACGGAATGGCCGCGGCGCGGTCGTGCGAGGGCTGCGCCGCGGCGTGGACGATCGACGTCGGGCGCAGGCTCGCGACGCAGATCGAGCACGCCCTGCCGGTCGCGGATGTCGAGCTCGTGGTGGAGGAAGCGAGGCGAAGCTCGCGTTCGAGCCGCTGCTGGTTCCAGCGCGTGTCGCCCTGCGGGCCGAAGAACACGGCGCGCTGATTGTTGTCGACGCCGTGCACGGCATACCCGGGCCGGCGAAGTAGCTGCAGACCTCGCTGCCGATCAGCCCGGAGGAGCCGGTGACGAGGACGACGAGCGCGATGACATCAATGCGGACTCCTGGCCGGCCTCGGTGGCGCGGAAGGACGCCGCGATCGAGCGATCGACGCACACGCCGCCCGGGCAGCATGCACTCTACTACGGCCGTGCCGCGTCGGGCGGTCGAACGGCGACGACGAGGAACTGCTGCCCGAAGAGCCGGCCAGACTGCACCGCAGCCTGAGTAGACGCTGAGAAACGTCGACCGGGTATCGCGGTCCCGTCGCCATGGTGTAGGGCAGGAACCGCCCGAGGCACACGTCGACGCGCAAACCCCCGGTCGACCAGCGCCTCCTTGAGCGACGTCTCGGTCAGCGGGACGTGGTGGTCCCAGAAATCCCAGTATCGCCCGGCAGGTACTTGATGTTCGGTCCCAGCGCCACCAGCCGGCCTCCGGGACGCAGGCAGCGATGAATCTCATCGAGCGTGCGGCCGAGCGCGGCTTTGTCCGGCAGATGTTCGAAGAAGTTGCTCGTGAAGACCACGTCCAGCGACGCGTCCGGCAGCGGCCACGGCGCGAGCAGTCCTGCAGAAGCAACCTGACGTCCCGGTCGAGGAATTCGCGGAGCGTCCGGGTTGAGGTCCATGGCCAGCTTTCTGCCACAGCGCGACCGGCTTGATGAACTCGCCGTAGCCGCATCCGAGATCGAGCACGGCAGCGTCACCGCCAACGAAGCGCTGGAAGTAGTTCGAGACGAGCGCGCGCCAAATCTCTCTCCGGTATTCGAGGTTCGACGCGAACCGTTCGCCATAGATGCGCCGAAGGTCATCCGGCAGGCTACGGTTCATGCTGCAACTACTCCTCAGTCTTGGCTGGTGCGTGGCGCCGACTCGGAACGCCTATTGGCGGCGCCAGAAATCTACCGCGTCGGCGAGTCCCCGCTCGAGATGAATGGTCGGGGCCCACGCGGCCTCACGCGTCAGACGGCCAGGCACCCCGACGATCAGGTGTGGTTCGTCCGCTCTTGCCGGGAGTGCGCCCCGCCGCAGCAGCTCGGGACGGCCCGCCGCCGCAGCCGCCCGCTCGGCCAGATCGCCAACTGCAATCGCGACGCCGGCGCTACGTTGACGGCGCCCGTCACGCTGGAATCCAGCAGCTGGACGAAACCCGCCGCCACATCGCGCACGTCGAGAAAGTCGCGCCGCTGTCGACTTTTCCGTGCACGGGGCCGGATCTCCCGCAAGCACCGCACGGATGATGCTCGAGACGAGGCGGGACGGATGCTCATCTGGACCGTACATGAAGAACACCCGCCCCCATGCGCCGCCGCGTGCCAGTCGTGGACCACGATCGAGCAGGTATCGGCACGCCGCAACCTTTGCGGCACCGTAGCGCGTACGCGGCTGAAGGGGAGTCGAGAGCTCATCACAGGTTCCGGAGGACCAGTCGTATTCGGCACAGCTGCCTGCGCCCACGATGCGTTCGCCGCCATCGGCGATGACGGCGTCGATGAGAGTCGAAGTGGCTCGCACCCAGTCGGCGTTGACGTCCGCCGTCCAGAAGAGTCCAGGTACGCATACCAGGCCAGGTGCAGCAGATCGGTCGGACGGACGCTGGCGACGAGATCGGCCGCGGCGCTGTGATCCAACAGGTCGGCGGTGTGCCACGTGACAGCATTGGCGCTTCGCCGGGACGCGCCCTGTCGATCGCGTCGCATGGACCTCGTATCCGCGCTGCACGAGTGGCGCCAACACGTGCCGGCCGATGAAGCCAGACGCGCCAGTCACCAGAACGCGTTTCACGACGAGAAATCCGGATACCCGGCGTCGCGCGGCGCATGATCCGCTGCGCCGCCGGAGGCCACTTGATACCGAACGCCGGATCGTTCCAGCGGACGCCGCTCCGTGCGCGGGATGTAGGGCGTGTCGATCAGGTACAGCACTTCGGCGTCGTCCGTCAGCGTCTGGAAGCCGTGCGCGCAGCCCGCGGGAATGTAGAGCATCCGGCGCGTGTCCGCGGTCAGCTCCACGCCGTGCCAGCGGCGGAAGGTCTTGGCGAGCCGGGCCGCAGGTCGACCGCGACGTCGAAGATCGCGCCCGCGTAGCGCAGCGCACCAGCTTGCCTCCTCGAACGGCGCGCGCTGATAGTGCATGCCGCGCAACGTGCCGGCGCGCAGGTTGAACGAGACGCTGGAGTGGGCGAGGGAGCCGTTGAGCCTAGCCGCTGGGCGTCACCGTCCGCTCCCACGTCCGCGCGAAGAAGCCGCGCTCGTCGGCGATTCGTTCGGCTCGACCATGAACGCGCCCGGCAATCGGCATTGCCGTGAAGCGCATGCGTCAGACAATCCGGACGTCGGGAATCGGCACGATGAACGTCCGCCGCGGCGGCGGTACTCGGCCTGCTGCGCAGGATCTCGTCGGCGAAGTTCCAGGTGAGCAGCAGCACGTAGTCGGGCTGCGTCGCCAGCAGCCGCTCCGGCGCGGACGATCGGCAGATGCGTACGCCGGGCATGAAGCGGCCCTGCTTGTGGGTGCTGCGGTCGACGACGAAGTCGAGCGTCGCCGCGGCGATGCCGAAGTAGTTGAGCAGCGTGCTGCCCTTGGCGGCGGCGCCGTAGGCGGCGATCCGCTGGCCTTCGCCTCGAAGTCGCGCGAAGCAGCGACGACGAGGTCGCGCGCAGGTCGCTCGACCCGCTGCGCGAAGTCGCGGTAGAACGTCGTCGCCGCGTCCATGCCCCAGCGCTGCTCCTCGGCGAGCAGCGCCGATCGACGGCCGCCGACGGCGACGCGCCGGCGTGCGCGACGAACAGCCGCAGCGAGCCGCCGTGGATCGGCAGCCGCTCGACGTCGTGACGCGACAGGCCACCCGCGCTGCGAACAGCCGGTCGAGCGCGGTCAGCGAGAAGTAGCAGAGGTGCTCGTGGTAGATCGTGTCGAACTCGCAGCTGGTCGATCAGGTCCTTGACGTAGGGCGCCTCGATGACCGCGACGCCGTCCGGCGTCAGCAGCGATCGCGATGCCGGCGACGAAGCCGTTGAGGTCGGCGACGTGCGCCAGCACGTTGTTGGCGTGGATCACGTCGGCGCGCTCGCCCTTCGCGCGCGCAGCGCGCGCGGCGAGCGCCTCGCCGAAGAACTCGACGACCGTGTCGGATGCCGCTTCGCCTCGGCGACCTGCGGCGATGTTGCCCGCCGGCTCGATGCCGAGCACCGGCACGCCGGCCTGCTGGTAGTACTGCAGCAGGTAGCCGTCGTTGCTGGCGATCTCGACCACCAGGCTCGTCCGGCGCCGAGGCCGCGCTCGTCGACGACGCGCTCGACGATGCTGCGCGCGTGCGCGCAGCATCGTGTCGGAGAACGACGAGAAGTAGACGTAGTCGCGGAACAGCTGCTCGGGCGGCACGGTCTCGGTGATCTGCACCAGCGTGCAGGTCCGGCAGAACACGAGGTCGAGCGGGATAGCGTCGGCTCCGGCTCGCCGCAGTCTGCCGGCTCGACGAGCGCGTTCGCGAGCGGCGTCGCGCCGAGCGACAGGATCACCGGACCGCAGTCGGCCGCCGCACGACGCGGCAGCGGAACGTGCGCGTCATGCGGCGTCCCGAGGAAGCTCGCGGTACCAGGCGATCGTCCGCGTCGAGCCCTTCGTCGAGCGTGAACAGCGGCTGCCAGCCGAGCATCGTCGCGCGCCTTCGCCGCGCTCAGGTACTGGTGGCGGATCTCGTTGCGTCGCCTCGTTGCGGATGTCGGGCTCGAGCGTCGAGTCCCATCAGCGCCAGGATCGCGCTCGACGAGCTCGAGCACGGTGACCTGGATCTCGTTCGAGAAGTTGAACGCCTCGCCCGGCCAGCGTCGGGATCGGCCGCCAGCTGCTCGGCGAGCAGCATGTAGGCGCGCGGCGCCGTCCTCGACGTAGAAGTAGTCGCGGACGAACTTGCCGTCGGAGCGGATGACCGGCCGCTCGCCGCGCAGGACCGAGCGGATCGTGCCGGGCACGATCCGGTTCCAGTTCAGGTCGCCGCCGCCGTAGAAGTTGCCGCAGCGCGTGATCGACGACCGGCAGGCCGTAGGTGTCGGCGTAGGCTGTGCGCGATCAGGTCGGCGCACGACTTGCTGACGTCGTAGGGATGCGCGCCCGCGCAGCGGCGTCGTCCTCGTCGTAGGGCAGCTGCGTCGTGATCGCCGTAGGCCTTGTCGGACGAGGCGACGACGATCTGCTTGACCGTCGGGCTGCGGCGGCAGGCCTCGAGCAGCGCCCAGGTGCCGCGGATGTTCGTCTCGAACGTCGAGACCGGGTTGCGGTTGGCGATGCCGACGATCGTCTGCGCGGCGAGGTGGATGACGGTGTCGATCTCGTACTCGCCGAGCACGCGCTCGAGCAGCGCCTGGTCGCGCACGTCGCCGCGGACGACGCGTCACGCGTGTCGAGCAGCCCGGCTGCGCACCAGCTCGCTCTGCGGCACCCAGTCGCGCACCAGGCAGACGACGTCGGCGCCGGCGTCGACGCAGCCGCCGCACGAGCCAGCCGCCGACCAGGCCGGTGCGCGCCGGTGACGAACGTCGGCCGATCGCGCCAGAACGCGTCGCGCTCGGGCGTCACGCCCACCACCTTCCACGGCGCCTTGCCCGACTCCCAGAGCTCGTTGCAGCAGCTGGTTGTCGCGCTAGCGTGTCCATGCACTGCCAGAAGCCGTCGTGCTGGTAGGCCGCGAGCTGGCCGTCGCGCGGCGAGCCGCTCGAGCGGCTCGCGCTCGAGCACGCAGCCGGCGTCGCCGTCGAGGTAGTCGAGCACGCGCGGCTCGAACACGAAGAAGCCGCCGTTGATCAGCCCTTCGTGCGATCTGCGGCTTCTCGCTGAACTGCGCGACGCGATCGCCGTCGACGAGCAGCTCGCCGAACCGCGAGCGGCGGCCGCACGGCGGTCACCGTCGCGAGCGTGCCGTGCGCGCGTGGAACGCGAGCAGCGCCGCGGATGTCGACGTCGGCGACGCCGTCGCCGTAGGTCAGCATGAAGCGATCGCCGGTCGATGTAGCGGCGAGCGCGCGCTTGACGCGGCCGCCGGTCATCGTCGTCGAGCCCGGTGTCGACGAGGTGACGCGCCAGTCCGTCTTCGCCGTGGCGCGTCGTGGAACTCGATCGATCGCGCCGCGCCGAGCTCGACCGTGAAGTCGCTGTTCATCGCCTCGTAGTTGAGGAAGTACTCCTTGATCGACTCGCCCTTGTAGCCGAGGCACAGGACGAAGTCGTTGAAGCCGTGCGACGGCGTAGCGCTTCATGATGTGCCAGAGGATCGGCCGGCCGCCGATCTCGACCATCGGCTTGGGCCGGACCTCGGTCTCTTCGCGCAGCCGCGTGCCCATGCCGCCGCAGAGAATCATCACCTGCATCGATCAGACTGCGAGCCGGCAGTCGGGAAATCTCGCGTCAGGTTCACGTTGTAGTACGGATCGCGCTCGCAGCACGCGCGCCCCACTTCGCTCACATGCCGCCATCTCCTCGGGCCGCTGCTGCCGCGGCGCCGAAGCTGGCCGACTCGTGATGAAACAGCCGCGCGTACGGCGTGTACACGATCCGGTAGCCGGCTGCGCCGCACGCGCAGGCAGATAGTCCACGTCGTTGAAATCGATCGGCAGGCGCTCGTCGAAGCCGCCGACCTGCTCGAAGACCTGCCGCCGCGTCATCAGGCACGCGCCGGTCACCGCCGAGCAGTTGCGGACGGCGATCGCGCTCGCCGCCGCAGCCCGGGCGTGCCGCCCGGATGCTGGTGAAAGGCGTGCGCCGCGACGCCGCAGACGCCGAGCGACCACGCCCGACGTGCTGCAGCCGGCCGTCGGGATAGAACAGCTTCGCGCCGACGGCGCCAACGTCGCGGCTGCTGCGCGTACTCCAGCATCGCCGTCAGCCACTCGTCGTGATCACCTCGATGTCGTCGTTGAACAGCAGCACGAGTGGTCGCCCGTCGCATGTCGGCACCGCGAAATTGATCTTGTGCGAGAAGTTGAACGGCGCCTTCGATGCGGTAGCTGACGCGGCGATGCTCGACGCCAGCGCAGCACGTCAAGCGTGTCGGCCGCAGGCGGCCGTTGTCGACGACGAGCAGTCGTAGTGCGTCGTAGTCTGTCTGGCCGGCGATGCTGCTGACGGCGTTCGCGAGGAGATCCAGCCGGCGAGCCGTTGACGTCCCGTATCCGTCCATCCGTGGGAATGACGATGGTGACGCGCGGTGTGCCTCGGATGCGATAACGGACCCGGAAGAGGCCCTGGACGGCGCCGTCGAGCACGTCCGCGTCCAGAGTCTCGCGAGTGACGTGATCCACGAGGGCCCGGTGCGCGGCCGTCAGCGCCCATGGCTTGGCCTGGCCGGACGATGCGGTCGACTCCGGCAGCTTGCGCCAGTGATACAGGATGCGCGGCACGTGGCGAATCCGCGACGTGCGTCCGATCACCCGGAGCGCGAGATCGTAGTCCTGCGCACCCTCGAGACCTGGCCTGAATCCCCCAACGTCCTCGACGAGCGACCGCCGGAGCACCATCGCGTGGCAGGTGTACATGCACGTGCAGGAAGTGCTCCGGCGACCAATCTGGCTTGAAGAAGGGATCGCAGCGCTGACCCGCGAGATCGAGCTTGTCTTCGTCCGAGTACAGGAAATCGATCGTCGGGTCTTCGTTGATCGCCAGGACAAATTCGGCCAGGGCATCCGCCGTCAGCTCGTCATCGTGATCGAGCATCACGACGAAGTCACCGCTCGCGAGTGCCAGAGCAGCGTTCGACGCCTTGCAGATATGTCCGTTCTCGGCGAGCGTCGTCAGACGCACGCGGGATCGCGCGCGATTTCGCTCAGCAACGACGCGTCTCCGCTTTCGTTGACGCATCATCGGCGATGCACCACTCCCAGCGGTCATAGACCTGGTGACGCACCGAATCCCAGCAGGCCCGCAACCAGCGCGGATCCGTATTCCACACTGGTGTGACGATGCTGAAGAGTGGACGGTACGGCAGCGGCTCGATGCGTGCGCGCAGCGCCTCCAGCGAATGCTCGTCGAGCGCGTGATGATGGCACCACTCCTGGTAGCGGGCCGCCTCTGTATCCACCGGCTCGAACGACGCGGCACGCCGCAGCGCACCCAGGACACCCAGGGTGCGGACGGCCGCGCTCAGCGAGCGCACGAGCTCACCCCGGGGGCGTTGCCACTCCAGGCGCGGCTCTCCCCAGACGGCCCACGTCCAGCGCTCTCCCTGTCCTTCGACGAGGCGCGTGCGCAAGGTGAGTGCGCAGGCACCGGACACCGGCACCGAGAGGCGGCGCCACGCGCGATCGCCCCAGTGCGTGGATGGATTGGAGACGAGCGCTCGGTTGACCACGCGTCCATCGGCTGTACGTCACCTGGATGTCGAACGCGACCGGACCCGGAGCGAGCTGCCAGGCGCTTGGATGGAGCGCGCAGTCCACCGACACGGTGGCGCCAGGCGCCGGCTGAATCCGCCATTGCAGCGCACTCGGAGGCTGCGCCAGGAGCGACACCCGGGGACGGCCGCCTGGGGCGAGCGCACCGATCCAACGCGGCGGCTCGGCTCCAGATTCCACGACATGAAACGGCTGATGGCGCAGGGGACTTTGACGGCGGGTGAAGCGCTCGTAGCCGCCGACCCACACCGCGATCCACCGCCGCCCGGTCAGGCGAGCCAGTAGCCAACGCGTGGAGTCGATGGGCCGGACGATCAACCGGAATGGGAGGACGGCGATCATCAGAACACGCTCGAACAAGCGGCGTGTCACTGATGTCTGCATCCTCTTGAGATCGGTGCGGAGCTGCTCGGTCTGTTGCTCCGCCACGAGCAGCCGCTCGCGCCCGGCGGTGAGCGCGGTTTGCACGTCGTCGGCCGCGCGCGCCAGAGTGGTCTCGGTCGCGATGTCTGCCTGGTTGACCGTCATGCGCGTGCATCGGCCGGGGCGGGAGCGCCGGGACGCCGTCCGGCTCTGATGCCTTCCAGGCGATCCAACATGCGCTGGGAGGCCGCGGCCAGGCTGAGGCGCTCACGGATGTATGCGCCGCCGGCTCTTCCAATCGCCGCCGCAGCCGAGGGGTTGTCAACGACGGCGCGCATGAGATCCGCGGCGTGCGCGTCTCAGGTGCCGCCCATTCGAAGCCGCGCAGATAGGGACCGTAGTCTCGCTGCAGGGTCGTCAGGCGGTACCGCACGGGATACGCCGTCTCTGGGCCCATGAAATCGACATTACCGGAATAGCCCGTGGCGATCACCGGCCGATCGAACAGCATCGCTTCGGCCATCGTGAGTCCGAATCCCTCCGATCGGTGGAGCGAGACGTACGCGTCGCACGTGCGAATCAGCGCCGACAGCTCTTCCCGCGAGAAATAGCCGTCGAGGAATTGAACGTCGAGGCCGCGCGCCGCCGTACGGAGCGCCGTCACTGCCTCGGTATCCATGGCGGCATTTGTGAACTTGAGCACGAGCGTCGCGCGGTTGCCGAGCGCGGCGCGGCGGAAGGCGCGGATGACCGCCAGCGGGTTCTTTCGCTCCATCTGGCTCGAGACGTCGAACGTGAAGAGAAAAGAGGAACCGATCCTCGGGCAAGCCCGAAGTGCGCCCGTCCGACGGGGGCTGGCTCCGGGCTGTCACGGGCGGCGGCAGGCAGACGACCGGGACCGGCGATACAGACGCGAGCGCGTGTTGCACGAAGCGGCTCGCGACCCAGACCTCATGAACGTAGCCAAAGGCGGATTGCCAGTCACGCCGGAACGCGCCGAGCTCCCAGAACCAGAAGCCGATCGTGTAGCGGTTCGTGAAATAGGCACGGCCGCGGTCGGATGCGAACCAGGCCATGTTGTCGGCGTTCAGGTGAATCAGGTTGATCGGGTGCGGATTGTCTCGCGTGAAGTCCGTGAACGATCGGTCGCCGGCGCGAACCGGCCCCTCCACGTTGTTCAGCGCAACGGGAATGCCCGCAGCCTGCAGTGCGCGGATGCTGGTCCGCGCCGCTTCGCCCATCCCGCTCTCGGCTCCGATGTATCCGGCGAGATTGACACCAAGGGGCCGCTCGGCGAGATCGGTTGGGATGGGGATCGGCCGCCAGCTGGTCGAGCGCCCTTTGAGAGCCATCCGAACACGCCTGACCAACAGGCGCGGCCCTGTCGCCAGATTCGTCAGCACCCAGGGCAACGTGCCTGCCGTGGAGGCGATCGCCGATGCGAGGCCAACTGTTTCTTCGTGCAGCGCACTCAGTTGCTGGACCAAGGTGCTCAGCTCGTTGACGTCGGCCAGCAGCGCGTCCACATCGGTCTGCCGGCCGGATCCGGCAGGCAGCCGCCGCCGCGCGCTCGCGATCTGGTCTGCCGTCGAGTGAGCCTCCACGAACTCGGCCAGCCGCTCGAGTGCAGACGGGTCCTGTTGCAGGGCGGTAATCGTCGTCAGCAGCAGGCGGCCAGTCGTCGGGCGCGTCACATCCCGAGTGACGCGTGCGATCCACTCGCGGGCCTCTTCTGCTCTGAGCGCGGCCGCCGGGGGGGCTGGCACGACGACGACCGTGCGCGTCTCCTGCGAGGGCGGTGGGACGGCGTCGGCCACGCGCACGCCCAGGTCCGCCAGGATCTCGCGAAGCAGCTGGACCTCGGCGTCGGACGCACCCGCAACGACAACACTGGCGGACTCGGTGCCGAGCGCCCCATGCCGATCGAGAGGACCTACCTGGTGCATGGATCGATCACGTCGTGCGGAAGTGTCCGTCAGGGAGCGGGTGAATCGTACTCTACCGTCCGGCAGGCCGGAAGGCCACGGTGGCCAATCCCCCGGCATCGGCGCTTGGTTCGACACGCTCCACGATCGCGCCCGCGGCCTCACCCACACGGCGCAGCAGCTCGAAGGGATAGTGGTAGGGGACACGATCGAGACTCGTCGCAACGCCACTTGGACGAATGAGCGGGTGCAGGTCGCTCAAATCGTCGTGCTCCCAGTACGTCACGTAGAAGCAGCCACCAGGCTTGAGCTGCCGTATCACCGAGACCACGCAGCGCGTGATCGTATTCAGCGACAACGACGGAAAGAGATCCCACGCAAGGGCCACGTCAAAGCGAGGCATCTCTCTGAAATCGAAGCCGCCGTTCACGGACAGATGCGCGCGTGTCGGGTCGAGACCGGCGCTGGGCAGTTCGACCTCGATTGCCGCGCGGACGAGTGAGACATCATTGTCCACCCCGTAGTAATGGCCCGGCTTGAGGTACTCGACCACGTGGCGCCCGCCGCGCAACGCGCCGCATCCCACGTCAAGCACGTAGGCATCGGGCTCCAGTCGCCAGTCGCGCAGGAAGGCCAGCTGACGCGCGCCCTCGGCGTCCCAGTCGCCCGGCAACGCGCGCCGGTACCACGTGTCCGCGACGGGAGTGGACGGCGCCGCGTGCGGGGCGTCGGGCTGATGTGCCGCCCTCGGATGCACCGTGTGGCCTCTGGCCAGGCGCAGACGATCGTAAGCGGCAAACGCGCCGTCCACAGGACCATCAAACTGCAACCGTCCGTGATCCAGCAGGCACGCCCGCTTGCACATCTGCCGCACGGCGGCGTCCGAATGCGAGACGAACAGCAGGGTCTTCTGCTGATCCTGGAAGCTCGCGCATCGTGCGCATACAGCGCTGTTGGAAGTCCACGTCGCCGACGGCGAAGACCTCGTCCAGCAGCAGCATATCAGGCTGCAGGTGGACGGCGATGCTGAACCCGAGCCGCATCTGCATGCCCGACGAGTAGTTCTTCAGAGGCTGGTCGATGAACTGCTCGAGCCCCGAATAGGCGACGATGTGCTCGTAGATTGCCTCGATGGCCGTCGCGTCCGAGGCCGTGGACGGACGGCCCCCAGAAAAATATTTTCTCGACCGCTCAGTTCGGGATGGAAACCGATGCCGAGCTCGATCATCGTGCCGACGCGCGTGCCGTGAGCAAGCAGCACCGTCCGCGCCGTCGGCCGATGGATGCCCGCGACCAGCTTGAGTAGCGTGCTCTTCCCCGATCCATTGCTCCCGACGATGCCGACCGCCTCTCCACGCTGAATTCTCGAGCGATGACATCGCGCAGCGCCCAGAACTCTTCGACGACCTCGCGCTTCTCGCGATGAAACCAGCCGAGAAACCGCTCCTTGACCGAGCCCGCGCGATTGTGGCGCAGGTAGAAGCGCTTCGAGACGCTGCTTGTGCCTCGATGGACGATCGACCATCGGCTAGAGCAGCTCGCTGAAACTGATCCTCATGCCGTCGGAACACGAAGATGCCGATCACCAGGCCACGACGCATAGGCACAGGCCGTCACCAACGGCGGCTCAGGCCAAGGCGGTAGTAGAGGCTCTGGTGATAGCCCAGCGCAAATGGCGTCATCGGACTAGCAACGACACCGCCTCAGCCCGCCGGCACCATCTTCGTTCGTAGATGAGTGGTGTCATCCAGAACAAACCTGCAGCGCGATCTCGAGGAGGTGACGGATGTCACGGAAAAACGCGGTGACCGTCGAGAGCAGCAACGCCAGACCGACGCAGAGGATTGTCTGCAGGACCACGAAGATCGGCCATGCCAGCATCGACGGCGTCGGCGCGAGCGCGTAGATCAGGAGTGCCGCCGGAATCGCCACCGCACACGTCAGCAGGAATTGCGTGAGGTTGAAGAGGACCGTCGCCATCGGCAGGATGGCGCGGGGAAAGCACACGCTCTTCACGAGGCTCGCCGCTGTCGATGACGGCTCCGGTGGATGCGGACATCGCGCCGCGAAATATCCCCAGGCGAGCAGACCCGACACCAGATACAACACGAACGACTGGGTCGGCACCCTCAGGATGTAGCTGAACGCCACGGCATAGATGCCGATGATCACCAGCGGATTGACCATCGACCAGAGGAATCCGAGCACCGACCCGCGGTACTTCAGCCGCAGGTCGCGCATGACGAGATTTCTGCAGCAGCTCGCGGAAGCCGAGCCACTCGACCAGACCCCGGCGCCGCATGGCATCGACGAGACGGGGACTGGCTCGCGGCCGGGCCCGGCACTGACCTCGGATCATGAGACTAGCGCGCGGCGACGCGTTCTCCGACGCGAGCCTCCGCGCCGACAGGCGCTCGAGGTCCGCGTCGACCATCATGTGCACGAGGCCCGCGGAAATCGATCGACGGCTCCCAGCCGAGCTCGCGGCGGGCCTTGGCCGGATTGCCGATCAGGTGATCGACTTCCGCCGGCCGCAGGAAGGCGGGATCCAGTTCCGACGTGCGCCTGCCAGTCGAGGCCGACGTGGCCGAACGCGATCTCGACGAGCTCGCGCACCGAATGGCTCTGGTTCGTCGCGATGACGTAGTCCTCGGCGCGGTCCTGCTGCAGCATCAGCCACATCGCCCGCACGTAGTCGCCGGCGAAGCCCCAGTCACGCTGCGCGTCGAGATTGCCGAGCTTCAACGTGCTCGTCAGACCCAGCTTGATCCGCGCCACGCCGTCGGTGACCTTGCGCGTCACGAATTCGAGGCCGCGCCGCGGCGACTCGTGATTGAAGAGGATGCCGGAGCACGCGAACAGGTTGTAGCTCTCGCGATAGTTGACCGTGATGTAGTGCGCCGAACACCTTCGACACGCCGTACGGACTGCGCGGATAGAACGGCGTCGTCTCGGTCTGCGGCACTTCGCGGACCTTGCCGAACATCTCGCTCGACGACGCCTGATAGAACTTGATCGACGGATCCACCTGCCGGATGGCCTCGAGGCACCGCGTCACGCCCTGCGCGTTGAATTCGCCGGTGAGCATCGGCTGATCCCACGACGCGGGCACGAACGACATCGCCGCCAGGTTGTAGAACTCGTGCGGCCGCACCTCGTCGATGACCTTGATCAGCGAGAGCTGGTCGAGCAGGTCGGCCGGACGGAGCGTGATCCTGTCGAGCAGATGCTCGATGCGCCAGAAGTTCGCGGCACTCAGCCGGCGGACGACGCCGGTGACCTCGTACCCTTTGTCGAGGAGCAGTTCGGCGAGGTACGAGCCGTCCTGGCCCGTGATGCCGGTGATGCAAGCGCGCTGTGCCATGTGTGTCGATGAATCGCCGCGCGCGAATCCCGCAAGCCGTGACCGGATCGCGCTTGGCCGACTGGGTATGCTACCACGCGGCACGGCCCCCGCCGGGAGCCGTCTAGCGCTGCAGCGGCGTCGTCTGACTGACCTTGGGGAGCCGCGCGGGCAGCGCGGCCGTGCGAGCCGTCGGTGCTTCGAGTGGCTCGAGATCGATCGCCAGCCGGTAAACCGAAAGGCCCAGGCGGCCGGCCACGCGGAGCACTTCGTTGACGCGATCGTCGGTCAGCTTCCGCGTCGCGACGACGATCGCCGCGGCGTGTTGCGCGCGTGCGACCGCTTCGAGATCGACGCCGGTACCGAGCACGGGCACCCCGTGAATGAGCGTTCGCTGCCGCGCCTGGTCGTCGTCGATGAAACCGACGACGCGCTTGCCCGAGACGGCCGTTGGTCCGCAGCTCGCGCAACGCCAGCTCACCACCGACACCCGCGCCGTACACGAGGACTGGCGCCCCCGCGCCGTCATCGCGGCGCACCGACTCGGCCAGAGCGCGGATGATGCCACGCGACCCGGTGAGTCCGATGATGGTCGCGCCCCACGCGATGGCCGTGACACCCAGGCTCGCCGATCCCATGTCGAAAGCCGACCCAGAGAACGGCAGCCTGCGTCAGTGCGCCGAGGGTCACGGCGAGCGTGATGATCCGCGCCTCGTGCATGCTGAACGTCTGCCAGTCCGTTCGGTAGAGCCCGAACACCGCGAGCGGTAACAGGAACGAGACCACGGCAATCGGTGCCGATCCGACATAGCGCTGGAACCACAGCCCCCACTCCGGCAGTGGGCGTAGCGGAGCATGAAGCCGGCGTAGTAGGCGAGGACGATCGCGAGCACGTCCACGAACACCCACAGCATCGCCCGCTTGTACATGAACTGCGTCGCGAGCGTGAACCGCGGCAGCCCGGCGACCCGGCCATCCTTCGGCACCTGCTCCTCAGGATAGACCGACACGCTGCTCAAGAAGATGCCGAACAGCACCAGCGCCAGCAGACACATGCCCGCACCGAACCAGGCGTACGAGAATCCGATGCGATACAGGCTGAAGGCCAGACCTCCACTCGCAATCGAAATCGCGTACAGGACGAGCACCGCCTGTCGTTCGCTCAATCCGACCGCGACGAGCCTGTGTGACGTGTGGTCGGCACCGCCCTGACTGAGACGCCGCCCCGCGAACCAGCGGACGACCGAGACGAACGTCGTATCGAAGATCGGAATCGCGAGCACCAACGCCGGAAACAACAGAATCGCGACGAGGCTCTTCGCGTACATCTGCCTCGTCGTCAGATTCAGAGCGCCGCCAGCACGAATCCAATCAGGAAGCTGCCGCAGTCGCCCATGAAGATCGACGCGGGGCTGAAGTTGAAGATCAGGAAGCCAGAGACCGCGCCGACGAACGCCGCGCTCAACAACGCACCAGACTGATTGCCATCCGACAGATACAAGGCGAGGCGGAACAGGCCGGCGATGACCGCGATGCCGGCGGCGAGGCCATCCATGTTGTCCAGCAGATTCATCGCGTTCGTGATCGCGACGACCCAGACCAGGACGATGAAGAAATCGACGGCCCACGGCAGCGATGCATTGAACCGGAACCCCACCAGATAGAGCAGCACGCCGGCGCCAATCTGTGTCACGAGTTTCGATTGCGGCCGCAGCCCGATCACATCGTCCACGAGACCGATCGTGAACATGCCAAGCGCGAGCAACGAAAGCCCGACGAGCTGTTGTGGAATGTGCGTGAAGACCGACACCGCGACGGCGAGTCCGGCGAGGATGCCGATGCCGCCAAAGCGCGCGGTCGGACGCCGATGCCAGCGATCCGCTCGCGGCTGCTCCACCCATCCGAACTGCAGCGCGCACAGACGAACGCCCCAACGTGGCAGCTGCCGCGACTCCAAAGGCGACGGCAGCGACGATGAGAACGGGGGCAGGGGCGGGGAGATCAGGGCATGCGTCAGGCACGGCGCTCGTTCACACAAATACACAGGGCTGGTGGACGAACAGCGGGCGGGGAGCCTGGTCCGCGTCTGCATAGCGACACGACATTTTACTGCCTCGTGTCCGATTTTGACTTCAGGAACTGGGGACTGGAGTGTCATGTTGCACAGAGATCTGGCGCGAAAAATTTGTGAATTACCGAACAGTCGTGGATAATTGCGCGCATTTTGATAAACTCCGTCAGGAATTTTTGTAGAGCTTGGCTGATGGCCCTGGTTGTGCTGGCTGCGCCTGTCGTCGTGGCTGGTCAAGCTGCACGGCCTGCTCCTCCGGCTTCGGCTTCACCGACGACGGGTGCGAGCTTTCAGCCCTGGCGCGGGGGTACGCGGCGCTGGCGGCAGGTCGTCCGGCCGAGGCACAGACGATCGCAGAAGCACTGCTCAAGAAGCAGCCCTCGAACCACGCGGCGCTGGTCCTCGGCATCGAAGCGCTCTCGACGACCGCTCCAGGGACCCGGGCCCTCGACGCCTACGAGCGCGCGACACAGACGAGGGGCGAGGACATGGGCCTCCTGGCGCCCGTCGTCCGCGGCCTGCTCCGTGAGATTACGGCGCAGCCTCGCGCCCCCGAGCGGCTGGCGGCCCTGTCGGTGCTGGCTGAGGACGGCGATGAGACAGCGATGACCGCGCTGAAGCAGACGGATCGGAGCAACGCCGCAGTCCTGCTCGACCTGGCGGAAGCCGGTGACTCGCGGGCCACAGCTGCGATGGTGGATGCATTCGATCAGGCGCCGGCGCCCATGAAAGGACGTCTGCTCGACGAGTTGAGCCGTCGGCACATTGCGGTGCCGCCGGCGTCGATTGCGCCCCTTTTGAGTGATGAGTCGCCGGAGACGCGAGCCGCCGCGGCGCGTGCGGCGGCTGGCACGACCGCGACGGCCCTGGTACCGACGCTCGAAGGGCTGTTGAAGGATCCCGATCCGCAGGTGCGGAACAACGCGGCGCTGGCGCTCAAGCGGCTTGGAAGCACGGCCGGGTCCGAGATCGCAGACGCACTGATCAATAGCGAGCTCGCCGCCGTGAGGCTCGAGGCGCTCAACGTGCTTCGAGACGATCCATCCGTGCCGGTGGCAGCGCTTGCGGCATCGGCTCTCCAGGATCCGGACCCACTGGTTCGGCTGTCAGCCGCAGAATTGGTCGCGGCCAGTCAACCGGGAGTGGCCGCGTCGATGGTGGCGGAGATCGGGAGCAGCGAGAACCCGGCCGTGGCGGGCGCGGCGGCGCGGGTGATGGGCAGCACGGGCCTGACGCTGCCTTCCGGATCCCTCGTAGGCTTGCTCCGGTCAACGTCGCCGATGATCCGGGTGCAGGCCGGGCGGACGGTACTGGGGCGCGCCCGCGGCGGCGAAATCGCACCACCGCCGACGCGATAGTGCTTGCCTGCTCTGCAGTTCGTGAGGATTGGAACCGATACTCCCGATACGGGAAGGTATGTCAGACAGCCTGACGGGTCTTCGTCTTTCTTACGGATTCAACATGGTCAAGAGAGCACTTACCTTTGCGGCAGCGCTGGTCACCCTGGTTCCGGTCCTCGCAGCCGCACAGGCCGATCGTCTGGGAGGCTCCTTCAAGGTTGCCGTTCCAACAACCCCGTTGGTTCGGATGACTGACGTCGACCGCGACACAGTCAACGACGTGTACCTGGCCGTCACTGGCGCGGGCACGATTCGCGGAATCTTCCTGAATAACGCTGGCGCCGCCGTGAGCGCGGCCTTCACGATCAATCAAACCCCCCGCTACGCCGCCGCACCTCGGGTCACCTTCAGCCCCGCTCAGCAGGCATTCATCGTGACCTGGCATGAGGCGATCTCCGCGACGAGCAACGCCAATTACGTCAAGGTGCGACTCGTGAAATTTGGGGCCGGCCCCGTGGGCGCCGAAGCCTTGGTGTCGAGCCCGGGGTCGTTCTGGGAATATGGCCCCGATGCGGGTGCGAGCCCTGGGGAATTCCTGGCGGCCTGGATTTCGATTGACGTCACTGGCACGACAACGAAGACGTACAACTACAACGTCTACGCCAGGCGGCTGGGCCCGACCGGTGCGCCGGTGGGTCCGATCATCCCGATCAGTACGGCCGCCGACTACGAGCGCGAGCCCGTCGTCAGCTACAACCCCTCATCAAACGCATACCTCGTGGCGTGGGCCGGCTACAACGACGCCGGTAAGTACCGCGTACGTTCGCGGACGCACCGTCCCCGTAGGCTGCTGATACGCCAGGCGCACTCGTGCAGTATCAGAAGGCGAGCTCGACGTACCTGCCCGCGCTCACGGTCAACACGTCGAGCAATCAGTACCTCCTCACGTGGTACCAGACTGTTGCGGGCGTCAAGGCCATCTACGGGTCGCTCATTAACCCTAATGGAACGGTGGGCACCGGACCGACCGTCCTGAACACGAAGTTCGCGTTCTACGACGGCAACGACATCGACTACAACAGCTTCAGCGGAACGTACCTTGGCGTCGGCCATGGCGTCACGTACGACGACACAGGCTACGAGGTCAGCAGCGCGCTCAAGCCGCAAGCGCCCTTCTACGTCACGTCTACGACCGGCATCCTCGGCGCGACGAAGGTCAGCGGTAATTACAACCCGAGGGTTGCGCCTTCGAGTTCCAGCAAGCAGTGGCTGGTGGTGACCTCCACCAATTACAAGCAGCTCACGGGTCAGTTGGTGCAGACGCCGAGCCAGGACGGAGGCGGCGGACCGCCGCCCCCGCCTCCTCCGCCACCGCCGCCTCCACCCCCCGTCAGTACTCCGAAGATGTGGGTGGATACACCCACACCCAACTCGACCCAGACGCAGCCCTTCAAAGTTGCAGGCTGGGCCCTGGATCTCGGCTCCGCCAGCGGCAGCGGCGTCAACACGGTGCACGTCTGGGCGTATCCGAATCCTGGATCGGGTCAACCGGCCATCTTCATTGGCGCGGCCACCTACGGTAACGCCCGTCCCGACGTCGGCGCGGCGTTCGGAAGCTCTCGCTTCACGAACTCGGGCTTCTCGATCACCGTTGACGGCCTCCAGGGAGGTGTCTACCAGTTCGTGGCGTTCGCCTTCAGCACGGTGGCTGGCGGCTTCAATAACGCGGTCCCTGTGAACGTGCAGGTGTTGGGACCGCTCATGAGTCTCGACACGGCACCGGGTGCGACCGGGATTGCCCCCCTCAACCTGGCAGGCTGGGCCATCGACGACGCCGCACCTTCGGGTACCGGAGTGGACGTCGTTCATGTGTACGCGTACCCGAATCCTGGATCCAATCAGCCGGCGATTTTTCTGGGTGCTGCCGGCTACGGCCTGCCGCGTCCAGACGTTGGGGCTGCGCTGGGATCGCGCTTCACGAGGAGCGGATATCTTCTGACGGTCAGTAGCCTGCCGGCCGGGCACTACAACATCGTGATTTTCGCCCACAGCTACGCGCGCAATGCGTGGACGAACACACGTTCCGTTGATCTGACGCTTGTCGCGAGTCCGCAGATCGCGGTCGACACGCCGGTCAACAACCAGGTCGTTGGTTCCGGATTCGGTATCTCTGGGTGGGCGATCGATCTGAGAGCACCGAGCGGTTCCGGCGTCGATGCGGTCCTGGCGGCGGCGGCGCCGACGGCGGGCGGCAACTCGATCTTCCTCGGCAACGCCACCCTTGGCGTCGCTCGTCCCGATGTCGCGTCTAGATTCGGCGCGCGTGCGGCGTCGTCCGGCTTCTCACTGGCCACGGCACATCTGCCACCCGGCCAATATCGAGTCGCGATCTGGGCCCACAGCGTGGCGACGAATACGTGGAACAACTACGCCACGCGCATCGTGTTCGTGCAGTGATGACAGGCCGACTGACGGATGACGATTGGTCCTCGCGGTCTGAACGGCCAATCGTCATTCGTCAACCTGCCGTCGTCAATGCTGGCGTACGCTCCACTCAGTTTCTGACTCTGAAGAACCTGCTCCCAATCCCCTGGATATTCCCCCCCGTGTCTGTCACGGACCACCCAATCGTGTGGAGACCGTTGGCCAGCGTCGTCGTGTCGATGATGTAGTAGCCAACCGCGCCGTTGGCGTTGGTGTACCCCGGGAAGAGATTGGCAATGTCGGATCGGAACTGGTTGTAGACCGGGTGTCCGACGGGCACGCTATCGATATAGACCCAGATGGTGGAGCCGTCGGTCGGGATGACGTTTGGCTGAGGCGTCAGCGCCCATCCGAAGTTGACCACCGTTCCTGATACCACCTGGCCAGGGCCCGGTGTGTCGATCGTGCCGAATGGCAGCACAGAGGTGTTGTTGGCACCGGTGACCCGACGGCTGCCGATCAGCGTTTGCTTGCCTTCCACGTCGGTCGCGTACACAGAGAAGGTGAACGAGCCGTTGCCTTGGAACGGCAGCATGTTCGTCAGAATCAGGGCACCCCAGCCGGCCCGGTACGCCCATGGCAGCGAGGGATACGCCGCCTCGAGATCGGGCCGTGCGCCTTCCAGAAACGTCCCAGCGCCCACATAGATCTTACCGTTCGGAGAGGTGGCCGTCTCACCCGTGACCTTGTCCCGATAGATCGAGATGGAGGCGACCTCCAGATCGTCCAGCACCCAGCCCGTGATCCCGACGGCACCCGACACCGTGGCATTGTTTGCCGGCGTATCGACCGTGCCGAACGGTGGCGACGATGACCGCAGGATGTCGAAGGTGAGGGAGACGAACTGCGGTGTGTTGGCCGCGCCAGGTGCATCGACGCGCACCGTGCACACAAGGTGTGCGCCCGCCGGATAGGTAGAGCGTTTCTCCATGTAGACCGAGAACACGCCGTTCCCCGTGCCTGTCCCGCCGGTGAACTTGACGAAGTTGCAGTTCGATGACGACGCCGTCCAGGGCGTCGCACCGTTGGCGAAGCTCACCGTCACGTCCTGCGCCGTGGTCGTGGTCTTGCCATTGTTGATGGCGGCAAACGCGAGCGAGCTGCGGCCAAGTGAGATCACGGGCGGCACCACGTACCAGTGATCCACGACGATCGGCCACCGCGAATATGCCTGGTTGAGTAGTGCGCCCGTGGACGACGTGACACGGACGTACACGTAATACGTGCCGTTGGGGACGCCGTTGATGTCCCACGCGTAGGCTCCGGACCCGTCGCCTTCCGTCGTGGGTGCCAGATTTCCTACGATTTGCGTGCCGCCGAATCCTGCGTTCGAGCCGTCGTAGTACAGCGACACGCCGACGGATGGATTGGTCACGTCCGCCAGCCGCCAGCGGATTCGTGTACGTATGTGCGGCGCGCTCGAACGCGGAGAGCCGGACACGCCCCAGCCAGAACCCGCGCGCGGCGGAGAATTCGTGAGGGTCGATGCGGAACTCGTCCACCAGGCCCGTCCACCCCGAATGCGATGGACTACCACCCGGATCGTTCTCGAGCGGCAACGAGTTGCGATCGCCCATGTCGACCACGATCTTGTCCAGCGAGTTCGCACCGGCGCGGTGATCGATGATCACGTCCTGGCTGACGTTGGGGAGCGACTCGTCCGAACGCTTCCAGATGACGCGCGCGACGGATCCGTTCACGATGTCGCGTGCTCCCGCGATACCGACCTCGGCCGACAGAATCCGATAACGGGACGTGTCGATGCGGTACGAGCGCCCGCGGCCGCCGGAGAACAGGAGCTCCAGCTGTGGGTCGGCTGAACCGGCAACACTCACACCGTAGAAGGATGGATGCGCGGGCACGGACGCTCCAGACAGCGTCTCGAGGTTCAGTGATGTGATCGCGCCGCCTGTGATGTGCCCCTGACGCTCGACGTCCGCGGCGTCGCGCATATCCCACGGGTTGCCGAGCTGCACGGTTGCGAAATCGTCAGCGCTCCCGTCTTCGGACGGCGAGAGGACGCTGATCGTAGGCACGCCTTCAACGTGATAGAAGCCGCTCGAGTACACGAGTGGCGAACCACTGCCGCTCGGGCGCATCGCGACGTAGTAGTCGCCAGGCGGCAGCGCTCCGATCTGGAAGGCGTACCATCCGCCGGTCCGGTTCTGCGCGAGGGTACCGTCCTGCCATAGAAGGCCCAGCGTGCCGTTTGCCGCGTTGGTGTCGTCGTCCAGATAGATATCGACCGCGCTGACACCGGTCCACGTAATCGTCTGACTGGTGCTCGGATCGTTGACCGCCGTAGAGCGGCCCAGTCGAGCGTGATCGACTGGTTGGCCACGCTGGTCGGATTGAAGCGCAGCGCGCGCATGGTGCCGGACCACGGAAACTGGCTGTAGGACCCACCGACCGCAGGCATCGACTGCGACCACGTCTTCAGATTCAGCGAATAGATCTCGGCAGCCGGGATAGACGAAGAACGCGTTCGGAACGGAGAGGTCTTGATAGAGGGTCTGCCGGCTCCAAAGCAGTTGCGCGGTGGTCTGCCCGCCCAAGCCTCCCAGACACATCCGGAACGTCAGCCGCTGATAGGTGTTCGCGTCGATCGGATACACCACGCCGTTCTTGCCAGTCGGAGTGGCGACCGGATTCCCCAGTCTCGACCAACCAAAAATTGGGGCCGGGGCCCGAGGACACACCTGTGAACGCACCGTTCGCAAACGCAGGACTCGAGATCTGCGACACCGGTTGATCGACGCTATTCACGAACCAGCCGAGATCCGAGCGCTGAGACATGTCCCAGCGATCCTGCATGACGCGAACTGCGTAGTCCTGGGCAGCCGGGACCGTGACTTCAGCGGACGGCGAGGTAATCGTCTGCGCAGATGCGCCAGACGCCAACGCCGTCAGCAGAAGTACCAGAATGCCAGTTCGCATGGGTCAGACCTCACCCTGTCGGGTCGGTGAAGACTGACTGCAAGAATCGGTCTGGTTCGGGATCGGCGGATTTTTGGGTGGATTCGAGCAGGCACCCCGGCCCGGGGGAGGGCCGGAGTGCCAGTTTTTGGCAGAATGCGCGAGTCTGCGTCACTCCATCAGTGGACCGTGACCTTGACCTGCTGGGCCGCGTCGAACGCTCCGCTGAACGTGCTGTGCCCATAAACCACGAGCGTGTAGCTGCCCGGTGCCAGTGTGCTGAGCGGCAGCGCCCACGCGCAGTTCTGGAAGCGGCTTCGAAGTATGCGGCGATGTCGCTTCGGCCGAATCCGTAAGTCGCGACGCCCACGAAGACCGGCGACGCCCCGGAGGCGGGATAGGCCCACACATGCACCGCATCGATTCCGGTACCCGTCGGCTTGCGCAGATTGACCGACCAGCCCTGGATCGTCGACGAGGTCGAGACGTTCTGATTGGCCGAGGGTGTATCGATCGCCATGATGGGTCCGACGACGACGCGCGTGACTTTGACGTTGTTGAACGCGTTCGTATACGTGCTGTGCGCGGCCGTCGTCAGGTCGTAAGTGCCCGGCGCGAGGCTCGCCGTGAATCCGTATGCAGACGGCGTGAAGCGGCTGCCAAAGGCGCCGCCGACGTCGGCCGCGAGCCGCCGTAGGTCGCCGCGCCAAGCAGGACCGAGGCGCCGCCCGTCGTCACATTTTTCGCGTAGACATTGACCTGGTCCATGCCCGTGCCGGCGCCCGCGCGCAAATCAACCGCCCAGCCCGCAACAGTGAAGTTCGGCCAGACCGTCGCGTTGTCCATCGGCGTATCGACCTGAAGGATCGGCCCCTTGGCGACCCTCACCTTGATCGAGGTCATCGAGAACGTACCGGTGATCGTGCTGTGGCCGAAGACGTTGATCTGATACGGAGCGGGCGCGAGGTTCGTGACCGTCACGCTGAAGCCGGACGCCGAGAACTGACTGCCGAACGCCGTCGCGACATCGGAGCGCGCCGTGCCGTAGGCGCCCGCACCGACGAATACGGCCGGTGCGCCCGATCCGGGATTCGGATACGCCCACACCTGCACCACGTCAACACCGGTCCCGAAGAGCGCGCCGGAGTCGATCGCCCAGCCCGTCACGTTGAACGGCGCGGTCACGAAGGCGTTGTTCTTGGGAGTGTCGATCGCGAGCGCTCCCTTGGGCGCCTTCACGATCACTTCCGAGGAGGGCGAGCTGTGGAGGTTCGCCGTGTTGTAGGCCTCGACGGCGATGTAGTACGTGGTCGTATCGCCGAGTGTGATGGTGGCGGACGTCGTGTTGTGCACGTCCATCGCGTTCGTATACGTGCGGGACTGCGTCCCCCAGCGCACGACGTAGCCGGCGATGTTCGACTCACTGTTCGCGTCCCACGCCAGACCGACCGGCCGCGCCAACGCGGGCACGGCGCCGGCGCCGGCGAAGACGGCAACCAGGAGAGCGAGCCGAAGGAACCGCATCTGTGTGGCCATGGCAACCGCCGCGCGTATGAGTGTTTGTGTCATGTCGGTAGCGTGCTGGTGGCGCACGTCGCTGCCTCCTACGCAAGTCCCGCACCATCAAAATTGCGCGGGATCTGCGCCTGCAGACAGGACTTGCGCCGTGAACGGGTTACGAACCCGTCGAACGCTAACGTTTCGGTAACTTAGGTTAGGGACGCTTGCCGAACAAAAGCCGGGGAGGCTCGGTCGCTACTATAAGATATCGGCCGCAGTTGTCGAAGCGAATATTGCGTGAAACTGCCCTCGACAGCATGGATTGGAACCCAAGGGCCGGTGAAATGGGACGTTAGCGGCGGCGTTCCTTGAGGGCCGCCCGTGTCTCTCTATCGATTTCCCGTCGTTTGATGGTCTCGCGCTTGTCGTGGGCCTGTTTGCCGCGTGCGAGGCCGACGGCCACTTTCACCCGGTTGTTCTTGAAGTACATGCGAGTCGGCACGAGCGTCATGCCGCGTTCGACGGTCTTCCCTATCAGTTTCCGAATCTCCTGCCGGTGAAGCAGCAGCTTGCGGCGCCGCGTGGGCTCGTGGTCGGCATATCCGCGGTGCTCGTACGCGCTGATATGGACGTTGTAGAGAAACACTTCGTCCTGCTCTACCCGGGCGTAACTATCACGAAGATTCACCCGGCCCTCGCGAATGGCTTTGACCTCGGTGCCCTGTAACACGACCCCTGCCTCGAAGGTCTCGAGAATGTGGTAGTCGTGGAAAGCCTTTCGATTTTCCGCGATGCTGCCGGTCTTCTTGTCGTCCGGGGCCGCGTTCTTAGGTGTCATGGTTTTGTCGTCGTTTTGATACTCGCGTCGAATCTCTCGTGAGACTCGAATCGGGCCGCGAGCCTGGCATGTCGGCAATTGATGCGCGCATAGTGCACGCTTCACAGTGTCATCCCGCGAGCTTATTACCTGCCTGAAATACTTCTAACTTAGGCCGTTTTTTGTCAGTGCACGCCCCGGTGTTAATCCCCGCGCGGAGAAGAACCGGATCGAATACAACACCGCGCAAGGTACACGTGCGCGGTGATGCCAACTCCACATCGAAAATGACGACCGGGAGAATCGATGCGAGCAACACGATCACCATCGCGATCGCCGGATCGAGCCGTTCGATTCGCCGCGATGGCAGTGACATGCGATCCGATATCAAGGTCCCGACGCCCGTGACGAGGATCACCTCGCTTCTCTGGGGTCTGGTTGCGCGTGAGGGAGGACAGGAATCACGAACGACGGACGTCACAATCCTTCATCCTACCTCGGGAGCCGGGCGACAGGCGCGAGGCGGGCCGCCAGCAGGACGGCGTGCACCATGCTCCCGGGATCCGCCACGCCGCGCCCGGCGATGTCGAACGCGGTCCCATGATCGACCGATGTCCGCACGATGGGCAGCCCCAAAGTCACGTTCACCGACTGGCCGAACGCCAGCAGCTTCACGGGAATGAGTCCCTGGTCGTGGTAGCAGGCCACGACCGCATCGAACTCGCCTCGATGCGCGCGGAGAAAGACGGTATCGGCAGGGAACGGTCCATCGACATCGATGCCATCCGATCGGCAGGACGCGACGGATGGGCGAATGACGTCTTCGTCTTCGCGTCCCATGAGACCGTGCTCGCCGGCGTGCGGGTTCAGGCCCGCGACTGCGATCCGCGGCGTTGGGCATCCGAATCGAGGGAGCGCAGTCGCCGCCAGTCGGATCGTCGCCATGAGACGTTCGGTCGTCAGGGCCTCGGGCACCTCGCTCAGCGGAATATGCACGGTGGCCAGCACGACGCGCAGGCCCGGCGCGTCGAACATCATCGCGGTCGCCGGACTCCCCGTCAGATGTCCGAGCAGGTCGGTGTGGCCGCGCCAGGGCAGGCCCGCGAGCGCGAAGGCCTCCTTGTTCACGGGAGCCGTGGTCACCGCATCCACACGGCCGGCCATCGCATCCGCCGTGGCGCGGACGATGACGTCGTATGCGGCACGCCCGGCGTCGGCCGAGAGCGTCCGGGAACGATCGTCAGGTCAGGCGGCGTGTCGTAGACGATCGGCTCGCAGACCTCCAGCACCCGTGGATCACGGGCCGCTTTTGCCGCGATCTCCGGTCCAATCCCAGCGGGATCGCCGACCGTGAGCGCGATACGCGGCAGGCTCACGCCCAGACACCGTGGCACGCACACCGCAGAATTCCGCATCCCGACCTTCCGCACTCACGCACTGCCTAGTGGCAGCTGCACGTGGTGCTGCCACAGCTACCGCTGCCGCACCCGCCCGTGCCGCAGCCCGTCGGGTTGTTGCAGCCGCCCTCCTCACCGCACCCGCCCCGCAACTCACCTTTGGCGTTGGGCAGCTCGTAGCGCAGACAGCATTTCAGGCGGCCGCAGAGACCCGACAGCTTCGACGGATTCAGCGCGAGGTCCTGCTGTTTCGCCATCTTGATCGAGACTGGCTCGAAGGTCTCGAGCCACGTGGTGCAGCAGAGCGGACGGCCGCAGGATCCGTAGCCGCCGAGCATGCGCGCCTCGTCCCGCACGCCAATCTGTCGCATCTCGATCCGCGTACCGGAACTCGCCCGCGAGCAGCCGGACCAGTTCGCGGAAATCGACACGGCCTTCCGACGTGAAATAGAAGATCAGGCGGGAGCCGTCGAACACCTGCTCCACCCGCGACAGCTTCATCGGCAGGTTCAGCTCCCGGATCCGGAGCAATGCGACCCGGCGGGCGTCGCGTTCGCGCTCCTCCTGGCGGGCACGCGTGTTGCCATCATCCGGCGTCGCCATCCGGAGGAACTGCGCTCGCTGAAGACTGGCCTGGCGTGGAGCGACGGCCGGCACCGTCGGCACCACCGTCGCGAGCGCGGGCCCGGTCTCGGTCTTGACGACGAGCGAGTCACCAGGAGATGGCGGCGGTGACGCGGGATCGAGCAGAAATGTCAGTGTGCGGCCGATGGGACTGAGACGCACCGACACGAACGGGCCGGAAGCTGACTTGTCCACGAGGCACCATATCGGTCAGACCGCGCTCAAAGCTGCAGCACCACCCAGTCGGCGACGATCTTGGGACTGGCGTTGCGTTCGAGTGCTTCGAGAGCGCGGTCGATGGCCGTAAACGCGCGGACCAGGCGAGCCCTGTCGAATGCCGGCGCCAGCCGCGACAACAGCGGCTGAAGATCGGCATTCGCGAGCCCACGTTCGTCGGCGCTGGTTGAGAGGACGCCCAGATCACGCAGCAGCGCATGCAACAGGCGCAGGTGCACGGCGAGGGCGTCCCGTTCGCCGAGCCCTGTGCCCTTCCCTTTCCCCGCGATCGCCCGGGTCGCGTCGAGGCGCGCACGCGTGTCACGCGCGCGGGCGACCTGTTCGAGCAACTGCCGCGCTCCATCGCGCACGTCGGCGAGCTCGGCGGCGCCCAGCGCGCGTCCGATGCTGCCGTCCGCGACCGCCGCGCGAGTCGCGGCTTCAGCCGCGGTCACTCCGTGCGCCGTCAGATAGGCCGCAACGTCGGCACCCGACAGCGGCGCGAAACGGATCGCCGGGCAGCGCGATCGCACCGTCGGCAGCAACGCGTCGGGTCTCGACGTCACCAGCACGAAGACCGTTCCCGGCGGCGGTTCCTCGAGCGTCTTGAGCAGTGCGTTCTGCGACGAACCCGAGCAGGACGTCGGCCGCTTCGTCCACGATCACGACGCGACGCCGGCCCTCGAACGGGCGATAGGCGATCTGCTCGTTCAGCACACGGATCTGATCGATCGCGACAGTCACGCGATCGCCTTCAGGGGCGAGGTGGATGACGTCGGGATGCACGCGGCGCGCAATACGCCGGCACGCGGAACACTCCCCGCACGCATCAATCGGTAGTGGGGTCGATGCCGGCGATCCACCGCTGATGACCACGTCGTTGACCGGCGACAGACAGTTCAGTGCCTGCGCCAGCGCAAGGGCGACCTGCCGCTTCCCGATGCCGTCCGGGCCGGCAAAGAGCAGGCTCGGCGGCAGCGCGCCAGAGGCAACGGCGCGGGAGAGGAGACGCAGGCTGCGGTGGTGACCGACGATGTCCCTGAAGGGCATGAGGCGCGATCGGGTGATCGTAGCACGCAGGGAACGGAACAGGTGGAGGTGCGGACGAAGGTGCGGACGAAAGGTGCGGACGAAAGGTGCGGACGAAGGTGCGGAGAAGGTGCGACCGGAAGGTGCGGACATGAAGGTGCGGACGAAAGGTGCGAAAGAAGGTGCGGCCGCAAGGTGCGCGACGTGTGCAGCTCTTGACTCTGCGACCCTTTGACCCTTCGACTCTGAGACTTTCGTGATCAGGGCTGCGGCTGTGGGGGTTGCGCGGCGGCGTGTCGCTGTCTTTGCCCCGCCCGAAGACCCGGGCCCAGAATCCGCGTTTCTTCTTCTTGGTCTGATCGCCCGAATCCTGCGCCTGCGGAGGCGGCGCGGCCGCCGAGGTCGCGACGGGCGAAGCGCCTTGCGCAGGCGGCAGACCGAGCTGCTCCGCGGACGCCGGAGGCTGCCCTTCCTTACCGAAGAGGGTCGCGAGGTGCCCGACGATCGATACGCCGCCGTGGAGGGGACACAGGTCCGTCGGCTCGGTGCCGCGCAGGAAGTACTCCGTGTAGATCATCGACCGCGTCTCGACGTTGCCGGCATCATCGACGACGTCCACGGCATGGCACCCCGCATTTGGCAGCTTGCCAGACAACCGGCAGACATCGACCGCGACCATACCCTTGGGCGGGGTGAACCATTCGGGCTTGTCGCCCTTCGTCGCATCCTTCATGTACTTCGCCCAGAGCGGCACCGCGACGTCGCCGGCAAATCCGTTCCGCAGGATCGGCTGCGGCTGGTCGAAGCCGACCCACACCCCAGTGGCGATGGCTGGGGTGAAGCCCACGAACCAGGCGTCCACGAAGTCGTTGGTCGTACCCGTCTTCCCGGCGGCCGGCAGTGTAAAGCCCATGCTCCTGGCCTTGTAGGCCGTACCGAAGTTGATCACGTCGGCGAGCATGCTGCACATGAGGAACGCCGTCGTGTCGCTCAACACGTGTCGGCTCGATGGCTGCTGGTCGTAGAGCACCGTGCCATCCGCCTCCTCCACGCGTCTGATCGCGAACGGCGCCGGCAGATCCCCGTGATTGGCAAACGCCGAGTACGCGGCCGTCATCGACAGCAGCGTCACTTCACCCGACCCGAGGGCCAGAGAGGGAACGTTGGGCAGCGAGCCGATCCCCAGTTGTTTGGCGTAGCCTACCGTCCGTTCGATACCGACCAGCTGCAACAGACGGACAGCCGCGCGATTGCTCGACGTCCGCAGCGCGGTCCGCAGCGTCATTTCGTCCGCGGTCGAGTGCTCGTCCTCGGGTACCCACGCACCTTGCAAGGTCTGAATCGGATCGTCCAGGTGATCGACCACTGATGCCGGTGAATAGCCGTTCTCGATCGCGGCCGCGTAGACGAACGGCTTGAACGCAGATCCAGGCTGGCGGTGTGCCTGCACCGCGCGGTTGAAATGGCTCTCGTCGAAGTTCCGCCCGCCAACCATGGCCCGCACTTCGCCGGTCACGGGATCCATCGAGACGAGCGCCGCCTGCAGGGGCGGATCCTTCGGCAGCGGCAGGTACAACCTGGCCTTTTCGTCGAGGTCTTGCAGCCTGCGCCGCACGCGCCGCTGCGGCGCGCCGCGACTCGATCTGACGAAGTTGTTCGTCGATCGCCCGCTCGGCCGCTTCCTGCATCACCGGATCGATGGTCGTGAAGACGCGCAATCCGCCTTGATAGACGCGCTGCCACCCGAACCGCTCGACCAGCGCCTGCCGCACGTATTCCTTGAAATACTGGCCGTGGGCTTCGTCGCGCTTGAACAGATCCCTCAGCACGACGGGCGCCGTACGCGCAGCTGCCGCGTCCGCTTCGGTGATTGCACCGCTGTCCACCATCGTCTGGAGCACGACGCTTCGGCGTGCGACGGCGCGTTCGAGGCTGATGGTCGGCGCGTAGGCGGACGGTGACTTCACGAGTCCGGCGAGCATCGCGGCTTCGGGCAGCGTGAGATCGCTCGCGTGCTTCCCGAAAAAGCCCATCGACGCCGCTTCGGCACCGTACAGGCCATCGCCGAAATAGACTTTGTTCAGATACAGCTCGAGGATCTCGTCCTTCGAGTAGGTCCGCTCGAGCCGCGAGGCGAGCAGGATTTCCCTGAATTTCCGGCGCAACGTTTTGTCAGTGTTGAGAAAACTCTGTCGCGCCAGCTGCTGCGTGATGGTGCTCCCGCCCTGCGCCCGCCGTCCAGTTCGCAAGTCAGCGAGGATCGCGCCGAGTACGCGGATGGCATCAACGCCGTGGTGTTCGTAGAACCGCTGATCCTCGACCGACAGGATCGCCTTGGTCAGGAACGGCGACATCTTCGCGAGCGGCACGTCAACGCGCTGTTCCTTGTAGATCTGGAAGATCGGCGCATCGTGCGCATCGAGGAGCGTCGTGGCCTGTGACATGTTGCCCAGGCCTTGCAGCTCCGCACGCGTCGGAAGTCCTGTCGAGACACTCCACAAGAACCACGTCGTAGAGGCAACGCCGAGCCACGCCAGACAGACGAGAGCGAGCGCAGACCCACGAACCCACCGGTGACGCGTGGTCAGCCAGGCGAGTGCGCGGTCGAGAACGACGAAAGGATGCGCGAGATGGCGTTGCACGTCAGACTCAACTGGCGTTTATGCTGCAACGACCGGGCCATGCACGCATGAATGCGAAACGGGGCAATTCCATGAGATTGCACCAATCAACCGCACGCAGGAAGCAGCTCGGCCATCCCCAGAGAAAATTTGACCGGAACCCCACACAAAAGCGTCCGGTCCGCTACGGTCCACTGACTACCGGCCTAGGTGCGGTACGCGGACGCTTGGATCCCGTAGAGCTCTGCGTAGTGGCCGCGAGCGGCGACAAGCTCGGCATGCGTCCCCACCTCGACGAGACGCGCGCCATCGAGGACGACGATGAGATCTGCCATCCGCACGGTCGAGAAGCGGTGCGACACGAGGATCGTGATCCGGCCGCTGCCGACGCGACGTCCACCGTGCGCGGCGCTTGCGTAACGCTCGAACAACGCGTGCTCGGTCTCGGCGTCCAATGCTGCCGTCGGCTCGTCGAGAATCAGCAGCAGCGGCTCGTCGCGCATGAACCCGCGGGCCAGAGCGAGCTTCTGCCACTGGCCGAAAGAAAGCTCCGCTCCGCCAGGCCACGTCGGCCCGAGCTGCGTATCGAGCCCCGCGGCGAGTCGCGTCATGACATCGCCCGCGCCGGCGCGGTCCACCGCTCCGAGAACCGCCGGCTCGTCGTTCACCCGAAGAACGTCGCCCAGGCCGATCGACTGCCGGGCGAGGAATTCGAAGCGGAAGAAGTCCTGGAACGCCCCTGCGAGGCGTGACCGCCAGGCTTCGGTCTTCAGCCGCGTCAGCGGCACATCGTCAACGACGATCGACCCCGAAGATGGCTCGTACATCTTCGCCAACAGCTTCACGAGCGTGCTCTTGCCGGCGCCATTCTCGCCGACGATGGCGACGACGGCGCCCGCGGGGAGCGTGAGTGACACGTCGTCGAGTACCACCCGCGTCGTGCCCGGATAGGCGAACGACACGTGATCGAATCTCACGCCGCGAGTCAGCGTGGCCGGCGTGGGGAGATCGCCCGGAGCGGCAACCGCAGCCGCGTAGTCCTCGAGCCACGCCAGGCGCCGTGAGCCATCCATCCAGAATCCGCGCAGGAAACCAATCTCGCCGACGGTGGCTCCCACGTACGCCGAGAGACGCGCACCCGCGGCGAGGACGAGCAGCACATCGCTCGCGGGCCGTCCCGTCCGTGACGCGACGAAGACGACGGCTCCGACGTAGGCGAGGCCGAAGATCGCCCACGCGAGTGCGTGCCAGAGCGCCGAGCCCCAACGCGAGCGTGCGATCGGTCCGTACCAGCGGTTCCACATTGCGCGCCGTTCATCGAGCAGGCGCTCGCCGATCCCCGTGAGCCGCACCTCTTTGGCTGGCGGAGCTGTTGTGGCCAGCGTGAAAAGGTGGCGGGCCAGGCGGCTGGACTGCGCGCCGCGCTCCTGCGCCACCCGCTCGACACCGGGCCGCCAGGTCGAGGTCACGATGGTTGGCAGAGCGGCGACGGCCAACAGGATGAGCGCCGGGTGAATGGATGCGAGCAGCCCCAGAGTCACTGCCAGTCGCAGGATCCACCCAAGCGTGGAAAAGAGCGACATGTACATGTGATCGAGCACGAACACCTGATTCCGCAGCATCGAGAGGCGGTCGAGATAGGCGGGCCGTTCCTGATGAGCGATCGTCCCGATTGATGCCTGCAGCCGCGCGACATGCGCTTCGAGCGCGATCGTCACCTTGTCGCGGAAGCGCCTCTGGACGCGCGCGCTGACCGTTCGCAGAATCCATGTCGCCGCTGTCGAGACGCCAAGACCGACGGCCGAAGCGGCGACGAGTCCGGCACGGTGCTCCAGGACGCCTTTGCCGAGGAGCATCAGCCACAGCGCCAGCAGCGCGTCGGGCAGGGCGGCGAGCTGCGAGAGCACGAACGACAGCAGCATGAGCCGCGGCTCGTTCCTGTACCCGAGCACGCAGAGCCGCCACATCGACGACAGGGGCGGCGGCAGTGGTTCGATCGTGCCTTCAGGCGAGGGCTTCATACGTCGTTCCCGGCTCGTCATCCGCCTCGCCGAAGCGCTGCGCCTGCAAGTTGAACATGGTCCGATAGCGCCCGTCTTGCGCCATCAGCTCGTCGTGCGTGCCGAGCTCGACCACCTTGCCATGCTCGAGCACGCAGATGCGGTCGACGTGGCGGACCGTCGAAAAACGGTGCGAGATGAGGATCGTCGTACAGCGGCGCGTCGCCGCGAGCACGCGATCGAAGATCTCGGATTCCCCCCGCACGTCGAGCTGGGCGGTCGGTTCGTCGAGGAGCACGACTCCAGCGCCCAGGCTGACCGCGCTCAGCGCTCGCGCGAGCGCCACTCGCTGCCACTGTCCACCCGACAGCTCCGTGCCATCGTCGTACTCGCGAGAGAGGATTGTGTCGAGCCTGGCCAGCGAGCCGGCTCCCGCCGCTTGCAGCGATCCGCGTACCACCTCGTCGGGCGCGCCTCCTGGCGCGACGTTGTCACGGAGCGAGAGCTCGAAGCGGATGAAATCCTGGAAGACGGCGGCGACGCGCGTCCGCCACGATGCGAGGTCGAGGTCGCGGAGATCGACCCCATCGATCTCGATAGCGCCGGACTGCGGGTCGTAGAGCCGGCACAGGAGCTTCGCCAGCGTGGTCTTGCCGGCGCCGTTCTGCCCGACGATGGCGAGCGAGGATCCGGCTGGAATGGTGAGATCGAAATGATCGAGGATGGGTGGCGCCAGACCGCCGCCCGGCGACGGATAGGCAAAGCTCACGTCACGAAAACGAATGGACGTCCCCGGCAGATCTGTTGCCGGACGCCGGCCGGAAGCGAGCGTCCCGACCGGCCGCATCGCATCCTCGAGACGAAGGACGGCGGTCACGGGCGCAGCCGCGCCATCCAGCGCCCAGCTGAAGCCGCCGAACGCGATCATCGACGTACCGATGGCGCATTGGACGTAGATCACGGCGGCCGAAAGGCTCAGTCGTCCGCTGGCGACCGACTCGGCGATGACCCAGAAGACGAGCACGTTCGCCGACACGACGAGGAACACGCTCCAGATCACGGGGCGCTCGCGCAGACGTGTCGCCGCGTACTGCAAGTCGTGGAGGCGTGTTCGGCGGGCAATGAAGCGATCGAGTGTCCAGCCGGCGATGCCGAATAGACGAATCTCCTTGCTGGCGGGCGGATCCACGGCGAGACGATACGCGTAGTCGGCGTCCCGCTGGGCACCACGCACTTCCTCCGTGTTCCGGTCGCGCCAGATGGCGCTCTCGCGCAGCAACCAGTGCGTCGCCAGCCACGCACCTGCGAGTACGATCGGTGCCCACCACGCGAACCCGGCAAGGACGATGGCTGATGCCACGCCGCCGATCATCTCGACGAGCCCGCTGGCAATGAAGTCCATGGAGATCGAGAGCGGGGGCCCGGTCATGCCGCGGTCGAAGTCCCGGGCCACCGTCAAGTCGCCCGTCAGCCTGGCGTCCTCGAGATGCGCCACACCCTGGGGGCGGACGCAGGCCTCGGCCAGGCGATCGAACAGCCAGGTTGCCGTGCGGTCTCCGAGATTCGCGCTCAACGCGTGATGAATCGGACCCAGTACCTGGAGGAGCACGAAGACGACGCCGACCAGGACGAGCGGACCGGTCACCGGCTGTCCGTGCTGGACCACCCCCACGAGGAGGCCCATCGCGATCGCAAAGACCGCGGGCAGTACGCCCCGCAGGATGAGGGCGGCCCACCAGGCAATGGCGAGCCCGGCATGGGCCTTTGGCAACACGGTGAAGAAGGTCCATTCTTTCCGTTGTCGGAGTGCGTGCAGCACGGAGGCATTGTGACGCAGAAGTGCGCGCGCTGGCACATCGTGTCTCTCGGCTCCAGGGGTCGGGCCATCGGCGTCGGGCCCCGAACGCCAGACCTGACCAACGTTGCCTCAGAAGACGTTCGATTGCACAATCGCGACGTGCCCCCTCCTTCGCGCCGCCGTGCGCCGCTCTACGACGTCTGTGTGATCGGATCCGGACCGGCGGGCGGGTTCGTCGCGTATGAGCTCGCGCTGGCGGGTGCGCGCGTCGTGCTGGTCGAGGCGGGCGCCCGCGTCACGCCCGGCGAGCTCTCTCATCGTTCCGCCTCGTCCTTTCCGCATCGCGGGTCGTGGCAGGAACGTCAGGGCCCGTACCTATCCAGACGGGATCGACCAGGACGTCCGCTATGCGACGGGTGCGATCAGCGTCGATCGCATCCGGGTGCTCGGCGGCCGCAGCGTGCATTGGAATGCCGTCTGCCTGCGTTTCTCGCCGGACGACTTTCGTGAGCGTTCGCTGGCCGGTATCGAACAGGACTGGCCGATTACCTACGACGATCTGGCGCCGTTCTACAGCCACGTCGAAGGCACGATTGGTGTGTGTGGCACTCGCGAAGGGCTGCGGACGCTGCCCGACGGCGAATTCACGGGACCACCGCCGCCTTTCCGCTGCGCCGAGCAGCTCGCGGCGGTCGCGTGCCGCGCAGCTGGGCTGCAGCTGATTCCCACGCGAAAGGCGATGCAGATCGGTCCTGGCGGCCTGCGTGCGCCGTGCCACTATTGTGGACGCTGCATGCAGGGCTGCGATGTCGGCGCCATTTTCACGACACCGAATACGCTGCTGCCGCGCGCGATCCTGACGGGACGACTGACCGTGCGGACCGACACGCTCGCACGGCAGTTACTCACGGACACCGACGGCCGAGTCCGGGCCGCTGCGGTTGTCGATCGCGCGACCGGCCACGAGGACGAGATCCGCGCGCGAACATTCGTCGTGAGTTGCGGATCGATTGAATCGGCGCGCCTGTTGCTGAACTCCGCGTGCCCCCGGCATCCGAACGGCCTGGGCAACTCGAGCGATCTGGTCGGCCGGTACCTGACCGGACACGCGGTCGGAACGATGTACGGATATCTCTCGAAGCTTGTAGGCAAGAGCGGTCCACTCGGCGAACGCGGCGCGCTCGATCACTCCTATATCCCACGCTCAGACGGTGTCAGCAGTCAGCGATATGCGGGAGGATTCGGCGCCCAGGTGCAATACGCCGACGTGGACTATCCCCATCACGCGGCGCACGTGGGCGGATTCGGCGCGGCGTTCAAGACCACGGTGAAGCGCCTGCAGCCGGCGATGCTGCAGATGGGTGGGTTCGCCAAGGTCCTCGCGCAACGCGACAACCGCGTCACGGTGGATCCGTCGCGAAAGGATCGCTACGGGATCCCTGCACCGGCCGTCACCTTTTCGTTCGGCGACAACGACCGAGCGCTCTTCGCCGACATGATGGCGCGGCTGTCGACGATCTACGATCACGCGGGAGTCGAGCTGTTCTTCCGTGACAACGGGATGAACGGCCTCGCAAGCCACGAGACAGGCACGTGCCGGATGGGACATGATCCGAAGACGTCGGTGCTGAACGCTTTCTGCCGATCGCACGACGTGGACAATCTGTACGTCGTGGACGGTAGTCCATTCGTCACGCTGCCGGAGAAGAATCCGACGTTGACGATCATGGCGCTGGCCGTCCGGACTGCGCGGCACATTGCGGGGAAATTGGGGTCGGGATAGTTTCAGTTTCCGCGATGCGTCGGCATCACCGCATCGCGGAAACTGAAACTATCCCGACCCCATTTCCGACCGTAGACCGATATGAGGCGACGAGAGTTCTTCGCGACCACCGCCGCCGCGCTGGCGGCCACGAGACAGCCGGTGTCCGCGGCAGCTCCGGCTCTCGTGCCCTGCATCAACCAGGTGACGACGCTCGCCGCGGACTTCGCCGCCGAATGTATCGCGTACCACGACGCCGGATTCCGGCACGTCGAGCTGTGGTTCCCGAAATTGAAATCCTTGAACCTCGCGCCCGACGCGATCGCGTCCCGTCTGCGTGAACACGATCTGACGCCCGTGTCGGCATGCGCCGTGGGCAGTCTGTTGTGGCGGGGTGTGCCGGGTCCGTCCGAGCGGCGGGCGGAGCTGGACGAGGCCTTCACACTCGCACAGGCGCTCGGGATTCCGCGCTTCGTCGTGTACGACTCGGTGGACGCCACGCCAACGAAGGACGATTACTCCGCCGCCGCGGAGCGCCTGGTCGCGCTCGCCGACATCGCCGCGTCGTACAAGGTCCGGATCGCGCTGGAGTTCATCGCGCGCTCCCGCCTCCTGGGCTCACTTCCGAGCACGCTGAACGTGCTGCGAAAGGCCGCGCACCCAAACGTCGGCGTCTGTCTCGATACCTTCCACCTGTTTGCGGGCGTGAGTAAGCTGGAAGACCTCGATCACCTGCGTCCCGGCGAGGTGGAGCACGTCCACTTCCACGACGTGCCGGGATCGGTACCGCGTGAGCTGCTCGCGGACACCGATCGGACGCCGCCCGGCACGGGCGTCATCCCTCTGGCCCGGGTGATCGGCGCGCTGCATAGGATTGGCTATGCCGGCGCGCTCAGCGTCGAGCTCTTCGATCCGGCCGTGCAGGCCGCGGATCCCGCCATCACCGCGCGCGCGTGCTTCGCGGCAGTAGCGAGATTCGCTCCTCCGTGCCTGATCGCCGCTACTTGATCCCGATCACCATCGAGTCCGGTCCGACCAGCGGCTCGACGCGCGTGGCCGAGAATCCAGCCTCGCTCATCCAGCCCGAACAGTCGGCGCCGGTGTAGTCGAACCCGCCCGGCGTCTCGATGAGCATGTTGAGGCTCATCATCAGCCCGAAGGCATTCTTCGAACGGTCATCATCGATGATGGCTTCGTAGACGATCAGCGCACCACCAGCCGGCACCGCATCGAACGCCTTCCTTGATCAGCATCTTCTTCGTCGGCAGATCCCAGTCGTGGAGGATGTGCCCCATCAGCACGACATCGGCCTTCGGCAGATCGTGTTCGAAGAAGCTGCCTGGCGCGAACGTCAGACGGTCGGCGACGCCAAGCTCCGCGACGTACTCCTCGAAGATCGGCGCGACTTCAGGCAGATCGAAACCCATGCCGCGCAGGTGCGGATTGGCCAGCGCGATCTGTGCTGCAAGATCGCCTTGCGCGGTGCCCACGTCGACGAACGTACTGATGGTCCTTCCAGGGGAAGGCTCGCGCAATGGTCATGTTGGCGCCATGGCTGATGCCGGTCATCGCCGCGAGGAACTGTTTGAGACGCGCGGGATCGGCATAGAGCGCCTCGAAGAGGCCAGGTCCTGCCGTTCTGACTTCGTTCTGGGGTTGGCCGGTCCGGAGCGCCTCCGTCAGGTGTCCCCAGAAGGGATAGAGACGGGCGTTTGCCATCTCGAGGATGCCGCCGACATACGACGGCTTGTGGCGATCGAGGAAGAGGTCGGTCTCCGCCGTGTTGGTGTAACGGTCGCCGGTGCGCTGGAGAAAGGCGAGCGCCACGAGCGCGTCGAGGAAGTCACGCGCGGATCGCGGGTGGAGACCCAGTCGGCCCGAAAGTGCCTCAAAGCCCTCCGCACCGCGCGCGAGCTCGGTGAAGACGCCGAGCTCGATGGCGCTCAGGAGCGTCTTGGCCGGCCAGAACGCCAGGCCGGTCTGCAGGATCCGTTCAGGAGTCGGGTGCGTCACAGGTCGGTCCTATCTGGTCGCCAGGACGACGGTTTCGGGTCCCTGCAGCGGATGTTGTGTGACCTGACTGAAGCCCGCCTCCGTGAGGATCTCGCTCAGCTCGCGGAAGGTGTACGCGTCACCGCCGTCAGTATTGGCGAGCATCGTCAGACTGAAGCGCGCCGCCATTGGCGGAGTCACGCGGTCGTCGTTCGGAACGAACTCGAGGACGACGACGCGGCCGCCTTTCTTCAACGCCGCAGCGGTCTTGCGGAGGAAGCTGACCGTGGTCGGGCGGTCGAAGTGGTGCAGGAAGTTCGTGACGAGGGCCACGTCGAATCCAGAGCCAAAGTCCACCGTGAACGCATCGCCCGGCAGCAGATGATGGCGCGCGGCCACGCCCATGGCAGCGGCATGTTCGCTCGCAACCGCCAACACGGACGGCCAGTCCGCGGCCACGATCTCGGCCTGGGGATTCCGCTGCGCGACGACGATGCCGAAGACACCGTGGCCAGCGGCAATATCGAGCACACGCATCGGCTGCGCCGACGAGGCGCCGATCAGATCCGCGATCGCGTGGGCCGCCGGCATCATCATCGGCACCATGGCGTGGGCAAAGTGCACCCACGCCGGGTCTTCGCCCGCCACCATGTTCAGGGCTGGTTTGCCACGGCGCACCGTCTCGGTGAACGTCGAGACGCGTGCGAGGACCTCGGCCGAGTACAGGAACTCCGCCGTTCCGCCGAGGTACGTCGGGGACGTCTTCGTCAGGAAGGCGACCGTGTCGGGCGTGAGCGTATACGCACCGTTCGTCTTGACGATGAATCCGACGATCGTCAGGTAGTCGGACAGAATGCGCGCGCTACGTTCGGGAATGCCGCAAGCCGCGGCGAGATCGGTCGGCGTCCGCGCGCCGCCGCCGATCGCGGTGAACAGGTCGACGTCGATCGCTGCCTTCAACGCGGCCGCACGCTGGAACGCGAAAATCGTGTCGAAGTAGAGATCTGGCGTCGGTGGCGTCTCTGTCTCCATCATCACCTCGTCGCGAGGCCGGCGCCTTTCGCGGCCTTCGCGTGTATGAACGAAAAATTCAGCTCCGGCAACGGATAGAACTTCGCGGCAGCCGTGCAGGCATCTTTGGCCTTGGCTTGATCGCCCTTGCCCTGGTACGCCTCGCAGATGCGATACAGGTTGTAAGCGTTCTGCTGGCTCGCCTGCTGCAACTCGGCGAGCGCTGTGTCCCACTGCTTCGCGGCCAGAGCGATCATGCCGTTCAGCTCGTGCGCCTGGCGCACCTGGCCAGGATTTCCGGACGCCAGGGCGGGCGTGGCAAACGCGTCCGCGTGTTGCCGCGCCGTAGCCAGATCCTTCTGCGCCAGAGCCACCCGGGCCAGCGAGTTGTGGTGGAACAAGTGGGTGTTGGCTTTGATGGTGTCTGGCAGGTTCGACTGATCGGTCAGCGTCACCACTTGCTCGAAGGCCTTCAGCGCGTCGGCAGGCTTCCCGGCCTCGATGTCGATCGCCGCCTTGGCTTGAAGATCTCCGATCATCCCCAAGGTGTCCGCACTCTTCTGCGCGACGGCGTACATCTCGTCGAGACTCGCCAAGGCATCCTTCATCTTGCCGGTATACACAGCGAGTGACGTTTGCACGAAGAGTCCAGTTCGCTGCTCGCCATCACTTCTCGCCTTCTTGGCGATCTGTTGGATCTCCGCGGCGGCGTCGGCGGCCTTGCCCGAGTACATCAAATCGGCCGTGATGCCCATATGTGACGCAATGAAGTGATCGTCAATGGCCAACGCCTTGCGGTACTGCGCGATCGAGTCGTCGAAGCGTCCCATCTTGAGCAGCAGCTCGCCATAGCTGTCGTAGGGATTCGGGTCGTTGGGAATGAGCTCGATGTACTTCTTGAAGGCCTTCTCGGCGTTGTCGAAGTCGCCGATCTGCCGATAGGCGTACCCCATCTGGTTGTACGGGGCGGAATAGTCGGGTGCCAGTTCGTTGGCCTTCTTGAAGTGTTCGATCGCGCCAGACGCGTCCTGCTGGCCGAACAGCACCGCGCCAAGCGTGAACTGAGCGCGCTCGTCGGCCGGATAGGCCGCGACCAGCTGATCGAGATACGTCCGCTGCTGGGCGGCTTTGGCGTCGGATGCGGCCTGCGCCGCGAGGATCAGCAGGCGTTCGCCGTTCGAGACCTTGTCGGCGCCCGCGACCGCGTTCTTCAGATGGCCCAGAAAATCCTTGCCGTTGGTCGCCGAGTTGGCGCGACCGAGCTCGGCGAGGGCGAAATTCGGATCAAGCGAGATCGCCTTGTCGAAGTGCGCGATCGAGTCCTGCACCAGCAGGCGCTCGGCAAGGCTGCGACCCTCCAGATACTCCTTCTTCGCCTCTTCGGACTTCGTCGTCACCGGAATCTTGCCGGTCTCGGCGGCAGGCTTCTCGGATGGCGGCGGAGGCGGAGCGCTGCAGCTTCCAGCGACGGCGGCACACGCGACGGCAAACACGATCACCAGCGGCGACACGCGACGATGCATGCGATCCTCCTTGGACGAGCGTGGTGTGGTGCGGAGGCCCACGGAGCCGGGAACCCTGGAGTTTACCTCGGGCGCGTGAATCGTTGGAGGCAGAAGTGGCGTCAGCTGCCGGCGGCGAGCGCGGCCAGCGAGCGCAAGGCAAAACTCGCGTGGAGGGCCGTGCCGATGGGGAGTGCGTCTTCGTCCACGACGAACTGCGGGTGGTGTACGCCCTGGACGGCGCCTTTGGCTTCGTTCCGGATGCCGAGCACCACGAAGCAGCCCGGCACGCGCTCGAGGAAAAAGGCGAAGTCCTCTCCACCCATGAACGGTGTGACGTCTACGACCGATTGCGGGCCGACGAGCTCGCCGGCGATCGTCCGCGCGAGCGACCAGCAGGTCTCGTCATTGACCGTCGCGGGATAGTCGTGGCCGGGAAACGTGACAACGGCCTGACAGCGATGGGCTGCGGCGATGTGTCCGGCGACCTCACGCACCCGTTCCTGCAGGCGCTGCAGACCCGTCGAGGTGAGCGATCGAATCGTGCCGATCATCTGCACCTCCGGCGGGATGACGTTGAACGCCTCGCCGCCGTGGATGCTCGTGACGCTGATGACACCAGCCTCGAGCGGATCGAGCTCTCGTGAAATGATCGTCTGGAGGCCGACCACGATTGCGGCAGAGGTCGCGATCGGATCGATGGCGACATGCGGCATCGCGGCGTGGCCGCCCTTGCCGACGACCGTGATGTTGAGAATGCCGGCAGCGGCGAGCAGCGTGCCCGCGCGCGAGCCGAGTGTGCCCGTCGGCAGATACGGCCAGACGTGCAGTCCGAACACGCGCTGCACGTCAGGATTCGACAACGCGCCTTCTTCGCACATCTTCAGCGCGCCGGCGCCGCCCTCCTCGGCAGGCTGGAACAACAGCTTCACGGTGCCGTTGATTCCACTCTCCTGCGCCTTGAGGAGCCGGGCCGCACCAAGCAGCATGGCCGTGTGGCCGTCGTGCCCGCAGGCGTGCATCCTCCCATCGGTCTGGCTGCGGAAGGGCACATCCACGTCTTCGTGGATGGGGAGGCCGTCCATGTCCGCGCGCAGGGCAACACAGGGTCCGCGTCCGTTCCCGAGCGTCGCGACGACTCCCGTGGTGGCGACTGGATGGCGGTAGGAAATACCAAGGGCATCGAGCTCGCGGCGCACGACCGCGCTCGTACGGACCTCTTCGTAGAGCAGCTCCGGGTGCTGGTGCAGCTCGCGGCGGATACCGACGATCCAGTCGCGGAGCGAGGTGGCCTGTTCGAGCAGACTGCTGGGCGCGAGCGCGGTCTCGGGAGTCATGTTGGACCGCGCCATTATGTGCCGGAATCGAGGCAGGCGCTATCGCGAGTAGAGGAACCACAGTGCGTCCGGCAGCCGCCTGGCCCAGGCTGCTTCGTCATGACGCCCGCACGGCTCGACCCCCAATTGCGCGATGCCCGGGATCGCGGACGGTCCGGTAGTGCGCGTCCACGAACGGCATGACCTCATCGACCACGAAGGCCGGATATCGATCGCCAACTGGATGCGGATCGGGCGGCTGCAGAAACGCGTCAGGGTACGGCAGATACTCATGCGCGCGCTCCCGTCGTCCCGCGTGGTCGATCCCCACGACGATGAGCGGCGGTAACGCGCCGGACGCCGTCAGACGCTCCATGGTTTCGTCGACCTGCCATTCGGCAGGATTGAAGGTGGACGTGGCGGTGTCGAAGAGGTTTTGTCCATCGTTCAGATAGAGCACGCCGTACCGCCGCGTGCTGTTCGATGGCGCGTCGTAGTCTTTCGGGAGGAGCACACGGATCGTTCGGGTGCCCCCGAACACGCGGCTGGTCAACTGATGCAGCCGCAGCTCGCCCACGACATGGCTGTTCGCAAGTGGCTGCGCAACCGCGCGCGATCCCACCGCGAGGGTCAACAGGCCGGCGACGAACGTCGCGGTCACGACTGGGACTCGCGGAGATCGAGCCGCTGGCGTGGCTGCACCTCCCAGTAGGTGAGCGAGCGCCACACCCACTCCATGGGTCCGTATCGATAGCGCCCCAACCAGACGGAGGCGAGTGACGCCTGAATCGCGAACCATACCGCACATATCGCGAGGAGGACGGATCCGCCCACATGTCCCATCAAGTGCGGCCCCGGCATGAATCCGTAGAAGAGCCAGAGTGCGACGAGCGTCTGCGAGAGGTAGCACGTCAAGGCCATCTGTCCGATCGGGGCGAATCGCCGCAGAACCGGCATCCAGCGCGGCGACTGGCACAGCAGCGCAAGCGTTGACGCATACGCGATGCTGAGCGCGAGGTATCCGCTCTCTTCGATGAACCCCGCAACGAACGCGATGGAAGAAGCTGCCAGCCGACCGGCATCAGCACGTGGGTGGCCGTCACGATGTTGGCGATCACGCCGACGAGGGCCGCCCGCGATCGCCGTGCGCCGTGAACACGGCTGACGTGCGTGGACAATTCGCCCGGGATCCGCGCACGCGCCACGTACAGGCCCAGCACCATCCGGCCGAATAGCGCCACCTGATACGAGATCTGCCCCAGCGAGAGCGTCAGAAACCAGTCGTAGATCCAATTGACGCGCAGCATCTCGGCATACGTGCCGTGTGCGAAGGCCTGGAGGGCGAGCGCATCGAGCGCACCGCCGTCGCTCACCGGCATGAACCAGGCCGATCGGCAGCCGGCCACGACCGCGGGCACCAGCACACTGCACGCGAGCGCGAGCCGAAGCACCGTCCGCTGCGACGCCATCAGACACAGCGGCAGCAGCGCACCCCAGAGCGCATAGAACCGAAGGACGTCGAAACACCAGAACAGCCATCCATGGAGCGCGCCGATGACGAAGAGCCAGCCGATGCGGCGGTAAAAGAGACCGCTGCCCTTCGCGTCCGCGCGCGGACGCGCGATCGAGGAACAGCCAGAAGCTCGCGCCGAAGAGCATCGCGAACAGACCCATGAACTTCGTCTCGATGAACACGAGCTCGAACATCGTCGCGACGCGATCGAACGCAGCGGTCGGAAGCGCCGCGCGCTCGGCATCCGTCATGTACGACAGGCCGGCGAAGATGAACAGATTGGCGGCGCAGACGCCTGTCAGTGCGAAGCCGCGGAGCACGTCGAGGTATTCGATGCGATTGCCGATACGGGCGTCAGCACTCATGCGTCCAAGCCACGCAGAAACGAATGCAGGACGAGCCACGCGGCGAGCGCCGCCGCCTTCTGCTCGGAGCGCCAGCCGCCGGCGATCGTTCGCCCGAAGGCCGTTATCGATGTGCGGATGGATGCCTCTGAACGATCGAGCAGCATAGCCGCCTCACGGTAGAGATCTCGATCGCGCCAGGTTCTGATCTCGACGCCACGATCACGCGCGCCGCCCTCGATGACCTGCCGAAAGAGCCGACCTTCGAGCGCGTGGATGCGGATGTGTGCGTTGGCGATCGTCGCAGGATCGATCAAGCTGCCCGCGACGATGCCCGCGCCGACGATCCGGCGTTGCGCTTGATAGTGCGTGAGCCGTTCGCAGACCGCACGCGTACCGAACTGCTCGACCGACGACACGAGCTGATGGAGGGCGTCCCCGCTGCTCCTCGCGGTGCCGAACCCGGCGTGATAGGGCTGCCGGGCTTCAGGTATCGATGGATCGCACAACTCGAGACGCCTGGAGTCGACGACCGAAGGTCCGCCATCGGGAGCGTGAAGCAGCACGACCGACGCCCAGCCGGACTTCACGGTGAACCCGACAGCCGCCACGGTCGCTTTCGGTGGTGCAGACATGACTGACTCGGTAGGCTAGCAGGTTCAGATGATTCAGAAGGTTCAGGAGGTTCAAGGGTCAGGTTCGGCGGAGCGCACGCGGACATGCGTGGTTCCCGTTGTGGTGCTGCGGGAGTGCAACAGCGGGAGTCCAACAGTCGGCCGCTTCCGTCTGACCCAATATTCCGATGAGTCCATAAGTCTGCGGCCGTCTCAGGTCACCGCGCGAGCCAATGGCGTGATCCATGGGGTCGAGGCGGATCTCGCGCACGTCTTCATCGGACGTCGATGAGCGGCGCCCGTTTGGGCTCGATGGCGCTCGATTGGTCGCTTACGTCCCGGTGGACGCATAAACGCGGACAATACCCCAACAATCGGTGCGGGCCATCGTGCGCTCGGCACGGTTGACGTGGACTCTGCCGGACGCTATGATCGAGGGTCTTTGGTTACGTGCGGAACGTCGGCAGGGCCGGGCGGTTAGCTCAGTTGGTAGAGCACCGGCTTTACACGCCGGCTGTCACAGGTTCGAGTCCTGTACCGCCCACCAGAAGACAACGATGCGCGGAGAGTGACAGGCGGGAGGGCACGGCCACTCCGCACTCCGCACGCCGCAGTCCGCAGTTCGTTTGGGGTCGTAGTTCAGTTGGTTAGAACGCTGCCCTGTCACGGCAGAGGCCGCGGGTTCGAGTCCCGTCGACCCCGCCAATCACGCTCCGCGTGATCGGCATCCTCCCCGGTCTCAGGCATGCCGCCGACGCCTCGGCCTCGGCGAGCAAGCACGAGTCCCGTCGACCCCGCCAACCTTCGCTCGCGCTGGCCAGGACAGTGCGAGCTACGGCTGGCAAGCCACCCAAGGTTGTCCACCGTAGCGCAGCGCGCGAAGGTGGACACGCCATCGCCCTCCGCCGAGCGGGCACGAGTCCCGTCGACCCGCCAACCTTCGCTCACGCCTACTTCTACTTCGTGAAGCCAAGCGCCTGGCCCGAGGTCGACACTCCACTCCGGAGTGCTGATGCTGATATTGTCGCGACAACGCGCCGGAGGGGATGCCATGGGCGATTCGAACAATCACGCTTGGAGCCGACGTGAGTTTCTGCAGACCGCCGTTTCAAGCACGATGCTCGCTGCCTCGCCTTCGATCCTGAGAGCCGCTGCCGGCGGCGACGACAAGACCGCGGTGCTCGCGGAGGTCCAGAAGGAGCACGCCCAGAACATCAAACGGCTGCAGGACTGGATTGCGCTGCCCTCAATCGCCGCGGAGAACCGCAACTATCCCGGGGCGCCGAATCCATGGTGAAGCTTGCGCAGGACGTGGGCTTCACCGGCATCAAGATCATCCCGACCTCAGGCAAGCCTGGCGTGTTCGGGCGGCTCGATGCCGGCGCCGAGAAAACGCTCGCCGTGTATTTCATGTACGACGTGAAGCAGTTCGTGCCCGAGGAGTGGAGTTCGCCGCCTCTCGAGGCGCGCCTGATCGACAAGCCTGGGCTTGGTACGGTCATCATGGGCCGCGGGGCGGTGAACCAGAAAGGTCCGGAGAGTGCGTTTCTCGGTGCGGTCTCGGCGTTCAAGGCGAGCGGCCGGAAGCTGCCCGTGAACCTCGTGCTCGTGTGCGAAGGCGAGGAGGAGATCGGCTCGCCGCACTTCGGCGAAATCGTGAACAACCCCGACGTGCTTCCGCACCTAAGGTCCTGCCTGGGCGTCCTGTTGCCGAGTGCCTCGCAGGAGCTGGACGGAAGCGTCACCGTTGAAGCGGGCGCCAAGGGCGTCGTCGAGCTCGAGCTGGTGTCGAGCGGCGAGAAATGGGGCCGCGGACCCGAGGAAAGACATCCACTCGAGCCTCGAGGCCCAGGTTGACTCACCCTCGTGGCACCTGGTGCAGGCGCTCAACACGCTCATCGAGAAAGACGGCCATACGCCCGCGGTCGCAGGCTTTTTCGAGAAGGCGAGGCCGCTTTCCGACGCGCAGAGAAAGATGGTCCTCGACTACGCCGCAACGGTGCCCGAGGCAACGATCAAGGCCCAGTTCGATGTCGATCGCTGGGTCCAGGACGAAGACTGGCAGACCTCCCTCTTGCGCCTGTACTCGCAGCCCACCATCAATATCGAAGGCCTCGTCGGCGGGTACACGGGACCGGGCGGCAAGACGGTGCTGCCGCACCGCGCGGTCGCCAAGATCGACATGCGCCTCGTGCCCGACATGACCGCGGCCGACACGCTCCAGAAGCTCAAGACCCACCTGGCGCGTAAGGGGTTCGGCGACATCGAGGTCAACATGACGGGCGGCTACGACCCGACCCAGACCGATCCGGAGAGTCCGTTCTTCAAGGCCGTGGTCGCGACCTTCACCCACCTCAGCGCCAAGCCGCTGGTGGTGCCGCGAAGTCCCGGATCGTGGCCCGGTTATCGCTTCACGAATCCGCCACTGAGCCTGCCCGCCGGAGGCTTCGGCATGGGCTTCGGCACGGGCGCGCACGCCCCGGATGAGCACTTCCTGATCGAGTCCAAGAACCCGAAGATCCAGGGGCTCGACGGCGCGATCGCCTCGTTCGTCGAGTTCCTGTACGCCCTCGGCTAGCGTCGGCGGGCACCGGCGCCGCCGGTTTGGTGCCGCATGCGAACTGCTACCGGCGCCACACCTGACGCACGAGTCTGCCCGTCTGGCTACCACCACGCGAGTGACGCGTGCTCGCGCTAGACGTTTTTCACTTGTAACCTAGGACCTCGGCCATGGTACCTCTGTCGAAGGAGGTGACGATGGCCGCGGCGTGTACTCGGTCGATTTGCGCGCCCGCGTCCTGCGCGATGCGGATGCGGGCCTGTCGTCGAAAGCCCTCGCGGAGCGGTATCACGTGAGTCGGGCGTGGGTCGACGCCCTGAAGCAGCGGCGCCGCGAAACCGTGTCGTTCGCGCCCCGGAAACAAGCCACGTTTCGCGCCCGCGTCTTGGCCGGCCAGGAGGATCGCTTGGCGGCCCTGATCACCGCTCAGCCCGGATGCGACCCTCACGCAATTACGCGCCGCCTTGCCGACGTCGGCGGGGCTGAGCACGCTCTGGCGCGCGATCGATCGCTTGGGCTTCACCGTCAAAAAAAACCGTACACGCCGACGAACAACGTCTGGCCTGATGTCGCCGCGGCGCGCCGCCAATGGCGGACGTGGCAGCCGCTGCGCGACATGCGCCAGTGACGTCTTCCTCGACGAATGCGGCGTGACGACCGATCTGTTGCGGCGCTACGGGCGCAGTCCCTGCGGCACCCGGCTCCGCGACCACACGCCCTGTAGCACATCGCTGCCTTCACAGATAGCAACCCGATCGCGACCGCCAGACCAATCATCGCGCGGTACTCGCGGTTGCGCCACGCCCTCGCGACGCTGAACGAGCGTTCCATCGCGGGGGCACGATCGGCGGCGTACGCGTCGTACTCGTCCCCGAAACGCTCGCGCAGAAACGCCTCCTCGGTCCGGATGGCGGCCGTAATCGTCACGATCATGTGGACCGCGATGAGCGCCGCCACGATCCACGAGTGCACGGCAATCGCGAGGCCCGCCGCCATGATCGACGACCCGACGTACAGCGGATGGCGTGTGAACCGGTAGGGTCCAGACCTGGTGACCTCGCGGCTCTTCTCGAGATGCCCAGCCGCCCAGAATCGGACGCCTTCCCCCGCCAGACCGACGACCGTGCCCATCGCAATGGACGCCCAGGTCGGCCGCGCCAGGACGAGCGCGACGACACCAAACACGAAGCCGAGCGGCACTCGAAGACGGGCGAGCAGGCGGAGCAGCACAACTGGGCTCTGGGCTTTAGGCTTTGGGCGCTAGGCCCTGGGCTTTGGGAGTTGGGAGTTGGGAGTTGGGCGTTGATCCGTCACACTCGCGAGCCGCCGATCGACTGCAGCCTGGACCTCGTCGAGCGTGATCGTCGTAATGCAGGCCGTCTCGCGGCGGCAGCGCCGCTCATGATGACACACGCACACGCCGAAGCGGCCCACGCTCTCGTCGGCGGGATCGAACGGTCCGTTCCGCGCGGAATTCGTTGGCCCGAAGAGACCGACGAGCGGCGTGCCCATAGCCGCTGCCAGATGCATCGGACCCGTGTCACCGGACACGACGAGCCGCGCGGCCTTCGCGATCGCGAGCAGATCGCCGATGCTCGTGCGCGGCGCGACCTTCGCCGCACCATGTGACTGCGCGGACACCGCCGCGGCGAGCGCCTCTTCGCGCGGGCCCCACAGAACGAGTGATCGGAGCCCGTGCCGTTCGTGCATCCACGCGGCGAGCGCGCCAAATCGATCCGTGGGCCACTGCTTGTTTGGCCAGCCGGCACCAGGGTTGAGGACGACGTACGGCGGCTCGACGCCGGCCGGAAGCGCCGGCACGACGAAGGGGAAGACGATCGGTCCTGATCCCGCACCGGCAGCCTCGGCAAGCGCGAGATTCTTCCGGATCACGTGGCCACGATCGTCAACCGGATGCTGCTCCGAGTAGAACGTCGCCGCAAGCGTCTCGCGCAGCGCCGCCCGCTCGAACCCCAGGACGCGATCGGCACCCGACGCTCGCGCGAGCACCGCGGACTTCAACAGCCCCTGCAGGTCCAGGGCGATGTCGTACCGCGTCTCGCGTAATCCTCGCACCGACGAGGGCAAGCGACTCCACTGACGCGTCGTTTCGACCGCGATCACGTGGCTGAGGCCGGACGTCAGGTCGAGCACGGCACGATGACGCGCATCCACCAGCCAATCGATGCGCGCGTCCGGAAACGTGCGGCGCAGCGCCGCCAGCGCAGGCAGCGCGTGCACGATGTCGCCCAAAGCGCCAAGACGCACGATCAGGAGGCGCATAGGTAACAGGACGGGAAGTCGCTATTCGTATTCGTGTTCGGATTCGTGTTCGGTGTTCGGATTCGTGTTCGGATTCGCGTTCGTATTCGAATACGGGGCGCCGTTCGGGCCGAAGACGAACACGAAAACGAAAACGACCACGTCTCTACTCGTGCCCCTGCAATCGGCTGAGGAGCTCTCGCGTCGAGTGATCCTTCGGGTCGCCCACAATCGCTATTCGCCCGCCATACGCCCGGACGATGTCGCGCTCGGGGACGGAGTCGGGGGTGTAGTCGGTGCCTTTGCAATGCACGTCGGGACGAAGCGCCCGGATGAGCGGCCCCACGGTGGGTCCCGAGAAGAGCACCACGTAATCCACGCCGCGGATCGCCGCCACGAGCTCTGCCCTGTCGGCGCCGGGCATGATCGGACGCCCTTCACCCTTCAATCCGCGCACGGATTCATCGTCGTTCACCGCCACCACGAGGCGATCGGCCTCCGCGGCGGCGCCCTGCAGGTAGCGGAGGTGTCCGACGTGGAGCAGGTCGAAACAGCCATTGGCGAGCGCGACGGTGCGCCCGGCCGCACGATCGCCGTTCACCGCTTCGATCAGTTCCGACTGTGACAGGACGCGAGCCATACTGGGCTTTGGGCTTTAGGCTTTGGGCTTTGGGCTTGGGGCTTTAGGCCTGTAGGTTGAGCCCTGCGTCGTGGGCGGTGAGCCTTGCGCCAGCTGCGCCTGGATCGCTCCGCGCAGCTCGTCGCCCGACACCGTCGCCGTGCCGCGCTTCATGACGACCAGTCCGCCAGTGATGTTGGCGAGATGCGCGGCCTCGAGGTGGCTCGCGCCGGATGCCAGTGCGAGCGTAACCGTGGCAATGACAGTGTCGCCCGCACCCGTCACGTCCGCTACTTCATCCGATCCCACGATTGGAATGTGCTGCGTCGGCCGACCCGGCTCGAAGAGCGCCATACCGCGACTGCCGCGCGTGATGAGGAGCGCCTCCATCTTCGTCTTCCGCAGCATGGCGCGGCCCGCCCGCTCCAGCGCGTCGAGATCGTCGCCGATCCGGATGCCGAGCACTTGTTCGGCCTCTGACTCGTTCGGCGTGCACGCCGTGACGCCGTGGAACGAGTGGATCGCGTACCGCGAGTCCACGAGGATGGGCACACGCGGGCGTCCCGCCCGCCACAGCCGTCGCCGAAGCCGATCGACGAATGCCGGCGTGACGAGGCCGAAGCCATAGTCCGAGACCAGCACGGCATCGGCGCCGGCGGCCGTGGTGAGCGCTTTCGCCTCGAACTCGGCGCGGAGCCGCGCTGGCACATGCCCGTTCGTGATCCGATCGATCCGGACGACCTGCTGCTTGGCCGAGTGTACGCCGCCAGCCAGGATGCGGGTCTTCACAGGCGTGTCAAACGCGGCCGGCCGCAGGACCGACGACCTGCGAACGCGATCGTGCAGCGCATCCAGCATGCGCGAACCTGGCTCGTCGCGCCCCGCAAGGCCGGCGACCCGCACGCGTCCGCCCAGCGCTGCCGCGTTGTTGGCCGCATTGCCCGCGCCGCCGGGGACCACGATCGTCGTGTCGTAGCGGAGGATGAGTACGGGCGCTTCGCGCGACACACGCTCCACGCGTCCGTAGATGAATTCGTCCGCCAGCAGATCGCCAATCACCGCGACCCGCGCTTTGGCGAATCGCGACGTCAGTGCGAGCAGACGCTCCGCGGTCGGGCCCGGTAATGAAGAAGTTCTCGCCATATCAGCTCTTGGCCAACTCGCCAGGCGACCGCTCCAGAATCCAGCCCGCAGCGTCGAGCAGTGTGTCCACGACCGGCACCGGGTGAATGCCGGCTGGCCGTTCGGCTTCGGCCGATTGACCGTACCCCGTGCGGACGAGCACGCCGGCCGCACCTGCGCGTTGCGCCAGCTCGATGTCGAGCCACTTGTCGCCCACGACGAACGATTCGGCCACGTCGATGTCGTGATCCGCGGCGGCTTTCTCAATCATCCCGGGTGCCGGCTTCCGGCAATCGCAGATTCGCCTGTACGCCGCCAGGACGCCCTCCGGGTGGTGCGGACAGTAATAATACGCGTCGATCCGCGCCCCCTGCGGCGCGAGCAGCGCGTCGAGATGGCGGTGGGCCTCAGCGAGGAACGGTTCCGCGAAATAGCCGCGGGCGACCCCCGCCTGGTTCGTCACGACGATGATGAGAAACCCCGCGGCACGAAGACGGTTGATCGCCTCGGCAGACCATGGGAACAGGCGGATGCGGCCCACATCGCTGATGTAGCCATCGTCCTCGATGATCGTGCCGTCGCGGTCCAGGAACACTGCCCGTCTCATGCGGCCGTTCCCGTTCCCAGCTGCGACACGACGGCGTCCAGGACGCGCTGAGCGCCGATTCGCGCCATGCAACGATGATCGATCGGACACGTGCGCAGCATGCACGGACGGCAGAAGACGTCCTCGATCAGGACGATCGCGCCGCGCCCCGACGGGCCCGGCAAGGGCGAGGTTGCCCATTCACGCGTCGGCCCGAAGACGGCGACGACCGGCACGTCGAGCGCCGCCGCCAGGTGCATCGCTCCCGAGTCGTTCGACAGGAAGGCCGCGCATTGCGCCGTGACGCCAATCAGCTCGCGTGATCGACGTTCGCCCGGCGAGATTGCGCACCCGTCCCGCGCGGGCCCCCAACGTTTCCGCACGCTCCACCACCTCACGCGCCGCTGACATGTCGCCGGCGGATCCGACGATGACCACTCCGACGTCGTGCTCCGTGTGAGGCGAGCCGCGACCTGTCCCATGCGATCAGGATGCCATTGTTTCGCCGTGCCGTAGGCCGCGCCGGGAGCGAGTCCGACCAGCCGTTCGCCCTTCCAGCCGGCCGATTCGAGGACCCGTCGCCCTCCCGCATCGGTTCGTGAGTCGTGCTGCACACGCGCACGAAGCGGCCCTGCTTCGCATCCAAGAGTCGTGGTCAGATGCTGATAGTACGTCGCGTGGTGCGCACGCGGCACGCCGAGGCGGCTCGATGGCTTCGGTCAGCAGTACACCTCGCCCATCCCTGCGATAGCCCCAGCGTTCCGGCACACCGGCTCGCCACGTCAGCCACGCCGAGCGAAACGAATTCGGGAGGAGCAATGCCGCGTCGGCGCCAGCCTGCCGAAGCGCCTCGACATCCTTCCGCTGCTCGTCCAGCGGGATGATCCGATCGACCCCTGGGACCGACTCGAAGACCGGTGCAAGTCCGCGCCGTGCTGCGACGACAAGCGACGCCGGCGCGAAGCGCTTGCGGAGATCCGCGAGCGCAGGCAGCGCCATGACTATGTCGCCGAGCCAGTTGGGCGCGAGCACGAGGAGGCGGTTCGGATCCGGCACGTGGATCAGGCCTCCTCGTCGGCGCGGGCGGGTGGGAACATTCCGGGGGCCGGCGGCAACGGCGCATCCCGCCAGCGCCGGTGCATCCAGAGCCAGAGCGAGGGGTAGCGTCGGACGTACATCTCGAGCACGTCCGTACACCGTTGTGTGAACTCAACCACGGCGTCGGGTGAGTCCGCGGCAGGCGGTACCACCGCGGGCTCGTAGATCATCCGGTACCGGCCGTGTGGCAGCGGCAGCGCAAAGACCGGCACGACCGGAGCGCCGGTCCGCATCGCCAGGGCGGCCAGCATCGACGTCGTCGCGGCCGGCCGCTCGAAGAAGTCGACGTAGATCGCATCGGGGCTGTGCATGTGCTGATCGATCAGCATCGCCACGGCCTGGCGTGAGTGCAGCACCTTGAGGACCCGCCGCACCGCGCCCTGACGGTAGATGACCGTATTGCCGGTCGACGTGCGCACCTGCTCCAGCAGCGCGTGCAGCCGCGGATTGTCGAGGGCGCGCGCCAGGACGGCCGTCGGCTCGCCCTTCAACCCCTGCACAATCGCCTGCAGTTCCCAGTACCCGAAGTGGCCCGTGAAAAAAATGACGCCCTTTCCCTGCGCATACGCGGCGCGCAACCGATCCTCGCCCTCGAACTCGACCACCCGCCGCATCTGATCCGGCGAGAGCGTGCTGAACTTCAGCAGCTCGAGGAGCAGGCGGCCGAAGTGCGCGAACATCTGGCGCACGATGGCGCGACGCTCCGATCGCGATCGTGCCGGGAACGCGGTTGCCAGGTTCGTGTCGGCGATCCGGCGGTGCACCGGATCCAGGGCGTAGAAGGTCAGGCCGAGCACCGTACCGAGCATCCGCACGAGAAATATTGGCAGCAGCGAGACGACCGCTCGGGCCGTGATCACGGCCCAGTACCGATCCGATCTTTCACGCTGCCGGCTCCTGGCGCGCCTTGCTCTGAGCCAGTCGGGCGTCGAGCCAGGCGTCGAACACCTCGGCCGGCTCCACGCGCGTCGTCAGTCGGCGCCAGGCCAGGGCGAATGGCAGCGGACGCAGTGGCAGCAGCCGCACCATGTCCTTCTCGGTCGTCACGATACCGACGGCGTTGGCGTCTCGCATTTCGCGCTCGGCGCGCGCGAGATCCTCGGTTGTGTACCGGTGATGATCCCGCAGGAAGATCGTGGACGCGACATCGAAGCCCGAACCCGCGACATCGGCGACGAACCGCTCGGGCCTCGCGATGGCGGCCATTGCGATGACGCGATCGCCGGGTGCGGGCAGCGGACCACCAAATGGTGCGGAGGTGAAGGCCCCGGCCTCGCGCGTCAGCTTGAACCCATGAGCGACGCTGAGACGCGCGGCAGCGTCTGCGGGATCGCCTTCGCCCGTCCACAACACGGCATCTGCCGCACGGGCCACTTCCAGCGGTTCACGCAGCCGTCCGAACGGCAGCACCAGCGGCCGCGACACATCGTCGGGTCCAACGACCAGCAGGTCCACGTCACGCTCGAGGACGAAGTGCTGGAATCCGTCGTCGAGCAGGTGGACGTCGCAGCCGAAGCGAGACTCGGCGAGCCGCCCGGCCAGATGCCTGTTCGGCGAGACGAGCACGGCGACGCCTGGCAGCTGGCGCGCGAGCATCAGCGGTTCGTCGCCGGATCGGGCGAGGTCGGCCAGCACCGTCCGTCCGTCGCTGACGACTACGACGCCGTCCGCCACGTACGCCCGTCCATAGCCTCTCGACAGAATCGATGGACGCCATCCGCGCTGCAGAAGTCGCGCGGCGAGATAGGCGACGAGCGGGGTCTTGCCGCTGCCGCCCACCGTGAGGTTGCCAACGCTGATGACCGGCTTTGTCAGACGCCGGCGCGATTCAGGACGGTCTGTGTAATAGCGACGGCGTGCGAGCGCCACGGCGCCGGCAAGCTGGCTGAGCGGCGTCACGGCACTCTCATCAGTGGACGCGCCGGAACGGATGGATGGTCGCCGTTCGCCCGAGCGGCACCAGCGTCGCGATGGCGTCGAGCGTGCGGTCGCGCGCGCCCTGGTTGGCCTCGACGAGCGCGCGGGCCGCTGCGCCCAGACTGGCACGCCGCACGGGATCGAGCAGGAGATCCACCAGCACCTGCTCCAGCGCGTGTGGAGACGCGACCTGCACCGCCGCGTCGTGTGAGAGGAACTCGCCCGCGATCTCGGCGAAGTTGGCCATGTCGGGACCGAACACGATCGGACGTCCCAGCGCCGCGGGCTCGAGGATGTTGTGTCCGCCTGATTCAACGAGGCTGCCGCCGACGAAGGCGACGGTGGCGAGCTGATACACCTGCGCCAGCTCGCCGATCGAATCGAGGACCACGACGTCTGCGCGCGGATCCCCATCGATAGGCAGATCCGATCGCCGTGCCGTCGAGAATCCCTCGCCGCGGGCGACATGCAGGGCTTCGTCGAACCGCTCGGCGTGGCGAGGCGCGAGTATGAGCAGCGCCTGCGGCGACATCCCCTTGACGCGGCGGAACGCGCGCAGCACGTGCACCTCTTCCCCACGCATCGTGCTGCCCGCCACGACCACGATGCGCTCTCTCGGCACCCGGAAGAAGCGCAGGACGCGATCCCGTCCGTGAGGCGTTGCCGGCAGCGCCGCGGCGTCGAACTTGAGGCTGCCCGTGACGACCACGCGCTGGGGCTCCGCGCCGATGGCCACGATCCGGCGAGCGGACTCTTCGCTCTGCATGCACAGCCGATCCAGGTCGGCGAGCACGCGTCGGAACAGCGGGCGGACCAGGCGGTATCGGGGATACGACCGGTTCGAGACCCGTCCGTTGACCATGATCGTCTTCACGTCCGTCCGGCGGCACTCACGCAGCAGATTCGGCCAGATCTCGCCCTCGACGAGCACGACCAGCGTGGGCCGCACGATGGCAAGCACCCGCCGCACGATGAACGTGAAATCGAACGGGAAGTAGAACACGCCATCGGCATCCTGCTGTCGGCGCGCCAGCTGCTGCCCGGCCAGCGTCGTCGTGGACAAGTACAGGCGCAACCGCGGGTAACGCGCCTTCAGCGCCTCGAGGAGAGGACGCGCCGCGAGCACTTCGCCCACCGAGACGGCATGCACCCAGATCGACGCATCGCCATCCAGGTTGAACGAGACCGGCAGCAGACCGAGCCGCTGGCGCACGCTACCGACGTACTTGCGATGGCGAATCGCCTGATACAGGAACCACGGCGATCCTGCGATGACGCCGACGACGAGAAGCAGACTGTAGAGGAGATACACCGGGCGCCCGATTCGCTCTAACTTGCGGGAATTCGGCGTGTTATACGGGTCGAGTATAGTGCCGCGCGTTGACCGTGCGCAAGCAGGCCCATTAGAATTCTAGCGAGGCGACCGCAGACCCGCGAGCCTGTGGAGGCTGCCTCGCTCGAACTCACACTACTGGCTCTGCCCGCTCGCGGGCGGCCGTCTTGACGGACACACACTTGACTCATCTCGGGATTCCTAGCCGTCAAGACGTCTAGGTTGTTCTGATGGCACTCATTGCGCGCGGTAAGCGGCGGGAGGTTCTGACGTGGCAATCAAAGTCGGCATCAATGGCTTCGGACGCATCGGGCGTAACATCTTGCGCGCCTCGATCGGCAGCAAGGACATCGACATCGTCGCGGTGAACGACATCACCGACACCCGCACGCTCGCACACCTGCTCAAGTACCGACTCGATCCTCGGCAACCTGCACGCGACCATCGCATCCACCGCCGACAGCATCTCGGTCGATGGTGACGCGTTCAAGGTGCTGTCGAGCCGGGACCCTGGCGCGCTGCCGTGGAAGGACCTCGGCGTGGACTTCGTGTTCGAGTCGACGGGCCTCTTCACCGATCGGGACAACGCGGCGAAGCACCTGTCGGCTGGCGCGAAGAAGGTCATCATCACCGCGCCCGCGAAGAAGCCGGACGGCACGTTCGTCATGGGTGTGAATCAGGACAAGTACGATCCCGCCAAGCACAACATCATCTCGAACGCGTCCTGCACGACGAACTGCCTCGCGCCGTTCGCGAAGGTCCTGCACGAGAGCTTCGGCATCCAGCGCGGCTGGATGACGACCATCCACTCCTACACGAACGACCAGCAGCTGCTCGACCTGCCGCACAAGGACCTGCGGCGCGCCCGTGCCGCGGCACTGTCGATGATCCCGACGACGACGGGTGCTGCCGCCGCGGTTGGCGAAGTGCTGCCGGATCTGAAGGGCAAGCTCGACGGCTTCGCGATGCGCGTGCCGACGCCGAATGTGTCGGTCGTGGACCTCGCCGCCATCCTGTCGAAGAAGACGACGAAGGATGACGTCAACGCGGCGTTCAAGGCTGCTGCGGCCGGGCCGCTCAAGGGCATCCTCGCGGTCTCGGACGAACCGCTGGTCTCGATCGATTTCCGGGGCAACTCGAACTCGTCCATCGTGGATTCCGCGTACACCGCGGTGATGGATGGCGATTTCGTCAAAGTGCTCTCGTGGTACGACAACGAGTGGGGCTACTCGGTCCGCTGCGTCGACCTGCTCAAGTACATCGCCAGCAAGGTAATCGGGTGGGGTCAGGTCTTGAAACCACGCATTTCGCACGACCTGACCCCAACCAATGCGTGGTTTCAAGACCTGACCCCACTCCCATGAAGCTCTCCATTCGCGACCTCGATCTCGTCCGGCAAGCGGGTCTTCATCCGCGTGGACTTCAACGTCCCGATCAAGAACGGTGTCATCGGCGACGACACGCGCGTGAAGTCCTCGCTGCCGACAATCCAGTACGCCCTCGACAAGGGCGCGACCGTCATCCTCGCGTCTCACCTCGGCCGCCCGAAGGGCAAACCCGCGCCGGAGTTCAGCCTGCGGCCCGTGGCGAGCCACCTGGCCTCACTGCTCGGCCGTCCGGTCGTGTTTGCCGATGATTGCGTCGGCGAGCCCGCCAGGAAGGCCGTCGCCGAGGCGCAGGCCGGAAGCAAGGTCGTGCTGCTGGAGAATCTCCGCTTCCACGCCGAAGAGGAAAAGAACGATCCGGCATTCGCGAAGCAGCTGGCCGAGCTCGCGGATCTCTACGTGGACGATGCGTTCGGATCCGCGCATCGGGCGCACGCGTCGGTCGAAGGCATCATCAAGTTCCTGCCGAAGGCGGCCGCCGGCCTGCTGATGGAAAAGGAACTGCAGTACCTCGGTCACGCAATCGAAAACCCGGATCGCCCCTTCGTCGCCATCCTCGGCGGCGCCAAGGTCTCGGACAAAATCGAAGTGATCGAGAACATGCTGTCGAAGGTGGATGCGCTGTTGATTGGCGGCGCGATGGCCTACACCTTTTTCAAGGCGCAGGGGCTGCCGGTCGGTAAGTCACTCGTCGAGGATGAGCGTCTCGACAGCGCACGGTCGATCCTCGCCACCGCGAAGAGCCGCGGCGTGCAGCTCGAGCTACCGGTCGATCATGTCGTTGCGCCGAAGCTCGAGGCAGGTGCCCCGAGCGAGGTGCTCGCCGTGACCGATCCCGCGATCGGCGACCGGATGGGCCTCGACATCGGACCGAAGACCGCTGCGAAATACGCAGAAGTGCTCGCCGGCGCCAAGACCGTCGTGTGGAATGGTCCGATGGGCGTCTTCGAGATCGACGACTTCGCCAAGGGCACGCTCGCGGTCGCCCAAGCCGTTGCAAAGGTCAAGGGCACGACCATAATTGGCGGCGGCGACTCGGTTGCGGCCATACACAAGGCCGGTCTCGAGGATCGCGTGTCGCACATCTCAACGGGCGGCGGCGCATCACTCGAGTTCCTCGGCGGCACGGTGCTGCCCGGAGTGGCGGCGCTCACAGACAAGTAGAACGCTGCTGGCTTTAGGCCTTGGGCCTTGGGCTTTGCCAAGCCAAAGCCAAAGCCAAAGCCTAGAGGCCAAAGCCTGTAGAATTCCCCTCATGCGCACCCCGCTCATCGCCGGCAACTGGAAGATGTTCAAGACCGTGCAGGAGGCGGTGGTCTACGCCAAGGAGTTCCGAAGCTACGTCAAGGATCTCGAGGACGTGGACATCGTCGTCGCCCCTCCATTTACGGCCGTCCACGCCGTGGCCGAAGCCGTCCGGAACAGCGTCATCGCGGTAGCGGCGCAGAACCTGCACTGGGAAAAAGAAGGGGCGTTCACCGGCGAAGTGTCCGCTGCGATGGTGCGCGAAGCCGGCGCGGAGTACGTGCTCGTCGGACACTCCGAGCGCCGTCAGCTGTTCGGCGAGACCGACCAGGGCGTGAACAAGAAGATCGGGGCGGCCCTCGCCAACGATCTCATCCCAATCGTCTGTGTGGGTGAGACGCTCGCCGAACGCGAAGCGAATGCAACGTTCGACGTGCTCGATCGGCAGATCCGTCAGGGCTTCGACGGATTCGGAGCGGCGCAGATCGGATCGCTCGTCGTCGCCTATGAGCCCGTCTGGGCAATCGGCACAGGCCGCGTGGCATCGTCTCAACAGGCCCAGGACGCGCATGCGCACATCCGCGGCCGCCTGCGCACATGGTTCGGCGACGATGCGGCGGATCAGTGCCACATCGTGTACGGGGGCAGCGTCAAGCCCGACAACATCGCGGAGCTGGGGTCGCAGCCGGACGTCGATGGCGCACTGGTCGGTGGTGCCAGCCTCGACGTCCGCGCCTTCTTCGACATCGTGACAAAAGGCCGCACAGCCGGGCAGAAGGGGTGAGATGGGGTCGGGATAAGTTTCAGTGCCTACAATCGTTGACGCCAATAGGAGTGGCAAAAACTGAAACTTATCCCGACCCCAACTCCCTCTCTCAGTTCTTGTCGTCCGCGCGAATCTCCACAGCCCTGAACTCGACAGGGTCGTTGTGCCCCGCGAATCCGAAAGTAACCCCGCTTCCGGTCTTTCCCGGGATGCGCCTTGTCGTCAAGGAACTGCGTCACCGTGCTCACGTCCCCGTCAGTGATGACGGTCCCGTTGAGCTCAACAGTAATTCGAGAGCCGACGACGGTCACCTGCTCGAAGTTCCACTCCCCCACCGGACGCTGATACCCCCGATGGGCGGCCACCATGCCGTAGATCGACCCGTGATACTGCCGCGTGTCGAGCGTGGCGTACTTGGGATCTGAATCGTCGAGCACCTGCAGTTCACACATCCCGACATACGCGGTGTCACCCTCGCCGGGATACCGAATCGCCAGGCCGTTGTTGCCGCCGGGCGGCAGTTTGACTTCGAACCGCACCGTGAAGTCGCCGTACTCGTCCTTCGTGAAGAGATTGCCGCCGCTGCCGGCCTTGCAGCGGATCGCACCGTCGACGACCTCGTACTGATCGACGGCTCCCTTCCAGCCGTTGAGCGATTTGCCGTCGAAAATGCGCTTGAACGTGCCTCGGTCCCGATCGCGGAGGAACTGGAGTGCCTCGCTGGCACTCACGTCGCGATACGCGACCTTGCGGAAACGGACTTCGTCGCCGCGGCCCCGGAGAGCCACGGACCCGCTTCGAGGAAGGGGCTGTCCGGGACCTAGCACTCCCGCCACGCGCTCGTGATCCACGCGCCGCGCGCCGTCCACGAACACGCTGACGATTTCGCCGACCTGGATGACGCGGAGCGCGTGCCACTTCGAATCCGCCGCACGTCCCTGCGGCTCGATCGGAATCTGGCCGGCGCGGATGAATACGTCCGTCGTCGCCGCACCGCCGGTCTTGAACTCGAGCGTGAGCTCGACGTCGCCCACCGGCTGATCGCTCGCCACCGGCGTGCCGAAGCCGTCGGTGACCAGTTCACCGGCCGCCACGGACCAGTGGCGGTCGATGGGACCGGCGCTGGCCGCACTGCCATCCGGTCCGACGCCGTGCCACCCCTTCGTGTCGGTGCCGTTGAAGAGCGGCCTGAAAGCAGAGGCAGCCTCGCCATTCTTCGCTGAGGAGCTCGATTGCGCCGCTAACGCGGGACCCGGATGCGGGAAGTGGGTCACAGCGCGATGAGGTGCGTACGGTACGCCGATCAACGCGAGCGCAACGATAGGAATCCGAAAGTGAGTCAGCAACGGACCTCCAAGACTGGCGCAGCTTAGCAGAAGCCCGCGGTGCGCGGGCGCGAGCGATGGATCAGTGGATGGCATGACCGGCGGCGAGCCGATCCGAGAGCACGCCGACGGTGAGTGCATAGGCGTTGGCGCAGTTGTAGCGCAGGACAGCGCCGTAGTTGCCGTAGACGAGAAACCGTCGCTTGCCCGCCGTCACGAGCGACGCGGTCAGGTCGGCCTTCGGCAGCGCGTGACCGTGCAACCCTCGCACGCCGAGGTCTTGCCACTGGCCCAGCGCGAGCGGCACGGTCATGTCACGTTCCGCGCGGCACCCGTCGGTCCGAAGTGGCGCACCGAGCATGACGGCATCGTGGGCCGCGGCAGGCACGGTCGCTTCGCGGCCCCAGGGCTGCCCGGGCGTCCAGCCGTTCTCTTTCAGGTAGTTGGCGATCGACGCGAAGACGTCGGCTGAGCGACGTCCAGATGTCCTTGTGTCCGTCGCCGTCGAAGTCCTGCGCGTACTTGAGGTAGCTGGACGGCATGAACTGCACCTGCCCCATCGCGCCGGCCCACGACCCGCGCAGGTGCTCGGGCTCGATGTCGCCGCGATCGACGATCGTGAGCGCGTCGAGCAGCTCGCTGCGAAAGAACGGTCGCCGGCCGTCCCACGCCAGCGTCGCCAGCGCGCTAATCGTCGGCCGCACGCCGGTGAACCGTCCCAGATTCGACTCGAGCGCCCAGACAGCAACAATCGTGTTCGCGGGCACGCCGTATTGCTGCGCGATTTTGTCCAGCAGGTCGTGATGCTCCGACAACTGACGCCGTGGTATCTCGCATCAGATGCGGCGTCAGCCGTCGTTTGATGTACGCGTCGAGGTCCAGCGTGAATTCCGCCTGCGTGCGATCGCGCTCGACCACCACGGGGAGCGGTTCGAGTCCGGTGAACGCCGCGTCCACCGTGGACGGCTTGATGCCGCGCGCGAGCGCATCGGTGCGGACGCCGTCGAGGAATTGGGGAAAGGACAGCCGTTCGATCGCCGCGGCCTCCGATGGCGGGGGTGCCACCGGCGCGGGGGTGGCGAGCGGCGTCTGGGCACACGAGATCGGACGCGCTGGCGCAGACGGCGGCCAGGGCGAGGAGGAACAGGGTGCGGAGAGTCACTGGAGTACGGTGTGTCGGTCTGGGATGGACTGCGCTATAGGGCGCGCGGGGTAGGGCACACGGCCCAAGGCACATGGCGCACGGCACAGATCACGCGGGACGTCCGCACGCCGCTCCAGTCCGCACCCTCCGTCCGCACCGTCCGTCCGCACCTTCCGTCCGCACCCGCCGCACCTTCCGCCCGCACCTTACCTACCGCACCCTACCTCCCGCACCCGTTACGCACTCTTCCGTGCACCGATGCGATGTAACGCCTGCGATGCCAGGTCAGCGACTTCCCCACTCTTGTCGCGTGAGAGTTCCTGCAGGGCCGGGACCGCGCGATCGTCGCCGATCAGACCAAGAATCTCGGCGAGACCCTCGCGCACGTTGACGTCCTTGTGCGTGGCGAACGGGAACAGGTCCGGCACCTGATCGTGCGTGAGCTCGAGCAGGTACTCGCGCGACTCCTTGTTCGTCCGCCGGTCGCCGAGGCCGTCCACGACAGCTGTCAGGAATTCCTTGCGGCCCATGCGATAGAGCGCCCACGCCTGCGCGTCGAGGATCTTGGCGTCCTTCGTCCGCAGCCGATCGGTGGAGATCGCGTCCAGCGTCGACGGATCCGCGATGCGTGCGAGGCCCTCGTAGGCATGGAGCGCAAGCGCCGGATCGGCATTCGACTTCTCGCGCACGAAGAGATCTTTCGACGAGGGATCGCCGATGAACGCGAGCGCGCCGATCAGCAGCTCCCGGAACACGCGGTCGACGCTGTGTCCGGTCACGCGCCAGTTCCTTGTCGTACTGCGCGGAGAGCTGGGGCACCGCCGCGGCGTACCGAAGCCGTCCAATCGTGTACACGACCTCGTTCCGGACCTTGGCGTCGCCGTAGCTGATGAGCTCCACGAGCTGCGGTCCGACCGAAGGGTCGCCGATCTTCTGCAGCGCGCGCGCCGACTCGAATCGCACGTTGTTCACTTTGTCGCCGCGCAGGGCGGTCGCCAGGTCGCTCACCGCATCCTTTGCGCGCAGGATGCCGAGTGAACGCGCGGCCTTTGCCCGGAGTCCCCCGTCGGCATCCTCACGCAGCCGCTGCCGGAGCGCGTCGGTGACGGTCTGGTCCACGTGCAGGTCGGACTCGATGACGACGTCCGCCCATTCGTCGGACCAGGGATTGAAGAGCGTGGCTACCTTGTTGAGCGTCACGACGAGTCCGCTCTCGCGGGGCAGATACATGCTCGTCATACCCTCGATCGACCGATCGCGAATCTCCTTCTCGGCGTCGGACGAAAGGGTCACGAAGCCGGGCAGGGCGCGAGGATCCTGCATCTCCTGCAGCGCGACGACGATGGCACGCCGAACAGAGGCGTCACTGTCGCCGACGGCAGCCACGAGGTCTGGCGTGGCCCGCTGAATCTTGTTCTTGCCGAGCGCCGCGGCAGCCTCTTTCCGGCGCACCGGGTCTGGATTCTTGAGGTCGTAAACCATGCTGTCGGCCGGGACCTGCCGCGTGTCCTGTCCCAACAGAGCAGGCGCGGTCAGCATCGAGAGCGCCAGCGCACCGACCACTGACCAGGGCTGTGCGTTCGACTTGCCAAGAAGGGTGTCGGTCGAGAACATCCTGCCTCCGTTCGTGAAGAGGGGAGCCAGCCCATGGCGGGGCTGCAGTACTTTACCTCTATTCTTTCGTCACAGCTCGACGCTTGCGGCCTGCAGACGCTTCAGATACGTTACTGATCGCCGCGTCTCGCGACGCGGAGGAGGCCAGAGACGATGGGCATCATGGACTTCATCAAGGGTGAACTGCTCGAAGTCATCGAGTGGACCGATGACTCGCGCGACACCCTGTCGTTCCGCTTTCCAGACGATGACAAGGCGATCAAGCGGGGCGCACAGCTCATCGTGCGCGAGTCGCAGATGGTGCAATTCGTCTATCTGGGCGAATTCGCAGACACCTACGGGCCCGGCAAGCACACGCTGACGACCGACAACATACCGGTCCTCACGAAGCTCAAGTCGTGGAAGTACGGCTTCGAGTCGCCGTTCAAGGTCGACATCTACTTCGTCACGACGCGGCTCTTCACGGGCAACAAGTGGGGCACGTCGAACCCGATCATGATGCGCGACGAGGATTTCGGGATCGTCCGCGCCCGGGCATTCGGCACGTTCGACTTCAAGATCGTCGATCCCAAGCTGTTCCTGAAGGAAGTCGCCGGCTCCGATCAGAACTTCCGGCTCGACGAGTTCTCAGACGCGATGCGCTCCCGCATTGTCAGCATCTTCAGCGACGCCCTGGCCTCGTCGAAGGTACCGGTGCTCGATGTGGCCACCCGGTACAGTGAGCTTGGCGACGCGCTGCTCCCGCTCATCAATCCCCTTGTGATCGCGAAATACGGGCTCGAGATCAAGAGCTTCATCGTCGAGAACGTGTCGGTACCGCCCGAAGTCGAGGCGGCGATCGACAAGCGATCGAGCATGGCGGCGATTGGCAATCTGAACGACTACGTGAAGTATCAGATGGGCCAGGGCATGAGTCAGCCGGGCGGCGCCGGCGCCGCCGGCATGGCGAGCGAGCTCGCCGTCGGCTTCGGCATCGCGCAGCAGTTGATGCAGCAGAGCGGCATGACGCAGCCGCCGACCGTGCCCGTGGCGGGCGGTCCGGCGGCGGCTGCCGCGCCCGCCGTGGCGGACCTGCTGTCGCCGGCCGACGTCGCCAAGGCGCTCGGCGTGTCGGAGGAAGACGTGATGGCGATCATCACGTCCGGCGAGCTGGGTGCCAAGAAGATCGGCGCGAGCTACCGGATCAAGAGATCTGCCGCTGGACGAGTATCTCAGTAAATGACGCGTGCAATGACGATTGTAGATTGACGAATGACGATTGGCCCGACGACCCGGTTTGCGCGATTGCGGCTGTTCGTCAATCGTCAATCTGCCTTCGTGATTGTTGTTCGTCTACGCAATGTCTGAGATATCCGCTCTCCAGAAACACGCATGTCCTGCGTGTGGCGCGCCGGCCGAGTGGAATCCGGCCAAGCAACGCCTCGTCTGCCCGTTCTGCGGCACGGAAGCGCCGTTCGACGTCAACGCGGCCACCGGCGCGATCGAGGAGATCGATCTCGTCAAGACACTGCGCGAGATGCCGGACGACCTTCGCGGCTGGAAGGCGGAGAAGCGCAGCGTCCAGTGTCAGAGCTGCAAGGCGGTGATGGTCTTCGATCCGACGCGTGTCGGGCAGAACTGCGACTTCTGCGGATCGCCGGCCCTCGTGGATTACAAGGAGCTGAAAGACCCCATCCGGCCGCAGAGTCTGCTGCCGTTCAAAGTGAGCCAGACGCAGGTTCGCGAGAACATCCGCCGGTGGTATGCGAGCAAGTGGTTCGCGCCAAACGCGTTCAAGGCCAGGGCGCTCGTGGACACGGTCAACGGCGTCTACGTGCCGTACTGGACGTTCGATGCGCAGGTCCACTGCCCGTGGTGGGCCGACGCGGGCTATTACTACTACACGACCGAGACGTTCCGGAACAGTCAGGGGCAGACCGAGACGCGACAGGTGCAGCACGTTCGGTGGGAGCCTGCCTCCGGGGTCATCGATCACTTCTTCGATGACGAGCCCGTGCCGGGCACGCAAGGCGTGGACGCCGGGTTGCTACGAGCGGTCGAGCCGTTTCCGACGAGCGAGCTGGTGCCATACGATACGGCGTTTCTGTCGGGATTCGTGGTCGAGCACTACCAGGTGGTGCTGATCGACGCGGCGAAACGATCCCAGGCGCAGATGCACCAGAAGCTGATGGGCCTCTGCGCCCAGGAGGTGCCGGGGGACACGCAGCGGAACCTGCGCATCGAGCCCTCGTACTCCGGGCAGACGTTCAAGCACGTGCTCGTACCTATCTGGCTGCTCGCGTACACCTATGGATCGAAGCGCTTCCAGGTCGTCGTGAACGGCTATACCGGCGTCATCGCGGGGCAGTATCCGAAGAGCATCTGGAAGATGCTCTTCGTCGGCCTGATCATCCTGGTGATCCTGCTGCTCGTGCTGCACGGGAACCGGTAGAGCAGCCCGTGGCGCCCCCGGGCAGACTCTGGAGTATGCTTCGCGTGGCGGCCGCTGCCACTCGAGAGGCTTCCTGATGGAGTTCTACTATCACGAGGTCCACCGCGACGTGCTGATCCTGCACGCTGACGGCGAGATCGACTCCTACAAAGTGCAGTCGTTCCTGAACCAGCTGCAGCGGATGCTCGAAGGCGGCGCGCGGAAGCTGGTCGTGGACTGCACGAAGATTGGCTATGTGTCGAGCGTTGGCATCACGGCCTTCATCCGGGTGTACAAGCGGATGGCCGAGCACGGGGGCCGCGTCAAGCTGGCCTCGGTGCAGACGCCGCTCATGCGTCTGCTCGAAATCACGAAGCTCAATCAGGTCTTCGAGTCGTACCCCACCGTCGACGACGCGCTGCGGGCTTTCCAATGAGGCTGGCGGGTGCCAGCGTCGTGCTGGCGGCCGGCCTCGCCGGCGTTCCCCTCGTGCCGCCGCCACCGCAATCCGCGACAGCATCCTCCAGCGACGCGTTCACCACGATGGCCGATACGGAGCGCGCCTTCGCGCTGGCGGCCAAGGCAGCGCGGGGTTCGCGCGGCATTTCTCGAGTATCTCGACGACGACGCGATCGGGTTCGAGCCGTCGCTCGGACGGGCCAAGGAGACATGGCGTGCGCGTCCGGTGCCGGCGGATCCGCTTGCGACGACGCTGTCGTGGCAGGCGCGAGCAGGAGACGTCTCCGCGAGCGGAGACCTCGGTTGGCTGACCGGACCCTATGTGTACGTGCCGAACGGCGACATCTCGCACACGCAGTACGGCTGCTATTTCTCGATCTGGATTCGGCGAGCCGGTGCGCCGTGGCGTGTGCTGATCGACGCCGGTATCTCGACGGAGGAGCCGTGCACCTTTACCGGCGAAGGCGTCGCGCGCCTGACCTCGTCGGACGCGGCATCGCATGCCACCACCGCCGGGAGAAGCCAGACCACGCTGCTCGAACAGGATCGGCTGCTCGATACGCGCGTCGCGTCGGTCGGACTGGCGGACGCCTTCGGCCCGCTCCTCTTTCCTGCTGCGCGCTTCAACCGCGAAGGGAAGCAGCCCCTGCTGGGTTCCGCCACCATTGCCCCGTTCCTGTCGTCGCAGCCAGGGAGCTGGACGTTCGTGCCGCGCGGCGGCGACGTTGCCTCGTCTGGAGACCTCGGGTACACCTACGGTGAGGACGATCAGAAGGAGAACATCCGGACGACCGAGGCGGGGTACTACGTGCGGGTCTGGCGGCGGTCGGCGGCCGGCTGGCGCGTCACCTTCGACACGCTGGTGCCAGAGGGGTAACGAGGGCAAGGGGCAAGGGGCTAAGGACGGCGGGGTCATTTGCTCCGTCGTCCAATGCGCCCGGCCGTTTGTCTGCGCCTTGTGCCTTGGGCCCTGAGCCCTCTATAATCAGAGTTTCGCGTGCCGGCGATGAACCTGCCGGCGGCGAGTGGGCGAACAATCGCCAGGGTCCATGCTGTATTACGCAATAGCTTCGCTCTACGTCCTGACCTGCCTCGTGCTGCTCCTGGTGATTCTGCTGCAGCAGGGCAAGGGCGGCGACATTGCCTCGGCGTTCGGCGGCAGCAGCAGCCAGACCGCGTTTGGTGCGCGAGCGGGTGCGACGCTGCTGACGCGGGTCACCACCGTTTGCGCGGCGCTGTTCATGGTGGTCGCGCTGGCGCTTGCAATCATCGGGCAGAAGGGTCCGGGCTCCGTGCTGCGGGGCGCGCAGGCACCAGTCGCACCGGCGACCAAGCCGGCTGCGACGACGCCCGCGGGGAAACCAGCGGCGCCGGCCGCGACGACACCGGCTCCAGCTCCGGCTCCAACTCCGGCGGCGCCAGCGGCGCCGACAACGAAGCCGTAGCGCGTTCGACCTCCGCGCGCGGGACCGCCACAGTCCCGGGCGTGTCGCACCCATCCTCATCGCGGAAGTGGCGGAATTGGCAGACGCACCAGCTTGAGGGGCTGGCGGTAGCAATACCGTGGGGGTTCGAGTCCCCCCTTCCGCACCAACCTTCGCTCGGCTTGTCTCCGCGAAGGTTGCCCACCGAAGCGCGCAGCGCGACGGTGGGCCTTCCACTATCACCATCGAGCTACTCGAACGCCGTCATCAGGCCACCGCGTTTTACGAACAGCTGGGGTACACGACCACGGCCAGCTACTTCAAAAGTACCTCGACGCGCCGGAGCCATGAGTCGAAACTGACCCACGAACCCGGGGGGTTCCTGCCGATGGCGGCGAACCCGAGTGGTGCTACGCTGGCAACTTCGTACCGGTCGGGCTCAATGCCGCCGCTCGGCGTCAACGGGCCGGAACCGACGCGCGTATCAGAGGCACGCCTTGGCCGAGCTATCGACGCGTGATCACGCCACGATCTACGAACCCCCGTCATTCGCGCGCGTCGCTCCGCTCGCCGCCCTCGCCCGGCTCGTGCAGTCCAGGGACCTGCTCATCACGCTCAGCGCCCATCGGGTGAATGTGCGCTACAAGCAGTCCAGACTCGGAATCCTGTGGGCAGTCGTGCAGCCGATGGCCATGATGGTCGTCTTCACCCTGATGTTCGCGTTTCTCCGCACGACGCCCAGCGGCGAGGTACCGTTTCCGCTCTTCGCCTACGCGGCGCTGATCCCCTGGACCATGTTCTCGACCGGACTGACATCGGCGGCGACCGCGCTGACGGCGCACGCGGCGCTGCTGACGAAGGTGTGGTTCCCGCGCGAGATTCTCCCGCTGACGTACGTGGCCGCCGCGCTGGTGGACATGAGCATCGCTTCAGTGGTTCTCGTCGGACTGCTGGCCTGGTATCGCGTTCCGGTGACGGCAACGGCATTGTGGGTGATCCCGTCGGTGGTCGTGCTCATCGGCCTGGTCATTGGTCTCGGGCTGCTGCTTTCCGCCGTGCAGGTCCACTCTCGCGACGTCGGGCTCGCGATGCCGGTGCTGGTGCAGGTCTGGTTGTTCGCGACGCCCGTGCTCTACCCGCTTTCGGCTGTCAAGTCGAGGCTGCCGCCGGCGGCCTACAACGTGTACCTGCTCAATCCCATGGCGGGGATCGTGGACGCCTTTCGACGCTCGCTCGTGCTGCATCTCACGCCGGACCTCCACGCGCTCGCGGTCTCGGCTGGCGTCGTCGTGGTCCTCCTTCCCGCGGCCTATGTGTACTTCAAGTACGCGGAGCTGACGATGGCGGATCGGGTGTGACGACGCCCGTAGACGTGTCGCTCGAGAGGGTCTGGAAGCAGTACCATCGCGGCACCGATCGGCGCGGGGATTCGTTCTGGGCGCTCCGCGACATCGCGCTCGAGGTCCCGCGCGGATCGTCGTTGGGCATCATCGGCAGGAACGGCGCCGGCAAGAGCACGCTCCTCAAGCTGCTGGCTGGCATTACCGCCCCGACCCGCGGCCGAATCGTCATCTGCGGCCGGGTGGCGGCGCTCATCGAGGTGGGATCGGGATTCCATCCAGAGCTGACTGGACGAGAGAACGTGTACCTGAGTGGCGCGATTCTCGGCATGCGGCGACGGGAAATCGCGGCCAAGTTCGACCAGATCGTCAGCTTCGCCGGCGTCGAGCCGTTCATCGACACGCCAGTGAAGTGGTACTCGTCGGGTATGTACGTGCGGCTGGGTTTTGCGGTTGCCGCCCACTTGTCTCCGGACGTTCTTCTCGTCGACGAGGTCCTGTCGGTCGGTGACGCCGAGTTCCAGGTCAAATGCCTCCAACGCATTCAGGAGCTCCGCGCGTCGGGCACGACGACGCTGTTCATCTCGCACGATCTGACGCGCGGTCGAACGTTTCTGCGATGCGGCGGTGCTGCTCGAGCACGGTGAGCTCGCCGAGGCCGGCACGCCATCGGCCGTGGTCGCCAGCTATCATCGGCGCCTCGCACTGTGGGACCCGTGGACGGGCGAATCTTCCGTCGATAGTGCGCGCAGCGGCGTGGGGCTGGTCAGTCTCACACTGGCCGATCCGGATCGTCCCGGCGCTGTCGCATTCCGGACCGGCAGTCCCCTGGACGTGACGATCCGGTACCTCGTCGCTCGACCTGTCCAAGACGTCGAAATCGAGCTGCGATACTACTCCGCGGACGGCCACACGAGACTGGCTGCGCCGCGCACAGGCGAAGGTGGTGTCCGACTCGAGCTTCAACCGCCGGGTGGCACCATCGAGTTCCGGTGTGTGGCCCTGCCGTTCAAGCCCGGCAGTTATGCGATCGGAGCCGTGATTCGCGAAATTGGAAGCGCCAGGGTGCTCGCATGGTGGGACGGCGAAACACGTCTCTACGTCGAGGCCGGGCCGCAGACCGACGGGCAGCTGTACGTGCCGCACACGTGGCGACTCATTCCCGACGGGCGATCCTCAGGCGCGATGACCGAATCGGAATTTCGCGAGTGCGGCGGTGAATAGCCCCGCAAGGCCGGCGGGATGATAGCGCAGCAGGCACACGAGCCCGGCGACGGCATCAGGCCAGCGCCGAGGCGAGCGGCAAGCCGCCTTTACCTGTCCGACGACACGCTCACCGATACTCGCTCGCACGATGTCGATGCCGGCAGCGAGGGCTCGGCGGGCTTCGCCGCTCGCGCGAACGTGCCGGCGTTCAGCCTGACGCACGCGGACAGCTGAACGCAGCATGTACCGCGCATCCCCGCTCATGTTCGTGCGGTGCTGCCGGTATTCGAGCACGACGCGGTGGTGGCATCCAAATCCGAACTCGCGCGCCAAGCGAAGGTTGAGGTCGAAGTCAGCCGATCCGCCGGCCGTCGAACGGAACGGCGCGACACCGAGGACTTCGCGTCTGTACATCACGACGCCCGGGGTCCAGATGTAGTTGAAGCGCAGGAGATCGATGTAGGTCGGCGGGTCCGCGTGGTTCTGCGCCGGCACGCCGCGAGCCGCGCCGTCCTCGCCGATCAGCTGCACGTGCCCCGTCACGAAGTCCCACTCGGGATGGAGCGAGAGGGCGGCGAGCCCCCAAGCGATCGCGTCAGGCAGCAACCTGTCGTCGGCGTCGAGAAACACGACGAATTCGCCGCCGCTGTGGCTGAGACCCGTGTTCCGCGCGCCTGGGGCGCCGGCGTTACGCTGGTACACGTAACGACTCCAAGGCATTGTTGCCGCACGCGCCGCGGTGTCGTCGGTCGATCCATCGTCGACCAGTATGCTTTCGACTCGGACGTGCGACTGGCCGCGGATGCTCCGTAGAGCATCGTGAAGGAACCGTCCCTGGTTGTAACAAGGGACGATAACCGAGACCAGCGGTACGTTGAAGGTCGCCGTCATGGAACGAGGACTGCGTGGTCCTCAGGCATCCGTGCTCGATCGCCTGCGTCGAGTGCGCATCAGCGACTGAACGGCGCGGTGCACACGCCCAGGCCATCGCTGCAGATGGCGACCGACCCGACGAAGACGTGGATGGGCAGACGACCGGCGTGCGCGCCGCACTGCACGCCACAACTCCGGATCCGTCGCGGACGCCTGCTTCAGATAACCCGTCAGCCATCTCAGGTAACGCAGGCGTGCGTCGTCCAACTCACCGGATCGTGCGGCTGCGTGACAGGAGGAATCCTGGTGCTGCCGGTACCGATCGAGGCAGGCATCCACGATCAGGACGGCGGCATTGAAGCAGATCTTCGCGTGGAACACCTGGTCCGTATAGACCGCTTGGAACGACTCCTCCCAGCCACCAACACGCTGCACGAGGCTGCGTCGTACCAGAACACTCCCCATGCAGGGCACGGTGCCGCCGTCGTGGAGAAAGGTCACGAGCATACGCGGGGGTGGCACAACGACGTTCGGCGCGACGCCGTACTTACGCCAGATCCAGTCACTGCCCTCATCTGCGGATCGGCCAGTCCAACTGTGCCAGTACTCCGTCGCGGCGTACACGATTCCCACTTCGGGATGAGCGTCGAGTAACGGAACCTGGCGGGCAAGCTTGCCGGGCAGATAGACATCGTCGGCATCGAGGTACGCGATGTACTCGCCGACGGCATGCGCGGTGCCTAGGTTCCGCGAGGCGCTCGCGCCGCGGTGCCGATTATCGGGATGCGAGAGCACACGAATGCGATCCGGATAGCGCGCCGCATACCCGCAAGCGATCGCCCGGCTGCGATCGCTCGAACCGTCGTCGACGAGCAGCAGCTCCCAGTCATCGCGCGTTTGCGCCAGCACGCTCTCCACGCTCTCCGCGAGGAAGCGTTCGGCGTTCAGGAATGGCGTGACGATCGACACCCGGGTGCGATTCTCGGTGACTCGATCGACGCTCACACCCGTCGTCAGCCCAGGCATACGGCCCCTATCCAACGCTCGAACGCCGGACCGTCGCAGTCCGCGACCGCGTGCCGAGGCAGCGCGTGCAGGTCGGGCCGCTCCGTCCCGAGCGCTCGAGGTTCCGTCGTGCACGCCCACAGGAATCCACTTTGCGCGACGATGCGGCGCACGTGCTCGTCCTGAGCCCCGTGTGGATAGGCGAAGCCGGCAACGCGGCGATTCACCAGCCGTTCGCAGGCACGCTTGCTTCCTTCGATTTCGGCTTCACACTGGGCCCGGTCGAGCGTCGGCAAGACCGGATGAGTGTTCGTGTGAGCCCCGACGTCCAGGCCGGAGCCGGCGGACCATGTGACGAGCTCGTCCGTGGTCATCGGTCGGCTGTCACCGGCCGAAGGGGTCACACCAGCGGCATGTCGCAGACGTGCCACGACCCGCTCGCGATCTGGAGCGGAACACCCACGCAGGCGCCTGTAGGTCTCGCTGTACGCGCGCTGCCGTTCGGTAGTCGGCTCTTGCCAGGCGCGCCATGAACGCGACGCTTCTTGGTCGTCACCGCCACGGCCGATGCTGACGCGCCAGCTCTCCCGGCCGTCCTCCACATCACAGATGATCGGCACGGTTCCGGCCAGGATCAGCGTGGCCAGCTCGTCCCACCAGGTACCTGGTACGTCCGGTCGAGGAAGCCGGTCGCGACAAACAGGGTGGCTGGCACGCCAGCTTCCAGCAACCTCGGGCTGGCCTCGCTCAGGTTGTCGGCGTAACCATCATCGAACGTCACGGCGGCAGCGTTGGCGGGCAGCGTGCCGCGTTCGAGCCGGCTGACGAGATCCGGCAGCGACAACACGACCCTAGTTCGACACAAAACCGCGAGTTGCTCGTCGAAGTGTTTCGGCGAGACAGCCAGTCCCCACGGGTCGACGGCGGGCGTGCCGATGCGGTGGTACATCAAGATGGCCGGACGCGGTTGCGCGGAAAGCACGCGTCGCCGGACGCGCTGGAACAACGCCCGCATGTCAGCGACCCTGCTTGCGCGCGCGCACCGCGAGGATGACTGGATAGGCTTCGTCGAACGGCTCCAGATCCGCTGCAGCGACCTCCTCGACGGCCAGGCCCTGGAGGAACGCCGTCGCCGCGAACACGTTCCCGTACTGCTCGATCATCACGGCGTGCTCGCCGAACACCTCGACGAACAGCCGTTGCAAGGAAGCCGCCGTGAACGACCAGAACCACGTCGCTTTCCACTCGCCTCGATCGATCTGACTGATCCCGGGAGCCGTCACGAGCACCACGCCTCCTGGCGCCAACGCCTGGTGAACAGAACTTACCGCCGCACGCACGTCGTAGACGAGCTGCAGCGTCTGCGTCAGCACGATGCAGTCGTAGGCGTTGGCTGGCAACAAGCGCGCGTCGGCGAGATCGCCCACGATGGTCGCGCGCGGGTTGCCGCCATGCACGTGCAGGATGTCAACGCCCGATACCCGGTCCGCGCCAAAGCGGCGGGTGTAGGCATCGTCGCCGATCTCGAGCACGCGGCCGGCGATCGCGACGGCATTCCGCTTGAGGAACCGCTCGATATAGTGCCGGTCGATCGGCAGGCCACGATCAAACCCGAAACACTGGCTGATCGGAGTCGTTCGGCGCAGATCGCCGAAGCGCACCCGACCGCGGCGAGGCACCGCGCCGCCGCTGAGCAGATGGGTTCGGTGGCGGGCGGGCAGCAGGGCTCCAATGCGCCGACGCAGCCCTCCGACCAACTCTGCGAATGCGACCGTCGGTGAGACCGTCGCGATTCGAACGAGCGTCGGCAGCGTCTTGGAGAGCGTCGCGCCTTGCTGGCGCTCGTGATACCGCGCGACCGCCATCTCCTCAGCGTAGCAACGCCGCCACCGTCGACGGCCCTCGATCCATGCGTTGCGGTCCAGGCGATCGGCAGTGGATGGCGGCTCGTGTCGGGCCTGGACGGCGAGAGCGCTCTGCAGCATGGCCCAGTGGTTCGCCGACATGTTGGCGCCATGCAGGCGGTATTCGGCTACGAGCTCGGGATACCCGGTGATCGGGTAGACACCCGCCATCCGCAAGTACAGGTCGTAGTCCTCGCACCGAGCCAACTGCTCGTCGAAGCCACCAATTGCCGCCAGGCACTCGCGCCGGTACATCACGGCACCGTGCATGGCTATAAAGTTCCCGCGCAGCAGCGATCGATACGCGGAGTCGCCGGGCGGTTCGAACCGGCCGCCGGTCACGTCTCCGCGGCCGTTCAGATAGAGGTGACCGCCGTACACCAGTCCGCTTCGCGGCGCCCGCGCGAAGCAGGCCAGTCCCGCATCGATCGCGAACGGTTGGAGGCGGTCGTCCGCGTCGAGAAAGATGACGTGCGAAGTCGTGAGGGATTTCAGCCCGGTGTTGCGCGCGGCGGCCAAGCCGCGATTCGGCTGACGTATCAGCCGCACGTCAGGAAATCGGGCAACGATGCTCCCTGGATCATCGGTCGACCCGTCGTCGACCACGACGACGTCGTTGGCCCTGACTCGCTGGGCCACCACGCTGGCGAGCGCCTCTTCGAGGAACTGGGCGTGATTGTAGGTCGTGACGACGATGCCGACCGTAGCCACATCGTGCGGCGCCGGAACAGGTGCGCCTGCGAGCGGCCGCCTGCGCATGAGCCAGTGCCACCTGATCAATCACGTTCGAGCGGCTCCGCGTCCGCGTTCGCGCCCGCTGGTAGGCGGTCTGGCCAGTGAAAGGCGAACACCCGCCGGGTCTTGCGGATGGCGTGGCGCACTGCCACGCGCGGGACAACGAAACAACAGCGTGGCAAGCGTGCGAGCTTGACGGACCCCATACCGGCGGCGTTTCAAGTCCCTTCTCAGGCAGGCCACCATCTGAGTGCCGTAAAACTCACGCCACTGACGCGCGCCTCGTGCGATGTCCGGCCGCAGCGCAGGGTCGGTTTCGCGCCGCTCGCGTCGCAGCACGGCGAGGGTGGAGCGAAGCATGACTGCGGGGTCGGTCGACATACTGCTCCCGTGCTGCCGGTACCGTACGAGCGGTGCGTCGACAAACCGGACGCGTTCAGTACGCGCGAGGCGCAAGTACACCGCGTAGTCGGCCGCTGGTCCGAGGCGCAGCGGGAATCCCCCGATTGCACGCAACGCGTCGCGTCGGAAGATCGCGGCACCGGGCGTCCAGATGAAGTTCTTTGGGAGCCACTCCTGGTACAGGCGGGCGGGATCGATCGGATCGTCACTGCACCGGCAGTGCATGGCCCTCGCTGTCCATGGCCTGGCAGCGACCGACAACGGCCGCCGCGTCGGCGGCGCGTTCCAGCTCGACGGCACCCAGCGCAACGGAACCGGGAACCAGCTCGTCATCTGCGTCCAGGAATACGACGAGTTCGCCGGTGGCTGCGGCCAGGCCCGAGTTGCGGGCTGCCGATACACCCGCGTTCGGCTGCACCAACAACGTCGCCCCTTCGGAGAGCGCAACCGCCGCCGTGTCATCCGTCGAGCCGTCGTCAACGACCAGGCATTCGAGGCATTGGACCGGCTGCGCCTTGGCGCTCCTGATGGCAGCGGCCAGGAATCGCGCCTGGTTATAGCAGGGAATTACCACGGACACCGGCGAGCGCGGCTCAACGGGGTAGCATGCGGAGGGATCGGACAGCTCACGGATGACCGGACGCGGGACGACGTCCATCTCGCACCGGCGATGCAACGGGCGTACCGCTGAGATACACGCAAAGAAAGTGAGGATGTCATGTCCAAAGGAACACCTGAGGAAGTCCTCAAATCGATAGTTGAAGGAATCAACAAAGGCAATATCGACGCGCTCATGACCCTGTACGAGTCCGAAGCCGCCTTTGCGCCTCAGCCAGGGAGTCTCGCGCACGGCCCATCGGGCATTCGCGAATCGCTCGGCGCCTTCATCGCCATGAAGGGGACACTCGATCTCAAAGTGACAAGGGTCCTCCAGGCCAGTGATCTGGCGCTCGTCGCGGGCGTCTGGTCATTCACGGGAACCGGGCCAGACGGCGCACTGGTCACGCTGAAGGGACACAACGCGGATGTTCTGCGTCGTCAGGCAGACGGCTCCTGGCGCTTCGTGATCGACAACCCCTGGGGAACCGACTGAGTCGCTGGGCATCGGCCGGGAAGATGTCCCCCTTCGCACCAACCTCAGATCGACCAATTCGACGCCTGATCAGGAGCTCCGACAATGACGCATGAACACAGCCCGCGCGTCCTCTGGCGCCTGCCACTTGGGCCGAGCGGCGTCGCCGATGCGGTGATCGTGCGCTCGGCCGAATCGGTGACGGTGTCGATTCGCCGAGACGGTCACGTGGTCAACGTGCGCGCGTTCAAGTCCGACAACGAAGCACTGGCCTGGGCCGAAGAAGTGCATCGCCTCACAGAAACGGAGGCCGAGCGGGGCCGGCCGCGTCGGGATTGACGGTTGCCTTCCTCGAACCGTGGCCGCTCTCTCGACCTGCATACAAGCATCTCCTATTGGCGCGCGTTAGCCTTACGCGACCCGAGGCGAGCGATGAGACGGTCCGGGCAGTGACAGCAGGTACGCCTGGTCGCGCAACTCGCGGCTCAGTCGCGCGTGGCGCTGGCGCCAGGGCTCGAACCGGTTACTGAGCCTGCTCAGGAGCCACGCCTTGTGCGCAACCGGCTCGCGATGCGCCGCCCGCCTGAAGAACGTTGCGCCCAGCTCGGCATACCACCGGATGTTGTACCGCCGCCGCATCTGATCCTCGAAGAACCCCGCCAGCAGCAGGCACTGCGCGCCGGCCGCCTCAATCAGCACGCTGTCTTGCCGCTCGGTGGCGCCGGCGACGAACCCCTCGAACACCGCGCCGAGGTCGGCCGGGGTCGGCAGATCCGCGGCGGCGCCAGTGGAGACCTGCGCGTAGTGCGCCAGGATGCTGGCGTTGTAGAGCAGTTCCTGGCGATCGACCGACTCGTCGCACAGGTCACGAAGGCCGAGGAAGAAGAACTCCAGCGTTCGCCGCTGATCGGTGGCGATCAGTTTTCCGAGCGGATCCATGGCACATCCCCCGACGGCGTTCGGTCGCCAGCCCGGATCCCTGACTCCGGCAGCGGGCGTGGTTCAGACGATCGGTATTTCGGCGCTTCTCCATTCGAGTAGGAGGCTTCGGGCAGGAGGCTGTGCGCCAACGACCTGCGGAGTCGCGTCCGTCCGAGCCTGCTTGACAATAAAACAAATGTTTCATACATTTGTTTGACCATGCGCCGCCGTCTCGTCCTCGCACTCCTCCTCCTCGCTGCAATCGCGTCGGCGGCCTACGTCAGCCTTCGCCGCCCGACCGCGCTCGTCCTCACCGGCATCGTGACCACCAATGACGTCATCGTCAGCCCCCAGATCGATGGACGGCTGGCGCAGCTGAACGTCGTCGAAGGCGACCGCGTCACCCGTGACCAGGTGCTCGGCGTGATCGATCCGCGAGAGCTGGCGGCCGAGAGCGCCTACTACTCTTCCAGCGAAGCAGGTGCGGGAGCGCAGGTGCGCGAGGCGGAAGCCGCGCTGCACTACCAGGAACACCAGACGACCGACGCGATCGCGCAGGCCGCGTCCATGCTGGCGTCTGCGAAATCGCAGCAGGCTGAAGCTGCCGCGACGCTCGAGAACGCGCGTGTGGAGCTCGATCGCGCCCGCCAGCTCGTCGCCCAAGGCATCGCGTCAGCGCAGCAGATGGACCAGGCGCGCATGGCGTACGACGTCGCGCATGCTCACGTCGATTCGCTCGCGCGGCAGGTCGAGGCTCAGCAGGCTGCGCTGTCACTCGCGCAAGCGAACGCCCAGCAGGTGGCCGTTCGAGCGAGTCAATTGCAATCGAGCGAGCACATGAAGCAGGCGGCCGCCGCCCAACGCTCGAAGGCCGACGTGCGGCTCGCATATACGGAGGTGCGATCGCCCATCGACGGCATCGTGGACGTGCGCGCCGCGCGGACAGGAGAGGTCGTCAACCGAGGCCAACCGATCGTCACGGTGATCAACCCCGACGATCTCTGGGTGCGTGTGGACGTCGAGGAGACGTATATCGGCCGCGTCCGGATCGGCGATCACCTGCAGGTCCGGCTGCCCTCAGGCGAGCTGCGCGAAGGAACGGTGTTTTACCGCGGCGCTGACGCAGCCTTCGCCACCGAACGCGACGTGAGCCGCACGAAGCGCGATATCAAGACGTTCGAAATCCGCCTGCGCGTGAACAACGCGGACCGCCTCCTCGCGGTCGGCATGACGGCGTACGTGCTGCTCCCGGTGGCGTGATGACTGCCGCCATAGAAGTCCGTGACCTCGTCAAGCGCTTCGGCACGTTCACGGCGGTGAACGGCGTCAGCTTTTCCGTCGCCGACGGAGAGATCTTCGGCCTGCTCGGACCCAACGGCGCGGGCAAGTCCACGCTCATCCGGATGCTCACGACGCTCTTGCCGCCGACGAGCGGAACCGCGCGGGTCTTCGGGCACGACGTGGCCAAGGATGCCGATGGAGTGCGGAAATCCATTGGCGTCATCCCGCAGGCGATGACGAGCGACCTCGAGCTGAGTGTCGAGGAGAACCTGCTGATCTACGCGAAGCTGTACAGCGTCCCGCCGGCCAAACGCCGCAAGCTCATCGCGGAACTGCTGGCCGCGGTCGAACTGACCGAGTGGGCCGACAAACAGGTCAAGTTCCTCTCGGGCGGCATGCGCCGGCGCGTGGAGATCGCGCGCGGTCTCGTGCACGAGCCGCGCGTCTTCTTCCTCGACGAGCCGACGACGGGACTCGACCCGGTCTCGCGCGTGGCGGTCTGGGAAATGCTGCAGCAGATCAAGCGCGAACGGAATCTGACAGTGCTGGTCACGACGCACTACATGGACGAAGCCGACAAGCTCTGCGATCGGATTGCCATCGTCGATCATGGCGAGCTCAAGGCGCTCGATTCGCCGTTGAAGCTCAAGGCGTCGATTCCGGGCAGGAACGTGCTCGAGGTGAGCTTCTCGTCCACGCCGCCAGGCTGGATCGAGCGTCTGCGCGCGCTTCCGGCGGTCGAGAGCGCATCGGGCGATGACCATGTCGTCCGCATCGCGTCGAATCACGGTCCGACAACCACATTGGCCCTGATGGAAGCGGCCTCGCAGGCCGGTGTCACCGTTCAGTCGTTGTCGGTCCAGAGCACGACGCTCGACGATGTGTTCGTGCACTATGCGGGAAGGGCGCTTCGTGACGCGCTCCAGGAACAGTCGGCGGCCGAGCGCTCGATCATGGTTCGCGGAGGCCGGTAGGCGACTCACATGCAACGCACACTCGCCATTGTCGAACGCGAGATGCGGCGCTTCCGCCGCAGCCCGACGCTGATCGTCGTCTCGATGATCTTCCCGCTGGTGCAGCTCGTGATTCTGGGCTACGCCTTCGGCGGGAACGTGAAGCACCTCAAGCTCGGGATCGTCTCCGCCGATCGTGGCATCCCGTCGGTCCGGCTGCGCGAGCTTGGAAACGCCGTGTCGTCCGGCAACCGGACGTTCGACACAGTGGACTACAACGATCAAGGGCAGGCGCTGAACGATCTCCGGAACGGCAAGTTGAACGGAGTCCTGAGCATTCCGCCCGACTTCTCGCGGCGCGTACTGGCGAAAGACGCGCCCCATGTCGCGCTGATCGAGGACAACACCGACACGTTCGTCTCGGCGACGATGGCGGGTGTCGTGGGTGGATTGGTTGGCGCATCGAATGCGCCGGCCGTTGACCTGTCGCGCGTCGCGGGCGCCACGTCGCTCGACGTCGTGGAGGTCTACCCGTACGTCCCCTACATTCAGTACCTGCTGCCCGGGTCGATCGTGATGTCGATCTTCATGATGGTCATGATCGGCGGCGGGATCATCTTCATCGACGACAAAGCACGCGGGCTGCACGAGGGCTATCTCGTGACGCCCATCACACGCGTCGAGCTCATTGCAGGGTTCAACCTGTCCGGGACGATCAAGGCCGTCCTTGCCGGAGTCGTCCTCATGACAGTCGGATCGATCGTCGCCGGCATTCCCGACGCGCTCGAGCCGATGCGGCTGCTTCGTCTCTCGCTCGTCATTGTCGTGACGTCCTTCTCGCTCATCAGCATGATGTTCCTGCTGATGGTGCGCGTCACCGATCCACTGGTTCCGCGTGCGATTTTTGGCGTCCTCAATACGCTGCTCTATTTTCCCAGCGGCGCGGTCTATCCACAGCAGGGGTTCCCGAAGTGGATGCAGGCTATCGCTGTCGTGGATCCCTTCACCTACGCCGTCCACGCGTTCAAGTGCCTGCTGTTGAAGAACACGGGCATGGGCGCCATCGCGGGCGACCTGCTCTATCTGACCCTGTTCTCTACCGTCGCGATGACCGCGGCGACCATGTTGTTCAGGCGGACGCTCTGATGGCGACGCAGGCGGCCACGGACGATCGCGACACACGCGAGCGGCTGATTGAGGCGGCGGGCCAGCTCTTTGCCGACCATGGCTTCCGCAAGGTGACGGTGCGCGAAATTTGCCGGGTCGCACACGCAAACGTCGCAGCGGTCAACTATCACTTCGGCGACAAGCTCGGCCTCTACCGGGAAGTGCTCGAAACGGCGATTGCGGTGCAACAGGCCACGACGGCGGCCGCGCGGGCAGCGGGAGAGGGTCTGCCGGCGGAGCAGCGTCTGCACGAGTTCATCCGCGTCTTCACGGAGCGCGTGGCGATGCACCCGCCGTCCTGGGTGCGCGGTCTGATTTATCGCGAGATGGCGGATCCTACGCCGGCGCTGGATGAGATCGTGGACCGCGGCATCCGTCCCCGCTTCGACTACCTCTGCTCGATCGTCGCCGATCTGCTGGGGTGTCCGGTGTCGGATGAGCGGGTGCTGCCGTGTGCGGGCAGCGTGCACTCTCAGCTGATCCTGTCGGTGCCCAATCCAATCGCATCACGCATGCGGCCCGCCGCGCCGCACGGACCTGCCGAGATCGCGTCCCTCGTCGATCACATCACGGCGTTCTCGCTCGGCGGGATCGAGCGGATGCGGAGGCGCACGGTCTGATCTCCAATCGGCCTTATGCCCGTGGAGGTGATTGGTCGCGCGGTCAGCGAGCGACCAGAGGCGTTGTCACATCCCGCGCTTCCGCCGATCTAACACCGAAGGCCTCGGCTCCCGGGCGGCCGACCGGGAGCTGCCGCAGCATGCCGGCGCCCCAGCCTTCACGCGGCTTAGTGCGGCCGTGTCGTGGCAGATCGCGCTGAAGACCGCACGCCCAACCTCGTCTGCGGAGCCGAGACCGAAGGCGCGGAAGAATCGGCGCCCGCATAAGCCGGATAGGATTGGTCAGTCACTGACGCGCCGATGACCGATCACGACCAGGCGACAAACGAGAACGCGCGCAGACACACGCGCGAGCGGCGCGTCGTGTGGGCTGTCGTGGTAGTGCTCGTCCTGTTCCGTTCGCTCCTCTTCGTGTTCGGATCGACCCTCAGCTTCGACGCCGACGAAGGCGTGTTCGGGCTGATGGCGAAGCACCTCGCCGAAGGACGCGCCGTCCCGCTTTTCATGTACGGCCAGAGCTACATCCTCGCCGTCGAAGCCTGGATGGCCGCGCCGCTTTTTCTGCTCGCCGGCCCCTCGATCGCGGCGCTCAAGCTGCCACTGCTCGCCGTGAACCTCGCCACGGCGCTGCTGCTGGTCCACCTGCTCGAACGCGACGGCGGCCTTCGCCCGGTGTACGCGCTGGCGGCGAGCCTCTTCTTCGTCCTCGCCGCTCCTGGAACGGCCGCCACGCTCCTGCAAGCGAGTGGCGGCAACGTCGAACCGTTCCTCTACATGCTGCTGCTCTGGGTCCTGCGTCGCCGTCCCGTCATGTTCGGCCTCGTCGCAGGACTCGGGTTCCTCCATCGCGAATTCACAATCTACGGCATTGCCGCGATCGTCCTGATCCAGTTCGTCAACGCGAGGACTGACAGTCAGGACGACTGGCGGCCGCTACTCCGCGGCCTGCGGGTCGCGGCGGAGACGTGGCTCGTCGTGCAGGTGCTTCGCCCCTTCGCGTCGGTTGGAGGACCAGGTACGACCATGGAGTCGATTGCGCAGATTCCCGGGAACAACCTCGCTGAACTGCTGCAGCGAACCTGTCTGGAACCGGCGACGTTCGGCCGTGGCCTGGTAAACCTCGTCCGACACTGGACCCACTTGTTCGGCACGAGCGTGGTGAACGTGGACGCGTTCGGAATAGATACAGGAGCCGTGCAGGGATTGACAGGCCTGGGGTGGTTACTCGCGGCCGCGGTGATTGTGATGGCGCTGTCGGTGGCGGCACGCGCCGAACTGACAGCCGTGTGGTGGCGGCGCCATCGATTCTTCGTCTATCTGATCGCGATCGGAGCGGCGTCGGCCGCAATGTATGTCGTCGCGCGCTGCGGCACGCGCAGTCCGATGCGCTACGACCTCCTGTCGATCCTTGGCGCGGTCGGACTGACGGCGTGGTTTCTCGCAGTCGAACCTCGCCGGTGGCTGCGAATGGCGACCGTCGCCGCAGTGGTGGCCTGTGCGGCCGCCGCGGCGGTTCCGCACGGACGCCTGTGGGCCGAGCAGGCGATGGGCCGGCCCACCGGGGCGAAGGTTCTGCTCCTCCGTCACCTGGACGCGCGCGGGATCCGCTACGCCATGGCGGACTATTGGATCGCGTATTCGCTGACGTTTCTTTCGAACGAGCGCGTCATCATCGGCACGGCTGACGTCGTGCGAATTCCCGGTTACAACCGTGCGGTCGAAGCCCATCGCACCGAAGCCGTGCGCATTTCACGAACGGCGTGCGGTCCTGGGAATCAGGTGATGACAGGGATTTACTTCTGTCCTTACTAAGCCGCCGTGTTAGAAGAGACCAATCGTTCCGCCTGATTGCACGAACTTCTCAAACGCAGCGCGCACGGGTTCGCTCAGCATCGGCCGCGCGTGCGTAGTGGCCCCGATCTCGAGCATCATCATGGTCGATCCGAAGCGCGGCCAGCGAGGCAGACCGTCGCCGTCCGGATCGCCATTCTTCGTCCAGTTCACCCAATAGCTGCTCATGAGCGCGGCGAGCTGATGATCGTCGTCGCTGAACGGACGCGGAGCCGCGCCGAGCGTGTCGAATACGTACGGGATCTCCGACGAATGAAACGCCTTGTAACGCGCGGCCTCGGGTCCCGGCTCGGCATGCGTCCACAGATAGATGTAGATCGGATGTTTGGTGACCTTCTCGCGGTGGCGCGCCCACAGGTACGTCGCTGCCAGGCCTCGATCGCGAGCGAGTGCTTCGACCGACGCATTCGCCGCCGCCTCGTCTGCCGCGGGATACAGCGCCAGCATGTCGGACGCCGACCCGCCGTACGTCTTCTCGACCTGCGCGCGCAGCGCCGCCGGCGTGACCTTGCCGGCGTCCGGATTCAGTCCCACCATTTCCTGTGCGGTCATGCCCGTGAGGATCGGCGTGTCATTGGTGTTGGCGCCAACTACGTTGTCGTCGGGCAAGAGCAGCCCGTCGACGATCGGGCCAAAACGCAGTCCGTCGGCGTCTGCGGGCATCTTCGCGACGGCGTCTGAGAGTTGCCGTGTCGACAGCGCGCGAAGTTCGGCGATGCTGCGGACACCAGCGGCCTCCGCGAGTCGAACGCCATGCGCTTCGGCGCGCGCACGATCGGGCACGGAGATGCCCATGCCCGACCCACTTTGCGCGATTGCACGACGGAAGAGGCCCTTGGCGAGTGGCGTCGCAATCAGATGGTGGACTGACGCGGCTCCAGCCGACTGGCCCGCGATGGTCACGCGTGCCGGGTCTCCACCGAATGCCGCGATGTTGGCCTGGAGCCAGCGGAGGGCTTCCACCTGATCCAGCAGCCCATAGTTTCCCGACGCGTGCGCAGGGCTCTCGGCGGTCAATTGCGGATGCGCGAGGAAGCCATAGACGCCGAGGCGGTAGTTGATCGTCACGAGGACGATGCCCTTCGCGGCGAGTCCGGTGCCGTCGTAGATCGGCACGGATCCCGAGCCGCTCGTGAAGGCGCCGCCATGGATCCAGACCAGCACGGGCAGCTTCGCCCTTGGCGACGAAGCGGGGGTCCACACGTTCAGGAACAGGCAGTCCTCGCTCACATCGCCATTGACGACGTACTCGGCCGTCCAAGGGCCCAATCCGCCTGGAGTGATCGTCTGCTGGCAACTCGCGCTGAAGTGATCCGCCCGTCGCACACCAGTCCACGCCTGTGGAGGCCCGGGCGGCTGCCACCGTCGGTCGCCAGTCGGAGGCGCAGCGAAGGGAACGCCGAGAAAGGCCGACACCGCACCCTTTGCCTGGCCTTGCAGTTCGCCTTGCGCGACGTGGGTCCTCGTCATCGGCGCGGAGGCGCTCGATCCGGTTGCGGCCGACGAGGCGGCCAAGGCCATTGCCAGAACCACAACTCGTGGGCGCACGCGTCTGATCACCCGTTTTTCTCCAGTCGTCAGAGTCGCCTCACTCTATATGCGAACGCTTCATTCCCCTGGCGCGCGGGTGCGGAGATTTCTGTCGATCGAACTAGTGGCCTGTCTCCGCTAGTTGACTTTCGTATTTTGTTCGCCTATGCTCTTCGCTCTGAAGACACGGAGGACTCACATGGATCAACGCTCGCTGCTCTTGTCGTTCTGGGAGAAAGAGGCGCCAGCCACGCGGAAGGTCATCTCGCGAATTCCGGAAGGATCGACCTATCGGCCCGACCCGAAGTCGCGAAAGGCCAGCGAGATTGCGTGGTTGATCGTGCGCGAGGAAGCACTGCTCATCGATGGCTTGGAGAAGGGGCGAATCGCATGGGAAGAACTTCCGCCCCCGGCCACCATGAAGGCGATCCTCGACGAGTACGACCGGCTGCACACGAATCTCGCGCAACGATTCCAGACCCTCGCCGTTGCGGCGTGGGAACGGCAGGTGCCGTTCGTGTTTGGTGATCAGGAAATCATGCGTGAGACCGGATATGCGAATGCCTGGGGTTTCCTCTTCGATATCGTCCATCACCGCGGGCAACTCGCGACCTACTTGCGGCCGATGGGGTCCACCGTGCCGCAAATTTACGGTCCAAGCGCGGACGAGCCCTGATGGGCTACTAACGCTTCGCGGCGGCGGCTGACGTCTCGTGCGCCCAGGTCGCAGCGGCCAGATAGGCGTTTCGCACCGCGGCCGGCGTGATCGTCAGCGGCTGGAGGCTGCGCGCGAGATCGTCCCAATTGCCCCGCTCATAGGCGAGCGCAGTCTCGAGATACGGGCCGTAGACTCCGGTGCGATCGACAATCGCCGTGCGCACCAGCTCCGGCAGGGCGAGGCTCGCCAGTGCCTGATCGATGGGCCGATCCACGATTGCGTCGAGCAACGAGAACATCCCCATCAGGAACAGCTCGGAGCAGGCCGCCCCGACTCCCGCCGCGTGCCCGAGCAGTTCGCAGAATCGGCCGCGCGTGGCGGCGAGCAGGATGAGGGCGTCCGGCTTGTCCTTCCCGAGCTCGGCCAGCGACCAGACCGACGCCCACTTCCGGACAGCATCGGATCCAATCAATATCAGCGCCTGCGCAACCGAGACCACTTCTCGACGCAGACCGAACGCCGCCGAATTCACGTGACGAAGCAGGCGGTAGGCGATCGACAACTCGTGCTTGATCAGCGCCTCGAGCTGCGGGACGGTGACGTCAGGCGACGCCAATGCTTGCAAGAGCCGCAGATAATTCAGGCGAATCGCCGGAACATCGCGTCCCTTCATCACAGTGGGACGAGCGAAGAAGAATCCTTGAAACAGGTCGTAGCCCAGTGACCGCGCGTGCTCGACCTCCTCGGCGGTCTCGACCTTCTCCGCCAGGAGGACCCGTCCTGGCCGTTTCAAGCTTTGCGTGAACGATTCCAAATCCGCGACCGGCACTCCTCGAATGTCCACCTTGATGCAATTCACGAGTTGCAGCAGGCGCTCCCGCGTATCGCCTGGCACGTAGTCATCGAGCGCCAGCCGGTAGCCCTCGCGCTTCAACGCTCGGCACGCATCCACCACCTCGTCGTCGTCCGGCACGTGCTCGAGGATCTCGATGACGACGCGCCGTGGAGGCAGCAGAGAGGCGACGCCGTCCACGAGCGCGTTGCGGGGGAAGTTCAGATAGGCAGGCACGCCATCGGCGAGGACGTCGAGACCCAGCACCTCGACGGCGTGGCTGAGGCACTGGGACGAGATGACGTTCAGATCGCCGCCTGTGAACCTGTTCTCGGGCCCCGCGCGAAACAGCAGCTCGTAGGCCACGACTCGCATCGAGCGGTCGAGGATCGGCTGGCGTGCGACGAACACATCAGACCCGACGGACGCGTCGGTGATACCGGAACTCATAGGGTGCGGGGCCGCTGCTCGCCCGATCTTCACAATCGGCCGGACGCCGGACCGCATGATTCCGCGTTCTCCAACGCCACCCGCCACTAGAATGGCGCCATGCTGAGTCGAGCCTCCGCCGCGTACGCGTGCCTCCTGCCCCTGCTCGCTGTCAGGGGTGCTGGCGCACAACCCACTGACGCTGCACGCCTGGCCTCTCGCGACTGCGCGACGCTGGCATCGGCCACGCTCACCGATGCGCGCATCACGTCGGCGACACCAGTCGCCGCGAACGCCGACGGATCGTCTGTGGCGCATTGCAAGGCGCTCGGTGTGATCGGCAAGGAGATCCGCTTCCAGGTGTTGCTGCCGGACAGCTGGAACGGCCGTTTCTTCATGGAAGGCGCGGGCGGATTCGCGGGGACACTCGAGATTGGCGGCATGCGGTACCTCGGCTCGGATACGCGGCAGCATCGACGGACACTGGCCACGACGCGTCTCCGATCCAGGCGAGTTGGGCGCAGAACAATCCAGAGCGCCTGACCAACTATGGACACGTGGCCGTGCACCGTGCGGCGCAGATCGCCAAGGCCGTCATCAGCGCCTACTACGGCCGCAGCGCCGAACGGGCGTACTTCAACGGCTGCTCGAACGGGGGCCGGCAGGCACTGATGGAGGCGCAGCGATATCCTGACGACTTCGACGGCATCATCGCCGGCGCTCCTGCATACAACATCACCAACATTGCGGGAGCGTTCATCAAGAACCTCCAGGCGGTCTTCCCCACGCCAGACTCGGCACGCAACCCTGTCGTCACCGCCGACAACCTCGCGCTGATCGAACGAGCGGCGCTGGACCGCTGCGACGCCGCGGACGGCGTGCGTGACAATGTCATCGATGCACCAACGAAATGCCGGTTCTCACTTGATGCCGTCAAGGCCTGTCCGAGCGACAAGGCCGCAGCCGACTGCCTGACGCGCGCCCAACGCCACGCAATCGCCGCGATCTACGCGCCAACCAAAGCGGCCGGGAAGCAGATTTATCCAGGCCAGCCGCTTGGGGGCGAGCACGATCCGGAGGGATGGCACCAATGGATTACCGGGGCGGACGAGGGGTTGCTCGGCGCGACCAACGGCCAGGCGTCCAGCCTGCAGGCGGCGTTCGGACCTGAAGTGTTCAAGTACTTCGTGTTCTGGAGATCCGACGTGGGACTACACGAAGTACGACCTCGCGCATTGGGCGCATGACACCGCGGCTGTCTCACCAACTCCTGAATGCCGACAATCCCGATCTGAGTGGCTTCAAGGCGCATCACGGAAAGTTGATCCTCTGGCACGGGTGGGCGGATCCGGCGCTCAACGCGGTCAGCACGATCGACTATTACCAGCGGGTCAAACAACGGACTCCGGCAGCCGACGACTTCACGAGGCTGTACATGTTGCCCGGCGTCCTGCACTGCAACGGCGGTCCAGGACCCGACCGGGTGGACTGGATCACCGCGATCGTCGATTGGGTCGAGCAGAGCAAGTCACCCGAACGTCTCGTCAGCAAGAAGAACGGCGCGGATGGTCAGCCAATTCGTACGCGTCCGCTCTGCCCCTATCCGCAGCGGGCCGTCTACTCGGGATCGGGAAGCACCGACGACGAGCAGCGCTTCGTCTGCAAGTAGCCAGCGCGATCCGGCGTGGTAGCATTTTCGCCGTGATTGGCCAGCGTTTCGGAGCCTACGAGATCACGGGCGCATCTGGGCACCGGCGGCATGGGCGAGGTCTATCGCGCCCGTGATGCGCGTCTTGGGCGCGACGTGGCGATCAAGCTGCTGCCCGAGGCCTTTTCACGCGATGCAAGTAGACTCGCGCGGTTCGACCGCGAGGCACATCTGCACCTCGTCGCGCCGGACGGCAGCGAATCGCGGCTGCTGATCGAGAACGCGTTCGGCGCGTATTGGTCACGCGATGGGCGGTGGGTCTATTGCGCGCAGGAATCCGCGGTCGTCAGGGTGAACGTGGACGACGGACGCATCGAAGCAGTCCGGCCGGACGCTGCGGCGCCGGCGATCTCCGCGGATGGAGCGACCCTGTACTTCTCACGCAGGATCACGGATGCGTCCGGCGGCGCGACGACGTGGGAGCTGTGTCGCGCACAGCCGCCAGACGGACCCGCCAAAGTCATTTCCGTCGTCGAGGGCCAGCGTCTGCCGCTCGCACCGCGCTTCCACCCGCACCTCGACCTGTCGCCCGACGGACGCTGGCTGGCAGTGCCACTCACGGACGGCGACACGACGAACCTATGGGCGTTGCCGACCGATGGCGGCACGCCGTGGCAAGTCACCGATTTCGGCGATCGCGCGGTGATGATCGCCCGCTGGACGTCATGGTCGGCGGATGGCCGCTCGCTCTTCGCGGCTGTCGCGGAAGCGGACCTGGACGTCGTCATCCTCGACGGCGTCCTGTGAGCGTCAATCGTCAATCGTCAGTCTGCAATCGTCAATGAATGACTTCCCCTAGGCGCGCTGGAGCAGAATCAGGTCGTGTTCGTTGACGGCCCACTCCGTCGCGTCGGACCACAAGCCGGGGATCTCCAACACGAGCTCGAGTGAAGCGTCCTTGGCGTACTGGCGCAAGCTGGAGAGCGTGTACGCGATCGCGACGTCGGGACGTTTCGGATCGCGCGCCGCCACACCAGGATGACCAACGAGCGGATGATCGAACTCACACATCGGCGTCAGCGTTGAACCGGGTCCCCGGTAGTGATCCAGCACGAACGCGCTGAACAGACATGTCCCGCCGCTTTTCAGCACGCGCCGGCATTCAGCGAAGTAGTGCTGCACCTCGCCCGGCAACAGATGCGTGAGCAGCGACGCCGCGTAGACGGTATCGAAGCTCTGATCTTCGACCGGAAAGCGATACGTCGCGGCAGACTCGCGGCCTCGCGGGTTGTACTGACGGTTGTAGACGTCGGCCCAGACGAACTCGAAGTTGGGAACGCGGCGCTGGATCCGTTCCTGCGCATCCTGTATCCGGCGAGCATCTACGTCCAGCCCGACGTAGCGGCCTGGAGCGCGCAGATAGTCGAGGAGACCCCGGGCCGTGCGGCCATGTCCGCACCCCAACTCGAGCACGCACGATGTGCGCTTCACGTTGGCGAGGAGCGTGAGATAGGCGAGGTACTCCCACGGCCAGCGATAGTAGTGGCTGATCGGATCGTCAGGGCCAATCCAGAGCGACCTCGGAGGGACGAGAGCATCTTCTTCCGGCGTGAGCCAGCCTTTCGGTTTCTCGCGTGCCTTCCACACCTCGTCTCAGCCACTGCATAGGTACGACTCCAGAGCACTCGAGCTGTCCACTTCAGATGAAAGGACAGGGATCAACCGCGCGAGATCCGCAAAATACCGAAGCAAATTCAGCGATTTCATTGGCGAGGCGTTTGCAAAATCACCGGGCGGAGGGCGGATCATGGCATCCATCCGAAAAGGCACGGCAGCGCTAATGATTGCAGGCCTCGCGTTGACCGCGGCTCCTGCGTTTGCAGATCAACACGATCGACACGCGCACTCACGTTCGCAGGGCAACCACTACGACAACCACCGCTACGACAACCACGGACACGGCTCGTGGGATCGTCGTCCATATTATGGGCGCGCGTATCACGCGTGGGTCCCGCACCGCGTCTATCCGTACGGTTGGCGGCCGTACGGCTACCACCCGGGCTGGAATCTGAGTTTCTACTTTGGCCGCCCGCACGTCGCGGTGGGATACGGGGCGTACCCCCCGGCGGCGGCGTACGGGTACTACGCGATTGCGCCGGGCGTTGCCGTACGGCGCGGTGCGCATCGTGGACGCGCCGCGTGACGCGCAAGTGTTCGTGGATGGCTATTACGCGGGCGTCGTGGACGACTACGACGGCGTGTTTCAGCATCTGAATCTCGAGGCCGGTCCGCACCGGATCGAGATCCAGACCGAAGGCTATGAGCCGATTGGATTCAACGTTCAAGCCGTGCCTGGGCGCACGATCACCTATCGCGCGAATCTCGGCTAGTCCGCGCGGGGGGCGCGCTCATTCGCGAGCGCGCTCCCCGCTCGATTCGCAACCTCCGCTCGCACCGTCTGACCGCACCCGTGACCGCACCTTCGTCCGCACCTCCGTCCGCACCTCACGTCCGCACTCTCCGTCCGCACCCTCCGTCCGCACCCGTCCGCACCCGTCCGCACCTTCCGATCACACATGAGCTGGCAGACACGTACTGTTGGGCTGAGAAGTCTGTCATCCGATGTTAAGGTCCCTCGCGCCTGCCATCCACGGGCTGGCGGTTCTTAAGGGGGCACCGATGGTCGCTAGCGGACGTCACCGCGTCTACCTCTACGTATGGCTCATCACTGCGCTGACTGCCATCACATCCTTTGCCGTGCGTGCGCCCGCACAGGCTCCGCCGCCCGTTCAGTACCGGGCTCACGCCACTGGGCGCGCTCGGCGGTGCGCAGTCGGCAGCCTATGACATCGTGGATTTCGGCAGCGTGATGGTCGGTCGTGCGCAAACGGCGGGTGGTGCCTACCATGCGTTCGCTGAGGGTCCCGTCGGCTTGAAGGATCTCGGTACGCTTGGAGGCGGCGACAGCACGGCGTTCGCCTACTCAAACGAAGTCGTCGGACAGGCGCAGACCGCGTCCGGCACGTACCACGCTTTTTCGTTCGACCTCCGCACGAATGTGAGGACCGATCTTGGGACGTTGGGCGGTAACTTCAGTGCCGCCTACGATACGAAGTTCGGCATCATCGTCGGTGCTTCGCGGATCGCCGGTAACACCCGCCTGCGAGCTTTCCAGTACATCAACGGTGCCATGACCCCAATTGCGGTGGACACCGGCGGTGACAGCGCCGCTCGATCCGTCAGCAACGGCATGGACATCGTCGGTTACACCTGCACCTCGGGGAGCACCCGCTGCCGTCCCTTCCTCTTCAGCGGCGGCGCCGTGACGTTGCTCGGACCGGCCGACCGCACTGGGGTCGCCGCCAGCGTGAACGATGTCGCCCAGATCGTGGGTTCGCTCTCAACTGGTCCTGGAAGCAGCGTCATGCACGCATTCCTGTACAGCAGCGGCGTCATGACCGACCTCGGGACGTTGGGCGGAGCAACGAGCGAGGCGCGCGGGATCAATCTGGCGGGCGACGTCGTCGGCTCGGCGCAGAACGCAGCCGGCCAGCCCCGCGCCTTTCTCTGGCGAAGCGGTCAGATGGTCAACCTCAATTCCGCGTTGGTCGGCGCCTCGGGTTGGGTGCTCGAGTCTGCCGCATCGATTTCCGACGCGGGTCAGATCGTCGGATACGGTACCTTCCAGGGGAAGCGCCGCGCCTTTCTGCTCACGCCATCGACGGACCTTGGCCTGTTCATCGGTGGATCCAAGACACAGAGAGACAGCAACTTCCCTCGAGGCATCGAAGTCGGCAAGCGCGTCGAATGGGTCACGTCGACCTTCATCCCCTCGGGTGGTCTCAACGTGACGGTACTCGGCGCACGCATGGTGCACACGCTGACCGGCCCTGCTGTCTTCGTGGACGCTCAGAGCCTCGATGGCCTTGACAAGTGTGACATCAGCCCGACCGTTGTGACCTGCAAGCTTGGCCCCATCGATTCAGCCGGCACGGGCCGCGAGATCGCCGTTCTCGCGAGAGCGGTCGGGCCTGGGCCCATCACGCACCACGCCGCGATCTCGAGCACCACGCCGGATCCGAATCACGCAAACGACAGCATCACCGAGAACAACCGGGCGGTCGCCCTGTCTGCGTTCACGATCGCGCCGGGTTCGATAGCTGGGGGGCAGGTCGCCGTCGGCGAAGTCGTGCTGACTGATTTGCCCCCGGCTTCGGACGCGCTCGTGTCTCTGAAAAGCAGCCGGCCGGACATCGCTTCTGTTCCCGCGTTGTTCGACATGCCAGCGTTCGGAACCACCCGCCGGCAGTTCCACATCATTCCCACGACCGTCAGCACGCCGACGGTCGTCCAGATCTCCGCGACCTACGGTCTCGTGACGGTCACGAAGACGCTGACGGTTGTTCCCACGACGCTTCGACAGCTCTATCTGACGCCGGCGACGATCATTGGAGGATGCGGCACCGCGGCAGGGAGGATCCTACTGACAGGAGCTGCGCCGCCTGGCGGCGCGTCCGTGCCGTTGTCGAATACCAACGGCAAGGCTACGGTGCCGGCACACGTCCTCGTGCCCGGCGGCGCCAGCACGATGAACTTCTCGGTACCCACGGCTGCCGTCACCGCGAATGTTGCGGGGCGTCTGACCGCCACGTTCGGCGGCGTGTCTCAATCACTGACCTTCACCGTTCGCCCGATCCGGGCTCAGACGCTGTCGTTGTCTGCCACTCGTGTGCGCGGAGGAGCGACCGTGACTGGAACGGTGTCACTCGAATGCCCGGCCGCGCCAGGCGCCGTGTCAATCAGCCTCACGAGCGGGAATGCGGCCGTCGCCTCGCCGGCGGTGCCAAGCATCACGCTTCCAGCTGGCGCCATCTCGGGAACCTTCAGCGTGCACACGTCGCCAGTGACGACCGAAACGCCGGTCGCCATCAACGCCTGGGTATTCGGCGTCAGGAGAATCGTCACGCTTACGGTGACACCGTGATGGCGCGATGATCGGTCGATGAGTATCGCGGCGGATGGTCGTGGGTGGGATAGAGGAGTCGGCGGCGCCAGACCTCAACGGAATCGGTCTTCACTGGTGCGACCGGTCGAGCAGCGGTTGCTCGACCGATCGCCCGATGGCGCTCTTACGAACAGGTCGTCGAGACCATCTTCACGGTCTTGACGTCGAGCGTATAGCCAGGAATCGCTGCTGCGGTCGTCGGCTTCGCGTCGGCCGTCGTGGCGGCAGGCGTCGTGGCCGTCGCACTCGCGTCAGCGATGGCGGCGTTCTGCCACGAGGTGCCCGTCAATTCAACCTTGTGGCCGAGGTGACCCTTGACGTTTTCTCCCGTGAGCGTGTACGTGGTCGGACGCTCCATCGCGATCGGAGCATCGGTTGCGGTTCCGCTGGTGCCCGTCGCAGACGGTGTCGGATCCGGCACGAGAGCGGCACCGGTCAGGATGAACTGACCGGACTTCTCACCATTGGCCACACATCCAGAGATCGTCACCGCCGACTTGCCGTGCTTCAGCGTCGGAACGTCCTTCTGACCGGCGGGAGCCGCCTGTGCCGCAAGCATCACCGCGCTGGCCGTGACGAAGACACCGATAGCTGCATTCTTGAATCTGTTCATTACTGACTCCTTGTCGAGCGCTGGCGAGATCGCCAACCCGACTGGACCGCGTTTCGAATCGAGAGACTGAGCCGGGCGGCGCCACAGTTCACGTGGGCCCGGGGAAAGGGAGGACTCGCTGGGGCGATGAAGCGGGCCGTGTGGGGAGCTCCGGAGCCTGCTTCCGAGGGAGTCGAACACCACACTATACGTCGTCGTGGCGGTGGGCTATGTGCAATTGAGTACAGACCGCCGGAGCCGTCCCGGACGTGGTCTTTGAATCCACGCGTCTAGCACGACGTGCCGCCGGTCTCACGGGCCAGATCGTGCAAAATGAGTGGATTCAAGACCTGACCCCCGGTTGATTGAGGGATCATGAAGGTGCGGTTCGGTGACCTGCGGTTCGACGACGAGGCGCGTCAGTTGCTCCGCGGGGCGCAGGTGGTTCATCTGTCCGGAAAGGCGTTCGAGCTACTGAGGCTGCTACTCCGCCGCCGGCCTGCCGCCGTGTCGAAGGCAGAAATCCAGGATCACCTGTGGCCGGATACGTTCGTGTCGGAGGCCAACCTCCCAACGCTGATCACCGAGGTCCGGGACGCACTCGACGATGACGCTCGGCAGCCGAAGTTCATACGAACGATTTTCGGCTTCGGGTATGCGTTCAGCGGCGAGGTCACCGATGACAGTCGAAGCGGAGACGGTGCGGCCGCACACTGCTGGCTGGCATCTGAGCTCGGCCGCCTCCCGCTCGTGGAGGGCGAAAACGTCGTGGGACGCGGAGAGGACGCGGGCGTCGGTACTCGAATCACCCACGGTTTCGCGGCATCATGCCCGCATCAGCATCCGCGCCGGCGTTGCGCTGATCGAAGATCTCGAGAGCAAGAACGGGACGTATCTCAGCGAAACGCGGGTCACCACGGCCACGCCGTTGCAGGATGGCGATCAGATACGGATTGGCGCCTTCCTGCTCACGTTCCGTCGACCCGATCCGAACGCGGACACCACGACACAGACGCTCGCCTGACGCCCTATGGCACGCCAACCGACCCGGCTGGCGCACTTCGCGCGAAGCTTTCGATCGCGGCCGGCTCGTTGTCGAAGGTGTCGAACACGTTCACGAGTTTCGTGATGACCAGCAGGTCGTTGATCCGTTTGGTCACGTTCACGAGCTTCATCTGACCGCCGCTCTTCGACATGGTCGTGAACGCGGCGACCAGCTCGCCAAGGCCCGTGCTGTCTACGAAGGTGACACTTCCCAGGTTGATCAAGATGCGCTCGGACCCCTGGCCGACGAGGCTGTTGATCTTGTCTTTGAGTTGCATGTGGCCCTGGTCGATGGTGATCTGACCGGACACATCCAGCACCTTGACGTCGCCCACTGTCCGTTCTTCGATACGCATTGAAGACTCCTTCTGTTTGCTGCGAGGACGATACTCGACTGAGGGAGGCAAAGTCCTTGGAGATCTGCAGGATTCTGCCGAGCGCCAGCACTGGCAGGTGCCGGGTTAGGTCGCTCACCGACACACGTCGCCACGCCTCAGCTAGCTCAGCACCAGTGCTGGAGCCGAACCAGCAAAAACTTGGAAAAGCCAAAGGACTTCCGTGCTGTCCGTCGTGCACCCTACCGCCGTTGAATGCCCCGTCAGCCGCACGTCTGGAACTGGGAGTCCGCGATGGGTTCAGAACCGGCATACGCAAAGACGGCCCTGCACCGGGAGTCGAGGACTCCTGTTGCCAGAATGAACGAGTCGGGCGCACGGTTGGACGTTCGCGAGCGAGCGGGCCAGCGGATCGTGTGGATTGACAAGCCCGTCTTCACGATCGGCCGGCGAGCGGCAAGCGACTTGCGCCTGACGAGCAGCGACATCTCCAAAGACCACGCTGAGATTGCGCGCGTGGGCGGCAACTACCTCGTGCGCGATCCCCGTTCCAGGTTCGGCACGTTCGTCCAGGGAGAGCGGATCACCGAGCGGGCGCTGCGACATGGGGACCGGATCGAGCTGGGCCGGAGCGGTGGCGCCGAGCTGACCTTCCTCCTCGGCGACGAGCGCAACGAGTCCGACAGCCGCTCAACCATCACGGGCAACCTGGTCGACATCGCGCAGTGGTTCGATGCGCTTCGTAACACAGGCAGCGGGCGCGTCGTTGACGACGTGCTCACGCTCGTACTCGATCACGCGATAGAGGCCACCGGTGCGGAGCGGGCCTTCATCATGCTCGGCAACGAAGCCGGCCGCCTGGAGATGAAGGCCGCCCGCGCGGCCGGCAAGATGGCCTTGCCACTGACGAACGTCGCAATTGGTCGGAAGATCCCGGAAGAAGTGTTCGCTACCGGGCGGGCGGCCATCGTCACGGACCTGGCGGATCGCGATGTGATGAACGGGCACGAAGAGACCGTCGCGTTCGGCATTCGGAACGTGCTGTGTACTCCGCTGCGCCTCGTCCCGTGCGTCAACCGGGGCGACGCCCCCGCACCCGCGCGCACTATCGGCGTGCTGTATCTCGACAGTCAGCGCCGAGGTCGACTGCTGTCCCAGGCGACCCGCAGGGCTCTCGACACCCTCGCGTACGAGGCCGCCGCGGCGATCGAGAGTGCCAGGCTCCATCACGAGGGGCTGGACAAGGCTCGTCTCGACCAGGAGCTCCGGACGGCGGCAGCGATTCAACAGGCCTTGTTGCCGCCGCCGCGGAAAACACGCGGGTTCTTCGAGGCGGATGGCAGGTCGATTCCTTGCCGCGCCGTCGGCGGCGATTTCTACGACTTCATCGACCTGCCTGATCGACGATTCGGTTTCGCACTCGGCGACGTCTCAGGCAAGGGGCCCCCGGCTGCACTACTGACGGCCGTGATCCAAGGCATCGTGTCCGCGCTCGCGACCGTGGCCGGTGACGTCAGTGACACGGCCTCGCGGACGAACCGCGCGCTGTGCGCGCGAGGTTTGGAAGCACGGTTCGCAACGGCGTTCTTCGGAAGCCTCGCGCCCGACGGCTGCTTGACGTACTGCAACGCGGGGCACAATTTCCCGTTTCTCCTGACCTCGCAGGGCATGCAGCGCCTCGAAACCGGAGGGTGTCCCCTGGGGTTGTTCCAGGACGCAGCGTACGAACAGGCGTCGGTGCGCCTTTCCCCGGGCGACACCCTCGTGGTGTTCAGCGACGGCGTGTCGGAAGCAGTGAACGACCGTGGCGACGACTTTGGCGACGAGCGCATTCTCGAGATTCTGCTGTCCTGCCTCGGAAAGCCGCCCCGTGCGGTGACGGACGCGCTGGTGGACGCGGTGCGCGACTTCAGGGGCAGCATCTGTCAGCACGACGACATCACTGCGGTCGTCGTGCGCTATGGAGTCTGAGCCCTTCAGACCACGGTCGGCTTGACAGCCTCATTGCTGGCGCATCTGGACGGGCCCCAGGTACCGATCCAGCCAGTCGAGCGCTTCCTTGATCATGGGCTGCAGGGTCACGACGGCATGGCCGGTTTCGAAAATGACGTGACGCTTGTCAGCGGCGGGCGTCGCCAGCAGGTCGAACATCGGCCGCTGTGCAGTGTCGACCGGCTCGACGAAGTCGTACCGGCCGTTCAGCATGAGCACGGGCGTGGTCACCCGGTGACGAAGTTGCGCTGATCAATCTCGGGGAGGTGTGGCACCGGCGAGAGCATCCCACCCAGCAGGACCGCCACCTTCATGCGATCGCTGTCGCCGAGCAGCAACGGCGCGATGTTGGCGCCCGCACTAATCGTAGTACGCCATCCGGGACCGGTCGATGTCGGGCCGGGTGTCCAGATAGTCGACCACCCTGTTGAAGTCCTTGACGTCCTGGATGGTCAAGTCCCGGTCCTCGCGCTGGCTCTTGACCTCTATCCACCGATCGAACGTCCCGCGATAGATCGGATAGAGCACGGCGCGTCCGCTCTGGATGAGAAACTGCACCTGACGGGTTTCGAGGTACGCGCTCGATCGCATGGAGTACGCCTGACTCGACGGGAAGAACACGACCGACTGGAACCGCGGGGCAGCGTTGCGGGGCAGGTAGAGATGGGCCGGGACGTGTTCCTTGCCATAAGCGGCATCCACGGTGACCTTCTCGCGGTGCCAGTACAGAGAATCGTCGCAAGCGCTTCCACGGTGGCGTTGAGCGGTGTGCGATCGTAGGTGAACAGACTCTGATAGATCCGAACCGCCTCGTCGTTCGCGGGCCGTTCCTTCGTGTAGTCACGCCGCGACGATTCCACCGGCGCGGTGAGGGCCTCGGGGAGTGGCCCCGGACCTCACGGGGCCAGATCGTGCAAAATGGGTGGTTTCAAGACCTGACCCCCCTTCCCACATGCCGCTGCCTGAATTCGACGACCACATGCAGCTGCTCATCGATGCGATGAGCGATGCGCTGCTCTTCGCCACGCCCGACGGCCGGGTCATCGGATGCAACCAGACCGCGTGCCGGATGTTCGGCTATTCCCTCGACGAGATGGTGCACCTCCATCGCCGGGACCTCGCCGTCGAGGACGAGCGGGTCGCGGCCGTCCAGCGTGCCCGAGAGCAAAAAGGAGCCTCCCGGGGCTCGGTGACCTGTGTGCGCCGAGACGGTGCACGTTTCGAGACCGAGGTCACGTCAATCGCGGTCAGGTTCGCCGATGGCCAGGCGCAAACATGGGTCCTCCTGCGCGACCTCACCGACCGCATGCGCGCCGACACCGCCGTGAGTGCGCTTCGCGAGAGCAACGAGCTGCTGCGCGCGCTGACCGACGCGGCATTCGAAGCGGTCGTCATCCATCGCGACGGCGAGATCCTCATCGCCAATCGTGCCGCGGAGCTTGCTGCACGGGTCGAGCCGGGTGGACTCGTAGGGCAGCGGCTATTTGATTTCATCGCTCCGGAATCAATCCCGATGGTGATGGCCAGAATTCGCGAGGGCAACGAGCAGCCCTACGAAGCCGTCGGCCAGCGTTCGGACGGAACGACCTACCCGCTCGAGGTCCAGGTCCGCGTGGGCGCGGTCAGCGTGCACGGCGCGCCCGCACGAGTCGCGGTGGTTCGTGACGTGAGCGAGCGGCGCAAATTGGAAGAGCAGGTGCGCCAGACGCAGAAGATGGAAGCGATCGGCAAGCTCGCCGGCGGCATCGCGCACGACTTCAACAATCTGCTGGCCGTCATCCTGTCCGCCGCGTCGCTGGCATCGAGCGAGCTCGACCCGGGCCATCCGAGCCGGGAGAGCCTCGAGGACGTGTGCCGGGCGGCGGAGCGGGCCGCCGAGCTCACGCACAAGCTGCTGGCGTTCGGTCGCAAACAAGTGCTGCACGTGCGCCTCATCGACGTCAACGTCGTACTCCGCGGCATGGAGTCGATGATGCGTCGCCTCGTCGCGGAGAACGTGATAGTGAAGCTGGTCCTGGCGGATAGCCTCGGGCCGATCGCAGCCGATCCAGTGCAGCTCGAGCTCATGATGCTGAACCTGGTGGCGAACTCGCGCGACGCGATGCCTGAGGGAGGTACGCTCACCGTCTCCACGCGTGAGCTCGGGACCGACGAGGTCGCGGCGGCACTTACCGACGCAGATCCAGGACCGCACGTGGTGATCGCCGTGTCTGACGATGGCAGCGGGATGGACGAGGCGACCAAAGCCCGCATCTTCGAGCCGTTCTTCACCACCAAGGAAGCTGGCCAGGGCACAGGGCTCGGCCTGGCAACAGTGTTTGGTATCGTCAAGCAGAGTGGCGGCAGCATTTTGGTTGAGAGTGCGCGCCAGCGCGGCACCACCTTCACGATCGGGTTTCCGCGAGCGAGCGGAGACCTGAGGGTCGAGGCGCCGCGTCACGCCGCAGCGCCGACTCCAACCGGGTCGAAGACGATACTCGTTGTCGAAGACGATGCCGCCTTGCGTAAGGTGCTCGTCGTGGTCCTGCAGCGTGCCGGGTACGAGGTCTTTGGTGCCGCCGGTCCCGCCGAAGCGCTCGAGTATGCCCGACGGCGGCGCCTCGGCATCGACCTCCTGCTCACCGATGTCGTGATGCCGCACATGAGCGGCCGACAGCTCGCCAGCCAGCTGACGCTGGAGCATCAAGAGACACGGGTGCTCTACATGTCCGGGTACACGAACCAGGAGATCGATCCGCGCGGCGTGCTCGCAGCGGGCGTCAGATTTCTCCCGAAGCCGTTCACGCCACAGGCGCTGCTGGCGATGGTCGCCGACGTGCTGGCGTAGGAATGCAGTAGCGGGGTCAGGTCTTGAAACCACGTATTCTGCACGATCTGGCCCCGGACCTCCCGGGGCCAGATCGTGCAGAATGTATGGTTTCAAGACCTGACCCCATGAACAAGCCGCAGCACTTCGACCGCTCCATCATCGAAGGTCCTCTCTGGCCCTCCGTGTGGCGGCTCGCGTGGCCGACGATGCTCCAGAACGTCGTCGCCGGGCTGCAGGGCATCATCGACCACGTGATGGTCGGCCACTTCGTGGGCTACACGGGGAACGCGGCGATCGGCGTCAGCTGGCAGATCGTCGTCGTCGTGATCGTCTTCATCACGTCGCTGTTCACCGGCATGGGTATTCTCGTGGCACGGTTCGCCGGCGCGAACGAGCCCGAGAAAGTGAACCGCGTCGTCTATCAAGCCTTCCTGACGGCGTCGATGCTGTCGGTGCTGATGGCCGTGTTCGGGTACGTCGCTTCGCCAGCCCTGCTGAAGAGCGTGAACGCCGCGGCCATCGTCCAGGCGGAAGCGTTGCCTTTCCTGCGCACGATGTTCATCGGCATCTTCGGGATGATGATGTTCTTCATGCTGAGCGGTGCGTTTCGCGCCGCCGGCGATCCGAAGACGCCGCTGCGGCTCGGCCTCGCCATGACGGCGCTGACGATCGCGTTCAATGTCGTCTTGATCCCGCGGTTCGGCACGATCGGCGCAGCGTTCGGCACGATTGCGAGCAGCACCGTCGTGGCGGCGTACGGCGTCTGGAAGCTCTTCAGGCCTGGATCGGTCATTCAATTCCACCAGGGCATGGAGACGCGCCCCGACTGGACGATCATCCGATCACTCTTCCGGTTCGGCCTCCCGACGGGCGTCCAGGGTATCGCGATGAACGTCGCGGGCGTGCTGCTGCTCCGATTCGTGGGATCACTCGAGCACAGCGCCGCGGCGCAGGCCGCGTACGCCGTTGGCTATACCGAGCTCTTCTCGCTCATCACCTGGACGTCGGTCGGTCTCATGGGCGCAGCCGCCACCATGGCCGGCCAGAATCTGGGCGCGGGAAATCCCGAACGCGCGATGCACGGCGTCGCCGTGGCCGCGCGCATCGGTCTCGGCGTCGCCGCCATCGTCGGCGCGATGTTCCTCGTGATTCCGCAGTTCCTCCTGCAGATTTTCGGGATGACGGATCCGCAGGTGACCGACATCGGCCAACAGCTGTTGCGCTACCTGAGTGTGTCCGGGTTCTTCATCACGGTCGCCCTCAGCTACACGGGCGGCCTGCAGGGCACCGGCGACACCCGGAGCCCGCTCTACATCTCCATCGTGTCGCAGATCGTCATTCCGATCGGCCTCTGCTCGTGGCTGCAGGCCACGCGGGGACTTCAGCCGGGCGACATCTGGCTGGCGATCGTCCTCGGCCACATGACGCGCGCGCTTCTCAGCGTGCTGCGGTTCCGGCAAGGCGAGTGGCGGCGAATTGCCGTCGACATCGGTCCCGCGAGCCAGTAAACAACGCGCGGCTGGCACCATGCTGCCGACATCCTGCGGCCCACTAGTCGATATACTCACCCTTCACGCTGAGTCGGAAGTGGTGTCGGGCCTGTGAACTGGCAGAACTGGGCGGTTGGTCGGCGAAGACTTTACTACGTGCCGTCGGGGCAGCGCCTGTGGTTTCGCGGTGATGATTTCACGATCCAGTATCTGGATTTCACATCCGGCCGCACGACGCTGCTCTATCGGACAGCGGGCGTCACAAGCCACCGGACGTTGGCCGTTTCGCCGGATGAGAAATGGATGCTCTTCAGTGAAACCCCTGGGTAGCAGTCCGAGCTGATGCTGATGGAGAATTTCAGGTGAAGTGGCCTACCATCCCATCTGCCCTTTACCTGCCATGAATTCGCGCGCGGATAGAATGAGCTCGAACTTGATCGTGGATCTCAACTGCCGTTCAGACAGAGGATGATTCGAGCATGGCCAGATTTCTCATTGAAATCCACCACGAGGCCGAACAACTGGCGTGTGCGCGCGTCGTTCAGATCTTTCTTGCGACCGGCTCCCATTTCATATCGCACGCCGACTGGGGGTGCATGGATGGGGTGCACACCGCGTGGATAGTCGTGGACGTTGACAGCAAGGAAGACGCACGGTCGAGCCTGCCTCCCGCATCTCGCTCTCAGGCCGAGATCGTCGCGTTGAACAAGTTCACACTGGAGCAGATCGAGCCAATACTCCGCCAGCATCAGCGCTCGAAGCGAGTCGACAACCGTTGATCGCCTGGCCGAGCATGGCATCGAAACGCTGGTGCGGCGGCGAAGGCGAGCGTTGAGCCCTGCGCGGTTCGCACCATCGATCCACGCGCTCGTTCAGCGCGGGCGCCGCGATGGACCCGTCACCGCCGCTTCGAAACGCGCGGCCAGCGGCGCAAACGCCGGCGTCGGTCCCTTCCACTCGAGCGCATCCACGGAGTCGAAGAGCGGCAGATCGCTCCGCAGCGTCGCAAGCGTGCGGAACAGCAAGGCCTGATCGCGTTCGCGCGCGAGCGTCGCGGCCAACGCCGCCGGGCTGGCGGCGTTGACGCCCCACGTGCGCCAATCGTCCGGGATCGATTCCAGGTGGCCGAACTTCGCGAGCACCGCTGCCGCCGATTTTGCGCCCCATCCCTTCAGGCCCGGATATCCGTCCGCAGCGTCACCCACGAGTGCCAGGTAGTCGGGAATCGACGCCGGCGGACACCGAACTTGGCGATGACGCCCTGCCTCATCGACGGTGGTGCGCGTCCGCCGGTTCAACTGGACGACGCGCGTCCCGCGAACCGACTGCGCCAGATCCTTGTCGGGCGTGCAGATGACGACTCGCGTCACTCGATCGTCCCTGGCCGCAGCCGCCGCCGCCGACGCGAGCGCATCGTCGGCTTCGTACTCCACCATCGGCCACACGGTGACGCCGACGGCGCTCAGCGCGTCCTCGAGCAGCTGGAACTGGGACAGCAGATCGGGATCGATGCCTTCGCCCGTCTTGTATCCGCGCCAGAGCCGGTTGCGGAACGACTCGATGACGTGGTCTGTGGCCACGCCGACGTGGCGTGCGCCACCGGTAATCATCGCCAGCACCGAGGCGACGACGCCCCGCACGGCGCCAACCTCGCGCCCGTCGGCGTCTTTGGCCGTCGGCAGGGCGTAGAAGTGCCTGAATAGCTCGTAAGTGCCGTCAATCAGGTGGACGTCCAGGGTGGGCTCCAGTGGCAATCGTCAGGACTGGCCTGACCTGTAGGCGCGAGGGACTTCGCACCCAACCTTAGCTCGACAGCAACTCATCGGTTTCGGCTAGGATGATACGCAATGCGGCCGTCCGCGACCCCGGTGCGGTTTCTCCCTGCCTGCCAGCCGGGGATCTGTACGTGTCCTTGTACCTGTACGGGCTCGCCGTGGAGCACCTGATGACCAGCGTTCAGGCCCGCGGCGAGATCATGATGGCGCGGCACGGATTTCTCGGCGTGCCCGCGGCGACGTTCGAAGAAGGCGGGCGGACACACTTCATCAGGCTGCTCCAGGCCGGACTCCAACCAGATTCCTCTCTCCTCGACATCGGCTGCGGATGTCTCCGCGTCGGTTACTGGCTCGTCAAGTTCCTGGACATCGATCGCTATTGCGGGCTCGAACCAGCCTGGCAGCGCGTGGAATTCGGCCTGCAATGCCTCTTCGAAGTCGATGAAGTGAAGGCGAAGCGACCGACCTTCGATTTCAATCCGCGTTTCGACATGTCGGTCTTCGGTCGGCAGTTCGACTTCTTCCTCGCAGCGTCGATCTGGTCGCATGCAAGCAAGGCGCAGATCGGCACGATGCTCGACAACTTTGTCCGCACGGCCACGCCGGGAGCCGTGCTGCTCGCATCGTATGTGCCTGCCACAACCGCTGCCGAGGACTACCAGGGCGACCGCTGGGTCAAGCCACGAATCGGGCGCGACGGGTGTGATCCGCCACTCGCGTGGCTGGCTGCAGGACGCGTGTCTGAGCTGCGGGCTCGTCGTCGACGAGCTGCCCGGCATCGATTGCGACGGGCAGACGTGGCTCACAGTGCGTCGATCGTAGACGCGAACACGAGTGACATCGGATCGACGTGGGTGCCGTGCAGCCGCACCGTCCAGTGAAGGTGCGGTCCGGTGACACGCCCGGTCGCGCCGACCGCGCCCAGCACTGCGCCCCTTGCGACCGTTTCTCCCTGCCGCACGTCCACACGCGAGAGATGCGCAAACAGCGATAGCAGTCCTCCGCCGTGATCGAGGACGACGGTGTTGCCGGTGAAATAGAGATCATCGACGAGCACGACGGTCCCGGCATTCGGCGCAGCCACTGGCGTACCTGCCGCACTCGCGAAGTCGGCACCACCATGCGGTGCACGCGGCTGGCCGTTGAACACGCTCCGTACACCAAACCCGGATACCAATGCTCCCTCGATAGGCGCCGCAAAGGCGCCGGGCCACGCGCCGACTGGCGTCACTGTCCTGAACAGGCGGCCAAGTTCCGCTGCCTCTCGTTCGATGCGCGGACGCGCACTCGGTGGCGGCGTGACAAACTTCGGATCGACGGTGAGCGTACGCGTCGGGAATTCCTTGGACTCGACGTTGACGGACGTCTGTCCTGCCACTGGATCGCGCCCGCGAGCTCGCGCGGCCGCACTAATCACCTGCGGTCCCGGCTTCACTTCGAGGTCGATGCCGATCAACGCACGCCAGCGGCCGTCCCCAAGACTCCATGCGGTCGTCTGCTGCCCGAGCGCCGACACCGTCACCTCGCTGACATCCGCTGGTCCGCGCACGTCTACGGTCAACACTTCGCCAGGAACGATGGCACGACCACGAACGGAGATCGCGAGGTCTGGCACGGACTTGGCACTATCGGTCTGGGCCAGCACGACGAGCGCGCACGCCACGAGCACGTTCGACAATGACATCTGCTAAAGGATACTTGTCCCTGTGACGACCCGCCGGGTTCTCTTCTGGTCCGCTATCGCGGTTGGTCTGACCCTCGCCGTTGCTGCATTCGTCGCGCTGCGCTACTTCCCTACGGACCGTGATATCCGCCGGCGTGTGGAAACGCTGCTGGCCGAACACTTCGACGCCACCGTCGAGTTGAAAGACTTACACGTTACGCTGTTCCCGTCGCCTCGGATCGACGGCGGCGGGCTCAAGCTGTTCCCGCACAATCGGCCCAGCACGACGCCGCTACTCTCCGTCGATCGCTTTCACGCGACGGCGACCTGGCACGACCTGCTGCAGCCGACTCATCGGGTCGAAACCTTGGACCTCCAGGGACTCCGCCTCACGATCGCGCCGAAGGCAAACGACACCGGCCGGCGCGACAAAGAGCATGGCGGCTGTCAGGGCGAGCGACGGCATCCCCAGGACGCTCCACACGCAACGGCCAAGTCCTCGCCAGTCCTCATCGCGCATCTCTCCGCACCGGGAACGACGATTACGATTGTGCCGCGGGAGCAGAAGAAGCTGCCGCACGTCTTCACCATCGAGTCTCTGAGCGTTCAAAGCATCACGCTCGATCAACCGCTGGATTTCGAGGCCGTCCTGACGAATCCCGTTCCGCGCGGTGAGATCAAGACAAAGGGACGTTTCGGTCCATGGGTGAAGTCTGACCCCGGGCTCGCCGCGGTCTCCGGCACGTATCGCTTCGAGAAAGCGGACCTGGGGACCATCAACGGTATCGGCGGCATCCTGACGTCGGACGGGCGTTTCGACGGCGTGCTCGAACAGATCCTCGTGGAGGGCACGACCGATACGCCCGATTTTTCGCTCGACACCGCGCGCAACCCGATGCCGCTGTCGACAGCCTTCAAGGCGTGCGTCGATGGAACCGACGGCGATACCTACCTCGACGACGTGCAAGGCCCGTCTGGGTTCGTCACCAATCGTCGCCAAGGGAAAAATCGAAGGACACGTCGGCGTGGACGGCCGGACGATCCTGCTCGACGCCCGTGTGAATGGCGGACGAATCGACGACTTCCTCAAGCTGGCCGTAAAGGCCAACCCGCCGGTGCTGAAGGGACGCGTCTCGCTTGACGACGACCGTCAAGCTGCCGCCGGGCAAGCGATCCGTCGTCGAGCGGTTGCAGTTGAACGGACAGTTCGGCCTGCACCAGGCGCGCTTCACGACGCCTCCGGTGCAGGAGAAGCTGGACGAGTTCTCCCGGCGCGGGCAGGGCCGTCTGGAAGATGGAGACGTGAGCAACGTCGCCTCGGACTTCAAAGGCCATTTCACGTTGTCGGACGGCACGCTCCACCTGCCCGACCTGACGTTTGCCATCCCTGGCGCGAGCGTGGCCCTTCACGGCTCCTATGGACTCGTGACCGAGAAGATCGCCTTCGACGGTGCCGTCCGCACGCAGGCGAGGCTGTCGCAGATGACGACTGGCTACAAGAGCCTCCTCCTCAAAATCATCGATCCACTCTTCGCGCGAAAAGACGCGGGCACTGTGATCCCGATCCACGTCTCGGGCACGCGAGAGCATCCGCAGTTCGGCGTGGATCTCAAAGGCGCGCTGTCACGTAAGGTCAAGTAGACCCCTGCTAGAAGCGCACCCCAATCGATACGTGCCCGCGAGTTCCCGCCGAGAGGCCGTGAGCCACATCCACACGGAGCGACAGGACCGTCGCCGTCAGGAAGACGCCGCCGCCAATCCCCTGGTCGAAGCGGGCGTCAGCCAGAGAGGTGTGGGCGGCGTACGTGGTGCCCGCGTCCGCAAAGACGGCCCATCCCATTTTCACGAGGCTGAGGGGCGACGACAGCGGGTGACGGAGCTCGCCAGAGACCGACGCGAGCTGGTCGCCATAACGGTAGCCGAGACGAAACCCGCGCAATGAGGCGGTCCCGCCAAGCATCGGCTGTTCCCACGGCGGCAACGGGTCCGATGCACCGAGATACAGACCACGGACGACGAAGACAAACCGAGCGGGCAGGCCGACGTACCCGCGCAGATCGGCGCGGGGGCGGGCGATAGGCGTGCCGCCAGACCAGAGCCAGTCCACTCCCGCCTGCGCGAAGACGGCCTGGCGCGGGAACGCCGGATCCTTCCGCGTATCGAGCACGACGTCGGCACCGATGTGGTGCTGTGCGCGATCGATGGTGTCGTACGAGCACCTGCTCTGCTCCTCCTTCGACGCCCGCCCGCAAGGACGGCGTGAACGCGCGCTCGACGCGGATCGTGCCGCCGCTTCGCGTCGCGGGTGTGTCGTCGTAGGCCGGTACTTCACGGCGCCACACTCCGCCGGTACCGATGATCCGCGTCAGGGGCCCGCGGTCGAACGTGTGCTCCACGGACACGCTTGCCTCGCGCTCGCCGCCCCAGGTCAGCGGGATCGCGACCCTGGTATGACGGCCCAACAGATCGGGAAACGCGAAGCGCGCGCCGTATGTCCAGCCGTAGCCGTCTTCGTAATTCACGACCGGCAGCCACATTGTTCCGGCTTTCAGGCGGCGCATCGGGCTTGGCGATGGCTCGCCGACCGAGATGCCAATCCGCTCCTCGATGATGATGACGAGGATGACAGCGGTCGGATCGTCGAACGACACGAAGCGCTTGCGTACTTCCACGGATCGGAAGCGGCCGCTCTTCCGCAGCGCGGCGGCGACCGTCTCGACCGTCGTCGGCGTGACCGGTTGGCCGGGAGCGACGCCCGCGAGACGGATCACGTCCTCGTCCGGTGTGGTGTGGTTGCCGTGCACACGGATCGAGGCAATGACTTCGTTGGCCGGCGGTGTCCCGGTCTGTGCGATCGTCGGAGGGAATGCGCCTGCCAGACCCAGCGTCAGCACCAGGAGGGCGGCGCCGGTCATCGCAGCCGCCCCTTCGTGGCGGCCTCGCGGTAGTTCACGTAGTCGGTCTGATAGCGCACCTCGAACGACCCCGTTGCCAGCGACGCGGCCCCCTTGCCCTCGATTCGACGCGGCAGCCACACGCCAGGGAACGCTTCGCCCATCCGCATCGACGCGTGGAGCGTGTCAATGCGCACGAGCCAACGCGCCGGCATGAAATCGAATCCGACGTTGTCGAAGGTGTACTGAAGGATCTGGTGACCTTTGGGCTCGACCCAGAGCGTGATCAACGCGACCTTGTTCAACTGGCGCTCGAAGCGCTGGTCCTCGTCACTCTCGCCCTGCTTCTCGCCCTTCTTTGCGCCCTGCTTCTCGTCCGGCTTCGCTGCCCCGCCGTCCTTGGCTTTTGTATCGGCGCCGACCGGATCGTCGTCATCGTGGTCGCTGTTGAAGAGGCGCTCGGGGTAGTACTCGATGCGATACACCTCGCGACCATCCAGGTTTTCGCGTCCCGCGAAGGCGTAATGCCCTGGCTCGAATCGGAATCGCAGAAAGTAGGCGGCCGACACGAACTGCGGCTCACGAGCGAGTTGTGCGAGCTGGCCCGCATCCGGCGGCCGCGGCTGGAGCCGCTTCCGGAGCGGCGGTCGAGTCGTGCTTGGGCTTGCCGCGATCCTTCTCGCGCGCGATCCATTCCTGCTCGTACTTGAGACGATCGGCCTCGCTCAACGTCACGCCGTCGTACCGCACTGGACTGCGGACGAACGTGCCGTCGCGGATGTACCAGGTGTAGTCGCGCACCATCCCATAGAGGCGCGTGCGGCCCGGACCGAGCACGTCGGCGATCTCGTGTTCGTCCAGGATGTATTGCTGGAGCTTGCGCCAGTTCTCGTCGCGGCGGGCGAGCACGTCCGCCATGAAGCGGTCGAGGCTCGACTCGGTGCGATCAGGCGCGGCGTCGAGTTGGGGGACGCCAGCGAGCGGCAGAAGAAGCGCCGCCATCATCCCAAGCGTGCACAGCCGTGAAGTGACCATGGAGCGACACGTCCACCGCAGGCGGCTGGCAGGCACCGAAGGAAGAGACGTTCGGGCGGCCGCCGGGGTTCCGGTCGCAGGTGGATGGGGGTTAGGCCGCGCCGCCTACGGTGCCGTCCTGGCGCCGATGGCGCAGCAGTTCAAGGACCATCGGCAGCACCGAAATGAACACAATGCCCAGGGCCGCCAGCGAGAAGTTGTTCTTCACGATCGGAACGTTGCCGAAGAGATAGCCGGCTCCGAAACACAGGCCGACCCAGGCGAAGCTGCCGCTCACATTGAAGAACGTGAACCGCGCGTACGTCATTTCCGCGGCGCCGGCGACGAACGGCACGAACGTCCGGACGATTGGCACGAAGCGGCCGAGGACGATGGCTTTGCCGCCATAGCGCTCGAAGAACGCGTGAGTGCGCACCAGATGCTTCCGATTGAGGAGGCGATCGGTCCAGCCACCGGTGCCGCCGGCTGTGAAGACGCGCGCGCCGACGAATCGTCCGACCGAATAGTTGACGGTGTTCCCGACAATCGCCGCCACGGCCAGTAAAACGACGGTCAGAAGCGGGTTGAAGATCCCGGTCGCCGCCAGGGCGCCGCACGCGAAGAGCAGCGAGTCGCCCGGTAGGAACGGCGTGACCACCAACCCGGTCTCGGCAAAGATGATGGCGAACAGGATGGCGTAGATCCAGAGACCGTACGACGTCGTGATCTCGGCCAGGTGGACGTCGAGGTGGAGGAACAGATCGATGAGAGCGTGCATGGGATAAGGCTTACTTCGTGCCGAACGTGTCGCACGCGTCCACAGAGCCGCTCTCGAGGCCTCGCTTCAGCCACGTCACCCTTTGCGCCGACGATCCGTGCGTGAACCGCTCCGGACTGACGACGCCGCCTCCGATCCGCTGCAGCCGATCGTCGCCGATGGCTGACGCCGCCCGCAAGCCTTCTTCGGCGTCGCCGGCATCGAGCTCGGGTTTGTGTTCGCGCTGGAAGCGTCCGGGCTGCGCGGCAATGTGTCCCCACACGCCGGCAAAGCAATCGGCTTGCAGCTCGAGTCGGACCGAGAGCTGGTTCTCCATCTCGGGACGCTGCTGCTGGGCGCGGCGCACCTGGCTTTCAATCCCGAGCAGCGTCTGTACGTGATGCCCGACCTCGTGCGCGAGGACGTACGCCTGCGCAAAGTCGCCCGGTGCGCCAAACCGATCGCCCAGCTCCTGATAGAACGCGAGATCGAGATAGACCTTCTGCGCGCCCGGGCAATAGAACGGTCCTGACGCGGACTCTGCCAGCCCGCATCCTTCGGCATTCACCTGATCGCGAAACAGCACCAGCGTCGTCGGTCGATACCGGCCGGATAGGAGCCTTGCCCACTGCTCGTTGAGGTCGGTCATCACCGCACCGGCGAGCGACTTCAGCTTCTTTTCTTCGGGTGAGCTTTGTACGGAACCCGTGGCGGTGTCAGCGGGCGCTCCCTGCTGCACCGCGGGACCGAGAAGAGAGAGAAAATCGGTGCCGGTCGCCCAACTGAGGAGCCCGAGCACGATCAGGCCGCCGAGTCCGATCGGCAGGCCGCGCCCCATCATCCCCTGCCCTCGGCGATCCTCTACGTATTTGTCGTCGCCAGACTCGTACTGCATGCGGCCTCCTCGCGTGCGAGAGGCAATCCCCGTACCGAACGCGAATGATAGCCCGATTATGATGGACGCATGGAAATCCTGCGCCACTTCGCCCACTGCCCGCGCTGTGGAGCTTCGGTGCCGCCGGCTGAGCCGCCCCTGACCGGACCATTCCGCTGCGGAGCGTGCGGCTTCACGTTGTTTTTCAATGCCGCGGGTGCCGTGGCCGCGCTGATTGTGAGGAGCGATGGGCACGCGCTCTTCATCCGGCGCGCGAAGGATCCGGGCAAGGGAAAGCTGGCCTTACCGGGCGGCTTCGTCGATCCGGGTGAAAACGCGGAGACCGCGCTCGCACGCGAGGTCCTCGAGGAGGTAGGGCTGGAGCTGACCGCGCTCCACTACCTCAGCTCACACACCAACCAGTATCTCTATGCCGGCGTGACGTACTCGACGCTCGATCTGGTCTATCTCGCCAGTGCGCGGAACCCTGACAGTGTCCGAGCGCTCGACGCCGTCGAGAGCGTGGTCTGGCTCGATCCGGAAACAGTGGATCGCAATGAAATCGCGTTCGAATCGATGCGCGCCGCCCTCGACGTCTACCGCGGCGTATCAACCGGCTTCAACCCCCAGTAACTGGAAGAGGTCGCTCCCGACGCCACGCTCGAGGTCGAGCAACCGGGCCTTGGTCGGAAGGCCTCCGCCGTAGCCCGTGAGCGTGCCATTCGACCCTATCACGCGGTGGCACGGGACGATGATGGCGATGGGATTGGAGCCGTTGGCAAGACCGACGGCACGTACTGCAGTCGGTTGCCCGATCCGCCTGGCGAGCGCGCCATAACTGATCGTCTCGCCATAGGGAATATCGCAGAGCGCAGTCCAGACGCGCCGCTGGAAGGCGGTCCCTTCGAGCGCGAGTTGAACGTCGAACGACTGCCGTCTGCCGGCGAAGTACTCCGCCAGCTGGTCGCGCACGCCGCGAAGCATCACATCGTCTTCGCGGGATCCCGCGGGAACCTCAGCGGGCTTGCGGCCAGTGACGAAGTGCAGCCGCGTCAGCTGCGAGCCGCGTGCGACCAGCAGCAGCGGGCCGACGGGGCTGTCGACGAACGTGTGAGTCAATGCGGGCGCCATCTCCGCCTCCCATCCACAAGTGCATCACCGCGTACGCGCGCCACGGCCGCCAGTGTTCCGCCCGCAGCAGTAGAGCGCGTCCACGTTCGCCCGCGGCACGGGCGACGATCAAGTCGTCAGTCAGGAACGCATCCGGATCGCCCAGCGCACGCATGGCGATGTACTCGGTCGTCCACGGTCCAACGCCGGCGATGCCACGGAGTGCTTCCCGCGTCGCAACCGGATCTGCGTCACGACCGAGATTGAGCCGCCCGCTCGCGACGGCGCTCGCCAACGCGCGGACCGCGGCACCGCGTTGCGCCGTGAGGCCGAGACTTTCGATGGGAGCGCTCGCCAACGCCGCAGCGCTTGGAAACAGCCTCCAGGGCCGGCCGCCTGCCTCGATCCTGCGCCCGAATCGTTCAGCCATCCGGCCCAGCAGCGTTCGCGCGCCGGCTACCGATGCCTGCTGCCCGACGATGGCGCGCACGGCAATTTCGAATCCATCCCATCCCCCCGGCACTCGGAGACCCGGGTGACGCCTGACACTGCCAGCCAGGCGCGGATCGCGGCCGAACACCTTTGCGATGGCAGCGGGATCCGCGTCCAGATCGAGTACGTGTGTCACGCGCGCCAGCACACGGTAGAGCACTCGCGCATCGTCCGACGACACGTGGACATCGAAGGCCCGGTGCTCGGGATCGTGACGCACTTCGAACATCCCCGTCGTACCCGACAGATCGAACGCACGCGCGTAGGTGTCTCCATCCGCGGCCTCGACACCGTCGATCGCGCGCGCGGCGAGAAACCGCTGCATCGCGACCCAGTCGTAGGGAGGCCGGTACGAGAGCCGGAGGCAGTACGCCGGCGGTTTGGCGGAAGTGGACCGTTGGCGGATGGCCGTCGGCGTCCGCTGCCAGGTTTTTTTGATGACCGCGTTGAACCGTCTCACGCTGCCGAACCCGGCGGCCGAAGCGACCACAACAAAGGGCAGGGACGTAGCGTCGAGCAGTTGCTTCGCGAGGTGTAAGCGGCGCGTCTCGAGCACTTCGTGCGGGGACGCGCCAATGTGCTCGATAAACAGACGGTGCAAGTGTCTCGGCCCGATGCCGAGTCTGGCAGCGAGTGTTTCCACGCGGAGGCCGTCGAGACCATGCTCGTCGATCAGGCGCAAGCCACGAGAGACGGTTGCCGACGTGCCCAGCCACGCTGGGGTGCCCGGCGCGACCTCGGGATGGCAGCGAAGGCACGGACGGAAGCCCGCGGCTGCCGCGCCAGCCGCCGTCGCGAAGTACCGCACGTTCCGCTCGAGCGGGCTGGGCGCGGGACAAATCGGGCGGCAGTAGATCCCTGTCGTCACGACGGCGATGAAGAATCGCCCGTCGAAGCGCGGGTCGCGCGCGAGCCGTGCACGCCGCCAGGCGAGTTGTACCGAAGCCACACCTCACGATACGGCACCATCGCACCAGCGACCAGTCATTTTCGGACATGGTCGCCGTGGACGATGTCCGCGAAAATCGGCTCATCGGCCGATCGTCTGATTCGCGATTGACCTCGACTGAATGCTATAACCCGCATGACCGGTCGCCGCCTCACGGGCTGGAGCTGCAGGATGCGTCTTCGAATGTGGGCCTTGTTCGTCTTCGTCGCGGTGGCGGGTTGGGTCCCGTCCGCCGCCGCTCGGCAGTCTCCTCCGCCGCAGCCCGCACCATCGTCACCGGTCGCAGCCCGTCCAGCGGGAAGCCGGCCCCGCATCGGCCTCGCGCTGGGCGGGGGCAGTGCTCGCGGGCTCGCTCATGTCGGCGTCCTCGAATGGTTCGAGGAGCACCGGATCCCGATCGACTACATCGCGGGAACCAGCATGGGCGGCCTCGTGGCTGGCGCCTATGCGACGGGGATGACGCCGGCCGAAATTCGCGAATGGATGCGCGGCATCGACTGGGACCTGATGTTTCTGGCCGACTCGCCGTTCAAGTACAAGACGTTCCGGCGCAAACAAGACAAGCGCGCGTACCCGTCGATGCTCGAGTTCGGCCTCAAGCACGGATTCACACTCCCAAGTGGACTCAATCCCGGACAGCAGGTGACCTTCCTGCTCGACCATCTCGCGCTCCCCTATTACAACCTCGCGTCGTTCGACGATCTGCCGACTCCGTACCGGTGTGTAGCCACTGACTTGAAATCCTCAACAGCGGTCGTGCTGGGTCGAGGCCCCCTCTCCCAGGCAATGCGCGCCACGATGGCAATCCCCGGCGTATTCACGCCGGTCTCGCTCGAGGATTGGCTGCTCGTCGACGGCGGCGCGCTCAACAACGTGCCCGGGGGTGTCGTTCGCCAGATGGGCGCGGACGTCGTGATCGTCGTCAACGTGGCCGCAGACGATGCGTCGGACGCGGAGACGCAACAGTCGCTCTTCACGCTGCTCGGCAGGACGATCGACGCGATGATGACCGGCTCGGTCCGCGAAGCCCTCAAGAATGCGGACGTCGTCGTCGATCCCGACCTCAAGGGATTGGGATCGATGGACTGGAGGCGCAGCGACACCCTGGCGGATCGCGGCAAGGCCGGCGCCGAGGCCATTCGGGACAAGCTGCTGCCCTACCAGATCAGCGAGGCTGACTACGCGGCGTTCATGACCGCGCGCAATGCCCGCATCAGGCGGACAGTGCCCGTCCCCACGTTCATCGACGTGAAGGGAGGGACGCCGGATCAGCAGGAGGCGATCACCAAGGCCCTCGTCGAGAATCTCGGACATCCCTTCAACGAAGATCGGCTGCGCGATGACCTGCTCGAGGTCGCGGGCACCGACCAATACGAATTCCTTTCGTATCGTCCCGTGCAGCCTCCGCAGGGCGGTGCGGGGGTTCAGATTGGCGTGCGCCCGAAGAGCTACGGACCGCCCTTCCTCGCGTTGGGTCTCGATCTGAACAACGTGGATTCGTCATCGTTCGCCGTGAACCTGAGGGGTCGCATCACGGCGTACGACGTGTTGACGCGCGGATCCGAACTGCGGCTCGACCTTGCACTCGGCACGCAGCAACTCGCGGCCGCCGAAGTCGTGCTGCCGATGGGAAAGCGCGGCCTTTTCGTGGCGCCACGCGCATACTTTTCGCGTATACCGCGGAACGCGTTTCTGGACGATCGGATCGTTGGCGAGTACCGGTTGAAGCGGACCGGCGCTGGCGTCGACCTCGGATGGACCACGGGACGACGGGCCGAAATCCGTTTCGGCTACGACACGGCCGACATCCGGGGACGCGTGCGGGTCGGCAGCCCGTTTCTGCCTGAGGTCGAAGGCGTTGAGAACGTCGCCCGGGTGCAATTCACCTATGACGACCAATCGAGTCCGGTCATCCCGACGCGGGGCCTTTACCTGCGGAGCGACCTTCGACGCTACCTTCATGCCGCACAGGTGGTCGGCAGCAGTGACCTTGTCAGCCCCGACCAATTCTGGCGCGGCGAGGTCACTGCCTCTTGGTTCAAGCGCGTGCGTGGTGAAGACCGCCTGTTCCTGGCCGGCGGCACGGGCAGTGCATTCGGTGATCGCCCGGTGATAAACGACTTCGTGCTGGGCGGCCCCTTCCGTCTGGGCGCGTTCAACAACGATGAGCTGCACGGCTCGAAGTACGTCTTGATCGATAGCGGATACCTGAAGCACATGGGGCGACTGCCGGACGTGCTCGGCGGTAATATCTTCCTTGGAGGCTGGCTCGAAAACGGCACAGCCTACGATCGGTGGAGCACCAAGGACTGGCGGACCAACGTCTCGATCGGTCTGATCGCAGAGTCTTTGATCGGTCCCATCTTCCTGGGAGGAAGCCTGGGTTTCCACGGTGAAAGCCGTATTTACGTGGCGGTGGGCCCGCTGTTCCGGTGAGTGGATACGACCGTCGATTCTGACCACCAGCAACCTGAGGTTCCGGGGAAGCGTCCCCGGCGGTTGCTCGTCCGTCTTGCGACGGTCGCGATCGTCCTCGCGATGCTCGCCGGGATCGCCATCCACACGTCGTTCGTCCGAGACCGCGCGCTGACAGCCGCGGCGTCCTGGCTGTCCTCACATTTCGATATTCTCCTCCGCGCCGACTCCCTCGACTACAACCTGGTCACGCTGCGTGGACACCTGACCAATCTATCGCTCGCGACCCGGCGTACGCCCGATCGTCCATTCTTCAAGGCGGCGCGCGTCGATTTCGATGTCGCGTGGGCGTCGGTTCGCGGACCCGTGCACTTGTGGTCGGTCGAGATCTCGCGCCCGCGGATCGTCCTCGCCTTCAACGAGGATGGCACCAACAACCTCCCGGTGTTCAAAGGCGGGTCGAAGAAATCCGACGGCGGCGTGACGATCGATCGGATCGTTCTGAGGGACGCGGATCTCTCCTATGACGATCGCCCGCACAGCCTCAAGGTCGATCTGCAGCAGATGCGGCTCACGCTCGGTGGACGTATTCCGAGCGACGTCAAAGGACGCCTGTCCGTTGGCGCTCCAGGCAGCCTGACAGTCGGCAGCTGGCATACGACGCTGACCCGTGTTGCGACAGGGTTTGGATTCAATAAAACCGGTGTCCGACTCGAGGACGCCGTTATCGGAATGACCGAGGGAGAGGTCGCCGTTCGTGGTCCCATGGGCTGGGGTCTGGACGGCGCGCTCGGTCTCAAGGTCGGGGGTCAGTTCGACATCGCCCGCAGCCTGCGCGCACTCGACATCGATCTCAACGTCTCGGGACCGGTCACCTCGTCGGGGACCGTGAGCGGCACGTGGCAGAACCTTCGTGTAGCACTCGACCTGCGTTCCACTCGCATCGGACTCGGAACGTTGCCGACGGGGACGCTCACGTCCTCCGTCGTGATCGCACGCCCCGGCATCGATCTGACCGCGTCCGATGTGACGGCTCCATGGGGCAGGCTGAAGGCGACGGGGCACTTCGCATTCTCGCATCGAGGTGCGAGCGAGCTGCGTGCCACGTGGTCGGGCGTGGATGCGCTCGCGGTCCGCGAAGTGACGTCACCAGCGATGCCCATCTTCGCCTCACGCCTCACTGGCACCGGCACGCTCCGGTGGCTGAAGACAGGACTTGCCGCGTTGGATTTCGACGCGTCCACGCGTTTCGAGCCCACTGGTGCAGCCGGGCTTCCGCTCGGCGGTTCGGCGAAGGTGTCCGCGCGCCAGGGTGCCTGGAAGGTGGACCACGCATTCACCACGGCTGGCTCCGTGGGAATGCACGGTCTGATCACCATCGGTGTCGGAACGCGACCGTTCGTGCAGTCATCGCTCGGCGGACAAACACATGTCACCGGGCCGAGCCTCGACAGTCTTGCTTCGGTCGCGCACAGGCTCGGGGTGCCATCGCCGGGATCGTTCATCTCCACGCTTCGCGGCCCCGTCGATGCCGACGTCACGCTGCGCGGCCGATTCATCGATCCGATTGCAGACGCCGATTTCGTGATGCCCGTTCTGGTCATCGACGGGGTCGGGCGTGGTACCGCGCAGGGCCAGGCGTTCGCATCTCGCGCGTCGCAGGGCGTGACAACAGCCGATGTCACCATCGCTGGATCGCACGTGACGGCGACCAACATCCAGCACGCCGAGAATGGCACCCTGTCCGGTTCTCTCGCGGTAACCAGTCCGAACATCTCTCCACTCATCGCCTGGTTCAGTCCGGCAGCCGCCAGCCAGATCGCAGGCGCCGCTGAAACCCACGCGGAGCTCAGTGGCACCACGACGACCTGGCAGCTTGCGGGCCACGTCGAAGGAACACACGTCAGCGCGGCAGGCCAACACGCCGATCGACTCTCGTCCGACTACACCGTTCGAGGCGACAGGGTCGACTTCGCGTCGCTCAACGCGACGGCGGGATCCGGCCAGCTGCAGGGTGGCGGCTGGTACGGTCTCGACTCGGGCGAACAGGCACTCGATCTCACCGCACGCAATTGGCCGCTCACCAAATGTCAGGCCGGCGACGCGACCTGCGTCGTGACCGTGCCCGGATCCGCAACCGTGTCTGGCGCGATCACCACGAGCGGTCTCATGGCGCATCCAACCGGCCACGTGCAGCTGGCTGCCGTGGACGCCAGCTGGGGTGAGGCTCGAGCCGGATCGATCGAGGCGACGGTGGATGCCCAGGCCGGGGCAGGCGGTTTCACGCTGGCAGCTCCCGATCTGAATCTGAACGCGGACGGCACATTCACATTCGCCGAACATCTTCGCCTCGACGGCGTGCTTCACGCGCGCGATGTCGATCTGGCCGATGTACTGACCCGCGCCGGACAACCGGCGCTCGCCCAGCGCGTACACGGCAGTCTGACGGGTGCGGCGTCATTTGGCGGCGACCCGCGGTCACCACTCGACGGTCAGGTCACATTCGATCTGGAGGCCGCGAAGCTGACCCTGACGACCACCGCCGATCAACCCAAGGAACTGCCGGTTTCGTTGGATCGTGCCGTGCACGCGGAGCTGTCGCGGGGACGGATTGCCGTGCAGGATCTGGCCGCTCATGTCGGCGCCGCGACCATCACGGGCTCCGGCGCACTTGATGCTCATGACCCTCACACGGAACTCACGTTGCGCGTGGATGGCGCCGCGAAGGATCTCACAGACGTCGCGTCAGCTGCCGGGTTCGACCAGGTACTCGCGACCGCGGGCCAGGTTTCCATGTCCCTGTCCGCGAGCGGTGCCCCCGACTCGGCGCATGTCACGGCGACCGCGTCTGTGGACGGCGGCACGCTGCAAATGGGCACGACCGAGATATCCGGCCTTCGCGCGCGAGCGGCACTCGGTCCTGACGGCCTCGACATAGAAGAGGCCGCGGCCCAGTGGGGAGACATCGCGGCGACGGCCAGCGGACGAGCTCCCGTGAAATGGCTCCACGACCTGCTTCCGTGGATTCCGGGGGATTCGACGGCACGCGCAACCGCACCGGCGACGATCACTGCCCATGTGGCTGGCGACCTCGGCAAGGCGCTCGCCGCGCGCGTGCCTCGCGGCACCTCGACATCGGGAATCCTCGACGCGACCCTGGAGCTCTCAGCAACCAGTCCGCGGGTCGATGCCGTGATCGGATCGATCTCCGTCGCACAAGCGTCGGTAGCGGTTGGCGGCGCGAAGATGGAACAAGCCTCCGAAGGGCGGGTGCGGATCGCCCGCGGCCGTGCCGATCTCGACCCGTGGACGCTGACCGGATCGCGCAGCAATCTCGTGATCTCGGGCTCAGCGAATCTAGCTGGCGACCAGCCCACGCTCGACCTCCGGCTGTCCGGACCGCTTGGGTTGCCTCCGCTGCAGCCGCTCATCGGCATGCCCATCGCGGGCACGGTCGTCAGCGATCTGGTCGTCCGTGGTCCGGTGATGGCGCCGCGCGTCGATGGCACGGTGCGCGTCGACAACGCCGCCCTTCGCATCGCGACGCCACGGCTGTCGCTTGCGAGCGTGACGGGCAACATCGTCTTCTCCTCCGGGCGCGCGGTTGTGGACGATGTGACCGGCGAAGCCAACGGGGCCCCGTTTCTGATTCGTGGAGCCTACGATTTGTCCGGCGCCACGCCGCCGACACTGTCGTTCACGGCAGTGTCAGTGCCGATTCAGATGGTCGCCGACGGCCCGCGCGCGGAAGTGGACGTGGACGTCCAGTACGTCGTCACTGACGGCAAGCCGGCGATCGCCGGCACCGTCTCGTTCCTGCCACAGCCATACCGCGGTTCGATCCTCGCTCTCCGCAACGTGGTTACACAGTTGCAACAGGTGTATGCCTCACCCACGACTGGAGGCGCGCGGCGCGGCGCACGCCGACAATCCACACCAGTCGGGCTCGATATCGCGGTGAAATCCACCGACACGCTCAGCCTCGACACGAACGTCGGACGCGTCGAGCTCAGTGCGGACCTGCACGTCGCAGGCACACTGAACGCCCCGACCCTGTTGGGCACGGTCGTGGTGGGCGAAGGCGGTCAGCTCCGTGCCGGAGGCCGGACGTACCGAATCGAGCGCGGCACAGTGACGTTCTCGAATCCGCGGCGCGTCGAACCAGTTCTTGATGTCACCGCTGATACACACATCAGCTCGTACGACGTCACGATGACCCTGACGGGATCGACCGACGCGCTCCGCACGAGCCTGCGGTCGGATCCACCGCTCTCTGAATCCGACCTGCGATCGCTGCTGGTGACCGGGCACACCGCCAGCGAGTCCGCGAGGCGCGGCGACATCGTGGACCAGGAACGCGTCGTCGAATCACTGTCGAGCGATCTCTTCGGCTTCGCAGCCCAGGCCGTGGGACTCGATGCCGTGTCGATTGGCGTACCGGATCTCGATCTCATCGCGGGCGGCATCGACGCCAGCACGAGCCTGAACATCAAGAAGACGCTGACGCCGAAAGTCGAGCTCGTTTTCTCGCAGGACCTGCAGAAGGGCAAGTTGTCGTGGCTGACTACCTATCGGCCGCTCCGCAGCACGTCACTGCGGTTGATTTCACGCGAGGGGCGCAGCGGGGCCGTCGAAGTGAGGCAGGAGCACACCTTCGGCGGCGGCGCCAAGCGGACGCCCGCCAGCAACAAGAAACCAGCGCCCAAGCCCAAGATCACCGCGGTTACCTTCCGCGGTCTCACGGGCATGGCGCAGGAAGCGCTGCGGAAACAGGTCCATCTGGAGGTCGGCGATCGCTTCGACATCTGGAAGCTGCAGGAGGATTCGACGCGGCTGCTCGCCTATTACCACAAGCTCGGTTACCTGCAGACGCAGGTGCGGTCCACGCACTCCGCGTCCGATGCAGGCGTCTCGATCGAGCACAACATCACGCGCGGACCCCGGTCGATCTTGAGGATCGAAGGCCATGACTTTCCGAAGGACGTCCTCGAACGGATGGACCCCCTCTGGGGCGAGGCGCTGACGGACGAGTTCCTCGCGGACGACCTCGCCAAACTCGCACGGCGCCATCTCATTGATGATGGCTATATGAACGCGCAGGTGACGGTGACGACCGTCGAAAGCACGCGAGACAGGCTCGCCTTCAAGATGTCGGTGGAGCCTGGCGATCAGGTGAAGACTCGAGCCGTCGTCTTCAGCGGCAACACGACGTTCAAAGACGCCGAGCTGCTGGCTGTTCTAACCGAAGGCGGGATCGAGCGCTCGGTCTGGTACGATCCCCAGACCCTCGAGCAGCCGCTCGGGACCGTGTACCGGCGCCAGGGCTATCTCGACGTGCAGATCGACACGTCTCCGGTGCGCGTCGTGGGGACACGGGCCGAGCTTCCCGTCACAATCACCGAAGGGCGGCCGTACCGCATCGCGTCCATCGACGTTCGCGGGGCCCGGGCCCGTCCGCTGCCCGAGCTCCAACGCATCATCGGCCTCGCGCCAGGCTCGCAGCTGCGGGTCGATGACGTACGCGCCGCGCGGCTCCGCCTGCAGACGTTCTACGTCGAACAGGGATTCGACGAGGCCGACGTCCGCGTGTCGCGCACGGTGGATCGCGAGTCGGCCACCGTCAGCGCCGTCTTCAACGTCACGGAAGGACAGCGTCGCGTCGTCGACGACCTGCGCATCGTCGGCAACCAGGAGACCCTGACGAAGATCATCAGCGACTTCGCGAACCTTCAGGCGGGCACACCGGTGACCTCGGCGCTGGTGTCGGATCTGCAGAAGCGGCTGTACGACACCGGCGTCTTCACCAGCGTGGCCGTCACCTTTGAGCCCGTCAAAACGCAGCCTCCGGCCGCGCCGGTCTCACGCGACACGGGCGCACCGATTCCCGCACCCGCCGCCACAGGCGCACCGGATCCCGATCGCGTGGTCACGGTCGTGTCCGTCGAGGAAGCTCCCCGCTACTCCGTCCGCTACGGCGTGCAGATGACGAAGTCGCTCGAGGCCACTGGCACCGAATCGGATTACGCGCCTGGCGCCGGCGCCGACTTCCGCGATCGGAATCTGTTCGGCCGCGCCATCGCTGCAGGCATCGGCGTCCGCGGCGATCGATTCAGTCAGAGCCTGCAGGGCCTGCTCGGCATTCAGCGCACGTACGGCAAGCCTATCCGGTCCAACCTGTTCCTCAATGCGGGGCAGGATCACCAGGGAGAGCTTGGGCCGTACCGGCTCGATGAACGCGACGGCAGCGTGGTTCTCGAGCAGCGAACGCGACTGAAGACGCCGCTCGAGCTCTCGTGGGCACTCGCCTACGAGAACCGACATGACGAGCTGATCGATCGGCCCACGAACCTGACGCTCCTCGTCATTGACGGTGTCACGGTAGGACCGCGGGTCGCGCTGACGAGAGACACCCGCGACAATCCTTTCGACGCCAAGCACGGGCTGCTCGACTCGGCGGCCGTGGACTTCGGTATCAAGGCGCTGGGATCGGACCTGGACTACTCACGGGTGCTGCTGCAGCATTTTCAGTTCGTGTCCATTCGCAAGATCGTCCTGGCTACCGGCGTGCGCATCGGGAACCTGTCGACCGTGGGGAAACCTACGACGCTCGAGTTGGATCTGCAGTTCAAGGCGGGCGGCAGCCGAACGGTGCGGGGCTATCCTGAGGACTCGCTCGGTCCGCCCGGTATCCTGGGGTTGTTCGGGAACAACGATCTCTTCATCTTCAACCAGGAGATTCGGTTCCCGATCTGGAAGTGGTTCAAGGGCGTTGCGTTCGTTGACGCCGGCAACACGTTCCCCAGCCTGACCGACGTGCGGTTGGATGCGCTCAAGGTAGGGACGGGAGGCGGTCTGCGTCTTGCGACGCCCGTGGGGCTCTTCCGGGTGGATCTCGGCTATCCAGTCAGTGCCGGCACGACGCGGACGCCTCGCTGGTACTTCTCGATCGGGCAGGCATTCTAATGGGCCAGAGGGTCATGTCGAACGGAGGACGTATGCGTCGCGTTGTGATTGCTGGGGCGCTTGTGCTCGCGCTGGTGCTGTCGCTCCACTCGGAATCAGCGCTTCGTGCGCAGACGATCGGAGACAAGCTGCACATCAGCGCGCTCGCGGTCAATATGAGCAACATCGGGAGTGTGGGCGCCAACACCGTCCTCATGGACATCAACCGCTGGTCCACCGAGACCGAGCGCAAAGCGCTGATGGACGTCTTCCTGCAGAAAGGACCCGACAAGCTGCTCTCGGCTCTGCAGAAGGAGAAGCCGGTTGGATTCATCAGGCTGCCCAGCACGGTGGGGTACGACTTGCGGTACGCGCGTGAGCTGCCGCTGCCCGAGGGCGGGCGGCGAATCCTCGTCGCCACCGATCGGCGCATTGGCATGTGGGAAGCGCGCAATCAGCCGCGCAGCATGGATTATCCGTTCACGCTCATCGAAATCCGCACCGACAAGGATGGCAACGGCGAAGGCAAGCTGTCGGTAGCCACGAAGATCACGTACGACAAGGACAAGCAGACGATCGTGCTCGAGAACTATGCGAGCGAGCCAGTCCGTCTGCAGAGCGTCAAAGTGGAAGTGAAGAAGTAGTATCGCGGCTAGTCGCCGAACGTGATCCCTTGGGCGAGCGGCAGATCGGGCGACCAGTTCACCGTGTTCGTCTGCCGGCGCATGTAGGTCTTCCAGGCATCGGACCCGGACTCGCGGCCCCCGCCTGTCTCTTTCTCGCCGCCGAAGGCGCCGCCAATCTCGGCCCCTGATGTCCCGATGTTGACGTTGGCGATGCCGCAATCCGATCCGCGCGCCGACAGGAACTCTTCGGCCTTCCTCATGCTCTCGGTGAAGATCGCGCTCGACAGTCCCTGGGGAACACCGTTGTGCAGCGCCAGCGCCTCGTCGAATGAATCGTATTCGAGCACGTACAGAATTGGCGCGAAGGTCTCGCGCTGAACGATCGCGGATTGTCCGGGCATGCGGACGATCGCCGGCTCGACGAACTGCGGACCGAGGTCGGACCGCCGCCGTCCGCCGGTGAGCACCTCACCGCCTTCGGCCACCACCTGATCGAGGGCCGAGAACATGCTGGTGACCGCGTCTGGCGTCACCAACGGACCCATCAGTGTGTGCGGATCGAGCGGATCGCCGATACGCACCTGCCCGTACGCGCGAACAAGCCGCTCGGTCAGCGCGCGCGCAATACTCTTGTGCGCGATGATGCGCCGCGTCGAGGTGCAGCGTTGTCCGGCCGTGCCCACTGCGCCGAACAGGATCGCGCGCGTCGCCATCTCGAGATTCGCGTCCTCGGTCACCACGATCGCGTTGTTGCCGCCAAGCTCGAGAATGGTGCGGCCGAACCGCTTCGACACGGTGGCCGCGACATGCTCGCCTACTTGCGTCGAGCCCGTGAACGAGATGAGCGGCAGCCGGCGGTCCTGCAGCATGCGTTCGCCGATCGCCCGGCCAGGGCCGACGACGAGCGTGAAAACGCCGTGCAGTCCGTAGTCGGCGGACACGCGATTCGCGATGTGCTGGACAGCAATCGCGCACAGCGGCGTGGGCTCCGCCGGCTTCCAGACGACTGGATCGCCGCAGACCGCGGCGATGGCCGCATTCCACGACCACACCGCGACCGGAAAATTGAACGCCGTGATGACGCCGACGACCCCGAGCGGATGCCACTGCTCCATCATGCGGTGGGCGGGCCGTTCCGATGCCAGCGTCAGACCGTACAGCTGCCGGGACAGTCCAGTCGCGAAGTCACAGATGTCGATCATTTCCTGCACTTCGCCCTGGCCCTCGGCGCGAATCTTCCCCATCTCGAGGCTGACCAGATCGCCGAGCGGCTCCTTCTGCTCGCGGAGCGCGTTTCCGAGATCCCGCACGAGCGCGCCGCGACGCGGTGCGGGCAGCGTCCGGAACGACTCGAACGCGGCCGTGGCGGCGGCGAGCACCTGTCCGTACGACTCGTCGGTCGCCTGGACGACGCGCGCGATGGGCTGTCCGGTCGTCGGGTTGTACGAAACGAGCTCGTGGCCGTGCGGATCGGTGATCCAGCCATCGGGGCCCGTGCAGGCGCCTGGATTTACGTCCTTGATCTGCAGCCGGTCGAGCAGCGAGGGAGTGGTTACAGTGGACGCCATGATGACCTCTGGCGCGCGCTCGGCGCGCATCGCCTGAACATAGCACGCTCACCAGCCTCGAAGGCGTGCGATCGCCCATTCGTAGAGCTGCTGATAGCCGCGCGCGGACGTCGTCCATGAAAAGTCGCGCTGCATGCCCGCCAGCTGCATCGCCTCCCAGCTGTCGCGATCGTTCCGATAGATGTAGATGGCCCGCCGCAGCGCGTCCCACAGATCGTCCACGCTGTAGTCGTGAAACGTGAAGCCGCTCATGCCGTCGAAGACGGTATCCGCCAGTCCGCCCGTCGCACGAACGACCGGCACCGACCCGTAGCGCATCGCGATCATCTGTCCGAGGCCGCACGGCTCGAAGAGCGAGGGCATCAGGAAGATGTCGCTGCCGCCGTACACGAGTGGCGCCAGTTGACCGTTGTATCCGAGCACCGCCGCCATCTTGTCGCGATGGTAGTCAGCCAGGTGGCGCAACATCGTCTCGTAATTCTGCGCGCCCGTGCCCAGCACGACCACCTGGGCGTCGCCTGCGTAGCCATTCAGCAGAAGATGGAGCGCATGGCCGAGGATGTCGAACCCTTTCTGTCCGTCGAGCCTCGACACCATCGCCACGAGCGGCACGTCATCCCGTTGGGGAAGGCCCACTCGTGCCTGGAGCGCACGCTTGTTCTCGCTGCGGCGATCCAGCGTGTGGATGTCGAAGGGCGCAGCGAGATGCGCGTCCTTCGCGGGACTGAAGACGTCGTAGTCGAGGCCGTTGAGGATGCCGTGCACGTCGAAGTGGCGATACCGCAACAGGGAATCGAGCGCCGCACCACCGTGCGGCGTCAGGATCTCGCGGGAGTACGTCGGACTCACCGTGCTGATCATCGTCGCGCGGAAGATCGCCTGCGCGAGCAGGTTGATCTCGCCAGGACCTTCTTCGAACAGCCGTGAGGCTTCGATCCCGAGATATCGAAGCACGTCCAGTGGCGCGCGCCCCTGGTGCAGCAGGTTATGGATGGTGAGAACGGTGGGAATCGCCCGGTAGCGCTCGTCCCGCGCAGCTCCCGTCGCCAGCCAGAGGATCGCGGGCGACGCGTGCCAGTCGTGTGCGTGAACGATGTCGGGCCGCCAGTCGAGGGCAGCAATCAGGAGGTCGAGCGCGGCGCGGCTGAAGAAGGCGAAGCGATAGGGATCGTCCCAGTAGCCGTAGACGTCGGGGCGTGCGAACAGCGAGCGCTCGGCGATGAAGTAGACGCGGACGGTGCTCGACGGCAACCGCGCCTCGAACACGCCGGCTGGAAGGGTTCGTCCATCGATTGGTACGTTCAGCGTCAGCGGGCTTACGCTGATCCCCGCCTGTCCGCTGTGCGCGGCGTCCTCGATGAAGCGGTAGGCGGGGATGACGATCCGCACATCGTGGCCGAGTGCCGCCAGTGCCTTGGGCAAGGCTCCGACGACATCGGCCAGGCCACCTGTCTTGGCAAAGGGAGCGACTTCGGCCGCGAGGCACAGGATGCGCAGAGGAGTCATCGGAGGAAATGGGAGGTCGGGAGGATTTTCGCAAAAACTGGACAGAGCCGGTGGCCGAGATAGTCTCGAACTCGCGCCACCTTTGTCCAGTTTTTGAGAAAATCCTCCCGACCCCATTTCCTGTCACTCCCCCGTACTCGTTCCGAGGCCGACATGTCGCACGCTCTCACACCCATCAGGAACATCGCCGCCGAACTCGGGATTCCAGACTCCTCGCTTGAGTCCTACGGCCACTACACGGCCAAACTGCGACTCGATCTGCTGACACCCCAGACCAATCGGCGGCAGGGCAAGATGGTGTTGGTCACTGCCATCACGCCAACCAGTCATGGTGAGGGCAAGACCGTCACCTCCATCGGCCTGGCCCAGGGCCTGGTCAAGATCGGACGCTCCACCATCGTCACGCTTCGCGAACCGTCACTTGGTCCCGTGTTCGGGCTCAAGGGCGGCGCGACAGGCGGCGGTCAATCGCAGGTCATTCCGGCCGAGCTCATCAACCTGCACTTCAACGGCGACATCCACGCGGTCACCGCCGCCCACAACCTGCTGGCCGCGATGCTCGACTCGCATCTGCATCACGGCAACCGGCTGGGCATCGACGTGGACAACATCTACTGGCCGCGCACGATGGACATGAACGACCGGGCGCTGAGGCATGTGATCGTAGGCCTTGGCGGCAAAGCCAACGGACTGCCGCGTGAGACCGGCTTCGTCATCACCGCGGCGAGCGAGGTGATGGCGATCCTCGCGCTGGCCGCGTCACGACCTGACCTGCGCACCCGCCTGGGAGACATCGTCGTTGGCTTCACACAGGAAGGAACGGTCGTGCGCGCCGCGGATCTGGAGGCGACCGGCGCCATGATGGTGCTGTTGAACGAAGCGGTGATGCCCAACCTCGTTCAGACGACCGAACACACGCCGGCCCTCGTCCACGCCGGACCCTTCGCGAACATCGCGCACGGAACGAGCAGCGTCATCTCACAGCGGATGGCTCTCAACCTAGCCGAGTTCGTTGTCAACGAGACCGGCTTTGGCGCCGACCTGGGTGCGGAGAAGTACTTCAATCTCGTTATGCCTGCGTCGGGCATCAAGCCGGCAGTCGCGGTGCTAATTGCGTCTGTTCGCGCGCTGGCGACACAGGGATCCGGCAGCGAAACGGCCGCCCCCGACCCGTCGTCCATCAAGGCAGGGCTCCCCAACCTGCAGCGGCACGTCGAGAATCTGCGCAAGTTCCACGTGCCCATCGTCGTGGCGGTCAATCGAATGAAAGACGACAGCGATGCGCACGTCGCGCAGATAATTGCGTTCGCGGCGGGTATGGGCGTGCCGGCGGTCGAGTCGAATGTGTTCTCGCGCGGCGGCGAGGGTGGGCGCGCGCTCGCGGAGGCCGTGGTGGAAGCCGCTCAGCGTCCCTCTGATCCGCGCCCACTCTACAGTAGCGACGTGAGCTTCGAAACCAAGATTGACACGGTCGCGCGTGAGATCTATGGCGCCGGCGGCGTCTACTTCGAGTCGGGGACTCGCCGCAAGCTGCAGCGGATCGCGGCGCTTGGATTCGGGCATCTGCCGGTCTGCATCGCGAAGACGCAATCGTCGCTCTCGGACAACCCGAAGTTGTATGGCGCGCCGACGGGGTTCACGCTGACCGTGACCGATGTCTCACTGTCGGCGGGCGCCGGCTTTGTCGTGGTGGTGGCGGGGAACATGATGCGGATGCCCGGACTCGGCCAGGCACCGCAAGCGATCCGGTTGGACGTGACGGACGAGGGGGAGATCGTTGGTCTGCGATAGTCGCCGGGGTCGGGCCTTCGGAGACAATTTGGGGTCGGGATGAATTTCAGTTCCTGCCCTCGCCGTCGGACTCAAGTAGTGTGGGAACTGAAATTCATCCCGACCCCAATTCTCCGCAGGCCCGACTCCATCGCGTCACTGGTCGTCGTCGTCGTCGTGATCCTTCTTCGGCGCCGGCACCAGCGATCCGAACAAGCCGTTGGCCTCGTGATTTGGACCTGCGGTGAAGAACAGCGTCGTCGCCGGCCCCGCCCCGCCGCCATTGCCGAAGGCGATCGCCCAGAGACCATCGATCACGAGTGTGCGGCCTTTGGCATCGCGCAGGCGGCCTTCGAGCTCGAAATGGCCGTGATGTTCGCGCTCGAACGCGTGGATGCGCCCATCACCGAAATTGCCGACGAGCAGGTGCTTACTGAAGCCTCCAAAGCCGTCCGGAGCCCACGCGAGGCCCCATGGCGAATTGAGCACGCCGCGTGACGCCACGCGTCGGATCAGATGCCCTGCGAGGTCGTACTGATCGACGAACCCGTGTCCCGGTCCCGGGACGTCGTCATTGCCATCCTTCTCGCGCAGCGCGTACGTCACGAAGACCGAGTCGCCGATCACCTGGATGCCGAATGGCGCATAACCCTTCGGCAGCCACCTGTCGTGGAATCCACCTGACACCTTGGTCCACGTGCTGTCGTATACGTCCACGGTGCCGGCGTGGAAGTTGGTCGCGTACAACCACGCGCCCTTCGGCGTGACCGCCATCGTGAGGCCTTTGTAGACGGCGCCAAAAGGTCCGTTGTCCACGAGCACGAACGTATTCGTGCCCGTCGCGGCGGGGTTCCATCCTCGAATCGTCCCGCCTTCGGTCGCGAAGAGGAAGAGCGACTTGACGCCAGGTGCGACCTCGAACCCGGTCGAGTTGTTGAAGACCGTTCCCGTGGGGGCGCCGGGCACGGACACCTCCAGCGGCACCTTCGCACCGGTGGTGATGTTGTAGAGCGTGGACATGTCGGTTCCGTTGTCAGACACCCACCACGGACTCGTGGCGCTCGCGCTCAGTCCCCACGCGTTCACCAATAGCGGGTCCTTGATATCGGCAGGGACCGATCCGTCGGACACGATGTTGTGCTGTAGATACCGCTGCGCAGATGCGGTAGGTACCACACCCAGCACAGCTACGAGTACCGCCGCGATCGACAACCACACACTTCGTCGTTGCATGCCCCAACTCCTTTTATCCTGGCGTCATGGACGAACGTGGTCCGACGCCTGTGCGGTGGTCGGGTTCAGCACAGAGCGCGCCAGCATCCTCCGGCTACCCGCGGCCTAGAAGTGGCGCAGATCGTCCGCAAGACGGCAGGCATTTACTCCGCGCGTAAAAGCTTGTACGCGTCTCGTCAAACTCAGCGGCCCGGACGTAACGAGACGATGACGCACACGACGTGCTTCCGGGGTACAGTTAAGGTGCGCCCGCCGGGCCGCCGCCGTTCCGTATCGCATGGGCCGCTTCTGGTACCGTCTCTCACCCCTCATCGGGCTGCTCCTGTTCGCAGCCGCGCTGTGGGTCCTTACGCGCGAAATCCGTCACCTTTCGATCCACAGCGTGACGGACGCGATCCGGGGCCTGCCTCCGTCGGCGATCCTCGCGGCCCTCGGCTTCACGGTCCTCAATTACGTCATCCTCACTGGCTACGATCAGCTGGCGTTCATCTATATCCGGCGGCCGATCCCCAAGTGGCAGGTGTCGATGGCGTCGTTCGTGGGGTACGCCATCGCGAACAACGTGGGGTTCGCGCTGCTCTCGGGCACCTCAGCCCGCTACCGCTTCTACTCACGGTGGGGTCTCAGCGGCCAGGACGTCTCGCGTGTGGTGCTGTTCTATTCGGGCACGTTCTGGCTGGGCCTGATCTCGCTCGGTGCCTGGAGCCTGCTCTTCAGCCCCGTCAAGGATGTGAACGGCGTCGTCGAGCCGGCACTGACGCGCATCGTGGGATGGGGTCTCGCGGGAATAGCGGCGGCGTATGCGTTGGCGCCGATCTACTGGCGCCGCCCCCTCAAAATTGGCGGAGCCGAACTGGCGCTGCCGTCCGCGCCGCTCATCGGCGCGCAATTCATCCTCTCCGTGCTCGACTGGGGGCTGGCGGCGGCGGTCCTGTTCGTGCTGCTGCCCGAGCCTCGTCCGGACTTCGCGTATTTCCTGGCCGCGTTCCTGGCCGCACAACTGATCGCGCTCGTGAGTCATGTCCCCGGCGGGATCGGCGTATTCGAGTCGCTGATGATCCTGCTCTTGAAGCCCTGGATCGACGCGGACGCGTTCCTGCCGGCACTCGCGATGTACCGCATCGTCTACTACCTGCTGCCGCTCGCCATCGCGCTGGGCGTGCTGCTCGTGGACGAGTTCTACCAGCGGCGCCACCACATGATCCGGTGGGGCAACGCGTTCGGCACATTGACGGCGTCGATCGCTCCCAAGCTGCTGGCGGTCTTCGCCATGCTCGCCGGTGCCGTCCTGATGTTCTCGGGCGCCACGCCTGCCGACGCCAATCGCATCAGCTGGCTCACGGGCTTCCTGCCCCTGCCGGTGCTGGAGCTGTCGCATTTCGTCGGCAGCCTCGTCGGATTTGGATTGCTCGTCGTGTCGTGGGGACTGGCGCGTCGGCTCGACGCCGCCTACTTCTTCGCCATCGTCTTTCTCGGACTCGGGATTGCGTCCTCGCTGCTCAAGGGCGGCGACTACGAGGAAGCCATCATCCTGGCGACGCTGCTCGTGATCTTCCTGCCCAGCCACCAGGAATTCGACCGGAAGGCGGCGCTCTTCGACATTCCGTTCTCGCCGGCCTGGCTGACTGCGACGTGCGCGGTCGTGCTTGCGTCGGTCTTCCTGGGACTGTTCGCGTTCCGGCACGTCGAGTACTCGCACGACCTGTGGTGGCGGTTCGAAGCGGAGCAGGACGCGCCTCGCTTCCTGCGCGCCACGGTCGGCGTCCTCGTGGCGATGCTGTTCGTCGGACTTCGTCAACTGCTGCGCCCCGCGCCTCCGGGCGTCGTGCGTCCCGGCGACGAGGAGCTGACGCTGGCGGCGAAGGTGCTCGAGGACGAGGAGCGGACGTGGGCCAATCTCGTGTTCCTCCGCGACAAGGCGCTGCTCTGGAACGACGAACGCACCGCGTTCCTGATGTACAGCGTGCAGGGACGCACGTGGGCCGCGCTCGGCGATCCCATCGGCCCGCGAGACAAAGCCGAAGGCCTCATCAAACGCTTCCTCGAGCGTGTCGACGACTATCAGGGCGTGCCGGTCTTCTACCAGGCCACGCGCGACTGGCTCCACAAATACGCCGACTTCGGATTGACGTTTGCGAAGCTCGGCGAAGAAGCGCACGTGCGGCTGTCCGAGTTCACGTTGGACGGCGGCGGCACGGCGAAGACCCTCCGCATGACGCTCCGGCGTGTGATCAAAGAGGGATGCGCGTTCCGCGTCGTGCCGGCCTCCGACGTCACACCCGCGCTTCTCGCAGAGCTCCGCAAAGTATCGAACGAATGGCTCTCGGACAAGGCAACCGCGGAGAAAGGGTTCTCGCTCGGCTTCTTCGATGAGCGCTATCTTGCGCGCTTCCCGATCGCCGTGATGGAGCGTGGCGAGCACATCGAAGCGTTCGCCAACCTGTGGCCAGGCGCCGGTGGCACGGAGTTGTCGATGGATTTGATGCGGCACCGCAGCACGGCGCCCAAAGGCATCATGGACGCCCTTCTGGCGTCCATCCTCGTGTGGGGCCGCGAGCAGGGCTATCGGCGGTTCAATCTCGGCATGGCACCGTTGGCCGGCCTCGAAGAGTCGCCCGTCGCACCGCTCTGGTCGCGTTTGGGCCGCTTCGTGTACGGCCACGGCGAGACCTTCTACAATTTCAAGGGGCTACGGACCTACAAGGACAAGTTCCATCCGACCTGGGAGCCGCACTATCTCGCCTACCCAGGCGGACTCAGCCTGCCGCGGATCCTCGCGGACATCTCTGCGTTGATCGCGGGCGGCTATCGGAGGATCTTTGCGAGATGATCAACAGTCTGCGGTCTACGGTCTACCGTCTACGGGTACGAGCAGACTGCAGACTGCAGACCGTAGACTGCAGACCGAAGTTACTGAAGGTTGAACACGACCATCCGCAACGACGTCATCTCTTCCACCGCGAACCGCACGCCTTCGCGGCCGATCCCGCTCATCCGGTTGCCTCCGTACGGCATGTGATCGACGCGGAAGATCGAGGTGTCGTTGATCATCACACCACCCATGTCGAGACGGCGGACAGCGTCGAACGCTTTGCGGACATCGTTGGTGTAGACCCCTGCCTGCAAGCCGTACGGCGTGTCGGCGAGAAGATCGAGCGCCTCGGCGTAGTCACGATAGGTGACGATCGACACGAGTGGCGCAAAGGCTTCCTGGCACATCACGGCCATGTCGGGCCGAGTGTTCGTCAAGACCGTCGGCCACACCAGCCGTCCCTCTCGGCGCCCGCCGGTCAAGAGGCGTGCGCCCTGCGCCACCGCATCGCTGATCCACCGCTCCGCACGGTCTGCCGCTTCATCCGAGATGAGCGGACCAACGTCGGTCGAGGGATCGAGTGGATTCCCGACAACGAGCGCGTTCGTCGCCGCCACGAACGCATCGATGAATGCCGTGGCAATGGCTTCGTGCACGTACAAGCGTTGCAGGCTGATGCAGACCTGGCCGGCGTTGGCAAAGGCCGAGAGCACACACCGGGGCACGGCACGAGCGAGGTCGGCATCGGGCTCGACAATCGTGCCCGAGTTGTTTCCGAGCTCGAGAGTGATGCGCTTGAGACCCGCCACTTGCAGGATGCGCGCACCAACCGGCGGACTTCCCGTGAAGGTCACTTTTGCCGGCACGGGATGCGTGACGAGCGCCTCACCCGTAGACGGACCGTCACCGTGCACGAGCTCGAAGACGTGTGACGGGAGGCCCGCCTCGTTCAGCACATCGCCGAGGAGCCCAGCCGTCAGCGGCGTCTCTTCCGCCGGTTTCAGCACGATGCAGTTACCCGCCGCGAGTGCGGGACCGACCTTGTGCGCGACGAGGTTCAGCGGGAAATTGAAGGGCGTGATGGCGGCCACCACGCCCAGTGGAAAACGCAGATAAAAGCCCATGCGCTGTTCGCCGGAGGCTGACGCGTCCATCGGCACGGTCTCTCCGTGAAGGCGCTTGGCTTCTTCGGCGGCGAATCTGAATGTCTCGACGCTGCGTGACACCTCGCCCGTCGCGTGCTTCAGAGCCTTTCCGGCTTCGCGCGCGATGGTCTTCGCGAAGAGATCCCGCTTCGCGTCGATGAGATCCGCGGTGCGGTGGAGGACGCGTGAGCGCTCGTGCGCCGGGCAGTCGCGCCATGACGAAAAGGCGGCGTGCGCAGCGCGGATAGCGCGATCCACCGCCGCGGCGTCGGCCACTGGCACCTGGCCGATGGTCTCGCCGGAAAACTTGTCGATGACTGGGAGAAACATCACTGCCCCACTGCTTCCTTGTCGTGTTCGGATTCGGATTCGGATTCGTATTGGCCGCCTTCGTCGAACACGAACTCGAAGACGAACACGGTCGAGGCGCCGTGTCTGCACAGATCGTTGGATGTCAGAAGCGGCGCTTTCCCCAAGCCTTGATGTCCGGCACGCTGAGGATCTGCGCGCCCGATGCGGGTGGCTGCTCGACCGCACCGACCAGCGTCCAGACCATATCGGTCACGGTCACGAGACCCAGTCGCGTGGCGCCGTCACGCGTCTTCGGAATCAGCCGTGCTATCGCGTATACGGGAATCAGCATGACGGGCCACCAATGTCCGGGACCAAGCACGTACCACGGCCGGACGATCGTCGTGGAACAGCCGACCGCGGACACGGCCGCTTCGCCCGCTGTGCGCACGGCGATGTAGGCATGCATGATGGGCGCGGGATGCGCGACGCTCACATAGACAATGTGGGCGGGTGCCACCTGGCGGGCCGCGTCGGTCGTCGCCCGGATGGACGCGAGGTCCACGCGCTCGAATTCCGCGGCTTTGCGCGGATTGGGATGGGGCGTGCCGACCAGGTGTACGACCGTGTCGCCCGGCCGAAGCGCACTCGCAACAGACGCCGCGTCGAGCGCGTCGCCTTCGACGGCTGTCGCCATGGCGGGAACGCGGCCAAACGCAGTCCGCCGCGCGAGCACCCGCACTCGATGCCCCCGTGACGCCAGATGGCCGACCAGGCGCTGGCCGATGTATCCCGTCCCGCCGGTCACCAGTACGTCACGGGCGTCGGTTGCCATGCTGTTGCTGAAACTCGGATACGGATTCGGGTTCGTATTCGTGTTCGTATTCGTATTCGTGTTCGTGGTCGTGTTCGTATTCGTGGTCGTGTTCGTATTCGTCTTCAGAGATGTGGTGCAGTAGCACGGTAGCGGTTTCCGGCGCGAGTTGGCAACCGGGCAACGCGTACGGGTGGTTTACGCCACCAGCGCCGACGGCCACACGATGACGTCGATGTGCCGGCTGAAGTGCAGAAGCGCCGGCGCTCCCGCGATCGCGATTCCCTGGGGTCCCGCAATCGTGTTGGTGGTGATGTCGGCTTCGGCCCGCTGCAGCGGCCAGGGCGCATGATGCACGTCGGTCCGAAGAAGCGCGCTGTCGGAGGTGTACGCGTAAAGACAGTACCGCTCGGTCAGAAAATGCTCGAGCGAACCAGGCGTTGCTCGATATACCGGCGACGTGGGACCGTACGTCCCGGCAAACGCGACCGACCTACCCGAATCACGCCTCGTCGATCGATACACGATCCGTTCGCCGCGCGTTTCCACGGTCATGTCTGCGTGGAAGTACGGCAGGTGAAAGAACGTTCGCGCGGCCCACACGGCAAGCGGATTTGTCGCGTCCAGGCTGACGAACCAGACACCGGGCCGTCCCTCGTGCACGACGTAGAGGCGGAGATTCAACTCCGCGAATGCCGACACCCAGGGCAGATCGGGCAGCGGACGCCGCATCACGCCACGCATGTGAAACGGGACAACGCCCACCCACGAGGTGCCGTCGAACTCCTGGATTTCGAGCACCGGCGGCACGAGCGAGCGCAGCGCCGCCACGGGCATGGGCCAGTGCGCAAACAGCAGGTCGCACCACTGCTGACGCCACGTCCATGGTCCCGGCGGCAGCGGCCAGGGCCGATGGTCCGTCTGCCGCAAGGAAGGATGCATTCAGAAAACGTACGAGAAGCACACCACGTCCGCCGGTTCGCCGGCGGCCAGGTTCGGGAACTCGGCGTACCGCCTCAGCACGCCCTCCCGCTCGAAGCCACACTTCGCGAGGACGTGCGCCGACGCGTCGTGAAGCGGGTGGCACAAGGCATACAACCGCCGTACGCCAACCGACGGAGCCAGAGCCACCATCGCGCGCAACGACTCTGTCGCGTAACCGCGTCCCCAGGCGTCGCGAGCGAACACATAGCCCGTCGCGGCGCGCTCCGGCGTCTCGAGCGCCAGTCCTGTACTGCCAATCAACATGCCCTCGTCGCGCGTTTCCACCAGGTACGGTCCGACCGACCACTGGCACCATTCCCGTGCACTGAGTGCAAGGAAGGCGCGGGTATCGCCCACCGACGCGTGGCGCGGCCACCCCAGATACGTTGTCACCGCCGGATCGCTCGCGTACCGCGCGAAGATCGCCTCGGCGTCACCGTCCACCGGACGCCGGATCACGAGGCGTCCGGTCTCGATGCGTTCAGGCGCGAGCGGCACGCATTTCTCCATCCCATCGCGGCGTGGCGTCCGTGTGCAGACCGAAGAGATCCAGCATGCGCGTCACCGTGTGATCGACGATGTCGTCCACGGTCTTGGGCTGGTTGTAAAAGGCGGGAACGGGCGGCGAAATGATGACGCCCATGCGCGACAGGCGCAGCATGTTCTCCAGGTGGATCTCGTGCAGCGGCGCTTCACGCACGCCCAGCACGAGACGGCGGCGCTCCTTCAGCACGACATCGGCGGCACGCGGAACGAGGCTGTCGCCAAGGCCGGTGGCAATCTGCGCCAGCGTCTTCATGCTGCAGGGCAGGACGATCATTCCGAGCGTCACGAATGACCCGCTCGAGACGGGCGCGCCCTGATCCGTCGATGCATACGCATGCGTCGCCAGCCGTTGCACCTGTTCGACCGTGTAGGGTGTCTCGTGGACGAGCGTGCGCGCGCCCCATCGGCTCAGGATCAGGTGTGTCTCCACGTCGAGCGCCCGTAACCGCTCGAGCAGACGGATGCCATAGATGGATCCGCTGGCTCCCGTGATGCCGACGATGAGACGGCGGGGTTCAGTCGCGGAAAGAGGCTGTGCCACACCGCTAGTTTGGCCCGCGAGGCCTGGCGATGCAAGAAGCCGGAGCACGTTTGAGGACGGGACGAACGGCCACGGCGCGACATGCAGATTCGAGCGCGTCGGACGATAAGACGGACGGCCCCGGCGCCGCACGCGGCGCCTTCTCCTACAATGCTCAGATGCGCGTAACGCTCGGCCTCGAACGGCTGCTCGGCTCAGGCGTGCTGCGAGGGCAGCGCGTAGGGATTGTTTCGAATCCCGCGTCGGTGGACGCGGCGTTCCGCCATCTCGTCGATCGCATCGACGAAGTACCTGGTGCGACGCTGGCTGCAATCTTCGGCCCTCAGCACGGCTTCCGGTCCGATGTGCAGGACAACATGATCGAGACGCCGCACGTCGAAGACGGGCGGCGGCGCGTGCCGATCTATTCCCTCTACAGCGAGACTCGAGAGCCTACCGCGGAGATGCTGGCAGGCGTCGACGTGCTCGTCATCGATCTCCAGGACGTCGGCGCGCGGATCTACACCTACATCTACACGATGGCCAACTGTCTCCGTGCGGCCAAGAAGCACGGTGTGAAGGTCATCGTCTGCGACCGGCCCAATCCGATTGGCGGAGTCGAGGTCGAAGGACCGATGCTCCATCCAGGCTATGAATCGTTCGTGGGCCTATTCCCGATCCCGATGCGCCACGGCATGACGATTGGCGAGCTCGCCCGCCTGTTCAACGAGCACTTCGCGATCGGCGCGGAGCTCGAGGTCGTGCCGATGGAGGGCTGGACGCGCGATCAGTATTTCGACGCGACAGGCTTGCCCTGGGTGATGCCCTCACCCAACATGCCCACGCTCGACACCGCCATCGTCTATCCGGGCATGGTGCTCTTCGAGGGAACGATGCTGTCGGAAGGGCGCGGAACGACGCGCCCATTCGAGCTGTTAGGCGCGCCGTGGATACATGCCGAACGGTTTGCCGCCGCGATGAACGAACGGCAGTTGCCAGGTGTCTGGTTCAGACCGGCCGTCTTCGAACCAACGTTCCAGAAACACGCCAGGACGACGTGCGGCGGGTGCCAGATCCACGTGACCGATCGGAGCGTGTTCCGCCCTGGAGCGGCTGCGGCCGCTCTGCTACTCGAGTTCTATCGGGCCGATCCCGCGCGCTTTGCATGGCGTCAGCCGCCGTACGAATACGAGCACGACAAGATGCCGATCGATATCCTGGCGGGTTCGCCGTCGCTCAGGACGGACGTCGAAGCGCAGGCGCCGCTCGACCGGATCACGGCCGTGTGGCACGAAGAGGTGCGCGAGTTCAAGATCGTGCGCGAGTCGTTCCTGCTGTACTGAGTCGTGAGCTGGGCGGAGCGAACAATCGATATCCGTCCGGTGCGTATGACTCCATCCAACTGCGTGCGAGCAAGAGCGACCAGTTCGTGCGATGTTCGCGCGTCCCACTTCTCAAGCCACACGACCGTTTCCCTCCCTCGCAAGCGGGAGCGGGTTCATGACACGTGGCACAGCGCCGGACGCAGTCGTGGCTAGGTCAAGTCGCGAGAAAGCCGTGCGACTGCTAGCTCGAGATGCCTTGGGACGCGACTTTCGAAGCGGCGGGAGATCTTGGCATTCTTGATGTCGAAACCCCGGAACTGCTGGAGGGCTCGCCGCAAGTGGTTCACTGCGGTTGGCCGGTCACCCAGCGCCAGCGCCAGATAGCCGACTGCCGTATTCCTCGCAGCGGAATCCGGCCTTCCGGGAAGCCACGTTGCCTCGTCGGGAGGCGCGCTGACGCCTTGCAACACCGACAGGACTTCGCTCTGATTCCCGAATGTTGCAAACCATGAGTCGGCGGTCTCGGTCAGGGCAACGCTTGCCTGCGCCACGGTGCCCTCGGTGTTGTGGCCGTGTTCATCGATCAACCAAATGTCGGGTGCTTTCGCGAGCCCTGGACGTGTAGGAGACAGCCGTCGCCGAATGTGGCTTTCGTGCTCCGCCGGCCGAAGTGAATTGTTCCGAACAGCCGGCGAGTGATCGGATCGCACGTCAGTCAGGTAGATGCCCAGGTTCAGAGCGAAGGAGAACGTCGTGCAACCCAAAATGTCGGCGTGGTAACGATTGAACGACTGGAAGTTGACAATATCAATTAGGTGTTCTCGATCTCGCCACGCCGTACGACTCGTGAAAGAGGTAAAGCCACGGTCCCTCAGGACTGGCCAGACAAGCGAACGAATCGCGCGATTCACGCCGGCCGAGTTCATGTCTCTTCGCTGTTGCATGCAGCCGTCAAGGACCAGCCGGAATACTCCACGACCGTCGTCGAGCTCGTTCCTGCGTACGGGCGAACGGGCATCATCGCGACACGGAAGCGCGTGCCCGACGAATCTGCCCTGCGTGACCGTGCGCATGCACCGCGTAGATCGCCAGCCACTTCTCGACCGAGTAGGCGCCTGACTCGCTGTGCGTGCCGGCACGCGTCCACTCCGAGGCCGTGAGCCGCTCCAGCAACGGCACCGTGCACGCACGCGCGGCGCCAAACGCCGCCAGTGATGCCTCGATCGGCCGATCGTAGTGAAGCCGGCGGGCGTAATCATCCTGGTCGTAACCCTGAATCACGGGGCCGTCCTCGGCAATCAGCCTCCGGAGCCTGATGGCTGACGTCATCTCGCTGTCGGCCAGGTGGTGCACGATCTCGCGTGCGGACCACGTTCCGGGCCCCGGCCGCGCGTCGAGCTCGGCCTCGCTCGCGCCCTCGAGCGCTTTCACGACCTCCCCGTAGCCAGCCTGGTATTGCGCGATGAGCTTCTTTCGTTCGCCGTCAGTCAGCGCCATTGTCGGCTCCTTCCCGTACCCCGTACCCCTTACCCCTATCCCTTATGCCTTACCCATGTCCCTGCCCGTGGCCCCTCAGGTCCTCGTCTTCGCAATCGCCGGCGCCTGTTCCTCCTGCGGTGTCGCAGGCGTGAAGTGGCGGGCGAGCAGATTCGTCGTCAGGGCTTCGAAGGCCTGATCGACCGAATCGCAACGATGGAAGAGACCCACGTCCGGCGGGGAAATCGCGCCCCATTCGATGAGCGGCTCCAACTTCAGTACCGCATCCCAGGTACTCCGTGCCGTAGAGGATGATGTCGGTCTGGCTCGAGAGCTTCTGCGTCTGCACGAGCGTCAGGATCTCGAACAGCTCGTCCATCGTTCCGAACCCGCCGGGGAACACGACCAGCGCCTTGGCCAGATACGCGAACCAGAACTTCCGCATGAAGAAGTAGTGGAACTCGAAATGCAGCCCGCGGCTGATGTACGGGTTCGCGCCCTGTTCGAATGGCAGGTGGATGTTGAGCCCCACGGTCTTCCCGCCAGCCTCGCACGCGCCGCGATTCGCGGCCTCCATGATACCGGGCCCGCCGCCGGAACAGACCACGAAGCGGTCGTGTGGCGCGCCCAGCGATCGGCTCCACGTCGTCAGGCGTTTCGCGAGCTCGCGCGCGTCTTCGTAGTAGCGGGACCACTGCACGGCCTTTTCCGCGTGAGCCCGTTCGTCGGCTGTCGCGATGGTCGAGGCGTTGAGCGCCAGGAGCGCACCGTCGGCTGCCTCGCGGCTGCGAATCCGAGCCGATCCGAAGAACACGACCGTGTCCTGGATGTTCTCGTCGCGAAACCGCTTCAGCGGTTCCAGATACTCCGCCAGAATTCGCAGCGGCCGCGCATCGTCGCTCTCGAGGAACGACGGCATCAGGTATGCGAGAAGTTCTGATTGCATGCGGGAAGGATGGGCGGTTCAGTCGTGTTCGGATTCGCGTTCGTGTTCGAGTTCGGATTCGGCGTCGTGTGCGTGTTCGTCGCGGAAATCAGGCGTCTGCGGTACCGAGGCGTTCGAGCTTCAGGTAGTTGGCCGACTGATGGCCCAGGTCCTGGCTGATGCTGACGACCACGACCGTGTCACCGGGCGCGACGAGCTTTCGTGCCAGTAGTGCCTCGGCGACGCGGCGGTTGGTCGTGTCCACGTCAGCGCCGACAATGGCCACGATCGGATGCACGCTTCGATAGAGGCTGAGACGCCGCGCGACGTCCTCCCGCTCGGTCACAGCCAGCACCGACGCGTCCGGCCGCAGCGACGACAGTACCCTGGCCGTGTTGCCTCCGCGCGTGACGGCCACGATAGCCGCCGCACGGCTGTGCCTCGCGAGCGTGATCGCGGCCTCGCACAACGCGCGACCGTGACCCGCGTGCATCGGGCTTGCACCCGTCACTTCGATGGCGAGCGGCGGCAACACCTCGGCGTCACGGATGATCGCGTCGAGGGTCCGTACCGCCTCGACGGGATACCCGCCGGCTGCCGTTTCACCGGCCAGCATGATCGCGTCCACGCCATCATCCACCGCATTGGCGGCGTCGCTTACTTCGGCTCGCGTGGGTCTCGGCTCAGTGCGCATCGACTCGAGCACCTGGGTCGCGACGATGACTGGCACGCCGCGGGCTCGAGCGCAGCGCGTGACCTCTTTCTGCACGCGAGGCACGCGCTCGAGTGGCACTTCGAGGCCGAGGTCACCGCGCGCGACCATGACGGCCTGACAGCTATCGAGCACTTCGTCCAGCCGGGCGATCGCCTCCGGCCGTTCGAGCTTGGCGATGAGTGGGGTGTCCTGTCCTCCGGCCGCCGTCATGACCGCCCGCGCGGCGTCGAGGTCGGCTGCGCCCTGCACGAAGCTCAGTGCCACGAGATCCACGCCGAGTGAAAGGCCGAATCGAAGATCGTCGGCATCCTTGGGAGTCAGCGCCGACGCAGGCAGCGCGACGCCGGGCGCGTTGATGCCCTTGTGCGCGCCGAGCGACGTCCCGTGGATTACGGTGGTGTGGATCGCGGTTCCCGTCGTGTTGACGACACGCAACACGACGCGGCCGTCATCCAGCAACAGGTCCTGACCGGGCCGAACGGCGCGCGCCAGTTCGCCGTACGTCGTGGACACGCGGCCTGGGCCACCCTCGAAATCCCCCGTCTCGATCACCAGCGGGTCGCCGATGGTCAGCGGAATGGCGGTGCCTCCGGCCAGCCGTCCGGTTCGAATCTTCGGACCGCTGAGGTCCTGAAGGATGGACACGGATCGTCCCGCCCGCTGCGCGGCCTGCCGCACGCGCTTGTAGCTGGCCGCGTGCGTGTCGTGCGTGCCGTGCGAGAAATTCAACCGCACGACGTCTACCCCCGCCAGCATCAGCTCGTCGAGCGTGCTGTCGCTGTCACAGGCCGGACCGAGTGTGGCGACGATCTTCGTGTGCCGCATGGCACTCAGCTTACAATCGGGCCCCGAATGGACCAAGCGATTCACACCGCTGACACGGTGCTCGAGCGAATCAGACTCGATGGCCGTGCCCAGAGCGGTCCGATGGTGGACGATGCCACCGGGAAACTGCTGAGAACCCAGGCGCTGAATGCGCGCGTGAGGCGGGTGCTCGAAATCGGCACTGGCGTCGGCTACGCCACGTTGTGGCTGGCCGCAGCGGTCCCCCCGGATGGTCTCCTCCTGACGATCGAGAGCGACCCCGGTCGTGCCGCGCTGGCGCGACGGAACATCGAGCAGGCCGGGCTGTCGTCGCGAGTCATCGTCATCGCCGGGGATGCCCGGCGCTATCTGCACAAGGTGAGCGGACCGTTCGATCTGGTGTTCCAGGACAGCGATCCTGGGACCTACGCCCAGTTGCACGATAGACTAGTGGCGCTGTTGCGCCCCGGGGGCGCGCTCATCTGCAATCACGTGCGAGAAGGCAGTGAGATCGGCGACGCGCTCGCCGCGGACCCACGCATCATGACGTCATTCCTATCAACCGGCGACGGCGTGGCCGTCTCGATCACGCTATGAGTCCATCGGCGTGGCTCGACGCTGCCCGCGCCGATGCGCAGGCCCGTGGGCTGACCGGCACGGTGCCGGTGCTCGAGGCGATGTCGCGCATGATGCAGGTGCTTCGAACCGCCCCCTGGAACGATCGCGCCGCACCGCCCACCGACGATGCCGAGCCCGCCGCTGATGGACCCCGCTGACCTCGACATCCGCTCGGCGCTTGCCGCCCAGCGCCAGGGCACGTTGACGTCGTGGGACCTGACCGCCGCGTGTCTCGCACGCATCGAGGCCCAGAACGACACCTACCGCGCGTTCATCGCGCTGACCGGCAGCGAAGCGATGGCTGCCGCGGCCGCTGCCGACCACGCGCGGGGGCGGGGCGAGTGGCTGGGGCCGCTGCACGGCATTCCCATCTCCCTGAAGGATCTCGTGGATCAGCGTGGTGTGCCGACGACAGCCGGTTCGCACGTGACGCCGCGAACTCCCGCGTCGGCGGACGCTCCGGTGACCGCACGGCTGCGTCGTGCCGGCGCGGTCCTGGTAGGCAAATGCAACCTGCACGAGTTTGCGTTCGGAACCACCAGCGAGGAATCCGCGTTTGGCGCCGCGCGCAACCCCAAGGACCCATCGCGATCGCCGGGCGGATCGAGTGGCGGGTCGGCAATTGCGGTAGCAACAGGAATGTCGCTTGCCTCGATCGGGACCGACACCGGTGGATCCATCCGCATTCCGGCGGCCGCCTGCGGCATCGTTGGTTTGAAGCCCGGACTGGGCGAGATCTCCTGCGACGGCGTCGTGCCGCTCAGCCGGACGCTCGATCACGTTGGTCCGCTCGCCAAGACGGTCGCCGATGCTGCCGTCGTCTACAGCGCGGTGACCGGCGACGGTGTGCCAGGGCTGGAGCGTCCGCGTCCGATCAACGGGATCCGCATCGGCGTGCTCGGCGGCTATTTCACGGCGCGCCTCGAGCCGGACATTGCGGCGCTGGTTGACGCCGCTCGGGAGCGGCTGGCCGCTGCTGGCGCTTCACTCGAGGAGGTCGCGCTCGCGCACGCCGACACGATCGCTCCTGTGTACCTCACGATCGTGCTCGCGGAAGCGGCCGTGTACCACGGTGAGACGCTCGAGCGCATGCCGGATCGCTACAGCCCCGGCGTCCGCGAGCGGCTGGAAGCCGGACGGTATGTGCTGGCGGAGGACTATCTGCGTGCGCTGCGGGGACGAGACGTGCTCCGCGCGATCGTGGACGGTGCCCTCGGTGCGTACGATGCGCTGCTCGCGCCGACGCTGCCGATCGAAGCACCGGTGATTGGGACGCCCGCGGTCACGATCGATGGTGTCGCCGAACCCGTCAGAAACCTCATGCTCCGGCTGACACAGCCATTCAATGTGACTGGGCATCCCGCAATCTCAATCCCCTGCGGCACGACGACGGCTGGCCTTCCGGCAGGGCTGCAGCTCGTCGGCAAACACGGCCTGACACCGGAACTGCTCGGTATCGCGCTCGCGTGCGAACCCTACATTCGCGGCGAATCACCGGCATAGTCCGGCGACCCAATCCGCTTCATCGATCGTGCGATACTGAACAGTTGGCGGCCTCTGATGGCCGCGTATCCTGTGCCTGTGTTCGCACCGCTCTTTCACGCCTGGGAACGACGTCTCGCCGCGGTCTCGACGACCAACCGAACCGTGCGCCCGTTCGAGTGGGGCCTCGAGTGGCTGCCTCCAAACGGCGCTCACGCCGATCCGTCGAACGAGGCACGGCTGGACAACTATGTGCGAGAGATCCTCGCAGACACCGATCGGTACTTCACGCCGGAGGCGACGACTGACTACGAGTTGACGCCGGCGCACGGGGACGAGCCGGCCTGGCTGCGATTCCCGACCTCCCGGCCCACTCCCCATCGCGAGAACAACATCGTCCATGCCCGCTACTTTCCGGGTGTGCAGCGGCGGCCGGGACCACGGCGCGCCGTCCTCGTGATGCCGCAGTGGAATTCGGACATCCGCGGACATGTCGGACTGTCGAAGCTGCTCGCGCGGTTTGGATTGAGCGCGCTCCGGCTGAGCCTGCCCTACCACGATAGGCGCATGCCGCCCGAGCTACGGCGGGCCGACTATATCGTGAGCTCGAACGTGGCTCGAACGCTGGAAGTGTGTCGGCAGGCTGTACAAGACGCCCGGCGTGCGGTGTGGTGGCTGGAACAGCAGGGTTACGAGCGGATTGGGATCCTGGGGACGAGCCTTGGATCGTGTCTCGCCATGCTGACCATGGCCCACGAGCCGCGCATCCGGGCGCAGGCGCTGAACCACGTCTCACCGTACTTCGCAGATGTGGTGTGGCGAGGCCTCTCGACCGAACACGTGCGGCAGGGACTCGAAGGCGGGATCGATCTCGAGCGGTTGCGGCGGCTGTGGATGCCAATCAGCCCGTACCAGTACCTCGAGCGAATCCGGGATCGCCGGTCGCTGCTCGTCTACGCCCGGTACGATCTGACGTTCCCGGTGGATCTGTCTCGGAAGATCATCGCGGAATGCCGCAGGCGTGACATTCCGCACAAGGTTCGCGTGCTGCCCTGCGGCCACTACACGACAGGTTCAGCGCCGTTCAAGTACCTCGACGGCTACATTCTCATCCGCTATCTCCTTCAAAACCTGTGATCACGAAAGTCAAAGAGTCGAAAGGTCTAAGGGTCGAAAAGTCCGACTCCGACTCGACCCTTCGACCCCGACCTTTTCGACTCTTTTGACCCTTCGACTTTTCGACTTTCGCGATCAGAGATATTTGAGCAGCCCCGCGAGCGCGCCGTAGAGAACACTGGCGAGCTGGCGAACGAGCGGAGACACTTGTCCCGTATCGACGGCATCGGCGACCGTCACGGGATCAGTCAGCGTGAGCCAGATCGTCGCGGCTGCCACGATCGCGGACAAGACCGCGAGCGTGACGAACAAGCTGACGCTCAGGCGGGCAAGACGCATGGGGAGGGGCACCCGTTACCGTTAGCCTACCACTCACGCACGAAAGTCGAGGAGTCGAAGGGTCAGCAGGGGCGCAAGGGGGAGTCCAGGGGTCGAAGGGTCAGCAGAGTCGAAGAGTCGGGGTCGTCGTGTCGAAGAGTCGTGACTCAGCTCTGCGACTCTGCTGACGTTTCGACTTTGCTGACTTTTCGACTCTTCGACTCTTGGACTCTTAGACTTTCGTTAGGCCGGCTGCAGTGCTTCGGCGGCGCCGAGTCCGAGTGTCGCGAGTGCGGGCTCGACGATCGCGCGGTCGCCCACGACCAGTGTTGTTACACGCTCGTCGTCCAGGTGGGCGCGCGCGACACGCAGCACGTCGTCGAGGCTGAGCGCCTCGATGGTGGGCACGAAACGCTCGAAGTAATTGTCGGGCAGGCCGTAGAGCGCGAGCTGCGCGGTAGACCGGGCGATCTGCTCGGCCGTCTCGAAATTGCGCGGGTAGCCGCGCGTCAGCGCGGCCCTGGCGAGCGCGAGCTCCTCGGGCGTCACGGGCCGCTCGGCTCGAATCGCGCGCAGCTCGCCGATCGCCTCGCGGATGGCCTCGCCAGTGACGGCCGTCTGCACGCTCACCTGAAGCTGGAAGGGGCCGGGACCACGCCTGAAGTCGAACGACGTGCGTGCCCCGTACGTGAAGCCCTTGCCTTCGCGCAGGTTCATGTTGATGCGGCTCACGAACTGACCGCCGAGCACCATGTTCAGCAGGATCAGCGCGTGGTAGTCCGGCGTGCTGCGCGCGACCGCGACGTGGCCCAGCCGCAGCTCCGACTGCGCAGCGCCCGGGCGATCGACGAGCGCGAGCCGAGCCGGCGATGCGGCTGGCGCTTGAAGCGCCCGCGCGAGCGCCTCGGTGATGCGCGGATCCGGATCCGATTCAGGCCAATTGCCAAACGCCTCCGCGGCATCTGCCAGCAGCTCTTCGTGAGAGGCGTCACCCACGGCCACGAGGGTGATGGCAGAAGGCCGATACGCGCGGCGATGGTAATGGCGGACGTCCTCGAGCTCGATCTGCTGTAGCGCTTCCTCGCTGCCAATGGCGAGATGCCCGTACGGATGGCTGCCGTAGAGCAACGACGCAAACGCACGATCCGCGAGCGCCGGCGGCAGGTCTCGAAGCTGACGCAGACGGTTGGCGCGCAGCTGACGGACGCGCTCGAACTCCTCCGGATCGAACCGCGGGCGCAGCACGAGATCGGCCAGCAGACGCAGTCCGCGCTGACGAAAGCGATCGAGCGTGGTGATCGTGAGCAGCGTGGCGTCAGGGCCGACTTCGGTGTCGAACGACGCGCCAATGCGGGCGAGTGCGTCGTGGACCTCGATCGCACTCCGATCGCCCGCCCCCTCGTCCAGCATGTCGCCGGTCAGCGACGCAAGCCCTGGCCGTGTCGCTGGATCCGCCGCGGATCCCACACCCACCAGGAGTACGAAGGTGACGACGGGAACGGAGCGATGTTCGGCCGTCCAGACACAGAGTCCGTTCGGAAGCCGGACCTTGCGTACTTGTGGGAAGTGAAACACGGGTGCCGGACCTGGCACAGGCAGCCGTGAGCGGTCGACCGGGCTCACTGGACCACCGCCAGACCGTCGAACGGCGCAGCCAGTTCGGTCTGCGTTTTCGGGACGACACTCAGCGAGACGCGGGGCTGGCCGCACAGATATGTGGCAACCGCAGACCGCAATCCCTCCGCGGTCGCGTTCCGGTAACGAGCCAGATCCTCGTCGAAGAAACCTGGGTGTCCGACGAAGGTGTTGTACGCGTTCAACTGGTCCGATTTGCCGCCGAACCCTCCGACCGTCTGCAGGCGGTAGACGAACTGCGCCTCGGCCTGCGCCAGGCTGCGCTCCATCTCATCGGTGTCAGGACCGTCGGCGGCGAGCCGGCGCATTTCTTCGTCGATCGCGGTTTCGAGCTCGGCCAGCGTCCGGCCGGGGGCTGCCGTCGCAATCACCTGGAAGAAGCTGCCAAGCTCGCGGGAGTTCTGAAACGCTGCGACCTCGGTGGCGATGCGCCTCGAGTAGACGAGCGCACGATACAACCTCGATGTCTTGCCGTTCGCCAGCACGTCGCTCACCAGATCGAGCTCGGCATCGCCGGCCTTGAACATCGCCGGCGAATGCCACGCGAGGTACAAGCGCGGCAGCTCGACGCGATCCTCGTGCATCAGGCGCACCGGCGAACCGAGGGCCACGTCCCGCACGACGGGGGCGACCGAGGGTCCCGGCGGAATGTCGCCGAAGTATTGGTCCGCCAACGCGAGGGCGGTCTCGGGCTCGATGTCGCCGGCTATCGCGAGCGACGCGTTGGCAGGATGGTAGTACCTCGCGAAGAACGCATGCGCCTCGTCCAACGAGCTCGCCCGCAAATCGTCGGACGATCCAATGGTGAGCCAGTGGTACGGATGGTCCGGTGGATACAGCGCCGCAACCGTCGCCATCGTCGCCAAGCCGTACGGACGGTTTTCGTAGTTCTGTCGCCGCTCGTTCAGCACGACGTCGCGCTGGTTGTCGAACTTCGCCGCAGTCAGTGCCGGCAGCAGGTATCCCATGCGATCGGATTCCATCCAGAGCGCGAGCTCGAACGCACTGGTGGGGACAACCTCCCAGTAGTTCGTGCGGTCGGAGCTGGTCGATCCGTTCAGCAGGGCGCCGGCCTCCTGCAGCGGATGGAAGTACCCGCGATCGTGATGCGCCGAGCCTTCGAACATCAGGTGCTCGAAGAGGTGCGCGAATCCCGTGCGGCCGGGCACTTCGTTCTTCGATCCCACGTGGTACCAGAGGTTCACTGCCACGATGGGGCAGTCGTGATCCTCGTGCAGGATCACCGACAGTCCGTTGCCGAGCGTGTGGCGGGTGAACGGAATCTGCATGATGTCAGGGGTGCGTGTCGGCGAGGCTGTATCGCAGCTCTGGTCCGCTCAGGACTTCTCGATCGTCCCACAGCTCTGCATTTCCTTGCCGAAGTACGGATTCTTGACCGTCTCGCCCTTCTGGAGCCAGCGTTTCTTCACCATCGGACAATAGACCTTGGACACGTGGTCGCCAACGGCAGACTTGGTCGTGTCGGCATAGGCGATGACCGCTCCGCTCAGTTTGCCGAAGGCATCGCGTGCGGCCTCGAGCGTCGTCGTCGCTTGCCAGCTCGTTTGCGGCGGCGACGATCGGCTGACCGGCGTCGCCAAGCGCCTCCGCTGCTTTCGCCACTGCTTCTGCATCGGTTTTGGTGGTGGCCTTGCTGTCGTCGGCGAGCTGCGACTGAATGCGGAAGTACGGATCGAGCACGGCCGTGAGCGAGTCAGCCGCGCGAACCGGGATCGCGACCACCGCCAGCATCACCGCCATCAGACACCACTCTCGGCACGTCATCATCAGACTCCTGGCCCTACCGGCTGCGGCGGGCGACGCTCGATGTTTCGGACTGGATGCTACCTGACCAGCGTCACCGGAATCGGGCGGGCGAAGCTGGCGATTGACACCTGGGCGGCAGCTTGTTCGGCGACGGCCAGGAACGCGCGTCCGGCGATCGACTCCGGTTCCTCGACGACAATAGGCCGCCCCGTATCACCACCTTCGCGGATCGGCTGGTAGATCGGGATGCGGCCGAGGAACGGGATCGCCATGTCGGACGCCAATGCCTCGCCCGCACCGCGTCCGAAGATATCGGACTCGTGGCCGCACGCCGGGCACGCGAAATGGCTCATGTTCTCGATCAGCCCGATCGTCCGGATGTTGAGCTTCTGATACATCCGCACGGCTCGCCGCGTGTCGGCCAGCGACACCTGTTGCGGCGTCGTGACGACAATCGCGCCGGCAACGGGCACCGTCTGACTCAGGCTGAGCGCCACGTCACCCTGTGCCAGGGGGCATGTCGACGATCAGGTAGTCGAGGTTGTCCCACGCCACCTCGCGGAAGAACTGCTGTATCGCGCCGTGGAGCATCGGTCCACGCCAGATTACGGCTGAATCGTCTCCCGTCAGGAACCCCATCGACACGACTTGCACACCATATTTCTCGGCCGGCAGAATCTTCTGCCCGTCGGTGGCGAGCTGCGTCTGCAGGCCGAGCATGATCGGAACGTTGGGCCCGTAGATGTCGCCGTCCAGCATCCCGACGCGACTGCCCCGCTGCGCAAGCGCGACCGCCAGGTTCACCGCGACAGTCGTTTTGCCGACGCCGCCCTTCCCGGCACCCACGGCGATCACGTTCTTCACGCCCGGAATCGCGGCGCGTGTGCCGTCGGGTACAGCCGCGGTCCGCACGGCGGCGGTCATCTCGATGACGACGTCGCTCACTCCCGGAAGACGGGCGACCGCGGCGTGCGCCTGATCGCGCATCTGGTCCTTCACCGGGCAGGCCGGCGTCGTCAGCTCGATCGTGAAGCTGACGCGGCCGCCCTCGACCGACAACTGCTTCACGAATCCGAGCGTGACGATGTCCTTCCCGAGGTCGGGGTCGCGAACGACAGTCAGCGCCTGGAGGACCGCGTTTGGGTCGATGGAAGTGGGCATCGGTATACCGGTCGGTCCGCGTGTGGTGCCTGGATGATTCCAGCTTACCGGCTCCGCGCCCGCGACTCAAGGAATGGCGGATTCCACGGAGGCTTGGATCCCGACTCGACTGGACGAGTTGACGACGTTCCTGTAGACTGCAGCCGCTTCAGCCCCGCTGCACAAAGGAGATCGCACGAATGACTGAACCGGCCGCGCCCGGCACCGTGTCCAGCAACCGGAGCATCATGATCGTGTTGTCCTACCTCTGGCTCCTGGCGCTCGTGCCGTTGCTGGTGGAAAAAGAGGACAGAGAAGTTCAGTGGCACGCCAAGCACGGCATCGTGCTGATGGTCGCCGAGATCGTCCTCTGGATCATCGTTACCGTCCTGAGCATCGTGATCGGAATGGCGCTGCCAGTGATTGGCTGCCTGTTCAGCCTCGTCCACCTCGCAGTGTGGATCGGCGTGCTGGTCCTTCACGTGATGGCCATCGTCAAGGGCATCAACGGTAGCCGGCTGATCATCCCGGGCGTCAGCGAGTACGCCAGCAAGTTCTAGACCTGATGGCCGGGACTGGCATGAGCGACCTCTTCGTCCTAGCGCTCAGCCAGCCCCGCGCCGACGATGCCGCCGCTGGCGCGGCCGGCGCTCTCGGGTGCGCCGGCTGCGGCGCGTTCGTTATCTTCATCATCGTTGCGCTGGTCGCGCTGCAGGTTTCGCTGCTGGTGTGGGTCGCGCGAGATGCCAAGGCTCGCGGCATGGACGCCGCGGTGCTCTGGATGATCTTCGTGTTTGCCGCCCCGTTGATCGGCCTGCTGGTCTACGTCTTCGCGCGTCCTCAGGGAACGCTCGTCCAGTGTCCAAACTGCAACAACAAGCGACTGCAGGTGGCCGCCACCTGCCCGCATTGCGGCAACTAGAAGTCGGACAGTGACGAAGGCCGATTGACGATTGGCCGTCGATTCCGCACGCCGCACTCCGCACGCTGAGCTTGATTTCGCACTCCGCGTTCCGAACTTCGAGTTTGGTTTCATGCGTGTCCGCATCATCACGCTGCTTATCGTCCTGCTCGCGGGCGGATGGCTCATCTACGATCTGCGGCAGCCTCCCTCCGCGCAATGGACGACGAGCGGCGCCCTCGTCGCCCTGCGTGCCTATCGAAGCACGCTGTCGCCGGTGTTCACGCGCATGGGCGTCGCCTGCCGGTTCACCCCGACCTGCAGCCGCTATGCATCCGCCGCGTACGCCAAGTACGGATTCGTGCGCGGCAGCTACCTGACGGTCCGCCGCGTCGCTCGGTGTGGACCCTGGACACCGGCAGGGACGAAGGACGAGCCCTGACGGTCTGACGGGAAGCACTGACGAATGCGGATTGACGAATGACGATTAGCGACATGGCGACACCGGGGGCTATTCGTCAGTCGTCATTCGTCATTCTGCAATGCACGTATCTCGTATCAGAACCGCTGTCGCGCGTCTTCCTGCAGTAACACCCAGAGCGCATAGCCTGCGAGCACGGTTCCGAGCGGCAGCAGGAACGAGTCACCAATCGACACCGCGAGTGCGACCAGCCTGCCGTTTCGGTGGTAGCGCTGCAGCGCGCGTCCCGCCCACCAGTGCACACCGGCCCAGATGGCCGCGGCGGCGGCAAGCGTCAACAGACCACCAGCCGTCACTCCGGCAGCGATTTCGGTGCCTGGCCGCGAGTCTGGCGTCGTTCGCGCGAGCAGAAGCGCAGACGCAGCAAAACACGTGACTCCGGCCGCAATGAGTGCGTTGAACAACGCCCAGATGAAGTAGAGATTGCCGAGGAACTCGATGTGGCGATCGAGCCGGCCGCGGCGGCGCATGTCGCCCATGGCCGTCAGGCCACGAGTACGGTGACTTCGACGCGCGTGGGCACGCCGTGCGGCGCCGACACCAGAAAGCGGAGGCGCGTACCGTCGGCGACGCCGGCGGGCACGAGGACGCGGACCTGACGCGACATCGCCTGTGCCCCGGATCCTTCGCACTTGGCGCAGGGCTCGGCCCACGTTTCACCGCGGCCCCCGCACTGATCGCAGGTGGCCCGCAAGGGCACGTCGAGCGGCACCATGACGCCGGCATGCGCGTCGCGACGCGACACGCTGATCGCGGCGTTGTGCGGCGTGACTTCTTCGGGGCCCACGAGCTCGTCGCGCATCCGCTCGACGAACGCGCCAATCGACGGAAAGTCGATCGCAATCTCGTCGGCGAAGCAGCGTCGCGCGTGATCGGTCGCCCAGGTGGCGCTGACGATCGGCCGGGTCGTCTTGTCGTGATGGTGCCGTCGAAAGTTATTCACGCAGCACGTCAGGTGGCTTCACGATAGGAGTGGCCCTGTCCCTTGTCAAGGTATCGGAACGGGTGGTACGATCCGACACCGTGTTGTCGCGAGGTCCATCGATGCCGCGTCCTGCCGGCGCCGTACGTATCTGCCCCGAATGCGGGGGCATCCTTCAATCGACGGAACCCGAGCGCCTCACGAGCGTGGAAGTCGCGGCACACGAGACGCCGTCGGCCACGGGTCCGGGATGTCAGTGCCTGCTCTGCGGCTACGAAGAGCCGCTCGGCCATCCGACGGAGTGGGCGCAACCGCGCTAGATCGCCGTGCCTCCGGTACACGAATGCGGGCTCTGCGGCGAGACGATGCACCTGGTCGAGCGCCAGACCGTGGAACGCATCCCCGGTACAGCGCAGGAAACCACGCGCACCACGTGGGAGTGGGTCTGCTCCGAGTGCGACAACTTCGAAGAAGCCGAGAAGCCGACGCCTGATGAGTCGTAACCGCGCCGGCAATGACGGGGCGGGAAGGCGGCTTAACGCGCGCCGATGGTCAGCAGCACTTCGCGGCGGACCTCATCACCGAATTCTTCCAGACTGATCGCGGTTTCGCACTCGTCGCACAGCACCTCGAGCACGATCGGGCGGCCCTCATCGGACACCTCTACCCGCTCGTTGTCGAGATGAACCACGTGCATCTGCACGGTCTTCACTTGAAAATTGCGGTCGTTCCCGCAGCTCGGACAGGTCAACGCACCCTCCTTCAACCAGATCTACGCCCCGTTCAAATTTTCGATTGTATGAGATGGCCTTCCGCCGCGCAATTGCGAAAGTCGGGCTGACCCACCCTTTTCACGCATTCGCACGAGAAAAATAAGCTCCACTTTGCGTGCAAATCCGAGGAATTGGCACGCGAACAGATTCCAGGCCTCGCAACCCCTACTGTGGAGGCGGCAGGCGCCTGCCGCTGACCGCGCACCCGTCCCACCCTTTACTTCGTGGCGGCGGCGCCACTCGTCCCGTCCTCCAGTGCACCCCGCCCACCATCGATCCAGACTTCTTCACCGGGATAGACGATGACACCCGTTACGACTCGCTCGGGATACAGAGCCCGGCCGGCCTCGAGATAGACCTCGAGCTGTTGGCGGTGGCGGGACGTCGGCCGGCCCGTTTTGAACTCGACCACCGTGACGCGATCCCCGGTCACGACCAGACTGTCGATCGTGCCCTGCACGATGGTTGTGCCGCCCGCATCCGGTGTCACCGGGTGCTCCCCTCCGCGCCACAGAGAAAACGGCACTTCGTGGAGCCGCTCGCCCGCCGCGAACAGCCGGTGGAACGCCGGACGCTGGAGCAGACCGCGGAAGATGCTCGCGGCGTGCCCAACCGCGGCGTCGGCCACCGTGCTGTCGGCACGGTCGCCCGAACGCATCAGCGAGCGCAGCCGCGCACTCAATCGTTCCTCGTCATCCTGCCGCGCAGCATCCAGGTGCTCGAGCAGACGATGGACGAGCGTGCCGGCGAGACGTGCGGTGTCTGGTGCGACGTGCCCCGCCACGTCGGACTCGCTGACCGCGTTGCCCACCGCCGTCGCCCGAATTCGTTCGACGGAGTTGCGATCGGCAACCAGGCCAAAGTCGCCTGCCCCGACGGAATCACCCAGCGTCCTCCCTCTCTCTCTGGGTGTTCGAGACATCGCTCCCGCCCGGCAGACTCGGAGGCGGTGCGGAGCCTCCGCACCCATCCAGGCCATTTCTGCCGCTTGCGACGAAGCGGCCAACCCGATTGCATCCGCCAGCGAGCGTGGAATCACGTCCCCAAGACTGCCGCGTGCGGGTTTCCAGGGCACATTCGGGACGACCGCTGAGAGATAGAGGCGATCGCGCGCGCGGGTGACGGCGACATACAGCAGCCGTTTGGTCTCTTCCTGCTCGCGGTCCGTGAACTCGGCGTCGGCCTGGGATTCGAAGTCGCCCACCGCGACCGACGGCTCGCCCTTCGCATCCTCCGTGACGAGGCGGATGGGCGCTCGCGTACCGCCGGCACCCTTGCCCAGATTGACGAGGAAGACGATGGGGAATTCGAGGCCCTTGGCCGCGTGGACGGTCATGAGGTTCACGGCGTCCACCGCATCGATCACGGCATTCGATTCGTCGCCTGCCGAGAGCCGGTCCAGATGTTCGGCCACACGCGCAATTGTCGCGTAGCCCCGGTTCTGAATCCGCCTGACGAGGGCGCGGATCTTTTTCAGGTTCTGCCGGGCCTGTGCGGCGTGCGCACCCGCCAGCTCGCGCACGTAGGCGGATTCATCGAGAATGCGATCGACGAGATCGGCCGGAGGGATCCGATCGACCAGCGGCAGCCAGACCCCCAGGCTGCTGCGCGTGAGCCCCAGCACCGCGTGGTCCTCCGCCGACAGATCCGCTTCCGCAGCGACCGGCATGACGAGTGCGTCCGCCAGCCGTGGAGACAGCGCCTGCACGGCCGAGTCCGACAGCCGGACGATGCGCGATCGGACCAGAGCGGCAGCGCGCAGGTCCGACGCTGGATCGGCGAGGTACCGCAGCAGCGCCACGGCGTCTTTGATCTCGTCGGTGTCGAAGAATCCGAGGCCTTTGTAGACGTACGAAGGAAGCCGGACGGCTTCGAGAGCGATCTCGAACGCCTGATGTCCTTCGCGCGAACGGAAGAGGATCGCGACATCGCCGGGACGTGCACGACGTGGAACTCCCGTCTGTTTGTCGCGGACGTCCACGCTTTCGACCAGCCTGACTATCTCGGCGGCCACTGCGGATGCGCAGCCCTCGGCCGTCGCCTCGGCGATCACTGCGACGGCCGGCTCTCCGGGCGATGCCGTCACCTGAACGGGGAAGCGATCCTCTTCGCGGTATTCGAAGGCGCCTGGCCGGTCCGGCACTTTTTCGACCGCGGCAAAGACATCGTTCGCGAAGGCGAGCAATTCGGGAACCGCGCGAAAGCTGGTGCGGATGGCGCGCCGGACCTTGCCCTCCGGCCGCAGGCCCGCGATCGCGGTGGCAGCCTTGGCAATCACGCTCACGTCCGCATCCCGGAAGCCATAGATCGATTGCTTCCGGTCTCCCACGATGAAGATCGACGGTTGGACGGGCAGGTCCTGGCCGATGCCGAGGCCTGCCGCCCAGGATTGCACGAGCCGCCACACCAGCTCCCACTGCGCCTGGCTCGTGTCCTGGAACTCGTCCACGAGCAAGTGGTGGTAGCGTGCCTCGAGCAGGTAGCGACTCTGGGCGAATTCGTCCATCTGCTCCAGCAAGGCCAGCGTGCGCCAGAGCGCGTCAGGAAAATCCACGACGGCATGTGAGGCCAGCGTGCGGCGGTATTGCGCGAGTGCAATCTCGAACATGCGCCACACTCCGCGCGAGAGCACGACGTTCAGATCGCGCCGGAAGCGGGCGAGCTCCGCGGCCACTCGCGGCGCGAGGCTCGCGGCGCGTGTGCGGTGGCGGCGCCAGGCATCGGCGGTATCGCAGTCACCCGTGCTGTAGCTCCACCGGGTCCGAGGCTCGCCGCCCTGCGTCAGCAGGTGATCGCCAAGCCGATCGAAAACGCCGCGGACGCGGTGGACGAGCGTGCCGGGGCTGACGCTCGACTTCGGATCGTTCAGGACGAACGCGCGCAGCTCCTGTGCGAGCAGCGCGAACCGCGGGTGCAGCCGCGGACCGTCGGCCAGAAACGCCTCTGCGCCGCCGTCGACTGAGGTCAGGATGGCGCGCATCCGCACCACCGCGTCCGTGCAGAGACCGATCGGCTCGATCTCTACCGGTCCGCTGACGAGAAACCGCCGCAGCACGTCACGCGCGACCAGACGGCGCTCGAGCAGCACGCCCAGTCCTTCACGCAGCTGCGACTCGCCGAGTTGCGCGAACACGAGTCCCACCGCCGCATCTTCACTCGCCAGCGAGCGGCAGACGCGGAGCGTCGCGTCGAGCCCTTCGTCGAGGAAGCGGAGCACCTCGGTTTCGTCGGCCATGGCAAAGCCGGGATCGAGGTCCGCCTCGAGCGGGAACTCGCGCAGCAGGCTCAAGCAGAAGGCGTCGATCGTGCTGATGGCGATCTCGCCCATCCGATCGCACAATTCCCGCCACCTGGCCGGATCGATCTCGCCCTCCTCCGCCGCACGCCGCAGGTTCTGCACGATGCGCCCGCGCATTTCGGCGGCGGCCTTGCGAGTGAACGTCATGGCGAGGATGTTCGCCGGATCTACGCCGGCCTTCAGAAGGTTGGTGTAGCGGTCCACGAGCACACGGGTCTTTCCCGTCCCCGCGGATGCTTCGAGCACGACGTTCTGAGACGGGTCTACCGCCGCGGCGCGATCCCGAGCGTCCGGCAGCCCGCCGGCGACCGGGGCGTCGGCTTCGTCAAACGGCAGCCGGAACGTCTGATTGATCGGGCGCCGAGACATAGTCCTTCCGGCAGACACCCTCGTACGCGCAGCTGGCGCAGAGGTGCGTGTAGACGGGACGCGGGGGGAACAGGCCGGCCTCAATCGCATCCACAGCGGCCAGCACCCGGAACTGCGCGTCCACCAGGGCCGCCGGGAGATCGGACGGCTTGCGGACGAGCGGCTTCAGTCCGCGCGGCGCCCCAAAGATGAGATATGCGACTTCGCCGGCGCTCCACGTGCGCCCGCGAAGCCCGCGCAGCCGCTGCTCCGCGGTGACAGCGTAGATGGCAAGCTGGACGGGCTTCTGTGGAGCGGACGATTTGTAGTCGATGATCCGGAGCGAGCCGTCGCCAAGCAGGTCGATCCGATCGACCGCGCCGCGGATCGCAATCAACCGCGGACCGTTGGGTCCATCGAGCTCGAAGGTCCCCTCGAAGCGATCCTCGAGACGACGGGCGACGATGGGCGTGTCGCGGACGGCCTCGACACTGAATACCAGGTCGGCGAGACCCGGCGCCACCGGGGAACCGAGCAATCGCGTCCGCTCGAGAGCGGCCGTCGAAGAGGACAGCCGTGAGAGGTGCTCGTCGAGGACGACACCAAAGAGCTGGTGTGCACGTTCGATCGTGGCGGGCGTGATCGCTCCCCCGTACTCCCGCTCCCAGCGCTCGTAGAAGGAGTGGAAGACGGCGTGGACGAACGATCCGCGTTCTCTGGGCCCGAGGGCCTCGTCTGATTCGACCTCTTCGCGCAGTTTGAGCACGTATCGCGCGAAATACTTGAATGGACATTGAACGTACAGCTCGAGCGCGCTCACGCTGTGCACGGGGGGGCGATGCGGCAGCGCCGTGCCGTGAAACGCCGGCAGCGCGTGGGATGAACGCGCGAGGCGCAACCCGAGCCACTGCTCGGCCTCGGTGCCCACCGACGTGCCATCGACGACTCCAGCGAGCACTGCCTCGTCGGCAAATATCGGCGTCGTGTCCTGGTCGAGCGGCCTCGCTGTCAGTGTCGCCCGCGGCAGGTCTTCGAGCAGCGACGAGGGCTCGACGAGCGAATCCTCTTCGAGCAGGAACGTCGAGACCGCCGTTGTCTTCCTCGCCAGGAGGAGCAGGTCGAGAAATGCGGCGCGCCACGCGGCCACGCGGCTGCGGTCTTCGATCCACCCGAGTCCCTTGAGCAGGAACGGCGCATAGAACAGATTCCGCCGTCCGCGCTCCGGCCACTCGCCTTCGACGAGTCCGACGAGGTTGACCTCGTCCAGGCGCGCATATCGCGCGGCGGAGGCGTCGAGGAACTGAACGCCGGTCGTTCCCGTGCGCGGCGTGAACGTTTGGGCTTCCAGCCAGCGCCGGAGCGTGCCGCCGAGCTCATCGCTCGACCACACCAGGTCGCCATGGCGGCGATGGGCATCGGCCAAGTCCTGGATGGTGGCCAGTACGGCCTTCCTCGCGCGCCACTCTCGTTCGTTGACGGTCTCGTCGCCGGCCGGTGGGATGCCAACGTCCCGAAAGAACCCACGCAGCGCGTCCAGGTGCACACTTGCCGGATGCGGCTCGAACAGCGGTTGAAGATGTGCGAGGGCGTTCAGCGCTGCGTATGCCGCCGGCAGGGCCAGCCGGCGGATCGCTGCCAGCCGCTGGTCCGCGGTGCCCGCGCTCTCGCTGGACCAATCCGCCGCGAGCTGGGTCAGATGGCTCGATGTCGCCCGTGTACCGCGACGTGATCAGGGTCTCATCGAGGGCGCGGACAGAGTCGGGACTCACGTGCGAGCCGTCGGGACCGAGCCCGAAGTGCGGGGACCGGAGCAGTGCGATGAGCGCCCCGCGGCTGGCGCGGGTCGAGACCACATCGAGCACCAGATCCAGTGCCGCGGCCACCGGCTCTCCTGCCAGCGGCAGCGCATCGTCACATTGAAACGGCACGCCGGCAGAGCCAAGCGTTGTCCGCGCCAGATAGAGATACGGCAGCGGCCGCGCGAACACCACACCGGTCCGGTGAAGCGGCGCGGCGTCTGGCAGGCCTCGCCGAACGGCCTTGATCCGCCGCACCACGTCGGACACTTCCTCTTCGCGGTCGCGGCTCGAGAAGTAGAGCGGCTCGCGTGCGGCCGGCACCAGAAGGACGCGATCGTCGAGCAGTTCATCCGGGTCTGCGGCCCGGACCGTTTCGATTCCCGGCAGGAGATCGTTCACTCGTTCGAGCCAACCGGCGGCAAGCTGCGCCTCGGTGGCTACCACCGTCAGCAGCTCCAGACCGTGGAGGCGCGTCAGCAGATCGAAATCGACGGGCCAGAGGCCGCCAGGATCCGTAGCGTGTTCTCCGACACTGACCACCACGTGCATGTGACGGGGTATCGCTGCCGAAGTGAGCAACCGCGCGCGCAGGCCGTGCTCGTCGAGCGATCCCGTTTCATCCACACGGCGCTCGTAGAACCTGAAGGCGGCGGCAAGAAACACGGTCTGCCGCAGCATCCGTTCGGCCCCGCGGTCTGTCAGCGCTCGCGGCTCCAATTCGCTGGTCAGCAGCCGGTCGAAATCGTCGATCGATTGGCGCTGCCGCCTTAGCTGGTCGTAGAGCCCCAGCATCTCGCCGATGAGCGCGGGCCGAAGGTCGAACGGAGGCGAGAGTCCTTCAGTAATGGCCTCGTGCGCTCCGGCGAGCAGGATGGCTTCCCGCTCGTAGGGCGTGAGCAGCGTGACGGGCACGTCGAGGTCGGCGCGCAGCCGTTCGTAGTAGTCGGTGCGCGTCAGCAAGTCGGGAATGACCAGGGCGGGCTGATGTGCGGCGAGCGTGGCGTCCTCGATGGTCCGGCGCAGCTGTCGACCTGCCGAGCGGGTGGGAACGACGATCGCCGTGCGTCGCGCGGCAGTCACCCCACCGTCGAGGCTCAGCTGAATGAGAGCCGCCTGGAACGCATGCAGCGAGGGCGCTCGAACGAGCCGAGTCGTGCGGATCGTCGTCACCGGAGCTTGGGGGGCGTCAGGAATTGCGTGAGCTCGTCGTGTGCCTGGGACAACATCATCAGAGCTCCCGATGCTGCCGCCGAGGCATTCCACGCCGTGGACATCTCGCCAGACCGTATGGCCTGCATCCGCGAGCGGGCCGCGTTGCCTCCCATATCGCATGCACTCTGAAGCAGCGAATGGACCACGGCCAGTTCCGCAGGTGGAATGACGCCATGCAGCATGCGTGACGCGCGGCTTGACAAGTCCTCCATCACGGTCAGTCTCGGCGTATCAGGGCCAGCGAGCCGCTTGATGTCTTCGAGGCCTGAGCGCATCGCCTCGAGGTCCGCCAGCGGCATCCGGACCAGGCGCGTGTACGCCTGATAGGCGGCGCCACGAAGCCGCCATTGATCCCGGGCGAGTCGAAGGCGCCGCGCGGCGTCCAAGCGATCCTGCAGGGTGGCAATCAGGCCTCGGACCTGCTCGGGCCGCTTCCGTCCGAGCGAGGCGTCCCGCGCAGGCACCGATTGAATCAAGCGCTCGAGACCGCGGACGTCCGCACGCTCCGCCTGCAGCCGCGCGCGCGTCGTCAGGTCGTGGACGAGCGTGCCATAGACCTGCTCCGCCTTGAGTTCGTCGGCCAGCCGACGCGCGGTGAACTCGCGCGCGGCGGCAAGCGAAGCCGCAGGCGCCGCTCCAGAGGACCGGTCGATGTAGTCGAGCGTGCTGCGCAGCAGATCGATCCGCTCGGATGGGACGTCCGCGACCTCCGCGAGCGACAATGCCTGCGCGATGATCTCGGCTTCGCTTGGCGGCGGACGAAGCGGTTCGGGCGCCACCGGCTCGACGTTGGCCACGAGATTCAAGGCGAAGTGATCGTCCCCGGCCGCGGCACGAAGCTCCGAGACGGCCTCTTCCACGAGGCTCGCTATCTCCCGGACTTCTTCGGCACGATAGCCGTAGTGCTCGCCCGGCCAGGCGGTGAGACGCTGCAGCGCGTCTTCGGCCAGCGCCAGTCTCCGCCCGGCCTCGGGCGTCAGCGCAATCTCGTTCAGGACGTGCGCGACCTCGCCGGTCATCACCGCGAAGTCGCCTTCGCCCCGCGTCGCGATGTACTGAGCGCGGCGCACGGCGTCGCGATACCGATCGGTCCTGGCCCAGTCCACCTGACCTGCGTCGATGGTCACGAGCTGCAGACGCGGCTGCCCGTTGACCTGGCCCAGCGGCAGTGAAAACACGACACGGCCGTTGACTCGGGCATATTCGCCGTAGCTGGCAAGCGTGGTACCGTCGCGGAGGAACACCCTCATCGTGGGCGGCTCCGCCGCGGCCGCGGGCCCATTCACCCCCAGCAGCGCGACGCCCAGCACGAGGGCCGCAAGAGCCGTGGATCGTTCGAATCGAAGCATCAGCGCGTTACGGTAGTGTGCCACACGCGCGTGCCACATCGGGATCGTCCGGGGCCCGCGAAAGGCACCTGTTGAAAACATGTGGATGAACGGTGCAAAAGCTGTGGAGCGAGCGACAGCGAAAAATCTTTCTCCATTTATTGCAGCAAGTTCGCGCGCGTCAACGCATGTGGATGACGCTTCGCGTCAATCTTCGCTTGCGCGCCGCGTGGCGATCCCTAAAATGTCGCTTCGGCTCACACTCCAGACGACGGTTCCCCAACGTGCCGATTGCTGCCGTACACCGCTTCACCGAATTGATCGAAGGTCGGACCTACACCATCGAAGTCTCGCTCGTCGGACGGGATCGATGGCGCGCCAACCTGGCCCGTACCCCAGGTGTCTGTGGCGCCCTGATGCCGTTCTACGGCACGACGCCAGACCTCGCCGCCCGGACCCTTGCGGAGTGGCTCGCACGGGCCCAGCGCAACGCGCACCCAATCGCGTCGGCGACGTGATCGTCGGCGCGCTCCTCTTTGTTCTGACGCTTGGAGCCACGGCCCCGGCCGTGGCTGCCGGCCGCCCCGCACGGCTCGTCCTGATTGCCACCGGCGGCACGATTTCGAACGATCCGCACGGGCGGCTGTCCGCCGACGAGCTCGTCGAACAGCTGCCGGGGCGCGCGTCGTTGGGACGGATCACGACCGAGTCGTTTGCCAATGCGAGCGGTCCTGCGCTGTCTCTCGACGACTGGAGCCGTCTCTCCCGCCACGTCACGTCCATTCTGACCGCAAACGATGCGCCGGACGGCCTGGTCGTCACAAGCGGCACCGACACCCTCGAGGAGCTTGCGTGGTTTCTGCACCTGACGGTGCCGGGGCCTCGACCCGTCGTCGTCGTGGGTGCCATGCGGCGTCCGGGCACGCCGGGCGAAGACGGTCCGCGCAATCTTGCCGATGCCCTGCGCGTCGCCGCGGCAGCCGGCTCCCGCGATCGCGGCATACTCGTCGTGATGCACGGTCAGGTACATCTGGCGTGGAGCGTCCGGAAGCATCACACGACCAGCCTCAGCGCGTTCGATGAACCAGTCGGCGCGGCCGCGGGCGTCGTGAGCTCGGGACGTGTGACGTTCCGGCCATTGGCGGCGTCCGGCCCGGCACCGGGCCTGTTGCGGATCGAGAGGGACGCTCCGCTGCCGCGGGTGGACATCCTCGAAACGTATCAGGGGGCCGATGGTGATCTGATCGACGCGGCCGCCGAAGCCGGCGCGGCCGGGATCGTGATTGCCGGAGCCGGCGCAGGTTCGCTGACGCCGTCTCAAGCCAGCGCCGCGCGTCGGGTGGCGCGCGCCGGAGTTCGGGTCGTCGTTGCCTCTCGAACCGGTGGCGGGCTCGTGGGCCCCGTTGCTGGTGAGGATGTCGGATTCGTCTCGGCCGGAGCACTATCGCCCTTGCGAGCGCGACTGCTGCTAATCCTCGCGCTCGCTCGCGATATGTCAGGCGAGGAGCTCGCCAGTCTGTTTGCGTCGATGTCGGCGGGACGGGAACCCGTCAAGCCGGTCCGTGCGGGCGGCCGTTCACGGTAGCAGGCAGACTCAGAATGAGCGCTGCGGAAATCCAGAGCGACACGCCGGCGAGCGCGAGCCCGCTGTACACGCTCCCGGTCGCTCGGCCCACGAGACCAACCACATACGGTCCGGCGAACCCGCCAAGATTCGCGACCGACGTGATGAACGCAAGGCCGGTGGCGGCCGCAGTGCCTGCCAGCAGCTGGCCCGGAATCGCGAAGCAGGGGCCGAAGTAGCCCCACATGCCAATCGCGGCCACCGTCAACAGCACGAGCGATGTCGTCGACGTGTGCACGACCGCCAGCAGCATGTACGCGAGGCCGCCGATGAGGAGCGGAACGCCGGCGTGAAACCGCCGCTCCCTGGAGCGATCGGAGCTCAGAGAGACGATGATGAGCGAGACGAGCGCGGCGCAGTAGGGAATCGCAACCAGCAGCCCCACCGCGGTGTTCGAGGTACTGACTCGAGATCGCTTTTACGACTTGCGGCAGCCAGAACGTCAGTGAGTACGCCGCACTGGCCTGCGTGAATCCAATCGCGGCCAACCGGAGCACCGGCCCGCTCAGCAGTAGACGAAACGAATGCGTCTGCGCGCGGGGCTGGCTTTCACGCGCCAACTCCGCGACGAGCCACTCTTGTTCCTCACGCGCGAGGAACGTCGCGTCGGCGGGCCGGCTGGGCAGGAAATACAGAACGAGCACGCCGCCAACGACCGCTGGCAATCCTTCGAGCACGAGCAGCCATCGCCAGCTGTCGATGCCGAGCCAGTGAATGTGATCGAGGATCAATCCCGAGACCGGGGCGCCGAGGATGTTCGTCACCGGCTGCGCGCTGACGAGGAACGCCATCGCCTGGGCCTGTTCCCGCTGGCGGAACCAATAGGTCAGGTACAGCAACATTCCGGGAAAGAATCCGGCTTCGGCGAGCCCGAGGAGAAATCGTGCCACGACGAGCTGCTGGATGTTCTGCACGAACCCCGTGCCGACGGCGATGACGCCCCACGTGATCAGGATGCGCGAGATCCAGACACGCGCGCCGATCCGGTGGAGCATGAGGTTGCTTGGAATCTCGAGGATGAAATACCCGAAGAAGAAGATCCCGACAGCAAAGCCGTACTGCGTGCTCGTGATCCCGAGATCCTGGTTCATCGTCAATGCCGCGAACCCGATATTGATCCGATCCAGGAAAGCGATGATGTACAGGAGAAAGACGAGCGGGAGGATGTGGAGGCGAACCTTGCGGACGGTCGTGGCCGCGAGACCGGATTCCGCACGATCGGCGATGGGAGGCATCCGAGGGACATGAGCCTACCCCACTCCTACCCGACTGGCGAGTAGCCGCGCGGGAAGCAAGTCTGTACGATTGGGGGAGCCATTACGGCAATCTGCCGTAGCGGACGGCGGCAGGCGCTCAACCTCGGCTTCGCGATCTTCTTCGCCCTGCCTCAGCGCCCCCGCAAGAGGAGTACAAGGTGAAGATCGGAATCGTAGGCGCCGGAATGATCGGCGCGACGATGGCGAAGCTTTGGGCCGATGCGGGGCATGAGGTGCGCATCGCGTCGCGGCATCCCGAGGAGCTGCAACCGCTCGTGGAACGGCTTGGTCCACGTGCCTCGACTGGAACTGCGGCGGACGCCGCACGGTTCGGCGACGTCGTCATGCTGACCGTGCCACTCAAAGCAATGCCGTCGCTCGCGATCGATCTCGCGCCGGCGCTGGCGGGCAAGGTTGTCATCGACACCGGGAACGCCTACGACCAGCGAGATGGCGAGATCGCTGCGCAGGCACGCTCGACGAAAGGTGGGTCGGCGGTCTGGGCGGCACGCATGTTCCCGTCGTCCCGCTGGGTAAAGGCGTTCAACACGGTCTACTTCAAGGTGCTGGAATCCGAGGCCCATCGGCAAGGCGATCTCGTGGGGATTCCGCTCGCCGGAGACGATCGCGACGCCGTCGAACAGGTTGCGGCGCTGGCGAAGGATGCCGGCTTCGACCCTGTCCACATCGGTGCTCTCGCGCGGGGACAGGCATTCGAGCCCGATACGCCCGTCTACAATACGGGAATGACCGGCCGTCAGGTGCGCGCAGCGTTCGGACTTTAGTTGAAGTACTCATTGACGAGGGCAGATTGTCGATTGACGAATGGCCCTCGGCCTGACTTAATCCTGTGCCCGCCCATTGGGCCTCACGGCGTGTCGAGCCGCTGCTGGATGTCGTCGGCGCGCTGGCTCGCGCGGAACTCGATGACGCGGAAGTCTGCGAGTCCGAGCGCGACGAATGGATCCTGCTTGATGATGGCCTCGATCTCGCCGCGCGTCTTAGCGACGGCGAGAATGATTCCGCCGTCCCGTGGAACCTTGCGACCCGAGATCAAAAAATGTCCTGCTGCGTAGTGCTTCTTCAGGAAGGCTACGTGCGCACCCATCTGCGCATCGATCTCGGCGAGTGACGACTTGTAGATCAGCTCAATCACGAACATAGTGGCTCGGTCGGCCGCCTAACGGTCTGCGGCCTACGGTCTGCAGGCTACGGCTGCGGGCGACGGAACAGGCGCGGCCCTTGCAACTGGTTCAGCACCATGACTGCTGCGCTGGCCGTGACAAGCGCGTCCGTATCGGGATCGCGCCAAAACGATCACTCTATCAGCCGCCTAGAGCGACGGTACATCACGCTGCACAAGTTGGTGCATGACGATGACGATGATGATCCGCCGCCGTCAGATCCACCGCGACCGCCGACGCCTGGCAAGGCACCACCGCTGCCGCTGACACAACCATTGCCGCCGCCGGTGATCGATCCTCCGCCTGAACCCGATCCAAAAGGTCCGTACACGGTCTGCTGAACGCACCTCTTCTGCGGTAGCATCGGCGCATGGTTCAGCCTGTCGTGACGCGGCGATCGGGCGGAATGGTGTGGGGAGCCGTGCTCATCCTGTGGGCAAGCTCAATCACATGGGCGAGTCAGGACCAGCCTGATCCCGCGCAGCTGATCGGCGTGTGGCGAGGGACGTCAACGTGCACCGACCTCGTCGCCGCGCCAGCGTGTCACGACGAGACGGTCGTGTACGAATTCACGGCGGCGCATCAGCGGGGCACGGTGCACTGGGCGGCTGACAAGATCGTCAATGGCAAGCGCGAGCGTATGGGCGATCTCGACCTCGTCTACGACTCAGGTGAGGCGTGCTGGAAAGCCGAGTTCAGCTCGCCGCGTGTCAAGAGCGTCTGGCGACTCACGGTCGACGGCAGCCATCTGACCGGGACTGCCCGACTCCTGCCTGGCAACGAAACGGTGCGCAAGGTGGAGGCGCGGAAGGACTGAACGGGGGAAACGGGGTCGGGATGAGTTTCAGTTTCTGCCACCCATGTGTGATCAAACGACGTAGCAGAAACTGAAACTCATCCCGACCCCGTTTCCTCACGAGAGCGTCGTCGGAAGCGCCGTGTGATCGAGCTCGTACTCCGCAGGTACCGCCGGCTGCGACGACTGTGAACGCACGGTCAGCCGAAGCCGTGCCGACGACATCCGCCGAATGCTCTCGCCAGGCGTCGCCCACAGGAGCTCGACATCTGTGGCGACGACCGGGACATCTCTCACCTCATTGACCAGAGTATCGTCTGCGGCGGTCAGCCGGACGGTTACGGCCTCGGATGCCGCAAAGTCCGCGCGGAGAGCAATCACGACCAGGTCGTCGTCTGGAAACGCCGCGCACGGAACACGCTCACCGGGTGCGAGCACGAACTGACGGACGTGGACACCATCGCGCTGCAGGTGATTGAGCAGGGAGCGCGAGACGATCCCCGAAATGCGTCCGCGCCGCGCGAGCGCGGTGAGTCCGACGCCGAGCGTCGCCATGGCCTGGAATCGTGCGCTGCAGGAGGCGCACGTGAAAAGATGCTCTTCGATTCGTTCCGCGTCCTGCCCGTCGATCGCGTGAATCCAGTAGTCCAGCAGATCGTCGTCTGAAACAGGAGCGTCGCAGGGTGAGGTCATTCGACGCCTCCAGTTTCCGTCATGCATGCGCGCAGCTTGCCGATCGCACGGTGCCGGATCACGCGGACATTGCCTTCGCTGATCGTCATTTCGTCGCCGACCTGACGCGAGGAGCGCTCGGCGTAGAACGTGAGCAGCATCACGAGCCGCTCCCGCTCCGGAAGCCGGTGAAGACACTCGTCAAGGCGATCGAGATCGAGTGATGCATGGTCGTGCGGGTCCGACGCCAGCGGTTCGACGCCGAACGTTTCACGCAGGCGCTCACGCCTTCGCTCGCGCCGCTTCAAATCGATCGTCATCGTCCGGCTGGCGCCGAGGATGAACGAGCCAATCTGATCGGCGTCGCGGATCGCGCCGGCGCGCAGCTTCTCGATAGCCAGCAGCATGACCTGTTGCACGAGGTCGCGCGCCGCGTCTTCGTCGCGCAGGTGGCGCAACCCGTAGTAGCGGACACGGGGCGCGAAGCGGCGATACAACTCGCTCTCCGCGTCCTCTGCCAACCCCGGGGCTCCCGCTGCCACCGCTCGCGCGAGACTACCATCGCTCTCGTTGACGTAATCCGCCATCGAGCGGCAACCGTAGCAGCCGCGCGGCGGAGGCGTCAATCGCTGCGCACGCTGAAGCATGACGCTACGCCACGCCGTTCAGATGCGCCGCTGCGCTGACATCCCGAAGGATGTTGGCGCTCTCGGTGAGGAGTCCGGCTCCGTCGCCGATGAATGTGGACCCGTGCATCGCCGCAAGCGTGCGCGGCTTCAGCGCCGCAAGTTTGTCGAGCTGGCGCCGGGTGTTCTCCGTGTAGGGCACATAGTCCATGAGGATGGGATGTTTCTGATACGTCTCGAGCGCGTGACGGTACCGTCCCGTAATGTCGTTTGTCGTCACGGGCTCGACGTCGCCAATCTGGTGGAGCAGATCCGAGCACAGGAGCACGCGATCGGCTTCCTCGAAGAGGACGCCCGCGTCCCATCCGTGCGGCAGATGCGGCGTCGGCACGAAGCGATACCGGTGGCGTCCCGTCTCGAGCACCTCGTCTGGCTTCAGCGTGCGAGGCGGCCGGTTCGCGAAGTCGTTGATGTTGATCATGGCGCCCAGCTCGCCGCAGACTGGCAGCGCTTTGGGCGCCACAGTCAGCCACTCGTTGAGCGCCCCGCATTCATCGACTTCGAAATGGCTCCAGCTGATCCAGCGGAGGCTCGCCGGGTCGATGATGGAGGCCACCGCCTCCCGGACGGCCGGGAACATCCCGCGCAGGCCGGTGTGGAAGAGCAGCGGCTCTTCGTCGCGAATCAGGAAGTGGTTGAATTGCAGGTCGATCTGCGGCACATACACGCTGATACGGAACAGGTCCGTGGCAACTTCATCGATGCGGGGGTTCATGACGACGGCTCCTTTTCGGCTGGTCTGGCTAGGGAGTGTCACGACCCGGGCGGTCGTTACGGCGGCCTGGACTCGCATTCTTGCCCTGACTTTGGCGCTGAGTGTGACGTTCGCGCCGGCGGCTCCGGGCCAGGCCCTCAAACGCATGCCGGATGGCAAACAGTGGACGACAGACAACCTCCGCTTCGTGACGTCGTCGTCCTATTGCTACGACGATACGGAGGCGGACTGCGGGCGATACGGCCGCCTTTACACGTGGGAGGCGGCGCAGCAGGCGTGCCGGTCGCTCGGGGCTGGATGGCGGCTACCGACGGACGGGGACTGGCGGCAACTCGCGAAGCAGTTTGGTGGAATGTTCGACGATTCGGATGACCGCGGTCATTCGGCGTTCACAGCGCTTCTGGCCGGCGGCCGGTCGGGCTTCAACGCAGTGCTCGGTGGTGGGCGTTCGGAGAAGGGCGAGTACGGACGACTCGATGCGCACGGGTTCTACTGGACGGCTACGGCGGGCGCGGCCGGGGGCACGGCTATCTACTACAACTTCGGCAAGGGCAGCGAGGCGCTTTATCGCCAGACGGACGGCGAGACCGCCAGAGCCTTCGCGGTGCGCTGTGTGAGAGACTGAGGACGCGTGGACTTCGCGGGTTAACTCTCCTCCGCACTCATGAACAGCTCGACAACGTCCAGTCCCATGTCGACCTAAAATCAGCGCATAGCGGCTGACAACAACGTGAGATCGTCAGGCTGCGGGCGCCCGCCACCCCGCTCGCGCACGTGGGCCAGAACGGAATCGAGCAACGGCACATCCGACGCCTGGCGTGCCTGAAGCAGCTCGATAAGAGCCCCCTCGCCGTCGCCGGCCGGACCGGCGAGCGCGTCCGACACGCCGTCGGTGTACAAGAACAGGAAATCACCAGGTGCGAAGGCAATACTGCGTTGCTCCCACGAGCAGTCAGGGAATGCGGGAGACACGAGCATGCCGGTGCTCGCGAGCCGTGAAACGCTGCCGTCTTTGCCAATGAGCAGACCTGGAGGATGCCCCGCGTTGACGTAGTCGATTCGTCTCTCGGTCGGCGATACCACGGCGGAAATGAGCGTCACGAACCGCTCCGCCCCGAATGGTTCCATGTTGCTCCAGAGGCGGTGGACCATCGCTCTCGGGTCGTCGCTGCCCTGGTTCGACGCACCAAACGCGGACTTGACGACGCCGGTCAGCATCGCCGCCGAAGCGCCGTGGCCCATGACGTCGGCCACGAGTAGCGCGACCCGTCCAGACCCGAGCGGCACGTAGTCGCAGAGATCTCCGCCGAGCTCGACGCACGGCTCGTATCGGCACGACAGCGCAAGCCGGTCGATGACCATCTCCGAGAGCGGCAGCAATCCTCGCTGGAACGCTCGCGCCTCGCTGAGCTCGCGCTCCAGTCGGTCGACGTGTCGCCGGCTCTCCAGGCGGCGCCAGCGAAGCTCGATGCACCGCTCGACCAGCGTCCGCAGTACCTCGCGGTCGAACGGCTTCTGGATGAAGTAGAACGCGCGTCCACGGATGGCGCGAATGAGCTTCTGATCGAGATCGTCGAGACTGCCCGTCATCACGATGATATCGACCCCGGGATGCGTGGCCTTCAGCAGCTCCATCAGCTCGAAACCGTCAATCTCCGGCATCCTGACGTCCAGGATGACGAGGTCCGGATCGAACTGCTTGGCGATGTTGACTGCTTCTCGCGAGGAGTGGCTGCCGACGACATCGTGCCCGCTCTCGAGGACCCGCACGACCGCGCGGACCATACCAGGTTCATCATCGACGACGAGGATGCGCGCTGCCTTCTTCATTGTGGTGCGCCCATCCGTTGCGCCGACGCAGTTGGAACCGTCACGAGAACGCGGGTGCCACGATCGATTTCGCTCTCGACCGACAGCGTGCCCCCCACCTCCCACAGAATCGAGCGGCAGATGGACAGGCCGAGGCCGTTGCCGTTCGTCTTTGTCGTGAAAAACGGCTCGAAGATCCGCTGGAGGTGCTCAGCCGGGATCCCTGCACCGGTATCGTCGACGGTGATACTGATCTGCCCGTGTTCGGCCACGACACGCAACGTCACGCGTCCGCCTTGAGAGCTGGCTTCGCGCGCGTTGGTCAACAGATTCAGGAACACCTGTTCGAGATCGCTCTGCCCGCACGCGACCGCCGGCAGACCGTCGCCAGCTTCCACGACCAGGTCGATGCCGCGGCGCTCCATGCCGTCCTTCAACACGGCCAGGGTTGTCTCGAGCGCTGGGGATACCTCGCCGAAGTGGCTGCGCCGTGCACCGCCGCGCGCGAACGCGAGCATCCCACCGAAGATCCGTCGGCAGGCTTGCACCGATTTCTGCACCTGATCGAGATCGTCGAGATAGACCGCGGGTTCCATCCGGCCCGCCTCGAGATCCGCCCTCACCTGCTGGATGAGCGGCAGCATGGCCCCGAGCGCATTGTTCACGTCGTGGGACACGGTGCGGGCGAGATCGGCCATCGCGTGCTTCCGTTCGGCCGACAGCATGCGAGCCTGCAGAGATTCGGTGCGCGTGAGATTCTGAATCGCGACGGCGGCCTGGGAGCGGAAGCGATCGACGAGCTCCGCATCGAAGGGCTTGAGTCGGCCGGGATGGCGCGACGCCACCTTGAGAAGGCCGATCACACCATCGCGGGTAACCAGAGGCGCGCAAAGCATCGAGGCTTCCCTCGCGTCCGCGCCGTCATGTCCGTCGCGATTGTAGTCCAGCACCTCCGCCAGTCTCGCGACCGGTCTGCCGTTCCACGCGCGCCACTCGTCGCCGTGCCGATCGAACCCGTACGTCTCTGCCGACTTGAGGGCCGGCTGAAGCTCCGCCTCGAGCGGAAGCGTCAGGCCGATGTGCCGGCTTCGCGCCTTGGTCCATGCGACCTGCTCGGCGACGACGCGAAGCGTGTCCTCGCCGCGCTCGCGGATCAACAGCGCCGACGAGTGATCGTAGTGTGTCAGCGACCGCAGCCCGTCCAGAATCTGGTAGAAGAGGTCCTTTGGATGGATCAGCTCCATGATCCGCCGGTCGATGCGGTCTCGCACCTCCAGCATTCGTTCGCGATCCATCGACTGAATGGCATCGGCAACGGCCGCCGCGATCCGAGTAAGCAGCCGGTTGTCATTGTGGTCGAACGGCAGCGACGTTCGCTTGAACGCGATGGCGCCCCATGCCGCGCCGCGGCGTCTGAGCGGCCCGAGCATCACATCGTGGCGAACCGGCGGCCGGGTGTGTCGGATGAAACGGGCGAGATGCTGAAGGTCCCAGGCCTCGTCCCGCGGGATGGCCAGCACCAGTCGCGCGTCGTCTTCACCGGGTTCAGCGACGGCGATGCAGGCACTCGTGGCCTGGAAGAACGCGCGGCTCTCCCGGAGCGCGAAGGTCAACGCCTTCCGGGGATCGCGGGTCGACCGCAAGTACTGACTCAGGTTGTCGAGGAACTTGAACAGCTCGAGCTCTCGTGACGGCGACTGCATCATTCGGTGCCCGGAGACCTCGTCCCACCCAAGGCCAAGGTCGTGATGTTACAGCGTTTGCCGTGTGCGGTGGCGACTGGGGGACGGCCTGATCGGTCCGCGCCTCATCGACGCCAGCCAGGCAATTCGAGACAGAACCGGCGCCGTCAGGGATACACTCGGTCTTATGGGTTTTTGTGAACACTGCGAAGGGCAGCGTTTCGATCGCGCGCGGGTTCTCCGGCTGTTGCGGACCACGCGCAGAAACCTGGACAAGGGGTGCAGCGCCGACGAGGCGCTGCGAGCGGCGATCGAGGCCGTGCGGGGCCTCGACATCCCTCACATGGAGCGTTTCGACGAGATAGGCGACGGTGAAATCATTCACTGACGGACTCGCCGCTGCGGTCGTCCGCGCTGGTCCGGACCTCGGCGAGGTTACGGTATCCTCTGCCAGCCATCGCCGAGGCACACTTTCATGAGACGTCGCGATTTCTTTCAGACTGCCGGTGCTGCAGCCCTGGGCGCTGGCCTTGGATCGACAGCGGCCGGCGCATTCGTCCCCTCACACAACTGGGACAAACACGATTTCGGCTCTGGGCCTCCAGTGCGGGATCGTCTCTACCAGGGCCCGTTTCCGCAATATCTCCCCGAGCCGGTCGTGCCGGGCAGCAGCGTGGTCATGACCACGAACCCGTCCCGAGAGATCGTCCCCAATTACGGCATGGGCCTGACGGTCTACATCTCGGGCGATTTCTGGCCGCCGCGGACGCAGGGCGACTCCCTGGAACAATATTGCGAGGATTTGATCGGTCTGCCGTTCGCACAGAAGGTGTACGTCCGCCTCAACTGGCGCGACGTGCAGCAGCGCCCGGGACGCCTCGACTTTCCGGAAGGCTGGAAGATCGCGTTCGACGTCGCCAAGCGCCATGGGAAGCGGATCGGCTTCCGCGTCATGCTCGAGAATCCCGATCATCCCGAGGCCGGCATGCCCGAGTTCCTCATGGCGAAGGTGCCGTACGTGCCGTTGAAGGGACAGTGGGAGCGGAAGAGCACGGAGCCGCGACACAAGCCGCTCAATCAGATGCCGCGGTACGATCACCCCGAATACCAGGCGGCCTTCAAGGAACTGAACGGCCTGCTCGCGCAGGAACTGGACGGCCATCCGCAGGTCGAGTACGTAGACACCGTCATGTACGGCTTCTGGGGCGAGGGCCACACCTGGCCGTACGAAGGCCATCCGTTTCCCGATGATGTGGTGGCGGAGAAGACGTGGGTGCAGATGTTCGAGACCCAGCTCGAGACATGGACGAAGACGCCGCTCGTCACGAATACGCAGCCTGACTTCAGCCGGGTCGGGAATTCCGAACTGCTGGATCGCACGGTGCGATCCCACAACTGGATCCGCACCGACACGATCTTCATCGAGAACGAGCAGATCGAGCCGTTGAGCAACCGGCCGCCGTGGCTCGCGGCGATTTGCGAGTCGGGCATGCCTGGCGACCGATCGCGGTTGTTGTCAACCGATGGTCTCGATCACACCGAGAACATCCTCGAGCACGTGCTGGACGTCGGGGCGAACTACTGGTCGCTCTGGAATTTTCACAACATCTCCGCCAAGAGTCTTCGTGCCGTGTACGAAGCGCGCCCTGAATTCCTGGATCGCGCGGCAAGGCGCATCGGCTACCGCATCCGGCCGTCCTGGATCTGGAGCTACGAGAAGAACGGACATCCCGGTCTCGTCATCGGTCTCGTCAACGATGGCGTGGCCTGTGTGCCAGGCACCGTCCGCCTGACCGTCTTCAGCGAAGACAACGCCGTCAAGGTGAGTGGCTGCGTGGATCCGGGCTACCCGATGACTCGCGGCGTCCGGCAGGCGATGCTGCCCCTTCCGAAGGGCACCGATTGGAAAGGCCTGCGTTTGAAGGCCGAGCTCGAGGTCAAAGGACAGCGCTATCCCATCACGTGGGCTTGTCGGCAGGCGCTGAACGTGGATGGATCCTTGACGCTTGCGCCTACACCTGGCGTCGGCTGACACGAACCCGAATACGAATACGACCCTATCGTCTGGAGAACTCAATGTCGCTGACGCCGACCCGTCGTGCGTTTCTTGTTTCCGCGGCTGCCGGTCTTGCGCTGCCGGTTGCCTCGGTGCGGGGCAAGACGCGATCGACCGCCGACGCCGCGAGTCCCGCGCTGAAGATCGGCGTGGCGTCGTACTCGCTGCGAAAGTTCACGCTCGATCAGGCGCTCGCCATGGCCAGGCAGCTGAACGTGCGGTACATGACCTTCAAGGACGTGCACATCCCGCGCACCGACTCGCCCGACACGCTCCGGGCCACGCGCGCGAAGATCGAGTCGGCCGGGATCACGATCATGGGCGGCGGCACGATCACGATGGAGAACGATGCCGCTCAGATCCGCAAGGACTTCGAGTACGCGAAGGCCGCGGGATTCCCGCTCATCTTCGCGTCACCCGACCCGGCGGCGCTCGACGCCATCGAGCGTCTCGTGAAGGAGTTCGACATCAAGCTGGCAATCCACAACCACGGTCCCGAAGACAAGTGGTACCCGAGGCCCGAGGATGCCTTCAACGCGATCAAGGGGCGTGACGCGCGGATGGGGCTGTGCGTGGACATCGGCCACACGAGCCGCACGGGCACCGACTTCGTGAAGGCAATCGCCACGTACAAGGATCGAGTCCTCGATATGCACGTGAAGGATCTGAGCGACCCGATGAACCGGGACAGCCAGGTCGAAGTCGGCCGCGGTGTGTTCGACTTCCCGCGGTTGTTCAGGACGCTCGTCGAGATCGGCTACGCGGGACAGGTCGGACTGGAGTACCAGATCAAGGAAGACGACCCGTTGCCGGGGATGATCGAGTCGATCGCCTATATGCGCGGCGTGCTCGCGGCACTTCGATAGGATCTCAAAGCAAACGATCGCTCTCGATCCCTACCAGCCCATCCTCAGCCCTCTCCCTCGAGAGCTGTCCTCCGGTTACAAAACTCTTACCTCTTCATGAAATGGGCGCGTGGCTCTCGACACCATTCCTGTGGAGGTTAGAGAAACATGCGCAAGGTTTTGCTTCTCATCATGCTGCTGGCCGCTGTTCTTGTCGCCGGGCAGAACGCTAACGCTGCGACCATTTGGGTCAGTCCCAATGCGTTGGGCCCGGCGCCGGGCACAAGCTGCAGCAAGGCGGGTTACACAACAATCCAACCCGCCATCAATGCCGCCAACGCGGGTGACACCGTCAATGTGTGCCCGGGCACCTATATCGCGAACATCACGATCAACAAGGCTAACCTGACGGTCAGCTCTACCGGCGGATACGGTGTCACCATAATCAAAGCGGCGGTCGTCAACAGTGTCGTGACCGTCACGGGGGTCAACGCAACGGTGGCAGGCTTTACTCTGGTGCCTTCGGGTTCGGTAGCCAAATACGATATCGGCGTGAACGTCGCCATCAAAGGCAACGCCAGCACCGAGATCGCCTACAACTACATCAGGGGCGGCCGTATAGGGGTGAACCTGGGGTGTGCCAGCTCCAGCAGCACCGTGTATCACAACATCGTCAGAGGCGCGACGGAGACTGGCATCAACATCGATACGTGTGAAATCGCGCCAGCCTATCCCGGCAGCACCTTCAATTCGGTTCACCACAACGCAGTCTGCGGCGGCCTATTTCCGTATTCGATTGCTGGCGGTCAAGGATCTGACTTCAACAGCGTCCATCACAACACCGCCAAGTGGATTACCCTTTATGGCGACGGGAACATTGTGAATAACAACACCGCCCAACTGTTCGATGTCGTCCCCGGTAACCCCCCCAACGCCACCTTCAACAATACCGTCGCCGCTGTTTGTCCATAGCGGCGGTGTTCGCGTTGAACGAGTCAGGATCGCAGTCGTAATATTGGAAGGTGGGCAGCGCGGCGCTGGCAGCAATCCTCTTCCTTGGGCTTGCTCTGCAGAACGACCGGCAGGATCGTCCAGCGCCGCCGCTGAGCTTTACGTCTCTGTCGGCGCAGGCTGACGCGGCCCGGGACGCCGGTCGACTCGATGAAGCGGCGTCGCTCTACCGCAAAGCGTTGGCAAAGCGCCCGGCGTGGCAGGAAGGCTGGTGGTCACTGGGGACGATCCTGTACGACCAGGATTCGTATCCCTCCGCAGCCCAGGCATTCCGCCGCCTGCTCTCGTACGATTCCACGAATGGCACCGCGCATCTGATGCTCGCGCTCTGCGAGTACCAGCTGGATCGGAACGACAGCGCCCTCGAGCACATTCGCACGGCGAAGCGCCTGGGGGTCAAGAGCGAGCAACAACTCGTCCGCGTCCTCGAGTACCACGAAGGGATGCTGTTGCTTCGCAAGGGCCGGTACGAAGACGCACTCGACGCCCTGAAAGACCTCGTGGAGGATGGCGTCAACAGCGACGACCTAGCCTTCGCGCTTGGATTGGGCGTGCTGCTGATCGGTCCGAAGGATGCGCCTCCGGCCGATTCGCCGGAACATCAGATCTGTCCTGCGCGCGGGGCGCGCAGAGCACAGCCGGCTGGCGCTGCAGTGGGACGCCGCGAAGGCCGAGTACGCGGCGCTGGCGCAGGAGTTCCCGACGTTTCCGAACGTGCACTACGCGTTCGGCAGGTTCCTCCTGGCGCTCGACACACCGGAGCCCGCAATCGAGCAGTTCAAGTCGGAAATCGCCAACAACCCGCGTCACGTGCGCGCACGCATGCAGATCGCGGCATCGTACTATCGGGTGGATTCAGCGAAGGGCATTCCGTACGCGCACGAAGTCGTGACCATCCAGCCGGACTACCCGTTCGGGCACTACCTGCTGGGCCTGCTGTATCTCGATTCGCGCGATGTCCCGCACGCAATCCGGGAACTCGAAACTGCGGCGCGCATGGTGCCGACCGAGCCCCAGTTCCAATACTCACTCGGCAGCGCGTACAAACAAGCCGGCAGGCCGGAAGACGCCGCCCGCGCGCGTGCGGCCTTTACCCGATTGGGCGGCACCCATCCGCCCGGATCGGGCGAGGGGACCGAGCGTCCTCGCCTCCAGCTCGATCAACCGCAGTGATCGGGGCGGCGGAGCTGCAACCCCGCCGCCGCAGGTGACTCGATCGACCTGGTTGACCGGACCTGACTTGCCTGACTTGTCCACGTCAGAAACTGAACCTCGCCTGCAGCTCGATCGTTCGCCCGCCCAGGCCCTCCTGCGCTTCGCCGAAATGCGCATCGAGAATGTTGTTCTGCACGTTGTACAGGTTCACCTGATTGAACAAGTTGAAGAAGTTCGCGCGGAATTCCACTCTCGCCGCGTCGCCCAGCACCGGCGCCGCCGGCAGACCGAATGCCTTGCTGACCGTCGCGTCGATGTTGAAGTAGCGCGGACCGCGGAACGAGTTGCGCGAGATGCCGGGTCGTCCCGGTATCGCCCCAGGCGGCACGGCGCCCGATGCGACCTGGTCGAACGGCGGCCCATCCACGCGCGACGGTTGCGTGAAGAACACCGAACCACCTCCCGGGAAATTGCCGCCCGGCCGCTTGAAGGCATCGTCGTCGTACCCGTCGAGCGCACCGCCCAGATACGACGCCGGACGCAGGTCGCAGTTGCCGCGGCTTCCCGCGTAGATCACACCGCAGCCCTGGCCGGCGTACACCGGCGTAAAGGGGAAGCCTGAATGCGCATTGAAGATACCGCTGATCGTCCAACCGCCGAGCGCCTTCTCGCGCCAGCCACCATCCTTGAAGATCGTCGGCGACCAGACACCCCAGATCTTCAACATGTGCGTGGCGTCATAGTCTGAAGGCCCCCACGCCTCGCCGGGATCGTAGACGTACGCATCGTTGGCGAAGTTGTTCGAGCCATCGTCCATGCTTCGACTGAACCGATATTGACCGACCAGCTCGAAGGAGTTGGCGAATCGATGACGGATACCGGCCAGCATCGCGTTGAAGAGCGCCTTGCCGTCGTTCGAGTAGTACTCCAGATAATCCACGACCGGATTGAGCGGCACCCCCTGCGCGGCGAGCAGCAGGTTCAGATTGCGCTGAATGGTCAGGTGGCGTGTCGTGCTGCCCTGATATCCCAACGATGCGACCCACTGGTGGCCCAGGTCGTACTCGGCTTCGGCCGAGTATTGGATAGCCCGCGTCGATGGCCATTCCGCCGGATAGCCAGTGAGGGAGATCCGCGCAAAGTTGGGGCCTCCGGGGATCGGTAGATTCGTGTTCGGATCGAAAGCGGCAATCGTCGCTGGATTCGATCCGTATCCGGAGAAGGAGTTCACATTGGCCGGAAAGCTGTTCACGCCGTAAACAATCTGGCCGTCGGTCAGATTGCCGGCCGTGGACAGGAATGGGGCGTTGCCGCGGCCATTCAGCGAAATCGCCTGATCGAGTCCGTTGTACGCGACGCCTGCGCCACCCCGGATGACGAGCCGCCCGTTGAAGCGCGAGGGGCTCCACGCGAGGCTCGTTTGCGGCCCGAAGTTCGACTTGTCGACGTCGTACAGGTGACCACCGAGGCGCAGGGAGAGTCCCGTCAACGCGGCATTGCCCTGCCCGAGCACGACCGAGCTGAGATCGCCGCTGTTCTCCGAGATCGACCCGAAATACGCCCAGCGCAGCCCGAGTGTGACAGTGAGGTTGTGCCTGAGCTGCCAATCGTCCTGGACGAAGACCGCTCCCAGCGTCTGCCGCGTATCCTTACGGAAGTCAGTCGGGACACCGGTCAACGGATCGAACGAGGCGTTCTCGGCCGACGGCGCATCGTTCAGGAAATCCCACATGTTGTTGAAGTAGTACGACGGCCTCGCCGACCACGGAGACGTATCGACGAACCGCATCCGCGTGAGCTCGCCGCCCATCTTGATCGTGTGGCTCTTGACCACCTTGGTCAGCGTGTCCTTGAAGCCGAACGTCCACTGATCGAACAAGCCGGGTGCACCGATGCCAAAGTCGAGATGGTTGTTCGGCTGGATGGTGCCGATCGTGCTGCTGCCGTCGACGCCCTGGATGTAGACGCTGGGCAGTCCCCATGGCCCGTCGGGATTGTTGTCCAGATCACGCCAGCGCCAGCCCGCCGCGTTCGCGCGCGCCTCGTTCAGCAGCGAGCTCGAGAAGACGCGGTTCCAGATGATCGTCTCGGCCTCGTTGGTCTGCGTGTGATGAAAGGCGTTCATCTCGCGGGTGGAACCGTTGAGCGAATCGCTGCTCTGCGGGACGCGATACATGCTGAACGCCAGCAGGTCCTTCGACGTGGCGTTGTAGTCGACACGGATGTTGTACTGATTCGCGGTACTCTTCTGCGGGCTGCCGGTCACCAGCCAGAGCAGATCGGGGATGCCATCGAGATTCGAGGGGCTGCCAGTGCCGTCGCCGCCGAGTCCAGGCGAGAACTGTCCGGCGAACGCCGGATCGCGCGTGCCGAGCGGGAGCGTGAGCGGCCGGCCGACGTCGAGCCCTTGTCCCGGAATGAAGCGGCAGTTGATGCCGTCGGTCAGTCCGATGTCGCCGCAGGCATGGCCATCACCCGCGCCCATGAGCACGCTGCCCGCCGTCGGCGACGAGCCTGGAAACGTCAGGAACTTTTCCGCAGCGCTGCCCCCCGGCGCCGCCAGCGCCATGTACTGCGGCGTCTGGTACCAGCCCTGCACGACGTTGGCCGATTGCGGCTGCCTGAGTGTTTCGTACGAGAAGAATCCGAACAGTTTGTCTTTGAGGATGGGACCGCCGACCGTTCCACCGAAGTCGTTGAAGTCGGACGTATTCTTCGTCACGGCGTTGCCGTAGCCGTTGTACTTCTGAAACGCGTTGAGGCCCGGCCGATCCCACTTGAAGAACGCGCTGCCCCGGATCTGGTTGGTGCCGTTCTGCGAGATGATCTGCACCTGCGCGCCGCGGTACCGGCCGTTCTCGGCGTCGTAGTTGTTGGTGACGACTTTGATTTCCTTGATCGAGTCCTCATTGGGCGTGATCACTGCGGTGCCGCCCCACGAGACGCTCGTGATGCCGACGCCATCTATCTGGTAGTTGTTCTCGCCGGTCCTCGCACCGTTGGCAACGATCTGACCGCCGTTCTCCGTGGCGAAGATGCCGGTGTTTGCGCCGCTGCCGCCGATCGTCGTCCCGGGCAGATTCTGCGTGCCGCCGCTTGCTGCACGCGAGGCGTCACCGAACGCGCCGGGCGCGAGCTGCAGCAACTGCATGGGATCACGTCCGAACGACGGTAGAGACTGCAGCTGCTGCTGAGTCACTGTTCCACTGATGTTGCCGGTTGCCGTGTCGATCAACGGCGCCGCGGCAGCGACGGTGACCACCTCGTTCGTCTGGCCGATCTCGAGCTGCACGTTCAGTGCGTTCGCCTGCTCGGCAGTGATCTTCACATCGTCGAGCACTTTCTTCTTGAACCCTGAAAGTTCGGCCGTCAGCGTGTAGGTCCTCGCCGCGAGAGCGTTGAAGACATATCCCCCCGTCTCGTTGGTGACGGTCTCCAATGTTCGATTCGTTTCCTTGTCGGTCAAGGTGACCGTTGCGCCGGGCACCACGCCACCTTGTGGATCAGTCACAGTGCCTTGCAGGCTGGCGCGGTACTGAGCGCTGGCTGGCGTCTCTGCCAGGCTCCAGCAGATCGCCGCCAGCAGGAGGCACGAGATACGCACGGGAAGATTTGCAGGCATGGGTCCCACCCTCGAGAAGTTGCACGCCCAACTGCCGTTTCTGCGTACGCAGAAACCTCACGAATGACGAGTGGGGCTGGGGAGGGAGGTCCGGCTTGGCACGCCGAGCAGAGGAAGCACGGCGTGTGGAAAGCATCGAGCGCGGTTTCTCAGGGCGCCACGTCGCAAAAAATTCTAGGCGTGCCCCGGAAGGTTGTCAAACCAATCTGATGAGCTAAGTCGTTTGTTAACTGGTCTTTACGACCACAGCCATTCGCGCCAGCGGGACCGTGCAACCTTGCCCGGAGACGCTCCCGCAGCCGATGATGACCACACGAATCGTGGAACCGCGATATGCGATACACCACCATTCTCCTGTTCGCGCTGTGCACCGCCGCCGACGTTCGGGCGCAATCGAGCTACGACCAACACATCGCCTTCGACAACAGCCTCACCACGCCTGAGTACTTCTACAGCACCGGCGATGTCGTGGCGCCAAGTGCACTGGAGCTCACGAACGGCAAGCTGCCGGTGGAGACGTCGACGTGCACGACGCCGCCGAACTGTCTGCGTCTCAAATGGCTGTCGGGAAAGGGTGGCGACTGGCACGCCACGCTCAACTTCAAGCACTTCTACGGCAACATCGATCTCGCTGGCGACACGCTTTCGTTCTGGGCCTATTCCGACCGGCCGCTGACTCCCGATACAGCTCCCCGTGTTTACGTGACCGACACGAATGGCGTGGGCAGCCCGTCGATCGGATTGCTGTCCACGACGGGCGAAGTACCCGCAGGCAAGTGGACGCGTGTGACGCTGCCCTTCCGCACGTTCGTCGGGCTCTTCGGCGATACGCGCGATGTCACGTTCGACCCGGCGCATTTGAGCACGCTCACATTCGTTCAGGGTCTGGATGACAACGTTCCGCACACGCTTCTGATCGACGACATTCGTGTCGCCGACGAACCAAAGGCCCCGGACACGACACCGCCGGCCACGCCCGCGAACCTCACCGCGCGGGCGTTCGAGCGGCACATCGAGCTCTCGTGGCAGCCGAATACTGAGCCCGACGTCCTCCGCTACGTCATCTCACGCTCATTCGACGGCCGGACGTTCACGTCAATCGGCGTTCAGAAAGGGCATCTCGGTCGCTTCGTCGACTTCCTCGGCGCGCCAGGCAAAAAGGCCTTCTATCGCATCGCCGCGTCCGACGCCGCGGGGAACGAGTCGAGCCCGTCAACTGTCGTCTCCACGACGACTGTCGAGATGTCGGACGAACAGCTCCTGACGATGGTCCAGGAGGCCTGCTTCCGCTACTACTGGGACGGCGCGCATCCCAACGCCGGCATGGCGATCGAGATCACGCCCGGTGACGACAACCTCGTGGCGCTCGGATCGTCAGGCTTTGGCATCATGGCGCTGATTGCCGGTGTCGAGCGCCAATTCATCACTCGCGCGCAAGGCGTGGAGCGACTGCAGAAGATCCTTCGATTCCTGCAGAAGGCCGATCGCTTTCACGGCGTCTGGCCACACTATCTGGACGGCCGGACCGGCAGGACGATCGCGTATTTCGGCCCCCACGACGACGGTGCGGATCTCGTGGAGACCGCCTTCTTGATGGAGGGGCTGCTGGCGGCGCGCCAGTACTTCGACCGTGACGCTGCCGCCGAGCGCGACATCCGCGACACGATCACGGCGCTGTGGAAGGCAGTGGAATGGGACTGGTTCCGGAAGACGCCCGACAGCGAATTCCTGTACTGGCATTGGTCGCCGAAGTACGCCTTCACGATCAGTCATCCGCTCGTGGGGTGGAACGAGACGATGATCGTCTACCTGCTGGCGATCGCGTCACCGACGCATCCCGTTCCTGCGAGCCTCTATCACACCGGCTGGGCCGGTCAGTCCGACCTCGCGGTTCGCTATCGTCGGAACTGGGGCCGGACGACGGACGGCGACCACTACGTCAACGGTCACACCTACTACGGCATTCCGCTCGACGTGGGCGTCGGCAGCGGCGGCGAGCTGTTCTTCACGCACTTCTCGTTCATGGGGTTCGACCCGCGCGCGAAGCGCGATCGTTACACGAATTACTTCGAGAACAATCGCAACATCGCCCGGATCCACCACGCGTACGCGATGGCCAACCCGCTCGGACGTGCTGGCTACGGCGACGCGTCCTGGGGCCGCTCCGCGGGCGTCAACGCCGGCAGCGGCAAGCCCATCCCGGCCGGCGACAACGGCACGATCACGCCGTCGGCAGCCCTATCGTCGTTCCCCTACACGCCGGAAGAGTCGATGAAAGCATTGAAGCACTTCTATCGCGACCTCGGCGATCGAGTCTGGGGAATCTATGGGTTCCGTGATGGATTCAACGAAACGGAGAACTGGTTCGAAGACGTGTACATGGGACTCAATCAGGCGCCAATCGTGGTGATGATCGAGAACTACCGCACCGGCCTCGTGTGGAAGCGTTTCATGGCGAATCCCGAGATCGCGCCGGCCCTCGCAGCCATCGGCTTCCATGACGAGTGACGAACGGAGCGACCATGAGGAAGCGAGTCGACACCGCGACGACGGCCCTACGTGGAGGTGCGCCGGACGTTCTCGGCCCGAGGGCCTTTGGGCCCTTCGCCAACCTCGAACTCCACGCTGTCACCTTCGCGCAGGTCCTCGATCCCCTCGCCGTAGATCGCGCTCTGGTGGAAGAAATAGTCCTTCCCTGCATCGTCCTTGATGAATCCGAAGCCTTTGTCCACCCGCAACGTGCGAATCTGTCCCTTCATCTGTCTCCTTCCGGCGCTGACGACGTTCGTTGGGATGCCTAACCGCTGGTCCCACTCTCGCGCCGCGAACCGCCGATTACTTGAACTTCGCCACGAACATCGAGTGGCAAGTATCGCTCATCTGCGCGAAATTCGGGACAGTCGATCCGTTCGTCAGTCCGTTTCGGTACCCCGCAGCGGCTGATGTCATCGCAGACCACGAGCCGCGAAGAAACGGCGATGCTCGCTGACCTCAACGACTGCGGTGATGGGCCAGCGCATCGAATGCGGCGAAGAACACTTCGTCAGGAAACAGCTCCGGGGTCAGAATCCGTTGCAGCACAAGTCCTTCGATCAGGGCATGAATCACACAGACCAGGTGCTCCGGCGGCATGGGGAGTTCGCGCTCATCACCCAGTGTGCGGAGCCATTCCGCGCCAAGCTCGTAACTCCCGGCCGTGATCTCGCGAACTCGTGCGCGCAAATCCGGGCTCGTCAGCGCGTACGCCAGACCCGTCAATCGTCCTACTGCCACCGTCGACCGCTCCGGGATTGACTCGAGCGTCGCCTCGGCCATTGCGTGCATTGCGTCGGCGAACGTCGCTCCAGGTTTGATTCGGGGCTTCACCGGCGCCCAGTAGGTCTGGCCCAGCGCGATGAAGAGCTCGTCGCGGTTCTTGAAGTTTCCGTAGATCGCCCCTGTGGTCATGCCGGCGCGCCGCGCAACCGCTTCGAGCGTGGTGCTCGCGTACCCCTTTTCTCGAACCACGGCTCGCGCCGCTTCGAGCAGCGTGGCTCGCGTGCGATCCCGCTTGTCGCCCTTGGGTTTACGCCGCGACGACTCCGTGCTTTTCACCGACATCTGCCAATAAAATAGTTGATCTATTTAATAATGCAAGTATTATTTGTGCCATGTCTCATCGGGATGCAATCGAAGCTGCTATCCGAGCCTACGTCGACGCTGGAGCCCTCGCTGGCGCCGCGACCCTGGTGTGGCGGAACGGACGCGTCGTTCAGACGGCGACTGTGGGCCGGCGGGATCTGGTGACGAATCTGCCCATGGAGCGGGACACGATTTTTCGACTCGCGTCAATGACGAAGCCGCTGACGACCGTGGCCGCCCTGATGCTGTACGACGAAGGCCGCTTCGCACTGGACGAGCCCATCGCGCGCCATGCTCCAGAGCTCGCACGGCTTCGAGTCCTGCGCGATCCGAATGGTCCTCTGGACCAAACGGATGTGGCGGAGCGGCCGATCACCTTCGGCGATCTCCTGACGCATCGCTCAGGCCTCACCTACGGCGAGTTTCATCGTGGTCCGATCTCTCGCGCCTGCGCCGAAGCTCTGGGCGGGACGATGGACAACTCACTCAGCCCCGATGAGTGGATGGCACGACTTGCCACCCTGCCTTTGATCGATCAGCCGGGGGCTGGCTTTCATTACGGACTGTCGACCGACCTGCTCGGATTCCTCATCGCGCGTCTCGAAGACGCACCTCTCAGCGTCGTCCTCGAGCGGCGCATCTTCAGGCCGCTGGGCATGCACGATACCGGTTTCGTCGTCCCTCGAGAGAAGCGCACTCGACGCGCGGGCCTCTGCGGGTTCGACGCCGAGGGGAAGTTGACCGCCTTGCCGGCGGTGCCTGGCGGGCACGCGCTCGCGGAACGGCCTGACGACATGACCTTCGAGTCGGGAGGTCAGGGTCTCTGGTCGACGTTGGACGACTATCTTGCCTTCGCCCGAATCTTCCTTGGCGCTGGATAGGTCGATGGTGTGCGCCTGCTGCGCCCGGAAACGTGCGCCATGATGGCCTCGAACCAGCTCACGTCTCACCAGCGGATGACGGCTCGAGTGGTGGGCAGGTCGGTGTTTGCGGCCGGCCACGGATATGGGATGGGCGTTGCCGTGGTGATGGAACCGGACAAGGCGGATCCCTTGACGTGTCGCGGCGGAGTCGGGACCGTCGGATGGCCCGGCGCGTATGGCGGCTGGTGGCAAGCGGACGCGAGCGACAACTCCGTCCTGATATTTCTCACGCACAACATGGTGGAGCTGAAGCAAATGGCGAGTGGCATCGGTCTCGACGCGTGGAGCGCCATCGCGAAGTTCCACGAACTCGCGTCCGCATGACGGGCCGTCTGCACATGACCGGCTACGGTGTCCGGTGCCGCCCTAAGGCCACAAGATTCGACGCTCTCCAGCACGGGCTTGGAGCTCCCGTTGCGCGCGGCGAGGATCATGGCGCGCCCGAGCTCTTCGCTCGTGATGATGCCGTTCGGCCAGAGCCTTTGGAGGATCGGCCAGAGAGGCGACAGTATCGTGAGTAGAACACCACCGCCGGGTGCCTTCGAGCGCTCGCCCTGCATCGGGCGCAGCGCCCCGAGGCGGATCATGATCGCCTCGGGAAAGAGCGCGCGAAGTTCCCTCTCGGTACGGCCCTTCACGCGTGCCCACATCGCCTTGCCGCCGGTACCCATGCCGGAGACATAGAGGAAACGCATCGCGGGATTCACGCGCGCGAATGTGTGCGCCCACCCCATCGTGAGGTCGTACGTGAAATGCGTGTACTCGGCCTCGCTCAGGCGCAGTGACGACACACCGAGGCAGAAGAAGCAGGCGTCGTAGCCGTTCAACTCGTCCCCAGTCACGGCGAAGTCGAACATGTCCGGGCGGACGAGCTCACGGAGCTTCGGGTGCGCGAGGCTGGTTCGGCTGCGGCCGATCGAGAGCACGGACTCGACATCGGGATCGAGGAGGCACTGCCGGAGAACGCTCTCCCCCACCATGCCCGTCGCGCCAAAGAGAATGACTTTCATCGACAGACCAGACGTGCGCCGATGCGTTGGACGGATCCGTGGGGCAACGCGCAAACTGCTAGGCTATGATGCGGAGCCAGCCTGACGGTTGGAAACGCATGAGCACATCCATCGCACCGTCGAACGGGCACGTTCGCATGAGAGGCGCTCCGCCGCCCGCTACGGCTCCGCGCATCGCAGCGCTGACGCTGTGTTTGTTGGCTGTGGCCGTGCGGGCGAACGGCCAGACCCAGGAGTTGCAGCTGGAATATCTGGGCGCGGCGGGCTGGGAAATGAAGTCCGGAAATCTCGTCGTGCTGATCGACCCGTACATCTCCAGGATCAACTACGGCGGCGCTCCCGCCAGCAACGGCAGACGGCATTTTTCCACGTCGGACTATCCGGTTTCCGATACCGATCGGATCGACAAGATCATCACCCGCGCGGACTACATCCTGGTCCATCACTCACACCTCGACCATATTCTGGACGTCCCGTACATCGCCAAGAAGACGGGCGCCAAGGTCGTCTGCACAGAGACCGCGACAAACATCCTGCTCGCCTTCGGTGTTCCCGCGCAGCAAATCTACACGGTCAAGGGTGGAGAGGACTATCAGTTCGACGGTATATCGATCAAGGTGATCCCCTCTCTGCATTCGCCATTGAACGGAAAACTCTATTTCGATTCCAGACGGTACACCGAAGATCTCAAGGCGCCGCTGACGATATCGGAATACATCGAAGGCGGATCGCTGATGTTCCTGTGCCGCCTCCCCGGCCATCAGATCCTGACAATGGGCTCGATGAATTTCATCGAACGCGAACTGGAGGGTCTGACACCCGATGTGTTGCTGGCGGGAGCCGGCGCGTCTCGAACCGAGATCTATGACTACACGAAGCGATTGTTGACGGTGACCGGCTTTCCACGGTTCGTCCTGCCGACGCACTGGGACGACTACTACGTGCCCTACGAAGACGAAGCGGCGCAGGTGCAGGCCAGGAAGGAAAAGGCGGAGCCCTTCATGAAAGAGGCCTCCGCCGTCGCGCCACGGTCCGAAGTGATCATACCGGTGCACTTGAAACCGATCATCATTCCCAACGGCTCGGCGAAGCCCTGAGAATCGAGTTCGCGGCGGCATTCGCGGGACCACGACTCGAGGCATGCGGGTGTCGTGATCGCGCTGAGGCGTGACGATGGAGCACGGCAAGCCCAGGTTAACGATCCACATGGCCGCGAGTCTCGACGGCTTCATTGCGAGAAGAGATGGCGGCGTTGACTGGCTCGAGACCTCAGACACGTTCGAGGGTGGGAACACCATGACCGCGGAAACCGTCGCGGAGTTCCTGAGGACGATCGACTGCTACGTCATGGGCTCGAAAACCTATGACACGGCCTTGGATTTCGAGGCCAAGGGCCTGGGGTGGGCCTACGGCGACAAGCCGACCTTCGTCCTCACCCATCGCACGCTGCGGAAGGCCAGGAGCACCGTGGAGTTCTATTCGGGCGATCTCGGACGCCTGGTGGACGACAGACTGAAGCCGGACTTCCGCAGCATCTGGTTTGTCGGCGGAGGTGAAGTGTGTGCTGAATGCCTGCGCCTCGGCTTGGCCGACGAGGTTCGCTATTCGATCATGCCAGTTGTGATTGGTGACGGCATCTCGTTCTTCCAGGGACTAGACAGGGAAGTCGCCCTGCACCTTCTGGAGGTGACGCCATACAAGAGCGGCATGGTGGCGCTTCGCTACGAGGTCCGAAGGTAGGCTCGGTGCAGGTTCGTCGTATCGAAACAAGCAGAACCTGGTGACGAACCCGTAGACTGACACGATGTCGCGCATTCCCACGTGTCTTGCTGCAGCTGCATTGGCCGTGACACTCTTTGCGTGTTCGGCACGAGAGGCCGCTCCTGACGGGAAGACTACAGCCGAGGCGATCGCGGGCGTTGATGACGAGGTCAAGGCGTTTCAGCTTCGATTGCTGGCGGCCAGACTGCAAACGATTCCGGCAGGCGTTGTACACGACTATGTGGCCGGCATACTTGCCACGCGCTCCGGTCGCGCCGAAGACGCGATTGACCTGTTGACTCACGTTCTCCCTGAACTGCGTCACTCACAACCCGAACGCGCTGCCCACGCTCTCGAGGCGTTGGCGGATGCCTACATGATGGTGTACCGCTATCGGGAAGCGGCGGACGCGTACGACGAGGTGAAAGACCACTTTGCTGGTCGATTGCAGAATGATGTGACCGACGATGCGGCGCTGGCGCGGATTCTGGCACACGCGCCGCCTCAGACCGTGGCCTGGAACGGCTTACTGCGCCTGCCGACGTCGAAGAACGCAATCGGCTCGCTGGTCTCCACCCTCGAAGCCAACGGCGTGCATGAAGAGTGGCTTCTCGACACAGGAGCCAACCAGTCTGTGGTGAGCCGAAGTTTCGCCGCGCGTCTCGGATTGGCGACGCTCGCCGGCAGCGCGAGCACCGGCTCCGGCATCACGGGTCGGAAGAGTACGCTGCAGGCGGCGATCCTGCCGGAACTGCAATTGGGCGGTGCGACCATCCGCAACACGGCCGTGATCGTCCTCGACGATGAAAACCTGCGGGTGGGCAGTCCGACACAACCGTACCAGATTCACGCCATTCTTGGCTTTCCAGCGCTGAAGGCACTCGGCAGCATTTCATTCACGCACGACGGGTTATTTCTCGCTGCGGAGCCAAAAGACGCGGCGGCCGGTGTGAAGATGTTCATGCGAGGTCTGACACCTGCCATCGAGTGTGACGTTCAGGGCGAACACTTGCTCTTCACCTTCGATACCGGCGCGTCGAGCACCGACCTGTCCGTCCGCTACTACGAACAATTCCGTCGGCAGGCGGGCGCCTGGCGGACGCAAACGGTCGAGAGCGGCGGAGCCGGTGGATCCGTGCAGCGGACGATGTTCATCCAGCCGTCCGTAAATCTTCGGGTCGGTGATGCCGTCGTAACACTGAAGGACGTGCCGATCTTTTCGACGCGGATGAATGCCGGTATCGACGTGCTGTTTGGCAACCTCGGACAGGATTTCGTCGCAGACGTCGAGCGCTTCACGCTCGATTTCGTGAACATGCGCTTCAGTCTCGGCGCCCCCTTGTCCGCACCCGCCAAGGCCATCCATTGAGGCAACAGGCCTGATGCCGTTGCGCGAAACGTCGACCAGTGTTCCGTCAGATCAGCGCACCCAACACGGCAGCGGCCAACGCGACCGCGGCTGCCGTCAACATCACGTGGCGGAAGGCGGACACAAGCGACTCGTCCACTGCGCCGCGAATGGCGGTGCGCCGATCGGGTTCGACCGTCGCAACGACGTCCGGTCTCGCCAGGTCCGCACCCGCCAGTTTCGGCAATTCGTGGTCGATGGCGGAACGACCCGCCGCAGTCAGTTGCATTTCATCGAGCGCTGGACTGACGCGCGCGTCGAAGGTACGGACCAGCACGATCCCGAACACGGCGATCGCGACCAGCCCCGCGACGCGCGACACGGCATTGTTGACGCCGGACGCGACGCCGGCGTGCTCCGCCTGGACGGCGTTCATCACGGTCGTCGTCAACGGCGCCACCACGATCGCCATCCCAAGACCAAGCACGGCCACCGCCGGGAAGAACGTCGTCCAATAGGAGCCGCCGATGCCCGGGCGCGCAAAGAGAGCCAGCCCGATGGCCGAGACGATGGGGCCGACGGTCAGGGGCACGCGGCTGCCGACCTTCGCCACAAGACCGCCGGACCAGCGCGACAGAACAAACATCAGGATCGGAAACGCGAGAAGCGCCGCGCCCGCGCCAGTCGCGGAATACTGCTGCACCTCGATGAGGTTCATCGGAACCAGCCAGAACACCGTGGCCAGCGCGCCGTAGAGCAGCAGCGTCAGCACGTTGGCCAGCGTGAACGTGCGTGATCGGAACAGCGCCAACGGAACCATCGGAGCCGCCACACGGCTCTCGACCGCCACAAACGCGATCAAGGACGCGAAGCCAACCACCAGCGTGGCCAGTGACGAGCGTACGATTCGTGTCCGCGTGTGGCCACTCGATAAGGCCGAAGACCACCGCGCCGAGCCCCACGACGCCCAGCACGGCGCCCGCCCAGTCGATGGCCGAGGTCCGCGAGTCGTCTCGGCTCTCGTTCATGAAGCGCACGGAGAGCAGCATGACCAGCGCAGCAACTGGCACGTTGAGGAAGAACACGGCCCGCCAGCTCACGTGCTCGATCAGCCAGCCCCCCGCAACGGGTCCCATGCTCGCCGTGATCGCGCTGAAGCCGGACCATGTCCCGATCGCGCGGCCGCGATCGAGTCCGTCGAACGTCGCGCTGATGATCGCGAGGCTGCCGGGCACCAGGAGTGCCGCGCCCACGCCCTGAATTGCACGAGCCGCGATCAGCCCGCGAATGGAAGGCGCGAGACCGCACGCGACCGATGCGAGCGTGAACAACGCGACGCCGACGAGGAATATCCGCTTGCGCCCGAATTGATCGCCGAGCGATCCCCCGACCAGCAGCAGTCCGCCCAGAAACAGCGCGTACGCCTCGATCACCCACTGGACATCGGCGATCGTCGCGTGCAGGTCTGCCTGAAGCGCCGGCAGAGCTACGTTGACGACCGTTCCATCGATGAAGGTGAGGCTCGATCCGAGGATCGTGGCCACCAACGTCCATTGACGCGCCGACGCCGACGCGGAACCGACCGGTGTGGCGGGCGTCGATTGAGGCATGGAATCCAGAGGGGTCCCTTCCTGGTGTTATTCCGCGCGCAGTGCGGCGCTCGGGTCGATCCGTGTCGCGCGGCGTGCGGGCAGCCACGCGGCCATCAGTCCCACTGTCATCAGCAGCACCGTCACGATCGTGAACGCGATCGGATCGGTCGGCGTCACCCCGAACAGGAACCTCTGCAGCACGCGAGTCATCCCGACGGCCCCGGCCAGGCCGACGATCACGCCGGCGACGACGATACGGAGCGCGCGCGTGAGCACGAGGCGAAGGACGTCGCGGCCTTCGGCGCCGAGCGCCATGCGCACGCCGATCTCGCGGCGGCGCTGCGTCACCGCGTAGGCCATCAATCCATAGATGCCGCACGTCGCGATCAGCGTCGCGGCGATCGCGAACAGCGCCAGCAGCACCATGCGGAATCGCGGCGGCGCCACCGACGCCGCCACCGCTTCGTCCATCGTCCGCGTGGTCTCGATCGGCAGATCGGGCGCGGCGCGGCGGATTTCCGCGCGGATGCCTTCGGCGACGCTGGCCGGTGTGTTGGTGCGCGCGACGAACGACACGAACCGCACGAAACCGCTGCGCTCCTGCTGGAACGGCGCGTAGATCATGGGCTGCACGTTCCGATCGAGTCCCATCTGCCGGATGTCTGCGACCACGCCCACCACGGTCAGCCACTCACCGCGATCTTCAAGGCGCACCCGATGACCGAGCGCTTCGGCCGGACCACCCGGAAAGTAGTCGCGCACGATGCGCTCGCTGACGATCGCCACCTTCGACGCGTTGGCCGTGTCCCGTTCGGTGAAGTCGCGCCCAGCCAGCAGCGGAATCCCCATCGTCTTGAAATAGTTCGGGTCGATCTTCGGCGTGCCGGCAAAGAGCGCCGGCTTCGGTTGACCCTCGATGTAGAAGTCGAGCTGAATGAACATCATGCCGAACGGCGCCGAGTTGATCAGGCTCGCGGACTTCACGCCCGGCAGGTACTGAATGCGATCGAGCACGCTGCGAGCGAACGCATGGATGCGCTCGGGCTCAGCGTAGAGCCGTTCGGGGAGCGTCACCCGGACGGTTTGCACGACTCCATCGCGCCCGCTCGATTCGAAGCCGGGCGACACCGAGGTGAGACGCACGAAGCTGTGAATCAGCAGGCCCGCCCCGATCAGGAGCACAAGCGTCATCGCGACCTGCGCAGCAACCAGCAGCGTTCGGAGCCGCTCGCCTTGACGATCACCCGTCGTCCGCGCTTCGCCGGCGTGCAGCGCGAGGTCTTCGCCAAACGCGACCCCGCTGACTCGCAGCGCCGGCAGGAGGCCGATGAGCAGAGTCGAAACGAGCGACACGCCCAGGCAGAACGCCATCACGCGCGCGTCGATGACGACGCCGCCGAGCCGCGGTATCGTGAATTCCGGGACCAGCGGCAGCGTGACGCGGATCGCGATCTGCGCGAGCAGCATGCCGAGTGCGGCGCCCAGCAGCGACAGCACGACCGCTTCCGTCAGCAGCTGACGCACGATCCGACGGCGTCCCGCACCGATCGCCATGCGTACGGACAGTTCGCCGCGACGCGCGGTGAGGCGCGCCATCTGCAGGTTGGCGACGTTGCCGCAGGCGATCAGCAGCACGAACGACACCGCACCGAGCAGGATCACGAGCAGTCTGCGCACGGGCGCCGTGCCGTACTCCTGCAAGCCGACCACGCGCGCGAGCGTGCGGACGTTCGGCGCGAGCACGCCCTCGGGCGCGAGCGCGCCGGCCGGCATGATCGACCGCTCGTTGACCAGCGCCGTCAGCTCGGCTGTCGCGCGTTGCCGCGTAACGCCGGGCTTCATGCGGCCCAGCAGGACGAGAAACGCGCTGCTGCCGTCGTCGCCGGGCCAGCGATTGAGCAGAAAGACGTCCGCTTCCGGCAGCGCAAGCGCGCCGCCGCCGACCACCGGCCTGAAGCTGAAGTCCGGCGGCAGCACCCCGACAATGGTACGGGGCAGGCCGTCGATGGTGATGGATTGCCCGACGATCGCCGGATCGGCGTTGAGCGACGTGCGCCACAGACGATCGCTGACGATCGCGGCGCCATCGTCGTCTGGCGCCGCGGCGCCGGTGAGGAACCCGTGGCCGCGCGCGGGACTGACGCCCAGCGTGGCGAAGAAATTCGGACTCACCTCGAGCGCGGGCACCTGCAGCGGCTCGCCGCGTCCGGTGAGCTGCGCGTCGATCGAGTTGTAGGCCGCGAGATGATCGAGCGCGGTGACGCGCGGACGCAGCGCCTCGTACGTCAAGGGCGTCCAGCTCCAGAACGTCTTGACGCCCTTCTCCATCCGTTGCGCTGACGCGAGAATGACGAGGTGATCGGCATCGGGATACGGCAACGGACGCCACAGTACGCCGTAGGCGACGGAGAAAATCGCGGTGTTCAGGCCGATGCCGAGCGCGAGCGTGGCGAGAGCGGTGACGGTGAACGCCGGATCCCGCCGCATCAATCGCAGCGCGTGACGTACGTCCTGCGCGAACGTTTCGATCGTCGGGAATATCCACGGTTCGCGCGACCGTTCGCGCAGCCGCAGCGGATTGCCAATCCGCCGCCGTGCGGCCGCCCGCGCCTCGTCGCCGCTGAGGCCATCCGCGTCGGCGAGGGCCTGCGCCTTCATCTCCTCGTGAAAGCGCAGCTCGTCTTCCAGATCCCGATCAAACGTATTTCGCTGGAAAAAGAACAGCAGACGTCGGAGCACAGACCCCACGGCACTCTCCTGAGCGTCAGGACTACGTCGTCTTCATCACGCGCATGATCGCGCCGAACATCTGGGAGAATCGCAATTCCTCGACGCCGAGTTGCTTCTTCCCGGCCGTCGTGAGCGTGTAGAAGCGCGCTCGCCGGTTGTTCGCCGATATCTTCCACGCGGCCAGCACCCAGCCCTTGACGAGCATCCGCTGCAGCGCCGGATACAGAGAGCCCTCTTCGATCGTCAGCACGTCCGCCGACAGCATCTGGATGTGCTGCGCGATGCCGTAGCCGTGCATCGCGCCGATCGACAGCGTCTTCAGGATCAGCATCTCGAGCGTTCCGGGAAGCAGCTCGTTCCTACTCTTCGCGGCTTTCATCAGTCCACCTTTGCATAGACCAGCTATGTAAGCTGCACGAGTGTGGCTCGGGCGGGCACGCGGTGTCAAGTTGGCGGGAATCGAACGAGCGGGCTGGTCAGCTCGCCTCGATACACTCGATGACGCGATCGACGTCGGTAGGTGTCAGGTCGCGGAACACCGGAACCCCAAGAGTGGATCTCGAGAGCTCCTCGGTGACCGGCAGCGGCGCTCGCGGGCACGCGGACATCGAGCGGTGCGCGTGCGCACCGTGACCCCACCATCGCCGCGTTTCGATGGCCGCGCTGGTGAGACGCCGTTCGAGACGGTCCGCATCTGTGCCTGTGAGACCCAGTACACACACGGACGACACCCATGTGTCTCCGAACCCCTCCTGCAGGCGGGCGACGGACGAGAGCTGCAGCGCCTCGCGGTAGCGATGTGCCACCAATAACCATTCGTCCCGTGCGCTGTGCCATTCATCGAGCGCCGCGTGTCCGACGGCGGCGTGGTACTCACTCAACTTGGCATTGAACGCAGTGACCATCGCTTCGCGCGAGCCACGAAAGCCAAAATTCATCCGCCTCCGGATGTCCACGACGAGGTCGCGATTGTCACAGAGGACGAAGGCACCTTCGCCCACTCCCAACACCTTCGTGGCATGCAGGCTGACGAGAGTGGGAGTGCCCGTCGCTACGACCGCATCGAACCCCGCGGCAGCGTCGACGACTACCGCCAGCCCGGTTCGCGATCGGAATCCATCCCACGCGTGCACATCGATAGGCCGGCCGAAGGGCGCGACCGGCATGACAGCACTGACTTCTCCGGGAGCACTGGCGATGATGTCATGGATCGCATCGGGCTCGAGAGCCCAGGTCCGCGCATCGACGTCGACGAAGTAGGGGATCAGTCCCGCCAGCCTGGCCGCCTGCGGTGATGCCACGAACGTCCATGCCGGGATCACGCACAAGGTTCCCGGCGCCACCTGCTGCGCCGTGAGCGCCAGAGCGAGGCCCAGTGTCCCGTTCGCGACTGTCGTCACGGCATGATCCCCAGCCCCAAAATGTGCGGCGAGCCGCTGCTCCAGCCGGATCGCGAGAGGACCGAAATTGCTGTAGATGCGGTTCGTATCGAGTTCCGATAGGTATGGCAGAATTGACGACGAGGCCGGGAGTTTCGGTCGCATGACCGGCACGGCGCTTGGCATTACGGCGTCGCGCTGCGTCGGGTCGGCATCAACGCTCGAACCACGTGTTGGAGCCACCCCGATCTCTGACGGGAGCCTGCAGCCGGGCGCGTCGGCCTCTCTGCGAGCCACCCGGCAATCGTCGTGTCGACCACGCAGGTGCCATCCGCCACCAGCTCGTTCGCACGCTCTGCCGAGACGAACTGGCGTTCGTAGTCCTCGCGCAGGCGTCCGGCTTTCGCAAGCTCAATCCATCTCCGCCAATGCCAGCCCCATGTGGGCGGAAGATGCGGATTGTCCTCGAGCCACTTCTCCGTGTTGCGCACCTTCTGGCGAAATTCCTCATATCCACGTATGGGGTAATGGAGGATGTACAGATCACTCGTGGCGCTCGTGCCCCAGGTGACAGCCGCCGAATGCATCCCGCTGGCGAACGACCCGATGGCAGCCGCGCGGACGGCCACATGACCACCGACGGCCAGGAACGCAAAGGGGACCTCGAAATCCCACGAAGTCCGCTGTTCAGTGGTCGGTACCACGGTCCGATCGATTCGCAACGTCAACACTTCGGTGGCGCGTCGGCCTGGCGCGATCAGCGGCCCGGTCATCGTCCGCCGCGGAAGATCGAGGAGCGTGATGCCTTCACGGTCGGAATCGGCCAGCACCGTGCGAAGGCTCTTCCCGTGTGTGCCGACGAACTCGTCGGCGTCGCAATAGATGATCCAATCCGCCTCGTATCGATCGCGCGCCAGAGCCGCCAGCTCATCGGCGATCGAGTACTTGGTCATGTCGCGCTCGGGAAGCGCGAACCAGACCACCCGCTTGGTCGTGGTGTACCGCTCGAGCACATCCCGAGTGCCGTCCGTGGATCCACCGTCGAGTGCGAGAATGAGGTCGATACCGAGATCGAGATGCCAGTCGAGGAAATCCTCCAGGATGTCGACCTGGTCATACGGCATGGTGATGAGGACGACTCTGCCGGAACTCATTGGCGCGGAGGGCGGTCAGGATACCACAGCGTCACCGTCGCTCCGGTCCTCCTGACGCGCGGCGTGATGGTGGCGTTGTACAATCCCCGGCGTTTCTGATGACCATGAACAACGACTGGTCTGCTCTGGTCACGCACTACGAGCGGTGTCTCGAGCGTTACGGTGCCACACCGCAAGGAGTGGACTGGCCCAACGCGTCGGATCTGGCGGTTCGATTCCATACGCTGCTGGGCCTTCTGGATGGCGCCGCCCCAGAGCCGCGGCCCGTGCTGCTCGATCTCGGCTGCGGTCCAGGATTGCTGCTGGACTACTTGAGGGCGACCGGGCGACTGGGGATGGTGACGTATCGCGGCATCGACCTGTCGCCGGCGATGGTGGAGGCCGCGCGCGCACGCTGGCCCGATCGTGACATTTCGTGCCGCGATGTGGTGAACGATCCGCTGCCCGAACAAAGCGTCGACTACGTGATCATGAACGGCGTGCTGACCGAAAAGCTGACGCTGTCTCATGAAGTCATGGCCGGCATTGCCAAGGAGTTGATCGTGGCGGCGTTCACCGCGGCGCGCGTCGGCATCGCCTTCAATGCCATGAGCCGTCACGTGGACTGGGAGCGCCCCGATCTCTTCCATTGGGGATTCGACGAATTGAGCGCCTTCCTGTGCGAGCGCGTCAGCCGGCACTATGCGATCCGGTCGGATTACGGCCTCTACGAGTACACCACCCTGGTCTGGCGCGCGCCGCGGCATCCGCCGGCGCTTCCGCATGGCTGGTGCACGACATGAAGCGGAAGCTGGCGGTCTTTGGCGCGAAGCAGATCGCGGAAGTGTGCGCTTTCTACTTCGATCACGATAGCGACTACGAAGTGGTCGCGTTCACCGTTGACGGCGAGTTTCTCGACGCGAGCACATTCGCAGGACGGCCGGTCGTGCCGTTCGAGGAGATCGCCAGCATTTATCCGCCCGACTCACATGACCTCTTCGTCGCTGTCAGCTACCAGAAGATGAATAGAGTGCGAGCCGACAAATGCGCCGCGGCACGCGCGAAAGGCTACACACTCGCTCACTACGTGAGCTCGAAGGCCATCACATGGCCGAACCTCGCGGTAGGCGAGAACACGTTCGTGATGGAAGCGAACGTCGTGCAGCCGTTTGCCAGTATCGGGTCCAACACGATTGTGTGGTCGGGCAATCACATCGGCCACCATTCACACATCGGTGACCACTGCTTCCTGGCGTCACACATCGTGGTATCAGGAGGTGTCACGATCGGGAATCATTGCTTCATCGGCGTGAACGCCACGCTGCGCGACGGCATTCGCGTGGCCGATCGCTGCCTGATCGGCGCCGGCGCGATTGTGTTGAAGGACACGAAGCCGGACGAAGTGTACGCGGCTGCGGCGACCGAGGCGAGCCGCGTGCCCAGCTCGCGAATCCGTGGCTGAAGCGGTGGTCCAGGGAATGCGCTGGGAGAAGAAGGGACGGATCTTCACCGCCGCCAACCAGCATGAGTGGATGGCGCACCATGCGTCGGTTCCGATCGCCGACAAGGTCGACGACAGAGTCCTGCGGATCTATTTCGGGCCGCGCGATCGGCAGGGGCGGACACGTCCGGCCTTCATAGAGGTCGAGGCCGACAACCCCGCGAACGTGCTGTACGTCCACGACCGTCCCGTGCTCGAACTGGGAAAACCCGGCACCTTCGACGACAGCGGCGTGATGCCCTCCTGCATCGTGAACGACCGTGGCCGCAAGTACCTGTATTACACCGGCTGGAACCTCGGCGTGACGGTGCCGTACACCCTCTCGATCGGTCTCGCCGTGAGCGTGGATGGCGGCATGACGTTCAGCCGCATGTTCGAAGGGCCCGTCGTCGACCGCACCATACGCGAGCCGTATTCCTCTCTTTCGCCGTTCGTCCTCAAGATCGGGGACACCTGGCGGCTGTGGTACGCGTCAATGACTGGATTCGTTGACGTCAAAGGCAAACTGGAGCCGCAGTATCACATCAGGTACGCCGATTCGCTCGACGGCATCGAATGGCGTCGGCCCGTCACGACCTGTATCGGTTACAGCTTCGAAGGCGAAGCGAATGGCAGGCCATGCGTGATCGAGGACGACGGGCTCTACCGAATGTGGTACTGCTACAGGAGCATCGTCGACTATCGGACCGAGGCATCGAAGAGCTACCGGATCGGCTACGCCGAATCGCAGGATGGCGTGGACTGGGTCCGACTCGATCATCTCGCAGGGATAGGGTGTTCCGACGACGGGTGGGATTCGATGATGATCGCCTATCCAAACGTGTACCGGCATCGCGGCCAGACCTACATGCTCTATGCGGGCAACGGCTTCGGTGAGTCCGGCTTCGGCTACGCGGTTCTCGCAGACGACGACCCTCGCAGGCGCTGAGGCGCTCGACTGTGCAGAGCGGCGAGCACGCACCCTCCTCGTTCACCGTCGCAATCATGCAGCCGTATTTCATTCCCTACGCGGGCTACTTCCGGCTCTTCGCCGCCAGTGACCTGTTCGTGATCTACGACTGTGTGCAGTTCCCGAGGCGTGGCTGGGTGCACCGCAACAGGATGCTCGGCGCCGACGGCCGCGAATGTTGGCTGACGCTGCCTCTGGCGAAGATGCCTCGTGATGTGCGAATTCGCGATCTGTCGTTCAGCGCCGATGCGAGTGCGATCCTCGAGGAGCGGATGCGCCGCATACCGCTCCTGGACACTCCCAGGCAGGCCGAGCCCGAGATCGTCGCGTCGGTGAAGCGCGTCGTCGGATCCCCCGTCGACTACCTCGAACGGGTGTTGGGCGAGATCGTGTCGCGGCTGGGGCTTCGATGGAACATCATCCGTTCGAGCTCGCTCGACGTGCCCGACTCGCTCCGTGCGCAGGACCGCATCATCGAGATTGCTCGCCGGCTCGGTGCCACGCGGTACATCAATTCGCCAGGCGGCCGTAATCTCTATGAGCCCGAGCGATTTGCGGCGGCCGGGATCGAGCTGCGGTTCCTCGATCCGTATCCGGGTCCCTCCTCGTCCATCCTCCATCGTCTCCTCAACGAAGATCCAACATTACTGTCTGATGACATTCGCGCGGCGTCGGAGACGAGTCGCTGATTGAATGAGTGCCTCACAAACTCTTGCGCCGAACGTTCCTTTCCTCTAGTCTGGCGCTTCCGTTCCGAGCTCTGCTGTAAATAGCCGTCACCCTTGTTCCGAACTGCCGTTCAGAGGAGTGGGTCTATGCGACTGCTATCCGCGGTGTCCTCAGCGATCGTCGTCGCCCTGTCCGCCGGCGCCGTCTCGGCGCAGTCCACACCGTCGCCGACACCCGAACCCGTTCCACGTCTCGTCACCATCAGTGGCGTGTTTCGGCCCGCTGATGGGCGGCCGGCCGGACGCTTCGAGACGGTCACGCTGTCGCTCTATGTCGAGAAGGAGGGCGGCACGCCCGTGTGGCAGGAGCGGCAGACCATCGCGCTTGATGCGCAGGGCCGTTACTCGCTGGTGCTCGGCGCGAACAGCGCCGGCGGCATCCCGCCCGCGGTGTTCGGCGACCCGGCGGCGCACTGGATCGGCATCCTCTTCGAACGGCCGGGAGAAGTCGAAGGGCCGCGGAGCCTGTTGACCAGTACGCCGTATGCGATCCGGGCCGCTGATGCCGACACGCTCGGTGGCCTGCCCGCCTCGGCGTACCTGCTCGCGCCGAGTGGCGACCACCCGAAGGACACAAAGGCGGCCGCAGCCGCCGGCGTCGGGAAGGACGTGAGCGCCAATGTCGTGTTGCCCGGCACCACCAATTTTCTCGCCAAGTACGCGAACAGTGCCGATATCGGCGCGTCGGGCGTGTTCGAGACCGCCGGCGCAGTCGGGATCGGCACGACCACGCCGCTCGACCGCCTGCACGTCCGGTACGACAACAATACCGGGCAGTTCACGGGTTTCGCGGTCCAGAACACGAATGGCGGCGCGCTCGCGTATTCGGGGATGCTGTTCTACGACCACACCAACGCGCTCACCCAGTTCCAGGGCTACAACAACAGCACGCACGAATACCGCATCAACAACATCGCGCGGGTCTCGCCGGGCGGGGCCTTCAACGGCACCATCAATTTCATGATCGGCGGCACGTCGCGGTTTTTCGCGAGTCTTTTTGGCGTCGGCATCGGCACGACCTCTCTCGCCGCCCCCGGCCTCGAAGTCAGCAATGCGCTGAGCGGCGCCGCTTATGCCTATATCTCCGCGTATACGTACGGCAACAACACCTTCGCAGGGAGCTTTGTTGGCAATAAAGCGCGGGGAACTCAGGGCGCGCCGGCGCCCGTGCAGAATGGCGATCAACTCGCGTACTTTGGAGGTGTGGGCTGGGGCACCACTCACCCTAGCGGTAACGGAGGTATGACGGTCTACGCCGCGGAGAATCTCACCGACACCACGCAAGGCACCGCCTTGAGCTTCACGACGACGAAGCGCGGCACGCATACGCCCCTCACGGCGATGACGATCGACGATGCGGGGAACGTCGGCATCGGCACGACGACGCCGTCGGCGACTGTGGAGGCAGTCAGGGACGGAGATAATGCCGTTGTCGGAGCGACGTCTTTCGGCAACGGGTGCTGTGCAGGGTTCTCGGGGCGCCTGGCTCGCGGCACAGCAGCTGCGCCAGCCGCCGTCCAGTTGGGCGATCCGCTGGCACTCTTCATTGGGGATGGTTACGGCGCCACTCACTTCAGCAGCGAGGGCGGCGAAATGATCATCCTCGCCGCCGAGAACTGGACCGACACCGCGCAGGGGTCGGCTCATCGCCTTCTCCACGACGCCGCTCGGCTCGACTGCGGATGCGCCGCACATGGCGATCATGCCGGACGGCAACGTCGGCATTGGCACGTTCACCGAGATACCGACCATCGCCGACAAGCTGCAGGTATTCGGCGACATCGCGCGTCGGCAATGCCGGCACGAACGGCTGCCTCAAGGGTTCGACGGCGACCGGTCTGGTGGGCACATGCTCGTCGGACCGCCGGCTGAAGAAGGACATCACGCCCTTTGAACGCATGCTCGACAAAGTGACCGCGCTCCAGCCCGTGCACTACTTCTGGCGCGCGGACGAGTTTCCCGCGCGGCATTTCGGAAACAGCCAGACGTACGGCCTGGTGGCCCAGGACGTCGAACAGGTGCTGCCTGAGCTCGTGGCGACTGACACCGATGGCTTCAAGGCGGTCGACTACAGCGCGCTGCCGCTGCTCACCATCCAGGCCGTCAAGGAGTTGAAGTCCGAGAACGACACATTGAAGCAACGCATCGCCGTACTCGAGCAGCAGATGTCCGAGCTCCTCGCCGCCGCTCGCCGTTAGCAGATCGTTGTCTTATTGCAGCGAAGTAGGCCGCGCGCAGTTCCTGACTGTGCGCGGCCTTGATGGTGGTCCGCCGCGCGCCGCCTCGATCGGGCTCTGCGGGCGCGAGCAGTGCCTCACCTTCTTGCGCCGCCCGCTTCTTTCCTCTATTCTTGCCCTCCGTTCCGAGCTCTGCTGTAAATAGCCGTCACTCTTGTTCCGAACTGCCGTTCAGGGGAGTGAGTCATGCGACTGCTGGCCGCGATGTCCTCGTTGATCGTCCTCATTCTGTCGGCCGGCGTCGTCTCGGCGCAATCCACACCGTCGCCGACACCCGAACCCGTTCCACGTCTCGTCACCATCAGTGGCGTGTTCCGGCCCGCCGATCGGCAGCCCGCCGGACGGTTCGAGACGGTCACGCTCTCGCTCTATGCCGAGAAGGAAGGCGGCACGCCGCTATGGCAGGAGCGGCAGACCATCGCGATCGATGCGCAGGGCCGCTACTCGCTGTTGCTTGGGGCGACGCACCCCGACGGCATCCCCGCCGCGGTGTTCGGCGACCCGGCGGCGCACTGGATCGGCATCCTCTTCGAACGGCCGGGAGAAGTCGAAGGGCCGCGGAGCCTGTTGACCAGTACGCCCTATGCGATCCGTGCCGCGGATGCTGACACGCTCGGCGGCCTGCCCGCCTCGGCGTACCTGCTCGCGCCGCCGACGGGTGCCGGCCGCGCTGCCACGACGAAGTCCACCTCCGCCGCCCAGTCAGACGTCGGCGCCAATGTCGTGTTGCCCGGCACCACAAATTTTCTCGCCAAGTACGCGAACAGCGCCGATGTCGGCGCGTCCGGCGTGTTCGAGACCGCCGGCGCGGTCGGGATCGGCACGACCACGCCGCTCGACCGCCTGCACGTCCGCTACGACAACAACACCGGGCAGTTCACTGGTTTGGCGGTCCAGAACACGAATGGCGGTGCGCTCGCGTATTCGGGGATGCTGTTCTACGACCACACCAACGCGCTCACCCAGTTTCAGGGCTACAACAACAGCACGCACGAATACCGCATCAACAATATCGCGCGGGTCTCGCCGGGCGGCGCCTTCAACGGCACCATCAACTTCATGATCGGCAGCACGTCGCGGTTCTTCGTAGGGAGCAATGGCGGCGTCGGCATCGGCACGACGTCCGCTGGTCCCGGCCTCGAAGTCAGCAATGCGCTGACCGGCGCCCTTGTTGCGAATATCGCCGCGCAGACCTATGGCAACAACGCCTTCGGAGGTACCTTCGTCGCCAGAAAGGCGCGCGGTACTCAGGCCGCGCCAGTTGCGGTTCAAAATAACGATCAGCTCGCTATTTTCGCTGGCGTCGGCTACGCAACCACCCACTCCGGGAATTTTGGCAACGGTATGTCGGTCAATGCCGCCGAGAACTACACCGACACAGCGCAAGGCACCGCCTTGAACTTTTACACGACGAAGCGCGGCACGAATGCGCCGGTCGCCGCGATGACCCTCAATGATGCAGGGAATCTGGGCATCGGCACCAGCTCGCCGGGGGCACCGCTGGAGGTATCCAGAGTTGGACAGTCGGCGGTTGTCGTGAAAACCTTTGGTGCGGATGCCGCTTTCATTACGAACGTCGCCCGTGGTACACCCGCGGCCCCGGCCGGCGTCCAGTTGGGCGATTCGCTCGGCTTCTTCGGCGGCAGCGGCTATAGCACGACCGCCTTCAGTGAACCGACCGCGGGAATGGGTGCCTTCGCCGCAGAGAACTGGACCGACGCCGCGAAGGGGTCTCTCCTGGCCTTTTTCACGACGCAGCTGGGCTCGAATGATGAACGAGCGTCGGCGAGCATGGCGATCATGCCGGACGGGAACGTTGGCATCGGAACCTTTACCGACATACCGACAGTTGCAGACAAGCTGCAGGTATTCGGAGACATCCGCGTTGGTACCACTGGCACGAACGGGTGCATCAAGAACTTCGGCGGCAACCCGCTCGCGGGCACGTGTTCCTCAGACCGGCGCTTCAAGAAAGACATCACGCCATTCGATCACGTGCTCGATCACCTCACGGCGCTCCAACCGGTGCACTATTCATGGCGCGCGTCTGAATTTCCCGACCGCCACTTCGGGGACAGTCGCGCCTACGGCCTGGTCGCGCAGGACGTCGAACAGGTCCTCCCCGAACTGGTCGTGACGAACGACGACGGCTTCAAGGCCGTCGACTACAGCGAATTGCCGCTGCTCACGATCCAGGCCGTCAAGGAGCTGAAGTCCAAGGTCGAGGAGCTGAACACTGAGAACGACACGTTGAAGCAGCGGCTCGCCGAACTCGAACGGCAGATGTCCGAGCTTCTCGCCGCCCCTCGCCGTTGACAGCGCGGTTCGACGTCGCACGGCGAACTCAGTGCACTAGGGAATTCAACGCAACCAGGGCCGCGCGCAGTTCCTGAATGTGCACGGCCTTGATGATGGTCTGGTGCGCGGTGAACGTCGGGTCCGTGTAGGTGGGAACGGGCCTCAGCGCAGCGACGTACGCTCCGTTCAGTGCCGTCCGCAGCTCGAGCACGTGTATGGTCTTGACGTTGACGCCGGTCAGGCTGCCGTCGGTGAAGACAAAGAGCGGCAGTCCGAACCTGATCCGCTGGGCGGTGATGCACGAGCGGAGCTCGGTGATGTGCGTCGCCTTGACGACTGTGGTGCCGCCGACCAGCGGATTGTCGGTGAACTGACACGACAACGAATTGGTCGTGCACGTCCCGTTGACGCAACTCTGGTTAGTCCCGCAGCACACGGCTCCGCACACCAGCTGCTGCGGACAGCACTGGCTGGCGATGCACAGGTAGCCCGCGGGACAGCACGGTTCCGTGCCGCAGGCAACCGGGTTGGGACCGCAGTCCTCGCAGAAGGCCGCCTCCATCGGAGGATTGAACATGCGGCAGGCCTGCGTCGGTTTACAGCAGGTCACCGATGCGAATGATCCGCCTTCGGGCGTGAAGAACTTGCAGCATCGGTCGGTGGACTTGCAGCACGTGTTGATGGAGGCGGTCGGGTTCGTCGGGAAGTCGATGCAGCACAGGTCCGGCGTCGCCGGTGCGCACGTCGTGGCGGCGCAACTGAGCGCGGTCGCGTCCCGCGGCCACCACAACGTCACGAAGGCGCCGACGACAGCGCTGCTCATGAGACGCAGCGCGCGGGCGCGGGACATCGGCATGGCCGACAGGCGCGCGAGATCGTCGAGAAGCGACCCGTTCATAGGCTGCCGACCAACGTTGCCCGTTTCCAGCGGTGGCTTCATGACGGACGCTAACGACTGTGAAGAGTAAGCGGTCGCGCCGCGGGCGGTCAACCCGATCGTGCGTCGTCCATTCGGTCCGCATCCGCCAGCGCCAGCACGGCTTCGGAGCCGGCGGCCACGGCCGAAGCGACGCGGGCCTGGGCATCGACCAGGACGGCCATCGGCGTACCGCCCACGCCAAACGCGCGGCCCAGCGAGAAGTCCGGATCGAGCAACACGGGAGATGCGAAGCCTTCCGCTCTCACGCTCGCTTCCTCACCTTGCGACACGATGATCATCCGCCGGGCAGACCTCGAAGGCCGGCGCTCTATGTGCCGCAACGTCTCGCGCATGGATCGGCAGAATCCGCAGCCTGGGTTCCAGAAGATGACGAGCGTCTCGGCCTGGATCAGATCGGCCAGGGCGGACGTCCCCTTGTCCAGCACGCGACGCTGCAACGATGGCACGGCCATGCCGGGAGTCAGGCCGACGGCCACCGGCGTTCCAGTGCCGCCGGCGGCAATGCGCGCACGGAGCCCTGCGATGGCGCCGGGGCCGGCCGCGAGGAAGCTGCCGATGGTGCCGTCCGGCCGGATGTACACAGCGGACGGCGTCGCCGTCGCGCCGAATCCGTTGAACAGCCGCAGGTCGGTATCGACGAAGACGTCGGCCAGTCCGAACTCGCGCGCGTCGGCTCGAGCGTCGTCGGCCGCTCCACCGCTGGCGATCACCACGCGGACTCGAGCGCCCTCGTCATCCTGCCATCGCCGGATAGTGGGAAGGAGCTCGCGGCAGGGCGCGCAGCCCGAGTTGGTCAACAGCAACAGCACGGGCTCCGGACCGTTCAGCACGTCTGTCAGCGGCAGTGAACGTCCCGCGATGTCGGTTGCCGTCAGCGCAGGCACCGGCGATCCCGGCGGCAGGCCGATCGTCTCGTTGAGGGAATCGCTCGCGGCAGCGCCAGGATCCAGGCGCCGCTCCAGGGCATCGACGCGAAGCAGCAGTCGTCCATAACCGCGCAAGAGGTGCGTAAAGCCCCACGCCGCGATGGCAATAGCCGTGGCGAAGCCAATGCCGAAAACCCAGGCCAGCAGCTCGGTACCGTGCAGATCGGCCAGGAACGCCCCGAACGCCGGCGCAGGACTACCCCACCCGCCGAACAACGCACCAATGGCGAGCGCGGCGAGAACTGCATTCCGGATCAGCGTGCGTACTCCGACCGGTCCAGTCGAGAATTGACCGAAACACCGGCACTCCACGCGCTTGCCGCGCGCGATCGCCGCGGCCGAGGCCACCGAAAACGCGGTGAGCATCAGGAGGGCTGCGACGGCCGCTGCCCGCGACGTCCTGGCAGGCACGAGGGCCAGCGCACACGCCAATTCAGCCATCGGGAGCGCTGAGCCGATCAGCCGGGCGAGACCGGCGGGCACGCCGAACTCCCCCAGCGTTCGCGTCGTGCCGGGACGGTCCGCCAGTTTGCCGATGCCGGCGACGGCAAAGGCCGCGGCGAGGACGGCCCGGCAGAACAGCGTCAGCACAATCATTGAGGACGACCAAACTGGAGGCTCGACACCTCTTCTGTTGCACAATAATATGCGTCACGTCATCCGATGATTCCGGCCGAGGAGGCTCCATGACTGCAGCGTCACGGTTCTGGGCACGCGCGGGCGCACTCGTCACACTCCTCTGGATGACCGGCCTTCCAGGCGTGCATGCCCAGCAGACGCCGCCGACGCCGGCGGCCCTTGGGCCAGTCCCCCGCGTGGTGTGGTTCAACGGGTCGTTTCGTCCAGCCGATGGACAACCCCTCGCGGCGGTCGAGATCGTGACGCTCGCCATCTATCGCGACCAGCAGACCAGTGAGCCGCTCTGGGAGGAGTCGCAGCGCGTGGCCGTGGAGCGCGACGGCCACTACCACCTCCTGCTGGGCGCGGGCACGCCGGACGGGCTGCCGGCGGATCTCTTTACCGCCAGCGAGGCGCGGTGGCTCGGCATCCGCTTCATTCGTCCGGGCGAACGCGAACAGCCGCGCGTGCTGCTCGCCAGCGTGCCGTATGCCCTCAAAGCCGCGGATGCGGATACGCTCGGCGGGAAACCGGCGTCGGCGTACCGCCTCGTCCCGACGACGGCGACCGCGGAGGCGGCCGTGGCCGCCCCGGCGGTGGCGGGCAGCGCACTCCTCGTCCAGCCGAACACAGTGGGGACCGCGGGGCACATCGGCCGGTTCATCGATGCCGCGAACCTGGGGGACTCCGTCATGGTGCAAGCCAGCGTGCCCGCCATTGGGGGGTCGGGCATTGGGCTGGGCACGATCGCGCCGAAAGACGCCCTGCACGTCGCGTTCACGAACACCAATGGCGGCGTCACGGGGTACGCCGTGCAGAACTTGAGCGGCGCGGCGGGGGCGTTCTCCGGCATGCTGTTCTACGACCAGAACGGCGCGCTCACCCAGTTCCAAGGGTTCAACAATGCGACGCATGAGTACCGGATCAACAACATCGCCAGCGGCGGCACGATCAACTTCATGGTCGGGGGGAGCTCCCGGTTCTTCGTCGCGACCAACGGCAACATCGGGATCGGGACGGCGGCCCCGACGGCCAAGCTGCAGGTCGCGGGCGACGTGACGGTCAGCGGCAACATCGCCGCGAAGTATCAGGATGTCGCGGAATGGGTCGAGACCCCGTCGCCGATGGACGCCGGGACGGTCGTGATCATCGATCCGGCGCAGGCCAACCGGGTGCTGGCGTCGCCGAAGGCGTACGACACGCGCGTCGCGGGCGCGGTGTCGCGGCAGCCCGGGCTCGTGCTCGGCGAACGCGGCGACACCAAGGTCATCGTGGCGCAGAGCGGGCGCGTCGTCGTGAAGGCGGATGCGACGTATGGGGCGATCCGCATCGGCGATCTGCTCGTGACGAGTCCGACCCCCGGCTACGCGATGCGGTCGCGGCCCGTGCGGGTGGGCGAACAGTCGATGCACCGACCAGGCACCTTGCTTGGCAAAGCGCTCGAACCTTTGGCCGCCGGCAAAGGCGAAATTCTTGTACTCCTAACGCTTCAGTAACGTCAGCGCCAACCATGGCTCCACGGCGTCATTGGCTTGCCGTCCTCGTCTTGGTTCTCACGCCGGCGCGGGCGCTCGCGGCGGATTCGTGTCAGCTCTACGACGGGTCTGCAGGTTGGACTGGGCCGAGCAGCAACATTTACATCAATACCTATCTCTGGGCGTGCATCTCCGACGCGGACGGAAACTGCTCATCGACCGGCGGGTATCTCGATCTCGAGAACCTTGGCAACAACGATGTTTACTGGTCATCGCTCGCCGGCGGCCAGGGTGGGTTCAGCCTGCTCGCGCCGCAACAGAAATACGTGAAGTATCTGCCGATCTACCGCGGCCCGAACGATCCACCGCTCCAGGTCGATCTTCAGGTGAACGATTGTCCGCCGCTTACCGACCGGACGAGCCTCGCGTCCGGCACGCCGATCAAAACGGCACACATCACCGAACTGCGGGACCGCGTCAATATGTCGAGGACGCAGGTTGGCCTTTCCGCGTATCCGTGGACCGACCCGACGCTCGTGGCTAAAACGTCGCCGATCAAAGCGCAGCACATCACTGAGCTGCGAACGGCGATCTCGGAGATCTACACCAACGCCGGCGCGGCCGCGCCGGTCTTCACGGATCCCGCCCTCGGGGCCGGGATGCCAATCAAAGCCGTGCATATCATCGAGCTGCGTGCCGCGATGGCAGCGGTTCCATAACACTCGGATCCTGCAGGACACTGCGGGCCTGTAAGCTGCGACGGCCGGGTCCCGGTTCTACAAATCTGACGAATCGCACGAATGTGAATGGGCTACTGTACGCCTGCTCGCAAGCTGTTGATGTCCATCGCCGAGATTGGTGACCGCGCGCCAATCACGATCCAGATGCCCTGCGGCAGCGACAGAGCCAGACGGGCGACGCCGAGCGCTGCACGGAGTTGAATGATGTGCATGGCGCGGACATCGTCGACGTCTTCATGTAAGACAATGTAATACACCGCTATATCCGCAGCTCTGCCGGAAGCGGAGCCCGATCGCTCATGGTCTGAACCAAATCGAGGGTTTCAGGCGTGCCGAATGACGTGGTCTTGCCATCGATGAACCCGTGGGTGTTCGGGGCGTGTCCGACCGAGCCGCGCAAGGATCGGTAGCTTGCCACGAGAGACAGCCACCTCGTAGAGACGCCGCGACGATCCGTGGGTTCACGATCCTTGTCTTACGAGCGAACAGGGTCAGCTTCCGAGTCGGCTGCAGGCTCAAGGTGAACCAGGACGTCGGCTATCCACGACAGTTCCCGTTTCAGCGTCGCGCGCACACGTCCCCCTATCGCATGTGACGCAGCGATCGTCTGTGTCGGATCGACCTCGATGTGCAAGTCGATGTGGTATTGAAGTCCTGTCTTCCGTGCGAAGACTTTGTCGATGCCCCGGACCCCATCGACGGATCTCGATATCCTCACGATCTCTTCGGTCACCTCTGATTCCGGCATCGTGTCCACGAGTTCGAGCGAGGCATCCCGCAGAATGCTGAAGCTGGTGATTACAATCACCACGCCCACGGCGAACCCGCCGTAGTGATCAGCGGCCAGAAACCGGACCGGGTCGTACGTCGCGAGCGCGACGGCAACGAGGGCAGCGAGGGCGGACAGGATATCGACCGCATCATTCCACGCGTCGGCAACAAGCGCGAAACTCCGGAGGCGACGACCCACACGAAACTTCGCGGCCGACATGATCCCGCGCAGCACGATCGCGACAAACGAGCGGTGCGGCGGCATAAAGGCCTGGCGGCGCGTGCTTGGCGCCAACCGCACGCAACGACTGGTAGCAGATCATCATGCCGGCAGCTGCGAGGATCATTCCGACCACGAACGCTGCCAGTGTCTCAATCCGTCCGTGTCCGTACGGGTGATTCTCGTCAGCGGGCCGCGCCGCGGCGCGCATCCCAACCAAGACGACAGTCGAGGCGAGCACATCGCCAGCGAACTCGAATCCCGTCGCAACAACCGACGTCGAGTTCGCGAGCCAGCCGATCACAATGTTGCTCACGGCGAGGACGACGCTGACCGCCATCCCGACCAGAGCGACGCGCCGCGCACTTCGGTACGATTCGTCCAGGAACGTCACTCGCCGTATTGTGACTGATGACCAGGCGTAACCGGTGTGGAGTATGTCTAGCGGGGCAGGATGGGACTGGCGTCGCGGGCCGCATCAACAGTGACTCCCATGATCTGCACCGGCGACGCGGCACGCACGCGCACGATCCACCCCGGACCATACGCCTGGCCGAGGATCTCAGAGATCTCTCGCACGAAGTACCGGTTGGCCGGCAGAGACCCGGCCACCGTACGTGCAAGACTCCTGTCGGGACGAAACACGTCGATAGCGAACGACACCGTAACTGTTTGCAGGTTCTGAATCGCGAGTCCGGTCACCCCAGACCCTGCAGTGATCTGCGCCGTCGTCGCGAAGCGGTACGGAAAGAGCGGTACTGCCGACACCAGCACCGGCCGTGTGCTCGGTGCTACGCGCGCTGTCCGCTGATAGCTGTAGTAGGTGGCTTTCGTGCCGTCGCGGTTCTCGACCCGCACGCGCATGCCGTGCATACGCGTCGCCTGCGCGAGCACGACACGCACCTCACTGCTGCTGATGTACTTCACGGCGGCCAGCGGAACCTCGTCGAACCGCACCCGTACACTCGGCCGGAAGCCGCCGCCCCGGATCGACACCACGGCGCCGGCCGGGAGGTCGGCACTCCCCGGCACGATGTCTCCGACCCAGACGTTAGGCCGGGCAGTAATCGTCCCGGCTTTCACTTCGGTCGGGTACACGGCTCCGGTCGGACCGAGCAGGCGTAGCGATCCGACCTCGAGGTCCACCGGCGAGGTCGATCCCATCGCCATTGACGTCGGCACCTGCGCCGCGACGGTCAAGACCGGATAATCGAGATCGGTGCCGAAGCTCGAAGCTGGCGAGCGCACGGAGAGATCGAGCCCAGATCCGTCGACCACGGCAACGCCGTACGCGTCGTTCAGCCGGCTGCGCAGCGATATGCCTGCCACCCTGCCGACGCCGCTCAGCCGCCCCCTGCCGGTAGAGATCGGCTTGGGCTCGGTGACCGAGATCTTGACCTGGACGATGGCGCCGGGCGGGGCTGATTCCTCGCTGACCGCGAGCGAAAGAAACGTGGAAGGAGCGGATGCCGTGAGAACAATCACGGACGTCGCGATCCCGATGGCGACAATTACGGATGTAGTAAGCCTGTTACGGACCATGTGCGTCTCCGCGGGGAACCGTGATCACCCGGATCCGGGCGGTGCCTGACTCTGCGATTACGGATCCCGCGGCGTTCCGCGCCGTAACTTTCCAGAGCACCGTCTTACCGGGCACGAGTCGCGCGACGAGGGTGGCTGGGGGCGTCACTCGCGAAACCGACGACGACTCACGCCATAGCACGCTCCGATCCACTTCCATCACGGCCAGCTCATATGTCGCTGCGCCCTCGACCGCGGCCCACGAGAATGCGTCGGGAGCGCGTAAGACGTCGCCAGTCGGCGCGAGCGCATCGATTCTGCTGCCGCGCTCCAGTGGTGCACTCGGGCTCGGCTGACGAGTGACCGGCTCACGATCCCAAACGAGGTACCCGACGCTCGTCACCAGCACGATGCTCGCGGCCGCGGCGACGAGTGCCCAAGTCTGCGTACGGATCCACACAGGACGCGCAGGCATCTCGGCCTCGCGGCGACGGCGGAGCTCCCCAGCCATCCACTGGACGGCGAGCCGTTCGTCCTCTGCCGGGATTCCGTCTTCGAATTCCGCGCGCAGCGCGAGCTCCGTCTGACACCGCGCGCACGACGCGACGTGGGCCTGCTGCGCCACGGTGAGCGGTTCCCCAAGCTGCTCGATCGGGACGCAATCGGGCGTTGTTGCCGCCGCCGCGCGCATGAGCCGCCTCCCGGGATCGGTTTCCTTGCCGCTCGTCACAGCGCGTCTCCTCGTGCCCGAAGCCGTTGAACCGCGCGCGCCAGCTTCCGCCGGGCGCTCACCACGTAGGCCTTCGCGCCGCTGGCGTTGGTGAGCCGCAGCAGACGCGTGATGGCGTCGAGCGGCACGTCTTCACCGTAGTGCAGCGTGAACACTCGTCGCTCGGTCTCGTCGAGTGTGGTGGCCAGCAGCGCCCTGACATGCGCCGCTCGATCAGACTCATAGGCCAGATCTTCCGGGGTCGGGCCAGTACTGGCCAGTTCGGCGAGCACGTCGTCGTCTTCGACCGGCGGTCCAAGTCGCTTGAGCCGCGTGAGCGACTCGTTGCGGACGATGACGTAGAGCCACGTGGTGAAACGCGACGTGCCCTTGAAGGCGTCGAGATGCCGATGCGCCTTCAGGAACACCTCTTGGGCCAGGTCGGCCGCCGAGTGCCGATCGTTGGTGAAGCGAAAGCACCAGCGGGCGACGCGTGCGTAGTGGCGACCGAACAGCTCGTTGACGATCGCCGCACGAGCAGCAGGAGAGCTGCGCCGGTACTCCTCGACGAGCGCCTCGTCTGGAACACCGGCGAGGTCCATGCGCCGGATTATAGCGACCGCGACGGCTGGCACTTCGCATGCCGTTCGGTGAGACATCTCCGGCCCAGCTCGCGGAACAGAAACCGCACGGAAGGTGCATGGTACGATTCGCGGTCATGCTTGCCACGCTGGTCCTGCTTGCGGTGGCCACACTCATGGCGGAGCCGCCAACGGCCGAGTTGCGTGCCGCGATAGCCGCAGCAACACGTCTACAACAGGGCGGGGATCTCGAAGGCGCCGCCGCGGCCTTCGCCCGGGTACGCGATGATGCCGGCGCCGGCACTCACGAACGGGCCGAAGCGCTGCTCGGCCTTGCCGCCATCCAAACGGACCTCGGACGCTACGACGCGGCGGGGGCAGATGCCAAAGCTGCCGAAGCCATCTTTACCCGGCTCGATGACGCGAGCGCGGCCTCGGCCGCTGCCAACCAGTCTGGGCTGGCGGCCCTCTTCGAGGGACGCTACCCGGCGGCCGATGCGGCATTCCGGCGCGCCCTTGCCGCCGCCGGACCGTCGGGCGATCCCGACGCGCGCGCTGAGGTGCTCGGTAACCTTGGCAACGTCCACTTCTTCACCGGGCAGTACGCTGACGCCGCGCGGCTCTACGACGAGGCGCTGCGCCTCGTCGACAGCAACCGCGATCGCGATTGGGCCGCCCGCCGGCGGCGGATCCTGGTGGTGAACCAGGCGACATTGGAGCAGCGTCTCGGGCGCGATCAGACGGCCCTCACGCTCTACCGCGAACTCGATGGGTCGTCGGCCGATCTCGCGCCGAGCGAGCAGGCGCAGCTCCTCGTGAACCTGGGCGTCCTGTACCGCCGGCTGGGCGACCCCATCAAGGCGCTCGACATGTACGACCGCGCCCGGACGCTGTTCGTCCAGGACCGGCACGCCGACGGCGAGCTCGGCGTGCTGAAGAACCGTGGAATCGTGCTCGCGATCGACCTCGGACGCCTCGACGAGGCCGACCGGACCTTCACGGAGGCGCTCACGACGGCAACGCGCCTCGGCAACAAGCGGGAGATCGCGCACGCGCTGATCTACCGCGGCGAAACGCGGCGCCGCTCCGGCGCGATGACCGACGCCCACGCGGACTTCGCCGGGGCGCTCCAGCTCGCGCGCGAACTGACGATGCCCGAGGAGGTCTGGAAGGCGCTCTACGGACTCGGACGGACCGAGGTGGATCCTGCCGCGGCCGCCAGCCACTTCGACGAGGCGATCGACACCATCGAGCGGATTCGGGAGGCTATCCGAATCCCGTCGCGGCGGTCCGACTTTCTGAACGACAAGCGCGAGGTATTCGACGCGCGCCTCGCCGCCAGTCTGGCGGGACGCGCCGATGTGGCAGCCGTGTTCGCTCTCCTCGAGCGGAGCCACTCCCGAGGCTGGCGCGAACGACTGGGCCTATCCGCGACGGTGTCGCTCCAAGCGGTTCAGGCCGCACTGCCCGATGACGGGCTGCTCCTCGACTATTGGCACGCCGATAACGGAGCGGCGGTCATTGCCGTGAGCCGCCATCGTGCCGAGGTCGTGCCGATTCGCGCGCCGGCGGCGGCGGTGGCCGGCTATGCCGATCGCTGGGCTATGTCGCCCGGGTCGCGCGACGCGCGCGGCGCGACGGCGTTGGACCTTCTGCCCCCAGCATCCTGGTTCGCGGGCGTCCGTCACGTCATCGTGGTGCCGGATGGACCACTGGCGCAGGTGCCGTTCGAAGTGCTCACCGCGGCCGGTCGGCCGCTCATCGAGCGAGCCGCCGTGAGCTACCTGCCGACGGCCGCGGCGCTGCTCAGCGCCAGCCCCGCGCTGCCGTGGCGGCTGCCGCCGTGGCACACGATGCTGCGTGCGTTCGGCGATCCGGTTGTCGGCACATCGACGCTCGACGATGCGGGACGCGTTCGGGGACGCATCGCGGCGACTGGCCGCGAAGTGCGGACAATCGCATCCGAGATCGGCGGCCGCTCTGATCTCTACCTCGGCGCGGACGATCGCAAGGAGGCGCTGCTCGCCGGCGGCGTCCCGCCCTTACTGCACATGGCCACCCATGCGCTCGCCGACACGCAGGCGCTCGAGCAGTCGCGGATCCTCTTTTCTCCTCCACGCGGGCAAGCGCCGGCGTCGGCGGACTATCTATTCCTGCGCGAGGTCTACGACCTGACACTGGACGGCGTGGATCTCGCCGTGCTCAGCGCCTGTGAAACGGAGCGGGGGCGGCTCGTCCGTGGCGAGGGTGTCGAGAGCTTCAGCCGTGCGTTTCTCGCGGCCGGAGCGCGGAGCACGGTGACGACGTTGTGGCGCGTCGAGGACGAACCCACAGCCGACTTCATGGCGATCTTCTACCACCAGCTGCAGCGCGGTGTGCCCCGCGACGAGGCCCTGCGTCAGGCGAAGCTCAGGTTTCTTCAAAGCGGACCGCCGCTGGCCGATCCGCACTACTGGGCGGCGTTTGTACTGAACGGCGACGCCCTACGGCCGATCCCGCGCGCCATCGCCTGGAAGACAGTGGTGCTGTCGGGGCTGGCGGGGGCCGCCGTCATCGTGCTCGCGGTGGCCGTCCGGCGCGGCGGGCGCCCATCGTAGGCGGCTCCGGCAATCCCTGCCTCTCCGCGCATCACCATCACTCCTCAAAAAGAGTTGTTCCGCCACGCGGGCGACTCTTGTCTCAGTCCATGTCACGGCCCACGACCGCGGCACTGAGGTGCTCCAGGCTGACCCCCAGCCCGCGGGCACACCAGGCTCGCCGGCGCAGGCGCGACTCGGAGAGAGGCGATGCACATCCAGGGAGCGGCCGGACTCGACGACCGGCACGATCGGCAGACAGCCGGCGATGCCGCTCCGGCGGCGACGAGCAGTCCCAAGATCCTTCTCTACTCGCACGACACCTTCGGTCTGGGCAACATCCGCCGTTCGCTCGTAATTGGCGATCTGCTCTCGACGGTGTATGCGCGCGCCGCGACGCTGCTCGTGACGGGGTCGCCGATGATCCAGTCGTTTCCCCTCCCGCCGAGGATGGATTACGTCAAGCTGCCGTGCGTCAATCGCGTTCGCGCGGAGGAGTACGAACCGCGGTTCCTGCACGATTGCGCCGCAGAGGTGCGACAGACGCGGAGCTCGATTATTGAGCAGACGGCGCTGGCCTTTCGTCCGGACCTCGTGATCGTGGACAAACGGGCCGGCGGCATCGATGGTGAGCTCGTGCCCGCGCTCGAGGCGCTGCTGGGCCTGCCGGATCCGCCACGTGTGGTCCTCGGCATTCGCGACATTCTCGACGCGCCGGCTGTGACGAGCGCGACCCTCCATCGCAACGGCAGCTTCACGCTCATCGATCGTTTCTACGACGAAATCTGGATCTACGGCGCCCGCGCTGTGTTCGACGCGGTCGCTGAGTACCGGCTTTCCCGCTTCGGTCGCGCGCAAGAGTCGCTACGTCGGCTACCTGCGACGGCGTCCGGTGCGGCGTCCGCCCCTCGTGGGCAGTCCGCGCGTGCTTGTCACGACGGGCAGCGGGGAAGACGGCGAAGGGGTCGTCCGCACCTTTCTCGCCGGCGTCGCCTCGCTTCCGATCGGGACGCTGCGCTCGACGATCGTTCTCGGCCCGAGTTGCGGGGCCGAGGCGGCGGAGCGCCTGCGTCGACTGGCAGGCAGCCGCTCGGATATCGAGATCATCGACTTCGAGCCGGACCTGACGCGCCGCTACGAGCAGGCGTCGGCCGTGGTGGCGATGGCCGGCTACAACACGGTCTGCGAGCTCTTGACCGCAGGGATACCCGCGGTGCTCGTGCCGCGCGCCGAGCCGGTGCAAGAGCAATTGATTCGTGCACGCCGGCTCGCGGCTCGCGGCCACGTGCGAATGGTCGAGCCCGCCGCGCTGACGCCGGAGCATCTGATCTCCGCACTGAGGGAGGCGCTGGCGGCGCCGCCCCCCGCAATGGACGCCATCGACATGGACGGCCTCAGCCGCATCCGCCGCCGGGTGCAGTCCCTTCTGTCCGGGAGGATCGCGTGACTCGTTCCCGTATTGCCGTCGTCGTCAGCGGATTTCCGCGACGTTCGGAGACCTTTGCCCTGAACGAGCTGCTCGCGCTATCGGAGCGGGGCTTGCTCGCCGGGATCTTCGCAACCAAGCCCGGGGATCCGGATGGCGGCCAGCCCGGTTGGGAACGGCTCCAACCACACATCGAGCTGCTCCCAGACGGCGACGAGGATCGGCAGGGCGCGTCGCTGGCGGCACGGCTCGGGACGCGCTCGGTCACGGGCATTCATGCGTACTTCGCGCATACGCCGGCCGCGGTGGCCGAGCGCGCGGCGGCATCACTCGGTGTGCCATTCGGCTTCAGTGTCCACGCGCGCGATGCCCGCAAGGTGCCGTTGGACGAACTCGCGCGTCGATCTCGCGAGGCCGCGTGCGTGGTGGCCTGCAACCGCGATGTCGCGGGCGACATCAGGCGCGCTGGCGGACGCGCACATCTCGTCCCGCATGGAGTCGACCTCGGGCGCTTCGCAGTGATGCCGCAGCCGCCTGGTCCCGCGATGCGTGTGCTTGCGGTCGGGAGACTGGTAGCGAAGAAGGGCTTCGAGGTACTTATCGACGCCCTCGCCGCACTCGACGAGGACGTCGTGCTCAGAGTCGTCGGCGATGGACCACTGCGCCCGCGGCTCATCGAGCGCATTCGAGAGCGCGGCATCTCTCACCGCGTGACGCTGGCTGGCAGCCTGACCCACGCGGAGCTGCCAGCGGAGTTTGCCGCTGCCCATGTCGTCGCGGTGCCTTCGGTCGTCGACACCGGTGGTGACCGTGACGGCCTGCCGAACGTCGTGCTCGAGGCGATGGCTAGCGGCCGTGCGGTGGTCGGCACCGATGTCGGCGCCATCACGACCGCCGTGCGCGACGGCGAGACCGGCCTCGTGGTCGCGCCAGGCGCCGTGAGTCAGCTGGCTGACGCGCTGCGGGTCCTCGCCGCGCGCCACGGCCGGAGAAGCAGGATGGGACTGCGCGGCCGCCATCACGTCGAGCGCGACTACGACCTGCGCGCGTGCTCGTCGTGTTTCGCCGGGCTCCTGGAGGGCGCGTATGCGTGACGCATCGAGTGGTGCGGCGCCGAAAGCGACCGTCGCCTACGTCCTCAAATCGTTCCCACGGCTGTCCGAGACCTTCATCGCCAGTGAGATCTACCGGCTCGAGCGCCTCGGCGTCGATCTGCGCCTGTTCGTGATCAAACGACCAAGCGAGCCGATTGTGCACCCGATCGCCGACGCTATCGCCGCGCCCCGCTCCTACTTGCCCGAGGCGGCGCCGATCTCAGACGTATCCACGCGCCGCTGGCTTCGCGAACATGCGCCGCGTTTTGCTGCGGCGCTGGGACGCCAGTCGGTGCGCAGCCCGCTGCGCATGCTGCGCGCGGCCGCCGTAGCCTTCGGCCACGCGGTCAGGGCCCGCAAAGGCCGCTGGGCGTTGCCACGGCGGTCGATGCTCAAGGAGTTTCTCCAGGCGGCGGCCCTGGCCGATGCGGTAACGGCGGCCGGTGACGTGCGGCACCTGCACGCGCACTTCTGTCACAGCGCCACCACCGTGGCGTGGCTCGCCGCGATGATGTCGGGTCTGCCCCTCTCGTTCACTGCCCACGCCAAAGACGTCTACAGTCCGGACCTCAACCCGGCAGGACTCCTCACGCGCAAGCTCGCCGCGGCGTCATTCGTCGTCACATGCACGCACGCCAACCAGGTCTATCTGCAGGCGCAGACGACGACGCCCGTGCACTGCATCTACCACGGGCTCGACGTGGAATTTGTCCGTCTGATCGGCGCGTCCGATCGGCGCAGGTCGCATGGCGGGCGTCTTCGTGCGTTGGCGGTGGCGCGGCTCGTGCGAAAGAAGGGGCTCGATGTCTTCATCGACGCGCTCGCCATCCTGCGAGAGCGAGGACTCGCATTCGACGCGACCATCGTTGGCGAAGACGGCGACCAGGGACTCGCGCTGCGCGCGCAAGCCGCCCGTCTCGGCCTCGAAGGCATCGTCCGCTTTACCGGACCCATGACGCAGGCGGAACTGTTCGCGGCATACCGCCAGGCGTCGCTGTTCTGCCTGCCGTGCCGCGTCCTCGACAACGGCGATCGCGATGGCATCCCGAATGTGATTGCCGAGGCGATGGCGTGCGGCCTGCCGGTGGTCACGACCGCCGTCTGCGGGATCCCCGAGCTGCTCGAGGACGGCCGGAACGGCGTCATCGTGCCGATGGACGATGCGGTGGCGACGGCGGACGCGATGGAGAGGCTGCATGGTGATCCTGCGCTGGGTGCGCGCCTCGCCGACTGTGCGGCCGCGAGCATCCGGGAGCGCTTCGACGGCGACCGCATGGTCCTCGCGCTGTCGTCGCTGCTCGCGGGAGCGCGGCCATGAGCGCCGGCCGTCGAGCTCGGCGCACATTGGCCGCCGCATTCTGGCCCGATGTGTGCCGGCACTGGGGCCTCGTCGCGCTGGCCTACGCGTGCCGCACCGTGTCGGTGGTCGCGGCGCTGATCGCGCCGTGGACCCTCAAAGTGATCGTCGATCACGTCGTGACAGGCGCGGCGCCACCGTCGTTCGCGATCCTCTCGCGCCTCATAGGGGTGAACGGTGTGGTCGTCGCCTTTGCGCTGGCCGGCCTGATCGTCGCGGTCATCGGTGCCTTGACAGGCGCCGCTGAGAAGAACCTGAGCGCCACGACGCGCGAGCGCCTGACGTCCTCGATCCGTGACCGCGTGCTGACGCACCTCTTGACTCTTCCAATCGGTCTTCGCACGACACATCGGAGCGGCGAGCTCGTGCTGCGGATTGTCGACGACACCGATCTCTTCGTTCGCGTCCTGACCAAGACCATCCCCCAGGTGTTTCAGCACGGGCTCACGCTGGCGGCAACGCTGGTGGCGCTGGCATGGATCAATGGCTGGATCGCCGTGGCCAGCCTGGCCTGGCTGCCAATCGTCGTCGCTGTGCTTCGCCGCGATGGACGGCGGCTCTGGCAAGCATCGCGCGAGAAGCGGACGCGCGAAGGGGACGTGACGGCGCTTGCGCAGGAGATCGTCCGCGGCATGGCGGTCGTGCAGGCGTCAGGCACCGAGCAGCCAGCCCGCGACGCCTTCGCCCGCGTGAACGAGTCGCGGGCTGCCGCCGGTCGGGCCGAAACGAGGGTGTCCGTCACGCTCGAGCGCAACTTGCAGTTGGTGCAAGCCGTCGCCATGGCGGTGACGACGGGGCTGGGTGCGCTTCTGGTCCTTCGCGGGCACATGACGCTCGGAGATCTGACGCTGCTGAGTCTCTATACGAGCCAGTTGCTGAAGCCGATCGAGAAGCTGAACGACATGGCCGAGACGACGGGTCGCGGCCTCGCCGGCGGCGAGCGTCTCGTCACGCTGCTCCAGCAGTCGCCGGCTGTCGTCGACGATGTGCAGGCCGCGGACGTCGGACGTGCTCACGGCGTGCTCGAGCTGCGGAACGTCTGGTTCGCATATCCGGATCGGCCGCGCCCGGTGCTGCGCGGCGTCGATCTCCGTGCGGCGCCAGGCAGCCTGACGGTGCTCGTCGGGCCGAGCGGAGCGGGGAAGAGCACGCTCTTTGCGCTGCTGGTGCGTCTCGCGGATCCCACGCGCGGCGACATTCGACTCGACGGCCGATCGATCCGTGACGTGCGGCTGTCCTCGCTACGCGCACAGTTCGCGGTGCTCTCGCAGGACACGCACGTCTTTGCCGGTACGATCCGTGATGCCCTCTTGCCGGCGGGCCGCGCGACCCGCGACGACGATCTCTGGCGAGCCCTTGCGCTCGTCTCGCTCGACGGCTTCGTTTTGCATCTGCCACTCGGGCTCGACACGCCGCTCGGAGAAGACGCGCTCAACTTGTCCGGCGGCCAGCGCCGGCGCATCGCGCTCGCCCGGGCCTTCCTGCTCGATCGGCCGATCCTGCTGCTGGACGAGCCGCTCGCCAACATCGACACCGAGTCGGCGTCGATCATCCTGCAGGCGCTCGACACCATCCGCGCAACGACAACCTGTCTCGCCACCACGCACGATCGGGCCCTGACCGATCGCGCCGATCGCGTGCTGCGGCTCGACGATGGCCGCCTCGTCACGATGCGCGAGCCAGGCCCGACACGGCTCGTCACGGCGGTGGCGCAATGAGTGCCGTGTCAGTCCAGGCGCCACGGTCCGTCTTCCTCCCGGCCGCTCACCTCCGCAACAGCCCCGATGTGGCCCGCGCTGTCTGTGAGGGCACGTTCACCGCGGCGGGCGCGACGGTCCACGTCGGCTGGCCTACTCGCTGGCGCGCCGACGACCTGCATCCCGATCGCGAATGGTGGATCGAGTGGATCAAGTTCTACTACGGGCTCGATCTCGCTCACGCCTTCGCCGACACGGGCGAGGCTCGGTATGCCGCCACATGGCAGCGTCTCGTGCAGTCATGGATCGACACCGTACCGCCGTCGTTCGGTCCGACCGACGCGACGGGGCGCCGACTGCAGAACTGGATTGCGGCGTGGACGACCTTCGTGGACGCGCGAGCCTTCACGGGCTTCCCACCGTCGTTCATCGAGTCCCTCGTCGCCAGCATTGCGGCGCAGGCCGACTTCCTCCAAGCCAACCTGACGCGCGAACGGAACCACCGGACGCTCGAGCTCTACGCGCTGCTCGTGGTCGCGCTCGCCCTGCCCGACATCGATCCGCGTTCGGCGCGCCTCCACTTCGCCTGGAACCGGCTGCAGGAGAACCTGCTGGCCGACGTGCAACTCGACGGCGTGCATCGCGAACAGTCGACGCATTACCACATGGTGGCGCTGCGGTCGTTCCTCGGCGCCAGGGAGAACGCACGACGCTTCGGACTGCCAGTGGCGCCGGCGTTCGACGAGCGGCTGGCCCGGGCGGTCGAATTCGCGATGGCCATTCAGCGGCCGGACGGCACCATTCCCGCGCTCTCGGACAGCGACAGCGGCGACTACCGCGACTGCCTCGCGCTGGCGGCGACGCTGCTTCGGCGCGACGACGCGCGGTTCGTGGCGACCGACGGCCGGGAAGGCCACGAGCCGTCGACGGTGTCGGCCGAGTTCCCCGGCGGAGGCTACGTGTTCCAGCGGACCTCGTGGAGCGCGCTCAGCGCGCCACTCGATCGCCAGCGGCACCTCGTATTCGACTGCGGTCCCCTGGGCGACGGCGGACACGGCCACTACGACCTCTTGAGCGTGGACGCCTGGGCTGGCCGGCCGCTGCTCGTGGATCCGGGGCGGTATACCTACGCGTCCGGTACGCCCGACTGGCGGCGCTGGTTCAAGGGCACCGCCGCCCACAACACCGTCACCATCGACGGACGTGACCAGACGGCATACCGCACAGGCAAGCCGAGGACGGCGATTGCGGTCGGCCGCCGCACGACCAGCCTGACCGCGCCGCGCCTCGATGTGATCGGCGGCGAAGCGCGTACGACCGAGTACGACGCCATTCACGAGCGCCACGTGTTCTTCGTGGATCGCGACTACTGGGTGATCGTCGACGAATTGTCCGCCGACGGCCCGCATGTGTACGACCTGCGCTACCACTTGAGCTGCGAGGCATGGGGACAGGTCCAGACAGAGGCGCGCGCGGTACACGCCTGCGGTCTCACGCTTCTGTTCGACGGACCCGGGCGCTCACGCTCGAGGATGGCTGGGTATCGACCGCGTACGGCGTCAAGCAATGCGCGCCGGTGACCTCGCTGCGCGCGGAGGACCAACGGAACGCGCGGTTCGTCACCGCCGTGCTGCCGTCGTGCGACGCCGGCGCCGAGCCGCGGCTCTCGGTCGATCGTCTTGCCGACGGCACGTTGACCGTGACGCTCGATTGGTCTGCTGTCGGTGACGGCGGCATCGATCGAATCGTCTGGCGTCGGGGCGGTGCGCGCATCGACGAGGTCGTCCGGGCCGACGCCGCCTGGACGCGGACCGATCGACAGGGAGCGCTTGTGATGTGCTGCGCCGCCGGCATCTATCAGCCGGGCGACACGCACGCGAGCGACGTCTGGGTGACGGATGCTGTCGGCGCCGGATTGAGGTTCGGGCGCGGGAGGACGTCGTGAACCGCGCGCTTCCGCTCGCGCCCGATCCCGCCGTGCCACACCTGGCCAAGCTGCTCGACCCTTCAGTCGTCGCCGCGTCGATGGCCGACGTGCTCGGATGCCCGGTGCGCACAGCTGTGCCGATCAAGGTGAAGTATCGGATCGGCGAGCATCTGCGGATCGTCTACGACGTGCACGCAGGTCTGCGACGAACCATCGTGGCTGTCCGTTCCATCCGGCGTGACGCCGCCGAGCCGCCCGGGAGTCGGCCGTCGAGCGCGGCGAGGAGGAACCCGTCGGCGTTCGTGCTTCCGGATCTCGAGGCGTCGGCGTGGGCGTTTCCACACGACCGGCGCATGAGCCACGTCGAGGCGCTGTTTGCGCCGCCACCCACACTGGCCTGCCTGCTCGAGCATCGCTGGGTGTCGAGCCGGCTCGCCGGCTACACGCCCGAGAAGGTCGTCGTCGTCGAGTGTCTCGACGCGACCGGCTGCACGATAGGGTTCGCGAAGCAATACGCGTCGGGCGCCGACGCCCGCGATGCATTCCGGATCCATCGCGCCCTCGCAACCGGGTCCGCGGTCGAGGGTCTTCGTCTGCCGCGTGCGCTCGGTCTGAACTCTGCCGCGCATGTCGTGGTCACAGAAGCGGCAGGGGGTCGCCGCTGCACGGAGCCGTCACTGGCCACGAATCCTCGCGTGATGGCGCGATTGGGTCGCGCGGTTGCCCGCCTGCACGCGACGGCGCCACCACCGTGGGTCCCGCGCTCCAGCCGCATGGGTGCTGAGGCAATTCGCGCGGCGGCATCGCTTCTCGCCAGAGCCATGCCGTCTCGCGTCGACCGGCTGTCTTCGCTTGCGGTGCGCCTTGTGGCGTCACCGCCGACCGACAGTCTGGACGTGACTCTCCACGGCGATTTGCACCTCAAGAACGCCCTCATCGACGAGCGGCGAACGTGGCTCATCGACCTCGATCAGGCGGCACGTGGGCCTGCTGAAGCCGACTTGGGCAGCTTCGCGGCGCTGCTTCGGAGCCACGCGGCCGCGACCCTTCTCGATCGCGACACGGCCAATCGCCTGGAACACGCGTTCCTGGATGGCTACGCCGCCGTTCGCGCGTTGCCGTCAGTTCCTGCGTTCGAGCGGCACGTCGCGGCGGCGATCCTGATCGAGCGGGCGCTCCGTGCCGTGACGCGCGTCCGGCGGCCCCTGCTCGCGCGCTTCGATGCAGTGCTCGACGAAGCGTTCGCGGCTCTCGACAAGGCTGGTGCGCCATGACGATGCCAACGCTCCTCTTCTATTGCCAGCATTCTCTGGGCATGGGCCACCTGGTGCGATCGCTGGCGCTCACTCGCGCGCTCACGAATCACTTTGACGTGACGCTCGTGAGCGGCGGCGAGATTCCGGCTGGCCTACCCGTTCCGGCCTCCGTTCGTGTGGTGCCTCTTGGCGCCAGTCGGCATGAGCGATGACGGCGCGCTTGTGAGCCGAGATCCTGCCCTGTCGCTCGAGCGGGCCCTCGAGCGGCGGCGCGCTGTTCTGACCGGAACCTGGTCGGCGCTCGATCCCGACGTGGTGCTCGTCGAGTTGTTCCCATTCGGTCGGCGCAAGTTCGCCGACGAGCTTCAGCCGATGCTCGAGGGCAGCCGGACGACCAGCAAAGGTCGCCGTCAGCTGACCTACTGCAGCCTGCGCGATCTGCTCGTGGGCCGCCAGGATCGTCAGCGCAAACACGACGCGTGGACGGCGGCCACGCTGGAGCGCTGCTTCGACGGCGTGCTCGTGCACAGCGATCCGAGCTTCTCGCGTCTCGAGGACTCGCTCACACCCGGTATCACGCTACCGGTGCCGATCACCTATACCGGTTTCGTGCACGATGCGGCGCCGCGTGCGGACGTGTCGCCAGCGGCAGCGCCCGGGTCCGTCATCGTGTCCGCCGGCGGCGGCATCGTCGGCGGCCCGTTACTCACGGCCGCCATTGCCGCTCACTCGCGGTTGCCTCGTGCGACGCGCCGGCCGTTGACGGTCCTGACCGGACCATTCATTCCGCCTGCTGCGTGGAACGAGGTGCGCGCGCTGGCCCGGTCGCACGATGACGTCACCGTGATCCGGTCGGTGCCTGACCTCGCGATCGAGCTGCGCCATGCCGCCGGCTCGATCAGCCAGTGCGGCTACAACACGGCCATGGACCTCGTGTCCACTCGCGTGCCGGCGCTTGTCGTTCCCTACGACGATCACGGCGAAGACGAACAGATGAACCGTGCGCGGAGGCTAGTCTCGCTCGGCCTTCTACAGGTTCTTCCAGCAGCAGAGATGACACCCGCACGGATGGCCGAACATCTCGTGGCGCTGCCGTCGTTCCGGCCGGCCCGTGCGGCGCTCGATCTCGGTGGCGCGGAGCAGACGGCTCGCTGGCTGGCCGCCCGAGTCGCCGTGTCGAAGCCCGCCGTGGAGATGGTGCGATGACCGGCTGGCTCGCACCCATCGTTCGGGCGCTCGACGAGCGGCACGAGCCGCTCGGCATCTTCATCCGGGACGATGACGCCGGCTGGGAGGACCAACGGCTCTTCGCGCTGCTCGATCTCGTCGCTGCCCATCGCCTGGCCATCGATCTTGCCGTCATCCCCACTGCCGTGGAACCGGCGCTCGCCCTGTCGCTTCGGACGCGCATCGCCGCCAGAGCCCGCATCGGCCTCCACCAGCACGGCTACTGCCACGCCAACCACGAACCGCAGGGCCGTCCGTGTGAGTTCGGTCCCTCTCGATCCGCCGCGGCGCAAACTCTCGACATCGAACGAGGCCAGCTGCTGCTGCGGCAGCAGTTCGGTACGACGATCGACCGCATCTTCACGCCGCCCTGGAACCGCTGTACGGCGGAAACAACACGAGCGCTCGAGTTGGCCGGGCTGGCCGCCCTTTCGCGCGATCGCTCGGCGCTGAGCATGGCGACCAACGGTCTCGTCGAGTGCCCGATCGACGTCGACTGGTTCGCGAAGAGCCGCGGTGTGCGACTCGACGCAACCGAGTGGGCCGGATCGTTCGCCGCGGCAGTCCGGCGGGCCGGTCGCTCGCTCGGGCTGATGCTTCACCACGCCGTCACGACGCCTGAAGATTTCGGACGCCTCGATGCGTTGATGCGACTGCTGGCCGTTCACCCTCTCGTGCACGGCGTCGCCATGCGTGACGTCGTGGCCGATCTACGTGCCGAACGGAGGAAGACATGCGCATGATGTTGAGCGGCGCAGGGATGCTACTGACCGTGTTCGTGCTGGTGCCCGTGCCCAGCCTCGCCCAGTCCCCGGACGAGCCTGTGGCACCGCAATTGGAATCGACATCGACAGCGGCAACCGGGGACGGGGGCCGCTGGCACCTCGATCTCGCGCTGTCGAATCTGTTCGACGGCAACATCAATCACGACCCGGCGCCCGTGCGGTCGTACGGAATCGTTCCTGCGGCCGGCATCCGCTACGAGAGCTCCAAGGATCCGGGCTTCGCCTGGGGGTACGAGATTGCGTCGAACACCTTCAGCGGCACCGACCAGTGGGACCGGATCAGCCACGGCCTCTATAGCAGCGTGGACCAACGGCTGGGCTCGCGCATGCGAATCGAGGCGGTGGCATCGGCCACGTGGAAGGGATCGTCCGAGGACCGCGAGCTGTCGAACGAGTACGGCGTATCGGGCCGCATGACCATCCGGATGCTCGAGCGCACGCGGCTCAGCGCGGGCGGGGGTTACCGTTACAAGGAGTATCCCGACGATCCGGACACGAATGGCCCCAGCCCCTTCGCCGCGCTCAAGATCGACCAGCGGCTGGGCGGGGATCGGCGAATCAGCGTCGGCTACAAATATCAGACGCGTCATTCGCACGCCGTCAGAGATCGGTATCGACGCGGCGCTTACACGGTGTCGTTCGCCACACCGATCGCGCCTCGAGGTGGCCGGTTCGAGGTGGGCGTTGAGCTCCGGTCGCAGATGTACGATCGGCTGATCAAGATCGGGTCTGTCCGTGCGCTGCGTCACGATAGTCGGATCGCGCTCGATGCGAACTACCGTCGGCCCCTCAATCGCCGCGCCGACGTCATCTGGTTCGCCGGTTTCGAGGCTCGCGACTCAAATGACGAAGAGAAGCGCTACACGGCGCCTGCGTTCGGGATGACGATGGTCTATCACTGGCGATGAACGGCGCACCTGGCGGCGACTCGTAGCGCACGCGTTCAGGCAACCTCCTACGTTTCCTGGTTTCGACGTGTCGGTAAACAGTCGATCCTCTTAGCGTGACGTAGCACTACGCATACTCGAGGCCGTCCGCACCTAAGATCGCTAATCGCTCGAGCGGCGGGCAGATTTCGGGGGAACATCATGGGGCTCGGCAGCAAAGGTCTGCCGTTCGGGATCGATCCGATAACGATGTCCGGGCTTCAACCTCAATTCGCCGGAGTGGTGAAAGACGGCGAGATCGGATCGCGGGAGGTCTCCGGACACCAGTTCGAGCGCAGCTCGCTCCATTTCAGATTCCGCGCACCTGCCTCCGTGTTCCAGCGGGCAGAATTGATGGACGTGCACGACGTACCCTGTTGCCACATCGTAGACGAAACATGTTTGCTCAGCGTTCGCTCTGGTGAAGGGTGCAGGAGCGGTATCCATCGCAGTTCCTCCCAATCGTCTATTCCCAATCGTAAACTGCCCAATGGCCCATGGATTTTCCCTTGTACGTCGAGCACTTGAACGTGACGCTGGTTAGCCGATCCCGATAGATCATCGTCACGAGATCTGAACCCGTTCGATTGTCCTTAGGAAATTCCTCCACCCCGTTCGCGCTGACGGACTGAGTAATGAAGATGTCGGACTCTGCAGAATCGTCCGAGCCCCAATGGCTGATCAGGGTGACTTCGCAGATCGCGCCAACTCCTCGGCCCTGCACGGTCACGGAGTAACCATGCTCTCCGTCGAAATACTGCGCCCACATCTCATTGAAGCGCCCGCCGGTGATCGCCATGCCGCACTCCTGAACCTGTGTAGATGTACATTTCCGATTTGACCATCATTGGTTAGCCGCATGATACGCTCGCGAGCCTCATGAAACTGCTCGCTGATCAGTGCGCTGGGATTGCGCCGAGCAGCTCTGTCATTCGCAACGCCGAATCGTGATGCGATGTTCGGATCCGGACCCGGATCCGTTGAGACCATCAGCCTTCTCGCGGGCATCGAGGTTACCGGGGGCAAGCGCTTTCTGTTCGGCCGTCAGTTCGCCGCGTCGGACGAGCTGGTCGGCAACTTCTACATCGTCCACGTGAAGTGCCGCCGGCAGGCTCTCTCCTATTGGGGTCGAAGATGTCACTTATCCGTGGCGTGCTGTTGCTTGGCCGATTTCGATCGGTCGCCGAGTTGAATGCGATGAGCGCGGACGATCACCGCAACACGCTGATCGTCGAGCTCAGCAATCGAACCAATCAACCCGCGGCGCACTACCAGGCCCTCGGCGATGCGGAGCTCGAAGGCCGTGGCGCCACCTTGGTTTGTCTGCGCGAAGCCGGGATCCGGACCGACGCCCAGCTGAAAACGATGAGCGACGACGACCGGCGCAACACCCTCATCGCCGAGATCAAAGCGTTCAACATCTTCTTCGACCTGAACCACCTCCAGGCGGTCAGCGACATGGACCTCGTGCTCACGCTTTTGGGGAAGGACCACCTCGGCCGCAGCGCGGACAATCGCCCGTTCGCCTTCATCGGGGGAATCCTGCTGGCTGGACGATTTCGTACGCGCGTCGAGTTAGCCAGGATGGACCAAGAGGCTCGGCGCAACACGCTCATCGTCGAGCTTGCAGGACGCACCAATCAGCCCGTCGCTCATTTTCAGGCGCTCGATGACGCCGCCCTGGCCGGCAAAGGCGCAATCATGGTCTATCTTCGTGAGGGAAAGATTCGTACCGACGCGCAGCTGAAGTCGATCAGCGACGACGACCAACGCAACATCGCTATCACGGTCATCCACGATCAGACGTCCTTACCCGTCTCACAGCTGCAGGGTCTGACCAACCTCAGACTCGTCACACTCGCCCTCGGCTCGTTCAGCAGCCTCCTCGATGACTGTTACCGCTGCTCGCTGATTCGCGGCGTCCTGCTCATGGGCAGGTTCCGGACCCAGGCTGCGCTCAACAGGATGTCGCGCAACGAACAACGCAATACCCTCATCGTCGAACTGGCCGGCAGGACCGGTCAATCCGTCGCGCACTATCAGGCTCTCAATGACGACGAGCTCGCGGGCAGAGGCGCCGTGTTCGTCTATCTGCGCGAAGCCAGGATTCGCACCGACCCCGAGCTGAAGGCGATGAGCGACAGCGACCAGCGCAATACGCTCATCGTCGTGCTGCGGGAGCAAACCAATCTTCCGATTCCTAAGCTCCAGGGCCTGTCGGACATCGATCTCGTCATCACAGGGCTTGGTGCGGAGTCGGCTTTCATCCGCGGCGTGCTGCTCGCCGGACACTTTCGCACCCAGGACGAGTTGAACGGCATGAGCCCCAGCGGTCACCGCAACACGCTCATCGTCATCCTGAATGGCCTGAGCAATCGGCCCGTGGCGCACTACCAATCGCTCGACGACGCCGCGCTCGCCGGCAGCGGCGCCGTCCTCGTCTACCTGCGAGAGGCCGCGATCCGAACGGACGCCCAGCTCAAGACCATGAGCGACGACGACCAGCGCAATCTGCTCATCGTCATCTTGGGTGCTCAAACGAATCTGGACGGCTCGCTCCTCCAGGGGCTTACCAACCTGGACCTCGTCCGCGCCGGCCTGGGCGCGCTCACCGCCTTCTCTTGGGAGGACGATCCAAATCCGCCGCCTCCGGGCACGCTCTTCGCGACGCTCTCCCGCGACTACCTGCTCATTCCAGATCTCACCATCCAGCCGCTCGCGGTTCGCATCACCGACGTCGGGTCGGCGCCCGCGCACTACGTCCCCGGGACGGCAGAGTTCCGCTACTGGGTTGCCGCCAACGCGCTCGCGCGCGCTACGACGTTCTGGCGCGGGATCGAAGGAGCGGGAAATCCCTGGCAACTGCCGGAGTCCGCCCTTCCTGTGCATCTGAACGCAGACACGGGGCTCAACGCCAGCTATGCACGCGACGCCGGCGCCGGCATCAAACCGGGCCTCTGCTTCTTGTCTCAGAACGTAGACGGTGTGACCTATTTCGTCGGAGAGAGTCCGGACGTCATCTGTCACGAATGCGGCCACGCGGTTCTCGACGCTCTGAGGCCCGATCTCTGGAGCAGCGGCTACGACGAGGTTGCGGCGTTTCACGAATCATTCGGCGACCTCAGCTCGATCTTCAGCTTGCTCCAGCTGGACTTCATGCGGGCGGATCTCATTGCCACCACCGGCGGGCGACTCTACCAAAACTCCCGCGTGTCGCGCCTCGCCGAACAACTCGGCTTCGCCATTCGTCAGCACTCGCCCGGCAAGGCCGAGGCGGATTGCCTGCGAAACGCCTTCAACAACTTCACCCTGTTCGAGGACACGGCCAGCCTGCCGGTGAGCGCCCCAGCCTCGGAGCTTTCGCGCGAGCCGCATTCGCTGTGCCGCGTGTTCACGTCGGCAATCTTCGAGGTTCTCGCAGGAGCGTTTGCGCTCGAAGGCGGCGCGCAAGGCCCGGTCGAACTGCTCGCGGCGACCCGCAAGATAGCGACCTTGCTCATTGCCGCGCTCAGGACTGCCGCCAACGTGCCCCGGTTCTTCAGCCAGGTCGCTCTTGAGATGCTCCTCGTGGACGAAGTGCGCTTTGGTTCCAGGTATGCTGCCGTTCTCAGGAGCGCCTTCGCGTCCCGGAGCATCCTCTTCGTGATCGTCGCCGTTCCTGTCCCGTCGCCATCCTTCGCGGCCACGACAGACGTTCTCGCAAGCGGCCCACCTGTGCCCTCTGGCGATAGCCGCATTGCCGTCGACCTTTCTGCCTACGGCCTGAACCGGTCGATCATCGTCCACGCTCCGGAGGTGACACCGAGATCCCTGGTCACCAACGCATCGGCGCGGCGGGAGTACCAGGCCGGCATGACCCCTTCCCTGGAACGGCAGCAAGCGGTCCGGTTGTTCGTTGGCGATCTTCTCCAACTCGGAAACATCGACTTCAGCCAGGTCGTACAGCCGTCCATACCGGGCGCGCGACAACAAGCTCGCCCCACCCACTACGTGGTCGAAGCTGCGGACGGCCTCGAGCTTCGCCGCAGATACTTCGACTGAGGCTGCGCTCGTCCTGCAGCGTGCCCGGGGCAATCAAGGACAACGCGAATGACTGAACCCGCACCTCAGGATCCGCGCAGCCCGCTCGAGATTCTGCGCAAGCTGCAGCTCGGCGTTGCGGATGTGCACGCCCATGTCATCGATCCTCCGCATGTGCGGGATTCGAAGGTCGTGGTCGACTCGCCGGCCTCCCGATATCCGACGCGCTCGGGACTCAGCCAGATCTTGTCCCCCTTGTACACGCTCAACACCGGCAAGTTGGCCAAAGCCCTGCACAACCTGCTGAGCCCCTGCCTCATGGGGTATGCGCTGGAGCTGCGTGCCTACGGCAAGACCGTATTCCACGAGCAATGGCATTTCGCGAAGTCGTACCAGGATGGCCCGAACGGCTGGGACTTCGACACGCCGATGCATCTGGCGAGCACGAGCAAGCTGATCACCGCCATGGCAATGACACAACTGCTGCGTGATCACAAGATGTCCTTCGACGACCGCATCGAGCCTTGGCTGCCGCAGTACTGGCGGCGCGGTGGCAACATCCAGAACCTGACCTTTCGGCACTTGTTGGCTCACACCTCGGGGCTGTTTGCCATCAAGAAGAACGACCCCTTCCTCTCCGATTACCAGGCGATGAAGGATGCGATCAGCCTGGGCACCACCGATCTGGCGACCTACGACTACAAGAACGTCAACTACACGCTCTGCCGCGTCTTGTTAGCCACCATCAACGGCGATGCGCCTCCATCGATGCTGATCACGGCATCCTCGGATCCTTTTCTCGCGCCGCTGTTTCCCCTGCGTGATTCGGTCTGGGACACGATTTCGATTCGTGCCTTCTCGCAATATGTGAACGACAACATCTTCGCGCCCTCCGGCGTGGCGGCGCGTGATTTCAACCATCCCGACGACGCGGCGCTGGCCTACTTCACGGCGACGGATGACAAGCCGGGTTGGAATTCTGGTGACAAACAACCCTGCAGCGGCGCCATCGGCTGGCACCTGACTGTCAACGAGCTGCTGCGCGTAATGGCCACCTATCGACGCAGCGGCGTAATCGTGGCGGCGTGGCGTGCACAGAGGATGCTCGAGGATGGCATCGGACTCGATCTCGCGTTTCGCCGCGACACGAAGCTCGGTACGCTGTATGCGAAAGGCGGCTGGTGGGAATCTGATCAACGCCAGGTCGAGCAGACCAATGCGTTTTTGCTGCCGCGCGGCATGGAACTCGTCGTGCTCGCGAACTCTCCTCTGTGCGATCCCGGGACGAACTTCATGAGCGATGTGTCGGATGCCATCAACGACAGCATCGAGCTCTGGATCGCGAGCGTCGCGTCGAATGTGCTGGGGAGGAGTGGTGCGGGTGGTTAGGGCACCGACAGAACCATGACCTCATCGCCCACCAGCACGAACGCTTCGGGGACAGGACCCGACACCCATGAAACACCTCGATCACGGTGACGGCATCCGGCGGAGAGCGCCGGAGGGCCACGAACATCGGTGGCGTGTCCGGCAGTCACGGCTCACGCGGATTGCCGTCTTGCTCGCCTGTGCGATCACACAAGTGCGGTGTGACGGCCCCATTGTGCTCAAACATCCGGAGTGGCGAGGGCTCCTGGCCTCTCCGGGCTTCGAAGGGACCGCGGTCAAGGGGGTCTACTTCTTTCCCGGCGACCGCCGGAAAGAGCCTGATGGGAAGTACGTTGAGAACTACACGACGCATCCGCTCGATCCGCGCGATGAACAGTGGAACACCACGCCCTCGACCCGTGGCTGGGTGATGGACCGTCTGGTCGGCGCCCACGCGAGCACGCTCGTTCTGAGCTATTGGAGCGACATGCCGCAGTGGTCGCCGATGGATGTTCAGTCGACGACGCCGCGGGCCGTGGTCTGCGTCAGGCACCCGGAACGCAAGTACTTCGTCGAGCGAGCCGATACCGTGCCTGGCGTGCTCGATGCCATCGCGGGCCGACACCTGGTCGTCATGCCTGCGGTTGAGGAAGGGAGCGACGCGGAATGTCCGGAAATTCCACACTGGGATTTTGCCGAGGAATTTCCCTATGCGCCGTCCAAGCCGCGTCAAGACGCGCGGTGCGTCGCGCTCAGAGCGCAGGTGACAAAGTCCGAAAAGGCGGTCGCGGAGCTGAAGACCGCCAATACGCCCGGCATCCCGACGCAACACCCGAGCGCGGCGCTCGCCGCGGCACAGCAACAGCTGGCCAGCGACAGGCTGGCTCTTTGGGACTGCGAACGCAACGTCGCCCCAGGTCTCGTGTCCCGCATCGGCAAGCTCGTCGAGCTGTTCCGCGGACGGATGCACCTCTGGGCGCAGATGTACGATCGTAACGGAGATCCACGCTACGCCGTGCACATCCTGCACGTGGACTCGAACGTGATCGACCAGCGACCGGAGGATCCCCGCGACGATCAACAGTTCGCCAACGGCTTCACCGAGCTCGCCGTGCGGGTGAAGCAGCTCTATCAAATCGACGTGGGCTTCACCATCGATACGACCGTTCGTGGCACGCGCTATTCCGCCTTCCCGCACGAAGCGGGCGCAGCGTTGGAGCGGACTCCCTCAGTGCTGGCCATCCAAGGCTTTGCCTCCGAGGTCTTCAGCGGGCTGATCAAAGACGGGTCGGACGGGCCCTGCGTGCTGACGGCGCGCGGCTACTGCGAGCCGTTCGACAACAACCGCGAGAACCTCGAGCGTCTGGCCGATTGGAAGCGCGGCGCGCTTGGCGCCTGGCTCGACACCAACATCCCGGTCATTCTCGACGTGCTCAACGGCTACGACGCCCGCTTCGTCTTCGGCAAGCTGAACGACAAGCCAGTCCACACTTGGTTCTGGGGCGACAATCTCGATGGCACGGACGATCGCTGGCGCAACTGGATGAGCGAGCTCAAGGGCGCTCGTGTCAAGGGGATCGTGTTCGATACCTGGAATGGGTATACGGAAGGCTACGCGGCAGTGCCGTCTCGCGAGCACGGGGACACGGTGATCAACTGGCTGACGGATCTGCTCGAGCCTCCACCTTGGGACTGCAGTCACATGCACTACGTCAACGGGGCAGCGACCCAGCGCGTGTACGGCGGGATCTGCGAGAAGTGGATCCAACTCGGCGCCGATCGCGCGTTTGGTGCGCCCGTCAGCGAGGAATTGCCGAACGGCGGCGGTCGTGTCCAGTATTTCACCGACGGCAAGGCGATCTATTGGAGCCGCATCACGGGCGCACGCGCGACCATCGGGCTGATCGGAAAGGCCTATCGACAGGCGGGCGGCGGTGCCAGTTGTCTCGGGTTCCCCGTGACCGACGAGGAATCGAGCGGCGCGGATCGGGTATCGCGCTTCGAGCGGGGCACGGTGACATTGACGCCGGGCGACGCGACGGCGCGGATTCAGTGCGGTCCGTGACCTTCCGTACCTGGCACCGACTCACGAACGTCGGAGCGCCTGTGGGTGCAGGCGTCGCTCGACCAACGGCAGCGGTTCCAATAACTGTTCTTTCCGCAGGGAACTTCGTTCGACGGAAATCGCTTTTGTTGGAACCCGCGTAACCGCACCGGCCTTCAGCTACTTGGGGACGATCGAGGATCGAAATGAAAGGTTGGTGGACCAGAACAGCGCCAGTTGGAACCCATTGATCAGTCGGTTGCGGACGATCGAAGCACTTCAGAGTACCGCCTAGCTCACTTCCGCCGACGATGCAGCCTCGTAAGGCCAAGTCGTTTACGACTTGCACGCGCAGGCTACTCCAAGCCTTCGAGAATCGCCGTAAGCTCGCCCGGCTGATCGATCATGATGTCGTGGCCGCATTTCATCTCGACCGTCCTCCACGCGGGATCCGCCTGGCAGCGGTTGTACGCAGCGTCGAAGGTGGTGGATGGAAAGTCACTCGCACGGATGTAAACCTTTTGGGGCACTGTTTGGTAGGCGCCGCTGACTCGCAGTGCCTCGGTGAAACATTTGACGGGATGAGGCGTCATCTTGCTGTCGACCCATGCGGCATCCTTCGCGTTGACGCGAAAGGTCGCGGCGGGAATCGGGGGCACGACGTGTTCCGGCGAGGGTGCGGCTGCGGGACCTACGAGTGTGTTGAGCGATTGTCCGTCCTGCGGCATGAACGCGTCGAGATAGACAATCGCTGCGATCCGTTCTCGCACCCGCTCGGCAACGCCGGTGATGACCATCCCGCCGTACCAGTGCCCGACGAGAACGAGCGCATCGAGATCCTTCCATTTGATCTCGTTCACGACGTCGTCGACATGGGTCGAGAGGTTGATCGCATCGCTGGCCAGGTGACAGCGCTCACCGACTCCTGACAGAGTTGGAGCGACGACATAGCGGCCCGTTGCCGTCAGACGATCGGCGACGCGTCGCCAGCACCAGCCGCCGTGCCAGGCCCCGTGCACGAGCACAAAAGGCGAGTCCTTTGCCTGCGCGCGTACCGTCGAAGCACCGAACAGGCTCACTGAAGCGCCCGTGGCCAACGCTCCCGTTAGAAGTTGCCGACGCGACACTGAAGCGGGGGTCATCCGCGTCATCGTAAGAGACTCCTGTTCTGTGGTTTCAGAGCGCCGCGGGCAAACACCTTGCGTCTTCAGCCGCAGCTCATGATCGCACCGGCCGCCGTGGGCCTTCAAGACGCCTGTCAGGCGGCCCTTGGCTTGAGATAGCGGTTCTGCACGTTGTCGCGCGGCCGAACCGTACGCCCCGCGGCTTCGATCAGAAAAGTTGATCGAGAGTCTCCGCTATCGCGTCTCGCTCGCGACGCGAGGCTGACAGGCCTCGTGCTCGTGCGCCTCGCACCAGCGTCGTCAGGGTGCGGCCTGTTCGAGGATCGCCTCGGCCTCTCGATTTCTTGAACGGCGCCCCGGACTCGGCGGAGTGCTATCCTCAGAGGTCGATCCGCAACATGGCCTCAGTCGTTCCAGGGTCCGGGAAGATCAAGACCTTTTTCACTGCAGCGGCATTCGAATCCTGGATGCGCAAGAACCATGCACGTGAGCGTGAAGTGTGGCTGCGCATCTACAAGAAGGGCTCCGCCGTGCCGTCGATCACGATTGCGGAAGCGCTCGACGTCGTGCTGTGTTGGGGATGGATCGATGGCATCCGCAAGGCATTCGATGAACGCTCCTATCTGCAGCGATACACGCCGCGCCGGGCGAAGAGCATCTGGAGTCAGATCAACCGCGAGCACGTCGCGCGGTTGACGAAGGCCGGGCGCATGACGCCGCACGGACAGCGGCAAGTGGACGCGGCGAAGGCCGATGGCCGTTGGAACCGGGCGTACGCGCCGATGCGCGGCGCGTTAGACGCCAATTTCCCCGCCGATCTGCGAAAAGCGATCGACGCCAGCCCGCGGGCACGGAAGACGTTTCAGTCGCTGGGGCGGCAGAACCTTTATGCACTCGCGTTTCGCACCACCAACATGAAGACACCGGCTGGACGTGCAAGGAAAATCGCCGCACTGGTCGATATGTTGGAACGCGGTGAAACGCCTCAGCCCGAGCGTCGCTGAGTTCGCTTGTCTCGCGAAGATGGCGACCCTTCTGCGCCAGCGCGGACTTCAGAATCCTGAAGCGCCTTTTGGCCCATGCCGTGTAGCGCGCGCAATTCCGCCTCCGAACGCCGCGTGAGTTGAGCCATGCAGCAAATGTCGGCATGCGCCAGTGCGCGAAGCGCAGGCTTACTTCTTCCGCCCGCGGGGCCAGCAACTGCTGCAGGCCCGCGGCGACACGCTGGCGCGTGTCTCGCGTGGCTTCGTGAGTCCCCTCAATCACCGACACGGCTATCGCATCTCCTTGCGCTCGGCGACTGAACCGATCGACGACACATCCACGGGCAAGTTAATGGAGGGCGTACTTGCGTCCTTCGCACAGTTCGACAACGACGTACGGTCGGATCGTACCCGCGCAGGCATGAAGGCCGCGCTTGAATTGGGACGATGGACATTCTGGTTCGGTCTCTGATCGCGCTGCGCGAGGATCCTACAGATGTTCGCCTTCCGGCGCGGAGCCTCGACTGAGGATGGGCGGCGCGTCATTGACTCGCCCAGCTGGCCTGTGGTCTCCTTGGTTATTGTGATCCTCACCCACACGTGGCTGTTCTCATTTGCGTCGGCCCATCGCGGCCACACGCGCCCACGTGTCTCCAGGTGATGTAGCCACCCTCGCTCTCGAACCGACTTCGCAAGGGCCATCACCGACTGAGGTGATGGCCCTTTTGCTTTGAGGACATGATGACGCCCGCTGCCGACCGTAACTCGAGGCGCCTGAACGCCGCGCTCTGGCTCGTGCTGCGTCGTTACGGCCGCCAGATCACCCTGCGTCCCTTGATTTCGGTGCCGGCGCTCGTCCTCCCTGGCATCGGCGACGTGCTCGTCTTCTACGCGCCGCCGCTCGTCGTCGCCCAGCTCCTCGGCGCGGTCGCGCGCAACGAAGCACTCACGCTCGGCATGTTGGCACCCTACGTGCTGACCTTCACCGCCCTGTGGTTCGCGGGCGAGGTCGTGTGGCGCGGGGCCGAGGCGCTCATCGCACGCTCGGAGATTCGTGGCATCGAGGCGCTCTATGTCGAGGCGATGGACGAGCTGCTGGCGAAGGATCTCGCGTTCTTCCACGACAACTTCGCCGGCTCGCTCACGAAGCGTGCGCTCGGCTACGCGCGCCGGTTCGAGGACGTCTTCGACGTGCTCTCGTTTCAGGTGATCGCGAAGATCGTGCCGCTGGGGTTCGTCACGGTGGTCCTGTGGCGCTATTCGCCGCTGTTGATCGTGGTGCTGCTCGGGATGCTGTCGATGACCGTGATGCTCGTGGTGCCGCGCATCCGGCGCCGGCGGCAGCTCGTGGACGAGCGTGAGGCAGCGTCGAACCTGCTGGCCGGACACCTGGCCGATTCCATCGCCAACGCGGAGCCCGTTCGAGCGTTCGCCCGCGAGCGCGACGAGGCGGCGATTCACGCCGCCAACGTGAACGAGTTCGGCAGAAAAACGCTCCGATCGTGGGACTACCAGAACTTCCGCGTCAACACGATCACCGCGCCGATGTACGTCCTGACGAATACGCTGGGTCTGATCGTCGCACTGCACGTCAGTCTCGGCACGGCGTCGAGCCTGGAGACCGTCTTCCTCACGTTCAGCTACTTTGCGACGGCCACACGGGTGATGTGGGAGTTCAACCGGATCTATCGCAACCTGGAGGGCGCGCTGACCGACGCCGCACAGTTCGCCGATCTGCTGTTGGACCCGCCCACGGTCCAAGATGTCGGCGCGCCGGTTCCGTTCGCGCCATGGGACTACGGCGTCGAACTGCGTGACATCAGCTTCAGGCATTCGCCTGAGCAGCCGCTCCTGTTCGAACAATTCTCTCTCGCCGTGACGGCGGGGACGAAGCTCGGGCTCGTCGGACGCTCCGGCGGCGGCAAGACCACCATCACGCGACTCCTGCTCCGATTCAAGGACGTCGAGCGCGGCCAGATCCTCGTCGGCGGCCAGTCGATCGCCGACATCTCTCAATCGTCACTGCGCGAGGTCATAGCGTATGTGCCGCAGGATCCCGCGATGTTCCACCGCTCGATCGGCGACAACATCCGCTTCGCGCGACCTCAGGCCACCGACGAGGAAGTTCGCCGTGCCGCAGCGCTCGCGCACGCCGCAGAGTTCATCCAGTCGCTGCCCGACGGCTACGACACACTGGTGGGTGAGCGCGGCATCAAGCTCTCGGGCGGCCAGCGCCAGCGCATCGCGATCGCGCGCGCGATCCTGAAAGACGCGCCGATTTTGATCCTCGACGAAGCGACGAGCTCGCTCGATTCCGAGAGCGAAGCGCTGATCCAGAGCGCGCTCTGGACGTTGATGGCTGGGCGGACAACAATCGTCATCGCGCACCGCCTGTCGACGGTCCGGCGCATGGACTCCCTCGTCGTTCTCGACCGGGGCCGCATCGTCGAGCAGGGGACGCACGAGAACCTGCTCGCACTCGGCGGCATCTATGCGTCGCTCTGGTCCCACCAGTCGGGCGGATTCCTGCCGGCGACGGACGTCGAGAGCCTTGCGGTCTAGGCAACACGTCACGGAGACGGCGCTTTGTGCGGCTTGGCCCTGGCGACGGACAGGATGATCGCTACACCGACTTGCCGAGCATGACCGTAGGCTTGATGTCGGTGAACCTGGCGACATCGGTTCGGACGTCGGCCATCGCTGGATTGGCGAGCGCAGCCTGAAGGGCTTCGGGCGAGGCGAACTGGAAATGAGCAATCATCACGTACGGCGCGGCAACGCTTCCCATCGGCACACCCTCGATCAGGATGACCCTGGCCGCGTTCATGACCTTCATCGCCAGTGGGATGTGGGTGGACCGATAGTAGGTGGTGTCGAACCGCGCACCCTCGTGGTTCGGATAGATCACGTTCAGGCTCATCGTTTGCTCCGGCGCCGCCTTCACCATCTCGGACGACATCACGGTCATCGCGCCAGCAGTTGTCGCCGCGGCCCACATGAAATCGCGTCTGTTCGGCATCATTGCCATCTCCTGTGCGACGAGCTTAGCCGACTGTCACTCGTGATCACTCGTCAGCCCGGTACGTGTCCCTGCCGCCCATCACCGTCCGCAGCACCTTCGTCGTCAGGATCTCTTTGGGGGCGATCGTCAAGATGTCCTTCGAGAGGACCACGAAGTCCGCGAGCTTGCCGGGCGTGAGGCTGCCGCGCACAGCCTCGTCGAAGCTCGCGTAGGCGCCGTCGCGCGTGTAATGCCGCAAGGCCGCCTCGACCGAGATCCGTCCGGCCGGGTACCAGCCGCCCGGCGGCGTGCCGTCCTGCGTCATGCGCGTGACGACGCAGTAGATGGCAGGCAGCGGTTCGAACGGGAACACGCCCCAGTCGCTGCCGAACGCCTGAACGATCCCCGCATCGTCGTACAGCTTGAACGAGTCGGCGTGCGACGCGCGCTCGGGGCCAAGCAGTACGGCAAAGTTCTCGAGCACGGTGGCGTCGGGATTCGCGAACATCGCCTGTGTCGAGGCGATGACGCCAAGCTGGCGCCATCGCGGGAGATCGGCGAGCCGAGGGACCTCGGCGTGCTCGATGCGATGCCGGCGTCCCGACGTGCCGTTGGCCCGCGCCGCGTACTCGAAGGCGTTCAGCGCCATGCTGATGGCCTTGTCGCCGATTGCGTGCAGCAGGACCTGGAAGCCTTCCTTGTCGTAGAGCGCGACCACCGTGTCGAGGTCGTCCTGTTCCCAGAACGGGATGCCGCTCCCGCCGCCGATGTACGGGTCGATCATCGCGGCCGTGCGCGCGTCGACGGTACCGTCGAGCATGCCTTTGATGGCGCCGAACTTCATCAGCGGACCGCGATACGTGTCCCGTAGCCGCCGATACGTCGCGAGGTCGTCCGCCGTTGGTGCTTTCGTGAGGTGGTGGTCCGTGGGAGCGAGGCCCTCGCCGGGAAGAATGGGCGTGGCGAATCGGAACCGGATCTTCAGTGCATTCGCCGCTGCCGCTCGCTCGAACACCGGGAACACGTCGAGGCTCGTGCTGGCGTCTTGAACCGCGGTGATGCCGGCCGCCGCCGCTTCGTCCATGTGCTCCAGCAGCGCGGCATATCGATCGTCGGCCGACTCCGGCGGGATGAGCCGGCGGACCAGCCGTTGTGCTGCTTCCTTGAGCTCGCCGGTCGGCTCCCCGTTCGCTCCTTTCATGATGTGCCCGTTCGGCGGATCCGGCGTGGCCGCGGTGATGCCGGCGAGCTGGAGCGCCTTTGCATTGGCAAACCCCATGTGCCCGTCGCGCTCGGTCACGTACACCGGCCGGTCGGGGATCACGGCGTCGATGTACTTCTTGTCCACGGTCTGGTTGGGAAACGCCGAGTATCCCCATCCATGTCCTGTGATCCACGACAGAGACGAGTGTGCCTTCGCGAACTCCGCGAGCGCGCGCTGAAATGCCTCGAGCGTCTCGAGCCCGTGTAGGTCGATTTCGTTGATCGACCGGCCGGGGAAATGAAGATGTGAATCCTGGAACCCCGGCACGACGAGCCGCCCGGCAAGGTCGACGACAACCGTCTCGGGGCCGGCGAGCGCTTTCACCTCGGCATCGCTGCCGACGGCCATCAGGCGATCTCCGCGCACCGCAAGCGCCTGCGCGAGCGGCCTCGACTCGTCCGCCGTCCAGATCTTTCCGTTGACGAAAATGCGATCCGCGCGCCGAGACGCCGCCTGCGCGCCCAGGTGAAGCGTGGCGGCGACGGCGAGGGCAGCGATTGCGCAGCACGTGCGCGTCACGTCGGGACCTCCGTGAGGGTTGACGGGAGAGCTAAGGAGCCGGTTACTGCACCCGGTAGAACGCGATCACTTTCCCTCGAGCATCGAAAACCACGGTGGCCCGTCGCCCTTCGGCGCCCGATGGTGGGATCGATCCTGCACATGCCGACCCAGCACACGCCCCGAAGAGGGACATTATTGGCGCACGGCGTCCCAGTGCATCACGACCGTGATGGGTGCGGAATTCTCATCCTCGGCACTGCGATTGACCAGAAAACGCTGTCCGTCGCGCGTGACCACATACTGATTGAAACGGTCGACGAACGATCCGGTAATGCCCGTGACGAAGAGCGCGTGCGGAGCGCCGGCTTCAAACGACGAGGAGGATGCCTTGATGTCGACGGCCATCAGCCTGCCGTCGAGCGCGAGATAGAACAGCTCCTTGCCGTCGTGGCGCCACCGCCCCTGCGCGCCGCCGTGGGTCGAGATGCGCCACTTGGTACCGGTGTCGGGAAAGCGCCGCACATACACCTCGGGCGAGCCGGACTCGTCCGACGTGTAGGCGATCCACGTGCCATCCGGGGAAAACTGTCCCTGCGTTTCAATGGCCGGCGAACTCAGGAACGCATACGGCGTCCGATCGCCGTCGAACGGCGAGATCCACGAGATCCGGGTTGCCTGCGCGACTGATCTCGTAGAGGAGGAAACGCCCGTCGGCTGACCAGTCGGCCACGTACGCAAACGCCTTTTCCCCGGGCAGGACCGGTTCTGGGGTACCGGAGCCGTCGGACCGGGTCACGAACAGGGCGAGGCCGCCAAGACGGTTCGACGAGAACACGATTCGACGGCCGTCCGGCGACCACCCCGGTTGGTGGGCGCCGTACGGATCGGTGATCAGCCGCGACGAGGTGCCACGCAGGAGATCGAGGATCCAGATCGTGTGGCGCCCGGTCGAGGGATCCGTCTTCTCGATCAGCATCGACTTCTCATCGGGAGACAGCCGCGGATGATGCCAGTCCCCTGCTCCGGGGAACGAATCGAGCTGGCGTCCCGTGCGATCGAACCAGAGGAGGCGGCTGTTCGGACTGGCGCTCCGGTATGCGATCACGCCGCCTGCTCCCACCGAGAAGGGACTCCCCGAACGGAGTGGGGGGTCCGAAACGATGTGATCGGCGATCTCGATCGGCGAGCCGCTCAGCGCGGCCTGATTCGGATCGTAGCGCTGCGCGACCAGGACGCCCTTGTTCAGCGACATCAGATACCGGCCCGGCGACCCCCACGTTGGCTTCCGAAGCCGCCACCCGCCGGGTCTCGGTCGAATCGAGTGAGCCCTGAAACAGCTCCGAGACACCGTCGCCCCTTCTGACCGCGAGGTACACGAACCGCCGTCCGTCGGGCAGGAACACGGGAAACGAGTGGGCGACATCGCCGCGCGACCGATCGAGGACCGTGACCGGGCTCACCATCCCGCCGTTCTCGGAGACCCGGGAGATTGACTGGCTGTAGCCGCTGAACAGGATCGTGCCGTCGCTGGTTCCAGGTGCCGTGCGTATAGGGCTGCGCATCGCACACGACCTGCGGCTCGCCGCCGGTCGGCGCGATCTTCCAGAGCTTGCCGCGAGCGACGAACGCGATCCAGCGCGCGTCTGGCGACCAGAAAGGGCCGGCAGCGCCATCGGTCCCGGCGAGGAGGCGGTTGTCGGCCGCGTCGAATCGTCTCAGCCACAACTGTCGCGTGCCCGTGGACGCAATCGCGACGAACACGAGCCCGCTGCCGTCCGGCGCGACCGCCAGTTCCGCCGTCCCGCGCGGAAACTGAGTGCCCGCGGTGGCAAACACCGGGAAGGTGACACGGCTCGGGTTGACGATCGGACGTTTCCAGGCCGCTATCGCGAGCGCGCCATCAGGACAGCGGCGCCCACCCCGACCCATGCCACGACCCTCCGGGACACCGAGCCCGTCGTCGGCGTCGAAGCCGCGGGCCGCGAGCGATCGTCACGAATCCATCGCAACGCACGCACGAGATCGTGCGACGTCTGCCAGCGGTCCTGCGGATCCTTGGCGAGACAGGTGGCCACCAGCCGCGCCAGCGCCGGCGGCGTCAGCGGTTGCCGCGTCGCGATCGGCGGCGGCTCGCGTTCGAGGATCGCCACGACGAGATCCTCCTCGGACTCGGCGGCGAACGCCGCGCTTCCGATCAGCATCTCGTACAGCACCGCGCCGAACGCAAACAGATCCGTGCGCGCGTCGGTCTCGGCACCCCGCAGCAGTTCCGGCGCCATGTAGGGAAGCGTGCCCAAGAGGCCCGTGCGTGGCGTCGCCGGATCGCTGGCGGTGAGGCGTGCCGAGGCAGCGGCCAGGACGAAGGCCGGAGACGGGCGAGGCCGAAATCGAGCAGCTTCGCGCCGGACCTGGTCAGCATGATGTTCGCGGGCTTTACGTCGCGGTGGACCACGCCGGCCGCGTGCGCCGCCGCCAGCGCCTCGGCGATGTCGATGGCAATCGCCAGGGCCTCATCCACGGAAAGGGCGCCGCGCCTGAGACGAGCGGCCAGAGTCTCGCCGTCGACCAGCTCCATCACGAGGTATTGCACGGCTGCGCCGCCGATGGACGCCGATCCCACGTCGTACAACGTGCTGATGCGCGGGTGCGTCAGCCGCGAGATCGCCCGGGCCTCCGCCTCGAACCGCTCGCGCGCGGCGCCATCGATCGATGACGCCTGCGGCAACACCTTGATCGCCACGTTGCGATCGAGCCGCGTGTCCCACGCGCGGTAGACCTCGCCCATGCCGCCCGCGCCGATGAGGCCCGTGATCCGGAACGGACCGAGCTCGTCGCCGGTGTCGAGGCGCGCAAGGACCGCCCGCACCTGGGCCGGGTCGGGAGGGGTGCTGAGAAAGCCCTCGGCCGATGGATAGGCCTGCAGCAGGGACATGACTTCCTCGAGGACCTGCGCATCGCTCGTCCGTGCCTGGACGAAGGCCAGGCGCGCGTCAGGCGAGGCGTCCAGCGCCTCGTGGAACAGCTGCTTGACGCGATCCCAGTCCGCGCCAGTGTTCATGCCGGGCCACCCAGCTCGCGGTACAGCCACGTCCGGGCCATCGCCCAGTCCCGTTTCACCGTGATCGCCGCCACGTCCATGACCGCAGCGGCCTCGTCTATCGTGAGCCCGCCGAAGTAGCGAAGCTCCACCAGGCGGGCCTGCCGCGGATCGAGGGCGGCGAGCTTGTCCAGGGCGGTGTCGAGGGCAAGCAGATCCGCGCTCCTGCCCCCGCCCGGCACGTCGATGCCGTCCATCGGAATGGTCAGCCCCACCCCGCGCTTGGCCGCGCTCCGCGTTCGCGCGTGATCGACGAGGAGGCGCCGCATCACCTGGCCGGCCACCGCGAAGAAATGCGCCCGGTTCTGCCAACGCACGCGGCGTTGATCGACGAGCTTCAGATACGCCTCGTGGACCAGCGCCGTCGCCGGCAACGAATGGTCCGCGGCGCTCTCTCAACAGGTAGGCGCGCGCCAGGTGCCGCAGCTCGTCGTACACGGCATCCATCAGAGGGGCCGCGGCCGCCTCCTTGCCGTCGCTCCATTCGAGCAGCAGGCCGGTGACGTCCCTGTCGGGTGGCATTGGGGGGATGATCCGCAGCCGGATTTTACACCCGGGAGCCGGGCGCGATGAGACGGGCCGCCGGCCGAATCCGCGTATTGTCAGAGGGAGTCCACCATGAAAAGAACCTTTCCGCCAGCCGGGGGCGTCACGCTCTTCCTGACCATCGTTCTCTTCGCCGCAGTCGTCGCCGCAGTCCGTCGCCGCGGCGCCGCGCCCGGCGTTTCTCGCAGCCGAAGATGCCCCGAAAGGCACGGTCTGGGTCGTCAACCGTGACCTGGGCGAACTGGCGATATTCGACGCCGGAACCGGGGATCTGCTGAAGACGCTGGCGGTGGGCCGCGGCGCGCATGACATCTGCATCTCCGAGCAGACCGGCAAGGCCTATATCACCGCCGAGACGGACAACACGGTCACGGTCGTTGACACCGACACGCTGGCCAGGCACTCGATCCCGGTTGGCCCGCTGCCGCATCACATCGAACCCAGCAACGACGGCCACACCATCTACGTCAGCCTGGCGTCGCACACGCCGGCCGTGGGCGCGGCTCAATATGCGGTCATCGACACCAGCGATGAGTTCGGTCACCTACCTGACCAGCAGCGACGATGCGTCGGCACGTGCCCACGCCATCAGTCCTACGCTGGACGGAGACAGGCTCTACATCGCGCACGACACGGGCAACCAGGTCACGGCTATCGACACGGCAACGGGGAGTGTCGACTTCACCATCCCGGCCGATCCTCAGGGCCGAGGAATCGATCCCCAGTCGGTTCGGGGATCTGCTGTGGGTGTCGGCGCGCGGCGACAACACGGTCAAGCGCATCGACCTGGCCAGCCACACGGTAACCGGCTCGGTGCCCATCGGCGCTCCAGCCCGAGTCGATCATGCTGACGCCCAACGAGCTCACGCTGGTGGTCAGCCTGCGGGGGAGCCCGGCGAGCCTAGGGTTTGTCGATACGCTGACACTGACCTCGCTCGGTCTCGTCCAGATCGGGCCGACAGGCAGCGCCGGCGACCTCGCCGTGATGACGACGAACGGCCACCACGTCTTTGCCACCTACGACAATGGCACCGCTGGCACGGGCGGCGTCGCGGTGGTCGACGTACGCACACAGGAGATCGTGGACACGTGGGCCTACCCCGGAACCGGCCGGCCGCACGGGGTCTGGTATTCGAAAAAGCAGGCGCGTTTCTGAGCAAACACGGCGGCGTCTCGTTAGCTGTCGCGGGCTGCCGTCAGCGGTTAGTGCCCATCTTGGTCAAGAGCGCCGCGAGCGGGGCTCGGAGCGGAGGGGATCGAGGCATTCCTCTTCGAGCGCTCGCTCGACATAGAGACCTACGATCGTCACGCCGACAAATTGCGCGAGGAGCTCGCACTCGCACGGATCGACCGTCACTCAGGGAAGCGATGAACTCGACGTAGAGGGCATCCTGGCATTTGCAGAACCTGTTCTGACGCGCGCCGCCGACCTCTGGGTTCAGGCGTCAGTCGAGCAGCGCCGGCGGATTCAACAGCTGTTCTTTCCAGAGGGAGTCGCGTTCGACGGAATCAGTTTGTCCGAACCGGCGTAACCGCACCGGCCTTCGGCTACGTGCGGGAATTGAGACCGGAAATGAAAGATTGGTGGACCAGAACAGCGCGAGTTGGAACCAGATCTCCTTCTGGCTGCGTCAGATCGACACAATCCGAACCGCCGCGTAGTCCACCCGCTCGTAGACCGGCTGCCTGCGAAACTTGGCTCTGGTCGCTCTCGATCTCGAACCCCAGCGACCCTGCCCAAGCTATCTGTCCGTCGCAATATGGTATTGACACCATATTGCTCGCAGGCCATAATTCTCTGTGGCTTGGCAAGTCGACTTCCACACGCAGTTCGTGCCCGAATTCGAGGCTCTGGCTGCGCAGGTGCAGGACGAGCTTCTCGCCCACGTCGCTGTGCTCGAAGTCTTCGGCCCGGAGCTTGGGCGACCGCGCGTGGACACGCTCTTCGGGTCGCGTCACGCGAACATGAAGGAGCTTCGCTTCGATGCGGCGGATGGCGTCTGGCGGTTCGCCTTTGCGTTTGACCCTAAACGGAGGGCGATCGTGCTTTGCGGCGGCAACAAGTCAGGAGGGAGCCAGCGGCGGTTCTACCGCCACCTTGTCGCCACTGCGGACAAGCGCTTCGACTCCCACTTGAACGCGTTGAAGGAGCTCGGTTCGACCACCAGCGCTCCGAATACGAGGAAGCGACGACCATGAGGAATCTTGATCGAATCCGGAAGCAGCTCACCCCCGCACGGCGTCGGAAGATTGCCGCACGTGCGGCAACGCTCATCGCCGAGGAGCGCTCGCTGCAGGAGCTTCGTCAAGCGCACAAGCTGACACAGAAGCGGATGGCCGAGGTACTCGGCATCGGCCAAGACAGCGTGTCCCGGCTCGAGCAGCGCAGCGACCTGCTCATCTCAACGCTTCGAGGCTACGTTGAAGCCCTTGGTGGACGGTTGTCACTCGTTGCGGAGTTTCCGGACAAGGACCCCGTCGTTCTCAGCGGCCTCGCCTCGTTGACCGACGTTCCGGCCAAGGCCTCACCGCGATGATGATGCCCTACAAGCCAACTGAGGCTGCGCGCATCGAGAGCTGAGTGCGGCTTACTCAGCCGAGAACTTCAAGCTATTGATCGGAAACGGGTTGGGAGTGTTGGTGGCCCAGATTTTCACCAGTTGGAACACGGTGACGACCTGGCTGCGTCGGCTCGAGTGCTTGAAACGCGCCGCGTAGAACATCGAGGAACACGCTTTCCAAGCCGCGGCTCGAACACGCCGTACCTACAGAAGAACGCCGATGGATCGGTGGACGTTTACTCTAGGGCCCACGCGCCGACGGGGAAAAAATCGAACTGGGTTCCTACCAACGCCAGCGGACAATTCGAGGTGCTGTTCCGTCTGTACGGCCCGGAGAAGCCGTTCTTCGATAAGACTTGAATACTGCCCGATCTAGAGAAGGTGCAATGAGAGACGCTCGTGCGTGCGGCTCTCAACCGTCACGATGACGGGGAGAAGCAGCTCCGTCACTACGAATGGGCTCGCCGGCGATTGAAAGCGGTGCAACCGCTCGACCCCGCCAACGGTCCATGCGCCTGTCGAATCGGCGACGAATACTGGGCGCCGCTGGCCGTTGCAGGTGTATAAGAGTGCCGACTAGGTTCAACCAGAATGGAACTCTCGGGTGCGTCCTCGTGCAGACAAACGGCGAAGCGCTCCCCATAACGGCCGACAGCGTCGGCCTATCCCGGCTGCGGCCATGGGTCCATCGCCTCGGTCAATTCGACCCAGGGCCCGCAAACATTCGCGAAATGTCACCAAACGGCCATGATTTCTCGGCGTTCATGTTTTGTGGAGGTGTGCGATGGGTCTCGAGAATGTGAAGGTGCTCTACGCGAGGTCCCCTGGAGGCGTGCAGGTCACGATCCCCCTGATCCGCGCGGGTGCTTATGACGTCGCCGACATCTCTCAACGCTTGAAGACGGCCGGCATTCCCGACGACCAGTTGCCCTACATCGTGTGGAGTTCCGACCCGACGCCTCCGAAGCCTTTGAACCAGGGCTCTGCCCTTGGTGAATCGATGGCAGCGGCGGCGGTTCCGGGTGTGTCGAAGGCAGCCTCGGACGCTCCACCGACAATTCCTGAGCCAACGGCCCCGAACCTCAACCCGCCGATGCTTTCCGATCTGGGGCCACTGACGAGTGTCGCGGTAACGCCGATGTGGAGACAGTTGACGGGCTGCAAGTACAGCATGAAGAGAGCCGACAACAACGGCTATGTGGACATGGGAAGCCTGGGGGAAGGTGACTTCCAGGATCCCGACGATTTTGCCAAGTTCAGAGACGGCCGGGTCAAGCTCTGTTACGGCCTGATCTGGCGCCAGCCCGAGAATTGTATCCAGTTTCTCAAGCAAGGGGGCTCTTGGAGCCAGAAGATCGTGACGAAGCATGGCATGAGTAGCACCACGTCCGTTTCCATCACCGCCTCGGTTGGCTATTCGGGTTACGGGGCGTCGGTGTCCATCAGCGCGACGTATGGATACTCGATAACGGTCGACGATGAAACCGAGGTGACCACCCAGGTTGATGTCGCCGGTGTGGCAAAAATATCGACAACGGTGGTGCTTTGGGAACTGTGTCGACTGTAACGTCGTCGAGGTCGATGGCGTGGTGCGTCGCGAAGACAATCCGTTCAAGGTCATCTTCAAGGACAAGGGAGGGCCACATGAACTGCATGACACGTGGGGACCGACGTACGAACCCATATCGAGAGTTGCGAGCGTGAAACAAACGCTCTTTCCTCCCGGCCCCGGGCATTGACGCGACCATGCGATTTCCTCCCGGCGGGCCCGGTTGAGGCTGAGGCATGATCGACAGCGATCCGACCTGGAACCAACTCGTCCCCCTGGTCCTCTCGGCGACCGACAAGGTGCTCGATCCTCAGGATGTGCGCCCTGACAGCACCTTATTGGGCGACCTCGGCATCAGTTCCCTGATGGCGGTGAATCTGGTGATCGATCTGGAGCGGGAATTCGACATCATCGTCGTCGAGCAGGACTTCGATCACATCGAAACCGTTGCCGACCTCAAGCGCCTGATCGACGGCAGACGGGCCGGGATGACGCCGTGAACCGGGGTGCCGAGCGGCGCGTGGCCGTGACCGGACTCGGAATCGTCTGCTGCCTGGGCAATGTGTACGCGGATGTCGTGCGTCGCCTGCGTAACGGCGAAAGCGGCATTCGCGGCGTGCCCGAATGGGCGAAGCTTGGGGTCAGGAGCCTTGTAGCAGGCACTCTCGAGGGCGTGGACGCGAAGCGACGCTCGGCGCCGATCCCCGAAGGAACTGCTCCTTGGGATGTCGGACGCGGCCCTCTATTGCGCGCTGTCGGCGCTCGATGCCGTGCGGGACGCGGGTTTGAGCGAAGCGGATCTGCAGAGCGTTCGCGCCGGGTGTATTGTCGGCAATGCTGGCCACGGTATGGCGACGATGGCATACGAGCACGCGAAGCTCGCCTATGCCGGGCAGTCGCGGCAGATCCCTCCGTTCAGTCTTCTGCGGTATATGTCGAGTTCGGCCAGCGCGTCAGTCGCGAATCTGCTCAAAATCCTGGGCCCGAGCTACTCGATTGCGGCCGCGTGCGCGACCTCCGCTCACAACATCGGCCATGCCTACGCGCTCATCCGCACGGGGGTCATCGACATCGCCATCGCAGGCGGCGGTGAGGAGGTGAACGAACTCGTCGCCGCAACCTTCGAAGGCATGCGGACGGCGCTGTCGACTGGATACAATGACACGCCTGAAAAGGCGTCGCGGCCATTCGACGCGTCGCGCGACGGTTTGGTGCTCAGCAGCGGCGGCGGCATCGTCGTCCTGGAAGCGCTGGACCACGCCCAGGCACGGGGCGCGAAGATCCGCGCGGAAATCATCGGCTACGGCGCCACCTCCGACGGTCACAGCCTGGTTGCTGCGCGGCCCGACGGCGCGCAGGCCGGCGCCTGTATGCGGATGGCGCTTGACGACGCCCGTCTTCAGCCGACGGCGATCGACTATGTCAATGCCCACGGTACGTCCACCCTTGCCGGCGACGCAGCTGAGGTCCAGGCCCTGCGGCGTGTCTTCGGCGATCGCGTGCCTGTCTCTCGTCGACCAAGTCGATGACCGGCCACGCCATGGCTGCAGCCGGTGTTCACGAACTGATCTACTGCATCGGAATGCTGGAACAGGATTTCCTGGCGCCGTCGATCAACATCGACACCCTCGACCCGGCTTTTGAAGGTTTGGCATTGATTCACCAGACGGTCAATCGCCCCGCAACCACGATGCTGACGAACAACTTCGGGTTCGGCGGCACCAACGCGTCGATCGTGCTTCGTCGTGCAGCGGAAGCATGAACCGGCCAGTGCAGGTAGTGCCCGGCACGCCAGGGCCCATCGGTAAGAGAACCGCCCACGAACCCATCAGCGTGCTCAGAGGCTGGGATCCACGGTGAATGTCGGCAAGTTCTCGCTCGTCTTGTTGACCAGCGGAGTGAACTTGCGCTGGATGCCGTCGATAACACACCGGGACCGAGTATCCGTTGTCCGTGTAGACGTCTGTCGTCGCCCCTAAGAAATCAATCGTGTGGCGGCGTATTCCGGTGATGAGATCGAACTGATCGTCTTCGATGTTGGCGACGGCGTGGGTCCCC
>CAVUPP010000019.1:0-146165 GCA_963743245.1 Vicinamibacteria bacterium | reverse complement strand
CATTGACGTTCACGATCCTGTGGCAGTAACGTCGCCTCCGCCGGCGACTCGAGATGACGCCCATGAAATTCCTCGCCACGGGTCTGGCGCTCACCGCGCTGGTGGCCGGCGCCCAGACGGCACGTCAGCCCGGCAGCCCCTCGACACCGCCGTCCAACATCGAGATCCTCACGCACTTCGGCGAACGCGCCGACATCTCTCCCGACAACCGTCCGCGTGGCGTTCATGGCCAAGAGCTTCGGCGACGCGATGGTCGTCGACCTGACCACGCGCAAGATCCGATGCCTCACCTGCAACGTGCCTGGCGCCGTGTTCCTGCGGGTGATGCATCTGCCGTCGGGCGATTACCTCCTGATCGGGCCGGACCACTTCGAAGACATCCACGTCAGCCGCACACGCGATAATGAGCTTTGGTTTCTCAGCAAGGCGCCGGGATCGAAGCCCGTCAAGTTCGACGAAAAGATGAGCGAGGGTGTCGCGGTCTCGAAAACGGCGATGACCATTTTGGTACTCGCAGATCGCACGCCCAGGTGTCCGACCTCCCCCGGCGCCTCTCGTCTCGTTGTGGCGGAGGTGACGGTGGACGGCGGCGTGCCCTCACTGAGCCGCAAACGCATCGTCTATCAGAGCGGGGACGAGCGGTGCACGCTCGAGGCGCAGGACTTCTACGAGCACGACTCGAAGATGACAGCGACGTGCTATGAGCCCGGCGGCCTGGCGTCGGTGATGGGGCTCGATCTGGCGAGCGGTGCGGTGACGAATTTCTCCAAGGCGCCGGGCACTTACAACGAAGTGGAAGGGATCTTTCCCGATGGACGCCATACCTGCGTCGAAGGCGACCGCCAGGTCGCCGCGCTCGGCGGCGAGCACGGGTCGGGCAACATCGACATCTGGACGCTCGCGCTAGACGGCACGGGCACGGATTTCGTCAGGCTCACGCACTTCAACGACTACGAAGGCGGCAAGGCCAGTAATCCCGTCGTCTCGACCGACGGCCGCTTCATGGCATTCCAGGCCGCGAAGACGACCGATCCCGCCGGCGTCGGCTACGGCATTCTGCTCTACTGGTTCGGCGGGCGAAGCCAGCGGTGACGGAGTGCCATCCGCTGGGCTCGCCCGCGCGATCGTGTGTTCTACGTTCGACTCATTTCAGGCGGGCTGAGACGGTGACCGACAATAAATGTCGCCATGGCTGTTTTGCTCTGACACTATTGTCGTGCAGCGCCAGCATCCCCCTCCCGGGCGACAGCCGACGAAATAGCCACGCCTTCGCGATGGCCCACTCGCGCTTGACCGTCGCCGGAGAGATCCCCAGCGCAGCGGCCGTCTCCTCGACGGTCAATCCGCCGAAAAACCGGAGCTCGACGATCCGGCCCTGCTCCGCGTCCAGCGTTTCCAGTTCGTGCAGGGCGCTATCGAGCGCAAGCGTGTCCACGACGTCAACGGACGACTGATCGGCGACCACCTGCACGTCGTCGAGTCCCACGTGCACGGTGCGTCCCCCGCGCTTCTCGCGCAGTTCCCTCCGGGCGTGATCCACCAGCACACGGCGCATGACTTGCGCGGCGATCGCGAAGAAGTGTCCCCGGTTCTGCCAGTCCACATCCGCCTGATTGAACAGCCGCACGTAGGCCTCGTGGACGACGGTCGTGGTCTGGAGGCGGTCGTGCCGCCATTCATTGGCCAGCTGGCGGGACGCCAGGGTGTGCAGCTCGTCGTAGACCAGCGGAATCAGCCGGTCGATGGCCTCGCGGTCCCCACCCCGCCAGGCGTGCAGCAGCCGGGTGATCTCCTGGGCGGCAGGTTTTTCCATTGGGCCTGCCTCGACAGTACACCAGCTCCGTCCCTGTTGAGCCCGTTTTTGCGCGGACGACGCATATAGGGCCGTCGAACGTCACAGACCGGACCGCGAGCGGCGCCAGACCGGGCCAGCGCAGGTCACGGCAAAAGGTGCAGCACAAGGAGGAGGACCGATGACTGTCAAGCAGTGTCTCTCGGCCGCCGTTGCTACCGCGCTCATGAGCGGGTTGTGGCCCGCGCAGGCCAGGGCCGACGAACCCGCTCCCGCCGGATCGACGAGCCTCCGGGCCTCGATCGATCGGGCCGTCGTCCGCGCATCGAGCGACCGGACAGCGCCGGTCACCCTGCCGTCACATGGCAAGGCACGCGTCGCGAAGCAGGCCAGCAACGGTGGCGGAGGCGGTCATACTGCGCTCATCCTGGGGCTGGTTGGAACGGCCGCCGGCCTCGGCGCCACGTATTATCTCGTCAAGGAATCGCAGAAGCAGACGAGCGATCTGATCGGGCAGGTGCAGCCGCACTAGCGCAGTGTCTCGGAGTCCGGCGCGGCACCTCCGATGCCTCGAGATACCGCTTGACGAGCTCGCGAACTGCATGCGAGAACGCTCGCGGGACCGTGGGTACCGCCGATGACGTCCGAGCAATGGCAACGCGTCAAAACGATCGTCTCGGAGGCGAGAGCCAAGGATCCTGCCGAACGAGCCGCCTACGTCCGGACGGCATGTGGCGGCGATCAGACGCTCTGGCGTGAGGCGTCGTCTCTCCTCGATTCGCTCGATCGCGTCGGCGATCGATTCGAGACGCCTGTCGTCGGCACGCCGGGTGCCGGCGCGGCGCTCCGGGCCCTCATCGGCGTCGATGCGTTGAGCGAGTCGCCGGCCGACAGCATGATCGGCCGGCGACTCGGCCCGTACGAAATCCAGCGTGAGCTCGGACGCGGGGGCATGGGTGCCGTCTACCTGGCGTCGCGCATCGACGCGGAGTTCACGCAGCAGGTCGCGCTCAAGATCACCAAGCGCGGGATGGACACCGACGCCATCGTCCGCCGCTTCCGGACCGAGCGTCAGATTCTCGCCGGCCTCAATCATCCTCACATTGCGCGCCTGCTGGACGGCGGGACGACACCAGACGGCCAGCCCTATATCGTGATGGAGTACGTGGATGGTCAGCCGATCACCACGTACTGCGACGCGAACAGACAGAGCGTCGTGGAGCGGATCCGCCTGTTCCGTCAAGTGGTGGCGGCCGTCGCCGACGCGCATCAGCACTTGATCGTCCATCGCGACATCAAGCCGTCGAACGTCCTCGTCTCGGTGGACGGACGGCCGAAGCTCCTCGATTTCGGACTGGCGACGATCCTCAGTCCCGATCCTGCCGGCAGTGGCGAGACAGAGAGCATCAAGGGCTGGATGACGCCTGACTTCGCGTCACCGGAACAGATTCAAGGCGGCCGCGTCACGACGGCCAGTGACATCTACAGCCTCGGTGTGCTGCTGTACGAGCTGCTCTGCGGGCGGCGTCCGTTCGTTCGTCGCTTGCGCGGACCAGATCTCGTGCGTGCCGTGGACACGCAGAATGCCGAGAGACCGAGCGCCGCGCTGGTGCGCGACGAGCCTGACACAGGTCCCGCCGGCGTCACCGCTGTGACGGCGGACGCGATCAGCGCGGCGCGAAGCACGACGGCTGTCCGGCTGCAGCGCGCACTGCGCGGCGATCTCGACAACATCGTGCTGAAGGCGCTGAACAGAGACCCCGCGCGACGATATCGCGCTGCGCAGGAACTGTCAGAAGATCTGCAACGGCATCTCGAAGGCCGGCCGGTGTCGGCGCGTCGTGACACGTTTGTGTACCTCGCGACGCGGTTCGTCCGTCGTCACACGGCAGCGTCCGCGGCGATCGCGCTGCTGGCGGTCACGCTCGTCGCAGCGACGGTCGTCACGACCGCCCAGGCGCGGATTGCGGAACGCGCGCGTATCCAGGCGGAACGACGATTCTCGGACGTCAGGCAGCTGTCCACGTCCTTCCTGTTCGACTTCCACGACGCGATCGCGACGCTGCCAGGCACAACGGCCGCGCGGGAGATGGTTCTGAACACGGCGCATCAGTACCTGGACAGCCTCGCGCAGGATGCCGGCAACGATCGCGCGCTGACGCTGGAGCTGTCCACCGCCTATCTGCGGCTCGCCGACGTTGAAGGACGTCCATCGGCCTCGCGTACCGGCGACACCGACGCGGCCTTGAAGAACTACGACCGCGCCCTGATGCTGCGTCGGCAGCTGGTGACGCTCGACCCAGGGAACACCGATTACCAGCACAACCTGGCGGTGGCGCTCGTGCGGATGGGACCGATCTTCCAGGTGAAGGGCGATCCGCAAAACGCTGTGATACGCACGCGCGAAGCGATGCAGATCATGGATCGGCTCGTACAGCGGGCGCCGGGCCCGGACATCCGGCGCGACGCGTTCCGGGCACCGCTCTACTTCGGTGACGCCCTCGCCGATCTGGGCGACTACACGCAGGCACTCCTGATGTATCGAAAGGCGCTGGCCGCCGCTGACACGGCGCGGCTCGATCCGCCCGTGGCCGACTACAAGCACCGGCTCGCGGTCATCAACGAGCGGCTGGGCGCGATGTTCATGGTGAGCGGCGATTATCCGCAGGCGCTGGCCAGCTACCGCGAGGCGCTGGCGGACGAACAGGCGATGCGCGCCGCGGAGCCAGACAATGCCGGCTACAGCGCGCCTGATGGCCAACGGCTACTTCCACCTCAGTGACGCGTTCCGCGAGGAAGGGCACTACGACGAGGCGTTGCGGGCCGGCCACCAGGCTCTCGCGATGTACGAAGATCTCGCGCGCGCGGATCCGCGGAACGTCGGCGCCAAGAAGGATGTCGGGGGCTGCGTCCACAAACTGGCGGAGGCACTCCTGGCCCGCGGCGACGGACGCGCTGCCGAACGGCAGTTGGAGCGGGCCATCGCAATCCGCCGGGAATTGGCCGCACAGGACACCGGCAGCATCGAGTATCGCGACGACCTTGCCGATACCCTCATGCTCGCAGGCGAAAGCCTGCTGGCGAGTCACCAGCCGCTGGCGGCAATCGAGCGCCTCGACGAAGCGCGACGGATTCGCGAGCCGATCGTTGCCTCGCGTCCGCAGCAGGTGGTCTATACGCGCGGGCTGGCGCAGATCTACTCGGACCTCGGTGACGCGCTGGTCCACGCCGCGCGCGGTCCCAATCCACGTGCGGACGAGTGGCGTGATGCCGAACGCTGGTATCAGAGGGCGCTCGTGCTCTGGCAGGATCTCGGCCGGCGCCACGCCTTGTGGGCGAGCGAGTCGGTGCGGCCCGCTGACGTGTTGCGGCAGATCGACGTCTGCTCGCGAGCGGTGCGGCAGACCAGCTAGGGTTCGTTCTCCGTGCGTGGCGTCGAACCAGGACTAGCGACGTTGGCGCATCATCACCTCACGACCCGGCGCTACTGGGCCACGAGCTTCTGAATATCGCGCCACCGGACCAGGATGACTTTGTTGTCCTGCAATGCCTGCTTGAACGCCGTGCTGGTGACGATGTCGTAGTCGCGTTGGCGCCACGCGGATCCGTACGGCTCGTGATCCACGGTCACCGCCTGCAGTTCCGCGTCGTCGTGTCCGAGGTGCACGATCATCTCGGTGAGACCGGGCTTCAGGTTCTTCACGGCATCGAGGTAGAACGGCTTCCATTGGTCCCGCGGTTGATCCATCCCTGCTATGACGACGGCGTCGAGCAGGACGTCTCTGTCGGTGACCGGCAGTGCCGCACCGCCACCCATGCCTCGCACGGCAAGGAACGGCAGATGGTATGCGTGCGCGACCTTCGCCAGCGTCGCAAACAGCTCGGGCTTTGCGAAGAGCGAGCCCATGTGACTGTCCAGATGTGTCGGATGGATGCCCAACGCGACGGCGCGTTCCACCTGCGCACGGATCTCGCGTTCGGCCTCGGCGGGATTCGCCGCTGCTGCGACGGCCGGCGTGTCACTCGGGAAGGTGCCGTCCGGACCGAGCAGGCTTGGCACTTTGTCGGATGACTCGACCGATCCCCACCGGTACGTCTTCCATTCGGCCGTGAGCGTCAGGTGCAAGCCGAGATCGGCGTCGGGGTGTGACTTGGCGTAAGCGGCGACTTCGGTGACCCACGGTGTCGGGATCATGATGCTGGCCGACGAGACCGCCTTCGTGTCGAGCGCGTCGAAGCTGGCGACGTTCACCGAGTGCGCAACGCCCAGGTCGTCGGCATGGAGTATCAGCAGCCTCGAATCGGCCGGATAGCCGAGGCGCTCGGCGATCGTCTTCGTCTGGCCGTTCACGCCGGCCGCAATAGCCAATGAGAGGACGGCCGCCGTCCCCAGTCCACACCGCGTCATCACAGACACCCTATTTTCTACTGCTTCTTCGCCGTGAACGTGCCCTCGACACCCGCGACTGCGATCGACCCCTTGATCCCGCCATCGTCACCGACCGCGCCACTGAAGACCATGTGGTAGGTCGTGCCCTGGTGTTCGCTGTCGAACTCGAAGGTGACGGCTTTGTCTTTCACGGTGCCCTTTACCGGGACGTCCTTGCCTTCGAGCGTGGCCGTACCGGACAGCTCCTCGCCGCTCTGCTTCCAGACCGTCGCGAACTTGACCGGATTGCCGTAGACGTCGCCATCGACGTTCCAGGTGCCGGCCACGTCCACGGCGGCGCACACGAAGACGGCGGATAGGGCGACGGCACAGAGCGCGAGCGCAATCTTCCTCATGAGTTCCTCTCAGTCAAACTGGACACGAGCGCGAACGGAGGGCCGATCCTACGATTGATAGTCTTTACTGTCAATACGCGCGGTCAGGATCGGATGTTCAGGGCGGCCATCAGATTGACGGCCTGCGACGCCACTTCCCGCTCGGTCAGACCCAGCAGGTTGGTGCCGAGGGCGTTCCACTGCGCGTAGTACGCGACGCTGCTGATCAGTATGTGCACGGCCCACTCCGGCCGCATGCGCCTGAACGCGCCTTCCGCCTGCCGCTTGACGATGTAGTCGCGAAGGAACGAGAGGAACGGCCCGCTGTACTTCGATTGCGCCACGCGAGCGAGGTCGTGACCTTCGAGCGACGCGAAGAGCAGCAGCCGGTGATAGACCCTGTCGCGCCGGAACGACTCCAGGATGGCCGCAACCACCGCGTTGAACAGCGCCTCATCGTCTTTTCTGGCCGCAATCACGCTCAGATCCCCGAGCCAGCGCTGGACCATGGCTACAGGTACGCGATGTTCGAGGATCGCCGCGTAGAGGCTTTCCTTGGTCGGAAAATGACGGAAGAGGACGGTCTCGGTCGTGCCCACGATGGCGGCAATCTCGCGTGTCGTGGTGCCCGCGAAGCCTCGATGGGCAAACAGCTCAGCCGCGGTCTCGAGGATCTGACGCCGCCGCTCGTCGCTCGGCACGTACTTGCGGACGGGAGGGACTGGCGGCATCTGTGCCGGCGAGGTACTTCGTGCTGCATCCTTCCGGCGTGAGCGAGCCGGCCGTTGCCTGACCGGTGTAGCGTGACGGGCGCCGCGCATGGATCGTTCCTCTCTGGAGTGGCGTGTCGTAATTGATAGTATATGCTCTCCTTTTCTGGCCGGGAGGTGGTGCTGGCGATTCAACACCGACATTGGATCACCCGAAGCACGGCATGGGTCACCATCGACGCGACACTCCACACAATCGGCGACACGCTCGCCTGTGTCTACTCCACGGACTCCGGACAGATCGGAAACGTCACGACGGTCGAAGCCCGCAACGGATTGAGCGTCTTGCTGCCGGTCCCGGCTGCCGGTTTTGTGATCTATCGCTAACTACTGCGTCGAGGCGCCCCGGAAGACGAAGTGATAGGCACCCGTTCCGCCGTCGGCGCTGTTGATGACCAGCTTGTACGCTCCCGATTCGGGCACCTTGAAGTCCGTGTCTTGCCGGCACAACGGTCCAAGCATCTCCTTCCCCTTCGATGAGACCACGGCCACGATGAGTGTCGAGATATCGCAGCCGGGACCGGCGATGCGCAGGAGATCGCCGGCATTCGCCGTGAACGTGTACACGTCATGCGCGCCGCGCGTCTCGATGTTGCCGAACACCACGTCGCCGTACGCGATCGGCTTCACCCGGTCCGGCCGGACGAACCGAATGGGCACGTAGTAGGTCCCAGTCGGCGTCGGCAGGTCGGTTCGGTAGTCACGCATCCTGTAGGTGCCCGCCTGCGGCAGTACCGCACGGCCAATCGCGCAGGGCCACGCGCCGGGCAGACTCTTGCCACCGGGGCCGTCAAAGGCCGCACCCAGGTGATGGTCCTCGCAGTCCGGCGCTCCCACCCACACGACGTCGCCTGCCTGACCCGTGAACTGTCCTGACGGGCGCTGGTCCGGAGCCGTCACGACGCCGCCCACGACCACCGTTCGCAGCACGCCATGGCCCGGTGCCGGTGTCGTCGCGGCGCGCGCCGCGAGCACCTGCTGCGCGTGACTGTACGAGCTCGCGAACAGGAAGTCGCTGGTCATCGCGATATCGACGATGCAGTTGTCGAGCAGCCGTCGGTCGGTGATGCCCATCTCGCGGCAGTGTTTCTCAGCGGTCGCGCGATCCGGCACGTGGTCGGCATCGGCGCTCGAGTCGGGAAACGTCGGATCGGTAAACGTCGCTGATGACTGGTCGGGCTGATAGTCGAACAGCGAATTGGTTTGCACAATTCGCCACGCGTCGGCGAAGCCGTGCGTCAGGTCCTGCGCGCCCGGTTGCAGTCCCAGCTTCGCTCCGCCGCCGCCAATGAGATCGTTGTCCGGCGATCCATCGTCGTCGCCAAGAAGACCAGCCAGGGTGCCGGCCCTCGAGGCCGAGGGTTCGACCGTGACATTCAGCGCCCGACCCCCGAGTTGCGCGATGCGCGCCTTCGTGCCGTCCGCCCACTCCAGCTTGTAAGTGATGCCGTAGACGGTCTCGGCACGCGTAATCGAGCCCGCGGGAAACTGTACGGTCGGGTCGACCATGGGCGTGCCGTCGACCCGCAGCATCGAGGTGCCGTCCTCGAGTTGGACCGTCACGCGCCGATCGCCAATCTTCGTGGCGACGGCCTGGTTCACGCTCACGTTCCTGAGTCCTCGCGGCGGCACCTGACGTGTCTGGATGACGAAGTCGTCCTTCGTCGACTTCACGAGGACGTACTCGCCGATCACCTGGAAATCGTAGCGCAGGCCATCGAAGGTCACGAGGTGCGTGTCGCCGTACGTCTCGCCGCCGGGCCGGTGCGGGTCGGGCGGGTTGTCGCCACCGCCGCCTCCCCCGCCGGTGTCGCCACCGCCTGGGTCTTTCGGCGGCGGCGGGTCGTCCGGTTTCTTGCAGAAGTCATCCAGGGAAAGTCCCAACACATACATCTGTGCCGACTCACCGCCGCTCTCGAGCCCGAGCGAGATCGGACGAGTCGCTTTCTTCGTGAAGAACGCGGCGCCAACGCTCCCGTCGGGGCATCTGCAGCCGCCGGGTTTCACGCACAGCGCCAGCTTTCCCGACGTATCGAGCGGCAGGTCGATGCCGAAACCGTCGTCGTGAACGCGCCCGTATCCGCTGAAGAGGTGCAACGAGATGATGTCGGCGTTGCCGTTGATCTCCCGCATCTCGACACGATAGGGATTCATCAGATAGATGGCGCTGCCGGATCCGGCATCGACGGACATCTTTTGTGGTCCGATGCCGGATTGCGGCGGATGACCCGGACCGGTCATGGTCCATTCGTGATGGCCCCCCGTGACGAAGTAGCTCGATCCCCACGTCCCTAGATACATCTCCTCGCTGCCTTGAATCAGCGACGAGAACGACGCATCGTTCTCACCGCCCACCGACGCCTTCACCACCGGCAGCAGTTTGGCCCAGACGGCCGCATCGCCAGCGATGTCGCTCAGATGGGCGAATACGCCAAGGGCGTTGTAGCTACGGTCCATGTACGGCATTTTTGGCGACTGTGAATACGTTGCCCAGTAGTCCTGGACGACCATCGTTCCGAGGGGCACGGCGGCCACCATCGCCCACGTGGCCTCGCCTTCCTTCACCCATTGAGGCGCGCTGATGACCTTGTCGGGATCGTCGACTGCGCGCTGCTGATAGCAGTGCGTCATCTCGTGTGCGAACACGGCGAGCGCATTGACTTTGTCGATGCTCGCAAACCGGGGGTTGAAGATCCTGATGTGGCAGGCATGTTGGTCGTATTCGTGCCAGGGGCCGGCGGTTTTGGCTCTCTTCTCCGGATCGGGTTCGTTGGCATCCTCATAGTGCCACCACGAGAATGTCTCCGCGTACGCGGTCGTGTTGTCGGCCGCCGTCGGGCTGACCTCTGAGATGACCCGAATCATCGGGCGATTCAGGAGGCCACTTACTCCAGTATTGGCCAGGGCGATCAGTTCGTTGTAGTCGAAGTACGGGGTGTTGTCGTCGCGCTTCAGGAAAAGCGCCTGCACCACATCAGGGTGCGGCATCGACGCGTGAGGCGCCGAACGCATTGGATTGCCCTGGATCAATTCGGCGGCGACCCGCCGCTGTTCAGGTGTGAGGAAGGCCCAGACCTGATAGAGCGCTTCAACGGCGGGTGTGCCATCGAAGTCGGTCGGGTCTCGCACGAAACCGGCCGGGATCGTGACGCCAGGCAGCGGCGCGATCGCGAGACTGAACAGGAGTGTCGCTTTCCCAGGCGTGACGCCGTTCTGGCGGATGTCCGCTTCGAGTGCCGCCTGCGACTTGATATCCGCCGGTACGGCGAACGCCGCTGCAGTCCCTCCAGCCGTCTGGGCAGCTGACGATGACGCCGACGACGGGGGCGAGGTTGGGCGGCGCCACCACAGGATTGCGGCGACGAGAAGCACGAGCACTACGACAGCGACAAGAAGAGTGCGACGCACGGCACCTCACCTCCGCAAGACGCGCGCAGACGATCCGCTGCCCGGATCGCAGCCGCCGAGCCGGCAGGTGGCCGGATTTTCGCACAGGAAGGTCTACGGCCGCTTAACGGTCGTCCGAACCGGGGTGGCTTGTCGCGCGGGCACATCGTCGGACGGCAACATCAGCTACGGGACGAGAACCGTATCGGCCTCGAGCCACCTACGAAAGGCATGGGCCCCCCCGGGAGCGCTGCACAGTGATTGGCCGCCTGGAACCTTCGTCCTATTCCAATCGACGAGAAGAGGCGTATGTTGGACTCGTTCACGCGAGGGGTCCAACGGATGAACGTATCGGCGGCAGAAGGCGCACGGGCTGGCCTCGGCTCGACCGTAGCCGATTCGAGGACGTGTAGCGCCACGATCTGGACGCTCCGCAAAGGCGATCACGTGGCCGCCGCCGAGATCTGCAGCGTCACGGGAGTCGGGCTCGATCTTCGTTACCTGGCCAACGGTGTACTTCGCGAGACCCGGCTGTTCAGCGGCATCGCAGCAGGGACGGAGGCAATCGATACCGCGCTCACGAAACGTGAGGAGCTCGAGGCCAAGGGATGGCGCGCCCACCGGTGATCAACCACGGCGCTGCCTTTCACTCGACCGTCTGGCAACTGCGGAAAGATGGGCACGTGCTCGCGGCCGATCTCTGGACCGTCGCGCCAGCCGGCGTGGAGCTGCGATACACGCTCAACGCGACCATAGCCGAGGTTGTACCATTCTGCGACACGATGGCGTGGCCTCACGCGGTGGAGGTCGCACTCACCAGACGGTATGACCTCGAGGCGTTCGGATGGCGATCGCGGGATCAATGACATCAGGCCATCCACTTGAACACATCGCGCACGGCCGTGAGGCCCTGCCGATGCGCGGTCATGGCGTCCACGCTTTTCGGTGATCCCTTTTCGACGGCCTGTTCCAGCGTGAGCCGCGGCCTGACGTTGTGCTGCTGCAGCCACGCGCTCAGGCGCGCGTAGTCCACATCGCCCTCCGCGCTGAAGATCTCCGTCCACACACCGCCTCGCGACTGCCGCAGGTGTAATTCGACGATGCGCTCGCCGTAGAGCTCGACGACGTCGAAGAGCGCGACCTGCGAGTCACCACAGCCCCTGAATACCCAGTGCGCATCAAGGCAGAACTTGACGTTGGCAGGGTCCGTAGCCGTGAGCATGTGATGGAACTCGCGGCCGCCCAGCCGCAGTTCGGCATCGTGGTTGTGATACGCGAGCGTGACGCCTAGTGCGCGCAGCTCGCGCCCGAGACGATCCAGCGCGACCGCCTGCGAGCGGACTTGGGGGTCGGTCTTGTTTTCCGGACCACCCCACCGAATCGGTGACGGATTGGTCACGATCGTGCGGGTACCGATCTCGACCGCGCGCCGCGCGATCGCGAGCACCTGCTCGACGCTCGCGGCAGCGGCGGACTCGTCGTGCAGGGTGCTGTTCACGTACAGCGATCGCATATCGAGGCCGTGCGCCCGCAGTCGGGCACCGAGACCGTCGAACTCCTTGACGTCGACCACGGCCGGCTCGTATCCGCTGAATCCCGCCGAAGCGATCGTCGCCATCGCTTCGTCCGAGTGCAGGACGAATGTGCCGCCGTCACGGCTGGCGAACGTGCCCCAGGGGTACGTGTTGGTGGCCACCTGCAGGGGTTCCGCGCCTGAGGCGGTCGTGGCGCCGGCTGCGGCCGCGAGTCCTGTCACCGCCGTGGAGGCTAGAAATGCGCGACGGTCCATCATGCTTTCAGCCCCTTGAGATCCATCTCCAGCCTCCGGTTCTCGCTCAGGATGTCGGCCATCGTCACCGTCGTCCGGCGCGCGGCAGCCTCGCGACCCAGGATGCTCACGAGCGCGCTGTCCACCGCAGGCTGCACCGACTCGTTCTCGGTGTGCCCGCCGGTCACGGCCTCGTAGAACGTGGCGATATTCCGCACGGCGCCGGCCTCGTAGAGATTCTCGACTTCGCCGCCGGGCACGTGGTGGGGCCCTCCGCGCAGGTAGGCCTTGCCCCAGTAGGACAGCCGCGCGCTGGCGTCACTGCCCTGGATCTCGGTCGCGAGCGACCCGTTTGACGAAAACCAGAGCTCGCAGTTTCCCTTCGGGCTCTGGTGGTTCCACACCATGCCATCCTCGAAGGTGAACAACGTGCAGATCGTGTCGAGCGCGTCGCCGTGCGGCTCTGATCGGTAGCGTGCGCCCCACCCGCTGGCAGAGACCGGGACCTTGCCGATCGCGCGCAACACGATGTCGATCACATGGATGTCGTAATTCCCGATGTATCCGCACCCGAGCGCATCGTCATTCACCCAGATGAGACTTTGCAGGCGGCTTTCGAGATTCTCGGTAAACGGGGGATCGTCGAAGCCCTTCCCGCCGGTTGCGCCGGCGCTGAAGACCGTCTGCACGCCTCCGACGCCGCCGTTCCGGACCTGGCGGATCACTTCCGCATTGTGGGGATCCGTCGGCATCTGGTAATCCACGAGGAAGACACGCTGTTTTGCGGTCGCGCCCTTGGCGGACTCACGAATCGAGAGCACACCGGGCACGTCTGACGCCACGGGTTTGGCCATGTAGACGTGCAAACCCGCATCGACGGCGGCGCGCACCTGCTCGGGAAAGAAATATGGAAGGTCTTCGAGGGCGATCGCTTCGATGCCACTCTCGATGAGCCGCTTGTAGCCTGACAGGCCGGAGAACCGCCGCGCCGGATCGACACCAAGCGCGGTGCCCTGCTCGTCGGCCACAGCTGGAAAGTAGTCCGCGACGGCGTGCATGTCGTAGCCGCCGTGCCGCCGGAACAGCCCGGCGATCCACCGTCCGCGACCGCCCAGGCCGACGACGCCGAGCTTCAGCTTCCGGCTCGGCGGCTGGAGGGGCGCCTTCTGATCCTGCGCCGCCGCGGACGTGGCGAACAGCGGTCCGGCCGCGGTAGCGGCGACGGTACCGGCAATGAACTGCCTTCGTGAGACGGATCGGTTGCGTGCCATGTGGGCTCCCTCGGACGCGGACAGGTCGATCGCGCGTCATCATCGCACGCGCACGGGCGCATGGCGCATGGCCCGCGCGCACCACGCACCTCTCTGTCCGCACCCAATGACCGCACCTTATCCTCCGCACCTTCTGTCCGCACCTTCCGTCCGCACCCTCTGTCCGCACCCTCCGGCCGCACCTTCTGTCCGCACCCTCCGGCCGCACCTTCCGTCCGCACCTTCCGTCCGCACCTTCCGTCCGCACCCTCCGGCCGCACCTTCCGGCCGCACCTTCCGTCCGCACCTTTCTTCCCATTTGACATCCAAATAGGAGATCGAGTACTCCATTTGTGTGTCTAATAAAGACGCGCCCCACGTGGAAGTGCTGCAAGGCACGCTCGACCTGATGGTCCTCCAGACGCTGAGCGCGATGGGACCGCTCCACGGCTATGCCATCGCGGCCCGACTCGAGCAGATCTCGAGCGGCGCGCTGCAACTCAACATGGGCACGCTGTACCCGGCGCTGATGCGGCTCGAACAGCGCGGCATGCTGCGGGGGACGTGGGGCACCACCGAGACCAACCGGCGGGCGCGCTTCTATTCGCTGACCGCTCCGGGACGGGCCGCGCTCGCATCGGAACGGAAGTCCTGGGAACGGATGGCCGCCATCATCCAAGCGCTCTTGAACAGCGAGGCCCGACCATGACCAGCCTGCTGCGCGTCGTACGGGAATGGATGCAGCGCGTGCGGGGCTCGCTGCGCGGCGGCCGCACGGACGAAGACCTCGCTGAAGAGCTCCGCGCGCATGCCGAGCTTGCTGCCGAGCAGGCCCAACGAACGCGCGCGCCGAATCCTCATCAAGACCTTCGCACGAGACGCACGGTAGATGCCGCGCTCGAATCGCTGCGCGATCAGCGCGGCCTGCCCTGGCTCGATGCGCTGAAGTCGGACGCGATCTTCGGGTGGCGCCAGATTCTGCGGCATCGCACGGCCAGCACGATCGCGGTGCTCTCGCTCGGCCTGTCGATTGGCGCGACGGTGACGGCATTCCGGTTGGTGGACGCCATCCTGCTCCGGCCCCTGCCGATCGCCGATCCGGATCGCCTTTATTACGCGCAGCTCACGTTCGTGGAGTCGTCCGACACGCGCGAGGACTACGACTATCCGACGTTCCGCCAGTTCCGCGACCTTCTGGCGGACAAAGCCGATCTGATGGTCGTTGGGTCGTCGCACCCGGTGGAGGGATCGGTCGCCAACGGCCTGAGTGAACGCTTCCTTCTGCAATACCTCTCAGGCAACGTCTTTCCTCAGTTCGGTCTGCAGGCCGCAGCCGGTCGATTGCTCGGTCTACCAGACGATGACAAGCCCGGTGCGCATCCTGTTGCGGTCCTCAGCCACAACTGCTGGACGCAGCGGTTTGCCCGAGATTCGCGTGTCATCGGCTCGACGATCAAGATCAACGGCGATCGCTACGAAATCGTCGGTGTCGCTCCCGCGGGATTCATCGGCACTGAGCCAGGTCTGGTGCCGGATGTGTTCGTACCCGCCACGATGAATACTGAGGCGTTGGACGCGCACGGCTGGTCGTGGTTTGCGTTGTGGCTGCGGCCACGGCCCGGTGTCGAGCCCGAGACGATCCGGCAGATGATGCAGGCAGCGTTCGATCGCGATCAGCGGTCGCGCCTCAAGGATTTTTCGGCCGACACGCCCAAACTCACGATCGAGCACTTCCTCGCGCAGCGGATCGTGCTGCAGCCTGCCGGTCACGGTCTCTCCCCCATCCAGAAGCACCTGGCGACGCCGCTGGCGGTCCTGATGGGACTCATCGTGCTCGTCCTCATGATGGCGTGCGCGACCGTCGGGAACCTGCTGACCGGACAAGCCGTGGCGCGCGCGCGTGAAATGGCGCTCCGCGTGTCTATTGGCGCCGGACGCGCCAGGTTGATCCAACTCGTGATGATCGAGAGCGCGATACTGGCGCTGGCTGCGTCTGCATTGGGTGCCGCGATCGCCGCGTGGGCGGCGCCGGCGGTGGTCGGCATGATTCGGCCGATCGACATTCCTATCTACCTCGTCTTCGGTTTCGACTGGCACGTTGCGGCATTCAGCGTCGCCATCGCCGTCAGCGTCACCGCACTCTTTGGCATCACACCCGCGATTCGTGCTTCGTCCGTCACGCCAATGCTGGCGCTGAAAGGCGGCGAGATGGTGCGTTCGCGGCGCGTCATCAAGACGCTGCTCGTGCTCCAGATGACGTTCTGTGCGTTCGTGCTCTTTGCGGCCGGGCTGTTCCGGGCCACGTTCGATCGGCTCTCGTCGCAATCGTTCGGCCTGTCATATGACCACGTGCTCGCCGTTGCCGCCGACGCGCGTGACGAAACCCACCGCGCGGAACGGTGGCGGTCGATGGCCGACGCGACCCGGCGCTTGCCTGGTGTGGAATCGGTTGCAGTCGCTGGCTGGCCGCTGCTCTCGTCGAACCGTTGGACCACGACCATCTCGGGCGGCAACCAAGGAGTCGAGCCGCATGATGAGCAATGCCTCGGGATCTCGTCAGGATTCTTCGCCACGCTCCGCATCCCGATGATCGAGGGCCGCGACTTCCGCGAGTCTGATGTGGCGCCGGATCTGGATGAGGCCGAGCACCCGATAGCAGGTGTCGGCATCGTGACCGAAGCCTTCGTGCGGCGCTACTTCGGGACGAGCAGCGCCGTCGGACGGCAGGTATTGATGCGCCGGTCGAAAGACACTGATTCGCCGCTCACGATCGTCGGCGTCGTCGCCGATACGGCCTATCGCCACGTGCGGGAGCCGATGACACCGATCGTCTTCGTGCCGATGAACCGCATCGGATCAGGCACGATGCTGGTCAGGACGGCGGGCGAACCGCTGGCGCTTGGCACCACCATGGGACGCCTCTTCGCTCGCGAATGGCCTGAGGCCCGCCTGCGCCAGCTGCGGCCGGCAACAGATTTCATCGAGACGCAGATGGTGGTGGAGCGACTGCTCGCTCGCCTGACGAGCTGGCTTGCGATGCTGGCGCTACTGCTGGCGGGTATCGGTCTCTATGGCGTGGTCAACGACGGCGTCATCCAACGGCGCCGCGAGATTGGCGTGCGTATGGCCCTCGGCGCGCGCGCACCCGACATCGTCCGGCACATCACAGCTGGCGCTCTGGTGCTCGTCGTGGCCGGACTGACGTTGGGTCTTGGCGGTGGGGTTGCGTTCGGCCGCGTGATCGGATCACTGCTCTTCCAGGTGACGCCAACAGACCCTGGAGCACTGGTGGTGCCGCTGGCGATCCTGGCGGCCGTGTTCACGCTGGCGTCGCTGTCGCCATCGATTCGCGCGGTTCGGACGAACCCGACCGAGACGTTGCGAAGCGAGTAGCGCGTTGGCGTCCTGGTGACGAGTCGATCATCTCACTTGCAATCGAGTGCCGTCCGGGTGCAGATTCAGCCACGGTGCCCGAACTGTGGCCCGCGGACGCACGATGATCGCTCTACTGCGCCCGGATCGCTCGTCGCCGACTCCCGCTCGTGACGGCACTCGCCGTCGTCACCTGTTCGATCGCGCTGTCTGTCGCGGTCGCGGCACAGGACCTTCCGGTCCTCGTTCATGGCGAGGCCCAGGGTCTGTACCGCGAAGCGTCGTCGTCCATCGAGTCGTACCTGTCGACTGAGGTGGACGCGTCGCTGCAGATCTACGCCTTCCGTCCGTTCACCGGCGATCTCAAACAGGCATTCGGAACCACGCTCCTTCGCGAGTGGATCGACCCGCAGCACCGCGAGACCGCCGTGGCCGGCATGCCGACGTTCAACAGCGGCACGCTCCCTGGCGCCGAAGCAGTCTATAGCGCCCAGTTCGCCGAAAATGCCGGAGGAATGTCGCACCCCCGGCTGCGGCTGGCCATTCTGGCGAGGCAGGCTGTGGCCCTCGTCGATGCCTCGGCGGCGAGCCCGGCGGCGTGGCAGCGCGCGTGGCCGGCGATGCAGGTGTTGCTCGGGTCGCTCAAAGTCGAGGCCGCGACGCCACCCGCAAGCAGCCCGCCTCCGGCTGGCGGCGCGACGGGTGACGGGGCCGGCATGGCCGGCATCTTCTCGGGTCTCACAACGCGGCTGGTGTCGGACCTGACACGCGGGCCAGGCTCGTTCCTGCGCCAACCGGCCGTTCGCTACTACCTCTTCTCCGCCACCGGGCTCGTCTACCGGACGTTCGAACAGCCCGACTTCCCGGCGGCCGACGTGTCGCGCTTCAACTTCGGGGTCGCGGCCCGCCAGGATCCCGACAACTCGGGCACCTATCGCGTCGACAACGGACGACTCACGATGCAGTTCGGCGGCGGTCAGCCCGAGACGGTGAATGGACGCGTCACGGGTGCGAACACGTTGCTGATCGACTCGGTCACGTACGAGCGAGAGCACTGAGACCGCACTACACTCCGCACTCCGCACTCCGCACTCCGCACTCCGCACTCCGAATTTCGAGTTCAAAGGACGGTCTGCTCCCGTTACAGACCGTCCTGCCAGACATGCTCATCGAGACCGACTCACTGACCCTCGCAACTGACGTTGTTGTTCCAGTCGACGAAGGCGCCGTTGGGATTGTCGCGCCAGGCCCAGACGTGCAGCTCGAAGAACGGCGCGAGGCCGTAGCGGTTCGGGCTGCCGAGAGCTGGAAGGCCTGTCGCTCGAGCTTTGCCAAGTAACAACGCGCACGACCCGCGGCCTACCCCGCCCCGTGTCACGTACGTGCCCGGACGGACACCAGTGACAGTGGGCGCTGCTACTGACGGCTCAGCCCGGGCCGGGGCGCCCGAATGGAGGCGGTATGCGCGGAACCGCTTGGATGTTGGGTGTGCTGATGGCGTGCGCCCTGGCCCTCCCGCCGGACCTCTACTCGCAGGCGCCCAAGCCGCGTCCGCGTCCCAAGAAGCCACCGGCGACGAAGACAACGCCTGAAGCCCCGGCGCCCGCACCGGCGCCACCGCCCGAACCGCCGCCTTCCGATGTCACGATGCGGACCCGATTCGTCAACGGCATTCAGATGTCCGAGAACGTCACCTACGCGCGTGGTCCGCGCCAGCGTGTGGAGTTCCCAGGGCTGGTGTCGATCACGCAATGCGATCTCGCCCGTACCGTGTTCGTGAACGACAAGACAAAGAGCTACGCCGTGCAGGCGCATGTCGTTGCGCCGGCCCCGGCGGCCGAGCCGCCCGCGCCGACAGCCAGCCAGGCCGCCTCGCCAGGTCCACCCGTCCGCGCCGGCAAGGTCGTCTACACGACAACCATCACGGACACAGGCGATCGCAAACAGATATTCGGACGTGAGGCCCGCCACATTCGTACCGTCACCGTCAAAGACGCGACTGCCGCCACCTGTCTGAAGGGCGCCGAGACAGTGGAATTGGATGGCTGGTACGTCGACCTTCCCGAGGTCGTGTCGTGTCCAAGCGCCATGGCGCGCCCAGCCGATGCCGCTCCTCAGTCCGGCTGCGCAGACTCCATCGAGCGCCGGACGGTGGGCACCGCCACCTACGGGGCTCCCGTCAGCAGTACGACGACCGTGACCACCGGCGACGCCGAGAAGAAGGAAGTCGTGACCACGTCGATGGAAGTGACGGCGCTCGAGGTGACGCGCCTGCCGGCCGCCCAGTTCGACGTACCTGACGGGTACACGCAGGTCGCCCGCGTGCAGGACCTCGTGCCCGCCGGGACACTCACCGACGCGATCCTGGGGACGCCGGCAAACGGGACAAGCAATGTCACCCCCAAGCACGGCGGCACAACGCGGGTCGGCGTCCTCGAACCCGCCAATCGGACCGAGCGTTCCGTGATCGGTCCACAAGCCCGTCGCGATCTGGTCGCGGGTTTCCGGCATAGCGGCGTGGAGGCCGTGCCGATTGCAGGCGACGATCCCGACGCGGTGAAGTCGCTCGCAACGCGGCTCGAATGTGACTACGTCCTGTTCAGCGAAGTCACCGACGCGAAGACGACGAAACCGGGCAAGATTGGCGGCCTCCTGCACAAAGCCGCGGGCGACGCCAACACCGAGGGGCAGGAGGTCACGATCGCCTGGAAGTTGTTCACCCTCGAAGCGCCTGACACGCCGAAGTTGAGTGGGACGGCGAAGGCGTCGAGCGGTGGCGGATTCACGGTGGGGTCGGCTATCCGGCTGGCCGCCTTTGCCGGCTCGATGTACATGAATGTCACGGGCATGGGCGGGATGATGGGCATGATGGGCGGCGGCCCGATGGCGGGCGCTGGCGGCATGGGGAGCTTCATGGATCCGCGTGCCGGCGCGCTGAATTCACTCGCCCAGTCCTTCACCAGCGGCGGCGGAGGGGGTAGCGACGCCGACCAGTCGCTTCGGCAGGCCCTGTCGAAGGCATTCGACACTGGAGCGCACGACCTGGAGCTGAAACTGGTGAAGCCCTCGAAGTGAGCGACTCGTCGCGGTCGACGAGTCACGTGAGCGCGCTACTTCCCCGCGCACTCACGCACCAGCTCGACGCGACGATTGTGCGCGCGGCCGGCGATGGTGTCATTGGTCTCCACGGGACGGCGCGCGCCGAAACCGGCCGTCGTCACACGCGCCGAGCCTATCGAAAAATCACGTACCAGCGCGTCCTTGACCGACGCAGCGCGGCGAGCAGACAGATCCTGGTTGTAGGCATCGCCGCCGCTGTTGTCCGTGTGCCCCTCTATGCTCAGACGCCACTGCGGCTGTCGCCGGAGCAAATCAGCGATTGTCGTCAGCGCTCCGCTCGACTGAGGTTTGAGCGCGGCGGAATCGAAGTCGAAGTAGATGCCGGGCACCTCCACGCGACACAGTGTGCTCAGAGCGTTCTCAATCGCACGGTCGTCGGCTGTGGGAAAGTCGATACGCACCACTTCCCGAACAAACTCAGGCGTGAAGTCGGCAGCCGCGCCGACGGCGCCATGCGCGAACCGCAACGTGAGCGGGTGCTTCGGGTCGTCGAAAATGTACCTGCTCCCACGGTCGCACTTTGTCGCCGTACTTGAGCAGACCGGCAACGCGCATGGCAGGCAACGTGGTGCGACGACCATTGAGAATCACCGGAAACGGCACGGATCCCTGTCCCACGCGCGTCAGCGTGCCGGTGCTCGTCGCCTGCTTCAGGAAGTTCATGACCGAGTAGGGTGCCTGCCCGGTCATCCGCAAGTCACGCGTCACAGCCAGCGAGGGCCCCAGCGAGGTCGTACCTGGAATCTCCTGCGGATCGTCGGTATGGAAACCCAGGAGCTGCAGACGTGAGCCTGCGAGATCCGTGGCCAGGACATGCCGGCGGATGGTCAATTGCAGCGGCTTGTGATTCTCGTCCTCCGCTTCGACGCTGGTCGTCTCATCGATTCCCCTGGCAGTAACCCCTGTCACGCTGACGACAAGCTCGTAGTCACCCTGGGCGATGCTCTTCATGCTGGCGGCCTGGGGCGGCGTCGCATTGTGTGCGGCCAGGACAATCGTCAGGCCGGGAACGAGGGGTATCGCGGGCGGCGTCATGGCCTGGCCAAGGCCCGTGTCGACAGGCAAGAGAAGAATCAATACGAAAGCCGATACGAGCCCGCCGTGGAGAGCGCTTTTCATGCAGGTGTCCTTCGGGGCGTCGAGGAACCTGCGATGATAGCCGATCCCTCTCACGGTCCGCGGCGTTACCCGGTCGCGGTCGTCGCTCCGCGATTCCACCAGGGCGGCTCAGCACCCTTGATGACGAGCCACAACATCAGCGCCAGCTCTCCCATCAGCGCCGGTTGCCCGTACTCGAACACCAAGTCCTGATAGTGAGGTGCAAGCAATCCTGCAAGGCTCATGAGGACGTACGCGACGCCGTTGACGGCAAGCCAGACGCCGAGGAAACGCGGCAGAAAACCCGACCGGTACACGAGCATCGCCAGCGGGAAGAGCCACACGCCCCAGAGCATTTCGGCGGCGGTGTTCTGATGATCGTGCAGATTGAGGAAAAGCACGGCGAACGCATCGCGTTGCGGTTTGTCGAACGCGGACATGAAGTCTGCGCCGCGGACGATCATCAGCGCCGCGGCATCGCTCACGTCGTTGACGAAATACAGGAGCGACGGCATCACGCCGCCGAAGATCACCACGAGGATCGCGAGATGGCGATCCACTCGCTCGAACAGGCGATAGAACGCCAGCCCGAGAAAGATGAGGACGACGCCTCCCACCAGATCTGCGGCCATGCCCACCCGGAACAGCCACTCGTGGGCGGCAATGTTACTGACGGTGGCTGCGGGATTGTGGGGGACGAATAGCGTATTGGGAATGTAGATGAGGCGCAGCGGACCGATGAGGACGAGCAGCAGGTACCAGAGTCCCGCGACCCGTCCTGGATTGCGGATTGCGAATCGTGAGAATTCGGCCATTTCTAGGCCTTTGTGATTTGCCGAACCTTCCCAGAGTGGCGTTTTGTGCCCGACATTGTGCCCAACAGCGAATTGAGCTTCGCGGCGCCCGGTCATCGCTGCCGACTTGCTTAGGGGCGCTTGCGGGTGATAGCCCGCTTGCGCTCCGCTTTCTTGACGCCTTTCGACTCCAGCCACATCAGAATCCCCCTCCGCACTTGCTCGGTCACGGGGATGCCGTCTCGCTCCTTCACTATCTGAAGCGCGTGCATCAACTCTGTCTCGAGTCGGAATGTGGTCGGCTTTAACGGCGTCACTATACTACGATACTCGTATTGACAAGTCGTGTCAAGCGGCATCCTGCGCTTGCCCACCGCCGTGCGTTCGTCATCGTTCAGTTCATAGCCATATTGACAACTAAATTCTTAAGAGCACCGGTTCTTGACTGCGCGAAGGTGCTCTCTATAATGGTCATCTACCCACTCACTAAGCCGGCCATGGAACCATCGCAGCTGCCTCCGCCGACCGCTGTGTTTCGCATTGGCTCGCTGTGCCCAAAATGCTTCGGCGTACCGAAGGTGCGCTTGAAGACGGAGTTGGTGGAGTACCTTCACTGCCTCGAGTGCGGCTACGACTGGACGCACGAAAATCCCCTTCCGTACCATCGGCCGCCACGAAAACTCAAAGAACCGCGCGCCTAACCTCCCCCCGTACTGGAACGCACTCTGCGCGCCCACCGTTGGCGTAGTGCTGCGTGTAGTCGCCGCCGCCGGATCCGAGCGCACAGCCCACTGGCTTCGCCACTGCTGTCAGGCACGTTCTTCATCGGCCCCCAATAACGACGCAAATAGGACACCGGCTGCGATTGCTGCACTTCGTCGCATTTCATCGGCTCAGTCGGTGCTGTCGCGACGTGGTGGCGTCAGGCCACGTCATAGCGCTCACCGGAAAAGCGGCCGAGTCGGGCCCCACCAGAGCTCGGTGGTGTTCAGGCACACCAGACAAACGCTCATTGTGTGAATCGGTTTAGCAATTGTTAATGCTGACCGGGTTGGCCTGTGGCGTTGGGCCTAGACGTTACAGGGTTCTTCCGAGGCTCGTCATTTGCATCCGCGCAAACGGTTTTGGGGGTACTCGCCATGCGACGAGCTGTGCTGTTGTCGTTACTCTTGGCGCTTCCGGCCGTTCCTGCTCGCGCTGATCCCATCATCTTCATCACGGGTGGGTCGCTCGACCTTAACGGTACGTCTATACCTTTTGGTCCTCTGGTGATTCAAGGCACTCGCAACTTCAGCGCGAATGCGGGTGCGGAAGGCCAAGCTGCCTGTGCGCCTTGCGCTCCAGGCGATCCCGTGAACATCTCGACGGTAGGATTCTCGGAACTGGACGGCACAGCTACCCTCTATGGGCAGCAATACTTCGTCGACTCTGGACAATTTGGGGGCGGGTTTTTGGACCTGCACTTCGCGGGTGTCACCGCACCAACTCCCCCGTTCGGTGCGGAGGCAGTGTTGTCGGCGCCGTTCACGCTTTCCGCTGACAGCTCGTTCTCCGCGACTGATTCGCTAGGAATCCCGACCGGGCGGTATCAAATCGTCGGCCGAGGGACAGCCACGGTCCATTTGGTTCCGTGGGATCCTGAAGCCGGGCTCTGGGCGCAAGACCAAGTCCACTACGAGTTCGCAAGCGCGACGCCCGAGCCCACAAGTTTCGTCCTCCTCGGCAGTGGTTTAGCCGGACTGGCGTTCCGCGCCCGTCGAAGACGAACGCAATCGAGGCGATAGCAAGGGAGGACTTGCCATGCGACGTGCCGTGCAGTTGTCGTTGCTCTTGGCACTGCCGGCCGCTGCTGTACGGGCGTTACTGACCGAGAGGAAAGGACGGCCCAACAGTATGTCCCGCACTACTTCTCTCGTGGCATTCGTTGCCGCGTTGTGCCTCGCGACCGTTGCCACGGCGACGGCCGATCCGATCGCGCTCACCGGCGGGACAATATGGGCCATGGGACTTACGAAAGCAGGTCCGGCATCATTCACCGGTGTTCCAAGCTTTTCGTTCGTCGGTGAGGTAGCACCTTCCGAGGGCAGGATCGATCCGTTTACCTACTGCCTTGTCTGCTTTCCTGGATCGACTATCAGCGCCGACGCAAACCTCTCCGGATCGGCATTGCCGGGAGTGGTGACGTACAAAGGCAACATGTATCCCGTCGGGTTCTCGGTAACCGAAGAGGCGGCGCTTGCGCTGGAATTCAGCGCCGGCACCGTCACCGTGCCCGCGCTGACGCGGTTTCCAACGCTCGTGACCGTGCCGTTCACGGTCAACGGAATCTTCTCCACGGACCTCTTTGGGGCCGACCCTGGCAAAATTGCCATCACCGGCCAAGGGTTCGCCTCGGTAACGTTTCGAAGCTTCCCGCTCACCGAAAACTCGCGGGCGTGGTTTGCCGACCAGGTGCGGTACGACTTCAGTCAGTCCACGCCGGTGCCGGAACCCGCGACGCTCATCCTGGTTGGGTCGGGGCTGGTCGTTGCTCGATCACTCTCTCGAACACGTCTGCGCCGGCGGAGCTGACGGGCGCTCGACATGCTGTGTCACACCTGCCCCCGCACGTCCTGTTCCTGGACGTACCGACGCACGCGTTCGGCGCGTCGCGCCGCGCGACAGGGCCGACACCGCGGGCTCAGTGTCCATCCCTGCTCGTCGAGGTATCGCTAGACTCTTGGATCGACGACGTGCGGTCGCCGCCCTTGTCGCGATCAAGTAGGACTCGTGGTCATTCGGGGGTCGGTCCCGCCATTACATCTTGAAAGACGCCTGGAAATTCCATGCCGTCGCCGCGCAACTGCTGGTAGAGGCCGTCCACATCAACGAACGCGATCCGGATCAATTGCATGTCGAACGGCGCGTCAGGAGCGGCCATGCGAGCCTCGGCGAGCATGTTGATTGTGACGGCCAGCCGATCGACCAAGTCGCGAGGCCCGACGTATAACCTGACGAACGCTTGATACGTGGCTCGCAGGGACGCAAAGTCCTTCTCGTCTTGGTCGATGCGCTCCGAAGTTGTCTTTTGCTGCTGTACGCCAGTCGTTGGATCCGGCTGCTGCTCTTTGTACTGTGAAGAAGTCGATGGAAAGCCACGTGCAGGCCCCTGTAGCCGACGGTGGCGGACCGGTATTCGGCTTCATCTTTCCTGCCGCCTACTCCGACACCAGAATCGAGGCCGGATCCACGCGGGCCGCACGGCGGGCCGGCAGGTAGCTCGCCGCCAGCGTCGCGAGGGCAAGCAGCGCGGCAGCAGAGGCCAGAGCCACCGGATCCCACGGCGGCACGCCGAAGAGCAGCGACGACAGCGTCCTCGCAAGACCGAGCGTGGCCGCCATCCCGGCAGCGAGCCCCAGGAGCGCCAGGACGCCGGCTTGTCGAAGCACCAGCCGCGTGATGTCTCCCGGGCTCGCACCCAGCGCCAGTCGTGTGCCGAGCTCGCGCGTCCGCCGGCGGACGCCGTACGACATCACCCCGTAGACACCGATCGTCGCGAGCACGAGCGCGATCACGGCGAAGCCGGCCAGCAGACGTGACGCGAGTCTGGTTGCGGCTGCGGATTGCTCCGCAATCTGCGCCAGAGTTCGCGTTCCGAAGAACGCCGCGTTCGGTTCGATGCGGCGAACCGCTGCGCGCACGCTGGGCAACACCGCCTCAGGGTCGCCCGTCGTCCGAATGAACAGCGTGGCCGAAGGGATGCTTTCGCGTTCGAACGGAAAATACAGGTCCGGCCGTGGATCGTCGACGAGCGATGCACGCCGGATGTCGCCGACGACGCCGACGATCTCGGCTTCCATGTCGCCGAGGCTGATCCGGTGTCCAACGGCCGTTTCGCCCGCGAAGTACCTGTCAGCCGCCGACTGGCTGATGAGGACGACCGCCGGCCCCGTGGCGTCCCGCGGTTCGAAGAGGCGGCCGGAGCGAAGCGGGATCCGTAGCGCACCGAAATAGCCGCGCGTGGCCATCTGCCACCCGACTTCAGGCGGTCGCTGACCGGCCGCAAGGGGCCGATCGACGCGCTGCAACGGCGATGACCAGTTGTTGCCCGTCAGCGGTGTCACCTGCGCGGCACCGATCGATTCCACGGAAGGCAGCGCCTGGATTTCGGCGAACGCGCGAGCGTAGAGCGCGCGCCTCGACTCAGCGGCGTCGTACCGGCCGTCGGGCAGCGCGAACTCCACCGTGAGCACGTTTGCGGTCGAGAACCCTGGATCGACGGCGAGAAGGTTGCCGAAGCTGATGAGAGTCAGCCCCGCGCCCGACAGCAGCACCACGGCCAGCGCGATCTCCACAACGACCAGGCTCGATGTTGCCCTCTTCGCGCCCGGCGTCATCGGTACTGCGCCGCTGACCTACGACCGCCGGCCGGTCATTCCTCAGAAGGCCGACACACGCGATCGCACTGAACACCAGCGCCGACACGACCGCAGCCGCGACGGCGAACAACAGGACACCGGCATCGATCGCCGGTTGCTCCAGTCCCGGCACCGATGCCGCGTTTGGAATCAAGGCCACCAGGATCGGCGAGGCGTACCACGCTACGGCGACGCCGGCGGCGCCGCCGGCCAGACCGAGCGCCAACCCTTCGGCCACGACGTGCGTGACGAGGCGGTTTCGGCTTGCGCCGAGCGCGACGCGGATCGCCAGTTCCTGCTGCCGGCCGAGCGCACGCGCGAGCAGCAGGTTCCCGACATTGGCGCACGCGATCAGCAGCACGAATCCAGCCGCAGCCAGCAGCAGTATCAGCGGGCGGCGGGTGTCACCGACGAGCGTATCGCGCAGCGTCACCGGTTCGTAACGGGTGCCCTGATTCTCGTCCGGATGTTCGCGCTCCATCTGCTGTGAAATCGCGGTGAGCTCAGCGGCTGCGCTCTGTAGCGTCGCGCCAGACTGGAGCCGTCCGAGCCCGTAGATCCAGCCGGACTTTCGCGCCGCTGGCGCCGAAGCTGGCAGCGACTGCGTCACGATGACGTCCGTTCTCGGCATCGTCGGGAAGCGGAATCCCGGAGGCAGCACACCGACGACCTGGGTGCGTGTCGCACCCAGCAGGATCGAACGCTCCATCACCTTCGGGTCGGATCCGAGCACGGTCCGCCACAATTCGTCGCTGACGAGCGCCACCGCCGGCGCGCCCTGTCGCGCATCGTCCTGGCGCAGCCGGCGCCCGAGTGCGGGCTTGATGCGCAATGCTTCGAGGGCATCTGGGGTGACAACGGCGCCCTCGACACGACGCGGCTCGCCCTGACCGAACACTGTGGACTGAAATCCGCCGAACCCGGCCAGCGACTCGAACGAGTGGAGCCGGGCGCGCAGGTCGACGAAGTCTCCGATCGCGACATCCGATTTCGTGAGGCCCGTCGTCAAATCGCGGTGGCGCAGAACGAGGAGATCGGCCGCCTGGTCGAATGGCAGCGGCCGCAGCAGCGCGGCTTCGACGATGGCGAAGAGGGCGGTGTTGGCGCCGATGCCCAGCGTGAGGGTCAGGACGGCGGCCGCCGCAAAGCCAGGTTCGCGGGTGAAGATGCGAAGAGCCTGGCGCACGTCATGTGTCCACATGGTCGCTTGGACGAGGTTAGGCGTGCGGATGTTTAGTCAAAGTGATGAAGCGGTACGGGGAGGGGACGAGTAAGTGCGCCGCGGTTAGGAGACGGGCACGGGGACGACATCCCGTGCCTGCTCCTGATTCGCTATCATCGACGCCGTGACGAGTCTCATCCCATCCGGATCCGCGAAAGATCGGGAGATCCGCGAACTTCGCGAGCGACTCGGCGACTTCGAGGCTGCACTCGAGGCACAGAGCGCCGAGATCGCCGGAATGCGGACGGACCTGGCCGCCTTCAGGATCCGGTACCGGCAAGAGGTCGGCTTGCTGCACGACCAGCTCGATGAGCTCGAATATGCAATCGCCGAAGCCGAGCTCGGCGAGATCTCGAAGCGCGTCGCCGCCGAAGGCGCCGAACGCAACCCGCCGCCGGCTAATCCGAAGCCAGAAACAGCACCACGATTCACCTCGGACGCGATTCGGCGGCTGTTTCGTGACGTCGCGAAAGCCATTCATCCGGACCTTGCGCGCGATACCGACGCGCGCGACCGACGCCATGCGCTGATGATCGAGGCCAACCGCGCCTATGCGCAAGGCGACGAGGAACGGCTGCGTACGATTCTTCAGTCGTGGGAGCGGAGTCCCGAAGCCGTCCAGGGCGTCGATGCCGGCGCCATCCGGTTACGGCTCGTCCGGCGGATCGCCGAGATCGAGGAAGAACTCGCGGCGTGCGCGAGCGAGCTGGCGGAACTTCGTGACTCACCGCTCGGGAAGTTGAAGGCGATGGTCGACGAGGCCTCCACGCGCGGCAAGGATTTGGTCAGCGACATGGTGAAGCGCCTGAAGCGAGACATCATGGCCGCGCAGAATCGCCTGGACGCGATGCGGTCGCACCCGCGCTAGACCATATCAGTTCACTGTCGGGAGAGACCCTTCGGCGGCCACTGGCGCGTTCAGATGGCGGTTTCGTTGCCTGCCAAGACCAGGGCGGTCGCGGCTTCGGCGGCCATGGGAACCGAGAACAGGTAACCCTGCCCGTAGTCACACCCGAGCGCCGTGAGATGGTCGAGTTGTGACTGCGTCTCCACGCCTTCGGCGACGACGTCGAGTCCCAGGTTGTGGGCCAGGTTCACGATGGCGCGGACGATCTCGGACCGCTCGCCCTGCGCGCCCATCTCGCTCACGAACGAGCGATCGATCTTCAAGGAGTTCAGAGGAAACCGGTGCACGTAGCTCAACGACGAATAGCCTGTCCCGAAATCGTCGATCGCGAGCTGCACGCCCAGCTGTTTCAACTCCGCCAGCACGGCGCTCGCATACTCCGTGCTCTCCATGATCGTGCTCTCGGTAATCTCGAGCGCGAGACACGACGCGGGCAGGCCCGTTTCGGCCAGAATGCGCGTCACCCCGTCCGTGAGATTTGCCTGGGTGAATTGCTTCGGCGACAGATTCACGCTGATCGTCATCGCGCCGGATGCCTCGCGTTGCAGCTGCCATTGACGCATCTGCCGGCACGCTTCCTCGACCACCCACCAGCCAAGCGGCACGATCAGCGTCGTCTCCTCGGCCACGCCGGATGAATCCCTCCGGCAGAATCAGGCCGCGCTCCGGATGCTGCCACCGCACGAGCGCCTCGAACCCGGCGATCTGTCGCGTCGGCAGCGAGACAATGGGCTGATAGTACAGGCGGAATTCGCTTCGCTCGACGGCCCTGCGCAGGTCTGTCTCGAGCTGCAGTCGGGCAACGGCCCGGTCCCGCATCTCGCGGTCGAATACCTCGCTGCGTGCGCCGCCGCGCGACTTGGCTCGGTACATTGCCGTGTCCGCATCCCGCAGCACGGCTTCGGGCGTCTCATAGTGCGTTGCGCTCGTGGTGATCCCGATACTGGCAGTGGTGAAGACCTCCTGTCCGTTCAAGGTGAACGCCATCGAGAGCGCTTCCTGCACACGCTCGGCCACGCGGAGCGCATCGCTGACGTCGCCGATGTCCTTCAGCAGCACGGTGAACTCGTCACCGCCGAGTCGAGCGATCGTATGGTCCAACTGGAGCCGCGCTACCGTGTCGCTCGATCGCAGGCACCCCTCCAGCCGCCGTGCGATCGCCACCAGCAGCTCGTCTCCCACGACGTGGCCGAGGCTGTCGTTGACCAGCTTGAAGCGATCCAGATCCAGGAACAGCACCGCGAACATGTAATCCCCGTGGCGCCGTGCCCGTTCGACCGACGACGCGAGGCGATCGATGAACAGAATCCTGTTCGGTAACCCGGTGAGTGCGTCCGCAACCTTGCCTTCAGTGATATCAGTCTGGGATCCGGCCATGCGGTAGGCGGCGCCCGTTGGATCGCGGACGACCAGACCGCGGCTGCGCATCCAGCGGTACCCACCGTCACGGTGGAGCATCCGGTGCTCGGTCTCGAAGTGGTCGTGGCGCCCGTCGATGTGCGCCGCGAGCGCGCCTCTGACGTGACCGACCTCTTCCGGGTGCAGACGGTTGAACCACTCGGCGGGCTCGTTCGCGATCTCGTGATCTTCAAACCCGAGCATTTCCTTCCAGCGCGGGGAGAAGTAGATCACGTCCGTCTTGAGGTTCCAGTCCCACAACCCATCGTTCGCGCCACGGACGGCCAGCGCATAGCGCTCCTCGCTCTCGCGCAGCGCCGCCTCCGCCTGCCGGCGACCCAGCTGGGTCTCGATCCGCGCCATCGTCACGGCGAAGTCGATGGGCTTGGTCACATAGTCGTTCGCACCCGTGTTCAGTGCCGCGACAATGTCGTGACTCTCGTGACGGGCCGTCACCATGATGACTGGGAGCTCGGCCGCCGTGTGCGTCTGACGGATGATCTGCAGCACCTCGAGCCCGCTCAGCCCAGGCATCTCGATGTCGAGCAGGACCAGCGCGAAGGCCCGTGCCGCAATCAGCTCCAGGGCCTGCTTGCCATCGACGGCAACCGCCACGTCGTAGCCCTGTCGCTGGAGCCGGCGTGACAGCACGTCGCGGTTCATCTCGTTGTCGTCGACCACGAGAATCGAGCGGGTCGCTTCGCTCACGATGCCCGCTCCCTGGCCAGAATCGACGTCATCTTCTGCAGCAGCCGCGCGAAATCCACCGGCTTGGTGTCGTAGTCGTCACAGCCCGCTTGAAGCGCCTTCTCGCGGTCGCTGACCATGGCGTGTGCGGTCAGTGCAATGACCGGGATCCCACTGGTGGCGGGGTCCTGCTTGAGGTGGCGGGTCGCTTCCCAGCCGTCGATCTCCGGCAGACTCATATCCATCAGGACCAAATCGGGCGCCTCGGTCCGCGCGGCGGCAATTCCACGTGGACCGTCAACCGCGAGGATCACGCGGTAGCCAGCACGTTCGAGACGCCGGGACAGCATGTCCCGGTTCATCTCGTTGTCTTCGACAAGGAGGATCGTCAGCACGGGATCACCGGGGCTGCAGCGCCTGGAGACTCGCCGTCACCTGATCCTTCACGGCAGCGAGCAGATCGTCGCGATGGGACCCGCGCTTCTGGAGAATCCGTTTCACCGACCCATTCAGCCGGTGGCGATCGTCGTCGGTGATCTCCTTGGCGGTCACCACGACCACCGGAATCGCTTGCCAGGCGGGCTGGCGGCGGAGCGCGATGAGGAAGTCGAAGCCGTCCACTTCGGGCATCATCAAATCGAGGACGATGAGCGTCGGTGTGTGGAGCGCGAGCAGATCCAGGGCGACGCGCCCGTTTTCCGCGACCTGCACCTCGCAGCCACCCTTCGTCAACAGACGTGCGGTGATGTCGCGCATGTCGGGATCGTCGTCGACGACGAGCACCGACGCGCGCTGGGCGAGTGATGTGTACTTCCTTCAGGATGGCCGTCAGCCGCGCCGGCTCGATCGGCTTCGTGAGGTAATCGGCCGCGCCCAGGGCATAGCCCATGTTCTTGTCGTCGGTGATCGTGACGACGATGATCGGTATGTCCGCGAGGTCCGGGTTCCCTTTGAGAGCGGTCAGAACGGCCCAGCCATCGAGTCCCGGCATCATCACGTCGAGCGTGATGGCAGCCGGGCGGATAGCCTCCGCCAGACGCAGCCCATCGGCCCCGTTCAACGCGGAGACGACCTCCAGGCCTTCCTTGGCAAGCAGGCGCGTCAGCAAGTCGTGGACGATGGGATCGTCATCGATCACGAGCACCGGTTTGCGCCGGCTGCCATCGGCGAGGGATCGGCCGAGGGCCTTGATGTCGCTGGCAGGTGATGTTTCCGATGGCGCGCTGACAACCGTCGCGGGCATCTGACACTCGAACGTGGCTCCCGCGCCGAGGCTGCTCTCTGCCGTGATCTCGCCGCCCATCATCCGGCAGAACCGCTGGCTGATGGCGAGGCCGAGTCCCGTGCCGCCGTACTTCCGCGTCGTGGACGCATCGACCTGCGTGAAGTCCTGGAACAGCTTCTCCATCTGCTCAGGGCTCATGCCTATTCCGGTGTCGGTCACGCGGAAATGCACCCAGTCGTCACGCCGCGCCACGGCCAGCGTGATCTGCCCCTGCTGTGTGAACTTGGACGCGTTGCTCAGGAGGTTGAACAGAATCTGTCGAACCTTCGTCAGGTCCGCGCGCATCACGCCGAGATCGTCGCCGCAGGACACCTCCAGCTTGTTGTGGTTTCGATCCACCAGCGGCTGGATGGTAGTGACGACGTCGCGCACCATCGCCTGCACCTCGAAGGCTTCGATGAACAGCTCCATCTTGCCGGCCTCGATTTTCGACAGATCGAGGATATCGTCGATGAGCGACTGCAGGTGCTTGCCTGCGGAGTGAATGCGCCGCAGGTCGGGAATCGCCTCGGGGTGAGCCAGTTCCTGCGCCTGTTCCTGCAGCATTTCGCTGTAGCCGATGATCGCGTTCAACGGCGTCCGAAGCTCGTGACTCATGTTCGCGAGGAACTGACTCTTGGCCCTGTTCGCGGCCTCGGCCGCGTTCTTCGCGTTCAACAGCTCTTCCGCCGCGTGCTTTCTGGCGGTGATGTCGTGAAAGATGGCCACGCCGTTGTGCAGCACGCCATCCTCGTCCTTCAGCGGTGTGGCGTTGACGCTCAACCATCGGCCGTCTTCCCGGCCGGGCCGCTGCGCGAATACTTCGACGTCGGCGACGGCTTCGCCCCTGACGGCCTGCATCAGTGGAAACTCGTCCATGGGGTACAGCGTCACCGTGTCGGGACGGTACAGCCCGTATCGGTCAGCCCATTCGTCGTGCGGCGCGGGCGTGCCATCGAGCCGCAGCATCGTCTCGGCAGCAGGGTTGACGAGGATCAGGCTGCCGCCGTCGTCTGCGACGATGACGCCATCACTCATGCTGTCGAGGATCGATTGGAGGATGCGGCTCTGCTTCTGGTGCGCTTCCTCGGATCGCGCAAGTTGGAGGGCGCGCTGCTCGGCGGCGGCACTGCGCTCCGCAACACGGAGCTCGAGCGTGGCGTTGAGCGTCTTCAATTCCTCCTGGGCCCTGAGGCGCTCGGTGACCTCCCGCTCCAGCTCACGCGTGCGGGAGGTCAGGTTGTCGTTGACGCCCTGAAGAGCGGTGTCGCGCTGCTGAATCTCGGCGAGCATCGCGTTGAATCCATCGATGAGCGATCCGACCTCGTCGTCGTTGGACTTGACCGCGCGGAGGGCAAAGCTCTGCTCCGCCGATACCTTCCGCATGGTCTCCTGCAGTCCGAGGATCGGCTCCGAGATCATCCGCTGCAGCCAGGACGAAAGCACGAGTGCCACGATGGCAGCTCCCAGCATCAACACGGCGACGATGCCGGTGTATCGCTTGAGCCGCTCGTCCCATTGCTGCATGTCGGACTCGACATAGACGGTGCCGAGAATCTGCCCGTGCAGTTCGATCCGATGGAACACCCGGAGATAGTTGTCTTCGAACCGCGAGCCGCTCGAATCGGGACGCGCGGGCACTGCTCGAACGGCGCCGTTGTCTCGGCGATAGTCGGCCACGAGGCTGCCGTCTGGCGCATACAGCGCTGCCGCGACAATCCCCTCTCTCGCCTTCAGCGCCGAGAGAATTTCTTTGGCCGCCGGCCCGTCGCGGAAAGCGAGCGCGGCCATGCTGTTGGCGCCGACGATTTCCGCCTGCGTCATCAGGTCGTCGCTCATCTGGCTGCGGAAGGCGACGAGGTCGTAGACGACGAACCCGACCGACGCCAGCAGCAACGCGACGGTACTGGTGCTCATCGTGATGAGCATCAGCTTGCGCTTGATGGAGAGGGTACGGAGATTCACGCCGGTCGCCTTCCGTGGCATCTCGGTCATCCTCGAACCGCCTGTGCAAGGTTCAACAACTTCGAGCTGATCGTCAGCCGGGCGCGGCGCGCGGCCGAGAGGTTGATTTCGAACCCGACCTTGTCGTTCTTGACGGTGAACGCGATCGTTCCCCCTCTGCTCACCGTGTCCGATTCGTCTCCGACAATCAGAACGGCTTGTGTGCCGACCCGTTGGACCAGCTCTCCGACGTGCGCGGATTCGGCCGCACCCACAAACAGGATGTGACAACGACGGACATCGTCACCAAGCTTGAAGCGCTCGATGACGATCGGGCGGTTGTTGATGCGCTTGTCCTGCACCATCCGATCGAGCGCCCACCCGAAAGGATCCTCGCCGACGACGCCGATGACGATTGGCGCACCGGATGCGGGGAACGCCTGCGGAGGCCACTCGACGAACATGGCGAAGTTGTAGAGATAGGCGGCCTTGATCAGGTATTCGGGTGACTGCGGCGCCGCCGAACCCGCGGCCGAGACGTCAGTTCTACCGCCGATCGCGACGGCTAGCGCGAGCGTCAGTGCCCAGGCGATTGCGCGCCCGCGGACGGTGCCCGGTCTCCTGGTGCGCCACGGCCACATCGCTTAGTTCGTGCGCGGGAAGGTGACGGTCAGCCACACGCGTGCCGTCCGGCCATCCTGCGCGAGGCTGTCCTGGCGGAATTCTTCGGAGGCGGGGTCGGAGTAGTGCGTCCCGAAGAGGTTGTAGAGACTCGCGGACACGTCGAGGCCTCTGGTAACCCGCTGCTTGAAGAACGTGAGATTCGCGACGGCCGCGCCACCGACGCTGCTGCCTGCGAGCGTTCGCCTCGAGCTGAGGTAGCCGAGCTCGACGCCCGCGAAGAGCCCAGGCCGACCGAGGGGCGCAATCACGTTGACGTGCGCCACGTGCGTGGGGGAGTTGGTCAGGCGAAGGTCTGTCTCCGCGTTCCGGCTGTTCTGCAGCGTGTAGCTGACGACACTTTCCAGGCCGTTCCGCCACTTCCCTTCGAGCTCGACTTCGACGCCGTCCGCCTTGACCGTGTCGACGTTGTTGTAGACGAGGAGTTGATCGACCGGATCGGTCTCCTGCGTGATCAAGCCCTTCACCGTGTAGTGGAAGGCCGTGGTCGTCAGCTGCAGGTGGCTGCCGATGTACTGCTCCAGGACGAATTCGGACGTCCGGTTGGTCTCGGGATGGAGGCTGGTATTGGCCTTGGCGAGATCGTCCTGGTGCCAGAACAGCTCGTAGGCGTTCGGAGCACGGAAGGCCTGGCCGTACAGCAGCTTCAGTGTGGTCTTGGGCACCGGGTTGTAGATCGCGCCGATGCGCGGATTCGTGGTGCCGCCGAACGTGTCGTACTGATCGTGCCGCGCGCCGAGGTTCAGCCGCAGCTTCGCGCCGAGGGTGAACTCGTCCTGCACGAAGACGGCCCAGTTCGTCGAGTGCCGCCGATCGTCGAGGTGCTGCAGTCCGGTTTCCAGATCGTAGTTGTATTGATCCTGGCGAACGTTGTCGCGGAACTCCGTTCCCACGGCCAGTGTGTGTCGAGCGGCGATACGCCGGCTGGCCGTCAGCTCTGCGCCCCACCACACGCCGCGGGCGAAGTCTTTGTTGACAATGGTCGGCGGCGGAGCGGCCTCGGCGTTGTCGTACACGTAGTCGCCGTCGTAGCCATAGCGATCGTAGTAGCCCCGGCTGGCCACGTGCCATCCGCTCTGCAGGTCCCGCTGGTACGAGAGGTCGACGTAGCCCTGTGTCTCGATCGTGCCTGTTCGCGGATCGTCGAAGACCGTCCCGAAGGATGCGGTCGGCACCCGCTTGTCGCGCGTGCCGTACAGCCCCTGCAGCCGGAAGCCCCGATAGGATGCCGTCCCCAGCAACTGGGTGGCCCCGTCGCGGTCCGCATGCTCGGCGATGCCGTTGTTGGTCTCGGGGCTGTCGAAGTCCTGGTAGAAGAGGTGCTCCTGCCCCTTGCTCTTGTACACCGTGCCCGAGAGAACGACGCTCACGTCGTTCGTGTAGTGGTGACCGTAGCTGACTCGCCCCTGCCCCGTCTCGAAGCTGCTCAGCGCGCCGGCGATCTCGGTGCCACGCACTTGCGGCGTATCGCGTGTGATGACGTTGATCACGGCGAAGAACGCGCTGGTGCCATAGAGTGAGGAGCTGGGCCCGCGGATGATCTCGAGGCGCTCGATCAACGCGACGTCGAGCGGAAACTCGCTGCCGATGAGTGCGCTGCCGAACACGTTGTCGTTGAGGCGATGACCGTCGATGAGCAGGAGCACGCGGGCGTTGTAGTCGCCAGGGCGCGAGAAGCCCCGGACGCCGACGTAGCTGTAGTTCCTGTCATAGGTGACGTAGAAGCCGCGCACGCTTCGAAGCACGTCCGCGAGCGTCCGGAATCCGTACCGGCGGATCTGCGCGGCGGTGACGATCGTCACCGACGATGGCGCTTCGGTGACCTTCTGCAGATAGGCGGACGCCCCGTACACCTGGTCGATCTTGAGATCGGCCAGCTGTTCGAGACTGAGCTTCGAGAGGTCGGGCGGCGCATCCGGCGTGCCGCTCGCATCCTGGCCCTGTGCGGCAGACGCACACAGCACCACGAGCGCCAGCACGGCCAGCGCGCTTCGCACCTTGACGATCCGGATGACTCGAGTGTGCACGTCGTTTCGCTCCGCGTGAAAAACCGTGCGAGGGCACGCACCGAGTGACCGCTGAACGTCGCGCAGCGATCAAACGAGCGTTCGCCCTATACCGTACGAGTCGGCCCGGCAGCAACGATCCTTTAGCGACGGCCCCGTCAATCGGGCGCGGCCGCGGTGCTTCCTAAAGTCTGTGAGCCCGGTGCCGAAAGAAGGTGAGGATACGTGTCCGATCGATGCCGGTTCGCGAGTACGTCGTAATTCGCGGTCCCGGCGCGTTCCCACGTGACAGCACACGCCATGGCGAGAAGCGCACAGGCCCGCGGGTCGAGTGACCCGGGGCGCGACCTTCGAGACGACGAGGCCGATGACGCCAGCGGCGAGTTGTCTCTCGACGAAGCGATGCCGCTGACGGCCGCCCTGCTGAAGGTGTCTGCCGCCGGGCTGTCATTCGCGACGCCAGGGCATCGCGGGGGCCGTAGCTGCCGGCACCTGCGTCAATGCTGACCGCCCCGCGCCGGAACCGGACGTTCAGCGAAGGGACGCGGCTTCTCGCAGGCGCCTTTCAGCTGGACCAGAGCACGTCGGTCTGCGAACTCGGAAGCCTCTTTTCGTATCAGGGAGACAAGCCGCTCCAGCGGCTGAAGCGCCAACTCGCCGCGGCCTATGGCATGGCGTGGTGCTTTCCTTCCACGCACGGCACAAGCGGGCTCAACATTCTCGCGCTGCTGACCGCGTGTCCTGCGGGCGGGCGGGTGCTCGTCAATCGAGACGCGCACAGCTCGGTGACCGCCGCGATGGTGCATGGCGGCTTTCAACCCGTGTATCTGGCAGCGGCCTACGATCGAGAGCTCGGCGTGTCACTCGGGCCGACACGCGCAGCGGTGCATGACCTGCTCGCGCGCGAGCAGGTTGATTGCGTCTTCCTGACGTCTCCGAACTATTTCGGGATCGTTGGCGAGCTGGCCCCGATCGTCGCGCTCGCCCACGATCGCGGGCTGCCGGTCGTCGTAGATGCGGCGCACGCGCCCCACTTTCATTTCAGTGACGCCCTGCCGACCGCCGCAGAGGATGCGGGTGCCGACTTCGTGACGCAGTCGACGCACAAGGTCGCCACGGCGCTCTCTCAGGGCAGCCTGCTCCTGCTGCGGAATCGCAAGTCGGTGCCGCGGCTGTACGAGCACATCAACGAGCTGGGCCTGGTCAGCACGTCGTTCTCGTATCCGATCCTGGCGTCGATCGAGCTGGGTGTCCACCAGCTGGTCGACCAGGGCGACTCGCTCTGGCGCGAGACGATTGCTCGAGCGGACGCCTTCCGCATGGCGTGCCGGCAGCTGCCGGGCGTCTCCTGCTTCGGACGCGAGCAGGACTCCAAAGCCGGATTCGCCGAGATCGATCCGACGCGCATCACCATCGACGTCTCGCGAGCCGGACTGACCGGGTTCGAGGTGGAACGCCGTCTGCAGGCACGCCACATCTATCCGGAGCTTGCGACGCTCCAGAACGTGCTGTTCCTCTTCACACCGGGTACGACTGAGCGGGATATCTCCGCACTGTACGCAGAGCTGAAGGCCATCGTCCAGACGGGCACGGACGGCGAGCGGATTGCCGTGCCAACGCCGCCGTCGATTCCTCAGATCGCGGTGCTGCCGAGGGTCGCGAAGTTTGCCGCCAAGTCTGTCGTGCGAGCCAAAGCGGCCGTGGGTCGCGTGTCGGGCGAAACGATTGCCACGTATCCGCCGGGCGTTCCCATTGTCGCGGCCGGAGAGATCATCACGAGCGAGATCGTGGAATACCTCCAATACATGCAGAGCCATGGCGCCGTGATCAAGGGCGCCGCGGATCCCGCTCTGCAGACTTTCAGAGTGCTCTGACGTTCACCTGTCATGCGACGATTGGCCGGTGAACCCGTCGATGGATTGTTCGACTTCCGCACCACAACGTCATTCGCCAGCGAATACATCGACACGTACTATCGCGACAAGCCGCCGACGAACGACGAGCGGCGCGTGTTCGAGTTCCTCGTCCGGTACACTTCGCGAGCTCCCGCGACAGACCCTCATGCTCGAAGTGGGTTGCGGGCCCACCGTCCATCACGTACTGCCCTTTGTCCGTTTGGTGGACGAGATTCACGTCGCGGACTACCTGGCGGAGAATCTCTCGGAGATCGACAAGTGGAAGACGGGAGCACCCGACGCGTGTGGCTGGCACCACTACTCGGAGCTGGTGCTCGAGCTCGAGGGCCATCCCCGCCGGCCGCGTGACGTGGCCGCACTGGAAGCACTGGCGAAATTCAAGGTGACACGGCTCCTGACCTGCGACCTGACTCAGCATCACGTGCTCGGTCGTGACGAGTGGTATCCCCTTGTGTCCGCGTTCTACTGCACGGAAGAAGTCGGTATCAGTCTGGCGCGGTGGGAAGAGGTGATGGCGAATCTGGCCAGAGTCGTCGCGCCTGGCGGCCGCCTGTTGCTCGCGTGTCTTGCCGACACGGATTTCTATCGCGTCGGCGACTCGAGCTACCCTTGCGCTCGCGTGACCGCCCGCGACATGGAGCGAGTGCTGCCGGACCTCGGCTTCGACATGAACGCGACGGTCATCGAGTCGTCGTCAGTCGAGGGTCAGGGCGACGAAGGCGTGGTGGGCGTGGTGCTGGTGGCGGCGACCAAGAAGCCCGTGCGCGGCTGGGCCTGACAGACGCGAGGCATCCAACAACTCCCTACCTCCAACTCCCAACTCCCAAGTCGAAGCGTCGCTCGCCACACATTCCAACTCAGCGGATGAATTCCCCACGGACCACGCTGGAAGGCGCCATGCGGGTAACGGGTGCGACATTCGAGAGCGTACGAAGCGCATCCGGCGTGCACGCGTAGATCTGGATCTGCATCTCGTACCAGGCCCCGAAGCTTGGGGGACAATCCGTGATAGGGGACGAGCCAGGACACTCGAGGTCGTGGCGCGGTATTGTCATCCGGGTGAGCACCAGCAGTGCGTTGCCGCCACTTGCGGCAGCTGCATTGCGCTCGGCGCTGAACGGATCCTTCGGGCCCGTCAGGTCGAGCTCGGTGATGGACTGCGGTGGAGTTGTCGAGAGCACGCGGCAGCCGGCCGGCATACGGCGCTGCGCAGGCACCTGATCGAGCGGCGCCTGGTACACCTTCACCCTGCCCCCCTCTGGCGTCAGCGAGGCACAACCGCACACACAGAACACGATCAGCAGCACAAACGCTCGCACCATGACAGGGAGCCTGGCTTCTGAAATTATAGGCGCTCGATGCGACATCGCGAGGAGGTCCCAATGCGCGCTTTCCCCTGCGTGGTCGTGCTGGTATTGATCGCCGCGCTGCTGCCCGTCGCAGCGGGAGCCGGCCCGCTCAAGGCCGGTGTGTCACGCGTGGACATCACACCGCCGCTCGGGCTCACCATGTACGGGTACGGCGGACGCAAAGCCGGCGCCACGGGCGTCCGCGATCCGCTCATGGCGCGCGTGCTGGTGCTCGAGGCCGGCGACACACGCCTCGCGTTCGTCGGACTCGATCTCGGGGAGCCTCCCACCTTCGAGTGGGTGAAGCGCCTGCGCGAGAATGCCTCGAAGTCCAGCCGCATCTCGTACGTGCTAGTCACGGCCACGCACACGCATTCGGGCCCCGATATCCGGCCCGCGTACCCTGCCGGGACGCCACCGGACTGGGAGTCAGACGCGATGGCCAAGATCGGTCGTGCCATTGACGACGCCCACCAGCATGCCGTGGATGCCCGGATCGGCACCGGCTACGGGAACGTACTCATCGGCCACAACCGCCTGCGACTCGAACCCGACGGCAGCATCACGTGGTTCGAGCGCAACAACACGATGGCTCCCTCATCGCCTGTGGACCCGGTTGTCTCGGTGCTCCGCCTCGACACGGCCGACGGCTCGCCGATCGCGATACTCGTGAACTACGCCTGTCATCCGGTGGTGTTCGGTCCCGACAACCTGCAGTACTCGGCTGACTTCCCCGGTGTCACCGAAGCCGTCATCGAGCGTGAGCTGGGCGGCCAGGCAATGTTCCTCCAGGGCGGTGATGGCGACATCAACCCGTTCTACGCGGTACACCCGCTCGACCAGGACGCGCCGCGCTGGAAGGACTGGACCGGCGAGCGGCTCGGCCGCGAGGCCGTGCGCGTGGCGAAGAACATTCACACACAGCCGGTGACCGACGCGCATCTCGACTTCGCCGAGGACGTCCTGGAGTTCCGCCCGCGCTGGAGCCGCGAGCCGTTTCTGAGTGCCGTGCGCCGCGACTCGGGCGACGGTCAGGCGGCTGTAGTCGAGCGCTGGTACGCCGAAGGGATGCACGCCCCAGTCGCGACGATTCTGATCAACAGGACGATCGCTTTCATGACGGTACCGGGCGAGCCATTCGTGGACTACCAGATCGACTGGCGGAATCGCTGCCCCGTCGGCGACACCTTCTTCCTCGGCTATGCCAACGTGTCGCTCGGTTACTTCCCCACCATTCGCGCGGCGTCACTCGGCGGCTACGGCGCAGCGAACATGGCCACGGCGATCCAGCCCGACGCCGGCGCGCGCATCGTCGATCACGCGATCGTCAAAGTGTACGAGATGCTCGGGAAGCTGACCGATGTGCCAGAGGAGTTGCGGGGCAAGGGACAGGACTGACCGATGACGACCACCACTCTCCCTGTCGGCGCGCGACCGGGAGTCACGGCGCGGGTCGGCTCCATCGACATCATCCGCGGCGCCGTCATGGTCCTGATGGCCATCGATCACGTCCGCGTCTTCTCAGGGGTGCCAGCCGGCGGCCCGTCGCCCGCCATCTTCTTCACGCGCTGGGTCACGCACTTCTGCGCGCCGGCGTTCATCTTCCTGGCAGGCACGAGCGCCTTCCTCTATAAGTCCCGGCGGACGGACGTCTCGCGTTTCCTCCTGACACGCGGAGCATGGCTCGTGTTCCTCGAGCTGACGTACTTCCGCATCTGCTGGACGTTCAACTTTCAGTTCTTGCAGTACGAGCTTGCCGGGGTCATCTGGGTGATCGGCTGGTGCATGATCGTCATGGCCGGCCTTGTGCGGCTCCCGGCGACGGTCGTCGGTGCCATCGGCGTCCTGATCATCGGGGGACACAACCTGCTCGATCCCCTGGCCGCACACCTCGAGCAGACACTGACTCAGGACGCGGTTTCGAACCTCTGGCGCGTCCTCTACATCGGGTTCTGGGCGGGCCCGGTGACGCTAGGTCCCGGCGGGCCGACGTTGATGGTCCTCTACTCGCTGGTGCCGTGGATCGGCGTGATGGCGGCCGGCTACGCGTTCGGACAGATTGCGACGAAGGATCGCGACCCACGAAACCGCGCGTGCCTCGCGATTGGGTTGGGAGCGATTGCGCTGTTCCTCGTACTGCGCGGGTTCAATCTGTACGGCGATCCGCACCCGTGGTCGAAGAACCTCTTCTCGTTCCTCAACACGACGAAATATCCGGCCTCGCTCGACTTCCTGCTGATGACACTGGGCCCGACCATGGCACTGATTCCGGTACTGGATTCCGCCGATGGCGCCGTCGCGCGTGCGCTGGGCGTATTCGGGCGCGTGCCGTTCTTCTACTACGCGCTGCACATCCCGCTGATCCACACGCTGGCGCTGGGCGCCTCGCTCGTGCGGGAGGGCCGGCTCGACCCATGGCTCTTCACAAACCATCCGATGGGCAATCCGCCACCGCCCGATGGCTACATGTGGGATCTCGGCCTCCTCTATCTGGTCTGGGCGATCGCGGTCGGCATCCTGTACGTCGCGTGCCGGTGGTTCGCGGGTGTCAAGGCTCGACGAACGGACTGGTGGCTCAGTTATTTGTAGCTCCAAACACCTGAATCAGATTCCCCGCATTGTCGCGGACGATGACGTTCGCCCGCTGATTCGATCGTGCGGGGGCATCGCATCGGCGTTCTGAATCAACTCGACGATCAGTCCACCGCCCTCGAGCACCGTCACACCTGGATGGCCGGCGGCCGCCGCCTCCTCCATCGCGACGGCCAGGCCGAGTTTCTCGACGTACCATGCCCCGCTCGCCTTCATGTCGGCGACCGACAGAGCGAAGAATCCGCCTCTCGACGTCATCACGGCCGTTGGCTTTGCCTGCGCGCGGGATCCGGCAGCCGTTGCGGCTGCCAACGCACACACCAGCACGATACGGAGAGTGTTCATGTCGCCTCCGATTCTGAACAACGCTACCCTAGTGGTTGCAGGATCGACGACGAATGAGCAAGTGGATTGTGGCCGTCGCCCTTGTCCTGATTCAGGCCGCTGCACGGCCGGGACGGGCGTGTCCGTCGTCCACGGCCGGTGGCCCGCCACCACCCCGCCGGTTCCGGTGTAAGAAAGTTTGTCACCGCGACACTACCTAACTGCGTGCGACAAACCGATCACCAGGCCGCATACGAAGCGCTATTGAAGCAATACCTCGCTCCCCTGCAGCGTCTTGCGTATGGATACGTTCGCGAACCCGGTGCGCGGGAGGATCTCTTCCAGGAGATTGCTCTGGCGCTGTGGACTGCGTTGCCGTCGTTTCGCGGCGACGCCTCCGAGCGGACCTGGCTGTACCGTGTCGCACACAACACGGCGATCCGATTCACGACCCGGCGGGTGCGCCGCGAGCGCTACGAGCAGCCAGACGAGGGTGTCGCCGATCCCGTGTCGCCCGCCAACCCTGAACGAAGTGCCATCGACGGTCAGCAGCGTGACCGTCTCTGGCTGGCCGTGCAGGCATTGCCGCTGCGCGATCGGCAACTGGTGATGCTGCACCTTGAAGGTCTCTCCGCAGCCGAGATCGAGGCCGTCACCGGGATCAGTGCCGGCAACGTGGCAACGCGGCTGACGCGGTTGAGACAGAAACTCGCAGCCACTCTGGGGAGAGGAGCCGAGCGATGAGCCAATCTATGGATGCAGGCGCTGACGACCTGCTGCGGCTGTGGCAGGAGACCATCCTCCCGCAGCGGGACGCCGAGCTTCTCGCACGCCGCGTCGGGCGCATGAAACTGTTGCGTTTCGACATCGCGATCGCTCGCCGGAACGTCCGGGAGTACGCCGGAGTCGGCGTCGTCGTGCTACTCGCCGGCTGGCAGATGATGAACGGTGGCGATCGCGTGTCTTCCGGCCTGGCGATCGCCGCGGCCCTCTTCGTCGGTGGTTTTCTGTGGCGCCAGCACCGGCACGTGCGACCGCCCGACCCCTCGATGAACGCTCGCGACTATCAGGCTGCGCTGCTGCAGCGCATCGACCATCAGGTCCGCATTCTGAAGAAAGCCCGGTACTGGTATCTCTTGCCGCTCTACTTGCCGGTGCTGCGCGTAGTGTCGCTGACGTGGACCAGCCGGCCGGGAGTCACCCTGCTGTTCCTTGTGGCCGTCACGCTCGTGTTCGTCGTCGTCGGTTGGCTGAACGAACACTTCGCAGTTGCCTATCTCGAGAAAGAACGAGCGCGGGTGAAGGCGCTGTATGGAGAGATCGCGTCCGGCGCTGATTGAGGTGCCCCTCGTTCGCACAGGGCGCGAGATGTTTTCGACCAGGCACCTAGGCGAGGAGGGCTTTGACGTACTCTGGCGTCAATGGGATCCGCCGAGCCTGCACGCCAGTCGCGTCGAAGAACGCGGCGACGACCGCGGGCGGAGCCAGTGCGTTCGGGGCCTCGCCGCCGGAACCGAATCCCTTGTCGTCGCGGGAAATCTGCACCACCTTGACGTCGGGCATCTCCTCCATCGTCAGAATGCGGTAGCTGCTCCAGTCGGTACTTGTGACCTTGCTCCGGTCGAAGGTGACTTCTTCCTTGAGCGCTTCACCAAGACCCATCGCAAGGCCGCCGCCCGCGATCAGCTCGAGCCGCTTCGGATTGATCACCTTGCCGGCATCGACGCCCAGCGTGAACTTCGTGACCCTGATCGCGCCGGTGGATGGTACCACCTCGATCTCGGCGATGCCCGCCCAATAGGCGTTGGTGCGGATCATCACGCCGATCCCTCGACCGACGAGCGGCGACGTGCCCGTTCGGCGCGCCTCGGGACTCGGAGAGCGACGCGGCTCCCATCCTGCCGCCTTCGCGGTAGCGGCGATCACGTCAACCATCCGCTGGTCGGACGTGTGATCGAGACGAAACTGGATCGGATCCACACCCACCGCCGCGGCCGCCTCGTTCACCAATGACTCGAGCGCAAAGTTCTGCTGACGCTGAACCGGCGTGCGCATGATGTTGCCGCGAAGGCCGCCAGACACCGTCTCGGCCGCGAGATTCGGCATCGCGTACGCCTGCTGGAGCACGTTCGGGATCTTGTCGTACAGAGACTCCGTGGAGACCCAGTTGGTGGTCTTCGGGCTGACCGATGGTGCGCCCGCGAGCAGTCCGCCGAGCAGGCGACCATCCACTTCGTGCGGCGCATACCAGTCGCTTCTGAACGCGATCATCCGACCGTTGCCGTCGAGACCGAGCTTCAGATCGGCCACCCAGCCAGGCGAGACGCTCGACCAGGCGAGATCCTCCTGCAACATCCACTGTACGCGCACGGGTGTTTTCAACAGTTGCGACAGGAGCGCCGCGTCCGCTTCCGCGCCATCCCCGCCGAACGTCGTCCGTCCGTACTGGCCGGCCTGATCCAGCCACCGCACGATGACCTTCTGAACTGGCGTGCCGAGCGTGTTGGCGATCTGGACGCGCAGACCTTGGGAGTGCGACGAATGCGTCCAGATTGTCACCGTACCATCGCCTTTGACGTCGGCTGTCGCGACAAACGGTCCGATCGGTGCGTGCCTGACGTACGGCTGCTCGTACGTCACAGTGATGGTCTTGGCCGCCCGCGCCAGTCCGGCAGTGACTTGGTCGGCATTCCCTTTCGTACTGCTCGGCTTCCCCCACGGCTGCGCGCGCAGGTATTCGGTCAGCTTGTCACTCCCCGGCAGCCCGGACCATTCGGTCCACTTCGTCGTCTTGGCCACTGCTTCTGCGGCCTGAATCGCCTCCCACTCGTTCGGCGACACGACGGCGACGAGATTGCCTTTCGTGACGACGCGCGCATGGGGGAATCGCTTCGGATCGATCGTGCCAGCCGAAATCAGCGTGCTCCCGAGTGACGCCGGCCGCACCATTCGGGCGTGCAGCATGCCAGGCAGTCGAACGTCGCCAGACCATTGCGTCTTGCCGGTCACTTTGTCGGGGATGCCGGGCATCGGGTGCGAGGTTCCGATGACCGAATACTTACTGACGGGCTTCATCGGCGGATCGCCGGTCACAGTGATGCCATCGAGACCGGCGACGCCGGTGTCTTCCGACGGATCGATCCTCGGCAACGTACCGCTGACAGGAATCGTCAGCTCGAGCTGCTGCCCCTGGACGAGCTCTCCGTAACTGATTCGTTTCCCGCCGCCGCTGACGATGCCGTCTGTGACCGTGAGATCCGAGACTGGAACGCCGAGCGTCTTGGACGACAGTTGGAGCAGCGCCTGGAACGTGTATGCCGCAACCTTCTGGAGGTTGGTGGCCCCCAGCAGAAAGCCCGCGGAATACCCGCCATCTGGCGTCTTGTCGGTGTCGCCAAGCACGAGCGTGATCGTGTCAGGTCGAACGTTCAGCTCCTCGGCGACCATCTGTGCGTAGAAGGCGCTCATTCCGGTACCGGTCTCGGTCCTTCCCGTCCGCACGAGGATGGTGTTGTCGGCGTGAATCTCGAGCCACGACGCCAGCCTGGTCGGATCGAGCCCGCCCGGAGCCCCTTCGGCCGCGATGGCGGCGCTGCCGCCGATGGTCCGCTGGATGTACAGCGACACCACGAGCGTTCCGCCGGTCGTTACAAAGCCACGACGCGTAATGTCCATCGCGCGACTCCTACCCGTTCATGGCCTTGGCGGCCCGTTGGACGGCGCTGATGATGGCGTTATAGGTGCCGCAGCGGCACAAGTGCGGTGACGGCGGCGTGTTGGTGTACGCGTCCTTGATCTGTGCGACGGTGGGCGACGGATTTTTCTGCAACAGATCGACAGCAGCGATCATCATGCCGCTCTGGCAGTAGCCGCACTGCGGGACCTGCTCGTCGATCCAGGCCTGCTGGACGGGATGGAGTGCCGTGTTGCCGGCAGACGTGCCGTGCTTCTCAGCCCACAGCGCAGGCAGACCTTCTATCGTGTGGACGCGCTTTCCGGCAACCGTCGAGACCGGCGTGACACACGACCGCATTTCCGCGCCGTCCACGAGGACCGCGCACGCACCGCATTGCGCCAGGCCGCATCCAAAGCGCGGCCCGGTCAACTGCAGGTCGTTGCGAAGCACGTACAGAAGCGGCGTGTCGGGCGATGCGGTTACCGATCGCTTCTCGCCGTTCACCATGAGTGTGAGCGGGCTCGCCATGCGTCGTCTCCTCCTGGATCATTCTCTCGATTTCGTCCGCCAGCGTCCACAGCCAGCGCGACGACAACTCGCTGCCGGACGCTAGCGCTGCGCTGAAGACGAGATGTTTTCGACCAGCTGGACGCGCCGATTCTTCGACCTGCCCTCTTCGGTCCCGTTCGAAGCGACCGGACTGGCGAATGACACGCCGACGGGTTTCAGCCGCTTCGGGTCGAGCGCAAACTTCGATGTCAGCATCTGGACGACTGCCGCCGCGCGCCGCTGTGACAAGTCCATGTTGGACTCGAAGGTTCCGACATTGTCCGTGTGGCCGACGACAAGCAGCCGCAGCGTAGGCTGGGTTTTGAGCAGCTTCGCGACTTCCTCGAGCGTCGGCATGGATTCGGCTTTGACCACCGCACTGCCGGTATCGAAGAGGATGCCGTACAACGCGACGCTGCCCGACTTGGCGATATCTGTTGCCATCTCACCCGCTGAGACGGTCACCATCTTGGTTTCCATCGGCTTCGCGTCGACGATATCGAGCTGCACGATGACCTGCCCATCAACGGCCGTCTTCTTCCGATCGGGCGGATTGGCGTAAACGTACTTGCCCCATTCGGCTCCTATCGCCACCGCATACAGCGCGATATGGATGTCACCCTCGGGACGCGCCAGCTTCGCGGCGAGGAACTGGTCGTTCGTGGACGCGACAGCACTGAGCAGCGGATTGCCCTCACCTGACAGCTCCACGTCGGCGTACTTCGTCTCCGGAAACGGCGTATCGTCGGGCCCCTGCCCCAGCGCCTCGTGGGCGCCCGTGAAGAGCGTGGTGAATCCTGCTTTCTTCAGGTCCTGGTCGTAGTTGCGAAACACCTCGAGCGGCGATCGCCCCGCAGGCACGAGATACGTGATGCGCGTGACCCGGCCTTCGGGCTTGAGCACTTTTGGAAAGTGCGCATCGCTGCCGCGGCCGACGAGGGGGCCGACGACCAGTTGGTACGCGTTGAAGGCTTTCTGCTCGTAGCGGATGATGGTCGAACCCTCGTAGCGCTTGACGAGAGGATGATCCGCGCTCTTGGGGATGTCGCCAGCCCGAGCGAAGTTGGTCAGCAACAGCAGCAAGCACACTGACAGATGGAACACGCGAAGCCGCATTGACTCACTCCTGGTTTCTGATCCGGGCAGCCTTCGGGATAGTACAAAATCGTGCTGATTGGCGGGAGAAGAAGTTTGAACGACGGTCTCACCCCAATCGTACGCCTCTGTTAGGATGGCGCGCATGCTCGCGATGTTGCGCGACCTGGTCGATCACAAATGGCACGCGAACGCGGCATTGGTAAAGGCCATTCGGGAGAATGGCGCTGCCGCATCCGATCCAGAGCTGCTGGCACTGCTCGATCACATTCTGCTCGCGAATCGATTCTGGCTGCTCACCGTTCTCGGCCTGCCGTTCGTCCTCGATGACGAATCGCGCGCGGCCGACTCGTTCGAGGCACTCGTTGAACGCTACGCCCGCAGTCAGTCACAGGAGTGCGCGTGGCTCGACGCGGCCACCGAGGCCGACCTTGAACGGATCCTGACGGACCCTCTCATTCCGCACGGCCAGTGCTCGGTGTCGCAAGCCTTCATGCAGGTGTGTCTGCATTCGCAGGGGCACCGCGTCGAGTGTGCGAAGGTGCTGCGACGTCACGGCGGGATGCCACCAACGACCGACTTCATCGTGTGGCTCGAGCATCGTCCAGAAGCGAAATGGACGATCGCGTCCTAGAATCTCCGCTCATCGGCGTTCCACTCGAGCTGGTCGTACTACGGTCGAGCTGAGTCGCGTGCGCCTTGACCCGTCCATATCCCGCCGTTACGATGCGACGCAAATCGCGTCCTCAGCGCCTTCACCATCGTCCCGGCGGGAGCTCAACATGCTGTGCCTCTCCCCCACGCTGTCTTCCGTCCGGCGGATGACGCTCGCTGCAATCGCGGCGGCTGGAATCGTCGTTGCCGAAGGCGCTCCAGCGGCCCAGCCCGCGCAAGGGCAGGCGCAAGCCCTCACCGTTCAATCCGAAGTCGCGCAACACGGCTTCACGGTGCACTACCCGACCGGGTGGTCGATGTCCTCGGACGCCGGCGTCGTGCGGATCGTCGGCATGCCCGAGGAGCGCCTTGCCGCCGCGAGTCCAACGTCGCTCGATCAGACCGGACAGGTCATCGTCACGATCGAGCCGAGAACGAGCCACGCGGATGCCGTGCAGCGAGTGGATGACGTCCGGTCGGAATATGCGGGCGTGCGCACTGAGTTCATCAGCGTCGGCGGATGGCCTGCCATTCAACGCCAGGTTGTCGTCGATCGCGAACAGTCCGGCGATGCGGGCGAGAAGGAGGGCGGGGACAACGAGCACGAGTCGCAGCAAGCGCCAGGCACAGGCGCCCCGCAGGAACCGAAGGAGATGGTCAAGCCGGTCCTGCTTCCGCTCAAGATCCTGAAAGTGACGACGGCTATCGCGGCGGGCAACAATCTGGTTCGCGTCGAAGGCCGGCTGCCGGCGGACGCGCCGCCAGCGCTTCTGGCCACTATCAGAGCGATCGGGCGGGGTCTCACGTTCCGTGTGGCCGGCGACCGCACGCAGACGTCTCGAGACCTGGCGCGATTGCAGTCAGCGCCCCCACGCGCCACCATCAAGCCACGGCGTTCCGAGGTACGCACGTTCGTGCCCCCTTTACCCGCGCGCCTGCGCCGGCGAGCCGGCGCGGCGCCGACACCGGTACCAAAACCGGCTCCCATGTCACTGCTCGACGCGGGCCTCGCCCAGGTGGTGATCAACAGGAACGTCTCCGCCGAGCCTGAGATTGCCGTCTCGACCAACGGACAGAACATCGTCATCGCGCAGCAGAGCGCGTTCGCGACGTCGAACGACGGCGGACTGACATTCCCGTTCACCGGCTTCTTCACCACCACGGACGGTGATTCGTCGCTGGCCTTCGGACGAAGCGGCAACTTCTACGAGGGCACGATCAACAACAACACGACCGGGATCAACATCTCCACCAACAACGGGCAGAGCTTCACGTTCCTGACGGCGGCCTTCACCTGCCCGGCGACCGGTCCCAATACCTGTCCGGCCGGCTTTCCGGATCAGGAGCACATCGCAGCCGATCGTTTCAACGGGGCAACGGCCAACGGAGCCGATCAGGTCTACTCGGCCTGGCGACAGCTGAATGGCAACTGGGGGATTGTCTGTTCCGCCAACGGCGGACAGGCGGGATCGTGGAGCGCGGGCGTCTGGTTTGCGGGCGACTTTCCACGCATTACCGTCGCCCAGGATGGCTTCGTGTACGTGGTCTTCAACCAGGGCAATCAGATATCCATCCATCGGTTCAGCGACTGTCAGAGCGGCCTGACGCCCACGGCGGGGTACCCGCACACGGTGGCGAACATCACGTCGGTTCCGTGTCCCGTCCCTGGGCTCGATCGCTGCAACAGCGGCAACTTCCTCTCGAGCCAGACGGTCGCGGTCGACGACGCGAACCCGAATCACCTGTACGTGGCCTTCGCCCAGAACACGGTGAACTCCGGCACCACGATCAACGAGGACGTCGTCGTCACGGATTCAACCGACGCCGGTGTGACATGGCCGCGCTCGGTCATCATCAGCTCGGGCGTGACGGCGCGCAGGTTCATGCCCTGGGTCTGCTCGGTGGGATCCGCGGCCTACGTCTCGTGGTTCGATCGCCGCGCGGCCACGGGCACGAACAACAGTCTCACCGATTACTTCGCCGGCACCGCACGCGTGGACGCGGCCAACAACCTCGTGGCTGGACCGGAGCGGAGGGTCAATCCGGCCGGAACGCAGGACGCACAATGCGCCGCGGGGCGGCCGCCTGCCAACGCGGCGAGCTGGCCCGGAAGTGTCCGCGCCAATAGCGACTCCGACAGCTGCCAGCCGCAGCCGCAGCTTGCCGGCCGATGCCAGACCGGCGGCGGCGGCGGATCACAGACGCCGTGCGACTTCAACGCGACGGCGTGCCCGGCGGGCGAGAGCTGCGTGCAGTTCGGGCGGGGCTCGCCGAAGTACGGCGACTACAACGGCAATGCCTGCATGGCCGGACGGTTCTACACGATCTGGCCCTCAGCCACGACGCTGCCACCCACCATCGGTCCCGCCGGCCGCATCAACCTGCTCTACACATCGCTCGTGGTGGCCGGCTCGCAGATCCAGATCCCCGGGCCTGTCGGCCTGCCGGATACGTGCGTGGGCACGAGCTCGCTGGCGACCGCCAACGTCTGCAACACCGGCACGACGGATCTACACGTCGATCCCATCACGTCATCGGATCCGCAATTCAGCGTGGTCACACCGTCGTCGGGCTATGCGGTGACGATTGGGCCGGGCAGCTGCTTCCCGTTCGAGGTGCGATTCACACCGACGAGCCCCGGAAACAAGGCCGCGATTCTGACCGTGCCGAGCGACGATACCGTCACGCCATCGGTCACGATTCCCGTCTCGGGCAAGGCCACGCAGCGCGCGGTCGTGACGGCGATTGCGGACGCTGGTGATTTCGGCACGGTGCGGATGGGCGCCTTCCACGATCAGCCGCTCGTCCTGAGCAACCCCGGCGGGTGCACACTGACGATCACCGGCATCACGTCAGGCATTCCTGACTTCCAGACGGCCAGCGTCGTGTCGTTCCCGCTGGTCATCGCACCGGGGACGTCCACTGTCATCCCGATCCGGTTCCAGCCAACGAGCTTTGGCCCCAAGGCCACGAACCTGACAATCAACAGCGACGACCCGACGACGCCGGCCCGGCAGGTTGCGGTCCATGGCGTCGGCGGTCAACCCACGATCGTGACCTCTGTCGTCGATACCGGCAGCTTCGGGAAGGTCTGCGCAGGCGACACTCGCGACCTCGATATCACGATTACCAACAGCGGTACGTCCGCGCTGGCGATCGGCGCCATCACGTCGAGCTCGCCGGAGTTCCTCGTGCCGCAGGTCCTCACCTTCCCGATCCTCGTCGCACCGGAAACATCGGTCGAAGTACCGATCAGGCTCGCGCCGACGACGCCCGGAGCAAAAACGGCGACGATCACCATCACCACCAACGATCCCGTCACGCCGAACAAGCTCGTGACAATGACGGCCGACGTCCCGGACAACGAGCTGTGCCACCCGCCGTCGTTCACCTCGGTCGGGATGAGCATCGGTCCGACATTCGGCTCGAGCAAGACCGGCGACTGGACCTACACCGGACAGGGTCGCAACCTCACGCCCTTCGGCGAGCAGCACAACTTCGGCGTCCAGTCGCAGGGCGAGTATCTCTACTACCACGGCCGTCACGAGGGCCAGATTGACATCGGGCTGGTCGATCGCTGGAAGAAAGTGCAGTTCGGCGTCTTCGGCGACTTCAAGTTCGCCGAGTTCGGCCTGGTGAAGGACGGTGGCGTGCTGGGTCAGGCGTCGGCCGTGGCCGACCTCCTCTTCAGCAAGGTGCGCGTCAGCATCTTCGGGTCGAAGGGATTCAAAGACATCGGCCTGCTCTCGACAGACTCGTCGGTAGTCTTCACGTCCGTCCCCGGACCGGGGACGTCGGCTGACATCGCACGGCTCGAGCACGTGGCGCGCGTGGCAGACACGCTTGGCGGCGGCGTGCTCTTCGGCGTCGGGCCGAAGAACGACATCGAGGGCAATCTCATGTGGCTCCGGCGTCAGAAGCCGACAACGCTTAGCGACAAGGCGGGTGCGATGGCGCGGTTCACGCACCACTTCTCGAGCAGGTTCGCGTTGTATGGGGAGGTGACGCTGAACGAAACACTGGTCGGCTCGACGAACAGCGGCCGCGTAGTCGTCGGATTCGTTTTCGGCCGCTGGACGCGCCCGACGGATTTCTCCAACAAGCACACGCCGCTCGGCACCGATGTGCCGCGGGTGCACTTCGACCTCGACACGCGCCCTCGGTGAGCGCCGGACGTTCGACGCTCTCGGAGAACAGTACGCAGGCTCGCGCGGCGCGAGTATCATGCGATCGCGATCATGCATCGTCGCGATCTGATCAAACTCGGCGGCGTTCTTCCCTTCGCGTCAAGCGAGGCGCGCGGGAAAGACGAGGTCGGTAACAGCCAACCTGCGCGATCGACAACGGCCGCAGCCGCCGCGGAACGTGCGCGGCCGGTCACCCTGCGTGTGGCGCTCGACCGATCGCGCGGGCCGCTCCAGATGGATCGCATTGCGCTCGGACAGGGCGGGTTGTCTCCCGAGCCGATGTGGGCCGACCGTGTGGCCGAGATTCGCGCGCTGCGCCCGCGGCTGATACGGGTGTTCCTGCAGGAATATTTCAACCTGCTGCCCGAACCCGACGAGTACCGCTTCGAGACGCTCGATCGCACGCTCGATGTGATTCAGGCGGCGGGCGCAACGCCGCTCGTCAGCATCAACATCAAGCCACGCGTGCTCTTCCCCAGCCTTGACCAGGACGTAGTGGAGCCCAACGATTGGGAGGCCTGGGAGCGGCTGGTCAGCGCGCTCGTCGCCCACTGCGTGCGTCGCGGACTGAGCGGCACGTATTGGGAAGTGGCGAACGAGCCGGATATCGGCGAAGACGGTGGTTGCCCGTACCGATTCACGCCGCAGAACTATCTGCCCTACTACGAGCGCACCGTTGCGGCCGTTCTGCGCGCCGATCCGAAGGCGCGCGTCGGTGGGCCCGCCCTGGCCGATCCACGATCGCCGATCCTGCCGGCACTTCTGGAGGCGTGCGACCGCCGCGGCCTGCCGCTCAATTTCGTGTCGTGGCACATCTACGACAGCGACCCGTTGCACATCCGCGGCACGATCGATCTCGTGCGCGGGCTGATCGGCCAGCATCCGTCGCTCGCGCCGGAGACGATTCTGAACGAGTGGAACATGTCGTTGGGGCACGTGCCGGAGGACGTCCGCATCCAACCCTGCTTCGTGCTCGAGACGGCGTTTCACATGCAAGAGGCGGGGCTCGACTACGCCTGCTATTACCACATCCGCGACGCGCACGTGTCCGAACAGGAGATCGGCAGATTCATGTCGCCGAAGGGCACGGCGTTCATGACGAACTGGTGGAACCGCTATCCGCAGTTTCACGGTCTCTTCGATTTCCAGAACGTCGTGAGACCGGCCTACTTCGCGTTCAAGCTCCTCGCGCGCCTCACCGGCGAACGGGTGCAGGTCGAGTCCTCCGATGCGCAGGTACATGCCTTCGCTGCCTACGAAGCCAGTCTCGAGATGCACAATCTGCTGTTCTGGAATTTTTCGTCCTCGCCCGCCCAGCTGAGCCTGGAACTGACTGGATCGCGATCGCCGTTGCGCGCACGGCAGCTCAGTCTGGATGCCGCGACCGCGAGCGCCGATGAGAATGCGCGCCTCAGGCCGGAAGGCACGCTGGACGTGGAGCAAGGCACGCCGCATCACGTGAGGCTGGCGCCGTACGGGATTACGTTCTGGGAGCTCCTGGCGCGGAATCGTTGATCGCTGCACGTATCACGCGACTCGGCCGCGTCTGACTCACTGTTCTGGGCAGCCGGCTGTGCGCGACGAGAACGTCACGTTCATCACTTTCCACGTGCCGTCCTGACGGACGAGATCGAAGTGATCGATCCCGCAATTGGTGACTTTTCCGCCGACACGTACGACAAACGGCGCCCATACCATCGCGATGTCATCGTCCATCTCGATCGTCGGATCAGAGATGCGCTCCTGAAACGACCTCTCCGGCTTTATACGGTCGGCAAACTGCGTCCAGCCCTGCTGGCGAAGGTTGGACGTGCCGTCCCCGTGCGTGCCCGTCGCCGTCACGCGCCCGTCCGGATACACCTGACGCAGCATCGCAGTCGCGTCACCAGCTTCAAAGGCGGCGAACAGGGCTTCGATCGGCGCGAGCACCGCCTTGGCGTCATCCTCAGTGCGCAGTGGCCGCTGCGCTGCGAGCTGTGCTCTGCGCAGCGGCAGGATGTGGAAGAAGTAACGACGCGAGCAGGAGGAAGAGCTCCATTGAATTCCTTTTTGCTGGGCGTCACCCGCGCTCAAGCCCGGGTGATGAGGTCGGCGAGCGTGAGGCCCACCTATCGAAGCGGCTGCTTTTCTTTGAGTGTCCAGCCCAGGCCGGTGATCTCCGCGCGCATCCGTTCGGACGCCTGACCGCTCAAGCGCACCTCCATCCGCGTGACGCCGAGCTCACGTTTTAAGCGCGCGTTGACGTCGGCGAGGACTTCCTGCGATCGCGCCGTCGAGCGAACGTAGTCCAGCGGCAGCAGCATCAGGGCGCCACTGCCCTGCCGCGCCACCACGACTTGCGAATCATCCAGGATCGCGGTGATTGGTGCTGCCGCGTGTGCACGGTGGAGCATCTCGGCACTCTCGACGAAGAACAGGGCGCTCCGCTCGCCGTCAGCCTTCGCGGCCGTGTCTACGAACGCCACCAGCCCTTTCGCCTTGACAGCATCGAGCGCGGCGATGAATCGCGTCTGCGAGGTCAGCGTGTAGCCGCGGTTCTGGAAGAAGCGCTGGGCATCGGCCGAGGCCACGCCGAGTGCCTTCAATCGCCCTTCGTTGATCTTCCGCAGCTCTTCCGGATCCTTGCCCCACACGAGGTCGCCGACCGAGGCCGACGTGGTGACGATGGCGGGAATGGGCAGGACGACCTTGGTCGCGATGCTGCCCGCGGCATCGATGCGGCCGATGTCCTTCAACGCCGCAAAGAGCACAGGGTTCGTGGTGTACGGATCGGCGCCGACCTTCTGCGCCCACCGGCGCATCGCACTCGACACGCCGAGCACCGAATTGGCCGCACCCTCGCCGGCGTTTTCCTTCGGCGCGGCAGCCTCGCTGTCGTTGCCCACGGAATCGACGGTCCGCTTCGACATGCGGCCCAGATTGACGCCAAACCGCTTGATGCCGCTGCCGACGCCCTTGGCCGTGTCCACGGGATCGGTGACGACCTTCACGGTGCTCTTGCCGACGTTCACGACAGCGCCACCGGCAGACTTGAGGAAGACCTCGCTTTTCGACACATCGTCGAGGGAGGCCAGCGCGCGGACCTCGTTGAGTCGTGTGGTCAGCTGCGAGAGACCCACAGCCGACAACTCGCCATAGTCCGAGGTGATCTCGAACTCATGGAAGAAGCCCTCGGTCTTCACGGGCTCCTTGACAGTGTGGTGCGGCCCCGTGCGTACGTCCTTCGCGAGCAGCGCCGAGGCCGTGAACGAGGGAGCGGCTTCGTCGCCCTTCTGTCCCATCACGCTCGCCGACGCGAGCGCAACGAGAACGCCCAGCCACAGTGTCCGTGATCGAGGTGTCGGTTTCATGGGGTTGATTATCGGACCGGCTGCCTGATTGGGATTTCTCCACAGTAGACAATCGGCTGATATAGTGATATAGTTATGTATAACACTACATCAGTTATGGTCCAGACCGTCCGTCGTGATGAATCTGCAAGGAGAATCCGCATGAAACCGTTGTACCTGGCGCTCGTCGTCCTGGCCATGTCGCTGCCCACCATGCCGTTTGCTCAGTCAACGGCACATACACCGCCGGAAGTCGCACCGGACGCGCAAAGGGCCTTCGACCAGCTGAAAACGCTCGCCGGTTCGTGGGTTGGGCAATTGACAACCACTCCGGCGGCTCCCGGCGCGGACGGGAAGTTCGTTCAGTTCTCGCTGAGGGTGACCTCCATGGGCAACGCACTGGTGCACGAGATGTCGGTGTCCGGAAGGCCCGACCATCCCGTCACCATGTTCTATCGCGATGAGGCCCGCCTGCTCCTCACGCATTATTGTGACGCCGGCAACAGGCCGCGCATGGTCGGCAAGGTCTCGCCTGACGGCAAGACGTTGGATTTCGAGTTTCTCGATCTCTCCGGCGGCAATCAGCATGGACACATGCATCATGCGGCGTTCACCTTCATCGACGAGAACCACCACGTGGAAGACTGGACGTACATGATGCCGGGCGACCAGCCGGTCCGGGCACATTTCGACCTGCAACGGACCAATAGCGACGCCGGTATGTCAACTCATTGAGGCGAACGGCACACGTTGATGGACCGTGAGTGGAACAACAGTCAGCCGATCTACCGCCAGCTTCGGGACCTCGTCGTCGCGATGATCCTCGACGGCGTTCTCAAAGAAGGCGACGCACTGCCGTCGGTGCGCACCGTTGCGGCTGAATACCGGGTGAACCCGCTCACGGTCATGAAAGCCTACCAGCAACTGGTGGACGAAGGACTCGTGGAGATGCAGCGTGGCCGCGGCATGTTCGTCAACCCAGGCGCCCGCGAACTGTTGCTGCAAGGCGAGCGGCAGAAGTTCCTCAGCCAGGAGTGGCCCCGTATCAGCGAGAGCATTCAACGGCTCGGTCTGACGGCTGAGGACCTTCTGCGCGCCGCGCCGGGCCAGCCCGCTTCGAGTGCCGCCTTGCCAAAGCCCGCGGCTCCGCATGCTCCCGAGGAGGAGCGCTGAACCTTATGGCGTCAATCGAAGCCCACGGGCTGCGGAAGACCTACGGCGCGACGATCGCCCTCGACAGCTTCGATCTGCGCGTCGAAGAGGGCCGCATCCTCGGCCTGATCGGACCAAACGGGGCCGGCAAGACCACCGCACTGAACGCGATCGTCGGCCTCACGTCGTACGAAGGACGACTGAGCGTGCTCGGGCACAATCCGTGGACCGAGCGCGATCGCCTGATGCGAGACGTGTGCTTCATCGCCGACGTCGCGGTGCTGCCACGCTGGATACGAGTGTCGCAGGCGCTCGATTACGTGGCGGGCGTCCATCCGCGGTTCGATCGTGGGAAAGCCGAGGCCTTTCTGTCGAAGACGGCCATCCAGCCGAACAGCAAAGTCAAGGACCTCTCCAAGGGCATGGTCACGCAACTACACCTCGCCGTCGTGATGGCCATCGACGCGCGACTGCTCGTCCTCGACGAGCCGACGCTTGGACTCGACCTCCTGTCTCGCAAAGCGTTCTACGACTCGCTGCTCAACGACTATCTCGAACGCAACCGTACGGTCGTCGTGGCCACACATCAGGTGGAGGAGCTTCAGCACATCCTCACCGACGTCGTGTTCATCGACCGCGGCCGCGTCGTGTTCAACCGGAGCATGGACGATGTCGAGTCGCAGTATCGAGAGGTGCTGGTGCATCCCGATGCGATCGCGACAGCGCGGACCCTGAATCCCATCCACGAGCGTCAGTCGGTGGGCCGCAGCATCCTGATGTTCGAGGGCGTGGATCGGCAGCAGCTGGCCGCACTCGGCGACGTGAGGACGCCGACCGTCGCCGATCTGTTCGTCGCCATCATGAGCAGACACGCGGACCGGACCCATGGAGCCGCCGTATGAACACTCCTTCGAATGTGCTGGCAGAGTCGCCATCCGCGGCCATTGCGCCGGTGGATATCTCGCCGGCGCGCCGGTTGGTACTGGCTGGTGGCGCGCGAGCTGTGGGAGAACCGCGCGGTCTACCTCGCGCCGCTGGCCGTCGCCGCGATCTTCCTGGCCGGTTTCTTCATCGGCCTGGTACGCCTGCCAGACACGATGCGTACCGCGATGGCCCTTCCGCCAATGCAGCAGCACGAGGCCATCGAGCAGCCGTTCCTTTTCGTCGCGCTCGTCGTCATGCTCACTGAGGTGCTCGTCGCGGTGTTCTACTGTGTCGATGCGCTGTACGGCGAGCGGCGCGACCGCAGCATTCTCTTCTGGAAATCACTGCCGGTCTCGGATCTGACGACGGTGCTGTCCAAGGCGAGTATTCCCATTCTAGTACTGCCGCTGGTGGCTTTCGCACTCACCGCTGTGGCGCAGGTCGTGATGCTGGTCGCGAGCAGCGCGGTGCTTGCGGGCAGCGGAATGGATGGGACGATGGTGTGGACTCACGTGCCGTTCCTCAAGACGTCGCTGATGAATCTCACACACCTCGTGTTGATTCATGGCATCTGGTACGCACCACTCTACGGATGGCTGCTGCTGGTATCAGCGTGGGCGAAGCGCGTCCCATTTCTCTGGGCGGCGCTCCCGCCAGCGGCGATTGGGGTGGTCGAGAAGATGGCGTTCAACTCCTCGTACGTTGGCGCGATGCTGCGGGACCGCCTCGGCGGACCAGACTCGGGCACTGCGGCACACGGAATGAACATGGACATGCTGGCGCCGTCCCTGGCGCACTTCCTGACTGCGCCGGGTCTGTGGATCGGCCTTGCCATGACCGCGCTATTCCTGTATCTGGCGGTCCGGCTGCGGCGCGTGCGTGGATTGATCTGATTGCGGGAGGGAGTGGGAGTGGCGACCGGCGCTAACCGGCCGCCATCACCCGCGTCGAGGAGGAGCGTGTCGAGATCGTTCTCAGGATTCCGTCTGCGCTCGAGCACCGCGCCGACGCAGCCGGCTCGCACCGATCAAGCCGATACCAACCAACGCGATCGTCGTCGGCTCCGGCACGGGTGAGATCTCGCGCGAAAGCTTATTTGCGATCGAGCGTCCGAAATCATTGAAGTCGTTGGCTACCGTGAGGAAACCGCCGCCGGGCGTGACGATGTTATCGAGGTACCAGGCGGCGAGATTGGGATGGGTACCGAGAATCGGCAGGCCGTTGACCGTGATGCCGGCGGCGAGCGCATTGGCGGCAGCCATCGCGGTATTGGCGCCGCGGTTCTGGCGGCCGTCGCCAGACACGTCGATAACCAGTTGGCTGCCTTCGAAGCCGTTGCTGCCAAAGAGAGGCACGGCAAAATTGATCGCAGACCCGGGTGCGGTGTTGCCGTTCGACGCCCGAGTCGTGGCACCGATCGCGTTGGCGAAATTGTTGGCCGAGGTCGCGTCGGTCAACTGTGTGAAATTCACCAACAGCGCCTGCGACCCGGCGCTCGACCACTCCGCGTATCCCACCGCGATGCCATTGGCGATGCTGGCGATCTGACCCTGAATGAAGGGATTCTGGAAGGCGTTGATGTATCCCTGCTTCTGCAGCATGTATTCCGAGCTGTCGATGCTGCCGGAGACGTCAACGAGCAGCAACAGTTCGACGCCAACTGGTGAAGCAGCGGCGGCGCGCGGGAAAGCCAGAGCGACGGCGACGCAGCTGGCGACGACGATTGCTCTGCAGCACCGTTTCACGGACATCGGTCCTCCTCGCGTCGCTGGGGAATCTCACTTTACGCAGCGTGCGCGGCACTCTGCAACATGAATGTCGCGGTCCAGCTTCATAAATCTTCAGTCGAGCTCGCGCAACCTGCTGTTCAGGTGCCACCGTTTTCGGATACTGACGCGCTGGACTATGCGAGCGCGAGCGCGGACCGCGTGCCCTTGATCGCCCGGGCGGCTTCAGCGAGCGTCGCCGGATCGAGATCGACGAGCGTCCGAATCCGCCCGCCCTCGAAGACCGCGATCGGCTGTCCTTCACGGTAGACGAGACGATTTCTTCCAGCCGGACGAACCCGCTCCCCTGCCGTGACGATACCGGCGAGATTCAGCGGGTCGGCGGTGCTGATGGCGATCATCTGTCCCGGCGCCGGCGTTCGTCGAACCTCACGCAGGCGCTCCACCGCATCCGCGAGAGCGAACTGCTCGCCAGAAAAACCAGCGATGAAACGCCCGCCGCGAATCTCGCCGCGGGCTTCCAACCGACGGTACACGCGAGTGAGCTCGCGCCAGGTCACGGCGTTGGTCTCTCGGAGCAGCACGCGGCGACAGACGATGCCGTAGCGCCTCAAGAGCGTCCACGCCTGTTGCTGAACGGCGTCGTCGCGTGTGAGTGTCGGTATCGTCGCGACCGATGTCCATCGGCCGGCGAAGGCGGTTCGGGGATCGCGCACGGGCAGCCGTCCTGCCGCCATACGCGACAGCGCGCGGAATCCCGAAAAGCCGTCGGAGCTCGCTGCACCGCAGCTCACGAGCGCACCGAGCGCATGCTGAAGCTGCTCGCTGTCGAGTCCTGACATCGCAAGCAGCGCCGAAAAGAACAGCGCGCCGCGCGTCTGGAGGATCGTCTCGACCTGCCTGGCAGGTTCGCTCAGAGTTGGCGCGTCGCTGTCCGGCTTGAGGGCACACCAGGCGTCGGCGTGCGTGCGCAGGAATAGCGCGACCGGCATGGACGGTAAGCAGGTCGAGGTCGGAACGGAACCAACATCAGGAGCGGACAACCGACTCCAGCCGACTTCGCCACCGAGACACAGCATGTCCAGCATCGTGGGGTCGTAGCGATCCAGTCGCGCAGGGAGCACAGCTCGCTCCCATGCGTTGCCGACTACCTCGTAGCCGTCGAGGACGGCGAGGATCTCTCGCAGACCATCGGTACCGGTCAGCCTGGTCGTAGGATCGACGTGTTGCCAGCGAAACAGGAAGCGCATGAACTCCGCTGGCGTCGCGGGCTCGATCTCGGCGCGGAGCCGGTTGATCGTGTAGCGGTGGATCCGTGCGAGCAGCGTCCGGTCGCACCACTCGAGCTGCCTCGCGCCTGGAGTGAACCGGCCGCGCAGAATCAGCCCCTCGGCTTCGAGCCCGAGCAGCGCCTCGTCGATGGCTTCGACCGGCACGGCGAGGGTCTCACCCAGTGAGCGCGCGGTGACCGGGCCAGCCGCTGGAGAGATATCCGCGCAGAATCTCGACCAGTGCGTCTCGCGACGACCAGTCGCGCCCCGTCCGTGTCGCGGGGGGTACCAGGTGGTCGACGAGCCGCGCACGTGGGTGCACGGCCAGCACCTCCGGCAGGCGTTCGGCAGCCACCGCGAAGACCCGCGGCTCCGGCGTGTCCGTCGCCACATGCGTCAAGCCGCCGCGCCGCGAGCGCTGCAGCTCCTCCAGGAGGGCTGCATCGACGTGCTCGAGAGCGCGGACTTCGAGCAGCCCCGCGGTCAGCAGCGCGTCGTGCAGCTCGTCCACATCACGAGGGTCCGGGCGCGCTTCATCCCGCACGCGCGCAATGGCGTCGGCATCGAGCGTACCGAGATCGTCGCTCGAGGCCGGATCGGTCGCCCGTCGAGACTGGATGGCATGACTGCGCCGCTCCTCGAGCGGCGCATCGTCGAGGAACGCGTAGGGCTGCGCACCGAGAATCTCGGCCGAGAAGAACGACGGCTCCGGCGTATCGCGTGCGACCAGCCGTAGTTCCCCCGCGTGCACGCGTCGCAGCACCGACTGCAGGCCGTCGAAATCCATCGCTTCGTGCAGGCAGTCGCGAATGGTCTGGTTGACCAGCGGATGATCGGGCACCTGGCGGTCGCCAGGAATGTTTTCCAGACACGCCGCGGCATCCGGAAACACGGCGGCCATCAAATCGTCGGCAATCATCCGCTGCAGCTGCGGCGGAACCTTGCGTCCGCCGCGCTGTCGGGGGACGGCCAGTGAAATCGACGCATTCCACCGCCACCGCGTCTTGAACACCGGGGCGTCGAGCAGCGCCTGCGTCAACACGTCCCGCGTTGTTTCCGGATGCAGGTAGCGGAAGACATCGGCGAGTGGAAAGGAATGCTGCGGACCGAGCGACAGCATCAGGCCATCCTCGGTCGCGGCCGCCTGCAGCTCGAAGTTGAACTGGCGGCAGAAGCGCTTGCGAAGGGCCAGTCCCCAGGCCTTGTTGATTCGACTGCCGAATGGCGCATGCAGCACGAGCTGCATCCCGCCCGACTGATCGAAGAAGCGTTCGAGAACGAGCGTCTGCTGCGATGGAATCACGCCGAGCGCGCGACGCCCCTCAGAGAAATACTCGACCAGCTGCTCGACCGCCGCTGTCTCGAGGCCGGTTTCCTGTGACAGCCAGGCGGCGATCGATCCGGCCGGCGTGTGGCTCTCCAGTTGCCGGTCCACGTCTCGTCGCAGGTCGCTGACGGCCCTGGAGAGCTCGTCGGTCCGCGCGGGCGCCTCTCCGAGCCAGAACGGGATGCTGGGCGGTGCGCCCTTGGCATCGGCGACCCGGACGTCACCGCCGCTGACCTGCAGCACTCGCCACGAGGCGTTCCCGAGCTGGAAGATGTCGCCCGCATGGCTCTCGATGGCAAAGTCCTCGTTCAGGCTGCCGACCAGCGTCTCGTCCGGATCGAGAATCACTCGATAGTCGGCCAGTTCGGGAATCGCGCCGCCAGAGGTCTGGGCCAGCAGTCGGGCGCCTCGCCGGCCGCGGACGATCCTGTTGACCTCGTCTCGATGCACGAGCGCGCCGCGACGCCCGCGACGGGTGGTCACGCCATCGGCGAGCATCCGCAGGACGTCGTCGAAGGCGTCGCGCGAAAGCGCACGGTAGGGCCACGCGCGGCGGCACAAGGCGAAGAGCTGGTCTTCCCCGCAGGCGTTCGCGGAGGTCTCCGCGACGATCTGCTGCGCCAGCACGTCGAGTGGTTCGTCGTGCGGGACAATCGCGTCGAGCGTGCCCTGACCAATCGAACGAAGCAGAGCCGCACATTCGACGAGGTCGTCGCGCGACGTTGGAAACACTCGCCCCTTCGGCGTTCCGTCGATGGTGTGCCCGGATCGGCCGATGCGCTGCAGCAGCGTGGCGATTCGATGAGGCGATCCGAGCTGACAGACGAGATCGATATGGCCGATGTCGATGCCAAGCTCGAGCGACGCCGTCGCAACCAGCGCCTGTAGCTTCCCGGACTTGAGCCGTTCTTCGGCGTCGAGGCGCCGCTCCTTCGACAAGCTGCCGTGATGCGCCGTCACCGCATCGTCGCCCAGGCGTTCACTCAGATGTCGCGCCACGCGCTCGGCCATCTTCCGGGTGTTGACGAACACGAGTGTGGTTTTGTGTTCCCGAATCAACTCCGCGAGCCGATCGTGGTACTCGGTCCAGACCTCGTGCGCGAGGACGGCCTCGAGCGTGGACCGCGGCATCTCGACTCCGAGATCCATCGTTCGACGGTGGCCCTCGTCCACGACGCGGCACCCACGCTCGTCGCCGGCGGTGAGATAGCGAGCGACCTCCTCGATCGGCCGTTGCGTCGCGGAAAGACCAATCCGCAGGAGCGGTTGGTCCGCCACGCGCGCGAGCCGTTCCAGCGAGAGCGCCAGATGCGCACCGCGACGGGTACCAATCACCGCATGGATTTCGTCGACGATGACGGTACGCACGGTCCGCAGCATGGCGCGGCTGCGTTCCGCCGTCAGCAGCAGGTACAACGATTCTGGCGTCGTGATCAGGATGTGCGGCGGCGTCCGCACCATGGCCGCGCGCTCTGACGGTGTCGTGTCGCCGGTGCGCACGGCAGCACTGATCTCCGGCAGGTCGACGCCGATCGCCGCGCCGCGCGTTCGAATGCCAAGTCGGGGACGCAACAGATTGCGATGAATGTCTGCGCTCAGCGCCTTGAGCGGTGACACGTAGACGACGCGGACCTCGTCCGGCAGGGGTGCCTGCAGCCCCTCTTCCGTCAGATCGTTGAGCGTTGAAAGAAAGGCCGCGAGTGTCTTGCCGGATCCGGTGGGCGCTGCGATGAGCGTGTGCTGACCTGCGGCGATGGCGCTCCAGCCGCGCAGCTGAGCCGAGGTGGGCGACCCGATCTCGGCGGCAAACCAATCACGAACCGCGGGGTGAAAAGCGGAAAAAGGCACGGAGTCCGAGCCACCTGCGTTTGTAAACGAGGAACGCTCGATTGTACCCCGTGCATGCCCGGGGGTGTCTGGCCGTCCTACGTTCGCCGTGTCCGTGCGGCGCGCTTGGCCTGGCGGGACCTCGCGGCAGGGGATCGTTTGCTCGCGGAGTCCTTTGCCTGCTCAACGAGGGAGTGATGCGAGGCCGCCGATGTGCCTTCCCGCTTGAGCGCTCGCAGTGACGCTCGTGCGCGAGCGGCAGAACGCGGCGCGGCGCCGCCGGCCTTGCTGCGCTTCATATCGCGCACGGCCTGTGTGCGAGTCCCGGCACTGGCCGTGCCCGCCTTCGGTGGGGGAAGCTTGACGCCGGCGCGTCTGGCCTTCGACAGACCGATGGCAATCGCCTGCTTGGTGGATCGAGCGCCGTGCTTGCCTTCGCGGATGTGGTCCATCTCTTCGCGAACGAATTCTCCAGCTTGGGTCGAGGGCGCCTTGCCTTGTTGTGCGTCCCTGCGAGCGCGGGCGAGGGTCTCCTTCTCAGGCACAACTCACCTCCTCGTCCGATCAGGTTTGCATAACTCGCACCACTCACCGCATTGAATGCGAGACCGTCAGCGCAAGGTGCGCCGCGCCGTTTCAGTTCAGAACTTGATGATCGTCAGAAAGCGAGGACCGTCTGCAACATGGGCACCCAGCCCTTCATACCTGCGGTATACGGAGTGAAGGCGCCGCTATAAGGAGCTCTGTCGACCCGGAACAACTCTGTGTTGAGCCATAGCCGCTCGGTCGGGAGGAAGAACCACTTCACTCCGCCGCCATACTCGTGGGAGTCGCCGAACTGCCCGTGCACCCACGATCCGCGGCCATACAGCATCCACTTCTTCGGATCGACAAAGTAACTCGCCGAGAGCTCGGCGCCGCGGTCGAATGTCGAGGTGAGCGGAAGCGGTCCGTCGGCGTCGAAATCATTCAGCCAACGCATGAAGTATTGCCCGTTGACCGCAAGCCCGGCCCATTTGATGCCGCCGTCCGACCGCCCACATCCTGTATGTCGCCTGGTCGATCGTGACACCTGGCGCAAACGCTCCCGTCGAGAAGGTCAACACGCCGTCGGAATTGTACAGTGACGTGTTCTCCGGACTTGATTGATCGAGATTCGAGAACCGGTCCTCCCGGGACCTTGTAAACGCGGTACCAAGTCGAATGCGCACTTTGTCGGAGGCGAAGTAATCATCGTACATGTTGCGTGCTTTGCCGGGTTCCCCATAGGCCCCCATCGGTTCCCACCAGACACTGCCGGAGAACAGCAGATGCGTATCGATCTTGTTTGCCGTGATATTCAGGGTGTTGAGACCGTTGCCGACGAACGCCAGATAATTCAACCCCTTCACGGGTTCTCCGTTCGCCCACACTCCCTGGGTGAAGCCGGGGCGGAAGAAGTTGTCAGCCATGCTCCTGTCGGTTGCCGTAAAGAAAGGAAACGTGTTCACCAGAGATCGACTGCCTGGAACGCCAGTGTAACCTCCAGTGATCGTGAGGGCCTTGTTGAACGTCCAGCCAATGTTGCTGGCCACGACGATCGAAGCGGCCCCGGCGGACGTCCAGACCGTGAAGCTGTACCGCGCCCTCTTGTCGAAGATGTAGCCGCCCAGGATGAACATGGCGCGATTGACCGTGATGTCGTTGCGCGCATGAACCTCGCGGCTCACGCCCAAGTGGTCGGTGTAACTCTCGTCGCTGTCCTGGGTATTGAGATATCGGAGTTGGGTATTGATGTTGAACTTCAACAGGAAAGGCACCTTGGCGTCTGCGGGCGTTTCCCAGATGACGATGCCATCTCTATAGCGATCGTTGATTGTCTGTGGTGCGGCACCGGATGCCTGCTGTGCGGAAGTCGTTGCTGAGTCTGTCGCGACCGTTGAGGTATCCACCGGTGCCGAAACGGGGGTCGTGCTGTCTGGCTGGGCTGCAGGAGACTGCCCCGAGGCAGTAGTCGCGAAGAACGTCACCGACGTCAACGCCAGTGCGACTGAAGCCTTGATGAATACGCGCGATAGCGACACGTGAATCTCCATCCCGAAGCCATCCCGACATGATTGAAGTGCTGGAATTGCGACGCTCACCAAGTCACGGACGTACGTCCCGTGACTTGGCAAGCTCGCGGGAGCCATGGAGGCTCCTCGCCGAACCATCCCCAAGCGGAGCTCGAGCGAGGAGTCCCCTAGCGATCAGCAGAGCACGACGGAGAGGGCGAGACCAGCCTCGCTTGTTTCCTTGTACTTGCTGTTCATTTCTTTGGCAGTCTGAGCCAGGGCGAGCACCGTTTCGTCGAAATCGACGCGGTGCCGGGATGCGATCTCGTTGCTGGCGATCGCGTAGGCGGTCCACGCCTTGACTGCCCCGAATGCGCACCGCTCGATGCATGGAACCTGTACGTAACCGGCGACCGGGTCGCAGGTCATGCCCAGGTGATGCTCCAGCGCCGATTCGGCAGCATTCTCGACCACCAGCGACGGTGCGTCGTACGCAGTAGCGACCAATGCCGCGGCCATCGACGACGCCACGCCGATCTCTGCCTGGCAGCCGCCCTCGGCCGCAGACAGCGTCGCATGGTGCTTGCAGAGGTAACCGACCGCCGCAGCCGCGAGCATGCCGTCGCGGACCTTCTGCGGGTCGACTTTCCGGACCTCGAGGAGCCCATAGACCAACGCCGGCATCACGCCGGCGGAACCGCCGGTGGGAGCCGTGATCACGAGGTGACCGCGCCCGTTTTCTTCGGATGCCGCCAACGCAAATGCCGACAGCGTGCCGATACCGCGGTCTGATTCATACTTCTCGTCCTGGGCACGCTTGTAAACGGTTGCTGCCTTGCTGTGCAGCTTGATCGGACCCGGCAGCACGTCGTCCTCGGGCATCGACAGCCCGGACTTCACCGTCGCGACCATGGCGTTGGTGATCTTGTCGACGAAGGCATACACGTCCGCTTCCGACCTGCCCATGATCGACATCTCGTTGGCAAGCATGATCTTGGCGATCGTCGTCTTGTTGGTGTCGGCGTGGGTCCGCAGTTCTTTCATCGTCCTGAAGGGGTACTTCGGCGGGTTCTTCTTGGGGGGGTGTACCCTTTCCACTCGATGAATCCACCGCCCACGGAGTAGTACTCCTGCTCGAGCAGCACCTCTTTGCCAGCGAGGAGCTTGCACGTCATCGTGTTCGGGTGCTTGAAGTCGCCCTTGGGAGCATCGTAGATGACGTCTTTGAGGCTCACATCGATCGACTTGTCGCCGAGCTTCACCGGAAACACCTGGTCAGGCTTGTCTCGCAAGCCGTCCAGGAACTTCGGATCGACCGTCGCGGGCTCCTTCCCGACCAGCCCGGCGAGCGCGGCTCGTTCCGTGCCGTGTCCCTTGCCGGTCGCGCTGAGGCTTCCGAACAAGTTCACCTGAAGCTTCGTCGCCGTGGCGAGTTTGGCGGCCGGCAGCTTCGTGGCTCGCTGGTAGAAATCGTAGGTGATGCGCATCGGACCGATCGTGTGCGAGCTGGAAGGCCCCGGGCCCACCTTGTAGAACTCGTCCACGACCGTCAACACCGGTCCCTGTCCCTTCTTCACGACATCCAGGTCCGCAGAGAGCGGCGGCGGCGTCCCTGTCTTCGCCTGCGCCTTCGCCTGCGGCATCGTGGCGACGGCCATCGCCGTTCTCGCTTCGGCCGAGACAACGCGACCTGTCATCACGGCGGCAGCACCGCCCACGGCGCTTCGAATCAGGAAACTGCGGCGATCGACGCCGGGGGGAACCTCCTGTGAGAGTAATTGGCTCGTATCCGCCAGCGGATCCTCCCGAAAGACGTCACGGGGTTCTTCTGTAGCGCCGGGTTTGTCACCGGATTTCTCATTTTCTTTGTTCGACATAGTGCTACTGCTCCCTTTCATCAAGGTTTAGCGCTGCGACCGTGCTCCACGGCAAATGACCTGTACCTTCTTGGTCTCCGATACGGTCGCCGCCGTGTCGGTGCGCAGGGAGCACCCTTCGCGGTGGGCGACACTCCAACAGGGCTGCGAACGGAATCACTGGGAAAGGGCACGTCGTGTGCCAAGCTGGTCTGCCCAGAATCACGACTGTTTTTGTCTGAACGGTTCCGGGGAGGCCACGCATCTCCGGTCTGATGGAGCCCCTCCGAAATCTCGCACGCTCCCGTGGGTGGAGCAGGCCGTCCTTGAGTCGCAGGTCAGTGCGGGCTGGTCGCGGCCCTCACGAACCATCACGGCTCGGCGACAGGCCCGGGAGGTATCGGCCGTAACGGACGCGCAGCGCGGTGAGATCGGGCGGGTCGATCCGCAACTCGCTCGCGATGCGATGGATCTCGCCTTCTTCGACCGTGGAGATCGCCTCATCGGCGGCCGCGATCGCAAACAGGCAGCGGACGAGCGCCAACTTCTGCTCGTACGTCGCCACACTCGAGAACTCGCGCGCCACGAGGAAGTCCGCTGTTCCGCCGAATAGAAGGTTGCTCTTCTTCGCGAGCTGAACGACGAGGACGGCCTGATCGTGCGCGAGCGCGCCGTGCTCCTCGACGAGCGTCTCCATCGCCCTGGTTTCCTCCGGCGAGACGGCGCGGTCGGCATGGGCGACGCGCCCCATCAGGTAGGCGAAGGCCGCGAGCACGCGGGCGAGGTCCGGCTCGAGGTGCTCGAGGGCGTCGAGCGTGTCTTTGAGCGGTTCGACCGTCTCATCGTCGCGCGCACTGAGCCCCAGCCATGCGCGAACGGACTTGAAGGACATGCCTCAGCGTGGTCTCCAGCGCGCCGATTGTGGCGCAGGCGGAGGTCTGTCGCAAGAACTGTGAGCCGTGGCACCGTTCGCCGACTGCGGAATGGCCCTTGACAACACACTGCGAGCAGCGCCAGAGTCACCTGCCTCGAAGGTCGGACTCCGACGATCGTTCCCCAAGATCGCTCTTTGCCCTCCTGTAGGTAATCCGCTGGGAGCGCTCATCCACGTGGCGGCCGACGGCACCCGTTCGGAGATTGCGGCGGGCGCACTGATCTCGCCGGGCGGCATGGCGCTCGGCCGTGACGGTTCGATCTACGTCTCGAGGTTCGCGACGCTGCCCGGCGCGGGGGACGTGGTACGGATTCGCAACCGACCTGGCGGATGCGTTCGGGGCGGAGCCTGCATCGGGTTCCGCCCCGGTCTCGGCGACGACCAGACCGGCGGCAGAATGTCACCGTGACTCAGCCAACCAGGAGCAACTGGCCGCGTTCAAACGACCTTGGCCGGGCGTCGCGGAGCGCAGTCCTCCTCCTCCTTCTCGCCGCCAGCCGCGTGCCGGCCGCCGCCGCCGTCGCGCAGCAGTCAGCCATGCCCGACGTCCAGTCACTGGGCCCGCAAGTCGGCGCGCGCGTGCCCGACTTCACCCTGGCCGACCAACGAGGCAAGTCGCGCACGCTGAACTCGCTGATGGGGCCGAAGGGACTGATGCTGGTTTTCATCCGGTCGGCGGACTGGTGACCGTTCTGCAAGACGCAGCTCGTGGAGCTGCAAGGCCGGGTCAAGGAATTGCGGAGACAGGGGCTGAACGTGGCCGCGATCTCCTACGACCCAGTATCGGTGCTGGCCGACTTCGCCGGCCGGCGACACATCACGTTCCCGCTGCTGTCCGATACCGGGTCGGCCACGATCACGAGCTACGGGATCCTGAACACGACGGCGTCCAGTTCGGGCCGGCTCCGCGGGATTCCCTTCCCCGGGACGTTCGTCCTCGATCGCCGCGGCATCGTGACGGCGCGATTCTTCGAAGACAACTACCAGGAGCGCGACTCGGCGGCCAGCATCCTGACGCGCCTCGGCGGCGAGGAGTCGGGCACGGTGCTGGAAATCTCGGCCCCGCCGCTCACGATCCTGTCGTCGGTCACCGACGCCGCGGTTGCGTTGGGGACGAACTTCGCGCTCGTGCTCGACGTTCGGCCGGCGGCGGGCGTTCACGTGTACGCGCCGACGGTCACTGGCTACACGCCGATCGCGCTCTCCATCGATCCCGAGCCGGGACTGCTCGTCAAGAACGCCGTCTTCCCACCGTCCGAGGACTACTACTTCAAGCCACTGAACGAGCACGTCCAAGTCTTTCAGCGGCCGTTCCGCATCGTTCAGGATGTCGCAATCGATCCGACGATCCGCGGACAGGTCGCGCTGAAAGACGAGTCGACAGTGACCATCACGGGGAGGCTCACGTACCAAGCGTGCGACGATAGGGTGTGCTTCACGCCGCGGTCCGTGCGGCTCACGTGGAACGTCGCGCTGCGGCCGTTGGATCTGGAACGGGCGAGGAAGTGACCGGTCTTACAGACATCGCCCCGGAGGACTTGATGGGCGTGACGGGGATGCAGGCGGGTAACTGCCCATCTCTCCATTAGCGATTCCGGGCCGATCTCGCTTCCGTGTCTAGTGCTCTAGTACGGGTATCATCCGTGCCGGCTCGTGTCATGGCAGTCGGCTTGCTGATCCTTGGTTATCCGATCTACGCCGCCGTCAAGTACGCCGGCTATACGCTGTCGGCTCGCGTGTTCGGCGCAATCCTCGATCGACGCGACGTCGGGGTCTGGCGCGTCGGACTGATCCGAACGGGGCTCGGCATCGTCATCGGCGCGATCTACACGGCGGCGTGGGCCGGACTGGCGGCGCACGGCGTATTCCAGTCGCTGCCACTCGGAGAGGGCCGTAGCGGTGGCCTCCCGTACTATCTCCTCGGTCTGGTGCCGGTTCGCACGCTCGAATGGCGCTGGCTGATCTGGTTCTGTTTCGATCGCCGGTTCGAGTGGCCGGGGCGCGACGCGCTGTGTGTGTCGCTGGGAGTCGTCTGGTCGTTCGTCCTCGACCTGCCCGTGCTGACGGGTGCGGCCATGTTCCTCGCGTCCATCTGCTGACAGGGCTCGGGCGGCGAAACACGGGATCGGAATCGCAGACGAACGTGGTCGCTTAGAACGTCGCGGTCAGCGAGACTCCGCTGTAGGCCACGTATCCACGGAGCATGACGTGTAGCCGCCAGCGAGAGTGTTGGCCAGGACGCACGTCTCGTTGTTGCCATTGAGGTACGGGCGGCACGCCCAGGTGGATGCGCGCGACGAGCCAGTCTACGTGAAAACGAGCGCAGCTCGCGCGGCAATGGACTTGCGATAGCCCTCTCGTAGCACCACGCATCCAAAAGACTCGCGACCGAATCGCCGCCAGATGTCGCCATCGTGGGCTGGGGCGTTGGCCGCCTCCAAGAGTTCTACTGAGTCGGCTGATATCGTGTTTGGAATAGTGAGCGCCATCGACTGTTGCCCGCCAGCGGGCCGTCCCGGCTCGAGCGCCTTGCGATAGCTGCAGACCTCAGCGGCCGCAGTCTACAGCGGCTGTCATCCGGCGGTCATGATGTTTTCGACTTGTTGTGCTTCGGGTCTGCTGATGAGTCACTGGAGTGGCCGAGCTTCCAGGTGAATGCTCCCGAGGATCTGCTTCGCCATCTCCATCTCTTTCGCACCTCTGGCTTCGATCATCACCGTCAGGAACGAGCTGCCCTGGCGCGGGTCCAACGCTCGATAAAGAACCAGAAACAATTGTGCGATGAGGTTCAGCTTGGACAGGTTTCGCGAATCCTGGTAGGTAACCAACTGGGCCTTGATGCCGTCAATTTCGATGGACGTTTCCTTGAACTCCAGCGTCATGTCGGTCTTCGTGGCGGCGGCGCCAGACATCCCTGAGTCCACGTGCAGTCGCATCGTGTTGCTGCGGTATTCCGCAACACACGAATCGACGCCATTGATGCGCTGATCCGTGAGGTCTTTGGGCGCGAGAAAGGAAATCTGACAGACCTTGACGCGCTGCCAGCCGGACGGAATGCCCGACGACGGTGTCTGACCGCTCTGCAATCCGAGACACGCAGAAGCGAACGCCAGAAGAGAGAGCCAGGACACGGTTCGCGCAGTATACCGGCACCTCGCTTTGTCTTGACACCGTCTAAGGTCTCACTGAGACTGCCCACTCACGTGAACCGTTGCCGTCCGCGGCCTGCGCTCGTCGACGATCTGGCCGCCAAGAAATCAAGGAGCTCGCGATGGCGATGTTGTACGGAGTGCTCAGAGGCCGCCCCGATCGCTTCAAGCGCGAAGACAACACGGCGACGCCGCATCTGCAGATCCGCGTGCTCGAGGATGGGGGTCAGCCGTGGCGGATTGCCGTGAACGTGCAGTCCGACACCGGTTCCGACGTCGCGTTCTGGGTGGTCGATCCGCTCGCGGGTCATCCCCTGCTGGCGTCGCTTCCCGCACGCACGTCCGGGTTCAGCACCGTGCCCGCGAATGCCGGCAATGCCCTGGACTTCGTGAAGGCGCCGCTCTTCGACTGGACGCTCGGCCGGTCGCTGCCGCCGTCCGGCAGCGCGAGCAGTGACGACTTGCAGGATCTGTTGTCGCTTGTATCTCGATCAGTGCAAGACCGCCGGCGGCGAGATCTACGCGTTCGGCGCCAAGTTCGATCGCAACCTGCACAAGCCGATCGACACCGAGTTCGGGAATCTCGACGGGCTCCACGGCATCCACGACATTCACATGAACCAGGGCAATGTCGGGCTCGCACGCGGGGGACAACGGTGTGTTTCACGATGGCGGGCTCATCCTCGCGTTCCCCGATCGGTATCTCGGTCTCTTCCTCGGCTTTGAGACCCAGCGCATTCCCACTGACACTGCCGGTAACGCCATGCCGGGTTCCGCAGCTATCGGCCAGATCATCTCGCACGGACCAATCCCGGTGCCGGTCCTGTCCACGGTTTACATCGAGCGCGCATTGCTCAATCCGAGTGGCGACGATACCGGTCAGGAGATCGTCGTGCTCGCGAGTTTGTCCACCACCGCGCAGACGTTGACCGGATGGCGGCTGCTGGACAAGAACGCGCGGGTGACGACGATCAATACGTCATTGGGCCCTGGCCAATCTGTAGCGATCGCGCTCGACGGCACTGGTGTGCAGTTGGGGAATCAGGGCGGCAACCTGATTCTTCAGGACCACACCACGGCCCAAGTCGACGTCGTGACCTACACCGCCGAGGACGCTGGCGTCGAGAACCGCTACGTCCGGTTCCGCCGCTGAAGCGCCGATATTGAGGTGAGAACTGATCGTCAGCGCGCGAAGAATCGCTTTACCTTCCGGGCTGCGCGGCGTAGCAGGTTCCGCTGTGCCTGCACGTTGCTCGCCAGACTGGATGTGATCGGCCACGATGCGTTCGACCGCCGCTACCAGATCGGGCCGACCGCGTTGTCGCAATCGAGGCAGCGCGTCTTCGAAACAGACGCGTGCGCCCTCGCTCTTGATGCGAACCGCTCGGATCTCTCCTTCGCTGACATCGTCTCCGGCGAACGCTCCAGCATCTGGCAGCACTCCGGCAACGCAGCAGATGCAGCCGGGTTCGGACGCACTTCTCACAGATCCCACAGTTCTTGCCCCCGCTCGCATTCGAAGTGCACACGTACATGTGATCGAGCGCTGCCGGCCAATCCCGGAGCGCATCGACCTTCTGCAGCCGCGACGACTCGATGCCGAAGTGCGACATGCGAACGTGCTGACTCGAATAGAACGGATCGAGCTGAGGATGAGATCCCCACGGAATCAGGTGCGTCGCGGGCGACGATGAGGCGAGGTAACAGAGACGGAACTCGCGACCCAGGAAGTGCGCCATGCTGGCGAGAAAGGCGCCATGGTACCGATACATCCAGAAGCGCATGCCGCGGTTCAACGTGCAGAAGTTGCTGCGGACGGGGATGACGTCAAGGCCGATGTCGGCACAGATCCGGCGGCTCGTCGACATGCTGGTGGCAAAGCGCGCGTCTGTCTCGCTGCGGTCGAGGCCGCCCACCTCCTGGTAGTCAACGACAATCGCGGCAGACGGGCGGTCCGGGTGCCCAGGTGGCATCAGCGAAGTGAGGCGACGGATCATCGCCAGCGAGTCCACGCCGCCTGAGAGGAACGCACCGCTCCTCATGCCGGGCTGCCGGTACTCGTGGTCGCATTCGATGATTGGGGGTGCCCCCAGATCCGTGAACCACGTCCGCACAAGCGAGGACGCGATCGTCAGGTTGGCCGCGAGCAACGGGCAGATCGCACCCTCGATCCTGATCCGCGATTCGCCGGCCGTCCATGCCGGAAGGAAGGCGCCGAGAAGAAACGCGTTTGGATCAGCCTCGAGCCTGTGGGGAAGCTCGGTACGAGCGAAGATGTGCTCTGAGCGCGCTGCGCCCGTTTCCAACGTGATCTCGCACTCGACGTTGCAGCACTCATGACCGTCCGATGATCGGATCTGGCTGATGACCATACTTACTCCGCTCTCAGGACCGACATCGAAGTCACCCGCACAGCGGTCAGGCCCGCACCAGCGAGCCGGCGAACGTCATCAGGGGCACGGACGATAGAGGATATTAGGCCGTCGCGTTTTCACATAATGCCGATTGTCAGTCCTGCTCAGCTTCTCCATTCGACGCGCAACGTGGCGGCCGTGCGCACGCCTGCCCCGCCGAACGCGGGGGTCGATGTGACAGGTCGGTGCGGCGTCAGTCCCACCTGGTTCCGGCAGGCACGCGGAAGGTGGTGTTGAGGCGGTTGAAGAAGTTGGTGATCGCCACCATCAGCACCAGCGCCGCGAGCTGGCGCTCGTCGTACTGCTTACTCGCGGCGGCCCAGATCTCGTCGGTGACCGCGCCGGGCCGGTCGGCCAGCCGGGTCGCGGCCTTAGCGAGCGCCAGCGCGGCCCGCTCGGCGGCGTCGAAGAGCGGGTTCTCGTACCACGCGGCGACGGTGAGCAGCTTCTCAGAAGCTGACGCCGGCCTTGGCCGCACTTGCGGCGCCGGCGTCGACACACGCGCTGCAGCCGTTGATCTGGCTCACCCGCAAGTGCACGAGCTCGAGCGTCTGACTCGGTACACCACCCGAGTACACCGCCTTGAAAAGGTGCTGGACACCCGTCGTGATGTCGGGTTGGCTCGTTGAATTCTGGATACGTGCTGTCATCATCTCCTCCAGGGTTCGTGAATCAGTCGACGGCAATACGACGTCCCAACCCTGACCGAAGGTAACGACGGACCTGCTGTTACCTTGCCGGCGCGCGATGCGTCCTGGTAGTGACACCACCGAACACCTAAGGAGAACGGTGACCGAGGAAGAAAAGCTGGCCGCGCAGTTCGAGATTCAGCGCCAGCTATCTGCACGGGATCGCGTTCCGCATGCTCGGCTCGCACGCCGCAGCGGACGACGCCGTACAGGAAGCGTGGCTACGGCTGGCCCGCACGGACGCGGGCAGCATCGAGGACCTGCGTGGCTGGCTGACCACCGTGACCGGCCGGATTTGCCTGGACGCGCTGCGCAGGCGCGGCGTACGGGGCGAGCAACCGCTGGAGCTTCACGTCGGCATGCCGGGGTGGGACACCGCCGCAGACTCGGGCATCGATCCGGAGGAGCAGGCGCTGCTCGCCGACTCCGTCGGCCTGGCGCTGTACGTCGTGATGGACGCCCTCACACCGGCCGAACGGGTGTCGTTCGTGCTCCACGATATCTTCGACATCCCGTTCGACACGATCGCCGCGATCCTCGGACGCAGCACTCCGGCCGCCAAGATGCTCGCCAGCCGCGCCCGTGGGCGGCTGCGGCTGGGCACGCCACCGGCCAGTACCCAAGCCGCAGCCCGGGACGTCATCAACGCGTTCCTGGCCGCCGCCGGCACAGGCGACATCGAAGCACTGCTGACCGTGCTCGCCCCCGACGCCGAGCTGCGGGCACACGGCACTCAGGGGACCGTCGTCATCCGCGGCGCAGGCGAGATCGCCGCGCAGGCGACCAGGTTCGCGCGTCCGAGCGCGCGGGCACACCCGGTACTCGTGGATGGCATCCCTGGCGTTCTCGTTACCGTTGGTGGACGACCACTCACCGTCATGGCCTTCACGGTGAGAGACGGTATCGTCACCGCGATCCACGCCCTGACTGCACCAACCCGACTGGGCCAGGTCGTCCCCTCGTGGGTTGCGTGACCGGGTGACGGCGGCGGCGCGCTGGGATGATCACATCGCGCGTAGCGTGGCCGCCAGATCGACGCGTGAGTCACGCCGAGCGGGAACGAATGCGGCGGCCGACTTAACGGCCCCCCACGAACCGCCGCCGGGCCGCTACGGCGGCGAGGCCGCTGCCGAGAAGGAACACCGAGCCGGGCTCAGGAACCGCAGCAGCGTCCGTGGTCAGACTCGCGCTCACCTCTGTCGTCTTGTTGCCGGAGTCCGCGCCCCACACGATGAAGTCCACGGTGTCCCCAACGGCCAACGAAAGCGCCGAGTTCGTGTAAGTCGTCAAGCTCGCTGACAACACGCCCCGGTCGAGTGGCGTGGCACCATCGAGCGAGATGTACGCGTGCGGAGCCGTATTGCCAACTTGGACGGTCTTGAATGCGGCAGACACATCATACAAACCAGCAACCGGCGCCGTGAAACGAGCCACCGAGGGGCCAAGGTACGGTCCGAACGTTACCGCACCAGCATTGAAGGTGATGATGCTGAACCCCGACGTCGTAACTGTTGAGCCCTCGTTCTTGATGATGTTCGGATCAATCAGACTGGGACTAGGGTTACGCCATGCCCTCAGAAGTTGTCCGGACGCCGGGTCGACGGTTACCTCAACATTCAAGTCGAAGTCATTGAACGTGGCGGCGGATCCGGCGCCAACGCTGCTGGCGTATCTCCCGTATGTCCATACGTTCGTGCCGCCATTGGTCGTATCTGACCAATCGGCCGCCAGGTCATACGTAATGGGATTCGCACTCGCCATACCGGCGAGTGCTATGAACGCAATCGGGGCGGCGGCGGTCAGGCGTGATAGAAATCGTAATCTGGGCATGAGCGTTCTCCATCTACCCATTCCAGGTCTTTCAGCCATGCGAAGCACAACCACTACATGGACCATGCTCGTTGTCGCCCAGTGACAGCATGGCTCGTATGTCTGCGAGCAAGGAACGTACCCCGATTGATACGTGCCAAACGCAAACGAATTGAGTATCGAGCCTCGACAAAGCAGTTCAAGGGCGAGGGCTTCTTTCGCGAGTCGCACGGAATCGAGACATGGAGCCGCTGCCCGGGCGGCTGCCCGCTGACCGTCACGCCAAGCTCGGCGTATGGCGCAGGTTGAAAGTTGGCGTGCTCGTTTCAATCCTCGTCGTCGTGAAATAGAGAGAGGTCGATTGCCTCGGCCATCACGCGGTAGCCAAAATCGTTGGGATGCACGTGATCGCCGCCGTCATACGCCGGCAGCAGGCGTGAGGGATGGTTCGGATCGCGCAGCAGCTTGTCGAAATCGATGACCGCGTCATAGGCGTTACTGGTTCGGATCCAACGATTGACCGCCTGGCGCTTCGCCTCCAGAGCGGCTGTCCAGAAGCCCGGGAACGGGTAGCCTTCGACGGGATTCAACGTGCCGCCGTAGACTCTCAATCCCAAGGCGTGGGCGCGATCGATCATCTGACGATGCGCCTGGATGATCTGCTCAGCGGTCACCTCTTCCGTAGGGTTGCCGATCAGCCCGGGAATGAGAAAATCGGCGTTGCCTTGCAGCACGATCACGTACTGCACGCCGCTCTGCACGAGCACATCGCGATCGAAGCGCGCCAGCGCGCTAGTCCCAAGGAAGTCATGCAGCACGCGATTGCCGCTGACGCCCGCGTTGAGCACGGCCACGCGTGATGTGCCCCGGTTGGACTGCAGCCGCTCCGCCAAAATGTTTGGCCAGCGCTGGTTCATGTCGGTCGTCGAGCCGAAGCCCTCGGTGACCGAGTCGCCGATCGTCACGATCGCCCTCGCGCGTTCCGTCGCGCGGACTTCGACGCCGGACAGGAAGTAGAAGGACGTCGTCGTGGTCCCCGCCACGGTGCTCGCGCCCGTGAAGTCTCCCGCAGACGAGATGTAGGTGGTCTGCTGAGCCTCTACATGTTGGGTCGTGGCCGCGACGTTCTCCGACAGGTAGAGACTGACGGCGAGGTCGCCCAGCGCCGGCAGGTTGAGCGCAACGGGGTCGCTCACCGCCAAGGCACCGGCAGGAATGGTGATGGTGGGTGAGCCATTGAACTTGAGCACTCGATCGCTCTTGCCGGAAATCGATCCGCCGCCCGTGCTGATGGCCACGTGCGCGGAGCCGATGACCAGTCCGCTCGTGCCGTAGGCGTTGGAGAGACGGACGCGCACGCGCTCGCCGCCAAGGCTGGTGTGCACGATCTGCCGGACCGTTTGCCCGTTGATCTGGATGGGCGCCGCAACCCCCTGCGGGCTGGCAGTCCACGTGCCGACCCAGTGTGCATCGTCATGCCGCTCCGTAGCGACGACCGATGTCGTGAGCGCGATCGCCGCAAGGGCCAGCGAGATCGCTGCGATTGTTCGAACGCGACGTTTCAGTATTTGCGTCAATGAACCCATGGGTGTTGTCCCTCACAATGTGTCCCGTGATTGTCTCGAAGGGCAACCCAGCCGGCTATTGACGGCACATTGAAAGAATGTCGAATCTTTGTCGACGACCCAGCCGCGTATGACACCCTAGTTCGGTGGAGCCACGCATGAGCTCGACCTCCGCCGGCGTGACGTACCGCTTTGGAGAGTTCGAAGTCGATGTGGCGGCCTACGAGCTGCGGCGCGATGGGCAGCGCGTTCCACTTGCGCGGCAACCCATGGATCTCCTGCTCCTGCTGCTGGAGCACCGACAGGAACTGGTGTCGCGCGAGGACATCGCGAAGCGGTTGTGGAGACCGGACATCTTCACCGACCTCGACGCCGGCATCCGAACCGCCGTTCTCAAGATCCGACACGTGTTGGGCGATTCGCGTGAGTCGCCCCGATTCGTCGAGACCGTTCCCGGCAAAGGCTACCGTTTCGTCGCGCCACTTCAATTCGTTCCTCCGTCGCTTCCGCAGACGTCGCCTGGTCATTTGATCGCGCCCGAACATCTGGCGAGCTCGCATCGCCATAACCTGCCGGCCGAGGTCACGAGCTTCGTCGGACGCCGGAAGGAGCTCCTCGAATTGCCGGGGGTGCTCAGATCATCGCGGTTGATGTCGCTGACGGGCGCCGGAGGGGTTGGCAAGACGCGGCTGGCGGTTCGGCTGGCCTGCGGCGTCGTGAACGAATTTTCAGACGGCGTGTGGTTGGTCGATCTGGCGCCGCTGTCAGTGCCCGATCTGGTGGCACAGACGATCGCGACCGTCCTCGGTGTCCGAGAAGGCGCGCAGCGATCGGCCCGGGACGTCCTGCTCGACACGCTGCGCGATCGCGCGCTCCTCCTCGGTACTGGATAACTGCGAGCATGTGATTGCCGCTTGCGCCGAGCTGGTCGAGGCCCTGCTGCGCGAGGCACCGGCGTTGCGGATTCTCGCAACGAGCCGTGAAGCGTTGGGGATTTCGGGCGAGACCGTCTGTCGCGTTCCCTCGTTGTCGCTGCCAGACCGACTGGCATCGGTCGACGTTGACGCGCTCATCGACTCCGAGGCGACACAGCTTTTCATCGAGCGAGCAGGCGCCGTTGATTCAGCCTTCGCGCCAACTCCGGACAACTCCGACTCAATAGCCCGTATCTGCCGCCGTCTCGATGGCATTCCGCTCGCGATCGAATTGGCGGCCGCGCGCGTCGCCGTCCTGTCACCGGAGCAGATTGAAGCGCGGCTGCAGGATCGATTCCGCTTGCTCACCGGCGGCGCCCGAACGGCCGTCGCACGGCAGCGGACACTCGAGGCGACCGTAGACTGGAGTTACCAACTGCTGTCGGACGTCGAACAGCAGTTGTTCGGCCGACTCTCGGCGTTCCCGGCCGCGTGGACACTTGCGGCCGCCGAGCAGGTGTGTAGAGGCGACGGCATCAACGAGAACGCCGTGCTCGATCTGCTGTCGCGGCTGGTGAGCAAATCCCTCGTGGTTGTGGACAGCGAGTTCGCTGGCGAGCGCCGGTACCGCTACCTAGAGACCATCCGCCAGTATGCGCGCGAACGGCTGGTGCAGACGGGCGCCGCCGATCGGCTACGCGAGCGGCATTTCGAGTTTTTCTTCAACGAGTTCCGTGGGGTCTTGCCCATTCTCCGCCACCACCATCAGGTACCGTGTCTCCGACGACTGCAGATCGAGCAGGAGAACATCCGGGCGGCGCTCGAATGGGCCCTGACATCGTCGGCCCTTGCCGAGAAGGGCGTGGAGCTTGCTGGCGCACTGTTCTGGTTCTGGACCAAGCGCGGCTTGTACGAGGAGGGAAAGCTGTGGCTCGAACAAGCGCTCGGGGTAGTTCATGCGGCGGGAGGGCTGCGTGCGCGGGCGTTAATCGGTCTGGCGCACATGCACACCTTCCGCGGGCGGCACGTCCAGGTTGGGGAACTCGCTGGCGAGGCGCTGTCGTTGGGCCATGAATATGGTGATGCATGGGTCGTGTCGTTCGCGCTGTTTCTCAAGGGACTTGCCGCGTTCGAGCTCGGCGACCACGAACAGGCTGCCGCGCTTGCCCTGCAGGCGCGAAGCGCCGCCGATGCCAGCGGCGAAGTCGTGCAGCATGGCGGCCCGCTGCTGATCCTGGCCAACATCGCGGTTCTGAACGGCGACCATGAACGAGCGCAACAGCTCTACGACGAATCCATCGAGGTGCATCGGCGCGCCGGTGAAGTGTGGGGCCTGGGCATTCTGCTTTCGGCCGCGGCGGGGCTGCGTATCGTTCGGCAGGACTTCGACCAGGCGCGCGCGCAGGCCTCAGAGGCGATGTCGCTTTGTCAGGAACTCGAAGATCCACGTGGGATTGCTTGGAGTCTCGACGTATTCGCCGGGCTGCTAGCCGCCGAGGGACACGCCGACGGAGCGGCCCGGTTGTGGGGTGCCTCGGACGCACTGCTGGAAAGCGTGGGCGGGTCCCTGGTACCAACGATCGGGTGGATCCGGGATCGTTACTTCGAGCCGGTGAAAACATCGCTCGGTGGCGCAAGATTCGAGGCGGCCCGAGCTGAGGGGTGCGCGATGGTACCGGTCCAGGCGGTTGCATTCGCCCGTCAGCACGTGCTTCTGCTTCGGTGACGTTTCAGCGGGGTGACGACGGCGGGAAACAGATCGCTCGCGCGGTGGTTACTGGGGCTCGTATCCGGGAGGATGCTTTGGCTCAACCTTTGGTGCCCTCGACTGCGTTCGCAGACGCATGGATTCAAGTCGATCGAACCGACAATCCACGCTTCTTTGTGAACCTTCTGGATGCTACCCGCGCTCGTCTTCTCGAACGCGCTCGCACATCGCCCACGGACTTTTTTGCGCCGCTGGCTCTCCGCCCCGGACTCAACGTACTTGACGTTGGCTGCGGTACGGGGGACTTGATTCGCCTCGTGGCTCCGATTGTTGCTCCTGGGACAGCCGTTGGCGTGGATCTCAGTGAGACCATGATTGCCGAAGCACACCACCGTTCCGAGGAGAACGTTGACAACCTCTCGTTCCGCGTGGGAAGCGTCTTGGAACTTCCGTTCCCGGTCGCGAGCTTTGATCGTGTCCTTGCAACGCAATTACTCTTGCATGTTCCCGATCCCCTGAAAGCTTTAATGGAGATAAAACGAGTCCTCGCTCCATCAGGGGTCGTGTCCATCACAGAAATCGACTGGGGAACGCTCGTCGTGCAATCGTCGGACAACGAACTGGGGCGTCGATTCAGCGACCTCGCCTGCAGGGAGCTGCGAAATGGGCTCATCATACGAGAGCTTCCTGGCCAGCTTCGCGAGCTTGGATTCAATCACATTCTCATCGCGCCCACAGTTGAGGTCTCGCAGGATCTTGACACGTTCTACACATGGTTTGTGGAGCCGTCACTCAAGCACTTCAAGGGAATAGGCGCCTTCTCTGAAACTGACGCCGACGCGTTCCTCACCGACCTTAGGGCACGTGCAGCTCGCGGACACTATTTCTCTTCTCGCACGTACTACACGGTCCTCGCATCGCAATCGAGCTGAAAGCCACCGTCACTCATGCTGGCCCGACGGCAGAATTGACACTCGGCGACGTTTCTGATCGCCTTGATCGTCTCCCCGCGTCACGGTTCCACGCGAAAATCCTTGTCGTCGCTGCCCTGTCACTGCTGTTCGACACATTGGATACGGCTGTGACTGGTTTCGTTCTCGCATCGCTTCGCAGCGACTGGCATTTCGATGCACAGACCATTGGGGTCATCTCGGCCATCGGCCTGGCCGGCTATCTTGTGGGTTCTGCACTGTGTGGCTTTGTTGCCGATCGCGTCGGTCGAAAGAAGACGATTCTGTTCACTCTGATTTTGTACTCCGTCTTCTCTGCGTGCCGAGGGTTCTCTCACTCGGTCGGCGTATTTGCCGGCTTGAATTTCTTCACATGGTTCTTTGTCGGCGCTGAGAGCTCGACTGTCCCGCCATACTTGGCGGAATTGTGGCCCTCACGAATACGAGGAACACTAGTTGGCTGGATGATGGCTTTTTTCGGGGCCGGTATCGCACTGTCGTCAGTCTGGGCTCTGCTGATCATTCCGACCCTGGGCTGGCGCTGGGCGCTGTTTCTGACCGCTCCGTTTGCCCTTGTTGGAGGCCTCATGCGATCAGTGCTGCCCGAATCGCCCAGGTGGCTGATTCGAGTCGGTCGCACAGCCGACGCGGAAGCCGTCCTCAGGCGAGTCGAGGGTGAGGTGGCGAAGTCCAGTGCTCGAGCCCTACCACCAGTCATTCCCGGGCACAGCAGGACACAAGTGTGCTCACAACCGGTGCACCCAAAAGCACTGCTGGGCGGAGCGTACCGGAGCCTGACGCTCATGCTCTGGGCAGCATGGTTCGCGGAGTACGGAGTTCTTTATACGTATCAAATTTTTGTCCCAACTATACTGTCGGCGGAAGGGCATTCCATTGTGAACTCCTTCCGATACTCGGTCGTTATCTATTCCGCGGCGATTCCCGGTTATATACTTGGAGGGTATGCCGTGGAATGGCTCGACCGCAAATACGCGATCGTGCTTTCATTTGCCTCAGTCGCTTCGTTTGGAACGCTATTCGGACACTCGCACTTACCCACCGAAGTAATGGCCTTCGGAGGACTGACGGTCTTCTTTCTCTCCCTTGGATCAACCGCGATCTATACCTACACTCCAGAGCTTTATCCTACCGAGATTAGAGCAACTGCAATGGGTATCGCGTCTGCGTGGGGACGCGTAGGTGCCGTGACAATGCTTCTCGTTTTTGGGCATTTATTCGCGGACCACGGAAAATCGTTATTGTTTGTGATTATCGACCCGATTCTGATCGCTGCCTTGATTGTGGTTCTCGCCGTTGGTCCACGAACTCGCGGAAAGCCGCTTCGAGAGGCGTCGTTCGGTGCTGTAGAGAACCTCGCAGTGATTGACGGGCACACTGGAAGAAGTCAATAGCGTCCTGGCCGTAGTGTCCCAGGACCCGACCGAGAAAATCGCGTCCTTCGACGCCAGTTGCGTGGGCAGCGGGCTCCAGTTCATCGATAATCATCGACGCCGGCCGGCGGTCACGGGGGCATCCGCTCCGCCTCTGCGCCTACGCGCGCGTGCCTCGCGCCGGGGAATCGGCGCGGCCTGCGCCGTCTGTCACGTTGAATCCCGTCACCACACTATTCAAGCTCAACGACCAGTACATACCGACACCGGCGCTGCGTCTCGGGGTTGCGCGCGCGCGATGTCCTCCTGGTGCGGCTCACCGCTTTCCGTGCTCCGTGAACACGTAGTCTTTCGCCTTGACTGCGGTTGTGTCATCGCGGAATGCTCATGGCCGTCCACTGTCGCCGAATCCGAATGGCATGCGCCACAGGCCTCCACACGAATGCGAATCTGATGGGGCCCGGGATCCACAAGCGGCTTTCTCACTGAGGTGAACACTCCCGGCTTGAGACCTCGATCGCTCGGTATTTTGCGTTCATAGTGCCTACGACTGGCGAACCCCGCCTTTGCGTCCCTACGGCGTTGGGTAATTCCACACATCGGGCGGCAGCTTATCCTTGAGCGATGCATACATGGCGTCGCGGAACAGTTTCACCGCCGGGTACGGCCGAAGGGCGACAGTGCGCTCCACGATCAACCCCTGCTCGTTGTCCACGATGACCTCAAAGCTCTCGATCTTGTGGCCCTCCATCGTCCCCTCCCAGCGCAGGAAGGTGGTGCGCTCACCAACCTTGGACTCGGCGGTATAGGTACCGGAACCACGCGTGGCGCTCGACTGAGCGAAAATCGCCGCGACGACGTCACGCCCCTCGATCGGGCGTATCAGGATTGGGCTGTTGAATACGACGTTGTCGGCCAGCAGCGCGCTCACCTGAACGGGTGTCGCGTGACCAGCTTCACGGAGTTTGCGTAAAGGATGCATTGTGATTCCTCCGATGCTTGTTACTGGCTGCTGAAATCTACTGGCCACTCGCTGGACTCATTTAACAAGATGGAGGCAGAGGAATCTATTCGACGAAGGTATCGGTTGCTGGATGCCCAGCGAGGGCCACGATTCATGGTCCAGGGTGGTCTTGCCGGAGACGGCAGCATCTACTCCCAAGGCGATGAGGGCTTTCGCCGCATTTCACTCGAATCTCAACGGCCGCTCACGGTTTGGTGAGGACTCCACAGCCGGCCTCGGCCACACTGCGGGCATGAAATCCACCGTGATGAATCCCGTGAAGGCATTCACCCTTATCGCCCTCGGCCTGGCAATCGCGGCCATGGGCATCTATGTGGCCGGCGCCGACGATGCGCCAGGCGCCGCTGTCATCGGCATGCTGCTGATGGCGGCCGGAGTCGTGCTCGGTGTCAGGGCCGCCCGCAACCGGCTCCCGATGTGGGCTGCCCGCACGGCGCTTGCCGTCGGCGTCCTCGTTGCCGCGTTCGCGGCATTTCTGACCCACGGCGTCGTTGTGACCGCGCCGCTCTTCCCGCAGTCACAGGCGGTGCCGTCGGTCGTCGACTCGGCGCCGGCGCCGCAATATACGGCGGCCGTCGAGCGCGCGCGGGAGCTCGTGCGCGCAGCCGTATTGGAGCACAACCTGCCCGGCGTGTCCGTGGCGGTCGGTATCGGCTTGCCCTCCGTAGCCTCGGCGAAGGAGGGCGCCGTCGTCTGGGCCGAAGGGTTCGGATGGAGGGACGTCGTGACGCGGGCGCCCGTCACGCCGGACACGCGGTTCAACATCGGCACCGCGGCGTCCGCAGTCAGCGCCGCCGTCGCGCCGCTCGGGCTGACCAACACCGGGTCTGATGCAGCGAAGGAATGGAGCCCTGAAGCGATCGGCGAGGAGGGAGAGGACTTCCCGCCCCTCACGTTCCTCCGCCACGTCATCTGGCAGCCGCTCGGTCTCATGCCCGCGGAGTACCCGCTGCCGGGCGGGCGCGCGACGTTCTACGTCCCAAGATCGACGACCACAATCCCCGCCGTGGGCGACGGCTGATGTACATGCGCGACCTGGCCTGTTGCGCGAACGGAATGGCGTTCTATTCCACGCCGTCCGATCTCGTGCGCTTCGCGCTGGCGACGAATCCCCGCAGCGTCAATGGTGAACTCGCCGGCGGCATGGTGATGTCGCTGAGGATGGTGCGCGACAGCGGCATCGTCATCGCTCTCACGTCAAACATGGCGCACGCGAACACGTCCGCGCTGGCGCTGCGAGTCGGGGACGCGTTCGCGGCACAGACGCGATGATGGCGCGAGTCAGCGGCCGGTGAGCACGGCGAGCCTCAGTATTCTGCGACCCGCTGGATTTTCCCGTTTGTGAATTCAAAGACCGACACGCCGCGCGTAATCCTGGTGTCGGGCACGTCGTACTGCAGCGTGAGTTCGACTGTCGCGACGTTGGATCCCATCCAGATCTTGCGGAAGGTGATGCGAGCGTGACGCCCCTCGTTCAAGTGCGCCCTGATCCCCTCCGTCGCCTCACTCTTTGTCATCGTCACATTCGCTCGTGGATGTTCGTATTGTGCCGTGTCGGCGAAGAGCGCCATCAGTTCCGTGACGTCCTGCACGGTTCCGCGCTCGTCGAGCGTACGGGCCCGCAGTTCGTAGAACCTGCGGATCACCGCTCCATTTCACGTCGCGCGGTTGAGGCGATTCGCTGCTGCGCGATCACGGTCGAGACTGTGCCGAGCGACATCGCGAAGACGAGGCCGATACACGCCCAGTGGTGGGCAGATCGTGAGCGATGTGCTGAAGCCATGGGCGTATCATTCCCACGAGCGCCCTCGTCCGCAATCGCGATGTGACGGACGGCCGCCCTCGAGGGACGTCATCCCTGGGATCCGTCTTCCCGGGCACCAACCGCGTCTTCAGTGATCTTCTTTTCGTCGTTGGGCATCCCATTGTCATCTAACCCAGGGGCATGGGTGACGCCGTCCGGACGCCCGTCTTCCACCGCTCCCTTGCGGCCGTCCGGGTCGCCTGAGTTGACGCTCGTCCTTCTCCTCGCCTGGTCAGAACGTTTGCTTGTGGCCCTCATGGCCTTCACCCTCCGAGCGCCTCGTGTTGTTCCCTTTGCGCACCTCGTAGCGAACGCCACCATGTCGCTCTGTGAACAGACCTTCGTTTGCAAGGTGCAGGCCGATGCCTTGTCGAGCCGGTCAAAGAATGAGACGCCACTAGCGAACAGGATCGGGCGCATCGATGGGCAAAACAACGTCACGCTTTTTGCAGAGTAACCAGCATGACCATCCCAGCCGTTCTCACCACACTGTCGCAATCGTACGGTCCAGCCCTCGAGCGTGCGCAGGGCGAGACGCTTTATGACTGGGTCGTAGATGAGTTGGTCGACTCCTTGGATATCGAGAAGCAGTTGACAAAGACGCTGCAGCGAATGGCAAAAGCTGCACGTCCTGCTGACGTACGGCAGGCGGTTGACTGGCACCTCGGGACCACGCGCGACCGCATCGACCTCTTGCGCGGTGTGCTATCGGACCTCGATCGTGCGGCGGCCGACGCGCAACATGACGCCGAGCACCGCCGAAGCCGTTGAGCGGCGTGCATCCGCATCAGCATTGCGATGCCAGTGAACTCCCGACCTCGGATCGGGCGCTGGAATCACCGCCGCAGGACCGGGATTGGCTGATGGCTAACGGACCACGCCGAGGCGCCATGAGGGGCACCGCCGTGCTCTGCCGTGGCCTCGTGCGCGTCTGTCCGGTGCGCTATGCGAATCACCATCGGCCATCCTGCGGCACGCATGCCGCCGGTGCGCGGATTCGCGCTACCGCAGCCTGAAACCTTCATGATGCAAGCGATCCTCAATTCACCGCCGTGGATGCCGCGCTGACCGAAGAGCTGTGGGGCGATCGCGACCTGGAATTGGAGACTGACGACGGGCGGCGGTTCGCGTGCCTCCTTCTCAAGAGCGTCACGACGGATTTCGTGATGTGGGAATGCGGGCTGAATCCGTGTCGACCAACGCCTCGGACTGCCACGGCTCGACGCTCCAGCGAGCCTTGAGCAACGCCACGGAACCGGCGTCAAGCGAATTCGAAAAAGTAAAATTCATCCTGCGTTGGAGAAGTCGTTGTAAGGCATCTAGCGGCAGAGCCTCGCCGCGAAGTCGTTGAGGTTGCGCCGCCAGGTTCTGCCACTCATGATCCGTGCAGGGAGGGTAGACGTGGGCGATGCCGGCGTCCGTCAACGACGCGTGCAGCTTTCGGATGCTTGCTCGGAGGAGGCCATCATCAAGCTCATCGAGGCCATGGTCGCAGGCGCGTTGGCCGGGCTGGCTAAATGAAGGACCGACCAAACGCTTCAACGTCGGGAGCAGGACGTGCGCCGTTGCCGCTGATTCCCCGTTCTCGAACAGAAGACGATCCACGATCTTCTGCTGGTCCTGGACCTTGCCGGCACGTTTGTCTTCGCGATTAGCGGTGCGATGCTGGGCGTCCGACGCAATCTCGACATCTTCGGAATTCTGGTCCTGTCCTTCGTGGCGTCCAGTGCGGGGGGTATCGCACGGGATCTGCTGATCGGCGCTGTCCCGCCTGCCGCGATCAGTGACTGGCGTTATCTTGCGGTTGCGCTCGCCGCAGGCCTGCTGATCTTTTTCTCGTATTCATTGATGGCGCGCGTACGCCGCGCGATATTGATATTCGATGCAGCGGGTCTTGCGCTCTTTGGCGTTGCCGGCACTCAGAAGGCCCTTACCTTCGGACTGAACCCGTTGATGGCAGCGCTGCTGGGCATGCTGACCGGTATCGGCGGCGGCATTGTGCGCGATCTGCTCGTCGCCCGGACACCCACCGTGCTCCGGCGCGACCTCTATGCCCTCGCCGCACTTGCTGGCGCGGTGCTCGTTGTCGTCGGGCATGGACTGAATTGGCCGATAGTCCCGACCGCGATCGCAGGAGCTGGCGTCTGTTTCGGGCTTCGCCTGATGGCGATCCGGCACGGCTGGAATCTACCAGTCGCCCAGCCAACCGAAAGCCGCGACGAGAAGAGCGAGCGTGAATGATGATCCTTCCGAATCGTGCCCGGCGCCTGCGATACCATCAACTCGTATGGCGCGCAGACTTTCAAGGAGCCGACCACGTGACGACCGTCGCGAGCGAAACGGCGGATCCGAGCCGCTCATACCGTCAGCCGATCGATGATGTCATCGCGGCGCTCGGGACCAACGTGCAACGCGGTCTCAGCGACAGCGAGGCGCAATCGCGCCTCCAGCAGCATGGGCGCAACGAACTCGTAGCCGAAAAGCCGCTTCCCGCGTGGCGCCGGTTTCTCGCGCAGTTCCAGGATGTGCTCGTCATCCTGCTGCTCGTCGCGACGGCGATCTCGGCCGGTCTGTGGGCCTATGAGCGCGACGCGGCATTGCCGTACGAGGCCATCGCCATCTTCGCGGTCGTCCTGCTCAATGCCACGATGGGCTACATCCAGGAGTCGCGGGCGGAGGCGGCTGTGGCGGCCCTTCGCGCGATGTCGGCTGCTGATGCGACGGTCATTCGGGACGGCGAGCGCCGGAGCATCCCCGCCACGGACATCGTCCCCGGCGACATCATTGTCATCGAAGAAGGCGACACCATTCCAGCCGACGGACGCCTGGTCGAATCGACCGCGCTCCAGACTGCAGAAGCTGCGTTAACGGGCGAGAGCCTGCCGGTCACCAAGGACACACAGGCTATTGCCGACGAGGTCCCGCTGGGCGATCGACACAACATGGTCTTCAGCGGAACGGCCGCCACCTACGGGCACGGCACCGCGGTCGTGACCGCGACCGGGCATGCGTACGGAGATGGGCCGGATTGCCGGCCTGCTGAAAGAGACGCACGACGAAGCCACGCCGTTGCAACGGGAGCTCGATCGCACGGGCAAGATGCTGGGCATCGTCGTCGTGGTCATCGCCATCGTCATGATTGCGACGATCATCATCGTTGAAGACGTGCGCGGCCTGTCCGCGATCTTCGATGTGTTGATTCTCGGCGTGGCGCTCGCCGTGGCGGCGGTGCCTGAGGGCCTCCCGGCCGTCGTGACGGCTGTTCTCGCGATCGGCGTGCAGCGGATGGCCCGGCGTCACGCGATCATTCGGCACTTGGCGGCGGTGGAGACACTCGGCTCGGCCAGCGTGATCGCCTCTGACAAGACGGGCACGCTCACGAGGAATGAGATGACCGTCCGGGTCGTCGTGACGGCCAGCGGGCGAGCCACGTTCGAAGGCTCGGGGTATGCGCCAGACGGACGAGGTCCAGCGAGATGACGGCGGACCCATCGACGGCCCGCTGCGTGTCGAGCTCGAGCGCGCGCTCGCTGTCGCGGATCGAGCGAACAACGCCACGGTGCACGAGCGCGAGGGACGATGGACCGTGCAGGGGGATCCGACTGAAGGCGCGCTCCTGGTGGCAGCGCGCAAGTGTGGTCTCAGTTCCGACGCGCTCGACAAGCGGTTGCCCCGCGTTGGCGAGGTGCCCTTCTCCTCCGAGCGCAAGCTGATGAGCACACTTCATCGCGACTTGGAACAGCAAGCGCGCGGCATTGTGTTCACGAAGGGGGCGCCCGATGTGCTGCTGACCCGATGCAGCTTCGAAGTGCTCGGCGACGGCCGGCGACCCCTGACGCCCTCGCGCCGTGAGGAGATTCTGCAGGTGAACGAAGCACTCGCCGGCGAGGCCCTGCGGACTCTCGGTGTCGCCGGCCTCTGGGTGGCTGCCGACGTCCTCGAGGAGTACGCGGCCGCTCCTGACGCGCGCGTCGAACAGGACCTTGTATTCGCGGGGCTGATTGGCATGATCGATCCTCCGCGCACAGAGGCGAAGGACGCCGTGGCCCGGGCTAAAGGCGCCGGGATTCGCCCGCTGATGATTACCGGTGATCACCCGCGCACCGCCGCGGTGATCGCCCAGGAGCTCGGGATCACCGAGGACGGCCGCGCCATCACCGGCGCAGAGCTGGAGAAGCTGCCGGAAGCGGAACGGGCCCGAACGGTCGCCGAGGTCTCCGTCTACGCGCGCGTCAACCCCGAACACAAACTGCGCATCGTCGAGGCGCTGCGGCGGAATGGAGCGGTCGTGGCGATGACGGGCGACGGCGTGAATGATGCGCCTGCGCTGAAGAAAGCCGACATCGGCATCGCCATGGGCATCACGGGGACGGATGTGTCGAAAGAGGCAGCGGATATGGTGCTCGCCGACGACAACTTCGCCTCGATCGTCGCCGCGGTGGAAGAGGGCCGCGCGATTTTCGCGAACATCCGCAAGTTCCTGCGCTACCTGCTGTCGTCGAACATCGGGGAAGTGCTGACGATGTTCTTCGGTGTGGTGCTGGCTCAACGCATCGGTCTGCATGCCGAGGGCGGCGGGCTCGTTCTGCCGCTCCTCGCAACGCAAATCCTATGGATCAATCTGGTCACCGACGGGCTGCCCGCGCTCGCGCTTGGCGTCGACCCTGCGGACGAAGGGCTGATGCAGCAGCCGCCGCGCCCGGCCGGTGAAGGCGTGCTCACGCCACGGATGTGGCGCGGCATCGTGTTCGTCGGCGTGATCATGGCGGCCGGCACGTTGTTCGTGCTCGACGCATCACTGCCGGGCGGCTTCGTTGAAGGTTCGGGTGAGCTGCGCTACGCGCAGACGATGGCCTTTACGACACTGATGCTCTTTCAAATGTTCAACGTGCTCAACGCCCGGTCGGACGAGCGAAGTGCGTTCGTCCACCTGTTCACGAATCACTGGCTGTGGACGGCTCTCGGCGTGTCACTCCTGCTCCAGGTCGTGGTCATCTACACGCCATTTCTTCAGCGCGCATTCGGCACCGTGAGCTTGAGCCCCCAGGATTGGGTGTTCTGTGCCGCGATCGCGAGTTCGGTGCTGTGGCTTCGGGAGATCAGCAAGTTGGTCGCGCGAGCGGTTCGCAACAGCCTGAAAAACAGTCGCATGACTGTTTGTGTCGCGGGTCGAGGAATGCTGAAGGTCTGGCAGTCCTCAACACTCGGCGACGCGGATGGAGCGTGCGGTCACGCGGTCGCCGGCGTCATCGATCATCAGGACTCGGATTCGACGACTGAGGATCGCTCGCGGGAAACGAAGCTTCGATCGTCGGGTCGAGAGCGGCTTCCCGGAGGCTTGATCCTGACCGTGCACGCCGGGGCTGAAGCCCCGACGCTACTTCATCGTGTGGCGCTTCACCATCCGTGCGACCTCGTCGATCGCGCGCGCCACCACGTCGGGGACTTCGAGGTGCAGGCTGTGCCCGGCGGGCACGACCTCGAGGCGTCCCCGCCTCGACCAAGCGGCGAGTGTGTGCTGCGACGCGATGCGGTCGGCCTCGAGCTCCGATGCTGGCCGTCCCATCCCGTCTGTATACCCGCCGTCCTTCCGCATGAGCACGACGAGCGGCAGGTCGCCGAGTCGACCGGCCATGTCCGAGTCCGCCCACCGCGCGATGTTCTCCACGCCCCAGTCCCGCTGACTGTTCTCCGCGTCCTCGAGCGCGGGCAGGAGCATCGCCCAGCGGTGCAGGGCCCGAACATCGGCCGGCAGCGGGGCGAGGGCGGGATTTCTTCGTAGGGCCCGAGTGCGCCGTAGCCCTTCGTGGTCGGAACGTCGCCCGGCTGCAGGTCGTTCCTCGGCGCCGGGGCGGTGCGTCCCTTTGCGAAGCTTCGCAGTTGCTGTACCTCGTTTCCCATCGGGATCCACTGCGTGTCACCGACGGCTTCCGCGAGCACCAGGCCCGCCGTCTCGGTCGAGTAGCGCAGTGCGAAGTTCCTGACCAGTCCGCCTCCGTACGAGTGACCGACGAGCAGGAACGGGCCGCGCTCGCCAGCCGACGCGAGCGCCTGGTGCAATTCGAGATTGATCTGCTCGAAGGTGCGGGGCTTGGGACCAGGCTCGCTCCAGGCGTAGCCGGCGCGATCGTAGGTGCAGATCCGGTACGTCCGGGCGACGCGCTCCTGCACCAGCACCCAGTCGAACGAGAAGGCGTCGAGCCCGGTCTCGACGACCACCGTGGGCGAGCCGTGACCTCGGCAGTCGATGTGAAGGCGATGTGCCCCGGCCGCGACCAGCCGGCCCCGCGGCGGCGGGTCGCTCGCCGCCAAGAACACCGTACCCGAACACACGAGCCATCCGGCGAGTGCGATGCCACGCGACAGAGAGGTCATGCGATGGTCTCTTTCTCGATTCTCGATGGTTCGGTCTTCGCTCGCGAGTCGAACTGCGGCCTGGTCGGTCGGCCGCGGCGTCCGACCCCTCGCTTGCGCAGGCCCGGCCTCGGGCCTTGTGTGTGTGACCGTTGCGGCTCAAGGCCTATGACGGCTCCTACGCGACGCCAGTTCCTACCTCCACCGCACTCGCCCCGCTCGCGATGGCATTCGTCCCTGCCCGCTCGCTTGGCGCAACGTCTTAGTTAACTTTGTCGGGGAATTCTTGCGGCAGCCGCCCCCTACGCGCCCCGCGACCGCGATAGAGTGGCCGCGGCTCGATCCTGCACATAACAAACCCCGACCCAGGAGACCGCAGCTCATTGCATTCCTCTTCAGCGTCTTAATGGAGTGGTGGACCATGTCGGTGTTGTGCGAGTCGATCGTATTCCTGCTCTTGGCTCTGCCTGCCGTCGTTCAGTCGCAGGCGTTTGCAGTGATCTCCGTACAGCTCGCTCGCTCGGACGATCCGCGCCACATGCGCATGCGAGTGCTGCCACACGGTGACCTCACTGCGAGCGCAGTGCCTCTGCCCGTGCTTTTGCGTTACGCGTACGACGTGCCGATCAACCCCTCGCCGCGTCTGTCCGGTCTTCCTGACTGGCGGGAGCGGTACGATATCGAGGCGAAGGCGCCCGCCAACGCCCTTCCCGCCGGTCTTCCCGAAAACGAAAGGCGAAACCGAATGCAGGGAATGCTACGCGGGTTGCTCGCCGATCGCTTCAAGCTGGTGATGCGGGTCGAGCAGAAAACGATGCCTGTCTACGCTCTCACCGTCGCAAGCGGAGGTCCGAATCTCCACACGTCGTCCATCGCGGAGAGAGACTGCATGTTTGACACAGGCACCCCGGACAGTTGCCATAACTTTATCGTGGGTAGGGGCCACCCTCTGAAAGCACGAGCGATCACCATGGACGACCTAGCCCAGTACATCGAGAACTGGACGGATTTGCCGGTGGTGAACCGCACGGGAGTCAGCGGGCTGTTCGCCGTTGAGACGGACGGCTGGATCCCCATGCGGCTGCCGCCTCCCCCGCCAGGCAACGGGCCGGCCGCGCGCTTCGATGACCTCCCCACAATCTTCACTGTGCTGCGCACACTCGGTCTCGAACTGAAAAAGCAAGAAGCCACAGTGCCTGTCTATACCGTGGAGCACATCGAGCGCGCGGCAGCCAAATGAGGTCACTCCGCGGCAACCACCTCGTCGCTGTTATCAGTGCGTCCCAATCGTCCCGCGGCGCTGCGTGCCGGTCCCGTGGCATCGATGTGTTGCGCGGCTTTGGCCAGGCCTCGCAACGGCATGTTGTTGTAGATGCATTCGTACTCGGCGGCGCGTACGAGGAAGGTCTCGTGCCAGATGCCGATGTCGCCGTTCGAGCCAATTTCCCTGTTGAACTTCACCCAGTAGGGATAGTGGGTCAGGTCGTGATTGCGAGAATACGCGGTCAGGTGCTCGAACGACCGCCAGGTACTGCACATTCGTGGTCAGGCCCAGAGACTCCCATCCAAGAAATCCGCTCTGCGGATCCGCCGCGACCTCTGCGAGCATCTTTGGCATGGTGGAGAAGAACCAAAGATATCTGGGCAGCTTCCACCAGCGGTTGAAACGCGCGCCGATAAGGAAGACGACGAAGTCACCCTCGATTGAGGCCGTGATGCGCCGATTGATCGTGGTCATCGGGCCAGTCTACTTTCATCCGGGACGCGCGTCGCGCGGGCAATAGCTGGCAAGTAGCGCCACCCGATCAGCACCAACGACACCGCCGCATATACAGCCGAAACTTGGTTTACTGCGGGGCGCTGTAGTCGTTCACGCGAGGAGATCGGCCGCATGAACAGCGCCGAGGGATTCGGCGTGGACCCGGTTCTCATCGATTCGGTACGCGGGACTTCCCGCTCCCGACAGTCTAGCCAGCCGGTCAACGCAATCACCTTCTGCAGCGCCACGGGTCGATCAAGAGTCGCAGCCTAGATCATGCGCGGCTCAAACACGTCGGCCGACAAATGGAACATTAGGGGCTTCGGGGACATCCCGCGCCACGACGCCGCCGGCTCCGATCACCGCTCACGAGAAAGGCGGTAGCGTGACCTTTAGGTGACCAACCCCGCCGGCGGGATGTTCTGATTGATCCGGAACACATTCAGCGGATCGAACGTCGCTTTCAACTGCGCGAGTCTCGTGTAATTGGGTCCGTACGCTTCCGCGACGCGGTCGCCTTCGTCCGGACCGAGGATGTTCATGTACACGCGGTGCGCCGACCACGCCTGCATCGCCTTCCAGAACGCGCGCGCCCACTGAATGTGGCGGACCGGATCGTCGATCGGATCCCACGACGCGATTGCGACGAAGTGGAAGTGCTCGTCGCGCACGGCAAAGGCCGTGGCATCCTGCGGCCGCCGCGTCGCCGCGCCGTGAACGTGCTCGATCAGGCACAAAGAGTACGGCGATGTGATCCGGCGTGCATGGGCATGCACGGTAGCGATCGCATCATCATCCAAGGCTCGCAGAAAGCTCGATTTCCAGTAGTTGTGCCGTCCGTATGGTACCGCAGCATCGAGCATCGACTGCGCCGCCACGTACGGCATCTGCTGCACCATGTCGACGATTGGCGGTCCGAACGCGCGCAGCGCGGCAACGCGGCGCTCTCCTTCCGACGGATCGCCCGACCAGACGGGCAACATCGCCGCCACCTTGTCGCCCGTCGGCAGTGTCATCACTGCCGCATGCACCGTCAGTTCATCGGGCGCCGTGGACACGAGCTCGCGATAGAACCGCAGCATCGGCACAAGCCGATCGATCGGATGCGCAACGAACCCCGCCCAGACCGGGCCGACATGATGCAACCTGTACTGGAACGACGTCACTACACCACAGTTGCCACCGCCCCCTCGCAGCGCCCAGAAGAGATCGGGATGTTCCGATTCATCGGCGGTGACGATGCGGCCGTCGTGGAGAACGACTTCAGCGGACAGGAGGTTATCGACCGTGTAGCCGCACCGACCCATCAACCAGCCGAGTCCACCACCAAGCGTCAGGCCCGCGATGCCGGTGGTCGATACGGCCCCGCCCGTCGTTGCGAGACCGAATTGCTGCGTTTCGCGATCGAACTCGCCCCACGTCAACCCGGCCTGCGCGTTCACCGTCGCAGCGCGGGTGTCTACTTTCACCTGTTTCATCAGCGATAGATCGATCGTGAGACCGTCGTCGCACAGCGCCAGGCCAGCGATGTTGTGGCCGCCGCCTCGAATCGAGATGAGAAGGTCGTGCTCTCGGGCAAACATGACGGCCGTCCTCACGTCCTCGGATCCCGCGCAGCGAGCGATTACGCTCGGGCGCCGGTCGATCATCGCATTCCAAATCCGCCGCGCCGACGCGTAGCCCTCGTCGTTCGGCGTCAGCACGGCGCCGCGAATCCGCGCGCGCAATCGGCTCACAGTCCGTTCGTCCAGCGCGTAGCCGTTCGCCTTCACGTTGCTCATGAGGTGGTCTCCTGTCGACGACGCCCGATCGGATTGCGAATGAAGACGCGAGTCGACTACGGAAGCGCGCCGGTGGCGGCGGGTCGCTTCGAGCGCGCGTCGAGACCGAAGTCACTACGGACGCGGTCGAACCACGCATCGTCGGCAAGAGCGCCCCATGCCACCCAATCCTCGTCCGACATCGACGCTCGCCAGCCGAGAAACGCTTCCGCATCGGGCCCGACGAGATGGCGCAGCGTCTGTGAACCGCTCTCGATGATGTCGCGAATTCTTTCTGCGACGACTGTTGGTGGCGTCGGCGTGTCGAGTGCGGCCTCGAACATGTATCCGAACCGGCGCACCTGCGGATACGCAGCGTCCGCATTGACGTCCTCTATCTGTCGCGCCATAGCTGTGTCGACGATGCCAGGCTGCACGACGGCCACGCGGATGTTGAACGGCCTCACTTCCTGGGCAAGCGCTTCGCTCAGCGCCTCCAGCGCGAATTTCGATGCGGCGTACGGCGCGAGCGGCGAGCATGCAATCCGTCCGGCCACGGACGTGATGTTGATGATGCAGCCGCGCTGCTGCTGTCGCATATGCGGCAGCCATGCGCGAATCACTCGGAGCGCGCCAAAGTAGTTGGTCTCCATGGCGGCCTTGAAGTCATCAAGCGGGAGCGCTTCGATTGACCCCGCGCGCACGATGCCGGCGTTGTTCACCAGGACGTCGATGCATCCGGCTTCCGAGCGAATGGCTGACGTGGCCGTATCGACCGATTCCTGCGAGTCGACGTCCATTGTCACGATCGAGATTGGCAGCCGCTCGTGCTGCGCTGCGTCGAGAAGCGCACCGCCCGCCTCAGGCTTCCGCAGCGTCGCATAGACCGTGTGGCCCGCCCTCCCCAGCGCGAGCGCGGTCGCGAAGCCAATGCCTTTGCTCGTTCCCGTGATCAGCACTTTCGCCATCGGGACCTCCCCAGATCTCTCGCAACTGCTGTTATTCCGCCCGTCGGGTCCTCCGCTCGGGTCGTGGGGGCTTGGGCCGCAACAATAGCGGCGACGTTCGTGCAAGTCCTTCTTAAACTCTTACAATGTCCTTCGCACGACCGGGGTGAGGTGGATCTACGGACACTGCAGCCGATTTCTACCGGTTTGGGCGCTTTCACCTGTCAGCCGACGGTACCTTGCTGCTCCGCGACGGAGTGGTCGTTCCTCTGGCGCCGAAGGTGCTCCAGACGCTGCTGATACTCGTACAGCGCGCCGGCACGGTGGTGAAGAAGGCGGATCTGATCGAGACGATATGGCCTGACAGCTTCGTCGAGGAGACCGGGCTCACACGCAATATTTCCCTGCTGCGCCAGGCCCTCGGCGATGAACACCAGCACCTGATCACGACCGTCGCCCGAATCGGGTATCGCTTCGCGGGTGCGGTGCAACGAGTGTCCGAGGCCGCGGTTTCCCCGAACCGCGAAGAGCCAGCCGGTAGACAGCTTGTCGTTGGCCGCAGCGTCGAACTCGACGCGCTGCGGGGCGCATTCGAGCGCGCGCGACGTGGCCAAGGCGTGATTGTGGCGCTTGCGGGCGAACCGGGGATCGGAAAGACGACCGCCGCCGATACGTTCCTCCGCGAGGTCGACGCGGCCTGCCTCATCGGCACTGGACGCTGTTCAGAGAGGTTTGCCGGCGCGGAACCCCACGTGCCGATCCTGGAGGCGCTCGACGAGCTGACGGCAGAGGCGCCGGTCATGGAGACGCTTCGCCGCAAGGCGCCAACGTGGTCGCATGTGGTGAGGCGCGAATCATCCGAGAGCAATGCCGGCGACGAAGCACCGGAGTCGGGCACGGCCGGCAACCAGGAACGACTGATGCGCGAGCTGACGATCTTTCTCGAAGAGACGTCACAGCAGCGACCAGTGGTCATCTTCTTCGACGATCTGCAGTGGGCGGACGTGGCCACCGTCGACGTCCTCTCGCACCTGGCACCGCGCCTTGCGCGCATGCGGACCCTGGTCGTGGTCACGTATCGCCTGCACGAGCTCGCACTGACGCGCCACCCGTTCGCACACCTTCGCAGCGAACTCATCGCGCGCGGTCATCTACGCGAGGTGCAGGTCAGCCTTCTCGCACTGGACGATGTGCGGGAGTACGTGCAGGCGGTGTTTGGCGGCGCAGATGTTCCGGCGGACCTCCCTGCCTTCGTGTTCCGCAAGACCGAAGGCAATCCTCTGTTCATGACGGACCTCGTCCGCTATGTCCGCGAAACAGGGATTTCGGCGACCGGCGGTCTCCCCACGAGCGACGTGCCGGATTCGCTACGCGGCCTGATCGAACGTATGCTGCAGGGTCTCGATCCGACGCTGCGACAGCTGTTGTCGATGGCTGCGGTTCAGGGCTACGAGTTCGATTCGGCCACGCTGGCGCGCGTCGCCGGCCTTGCCGCCGCCGACGTCGAAGACCTCCTTCGCAACGCGGAATACGTCCACGCGATCGTCGGGCTCATCAACGACCGAGAGCTGCCAGACGGGGGGATGTCGTCGGCGTACCGCTTCGTTCACGTGCTGTATCAAAACGCGTTGTACAGATCGATTGCGCCTTCGAGGCGGATGGCCTGGGCACAACAGATTGCGGAAGCGCTGGTCGCGTCGCACGAGGGGCGCAGCGACGCCATCGCGGGACAACTCGCCGTGCTGTTCGAGACTGGCCGGGAGTTCTGGCAGGCCGCTCGATATTTCCTGATCACCTCCAGAAACGCCGCACGTCTCTTCGCGTTCGCGGCGGCGACCGAGCTCGCCGATCGGGGACTCCAGTGTCTGCGATCGGCGCACGGCGTCGACGACCTTGACATGTCCCGGCGAGAGCTCGAACTGGCGTTCGCGAAAGTCGTCCCGCTCGCAAGCCTGCACGGCTACGCGAACCAGGACGTGGAGGAACTCGCGCACCGCGTCGTACGGCTCGGAGAGAAGGTTGGCGATCCCGCTGCAACAGCAGCCGGGCTCACGGCGACGTGGTTCGTCCGCATGGTGCGCGGCGACTGCCGCGCCGCCAAGCAAGCCGGCGGGCGTCTTATCGCGCTTGCGGGCGAAGCCCGCAACGACATCCTACTCATCAACGGCCACATGCAGGCGCAGATCGCCTGCCATCATCTCGGTCAGTTCGGCGAGGCGGCAGACCACGCCGACGCCGTGCTGACGCTGGCGCCTTGCGCCCCGCATCCGGAGCGCTGCATTGGCATCCTCGATCCGGTGGTCGCGTCGCTTGCCGAATCGGCGCGAAATCTGTTGATCACTGGCCGCTTGTCGGATGCGTTGGCGGAGTGCGATCGCGCCGTCGCCGTCGCCTCCGAGTTGCGTCACCCCGACTCGCTCGCCTTCGCGTGGTTCTTTCACGGGTTGGTGCGCGGTTACCGCAGCGACTGGCAAGCCGCCCTTCGATCGGTCGATTCAGGCATCGCGATTGCGGGCGAGTCCGGCTCCGTACAAACACTCGCGTGGAACCGTTGCGTGCGCGGCTGGGCGCTGGCGCATCTGGGCCAGATAGAGGCGGGGCGGTCGGAGCTTGCGGCAGGGATCGCGGCGAGCAAGTCGATCCTGGGACAGATCGCGCTGCCGCAGTTCGGCGCCATGATGGCGGAGGTGTTGCTGCTGCGGAAAGACGTCGCAGGTGCCGAGGAGTGGCTGACGGGCGCGATCGCCGTCGAGAACGCCAACGACGATCGGTATTTCTCCGCGGAAATTCACCGGCTCTCGGCGGTCTGTCTGGCCCGGCACGGTCAGACCGAGGCGGCTCGCGCGAGACTGCAGAACGCCATCGACGTTTCGCGATCGCAGGGCGCGAGATTCTTCGAGTTGCGAGCGGCGCTAACGCTTGCTCAGCACGAGCCGACGCAGGGACGCGCGGCGTTGCGATCGGTCATGGCGCGTGTTCCTGAGCCAGAGCCGTGGCCCGAGGTGGAAGCGGCACGCCGGATTCTCAACTGAACGGTTCTCACTGCATCGGTTGCAATCCCGCTCGCGAGTGCCCCTGCGCTGCGCGTCGATGTGTCTGTGCGACAGTTGGAATCCGGAGCGAGTCAGAACTGTGTCAGATACCCCTGTCATCAACGCGGAGACGACTCACCAAGACAAGGTCCGACGGCGCGATTGTGGCGATCTCGCGGAAGACGATGTCGGCCAACTCGTGGAACACACCTTCCCACGCCGGGAGGAACCTGGGCCCCCCGGGCGGTCGTATAGGCTGATATGACCTCGACTGGTCTCACGCTCGCCGTCCGCCGTTTGATGAAGGCGCCACTGTTCACCCTGGTCACGCTCATCACGCTGGCCGTCGGGATTGGTGCCAACGCCGCCATCTTCAGCGTCATCTACGGCGTCCTTCTGAAGCCGCTGCCCTTCAGCGAGCCAGACCGCCTCGTCAGCATCTGGCACACGGCCCCAGGCATGGGCATCCCGAAGCTGAACGACAGCCCGTCCACCTACTTCATCTACCGCGAGCAGGGACGCGCCTTCGAAGACATCGGCCTCTGGGACAACGGCTCCGTGTCGATCACCGGCCGCGGCGAGCCCGAGCGCATCCGCACGCTGCAGGTCACCGACGGCTTCCTGCCGGTGCTCGGCGTGACGCCTGTAGCTGGCCGGGTCTTCACGCGCGCCGACGACAAGTCGGGCGCGCCCGATACGGTGATGCTCACGTGGGGCTATTGGCAACGCAAGTTCGGCGGAGCGCCCGTGGTAGGGCACACGCTGAACGTTTCGGGCAAGCCGGCGGAAATCATCGGGGTCCTGCCGCAGTCGTTCTCGTTCCTGCGAACCAACCCCGACATCCTCATGCCGCAGCAGCTCGATCGGACCAAGACCTTCGCCGGCAACTTCAGCTACCAGGCGGTCGCGCGCCTGAAGCCCGGCGTGACGATCGATCAAGCCAACATCGACGTCGCCCGGATGCTTCCGCTCATCCCCGAGGCATTTCCACTGCCGCCGGGATTCACGCGCGCGCAGTACGACGGCCTGAAGCTCGGCCCGAACGTGCAGGCGCTGTCGAGCGACGTCATCGGCGACGTCAGCCGCGTGCTGTGGATCATCTTCGGCACGGTGGGCATGGTCCTGCTGATCGCGTGCGCCAACGTCGCGAACCTCTGTCTCGTCCGCGCCGAGACGCGCCAGCAGGAGTTCGCCGTTCGCACCGCGCTCGGCGCCAGCCGCGGTCAGATCGCGCGCACGTTGCTCTCGGAGAGTCTCGCACTCGCCCTGGCCGGCGGCGTCCTGGGCGTACTGCTGGCGCGCGCGGGCATCGCGCTGCTCGTCTGGCTCGCGCCCGACGGGCTCCCGCGCCTCGACGAGATCTCGATTAGCGGAGTGGTCCTGCTCTTCACGCTCGGCATCTCCATCGTCACGGGCCTGCTCTTCGGGATCATCCCGGTGCTCCGCTTCGGCGAGCCGAGCGTCTCGGCCCTCAAGGAAGGCGGACGCTCCGCCAGCGAAGGCCCCACGCGCCACCGCGCGCGCAACATCCTCGTCGTCGCCGAGATCGCGCTGGCGCTCGTGCTCCTCGTCGTCTCTGGCCTGATGGTGCGCAGCTTCCAGGCGCTGCGCGCGGTCAATCCGGGGTTCACGAGCCCCGAAGCCGTCCAGACGTTCCGCATCGCAGTGCCCGAAGCGCTGGTGGCCGACACGGATCAGGCGATTCGCATGCACCAGCAGATCGCGGAAGCCGTCGCTCGTGTCCCTGGCGTGCGCTCGGTCGGCCTCACCTCGTCCCTCACGATGGACGGCTACGACAGCAACGACCCCATCTTCGCCGAAGGGATCACCCCAGACGGCGGTGCGGTGCCGCCTCTGCGCCGATTCAAGTGGATTGGCCCCGGCTACATCGAGACGATGGGCAATCGCGTCATGTCCGGCCGCACGCTGACGTTTGCCGACGCGTACGAGCGTCACCCGGTCGTGCTCGTCTCGGAGGGCCTGGCACGCGAGTTCTTCGGCTCGCCATCGTCCGCGCTCGGCAGGCGCATCCGCAATTCGCCCAGCAACCCCTGGCGCGAGATTGTCGGCGTCGTCGGCGACGAGCGCGACAACGGCGTCGCGGATCCGGTGACGCCGATGGTCTACTGGCCACTCATCATGAACGACTTCTGGGATCAGAAGGTGTTCACGCAGCGCACGCTCGCGTACGCGATTCGATCCGATCGCATGCAATCGCCGACTTTCATGCACGAGCTGCAGGAAGCCGTGTGGTCGGTGAACCGCAACCTGCCGATTGCCAACGCGCGGTCGATGGCGTCGATCCGCGCCGAGTCGATGGCGCAGACGTCGTTCGCACTCACGATGCTGGCGATTGCCGCCTCGGTGGCGTTGCTGCTCGGCGTGGTCGGGATCTACGGCGTGATCGCGTACATCGCGGCGCAGCGGACGCGCGAGATCGGGGTCCGCATGGCGCTCGGCGCGCAGGCGGCGGACGTGCGCCGGCTGTTCCTCGGCCACGGCGTCAAACTGGTAGCCGTCGGTATCGTCCTCGGCGTGGCGGCGTCCTACGCGCTGACGCGCCTCATGGCGGCGCTGCTCTTTGGCGTCGGTCCCACGGATCCGGCCACCTACGGGGTAGTGTCGGCGACGTTGGCCCTGGTGGCGCTCGTCGCGACCTACCTGCCGGCACGCCGTGCGGCCCGCGTCGATCCAATCGTCGCGTTGCGGACTGACGCTTGAGGACGCCGGGGGCCTTCACGGCGAAACGCCGCTGGGAGTTCTGGGCGTTCGATGATGACGCCGCGGCAGTCGTGGGCCTCAAGTTGCCGGGAGCGCTCGCCAGCGGCCGGCCACTTCCCTTACAGCGCCCCTCACATCATCGCCGGTCGCACGCCCCTGGAGTGTCGATGCGTTACTCCGCGAGATTGCGTTAAAGCGTTTGTCACACTCAATCGCGCGGGGCCCCCTCCTTGATCTCCACGTCCTGACGCTTGTGACATTCGGAGCAGGTCTCGAGCATCTGCCCGTAGATCTCCGACCGCGACTTCGGGTCCTCTACCTTGCGCGCCTGCACGGCCAGATCCCGCAACCGCTGTGCCAACGACTCGATTTCAGGGTGAGGTGTGGCGCCGCGCTTCAAATCGAGTGAGGCGGGATCTGCGCTCAGCGCCTCGGCACCGAGGTTCCACGAGTGCGTGGATGGCACGACCAAGCCTCGATAGAGCAGATCCGCCGCGCGATAGTGCTTCCGCATGCTGCCGGTGAGGGTATTGTCCTCGCCCTGCGGCAGCGCAGCCATCAGCGTCGGCGTCGCGTCGACCGCGGTATGGCAGGCGCCGCACGCCGCGGCAAGCCGCCCCAGGCCACGCGCCGCCTGCGACAGGTCCGATGCCCTCGCAACTTCGGCCGCGATCCGCTGCATTTCGCCGATGTGCGGCAGCGCCGACACCGGCAGATCCTCTTGCGGGTGCTCGGCGAGCCACTGTGCCGGAGCGCGAACCGCCTCGAGGTCGGCGCGGATGACGGCGTCACGGATCGCCGCGCCGCGCGTGAAGTGCTCCCGCATTCGCGGGCGCACTGAGGGTGCAGGCTGAGCTGGAACTTGTTCCTGCGTCGATGTGACGCGGTGCGGTCCGGCGAAAGAAATGCTTCGATCGGAGACGAACAGGCAAGGGACAAACAACAGGACGCTCGACGCAAGCCGGAATCGGAAGGTCATGGCCACCTCACTCGATCGGTACGTTCGGCCTCGGCGCCACAAGGATATCCGAAGCGCTCGCACAGTGCGCTCGCCGATGACCGGCGCCCTAATCCGCTACATGGATGCTGAGAGTCCGTCCGTGTTGATAGGCTGTTCGGGGCGTGCCAGAGCAGCCACGGACTGGATTTCAGACCCCTGGCTGCGGTTCCCGAGCTCGAAGTGCGGAAGTATCGATGGCCGCAAATACATCGCGATGGCCGTCGTCACTGACGCAACTGCAGATAACGTTGGGGTCGCCTGGGCCAGGTTCAAATCCCGCTCCGCAACCAAAACAAGAAGGGCGGCCCTGACGGGCGAGTTAACAGCGCTGCTCAACGAAGCTTCAACATGGCTTCACACGCTTCGAGATATGCACACTGGCTGGCTCGATCGAGGCGTGTTCCTGAGCTATGGTTCTCATCATGAATGCAATCACCAGCATCGTACTCCTCGTCCTGAGTCTTCAGACGACCTCAACCGCGCCGCAAACGACCTCCGTCGGCGGGGAGGTACTGGCTGCTGACACGCCGCGGACGACCGTTGCGGGGAACACGTTCATCGCGCCGGCCGGATGGCGCGTGGAGGTGCAAGGGCAAAACACACTGCTCACGCCTCCCGAAGGGCATTCCCACATCGCACTGATCGATCTCAAGGCGATCGACGCGGAGAGTGCGGTCAAGGCGGCCTGGGCCGCCTATCGTCCAGACGCGGCGTGGCCTCTTAAAGTCACGAACGACTTTCCCGACAAGGATGGCTGGACGAACATTCGCAACTACTCGTATCAGACCTCGCCCAATGAAAAGCGCGATGTCGGCGTGACCGCTCAGCGCGCCAACGACACGTGGACCGTCATCATCTACGACATGACGCAGGCCGTCGGCGAGAAGCGCGGCGGCCAAGTGGCCCTGATCTTCGGACGGCTCTTCCCGAAGGGCTATTCGCGGGAGAGTTTTACAGGCAAAACCGCAAAGAAGCTTGGCGCATCGGAGATCGCCGCGCTCTCGGCCTTCATCGAGAGGGGCCTGCAGACGACGCTCGTCCCCGGCGTCGCTCTGGGTCTGGTGCAGGACGGCAAGGTCATCTTCGCCAGTGGCTTTGGCGTCCGCGAACTGGGTGGTACGGCGACACCCGACGCCGACACGCTCTTCATGATTGCGTCAAATACGAAGGCTCTGACGACCTTGATGCTCGCCAAGCTCGTCGACGAGGGCAAGTTCACGTGGGACACGCCAGTGACGAGCCTTCTGCCATCGTTCAAGCTGGGAGACGCCGACACGACGCGTCGCGTACTGGTGAAAAACCTCATCTGTGCGTGCACAGGCCTGCCGAGGCAAGACTACGAATGGCTGTTCCAGTTCAAGGGCGTGACACCCGAGGGCGCGCTGAAAACGCTGGCGACGATGCAGCCGACCAGCAAGTTCGGCGACATGTTCCAGTATTCCAATCCGCTCGCCGGCGCGGCAGGCTTTGTGGGCGGGCACGTCGCGTTCCCCTCGCTCCCGCTCGGCGAGGCCTACGACCAGGCGATGGCCACCCGCGTGTTTACTCCGCTTGGGATGACGTCGACGACATTCGATTACGCGCGAGCGCTGGCGGGCAATCACGCGACGTCGCACGCGCCGGACGTCGACGGAAAGCCTGCCCTCGCCGTGATGGATCTCAACTACTCCATCCTACCGCTGCGACCTGCTGGCGCGGGCTGGAGCAACATCCGCGACATGTTGAAGTACGTGCAGATGGAACTGTCCGATGGCGCGCTCCCGGACGGGAAGCGCTTCATCAACAGAGATACGCTGCTGGCGCGCCGTGCGCCGCAAGTCAAGATTGGGCAGGACACGACGTATGGCATGGGATTGATGGTGGATACGACCTATGGCACGCCCGTCGTCCATCACGGCGGCGACCTGGTCGGCTACCACAGCGACATGATGTGGCTGCCAGAGCACAACGTCGGCGCAGTCGTCCTGACGAACGGTGACGTCGGGTGGATCCTGCGCACGCAGTTTCGCCGCAAGCTGCTCGAGGTGTTGTTCGACGGGCGCCCCGAGGCCGACGCGGACGTCGCCGCGGACGCCAAGAGTTTCTACGAGCAGCTCGCGGCCGATCGCAAGCTGCTGACGATCCCGGCAGCCGCAGACGACGCGGCGAAGCTGGCGCCGCATTACATGAACGAGGCGCTGGGCGAGATCACGGTCAGCCGCAAGGGTGCGGCCACTGTCTTCGATTTCGGGGAGTGGCGGAGTGAAATGGCGACGCGGCACAACCCGGACGGGTCTGTGTCGTTCCTCACGATTGCGCCCGGCATCAGTGGATTCGAGTTCGTCGTCGGGAGCGGCCCGAAGCCGACACTCATCGTGCGCGATGCCCAACACGAGTACGTGTTTGCTGCGGATGGAGCGCCCGCGGAAAAAAAGAGACGGTAACAGGCGGCGACGGCAGCATCTACGTCCGAAGGGAATGAGGGACTTTCGCGGCATTTCATGCGAATCTCATCGGCCGCTCACGTTTTGGTGAGGACTCCGCGGCCGGGCCTCGTCACACTGCGGGCATGAAAACCACTGTGATGAACCCCATGAAGGCATTCACCCTTATCGCCCTCGGCCTGGCCATCGCGGCCATGGGAATCTATGTGGCCAACGCCGACGACGCGCCGGGGGCCGCGGTCATCGGCATGCTGCTGATGGTGGTCGGAGTCGTGCTCGGTGTGAGGGCCGCGCGCAACCGGCTCCCGATGTGGGCTGCCCGCACCGCGCTTGCCGTCGGCGTCGCCGTCGCCGCGTTCGCGGCATTTCTGACCCATGGGGTTGTTGTGACCGCGGCTCTCTTCCCGCAGTCACAGGCGGTGCCATCGGTCCACGACTCGGCGCCGTCGCCGCAATATGCGGCGGCCGTCAAGCGCGCGCGGGAGCTCGTGCGGGAGGCCGTATTGGAGCAAAACCTGCCCGGAGTATCCGTGGCAGTCGGTATCGGCAGAGGGCACCATCGTCTGGGCAGAAGGGTTCGGATGGAGGGACGTCGTCACGCGGGCGCCCGTCACGCCGGACACGCGATTCAACATCGGCACCGCGGCGTCCGCGGTTGCCGCTGCCGTCGCGCCGCTCGGGCTGACCAATACCGGGGCTGATGCGGCGAAAGAATGGAGTCCTGAAGCGATCGGCGAGGAGGGAGAGGACTTCCCGCCCCTCACGCTCCTCCGCCACGTCATCTGGCAGCCGCTCGGTCTCATGCCCGCGGATACCCGCTGCCGGGCGATCGCGCGACGTTCTATGTCCCGAGATCCGATGACAATCCCCGCCGTGGACGACGACTGATGTACATGCGCGACCTGGCCTGTTGCGCGAACGGGATGGCGTTCTATTCCACGCCGTCCGATCTCGTGCGCTTCGCGCTGGCGACGAACCCCGGCAGCGTCAACGGTGAGCTCGCCGGCGGCATGGTGATGTCGCTGGTGACGCGGCGCGACAGCGGCCTCGGCATCGCTGTCACGTCAAATATGGCGCACGCGAACACGTCCTCGCTGGCGCGGCGAGTCGGGGACGCGTTCGCGGAACAGACGCGATGATCGCGCCTCCGGCTTGTACCTGCGGGCTCTTGGCGATCGTCGCGCGGATAAGGTCGGCAGCACTTTATCGGATGCCAGAGAGCGCCAGTGAGATGCGGCTCCCCGCTTGACGGATCGATCGGCGCCAGCCTACACTCCCCTAAAGCGCTTATGGGAACGACGCCCGCGCGCCGCGACGACCGCGAGTTGCTGGCTGGCACGCTCGACATGCTGGTCCTGCGCGCGCTCGTCCGCGGCCCGCAGCATGGCTACTCAATCGTCCGTCTCATCCAGCAGGCATCCCGGGACGTCCTGAACGTCGAGGAGGGCGCGCTCTATCCGGCCTTGCACCGCCTCGAGGTTCGCGGTGAGGTCCGATCGCAGTGGGGAACCTCGGAGAACAATCGTCGCGCGAAGTACTACCGGCTGACCGTGCTCGGACGCCGATCGCTCGACAGCGAATCGGCGCAGTGGCTGCGCTTGGCAACGGCGGTGACACGCGCGCTGCAGGAGATGTGAACTCGCGCCGTCTACGAGATGGCAAGCCAGGCCCACGCTGCATGTTGAAATCCGCGATCGCCGTCTGGCACCGCCTCCGTTCGATTGTCCTGCGCCGGCGCCTCGACCGCGATCTGGACGATGAGATCGCGTTTCATCTCGACATGCGGGCCGCAGAGTACCGAAGCGGCGGCGCCAGCCCCGATGAAGCGCAGCTGGCTGCCCGCCGCGACTTCGGCAACGTGACGTCATTGAAGGAGCACACCCGCGACATGTGGACCTTTCCTTCGTTCGAGAGCATCCGACAGGACGTCCGCTATGCGCTGCGTGTGCTGCGGCGGGCGCCCGCGTTCACCAGCGTCGCGCTGCTGGCGTTGACGATCGGCATCGCCGGCAACACCGCCATCTTCAGCCTCGTCGACGCGGTCAGGATCCGTGCGCTGCCGTACGCGGAGCCCGAGCAGCTCGTGGTGCTCTGGGGAAACGTGATGCGAACGACGGTGGAACGCCGGGGAGCGTCGTATCCGGACTTTCTCGACTGGCGCGCCCAGGCACACACGTTCGAAGGTCTTGCCGCACAGGACGAGACGATGATGACGTTGTCTGGCGTAGGTGACGCCAAGCGCATTCACGTCGAGACCGTATCTGCCGCCTACTTTCCGCTGCTGCGAGTGACAGCCGCTGCCGGCCGCACGTTCACCGCGGACGAGGACGCGGTACCGCAGAAGAGTCCGGTTGCGGTCCTCGCGGACGGCTTCTGGCGGCGCGAGTTCGGCGGCGACCCGCAGGTTGTCGGACGAACCATCGCGCTCGACGCCCAATCGTTCACGATCACCGGCGTGATGCCGGCGGGCTTCCGAGGACTCAGCGATCGCGCCGATGTCTGGATTCCGTTCGTGATGAGCGATTCGGCCGAGGTGTTGAACGAGCGCGGCAATCGCGGCTTCCAGGTGCTCGCGCGGCTGCGGACCGGCGTGACGATTGGCGCCGCGCAGGCCGAGCTCGACACGATTTGCCGGCGCCTGGAGCAGGCGTACCCGGACACCAACGAGCAACGCGGCGCCGAGGTGAGTCCGCTCGACGTCGAACTGCTGGGGAACTTCCGGCCGGCGCTGCGCGTGCTGATGGTCGCCGTCGCACTCGTGTTGCTCATCGCCTGCGCCAATGTCGCGAACCTTCTGCTCGCACGCTCGGAGGCGCGCCAGCGGGAGATTGCCGTTCGCACCGCGATTGGGGCCGGCTGGTCGCGTCTCCTCCGGCAGATGCTCACGGAGAGCGCGGTGCTGACGGCGATTGCCGCCGTCGCCGGACTGGCGCTGGCCGAGGTCTCGCTGACGGCGCTCTTCCGGATTGCGCCGATCAGCTTCCCCAGCTTCGTACAGCCGCATGTCAACATGCGCGTCGGCGGCTTCGCCGTCCTCGTCTGCACAGCGTGCGCGGTGCTGCTTGGCATGGCGCCGGCGTTGCACGGACGCATCAGCCATCTGGCCGAGGCGTTGAAGGACTCGGCGCGCGGCAGCACCGGACGCGGTCAGCGTCTCCGCCGCACGCTCATCGTCGTGGAAGTCGCGCTCGCCGTCGTGCTGCTCGTCGGTGCCGGACTGATGATCCGCACCGTCCAGCATCTCGAGGCGATCGACCCCGGCTTCAACCCGTCGCAGGTCCTCAGCGCCCGCGTCAGCATTCCCCGCGTCGAGACGAACGAGAGCGAGACGCCGGCGCCGCTCGCCGTCCCCGCGCGCGTCCTCCTCGAGCGCGTTCGCGCGCTTCCTGGTGTGACTGCCGCGAGCCTCGTCTCGGATCCGCCGCTCAGCGGATTGTCGAGTGCGGTGTTCTACATTGCCGAAGGACAGCCGGCGACGAACGCGCAGCAACGGCCACGCGCATATGTTCATCGCGCGTCGCCTGATTTCTTCGCGACGCTGCAGATCCCGGTCAAGAGCGGCCGGACCTTCGTCGAGCAGGAACAGCGGCCCGACGCGGACGTCGTTGTCGTGAGCGAGAACGTTGCGACTCGCTTCTGGCCGGGACAGAACGCCGTCGGCAAGCGGATCAAACTGGGTGGCCTCGACTCGTCGGCTCCCTGGCTGTCGATCATCGGCGTCGTCGGCGAGGTGAAGTATCGTGGCCTGCCGGAGAACCCGACGCGGGATCCCGACCTCTACTTCCCGTTTCTCGATCGCAATCAGCAGGTGTCGCTCGTCATCCGCAGCGCGGTCGACGCCTCGTCGCTCGTGGCGCCGGTGCGACAGGTCATCCGCGAGATCAACCCGAGTGTCCCAGTGTTCGCGATCACCACGATGCGCGACGCGGTCGAGGATCAGACAGCGCAGTCGCGCTTCACGACGTGGCTCATGGGAGCGTTTGCCGGTGTCGCCCTGCTGCTCGCGTCGGTCGGCATCTACGGGGTCATGTCATACCTCGTCGTCCAGCGGACGCACGAGCTCGGCATCCGCATGGCTCTGGGCGCGACGCGCCAGGAAATAGTCCGACTGGTCGTTGGCGGCGGCGCACGGTTGATTGCCGTCGGCATAGCCATCGGCGGCGCCGCATCGCTCCTGCTCGCGCGCGTCTCGGCCAGTCTCCTGTACGACGTCACCGTGCGCGACTCTGCGACGTTGATCGCCGTCGGCATCTTGGCGGTGGTCGGGCTCGCCGCCTGCTATTTGCCCGCGATTCGTGCCGCGCGCATCGATCCGTTGACCGCATTACGGGTGGACTAATTCACGGGCAGGCCGATACTCAACGAGCATCAATATCCCAATAGTACGTGTGGCAGAATGTCCGCTTCTGCCCACGGTGAGATCGTTGTCGAGAGAATCGGCCAAGCAGGCGATCGCGATGCCGACGTCGAAGGAGTAGATCGCGGTACTGACAAACCAGGTCGGAATGCGAGTGGACAAAGCCGTGTCGGATCGCTCGAACAGGAAGGTCTGATGCCCGATTCATCGAGGTCCAATTCTTCAGCGCTCAACCGCCGCGAGTTGCTGCGTCTCTCCACCGCGGTCGGAGTCGGGGCCGTGATGCCCACCGCAGGGCGCGTTCGCCCGCACGAAGGACGCCCGGTCCGAGGTTCCCGCGGGCACGTGCAGCACGCCGCGTTCGGCGGTCGCGACCACGCAGTACGGCAAGGTGCGCGGGTACGTCGACGATGGCGTGCTCACGTTTAAAGGCGTGCCGTACGGCGCCTCGACCGGCGGCGAGAATCGGTGGCTGCCGGCGAAGCCTCCCACGCCGTGGGACGGCGAGTACCCGGCACTGATCTACGGCGCCAACTGTCCCCAGCGCCTGCACGACTGGGTGAGCGAGCAGACATTCCTGTTTCAGTGGACGGACGGCTGGCAGAGCGAGGACATGCTCAAGGTGAACATCTGGACGCCGAGCCTCACCGGCAAGCGTCCGGTCATGTTCTACATCCATGGCGGCGGCTTCAGCTTCGGCTCGGCGTACGAGCTGGCCTCGCAGGATGGCGCGCAGATGGCGCGTCATCACGACGTCGTCTCGGTGACCGTCAACCATCGGCTCAACGTGCTCGGCTTCTTCGATGTGTCTGAGCTCGGCGGCGCCTGCCTATGCCGATTCCGTCAACGTCGGCATGACCGACCTAGTGGCGGCGCTCCGGTGGGTGCGCGACAACATCGCGAACTTCGGAGGCGACCCGGACCGGGTCATGATCTACGGCCAGTCGGGCGGCGGCTCGAAGGTGACGACGCTGCTCGGCATGCCGTCGGCCCAGGGGCTCATCCACCGGGCGTCGGCCCAATCGGGCGGTGGCGGCAATCCCCCGAGCGCCGAGCAATCCCGGGAGCTCGCGAGACGGGTCATCGCGGAGCTCGGCGTCACGGACATCGCCGCGCTGCAGAAGATGGAGTGGGCCAGGCTGAACGAGGTCGGCAACTCCGTCATGGCGAAGATGAACCCGCCGCTGCCGCGCGGGTGGTCCGATCCCAGCTCCCGGCACAACCGCCCCGCGTTGGATGGGGTCCGACCGTCGACGGCCGCATCGTCACCATGCGCGCGTTCTTCGAGGGCGCGCCGGAGATCTCGAAGCAGGTGCCGATGCTGATCGGCTCGGTGAGCGAAGAAGGCAACCGCATGTCGTCGCGGCCCACCGAAGCGGAGTGGCTGGCCACGCTCGCCAAGAGCTACGGCGACGCCAAGGCCGCTGCGATCGTGGCGGCTCTGAAGAAGGCGTACCCGCAGAAGAGCATTCGCACGCTGTCCTACATGTGCAGTGGCGTGGGGCTGAACGGCCTCGGCATGCGCAACAACGTCACGCGCATGGCGACGCTGAAGCACGGGCAGCAGGGCGCGCCGGTGTTCACGTGGTATTTCACCTGGCAATCACCGATGCTCGAAGACGCGGGCGCGTGGCACACCTCCGAGCTCGCCTTCTGCTTCGACAATACCGCGCGGTGCGCGCAAGGGACGGGCAACGGTCCGGAGGCGCAGGCGCTTGCCAAGCGAATGGCGACGGCCTGGGCGAACTTCGCGCGCACGGGCAATCCCAGCCAACCCGGCCTGCCGTGGACCGCGTTCACACCCGATGGGTGCGAGACCATGGTCTTCGACGCGGTGTGTTGTCACCGTCAACGATCCGGAAGCAGAGGCGCGGAAGATCTTGTTGAGCTGAGAGCAGCGGCGAGAAGGGTAACGCAGGCTCTCACGTAAGCGAGGCTGGTAATGACGGCTTTCCGTCAGTATCAGAGTCACCGTAGTAATTGATAGCACTCGCGTTGTTCACCTTCTCCGATGCAACCAAGTAAGAAGCGACGATCTTCATGTTCGTAGAGTGCAGCGTCAGCCGAAGGTATACAGTAGCTGCGGTTGGCAAGCGCACGTTTCGCGTCAATCCCTTACGCGATTCGAACTCTCGGCTCGGAAGCGGGTTTCGACCGTAAGAAAACGCCAGGCATTGCGCAGTCGCCGCTCACAGGCCAGTGGCAGACTTCTTGACTGGTTGCGGCTTCGACTGATGAAGCCGCTGATCTTTTCTCACCTATATCAAAGACCAGGCGCACCCAGTCAGCCAATTCGTGCGCTCGAGGAGACGCTCGACGCCTGGCTGGATCACTTGCGCGGACCAGGAGAGTGCACGCGGGTGACGTGATCCTGTTCACAAACGTGACGCTAGCCAGTCGGCGTGACCTGATTGTGCGGCCATTTGATAACGTGCCAGCCGATGAGCGCCGGGCGCATCTGCATCGTGCTCTGTCCGTATCGGATCGTTCCAGTCAGGGACTATGACGTCGTCATGGCAGACGAATCTACTTCCTGCTGTTGACGACGTCAATCAGCTGTTTCCCACGGATCGGCAAATGTGGGCGGCGCCGTCTGTACGCGTGTACCGCCTCGATCTGGTGACGCGTTGCCGCTGCTGCCGCGCTGGAGGCGAGGCCTGCACAAGCTTCTGGTTTGGCGGCACCAACGAGCTCGGGGCGTCCGCATGGCTCGTCGCGTCAGCGGCCGAGACGTTCTACGTCGGCATTTCGCGCGTGGGCGGGAGTCATCGAAAGGCACGGGGCTCGCGAACTTCCGCACCTCGCGGATCAGAGTTTCCTGAACCTTGTTTATTTCAAGCGTCTTGTGCCGTTCGCGCGCTGGTCGCCGACATTGATTCGCCATCAGAATTGGGACACGGCCGTGGGGGGGTATGCCTGTACCACTTTCCGCGCTCTCGCCGCCCGGAGATGCTGCGCTTCGCATGCGCCCACGCCGTCCAATCACCTGATCACCGCCGCATATCGCCGTGCCGACGAACGGCAGCCATCTCTCCACCAAGAAGGCGCCTGTGTCGTCGGAATACACGCTAACCGTGTTCCTACGATCGATTCCAGTCGTTGATACTCGCCACGTCGTGAACTGATTGATTCGCGCGAGTTCCACCGTCTGCCCAGAGTTTGGGGCTTCGTAGCTGATGTGAGACGGCGCGTCGTAGTTGTGATCGTCCGTGCTGGCCTGATCTCAAGGGCGATCGGCAACTGCGCCCGCCCAGCGGAGGGTGTTGACGGCAGTCCGTCTTGCGATTGGGGCATTCGTGCGCAGGCACCTGCGTATGACGCCCCGACAGGCGTCGCGGATCCCCGATTGCCCGGCACATCGGCCACGCGCGCCGGGCTGGTGTAGCATGAGCCGCCACGACGCCAGGCGTTTCTTCAGCGCCCGTCGATGGCGCAACACGGCGTGTCCCGAAAACCCTGGCTCCTCTACACCCTCATCACCACGATCTCGTGGGGCATCTGGGGCGCCTTCATCGACGCGCCCGAGAAGGTCGGGTTCCCCGCCACGCTCAGCTATGTGGTCTGGAGCCTCACGATGGTGCCGTGTGCGCTGGCCGCGCTGCACCTGATCGGATGGCGGCTCGAGCGCGATGTGCGATCGGTCGTGCTCGGCATGGTCATCGGCGTGCTGGGCTCGGGCGGGCAGCTGCTGCTCTTCGAGGCCTTGCGCCTCGGGCCCGCCTACCTGATTTTCCCCGTGGTCTCGCTGGCGCCGGCGGTGACGACGCTGCTGTCGTGGCTTTTCCTCGGCGAACGCACCGGCGCCCGCGGCTGGACCGGCATCGCGCTCGCCCTCATCGGCCTGCCGCTGCTGTCGTACCAGCCGGCGGGCGGCGGCGCCATCAGCGGCTACTTCTGGATGGTGCTGTCGATCGTCGTGTTCTTCGCGTGGGGCGTCCAGGCCTACTACTGGAAGGTGGCGAACGCGACGATGACGAGCGAAGGCATCTTCTTCTACATGATGGTCGGTGGCCTCGTGTTCGTGCCTGCGGCGCTGTTGATGACCCACCCCGATCGCCCCGTGAACCTCGGCTTCAGAGGGCCGGGCGTGGCCGCCATCGTGCAACTGCTGAACTCGGTTGGTGCGCTGACCATCGTCTACGCGTTCCGCTATGGCAAGGCGATCATCGTCAGTCCGCTCGCCAACGCCGTGGCGCCGGTCATCACCGTGCTCATCTCGCTGGCCCTCTCGGGCGTGGTGCCGCACTCCGTCGTCGTGACGGGCATGGTGCTGGCGACGGTGGCCATGTTCCTCATCGCGCTCGAGCCGGACCAGCCGGCGGAGGCGCCGGCCAGGGCGACGTCGTGAGCGGCGGCGGTGGCGCCAGGCGATGAGCCGCGCTTACGACATCGTCACCATCGGTGACCTCTCGGTCGACGTGATGGTCAGCGGCCGCGACGTGACCCCGGAGTTCGGGCAGGTCGAAAAGCTGGTCGACGACTACACCGTGGAGATGGGCGGGTCGTGCAGCATTTTCGCCTGCCAGGCGGCGAAGCTGGGGCTGCGCGTCGGGATCCTCGGACGGATCGGCGACGACGACTTCGGCCGGCTGATCCTGCGGCGGCTGCAGGAGAGCGGCGTCGACACGCGGCTCGTGACCGTGGATCCGGCGCTCAAGACAGGCATGGGCGTCGCGCTCTGCCGGGAGCACGATCGCGCTGTCCTCACCTACCTGGGATCGATTGCCGCCGTCCGACCCGGCGACGTGACCGACGGCTTTCTCGCCTCGGCGCGACACCTGCACTACGGCAGCGTGTTCTTGCACACGCAGTTGCTGCCGCACGTGCTGTCCATCGTCCAGCGCGCCAGGGCGCTCGGCACGTCGGTGTCGCTCGACACGAACTGGGATCCGGCGGGCCGCTGGGACCTGCCGCTCGGCGAGCTGTTGCCGCTCGTCGACCTGCTGATGCCGAACGAGCAGGAAGCGGTACGCCTGAGCGGACGAGCCGACGTCGCACAATCGCTGGCGTGGTTGCAGGTGCAGGGCGTGCCGATGGTGACCCTCAAGCGAGGCGCCGAGGGGGCCGACCTCTACGCCGGCGCCGAGCACTTCACCTGTGCCTCCGGGCCGGTGACGGGTGGCGACAGCGTGGGCGCGGGCGACAGCTTCGATGCCGGATTTCTCGCCGGATGGCTCCGCGGCCTGCCGCCGGACGCGTGCCTGCGGATCGCCTGTGCGTGCGGGCGAGGCGTGGCCTCGCGCGTCGGCGGCGTCGCCGGCCAGCTCTCGTGGGACGAGGCGGTGCGCGCTCGTCCGTTTGATCCGTAGTTGCGATTCGTGGATCGGCCGCGCGGCGTGCGATCGGGCGCCGCGACGCGCCACTCTCCACAGCAAGGCTGCCGAAAGGAATGCCGATGGGCGCATGCGTTCGAGTGCTGGTGTCGATGCTGCTGGTCCTTACCGGCGCGGCCATGGTGAGTGCCGCACAGGTGACGGTCACCGGTGAAGGGTGGACAGTCACGGCCGATGCGGCGCGCGGCGTCCTGTCGGTCTCGCACGAGCGGCTGGGCGTGGTGCTGGGCGACCTGCGACTCGCGGTGCGCGACGAGGGCGGGCGGGTGCAGCCGTGGGCGTCGTGGAGCGACGCCGCCGTCCACGGCGACCAGCTGACGGTGAAGACCACTGCCCCGGCCACCACCTGGCTCATCGAGCCACTGGGTGAGGCGCTGCGGATCTCGAGCACCTCGACGCGCGGACTCGCCATCGGCACGGCGTCCGCGCCCGCCGACCGCGTCGTGGCGCGGCTGATCGATCCGAGCGGCACCCCGGTGACGTGGTCAGGCACCGGCGAGGTCCACGGCGGGTACGGCGGGTCCTACACCCAGCACGCCTCGTTCCTGCCGTCGCGCAATGCCGAGGTGATGTACTTCTCGCTCGGACAGACCGCGGCGGGCACATTCCACGCCCTGTTCGATCGCCGGAGCGACACGGCAATCCGCTTCTCCGACGACACGCGGCTCGTGCGCGATCCGGCCACGCCCGATCGGCTCGGCGTCACCATGCCGGTTCCGGGCAGCACCATCGTGCGGCTGCATCCCGACTACTTCGGCAAGACGCTCGGCGTGCCCTTCTACACGCGGTTCGACGACAGCCGTTTCGCGCGGCCGCCGACGATCTGGTGCAGCTGGACGGCCTACTACGCCGACGTCACCGAGGCCGAAATGGTCCGCAACACCGACTGGCTGGCTGAACACTTGAAGCCGTACGGCATGGACTACGTGCAGCTCGACGATGGCTACGACCGCGGACCGAAGGGGGAGCACTACTGGATCGAGAAGTGGGATCAGGCGAAGTTTCCGCACGGTCCGGCATGGCTTACCGCCTACATCAAGTCGAAGGGGATGCATCCCGGGCTGTGGCTGGTGCCGAATGCGTACGCTGGCGCGGTAGAAGAGCACCCCGACTGGTACGTGCGCGACAAGTCGGGCGCCATCCTGCTCGACTACAACACGCCGACGCTCGACTCGACGCACCCGGGCGTGCAGGACTTCCTCAAGCGCATGTTCGCGACGCTCCGCGAGTGGGGCTTCGAGTACTTCAAGTTCGACGGCGAACACGCTTTCCCGCAGTACGTGCCGGCGGTGGACCACTCGCGCCTCCACGACCCGGCCATCGATCCGCTCGTCGCCTACCGCCAGCGCACCGCGCTCATCCGCGAGGCCATCGGGCCTGACACCTTCGTCGAGGGCTGCCCGGCTGGCACCCCGCTCAACGCCATCGGGTTGTACAACTCGTTCTTCAACGGCGACGACGTCTACAACAGCTGGCCGGGGATGTACGCCTTCTTCAGCTCGATCAACGCCAACGCCTTCTGGAATCACATGGTCGGCTACGTCATGCCGGCCGAAGGCATCGACGTGGGCCTGCCGATGACTGAGGCGGAGGCCCTGGCCAAACGGCCGAAGGAGTTCGTCGAGGTCGGACGCTCACGGGAGGGCACGCTCACAGGCTTCGGCGTGACGCTGGCCGAAGCGCACACGCTCACCACCTACGCCGCGCTGACCGGCGTTGCCTACTCGATGTCGAGCGTCATGCCCGAGTTGCCCGCCGAGCGCGTCGCCCTGCTCGAGAAGACCCTGCCGCCGCTCCCGATCATGCCGATCGATCTCTTCAGCCGCGGCACCGACATGCGCTGGGATCGCTTCCGCGACTTGCGGCCCGACGACTACATCCACAACTACCCCGAGGTCCTCGACCTGAAGGTCAACGCCGTCTCCGGCGTTTACGACGTGGTCGGCCTGACCAACTGGCGGGGCGAGCGGGTGCGCAAGACGGTATCACTCTCCGAGGCGCTCGGACTGTCGCGCGGCCAACGCTACGTCGCGTTCGACTTCTGGAACGAGCGGCTGCTCGGCGTCGTGAGCGACACGATCGCGCTCGACGTCGAACCGCACGACACGCGCGTCGTCCTCCTGCACCCGCTGGCGGCACACCCGCAGTTGGTCGGGACGTCGCGGCACATCAGCGGCGTCGTGTCGATCGTGGATCTCGGGTGGGACGCGGCGACGCACGCCCTGCACGGCACCTCGCAGCCGGTGGCGGGGAAGGAGTACGCGCTGTTCGTGCACGTGCCGGCCCGTACGGCCGTGTCGAGCGTCCGTGTGGAATCGGCGGGACAGGCGGTGGCGACGCGGACGGTGAAGACCGGCTCGCTGCTCGCGGTGCGGTTCACGGGTACGACGGAGCCGGCGACGTGGCGCATCACGTTCGGCGGCGGGGCAGCCGCGCGCTGAGTCGTACGGCGAGACGCCGCGCCTCTTCACTCCGCGCTCTGATGGACTCTCCGAGGTCTAACGGAAGAGTCTCGGCGCGAAGTCATTGAGGTTGCGCCGCCAGGTCTGCCACTCGTGATCGGTGCCGGGAGACTCCTGGTACACATGCGCGATGCCGGCGTCCGTGAAAGACGCGTGCAGCTTCCGGATGCCCGCGCGCATCGCCTCGGGCTCCGCGGTACCGACACCCAGCCAGAGGACGTGCACCTTCTTCGCGAACGCGGCCGGATCGGCGAGCACGCCGTTGTAGTCGGTCTTGAGGTCGAGGTCTCGACCGAGGATGAACGCCCCCGCCGCGCCGCTGAACCCACCGATGTGGGAGAACAGATCGAGGTGGTTCAGGGTGATGTGGAACGTCTGCATCCCGCCCATAGAGAGGCCGGCCATCGCCCGGTGATCGCGGTCCGGTATGGTGCGGAACGTCTTGTCGATGAACGGAATCAACGCCTCCGTCACGTCGGCCTCGAAGGCCGCCATCATGTCCTGCATCGCCTTGCGGAACTCCGGCGATCCGAAGCCCTTACCGGCGAGGTCGGGCGCCGGCTGGCCCGCACGCCTCGCGTCGCCGTACACCATGACGACGAGCATCGGCTTCGCGCGCTTCTCGGCGATTGCGTTGTCGAGGATCACGTTGGCGTGTCCTTGGCGCACCCAGCCGGTCTCGTCCTCGCCGCCGCCGTGCTGCAGGTAGAGCACTGGGTAGCGCTGTGTGACCTGCTCGTCGTACCCGGGCGGCGTGTAGACCAGCGCGTGGCGCCACGTCCCGGTGACCTTCGAGAAGTACCAGACCTCGCGCACTTGTCCGTGGGGCACGTCCTGGATCGAGTAGTACGTCGAGCCAGGCTCGGGCACTTCGACCGCGCTGGCGTACTTGCTGCCGCCGAAGAACGCGCGGCTGCCGGTGTCGGCCATCTCCACGCCGTCCACGATCAGCGTGTAGTAATGCAGGCCGGGCACGAGCGGCTCGGTGATCGCGCTCCACACGCCGTCCGGCTGCTTCACCATGTCGATCTTCGGCCCGCTCCAGAAGTTCAGCCGGACCTTCGTGGCCTCGGGCGCCTTCAGCCGGACTTCGACTCTGCCCGTGCCGTCGACGCGGGGATAGGGCGCATCCCAGACATTTGTGGAGGCGGGCTGAAAACCAGCCGGCTCCTGCGCTGCACAAAGTGCTGACAGACAGGAAAGCAGCATCAGCGCCAGTCCAAGTCGTTTCATGTTCGTGTTCACTCCGCAGCGAATACTCGATAGGGACCGATCATGGCCGCCGCCCGACGATCACGTGTGGCATTGGGATGTACTTCGTATGTCAGCAACCCTCTGGTGTCGTTCGGTCCATGCGAGCGGAGTCCTACTGGCTCGCCGAGATTATGTGCCAGCACGGCGGTAACAGCGATCCCGACCACTTCTCGCGTCCCGAGCACATCGACGAGGCGTCGTCCTGAAATCGCGCGCACGGGAATCGGCCTCGCCGCCCGGCGGCACTCGAACCGCCCGCGGCGCCTGTATGCTTACGCCATCGGAGACGCCATGACGCATCGCCTAGTCGTCCTCATCGCTCTGCTCGCGCTCACCAGCGGCGAGGCACGGGCGCAGACGCCACCGGAATGGGCCAACCCCGCCGTGTTCACCGTCGGCACCGAAAGACCGCACGCCACCTTCGTGGTGTTCCCCGACGCCGCGCTCGCGAGCACCGGTGACGCCACGAAGTCGCCGTTCTTGGCCTCGCTCAACGGCCCGTGGAAATTCCACCTCTCGCCGCGGCCCGACCGACGGCCCGTAGACTTCTTCCGGCCGACGTTCGACGACGGGGCATGGAAGACGATCCCGGTGCCATCGAACTGGCAGATGCAGGGCTTCGACCTACCGATCTACACCAACATCATCTATCCCTGGCCGCAGGACCCGAAGGCGCCGCCGCACGTGCCCGACCGACGTCAACCCGGTCGGATCGCTACCGCGCGCAGTTCACCGTGCCGGCGGCCTGGAAGGGCCGGCAGGTGTTCCTGCACTTCGACGGCGTCGATTCCGCGTTCTACGTCTGGGTCAACGGCACGAAGGTCGGCTACAGCGAGGACAGCCGCACGCCCGCCGAGTTCGACATCACGCCGCACCTGAAGCCGGCGACAACCTGCTCGCGGTGGAGGTCTACCGTTTCAGCGACGGCGCCTTTCTGGAGGACCAGGACATGTGGCGCATGTAGCGGCATCTTCCGCGACGTCTACCTCTGGTCGCGCCGCCGGCGCAGCACGTGCGCGACTTCGAGGTGCAAGACGGACCTCGACGCGACGTACCGGGACGCGGTGCTGAACGTCGTCGGCCGAAATCGCGCGCTACGGCGCAAGGCCGGAGGCGCGCAGGCTCACGCGTCGACCTGTTCGACGCCGTCAGGCGCGACCGTGCGGCACCGCGTCAGAGCGGTTCGGCGGCGGACGACGAGCCGCGACCTGCGCGATCCCGGTCAAGAACCCGCAGAATGGACCGCCGAGACGCCGAACCTCTACACAGCTGCTGCTCACGCTGAGGGACGCCGAGCGGCGCGGTGATCGAAGTGATCCCGTCGCACGTCGGCTTCCGCGAGGTCGAGATCAAGGGCGGCACGCTTGCTGGTCAACGGCCAGGCCGTCCTGATCAAAGGCGTCAACCGGCACGAGCACGATCCGGACCACGGCCAAGCGTTGTCCGTCGAGATCGATGATCGCGCGACATCAAGCTGATGAAGCAGTTCAACGTCAACGCCGTCCGCACCTCGCACTACCCGAACGACCCGGAGTGGTACGACCTCGTGCGATCGCTACGGCCTCTATGTGCATGGACGAGGCCAACATCGAGTGCCACCACTACGGCAACGACGTCCACAACCGGCTGACCAACGATCCCGCGTGGCAGGCCGCCTATCCTCGACCGCGTCGAGCGCATGGTGGAGCGCGACAAGAACCACCCGTCGGTCGTCATCTGGTCGATGGGCAACGAGTCGGGCGACGGCCCCAACGCCGCCGCGACGTATCAAGTGGACGAAGCAGCGCGACCCCTCGCGGCCGTTCCACTACGAGGGCTCGACCGCCACGGCGGCTCGAACGCCGACATCAACTCGTTCATGTATCCGCGCCGCAGAGCGTCGTGGCAGGCTGCGCCGCGAAGCGCCCGGACGATGCCGCTCGATCCTCTGCGAGTACACGCACGCGATGGGCAACTGCAACGGCGGCCTCAAGGAGTACTGGGACATCTTCTACTCGGGCACCAACGCGCAGGGCGCCTTCGTCTGGGACTGGGTGGACCAGGGCATCCGGCAGCCCGTTCCCGGCGAGTACCAGGCCAACGCGCCGGGCTCCACGCTTCCTCGCCTACGGCGGCTGGTGGGAGGACAAGATCGGCGTCCGCAACGACAACAACTTCAACAACAACGGCCTGGTCGCCGCCGACCGCACGCCGCACCCCGGCCTGTACGCCATCAAGTACGTCTACCGCTACCTGCACGCGTCGCCCGGTGATCTCGCCGCCGGCAAGATCCGGGTGAAGAACTGGTTCGATTCTTCACCAATGCCGAAGGACATCGCCGAGGGCGCGTGGGAGGTGAAGGCCGACGGCAAGATCGATCGCGGCGCGGACGCTGCCGGCGCTCGACATCGCGCCCGGGCAGAGAAGGAGTTCACGCTCGCGCTGCCGCGATCACGCCCGAGCCCGGCGTCGAATACTGGCTGAACGTCAGCTTCGTGCTCAAAGGCCGACACGTCGTGGGCGCCGCAGGGCCACGAGATCGCGTGGGATCAGTTCGCGCTGCCGGCGAACGCGGACGCGCCGCAGCGCCCGCTCGCCTGCCGACGTCCAGCTCGACGACCGCGGCGACATGACGCTGGCTTCACGGGTCAGACTTCGCGATGCGCTTCGACAAGGTCGACCGGACCATCCGGTCGTATCGCTACAACGGCGTCAGCGCTGCTCGAGCGCGGGCCAAGCCCCGACTTCTGGCGCGCCGCCGACCGACAACGACAGCGGCGCGTGGAAGGCGTTCACGGGAGCGCCGCCGAGGACCCGAGCGTCAACATCGAGCTGTGGCGGGCGGCGAGCGCCGACGTGGACGGTCGCAGGCATGTGCGGTCGAGCAGGTCGACGACGCCGACCGCGCGAGATCGTGGTCAATGCCGATCTGCCGGGCGTCGGCGCCAGCCTACTCGATGACCTACACGATCCACGGCACTGGCGACGTCGATCGTCGAGACGACTACAAGCCCGGCGCCGAGAAGCTGCCGATGATGCCGCGCTTCGGCACCGAGCTGGTCGTCGCGCCCGGGTCTCGAGAACATCGCCTGGTACGGCCGCGGCCCGCACGAGACCTACGATCGACCGGCAGTTCGAGCGCATCGGCGTGTACAAGATCGACCGTCGACGATGAGTGGGTCGAGTACATGCGCCCGCAGGAGAACGGCAACAAGACCGACGTCCGCTGGGTGGCGCTCACCAACGCGCAAGGTCGGACTGCTCGCCGTCGGCGCGCCGCGCTGAGCGTCAGCGGCACGCCACTTCACCAAGGACGATATGGAGCGCGCCGCGCTACACCTTCCAGATGCAGCGCCACCCGCGAGGTCTTTCTGAATCTCGATTGGAAGCAGATGGGCGTCGGCGGCATCGACAGCTGGAGCCCGAACGCGTGGCCGATCAAGGCCTATCGTATCGATCCGACGCAGCCGCTTGACCTACAAGTACCGGCTCTCGCCCGAGAGCGGCGACTTCACGGCGCGCACGCGCGAAGCGTTCTGAGCGGGAGCGGCGACCCGTGCTCGACACCCCTGGCGTCAGTGCCCCGGGCCATCCACGCCGCGAGCGCGGCGAGCACCCCGAATCCGCCCTCCTGAACACCAGCAATCCCTGTGCGTCGAGCGCCGCGGCGAACGCGTCGTAGCGCGGCCCGGCGTCCACCACCAGCACTAGCGGCTTTGCGCAGCCCCTCGCCACACGCCCGAGCCGCGCCGCCAGCGCCTGGTCGCGCCCGAGGTCTTCCTGGTGTCCCTGGCCGGGCGGCAGCGTCTCGAGGGCGGGCGTCAGCGGGACGCAGCCGACCACGGCGAGGTCCACGCCCCCGTCGGCGAGGAATGCCCGCACGACCCCCTCGTAGGCGCCGGCATCCGCCATCGGCGTGAGGTCCATGGGATTGTGGACGTCCACCACGCCGTCGAGGCGCCGCTGCCGCAGAACCTCCTCAATCGTGCCACGCGTCGCCGGTGAGATCGTCGCGAGCTCGAGGGGCCCGAGACGGTCGGCAATCACTACGCACTCGAATCCGGCGTTCGACACCGCCGCGAGACGCCGGCCGGCCGGGCGCTTGCCGTCGAGGGCCACGGCGAGGCGCACCAAATCCTCGAAGCCTTCCAGGTCGTCCGCGACGATGGCGCCCGCGTGCTCGAAGAGGGCGCGCGTGACCAGGTAGTCGCCGGCAATCGATGCCGTGTGGCTGGCGGAGGCACGTGCCCCGGCCGGTGTCCGGCCCGCCCGGTAGAGAACCAGGGTACACCCGGACCGGGCAATCTCAGCCGCCGCGTCGAGCGTGCGCGCGCCGTCCAACGGCTTGAACCCCTCGACATAGACGGCGAACACGCGAACGTCGCCCTCGTCCTTCAGCCACGCCAGGCAGTCGCCAATGGTGAGGTCAATCTGATTGCCCGTCGTGATGACATAGGCCGGCGACAGCGATCCCCAGCGGTCGGCCCGCGCAAGGGCGAATGCGCCGCTCTGCGACACCAGCGCGAGCGGATGCGGGTGGCCGTCCGGGACCGGCAGCTTGTATTCCGGAATGAACAGCGTGTTGCAGCGGCCCGCACGCGATCGGAAGCCGAGGCAGTTGCCGCCCAACACGAGCGGGCCGCACGACGGCGTTGCGCGTGCCTCGTCGAGCGCGGCACGGACGCCGGCGGCCAGCCCGTCGGAGCCGCCCTTCTCCTCGAACCCGCCCGGGATGAGCACGATGCTCTCCGTTCGACCGTGCGCGATCGCGTCGAGCGCCATGGCCGACGCCTGGGGTGCCGCGACGGCCAGGACGAGCAGATCGATAGGCCGATCGAGCGCGGCGAGCGACGGCACGGCCGCGCAGCCGTCGATCTGCTCCACGCCAGGCTTGATGATCCGGATCGCGTCCGGCGGGAACCCGTCCCGCAGGAGGTTCCCGACAATCACACGCCCGGGGTTCACGTGCTCGGAGGAGACGCCGGCAATTGCGACCGAGCGCGGCGCGAGCAGCCGAGGCAGCTTCTCAACGGGACGCGGGAGCGTCGGGCTCTCGGGATCACGCAGCGTCGCGAGCGCGTCGACGGCGACGAGTCGGCCGTTCGAGACGACAAACGGGTTGACCTCCAGCTCGCCGAGGCCAATCTCGGCGAGCGCACCTGCAAGACGCTGCATGCGTCCGAGGACCTCGAGGAGCGCGCTCGATGGCAGTGCCGCACCGCCCGCGCTGGCCTCGGCGGCGGCGAGCCGTGCAATCGTGGCCTCTTCGACCGCGCGCTCGACGCCCGCGGCCGTCTGGCGCGCGCGGACGACGCCCAGACGGTGGACCGCGTCCAGCCGCGACGCCAGGAACTCCGCCCCCGAGACCACCGGGCGCCACCGTGACGATCGGCCCGAACTCGCGCGTATGCTGCGCGGCGACGAGCAGCTCGTGGCCGAGCGCCCGCTGGTCCGGCACGCGCGCGGCTACGAGGACGCCCGCCAGGTCGAACGGCGCGAGCCGCTCCCACATGGCCTGGGCGGCGGCGAGGGCCTCGCAGCGCGGGACGATGGCCACGCCGCCGGCTCCGCTCTTGTGCAGCAACGAGGCGGACACCGCCTTCACGACCAGGTGCGAGCCGGGCAACGCGTCCAGGTGCAGGCCAGTGAGCCGGTCGGGATTCGAGACGAAGACGCGAGCCGGGCACGTGAGCCCGAACGCTTCGAGCACGGCGTAGCCTTCGTGCTCGAAGAGCGCCGTGCGTCCGTCTGTGCGGGCGGCCGCGACCACCTCGCGTGCGTGCGCCACCCCGCGCGGCGTCGTGGCCGGATCAATCACGCGAGTGACGGACACGGCGCCCCCACCTCGCGTCCCGCGTTGAACGCCGCGAGATTCTGCCGGACGACCTTCGCACCGTTTCGGGCGAAACGCTGGCTGATGTACCGCTCCATCGTCCGCGCCTCGAGCGGGAGCCGGTGCGAGGCCGCGCCTGCCAGGACCACGTTCGCGGCCTGCGCGCGCCCTGCGGTCCTGGCGAGCCGCTCGGCGTTCACCAGCAACGCGCCGGGCAGCAATCGGATCTGGTCCAGCAGCCCCGCGACCGGCGGGTAGTCGGGGCTGTTCTCGACGGGGGTCATCGCGCTGACAAGCGCGCCCGAGGGCGCGAGATACCGCAAGTACCGGAGCGCCTCGAGCGGCTCCAGCCCGATGATGAGGGCGGCCGCCCCGCGCGGGACGAGGCTGCTGGCGATCGGCTGGTCGCTTAGGCGGAGGTGCGCCAGGACTGCGCCGCCGCGCTGCGACATCCCGTGGACCTCGGACTGCGTGACGTGCAGCCCTTCCTGCATCGCGCTTCCCGCGATGATGCTCGCCAGCGAGAGCACGCCCTGACCGCCGACGCCCGCCACGAGGATATCGAACTTCATCGTCTTCTTCTCCGCCGGTACCAGAGCCGACCGAGGCCACTACACCGCGCCGACGTCTGCGAGCTCCTGCTTTCGCGAATCGCACGGCCTCGACGCACTCGCGGACGCCGACGATGACCGAGAGGCCGGGGTGGGCGACCTCGCGGCGGATCACCGCGGCAATCTCGTCCACGTGCCTCGGGTGCGCGCGGACGACGTGGAGGTGGTCCGGCGCAACGCCGAGGCCGCGCAGCAGCGGCTCCATGCGGGACGACGGGACGAGCGATGGCTGACCACCGGTCATGCCGACCACCTCGTTGTCGAGGATGAGCAGCGTCATGTCGGTGTCGTGCGCCACCGCGTCGAGCAGGGCCGTGATCCCCGAGTGCACGAAGGTGCTGTCGCCGATGACGGCGACGACCGGCCGGAAGCCTGCGTCGGAGGCGCCCTTGGCGAGCCCGATCGACGCCCCCATGCAGACGCAGGTCTCCACTGCGTTGAACGGAGGCAGCGCGCCGAGCGTGTAGCAGCCGACGTCGGAGGTCACCAGTGCCGGCCCGGCGTCCCCGAGCGCCGCATTTAACGCCTGGTACATGTCGCGATGCGGGCAGCCGACGCACAGCTGCGGCGGCCGCGCCGGCAGGGTCAGGCCTCGCACGGCCTGCCCTTCGCGCACGGGGAGGCCGAGCGCGACGCGCACGACGTCTGGATCGAGCTCGCCGTCGGGCGGCAGGTGGCCGGTGTCGCGGCCGAGGATCTCGACGCCGTGGACGAGCGCCGGAAGCAGTCGTTCCAGGTACGGGTAGCCATCCTCGAGCACGAGGATACGGCTCGTGCGGCGTGCGAGCTGGCGCACGAGCGCCGGCGGAACGGGGTACGCACCGATGTGCAGGTGCGACGGCTGGTAGTCGAAATCCGCGATGTTCTCGGACAGGTACGTGCGGGCCACGCCCGCTGTCACGATGCCGAGGCGCGCGTCGCCGGGCGACCACGCGTTGGCCTGCGCCATGTTCGTCCAGGCCCGCATGTCCGCCTGCCGGTCGAGCAATCCCCGCCACTGCCGCCGCGCGTTGTCGGGCAGCAGGACCCACGAGGCCGGCGTGTCGGTCTTGCGCAGGGGCGAGGCCGCCCGGGCCGGGCGGTTGGACACCGACCCGCGGCCGTGCGCCACCCTGGTGACCAGACGCAGGAGGACGGGTACGTGGAACCGCTCCGACACGTCGAAGGCCTCGCGCGTCAGGTCGTAGGCCTCCTGCACCGTGGCGGGTTCGAGGCACGGGACGCGCGCGAAGTCGGCGTAGAACCGGCTGTCCTGCTCGTTCTGAGAGCTGTGCATGCCGGGGTCGTCGGCGACGGCGGCGACCAGGCCGCCGTGCATCGCGACGAGCGCGGAATTTATGAACGGGTCGGCCGCGACGTTCAGGCCGACGTGCTTCATCGACACGAGCGCGCGGCGTCCGACGAGCGCCACGCCGAGCGCCGCTTCGTACGCGGTCTTTTCGTTGCTGCACCACGTGGCGTGGACGCTGCCGCCTGGCCCGGACGTCTTGATGAGGGTGTCGAGGATTTCCGTGGACGGCGTACCCGGATAGCCGTACACCGCCGAGATACCCGCGTGCAGGGCGGCGAGGGCGACGGCCTCGCCGCCAAGCACGACCGTGTCGGCCATGACCCTGAGCTCCTGAGCATTGCCGCGCGTCGCGGACGCTGACACCGGACGAATAGACGCGCGTCTACCCCATACGATGCAACATCCGTGCTGCGGGGGACAGCGCGAAACAGCGGCGATTGCGCCTGTTTCGGCCAGGCACGACGAAGTCGCCGCGAGAAAACCGCAAACGCACCGGAATCACGCGCGGGAGCGGGAACGGGAGGAGCCAGCTGCAATCAGGCCCGCGTTCGACGTCGAGCGCTACGTGCGCAGGGAGCGACAGCGGCCTGTGCCCATGCCACCCCGTACTGTTTCATTGCTCGGCCGACCTGACGATCATGCCGCTCTCTTGTAGAAGTTGAGCAAGCCGCCTAGCCGCGCACGTCTGCGCCCGCGACGTGTCGGGTCGATCACCGGCGGGCCCGAGATGAGGCGATTGTCGAGTCCCTGGCTTGACAGCCCAGCTCAGACAGGCGCCTCAGTCAAGTGAACGTGACCCATCCCAAGACATTGCGAGCACGACGTGAACATCCAGTCGCCTTCGTGGCGAACCATGCCTCTCACGCACTCCGCCCATGCCCAGGCACTCGGTGAAGTGCGGATACGGGACAACGCCTGATCACGCACGGCGCTCACCTCGTCGCTGCTGTCGTATGTGCGTTGCGATAGAGGCAGCCGCACGCCCTCCAGCTGGTGGGCCAATCTTCCCGAGTGCCAGCATCGACAGGAACCGGACCTGGAACGGCCATCCCGTTTCGACCGCCCTCACAAGCGTTGCGACGATATCGCCCCGGTCGAGCGCAAGGCCGCCAACGGCGATGACAAAGTTGCGCGACAGAGCGTGCGCACGCGCGTTGCCGGCTCTCGGCGAGTCCCAAAGGCGCTCAAGCCGGCTCCGATCCGCACGAATAACGGCGAGGGCACATGCCAGTTTGTACGTGGTGCGGCTGCCCAACTGACTGAAGAAGGCTTGGGCCGCCACCGCCTCGAGCCGGGCGAGTTGCTGTGACGACAGCTGATTGAAACGCGCATAGTAGATTTCCTCGATGAGCAACTCGGCATCGTGACGTGCGCTGAAGTTCGCTGGAAAGACGCCGGTCTCTGGCGGGACGATGAATTCCTCCGTATCCCACGCAGGCAAGGTGTGCAGGAGGCGGCTCCTCTTCCGCCGTGCGTGCAATCTCTGCCTGCTGCTCATGAAGCGTGCTCATCGCACTGTGGTCGAGGTGAAGAACCTCCCCCAGCGTGGGACCATGGCCGACTCCTGTCGCCTCCGACCGCGCACCGCGGGCCTGATTCCATGCTTGTAGAGGTGTCACCGCCACCACCTCGTTGACCGCGGTCGACCAGACTACAAAACAGTAGTCGGTTGCCTCAATCAGGGTGAGGGCTTCTTCGTTCGTCATAGTGCGCTGCGATTCGCACGATTACCGCGCGAATTGATCATGGTCGCAGTCGCCGTCGTTCTCGAGGCTGCTGTTGGACAAAGTGAATCAGGCCGGTTGTAGCGAGCGTGGCATAGTGCGTTTGGGGAGAGACAATCTTCGTAACGGTGCAAATGAGCCGCGCGCCGTCGTTCCTTAGCAGGCTGCTGAAATAGTGAACGACATGGTCAGGTTCTCTCTCGTTGGCCCGCGGCGTTCCGCGGTTCAGAGGAGCCGCAGGGGCGACGTGCCGACCTGGTGGCGCCGGCCGTCATGCAGTCGCCGGCAGCAAGCGGCGCATCCGGACGATGTTGTACGCCGCCGCGGTGAAGGTGAAGACCCAGGTCACCAGCGGCCCGCCGCGGTGTCGGAGTTTGCGGAGCCCGCCGACCGTCTTCATCCAGCCAAAGCCTTGCTCGACCAGCTTCCGCTTCCGTTGACTGACCGCGTAGCCGGCGTGGCGAGTCGTGCGGCGATCAATCGCACTGCCGCGGTGCACGGTCGCGGGATACTGGGCCACATGCGGCGTCACGTCCATCGTGCGCAGGGCACCCACGAAGTCGCGCGTGTCGTACGCTTTGTCGGCCGCCACCGTGATGCGTTGTCGGCCCCGGATCCGCGCGATCAGCGTGAGCGCGGCGTCGCGTTCGCCATGCCCGTCCGCCGGCGTGACCGTGGCCCCCACGATCAGGCCCGACCGATGCTCCAACAGGACGTGGCCCAGATAACGCAGGCGCGACTCACCGCCGCCGCTCTTCTTGTACAAGCGCGCATCGGGATCCGTCGTCGACTGGTGCGTCGTATTGCGGCGGTGATCGCCATGGAAATCGACCGACGGATTGCTCCCGCTCCCCGCGGGCGGGTCCTGGTCGCGCGGCCGAAAGCTCTTGTGACTCGCCCAGGCCTCCAGCAGCGTCCCATCCACGGTGAAGTGCTCATCCGAGAGCAGCCGCGCGCTGTCGGCGTGCAGCCGCACGGCCTCGAAGAACGCCGCGGCGATATCGCCATCGAGCAACCGGTCGCGGTTCTTCGAGAACGTCGTGGCCGACCAGACGCGGTCGTCCATCCCGAGCCCCACGAACCAGCGAAACAGCAGGTTGTAATCGAGCTGTTCCATCAGCTGCCGCTCGCTCCGAATGGTGTACAGCGCCTGCAGCAGCAACGCGCGCAACAACCGCTCGGGCGGAATCGAGGGCCGGCCGAACTGCACGTACAGTGTGCCGAACCGCGGCGACAGCCGCGCGAGCGCGCGGTCGGTGATCCGCCGAATCGCCCGCAGCGGATGGTCCGCCGGCACGCGGTCCTCCAGCGAGACATAGCTGAACATCGATCCGGCCTGGTCGTCGTCGCCGCGCATCAGGGGACTCCCTTCGTGTGTGGGAGCATGGTAGTACGCGCGGATCACCGTGTCGATCCCTGTTCTGTTACTTTTTCAGCAGCCTGCTAGAGGCGCGTCGGCTCCATTGCGTGTCAGACGGCCGCGTGAAAGTAGTCTTACTCTTTTGATGACTTTGTGGACAATGAAGCGTACCGCAGCATCCACGCCCACGTCGTTGATCAGTTGGCCGACCCTCGGGTCAACACTTGCGGATAACGCGCGCATCAGGCTTCTTGCGCCGACACCATGGTTGTTCCGCAGGAGCCATGCGAGCGCTTCCGAGAAGTTTCGACCCCACGAAGGAGCAAGGAAAGGGCCAGCGTGGGCTGCGTCCTCGAGCCATGCCGCCAAGGCCCGGCGGTCCTCTTCATTGTTGCCTGTCTGAGAGATGTCGAAGCCATCGTTGCGCGGCTGCCTTATCCGCATCTCCAAGTGGTCCGCGAGCCGATGAGCGTTCTGACCGTAAATGGGAAGGACTCGAATGTCCGAGGCGCGCAGCTGCGAAATGAACCGGGTAATGAAGTTATCGTGTGACATGGTTTTGAAGCCCCGCTTCTTTGCGTGCTCGATTCTGGCAGTGATCCATGCCGACCCACATCGGCCCGTCCCATCGAGCGATCCGCGGGGAAGAGCGCGACGGGCGCGCACGACTGGGCGCTGGTGATCGACGCCGCGCCGGCGCCGCTGGGATGAACCGATGCCCGGGCGCGCCGGGGTGCGCTACCTTACGTCCAGGTCACCGTTTCGAGACGCGAAGCCCCTGCACTCGACAGGCTCGCGGTGATCCGATTCGACGTCCTCCGGCTCGCTGTGCACACCCAGCAGCACGGCGCCCTTGGCGACACCGCGTTGCAGGGCGTCGGCGCGCTCCTCGGGCAGGCCCGCGGCTGTGAGCACCGACGCGAGGCTACCGGCTGCGTGCCCGGTCACCTCCCCGAGCTCCGCCGCCAGGGGCCCGGCGGCCACCACTGGCCCGATCCCCGGCATCACCAGCGCGATGGCCGCCAGCACGAGCCCGCCCAACTCGCCCAGCCGCGCCGCCGGACGGGAGTCTTCGAGCTCTACGCCCGCCGTGGCGTCCATCTGCTCGGCCAGCGAGCGCTCGTCGGCGTGGCTCCGCGCGACGACCGAGATGCGTTCCCCGTCGATACCCAGTGAATGCAGCGAGTTCGTCGCCTCGATGGCCATGGCGGACGTGGGGAATAGGGCAAGCGTGAGGGGATGCGGCACGACACGATATCCTACGACGAAACGCGTGCACGAGTCGCTGCGGCCGGAGGGCGACTCGTTCGCCGCGGACCCGCGACAAGCGTCGGACGTGCCAGCCTCACGGCCACTTCACCGTGAGCGCGTAAATCTCCTGCGCACCCGTGTCGCGCGTAAAGATCGGTGAACCGTCGGGCGCCACGGCGACCTCCCTGTCTGAGCTGTGCAACTGGATGTACATCGCGAAGCGAAAGTCCCTCAAGCTGGCAACTGCTTCCGCTGTGTGCTCTCCAACGTGGACTCGCATCACTTCCGGATCCGGCTCGCCTGTCGTGTAGTACAGATACTGGCGATCGGGCGAAACGCCCCAGCGCGTGATGAGTCCGGCCTTCGGTTCGAACTCCCAGTCCGACCATGTCTCGGTCTTCCGGTCAAACACCTTGAACGCCGAGCCCAGCGCCACCAGCTTGTCCTCCTCGATCCAGCGTGCCCGCAGATTAGTCGAGTTCGGGACTGCGGTTCTCTTGCCGGTACGCAGGTCCAGCAAGAACAGCTGCGAGTGGTCGCGATCTGACCGAGTGACGAAGACCAGCGCGCGTCCGTCCGGCGACCAGTCCCCCCAACCAGACTGTCCATTACTCACGAGTTCCCTGGCCGCCCCGCCGTCACGGCTGGTCTCGTAGATATTCCCGCGCGCTCCGTAGGCGACCCGCTTTCCATCCGGGGAGATCGCCACTTCATCGACTCGCTCGGCCGCAGCGACGAGTTGAAGCCGATCCGCTCCGTCGCTTCGGCTCCGCCAGACCGATCGTTCGGGAAAGGAGAGATATGCGACCCACTGTCCATCCCTTGAATACGTGACCTGCGTCGCTGACACCCCCGCCAGCACGGGCACGAACGTCTTCGCCGTCATGTCGTATCGAACCAGTTCCCCGCGCTGCTTCGTGCCCAAAGCAAACACCTGTCTCCCATCGCGGCTGGGTACCGGATCGTGATAGGAGAGAGGGCCCGCGGTCAGCTTTCTTGGCTCGCGGCCGGGTTGTAGCCATCCCCGCTGCATCGGCAGGTACCACAAATCCTGACGCGTCCTCGCGCGGGTCTCAAAGACGACATATCGCCCGTCCGGAGTCCACTTTGCACAGCAGAAGCCACCGGGCTCGCTCGCCTTCGCCATCGGCCGGACGCCCGAACCGTCGCCGTTGGCTTCATAGAGTTCAGGGTCGCCGCTCGCCGGATATCGCGTGAAGACAATGGTCTGTCCGTCCGGTGACATGCTCGCGTCGCCGACGAACCCGTCGATGCCGGTGATGATCTTGCGCGGGTTTGAGCCGTCCCGTTCCGCGAGATACAAGTCTCCGAGGCTGGACAGCAGAATGTGACCGTCGGGCGTGAAACTGCCATCCTGCGCTTCCAAGCTGCCCAGCCGGACGGGATCGCCCGTTGGCATCGGGACCTGCCACGCTGCCTTGGGCGGCGGCCCCGCTCCTCCGGGCAGCACCAACAGCGACGAGCCGTCCGGTGCAATTCCCACCGGCTGCGCGTCCAGCAACGGCGTAGTAATCATCGCGATCGGTCCGCCGGTCGTCGCGACCTGCGCGAGTTCGAGGGTTCCGAGCCTGCCTTCGTTGAAGTAGATCCTCGTTCCGTCGGTCTGCAGGCTGTTGTGGACGCCCTTTGCCCGGCCATCGTCAGTGAGTTGCGTGATGGCTTCCACGACTGGAACCGCCGACGGGCCATTCCACCAATGGGCGGCCGCCAACGAAATCACGACGGCCGCTGCCAACGAGCCCGTGATCCACGCCCACCGCGTCGCGCCAGCCTCCGTGCGTCCGACGGCGGAAACCTCCACCCCGCTCCCATCCGACAGGGCTTCGAGTGCGAAGGCCAGGTCGGAGGCTGACTGAAACCGGTGCTCCGGGTTCTTCTCGAGGCACCGATGCACCAACCGCTGAAGACCCGGAGAGGCGCTAGGCACGATCTGCGAAATGGGCGGCGGGTCCTCGTTCAAAATGGCGCTGAGGGTGTCGACAGAGGTCTGCTTGAGAAACGCCCGCGTGCCGGTCACCATTTCGTAGAGGATCGTGCCGAACGCGAAGAGGTCCGAGCGATGGTCGGCAACGTGCCCCCGTGCCTGCTCCGGCGACATGTAGCCCACCGTTCCCATTACGATGCCGGGTTCGGTTCCCTCCCCGATCGTCACGGTTCGCCCATCGCTGGTGGCTCGAGGCGGTGTCAGCTTGGCAAGGCCGAAGTCGAGGATCTTGATTCGTCCATCCCTGGTGACGAACAGGTTCTCCGGCTTCAGGTCGCGATGGACGATGCCTTTATCGTGTGCGGCTGCCAATCCGTGGGCAATCTGCACTGCGTAGTCGGTGGCCTTGCGCAGCGCGAGTGGGCCGCGCCGCAGCGGCTCGCGCAACGTCTCACCCTCCAGCAACTCGGAGACCAGATACGACATGGCCCCGTCGGTCGCCATCTGGTACACCGCGAGAATGTTGGGATGGTTCAGCGACGCGGCGGCGCGGGCTTCCTGCTCGAAGCGGCGCAAGCGATCAGCATCAGCGGTGAGTGACTCCGGCAGAATTTTGATGGCGACTTCACGCGCCAGACGGATGTCGTGCGCGCGATAGACTTCGCCCATTCCACCGGCACCAAGTGGCAAGCGAACTTCGTACTGTCCAAGAAGCGTTCCCGGAGCCAGAGCCATCCGAGCAGCGAGGATTATAGCTCTGTGCGAGAACGAGGGACGGGCCTGGATCCCGATCGCAATCCTCGGCGGGAACGTGCAAGACTTGCCGCGTCGATCGTTCCGTAGGCATATGCGTCGCTCATCCTGGCCTCTTGCGTTCGTGCTGGCGGCCGTGTTCCTGGCGGCTGCCCCCCCACCAACTGCGGCCTGCAGCTGCGCGGGCTGGCGCACCCCGTGTCAGGCGTTTGCCTCATCGTCGGTCGTGTTCATCGGCGACGTGGTGTCCGTCGAGCAGACCGGCGGCGATTTCCACATGCGGCTCCGGGTTGTCCGAGCGCTCAAGGGTATCGAGGCGACGACCGCCGAGCTCTGGTCCGACGCGAGCACGAGTTGCGGCGTCAGGTTGGAGGAGGGCAAGCGTTACGTCGTCTACACGTCCCTGGCGGGCGGGAGGATGTCGATCGACGCGTGCGGCTACGGTCGCCAGCTCGCGCCCGGCGAACCCGATCCCGAACTGCCGCCGACACCCGGGACTGTGTACGGCCGTGTCTCGCGCTACGACATCGACCGGGTCCGCGGCTTCAAATCGCTCGAACCCATCGCCTCGGTCCGCATCGGGCTCGATCTGCCTACGGGGCGGGTAACGACCGTGAGCGACCAGTGGGGCCGTTTCCAGTTCGCGAACGTGCCGCCTGGCGAGTACCAGTTCTCAGTGGACGCGGGCCGGGGCCTGACTCCCTGGATGCCTACACCAGTCGTCGTGTCGGACCGCGAGGCGTGCGTCGATACGGAGCTGGTTCTCGAGCCGTCGGGCAGGGTGTCTGGCCGGGTGCTGGCCGCGAACGGCACGCCGGGCGCCCAGGCGCTGATCAAGAGGGCCGCGAGGGCGTGCAGGTGCGCATCCTGGTCGACTTCTCGGCCCCTGTATTCGAGCTGAAGCCCGCCTATGCGCGGTTACTCGGCGAGGCCGGCGTGAAGGTGCGCTACTACAACACCAGCGCCATCTACCGGTTGGTCAGCATCCAGCACCGATCGCACCGCAAGCTCTTGATCGTCGACGAAGCGACCGTGCTGACCGGCGGCCGCAACATCGCCAACGATTACTTCGATCTCTCGGATCACTACAACTTCCTCGACTCCGACCTCGAGGTCACCGGGCCGATCGTGAAAACGGTCCTCCAGAGTTTCGACGTCTATTGGAATTCCCAGCTCGCCACCGAGCCCGCGCTCGATTCTGAACCGAACGACGAGGCCGCGAGGTTCGTGGTCCCGCAGGCGGGTGATGCTGCGTTGCTCGAGAGACTGCGTGCAGCGGGCGAGTCATACCGGCAGTCGCACCAAGCTCACGAATGCCACGACCTCCGCTTCGTCACCGACTTCCCGAACCAGGGGGAGAAAAGCCGGAACGTGTTCAACGCGATCGTTGACGAGTTGCGCCGCGCGAAACAGGAGGCCGTCGTCGAATCGCCGTACTTCGTGATCAAAGCGGCGGCTACGCTGTGCTCGAAGATCTGCACCAGAGGGGCGTGCGCGTACGCGTGCTGACCAACAGCCTGCTTCCACCGACGCGTCGTACGCTGTTGCGGCGCTCTATCCCCGGCTCGGCGCACTGGCCGATACCGGCCTCACGCTCTCCGCGTACGGCGGAGCGCCGCTACCCGTGCAGAGCACCAATCTCCGCGGCGGCACGCCGCGGTGGGGCGTGCATTCCAAGCGCGGCGTCATCGACGGCGAGACCACGCTGCTCGGCACGTACAACATCGATCCACGCTCCGCCAATCTCAATTCCGAGCTGATGCTCGTGTGCCGTGGACAAAAGGATCTCGCGGCCGAGGTGCTGGCGAGCATTGCGGCGCGCGAAGCCGCGTCCGACAGAGTCATCGAGCGCGGCACGATCGTGCGGCGTTCCGCCCTCCTCGGAAGCTCTCCGCTGACGCAGCGGATCCGTTTTCTGCTGGAAATGCCAATCGCGAACCTTTTCGACTTTCTGCTGTGAGACGCTGCGCTGATAGCCGGGCGTTCGGACGCACGGGTCGCGCACTACCATCCGTCTCCACGCGAATCGCCGGGCTTGAGGTATCTTGTGCCTGTGGAGGCATGATGCGCGAGATCCTGAAGACCGGGTCGACGATCTACAAGCTCGCGGCCATCAGCAACTTTCTTGTGACGATTCCGGCATTCGTCGCCTACGACCGAACGGTCGCTCTATTTGGCACGGCTCGGCCCGACTATCCGTTCCTGGTGTGGATTTGGGCAGGGATGGCGTTTCTCTGGGGCGTGATGTTCTGGGACATCTCCCGGGATCTCGTTCGCGCGTCACCGATGATCAAGTACTCCTACCTCGAGAAGGGCGTGACGTCGACGAGCGTGCTGATTGCCTACCTTTCCAGGAATGTGCCGACAGCGTTCCTCGTGGCGATCGCCTTTACCGACATGGTCTGGATCCCGCTTTTCATCTGGGTACATGTGACTCTCGCGAGGACATCGGCCATCGGCACAGCACGCGAGACGGCCGCGATTGCGGAGGCGACTGGACCCAGGTCTCGGCGCGATTGATGCGAACGATCGATCTCGCAGCAAAATGGCTTCAGCGTGCAGTAGAAGAAAGCAACACCGGGGCGAAGCAGAGCCCGCCGAAACAGTCGCTGTCGTGAACCGATCGTTCGCCCGTAGAGTCATCAGGGGCAAGAACGCGATCGGAGCAGTGATTCTGGAGCGCTCGAACCCCGGGGTCTGATTGACCGACCGGCACTCGGCTTGGGCGCGGAAGGGTGAGAGCCTTCGAGCAGCTGACGGTCTTACGTCAGCTCCAGCGAGACGGCGGCGAGCGCCATCGGCATGATTGCTAACGACGCTCTTGAGTTGTGCCAGCGGAGGTGAGGACGCGTATGCTGGGACGAACGCAGTCGGTCCCCCGCCGACAGCAGGTCTCTTTTGAACGTGACTCCAAGGGGCCCGCGGCACATGACACCCGTCAAACGAGTCGGCATTCTCACCGCCGGCGGCGACTGCCCGGGACTGAACGCCGCGATTCGCGGCGTCGGTAAGGCGTTGCTCGGGCGCGGCGTGGCCGTTGTCGGGATTCGCGACGGGTTCCTCGGCCTGATCGAGAACCGCACGCTGCCGCTCGATCGGCACGCGCTCTCCGGCATTCTCACGACCGGCGGCACCGTGCTCGGCACGAGCCGGATCAAGCCGCATCGCATGGAGATCGATGGGCACGTTCGCGACCTGCGCAAGCGCATCCTCGCGACCTGCGCCCGGAACCGCCTCGACGCCGTCGTGTGCATCGGCGGGGACGGCACGCAGCGAAACGCGGTCCGGCTCGCCGAGTCGGGCGTGCCCGTGATCACGCTGCCCAAGACCATCGACAACGATGTCGTCATGACGGATGCCAGCATCGGCTTCGATACCGCCCTTGGCATTGCCACGGAGGCGATCGATCGCCTGCACAGCACCGCGCACAGCCACCACCGCATCATCGTCGTCGAGCTGATGGGCCATCGTGCTGGATGGCTGACGCTCAGTGCCGGCATCGCCGGTGGCGCCGACGTCATCCTGATCCCCGAGATTCCCTACAGCGTCGCGCAGATCGCACGGGCCATTCGACAACGCAGCCGGGACGGACTGAACTTCAGCATCGTCGCGATTGCCGAGGGCGCCCTGTCACGCGAGTACGCGGCGCGGTTCCGCGAGGCCAAGGCGCGCAAGGCGGCGGCGACGACCGAAGCCGCGCGGAACCGGGTCAAAGCCGAGCTCGCCGAGCTGGATCAGCACCACAGCGGAAACACACTACGGCTCTCGCAGGAACTGGAGAGGCGGACGGGACTCGAATGCCGTGTGACTATCCTCGGCTACGTGCAGCGCGGCGGGTTGCCATCAGCAGTGGATCGCCTGCTCGCCACGCAGCTCGGGACAGCCTGCGCGGATCTAATCGAACAGCGCCAGTTCGGAGTGATGGTCGCCATCAGCGACCACGACACGCGTCCGGTGTCGCTCGCTCTCGTGGCCGGCAAGCGGAAGGACGTACCTCTCGACCACCCGTGGATTGCCGCGGCGCGTGCCGTCGGTACGTGCCTCGGCACCTGACCGTGATTGATGCCGCGGCGGCGGTCGTCTACCGTTCCGAGGACATTGATCACGCGTCGATGACACCACCAACCGCGACGTGCCTGTCAGGATCGCCTCAGGCGCCCTCGTCGTCGTTGAACGTGATCACGACCTTCCCTCGGGCGTGCCCCTCTTCAACGTGGCGGAGCGCTTGAGCGACCTCGCGCAACGGGTAGCACCGCTCGATCACCGGGACGATCGTCCCGGTCTCCAGCAGCGCCTTCAGCCACAGCAAGTCCGCACGGCCGACCTTCGCGATGAAGAAGGAGGTCTTCATGCTGCCGGCGAGCGACAAAACCGGAGCCAGGACCGCTGTGTGGAGAATCCGGACGAGATCGCCGCCGATGAGGACGAACCGGCCATCCGCCGCGAGGGCGCGCCGGTAGGCGAAGGGGGAGTGGTGGGCATTCACGCCGAGGATGAGATCGTAGTGCTGGCCGGCTGTCGCGAAGTCTTCGCGCGTGTAGTCGATCACGCGATCGGCGCCGAGCGCGCGCGCCGTTGCAACATTCCTGGTACTGCACACCGCCGTGGTGTCTGCGCCGAGCACCCGGGCGAGCTGGACGGCGAAGGTCCCGACACCGCCAGACGCGCCATCGACCAGGACCTTCTCGCCGCGTTGCAGCCGTCCCTTGTCCCGCAGGCCCTGGAGCGCCGTGATCGCTGCCACCGGCACGGCTGCGGCCTCCTCGAACGGACGGTTCTCCGGCTTCAATGCCAAGGTGTCGGCGGGGGCGCACGCGAATTCCGCGAACGCGCCTCCCGACAGGCCCGTGATCCCGAACACGTTGTCACCCGGTCGAAAGGCGGTGACGCCGGCGCCGACCGCCTCAACGGTGCCCGCGACGTCACATCCGAGAATGCTGACCTTCGGTGTGCGAAGACCGGGGATCGCCCGGACGAGTGGCACGCCCTTGAGCGAGAACACATCGAGTGGATTCACCGCGGCCGCGCGCACACGCAGCAAGACTTCGTGATCTTTCGGAGCAGGCTTCTCGACCTCCGCGATGTGGACGACGTCAGGCCGTCCGTATGAAGTGCGTACGGCAGCTCGCATGGGCTTCTCCGATCGCGGTGGGCCAGCCTGGCGTTCGACAGACCGGGGGCATGCCGGCTCAGGATACTGCCGAGCATGCGGCCGAGGCGAGTCCAAGGAAGCGGGCCACATGCGCGGCTTCCCTTGAGTCCGCGCCACGACGCGGATTATCAAGGCCGTTCTGGTCGCACCCATGCGTCCAAGAGTCGAGCGCCGCTCCGCCGGTCGAGGACATGCGCGTAATGTTTCGTTGCTCGGCCGACCTGACGATCACGCCCCGCTTGTGGAAGATCGAAGGACACGGAATACTGCGGATCAAACATCTTCAGATAGCCAGAGCCGGACGGATCTGCAGAGTCGTCGGTTGCGGGTCGATCGGCCGAGTCGCGAGTCCCCCGCGCAGAAGCCACTCAATTATTGTGTGACGCTGTCGAAGGAGGATTTCACACGACCGCTACACGATCATCGAAGTCCCTTACTCGCTGCAGTGTCTCAAGGCGGCCAGCAGCATGCTCATGGTGGCGAGGAACCTGCGTCGAAACATTGCGGGCTCCCCTCCAACTCACCCGTCGGAGTGCGGCAGATTGACGTGTGTCCCTATTCACAACGCCGGAACCGACAACGCCACCGGTCCACCGCCACCCGCTGGCGTCTGGCAGCGGCGTAAATTTGACATAGTGACACTCTCCGACGAATGAATCGGCGCCAGTGATTTTGCGGGTACTCGGCACAGGCTCCGGCATCGCCATGAGCGCGAGAGGTTCGTGAACCGGGCAACAACCTCGATGTTCTTCGAAGTACTCCTATCTCTTCAGATCGGCAGTCCAGTTGAGAACTACGTGGATAGGGGCCGGCGATCGCGTGGCGACAGGCCTCATCATGATGAACCGCCCCTCCGGCGCGATGTCGTAGGACTGCGGATACTCACGCGAGTCAAGCACGTGATTCGAGCCTGGCGTCGTCACGCCAATGAGCGAACCGATGCGTTATACCGGCGCCGCTCCTTTCGATGTCAGAATGGCGCCCGTGTCGACGCTCGAGCCGGCGACGCTCCTGAACGGCCGTTACCACGTGCTGCGACCCGCGGGGACGGGCGGCATGGGGGCCGTGTACCAGGCTATCGACCTCCGACTGCGGAACACCGTGGCAGTCAAGGAAATGACCGCGAAGGGCCCGGACGCCCGCCAGGCATTCGAGCGGGAAGCCAGACTCCTGGCCGCCCTTCGCCACCAGACCCTGCCCGTCGTGATCGACTATTTCGTCGAAGGGGCCAACTGTTTCCTCGTCATGCAATACATCGAGGGCGAGGACCTGGCTGCGCGCGTTCGACGCCAGGGCGCGTGCAGCGAAGCGGATGTGAAGCGCTGGGGCACGGCCATCCTGACTGCGCTCACCTACCTGCACGGCCTGGAGTCGCCCGTCGTTCACCGCGACATCAAGCCATCCAACATCAAGCTGACGCCGCGCGGTGATGTCGTCCTGCTCGACTTCGGCTTGGCGAAGGGGCAGCCGGATGCCGCAACGGAACTTGCGGGTGGCGCCCGCAGTCTGTACGGCTTCACGCCGAGCTACGCGCCCCCCGAACAGGTGCAAGACCAGGGGACAGACGCACGCAGCGATCTCTACGCGCTCGGAGCCACGCTCTACCACCTGCTGTCGGGAGTCGCGCCGCCGGTTGCGGCCGTTCGACTCGCCGCCAGAGCGTCCGCTCAGCCGGATCCGCTGGACGGCATGACGAGAGCTGCGACGTTCAGTCAACCACTCGCAGTGGTAATCGCGCGCGCGATGGCGCTCGAACCTGGAGCCCGCTTTTCGTCGGCTGTCGAGATGCTGCGAGCGCTGAATGAGACGTCTTCAGCGTCTACGATCGAGCTCGCGGGGCACGCGGCACAGCACGAGGGAGATCCGTCACGACCGTCGACGCGGACGCGCCGGGTGGATGCGGCTGCACCGAGTCGTGCCGAACTGAATCGCGTCGTCGACCTGCTCGTACAGGTGCGATTCGCCAGTTCGCCCAGACTTGGTCTCGAAGACTGGCCAACGAAGCGAAAGCCCGAGCGGATTGAACAGACGTCCGAGGCGGTCAAGGTCGACCATCCGGTGGAAACGTCGACGGGACGTCTGCTGCCTGCCCGGATCAGGATCCAGCTCGTCGCACCCGAGTTCGAGATCAACGGCGCCAGCGAGCAGGCAATCGACGTCCCGCCCGACGAGTACTCCCAGCGCCTCGCATTCCTGATGACGCCGCGGAGAGCCGGTCACTGCCGTGTGAACGTGGAAGTCTACGCGGCCGACACGGTGTATCTCGGAACGTTGGCCATCGAGTCAGAAATCATGGTGGGACGGATAGAGCCGCCGCCGTTGTGTACCATCGGCCTCGTCGTGGGTGTTACGGCTGCCGATGCGGACACCGCATACGACGGGCAGGCGCGCGCTGCTCAGAGACCACGGGCAATGCCTGGTTTGCAGCGGCAGATGGGGCCGGTTGTCCGAGACGCCACACCAGTGCCAAAGGCTGCGGCCGCGAAAACACTGGACTCGCGCACCCTCGACCCCTTAAAGCTGCCGCCACTTGAAGATGGCCCCACGGCTGCCCAGGCCATGCCGCCGTCGCTACGCGGCGCGAGCCGATCGTCACGACTTCGACGGTGGTCAATAGGGGCCTCGGCCGTGTTGGTGCTCCTTCTCGGTGTCTACCTTCGAACCCTCAATGAAACCAGGGAGTCGGCCACGGCCCCACAACCGGCGGCTGCTGCGCCGACACCAACACCGCCCATCGAGACTGCTGTGCCCATACCACCCCCTTCGCCCTCACCACCCCCCCTGCCCATGACTATGCCAACACCCGCACCGCCCCAGTTGACCGTGGACACCCAACAGGCACCGAGCGCGCAACCGAACGTGGTGTTACCGCTGCACCCGCTCTCTTGCCAGAGAGAGTCCCGTCTGCGATCGCTCGCCGTTACCACGACGGCCTGGATTCGTTTCATCAACCAACGCAGCTCTCCTGTTCGAGTGTACTGGCTCGACTTCAAGGGACACCGTGTCTTCTACCTATCGCTCGGCGCTGGACAGATGGCGGATCAACAGACCTTCACCACCCATCCCTGGGTGGTCGCGACCGATGATGGAAAGTGCCTCGCCATCTATGAACCGACCGGCGACTCGTCCCTGGCAATCATTCGATGAGCGCGTCCGTAGACCGCGGCGGACACTCACCACTCTTGGAACCAGATAGTGCGTTCGATCAGGGCCGCTGACTCAGACGGAACCCGCTCGAGTGTTCAACGTGCTGGCACGGCCGACTCGGTACGCGCGCACTGCTGGCCCACGACGCTGGTCGTCGGTGAGAACGCAGGCGACGTCCTCAAGTGACTCGACATGCTTCCGCCAGCCGTAGATCGTCTAGGCGCTCACGCCGTGCCTGCGCGTGAGATCAAACATCTTCAGGCAGCCAGAACGGGACGGATCTCCAGAGTCGTTGATTGCGGGTCGCAACAAAGTAGTCCGTACGATGACAAGCCGCGAAAACACTCACGGCTTTCCTGCTGATTTTGGGAACGCCGCTCGGAAATTAGACCAGTACGCCGCTCAGAAAGTGTTCCACCTGCGGGGCGGTTATTCTACGCCGATTGACCGGCGCTGATGGGTTCTCTTCTCTCCTTTTGTAACAAGACCTTGAGGCCCTGTGGGAGCGGTGGGAAACTCGTTCTCTGAGTTTTCCACGGCTTCCATAGGGTTTCGTCGTCACGATCGTGACGCCGCGCGCGCGGGCGGCTTTGGCGCGGGCGGCGTCGGCATCGTCGTCGCCTCGGGATCACGGCGTTTGCGCATGCGGTAGCTCTTCCCTTTGGTGGTGATCACGGTCGCGTGATGCGCGAGCCGATCGAGCAACGCCGTGGTCAGCTTCTCGTCGCCGGCGAATACGGTCACCCACTCGGCAAACGCGAGATTGGTCGTGACGACCGTCGCGCGACGCTCGTACCGATCGGTGATCAGATTGAACAGCAGCTCGCCACCGATCCGGTCGAACGGGACGAACCCGACCTCGTCGACAATCAACACGTCGACGCGGAGCAGCCGCTGCTGGAGGCGGGTGAGCTCGCGGGTATCGCGCGCCTCGATTAACTGACGAACGAGATCGGCCGCGCGAGCGAAGAGCACGCGTCGCTTCTGCTTCGTCGCTTCGACGCCGAGCGCGATCGCGAGGTGCGTTTTGCCGGTGCCGATCGGGCCGGCGAAGATCAGATTCTCGGGGGCCGTGACCCACTCGCCGCGCGCCAGCGTATGGATCTGGGTCGCGCTGACGCCGTCCGCCGTGGTGAAGTCGAAGCTGTCGAGGGTCTTCACCTCGGGAAAGCGCGCCTCGCGCAAGCGCTGCCGGATGACCGACTCGTGCCGCGAGGCCTGCTCGGCGGTGAGGACCTCGTGGAGATAATCCTCATGCGGCCAATGCGCATCGCGCGCTTGACGCGCCAGGGCTTCGAAGGTGCGCGCGACGCCGGGTAATTTCAACGCCCGCGTCTGCGCGACGACGAGATCGCGGGCGAGGGTGCCGGCGCTCACGCCACACCGCCCAGGAGCCAGCGCGTCGTAGTCGGCGGCGCAGCCACTCGGCACCTCGATGTCGCGGAGCGCGGCCGGCACCGCGTCGAGCGCGACACGGGCGAGCGTCGACCGCGCCGGCGTCAGCGCGAGCAGCAGCGGCGTCCCGGTCGCGAGCGCCGTGATCAGCGCGGGCACGACGACCGCCGCGCCGTACGTATCGAGCTGGCCGAGGACCTTGGCAAACAGCCGCGCGGCCTCACGCGGCCCGTGCGCCCCATGCAGCTGATCCCAAATCGCCGGAAACGGGTCCCCCAGATCGCGTAGGAGATCGGGCAGCACCTGGCGCACGGCCTGCGGCTTCCGCGCGAGCTCCGCCACGTAATGCCGGTAGTCAATCGATCGCTGCCCGAACCGTTTCCGCGGGTGCAGAATCCGCGTCCCCTCACGTCCGACGATGGTGACCGTCGTGGCGCCGATGCGGACCACCAGATCCAAGCCGGCCCAGCGACTCGGCACGGAGTAGACAGCCCCCTCGAGCCGCACCAGCGCACGCGGCGACACCGTCGCGAATGTGGTCGCCTCCGGCGCGAACGGCAGCGGCGCGCGTCGACAGTGGCGCTGCTCCTCGACGAAGCGCCTGCCGATGGTCTGGCCGGCCGCATCACGCTGGGTGTCGAGCCGCGCATCCATCTGCGCCAGCAGCGTCGCGTTGATGCTCGCGAGTGTCACGCCGACCGGAATCGGCACGAGCGCCTGCTGTCGAATGGCCTTGCCACGCGACTCGACGCCGCCTTTATCGTGCCCTTCCCGGGTCGGCAGAAACAGGCTTCGAGTAAGTAATGCGAAGCGAGCGCCGCGAACCGCGGCGGCAACGTGCGCGCACCGCCGACCAGGATCGGACGACCGCGGCCCGGAGATTGTCGTAGGCGACGCGCGCCGGCACGCCATCGAAATGCGCAAAGGCCCGGACGTGGCCATCGAGAAAACTGATTTGATCCTGCCGCTCGTAGATCCACGCGAAGTCGCGGCCCGAGGTACATCAGCCGCATCAGGAACAGCCACGCTTTGCGGCGGATGCCGTCGACGTCGACGAGCACCTCGAAGAAGTCGACTTCGGCCAGATCGCCCGGCCGATAGGTCAGCGGCACGAAGACCTCGCGACGCTGCCGCTTCCATTCCGCGACCGCCTCTTTCACCACGGTCACGCCCGACCCGCTGTCCCTCGGCCACCAACAACGCGTGCAGCCGCGTAGCGGTCAGCCGCTGCTTGCCGCCCGTCCATCGCACCGAGTCAGCCAGCACCGCCTGCACCCGCTCGGCGATCGCATCCCACACCGGCCGTGGCCGAGGCGTAGCCTCCGCCTTCCGTGCCGGCGCCGCCTGGTCCACGTATTTCCCAACGGTCGTCCGAGAGAGGCCGAGCTCTCGCGCCACCGCTCGCTGCGTCCGTCCTTCGACGAGCACCTTATGCCGCACCACATGCACGAGATCCATCCTGAGCATCCTCTCAGCGAACCCCAGATCCCTCGATCCGGCAAGTCCGCCATCAGGCCCTCAGGTGGCCTACTTTCCGAGCGGCGTTTGGCCTACTTTCTGAG
>CAVUPP010000018.1:0-162077 GCA_963743245.1 Vicinamibacteria bacterium | reverse complement strand
CCGAGGCTCGCGTCCAATTCCGCGGCGCTCAAGGGATATCTCGCCGGCTTGACCAACAGCCCCGATCGCCAGTTCGAAGATTTCACGATGTCGGTGTTGTCGCAGAACCATCCACGCGCGCTTCGAGTCCCGAAGCCGTCGGACCTCGATCAGATCAGCGCAGAGCGATCTGTGGCGATCTACAAGGAACGTTTTGGCAACGCGACAGGCATGACGTTCGTGCTCGTGGTAGCTTCACGGCGGACGAAATCAAGCCGCTGGTCGCGCGCTACCTTGGCGGTCTGCCGTCCGCGCCGCTCGACCCGCACTTCCGGGACCTTGGGCTCCGATATCCGCCCGGCGATATCGATCGGACGCTCGCGAAAGGATCCGATAACAGCGCCGTCACGATCATTTTCAGTGGTGAGCGCCCGTACTCGCCAGCCGAAACGCTCAGGCTCTCGGCGCTCACGGAGGTCCTGCGGCTGCGCGTGATCGATCGGATTCGCGAGGAGCTGGGAACGTCCTACTCGCCAGGGGTGATGAGCCAGTTCACGAACATTCCCGTTGGGCAGTACGCGCTGCGCTTTTCCATCGGCTGCGCGCCAGACCAGATCAGCATCGTCGAGCGCGCCGTGGACGACATCATCGGAGCGCTGCAGGAAAAGGGGCCCACGACGGCTGAACTCGAAAAGGTCACCCGCACGTGGCTGAACGAGCACGATGCCCGGATCAGGACCAACGAATACTGGTCGGAGCGGCTGCAGAATCGGGCACTCGATCCCAATCTGGACGACGAAGGTTCGGACTACGTCGCACGTGTGAAGGCGTTGACGCCAGCCGATGTGGAGGCCGCCGCCCGAACCTATGCGGACGGAAAGAATCGCGTGCGCCTCATCCTGGCCTCGGAGCCGTCTGCGTTCAACCGGTGAGAGGTCACGTATCGATCGCGATGACTTCGTCACGTCAATCAGGGTACGGTGAGCGAGACGGCTCCGTTCACCACTTCGATATCCGGGTGCGTGCCGGCCGTCAGTAGACGTACCTGCCGAGGCTGAAGTCCGCGCGGCATCCGCACGCGCACGCGCTGCGGTCCGATCGGCAGGATCTCGCGCACCGGTCCCTTCATCATCATCGGGTTGGTCAGGTTCACGAGGTGAACCGCGACCGACTCGCGCTGCCGCCAGAACGTCACGTCGAGCAATCCGGGGCCCTCCACCTCGACAGGTGGGGGTTCGTTGGCCGTCCATGCAATCAGGTTTCGCAGCAGGCGGCCGTGATCGATCGCGAGCACTTCCCAGAACGTGCGATCGATATCCCATGGCACGTAGGCCACACGGCTGCCACCAAGCTCGCGGAGATAGATCTCCCGCGTTTCCGTGTGCGGCACACGTGGATAGACGTCCTCCATCGGCAGGTCCGGGTAGGTCGGCACCAGCGTCACCGGTGAAGGGAACGCGGCGGTCGGCCCGCACGTCGACGCGGAACACTCCGTTGATGATGCGCGACGTGCCGGCGAACCCTTCGAGGATCTCGTGGCGTCGTCCGGTCGCGGGATCGGAGTCGAGGCTCAATACGAGTTCTGCATGGGCCCGTCGATGCGGCCTGGAAGCGCACGCCGAACAGATCGGCCAGGCCGAAGTCGGCGCGGCGCTCGCCCTGATTCGTGTAGAGCGATGATGGCGAACGTCGCCAGGACGCTGCCACCGCGTGCGACGTAAGCGCGAATGGCGTCGCATTGCGCGTCCGTCAGCGCCGCCGCGTCGGCAAGAATGAGGAGCTTGAAGGCGTCGAGCCGATCGGCGATGAGCCTGGATTCGTGTACCAGCTCGAAGGGGACGCGGGCCTCGACGAGCGCCTGATACATCCCGAGCACGTGATCGTCAGGGCGATCGCCGTCGGCGACGCCGGTGTGGTACGTGGCGGTCTGCTCCGAATAGAGCACGGCGACACGCGCGAGTGAGGCCTCGTTCCGCAGATAACGTTCGTGATCGAAGTGCCACTGGTAGAGGCGTTCGACTGGAGCCAGCCACCGGTGGTCGTACAACACGCCTGAGAACTTGGTCACCCACGGCCGCATGCCGTTCGCGGTGCCTTCGGCAACCCAGAGCCGGATCTCCGCCTCGCTCTGCACGGAGTCCTTCCAGCGGTAGCGCTCTTCGATACCCACGCTGAAGATGCCCCCGATTGGCCGGCGGCCCATCACCGATCGGTACTCTTGGCACGCCTGCCGTTGGCCCACGGGGGCATGAGACCGTGGCGCGCCTGATAGTCGGCGAACTGAATGGCCGCCAGGTCGCCAGCGGACTTCATGTCGGGCGGACCGTTCGGGATGAACCGCGCTTCGGGATTCACGCTGCGCACGGTCTGGTCCCACTGCTTCCAGAGTTGGATGAGCCGGGCGGTCCGCCATTCGAGATACGCGGCGTCGAGCTGGATCGCGCGGATTCGCTGTGCGCGGCAGATCAAGGCCGGTCGCGTCGCGAAAATTCTTCTGGCAATGGACGCAGAAGCAGTCGCCCTGTGGGGCCCAGCGGTTCGAGAAGATGCCGTCCACGCGGTACTTCGTGACGATCTCGCGATGTACCTGGTCCATGAACTCGAAGTTGTACGGGCCGAGTGCACACGTGACCCACAGATCCCGATTGGCCCAGTGACGTCGCGGTTCGCCCTCGGCGGTCATCGCGATCCAATCAGGGTGCGCAGCCTTGACGTCATCGCGAGCGGCATGCGGATCCGTTCGCGCGACGACGCGCATGCCCAGCGCACGGCATCCGGCGAGCAGCGTGCCAAATGGGTCGCTCTCGCCCAACCATTGGCTGCGGTGGTGCAGCGGGACCTCCGTCGGGTAGTAGGCGACGATGCCGCCTGCGCTCAGTGTGGCGGCGTCCGCGTGCAGCGTCTTGAAGTAATCGAGCCAGAACGCTGGATCGAAATGCCCCGGATCGTTTTCGACGAGCGTCAGCTGAACCCAGCGCATCGGTCCATCGAACCAGCCTTCTGCGACACCGGCTTCGCGTGGCCCCGGATAGTTCGTAGTTCGTAGTTCGTAGTTCGTAGTCGTAGTCCACAACGAGCCGAGACCGGAGACTGACATCGTCCCCCGCCGTCACCTGCAGAAAGTCGCGCCGGCTGAGCGAATCAGGCATTTGCGGGGATATATCACATCACGCGGGGCCGGGCATTCGCCGCGTCCTCCCGTGCGCTCGACCGCGGCTCGCCTGCACGACCTCCATCAACGAAGCGCGGGCGCTCGTCGACCTCGCGGGACGAGACGTGTTACAACCTCCTGCAAACCGCCACCGACCCCCGGAAGCGAGAATCCGAACGTCTATCGTGATCGAACGAGGAGGAGAGGAATGAGAATCGCCTGCTGTACTGCCGCGTTGGCCCTGGTCTGCGCGGTATCTGGACCTGCGGCCGCGCAAATGCCGTCGCTGCCGACACCCGGTCCCGAGCACGCCGTGTTCAAGGCTGAGGAAGGCACGTGGGATGCCTCGATCGAAATGACGGCGCCCGGCGCGCCGACGATGCCGCCTGCCAAGGGCGTCCAGGTTGACACGGTCGGTTGCGGCGGTATGTGCCTGACGACCGAAGTCAAAGCGGAGCTGATGCCCGGCATGCCCTTCGAGGGCCGCGGACTGACGACGTATGACCCCGCGAAGAAGAAGTACGTCGGGAGCTGGAGCGATTCGATGGCTCCCGGTCTGTCGTTGAGCGAGGGCACCTACGACGCTGCCGCCCACAAATCGACGTCGTGGATGGAAGGTCCCGACATGACGGGCAAGATGACGAAGACGAAGTCCGTGACGGAACAGGTCGACGCGGATCACAAGGTGATGACGATGTTCACCGTCGGAGACGATGGCAAAGAACTGCCGACGATGAAGATCTCGTATACCCGCAAGAAGTAGCGCTCGAGTGGTGGCGATGCGAGTCGCCACCCTCTTCCCTGCTCGGCTGCTCGGTCCGGTTCTGCCAGCCTCCCGCTTCTCCTTCACCCGCCCTCGGGCATTCACTCGGCACGAAGCGCTTTCGTTGGATCTATCCGTGCCGCACGACGTGCCGGCAGGTAGCTCGCGACCATCGTCACGATCGCCAGCAGGACGGAGACAGTCGCCAGCGTGGCCGGGTCGTGCGGCTGCACTTCGTAGAGCAGGCTCGCCATCGACCGCGCGAAGATCAGCGAGCCGGTGAGGCCGATGACGAGGCCGCCACAGATGAGAGCGCCGGATTGTGAGAGCACGAGGCGGATGATGTCGCCGGGGCCCGGCACCGAGCGCCACTCGCACGCCGAACTCCACGGTGCGCTGCGCAGTCGCGTACGAGGCCACGCCCGTAGACGCCCACAAGCGTCAGGACCAAGGCCACAGCCGCGAAGAGCGCAATCAGCTCGACCTGGAATCGTCGTTGCGCCAGTGATTCGCCGACCGCCTCGCTCAACGTCCGCACATTGCCGATCGGCTGTTCCCGATCGATGCGAGGACACGGCATCACGGATGGCGGGGAGCAACGCATATGGGTCGTCTCGACACCGCACGGCGAAATCTGCCAGATGCACTGGATAGAGCGCCGTTTGCGTCGCTGGCAAATAGACGCCGGGCAAGGCCGCTGTTGCCTTGCCCGCACGGCGGACATCGCCGACGACGCCAACGATCGTCAGCTTCGGAGCCTGCGCATGCCGGCCGATCTGCTGGCCCACCGCGTCCCGTCCGGGAAAGTACGTCGAGGCAAAGCGGGCGTTCACGACGGCGACCGGCACCGTGTCGGCTCGATCGGACGATTCGAACCCTCTGCCCCTCAGAACCGGAACGCCGAGTGTTCTGAAATAGTCGGTGCTCACGGCTTGCAGGTCCACTTCAACCGGCTGCTCGCGTTCGCCGATGAGCAGGCCGCCGCTCCATCCACCTCGCAGCGGGTACCGGTTCGCGAAGCCGACAGCCTCGACGCCAGTCAGTCCGCTCGACGCGGTCCGACAGCTGCTCGAAGAAGCGCAGACGCGCATCGGCCGTCGCATACCGTGATTCTGGCAGTTCGATCCTCATCGTCAGGACGTGGTCGGTGAGGAAGCCCGAGATCGACGCCCGCGAGCGTGGCGAAGCTGCGGAGCAGCAAGCCGCTGCCCGTGAGCAGCACGAGCGACAGCGCAATCTCGGCCATCACCAGTCCGCTGCGCCAGCGCACGGCCGATGCGCTCACCATGTTCCGCTCCGACGCCCGGAGCGTGTCGCTGACGGCGGCTCGCGAGATGCTCCAGGCCGGGAACAGACCAAAGCCGACGCCAGCCACCAGGGAGAGGCCGGTCATCACCGCGATGACCCGTCCGTCGATGCCCATCTCGTGCACGCGAGGCACATCGGCGGGGACCAGGCTGACGAAGACTCTGAGCATGCCGCTGCCGAGAACCAGTCCTATCGCACACCCGGCCAGGGCGACGAGCGAGCCCTGGACGACGAGCATCTGCACGATCCGGCCGCGGCTCGCGCCCAGTGCGGCGCGAACTGAAATTTCGCGCTGGCGCCCGACCGCCCGCACCAGCAGCAGGGTTGCCAGGTTCACGCAGGCGACCAGCCACAGCAGCGCGACCGCACCGATCAAGACGAGCATCGACTGGCGGACGTCGCGCACGAGATCGGCACCGAGTGGCGCACACGAGCGCGGTCACGTTCTTGTTGGAATCGGGGTACGTCTTGGAGAGCCAGGCCCATACCCGATCGACGCTGGCTTGGGCCCGGACGAGGCTGACGCCCGGCGCCAGCCGTCCGATGACATTCAGTTCGTGGTCTCCATGATTGTCGGCCGCCAGCGCCGGATCGTCGTAGGCGATCGGCACGTACAGCGCGACTGGATCGCGCCGGCCGAACTCGTCGGGTGGCTGGAATGCCTCGGGAGCCACGCCGATCACCTCGTGCGGCACATCGTCGATGCGGATGACCGAGCCCACCAGATCCCCAGGCGACCCCAGCTGCTGCCACAGGCCATGGCTGACGACCGCTACGCGATTGCGTCCGGTGGCGCCTTCGTCGGCACGAAAGGTACGGCCGAGGAACGCCTGGACGCCCAGGAGATCGAAGAATGGTGCCGACACCACATCGACCCAGACGCGCTGCGGCTGTCCGCGACCGGACAGATTCTGCGCCCTCAAGCTCGACCCGGCCAACCCGGAAAATGCGTCCGCGTGCCGTTCGAGGTCGCGGAGGCTGGCGAAGGCGACCGAGTACCGTTCGCCCTTGCTCTCGATCTCCCAGAGCGCGACGAGCCGGTCCGGATCGCGGTACGGCAGGGGACGCAACAGCACGGCGTCGATGGCGCCCACGACCATGCTGGAGATGCCAACGCCGAGCGCCAGGGTCGCCAGCGCGGCGACGGTGAAGCGCGGCGCCTGCACGAGGGTTCTGAGGGCGTAGCGAATGTCGGCCCACAGCGACTCGATCCATTCCGTGCGGCGGCGACGGCGCTCCGTTCGCCGATCGAAGACCAGGAGCCCGGCCCGCACGCGGTCGACGTCGCCGAATTCGGCGAGTGCCTGCGCGCGCGCGGCGTCCTCCGAGCGGCCGCCGGCCACCAGTTCCTCCACCCGTTCGTTCAGGTGGAAACGGAGCTCATCGTCGACGCCCACGCCGAGATGTGGCGGGAACACGCGCTGGTACGGTCGCCACTTCCAGATCCCCGCCATGCTTGTGCTCCCTCGCAGTCGGCGTCTCGGCTCGCGCGTGGCACCCACGGTGCTACGGCTTGACGCTCAGTACCTTGCCCATCGCGGCGACGTACGCACCCCAGCTGGCCACCTCGCTACGCAGGGCACGGCGTCCGGCGGCGGTCAGCCGGTAGAACTTCGCGCGCTTGCCCTTCTCGGAGAGTCCCCATTCGGCCGAAATCCAGCCGCGCGCTTCCAGCCGATGCAGTGCGGTGTAGAGCGCACCGTCGAGCACGCGCAGCGTGCCGTCGGAATGCTCGTGGATGAAACGCGCGACGTCGTAACCGTGCACGGGTCCGTGCGACACGGCCTGCAGGACGACGACGTCGAGCGTGCCCTGGACGAAATCGACCGGCGCCATGGCGCCATCATACCCTCAACTGTTGATTCAATCAAATGTTGATGGCATGGCGCGATCGGCGCCAGAGGTGGCCTCGCGCTCAACAGCGCCACCGTGGGGCCGCAGGCCGCGTCGGCGATGGTAGGCTGATGCGCGATGTCTTACGAGGCACAGCCCACGGCGCTCGACGCTCGCACCCGGCCCGCGATGGACCTGTCGGTCGGCAGCCTCCGGGCCGCGCGCGCCGCCATCACCATCGTCTTCCTGGCCAACGGTGCGGAGATCGGGCTCTGGGCGGCCTACATCCCTCTCCTGAAGGCGACCCATCACCTGTCGGAGCAGCGGCCTCGGATTCGTGCTCCTTGGCTTCGCGCTTGGGGCCATCGCCACGATGACGATGACCGGCTGGCTCACGGCGCGGTGGAACAGCGGCCGCGTCATGGTGATAGCCGGTGCGCTGTGTTGTGCGGCGCTCAGCCTGCCCGCGCTGGCACCGTCGGTAGCGGCCTTTGCGGCATCCGCTGTCCTGCTCGGCGCGGCGAATGGCGCGATGGACATTTCGATGAACGCCCATGCGTCAGCCCTGGAGCGTGTCTGGCGCGCGCACATCATGTCGTCGTTCCATGCCTTCTTCAGCCTGGGCGGATTGCTTGGGGCTGCCGCGGGCAGCCTGTTGATCGCGCGCGGATTCGACGCGCCGTCTGGAATACCCCTGGCCTCGCTGGTGCTGGTGCTCATGGTCCTCGCCATCGCCCCGACCGTGTGGCGGACGATGAGACTCGCGGCGTCCCGCAGCGCACGAGGCCGAGTCGGCGTCAGCGCCGGCCAGACCGTGGCGCGCGCTGGCGGCGCTCGGGGCCGTAGGGTTCCTCACGGCGGTCGCTGAAGGCGCGATGGTGGACTGGACCGCCATCTACCTGTCGAGCGTGCTCGGTGCCGCGGTCTCGGTCGCGGCGGCGGGCTTCGCATCCTTCTCGCTGGCAATGACTGCGGGACGCCTCGCCGGAGATCAGGTGGTCTCGTGGCTCGGGCACCGCGTGACGCTGGCGGCGAGTGGATGGCTGGCGGCCATTGGCCTCGCCCTGGCCGTCCTCGCCGCTCGCCCACTCACGGCGGCGGCCGGCTTCGGTATCGCGGGCCTCGGCCTGGCGAACATCATTCCGATCGTATTCAGTCAGGCGGGCAAGAGCACCCCGTCAGCGCCGGGCATAGGCGTGTCGACAGTGGCGACGATGGGATACGCCGGGTTCCTGCTCGGCCCGCCGGTGATCGGCTTCATCGCCGGCCACATCGGTCTCCGCCTCGCGTTGAGCGTTTTGTCGCTCGCCGCTGTGGTGATTGGCTGCATTGGCACGTGGCGCGCCCGGCAGGCTGGATCACGATGACCCGGCCGCTGCGGGTCACGACCCGAAACAGCGCGTTTCAGCAGCTGGCCAGCCTGCGCACGAATCGCCAGAAGCGATCATCGACGCGTACCTTCCTACTCGAAGGCGTCCAGCCATTGAATCTGGCTCTGAAGCACGGCTGGCAGATCGAGGCGCTGGTCTACGCCGAAGACGCACGGCTTTCTCACTGGGCGGAAGCGATCGTTGAGAAACACCCAGGCGTAGTCCGCTATGCGATGTCGGCACAGCTCCTCGCGGAGCTGAGTGGCAAGAATGAACCGTCCGAGCTGCTCGCCCTTGTGGCCATGCGGCAGCATTCGTTGGCGCAGGTGGCGATGAGGCCGGACCTGCTGCTCGTCGCGGCCGACCGGCCGGCGAGCCCCGGCAACCTTGGTACGCTCATCCGGTCGTGCGACGCGTTCGGCGCGGATGCACTCGTTGTGACCGGACATGCCGTGGATGTCTACGATCCCGGGACCATCACCGCCAGCCGCGGCTCTCTCTTCGCACTCCCGGTGGTGCGGCTCGAATCGCACCGGGAGCTGCTCGACTGGGTCACTGCGGCGCGCGGCACGCTGGGGACGTGTCACATCGTGGGCGCCGACGAGTCCGCGAGCCTGGACGCCGAGCGTCACGACTTCACGACGCCGACCGTGATCGTCGTCGGGAACGAAGCCAGCGGGCTGAGTCAGGCGTACCGCGGGATCTGCGACGTAGTGGTAAGGATTCCGATGTCTGGTGCGGCAAGCTCGTTGAATGTCGGCGTCGCAGCGTCCGTGCTGCTCTACGAGGCGGGCCGGCAGCGTCGGCAACGCCGGCCATAGGCTCCACTGAACCGTCAGCCGATCAGCTCCGCGCGGGCCCGCGCCCGTTCACGCTCGACCTGTTCCGGTGTGGCGCCGAGCCGTCGCAGCACCGCTTCCGTCAGAGCCAACGCGACTTCGGCCTCACCCGAGAAGACGCCGTCTGCGCCTGCGGCGCGCAGCGCCGCGCTATCCCGCAGGTATGCAGCTCGCGCAAGAACCACGATTCCAGGATTGATGGCGCGAGCCAGCCGGATGATTTCCGGACCGTGCTCCAGGCCAGCCGCGCTCAGGACGATCGTGCCCGCGCGCGCGAGACCGGCCGCATCCAGCGTTTCGCGGCGCGAAGCGTCTCCATAGACCGCGTGAATCCCATCGTTCTTGAGGGCTCGGACCGTCTCGACGTTCAGCTCGATGACCGATGGTTCGACGTCGTTCTCGCGCAGCAGGCGCGTGACGGTGCGTCCGCTGGGTCCGTAGCCGACGATGACCGCGCGATGGGATCTCCCGCGTTCCTCCGTGGTGGCAGCCGCTTCATCTGGAGCTGTCGCGGCCGCGGTGCCTTTCGCGACGGCGCGCCTGGTACGCCACGCTTCAAACGGGCGAATGCCCTTGTAGAGGATCGGGTTCAGGACGATCGACACAATCGCCACTGCGACGATGAGGTTCATCGCGTCCGGCGTAAGCACTCCGAGATCGCGGCCCAGCGCCGCAAGAATGAAAGAGAACTCCCCCACCTGCGACAGCGCAACACCCACCGGCAGCGCCACCGTTCGCGGCACGCGCAACACGGCCATGACAAGGAACGCAGCCAGTGGCTTGCCGATCATGACGACCGCCAGTGCTCCAATCACCGTGCCCGGCGAACGCAGTAACGATGCCGGCTCGAACAGCATGCCGACCGACACGAAGAACAGCACGGCAAAGGCGTCGCGCATCGGCAGCGCGTCCGACGCGGCGCGCAGACTGAACTCCGATCGCCCGACGATCAGTCCGGCGAGGAACGCGCCAAGCGCCATCGACACGCCGAAGACCATGGCCGATCCGACGGCAATGCCGAGCGCGATGACCAGCACCGCCAACGTGAACAGCTCGCGCGATCGCGTGGCCGCGATACGATCCAGCAGCCACGGAATCAGGCGCATACCGACGATCGCCGTCAATGCCACGAGGGCGGCCACCTTGAGCGCGGTCACACCGAGCGCCGCCGCAAGACCCATGTGGGGTGAGGGTCCGAAGATGGCGGGCATGACGACGAGGATGATGACGGTGAAGAGATCCTCGACAACGAGCCACCCCACGGCGGTGTGACCGGCGCGTGTGTGAAGCGCGCCGTTGTCCGCCAGGACGCGGATGAGGACGACGGTGCTGGCGACCGAGAGGGCGAGCCCGAGAACGATCCCTGCGTCCCAGGTGCTGCCGATCGCATGCGCAAGCAGCGTTGTCAGGACGGTCGCAGCCAGGCTCTGGACGACGGCGCCGGTGATGGCCACGCGGCGCACCGCCAGTAGCTCCTCGAAGTGGAACTGCAGGCCGACCCCAAACATCAGGAGGATGACGCCCACCTCCGCGAGTTGCTCGGCAATTTCGCGGTTGGCCACATAGCCCGGTGTGTGTGGACCGAGCACCGTCCCGGCCAGCAGATAGCCGGCAATGGGTGACAGCCCCACGCGCTGCGTGATGTAGCCAAGGATCAACGCAGCCGAGAGACCGCCAGTGAGCGTGAGAATCAGATCGATGTCATGCATGCGACGTATCAGTCTACGGTCTACAGTCTACGGTCTACGGCCACAGCGAGGACCGCAGACCGCAGACCGTAGACCGTAGTCCGTAGACCGCTACGATCCCGGCTGATAGATCTGGTCGAAGATCCCGCCATCGGCAAAATGCGTGCTCTGCGCCTTTGTCCAGCCGCCGAACACGTCGTCGATAGTGAACGTGGGCACGGCCGGAAACCGCTGCGCGTACTTCGCACGGACCGCGTCGAGCCGCGGGCGGTAGTAGTTCTTCGCCGCGATCTCCTGCCCTTCCGGCGTGTACAGGAACTGCAGGTACGCTTCCGCCACCTTGCGCGTCCCCCGGCGATCGACCACCTTGTCCACGACGGCGACCGGCGGCTCCGCGAGAATTGTCGTGGACGGCACGACGATCTGCACCTTCTCGCGTCCGAGCTTTTCGACCGCGAGCAGGGCCTCGTTCTCCCACGCGATGAGCACGTCGCCGATGCCCCGCTCGACAAACGTCGTGGTCGCACCGCGAGCGCCCGAGTCGAGCACCGGGACGTTCCTGTACAGCTTGCTGACGAAGTCCTTGGCTTTGGCCGGGTCGTTGCCGTACTTCTTCAACGCAAAGCCCCAGGCCGCCAGATAGTTCCATCGGGCGCCGCCAGACGTCTTGGGATTGGGAGTCACGATCGACACGCCCGGCCGCACGAGGTCGTCCCAGTCCTTGATGCCCTTCGGATTGCCCTTCCGCACGAGCAGGACGATCGTCGAGGTGTACGGCGCGCTGTTCGAGGGCAGCCGCTTCTGCCAGCCGGGCGCGATCAGTTTGCCGATTGTCGAGATGGCATCGACGTCATACGCCAGCGCGAGCGTGACCACGTCAGCCTCGAGCCCGTCGATGACCGATCGGGCCTGCTTGCCCGATCCACCATGTGACTGGTTGATGGTGACGGTCTGCCCCGTCTTCGCCTTCCATTGGGCGGCGAAGGCGGCGTTGATCTCCTGATACAGCTCACGCGTCGGGTCGTACGACACGTTGAGCAGGGTCACGGTATTGTCGGCGCGGACGCCAACGGCCGCGGCGACGAGCGCGGCGGCGATGACTGCAGCTGCAATCCTGAAACGCATGATGTTGAAGTCCTCTCTCAGAAGCCGACCTGGAAGCGCGTCAGGATCTCGTTCGCGGTCTTGCGATCGCCGGCGGTCGCGCCGCCGTCGAAGTGGGTCTGTTCATAGTCGGCCTGAATCTTCACCGCTCGATTCAGATACCAGTTCACGCCCGCGGCCCACGCTTTCGCGGAGCGCGCCGCCGTCGCCGGATTCGCGAACACCGGGAAGGCTTTGTCGTCGATCGTGAGGACGTGATAGCGCCCGGTGAGCTCGAAGGCACCAAATGACCCGCTCTTGGTGTCGAACGCATGCTTCGGGGCGACTCCGCGATAGCTGCCGTTCTCGCCGGTCAGGACCCACGTGCCGGTCAACTGCCACGCCGACGTCCCGATCCGCGCCGTCTCCGTGTCGCGCCGGACGGCCTGCGATGCCGCGACGTACTCGGTCAGCAACCCCAGGGGTCCGTTGTAGTAGTAGGCCTGCGGGACGACGCGCCAGTGATTGCCGTCAGCGAACGTCGTGCCCGCCGCCGTCGTGTCGGTTCGGTACCGGAAGAAGATCTGCTGGCCGGACGTGCGGATCGTTGGCAGGTTTGGCGTCACGATGGTGCCGCGCTGCGTGCCATCGCTGCCCGCGATGCCGAAGCCGAGCTGCTTGAGCCCGTCGTTGCTCCCATTCTTGAACGGCTGGACGAACACGCGTCCCACGACGTCCTTGCCGTCGCGATCGTCGATGTCGAGGCTGCCGCCGTCGATGACGCCATTGACGATGCCGAGTGTGTAGTTCACGGTCGTCTTGGCAACGTCGCCGAACACGAGCACGCCGATGTCCCGGTTGGCGACGATCGACGTCGGGTACGCGCGTTCGACGAAGGGAATGTCCAGAGCCGATGCGAGGCGCTCGAGGCCGAGCGGGCTCTTGAACTTGCCGGTGCGCAGCTTGAAGGCTGGACTGAACTTCAAGTCGAGATAGGCATCCTGCAGCACGGTAACGCCGCCGCCGAAGTCCGGCATCAGCCGGAAGTCGACGAACTTGAACAACGTGCCTTCGAGCAGGGGCCGAACACGACGAAGGAGAAACTCGTCGGCGACGAGCAGCCCATGGTCGCCTGGATAGAAGCGGCCGTCAGACTGCACGTAGCCACGCAGCTTCAGCTGAAAGTTGCCATCAGCCGATTTGAGCTGGAAGCCTTCCGGGCTCGCCACCACAACCGGCGTCGTCTTTGCCTTCTCCGCGGCCGCTTCCTTGTCGATCTCGATCTGGCGCCCCAGGACGCGGATGCGCTGGTCGAGATCATCGAGCTCTGATCGGAGCGCTTCGACCGTGGTCGCTGATGCAGCGCTACTGTTGGGGTTCGTCCCAGTTGCGGTACCGGTGCCCGTGCTCGCGGTGAGCGTGACAAGGTCAGCCTGGAGTTGACGCAGCCTGGCGGCCAGGTCGTCGAGCGTCGGGGGCGTGCCTGCGGACGTCTGGGCAGGGGCAGGACTCGCAGCCAGCAGTGTTGCAGCAGCGATTAGAGCAAGAACGAAGCGATCAGGGCGCATGGGTGCCTCTCAGGTCAAGTGGATGGCGGTCGACGGTCGTGGTCGCGAGAACTGGCCGACGACACCGACAGGACGTGAGAGGCAGGACGGCTGGGCTGGTCATGGCACGCTCCTCGAAAATGCGTCCGGACACGGACGCTGGGTCAAAAAGAAAAAGGCCCGGGTGCTCGTTCACGAGCCTCCCGGGCCTTCGGTCCGCTGCAGATCAGGCGCTCAGGCGCCTGCTTACCGGTTCGTGTGCACCTCCGGTGACGGCAGTCCACTCCTCCCAGGAGCCGTGATGGCTTGGGCGCGACAACAACACATGGACTGCGGCATCGACCGGGTCACAGTCCTCTGCGTTATACGCGAAGGTCACGTTCGAGGTCAACCGGACAAGCGGTCTGACCAGCCCGTTGATTCGTCCCAGCGACACGCGCAGGAGGCAACCGCACGGGCGCTCCAAACGTCAGTTACACTGACCGTACTCACACCGTAGACCGCGAGGCCGACCCCACCCAAGCCGTGGGGATCCGGAGGGGCTGATGAACGTCCTGCTGCTCTCCATGCCGGATGCGTTCGAACACATGCCGCCGATCGCCATCCGCATGCCGAATGGCGCGCTGCCGTCGCTTGCGGCCAACGTGGATCCGCACCATCACGTCGGGACGGCCGATCTGATCCTGATGCACGGCCACATCCGCGAAGTGGTTCGCGATCTGGTCGCTCAGGTCCAACCAGAGGTGATCGGCCTGTCGGTGATGACGTTCCAGCGCCCGACCGCGTTCAAGGTTGCGCAGTTCGTACGGTCGCTGCGCCCGAAGGCCGCGATCGTCGCCGGCGGCTACGATCCAAGCCTCGCACCCGAGGCGTACACGACACCCGACTCACCGTTTGATTTCGTCGTCCGGGGAGAGGGCGAAGAAACGTTCCGGCTGCTCCTGAGGGCGCTGGAAGGCCACGAGGAGCTGGCCGGCGTGTCGGGCCTGACCTGGCGGCAGCGGGACACGTTCATCGCGAACCCGTCGCGACACGTCTCGCATTCCCCGGGCGAGGACCTGAAGCTGCCGGATCGCGGATCGCGGTTGTTGAGTGGCTACACGATGCTCGGGCGCCAGATCGACGTCGTGGAGACCTCGCGGGGCTGCACGTTCGACTGCAGCTTCTGCTCCATCATCGAAATGCGCGGCCGGAACTTTCATCCGTTCCCGATTGAGCGTGTCATCGCCGATCTCATGGATGCGAGAGCGCGTGGCGCCCGCATGGTGTTCCTCGTGGACGACAACATCATGCTGGACGTGAAGCGCTTCGCGGCGTTGTGCCAAGCCATCATCGACGCGGGACTGAACGACATCCGCTATGTCGTGCAGGCCATGACCTCGTCCATCGCGAACCATGGCGCCGAGCTGGCGCCGCTCATGCGGCGCGCCAACTTCCAGTATGTTTTTCTGGGGATTGAAAACGTCGTCGACGACGACCTGGGTTTCCTCAAGGCACGCGCGAAGAACAAGGCGAGAAAGACGGGAGGCAACGCCAGCATCGAAGCCGCGACTCTCATTCGTCGCCACGGGATGTTCGTGGTTGGCGGGCTCATCGTTGGCAATCCCGGCGATACGCCAGAGGCGATCGACACGAATCTGGCCTTCGCGAAGCGCTACGTGGACTGGCCCTTCATCCAGCACCCCATGCCGTATCCCGGTACGCCGATGTCCAGAGACCTTCAGGCACGCGGTCTCATCGCGCACACGCGCGTGGAGGAGTACGACGGCACGACTGCGGTGGTCACCAACCCCGGCATGGATCCCGAGGAGATCGAGTTCCGGCGATGGCGTGTCGAACGCTGGATCAAGTTTCGACACATGCCGAAAGCGTTGCGGTCCAACCCGCGCTGGGTGATTCGGAACGCGCCGGGGATGTTCAACCACACGTTCCGTGGCTGCTCGTGGAAGACCTTCCTCGGGCTCGAGTCGTCGCGCGTCGCGCATCAACGCTATCGCGAGATCCGTGCGAAGGAGCGTACTTATCTGTAGCCCAAAGCCTACGGCCTTCGTCCCAGCCCTCGATTGACCGCGTCCAGCAAGCGGCCGGACGGATCCGATCCGTACTCCCAGAACATCACACCGGCGAGGCCATGCTCTCGGACGTACTTGCCTTTCAGCGCCGCCGATTCCTCGTCCTCGATACTCGCGAAGATGTGCTTCGTCGGGTTCCAGAGGAATGGCGCCTGCGCCGACGGATCCCATCTGCGGACCCAGCCCTCGCCGTTCGCCAGGAGCGCGGCGACGCCAGGCGGCGAAAGGTCGAGTCGCGCGGGCGGGGCGGCGCCATTCTGAAACAACCCGTCGGCGACGTCCGGCACGTCGGCCCATGCGCGACCGTAGAACGGCATGCCGAGCACCAGGCGATCGGCCGGAATGCCAGCCGACTTGAACGCGGCCACGGTGCCATCGCCCGACAACGTCTGCGGGTCGGCAGGATTGAGATAGAGGTTCGCGTGATGACCGGTCACGCGATCGACGTCCTGCACGCGGAAGTCGTACGTCATCAGATTCACGTAGTCGAGCGACGTCCAGGCGCGCTCGAGTCCGCTGTGTGCAAGAGCGTCCGGGAAGGCACCGGCCGCGCATGTCAGCAGCAGGTGCCGCCGCCGGGACCGACCCTCCGCGTCGAGTGCCTTTCGCAGTGCCCTCGTCAACTGGACGAAATGTTCCCCATCTTCAGGACGATGAGGGTTCTTGTCGCCTTCGAGACCGGGATACTCCCAGTCGATATCGAGACCATCGAGGTCGTGGCGGCGAACGAGCACGATCGCGCTGGTCACGAACGCCCGGCGGCTCGCCTCGGTCAACGCCGCATCTGAAAACCCCTTGGACCAGGTCCATCCGCCGATCGACACGAGCAGCCGCAGCGACGGATGCGCCCTGCGGAGCTCGACGAGCCGGCGCAGGTTGTCGGCATCGCCAGGCGCTCCCTCCACGACCACGCCATCCTTCACGTTCGCGAACGCGTAGTTGATGTGGGTGAGCTTGCTCGCGTCGATCGACGCGGTCTCGAGGACGCGCCCCGTCCCATAGACGTAGCCGATCACGACCGGCGTGACGCGTCCTGCGGCAACGACACCGACGGAGACGCTGATCAGGGCGAGGCCGAAAGAGACGAGCGCGCTGCGATGGCGAGGGGGCAAGGGCTGAAAGATTTACTTCGATCGGCGTCCCGATCCAGCGGCCGCGGTGGGCATGTCCGCCGGGACGTTCGGCTCGGCGGATACCCAGTCGTGGGCCCATTGGGCGATGGCGTCCATCGCGGGTCCGAGTGCCCGCCCCTTCTCGGTCAGGGCGTATTCGACGCCGATGGGCGGGTCAGGCAGGACGAGGCGCGTGACGACTCCCTCTGCCTCGAGCTCCCGCAGGCGCTCCGACAGCATCCGGTCGCTGATATCCGGGATGGCGTCCCGGAGGGCCGAGTAGCGCACCGGGCCTGCAATCAACACCCGGATGATGGCGCCGGTCCAACGGGCGCCGATGAGCTCCACTGCCTGGTGAAATCTCGAACAAAAGCTCGCAGTCATAGTCTTAAGATTACCAATAGTTAGCTACTTGACACAAGTAACTTACTAGAGTATAGTCTCTAATCGTTGATAACAACGCGGCAGCGCCCGAGGGCGCCGCTGAGCACATTCGAAACCAAAGGGGCTCCAATGTCTACCACCACCGCAGTTTCCGCCGCCACGCGCACCACCTGGACCATCGACCCGGCACATAGCCATGTGGGCTTCTCCGTCCGACACATGATGATTTCGACCGTGAAGGGCCGGTTTGGTGAAATCTCTGGAACGATCGTGCTCGACGACGACGACCTGTCAGCGTCGTCGGTGGAAGCGGCACTTGGCGTCGGCAGTATCGACACGCGTGAGCCGCAGCGCGACGCGCACCTGCGGTCGGCCGATTTCTTCGACGCGGCTCAGTTCCCGACGATCACGTTCAAGAGCCGCCGTGTGGCAGCCTCCACGCCTGGCACGCTCGCGGTCACGGGGGACCTGACCATCAAGGGCGTGACGCGCGAGGTCGTGCTCGAGGTGATCGAGGAAGGACGCGGCAAGGATCCATGGGGCGGCGAGCGCGCCGGCTTCACTGCGCACACCACGATCAATCGGCGCGATTACGGGCTCACCTACAACCAGGTGCTCGAGACCGGTGGCGTGCTCGTTGGCGAAGAGATCAAGATTTCGCTCGATGTCGAGCTGATCAGGCAGCAGGCCGGGAAGTAATGCGCGCGCGGCGCGTGGAGGCGGGGCCATTTGCCTCGTCCTCCAATGCACCCCGCCCGACCGCAGGCGTCCTATAATCGGCTTCTTGAACCTCTGGAGCCCGCGTAGCAGCCTCTCCGCTCCGGCGGTACCTAACCGCGATTGTCGTCGTGCTCGCGTCGGGCATGGTGTCAATGAGCTGCCACCCTCGCCCCGCTGCCCCGGCCGTGGCCGGACTGCCCGACATCATCGATTTCAACTTCCACGTCAAACCCATCCTCTCGGACCGCTGCTTCAAGTGCCACGGTCCTGACGATCGCGTGCGGAAAGCCGGGCTGCGCTTCGATCGTAAGGAGGCGGCGTTCGGCGTGCTGCCATCCGGCAATCGCGCCATCGTGCCGGGCGATACCGGCCGCAGTACGCTCGTCGCACGGATCCTCAGCACCGATCCGCAACGCATGATGCCGGCTGCGGATTCCAATCTCGTTCTGAACGAATACGAGAGAGCAGTGCTCGTGCGCTGGATCGAGCAGGGTGCGGAATGGAAGCCGCACTGGTCGTTCATTCCACCCCGCAAGGTGGCGCCACCCGCGGTCAAAGACACGGCGTGGGTCCGAGAACCTATCGACCGATTCATTCTCGCGTCGCTCGAGGCACGCGGGCTCCGTCCCGCGCCAGAGGCGACCCGCGAGACGTTACTGCGCCGGTTGACGTTCGACCTCACTGGGCTCCCCCCGACGCTCGACGAGATCGACGCCTTCGTCGCCGATCGATCTCCGGATGCGTACGAGAAGGTCGTCGATCGCCTGCTCTCGTCGCCCGCCTACGGTGAGCGCATGGCGGCCGACTGGCTCGACATCGCGCGCTACGCCGACTCGCACGGCTATCAGGACGATGGCATGCGGCAGATGTGGCCGTGGCGGGACTGGGTCATCTCCGCGTTCAACCGGAACCTGCCAGTGGATCAGTTCATCACGTGGCAGCTGGCTGGCGACCTCCTCCCCAATCCAACCGATGAGCAACGGCTCGCGACCGGCTTCAACCGGAATCACATGCAGACGCAGGAAGGCGGCGTCGTCCCGGAAGAGTACCGGACCGAGTACGTCGTCGATCGCGTCAACACGTTCGGCCGCGCATTTCTCGGCTTGAGCGTCGAGTGTGCGCGCTGCCACGATCACAAGTACGATCCGGTGACGCAGAAGGAGTTCTACCGGCTCTTCAGCTTCTTCAACAGCATCAACGAGACTGGACAGATTCCCTACTCAGGCGTCCCGAGTCCGAGCGTGCTCCTCGTGAACGCCACGGCACGCCAGGAACTCGATCGGCTCGAGGCGCAAATCGTGCCGCTGGAATCGTCGGTGGCCGCCGTCGGCCGGTGCGACGGCGTCGATGCGGCTGCCGCGGACTGGAAGGCGCGCGAGTGCGGAGCTTTTTCGGCATGGGTCGCGGCTCCGGCGCGAACGGCGCGGCTGTCGCCGCCCGGACTTTTCGCTGACCTCCCTCTCGACGGATCTGCCTCGCAACCCGTCCCGGCGAAGCGGGATCCCAAGACGCACGAGCTGGGCAAGCCGGACGTCCGCGTGACCTTCAATAACCTCGTGCCCGGGACGAAGCCCGCAACACTCGAAGGCGACAAGGACCGCCTTCCAAAGACGGTCCCCGGTCATATCGGCAACGCGCAGCTCCTGGTTGGTGACAGCCACATCGACTTGCCAGACAAGGTCGGGCAGTTCGAGCGCAACGAACCGTTCTCGCTGTCACTCTGGTTCAGACTCGAGCACGCAGGCGTGTCGGGACCTCTCGTCACACGCGGCGCCGATCTGTTCAACGGCAATCGCGGCTACGAGATCATCATCCACAAGGGCGGCACGCTCACTGCGGGACTCCATCACGTCTTTCCTGACAACTCGATCGAAATCGCGACCACGCAATCGCTCAAGCCTGCGTCGTGGTACCACATCGCGCTCACGTACGACGGCTCGAGCCGTGCGGCCGGCTTGCGGCTGTACCTGAACGGCCGCTTGTCGCCGACCACTGTCGTCGTCGATCACCTGCAGCAAAGCATCGTCGTCAGCGGCGACGAAAAGAACAAGTCGTGGGTCGGTTTTCCGGGACTGCACATCGGCCACCGGCATGATGAAACGCTCGACGACGTCACGGTGGACGAGTTCCGGGCCTATTCGGCCCAACTGACGGCCCTGGAAGTCGCCGGGCTGGCAGGCGATCCCGATCCTCTCGGTGCGGTGCTGTCGGCCGCCCCAGATCGCCGGACGGACCAACAGCGGGGATGGCTCGAGGAGCAGTTCAGGCTCCGCGTCGCGACAACCGTGCCTGGTGCCCTTCGCACCTTGTCCACGCTTCGCGGTCAGGAGAACACGATCCTGACCGGACTGCCCGAAGTGATGTCGATGCGCGAGCTCCCGAAGCCGCGGCCTACGTTCATCCTCACGCGCGGTGCCTACGACGCGCCGACCACCCAGGTGAGCCCGGGTACGCCTCATGTCCTCGGCGACCTGCCGGCGTCGTCTCCACAGAATCGGCTGGGGCTGGCCCGGTGGCTGATCGCGCCCACGCATCCGCTGACATCGCGCGTCGTCGTGAACCGGTATTGGGCGATGATCTTTGGACGCGGCATCGTCGCGACTCCCGCGGACTTCGGTAATCAGGGCAAGCTGCCGACCCACCCCGAGCTGCTCGACTGGCTGGCAACGAGGTTCATCGAGTCGGGATGGAATCTGAAGGCGCTGCAGAAACAGATGGTGATGTCTGCGGCGTACCGGCAATCTTCCGTCGGTGATGCGAAGTCGCTCGAGGTCGATCCGGCAAATGACCTGCTCAGTCGCGGGCCCTCGTACCGCCTTGCGGCCGAGCAGATTCGCGACGCCGCGCTGGCTGCCAGCGGACTACTCGTCCGGAAGATCGGCGGACCGAGTGTCTATCCGTACCAGCCTCCCGGACTCTGGGAAGCGCTCGCGACTCGAAACGCCACCAAGTACCGAGCAGGGTCACGGCGAGGCGCTCTATCGGCGAAGCCTGTACACGGTGTGGAAGCGGTCGTCACCACCGCCGGCGGCGATCAACTTCGATGCGGCGGAACGCCTGTTCTGTACGGTCAACCGGCAGCGCACCAACACGCCGCTGCAGTCGCTCGTACTGATGAACGACCCGCAGTATCTCGAAGCGTCGCGCGTGCTCGCCGAGCGGATGATGCGCGAGGGCGGAAGCAGTCCGGCTGACCGCATCGTGCTTGCCTTTCGCCTGCTCACGAGCCGCCGGCCAGATGCCACCGAACTGGCCAGTCTGGAGCGGCTCTACGTGGATCAGCGCGCCGAGTTCGCACACGATCGCAAGGCCGCCCTCGCACTGCTCACCCTCGGCGAGCATCGTCGCGACCCGGCGCTCGATCCGATCGATACGGCGGCCTGCGCGATCGTCGCCACGACAGTGATGAACTTCGACGAAGCGGCGTTCAAGAGGTGACTTCGCTTTCGGCTTTGGGCTTTCGGCTTTGGGCTTTGGGGCGTTGAGCTATGAGCGAACTGGACGATCTGAAATTCAACTGCTCCCGCCGGCACTTTCTGTCGTCGGCCAGCCTGGGGATAGGCGCCTTCGGTCTGGCGTCGCTTCTCGATCCGCGGGTGTTGTCGGCGGCGGGGCCATCCGCTCCTGCTACGGCCGACAGTCCACTGCTCTCGTCGCCACACTTCGTACCCCGAGTCCGGCGTGTCATCTATCTGTTCCAGAGCGGCGGACCTTCGCAGCTGGAGCTCTTCGACTACAAGCCGCTGCTCCGGACGATGAATGGGCAGCAGCTGCCCGAGTCGGTGCGGATGGGCCAGCGCCTGACCGGGATGACGGCGTTCCAGCGATCGTTTCCGCTCGCGGGATCGCAGTTCGAGTTCGCGCGGCACGGCCAGAGTGGCGCGTATGTCAGCGAACTGCTTCCCCATACCGCGAAGATCGTCGACGAGTTGTGCATCGTGAAAGCGATGCACACGGAAGCCATCAACCACGACCCGGCCGTGACGTTTTTCCAGACCGGGTCCCAGCAGGCGGGCCGGCCCGCAATCGGCGCGTGGCTCTCGTACGGGATCGGATCCGAAAACCACAATCTGCCGGCCTTCATCGTGTTGCTCTCGCGAGCCCGTCAGGGTGACCAGCCGTTGTATTCGTGGCTCTGGGGGAGCGGATTCCTGCCCTCGCAGCATCAGGGCGTCCAGTTCCGCGGCGGCAAGGATCCAGTGCTCTATCTGAGCGATCCGGATGGTGTGACCCGTACGACGCGCCGCCGTATGCTCGATACGCTGCGCGAGCTCGAAGACCACGAGCACGCACGCGTCATGGACCCCGAGATCAACGCCCGCGTCGCGCAGTACCAAATGGCGTACCGGATGCAAACGGCGGTGCCGCAGGTCATGGACCTCAACGACGAGCCGGAGGCGACCTTCGATCTCTACGGCCCCGACGCGCGGAAGCCCGGCACCTACGCGGCCAACTGTCTGCTCGCTCGGCGGCTGGCGGAGCGCAACGTGCGCTTCATCCAGCTGTATCACCAGGGCTGGGATCAGCACGGCAATCTGCCGCAGGACATCCAGACCATGACGAAGTCCGTGGACCAGGCGTCTGCGGCCCTCGTGCTCGACCTGAAGCAGCGCGGATTGCTCGAAGACACACTCGTCATCTGGGGCGGCGAGTTCGGGCGCACGAACTACTCGCAGGGCAAACTCACGAAAGACAACTACGGCCGCGATCACCATCCGCGGTGCTTCACGCTCTGGATGGCCGGAGGCGGCGTCAAGAAAGGCTTCAGCTTCGGTGAGACCGATGACTTCGGCTACAACATCGTCCGAGACGGCGTACACGTACACGATTTCCAGGCAACGTTGATGTATCTGCTGGGAATCGATCACGAGCGCCTGGTGTTCAAACATCAGGGCCGGCGGTATCGCCTCACGGATGTCGAAGGCAAGGTGGTGAAGGATCTGCTCGCGTGAGCGAGTGGCCCCTGTTCGTCGGACGGTTCCATCCACTCCTCGTCCACTTACCCATCGGGTTCCTCATTCTGGCCGCGCTACTCGAGGCGATCGCCTCGTGGCGGCGGTCCGCCCAAACGTCGGCAGACGGCGCGTCGCCCGGTGCCGCATGGCGTGACGCGTCCGGAGCCGCGCTGCTCGCGGGTGCGGCAAGCGCGCTGGCGGCGATCACGACCGGATATCTTCTGGGACACGCCGGCGGCTACGGCGGCACGACCTTCGATCGCCACCAGCTGTTCGGCATCGTCACGGCGGTCGCCGCAGTCGTCACCACACTTGTCTGGGCGATCGCGAAACTGCGGGCGCCCGAGAACCGCGCCCAGCTGACGTTCTATCGGGTGTGTCTCGCCATTCTCATGGTGCTGGTCACCGCGACCGGTCATCTGGGCGGCACGTTGACCCACGGAGAGGGGTATCTGACCGACCATGCGCCCGAGTTCGTGCGCACCGCGCTGACACGCGCCGGTCTCATTGGCGCGCCGGCGACGCCGAGCACACTCGCCGGCGATCAGGCGGTCGTCTACGCCGCACTCGTGGAGCCAATCCTCCGCACCAACTGTGTCCAATGTCATCGCGGCGAGTTCGGCAACGGCGGACTCGCGCTCGACACGCCCGCGGGCATCCGAAAGGGCGGCGATCATGGTGCCGCGGTGGTTGCCGGCCGGGCGCGCTCCAGCGAGATAGTCCAAAGGATCTGGCTCACCGCTGGCGACAAACGCGCGATGCCTCCGCGCGGCCGCCCGCCGATTCGCCCGTCGGATGCGACCATCCTGCGCTGGTGGATCGACCAAGGCGCGCCTTTCGACAAGCGCGTCGCGGAGCTCGACGTCAGCGACGACATTCGACCCATCCTCGAAGCGTCGGTGGGCCCTCTGCGCCGCGGAGGACCGACTCTACCGGCGGTGACGCTCGGGCCATTGGATCGAGCCGCTGTGAAAGCCGTGGAGCGCGAAGGACTCTCAATCGTTCGGCTGGACGACAAGACGTCGTTCGTCGAGGTCAACGCGACGAATGCCGGCTCAGGCTACACCGACCGATCGCTTTCCGCGCTTCGCGGGATCGGCCCACACGTGGTCTGGCTGGATCTGGCGGGCACGGCGACCTCAGACGAGGGGGCCGCAGCGATCGCCGGTCTGACGAACCTGACTCGGCTGCACTTGAGTCGGACGCGAATGGGCGACGCCGGGCTCGCCAAGTTGGGTGCGCTCCAGCAGCTCGAGTACCTGAACCTGTATGGCACGCGGGTCACCGATGCCGGCCTCCAGCATCTCGCGGCGTTGCGGAAACTGAAAAGGCTCTACGTCTGGCAGACCGGTGTCACGCCGGCTGGCGTCGAGCGGCTGCGTGCCGCGCTGCCAGGACTGGACGTAGACGTTGGATCGAAACCAGATAGTGCCGTCAGTTCGCATTGACGAGGGCAGATTGACGATTGACGAATGGCACGCGACGATTGGCTCCGCTCGGAGCTGGAAGGGCGGTCCGCCAATCATCAATCGCCATTCGTCATTCGTCATTCGTCATTCGTCATTCGCCATCGTGGAGATCAGGCAATGGACGGTTCTCTGGATCGACGAAGCTTCCTTTCGACGGGAATCGGCCTTGCCGCCGCGCTCGCACCGAGCGGAATCGGCGCGACTGTGCCTACGGATCGGATCGGCCTCGGGCTGATCCGCTGCGGCGTACGGGGGACCTACATCCTTGGCGAAGCACTGGCGGCGGGAGGGGACGGAGTCGACGTCGTCGCCTTGTGTGACGTGTGGTCGCTTGCTCGCGAGAAGCTGGCGCAGGATCTGACTGCGAAGACCGGACGCAAGGCACCACGTCTGGTGGCGAGATATGAGGACCTGCTGTCAACGCCCGGCGTTGACGCGGTGATCGTCACGACACCTGACTTCGCCCACCCGGGAATTCTCGTGGACGCCGTCAAGGCCGGTAAGGACGTATACGTCGAGAAACCGCTCTGTGCGCGCCTCGAGGACGCGGCCATGGCGTACGACGTCGTCACCGCCAGTAATCGAATCGTCCAGGTTGGAACACAGCGCCGCAGCAGCCCGCGCTTCCTCGCGGGCTACGAGTACGTGACGTCGGGGGCGCTCGGCTCCATCTCGAAGATCGAAACCGCGTGGAATCGCAATGTGCCGAGCTGGCTGCGTCCGCTCGACACGATGAAGGAATCCGACGTCGACTGGGCCCACTATCGGAAGTTTCTGTCACCGCGTCCGTTCGATCCCGTGCGGCTGCGGAGCTGGCAATGGTTCTATGAGAACACCACCGGCCTGGTCGGCTTGCTGGGGAGCCATCTGATCGACGTTGCCCAGTGGTTCATGGACGACCCGTACCCCACCTCTGCGGTCGCTCTCGGCGGCCAGTACGTCTGGAAGGACGGACGCGAGATCAGCGACACGGCGGAGTACATCTTCGAGTATCCGAAAGGCTGGCTGCTGACCTTCTCGTCGCGTCTGGGGTCGGGACCAGAGACGGACTACACCGTGTTCCGCGGCCGCACGCGCTCGCTCGATACGCGGGACTGGACAAGCCGTCCCGCTGACAACGCCAGACCCGCGGATGCGCAAGACGTCGTGTTGCCCGCGCCTCCGAAGGCCGAGGGGTCCCTGACGACCGGCGATGCCGGACCGCACGTGGCGAACTGGATCGACTGCATGCGATCGCGGAAAGCGCCGCATGCCCCGATCGCCGTCGGATACTCGCACGCGGTCGCCTGCTGCCTTGCGCGTGAGGCAGAGCGTACCGGCCAACGCATGCGATACGACCCTGCGGGGCGGCAGATCGTCAGAGGGGAATCAAACTGATGGGGACACGCACATTGACGAGGGCAGAGTGACGATTGACGGACGAGAGATTGGGGTCGGGATAAGTTTCAGTTCCTGCCACACCTCGACCTCATCTCACTTGCCAGAACTGAAACTTATCCCGACCCCAATTTCCCCAAACGAAAGGCCGCACTGTGGGCCAATCGTCATTCGTCAATCTGCGATCGTCATTGCGCGTCTAGAGTTTGTCGATCGCTTCCATTACCCGGTTGGCCGATCGCGTGGCGGCTTCCTGACCCCAGTTGAGGTTGTCCGCGTACGCGCCGACGAAATGCACGCGTCCGTGCGGCTCGATGAGTGCCGGCCAGAACTTCTTCAATGTGCCGACCGGATACGCGGTCGTCTCGCACGCCGACGCCCACGGATTCGCAGACCAGATCACGGCGTGCGTCTTCTCGATGTCCTCGGATTTGCCAGGATAGAGCTTCCGGTAGGCGGCGGCGGCTCCGTCGCCGGTCTGCGGACCGGTTGACGTGCCGACGAGCAGTCCGCGCGTGGTCTGGACGTCCTCGCCCGTGCGCCAGACATGATTGAGCTCCGGCACGTTGAACTCCATCGTGGAGGTGACGTTGTCTTTCTCCCAGAACCGCGAGCGCGTCTGAAAGATCACGCGCGTGTCGTGGTAATACGGCACGTTCTGGAGGGCGAAGACTTTGCCGGCCGGGAACGCCGGCTCGACTGGCACGTTGCGCAGCATGAACGCCGACATGGCGCACACGAGATAGTCCCCCTCGTACGTCGTCGCCGCGCTGCCGACGCCGGCCGTGACCTTGACACCGGTTTCCGCGTGCTCGATCTTCGTCACCGGCGTCTTCAGCTTGACCCGATCCCCGAGATGCTTCGCGAAGGTGTCGGGCAGCATCTGGTTGCCGCCCGTGAGACGGAAGACCTTCAGCGGGAACAGTGCGACCCCGCGCTGGTTGAGAATCGACGCGTGCCAGACCGACTGCAACGCCGATCCGGAGCCGCCAATCAGCTTCAGTGCGCCAGCTGAGGCACCGTCGCGCCGGAACAGGTCCGTCGTGCTCATTGCGTCGAGCGCGTCGAGCCCGGCGTCGAAGGGATGGTATTCGTCCTGGAACGCGTTGTAGTACGGCTTGTAGTACAGGGCCGCCAGTTCCGGGAATGGCTGATCCTTCAGAAACGTGATCTCGCGAGGGTTCAAACCAAACGTCGCGAGGACTTTGGGATCCGCGAGCATTTCCTGCGTGTACATCTTGCCGCCAATCCAGCGCGTGATCTGCTCGCGGCGCGGATAGTACTCGTAGGACAGGTTGAACTCACGCACGTAGCCCCAGTACCGCTCGTAGCCGGGCTGCGTGAACTGCTCGGCGCCGCCGTCCGCATACAGGCCATCATCCAGATTGTCCCGGACCGTGAAGACGTGCCCGCCGGTCCGCTCCGACGCTTCGAGCACGACGACGTCGTGGCCGCGCTTCATCAGTTCGTAGCCGCAACACAGTCCGCCGATACCACCGCCGGCGATGATGACGCGCTTCGGCGCCCGCGCCTGCAGCCGCGCGATAGGAAGCGTGACGGCGGCCGCGGCGAGCTTCAGTGCGTCGCGTCGGGACAAATCCCGGGAGGTGGATGCTTCAGTTCCTGGTGCCGAGCGCTCGTACCGCGGGTCCATGATCGCCTCCGAATCGAATGACGTGGCACGAAGTATATGCTCAGGGCCCGTCGGGGAATAACTGACGGGCCCTCAGTCCCTGTCGATGGCCTCCGCCGCTCGATTGGCGGATTCGGTCGCGGCTTCCTGGCCGCGATTGAGCGTGCCCGCATAGGCGCCGACGAAATGCACGCGTCCGTGCGGCTCGATGAGCGCCGGCCAGAACTTCTTCAATGTGCCGACCGGATACGCGGTCGTCTCGCACGCCGACGCCCACGGATTCGTAGCCCAGACCACGGCGTGCGTCTTCTCGATGTCCTCGGATCTGCCGGGATACATCCGGCGGTACGCGGCCGCAGCGCCGTCGCCTGTCTGGGGTCCCGTGGACGTGCCAATGAGTAATCCACGCGTGGTCTGGACGTCCTCGCCGGTGCGCCAGACGTGATTGAGCTCCGGCACGTTGAACTCCATCGTGGAGGTGACGTGGTCCTTCTCCCAGAACCGCGAGCGTGTCTGAAGGATTACGCGCGTGTCGTGGTAATACGGCACGTTCTGGAGGGCGAAGACTTTGCCGGCCGGGAACGCCGGCTCGACCGGCACGTTGCGCAGCATGAACGCCGACATGGCGCACACGAGATAGTCCCCCTCGTACGTCGTCGCCGCGCTGCCGACGCCGGCCGTGACCTTGACACCGGTTTCCGCGTGCTCGATCTTCGTCACCGGCGTCTTCAGCTTGACCCGCTCCCCGAGATGCTTCGCGAAGGTGTCGGGCAGCATCTGGTTGCCGCCCGTGAGACGAAACACATGGAGCGCGAGAAGCGGGCTGCCGTGCAGGTGGCGAATCGCCGCGTGCCACACCGACTGGAGGGCCGAGCCGGAGCCACCAATGAGCTTCAATGCGCCCGGTGAGGCGCCGTCGCGACGAAACAGCTCGGTCGTGCTGATGCCGTCCAGATGGTCGAGTCCGGCATCGAAGGGACGGTATTCGTCCTGGAACGCGCTGTAGTACGGCTTGTAGTACAGGGCCGCCAGCTCCGGAAACGGCTGGTCCCTCAGGAACGCGAGCTCGCGCCTGTTCAGTCCCAGCGACGCAAGGACTTTCGGGTCGGCCAGCATTTCCTGCGTGTACATCCTGCCGCCAATCCAGCGCGTGATGTGCTCGCGGCGCGGATAGGTACTCGTAGGACAGGTTGAACTCGCGCACGTAGCCCCAGTACCGCTCGTAGCCCGGCTGCGTGAAGTGCTCCGCCCCGCCGTCCGCATACAGGCCATCGTCCAGAGTGTCCCGGACCGTGAAGACGTGCCCGCCGGTCCGCTCCGACGCTTCGAGCACGACGACGTCGTGGCCGCGCTTCATCAGCTCGTAGCCGCAACACAGTCCGCCGATACCACCGCCGGCGATGATGACGCGCTTCGGCGCCCGCGCCTGCAGCCGCGCGATAGGAAGCGTGACGGCGGCCGCGGCGAGCTTCAGGGCGTCGCGTCGGCTGAGGTCTCGAGGAGTGGAAGGTGTCATGGCTGATACCTGGCCGGCGCCGTGTCCACATTCTCGAAACGAATGGGATCGCGGTTTGGCGCGGAGTATACGGCATCAGCTGCGCGGCAGACGTACCGAGGCAGGTTGGGAACCGCGTCGAGTGTTGGGATCAGGACCGATGGTGCGCGCAACGAGTCTTCTGCCCGATCTCCTCGCGCAACCTGCGTGCACCTGTGGAATCGGGATTGAATCGCAGGATGCGATCGACCGTGCCCGCGGCCTTTGTCTGCTGCCCGGCCACACATTGTCCGAGAGCGAGGTTCAGGCCGATCTCCTCGGCATAGGGCTGGGCGTCGAAGCTTGTCTCCCAGAGTTTGAGCGCGTCATCGAGGGCGCCTTGCCCGGCGAGAATCACACCCAGGTTCGCGGCGGCGACTGGTTCCGCCGCACCGGTGGCGAGTGCACGGCGATACAAGTCGGCGGCTTCGGCGAGATGTCCGCGTTGATGGCGAAGAAATCCGAGTCGCGTGAGGACCTCGGGATCGTCCGGGGGCGAAGCAGCGGATTGCTCGAGGAGCTCGACGGCACGCTCCTCGCCAAACGCTCCGGCCCGGGGCGCGACTTCGGCGTACGCAAGTCCGACGTCCCGCGGCGCGGCATCCGTCGGGCCAAACGGCATCAGCCGCACGTCGGCGGGCGCGGGCGCCTCGCGATCCGCATGCGGCTGCCGGAGGATGCGGTGGTCGGTCACGGCCGTGTGCGAGATGTCCGGGCTGTCGAGCCTCGGCATGTGGCACGTCGTGCAACGCCTTTCGCTGGGATGATGGCCGTCGGCCAGCGCCGAGTGGCAGGTCAGACATCGCTGCCGGTAGTACTCGCCTCGTTCGCCGGCCGCGGGCGTCATGTGGGGATCGTGGCAGGTCGTGCAGGTCATCCGGTCGCCGCTGGCCTGCTTGCACCGGCTCGCCGCAAACGACTCCACATGGCTGACGGCGCGGGGCGTCTGACGATCATGCGCCGCCGACACGAACACGGTGAGCACATCGCTGAGCCGCTCGCCGGGACGGAAATCGTCCACTCGATGACCTGCCCTGGCAATGCGTGACAGGCCTTCGAGGTGGCACTGCCTGCAGATGCTGTCTCTCGCATCCGGCGACAGCCGGGCGGGATTGATGATGGTTCCCGGCCGAGGGTCGCGGACGTGCGTGCCGCCTGCACCATGACAGCGCTCGCATCCAACACCGGGCTGCAGAAACGGCGGACCCAGGAACCGGTTCGCGGTGCCTGACGCAACCGGCTGGACGGCGCTCGCATGACAGAACAAGCACGTGGCATCGACCGGATGGTTGAGCGGGAGGCTTGTCACGTGGTCGTACCCGGGCGACATGTCCCAGACCTTGCGCAGGGCGTAGTAGTTGACCGGGGACTGAAACAGGAATCCGTCGATCGCAAACAGATAGGTCCGGCCGCGCGTGTTGGAGCCGACGTAGTACTCCAGCGTCACTCGACCCGACACGCCGTCTTCATGGCCAGCGTGATATGACAGCGTGGCTCCGTCCTGCTCTTCAGAGATCGCGTAGCGAACGCCGGACGGCTCGTGCGTGAAGGTGCCGGCGATGACGTGGCCGCGCGCCGGACCGCTCGTCTGCGCCATCGCGGTCTGTTCGTACGACTGCACGATGGCCGCATGACAGGGACGACACGCGTTGTTCCCGACCGATGCGACCTCGTCCCGCGACACAACGGTCGATTGCCCGGCGCGAGCCAGGCGGTCTGCCGCGATCGGGACTATCAGCGTGAATGCGAGGGCTGCCGCCGCGGCGGCCCCGGGGACACTTCGGGCCATGGGTCTCTGGCGCCCGCGGGGCCACTGGGCGTCCCTGACCTGGTACCACCCCGATACGGCAAAACTGCGATAAGACGGCTAAACTTCCGGAGGCCTTTACTCGTCCAACGCCAAGACCCTCCCCCCGGAGCTCGTCTGCATGCTCAACCTCAAGCTTGCCCTGCGCACACTCATCAAGACACCGTTCGTCACGGGCGTGGCCGTCGTATCGCTCGCGCTCGGCATCGGTGCAAACGCGGCGATCTTTTCTCTCTTCGATCAGCTGCTGCTGCGCCCGCTGCCCGTTCAGGCGCCCGATCGTCTGGTCAATCTCTCGGCGCCCGGGCCCAAGCCGGGATCGCAATCGTGCAGTCAGGCGGGGACCTGCGAGGAGGTCTTCAGTTATCCGATGTTCCGCGACCTGCAGGTCCAGCAGCGGGTGTTCACGAACCTTGCGGCTCACCGAAGCCTGGGCGTCAACCTGTCCTACAAAGGTCAGACGCTCAGCGGTGAAGGCATGCTCGTGTCCGGCAGCTACTTCCAGGTGCTCGGCCTCGTGCCAGCGCTCGGCCGGCTGCTCAACTCCGGCGACGATCGTGCGGTCGGCGAATCCCGCGTCGTGGTTCTCAGCCACGACTACTGGCGCACGCGGTTCGGGTTGAATCCGGCCGTGCTGAACGACACGCTGATCGTCAACGGCCAGAGCCTCACGATCGTTGGCGTCGCGCCGCGTGGGTTCTCGAGCACGACCATTGGCTCGCGGCCCCAGGTGTTCGTGCCGATCACGCTGCGCTCGGCGCTCGAGCCGAATTTCACGGGATTCGGCAATCGCCGCAGCTACTGGGCCTACGTCTTCGCCAGGCTCAGGCCTGGAGTCTCCATCGATCAGGCGAGCAGCGCCCTCAATGTCAGCTACCACGGCATCGTGAACACCGTCGAGGCGCCCCTCCAGGAAGGCATGAGCAAGCCGACGATGGCAAAGTTTCGAGCCAAGAGCGTGGAGGTCGCGCCGGGATCCCGAGGCCAGAGCTCGGTCATCAAAGAAGCCAAAGGGCCAATGACGCTGCTCATCGGCGTCACCGCGCTGGTGCTCCTCATTGCGTGCGCGAACATCGCCAATCTACTGCTCGCACGCGCCGCAGCCCGCGGCGGCGAGATGGCGGTGCGTGTGTCGATCGGCGCCGGCCGCCGCCATCTCGTGATGCAGCTCCTCACCGAGTCGTGCCTGCTCGCCGTCCTCGGCGGCCTTGGCGGCCTGCTCGTTGCGCGCTGGACGCTCGACGTCATCGTCTCGCTGCTGCCCAAGGATGCGGCAGAAATGGTGGCGGCGGGAATCGACCTCCGCGTCCTTGCGTTCGCCGCCGTCGTGACGCTCGGCACCGGCCTGCTCTTCGGCCTCTTCCCGGCGCTCCACAGCACGCGCCCCGACCTCGTCCCATTGCTGAAGGGACAAAGCGGCCAGCAATCGGGCACACGATCCGCCGCACGCTTCCGCTTGTCGCTCGCCACGGCACAAATTGCGCTGTCGATGGCCCTGTTGGTCGCCGCCGGACTGTTCACGCGCAGCCTCGTCAACATCAGCCGCGTGGACCTTGGTCTGAAGATCGACAACCTCGTGACGTTTGGCGTCTCTCCCGAGCTGAACGGGTACACGCCCGAGCGCTCCCGGCTTTTCTTCCAGCACCTCGAAGATCGGCTGCGGACCGTGCCCGGAGTCACCGGCGGCAACCGTGTCGATGGTTCCGGCGCTGGCCGGCAGCAACTGGGGCACCGACGTGACCGTCGACGGATTCAAGAACGGTCCCGACATCGACAACAACTCCCGGTACAACGAAGTGGGCGAGGGTTATTTCAAGACGATGGGCATCCCGCTCATCGCCGGCCGGGAGTTCTCGCGTCAGGACGCCCTGCCGGCCCCGAAAGTGGCCATCGTCAACGAGGCGTTCGCCAAGAAATTCAATCTCGGTCGGAACGCCGTGGGCAAGCGCATGGGATCTGATGGCAACGACAAGAAGGACACGGAGATCATCGCGCTCGTGCAGAACGCCAAGTACAGCGAAGTGAAGGGTGAGATTCCGCCGCTCTTCTTCCGGCCGTACATGCAGGACGACCACATCGGCGCGGCCGCCTTCTACGTGCGCACGTCGCTCGATGCCGACCAGCTCGTCGGCACGTTGCCCCGAGTCGTGGCGGAGCTCGATCCCAACCTGCCGATCGAACAGGTGCGGACCATGACCCAGCAAGTCCGTGAGAACGTGTTCCTGGATCGGTTCATCAGCATCCTGTCGGTGGCCTTTGCCTGCCTGGCGACGCTGCTGGCCGCGATCGGTCTCTACGGCGTGCTGGCCTACACCGTCGCCCAGCGCACGCGTGAGATCGGGTTGCGGATGGCCCTCGGCGCAGCACCGTCGCGCGTCCGCGGGATGGTGATGCGACAGGTCGGGCTGATGACGCTCGTCGGTGGGATCATCGGGCTCGTCGGCGCCGTCTGGTTGGGATCGCTGGCACAGTCGCTGCTGTATCAGCTCCAGGGACACGATGCGGTCGTCCTCGTGTCTGCCGCGATCCTGCTATCGCTCGTGTCGTTCGTTGCAGGATTCATTCCCGCGCTTCGCGCGTCGCGGATCGAACCCATGCGCGCACTTCGTTACGAGTAGCCCTGGTAGCGCCGCCATCCGGGCGCACTTACAATGCCCCGGATGGCGACCGACGGCGCTCCCGTACCTCCCGCCCCAGTTCCGGTTCAACCGGTCGTTCCCCTCACCATCGCCCCCACCACCGCCGTCGCCCTTGTGGCCACTCTCGGCACAGCGTTAGCGCTGCGCATCGCGTACGTCGGCGCTGGGCTGCCGTACTCGCTCGGCGTGGACGAGCCCGAGATCATGGAACGCGTGTTCCGGATGATGAAGACGGGGAACTTCAATCCCAACTTCTTCGACTGGCCGAGCCTGACGATATATCTGCACCTCGTTGTGGCGTGCGTGGCTTTTCTCTCGGGCGCCATGCACGGCGCATGGCGCAGCCTGGCGGACATTGGCGCCTCGGACCTCGCCATCTACGGGCGGACCCTGACGGCGGTTATTGGAACCGCCACCGTCGCAGTGCTCTTCCTGGCCGCGCGGCGATGGGGCACCGCAGTAGGACTTTTCGCCGCAGCGATATTGGCGATCGCGCCGAATCACGTGCGCGAGTCGCACTATGTGCTCGCCGACGTGCCGACGACTTTCTTCGTGACGCTGACGTTTCTCCTGGCATTGAGAGCGCACGAAGGCCCATCGCTCGCGGCGTTCGCGCTCGCCGGTGCCGCGGCCGGACTGGCTGCCTCGTGCAAGTACAACGGCCTCATCTCGATCGTGTTGCCGCTTGCCACCGTTGCTGCGGCACGCGGACCCGTGGGGATCGCCACGCAGCGGATGCTCGTCGTGGTCGGCGCCGCCGGGGCCGCGTTTCTCGTCGGGACGCCGTACGCCGTTCTGGCGCTCCCGAAGTTCCTGGCTGACTACGCACGCCTCGCCTATGGATTCGCACAAGTCCGCGGCGGCGAAGCCGGATGGTCGCTGTATCTGAAATATCTGCAGCAGTCGCTCGGTTGGCTGGGCGTCGCGGCAGCGATAGCCGGCGCGGGTATCGCCGTCCGCACGATGGTCCGCGGCCCCGGACGCCTCCGGTCGCTCCTCATCATCGGATTCCCCTTGCTCTACTTCAAGGTGATGGCGACGAGCTTTCAGATCTATGGGCGCTACACGCTGCCGCTGCTGCCGTTTGCCGCCCTCCTGGCGGCCATCGGGACGGAAGCGCTCGTGGGCGTGGTACGAACACGTCTGCCCTTCCAGGCGCGGGCGGTCATCACGGCAGGGCTGCTGATTGCGATCGTGGCGGCACCCCTCGCCCGATCGATCGGGTTCGATCGAATGCTCGGCAGGCCTGGTACGACCGATCTCGCCTACCAGTACATCGAAAGCCACATCCCGCCCGGAGCGGTCATCGTCTCCGAAACCTACCCGGCGCTCCTGACCACGCGGCGGTACAAAGTGAGGAACGTGCGCCCGCTGACGGGACGCAGCTATGCCGACTACATGGCAAGCGGCGTCAACTACGCGCTGCTCTCGTCGGCCGGCTATCACCAGGCGTATGCGGCGCCAGATCAGAATCGGCAGGCGTACCGACGCCTACACATCCCTCTTTGCTCAGGCTCACGAGCTCGCCGCATTCCCGGGGTCCGACGCGGTGCCCGGCCCCGATTTGCGTCTGTTGCTCCTTCAGCCACTGGCGTCCGCACCGCCGCCGGCGGCACCATCGCCGGCGGCTCCTGCCGCGGCGGCCACGCCGTGAGTCGCCCCGTCCGAACGGATCAGTTCGGCGCCGGCGCGCAGTCTCGCTCGAACGCGGCAGTTCCTGTAGGATGCACAGCGCAGGAGGTATTCGTGGACGATCAGCAGCACGATCCAGACATCAGCCGGCGTGCGTTCGCCACGCGGATTGGCGGCGTAGCCGCCGCCGCGCTCGGCAGCCGCCTTGCGGGAGACACCGCGCCGCTCGAAGCCGCGCCGCTCATGGGCGGACGCGCTCTCGGCGCCAACGACAAGGTCGTCGTGGCGAGCATCGGCGTGCACGGCCAGGGCAATGCCCTGAAACACGGGTTCGCGAAGCTGCAGGGCGTTGAGATCAAGACGATCTGCGACATCGACGCGAACCTGGCCGAGAAGCGCGTCCACGATCCGGCGCTCGCGGACGTGCCGACGTTCAAGCCGAATTTCGTGCAGGACCTGCGGCGCGTGCTGGACGACAAGGACATCGACGCGGTCGTCATCGCGACACCGAATCACTGGCACGCGCTGGCGACGATCTGGGCGTTGCAGGCGGGCAAACACGTGTACGTCGAGAAGCCGGCGTCGCACACGGTGTGGGAAGGCCGCCAGATGGTCGAAGCGGCCAAGCGGTATAACAAGCTCGTACAGGTCGGCACGATGAATCGAAGCCGGCCAGCCGTACGTCAGGCGATCAAGTTCATCCATGAAGGCGGGATCGGCAAGGTCTTCATGGCTCGCGGTCTCTGCTTCAAGCCTCGGCCCTCGATCGGCACGTATCCGGATGGCCCGATGAGTCCGGGCGAGCAGTACAAACTGAACGTCGAGTCGAGCAGCGTCGAGCCCACGTACGACGCCGCTTACCTGGCCAAGGTGGACTACGACCTCTGGACCGGCCCTGCTCCACTCCGTCCGTTCAATCGCAACCGGTTCCACTACAACTGGCACTGGCATTGGGACTACGGCAACGGCGACACCGGCAACCAGGGACCGCACCAGTTCGACATCGCGCGGTGGGGTCTGAACAAGAACGAGCATCCCGTTCGAGTCACGTCGATGGGCGGCTACTTCGGAGCTCCGTCTTCGCAGGAAACGCCCGACACGCACACGTCGCTCTTTACGTACGCCGACGGCGCATTGCTGGAATTCGGCACGCGCGGCGAATGCACGAACGACGAGGGCACGCAGAAGATCGGGAACCTGTTCTACGGCGACAAGGGCTGGGTGTGGATCGACGGTGACGGTGCCAAGTGGCAGTCCTATCTGGGCCGGAAGGACGAGAAGGGACCCGGCGCTGAAAGCACGGCCAACTCGGGCGGCAGCGATCCTCGCGTGCTCACCAGCGTCGAGTACGGCCACTATCAGAACTTCATCGACGGTATTCGCGCTGGCGATCCCAAGATCCTGACGTGCGACATCCTGGAGGGGCACCTCTCCTCCACGTTGCCGCACCTCGCCAACATCGCGTACCTGATGAAGCGGACGCTGAATTTCGACGGCGCCTCCGAACGCTTCGTGAACGACGCCGAAGCCGATCCGCTCCTGACGCGCGAATACCGCAAGGGATTCGAGGTACCGCGTACGACCTGATCCGGCCACGCGACACGGGCGGACGTCTGTACTCTCGTACCTGCGTCCGCCCTGCGCGACTCGGGATTCCCGCGCGGCTGCGCGCTGATGAGGTCATCCGCCATGTCAGCAGACGACGATCTCGACCTCTACGACTCGTCGTCGCCTACCCTCCCCTCGCCCACGTCGCCCTCGTTTGTTCCAGCGCTGGTGGCCCTCGGCGTGGTGGCGGCACTCGGTGCCGGCGCGTTGTGGTTCTACCTCCACCGCACGCCGTCACGACCCGCCGTGGAACCGGCGGTCACGCCGGCTGCCAAGACGACTGCCCCGCCGGCGGCGCTCGGCACTCAGGCCGAGGCGGTCGAGGTTCCTCCGCTCGACACATCCGACGGCGTCGTTCGCGATCTCATACGTCGCCTGTCGGCTCATCCGATTGTGGCCGCCTGGCTGGCAACCGATGGACTGCTGCGACACGTCGCTGCGGGTATCGAGAACGTCGCCGCTGGCCAGGCGCCCACGATTCACGTGCAGGCGCTGAGGCCGACGGCCCCGTTCCGGGTGACCACCCAGGGCGGGAGAACCGTGATCGATCCCCGAAGCTACGCGCGGTACGACGGCATCGCCGAGGCGTTGGATGCGATCGACCCGGAGGCGGCAGCGCGGCTCTACAGCACGCTCAAGCCTCGCCTGGGGGACGCCGTCGCGGAGCTTGGTGAGCCACCAGCTTCGCTGGACGCCTCACTGGAGCGCGCCGTTATCACGGTGTTGCAGACGCCGGCCGTTTCGGATCCCATCGTGCTGACCCCGAAGGGGATTGGCTATGGGTTTGCGGACGAGCGGCTCGAGGCACTGCCCGCCGCGCAGAAGCAACTGCTGCGGATGGGTCCGACCAACGCGCGGCGGATCCAGGCGTCGCTTCGGCGGATCGCACTCGCGCTTGGCATTCCCGCGACGCGCCTGCCCCCGCCGTAAGCGGACCCGGTTCGCTTCGTCAAAATTCCAACCCCCACCTGCCGGCACCTCACGCTCAACGCCCGAGCGGTGCTAGGATGCAGCCGACGCCGAGACGCAAATCCGCCTTGAGCTTTGGAGGAGTTATGCAGCCGACGCCGGGCGAGCACGGTGGAACGGTTCCGCCCAAGAGCGCACAGTCGTTCCGGAACTTCGCCGCTGAGGAACGGAGCTCGGTGAAGGAGTTCTACCGCCAGAACCACGCACACCAGACGTTCGACTTCGTGCAGGAGAAGAAGCGTCAATACCTCGGTCTCGATCGGCGGCGGATGACCGTCTGGGAAGCGCTCGAATATCTCGACACGCTCGTTGACGACAGCGACCCGGACGTCGATTTCACGCAGATCGAGCACGCTCTGCAGACGGCCGAGGCCGTTCGCCGCGCTGGACAACCGCGGTGGTTGATCGTGACCGGATTGATCCACGATCTCGGCAAGATTCTGTGCCTGTGGGGCGAGCCGCAGTGGGCGGTTGTGGGCGATACGTTCCCGGTGGGCTGCGCGTTCTCGGACACGATCGTCTATCCGGAATTCTTCGAGGCCAACGCCGACCGCCACCACCCCGCGTACGCAACCCGGCTCGGTATCTATCGCGAAGGCATCGGCCTCGACCACGTCCACATGTCGTGGGGCCACGACGAGTACATCTATCACGTGGTGCGTGAGCACCTGCCCACCGAGGCGCTGTACGCCCTTCGGTATCACTCGTTCTATCCGTGGCATCGGGAAGGCGCGTACGACGAGCTGACCAACGCGCAGGATCGCGAAATGCTGCGGTGGGTCAAGGCGTTCAATCGCTACGACCTCTACTCCAAGGGCGACGGCCATCCGGATGTGAAATCCCTCCGCCCGTATTACGAGTCGCTCGTGGACGAGTTCTTCCCCGGCCCGCTCAACTGGTAAGCGTGTCCACGCCGTCGGCCGATCGTCCGAGCGCCGCCAGGGCGCAGACGAGCCCTCCGAGCGTTGGGCGTTCGGCCGCATGGGTGGCAATCGGCATCTTCAGCAGCCGCATCGCCGGCTTCGTCCGCCAGCGCGTCTTCGCCCACTACTTCGGCCTGGAATCCGACGCGGCGGACGCCTTCATGGCGGCGTTCCGCATCCCGAACGCGCTGCAGAACCTGTTTGGCGAGGGCGCGCTCTCGGCGTCGTTCATTCCCGTCTACGCCTCGCTCCTCGCCCGTGGCGAGCGCCAGGAGGCGACGCGCGTGGCCGGAGCGGTCGCTGCCGTCCTCGCGCTCATCGTCTCCGTCCTGGTGCTGGCGGGCGTCCTGGCCACACCGCTGCTCATTTCCGCGATCGCCCCTGGGTTCAGCGGCGCCAAGCGCGAGCTGACCATCCAACTGGTCCGGATTCTGTTCCCAGGTGCCGGTCTGCTCGTCTTGTCGGCGTGGTGCCTGGGCGTCCTGAACAGTCACCACAGATTTCTGCTCTCGTACGCCGCCCCGGTGATCTGGAACCTGGCGATGATCGCCACCCTCGTGGTGTTCGGGCCGGGCAGCACGCTCGAGCGGCTCGCGGTGTGCCTGGCGTGGGGGTCGGTAGTTGGCAGCGGTCTGCAGTTCGCCGGACAACTTCCCGTGGTCTGGTCGCTGGTCCCTGGACTGCGTCTGCGGCTGGACACCGCCTCGGACAGCGTGCTGGCGGTCTTCAAGAACTTCGGTCCGGTGTTCATCAGCCGAGGCGTCGTGCAGATCAGCGCGTATGTCGACGCGCTGCTCGCCAGCCTCCTCCCGACGGGTGCCGTCACGGGGCTCGCGAACGCGCAGCTGCTCTACACGCTGCCGGTCAGTCTGTTCGGCGTATCCGTCTCGGCTGCGGAGCTTCCCACGATGTCGGGTACGGCGGGCACAGCAGGGACCGACGCCTTGCGTGCGCGGCTCGACAACGGTCTCCGTCGGATTGCGTTTTTCGTCGTTCCCTCGTCGATGGCGTTCCTCGCGCTGGGTGACGTGCTGGCGGCAGCGCTGCTCCAGACCGGGCGGTTCACCTATGGCGACGCCGTCTTCGTCTGGGGCGTGCTGGCGGGATCGGCGGTCGGACTGCTCGCGTCCACGCTCGGTCGCCTGTACGCCTCGACGTACTACGCGCTCCGCGATACGCGAACGCCGTTGCGGTATGCCGTGCTTCGCGTCGTGCTCACGACGGCGCTCGGCTACGTCTTCGCGCTGATCGTGCCTCCCGCGCTCGGCGTCGATGCGCGGTGGGGCACCGCCGGCCTCACGGCCTCGGCGGGTCTGGCGGGATGGGTCGAGTTCGCACTGCTCCGGAAGACGATGAACGCTCGCATCGGGGCGACGGGTATTCCGCCGTCAGTCCTCGCGCGGCTCTGGCTGGCGGCAGCGGTGGGCGCGGCCTTGGCCTGGGCGATCCGCCTTGCATTGCCCGGCCTTCATCCCATCGTGCGGGCGATCATCATTTTCGGACCGTACGGCGCGGCGTACGTCGGCGTGACCTGGCTGCTGGGTGTGGCGGAAGCGCGCGCCGCGTTCGCGCGAGTGTACGCGTAGACGATGAGGATCGGAGTTACACCTTCGAGGGACGTTCCAGCATGCCCAGCCGGCGCCGCGCACCGGAATCCTCGATGAGTCTGGTCAGCCGCTTCCCCTTCGTCTCGTCCCTGACAGCACTCATCACGTAGAACATGGCCGTCCGGCGATAGCCCGGCGGCTGCGCCTGGAAGAACGCCCACGCGCTGTGCGTTCGCTCTAAACCGCTTCTCCAGCGCGGGAGTGAGGCGCTTTGGTTTGTTCTCGAACGAGTATTTGCGGGGCGGCACGCGCGCGCTGCGCTCGAAGGCGGCCTGCCCGGCAGGCTGCATGCGGCCCGCGGCCTCGAGCGCGGTGGCCCGCCTGCGATTGACCGCGCTCCAATAGCTGACAGGCTTTCGGGGAGTGAAGCGGATGGTGTAGCTGTCGACGCCGAGGGAACGCCGCACACCATCGATCCAGCCGACGCACAACGCCTCATCCAGCGCCTCGCTGTACGTGACGCTCGGACGTCCACTCACTTTCTTGTAGAAGCCGATGATGAGCTCGTTCTTGTCCGCGTGATGCCGCTCGAACCAGCGGCGAAGCGCCGCGGGCGAAGCAAAGAAGGCGGGATCCACCAGCCGGCTACGTTGTCTTCTTGGCCTTCGCGGTCTTGGTCGTGCGGCGTGCCGCCGGCTTACCGGCCGGCGCAGGTTCGCTCGACGGCTCGAGCCGTACGATCCTCGTGGCAAAGCGCCTGAGGCCGTGCGCGTCGAAGTCGATCACCGTGTGATGCTCGTTGGCGTCGGTGACCGTGCCTGTCCCGTACTGGGCCTGGGCCACTCGATCACCCTTGGCGTACACTCGCATCGGGGTCCTCCGCGCCCGTCGGCCGGGCCACACCCTCAATCGCGCCACCAGCATACCGCATGTCATCGAGGCGCGTCGGTCCAACCTCGACAAGCGCCTTGTCGGATACGATGCGCGATCGGGATGTGACGATGCCTGAGCGGGGAGAGACGTTGCTGCGACAGGTGGTGATGGAGGCATGCGCAGGGGCACTGCCTCCATCCTGATCGACAGGATCAGCGAACGGTCAGGTCGCGGATCCAGATGTCCTTGAATTTCATGTTGCCCTGCGCCGCCTGAGTGCAGCTGCAGCGCAATCCCGCCATCGAACGACTTCGGCGTGGGATCGGTGAAGTCGACCATCGGGACGCTGTTGAGGCGGGCGACGTAGCGATTGCCCTCGACCTTCAACAGATACTCGTTCCAGTCGCCCTTGCGGACCACGGTCTCGTTCTCCGGAGCAGGCCAGACGATCCACTGGCGGCCGTCTCCGTAGATACCAGACGTGTGCTGCATGATCGTGCAGTCGATCTCGAACTGCAGCCCCTGCGAGACATCTGCCGTGCCCGGTTTGAAATCGGTGTGGAAGAAGACGCCGCTGTTGCCGTCGCCTTCGCACTTGAACCTCACTGACAGGTGAAAGTCTTTGTAGTGCTTCTCCGTCATCAAGTAGCCGTAGTCCTTGGTCACTGCGATGCCGTGGATCACGCCATCCTCGACGTTCCACTGCTCTTTTCCGATCTTCACCCATCCAGTCAGATCCTTACCGTTGAACAGCTGCACCCAGTCTTCGCCGGGGAGCTTCTTTGCCGGCGTCTGTGCGGCAACGACCACGGCCAACAGCAGGATGCCCGACAGGATTTTCGCGAGATGCTTCGTCATGAGCGGAAGTCTACCCAATCCCCGACTGGGGCGCAGCGTTTTCGTGTTCGTTCGCTGATGATCACGGTGCGGTCAGGCGGAATCGTCGGCGTGATTGTGACCGTCGCGCCTTCCGCCAGTTCGACGGTCTGCGTGCTCCGGAACTGCTCGGCCTCGTTCACGAGGATGATCTCGTGCGATCCGGGCGTGAGCGGGAATCGTCCGCGCGCCGCGGACCCGATCAGCCGCCCGTCCGAGAAGACCCGCACTTCGACCGTCGAGTCGATCGCGAGCCAGCAGTTGGCGGCTGGCGCTGGTCTCGGACGCGGCGGTGCGGCACGTGTCTCGCTACGTGCCGGCGCCCGCGTCGCCGGGGCCGGCACTGCGGCCGCGCGGCTCGTCAGAGGGACAGGAGGAGGATCGGCCATCGAAGCCGCCGGCGGCTGCAGCGGCGGTGTCTGTAGGGATGCCTGCGCCGGTTGCGTAGCGGACGGCACCGCCGGCGCTGGGGCGACTGCAAGAGGCTGCGTGCGCGAAGCCGCGCGGATCGGCCGCACCCACGGTCGCCGCGGGACGAGGCGCCGGAGTGTCCGCCACCGCGAGCGGTCCACGCATGAGAAGAAGCGCGAGGCCTACGCCCTCACCGAGCGCAAGGATGCCGAACACCACGGCGGCCCAGCGCAGCCGGCGAACGGCCCGGGCGCTCTGGGGCTCGGCCCTGGGCGCGGACGCCGGGACCGGCGGGACAAGAGAATCGATCCGGGTCGCGTCGTCGGGCGTTGGACGGGCGCCTGGCTCCTGACGGACAACCGGAAGCGAAGGTGCGGCGGCGGCGGTCTCTGCCGTGGCGCCCGGAAGCAGGCCTGCATTCCATTGCCCCGGCGCATCCCATAGCAGCGCATCGAGGGCGGCCATGGCATCGCCGGCGTCGGCGAACGCCGGCTCTTCGAGGCCGAGCGCCCGCCGGAACCACATCTGCAGCACGATGCCGTCCCCGGTCAGGAGTCGCGCAGACGCCTCACGCATCAGCGGCAGCAGGCCACGTGGGTAGTCTTCCGGTCCGAGCGGCCGATCGACGAGCAGCGTCAACGCCAGCAACGCCACCTGCATCACATCGCCGCGGCGATTGCCGGACCCGCGCTTGCCGTCGCGATCCCGAACCGCTGCCACATTTCGTCGGCGCTCAGCGTCAGTGCGCCGACCGCCCCAGCCAGCACGTGCTCGGTGATGAAGAACTCGCCTTGCGGTGACACGACGATGCGATCGTGAGTGAGCAGTCCGTGCGCGACGTGACGGGCATGAAGCTCAGCGACTGTCGGCAGCAGCCGGCGAAGAAGGTAAATCGCGGCACCCGCATTCGCTCGAAGGCCCGAGAGGCGGGCCGCTTTGAGCACTTTTGACAGGCGCTCGCCCGCAACGAGCTCCGACACGAGCGCGAGCTGTGTGCCCGGCTCTTCGAGGACAGTCACCTTCCGGACACGTGCGTAGGACGGATGCTGGAAATCGTCGAGCGCTGCCACACTCGCGCGCAGCGCAGATTCGAAAGCAGGGTTTGCTGTCAGCAGTGGGTTGAAGCGCAGCAGCTCGAGGCCGGGGCCCGTGCTGTCGAACAGCTGCAGGCGGTCGCCAATCCGGTCGGAGAAGCCTTCGGCGTACCAGGCGACGAGATCGCTGTTGGCTTTACCGGCGGAGGCGTCCGCACGTGGCGGTGCCGGGTCCCGGGGTGTGGGCACGTCGCGGACGGAAGGGCTGGGAACCGCTCATTCGGGTTCGGAACTGACCATTTGAGTGCGCGACGGGTTCAACAATTGTGCATGAAGCGTGAGGCGAGTCAAGGTAACCAGCCACGCGGAATGCGTATCGGAAGCCGGCGTCCTGTCTCAGTTCTGAGACAACTCGAGCCCCGAAATCCCTTCTGGAACACCCATCTTTGTCGTATGATCGCTCGGCATGGAAGAGGCACGACTGCCAAACGCTTCCCTTCCCGCGCCCGCCCCGACCGACGCCCAGCCATCCTCGCCGCCCTTTCAGCTACAGCTCGAGCACGTCAACGTCACGCTCGAACAGATGCGCCAGACGCACGGCCGTCTGCAGGACCTCGAGTCGCGCCTCGCCGACATGACCGGGGAGTGCGCGGGCATTCTCGATCGGTGGGCCAGAAACGACGAGCGGCATGCGTCGGCGGTCATCGAGCTCCATGGCCGGCTGAGCGAGTGGAACGACCTCGAGCGGCGTCTCTTGAACGAGTCGGCCTCGCGGATCCACCAGTTCGAGCGCAGTCTGCAGCACGAATGGAAGGCGCTCCACCAGAAACACGAAGAACCCCTGCAGCGTCTGAACGAGCAGGCGCAACGTGTCACAGAAACCTGCCTGACCGCGATCGATTCGGCGGTTGAGGGGTTCGGTCGCGCCGAGGCGCGGTTGGCGGCGATCGAACAGCACCTCCATCAAGAGTTCGGCGACCTCTCGCGTGAGGTGCGTGAGGCCGTCGCCGAGTTGCGGCAAACGGCACAGGCTGCCCCCAAGCGTCCCTGGGCCTTTGACAACGTCGTCAAGCTCCACAACGAGCTGCGCTCCGAAGCGAACGACACGGGCGACGTGATGTTGATGTCGCCGCCCAAGGCCGCGGGCCACGTGGCATTTGCTCGTATGCCTCTGGCTACGGTCCCGGCACCCGAACCCGTCTCTCCGCAGGAGTCCATCGCCCCGGTGATCGTCGAGGGCCCCGACCCTGGCGCCTCGAACGATCACGTCGTGCCGTCTCGCGCTGCCGTCCCGGACGCGATAACAATCGCCGCCAGCGTACCGTCGGCCGCTTGGACCGCGCCAGACACGAATGCCCGGGCCGAGATCGTGGAAGACGAGGGCGCATCGACTGCCCGAAACCGCTGGTTGATCGTCGGGACCGTCCTGCTCGGCCTCGCTGCCTTCGCGTTCTACGTCAGGATGGAATCGCGGGTGCAGGAAGCGTCGCTGCGCGCTTCCGCTGCGGAGCGCGGAGTGTCCGAGACGCGCCAGGCTGCGCGCGAGCAGCTCGCCGAGATCGCCCGCAACGCGGACTCGCGGGTCGCCAGCGCACAGCAGGCCGCGCAGTCGGCGCAGATGGTGGCCAGTATCGTCTCAGCACCCGATGCGCAGCGCTTCGAGCTGAGCGGCCGCGGCTCCGCCAGTGCCGCGACGGGACAGATGCTCTGGAGCCGCGAGCAGGGCCTGTCCCTCACGTTGAATGGCCTCCCACCGGCGCCGGACGGATGGCACTATCACGTCTGGCTCGACGGCTCGTCGTCCACCGTGAGCCTCGGGCCGATCGTGGCCGATTCGGTTGGCCGTGCGCAGCTGCTGCTGACGCCAACGTCCGAGTTCCCGGCCGTGCTCGTTGGCACGCGCGTGACAATGGAGCCATCCACGGTATCGGCGCGCCCGAGCGGACCGATCGTCGTGGTCAGCCGGCCGGCGTTCGTCCACGCGCCTTCCTAGCTGTTCCGGGAGCAGTCATGGCGATGCCAGACGCGCCCGACATGATGCCGCTGGTGGCTCCCGACCCGGAGCCGTCTCCTCGCGATCGCTTTCGCCGCGTCCTCCACGACCGCGCCGGATGTACCGACGACGTGGTCTGGTACCTCGATCAGGCGAGACCCACGTTTGCGACGGATCCGCAGGTGCGGCTCGCAGTCGAAGAGCTCGTCGATCACCTGGGACGCTTTCTGCAGTTTCTGCCCGAACGCGACGAGCATCTCGGCTGCAGTATCTGGTCCTCTCCGACCGCGGCACGACTTGCCATCGTCGTCGAAGAGCCGTCGGTCGGCGCGCACGAGACTGCCGCAGTTTGCGCGGCTGCGCGACGGTATCCTGACCTCGGGCACCATCCACCTGGAAGCACAGGCGAGCGTGCTGTGTGTTATTTGCGGTGAGGACACGCGCGGCAGTCTCGAGGAGGCGCTGACCGTGCGCCGCGCGTCGGATCAACTGCGACTGGTGACGCTTGGCGGGCTGGTCACGCTCGCGCGGCTGGTCGAGAGTGGACAGGTCACACACCTGGCCGCGGTACAGATTCTTCGGCCGGCGCGCGCGCTGGCGGATCCCCTGATCTCGTTGTTGGGCCGCGTCCGCTCGTCGTCGTGATATCGAAACCGTCGCCGGCTCAGGTGAGCGTGACGGTGCGCAGGAAGGAGAGGATCGGCGGCAGCTGTGTGACGAACGTGCGCGCGCCGAACTCGATCACCGCGAGCTCGTGGCTCGCGCCGCAGAGCCGTGCGAAGACCCGCCCGGTCCAGTATCCGCGGCCGTACTCGGGATGCGGATTGTTGAACGCGTCGCCGTACCGCCGCACGCGCCGTTCGGCGCCTTTCGGCGTGACTCCCCAGTCATTCCGCGACCAGAGCCCGTTGTAATACGCCGAAATGACCTGCGGACACGCGCGGTGCTCGCCAAGCGCCGTGTGGATGCAGAAGTGCATGGTGAAGACGGCCATGTAGGCCAGCTCTCCCTGCACGCGATCCCGATGGAGGCTCATCGAGTCGGCAATCAACGCCGCCGGCTCGCGCATCCGGAGGGCCCGGGCGATGACCGACGCCGCCAGTTCAGCGCCGAGGACGTCGGGGGAGACCGGCGTCTGGACCACACCCTTTGCCGCGCCTGCCGAGGCGGACGACAAACCCCCTGCAGAAGTGGCCGGGGAGACCGGGGTCGGCTGGCCCATGCCCCATTATGCCCTGTCCGGCGCAACCGGGGACGCCCTGGTACACTCGATACCGGGCGCGCCCGGACCGCACGGAGAGACGAATCTCCGGAACTTCCCCGGCCCGCCCGGACAACTCCAGATGAACGACGCTGAGACAGGCGGACGGCGTCGGACGCCCGGACACGATGACACCCGACGAGGAACACGACGTCCATCTCGTGCAGCAGATGGCGGCTGGCGACGAGCAGGCCTTTGTGGGTCTCTATCGCAGGCGGCAGGGCCCCGTGTTCCGTTTTGCGCTCCGAATGAGCGGAAATCCTTTGGTGGCGGAAGAAGTGACTCAGGACACCTTCGTGGCGCTCGTCAAAGATGCCAGCAGCTACGATGCAGCGCGCGGGACGGTCGCGTCCTATCTCTTCGGCATCGCCCGCAACCTGGTGCTGCGGCATCTTCGCCAGCGGACGTACGTCGGGCTCGACGACGTGGACTACGCACCAGAGGATCCGTCGCCGAGTGTGCTCGACGGGCTCACACGACGCGCCGACATCGATCGCGTGCGGCGCGCGGTGGCTTCGTTGCCGCCGGCCTACCGGGAGGTCGTCGTCTTGTGCGAACTGGAAGGCCTGGCCTATGCGGAGGCCGCCGCCGCGCTCTCGTGCCCGATCGGCACCGTCCGTTCGAGACTCTCGCGCGCTCGCGCGCTCCTCGCCGCCAAGCTTCGTGGTGAGGCCGTCCGCGTGCGCGGCATCACGCAGGAACAGGCGCTGAGGTGGACGTCATGAAGTGCGACCAGTTCCGAGACGCATTGCGCGCCCAGCACGCGTGGGATCGTCCCGACGACGAGCTGCCGGCCGGGCTGCGTCAGCACGCGAGTGGATGCGAGGCCTGCAGCGACGAATGGGATCGCGTGCGTCGCCTGGATGCCGCGCTCAGTGGGCTGGCGAGAGAGTCATCGCCAGGTGCGCCGCCTGCGCTCGAAGGCCGTCTGCTCGAGGCGTTCCGGGCGCATCACCGCCAGGTGATGCCCGTGGGCGCGCAGTCTGGGAGCGCGTTGACGTGGCTGCCACTGGCCGCGGGCGTGGTGCTGGCAGTTGGCGCCAGCTGGTGGTTCGTTGGTCGACCGGTGCAGTCGTCCGCAACACACGCACAGCACGCCCCGCAGGCGTCGCAGGCCGTGGTGAGTGCTGCGCCATCCGCGGCGGCATACGTGCCGCGGCCAGAGGTGACCTCTCGGACTGCGCCGAATCCCGAGCGGCGGGCGGCGATCGACGAGCAGCGTGCGGCGCGCCTGATGAAGTCGAGCGCACCAACGCTCACGCCCGAGAGCCCCAGCCCAGTCGGTCGGGATCCCGATGCGGTGCTGGCCGACTTCGTGACGCTGCCTTACGGCGCGATGCCGACGGATGACGACGTCCACATCGTGGAGATCGATGTACCTCGGGATTCGCTTTACGACTTCGGGTCGGCCGCGCAACCGGGCGCGCCGACCAACGACCTGGTCACCGCAGATGTCCTCATCGGCGACGACGGCGCACCGCGTGCGTTCCGCATCGTCGAGCCGACGGCCCCGACGGTGGCGTTGGATCGACAGCAGACCCCGCTAGGGGCAAGGAGTCCAAAACCGTGAAGACCGTTCTCGGCCGCTACGTGCTGTGCGCGATGCTGACGGCAACCGCCGCGGCGCCGGCCATCGCGCAGGATGGTCCGCCTCCGCCTCCGCCTCCAGGCCCCGGGATGGGGCGCGGCCCGGACGGGCCTTTCATGGATGAAATGGGGCGGCACCGCGCTCCCGTCACCGGATTGCCGTACTCGGCTACGACGGTCACCGAGATGACGCAGACGCTTGCCGACGGCAATCGCATCTCGAGGAAGACCGAAGGTCGTGTCGTCCGGGATTCCGCCGGCCGCACTCGGCGCGAACATACGCTGACCGGCCTGGGGCCGATGGCCGCCGGTCCGGAAGGCAGTGGTAATGGCCGCACGGTCGTCATGATCGACGACCCCGTTGCCAAGACCCGATACGTGCTCGATCCGGAGCGGAAAGTCGCCCGGCAGATGCCGGCGTTCTCGCCCCGGGGCGATGGTGCCGGGTTCAAGCGGGGGACGGGACAGGGCCGTCCTGATGCCGAAGGCGAGAGACCCAAGCCCCTCGAAGAGTCCCTTGGGACGAAGACCATCGAAGGTCTCGAGGCTCAGGGCACGCGGCGCACGATGACCATCCCGGCTGGCCAGATTGGGAACGATCAGCCCATCGAGATCGTGACCGAACGGTGGTACGCGCCCGCCCTGCAGGCGGTCGTGCTTCAGACCATCTCAGACCCACGCATGGGTGATCGGTCGTTCCGATTGACGAACATCACACGCGGCGAACCGGCAGCGGCCAGTTTCCAGGTGCCACCGGACTACAAGGTGGTGCAAGGTGCGCGTCCCGGGGCCGGTAAACACCGGCGTTCCCCGGCCGACGCGCAGTAACGGTCCCTGTCGTCGGGGTGTGGCGCAACCCCCTCGCGCCACACCCCGTCCTCTTCAGGCCTGGTCGAGGCCCAGGCACACGGCCCACTCCGCACCTCCGGCCGCACCTCTGTCCGCACCCCCGGCCGCACCTTCCGTCCGCACCTCCTGGCCGCACCTTCCGTCCGCACCTTCCGTCCGCACCCTCCGTCCGCACCCGCTCCTTGCACACGCTAAACGTCGGTTTGGCGACCGCTCTGCCCACCACTGCACGCCGCAGACTGTAGTTTCTGACGAGCCAGTCCGACACTAGGGGTTGCCGCCACGAAACGGCTGGGGTGTTCAAAGGGAGGGGGACCGCTCGTGCAGCGACGGATCCTGGTAGTCGAGGACGACGCAGACAGCCGGACGATGGTCCAGCTGCTGCTGGAGCGTGAAGGCTACGCCGTTCGCACGGCGGCCAACGGCCTCGAGGCCCTCGCGTCTGCCCGGGAGCAGCGCCCCGACCTGATCGTGCTGGATCTGATGATGCCCCTGATGGACGGCCGGGCATTCCGCGCCGCTCAGCTCGCCGATCCGGATCTGGCGTCGGTCCCGGTGGTCCTGACGACGGCGGCGTCACCGGCGGACGCCGCGCTCACCGTGGATGCCGCCTTCCAGAAGCCGCTGGACTTCGACGCGTTCGTCGGGGCGGTCCGCACCCTCTTCAAAGGTCCGGTCGCGGCCTGAACCGAATCCGTTCCTCCGCTCCACCAGTCTCGATCGACCTAGTGGCCTGTCTCCGCTGAATCAGTGCCGATTGCCGGAGCGCGGCGCCAGGATCGCCAGGCGCGAAGAGCGAGCTTATTCGGCATAAGTAAGCGATGAGCAACGCCGCGAGGCGGGATGCCCCGCCCGACAGGCGGTAGTGATTCAGCGGAGACAGGCCACTAGCTTCCCCGATGCGATGCCTTCCTTCGCGTCGCATCCGTGACGTATCCGTGCCATACAATGACGCCGTGGCGTCGCCGGAGATCGCACACCCCTCGTCGCGCTCGTGGATTGACGGGGTTCCGCAGCGCGCGTGGTGGCTGGCAAGTGCGGCGCTGCTGCTGGTGACTGGCGGCGTGCTGCTGGCCATGGGGCGCGTGCCGATCTGCCGCTGTGGCTACGTCAAGCTGTGGCACGGCGTCGTCAACAGCTCGGAGAACTCGCAGCACCTCAGTGACTGGTACACCTTCTCGCACGTGCTGCACGGCTTCGCCTTCTACGGACTGACGTGGGTGGTTGGACGGCGCTGGCCGGCCGGGGCGCGGCTCCTGCTGGCAATGCTGGTCGAGTGCTCGTGGGAGGTCTTCGAGAACACCGACTACGTGATCAACCGGTATCGCGCGGTCACCATTTCGCTCGACTACTACGGCGACAGTGTCATCAACTCGTTGAGCGACATCGTCGCCATGGCGGCCGGCTTCATCCTGGCAAGGCGCCTGTCGGTCTGGACCGTCGTGACCCTGGCCGTCGTCGCGGAAGTCTTCGTCGGCTGGATGATCCGTGACAACCTGACCCTCAACATCATCATGCTCGTCCATCCGACCGACGCCATCCGGCGCTGGCAGATGGGCGCCTGACCAGGCCCATGTTCGAAGCCGCAACCCTTGGACGGACAGTCGCGCCTCACGAGTACGACACCGAGGTCTCGCGGCTGCGATGGCAACTGCTCGACGCGCAACGCAGCCTGCGACACGCCCGCTTTCCCGCCCTCATCCTGTTCGGTGGGGTCGATGGCGCCGGGAAGAGTGAAACGGTGCATCTTCTCAACGAGTGGATGGACCCGCGATGGATGATCAATCGCGCGTTCGACGAGCCGTCGCAGGATGAACTGGAGCGGCCCCGATTCTGGCGCTACTGGCTGACGGTGCCGCCGCGGGGGTCGATGGGCCTGTTCCTGAGCGCGTGGTATTCGGCGCCGCTCATGGATCGGGTGATGCGGCGGACGTCGCGCGCAGAGTTCGACGAGGCGCTCGATCAGATCGTGTCGTTCGAGCGGACACTGGCCGATGACGGGGCGCTCATCCTGAAGTTCTGGATGCACCTCGACAAGAAGGCTCAGCGGCAGCAGCTGCGTGCGCTCGAGCGGAATCCGTTGACGCGGTGGCGCGTGAGCGCAGTGCAGTGGGAGCACTGGCGCATGTACGACCGGTTCGTCTCGGTGACGGAAAGGCTCATCCAGCGCACGAGCACGCGTGATGCGCCATGGATCATCGTGGACGGGTCGGACGAGCGGTACCGCAGCCTGGTCGTCGGCACGCGCATCCGCGAGGTGCTCACGGCGCGGCTCGAGAGCGGCTCGCCGGCGGCGGCTCCGGCCCAGGGCGCGCGGCGGCGCGTGCGGCGTTCCGCACCGGCGCGGCCGCGTGGTGCGAGCGGCCGGACGCTGGTGGACCGGGTGGATCGCGAACAGTCGCTGCTCGACAGCCTCGACACGTCGCGTGCATTGAGCAAAGCAGCCTATCGAATCGCGCTCGAGCGGCAGCAGGGCCGGCTGAACCTGCTCCAGCGCCGCGCCGAGGTCGAAGGCCGCTCGCTCGTGCTCGTGTTCGAGGGATGGGATGCGGCCGGCAAGGGCGGCGCCATCCGGCGCGTCACGGCCGCGCTCGATCCGCGTGTGTACCGCGTGGTTGCCGTCGCCGCGCCAAACGACGAGGAACGGTCGCGCCACTATCTGTGGCGGTTCTGGCGGCGGTTGTCGCGGGCGGGACGCGTGATGATCTTCGACCGCAGCTGGTACGGACGTGTGCTCGTCGAGCGCGTCGAACAATTCGCCACAGAGGCCGAGTGGGCGCGCGCGTACGCCGAAATCAACGAGTTCGAGGAGCAGCTGACCGACCACGGCATCGTGATCGTGAAGTACTGGATGCACATCACGAGTGACGAACAGGAGCGGCGCTTCAAAGAACGAGCCTCGACGCCGGTCAAGAGCTGGAAGCTGAGCGACGAGGACTGGCGGAACCGCGCGAAGTGGGGCCAGTACGAGCTCGCCGTGAACGACATGGTGTCCCGGACGAGCACGCGCAACGCGCCGTGGCATCTCGTCGAGGCCAACGACAAGAACTACGCACGGGTGAAAGTGTTGCGGATTGCCAACGCAACGCTGAAGAAGGCGCTCGGATAGCCAGCGTGCCCCGGCCGTGTCCGGCCTGGCGACTGATGAATTCGGCCGCAGGGCCGATTGGGAGACTATGGGGAGTCCTGCGCCCGCACCTGTCGGGATGAACGGTGCAGACCGCCCTGCCGTGCCGTCCCTCGGCGCGTGGCGTGAGCGGGTAGTGCGGGTGCTCGCCCGGAGCGCCGCAATCCTGGTCGTCGTCGCATATCCGCCAAGCATCTGGCTGTCGATCGTCAACGGCTTCCCGAGCCTGGTGGTCATCGACACGCTGGCGTGTGGCGGCCTTCTCCTGGCCGCGCTTCGGCCGTCGCTTCCCTACCGCGTCCGTGCCGGCGTGTTGCTTGGCGTGTTCTACGTACTGGCCGTGGTCCTCCTCGTTCAGGTCGGGATGCCCGGCGCCGGTCTCGTCTGGTTGTCGATGGTCCCGGTCGTCGCGGCGCTCCTCCTGGGCATGCGCGCGGCCATCGTGGCCCTCTCCGTCATGGGCGGCACGGTCGCGTTGTTCGGTATCGGCATCGCGGCTGGCCTGCTCCGGTGGACGGCCGGTCCCGGTCATGTCGCAGACGGACAGGACCTCACGGTCTGGTTCGTCAACGCCACGAACTCTTTTCTGCTCTCGTCTGGTGCGGCGCTGTCGGCGGCGACCATCCTTCGCGGACTCGAAGTGGCCATCCACGATGTGGACCAGGCGGCCGGCGAGCGCGAACGGGCGGCGCGGGAGCGGTCGCAGCTCGAAGAACAGTTGCGCCAGGCACAGAAGCTCGAGGCGGTCGGCCGGCTGGCCGGCGGCATCGCACACGATTTCAACAATCTCCTGACCCCGATCGTCGCGTACACCGAGGAGGCTCGCCACGAGCTGCCACCCGACAGCAAGGCCGCGCAGCAACTCACCGAGGTGCTGCGTTCGGCGCAGCGTGCCGGTCACCTCGTCCGGCGGATCCTGACGTTCAGCCGACATTCCGTCGTGACCCGTGCTCCCGTACGTGTGGCCGATGTGGTGCGCGAAGCAGGCGCCCTGCTGCGCGCGACGCTGCCGACGAGCATTGCCATCCGCTACGAGATTTCAGCCGAGGATGCGACCGTCGTCGCGGATGCTGCCGAGCTGCAGCAGGTACTGATGAACCTTGGCACCAACGCGCTCGATGCGATGCAGGGGCAAGGCGGCATGCTCGCGTTCGGCGTGCGGCAGTCAGGGACGTGCGTGGAAATCACGGTTCGTGATACGGGATGCGGCATGGATGCGCACGCGCTCGAGCACGCCTTCGAGCCGTTCTTCACGACCAAGCCGCAAGGTAAAGGAACGGGGCTCGGTCTCGCCACTTCGCACACCATCGTCCAGGCTCTGGGCGGACAAGTGTGGCTCGCGAGCGAGCCGGGCGCGGGTACGACGGTCACGCTGAGCCTGCCGCTCGTCAAACCGGTTGATGGATCGCCGGCGCCCGGCGCCAGTTCCTCTTTGACGCGCGGCAACGGGGAGCGGATCCTGCTGGTGGACGATGAACCGATGGTGCTCGGCGCGTGCGAGGCGCTGTTGAAGCGAATGGGCTATCGGGTGACCGCCGTGTCGGATCCGGCCGCCGCGCTGGCACATCTGCGGTCGGCTCCGTACGAGTTCGATCTGCTGTTCACCGATCAGTCGATGCCGGGAATGAATGGCGTGGCGCTCGCGCGCGCGAGCCGCACCGTCAGATCGGACCTTCCGGTCGTGCTCACGACCGGCTTTGTGGACGAAGCCACACGCGCCGGACTCACCGATGCGGGCATCGACACGGTGCTGGCAAAACCCTACCAGCCCGCGGACCTCGGTGCGACGGTCCAGGCCGCGCTGCAGCCGGTGGTCCGGAACCAGCGCGCCTGATCGATCACCCCTGAGGCGCGTTCAGCGTACGGTAGTACGCGATGAGATCCGTCGGCTGCGGCGGCGCCGCGCCTACCTGGCGGAGCATGGTCGTGATCTGGCCGCGATGGTACGTCGCGTGATTCACGACGTGCTGCAGCATGTGCCAGTAGACCGACCGTGACGCCTGACCGTTCAGGAGCGTGTAGTCGAACTCCCGCGTCAGGCCGTCCTCGCCGAGCGATTCGACGTACGCGCGAACTTTCGGCTCGAGCTCGCGCCAGGCGTGCTCGAGCGACGTGACGTCAGGATAGGTCTCGGTTCGGACCAGCGCTGTTGGCGAGGTGCCCAGCCAGCGCGAATACCAGATCCATTCGGCTGCGTAGATGTGGACGAGCGTGGCATGGATGGATCCGAAGCTGTTTTCGACGGATCGGCTGTACTGTTCGGCCGGCAGGGTCCGGACCGCATCCAGCACGCGGTTGCGCGCCCAGTAGTGGTAATCGAGCAGGAGCCGAAGGTCGGTCTGGTTCATGGCGCCTCATCCCATCCACTGCGGATTGTGCGCGGTGCCGTCGAACATCGTGCTGGTCTTGAACAACTCGAACTTGCCAGTCATCGCGGCATCCTTCGTCCTCGCGAGCAGCGAGGCCACCTGTGCATCCGTCAGCGGTTTGAAGCGTCTTGACTGCGGTGAATGCCTGTTCCAGCCGCTCGATGCTCTCACAGCCCGTAATCACCACCGAGGTCGGCAGGCTGAGCGCGTAGTGAAGGCACTCGATTGGCTCGACGGTCTTGCTCTGGAGCACGAGGCCATCGCCCATCGGCTTCATGCCGAGCACGCCAATCCCCTGCGAGACCAGGACTGGAACAACCTGGTGACCGAAGCTGCGAAAGTGCGCGTCCATGACGTTCAGCGGCATCTGACACGCATCGAAGTGGAAATCGTGAGCTGCCGCGACCTCGAGCATGCGCAAGTGAATCGACGGATCCTTGTGGCCGGTGAATCCAACGTAACGAATCTTGCCGGCCTGCTTCGCTGCCGCCACCGCCTCACCGGCTCCGTCCTTCGCGAAGAAGCGGTCCGGATCATCCATGCGGATGTTCTCGTGGAACTGCATGAGATCGATGTGATCGACCTGCAGCCGCTTGAGCGACTCGTCGATCTGATTGGCCGCCGCTTTGCGCGTGCGGCCATCGAACTTGGTCATCACGAACGCCTTCTGCCGGTAGCCGTCCTTCAGGGCCAGCCCCATGCGGCGCTCGCTCTCGCCATCGTGATAATCCCAGCAGTTGTCGAGGAAGTTCATCCCGCGATCGAGCGCCGTCCGGATGATCCGGATGCCTTCCTGCGGGTCTCGCGGACGGCCGATATGGTGGCCGCCCAGACCGATCGCCGACACGCGCTCACCGGTCTTGCCCAGCTGGCGATAAATCATTTCGTCGGCCTTTGCGTCACGACCGGCCGACTGCGCCTCGAGCTGAGTGCCGGCGAGCGCCGCCGCCATCGCCGTCATCGCCTCACGTCGGTTCATGATTCCCTCCGCATGCTCTTCAGTGTGCCGCGACGGCCTGTTCGTACGCACGCTGTATGCCTGGTCCTGACACGTACGTCGAGAACAGCGTCTGCCGGACGAGGCTGCCGGCGGCGAATCGATCGCGAAACGCTTCGAGGTGCACGCTCTTCCTCGCCTGCTCGAGCGACTCCCCGCGCGCGACGGCCGCTCTCGTCTGCGTCGCCAGCGAGGTCAGCAACTCCGAAACCTGCTTCAGGTAGGCGCCGTCGTGAAACACCGGTCCGTGCCCCGGTACGACGAGGCCCGCTCGAATCCCGCTGAGAGCATCGAGCGTACCGGCGTAGTCGAGTGGAAACGATGTCGAGCCAACCAGTGGAACTGGCCAGACGACGAGATCGCCGGTCAGAAGGATGCCGTCCTCGGGCAGGTAGACGATCAGGTCGCCGTCGGTATGGCCGCGTCCCAGAAATCGGACGTCGATCGTGCGGCGACCGCGGCGAAGAACCAGCCGCTGCTCGATCGTGGCGGTCGGCAGGACGGGCTCAAAGCCGGCCGGGATGGTCTCGTACCGCTCGGCCATCGCTCGATCGCTCGTGAGACTCTCGCGCTCTTCGTCGTTCAGCGGCGACCCGTCGACCCACTGTCCCTTGTGCAGCAGATCGGTGAAGAAGGCCTTCATCTCAGGCAGGTGCGCCTGCATCTGCTGGAGGCGCTCGCGACCCGCGTGGAGCATGTCCTCGCGGGTTCGCTCGTGCGCGACGAATTCGGCACGTGGAAACGCGTCCCTGTAGACCCGGTTGCCGATCGTGTGATCGAAATGAGCGTGCGTGTTGATGACGTACGAGACGGACTTGCTGGTGATGCCGCGGATCGCCTCGAGCACCTCGCGCGTCGACTCCGGTGACGATTGAGCGTCCACCACCACCACGTCATCGTCGTTGATAATGGCGACGCTGTTCGAGTCGAAGGCGAGACCCGGAGGCTCCGTGCGCAGGAAGGCGACGACACCGTCGGCGAGGGTCTCGACGCGGATGTGCGGAGAGGGGCCGGCGTCCGCCAGCGCGAGACTCAACGCCGCCGGCACGAGCCACGGCAGCAAGGGCAATCGCCCCCTCGATGCCGACTGACTCATGGCTGCTTGTTTGCCCGCATGAACCATACAGCCATTTCACCAGGACCGCGGTTCGCCCAGGCGTAGTACGGAATCGCGACGAACGGCTGATCGGTGGCGACGCGTGCACCCGTCGGACCCGCGGTGACCGCGCTGGCGCGCCCCTTGATCACGGTCACTCCGTTCAACAGCGACGGCACGAATTCAGCGGACAGAGCCGTCTCATCCGCGATCTCGAGACTTCTCACACGTCCGCCTGGATTGTCAGGCCACTCGGCGGCGAAGACGATTGGCCCGCGCTGCAGCGCGACGCGGCCGCGGTCCGCCTCGACGGCATCGTTCGCGAGCACGCGGCGGACCGGCATGGGCAGGTCCAGCAAGATGACGTCGCCCTTCGCCCACGCGCGCGTCAGAGGGACATACCCCTTGTCGAGCACGACGGGTACGTCGGCGCCATTCACGGCGAGCCGTACGGGGGCCTTGGACTTGTCAGCGAAGCGGTACAAGTCGCTCGGCACTGGCTCGTCGTGCGCCCATCCGGGGACCCGGACGTTGATCGTGAGCGGTCCCGGCCGGTCGGGCGTGATCGTGAGGCGCACGGACCCGTCCCAGGGATAGCGTGTCTCTTGTGCGATCTCGACGTGCCGTCCATCGGCGAGCGTGACCGAGGCGGTGCCCGCGGCGAACAGGTTGACGAAGATCGTGTTGCCTTCGTGCGCGTACATGTATCCCGGGAAGGACGCCAGGAAGCGTGTGATGTTGCCCGGGCAGCACGCCACGCCGAACCAGGGCTGGCGCTTGTACTCGCCCGCCGATTCCAGGGGATTCGGGTAGAAGAACGCCATGCCATCGAGCGACACGCCCGATATCAGGCCGTTGTAGAGCGTGCGTTCCATCACGTCGACGTACCTGGCATCGCCGTGCAGCAGGAACAGGCGGTGATTCCAGTACGTGTTGCCGATAGCGGCGCAGGTCTCGTTGTAGGCGGTGAGGTTCGGCAACTCGTAGTCGCGTCCGAACGCTTCGCCCTCGCCGCGCGCACCGATACCGCCGGTCACGTACAACTTCCGGCCGACGACGTTGTCCCAGATGCGATCGATGGCGTGAACGTAGTCCTCGTCACCGGTCAGCGCGGCGACGTCAGCCATTCCCGAGGTACATGTACGTCGCCCGGACCGCGTGGCCCACGGCTTCGGATTGCTCGGTCACCTTCTTGTACGACTGGTTGTATTCGCGACCCGCGCCTTCGCTGCCATCCGGACCGCGGACGTCGAGCAGAAAGCGGGCGAGGTTCAGGTATCGCGCCTCGCCCGTGGCGCGATAGAGCTTCACCAGTCCCATCTCGGTGATCTGATGTCCCGGCCAGATGGACTGCTTCCCTGGGCCGAACGTCTTGTCGAGCAGGTCCGCCGTCCTGAGTGCGATGTCGAGCAGCGCCCGACTGCCGGTCGCCTGATAGTGGGCAACCGCCGCCTCGTATAGATGGCCAGCGTCGTACAGCTCGTGGCTGTCCACCTTCTCCAGCGACCAGCGGGTCGATCCCGACCACTTGTGCGGATGCGCGGGATCGATCGTCCGCGCCGAATACAGGTACCCGTCGGGCTCCTGCGCCGCGCCGATCTTCTGGATCAGCATGGCGAGATAAGCCTCCATCTCTTTGTCCGGCCGGATGCACAGCGCGTACGAAGCGCCCTCGATCACCTTGTAAAGGTCGGTATCGTCGAAGGGATATTTCGGCGGTGTGCGATCGGCCGGCGGATGGCCCTGCAGCGTCTGCGCCGCGCGCTCGAAGTTATTGACCCGTCCCGTCTCTTCGCACTTCTTGAACGCGAATGGGATCGTGACGGTCCGATTCACCTCGATACGCGGCGCCCAGAACACATCGTTCACGTGAACCGCCGTGAAGGGCACCGGCTGCACCGGATAGTCCCTCACGATCGGCTTGGGAGCGGTGACGGGGCCCGGTTGGATCGCCGACGCCAGCAACACCGCGCCGCTTGCGGTCAGGGCGGCGACCGACAGAAGGAAAGACTTCGTCATGTTCAGGGCTCGGGCTACGGACTACAGTCTGCGGGCCTTCTCTGGGCCCTCGCGCGAATTCTACGCCCAACCCGTCACACCGCCACCCCCGTCCGCCACCCCCGGCTTGACCGGCCGCCGACGCGAGCCGACAATCAACCGAACGTGGATGCGCCGTTGAGACGGAGAAACAGTCCCGCCGGGGTGGGTGTGACCGGCGCCGCCAGGATGGTCTGCCGCCATCGCACTGTCGTCGCGCCCAGCATTCTTCTGGTTCTGGTGCTGACCCCTTCGTTCGTCGGCGCCCGATCCGGTCCCGGAGCACGTGGCGATACGACGACAACTGCCGCGGTTGATGAAGGAGTCGAACCATTCTTCGCCGAGCATTGTTATGGCTGTCACAACGCGTCGAAGCTGAAGGGCGGCCTGAACCTGAAGCTCCTCCAGGGACACGAGTCAGTCGTGAGCAGCCCCAATACATGGGAGGCCGTCCTCGGGAAGCTTCGGTCCGGTGAAATGCCGCCAGACGATGAGCCGCGTCCCGACGCGGCGGCATTGGCAGACGTCGAACGCCGTATCGATGTGGCGCTCGCGGATGCCGACGCCCGGGCGCGCCCTGACCCGGGCCACGTCACCACGCGCCGTCTCAACCGCACCGAGTACAACAACACGGTCCGCGATCTGTTGGGTGTCGATCTGCAGCCGGCCGACGAATTCCCTCAGGACGATTCCGGGTACGGCTTCGACAACATCGGCGACGTGCTGTCGGTGCCGCCGCTCCTGATGGAGCGCTACATGGCGGCGGCCGAACGCGTCGCGCGGACCGCTATCTTCGGGCCGGGCGACGTCAAGCCGACGCTGATCCGATGCCAGCCTCGCTCGCGGTCGATCAAGCCGCAAAAGGAGGTGCCCGAGACCTACGACCACACGGGTCTGGCGATGCCCAACGCCGTGCACGCGATGAGGTGGTTGCCTGTTACAGGAACGTACAAGGTACGTGTCTATACCGGCGGCTCGCGGCCCGGCAGGCGCCCTGCCGGTGACCATCGCCTTCTGGGTGGATGGCAAGACCGTCGGGAGCGCGGAACTCGATCCGTCCAACGTGGCAGGCTTCTTCAAGGACAAGCAGGACTTCGGGGGAAAGTTCCGCGAGTTCAGCATCCGGCTGGGCGCCGGCGAACATTGGCTGGCGGCGACGATACCAGGGTTGTTCGACGGCTTGCCGGCCAGTTATGGCGGTCCGCATCCGTCAACGGCCATCGAGCCCAAGCCACGCGAGTTCGTGCCGCCGCCCGATGCCACGCCAAAGGAGATCGAAGAGGCCCGGAAGGAATTCGAAGACGTGCACGGACGCGTCCCGGCAAACGACGCCCGCATCTCGTTCTTCGAAATCGCGGGACCCTACGATCCCGAGACGGGGCCGCCATCTGCAGCGCGGAGCCGTCTCTACACGTGCGGGCACCTCGATGGGCATCACACGGCCGCGTGCCCCCGGACGATCCTCACGAATCTCGCGCGCCGCGCGTACCGTCGTCCTGTCACGCCGTCGGACCTCAGTCCCCTGATGGCGCTGTTCAAGTCCGCACAGGCGGCAGGCACGTTCGATGACGGATTGGCGTTGGCGCTCCAGGCCGTTCTGGTGTCGCCCGACTTCCTCTTCCGCATCGAACCACCGAACGGCCCGCCCGCATTGACCGACTCCGAGCTGGCGACCCGCCTCTCGTACTTCCTGTGGGCGAGCATGCCCGATCGGGAGCTGCGTCGCGCCGCGGCGGCCGGTGAGCTGCATACGGCTCGAGGGTTGGACACGCAGGTGCATCGGATGCTGCTCGACGATCGATCGCGATCGCTCGTGCAGGAGTTCGGAGGCCAGTGGCTGCAGATCCGCGCGCTCGAGTCGGCGGCGCCCGACAAGGATCGCTTCCCTGCCTTCGACGATTACCTGCGCCTGTCGATGCGGCGCGAGACCGAGCTCTTCTTCGACCGCATCATCAAGGAAGACCGCAGCATCCTCGAGTTCCTCGATGCGCCGTGGACGTACATGAACGAGCGCCTGGCGCAGCACTATCACGTCGCCAACGTCGAAGGTCCGGCATTCCGTCGCGTGGACTTGACCGGGCCGCAGCGAGCGGGCGTACCTGACGCAGGCCAGCGTCCTGACGGTGTCGTCGTATGCGACGCGGACCTCACCGGTGCTCAGAGGTAAGTGGATCCTCGAGAACCTGTTGAACGCACCGCCGCCTGCGCCGCCGCCGGGTGTCGCCAACCTGAACGAAGCCACGGCGACGGCGCCGACATCTCTGCGCCAGCAGTTGGAGGCTCACCGTACCAACGCCACTTGCGCGGCATGCCACCGGCGCATGGATCCGCTGGGCTTTGGCCTGGAGAACTACGACGCCATCGGCGCCTGGCGCGACCAGGACGGCGAAACAGCCATCGATGCCTCGGGCACACTGCCCGATGGGCGGAGCTTCCACGATGGCGACGGTCTCCGACACATTCTCGCGGGTGAGCGCGAAGCGTTCACCAAGGCCCTGACGGCCAAACTGCTCACGTATGCACTCGGCCGTGGGCTCGGACCCTCGGACCGGCGTATTATTCGAACGGTGGCCCGGGAGCTTCCGGCCAGCCAGTACCGGTTCTCGGCGCTCGTGCTCGCGATTGTGCGCAGTCCGCAGTTCCAGCTGCGCGGAGGCCTCGCCACGCCATGATCTTCATCGGACGCCATCTCCACCGGCGCACGTTCCTCAAAGGCATGGGAGCCTCGTTGGCGTTACCCCTGCTCGATGCCATGACACCGGCACTCGCCGCCGCCGGGTCGGTGGCGTCGCCGACGCGCCTGGCCTTCACGTACGTGCCAAATGGCGTCACGATGCCGGCATGGACGCCGACGGGGTCCGGACCTGATTTCGAGCTGCCGCGAATCCTCAAACCCCTGACGCCCTTCAAAGACGACATCCTCGTCCTGTCTGGCCTGTCACACCAGAACGCCAATGCGCTTGGCGACGGGCCCGGCGATCACGCCCGTGCCGCCGCGTGCTATCTGACGGGCGTCCACCCGCGGAAGACAGCCGGAGGCGACATCCAGAATGGCGTGTCGGTCGATCAGGTTGCCGCGTCTCACTGGGCCGACCAGACACGTCTGCCGTCCATCGAGCTCGGGTGCGACGACTCGCGCACGGTTGGCAACTGCGATTCGGGCTACAGCTGCGCCTACACGAACAGCCTGTCGTGGCGGGGCCCGACGACGCCGATGCCGCCGGAGCTCAATCCACGTCTCGTGTTCGAGCGTCTGTTCGGGGCGTTCGACACCGGCGCAGACCCTGCGACCAGGGAGCGGCGCCTGCGTGAGCGGCGAAGCGTGCTCGACGCGGTGATGGAACGGACGCGCGCGCTCACGACCGAGCTGGGCGCCTCTGATCGCCGCAAGATGGACGAGTACCTCACTTCGGTCCGTGAGATCGAGCGCCGGATCGACATGGCCGAGCACGACACGCGCGACCTGCCGCCCGGTGTCGAGAAGCCGCCTGGCATCCCGGTCCTCTACGCGGACTACGTGAAACTGATGTTCGATCTGCAGGTGACCGCTTTCCAGACCGATCTCACGCGCGTATCGACGATGATGCTCGGTCGCGAAGGCAGTCTGCGGACCTATCCGGAAATCGGCGTGCCCGATCCGCACCATCCGTTGACGCACCACGGCGGCAAGGTGGACTGGATCGAGAAGGTCACGCAGATCAACGTGTTCCATATGGAGCTGTTCGCGCACTTCCTCGAGCGCCTGAAGGCCACGCCTGATGGCGATGGGACGCTCCTCGATCACATCGTCGTGGTCTACGGCAGTGGAATCAGCGACGGCGACAAACACGCACACGACGATCTGCCGGTGCTCCTCGCGGGGCGTGGCAACGGGAGCGTCCGTCCCGGGCGACACATGAGCTACAGCGCCGAGACCCCGATGGCCAACCTGTATCTGACGTTGCTCGATCGCATCGGGGTGCATCCAGAATCCATCGGCGACAGCACCGGCCGCATCGACCATCTCGACGTGCTGACGGCATGATGCGGCGGAGCGGAATCCGCTGGCACTCGCGGGTCGGTGGCCTGGCGGCACTCTGGGTCCTGATCTGGCTGTCGATCGTACCGGGCGCGAGCGCGCAGACGCCGCCGGCCAGCGCGCCGCTCAAACTGGTGATTGCGGGCCTCGTTCACGGCCACGTCCACAGCTTTCTTCACTCCGCCGTGGATCGTTCCGACGTACGGCTCGTCGGTGTCTACGATGCGGATCCGGCGCTCCTGGCTGCTGCGCTCGCCGAGCGGAAGCTCCCCTCGTCGGTCGGCTTCACCGACGTCGAAAAGATGCTGACGGAGACGAGGCCGGAAGCGATGGCCATCTTCTCGTCGACGGCCGATCATCCAGCGCTGGTCGCGGCGGCGGCGAAGCACCACGTCCACGCGATGATGGAGAAGCCGCTGGCAGTCAGCGTCGCCGATGGCGAGTCGATCGCCCGGTCCGCACAATCAGGCGATATCAAGGTCATCGTCAACTACGAAACCACCTGGTATCCGAGCATGGCTGAAGCGTGGCGGCTGGTGAAGCAGCCAGGCGCCGGTCATGTCAGAAAGCTCGTCGCAATGGACGGGCACGAGGGACCAAAAGAAATCGGCGTGCAGCCCGAGTTCCTCGCGTGGTTGACGGATCCTGTCAAGAACGGTGGTGGTGCCCTGTACGACTTTGGCTGTTACGGCGCCAACCTGATGACGTGGCTGATGGACAACGAACGGCCGCGTTCCGTCCGCGCCGTGACGCAGCAGCAGAAGCCCGCCATCTACGCGCGGGTCGATGACGAGGCGACCATCCTCGTGGAGTACGCCGGCGCGCAGGGCATCATTCAGGCCTCGTGGAACTGGCCGTTCGGCCGGAAAGACTTCGAGGTCTACACCGAGCACGCGTACGCCATCGCGACGGGCGGCGGCAGCCTGCGCGTCCGGACCGGCGAGACAGAGGAACGGAAGACTCCGCCGCCGCTCCCTTCCGACCTGCAGGACTCGATTTCCTATCTCACGGCCATCGTGCGCGGCACGCGCCAACCCGACGGCCCCTCATCGCTCGCCAACAATCTCGTGGTGACGGAAATCCTGGCCGCCGCGCGCGAATCCGCCCAGACGGGACGAGCGGTCCGACTGGCGGACGCCACACGCTGACGATTGCAGATTGACGACTGACGATGAGCCCGACTGGGATTCGTCAATCCGCAATCGTCATTCGTCATTGCCCGGATCCACCCATTCCTATCGACAACCGATAGGTCTCTTTGGTAGTCTCCTATCGACTTCCGATATCGGAACTCGACAGGAGTCCCTTCGTGGCCGAGAAGACCGACCTGCTCCGCGGCACGCTCGATCTGCTCATCTTGCAGAGCTTGATCCACGGGCCCAATCACGGCCTGGGTGTCGCCCGTCGGATCGAGCAGATGACGGCAGGCGCCTTCGACGTGGGCCCCGGCTCGCTCTTCCCGGCGCTCCATCGGCTCGAAGAGAACGGGTGGCTCGCGGGTGAATGGGGCGAGTCCGAAACGAATCGTCGGGCCCGGTACTACAAGCTGACGGCGGCCGGACGCCGACAACTCAAAGTCGAAACCGAGAACTGGCAGCGGATCTCGCTGGCCATCGCCCGCGCGTTGACCGTGTCTTGATCGGGAAAAGCCATGCCCCTTGCCCGTTTCCGCGCGCTGATTCGGAATCTGTTCGACCGCGGGCACGCCGACCAGGAACTCGACGCAGAACTCAAGGCGTACGTGGACCTGCTGGCCGAGGAGCACGAACGCCGTGGCATGCGCGCCGTTGACGCCAGGCGCGCGGCGCTGCTCGAGGTGCGCGGCGCTGATCGCGTGAAGGAACGCGTGCGTGATGTCCGGGCGGGACACGTCCTCGAGCAGGCGTGGCAGGACGCACGATACGGCGCCCGCATGCTCCGCCGTAATCCAGGATTCGCGATCGTCGCTGTCCTGACACTCGCGCTGGGCATCGGCGCCAATACTGCGATTTTCAGCGTGCTCTACGCCGTCCTGCTGAAGCCGCTGCCCTATCAGGATCCCGACCGCCTCGTCGAAGTCGAGGTCGTGTTCCGCGATCGGGGACCTATCCGGTTTACGCTCTCGCACGCGAACTTCTGGGACCTGCGCGACCAGGCGAAGGCCTTTGCGATCGTCGGCGCGATCCGGTTCGACATCGTCAGCCTGACCGGATTCGAGTATCCAGAGCGCCTTCAGGCGCCAGCGGTCTCCGTCGGGTTCCTGGAGGCGCTGGGCCGCCGGCCCGTCGCGGGACGTCTGTTCCAACGCGGCGAGGACCAGCACGGGAACGACACGCATGTCGTGGTGCTGACCGACGCGTTCTGGCATCGGCGATTCGGCGGCGATCCCGAGCATGTCGGACGCACGCTCGTGCTCGACAACCAGCCGTTCCGCGTGATCGGCGTCGTGCCGTCCGATCGCGAGTGGCTGGATGGCATCGACGTGCTCGTGCCGCTCGTCCGGCAAGGGAACGACGATCGCGGCAGCTTCGAATTGAGCGTCATCGCCCGCCTGCGCGATGGGGTCACGCCCGACGCGGCGGCGGCGGATCTGGCACGCGTTGGCCGGCAGCTGGAGACCAGCTATCCGAAGGTCAATGCGGGTTTGGACCTCGTGTCCACGCCGTCGTCCACCTGGATCGCGAGCGATCCGATGCGCCGCTCGCTCTGGCTCCTGATGGGGGCGGTCGGCGCTGCTCCTGCTGATTGCCTGCGTCAATCTCTCGAACATGGTGCTGGCGCGCGCGTCCGGCCGGGCGCGCGAGACGGCGATGCGGTCGGCACTGGGCGCAACGAGCCTGCGCCTCGTGCGTCAGCTGCTGATTGAGGCGCTCCTGCTGGCAGTCTTGGGACCGCGGCTGGCGTGCTCCTGGCGACGTGGGCTCCTCTCGACCGTGCGGACGCTTCGCGTGCAACGATCTGGCGCGGCTGGCTGACGTCACGCTGAACGGGTGGGCGCTCCTCTTCACGATCAGCCATCATGGCGTGTGCGGCGCTGCTGGTCGCGGCGATTCCCGCATTTCACACGACGGCGCCGGATCTGGTCGCGACGCTGCGCGATGGCGATCGCGGCACGATGGGATCGAGACGGCAGCAGCGGACTCGCCAGACGCTCGTCGTCGCCGAGGTCGCGCTGTCGCTCACGCTGCTCGTGGGCGCCGGTCTGCTCTTGAGAAGTCTCGACGCCGTGCTCCGCGTGGATCGCGGGTTCCAGACCGCGGGCCGAGTGTTCGTCTCCATCAGCTTGCCGCCGCGGTACGAGCAGGACGCCACGGGAAGCGCCGGCGACGCGTTCTTGAACGAACTGCTCACGCGAACGCATGCCCTCCCCTCGGTCGCCTCGGCGGCGGTGGTCACCGGACGTCCACTGACCGGCGGCAGTACGGGGCTCGGTTTCGTCGCCGGCGACCGGCCCGCGTCAGCCGACGTGCCGTGGGCCAGCTGGCGCCTCGTCACGGCCGACTACTTCACGACGATGGGTGTGCCGCTGCTGAGGGGGCGTGTGTTCACGGAACATGACCAGGCCCGCCCCAATGCCGTCCTGCCCGTCGTTGTCAGTCAACGCCTGGCTGAGATGTTGTGGCCGGGAGAGAATCCACTTGGCCGGCGGATCGTGCTGTGGAAGGGACAGGGCGATCGTCCGGGCGAGGTCATCGGTGTTGTCGGCAACATGAGAGAGCGGGGCCTCGCGGACGATCCGACGCTCGCTGTGTACTTCTCGTACTACGGGTCGGCATGGTCGCCGATGCAGCTCGTCGTGCACACCACGGGATCGGCTGAGGCCGTAGTGGCTGAGGTCCGGACGATTGTTTCTCAGATCGATGCCGCAGCTCCTGTCTCCGACCCGATGACGCTCGACGAGCTCGCGGCGTCGTCGGTGGCCTCCCGCCGTCTGATTGCCCAGCTGTTGGGAGCGTTTGCCGCCACCGCCCTCGCCCTCGCGCTGGTGGGGATCTACGGCGTGCTCAGTTATGCCGTGTCGCAGCGGACCAACGAGATCGGCGTGCGGATGGCGCTTGGTGCAACGAGCGCCAGCGTGCTCCAGCTGGTCGTGCTGGAGGGACTGCGCCCGGTCGCAGGAGGTCTGGCCCTCGGTATCCTCACGTCGCTGTGGATCGCGCGCGTGATGGGCAGCCTGCTGTTTGGCGTGCAGCCGACCGACGCGGTGACGTATGTGGCGGTGGCGTTGCTGCTGCTCACCGCTGCGACGCTGGCGTGCGTCCTCCCCGCCCGCCGCGCGGCGGCCATCGAAGTCACGGCCGCGTTGCGGGCGGAATAGTTCCGGTCTTCGGTCTACAGTCTGCGGTCTGCGGGCTTTTCATTCCGCGTTCCGCAGTCCGCACTTCGTTCCGCCCTCCGCACTCCGAATTCCGAACTCTCAGAATCGGTATGCCGCAGTTATCGAGTACAGGCCCGCTCCCGCCCGCACGAAGGTGCGCTCGAGGAAGGGGCCAGCGTGCAGCCGGATGATGGCGCCCGACATCTGGAGATGTCGCGTCGCCTGCCAGACCACCAGGATGCCAGAAGACGCGCCGATTGAGCGACCGGTACCGGCGGTCGGTGGAGCGAGCAGCTGCAGGGCGGTGTTGTAGATCCCGTCGCCGGTGGACGTCCGCCAGTACCACGGGTGCTCGAAGCCCAGCACGAGATTGCTCCGCGGCACCACCGCCACGAACGGCGTGAAATCGATCATGTTCGTCGGACCGAACAGTCCGATGGGGCCGGCGAAACTCGCGCCGGGGAACAACGGATTGAAGGACTGAAGCGTCGGGTCCGACTGTGAGCGATCCCCGGACGCGCCGTTGGCGCGAATGCCGAATCGGGGCCGCCACGCGGTCTTTGAAAGGCGGAATCCGGTCTCGCTCGAGAGGCCCCACGCCGTCGCACGTTCCCCCTTGAACGAACCGACCTGAAAGATCGCGTCGTAGTTACCGTCGGCAACCTTGCCGCCTCCCTTCCAGTTGACGCCGAGCGTGTTGCGCAGGTCCTCGCCGCGGCCCTGCGCGAACTGGATGCTCTTGTTCTCCAGACCCAGGTAGTAGATCGACCACGTGCCGCGCAGCCAGATCCCGTTCCGTCCGGCGGCTACCCCCCAGAACCTGATGCGGTCGTCGGCGCCATCGTCGAGCGCGCCAGACCGGAGGCTGGTCAAAACGGCCGCGGCGCCGTCGAAGCGCCACTCACCGGCGCGGGTCGACAGACGGACGCCGTCGAAGCTGCGCTTGACGTTGAGGCCCGGGGCCGCCGAGATCAAACGGCTGCTGCCGATCGTGAGCTCCTGCCGACCCAGTCTCACGTCGAACGCAGGTGCGGGGCCTTTGCTGGTCTTCCACTCGACGAATCCCTGGTGGACGTCGATGCTGTTCGCGTCGGTTGGACGCGATGACCCGATTCGGCCGTTGATGATGCCGCTCTGCATCTCGACGTAGACGCGCGTCTGTGCACCGAAGTGGAGGTCGGCGCCGAACAGATATCGCTGCAGCACGTACTGATCGCGGGTCGCGGGCGCGGTATCGGTGGGTCGAATCCGAAAGCCCTCGGGCCGGAACCGGATCTCGCCCGACAGCGTCATGTACCAATCGTCGCGCTCGCCCAGCGGGATGTACTTCACGCGATCCCACCAGTCGATCCGCTTGGATTGGTCCTTCAGGAAGCTCCAGTCCTCGTCGGCGAGATTCGGCTTGTAGACGCGGTTCTGTGCGGTCGCGAGGCCAGGCCCCAGGCACGCCAGCAAGACGAGAACGAACAGTACAACTCCGAAGCGCGTTCCGCATTCCGCACCCCGCACTCCGCATTTCGAGTTCATACCGACCGTTGGTACGAACGAAAGGCCCTCGTCGCGAGCCATGCCGAGACCACCGCGAAGCACCCGAGATACAGAAAGCGGGTGAGCACGATCGACCAGTTCGGTTGCGCCTGCAACGCCTCGCGCGCGGCGTCGACGCTCCACCCGACAGGATTGAAGTTGGCGGCCGTCTGAATCCAGCCCGGCATCAATGCCTTGGCCATGAAGACCGGCGAGAGAAACGTCATCGGCAGAATGATGAAGTTCGAGGCTCCGATCACCGACTCCGCCCGCCGGAGGACGAGGGCCATCGCGTTCGACAAGGCGGCGATCGGCGCCGCCAGCAGAATGCCGCTGACGACCAGGACGATGAGACCGCTCACGCCGCCGTCGAACCGCGCTCCGAGCACCGCGGCCAACGCCAGCAGAATGGCCGACTGAATCACGGTCGTGACCGCGAGCGCCAGCAGGCGTCCCGCGATGAGCGCGACGCGGCTGACTGGCGAGACGAGAAAGCGATCCATGATGCCGCGATCGAGATCCTGAATGATTCCCATCCCGTTCCAGCCGCCGCCGAAGAGTGCGGTCATGACCACGATGCCCGGCGTCACGAACGTCAGGTACGAGGAGGCGTTGAAGCCAGGCAACTCGACGACGCGCTTGAACAGCTGCGCGTAGAGCAGCAGATAGACGATGGGCTGTGCGAGCGAGATCGCAATCCACCACGGCTGGCGTCCAAGGTTTCTGAGCAGCCGGCCCATGATGGCTAGCGAATCCGACAGCACTTTCATCGCGTCCCTCCCTGATCGGCCTCGCTGAACGAGCGCCCCGCGTACCGGAGGTACACGTCGTCGAGCGACGGCCGGGCGACGCGGACGGAGGCCACTTTGACACCCCCAGCCTCGAGGGCTGCGAGCATCGAAGGCACCGCGGTGGCGCCGTGATCGACACGTGCCCGCACATGGTGCGAATCGACGAGGATCTCGCGGAGGCCGCTCAGGCTCGCGAGCGCGGTCCGGACGAGGGCTTCAGATGCGTCACCGTCGAACTCCACCTGCACCGCGTCGCCGAACAGCTCGCCCTTCAATGTCTCCGGCTCGCCCTCTGCGACGATGCGGCCGCGATCCACGATGGCCAGACGATCGGCGAGGCGATCCGCTTCTTCGAGATAGTGTGTCGTCAGCAGCACCGTGATCGCATCCTGGCGAGAGAGGCGCCCAATCTCGTCCCAGAGGTCGACGCGCGCTTCAGGGTCCAGGCCTGTCGTGGGCTCGTCCAGGAACAGCACGCGCGGCGTGTGAATGAGCCCCATTGCGATATCCAGCTTCCGTTGCATGCCGCCGGAATACGTGCGCGCGATGCGGCCAGCCGCGTCCGCGAGTCCGAAACGATCCAGCAGAGCTCTGGACGCGATCGCGCAGCGCCTTGCCGCGCAGTCCGTACACGTGTCCCTGCAGCGCGAGGTTCTCCCGTCCAGTCGCGTCGATGTCCACTCCGGACTTCTGCGCGACGCAGCCGATCGCCTGGCGCACGGCCTGCGGCGTGGCGAGAACGTCGAGTCCGGCAACGCGCGCCACGCCTGAATCCGGGCGTGAGAGCGTGGTCAGGATCTTGACCGTCGTCGATTTACCCGCGCCGTTCGGACCCAACAACCCGAAGATCGAGCCCGCACGGACCGAGAACGTGAGCCCGTCGAGGGCCCGCGCGCCGTTTGGATATACCTTGACGAGATCGCGCGCTTCGATCGCGAGGCCATTCGCGGAGGTCAAGACTGGATCAACGCCCAACTTCCAACTCCCAGAGGCCAGAGCCCAAAGTCTAGAGCCCAGAGCCCGATAAGTGGTACTGGACCGACAGCCTGCGTGAGGATACGATGTAGGCGAGGAGTGCGACAAATGTAGAGAAGGATCGTCGCTCAGAGAGCTGGCGGTATTGATAGCGTGCAGACGCGCTTCTGCCCGGTCTCAATCCTGTTCAAATCAGCCCTTCACAACTGAACTTCCACGATTCGTCAGGAGTCGTGCGTGCCTCTGCCGCGGGTCTTCGCGTGCGCCATTCGGTGGTCTGCCCATCGCGGACGCGTTCACCCGACGGTCTGGGACCCTGCCCCCAGAAGGAGCACGATGACACTCGATGTTTCGATCTCTACGAAGCCTTCAGTGCCGGAGGCCCAATGAGCACCATGCTGTGGCTGATCGGCGTGCTGGCCGCGCTCTGGACGCTCGATCGCTTCCTGATCTGGTGTGAGCTGCGCGGCTGGATCTACTACCGCCTGTCGCCCCGGCCGAGAACGAGCGCGCTGGCGAATATGTTGCTCGGGGTGGAAGAGATATACCGTCCGTCTCGCCGCCACGTGATCGAGCTGCGGATGGAGGAAGCCGTCCAGCACGAGGAAGACGACGACGGCGCAGGAGACGGCAACAGTATCGGGCGCGATACAATCCCCGCGCCCGCCGTCTCGACCGGCAGAGAACCGGATCGCCCCGCTTCACGCTCGCGCGGGACGAAGCGTCGATCGCACGCCCGCCGGCGCGGCAGGAGGACGAGATGATTGAGACACTTGCGATGATGGCGTTGCTGTTATTGGGCCAGGCGGCGCCAGCGGCGTCCACGGCCGAAGACGCGGTGCGCGCGGCGGATGCCGCGCGGATCAAGGCGTTCATGGCCGCCGATCGCACAGCGCTCGGAGCGCTGCTTGGAGAGGACCTGACCTACACCCACAGCAGTGGGCGCCTCGACGGCAAGGCGGGCATCATCGACGCCATTACATCCGGCAAGACCCAGTATCACTCGATCGTGCCCGAGGAGGTCTCGGTCCGGATTTTCGGTGACGTGGCCGTTCTCACGGGGCGGGCGGCGGTCAACGTCACCAACGACGGGCAATTGCTCGATCTGAAGCTGCGGTTCATCAGCGTCTACGTCAAGCGCGAGGGACGGTGGCAGTTCGTGGCCTGGCAATCGACGCGGATCACGACATAGCCGGCGAGAGAGCTGGGACCAGGCCCCACCGGCTTGGGACCAGTGTGACGAGCGGTCTTGAGGCGCCCCTCCGCCACGTCGTACATCGGTAGCGCAACAACCGATCGCGACCCACGGAGGGCGCCGCATGCGTAAACATTTACTCTTCCTGCTCACGGCCGTCGTGCTCGGTGCGGTCCCCGCCAGCGCGCAGCCCCCACTGGAACTCCCGCAGCCGAGTCCGGCTGCGTCCGTCAGTCAGCGCATCGGGCTGACCGACATCACCATCACCTATCACCGGCCTGCCGTGAACAAGCGACAGGTCTGGGGGCAGCTCGTGCCGTACGGGCAGGTCTGGCGTGCCGGCGCCAACGAGAACACGGTGATCACGTTCTCGACACCGGTCTCGGTCGGCGGGCAGCGGCTTCCGTCAGGCAGCTACGGCCTCCACATGATCCCGACCGAGCACGACTGGACCATCATCCTCAACAAGGAAGCACACGCCTGGGGCAGCTTCTTCTACGACCAGACAGACGATGCGGTCCGCCTGAACGTCACGCCGCGAACCGCCGAGTTCGAGGAACGTCTGTCGTATTCGCTGGACGCGACGAGCGACGCGGGCGCGGTCGCCACGCTTCGTTGGGCTGCACTGGCAGTGCCGTTCGAGATCGGAGTCGACACGCCGCAGGTGGTCGCCGCGAGCCTCCGCGAACAACTGCATGGCCTGCCTGGGTTCGCGTGGCAATCGAACGCACAAGCCGCCACGTGGTGCGCACGACATGACGTGGCGCTGGACGAGGCAGTGGCGTGGGCGGACAAGGCGGTGAAGCTGAACGAAAACTTCACCACGCTCAACGCCCGGGCGCTGGTGGCCGAGAAGAAGAGCGATGCCACGATGGCCCGCCAGCTGCGCGACAAGGCGTTGACGGTGGCCACCGAAGCCGACATGAACAACTACGGCTACACGCTGCTTCAGTCCGGCAAGATCGACGAGGCGCTCGGTGTGTTCCGCCAGAACGTCGCCAAGTATCCACAATCGTGGAACACGTACGACAGTCTGGGCGAGGCCCTGGCGACCGCGGGCAACAAGACCGACGCCGCTACCAACTATCGCAAGGCCCGATCGATGGTGAAGGACGAAACGAACCAGCACCGGATCGACGGGATTCTCAAGGGGTTGGAGGGCACTCAATAACTCCCAACTCCCAACGCCCAACGCCCAACGTCCAAAGCCGAAAGCCAAGAGCCGATGCCGTACGCCGTGGGCCATGTGCCGTGGGCCTTGGGCCTTGGGCCGAGTGCCTTTTCTTTCACCGATGTAATCCAGCCGGCCGTCGAAATGTGGCGGCCGGCGGCCCCGGAGTCGAGTCTAATGAGCGTCGCATGACCGGGACCTGTCCCGGTCCCCAGCCAGCGCGCCTGGCGAACGAGCGAGGCTCACATGTCCCGACTCCTGGGCGATCTCCGCGATGCGGTCCGATCGCTCCGCGCCCACCGCGGCACAACCGTCGTCGCCATCTTCACTCTGGCACTCGGCATTGGCGCTACTACGGCCCTCTTCTCCGTGGTCCACGCCGTGCTGCTGCGGCCGCTGCCCTATCAGGATCCCGACCGTCTGGTCTGGATGGCTACAACGGTGCCGGCGATGCATGCCGAGATCGCCAGCGGCGCGGACTATCTCGATTGGCGCGACAACAGCCGGACACTCACCTCCACCGCCGCGTACGACGAACTGCCCGGCCTGACGGTTCTGCGGGCTGATTCCGCGGAGCGCGTGCCGGGAGCGCGTGTTTCTGCCGGCTTTCTTCGCCTGCTGGGCATTTCGCCGGCGCGCGGCCGCGGATTCTCGGCCGACGACGAGCGGCTCAATGCCGCACCAGTCGCGCTCGTCAGCAGCGCGCTCTTCGAACGGCTCTACGGCCCCGGCGCCACGCTCGCCGGCCGCACGCTCAAACTCGACTCGGGCACCTTCGACATCGTCGGCATCCTGCCAGCCGACTTCGTTTTTCCGCGGATGCCTCGCATCGACGTACTGGTGCCACTGCGGCTTGACGAAGCCACCGAGCGCGGGCGCACGCAGATGTCGATCCTCCAGGTGATCGGCCGCACGCGCGCCGGGACCACGATGTCGCAGGTCAAGGCCGAACTGCTCGAGATCCATCGTCATGGCGAAGCGAGTGCGCAGCGGGCGATGCCGCCGGGCGGACCAGGGCCGATGGGAGCGCCTGGTCCCGGCGGAGGTCCGGGGATCGTCGGAGGCCCCGGGCCAATGCCGGCTGGGCCCGGTGGCCCGGCTGGAGGTCCAGGCATGCGGATGGCGGTTCCCCCGCCTTCGGGACCCACGGGCGAAGCACCCTCGCCAGGTCCTGGAGGTAGCGGCCGCATCGAAGTGCACATCGACGGGCCCGGCGGTGGTCCTGGTGGGCCAGGTGGCCCACGGCCGCTCGTCCGGCCTGACAGCGATGTCGTCGTACGTTCGCTGCAGGACGAGCTCGTGGGCGACGTGCGTCCCGCGCTGTGGCTTCTGTTTGCCGTCGTCGTGCTCGTGCTGCTCGTGGCGTGCGCGAACGTCGCCAACCTCCTCCTGGCGCGTGCGGCGGGCCGTACGCGGGAGATTGCCGTGCGTGCCGCGCTCGGCGCTTCGAGGGGGCGGATTGTCGGGCAGCTGCTGACGGAAAGCCTGCTTCTGGGAATGGTGGGATCGCTCTGCGGCCTGCTCGTGGGCGTCTGGACACTTCGCGTTGCCGCGTCGCTCGTGCCCGCGGACTTGACCGCTGGTCCGCTCAATCCAGTGCAGCCCGGCCTGAATCCCATGCTCCTGGCGTTTGCCCTTGGACTGTCGCTGGTCACCGCCCTGCTGTTCGGCACGGTGCCGGCGCTGATCGCGTCGCGCGTCGACGTCAACAGCGCGTTGAAGGCGTCCGCGCACAGCGCGTCCACGAGCCGTCAGCGAGCGCGGCTGCGTGCGGTGCTCGTCGCGGCAGAACTGGCGGCGGCGGTACTGCTGCTGGCGGGTGGGGGATTGCTTCTGAGAAGCTTCGCGCGGCTGTTGTCGGTGGACCCGGGCTTTCGCGCCGAGCACGTGCTCACGATGGCCATCGACATCGGGCACGGTGAGGGAGAATCAGATGACCGCCAACGGGCGATGCGATTCTTCGAGCAGCTCGGGCAGCGAGCCGCAGGTCTCCCGGGCGTTGTCAGCGTCGCCTGGGGCGACACGGTTCCGCTCCACCAGTACTCGATGATGATGATGGGGCTTCGTGTCGAAGGTCTCGAGGAACCGCCGAGCGATCAGCCGCCTCCTGAAGTGGCGATCACCGTGGTCAGCCCGGCCTACTTCGACACGATGGGCATGCGCATCGTGCGTGGTCGTGCGTTCACTGCGGCAGACCGTGCGGATGCTCCGCCTGTCGCCATCGTGTCCGAAACCATGGCTCGCCAGTTCTGGGGCGCTGATGATCCAGTCGGGCGACGGCTGCAGATTGGTCCGCGCCAGCCCAATTGGATCACGGTCGTGGGGGTTGTTGCCGATGTCAGGCACGAAGGGCTCGCTGCGAACCCGCGCCGGGCGATGTTCCGGCCCTTCGCGCAACAGCCGCTCGGATTCGGGTTCCTCGTCGTGCGGACTGCGCTCGATCCGGGTACGCTGACCGCTGCGCTGCGGCACCAGGTCCAGCTGCTCGCACCGACTATCGCCGTGCACGACGTCGCCACAATGGACGAACGCCTCGCGCGTTCAGTCGCCAGTAGGCGTTTCGGCATGGTGCTCGTCGGCACGCTGGCGATGCTGGCCTTGATCCTCGCCGCTGTCGGTCTCTATGGCGTGCTCGCCCATGCCGTGCTGGAGCGGACGCGCGAGATCGGCATTCGGATGGCCCTTGGCGCGCGGAGTGGAACAGTCGTTGCGCTCGTGCTGCGCCAGTCGTTCGCAATGGTGATCGCGGGCTTGGTGGTCGGGTTGATCGCGGCCGCGGCCACAACGCCTGTGCTTGCGACGACGCTCTACGGAGTCACGCCTCACGATCCGTTGACACTGGTTTCCGTGCCGCTCGTGCTGGCTGTCGTGGCGTTGGGCGCGACGTGGTGGCCCGCCCGCCGGGCATCACGGGTCAATCCGACGGTGGCGTTGCGTGAGGAATAGTTCGCTCCCAGCGAGCTAGTGCACTGCCTCCGCCGTGCCCTTGGCGATCGCTTCATCAACGAGGTGCTTCATCTGGTTTTCGGCGTCAGATGACAGCTTCTCCATCTGATGCCCGTACTCTTCCTGCTGGTTGGAGAGCGGTTCCATCTTCTTCGACAGCTCCTCCATCGGCGCGTTGAGCGCGTCCATCTCCTTGCCGAGCGCTTGCATCTGCTCGTCTAGCTTCTGCATCTCCGCGTCGAGCGACTTGTGTTCGCGCTCTTGCTCGGCGTGCAACTGCTCGTTGGCCTTCTCCTGCGCCCGGAGCTGTCTGGCTGACAGCTCCGCCTGCTTGGCTCCAATCGCGCCCTGCTGCGCGCCGATCGCAGCCTGCCTGGCGCCTATCTCACTCTGCTGCGCGCCAATCTTCGCCTGCTCGGCACCGAGCTCCGCCTGCCGCTGACCGATCTCGGCCTGTTGGGCGCCGAGCCTGGCGACGGGTTCGAAGAGCTGCTGCGCCTGTTTGATCACCGCGGCGTCCCGGATCACTGTACTCATGCCCATCGTGGCGGATCCACAGCAACGGCTCGCCGCTTTTTCTCTGCCGCTTGGCGTGAGCGACATCATCGCTGTCACCACTCATGGTGATGTTGTCGTCGTTCCTCAAGAGGACCCAGGCATCGCGATTCTGCCTGCCGGATGCGATATGCGGGGACGCCGCAACAGTTGCGGCAATGGGCGCGGACGGCGCGAGCACTGCACGTGATCCGGAGGCTCCGGACGGAGTGGCGGCGACGATCGCCGGTTGAACGGTCTGGCTGCCCGACGGAGAGTGGACGACTTCGGCCTGTTCCGCTCTCGCGGCAAGCCGGAGCGGAAGCAGCGTGCACGCCGCGACGGCCACCACCGTCCAGGCGAGACGCCGGATGCGTGCGGGTTCGGACTGCGCAAAGGCCAGCATGGACAATCTCCGTGTGAGCGTGGTCACCGAACGGGAGGCACCGGCGGCCGCAAGGCCTTCCGGGTAACCGATGCCAAGAGCAAGCAGCAACCGGCCGTACGCCTGCGGCGACGCATCGAGCGCGCGCAGTACATCGGCATCGCACGCCGCTTCGCGCGCGAGCAGGTATTCGCGCGCTGCGACATGCGCCAGTGGATTGAAGAAGCAGATGCGCTCGGCGAGCGCGGGGAGCCAGGCGAGCCAGAGATCGCCGCGCTTCACGTGCACGAGTTCGTGACACAGCGCCATTTGCTGCTCGGCCGGCGTCAACGTGTCGAATCGCCCTGCGGGCAACAGCACCGTCGTTCGGAAACACACCCAGCGCCTGGGGCGATTGGACGTCGTTCGAGATGCGAATGTCCGGTATCGTGCGCAGTCCGAGCTCGGTCGGCGAGCCTCTCGGCCATGGACCGGAGCTGGTCTGATGCTGGTCGTGCCTCGGCGACGATCCGCCTCGCGTGACGGGTGCGAGCCGCGAGCCAGGAGAGCGCGGCGACAGCCCCCAGGAGCCACGCAGCCACGACGGCCAACATAATCACCTCTCCCGTGGTAATGGCGCGCGAGACGGGACCGGCAGCCCTCGTCGTGACGGTAGGCGTCGGGGTGACAATCCGCTCCTTGGCGTCATCGCGGGCGCACGGCCCGACCCCGCAATACACCCGGAGGCTCTCGGCTGGATCGAGCGACGACGGCATGGCCGCGGGTGTGGACGCCAGAAGGCCGGACGGCACCACGGGCACACCGATCGGCTCGATCGTCGCAAGTGAGACCAACAGCTTCGCCGACGCCACCCACCACAACGCGCACTTTGCGCTCGCAGGAAGGCGTGGAATCGCCCGGCAGATCACCCACACGATGAGCACGGCCACGCTGCCCTGCACGGTGGTCTGGAGCAGGCCGCGCGCGAGCACGTCAATGGCTGTCATCGCCGCGGCTCCTTCGTCGTCCGGGATTGCAGCCGTGCGACCGCTTCCTCGAGCTGACGCAATTCGTCCGGCGTGACCTCGCCTGGATTCGCTCAGGTACGCGACAAACGGCGTGAGCGATCCCCCGAGATTGCCTTCGACGAACCGTCGGACCACGCCTCGGAGCAGTTCGGCGGACGACACGCGGGTCTGGTAGCGGTACACGCCATCGACCGCCTTGCGGCCCAGGTGCCCCTTGCGCCGCAGGCGCTCCATCATCGTCAGCACCGTGGACCGCGCGAGATGTCGCGGATCGCCAAAGCCTTCGGCAGCTTCACCGACGGTGGCGCCGCCCCGGTCTGCAACGAACCGGAGCAGTGCGAGTTCCTGATCGCCTATGGATCCTGCGGTCATCGGATCGGCTCCATGACTACACCTGTCGTCACCAGGCACACTACCCTTTGACGACAGCTGTAGTCAAGAAGTTCCGACCTGGGTGGTGTCAGTCCGCGACGGGTCGCACCATGACGTAGTCCTGCTGGAGATCCCGTCCCAGCAGGAACGGCTGACGGCCGACGATTTCGAACTTCCAGCGCTGATAAAAGCCCAGGGCGCGCGAGTTGTGTTCCCAGACTCCGAGCCACATCGTGCGGATTCCGGCGTCTTTCGCCTCGTCGAGGGCGGCGCGCATCAGCAGGCTGCCGACGCCGTGCCCGATGAACTCTCGGCCGGCGTACAGGCGGCCGAGCTCGACGGCGGAGTCGTCAGCCACGAGCGAGGGCGCCGGACCTCGCCGCAGCAGCGCGTATCCCGCGATGCGGCCCTCCGCCTCGGCGAGCCAGCACGACACACGTGGATTGGCGAGCTCCGCGCGCTGAAGATCTGGACCGTAGGTCGCCTCGAGATAGAGCGCGAGGTCTTCCGGTGTGTTGACTGCTCCAAATGTATCGGTGAACGCCTGCCTGCCGAACGCCGCGAGACGGGTCGCATCCTCCGGGGTAGCCCGGCGGATCGTCACTCGATCGCTACCTGGGCCAGAGCCAGCCAAACGTGCCTCCCGTCAGCAGCCCATAGATCAATCCGTCCACCATTGTCTTGAGCGTCATCGCCCAGTTGCGCCGCCACCAGATCGAGTTCTGCGGGAGGGCCAACGCGTACGCCACGAACGCCGTCGTTCCTGCAAATCTGAACACTTCGAGGTACTCGGCGTTCGCTCCGAGCGCACGGCCCGCGACATAAGCGGCCAGCGTGCTGACGACCAGTAGGTACACAAACCAGAAGGCGAGCTGCTTGCCCATTGCCGGTGGACCGCCGGGAGACAGCGTCAGGAGCGCGATCGGCCCGCGGTTCATCCGCTCGAGGAACGCTGGAGCCTTCATTCCCTGCGGCGACCCTGCATGGGGCAGGGCGTAGTCGCCCGGTGGGATCGCGAACTTTCGCAGCGCCTCCTGCACGGCGTCTTCGTCCGGCAGCTGCCGGAGATCGCCGCGATGAAAGGGCGTGACCATGTGGATGACGGAGCTTGCGACGAACACTATTACTGCTGAGAGGACGATGGGGAGCCAGAGCGTGCCGATTGTCACCATTCCTGCCTCCTTGGACACGCGCCGCCTGACGGCGGGTGGAGTCCATCGGGCGGCATGCTAAGCCTGCACTCAGCCAGGTGCAAGCCGGCTGCGGCACGGCGAGTGGACCCGGTATCATGCTTGGACCATGTGGGTCCTTCGACTCCTGCTGCCCGTCGTGGCGGCGGCCGCAACCCTCCTCATGCCATCGGCGGACGCCCCGAGCCCGCCGTTCGGCGATTTACACTGGCGGCTCATCGGTCCGTTTCGCGGAGGACGAGTGTTGGCGGCAGTCGGCGTACCCGACGAGCCGCAGCACTTCTACTTCGGGAGCGTGAACGGCGGCGTCTGGGAGACGCTGGATGCCGGGCGGACGTGGCAGCCGATCTTCGACGGCCAACCGGTCGGGTCGATTGGCGCAATCGCGCTGGCGCCGTCCAATCCGCGCGTCATCTACGTCGGCACGGGAGAGGCCGACATGCGCTCGGACATCGCGCAGGGCGACGGCCTGTTTCGATCGACCGACGGCGGCCGGACGTGGAGCACGGCCGGTCTTGCCGATTCACAGCAGATCGCGCGGATCGTCGTTCACCCCTCCAACCCCGATCTCGTGTACGTCGCGGCGCTCGGTCATCCGTACGGACCGAACGCCGAGCGCGGTGTCTTCCGATCGCGCGGACGGTGGCCGCACATGGCAGAAGGTGCTTGGCCCGAACCAGGACACGGGCGCCATCGACGTCATGTTCGAACCGGGCAATCCATCGGTGCTGTACGCGGCTCTGTGGCAGACGCGACGGACACCGTGGAACATCTATCCACCGTCGAATGGGCCCGGCAGCGGTCTCTACACCTCCACGGACGGCGGCGACCACTGGACCGCGCTCACGACAGGACTGCCCGACCACCCGGGGCGGATAGGTCTGGCCATCAGCCCGGCTGAACCATCGCGGGTCTACGCGCTCGTGGACGCCGAGCCGGGCGGTGGACTCTATCGCTCCGACGACCGCGGCGCTCACTGGCGCAAAGTCACCGGTGACGTTCGAATCTGGAGCCGGGGCTGGTACTTCGGACGTATCACGGCCGATCCGTCGAATCCGGATCGGATCTGGGCGCTCAATACGATCGTGCTTGCGGTCCGACAACGGCGGCGCGACATTCATCGCCCTCAAAGGCGATCCAACGGGCGACGACTTCCACGATCTCTGGATCGATCCGCAGCACGGCGAACGCCAGATCCTGGCAACGGATCAGGGCACGCTCGTCACGATGAATGGCGGCCGCACGTGGAGCTCGTGGCACAACCAGCCCACCGGGCAGTTCTACCATGTCACCACGGACAACCGGTTCCCGTACTTCGTGTATGGATCGCAGCAGGACTCGGGCGCGGCAGGCGTCCCCAGCCGGACGACAAACCTGGATGGCGTGAACGTCACGGCGTTCCATGAAATCGCGCCGGGCGGAGAGAACGACAACATCGCGCCGGATCCCGACGATCCCGACGTCATCTATGGCGGCCGCGTCGATCGTGTGGACTTGCGCACCGGGCAGACACGGAAGATCGATCCAACCTTCGCCTATCCCGATCAGCATCGCGCTACGTGGACGCTGCCGCTCGTCTTCTCCCGCCGCGATCCACGCGTCCTCTATTTCGCGCGGCAGCAGATCTACGTGACACGGGATCAGGGCGAGCACTGGACGCAGATCAGTCCGGACCTGACGCGCGCCGACCCCGGCGTGCCTTCGAACCTGGACCCGCCAACCGCCGCGCACGACGAAGGCCTCGGCCCTCGGCGCGGCGTCGTCTACGCCATCGGCCCCTCACCGCTCGAGAACGGCGGCCTCTGGGCCGGGACCGACGATGGGCTGGTCTGGCGGTCGCGGGACGAGGGAGCTCACTGGGCGGACGTCACGCCGGCTGCCCTCACGCCCTGGTCCAAGATCGGCATCATCGAGCCGTCGCACGTCGATCCGGAAACGGCGTATCTCGCCGTGGATCGTCATCGTCTCGATGACTTCGCTCCGTATATCTACGGCACGCACGATGGCGGCCGCACGTGGACGCTGATCGTCTCGGGCATCGCCGCGACACACACGGTCAACGTCGTCCGCGAGGATCCAGTGCGCCGCGGGCTCCTGTACGCGGGCACGGAACGTGGTGTGTACGTGAGCCTGGATGATGGCGCGACGTGGCGCTCGCTGCAGATCAATCTGCCGGTCACGTCGGTCCGCGACATCGAGGTCAAGCAGAACGATCTCGTCATCGGGACGCACGGGCGCGCATTCTGGATCCTGGACGATGTCACGCCGCTGCGGCAGCTCGCGGCGGACTTCAGTCTGGGCTCCACGCGCCTGCTGGGGCCGGCGGCGGCGATTCGACTGCGGCCGGAGCCTTTCACTGGAACGCCGTTCCCCAAGGACGAACCTGCCGCGGCAAACCCGCCTTTCGGAGCCCACATCGACTACGTCCTGGCATCGCCTGCGACTGACGTCACGCTGACCATTCGCGACGCGCATGGGGATGTGGTTCGGCGGTACTCGAGCCGCGATCAGCCGACGGTCACGGATCCCGCGCGGATGCACGCCGCGCCGGAATGGACGGAGCAGCCGATCACTGTGTCGAGCCACGCCGGGGCCTGCATCGCTTCGTGTGGCCGATCCGGTGGGCGCCGCCGCAGGCGCTTGCGGCTGGGAGCGTCTTCACGGATGGCGTCTGGGCGATACCGGGTCGCTACACCGTCGAACTGGACGTGGACGGTCAGCGATTCACGCAGCCGCTCGACATCCTGCCCGACCCTCGAGTGAACGCTGCCGCCGGCGGCCTACGCCGACGCGTATGCGCTTGCGCGCCGGATCGAAGCGGCCCGCGCCCAGGTAGCGGCCAGCGCGACCGCGCTCGCGGCGCTTCAACGCGCGATCACGGACCGGCTCGCTGACAGCAGACGCCGTGGAATCGCCGATGCTCGTGCTCGTACCTTCGCGAGCTGGTCGGCGTGACGGGCATCGAACCGACGGTGAATCCCTCGAACAGCTACTGGCGGCCGGCCAAGGCACTGACCACGCTGCGTTACCTGAACGAAACGCTGACCGAGCTCGATACCGCGGTGGATGGAGCGGATGCGGCACCCTCGCCTGACGCGCGTGCGGGGGTCAGCCAAGATGGAAGGCCTGGTGCCCCCGGTGCTCGCCGCAGCCGCGCGCATCCGCGCGTCGTCGCTCGACGCCCTGAACGGCCGTCTCACCGCGGCGGGCAAGCCGCGCCTCGAGATACCAAAGGTCGACTAGGGTTCCGCCGAAAAACTGTCATAGGTCGAGCGTATACTTTCGGGACGCCTTCCCGGACAGGGATGACCCGGCCGCAGCGTCCCAGCTCGTCAGGAGGTTCGAATGCCTCGCAGTTCAAGAGCCCTTCTGCCGGCCGCTCGTGTTCGCGGCTGTCCTGCTGCTGCCGTCGTCCGTCGGCGCACAGGTGGTCCCGGGCCCCTGTGTACCGGGCGTGCTGCCACACGGTGCGCTGTCGCTCGTGTGCGTGCCGGCGTCGGGGTGGAACGGCGACCTGGTCGTCTACGCCCACGGCTACGTCGCGCCTGGACTGCCGCTCGACTTCTATCAGACCGCGCTGCCCGACGGCACGCCGCTACCTGCGCTGGTGCAGAGCCTCGGGTATGCCTTTGCCACCACGAGCTATCGCCAGAACGGCCTCGCCATTCTCGAAGGCGTGGACGACATCCGGGAGCTCGCGGCAGCGTTCAGCGCGACGCACCAGGCTCCGGTTCGCACCTACGTGGCCGGCCTGTCGGAAGGCGGACTGGTGGCGACGCTCCTGGCCGAGCAGTCGCCCGATCTCTTCACCGGAGTGCTCGCGTCGTGCGCGCCAATTGGTAGCTTTCTGGGCCAGCTCGAATACGTAGCCGACTTCCGCGTGCTGTTCGATTACTTCTTTCCAGGCCTGCTTCCGGCGTCGCCCATCTTGATTCCGAACGACGTCATGGTGAATTGGCAGTCGCACTACGTGCCGGCGATCACCGCCGCGCTGGCGGCACGCCCCGCCAAGACGCTCGAACTCCTTCGGACCGCGAAGGCCTCGTTCGATCGGGCCAAGCCCGAGACGGCAGTCACGACGACCCTCGACCTGCTTTGGTACAACGTGTTCGGGACCAATGATGCGGTCGCAAAACTGGGTGGCAGTCCGTTCGGCAACCGGTTGAAGTGGTACGTGGGATCGTCGAACGACCTGTTGCTGAACCGGCGCGTGCAGCGCTTCGCGGCGTCACCTGCGGCTCGGAAGGCGTTGCACGCGTACGAGACGAGCGGCCAGATGGGCATTCCGGTCGTGACTCTCCACACGACGTCGGATGATGTCGTGCCTTTCCTGCACGAGCTCGCCTATCTCGCGAAGTCGGATCCCGTTGGTCGTGGCAAGTTCCTACCCGTGCCGATCCTCCGCTACGGGCACTGCAACTTCACCACGAACGAAGTGCTCGGGGCGTTTCTGCTGACGGTCAAGCAGCCCTAGACGAGGCGACTCACGCTGTAGCGTCAGCTCCCAACTCCAACAAGCATACTTACCGCGTGTGCGGGCACCTTGGAGGTTGGGCGTTGGAGGTTGGGAGTTGACGTACAGCGTATCGCCTAGGGCGTCTTGCCTCCGGCTGCGATCCACGTGAGTCCAAGGACAACCTGTCGCTGCAGCTCCGGCTGCTTGTCGGTGAAGCGGTGGTTGGCGGCGTCGATGAGGATGAGTCTTTTCGGGTCGCGGGCCGTCCCTTCGAACCTCCGGTAGTCGGCCTCGGGCACGTACTCGTCGCGCGTGGACTGGATCATCCACAGCGGTCGCGGCGCGATCGTCGCTATCACCTCGGCAGGCGCAAACGACGGTTCATCAGCATCCCTCTTCGTAATCCACGTCGAGAAGTCCGTCCACTTCCACGCGAGCTCCGCCGTGGCCGGCAGGCCCATCGTGAGGACGCCTGCCACCCAGTCAGCATTCGACGTTCCGGCACCCGCGGCGACGGCCATGGCCGCACCCTCAGACACACCCGAGAGAATCACGGGTGACGACAGGAGATGGCGCGTGCGCAGATAGTCCGCCATCGACCGGTAGTCCTGGGCGATCTGCGCGACCGTGACATGCTCCTTGCCCGAGGTGAACGCCGCCAGGTAGCGCCGGACGTTGACGCCAGCCACCACATAGCCATCGTTCGACAGGAATTCGGCGAGCGACTCCGCGAGACCTACCCACCCCACGTCACCGCTCCCCATGATGACGGTCCCTTTCGGTGCCGTGCCGCCAACCGGGACATAGATCGCGAGCGGTACCGCTCGGCCGCGAATCGTCAGCTCCACTGTCTCGGGAGAACTGGCCGCGGCGAACGACGGAACCGTCAGCGTCGCAAGCACGAAGACGAGGACTGACATCCGGACACGAGTCATGGCGAGTGCCGTACGGCCGCGGCGGGTGCGGCCGAGGAGAGTATCCACTGAATCGAGCGATGCATGGCGTCGTAGAGCGCGGCGCGGCGATCGCTGAAGCTGTGATTCCGCGAGGCGATTGCAATGAGCTGTCGGCCGGGTACGTCGGGGCCGAACGCCTCACGCGCTTTTGCCGCCGGAACGTACTGATCGTTGGTCGACTGGATGACGCACAGCGGCGCGCGCACCCGCTCGATGTAGTCGTACGGTTTGACCATCTCGAGCGGCAACTCGGCTTCGTGTACACCAGGATGAAACAACCGCCGCGGGCGATGGCGCACGTACTCTTCCTGGTCGGTCAGGGCGACGGCAAGCACTCCGCCAACGGTCTGCCCCAGTTCAGACTCCGCCGCTGCGACGACGACGAGGTCGGCGCCGCGCGACACGCCGACGAGAATGACCTCGGTTGATGGCGGCAATGAGAGGCGCTCCTTCGCGAGCTTGGCGATGTCGGCAAAGTCCGCCGCCAAGTCAGCAGGCGAGAGGCTGTCGGCGCCGCCGCGGAGGTGATCCAGATAATCGGGCGCGCTGAATCCGGCGACAGGCTGTCCGAACGTCCGCAGGTGTTCGTAGGTATCGAGGTCTTTTCCGCTCCACCCGCCGTCCCCGGTCACGTACAACAGCAATGAGGGCGCGCTGACATCGGACCGCGCCTGTGACAGGTGCAGGAGGAGCCAACGATCCTGCACGCGCACCACCGCCTTCAAGTGCTCCGGCGCTGGCTGTGTCGCGATCCGCGGAGACGGTGCGCAGCTCGCTGCCAGCACACCGAGGCTCAGGACCCACAATCCGTAACGAGCCGGTACTGCGCACGCTAATCCTGAATGGACTGACTGTCTCTTGTCACTAAAGGTTCAACAAGAGGGTTCACGGGGTTCCAAAGGTTCAAGGGTTCCGGCGGTTCCGGGTTCCGGGGTTCCGGGGTTCCGGGGTTCACGAGGTTCTGACGCGCGAGAAGATGTCGTTCAAGAGACGTGAGTTCGCGGCATCCGCTGAGTACCCGAACGTCCCGTCGGTCAGAATCGCATGGGCTGCGCGCAGGAAGGCGCCGAGCGCGGCGCGGCAGAGACCGCTTCCGACACTGATGCGCGTGGCACCGGCGGCCTGGAGTTGAGCGACGGTTACCGGAAGGCCGGGCAACCCGGCCAGCACGTTGATTGGCCTGTCCACCGATCGCGCGACGGTCTCGATGTCTTCGAGACGCGCGAGCCCCGGCGCGTAGAGAACGTCCGCACCTGCGTCCTGATACGCCTGCAGACGACGGATCGTGTCCGACAGATCGTCGCGGCCGACGAGGTAATTCTCCGCACGTGCGGTCAGCACAAAAGGCGCCGGTTGATTTCTCGCCGCCTCGGCTGCCGCCCGGATGCGTTCCACCGCGAGCGACAGATCGTACAACGGCTCGCCGGGCCTGTTCGTACTGTCCTCGATCGAACCGCCGGCGGCGCCGGCCTGCGCCGTCAAGCGAATCGTCTCTGCCACGACGCCCGGTGCATCTCCGAATCCCTTCCCGAGATCGACGCTGACCGGCAGGGTCGTGGCCGAGGCGATCGACGCCACGTGCGCGAGCATCTCCTCACGCGTCACGCCGTGATCGGGACGTCCCATCGTGAAGGCAAACCCTGCGCTGGTTGTCGCTAGAGCTTCAAAGCCCAGGTGTTCAAGCAGTCGTGCGCTCCCGACATCCCAGGGATTGGGAATGACGAAGGCTCGGCCACGTTCATGCAAGGCTCGAAAGCGGGCGCCGCGCGTCTCGTGCATGAGCGATGCTCCTTCGCGCGCTGGGCAAGATGACAGATGGATGACACGGGCTCGTCACATTCGTCAGCCACGGCAGATCGCGCGTCCAACTTCTGCCGCAATGTTTGGTTTTAATACTACGATGGCGCCCGACGCAGACACCCACCCGCTCACGGCCCGCACCCGCGCGGCGACTCACGACTCCGCAGTTCCTGTATCCACCAAGCAGAAACGTTCCCGTCTCTGGCTGATCCTCGGAGCCGCGATCGTCGTCGTCGCGGGCGGCGCGTTGCTCGTTCGACAGCGCGGCGCACCAGCCGCTGCTGCCGCACGCCGTCCTCCGTCCCCTCCCGTCCCGGTGGGCGTCACTGCCGCGACACATCGTGACATGCCGGTCCACCTCTCGGCGCTCGGATCAGTCACGCCGTTCAACACGGTTACCGTTCGTCCGCGAGTGGACGGACAGCTGATGCGCGTCGCGTTCCAGGAGGGTCAACTCGTTCATCGCGGCGATCTGCTGGCCGAGATCGATCCGCGGCCGTTCCAGGTGCAGCTGGAACAGGCTCAAGGACAGCTGGCCAAGGATGAAGCGCAGCTCGGCAACGCCAAGACCCAGCTCGCACGCTATCAACTGCTGCTGAGTCAGGACTCGATCGCACGCTCAAACGTTGACGAGCAAGTCGCCGCTGTCGCTCAACTGGAGGGCACCCTGAAAGTCGATCAGGCAGCGATCAGCAGCGCCAGGCTCAACCTCACCTATTCGCGCATCACCTCGCCGATCGATGGCCGCGTCGGCCTGCGCATCGTCGATGCCGGCAACATCGTCAGCGCGAGCAGTACCACCGGCCTCGTCGTAATCACCCAGGTCGAACCGATCGCGGTGCTGTTCACATTGCCAGAAGACGCGCTCCGCTTGCTGCTGCCGCGACTGCGCGCGCGCGCGACGCTGCCAGTCGAGGTCTTCGATCGGAGCGGCGCCACTCACCTGGCCAGCGGCACCGTGCAGACCGTTGACAATCAAATCGATCAGGGAACCGGCACGGTTCGCGTGAAGGCGATCTTCGACAACAAAGACCACGTGCTGTTTCCGCTGCAGTTCGTCAACGTGCAGCTGCTCGCCGACACGAAGCGCAATCAGGTGGTCGTCCCGAATGTCGCGATCCAGCACGGTCCACAAGGTGCGTTCGTCTACGTCGTGGCGGATGGCAAGGCCGTCGCTCGCCCGGTCGTGACGGGGCTCGTGGACGGTGAGACGACGGCAATCGACAAGGGGCTGGACGGCAATGAAACCGTCGTCACCGAGAGCACCGATCGCTTGCGGGACGGCAGCCGGATTGAAGTGCGCGTTCCGGGCAAGGCCGCGACAACCGACCAGAGTGGAGGCGCGAAGGGCCATCGCCGCCGTCAGTCATGAGTCCCTCCCGCCCGTTCATCCTGCGGCCGGTCGCCACGTCTCTGTTCATGGCGGCCATCCTGCTCGCCGGGGCCGTGGCCTATCGGCAGCTGCCGGTCTCCGCGCTGCCCGAAGTGGACTACCCCACCATTCAGGTCGCGACGTTCTATCCGGGCGCGAGCCCGGACGTCATGGCCAGCTCGGTGACCGCGCCGCTCGAGCGCCAGTTCGGCCAGATGCCCGGCCTGAAACAAATGACGTCCACGAGCTCGTTCGGCAGCTCGGTCATTACGCTGCAATTCGACCTGGCGTTGAATATCGACGTCGCCGAGCAGGAAGTGCAGGCGGCCGTCAACGCCAGTGGCACGTTCCTGCCGCGCGATCTCCCCAATCCTCCCGTCTACAGCAAGGTGAATCCGGCGGACGCGCCAGTGCTGACCCTGGCACTGACTTCGAAGGAATTGCCGCTCTCGCAGGTGCAGTCGCTCGCTGACACCCGGCTCGCGCCGAAGATCTCGCAGCTGCCCGGCGTCGGGCTGGTCTCTATCAGCGGCGGCCAGAAGCCGGCCGTGCGCGTCCAGGCCAATCCGACCGCACTTGCGGCCTACGGGATCGGTCTGTCTCAGCTGCAGACCGCGATCGCCAATGCCAACGCCAATCAGGCAAAGGGAACGTTCGACGGGCCGCGGCAGGCTTACACCATTGGCGCGAACGATCAGCTCACTTCCGGTGACGCGTACCGTCCGCTCGTCGTCGCCTATCGGGATGGCGGGCCCGTCCGTCTGTCGGACGTCGCGCAAGTCATCGACAGCGTCGAAGACCAGCGTCAGGCCGCCTGGATGAACCGGACGCCGGCGGTGATCGTCAACGTGCAGCGCCAGCCGGGCGCGAACACCATCGCGGTAGTGGACAGCATCAAGACGCTCCTGCCGCAACTGACCGCGACATTGCCGCCCGCGGTTTCGGTCAGCGTGCTCACGGACCGGACAACGACGATCCGCGCCTCGGTCCACGATGTGCAGATCGAACTGCTGATCACGATTGCCCTCGTGGTCATGGTGATCTTCCTCTTCCTGCGCACGCTGCGGACCACGATCATTCCAGCCGTGGCTGTTCCGCTGTCGCTTGTCGGCACCTTCGGGGTGATGTATCTGCTGGGGTTCAGCCTGAACAACCTCACGTTGATGGCGCTGACCATCTCGACGGGCTTCGTCGTGGACGATGCGATCGTCATGATCGAGAACATCGCGCGGTTCGTCGAGGAAGGCGATCCGCCGCTGCAGGCGGCGCTCAAGGGTGCGGAACAGATCGGTTTCACGATCGTGTCGTTGACCGTGTCGCTCATCGCCGTGCTGATCCCGCTGCTCTTCATGGGTGACATCGTCGGACGGCTGTTCCGTGAGTTCGCGGTGACGTTGAGTGTGACGATCCTGGTGTCCGCGGTCGTGTCGCTGACGCTGACACCGATGATGGCGGCGCGCATCCTGCGCCATGTACCTCCGGAGCAGGAGGGGCGCGTCTCGCGGGCGCTGGAGCGCGGGTTCGAGCGCGTGATCGCGAGCTACGGCCGATCGTTGCAGTGGGTCCTGCGTCACCAGGCCGCGACGCTCTTGGTGTTCATGGCGACGCTGGTGGCGACCGCGGCGCTCTTCTACGTCGTGCCGAAGGGCTTCTTCCCCGTGCAGGACACGGGCGTCATCATCGGCGTCACCGAGGCTCCGCAGACCGTGTCGTTCGAGCGGATGTCGGATCGTCAGCAGGCACTCGCGGCCGCGCTGCTGCAGGATCCAGCCGTAGACAACGTCTCGTCCTTCATCGGGGTGGATGGCACCAACGTGACGCCGAACAGCGGGCGCGTCCAGATCACGTTGAAGCCGCTCGCCGATCGGGATGCCGACGTCAGCACCATCATCCGGCGGCTGCAGCGACTGTCATCCGACGTGACCGGGATTGCGCTCTACATGCAGGCGGTGCAGGACCTGTCGGTCGAAGACCGCGTCAGCCGCACGCAGTACCAGTTCAGCCTCGAGCATCCCGATGCCACCCAATTGGGCATCTGGAGCAACCGGCTGCTCGAAGCGATGCGCCACACGCCCGCGCTGCAGGACGTCGCGACCGATCAGCAGGACGGCGGCCTGCGGGCCGACCTCACCATCGACCGCGACACGGCCTCACGCTTTGGCATCACCGCTCAGACGATTGACGACACGTTGTACACCGCGTTCGGTCAGCGTCAGGTCTCGACCATCTTCACGCAGCTCAATCAGTACCACGTGGTGTTGGAGCTGTCGCCGCAGTATCGCCGCGGGCCGGACGCGCTCGCCGACGTGTACGTCCCGGCAAGCGACGGACGTCAGGTTCCTTTGGCAGCGATCACCAAGGTGGCGACGACGAACGCACCGCTCACCATCAACCACCAGGCGCAGTTTCCTTCCGTTACGCTGTCGTTCAACCTATCGCCTGGCACCTCACTCGGCGAGGCCGTGGATGCCGTGCAGGCATCGGTCCGACAGATCGGCCTGCCCGACGGCTTCCGCGCGGGCTTCCAGGGCACCGCACTGGCATTCCAGGCGTCACTTGCAAATGAGGGCTGGCTCGTCCTCGCAGCAATTGTGACCGTGTACATCGTGCTCGGTGTCCTGTACGAGAGCTACATCCACCCGCTCACGATCCTCTCGACGCTGCCGTCAGCGGGCATCGGCGCCATCCTCGCGCTGATCGCGTCAGGGCACGATCTCGGCATCGTCGCGCTCATCGGCATCGTGCTCCTCATCGGCATCGTCAAGAAGAACGCGATCATGATGATCGACTTCGCCCTCGAGGCCGAACGCAACGAGGGCAAGCCACCGGCGGAGGCGATCTACCAGGCCTCGCTGCTCCGTTTCCGTCCGATCATGATGACGACGATGGCGGCGCTGCTCGGCGGTCTGCCGCTGGCCCTGGCATCCGGGATGGGTGCGGAACTGCGCCGGCCGTTGGGTATCTCGATTGTTGGCGGCCTCGTCCTGAGTCAGTTGCTGACGCTGTACACGACGCCTGTCATCTATCTGGCGTTCGATCGCCTGGCGGCTCGGGTGATGCATCGACAGCCCGCCGTCGCCGGCGCGCGCTCCGCGGAGGGCACGGTGTGACCATCTCCGAGCCCTTCGTACGGAGACCCGTCGCGACGACGCTGCTCACCGCGGCGCTTGCCTTGGCCGGCGCGCTGGCCTTCCTGCAGCTTCGCGTCGCTCCACTGCCTCAGGTCGCGTACCCAACCATCGTCGTCAACTCCGGGCTGCCGGGCGCGAGTCCCGAAACGATGGCCTCATCGGTCGCCACGCCGCTCGAGCGCCAGTTCGGGCGAATCGCTGGCGTGACCGAGATGACATCGACGAGCGGTCTCGGCTCGACGAACATCGTGCTTCAGTTCGATCTGGCGCGTAACGTGGACGCCGCGGCCCGCGATGTGCAGGCCGCGATCAATGCCGCGCGTGGGCAGCTGCCCGCCAACCTTCCGACCAACCCGAACTACCGCAAGGTCAATCCGGCCGACGCGCCCGCGCTCATCCTGGCGCTGACGTCGGACACCGTGCCTGTGAGCCGCATCTACGACATCACATCGTCGGTGCTGGCACAGGAGCTTTCGCAGGTACAGGGCGTCGGACAGGTCAACGTCAGCGGCGGGGCGCTCCCCGCGGTACGCGTCGAGCTCAACCCCAACGTCCTGAACAAATACGGCGTGTCGCTCGAACAGGTTCGGACGGTGCTGTCGCAGGCCAACGCGAACAGACCGAAGGGTCAGCTCGCGGACGCCCGCACCAGCTGGGAGATCCATACCGACGATCAGATCTTCAAGGCCGTGAACTACATGCCGCTCATCGTTGCCACGCGCAACGGCTCGATCGTGCGGCTCGCGGATCTGGGACAGGTCGTGGACTCCGTTCAGGATGTCCGCGTCGGCGGGCTCGCCAACGGCAAGCCGGCGGTCTCGGTGATGGTGATGACCGAGCCGGGCGCCAACATCATCGACACAGTGGACCGCGTCCGTCAGGAGCTGCCGCGGTTCCGGGCGCTTCTGCCTGAGGCCGTGGACATGCGCGTCGCCGTGGATCGAACGACGACGATTCGCGCCTCGGTTCACGACGTCGAGCGGACGCTGGTCATCGCCATCGGCCTCGTGGTGCTGGTCGTGTTCGTCTTCCTTCGCAGCGTCCCGGCGACGTTCATTCCGAGTGTGGCCGTGCCCCTCTCGCTGCTCGGCACCTTTGCCGTGATGTGGTTCCTCGGCTACAGCCTCGACAACCTCTCGTTGATGGCGCTCACTATCTCTACCGGCTTCGTCGTTGACGATGCGATCGTGGTGCTCGAGAACATCACGCGACACCTGGATGAAGGCAAGAGCGCGCTCGAGGCGACGCTTCAAGGGTCCCGCGAGATCGGCTTCACGGTGCTCTCCATGAGCGTGTCGCTCATAGCGGTGTTCATCCCGCTGCTCTTCATGGGCGGGCTGATTGGACGGCTGTTTCGTGAGTTCGCCGTCACACTCTCGGTCGCCGTCGCCATTTCGTTGATCGTCTCGCTGACGACGACGCCGATGCTGTGCGCGCGGCTGCTGGTGAACGAACACAACCGGCGCCACGGGCGCGTCTATCAGTGGACGGAACGTGCCTTCGAACGGCTCCTCAAGGGCTACGACCGAAGCCTCGGATGGGCGCTGCGGCACTGGGCGATCACACTCACCATCCTGTTCATTACGATCGGGCTCAACTGGTATCTGTTCGCGCTCGTCCCGAAAGGCTTCTTCCCTCAGCAGGACAACGGCCTGATGTCCGCCAACATCCAGGCGTCCCAGGGGACCTCGTTCCAGGCCATGCGTCAGATCCTGACGGCCGACGTGAAGACGATTCTTCAGGATCCCGCGATCGACTCGGTCGTCGCGTTCACGGGCGGCGGTACGACCAGCAACCAGGCGCGCCTGTTCATCGCCTTGAAGCCGCTCTCAGAGCGTCGGCTTCCCGCCGATCAGGTCATCGCGCGAATCCGACCGAAGTTTGCGCACGATCCTCGAGCAACCGTGATCCTCCAGGCGGCCCAGGACATCCGCGTCGGCGGGCGCGGCGCCAACGCTCAATATCAATACACGCTCCAGGCCGATGACCTCGAGGCATTGAATCGGTGGGCACCCCGCCTCCTGGCACGCCTCCAACGCGAGCCCATCATCGCGGATGTCAACGGCGACCAGCAGAACGGTGGACTACAAGCGAGCGTTGCCATCGACCGCGACACGGCAGCCAGGCTTGGTGTCACCGCGGGTGCGATTGACCAGGCGCTGTACGACGCCTTCGGCCAGCGCCAGGTCTCGACCATGTATGCGGGGCTCAATCAATACCGCGTCATCATGGAGGTGGCACCGGAGTTCTGGCAGCACCCCGAGACACTGGACGGGATCTATGTCGCCAGTACCAACGGTGACCTGGTGCCACTGTCGGCGGTCGCCACGTTCGGCCGATCTACGACACCGCTGTCGATCAATCACCAGTCGCAGTTCCCGGCGATCACCCTGTCGTTCAACCTCGTGCCCGGCGCATCACTCGGCGATGCCGTGACCGCGATCGATCGCGCCGCGCAGGACATCGGCATGCCGACGACCGTCCATGGCAGTTTCCAGGGGACGGCGCGAGTCTTCCAGACGTCGCTCGCGAACGAGCCGTGGCTGATCGCGGCGGCGCTGGTGACCGTGTACATCGTGCTCGGCATTCTCTATGAAAGCCTGGTTCATCCGTTGACCATCCTCTCGACGCTGCCCTCTGCCGGTGTCGGTGCCACGCTGGCGCTGCTCGTAACCGGCACGGACTTCACGATCATCGCGCTCATCGGCCTGATCCTGCTCATCGGGATCGTCAAGAAGAACGCGATCATGATGATCGACTTCGCGCTCGTCGCTGAACGGTCAGAAGGCCTCCCGCCCGAGGAGGCGATTCGCAAAGCGTCGCTTCTCCGATTCCGGCCGATCCTCATGACGACCATGGCGGCCATGCTTGGCGCGCTCCCGATGGCGCTCGGCACGGGGACCGGCTCCGAGATCCGGCGCCCGCTCGGCATCTCCATCGTCGGCGGCTTGATCCTCAGCCAGCTGCTGACGCTGTATACGACCCCGGTCATCTACCTCTGCATGGACCGTTTGCGACTGCGATTCGGCCGACGTCGGCATCCTTCGAACCCGCGATCCGGCGATGACCTGTCGCCCGCGGGAGCACGGGCATGAACAACAGCCTCACGCGCGTCCTGTCGCTCACGTTCGTTGTCGGCACCGCCGTGTCGGCTGGAGCCTGCATGGTCGGACCGAAATACACGCCACCCACGGTCGTTGCGCCGGCGGCATTCAAAGAGCTGCCTCCAGGTGGCGACACGATGCAACCGGCCCAACCGAGTGATGCCGCGCACCGTGGGATGTGGTGGGACGTGTTCGGCGATCCGCGGTTGAACGATCTCGAAGCCAGGCTGATCGCCGGCAATCCATCGCTGGCGCAAGCCGAGGCGCGGTATCAACAGGCACGGGCGCTCGTCCGCGAGAGCCGATCCCAGCTCTATCCGAATGCCGGCGTGTCGGGCTCGGTCGAGCGTGGACGGCCGTCTTCCCGCCAGGGAGGCACCGTGGGCGTCAGCCAATCCGCCACGACGCAGTACGGCGTGCAAGGTACCGCATCCTGGGAACTGGATTTCTGGGGCCGCGTCCGTCAAACCGTGAGCGCAAGTGTTGCCACCGCTCAAGCGTCCGCCGGCGATCGCGAGACGACCCGCTTGAGTCTAGCGGCTGAACTTGCGACCAACTACTTTCAGCTGCGATCGCTCGACGCCGAGAACCAGCTGTTCGATGAGACCATCGACGCCTATCAGCGCTCGTACACGCTGACGCAGAACCAGTATTCCGCCGGAATCGTCGCACGCGCCGACGTCGCGCAGGCCGAGACGCAGCTGGAAGCCGCCCGCGCGCAGGCCATCGATCTGAAGCTGCAGCGTGCGCAGCTCGAGCACGCCATCGCCATCATCGTCGGAGTTCCTCCCGCGGCTCTCAGCCTCGACATGGCGCCGCTCACGGGAGATCCGCCGCTGGTTCCACCGGAGGTACCCTCGCGCCTGCTCGAGCGCCGGCCCGACATCGCCGCCGCGGAGCGCCGCGTCGCAGCGGCCAACGCGCAGATTGGCGTCGCCAGCGCGGCGTTCTTCCCGACGATCACCCTCGGGGCGTCGGCGGGCTTCGAGACCACGCAGCTCCAGAAGCTCCTGTCGTGGCCGAGTGGCTTCTGGTCGGTAGGGCCCGCGTTGGCACTGACGGTGTTCGACGCCGGTGCCAGACGCGCCGCTCACGCTCGCGCGACTGCGTCGTACGACGAGGCGGTGGGTGCCTATCGGGAAACGGTGCTCGGAGCGTTCGCGGACGTGGAAGACAATCTCGCGGCGCAGCGGCTCCTTGCCGACGAATCTGCGCGGCAGCAGGCAGCCGTCACGGCCGCCAGGCAGGCGCTCGACATCTCACTCAATCAATACCGCGCCGGGCTCATCAACTATCTACAGGTTGCGATCGGACAGACCACGCTGCTGGCAAATCAGCGCGCCGAAGTATCCCTGTCCGCGCGACGCTATGGCGCTGCCATCGCCCTCATTCGCGCAGTTGGCGGCGGGTGGAATGGACAGCTCGGCGATTCCGCGCAAGCAGGACCGACACCGACAGCCGGAGCGCACTAACCGCTGATTGCGTAACGGCCGCCGGCTGTCGTCGGCAGGTCGAGGACGTGTGCCGCCGGGCTCGGCGCGGGCCTAACCGTCGACGCATCCGCCACCAGCGGTTGACCCGGATCATGTACGCGATAGAACGGGTTGGGATTGTCCCCGGTCGCGCTGCGCGCATCGGCGCCGGCGACTGACAACGGGACCGACGAGCGGATGCGAGCCACGCCGCCGAGCGACGACCGGAGCTCTGCACGCGCGAGATGGCCTGACTCCCACGCCAGGTCGAGCGAGAATCCGCCGCGTGCGCGGAGCCCGGTGACGCGCCCTGACTGGCCACGCCGACGGCAGCGCGGGCAGCAGATAGATGTCACCCGCATGACTCTGCAGGAGCATTTCGGCAACGCCTGCAGTCGCCCCGAAATTACCGTCGATTTGAAACGGTGGATGCGCGTCGAACAGGTTCGCGTAGACGCCGCCGCCGCCGCGGTAGTTCACGGAAGACGTGTCCACGAGGCGCAGGAGATTGCCGAGCATCAACCCGGCGTGATCGCCGTCGAGCAGCCGCGCCCAGTGATTTACTTTCCAGGCCAGGCTCCAGCCCGTGCCACCGTCACCCCGCATCTCGTGAGACCGCCGCACCGCCGACATCAGCGCCGGCGTTCGCCATGAGATGTGCCGCGCCGGGTGCAGCCCGAAGAGATGCGAGAAGTGTCGATGCTCGGGCTCGGGATCACCGAACTCCTCGAACCACTCGAGCAGCTGGCCCTTCGAGCCGATCCGGTACGGGCGCAGACGGCCCAACGCTTCGCGCAGGCGATCGCGGAACGCCTGATCGATCCCAAGGACGTCACTCGCGTCCATGACGTTCGTGAACAGGTCGCGGATGAGGGCCATGTCCATCGATGTCGACATCGAGACCGCGGCCTGCGCACCGTCGGCCGTCAGGAACTTGTGCTCCGGCGATGTCGATGGTGCCGTAACCAGGTGCCCATGACCGTCGTCGATCAGCCAGTCGAGACAGAATTCGGCGGCGCCCTTCATCGCCGGGTAGGCCTTGGCGCGCAGGTAGTCGCGATCCCCGCCGAACAGGTAGTGCTCGTAAAGATGTTGTGACAGCCACGGGCCCGACATCGGCCATGTCGTCCAGACCGGATCGCCCTTGCCGTAGTCACCGACCATCTCGGTCTGCCGCCACAGATCGCTGTTGTGATGTGCGACCCAGCCACGCGCGCCGTAGCTCGATTGCGCGGTCTTCGCGCCCTGGCCCGCCAGCTCGCCGACGAACGCCAGCAGCGGTTCGTGCAGCTCGGTGAGATTGGTCGGCTCCGCCGGCCAGTAGTTCATTTCCGTGTTGATGTTGATGGTGTAGTTCGCGCTCCACGGAGCCCGGACTTCCTCGTTCCACAGGCCCTGGAGGTTTGCCGGCTGCGATCCGGGCCTGCTGCAGGCGATGAGCAGATACCGGCCGTACTGGAACAATAGCGAGACGAGTTGCGGATCCTTGCCGCCGGACGCAACCACACGCTGGTCAGTCGGGGTTCCAGCCGGTGACGCTGAAGAGCCGAGATCGAGCGATACCCGATCGAAGAGCGCACGATGGTCGGTGGTGTGGGCGGTGTGCAGGTCCACCCACGATCGGCTTGCGGCACGCGTCAGCGCCGCACTCGCGGCCGCCCCAGCCGAGCGCCCGGGAGCGGGCGGCTGATCGAAGCCGTTGAAGCTGGTGGCCGCGGCGAGGAGCAGCACGGCCTCGTCGGCCCGGTCGATGTACAGCCCGTCATGATCGGTCCGTACCTCACCGCCGGTCGCAACCGCAGTCAAGTGCGCCTCGAAGCGCATACCCGATCCGTCGTACACCACTGGTTCGTCGCCGCCCCAGTAGCTCGGAGACACGTGGGATGGCGCCTCGCCCATCAATCGAAGGATCCTGCCCTCCATCGCCGTCTGGTACCGAAGTGGACTCGTCACACGCGCCGCGACGCGGATCATGCCGGGCTTGTCGGCGGACAGCCGGATCGCGAGTACCTGATCTGGATGACTTGCTATGACTTCGCGCGTGTAGCGCACGCTGCCGACGCGATACGTGACTGTCGCCGTGGCCGACGCGAGGTCCAGCTGCCGCCGGTAGTCACCCGCGACGTTGCCGTGCTCGAACGTCACGAACAGATCGCCCAGCGGGAGATACGACTCAGTGAAGGGGCCCATCAGCCGCTTCGAGGCCGTGTCAGCATCGACGTAGCGGCGGTCGAGCACGGCCTTTCGGACGTCCGCGAGCGCCGCCTTTGCTCCTGGGGTGGACCGGTCGCGCGGCTTGCCGGACCAGAGCGTGTCTTCGTTCAGCTGGAGGCGCTCGACGTTGACATCACCGAAGACCATCGCGCCGAGACGGCCGTTGCCAACCGGCAGCGCTTCGACCCAGCGGCTGGCAGCTCTCGTGTATTCGAGCAGGAGCGGCGTCGGAGCGGCGTGCACCGACCGACTGCCCGGGCACCGCCCGGGGAGCCTCGGCGGACGTGACGAGCGGCGCTGCGGCCGAAACGAGCATGGAGCGGATGAAGTCGCGGCGGTCCATGCCCGAATGATAGTCGGGTTCCCGCCGCGCTTCACTCGCGCAGCCCTTTGACCGGCTCGATCCGCACCGCGCGCAGCGCGGGCCGCAGGACGGCCAGCAGTGCGACACCCAGCAGCAGGATCGGTGACAGCGTGAATGCCCACGGATCGGTGACGCTCGTCCCCTCGAGCAGGCTCCCCAGAAAACGCGTCAGACCTGGTGTTTCAACCCAGGCGGCCGGCCGCGTCAATGAACGGTGGCCAGGCGTCCGATCACCGCGCCATGAGCCACGAGTACTGCCGGATCCCGCTGCAGGACTTCCCGGTACTTCGGACCGAACTCCGGTCCGCCATGGGTCAGCAAGTGCCGCGTCTGTTCGATGAACCCGGCCACCTGGCCCTCGCGAACGCCCTCTTCGGCCGCGAGCGCCTCGTCAACTTCGACGATCAGGGCCGAAAGCGGCCGCAGCCACCGGAACCACTCATCGTGCAGGACCAGATTGAGGAACTCGCCGCTCGTCGCGATCCGGCCCTTCGATCGCTCGTACGGGATCCGCTCTGATTCGAGGAGGGCTTTGTGCAACCGCAACAGGGTGTCGCGGATGGCGGTCAGCCGATCGCGGGCGCTCGAGGAAGGTCCGGGCGTATCCATGACGCTCCCGTCATGATACCGGCATCGCTCGGTACGCTCCCACCTCCGCGATTAGCGGCCTGGCGCGTGCGTCGAGCACGGTCACGCGAATCCTGCCGCTCGTGGTCAGCGGTACGGCCACGATCCGTTTGTAACCCACGGTCGTGCCTTCGCCTATCGACTTCCAGCCCCCGTCCAACCAGGCTTCGACATGGAACGACGCGATCCGCTGCCCCAGCTGGATGGGTTCCTGCAGAACGATTCGGTTGAAGGTGATGGCTGTCGGTGCGCTCAGGACGAGCTCGCCAGCGGACGAGCCTTCCGGCGGCGACCAATACGTCTCGAGCCGTCCGTCTGTAACGGAAGCGGCGTCAGTCGCGGATCCGATCGTTGAACCTGCGCTCTGCAGGAGGTTCTGGCCGTAGGTCGCCGTCAACAGGCGATGCATGCCGGCCAGCGCATCCTGGTCGGGAGCCGCGAGCAAGCCGCGGCGGTCTGGAGGCACGTTGAGCAGGAGTTGGCAATTGCGGCCAACCGAGCGTTCGTAGAGGTCCGCCAGTACCTGCGCGTTCTTCACTTGCCCGTCTTCAGAGGCTCGGTGAAACCAGCCGGGCCTGATCGACACATCGCACTCGGGTGGCACCCAGTCGGGTCCGGTCGGGAAGCCGGCCGTGAGCTCGGCACTCAAGTCGGTGCCCGGCACGTAGCGGGCGCGCTCGATCAGCGACCAGGACGTGGTGCCGCCTTCGCCGCGCTCGTTGCCGACCCAGCGGACGTCGGGACCGGCATCGCTGAAGATGACCGCCTGCGGCTGCAGCCGCCGCACGGTGCCGACAAAGAGCGGCCAGTCGTACACCTGTTTCTTGCCGTTCGGACCTTCGCCGTTGGCCCCGTCGAACCACACCTCGAACACGGGGCCGTAGCGGCCGAGCACTTCCTCGAGCATCGCCGCGAACACCTGGTTGTACTGCGGCGTACCGTAGGCCGGATGATTGCGATCCCACGGGGAGAGATACACACCGAAGCGAAGACCTGCCTCACGGCACGCGTCGGACACCTCGCGCAGCACGTCCCCCGCGCCGCCCCGCCAGGGACTCCTGGCCACGGTGTGCGTCGAGTGCGCCGAGGGCCACAAACAGAAGCCGTCGTGGTGCTTGGCAGTGAGAATGACCCCCTTGAAGCCGGCCTCCTTGAACGTTCGGACCCATTGACGCGCGTCGAACGCGCTGGGGTTGAACACCCCCGGGTCTTCGCGGCCCGTCCCCCACTCTGCGCTCGTGAACGTGTTCGGACCGAAATGGACGAACCCGTTCATCTCGAGCTGCTGCCATGTCACCTGAGCGGCAGAAGGCAGCGGAGGGGTCGGTTCAACCGGCGTCAGCAGTACCGGCGCGAGCGCCGCGGACACGAGCCACGCACCTATTCGAGCAGCCGTCGTCATATGTGTCACCGCATAGTAACGGGGCGCGCCAGTCCAAGAGTCTAAAAGGTCTAAGAGTCGAAAAGTCGAAGAGTTCAAGGGTCAGTCAAAGAGTCGAGCCAGTGGGGCATCTGACCTTTCGACTCTTGTGACCCTTCGACTCTGGGACCCTCTCTGGGACCTTCGTGGACCGACACTTTTCCGCCTCGACCGACGTCTAAGAAGGCATCATGACTCGCGACCAATTTCTTGCGGGCCTCGTCGGGCTTCTCGGGACACCGCTGTTTGCGGCGGTGTTCGGCCGCGGAAGCGGTGAGCAGGAACCTTCCGACACGCGGCCTATCGTTCCACTGCAGAAGCAGCCCTCCGACTGGAAGAGCCTGGTGCCGCCGGATGCCTACCGGGTTCTTTTCCAAGAAGCGACCGAGCCGCCGTTCACGAGCCCGCTGAACGACGAGAAGCATCCTGGTACGTTCATCTGCGCGGCGTGTTACCTGCCGCTCTTCGATGCGCGTACCAAGTACAACAGCGGGACCGGCTGGCCGAGCTTCTACGCCGCGCTGCCCGGACGGGTCGCCACCAAACGCGACTTCGGATTGGGCTTGCCGCGGACGGAATATCACTGCATCCGCTGTGGTGGCCATCAGGGCCACGTCTTCGGCGACGGTCCGCCTCCTACCGGGCAGCGCTATTGCAACAACGGTCTGGCGCTGGTGTTCGTGGCCGCCGGCACCGCGCTGCCGGCGTTGCGCGGCTAACCGTTCGATCCATCCCGCACTACCTCAGCTGCGGGGTCCGCCCCTTCGGTCCGACCAGTTTGACATCCCGCTGAACTCTCGTTCATCATTGTGAACATGCGTTCACAGGAGCGGCGCGCGCGGCGGATCGAGGCCGACCGCGCGGATCTGATCGCCGCTGCCGAGCGCGTCTTCGCTCGTGTCGGCTATGCCGCCGCATCGGTCCGCGAGATCGCACGCGAAGCGAACTTCAGCGTGGGAGGCGTGTACAAGGTCGTCGAAAGCAAAGACGACCTGTACGTCGCCGTCATCGCTCGTGTATGGGCGGAGTATCAGGCGGCCCTTGCACCCGCGCTCGCGGCCGGCGCGTTCGAAGAGCGCTTACGCGGGGTGACGCGCACGTGGCTCGCCTTCTTCGCGGCGCGCCGCGCGTTCATGAGCGTACTCATGAGCGAGAAGGCCAATTGGACGCCTGCTTTTCACGAACGGGTCGACCGCCTCGTCCAGAAACATCGCCGGGCCCGCCGGCGACAGATCGTCGAGCTGATGACCCAGGGCATCACCGAGCGCCGAATTCGATTTCGCCGATGCCGAGATGCTCGCCTCGGCGTACCTCGGCCTCGTGAGTCAGTGCAACCTCGATGCACTGTCGGACACGCGGCGTCGTCAACCAAATCCTGATGACCTCGTGTCGCTCTTCATGAGCGGCGCGTGTAATGCCGCGGCTTGAGCCCGCTCCCCGAGGATCCTGGTCATATGGCACTCCCCTTCCGTTCGTTGTTCCTGGCCGCGTCGATCGTGCTGGCGACGGCAGCTGGCGCGCAGTCACAGACGCCGAGCGCACCCCTGCTGCCGGCGGTCCCGCTGCCGCCAGTGAACTCTCCCTATCTCGGGGGCGTACCAAAAGGCGAGGCTACGCCGACGGCGGTGCCGATCTCAGTGAAAGACGCCATCGCTCGCGGTCTGCAGGCGAATCTGGGGCTGCTCGTCGCACAGGAAGGCGTGACTGACGCGCACGGGACGCGGTGGGAGTCGCTGAGCGGCCTGCTGCCGGACATCTCCGCGCGGGTGGGTGAAGCGCGACGGAAAGTCAGCCTCGCCGAGTTCGGCTTCACGAGCTTTCCGGGGATAACGTCCACAACGGTCGGACCGTTCAACGTCTTCGACACGCGCGTCAACATCTCGCAGCCCATCCTGGACATGAGCGCCATCTACTCGGCGCGCGCGGGCTCGGCCACGGTCAAAGCTGCCGAGTACAACGTAAAGGACGCGCGCGATCTCGTCGTCCTGGTGGTCGCGAACCTGTATCTCGAAACGGTATCTGCCTCGGCGCGTGTCGAGGCGGCCCGCGCAGCCTCGGCGACCGCGGACGCACTGTTCGGCCTGGCCACCGATCTCAAGAAGGCCGGCCTGGCCGCCGGCATCGATCTGCTGCGCGCCCAGGTGCAACAGCAGACGGAAAAGCAACGGCTGATCATCGCGGAGAACGACGTCGCAAAATCGAAGCTGCAGCTTGCACGCGCGATTGGTCTGCCGCCGGGACAGGACATCACGTTGACGGACACGATGCCCTACGCCCCGCTCGAAGGCCTTTCGCTCGAACATGCGCTCCAGCGCGCCTACGGCGCGCGCAGCGACTATCTCGCCGCGCAGGCGCTCCTGCAGGCGGCCGAGGCGTCGCACAAGTCCGCCCAGATGGCTCTCGTGCCGACCGTGTCCGTCGCGGGCGAGCTTGGCCGCGTGGGAACCGCGGCGTCCGCGACCGACTTCATCTATGGCATCGCGGCGTCGGTGTCGGTCCCGGTCTTCGCGAAGGGCCATCAGCAGGCGCGGCTCGCGAGGACCGACAGCGAGCTCGCGCAGCGCCGTGCTGAAGTTGCGGACATGAAGGGACGCGTGGATCTCGAGGTCCGGTCGGCCGTGCTCGACGTGCAGGCGGCACAGCTGGCCCTCGACGCGGCGCGCACCAACGTGGATCTCGCCAATCAGCAGCTCGCGCAGAGCCGCGATCGCTTCAGTGCGGGCGTGACCGGCAACATCGAGGTGGTGCAGTCGCAGGAAACGGTTGCCCGTGCCACCGACAGCTACATCACTGCGCTGTACGCACACAACCTCGCCAAGGCTTCACTCGCGCGCGCGGTCGGCATCGCCGAGGAAGCGGTTCAGTCGTATCTCGGAGGCGCCCGGCAATGACAGAGACCGATCCCCGCGAGCGGCTCGCTCGCTTCGCTACCTCACGCGTCCGCTACATCGTCCCGATTGCGCTCGTGGCGCTGGTCGTCGTCGGCCTGCTCTGGTGGCACTTCTCCGGGCGTGAGTCCACCGACGATGCGCAGGTGGATGGACACATCACGCAGATAGCGCCGAAAGTCGGCGGCGTGGTGCTGCACGTGGCGGTCAGAGACAATCAGCCGGTCGCCGCCGGAACACTGCTCGTCGAGATCGATCCGCGTGATTACCAGGTCGCGCTCACCCGCGCCGAGGCGGACCTCGCGACGGCTCAGGCCGGAGCAGAAGCGGCGCAGGTCAGCGTCCCCATCGCGCACACCGAGAAGACGTCGGGCGTGAGTTCGGCGCAGGGCGGCGTCGCGCAGGCCGAGGCTGGCGTCGTTGCCGCGACGCGTGAGATCGAATCCGCTCGGGCACGGCTGGCCGCGGCGCAGGCATTTGCACGCCAGCGTGAGGCCGAAGCGGATCGCGCCGCCAAAGACGCCGAGCGGCTGAAGACGCTGGTCGCGAAAGAAGAGATCTCGCAGCAGCAGTACAGACGCGGCGATGACGTCGGCCGAAGCCGCTCGCGCGGCGCTGGAGTCGGCGAAGGCCGGTGTCACCGAGGCCGAGACGGGCATCGCAGTGGCCCAGAGCCGCGCGCACCAGGCAGAGGCGAATGCCGGGCAGGCGACCGCGTCGCTGCGCACGGCCGAGACGGGCCCCGAACAGGTCAAGGTCACGCGCGCACAAGCCGCGGCCGCAGTGGCGCGCGTCCAGCAGGCGGAAGCGGCCCTGGCGCAGGCGCGCCTGAATCTCGAGTACTGCACGCTCAAGGCGCCAGCCTCGGGCATCGTCAGCCGCAAGACCGTGGAAGTCGGCCAGGTGGTTCAGCCCGGCCAGCCGCTTCTCGCGCTGGTCGATCTCGACAACCTCTGGGTCACAGCCAATTTCAAGGAGACGCAGCTCGATCAGATGCGTGTCGGCCAGCTCGTGAAAGTCTCGGTCGATGCGCTCGGCGGTCGCTCCTTCAACGGCCGGGTCGATAGTTTCGCCGCTGCGACTGGAGCACGTTTCAGCCTGCTGCCTCCCGAAAACGCCACCGGAAACTACGTGAAGGTCGTCCAACGAGTGCCGGTGAAGATTGCGCTCGATGCCGGCCAGGATCCCGAGCGGCGCCTGCGTCCGGGAATGTCGGTCGTTCCCGTTGTGATGCTGCGGTAGCTGGACGAGGGACTGAGATTGCGGAGGCCTGAGGGCTCGAGGGTCTGAGACCCGGGGCGGATACGTGATGGCTGACGAGACTCATCGACACGTCAATCCCTGGCTCGTGGCGGTTGCCGTCATGTTCGGCACCTTCATGGAGGTGCTCGACACGACCGTCGTCAACGTGTCCCTGCCGCACATCGCCGGGAATCTTTCGGCGACCATCGACGAATCGACGTGGGTGCTGACGTCGTACCTGGTCGCCAACGCGATCATTCTGCCGCTCACGGGATGGATGGCGCGCTTCTTCGGCCGGAAGCGTCTCCTGATGGCGTCGCTCGCCGGCTTCACGACGTCGTCGCTGCTCTGCGGACTCGCGCCGAACCTGCCGCTGCTCGTCTTTTTCCGCCTGATGCAGGGCGCGACTGGCGGCGCCATGCAGCCGCTCTCGCAGGCAGTGATGCTCGAGGCATTCCCGCCCGAGCAGCGCGGCAAGGCCATGGGCTTCTGGGGCCTCGGCATCGTGGTCGCACCCATCCTCGGACCGGTGCTCGGCGGGTGGCTGACCGACAGCTACTCGTGGCGGTGGGTCTTCTACATCAATCTACCGATCGGCATCGCGTCGCTGCTGATGACACGCGCGTTCATCTTCGATCCCCCGTACCTGAAGACCGAGAGCTCGAAGGTCGACTACTGGGGTATCGGGCTGCTCGCCGTCGGTATCGGCGCACTGCAGCTGCTGCTCGACAAGGGCCAGGAAGACGACTGGTTCTCGTCGCACTTCATGACGACGCTGGCCGTGATGGCGGCCGCGGCACTCGTCGTCTTCCTGATTCACGAGTGGTATGCCAAAGAGCCCGTCGTCGATTTGCGGGTCTTCAAGATCCGGACGTATTCGACCGGCGTCTTCCTCATGACGACGCTCGGCTTCGTGCTGTATGGGAGCCTGGTGCTGCTGCCAATCCTCCTCCAGACGCTGCTCGGCTATCCGTCACTGCAGGCCGGGATCGCCATGGCGCCGCGCGGCATGGGTTCGTTCATCGGCATGCCTCTCATCGGGGTGCTCATCGGACGCTTCGATCCACGCAAGATGGTGGCATTCGGGTTGTTCGTCGGCGGCCTCACGCTGCTCTGGCTCGGCCAGATCAATCTGCATGCGGGTTATTGGGACTTCTTCTGGCCGCAATTCGTGCAGGGCTTCGCGCTCTCGATGCTCTTCGTGCCCGCTCACGACCATCAGCATGGATCCGATTCCTCGAGAGCGGATGGGAAACGCGACGAGCCTCTTCAATCTGATGCGCAACATCGGCGGCAGCATCGGCATCGCGACGACCGGCACGATGCTCGCCCGTCAGCAGCAGGCGCAAATCAACGTGCTGGGTGCGCACGTCAGTGCACTCGATCCGACGACGCAGACGATGTTCGCGTCGATGCGTGCCGGGTTCATCGCGGGCGGCGCCGACGCATACACCGCGACGCAGCGCGCGTATGCATCGCTCTTCGGCATGGTGCAGCAGCAGGCGGCGATCGTCTCGTTCGTCTCGATCTTCCGACTGCTGGGGATCATCTTCCTGCTCTTGATTCCTCTCACGCTGCTCATGCGACGTCCTGGCGCGAAGGGCGGACCCGTCGCTGCGCATTGATTCGCTCGTCGATTGAACGTGCAGCTCTAGTGCAAAATTTCGCTTGACCGACTGCTCGCGCAGGTCGATAGTGGCCTCAGACCACTTGCCCATGTGACAGGAGGCAAGCGTGAGCGAACCACCGGGCCAGATGGCGGCGCTCAGCGGGACTCGCGAGCTAACAGCAACTGCTTCCGGGCAATGACCCGGGCACGCAGACCCACCAAGCCGCTCGATCGAGTTCCGCTGAGCGCCGTTCGGACTTGAGAGACAGGCCCACGGCGCAACCTCGTTCACACCTCCTGTTCGCACCCTCCGTCCGCACCTTCTGTTCGCACCCCCCGTCCGCACCTTCTGTTCGCACCCCTCGTCCGCACCTCCTGTTCGCACCCCCTGTCCGCACCTTTCCGTCCGCACCTTCCGTCCGCACCTCGTTCGCACCGTCCATTCACACCTCTTGCCGTCCGCCGCAATCTCGTATGAAATGCTCTGAACAAGAGACCGTTTCATTCGCGAGGAGTCCCGATGTCTGCCCGCTACGCCGCGCTGCTCGTCCTCCAGATGTCGTTTGTCGTCCTGATCGGATTCGCGTTTGCGGCCGATGCCGCCGAGCCCGTCAAGGAACCGTTCGGGACTACGCCGGATGGTGTGGCGGTCGAGCATTACACGCTGAAGAACTCGAAGGGCGTCGAGGTGGGCGTCATTACGTACGGCGCACGTGTCACGCACATCCTGGTGCCGGACCGTTCAGGTGCCGTGGCGAACGTGACGCTCGGCTTCGACACGCTCGACGGCTACCTCAAGGACAATCCGTACTTCGGCGCCATCGTCGGCCGCTACGGCAACAGAATTGCCAAAGGCAAGTTCTCGTTGAATGGCAAGAGTTATACGCTCGCCGTGAACAATGGCGCCAATGCCTTGCACGGAGGACTCCGCGGCTTCGACAAGCGCGTATGGGCCGCGCGTGCGCTGACGGGAATCAACGGAGCGCCGTCCGTCGAGTTGACCTACGTCAGCAAGGACGGCGAGGAAGGCTATCCCGGCACGCTGACGGCGAAGGTGACGTACACCCTGACCAACGACAGTGCGTTGCGGATCGACTACGAGTTGACGACCGACAAAGACACGGTGGCGAACGTCACGAACCACGCGTACTTCAACCTGGCGGGCCAAGGGAATGGCGACATCCTGGGACACCAGATCGAGATCAACGCGGATCGCTTCACGCCGGTGGATGCGGGCCTCATTCCTACGGGTGAGCTGAAGCCCGTAGCGGGAACGCCGTTCGACTTTCGAAAGGCGATGGCCATCGGTGAGCGGATCGAGGCCGACGATCAGCAGATCAAGCTCGGCGGCGGCTACGATCACAACTTCATATTGAGCGGCGAAGCAGGCACGCTGCGCCACGCCGTCCGCGTGACCGAGCCTACCAGCGGCCGCTCGATGGAAGTGCTCACGACGGAGCCCGGCGTCCAGTTCTACACCGGCAACTTCCTCGACGGCAGCATTACCGGCGCAGGAGGCAAGGTCTACAAGCGCCGCTACGGATTCTGCCTCGAGACACAGCACTACCCCGACTCGCCCAACCACCCGACGTTCCCGTCCGTGGTGATCAAGCCGGGGCAACCGTACAAGAGCACGACGGTCTACCGGTTCTCAGCCCAGTGAGCGGATCGACGAGCGGGGTTGCACCAACGGATGCCGTAACGATTCGACGCGCGCGTGAGAGCGACGCCGGCGCAGTCGCGTCTCTGTGCGGAGAGCTCGGGTACCCGATTCCTGTCGAGCAGGCGCGGACGCGCATCATTGACGGCGGCGACGTCGTGCTGCTCGTGGCCCACACGGCCGATGGCCCCGTCGTCGGCTGGATTGAAGTGGCGCCGCGCCGCAGTGTCGAGTTCGGCGAGGTAGCCGAGATTCAGGGGCTGGTGGTCACCGCGTCGGAACGAGGCCGCGAAGTCGGCAGCCGGCTGCTGAGTGCGGCCGAAGAGTGGGCGCGCGCGGAGGGATTCGGTCGCATCCGCGTGCGCTCGAACGTCGTCCGCGAGCGAACGCACGGCTTCTACCTCGTACGTGGCTACTCAGAACGCAAGCGGCAAGTCGTCTTCGACAAGCCACTCGGCTGAATCACCATGCATCGGCCTCGTACCATCGTCGGTCGCCTGACGTGCGCCGCGAGTCTCGCGCTCGTGGGCGTCTGGCTCGCGACCGAAGCCTGCGGCGGATTGTCGCAGCATCCGACGCCGTCGCCGACGCCGACACCGGGACCGTGGCAGCTCACCTGGAGTGACGAGTTCGACGGCGCCGACGGCAGCGCACCCGATCCCGGCAAGTGGATCGTACGACGTCGGGGGCGACGGGTGGGGCAATGACGAGCTCGAGACCTACACCACCCGGCGCGACAACTCGTTCCTGCAGGGCGGCAGGCTGATCATCCGTGCAAAAGCTGAGAGCTACCGCGGCTCCGACGGCATCGAGCGCTCGTACACGTCCGCGCGGCTCAAGACCCAGGGACTCTTCTCGCAGGCTCGCGGCAAGTTCGAGGCCCGGATGCGTCTGCCTCGTGGGCCGGGGGTGTGGCCGGCGTTCTGGATGCTCGGCGACGACGTGTCGAGTGTCGGGTGGCCGGCCTGCGGCGAGCTCGACATCATGGAGAACATCGGCCGCGAGCCGACCATCGTCCACGGGACGATCCATGGCCCAGGCTATTCGGGTGGGAGCGGACCGAGCGCATCTTTCGCTGGCTCCGGCGCATTTGCAGACGACTTTCACGTTTTCGGGATTGAGTGGGACGCGCAGGCCATCCGCTGGTACGTGGATGGCACACTGTACGAAACGCGTACGCCAGCCGACCTCCCGGGCGGTTCCCGCTGGGTGTTCGACCATCCGTTCTTCGTCATCCTGAATCTTGCGATTGGTGGGAGCTGGCCGGGCTCACCGGATCAGACGACGAGCTTCCCGCAGGATCTGGTCGTGGACTGGGTGCACGTCTACTCACGGTAGTCCAAGGGTCGAAGAGTCGAAGGGTCGAAGAGTCGAACAGTTGTGGGGGCGGGCTCGTTTGTGTCGTCGTTCAAACGTGCCCGGCCCGCGAGACAGCGAGGTCGCTGTGGACATCGCCAAAGACATTTTCCTGACGGACGCCCGCGAGCCGTACCTGACCGTCACCCTCACGAGCCGCGACCTGCTGGCCCACCGCCTGTTGACGGCGCTCACTCGCGACGAACGCGACCGGCTCAATCAATTGATGCTGGAACAGGCCGCGGCGATCCGAACGTTGCTGCAGGAGTCACTCGCGACTCAGCATCCAGACGCGACCACCACAGCCTTCGGGTGCGGGACCTGAGTAGACAAGCCAATCGTTTTCGTGTTCGCACTCGCATTCGTAGGGCCATCAGGAGAACTGGCTACGAATCTGGATTCGAATCCGAACACGAACACGAATACGACACGCGTTAGCACCTGACTCTTACCTACTGCCTCTAGATCCTGATGCGGACGCTGGGCCTGGTCTGGGTGGCGATGCGCCACCGTTGGACGGCGGATCGAACGGCGGACGGGGTCAGGCGAACGCGGCGGACACCACGCCAAGCAGGCATACCCCTACTACCCCGGTCACAAGCCGTGGACCCACGAACCACCTCCATTGACGAAGCGGCGCTGGGCCGGGGCCCGAAGCGATTACGTCAGCGACGACGGACTACATCGAGTCCTCACGACAGAAAATGAAGCCACACGTACGAATCCCAATCGCAGACTACGGATTTTTCACGATGATCGAAAACGACACGTAGAAATCCCCCTGCTTCACGTAGGTCAAGGTGCCCTTGACGGTCACCTCTTGAGACAAGTTCGCGATGTTGCGATATTGCGTCGTGCCGTCAGGCGCCAAATAAGCCGCGCTCGGGGATATGCGCCATTGCATGCACGAGGCGGTTCCAGTGGTCGGGTAGATGCAGGTGACATTCACGAAGTTCGTTTCGGGAAAGTTCGCGTTGTACTGACTCATGTGCAGGTCGTAGGTTTTGCCTCCGTAATCGAAGTGCACATTCATCGGGCAGGGCACCGTTTGGCCGGGCGGCACCGTCCACAAGCTGTTGTTGTAGCGGTAGCACTCGGTGCCGATCCGTGCCTTGTAGTAGCCGGACGGCGGGGCCACGGGACTGCCACCGCCGGGACCGGTGGTCGCAATAGGCTGGCTGAAATTCAGGTAGATCGTTCGTGTGGCTTTTTGGACGTAGTACGAATCGACAGCCCACGTGCCGTCCGTCCCGATCACCGACGTGAGGGTGCTCGAGTTTCTGTAGGTCCCGAGGGTGTCGCTCTGGATCTGCAGCGCCGGAGCAACGCCCGAATCGTAGTCACTGACGAGACTGGTCACCGACGTGTTGGATGAACCCGGTTTTTGGGCCAGTAATGCCGCAGGTATCCCAAGGCCCAGGATCAGAATCGCTAGCGTTCCTCGTGTTCGTGCCATCGATCGCTCTCCTCTTCTGCTTGTGTACCCCGCCTGACAGGTCGAAAGCCTGTCCCATGTTGAGACCGAGGCGAGTCGCGTGCTGCAGGCGATGTGTGCTTGTTGGTTTGAGAAACGACGGGGAGCCCGCTTTTGTACAGCTGGACGAAAAGGGGGCTAGAATCCGGTGCACTCGTTCATGGACGACATGGGTTCGCCCCGTCCACCTCGCCCGGTTCGTCCACTGGCCGCGAACGGCTCGACGTCCCTGTTCCTCCTCGAGCGGGCCCGAGCCGGTGACCCGCAGGCGACGAACGAGTTGCTGGCCCGATACCTGCCCCGCCTTGAGCGCTGGACGACGGGCCGCCTCCCGCCCGCCGCGCGCAGTCTCTGCGACACGCACGACGTTGTACAAGACACCCTCATTCGTGCGTTTAAGGGATTGGCGCGGTTCGAGGTGCGCGGTGAGGGCGCGCTCGGCGCTTACTTGCGGCAGGCGGTGAACAACCGCATCAAGGACGAAATCCGCCGGATGAAGCGACAGCCGCGCCGCGAGCCCCTCCAGGATTGGCCGGCAGCGGCGCCGTCGCCGCTGGAACAGGCGATCGGGACCGAGGCCTTCGAACGGTATGAGCGAGCGCTTTGGCGGCTTAAGCCGTCGGACCGCGAGGCGGTGATCGCGTCCGTGGAACTGAACTACACGTTGGAGGAACTGGCAGGGGCGCTGGAGAAGCCTACGGTCAACGCTGCCCGTCAGGCAGTCAGCCGCGCGTTGAGCCGGTTGGCCAAAGAGATGTCGATCGACGAGCAGCGAGTCGAACAGGTGCGCGCAGTCGCGGCCCAGGAGCCGTCGTGATTGACCCTGAGCAGCCCCACCCATTGGCCGACGACGTCGCGGACGCCATCGTGACGAGGCGCGCCGTGGATTGGGACCGCGTCGACGCATCCAGTTCTCCCGAGGATCGTCCGGTACTGCACGAGTTGAAGATCCTCGACGAGATTGCGCGGCTTCATCGTGCGCTCGCAGAGACGCTCCCCGACAGTCCGGCATTCTTTCGAGGTGATGCAGCTTCCAATACAACGTGGGGCCCGCTTCGACTGTTGGCAAAGGTGGCTGATGGCGCCGGGGGCACGGTCTACCGGGCGTGGGACACACGGCTGGACCGGGAGGTCGCCCTCAAGTTGATTCGGTCTGTAGGAATTGAATCGACCGCGAGAGTTCTGCAGGAGGGACGGCGTCTCGCGCGCGTCAAGCACCCGAACGTCGCGACTGTCTACGGTGCAGAGGAGTACGACCGACGCGCCGGACTGTGGATGGAGTTTGTCGATGGGCGCACGATCGAAACCCTGATCCAGGATCGGGGCCCGCTACCGGTCGAGGAAGCCGTGCAGGTGGCGATCACCCTCTGTCGGGCCCTGCAGGCCGTCCACGAGGCGGGCCTGCTGCACCGGGACTTGAACACCCACAACGTGATGCGTGAAGCGAGCGGCCGTATCGTCCTGATGGACTTTCACGCGGGGCTCGAGCGGCAGCTCTCCCGCACGGAGCTCATTGGCACGCCACTGTACCTGGCGCCCGAGGTGCTTCTCTCGGAGCAGCCGGCCTCGGTTCAATCTGACGTGTACAGCGCAGCGGTCATAGCCTTTCGGCTGCTCACCGCAGCGTTCCCAGTCGATGCCGATTCACTCGAAACACTCCGGGACCGCCATCGCGGACGGAGTCGCCTTGCAATCGCCTCGTTCAGACCTGACGTTCCCGCGCCGCTCACGGCATTGATCGATTGCGCGCTCTCGCCAGAACCTCGCGGAAGGCCCCAGACAGCGTCGGAATTCGCAACGCTGCTGGCGGAGTGCTTGCCTGGCTCACGGAGGACCGGCAGGGCGCCACGGTGGTGGTGGCCGGGGATCGCCCTGTTCGCGGCATCCTGCGCGCTCGCGATCGTGCCGCGCGGCGCGGCAGTCCAGCGGGAGATCGCCGAGACACGCCTGACTGCAAGTTCGGTTGAGCGCCCGGTTCGCTCGTCGCGCATTTCGCCCGATGGCCGATTGCTCGCATACGCCGACAGTGACGGCATCCATATTCTTTCGATTGAAAACGGTGAAACCAGGCTGATGCCGGACACGACAGGCCTGAATGTGTACGCATGGACGTCCGATTCGTCACGCTTACGTGTCCGCCGCTGCGAACATCCGGTGTGTCGGGGCTGGGATCTCCCCGTGCTCGGCGGGCCGCGGCTTCTAAATGGCGCAGCGTGGCCGGACTATCAGTGGGTGAAGGCCTCAGCCAACGGCGATCGGCTGCTGCGGGAGGTAGAGCCCAATGCCTTCAGTGCAGATACGCTCGATGGGACAGCACCGAAGCTGGCGTTCCGTGGGACGTCCGGCCAGGTCCAGGGAGCGAGCTGGAGCGCTGACGTCTCGCGCATCCTGTACATCCCAGCCGGTTCGTCACGCGTCGAGTCCGTGCCTGCCAAGGGGGGAACGGCCTTGACGGTGTTCGACGCGGTAGAAGGTCAGACCGTGGATGACGTGCTCGAGTTGTCGGACCATCACCTCGTGCTCGTCATGCGTCGCGCAGCACTCGCAAAGCGATCACGCACGGCGTTTTCGGTCCAGGAAGTCCCCACCGACGCACAAGGAGTGGCGACTGGTTCGCCGCGACTGCTGGTCGGTTGGCGAGATGAATGGCTTCATGACCTGAGTGCATCAGCAGATGGCAAGCGGCTGGCATTCAGCAGCGGAACCTCCGATGTAGGGTCCCACGTAGTGTATGTCGCTGGATTCGATCCGAGGGTGGGGCTGACGAGTGCACCGCGAAGGATCACAAGCGAAGGGTGGGATGAGTTCGGAACGTCTTGGGCCCCGGACAGCCGCGAACTATACGTCACCTCCAGCCACAACGATGACGGCGACATTATCAAGCGACGACTGGACGCCTTTGACTCCACACCGCTGGCCGTTGGGTCCGGGGAGCAGTTTCGACCCGAGCCGACCAGTGATGGGCGGTGGCTCTTCTATGTGGACCGTGATCACCCGGAGGCGGCAGGGACCCGGATCATGCGAATGCCGCTGCCTGGAGGGCATGCCGAGGTCGTCGCGAACCTTGAGGGTACGGCTCTTCCGCGCTGTTCGTTTCGGGGACGATGCGTTGTCGAAGAGATTCAGCGTGGAATCGTGCTCTCGGAACTAGACCCGGTCCAAGGCAAGGGCCGTGAGCTTGGGCGCTGGCCAGAGGGCTGGCAGGGGTTGTGCCTCCTGCCCGATGGCCAGTCTGTGGCTTTCATAAGGAATCCGCCGCACAACAACAGCATTCGAATCGTCTCCCTTGTGGGCGGGCCGGCGAGGGACATCGAGGTGCACAACGTCAACGACCTCTACGACCTCGATCCGCTACCGGATGGCAGCGGTTTCTTCTCAATCGCGGATGGTGAGTCTTTCTACTCGACCGCCGAGAATACCGGTGGCCACGGCAGACTGGTGCTCGTTGGAATAGACGGCACGGCGAAGACGTTATGGTCCGATCCGACACTCGCGCTAGGCTTCGCAGTGAGTTCCCCAGACGGCAAGCACGTAGCGATAACTGCAGCGTCAACGCGAAACGACGTGTGGTTGGCGGAGCGGTAGGAGACGGCTGAACGGAATCTTGGGGGCTGGTCTACGTTCTGGGACGTCTCGCCCCAAGCACTACGACTTGACAAGTGCCACGAACGAAGACGAATACGAACACGAATACGAACACGACAAGCGTCAGTACCTGACCCTCACCCACCGCCGCGTCTTCATCGATCGGTAGCCGGCATCGAGCACGAGGTTCACGATCCAGCCGTCCTCGTAGGTCTCGCTCGGCGTGCGTCCGTCTCGGACGCATTCGACGAAGTGGCGCATCTCGGCCTGATACCCGTACGTGAAGGCTTCTTCGGGCAACGGGCGCGTCCAGCCCGTGTCGTGGTCCGCCTTCTCCACGACGTAGCCGGAGGGACGGCTGGTGAACGCGGCGATTGGCGTTGAGCGCGTCACATCCGTGAAGATCGATCCCTCGCTCCCGTGAACTTCGTTCCGGAGATCGAGGCCGCCCTTGGTCGTCCAGGACAGCTCGCAGTGCGCGATCCCACCCGATGCGAACTTCAGGACGAGCAGCGCGTTGTCTTCGCCGCGCGTCTTCGTGCGGTGCACGAGGCGCGCGCCCCATGCCATCACCTCGACGATGCGGTCGGATTTGCCGAAGAGCAGCCGCGCGGCCGCGATCGTGTGACAGCCGAGATCGTTCAGCGCGCCGCCTCCGGTCTTCTGGATGTCCCAGAAATGCGCACTGTGAGGACCGCTGTGCGACTCGCGCGATCGGACCCAGAGCACACGGCCGATGCCGCCGGACGCCACGATCGCCTGCGCCTTGACCACCGCCGGCGCGAACACTTCGGTTTCGGCATAGCCGTGCATCGCGCCCGACCGCCGCGCGGCCGCGAGCATGGCCTTTGCCTCCCGCGCGTTGCGGCCCAGCGGCTTCGTGCAGACCTGATGCTTGCGCGCCCGCGCCAGCTCGAGACTGACGGGCAGATGCTCTTCGTTCGGGAGCGCGATGATGTAGAGGTCGATGTCATCGCGCGCGACAATCGACGCGAGGCGAGACGAGGAGGCAGGAATACGCCACTTCGCGGCGAACGCCTGCGCGCGCTTCTGCGATCGCGAATAGTTCACGACCACTTCGTGGCCGTGTACGTTCGCGAGCCCCTGGAGGTAGAACTCGGCTACAAAGCCTGAGCCGAGCATCGCGATGCGGACTGGGCGCGGCACGGGGGGAGAAGCAGGGGTAAGGGGAAGGGGTAAGGGGTAAGGGGTAAGGGGAAGGGGGAAGGGGGAGACGCGGCCTGCCCTTCCCCCTGTCCCTAGCCCCTTGTCCCTTTGCCCTACGCGATCACCTAGGCTGTCCCGACCTGCCCGGGCATCGGCACGGGCGGCGTGGGCATCGGACCCCACTCGATGTGCGCCGGCATCAGCGACGTGGGGTCGTTGAGCGCATCGTCCCAGGTGAGCGTCTTGCCGGTGTAGGCAGACATGCGTCCCATGATGGCCGTGAGCGAGCTCTCGGCGACCTGCTTGAGCTCGTTGAGCGGCTTGCCAGCCCGAATGGCCGCGATGTTGTCGGCATGCTCCTGGGTGTAGCCGATGTCGGGCAGATCCTCCGGCCGGTCGAATTTCCACGGCGTCGGACCGTTGATGGAATACGTCGGCAGGATGATCGCGGAACCCTGCGTGCCGGTGAACTCGTTGGCCACCTTCTTGTCCGTGCCGTTCTGCTGCCGGCACATCGCCGTGCAGAACACCCCATCCGCATACTCGTACGACACGGCGAAGTGATCGTAGATGTGTCCGAACTCCGGCGCCGTCCGCACCTGGCGCCCGCCGGTGGCGATCACCCGCACCGGGTGTCCCTGCAGAGCCCAGTTGATGGCGTCGATGTTGTGGATGAACTGCTCGACAATGTGGTCGCCGGAGAGCCACGTGTAGTAGAGCCAATTCCGGATCTGGTTCTCCGTGTCGCTCCAGTTCGGCTGGCGTTCGTGGTGCCACAACTCGCTGGTGTTGTAGTACGCACGGGCGTGGGTCACCTTGCCGATCGCACCGTCATGGAGCCGCTGCATCGATTGCATGTAGGGCTGGAAGTGCCGGTACTGCGTGCCGGCGACCATGGAGATGCCCTTCTTCGTCACGTCGTCGGCCATCGCCATGCAGGCACGCACCGCCGTGGCATCCACCGCCACGGGCTTCTCAGCGAAGATGTTCTTGCCGGCATCGATGGCGGCGCGAATGTGCGTCGCGCGGAAGCCCGGCGGCGTCGCCAGGATCACGTAGTTGACGTCGGTCTGGAGCAGCTGCTTGTAGGCATCCAGGCCGACGAAGCAGTGATCGTCCTTGACCTTGGCCGCCTCGCTGTTCTCGTCGACCAGGTTCTTGCGGGCCGCATCGAGCCGATCCTGGAAGGCATCGGCCACTGCGACGAGACGTACGCCCTGCGACGACTTGATCGCGTTGCCGGCCGCGCCGGTACCGCGGCCGCCACACCCCACCAGCCCGATCCGGATCTCGTCGCTGCCCGCGGCGTAGGCACCGACCAGGCGGTCCACACCGGTCGCGACCGAACCGACAACTGCCGTCGTGGCGGCGGTCCGGATGAAATCACGGCGAGTCACGCCGTCACTAACGCTCTCTTCAGTCATCGTCTCAGCCCCCTGAAGCCGGCAGGATAACACCAAGCGCCAACCGGTGGCAGCCCCGGCGAGCTGCCCCGCTCCCGAATCAGCCAATCACGGCGTCGGCCTCGATCTCGACCAGCATGGCGGGATCGATCAACGCCCGGACCTCCACCATCGACGTGGCCGGCCGGATGGCGCCGAATACTTCGCCGTGGACGCGGCCGACTGCCTCCCACTGGCTGATGTCGGTCACGAATATTCGCGTGCGAACGACGTCGGAAAGTGTGGCGCCCCCCTGTTCGAGCGCGCGGGCGATATTGGCCAGCGCCTGGCGGGTCTGGGCAGCAGGATCACCCAGGCCCACAAGAGCACCGTCCGGACCTGTCGCGGTAGTCCCTGAAACGTACACGGCGTTCCCCATCCGGACGGCACGGCTGTAGCCGACAATCGGCTCCCATTTCACCCCACTCGAAATTGTTCTGCGCATCCATTCCTCCGCACCCGGTGTATGCTGCGTCTACCTGCTGAGGTTGCGTACCGGACTGAGGCAGGCTCGCTCTCTGTACCGCATCCGCCGTGTGCCTGTGTGCGGGTGCCGTCCCCCCGACCAGGAGGCGCCGGGTGAACGCGTTCTTCGAGACGCTCCGCCATTCACGTCTGTTTCAGGACGTGTCGCGAGCGCTCGTCGATTCGGTCGTGGCTGGCAGTACGACTCGCTCGCTTCAGACGGGCGACGTGCTCATCGACGCCGCCCGCGACAATCGAACACTGTACATCGTCTTGAGCGGCTCAGTCAGGGTGGAGCTGACCCGCGCCGACGATCCGCCCCATGTGCGTCTCGGGCTTGGCGAGTGCGTCGGCGAACTCTCTGTGCTCGATGGCCTGCCGACGACCGCCACGGTCGTGGCCGAAGAGCCAACCGAAGTACTCGCCGTCGATCGCGACGTGGTCTGGAGCGCCATAGAGGCCTCGTCCGACCTCGCGCGGAATCTCCTTCGCATTCTCGCCGGACGCATGCGGCACGACGACTTCGTGCTGACCGAAGCCTCGCGCCTGCAGCGACACTTCGAGCGCGCCGCGACGGTGGACGGCCTGACCGGCCTGCGAAACCGGCGATGGCTGGAGGATTTCTTCGCGCGGCAGTTGACCCGTTCGATGCGCGAGGAACGTCCGGTCTCGCTGCTCATCATCGACGTCGACGACTTCCGGTCGGTCAACGAGCAGCACGGGCATCTCATGGGGGATGCCGTCCTCTGCCGCGTGGCGCAAGTGCTCGCCATGCGCCTTCGGCCGCAGGACCTGCTGGCACGCTTCGGCGGAGACGAGTTCGCCCTCCTCCTGCCGGATACGGACACCGACGGGGCCGTGGCAGTCGGCGATCGGCTGTGCATGAGTCTCGTCGCAACCAGCGCGGAGCCCCAGCACGATCCGCTCCCGGCCACCACGGTTTCGATCGGCGTGGGAACCGCTCGCCTCTCGGATTCGCTGAGTGCGCTGCTGTCGGTGGCGGATGCGGCCCTCTACCGCGCCAAACACTGGGGCAAGAACCGCGTGTGCCGGTAGCAGCGTCGAGGAACAGCACGACGTCCACCCTCGTCTGATAGACTGCCACCTTTTCTGGCGCGGAATTCGCCAGCCAAGCCCTATTCTCCTTCGCTTCTTTCTCGAGGACATGCGATGACTCAATTGCTCACAACGGCCACAGTTCGTCGCGTCGTCCGCGTGGCGCATACGTTGGCGCTCGTGGCGGGTGTCGCCTTCGTTGCGCCGCACGACGCTGCCGCGCAGGCACCCCTGCCCAAGCCTCCAGCCAGAGTCGCGGCCAATGCCTCTGGCCTGCCACCCATCATCGACCGGGAGCTCTTGTTCGGGAACCCGGAGATTACCGGAGCCGAGCTGTCGCCTGATGGGACCTACCTGGCCTTCCTGAAGCCGTACAAAGACACGCGCAACGTCTGGGTGAAGAAGACGAGCGAGCCATTCAGCGCGGCGCGGCTGGTGACGGCTGACACGAAGCGCCCCATTCCGGGCTTCTTCTGGAGCCGCGACAGCAGATACATCCTCTTCGTCCAGGACAACGCCGGCGACGAGAACTACAACGTGTACGCCGTGAACCCCGCCGATCAGCCTGCGGCGGGACAGGATGCGCCACCGGCACGGAACCTCACCGACGCCAAAGGCGCCCGCGCCCTCATCTATGCGGTGCCCAAGGCGATGCCCGATGTCATCTTCGTCGGGCTGAACGATCGTGATGCCTCCTGGCACGACCTGTACAAGGTGACGCTCTCGACCGGCGCCAGAGAATTGATCAAGAAGAACACCGAGAAGATCGCGCAGTGGGTGTTCAACGAGCAGGGTGAGCTCAAGCTTGCCGCGCGGACGACCGACGCGGGCGATACCGAGTTGCTCCAGGTGACCGCCGATGGCTTCAAGACGGTGTACACGTGCACGGTCTTCGAGTCGTGTGGACCGGTGCGTTTCCACAAGGATGGCGAGCGCGTCTACCTCGACACCAACAAGGGCGAGGCGAACGATCTCGGCCGGTTGACGCTCTTCGATCCGTCGAGCGGATCGGACACGCTGGTCGAGAGCGATCCGATGAAGCGCGTGGACTTCGGTCAGGCCACCTTCTCGGACGTGACGAACGACCTGTTGTTCACGAGCTACGACGACGAGCGTGCCCGCGTCTACTTCAAGGACAAGGCGCTCGAAGCAGACTACAAAGTGTTGCAGGGCAAGCTCTCTGGAAAGGACATTCACTTCGTGTCGCGGACTGCCGACGAACAGCTGTGGGTCGTCGCGGCGAACAGTGATGTAGAGCCGGGCGAGACCTACTCTGTTCGATCGCAGGACAAAGAAGCTGACACTGCAGTACCGCATTCGCGAGAAATTGCCGCGTGAATCACTCACCCACGTGACGGCCGTCCATTACCCCTCGTCTGACGGTCTCGACATTCCCGCGTATCTCACGCTGCCGAAGGGGTTGCCCGCGAAGAACCTACCGCTCATCGTCTTTCCGCACGGCGGCCCGTGGGCGCGGGACAGCTGGGGCTACAGCGGGATCGCGCAGTTCCTCTCCAACCGAGGCTACGCGGTGCTGCAACCGAACTTCCGCGGATCGACCGGGTACGGGAAGAAGTTCCTGAACGCCGGAAACAAGGAGTGGGGCGACAAGATGCAGGACGACCTCACCTGGGGCGTCAAGTACCTCGTCGCGCAGGGCACCGTGGATGCGAAGCGTGTCGGGATCATGGGTGGATCCTACGGAGGCTACGCAACGCTTGCCGGCGTCGCCTTCACGCCAGACGTGTACAGCGGCGCCGTGGCGATCGTGGCACCGTCGAACCTCATCACGCTGCTCGACAGCATTCCGCCCTACTGGGAATCCGGCCGCAAGATCTTCCATACGCGCATGGGCGATCCGACGACGCCGGAAGGCAAGAAACAGCTCGAGCGGCAATCGCCGCTCAACTCGGCGGACAAGATCAAGACGCCGCTCCTCGTCGTGCAGGGCGCCAACGATCCGCGCGTGAAGCGTGCCGAGGCCGATCAGATCGTGATCGCGCTCCGCGACCGCGGCTTCCCCGTCGAGTACCTCGTCGCACCCGACGAGGGGCACGGCTTTCAACGGCCGGTGAACAACATGGCCATGTTCGCGTCGGCCGAGGCTTTCCTCGCCAAGCACCTGGGTGGCCGTTACCAGGAAGGCGGCACGCCGGAAGTGACGGCGCGACTCAAGGAGATCACGGTCGATCCAAAGACGGTCGTCCTGGCCAAAAAACTGGACCCGGCCGCCGTCGGCCTCCCGAAGCCATCCGTGGATCTGAAGACCGGCACCTCGAAGTACAAGGCCGACGTCAACGCCGGCGGCCAGACGTTCTCGATGGCCGTGACACAGACGATCGTCGAGCAGAACGGCGACATCGTTGCGACCGAGGTCGCCGCGACGCCGATGGGTGACGTCAGCGACACCAGCACGCTTCAGAAGGGCACGCTCGTGTTGCGCAAGCGATCGATCAAACAGGGTCCGATGGCAATCGAGTTGAGTTTCGACGATGCGAAGGCAAGTGGAACGATGGCGATGGGCGGACCTGCAAAACCCGTCTCGGCCGACCTGGGAGGCCCGCTGTTCGGCGACGGAGCTGGCGCCTTCAGCGTACTGGCGACACTCCCGCTGGCCGACGGCTACACGGCGACGTTCAGGAACTTCGATGTACAGAAGCAGAAGGCGTCGCTCAAGCAGCTGAAGGTCGTGGGCGCCGAAGACGTGAAGGTGCCCGCGGGGACGTTCAAGACGTGGAAGGCCGAGATCGCGTCTGCCGAAGGTGATGCAGGGACGACGACCATCTGGGTCGCGCAAGACACGCATCAACTCGTGCGCATGACCGCGACGCTGCCTCAGATGGGCGGCGCGACGTTGACGTCAGAGCTGCAACCCTGAGAGGTTCGGGCCGCGGAGTGGCCTGCTCCGCGGCCCAATCCGGGCTATAGGCTTTGGGCTTTCGGCTTTGGGCCTGTCAGGCTCTGGGCGTTGGCAGTTGTGAGTTGGAGGTTAGCGCCTTACCCCTTACCCCTTCCGTCCCCCTTCCCCGCACCTTCCCCTTCCGCACCTTCCGTCCGCACCTTTCCCGTCAGGGCTAATCACTATCCTGCAGCGCGCCCTGAATCAGTCCTTCGCACGGAATGGTCTGGGCGCCATGTTCGTTGCAGAAGGCGTAGCGCGGATTGCGGCCGGAGGTCTGTCCCGCCCACCCCTTCTCGTCGTTGTCTTCCGCATACATCGCCACGCCGGCGTGTTCGCCCCTGGTGTTGAGGATGTAGAAATTGATATTGAAGTTGGGATCGCCGTTCTTGCGGCGCAGACGCTTCTCGACGGTGTTGGCGCGAATCCGCCGGAGCGCTTCCATTCCGGCATCCTTGGGGTTGAGTCCGCGCCGGAGGCCCTCGACGATCAGGTACGAGGTGAGGTTGTAGAGATTGGCTTCGCCCCGTCCCGTTGATCCGGCAGCCCCGACCCCGTTGTCCACATAGAGCCCGGCGCCAAGAATCGGCGAATCACCGACGCGACCGGGAATCTTGAACGCGAGTCCGCTCGTCGTCGTCACGCCGCAGACGTCACCCCGCGCGTTGATACCGTCGCAGTTGATGGTGCCCCAGAAGTGGCGGGCTGGAATGACGCCTTCCGCGATCAGATCGCGCATGACACGGTAATTGGCGCCCTGCCGATCCTCGGGACGCAGGTAGTGATTCGGATCGGTCCGCCGCTTCCACTCGAGCCACGCCTTGCGGGAACGCTCCGTGTTGAGATCGGCTTCGATCGTGAAGCCCATGTTGCGCGCGAAATCCTGCGCCCCCTTACCGACGATCAGGTGATGGTCGGTGAAGTCCATGACGGCCGCCGCGACCTTCGAGGGCGTGCGCACGCCTTCGATGGCCGCGACGCCGCCTGCCCGCTTCTTGGGCCCGTGCATGCAGCACGAATCGAGCTGGACGACTCCGTCGGCATTGGGAAGCCCGCCATACCCGACACTCGTATCCGTCGGATCGAGCTCGACGATGTTCACGCCTTCGATCAGGGCCTCGAGGACATCCGCGCCGCCTGTCATCAGGCGAAACGCCCGTTCGACGCAGGTCTCCGTGCCGCCGTTCTTGTCAAAGTTGCCATTCGCAGAGGAGATGACCACCGGCTGGACGCCTTTCGGCGTGATCATCGTGGGACTCGCCTGCGCCGACAGCGCTTGCCGGGCCCCCACGGCCCCTGCAAGGCTGGCGGCGGACGTTTTCACGAACTGACGACGGTTGACGCGCTGCGGCATGGAGGCTCCTTGTGCGCGGCGGATTGTACCTGTTCTCACGACTCTTGGACCCTTTGAGCCTGACTCTTCGACCCTTTGACCCTTGGACTCTGAGACTTATAGTGTGCGTATGGCTCCTGACGCCGCACCTTCCCGTGTCCCGCCGCTGGCCGGTGTCTGCACGTTCGAAGAAGCCCGGCGAACCGGGTTGTCGGTGGACGAGTGCGTGGCACGGCTCAAGCGAGCGCACTACGCGTTCCGCCGGCTCCACGGCATCTTCAACGCGAGGATCACTGCGGAACCGTTGTACGAGCTGAAGTCGGCCTTCAGCTATCACGCCTTTCTCTGCGCCGAGCACGTGTCGGCGCTGCGGACGCGGGTGGGGGAAATGCGGGAGCCTCCGCTCGGCCTCGAGGAGGTCCCGCATCCGGCGCTGGAGCAGTTCTTCGACGAAGTGCTCGCGGCACCGACGACCGCGGCGCTGGTCGAAGCGGTCTACGGATGTGCCGTAGCGGCCCTTGCCGGCGCGCTCACGCGGCACGTCGCCGAGACAAATCTGCTGGCCGACGCGCCGACGGCGCGCCTGTGCCGGTTCGCGCTGCTCGAACTGGACGACATGGCGCGCTTCGGCCGCGAGGCGCGTGCCGCGCTCGTCTCCCGCCACGACCTGACGGCCCACGCGGCATGGCTGGCTGCGCTCGACGCGACACTGATTGCGGCCGGCGGCCTGGACGGCACGGCACCATCCACGACACCGCTGCCACCACGCATGGCCTCGGCCACGCCGTACATCTACGACAAGGTGCCGAGACGCGACCATCGCTTCCCCGATCCGTTCAACATGGCCGTGAATGCCGAGGCCTTCATCTGGGATGCGGCATATCCGCCCGCGCCGAAGCTCGTGATGCTGTTCTACAAGCGGCTTCGCGAGATCGACGTGCCCGAGATGATGGCCAGCATCATCGCGGAGACACCTGGCAAGCCGTGGGGCTACTACCACGACATGTCGCGCCAGTTGTGGGACGAAGCGCGGCACGCGTTGATGGGTGAAGTCGGATTCACGGCGATCGGTCTCGACTGGCCCTCGCTCGTCCGAATCAACTTCACGTGGTCGCGCGGGTTGAATACACAACTGACACCGATCGAAAGGCATGCGGTCCTCTACTTCATCGAGCAAGGCCTGATGCCGAAGACGGGCAAGCGGTACGAATGGGAGGTCGCCGGTCAGACCGGCCTTCCTCTCGCACAGACGTTCCAGGACTACGACTGGGCGGACGAGGTGCTGCACGCGCGCATCGGGCGGCAGTGGTACGTCACGGCGATGCCGTCGCATGTCGAAGCGCTGCGATACGGCGATCAGTGCTGGTCCAAAGTGCTGGCCGATTGGGACGCCTGGCGGCGCGACGGTCTGACCTCGCACGAGAATTGGTGGCCGGCAGCATACCGGGCCTTTTGCGCGGCGCGGGGCGAACAGCCTGATCCGGCAGTCGAGCACTTCGCGGTGAGTTACAAGGACAGCCGGGCTGATTTGAAGACGGTCAGTTCTTAGTTGGTAGTTGGTAGTTGGTAGTTGGTGCGGAGCCACTCCGCACTCCGCACTCCACATTCCGAGTTTCTATTTATGTCCGTTCCTCTTTTCCGCCACGCTGTTGCGACCCTGGCCTATCGCGGCGGTAAGGCCATCCGAGACGCGCCGCCCTCGTTTGCCACGTACCGCGCGGGCTCGAACAGTCGCACTCCTGTCGAGATCCTGGCACACGTCAACGACCTGCTCGATTGGATGGATGGCTTCCTGACCGGCGTGCACAAATGGCACGTGTCGGCGCCCGGCGCCTGGACCGACGAAGTGACCCGCTTTCACAGCGCGCTCGTGCGGGTGGATCAGCGGCTCGAGGCGCCCCTCATCGCAGACCTCTCACTCGAACGGCTCTTCCAGGGACCGGTGGCTGACGCGCTGCACACATGTGGGCCAGCTCACGCTGCTGCGCCGGCTCGCGGGTGCACCCGTTCGTGGAGAGAACTACTACCTTGCAGACATCGAGTCGGGCCGCGTAGGCCCTGACCAGTCACCAGCCCGCAAGGAATTCGACTAGGCAGGACGGGAAGCAATGACGAATGACGATTGACGATTGACGATTGGTCGCACGGAGACCCGCCGTCCAGGAGACGCACTCATGCCAGCTTTCCACGACATTACCGCCGCCGTCATCGGCGCCGGCTTCATCGGTCCCGTCCACGTCGAGGGACTCCGCCGCGCCGGTGTGCGTGTCAAAGGGATTGCCGGAATCTCGGCCGATGAAGCGACGCGCGCGGCCGCGAACCTCGGTCTGCCCCACGCTTATCCCAGCGTAGACGCGCTGCTCGCCGACCCCGAGGTCAAGAGCGTACACGTCGCCTCGCCCAACCGGTTGCACCACGATCACGTGCTCGCCGTCCTCAAAGCCGGCAAGCACGTCATCTGCGAAAAGCCTCTGGCGATGACGTCGGCGCAGACCGGTGCGCTCGTGGCGGAAGCCAAGGCGCGCCCCTCGCAGATTGCGGCGGTCAACTACAACCTTCGGTTTTATCCGCTCTCGATCCACGCGCGGGCGCTGGTCAAGAGCGGTGCTGTTGGCCCGGTGCTTCACGTCCACGGCAGCTACGTGCAGGACTGGCTGCTGTACCCGACTGACTTCAACTGGCGCGTGCTGCGTTCGGAAGGCGGTGAACTGCGTGCGGTGGGCGACATCGGAACGCATTGGCTCGATCTCGTCACCTTCGTGACCGGCCAGCGGATTGAAGCCGTCATGGCCGATCTCAAGACGGTCCACACGACACGCCTCAAGCCGCCGAGCGGATCGATTGAAACCTTCGCGGGCAAGCAGGGCGGCCAGCCGGTGGAACGCGAGCCGGTCGCCATCGATACCGAAGACTATGGTGCGGTGCTGCTGCACTTCGCTGGCGGCGCGCGCGGCGTCCTCACGGTGTCGCAGGTGACGGCGGGCCGGAAGAACTGCCTGCGGTACGAGCTCGCCTGCGGTGCCAAGGCCCTTGCCTGGAACAGCGAGTCGCCCAACGCGCTCTGGATCGGAGAACGGGCCGAGGCAAACCGCGAGCTGCTCCGCGATCCATCCTTGCTCGACGGCGAAGCCGCGCGATTTGCCAGCTATCCGGGCGGACACAACGAAGGCTTCCCCGACACGTTCAAGCAGCTCTATCGGGCGGTATATACGGACATCTTGAACGGCGCCCGATCGAGCACGCCGCTGTACGCGACGTTCGAGGACGGCCATCACGAAGTGCTCCTCTGCGAGGCCATCGCCCGCAGTCACAAGGAGCAACGCTGGGTCAAGGTTGGCGAGTGATGGCCATCACGCTCGGTTTCGTCTCCGCCATCCTTCCGGATCTCGATCTCGATGGCGTCCTGACGTTTGCAGGCGAGCACGGTTTCGGTGCAGTCGAGGTGATGTGCTGGCCCGTCGGCAAGGCTGAACGGCGTTACGCCGGCGTCACCCACTTGGACGTGTCTTCGTTCGATGATGCCCGGGCGGCAACCGTGAAGGCTCAGGCTGCACGCCACGGCGTGTTTGTGTCGTCGCTGGGCTACTACCCCAATCCTCTCGTCGCCGATGAGAAGGAAGCGTCTGTCTACATCGACCACATCAAGAAGGTGATCACGGCATCGGCGCGCCTTGGGCTCGGCGTGATGACGACGTTCATCGGCCGCGACCACACCCGTAACATCGAGGACAACTGGGCGCTGGTCGAAGAACGCTGGCCATCGATCATCACGCATGCCGAGCAGGCGGGCGTGCGGATCGGCATAGAAAACTGTCCGATGCTCTTCTCGAACGACGAATGGCCCGGCGGCAAGAACCTGGCGATCTCGCCAAAGCTGTGGCGTCGTTTGTTCGAGCGCTTTGGTCCGGCGCTGGGGCTCAACTACGATCCCTCACACCTCGTCTGGCAGTTCATGGATCCGGTGCGTCCAATCTACGACTTTCCCGATCGGCTGTACCACGTGCACGCCAAAGACGTCCGCATCCTGAAGCACAAGCTGCAGGAGTGCGGGATTCTCGATTTCGGGTGGAACGTTCCGAAGCTACCGGGTCTGGGCGATGTCGACTGGCGCGGCTTCTTCGCCGCGCTCACCGAGGTGCGCTACGCGGGACCGGTGTGTATCGAAGTCGAGGACCGCGCATACGAGGGATCGCTCGAGGACCGTAAGCGCGCGTTGTTGCAGTCGAAACGGTATTTGCAGAACTTTATCTAGAGTTCAGACGCGGTATGGACTTTGACTATCTCGCCGTCGCGAAAATGATCGACCACTCGCTCTTGAACCCGACCCTGACGGTCGCGGATCTCGAGGCAGGCTGTCGCACCGCGCGCGAATACGATGTCGCCAGCGCGTGCATCATGCCGTACTACCTGGCGCGATGTGCGGAGCTGCTGTCGGGCAGCACCGTGAAGGCCAGCACGACGATCGGATTCCCGCACGGCGGCCATACGACGGCCATCAAAGTGCTCGAGGCCGAACGAGCGCTCAAAGACGGCGGCGAAGAGCTCGACATGGTCATCAACATCAGCCGGGCACTGAGCGGCGATTGGACGTATGTGCGGGACGACATTCGTGCGGTGGTGGAGGTCACCCATGCCGCGCAACAGAAGATCAAGGTGATCTTCGAAAACGCCTACCTGAATGACGACCAGAAAATTCGGCTCTGTGCGATTTCCGCCGAAGTCGGCGCAGACTGGGTCAAGACATCCACGGGCTACGCCCCTACGGGTGCCACCGACGACGACTTGAAACTGATGCGCGCGCACTCGCCGGCGCACGTGCAGGTCAAGGCCGCTGGCGGCGTTCGCACGCTGGATCGACTCCTCGAGGTCCGTGCGCTCGGTGTCACCCGCTGCGGCGCCACGCGCACCATCGAGATGATGGAAGACGCGCGGCGCAGGCTTGGATTGTCACCGCTTGCCGCCACACCCGCCGCAGGAGCCGTCCCGGGCTACTGAGCGGAGTCGCGACATGCATACATGCCTGCGTTGGTGTGCTGCTCTCCCCCTCTTCCTCGTCCTCTCCGGCGCGTCCGCACGTGCGGCGACGCTGTCGTCACCAGATGGCCACATCAGCGTCCGGATCGAGGTCAAGGATCGCCTCGAACCGTATCCGCCGGGTCCGCGCCTGTACTACTCGGTGGCCCTCGATGGCCGGGACGTATTGCTCGACTCGTCGCTTGCGCTCGATTTCAAGGACGCTGCAGCCTTCGGACGCAACGTCCGCATCGCCGGCGAGCACCGCCAGTCGATCGACTCGACCTGGCAGACCGTCGTTGGCAAGAGCCGGGATGTACGCGATCGTGCGAACGAGCTCACGCTCTCGATCCTGGAGAGCGATCCGCCCAGGCGGCACCTGGATCTCGTCTTCCGTGCCTACGACGATGGCGTGGCGTTCCGGTGGGTTCTGCCCGCCCAGCCTGGACTCGGCAGCATTCCGGCTTTCCGCAGAGCGCAGCGAGTTCAGGTTCGCGGGCAACCACACCGCCTGGGCCGCGAACTACGGCAGCTATACGACATCGCAGGAAGACACGTTTCAACGCGTCGAGCTGAGTCAGATTCGGCCTGGGTCCATCATCGGGCTTCCGATGCTGGTGAAGGTCCGCGACACCGCGTGGGTGGCGCTGTCCGAAGCCAATCTCGATGACTGGGCCGGCATGTATCTCACCGCAGCCGGTGCGTCGCCCAATACGCTGGTGACTGCCCTGTCGCCTCGCCCGGACGAGCCTGGCGTCGTCGTGCGCAGTACGGCGCCGCGCAACTCACCCTGGCGTGTCCTCATGCTCGGCCGCTCTGCGGTCTCACTGATCGAATCCAACATCGTCTTGAACCTGAGCGAGCCGTGCGCCTTGACCGATACGACGTGGATCAAGGCGGGCCGGTCGGCGTGGGACCGGTGGTGGGCCGGCGACTATGCGCCTGATGCCGGCTTCACCCTCGGCGTCAACAACGACACGGTCAAGTACTACACGCGGTTCGCAGCCGACATGGGATGGGAGTACGTGATCATCGACTGGCAGTGGTACGGCGATCCGCTCGCGAAAGACGCGGACGTCACCAGGCCAATCGCCGCACTCGACATTCCGGCGCTCGTCCAGTACGCACGCGATCGGAAGGTCAAGGTCCTCATCTGGGTGAGGTGGAACAGTCTCGATACGCAGATGGACGAGGCGTTCGCGCTGTACGAGCGCTGGGGGCTTGCCGGCGTCAAGATCGACTTCATGGATCGCGACGACCAGGAGATGGTCAACTTCTACATGCGCACCGTGAAGACCGCCGCCGCCCATCACCTGACGGTGGACTTCCACGGTGCCTACAAACCGACCGGTCTGCGGCGCACCTATCCCAATCTACTGACGCGCGAAGGCGTCATGGGCAACGAGTACAACAAGTGGAGCACCGAAGTGACGCCGGTGCACAAAGTGACCATCCCGTTCACGCGCATGCTGGCGGGACCGATGGACTTCACGCCCGGCGGATTCCGTCAGCGCACAAAAGCCACCTTCAAGCCGCAGGACGTCGCGCCGTTCGTGATGGGCACGCGCGCCAACGAGCTTGCCGAGTTGGTGGTCTATGAGAGCGAGCTCGCCGTCCTGTGCGATTCGCCGTACAACTACCTCGGATCGCCTGCTGGCCTCGAGTTCTACAAAGTCGTGCCGGCAACGTGGGACGAAACACGCGGCCTCAACGGCGAGCCCGGCGAGTACGTCACCGTCGCGCGGCGATCGGGCAACCGCTGGTTCGTCGGCAGCATGAACGGCGATACGGCACGCACGCTCCAAGTGCCGCTCACATTCCTTCCGGCGGGACGGTACACGCTGCACGCCTTCGCCGACCGCCCCGACACGGCAGACTATCCCGACCGCGTGGACACGGTGGTGCGGACCCTCGACGCAGGGGCGGTCCTGACCATTACGATGGCGCCAGGGGGCGGATACGCCGCCTGGATCGAGGCGGGGCCCTAGGGGAAGGAAGTAGTTGGTAGTTGGTAGTTGGTAGTTCGTAGTCGTGTTCGTATTCGTATTCGTATTCGTGTTCGGGTCCGTTTCGGGTTCGTGTTTGTGTTTGTATTCGGGGTGCACCGTCATGGGAAGCGCCTTCCTCGCGATCGCCCTTCTGGTTGTGCCAGCTCATGGATCGGCTGGGTTTTTCCAAGATGGCCCCGAGGTAGGCCATCGACAACGTCCGCCGCGGCATCAGCTGGAAGAACGTGTCGACGATGAGGACGCACTAGGCTAGGCTACGGCGTGGTTCGGAAACCATGATCCACAGTTCGTAGATTGCACAGGTACGGATTGTGTCTGTAGCCTGCTGCCCGTAGCCTGTAGCCCTGATTCCTATGACCGCCTTCACGAGACGCGAATTCCTGGCAGCGACCGCGGTCGCTCCGCTGATACCCTCCGTCGTTCCTGTCCGATCCTCCGCGGCGACAGACGCGCGGATCGAAATTCTCCTGAACGAAGTGGTCGGGCGTATCGCCCCCGAGATTCAAGGCCACTTCACCGAACACCTCGGCGGCGTCGTCTACGACGGCATCTGGGTCGGGGAAGCCTCGAAGATTCCTAACGACGGCGGCATCCGGCGCGCGCTCACCGAGAAGCTGAAGGCCATCAACGCCCCGGTCATCCGGTGGCCCGGTGGATGCTTTGCCGACAGCTACGACTGGCGCGACGGCATCGGCGGTCGCGATACGCGGCCGACGCGGACCAACTTCTGGAACTTCGATCCCAAGGCGCCTGATGGTCCCCAGAAATGGGAGCCCAATGCGTTCGGAACCAACGAGTTCATCCGCTTCTGTCAGCTCGCCGGCGCCCAGCCGTACCTCGCGGCAAACCTGCGCGGACTGACGGCACTCGATTTCGATCGTTGGGTCGAATACTGCAACTCGCCAAACGGCAGCACGACCCTGGCCAACAAGCGCGGCGGTGCACCTTACAACGTCCGCTTCTGGGGCGTCGGCAACGAGTCGTGGGGCTGCGGCGGCGACTTCACGCCGGAGGAGTACTCAACCGAGTTCCGCCGATTCACGTCGTGGGTGCCGGGATACGGGGTGAAGCTCGCCTTCGTGGCATCGGGTCCGAACAGCGGCGAGATCGAGTGGACCCAGAAGTTCTTCAGTGCGCTCGCGGCCAAGGACAAGAACCTGGTCAACCGCGTATGGGGCTTCGCACTTCACCACTACTCCTGGAACGTCAGCCAGGGCCGCACCACGGACTGGAACGACGGTAAGGGCGACGCACTCAACTTCCCGGTCGAGGAGTGGTACGACCTGCTCCGCGACGCGGATCGGATGGAAGCACTCATCACGAGCCACTGGCAGGCCATCGGCGAACACGATCCCAGGCGGAACGTCAAACTCGTCGTCGATGAATGGGGTGCCTGGTACAAGCCAGGCTCGGAGCTGCGTCCGACACATCAGCTCGGTCAGCAGAACACGATTCGCGACGCCGTACTGGCCGGGCTCACGTTGGATACGTTCTATCGCCACGCCGACAAAGTCGGCATGGCCGCCGTCGCCCAACTGGTCAACTGCCTGCAGTCATTGTTCCTCGCGGATGGTGACAACTTCATCGTCACGCCCACTTACCACGTCTTTGCCATGCACGCCGCGCATCAGGGGGCGGACAGCATCCGCACGCTCGTCTCGGCGCCCCGCGTTCCAGTGATGCGCAACGGGAAAGCAACCACCTTCTGGGGACTGAACGGCGCCGCCTCGGTCAAAGATAGGCGGCTCGTCGTGACCATGGTCAATCCGTCGGTGACGGATTCCCGCGAAACGGAGATCGCGCTCCGAGGGGCGACGGCGAAATCGGCCAAAGTAACGGTACTCACGGCAGGCGAGATGAACGCGCACAACACGTTCGAATCGCCGGATGCCGTCAACCCGACAACGGCGGAGGGCCGAGTGACCGGCGGCAGCGTACTACTCACGGTGCCGCCGAAGGCAGTGGCGAAGGTGGAAATAGAACTCTCATAACTCGGAATTCGCCGTGCGGATTGCGGAGCTGAAATTCCGAGCTCGGAGTTCCGCACTCCGAACTTCGTTCCGCACTTCGCACTCCGGACTCGGAGTTAATCAGTTCTTATCGCCTCTATCGGGTTGGTCTGCGTCGCTTGCACCGCAGGCACGAGCGCCGCGACGACAGCAACTGCAAGTGTGGTCAGCGCCACGGAACCAAACGTGATCGGGTCGTGTGCGGTGACACCGTAGAGTGCCGTACCGATGACACGGCCGATTGCGAGCGCCGCAAGAAGTCCCGCCGCCAGGCCGGCGGCGCTCAGTCGCAGTCCCTGACCGAGCACCATGCCCAGCAGTTGTGCGCGCTGCGCGCCAAGCGCGACGCGGATCCCGATCTCGCGCGAGCGCTGCTGGACTGTCCACGACAGGACGCCATATGCTCCCACCGCCGCCAGCAGGAGCGCGGAACTGGCAAACAGGGCGACGATGACGAGCAGGAACCGGCGTTCAGCATTGACGGCGTCCGCAACGTCGGTCAGCGGTTGCAGCTCGGCGACCGGAAGCTCCGAGTCGAGCCTGTGCACGATCTGCCGAACCGTGTTCGAGAACGCCACCGGATCTCCCGTCGTCCGCACGGTCACGTCCACCAGCGGGAAGGTCATCTGTGCATAGGGAAACCACAAGGCCGCCACTGCCGCGGTGTCTGCGGGCGTGTCCTTCACGTCCTCGACCACACCAACGATGGTCCGCTTCTTTCCCCAGACGTCCAGGACTCGGCCGACTCCTCGTCCGTCCAGGCAGCACTTGACGAGGCTGCGATTGACCACGAGCACCTCGGGCGTCGTGCCGCGATCCTCGGGCGTGAAGAGCCGTCCCTCGACGAGTGGCGTCCGTATGGTGTTGAAGAAGCCATCCGTGGCCACGTGATACCTGGCACCGAGGTCCTCACCGGGTACTGCTGGACGGCCGACGACGTCAAAAGACGTGTTCTCGTCATAGCCGGTCCAGGGCAAATCGCTGGCCGCACCTGCCGAGACGACGCCAGACGTGTGTCGCAACTCGTCCATCAGGCGGGCGATCATGCCGGCGCGGTCAACCTCTTCTTTGTAACGGGCGGTGGGCAAAGCGATTTGGAAAGTGAGTACGTTCTCGGCCACGAAGCCGGCAGGAGTCGCCTGAATGGCCTCGAAGCTGCGAAGAAGCAGGCCAGCGCATACCAGCAGCATGGAAGCGAGTGCCACTTCCGCAGCCACGAGCGCGCCACGCGCTCGCACCGCCTGGCGTCCCGTTCCCGTGCGCGCGCCTTCGTGCAGTGCCGGCGCCACATCGTCCGATGCCTGCTGCAAGGCTGGGAAGAGACCAAACACCAGGACCGCGAGCGCCGACAGAATCGCGGTGAACGCCAGCACCGCGACATCGATGCGCACGTTCTGGAGGCGCGGGAAGTCAGGGGGCAGAACGGCGACCAGGACTCGGACACCAGCCACGGCCAGCAGCGCCCCCATCGCTGCACCAGGCAGCATCAAGACGGCCGATTCGGTGAGCGCCTGGCGGATGAGCCTCGCCCGGTTCGCACCGAGGGCAAACCGTAGGGCGAGCTCACGGCGGCGTGCCGTGCCGCGGGCGAGCAGGAGCCCTGCGACGTTGACACAGGCCACGAGCATCACGATGCCGACCGCCGACATGAGGAGGGATAGTCCGCGTCCTGCGCTGCCGACGATCTCGTCGCGCAGGTTGACGGCGCGAAGGTGCCACCTGTCCCGATCCTGAACGTCCGGAAACGCCGCGGCCTCGATGCGGTCGAGTTCGCCGGCGGCTTGAGATGCCGTGTAGCCGGGACGCAAGCGGCCAATCGCATTCAGATAGTGGCTGCCGCGTTCATCCTTGGCGTTCGAGAGGTCTACCGGCCACCAGGCGTCTACGGTTTCTCCGTGGGGCAGACTGCGATAGGACCCTCCGACATGCTGAAAGCCCGGAGGCATGACACCAACGATGGTGAAGGGTTGCGCATCGATCCGCGCCACATGCCCGATCACCCCGGGATCCGCACCGAATCGATCTCGCCACAGGCGATCGCTGATGACGACGACCCGCGAATCGTCGCGCTCCTCGGCCCGGGTGAACGACCGTCCGAGCGACGGTGACATGCCGATCACGCGGAAGTATTCAGCCGACACCCGGAGCGAACGCAACCGCTCAGGCCGGTTGTCCGCGGCGAGCTGAAGGTCCCGGCGCGTGTAGACGGCCACGTCGACCGAGCGGGCGCCGCGCCGGTACTCGGTAAAGCTCCAGGGGGTCACAGGAAATGACGGCACGTTCCCACGAGTCGTGAAGACGCGAATGAGCGCCGATGGATTCGGATATGGCAGCGGGTCGAGAATCACCCCGCGCAACAGGCTGAAAATGGACGTGACGGCGCCGATGCCGAGCGCAAGCGTCAGGACGGCCACGGCCGTGAACCGCCAGTCGCGACGCAGCGAGCGGGCCGCATATCGCACGTCCTGCTGCAGTGCGTCCATCCACGGTAAGCCTCTCGTCTCTCGATGCACTTCTCTCACGGATGCCTCGCTGCCAAAGCGCAGACGGGCCTGGCGGCGCGCCTCGTCTGGCGACAATCCCTGCCGCCGCAGCTCCGCGGCCTGCATGTCTACGTGAAAAGCCAGCTCGTCGGCCAGATCCGCATCGACACGGCCACCGCCGGAAAGTGCCGACCGGAGACGCGCGGCCCACACACGCACGCCCACGATCAGTCCTGAGACCCGAGGAGACGGTTGATGATCCCCGCCACCAGGTGCCACTGCGCCCGTTCTTCGCGGAGCTGGCGCCGGCCGGCGGCTGTAATGGCGTAAAAGCGGGCCCGACGGTTGTTGTCTGACGTGCCCCACCGCGAGCGAATCCAGCCCCGCTGCTCCAGCCGTACGAGCGCTGGATAAAGCGTGCCCTGATTCAGACGGAAGGTGTCGTCAGAGACCTGCTGCAGCCGCTGGGAGATACCCCATCCATGCTGAGGCCCCATCGTTTCCAGCGTCCGGAGCACCATCAGATCGAGGGTGCCCGACATGATGTCGGTTCGTGGACTCATCGGTTTGGGCTCTCGGCTTTCGGCTCTGGGCCTTGGATGGGGGGACCCGCGTCTCCTGTTGATAGACGACAAGAGCGCGGCGAAAGTTTGCCGGAGACGGAAAGGAAGTTGGTAGTTGGTAGTTGGTAGACCGCAGACCGCAGACCGTAGACCGATCTACTGCTCGACGAAATCCAGGTCTCTTCCGTACGTCTCGTCCAGGAACCGGATGCAGATGAACGCCACGAGCAGCGTGATGACGCCCACCAGCAGGCCGCTCATGGCGATGCCGGTCGCGGGGACGAGGGCCTGGAAACCAGAGGTGAGGGGAACGACGGCGCCGCGAACGAAATTGGGCACCGTGGTTGTGGCCGTGGCGCGCAGGTTGGTGCCGAACTGCTCCGAAGCGACGGTGACGAAGACGGCCCAGTAGCCCGCGCTGAAACCGAGCCCGAAGCAGAGCGCATAGAAGAGCGGCAACGGTTTCGCTCCTGGGACGAAATACAGAGCGACGCACACCGACGTGAGTGTGAGGAACCACCGCAGTACGCGCTTCCGGCTGCGCACTTTCTGCGACAGCCATCCGCTCCCGAAGTCTCCGATGGCGAGGCCCAGGTAGCAGAACATGACGGCGCGCCCTGCTGTCGGCGGAGTCGGCATGCCCGCGGCCCTCCCGAACTCCGGCGAGAACGTAATCAGGATGCCGACCACGTACCAGATCGGCACGCCCACCAGGATGATGCCGAGATAATGCGTCAGGCGCCGCCGGTCGCCCAGCAGCTGGGAGAACCGACCGCGCGACAGCGATCCCGTCCTGACCTGCTCGAAGAGACCAGACTCGTTCACCCCGATCCGGAGCAGCAGCAGCGCGATACCCATCACGCCGCCGACGATGAAGGCCGTGCGCCAGTCGAAGAACTCCCCGACCAGCACCGCAACCAGGCCGCCGCAGATGCCGAGGGCCGCCACCATGGTCGTGGCGTAGCCGCGCGTTTCACGCGGCATGATCTCGCTGACGAGCGTGATGCCGGCACCAAGCTCGCCGGCCAGACCGATGCCTGCCAGCAGTCGCAGCACGGCGTACTGGGGAACGGTGATCACAAATGCGTTCAGAAGATTCGCGATCGAATACATGATGATCGAGCCGAACAGAACCGAGAGCCGCCCACGCTTGTCGCCCAGGATGCCCCACGCGATCCCGCCGAGCAGCATGCCTGTCATCTGCATGTTGAGCAGAAGGACGCCCGTCGAGAGCTGGTCCGCTGGCGCCACGCCGATCGCCGTCAAGCTGCGCACGCGCACGATGCTGAACAGAATCAGATCGTAGAGATCGACGAAGTAGCCGAGTGCTGCGACCAGCACGGTGAGGTAGACGACGCGCGGGCGAACGGCTGGGGAACCTGGAGGCAGTGACATGCGGCGGTCATCTTACAATCTTCAACGGAGTTCAAGGGGTTCAGCGGGTCCAGGGGTTCAAGAGGTTCGCTGGGTTCAAGAGGTTCTGAGTGTTTCAGCGCGTGCCGTATGTCGAGGTCGCGCTCGACAGGTCGGTCGTGGCGCCTGGCGAGACGGCGACGCTCCGGATCACCAGGCGCGCGGCGCAGCCGAAGGCGCTCTCATTCGTTGGGATCGTGTCGACAGTCGGAACGGACTCGTTTCTGTGGCCGGTGGCGGTGGTCATGCGCTGACGAGTGCGCTCGCCCGGCGTGCCGAACGTTCCGTGGTTGCGCGCGATGTCCCCTGAACCTCTTGAACCCTGGAACCACTAAAATGGTCGCAAATGGAGACAAAACAGTTGGGACGCTCGGACCTCGCGATCACGCCCATTGGACTCGGCGCCTGGGCGATCGGGGGCGAATGGTTGTTCGGATGGGGTCCGCAGGACGATGCCGACTCGATGGCGGTCATCAAGCACGCGGTCGAGCGAGGGATCAACTGGATCGATACGGCACCCGCCTATGGCCTCGGCCATTCCGAAGACGTCGTCGGGCGTGCGCTGGCGGACATTCCGCAGCGTGAACGCCCGTACGTCTTTACGAAGTGCAGTCTCGTCTGGAACGACCAGCAGGAAGTGTCACATAACCTGCGCCCAGACTCGATCCGGCGTGAATGCGAGGCGAGCCTTCGGCGGCTGCGAACGGATCGAATCGACCTCTATCAGATCCACTGGCCGCTCTGGCCCACATCGCCGCCAGGCACCAATCCTGGTCCGTACGAGGATGCGTGGGCAACCATGGCCGCACTCCAGAAGGAAGGCAAGCTGCGCCACATCGGTGTCTCGAATTTCAACGCGGAACAGCTCGCGCGCGTAGAGACGATCGCACCCGTCATCAGTCTGCAGCCGCCCTACTCGGCCCTGCGGCGCGACATCGAGGCAGCCACGCTCCCGTGGTGCCGGGACCACCATGTCGGCGTGATCGTCTACTCACCCATGCAGTCCGGACTGTTGAGCGGCAGGATGACACGCGAGCGGATCGCGGCGCTGCCGTCGGGCGACTGGCGTCGCCGAGCCACGTGGTTTCAGGAGCCCAAACTGTCAGTGGCGCTGCGCGTGGTCGAGGAACTGAAAGGTATCGCGGCTCGACGCGGTTGTTCGGTGGCCGAGGCGGCCATCGCATGGGTACTGCTCAATCCGGCAGTCACCGGCGCCATCGTGGGTGCGCGCCGGCCCGAGCAGATCGACGATTTCATCGGTACGGAAGGCGTGAAGCTGTCCGACGAAGATCGCAAGGCCATCGACGAGGCAATGGCAATCTAAAATTCGGAACTCGGAGTGCGGAGTGCGGAACTGAAATTGAGCAGCGCGCGAAGGCGGGGAATGACGCGAGCGGGCATCCGCCCGCTCGCGTCCCAAATTGCGCTCGGAGTTACTTGATCGCGACGATGAAGACGTCCACCGGCTTGCCGGCAGTGTTCTTCGACTCGTGTTTCTGGCCACGCCCGATGAACATGGCGTCGCCGGTCTTCCACTGCGTCTTCGTCTTGCCTTCCACGTTGAGTGAAATGTCGGCCGGTGCCAACGCGATGACCACCTGATCGAAGTCGTGCGTGGTGTCCGCCGGCTCGTGGAACGCTGGCTGCAGCGTCACCTTGATTCCCTCCGCGCGCGGATTGTCGAACGCCTGCGCCAACGTCGCATCCGCACGGCTCGTCGGGAGGGTCGCCGTCGGAGCCTTGTTCCCCTTGAGCTCGACGATAATGGCTTCGATGGGCTCCTTGCCCGTGTTCTCCCCCATGTGCTTGCCGGCCGGGCTCCACATCGAGTCGCCAGCTTTCATTTCGACTTCCTGCGACTTCCCATCGTCACCGGTGAACTTCATCTTGCTGGCGGCGAGCACGATCACGGCGTTGTCCGGATGTTCGTGCATGACTGTCTTCTGCCCCGGCGCCACCGCGACGTGCAGCACCCGGACGGTGGCGTTCTCGAACACCAGGTGGTAGACCTTCGGGTTGGACTTGATGGGATCCTGCGCGGCAACTGACGACGCGGTAACGAGCCCTAACGCAAGCGCTAGCATGACAACCGAATTTTTCATAAGACTCCTGTGCCTTCTACCTCAACCATGGATAGGACGGCACAGTCTACTCGGTCTCACGGTCTACGGTCTACAGTCGACGGTCTTCAGCATCCGTAGACCGTGGACCGCAGACTGGAGACGGAAGACCGTCAGACCGGTTTCTGTCCAGCCAGAAACCGATCGAAGCGCTTGGAGACGTCGGTCAGGTACGCCTTGTCGCCACCGTCGATCTCGGTCGTCATATAACCGCTGTAGTTGATCTCATTGAACGCTTTACGGACCTCGACCCAGTCGATGTCGCCCTCGCCCAGGTTCTTCCAGAAGAACTTGCCCTCATCGCCGCGTGACACGGAAAAGTCCTTCAAATGGACGCGGACGATGCGGTTGCCGAGCGTGCGGATCCAGTCCTGCGGATAGCCGTAGAAGACCACGTTGCCGACATCGAAGTACGCCTTGACCCAGGGGGACTGGAATTCGTCCACGTAGCGCACGAACTCGAGCGGCGAGAGCAGGAACTTGTTCCAGACCTCTTCGACCGCGACGACGACCTTGAGGTCGGCCGCCATCGGGAGGATGCGTTCTTTGATGACCTGCTGCGACCGCTTCCAGGCGTCCGCGTAGGACGTCTTGGGATTCACGACCGCCGGCACCAGCAGCACGTTGTTGGCCTTGAAGAACGCCGCATTCTTGAGGGACGTCTCCATCCCCGCCACGCTCTTTTTCACGACGGCCGGATCGTCACTCGAGATTGGAAACTCCCAGTGATCGGAGTTCATGATCGAGTGGATGACCAGGCCCGACGCTTCGGAGGCCGCCTTCATCTCGTCAGCCTGTTTCTGATCGGTCACCGTGTGGACTTCGGTGCCCTCGAAGCCGATCTCCCGGGCGAGCTTGAACCGATCCATCATCGACAGCTCTTTGGGCAGCATCGAGACGAGGACTGACTTTTTTGGCGATCCACCGGGCGCCGCCAGCGCTCGGTTGCCGCTTGCGAGATAGGTGGCCGCGGCCAGCCCGGTTGTGGTTTGGAGGAACGTGCGTCGCGTCGTGCGGCTCATGGGATACCTCGCTCGGGCGCTTGCAGCGCGCCCGTACGGCCTGTAGCGTATCAGCGGTCGTCCCCGCGGACCAGATGCCCAGGAGGTATCGATGAATCGACGTGATTTCATGAAGCATGCGGCGATAACCGGAGCCGCCCTGTCGGCCGCGACCGGCGCCGAGGCCACGCGCCTCGTGCCACCGAGCGACCGGCTGGCCTTCGGGCTGATCGGTGCAGGTGCGCGTGGGCAGGAGCTGCTCGAAGCGGCGCAGCGCGTGCCCGGCGTCTCCATCGTCGGTCTCTCCGATGCGTACAAAGGCCGCCTGGAGCGTGCACGCGCCCGGACGCACGGCGCCGCCACGATCCACGCGGACTACCGCGAGTTGCTCGGCCGGAAAGATGTCGATGCCGTGATCATCGCCACGCCGGATCACTGGCATACGCCGATGGTCCTGGCCGCCCTCGACGCCGGCAAGGACGTCTACGTCGAGAAGCCCATGACCCATACCATCGACGAAGGACTCCAGGTCATTGACGCCGTCAAGCGGACGTCCCGCGTACTGCAGGTGGGCAGCCAGGGGATGAGCACGGCCATCGATGGCAAGGCTCGAGACCTCATCAAGGGCGGCCGTCTTGGTGCGGTGACCCTCATTCGCGCGTCGTACAACCGGAACACGGCGGGCGGCGCCTGGATATACCCAATCCCGCCGGACGCCGGCCCTGCCACCGTGAACTGGGAGCAGTTCCTGGGACCGGCGCCAAAGCGTCCATTCAGCCTCGAACGGTTCTTCCAGTGGCGGTGCTATTGGGACTACGGCGCCGGCATTGCCGGAGACCTTTTCGTCCACCTGATTACGACTATCCATTTCGTGATGAGCGCCACCGTGCCCTCCGCGGTCATGGCCAGCGGCGAGCTGTACCGGTGGAAAGAGTCCCGGGAGGTGCCCGACACCATGAACGCCATCCTGGTCTACCCGGAGGGCTTCACGGTCAATCTCAGCTCGACGTTCAACAACGAGTCCGCGAGCGAATCCGGGTTCGAGATCCTGGGTACGGAAGGCAGCGTTGCCTTCCGTGGGGACCGCATGGTCTTCACTCCTGAGAACGTGCACGAAGACAACCGGTGGGTGGTGGACTCGTGGCCACAGGCATTGCAGGACGCTTACTACGCCGATCCCAAGGTGCAAGCGAAGGAGTCGCCCTCCACCTGGCCTGACCGCTTGCTGGCGGCTGGAGAGACCTGGAACCAGGCCGGGCTCGACTCGACCGTCGTACACATGGGGAACTTTGCGGCCTCGGTTCGATCACGCCAGCAGCCAGCCGAGAACGCGACCGTCGGTCATCACGCGGCCGCCGCGGCGCACATGATCAATCTGTCGGTCCGACAGAAGCGGCTCGTCGAGTGGGACTCGACCAGGGACAACGTCAGGGCAACATCTTGAACAGGTGCGGACAAGGGTGCGGTCGCGAGGGTGCGGAAGAAGGTGCGGCCGGAGGGTGCGGGTGCTGCGCCCGAGCCTTGAGCCGTATGCCGTGTGCTGCGCCCAACGCCTAAAGTCGAAAGCCCAGAGCCCATGATCTAGCTTTTTCGTGGATCGAGATGATGCGGTTGCGGCTATGCTTGCGGAACGCCGCCGCAGCGCGGTGTCACACGACGATCGGACCGGCGGCGCAGCGCCCGCCGGCGCAACCTGGCGAACGCGCTGCGGAGAGGAGTTGCACGTGGCGAAAGCCCGGAAGACGTCTCGCAAGAGCGCCGGCAAGAAGAAGGCCTCCACGAAGAAGGGCAAGGCTCCAGCCAAGAAGGCAGCGAAGAAGGCTGCAAAAAAGGCTGTAAAGAAGGCGGCGAAGAAGTCGGCGAAGAAGGCAGCCAAGAAAGCGCCAGCCAGGAAGGTGGCAAAGAAGGCTGCGGCCAAGAAAGCTCCGGCCAGGAAGGCGCCGCCTCGCGCGAAGGCACCAGCTCCGGCAGCCCCGGTAGCGGCGCCAGCCGAACCCACGGCCCCGGCTTCCGTCTCGGAGCCGATTCAGGCCGAACTGATCGGGCCCGGCGACCAGTCCTCGTGACTTCACGGAATGAGGGCCGCGCGGCGTGCCGCGCGGCCCCGTCCGGTCAGTAACGAGGCCGCCGGATCTTGCCCGGCCCTCCCCGTCCCTTCCCGTCGCCGCCACCCTTCAGCCCTCGATTGCGGCCGATGAGCGCGACTCGTTGCGCGACCGACGCGGCCGAACGAAGTCCGTCCTCCGGGGTGTGAATCACATAGTCGACGAAGCGATCGAGCGTGGTCGTGGCCACGTGGCACCGTGTGTCGGATGAGGCGTAATAGACGAGCACCTCTCCGTTTTTCCTGAGGACGGCACCGTTCGAAAAGAGCACGTTCGAGACGTCTCCGGTCCGCTCCTCCCCAACGGGCGCCAGCAGATAGCCGCCCGGCCGATGCAGCACGACATCCGGCCGCTTCAGGTCGCAGAGAAACGCATACAGGACGTAGCGCAGACCGGCCGCGGTGTTCCGCACCCCGTGCGCGACGTGCAACCAACCCTTTGGCGTCTTGAGCGGCGGCGCCCCGCCACCGTTCTTCACTTCCTTGATCGTGTGGTAGACCTTGGGCTCGATGATGGCTTCCCGCCCGATGACGGCGCGCTCCATCGAGTCGCAGAGGGCCCACCCGATGCCGCCGCCACCACCGGCCTGTATGAAACCGTCCTGCGGCCTCGTGTAGAGCCCGTACTTGCCGTCGATGAACTCGGGATGCAACACGACGTTCCGCTGCTGCGGCGACTCCGACACGAGGTCGGGCAGCCGCTCCCAGCCATCCAAATCCTTCGTTCGTGCGATGCCGCACTGCGCCACCGCACTCGAGGTGTCGCCCGCAGTCGCAGCCGGATCCTTCCGTTCCGTGCAAAACAGGCCGTAGATCCATCCGTCCTCGTGCTTCGTCAACCGCATGTCGTAGACGTTGACGTCAGGATCCGCCGTCTCGTCGAGCACGATGGGATAGTCGCGGAAGTGGAATCGGTCGATGCCGCTGGGGCTGTCTGCGATCGCAAAGAAAGACTTCCGGTCGAAGCCCTCCACCCTGACGACCAGGCTGATCTGCCCGTTCAGCTCGATGGCGCCCGGGTTGAACGTGGCGTTGATCCCCAGCCGCTCCAGCTCGAAAGGGTTGGTTTTTGGATTGAGGTCGACCCGCCACGACAACGGCACGTGGTCCGGCGTGATGATCGGATGCCGATAGCGGTCCAGGACAGAGGCGCCATCGCCAATCCGCACGTTCTTCTCTCGCAGCAAACGCTCTTGGGCTGCGACCCTGGCTTTCAGAGACATGGGCGGCACCGATAGTCAAAGGGTCAAAAGGGGTCGAAGAGTCAGGTCACAAAGTCTCAGATTTGGACGCCCCTGACCTTTCGACCTTGTGACCCTTCGACCCTTCGACTCTCGTTGAGGCATCCGGATTGTAGCCGAGCAGCCGCAGCGCTGTCTGGCTTTGCGTCGAGCACTCACGCCTCATTTCAGCCGCGTAATATACTCACGCCCCACCGAGGCCGGTCCGACGTGAACCGACGCGCCTTCGTCCAGATGCTCGCGGCCGTTCCTCTGACCGGTCGAACCGGCCTTCCTGCACCCGCGCGTCGCATTGTCTCCAGCTACAGGCCGGCAGCGAAGCCGGGAATGCCTGGACCACGCAAAGGCCACGTCGTCTCCGTCTTTTCCGATAGCTGCGTTGACGAGGCCAGCAATGTGGCCGATGCCGCGACCGTTCAGACGATGCTCGCGCGCGGCATGTGCACACTCACCGAGTCGGCCACCCCACAGGAGGCCTGGCGCCGATTCTTCGACCCGTCCGACATCGTCGGGATCAAGGTGAACTGCGGTGGCCATCCGTACGTGGTGTCCGCGCCGGAGATTGTCGCGGAGGTCGTCCGGCAGCTGACGACCGTCGGCGTACGGCCGGAGCAGATCTACGTCTACGAGCGATTTCAGAATCAGCTCGATGCCGTGAACTACGCACCGCACCTGCCTGCGGACGTGCGGATCGTGGCGGCCGAAGGCAGCAATCAGCACAGCGACAACAGCGGGTATGACCCTGCGACCTATCTCGAGGCCGATCTCTTTGGCGAGGAGGATACCCGCTCCTGCATGATGCGCCTGGTGTCACAACGCCTTACCAAAATCATCAACATTCCGAACATGAAGGATCACGGCGCGACAGGCGTGACCGGCTGCCTCAAGAACATCGCGTACGGCAGCTTTTCGAACGTGGCGCGCACGCACTACCACGGCGTGTCGCACACGAGATCTCTCGTCGGCCTCCTGGCCTCCATCGAGCCGTTGCGCTCGAGGACGGTGCTGCAGATCATGGATGGCGTGAGAGGCGTCTGGCACGGAGGCCCCTTCGCACACACGAACCGTTACGTCTTCCATCCAAAGCGGATCCTGCTTTCGACGGATCCCGTCGCCATCGACCGTCTGCTGCTCGACATCATCGACGACAAGCGGCGGTCCGAGGGCGCCCTGTCCATCTGGGATCGCTCTCCGTCGTCGTTGCGAACCGACGATGTGATGGCGCGCGATGCGGACCCGAACGTCAACATCATCATCCGCGAGCCCGGGCACGTGGAGTACGCGTCACGCCTGGGACTCGGCGTTCACGATCGCGCGAAGATCCGCGTCGAGGAGATACGGCTGTGATGTTGCTCGCCGCGGTGCTGGCCCTGCCGTGCGTGTACTGGCTGCAGGGACCCGAGACGACGCCGGCGGTGAAAGCCGCGGGGATCGAGCGCCTGTGCGTCCCAGAGGAAGCCGCTCCGTCCTGGCGCGATTCAGGCATCGCGGTCACGTCGATTAGCCCCAGCGAGCTCCGCGCGCGCGAAGTGCTACCGGCGCCTGGGTTACTGGTCCAGCCGGAGCTGGCTTCCGCCACTCGGAGCCCCTGGCTCACGGCGAATGGGTGGCGGTTCATCCGGAACCCCGGGGGGCGGTACCTGTACGACGTGCCCGCGGGAACGGGGCTCCTTGCCGTATCCGAAGTGCTCGCGTATGGCGCGGATGCCCTGCTGAAGATAGACGCCGCCGATCTCCCGGCGGTAGGCCGCCTCCTCGCGCAGTTTACCGAGTTGCCAGAGCGGGACTTGCCGAATGCCGCGGACATCGGCGTCGTGGACGACAACTCTGCCGAGGCCGGCGAGCTGATGAACCTGCTGGTACGGAGAAACCTCCTGTTTCGACGCGTCGATCTGCAGACTCCGCGCGACCGCTACCCCATCGTCGTCCGACTCGGCACGCGGGACTACACCCGAAGGGAAGCGGCCGATCCGAGCGAGCTCGCACTCAAGATCCGCCGGCAGCTAACCGACGCCCGGCGCACGCTGAGGATCTTCGGCAGCGAGGTCGTGATTGCGTGGTTCACCGCGGACGACATGCGGGCGCGCCTGCACCTCCTGAACTACGGCGGTCGCACCGTCGAAGGCCTGCGCGTGCGCCTCCGCGGCGCGTATCGCATCAGTCAGGCCTGGGCGGTGGGGTCAGGCAGCGTGGTTCCGACCGACGTCACGGCGTCCGGCGACGCCATCGAGTTCTCGTTGCCGTCTCTCGAGCGCTACGTGGTCGTGGATCTCGATCGAGTCGCTAAGAGGCGGGACGGAGGTGAATAGCCCTCCACACTTTCCGGTCGGGCACGAAGAAGATGGCTTCCGTTCCGCGATGCCGGTCGAGCAGCGATCGACCCCGCTGCGGACCTTCTACGTAAAGTGCCGTGCCGAGGGCGTCGCTCGCGATGCCGCTGTCGGCCAGGGCCACCACGGCCAGCACTCCCTGGGACGGACGTCCGGTGCGAGGGTCCATAATGTGCGAGTAGCGCACACCGTTCACATCGAAGTGCCGTTCCGATCCGCCTGACACGGAGAGCGAACGGTCCTTCAACGACAGCCTCATGGCCACACTCGTGCGATCCAGCGGATCCTGGACGGCCACGTCCCATGCCGGCGCTCCCGGCGGCGCGCCGATGCCATTGATCGTACTGCCGCCGGCACTCACGAGCGCGGACGCGACCCCGCTCTTCGTCAGCACGCTCACGGCACGATCGACCGCGTAGCCCTTCGCAATCGCGCCCAGATCGATCTCGATTCCCGGCCGGTCGGCCCGAATCGTCTGCGCGTCGCGGTCGAGCGAGACGTGGCGATATCCGACCCGTGTCCGTACGAGAGCGAGCTCTTCGGCCGAAGGGACTCGGCCGTCCCCATCAAAGAAGCCCCACGCCCTCAGCAGCGGGCCTACGGTCACGTCGAACGCTCCGCTCGAGTCGACGCTGTACTTCATCGCCTCGGCGATGAGTTCGAAGAGCTCATGGTCGACGGGGATCGCAGGGCCGCCAGACGCCGCGTTCAGCCCGGAGAGCGCGCTGTCGCGCCGATAAAGGCTCGCGAGCCGATCGATGCGATCCACTTCGTCGAGTGCCGCTTCGAGCGCCTGCTTCGCTGCGCCCGGATCGAGCGCATACGCGACGATCGAGTAGACGCAACCCATCGACTCGCGGCTCGCCTCCACGCGGACGGCTTTCACCTCGTCTGACGCTCGCGGGTGATGCCTCGGGCTCCATGCGAAGACGATGAGGACCGCGGCCGCCAGACGCGTTTTTAGACTCACGATAGGCAAAGCGTCGAAAGGTCAAAAAGTCTAAGGGTCGAAGAGTCGGGTCGACGAGTCGGGTCGAAGAATCCAGTCGAAGAGTCTTTGACTCTTGGACCCTTCGACTTTTCGACTCTTCGACTCGCGCTACGGCATCCTGACGGTATCGTCGAACGAGATCTCGACTTTCGCGTCGTCGCCACCGGTCGGCACGCTGGTCGCCGGCGAGCCGAGGCCGCTGCCTCCCCGGATGGCGATCGGCGTGCCCTGCGGCGGCGGACCGCTCGTCCCGTCGTAGCCGCCCTTCTCGTCGTAGGCGACCGCGATGTAGACGTCCTTCGGCAGCCCTGCGAACTTATAGGCCGTCTTGTTTTCCTTCAGGACACCCGTTGCGATCGGATTCGACTCGGCTGTGATGTTCGGTGTATCGAACACCCAGATCCACATCTGATGGGCGGCATCGACGGTGCCCTTGCCCTTGTATTCGAGCTGGACCTTCAGCCTGCCGTCCACAGGCGTCCCCGCCTGCTGTGCGCGAACCAGGCCCGCAGCCAGCACGAGACCAACCGTTAGCGCCGCTACCATCGCTCGTCTACGCGTCATCAGCATTCCTCCGTCACAAAATCGCCCGCGGATTGTCCCACACTTCACGCGTCGAGCAGTCGACGCTCGCGGATGACCCGGGCGCAGTACTCCGCGCTGGCCTTCGGCGTCCGGGCCTGGGTGGCGTAGTCCACCCGCACCAGTCCGAAACGCTGCGTATAGCCACGCTCCCACTCGAAGTTATCGAGCAGCGACCACCCGAAATAGCCCTCCAAGGGCACTCCGGCGTCGATCGCGCGGCGCGCAGCGGCCAGGTGGTCGCGCAGGTACGCCTGCCTGGGCGCATCTTCGACACGACCGTGCTGATCTGGGACGTCAACGAATGCCGATCCGTTCTCGGTGACGTACATGGCGGACGGGCCGTACTCGAAATGGATGCGGCAGAGCAGGTCGTACAAGCCCTGCGGGTAGACATCCCAGCCCATGGTCGTCTGTTCCGACTCGGGCGATCGAACCCGTGTCACCGGCAGATTCTCGGACTCTGGAACCGCCTGGCTTCGTACGACCTGGCGCGTGTAGTAGTTCACCCCAAGGAAATCCGTCGGGATCGCGATGCTCGTGAAGTCACCGGGACGGACGGCCTCCAGCGCGCCGCCTGGCAGCCGGCCGCTCGACTCGTAGTCGGCGACGATGTCGGACGGGTAATGCCGGCCGAAGACTGGATCGAGGAACCAGCGATTGAAGGCTCCGTCGGCGTGGCGGGCCGCGTCGTTGTCGGCGGCGCTCGGAGAAGCCGGGAGATTCACTTCGAAGTTGAGCGTGATTCCGACCCGTGCGCGCGGCACATTGGCGCGGATAACCGGTACTGCGAGTCCGTGCGACAGCAGAACGTGATGGGCGACGGCCAGCGCCGTCCGCAGGTCCTTGATCCCGGGGGCGTGAACGCCCAGCGAGTGGCTCAGGATGCTGATGCACCACGGCTCGTTGTGCGTGATCCAGTCGCGGACCCTGTCACCCAACCGCCGGCTGACGTGATCGGCATAGTGGACGAACGCCTCACTCGTCTCGCGGACCGCCCACCCGCCGCGGTCCTGCAACGCCTGGGGCAGATCCCAGTGGTAGAGCGTCACGAACGGCCGGATTCCAGCCGCCAGGAGGCCGTCCACCAGCCGATCGTAGAAGTCCAGCCCGCGCTCGTTGAGCGGACCTCGGCCCGATGGAACGACACGGGGCCACGCGACCGAAAACCGGTAGGCCTGAATGCCCAAACCGCGCATGAGGGCAATGTCATCCGGCCACCGCCGGTAGTGATCGCATGCTTCGGCGCCGGACGAAGCGTCGAGGACCCGCCCTGGCGTGGCACAGAAACGGTCCCAGATGGATTCTCCGCGCCCGCCCTCGTGCACGCAGCCTTCGATTTGGTATGCGGACGTCGCCGCGCCGAACAGGAACTCGTCGGGGAAGGGTTGGGACATCACGTGGGCTTTGGGCTCTGGGCGTTCGGCTTTGGGCGGCGAGCTCTCGGATACAATGCGCCGCAGCCGCCGGGCCAGCCGAGCTGGCCGTCGCATTATCCCACTCACTCGGGCCATCGGCCGAGGTGACCAGTGCACCTGCACGCCATCGATATCGCCATCATCCTCGCCTATCTGAGCACGTCGGTCGTCATCGGCTGGTGGGTGTCGCGACGTGCCTCCCGCGACTTGAAGTCGTACTTCCTCGGCGGCAACGTGATGCCGTGGTACGTCCTGGGCATCTCGGACGCCTCGGGCATGTTCGATATCGCCGGGACGATGTGGCTGGTCTACATCATGTTCGTGTACGGCCTGAAGAGCGTCTTCATCCCGTGGCTGTGGCCGGTGTTCAATCAGATCTTCCTGGCAGCGTACCTGTCACGCTGGCTGCGGCGGTCCGGGGCGATGACCGGCGCGGAATGGATCAAGACGCGATTCGGCACAGGCCGCGGTGCCGAGCTCTCTCACCTCATCGTCGTCGTCTTCGCGCTGGTGAGCGTCGTCGCCTTCCTGTCGTATGCGTTCAAGGGCATCGGCAAGTTCGCGATCGACTTTCTGCCGTGGCACCTGAGCGCGAACGAGTACGCGCTCATCCTGATGGCCATTACGACGTTCTACGTCGTGAAGGGCGGGATGTTCAGCGTCGTCATCACGGAAGTGATCCAGTTCTGCATTCTCTCGACCGCGTCGATCGTGCTGGGCATCATCGCGATGATGGAAGTCACGCCCGAGGCCCTGGCGAAGGCCGTTCCGCCAGGCTGGGACAGTATCTGGTTCAGCTGGCGGCTCGACCTCGACTGGTCGCAGTTGATGCCCTCGGTCACCGGCAAGATCGCCGGCGACGGGTATTCGATCTTCGGTCTGTTCTTCATGATGCTGTTGCTGAAGGGAACGCTCGTCAGCGCGGCCGGACCCGCGCCGAATTACGACATGCAGCGCATCCTCTCCACGCGCACCCCCCGCGAGGCCTCGCTGATGAACGCGTGGGTCAACGTCGTGCTGATCTTTCCCCGCTATTTCCTGATCACGGGACTGACGGTGCTGGCGCTGGTGTTCTACAGCGATACGCTGCGTGGAGTGGGCAGCCACCTCGATTTCGAGATGATCCTGCCCTACACCCTGAATCGTTTCGTGCCGGCGGGCCTGATGGGCCTGCTGATTGCGGGGCTGCTGGCGGCGTTCATGTCGAACTTCGCGGCCACCGTCAACGCGGCGCCGCCCTACATCGTGAACGACATCTACAAGCGGTTCATCAACCCGAATGCGAAGCAGTCCACCTACGTGCGCATGAGCTATGTCAGCTCGCTCGCGGTAGTCATTCTCGGCGTGTCGGTCGGATGGTTCGTGCAGTCGATCGACGAGGTGATCAAGTGGATCGTGGCCGCGCTGTGGGGCGGGTACACCGCGTCGAACGTGCTGAAGTGGTACTGGTGGCGGTTCAACGGCTACGGCTATTTCTGGGGCATGGTGGCAGGCATTGCCGCCTCGATCGTGCTGCCCTTCGCCCTCCCCACCGTCTCGGCGCTGAACTCGTTCCCGATCATCCTCGTGATCGGGCTGATCGGATGCGTGGCCGGCACGCTCTTGACCGAGCCCGAAGACGAGGAGGTGCTCAAGAGCTTCTACAAGAAAGTGCGGCCCTGGGGCTTCTGGGGGCCAATCCTGGCCAAGGTGCAGGCTGAGGATCCCTCGTTCAAGCCGAACCCCGACTTCCTGCGCGACATGTTCAACATCGTCGTCGGCACGGTGTGGCAGACGAGCCTCGTGGCACTGCCCATCTATGTCGTGATCCGGAGGTTCGATGCCGCGCTGACCGCGTTCGGGATCGTCCTGGTCACCGCCGTCATCCTGAAGTTCACGTGGTACGACAATCTCAGTGCCGAGGAAAGTATCGAGGCGGTGCCGGCGACGACCGTGCCGGTCACTTAGAACTCCGGGCTTTAGGCTTTGGGCTTTGGAAGTTGGGAGTTGGAAGTTGACTGAGTTCAGCTTAGCGTTCCCATCCGTCCCACGCGAGCCGGTGCCGCCCTCGGATTTCGCGACGCGTCCCTGGGTACACGCCCGCTCGACGTGCCGCATCGTCCGCCTCGGTCATGCGCGTACGAAGCATGTCGGTCGCTTGCAGGAAGTCGTGGAACATGTCGCCGCATGCGGGATTGACGCTGTCACGCGGGAACGATGGTTCGTACACCGCGAACCAGTCGCGGTCGCCGGAGCCGGACGGAACTTTGGCGGCCAGGCAGCTGTGCGTGATCCGCGTCCAGTATTCGTCGAGCGCGTCTGCGCGCCGCGCGGCATCCGCCACGACCTGCTCGAAGGCCGCTTCGCCGCCGTCTCTCAGGTCGTCTGAGCCCTCCGCCTCGGCGGGTCTCGGCGCAAGATCTCCGAGACGGGCGTTGGCTGGCGCGGCACCCGATCCGCCATCGATGAGCGCGCGCGCGTGGTCGGCGGCAATTGCGAAGCCCAGCGACTCAGCCGCGCCGGATACCTTCATCGTGTTGATGGCGACGACACGGCCCGACTGATCGATCAGCGGTCCACCGCTGTTGCCGGGATTGATAGCGGCGTCGGTCTGGATGAGCGTCATGCTGCCCGAGCGGCGGACCGCGCTCACGATGCCACGCGTTACGGTGTTCTGCAGACCGAGGGGGGCCCCAATCGCGAGCACTTCTTCACCGACGCGGACATCCGCCAGGGTGCCCAGTGTGAGCGACGATGCGTTGGCCCGGCCGCCGCTGACCCGCAGGACTGCCAGATCCTGATCGGGTGCGTACGTAGCCACGCGGGCCGAAGTGCGCTCGCCCCCCGCCGAAACCAGCGTCACGTAGGCGGCGCCCTCGACGACGTGCGCGTTCGTGAGCGCGGTGTCGGAACTGACGAAGAAGCCGGTTCCCTTGCCGCCCGGGGTTTCGACGAGGACGACCGCCGGTAGCGCCATGGCGACAACTTCCTCGGCGGTGTGAACCGCGTTGGATGCTGGCACGGCAACGGGCAACGGGGGCGCCGGAGTTGCAGGCGCTGGCGTCCTGGAAACGTACGGCACATTCGTCGGCCACGACGGTGCCGATGACGCGCTGGCATCCGAGGCTGCGGGAGCCTGATCGTGGATCGGCGGCACACCGGTCGCCTGCGGCGGTTCCGGGGGCGGCGGCAGGACGGCCGTCCGGGGCGAACCGGTGCGCGAGTAAAGAAACAGCGAACCGCCCACTGCCAAAGTCACGAGAAGCAGTGCGAGCCACCTGCTGCGCGGTTCGTCCTTCGCGTCGGCCGCGGCGGCACCCTTGGATGCCATGGCCACACCACAGCGGCATCGGCGGACGTGACGCGGCACCTGACGGCCACACGAGTGACAGGTCTGCACGAAACTGCGGTCGGTTGCGTCTTGAGCTCCCACGGATCGTTGTATCGGCTTCATCGACGCCTGGCCCTACCAGATCTCAGCGTGTCGTTTTCGTGTTCGTTTTCGCATTGGTGCCCTTATCGGCGCTTCCGGGCACGCGATTCGGCCGCATCCGAAACCCCTTTCGTCTCGCGGCCGGCGAGGCTACCATCTCGGCCGGCACCCGTAGATCCGCCGGCGGCCTGCCATCGCACATGAGCCTGACTCTGGAGTTCATCGGAACGGGAGACGCCTTCGGCAGCGGCGGACGCTTCAATACCTGTTTCCTTGTCTCGTCGGGCTCGATCCGTCTCCTGATCGACTGCGGGGCCACGTCGCCCGTGGCCTTACAGCAGCGGAGTATTGCGCCGCCATCGCTGACGCATCTGTTGATCTCGCATCTGCACGGCGACCATTTCGGTGGTGTGCCCTTTCTGCTGCTCGACGCCGCGTACAACCGCCCGCGCGAGACGCGTCTTCGGATCGCCGGTCCGCCCGGTGTCGAGCGGCGCGTCGTGGATACGCTGGAGCTGCTCTTCCCTGGCACAAGTGGCCGTGTGCTTCCGCGCGTGGAACCCCAGTTCGTCGAGCTGCCAGCGCGCCGCCGCACAGAAATCGACGGTGTCTCGGTGACTCCGTTCGAAGTGGTCCATCCGAGTGGCGCGCCGGCGTACGCGCTGCGGATCGAGATTGGCGGCCGGACCATCACCTACTCCGGCGACACGGAGTGGACGCCCTCCTTGATCGATGCCGCCAACGGTGCGGATCTGTTCATCTGCGAATGCTTCGGATGGGAGACCGACGTACCGTCGCACCTGTCGCATCGCGTGCTCTGCGACCACGCCGACGAGCTGCGCTGCAAACAGATGATGCTGACGCACCTCGGGCCGGAGATGCTGGCGCGCGTCAACGATTCGCGCTGGCCGTGCGCAGAAGACGGGCTGGTGGTGACCCTCTGATTCGCCGGGGTACGTTCGACGACAGGAAGCACGACCCCGGCCCCACATTCATGAAGGCGCCTGCTAATCCAGCTTCCAAGGCAATGGCGGGGGCGGTTCGGCAATCGCTCCCCGCACTCGCTTCAGGAAATCGGATCGCGGAATCTCCCTCGCGCCGAACGTCGACAGGTGCGGCGTCTTCAACTGGCAGTCGATGACGCCAAACCCCCAGCGCTCGAGTTGCCGCACCAGTGTCACGAACGCGATCTTCGAGGCATCCGTTTGCTTCGCAAACATGGATTCCCCGAAAAACGCCCGGCCGATCGCTACGCCGTAGAGGCCACCCGCGAGTTGCCCGTTCATCCACGTTTCGACGGAATGGGCCGCACCCGCCGTGTGGAGCGCGGCGTACGCCTGCAGCATCGAGCGCGTGATCCACGTCCCATCCTGCCGCTCCCGCGGTTCGGCACACGCCTTCATCACGGACTGAAAAGCGGTATCGACGGTTACGGTGAAATCGGCTTGCCGCATCCTGCGGGCCAAACGATGTGAAACGTGCAGCTCAGCCGGCAGGAGCACCATGCGCGGGTCGGGAGACCACCAGAGAATCGGTTCGCCTTCGTTGAACCACGGGAAGATGCCCGACGCGTACGCTTCGAGAAGAGTGGACGTGCTGAGCGATCGTCCCACGGCCAGCAGCCCGTTGGGTTCGCGCAGCGCGCGTTCGACCGGAGGGAATGGATCGCGCGGACCGAGCCATGGGACCATCGTCGATCGCGATTGTACGAGGGAACCGACTGATGGTACTCTGTCGCTGATTGGAGGCCCGAGGGATGATGACGCGCCGACATGTGCTCGTAATGATCGCGGTATTGGCTGGACCGGGGTTGGCCACGCACACGGCCGCTCAGAGCGACAAGCCCCAGATCAAAGTCGGCGTGCTGCCATTCGTCGACGCGACCGGCACCGGCGGCGTCGAAGCGGGTCCGGCGCTGTCGCGCCTCGTGCAGGCCGAGATCGTGCACTCGACCGAACTACTCGGCCGCGTGATGACACTCGACAGTGGACGCCCCGAAGACGTGGACGTCGAGAAGGCCGCGCAGCTCGGGAAAGATGCTCACGTCGATTTGGTACTCCTTGGCACCGTGCTCGAAGCCACCAGCGAGCAATCGAGCAAGAGCGGGTGGACGCCGAGCATCGCTGGACAGAGTGTTGGCGGCAGCGTGCAGCGGGCCAAGGGGAAGGTCTCGCTGCAGGGGGACCTCGTCGAGGTGACGACCGGCAAGCGCCTGGCCAGTCTCCGCGTGAAAGGGGAAGACTCCAACACGCACGTCGGTGCGAACGTGTACACCGGCCTCGGCTCGATCGGCAACGACAGTGTCGGATGGCTCAACTCGCCCGTCGGCAAGGCCATGGCAAAGGCCGTGGCGGAGCTCGTGAAGCAGATGAACATCCAGGCCGCGAAGGTGCAGCCCGCCTCGTAGCGCGCTGAGCGGAGGGCACACCCGACAGGATGAGTGACCCCGCCCCCACGTGGGGCCGGGGTCGTTCGCGATTCAGCAACGCACCCCGGCCAATTTCATTATCCTGCCAGGTACGGGATCGTCATCGGTCCTTCCGGAAGCACCGCAACGGGAGCGTCCTTACCGAACGTCGCGAGTCCTTCCGCTACCGCATCCGCAACATCGTGCACCGGCACCAGGTGCGCACGCCGGACTTCATCGTCTGGCAGCTCGCTGTACAGACCCACGGCGGCCTTCGCCTGGATGAGCGCCAGCATCTGCGCTTCCCACTGGTCGTAGATCAGGAAGCCCGGCGCATGGATTGCGGCAAGCAGCGCTGCCGGCGTTTCGTACTCGAACAGCAGGGTGCGGAAGTTCCCGTGTGCAGGAAATCCGTCGTTGCAGCGCGCGGCCGCAACGATCGTTCCGCCGTCCTCGACGATCTGCGCCGCGGCAGACATGCCCTTCACAGCCTGATACAGATTCTGATCCAGCGGGTACCCGCTGTTGGTGGTCACGACAATCGGGAACGCGTGCTCGCAGGGCACCATCGCGATGTCGCGAGATACCTTGCAGCCGGCGTCGTGCGCGGCCAATGGTGCGCCGCAGAAGAACGCCGTGATCGCACGCTGTCGATTGAGCGTGACGTTGATGCAGAAATCCAACGGGACGAGCGCGCCGTCGTGCCGGATGCGCGCCTGCGTAGGATTGCCGCCTATGATGCCCCACGTACTGCGCGCATCACCGATCATCCGCGCGTCGTGATACCGCATGATCGCGTCGATGTCCGCCACCGCCGGGAAGATCCCCTTGTAGCCCCCCGAGAATCCCGCCATGAAATGCGGCTCGATGAAGCCCAGGACGATCCGGCGATCCGCTTCGGCGTAAGTGCGGTTGAACGACACGGGCTGACCGTCGTAGCCGATCCCCGCGCGGACGAGCGTTGCCGGATCATGCGAGTCGTGATTGACGATGCGGCAGCGGTCGTGGATGTCGGGGCCCACCATCGCTCTGAGCTCGTCGGGGCTGTTCACGCGGTGGGACCCGGTCCCGTTCACGATCGTGATGTGGTCGTCGGGCACGTGACGCAGTTCATGCAGCACCCAGGGCAGTAGTCGATCCGTCGGCAGTGGCCGCGTGATATCTGGAATGACAATCGCCACGCGCTCGTGGGCGTGAACAAGGGATGCGAGCGGAGCGGCGTCCATCGGACTGCGGACGGCTTCGAGGAATGCCGCGTGTTCGTCGGGCAGCCCGGGCACGAAGCGCGGCGCGATGACCTGCACGTTCGCCGCGGGCAGCTCGACGTCGAGCCCGGTGGTGCCGTATTGCAGATGGACGCGCATGGGCTTCAGATGGTGTCTTGTTTGACCGGCGATTCTTTACCGCCTGCGTCCGCGTCGCGCAACGCCGCGGTGACGCGGTCGAACAGGGACGGCAGCGTCCAGCCGTCGAGCGACTCGACCATCAGCGTCGGCCCTGCGAGTGGCAGGGACTTCGTGAGTCCGCAAGGAACAGCCACGACCGCCATGCCAGCGGCGTGTGCCGCACGTACACCGTTTGGTGAATCCTCGAAGACCAGACACTCCGCCGCCGGGACCCTCAATCGCTCCGCGGCCAACAGAAACAAGTCCGGCGCCGGCTTCACCCGCATCACATCGTCGCGCGTACAGATGGCGTCGATCATCGGGCTGAGCTCGTGGCGGTCGAGCCACGGCCGGACCCAGGCGGCGGGACTGCTGGACGCCACCGCAGTGCCAATCCCAAGGCTCCGGGCCTCTTCCACTCTGGCGCGAACGCCGGGAAGCAGGGGCTCGTTGCCGCAGAGCCGCCAGTGCTCGTGGCTGACATGCGCGGCGAGCTGGCTGCGGTCCAGAGGCTGGTCGGTTCGGCTGACGAGCTCTGCGAATGGGTCAAATCCCCCCTGCGTGCCCAGGGCGTGCTGCCAGTCGTCCAAGCTCAACTGCTGGCCATGAGACGCGTAGATGCCCGCCCAGATGTCGAACAGGGGGGTTTCACTGTCGAGCACGAGCCCATCGAAATCCAGAATGATGGCGCGAAATTTCACGATTCTTCCATCCTACACGGGCTCGATACCTATCGGGCTTTGGGCTTTAGGCTTTGGGCTTTGACCGCACCCACCGGCCGCACCTTCCAGCCGCACCATTCGTCCGCACCTTCCGACCGCACCTTCTTCTTGCCCACCTTGACCGCCGGCGACCCGTCCCATACACTTAATAAGACTGGAATGGTCGGATAAGACCAACCCGGTCGGATTTCATGCTGAGACTCTCCAAGAAGGCAGATTACGCCCTGATCGCGGTCTGGTACATGGCGCTCCCCGGTCAGCGCGCGGTGGCGAGCGCCCGGGAAATCGCGGAGCACCACGATCTGCCACTGGAGCTCCTGGCCAAGGTGCTCCAGCAGCTGGTTCGAAAGGGGATCGTGCGGTCGGTGCAGGGTATTAACGGCGGCTATTCCCTGTCCCGGTCTCCGGTCGAGACCTCGGTGGCGGACATCGTAGAGGCCATCGACGGACCGTTGACGTTGACGGCCTGCGGCGACGAGCACGAAGCGTGCGACCAGTACAGCAAGTGCAGCATCCGGGATCCACTGCACCGCATCCGTGAGCGGATTGCGAGTGCGCTGGCCGACTGTTCAGTCGCCGATCTGGCGGCGGATCGAAATACGAGCGCGCCGGCGGTGGCGCCAGTCCGGCTGTGGACAGCCACGCGCCGGGACAATTCGCAAGGACCTGCCTAGGCAGGCGACCACACCATGGTGCAGATCACTGAGGCGGCGTCAAAACACATTCTGAAGATGCTCGACAAGAACCAACTGCCTGGCGGTGGCCTTCGAGTCGGCCTGCGCGCCGGCGGATGCTCCGGGTACGAGTACGTGTTCGGCTGGGAGCAGGATCCAAAGACCGACGATCAGGTCTTCGTCGGTCCGCTCGACGCGCGAATCTTCATCGATCCACGGAGCTACCGTCTGCTCGACCACGCCGTGCTCGACTACGACACGAACCTGGTGAGCAAAGGTTTTTTCTTCCAGAACCCGAACGCGAAGAGCACGTGCGGGTGCGGAACGTCGTTCAGCGTCTAGGACGCTTCGCCATGTCGTTTTCGTATTCGCGTTCGTTTTTGAAGGACGCGCTTGGATCCCCGAACACGAATCCCAAGACGAATACGAACACGAATCGTCCATCGTTAGGACCGATCAGAGATGAGCACAAGCACCGAGACGGTCGAACAGCTGGCGATACAGGACTACAAGTACGGCTTTGTCACTGACATCGAGTCGGACACGCTGCCGCCAGGGCTGAACGAAGACGTCATCCGCGAGATTTCCCGGCGGAAGGAGGAGCCCGAATGGCTTCTCGAGTTCCGTCTGAAGTCGTACCGCGCGTGGCTGGGGATGCAGGAACCGACCTGGCACAACGTGCACTACGACCCGATCGACTATCAGAAGATCAGCTACTTCTCGGCCCCCAAGAAGAAGCCGACGTTGAGCTCGCTCGACGAGGTCGATCCCGAATTGCGGCGGACCTTCGACAAGCTCGGGATTCCGCTCGACGAACAGAAGCTGATGTCGGGCGTAGCGGTGGACGCGGTTTTCGACAGCGTGTCGGTCGCCACGACCTTCCGCAGCAAGCTCGCGGAGCTCGGGATCATCTTCTGCTCGTTCTCAGAGGCCGTGCGCGAGCATCCTGAGCTGGTCAAGAAATACCTCGGATCGGTGGTGCCGTACACGGACAACTTCTTCGCCACGCTCAATTCGGCGGTCTTCACCGACGGCAGCTTCGCCTACATCCCGAAGGGCGTGCGCTGTCCCATGGAGTTGAGCACCTACTTCCGCATCAACGCGGCCAGCACGGGACAGTTCGAGCGGACGCTGATCGTTGCCGACGAGGGTGCGTTCGTCAGCTATCTCGAAGGCTGCACGGCGCCGATGCGGGACGAAAACCAGCTGCACGCCGCGGTCGTCGAGCTGGTCGCGCTGGACCGGGCCACGATCAAGTACTCGACGGTCCAGAACTGGTATCCCGGCGACGCCGAAGGACGCGGCGGCATCTACAACTTCGTCACGAAGCGCGGCTCGTGCCTCGGCGTCAATTCCAAGATCACCTGGACGCAGGTCGAGACCGGGTCGGCGATCACGTGGAAGTATCCGAGTTGTCTGCTGATCGGCGACGGTTCGATCGGCGAGTTCTATTCGGTGGCGGTGACCAATCAGCGGCAGCAGGCCGACACCGGCACCAAGATGATCCACATCGGGAAGAACACGCGCAGCACGATCGTCTCGAAGGGCATCTCCGCGGGCGGGGCCAGAACACGTATCGCGGTGCGGTGCGAATCGGCAAGAACGCGAGCGGCGCGCGGAACTACTCGCAGTGCGACTCGCTGCTCATCGGCGACCGCTGCGGCGCGCACACCTTCCCGTACCTCGAGATCAAGAACACCAGCGCGCAGGTCGAGCACGAGGCGTCGACCTCGAAGATCGGCGAGGACCAGATCTTCTACTGCCGTCAGCGCGGCATCTCGTCCGAAGACGCGGTGAACATGATCGTGAGCGGCTTCTGCAAGGAAGTGTTCCGCGAGCTGCCGATGGAATTGCCGTCGAGGCGCAAAAGCTCCTCGGCGTCAGCTTGGAAGGAAGTGTGGGATAGAAGGGTGCGGACGGACGTGCGGCCAAAAGGTGCGGACGGCCGGTGCGAACGAGAGGTGCGTGGACACGAAATGCTTGAAATTCGAGACTTGCGGGCGCAGGCCCATGGCAAAGACATTCTGAAGGGGATCGACCTCACGGTGAAGGCCGGCGAGGTCCACGCCATCATGGGGCCGAACGGCTCTGGCAAGAGCACGCTCGCGCGTGTGCTCTCGGGGCATCCCGCCTTCGAATGACCGGCGGGACCGTCGGTTCAACGGCCAGGATCTGCTGGAGATGGATCCCGAGGAGCGGCCCGGAGGGCGTGTTCCTGGCGTTCCAGTATCCGGTCGAGATTCCGGCGTGAGCAACGCCTACTTCCTGAGGGCGGCGCTGAACGCTGTCCGGAATCGCGGATAGCAGGAGCTCGACGCCATGGAGTTCATGCAGATCGTCAGCGAGCAACTGAAATCTCTCCACATCGAGCCGGATCTGTTCAAGCGGCCTGTGAACGAAGGCTTCTCCGGCGGCGAGAAGAAGCGGAACGAGATCTTCCAGATGCCCGTGCTGGAACCCAAGCTGGCTATCCTCGACGAAACCGACTCGGGCCTCGATATCGACGCCCTGAGGATGGTGGCCGATGGCGTCAACGCCCTGCGGAGCGGACCGCGGCATCGTCGTCTCACCCACTATCAGCGGCTGCTTAACTACATCGTGCCGGATTTCGTCCACGTCCTGGTGGATGGTCGCATCGTCAAGTCCGGCGGCAAGGATCTGGCCCTGGAACTGGAAGACAAGGGCTACGGCTGGATCGCTCGGCGACGAGACCGATCCGGGGCTGGCCGCCCCCAGGTTTTAGCCCATGGCGACTCGTCGTAGAACAGGGCAGGTCGGCAGATCACGTATCGCGGTATGTCAGCCGCTACGTCCTGCCGGCCGCGGTTGTCGGTCCCCAGCCGTCCTGGTTGACCGCGCCCCGGGACGAGGCGCTGGCTCGCTTCGCGGCCGGCCGGATTCCCACGACGCGCCATGAAGAGTGGCGATTCACGCCGGTGTCGGCGATTGTCACGACGCCATTCTGGGCGTTGAAGCTGTCCAGACCGATGCGGCCCGCACTCGCCCCCCACCTTTTTGGTGGGTCGGTGGCTGCAGAGCTCGTGTTCGTCAATGGACGGTTTGCGCCGAGCCTGTCCCGCACCGTAACGAATCTGCCCGCGGGACTCGAGGCGGATTGCTTGCCCAGCTCCTGGCAACGCGTGCCGCCGATCGTCGAGCCGTGGCTCGCCCAAAGCCTCCCGTGGTCAGAGTTCGGCCTTTACCGCGCTCAACACGGCGTTCATGGAGGACGGCGCGTTCGTCGAGATCGCACGAGATCGCGTGATCCATTGGCCGGTGCACGTGGTGTTTGATCCGTTTCAGGCGGCGGCCCCGCGCCGGTCATCCACGTCTGCTCGTCGTCGCTGGCGAACACAGCAGGCCCGTCGATCGTCGAGACCTACGTCGGAGCCGCGGGCCAGACGTACTTCACCAACACGGTGTCGGAATTCTCTGCTTTGGCTACTGCGCTATCCTCAATCACTACCAGCGTGCAGCGCGAGAGTGTGTCGGCCTATCACGTGGGGATGCAGGTCGTGCGCACCGGACGTGAGACCGTGTGCCTGTCGCACAATTTCGTCCTCGGAGCGGCCATCGCGCGAAACGACGTCGCGGCCATTCTGGGCGGCCAGGGCGGCGATACCACGCTGAACGGCCTGTATCTGGCCGGCGGCACGCAGCTGGTGGACACGCACACGACCATCGATCACGCGCTGCCGCACAACGGGAGCCATGAGCTGTACAAGGGCATTCTCGGCGGCAGAGGCCCGCGGTGTCTTCAACGGAAAGATCATCGTGCGGCAGGACGCGCAGAAGACCGACGCCAAACAGACGAACAAGACGCTGCCCCTCGGACGGCGCGCAGATCGACACCAAACGCAGCTCGAGATCTTCGCGGACGATGTCAAGTGTACGCACGGGGCGACGGTGGGTCAGCTGGATCCGGAAATGCTCTTCTATCTGCAGGCGCGCGGCATCGATCTGGCAGATGCTCGAGCGTTGCTCATCCAGGGCTTCGCCGGGGACATCGTCAATCGCGTCAAGTTCGCACCGCTCCGTGAGCGGTTGGACGAGATCGTGCAAAAGCGGGTGCAGGAAATACAAGCGTAGTTGGTTCAGAAGTTCGGTAGGTTCAGTTGGTTCAGTAGGTTTGAGAGGTTCAGAATAGGTTCATGAGTGAGCTGACGGTTCCTGTTCGTGCGGGCTTCGATGTGGAACGCGTCCGCGCCGACTTTCCCATCCTCCAGCAGGAGGTTCATGGGCGGCCGCTCGTCTATCTCGACAGCGCCAACACGTCGCAGAAGCCGCAGTCGGTCCTCGATGCCCTGAACGATTACTACGCCCACGACAACGCCAACATCCACCGGGCCACGCACCTCTTGAGCGAGCGCGCTACGCGGGCGTACGAACGGTCGCGCACGCTGCTCCAGCACTTCATCAACGCCCCGCACAGCCGGGAAGTCGTGCTGACGAAGGGCTGCACCGAGAGCATCAATCTCGTCGCCCAGTCCTGGGGCCGGACGATGCTCAAGCCCGGCGATGAGGTGCTGGTCTCGTGGATGGAGCATCACTCGAATATCGTGCCGTGGCAGCTCGTGTGCGAGCAGACCGGCGCGACGCTCCGCGTCGTGCCCATCGACGAACGCGGCGAGCTGCGCCTGGACGAATTCCACAGGCTGCTGAGCAACCGCACGAAGCTCGTCGCCATCATCCATGTGTCGAATTCGCTAGGGACGATCAATCCCGTCGAGGAGATTGTCGAGGCGGCTCACCGCGTGGGCGCGGTCGTTCTCGTGGACGGTGCGCAGGCCGCACCGCACCTGACCGTGGACGTCCAGGCGCTCGACGCGGACTTCTATACGTTCTCGGGCCACAAGATGTGCGGCCCGACGGGCACCGGCGTGTTGTACGGCAAGACGCATCTGCTGGAGCGGATGCCCCCCTACCAGGGCGGCGGCGACATGATCGCGTCGGTGACGTTCGAGAAGACGACTTACAACACGCTCCCCCACAAGTTCGAAGCGGGGACGCCGAACATTGCCGGCGTCGTGGGTTTTGGCGCGGCGGTCGAGTATCTGAATGGCCTCGACCGGACGGCCGCGCTGGCGCATGAAGACGATCTGCTGGCGTACGCGACCGAGCGGTTGACGGAACTGCCTTCCGTGCACGTGATTGGTCAGGCTCGCCGCAAGACCAGCGTCCTGTCGTTCGTCATGGACGGCGTCCATCCGCACGACATTGGCACCGTGCTCGACAACGAAGGCGTCGCCATCCGCACCGGACAGCACTGTGCGCAGCCGGTCATGGACCGCTACGGGATTACAGCGACCGCCCGCGCGTCGTTTGCGTTCTACAACACGCGGAACGATGTCGATGCGCTCATCGCCGCGCTCCACAAGGCCCACCAGCTGCTCTCTTGAAGTTCGTAGTTCGTAGTCCGTAGTTGGTAGCGCCTGAGCCTGAAGACCTGGAGCCTTGAAAAAGGCTGGATACTAAGATGTCCGACCTCCGCGAGCTGTACCAGGAAGTCATCCTCGACCACAACAAGTCGCCCCGGAATTTCCGCCGGCTCGACGAAGCCGATCGTGTGTGTGAGGGATTCAACCCCCTCTGCGGCGACCGCCTGACGGTGTTTCTCGATCTCGAAGGCGATCGCATCAAGCAGGTCACGTTCGAAGGGACCGGGTGCGCGATCTCGCGGGCATCGGCGTCGCTCATGACCGATGCGCTCGTGGGCAAGACCGATGACGGAAGCGCAGGAGCTGTTCGACCGGTTTCCACGCGCTGGTGACGTCGGACCCGTCGCAGCCGCCGGATACCGCAGGACTGGGCAAGCTGGCCGTCCTCTCCGGCGTGCGCGAGCATCCGAGCCGCGTCAAGTGCGCCACGCTGTCGTGGCACACGCTTCCGCGCCGCCGTCGTCACGTGGCGAGAAGCAGGTTTCGACCGAGTAGCTGCAGGACAAGAGCGTCGTCTTCGGTGTTCGTATCGTTCGAATTTTCGAACGCCGAATTAAACTCGATTTCGAACTCCGCACGCCGAATTCCGACATGACTGATTCTCCCTTTTCTCCCGGTCATTCAGCCCACGTCGCTCGGAGTCTTCGGCGACCGTCGTCGGCAGGCTCGCGAACGGCGGATCCTCGTGGCCGATGAAGCCGCGACGAACGGCGCTCAAGCCACGCATCCTCGACGCGGTGCGCACGGTGTTCGACCCGGAAATTCCCGGTCAACATCTACGAGCTCGGGCTCATCTACGACGTCTTCGTC
>CAVUPP010000017.1:0-511218 GCA_963743245.1 Vicinamibacteria bacterium | reverse complement strand
CTCATCGAAACGCTGATGCTCCGAGAGAATCGTGGCGAGGCCGTCCATCGGCGGTGTGTACTTGACGGATAGATCGTCAACGCCCGCTCGAAATGCTTCCGGGCATCCGCGAAGTGCGCCTCGGCGTCAGCGGTCCGTCCGGCTGGGGCCTCGCTTTCTGCAAGCGTCATCAGTACCCGGCCGTATTCCGACTGCACGCGCGCGCTGTCTGGGGCGACATCGATTGCCGCCGACCACAGGGCGAGCTCGTCCTTCCAATCGGGGTTGCGGGTCCAGGGACGGACCGCGCCCAGCAGGCACAGAAGTGCCGCGGCGCCATACGCGGGCCGGCGGAGATTCGGCTTCCGTTCGGTCAGCCACTCCACACCGGCGGCGCAGGCGATGAGAAAGCCGGCACTGGGCAGGGAACATGAGCCGTTCCGCGCAGATCGTGCCGATCGTGATGACGAAATTGCTGACGACCGAAAACGGCAGACCGAAGAATGCCAGACCGAAGGCCGCGATCGGCCGTCGGCGCCACAGCACGACGACGCCGCACGCACAACCCACGACGATCGCCACGCCGCCTGCAAAGCGCGCGTCGAGCGCACTCGAGACCAATGGAATCTGATTGGTACGAATAGTCCGGCGACAGGTGCGCGGGCCAGACCAGCAGCCTCGCGGACCCGACGACCACCGCAAAGGGCGTCATCAGCGCCTGACTCGTCGTGGCGCCGAGCCGTTCGCCGAGCGCCATCGTCGAGATCGGTACCAGTGGATTGTCGAGCGGCGCGATCAGGCCCTCCGAGATCGTGATACGGCCGAGCACCGCATGGCGGACCGCGAGGTACGCGAGCGCGACGGCGATGAGCGGCACGTAGCCGCCGACGATGCGCGCTCGGATCGATAGCGGCCGGCCGTCAGGGCCCTGTAGAGGGAAGAGCGCGTCCATCACCGGCGCGACGAGGAGCAGCGCGATCGCGCTTTCCTTGGACAGCAGCGCGCATGCCAGGCAGACCGGGGCACCGAGACGGTAGACCCACTGACCAGCGATGGCGGCCTGCCGGTGGCAGAGAAGGCTGATCAGGAAGAAGAGCGCGGCAAGCAACTCCGCGCGGCCGGCAATTCCCGTCACGGCCTCCGTGTGCACGGGATGGACCGCAAACGCGATTCCTGCCATGCCTGCGACGATGCGGGATCCACGCAGCGTGCGAACCAACGCGAAGAGCAGCACCGAGACCGCCGCATGGATTGCCACGTTGACCGCCGTGAACCCGTACGTTGAGAGCCCGTGTACCGCGTAGTTCAGGGCATAGCTGGCGACGACCAGCGGGCGGTACAGCGACTGCGCGCCCGCGATGCCCCAGTACGACGATCGAAACAGCTCGGGAATGTTGCCGAGCGACCGGATCCGCAGGTTGTCGCCGATGATTCGCGTGTCGTCGAGGACGAAATCGTGACCGAACGCGTTCAGGTAGACGAGAAACGCCGCCGCCGCAATGGCCAGGATCCAATACAACCCGTGTGAGGAAGGCGTGGACTGGGAGTCGCTCGCCCGGTCCTTCGTTGTGCGCCGGCCGCGTATGGGGCCGGGGTCACTCGCCCGTCCGTCGGTACACCCCGGCCATCAGATGTCCTCTGCCTCCTCTTTTTCCCATCGGATCCTGGTCAGGATACCCCGGTCAGTAGTGCGCGAGGCGCTTCCGGTTCAACGCTGCGTCTATGAGCGTTGCCGCGTACGCGTTGTCCACGCTGGCCGGAGTCGCGAAGGTCATGCCGCCGCGCCAGTGCTCGGGTGCCTCGGGGTGAACCCCGGTAGAATCACCCATCCGGCGCCGGCCGCGCCCTGCACGATGGCGGGCGTGCCGTCCGGATATTTGCCAACGACGTCACCCCACCCCGAGAGCTGCGGGCCGTCTTCCCAGTAGTGCTCGAATGCCGGCGAGCCAGGCGTGGCAATGGCTATCGCGGCCTTGCGGATGCCTCGCGCTTCCGCGGCGTAGAAGGGGAACCTCACGCCAGACGTGAGATTGAAGCCGTTGTACGGCGAATTCCCGGCGATGAAGGCGCCGGCGCAGATCCCGAGGTAGTTCAGCCCGCTGCCGACCGCGTGTCGAACCCGCACCGGCGTGGCGTGATCCAGACTGTTCCCCATCTCTTCGAAGTTGCCGCCGGGAACGACCAGCAGACGGTAGGCTTCGAGGTCGCGTTCGCTCATCGCGTTCAGGCGCGCTGAGTCCGCTGCCGCATAGCTCAAGTGGTGCTCGCTCAGGATGCGTTCCACCGCGGTGACGTCGTTCGGCGATGTGCCCTGCCCGGCAAAGAGGAGGATTGCGGGACGGTCCGAGGTCGAGCCCGGCGGACTGCACGCCGCCAACGGGAAGTAGAGGGCGGCAGCAAACAGCCAGCGCATTACTTTGTTCGCTTCAGCTGGTTCTCCCAGACGTCAATCCACGTGGAGACTGGCCGGTTCGCCGAGAAGTTGCCAGCGACGATGTCGATGTCGCCGTCACCGTCGATGTCGGCGACGTCCAACGTGGCGTGGCGCGGGAATCCAGTCTCGATCGTGTGTCTGACGAACGTGCCAGGCGTCGTCTGCTCGAGCCACACGAGCGCGGGAAGCGTGCTTTCGTCCACGTCGGCTCCGCCGGCGAGGAGCGCGCAGGCCACGATGTCGAGATCGCCGTCGCCGTCGAGATCCGCCGCAATCGCGCGATGCACCCCGGGCATGTCCGCCAGTCGTGTGCTCGACGAACGGATACGTGCCCTTGTTCTCGAGCCACTGAATGCCGTGATAGGGCTTCACGATCCCATCGTCGAAGGTGTCGCCGTGCGTGAGGATCACGTCGAGATCGCCGTCCTTGTCGAGATCCACGAGCTGGATTCCCGACGAACCCCAGTTGGGATGCGGAGCGGCGTAGATGACCTTCTGATCGAACGTGAAATCGCCCGTGCCGCGATTGATGAAGGCGATCACGGTCTCGTGCTCCTGCGCGAGCAGGACGACGAAGTCCATGTGCCCATCCTTGTTCAGATCGACCGGGATGATGTGGATCGCGCCCGTGCGGGGATCGATCACATGGGTCTTGAACGTGGGCTGGCTGGGATTCGTGATCTGATTCTCGAGAATCGAGATGTTTCCAGTCTTGTGGTAGCCGAATGCCGCCACCGCGAGATCGAGTTTGCCATCGTCGTTGAAGTCCGCCGCCTCGACGTCGGCCACGCGCGGCCAGCCGTCGAGCCAGAACGGACTGAACTTCCAGTTGCCGAGGCCGCGCATCCAGATCACGGCGCCGTGGTCGTGATCGGCGGGGAAGAACTCGCCCAGGTCCCCGATGAGCAGATCGAGAATGCCGTCTTTGTCGAGATCCACAGGCGTCACGTGATCGGGGTGTGGCGCGGTGCCCAGGATTGACAGGGTTCCGGACGGATCCGTCGGATTTGCCTTGAGCACCAGGCCGACGCGCATTTCGGTCGCGAGCAGTTCAATCCGGCCGTCGCCGTCGAAGTCGCCGAGCCTGACATTCGACACCGCGGGCTGATCGCGCGTTGACGGGACCGAGAAGCCGTGCCTGACGAAATGCAGCGGCGACTCGCTCGCAGGTGGCCATGGTGCAGGCTGTGGCAGATGCTCGGGTGCGTGATTCTCGTAATACGGCAGCACCTTCCGCATGTCGTCAGGCAGCGGTGCGAGACGCGTCACCTCTGGCGGTCCGATCGGCGGAAGGCGATTCTCCCGCAGGTACATCATCTTGAGGAACTCGTCCCGCCACTGCGCCTTCGGCAGAACGTCTGGCGGCGGGAAGGCGTGGCAGACGCCGCATGTCACGCGCGCCTGCTGTTCTTCCGGCGACGCTGCGCTCGCCTGTACGCCGGGCGCGCTACTCGATCCGTTCTGGCCGGCCGCGCCCGCCACCAGCGTGACGACTGCAAGGGCTGCCGCTATCGTGAGCGCAGCTGTCGTGGGGGCGGGGTCACGCTTCCCGCGTGTGTCCCCCCCAATCCCTATTCCTCATTCGTCAATCGCATCGTCAATATGCGCGTCGGGCCTTCAGGGTCGGGCCTTGGGTCGGGCTCAAGGCCCGACCCTCGTAGGCCCGACCCCTGGATCGTTAGAAATCAAAACCGTCGATGTTCGACTTGTCGAACACGAATGGCTTGCCGAGCAGCACCTCGTCCGCTTTCACTTCGACCGTGCCCAATCGGCCCGCTCGCAGGCTGGTCTGGCCCACCGTCAATTCTCCAGTCGCCAGCGCGCGGCCGGCATACACGGTGAGGTAGCCCAGGTCGAGCGTATTCCAGAGTACGACACTGTCGATGACGCCGGCTTTCACGAAGGGCTTGCACATGTTCGGGAGCGACAGCCCCAGCACCTTCACGTCGGACCGGCCCGACTGTCGGACAGCTTCGGCGACACCCGGGACGGCCGGTGCGGCGATACCCATGATCACTTTCACCGACGGGTGCACCTTCAGGATGTTCTGGGCTTCCGTGAAGGCCCGATCGCGATCGCCATCGCTTGGCTGGATCGCGACGAGATGCACGTTCGGATGCTTCTCGGCGAGCCGCGCGCGGATGTACTTGATCCATTCGTTCTGATTGGCGGCGCTCAGCGAGGCGGTCACGATCGCGAAGTCGCCCTTGTCGTTCAGGAGCCCCGCGGCGCGGTCCGTCAAGACCTCTCCGATTCCCTGCGGCGTCGCCTGGTTGATGAAGACGTCGCGTGCATCCTTCTCGGCATCCGCATCCCAGGCGATCACCTTGATGCCACGCTGTCTGGCCTGTCTGAGCGCGGTCGAGATGCTCGCCTTGTTCTCGACGCTGACGGCGATGACGTCCACACCGCGCGTAATCCAGCTGTCCACGACTTCGTTCTGCCTCGCCGGATCGAGATCCGTGGGTCCATCCCAGATGAGAGTGACGCCGAGCTCACGGGCGGCGTCTTCAGCGCCCTTTCGGCAGCTCACGAAATACGGGTCGCCCTTGGCCTTTGGCATCATCGCGACCGTGATCGCGCGTGCCGCGGCGCCAGGCGCGGCGGCGGTCGAAGAAGAGGCGCCCGGGCCGCCATGCATCCGTTCGAGCGAGCGGACCAGCCACCAGTTGCTCGACGCGACGATCAGTGCGGCGCCCAGTACGGCGGCGCACAGAACAGCGAGCTGCGAGTTGCGCATAGTGAGAAGAGTACCCCCAGACGACTCGACGAGATCAGTGGGCGCGCGTGCGTGCTGGCGCGCGCGGCGTTCCCCGCCCGCGGCCTCACGCGCTGCGGCGGCGATGCTGACGAGCAGCAGCCCACCGGTCAGGATGCCGGCAAGCTCGGACGGGAGGTCTGCCAGCCGCAGGCCTGTCCGCAGCACCACAATACCTGCGACGCCGAGTAGTGTGCCGCCGATGGACCCACGTCCACCCGTGATGGACGTTCCTCCCAGCACGACCGCTGCCACCGCGAGCAGTTCGTAGCCCGTGCCCGCGTCCGCCTTGGCCTGGCCAGTTCTCGCCACGTAGAGGACCGCGGCCAATGCGGCCACCGCTCCGGACGCGACGTACAACAGCGCCAGGCGGCGCGGGACTGGGACGCCCGCGAAGCGTGCACCGTCCGGCGACCAACCGATGGCGAACGCCGCGCGTCCTGCGATGCTTCTGTGCAGCAGCACTCCATAGCCTGCGGCAACTCGCAGCTGAGCAGGAGCACCTGTGTCGGCAGGCCCGCGACCGTGCCTTGACCGAACGCAAGGAATCCGGCGGGAAAGCCGCTCACGAAATCCGCCCCGTGCGTGATGCCCTCGGCCAGGCCCCGGTACAGGGACAGCGTCGCGAGGGTCACGATGAGCGGCGGCAGCGAGAACCTCGCGACCAGGACGCGCGTTCAGCGCGCCGCCCGCGATCCCGAGCAAGACGCCAATCGCCGCAGCGGTCCAGATCGACAGGCCCACATCCCGCCACAGCAGACCGACTGCGACCGCGACGAGTCCCATCAGCGACCCGACCGACAAATCGATGCCGCCCGTGACGACGATGGGCGTGAGTGCGATGGCGATCAGGCCGACCTCGCCTGCCAGGCGGACCATGTCGGCCATGTTGGCAGCCGTTGCGAAGTTGGATCCGGCGATCGCGAAGACCGCGGCCAGCAGGACGATGATGCCGGCGAGGATCACTTCGTGCGAAAGCGGAACGCGTGAAGGCAACGCTCGCACGGAGGGCGTGCTCATGCGCGGCTCACCGACCGCCGCGCGGGGCGTGCCCTGGCCGAATCAACGGCCGCCGCCACGAGGATCATTGCGCCCTGCGCCGCCTTCTCCCAGAACGGGCTGAGACCGACGAACGTGAGGCCGGTGCCCAGCGTGCCGAGCAGGGCAATCCCCGCCATCGTGCCCAGGACCGTGCCACGGCCGCCCGTGATGAGCGTGCCGCCAACGACGGCCGCCGCAAGCACCTTCAGCTCGAGGCCGATTCCGGCGCTGGGAGGCACCTGAGAGAAGCGGACGTCGTTCACGACGGCTGCGACCGCGGTGAGCGCGCCAAGGACGACGAACCCGCCCATCACGACGAGCGGCGGTCGAAGGCCGCTCAACCTGGCGGCTTCCGGATCCGACCCGACCGCGAACAGCCAACGGCCAATCGCGACCGCTCGCAGCACGTACGCGGCGGCGGCAGCAAGGACGATCGCCAAACCGACGATGACAGCCTCGCCAATCGATTGCGGCAGACCGAACCACTGGAACCCCTCCGGCAGCCCCTGCACCCATGTGCCCTCGGTGTACCACCGCACCGCATCCCGCCACACCACCATCGTCGCCAGCGTGACGACGACAGACGGCATGCCGAGCCGCGCCACGAGCCACCCGTTCACGAGACCGAGCACGGCGCCGAGCGCCAGGTACCTGCGAGCGCCGCAAGTACTGCGGGAGTGCCTGACTTGGCGAGCACGGCATAGGCCACCGACGCGATGGCGAACTGCGAGCCAACCGAGATGTCTACGTGTCCGGTCAGGAGCACCAGCGTCAGGCCGATGGCCACCATCGCGGCCGGTGCGTTGCTGACGGCGAGATCGCGGAGATTGGATGGACGAAAGAAATCAGGTGCCAGAACGGCGAGCACCGCCAGCAGCACCAGGAGCGCAGCCGCCGCGCCCAGATCGCGCAACCCTGCTCGCGCGGTGCGGTTCTCGCGAGTCACGCCGCGCTCTCGCCGAGTGCGAGGCGCATGACGGATTCAGCGGTTGCCTCACGTCGTGAAAGCGATCCAGTCATCGCGCCGCCGCGCATCACGATGATGCGATCGCTCAGCGACAGCAATTCAGGAAGATCCGACGAAACGAGGAGGATGGCCGCGCCCTCTGTCGCGAGGCGCCGGATGTGGCGATGAATCTCGGCTTTGGCGCCGACATCCACGCCCTGCGTGGGCTCGTCGAGGATCAACACCGAAGGGTTGGTCATCAACCAGCGGCCCAGCGCGACCTTCTGCTGGTTGCCACCTGACAGCGTGCGTGTGGCGGCCGACAGCGACGCCGGACGCACGTCGAGCTCCCGGATGAACCGCTGGCCGGCCTCGGCTTCGGCTCGGCGATCGAGCCATCCACCCAGGCGGGCGAGCCGCGGCAGCGACGCCAGCGAGAGGTTCGATCCGTTCCTAAGCTCGCCGATGACACCGTGCTTGCGGCGGTCCTCGGGCAGGTACGCGAGACCGGCCGCGATCGCGTCTGACGGTGAGGTGATCTGGCGACGGGTGCCGTCCACGCTGATGCCGCCTGACGCCGGCGCGAGGCCGAACAGGGCGCGCGCGAGCTCGGTGCGGCCGGCGCCGACGAGTCCACCGAGGCCGACGATCTCGCCCCCACGGACGCTGAGCGAGACGTCCCTGACACCTTCGACGCTGCTGACTCGATCGAGTTCGAGGCGGACAGGCCCGGCGGGGCGCATGCCGGGCGGGATGAATGACCCCGCCGGCACATCTGCACGGGGTGCTTCGGCGACCGCGCCGAATGTCCCCGGCCCCACAGGAGTAAGTGTGGCGCCGGGGTCAGTCACCCCGTCCTCCCTGGACCCCGGCGATTCATCCATCGCTCGGCCGATCATCATCCGGATCACGGACGCGCGATCGGTTGCACCCGCTTCCACTGTGGCGACACGTTCGCCGTCCCTGAGGACGGTGATGCGATCGGCGAGCGCGAAGACCTCGTCGAGTCTGTGTGAGATATAGACGACGGCGGTGTCATGGGCGCGAAGAGTCCGGACGGTGTCGAGCAGCCGATCCACTTCGCGCACCGTCAGCGAAGCTGTGGGCTCGTCCATGATCACGATGCGCGCCTCGTGGCTCAGCGCGCGCGCGATCTCGACCATCTGCTGCTCGGCGATCGACAGCGTGCCGGCCGAGGCATCCGGATCGATGACGGCACCCGCGGCTTCGAGCAGCCGGCGCGCGTCGGAGCGCCGCTTCGCCCAGTCGATCCGCTTGAGCGGTGCGCCCGCGTCCAGAGCCAGCGACAGGTTCTCCGCGACGCTCAGGTGTGGGAACAGTGTGGGCTGCTGGTAAATGACCGCAATCCCGCGGCGGCGGGCGGCGAGCGGATCGTGACGCGTCACGCGTGCGCCTCCGACGTCCAGCACGCCCTCGTCTGGAGCGACCGCCCCCGCGAGAATCTTGATCAGCGTCGATTTGCCCGCGCCGTTCTCGCCGACGATCGCATGGACTTCACCGGCGAGGACATCGAGCGAGACGCCGCGGAGTGCTCGGATGCCGGCGTACGCCTTCGACAGTCCGGTGGCCGCCAGGACGACCGTGCCCTGGGAACGGCCAGGCGATCCGTCAAACGGGTCCATTGTCTAGGCCAAGAGCTTCTGGACGACGTTGCCCTGGACGTCGGTGAGCCGGAAATCGCGGCCCTGGAAGCGGTAGGTCAGCTTCTTGTGATCCAGCCCCATCAGATAGAGCATCGTCGCGTGGAGGTCGTGCACGTCCACGGGATCCTCGACGACGTTGTAGCCGAGCTCGTCGGTGCGCCCAATGGTAACGCCTGGTTTCACGCCGCCGCCGGCCATCCAGATCGTGAACGCCCGGGGATGATGATCGCGGCCGAGCAGCTTGGATCCGTTCCGCGCTTCATTGATCGGTGTGCGACCGAACTCGCCGCCCCACACGACGAGCGTCGTATCCAGCAGGCCCCGCTGCTTGAGGTCTGTCAGGAGCCCGCCAATCGCTCGATCCACCTCGAGGCAGAGGCTTGGCAGTCGCACGACGATGTCGGTGCCTGCTGATGCGCCATGAGTATCCCAGCCGCGATGATAGAGCTGGACGAACCTGACGCCGCGCTCGACGAGCCGCCGCGCGAGCAGACAGTTGTTGGCGAACGACACGGTACCAGGCTGTGTGCCGTACATCTCGCGCGTTTTCTCGCTCTCGGCCGAGACGTCGGTGAGCTCGGGCACGCTGGTCTGCATCCGGTACGCGAGCTCGTAGGCGGCGATTCGCGTCAGCGTCTCTGGATCATGTGTCGTGTCGTATTCGGCGCGATTCAGATCCGAGAGGAGGTCGAGCGACTCACGGCGTGCGCCGGCATTCACGCCGGCGGGGTTGGCCGAGAAGAGCACGGGCTCGCCCTTCGACCTGAACTCGACGCCCTGGTGCACGGTGGGCAGGAAGCCGCTGCCCCAGCACGACTTGCCGCCGTCCGGCTGATTCTGCCCGGAGATCAGCACGACGAAGGCCGGCAGGTCTTTGTTCTCGCTGCCGAGCCCGTAACTCAACCACGATCCCATGCTCGGACGCCCGATGATCTGGTGTCCGGTATTCATGAAGATCTGTGCTGGCGCGTGATTGAACTGCGTCGTCTGCATCGATCGGACGATCGCGATCTCGTCGGCGTGCTTCGCGAGGTTGGGCAGGAGTGTCGAGAGCTCCGCGCCGGATTGTCCGTGCTTCCCGAAGTTGAATGGTGAGCCGAGCAATCGGGGCGTGCCCTTGATGAACGCAAAACGTTCGCCCTTGACGATCTCTTCCGGAATCGGCTGTCCGTCGTATTGCCGAAGCTTCGGTTTCTCGTCGAACAGATCGATCTGCGACGGTGCGCCGGCCATGAACAGGTAGATGACCTGTTTGGCCTTCGGCGCGAAGTGCGGCCCCAGGGGGCCAGCGGGATCCACCGCCGCGGCCAGCAGCCGCTCATCGACGAGCGAAGCCAGCGCCAGCGACCCGATGCCGAAGCCGGTCTGCCGAAAGAAGTGACGACGGGTTATGTCGAGCACGGACATAAGGGACCTTACTCAGGGCTACGGGCTACGGGCTACGGGCTACGGGCTACGGCTACGGTCGCAGGCACAAGGCTCACGGCGGCGCAACTAACCGCACCTTCCTGCCGCACCTTTTGTTCGCACCCTTTGACCGCACCTTCCGTCCGCACCTATCTACTAACCGTCTCGTCGAGATTGAGTAAGGCGTTCGAGACGAGCGTCCACGCGGCGCGATCCGCTTGAGTGGCATCTGTCGCAGACTCTGCGAGCACCTGCGCACCGGCGGCAGGCGTGGCTTTGAAGTGCTCCTGCTGCTTGTGCAGCGACTGGACGATGCGATCGAGCTCCGATGGTGTGGGCTGCCGGGAGGTACAGAGCCGGAAGCCGTACGCAGCGCGATCCCGGTCTATCGCTGCGGCATCCGCTGCGCCGGAGGCGGCCTGCGGCGTGTCGTGCAGGATCCGCGCAGCCAGCGCACGCGCGGCCTCGAAGAAGGCTTCGTCGTTCAAGAGGGCGAGTGCCTGCAGCGGCGTATTTGTGCGGACGCGCCGCACGGTGCAGAACTCGCGGCTCGTGCCGTCGAATGCGATCAGGCTCGGATACGGAGCCGTCCGACGGATGAACGTGTAGAGGCTGCGCCGATACCGATCGGGTCCGGTGCTCGTCACCCACTTGGCGTCGCTGTACGGATTGTCCCAGATGCCGTCAGGCTGCGGCGGAAAGACGCTGGGTCCGCCAATCGTCGGCGACAGCAGCCCGCTCGCCGCCAGCACCGCGTCGCGAAGCGACTCGGCTTCGAGCCGGAAACGAGGACCGCGCGCGAGCAGCCGGTTGTAGGGATCTCGTTCGATGAGCTCCGGCGTCGCCGCCGCGGACTGCCGGTACGTGGCCGACGTCACGATCAGGCGATGGAGCGACTTGATGTGCCATTTCTGATGCACGAGCTCGGTCGCCAGCCAGTCGAGCAGCTCGGGGTGGGAGGGGGCGCGCCCTGTGTGCCGAAGTCCTCACTCGTTTCGACGATCCCGCGCCCGAAGAATTGCTCCCAGGCCCTGTTGACCGCGACGCGTGCAGTCAGCGGATTGTCGCCACTCACCAGCCATCGAGCCAGGCCGAGACGGTTCGGCATCTGATCGTCGGGCATGGCAGGCAGCACCGCCGGCGTTCCGGCGTACACCCGGTCGCCCTTCGCCATGTAGCTGCCGCGCACACGGAACCAGGTCGAGGGCCGCTCGTACCCCTCGCGCTCGTGCAGCACGTGCGCCGTGGTGATGCCGAGCGCCGCGATCTTCCCTTCCAGCTCGGTGATGTGCGTGCGGAGATCCTCGAGCGCTGGCGCCTTGTCGAGGAACGTCTCGTGCAAGGTCTTGCGATCCTCTTCCGTACGGGCCGGCGGCGCCTCGTCGAGCACCGCACGGGAACCGGGGCCGACCGTCGTCACGACAAATGGATCCGGATCGGCGGTCACCGAGAGACGGAACCGCCCCAACGCCTGCGACACGGCGATGCCCTTGAACGTCAGCGTGACGATCGCAGTCCCGGAGGTCGGGCTCGAGGTGGCTCTCGAACTTGAACACGGCAACGCGTGGACGCCGAATGGTGTCGCTCGTGGCGTTGATGCTCCATCCCGGCGGGAGATCGCGCGTGTTCTTCGTTACAGCGTCAGGCGTGACGAGCTGGTCGGCCTCGTTGCCGCCCACGTGGCTGTTGTCAGTCGCCTTCTGGAACACGAGCGATGGGCCAGGTGCGGCACCTGGCGACGGGGCGATCGCAAACGAGAAGCCGGTGAGCGCGAAGTTGCCGTAGTAGTCGCGCCCTGGACCTCCCTGCGGCAGCGCCGGGTCCGGAAGGGCTTCGAGACGGATGGCAGTGATCGCTCCCGGTGGCAGCGCCGCGCGGACCACGTACTTGTCTTCGAGCGGGCTCGGCCCGCTGGCGCGAACCGAACCATCCGGCAGAGTCGTGAGGACCGTGCCCCGCGCGGCGTGTGCGGTCGACAGGCGTGAGAACGGTCCAGCTCCGTTCGGCCGCAAGGATCGACTGCTCCCACGAGGCCTGCTGTTCCGTACGCTCCGGAGAGGAAGCCTTCAGCTGCTCGCGCAGATCGTCGAGCTGCGCCTGCAGCACCTTCCGCTGAGCCGCCTGTTCCGGCGTCGGGAGCTCCAGGTCGGGCTCGTTGATGTAGTGGTCGCCGCCCTGCTGGCCGTACACCGAATACTCGCCATTGTCGAAGAATGCGAGCATGCGGTAGAAGTCGCGCTGCGAGAACGGGTCGTACTTGTGGTTGTGGCACTGCGCGCATCCGATCGTCGAGCCGAGCCATACAGTCCCGGTCGTGCTCACGCGATCGACGAGCGTTTCCCATCGCGCTTCTTCGACGTCGATGCCGCCTTCCTGATTGAGCAGGGTGTTCCGGTGGAATCCTGTCGCAATCCGCTGTGCGTCGGTCGCGGACGGCAGCATGTCGCCCGCGAGCTGCTCGATCGTGAACTCGTCGAACGGCATGTCGCGGTTCAGTGCGTCGATCACCCAGTCGCGATACGGCCACATCACGCGAAGGTCGTCTTTCTCGTAGCCGTTCGAGTCTGCATAACGCGCCAGATCGAGCCACGGACGCGCCCAGCGCTCGCCGTAGTGAGGTGACGCCAACAAGCCATCCACCGCCCGTTCGTACGCGTCAGGCCGCGTGTCGGCCAGGAATGCGTCGAGCTCCTGCGGCGTTGGCGGCAATCCGATCAGATCGAGCGAGACGCGGCGGAGGAGTGCCTCCTTGCCGGCTTCAGGCGAAGGACTGAGCCCTTCGTGCTCCAGCCGCGCCAGGATGAATCGGTCGATTGGCGTGCGCACCCACGCGTCATGCTGGACTGCGGGCAGGGCAGGGCGAACCGGCGGTTGATAGGCCCAATGCTCGTGCGGTGCGTCAGCGGCCGTTTGAGCCGTAGCGGCCTGCGCTTGCTCGGGCCACACGGCGCCAGCCTGGATCCAGGCCCGGATGCGCGCGATGGTGTCCGCAGGCAGCGGATCCTTCTTGAGCGGCATCTGGTCTTCGCCATCCAGACCCTGGAGCCGCCGCAGCAGAAGGCTGTGCTCGGCGTCACCGGCGACGATTGCCGGGCCGTTGACGCCGCCCTTGAGCGCGCGGGCACGGATATCGAGCCGCAGCGAGCCTTTGGACTTGTTCGGCCCGTGACACTCGTAACAGTGCTGCTCGAGGATCGGTTGGATGTCGGTTGCGTATACCGGCGGTGCGGCTGCGTCCGCAGGCTGCGCGGCCAGCCGGGCGCGGTCCGACCGCTGCCCAAGAGAGCCAGCACCAGCAGCGGCGGCGATCGAAAAGCGGCAACCTGTGGAAATGACGTGCGGCCATGGGGATCCGGCCACATATTACTGCGGCCCGGGCGGCATAGGCGTACGGCCCATCGTTACACGTCAAGCGCACGGCCCCGGCGCTGGCCAAGGCACGTGTCATACGGCGATGGCTCACCGCGAACGGTTCAAAGCCCAAAGCCTATAGCCGAAAGCCAGGGTTACGCGTCGCCGTCCCGGCCTCCGAAAGTGCAGGTTCTCGAAGATCTCGACCCGGCCGGCATCGGCTCGCCGAACGAGAAGTTGCCCACGACGATATCGACGTCACCATCGTGGTCGTAGTCCCCGACGTCCAGGGTCGCGTGGGTTGGCATTCCCGACCTCGATGTCGTGCCGCTCGAACTTGCCTGGCTTCGGTCTGCTCCAACCATACGAGCGCGGCAGCCCGTTGGTCTCCGCATCCGCTCGGCGACACCAGCGCGCACGCGACGATGTCGAGATCGCCATCGCCGTCGAGATCCACCGCCTGCGCGCGGTGCACGCCGGCCATTTCGCCAGTGTGTGCTCGATGAACGGATACGTCCCGTTGTTCTCGAGCCACTGGATCCCGTGGTACGGCTTCAAGATCTGATCGTCGAACATATCGCCGTGCGTTAGGAGGACGTCGAGGTCGCCGTCCTTGTCGAGATCCACGACCTGGATGCCGGACGATCCCCAGTTGGGGTGCGGCGCGGCGTAGATCGTCTGGGCGTCGAACCGCATGCCGCCCTGATTGAGGAACGCCACGACCGTCTCGTGCTCCTGCGAGAACAGCGTCGACCACGTCCGGCCGGTCGTCGCCGTTCATATCCACCGGAATCGCGTGGATTGCGCCGGTGCGCTTGTCGATCTGGAACGGCGAGAACGATGGCGGGTCGTAGTCGATGGTGTGTTCTTGAGAATGGTGAAGTCGCCCGTGCGTCGCCAGCCGAACGCAGCCACGGCCAGATCGAGCTTGCCGTCGCCGTCGAAGTCCGCGGCCTCGACGTCGGCGACGCGCGGCCATCCGTCGAGCGTCGAGCGTCGAAGTAGCGTGCCGTCGCTTCTGCCCGCGCAGCCACACGACGGCGCCGCGATGATGATCCGATGGCGGAAATCGGCCGAGGTCGCCAATGAGGAAGTCGAGGATACCGTCGCCGTCCAAGTCGACTGGTTGATGTGTGACGGATTGGCGAGCTGGGCGATATCGGAGAACACGGGCTCTGCTCGGCGATGGTGGCGGTGTAGACGCCGCCATACCTCATGTCAGTGAAGACGATCTCGAGACGCCCGTCATGTCGAAGATCGACGAGCTCGATGTTGGCGACCGCCGGCGAGCGCCCTGCGTTGGGAGGCGACATCACGCGCTTCTTGAACGCCACTTTCTGATCGGGCGCCGGCCACGTCGCGAGGGCCGGCAGGTGATCGGGCGCCTGGGACTCGAAGTAGCTGACGATGGCCTGCCAATCCGGCGGCAACAAGACCATTCGCGCGGCTGTTCCTGGCGGTCCCGCGGGCTCCGGCTGCTTATTCTTGATGAGGAACATGCGCGCGACCTCATCACGCCAGACGTTCCGGGGCAGGACGTCGGCAGGGGGAACTTTGTGGCAGGTCGCGCACTGAACCCGCGCAGTCGCCTCTCCCGCAGCGATCTGCTCGGTGCGACCGGGGAGCCCCGACTGCTGCGCTGCGAGTGGCTCGATGATCGGCGGCGACATCGTCGCCGAATCGAGGAGGCAGGCCGCCACACCGAGCGTGACGAGGCCGTCGAGTGTGCGAGAGACCGTTGATGGAAAGCGGCTCACGATAGACATCACGGGCAATCAGCGGCGCCTGACGCGGCGGCCGGAACGCCACGTCGTGACCTGCCTTCACCGCGTCCGGAAGGGCGCATCCGCCCGTCGATGCGCGTGCGTACAGGGCCGACCGATGGTCGGTCTTACTGTCTCGGAATGCTAACATAGAGCCGTATCTGCCTTTCCTGGCTGTCGACCTCTCCGACCAAGACACCAGAATTCATGCGAAACTCGTCCCCGATCTTGGTTCCCTCACGTCGTCAATTCCTTCACGCGATGGGGCTGGCGGGTGTTGGCGCCACCGCCGCACTCCAGCCGTGGTGGTCGCGTGCGCTCGCCGCATCGCCGCTTTTCGAAGAGATTCCCTCCAGCGTCAGCGGGATCACGTGGGTTCATGAGAATACGATGTCGGCCGATCGCTACCTGCCCGAGACCATGGGACCCGGCGTGGCGTTCTTCGACTATGACAACGACGGCTGGCTCGACCTCTTCATGGTCAACAGCGGGGGGCCGGTCGACTTCTACACGCCGAAGACGCCGCTCAAGAACGCGCTCTATAAGAACAATCGAGACGGCACGTTCACCGACGTCACTGACAAGGCTGGTGTCGCGGGCGGGAAACAGTTCGGGATGGGCTGCGCCGTGGGCGATTACGACAACGACGGCTATGCCGACCTGCTCGTGACCGCGTATGGCAAGTGCACCCTCTATCACAACAACGGCAACGGCACGTTCACCGACGTCACCGAGAAGTCGGGACTGTTCGTCGCGCCGCCGTGGACGACCAGCGCGGTGTGGTTCGACTACGACAACGACGGCAAGCTCGATCTGTTCCTCTGCAGCTTCGTCGAGTTCTCGCTCGCGAAGAACGTGTTCTGCGGTGACAACAAGCTCGGGAAGCGGTTCTACTGCATCCCGCGCGTGTTCAAGCCGACAGCGAACATGCTGCTGCACAACAACGGCGACGGCACGTTCACCGACGTGACGAAGGGCACGGCGATCGAGGGCAACAGGGGCAAAGGGCTCGGCGTCGTGGCCGTGGATATCAACGGTGACGGCCTGCAGGACCTGTTCGTCGCCAATGACACGGTGCAGAACTTCCTGTTCGCCAACCGCGGCAAGGGCAAGTGGGAGGAGATCGGTCTGGCCGCCGAAGTCGCCTTCAGCGCCAACGGCACGCCGCGATCGGGTATGGGCGTGGACGCCACCGATCTCGACATGGACGGAAAGCCCGATCTCTTCGTGGCAAACGTCGACCAGGAAATGTTCTCGCTATACAAGAACGACGGGAACGAGTTCTTTTCTGACGTCGCCGCGTTCCACGGGGTGGCGCAGGCCACGCGCCTTCTGAGCGGCTGGGGACTGAAGTTCTTCGACTACGACCTCGACGGACGCACGGACCTGCTACTTGCCAACGGACATCCCGACGACATGATCGAGATGTATTCGCAGCAGGTGAAGTACAAGGAGCCGCTGGTGCTGTTTCATAACGACGGGCAGAAGCTGTCGAACGTCAGCGCGCAGGCGGGACCGATCTTCTCCAAGAGCTTTCCGGCGCGGGGCCTCACGATTGGTGACTACAACAACGACGGGCGGATCGACGTGTTCATCGGCAACAACGGTCTGCCGCCCGTGCTGCTGAAGAACAACGCCGGTGATGGCAACCACTGGGTCGGCGTCACGCTGCAGGGAACGGCCTGCAACCGGGATGCGATCGGCGCCATGATCACGTGGTCGGTCGGCGGCACCAAGCGCATCCGCTTCAAGGTGGGCGGCGGCAGCTACCTCTCGACGCACGATCCGCGCGAGGTGTTGGGCCTGGGAACGGCGACGAGTGTGGACTGGATCGAAGTGAAGTGGCCGCAGCCGAGCGGCCGCGTCGAACGATTCACGAGCGTCCCCATCGACCGGTACGTGAGGGCTGTCGAGGGCAGTGGAAAGATAGACAGCTGAGGTCGTCGTATTCGTTTTCGTGTTCGGATTCGGCCGCAGCCAACGTCTCAGGCGATCGGCAAATGCGAACACGAATACGAAACACGAACACGAAGCGGGGCGCGCTGAATGCGGAGCGCGCCCCGACTCTTCAGGCGTGTCCGTCCGGATGGTCGCAGCCGGGCAGCTTGTCGAAGAACAGCTGACCGGTCCAGCCCAGTTCGCGCATCCCGATCTCAGACGAGTAATATCCGCCGGCGATCCACTCGCGCAGGTTGTCGAAGTGATCCCGGATTGTCACCTTGCCGCCCGCGCCGTTTCCCGGCGGCCCAAACGGCGCACCAGGGCCCCCGCGTCCAGACGTCGCAGTGGACGCCGTCGTCAACAGCGCGTCCTGCTGCTCGGCCGTCAGCGACTTCCACGGCTTGTTGTGCTCCGTGATGGCCATCATCTCGAAGGCCCCCATCGCACCGAGGAAGTTCTTCTGATTGTTCTGCGTGTCCACGGCAACGAGCTGGTCGATGAACGGCGCCACTTTGGCCTGTGTCGATCCAGGCACGATGCGCTCGGCCAGCGACTCCAGCGTCTCGAGCTGGTGCTGATCCAGGAACTCTGGCTTGTAGGCCTTCTCGGCCGCCTTCGTGTGGGCCGCCGTGATCTTGGCGTGATCGGTGGCGTGCTGCTGCATGGGGTGCGCGTCGGCAAGAGCCGGCATCGCGAGCCCTGCGCCAAGTCCGCCCACGAGCGATTGCAGTACCGCGCGCCGCCGGATGCCGGTCGTCGCGGGATCCGGATTGTCCGCGAGGGGAAGGAAGACCGGTCCGTCGCTGGAAGAGTTCTGGGCACTCATGAGAGGCGAGTCTAGCCCGTCTTCGGTCTCCGGTCCACAGTCTTCCGTCCTCGTGGTCTGTAGCCCAGCCCGCAGACCGCAGCTGGTAGACCGGCCTTGTCTTGCCGTCGCGTCGGCTTCACGCTACAGTCAACGGGATTTCCAGGTGGCGTCTGCCACCGTGCGAGGTGTCTCTTGGCGCAGCAGTCGAAGCACGCCGCGGCCGGTCCTCCGACCGGACCGTTCGATGTCATTGTCGTGGGGTCCGGCGCGTCAGGCGGCTGGGCTGCCAAGCGTCTGTCGGAAGCGGGCATCAAGGTGGCGCTGCTCGAAGCCGGGAAGAAGCAGGACGACAGCAGCTTCACCGAGCACACGCCCGCGTTCGAGCTGAAGTACCGCGACAAGGCCAACGAGCTGCTGCGCCGCACGCGCCCGGTCCAGAAGGACTGCTACGCGTGCATGGAATACAACTACAAGTGGTTCGCGAACGATCTCGAGGAGCCGTACACCACGGAGAAGGACAAGCCCTTCTCCTGGCAGGGACGCCTCCGCGTCGTCGGCGGGCGCACGAATGTGTGGGGCCGTCAGAGCTATCGCCTGAGCCAGCAGGATCTGAAGGGCAAGTCGTTCGACGGCTTCGGTGAGGACTGGCCGCTCGAGTACAAGGATCTGGTTCCGTACTACGAGATGGTCGAAGACTACGTCGGCATCCAGGGCATGCCCGAGAACGTGCCCGAACTGCCCGACAGCAAGTTCCATCCGGCCATGCCGCTCACATGCGCCGAGATGCAGCTGCGCACCCGGGTGAAGGCCAAGTTCGGCCGCACGATCACGGTTGGCCGCTCGGCAAACATCACCAAGCCGATCAACGGACGCCAGCCCTGTCACTACTGCGGACCGTGCGAGCGCGGGTGCATGACGCACTCGTATTTCAACTCGGCCTTTACGACCGTTGCCGACGCGCTGAGGAGCGGCAATTGCACGCTCATCACCGACGCGATGGTCTACAAGGTCCTCGTGGATTCAGACTCGGGGAAGGCGACCGGCGTCCTCTACATCGATCGGGTGACGCGCGAGCCCAGAGAGATCAAGGCGCGCAACGTCATCCTGTGCGCGCAGGCGCTCGAATCGAGCCGCATCCTGCTCAACTCGGCCACGCGGCAGTATCCGAACGGGCTGGCGAACTCGAGCGGCGTGCTCGGGCACTACTTGATGGATCACCTGTGGGTGGCCGGCGGCGCAAGCGGGCAGTTTCCGGACGTGCCCGCCCCCAAGCCGTCACTGACCGCGCCGAAACGTCCGAGCGGCCTCTATACGATTCGCTTCCGGAACACGGCCAACGGGGAGCGCAGCAAGGACTTCCTCCGCGGGTTCGGATTCCAGGGCGGCGGCAGTTCTAATTTCAACTTCAACGTGCCTGGATTCGGCGCCGCCTACAAGAAGGCCATCACCGAAGCAGGCATCACGAGCATCGGGTTCGCTGGCTTCGGCGAGATGCTGCCGCGCTTCGAGAACAAGGTCGAGCTCGATCCCGCCGGCACCGTGGACGCGTGGGGCATCCCCGTCCTGAAGGTGACGATGGGCTGGAGCGAGAACGAAAAGGCGATGATCCCCGACATGGCGAACACGGCGGCCGAGATGCTGGAGGCCGGTGGCGCCAAGAACATCTTCCCGTTCCGAGTGCCCGACCGTGTGCCGGGTTTCGGCATCCACGAACTGGGTCTGGCGCGGATGGGGAACGATCCCAAGACGGCGGTTCTCAACAGCTTCTGCCAGACGCACGACATCAAGAACCTGTTCGTGATGGACGGATCGAGTTTCGTCTCTGGCGGCTGTCAGAATCCGACACTCACGATCATGGCGCTCGCGGTCCGCTCCTGCGACTACCTGATGGAGCAGATGAAACAGGGAACTCTCTAGACTGCAACTGAAGGGCAAAGGGCAAAGGGCAAGGGGCAAGGGAGACAAGGGTCACCGGCGCGCACCAGCCCTCCCTTACCCCTTACCCCCTACCCCTACCCCTTACCCCTTACCCCTTACCCCATTCCCTACTCAGTTCTTAACAGTCGGAAACACCGTCACCCTCAGTTTGGCCGCTCCGTAGGGCACGAGCGTGATCGGCTCCTGGGGCTCTCTCGTTGTGACCGGACTCTCTGGCAGCGGGCCGGCCGATCCGTTGACCAGCGTCCAGGACGGCACTCGGCGTCCGGTGGCGTGAATCTCGACGGGTGCGCCAAGCGGACTGAACGGAAAGTCTCCGACTGCTTTCTCCTCCACACGCAGTCCGCTCGCGTCCGAGGCGGGTGCGATCAGTCCGTAGTTCCATGGCGATCGCGACGTGACCTCCCAATCCTTGGCAGGTGGCGGCGCCGGATGCTTCATGCCCTGCGTGATCGGCGTCCACTGCTCGTCGAGGCGCAGCGAGAAGACGAGTGGACCGCGCTCGACTGCGACCGCACCGCGCTCCCATGTCGAGAGCCGAGGCGTCATCGGCAGATGCAGGACCACCCGGTCCCCCGCACGCCACGTGACGTCGAATCCGGTAGACGCGCCGGTCAACTGTGCGCCACGGCCGTTTCTCGACACGGTGGCGCCTCGGGCCCACGCCGGGATCCGCAGCGACAGCGCGAAGCGCACCGGGCGATCCGGCGTGACGGTGAACGTGACCGTCTCCTTGAACGGATACTCGGTGTCTTCCACGATCGTGACGGGCACACCGCTCACGATCGTGTGCACTTCGCTTGGCGCGTACACGACCGCGGCGAGGCCGCGCGGCGTGGCCATCCAGAGACTCTGAACCAGCTTCGGCCACCCCTGGTGCATGTTCGCGGTGCAGCAGCCGAAGTTGGGTTCCACGGCGAACAGGTTCGACTCTGGTCCGTTCGAAACCCAGTCGCGTTTCTCGAGCGTGCAGCGCACCTGATTGGGCTGCTGGTTGTACTGGTGCGCCCACATGTCGTTGGAGAACGTGGCGGGCATGGCGTTGAAGGCAATCCGCTCGATGCGGTCGGCCAGCGCGGTGTCGCCGGTGACCGCGACCACCTGCTGGAGGGAATACAACGCTTCGACGACCGCGCAGAGCTCGACGCCCTGGGACGGGTCGCGGCCGGCATAGTGTTCGGTCGCGCTGAACATGCCGTTCGGCAGTGCATGGTATCGATCGAGGACGTCGAGTGCGGTGTCGATGGCTCTCCGATCGCTCACGTCGTGCGAGACGAGCGACCACACGGCGGACGTCTTGAGCGCCATGCCATTGTTGACGCCGTGCGCGCGCATGGCGCGATCGGGCAGCGGACCGCCTGAGAATCCCTTCAGCCCCAGCTGTTCCTCGCTGGTCTTGCTCGTGAATTCGAAGCTGGCGAAGTGCTTCTTCCAGTCCTCGCCCTGATCGTGCAGCAGCTTGGCGAGATCCAGCAGCGCCGGATCGCCGGTGCGGTTGTAGAGCCACAGCACGGAGACGAGCTCGTCGGCCCATCGATAGACGCCCCACTCCTTCAGCGGCTGCGTGCGGCCTGTGGCCAGGTGCAGCGCGAAGTACTTCTTGAGCGCCGGCAGTACGCGCGGATCGCCGGTGACCTCGTAGTACTGCGTCAGCACTTTGAGCATCACCATGTTGGGCCACCAGTCGGTGTTCTTGCGCGGGCCAATCCATCCGTCCTCGGCCTGGTGATCGAGTGTCCAGTCCACGAACTTCTTCGCGGTCGCCTTCAGCCGTTCGTCGTCGAGGAGCCAGGCCAGCGGGACGAGTCCATCGAGGAAGTACGGTCCGCGTTCCCAGCTCTCACCGGTTCCGCCGAGCCAGCCGCTGTTGGGACCGACGTCGGGCCAGATCTCGTGCAGGTGTCCGGTGAGTCCCGACGCCTGGATCTCGAGCTGCCGTTTGAGCCAGCCGCGGGGCTTGATCGTTCCCAGCGGCAGCAGCGCCAGCGCGCTCTCGGCGAGCGGACGGCGGTTCCAGACAGGGGTTGGCGGCGGTGCGGTGGGTGCCTCCGCGTACGTCGGCATCAGGCATGTGGCTGCGATCAGGATGGCGATTGGGGTCGGGATAAGTTTCATTTTGCGCCACTGTCCAGGAAGGCCCGCGTTGCGAAACTTGAAACTTATCCCGACCCCAATCGCCCCACCACGGCGGCACCGCCACCGAACACCACCGCCGGCGGACCAGAAACACCCGGCCGGCAGACGAACACACCGCCAGCATGTGGTTCCTTTGCCAGCTGCGCGTCGGTGAGGTTGATCCGCGCGCTGGTGATGAAGAGCGTGTCGTACTTCTCACCACCGAACGTGCACGATGTCGGACGCGAAGCCGCCACGTCCACCTGATCGACGACGCGCCCGGCATCAGGGTCGACGCAGATGACTTTGTGTCCGTCCCACAACGCCACCCAGAGCCGTCCCTCGTTGTCGATGGTCATGCCGTCGGGGAAGCCCTGGCCGTCTGGCACCTCGTAGACCGCGCGGGGCCTGGCGATCGCGCCGCTGTTGCGATCGTAGTCGTAGGCCACGATACGGCGCGTCGGACTGTCCACGTAGTACATCGTCCGCGCATCCGCGCTCCAGGCCAGTCCGTTCGAGACACTGACGCCGGGGATTTTGCACGACACCCGCAGATCCACATCGAGACAGTAGAGCGATCCACACCCCGGATCCTCGCGCGTATGCATCGTGCCCGCCCAGAACCGCCCGGCTGGATCGCACTTGCCGTCGTTGAAGCGGTTGTCGGGAAGGTGGAGCTCCGGGTCGTCGATAGGCGTCCGGCGTCCGGTCTCGAGATCGATGGTGACCAGTCCGCTGCGCAACCCGGCCACCACGACGCTGCCACCAGCCGGCGCGAGGCAGCCGATCTGCTCGCCGATGAGGAGCACGCGATCGGTCGATCCATCCTCAGTCGTCTCGTGGAGCGCGTGGCCCTCGATGTCGATCCACAGCAGCGTCTGGCGCTCGTGATGCCAGACCGGACCTTCGCCGAGTGTCGCAGCGGCGTCCAAAAGAAGGTCGGCGATCATAGACCTTTGGGCTTTCGGCTCTTGGACTTTCGGCCTGTCTCGCAAATGAACATGGCGGAATACGAACACGAAGCCGAAGACGACGCTGATCTCTAATCTCTACTCTCTCACTTCCTGAGCCCCCAGCTCCTTGCGATGCCCTTTCCCTCGACAACCTCGTACGCCTGACCAGCCGTCAGTTGGCCGAGGGATGTTTTGGCGCCGCTGGGCCACTCGATCTCGACCTTGTCCACTGCCGTGCGGGGACCGAGACCGAACGACAGCGGCAGCTCGGACTGCGACAGATAGCTGGAGCCTGACTTCACCATCTTCCAGTACGTCTGCGTCCCCGCTGTCACCCGCACTTTGGCGCCAATGGCGTCGCGGTTGGATTTCGTGCCGTGAAGCACGAAACGGATCACCTGATTCCCATTCCGGACGTCGTTGCGGTACAGGTATGCCGGTCCCGCGTTGGTCGTGATCACGACATCGGGACGCCCGTCGCCGTCGAAGTCGCCGAACGCGGCGCCGCGCCCCACTTTGGGCTGGTTGAATCCACCAGGCATCATGGCCGCGACGTCGCGGAATTTGCCGCCGCCCTGATTCTGGAAGAGATGCGGTGGCTCGGCATACGTGATGCGCGCCTGGACCTTGCTGATCGTGTCGTCGATGTGGCCGTTGACGACGAGGAGGTCCTGCAGCCCGTCGAGATCCGCGTCGAAGAAGAAGCAGCCAAAGCCGAGCGTATGCCGGGTCGCGCGGCCGATCTCGTTGCGCGGCGACACGTCGGCGTACTGTCCGCCGCCGACGGGCTTGTAGAGCCCAAGCATCTCGCCGCTGAAGTTCGTCACGACGACCGAGGGCTTGCCGCTGTTATCAACGTCCGCCGCGTCCACGCCCATGCCGGCACGCGCGCGTCCCTCCTCGCTGAGGGCGAGACCCGCCTGCAGGCCGAGCTCGGTGAACGTGCCGTCGCCGTTGTTCCGATAGAGCTTGTTGGGTTGCGTGTCGTTGGCGATGAAGAGATCCGGCCACACGTCGAGGTCGTAGTCGAGCAGCGTGGCACCGAGTGACTTCGATGTCGCATCGAAGAGGCGGGCTCTGGCGGTGACATCCTCGAACGTGCCGTCGCCGCGGTTGCGGAACAGCCACACGGTCGTGCCGCGGTACGCCGCCGGCGTGCAGTACGCTTTCTGCTTGCCGTCTTCGCTGCAGAAGACGTCCGCCTCCGGCGTCCACTTGACGTAGTTGCAGATCAGCAGATCGAGCCAGCCGTCGCGGTCGTAATCGAACCACAGCGCCGACGTGCTGAACCCCGGTCGTCCGCCGAGGCCCGCCTTCGTGGTGACGTCCACGAACGTGCCCTTGCCGGTGTTGTGGAACAGGTGATTCTGACCGACGGCCGTGATGAGCACGTCGGTAAAGCCGTCGTTGTCGAAATCGCCGGCCGCCACGCCCATCCCGTACATCTCGACGGCGAGTCCTGCAGCCGCGGTCACGTCGGAAAATCTGCCGGTGCCGTCGTTCCGGTACAGACGCGGGTACGACGGTGACTGATGCGGCTGGCCCGGCCACGTCGTCCCGTTCACGAACAGGATGTCCTGGCGTCCGTCGTTGTTGTAATCGAGAAACGCGACGCCGGCGCCGAGCGTCTCGGGCAGGTACTTCTTGCCGAACGCGCCGTTCTGATGCGTGAAGGTGATACCCGCGGCCTTGGTGACGTCAACCAGCAGGACCCGCGGCGACGGATCGGATTGTGCGCTCAACGTCACCGCTCCAGCGATCACGCAAAGGCCGGCAAGAACCCTCTCAACTCCCAACTCCCAACTCCCAATGCCCAAGGCCTAACGCCCAAAGCCCAGCGCCCGCAGCCCGAGTCTACTCAGGAAGCACGAGGCCTTTTTTGACCGCGAACAGCACGAGCTCCGCGGTCTTGTGCACACCGAGCGCACTCATCAGATTCGCGCGATGCACGGCGACCGTGTTCACGCTGAGGTCCAGCAGCACGGCGATTTCCTTGTTCGACTTGCCATGGGCGATGAGCTGCAGGATCTGCTTCTCTCGCTGTGTCAGCTTGTCGTACGGATCGTTCGACCCGTCGAACGATCCGCTCTGGATCGCCCGGATCAGCATGCTCGACAACTCTGGACTCAGATACTGTTCGCCGGCTGCCACCGCGCGCACGGCACGCGTGAGGTCTGTCTCGATCGCGTTCTTCAGGATGTAGCCTTTCACACCCGCATCGAGCGCGTTCTTCACGTACTGCTCATCCGAGTACATGCTGAGGATCAGGATCCGGCTGCCGGGGCGCTGCTTGATCAGTTCGATAGAGGCGTGCAGCCCGTTCATCTCGGGCATCGACATGTCCATCACGACGACGTCGGGGTCGAGTTTTCGCACGACCGCAATCGCCTCGAGTCCATTCCCGGCCTCGCCGATGACCTCGATCTCGGGATCGTCTTCCAGAATGCGTCGAAATCCCTGTCGCACCAGCGCGTGGTCGTCCACCAGCACGATCCGTATCGTCTGGGGACTGCGATGCTCAACCAATGGGTGCCTCCTCGTGTTCCTCTGGAATTGCCGACGCGCGCGCCGCCATGCCGAGCGGCACCCGGACGCTCACGATGAGCCCGACGGGATCGGCCGGCCGCAGCGCAAAGGTGCCGCCCATCAGCGCCGTCCGCTCCCGCATGCTGATGACACCGATCCCCTGCCAGCCTTCCTGCCGATCGCCCTCGGGAGGAAGCCCCTTTCCGCGATCCTCGATCTCGAGCAGGATCCAGTCATCGTCCTGCCGCAGCCGCACCCAGGCCTCGCTCGACCCCGAATGCCGGCTTACATTGGTGAGGGCTTCCTGCACGATCCGGTAGATGTGGATCGTTGCCTCGGGCGAGATGACGCCGATTGGCCCGCCCTTCAGGAACCGGGCGGCGATGCCGTGCTGCCGCCCGAATTGCTCCACATACCACTCTAGCGCTTTCTCGAGGCCGAAGTCGTCGAGAATCACCGGGTGCAGCAGGCGCGACTCGGTTCGGATCTTCTCGAGCGTCTGTTGCACGATGCCGCGCACTTCTTCGAGGTCGGCCACGAGCGGCGAATCGGCCGGCAGCCGCCGCTTGACACGTCCGAGCAGCATCCCGATGGCCGTCAGCAGCTGGCCGAATTCGTCGTGCAGCTCGCGTGAAAACGTCTCCTGCAGGTCCTCCTGCATCCGCATCATCCGCCACGACAGGCTGCGCAACTGCGCCGACAGCCGCTCGACCTGATCGAACGCACGCCGGTTGGCGCGAATCGCCAGCATGCCCGACCCGCCGACGATGACGAGCAGGACCGTCATGAGGATGAGGATTTCGCGGACGACGCGTCCGTAAATCGCCTGATTGAGCTGCGCGGCATCCTCCTGCACGCGGTTGTTCAACACGAGGAACTGCGAGACGAGCGTGACGAGCTGCTGGCGCTGTCCTTCGACGGAAGTCCGTACCAGCAGCGCCGTCTGATCTTCGTGGCCGGCCTGCGCTCGAGCGAACGCTTCGTCCACGGACGCCCAGAACGCCGCGACCGACGACACCAGCCGCTCCTGCTGCGCCTGTGGGCGCTCGGCTGGCGCGAGCGTCTGTTCCGTGGCAATCGCCTGATCCAGATCCGCTTTCAGGCGATCGAAGGTCTGACGCCACGACACCATCGGATAGCCTTCGGTGCGATCCGCCATGTCACGCATCGAGAACGCCAGCTCGGAGAGATTGTTCTGGATGCGGAGCAGTTGCAGCGAATCGAGCCGGTTCCGCTCGCTGATGCGCGTCTGCGCGTCGCGCAGCTGCTGCACCTCGTGCACCGTATACAGACAGAACGCCAGGATGACCGCGACCGTGACGGCCAGCGTCACGAGGAGACGGATCGATGGATTGCCGGCGAGACGGGCCCGCGGCTGTTGAGCGGATGGCAGCGCAGTCTCAGCTGGCATGAGTCGTCGGAGGCCGGTATCCGCCCAGGCCGCGCTCGATCATCCGTCCTACGCCGAGCGCGACGTGTTCTTCCCAGTGCCGCGCCACGACCTGGACGCCTACCGGCAGCCCGGAACCCGTGACGCCCGCCGGCACCGCGAGGCCAGGATTCTGGAGCAGGTTGAACGAGGCCGAATAGCTCCACGCATCCAGGTACTGGACCGTCTGACCGTCAATCGTCCATTCGCGTTCACCGTGCCGGAAGGCAGTGACGGCAGCGACGGGGCAGAGCAGCACAGGGACCTCACGCATGTCGGCGAGTACGCGCGTCCGCAGCAGATCGCGCCGGATCTCGACGTCGAGCAACCGCTCCGCCGTCAGCTTCGGCATGCGCTGGGTCCACTCGATGAATTCGACGAGGTTGGGATCGACTTCCGCTTCGTGGCCAACCACGGAGGCTTCGAGCAGCAGGCGGACGGCGCGCCCGAAGATCTCCCACCACAGCGTGCGCGCGTCTTCGAGCCAGGACGGCTGAAATGGGACGACCTCTACACCCGCGTCGCGCAGCGTCTCGGCCGCCCGCCGGATCGCCTCGCGAATCGCCGGTTCGACCATCGTCCGGCCGTCGTCTTCGAAGACGCCAACGCAGAGGCGGCGAGGTTCGTTCGGTTCGAGCACCGAGATGAATCGATCGCTCGTGACCTCGTCGAGGGATCCCAGTGGCACGGGATGGCCGTTTGGATCGCCAGTGTCGGGTCCAGCCATCACCGACAGCAGCAGCGCCACATCGTCCACCGTCCGCGCCATCGGCCCGACGACACCGGTGAGCGCGAATGGGCCGCCGCAGGGGGGAAAGTGTCCAGTGGCCGGGACGCGGCCGGGCGTGGGCTTCAGACCGCAGATGCCGGTGAAATGCGCCGGGACGCGGATCGATCCGCCGCCGTCGCTTCCGAGACCCCCTGCCGACAGTCCTGCGGCAATCGCCGCCGATTCACCGCCGCTCGATCCGCCAGGCGTTCGCGTGAGGTCCCAGGGGTTCCGCGACCGTCCGTAGAGCGGATTGACGGTCTCCCACGCCATCAACTGCTCGGCGACGTTGGTGACGCCGAGAATGATGGCACCCGCCTTCCTGAGTCGCGTGACGATGGTCCCATCATCAGTGCCGCGGACGCCGCGGCGCGACGCGCTGCCCGTTTCCCACGGCTGTCCCTCGACCTCCATCGAGCTCTTGATGCTGAGCGGCACGCCGAGGAGGGCGCCGCCAGCCTCGCCCCGTCGGATGCGTGCGTCGGCGGCCGCCGCCTCGTGCCGGGCGCGGTCACGATCGACGCTGATGAAGGCGTTCAAGGAAGGATTCAGCGCCTCGATGCGGGCCAGCGACGCCTCCACGACATCGACCGCCGACACGTCTCGCGTTCGGATCAGGCGAGCCAGCTCGGTGGCCGACGACGTGACCAGGTCCACGACCGACATAACCCCTCGATTCTATCGCTGGCTCGGGGAGTCGAAGGGTCGAAGCGTCACAAGAGGTCGCAGAGGAGGGCTCGCGCGCCTGAGGGCCTGAGGGTTGGAAGTTGGGAGATTGGGAGTTACCGTGCGGTGCCGGCGGCCGGCACGGTTGGTGCCTTCACCGCCAGCGGTGGAGTGGGGGCGTCTCTGACGAGGCGCCGGGCTACGTCCGAAACGTTCCAGTGTTGACCGTGCGACTGATTTCAAAAAACGCCCGGATTGTGGGCCTCGGTGCCGCTCTCCTCGTCGTGGCGCCGACGGTGTTCGGTGCTGCCGATGTCGGTGTCGCCCCCGCGTCGGTTCGTCGATCGTCCGACACGAATGTCGAAAACCCGTCGCCGCTGAACGCTGCGGCGGTACGGGCCCTGCCGCAGGTACGGGCACGGGAGGGCCTGCCGGCGGAGCTCGACGGCACGGTCACCTACATCGACCAGTACAACCTGTTCGTCACCGACAGCTCGGGGAGCATCTACGTCAGGCCGGAATGGCCCTCGCCGGCACCCGCCCTGAAGATCGGCGATCGCGTCAGGCTGACCGGTCACTCGGGACCGGGTGACTTCGCGCCAATCGTGCTGCCGGAGCGCGTGGAGGTGCTTGGATCCGGACCACTGCCCGCGGCCACGCCGGCCAGCCTCCGCGACGTGGCGAGCGGCCGTCTCGACGCCCAGTGGATCACGCTCCACGGCATCATTCAGTCGGTCCGCCGATCGCGGCAGGGCCACACAATCTTCAGCCTCTCATCCGAGGGCGTGGCGATCACCGGCCGCATCATCACGCCGCAGGGCACGCCGCTGCCGACAGAGCTCGTCAACACGCACGTGCGTCTCGACGCCGTCGCCCTCACGAACTTCACGGGCCGCCGGCAGTTCCTCGCGGCATACCTCATCGTTCCGACGCCCGATCACGTCGCCATCGAGGAGCGCCCGAGCGTCAGCGAGCAGCGCCACTTGCGTCTCGCCGACATCGGCGTCTTTTCGCTCGAACCAGACTCGGGGCACGCGATCGAGACCCGAGCCACCGTGACGTGGTCGAGCGGCCGCCGCCTCGCGCTGGCCGACGGTACCGCGGTCGTCTTCGCGGATCTCGATCAGGCGCAGTCATTCCGTCCCGGCACGATCGTGACGGCCCGCGGCTTCGTCAGCACCGGTCCCTTCGGACCAATGCTGCAGCACGTCTCGGTCGTGCCGATCGGATCCGCCGCCGTGCCGCCGCCGACGAACGTACCTGGCACGGAGCTGCTTTCTCCCGAACACCAGGGCGAGCTCGTCTCGGTGCTCGGCCGCGTCATCGAACGCGTCAACGGACTCGGCGAGCGGCAGACGCTCGTCCTCCAGGTGGGAAACGACGTCGTCCGCGCGCAACTGAACGATCGCCTGCCGCTGTCGTCGCTGCCGGCGGTGCAGTCGGTCGTCCGCGTCACCGGCGTCTGCCGCCTGCAAGGCACGACGTCAGCGCTCGAACCCGGCGGCATGAGCGCCGAGCTGCTGCTGCGCGGTGTGGACGACATCCAGATCGTCAAGCAGGCGCCGTTCTGGACCACGGATGCACTGCTCGCGCTCGCGTTCATGGGCCTTGTGGTCGTGGCGGTGCTGGGCTGGGCGCTCGCGTTGCGGCGGAGACTCGGCCGCCAGCACGGCATCATCAGCGAGCACGTCGAGCGTGAGGCGGTCCTCGAGGCGCGGTTCCGCGAGCTGATCGAACACTCGCCCGATCTGTATTACACGCACGAGCTCGATGGGCGGATTGCTTCGCTCAATCCGGCGGTCGAGCGCATTACCGGCTACTCACGCGATTCGTTGATCGGACAGCAGATTCAGGTGCTGTCTGGCGAAGACGAGGGCGCACCGGTCTCGCAGCCTCCGGTGGACAACACCTTCGGTCCGCAGCACGAGATGGCGATTTTCACCCGCGACGGCCGTCGCCGCCTGCTGGAGGTCTCGGAACGTCTTGTCGTGGAAGGCGGGCGCGCCATCGCGGTGCAGGGCGTCGCGCGCGACGTCACCGAACGCCGTGAAACGGAGCTCGCGCTCCGCGAGAGCGAACGCCGGTACCGCGCGCTGTTCGACAGCCTGCCGATGCCCGTCTGGGTGTACGACGATGTGACGCTGGCGTTCCTGTCGGCCAACGACGCGGCCGTGCAGTACTACGGCTACTCGCGGGACGAGTTGCTGTCGATGACGATCCTCGACGTCCGGCCGCCCGAGGACGTGCCCGCGGTGCTCGACGCTCTCGAGAGTGCGCGGTCCAGCGACATCTTCATGGGAACCTTCCGCCACCGGAAGAAGGACGGGACCATCGTCGAGGTCGAGGTCGTCTCGCACGAAGTCGTGCTGGGCGGTCACTTGTCGCGGCTTGCCGCGATGCGCGACGTGACCGAGCAGCAGCGCGCGCACGAAGCGCTCGAGCGCGCCAAGGAAACCGCGGAGGCGATGAGCCGGACGAAGAGCCAGTTCCTCGCCAACATGAGCCACGAGCTGCGGACGCCGATGAACGGCATCATCGGCATGACGCGCCTCACGCTCGAAGGCGAATTGAGCGGCGAGCAGCGCAGCTGCATGGAGCTCGTGCGCTCGTCCGCCGAGGCACTCCTCGTCATCCTCAACGACGTTCTCGACTTCTCGAAGATCGAGGCCGGCCGGCTCGAGTTGAACCACGAGGCCTTCGACATCCGCGAACTGCTGGCGACGACGATGCAATCGTTCGCGACGGCGGCGAGCGATCGAGGCATCGATCTGTGGCTGCGCGTGTCGCCGGACGTGCCCGCGCGGCTCGTGTCGGACGCCAACCGGCTCCGCCAGGTCATGATCAATCTCGTCGGGAACGCCATCAAGTTCACCGAACGTGGAGAGGTCGCGCTCGAAGCGTCGGTCGAGCCCGCGCCGGTGGTGCCGGGTGAAGATGCCGATCCGTCGGCGTCTCCGTTGCTGCGCATCGCCGTCACGGACACGGGCATCGGCATCCCCGACCAACACCAGCGGGTCATCTTCGAAGAGTTCCGTCAAGCGGACGGATCGACGAGCCGGCGCTACGGCGGGACCGGACTCGGCCTATCCATCAGCGCGAGACTCGTGCAGATGCTCGGCGGCGCGATTCGTGTCGCGAGTACACAGGGGCAGGGGAGCACGTTCTCGTTCACCGTACCGCTGCGCGGCCGGGACGGCGTGGCCGCCGTGCCAGCAGGCCTGCCACGCGTGGGTGCGCCGGTCTGGGTATCGGTGTCGAGCGATCGGGGATCGCGTGCGGCATCGGATGCGCTCATCACGTGCGGACTCGGCGGCGAGCACGTCCTGCCGCACGATCTCGTTCGCCGGCTCCTCACCCGAGATACGACGCCCGCAGCCGTTGTCACGAACGAGCACGACGAAGGCCGCCTCGCCGAGATCCGCGCGGCGTGTGGTCATGAAGTCCCACTGGTGCGGCTCGTGCGTGGGGATGGCCGAACGGGCACGGCGGGGTCCACCGTTGAAGTGGTGTTGACCGTGCCGTTCGCGCCGGGCGGATTGGGACAGGCCGTGGCAACCGCGCTCGAGCAGGTGGCCTCGGGTGCCGCCACGCAGCCTGGAGTCGCGGTCGCGTCCGGGGCGGCGTCGATGACTGTCGTCGAGGGCAGCGGCGCGCGGCGCACCGCGCAGGCGGTGCCAGCCGGGGACGTCAGGGCGCTGCGCATTCTGGTGGCAGAGGATCATCCGGTCAATCAGCAACTCATCCTGCGCCTGCTCGAGCGGCGCGGACACCGCGTGACGATCGCGAGCGACGGCCGCCAGGCGGTGGATGCGTACGGTCGCGACACGTTCGATCTGATCATCATGGACGTGCAGATGCCGGTCATGGACGGCTTCGAGGCGACGGCGGCGATTCGGGCCGTCGAAGCGACCACCGGGGTGCACGTGCCGATCGTGGCGGTGACGGCGCATGCGATGGACGGCGATCGCGAACGGTGCCTGCAGGCGGGGATGGACGACTACATGTCGAAGCCGATCCACACGCCGACGCTGCTGGCGTTCGTGGCGAAGTTTGGGGCGAAAGCCGCGGCATAGCGTGGCGGTCTCGCGGCTGTCGGTCTCCAGTCTGCGGTCTGCTGTCTACGTCCGGCAGACTGCGGTCCATAGACCGTAGACGGAAGTTGCCGGCCGGGCCGGTTGTTTCGTATGATTGATGGTCCGTCTTGGACGGGCTGATCGAAGAAGCGTCCCGCGCCCGCGGGTTGCCGAGCACGTTCGCACCTGCCAGTGTTCCTCAGTAGCTCAATGGCAGAGCATCCGGCTGTTAACCGGAGGGTTGCTGGTTCGAGTCCAGCCTGAGGAGCCATTTCCTGCCGCTGCGCGGCGGAATGGCACCTCCGGCTGTCCATCGGGAAGCGCGTCGCCTCGCTGCGCTCAGCGCCAGCGGTTCCGAGTCCAGCCTGAGGAGCCAGATCCTTTTCTCTGTCAGCGACTTACGAGAGGCAACTGATTCGCGACTCGATCCGCGGGCAACCGGAGGGTCGCTCCTCGAAGTTCCACAAAATCCTTGAGCGTTTTCGTATGTTTCGGACTGCGTCCCGGCGCAGCGTACCGTGACGTTGCCCTGTTCTTGCCCTTTGTGCGCAACGGCCGACCAAGTTCGAATCTACACTGCCACCGGATCTCGCCCAGAGTCCCTTAGCCTCCTGAGGTGCCGAAGAGCACCGCTGACTCGCCTCGCGCTGATGTTTCGTTGCAATCGAAGTCCACTCGCTGTCGGCGGCGAAGTCGATCCGCGCCAGTAGATCAGTCCGCCTGCTGACCTCGTTCGGTGTGCCACCGTATGCAGCAGTTCAACTGCCAGCCAGAAGTAGGTCCAGGGTGAGATCCACCTTTCGGCATCTGATCGGCGTCGCCGCGGTCGTGCTGTTGGTGGTCGTTGCGTATCTTTTGTGCTGGCCAGTTCCGGCAGAGCCGGTGTCGTGGCTGGCACAGACGCCGCCCGGCTTCACCGGCGTCTTCGCGCCAAATACCCAGCTGTCGGGCCTGCGCATCATCAACGTCGGTAACGAGGTCGGTCCCGAACACATCGCCATGGCACCCGACGGCAGGGTCTATGCGGCGATGGCGAGCGGCAACGTTCTACGCATGGAACCCGACGGTGGGAAGCAGGAGATCTTCGTCAACACAGGCGGACGCGTCCTCGGCTTCGACTTCGATGCCAAGGGACGCATGATCGCGGCGAACGCCATGAGAGGGCTGCTGGCGATTGCGCCAGACCGCCGAGTCACCGTACTCGCCGATCGCGTGACCGCAAACGATCCGATTCTCTATGCCAACGCAGTCGTCGTAGCGCCGGACGGCACGATCTACTTGACCGACTCGTCCAGGCGATTCTCGCCGGCGCGATGGGGCGGCACCTACGAAGCCAGCATCCTGGACATCACGGAGCAGTCCGCCACGGGCCGCGTCCTCGCCTACGATCCGACGAGCGGCCAAACACGCATCGTCGCCCACGGCCTGTCATTTGCGAACGGCATCGCGTTGTCTGCCGACGGGCATACGTTGCTTGTCAACGAAACTGGGCGGTACCGCGTGTGGAGGATCGACGGGCGGGCGGACGATGTCGATGTCCGGCGTGGTTCGGCGCAGGCTCGGGTGCTGCTCGATAACCTGCCAGGGTATCCGGACAATCTGATGCGCGGACGCGACGGTCGCATCTGGGTCGGACTGGTCCGACCTCGCAATCCAGCAGCGGACACGCTCGCGCAGTGGCCGTTTCTCCGCAAGATCGCCCTGCGGCTTCCGCAGTCGCTCCTGCCGCTCGGGAAGCCATACGGGCACGTCTTCGCCATCGATGAGGATGGCCGCGTCACGATCAGCCTGCAGGATCCAGCCGGCGCGTATCCACAGACCACAGGCGCGACGGAAACCGCGGACCGCCTGTACATCCAGAGCCTGGACGCGCATGCGATCGGCTGGCTACCGAGCAGTGAGGCGCATGTCGGGCTCCGCGGTCCAGAGAAGTCGAAATGAGCGGGACGACTTTGAGCATGTGCCGGTACCGGTTGGGGAACATTCGTTCTATTTGCTCGGTGGCGTACGCAACTCGAATTGGAACGTCTGGGGCATCCGCTTCGATCAAAAGAAGGTGCACCGAAGGGGTGTCCGTCCGTTGTCCGCCCGTCGGTAAAAGAGGGCAAAAAGGAGAGCGCGGACGTTACTGCCTCTCGGCACTCTTTGAGTAGCCCAAGGCTATTCCGGCGCTCGATACACGCTACCACTACCACACCGATCAGGCTGAGCACGACTACGCCGATCGCTCGCCACGGCAGGATGGGGCGGACGCCCTGTAGGCGTCTACGGCGCCCGCGCGGTCCGACCGGTGCTGCGTATCAGCGCGGTCCGAAGCCCTCTGCATAGGCGCGCCGGAACGCCGCCCGGTATCCCGCCTGATACTCGCTGCGTGGCCCAACCCCAGGCCGGTATCCGGCATCGGCCTGCTCCAGTTCGCGTTGTCCGTCGAGATCCCAGTGATTGCGGCTCTTGTCTTCGCGGCCGGCCTGCCGGCCGTCTATGCTCCCGCGCTCGACGCCCGCTCGATAGGCCGCGGAGTGCGTGTCCAGCGAAGACGCCCCAAGCCGGTAGCCTTCTCCGTACGCCTGGCGGAATCCAGCGCGGTAGCCGGCCTGATATTCGCTGTGTGCGCCCACCTGCGGCGTGTAACCGGAGTCGGCCTGCTCGAGCTCGCGTTGGCCCTCGAGATCCCAGTGATTCCGCGTCTTGTCTTCAGCGCCGGCCTGCCGGCCCTCGACCTGACCACGCTCGTAGCCGCCGCGATAGGCCGCGGATTGCTGGCTGCCGGTTCCCGGCATTCGATCCGTAAACTCGTCGCGAGAGACGATACCGTCGCCATTGCGATCACGTTGTGCGAAGCTGCCCTGCGACCAATGCCACTCGTCGCGCGACAGGCGGCCATCGTGGTTTGAGTCGAGCGTCGCGAACAGGTCGCGCTGGTGCGCGGCCTGGCTGCTGCCGACCACCTCGGCCCGTGTCAACACACCATCACCGTCGCGGTCCAGCCATTCAAACGCCTCGCCGCCGCCGTGCCACTCGTTCCGCGTGATGCGCCCATCGCCATTCGCGTCGAGATCGTCGAAGCGATCGTCCCGATCATCGTCCGCCGACCCCACGAACTCGCGAAGGCTGACACGCTCGTCGTGGTTGGCGTCCATCCGCGTGAACGTCTCGGCGTCGTAGTACCACTCGTCGCGCGAGAGCCAGCCGTCGCGATCGCGATCGAGCGTGCGGAACCCGGACTCCGTCCAGTCGCTGAACCTGTAGCTGTCTGGGCCGCTGTAGTCGTCCTCGTTGGCTGGACGACGCGGCCGGCGCGCCCCGGGCTGCAGCTCGTCACCGGACAACACACCATCGCCGTTCCAATCGTGAACACGGAACGACTGCTCGCTCCCTTGCCACTCGTCACGGGTGATGACGCCGTCGCGGTTGCGGTCCATGGCCTGAAACCGCGCAGTGTCACGCCGCCCGGACCAAGTGGTGTGGGACCGTCAATCGCGAGTCCGAACGCCAACGTGACGCACGGGACAAGAATGGCGAACAACATGCTGACGCCTCCGCAGGGACGGCTGCAAACGAGTTGCCACGGAGCCGTCCATCCGCTTCGAGATCGAGCATCAGATGACGCGCCGGCTCGACAACAGCTGAGCGCAGAGTTCCAGGCGGCCGCACTGAACTTCAACGCCGCCATCAAAAACATTTCGGCAAACGCTACGCCTTGGACGCCGAGCAGGCGTTCAGTCAGTTCTCTGGAATATCTGAGGACGTCGCTAAAATCTGTTGGCCCAGGCGGACCTGCCTCAGCACATTCAAACCCATGTCGTTCAGTACGAAAGCGCGCTTACACAGAACGACTACGATGATCCACGGTTCTCGTATCGGGTCGCGTTCGTACGCAAGACGTCGAACGCAAAGCAGCTGCTGACAGCGTCGTTGAGTTCATCGCACCAGGAACCGACACAGCGATGGGGATCAAAGAAGGTGTTGCTCAAGGAAACTGACAAGAAGAAGTATGGCGCCAAATCGATCGTGAAACAGATGCGCGCGGAGGGCTTCACGCGTTTCACGCTTAATGCGCACACAGAGTTGTGGCAATCCCGCGACGCTTAGAACCCGAAGTATCAGCACGGCACACCCGTCGAGAAGGCTTGGGTACTGGGTGGCGCGCGTGCTCCCGCAGCACGCACAGGATCGGCTCTTCCGTGAACCGACTTCGTCGCATGGTCCCTCCTCAGGAACCGGCGCGAAGTCAAATTATGCGTGGATCAACTTCGGGGGGCACGTCAACTGCCGCCGACTCACCGTCCCATGGACCGAAAAACCAGGGCCCCTCAACTACGGCCGACGTCACCCGATGAGTGGATCAACAAATGGGGGACGTCAAAACCAGCACCGCACGAACGGCACATCGTGTCTGGCCAGTCGGGCGCTCCACCGCCCTTGGTGCTCGCCACCATCTAGAGACGGGCCCTAGTAGACTCCTCATTTCTGGTAAAACTGGCAGCAGTCATTCGCGCGTTGCCATGCTGAATCGCGAGACCACCATGAAATTGACTGTAGTGCATTCGCCTGTGGCTCGCCTCATTCGTGACGCAGTGCGACCATCGGATCAACTCGCGTGGCGCGGCGGGCGGGGATGTGGCACGCGAGCAGAGCGACAACGGCCAGAAGCAGCCCAGTAGAGGTAAACGTAATCGCATCGGTCTCACTGACGCCAAAGAGTTGCGCCTTAAGCAAGCGCGTGAATGCCAGACCGAGCGCGGTGCCCACGACGAGGCCCGCCAGTGTGAGCCGGAATCCCTGGCCAAGAACGACACGGTAGATGTCTCCCTTCTCCGCGCCGAGCGCCATGCGGATGCCGACTTCCCGCGCACGTTGGCGAGTGGTGTAAGCCACAACGCCATAGACGCCGACGGCAGCTAGCACCATGGCAAGAAAACCGAACGAGGCGGCAAACGTAGCGGCGACGCGTCCAAAAAGTGTACCGAGCTGCATGGTGACGGAAAGCGGATTCACGTTGAACAGCGGCAACTCCGGATTGAGCTGATGGATGGTCTCTTCCACAGAAGAAGCCATGGTACGCGGATCGCCAGTCGTGCGCAGGTGAATGGTGGTGTCGTGCGTGGGGCTGTAGGCCTGGTAATTCGGCAAATAGATGACAGGCTCGGTCGGCGAGGTGAGTAAGCGGTATTTGGCATTGCGAACAACCCCGACAACGGTGAAGCGATCACCGCCGTCCGTCACCTGCTTGCCGAGAGCGTTTGCACCCGGCCAATAGCGATCGACAAAGGCCTGGTTGACGACGGCAACGAGTTGCGATTCCGCCGTATCCGCTGCGGTGAATTCACGCCCCGAAATCACGGAGGTGCGCAGAGTGCGAAAGTAGTTCGGCCCGACAATCGCTCGGCTGATCTCCATCGATTCGTGTGGCTGTGGCACGTAACCTTCAATTTGCAGATAGTCGGAGTGGATGCTGAAGCTCAGGGGTGAAAAATCAGCCAAGGTCACGGATTCGACCCCGGGAAGCGCCGAGAGCCTGTCGAGCACCTGCCGGTCGAACGCCGCACCCGTCGCGCGGGTGTAACCAGCTGGCGAGAGCTCGTAAGAAGCAAGCAGCAGATGATTTGCTTCGAATCCCGGATCCGATTGCTGTGCTTTCTGAAGGCTGCGGGTGAAGAGTCCCGCGCAGACTAGGAGAACGAGCGAGAGTGAAATCTGCGCCACCACGAGGCCACTCAAGAGACGAGACTTGTGCAAAGTAAGCGAGACGCTGGTCGCTTCCTCCTTGAGAACAGATTGCACCGGCAGGCTCGAAGACCGCAGGGCCGGAAGCACACCGGAGATGATCGCAGCGAGGATGGAAACCGCAATCGTGACGAAAAGCACGCGTTGATCGATGTGCTCGTCGTGCGTCAGCGGAAGAGAGCTGGGCGGAAAGAAAGCGACGATGCTGCGAGAAGTCCACAGCGTAATCGCGATGGCCGCGGTACCGCCGAGCAGACCAAGCAGCAGGCTCTCGATCAAAAACTGGCGGATGATCTGTTTGCGTGAAGCGCCCATTCCCAGCCGGATGGCAATCTCGCGGCGGCGTCCGACCGAACGCACCAACAGAAGACTGGCAACGTTGGCGCAGGCCAGCAGGAGTAGGACCCCGGCGAGCCCCAGCAACATCGGAAGAATCTTGTAAAGATAACCGTTAATACCAAAGGGAGAGCGCCAGAGGGGGTCGAGAGAAATCTCGTTCGGACTATCCCGGTGATCCTCCGGGAACCGTTCGGCGACTCCCCGCATGAGCAGGTTCAGTTCGGCCTGCGCCTGATTCTTCGTGACACCCGGGCGAAGCTTTCCGAGCACGTTCAGCCAGAAAATGCCGCGATAATCGGGACGGTTAAAACCCCAAACCTCACGATCCATCGAGACAGGAATCCACAGTTCGGTGCGAAGCCCGGGTGCACAGCCAGTGAAATCCCGCGGGGCTACCCCAACAACGGTGTAGGGATGGCGATTGATCTGAATCGTTTTGCCGACGATTTGCGGATCACCCGCGAAATGGTTCTGCCAGACGGCGTAACCGATGACTATCACTGCAACGCCGGCGCGCAGGGTTCCTTCTTCCGGAAGAAAAGCGCGGCCGCGAATCGGGTGGACGCCGAGAACATCAAAATAATTAGCGGTGGTCAGGGCGCCGTAAATGCGCTCGGGCTTCGCGACGCCGGTGAGAGACATGTAGTCATCGTGATAGCCGAGAAGTCCGGAAAAAGTTTGAGTGCGCTCGCTGAGGTCACGAAGGTCGGGATAAGAAAATGGCGGGGTGGGATGATCGGTGCGATCGCCGCGCATGACGGTGACAAGGTCGCTCGTGTGAGCGACTCCCGGAATCGGGTTCAGCAAGGTAGCGCTGATCCAACTGAGCACGGTGGTATTGGCAGCGATGCCGAGCGCGAGAGTAAGGACGGCCACCGTCGTAAAGCTTGGATTCTTTCGCAGCATGCGAGCAGCAAAACGGAGATCTTGCCACGACGTTTCCACCAAGGACTCCCACCCAGCCTCACGCACGATCTCCTTGGCAACGTCGGGGCGCCCCATCTCCAGACGCACTTCTCGCCGCGCGTCCTCCCGACTCACACCGCGTTTGATCTTTTCCTCAGTGGCCATTTCCAGGAAGCCAGTCAATTCCTCATCCAGGTCCCGGTCTACTTGTTCTTTTCGGACCAATGATCGGAGTCCAGCGGTCAGGCTACGAATCCATGACATGGCTTCTTACGCCTCCAGAATCCTCGCAATTGCGGCGACTTGTCTCCCCCACTCCCGTGTTTCGGTGTTGAGCCTTTTTCGCCCGCGCTCGCTCAACAGGTAATACTTCGCGCGTCGGTTGTTCTCGGAGACCTTCCATTCACTTCGGATAAGGCCGCTTCGCTCTAGTCGCTGAAGGGCCACAAAGAGCGATCCGGCGTTTACGCGAAAAACCCCTTTACTGATCTGCTCAATCCGTTGGGCTATTCCGTAGCCATGCATTGTCTCCAGCGCCAGAGTCTTCATGATGAGCATATCGAGCGTGCCCTGGACTACTTCCCCGGTTTTGTCCTTCATGAATGAGCCTTCCTCCTGACGATCAAGAGAAGCATACGCCTGTCCACCTGATTGTCAAGAGGAGCCGGAGTTATGAGGGCTGAGACTGGAACAGCTCGCAGCCACCCCCAGGCGTCGAATACGTGACGATGCCGTCATTGCGCAACGTCGCCGTCGATGCGAGCCACCAGCGGCTCGCTGTCGCGACCGCCGAGGCCGCAGAAGTCGTCGACTGCCCCGTGGCACTCGTGGACGCGTTCTGTGAGGCCGGGATTCGAGATCAATGCCATAGCCCTCCGCCAATCGTCGCTGTACATCGCTGGGACTTCTCGAGACGTGCTGGAGTTCCCGGCCTCCGGGGGTCCGGCCCGCGGTCACTTCCACGCCGCTGCCGCTTCTTACGTTGGAGGGCCGGTCTTGTCCGACCGGTTCGTCATCGGATTCGGACTCGACGATGTGCTGGGCGCCTGGGGCTCCGGACGCGAGAATCGCTCGGGGACGTCACGGCGGTGCGGCGTACGCCACCCTCGAGATCTCCGACGACGGGCGCGTCCGGGTTACGGAGACCGAGCCAGGCGCCGTGATCCGTGCCGAGCTGGGCGAGCGGTTTTCATTCGCCTCGACGCCGGGTGCGTGGGAGTGGCGCATCCGGACGCAGGGCAAGCCGAGGCTGCTCACGGGTACCGCGTCGGCGCTGAGCGTGTGGGACACTTCGAAAGTGACGTACTCGGTGGGCGTGATCCGATCTGGTGGACGGACTAACTATGCTGCGTGAGCGGCTCGGCGCTCGAACTCGGCCGGACTGATCTGACCGAGCGTGGAGTGTCGGCGCCGCTGGTTATAGAACACCTCGATGTAGTCGAACAAGGCCTCCTTCGCGTGGGCGTAACTCTCGAAGCGCTCCGCCTCCTCGCTCTTCACGGTCGAGAACCAGCTCTCAATCACCGCGTTGTCATAGCAATTGCCGCGACGACTCATCGAACACGTGATGCCGTGCTGCTCGAGGCGCGCCCGGTAGTCCTCGCTCGCGTAGGTGCAGCCCTGATCCGAGTGATGGAGCAAGCCGGGATCCGGGCAGCGACGCTTCATTGCCATCTCGAGCGCCCGCAGTGTCAGGTGCCGATCGTTGACCGCGCTGAGGCCCAGCCGACGATGAAGCGGGAGTAGAGATCGAGAATGGCCGCCAGGTAGACCTTGGCGCTGCTGCCGACGAGGAACTCGGTGGTATCGCCGACCCACCGCTGGTTGGGCCGCTCGGCGGCGAACTGGCGCGCCAGCACATTCGGAGCGATGGGCTGATCGTGTTCGCTCATGGTCGTTGACCGAAAGCGCTTTCTGGCGCGGGCGCGCAGGCCCTCCTCCCGCATCAGCCGCCCCACGCGCTTCTGGCTGATGCGCTCACCAGCCTCGTGCAAGTCCTTCCAGACCCGCGGCCGCCCATAGCGGCCTCGACTCGCGGCATGGGACGCGCGGACCTGCACGCGCAACTGCGCATCGCGCGTGGTCCGCGCCGACGCCGGCCGGTCCTGCGACGCATAGAAGCCGCTCGGCGATACGCGCAGGGCTCGACAACACTCGGCCACGGTGAATTCGGCCCTCTCCGCTGCGATCCACGCAAACCTTACGCTTGGTGCTTCGCGAAGAAGGCCGCGGCTATTGTTTAGGATGTCGCGCTCCGTCCGCAGCTCGCGATTCTCTTTGCGCAACCGCGCGAGCTCGTCTCGCTCCGCGGTGGTGAGGCCCGTCCGCCCCATCGTGCGGTCAGCCTGCGCTCGTCGCACCCACTCGCGCAGCGCCGTTTCGGTCAGATCGAGATCGCGGGCCGCCGCCCCGACGGTCTTGCCGTCGTCGAGGACCAGGCGCACGGCGCCTGCTTTGAACTCATCGGTGAACTGGCGACGCGGACGTCGCTTCGGTGTGTCGGCCATCGGTCTGGACATCGTATTCCCCTCGGGAAAGATGTCCACCGAATCGGATCACGCCCAACAGAGGCAAGAAGGGAGTGAAGTCCCTTACCTTCCGTTCCGCGGAGCGTTGGGAAATACCAAACCCATCCGAGTGTCCTCTACAAACGCAGCGCGTCGTCGGGCGAGTTCGCTTATAAGTCTGTCCCAATTCTGGTCGTTTGGAGTCCACTCTTGGAACATCACAACAAACTCAGCCAACGTGAGCGGGCCTCCAACGAGGGAACCGATTTAGCCCGCTCTCGTTTCGGGGGAACTGGCCTTTGGCCACGCACGTCCAGCCGTTCTTCGCCGATCGTCTCGGCCCGGCCGACATCGGCTGTCCGCACTGGATGGGAGCTAGTGCTTTGGACAAATGCAGAGAGCACCCATCTTATGAGGCAAATACGGACGCTTTCGTGTGGGTATGGAGCGTGAAGTGTCGCAAGCGTTCGGCTCACGCGGACTAGATCGCGAGGGTTGACGCGGACCACTCCGTAGCAGCGACGAGTGGACGATCACGTTGCGGTGCCCGGCCCCGGCAGCATGTTCGACGTCAAACGCAGTGACTATCAGTCCGAGCCTTACTCGGACAGTTTCCGACGGGCGGCGGGAGCCTCAACGGCAGGACCGGATGCGGGAATTGTCCGCCTTCGCAAGAGCATGAAGACGGCACCGCCGAGCACGACGAAAAGAGGGCTGGGTTCGGGTATGGTTGTGGTTGTCACGCTGCCGCTGATGATTTGGCGCGAACTGTATCCATCTTCGTCGGCAAAGGTCTCGCTTGAGCCGCTCGCAAGCCGCACGCTGCCTCCGTCAGGAGGCAAGCTCTCTTTAAATAGAAGGTTGAGCTGGGTGCCGCCAGCACCGGAATCACCACCAATACCAATAACAGTCGGGCCAGCGAAAACTATGAAAGCGCGCCCCCCTGCAGCTTGGGGCCTGTATTCATTGGGGAAAGCAAATCCCGGGGTGGTTGTGATGTCAAAGTCCGGCACAACTCCTGTGCAATCCTCGAAAAGGGTACAAGGCGGGGCGGTAGGGTCGTATCGGAAGAAACCGATCGCAGTACCGCCATCGTCGAAGTTCACATTCTGCAAGCTCCAAGTCAGGGGCGTCGCCTGTACTTGCGCGGCCGCCAAGAAGCAAAGCGAAGCAGTCAATGCGATGCGCAGGACTCTGCTCATTGAAGAACCAGCTCACACGGTCGATGGATAGACATAGCAGCTCTCAGAGGGAAAGGCCCTTCTATGCCTTGTCTGGACCGAAGTCAAGGTCAACAGATTGCTAACATAGCCTCGCGTCTCGTTTGTGAATCGCGTACTGTGCCACAACCCGATCGACGTTCTTCAAGCCAGCTGTGTACGCTGCGCCTCGTGATCGACCCCGCCGCGCTGCAGGTCGTGTTGAGCGTGCTCACTGGTTGGCTAGACCGCCGGGAGCGCGAGGCAGTCGCACCTGATCGAAGAGAACCGGCTTTTGCGGCGTCAGCTAGGTGTGCGGCGGCTGCGTCTCACTGACTATGATCGCCGCCGGCTGGCCGCCCGGGCGTACCGTCTGGGCCGTGCGGCCCTTCGCGAGATTGCGACGATCGCCACTCCGAACACGCTGCTGCGATGGCATCGTCGGTTGATCGCCAGGAATGGACCGACGCGAGAGGCCCGGACGGCGACTGTCCCGATCGAAATCCGCGCGCGTGTCGTGCGAGTGGTGGCCAGGGAGAATCCGACGGGGCGACACGCGGTTTTAAAACACACTCCAGAACGTCGTCCACTGTGTGGGCCGCCCGACCAGTCGCCGCGTGCTGATGGCGGCAGGCCTGCCGTCCCGCAGCGCCCGCGGTCGTGGCACGTTCTGGGCGCACAATGTCCAAGATGTTCGAGGCGCCGATTGCTTCACCACGGACGTCTCCAGGCGTACCGAGGACTCGTCACGTACGACACGCCTCTCGCCGATGCTCGTCAGCTCAACAGAATCTTCCGGGCCTCTGCTTCCGGATCGTTGACGGTGCGACACACCGCGTCGAAGACCATCGTCTCGCACCCATCGGGTGTGAACGCCGTCCACGGCACGCCGGGTTGGCTGGGATTTCCCGTGCGCGCGAAGTTTGCCCAGGCCGTCGCCATTCGCTTGGCCAGCGCCTGCGCCTCCGGACCGTTACCCGTCCCTTGCGCGCACCGGGCGCTATTGTCGAAGCAGAAGGCGAGCTCGGAGGTGTGCCACGCGCCGGCGTCCTCCAGCATGGGTGACTGCCAGGTGAAATACCAGGTGAAGACCGGCGCGCCCTGCTGCCCATGCTTCATTGTCGCCATACGGGTGACGTTGTTGCGCATGCCGAGGCCGTTCAGCCCTACGCCGCTGCACATGTAGGACAACGTTCGAATGCTCTTGTGCGGGTACGCCTTCTTCAGAGCCGCCACGATCGCGGCGGCCTTCACGTCGCCATAGCTCTTGGCCAGCGTGGCCAGCCACTCCGATTCGGTGGGTCGCGACGACATGCGGTTGCCCTCTTCGCTCACCGAGCCAATCAGCATCGGCACCTGTTTCGAGATCTCGGGCGCGCCCTCGAAGAACGCGCGCATGGTGACGATGCGGCCGTCGACGGTGGGACCCCATCCCACCCGGGGCGGTGTGCCGGGAGCGGGGATCGGACCACTCGCGGGTAGCGGCGGGTTCATCTTCGCGATGACGGAGTTGCCCACCTCGTTCAGCCTGGCCCACTCCACCTTCTGCAGCGCAGCCATGTCCGTGACACCGAGCTCCGCAATGATCCGCCCCGCGAGCTCCCGGGATTGCTCGATGCTCGGGGGATTACCGCCACCGCCGGATTGGGCAGACGCCCGGTGGATGAGGCCCTGGGCCGACGGCATGCCGAGCAGGGTCGTGACCTTCGAGCCGCCGCCCGACTGGCCGTAGATCATCACGCAGTCCGGGTCACCCCCGAAGTTCGCGATGTTGTCGCGCACCCACCGCAACGCGGCCACGAGATCAGTCATGCCGACGTTGACCGAATCGGCGTAGGCGGGGCCGCCGAGCTCAGAGACGTCGAAGAAGCCAAGCACGTTGAGCCGATGGTTGACGGTCACCGAGACGACGTCGTGATGGCGCGCCATCTGCGCGCCATCCTGCGAGGCCAGCTCGTACGCCGAGCCGAAGCTGAAGCCGCCGCCATGGATGTAGAACATGACCGGACGCCTGCCGGTGAGGCCCGGCGTCCAGATGTTCACCTTGAGCATGTCCTCGCTCTGCCAGCCGTCCGTCCACTGAAAAAGGAATGTCTGCTCGCTCACCCAGTCGTGCAGGCGCTGGGGACAGTTGGGGCCGTAGATCAATGCCGGGTACTGGCCGTCCCACGGCGTGGGAGGCTTCGCCGGCAGCCACCGATTCTCCCCGCCGGTCGAGGCGCCGTACGGCACGCCCTTGAAGGTGAGCACACCATCGTCGACGTACCCGCGCACCTTGCCGTACTGTGTGGTCGCGACGGCCGAAGGGGGCGTGCTGCATGTGCCCGCGGGAACGTCGGATCGTGCCTCCTTCGTGCGGGCGAACGCGCCATCGGTGGGCATCACGGCCCCGACTCCGACCGCCGTGGAGAGACGCAGCAGCTCGCGGCGGTTGAGCGCAGGACGATTCGAGCGTGATGAATCTGACATCCGATCTCCTTGGTCCCTTCGCAATCTCTCGATTTAGTGCCGTCACCTCACTTGGAAGATCCGCGCGGCAAAGTCGTTGAGGTTGCGCCGCCATGTCTGCCACTCGTGGTCCGTGCCCGGCGATTCCTCGTACACGTGCGCGATGCCGGCCTCGGTCAGCGAGGCGTGCAGCTTACGGATGCCGGCCCGCATGCCTTCGGGCTCGGCCGTGCCGACGCCAAGCCACAGCACGTGCACCTGCTTCGCGAACGCCGGCGGATCGGCGAGCGCCCCGTGGTAGTCGTTCTTGAAGTCGACGTCGCGCCCGGTGATGAACGGTCCGGCGGCGCCGCTGAACCCGCCGATGTGCGAGAACAGATCGAGGTGATTGAGCGTGATGTGGAACGTCTGCATCCCGCCCATCGACAGGCCGGCCATTGCCCGATGGTCGCGGTCGGGAATCGTGCGGAACGTCTTGTCCACGAACGGAATCAGTGCCTCGGTGACGTCGGCCTCGAAAGCCGCCATCATGTTCTGCATCGCCTGGCGGAACTCCGGCGAGCCGAAGCTCTTCCCCGCAAGGTCGGGCGGCTGCTCACCGGCCCGACGCGCGTAGCCGTACGCCATCACCACGAGCATCGGCTTCGCCTTGCCGCTGGCGATCAGGTTGTCGAGGATGAAGTTCGCGTGGCCCTGGCGCACCCAACCAGTTTCGTCCTCGCCGCCGCCGTGCTGCAGGTAGAGCACGGGATACCGCTGTGTCGTCTGCTCGTCGTACCCGGGCGGCGCATAGACGAGCGCGTGGCGCCAGGTCGCGGTCACCTTCGAGAAGTACCAGACCTCGCGGACCTGGCCGTGCGGCACGTCCTGGGGCAGGTAGTACGTGGAGCCGGGTTCCGGCACTTCCACGGCACTCGCGTACTTGTTGCCGCCAAAGAACGAGCGACTGCCGGGATCCGCCATTTCAGCGCCGTCGATGATCAGCGTGTAGTAGTGCAGCCCGGGCACGAGCGGATCGGTCGTCACGCTCCAGAACCCGTCCGGCTGCTTGACCATGTCGACTTTCGGCCCGCTCCAGAAGTTCAGCCGAACCTTCGTGGCGTCTGGAGCTTTCAGTCGGATTTCCACCCGCCCTGCGCTGTCGACGCGTGGGTACGGCGCATCCCAGACATTCGTCGAGGCCGGTCGAAAGTCGCTCGACTCCTGCGCCAGACAGGGCGCGGCGAGGCACGGCAGCAGCGCCAGCGCCAGTCCAAGTCGTGTCATCGTTGGCTCCTTGGGGATGATTGCGCCGGGCGTCAGCCGACGGCATGCATAGGACGCAGAGGCGGCCTGCCGGGCGCAGTGTAAGCGCTTTCAGGCGGTAACACCACAGCGCGTTGCCGGCCTCCGCCGCCACACGGCGGCAGTCAGTCGGCACCGACGGGAAGGTCCGCGCGTGGGGCTTCAACAGCAACGGCCAACTGGGCGACAGCACGACCACGCAACGCACCTCGCCCACGCTCATGAGCGGCAGCATCACAACAGCCACGGCCGTTGCGGGCGTCCGCCGTTCTCTAACTCCTGGCGCTTCTCGGTCGCTGCCGGAGATCAGTTTTTGGATCCCTGTCGATGCGACTTCGCGTTGTAGCCTCGCTGGTCGAATGGGGACAACTTCGCCATCCAGAGTGCCTCGAGTTCCCGCAGGTCGGCCGCTGGATCGTAACCGGGATCGGCACGAAACGAGAGCGTATCCAGAACCTCGAAGGCGAAGGCCTCTGGACCCAGCGTTTCCCAGTCCTTCTGCATGGCGGCATTCTCGTGAACACCGAGACGAAGCCGCGCCTTATGGCTGTTCAGCATCGCTTGCACTTCAACGCCGGACCCGACCAGCGACTTGTCGTTTACGATGTTGTGGACGCGGTACACGCCCATGGGCCGCCGGCTCTCCTTGTACTGCCGAATCAGAGCTTTCCGATCCATTCGTTGGTTCCTCCGTTTGACAAGTGCACAGCCCAACCGCAGAGCGACACCACTCACGGCTGGTCCGTCCAGCCAACGCGCATCGAGTGGAGGCTGGCGTCGACGAACCGCGCGCGATCGAGTTGCTGACCGAAGCGCGAAGACGAGCGAAGTGACACGCAGGCCGCGAGTCGAGCCTATTTGACGCCGAGCGCAACTTCGCTCGACAGACCGCTCGCCACGTTTTTGGTAGGCACAGGTGAAGAGACCGGCGTCTGTTGTCGAGAAAGGGGGGAGATGCGAAGTGGTTTGCGCATTTGGTTCTCCGGCGCTGGTGGTGATCGAAGATATCAGTCGCGCGCCAGGTTGGCCAAGCTCTACATCAAGCCTTTTTGGCGGGCAATTGACGCTCGGAGCGGGTAACGGAAGCCGCCGTCTACCCGAAACTGGGAGGGCAACGTGGATTCCGCCTCCAACCGGCTTGAGTCTCGGCGGATGTTGCCCGTGTCTTGCCCTGTGGACGCCATAAGCGGCCGCAAAGACGCGCAACGCACGACACAGCGCGAAAGCTGAAATCGGCCCGTTGTCATTGGCCGAAGGGTCGGGTTGCTCACCCCTGCTCACGAGTCGCGACCGCGCGTCCAATACCCGCACAGCGCGTCACGGAGGATGAGAAACGTCGGATAAACTGCGGCGAGGCTTGATGGGCACGTTCAGCGACGACCACGAATGACATGAGCGCTCGGGAACAATTGCTAGCACTCAAACGTGCATTAAAGGCCGGCGACGTTCAGATGGTTGGGCGGCTGCTGCTCGAGAACCCTGAGCTTGTCGTTGCCCGTGGTCATGGTTGGACGCCACTTCAAGATGCGGCCTTTCAAGCGAAGACCGCAATCCTGAAGTTGATGCTCACGCATGGCGTCGGCATCACTGCCGCCGATATTGCGCACGCACTGCATCATGCGGTGCAGCTTCCACACACTGATTCGCAAGCCGTCGAGGCCCTGATCATGACCGGACACGTGTCCGAATTGTTCGCGGCACTATACCGACAGGATCTCGAGGCGTTCGGTGCTTGCCTGCAGGCGGATCCAAGGATGAGTCATTCGACCGATGCCGCAGGCTATCCGGCGCTGCTGAGAGCGGCGGAGAACGGCCAGGAGGAGATGGTTCGGCTCCTGCTAGGTCACGGCGCTGACATTGAGGCGCGCGGGCCGTTCGAACAGTCAGCCCTCGCGAGTTGCGCCTGCAACCAGGTTGATCGGAGGAAGCGGTCCAGGACGTTGCACCTGTTGCTCGCAAGCGGCGCCGACGTGAACGGGCGAATTGATCGAGGTCGGACTCCCCTGTTCTCGGCCGCAACGGCTGGCTGGGCGCCCGAAGAGTCAGTCAAGATCCTCCTCGAACACGGGGCCGACCCGCACATCAGGAACGACGACGGGCGCATGGTTCTCGAAGAAGTCCTCATGCGTCCCACGGCACGCTCCCAGCGCGTTGCGAAACTGCTCCACGACGCGGCCTCTCTCCAGTAACCCGTACTGAGTTTCAGCTCGGCTCGCGCCCCGCTCGCTCAACAGGCAATAATACGCATGCTGTCGATCTTCTAGACCGTGGACAGGTTGTGGGGGTGGACATGAGCATTCGTTACGGCGTACTTACCCTCTGCGTGACAACGTGCCTCGGAGCCGCTGCGCAACGTGATCCCGCGGCCGGCCAGGCTCCTCCATCGCCGGCTTGGCGTGCCCTCATCGCCGATGGCCGGTCGGGCGCGCTGCTGCGGCTCGAGGCAGGAAGTGCCACACCGATCCCGCTTGGCACCGCGACGTCTGGATCGTTTGTCGAGCTGCGCGACCCTTCGCGATTCTTGATCGTCGGCAGCGACGGCACGACAGCGACCCTGTTCCTAGAGTCGCCGCCGCGAACGGTCGGCCCTGTTTCACTGGGTGACGACTGCCGCGCAGCGCTCGCTCCTCGTCGCCCGTTCCAAAGCTGGGACACCCGATCGTTTAGCGATAGGTTCATCGAGAGCGGCGACGGGCGCCGGCTGATGCTCCGCTGCGAGACGATGCTGGTCAACATGGACTTGCGCAGCGGAGAGGTGGTCCATCTGCAGCTGCCCCGGGGGCCGACACACCACCTGCTGAATGATCAGCGGCTGTTGACGATCTCCCACGGCCAGGATCGATCGTCGACCGACGTGGTTATCTACGACGCGACCACGCTGGCCGAGATCGCCCGCATCCACGCCACTACGCACTTGTCGCAACCGGCGCTGGTGTCGAGTGGGCGCGAGATCCTGTTGGTCGAAAACGGTCAAGGGCGAAGCATCGGGCCGATGTCGCTGCGGTATTTCGACGCGGCGTCGGGAGCGCCGACGCGGACGACTTCGCTGAAGGCGCCGTTCGGCGCCACACGGGTTTCGGCGGACGGTAGGTACGTCTTCGCCAGCAATATGGATCGCGATCAAGACAAACAGACACCCCGCGAGCTACGTATCCTCGCCGCCGAAACCGGCGCGCTCCTGGAGAGCGTCGAGCTCCTCGAGCACTCGTCGTGGTTTCGCGAATCCGTTGTCCCCGCCATCGAGAATCGGCGCTTCCGTGAGGCAAAGCTGAGCCGATTCGTCATCCTTGGGGAGGGTCGCGTGGCCGCGAGTCTTCCGATCCACGACTTCGTGCATCAATTCTCGGTCGACGAAACCCTGGGGCGGACGTACGTGCTGGACGTCCATTCGTTGATGGAGTACACGTGGCCCGCGCTGCAACTTCAGAAGCAGATCGCACTCGGCGGGATTGTCGATGCGGGTGGCGAGCCCTACGTTGCCGTCGCACCCGGTGCCACGCGCGCATTGGTCGTCTCCGGCGGGTCGGCGGTGGCAGTCGATCTCACTACGCAGAAGGCCCTGCCAGAGACGACGCTCGGCTCCAAAGGCGCACGCACGGCCGGGTTGTTGAAACGCGTCGGCATGATTTCCGCGATGATGATGGCCGGGGAGGGCGCTCGGGGAGGGCTTCCCTATTCGCCGCCGAAATCGTCAGCCGTCGCCTTCAGCGAGAACGGAGGCACCGCGCTGCTGGCCGCCCCGACCGGCGAGATTGCGATGATCGATATGGTCACTGGCCGCACGGTTCGTAATCTCCCCGGTGGTGATGCGGCGATGGCGGTGCCCGGCGCGCCGTTGGTCGTCGTCGCGGACAAGGGAACCTCGTGGGTGATCAGCGCTGCGAGCGGCGATACCTCGGCGCGGTTTCCGGTCGCTGCCGCCGACAGCGACGCGCCGCTGCTGGTGTCGGTTTCTGCCGATCGACGGTTCGTAATGATCGGCCGAGGCCCAGCCGTGCGCCTGCTCGACTCGACCGGGAAGGTCTTGGCCGAGTGGACAGGTTTCGGTCGGGTTTCTTCCGTTCTCCTTCTTCGCCCGCCTGCGACTCCGGCCAGCGCTTCACCCTGACGTCAGCCAGGTGTCCTGATCACGGAACCGGTAGCGAGGATAGCGTGTGACCGCGATCTGGACCGGGATGCAAATCTGCTTGACACGAGAAGGCCTTAGGGGTACGTCTGGTGACCCATAAATACGAGCTAGTGGCGAACTGACGCTGAAACTCGCGTCAATTCTTGGGAAACGCCGGCGCGGCACGCCCGTCCACTACGAAGAGCGCCTTGTTGAAACAACGGGTAGGCAGGAGTCTCGCTAGTCTTCTGGAGGCGACGTATGGCCAAAAGCACTGCTAAGACAGGAAAAAGAAAGCTGACACCGAACAAGCTGAATATCAAAGATCTGCCGACCAAAGCCAACAACGTCGTAGGCGGTGCCAAGAAGCTCCCTGACAATTGGTCGAGATCCGGACCCTGCGGCTCTTGAATCGCGACGCGGCGCCGGACTCGAAGCACCAGCGAGCGCACGGGAGCCGACGCTTCGTCACGCGGACGACCGCGGCTGCGGACCTCGCAGAGCGCCTCGCTCCAGCACAGGGATCTGGCGGGGCTGTCCGACGAGAGGGTCGTGTTCGGCCCGATCGGCGGCAGCCCTGACCATTCAGTCAAAGTGCAAGAGATTTTCAAGGCGTGGCAAGATGCGACTCTCTCTTCTGGTGAAGTATTCCAAGCTCTGTAATTTGAGGTGCACGTATTGCTATGAGATGCCGGAGCTATCCAATCCCGCACGTATGTCTCTCGAACAGGTCGAGACCATGTTTCTTCGTGTTCGAGATCATGTTGAGAAACAGGGAGAGGATGACAGCACTCACCAGGTCACGTTTTTCTGGCACGGGGGTGAGCCGTTCGTTCAGCCCGTGCACTACTGGGAAGACATCTTTCGTCGGCAGAAAGCGGTCTTTAGCCGGCGTCGCGCCAGGATTTTCGTTGAGAATCATCTGCAAACAAATCTCACACTCGTAGCAGATAAGCATCTTCCCTTCATTCGAAAGTATGTGCGGCTGGGATTCTCCTATGATGTCGTGAATGATTTGCGGGTCGGCATACGAGGGCAACCGACCGCTTCGATTGCGGAAAAGAAGATAGAGTGGCTGCTGTCCCACGGGATCCCGTTGTGGGGGAATGCTGTAATCTCGAAACTGAATATCGATCAACCGGCGGTAGTTGCGGACTATTTCCTGCGGCGCCAGCTGTCGTTCATTGCGCTCGTGATTGATGAAGCAAAAGATTCACTGTCCGGCGCGAGAAATGCTGCGGTAGGCTTTTCGAGGTATCTTCAATTCTATAAGGATTTGTACCATCTGCCTCAGGTCCAAGCCGCCCTTCAGGGCCGAGTCTTCGTGGAGCCTTTCACGACCATCCGGGAAAAGCTGAAATATTTCGGTGAAGGGTATCAATCCCCTCTTTCTGAAGAGGAGTGCGCCGAAGAGGAATGGGTTCTGGCCATAAATACGAATGGCGATGTGTATTCGCAGGGAGATTGCTACGATCCGGAATACCGTTACGGGAACCTCTTCGACGAGACCTTTGAAACGATTCTTCAATCGGAAGGCAGACAAAAACGTATCGCACGTTCGCGCGAGCGAATCCATCAAACCTGCCGCCAGTGTTTCCTGTTTCGGAAGGGGTGTGGCGGCGCCTACGTCTCACACGCGCAACCTTCGGAAATGCGGGAATATCGGGAGAATGACGGTTGCTATCGTCGACTGCTGGGCCAAATGATGCTGGAAGAAGCACAGGCCCCTCCGAAAGGTCACAGAACATCCCGTTCTCGGTCCCAGTCGCCCCGCCCCTCTTCGACAGCCCGTCACGCCCGAGGTCGCGTTCGAGTTCCGTCGGCCACCGCCAAATAGTCCCAGGAAATGCCGGGACGCTTCTATCAGTTCGCAAGCGATGCCAGCTTTGCCTCGCTCGACGCGAGCGCCGCCAGCGACGTCGTCGAAGTCGTCTGGAGGACGGGACGGCAGGCGCGTTTGCGCATGGATCTGACCGGTCGGATGGTCGAAGGCCTGCGGTCGCTCCCGACTACATTCGACGCGGCGACATTCCGCCGGTCACTCGGGGACGATGACGCGGCCGATTCTGGTGCTCCGGCACCTGAAGCGGCGCGGGCTCGTCGAAGTGCTCGGTGGACCTCAGTCCCGTGTCCGCATCGAGGGCCCGGCCGGGCGCGAACTCGCCGACTGGCGTATCGACACGGGTGGACGCGGGCGCGCGATCGACCTGCTCCTCGGCGACGACGTCATGCTGGCTGCGACATTCGGCGCCTTCGCCGCGAGCCGGCCGCGCGGCCGCCTCGCCGGTTGGATTCGGTTTGGGCCGGGCGAGGTCGAGGTCGGTCCGCTCGTGGCACCAAGCGCCGCGGCGCCGTTCGTCGCTCGCCGCCACCCGCGGCCGGAGATTCCCTGCGTCGAGGCGCGCTTCGCCGAAGTCTCGGGCGCCCTCCGATCGCTGCTCCGGCGCGTCCTGCGCGCACGGAAGGTGCCGGCAGGCTCGGCGCATCTCGAAGTGGACTGGAGCGTGGAGTCGTGCGTGTGGCGCGTCACGTCCAGCTACGACGCGCTTCCCGCCGGCGCAATCGCGCTTGCCTACGCGGAGGCCTCGATCGAGGAACGCGCCGATGGTTGGGGAATCACGCCCGATGCGTTCGCCTCCGCGACGATCGCCCGCGCTGAGGCTCTCGAGCGGTTCGCCCTCCGGCGGCGCGACCTCGCCCGTCGCGCCCCCGAGGCGGTGCGCCTCCCCTCACTCGCTGGCGCCCGCGGACTCGCGTTCGACTACTTCCGCGCGCTCTCGCGAGACGCCGGATCTCACACGCTCTGCGTCGCGCGTCCGGAGCAGCGACGGGGGAAGTGCCGTACCGTTCCGCTCGACTGGATCTACTTCAGCCCCTCGCCCGGAATCGCCAACTCGAACGGGGCGGCGTTTGGACCGACGCTCGCCGCAGCGATTGGCTCGGGACGGCGAGAAGTCGTCGAGCGCGACCTGGTCATCCGCGCCTGGTACGGGCTTCGCCCGTCGCGAGAACTCCTGGAGCGAGAAATCGCGAGCCCGAGGATCGAGCGGTGGCGCAGTGCCGCGCGCGACCGTGGCCTCGATGCGCATTGGTTCCTGCTTGGCGACCGGGCACCTGGCGGCTGCGAGCGAGCGACGGTGTACTGCGTCCTCGCCTCGCCACGTCCTCCCTACGTCTCGACGGGCTCTGCGACGCGTTCCGATCTCCTCGCGGCGGTCGAGAAGGCGTTCTTCGAGGCCGCAGGCCGTCATCTCTCGCATCTCCAGCTGATTGCTGACGTCGGCCTGCGCGCGTTCGTCCGTCGAGGACCGAGGCGCCTCTCAGGCGACCCTCGCGCCATGATGCTCCAGCACTACGGGGAGTACTGGGCCGCGCGAAAGGACGCGTTTCCGGAAATTGTTGCGCGACTCGGCCGGCCGCGTGGCGGCGCGGGACGTCCGCTGAATAGGAGCCGCTTCTTTTTCGTCGACATCACTCCACCGCTCTTCGGAACGGGGGTCGTCGTCAAGGTCTTCCACCCCGACGCAGCGCCGCTTCCAACCTGCCTCGCGCACCTCCGCGTCCTCGAGCGTCTGCTCGGCGTCCCGGAGGGTGAGGCACCGCCGGCGATCTCGTGAACGCAATGTCTCCTTCGGCGGCGACATCGCGATCACCTTCGCGACGGAGGTGAGCTCGAGATCATCGAGCTTCTTGAAGTGGAGAGCGCAGGTCAGTGGGAAGTCGTACCTGTTCCGGGCGTCGCCTCTTTCAGATGCGTGTCGAGAAAGGCCAGGATCGCGGTGTAGCCCCTGATCTCGTTCTCCTTCTTCACGAAACCGTGGCCTTCGTCCGGAAAGACGATGTACTCCGTCGGGACGCCGTTCTTCTTCGCAGCCTCGACGATCTCATCGGACTCGACCTTGAGCACGCGCGGGTCGTTGGCGCCCTGCAGGACCATCAGCGGCGCCTTGATTTTCGACGCGTTGAAGAGCGGCGAAATCCGTCGCAGACGCTCGGCATCGGTCTTCGGGTCGCCCATCTCCGCGAACAACGCATCCCGGAACGACGCCCACCATGGCGGTGTGTTCTCCAGCGTCCGGATCCAGTTGGAGATCCCGAACAGGTCCACGCCGACCCTGAACGCATCCGGCCGCAATGTGAGGGCGGCGAGCACCATGTATCCGCCGTAGCTGCCGCCGATGATGCCGATGCGCCCGGTATCGACGTAGCCGGTGGCCGCGAGCATCTGCTTGCTGGCCACGACGTCGCCGAGGTCGGCCTCGCCGTGCTTGCGATCGTCCATGGCGAAGAAGGCCTTGCCGTAGCCGCTACTGCCACGGTTGTTGATGTCGAACACGACATAGCCGTCGTTCACGAGGGCCTGCGTCAGCGCGGAGTAGCCGAACTGCGCCTGGCCGCCGGGACCGCCGTGGACCTTGACCAGCGCGGGGGCCTTGCCGGCAGCCGACGCCTGATGCGGTGTGTACAGAAGCCCGGGGATCTCGACGCCGTCGTAGGACTTGAAGCGGACGCGCGTCGGGACGACCAGGTCCTCCCGCTTGATCGCCGGGTTGAGGGCGCTGGTCAGACGCGTCGGCGGTCCGGCGACGGGACCCGCGTACAGGTCCTCGGGAACCGAGCCATCGCTGGCGTAGAAGGCCACCTTCGAATCGTCGTTGGAAAGTTGCATGCCTCGCACGAGTCCGGCCGGCATCCCCTGAGGCCGAACTTCCTGTAGCGTGGCGGCGTCGTACAGGCGCGTGGTATCGGCCGCGTCCTGATTGATCCAGACGATCAGGTACTTGCCGCTTTTCGAAAACGCGGCGCCCTGGACGTCCCAGTCGAGTTCGAGGACCGTCTTCTGCGCTCCGGTCGCCAGATCGTAGCTGCGCAGCGACTTGAACTGCCGGCCAGCATCGGAGACGAAGAGCAGCTTCGTGCCGTCGGGCGAAAAATCGAATGCCTGGTTGCTGACGTCGCCCTGATGTGCGGTGAGGTTCTTCTCGCGGCGGGTCTGCCGATCGAAGATCCAGATGTCGCCATCGTTGTTGGTCCGTCTCTTCATGAGGCCGATGTATCGCTTGTCGCGCGAGACGGGCCCGAGATCGAAGCCCCTGACGTTCTTGTAGAACGGCGTGCGCCTGTAGCTGTCTGTGGAGTACCTCGTACAGGTCGAAGTAGCGCTGGTCTCGCTCGTTGGAAGTGACGAAGAAAGACTTGTCATCCGACGCCCAGCCCGCAAAGTTCGCATTCAGTTTTTCGCCAGGGGTCAGGTCTCGGATCGTGCCGTCTTCGTTCCGCACGAATACATGGCTCAGCTCGTCGCCGCCCCTATCGCTCGTGTAGAGGATGCGGCCGTCGTTCGGGAAATACGATGCGGCAAATATCGAGTCCGTCGTCGAGCTCGTCAGCGCGGTCGGGTCGCCGCCAGTCGTCGGGATCGCAAAGGCGTTCCAGATCCCCGAGCGATTCGAGGACGCCAGAATCTTCGCGCCATCCGCCGAAAACGACGCGCCCAGAAACTCGGCGTTCTTATAGAGATCGGCGACCGAGTACCTGGCGACTGAAGCCGGAGCCGACGCTGGAGCTGGCGTCTCGCGTGATGTGCCGCTACAGCCTGCCAGCAGAAACCCGATCGACACTCCGAGCACGCCTGCGCGGACGCTCATGGATGCGGACTCCTTCGAACTGGAATGCTAGCGGATCTTCCGCCGCGAGATTACGCAGGAACGTAGACCAACCTGATTACGTCCTCGCCAATCCGGTCATTGGCCTTCAGGCGGAGCCTCGGCCGGGGCCCGGCGAAATATGGCTTGCCGTGACCAAGCACGACGGGGTGCAGGTAGATTCGATACTCATCGATCAGGCCAAGTTCGGTGAGGCTTTGCGCCAGGTCCGGGCCAGCCACTTCGATCTCCCCATCGCGCTCGGCCTTCAGCTCGCGGATCGCGCCCTCCAGATCCTCAACAAGCCTGGCGTTGGGGCCGACCGACTTCAACGAGCGCGAGACGACCCATTTCGGCTGGTTCCGCCACGCCGCCGCGAAGGCGTGTTCCCCTGCGTCCCATTCAGGATGATCGTCGTCCCAGTAACGCATGACCTCATACATGTGACGACCGTAGACACTGCCCGCCTGCCCCTGAGCCTCCTCGATGAAATGGCGGAAGAGCGTGGGGCTTGGCGCAAACGCCAGATGGTCGACGTAGCCGTCGAGGGACTGGTTCATTCCGAACACGAGCCTGGCCATACCACGTCCTTCCTCACGCGGCTTCCCGGAAGAGCCGGTTGCGGACATCGTCCAATGCGGCGATCCACATCTTCCTATTCATGGCTCGAATGCCCCCCAGGCGCTCCGTACCCGCTCCATCAGGCGGCCGAACCGCGGCTCATCTCCGAAGGTTCGCGAGAAACGGCTCGTACTCCGACAGCCAGGGCGCGTTGATGAACCCGAACTCGACGGCGCGCTCGAGAAAATCGATCGCCGCTTCAGGCTCGTTCACCAGCGCGAAGCAATCGGCAGCCCACCAGGCGAAGATCTCATCCCACTTCGCCGCGGCGCGCAGCTCGGGAGTCATGATGCGCAGCAGCCCGTCGCGCTCACCGCGGAGCGCGCAGGCCATGGCTGGAGCCAATCTCGCCCATGCCATGGCGGATGCTGTCGCGCGCCACACCATCGAGCATCGCCACGCCCTCTTTGCGACGCCCATTCGCCGCCAGCATCAGCGCGTGCATCATCTGTGGCGTCGGGTTCGCTGGATCGATGTCGACCGAGCGTTGCGTCCAGGTGAGCGCTTCGGGATAGTTGCCGTCGAACATCGCGACCATCCCGTACATCGTAAGGTTGATTGACGTCAGTGGATCCACCTGCTGTAGGCGATCCATCAGCGCGCGCGCGAGGTCGGCTCGCCCGGAAACGCCGTAGTGATAGCCAAGCCAGAGCAGCGCCTCCGGATCATTGGGATCGAGGACCAGGGCCTTCTTGTAATCGCGCGCCGCTCCGTTCGGGTCGGCACGGTTGTGTCGGATCGCGCCGCGGAGACCGTGCCCTTTCGAGGATTCCGGGTTGAGTGCGAACACCTTCGCGGCGCAGTCTTCCGCCTTCCGCAGGTACTCGTCGTACAGCGACACGGGTACGATGCCCACGTTGACATGCTGCCAGTAGATGAGTCCCTCGGCGACGAACAGCAGCTCGTTGTCGCCGACAATGTCCTGTGCGCGCCGCACGAGCTGAAGAGCGTGGTCGAGCGACTGCGTATTGAAGCTCCAGATCTCTTGCCGCGCGAGCAGGTAGTACTCGGTACGCGCGCACATCCCCGATGGGATGCTGCGCCAGGCGCCGATCCTCGGTCGGCGTGAGTCTGAGCCGTAACGCATCTACGATCTGGCGAGAGAGACGCTCCTGGATCTCGAAGACGTCCTCCAGCGTGCCGTTGAACTTGTCGGCCCAGAGCTGCGCGTCGGCCCTGGCGTCTACGAGCTGCGCTGTGATCCGGAGGCCCGAACCAGCGCGCCGGATGCTCCCGGTCAACACGTAGCGCGCGCCAAGCTCGCGCGCGAGGGTACGCAAGTCCTTGTCGCTTCCCTTCAAGCGCATCGCCGATTGTCGCGAGATGACGCGCAGTGTCTTGATCATCGAGAGGTCGGTGATCACCTCGTCGGTCAGGCCATCGGCGAAATGATCGCTCTCCTGCTCCCCGGTCACGTTCGCGAACGGCAGCACGGCGATCGTCGGTACTTCCGTTCCCCCCATCGACCCCGAGCCATGGGTCTGCGCGGAAGCGAGGTTGTCGAGCACCTCGAGGATCTCACGCGCGCTGGCGGGCCGATCGTCGGGGTCCTTCTGGAGACAACGTTCCACGAGCGCGGCGAGTGCCTCGGGGACATCTGCTCGCTTTGCCACGATCGGCGGAGGCGCGTCGACGATGTGCGCGCGAATCAGCGAGGCGGCCGAACCAGCAAAGGGCGGCTCTCCCGCGATCATCTCGTAGGCAACGCAGCCTAGCGCGTAGAGATCGACGCGGTGGTCGAGCCCTGCATCTGCGGAGGCTTGTTCCGGCGCCATGTATTGCGGAGTTCCAATCACGACGCCAAGCTCGGTCATCGTCGTCGAAACAGTCGCCGCGCGAGAAGCCAGCAGCGCCTTGGCGATTCCAAAATCCGAAACGGTCGCCGTGTTGCCGGTGAGCAGGATGTTGTCGGGTTTGATGTCCCGGTGCACGACACCTTTGGCGTGCGCGAACTCCAGCGCACGCGCGACGTCTCTGAGAATGCTGATCGCGACGGCGATCGGCATGGCGCCACCGCGCATGAGACGCACCCGTAGCGACTCTCCTTCGACGAACGGCATCGTGTAGTAGGGCAGCTCTTCGGTCTCTCCGGTCGTGAACACCGGCACGATGTGCGGGTGCTGCAGTCCGGCGGTGAGCAATATCTCGCGTTTGAAGCGCTCGAAATTCACACCGGCCGCGAAGTCGGGCGAAAGCACTTTCACCACGACGCGACGACCGAGCGCGCGCTCCTCCGCCAGAAACACGCGACTCATTCCACCGCCGCCGAGCTCGCGTTCTACGCGATACGCGTCCCTCAGCGCGGTTTGTAGCTGATCTCGAAGATCGGTCTCCAAGTCATCAACCTCACGCAGCTGTGCTTTGGCGACGCCGATTGGAATTCTTAGGATGACACCCTCGCGGCCGAACTCGCCGGAATGTTCCCACGGCTGGTCGGAGCCCTCACGGGGCGGGCTGGATACGAAACGCCCAGGCGATGCTGGAGGGCCGTCGCGCGGGATCCGCAAGAGATGCCGGAGTCGAATCGAGAGGCCGCGTCCATCCTGCGTCCACTGAAGCGGCTCAGGCCTGCCGAGCAGCTCGATTGTGGAACCTTCTCGAGCGCGGACCGTCTTCAGCGTCAGGACGTCGCCCGGCCACTCGTCGGTGATCGCGTACAGGGAGCGGCCGTCTTTGCTTCGCGTGAAGCGGACGTGGTCGCCCTCGTGCCACAGATCGCCCTCGCGGGAGCGCGTGGCATAGATCGCCTCTCCGTTGATCGTGAGCCAGGCGCCCGCTTCGCGCAGGTTCTCGATGGCGGTGGGATGAAAGCGTCCCGTGGCGTCCGGGCCGATACCGACCATGAAGCCGCCGCCCTTCGCGACCGCATCAATCAGGTTTCGCACGATCCAGCGGCCGCCCTTGTGCTGTGCCGGATCGGATTCGTAGGAGAAGGAACGGCCCAGCGGGTAGATCACGAACCAGGGCATGGCCGTGTTCTCCGGGTTGCCGGGGACGAAACCTTCCGGCGTGTAGTAATCGCCGTAGTTGCCGATGCCGCGAGCGCGGAGCATCACGTTGGGCTGCAGTTTGCGAGCGAGTTTGATTGTCTCGCGCAGCTGCGGCCACACGCGTGCGCCGAGCCACATGTCGAGACAGAGCATGTCGATGGGCCCATAGCGGGTCAGGAGCTCGGTCAGCTGCTGGCGGTGTCGCGACATCATGCGGGCTTCTTCCTCGTCCGTGGGATCGGGCGCCGTGAAGAAGAACGTGGTCCGCTTGCTGACGTCGGTGCGGCCATAGAGCTCCGGCTGCTGCGCGTTGCCGGGCGTCGTGATCGGCGAGAAGACGTAGGGCCGGAAATCGGCGTCGTACCAGTCCGGATGAGAGAAATAGAAGTCGATCTTGATGTCGTGCCGTCGAGCGGCGGCGACGAGCTCCGCGACCACATCGCGGCCGAACGGCGTCTCCATGATGCTGTAGGCGAGGTCGCAGGGCTCGATCCTCGGCCCACCTTCAGCGGTCCAGTTCATGCACCGGGTGACGCGCGTCTTCGTGTCGAACATCGAGAAGCCGTCGTGATGCTTCGTCGTGAACGCGAACATGCGCAGTCCGCTGTCGTGGAACAACCGCATCCACTCCTCGGCGTCGAAGCCAGAGGGGTTCCACGTCTTGTACGCCTGCTCATACTCCGCCTTCGCTTCGAAAGGCAGCTGCAGGAAGGGCCACGATTCGCCGCCGGAGAAGCGCTGCGAATAGAGGCCCCAGTGGATGCGGACGCCGTATTTGATGTCCTTGAACGCTTCGACCGCCGCGGGCGGCGCGTGTGTATAGTCGGCCTGCGGTACCGCCTCCACGTAGTCCTTGACGGGTTTGTAATGCGCGTCGGTCGTGGGCAGGCGGATGCCGTCGTCTGGCGTCTGCCCGACAGCGCCCAGGAGAACGAGCGCCGGCAATAACGTCGCCGCGAGACGGATGCCCACCGCGCGGCTCATGGCTTCGACGCCTGGCGTGGAGGCTCCTTCTTCCCCGGGTAGCCGCCGTATCGACTCGTGAACGAGAAACCACGCTGAGCGTCGACTCCGACGCGGCTCCGATCCTGGTAGGCCCTGAGCTCCTCGAGACCGTATTCGCGCCCGAGGTCGCGCACCGAGACGCCGGGCCGTCGTGCCTTGAGCACGAACCATTCTTCGCGGGGCATGTCCGTGTCGAGCGAAACGTCGGCGGCGTGCTCCGCGAGAAGCCGCGCACGCTTGTCCAGATTGAAGTTGTAGTGGTAAATCGTCCGGTCCATGTCGACCGTGAACCGCGCGACCGTGACGCCGCCGGTGCCGCGCTGGTCCGACGCGATGGCGCCGGTGATGTCGTACAGGATCGAGTCTCCCGTGAGCGTGCTGGTCACGATGTAGTAGTGGTGGAGCAGCGCGAACGCCTGGAGCTCCGTGAATCCCGAGTAGGCGCTCGGCCAGACGACGAGCTCGGCGCCCTTGTCGCGCAGGCGCTGGAAGACTTCCGGAAACTTGGCGTCGAAGCAGGTCGCAAAGCCAATCCTGCCGAAGTCGGCATCGTAGACGCCGGCGTCTTCCTGCCCAGGCAGAGCAGGCGGCGTCATGTCGAACTCGTTCCAATAGGGATAGATTTTGTCGTAGACGGACACGACCTTGCCCGTCCGATCGATCAGCACCGACGAATTGAGCCGGCGCCCCTGGTCCTCGCGGTAGATCGGACACACGACGTAGCAGTGGTGCTTTTTCGCGAGTCCCGACATGGTGGTGATCGTCGGGCCGGAGAGCGGTTCCACGACGTCGTTGCCGCGCCAGGCCTCGGGCAGAACGATAAGATCGACGCCCTTCGCGCCCTCCGCATCGACGATCGCGGCAATCGACTCCACGCTTGCACCGGCCTTGAAGGAAAGGCTGACCACCCTCACGGGTTTCCCGACCCCGGGCTGGGCCGCAAGGGGCTGCGCGGCCGTCGCACCCGCGTGCGCCGTCAGCAGGAGCGCCGCGATGCCGACACGTACGAAGAATCGGGAGTTCCTCATCTGCTCCTCCCTGCGGCGTGAGGTGATTGCATGCTATCGGCTCGCGGACTGCAAGAACCGCTGCGCAGCCTGCAGCTCGGGACGATCGAGATCGGCGTGCTTCCACATTTCAATCAGGCGTGTGTATTGTGCCCTGGCCGTGGCTGTATCCCCCATCGCTTGGGCAGCCTGCGCGATACCGACGATCGCCTTGGGCCGGCCTGGCGTGCGGCGCAGCGTCTCCTCGAAGTGCTTGCGCGCCTCCGCGGGCCTGCCCATGGCCATCAACATCGATCCATAGAGCTCATGCGCCGGAGTGATCGGGTAAGGAGGCTGCGAGAGGCTGTCGATTGAATCGTCGATCGCCACGGCTGCCTCCATCTCCGTCACCGCACTCGCCGCGTCGCCCGCCGCCAGCGCGGCCGCCGCCGCTGCTTCTCTCGCCTGCATGGTCAGAATCTGCTGCACAAAAGGATGCTGGCCGGGGACGCGCGCTCGCTCCATCATCTCCACCGCCTTGGCCTTTGCCGTAGCGGCGTCCTTCGCTTTGGCAGCGGCCATTGTCTCGAGATGCAGCTTCATCACGACGAAATCGCTTGATGGTGCGATGAGCGGCAAGTTCGGAACGTCGCTCCACGACTCCGATTCAACGATGAAGCGGGCGAGGGTGTCGAAGTACCCGTAGAGCACACGATCGGGCAGCGCGAAGATCGTCCGGCCACGCACGTGGCGAGCCTGGAGGTCCTGAGAATCGGGAGCCGTCTTGCGGTTCGTGATCGCCGCGTACTGTGCCGCGAACACATCGACCGTTCTCTTCGCATCCTTGTAGCGGCCGAGCTGAAGGTAATTGTAGGACAGGTAGTTGAGCGCATGGAAGTCGCGCAGCTCTCCCGGCTCGCCTGCCTCCTTCACATCGTCGTTTGAAATCTGCCACGCGTGCTCGTTGCTCGCCGCCGCTTCGTCCCAATATCCCAGGCGCGTGAAGATATGCGAGGGCATGTGATGGGCGTGCGGCACGGCAGCGGCCGTCGTGGCGTACGCACGCGCCACCGCGAGACCAGCCTCGGCGTGAACGGGATCGTCGTACGCGTGAATGAGGTAGTGCAGCACTCCCGGATGCTGTTTGTTGTGAGCGTAGACCGATTCGAAGAGGTCTATCGCTCGGCCCTGCATCTCGAATCCCTTCGTCCCTTCCCTGATCGTACCGAGGATCGACAGGCCATAAAACAGCGTCGTCTCATCGTCGGGATACTTCGCGTGCGTGGCCGCCATCTGGTCGCGGTAGGCTTCGTCACGTGACTGCTTCGTCCCGGCGCCGGCATCCTTGAACAGCGCGGCGGCCGCCAGAAGGTACATGTGCTCGCGATCGTTCTGCGACTTTGCTGTAAGTCCCTTCTGCACGTACGCCCACGCCGCCGCTTCGTCCTCCCCTGACGGCGCATCCCAGAATGGATGGTTGTAGGTCATGGCCGCGCCCCAGTAGGCCATCGCACATTCGGAGTCCGCCTGCTGGATCTCTTGAAACTGCGTGAGGGCTCGCGGGTACCAGAAGTTGTGGAGGAGAACCAGAGCGCGATCGAAGCCGGCCTGCACGGCTGGAGCGCAGGATGTCTCCATGTGCGCTCTGCCAACACCTTCGGAGCCGTGGCTGTGTTGTGCGAGCAGACCCGAGGCGCCAAGCGACCACACCAGCGTCGCGGACAGGCATCGGCCGATGTGGCGGCAGAAAGACACACGCAGGGAATGTCGATCGATTGTCATGAACGGCCTCCGACGCCCGATCGTCGTGGCGAAACCTCGGCTCGCCGTCAGCGCCGCACGCCGCCTGGACCAAAGTGGTCGGTAAGATACGCGACGAGCGCGGTCTGATCCTGGTCCTGGATGGGCGTGCCCCACGTTCGCATCTGCGTCAGCGTTCGTCCCCAGGCCGCGGCGTCCTTCCGCTGCTGCGCGATCAGCGCGGCGCTGTGGCACAGCAGGCATCGCTCGGTGACAAGCGCCTTTCCTGGACCGTCGGGCAGCCCAGCGATCTGAGCCGCTTCCGCCGTGGCAACGACGGCCATCAACCCTGGATCCGGATCGATCTTCCCGCCGACGCTGGCGGTTCGACAGCTCGCGGAAAGCTCCGCCGCTAGAAGCGCCGAGGCGATCACGATCGGTCGGACGACGTGGCGCAGCCACATCGGAGCGTCAGCGCGCATTGATCCGCACCTCGTGGATCGAGTTGTTTCCATAGCCGCCTGGGTTTGGAGAGGCGTACTCGGGCTGCGTATGCCCGGCCGTGTCGGTCGCGCGAGCGCGCACGCCCTGCTTGCCGGCTGATCGGATGGCCGCGTCGGCTTCCCACAGGCGCCACATGCCCGACCGAGGCTCGCTGGTGAAGCGTGCCTGCTGCCAGGTCCCACCGCCGTCGCTCGAGATCTCGACGTGCTCGACCGTCCCCGTGCCCGTCCAGGCCACCCCGGTCACGCGCGTGGGACCTACGTCCACGAGGTCGCCGTCGCGCGGCGCGGTGATGATCGACTTCACGCGCATCAGATCCACGGGGCTTCCGTCCGCGTATCGGTAACCGCGCGCCATGAAGTGATTGTCCGACTCGGTGGCACGCGCGTGCACGTGCGTGAGCCACTTGGTCGATGCCATGCCGTACCATCGGGGCACCACGAGACGCAGGGGCCCCCCGTGCAGGAGCGGCACCGGCTGGCCGTTCATCTCGTAAGCCACCAACGCCTCGCCGAGCGCGATCTCGCGCGGAATGCTGCGGAGGAACCTGGGTGTCGCGGGGATTGGGCCACGGTCGGCCCCTTCCATCCAGAAGTGCAGCGCCGAGGCCTGGACGACAGCGCGTTCCAGCACGGCGGCGAGGGGCACACCAGTCCATGTCGCCGTGCTCACCGCGCCGAGGCCCCACTGCACGCCGGACGTCGCTGGCAGTTCGAGAAGGCCGCGGCCGTTGCCGGCGCATTCAATGGTCGCGCTGCGGTGCTCGGCCGGCATGCGGCGAAGGTCCTCGAGACGAAGTGTGATTGGCCGCGCCACCTCGCCGTCGATCGTCAGCGTCCAGGGCGTGGAGACGTCGGCGGGCAGCGCAAGGTGACTTCGGACGAAGAACAGGTCGTTTCGCGTCTCAAGCGTCCTCAGCGCCTCGATCGGTGACTCCGCGTCGAGCGGCCGAGCGTTACGGATGACCAGTCGCAACTCGCTTGGAAGAGGTTGGTTGCCGGACCTTCCCGCGGCAGCCATGCGTTCAGCGGCGTGCGTGGGTCGTACCAGCGTGCCGACGGCACCCAGGCCGATCGTCAGAGCCTCGCGCCGGCTGATGAATCCGTCGGGCATGACACGTCAGATTAGCAGAGAAGCATTGACTCGGATCATGCGCTCCGCGTCAACTGGAATTGCGTGGCATGCCTGGTGTGACGGCGTCGAGACGTACTGTGGGCCGAGCAGCGACGACACCGGAGATGAGTCCATGCTTGTGATCAGGACGTTAGTGCTCGGTGAAGGTATCAAAACGGGCGCCTGCCCTCTGACTCAGCCCTCAACGTCCGCCCTCGAGAGATCCATCACGACGGCAGTCCGACCTTTTTGACAAGATTCTCGAACCGCGGATCGGCGCGGAACTCGTCCCATCGCGGATCCCGTTTGAGCCAGACGAGCCAGTGGGAGTGCTCGCGATATGCGGCGTCCAGATACTGAAACATCCGCTCGCGATCGCCGAGGCCCGCGTAGATCGCCGCAATCGCGTAGGCCGACGCGTGTCGTCCGTGCCGGGTCAGCGTCTCAAATTCGGCGAGGATGGCTTTCGCATCCTGCACGCGACCCGATTTCCCGTACATGTAGCCGAGAGCTGCCATAGCGGGGGTCCAGGCACGCAGCGGCCCGATGTCGTGAAATGCCTGGTCGGCGTCGGCGTAGCGCCCCTGAGAGGTGTAGATGCGTCCGAGCCAGAAATAGGCCAGCGGGAATTTCGGATCCATCTCGAGCGCGAGCCCGACCGAGTGGAGCGCGTCTTCGTTGCGGCCGTAATAGTAGGAGATGTACGCGCGATCGGTATTGATCGCGGGCGAGAGCGGATCCAGCGCCTTCGCGATCGAAATCTCGGCGTCGGCGGCCGCGAACGGGCGTTCCATGGCGGTCAACAGGTAGGCGTACCACTGATGCGCGACGGGGTAGCTCGGATTCAACTGGATCGCGCTCCGGTACTCCGATTCGGCGGCCGCGAAGTCCCAGTCGTAGTACATCAACGCATACCCGCGTGAGGCGTGGCCTTCGGCCAGCGACGAATCGAGCGCGAGCGCCTTCTCCGCCGCTGTCTGCGCGCGAGGAAACGCGTCCTCGGGAGAGACGTACGATCCGTAGCCGAGTTGCGCGTATGCATCGGCGAGTCCGGCGTACGCGGGTGCGTAAGTGGGATCGGCGTCGATCGAATCCTGGAAGAAGCGAATCGCGGCATGCAGGTCCGATTCGCTCCGCTTGTTCCACGCGTGCCGGCCGCGCACGTATGCATCGTACGCCGCTGGCGCGACCTTGCTCGGAGTGCTCGAGAGACGCGTCGAGACATCCGGCGCGAGCCGCAGATCTGCTTCCCGCGCGATCGCGCGCACCAGATCGTTTTGCACTACGAGCACGTTGTCGAGCCCCTGCTGGTACGCGTCGCCCCAGATCCGCCGACCCGTTCGTGCGTCGACGAGCTGTGCAGCGACTTTCACGCTGGACCCGTGGCGGACTACTGACCCTTCGACGACCGCGTCCACGCCGAGCTCTGCCGCAATCTGCGCGACCGGCTTCCGTGTTCCACGGTAGCGCACGGCTGCCGCCGGCGAGGTAACGCGCCAACTGCCCAGCGAAGCGAGCCGGGCAGTCAACTGTTCCGTCATCGTCTCTGCGAAATCGTCCTGCTGCCCGTCTCCCGACCCGCTTTCGAGCGGCAGCACCGCCAGCGCGCGGATCGGCGTGCTCCGCACGAACACGGACCGCGCTCCCCATGCAAACCAGAAGATGGTCGTCAGGGCGATCAGTACGCCGAGCGTCATGAGCGGCGCCAGCCGCCGCCCTGGCCGGAGCGCGCGGAGCCATTCGGCGCCGGTGGGGTGGCCGGGGTGGCTGAGAACGTCTCGCAGCGCGAATGCCAGGTCTCGTGCGGACTGAAAGCGGTGATCCGGATTCTTCTCCAGACAACGCCGAACGAGCGCTTCGACGCGCACCGGGATCCCGCGGCCGAGCACCGCCAGATCGCGCGGCTGATCTCTGAGGATCGCGGCAAACACTTCTGGAGCCGTGTCGCCGCGGAACGGACGCTCGCGCGCAAGCATCTCGTAGAGCACGCAGCCGAGCGAGAAGATATCGCTCCGGTGATCCGCAGGCTCGCCGCGCACCTGTTCGGGCGACATGTATCCGACCGTTCCAAAAATCACCCCTGGCGCGGTCTCCGTCGCGACGCCGCCGGACGTGCGTTGAAACGCCACGTCGGTTGCGAGGCCGAAGTCGACAATCTTCACCAGCCCGTCGCGCATGACGAAAATGTTGCCGGGCTTCAGATCGCGGTGGACGATGCCGCGGGCGTGGGCGGATGAGAGGCCATCGGCAACGGCAGCTGCGATATAGAGCGCCGTCCTCCACGGCAGGTCCGCCGTGGCGAGTCGTCGATCGAGTGACTCCCCATCGAGCAGCTCCATGACCGCGAACGCCGCACCGTTGTCGCGGCCCACGTCATGCAGCGCCACGATATTTGGATGCGACAAGGCGGCGATGGCGCGGGCCTCGCGCTCGAACCGCGCGAGCGCGTCCGGATCGGTCATGAGGCGATCGGTTACAACCTTGATGGCGACTTCGCGCCCGAGCCGCGTGTCTCTCGCCCGATAGACCTCTCCCATGCCTCCTGCGCCGATCGGCGTCAGAATCTCGTACGCGCCAAGCCGTGTCCCTGGAGCGAATCTCACGGGCGTCCTGGACGACCCGCGTCGGGCGGGCCGACCCTGCCGCTCATCGGTCGCGTGGATGCGACGCCAGAGAGCGAGACGAAGGTCAGCGTGATCGGACCCACACCGATGATGCTGCCGTCGTGAAGTTCGGTTGGTGAAGTGATGCAGCGCCCGTCGACGCTCGTGCCGTTCCGGCTCTTCAGATCCTCGAGGGTCACTCGACCCGGCGTGATTGAAAGTCGCGCGTGGCGCCGTGACACAGACGGATGGTCGAGAAAGACATGGACGTCGGGATCGCGCCCGAGCAGGTTGTCTCCGTTCCGCAGTGTGAAGGCGTGCGTCCCTCTGGTTAGCTGATAATTCACAACCTCGCGCGCCGCGTCCATTGTTTCCCGGATGATCGACCCGACGAATCTATAGCCCTTGCCCACGACCGTCTCGACGAATCGCGGCCGATCGGCATCGTCGCCGAGCGCCTTTCGTATCTTCCGCATCGCGGTATTGATCGCGGCGTCGCGATCCAGGAACACGTCCGAGCCCCACAAGGCCGCATGAAGGCTGTCGCGAGCGACGAGCGTCCCGGCGTGCTCCACGAGCAGGACCAGCACTTCCATCGGAATCTTCTCGAGCCGCACGGGGGTGCCCTCCCGGCGCAGCGTAAACGCCGCGACATCCAGCTCGAAGTCGCCGAAGCGGAAGCGACCGGCCACCGCCGCGGATCATACTGGAATCTTCAGAGAAACTTCAGAAGACCTCTATGGCGTGCGAGGGTGTGGTCCGACGAGGATCGGCGCCTGTTGATTGATTCTCGGCGTGGCCGCGCCAGACGCTTGGGCGGCGGAGGAGGTCACATGACGCGTTGGTCTTTCGCGATCGGATGTGTCTCGGTCTTCGCGGTCGCGTGCAGCGGCCGCAGCGTCAGCCCGACTGCTCCAACGGCCGGCTCAGACGGTGCGCCTGCCGTGGCTGCGGCGGGATCGAGTCCGTCGCTGGCGGCCGCGGAACAGCCGCCGTTCGACCTGGAAGCGATTCTGCGAGGCGACGGTTTCGGGCTCGTGAAATTCCGGCAGGAGCGGGATGCAACACACAACATCGTCAATCTTGACGTCTGGGTGCGCGATGTTCTCGCCAATACCAGCTACAGCCTGCAGCGGGCGACCGACACCACGCTCGACGGCGTTTGCACCGGGACGAACTGGCTGACGCTCGGGGAAGGGCCGACGCCGCATCCAATTGTCACGGACGGTACGGGCACCGCCCGCGCCGCGCTGTGGCGTGACTTGTCGGCCTTCGCTCCCGGCGCGACGTTCGACATTTACTTCCGCCTGATCGAGAACGGCACGAGCCCGGTCCACGTGGCGCTGCAGAGTGATTGCTACCGCTTCGTCGTGCGGAATTGATCAATCGATTCAGCTCGGGGATGGAGACGAGAGTCGCAGCTGAGTGCAGGAGTTGGTTCGAAATGCAAGCTGACGAGTCGCTGACCGCGACGTCCCGGCTCCAGAAACTGCAGCTGCGCTGGCGGCCGGTCTTCTTCGTACGCACGCGCTCGTGGGTGATCCTCGATGACGCGGTCTCCGGCTCAGTTCAGCAGCCGACGGTAGACCCGGAGTCGGACACGCCTGGAACGCATCGCACAGCTGCTCCGGCGTGGGCCGCACGCGCGGGGCCGCCAGTGCGCGAGAGCAGCGCGGTCGACTCCATGAAGACTTCCTCGACGTCCTGCTCGATCAACCAGTCGGCCAGGCCGCGCAGATCGGCCGGCGTCGTCCCGACCTTCTGGCGATCGAAATGAAAGTCGCCGTCCATCTCGACGTCGGCCACCACGACCGCGAGCATCTTCTTGTGGACGGTCGACGCCGGCTACTCCAGCACGACAACTTCATGATCGAGGATCGATGAAATCTCGAGCGATGCTTTGCCGCCGGAGACGGCGACCCGAGGCGTCGTCTCCGCGACCAGCAGACGCGCCTGTGGCTTGGCCACTCGCGTCGGCAGGGGCATGGTGATCCTGAATGGTCCCACGCGAATGAGCTCGTCGACCGGCGCCCGCCAGGTCGCCTCGCTCGTCAGGTTGACGACGTGAAGGATCACCCGGCCCGGCTGCTCGTAGAGATGGCAGTCGACCAGACCGGTACCTTCGACGGACAGCGGGATCTCCTCACCGGCCGCCCAGCGCACGATGTTCGCGATCAAGCGCGCGTGATCCGGCAGGTGTTCACGGGCGTAGCGGCGATCGATGTCCGCGGGCATGTAGGCGATGCGCGATTGGCCACGTTCGGAGAGCACGAGGCCGGGAATGTCCGTCGTGGGCCGACGCATCCAAGCGGTCTCCGGCGGGTAGGTTGGAAACGGCGGGACGAACGTCAGCGGCACCAGCGCCCCTGCGTCCACCTTCAGTGGACCGAGCGTTCCCCCGAACGCGATCAGGTCCGTCTCATCGAATCCGCGAAGTACGGCGTGGCGCGTCCCGGAGATGACGGGTTCGTCGCCCGCACGTGGACCGTCGACGCGCGCGCGCAGTTCGGGAGTGAGCCGTAGATAGGTATGACCGCTCGGACTCGGCGCAAAGGCGCCAATCGGATCCGCCGAACCGGCGCCTGCTGCCGCCGTTGGCAGCTCGCCGGTATGGTGGCACCGGAACAGATCGGCGAGCGCAAAATCCGGCCGCGGATCGCCCCATTCGGTGAAGAGACTGGTCGTGCCGGTCGCCAGCAGCGATCCGCCGCGCTCGACGAACCGTCTGACGCCCGCCACTTGTGCGTCCGACAAGGCACCGACGTTGGGCAGGATCAGCACCTTCAGGCTGTCCGCTTGCCGCTCGATCTCGTCGGCGTGCACGGGCAGATACGGAATCCGCGCACGGACGAGGGCGTGCATGAATCCGGTATACGGGGCGTCGACGACCTCCGCGGCCATATCCCTACCGAAGAAGTCGGTGTTGCGCTGCGACCACACGATGCCGACGTTCGCAATCGGCGCCCGTTCGACGAGGTACCGCTCGTTCGCCTTCCACCACCGCATGACTGGCTCGGCCGACCGGTACATGCGGCGGTCTTCATGGTACGCGCCGACGAAATGCCACCACGGCTGAATGCCACCGGCGATTCCCGCGATCATCCACATGCGTGCTTCCGCTGCCGGCTTGCTCGCGACACGGTAGTAACCCGGACCCGACTGATACATCGCCATCGATTCCGGCGCCAGCTTGTCCCAGCCGAGTAGCGTGTGCACGCGCTTGCCGGTGTCGCCGTTCTGCTGGAACCCGGTGTCGTCGTCGCGCCGCTGATGGTCGAGCATTACGATGCCGGCACGCGCGCAGATCTCCTTCAGATCACGGAACGAGCGCGCCTGCGTGGTCACCGAGCCGCTGTTCATGCCCGACCAGATGCAGTCCGCGCCGCCCGCCGCGCGCGTCGTCCGGTTGTTCAGCTCCCAGAGCTCGGTGCGGCGCGCGTAGCTCCACATGATCCAGTCGCGATAGGACTGGTCGTTCCAATCGGCCTTCCGAGGCAGCGCTTTGCGCGTCTGTGCCTGGAATTTGCGCGTGCAGTTGTCGCAATAACAGACGCTCTCGCGTCCAAGCCCTGCCCAGCTGTTGTCGGTGAACCCGTCAGGCCGCGAGCGCTCGATGATCTCGCGGAGCACATCGGGCAGGTAATCGTCGTAGTACGGACTGTTGATGCAGGGGACGTACTTGTCAGCGGCGCGGTACGGCTGACCGTTGACGTCGCGCGCGAACCAGTCCGGGTGGGCCTTGAAGAAATCCTCGTCGGTGCGGTTCGAGTCCATGCGCGCCATCACGAAGATGCCGTCGTCATGCGCGGCCTTCGTCAGCTCGCCAAAGAGATCGCGGTCGCCGAGAAACTCCGCGCGATGGTGCAGCGGGAACTTGCTCGGGTAGTAGGCAACGATGCCACCGGCGTTGATGATGACGGCCTGCACCTGCGTCCGCTTCCAGTAGGCGCGCCACCAGTTGATGTCGTAGCGGATCGGATCCTTCTCGGTGATGTTGGTCTGTCCCCAGAGATAGGCGCGGCGGTACCAGGGCACCTTCGTGCCCGCGCCCTGGCCGGGCATCGCCAGAACCGACACGATCGCTGGCGCACCGGTGCCTGCCGCTGCGCCGCCGATGGCGTACCTGATGAAGCGCCGTCTGGTCACGAAGCCGTGGCGTGCGTTCACGTGGGTCTCCTCGGCGCCGGGGTATGGGAGAGGTGTGGAAACACGCGCGATTGCTGCACTGTCACGGGGACAGATCGGGGTGTCCTTATCGCCGCGATCGTCTGGCCGCCTTTGACGCGTCATCAGCGAACCCGATACCGAGACATCGCACTACGATGCCCGATGGCACGTCAACGCACGGTAACGTTGATGACGTCGAGCCGTAGGAGCTGCCCGTCGGGGGGCCGATCGACGACGCCCTCGATGATCTGTTGGCGGTCGGGGAGTCCTGGCTTACCGTTGTCGATCTGTCGATCGTTCCCATCGACCACTCGAACGACCACGGCGCTGCCACCGGCCACCGGAATCAGCGCCTCGAAGTCTTCCGCGTAGATCGTGTGTGAGACCTTCGGATAGTGATTGAGCCAGTACGTCTGCTTGGGACTCGAGACCTCGATGTGCCAGGCGGACCACTCTCGGGCGCTTACTGTGCCGCCCACCTTGAAGGACGGATGGTCCGGATACGGTGTCTCGCCGCCCTCAATCGTCGTGGGCTCGAAGAGTCCCCGAATCCTGAGACGGACGTCGTGAATCACGCCGGGTTTGCCACCGAACGTGAACCGCTTCTCGACCAGCCGCTCGTGAAGGCACGTGTCCGGTTGAGGCGGGTAGTCTCCGGTGCACGGGTCGTGCAATAGGAGCTCGTGGAACCCTGCAGCTGCCGACCTGAAGTCGCCCTCGGATCGGCTCTGCGCGGAACCCACACTGGTGCGCGCGGCTCCGCTGGCCAGCACGGTCAACGCCGTCAGCGCCGGCAACCACACGCGAGCCGACTGGAGGGGGAGGCGTGGCATGGGCTCTCGTCTCTGCGCCGCCTGAGACTCTGAAATCTGCGTGGGGAAGTCAAGACATGTTCGGCGCCGCGCATCATGGCATCATCCCCTTCTTCGAAACGCTCAATTCGTGGCAATACCTCACAGCGGAATCTGAATATGCCGAGTGACGACGACCACAGCGAACGCGAGTCAGCCGAGAGCGCCACACCGGCAGGGTCCGGCACGCCCAACGGCGCGCTGGCGTCGCGGTTTCACCAGATGTTTCCGGTCCTCTCCGGAGCCGAGATCGAACGCGTTCGACGGTTCGGCGAGGTCAGGCGGTTCGCCGCCGGAGAGCTCCTCTTTCACGCAGGAGAGGCGGTCACCGGGACGTACGTCATCCTGTCCGGCCGCGTAGCCATCGTCCCACGCGATGTGTTCGGTCAGAGCGTACCGGTCGACGCGTTCGCGCAGCTCATCGGCGCCCCCGTCGAGGAAATGACCGAAGTCGTTCCCGGCGAGGTGATGGCTGAGATCGGCCAGCTGTCCGGAAGGCCCGACCTGAGTGTGCTCGACGCTCGGGCAGTGGGCGACGTGGAAGCGATCGTCGTGGCGCCCGAGGCGTTGCGCGCGCTGCTCGTCACAGAGGCCGAGCTGGGCGAGCGCATCCTGCGCGCATTGATCCTGCGTCGAGTGGCGCTGATCGAGATCGGGTTCGGAGGTCCGGTGCTCGTCGGGTCGCTCAAGTCCCCGGACGTGACGCGGCTGTCGCACTTTCTCGAACGCAACGCGATTCCGTTCCGTGTGGTCGATCCCGACGAGGACCGGGATGGCTCCGGGCTGCTCGCACGCTTCGCACCCGAACCCGGCGACCTTCCGATCGCGCTGCTGCCGGACGGCACGGTACTCAAGAACCCCTCGAAACTGGATTTGGCCCGCGCTCTCGGGTTGGTGGCGAGGAGCTTCCGCTCCGAACCGTACGACGTCGCCATCGTGGGCGCAGGTCCGGCCGGGCTTGCGACCGCGGTGTACGGCGCGTCGGAAGGTCTTACGGTCGTGGTTCTGGAAGCCGTCGCGTTCGGAGGACAGGCGGGCGCCAGCGCACGCATCGAGAACTATCTGGGGTTTCCGACCGGCGTCTCCGGTCTCACGCTGATGACACGCGCGTTCACGCAGGCACAGAAATTCGGTGCGGAGTTCAGCCTGTCTACCGAAGTCAAACGGCTCGACCCCGCGTCGGAAAGCTCAGGTCCCGATCCCGTGCACACCCTCGAGCTCGCCGACGGCCGCCGCATCCGTGCGCGTGCGGTCGTGATCGCCACCGGCGCGCGCTATCGTCGTCCAGAGATTCCCAATCTCGCGGCATTCGAGGGTCGCGGCGTTTCCTACTGGGCCTCGCGCGTCGAGGCGCGGCTGTGCCGAAACGAGGACGTGGCTCTGCTCGGTGGAGGGAATTCGGCGGGTCAGGCCGCCGTGTTCCTCGCGAGCCACGCGCGCCACGTCAGCGTCGTCGTTCGCGGGCTCGACCTGTCGAGCACGATGTCGCGCTATCTGATCGAACGGATCGCAGGTTCCCCGAACATCGATGTGATTGTTGAGACCGAGGTCGTCGAGCTCCTCGGGACGCCGGACGTGGGTCTTCAGGGCGTGCGGTGGCGCAACCGGCGCACCGGTGCGGAGCAAGAGCACGCTCTCGCCCACTTGTTCCTGTTCACGGGCGCGGATCCAGCGGCAGGCTGGCTCACGAGCTCCGGCGTTCCGCTCGACGAGAAGGGCTTCATCCGAACGGGCGCCGACGTCCGCTCATCCGAGCCCGTGCCGCTCCCGCTCGAGACCGGTGTCGCCGGGATTTTCGCGGTCGGCGACGTGCGCTGCGGCTCGGTGAAGCGGGTGGGAGCGGCGATCGGTGAGGGGGCCGCCGTCGTCGCACAGCTGCACACGTACCTCGCCCGGCGTGATTGACGACGAGTCAGCTGCTACCCTCCGACTGAGATGCGATCGCCGACGAAATAGCTGGTTCAATCGGTGACGCTGGCGACCGCGCGCGACTGAGGCACGCTCGCGAACGCGAGCAGGTCGGCGTTCAATCGATCGGCGTGGGTCAAGAACAGACCGTGCGCGGCGTTTTCGTACACCCGCAACGTGCTCCGTTGCAGCAATTGGCCAGTCCTCTGCCCGCAGAGCTCGAGCGGCGCCTGGATATCGCGGTCACCGTGAACGATCAATGCTGGAAGGTGGATGGCTCGGAGCTGGTCGCGGAGATCACTGGTGAAGCCGGTCAGAAAAAACTGTACCGTCGCCCGGGCTGAGCAGTCCAGGCACTGCCGAATCATGAACTCGGTGAGCTGGGGCGATACGCGGATGCCCGGCAAACCGGCGCCAAAGAAGCCGCCGGCATGTTCAGCGAACCATTTCGGACGATCCGCAGTGCGCGTTGCCAGGTCGGCCTGCACCAGTTCAATCTCGATCCCTTCAAGATTGTCCGCGCGTTTCATCAGACAGGGTGTCGTGCCGGAGACGATCGCAATCCGGGCGACGCGCGCGGCACCGTGACGCGTAAGGTATCGCACGATCTCGCCGGCGCCAGCCGAGTGCGACACGAGTGTGAGGTCGCGGAGATCCAGTTGGTCGAGCAGTGTGGCGAGATCGTCGGCGAGCGTGTCGTAGTCGTAACCGTCCCAAGGCCAATCGGAGCGGCCGTGCCCTCGCCGATCGTACGCAAGGCAACGGAAGCCATGGTCAACCAGGTATGGGATCTGGAACTCCCACATACGGGAGTCCAGCCAGGCGCTCGCGATGAACACTATCGGCGTGCCGGTCCCGCCGTCTGTATAGAACAGGCGAGTATGGTCGCGGGTCTGAACGTATGGCATTGCATCCCTCTCTCTGTCTTGCGTCGTGCGTCATTGATGACGAACGCTATGCGGATCTTCACGCCAGCTCCGGTCTCAGCTCCCATGAGAGTTGCCCGGCCAGGACGTTCGCGACGAAACGCGCAATCGCCTCGCCGACCTCGGCCGGGGAGTCTTCGGGCAGAAAATGCGCGCCTTTCACCGTGACTTCCTGTTGATTGGGCCACGCTCGGCAAAACTCACGTTGAGCGCCAATCAAAAAACCCGCCGGATCGCCATTGATGAATAGCTTCGGAATCGGGCTCGTGCAGAGCCACTTCGCATACGCGTCCACGATCTGAACCACGTCCCAGGGGTGCCCTTCGATCGGCAGCTCCCGCGACCACTCGAGCATCGGTGTGCGTGTGGGTCCAGGATTCCGATAGTGGCGCCGGTACACTTCGATGGTGTCGCTCGCGATCCCTCGAAGCGGTAGCAGGAATTCGACGAAGAGGTTCTTCTCCAGAATGAGGTCCTCGCCCTGGGGTGTGCGCTGTGCCTTGAAGAATTCCCGTGTCGCCACAGGCCACTCGTCCCAGGAAAGAAAGGGTCGGACGATGCTCTCCATATACACGAGCGCTTTGATCCGCTCGGGATGGCGGTGCGCCCACGAGAACCCCAGCGCCGAACCCCAATCGTGCAGTACCAGAATGACGTTGCGCCTAATGCCCATCGTGTCGAACCACGCGTCGAGGTAACGCTGATGATCAACGAACCGATAGGCGCCATCGGGAGCGGCACCCGAGTTACCCATACCGACGTAGTCAGGGGCGAGGCACCGCCCGAACGGCAACACGCGGGGAATGATGTTCCTCCACAGATACGACGGCGTTGGATTGCCATGCAGGAAGACGATGGGATCTCCTTCGCCGACGTCCACGTAGGCCATGCTGGTGTCGCGCACCCTGACTCGCTTTCGATACGAAGGCGCCTCTGTTGAGATCGCCAGTTCCACGTCCTGCTGTGTGCCTGTTTCTGGTCTCATGATCGCCCTCGTTCACAACCCTTCCGTCGTCGTCCCTCAGGCCTGCGTGATCTGAGGTGTTCGAAGCGCGCTGCCGTCCGTCGAGGTGCCCGGAGCCGGTTGTGTTGCGAGCCTCTCGACGAGTGCCAGTGTCGCGATGATCTGCACCAGAATGACCGTGACGACCATCAACGGACGGCCGGCCAGATACTGCTCGGGTCCGGGAATCGCCGCCGAGAACAGCGTGATGTTCGCGAGGTTGCCGAGCACGATCATCGCGAGGAGCGAGCGGCTTCCACGGTAGACGCGCCAACAGATCACGCCGTACACCATCTCGAGGGCGAAGCCCCACAGCGGCGCGCGATCGTAAAGGCCCACGCCGAGTGCCGGGAGTGTGCTGCCCGGCCAGAGCACAATGTCTTGCGCGTGAGTCAGCACATCGAGAACCAGATGCGAGAAGATGCCGATTCCGATCGCGCGGGCGATCGCCGGCCGGCCCAGCCCCTTCTCGACGAGGAGCCATGCCAGCAGCGCGCCGCCGGCGGCCGTCGCGACCGAATGCGAAAACGGCATGTAGGACAGATGAATGTCCGCGACACTGCGCACGGACGCTTCGGTCGTCGTGCGCTCGATGCCGAGATAGTTGAGACCGACCCACGCAAGCTCCATCGCCTGTACTGAAAGGAGCAGCAGTGTCAGCGAAACGGAAGGGAAGCGGCGCTTGATCAGGAGCGCGGTGGCGGCGTGGTCGACAGCGAACACGTGACCTTCAATCTGAGGCTGGTCAAATGGTGGCCTCGAGACTGATTGTGCCGGGCCCGTTTCTCAGGCGCTGTGACTTTTGTCACGGGAGCGGGACCAGAGCTGTCGACTCATCCGAACGGGATCGAGAATCTCCACTCGGCCGGGCGATGTTCTGATGAGATGCTCCTCCCGGAGCTCAGCGAGGACTCGCGCGACCACTTCTCGAACCGACCCCACACTGTTCGCGAGATCCTGCTGATTGACGAGCGCGGTCAGCGGGCCGCCCGTTCCAGGACGGGATGCCGCGAGGTCGAGGAGATGCCGTGCCACGCGCTGTCGGACCGACGCAAACGCGTTTCCGGCGAGCTCTTCGAGGACATCGTACAGCCGATGAACCGACTCCTCCGCGAGCGCCCACGCCACGGATGCATCGCTGCGCGCCGTTCGTTTCACTCGCCCGATATCGAAGAAAAACGCTGCGGTGGATGCGACGGCCTGCACAAACACCGGCGCGGGTCCGCCAATGAGTGCAGGCACACCCAGGAGATCGCCCGTCCGTACATACCGCACGGTGACCTGGCGCCCGTCGCTGGCATGCATGTACACGCGAAGCAGACCCTGCAGGACGACGGCCAGTCCCTCAGGGGCCGCTTCGGCGTACACGGTTTGTCCGGGTGGGAATTCGACGACCCGTCCACCGTCGATCAGCGATTCGATGGTTGCAATCGGGACCGCAGCCCAACATCCGCGTCGGAGCAGTCCAAGTACGCCCGTGGTCGTGAGGTCCTTGAGTGGCTGATTTGGTATTCGCCCCATCGGGGTCAGATTAGAACGAAATCGGTTTTGACATCCCTGGATGCGATCGGTGAAGGTAGCCCGATGCTGCTGAAGCGGCAAATCGTCAGGTGGATACCTCTTCTACTACTGGGGGTCGTGCTCACCGCGTGCGGCGGGTCCGAAGCCACTCGACAAGAGACTCCGCAGGCATCCGGCTCCGCTACGTCAGAACACGCGACGGCTGCGCGCCACCGCGGCGTGCGCACATTTGTCATTGTGCCGGCGGAGTCAAAAGCGTCCTATGTCGCAGATGAAGAGCTCTTTGCCCTTGCCTTCACCAAGTTCGGGCTCTCGCCGGGTTGGGCCAAGGTGGTGGGCAGCACCCAGGCGATCGAGGGCCAGTTTCAGATCGACATGGAACAGCCGGCGGCGTCGCTCGGAAGCAACGAGTTCGTTGTCCGAATGAACACTTTCCGCACTGGTCGTGACATGAGGGATAACTGGATCCGCGAAAACGGCCCGCGCTTCAATGACTACCCAGTAGCCACGTTCAGGGCGACCGCCATAGACGGAGTGGCGGGGTCAGATCGCCCTGGCGCAGAGTTATCCTTCAGTCTCCGGGGCACGCTCACCATCCGGGAAATTGCCCGGCCGGCGACGTTCGCCGTGCGAGCCAGACTCACTGGGGACACGCTGGACGGCGACGCCACGACGCGCCTGCTGATGAGCAGTTTCGGCATCGCGACGATCACCTTCCACAACACATTGACCGTGGCCGACGAAATTGGTCTTGATGTGCACTTCCGCGCGCGCGCCGAGCGCGAGGCGGGCGGCGCCCGTTAGCACCATCGTACATCCGCCGCAGGATGACCTCGCTCGTCGCCTTGGTCGGTCGCAATCCTCGTCGCGGTCACGGGATGAGAACACTGCGAGTGATGTGTCCGTTGGTCTCCCAAAAAGTCCGCTTGCTGGCGAGGTAGGGGTCGTTCGGCGCCGGCTGGACGTTGCCGTCGGTGTCGAAGGCCCGTGCGGTGATTCTGTGCGCGCCGGCGGCTGGCATCCCCCAGTTGAACGTCCAGAATCTCCACGCAAGGCCACGCGAACTTCGCCTGCGCGCGACGGGCCCGAAGAGCCTCGCCGGCATCCACGGTCCATCGTCAACACGGACTTCTACCGCCGCGATCGGGGCCCCCCATGCAGCGCCAAGGACGACGTACCGGCTGCCACGATGTACGACCTTAGCGGGAGCCGACTTGAGCCGGAAGTGCCTCACGGTGCTGAACGTCCAAAGTGGCTGGTTGCCGCGCTGTTCCTCGCGGATGGTCACGTAATCCCGGGCCATGAAGTTTCCTGCATGGCGCTGGTCGCGCACCTCTATGCGCGTCAGCCACTTGACGTTGGCCACGCCGTACCAGCCCGGGGCGATCAAGCGCAGCGGAAACCCGTTCTTGTGGGGCAGCGGCTCTCCGTTCATCTCGTAGCAGAGCAGGTTGCGAGGGTCGAGGGCGTCGTCGAGCGACATGCTGCGGGCGAACTGTTCGGTAATCGTCAGTCCGCCCTCGGGCGAGATGGTCCCAGTCTCTCCGGCGCTGAGGATCCCCGTGTTGTCTCGGATCGTCAGTGTTCCACTATCGATTCCGTAGAACACCACCTCGATGGCGTCCTTCAGGAGCCGCGCTTCCTCCAGCACCGGAGCAAGCGGGGTGCCGGCCCAGCGGGCATTGCCGATGAAGCCGGTGGCAAAGGGGAGGCCGCTGTTGCCCGAGCACTCGAGGGTGAAGTCCACCTCGCGGCGCTGGCGGGCCTTCAGGTCCAGCAGCGACAAAGACAGCGGCTTGGTAACCAGGCCGGAGACGTCCACCTTCCAACTGTCCGCGGCATCCTCCAGACCACCCGGTACGCCGAAGTGCGTGACGAAGTGGAACTTCTCGGGAGGGATCAGCCACGAGTCGAGTTCCTCCCAGACCAGTTGGCTTCCGGCGCCGTCCGGGAAGGGAAACGGCGGCGGCTGGTCGAGCCACGGGAGGACAACGTCGCCGGGCCGTCCCAGCGGTTGCGACGCATCGAGCTGCTCGTCCTCCCACTCGCCGTGTCTCTCTTGACCGGACTCGCGCGCCAAGGCGTGCGCCGGTGCAACCACCTGCAGCGACAACCCCGTCAACGCCGCACCACCGCCTTTCAACAACGTCCGCCGTGAGACGTCTCGTGGCTCCATGGGTTCGTCTCCTTGGCACGCGGTCCTCGCGCGCAGCCTGCACTTATCAGAACCACCGTCGCGACGGCTTGACCATTGGCTGCAGCTGTTTTTCGTGTTGCACGCGAAGACGCTTCCCTTCAATGACTTCGCTGGCCACATTTCCTGCGTGCGTGCAGCAGTAGGCGGCGGTGGCCGCCGTCGCTGTCGAAGGTTGAGGGAACAGCGTTACTCTTAGGGTCAAAGATACGGCGCCGTGGGCTGGCCCCATCGATTGGCCGAGCAGCTCGGCCGCCCCGAGGCACGTGATGAGCGAGCAATTCGCGCGAGTCGACGCTGCCGTCAGCACGAATGCGAGACTCGTCCGGTTCGGGACGTTCGAACTTGATTCGTGCTCGGGCGAGCTGAAGCGGAACGGCAGGCGCGTGCCGCTCCAGGATCAGCCGGCACGTGCGCTGTGCCTTTTGGCATCCAGACCTGGTCAACTCGTGACGCGGGACGAGCTCCGACAGGCGCTCTGGTCTGCCGATACCTTCCTCGAGTTCGACACGGCGCTGAACATCGTCGTCACTAAAGTCCGGCACGCGCTCGGTGACGTCGCGGCGTCCCCTCGATTCATCGAGACCGTCCCCAAGCGGGGCTATCGCTTTATCGCGGATGTTCGCGAGGGCGAGACCGCGCCGGCCACGAACTCGGCCGATGAAACCGAGTCGGTGCCAAGGCGGCGGTTCACCGATGGGATCGACCGGTCCGTTGACGCCGGCGCTCGGCGTGTCAGTCGCGCCCGCCTCGCACGATGGCTCGCGGGGACGCTGATCCTTGCGGGCGTCTCAGTGGCGGCGAGCCACTTCTGGCGGCCCGACCGGATGACGAAGCCGGCCGAGCCTCCGGTGATGCAACTCGAGGTGAATCTCGGCCCGGGCGTGTCGCTTCGAACCGGACCAGGCCCGAGCATCGCGATCTCGCCGAACGGCAAGCGCCTCGCGTTCGTGTCCGACGGGCGTTTGATGACGCGGCGTCTCGATCAACGAGACTCGATGCCTCTCAGAGGCACGGACGGCCTGACGAGCTTCTTCTTCTCTCCTGACGGCGAATCGGTGGCGTTCGTCGCGCACGGCAAGCTCAGACGGCTCGCTCTCGATGGCACGTCGGTTGTGACAATCACCGACGCCCCGGAGGGACGTGGCGGCAGCTGGGCCGAGGACGGCGCCATCGTTTTCGCCGGGATCTTCGGGGGACTGATGCGGGTGACGTCACGGGGCGGGCCCGCGGAACCACTCACGCGGCTCGAACCCAACGAGTTTACGCATCGTTGGCCGCAGTTCCTGCCAGGCGGACATGCCGTCCTTTTCACCAGCAACACGACGCCGACGTGGTGGAGCCGCGGTCGGGTCGAAGCGCTGTCACTCGCATACGGCCGGCGGAGTTGCTTCAGGACCTCGCCACTTCGCCGGTTCGGCGCCGATGCGAACGGCAATGGCTACCTGACGTTCGTGCGGAATGGCGTATTGCTTGCCGCGGCGTTCGATCCGATCCGCCTGGAGTTGACGGGCCAACCGTTTCCCGTGCTCGATGATGTGGCGTACGACAACACCGGAGCGGCTCACGTGGATCTGTCGCGCACCGGCACCATCGTCGCCAGAACACAGACCCAATTCCGACTGGCGTGGCTGGAGAGTTCGAGCTCAATCCGCGTGTTCGGAAAGCCTGGGAATTACGAAGCGCCGGCCCTCTCCCGCGATGGCACCCTCGTTGCCTATTCGTCGACGGGCGATCTCTGGGTGTATGACGTCCTGCGCGACGTGCGGACGCAGGTGACGAAGGGACTCGCCGTCACGCGCCCAAAGCACTGGACGCCCGACGATCGTTTCATCGTCTTCAGCACGCCAGAGGGCATCTGGCGCGCCAGGCCCGACGGCGCGAACCCGCAACTCGTGGTGCCAGCTGCACCGCCTCGCGTGCGTGTGGCGTCTTCCAGCGCGAGCGATCGGCATGGTCAATCGCCTTGCTTTTCACGAGGTGACGACGGGCACCGCCTCGCAGTGGGACCTCTGGACCATTCTCGTCGACCGCGCCGGCATCCGCGCGGGGGAGCCAGAGGCGTTCCTCCGAACCGACGCGGACGAAAGGGAGTCCGACCTCTCACCGGACGGCCGATGGGTAGCCTATGCCGTGAGCGAGAGCGGTGGACGATTCGACGTTTTCGTGCGCGCGTTTCCAGACGACGGACGCCGGTGGAAGGTCTCCGATGGCGGCGGCGTATATCCACGGTGGTCTGCGTCGCGGTCCACACTCTTCTTCGTGGCCGACGGCCTACTGATGGCGGCCCCTTACTCCGTCAACGGTATGGTGTTCACTCCCGGCAAGCCGCACGTGTGGTCGCGGCAACCGCTCGCGGCAGAACCCGGACCGAATCCCTTTCCCTATTCGGTGTCTGCGGACGGCAGCCGCGTCGTCGCAGTGGTTCCCGAGGACGCGTCGGAACAGGTACTCGAGACGTCATATCACGCTCTGGGTCAACGCCGTCACCGACTTCCGGCACCGCATGCCGTCCAGCCGCTGACCTAAAGAAATCAATCGCTGAGCAATCGGCTCACGAACACCGAGTAACCGCAGCGTCTCACCCGAGCGCTCGGCGGGTTCCTCAACTATAACGATCGCGGCGCGTGAACGTCGGCTCGATCGAGCTCTATGGTCTCTCGGACCGGTGGTATTCTCGACGTCGACAGCCACATGTTCCTTGGAGGGCTGACGTGAACGATCGGGTCAACCGGGCTGCTCCGGATCCGCACGGCCCCGCGACTCCCTCCGATCTCGACGCGACAGCCTTCTCTCCTGACACAGATGCACCCGGCACGGAATCCGCTCTCGGGTCGATTGGTCCTTATCGTCTGATCGCAAAGCTTGGCGAAGGCGGAATGGGGGCGGTGTGGCTGGCGGAGCAGACGTCGCCGGTCAAACGGCGGGTTGCCATCAAGGTCGTCAAGTCCGGACGCTTCAGCGAGCATGCGCTCCAACGCTTCGACCTGGAGCGCCAGTCGCTGGCGATCATGAATCATCCCGCCATCGCGAAGATCTTCGACGCCGGAACCACCGCGGACGGGCAGCCCTACTTCGTGATGGAGTTCGTGACCGGTTCGCCGATCACCACGTATTGCAATCAGCATCGGCTCGGACCGCGCGAACGCGTCGCATTGATGATCGCGGTCTGCGAGGGCGTGCAGCACGCCCACCAGAAAGCGATCATGCATCGCGACCTCAAGCCGTCAAATATCCTGGTCACCGAAGTCGACGGCAACCCCGTCCCCCGGATCATCGACTTCGGCATTGCCAAGGCGACGCAGGCCGCGGTTGACGCAGAGACAGGTGGTGGCTTCACCCAGGCTGGCGGCATGGTGGGCACGCTGGGCTACATGAGCCCCGAGCAGGCGGCCGGCGCCCTCGATGTGGATACTCGAACGGATGTCTACTCGCTGGGCGTCGTGCTGTACGAGCTGCTGACCGGGTCACTGCCCTTCGACGTGGGCCAGTGGAAGACCAGGCCACTCCACGAGGTGCTGCGCGAACTGTGTGAAGACGACCCGCCGCGTCCCAGCACGCGCGTGAGTACCTGGCGCGACAGACGCCGCGGAACACAGCGGAACAGATCTCCGCAAGCTGACCAGCCAGATTCGCGGCGACCTCGACTGGATTACCTTGAAGGCGCTCGAGCGCGAACGCGAGCGCCGCTACAGTTCGCCGTCCGATCTCGCCGCGGACCTCGCCCGGTACCTCCGGGATGACCTGGTGACCGCCCGGCCACCCAGCCTTGCCTATTCCGCTCGTAAATTCATCCGCCGGAATCGGGTTCCGGCCGCCTTCACGGCAACGTTGGCTGTCGTCATCGTCGGATTCGCGATCAGCATGACCATCGAGCGCAACCGCGCCCGGCGGGAAGCAGACACGTCCAGGCGAGTGGCCGATTTCATGACCCGCATGTTCGAGGTCTCGGACCCGAGCGAGTCGCGCGGCAACGCGGTCACCGCGCGTGAAATTCTCGACAAGGCCTCGACAGAGATCGAGCACGGTCTCGGACAGGACCCGCAGGTCCAGGCCCGCCTGATTCAAATCATGGGGAACACCTATTTCCAGCTCGGACTGTATGCGCGGGCGCGCACCTTGCTGGAACAGGCCGTGGCCACTGAAACGCGTGTGCTGGGACCAGAGGCGCCGCAGAGATTGCAGTCCATGGCGCTCCTCGGCGTCGTGCTCGAATCGGAAGGCCACCGCGAAGAGTCCGAACGTCTGCTTCGCACCGCACTGGACGGGCAGCAGCGCGTGCTCGGTCGCGATCACCCCGACACGATGACGACCGTGAGCTATCTCACCGACACGTTGACGGCGGAGGGCAAATACGCCGAGGCAGAGGGGTTCATCCGTCGCACCTTGGCCGATCAGCAGCGCACGCTGGGTCCGGAACACGGGACCACGCTGCGATCGATGCGCAGTCTGACGCGCAACTTGAACGATCAGAACAGGCTTGCCGAAGCAGAGAAGCTGGGCACTGCAACGTTGTCGCTCGAGGAACGGGTACTGGGACCCGATCATCCCGGCACGTTGTGGTCCAGGAACCAGCTCGCCCTCACACTGCAGCGCCAGGGACGCTATGCGGATGCTGAAAAGCTGTTTCGCGACGTGCTGGCGGTCTCGACCCGCGTGCTGGGTCCGGACCACGGCAACACCCGCGCCGCCCTTGCCAACGTGGGTCTGACCCTTCAATTACAGGGCCGCCTGGAGGAGGCCGAGCGCCTGCAACGGGATGAACTGGAACGGTCTCGCAGGGTCGACGGCCCCGAACATCCTGATACGTTGGAGTCAATCATGAACCTGGCCATCACCTGCGGCCAGGAAGGAAAACTGGACGAATCTGAACACCTCCTGCGACAGGCACTGGAGATCGCCATGCGTACGTTGGGCCCGACTGCTCCAAGCACGTGTGCGATCATGGGCAACCTTGCCACGACGTTGGCCCACGCGCAACGCGCCGACGAGGCGATCGCGCTCTTCGAGAAACTGCTGCACAACGCCGCGCAGGCGGAAGGCGCGGCTCTGGTCGACGCCCACTATCAATACGCAGCGGGAATGGCCATCCTCGGGCGTGCCGACGCGGCGTTCCAGCATCTGGAGGAAGCCGTCACGCGCGGATTCGACGCCACTGACCAGCTCACGTCTGACAACGACCTGAAGGTGCTGCGAAACGATCCGCGATTCCAGGCGCTGGTGGATCGGATTCACCGGCAGCAGAAGGTCGCAGCGAAATAGACCTCAGGCGAAGCTTGGCCGTCAACGCTCCATCCGCGTCTTCGTCGTCATCAGCGCGTTCTGCATGCCTTTTTGCACCTCGCCTCGCACCTTGCCCCGAATCATCGAGCCGACAAAGCCGCTCAGCCCGTCCGAGCGGCTGTGATTCACGTTGACGAACCAGAATCCTTCGCCACGCGCGGGATCGGGGATCAGCACTCGCAGCTCGACGGCGGTCCAGAAGTAATGGCTGGCGTATAGCATCTTCGAGACCACTGCGACGTGGGTCTTCCAGTCGGTAATCGTGAGGTGATTGATGCGGATGGTCGGCTTCAGACCGAATTTGGCATTCTGCCAATAGAGAAACGAATCGGCGTTCGGCAGGGTCACCTTTGGATAGCCGAGGAGATACGCCTTCAGATCGGTCAGGTAATTCGTCAAAGGCGGCATGCCGTTGACCATCGTTGCAAACTCTTCAGAGACGAAGGTCGGACGATCGGCGTCGCGGTACTGGGCGAGCCGGCTGTTTCCGCCCTCGAGATAGCCGGTGACGTACTCGAACGCCAGCTTGCGAATCGATCGCTCCACATCGGCCGTCACGGTCGGCTTCGACCAGTCGGTCTCTTTCTGAATCCGGGTCAAGGCCGCCTCGCCAAGCTTCACTTTGCACGAGTCGATCTTGCACGCCTTCAAGTCTGAAACGTCGTCCGGCGGAAGCGTGAGCTGGTCGAAGTCTTCGAGTCGAGGCGGGCTGCTGATGCGCTTGGTGACCAGGAAATTGCCGCCCTTCTCAAACGACTCGATGTCCTTCACGGCGGCGACGTATCGGGCAATCGGCGCCTTGACCCACACCGCGCCGAAGATGGCCACCTCTTTCGAGGGGTCGGTGTCGAGGAGCCGCGTCACAGGCTGCCCGGCGAGGAGTTGCTTCTGCTCCTCGGCTGTCAGCTTGACGTCGTTCTTGATGTACGAATCGAGGCGCTCGGGCAACGGAGTCTGGCCCTGCCCCCGAAGAGGCTCGCCGGCCGTCGCCAGAACCAGCATTGGGATGACGCTCGTCAGCAACCGCACACGCCAACGCCGGTCCGCCTGCGTGTGAACTACCAGCCGTCTCCTGCGGCAATTCCGATCGTGTTCAACGTAGAACCGAGTCATCGGGAATGACATCACGTCGCTCCTCTCGGCCGGGACAGAGTGGCCTGCCAATCAGAAATCAAATATCTTGCAGAACGGACCTCAATCGCACGATCGAACTTGCACCGCCGCGCTTGCTTGGCTGAGCTGCTCTTTGCGTCGCACTCGACGTCAGGTGGGAATCTTCGTTCCAGCCAGCATGGGGCGTGGATCGCAGTAGCCGCGGATGGAGAGGAGAGCGAAGAGGTGTCGACGTTGACTATCGCGACGCAATGCTCACCGTCGACAACGAGGCGGATGATCTCGATGCCTTTCATGATGCGGGCGAAGTCACCGAGTCCCTTCCGACATGATGCAGCGCCTCGATACGTATTCGTCGGGAGCTCGCAAACTGCATCTGGATGAAGGGGAAGAGCGGACACATCGTTGTGGCGTACCGCCTCGATGTACTGCTTGACCTCAGCAAAATGGGCGTTGGGGATATTGTCCTCCATCGTTTCGCTGCTGTTTGCACTTCATTCAGCGGCCCGATCGCGCGCAGGTTGCACCTGGAGATCCTGTCGCTTCGGAATCAATTCTCGGTCGTGAATCGGTCCCGCCCGCCGGGCTTCGTCTCACCGCTGCTGATGGCGCGCTCTGCGCGTGGCTATCGCACGGCCCCTTTGCCTAGCCTGCGTCCAGCACGCGCGCTCTACTTTTCGAGATCGGCGCAACTTCCTATGGTGCGATCTCAAAAAGTTAGCGTGACAAGTCGCAAAGTTTCACTACAATACGTGGCGAACTAAAAAGCAGGCCCAATATCTTGTGGCGACGTCGCCAGCCTGCTTCGCGGCGCGTAACCGCGATGGTTCAAGGAGGGCAACTTGGCGAAGAAAGCAGTTAAGAGAGCGGTGGCACGACGCGCCCTGAAGAAGCGCGCCGTGAAGCGTGCTGTCGTGAAGCGTCGCATGGTCAAGAAGGCCGTGAAGCGTCGTGCCGTCAAGCGTGCTGTCGTGAAGAAGGCCGTGAAGCGTCGCGCCGTCAAGCGTGCTGTCGTGAAGCGTGCTCTCGTGAAGCGCGCGGTCCGGCGTGCCGTCCTCGCCCAACTGCTCAACGAGTCGGGCAGTTTGAAGGAGTAAGCGAAGGTGACTATCACGCCCCGTTACAAACTGGCGGGGCGTGATACAACGACTGGGAAGACCCGCCCTGCGACTCCGCCCCTCCCGCTGCATGGAGGATGGCGATAGGAGGGCCCGGTCGCGGCGCGCACCGCCGCCGCCCTCGTAGGCGCCAGGCGTCGAACCCCTCACAAAACCGGGGGCCGTGAGGGCTCGGCCGCTTGCTCAGCTCGTCCTTCCCACCTCATCAGCCTACGCGGCACAGATCTGAAGCTTGACCGCGCGGTGTCCCCAGCAGATCAGAGCGAGCGACCGGAGCATGACGACGAGCGCGGCCAGCTGCCCATCCTGCGGCGCAACCGACCGCCGAATCAACGGGCCTGGTTGGCGATCTGATTCTGGCCAACCGCCTCAGGATTCGTCGCGACCCACCCTATGAAAATCTGGTAGCCGAGCGCGAGAAGCGTGGCGCCGACGAACATACCCAGGATGCCCGCCGCGGCCATACCGCCGAGCGCGCCGAGAAGGATGACCGGCATCGGCGCATCCACGCCGCGGCCGAGCATCAACGGCTTCAGCACGTTGTCGGCCAAGCCGGAGACGACAAGGAGGACTGTGTAGAGGATGGCAGCGCCGGTGCCATAGTTGCCGCTCGACCAGAGGTAGCCGATGGCCGGCAGGGTGGCGATCAGCGCCGGCACCTGCGCGATGCCGAGCACGAGGACGAGGACTGTCAGCACGCCTGCCCAGGGTATGCCGGCAATGAGTAGACAGATGCCGACGATGATGGCCTGCAGGAACGCGACGCCGAGCACTCCCTTGGCGACCGCGCGGATGGTCGCGGTGGACAGGTCGACGAATTCTGCTCCGCGGTTCCCGGTGGCGACTCTCTCGAAGATCGAGCGGATCGCACGCGCCCCCTCTTCGCCGAAGGCCATCATGATGCCGGCGACAGCGAGAGACGCGAGGAACTGTAACAGCCCGCCACCGATGCCGGCGACGAAACCGAGCGCCGCCGCAGCCAGGTTGCCGATCTTCGGCTGCATGCTCTGCACCAGTGCGGGCAGATCTGTGTGCGCCTTCATCCAGAATGCGTACACCCGCTCGCCGACCAGAGGCCACTTGGCGACGCCTTCTCGTGGCGGCGGCACCTGGAGCGTGTTGTTCTGCACGTCGTTGATCAGTCCATGCACCGAGTCGCCCAGCGAGTTCATCAGCGCCGCGGTCGGCACGATGACCACGACGATTCCGAGCAGCACGAGCAGCGTCGCGGCCAATCCCTGACGGCCGCCGATCTTCGCGGCCACCGACTGATGCAGAGGGTAGAGAGCGACGGCCAGAATCAGCGCCCAGGTCATCAGGCTCAAGAACGGGGAGAACACCTGAAAGCAGAGCATGGCCAAGGCCAGGACGAGGCCGGCGCGTATGAGGACGTCGAGAAGGAGGGCGGAGACTCGCCCTTCGAACTCGGGATCGTGCGTGGTGCTCATAGGGTGTCTCCCTCATGGTGCGGATCGTGATCGTCCACCGGGCGACGACGGTTGCTGGAGATAATCCCCGCCCAGGCGCCGCAGCTTCCGTCGAGGTGACGGGTGAGATTGCGCTGGAAGACCATCCGGGTCTCGGGATCGGCTCGAGATACCGCCGCACCGTGGGCCAATTCCCAGCGCAACACACGCACCGCCGAGGCCGGCGTGCCGTGCTCGATCATACGCTTGCCGGGAGCCGCTGTGGCCGTCTCGCAAGGTTCTACAACTTGTCAGTCTCTGGCCTGGACCAAACCCGGCGCCACGTGGCCGGCGCCTGGCCGATGAGTTTCTTGAAGATCACGTCGCGGGAGATCGTCTGCTGACGATGTGTGGTGACGCTCAGCACGGGGTCACCGCACTTCGTCGATGAACACCAGTTCCGAGCTGTCGGGCAGCGGCAGGTGAACCGTCAGTCCTGTTTCGAGAAGCTGGCGTCCGGTCGCTGTTCTGTCGGTGGAACTGTGATCGTGGAATCGCAGTTTATAGTGGCCGTCCGGACGTAATCCCTTGAGCGGGAACGCGTGCTGTGGCTCTTTCTCAGTCGAACCGCGAAACACGTACACGACGCCGCGCCCTTTGTGCGGATCGAAGTACTCCATTCCATCCCAGTGAGTACCGTCTGGACGCTCCGAGACGTGGTACAGGTCCGCGGTGCGGATGAACGGCCGCAGCTCATTCTTGTACAACTGGAATTCCTCCTTGGCCGCTGTGTGCTGTTCCGGCGTCCACGCGGTGGTGTCGAGCATGATGGTGGTCCAGCCCATCATTCCGCTGCGCAGCATGTACAGGAAATTCTCGATGTGCGGCGTCGGCCACTTCTCGATATAGCTTTCCAGCATGGCCGCCGGCAGCACGTGGCTCGTGTCATAGAACGCCCGGCGGTTGGAGAGCGGGTCGTACGTATCGGTGATCGAAAAGTAGTCCGCGTGCGCGGCACTGCCAAAGTCCACCATGCGCCCGCCGTCGTTGCACACCTCCAGCAACAGGTCGGGATGCCGCTTGCGCAGCGATGAATGGATGTCGTAGTACGCGCGGACGGCGTGATAGCTGACGTCGGTGGCATTGGAGCTCTCCACCAACGACGATCCCTCCTCCTGGTGCACCTTCACGGTCGCCGGATCCGACGGGCCGTGCGGATGATCGGTACGCGTACAGCCCTGGGCCACCAGGTAGCCGTCGTGCTCCAACATGTCGAGGTGGTACTCGTTCACGAGGCGCTCGACTTCATCCCCGGCCCACTGCTTCGCTGGCGGATAGCCGATGTCGATGGTCTGTCCCTTGTACTCCTCAGGCTTCCAGTCGGGAGCCACGTCAGCTGCCAGCCAGTCCCGCACGCTGGGGTCGCGGGCATTGAGCGCGCCCGGTTCCGTGCCGAGTCCGGCCTGCGTCCAATCCACCCACAACCCGAACTTCAGACCGTGCTGATGGGCATCGTCCGCAATCGCGGCGAGGCCATGCGGGAACTTGGTCGGACTCGGGTGCCAGTCGCCCACGCCGCGAAACCATCCGGCATCGATGTGGAACATTTCCAGACCCAGTTCCGCCGAGTCACGGATCATGCGGTGGGCCAGGGCTTCGTCAACCGCCATGCCGCTACCCCAACTGTTGTTGACCAGCAACGGATAGTTGGGCTTCTTCCATGTCAGTGGATTCGTGAGCACCTCGCGTTCCCAGCGACGCAGGCCATTTCCAGCGGCATCCGAGCCGCCGCTGAATGCCCCGACAAAGATCACTGGCGTCTCGAAACTCTTGCCCGGTTCAACGCGGGTGCGGACCGGGCCAGGGTCTGGATTGAGTCCCGCGTCGCCATGCAATGAATCGTGGTCACGTGCCAACGACAACCGGGTGCGCCCGCTGAATTCGATGCCTACGTACCAGCCGCTGTGGGATTCGTCCTCGCGCTGGACCAGAAACCAGGGGATGATCTCGCGCGGCGCGTCTTTCGGGGGATGCGCGTAGGTGCTCGAGGTTCCCGACCACGCGTATCCATCACGCACACTGACGTCGTGCGTGCCCTCGGCCGATGGGTTGCCATCGCCCTTCTCGATGTATTGCTGCCTCAGCGAAGACTGGGGAGCAACCTGCCAGTCGAAGCGGAAGCTGTCCTGCAGCGGGATCCACAGTTCGGTCGTGTCGAGGTTGTCGATGCGGACCCGATGCTCGACTGGACCGTACTCGGCGCGCGAGGTCCACTCCCAGGTCAAGCGCAGACGGGGAGACTCGCAGGCATAGACAAAGACCACGTGGCGGGAGCCTGTCACACTGGCCTTTTCATCCAGGCGCCAGTGCAGGGCCACGCGTTCTCCGCCCCGCTCCGCAAAGTCGATCAGGGATTCAGCACCACGGTTATGCCACGTGGCCTGGCCGGAAGGTTGGAGAGTCAGCAGGCGTGGTGCGATTCGGTCGGCTTCGAACTGCATGACCACGTCCGCAGTGCGGAGTTCGGCCTTGCTCTCCGCACCGGCGAGACCGGCGCTCAGCAGGCATGACGCGAACCAGGCAATGACGTGACGAGTCATTCTCTCGAGAACCTCGTGTTCTGTGCGATCCCTGCCGCCCTTGCGGTGAAAGCTTAACCGCAAAGCGTAACGGTCGCGGAGAACCCGTGGGCTCGAGCGTCTCGACCGACCGAGCTCAGAACACCGAGTTCGGATTGATCGGATGATCGCGGGGAGGCTGCACGAGGTCCCAGTGCTCGGCGATCCGGTCGTCCTGCACCCGGAAAATTTCTCCGAGCGCGACCGGCGGGCCGCCGCCGATCGTGACCTTCACATGCAGGAATACCAGGTCGCCTTCCGCAATCGTCCGCACGATCTCGAATGTCGGCGCCGGTGACTGCTTCATGAGGCCGGAGAGAAAGGCGATGTTGGACTGGATGGTCCCGCCGGCGCTGTCCGCGGCGTGCTCCCTGAAATCCGGCGTCATGTAGCGAGCGAACGCCTCCTGCGGCTTCAAGTCTTGGAGTCCCAGTTTGTAAAAGGCGAGAACGATCTCCTTCGACCGCTGGGTACTGGCGTGCTCTGTTCGGGTGGAACAGCCGCCGAATACAAAGATGACCGCGGCGATGACCAGGCAGCGAGTGGGCGTCGAGTTAGAACACAGGAACGTCGTCATCGTGACCTCATCCAAGTGACGTGGGCGCTGGATCGCCCTGATTGTGCTCGCGACGCCATAAACCACATTGTAAAAACGCGTCACCGGCCGGCCTCGCGAGACCTGTGTGCCGCCGCCTGGTCCTCGGCTAGACTGCGTCAGCCATGATCCGCGTGGAGCCCGCATCGGCACGACTCCAGCCGTTCGTTCGCTGCTACGTACACAACGAGGCCGACTGCCGCGTCCACGCCATCGTCCAGCCTATTACGGCACGCACGGCCCCCGTGATTGAGTTCACGTTTGGCGACCCGTACGAGGTCGAGATTCGAGGCGAATCTCGTGCTGAGACCGCTCACGGCGTCGCCGTCGTCGGTGCTCAGACCTATCGCCGTGTGGATCTGACCATGCGAGGTCACGTCGAAACGTTCGTGATCGTCTTTCAACCGGCCGGGCTGTTCCGCCTGTTCTCGGTGCCCGCCGGCCTGTTGACCGACGAGCACTTTGAAGGTCGAAGTGTCCTGGGCAGGTCAGCGGACGACCTTCGATCCCGACTTGGTGAATCGCGCTCGTTTTCAGAGCGCATCCGAATCGTCGAACACTATCTGACGAGGCGCTCGACAGCGGCAAAGACCGAACGATCGGTGGTTGACGTGGCAACGGCGTTGCTGGGCAGCCGCGGCGCTCTTCGAATTGCCGCGATGGCGAAGAGCGCGGGGCTGAGCGTCCGTCAGTTCGAGCGCAGCTTCGCCTCCCAGATCGGGATGTCACCAAAGCGGTATGCGTGCATCGCGCGATTTGAAGCAGCACTCGAGTGCAAGACGCGGTCGCCGGATTGGCGATGGATCGACATTGCGCACGAGCTGGGGTATCACGACCAGGCGCACATGGTGCACGACTTCCAACGGCTCGCTGGCTCGAGCCCGGCGGACGCGGCATCCCGGATGGAGATGTTTGCGTTGGATGACGGCAGTTAACTGCGTATCACCGGGTTCTCACCCGAGCGCCCGGTACGAAGAACCCGCGAGTCCGACCACCGGCACGGTCCGTGCCGGTGACAATCGTGCTCAATTGGTCTGCGGCTTTGAAGAGGTGAAAGGCGCGATGACGTTCCGCGTGTCCACGACGCGCTTTGTCTCTCGACGTCTTCACGTCGACAACGGCCCGTCGATCGGTGCCAGCGGCGTGACCGGATCGATGAACAGCCAGCAGATGGCCGCGATGAGAAGTGCGCCGGCGGAAAGCTCGTAGACGAGCGCCCAGTTCTGGCCGGTCGCCTTCAACAGATAGCCCACGACAATCGGGCCGGCCGCGCCTCCGAGGTTGCCCATCATGTTCATGCTGCCCGAGTAGGTGCCCGAGAACCTGCCGCCGACGTCCATGCAGGCGCCCCAGGCGCACGGCATGCACAGATCGCCGAAGAAACTCGCCAGCCCCATGGCACCCATCACGATGAGCGGCTCGTCGAGATGGTGCGCGACGAAGACCAGCATCAGAGCGGCCAGTGCGAATCCCCCGATCGGTAGGACGCGCCGGGCGGTCCCGGCGCCGAGACGCTCGGCGACCCCCGGCATGATGCGTCCGGCCACCAGATTGCCGAGCCCTCCGGCAAAGAGTGGAATCCCAGCCAGCATCGCCAGATAAACCTTGCCGTGATCCGCACCGTAGCTGTCCTTCAGAAACTTCGGCAGCCAGGTGACGTAGAGGTACCAGCAGTAGCTGAAGAAGAAGTACTGCGCCCAGAGCAGCCACGTCGTCCGCGAGCGGAGGAACTGGCGCCAGGGTACTCGGCCGTGGCGGGCCACGGGCGGATTCCCTGCGAGCATCGCGCGCTCGGCTTCGTTGACCGACGGATGACCGCCCGGTTCGTCGCGAAACCAGCGGTAAAAAACGACGGCCCACACCACGCCGAGCCACGCGAAGATCGAGAACGACACCCGCCACGACACCACCGACAGTACGCCGGCGACAAGCAGCGGCGTGAACGCGCCGCCCCATCTCGCGCCGAGCCAGAGAATGCTTTGTCCACGTACCCTTTCCTCGGGGCGCAGCCACGTCGAGAAGGCGCGCGTGAGATTCGGGAAGCATCCGGCCTCGCCCATCCCGAAGAGGAACCGCACCGCGATGAGTGACCCGAGGCTCCAGGCCCACCCCGTCGCGGCGGTGAAGAAGGACCACCAGAGCACGACACGTACGAGCGTCGTTCGCGGTCCATATCGGTCGCCCAGCCAGCCCGTTGGCATCTCGAACAGCGCGTACGCGATCGTGAAGGCGCTGAAAATCCAGCCGACCGCATCGTCGTGCTCCGCCCCCACGAGCCCGAGTGCGGCCCGGATGTCCGGCATGGACCATGAGATGCAGACGCGATCGATGTACTGAATGACGGCGAGCGCGATGCCGAAGTAGAGAACGCCGAACCGGACGCGTGTCGGCTTCAAGACGAAGGCTTCGGCGGAAAGTGATTCTCGTACCACGCGATCGACCGATCGATCTGATCGACGACGTGCTTCGATTCGCGGATGCCGTGGCCTTCACGCGGATACCGCACCATCACGACTTCGGTGCCGACGTCCTTCAGCGCGACGTAGAACTGCTCCGATTCCGCAATTGGCACGTCATTGTCGTTCTCCCCGTGCATCAGCAGCGTCGGCGTATGCGCGTTAGCGACGTGGCGGATCGAGGAGCGCTGCAGCAGCGTGTCCATCAAGTTGCCCTGGTGCGGATACGCGCCCCACTCCATCGCCTCGTATTGGTTGTAGTAGGTCATGTAGTTGTAGCTGATGATGTTGGTGATCGCCGCGGTGGGAATCGCCGCCTTGAAGATGTTGGTCTGCGTCGGCAGCCACGTCGATAACTGACCGCCGTAGCTGGTCCCCTCGACGCCGAGCCGGTCGCGATCGATCCAGGGGTAGCGCCGCATCGCGGCACTCAAGCCGTAGAGCACGTCCTGACCCTCGTTGCCGTTCTGATCCGCGAAGACGGCGTCGGCGAACGCCTGACCGTAGCCGGTCGAGCCGCGGTAGTTGACCATCAGCGTCGCCCAGCCGTGCCCGGCGTAGACCTGGTTCTTGAAGTTGAACATGGGACCCTGCTGGCCGTGCGGGCCGCCGTGGATGTTCACGATCAACGGGTACTTTCCCGACTGCGAGAGACCGACCGGCTTGGTCAGGAACGCTTCAACCTCGAACTTGTTGTCGTTGGACACGAACGTGAACGACTCGACCTCGGCGATCGGCTTGTCGCCGAGCAGCGACGCGTTGAGATTCGTCAGCTTTCGGCCGGCGACATACAGCGCCGGCTGATCGGACGGCGTGGCCAGCGTGTAGGCAATCGTCTGCTTCGCCGCCGAAAACGATCCGACCGTGCCTCGCTCATTGACGAGGACCTCGGGCTTGCCGCCGCCGCTCGTCGTCACCGGAACGCGATAGAGCCGCACGTTGCCGCGTTCCTGGACGGTGAACATCACCGCGCTGCCATCGGCCGTCCACTGCGGCACCCCTTGACGATTGTCGATAGCGGCGCCAACGTCGCGCCGGCCCGTGCCGTCGGCATTCATCACCCACACATGCGTATCCTCCATCGTCGTCTCGCGGTCGGTGAGGCCGCGTCTGGTCGCCTGGAACGCGATCGTCCTGCCGTCAGGCGACCAGCTCGGGTGATATTCGTTGCTTTCAGTCGCGCTCAGCCGACGGATCGATTTGTCGGCGAGCCTTGAGCGCGTAGACGTCGTAGTTGAAGAACTGGTCATCGTCGGCGTCGCGATTCGTGAGGAACAGCAGCTCGCGGCCGTCGGGCGACCAGGTCGACGGAATGCTCGTAGCCGCTGCCGTCGGTGAGTTGATCGACTTTCGATGATGCGACGTCGACGACGAAGAGATGCAGCCGGCGGTTGTCGTTGAAATGCGTCATGCCCTCGGCGGCATCCGGCTTGTAGAGATACCGCGTGATGACCATCGGATCGCGCATTCGCGTCGGCCGTTTCAGTGACCAGGCGTGGCCGAGACGAACGCGATTCGCTTGCCATCGGGCGACCATGTCGGGCTCGTGCTGCTGCCAGGGAGCGGCGCGTTCGTGCCGGCCACTTCCGCGAGCAGCCTCGCACCGCTGCCGTCCGGCTTGGCAATCACGAGTCCGCTCTTCTCGCCGACGCGGCCGTGATACGCGATCCACTGGCCGTCGGGGGACCAGTGCGGATCGTCGGACGAGTCCTTGTCAGCGCCGAAGCGCACGCTCTTGCCATCGGCAAATGTCATCACCCAGACCTGACCGTAGGGGCGTCCCGGTCCGTCGTTGTTTTCGACGACGTAGGCGGCGCGGGCGCCGTCGGGTGAGAGCTCGACAGCAGTCACCGATCGCAGCTTCAGCAGATCGCTGCTCTGCAGGCGGGTCTGCATTTGCGCGGTCTGCGGGACGGCGCCCCCGAGTAGTACGACTGTCAGGATCAAGGCAAATGGCCGCATCAGCGGTCCTTTCGTATGGCGATGTGACACCACCCCGTAGTGTCACACCGTTGCTCACGGGCTACGGCCTGTATTGGCGCCTCATTGACGCGGTTGCGTCGCGGCAGTTCCCCGGCGCCACGTGGCCGGCGCCTGGCCGACGAGCTTCTTGAACGCCCTGCTGAACGCCGCTTCCGATTCGTAGCCGACGGCGTCGGCCACGTGCGCGACTTGCCCGCCGTCGGCGAGCAACCGGGAGGCGAGCTGCATCCGCCACAGCGCGAGGTACTGCATCGGTGGATGGCCGACCATGTGGGTGAATCGTTGCGCGAGCGCCGAGCGCGACGTCCCGACCAGTCGAGCCAGCCGCTCGATCGTCCACGCCTCGCGCGGCTGACCGTGGAGGGCCGCCAACGCCTGGCCGACCATCGGATCGCGCAGTCCCGCGAGCCAGCCGGTCTCTGCGGCTGGGAGCGTCTCGAGGTGGCGGCGGATCGCTTCCACGAACATCAATTCCGACAGCCGCGCCAAGACGTTCTCGCTGCCGGGACGCGCGCTGCCGGATTCCCGCGCCGCCATGTTCAGCAGCATGGCCAGCCATCCTGCCGTCGCCTGATCACCCGCGGCCGACAGATGGATGACATTCGGGAGCGCCGTCAGCAGCGGGTTGAACGGGCGCTCGTCGCACCCGAGAAAGCAACAGACAATCCGCGCGCGATCAGGTCCGCCGCCGCCGACTTCGTACACGAGCGGCAACGCCGTCCGCCGTGCGAACATCGACAGATCGGGCGTCGCCCGCATGCCCGGCGCACTGGACAGCGTATGCGCGTCGCCCTGCGGGAACACGATCAGGTCGCCTTCTCGCAGCCGGATGGGCTCGTCGCCGACGCGCTGCGCCCAACACGCGCCGCGCGCCACGAGGTGGTACTCGATGACACGGTCGGCGCCGGGCATCACGATCGCGGCGATCTCCCGTGACGGGGGCGCTTCAGCCACCCACGGCGAAGTCAGTTCGAAGTCGAAGTACACGGAGCCGGTCAGCCGAACGGCGCGAAGGACGTCCGACAGCACGTCACCCGACATTAGGGCACCCATTCCGCTGGACGTGCGGGCATGCCGCGTGGACGGAAGGGCACGGCACTGACGCATTTGGAGGAACGGCAACGCGAAACGGACGCTCGCGCATGGGTTGCAACACCATACCTCACATACCGTATGACTATGCCGTGCCTGTTGCACGGCCCGTGACAAAGGATGGTGCATATGACCAGTGTGGTGTCGTACATTCCCGCGGACGATCGCCTCGCGGCGATCAAGTCCCGGCAGCAGGCGACGTGGGCGTCCGGAGACTACGCCGTGATCGGCGTAACGCTGCAGATTGTCGGCGAGCTGCTCAACGAAGCGGTCGACGTCCAGGCGGCCGATCGCGTGCTCGACGTGGCAGCCGGCAACGGCAACGCGACACTGGCCGCGGCGCGGCGCTTTGCCAACGTGACCTCCACCGACTACGTCCAGGCGCTTCTCGATCGAGGACGCCGCCGGGTCGACGCGGACGGATTCATGAACGTGAACTTCGAGCTCGCCGACGCAGAGGCGCTGCCATACCCGGACGCGGCATTCGATGTCGTCCTCTCGGTGTTCGGCGTCATGTTCGCGCCGGATCACGTCCGCTCCGCTGCGCAGATGTCGCGCGTGTGCAGACCGGGCGGACGCATCGGCCTCGCGAGCTGGACGCCGTCGGGCTTCGTCGGACAGATGCTCCGTCTGATCGGGAAGTACGTGCCTCCGGCTCCCGGCATCCAGTCACCGCTCATGTGGGGCACCGAGGCGCATCTCGAAGAGCTGTTCCCGGCAGCCGCGACGATCACACACACGCCGCGCACGTTCGCGTTCCGGTACCGCTCGGCGGAACACTTCGTTGACGTGTTTCGACGGTTCTACGGACCGATGCACAAGGCGTTCGCGGCGCTGGACGCGCACAACCAGGTCGCGCTCGAGAACGAGCTGACCGGGTTGCTGCAATCGATGAACTCGAACCGGTCGGGCGGACTCGTCGTGCACGCCGAGTACCTCGAAACGGTGATCGTCCGGTGACCCGCCCCGCACGACGTCTGATGGCAATCGTCGCGCACCCCGACGACGAGTCGCTGGGGTTCGGCGGGACGCTCGCGAAATATGCGGCCGAAGGCGTGGAGGTGTCCCTGGTGACCGCGACGCGGGGCGATCGGGGACGCTTCCATGGCCACCGGCCGGGTGACCCTCGGCATCCCGGCCAGACGGCGCTTGCCGAGATCCGGGAACACGAGCTGCGGGCGGCGGCGGCGACGCTCGGCGTCGGAGATGTCTCGGTCCTTGGATTCGGCGATCAGCAGCTCGACAGCGCGGATTGCGGCGAGGCCCTCGCACGCATCGTCGCGGAGCTGCAGCGCGTTCGTCCGGACGTCGTCGTCACGTTCGGACCGGATGGCGCGTACGGTCATCCGGATCACGTTGCCGTCTCACAATTCACGACGGCGGCCATCGTCACAACCGCCGCTGTGCATTCGGTGTCGAAGCTTTACTATCTCGCATGGCCGCAGTCGACATGGACCGCGTACGAGGCGGCCGTCAAGAAGCTGACCTGTACCGTCGATGGCGTGGACCGGCAGGCGGCGGCGTGGCCAGACTGGGCGATCACGACGGCGATCGACACACGTCACGTCTGGCCAACCGTCTGGCGAGCCGTCTGCTGCCATGACTCGCAGGTTTACGCGTACGAGCGGCTGATGGCGTTGCCGGCGGAGCACCAAGAAACGCTGTGGGGATCGCAATCCTTCTATCGCGCGTTCAGCCTGGTCAACAGCGGGCGATCGCGAGAGGCCGATCTGTTCGAGGGAATTCCGCGATGCTGAGCTCCACGCGTAACGCGCCGCTCGCCATGGATGCCGCCACGTTCAGGGCCTTGGGTCATCGGCTCGTCGATCAGCTGGCGGGGTGTCTCGAGGCGATCCCGCACGGCCCCGTCACGCACGACGAATCGCCCTCCGCCGTGCGCGACGCACTCGACCTCACGGCGCCGCTTCCTGAGACAGGAACGGATCCGGGACCGCTGCTCGAACAGGTCGCCCAGTCGTTGTTCGAGCACTCGCTCCTGAACGGCCACCCGCGCTTCTTCGGGTACATCACCGCGTCTCCCGCGCCGATCGGAATTCTCGCGGACTTTCTGGCGGCAGCCGTCAATCCGAACGTCGGTGCCTGGGCGCTGTCGCCCGCGGCAACGGAAATCGAAGCGCAGACCGTCCGCTGGATCGCCGCGCTGATTGGATACCCCACCGACTGCGGCGGTCTCCTCGTGAGCGGTGGCAATATGGCGAACCTGGTGTGCCTGCTCGCCGCTCGGGCCGCGAAAGCCGGGTGGGACGTCCGCGAGCGCGGCGTCGGCGGTAGCCAGACGCTTCGTCTGTACGCGTCGACCGAGACGCACACGTGGATTCAGAAGGCCGCCGATATCTCGGGTCTCGGGACGGCGGCGATCCGGTGGATCCCGACAGACGAGCGATTGCGAATGGATGTGACCGCTCTACGCCGACAGATGGACGCGGACACAGCTGCTGGTGATGTGCCGTGCCTCGTCGTCGGCACGGCAGGGTCGGTCAGCACGGGCGCGGTTGATCCCTTGATCGACATCGGGGCGTTGTGCAGGGAGCACGGCGCGTGGTTTCACGTCGACGGCGCCTACGGCGGTTTTGCCGCAGCTGTCCCCGATGCGCCGGCGGATCTGCGGGCGCTGGCCGACGCGGACTCCATTGCGGTCGATCCGCACAAGTGGCTGTACGCGCCGCTCGAAGCAGGATGCGCACTCGTGCGCGACGCGGAGCGCCTGCGTGCGGCATTTGCGTATCACCCGCCGTACTACCATTTCGACGAGCGCGCCACCAACTTCGTCGATTACGGGCCGCAGAACTCGCGTGGGTTCCGCGCCTTGAAAGTCTGGCTCGCGCTGAAGCAGGTCGGCGCAACCGGCTACCGCGGCATGATCGCCGACGATATCCGGCTCGCGCGCGCGATGGCGGACGCCGTCTCGGCCTCTGACGAACTGCAGCTGGTCACGCAGGAGTTGAGCATCACCACGTTCCGGTACATCCCGCCCGATCTTCGACCCGGCATCGGCGACACGGCGGTCGAACCGCATCTCGATGCGCTCAACCGCACCCTGCTCGATCGCATGCAGCGCGGAGGCGAAGCGTTCGTTTCCAACGCCGTCGTCGGCAATACGTACGTCCTCCGCGCGTGCATCGTCAATTTCCATACGACTCGCTCGGACGTCGAGGCAATGCTGACCAGCGCCGTGCGCATCGGCCGAGAAGTGGATGCCGAGTTGAGAGGCGCAATCAAATGACGTCTGTTCCTCCTTCTCCCCTCTCCCCCCTTCTCCCCTTCCTTTCTCCTCTCTCTCTCCCTCTCCTCGTGCTGCTCCCGTGTTTGTGCTTCGTGGTCCCTGAACAGGCCACCCCGTGCCACTCGGTGCCCACTGCGCGCTCTTTACGAGGCAGGCGGCGTTGGCAGCGAGTCGATGCGCTGCCCACTGCGCCAGCGTTCTTGCGTTCGTCGTCGCCGCCAACACGTCACTCATCGTCATCGTCGCGGAACAGTGACAGGTCGATCGCATCGGCCATCGCGCGATAGCCGACGTCGTTTGGATGGACGTGATCGCCGCTGTCGTAGTCGGGCAGCAGCCGCGTCGGATGCGCTCGGATCACGCAAGCACCTTGTCAAAATCGATCACGGCTCATAGGCGTTGCCGGTGCGGATCCACCGGTTGACCGCCTGTCGCTTCTCTTCCATCGCGGTCGTCCAGAAGCCTGGAAATGGGTAACCTTCGACCGGATTCGAGCGTGCCGCCGAAGACACGCAGTCCCATGCATGCGCGCTCTTGATGATCTGGCGGTGGCCCTGGATGATCTGCTCGGCCGTGACATTCTCGCGCCGGGCGCCGATCAGTCCGGAATGAGGATGTCGGCGTTGCCTTCCAGCACGATCAGGTACTTGGCACCGCTCTGGACCAGCACATCGCGATCGAGCCTGCGCCGCCGCGCTCGGTGCCCACCAGATCGTGCAGGATACGGTTGCCGCTGACGGCCGCGTTGAGCACGCCACGCGCGATCCTCTCCACTGCGACTGGAGCCGCTCTGCCAGCAGGTTGGGCCAGCGCTGATTCACGTCTCGCGTCGACGCGAATCCGTCGGTGAGCGAGTCACCCAGCGTCACAATCGCCTTCGCTCGCTTCCGACGCGCGGACTTCACGCCGGTGAGGAAGTAGAAGGAGTTGCGTCGTGGTTCCGGCGATGTGACCGCGCCCGTGAAGTTCCCCGGGGCCGAGATGTGGTTGGTCTGCTGGCCCTCGACATGCTGAGTCGCCGCCGCGACATTCTCCGGCAGGTACAGGCTGACCGCGATCTCTCCGAGAGCGGCACCGCGAGCGTCACGCCTCGCTGACCGCCAGCGCCCCGGCGGGAATGGCGATGGTGGGCGATCCGTTGAACGCGAGCGTTCGATCGCTCCCTCCGACAATCGTCGCTCCCCCTGCGCTGAGGGCCACTGCGCGGCGCCGATCAGCAGCGGGCTCGTGCCGTAGGCATTCGAGAAACGCACGCGCACGCGCCCACCGCCGATGCTCGTGTGCACGATCTGCCGACCGTTTGTCCGTTGATCTCGATCGGGCGCCGCAACCTCTTGCGGGCTCGCACTCCACGTGCCGACCCACTGGCCTTCATCTATTCTCGTTGTTGGCGATGACTGTCGGCGCCAGGCGATGACGGCGATGCGCCAGCATCGATTGCCGCGGCCGCCACGATGGCACGGCGCCAGAGCCCGACGATGGCTGAGCCCGCGCCATCGCCCGTGAATTGACCTCGGTCAATGCATTCATAGTTTGTCTCCTTCAAGACGCCGTCTCAGTCGGTCGCGCTCGGATTGTGTCGTGCGGGGCTCGACGCGCGCCATTGATGGCGTCTTGAAAGAATCTCGAATTTTCCTCGATCGACGTAGGAGGGTGGCAGCCACCTATGGCACAGTGGTTCGCCTTACGTATGTCCACGAGCTCAACCGGCGTGACCTACCGCTTCGGAGAGTTCGAAGTCGACACGGCCGCGTACGAATTGCGGCGCATGGGGCACTGCGTTCAGCTGGCGCGCCAACCGATGGATCTCCTGCTCTTCCTGCTGGAGCGTCCGCAGGAGCTGGTCTCGCGCCACGACATCGCGAAGCGGTTGTGGGCTCCCGACGTTTACATCGACCTCGACGCTGGTATCCACACCGCCATCCTGAAGATCCGGCAGGCGTTGGGCGACTCGCGCGAGTCACGCATTCGTCGAGACCGTGCTCTGGCAAGGGCTATCGTTTCGTCGCCGCGGTCGAGCTCGTGGCCTATTCCTCGCTGATCAGACGCGTCTTCGCCGTTGTCCGCGCCGGGCGTCCGCGCGAGCTGCGCGGCCATAACCTGCCCGCTGAACTGACGAGCTTCATCGGACGTCGAAAGGAGCTCGTCGAACTGCCTCAGGTGCTGGCCTCCTCCCGATTGGTATCGCTGACGGGTGCCGGTGGCGTGGGTAAAACACGGCTGGCCGTGCGGCTGGCGCGAGATCTGATGCGTGAATTCCCCGACGGCGTCTGGCTGATCGACCTGGCGCCTCTCGCGTTTCCCGATCTGGTGGCGCAGACGATCGCGACTGCGCTCGGGCTTCGAGAGGGTCAGCAGCGATCCGCTCGCGACGTCCTGATCGATACGGTCGCGATCGCGAGCTGCTGCTCGTGCTGGATACGTGCGAGCATCTGATTGCCGCCTGCGCCGAGCTCGTCGAGGCGCTGTTGCGCGAAGCGCCGCGGTTGCGGATTGTCGCCACCAGTCGTGAGGCGCTGGGAGTAATCGGCGAGGTCGTCTACCGAGTTCCCTCGTTGTCGCTGCCAGAAGCGCCGCGGCGATTTCCGTCGACGCACTCGTCAACTCGGAGGCCACGCAGTTGTTCATCGAGCGCGCGCGGGCCGTCGACCTCGCATTCGCGCCGACGGCTTGACAACGCGGAAGCCATCACCCGACTCTGCCGGCGCCTCGATGGCATTCCCCTCGCCATCGAGCTCGCGGCCGCTCGCGTCGTCGTCCTGGCGCCGCAGCAGATCGAGGCGCGTCTGCAGGACCGGTTCCGCCTGCTCGCCGGCGGCACGCGCACAGCCGTCGCGCGGCAACGGACGCTCGAGGCGACCGTGGACTGGAGCTACCAGCTGCTGTCGCATGTCGAACGTCAGTTGCTCAGCCGTCTGTCCGTGTTCCCCTCCAGCTGGTCGCTCGAGGCCGCCGAGCAAGTCTGCGGCGGCGACGGCATCAACCAGCGCGACGTGCTCGATCTGTTGTCGCGGCTGGTCGATAAGTCGCTGGTGGTGGCTGACAGCGAGTGTGCCGGCGCGCGCCGGTACCGTCTCCTCGAGACCGTCCGCCAGTATGCGCGCGAAAGGCTCGTGCAGGCGGGCGCGGCCGATCGGCTGAGCGGCGCACTTCGAGTTTTTCTTCGCGCGAGTTCCGCGGGTCTTGCCGATCCTCCGCAATCACGATCAGCTCCAGGTCTGCGGCGGCTGCGACTGGAGCAGGACAACGTTCGCGTGGCGCTCGACTGGGCTCTGGCATCGCCACCGCTCGTCGAGAAGGGCGTGGAGCTCGCCGGCGCGCTGTTCTGGTTCTGGACCAAGCGCGGCCTTTACGAAGAGGGAAGGCTCTGGCTCGAACGAGCCCTTGCGGTTGCCGATGACGTGCCGCACCTCCTGCGAGCGCGGGCGCTCATCGGCGTGGCGCACATGTATCACTTCCAAGGACCGCTCCTTCGCCGCGGTGGTTGCCGAGCGCGTTGTTGGGCCGCGCCGCGCGTGATGCGTGGGTGCTCTCGTTTGCGCTGTTCATGCAGGCACTGTCTGCCCTCCAATGCGGCGACTACCTGCAGGCCGCCGCGCTGTCACTGGAAGCCATCGACGCCGCCAATGCCTGCGACGATGAAGTGCAGGGTGCCGGCCCGCGGCTCGTCCTTGCCAACATCGCCGTCCAGGAGGGCGACGAAGAGCGGGCGCAGCAACTCTATGACGAAGCGATCGCCATCGAGCGGCGCGCCGGGGAGATCTGGGGCCTAAGCATCATACTTTCTGCCGCCGCGGCTTGCGGATCGTGCGGCATGATTTCAACGTAGCGCGCGCGCACGCCTCGGAGGCCTGTCTCTGTCCGAGGAGCTCGAAGATCCACGCGGGATGGCCTGGAGCCTCGACGTGTTCGCGGGGCTGCGGCCGCCGGCGGACACCCGGACGGAGCTGCCCGCTTGTGGGGCGCCTCCGACAGGCTGCTGGAAAGCGTCGCCGGCCTTCTGTCACCAGAAATCAGATCGATCAGGGATGCGGTACCTCACGTCCGTGAAGCAGTCGCTCGGCGCTGAATCATTCGAAGCCACGCGCGCCGAAGGACGAGCGCTGGCGCTCGACCACGCGATCGCGCTCGCGCGCCAGCAGGCACTCGTCCTCGGCTGAAGGTGCTTGGGAGCACTGCGCCAGCCCGAGTGCCTTAAGCTCCTACTCTTGGCCGCTCTTCCCCAGGCAATCCATCATCAAGAGCGCCGCCGCACTGCGTTCGCCACGGTTCCGATCGTTTAACAGCTAAGCGCCGAAGCGCGCAGCAGCCTGCATGTCACTTCATCGCCACGCCGTGCGGCCGTGCTGGTCCGGTCGCGAACGCCGTGTTGAAATCCACGTCGAAGCGCCGGTCGAGTGTGAGGCGATTTCTGAAGACCTTCATCACCCTGACGTGGTGGTCTCCCTCGAAGTGGACCTTGCCGAAGTCGTCCTCGTTGAGGAAATAGTCGCTGACGACCAGTCGCTTGTCGTCGTCGGTGAGCGCAACCATGTGCGGCCCGGCATCCTTGCCCAGGTTGATGATGCTGCTCTGCACCGGATGATCGGGATCGCTGATGTCGAGCATGCCGACCTGGCCCGCCTGGAACAGCCCGAAGATCAGCCGATCACCGGATCGCGGCATGGCGAGCAGTTGTGTCATCCCTCCGCGAACGGGAACGTCGATGTGGGGCACGATGGTCTGGCAGTCGAAGACGGCCTTCGCCGTGCCGTGCGCTGGTGTCGACGAGGTACACGAAACCGTCGAACATGCCGGCCGTGAACGCGCGACCCTGCGGATCCTTCGGGATCAGCTTGACGTCCATGGTGCCGATCGCGTTCGGGATCACGACCGTGCGCAGGATCGTTCGACTCTTCAGATCCCACACGCGGATGCTTCCGCGCAGCAGCGGATCGCCGGGAACGACGTTCAACGAGCTCGCGGGCATCATGAAGTCGGACGTCACCATCAGATTGAGATCCGGACGTGCGGAGATCCCGTGCGGGTTGAAATCGTGCTCCGGCGGATCTACCGGCCATTCGCCCACCATCCGCAGCTTGGCGTCGAACTCGGCGACGCGACCGGGCGTGCCGCCGGCGTGGTCGCCCATCTGCGTGACCAGGAAGCCGCCCTTGCTTCAGCGGCAGGAAGTCGTCGGTGATGTTCGAGACTGTTCCGCTCGTCGAGAACAGGAACTTCGGATGGCGCGCCCTGGAGACATCGAAGAAGAAGATGCTGTTCTGTCCGCGCAGCAGTGCGAGCAGCCCGCCGCACGCGAGCACGTTCTTGTCGGCCGACAGATGACAGTGGTGCGGCTCGTTGCCGGAGCTGCCGGGTCCGGGGACCGGAACCGTGCCGACGACTTCTCCATACCGGGGCGAGTCCTCGTCGAAGTCGATGACCGCCAGAAAATCGGGCGCCACGCGCGCCTGATCGCCGGCCCAGACGTACAGCGTGTTCGGCGATCGCTCTCCCTCGCGATCCCGCCGCCCCTCGTGCGCCATCGTCATCGAGGCGAGCGCGACGACGACCAGGACGAGCACCGTCGCCATCGACCCTCCGTACCGTGTGTCCGTTCGCTCCATATCGCTCCTTCCGCCTCGACGGCTATCTTGGTGAAGGCTGCAGATATGGCGTGATGCGCCGGCGAGATCAATTCCCGCGACCTTCCCTTGCGGTGAAATGTTGGTTACCGCAGGGTGATAGACTTCGAGCCCTTCCCCCGGCGTTGGAAAGCGATGGGAACCGCCCTGCGCACCGTCCGCATTTACCGGTTTGGGGCGTTTGCCGTCGACGCGCGGACCGGCGAGCTCAGCAACGCTGGACTTCGAACACCGCTACGCGACCAACCTCTGCAACTGCTGCTTGCGCTGCTCGAACACCCAGGCGAGCTCGTCACGCGCGAAGAACTGACGAGGCGGCTGTGGCCCGCGGGCACGTTCGTGGATTTCGATCGCGGACTCAACAAGGCGATGAATCACCTGCGAGAGGCGCTGCATGACTCCGCAGACCATCCGCAGTTCATCGAGACGTTGCCCCGCAAGGGCTATCGATTCATAGCCCCGGTCACACGGGAGAGGAGGACGTCGAGGCCGCGGTCGACGGCGCGCCGGCCCGTACGAAGGATCCGTCCGTGGCTCGCGGCGGCGGCGGTGCTGATCACGGCAGTCGTTGTCGCGATCGCCGCCGACCTGCAGGACATTCGCCGCTGGATCGGCGGCCGGCCCGCTGGCCGCGCCGCACATTACGGCGCTGGCCGTCATCCCGCTCGAAAATCTCTCCGGCGATCCCGAGCAGGACTATTTCGCCGACGGGATGACGGATGTGTTGATCACGGATCTCGCCAAGATGGGCAGCCTCCGGATCACGTCACGCACGTCGGTGATGCGATACAAGGGGACGAAGCGCACGATCAAGGACATCGGCCGCGAGCTCGACGTCGACGCCGTTGTCGAGGGCACGGTCACCCGTGCCGGCAGCCGCGTGCGCATCACCGCGCAGTTGATCCAGGTGTCCACCGACATGCACCTGTGGGCCGAGACCTACGAGCGCGACGTGAGCGAGGTTCTCGAGCTTCAGCGCGCCGTCGCGACCGACATCGCCCGGCGCATCGACGTTGTGGTGCGGCCACTCGATCGGCCGCGCATCGTGCAGCCAGAGGCGTATGGTCTCTATCTGAAGGGACGATACGCCTTTTACCAGTACACGAGCGAGGGGTGGCAGCGGGCGATCGAACACTTCAACCGCGCGATCGAGCGTGACCCGACATTCCCGTCGGCCTACGCCGGACTCGCGGAGGCGTACGTGGTCGCGGGCGCCTACGATGCGATCCCGGCCGACGAAGCGTTGACGCGCGGAAAGGCCGCGGCCGCGAGGGCGCTCGAGCTCGACGATGGACTCGCCAGTGCACACTACGCGCTGGCCACCGCGCACACCTGGTACGACTGGGACTGGCAGAGCGCGGAGCGGGAGTTTCGCCGCGCGCTCGAGCTCGACCCGAACGACGCGCTCGGTCGCAACTGGCACGGCGGCTACCTGTCGCTTCGGGGGCGGCACGAGGAAGCGATTGCCGAACACGAACGCGCGCGCGATCTCGATCCGCAGTCCCTGATTGTCAACGCGAACCTCGCCCGCGCGTACTATTGGGCCCGCCGCTACGACGACGCCATCGCGCAGGCCCGGCGGACGCTCGAATTGGATCCGCGCTTCGGGATCGCGCTGTTCTGGCTCGAGGGTTCGCTTCGTCACCAAGGCCTCTTGAAGGAAGCCGTGGCGTTGAGACAACAAGTGTCCACGCCTGAACGCGCGCAGACCATCGCGCGCACGTTCGAGCGCGACGGCTTCCCGGCGCTGCTCCGGGAATCTGGACAGGCGTATCGGAGCAGCGGCTCGCTGATAGTTGCCGCCCGGTGCTACGCGCAGGCCGGCGACACCGAGGAAGCGCTCGCGCTGCTCGAGGCCTGCTCCCTCCGCCGCTGCTCCTCGCTGGTCAACGTGCTGGTGGAACCGGACTTCGATGTGCTGCGGCCCGAGCCGCGATTCCAGCAGATCCTGCACAAGGTCGATCCGGATGCCGTGGCGACTCGACGATAGCGCGTAGCCGCTCGGCCGGTAGCCATTGGGGAGTCGGATTCATCGAACGTTCGGTGCGGTCTGCCTGTCATGACATATCCGTGGCGAGAAGCGCGACGGGGCACGAGCGAAACAACGCGCTGGCCTCCAGCGTCCGATCTGTCACCCGCGACACTTCACCGGTCACGATGTTCTTCAGGCACGCGTCCGCCAGCACTTCGGGCAACAGGAGCGTCGTGTTAATCCATTCTTCACCTGGACCGGACGCACCGATTCGTCGGCGGAGCGTGCTCGACAGTCGCGGCACGACCGTGACGATGGCCCGATGACCGTGCTGTCTCACGAATGCGACGATGTGATCGCTCGCTGGACCACTTGCCATCAGCGGCACGTACGATCCATCAACGAACACCTGCGACCAGCTGCGCCTCAAGCGAATTGCCGCAGCCGTGATGAACATCTTGATTCGACCATCTGGCCAGTCGTTGAGAAGGCTCTCGACCAGAGAGGCCTGGCCATCGCCGGCTCCTGACGCGTCTCCGTCCCGGTGCCATCCAGCCATGGCTGCATCCCGGTGAGCATACGGATTCGGTGCTGGAAATCGACCGGGCGCCGGTTGTCGGGATCAGCAAAGTCCAGCTGCCAGAGCTCTGAGCCCTGATAGAAGTCCGGTACACCTGGCGCCGCGATCTTCAGGACCAGCTGAGACAGCGAATTCACCATTCCGGCACGCGCGATCTGTCGGGCGAATGGGACGAACTCGCTGAGAAATCGCTCGGCCGTGCTCCCACTCAGGACGTCGCCTCGACGAAGGTCGCGACCGCGTCCTCGTACGCACGATTCTGATTCAGCCAGCTCGTATGCGTCTTGGCTTCGCGGATCGCCTTCGACATGAAGGCCTTGATGCGTTCGACGAAGTCGACCGGAGCCTCGGCCGGAATGGCTGCGTCCACCCGTTCAGCAGGCCATGCTCCCACGAGCGCCTGGTAGAGCAGATATTCGTCGTTCGCGTCAGGCGCCGACTTGCGATCGACCGCCGTCCGTCGGAACGCGTTCAGTCTGCCGCCATGTCATCACCGCATGTCGCCACTCGCCAGGCATCTCCGACAGCACGTTCAGCCGCGCACGCGCATCCTCACCGCGCTTGGTGTCGTGCGTGGCCGTGGTCGTCATCTCGTGCCGCCACTGCTCACGCCGCACGAGGTTCGCCGCCATGGAAATCGTCGACGAGCGTCCCGAACGGCGCGGATCGCCGCCCACTTCGTTCAGCGACAGCAGCGCCATGTAGCGATAGAACGCGGTGTCTTCTATGCCCTTTGGCCTGAATCGGCGCGGTGAACTGCTGGAACTTCATCGCGAACTCCCGCTTCGCCACGAAGCACTCGTCAGCGCTACGTCGTCGTCCGCGAGCAGCACCTGCCGCAGGAACAGGAATACGGCAGGCGCCATGACCGGGTTGCGCCTGGCGCGCCCGGTCGATCGCGAGATCGATTGTTTGCCGATCGATGGCGGAGAATCCGCTCGACCGAGATGTAGGTTCGGTACACCGGCATGCACGACGCGACGTGCGCGATCGCGCGACCAAGCGCCGTCACCGTGAAGTCTCGCGTGCGTGCGATCCTGTGTCCGCGATCCGCTTCAGCCGTTGCGTCAGCACCGACAGCTCGCTGGCCATCGAGCTGCTCATGACCAGGCGCCGGCTCCGGTACGACACGTCCGCGAACGACTCGCGGCGGCGTGTGAGCGCTGATACAGATGTCGCATCGCCTCGCTCATTGGCGCGGTCGACGAACAGGCCATTGACGTCGTTCAGGAATCCATAACCCGGTCGTTCCGGCGATCGGCCATGCGGCTGGGGAGCAGCTCGCCCGCGCCAGAATCTTCTCGACGACGACGTGACAGGAGACGGCGCCTCCGTCGGGCCGTTCGGTAGGGAATCGCGTCGAGTGCGGCCGCAGGCGCTGAAAGTACTCCGCCGGGTCGAGCAGACCGTCTGGATGATCGAGCCGCAGACCGGTGACGTGGCCGCCTTCGATCAGCTCGAAGACCTTCCGATGCGTGGCCTCGAAGACCTCGGCAGCTCCATCCGGAGCCGCCGAGATGATTGACGTCGAAGAAGCGGCGGTAGTTGATTTCGTCGAGCGATGTCTTCCAGTGGGCCAGCCGATACCACTGCCGCTCGAGCAGATCGTGCAAGCGATCCCAGCTGTGCGGCTCGCCAGGAATGCCGTTCAGCGTCCTCACCACGCTGGACGGTGCCGCCGAGCACCGATCCGAGCGTGCCTGGTCCGCGATGCGGGAGACGGTCGATCGAAGTAGCCGATCACCACCTGGCACGCCGTCCTCGTCACGAGCTCGAATTTCTCCACGGCTCGAGGACGTCGCCGTAGCTATCCTCCAGGATCGGCAGCAGCACCCGGCCACGCGGGTGATCCGGGCGACCGGCGCCCAGTCGATATCGAAAATCCGCGGCAAACGGCGAGTCTGGACCGTGCTCCAGCACGTCTCGCCACCAGGCGATTCGCCCGCTCGTCGAGGCCCATGTGATTCGGCACGAAGTCGAGCAGCAGCCCCATGTCGTCGTCCGGCGAGCGCCGACGCGAACGCGATGAAGTCACTGCTCGGTGCCAAGCGCGGGATTGAGCGTCGTGTGATCCGAGATGTCGTAGCCGTGCGTCGCTGCCAGCTCGCCGCTTCAAGCAGCGGCGAGGCGTAGCAGTCCGTTATCCCCAGGAGTCTCGAGGTACGGCACCAGAGCGGTGCGCTCGCTGAAGCGGAAGCTCGGGGCCGAATTGCAGACGGTACGTGCTCGACCGGGTCGTGTGCGCGTCGCATACGCTGGACGCTCGAGCAAGCGGCGTTCCTCACGCTTCGCACGGCACGACTTGTGCTCCACCGCCAGAGTGGCAGCTACGCATCAGCTGCAGTGTTCCAGCGCCGTATTCCGGTCGGCGCCGAACTCAGCCGCATGCGGCGACCCACTTTCGCGTGTGGGCGCCCGATCACGCGCAGTCGAGCGTGGTGATCCAGGACGCACGACGGGCAGGTGTTCGCTGAACATCGCACTGACCCGAGAGGATCAGGCGGCTATCACTCGCCCTGGTGCGCCGGGCGTCGCCGCTGGCGCGCTCTATCGGTATCGCCTTGGCGACGGTCGCGCGACCTCTTCCCGATCCCGCCTCGCGCTTTCAGCCGAGCGGTCCCGACGGCCCCTCGCAGGTCGTCGACCCGGACGCGTTCGGCTGGACCGATGCGAGCCTGGCGGGGCATTGCAGCTCGACGCACCAGGTGTCTGTACGAGATGCACGTCGGCACGTTCACCGCCGAGGCACCTGGCGCCGCCGCGCTGAGCGAGCTCGCCGAGCTCGCCGACCTCGGCATCACGCGCCATCGAGATGATGCCGGTCGCCGAGTTCGCCGGCCGGTTCGGCTGGGGCTACGACGGCGTCAACCTGTTCGCGCCGACGCCATCTCTACGGCACGCCCGACGATTTCCGCGCGCTTCGTCGACCGCGCCCACCGCCTCGGCATCGGCGTGATTCTCGATGTCGTCTACAACCACTTCGGACCGAGCGGCAACTACCTCGGGCGAGTTCTCGTCGCGCTACTTCTCCGTCGCGCTACGAGAACGAGTGGGGCGACGCGATCAACTTCGACGACGATGCGGATGCCGGTGCGCGAGTTCATCGCCGGCAACGCCGCCTACTGGATCGACGAGTTCCATTTCGACGGGCTGCGGCTCGACGCGACGCAGCAGATCTTCGACGCCTCGCCAGCGCACATCCTGCGCCGAAATCGCCGCGGCGCGCGCGCGCGGCCGCCGGACGGCGATCGATCATCATCGTCGCGGAGAACGAGCCGCAGGATGCGCGTCTGCTGCGGCCGCTCGACGACGGCGGCTTCGGCCTCGACGCGCTGTGGAACGACGACTTCCACCACGCCGCGGTCGTCGCGCTGACCGGCCGTCGCGAGGCCTACTACACCGACTATCGCGGCACGCCGCAGGAGTTCATCTCGCGCGGCCAAGTGCGGCTTCCTCTATCCAGGGACAGCGCTACTCGTGGCAGAAGCAAGCGCCGCGGCACGCCGACGCTCGGCTGTCGCCCGCGGCGCTTCATCACGTTTCTCGAGAATCACGATCAGGTCGCCAATTCGCCCACGGGCCGTGGCGAGCGCCTCTGCGCAGCTCGCCAGTCCGGCGCTGCTATCGCGCGCATGACGGCGCTGTGGCTGCTGTCGCCCGGCACGCCGATGTTCTTCCAAGGACAGGAATTCGGGGCGTCGGCGCCTTCATGTACTTCGCCGACCATCAGCGGCGAGCTCGGCGAGGCGGTGCGCGCGGGCGCGCGCGAATTCATGAGCCAATTCCGCAGCGCGGCGACGCGCGATCTGTCGACGCGCTGCCGTCTCCTGGCGGAGAGACGCTTCGAACGCTGCAGAGCTGGACCGCGGGAGCGCCGCAGCGCACCCGGCGCTGCTCGCGCTGCATCGCGATCTCCTGCGCGCTGCGCCGCGAGCGATCCGGTTCTCACGCGGCGGCGCGAGTGCCGCTTCGACGGCGCGCGGTGTCGGCGCACGCGTTCGTGTTGCGATGGTTTCGTGCGACGCCGAGGGCTGGCGAACACGGCGGCGACGATCGGCTGCTGGTCGTCAATCTCGGCGTCGATCTCGACGCTCGACTCCAGCGCCGGAACCGCTGCTGGCGCCGCCGCGACGGCACGCGCTGGCAGATCGCTGTGGTCCAGTGAGGATCCGTGCGTACGGCGGACCGGGCACAGCGCCGCTCGACACCGACGAGGGCTGGCTCATTCCAGGTCATGTCGCCGTCGTCCTCGCTCCGGTCGCGCTATGAACGGGCCCGATCCGTCGAATCCCGTTCCCACTGCGCTGATCGCGGCCGCGCGCGTCGAGCGCGAATGGATCGTGACCAACGGCCTCGGCGGATACGCCTCCGGCACGATTGCAGGATCGGTGACGCGGCGCTATCACGGTGTGCTGGTTGCTGCGTTGCCCGCACCGGTCGGGCGCATGGTGATGCTGAGCCATCTCGACGCGCGCGTGCGTCCTTCGCCGCGCGCTGACGTGACATTGCGCCTGGAGCCGCCGCCCGATGCCGCGGACACGGCGAGCCGAGACGCGGCGCACTCCCGCTGATCGAATTCCGCCTCGAGGCAGGGCTGCCGATCTGGCGTTTCGAAGGCGACGGGCTCGCTGTCGAAAAGCGCGTGCTGATGCCGCACCGCCAGAACACGGTGCACGTCACCTACCGGTTGCTAGACGGCTCAGTCGCCAGCCGTGCTCGAGATCCGGCCGTTCATTCACATCCGTCACTACGAAAGCTCGCTGATCGAGGAGCTGCCCGACCCGTACACGTTGTCGGCGGTCGACGGCCGCTTCGAAGTATCCGGCGGACCCGAGCTGCCGTGTCTGCGGCTGCTGTTCGCCGGACGCGGATCCAGCGCTGACAGTGGAGGCGTCGCACATGCCCACCGGCTACCTGCGACGAACAGCAGCGCGGGTACGAGCACCGCGGCACGCTGTGGAGTCCGGGCTTTTTCCGGATCGCGCTGACTCCAGGCGGCGAGCGTGGCGACGCGACGCTGATCGCGTCCACCGAGTCGTGGGAGGTCATCGCAGGCGCTTTCGCCTGCGGCAGCACTCGAGACCGAAGTGCTGCGCCGCCGCGAGCTGCTCGCGCAGGCGCCGGCTGCGGCACGCGACGGGCTTGCGGCCGAACTCGTCCTCGCGGCCGATCAGTTCCTCATCACGCCGGCGGCACGTCCCGATGACGCGACCCGGGCGCTGGCGCACGGCACCGAGGCGCGAACCGTGATTGCCGGCTATCACTGGTTCACGGACTGGGGACGCGACACGATGATCAGCCTGGAAGGTCTGACGCTGGCGACTGGCCGCGCGCGCGAAGCGGCGCTGATCCTTCGGACGTTCGCGCAGTACGCGCGCGACGGGCTGATCCCCAACATGTTCCCGGACGGCGAGCGCGAGGGCCTGTACCACACGGCCGACGCGACGCTGTGGTTCTTCCATGCCGTCGGCCGCTACGTGGCGCCACACGAGCGACATCGCGACTGCTGCGCCGCTGCTGCCCGTGCTCGAAGACATCATCGATCACCACCTACGCGGGACGCGTTTCGGCATCGGCGTCGATCCGGCGGACGGGCTGCTCCGGCAGGGCGCAGAGGGCTATCAGCTGACGTGGATGGACGCGAAGGTCGACGACTGGGTCGTCACGCCACGCCGCGGCAAGGCGGTCGAAATCAACGCGCTGTTCTACAACGCGCTTCGTGCTGCTCGAAGGCTGGCTGCGGCAGGAAGACGCGCGAGCGAGCGCGCGAACGCCGATCGCGCGCCACGCCGATCGGCTCCGCGCAGTCGTTCAATGCACGCTTCTGGCATGCGAGCGAGCAGCACCTCTACGATGTGGTCGACGGCGAGGCCGGCGACGATCCGGCGTGCCGGCCCAATCAGCTGCTTGCGATCTCGCTTCCGCATCCGGTGCTCGACGAGCGTCGATGGGCAGCCGGTCATCGACGCGGTGCAGACGAAGCTCGCTGACGCCGTTCGGCCTGCGCACGCTCTCGCGCCGATCATCCGACTACCGCGCCACATACGACGGCGACCTGCGCACGCGCGATGCGGCGTACCACCAGGGCACGGTCTGGCCGTGGCTGATCGGGCCGTTCGTCGACGCGTGGCTGAAGGTGCTATCCGGACCAGACGCGAGGCGTCGCGAGCGATGCTGCACGGCGTTCGACGGGCATCTCAATGAAGCCGGGATCGGCACGGTCAGCGAGATCTTCGACGGCGAGCCGCCGTTCACGCCTCGCGGGTGCATCGCCCAGGCCTGGAGCGTCGCGAGAACTGCTGCGGGTGCTGAAGCGCGTCATCGACTGGAGTGAGATTGCTGGGCGAAATCGCCCATGGACTGGACACGGCTGTCGATCGAGTCGGGGAGTTCTCGAATGCCAGGCTCGGTGAGTTGCCGCAGCCATCGTATGGGTCACATCGTTCGCGATCGTAGAAGGGTTCCGCCGGAGCATTGGCGTTGTAGATTCTGCACAACGCGCGACACGCACTATGACGATCACGCTCGGCCGCAATATCACCGCAGGCACCGCTCATCCACAGGGCGCCACGTTCGATGGAGCCGGCGTCAACTTCAGTCTGTTCTCGGCGCACGCGACGCGGGTCGAGCTGTGCCTGTTCGACGCCTGATGGCGCGACGGAGCTCGAACGCATCGACCTGCCCGAGTTCACCGACGAGATGTGGCATGGCTACGTCGAGGGGCTTGCGCCGGGCACAGTCTACGGCTATCGCGTGCACGGGCCGTACGAGCCCGAAGCCGGCCATCGCTTCAATCCGAACAAGCTGCTGCTCGATCCGTACGCGCGCGCCAGCATCGGCACGCTCGAGTGGAACGACGCCTGCTTCGGATACACGATCGGCGACGAGCGCGCTGGATCTGAGCTTCGACACGCGTGACAGCGCGCCCTTCGTGCCCAAAGTCGGTCGTCGTGGACGCCGTCGTTCGGCGCGGCCGAGCCGATGACGCGGCCGGCGATGCCCTGGGATCGAGACGATCGTGTACGAGCTGCACGTCGGCGGTTACACGCAGGCGGCGTCCCGACTTCCCGGAAGCACGTCGCGCGGCACGTTTGCCGGCCTCGCCAGCCGCTGCAGTCGATCGAGTACATCAAGTCGCTGGGCGTCACCGCCGTCGAGCTGATGCCGGTGCACATGTTCGTCAACGACCGCCACCTGCTCGAACGGGACTGACCAACTACTGGGGCTACAACAGCATCGGCTTCTTTGCAGCCCGATCCGCGCTACCTCGCCGATCCGCGCAGACGGCATCCGCGAGTTCAAGGAGATGGTCGCCCGGTTCCACGACGCCGGACTCGAAGTCATTCTCGACGTCGTCTACAACCACACCGCCGAAGGCAACGAGCTCGGGCCGACGCTCTCGTTCCAGGGCACTCGACAACGCCTCGTACTATCGCCTGATCCCCGACAACCGCCGCTACTACAACAACGACGCAGGCACCGGCAACACGCTGAACCTGCGGCATCCGCGCGTGACGCAGATGATCACCGACAGCCTGCGCTACTGGGCGACGGAGATGCAGGTCGACGGCTTCCGTTTCGATCTCGGCACGACGCTCGCGCGGCCGGAAGAGTGCTTCGACGAGCACAGCGCGTTTCTGACCGCCTGCATTCAGGATCCGGTGCTCGCCAACGTGAAGCTGATCGCCGAGCCGTGGGACTGCGGCCCGGGCGGGTATCAGGTCGGCGGCTTTCCGCCCGGCTGGGCGGAGTGGAACGACAAGTTCCGCGATACGGTGCGCGACTTCTGGAACGACGGCGCCAGCGCCGGCGTGCTCAGCCCGCGGCTCTGTGCGGTTCGGCCGATCTCTTCGACCAGCGCGGCCGGAAGCCCTGGGCGAGTGTCAACTTCGTGACCGCGCACGACGGCTTCACGCTGCACGACCTCGTCAGCTACACCGACAAGCACAACGAGGCGAACGGCGAAGACAACGACGACGGCACTCCAACAATCGTTCGAGCAACTACGGCGTCGAAGGGCCGACCGACGATCCCGCGATCGTCGCGCTGCGTCAGCGGCAGATGCGCAACATGCTGGCGACGCTGTTGTGTCTCACAGGGCACGCCGATGCTCCTCGCCGGCGACGAATTCGGGCGCACGCAGCAGGGCAACAACAACGCCTACTGCCAGGACAACGAGATCAGCTGGGTCGACTGGACGCTCGCCAACACGCACGCCTCGCTCCTCGACTTCGTGCGCGGGCTCATCGCTGTACGCCGGCAGACGCCCGCGCTTCGACAACCGCGATTTCTGCACGGAGATCTGCTGGACGGCACGCCGCTGAAAGACGTCATGTGGCTGGCGCCGGACGGCGGCGAGATCTCGCAGGACCAGTGGAACGACCACACCTTCCGCGCCTTTGGCATGCTGCTCGGTGGCCCGCCGCCGACGCTGTTGATACTGAATCCGACCGACGTTCCGATTGAATGGCGGCTGCCAGCCGTCGACGAATCCACACGATGGGTAATCCGTGTGGATTCCGGCGCGGGAGTAGCGGGTAGCAGCGATCCAGTGCACGCCACGGACTCCACGACGATCGAGGCGCGCACCGTCGTGTTGTTGACAAGAGAATCAGGCGCCAACAATCCGGTCCGAGCGCCCCACACTATCCGAGGGCGGATGCCGAGGAAGATTCGTCGAGGGTCGGAGAGAGTGCGACGCGCCTGATGGGGTTCAGAACACCGAGTTCGGATTGATCGGATGATCGCGGGGAGGCTGCACGAGGTCCCAGTGTTCGGCGATCCGGTCGTCCTGCACCCGGAAGATCTGGCGACCGGTGAGCCGCGTTCCGCACCGCACAGCGTGGAACCGAGGCCGCCTCCAGGATCGGTACAATGGCGTCGTGTGGGCGGCGCGCAGGGCCGCCATGCTGGAGGCTCCGTGGAACGGTTTGCGATCGAGAAAACGGATGAAGAGTGGCGTCGCACGCTGACGCCCGAGCAATACGACGTCCTGCGCGGCCACGGCACGGAGCGCCCAGGCACCTGTGCGCTGCTGCACGAGCATCGTCCAGGCGCCTTCGCCTGCGCCGGCTGCGGACAACGGCTCTTCGTGGCAGACGGGAAATTCGAGAGTGGCACCGGCTGGCCGAGCTTCTTCGCGCCGGTCGAGGGATCGATCGGCACGACGACGGATCGCAGCTATGGGATGACGCGGACGGAGGTGCACTGCAGCCGCTGCGGCGGACACCTCGGTCACGTCTTCAACGACGGTCCTCCGCCGACCGGCCTGCGGTACTGCATCAACGGCATCGCTCTGAATTTCGTCCCGGCAGAATAAGATGGCGTCGCGTCCGTCCGACAGTTGGTGACCGACTCTATTCGCCCCCAAGCGCCTCGAGCGGGCTGAGCCGTGCCGCGCGGCGCGCGGGCAGCCAGCACGCGACGAGCGCCACGCCGAGCAGAGACACGTCGTGGCCGCGAAGACACCCGGGATCTCGCGGGCTGACGCCGTAGAGCAACGATTCGATCACCCGGCTGCCGGCAACGCGGCGGCGAGCCCGACGGCGATGCCGGCGACCGCCACGACTCCGCCCTGCCGCACGATCATGCTCGCGACGCTGGCAGGTTCCGCGCCGAGCGCGAGCCGTACGCCGATTTCGCTGGTGCGCTGGCTCACGATGTAGGACATCACGCCGTAGATGCCGATCACGCCGAGCATCAGCGCGACGCCGGCGGCGATGGCGAGCAGCACCATGGTGAACGCCATCTGCGCCGAGGCGCGATCGAGCGTGTCCTCGAGCGTGCGCACCTGCGCCATGGCCAGCGTTCGTATCGATCGTATCGATGGCGCGCCGCACCGAGGGCACCAAGCCGGTCGGCGGCGTCGCCGCACGCACCACGTAACTCATTGCCGAAACGTCGGGACCAACCAGCGCGGAGATGGGAGACTCCGGTCCGCCCGCGAGCGACATCGGCAGGAACAGCTGCGCCATCGGTTCGGACTCCGCGAGCGCGCGGGTCGGCGTGTTGGCACCACGCCCACAATGGTGAGCCAGTCAGGCTCTGGCCCTCGCCCGGTCGCGCCGGCGGGCGATTCGACGCGACACGTTCGCCGATCGGATCCTGTTCGGGAAAGAATCGCTCTGCGAACGCCTGATCGACGACGACGACCGGCTCGCGGCGCTCGATGTCGCGCCGGTCGAGCGTGCGGCCGCGGATGAGCCGGATGCCCATGCCTCGAAGTAGCCGCCGGCAACCGCGTTGAACATGGCGAGCGGCGGACACGGTCCCTGGGGGAATCGCCCGACCCTCGCACGAGCACCGTGTTGCCCATGCACCCTTCGCGATTCAGCGGCAGACACGTGGATGCGGAGACGGCGGTCACGCCCGGCAAGCGCAGACAGTCGTTCCAGAATCGCCTGATGTGCCGCGACGGCCGTCGGCTCGCGTGGGATAGTCACGATCGGGCAGTCCGATACTGAAGGTGAGCGCCGATGCGGCGTCGAAGCCGGGATCGACGGCGCGCAGCTTCTGGAAGCTGCGGACCATGAGGCCGGACGAGACGAGAAGCACCAGCGCCAGCGCGACCTGTCCGCCCATCAGCAGTTGACGGGCGCGGTGGCGTCGTCGGCTCGCTGTGTTGCCCCGGCCGTTTTCATGCAGCGAGCGGCGAGTGGCGCGCCGCGCCACAACGGAATGCGCCGAACGGCCAAGGCGGCCAGGAGGCTGAGCGACGCAGCGTGTACGCCACGGCGACGCCGTCGAGCCGCACCTCGCCGAGTCGTGGCAGCTTGGCCGGACCGAGGCGACGAGCACGCGCACGGCCGCCCCACGCGAGCGCCAGTCCGATCGCGCCGCCGGCCATCGAGAGCAACAGGCTCTCGGCCAGGAAAGAGCGCGCGATGCCGAGACGGCCCGCGCCGAGCGCCCGGCGGACGGCGATCTCCCGCTGTCGCGCCTCGGATCGCACGAGGAACAGGTTGGCGACGTTCGCGCACGCGACGAGCAGCACGAGGCCGACCGAAGCGAGCAGAATCCAGAGCGCGCGTGCGACGCTGCCGACCGTCGCGTCCTTCAGCGTCCTGCGCGTGTCGAAACCAGCTTGATTCGTTCGGCAGTTCGCCAGCGCGATCGGATCTCCCGGAAACGCGCGCGGCATATCGGCGATGAGCCCGTTCAATTCGGCGCGCACGTCCGAAACCGTCACGCCCTCTCGCACCCGCGCCACGCCGTCGTAGAGCCAGATGCCAAATCCGATCGCCGCGTCGACCTGGCTCGGCAAGTCCAGACATCGACGCGCGGATCGGGAAACGCAAATGACGCCGGCATGACGCCGATGATCTCGGCCGGCACGCCAGCCAGCGTCACCGACGCGTCCGACGATGGCCGGGTCGCCGCCGTAGCGACGCATCCACGATCCCGTGCGAGAGCACGGCCAGACTGCGGCGCCACCGGCCCGCCTTCTTCCTCCGTGAACCAGCGGCCGAGGCCGGGCCAGACGCGCAGCACGGGCGCGAGCGATGTCGTCACGAAGGCGACACGGATGCGCTCGGGCTCGCCGTCGCCGGCCAGCGTGAGGTCGTCGGGCGGTACAGCGCGACGCCATCGAGCGTGCGTGCGCGTTCCGAGTACTGGTCGTAGAGGCCCTGCGTCATCCCCATGCCCGACGGCATGTTGAGCCGTGCGGCACCGTGATCCAGCTCGATCAGCCGGTCCGAGTCCGGATACGGCAGCGGGTTCAAGACGACGCGCTGCACGACGGCGAAGATCGACGCGTTGGCGCCGATGGCGAGCGCCAGCGTCAACACGGAGGCCAGCGTGAACGCCGGGACTCCGCGCCAATCGCCGCGCCGCGAAGACCAGCTCCTTGCCACGCGCCCTCGACCCACGTGGCGATGACGGCGTCGAGCGCCGCTCCCGGTAGCCGAGCGGGCTGCCGAACCTCGCGCGCGCGCGCTGCCGCGCCTGCTCGCGCTCGAGCCCTGCGCCCGTTCGGCTTCCTCGATGAGCGCGAGATGCGTCTCGAGTTCCTGCCGCAGGTCGTCGTCCAGCCGCGTGCGACGAAGACATTCCAGAGCCGCCGAAGTGGTGACATGGGTCCGTCCTCACGCGAATCGCAACGCCTTGCCGACGGCTTCGGTAGGATTCAGCCAGCGCCGCTCTTCCTCCTCGAGCTGCCGCGCCCGGCGGCGGTGATCGTGTAGAAGCGGGCTTTTCGGCCGGTGTCGGTCGTCGCCCCACTGCGCCCCGCAGCCATTTCTCGTGAGTCATGCGCTGCAGCGCGGGATACAGCGAGCCTTCCTCGATGCGCAGCGAGTCGTCGGTCGCCTGGTGAATGCGCTGGGCGATGGCGTAGCCGTGCTGCGATCCGGCGCGGGCCAGGGTCTTCAGAATCAGCAGGTCGAGCGTGCCTTGCAGACGGTCGTTCGTGTGTTTGGGCATAACAGCCAGCTATGTATAGCTGGCTATGGTGCTGCAGTCTTGCCGACTTGTCAAACCGGGCGCCTCGAGGTGGGGTGCGATGCTAGCGAAACAGCAGGAGCGCGGAGCGAAAGAGCGACGCTTCCGGCGACACCACGAACATATAACCGCCCAACGCGATCAACCACGTGAGGATGAACGAACGTTGGAGTCGCCATCTGCTCGTCAGAATGAGGAGCAACACGCAGAGGAAAAGCTCGTAGGTGCCGCGTTCCCCACTCGGGACATGCGACCAAATCTTGCCGTAGTTGAGCGAGATCCAACGGCGGCATAACCGCACGCCGCCGCAGCGAGACCATCTCGGTCGCGCGTGAAGAAGACGACAGAGGTAACGAACATACCGACCAGAATGACTGGGAAGACGATCGCTGCGAAGCGCTCCGGAGCAGCCTGCGTCCCGGCTAGGCCGGCACTCATCAGATGTGACAGGCCGGCCAATGGCACGCCCAGGTCTCCGGGGCTGTAGTAGAAAGCGGCCGAGCCGTAACAGGAGAGAGCCGAAACCAGACGTATCCGCGCCAAAGGAAGAGTGGCACGAAGCTCGATGCCAACACCGCAGTCATCTTTCGATCGCGGTTGAAGACATCAAACACGAGCAGACACGCAACGAGCAGGAGGCCCGTCTCTCGAAAGAGACCTGAAACCGCAAAGCAACAGGCCGCAGGCAGCGGCAGACGTCGCCGCCAACACAAGAAGCCACCCACCAGCGCAGCGGCCGCGATGGCCTCTGGCAAGCCAAAGCTCAGCGACGACAGAAAACCAGGGATCAACCATACGCCAACGCAATCATCGGCGGGCGCCGTGATCGGCTGCAATGATTGCGAGCAGTGAGGCAAGGCCGACGTGGCGGCCACGATGAGCCAGATCATCACCGCTGGAAAGTGCTCCGGCAGGCCGTCGGCCACCAGTGCTGTGAGTGCACTGAACGCCGCCCTTCCATAGCGATAAGGTGGCGCGTCTGCGACATCGTCGTAGCGACGCGGCTGGTCGGCAAACGCCACGATGAGTGGATCGAACGCCATGCCGTACATGAACTGGCCATCGTACCCCTGCTCAGGGTGTGTAGATGCTCGAAGCAGCTCAGGGCGCGCGGTGAGGAACGGAAGACGAGACGCGTACTGCTTGGAAATATGCAGGATGCCGCTGTAATTTCCGCCGAAGCCGCTCAGTAGCACCCCGTTGCAGAGAGTGCGAACGCGCCTCCTACGATACTGGTCGCAGCGATCCCAAGTCGTTACGACGTCTTGACGGCCACGATTACAGGGCGAAACAACGTCGCAATACGCCGAAGGAGGAGCACTGTGAGGCTCAGCACGAACGTACGGGGAGCGAGGACGACAAGATAAGGGGAAACGAAGTCAGAGCCCGCCGCCGCGACGACTAGGATCAGGGCAGCGGCGCCGACGACTCGATGTAGCAGGCGAATGCCGCTGGAAACGGCCGCTGGCGGCTGCGCCAGGAGTAGCACAACGGCGGCACCGATCATACACAACAGCCAAAGAGGCCCGACGAGCAACGCTTGTTGCGCGGGCAGGATGTAGAGGTTCACCAGTCCGCGCACGAAGCCGTGAACGTTTGAGACCTCCCGCGTTAACCAACGTCCAATCGCTGTTGGGGCCGCCCAGCGTCAGGCGGCGGACTGCAGCAGCCAGGTGTCCGCCGCGAAGTCCAGCCGACCTCGGCGTGAGCGGCTACGACCCGGGTACCGAGACCAACGTCCCCTGCCCGTAGCGAGAAAACCTGGGCGGTCGAGGAGTCGTTCCGCACGCGAACCACAACGGCAGTCCGTGGCGTCGTCGAGCCGCTTGCGTCGAAAGGCAGCACAACTGACTCGCGCCCGGTCTCGGAGCTGGTGACCACCTTGCGCCGTTGGACGGTCAGTTCACGGACGTGCGTGCCCGCAAACCACATTGCAAGGCCGGCGACGAGTACAAGGGTCGCGTATCGACTGGGCGGCGTCCATGGCGGACGGCCCGACGGATGGCCCGGAATAGAGGGAGCAGGGACGTGCCTGCTTGCATGACTTGTAGTATCTCTACCTGCGTTCAGACGGCACAGACTTCATCGAAGAATTCGCAGTTCGGCCATTGACCAATGAGCCCTGACATCGGGTGTCGACGCCTGACTCAACACGACATACCTCGCGCGTACACGCGGAAATACGATCTCGATCGACGGATGGCTCTCATTCCGTCTGTGGCTGCGTAGACGCTGCCAGCCGTATTCCCTGCCATTGTGTCTGCCACGTGACGCCGTCGCTCGAGGTGTCGACCGTAAGACGCCTGGGATAGTCGCCAACCACACCGCGCAAATTGAGGCGAAGCCCGCTCACGTCCAGCGCCTGGACGAGCGTCAGCTGCAGTTGGTGCGACACGCGTTGAGTCTCACGGCTGGACCACCGTGTGTCATCAGCGCCGTCTGTCGCGCACGCTGGACAGGTGCCCGCGCCGTCGTCGTCTGTGCGCGAGACAGGAGCAGCGCCATCTGCTGCCGCCTTCGGCGAAGAAGGCCGCTTTGGAAGCACATAGAGAAGACGATGTGTGGCAGCGCCGCACTGAGCGGCTCCGGCCCGCAGCGCCATGCGTTCGTACACACTGGCGTCCTTGACGCTGCTGTCGATGATGATGCACAGCGAACCGAATTCGGCGAGCGAGGGCAGGACGGATTCGTCGTATTCGTTCACGGCGCGCGACAGGACGTTGTACGGTGTGGGCGAGTAGCCCGAATATCCATTGACCACCGCTTGACCGTGAAACATGCTGCGGTACATTGCGGAGGCATCGGCGACGACCGTGCCCATCGGCAACTCGAGCACCGCGTCTGCTCCGGCATGCGTTCGGCAGCTCGATTCGCAGCGGGGGCAGCTTCAATCGGAAGCGGTCGCGGCCAGAAGTCACAGACGATGACGGCCACAATCATCGCGGCGGCGATGCGCTGTTGTGATCGTGAGCGATCGCGAAACAGGCGACCGAGCATGAGCGCGGCCGCCATTGCCAGGCACAAGTAGACGAGTGTTGCGAATCGCGTGGCACCCGAAGCGCCTCGCCGCCCGGCAATTTCATCAGCCAGAAGTACGGTGGCTTTTCGATCAGCCATTGACCGAAGACGCGGCCGACCGGACCGAGACAGAGTGCGAAACTCGCCGCGGCGCCAAGCAGGTAAAACCCGAGATCCGATCGTTTCTGCCACAGTTCCCGGACGGTGTTCGTTGTCAGCCCCGCGAGAACGAAGCACAGGACTCCGAGCGTGAATGGCTTCCTGCCTCGTCGATCGCTGAACGTCGTCGACAGAAGCTGAAACGACCACCCGCCTGTGAGTGCAGCGTACAGGCCCAGGGCAACACAGATGCACCCGACGACGACTATCGCCTGGCGCCAGCGCGTCGCGGTGCTGACGATGGCGGTCGCTTTCGAGCGCGCCCTGTAGCCGACGATCAGGCCTGCGGCCACGATCAGCTGGCGCGACGACACCGGGGTAGAGCGCCTGCTCCGGCCTGTGATCGAGATGCAGAGGCCACAGGACCAACAGATCGGGCCCCGTCAGAAATGACGTGACGTCTGCGCCGAACGACGCAATTTCTCCGAATCCACGACTCAGCTGGAACTGCTGGTGAATGATCTGATACGCCCTCAGTATTGGAGCGAGTGGCAGCGCGCAGCACACCCACGCGCACGCCACCACCCAGCCTTTCGCCGGCCGATACCAGACCAGCCACAAAAGTATCAGGAGACTGAAGTAGACGAGGTAGTACCCGTTCGAGAGGGACTGCAGCAGCCACGTGATGCCGAAGATACCCGACCAGCCAATCTTCGCCTGCAGTGTTGTCGCGCCGAGGAATCTATGAAGCGCGAACAGCGCGACCGGCATCCAGAACGACAGTAATACCTGGAGGTGTGAGATCTGGTCCAGACGGTCAGGTGCAAAATCCAAAGAGGAGACCCCCAACGAATGCCACGTCGTGACGCGCCGTCAATTGATAGGCAGTTCGGTATATCCGGCCGTGGCGGCGAGCGGCCACGAGCCAGTAAGTACGAGGTTGTAGGAAGCCTGAGGTCCAATCCGAGCCACTTGAGCGGTCCGAAGAGCACAGTGGCCAAGCAGATGTTCCGAAAAGGCCAGTCCGCCGAGAGCGGCCAAAAGGCGGGGGCGTTCCACCAGGCGGCTGTGAGCGGCAGTGGTTTTCAGGTTCCAATCGGCGATCCAGGTGTTGAGAAGCGGATCGCCGAGATCATGCGGCACGCCGTTTCGGAACTCTAGCACGACGGGCCACAAGAAGGCCGCTGTGAGCAAGACGTATCCGCCGATAACGACACTCCGCGGATGCGCAGCGGCAAACCGGTAAGTCACGGCCGGCATATTCGAAAACCTGAATCTACCGAGCCGCGACAAAAAATGCATTTCACCTCCCTCCTCGATTCTCACGGCGCGCTCCTACCACATCTGCACACACCGACGAATCACAGTGACTGTGCCAGAACCCAACCGAACGGCGCGGCCGCCTGCCCTACGGTATCCTACCTCGCCCTTAAATGAGCGCTGCTAGGCCTGACAGAGTCGCCAGCGATGAGGAGGTCTGAGGCCGCGTCGGGCGATTCGAGGTGACGAGGTTCGAAGGTGTGACGCCGACGTCTGGACCGTCGGCGCCACGAGCGGAATACGCGTTGCAGGCGATTCGCTCGGCGTGTGAGAAATCGATCGGGCGACCGTTAGCGGCGCGAACCGAGCCAGGATCGGAGAAGTGCCGAGCAAGCAATCAAAATGTTGATCCGAGCCGGCATTCGCGGTGGTCCATCATCCCGGCCGGGGAGGTGTGATGCCGCTCGTGCCCGTGCGCACTGCTCGGACTTGACGGATGCCCTCGTGTTCGCGTGTGCCGCAGAGAGCGGACTCGACGTTGTCGAATAAACGCAGGAGCTGGTCAATGTGGGCGGACTCCATTACCATCCTGCGTAAGCCAGCAACGACACCCGCGGCGCGGTGAGACTCCGCGGTCTCAAAATGCCGGGCTTGCGACATGACGACGCTGGATGCCGTTACCTCGGGCGTGTACTCATCGATCGTTCTTCCCTTCGTCGCGGCCACGACACACGCTTCCAAATCCGCGCTCGTCAGAAAATCTGCGCTGCGATAGACGTCGGTCGAACACCTGCTCGTGGTCGATGCAAAGAGGCCGAAAATAATTCTTAGCGACAAGTCTCCCGATCTTTTTCCCCATGGCAACCCCATCAACATCGGCCGTTCGAAAATGGAAACCGACATAAACACGGGCGTTTATGATCTCCTTGTTGATATCGTCCGTGTTGGTGAAATGTCGGGTTGTACCGGTCACCACGCTGGTCATCGTGAAATTGACTTTCTTGGTTCCAAAGAATTGCCGCAGTGTCTCCGAGAATGCCCCCCACGTCGCCGAATGGGTGGATACATAATCGGGAAAGTTCGGAGTGGTGGATAAAGGCGTCCAGGCCGGGTCCGCAATGGTATCAGGGTTGCCGTCCGTGTCTGCCTGGCGAATGGCAGTGATCGGCCGCCAGAAGCCGTAATAGTATTTTGTCTCCACGCTCGCGATGGCGGCGTCAGCAAGAGCAACATAGAGCATCGCAAAGAGCCGAGCATTGTCCGCCAGATTCATCGGATAATCGTGTGCAACCTGCCGGAAGCCGCGACCAGTTTGCGCAGGCCCGAGGTCGGTATAGAAAAGCCCGATTATCCGTTGTTCTTCGGTCCGTGCCGGGCAATCGAGGCAACCGAGATTCTTGATCTCGTTAAAATCGGCTGTGTATTGTTCGCTTGTTAATGCCGGCGGGCCGTCGCCGCGAAACTGTGATGCAGTTTCCATTGCAAAAGGCCGCATCTGGCTCAGGTACACGACCAGCAGGCGGAGCAGGGGATGTCGGAATCCAGGCTCCGGGTCCGCTGCCCGGCGTGTATGTGATCGGCGCGTTACGACCGTCACCGGCCCGCGATGCAAGAAACAGATAGGCAACTTCGGTCCCGACCGCAATTCCATCGGCCTTTCTTTGGCTATCCGGTATTGCGGCCAATGAAGCCGCATAATTTGCATCAAACACCTCTTGCTGATCCGGAAAGAGCGCGATCAGAACGTTGTACGCCGCTGCAATGGCTGCCGCTTCTTTCGATGACCCGGCAGGTAAGTGAGCTTGGGTGCACGGCGAACACACTATAGCGTCCATCGATGGCATTTACGGCGTCATACACCGCAATATGCATGTACGCAAGATCGACGTAACCGCCCGGTCCTCGTGCGGCTGTTACTACGGCAGAAACACCATATGCATTCCAGTCTGTAACGGCATCGGCTCCGGCCGCAGACGGCAGGCCGATGAGAATCAGCAGCATCAACGCAACTGTTCAGGACGAGGCGGTATTGTGTGGTGTCTTTAATCCTGCACATGGTGTTTCTTCCAGACCGAGTTCCAGGTCTTCGTTTAACGAGTCTCTGCTCGTGATTGATCAGAGATTCGGCGTGAACGAGCGCAGGTATGTGCGGCGGTTTCGTGGCGCTGGAGCGACGAGGATGGCAGACTGACCCGATGAATCATGGGCGTCTCCTCGGCGACGAGTAACTGCGGGAGCCTTCGAGGGGGTCGAAGGGGAACTTACGTCAGAGGTAATCTACGCGCACGGACAGAGTTGTCAAGTGGTTTCGGCCCGCGCCCACGAGCGTGAGACCACGGCCGCGGGTGGCTCAACGGTTACGCGAGGATCTCGAATCGCACCGAAACGATGAGGAGTTGGTTTGTTGGTGCGCGGCGACGCTCGAACGGCGCGCGTGAGCGAGGAACGCGCCACGACGAGGAACGGCCGCCCGAAACAACCGCTTACCTAGACACACGTCGATACTCGATGACATATGGCGGAGGACTTGTCCCGCCGAAGCCGCGAACGAAGTGAGCGCGTGGCGGAGGCGGACAGCCACGACCTGATCCGCGTCCAAGGCGCCCGCGAGAACAACCTGAAGGACGTCAGCGTCGAGATCCCCAAGCGGCGGCTCACGGTCTTCACCGGTGTCTCGGGATCGGGCAAGTCGTCGCTGGTGTTCGGCACCATCGCGGCGGAGTCGCAGCGGCTGATCAACGAGACGTACAGCGCGTTCGTCCAGGGATTCATGCCGACGCTCGGTCGGCCCGAAGTCGACGTCCTGGAAGGACTGACGACCGCGATCACCGTGGACCAGGAGCGCATGGGCGCCAGCTCCCGTTCCACGGTCGGCACGGCGACCGATGCCAACGCGATGCTGCGCGTTTTGTGGAGCCGCCTCGGTAAGCCGCATATCGGACCCTCCACGGCCTTCTCGTTCAACGTCCCGACGCGCAAGGCGAGCGGCGCGATGACCGTGGACAAGGGCAAGGGTGAACGGATGGTCGTGCGGGATCTCGTCTACCAGGGCGGCATGTGCCCGCGATGCGAGGGCATGGGATCGGTCAGCGACATCGACCTGTCGCAGCTCTACGACGACAGCAAGTCGCTCAACGAGGGCGCCCTCACGATCCCCGGCTACACGGCCGATGGCTGGCAGGTGCGCATTTTCGCGGCCGCTGGCCTCGATCCGGACAAGCCGATCAGGAAATACACGAAGAAGGAGCTCCAGGACTTCCTGTACAGCGAGCCGAGGAAGGTCAAGTTCCAGAACATCAATCTCACCTACGAGGGCCTCGTCCCGCGGATCCAGAAGTCGTTCCTGTCCAAGGACGTCGAGGCGATGCAGCCGCACATCCGCGCGTTCGTGGAGCGTGCGGTCACGTTCACCACGTGTCCCGACTGTGGCGGCACCCGGCTCAATGAGGCCGCCCGGTCGTCCAGGATCGACAAAATCAACATCGCCGACGCTTGCGCGATGCAGATCAACGACCTGGCCGAATGGGTGCGCGGCCTGAAAGAGCCGTCCGTCGCACCGTTGCTGACGAAGCTGCGGCACACGCTCGACTCGTTCGTGGAGATCGGGCTCGGCTATCTCAGTCTCGACAGGCCATCAGGCACGCTGTCTGGCGGCGAGGCGCAGCGAACGAAGATGATCGGCCACCTCGGCTCGTCGCTCACCGACGTGACCTACGTCTTCGACGAGCCGACGATTGGGCTGCACCCCCACGACATCCAGCGGATGAACGCCCTGCTGCTGCGGCTCCGCGACAAGGGCAATACCGTCCTCGTCGTCGAACACAAGCCGGAGACGATTGCGATTGCCGACCACGTCGTGGACCTCGGTCCTGGCGCCGGCACCGCCGGAGGCGAGGTGGTCTTCGAGGGCACTGTCGAAGCGCTGCGGGCCAGTGGCACGCTCACCGGACGTCATCTGAGCGACCGCGCCTCCCTGAAATCGTCGGTGCGAAAGCCGTCTGGTGCGATTAAGGTGCGCGGCGCCCGCACGCACAACTTGAAGAACGTCGATGTCGACATCCCGCTCGGCGTGCTGGTGGTCGTGACCGGCGTGGCGGGTTCGGGCAAGAGCTCGCTGATTCACGGCTCGGTGAGCGGCCGCGACGAGGTGGTGTCGGTCGATCAGACGCCGATCCGCGGCTCGCGGCGGAGCAACCCGGCGACCTATACGGGTCTGCTCGATCCGATCCGCACCGCGTTCGCGAAAGCCAATGGCGTCAAGTCCGCGCTGTTCAGCGCCAACTCGGAGGGCGCGTGTCCGACCTGCAATGGCGCCGGCGTGATCTACACCGACCTCGGCGATGATGGCCGGCGTCACCACGATCTGCGAGGAGTGCGAGGGCCGGCGGTTCCAGGCATCGGTGCTCGACTACAAGCTGGGTGGGCGCAACATCGCCGAGGTGCTCGATTTGCCGGTTCAGGATGCGGTCGGCTTCTTCGGCGCCGGCAAGGCGCACACACCGGCCGCGCACGCGATCCTGCAGCGCATGGCCGACGTGGGGCTCGGTTACCTGCGGCTCGGCCAACCGCTCACCACGCTGTCGGGTGGCGAGCGTCAGCGGCTCAAGCTCGCGACCCACATGGGTGCCGACGGCGGCGTCTACGTGCTCGACGAGCCGACGACCGGGTTGCACCTTGCCGACCTCGAGCAGTTGCTCGGGCTGCTCGATCGACTGGTCGACTCCGGCAAGTCGGTCATCGTGATCGAGCACCACCTGTCGGTGATGGCGCATGCCGACTGGATCATCGATCTCGGGCCGGGCGCCGGCCACGACGGCGGGCGGGTCGTGTTCGAAGGCGTCCCGGCAGATCTGGTGGCGGCGAAGGTCGACGCTGACCGGCGAGCACCTTGCGGCCAGCCTTCCCCTCCGGTGATACCGCAAGGGCATTCGCATACGCCGTACCCCTGGTGACACCAATCACCGAATCGCGCCCCGTCTTTGCGTCGATGGTGCGAAATCGTCGCCCATGAGACATTGCGGGCTGCCCGCCGGTGCGGGCTGTTCCCTAACGTCGACGAGGTCCGAGCGTTACCCACACGCCGGCCCGGGTCGAGGCCCGCGTCTTCGCAAACGCGAGTGTAAAGAGAACGCCCAGCAACAGTTCGGGTACGGCGGCCGTCACGCCTGTCGCTGAGATGCGCGTCTGGCTGTAGAGCACTGCCACAGCCATGACGAAGCTGAACTTCTCGACGATGCTCGGAACCATCAGCGGCCGGAATCGCGGCGGATTCGATGCGATGACGAGAAAGGCGATCTGCCAGGCCATTGCCACCGAAAAATAGCCATAGAAGAACTGCACGTACATCGGGGGTGACGCGTAGTGAGGTCCGGTCTCGTCGAGCAGGAAATAGAGCGGTATCAGGAACGCGATGCCCCATATGCCGGCCGCAACGAAGACGACCCGGGCAAATCTCATGGTCGCGATCCGTTCTGATCGATGAATGGATACTTAGCCAAGTAATAGGACAGCGCTCGCGGGCTGATGCCCATAAGCCTGGCGGCCTGTTGCTTGACTGGCGACACTTCGAGCGCCCGGCGAAGCGTCTCGCGCTCGATCCATTCGACGTTCTGGCGCAGCTTCAGCGAGGGCATGCCCGACGTGTGCGTGCTTACCGCCCCCTCGAGGGTGATCGCATCACGCGTGATCGTGGTGCCTGTCGTCAGGACGACCGCGCGTTCGATCGCGTTCTCGAGCTCCCGGACGTTGCCCGGCCAGTGATATTCCCGCAGTGTTGCCATCACATCCTCGTCCAGCGCCTCGATTGACTTGTGGCACCGTCTCGCATGCTTGTCCACGAAGTACGCCGCCAGCATCGGAATGTCCTCGACACGTTCGCGAAGCGGTGGAACGACGATGGGGATGACGTGCAGCCGATAGAACAGATCATCTTGGAACCGGCCGGCACGGACGAGTTGTTGCAGATCGCGGTTGGTTGCCGCGATGACGCGGACGTCCACCTGCTGTGTCCGCTCTGCACCGAGCGGCTCGATTTCGCGCTCCTGCAGCACGCGCAACAACTTGGCCTGCAGTCCCGCACTCATCGTGCCGATCTCGTCGAGAAAAATGGAGCCGCGGTCGGCCAGAGAGAACTTGCCTCTTTTTGTACCGGTGGCGTCGGTGAATGCTCCTTTGACATGGCCGAAGAGCTCCGATTCCAGCAGCGTCTCCGGAATCGCCGCACAGTTGACCTTGATGAACGGCATGTCCCGCTGCGCACTGCGATGGTGCACGGCGCGAGCCACCAGCTCTTTGCCGGTGCCTGTTTCGCCCGTGATCAACACCGTGCTGCGGGTCGCGGACACCAGATCGACGCGCCGGATCACATCGGCGATGGCGCGACTACGTCCCACGATGCCGTATCGCTCGAAATGCGGGCCGGCCATCATCATCGGGGGCGACTCGAGACCGCTTGCAGCAAACTTCATAAACACTCCTCTGTGGTTCCGTGTCGACGTCAGCCGACCTTGCCCTGAGCGAAACGAACGCTCCTCAACCCCCGACGCCAATTCCGCGAGTCAAGTGATGACTTGAATGGCGTCAGGGAATTGGGAGCCGCCGGCGACGCCTCGCTAGTCGTCTCCGAACTTTTGAATCCCGGCCGCGAACCAGACGCCACCGGCGTTGCGAATCAGCAGTCGGGGCTGGGGCAGCCTGACGGGACCGAATCCAACGTGTCGTCGATTCGAAAATCGCCGTTCGGTTCGAGTGGAACGCGTACGGTGGTGTTGTGCTCGACGAACGGAGCAGTGGCTTCACAGATGAGCGTGGCGAAGACACTCTGATTGGCGTTCTGGCCGATGCTGTTGCTACTGGCGAGGAGCAAACCCCGCCCCCTCACCCTGATGCGGCCGTAAATGTCGACGACGGCTCTGAGATCCGCGATCCTCCAGGGTCCGGCGCCAGGGAGGACGCCTCTCACGATGTTCAGCTTGACGTTCGGAAGGGTTCCATCCTGGTTGGCGGGCCCAGCCCCGTTCGCGGCCGGGATGACGCCGATGCCACCTTGGAACCTCACAAGAACGTCACGCTCCTGGCTGGAATCCTGCGCATACACGCTGGCGGAACCCACAATCCCCAGCGCCAGGAGAATGGCCGCTGCTTTCTTGATCATCACTGTGCCTGTACTTTCATTTTTCGAATCGTGACGGCTGCGCTGCGGGAATCGCAGACGCTCCCACCGTTGAACTCGCCGTACCTTCACCAAGCCATACGCGTCCTACTGCTGGTGCGAGATTGCCTCCTGTTCTCTGTGGAATGTCATCTATCCGACCCCGTAGCCTGTTCATGGAGCGCTCCGAGGACTTGCTGGAGCCCCTGTTCGAGCGTGGGATACTGAAACCGGAAGCCAAGGCCGCGCAGCCTGACGTTCGAGAACACAGCGTCGGCTCTCAGGGAGTCGGACAGAACAGGAGCGACGACGAGCCGGCTCGCGGCCACGGGCATGCGCCAGAGCCGCAACGGGCGGTTCGCGAGCCGCGCGAACGTTTCGGCGAACTCGTCCATCCGGATCGGATCGTTGTTCACCAGAAAGTACCGGCCGCCGACTTCGCCGCGCTCGGCTAGATGCACCAGGGCGCGGGCGCAGTCGTGGACGTGAATGGGTGACACCCAGGGTCCAGTTTTCCCGAACTGCACGACGTGCCGGCCGGCCATCACCGGCTCGATGACGCGATCCCGGAACCACGATGCGTTGCCGTAGATCCATCCTGGAAACGCAGTGACGATCGGCAATCCGGCAGCGATATATCCCTCGAGGCGATTGAAGGCGGGCACGAGGCAGCGTCCCCACGCTGAGGGCTGAGGCGGTTCATCCTCTGTGATCGGACGCGGGCCAGTCGCTCCGTAATAGCTCGTGTCCGCGACGTATACAATTCGCTGCGTCGCGCCTGCGGCTAGCGCATCCAGCAAGTGCGCATCCATCACCAGCCGCCCCCGGGAAATAGATCCCGCACGTGTCCGCTTCGACCACGCTCCCTCTCGCGGATGCGGCGGAAGATGGAACACCCAGTCAGCCGCCGCCTCGTCCTGCCACTGACCCGGCTCGAGCACATTTCCCATGACGGGTGTTGCACCGGCGTTACGAACGCGTTGTGCCGCGTCTAGAGACCAAGTAAGACCGAACACTTCGTGGCGACGAGCCTTGAGGGCCTTGATCAGCTCGGTGCCAATGAACCCTTCGGCTCCGGTGATGAATGTGGTCGCCGGTCGGTCGCCTGCCATGCGACCAGTGTGGTGTGTGCGCCCGCGGGCGAACACCGACAGAAGCCGCACAGGACTCGTACAACACCCGTACAAGAGCAGACCGCTGCCAGCTGCTACGCGCCGCTTGAGCGTGCGCGGACGCCGGTTCACAACGTGGCCGTCGATGAACGAGCGATGTCTCGCTCGTGTTATCAGGAGAACTTCGCCCGAACCATTAGGCCGCTCGATAATCGCCCGGGGCTCGATGGGCTGGTTCGGGTACTAGGCGGGCGAACTACAAAAGCACGAACACCGCCGGAGGGGAATCCACTTATCCTTCGCGCAAAACGTGGTCAATGTCCTTCAGCAGCGCATCGAACGATGTCCCACGCCCTGCCGCGTACGCACCTGCCCACCGATCCGGGCCAAGGCGAGCACGAACCTCCCGTTCCGACCGCACATGCAGGTCGTGCACCAACTTGAGGACCACCGTCGCGCCTGTGCGCTCGCTGACGGCGTCCCGAGCGCCCAGGATCCGCGCCGCCCACGCGTCGTCGCCCTTGAGTACCGCGGCGGCGACAAGAGGGACCAGCGTGTATGCGAACGCGTACGTGTCCTGGAGATCCCTGATGCAGGTGAGGCTCTCACGCACCAACGCGATCGCCTCATCGGCGTTCCCGCGCCGGACCGCCAGGATGGCGCGAACATACAACGCCCAAGTCAGGAACCACGGGCCGGCCTGTCTAAGCACCGGCATCGCCTCGTCGAGCAGGTCTTCCGCTTGGCCAACGTCGCCGGTCCCAAGAGCTACTGACGCCATTCCACTCAAGGCATTCCCAGTGCCCCACGGGATCCCGAGCGACCGAAATCCGTCAACAGCGAGAGCAAACCAGCCGCTGGCCGCCTTCAGATTGCCGAGTGCGTGTTCGACGCGCGCGGACAGATCCTCAGCCCGCACGACCGTATCCATGTCTCCTGCGGGGGCGAGCTCGAGGACGCGGTTGAGCCCGGTGCGTGCTCGCTCGAGTGCTCCCTGCGTGTACCAGAGCACAGCCGCTCCCTCAAGTGCTCTCAACTCGGCCGCGGGCGGAAGAGACGGCAAGTGCAGAATCTCCTCACACCATTGGAGGCCTTCGGCCGCATGCCCCCGAATCAGCCAGAAGTACTTCAGCCCCCAAGCGATGTTGGACGCTTCGGCGGGCCGCAGGTGCTCGATGAGCCACCTCAGCGCGGCGCGGTAATTCCCGAGATCTTCACGCACGCGATCCAACCATTCGGCCTGCGCAGGTCCAACCAGTCCCTCCGCGGCAAGGGAGGCTTCACAGGTGCAATAACGCGCCAGCGCCTCCAGGGCGTCGTCGCGCTCGCCCGACTCAGTGAGTTCGACTGCCGCGTACGCCCGCACGGTCTCCAGCATCTCGTACAGCGGACGATCCTTGACTGAGGCCTCGGATCGGAGAAGAAGGCTCTTGTCAATCAGACCGGCCACCACGCCGAGCACATGTTCGCTCCCCGCCGATGAAGCCTCACGACCGGCAAAGACCATCGCGGCCGCGTCGATCGAAAACCGACCCGGCAACGCGCCGAAGCGGCGGAAGGCGCGCTGTTCGTCCGGGCTAAGGAGTTGATAACTCCAGGCGACCGTCGCATTCATCGTCTGTTGGCGTTGGGGGAGATCGCGTGGGCTGACTGTCGAGAGCAGAACATCATGCGTGAGTCGGCGAAGCAGATCCTCAACGGACAGTACTTTGATCCATGGAGCCGCCAGTTCGAGCGCCAGCGGCAGTGCATCGAGCCGGCGACATATTTCTGTCACGGTCGGACCGTTTGCGGACGTGAGACGAAAGTCGGGTTGCACGTCTCGAACTCGCTCCACGAAGAGTCGCACCGCAGGAGCGCGCGCCAGATCAGCCGGTGACATTGAGTCAGAGGCCGCCGCCAACTCAAGAGGTCCGACGACGTACTCCCGCTCGCCACGCACACGGAGCGGAGCGCGGCTGGTGACTAACAGTCGGAGCAATGGAACCGATGTCAGGAGCTCCGCGACTGGCGGCGCCGCGTCCAAAACCTGCTCGAAATTGTCGAGCACCAACAGCGTGGAGTGATTCGCGCACGCGACGCGGGTGCGACTCGGCAAATCGCGCGCGGTGACGTCCAACAGTCCGAAGCCCTCGGCGATCGCCGACTCGACGAACGCAGGATCCCGAATGGCAGCCAATGGCACGAAGACCACCCTGGTTGCACCCTCGTCCGCGATCGTGCGCGCAAGCTCCAGCGCCAAGCGTGTCTTCCCGACTCCCCCTGGCCCGATGAGTGTGATGAGTCGTGCGGCAGGATCGGCGAGCCACTGGCGCAGTGTCCGTACGTCCGCATCGCGGCCGAGAAGGACCGTCAGAGGCACAGGCAGCGAGACGCTGGTCAGTTCATCGACTGCCGTGGCCTGGGTCGGTGCGCGCGCACTTCCAAAGAACGCGTCACGGGTCGCCCCCGCTAGATCAAGAGCCGCGGACAGCGCACGCATGGTTTCGACATGGGGCCGCCGGCGTTCCCCGCGCTCCAACGCGCTCACCGCATGGACCGACAGGCCCGCAATCGTGGCGAGCTCCTCCTGCGTGAACCCCGCCCCCTCGCGAAGCGTCTTGAGTTGCGCGCCAAACGACCGCGGAGCGCTGACTTTCATAGCAGCCCCCATCTTGCGGCGGCGTTTTTTATGGGTTGTACGTCGTAAGTTTCCGTTCGGACGCGAATCTCGAACGCATGGCAAGCCCCGGAGGACATCTAGCCTACACTGATGGGCGGCAATTCAGATTACAGGACAGTGAACAACTGTGTCCCTACACCCGAGCGTGCGAGAGACGTTCGAAGCGTGATGTGCACGGGAGCCGGGGGTGAACGGTCAGATCACAAATCGACGACGACATCGCGAATCGGTTGTGAACAGCACACGAGGACGTTTCCATCGGCAGGTTTGTCGAGCGGCTCGGGTCCGTAGGCGACCGCCCCCGATACCAATCCGCTCTCACAGTTGTGACACACACCGGTCCGGCACGACCACCGGACGGGGACGTCACATGCTTCGGCCAACTCCAGGATGCTTTGGTAGGACGACGGCCTCCAGTGTGCTGCGATGCCGCTTCGCGCGAACGATACCAGCGGACCGGTATCCGCGTCGTCCGCGGGCAGGTGCGGAGCACGCGTCGCAGCGCCGACCACACCGGGAGTCACCGACTCGCTGCCGTTGAAGAGTTCGACGTGAATGCGCTTCGGCAGCACGCCCATGGCCGTGAGCGCCTCTTTCATCTCTCCCATGAAACGAGCCGGCCCGCAGACGTACACATCCGCCTCTCGCGGAACGCCGACAGCGTCGAAGGCCGTTCGCGACAGGTGACCGCTCGCGTCGAAATCCTCGGTCATCGTGTCGTTCGAGCCCGGAGTGCTGTAACACACGTAACTGCGGCCGCGGGGAAGCGCGAGCATGAGGCGTCTGACTTCGGCGGCGAATGGATGATGCTGCCCGTCGTGAGCCCCGTGGAGCCAGAACACCTGTCGCGTCGAGCGGTCGGCCGCGAGTCGGTGCAGCATCGACAGCACGGGCGTCGCGCCGATGCCCGCGCTGAGCAACACCACCGGCCGCTCGCCAGGCTGCAGAATGAAGCTTCCGCGCGGCTCGCTGACGTCGAGCGCGCTGCCAATCCGGGCATGCTCTCGGAGGTAGGTGCCAGCCGCCCCATTCGGCTCGACCTTCACGCTGATTCGATAGCGCTCAGTCGATGCAGGCCCCGAGAGCGAGTAGCTGCGATAAAACGGCTTGGGCGCCGGCGCTCCAGCGGGGGCGCCGTGGCCACCTTCCGTGGGTTGAATCCGCACGACCACGTATTGGCCCGGCAGAGCCACGCTCAGCGGCCGACCGTCTGGCCTCTGCATCGTCAGTGACAGGATGTCTGCGGATTCGTGATCGATCGCCGTCACCGTGAGCGCGCGAAATCCGGGCGCGACCGGATGCGCGGCCGCCGCCGGCGCGAGTCCCGCGTTACCCCTGCCAGCGGAGCTGGTGTGACGCTGCAGTAACGCCTCGAACGACCCGCGCCATCCTGGCGACAGCGCCTCGATCCGCAACGCGCGTTCCAGTCGATCCGGCGGATGATCGGGCGAATAAAGGAGCGCGTTGATGTCCGCAACCGTCATCCGCTCCTTCGCTTCTCCGACCTTCACGATGTCGTCGCCGGCGCCCACCTCGCCCTCCTGCAGGACGCGACAGTAGAATCCCGGCCGTCCGCTGGATGTCAGCAATGCCGGCATCCGCGGCTCGTTCATGCGAATGCCGACGCGATAGCAGGTGACGCGGGGCTGCGTGACCTCGAACAACGCGCTGCCGATCCGATACCGATCCCCAATGCACACGGCTTCGTCCGGCAATCCTTCAATCGTGAAGTTCTCGCCGAACTGCCCGTGGACGAAGTCCGTCCTCTGCAGCTGCTCCTGCCAGTACCGATACGATTCGATCTGGTAGACGAATACCGCGCGCTGCTCACCGCCGTGTCCGGCCAGGTCGCCTTGACCGTCTCCGTCGAGATTCAACCGGCCGACGCGGCTGCGGCCGTTCACCGGATCCTTCCAGATCGCGGTGTGCACCGTGCGCCCCTTCCACGCGATATCCCGCGGGAGTCCGACGTTCACCGAGAGTAATCGAGCCATCTCATGACTGCTTGCGGGTAGAGCCTCGGGGAGGGTGAGGTCGCGATCGTGGGTCTTTCAAAGTTGATCGTCCCTGGCGGCCGGGTGTTCGTCATGTTTCCGCACCTCCGCGATGAATTCCTCCAACGATCGCTCGATGCTCTTGCGGCCCAACCGGCGCGCAATCGGTTCGATGAGCCATCCCAATAGCGGCGGAAAGCCCCGGCTCAATCCGACCGTTTCCATTTCGACGTACACGCCGTCTTCTCGCTCCGTGAATCTGGTGAAGTTGCTCGCGCGCCACAAGTATCCGCTGTCCTGTCCGGCCGGAAGAAGGCGCTCGTCGCGTTGGCCGGCGTTCTCGACCTCGCGGATTTCATCGGAGTTCGAGAGCGCGTATGCCACTCGATCGCTCGGATGCGAGTACCGGATCGTCGAACGGATTTCCAGCACGGCGCCCACGCCGCCCGCCGATTCCTTCAGGCGCATCACCACTCTATAGGTGTCGCCCTCGCGTCCCACGAGCTTCGACGCGATCACTTCCTTGTAGATGCTGGGGTAGGCGTCGTACGCGCTGGAGACGTCAAGAGCGCGCCGAAGCGTCGTGTGCGGAATGAACGCGGCGCCAGCCCAGTGGTGAACGAGGCCGTCGGGAACCGAGACGATGCCGTCCTCTTTCCCGGGCCGCGCGGGCGGCACGCCTTCGCCGGTCGGCACAGCGCCTGCGTGTGTGCCCAGTCGCGCGAGGAACGCCTGTCTTGTCTCCGCCAGGTAGGCTTCGTACGCCGCGCTCGCGCGTGGGGTCAACTCGGCGGCGGCGACCGCGATTGCGCCGACACACCACAGCAGGAAGACTGGCACGGCCGCGCGGCGACACTTCATCATTCGAGTTTCTCTGCAGCAGCAGAATAATGCCAAACGAACGGGCGTCCGCACACATGGCGTTCAACATCCGTGCCCGAACCTGGGCGCGGATCGGGTGTGGTGCTCGTGCTCTTCGGGTGTTCATGACCGCTCCCAGTACTGACAGCTCTGGGTTACGGGTTTCACGCCAGTTTCGTGCAGCGTGACGGCGTCGTATCGCATACTGATTACCACCTCGGCCGGCTAGGCTTGATCAGCGAACGGCGGCCTATCCCACCGTCTGCCGGCCCGAGTTCTTCGACGTTGGGATGCTGTGCGGGAGCACAGACCGATGGCCAAGCTGCTTACGGTGCCGATCCTTGTTGACGACGCGGGCGACGTGACGCGCCTGGAACCAAGAAAGCTCTCGTTCGGCAAGTCTCGTATCGACGTGGTTCTTGCAGGCGTGCGCATCGGGAGCGTGTCGATCTCTCAAGCCGGCCTGTGCTGCCTCTTGACCCAGAAGCAGCCCGCCTATCTTGAAGCCGACGTGGCTCGGCAAGAGGCGGCGCTGGCCGTCCTCCTGTTAGGCTGCGATAAGGATTTGCGAAAATCACTTCGCGATGTTGTGGCGGCGCGGATCTCAAAGCCTGTGCGATTCGGCCTCGTTGGAAGACCATCCAAGTCGTATGAGCCCGCGGTTCAACAGGATTTCTGCGCCGCAACATGCGGCCCCCGAAGATGTCCGCGCCATGCCGAGCCGTCTTGCGCGAGCTGAAGGCACAGCAGGAAGGCGCGCAGTCATGACTGCTACAATCGCGTCGGCGCGACTCACGAATGCCACTATCCCCTGGGACTCAGCTCGGCCCGTACAAAGTGCTCGCACTGCTCGGCGCGGGCGGGATGGGCGAGGTCTACCGCGCGCGCGATCCACGGCTCGACCGAGAGGTTGCGATCAAGGTCCTTCCACACGATCGAGTGGCCGACGAGGCTCGCCGCCAACGGTTCATCCAGGAAGCCAAAGCGGCTTCGGCGTTGAATCACCCCCACATCGTCACGATCCATGAGATCGAGTCGGCGAACGGCATCGACTTCATCGTGATGGAGCTTGTACGTGGGAAGAGCCTCGATGCGTTGATTCCCCGTCAGGGCATGCGGCTCGGCGAAGTGCTGCGTATCGCGATCCCTGTGGCAGACGCGCTGGCCGCCGCGCACGCGCGCGGTATCGTCCATCGCGACCTCAAGCCTGCCAACGTGATGGTCGGGACCGACGGCGCGGTGAAGGTGCTCGACTTCGGGCTGGCGAAACTGACGGCTGTGGAGAGCGCCCCGGACGGAGAGACGATCACGGTAGTGGCGGATCCGGGGTTGAGCGCACCCGGGACGATCATGGGAACGGCCGCCTACATGTCGCCGGAGCAGGCGAGTGGCGCGAAGCTGGATCAGCGCAGCGACATCTTCAGTTTTGGCGCGATGCTCTACGAGATGACGACGGGCCACCGGGCATTCAGCGGGAAGACCCATGCCGAGACGCTCTCGGCAGTCATGCAGAGCCAGCCTGCGCCGCCGCGCGAGACTGTTCCGGACCTGCCGTACGACCTCGAACGAGCGATTCTGCGGTGCCTGCGGAAGGACCCCATCAAGCGCTTTCAGACCATGGCCGACGTGCGAGTCGACCTGGCCGAGATCAAAGAAGCGTCGGATTCGGGACTGGCACGGCCGCCTGTGGCGTCGCCGGTCCGACGGAGGCCCTGGATACTGGCCGCTCTGGGCCTCCTCGGCGTGACCCTAGCCTTGGTGGTATGGCGAGTGTGGTGGCAGCCCATGAAAGGTGAAGAGCCGCCTGAAGTTGCGGCACTCACGACGCTCAGCGGAATTAGCCGGTACCCGGCGTTATCAAACGACGGCGAAGAAGTTGCGTTTTCGTGGGATGGGGATAACGGGGACAACTTCGACATCTACCTCAAGTTGATTGGTTCGCCGGACGTTCGACGGTTGACGTCGGATCCGGCAGGGGATTTTTGGCCCAGTTGGTCGCCGGATGGCAGGCAAATCGCGTTTCTCCGATGCAAAGGCAACGAAACGGGTTGTCGAATCCACGTGACCTCTCCAATTGGGGGGTCGGACCGCAAATTGAGCGACTTCCCGGCCAACTCCCCTCTTGGATGGACACCGGACGGACGTTTCATTGTGGCCGGTCGCGCTCTTCCCGACCGCGCCGCGGTGACTGAACCGAGCGGGCTGTTCCTGATTCCCGCAAGCGGGGGCGAACCTCGCTCCCTCGTCGCCGCTCGTGCGCCAAGGAGAATATTCAGCCCTGCCTATTCATTCGACGGCCACTCTCTCGCGTATGCGTTGCGGGACGAGTCGGCATGCTGGCTGTACGTGTGTGCGGTTGACAGCAACTTCGCCCCCGCGGGTCCGTCGAGGCGGTTGGTTAACGCACCTACCGCGAAGCTCTCGTGGAGCCGCGATGGCCGATCGATCATCTACGACGGCGGAGACCTGCTGATCCAATCGCATCTGTGGCGCGTGGCGGTTGATGGCCTGTCTTCGCCGGCGGAGGTCAAGCAGGCCGGCTTCGCCGGGGAGCCCGCCACTCTGGCGTCGCGCGACCGATTGGCGTTCTCTCGAACAACGACCGACATCGATATTTTCACGCTCCATGCAGATGGCACTTCCGAGGGCGTGGCCGTCTCGTCGGCCGGCGACGTCGGTCCAGACATCTCGGCAGACAATCACCAGTTCGCATTCAGCTCGGGCAGAGCCGCGGAGGTGATGGAAATCTGGGTCGCTGGAATACGTGGGGAGAACGTGCGCCAGCTCACGCATGGCCCTGGCAGCTTTCAAGGATCGCCGAGCTGGTCGCCGGACGGCCACCGAGTCGCCTTCGACTCGCGTTCGGTTGACAGAGACGTTCACGTGTGGGTGATCGACGAGGACGGAGGCGGACTTCGCCAGCTGACGACAAGCCGAGGCGGCCAGACCTGCCTCGGTGGTCGCGGGACGGCAAGTGGATCTACTACACGGCCGACGCGGGACCGGGCAGAGACGTCTGGCGCGTGTCTTCTGCCGGTGGCACGCCAGAACAGATCACGCACTCGGGAAGCGGCAAAAGGTGCGCCTATCCTGGGACGGCAAAAATTGCTTTACAAACCGCCTGACACTGACGAAGCCTTCGGGGACGCACCGTTGCTGATGGCGCCCATTGCATCGGGCGCGCCGATACAACTGGTTGGCTGCGTGCACGCTCGGGGCTTCGCGGAGAGTCCCTCCGGTGTGTACTACGCCGCCTGCGATTCCGGCAGCTCACCCACCCTCCATGTCATCAATCCATCGACTCGCCAGGATCGGGTACTGGGCCGACTCGAGGACTTCTACGTCGATCTGACCGTCTCTCCGGACGAGAAGACCGTCCTCTACAACAGGATGACGAACGCAAGCATCCATCACGGGAAGCTTGGTTGGCGGTACGACTTGATGATGATCGACAACTTCAAGTGACCCTCGGCAATCCCGAACAGGCGGCGCGCTGACGCTGGAGGAACTCGAGAACGGGCGACGTGTTCTGCGAGCCTGGTCGAAGCACCGGTCATCGGACTCACGTTCGGGGGGCCGCTCCACGATCATCGAATCTGAAATGACGGCTGAAACGCCATCGGCCGCAGGGTCGAAAACGCGAGCCTCGACAACGAATTCAACAGGATTGCGTTGATGGAAGTCTGCGTCGAGGGCCTCCGTGACGAATTCGCGCCGGAGCCGCCCAAGGGATCGCGTTACTGCGGCAGTAAGGGGGCCGCCCTAAAACAGGTGCTTGCAGGTCGCAGGTGCGCCGATTGGTCGAGTAGGGTTGCGACGCGGACCCGCACGGCTGTGAGTTCGGCACGCTGTTGCGCGATCGCGTCGCGAGCAATCGCGGCATCCTGCGGCGACAGCGCGATAGTGACCGCAGTCGCCCGGAGCACGCTGTCCGCGAGGTCTATCGCGCGTTCATAGCCGCTGGCCAGCCACACGATGGCGGCGACGAGTTCGGAGCGTGTGGGGTCTTCAGGGAGAGTGTGTTGCGGAGCCGACCGTTCGACAGAATCCATGCGCACACCCCTGGCGATTGGCGAGACCGGCCGACTGTACTTCATCGTGGCTCGTCGCGGCCTGGATTCGGCAGTTCCCAAGAAGGTCTCGGGGAATTAGCGTGCAGGGTCACGCACTGGCCAATTTTCTAGCTGATGCTTGGTTCGCTGCGTTCCGTTTCAGGTGCGCGTGTGTGTGGGAATGGACCTGGAGGCGCTGGCCGAACGGGTCAGCGAGCGGTGGAAACGAACCGACTAGAAGTCTGGAATGTGGGGCGTGCCCGGGCGAGTGATCGCCCAAATGTGGCCACAGGCCGAACAGCGCGCGTAGAACACGTACGGGGTGTCGAGGACGAAGCGGACGTCGCGTGAGTGACACGCCGAGCAGGGGCCGGGCGGCGGAGGGTCGGGCGTTGTCCGTCCTGAACTACCAGCGGGCCGTTCAGACATTGGGTGTCAGGGAGACGGAGCATACCGTTACCGTTAGCGGCTGTAAACGGACACTTTTTGGCACGTAAACCAACGTGTGTATGATGGTCTACCAATGACCCCACGAATCCGGTACAATTTCTGGATCGACGAAGAACAGCGCGATGCGCTCCGATTCATCAAGGAGCGCGACGGCGTGCTGGAGAGCGAGCAGATTCGGAGGGCCGTGGATATGTGGCTGGTTACGAAAGGCGTCAAGAAGACGGACCGCAAGCGCTCGGGCACGCGCAAACGGTCCTGAGCAGTCCAAGCTCCTTGATGGGAAGATGACGCTGACGCCGATCACCCTCGCGGACGGGTCGCCCGGCTACGAATTGGCGGGGCATTTTCGTTTCGAGCGGCTCTGGGCAGGCATCCTACCTACAGCTGTCACGTCGCCTCGGCGGTATAATCCCCGGCCACCCTGATGTCCCTCGGGCCAGGCTCTCGCCTGGACGCCTACGAGATCGTGAGCCCGCTCGGCGCGGGCGGAATGGGCGAGGTGTGGCTCGCTCGCGACACGAGCCTCGGCCGCAAGGTCGCTCTCAAGCTCCTCCCGCCTGAACTGACCCGCGATACGCGTCGAGTCGCACGCTTCCAGCAGGAGGCTCGTGCCGCCTCGGCGCTCAGCCACCCGAACGTCTGCCACATCTACGCGCTGGGTCAGACGAGCGACGGACAGCACTACATCGCCATGGAGCTCGTCGAGGGACAAACGCTCCGTTCACGGCTCCACGCCGAACGGGTCAGCATCAAGGACGCCATCCGCATCGCCACGCAGATGGCCGCCGCCCTCGGTGCCGCGCATGCTGCGGGAGTCGTGCATCGTGACGTGAAGCCCGAGAACGTCATGCTCCGGCCCGACGGCTTCGTCAAGGTGCTCGACTTTGGCCTCGCCAAGCTGGCTCTGACGGGGCCTGAGATGGCAGCGGGGCAATCCATGCAGACGATGTTGCGGACGGACGCAGGCACGGTGGTGGGGACGGTAGCCTACATGTCGCCCGAGCAGGCCCGCGGGCACGACGTGGATCTGCGGACCGACGTCTGGTCGCTGGGCGTGGTGCTCTACGAGATGGTTGCAGGGCGCAGCCCTTTCGCGGCGCAGAGCAGCAGCGACGTGCTGGTCGCGATCCTGGACCGCGAGCCCGCGCCTCTCGCGCGGTTCGACCCGGAGACGTCGCCCGAGCTCCAGCGGATCGTCACCAAGGCGCTGCGGAAGGACCGCGGTCAGCGCTACCAGACAGTGCAGGACCTGCTGCTGGACCTGCAGGCGCTGGGAGACGACATCCACCTGTCTGGCCGGACGAGTGACATGAAGATCCATGCGGCGTTCTCGCCGGACGCGCCGCTAGCACCGACCGCGTCAACGGGCACGGCGCAGCAGCCGCTGGCCAGTTCGGCGCACTCGTTCGTGACCACGGCCGGACGCCGCCCCCTGCTGCTGACAGTCGGGTTGCTCGTGCTGCTCGCCTTCGCGACCGCGGCATGGTGGTTCGCATCGAAGCCGCGGAACGTGCCTCAACCGCCAGCTCGTACGCCCGTCCTGACCCGTCTGACCGCCAACCCGACCGAATCCATGCTGACCTCCGCGCGCATGTCGCCCGATGGCCGGTATCTCGCGTACGCGGATCCGACCGGCATCAAGATCCGGCAGACGGAAAGCGGTGAAACAGACCACGTCCCGGCGACACGAGGGATGAATGTCTACGCATGGACCGCTGACTCCGCGAAGGTGCGAGCGAGCGCGTGCGATGCCACCGAGTGTGTGGGCTGGGACGTTTCGCTGGTGGGAGGCGCACGCTTTCGCTCCGGCACGAGCTGGCCGGCGAAGCAGATTGTCTGGCCGATGCGGGATGGGTCACGCCTGTTGCGGCTTACGGAGGCCGGGCTCCAGCTCGATCTCCTGGATGGCACACCGCCGCGCGTGCTCGCGCCCGCGGTGCGGACCGCCAGCCTGACGGCCGATGGGGGCCGGGTCCTCTTCACGAGCGACGGGTCGGCTCTGCAAAGCCTCTCGATCGAGACCGGCCAATCCGAGACGGTCTTCACTCCCGACAACAACCAGAGGATTACCGAAGCGATGGAGCTTGCGGACCATCGTCGTGCTCGTGTTGTTGTCGCGCCCGAATGACCGTGGCAACCAAGGCACCGGTCCAGAGGCTCGGTTGTGGGAACTACAGACCGACGCCACGGGACGGGCGCTCGGTCCTCCACGCCAGATCACCGAGCAGTACCAGAGCATCAGCGATCTGAGTGCATCAACGGACGGAACCAGGGTGGCGTTTCTGCGAGTCGATTATCAGACAGACGTGTATGTGGCCGACTTCGATGCCAGACGCGGTCTGACGACCTCCCCGAGGCGCCTGACGTTGGACGACCGGGATGACGCGCCTACGGCGTGGACACCTGACGGTGAGGCCGTGCTGTTCGACTCGGCTCGAAACGGTACGTCAGACATCTTCAAGCAACGCCTCGACAGTGACATCGCTGAACCTCTGGTCGTCGGTCCCCGAGACCAGGACATGGCGCGAGTGACCGGCGACGGTAAGTGGGTGTTGTACCGTGACAGCTCAGTGCAAGGCAGTGTTCGGATCATGCGGATCCCAGTCACCGGCGGTGCGTCGGAAGCGCTGACGACGATTCGCAAGGGATTCCCGCATTGCTCCGCTCACGGCCGATGTGTGGTTCTGGATTACCAGGGTTCGCAAATTGTCATCTCCGAGATCGACCCTCTTCACGGCAAAGGTCCTGAACTGGCGCGGATACCCGAGACCTTTGGGGGATACCTCCTGCCGGATGGGAACGCGTTTGCCATGATCGTGAGCGAAACTGCGACACCGCGTAATCGTGTCCGCATCGTGTCATTCAAGGGCGAGCCGTCCAGGGACATCGTCGTTCAAGGTGCCAAAGAACTGAGCAACCTCACGTGGCTGCCGAACGGGAAAGGATTCTTCGCGATCGACGGAGACAGGCTGTTGTTCGTTACGCTTGACGGTGTCTCGCGTGTGTTGTGGTCGCCGGCAGGTTTGGAGCCCTGGTGGGCGGAGCCGTCGCCTGACAGCAAGCATCTGGCGATTCACATGGGATCGGGTCAGGTCAACGCCTGGATGCTGAGCGGCTTCTGACGGGCGTCGCGCGTCTTCGCTACTGCGTCAGATCTGTCTCCTGATGGTGGATGGCAAGCCATTTGCTGCCTCGCTTCGTCCACAACGTCGTCGCCACTGTCGTTAGTGCGAATGACTGGTGATTGACGGATCCACCGCCAGTCCTGACGTAACACACCAGGGCTGTATTGTCGTCCGTCCACATCACACGCAGGTTTTCGCCTCCCCACTTCGGGAGCGCAAAGCTGGCGAGGTGATCTGCAAGTTGGCCCATCGGGACGAAGCCGGAGGCCGTCGTCCACAGGCCTTCAGGAAGCACGAGCGCCTGGAAACCTGCCTTGTCGCCGCTCGCGATCGCTTCGTACAAGGCGCGCTCATTCGCTATGAGAGTCGGAGCCGTCGTCGTCTGGCTGGACCTCTCCTGAGCCCTGGTCGCAGCGGCCGTCAACAACAGCGCAACAAGTATCGGGATGGTTCGGCTCATAGGGTTCTCCCTCACGAACGATCTGTTGCCGAGGTCTTCGGATCCTTACGCTTGGACGTAGAACGCGGTGCCCTGGCCGGAGGGAATGTGTCGACCTCCATGTCTTCCTCACGCACATCTCACAAAACGGTCAACGCTCCCTGACGACTTCGACGTTCCTACCGGCCCATGCTCGGCGCGGAGGAACGCCTATGGAAACGCTTCGGCCACGTTCGACCTCACGCCACAGCACGATCCAGCTCGAAACACGACATCCGACTCAGTTCATTGACCTGACTGACGAACTGGAGGGCCTCGTCAGCAAGGCCGGAATTCTGAACGGCCTGGTCAACATTCAGAGCCTTCACACCACCGCCGCCATCGTCGTCAACGAACACGAGCCGTTGCTGCTGGCGGACGTGACCGGGATGCTCGAGCGTCTGGTCTCCCAGGAGGTCGTGTACCGGCACGACATGATCAGCCTCCGGGGCGCGAACTGCGTGCTCGGCGAGCGTCCGAATGGACATTCGCATTGCCGCGCGCTGCTGCTGGCACCCTCGGCCTGCCTGAACATCGTTGGCGGACGGTTGCAGCTCGGGCGCTGGCAGCGTGTCTTCTTCGTGGAGCTGGACGGGCCGCGATTGCGCGACGTGTCCGTTCTGCTCATCGGCGAGAACGAACTGTGAAGGTCAAACTCGTTCTGCCCGCCCTGACCGAGGCGACAAGCCCGTTGTGGCGGCCGATCAAGTACTCGTTGTTCCCGCCCCTGGGCCTTGCCACGCTGGCCGGCTATCTCGACAGCATCGATGATGCCGAGATTCAGGACGAGCACGTCGAGCCGCTTCGGCTCGACGATGAACCGGATCTGGTTGTCATCCAGGTCTACATCACGTCCGCCTACCGCGCATACCGCGTCGCGGATCACTACCGGCGTCGCGGCGCCTATGTGGTACTGGGCGGCCTGCACGTGACGTCGTTGCCAGAGGAAGCCGCCGCGCACGCCGACACGATCTTCCTGGGGCCGGGCGAAGACACATGGCCGCGCTTTCTGACCGACTTTCGTCGCGGACAGCCCGAGCGCGTGTACCGGTCGACGATGCGGACGCTCGCAGGTGTGCCTCGCATCCGGCGCGACCTGATCAAACGGCATCTCTATCTCGTTCCGAACTCGATCGTCGTGTCACGCGGGTGCCCCCACGTCTGCGACTTCTGCTACAAGGAGGCGTTCTTCGAAGGCGGACGTTCGTTCTACACGCAGACCGTCGATGCTGCGCTCGCCGAGATCGATCGGCTGCCGGGACGGCACCTGTACTTTCTCGACGATCATCTGTTCGGGGACCGTCGCTTTGCGACGCAGCTCTTCGAGGGCATGCGCGGCATGGGGCGTCTCTGGCAGGCTGCCGGGACTGTGAACGCGGTTCTGGCGCCAGGGCTGCTCGAACGGGCCGTCGAGGCCGGGCTGCGCAGCCTGTTTGTCGGCTTCGAATCACTCTCAGCGGCCAACCTGCTCGAGCAACGGAAGTTTCAGAATCTTCGCCGCGACTACGGCTCGGCGATTCGACGCCTGCACGGCCTTGGCGTGATGATCAACGGCAGCTTCGTCTTCGGGATGGATGGCGATGATGCCGATGTCTTCGCGCGCACGTCCGAGTGGGCAGTCGAGCACGGAATCGAGACCGCGACGTTCCACATTCTGACGCCGTATCCCGGCACGGCGCTGCATAAACGGCTCTCGGCACAGGGACGCATCACCAGCGGAGACTGGGAGCGGTACGACACGCGCCATGCCGTGTTCCGGCCGGCGCGCATGACGGGTGAAATGCTCGAAGCTGGCTACTGGAGGGCGTATCGCGACTTCTACCGGTGGAAGTCGATCATCCGCGGCGCGTCAGCTCATGCCGACCTTTTCGCGGGTCTGAGACACTTTGCATACGCCGCCGGCTGGAAGAAATTCGAACCGCTGTGGGATGCCGTGATTCGCGCCAAGAGGGCGGGCTTGATGCTGCCCGTGCTCGAGGCGATTCTCAGTGAGTTTGGAAGGCGCTCGAATCCTGATGCCGAGCACGCGACTCGTTCCGAAAGGACTGGGCGGAGTATCGTGCCTTCAATGACGGAAGTGAACTGGCCGATCGCTCCAGTCAAACTGTCAGATTGAGAAATTCGGTTGGGTGTTCTTCCAGATGTTCCAGAACACCCAGGCAACCAATAGACTCACGACCACGAGTGTAATCGTCGTCGCCATGACCCAGACGTGAGACGGCTTCCGAGTCGCCGTGGAACCCGTGGCGATGTCTTGGTCACACTGAGCGCAGTGCGCTGATCCCCGTCCGAGGTGCGCACCGCAATGAGGACACGAATGCCCCCTGCTCGACCGATAGGCCGCCACGAGGATCAGGATGACGCCGGCTGGCAACACGAATGAGCCGGGCCCCGGGTGCCCACCGATGTATTGCCCGACGAAATACCAGTAGTTGCGGTTCCAATGATGGCCTTGGCGTGCCGAGTCAACGAAGTCACGGTACTGCAGCACACAGAGCACCAGAACCGCGACCGATGCAGAACCCGTTGCCCACAAGAAGGCAAACTTTCGTCGGAGCGACAGGACGAGCGAGCTCACGGCGTGTATCGCAACGGCGGCTGCGGCGCCGGTGTTGAAGAGCACGAGGCTCAGCCCGTCCCACCGACCCACGAGGACCGGCAAGAACAGGCCAATACCCAGAAGGAGGGAGCCCACGACACCGAAGGTGCGAAGTTCCGCGGCTCGGTACGCGGCGGACGTCGCCGGGACGTGGCGGATTTGCGAATCGACTGCCTCCAGCGCACCGGCCTCGCCAGAAAGCGCTCGCTCGACGGCCTGGCGCCCGCCGGCATCAGCCATCAAGTGCCTGACAAGACGCATCGGCGTGGCGGCCGGCTCCCGTTCGCCACTCCACACACCGACAGCCACACCGGCTACGGCCAGGACGATCAGCAACCAGGAAATGCCGCGTGAGATCTTGCGCCACCAGGCATCGGATGCTGAGTCATTGGCGCTGCTGACCGGGTGGACCACCCAATCTGTCAAGACGAACGGTTGATGGAGCATCCCGGTGTGTGTGAGGGTGACCTGGTGGCCCTCCGGCCACAGGAACGAGTCGCCGAGCGGCGGGGCAGGCGGATCCGAGATGGCGAGATTGAGCGTCCCCGGCCTGGCAACAAGGGTGGTGACGGCGAGTGGCTGCCCGGCAACGGATGCTGAGTAGGTCCCGGCATCACCTGGGTCATGTGGCACCCACACTTCGATCCAGGCTCTGAAGTACCCTTCGGTCCGGGCCCGCATCGTAATGGACTGCTCTTCCGGCGCCGTGTGAGCGGTCCAGTCGAATTGCAGGTCGCCGACCGGCTCCGACCAGATGACGCCGCCCTTCTGCAGGCCGAGCAGGAGCGTGGCAACGGCGGCCACCGTGAGGGCGATACGGCGGATCGGCATGTCAGAACCGCGTTGAGCTCCGGCGCCCACGAAGCGACGGGCTTCATGGTAGATCACAGCACCGCCGCCTTGATTCGGAAAGAACGATTGCTCCTCGTCCACGCGGAGCATGCGAATCATCCCGAAGGACTCGGCGGAGTATCATGCGCTCAGTGACGTGCCCTAACGAAAATGTATAGCGTGAGGAGACCCATGAAGCATCTCGTGAGCGCGGCTCTGCTGCTGACACTTGTTGCGCCGGCGGCGCGGGCGCAGGTGAACGCGGGTCTGCAGAAGGCCGAGCCGAGTCTGCCGTTCACGATGACGAAGGTCGCGACGTTCAATCTGCCCTGGCGCATCGCCTTCCTGCCGGACGGCCGCATGCTCATCACGGAGAAGCCTGGGCCCGTCTGGCTCGTGACCCAGCAGGGGGCAAAAACGCCCGTCGCGAACGTTCCGCCGGTCCTGCACAAGGAACAGGGCGGCATGCTCGGCATCTTCCTGTCGCCGCACTACGCGACCGACCAGTTCGTCTATCTCACGTATGCAGAGCCGGGGGATGGCGGGTCGAGTCTTGCGCTCGCACGCGCACGGCTCGCGATTGGGGACAAGACGGCGAGTCTCGAGGGTCTGGAAGTCATCTGGCGGCAGATGCCGAAGGGCGACGGTGGTCAATTCGGCGCGCAGATCGCCTTTTCTCCTGACGGCGAGTTGCTGTACCTGACGGTCGGCGAGCGCCAGCGCATGACGCCGGCGCAGGATCCGGACCAGGCCCTTGGCAAGATCCTGCGCCTGACGCTCGACGGCAAGCCGGCTCCCGGCAACCCGATGGCCGGCAAGACGGGCGCGGCGAGCGTGCCGTTGATCGATCCGCCGAACGACACGGAAGCCGCGAAGACGGCGCGCGTGATCAGTACGTATACGTTCCCAACGCCAAACCTCGCGCCGGCGGAGACGTGGGCCACTGGCGTCCGGACGCCGTACGGCCTCGCGTTCGCGCCCGACGGCCGGCTCTGGGAAGCCGAGCACGGCCCGATGGGTGGCGACGAGCTGAATCTGATAGAGCCTGGCAAGAACTACGGCTGGCCGCTCGTGTCGTACGGCATCAACTACGACGGCGTGCCCATCCCCACTCCAGACAAGCGGCCGGATCTGACGCTGCCAGTCATCTACTGGGTGCCCGTCATCGCGCCTGGCAATCTCATGTTCTACAAAGGGGCGATGTTCTCGCAGTGGAACGGCTCAGCGCTGATCAGCGGCCTCAACCAGACGCTCACCCGCATCACGTTCGACAGTAACGGCGGCGCCAAGACCGCCGAACGCTGGGACATCGGTTGGCGCGTCCGCGATGTGGAAGTCGCGTCCGACGGTGCGCTGTGGATGATCGAAGATGGGAATCCTGGCAGACTGGTCCGGGTGACGCCGAAGTGACATCGCCGGGACGCGGTTTGGTGCGGTCTCTGGAGGCGTGCCGCCACTAGCGGAGGCCTTCGACCACGTAGAGCTCACCGAGCCGACGCTCGTACGAGTAGGCATAGGACGTTTCGTCTCCGCTGATGTGAAGGCCGAAGATCCGGACCAGGCCCGCGGAATCGGCCGGCGCGAGGACCTTCCACACTATTCGCACGCCGGTCTTCAGGTTGACCCGATGCACCGTCGTCGTCATGTCATGATTCGAGGCGGTGACCAGGACTGACTGACCGTCGCGGGACCATGCGACCGGTGTCTCCCCCGCCTCTATCGCCGACACGGGCTGTGCGTCCCCGCCATCCACATTGAGGATGACCGTCTTCTGACTGATCGAGACCAGAACCCGCCGGCCATCGGCCGAGATCACCGGCGGGTCCGGCAGTCCTTCGGCCGAGATCGCACGAGGCGCTCCACCAATCTGTTGAACGTACACCTTCGGGTCGTGACCGTGCTCCACTGCCTCGATCAGTAGACGTCCATCGGGCAGCCATTGGCCACCCTGGAAGCGATCGAAGCCGTCGGGCAGTTTGACGCTCCGCGACTCTCCAACGCCAACTGGGATCAGGCGCAGTTCCTGACGCGAACGCGTCATCGTCAGGGCCCACTTGCCGTCCGGAGACAATGCCAGCCCGCCGCCCGTTCCAAGTCTGACGGCCGGTGTGCCGTCGGTCTTGCGGAGATACACGGCGCCTTGTGAGCCAGCCCCTTCACCGAACTCACTGAACAGCAGCCATTGGCCATCCGCGGACAGGTCCGTGACCTCCGACCAGTCGAGCCATGAGAGGTCTCGCTCTTGTGGGGCCCCCGGCGCCAGATACCGGATTCCGGTCTGCGCCGTGAAGCGATTGATCAGCACACGGCCATCGGCCGAGAGATCCTCGAGCTCGATCGGTCCGGGGAATCTCAGGATCAGGCGCACGTCGCCCGACAGCGAGACCCCATAGATCCCCCAGCCCGACTCGTCGGACTTTCCGCCGAACCAGATCTCGTTGCCTGCCGCGGTCCACGCCAGTCCATTGAGTTCGAGCAGACCGTCCGCGAGCGTGCGTTTCTGCTTCTTTCGATCGACGATGGCAATGGCCGACTTGCCGCCGACGAGCTCCTGGAACGCCACGAGCGCGCCGTCAGGCGAGACACGGATCTGATGAATGGGTCCCGGCGTCTCGTACAACGGCGTGCCGATGGGGTATTCGAGCCGGTCGCCGAGGCCGATGTCGAGCGTGACGGCCATGGTGTCGCCGGGGCCCCAGTCGGCAAACTCGACCTTGTTCATCACCTCGCGCGGGGCGGCGCCACCGAGCAGCGGACCGCGTGCGAGCGTCCCGGCAGTGGGAGGCAAAGGCTGGTCCGTGCGAAGTGAAAGTGCCAGCTCGTTGCTCGAGGAGACGGCGTACACATCGCTGCGTGGTACTTCGAGCGACCGGGACTCTGGACTATCGGTGGTGACCAGGAACGTCTGGAGCGGCGCGCCTTCCCAGGCAGCGCCGTACACGACCGTCTTCCGGTCGGGGGCGAAGCGCGCCGTGGACACGAGCCCGCGCCGGAACGTCAATCGATGGAACGTCGGCTGCGACGCCTCTCGAGGCCGGTGCGCCCACCAGCCGGCCGCAGCCGCGCCACCGGCGAGCAGCAGCGCTGCCGCCGCCAGCAGTGCCGTCCGCGGCACCTTTGCAACAGGCATGGCCTGCGGTATCGCGCCGCTGAGGCCGGCGGAAGGAGTCGAGGACGGCGACGAGATCTCCGACAGGTCGAATTTCAGATCGCGCGCGGACTGGAATCGCTCGTAGGGATTCTTCTCGAGGCAGTGGCGCACGATCCGATCCAGCGCCGGCGGGACGGACGTCACCGCTGCAGTGAGCGGCGGCGGCTCCTCGCGAAGGATCGCGCTCATGGTGTCGGCCGGCGTGTCGCCCTGGAACGCGCGCCTGCCCGACACCATCTCGTAGAGGATCGCGCCCAGGCTGAACAGGTCCGTGCGCGCGTCGACCGGTTGCGCACGTACCTGCTCCGGTGACATGTACCCCACGGTTCCGAGGATCATGCCAGCGCTGGTTCCCCCAGTGACGGTAGCCTGCTCACCGGCGGCGCTGTCGTCCGGCCGCGTCAGCTTCGCGAGGCCGAAGTCGAGGATCTTGACGCGCCCGTCATTGGTGACGAACAGGTTCTCCGGCTTCAGGTCGCGATGGACGATGCCCTTGTCGTGCGCGGCCGCCAGGCCGCTTGCGACCTGCGCTGCGTAGTCGACGGCCTTTCGGACGGGGAGCGGGCCCGCGCGAAGCCGATCGCGGAGCGTTTCACCTTCGAGCAGCTCCGAGACGATATAGGGTGCACCGTCCTGCTCTCCGACGTGGTGGATGGCGAGGATGTTCGGATGATTCAGCGCCGCAGCCGCCTGCGCCTCCTGGATGAAGCGGCGCAGGCGATCGGGATCGGATGCGAAGCCCGGGGGCAGCACCTTGACGGCAACTTCACGCCCGAGCGCCGTGTCGCGCGCCCGGTACACCTCGCCCATGCCTCCCGCGCCGAGCGGTGACAGGACTTCACACGTACCGAATGCGGGAGGAGGCATGAGGGGCGGCGTCGGCGGTTAGCATATCCCGATCTTCGAGTGACATGCCTTGAGAACGCCGCGTTGGCAGCCCGACGACAGTCAGGTTCGCTAGCGCAACCTAACCTGCTCCGCCTTCAGACCGTTCGGCCGTAGTACACGTGACTCACCAGTTCGCCCTGGATCGACGCGACGCCCGGAAGGCGTCCCCACAACTCGAATCCGCACCGCTTCATCAGACGGATGCTTGCGTCGTTCCGCTCGAGGATGATGCAGAAGAGCACCCGCTTGCCGAGACGTGGTGCCTCGGACAGCGCATGGGTAATCAAGGTGGTCCCATAGCCACGCCCGCGCGAATCCGCATCGACGTAGTAGGAGAGTTCAGCCGTGTGGCGGACGGCAGCACGGCCCGATCGATAGGTGCTGAGCGAGTACCAGCCTCGGACGGATCCCCCGGACTCGAGGACACAAATCGGATACTCCTCGTCGTGCTCTTCGAACCACGGCCTGCGTTGCGCAACGGTGACCGGCGAGGTATCAGCGGTGGCGAAGCGGTCCGCCACCGCCTGGTTGTAGATGTCGACGATCGCGGCGAGATCCGCGAGTGTGGCACGCCGGATCATCGAATGCTCCTCACGCGTGGTGTCGTCAGAGGCTCGCAACCAATACCGCCAGGTTGTCGTAGCTCTCGCTCGCTCCGTCAGCCATCCCGGTAGAGAGCACGGCGTCCCGCATCTCCTGCGACGGGAAGCGCATCACGGCGGTCATCGTGGTCTTGCCGTCTGACTCGACGAGCGTCGTCGTGACCGTCGCCTCGCCAGGCGCGCCTTCCATGGCCTCGGTGTGGACGATGCGGTCGTCCGAGATCTCGAGGAATACACCGCTGAACGCGAACTCGCCGCCCTTCGGCAGCTGGAACACATAGCGGTATCGGCCACCGACACGCAGGTCCACCGCGACGGAGATGATGGGTGAGCACGAGTTCCCGAGCCAGCGGCGGATCAGGTCTGGTTCGGTCATCGCGCGCTTCACCAGGTGGCGCGGCGCGTCGAATACCCGTCTCATGCAGATGTCGGTCGGCACTTCGGTCGTGACGCTCAGTGTCCTCATGGCTTCTCCCGTCGCGCCTTTGCGCGCTCCTGCGCTTTCAGATCTTCGAGAACCTCGTCCAACACGGCGAACCGCGCTTCCCACTGCGCACGGAAGCGCTCGATCCATTCGTCGACTTGTCGCAGCCGTGCCGCTTCGAGGCGGCACATCCGGCGTTGCGCGTCGCGTCGCCTGGAGATCAGTCCGGCACGCTCGAGCACTTTGAGGTGCTTCGAGATCGCGGGCTGGCTCATCGCGAAGGGCTTCGCCAGATCGGTCACCGAGGCCTCGCCTTTGGCCAGCCGCGCGAGGATGGCACGGCGCGTCGGATCGCCAAGCGCTGAAAAGGTGTGATCGAGGCTCGGCATGTAGATAACCGCTAAGTAATATAACTAATAAGTTATATACAACGAGCGGCGGCCGGCCGTCAAGCGGTGTCGAATTCAGGCGAGAATCAGGTGCGAGTCGCCGAACTCGTGCCAGAGATAGCCGAGCCGCAAGGCCTCGCCGTAGGCGCGTTGCAGGTGGCAGCGGCCGCACGCGCTGGCGACGATGCCGCAGTCACACGGCCGCTCCGCCGGAGCCCGGCTGGCGACACGTTCGAGCATCGCGAGGTGAGTCGCGCGTGGTTCGTGCAGACCGGTGATCAATCCGGTCACCGATCGCAACGGCCAATCCGGCGTGATGACCAGGCTCGTCCAGCCCTCGCCGGGCACCGTCTCGCCGCTGTCGTCGGTGACGGTCTCCAGCGCGCGCACCACCGTCGTCCCGACTGCGATGACACGACGTCCGGCGCGCCTGGCCGCGGTGACTCGCTCGGCGGTGAGTCGCGGCACGCGGAAGTATTCCTCGTATGGGGCTTCGTGGCTTTCGAGACTCGCCACGCCTGTATGCAGCAGCAACGGTGCGATCTCGACGCCGCGAGACACGAGGCGCGTCACCAGCTCGGTCGTGAAGGGCCGTCCGGCCGAAGGCATTTCGGCGCTGCCCGGTTCGGTCGCGAACACGGTCTGATACATCGATCCAGGCCAGGCTTGCGTCACGTAGCCGTACCGGATCGGAAAGCCGTGCTGTTCGAGATAGGGAACTACCGCCAACGGGAGCTGGATCGCCGCCATCCACAAACGCGATCGTCGCATCGACCGAGTCCGTGAAGGGATACGGCGCCAGCAGCGTGATTCGCCCTCCGGCCGGCAGCTCGAAGATCGTCCCGGCGCTGGCGTCGAGGTAGGGGAGCGAGGCGGCGCCGGCACGAAGCCGCCGAACCTCCACGCTCCAGAACCCCCCAGGAAGTCGCGTGGAGAAATGGATTTCGAACGCCTGTCCATCTCTCGACACCGCCGCGATCGCGGCGTTCAATGTCCCGCTCGTGTTGACGACGAGCATATCGCCGGCGGAGAGCCAGCGTGGCAGATCGGCGAACCGCGCATGGTCGAGCGAGTCGGCGTCGAGATCGGAGACGAGCAGTCGTACGTCATCCCGCCGGAGACCACGCGCCTCCGGAGGTTCAGCCGCTTCGAGCGCCGCCGGCAGCTCGAAGTCCGTCACGACACCTGTTGCAGCCATCGGGCGTCCTCTCGCTGAGCCGCGAATCGTTCGCCGCTGATCGCGGTGGGATCCTGATCGAAGAGCCAGTGCCAGAACGGCGCTGTCACCTCGGGCAGAGGGCGATCGGAGATGTCTTCGTGCGGAAACGCCTCCTGGTGCATGCGCGTGCGCATGTCGCCCGGATCGACGATGACAGCCGACACGCCGCGTTCCCGCAGCTCCGTGGCCAGCGTCCTGGTCAGCAGCTCGAGCGCTGCCTTACTCGCTCCATACGGTCCCCATCCCGGGTAGGCGGCCTGTGCGGCGTCGCTCGTGATATTCACGATGAGACCGCGACGTTCCGCGAGCAGCGGCACGGCCAGTTGAATCAACGCGAGTGGTGCGCCTGCGTTGACGGGGAAGACCCGGCCGAGCCGTTGGACCTCGAAGTCCATCAACGGGCCGATGCCGCCGAGCTCCGACGCGTTGTTCACGAGGACGTCCAGCCCACCGAGCCGGCGGGCCGCGGCCAGCAGCTGCGACCGCACCGACGCGTCCGTGATGTCGCCGGCGACCGCCACGACCGGAGAACCCTCGCCGGCGATCGAGCCGGCCACTGTCTGCAGGCGGTCAGGAGTCCGTGCCCCCACGACCACCGCGTACCCGCGCCGGGCGAGGACCCTCGCGATCACCTCGCCAAGTCCTCGACTTGCCCCCGTCACGATCGCTACGCGTTTCGACTTCGTCATGCGCTACCTCACCGGATCCAGCGTCGGACTTCAAGTGCACTTGAAGTCAAGGGAAATTTCTGGCAGGCTGCTGGGATGGACGACGTGCTGAGCATCGGCGAGGTGGCACAACGCAGCGGGATCGCCAGCTCCGCGCTGCGTTTCTACGAAGAGATGGGCCTGATTCGGTCGATACGCAACCAGTCCGGGCACCGGCGCTACCCGCGCGCGGTGCTTCGGCGGGTTGCCTTCATCGTCTTTGCCCAGCGCATCGGCTTGTCGCTCGAGGAAGTGAAGGCGGAGCTGGCGAAGCTGCCCACCAATCGCGTGCCCGAGCGCGCTGACTGGGCGAAGCTGTCAGCGGGATGGACGAAGCGGATCCGAGACCGTATCGAGGAGCTCGAGCGACTTCAGGCAGGACTGACGGAGTGCATCGGCTGTGGCTGTCTGTCGCTGGACCGCTGTCAGATGGCAAATCCGGGCGATCGCGCCTCGCGACGGGGTCCGGGTCCGCGCTACTGGATGGAAGGGAAGGGTGGGGTCAGGTCTTGAAACCACGCATTTCGCACGACCTGGCACCGATCAGTGCCAGGTCGTGCGAAATGCGTGGTTTCAAGACCTGACCCCACTCGAATCCAAGGCGGCGACGATGGCGAACAATTCGCGGTGATCCACCGGCTTCACGAGATGGACGTCGAATCCCGCGTCGCTGGATCGCTCGCGATCGTCGTCTTGTCCCCAGCCGGTAATGGCAACCAGCCGCATCGCCTTGCCCCAGGGCTGGCTCCGAATGCGGCGGCACGCCTCATACCCGTTCAACGTCGGAAGTCCGATGTCCATGAGCACGACATCAGGACGAACGCGTTCCGCGGCGCCGATGGCGTCCGCGCCGTCGTGCGCCAGGTGGACATCGTGGCCGGCGAACTTCAGCAGCATGGCGAGCGACTGCGCGGAGTCGTGGCTGTCATCTACCACGAGCACACGACGGGCAGTGTCGGCGCGGACCGGTACTGGAGGCTGGCTGACGGGAGTGGCGACCTCGGCAGGCACCGCGGGCAGCCTGATGACGAATTCGCTGCCGCGTCCGGGGCCGTCGCTGCGGGCTTCAACCGAGCCTCCGTGCAATTCGACGAGTGTCTTGACGAGCGTCAATCCGATCCCGAGACCGTCGCGTGAGCGTTCGAGTGACGTGTCGGCTTGCGCGAACATCTCGAACAAGCTGTCGAGGTGAGCCGCGGCGATACCGATGCCATCGTCCCGCACCCGGATGACCGCCTGGCCCGCCTCGAGCGAGACAGACAGCGAGATGTGGCCGCCCTTGTTGGTGAACTTACACGCATTGTGCAGGACGTTGCCGATGACTTGCGCCAGCCTGCCCGCGTCGCCATCGACGTGCACAGGCTCGGACGGCATCGAGATGGTGAGCTCGTGCCCAAGCCGGGTGCACTGCGGTCGAATGGCCTCGATGGCTTCGTCCACCACCGGAGCCAGCGCGATCGCCGCCTTTCGGAGCGTGATCATTCCGCGTGCGATGCGGTTGGCATCGAGCAGGTCGTTGACCAGCCGCGCCATCTGCGCGACCTGGCGCTCGAGCACCTCGGTCACGGCCTGCACGGTGCGTTCGTCGCCCGGACTCCGCATCCGCAACGAGCGGACCGCGTTGCTGATGGGTGCAAGTGGATTGCGCAGCTCGTGCGCCAGCATCGCGAGAAACTCGTTCTTACGGCGATCGGCCTCAGAGAGATCGTTCGCGAGCTGCGTCAGATTGTCTGCCAGCGCCTTGCGGTCGGAGACATCCTGACTGACGGTGGCGAACCCGATCGGTTTGCCCAGGAGATCGGGAAGCGTCAGCACTTTGTACGCCATCCAGCGCGCCTCGCCGGTCTTGAAATGGCGGAACCGGACTTCGATCTCGCCACGGCCCTCGCGAAGGACCGCCGGGAAGAACTCATCGATCATGCGCGCCTGATCTTCGGGAAAGAAGAAATCTGCGACGCGCGCCTGGCGGGCCTGCTCGAGACTATCCAGGCCGACCATGGCGAGCCCCGCCCGGTTCACGAAGAAGGGAACGCCCTGCAGATCGCACATGCCGATGAAATCCTGGCTGTTCTCAAGCACGGTGACGAACTTCTCGCGGTCGGCTTCGGCGAGTCGGCGTGCCGTGACATCACGAACGATCTTCGAAGCCGCGACGGGCGTCCCCGTCTCATCGACGATGGGTGAGACCGTCAGTGAGACCCATACTCGCGAGCCATCGGCGCGGAGCCGCTCGGTCTCGAAGTGTTCTATGCGCCGGCCCGCTTGAAGCGTCGCGATGATGCGTTCCTCTTCGGCGATGCGTTCCGGTGGGATCACGAGCGAGATGTGACGGCCGATTGCCTCCTGCGCGGTGTAGCCGAACATTCGCTCTGCGCTGGCATTCCAGCTCTCGATCGTCCCGTCGAGCCGCTTCCTGATGATGGCATCGTCGGACGAATCGATGATGGAGGCTGCGAGACGCGCCGTCTCGAGCTGGCGTGCTCGCTCCCACTCCAGTTGCCGATGCGACGTCACATCCCGAAAGATGAGTACACACCCGGAGACGAGTCCGCTCTCGTCGCGGATCGGAGCGGCGCTGTCGTCGATCGGACACTCGGTTCCATCGCGGCGAACCAGCAGCGTGTGGTTGGCGAGACCACCGATCGCGCCCTCGCGCAGCGCTTTCGTCGCCGGGTTCTCTACCGGCTGTCGCGTGACTTCGTTGACGATGCGGAAGATGGCATCGAGCGGCTGACCGATCGCGTCTGCCTGCGGCCATCCCGTCAGCCTCTCGGCGACGCCGTTCAGCGACGTGACGCGACCGGCGACATCGGTCGTGATGACGGCATCGCCGATGCTGCGAAATGTGACGCGCAGTGTCTCGCCGCGATCGTGGGCGCGGACGTGCGCGGCGCGGGTCGCCTCGCCGAATCCGATGATCAGCGTCGCCGTGAAGAGATAGGCGGCGATGCCGAGCAGCCCTCCGACCGCGTCCAGCCGCGAGCTGCCGTCTGGCGGCTGTGGCAACACGAGCATGCATCCGGCGAATGCCAGCAACGCCACGGGGACGGCGATTCGCCGTCCCTCGTACCACTCAGCGGCGGCGATCGCGCCGAAGGCGGTGACGAACGGCAGGGCGCCGCCGATGGCCTGATTGAGCAGATAGCGGGCGATCAGCGCGCCCGCGAGGCAGGCGGCGCCGGTCGCATACGTGGCAGCCAGGGTTCGCACGGGTCGGGGCGTGCCACGCTCGAAAGACATAGGATCACGTCGATCCTAGTGCACGACCGCGCGATCCTCAACGATCAGGCGCCTGAGAATGGCGGGTCATGACTCGCCATTGGGGGTCGAACCGGGCTGGATGCGAGCTGAGCCGCAACTGACAGCGCCTTGTAGGCCAGCCAGTTACGGTGCCGCCTGCGTGACGGTCACGACTCGGTCCCGTACGGTGATGGGGCCGGTGCGCGCCGCGCTGCCTGGGTTGGCGGCGACGGAGAACGCGACCGGGTTGTCGCCCGTCATCGGGCGTCGGCCACCGCACCATGATGACGGAGCGCGGTCCCGTTATTGGGATCGGCTTTGTAAGACACGGTGCCAGCGGGATCAGGCGAGTTGCAGCGAGACGGCCACAACAGCGTGCTTCGGAATGGTGAGGGTCACCGTGTCGCTGGATACGCTGGCCGGCAGATCAACCACGCCGACTTCGTGTGGGCTCTCGAACGTATTCGTGGCGTGCATGTCTTCGTGTGTCAGCACCGTGGCGTGAGCCTCGCGCACGCCTGCGCCTCCAGCCACGCGAATCCGCGTCACCAGCGGATCCTGTACTGATGGATTCGTCAACGTGACGGTCAGGACGTTTCCGCGAACAGACGCCGAGCCGGAAAGGCCTGGCAACGTGGTTTCCCCGTCAATCATCGCTACCTTGAGGTCGGGGATTGCGGATGTGAGTGGCACCACCCGGCCGCCCATATGCGGACGATACATCTCGAACGTCGAGTACGCGGGAGTGCGTGTGTACTTGTCTCCCACAGCGGCGAACAGCGAGTGAAGACAATTGATCGTCTGGGCAATGTTGGCCATCTCGATCTTGCCGGCGTGGCGGTTGAAGATGTCGAACGTCATCGCCGCGTGGATGGCGTCGCGAAGCGTGATGGTCTGGCTCAAGATGTAGTGGGGACCAAGCTCCGTGCCGCCGCGATACCACGTGCCCCATTCGTCGATCACGAGCTTGGTGCGATGCTCGGGGTCGTACTTCCCCATGATCTCCCAGTGCTGGTTGATCACGTGTTCGATGTGCGCGCCCTTGTGTAGAACGGCGTACCACCCTTTCGTATCGAACGTCGCACCGTCGTCGGCCGTCTGACGAAAGTCGGTGTAGTAGTGCAGCGCAAATCCGTCGACTCTGACGCCGAGCCCGCGAGCGTCCCTGACGCCGGCGAAGAAACTCTCGGTCCATCCGACGTCTGCATCGGCTGAGTGCCCTCGTGGGCCGGTCGCCACGAAGAACGTCGGCGCGTACACGGGGCATTGCGAAATGAACCGCCGGTAGGCGGCGGCGTACTCGCCGCCGGTCATGTTGCCGCCGCACCCCCACGATTCATTGCCCACGCCCCAATACTTGACGTTGAAGGGCGCCTCCTGACCGTTCGCGGCGCGCTCGTCGGCGAGCGACAGCGTGCCGGCCGGTGCGTTGCTGTACGAGACCCAGTCGTGAAACTCCTGGGGCGTTCCTGAGCCAACGTTGGCCGCCACATAGGGCTCGGCGCCCACCAGCCGGCACAACGCCATGAACTCGTGAAAGCCGAACTCGTTGGGTTCCGCCGCGTGCAGCCCCGCGGGCATGCGATGTTCCCAGTAGTTGTACGTGCTCGGCCGCTTTGCCGCGCCGAGGCCGTCTTTCCAGTGGTAGCCGTCAGCGAAGCAGCCACCTGGCCAGCGAAGGTTCGGCGCGCCGATCCGCCGCATGTCGTCGATGAACTGTTTTCGAATCCCGCCGACATTGGGCGTCGTCGAATCCCGGCCGACCCAGATGCCGTCGTAGATCACACCGCCGAGATGCTCTATGAAATGCCCGTACAGGTGAGGGCCGATTGTGGGTCCGGGCTGCGACGGATTGACAGTGACGAGGGCGTCGGCTGCCCGAAGCGTGCGTACGGCCGCGAACGTGCCGGCTCCGGCCGCGGCCATCGACTCCAGGAACGCCCGCCGGTCAAGGCTCGCCATTGTGTCGTGGATCCTAATGCACGACCGCGCGTTCCTCAACGATTGAGGGGCCGAAACGGGCCGGAAGAAGACCGTCTCGGTCGCGTCGCCTGTTGGCGAAGGAACAGATCAGGCGTACACTACCGCCCAAGCCGGGCGACGATCGCACGCGCGGTGGCAGACGCGAAGATAAGCACGGAACAGGATGTCCCAGTGTCACGACACTGGGCAGGGGAGTCAGCATGGCGAAGAAAGCTGTCAAGCAGTCAGCGAAGACGAAGGCGAAGCCGGCGCGGATGAAGGACCTGAAAGTGAAGGATGTCAGCGCCGTCAAGGGGGGCCGTTCCAAGGGCGGCTCGATCCCGCTGGTGGGCTAGCTGCCGGTGGCTCCAGATTGCACGCCGCCGTCAAGCGATTTCACGACGGTACCGAGCGCACAGTTGGTCCAGAGCAGACCCTGGCGCGAGTTGGTCCGCTTCGGCGGGCCATGGGCATCACGCGAATTGCCAACCTGACGGGCCTCGACTACATCGGGATCCCGGTCGTCGCCGTCTACCGTCCGAACGCCCGCTCACTCTCCGTGAGCCAGGGCAAAGGTGCGACCCTAGAAGCCGCTCACGCGTCCGGGCTCATGGAAGCCATCGAGCTCAGCCACGCCGAGCACATCGCGCAGCCAGTTCTCTGGGCCAGCCTCTCGACCCTCCGACGGCGTTCTCGCAGAATCGTCGACGTCGATCGCCTGTCGCGGCCTCGCAGAAGCACGTTCAGTTCCCGGAAGGCGATTCCGTGGATCGAGGGACACGAGCTCCTCAGCGGCGAGCCTCTGCTCGTGCCGTACGAGCTGGTACACACCGATTTTCGATTCCCGCGACCGCCCGGCAGCGGCGCCTTTTCTTTGGACGGGAACGGGCTGGCTTCCGGCAATCACCACCTGGAAGCCATCGTCCATGCTCTGTGCGAAGTCATCGAGCGTGATGCCACCACGTTGTGGTTCCAACGTGAACAGCCTCCCGAAACGCGCGTGGATCCGGCGACGGTCGATGATGCTGGCTGTCGAGCGCTTCTCGATCGCTATGCCGCTGCCGATGTGCAGGTTGCGATCTGGGAGACGACGACGGACGTTGGGATTCCATCATTCGTCTGTCAGATTGCCGACCTGCCGGGACCGCGGTACCGAGCCGGTTCTGGTGCCCACGGGATGGGGTGTCATCCGGATCGTCGCATTGCCTTGTCCCGGGCGCTGACCGAAGCCGCCCAATGCCGTCTGACCTGGATCTCAGGCGCCCGTGACGACGCGCGACCCGAGGATTACGACGCGAGCGCCGAAGCGATCGAGTTCGAGCATGCCTGCATGGCCGTGCGGGGACCGATGCGATCGTTCCGCAACGCGCCTACGCTCCAGGCGTCCACGTTCGACGCGGATATCGACTGGCTCCTCGCACAACTGTGCCGGGTCGGCATCGCGGGCGCTGCATGGGTCGACCTCACGAAGCCGGAATTCGGCATCCCGGTCGTCAGGGTCATCGTCCCTGGTCTCGAGCCGGTCGGTTTTGGCGCGGCCTATGCGAGGTATCGTCCCGGTCCTCGGGCGCGCCGTCTCCGCAACACACCACAGCGGCGATGATGGCAACCAGCGTCGTGTGCTGGTCGCGCATCGTTCGATGACGCCGTCGGCTGAACGAGAGCGTGCCATTGCGATGCTGGGCGGACCGCAGCGCCTTCCACACCGCCGGCGGGACCGGATGGCCAATGCAGCCGGAGACGATGGCCACCTCCGCGAGGACGTCGAACTGGCCCGTCCGGCAAAAACGATCGAATAGGCCCGGTAAGCGGCGAGTCAGCGCTCGCCGATCGGCGCGACGGAGACGCTGCGGCGTTCTCCCAAAGTCTGTCTCGTAGAACACCGCGTGCGCGAGTAGATAGACGTCGCGAACCGTTGGCTCGGCTCGCGTCCACCGAGCCGGCCACGGTCGGTTCGGGCCACGCGGCCACCCGAGTGCACCCCCAAGACGCCGCTGTGAAGCCTCTACCAGGATTGCGAGATCAACGGGGTGGTATTCGGTCGTCGACAGCACACGCCGTAACGCGCGCTCGAGCCCGGGATTTCGAAAACCGCGATGAAAGAATGGAGGATACGCGGTCACGAAGAGACCGCCCGCGCTGTCGCGGTCGACGAAGGTCAGAATGGTTTCACCGCGAGCAAGGGCCGTCCAGCAGGCGCTCAGGAGCCGGCGCGGAAAAGCGCGAGGCACGAGTTGAGCATTCGTTCTCGGCAGCCGTTCCAGCAGATCCGCGGTGACGGCAAGCTCACCCAAGCGTTTCACATCGTCGACTCTGTGGGCGGATGTCAGGTCCAGCGAGCCCGAAACCAGCCATCGCAGCGCGTGGCGAAGCAGCGAGAGTCTGACGTCGGACGCGGATCCAGGTGTCTTCAACGCGATTCCGCGCGCGCTCACCGTCTCGGACTGGACCTTCCGTCTGTTGCGCTTGCCTGTGACCGCCTTCGTCTTACTTGATGCCGGATCGATCGGGAGGTTGTCTCCCACAAGACGGTGTGCTCGAACTCGAAGTTCGCGCGCGCACAGGCACGCAGCCGGCCCTCGCCATCCTCCCGTATGACACGCAGCATGGTCAGCGCGTCGTCTCGCTTCTGGTCGATGCGTCCCGTTGGCAGCCACTTGCGCAAGCGGCCCAGCTCTACGTCATCGGTACCAGCGTCCATTCCCGCTGCCAGGAGCGCCTCGTAGGACCGCTCGGGGTAATACAGAGCTTTCGCGAAGCGCTCCAGCGCAAGCCGAGTCCGCAATGTCAGGACACCAGCTGCCTCGGCAGCGTGAAGCGTGGCCCGGATGTTGACCATCGCCTCGGACAGCGGCCGGTAGCCGGTCTCCTCGGCCCCGAGCCTGACGGCGACCTCATCGTCGTCGGTCAGGACGCCATCGCGGTAGGCCTCGAAGACGGTTCCCACGCCGATCATTCCGAAGTCGTGCAGTTCAGCCGCGCGCAGCGCCCCCATGCTGGCGCTTCCGTACACGTGAATGCCGCGGCTCATGGCCCACAGAATCTCCTTGTGCCACACCGCAGGCACTGTCTCGAAGTATCCATCGATGATCGCAATGGCCAGCGGAGCGTCGAGAGCCGCCCGATACACATCGCCTTGAGCTGCGGGCGGCCGATAGAGGGCATCGAGTTCCCGACACGCGTCGCTGGCCGAGATGGTCGGTCCGGTGAATATGTGTATTCTCGCGTTCACGCCAGCGCTTTCCCGTACAGCGCCAGCAGGCGCGCCCAGGCCTTCTCGGCCTGCGGCTCGTTGTAGACCTTCGAGTCCGGCGGACACCAGCCGTGAGCCGCCCCCGCGTAGACCTCGATCTCCGCCTGAAGGTTCGCCTTCGCGAACGCCTCCTTGAGCGCGTCCTTGTCGGTCGGCGCACGCTCGTCGTCGTTCGCGGCGATCGCGACCAGGAACTGCGCGTGGCTCTTCGCGGCCTGCAGATGCGGACTGTTCGGCGCATCGGTCACGAGGCCGCCGCCATGGAAGGAGGCCACCGCGCCGACGCGGTCGGGCATCGCGGCCGCGGTCCGAAACGCCATCGGGCCACCCATGCAGTAGCCTTGCGTACCGATCTTCCGATTCTTGGCTACCGATGCTTGCTGGTCCAGCCATCCGATGAACGCTTTCGCATCGGTCATGTGCGTGGTCTCACTGAGGCCCTGCGCGAGCGGCCGCACGTCTCCGATCGGTGTGGCTGCACCATCCGGAGCCGTCGGTGCTTTTTTCATGCGATAGAACGGATTGACCACCAGCACCGAATAGCCCGACTCGGCGAGCCGCTTGCCCATCTGCCGGAACGCCGGACGCAGGCCAAAGATGTCAGGCCAGATGAGGACGCCGGCGGCGTCGCCCGTCGACGGATGCACGAAGTACGCATCAGCCTGGCCGTCGGGTGTCGTGATCGTGACGTCCGACTCCGTCACTGTCACCGCATTCGCCACCGCCGGCAGCGTCATCGCGATGCCCGCAGCGACGATGCCGCCGAACTGCCGGCGGGTCACCTGGCCGAGCGCTTCGAATTTCCTCTGGTCGTCGTCAAAGTGATCCTGATCGCACATGCGCGTCTCCTTGGAGTGGCAGGCCGAACGAATGCCGCAGTATCGTCGAGAGCGCGCCGTTGTGCCAAGCTGAGGAGCCGGCGATCACGGCCACCCAAGTCGGTTCACGTGTTGGCCGCGATCGTCCCGAGATATGGCAAATCCAATGAATCGTCGCGCCTTTCTTCAGGCTGGACTGGCTGCCGGCATGGTCGGCCTGCCGTCCCTCCACGGGGCTGGCGCCGGCGCCCCTTCACCCATCGCCATCGTCATCGATCCCCACGATCCCGTGGGAGCCTCCGGGCCTGTGCAGTGGGCTGCGGGCGAGCTCACGCGGGCGCTGGCCGAGCGCGGCGCGTCGGTCCGGCAGATCGAAAGAGTCGAACACGCTGGTCGTGGAGAGCTCTGTGTCGCGTGCGCCGGCCCGATGCACGGTGGCTGGCGCGACAACGCCGGCGCCGCGCAGGCGTTGCGTGGTATCGGGATCGCGCTCGCTGCGGGCCCTGAGCGTTTCGCGATCGCGTCCGTCCGTCACGGCGGGCAGCCGATGATGGTCGTGTGCGGTTCGGACTCGAGGGGACTTACCTACGCGCTGCTGGAACTTGCCGATCGCGGGCGGCGCGGCATCACCGCCGGCACGGCGTTCGGCGTCCGATCGCCGGTCGTTGGCCGGCCGGCCAATCCGGTGCGCAGCGTCATGCGCCAGGTCACGTGCGAGCGGTTCGATGCGCCGTGGTTGCACGACCGCGAGGGGTGGCTGGCGTACCTCACGATGCTCGCCACTCACCGCTTCAACCGGCTGCATCTCGGCTTCGGCCTCGGCTACGACTTTCTCCAGCACGTGGCTGACAGCTACACGCTGTTTCTGTATCCCTTTCTCGTGCGCCTGCCTGGAAGCGACGTGACTGTCACCAACGTGACGGATGCCGATCGCGCCCGGAACCTCGCCACGCTGCGCTTCATCAGCGACGAGGCTGCGGCACGCGGTCTGACGTTTCAGCTCGGCATCTGGATGCACGGCTACTCGCTCGCCAACAGCCCGGATGCCCGCTATGTCGTTCAGGGCCTGACGCCGGCGACGCACGCGTCCTATTGCCGTGACGCGTTGACGGAGGTCCTGCGAGCGTGTCCCTCCATCACCGCGGTGGCGTTGAGAATTCACGGCGAGAGCGGAGTGGCAGAGGGCAGCTACGAGTTCTGGCAGACGGTGTTCGACGGCGTTCGCCGTTGCGGCCGCGCCGTCGAAATCGACCTCCACGCGAAGGGGCTCGACCACGATCTCATCGATCGCGCACTCGCGACCGGGATGCCGGTCAACGTGTCGCCGAAGTACTGGGCCGAGCACATCGGGCTCCCGTATCACCAGGCGTCGATCCGCGAGCTGGAGCGGCCGGTGGCGGGTCAGAACGCGGGTGGCTTGATGGCGCTCAGCGCTGGGTCGCTCAGCTACACGCGCTACGGGTTTGGTGAGCTGCTCCGCGAGGACCGTCATTACACGGTGCGCCACCGCGTCTGGTTCGGCAGCCAGCGCGTGTTGTTGTCTGCCGATCCGGCCGCGACGGCTGCCCACGCGCATCGATTTCAGTTCTGCGGATCCGACGGTATGGACCTCATGGAGCCGCTCACGTTTCGTGGACGCCGAGGTAGTGCGGTCGCGGAGGGCCGGCGTTCCGGCTACGCGGATACGGCGCTCGAGCCCCGCCGGGACTGGGAAAAGTACGATGCCTGGTATCGAACATGGGGACGACTGACCTACGACTCGGGCGACACGAACGTGGAAGAAGTCCGTCGAGCGGTCGCTGAGGGGCTGGGCGAGCCGCTCCAGCGCGCACTCGCGCTGGCGAGCCGCATTCTGCCGATGGTCACGACCGCCTACGCGCCGTCAGCGGCATGTGACGCGTACTGGCCGGAGATCTGCTGGAACCAGCCGCTCGTCGCGATCCCGGATCCGAATCCGTACAGCGACACGCCGGCGCCAAAGACGTTCCAACACGCCAGTCCCCTCGATCCGCAGCTCTTCACGAGCATGGCGGAATGCGCGACCGAGTTCCTGGCGGGCGAGTCGAGCGGCAGATACACACCGCTCGATGTGGCCGCGTGGCTCGAGCGGCTGGCCACCGATGTGACGACCGCGCTCTCCGCGGCCGGCACGCTCACGTCGATCGACGCGCGGCGCGCCGCCGTCGACGTGGCAATACAGGGCACCCTCGGGCGCTTTTTCGCCGCGAAGATGCGGGCCGGCGTCCTGTATGCCATTCACGAACGGACCGGGAGCCGGGCCGCCCTTGATGCGGCCGTACGCCAGTATCACCGCGCGCGCGACGCGTGGTCGGAGGCTGCCGAGCGATCCGCAACGGTGTACGGCGATCTGTCGATCAGCGACAAGATCTCAGAGCGCGGACGCTGGAGCGACCGGCTGCCGGCGATCGATCGCGATATCGACGCGCTGGTGGCACGACGACCGACGGCGACCGCCGGCGACGATCCGCGAACCGCGAATGCCATCGCCCGGGCCCAGGCGGAGCCGCAGCGTCCTGCCGTTGCCTGCATTCACCAGCCCCCCGCCGACTTCCGTCCAGGAGAGGATGTCCCGCTCTCGGTGCAGCTCGATCGGGATGCGCCTGTCGAATCCGTGCACTGCTGGTATCGTCGCGTCAATCAGGCCGAGCGTTTTCAGTCGGTCGAGCTGACGCGACACGGTGCGGCGCTTCACGGGGTCATCCCGTCGGCCTACACGGCATCGGCCTTTCCGCTGCAGTACTACTTTGTGGTTCGCCTGTCGCCGTCCAGCGCGACGATCGTTCCCGGGCTCGGCAAGGACCTGCTGAACCAGCCATATATCGTGCTCCGACAGCGTGACAGCGCTTCGGAGACCCCCATGCATGAGTGCTGGAAGGCCGCGGACGGGTCACGCTGGGACTTAGGCAACGAGCGGCCGGTGCTTGACACGCCATGTCGTTTACTACAATGTAGGAATTGACGTGGCGGATCATCTCGGCACGTTCGAGCAGGCGGCCCTCCTCGCCATCGTCCGGCTGGGAGACGAGGCGTACGGGCTGGCGATCCTGAGTGAGGTGCAGGGGCGCCTCGGCCGTCCAGTCGCCGCCGGCGCGATCCACACGACCCTCGAACGGCTCGAACGGAAGAAGCTCGTGGCCTCGCGTCTTGGCACCGGCACGCCCGTACGCGGCGGCCGTGCGCGACGCTTCTATCGTCTTCAGCCCAGAGGAGTGACGGCTCTCAATCATGCACGTGCCACGATGGAGAGAGTCTGGCAGGGGCTGCCGCGGCCACTGAAAGGAATTGTATGAGGGATCAACCTCCACGGTGGGCAGAACGGGTGCTGCACGCCGTCCTGCCGTACGATCGATGCGAGAGCGTGTCCGGTGATTTGCTCGAAGCCTACCGCGTCACGATTCAGCCGGCGCGTGGCGCCGCGAGTGCCGACATGTGGTACATCCGGCAGGTGGCTGGATTCGTATGGCGAGCCGCGCTTCTGCCAGGCGCGATCTTCGGCGGGGCAGTGGCAATCCGAACTGCGCTCGATTGGCTCGTGCCGCCAACGGATTTCCATGCACGCGCGACGGCGTCCACCTACCTGGCCATCACCATTCTTCTTTCAGTCGGGTGCTGGGCCTCGTGGCGATCGGGCTCACTGCTCGCCGGCAGCCTCGCGGGACTGGCGACGACGACGGTTGGCGCCGGGATCAGTCTGGGGGCGGCCATGGTCGTGCTCGCAGGGTGGCATGATGCCCAGACGATGGCAGCAATCGGAGCCAGCGGTGGGATCGGCGAGGCGTTGAGTCTGCCGATCCTCATGATCTTTCCCGGCGTCCTGCTGGGCACTGTGGGCGGCGTGGCGGGCGCGAGTCTCGGTCGGCGTCGTCAGCGGATGCTATAACCATCAAGCATGAGCGACGCGGCCAGCCTCTGGCGCCCGCTGCGGACGCCGATGTTCCGCCGAATGATCGCGGCCGACTTCGTCTCTGACATCGGCACCTTCATGCAGAGCGTTGGCGCAGCCTGGCTGATGGTGTCGCTCGGCGCCAGTCCCCTGATGGTCGCGTTGACGCAGACAGCATCGACGCTCCCGTTCTTCGTGTTCGCCTTGCCCGCCGGCGCTATCGGCGACATCGCCGACCGTCGCCGCCTGATCCTGTACACCGAAGTCTGGATGGTGTCGGTCGCGACCGTGCTGGCGGTGACGACGCTGACGGGCCACATCACGCCGTGGCTGCTGCTGACGCTGACGTTCGCGTTGTCGGCCGGCGATGCCGTCGAGGCACCGACGTGGCGGGCCTTGCTGCCGGAGCTCGTGTCGAAGGACGACCTGCCAGCCGCATCCGCGCTGAACGGCATCGAGTTCAATCTCGCGCGGGCGATTGGCCCGGCGCTCGCCGGCGCCCTCATCGCCGCAGTCGGGGTGGCTGCCGCCTTCCTCGTGAACGTGGCGTCGTTTCTCGGCGTCATCGTCATCATCGCGCGATGGCAGCGGACGGTCCGCGCCAGGACGGCGCCGTCGGAAACGCTGGGCGGCGCCACGATCGCCGCACTTCGGTACGTCCGACACGCACCGGTGCCGCGTGCGGTGATGGTGCGGGCAGGACTCGTGATGTTCTGCGCCAGTGCCCTGTTCGCATTGCTGCCGACGCTGGCGCACACGTTGGACGCCGGAGCCATCGGATACGGCCTGCTGCTCGGGTCTTTTGGCGCCGGCGCGATTGCCGGCGCGGTTCTCACGCAACGCGCCACGGCTCGGTGGTCCCGAGAGACCGTTGTTTCGACGGCTATCACTGTTCTGGGTCTGATGACGGCGACGCTCGCCGCGCTGCACGCGCTTCCAGCGTTGATGCTCGCCATGGCGGTCGCCGGCGGTGCCTGGCTCACGTTCATCTCGCAGTCGAACGCGTTGATGCAGGTACTGGCGCCAGACTGGGTGCGCGCCCGCGTGCTCGCCCTGTTCCTGCTCGTCACACAAGGCGGTCTGGCGGCCGGCAGCGTGCTCTGGGGCACGGTCGGATCACACGCCGGCATCGAGGTGGCGCTGCTCGCGGCCGGTCTCGCGACGCTCGCGACCACGCCGCTCGGCCTCTTGTTTCCGCTGCCGAGTCACGTGGGCGATGTGACGCCGTGGAATCACTGGCGCATGCCGGCCTTCGCGGGATCGACGTCGCCCGGTGCCGACGAAGGCCCTGTACTCGTGACCGTCGAGTACCGAGTCAGGGCGGCCGACACCGCGGCGTTCCTGGAGGCGATGCACGAGTACGGGCGTGTGAGACGTCGCGACGGTGCCTCGCGGTGGGGTATCTTCCGAGACCTCGAGCGTGAGAACGTCTATGTCGAATCGTTTCTGGTGGCGTCCTGGGCCGAACACCTGCGCCAGCACGAACGATTGACACAGGCCGACCGCGAGGTCGAGGATGCGGTCAGGCAGTATACGCAGGCCGAACCAACGGTGCGGCATCTCATCTACGCCGCGTCCGGCGATTGATTGTAACGCTGGCAGGCGAACGGATATGGAACCCGACGATCCTCACGAGGAAGAGAAGCTGGACGAGGCGCTCGTCGAGACGTTCCCCGCCAGCGATCCTCCCGCGAACACGACTGAAACCGGGATCCGGATCGGAACGGATTCAGAGGACTTCGTCGTCCGCGACAACCGCGTGACGAGCCGCTTCGAGGTCGTCAAGGACGGCCACGTATCGTTTCTTCAGTACGAGCGCCGCTCGACCGACATCGTCCTCATTCATACCGAGGTGCCGGAGCAATTGCGTGGGCATGGGGTGGCGAGTCTCCTCGCCCGGACCGCATTGGAGTCCGCGCGCAGCGAAGGAATCCCGATCGTGGTGATCTGCCCGTTCGTGCGCGCGTATCTTCGGCGGCACCCCGAGATGAAGTCGGCGTCCGTCCAGGAACAGGAAGGATGAGGGGGTCGGGATGAGTTTCAGTTTCCGCACTGCCTGAAGTCGGACGTGAGCGGCAAAACTGAAACTCATCCCGACCCCATCATCCCATCGGGTCGTCGATGAGAGTCTCGAGGATTCTCACCAGCGTCCGCTGATCCTGGGACGAGAGCCGGGCCAGGCGGCAGGAGCCGCCCGCAATCTGGCGCAACAACTGGGCCCGCAGCCGCGCTCCCGCGGCCGTGAGATGCAGCACCTTCACGCGACGGTCGCCGGCCGACGGCCGCCGTTCGACCAGCCCCCGGGCTTCCAACCGATCGATCAGTCCCGTCACATTCGACGCGTCGCAGCCCAACGTGTCGGCCAACCGGCCCATCGGCACGGGCTGATCGGGCTGGATGAGGTGCAGGACATGCCACTGCGCAGGCGAGAGCTCGAGTCCGTCCCGGCGCACAGGCAGCCGCTCCCGCTGCGCGAAGAAGAACCTCACGAGCAGCTGCCACGCGTGGCTCGAGCCAGCGTCCACGCACTTCATCGCCGCCCATTATACATGAGAGACTAAATAATTGACAAACTAAAGTAAGTCTCTTACCATGATGCAACCATGAACAGGCTGAGACTGATCCCACTCGACGACGCGGTGCCCTTTCCGGGAATGCCGATCACGCTGCCCGTAGACGTCGGCAGCGACGATCGCGTGCTCCTCGTTCCCAGGCGCGACAACACCTATGCAAAGGTCGGCGTCGTTGCCGAGGTGTCCGATCGCATGCGCCTGGCCGGCCGCGGCGTCGTCGTCTCGTTGACGGGGCTGCATCGAGCAGTGCCTGGCGCCGCGTCCGCGGATACCGACGACGTTCTCCGCGTTGACTGCGAACCTCGTCCAGACCAGATACCGCCGCCGGCTGCAACGCGCGAGCTCGAACGCGAGTACCGCGCGGTCGTCGAGGAAATTCTGGAGCTGCGCGGCGACGACGGCAGGATCCGCGCGTTCGTACGGTCGATCACGAGCACCGGCGCGCTCGCCGATACCGCAGGCTACTCGCCTGACCTGAACTTCGACCAGAAGGTGCAGCTGCTCGAGACATTCGATGTCGTCGAGCGATTGACCCTGGCGCTCCAGTTCCAGCGCGACCGGCTCGCGGAAGTGCAGGTGCGCAAGCGGATCCACGACGACGTCGAGGCAGGCACACAGAAGCAGCAGCGCGAGTACGTCCTTCGGCGTCAGATGGACGCGATTCGCAAGGAGCTGGGCGAGACCGATGGATCGGTGGCGGACGAATACCGTCAGAAGATCGCCGCCGCCGGCATGCCCGATGCGGTGCGTGAGCAGGCCGAACGCGAGCTGGGCCGGTTCGAGCGGATTGGCGACTCGAACGCCGAATCATCGATGATTCGCACGTATCTCGACTGGCTGCTGGCGGTGCCCTGGGCCAAGCGATCCGAGGACCGTCTGGATCCGGTCCACGCTCGAGAGGTGCTCGACGCCGACCACGAAGGTCTGGACGAGGTCAAGCGGCGGATCACCGAATACCTCGCGGTGCGGAAGCTCAGGAGCGAGCGCGGCATGTCGGACATCAAGCGCTCGGGTGTCATCCTGACGCTGATTGGCCCGCCTGGCACGGGCAAGACCTCGATTGGCGAGTCGATCGCTCGCGCCACCGGGCGGCAGTTCGTACGCATGTCGCTCGGAGGCGTCCGCGACGAGGCAGAGATCCGCGGCCATCGGCGGACTTACATCGGCGCGCTGCCGGGACGTCTCGTGCGAGCGCTGCGCGACGCCGGGACGATGAATCCGGTCATCATGCTCGACGAAGTGGACAAGGTCGGCGCCGATTGGCGCGGCGATCCGTCGGCGGCGCTGCTCGAGGTGCTGGATCCTGCTCAGAACCATGCGTTCCGCGATCACTATCTCGACGTCGAGCTCGACCTCTCACAGGTCCTGTTCGTCGCGACCGCAAACGTGGCTGAAACCATCCCAGGGCCGCTGTTCGATCGGATGGAAGTGATCCGCTTCGACGGCTACACGACCGACGAGAAGGTCGCCATCGCGCGTCGTCATCTCTGGCCGCGTCAGATCGAGAGAAACGGGCTCCGGCTGGACGAAGCGACCACCACGGACGATGTCCTGCGCCGGGTCGTCACCGACTACACGCGCGAGTCCGGTGTCCGCCAACTCGAGCGAGAGCTCGGTACGCTGCTGCGGAAGACGGCCACGCGTATTGCGTCGGGCGACCCTGCGCCCATCGCGGTCGATGAGTCATCGGTCAAGGATGCGCTCGGCCGGCAGAAGGTGTTCCACGAAGCGGCCGTCCGCACGGCGGTGCCTGGCGTCGCTACGGGATTGGCCGTGACCGGCGTCGGCGGCGACGTGCTCTTCGTCGAGGCTGCGTCGATGCCTGGCAGGAATGGGCTGGTCCTCACGGGTCAGCTCGGCGACGTGATGAAAGAATCAGCGCGGATCGCGTTGACCTACGTGAAGAGTCACGCGTCCGAGCTGGGGATCGACGATCGCGCGCTCGAGGGGCGCGAGCTGCACATCCACGTGCCGGCCGGTGCGATTCCGAAGGACGGCCCCAGCGCCGGGATCACGATGGTCACGGCGATCGCGTCACTCCTGAGCCGCCGGCCCGTGAAGAGCACGATCGGCATGACGGGCGAAGTGACGCTCCAGGGCCGCGTGCTGCCGATTGGAGGCTTGAAGCAGAAGGTCCTGGCGGCTCACGCCGCCGGGCTCACCGAGGTGATCGTGCCCGAGCGCAACGAACCGGATCTGGACGACGTGCCGGTGGAGGTTCGGAATCAGATGACCTTCCACGTCGTGCGGTCGGTGGATCAGGTGCTCGCCGTGGCGCTCGAACCCTCAGCGCTAGCGGCTGCGGCATAGATCGGCTACCGCGGTACTCGCGCCACGCGGATCATGGTCTGTCCGGCCGGTCCGCTGGTCCACGCCATCGTCGCTTCGCCGGGACCCGCCGCAACCACGGGGTAGGTTCCGGCGAACGCGTCTCCCAGAGGCTGACGCACGAAATGTGTGTCGCCCCGTTCATCGACGGTCACGCGTGCGGCTGCGATGCGGCGTGCGCCGTCCTTGCCTTCGTCCCACACGACAACCAGCTCATTGCGCTCGCCCTGCGCGATCCACGGATGGCGTGGCACACCTTCGGTCGGAATCAACTTCCTCGTGGTGAAGGCCCGATGGTCTGAGGACATCGCATAGAACAGCGCCAGTATAGGTTCGCTCGAATCGGACGGGCCAGGCAGCAGAGTGGGCCACACAATGTGAACCCTATGATGATCGTCCACCGCCAGCGCGGGACCGTTCTCGGGACAGCCATCCAGTACCCATCGATCCTCACTGACACGGACCGGCGGCGCGAAGGTGCGGCCACCGTCAGTGGACATCGTGAACGCGATGTCGCGGATGTTCCCCTCGAACACGTGCCGCCAGGCCGCGTACACCGTACCGTCAGCATCCTGCGCCATCGTCGTCTTGCAGCAGTAGCACACGCCGCCCGTGATCGGTCGTGCGCTCGTCGCGTCGTCCAAGCGGGCAAAGAACAGCTTCGACGATTGGGCCCGCGCCGCTCCATCTACTGACTTGTCCCGCGGAACATGCTGGTGGTCTGAATGGTCGTGCGCTGCGCCTCCGGTCGTCGCCAGCTCACGGTGGTCGAGCCAGAGGGCCGCCACATGCCCGGCACCGTCGGCAGTGGCGGACTCCCAGCCACGATTGCCTGGCGCGTTGCTTCCCGGCACGACGGCCGACGCAGAAAACGTCCGGCCGCCATCGTCAGAGCGCGCCGAGACGAGTCTCGTGCCGCCTTCCGCCTTTGCGGTCCACACAACCACGATCGACGGCTCGCTGGCAGCTCTGGGGGACGAGGACGATGCGCGGCGGTTGTTCGCCGGCGAGCCGTGCGGTACCGGCACCGTCGCTGACGCGTACGGGCTCCGCGAACGAGTGGCCGCCATCGCGGCTGAGTGCTGTGTAGATATCGGTGGTGCCGTCGGACGTGCTGGCGCCCCATGCGACCGCTACCAGCGGTCCCGCGTCAGCGAGTGACGGATATGCATTCGCACGACCCGGGATGCCGACGTCCACAGAGATCGCGTTGCCGGTCGCGAAGGCGGCCACACAGGAGAGCACCGCGGCGGACAGGAACAGGAACCGGGCATTCGCAGACTGCATCGGGCTGGTCGTCACGGCATCCTCAAAAAGACAACCGCGCCCCGAACTGGAGCGTGCGTGGATCGCCGACCGCCGTGACGCTGTTGAAAGCCGGCACGGGATTGTGTGGATACGCGCCTGGTCCCCAGGTGTTGTTCCTGGTCACACTGTTCACGCGGTTGGTCAGGTTGAACGCCTCCACCAGGCCATCCAGCTTCAGCGCCCGGCCAATGCGGAACGTGCGGCTGAGACGCAGGTTGAGCGTGAAGAAGTCGCTGCCGGTTCCCGCGTTGCGTGGAATGAACGTGACGGATCGCACGTCGAAGTTGGGCGGCGCCGTGGATCCATCGGCCAGCGGACGGCTCGTCGTGCCCTGCAGATTGGCCACGCCGGACACGATGTTGAACGGGAGCGACGAGTAGTACTGCACCATGCCGCTCACCTGGAAGCCGTGGCTCACGTGCTCCCACAGGGTCGTCGCCGGCGCCATCGGGGTGTTGACCGTTCCGTCGATCACGAGGCGATGCCGTTGATCGTCGTCGGAACGGCCCCAGTCGCGCTTGATATCCGTGGGATCGATCGGCGAGCTGAAGAACGCTTCTCCGAGGTCGTTCATCGACTTCGACAGCGTGTAGCTCACGCGGACGCTGGCCCAGCCGATCGGCCGCTGCACGAACGACACGTGCAGCCCGTGGTAGTTCGACTCGCCAGCCGACGAGTACTGGCTGTTGTTCCGATAGGCCGCGTTGGGCCGGCAGCCGTTGTTGGTGCCCGCGCCGGCGCACGTGGGAACGTTCTGGTTGATCGACATCAGCAGATTCGTACCGCGCAAGTACATGTAGCCGATGCTGACGGTACGGCCGTGACCGAGCGATCGCTCCACCTCGACGCTCGCCTGGCTCGAATAGGCATTCTGCAGGTCCGGATCCATCGTCGTGAAATCGACGAGCGTGGTCGTCAGGACGCGAGCCGGAAGAATGTCGGGAAATGCCGGGGCACCGGCTTGAGAGGGGGTGATATTCGAAACGCTCGGCTGGCGCAGATTGCTCAGATCTGTGGTGTTACCGGCTGACAGGATGGCGTTTGCCGCCGCGCGAAGCGGGACGCGGTCGAAAAACAATCCGGCACTGCCGCGAATCAGCAGATCGCGATGTGACGAAGGTGACCAGGCCACGCCCACGCGGGGCGAGACGTTGTTCGAGTCGGTGCCTATCGGCTCGAGGAACTGGAGGTCGTAGCGCAAGCCCAGGTTCAGCGTCAGGCCAGGCGCGGCGCTCCATTCGTCCTGGACATACATTCCGAGGTTTGGGTTGGTCTGCGACACCACGGGATCACCGAATGTCTGCGTGAAGCCGCTGTACGTGCCGGTGAGGAACGCGGGCAGCGACGAAAACGCGTAGCTGCCGCGGACGGCGCGTGGGTATGTGATCGTGTCGTCGTTGAAGATGAAGTCCGCACCGGCGCGGAGCGCATGCGCGCCGGCCTGGTGTGAGAGGTTGTCCACGACCTGAACCATCCGGTTGAGGCGGCGCCACGGGCTGCCCGACAACGTACCGAAGGCCGCCACGCCCGAAATGTTGACTGACGGGCCGATTGAATCGGTGGGCAGCGCGGCGAGATCGCCATACGTGAACTGGGCGCGTGTTTCGTTCACGGTCTTCGGCGAAAGCGTCCACGTGTTGCCGATCGAGACGGCGTGATCCACGTTGTCGAGTCCGGCAGACGCAGACGGTGCGTTGAGCGCGCCCGCGCCTCGCGAATTGTCAGATGTCACGCGATAGAGGCCGTACCGCGCCGTGAACTGATCGGACGCGCTCAACTGGTGATCGATCTTTCCGAGGAAGGTCGTGCTGTGAACGGGGTTCGGATACACGCCGGTCGTCACCTCGCCACCCGGATACCCGACCGCGTCGAGCCTGGCGTTGATGACCGCGGCGTTCTGCGGAAGGATGGTGACCAGGCCGGTCTGATCGAGCCGACGCTGTTCGAAGTTCGAGAAGTAGAACGTCCGGTTCCGCACCAGCGGCCCGCCCACGCTTGCGCCGTACTGCTGCTGATCCATCGGCAGCGTCGTGCCCGACAAGGCGTTCGCCGCATTGAAGCGGTCATCACGCGCGAAGTCATAGATCGTCCCGTGCACCTGGTTCGTGCCGCTCCTCGTGACAACGCTGACGTAGCCGCCAAGGGCCCGACCGAGCTCCGCCTGACCTCCTGACGTGACGACCTGGAATTGATCCACTGCGTCCACGCCGTACGGAATCCCGCTCAAGCCAGCGGCATCGTCGTTCGCCGACAGTCCGTCGACGATGAAGCTGTTTGAGAGATTGCGCTGACTGGCGATTGAGATGCCTTGACCGGGGACGGCCGACGTTTCCGGGAACAGCTGCGTGCTGCCGACGTTGGTTGGTGAAACGCCGGGGACGAGCAGCGCGAGATCGAGGAAGTTGCGGCCGTTCATCGGCAGGCTGTGCACTTCGGCCTGCGGGATCGTGCCGGCGATCTGACTGCGGGCCGTCTCGAGCTGGTCACCGCTGCCTACGACGGTGACGTCCGACGTGACGCCGGCGACGGTCAGCACGACTGGGAGATCGAGGGCAGCCCCGATGGTCAACGTCAACGAGCGAGTGCCGTCCGCGAAACCGTCGCGACGGATGGTGACCTCGTATGGGCCGACCCTGAGATAGGGCAGCCGGAATCGTCCGTCGGTACTGGTGACGGCCTTGGTCGTGACATTCGTGTCGATCTGCCGCGCCGAGATCTGCGCGCCGGCGACGACCGCACCTTGCTGATCGGTCACTCGTCCGCTCACGCTGGCGTAGTTGATCGCTTCCTGTGCTCCGGCCCTGTTCGCCGCCAACGCGAGCGTGCAGATCAGCACAGCAGCGCAGCGGCTTCCCACATTCCCCATTGATCGCTCCACGTACTTCGCGCCTGAACGCACGACAACACGGCCACGCCGCCGCCACGACGACGGGCGGCGCCGGCCGAGTACGAGATCGGCCCGAAGTCCGGGCTCGATCGCGGGCGCACAGAGTGCTAGAGGCGGGGTGGGGGCGAATCGGGAACGGCTGGAACGTCGAGGAACGCACGCGCCGTTGCCGTCTGACAGATGACAGCGGCAGGAGTAGCGAGTGGTGGTACTGGCGGCGCGAGTACGGCCGCCGGCCCCAGCAAGGAGGCCACCGTGGCGAGCATCGGGTCCGCGTTTGCGCACGCGCACCAGCGGGTATCCGCACGCTCGGATCCAGCCCGGGGATGGTGCATCGGACACACATCGCCTTGCGCATGGGCGCACTTGCACGCGGCTTTCGCGGAGGTCCCACCACCTGCTGAGCACAAGCTCGTCGGGACCGCCACGAACAAGGCAAGGTGCAGAGAGAGCCATCCGGCGGCTATCCACGCAACCTGTGCCCGCAACCGACGCATACCCGTCACGTTAACACAAGAGTCGAAAGAAATCGTTCGATTGCCTCATTGAGGATCGGGAGGTCGTCCCGCAAGAAATCTGGGCCGAGAGGCCTTCTTTGAAATGAGGATACGAGGATGCCGATCGCGCGATCGACGCCCGGCTCGACTTGCGGCATTCGAGCCCCTGCGACAGAATGCTGCCCTCAGGCTGAGTCACAGTGCCCATCACAGCGCCCGACGCCGATCCCTCGGCCGCGGGCGCGTACCGGAAGGTCGTCGGCGCACTCGCGCTGCGGGCCGCACGCATGGGATCGCGCGACCCCGAGGCCGCGGCTCAGGAAGCGATCCGCCGCTCGCTGGCGAATGCCCTGTCGCGCCCAGCCATCGACTACTACTTTCACGATCACCCCGCGACGGATGCGGAACCTCCGGTCTGGACGCTCGCCCAGCTGCTCGGCTGGCTCCACGGCGTACTGCGCTTCGTGGTCTGGGAGGATCGCGCACGGGTGGGAAGCCGTCGCGAGATCTCCGCGCCGATCGACGGGCTCCTCGACATTCCCGATCGCGACCCCAGCCACCTGGACGCCATGATTGACGCGGAATCGCGCGCCATCGTGCACGAGTGCGCGATGCAGCTGACCGGCGATCGCCGCGCGGCGCTGCTGCTGCGCCTGCAAGGCGCCAAGTACGATGAGATTGCGCGCCGCCTCGGGACGAATGAGAAGACCGTCGCCACGTGGCTGCATCGCAGTACGCGCGAGCTCGTGGAGCACGTGCGCGCTCGCATGAACGAGCCGGGTCCCGTGCCCTCACCATCGCCACGCGGCGTCGCTACGGTGTCTCATGCCTGATATGCCCGCCGACTCGTTGGATCGTCTGCTCGCGGGCGAGCTGTCCCGCTCGGAAGAGCGGCGTCTTGCGCAGGCAGCGCTGGACGATCCGGACCTGTTCGACGCGTTGACAGCAGCCGCGGTTGCGAAGGCTGGACTCACGTCAGCGGACGTCGCGAGCGACTCCGCCGAGGTCCCAGGCGCACTCAGTGACCGCCGGTTGACGGGACGATCGGCCTGGATGCCGGCAGCGTTGGTCGCAGGGCTCGCCGCGGCAGCGGCCCTCGTCCTTGCCGTGGCCTTTGGATTGAAAGGCCGCGCGCCGGCTCCATCGCAGCCGGCCGCTTCGTCTCACGCCATCCCGGCACCGGCGCTCGCGGCTCCGATTCTCCTGAGCGCGCTCGTGGAAACGGCGGCTGCCACACCGTCGTTCCGGTCGGGCGAGGCGCCGTCTGGCCGGTTGCCCAGGCAGGCCGGTACGATTCTCCAAGTCAGTGACGGCATCGCCGACATCGACCTCGGCTCGCTCGACGGCCTGACCGAAGGCATGACGATACCGATCGTTCGAGGCGCACGCCGACTCGACCGCCTGACCGTGACGGCCGTGTTCCGCGAGCGCGCACGAGGTCGGATTGAAGGCCACGCGGTCGCGCGAACAGGCGATCGCGTCGAGATTGACCGCGCGACTCACACCCAAGCGCTCCTGCAGCAGGTCGCAGCGCGGAGAGCCACGGGCAATCTGTCTGCCGCCAGCCGACTGGCGAGCCTGGCGGTGTCGACGGCAAACGACGATTCGGTGCCAGCGGACATCCGTCGTCGATCGCTCGCCGAACTCGCGACGCTCGAGCGCCAGCGCGGAAATCTCGATGACGCCAAGCGTCTGCTCCAGGAGGCCGTCCACAGTTTCGACTCGACTCCAGCTGCGGCATCGGCAGCGCGCGCGGATGTTCTGAACGAGCTCGGCGTCATCCAGATCGAGCAGCGTGACTTTGCCGCCGCCGAGCGGACGCTGCAGTCGGCACAGAAGCTGGCAGCCGGTCCGGCCGCGATGCGCGTCACGAACAATCTCGGCGCGATCGCGGCGCTGCGCGGAGATCGCGCGACCGCGGACCGCCTCTATCGCGCAGCCGCCTCACTGGCCGCGGGCGCAGCCAATCCGGACTCCGTTCGGCAGGCAATCGCCGGAAACCTGGCTGCCTTGCAACACGCTCACTGACCGACGCATGTCACCTGGCCTGCTGCTCTTGATCGTGGGCCTGTCAGTCCAGTCGCCGCCGTCGCCAATCGTCCAGGTCGAATTCATCTTCGAGCACGCGCCATTCCCTGAAGCTCACGCCTCGACGATCGTCGAAACGCCCGATGGCCTCGTGGCCGCCTGGTTCGGCGGTACAGCCGAGCGCAGGCCCGATGTGGGCATCTGGTCCGCGCGACGCGATTCGGCCGGATGGTCTGCGCCGATCGAAGTCGCCCGCGGAGCCGGGACCGACGGACGCGCGCTGCCAACATGGAATCCAGTGCTGTTCCTGCCCTCTCGTGGTCCGCTCCTGCTCTTCTACAAAGTCGGGCCGAACCCCGACCGCTGGTGGGCCCTCGCGCGAACGTCGCCGGACAATGGGCGCTCGTGGTCCGACGCGGTGTCATTGCCCGAGGGCATGCTCGGCCCCATTCGCGCCAAGCCGGTCGAACTGACAGACGGGACGCTGCTCGCGGGCTCCAGCACCGAAGACGGAGGCTGGATCGTGCACATGGAGCGTTACAACGGTACCGGCCTCGCCTCGGCGGCGGCATGGCAGAAGACCACACCGCTGAACGATCCGAAGCGCTTCGCAGCGATTCAGCCCACAATCCTGGTGCACTCGGCGACGCGGCTCCAGATCCTGTGTCGCAGCCGACAACACGTCATCACCGAAGCCTGGTCCGACGATGCCGGGCGCACGTGGACGCCCATGACGGCAACGGCCCTGCCCAATCCGAGTGCAGGCATCGATAGCGTTCGCCTTGCCGACGGCCGCTTCCTGCTGGCGTACAACCCGTCGGCCAGCGGCAGGGAACAGCTCGAGATCGCCGTTTCGAGCGACGGTAAGACCTGGCGGCGAGCCGTGACCCTGGAAGATGCAGCGGGCGAGTACTCGTATCCCGCCATGATCCAGTCGCACGACGGAGTCGTGCACGTGACGTACACCTGGAATCGCCGCCGGATCAGACACGTCGTGATCGATCCGAAACGGATCCCGTGATTCGACGGCCCATGATGTCCTCGCGTAGGCCTGGTCTTGTGTGCGCTGCGGTGCTGGCGCTCTGCCAGGCGGCATCTCTCGCGCAGACACCGCCGGCCGAAACATGGGCGGCGCTCGACGCCGAGGCGATGGACTGGTACGGGAAGGGCGATCTGCCGCGGGCGATCGAGGCCGCCGATGCCGCATTGCGTCGAGCGGCATCGCCTCGAGAAACGGGCCGAAGTCTCGACCGGCTCGGCTTTCTGTACTACACCTCCGGCAAACTCGAGGAAGGGGAGCGGTATCTGCGCCAGTCGCTCCAGGCTCGCGAGTCGGCGTTCGGCGCAATCGCCACGACTTGCCTCACGCGTCCCGATCGGGTCATGCCGTCCCCCTCTGGTGTCACAGAACTAATGAGGTTGACGGGAAATAACTTTCAGAGCCGGCCGGCACGACGACGTCGTGACCGAGACCACACAGTGGTGTAAAAGGTTCGCCATTACTCGGTCGCGGATGGCACGCTCGAAGCACCTCAGCGAAACATCTCACACGGCGTCAGACCGTTGCAGTCATGTCGCCTCATGGCAACTTCCTTGCCTGAAAGCGCGACCGGGCCTTGCTGTTCGTGGCAGGGTCCTTAGACAACGACTTCACCCAACACGCTCAGCCGTTTCGGGATCGCACTCGCTGCGATAAGGCACCGAATGCCGGTGTCGTATTGCTCGGCTGCGGTCAGTACCTCCGTGGAGATGTACATGTTTCACCTGCCTGCCTCCGTCCGCACGTACCTCGTTGGCTCGCTCGCGGCCGCCACGTTGAGTCTCTCGACCCTGTCCGGCACCGCCGCTGCGCAGACCGTCGTCCTCAATCAAGCCGGCACACAAGTCACCGATGCCACCATCCGCAGCGGCAGCTACTCCAACACGAATCTCGACCAGTATTCGCTGGTCACCCGGCGCAGTACCGGATCCTGACTGGGAGCGACGAACAATACTCAAGTTCGATACCGACAATTTCATCCCCCAGGGCTCGGTGGTGAAGTCGGCGACGCTGACGCTGACGGTCAGGTCGGGGCTTGGTGCGAGCGGCGCTACCAGAACGATCAGCGCGTACCGGGAGCCGTCTCCATTTCAGGAGGCGGAAGCAACGTGGCTGGAGAGCCAGAATGGCACGCGGTGGAGCACGCCAGGCGGCGACCATGCGGAGCTCATCGGGCAGGCGTCGGCGAAGAACACCACCGGGTCGAAGGTGACGTTCAATGTCACGAGCCTCGTGCAGCACACGTCTGACGGAGACTACGCCTCACGCTACACGCGCTTGCTGCTCGTTGACGCCGGTGCCACGGGCAAGGACAGCTATCGCGAGTTCTATCCGTCGGAAGAGTCGAATGCCGCGCTGCGTCCTACGCTGACCGTGGTCCTTGGTACGGGAACGAGCTCGGGCTCTGGCTCACAGTCTTCCACTGGAACGACCAGCACGATCAAGATGCTGCAGTGGAACATCGCTCAGGGTCACGCGCCAGATGGCACGTCGAATATCGACCGCGTCGTCGCATTCGTCGCGTCGCAGATGCCGCATGTCATCTCGTTCAACGAGATCAATCACTACGCGAGTGCATCGGCCGACATGCCCAAGCTGATTGCCGACAAGCTCAAGGCCAAGACGGGGCAGACGTGGACCTACCATTGGGTGCAGAAGTGGGGTGCCACCAGCGGCGAGGGCGAATGCGTCATGACGCGGTTGGGCATCGACGCGACGGCTGGGTACCTCCTGACCGTACAGCGCTCCGTGGCCATGGCCCGGCTGAACGTCAACGGCCGGATCATCGACGTGTTCTCGACTCATCTCGATCAGAACTCGAGCACGACTCGATTGGCTCAGGTCAAACAGCTGGTCACCTGGTCAGCAGCCGAGCCGCAGCAGCGCATCGTCGCGGGGGACTTCAACGGCTGGCCCGGCACGACAGAAATCAGCGAAATGCTCAAGACCCACACTGACGGGTGGCTGGCAGCGAAGGCGAAGGGCACGGCGGTCACATATCCTTCCAATCCCGACGGAAACACACGCAACACGCGCATCGACTATGTCTGGGCGTCAAAGGGCGCGACGTCGCTCGTCGTGACCAAGGCGCAGGTCTTCGATACGCGTGACGCCAGCGGCAAGAAACCTTCGGACCACAATCCGTTGATCGTCACGATTCAGGTCAACTAGCCAGGGCCTCTCCGAAGCGTCCTTGCAGGTCTCTCAGCACGCGATCGACCCGTTGAGCTAGCGTCTACGGGCCCGCCAAGGCGGGCCCGTCCGATACGTTTACGCGATCGTCGAACGCGGATCACACCGCCTCCACACCCAGCTGCTAGCGTCCTCCCGCACGAGTTACTTTCCGGGAGGCACGCATGAGCTCACCTGATCGGCGAACGTTCCTCAAACTTCTCGGTGCGCCCGCATTCGCGGCGTCTGTTCCACTCGATTTCAGTCGCGTCCTGTCCATCCCCGCGCACCATCGCACCGGGACGATCGCCGACGTAGAGCACATCGTGTTCCTCATGCAGGAGAACCGATCGTTCGACCACTACTTCGGAACGATGCGCGGCGTCCGAGGGTTTGCGGATCCACATCCGGTGAGACTGCCGTCCGGGAAGTCTGTCTGGCATCAGCCCAACGGCGCCGGCGAGCTCCTGCCGTTCCGGCCGGACGTGGACAATCTCGGACGAACGTTCCTGCCCGATCCGCCGCACGGCTGGGCCGACACGCATGCAGCCTGGAATTCGGGCTACTACGACCGCTGGGTTCCGAACAAGGGCGTCACGACGATGACGTATCACATGCGCCGGGACCTGCCGTATCAGTTCGCCCTCGCCGATGCGTTCACGGTGTGCGACAACTATCACTGCTCGCTGCTCGGGCCGACCGATCCGAATCGCTACCACATGTGGACGGGGTGGGTAGGGAACGATGGCAATGGCGGCGGTCCGGTCATCACCAACGCCGAAGCCGGTTACGACTGGTCTACGTATCCCGAACGCCTCGAGCGAGCAGGTATCTCCTGGAAGATTTATCAGGATGCGGGCGTGGGCCTGGATGCGGCTGGCTTCTGGGGCTGGACCGACGACCCGTACATCGGGAACTACGGCGACAACTCGCTCCTGTACTTCCACCAGTACCAGTCCGCGCTGCCGGGCACGCCGCTCGCCGATCGCGCCAAGGTGGCCACTGATATCCAGTCACTGAACCGGGATCCCGAACGGCTGATGGACCTGTTGCGGGAAGACGTGCAGAAGGGCCGCCTGCCGCAGGTGTCGTGGATCGTAGCGCCCGAAGCGTACTGCGAGCATCCCAACTGGGAGCCGGACTTCGGCGCGTGGTACGTCTCGCAGGTGATCGACATCCTGGCATCGAATCCTGAGATCTGGAGCCGGACCGCCCTGTTCGTCACGTACGACGAAGAGGGCGGCTTCTTCGACCATCTCGTGCCGCCGACGCCGCCGGCATCGCGTGCCTATGGGTTGTCAACGGTGGAAACCACGAACGAGATCTTCCCGGGAGATTCGGGACACGCCAGTGGGCCGTACGGCCTGGGCATCCGCGTGCCGATGATCGTGGTATCGCCCTGGACGCGGGGCGGGTGGGTGAACTCGCAGCTGTTCGACCATACCTCGATGATTCGGTTCCTGGAAGCGCGCTTCGGACACCAGTCGCCTGATTTGATCGAGACGAACATCACGCCCTGGCGGCGCGCGGTCGTCGGCGATCTCACGAGCGCATTCGATTTCGGAACGCCGAATGCGTCCCGGCGGTTGATGCTTCCGAGCACCGCCTCGTACAAGCCCGAGGATCTCGTGCGCCACGACGACGAGGTTCCGGTGCCGCCCGCACACGGTGCGCTGCCGTCGCAGGAGCGCGGCGTGAAGCCCGCTCGCGCGCTGCCGTACGCGTTGCACGTCGAGGGCGACCTTCAGCGGAACAACACGTTCCGAATCGACTTCCGCAACCGTGGTGCGGCGGGCGCCGTGTTCCACGTTCGATCCGGCGACTACACGGACCTGGCCAGGAGTTACACGGTCGAGCCCGGCAAGCATCTGGCGGATGCATGGAGGGCGCCGATCGATTACGACCTGACGGTGTTCGGACCCAACGGGTTCTTCCGGCACTTCAAGGGCGCCAGTATCGGCCCGCTTCGCACTGACGTGCGGGTACACGCCGAGTACGAAGACGGTCGCCTCGAGCTCACGATCACCAACGACGGATCGCCACGCGGCTCACGTACGCGTCACGAGCGCCTACGGAAGTCGCCACCAGTCGTTCGTAGTGGGACGCGGTGATTCAGAGACGAAGAGCTGGTCTCTCGAGCGCACGGCGGGTTGGTACGATCTATCGGTCACCGTCGACGACAACTCGAAGTTTCTGTGCCAACTGGCCGGTCATGTCGAGGACGGCAATGACAGCTGGTCCGATCCCGCCATGGGTGGCGTAGCTGTGAAAGACGACGACTGACGCACACGACAGGGCGGCGAGATGAACGTCTGATGAATACAGACGCGTTCGTCTCTCCTGTCCCGCCGCCTTGCGAAGAAATCGTACGGGGCACCCGTATTGTGATGTTGCTGCAGTCGTCCCGACACGCGCGCGACACACCTGCTTTTTACCCTACCCTCCCCGCGTTCATGCGAACGAGCACGTCTCACATCGGAGGGTCCATGAGTCTATTCAGCACATCCGGCCGCTCGCCGCTCGCCCTTGCCGGGGCACTGATTACTTTCGCGATGGTCGTCACCGTTTACGGCGGAGATGACGTGCGCATCGTGCATCCGGTGCCGGCAGCCAATCCCGCAAATCCGCCGGCGGACGCCGTCCAGCCGAACCGTATCGCCGACAACTTCGCCGTCTCACTCATCGCGCGCGGATCCGATCCGCTCGAGAATCCAGTCGGCGGGATCACGTCTCTAGGCCTCCTGGCTGACGGTACCCGCACCGAACCCGACCAGAATCTCTACCTCACGTTCGATCACGATCCGGGCGGTCCCACGCCGGGCTATCGCTACGGTCATCACTTCCTGTATCAGGGGCACGAGAACGCTGGAGACCGCGCATACATCACTCGAATCAATCTGGATGTCGCGGATCCCGCGCACCGGATCACGCTGCTGACGCTGCAGGATCCGACGGGGTTCAACGCGATTGATGGCTCCACCTGGGATCCGTTCACACGGACGCTGCTCTTTACTCAGGAGAACGGCGCCAAGGGCGGTGTGATCGAGGTGACTCCGGAATGGCCCGCGGTCGTCCGCACGCTGGACGGCATCCTGGGCAAAGGCGGCTACGAGGGGATTCACCCGGACGACAACGGGAATCTGATCATCGTCGAGGACGTCGGCGGAACGTCGGTCAACGTCGTCCAGGGCGACACGACCAGCGCGAAGACCGCCAAGCAGCCGAACTCGTTCGTGTACTGGTTCGAGCCGTACCACAGGTGGGACCTGAGCGTGGGTGGCAAGCTGTTCGCGCTGCAGGTGTCGATCGATCACACGCCCGTCGTGTTTGGCAGCGACCCGGTGGCCGACGTGTTCTCGACCGCGCAACTCAAGCTGCACACTCCGCACGCGACCTGGCCCGCGGCGTGGGTGCTGCTGCACGACACGGCGGTGGACGGCTTCGCTTCTTTCGACGCCAATGCGCTCGCGAAGCAGAAGCTGGCCACGCCCTTCAAGCGGCCAGAGAACGCCGAGTTCCTCCCTGGCTCCGGCTTTCGAACGTTCTATTTCTGTCCAACCGGCGACACTGACATCAATGCAGGCAGTCAGCCGGCGCTTGCCGCGCGCGGCTCGTGGGGCTCCATCTTCAAGGCGCACTTCCCGCGTGGAAGCCACCGCGGCTCCGTGAGCCTGGTCGTCCTCGGCGACATCGACCATGCCTCGTTCGACAACCTCGCCTTTGCCGACGACGAGACCCTGCTGGCCACTGAGGATCGCGGCGATACACTGCACGATCAGGCAGATCGTCTCGACTCGGTCTGGGCGTTCGACATCGATGGGAACCGGAAGGCACAGCGGCTGATTGCGCTGGGGCGCGACTCGGTTTCCGCGCCCGTGGGAGAAGAAGACAATGAGCCGACGGGGTTGCATGTCTCGAACGGATCCTCGTCCGAGTTCGACATCCTCGGGACACACGATCCGTCCGATGATGCGCACCGGCTGTCATTGAGACCGCATCGCGCGGACTACGATCCCGGCTGGTTTTTTGAAGTGAACCGCCAACAGATAACCCCGGCACGTTGGTTCCTGACCCAGCAGCACGGACTCAACCGGATTTTCGAGATCGTCCGGAAGGGCTGGTAGGCGTACTCGCACATTGAACGATGGCAGAATGACGATTGACGATTAGCCCCACGATTTGGCGGAGCCGCTATTCGTCAATCGTCAATCTGCCATCGTCAATGTGACGTCTTTCACTGTGGTTGATACCGTGCGGCGAGCACTGTGATGTCGTCCGACTGTTTCGCGCCATCAGCGAAGCGACGAACGTCGGCCATGACGTGCGCGACGAGCTCAGCCGCGGTCGCGCCAGGCAACTCCGCCAGCGTCTCGAGCAGACGCTCTTCGCCGTAGAAGTCTTCCGCCTGGTTCATCGCTTCTGATACGCCATCCGAGAAGAGCACGAACGTGTCGCCTGGTGCGAGCGGCAGCGTCTCCCGCTCGATGGGATTCAACAGCATCAGTCCCGCCGGACGTCCAGACGAAGGGCAGGCCAGGCGCGGAGCCTGGCCGCGCGAACAGACCGCAAGCTGGTGGTGTCCCGCTCCCGCGCATGACACGCGCTGCCGTGCGAGATCGAACACCAGACATTGCAACGTGACGAACATCCCACGAGGATTCTGTTCGGCCAGTTCGTCGTTCAATCGGCGCAGGATGTCATCGGGCTCGGTGAACTGACGCGCGAGCGTTCGCAGCACTGTCACCGCGACCGCCATGAAGAGCGCCGCGGGAATCCCTTTTCCGGACACATCGCCCAGGGCGACGACGACGCGGTCGTCCGCTGCGCGGAGCACTTCGTAGAGATCGCCGCCGACCTGGCGGGCCGGCTCGATGACGGCCTGTACATCCAGGCCCGTACCTTTCACTGCCGCTGTTGGATCGGCTGGCAGGATGCCCATCTGAATCTCGCGCGCAATCCGCAAGTCCCGCGCGAGCGCCTCGCGGACGGCATCCGCGTACATCTTCGACCGCAGCAGCGACTTGACGCGCGCCTTGATCTCGAGCATCTCGAATGGCTTCGTGAGGTAGTCGTTGCCCCCGACCTCGAAACCATGCGCCTTGTCCGTAGCCTCTCCCAGAGCGCTCAGGAACATCACGGGCACTTCGCGCGTGGACTCCTGCGCGCGAAGTTGCCGGCACAGTTCATAGCCGTCGAGCCCCGGCATCATGATGTCGAGCAGCACGAGATCCGGCGGGCTCTTCTCGATGCTGCGCAGGGCGGCGGATCCGTCGAGCGCAACACTGAGCTTGTACTCGTCCCGCAAGGCGTGAACCAGGATGTCGACGTTGGCCTTGACGTCGTCGACGATGAGGATGCGGCTGTCGGCAAGATCTTTCACGAAAGCTCTCTCTCGGGTATATCGGTCCGCAGTCTGCGGTCTGCGGCATGGACGCGACTACATGGTCGAGAAGCGCTGCAGTGCCTGCTCCAACTGCGTGTGCGCCTCCGCAAAGTCGTAATTCTGCACGAGCGCGGCGAAGCCTGCCCAGGCTTCGCCGTGCATCAGGGGCCGGAGCGCCGCGTGCTGCGCCTCGACGAAGTCTGCCGCACCTGGATCCAGGTCGTTCAGAAGCGCCGCCAGTTTACTGGCTGCCGCCCGCGTGTCTTCGGCGGACACCGATTCAGCCGGAGCGAATGTTGCCAGCGCGGCCGACGACGGGAGCGGCGGTAGCGAGCGCAGCTCCGCGAGGAGCGGATCGAGTGCTGCCGCGACTGAGTTGGCTGCCGCCTGAATCGCGGTCGGTGCAGCGCCGCCGTGTATCAACTGTTCGAGTACGGCAGCGGCCGCATGCACCTGCATTGCACCGATGTTGCCAGCGACGCCTTTGAGCGTGTGCGCGAGCCGCTCGGCCAACGGCCTGTCGCCCTTTGCCAGCGCCTCGGTGACCTGGTTGACAGCCGGCGCCTGTTGATCCAGGAACTGGTGCAGCAGCTTGAGGTACAGCGCCTCGTTTCCGGCGACACGGGCGAGGCCGGCCCGTCTGTCGAGAGATCCGGGCTGGGCGCGATCGCTGCCGGGTCCGTCTGGCTTGGCTGCCGGTCGTGGCATCCTGCGGCGCGACTCCACTCGCTCGATAGAAACGACCGACGGTTTCGAACAGATTGTCGGGATCGATGGGCTTGGCGACGTGGTCGTTCATACCCGAGGCGAGACAGCGTTGACGCTCCTCCAGCGTGGCGTGGGCCGTCATGGCGATGATCGGCAGCGCGGTGAAGCGCGAGTCGGACCGCAGCTTTGCCGTGGCCTGAAAGCCGTCCATCTCCGGCATCTGCAGATCCATGAGGACGATGTCGATGGGTGGCGGTGTTCCAGATGACAGGACGTCCACGGCCTCACGTCCGTTGACGGCCGATCGCACGTCGGCGCCGGCCGCTTCGAGCAGCTCCGTCGCGATCTGCCGATTGATGTCGTTGTCTTCGACGAGCAGGATGTGCGCGCCTTTGAGCGGCGTCGAGTAGACCCGATCCGTCAGCGCTGCCGCGGCAGACGCGTCGGTCGCGAAGATGTTCGTGAGCGTGTCCACGAGCATCGATCTGGTCACCGGCTTGAGGAGGAAGCCCTCGAGCTCCAGCTGTTCGGCCTCGTCGCGAATCTCTTCGCGCCCGAACGCCGTCACGAGCACGATCGCGGGCTGACGCCGTAGCGTCGCGTCGGCCTTGATCGTGCGGCTGGCCTGCAGTCCATCCATGCCTGGCATCCGCCAGTCCATGAACACGATGTCGTACGGATCGGCGGCGTCGTGCTGGCGGACGGCGGCGACGGCTTCAGCGCCGGAGGCCACGACATCCACGCGGCCGGTGTACGTTCCGCAGCGGCTCCTCGAGGATCTCGCGCGCGGCCGCGTTGTCGTCGGCGACGAGCACGCGCAATTGGCGCAGCCGCTCCGGCAGCGGCTTCGATGCGTCCTTCGGAACGGCGACACCGAGCCACACCGTGAAGAAGACCGTCGTGCCGTGGCCGGATTCGCTTTCGATCCAGATGCGGCCACCCATCAATTCAACGAGGCGGCGGCTGATCGTGAGCCCGAGGCCCGTGCCCCCGTGCTTCCGCGTCGTGGACATGTCGGCCTGTGTGAATGGCTGGAACAGCCTGGCCGACTGCTCGGACGTCATGCCGATGCCCGTGTCGCGCACCGAGAACTTGAGCTGCACCTTGTCGCCCGTGCGCTCCAGCTGCTCGATGGCGACGTGAATCTCACCCTGCTCGGTGAACTTGACCGCGTTGTTCACGCAATTCGTCAGGACCTGTCCGAGCCGCAGGGGATCGCCGCTCAGATGTTCCGGAATGCCAGGCGCCACCTGCGCCAGGAACTCGAGCCCCTTCTCGTGCGCTTTCTGTGCCGTGACCGTCGTGACCGCGCCGATGACCTCGTCCAGCGTGAAGTCGGTGACTTCGAGATCGAGCCTGCCGGCCTCGATCTTCGAGAAGTCGAGAATATCGTTGAGGATCGCCAGGAGCGACGTGCCGGCGTTGTGGATCTTGCTCACGTAGTCGCGCTGCTTCGACGACAGATCGGTGCGAAGGGCGAGGTGCGACAGGCCGATGATCGCGTTCATCGGCGTCCGGATCTCATGGCTCATGTTCGCGAGGAACATGGACTTCATTTCCGTCGCGTCCTCTGCCCGCTGCTTCGCCGTGACCAGCTCCGCCGCCTGCGCTTCGAGCTGCTGCGCCTGCGCCTGGGTCTGCCCGAGGAGCTCCCGAGTGCGCAGGTTGCGCTGCAGGATGTCCAGGCTCATGGCCGCGACCGGCAGCAGCTCGTCGAGCAGCAGTTGCTCCTGTGCGGAGAGTGGACGGAACGACGCCAGCTCCAGCACGCCGAGCAGCGCATCCTTCGAGAGCGACGGCAGGGCGACGGCTTGCATGGGGACCGCGTGCCCAAGACCCGAGCCGATGCGAACGTAGTCCGGAGGGAGATTGGTCAGCGTGACGGGACGGCGATCGCGGGCGCATTGACCGACGAGCCCTTCGCCGATCGCGATGGGTACGGCTGGTGTGACGTCCGCGAGGCCGTAGGCGGCAACGCGCCGCAGAGTGCTGGCGGCATCGTCGAAGACGTAGAACGCCGCAACGCCACCGCCGAGCGTCGGCACCAGACTCGAGAGCAGCCGCCCGCCGAACTCTTCCACCGAGTCCGCCGTCTGGAGCTCGCCGGCGAGGCGAGACACGTTGGCCTTGACCCACTGTTGCTGCTCTCTCGCGGCCGCGCCCTGCTTGAGAACGGCAATCGAGCGGGCCAGCCCTCCCGTTTCGTCTCGGGCATCGGTAAAGGGGACCGTCTTGTCGTAGTCGCCAGCGGCAATGGATTCCACGGAGGTTTCCAGCGCGCGAATCGGATTCACGATCCGGCGGAACGTCACCACACCGAGCACCGCGGTCAGCAGCAGCGCCAGGGTATCCGCGAAAAGGAGCTGCCATCGGAAGCTGTCGATCACGGCGATGGATTCGGCGCCCGCAGCCTCGGCAGCCTCCTGGTCGTACGCGATCCACTCGTTCGAGACTTGACTCTGACGCGCGCCCAGCTCGCCGACGCTGCCATTGAAGAACGCGAGGGCTTCCGCCATGCGGCCCTGGTCTCCGAGCGCCATCGCCTGCCGCGCACCGGCGACCCAGTCGTGGCTGAAGCGCTGGAAATCGGTCAGGAGCCGCCGCCCCTTGTCGCCGAGCACGTAGCGATCGGCGTAGCTCTGGAGCAGGCGGTTCAGATCCCGTTCGTGCTGATCGAAGGCGGCATGTGCTGCCGCACGTTCGGCCGGCGTCCTCGCCAGCAGGTCGCTGCGCAGGTCCACCCGCAGCTCCGCGAAGCTCCTCGAAAGGTTTCCTAGCGTCGCGACCGCAGCGGTCCGCGACTCCGACACGAACCGGCTGCGCTCTTCGATGGTGCGGAGCTGCAGGCGGGTGAAGACGCCGAGGCCAAGCAGCGCCACCAGCGGCACCATCAGGAGGTAAATCAAACGCTTCGCGATCGTCATCAGCACGCTTCACAAAGAGTCCCGGAGTGGAAGAGTCGCAGAGTCGACGAGCCCGACTCTTCGACCCTGTTACTCTGTGACCCTTGGACTGTCCTACGCGACCTTTTGACTCTGTGACTCTTCGACTATCGTGCTGTCATCCTACTCCCGCGGGAGGTGCACGTGGAGCATCGTCCAGTCAGCCGTCATGTGCTCGACCCGGTCGAGCGCGTTTCGGAAATCCTCTTCGGACTCATCATGGTGCTGGGTTTCACCGGCTCGATGAGCGCCGCGACCGCGGGCCGGGGCGAAATACGCGAGATGCTGGTCGGCGCGATCGGCTGCAACCTGGCCTGGGGCATCGTGGACGCGGTCATGTACATGATGGCGACGGTCCTGTCGCGCAGCCGGGGGCTGGCGGTCCTGAAGGCCGTCCGGCAAGACACGGACGGTGCGCACGCCCGCGCAACGATCAAGGACGCTATGGATCCGCACGTCGCGTCGCTGCTCGGACCAGCGGTGTTCGAGGCGGTTCGTCAGGATCTGATTGCCGCTCCGGCACCCCCCGACCGCGTGCCCGTGACCCTCGAGGATCTGCGGGGCGCCGGAGAAGTGTTCCTGCTGGTTTTCGCCTCCACGCTGCCCGTGATCGTCCCGTTTCTCGTCTCGAGCAATCTCTCACGCGCGATGCGCTTCTCGAACGCGATTGCGGTGACGATGCTCTGCGCCGGAGGGTTTTCTCTCGCGAGGCACAGCGGGCTGAACCCATGGCGCACCGCGGCCGTTATGACGGCTCTGGGCGCAGCGCTCGTGGCGATCACGATAGCGCTCGGCGGCTGACGGCACCGGTCAATAGGCTGTCAGCCCGTGTGATCTGAACGCGGCACAGGCGCGCTCGACCGATTCCTGTGAAGGCGGCTGGGTATCGCCGAGCGTGTAGGTCAGCCCGAGCTCGGCCCACTTGAAGCGTCCCATCTGGTGAAACGGCAGCACTTCCACACGCTCGACGTTGCCGAGGGAAGCCGCAAAGCCGGCGATCCCGTGGAGCGTGTCGTCATCGTCCGACAGCCCGGGCACCAGCACGAAGCGCACCCAGACTGGCTTCCGGAGCGCCGCCAACCGGCGCGCGAACGCAAGCGTCGGACCAATGTCCATCCCCGTCAGCGCCTGATGACGCGCCGGATTCCACATCTTGATCCCAAGCATCACGAGATCGATGTTCGCGAGCTCGGCGTCGCTCACCTTGTCGCTGAAGTAGCCGTTGGTCTCGATGGTGGTGTGGATGTCCATCTGCTTCGCAGCGGCCAGGAGCTTCACTGCGAAGCGGTCCTGCATCAGGGGCTCGCCACCGCTCAAGGTAAAGCCACCCGCCATGACCTTGAGCCCCTGCCGATACTTTTCGAGCTCGGCCGCCGCCTTGGCGACTGAAACCGGGATCCCGTTGGTCAGCGTCCACGTGTCGGGGTTGTGGCAGTAACGGCATCGCCACATACATCCGGTCGTCCACGCCACCACCCGCACGCCCGGTCCGTCCACTGCGGAGCCGGTTGTGAACGAGTGCAGGAATCCCATGTCGCCCGTCGCGAGCGCCGTTCGAACGTCAGATTCACCAATACCGGCGCCGAGATTGACCCGCAGCTCGTACGGGCTCTTCGCCGCCAGGGCCGTCTGACCGGTACTCACATCCTGGGACATGGCGATTGACCGGCTACTTCCGTGCCGTGGCGGTGACTTCGATGCGCCCAGGCCCCACCAGCTTTGCCACGACCACGGTTGTTCGAGTTGGACGGGGATCCTTGAAGTAGCCGGTGTACACGGCGTTCATGCGCTGGAACAGTGCGCCATCGGTCAGGTACACCTGCACGCTCACCACGTCGTCAGGAGACATGTTGGCAGTCTTCAGGACGACGCTGATGTTGGCGAGGGCCTGCTTCACCTCCGCCTCGAAATCGTCGGGCACCTTCCCGTTCGCGTCCTCGCCACCCATGCCAGAGATGTACAGGGTGCCGTCGACGAGAATGCCGTAGCTCCACGTGCCTCCGGGCTTGGTGCCAGGCGGCTGGATGATCTGCTTCTCGGCTCCCAGTGCCAGTCCCGCACTGAGCACGACGAGCACCAGCGCGCAACCGATTCGCTTCAACATGTCTACGCTCCGTGGAACGTGCGATTGATCACGTCCATCTGCTGCTCGCGTGTCAGCCGCACGAAGTTCACCGCGTAGCCCGACACGCGGATCGTGAGCTGTGGATACTTCTCGGGATGATCCATCGCATCGATTAACGTGTCGCGATTCAGGACGTTCACGTTCATGTGGTAGCCCGTGATGCCGAAGAACGCGTCGAGGATGCCGGTGAGGTTGGTGATGCGATCCGGCATCGTGCGGCCGAGACCACCGGGTACGAGACTCGCGGTGAGCGAAATGCCGTCTGCGGCGTCCCGATAGGGAATCTTCGCGACTGACGCTGCGGCCGCGTGGATGCCGTGGCTGTCGCGGCCGTGCATCGGATTTGCGCCCGGTGCGAATGGCTCGCCCTTCTTCCGCCCATCCGGCGTATCACCGGTCGCTTTGCCGTACACGACGTTCGAGGTGATCGTCAGGATCGACTGCGTGTGCAGTGCATCGCGGTACGTCGGGTACTTGCGCAGCTTCGACATGAAGGTCGTGACCGCCCACGTCGCGAGCTGATCGACCCGGTTGTCGTTGTTGCCGAAAACCGGGAACTCGCCCTCCCGCTCGTAGCTCGTGACCAGCCCCGTCGCGTCGCGAATCAAGCGGACCTTGGCGTACTTCATCGCTGAAAGACTGTCGGACACCACGGACATGCCGGCCATCCCGAACGCCATCGTTCGCAGTGGTGCGTAGTCGTGCAACGCCATCTCGAGGCGCTCGTAGGCGTACTTGTCGTGCATGTAGTGGATGACGTTCATCGCGTTCACATACACGCCGGCCAGCCAGTCCATCATCCGCTCGAACTTTGCGGTGACATCGTCGAAGTCGAGAAAATCGCCCTGGACGGCTGGAAACTTGGGGCCGACCTGCTTGCCGGTCATTTCGTCTCGGCCGCCATTGATCGCGTAGAGCAGGCACTTGGCGACGTTCGCCCGGGCCCCGAAGAACTGCATCTGTTTGCCGAGCAGCATCGGCGACACGCAGCACGCGATCGCGCCATCGTCGCCCCACGTGCGGCGCATGATCTCGTCGCTCTCGAACTGCAGCGAGCTGGTGTCGATCGCGACCTTCGCCGCGTACCGGCGGAACGCATCCGGCATGCGCGGCGAGTACCAGATCGTGAGATTCGGTTCGGGGGCAGGACCGAGGTTGTACAGCGTATGGAGTAGCCGGAAGCTGGTTTTCGTCACCAGGGAACGGCCGTCATCGCCCATGCCGCCGATCGACTCGGTCACCCAGGTGGGATCTCCGGCAAATAGCTCGTCGTATTCCGGCGTGCGCAGGAAGCGGACAATCCGGAGCTTGATGACGAAGTCGTCGATGATCTCCTGCGCGTGTTCCTCGGTGAGCGTGCCCGTCGCCAGATCGCGCTCGAAGTAGATGTCCAGGAAGGTTGACGTGCGCCCCAGCGACATCGCGGCGCCGTTCTGCTCTTTCACCGCCGCCAGATAGCCGAAGTACAGCCACTGGACGGCCTCTTTGGCGGTCGACGCCGGTTTCGAGATGTCGAACCCGTAGCTCGCGGCCATCTGCTGCAGCTCTTCGAGCGCGCGGATCTGTTCCGCGAGCTCCTCGCGGTCCCGGATGATCGGCTCGGTGGACATCTCGCTGTCCAGTTCGGCCTTCTCCTCGCGCTTGCGCTCGATCAACCTGGCCACGCCGTACAACGGAACGCGGCGGTAGTCACCGATGATCCGTCCCCGGCCATAGGCGTCCGGCAAGCCGGTGAGGATGTGCGAGCTCCGGCACCGCCTGATGTCGGCGGTGTACGCGTCGAAGACGGCCTCGTTGTGCGTCTTGCGGTACTTCGTGAACGCTTCGACGACGTGAGGATCGGGCGTGTAGCCGTACGTCTTGAGCGCGCCGACGATCATTCGGAAGCCACCGTTGGGCATGATGGCGCGCTTCAGCGGCGCCTCGGTCTGCAGGCCCACGATCACCTCGTGATCGCGATCGATGTATCCAGGCGCGTGCGCGGTGATCGAGCTCGGGATCTGCGACACGTCGAGCACGCCTTTGCGGCGCTCCTCGGGAAAAAGCGCGTTCAACTTCTCCCAGAGCGCCTTCGTGCGCGCGGTCGCCGGCGCGAGGAACGACTCGTCGCCCGAGTAGGGCTGGTAATTCTGCTGGATGAAGTCGCGGACCTCGATCCGCTTCTGCCAGATGCCCGTGCGGAATCCCGACCAGGCATCCGCGGCCTGATCCGTCCCGGCTGTCTGCACACCGCTCGACGTGGTCATACATGCTCCTGCTCGGGATGCCCGCTGCGACGAGCCCCCGCCAGTCCCAGCAACCTCGCGGTATGCCGGGCGATCATCAGTTCTTCGTTGGTTGGAATCACCCATGCCGAGACGCGGCTCCGGGGGCGGGAGATACGAGTAGCGTTCGCCTGGTTCGCCTCGTCGTCGATCTCCACGCCGAGCCATGACGACGCGGTCACGACGCGGCGGCGGATTTCTGCAGCCCGTTCGCCGATCCCGGCGGTGAACACCAGGCCGTCGATGCCGCCGAGGACCGCGGCGAGTGCTCCGACTTCCTTGACGATGCGATAGACGAAGTAGTCGACGGCGAGTCGCGGCACCGGGCTCGCTGCTCGCGAGCAGGTCGCGCATGTCGTTGCTGATTCCCGAGATGCCGAGCAGGCCGGACTCTTTGTAGAGAATCTTCTCGACCTCCGCGGCCGAGAGCCCGAGCGTCTGGAACAGGTAGAGCACGACGCCCGGGTCGAGAGCGCCGGGCCGCGTGCCCATGCAGAGCCCGTCGAGCGCCGTGAATCCCAGCGTATGGTCGATGCTCTTGCCGGCCTTCATCGCGCACAGGCTTGCGCCGCTGCCGAGATGCGCCACGATGACGCGTCCACCGGCGATGTCCGGTGCCACCTCGGGCAGCACCGAGGCGATGTACTCGGTACGAGAGGCCGTGGAAGCCGTAGCGCCGCACGGCGGAACCGCGAACGCGCGCTGGCAGCGGCACGATTTCAGAGACGGGCTCGCCGCCGCGATGGAAGCTCGTGTCGAAACACGCGACCTGCGGCACGCCGGGCAACCGGTCCGACACGGCGTCGATCGCAGCCAGGTTGTACGGCTGGTGGAGAGGCGCCAGCGGGATCAACGAACGAAGCTCGACGAGCACTTCTCGACTGACGACTGTCGGTCCGGCATACCGGCTGCCGCCGTGCACGACACGGTGGCCGACCGCCACCACGTGCGACCCGGCGTACTTCGATCGGAGCCACGAGGCCAGCGAATCGATGGCGGCGCGACCGTCCCGGACGGTCTCGTCGAGACGGTCATCGACGATCCGGGTCCCGCCGCCGTCTTTCGCTGACAGGCGAGGCGCGGTCCCAATGCCTTCGATCTGGCCCTGGCACTCGAGGCGCCACGGGTCGTCGCCGCGCCGGTACACGCAGAACTTCAGGCTCGACGAGCCTGCATTGAGGACGAGCGCAAAGTCGTCCATTCTTTGATCTCTCCAAATAACGCTGACGCCGTCGGATTCGGATTCGAACACGATTAGCGGCGGCTCACTCTTCCACCCGATCAGCCCTCAGACCGTCGCGGGCTGCGCCCTGCGCCGCGCGTGCGCCGCGAGCATCGCGACCGCGCAGCTCGCGATGCGTGCCCGGACGCTGTCGGCGCGGCTCGTCAGAATGATCGGGACGCGAGCGCCAAGCACCAGACCAGCACTGTCGGCGTTGGCCAGGAAGCTGAGCTGCTTGGCCAGAATGTTGCCGGCCTCGAGATCCGGCACCAGCAGGATGTCGGGATCGCCCGCGACATCGGACCGGATCCCCTTGGTCGTCGCAGCGTCCTTGCTGATGGCGTTGTCGAACGCCAGCGGCCCATCGACGATCGCGTGCTTGATCTGACCTCGATCGGCCATCTTGCAGAGGCACGCGGCATCGATCGTGGCCATCATCTTCGAGTTGACCGTCTCGACGGCCGCGAGCACCGCGACCTTCGGACGTTCGATCCCAAGAATCACGGCCAGGTCGATCGCGTTCTGGCAGATGTCCACTTTGTCCTCGAGCGCGGGCGCGATGTTGATCGCCGCGTCCGTGACCACGAGCACTTTGTGGTAGGTAGGGACGTCCATCAGAAACACGTGGCTGATCCGCCGGCTGGTGCGCAGGCCGGTTTCTCTGGCGACGACGGCGCCCAACAGTTCGTCCGTGTGCAGGCTGCCTTTCATCAGCAGCTCGGCCTCGCCCTTCCGCACGAGCTCCACGGCGCCCGCTGCGGCGGCATGGCTATGCGGAGCATCGACGATCCGCGTCTTGCCGAGACTGATCCCGATCTGTTTGGCGATCTCCTCGATCTTGCGGGCCGGACCGACGAGGATGGGAGTGATCAGTCCCAGGGCCCCCGCTTCCATCGCGCCCTCGAGGGCAGATTGCTCGCACGGATGCGCGACAGCCGTCGCGATCGGGTCCAGGTGACGGCAGCGCGCCAGGAGTTGCTCGTATTTCCCCGTACCGGTTTCATGAGTCATGGTGCCTCGCGCGGTAGAGCGGGTCGGAATTGGGGTCGGGATAAGTTTCAGAAACTGCACGTCTTCGTGGTCGAGTGTTGGCAATTTCTGAAACTTATCCCGACCCCAATTCCGACCCCGTTTCTCATTCAGCAGAGCGTGACCGAGACGGCCAGGCCGCCTTCCGAGGTCTCCTTGTACTTCGAGTTCATTTCCTTGGCCGTGAGCGCCATGGCCGCGACCGTCGTGTCGAAATCCACGCGGCGGTTCGTCGGAATCTCGTTGCTCGCGATCATGAATCCCGTCCACGACTTGACCGCACCGAACGCGCATCGCTCGATGCACGGCACCTGGACGAACCCCGCGACCGGATCGCACGTCATGCCGAGGTGGTGTTCCAGCGACGACTCCGCCGCGTTTGCCACGACCTGCGGCGGAAAATCGTGTGCCTGTGCGAGGAACGCCGCGCCCATGGCGGACGCGACGCCAATCTCCGCCTGACATCCGCCTTCCGCACCCGCAAGCGTCGCGTTGTGTTTGCAGAGATAACCGATCACGGCCGCGGCGAGGAATCCATTCCGGATCTTCTCGACCGGCAGATTGCGTCCACCTCCGCCGACGACGTGCACGACCGCGGGCAGCACGCCTGCTGAACCACCTGTGGGCGCCGTCACGACGAGATGACCGCGTGCGTTCTCTTCCGATCCCGCCAATGCGTAAGCGGCGACGACGCCGACACCGCGCTGCCTCTCGTATTTGTCGTCCATCGCGCGCTTGTAGACGTCGCCGGCCTTCGTCTTCAGCTTGATCGGTCCTGGCAGCGTCGCGGATGGCATCGCCAGACCGGACTTGACGATGTTGACCATCGCGTTGTGAATCTTGTCGATGAACGCATTGATCTCGGCTTCGCTCTTCCCCGACACCGCCATTTCGTTGGCCATGGCGACCTGTGCGACCGTCAGATGGTTCTTCTCCGCGTGCTCCAACAGCTCCTTCATCGTCGAGTACCGGATACTTCGGCTGCCCCTTCTTGGGCGGCTCGTAGCCTTTCCACTCGATGAATCCGCCGCCCACCGAGTAGTACTCCTGCTCGAGGAGCACGGCGTCGCCCGCCATCAGCTTGCAGGTCATCGTGTTCGGATGCGGGAAGTTGCCCTTCGGCGCGTCGTAGATGATGTCGGCGAGCGATGCGTTGAACTTGGCGGAGCCGAGGGTGACTGGGAAGGTCTGGTCCGGCTTGTCGCGCAGGTTGTCGAGAAATGCTGGATCGACCGTCGCAGGCTCCTTGCCGACGATCCCGGCGAGCGAGGCGCGCTCGGTGCCGTGACCCTTGCCTGTCGCGCTGAGGCTGCCGAACAGGTTCACCTTGAGCGCAGTGGCTTTCGCGAGCTGGTCGGCGGGCAGCTTGGTGCACCGCTGGTAGAAGTCGTACGTGATCCGCATCGGGCCGATCGTGTGTGAGCTCGAGGGGCCCGGACCGACCTTGTAGAACTCGTCGATGGTCGTCATCACGGGACCCTTCGCCTTCTTGACGACCTGGAGATCTTCCGAGAGTTCGACCGCCGGACCGGCTGCTGGAGCGGCTGGCGCGGCGGCCGCCTCGGCCGCTGGTTTCTGCTCGGGCGGCGCACAACCCGCGATGACCGACACAGCGCCGATGACAGCGCTGCGCATGATGAACGCCCGGCGATCCACCCCCGCGGGCGAGTCACCGGCATCCAGCTTTTCGTCGGTCCACGATGGGTTCTGACCAGTGCGATCGTCCAGCGACATGCCCGCCCCCTGTCTATGGAATTCCTCCGAGACACACGACCGGTTCTCTAGGGAGCAGCAATCATGCCCGCTGTCGATCGACAGTCTGAACGCACCGGCCGGCTGCAACTGCGAGACAAGCTTGGAGATACGACATGTAGACAGTGTGACGGCGATACGGGAGGCTCCCGGCGGCCGGAGGCGCTACGGCAATTCGGAGTGCGAACTGAAATTCGGAGTGCGGAGGGCGGAGTGCGGAAGGAAGTTCAGAGTGCGGAGTGCGGAGGGCGGAGTGCGGAAGGAAGTAGAGGCGGAGTGCGGAGTGCGGAGGGCGGAGTGCGGAGAGTGGAGTTGGGGGTTGGAGGTTGGAAGTTGGGAGTTGCCAACCCGAGAAGGTGCGCGGAGGCGTTGAACCCCGCGCACCTTCGAGGCCCTCGTCAGCTCTTGACCTTGACCTTCAGGTTCTGAAGACGCACGGGCTCGCTCGCGTAGTTCTCGAGCTCCATGACCTTCTTTTCCTTGTCGAACCGGATCTTGGTCGCGAGGGCCAGCTTGCCCTCGCCTTCGCCGTCCTTGTTCACGCGAATCTCGAAGAGCGTGAACGGATAGTCGATCGATCGCGGCTGGTTGCGCGCTTCCTGCATGCCGATGTAGCGGTCAGTTGCCAGGACGATGCGGCGTCCGCCTTCGGGGAGCGGCTGCTGCCATGCGTAGCGGAGCGTCCATCCGAGACGAAGGTTGTGCGGATCGGGTCCGCGCAGAGACGGGATCCAGAAGCGCCCCTTTTCTGAAGATTTCTGCAGCGCCTTCAGCAGATCCTTCGGGCCCTTTTCCACCATTGTCGTGATCAAGCGCTCGCGTTCCTCGGCGGTCGACCACTGCTTGACCGAGAGGTTCACGGTGTTGTTCGCACCAGTCGCGATGTTGCTCATGTTCACGGCGAACGCCGTGATCTCGAGCTGCTCGCCCTGCGTCTCCGTGGCCACCGGCATCGCGATCAGCGTGGCTGTTGCGGCCGCGGCGACTGCCAATCTCCTCATCGTCGTCACGAATCTGCCTCCTTGTGTGCCAGTTGGTATCGCCATCGGGCCTCGACGCGGCCTGGCCGCTCACGTACCGGTAGTAATAGAACGACAGGATCTGAGTGCATTATCTTACCCGACGACTCCTGGCGGGCCGACGTCCGGGATTTTGGAGTCTGCTCCGCTCGCGCGTGGCGAATGCTCGAGCGTTCACCCCGGTTTGTCAGAACGCCGGCCTCCTCAACCGGCACGGAACGTGCCTGGAAGACAGGTTTGATGCGCCGCCTCCGGCGGCGTTGCCTCACGGGAGATCCTTGATGCACGTACGCTCGTACCTGGTGGTCGCCTTGGTAGCGGTGGCGCTCTCGGAGGGTGTGGTTGCCGAGTTCGCCACGGACGGGAACGTCCAGCAGCCAGCGCAGCCTGCCTCTCCGGCGCCGGCGGTGAAGCTTCCGGCGGAGACGCTCGACAAGCTCCTTGCGCCGGTGGCGCTGTACCCAGACCAGCTCCTGTCGCAGATGCTGATCGGCGCGGGCACTCCCGCGCGCGTGCAGGAACTGAGCGGATGGCTGATCCGGCAGGGGGAGCTCAAGGGAACCAAGCTTCAGGATGCGGCCAAGCAACAGGGCTACGAGCCGAGCTACGTGATCCTCGTGCTGTTCCCCCAGGTCGTGAACTACATGGCCGACAACATCGCCTGGACCAAGGAACTGGGGCAGGCGTTCATCGCGGATCGCCAGGGCGTGCTCGACAGCGTGCAGCGGCTGCGCGCGCAGAGCCAGAAGGCTGGCAACCTGAAGAGCACGCCACAACAGACGGTCGAGACGAAATCGACGTCCAGCGGCGATCAGGTCATCGTCATCGAGCCTGCGAACCCGCAGATTGTCTACGTGCCCCAGTACAACCCGCAGGTCGTCTACACGCAGCCCTCGTCGACCGTCGTCATCCAGGAGCAGAGCAGCAGCACGACTGAAGCCGTAGTCGGCGCGGCGGTTGGCTTCGCTGCGGGAATTGCCATCGGCGCCGCCATGGACAACAACTACTACTACGGTCCGTATGGATGGCACGGCGGACCGTACATGTACAACGACGACTGGGACGACTTCTACGACGATCGACAGGACGCGCGCGAGGACTTCTACGAGAATCGCGAGGACGCACGTGAGGACCTGCAGGACTCGCGGGAGAACACGGCCGAGAATCGCACGGAGCGCGCGAACACCGCGCAACAGGAGCGGACCGACCGGCAGCAGAACCGTCAGACCCCCGAGGCCCAGGCGCAGCAAGACCAGCGACGGAGCGACGCTCGCGCAAAGGCCGAATCGGGCACGGCCGGTACGCAGGCACGAGCGACCGGCACCGCGAACGCCGAAGCTCGTGGAACAGGAGCATCCGAGAGAGCCGGGACCTCCCAGAGGGCATCTGGCGATCGGAGTGGCACCAAGTCCGATGCGTTCTCGGGCTATTCGAGCGGCCGATCCGAGCGATCGGCGAGCGGCCGTGGCCAGCAGAGCCGCAGTCGCTCGGGCGGTGGCGGGCGCAGCCGGCGACGGTGAGCACACCTCTCGCGCTCGAGGGTACACACGTAACGACGCGGAGACATCGGACATGAACCTCGGTCACAGACGAAGCGGGTTGATGGTCGCCGCCGCGCAGGCGGCTTCGGCCGTGCTCACGTTGGCCTTGTGCCTCGCTGCCCCGATGGCTGCGTCGGCCCAGGGCGCGCGCACGTTCGCGACGCCGGACGAAGCCGTGAAGGCGTTGATGGAGGCCGCCAAGGCGTCGAGTCTGGACGACCTTCTGAAGTTGTTCGGCACAGGAGGGCAGGAGCTCATCTCGTCCTCCGACGCCGCAACCGCGAAACAGAACCGCGACGTCTTCATCGTCGCGATGGCTGAAGGATGGAAACTGGCCGACAAAGACGCGACGCACAAGGAGCTGGTCGTCGGAAACGAGGCGTGGCCGTTTCCGGTGCCGCTCGTGAAAACGCCGAAAGGCTGGATGTTCGATACCGACGCTGGCAAGGAAGAAGTGTTGGATCGCCGAATCGGCCGGAACGAGCTCGCGGCGATTCGCATCAGCCAGACGTACGTGACGGCGCAGCGCCTGTACGCCCGGCAGGGCCACGATGGAAAGGCCACCGGGATCTACGCGCGGCGCATCGCGAGTCAGCCCGGTGCAACGGACGGCCTTTACTGGATCGCGAAACACGGCGAACCGCCGAGTCCGCTTGGCTCGCTCGTGGCCGAGGCCGCCGCCGCAGGGCGCCAGATCGGCGCCAATGCGAAGGGCCCGGTCCCCTTTCACGGCTACTACTTCCGCGTGCTCGAGCAGCAAGGAGCGAACGCACCTGGCGGCGCCAAGAGCTATGTCGTCAACGGCGAGATGTCGGGCGGGTTCGCGCTCGTCGCGTGGCCCTCGCAATACGAGGCGACGGGCATCATGACCTTCATCGTCGGTCCCGCCGGGGCCGTCTACGAGAAAGACCTCGGCCCCTCGACGACCACGGCAGTCACGCAGATCTCGTCGTTCGATCCCGACAAGAGCTGGACGCCGGCTCAGTAGCGCGGGCACACGGCCCAGGGCACATGGCGCACGGCACGACTATTCAAACCGCGCCGGCTGTCCAGTACACGCGAGCACGGCGCCCCACGCAGACCCTGACGGATCGACCCTCTTCGTCCGGCTCGTCAACAGGTCGATCGGCACGTGGACGAAGTGATCGTGCAGCAGGCCAATGACGACGCCGGTCTTGCCGGCCATGGCTGCGTGCGCGGCATTCCGCGCGAATTGATCGCAGAGGATGGAGTCCGCGGCGTTGGCGGGACTGCTGCGTACCAGATAGCTCGGATCGATGTAGCGCATCACGAGCGGCACACCTGCAGCGGCGAAGTGTGCCTCGATGCGTGCGCGCAGGAAGGGGCCAATGTCTTTCAGCTTGACGTTACCCGAGGCGTCCCGTGCACCCGCATTGCTGGCCAGCAGATCCTGTCCGGCGCCTTCCGCCACGACCACGAGCGCGTGACCGCGCTGCCTGATGCGATGCTCGATCGCGGCGAGCAGTCCGCGCGGTCCCTCGAGCGCGAAGGGCAGCTCGGGGATCAGTGTGAAGTTCACGTCCTGACTCGCGACAGTCGCGCCCATGGCGATGAACCCGGCGTGACGTCCCATCAGCTTCACCAGCGCGAGGCCGTTGTGAACGCTGCGGGCTTCGGTGTGTGCCCGGTCGAGCACCTTGGCCGCTTCGTCGATCGCCGTCAGATATCCGAAGCTCCGTGTCACGAACGCGACGTCGTTGTCCACCGTCTTCGGGATGCCGACCACGGCGAGCTCATGTCCGCGTCGTGTCGCCTCGTCGAACAACGCGCGTCCGCCACGCTGCGTTCCATCACCGCCGATCGTGAAGAGCATGTTCACGCCGCGATGAACGAGCGTGTCTACGGCGCGGCCGATGTCCACTGGACCGCGCGACGTCTTCAACACCGTGCCGCCGTTCTGGTGGATCGTGTCGACGAAGGCTGGAGTCAGGACGACGGGTTCGACCGCCGGCGAGGGATCCAGTCCCTGATAGCCGCCCCGGAATCCGATGACTTCCTTCACGCCGTAGCCGAAGTGCAGTTCCAGGAACAGCGATCGGATGACGTCGTTCAGGCCGGGGCAGAGCCCGCCGCACGTGACGATGCCGGCCCGCGTGTGCGGTGGACTGAAGTACAGCTTCGAACGCGCTCCGGCGAGCTCGAAGGACGGCTCCGGAGATTCTGAGGGCTGTCGAGCCTCCCTGACGAGCGCCGCGGGGACTTCGAGGTTGTCTGGGGTGGTCCGCGTGAGCGGCGAGGGAAACCGGGCCTCGCCGAGCACTGGAATCCTCATGTCGCGAATCCTACTCCCGCATCAGCCAGCGAGCCACGCCTGCGCTTTGTCGATGTCCGACGGCACGAAGAACTCCACCGGTCCTCTGCGCAGGTCCGCTGCCGCGAACATCAGCGCCTCGCTGCGCCAGCGTTCGTCGCCGACGATGGCGATCCGCGCGAGCGCGTCCCCGTGCGCGAAGTAAAAGCTCAGATCGTTCCAGGCAGTGTTCGACTCCCAGCCCTCGAATCCCTGCAGGACCACGAGCAGCCTCGCCGTCGGTGTTCCGATGCGCTGCATCTCACGCAGCAGCAAATCCTGCACGCGATCGAGATCGGCCTTTCGGAGGAGTCCCGTGATATCCAGCCGTAACGTGTCGCCGTGCTGGTGCGAGAGCGTGAGGGCATCCGTGTCAGGCTCCTGGTGAGGCGTCAGTACCCGCTCCTTGACGAAGTTGAAGCGCTTGAGGGACTTCTGGTCGTCGTACGTGCCCTTGGCCGAGCGATCGGGCAGCCGGACCTTTGGTGCCTGCTGCCGCTTGTACGGCACCTGCGCGAGGATGTGCGAGATCGCATTCAGCCGCGCGCGCTTCTTGTCGTCGGACCGGAGCACGAACCAGGGCGCGTGCTTGGCATCGGTTGCTTTCAGCATGCGATCGCGTGCCTTGGAGTACTGAAACCACCGCTCGCGCGACGGGAGATCCATCGGGCTCAACTTCCATTGCCTCAATGGGTCCTCGATGCGCGCTTCGAACCTCCGCTTCTGCTCCTCGTTGCTCACTTCAAGCCAGAGCTTGATGAGGATGATGCCGCCTTCGACGAGGAAGTGCTCGGTTTCCGGACAAACCTTCAGGAAACGTTCGTACTGTTCGTCGGTGCAGAAGCCCATCACCTTTTCGACGCCGGCACGGTTGTACCAGCTGCGGTCGAAGATGACGACCTCGCCAGCGGCGGGGAAGTGCTCGATGTAGCGCTGCATGTACATCTGCGACTTCTGGCGGTCGGAGGGTGCCGGGAGCGCCACGACCCGGAACACCCGGGGGCTGACACGCTCCGTCATCGCCTTGATGGTGCCGCCCTTGCCCGCCCCGTCGCGCCCTTCGAGCACCACGATCACGCGGAGACCCTTGTCTTTGACCCACCGCTGGAGGTGGCACAACTCCACCTGCAGCTTCCGCAGTTCGGCTTCGTACGCCTTGTTCTTCATCGGTTCCTCCGGTACGAGACGACAGGCCGCCGTGGGCGGCTCGGCCGCGCGCCTCGGGTCATCTGTTGCCAGCTTCGTGCCCAGGGTGATGGCGGTCCGGCCGGGCCAGGAAGCCGCTCTCGTTGAGCAGTCCTTGCGCGGCCCGTGCGCTTCCCCGGCGTCGTATGCGCTTGTGACTGAGGGCACTTGGCGTTCGGCAACTGGAGACGGCCCGCTCGACCGCGACAAAACGTCGCTCGCAGCATATTCGCGGTATTCGTCCTGCAACCTCCGCGCGCGCGGAGGGTACCCGAAATGACGGAGGCGACCCAGTTGCCGCCAGCCGCGTCAGGGCCGAGAGAGGCTCGCACAATCCCCTCGCGTTCGACGCTAGGTCTGGCACAGCGCGTGCTGTCAGTTGCGTCAGGCTCGCGGCCCTTCGGCCGCACGCAATGCCCAGTCCTAACGGCGCTACCGCCGTCCACCCCCACTCCCACCGAGACAGGCTCTATCGGTGCTCATGCGAGATGGGCCGCCGCTTGCTGCTGACTGCGGTCGTGGTTGTCGCCACCGGTTCGGTCGCGCTCGCGTCGAGCCCGCCTGAAGGATCCGAGCACGGTCTGTCGCAGAGCGCGGTCGAGATCGCCAGACCTCTCGGCTTCCCGATCACCAACTCGATGATCGTCAGCTGGATCGTCGCACTGGGCCTGATCATCTTTGCGCGGCTCGCCACGAGACGGATGGACCAGGTACCGGGCGGCGCGCAGAACTTCCTCGAGTGGCTGGTCGAGAGCCTCTACGGATTTCTCGAAGGCATCATCGGATCACATCTCGTTCGCCGCACGTTCTGGTTCTTCGGGACGATTTTCATCTTCATTCTCGCGGCGAACTGGGTGGGCCTCATTCCTGGGGTGGGTTCGATCGGCTGGGGAGAGCAGACCGCGACGGGATTCCGTCTCGAGCAGCCGCTGTTCCGTGGCGCAAACGCCGACGTGAACCTGACGCTGGCGATGGCGCTCGTGTTCTTCGCGATGTGGATCGTATGGGCGGTTCAAGAGGTCGGGTTTGCCGGATTCTTCAAGGAGCTGTTCGCGCCCAAGGGCGAGAGCGAAGGCGCCCTTCGAGTGCTCCTCGTGGTCGTGTTCTTCGCCGCCGGCTGCCTGGAGGTCATCTCCATCCTGTTCCGGCCGATCTCGCTCAGTTTCCGGTTGTACGGCAACGTGTTCGCCGGCGAGTACATGCTCGAAACGATGGCCGCCGTGCCGGGTCTCGGCTGGCTGGTGCAGATTCCCTTCTACTTCCTCGAGCTGCTCGTGGGCCTGGTCCAGGCGCTCGTCTTCATGCTGCTGACGGCGGTGTTCACGCTCCTCATCTGCCAGCACGAAGAGGCGCCGCATGCGGCGGGCCAGGACTCTGGAGACGCCGCACCGGCGTGATCGCATTCGTCATGGGCACAGTCAATTCTGGAAAGGACTGAACAGATGAACGGCAGCCTGCACGTCGGATTGGCGGCACTGGGCGCGGCGATTGCCGTGGGCCTCATCGGGATGAAGGCATCGGAAGCCGTCGGGCGCAATCCCGGCTCCTCGACGAAGGTGCTGGTCCAGTCGATCCTGGCCATCGCGTTCGCCGAAGCCATCGTGTTCTACACGCTCTTCCTCGTGCGGTAACGCACGTGCCGGGGGCACCGTCATGATTGCCACGTTCCTGCTGTCGCAGCCGGAGGGCGGAGGGCAGGTCGAGCAGATCGCCCGCACGTTCGGGGTGGACTGGCCGCACCTGATCGCGCAGACGATCAGCTTCACCATCGTGTGCGCGCTGCTGTACTGGCTGGCCTACCGGCCGATTCTGCGGATGCTCGACCAGCGCCGCGAGCAGATCGGGCAGGGCATCGCCAATGCCGCGCAGATCAAGGCCGAACTGGCGAAAACCGAAGCGCAGCGCCGCGAGGTGATCGCCGCAGCAGAGGTCGAAGCCAAGGCGCTGATCGAGGAGGCCCGCGGCGCCGCCGCACGGGTCAAGGCCGACGAGACCTCCAAAGCGGTGGCCGGTGCGCAGGAGATCATCGCCCGCGCCCACGAGGCGTCGGCGCAGGAACGAGCCTTGTTGCTGGCCGACCTCAAGCGCGAAATGGGCCGGCTGGTCCTGCAGACGACGGCCAGCGTGACAGGAAAGGTTCTGACGCCCGACGATCACCGCCGCCTTGCCGAAGAGACCGCCCGTCAGCTGACGTCGAGGTCCTGACGCGCTGGAGCCGGAGTACACGATGCGAACGACCAGACGCGCTGCGCGTACGGCCAGACAGTTGTTACGCCTCTGCTTCGTCAACGGCGTGCTCGACGAGGGCCGCGCCCGCCTGGTCGTCGACCGTGTGATCGACTCGAAGCGTCGCGGCAGCCTCGCCATCCTGTCGCAGTTCGATCGCCTGGTGAGGCTCGACCGCGAACGACACAGCGCACGCGTCGTCAGCGCCGCGCCGCTGCCCGACGACCTGCGTGCGGAGCTCGCAGCGAGCGTCACGCGGATGTACGGTCACGACGTCGTGACGTCGTTCAGCGACGACGCCGCGCTCATCGGAGGCATGCGTCTCACCGTCGGCAGTGACGTCTACGACGGCAGCGTCCGGGCGCGGCTGGCCGCCATCGAAGAAGGATTGTGATGTATGGCCGATCTCGTCAAGGACATCGAAGCGCAAATCGCAGGCGCGAAGACCGACCTCACCCGGCGGAGCATCGGCACCATCCGTGAGATCGGTGACGGCGTCGCCAAGGTCGAGGGTCTCGCCGACGTGATGCTGAACGAGATGCTGGATCTCGGTCAGGGCATCACCGGCCTGGCGCTGAACCTCGACGAGACCGAGGTCGGCGTGATCATCCTCGGTGACTACACCCGGCTCCAGGAAGGCGGCGAGGTCCGCGGCACCGGCAAGCTGCTGCAGGTGCCCGTCGGCAAGGGCCTGCTCGGCCGCGTGGTGAACACCCTGGGCGAGCCGCTCGACGGCAAGGGGCCGATCGTGAGCGACGTGTCGTACCCGGTCGAGAAGCTGGCGCCCGGGATCATCCGCCGGGAGCCGGTGCGTCAGCCGGTGCAGACCGGCATCATGTCCATTGACGCGATGATCCCGATCGGCCGCGGTCAGCGCGAGCTGATCATCGGCGACCGCTCGACCGGCAAGACGACGATCTGCATCGACGCGATCCTCAGCCAGGCGCGCTTGAACAAGGCGGCCGAGGCGTCTGGCGATGTGGACTATCGTCCCCTCTATTGCATCTACGTCGCGATCGGACAGAAGCAGTCCACGATTGCCCGGATCGTCAGCGTGCTCGAAGAAGCCGGGGCAATGCCGTACTCCATCATCCTCGCCTCGCCGGCCGCGGACTCCGCCACCAACCAGTACCTCGCGCCGTTTGCCGGCGCGGCGATGGGTGAATGGTTCATGGACAACGGCATGGACGCGCTCATCGTCTACGACGACCTGTCCAAGCACGCCGTTGCCTACCGCCAGGTGTCGCTCGTGCTCAAGCGTCCGTCGGGTCGCGAAGCCTACCCCGGTGACGTCTTCTATCTCCACAGCCGGCTGCTCGAGCGCGCGGCCCGTGTCGGCGCCAAATACGGGAACGGATCGCTCACCGCACTGCCCATCATCGAGACACAGGCCGGCGACGTGTCCGCCTACATTCCGACCAACGTGATTTCGATCACCGACGGGCAGATCTATCTGGAGACGGATCTCTTCTACCAGGGCGTGCGTCCCGCAATCTCGGTCGGTCTGTCGGTCTCGCGTGTTGGTTCCGCGGCGCAGCTGAAGGCGATGAAGCAGGTCGCCGGCCAGCTCAAAGGCGATCTCGCGCAGTTTCGCGAGCTGGCGGCCTTTGCGCAGTTCGGCTCGGAGCTCGACGCGTCGACCCAGGCCAAGATCGATCGCGGTAAGCGCATCGTCGAGCTGTTCAAACAGCCGCAGTACAGCCCGATCCCGGTGGAGGTCCAGGTCGCGGTGATCTGGACCGTCCAGAACGGCTATGTGGACGATGTGCCGGTGAACAGGATCAAGGAATACCAGGCAAGCCTCACGGAGTTCCTGACGACGCGCAAGGCGGATGTGCTGAAGCGCATCGCCGCCGAGAAATCGATCAGCGACGCGCTGAAAGGCGAGCTGAAAGCCGCCGCCGACCAGTTCAAACAGAGCTGGAAGTGATGCACAGCCCACGCGACCTTCGCCGGCGGATCAAGTCGATCAGCGGCACCGCCCAAATCACGAAGGCGATGCAGATGGTCGCGGCGTCCAAGATGCGCCGCGCTCAGGACGCGGCGGTGTCGGTGCGGCCGTTCGTCCGCCTGCTCTACCAGCTCCAGCGGAAGATGACGACGCGGCCGATCGACTACACGCACCCCCTGCTCGAGCATCGCGAGGTCCGGCGGCGGGCCGTCGTGCTCATCGGCGCGGACAAGGGACTCTGCGGGGCGCTGAACGCGAACGTGTTCCGGCTGGCGGCTCAGTTCGATCCGGCGTCCACGGTGTTCATCACGGCGGGACGCAGGGCATCCCAGTTCGTCGCCTTCACACGGCGCCAACTCGTGGCGGACTTCCAGTATGGCGACACACCCAGGTTTCCGGAGGCACGGGCCGTCGCCTCTTTTGCGCGCGACCTTTTCCTCAACAAGGAAGTGGATGAGGTGAAAGTCGTCGCGACCCGGTTCGTCAACACGATGACGCAGGAGGCGGTGGTCCTGGAGTTTCTGCCGGTCGGCGCGATCACCAGCATCCAGGTGCCCGGCGTCACCCAGATCGAAGCGATCGCCACCGATCCGACCGAGACGCTCTTCGAACCGGATGCCGAGTCGATGATCAGCTTCATGCTCGGCCACTACATCAACATCTTCATCTACCTGGTCATGCTGAACGCGAAGGCGAGCGAGCAGAGCGCCAGGATGATGTCGATGAAGAACGCCACCGACAGCGCCGAAGGGCTGCTGCGCGACCTGACGCTCGAATACAACAAGCTGCGCCAGGGCAACATCACGAAGGAGCTGCTCGAGATCGCGGGTGGCCAGGCAGAGTGAGACAGAAAAGCTTCATCTTCGTGTCCGCATTCGTGTGTCCGAATCCGAGTTCGCCTGCACCCAAGGTGCGCCTATGAACATCGGCAGAGTCGTTCAAATCGCCGGCCCGGTCGTGGACGTGGAGTTTCCCCAGGCCCTGCCCGGTATCTACAACGCCTTGACCGTCGACTGGGTGCTGCAAGGCAAGCCCGCGACGCTGACGCTCGAAGTGCAGCAGCACCTTGGTGACCGGTGGGTGCGGACCATCTCGATGGCCGGCACCGAAGGTCTCAAGCGCGGCGTCGAAGTGCACGACACCGGAGCCCCGATTTCCATGCCCGTGGGTACCGGCGTGATGGGTCGCATCTTCGATGTCACCGGTCAGCCCGTGGACGAGGGCGGTCCGGTGCAGGCGGACAAGTACTACCCCATCCATCGTCCGCCACCGCCGCTGGCCGATCAGTCGACATCGCCCGAGGTCCTGACGACCGGCATCAAGGTCATCGATCTGATCTGCCCGTTCATGAAGGGCGGCAAGGTCGGTGCATTCGGCGGCGCTGGCGTGGGCAAGACCGTCGTGATCATGGAGCTGATCAACAACATCGCAAAGCTTCATGGCGGGGTGTCGGTGTTCGCCGGCGTCGGTGAGCGCACGCGCGAGGGGAACGATCTCTTCCACGAAATGTGCGAGTCGGGCGTGATCAAGCTGGACGACATCAGCGCCTCGAAGATCGCGCTCGTCTACGGGCAGATGAACGAACCGCCCGGCGCACGACTGCGAGTGGCGCTCGCCGGCCTCGCCATCACCGAGTACTTCCGCGACGAGAAGAACCAGGACGTCCTGCTCTTCATCGACAACATCTTCCGCTTCTCGCAGGCGGGATCCGAAGTATCGGCGCTGCTCGGGCGCACCGCCAGCGCCGTGGGCTACCAGCCCACGCTGGCTGCCGAGATGGGGATGTTGCAGGAGCGGATCACCTCCACCAAAAAAGGGTCGATTACATCATTCCAGGCCGTGTACGTGCCCGCCGACGACCTCACCGATCCTGCGCCAGCGACCACCTTCGCGCATCTCGATGCCACCATCGTGCTCGAACGGGCGATTGCCGAACTTGGGATCTACCCGGCGGTCGATCCGCTGGCATCGACCTCTCGCGCGCTGACGCCGGAGATTGTCGGACAGGAGCATTACGATGTCGCGCGCGGAGTCCAGCGCGTGCTGCAGCGGTTCAAGGATCTGCAGGACATCATCGCGATCCTCGGCATGGACGAACTGTCCGCTGAAGACAAGCAGACGGTGTACCGCGCCCGGCGCATCCAGCGCTTCCTCAGCCAGCCGTTCACGGTCGCGCAGGTCTTCACGGGTCGTGAGGGCAAACAGGTACCGGTCAAGGACACGGTGCGCGCCTTCAAGGAGATCCTCGACGGCAAACACGACTCGGTGCCCGAGAGCAACTTCTACATGAAGGGCGGCATCGAGGAAATCGCGCAGGGGTGACGAGGCTACGCTGCCATGGGGGACACGCTGAAACTGCAGATTGTCACGCCGGAAGGACAGACGTTCTCCGAGGACGTGACGATGGTCACACTGCCGTGTGTCCAGGGACAGATCGGGATCTATCCGATGCACGTCCCGCTGGTCACGCAGATGGTCCCCGGCGAGATCATTGTCGAGCAGTCCGGCCGCGAGCGGTTCCTCGCCGTGGGCGGGGGACTGGTGGACATCACCGCGGACCAGGTCTCGATCCTGACCGACATGGCGATTGCCGCCGAGAGCATCGACGAGGCGCGGGCTGAAGAAGCGCGCGAGCGCGCGGCTGCCCGTCTGCGCGAAAAGCTCTCCGACGAAGAAGTGGCGTCCGTCAATGCCTCACTCGTGCGCTCGCTGGCGCAGCTCCAGGTCAAACGACGACACAGGCCATAGGTGCGCGTGACCGCGAGATGGAATGAGTCGGCGGCAACGGTTTGGCGAGTGGTGGCGCTTCTGTTCCTGCTCGCGTGCCCGCTGGCGGGCGCTGTGACTGCCCAGGACGCGCCACCAACTGACGCCAGCCAGAGCGACGACGAGCGGTCCACCGGCCTTCCTTCACCAATCAAGTGGACGTTCAACTTCGACGCAGGCTGGGGCAGCTTCGGCTTCGCCAATTCCCTGTTCACGGATCCCAAGGAAGGCGTCAAGGAAGACTTGAGCGACCAATGGTTCGAAGGCTACGTCAAGCCTGCGCTGGCGGGCGCATACACGTTCGGCTCCACGAGCCAGGTGTACGGGAAGGTGAGCGCCGTGGGCGAGCGAACGTACGGTTCGGTCCCCCAGCCCTTCGGCCAGGACGTCTCGTCCTTTCAGGTCGAGGACCTGTCCATCGGATGGAGATCGGGATCGTCGATCGCGCTGGGTGAGAACGCGGTCGATTTCACCGTTGGACGGGCGCGCTACCGCCTCGGCCACGGGTTCCTCGTGTTCGACGGTGCTGCGGAAGGCGGCAGCCGTGGAGGCTACTGGACGAACGCGCGCCAGGCCTTCCAGTTTGCGGCCATCGGCCGCGTCAAGCCGGGCCGGCACACGATTGAGGGGTTCTATCTCGACAAGGACGAGCTCGAAGAGCACGACACGGGCAGCCGCTTGTGGGGCATGAACTACGAATTCGCCCCGGACGACCACACGACGCTGGGCGCTACGTACATGAAGTGGTTCGCCCGCCGCGTCCTGGCGCCAGGCCGTGACGGATTGAATGTGTTCAATCTGCGTGCGTACACCGCCCCTGTTCCATCAGCGCGCGACCTGTCCTTCGAATTCGAATACGCGTCGGAGCGGAATGGGGCCGCGCTCGACTCGAATGCCTGGACGCTGCAGGGGGCGTACGAATTCAGCGCCGCGACCTGGACGCCGAAGGTTTCGTACCGCTACGCGTGGTTCCAGGGGGATAATCCGGAGACGGGCGCCAATGAGGCGTTCGATCCGCTGTTCCTCGGCTTCTACGACTGGGGCACGTGGTGGCAGGGCGAAATTGCGGGTGAGTACTTCCTCTCAAACAGCAATCTCCGCTCGCATCAGATCCGCGCTCACGTGGCACCCAGCGACGCCGTCAGCGGCGGACTCATCTTCTACCATTTCGATGCGGACCAGCCTCGTTCGTACGGAGCGGGCGTGACCAACAGGGACCTGGCGTCGGAGATCGATGCCTATACCGACTGGAAGGTGAATCACACCTTCACCGTCAGCGTCCTGCTTGCCTATGCCGATCCTGGGAAGGCCGTGCAGCAGGCCACTGGCCGGACGAAGAACTTTGCCTACGGCATGGTGTACATCGCGTATAGCTATTAGCTCCCGTCGGAGCAGCCACTATGACTACCGAGAAAATCGTTGACGTCGCGGAACAGAAACGGTTGAACGAAGCGCGCGAGGCCGGTGTCCGGTGGAAGCAGTGGGGTCCGTACCTCAGCGAGCGTCAGTGGGGAACCGTCCGCGAGGACTACAGCAGCGACGGCAACGCGTGGGCCTACTTCTCCCACGACCAATCCCGCTCCAGAGCCTACCGCTGGGGCGAAGACGGGCTCGGCGGCATCTCGGACGACAAGCAGCAGTTGTGCTTCGCCCTGGCGCTCTGGAACGAGCGTGACCCGATACTGAAGGAGCGGCTGTTCGGACTGACCAACAGCGAGGGCAATCACGGCGAGGACGTGAAGGAGTACGACTTCTACGTCGACAGCACGCCCACGCACTCGTACATGAAGTATCTGTACAAGTATCCGCAGGCGGCGTACCCGTACGGAGAGCTGATCGAAAAAAATCGCCGGTCGCGTGAGGAGTTCGAGTACGAGCTGCTCGACACGGGCGTGTTCAACGACAACCGGTACTTCGACGTCTTCATCGAGTACGCAAAAGCGGGGCCCGACGATATCCTCGTTCGGATCACCGCGTACAATCGCGGGCCCGACGCGGCGCGCTTGCGCCTGCTGCCGACGCTCTGGTTCCGCAACACCTGGTCCTGGGGCGTGGACGATCGTCGTCCGTCGCTGCGGGCGGCGGGGGCCACCACGATCGAGGCGTCGCACGACGACCTCGGCACGTACGTCCTTCATTGCGATGGCTCACCGGAGCTGCTGTTCACCGAGAACGAGAGCAACGCGACGCGTCTCTGGGGGCAGCCGAATCCGATGCCTCACGTCAAGGACGCGTTCCACGCCTTCGTCGTCTCTGGCCAGCGCGACGCCGTGAACCCGGCGCACACGGGCACGAAGGCCGCTGCGCATTACATGCTCGACGTGCCTGCAGGCGGCAGCCAGACGATCCGCCTGCGTCTGGCCGCTCGTCTCACCACCAAGCCCTTCGCCGATTTCGGCAAGGTGTTCGATCGCCGTCTCGAGGAGGCCGACGAATTCTACGCGCGGATCGCTCCGCAGTCGCTCAGCGACGACCAGCGGCGGGTACACAGGCAGGCGCTGGCCGGCATGCTCTGGAGCAAGCAGTTCTACTACTTCGATCTGGAGCGGTGGCTCAGCGAACACAACAGTCATCCCCTGCTCGACCCGGCGCGGCAGGGCGTGCGGAACACCGAGTGGTTCCACATGCTCAACGCCGACGTGATCTCGATGCCCGACAAGTGGGAGTACCCCTGGTATGCGGCATGGGATCTCGCGTTCCACACGGTGTCGCTGGCATTGGTCGATTTCGATTTCGCGAAAGATCAGCTCCTGCTGATGCTGCGGAACCTGTACGTGCATCCCAACGGGCAGATTCCCGCCTACGAGTGGAACTTCAGTGACGTGAATCCCCCGGTGCACGCCTGGGCCACGCTGTATCTCTACAAGATGGAGCGAACGCTCGGGCGGGCCGACCTTCGCTTCCTCGAGCGCTCGTTCCAGGGCTTGATGCTCAACTTCAACTGGTGGGTGAATCGCAAGGATCCGACAGGGCGGAATGTCTTCGCGGGTGGCTTCCTCGGCCTCGACAACATCGGTGTCTTCGACCGCAGCGCGGAGCTGCCGACCGGCGGATCCCTCGAGCAGGCGGACGGCACGGCGTGGATGGCGTTCTATTGCCAGTGCATGCTCGAGATCGCGCTGATCCTCTGCGACTACGATCCGATGTACGAGGAGATCGCCTTCAAGTTCGTCCAGCATTTCATGTGGATCGCCTATGCGATGGATCGCATCGGGGACAACCACGACGAGATGTGGGACGAGCAGGACGGGTTCTTCTACGACCTGCTGCGGCTTCCGGGCGGGGAGGCCACTCGCCTGAAGGTGCGGTCGATGGTCGGCCTGCTGCCGCTCTGCGCGTCCACGGTGTTCGAGGGGACCGCGCTGGCGCGACATCCGAAGCTGCAGGAGATGATCGCGATGTTCCGGAAGCGCCATCCGGAGGTCGTGTCGCACGTCGCGCCGACCGATGAAGGCTACGTGGGCAACAAGGGCCGACGCATCCTCTCGATCCTCAACAGGAAGAAGCTGGAACGCGTGCTCGGATACCTGCTCGACGAGAACGAGTTCCTCGGGCCGCACGGCATCCGGTCCCTCTCCCGATACCACCTGGAACATCCCGTTCATCTTCTGGGTGGGTCACCAGGAGTACCGGGTCCAATACCTGCCGGCCGAATCGAACACGGGCATGTTCGGCGGCAACTCCAATTGGCGCGGCCCGGTGTGGATGCCCGTGAACACGCTTATCATCCGGGCGCTGCTGAACCTCTACGGGTTCTACGGCGACGGCTTCAAGGTCGAGTGTCCGACGGGGTCCGGACATCAGATGACGCTGTTTGACGTGGCGGAAGAAATCACACGCCGTCTGGCGTCCACGTTCCTGCGCGGCGCCAATGGACGACGGCCCGTATACGGGGGCACGCCAACATTCCAGGACGACCCGCACTGGCGGGACCTGATTCTGTTTTACGAGTACTTCCACGGTGACAACGGAGCCGGACTGGGGGCCAGCCACCAGACAGGATGGACTGGTCTCATCGCGCCGCTTCTCGATATTTTCGGCCGCCTCGACGCCAAGGAGGTGCTCGAAACTGAACGCGATCGCATCGCCTCTCGGCTGGTCCAGGAACAGGTCGGTGGCGTGACGGTCAAGACATGAGTGAGGAATCCCCAATGACACACACGAAAGCACATTCACTCGCGCTCGCAGCCCTGATCGTTCTGTCAGTACATGGTTGGGCGCAGACGGACAAGCCACAGGTGAAGATCCCCGACGCCGGGGTTCCGCAGATCATGACGATGGAGGGCAAGTTCGTCCGGGCGGCGTACAACAACGAGGGCTACGTGATCCTCGGCTACCAGCTCGCCAACCGGTCGATCGGCGAGGAGTGGATGCTCATCGAAACCGGGATGACGCTCAGAGACGGGGTGTCGAACTACACGCTGAAGCGCGAGGCCATTTCGCTCGACACGCCTGACGGCAAGACCCTGCCGCTGCCGTCCACCAGCGAATACCGGGCCGCCGATACTCGCGCGCTGCAGAACCGCGAGAGAGTCCAGCGCGACTCGATCAACTATTTTCCGCCGAGCGCGAGCAGGGCCAGCCGTCTCGGGTTCTTCTCGGATCTGGAGGACCGCGCGATGGCGTGGGACGAGGTCGAGCTGAGCAGCCAGCTCGCCACTACGGGCCGACTCTATTTCCACATCCCCGGTGGCATCACCTACGGCCAGCACTGGCTGAACGTCAAGCTGAAGGAGACCGTCGTGCGCACGCCGTTCAGGATCCTGACCGAGGACGAAGAGAAGATGCTCTCGAAGAACTACAAGGACATCGAGAAGCAGGTCAAGGACGCGTTCAAGAAGAAGAACTGAACGCCACTACGATTCGTCGTCCAGTATGCGCACGCGCCCCGACCGGATTTCGTAGACCGCGCCGACCAGCTTGATGTCGCTATCGGCCAGGCGGGCGCGGCCTTCAGGCGATTCGGCAATCTGCCGCACGGACCATCGCACGTTCCGTTCGACGGCCAGCGAGAGCTGCACCGCTGGCGCGAGCGCGGGATCGATCTCTCCGACCGCCGGGATGATGCTTTCGACCAGCAGGTGGATGCGCGACTTGTGGCGGGCGCCGTGCAGGACCGTCTGGATAGCGGCATGCACCGCCCCGCAGCCCTCGTGACCCAGCACGACGAAGAGCTTCGTTTGAAGGTGAGCGCCGGCGTATTGAATGCTGCCCGCCACCTCGGTTGACAGCACGTTGCCGGCCACCCGCACGACGAACAGGTCACCGACGCCGGCATCGAAGATGATTTCTGGAGGGACGCGCGAATCGCTGCAGCCGAGGATCGTGGCAAATGGACGCTGGCCCGCGGCGAACGAGGCCAGCATCTCCGGCGTCATCCGCGACCAGCGCTGCTCGCCGCGCTGAAAGCGCTCGTTCCCCGCGACGAGGCGTGCGAGCGCCTCGTCAGGGGGAACGACGTCGATCTCGTCAGGATCAACTCCCAACTCCCAACTCCCAAAGCCTAAAGCCCAAAGCCTAAAGCCGAAAGGCCACGGGCGAAGGCGATCGTCAGTTGCTCTTGGGCGCCAGCGGATTCCCGCCCACCGCGTTCGAGATGTCGGCAATCGCCTTCTGCGCGCGCACGCTGTTGCCCGCATCGTCGAGCGGCGGCGACACGACAGCAATGCCGAACTTGCCGGGCGAGACGGCGATGAGACCGCCGCCGACGCCGCTCTTCGCGGGGAGCCCCGTGCGATAGAGCCACTTGCCGGAGTCGTCGTAGAGTCCGGCCGTCGCCATGACGGCGAGCACGCCCGGTACCTTCGCTTGCGTCCATCACGACCTTGCCGGTGACGGGATTCTTCCCCTCGTTCGCCAGCGTTCCCGCCATCGTCGCCAGATCCTTGGCGTTCACTCCGATTGAACATTGACGCGTGTAGAGGTCCACGGCCTGCTGCCAGTTGCTCTTGATGTAGCCGTAGGCCAGCATCAGCGCTCCGATGGCCTGGTTACGCTGATTGGTGTCCGACTCGGACTTGTAGACGTCCTGCAGGACCGAAAGAGAGCGCCCGGCAGCGTCGTTGTGGAAGCCGATAATCTTCTGCCAGACCTCGTCGGCGCGTGTTGCCCTGCACCATGCTCGTCGTCGAAATGGCGCCGGGGTTCACGAGCGGATTCATCTCCGGCGCGCCCGTGCCGACCACGGTCTTCACCGCTTCCACGGCGATGATCGAGTTGAAGCGGGCGCCGGTGGCGTCCACCCCGATCCGCTTCTCGACCGATTCCAGACCCTGCGTCTGGATGACCTCCGCCATCGTGAAGACCTTCGAGATCGACTGAATCGAGACCTCGGTCTGGATGTCGCCGGCCGTGTAGACCTTGCCGTCCACCGTGACGACCGCGATGCCGTACAGGTTCGGATCGACCTTGGCGAGCGCGGGGATGTAGTCGGCGTTCTTGCCTTCCTGCAGTCCTTTGTATTTCGCGTACGCGGCGTCCACCGCGGCCTGCATGTTGGAAGGCGCCTGCGCGCGCAGGACCGGCGCCGCAGCGATCAACCCTGCGACGGCGGCGAGCGCTAGCGCAACACGAGTGAATCGGTTCATCTCGCTACCCTCCGAGTTTGTACGAGAAGTTGTACTTGAACGAGAACTGGATTTTGAACCCGTCGCTCTGGAACCCGTCCGAGAAGTTCTGGCGGCGGCCCCACTGCAGTTCGCCGCCCATCATGACGTTCGGGACCGGGTAATAGAGGAGGTTGCCGAGTGCGTACTTTCCCACCCTGAACGCGTCAGGGGCCTGGCCATTGGTGTTGTCGTTGTCCTGCTGCGAGTAGCCGATCGCGCTGCTGAACTTCTTGCTCCAGGTGTGATCCAGGAACACGGCGGTCGCCACGATCGGTATGGGTGAGCCTTCGATCGGCCTGACCGCGTTCCCGGGGTTGTTCTCGATGCCGATGTCGACCGGCGAGTCGTTCATCTCGTTCTGGATGCCTTCGCCGGTCGTGAACTGCATCCGCAGGACGCTGTTCTCGCCGAACTTGAGGTTCGAGCTGACGTTCCATCCCCACCCGGTGGCGTGTCCGGAAAGGTCGAAGGCGTCGTCGAGGGTATCGTCCCAGTTGATGCGCCGCAGCATCCCGGCGGTTCGCACGTAGCCCCACTTCCCCGTGTACCTGTACGCCGCCGCAAAATCGGGCACCGGGAATCGTGCCTTGATGCCCTGAAGCTCGATACGGTCGGCATACACCCCCTGGTCGCCGCTTGCGCCCGGCCGCGTGAGGGCGAACATCAGGTTGCTCGTGTCGTTGCTGATCGCGGTATATCGGAGCTGCACGTTGCGGTACCACGGAATACCCGTGGGACCCCAGTATTCCAGCGAGTTTGGATACACGTCCGGATCGGAAAAGGGGCTCCAGTACTGGCCGGCCCCGATTTTGCCCAGCTCTCCCCATGCATGGCGCAGACGGAAGGTCGTTTGTCCGGAATCGACGCCCGTGCCGAACAGCTCGAACTCGAAGATGGTCTTGAGTTCGCCGATGGCGGTCGGCGTCGAGGCTTTGACGCCAAGGCGGCTCTGACGCACGCCTGCGAACGTGCTGTTGTTCTCACCGAACTGGTTCGCGAACTTCGGTAGCTTGGTTACGCGCAAGGTGTCGTACCAGTCGGGGTCGATCTGCTTGAAGTCGTGGCCGACGTCGAGCATGGCAAAGCCGTAGATCTCCATGCTCGGCTTCGCTGACGTCGCACGTGACGCTGATCTGTGGCTGCTGGGCGGCGAGCGGGTTGCCGCCGAGCGCGTTGGAGATGTCGCTGATGGCCCGCTGCGCCCGTACGCTGTTACCAGCATCGTCGAGCGGCGGCGACACCACGGCGATGCCGAACTTGCCGGGAGAGACCGCGATAATTCCGCCGCCGACCCCGCTCTTGGCTGGCAGACCGGAGCGGTACAGCCACTTCCCCGAGTCGTCGTAGAGTCCCGCAGTCGCCATGACCGCGAGCACGCCGGGCACCTTGGCCGCGTCCATCACCTGCGTGCCTGTAGCCGGATTCCTGCCGGCGGCGGCAAGCGTCGCGGCCATCACGGCCAGGTCCTTCGCGTTCACGCCGATCGAGCACTGCCGCGTGTAGAGGTCCACGGCCTGCTGCCAGTTGGTCTTGATGTAGCCGTACGCCAGCATCAAGGCCCCGATCGCCTGATTGCGCTGGTTGCTGTCCGACTCCGACTTGTAGACATCCTGCAACACGGTCAGCTGCCGGCCCGCCGCCGCGTCGTGGAAGCCGATGATCTTCGCCCACACCGCGTCGCTGCTCGTGCCCGTCACCATGCTGGTCGTCGAAATCGCGCCGGGGTTGACGAGCGGATTCATTTCCGGTGCGCCGGTGCCCGACACCGTCCTGACGGCCTCGACGGCGATGATCGAGTTGAACCGAGCGCCGGTGGCATCGACGCCGACGCGATTCGCGACCGAGTCGACCCCCTGTTCCTGGATGACCTGCGCCATCGTAAAGACCTTGGAGATCGACTGGATCGACACCTCCGTCGTGACGTCGCCCGCGGTGTAGACCTTGCCGTCGGCAGTCACGACTGCGATGCCGTACAGGTTCGGATCGACCTTGGCCAGCGCCGGGATGTAGTCGGCGTTCTTGCCTTCCTGCAGGCCCTTGTACTTGGCGTAGGCTGCGTCCACGGCGGCCTGGATGGTGGCAGCGTCCTGCGCCTGCAGCGGCGTATTCCAGCTCACCAACGCGGTGGCGGCAACTACCGCCAGCGCGAGACGTGTGAATCGATGCATCTGTCTATCCTCCGACTTTCTGGGAGCAGTTGTATGTGAGGAGCACTGCGCCTTGAACCCGTCGCTCGTAGACCCACCGGAGAGGTTCGTCATGATTAGTGGGCTCCCTGGACGTGGGCCTGCTCCCAGGCCCGCACGCGCTGACGAGCCTGATCGAAGAGCCGTTCGTAGTTGCCCCTGCGCAGCTTGAGGCTCGCCTCGGGCGTGAGCTTCGCGAAGAGCGGTGCGTACATGTCATAGACCTTCAGGTATTTCGCCTGATCGGTCGGCGCGACTTCATCAGTGCCGAACACGAAGCGATCCGGATGGCGATTGATCACGTCGGCGACCGCCTGGATCGATTCGGGCGTCGCGACGATGTACTTCGCCACCTCGTCCCACGAGATGTCGATCGACACATGGTTTGTTTCGGGATTGGTGAGCGCTCGCTCGAGAAGGCCGAGTTGATCCTTGACGGGACGGACGATGCGTCCAAGGCCGCAGTGCGCCCAGATGATGGCGGTCTTGGGGTGCCGCTTGAACAGCTCGTACAGCTGGACGATCTGATACGGATCCTGTCCCGGCTTGGGAAACGGCATGTCGATGTCGTTGTGAAGGATGACGACGAGGCCGGCTTCGGCCGCGAAGTCGAGGATGCGGTCGAGCGCGGGATTGGTGAGGCTCGCCGTCTCGCCCGCGACCTTGGGCGAGACGAACTCCTTGTGGATCGTGAACTCGCCGATCCCTTCGAAGACGCCCGGGAACGTGGTGAGCACGCGCTTGATGTGATCGGCGGCGTACATGTCCGCCGGGTTGAAGCCGGTGATCATCGGATCGAATCGCGCCTGCTCTTCTTTGGAGAGTGAGCGGTACTGCATCGCGATGTACGCGTCGGTGAACGAGTAGTAGTAGAGCGGCGCATCGGTCTGTGTGTAGTACCAGGGCGCGAAATCGCCCGTATTGCCATACGCCCACGTCTGCTGCAGCGGAATCCCGAAGAGCGTCGAACGTCCCACCTTGTCGCCCATGATCTTCAGGAAGTCCTTGGCGGTGATCCCTTCCTGCACGTAGTTGGTGAGATGGAAGTGTGAGTCGTTGAACGCGTAGTCATCCCGCGCCGACACTCCGGGCCCCGACAAAAGGCCGACCACGGCGATGATGGCCACTGCCACCAAGCTGCGTTGCACGTGTGTGCCTCTCATGTGCCGCTTCCTCAGAAATTGAGTTCCAAATTCGCGTGGAAGATGTTGCCGTTGGCGCCGACCGGCATCGGGTACGCCGTATAGCCGACCGGCGAGTGGTTCACGTGAATGAACTCGGTATTCACCCGGAAACCGCGCTCGCGTACCGGGTAGAAGTTGGCGCCAAAGCGCACTTCCGAGGGATCGCCGTAGTGACCGTAGATGCCCGAGTTGCCGAAGTAGACCTGCACCAGCTTCGGCGCGAGCATCGCGGACGCCTGCAGCTGATAGCCGTGGTCGTTGATGTCGGGGATGCTGCTGACGTTCGTGCCCTGGTAGTCGTTCAGCCATCGCCAGTAGTACTCGGCCTCGAACGAGAGGCCCTTGTATTTGAGGCCTCCGTCCACGCTCGACATGCGGTACTTCACGCGGTTGACGGTGATGCCGTCACCAAAGAGATTCGGGGTGAAGATGACGCTGCCGTCGGTCAGGCGGATCTGGCTGTTCTCGATGGAGTCCGTGCCTGGCTGGCTTTGTTTGTCTTCAGTGCTCGACGTGTAGTGGACGGCAAGCCGGGTGGCGAGGTTCTCGTGCGTGTCGAAGTCGCCGAACGTGCCAAAGAGGCCGAACTCACCAGTCGTGGGCAGCCACTGCAACATGTACGACTGGGTGTCGAACGTGTTATCGATTTGTGAGGCGCTGACGCCGAGCGTGCTCAGGTTGTTGGCGATCATCGCCTGGTACTTGAACTTCGTGGCGAATTCGCCCTTCAACCAGAACCCGGTGGTGTAGGAGCCGCGGAAGAATTCGTCGGCGATCAGGCGATCGTCCACACCGAGCCAGTACGGAAACTGGCCTTCAGTGCTGCGCACGCTGGGCAGGCTCGTGATCCCGGCGCCAAACGTGACATAGCGGTTGAACACGTAGCTGATGTTCCCCCCGCCAACGACCTGCGCGGGATCGCCCTGTGACGTATTCGCCGACCACACGTACAGGTAGTAGCGGAACTTCGGCGTCAGGAACCAGCCGTTGAACGGCAGGAAGAACTTCTGCAGCTGCGCGTCCTGACGGCGTTGCACCGTCTTGACGTTCCCGAAGGAGTCCGTGTAGCGTCTCGTCGATGCCCAGCTGATTGAGATAGCGGGCATAGCTGAAGAGGCGCACGTACATCTCGCCCTTGTCCTGCTCGACGATCAGGAAGCCTCCGTTGGGGACGTAGCGTGGAGCCTTCTTCTCCGGTGGCGCAGCGGGTGCGGCCACCGTGTTCGGTCCGACCAGGAAATCTGCGGAACAGCCATCCGCGACCCACACACCCTTGTCGTCGTAGCCCCACGTCTTGCCCAGGAGGCAGGCCGAATCGCCGTACGACCTCAGCGAGCACGACGCCTCGTGACGTATCGGCGGGGCACTCCTGCCGCTCGCCAATCTTCGATGCGCACGAGATCGTGACGGCCGTGCGCTGCTGCGGCGTCGATGGTTGTGATTGCGCCGTTTGGGCGTATCCCGCCGCGCTCCACGACAGGCACACCAGGAACAGACCGCACAGAACACGCGAACGATGACGCACGAAGACTCCATGATGGCCAACAGCAACGCGGACCCGTCACGCGTGCAGCAGAGTGCGATCGGCACTGGCCTCGGAACGCCGAGGGAGCAGCATCAATGCCACGCGCTCCTGATGACGATCTCCTGTCGCAACCGGTTGGCACAGAACGTCTTGTGCGCATTCGACGACCCGTCGCGAGCGCTTGGTTTCTCCGGGTGATCGGACTGACTCCGAAATGCTGGAGGGCCGCAGCGAAGACCACGCTGCGGCCCCGGTTGGAGGGAACAGTGGAAAGGCCGATGGCGAACGGCGGGATCACTGCCTCGGTCGGGCCAGACCCAGCTTGGCCATCCGCCCTTCGAGCGTGGTCGGCTTGAGACCCAGACGCTCCGCCGCTCCGCGTCGTCCGCGCACCCGCCAGTTGGTGGCGTCGAGGGTGGCGCGGATGTGTTCGACCTCCAGATCGCGCAGCGTCATCGAACTGGTCGGCCGAGCGGTGGCGCCCAGGGGTTGGGGTACGGGCACGGCCAGCCGCGGCCCTGTCGCGACGATCACCGCGCGCTCGATGACGTTGCGCAGCTCGCGTACGTTGCCGGGCCACGCGTAGCGTTCGAGCTGCTCCATCGACGCCTTGTCAACAGACTCGATGGTCTTGCCGAACGACTTCGAGAACTCGTCGACGAATTCCCACACGAGCGCCGGGATGTCTTCGGTCCGCTCCCGCAGCGGGGGAATCTCGATCGGAAAGACGTTGAGCCGATAGAAGAGATCCTCGCGGAACGTCTTGTCCAGTACCGCCTTCTCCAGATTGCGATTGGTCGCGGCGATGATGCGAACGTCTACCTTGATGCTCTGCGTGCTGCCGAGCCGCTCGATCACGCGCTCCTGCAGCACACGCAGCAGCTTGATCTGCACTTCTCCGGAGAGATCGCCAATCTCGTCGAGGAAGATCGTTGAGCCATTCGCGGCTTCGAAGCGGCCCATCTGGCGCGTGAGCGCGCCCGTGTAGGCGCCGCGCTCGCGGCCGAACAGCTCGCTTTCGATCAGCGCCGAGGGGATCGCCGCGCAGCTGACCCGAATGATCGGACGTTGATGGCGCGGACTCATGTCGTGAATGGCCTGCGCGAAGACTTCCTTCCCCACACCGGTCTCGCCGAGCAGCAGCACGGTCGCAGGCGTTGGCGCGACCTGTTCGACCTGGACGAGTGCTCTGCTTGATCGCCGCACCCTCCGAGACGATGGGCCGCGACAGCCGCATCGACCTGCTGGCGGGCCTGGAGGAGCTCCGTTCCTCGGAGAGCCGATCCCGAAGCTGACGGATCTCCGCCTGCGCGGACTCGAACGCTACTGCCGCCGATTGCCGCGACAGGAGATTCGCCGCCAGGGCGGCGACGACGCGAAGCTGCTGCAGCAGGCCTGGACTCCAGGTCAGCTCCCGGGCGGAGGATCCGACCGCCAGCGCGCCAGTCGTCCTCGAGGTCATCGCCATCGGAACGACGGCAAGCGACCACAAGCCGACACGCACGAGCTCGGACCGATCGCAGTCCGACAAGTCACCGAGGCGGGCGAAAGACGCGGGCCGGCCGGCCGTCAGCGCCGTCGTCACGAACTCGGTCGTGGCGACATCGAGCAGATCCGGGATGGGCGCTACCGCGTCGGTGTTCCAACGCAACGACGAGAACTCGTCATTGGCATCCGAGGGTCGCCACCAGACGATCGCGTGATCGACTTCCAGCGTCGTGGCGAGGCGCTGAAGCCCCTCGACGATCGCATCGTCGATTGAATCGGCAGCAACGGTTGACCAGTCCGCGGCCAGCTCGGCGACCACCTGCTGAACGGCTGGATCGAGTGCCGGATCCTGGATCGCGACGTCCCCGCGGTTCGAGCGAGGGCTGCGTGAAAGGAATGGGAACGAACGCGGAGTCACAGCGCCATCGATCGCGAAGTCTCTGTTACGGTGCAGCATCTTCCGTGTTCCTTCTTCTTCCTGACTGACTCGCGTGCGGCGAAACCACTGCCGCAAAGTTTTCGAAGGTCGCTGGGTCTCTCGATCGAGTGGGTCGTGCGGGGCGCAGGTCGCTGAGGCCAACGGTGTGCGGTTACGCTACATCCATGGTGATGGAGGGGGGAACTGTCGGATCTGACAGGTGGTCGGGGGAAGAGTGACAGACGGCGTCGGTCCTCCTACTATTACGGGATCAATGAGTAGGCGGCACCAATGCCGTGGCTGAGCTTTGCCATCCTTGTCGGGCTGCTGCTCTCGACGCCAGCTGCGGCCTACGGGCAGGCAGCCATTGCTGGCGCCGTTCGCAGCGCCACGGGTGAGCCCATTCCCGGCGTCGTGGTCGAGGCGGCCAGTCCGTCAATCATTGAAAAGACCCGCACGGCGGTTACGGATAGCGCCGGACGCTACCGCATCGAAGACCTCCGCCCGGGCACCTACACGGTGACGTTCAGCCTTGCCGGCTGGAAATCGGAAGGGAGAGACAATATCGTCCTGACCGGCTCCTTCACGGCGACGCTCGATGCCCAGCTCAGCGTCGGGACGGCGACTGAAACAATCACCGTGACCGGTGAGTCGCTGGTCGTCGACGTCCAGAACGCGGGCCGCGAGCTCACGCTCTCTGGCGAGACCGTGAAGCGCCTTCCGACGGCTCCCAGCTACAGCGCCCTCCTCGTGCTCGTGCCGGGTGTCGTCACCAACACCAACGACGTTGTCACCGGCACGGCGTCGACTTCGTTTCCGATCCACGGAGGACGGACGAACGAAGGCCGCCTGATGCTCGACGGCTTGACCGTGGGAAGCCCGCCCTCCGGCAATTCCGCCGCGAGCTATGTCGTGGATGCCGGCGAGGCGGACGAGGTGACGTTCACGACGACCGGGGGACTCGGCGAGCAGGAGACCGCTGGGCTGGTGATGAACATTGTGAGCAAGAGCGGCGGCAACGCATACCACGGGTCGTTTTTCGCCAGCGGATCGAGCGAGCACTTTCAGTCCGACAATCTCACGCCCGAGCTGCGCGCAGACGGGCGCGACCGCCGCGACGCCACTGTCGAAGGTCTACGACGTCTCGGGGACGTTCGGGGGCCCACTCGTCCGCGACCGGCTCTGGTACTTCCTCAAGGCCCACGTCGGCAGCAGCACGAAAGACAGCAGCACGGTGTACTACAACCTGAACGCTGGTAATCCGGCGGCGTGGCTGTATGACCCCGACCTCGCGCGGCGGGAATATTCAGACCGCACGTTCGAAGATGCGAGCGCGCGGTTTACCTGGCACGTCACACCGCGTCAGACGGTCAGCGGCATCTGGGATGCGCAGTCACTCTGCCGGTCGTGCACGGGCGCCACACCAGGACAGGTCCGAGCCACAACGGATCTCGCCGGAAGCGGTTGGTGTGCTCGGCCGTCCGCTGCACGTGTCGCAGGTGACGTGGTCCTCGCCGGTCACGAGCCGCCTCCTGATCGAAGCCGGCTTCGGGGGCACCTACTTCGGTGTGGGCAACTTCGAACGGTCGCCGAATCCGACGCGCGGCCTGATTCGCGTCGCCGAGCAGTGTGCGAGCGGGTGTGCGGACAACGGAGGCATTGCCGGTCTGGTGTATCGCTCGCAGGACTTCAGCGTCGCGCACGCGGGATCGTATCTCTGGAAGGGCTCGGTCTCGTATGTCACGGGCAGCCACAGCCTGAAGGTCGGTTATCAGCACACGTTCATGACCGATGACCGCACCTGGATGACGAACGATCAGAACCTGACCTACCGGTTCAACAACGGGTTGCCGAACCAGCTGACCGAATCCATCTCGCCGTGGGTGAACAACGCGCGCGCCGCGTGGGACGGCGTCTTTGTTCAGGACCAGTGGACGCGCAAGCGTCTGACGCTGCAGGGAGCGCTGCGCTTCGATCGGTCGTACAGCTGGTTCCCCGCGCAGCAGGAGGGACCGTCGCGCTTCCTTCCCACGCCGATCGTGATACCGGAGACGCGCGGCATCGACAGCTACAAGGATCTGACCCTGCGGATGGGTGCGGCGTACGACCTGATCGGTCAGGGCCGCACCGTCGTCAAGGCGACGCTCGGCAAGTATCTCGATGGCGTCGGGATCACCGGCAACTATGCGAACACCAACCCCACGCTGCGGCTGCCGCAGACGACGTCGGTCTTCGGCACGGCTGGAGTGACGCGCGCATGGACCGACGCGAATCAAAACCTCACGCCTGATTGCGACTTGACGAATCCCGCCGCGCAGGACCTCCGAGCGAGCGGCGGCGATCTCTGCGGCGTCATGTCGAACACGAACTTCGGGAGGAACGTCCTGACGAACGGCTTCGATCCCGCGCTCCTCGAGGGGTGGGGTGTTCGTCCGTCGGACTGGACGCTCAGCGCATCGCTGCAGCAACGGCTCGGCACGCGCTCGGTGCTCGATGTCACGTACATCCGGCGCTGGTTCCATGGCTTCACGGCCGTGGACAACCTGGCGCTGCAGCCGTCGGACTTCACACCGTTCAGCATCACAGCACCGCTCGATCCGCGGCTCCCCGGTGGCGGCGGGTACGTGGTCGGCGGACTCTACGACGTGGTTCCCGACAAGGCAGGACAGGTCAACAACTTCGTGGCGGACTCCGGCACGTACGGCGCCTGGACGCAGCAGTTCAACGGCGTCGACGTCTCGATCAACGCGCGCGTCGGCACGGATCTGTCGTTCATCGGCGGCGCGAGCGTCGGTCGCACGGTCGCCGACAGCTGCGACGTGCGCGCGCGCCTGCCGGAGCTCTCGACGACGGTCACCGGAACCAGTCCGTTCGGAGCCGGGCTGGCGACATCGGCCGTGAGCCCCCTGAGCCCGTATTGTCATGGCGACTATGGCATCCTCACGCAATTCCGAGGGCTGTCGACGTACATGTTCTCGAGGATCGGTATCCTGTTGTCAGCCACGTTGCAGAGCAAGCCGGGAGCCATGCTGGCCGCCAACTATGCCGCCCCGAATTCGGTTGTCGAGCCGTCGCTCGGGCGTCGATTGTCTGGGAATGCGGCCAACGCGACCATCAATCTGATCGCTCCCGGCACCCGCTACGGGGATCGGATCAATGAGGTGGACCTGCGCATCGGCAAGACGCTCCGCGTGGGCGGGGCGCGCACACTTCTCGCGCTCGACGTCTACAATGCGTTGAACTCGAGTGCCGTGCTGACGTACGACAGCACGTTCGTGCCAGGAGGCGCCTGGCTGCAACCGCTCACGGTACTGACGCCGCGATTCTTCAAGCTGACCGCGCAGATCGATTTCTGAACGTCCCATGCGATGCCGCGCTCTTCGCTCACCGCGCACGACACGCTGGCTGGTGGCCGCTCTGGTCGCCGCGGTGCTGGGGCCGATCGTGCCGATCCGCGCTGCGGTTCGGCAGAAACAGGTGCTCGTCCTGTATTCGACGAGACGCGACGCGCAGATCGTCACCGTCGGCGAGCGCGACCTGCCGCGCATTCTGGAGGACGGCATCGACGAGGGCGTGGACTACTACTCCGAGTACATCGACCGTGCGCGTTTTCCCGACCCCGTCTACCGTAACGCCCTGTACCAGTTCCTGCGCCAGAAGTACCAGGGCGTGCAGTTCAGCGTGGTCATTGCCCTGAACGACCTGGCGCTCGAGTTCGTGACCAGCAATCGCGATGAGCTGTTCACCAACGTACCGGTGGTCTTCTTCTCGACCAGGGCGTCACCCGTGACTGTCAGCGGCGCGAGCGGCATATCGTCGCCGCAGGATTACCGCGGCACCATCAGGCTGGCTACCACCTTGCAGCCCGACGTCACGCAGGTCTTCGTCGTCACAGGCGCTGGCAGCGACGACGTCGCGGTCGAACAGCAGGCACGCGCGCAGTTCCAGATGTTCGAGCCGCGCCTCCGGTTCGAATACCTGACCGGGCTGCCGACGAAAGCGCTCGAAGCGCGCCTGGCGTCACTTCCTCCCCACTCGATCGTCTATTACCTGCTCGTGGACAGGGATGGCGCAGGGTTCTACTTTCATCCCCTCGAGTATCTGAACCGCGTGACGGCCGCGTCGAACGTCCCGGTCTACTGCTGGGTGGATGCGGCGATGGACCGCGGTATTGTCGGCGGGAGCCTCAAGGATCAGACTGCCCAGATCGGCGCCCTCGGCGCCCTGGCGGTCCGAGTATTGCGCGGCGAGCGCACTGGCGCGATTCCCATCAAGAAGCTGGATCTGAACGTCCCGCAGGTCGATTGGCGCCAGCTTCAACGCTGGGGGATCAGCGAATCACGCGTGCCAGCGGGCACGATCATCCGTTTCCGCGAGCTCTCCGTCTGGGACCGCTACCGGGGTTACATCGTCGCCGCGGCTCTCGTGTTGTTCGCCCAGACGCTGCTGATCGTCGGTTTGACGGTGCAGCGCACCCAGCGCCGACGGGCAGAGGCGCAGCTGCGGCGCAACGAAACCGAGCTCCGCACCAGCTACGAGCGCATCCGGGATCTCGCCTCCCGCCTGCTCGACGCCCAGGAGCGCGAACGAGCCCGCATTGCGCGTGAGCTGCACGACGACATCAGTCAGCAGATGGCGCTGCTCACCATCGATCTTGGCCTCATGAACCTTGCGGGGCACGCGTCCGACAGCGCGATGGCCGCAGCCTTGTCGCGTGCGGAGAGCATCTCGAAAGCCTTGCACGAACTGTCGCACCGGCTTCATCCGTCCAAGCTTCGTTTGATTGGGTTGGTGCCTGCACTGAACGGCCTTCAACGCGAGCTGTCGCGCGCGGATCTCGCGATCACGATTGAGCACGAGCAGGTACCCGCAGGGCTCCGGGCCGACGTCACGCTCTGCCTGTTCCGGGTCGTCCAGGAAGCATTGCACAACGCCCTCAAATACAGCGCCGCCAAACGCGTCACGGTTCGACTCGTCGGCAGTCCGGAGGGTCTGTCACTGACTGTCACAGACGATGGGGTCGGGTTCGATGTCGGCGCGCGTCTCGGGAGCGGGTTGGGGCTTGTCAGCATGGAGGAGCGCGTGGACGCCATCGGCGGCATACTCAGTATCCAGTCGCATCCTGGCCGGGGGACCCGCCTGCAGGTCCGCGTGCCGGCCCATCTCCTCGCTGGCGAGGCGGCGGTCGGTGTGTGAGGCCGGGCGTTTGTAGTCTCCTCCAGATCGGCAGAGGATAGTCGCGCTCAGGCCCAGCCGTTCGGGCCAGTTTTGCAGACACCCGCGGGTACGGCGCATTATGTTGAACCAATGCAATCGAGCGAACTGGAATGGAATTCGCAGTGCCGACCGCGGGACGGGGGAGGCGTGAGCCGATGAAAGGCCCTCGAGTCCTGCTCGCGGACGATCACGCCCTGCTGCTTGGCGCGTTCGACAAGCTACTGGCTGACGAGTGCGAAATCGTAGGCCAGGTGTCGGACGGTCGTGCGCTGGTCAGCGCCGCCGAACAGCTCAAACCCGATGTGATCGTGCTGGATATCTCGATGCCGCTTCTGAATGGTCTCGACGCGGGTCGCCAGATCAAACAGAAGCTGCGCCAGGTGAAGTTGATCTACTTGACGATGAACGAGGACGCAGACATCGCGGCCGAGGCGTTCAGGCTCGGCGCTTCGGGGTATCTGCTCAAACGGTCTGCGGCGTCAGAGCTGCTGACCGCGATCCGGGAGGTCATGCAGGGACGTTCCTACATCACGCCGCTCGTCACGGAAGGGTTGGTTGACGCGCTTCTGTCCGATAAGCAGGCGTCGGCTCACCAGCTGACGGACCGCCAGCGCGAAGTGTTGCAGCTGCTGGCCGAGGGGCGTTCGATGAAGGAAGTGGCGAGCCTGGTGAACGTGACTCCACGGACCGTCGCGTTCCACAAGTATCAGATGATGAAGCAGCTCAAGGTGACGTCCACGGCGGAACTCATTCAGTACGCAGTCAGGAATCACATTGTCTGACACAGCCCGCGTGTTGCTCGTCGACGACAACAAGGAGATCCTCGCGCGGACCGCCTCGGTACTGGAACGGGACTGCATCATTGTCGGCGCCGTGCAGGATGGCCTCTCTGCGCTCGAGGCCGAACGCACGCTCCATCCCGACGTCATCGTCCTCGACATCTCGATGCCCGGCATGACCGGCCTCGAAGTTGCCACACGCCTGCGAACCGCTGGCTCCCGGGCCGCGGTGGTGTTCCTCACCGTTCACAACGAAAACGACCTGATGCTGGCGGCGAGGGCGGCCGGGGGAATCGGCTACGTCCTGAAGCCGCGTCTCGCCTCGGACCTGACGGTTGCGGTGCGTGAAGCGCAGCACGGCCGTCCGTTCGTCTCGACCCTCGGCTGACGCTCGAACCCAAAGCCCAAAGCCCAAAGCCCAACGCCGAAGCCCAATGCGCTGGGGTGTCAGACCTGTGCTCGGTCGGCCGGTGCCGCTGCCGGCGCGTCGAACCATCGGTCCGCGGGCACGACCTTCGGTTCGTGCGGATCGGCCATGTACGCCGGCGTCATGATCTGGATGCCGGTACTCGTTGAACACGTCCAGGATCTGTCGATGCAGCTGGTGATACAGCTCGAGCATCGTGTGCGCTTCGCCGGCGTAGACGTTCAATTCGTAGGTGACGGCGAAATCGGCCAGGGCCCGCTGCAGGACGAACGGTGCCGGCGTCTTCAAGATGCCCGGCGTACGGTCGGCGGCCTCGAGCAGCATCGCCTCGACCTGCCGCCACGGTGTCTCGTAGCCGATGCCGACTTCGGTGTGGAGGATGAGCCCTGCCGTGCTGGCGAGCGCGCTGTAGTTGACGACGTGGCCGGTCAGGATCTGCGAGTTCGGGATCACGATCTCTTCGTTCTTGACGGTCCGCAGACGCGTGACCTGAATCCTCGATTCCGTCACATCTCCAACGACGTCGCCAATTTTCACCCGATCTCCGACCTTGAACGCCCGTCGGTAGATGAGCATGTAGCCGGCGATCAGATTCGAAACCGCCGACGATGATCCGAGTGAGAAGAGGACGCCCACGAAGAGCGAGACGCCTTTGAACGCCTCCGACTGCGACCCGGGCAGATACGGATAGGCCACCACGACAACGAAGGCGATGAGCGCGAACCGGACGATCTTGTAGGTGGGTTCGGCGAACTCGGGTTCGAATCCCTGCAGGCGAACCGTGCCATGGCCGAGGGCATCGAAGATGAGCCGCAGCACCCGCAGCACGATGCGGGACACGACGAACAGCACCGCAAGGAACGCCAGGCTTGGAATCTGATCAACGACGGCGCGCCCCATCGTCGACAGCGGATCGACGACCAGCGCGATGAGATTGTTGGCGAGATGACGCGTGACGGGGAAGCGGCCCAGGGCAAAGCTCAGATACTCGAAGAGAACGACGAGGAGGGCGAGACCGGTGATGACTCGGAGTGTCTGGTGGAGTGCGCGCCCAACGCGCTCCGCCTGCACGAGCGATACGGACTGAATCCGCACGGCTGAGACTTTTCGTTCGACCGTTCGCGACAGGAGACGGTGGGCGAGGCGGCTGAGCACCAGGATGAATGCTGCGAGAAGCAGCGCGCCCGCTGTGGCGGCAATGGTGTCGCGCAAGTCGCGCTCGACCGACTCAGGGCTACGCGACTGCCGATACTCGTCTATCGCCTGGCGGATGCGCCCGAGGTGCGCAAGGGCCAGCTCCGCGCGGGTCAGCTGCTCCATGCGGGCGTCGGCGTCAGTGACCGCCATGAGCGACCGGCCGCCCGCCCTGATCCAGGTCAGCCCGTCGGCGTCAGCCGCACGGAGCGTGCTGGTGGGAAGCGAGGTTTCGTCAGCGACGGCCTCGATGCGTCGGCGGATGTTGGCGGCTCTGACATCCGCTGGCATCGAGGTCGCGCCGCGAACACGAAACAGCACCTGACCGTCGATTTCAACCGGGGCCGTGTCGATCTGCGCCTCGATGAAGCCGGCGTCGGAAGGTACCGCTTCCTGAGCGGCCGCACGGCTGGCGACTGCTGCACAGAGTGTAGCGACGAGAACGAGACTTCCCGCCAGTCGCGCCATGCGGTCCGCCTCAGACCGCTACTTTTTCACCGGTGGCGGGTAGTTCTTGAGCATCTTCTTGGCGCCCTTGTTGAGGTTCTTGACCCGTTTGTCGGGTTTTGCCTGCGGGTCGAGCGTCTTGCTCGCCATGCCACGCCATACGAGCTGCTTGGCCGCTCGGTCGTACAGGTCGAGGCTGAGCGTCCCGACGTGGATGGTTGTCGTGGTGCTCGTGCTCATCCCGCCGCCGCCGTACCCATACCCACGATAACCCGGGCCGGGTCCCCAGGCGCCGCCGGAGTCGAACGTGTTCAGCTGCTTCTCCTGGCTGAGCGCGACCTGGTAGCCGACGTACAGGTCGGCGGTGTCGTCGTCGGTCTTCGTGAGACCCTTCGTCGCCAGCTCGCTGTCGAGCGCCTGCATGATCTGCGTGTCGGCGATCTGGTCGGGGTACTGCGCGTCCTTGATCTTGACCCACTTGTAGGTCTTGAACTTCGCGAAGTCGACGCCGGGCATGGCGTTGTAGCCGACATCCTGCGCGCGTGCGGACGAGGCGGCGAACACGAGCGCGACGGCGAGGCCTATCCGCGCGAAGGGGCGCAAGAAACTCATCAACATCGGTATCTCCTGAAAGTCATGGAAGTGCTGAACGGCGTGTGAACCGGCTAGTCTGCAGGCGCGGCGCGCACCTCCTCGGCGTAGTCAAGGCCGCGACTGCCCCCCGGCAGCGTGAACTCGACGATCGGTGTTCGGATGGCGGACTCGAGCAGCGAGGCGAGCCGTGCGAACCGATCGGATCGCAGCTCGTACCGCAACACGGCTTCGTCCACCCATTCCTCGGTGTAGCGCACATCCACCTGTGCGCCGACGTCGGTCGAGAGGCAGCATCCCACACACCCGCGGTTGGCGCGGGCGGCGATCATGAGCTGGTGCAAGGCGTCAGTGATCGAGCGAGACTGCCCCAGTGGCACCAGCCACTGTAAGGTCATCTTCACTGCTGTCGCTGTCATGAGTGCCTCCGCGTGCTGGCCTCGCGGAGCTACCGCGTGTCGACCGGTGTTCGTGAGCAGCATTGGTGCCAGCGCCGCCGGAACCCCCGAAACTCCGACAGAACCCATGACTACGGCATGAATCGCGTGTACAGCTCGCGCAGAACGTCCATGCTTCGCTCTCTCCGTCTCCGCACCGACGGAGGCACTCCGAAATCTTGGATAGCGGTACTCGCGGAGCGGTGTGGATGGCCCACCTACGAAATAGCAGATGCACTCCACGGAGGCGGAGCAGCCCGTCCCGCGCTTTCCCCGTCGCGTTCCGTGGCTGGGTGGCGTAACTCGCTGCGGATCTGAGTGATACGTGCCCGTACGCCATCGATCAGGCCGTGGTACACCGCGTGCTCATTTCGCTTGGTGATGTGCGCGTCCCCGGGCAATCCAAAGGAGACCCCCAAAATGGGCAAGACCGTGTTTTCCGCGATCGCAGCCGTGCTGCTGCTGGCCGCTCCTGCGTTCGCACAAGACAAACCCGTCGAATTCAACGTCGGCTTCGGCGCCACCTTCCCGGTGTCGAACCTGAAGAATGACTTCGATGCCGGATGGAACGGCGACTTCGGCGTGACCTTCTTCGTGAAGCCAGCTGTGGGCCTCCAGGCGGAGTACGGCTACCACCACATGAACGGGCCCGAACGCACATTCCCGGATCTCACACCAGGGAGCAATGGGTCGGTCCTGATCGAGAGCAATCACCACATGCACATCGGGACGTTCAACCTGGTGGTGCGTTCCCATGGCCGTGGCGCGGCGGGCGGCTATTTCCTCGTCGGGCCTGGCGTGTACCACCGCACGATCCAGTTGACGACACCGTCGGTGGGTTTCATTACCGTCTGCGATCCGTACTGGTTGATCTGCTATCCAACGGCGGTCTCGACTGACGCCATCGTGGGCGATCGTTCCTCAACCGACTTCGGCATGAACTTCGGGGGCGGCATCACCTTCGGTCACGAAGCGAAGTTCTACGTGGAATTCCGGTACCACTACGTGTGGGGACCGAAGGTTGGAGCCGTAGCTACGCCCGTGGCGTCGAGCGGCACGACGTCCACCAACGTGCAGTACTTCCCGATCACCTTCGGCTTCCGGTTCTAGCTCTCGATCGGCTGAGGTGTGGTATTCAGGGGCGCCGTGGACTATCTTGTTGGGCCCGCGCGCGCCGTTCGGGCGCCGCGGGAATACCACCCTCAGGCGACCAGCCCGGCCGCGGCCGGACGGAGGAACAACGTGCGGAGCACGCCCCTTGATCATGGCCACTCGGTTCGGCGGCTTGCGCTCGTCGCCAGCGTGCTCTGTGCGGCCGGTCTGCTGACGATCGCCTGCGGGGAAAAGAAGGAGGCGGTTGCGCCGCCGCCACCCGAAGTGCTCGTCAGCGAGGTCGTCCGTCGTGACGTGCCCGTTGTCTCGGAGCTCGTCGGCCAGACCAAGGGCTTCCAGGACGTCGACATCCGCGCGCGGGTCGAAGGGTTCCTTGAGGAGGTCGCCTTTACCGAGGGCTCGCTCGTGCGGAAGGGCGAAGTGCTCTACCGAATCGATCGGAAGCCGCTCGAAGCCGCGCTGGCCAACTCCCAGGCGGAACTGGCGACCGCGAAGGCCCGACTCGAGAAGACCACGAACGATGTGAAACGCCTCAAGCCTCTCGCCGAGAAGCAGGCCGTGAGTGCCCAGGAGCTCGACAACGCGGTGGCCTACGAGGAAGCCGCGCGCTCGCAGGTGTCGGCCCGCCAGGCGGAGGTCGAGAAATCCACGCTGGATCTCGGCTACACCAACGTCGTGTCGCCGATCGACGGCCTGGTCGGCACCACGCTGGTGAAAGCCGGCAGCCTGGTCGGACGTGGTGAGAGCACGCTGCTCACGACGGTGTCGCAGCTCGACCCCATCCTGTTCCGCGCGGGCATCAGCGAAGCCGAGTATCTGCGCATCGCGAGGCGGGCCGAGGAACTGCGCGCGGCGCGCGGCGGTCAAAAGGTTCCCATTCAGCTCGTGCTGGCGGACGGAACCGTGCACCCGAAGGAGGGAACGCTCGACGTGGTCGAGCGCGCCGTCGACGCCGCGACCGGCACCCTCACGCTGCAGTTCAAGTTCCCCAATCCCGGCGGGCTGCTGCGGCCCGGCCAGTACGGGCGGGCCCGCTTCGTCATCGAGTCGAAGAAGGGCGCGATGCTCGTTCCGCAGCGCGCCGTGCAGGAGCTCCAGAACCTGTACTCCGTCGCGGTCGTCGGGGCCGACAACAAGGTGTCCTTCAAGACAGTGACGATGGGCCCACGCCTCGGCAGCCTGTGGGTCGTCGACAGCGGACTGGATGGATCCGAACGCGTCGTCGTGGCCGGACTGCAGCGGCTGCGGGAGGGCACGGTGGTCTCGGCGAAGCCCGCGCCTCCGTCGCCTGAGGGCAGCGGCCAGGCCGAGCCGGCGTCGGCAGGGGAGCGGTAGGACATGGCCCGTTTCTTCATCAACCGGCCCATCGTGGCGATGGTGATGTCCATCGTCATGGTGATGCTGGGCCTCGTGGCGATGCAGGGACTGCCGATCGCGCAGTACCCCGAGATCGTCCCGCCGATGGTGCAGATCACGACGACGTTTGTCGGCGCGAGCGCCAACGACGTCGAAGCTGCCGTCGCCACGCCCCTCGAGCAGAAGATCAACGGCGTCGAGAAGGGCATCTACATGAAGTCCACCAACGCCAACGACGGCACGTTGACGTTGAAGGTGTCGTTCGAGGTTGGCAGCAATCTCGACATGGACAACGTCCTGACGCAGAACCGCGTGTCGGAGGCGACGCCCCAGTTGCCGCAGTCGGTCAAGAACTACGGCGTGGCCGTGAAGAAGGCGCTGGCCTTCCCGCTGATGGTCATCTCGGTCAAGTCGCCGCACGGCACCTACGACAACAACTTCCTGTCGAATTACGCGACCATCAACATCAACGACAATATCGCGCGCATTCCGGGCGTCGGCCAGATCAACTTGTTCGGCGGCAGCGATTACGCGATGCGGGTGTGGCTCCGGCCCGATCGCATCGCGAAGCTCGGCATCACGGTGCCGGACATCGTCAATGCGATCAGCCAGCAGAACCAGTTGAGCCCGGCCGGGCAGATCGGCGGACCGCCCGCAACGAAGGGCACCGAGTTCACCTACACAGTCCGGACGCAGGGCCGGCTGCTCGATGAGAGCGAGTTCGGCAACATCATCGTGCGGTCGAATCCGGACGGCTCTGAAGTGCGCCTGAAGGATGTCGCCCGGCTCGAGCTGGGCACTCAGCTCTATAACGCCGTCGGACGCCACAATGGCAAGCCGTCGGCGGTCATCGCCATCTTCCAGATCCCGGGCACCAATGCCCTCGACGTCGCGAACAAGATCAAGGCGACGATGGACGACCTCGCGACGCGCTTCCCGCGTGACATGACCTACGAGGTCTCCCTCGATACGACGCTGCCGGTGACCGAGGGTATCAACGAGATCATCCACACGCTGCTCGAGGCGGTGGTGCTCGTCATCATCGTCGTCTTCATCTTCCTGCAGAACTGGCGCGCGACCCTGATTCCGCTCCTGACCGTCCCGGTCTCTCTCGTGGGCGCGTTCATGTTCTTCCCGCTGCTCGGGTTCTCGATCAACGTGCTCTCACTGCTCGGCCTGGTCCTCGCGATCGGCATCGTGGTGGACGATGCGATCGTCGTCGTCGAGGCGGTCATGCATCACATCGAGCACGGGATGACGCCGAAGGATGCCACGCTCAAGGCCATGGAAGAAGTGTCGGGTCCCGTCATGGCCATCGCCCTCATCCTCACGGCGGTGTTCGTGCCGGTGGGATTCATGGGCGGCATCACCGGGCGGCTCTACCAGCAGTTCGCGATCACGATTGCCATCTCGGTGCTGCTGTCGGCGGTGAACGCGCTGACACTGTCGCCGGCGCTGGCGGCCATGCTGCTGAAGCCGCCGACGGGCAAGAAAACGCTGTTGACGCCGTTCTACAACGGCTTCAACAAGGTGTTCGGCGTCGCCACGAACGGCTACATCTCGTTCACCTCGATCCTGGTGCGGAAGTTCGTCATCGGCCTTGTGCTCATTGGCGTGCTTTCCTTCCTGACGGTCCGTCTCGTGGGCCGCATTCCCGGTGGCTTCGTACCCGAGGAAGACCAGGGCTACATCCTGGTGAACGCGCAGCTGCCCGACAGCGCCTCGCTCGAGCGGACCGACGCCGTGATGAAGAAGGGCGAGGAGATCATGGCGGCGAACCACGGGGTCGAAGGCTACAACGCGATCTCGGGGTACAGCCTGCTGACCGGCGCCTACTCGTCGAACATGGGCTTCTACTTCGTGGCGCTGAAGCCATGGCACGAGCGCCACAGCGCCGAGGAGCAAGCCAACGGCATCGTCAAGGCCCTCAACCGCGAGTTTGCGCGGAAGATCCCGGAAGCGACCGTCGTGGCATTCGGTCCGCCGGCCATTCCAGGTCTCGGCACTGGCGCCGGTTTCACGATGCAGATCCAGGACCGCGTGGGACGCGACCCCGGATACCTCGCCGATCAGACCGAGCGTTTCATGCAGGCGGCGCGGCAGCGGCCGGAGATCGGACGTATCTCCACGCTGTACCGGGCCCGGGTGCCGCAGGTCTATGCCGACATCGATCGCTCGAAGGTCATGAAGCTCGGGACCCCGCTGCAGGACGTGAACAACACGCTCGGCTCCCTGCTCGGCAGCACCTACGTGAACGACTTCAACAAGTTTGGCCGGGTCTACAAGGTGTACGTCCAGGCCGAGCCCGAGTACCGGCGTGACCCGAAACAGTTCGGCCTCTTCTTCGTGCGAAGCGCCTCCGGGCAGATGGTGCCGCTCGACACGCTGGTCACCGCGCGATCGACGAGCGGTCCCGAGTTCACGAACCGCTTCAACCTCTATCGATCGGCCGAGCTCAGTGGCGTGCCCGCTTCGGGATTCAGCTCGGCGCAGGCGCTTGCGGCGCTCGAAGAGGTGGCAAAGGAGACGCTGCCTGCCGACATGGGCTTCGACTGGGCGGATATGTCGTATCAGGAGAAGCGCGCGCCGAATCCGATGATCGTCTTCGCGCTCGCGATTCTGTTGGTGTTCCTCGTCCTGGCGGCGCAGTACGAGAGCTGGGGGCTGCCGTTCAGCGTGCTGCTCGGGACGCCGTTTGCCGCCTTTGGCGCGTACTTCGGCCTCTGGGCCGCACGGCAGTACTCCGAGAGCTACGTCAACAACGTCTTCGCTCAGATCGGACTGATCATGCTGATCGGTCTCGCCGCGAAGAACGCCATCCTGATCGTCGAGTTCGCGAAGATGCTCCACGAGCAGGGCAAGGATCCGGTCACTGCCGCGCTCGAAGCGGCGAAGCTGCGGTTCCGGCCGATCCTCATGACGGCCTTTGCCTTCATTCTCGGCGTCGTACCGCTGCTCACGGCATCTGGCGCGGGGGCCGAGGGGCGCAAGGTGATGGGGATGACCGTGTTCTGCGGCATGCTCATCGCCACGTTCCTCGCCGTACTCCTCATTCCCGTCCTGTTCGTGACGGTGGAGAAGGTCATCGGCAGCAAGCACGCCGCGCTGCCTCCTGAGCCGGCGGTCCCGGCTACCTCACACCATGGAGCGGGAGCATGAGCGGACCGCGCACACCGCGTCATGCCCTGATGGCGGCGCTGGTCACGACGACCACGCTGGCCGCCGCCTGTGCCCCGGTCGGCCCGAACTACAAGCGTCCCGAGATGCAGCCCCCAGCGGCCTATCGATGGGCGGCCGCCCAGGCCGCGGCCGTGACGCTGGCGGATCTGCCGTGGTGGCAGGTGTTCGATGACCCGTCTCTCCAGGCGCTCGAGCGCGACGCGATCGCGCACAACCTGGATCTGCGCGTGGCCGTGGCCCGTGTCACCGAAGCGCGCGCGCTCGCCGGTGTCGCGAAATCGTTCCTGTATCCAGACATCAACGGCACGTTCGGCTACGCCGGCAATCAGGCGTCGCGGAACACCCAGCCGCCTGGTGCCGGACCCGATGCAGATCGGACGTACAACAACACGAATCTTGGCGTCACGCTGTCGTGGGAAGCCGATCTCTTTGGCCGCCTCCGCCGCAATGACGAGGCCGCCTTTGCCAGGTATCTCGCGACTGAAGAAGGCCACCGGGCAGTGCTCATGACCCTCGTCAGCGACGTGGCCTCGTCGTACTTCCTCCTGCGCGAGCTCGATCTGCAGCTCGAGATCGCGCACCGTACGCTGAAGCTGAACGACCAGACGGTGGTGTACTACTCGCAGCGCCTGGAGGGAGGCGTTTCGAACCGGCTCGAGGTGAACCAGGCCAAGGCGAACCAGGCGCTCACCGCTGCCTCCATTCCCGAGATCGAACGGCAGATCGCGGTCCTCGAGCATGCGATCAGCGTGCTGGCGGGCCGTCCGCCTGGCGCGATCGACCGCGGCCGCACGTTGGAAGAGCAGCACCCGCCGCCCGCGATCCCGGTCGGACTGCCGGCCACACTGCTCGAGCGGCGGCCTGATGTCATTCAAGCCGAGCGATTGCTTATTGCGGCCAATGCCGATGTCGGTGCCGCCAAGGCCCTCTTCTATCCGACGATCAGCCTGACGGGATCGCTCGGCGCTGTGAGTGGCGACCTTGGCAAGCTGTTACAGGGTGACTCCGTCATCTGGTCGATTGGAGCCGGCCTTCTGCAGCCGATCTTCAATGGCAAGCGCATCCGGCGGAACTACGAAGCGGCACAAGCCCGCTTCGATCAGGCCGTTGCGGAGTACCAGCAGTCCGCGCTCGACGCCTATCGCGAGGTGGCCGACGCACTCATCACGATCGAGAAGCTGGCCGAGGTGCGCAAGGAACAGGAAGCAGGCGTCATCGCCTTGCGAGACGCTTCGCAGCTGTCGCGCGATCGGTACGAGACAGGGCTGTCCACCTATCTCGAAGTGCTCGTCGCCGATCAGCAGTTGTTCCAGCTGGAGTTGCAGCTGGCCCAGACACGCGGCGAGCAGTTGCGTGTGATCGCGCAGCTCTATCGGGCGCTCGGTGGGGGCTGGCAGCCGGAACCGACGACACCGGCGATGCCGCCGCCACCGCAGCCGCCGCCACCGAAGCCGTGAGATGTGGCAAGGAGCGGCATGGGTGGCGTCCTGAAGGCACGAATCCCCGCCCTGGCGTGGCTGCCCGCGTACGACCGCGCCTGGCTGCGATCCGACGTGATCGCCGGCGTCACGACCGCGTCGGTGATCATCCCCAAGGCGATGGCCTATGCCACGCTGGCCGGGCTCGCCGTCCAGATCGGTCTCTACACTGCACTGCTGCCGATGGCGGCGTATGCGCTGCTCGGCACCTCTCGCCGTCTCAGCGTCAGCACGACGACGACCCTCGGGATTCTGACCGCCGCCGAATTGAGTGAGGTCGTACCGAACGGAAGTGCTGCGCAGGCGGCAACGATCGCGACTACGCTTGCCGTGCTCGTCGGCGTGGCCCTGGTGCTCGCAGCCATCCTCCGTCTCGGGTTCGTCGCCCGGTTCATTTCAGAGCCCGTGCTCACTGGATTCAAAGCCGGGATTGGCATCGTGATCGTCGTGGACCAGGTACCCAAGCTGTTTGGGTTGCACCTGCACAAAGGCCCCTTATTTCAGACCATCGGCCACCTGATTGCGGCTCTGCCCCAGACGTCCCCTCCAACCCTCGTCCTCGCCACTGTAACGATCGGCGTCATGCTCCTCATTTCGCGGTACGTGCCGCGGGCGCCGTCTCCGCTGGCGGCCGTGATCCTTGGTATCGCGGCATCCGCCCTGCTCGGGTTGAAGGCGATGGGCGTGGATACGGTCGGCGCCATTCCCTCCGGATTGCCTGGCGTGACGCTGCCGGACGCCGGCATGGCCCTGGTGCTCTGGCCCGGCGCGCTCGGGATCGCGCTCATGAGCTTCACGGAGTCGATCGCCGCAGGGCGGGCGTTTGCGAAGGCTGGCGAGCCGACGCCGGACGCGAACCAGGAGCTGCTGGCGCTGGGTATCGGCAACGCGCTCGGCGGACTCTTCGGCGCGATGCCCTCGGGCGGCGGCACGTCGCAAACGGCCGTGAACAGCCGCGCTGGCGCGCGTACGCAAGTGTCGTCGCTCGTCACGGCTGGCGCGACGACGGTGGTCATCCTGCTGCTGGCGTCACTCATCGGCCTCATGCCGCAGGCGACGCTGGCGGCAGTCGTGATCGTCACCTCGATTGGATTGATTGCCCCGGCTGACTTTGCCGCCATCCGCCGTGTGCGGACCGTCGAGTTCCGCTGGGCTATCGCGGCGATGCTCGGCGTGATCGTGCTGGGTACGCTGCCAGGAATTCTCGCGGCGGTCGTGCTTTCGATGGTCAGCCTGCTTCGGCAGTCGAACGATCCAGCGGTCCACGTGCTGGTTCGCAAGCCCGGCACCGATGTCTTCAGGCCGCGCACGGCGGAGCACGCGACCGACGAAACGATCGCGGACCACCTGCTGCTGCGGCCGGAAGGCCGCATCTACTTTGCCAACGCGCAGCGCGTCGTGGACAAGGTCCTGCAGCACGTGCAAGCCGTCCCCGCCCATGTGGTCGTTCTCGATCTGAGCGCGGTACCGGACATCGAGTACACCGGACTGAAATCCCTGACCGACCTCGAGACGACGCTCGGTGAGTCGGGCCGCGTGCTGAGGCTGGCCGCACTCAATCCCGCGGCGCTCGCGGTCATCCAGCGGGCACCTCTCGGCGCTCGGCTCGGGCGCGACCGCATGTTCTTCACCCTCAGCCAGGCCGTGTCCGCACCGGTCCGCTAGGAGGACCTCCGTATGTCTCAGGCAGGTACGCGCCTCGAACACGATCTCCTTGGTGAGCTCGCCGTGCCCGCCGACGCCTACTACGGCGTGCAGACGGCGAGGGCACTGACGAATTTCCACATCTCCGGGGTGCAGCTCCGGCTCTATCCCGATCTCATCAAAGCGTTCGCGATGGTCAAGATGGCGGCAGCGCGCGCGAATTTCGCGTGCGGCCAGTTCAGCCGCGAGATCATGACGGGCATCGAGAAGGCCTGCCAGGAGCTGATCGACGGCAAGCTGCACGACCAGTTCCGCCTGGACGTGTTCCAGGGCGGTGCCGGCACCTCGACCAACATGAACGCCAACGAGGTGATCGCGAACCGGGCCCTGGAGTTGATGGGGCACGCGAAGGGCGAGTACACCTACTGCGATCCGCACGACCACGTGAACGGTTCGCAGTCCACGAACGACGCCTACCCGAGCGCGCTGCACGTCGGCATGGCGCTGGGCAATCAGCGTCTCATGGCGGCTATCAACGAGTTGGTCGCGGCATTCAAGGCCAAGGGCGCCGAGTTCGCCGACATCGTCAAGATGGGCCGCACGCAGCTTCAAGATGCCGTTCCCATGACGCTCGGGCAGGAATTCGGCTCGTTTGGCGAGACGCTGGCAGGCGAAGTCCGGGCACTGCAGTCGATGCGGAATGTGCTCTGCGAGGTCAACATGGGCGGGACCGCCATCGGCACCGGCCTCAACGCACCCGCGGGCTACGCAGAAGCGTGTGCCCGCGAACTGGCCGCGATCAGCGGACTGCCGATCTACCTCGCGCCTGATCTGATCGAAGCGACGCAGGACACGCAGGCGTTCGTGCTGTATTCGTCCTGTATGAAGAGCCTCGCCATCAAGCTCTCGAAGGTGTGCAACGACTTGCGGCTGCTCTCGTCGGGCCCGCGCTGCGGACTGCGCGAGATCAACCTGCCGCCCAAGCAGCCTGGCTCTTCGATCATGCCCGGCAAGGTCAATCCGGTCATCCCCGAGGTCGTGAGCATGGTCTGCTTCCGCGTGATCGGCAGCGACCTCACGGTCTCGATGGCGGCCGAGGGCGGCCAGCTGCAGCTGAACGTATTCGAGCCCGTGATCGCCGCCTGCATCTTCGAGGCGCAGACGATGTTCATCAACGCGGCGCGGACGCTGCGGGAGCACTGCGTCGAAGGGATCACGGCGAACCGCGACGTGTGCGCGCACTACGTGACGTTCAGCATCGGCACGGTCACCGCGCTGAACCCGGTGATCGGCTACGACCGCTCGACCGAGCTCGCCGCCGAAGCGATGCGGACCGGCCGCGGCATCCTCGATCTGGTGCGGGAGCACAAGGTGCTCACGGAGGCGCAGATCGCGCAGGTGCTCGATCCGGTCGCGATGACGGGGCGGAAGCCGACAGCATGAATCGTGGCCTCTGGATGTCGCGCGGCGGCTGCCTGGCGCTGGCGGCGGTCATCTGGGCCTGGCCCGTTCCCGACGGACTCACGCCGGCGGCCTGGCATCTTTTCGCGATCTTCGCAGCGACGATTGCGTCGGTCGTGGTGGGCGCACTGCCGATCCTGACGGCGTCGATCATCGGCGCCGCTGTCGCTGTATTGGGACGTGTCATCCCCGCCGCCGATGCGTGGGCCGGATTTGCCAACGGCACGATCCTGCTCATCGTCACCGCCTTCCTCGTGGCCCGTGCGGTCGTGAAATGCGGCCTCGGCGAGCGCATCGGCCATATCGTCGTGAGTCACTTCGGCCGGTCGACGCTCGGGCTCGGCTACAGCCTGTTTCTCGTGGACGCCGTGATCGCCCCCGCTTTTCCCAGCAACACCGCGCGCTCTGGCGTGCTCTATCCACTCGCGGCGTCGCTGGCAGAGTCCGCGGGAGCGAAGCGCGGCGACCCCGGTCGCGCGCGCCAGGGCGCCTTCCTGATGTTCTCGGGGATTGCCAGCTTGAGCCTGTCGTCGGGTCTCTGGCTGACGGCGATGGCCGCGAATCCACTCGGGACCGAGATTGCGCGAAGCAAGGGGATTGATATCGGCTTTGGAACGTGGCTCGTGGCCTCGTCCGTGCCGACGCTCGCGGCGATGGTTCTGCTGCCATACGCGCTCTACAAGCTGATGGCGCCGGAAGTCACCGCGACACCCGAGGCACCGGCGGCCGCCCGTGCGGCGCTCAAGGCGCTCGGCCCGCTGACGCGCGGCGAATGGATCGTCACGATCACCTTCGTAGCGATGGTGGCGCTGTGGGGTTCGGCGTCGGTGCTGGACGTGGATTCGACCGCTGTTGCGTTTCTGGGTCTCGCGGTCTTCCTGACCACGGGCATTCTGACGGCCGGAGACATCGCACAGGAAGGCGACGTTCTCGCCACGTACATCTGGTTCGCGCTGCTTTTCACGCTGAGCACGCAGCTGAACGATCTGGGATTCATGGGCTTCGTGGGCCAGCGTCTGGCCGCTGCGATGCTCGGTGTGCGTCCGTTGGTGGCGGCCCTCGTTATCGTCGTCGCCTATGTACTGTTGCACTACCTCTTCGTCAGCCAGACCGCGCACCTGCTCGCGCTGCTCGCCGTGTTCCTGGACGTGGGTTCCAAGGTGGGCGTGCCGCTGTTCCCACTGGCGTTCCTGCTGCTGTTCGCGACGAACTTCTTCTCCGCCATCACGCCGCAGGGATCGAGCGCCAACCTGCTGTTTGCCGCCAGCGGGTACCTGTCGCAGCGCGATCTCTACCGGCTTGGCGCGGTGACCACGCTGGTGAATCTGGCCATTTATCTCGTGATCGGTATTCCGTGGCTGCTGCTGGTTGGCCGCTGGGTGTAATGGCGATTCGGTCACGCGAAGTCCGATCCGGATCGGAGTGAAACCATGGTGACTCGAAGACACAGTCTGTTGGACGCCGTGGCATTTGCGCTGCTCGTCCTGGCGCCTCTGTCGGTGGCAGCTCAGACGGCGCCAACACCGTTGCCTCACGTCGTCATCCTGGCGACGGGCGGCACGATTGCCGGCGTCCAGCCCAAAGAGGGCGAGCCAGGCTACAAGGCCGGCACGCTATCCATCGATTCTCTGATCAAGGGGGCACCTGGCATCGAGAAGCTCGCTCGCCTCGACGGCGAACAGATAGCGAGCATCGGCAGCCAGGACATGAACGACGCCGTGTGGGCGAAGCTCGCGAAGCGCGCGAACGAGCTGCTCGCCTCGAGCGACGTCGATGGCATCGTCGTCACGCACGGCACCGACACGATGGAAGAGACGGCTTTCTTCCTGGGGCTCGTCCTCCGCAGCGATAAAGCGGTCGTCCTGGTCGGATCGATGCGGCCGGCCACGTCCGCCAGTGCCGACGGACCGCTCAACCTCTACAACGCGGTGGCCGTGGCGGGCGATCCGAATGCCAGGGGGCGCGGCGTGCTGGTGGTGGCAAACGACGACATCCACTCGGGACGCGACATTCACAAGACGCACACGACCGCGGTCCAGACGTTCGTGTCGTTCAACCGCGGTCCTGTTGGACGGGTCTACTACGGCAAGCCCGTCTATTTCAACATGCCCATCTACCGCCGGACGACGAACAGTGAGTTCCCGGTGCCGGGCACCACGTCCTATCCACGGGTGGACATCGTGTACGCGCACGAGGGCGTGGACGGAACGATGGTTCGCGCGGCCGTGGCCGCCGGAGCGAAGGGCATCGTGCTCGCCGGTGTCGGTGACGGTAATGCCACCAAGGATATGATTGACGCCTTGAGCGATGCGCGCCGCCAGGGACTTGTGGTCGTGCGCAGCAGTCACGTGGGCTTCGGCCTTGTCCGGCGCAATCTGGAAGTCGATGACGATGGCCTTGGGTTCGTCGCGGCCATGGATCTCAATCCGCAGAAGGCCAGGGTCCTGCTGCGGATGGCGTTGACGATGAGCAGCGACGTCAAAGTGATTCAACGGGTGTTCGAAGAGTATTGAGTTCTCGCCCTAGCGGCGGGCGGATGGGGAACCGCATGAGAGAGCATTCACGCGCACGATCGGCGACCGCCCTTGTTCGTGGGCATCGCCATGGCAGTCCCGGTTCCTGGGGTTGGAATCCTGAGGGCCGATCAGGCGCCCGCGACGAGCACCGCCAAGCCTGTGGCGTCGGCACAGGCCGCACCGGCGAAAGGAACCGCCCCGGCCCAAGAGCGCTCCCAAAGCGGGCGCTGCACCGGCCGCGACCGCGTCGAGTGAGCCCGACGGTGGGTGGCCACGCGCGTACCTCACGCCGTCCGGCGGACAGTTGCTGCTGTACCAGCCGCAAGTATCGAGCTGGGACGGCCAGAAACACATGGTTGCCTTCGGAGCGGTTTCCTACCAGCCCAAAGGCGCACAGAAGCCCGAGCTCGGCACGATCCAGATCGAGAGCGAGACGATCGTGTCGGTCGCCGAGCGGCTCGTCCACTTCACGCCGATCAAAGTCGTCGAGGTCAAGTTCAGCCAGCTCGATCGCGACCAGACACGCGAGGTCGTCTCGACGATCACCGATGGCATTCCGGACAAGGAACGCGTGATCGCGCTCGATCGAGTGCTGGCCTATCTCGACACGAGCAAGATCATTCCGCGGAACGTCGAAGGCGTGAAGGCGGATCCGCCGCCGATCTTCTTCAGCAGTAAGCCAGCGGCCCTCGTGATCTTCGACGGGGATCCGATCTGGAGCCCGATCAAGGACAACGATCTCAAGTACGCCGTGAACACCAATTGGGACGTGTTTTCTCACGAACTCACCAAACGGTACTACCTGCGCAAGGACCAGTCCTGGCTCACGGCAACCGACGTCAACGGGCCGTGGTCTCCCGCTGGAACGCTGCCCGGAAGCTTCTCGAAGTTGCCCGCTGACGACAACTGGAAGGATGTGAAGGCGGCCCTGCCGGGTAAGAAGCTGGACGCGAACCAGATGCCGAAGGTCTTCGTCAGCATGAAGCCGGCCGAAATGCTGATGCTGAAAGGGGAGCCCAGCTACCTGCTGGTCAATGGCACGGCCGATCTGCTCTGGGTGCAGAACACCGACAGCGATGTCTTCCGGATGGGGAAGACCGGTCCCGTCTATTACCTCGTCGCTGGCCGGTGGTTCTCGGGTCCAGGCTTCAATGGACCCTGGGCCTTTGCGAGCACGCAGCTGCCTCCAGACTTCAAGAAGATTCCGCTCGAGCATCCGCGTTCGCGCGTGCTGGCCTCGGTGCCTGGTACCGATCAGGCCGCGGAGGCCGTCCTGCTGGCACAGGTGCCGCAGACGGCTCGCGTGAACAAGAAGGAAGTGAAGGCGCCCGACGTCGCGTATCAGGGAGATCCGAAGTTCGAACCGATCGAGAAGACCACGGTCTCGCGAGCGGTCAACACCGACAAGGACATCATCAAGGTCGGCGATCTCTATTACATGTGCTTCCAGGGCGTTTGGTTCATGGCCCGAGGGCCAGAGGGACCCTGGGAAGTGACCGGTACGGTGCCCGAAGGAGATCTACGAGATCCCGGTCAGCTCTCCCGTGCACAACGTGACCTACGTCACGGTGGAAGACAACTCCACTGATTGGGTCACTTTCGCGGCCGTCGCCGGCTATACCGGCATGATGGTGGCGTGGGGCTGCGCCGTGTGGGGCAGCGGGTACTACTACCCGCCCTACTGGGGCTACGGCGGCTATTACCCGTACTACTATCCGCACTATCCGACCTACGGGTACGGCGCCTACTACAACCCATGGACCGGCGCGTACGGTCGGAGCGCAGTCGCGTACGGCCCGTACGGCGGTGCCGGCGTGGGCGCCCGCTACAACCCGCGGACCGGCACCTACTCCCGTGGAGCAGTGGCGTGGGGGCCATATGGTGCGCGCGGGGCGGCGGAAGCGTACAACCCGCGGACGGGCGCGTACGGGCAGACGCGCCAAGGGTCGAACGTCTACGGCAGCTGGGGAGCCACCAGCGTGCAGCGCGGCGACGATTGGGCGCGCACGGCACGGACCACGAACAACCGCACGGGTAACACCACGCGCGTCACGCAGGGCAGCGGCGGCGGCGAAGCCGTCACGCGCCGCGGGCCGCAAGGCAGCGGCGGCGTTGCACGGACCGGGAGCGGTGACGTGTACGCGGGCCGCGACGGCAACGTGTACCGCAACGACGGCGGCGGGTGGCAGAAGTATGACAACGGCGGCTGGAACAACGTCGACAAACCCGCCAACCGTCCGTCCACCGACCGACCGATCGCCGACTACGCGAAGTGCCGGCGGCGAGACGGTTGGACAGCTGGACAGCGATCGCGCGGCGCGAGCGGACGGAGCGACGCGGACTCGCGACGCCGGAACCTACCGCAGCGGCAGCGGCAGCGGCAGTTCCAGCCGTGGCGGGGGGAGCTACCGTCCGAGCGGTGGTGGCTCTCGCGGGGGCGGCGGGCGCGGAGGCGGACGCCGTCGCTGACGTTGACTGCGAGCCGCCGCCGGCTGACCAGGGAGATTGATATGGGCGCCATCCGTCGCTGTGTGTGCGGGTTGGTACTGTCGGTCGTGCTCGTCTCGGGCGCGTCCGCACAGACGGCGACGGCGGCAGCCGCGGCGGATGGCGCGTCAGGGGGTGCGCGCGGATTCGTGGGTGACGTCTTCTCGGACTACAAGAACATGTTTTCGCTCGAGAACGCCGAATGGTTCACGGCCGGCAGCATCGGGACACTGGCCATTCACCAGGGCGACGAGTGGATCCGGGAAGAAACGCAGGAGGGGTCCGCGACCTTCAACACGACGGCGACGGGAGGCAGCGCCTACGGCAACCTCGGGGCGCAGCTTCCGCTCGCGATCGGCTGGTGGGTCGTAGGGCACGCCACGGGCAGCCAACGCGGCGCCAACGCGGGCCGCGATCTCGTCCGCGCCCAGATCAGCGCCGTGAGCTGGACGTACGCGCTCAAGTTTGTCGTCAACCGCGATCGGCCGAACGGAGACACGCGATCCTTTCCGTCCGGACACGCCTCCGCGACGTTCGCGACGGCGATGGTGTTGCAGGAGTACTACGGGTGGAAGGTCGGAGTCCCGATGTTCGGGCTGGCCACCTACACTGCCGTGTCGCGCCTCACGGAGAACAAGCACTGGGCGAGCGACGTGGCGTTCGGGGCCGTCCTCGGCATGGTGTGCGGCCGCACCGTCACGGTGCGCATGCGCCATGCGCGCTTTGCGCTCGCGCCCCAGGTCGTCCCCGGCGGCGCGGCCGTCGCCTTGGTCGCTGTCAACTGAACGAAGCCGACGTTTGGCGGTCTTCTCGCTCTGCGCAACCGCTACTTCGCGCTCGGCGGGTCGCACGTCGGCGCGAGATCTTTGATCGTGTTGGCGTAGATCTCAGGCGACTCAGGTCGTCCGGTGGCGAGGTCCGCTCCGAGATTGGGATCGCCGCCGCCAAAGTACAGTTTTGCGCGATCAGACGACGCGATCAAAACACCGGTCTCCTGACCGGGCACGCCCTCGAGCCGGCCGATCAGCTCCACCCGGTGGCCGCTCAATCCCTTGACCTGATTCCGAATCACCTTGATGCTGCTGACGTTCAGCCCGTCTGGAAGGTTCAGCTTCGAGTCGGTTTCGATGTGCGTCAGCTTCGATCCCGTGAGGCACCCGCGGACCGTGACGTCGGTCGATCGGCGGGCTGCCGCTGTGCTGTCGTCCGGCCGTTGCGCCGACTGCGCCACGAGCGCTCCCCCGGCCAGGACCGCACCAATCGCGATCATCGGCGTCATGAAGGACTTCGATCGATGTGACCTCATGGTCTCCATTATGACGTGTTGTCGTGCCGGTCGCGCTACCATAGCGCGTTCCATGTCGGTGCAACGCATCGTGCAACCCGGGGGTTGCCGGACATGCAGAATCCTGAGCGTTCTCATGGTCACGAGTCGGACGCGAGACTGGGCCAGGGGCTGGCGGAATACCGGCTGCTGGCCAACGCGCTGCCGCAGATCATCTGGACTTGTAACGAAAGCGGAGGCCTGGAGTGGGTGAACGACCGTTGGTTCGAGCTCACCGGCCTGACTGAAGAGGAAACGCTCAAAGAGAAGGGTGCGCTCGTAGCGGTGCACCCCGACGACCAGGCCGAGATCGCACGCGTCTGGGGCGAGGCGCTCGCCGACTCCACACCGTGCGAACTCGAATACCGTATCCGGACCAGGAACGGCGACTACCGGTGGCACCTGGCGCGAGTGGTCCCGGTTCGAGACGAGAAAGGCCTGATCTCGTACTGGGTCTCCGCGGCGTTCGATATTCATGACCGGCGGATTGCCGAAGACGCGTTGCATGCCTCCGAGCGGCGGTTCGAGACCGTCTTCAACCTGAACCCGCAGCCGACAGTCATCACCCGCATCTCGGACGGCGCCTACCTCAGTATCAACGACGCGTTCGTGCGCTTGACGGGTTTCTCGCGCGACGAAGTGATCGGCCAGAACGCCGTGTCGCTTGGGATCTGGACCCCCGAGGAGCGCGCGAAGTTCGTCACGCCGTTGTTCCAGGCGGCGCCGGTCGCCTCCGCAGAGTTCCCCTTCCGGATGAAGAACGGGCGGCCCATGCAGCTGGTGGTCGCCAGCGCCCGTATCGACTTCGGCGGCGACAAGTGCCTGGTGAACGTGGCCACCGACGTGACGGAGCACCGTGCCAACGAAGCGGCGCTGCGGCAAAGCGAAGCGCATGCACGCGCCCGTGCTGACGAGCTCGCGGCCTTGATGGACGCTGTCCCCGCAGCAGTGTGGATCTCGCAGGACGCTGACTGCCGTCAGATTCAGGGCAATCGCGAAGGCCATGCGCTGCTCCGCGTCAGGCCTGGTCTCAATCTCTCGAAGACCGCACAGGATGCACAGTCCACGCGTCATTTCGCGGTGTACGCGAACGGCGTGAAGCTGCCGGACGACCAGCTTCCCCTGCAGCAGGCATCCCGAGGCACCGAGGTCAGAAACTGGGACGAAGAAGTGCGCTTCGACGACGGCAAGATCATTTACCTGTATGGAAGCGCCGTCCCGCTTCGCGACCAGAGCGGCGCATCGCGCGGTGCTATCGGTGCGTTCGTTGACGTGACGCGCCTCAAACAGGCCGAGGCCGCGCTGCTCGATGCCGATCGCAGGAAGGACGAGTTCCTCGCGCTGCTGTCGCACGAGCTCCGCAACCCGCTCGCTCCCATCCTCACCGCGGCGCAACTCATCAAGTTGCGCGGTGACGCGTCGTCGTCGCACGAACTGGAGGTGATCCTCCGTCAGTGCCAGCACCTCGCGCGGCTCGTGGACGATTTGCTCGACGTGTCGCGCGTCTCACGCGGCAAGGTTCGTCTCGACAAGAGGCCACTCGAGCTCTGGAGCGTTGTGACACGAGCCCTCGAGGCGAGTGGACCCCTGCTCGAGGAGCGTGGGCACCGGCTGGACCTCGCGGTCGCACCATCGGGGCTCCGGGTCGAAGCCGACGAGGTGCGTCTCACGCAGGTCGTCAACAACCTGCTGTCGAATGCCGCGCGCTACACGCCGCCTGGGGGGACTGTGACGGTCACGGGGGCCCGAGAGAGCGATGCAGTGGTCCTTCGCGTGCGCGACACGGGCAGCGGCATCGAGCCGGCCCTTCTGCCCGCGGTCTTCGAGATGTTCGTTCAGGGTGCCAGAGGCCCGGACCGCACCGAGGGAGGTCTTGGTCTCGGTCTGTCCCTCGTGCGAACGCTCACGCAGCTGCACGGCGGCACGGTCACGGCGCACAGCGATGGACCAGGCCGCGGCAGCGAGTTCGTCGTACGGCTGCCCGCCTACGAAATCGCGGCCGACGTCGATCAGATTGACTCGTCCGCCAGGCCTGCCTGGCTGTGCGGTAACGGTCGTGGCCGCCGTGTGCTCGTCGTGGACGACAATCGCGACCTCGCCAGGATGATCGAGCAACTGCTCACGGTCGCGGGCTATGAGACTCGAACCGCCAACGATCCATCCGAAGCCCTCGCACGTGGCGACTGCCTTTCGACCACACATCGCCATCCTGGACATCGGCCTCCCCGTGATCGACGGCTACACGCTCGCTCGGGAGCTCTCACTCCGCCTGTCTGATGCCCAGCCCATCCTGATCGCCCTCACGGGCTACAGTCAGGAGCAGGACAGGAGGCGGAGTCAGCAGGCCGGGTTTGCGTTCCACCTTGTGAAGCCCGTCGATGCCGAGGATCTCGTGCAACTGCTCGATTCGTTGGGCAATCGAATCCCGTAGAGGGTCGCGCTCAGGGAGTCAACGCGCGATACGGTGCGAAGTCCCGCCAGACCTGCTGAAGCACTCCTGGATCGACGACGCGCGTTTCACCTTTGTCCGGGTCCTTTTCCGAGAACAGCACCAGTTTGACCGTGCCGCAGTTGGGACCGATCGCCCCAGGATCGAAGACGTAGAGACCCTCGTGGACGGCGACATCCGGTGAGAGGCGCGTGTCGAGCGTGAAGGGATGAATGGGCGTCACTTCGGTCTCGCCACAGTACGTCCGCATGCGCAAAAAACCGGACGTGAAGTGCTTGATCGGAGGAATGGCCACGCCCTGCGTTTGCGCCGCCGCGCGCGCGACGGTGGTCCAGAAGCCTTCCACCTGTCTCGGCATCACCCGCACGATGAGCAGGGCCGGGTAGTCCGCCAGGTATTCCGCCCATTGGCCGAAGTCCATCACCGGTTGAATCGGTCACAGGTCCCGGCTGCGGCGGACGTGCACCCTTGCTGCCTGCCGGCCGCTGCACCAGCGCCGAAGGATTCTGCGCGGCGTAGATCAACAGCGGCGTGATGAACGCGACGTCGAATTCCGAGGACGAGATCTGGTACGGATTCAGGTTGCCAGCACGCCCCTGCAGGGCGGTCTTGAACGCGTCTTCCGGATACGACGACGAGGGTTCTACGGGAAGATGCGCGCCGTCAGGCGGTGGGGCCGCCGACATCTTCTTTTCGGCCGCGGCGAGGGCGTCGCAGACCTGACCGACCGGAACGACGCTCACGTCGTCACGCACACTCGCATCATCGTCATTGGAGGCCGAGGTCAGACCGATGACTCCGCCATCGGCTCTGAAGACAGGGCCCGCCGTTGGTTCCCCCAGCGAGTATGAAATCGGACGTCATGTTCGCCCCGGGGCGAACGACGGTCCCCGAGATCGAATCCATCTGCTGACGGACCGGGACGCCAAAGGTGTAGATCTCCTGACCCTTCGCAAGTGGCGGCGCATTGGTTCCCGTGCACGTCAGCGGCAGCGGACGTATCGAGGCGATGACTTTCGGATCGATCCAGAGGAGCGCGACGTCCCGGCCCGCGTCAGCCACGAGCACGCGTGCTGCCACCTTCACGGTACGTGTGAGCTGGACCTCCACTGACGTGGCCGTGCCAATGGTCCGGCGGTTCGTCGCGACGAGTCCGCGGGCATCGATCACGAACCCGGACGCACGTGTGCGCGTAGTCCAGATCGCGACGATGCTGTCCTGCCAGCGAGGAAGGAGGAAGGCCGGGTCGGCCTCGAGGGGCGGTCCCTCCGTGGTCGTCGCACCACCTGGCGCTCCGACCTCCGCATTCTTCATCGTCAGTTCGAGCGACATATCCTGGCCGGCAACGATGTCCACCATCTGGGTCCAGGAGTAGACCTTGCCGCGGAAGGCAACGGGACGATCGGACTCGACCGTGTAGGTCCCAGGCCGAAGCTTCACCTCGGCGGTGCCGTCACGGGTCGTGACAATCGCGCGCGGAGGCGCCGTGGCCGGATTGTCGCTGACGAGCAGTGTGTGGTGCGGCACCGGCGTCGCCTTCCCATCGGCATCGATGAGGACGATGGAGATGTGCAGGGTGCTGGGCGTCTGGCCGGCGGCCAGGCGGGGCATCACGAGGAGGGCGAACGCCGTGACCAGCGCGCGAAGCATGACGATCATCGTTCCGCCATGTCGGCCGGATGTCAACGTTGCGCGAGGGGGGCACATCGGACGACGGGACGGCTGGCCACGCCCCCGACTATTTACGATCCGCGAGCTTTCGCAGTTTTGTACCTCGCCTTGGTCAGCGACTTGCCGCCCGTAAGAAGGCCGGCCCAGAGATCGCCGGTATCCGAGACGCGATCGCGCATGGTGCGCAGCGAGAACGTCTTGGGATCGACCTCACCACGCTCGATCTCGGTCCACGTGCATGGGGCCGACACTGGCGCTCCCGCTCGGGCGCGCACGGTGTATGCCGCCGCGAAGGTGGCGCTGTAGCCGTTCCGCCCGGTATCCACGTAAATGCGGCCGCTGCGATCGACCTTGCTGAACTCCAGTGTGAGGTGCTTGGGATCGCGATCCACGAGGGCGCGGCCCACCGCGTTCGCGAAATGCGCCACTTCGCCAGTCGGCGTCTTGCCGTCGATGGGCACGACGATGTGGAAGCCCTTCGAGCCGCTGGTCTTGATCCAGGACGGAAGCGTCAGCTCTTCGAGCAAGTCACGGAGCGCGAGCGCGGCTGCACGGACGGCCGCCGGATCGTCGGTGGACGGATCGAGATCGAAGACGCAGAGGTCCGGACGCTCGAGGTGCGGAACGCGCGATCCCCAGACATGCTGCGTGATGGTGTTCTGGTTCGTGATCCAGAGCAGCGATCTGAGGTCGGTCACGATCGGATGGTGAACGACTCCGTCCTTCTTCGGGTACTTCGACGCGCTCGAGCCACGCCGGGAATCCTCGAGAGACGTCCTTCTGCCAGAAGCCCTTACGCCCGATGCCGCTCGGATACCGCTCCATCGTGACCGGACGCCCGGTGAGGTGCGGCAGGATCATGGGCGCAAGGGCTTCGTAGTACGCCGCCAGATCGCCCTTGGTGATCCCATCGTCGGGGAACAGCACCTTGTCGGGATGCGTGATCACTGCGCTTCTCGGACGATGTCGCGCGCAGCCTTGTCGGCGCGGATCCCGATGAGCCGCGGATGGCGCAGCTTGCCGTGGACGGTCCACTCGATGAACGCGACCTGCACCACGATCTCCGGACGGACCCAGTGCGCCCGCACGCGCGGCAGACCCGTGGCTCTGGTGAACGGAGAGGCGGCCAGTTCGATGGCGTCGAGGCGCTGGCGCAGATCGAGCAGGAGTCTGGTGTCGAAGCCGGTACCCAGCTTCCCGGCGTAGACGAAGTCGGCGCCGTCGTAATAGCCGATGAGCAGAGCGCCCAGGCCCGCGCGCGCGCCTTGCGGGTCGGTGAAGCCGCCCACCACGAACTCCTGCGACGCCTCGCACTTCATCTTCAGCCAGAGTTTCGATCGCCGGTGCTCGTAGGTCGAACCCCGGCGCTTCGCGATGACGCCCTCCCAGCCCTGCCGGCACGCGAGCTCCCACGGACGTTCGTGCTCCACGAGATCGACACGCCGCATCGGATCCTCGAAGGGCAGGCTGCCGAGCAGCGCCCGCCGCTCTTCGATCGGCAGTCCGGTCACACGGCGTCCATCGAGCCAGAGAACGTCGAAGACGTGGTAGGCACCGCTGCCGTCCCACGCCGCTTCTCCATCGAGGATCGCGTCGTGGACGGGCAGACGCGCGATGACGCGCGCGAGATCGGGATGGTGTTGCGGAAGGCGGTTCCGTGAGGTACAGACGCACGTCACCACCTTCCTTGTAGGCGAGGAGGCGGATACCGTCGAACTTGCGCTCGAACAGCCAGTCGCCGCCGCTGAATCGGTCTTCCGTCAGCGTCGCGGCCATCGGCTCGAGCCAGTCGGGCAGCCGCGCCGGCGCGTTCACTCGATCCCCGGAATCCAGTTCACCGCGTTGTCGTGATACAGCTTGCGCAGCACGTCTTTCGGCAGGTGCAGGCCCTTTGTGGTCCCTTCCTCGAACGTGACGTCCGCCTCGCCCGAGAAATATCGCCAATCCCGCTCGTATCTGGCGGCCCACTCCTTCAGCACGTTCTCCGTCTTGTCGGGTGGATACAGCACGTTGTCGGTGCCGTAGACGACGCGGTCCTGGTACTTGATGAGGAACGCGCGGACCTTCTCGGGCTTCTGCAGCATCAGGTAGTTCACGCGCGCGGCGGTATCGACGGCGAAGTTCGGGTACTTGTCGAGGCGCTGGGCGATCTGATCCACGTCCACTTCCATGCTGCCGAGATGCGCTCCCACGATCTTCAGATTCGGGTGCAGCTGCAGCAGATGATCGCGCGCCGCGAGAATGGCCTCTTTGCGCGGCCACTCGGGGTGCTTGTACGCGTACTCCTGAGGCGTCGAGTTGTAGTAGGTGTAGTCGGGGCTCTTTGGATTTGGCGGCAGCCAGCAGGAGTCGGGTTCCGCGACGTGGGCGACGACGGTCTTGTGGCTGGCGGCGATGTGCTCGAAGATCGGACTGAACGCGGGATCGTCGGGAAGCACGTAGGTGCCATCCTTCCGCTTCAGCTCCATTCCAACAACTTTGTACAACTTCACCGCGATGGCTCCCGCCTCGAAGTCGGCATCGAGCCGTTTGTTCACGCGCGCCACGAAACCCGGACTCTCGAAGCCATAGGGATCGATGGTCGTGCAGACGCTGGCCCTGCCCTTGGTCAGCCGGCGCACCGCGAGTGCGTCGGTCCATTGCGGCTCCATACTCTTCGCAAACGGATCGCGGTCGTCGATGAGGAGGATGTTCAATCCGCGAAGCCGGAAACGAGAGAACAGATCCGCAAGTGCGGGAACGTCCTGATAGGCGTGGAAATGCGTGTCGATCGGTTCGATTGCGGCGAGCTCAGTCACGGCCGCATCGTCAGCACGCCCATTCGTCCGTGGCGCGGCTGAGAGACTCAGAACAAGAACAGCCGCGAAGACTGTCGCGATCCGTCGGTTCAATGGGTTCACGAGGTTCATGGGTTCCTCAGGTTCACAGGGTTAGGACCTTTGACTGTTCGACTCTTGGACTCTTCGACCCTTCGGACTTTTCGACTCACGTCAGCGCCGCAGTTCAGCGAGCTGCCGAGCCACTTCCGGCTGCTTCGGATCGAGGCGGAGCGATTGACGGAACGCATCCGCCGCGCGCTGGCGCTCGCCCAGTGCGAGCAGTGTGATCCCCATCCCATTGAGTGCCATTGTCGTCGGGTTCGCCTTGATGGACCGTTCGAAATACGGAAGGGCCTCGGCCGGACGCCCGCCCGCGGTCAGCACTCCTGCCATGTACAACAGCGCTTCGGAATTCGCGGGATCGAGCGCAATCGCCTTCGTGAACAGCGGCAGCGCCTCGTCTTTCCGGCCAGCCCGCATGCGCAGCACGCCGAGCTTCGTCGTGGCCTCGACGTCGCTCGGATCGAGCGTGAGGATGCGGCCATATTGTGTTTCGGCGGCGGCGAGATCGCCGCGGCGCAGCGCCAGGTCGCCGAGCCGGCGGACGGCCTCGATCTGATCGGGAACCATCGTCAGCACGCGCTCGTACAGCGCGGCGGCCTGATCGAATTGCTGCTGCTGAATCCGGACCTCGCCTAGCGACAGGAGCGGCTGCACGAACGACGGATTCTCGCGCGCGGTCTGTTCGAGGACGGACGCGGCCTCATCCAGGCGGCCCGACATGCGCAGATTGTCGCCGAGGACGACGGCGTCTTCGGCCGTCAGTTGTTCCTGCTTCTGGAGAATCCGGAGGTCGGCGATCGCGAGGTCGTGGCGTCCGGCGGCCTCATAGGCGACTGAGCGGGTCCGTCGCGCCATGAGCAGGTTCGGATCCTCGGCGAGCACCGCAGTCAGCTCCCGGATCGCGACGTCGGGCTCGACGCGAGCGGCCGACATGCCGCGATTGAGGCGCGGCATCAAGTGAATGCCGTCCTTGGGATCGCGAAGGGGACCCTTCGCGCCCGTCGCACGCTGGACGTTGCCGCTGACGTAGCCGAGCGCCGTGAGCCGCCGCGCAGCCTCGGGATCGGTGGGAGCCGTGGCACTCGGGGGCGTTCTGGCGAGCGCCGTCTCGAGGCCCTTCCGCAGCCGATCGGCGTTGGCGGCATCGCCGCCAATCAGGTTGGCGGTTTCGCCCCCGTCTTTGTCGAGGTCGTACAGCTCCGCCCGCGGCGCATCGATGAACTTCAGGCGGCCGAGACGCATGGCATGCAGCGGCGCCCACCCGAGCTCGAGCTCTGAATACAACGACTCTGCATACGCCGGCGCATCGCTCAACTCGTGGCCGTCAGCGGCTGGCCGAAGCGAGCGGCCATCGACAGGCGACCGGGCCGGGATGCCGGCGTAGTCGAGCAGCGTCGGAAGGATGTCGATCGAGCGCGCGACTGTCCGCGCGACGCGATTCGCGGCGATACCCGGGCCCGCCATGATCCAGGGCACGCGGAGCGTCGCGTCGTACAGGAACAGTCCGTGCGTGCCCTCGCCGTGTTCGCCCAGGCTCTCACCATGATCGGCCGTGACGAGCGTCAGCGTCCTGGCCAGATCGCCGCGCGAGGAGAGCTGCTCCAGCAGCCGGTTCAGCTGCCGATCGACGAACGCGATCTCGCCGTCGTACGGATTGGCCCGGAAGCGTTCGAGCAAGTCTGCGGGCGGCTCGTACGGCGCGTGCGGGTCGTAGTAGTGCACCCAGAGGAACCAGGGGGCCGCGGATCCACCTGCCTGTCCGGCCACCCATTTGAGCGCCGCGTCGGTCGTCGCGTCGGCGAAACGCTCGACGTACGGCGTCCGCCGCCGATCGTTGCCACGAGGCAGGTGATCGTCGTACTCCTCGAATCCGCGGTCGAACCCGAAGCGGCGATCGAGAGGGAAGCCCGAGACGAAGGCCGCCGTTCGGTACCCGGCCGCCCGGAATGTCTCTGCCGCCGTCCTGACCGATGGGGGCAAGGCAAAGCCGCTGTTGTTCCGGAAGCCATGACCGAGCGGCGTCAGGCCAGTCAGGATGGTCGCGTGTGACGGGCCGGTCAGGGGGGCCTGCGACATGACGGTGACGAATCGCACCCCTCGGGCGGCCAATCCGTCGATCGTTGGCGTCGCTGCTGACGTATATCCGTAACAGCCCAGGTGATCCGCCCGGAGGGTATCGATCGTGACGAGCAGGATGTTCGGGCGGGCGGCCGGGGCGGTGGCGGATGGCTGTGGCTCCTTCGAGCAGCCGGCCGTGCCGGCCAGGGCACCGACCAGCGTTACCCGGGCAACCAGTCCGATCGCGCGCATCCAGCACTCCTCTAGTAGAAAAAATCTGAGCGACGGTGAACGAAGAGAGGGTAGCGTATCGAAATCAGTCCGCAAAAAGGTTGACAGCAGCAAACGAAAGCTTTAGAAAGTCATCTGGCTGTTGTTTTGTTGCGTCTGTAGCAACCGGGACCCTTCCGGGCCCGATCCGTCCGCCCGGCCCCAAACGCCCGCCGAGGAGAGGAAAAGGTAGAGAGACCATGCGAACGCGTGCGTTCCCGACCGCCCCGAGGTGGGGCGTGACTCTGCGATGCGTCGCCACGTGTGCCGTGCTCGTGACGGCACTCGGACTATCCACGACGGCAATAGCGTCAGTCGTTTCTCGGATCCATCCGAGGAACGGTCGTCGACTCGTCAGGCGGCGCGGTGCCGAAGGCCGCGGTGCTCGTCACCGACGAAGCCACCGGCGTCCCACGCTCGATCGATACGGACACGGAAGGCCGCTACGAGGCGTCCAACCTTCAGCCAGGCACGTACAAGGTCGAAGTCCTGACCACGAGCTTCAAGAAGTTCGAGCGAACTGGCGTCGTGGTGCGCGCGTCGGCGACCGCGCTCGTCGATGTCACGCTCGAAGTCGGCAGCATGAGCGAGACCGTCACGGTCACGGCCGACGCGCAGAACAACATCACGCTCGACAGCGGCGCGATCTCGCGCGGCCTCGATGCCCAGCAGCTGCGCGACCTGCCGCGCAACACGCGCGACATCCAGTCGTTCCTCCTGCTCAACCCGAACGTCGTCGGCGGCAGCGACACCGACATCCAGTTCCTGGGCGCGAAGACCTACGGCGTCTCGTACATCCAGGACGGGCAGGCCTCGACCAACGCCATCTTCGGCACGGTCGGCAATTCGGCGCCCGGTCTCGATGCGGTCGAGGAAATCCAGGTGCTGTCGAACTCGTTCAGCGCCGAGTACGGCGGCCTTGCCGGCGTCGTCGTCACAACGAAGCGCGGCAGCAATGCCTTTCATGGCGGCGCCTTCTACGACTTCAACAACGACGGCCTCAACGCACTGACCTACAACCAGACGTTGTCGGGCGTCGAGCGCGGCGACCCGCTGTCGAAGACGAACGACAACCGGTGGGGCGGCAGCTTCGGCGGTCCGCTCATCGGCAGCAAGCTGTTCTTCTTCGGCAACTACGAAGGTTCGAACGACAAGGCGATCTACGGCGGCAGCCGCGCAACCGTGCCGACGCAGGCCATGCGGAATGGCGACTTCAGCGCCACGTCGATCACGCCGAAGGATCCGCTCACGGGTCAGCCGTTCCCGGGCCAGGTCATCCCGGCCGATCGCATCGATCCGGTGGCGAAGAAGGTGATGGACTTCTTCTATCCGCTTCCCAATCAGAGTGGCACGACCAATGGCGGATACGGCGTCTTCCAGCAGTTCCGGCCGGAGACTCGGAACCGTCAGCGCACTGACGGCCGTGTGGACTATCAGCCGAGCGGCAACGACTCGATCTTTGCGCGCGGCAGCTACCAGCATCGCGATCCGAACAGCATCATCTTCGAGGGCGGCAACGCGCTCACCAACCTGCCGATTCTCGACACCACACTCAACACCGGGTCGTTTGTCGGCCGGCTGGACGAAGGTGCTGTCGAGCGCAAAGCTGAACGAAGTTCGCGTCGGCTACAACTACGACACGTCGCGTCGCCAGAGCACCTTCCACGCCGACGACGTCTCGGCGCAGCTCGGTCTCGACCCGGCGCCAAGCCTCAGTTCCGATCGGCTCGGATTCCCCACGATCAACTTCCAGAGCGGCACGTTCCGGCCGACCAATATCGCCGACGCCGGACGGAACGTGGATCGCACAGTGAACCAGAACGCCTTCTCGATCAGCGACAACTTCACGTGGATCCACGGCGCCCACTCGATCAAGAGCGGCGGGCTGTGGAACCGCAACATGGCGCGCGATGGCTTCGGCTTCGGCGTGAACTTCCGCGGCCGGTATCGGTTCAATGCCAAGGCGACTGGCAACGCGTTCACGGACTTCCTCCTCGGGATGCCGAGCGACGTGGCCGACCAGGTGACCAACCGCGGCCCGCTCGACGGCCATTCCGACGATTTCGCGGTCTTCGCGCAGGACGACTGGAAGCTGGGCCCGAAGGTCACCGTGTACCTCGGCTTGCGCTACGAGGTCGTCGGCGCCTGGCACGAGAAAGGCGACGTGCTCGCCAGCTTCATCCCGACCGACGACGGCGGCCACCACGTGGTGCCGAACGCGGACGTGGCGGCGAAGCTGCCGCCCGCACTGATCGCGAAAGGCCGGACGCTCATCGCGTCGGATGCAGGGTTGCCCGACACGCTCGTCAACGCGGACAAGAACAACTTCAGCCCGCGCCTCGGGTTTGCGTGGCGGCTCGACGAGAGCAACAAGACCGTGCTGCGCGGCGGGTTCGGGCTCTTCCACCCGACCGTCGCTGTCCAGGGCATCAGAGACTTGCTTGCCACCAACGAGTTCCGCTACAGCAACACGTTCCGCGGCGGTGGTCTCAGCAACGGATTCACCGGCGGCTCGCCGTCGACCGATGCGGCAGACTTCGGGAACGAAGGCATCAATCCGAATCTGCAGAGCCCGGATATCTACCAGTACAACATCACGGTCGAGCGCGAGATGCCGGGCGATATCGGCCTCCGCGTCAGCTACATGGGCTCGACGATGAGGAAGCTGCTGAACGATCGGGACTTCAATACGCTGCAGGCGAGCACGGTCCCGTTCGATCCCTCGGTGCCCGAGGATTACGCGCGGCTGCCGTTCCCGCTCTACAACTACTACATGGACATCGTGGACAACCGCGGCGACGGGCAGTTCAACGCGCTGCAGTTGGAGGCGTCGCGGCGCTACAAGAACGGGCTGGCGCTGAACGCGGCCTACACGCTGGCGCACTCGGACAGCAACGCGCCGGATACGGGCAATGCGACGATCGGTCCGGTGCAGTTCGATCCGTACGACATCGAGAAGGACCGTGGTCCCGATCCGAACATTCCGACGCACCGGTTCGTGGCGAATGCGACGTGGGATGTCCCCGTCGGCCGCGACCGCAAACACGGCGCGAACATGTCGGCGTGGTCGGACGCGCTGTTCGGCGGATGGACGGTCTCGGCGCTGTTCCAGGCGCGCAGCGGACAGCATCTCACGCCGTTCTTCAGCGGGTTCTACACCACCAGTCCCTGGAACACGGGCAAGCCGCTCGATGGCCTGGGGACGGCCTTCTGTTGCGCGTGGCGTCCGGATCAGATCAAGGATCCCGGGGCCGGCGGCTCGCGTGAGGCGTTCTTCGATCAGAGCGCCTACGCGATTCCTGCCGACGGCACGCTGGGCAATGCGAAGAAGGGCAGCCTGCTCGGGCCCGGTACGTGGGTAGCCAACTTCGGGTTCTACAAGGACGTGGTCCGGCACAACGCGTTCAAGCTGCAGTTCTCGGTGCTGCTCGACAACGCGTTCAATCACCCGCAGTTCTTCCCGACCTATGGGAGCGGGTTCGTCGATCTCACGTCGGATCTGATAGACGGGGATCCGAACAACGGGACGACCGGAGTGTTGGGGGCGGATTCGATAGGCAATACCGAGGGCTTCTCGCCCGGACGGGTCATACGTCTGGGGTTACGCGCGAGATTCTAGCCCTCGCGCTTCTGGCGTGAGGGCTTCGCCCTCGTGGAAGAGAATTGGGTCGGGAGGAATATCCTCCCGACCCCAATTTCATGCTTCGCGGAACCGTTGTGCCTAGCCGCCGCCCGCCCCGCCTGCTCGTCGAAGAGCGCCGCCGCCGCATCGTCGAATTGCTCGAAACCGAAGAACGCGTGACCGTGGATGCGCTCGTGGACCGCTTTGCCGTGTCGGCCGTCACCATCCGCGGTGATCTCGACCGACTCGCGGAGTCGGGGCAGGTCGTGCGATCCCACGGCGGCGCGCTGAAGCGCGTGCAGCAGCGGGATGTGCCCATCGCCGTCAAGGAAACGCTGCACCACAGCGAGAAAGTTCGGATCGCCCACGCCGCCGCGCAGCTGATCCGCGACGGCGAGACGATCATTCTCGACTCAGGCACGACGACCGCCGAGATCGCGCGTCAGTTGAAGTTCCTGCCCTTGACTTCGCTCACCGTCGTCACCAACGGTCTCAATATCGCGATGGAGCTGGCACACCTTCCGCACGTCCGCGTGATCACGATTGGCGGGCTGCTGCGTCAGACGTCCTACTCGACCGTCGGACCCCAGGCCGAGCAGACGCTGCGTGGACTCTACGCCGACCGGCTGTTCCTGGGCGTGGATGGACTCGATCCCGTCGGCGGCTTGACGACGCCGGACGTACTCGAGGCGCAGCTGAACGCATTGATGATCAAAGTGTCCGGCGAAGTGATTGCGGTGGCAGACTCCAGCAAGTTCCAGCGCCGCAGCCTGTCGCTCATCTCGAACGTGAGCGACGTTCACCGCATCATCACCGACGACAAGGCGAACCCGCAGATCGTCGCGGCCCTCCGCGCCCAGAACATCGACGTCATCGTCGTCTGACCCGCAGACCGCAGACCGCAGACCGCAGACTGAAGACCGTTACGTCCGGCGGCCGATTGTGAAGAAGAGGCCTCCCTCGTGCTGGAGCGTCTTCACCCAGCCGAGTTGCGCCAGCCAGCCTTCGGGACGCCAGTTGTCGATCGCGGGCTCGAACAGCTCGTCCGACTCCTCGCCCAGCACCGCCGTCGGGTACGCGCGCAGATACTGGACTCCATTGGCAGCGAACCAGCCCTGAACCTCGGCGAGCGTGTGCCGGTGTTCCTCGGGGTGTTGATACTGGTCACGCAGCCACGCCTCGCGTCGGCCCGGTTCGCGCTCTCGATCGCGCAGCACCGGATCGAACGGCACGGACGAGTGCCCGAACGCGCGCGCAGCGAGCCGCCGCAGCCGGGACGGTACACGCGCAAATGCGTTGTACACGCCGACGAGGATCGTTCCGCCCGGTCGCGCCAGTTGCGCCATGCGCGCGAACGACGCCTTCGGATTGGGTGTGTGGTGCAGGACGCCCGACGAGTAGACCACATCGAAGGCGCGGGGCTTCAGCCCGGGGTGGTGAAGGTCGGTTTCCACGAAGTGCACGCCCTCGAGTCTGAACCGCGCCGCGGCCGCCGCGCCAAGTCGCAACGACGCCCGGGTGAGGTCCGCGCCGATCACGATGCGATCGGCGCGCGCCAGGTAGAGTGACATCTGACCCGTCCCGCATCCGACGTCGACGATGCGCGCGTCGCCGGGAATCGCCCGATCGAGGAGACGGGCGAAGACGTTGCGGCTGGCGCGGGTCCGGAGTGCCTGCAGGCTGTCGCGCGGCGGATAGCCTGGGAAGGGCGCTTCATCGTAGAAGCGGCGCACGGTCTCCGTACGGCTGTCGCCGGGCAGGCGCAGGTTTGGAATCCCGTCTGGTGCCCTGAATGGGAGGCCGCATCCCGCACACGACCAGTCCTCCGTGAGGCTCCCGCCGCAGGACGGGCAGACGAGCAACTCCCGGAACGTGCCCATCCCTCAAAAGATGGCGTAGATGAACGGCGCCAATGCCTCGACGGTCGTGGCCACAATCAGAATGGCTCCGAACACACACAGAAAGACCGCCAGCGGCACGAGCCAGCGCTTGCCGGAATCGCTTCGCCACATCCCGCTCGCGAGGTCTCTGATCGATCCGCCAGCGCTCCCGAGCAGAATCAGCCTGCGGTGCATGCGGCCGCGTTTGACGATCATGCGACACCTCCTGCGCGCGCCGACGAGCGGCGCCACCGCAGGTTTGGTCACCAGCGTAGAGCCGGCCACGAGCGCGTCGATTCCGCACCGTCGGAATGTCGAATAGCCTTCGAGCGCTCGATTGACGATGGGCTCCCCGGCGACATTGAACGAGGTGTTGAGCAGGACGGGCGTTCCGCTGCGGCGCCCGTAGGCTTTGAGCAGCGCGTAGAGCGGCGGCGCCATCTCGGGCTCCAGGGCTTGTACCCGCGCCGAGCCGTCGACATGCGTGACCGCTGCCAATCGGTCCTGCCACTCCGCGCGGACCGGGAACACGCCTGACATGAAGCGCGCGAGTCGTGCCCCACCGGGGGGCAACTCGAAGTAGCGCTCGGCATCCTCGATCGGGACGACCGGTGCGAATGGGCGGAACTCTTCGCGATACTTGATGTCGCGATTGAGCCGGTCTCGTATCTCACGCGAATGGGGGGCCGCCAGAATGCTCCGATGCCCGAGCGCGCGCGGGCCGAACTCTGACGCGCCGTTCATCCATCCGACGATGCGGCCGGCGGCGAGCTCGTCGGCGATCCGTTCCACGAGGACGGATTCCTCGAGCTCTTCGACCACCTGTCCATCCTCTCTCGCGGCTCGCGCCAGTTCCCGGTGGTCCACCGTCGGACCCCAGAAGGGATGATCGGGCACGGGCCGGTCGGGGTTCTTGAAGTACACGCGGTCCGCATAGAGCGCGGCGCCGAGCGCACACCCCGCGTCGCCAGGAGCGGAAGGCACGAACATCCGCTCGAAGCCGGACTCGGCGAGTACGCGGGCATTCGCCACGCCGTTGAGCGCCACGCCTCCGCCGAAGCAGAGATCCGGCAATCCCGTCTCGTGATGGAGCGCGCGCGCGATGTCGACCAGCGTCTCTTCGAGGACCTGCTGGACACTGGCGGCGCAGTCGGCGAAGCGTTGTCCGTCTTCGGTCTCGAAATCGATCGGTTCGTACGTGCCACGCGGCCGGCCGAAGAGATCGACGAATCGCGACGAATACGATCGGCCTGCCGTCGTCTGGTACTCGAAGTACTCCGGCGCGAGCGTGAACGCCCCGTCGGGAGTCCGGCGGATCAGCTTGCGGACCTGCGCGATCATGGTCGGACGTCCGTACGCGGCCAGGCCCATCACCTTGTACTCGTCTTCGTTCACGGCGAATCCGAGGTAGGCGGTGAACGTGGAGTAGAGCATGCCGAGCGAGTGCGGGAACCGGATCTCACGCTCGAGGGTGATGGCCGTGGATCCGTCCGCCCGGCGCTCGCCGTGGCCGGTCGTGAGTGTCGCCCATTCGCCGACGCCGTCCGCGGTCAGGATCGCGGCGCGAGGCGTCGGGGCCGTGAGGAACGCCGCGGCCGCGTGCGAGGCGTGGTGTCCGGTAAACAGGATCTTCCCGCGCGGGATGTCGAGGTACGAAGAAATGATGCCGCGCACCCAGACCTTCTCGCCGAGTGAGTTCTTGATCGCGTGCGGAAACGACTTCCAGGAGCGGGGGAAGGCTCGGAGCGCGGATGTGAGAATCCGTTCGAACTTCAGCATGCTCCGTTCGTAGAAGACCACTGCGTCCAGGTCAGCGGCCGTGACTCCAGCGTGATCCAGGCACCACTCGATGGCGGCCAGCGGGAACCCTGCGTCGTTCTTGCGTCGCGACAGACGTTCTTCCTGAACAGCTGCGACGGGCATACCATCGATCACGAGCGCGGCCGCGGAATCGTGGTAGTGCGCCGAGATACCAAGAATCTTCATCGCTCAGTACTGACTGTTGGATGCGTTGTTGCGGTCCGAGGCTATCGGCGCCCAGCCAACGGGCTCGCGATGCGCGCTGCGCTTGGCGAGCCACGCGAAGGGCGGCAGGAGGGTGAAATACAGGACGGTCAGTACAACCGCCCCGATGAGGTTAGCGATAGCCGTCGCGACGCCCAGATAGCGTTTCCACAGGCGGCTCGCGCGCGCTCTCCAGACCTGCCAGCGATAGGATTCCGGTGACACACGCGTAAGCTGGGTGTAGGTGTAGTTCATGTGGAACACTTCATCGCGCAGGATCTCTTCGAAGATCGCACGCGTCGACGGATCGTCGTCCACGACTTCCCGATAGATCGCGAAGCGGCCGGCGGCGGCTTTCTCGGCCACGTGCAGGAACGCCAGCAGCCGGCGATCGGGCTCGCCGTCGATGCTCAGATCCTCGAGGCCGTGGCCGCCAGGCAGCGGACTTCCGTCGAACAACCCCCCGCCGCGAGTGGAGCGCATCCGCAGGAGCGCCGCGCCGCGCTCTCGGAACAGATCGCCGTGGCGCAACTCGTCGATCGCGTGTTCGAGGTAGAGCCGTCGCAGGAGCGGATCGGGTGTGGATTCAGCGGCACGCAGGATATCGCGTCCGCCATCGGTCTCGACCTCGGCGAACGTCAGCAGCTTGCGAACGCGGCGGTCGAAGTCGCTCCAGACCCAGCGATGCATCGGTCGGAGCATCCAATCTACTGGCGCGACAGGTAGAAAGGACATGCGGCGGTTACCTTAGCATAGGGTTTGAAGGTGCAGCCGCCAACAGATGACTGACGCGCAACCATCCACCGCGGCTGTACCGGCCAGATCTGGCCGGGTCGTGGCCGCCTGCCTCGGGGTCGTACTGGTGGCGTGCGGCTGCGCAGCCACCGAAGGGTGGTTCGATCGCCATTTTCTGCCCTCCTTCTTCCTGCCGCGACGGACCTACCTGGTGATCCTGACCGTCGTGCGCGTCACGATGGCGGTACTCGGGCTCTGGCTCACGTGTGTTGTCGCGTTTCGCCGACGCCGAGGCAGGATTCCCAGACGGGGGCGGATCCTGCCTGTCGTGATCGCGGGGCTTCTGGCTCTTGGTGCCAGCGAGGTGGCGCTCCGATTCATCCATCTGCGTCCGGGCGAATGGCTCCTGCCCGAGGAGGAACCGCGCCGGCAAGTCGACCCGCGCCTCGGCTGGACGTTGGCGCCCTCGCGCGTCGGACGCGCGTCGGTCGGCGGCCGCTCGATTGAGTACGCCGTCGATGCAGCCGGCTATCGCGTACGAGAGCGTCGCCGAAGCGATCGACCCGGATCGACCGACCATCCTCTGCATCGGCGAGTCTGTCATGTTCGGCGAAGGGCTGACATGGGATGAAACCGTACCAGCTCAGATCGGCTCGATGACCGGCATCCAGACGGCGAATCTGGCCGTCCATGGGTACAGCACCGATCAGGGCTATCTGAGACTGCAGACCGAGTTGCCGCGTTTTCACCATCCGGTAGCCGTCGTGTCGCTGTTCATGACCGCGCTGTTCGGACGAAATCTCGATGACGATCGTCCGCACCTGGGGCCTGGTCTCGTCTGGCAGCCGGCTCAGACCCACGCGCGACTTCTGTCGCTCGCGAAGCTGCTGGTGCCGTACCGCAGGGACGAAACGGTCGCGCGTGGTGTCGCGGTGACGCAGGAGGTGCTGCGATCGAGCGCCGAGCTCTCGCGGGCGCGCGGCGCGACACCGATCATCCTCGTGCCCCAGCTCGGGCCCGAGGAAGCAGGCGAACAGGCGGTTCGACGCCGTGTACTCGACGATGGGGCCTTGCCGTACGTGCTGGTGCAGATAGACGAGGCGTGGCGGCTGCCGTGGGACAGGCATCCAAACGCCTACGCTGCACACGTGATCGCCGCGGCCGTCGTGGCTCGCCTTCAGAAGACGATCGCGACATCCGTAGCGGCGGGAACGATCGGCCAGGCGCATCACTCATCGACTCACGATAGTGAAACTGATGTCCAGCGCGTCTTTCACTGACACGACGCCGGCCACGCTGACGGGTGTGATGCCGTAGTCCGTCTGCTTCACGGAAAAGCGACCCGTCGCGGTCAGCTCGTCGCCGTTGATGTGTACCGAGACTGGCACGCTCACGTCGCGAGTCACATTGTGTAGCGTGAGACGACCGGCGACGATCACATCCAGCGTGGCGATTCCGGAATGTTTCACCGAGACGCCTGTGCTGTCGAAGGCGATCGTTGGATAACGTCGCACATCCAGCACTTGCTCGCTCGTCATCGTCTGCTGGATCTTCGGGACGTCGTCGGGCGGTTCACCCACGGCAGAGACGCTCAGGGTGGCGCTATCGATCGCGACGTGCACGGTCGAGTGTCCAGGGTCTGCGGGATCGAGTGTGATGTGCCCGGCGATCGAAGGCGCAGTGACCTCGTGCGTGTGACCCGCGGCGAAACTGAGCAGCCCCGATTTCCCGACCGTTATCGCGGCCCGGCTCCGGTCTGTCTCGATGGTGTAGGTTCGCGAGTCGCCGGCGCCAGCCCTCGCGATGCCGACGTCAACGATGAGCAGGATGAGTACGCCGTATCGCAGCATGATGCACGCTCATGCGACACCTGCTGGCAATCGGAGTGCCTGGCCCGATAGAGGTCTCTCACGGCAATTCGCCCGGATATCGCGTGTGCGCCGGACGAAACCCGTAAGCCCATTTCGTCATTGGTCAGACAGACTCAAGCTAAGCTACTGGCCATGCCGACTGCCGTTGGCACACGCGACGAGGCGCCGAGACCGAAGAGCCGTCCGCTTGCCGGGTCGAAGCCTCGGACTGCCGGATGGAACACGCGACCGGCAGAGAGACCGGCCGAGAGGGTTGCTGTCGGCATGGGACCGGCTCAGGCGTCTGGCCTGGTCGTGGTGGCCTTGGGCAGTGCTGAGTGTGTGGGCCGTGGTCGACACGCCCTCGGGCTGGGTTGCGATTCTGTTCGGCGCCGTGGCGATTCTGGCGTATCTCGCCGCACCGCCGGCGGAGCCTCCGCACTATGGACTGGATCACGAGCTCTCGGTCGCCGAGCCCGGCTTTCGACGAACGATGGCCGGCGCGAGCGGCAGCCTGTTCGTCGACGGGAACACGCTCGAGATTTTGAACAATGGCGATGCGTTCTACCCCGCGATGCTCGAGGCCATTCGAGAAGCACAGGCCTCGATCACGATCGAGGCGTACATCTACTGGGCCGGCGAGATAGGCCGCGCGTTCGCTGAAGCGCTGGCGGCGCAGGCGACAGCCGGCCTGCCAGTGAAGATCCTGCTCGATGCGATCGGATCCGCACAGATCGGCGCTGACATCCTTGCGATCCTCGAAGACGGCGGATGTCAGGTCGCCTGGTACAATCCGATTCGCTGGTACACGCTGGGTCGCTTCAACAACCGGACCCATCGGAAGTCACTGATCGTGGATGGGCGCATCGCCTTCACGGGTGGGGCGGGCATTGCCGACCACTGGCGCGGCGACGCCCGCAATCCGAGCGAGTGGCGCGACATCCAGATTCGGCTCGAAGGTCCGGCCGTCGTGCCGCTTCAGACCGGATTCGCCCACAACTGGCAGCAGACGACCGGCGAACTGGTGACGGGCGACGCCTTCTATCCGGCGATCGAGCCGGTCGGCAGTCTTGCGGCGCAGACGCTGCTCAGCTCGCCCGAGGCCGGTGCTTCGAGCGTCCGCACCATGTATTACCTGTCGATCGCCAGCGCCCGCGAGTCGGTCTTTATCGCGAATCCTTACTTCATTCCCGGATTCCGTGGCCATCGATCTGTTGATCGAGGCGCGCGGCCGCGGCGTGGACGTGCGGATCATGGTGTCCGGCAGGAGGAACGACAATTGGCTCGCCAGGCAGAACAGCGTGCGCCTGTTTGGTCCGCTGCTCCGCGCCGGGATCGAGATCCAGGAATTCAATCGAACGATGCTGCACCACAAGACGATGGTGGTCGATCGGCAATGGGTGACGATCGGGACGACCAACTTCGACAATCGATCCTTTGCCCACAACGAAGAGAGCAATGTGTGTTGCTTCGATCCCGCGCTGGCCGCACAGCTCCACGAGATCTTTCTCGAGGATGTCGGCGGTTGCGAGCGTGTGATGTTGAAGGACTGGCAACGCCGCGGACTGCGGGCACGGACGCAGGAACTCGTGGCGTCGTTCCTGCAGGAACAGGCGTGAGGCAGGCAGCGACGAGGAGGACCCGGGCGCTGCGCGCACCCGGGTCGGCCGCCATCGAACGAGGGCGCAGTCTCGCTTACAGCAGCGCCGTCGGACGCCGCGCCCAGGCCTTGCCATTCTTGGGCGCAATGGCCTCCACGTCCTTCACGTACGCGCCGGCCTGTGTGAGGATGTGATGCAGATCGTTGCCGACGCTGATGAACCGGAATCCCTTCTCGGCGAACTCGGCGACGCGAGACGTGCCGAAGAGAAACAGTCCGAGGATGATGTTGTTCTTCGCGGCCGCTGCGACCAGTTTGTTCGTGGCGTCGGCGAGCTCCGGCGACGTATACATGTCGGGGAACTTGTACTTCTCGTAGAGGCCCATCGACATGCAGAGGTCGTTCTGCCCCAGGAAGAGCAGATCGACACCCGGGATGGCGGCGATCGCATCGATGTTCTTGATGCAATCGGCAGTCTCGACCTGGAGCGCGACAATCACATTGCCGTTCGCCGCCCCTGCGTAGCCGAGCAGGCCGCCTTTGTTCATGCTGCGCTGAGGGAAGTACACGGACCGCGTGCCGGCTGTTGGATAGCGGCAGCAGCTGACCGCGGCGCGCGCCTCGTCGGCCGTATTGATGTAGGGCACGAGCACGCCATCGGCTCCCATGTCCAGTGACTGCTGGATACCGGCGCGATCGCTGTAGCCACCGACCCGCACCAGCGACGTCGCACCGCCGTTTGAAATCCCTGCCAGCATGCCGGAGAGGCACTCATTCCCCATCGGTCCATGCTGTGTGTCCACGAGCAGCCAGTCGTATCCACTGTGCGCGAGCTGCTCGGCGACGGTAGGGCTGTGTGAGTTCAGAAAGAGCCCCAGCTTTGGTGCGCCGTCCCGCAGCTGCTTCTTGAAGTCCGCTCCACTCAAAGTGGCACTCATCGCAAGAACGCTCCTGATAGTCGGTCGGCCGGGTCGCCGACGGGCCGCCAGCATATCCCAAGGGCGTGTAGGCAGGCCCTACCCCGGTGGCCAGACCCCGGAAAGGCCCGATCCCTTGGGAATTGGGAGTTGGGAGCCGAGCGTTGATCCGCCCGTCTTCGTTTATGATTACCGCTCGCTGTTCACCTGACGTTCACCCGTGGCGTCAGCCAAACAAATTCACCAGACGGAATCATCACGCCGCCCAGGCGAGGGGTGTTGTGACGATATGCGAGCGACGACGACACGCGCAGCAGTAGCGGCCGCGATCATGGCGATTATGGCCGCCTGGACCATTCCGGCCCGCGCCCAGGAGCCAGCCACCCGCCAGAAATCCCTCGAAGAGGCGGAAGCGGAGAAAGCCCAGAAGCTGACGCCGCAGACCCCCAGCAAGGCCGAGCTGGTGACCGCCAGGATCACCCACAGCCTCGAAGCCGATGCCTTGAAGCTGCATCCGTTCTTCCAGAACGCCTACGCGGGCGGCGGCTTCACGCTCGGTGCCGGCTACACGCGCCACGTCAGCCCGTTCAACACGCTCGAGTTCCGGGGCAGCTACACGCTCCTGGGTACAAGCGCCTCGAGAGCGAGTTCGTCGCGCCGCGTCTCTTCCACCGCCGCGGCAAGCTGACCGTACTGGGCGGCTGGCGCGAAGCCACGCAGGTGGGCTTCTACGGCATCGGTACGGGCAACACCTCAGTCGACGATCGCGTGAACTACAGCTTTCAACAGCCCTATCTCATTACGAGCTTGAACGTCCGGCCGACGCGCCGCGTGCTCACGCTCAACGGCACGGTCGAGTACACGCAGTGGAAGCAGCGGCCCGGCGAGGGGACAGACCCCTCAATCGAAACCGTCTACACGCCGACAGAGCTGCCCGGCCTGGGCGCCACCGTGAACTACCTGCACACCTCGGCGGCCATCGGGATCGACACGAGGGCGTACACCGGCTACGCACGGCGTGGCGGCTACTACGGCATCAGAGGACACGACTATGCCGATGCCGACACCGAGTTCGGCTTTCAGGAGATCGACTACGAAGCCATCCAGCACCTCCCACTCCTGCGAGAGGCGTGGGTGCTCTCATTCCACGCACTGGGGAGGACGACGTACCTGAAGAACGATCAGCAGGTTCCGTTCTTCATGCTGCCCTCGGTTGGGGGCGGATCGTCGCTGCGCGGTTTCTCGAGCTGGCGGTTCCGCGATCGCAACAGCCTGCTGCTGCAGGCCGAGTGGCGCATCATGGTGAATCGCTTCTTGGACACCGCCTTCTTCTACGATGCCGGCAAAGTAGCCAGCAGTCCGAAACATCTCGACCTCGACGGGCTCAAGACCGACTTCGGCTTCGGAGTCCGGTTCCACAGCCCGTTCACTACGCCGCTGCGCATCGAGCTCGCGCGCGGCAACGAAGGCATCTCACTCGTGTTTTCGTCATCCGCGGTCTTCTGAGGCGCGACCATGATGACACCAGGCTTCCGCTTTCCTGTTCTCGACATCCGGAGGACCGTTGCGGTCATCGTGGTTGTCGGCGCGCTCGCGGCCACGAGCGTCTCTGGACAACAGCCGCGGTTCTATCCCGACGATCCGATCGCCCGCGTCCCCGAAAGCCAGGACGCGTCCAAGGCACAGCGCTACGAGATCGAACAGATGTACGAGATGGTGTACAACCTGTTCGTCGAGCCAGGACATCAGCCCTCTGGCGTCCGCGCGCAGAACATCAACACGATCGACGAGGTTCCCGATTCGAGCTGGTTCACGAACCGGATCGGCGCCAGGGCCGTTGGTCTCGACGAACTGGCACGTGGACCCGTTGTCGCGCCACCACCCGACCCGTCGCACTGGATCCTGACGCGCGAAAAGACGTCCGGCGCCCACCCCGGGTTCACCGCGAGAGACGCGAAGGGCCAGACCTTCTTCCTGGAGTTCGATCCGCCGTACTACCCGGAAGGAGCGACCGCCGCGGTGATGGTTGCCACCAAGATCTTCTGGGCGCTCGGCTACAACCAGGTGGAGTCGTATCTCACGTCGTTCGATCCAAAGAACGTGTCGTTCGATCCCAAAGCCACGATCAAGCGGCCGTCTGGAGCGAGGACGCCGTTCTCCCAGGACGACTTGAACGAAATCCTGGAGCGCGTGGCGAAACGGCCGGACGGCACGTATCGCGTCGTCGCCGGGCGGCTGATTTCTGGCAAGATCCTCGGCAACTACCTCTATACCGGCACGCGAACCGACGACCCGAACGACCTCGTTCCGCACCAGCATCGTCGCGAGCTGCGTGCGCTGCGCGTCTTCGGCGCCTGGACGAACCTGACCGACCTCAAGGCGGCCAACACGCTCGATGCGCTCGCGACCGAGAACGGCCATACGGTCGTCAAGCACTACCTGCAGGACGTTGGTTCGACGTTCGGGATGTGCAACGAGCAGTACGAGTGGGATCTGAGCTGGGAGCGCTTCGTACAGACCGACACGACGATGAAGCGGCTGGTCTCCTTCGGCTTCGCACTCAGCCCGTGGCAGACCGTGCCGTACAAGGAATACCCGTCGATCGGAAAGTTCGAAGGCGACCGGTTCGAGCCGCGCCTCTGGCAGCCACAGACCATGACGCTGGGGTACATCGAGATGCGCGACGACGACGCCTTCTGGGCAGCGCGGCGCGTGGCGGCGTTCACTGACGAGATGATTCGCGCGGCGGTACACACGGGCGAGTTCAGCGATCCCAACGCCGAAAAGCAGCTGGGTGACGTCCTGATCAAGCGCCGCGACAAGATCGCCCGCGTCTACCTGCCCGCGGTGAATCCCATCGTGGATCCACGTCTTGACGCGAACGGACAGCTGCAGTTCGAAAACGCCGCCGTCGCCGCCCTCGCGGCCGAGGCGCCGAGTGCCTACCACGCCGTCTGGTCGCAGTTCGACAACGCGACAGGCCAGACCAGGCAGATTGCAGAGACGCAGAGTTCGACGACGACGATGCAGGCGCCAGCCGGCCTGCCAACCGGCGGGGACAGCTTCATCGAAGTGAGCCTGTCGGCCGAGAGCGCGCAGCATCCCGTGTGGAAGCAGCCGATCCGCACGTACTTCCGGCGCGACGGATCCGGATGGAAGCTCGCCGGTCTCGAACGGATGCCCGCCGGACCTCCGGCCGCGAAAGGCCACGCCGCCGCCCGGTAGAGCGCGTGCCGCCGTGGGGCGAGGCCATTCGATCCGTCATCCCATGGACCCCGCTCGTGGGTGTCACCGGTGATCGCGTGCGAGCCACGCGCTTTCGCGCGCTTCGATCAGCCGTTCGTGCTCGAGCGAGACATCTACGATCTTCTTGACGTCAGGATCCTCGGCGTCCTGACTCGACATGCGCGTAAAGGTCGTGTCGGATGCCCCATCGAGGGTCTTCAGCGCCGCATCGATCGTCGCCTGCGCGATGGCGTTCATCACGCGTGCTCCGGCGGCAGCAGTCCCGATGGCCGGCGTACCGAAATAGCCCGGCCAGTCTTGCTGCGTCGCGAGGGCGATAAGATCCTCGAAGCCATGGCCGACCACCGGCCGCGCGGTCTGGAAGTCGGGTGACACGATGTCGGGGCGCAGGAACAGCACACGGCTGTGCTCGTCGGCGTCAGCGTGCACGCTGACGCCCTCGGCCTCGACCTGCGCAGGCGAGAACAAATCGCGGGGCGCCGATCGGCCGACGCTGACCAGACCGGTCAGATGCACCATGTGTCCGCCGTAGGTGTCGGAGAAGTACCGCGCCGCTTCGTCCAGCGCGCGATTGTGCGGCGGCGCGCCGTGCAGGCTGAGGATGAAGCCCCACTTGAAGCCCTGCTCGCCGACGTCGGTCACGAGATCCATGAAGACCGCGCGCAACGTCGCCGATCGCACGGGGTAGCTGCCTGGGAACGCGAACTTCCGTCCCAAGTCGCTGGCTGGTTCACTTACCCCTTACCCCCTTTGCCCCTGACCGCCGGCCAGCATACTCCCGGCCGACCGTGACCGGAGGGAACAGGGTATAGACTCTCTACGTCTTAGGATATAGACTGCCTATACCCTATGACGCTCGATGCCCGGTCCGACGCCCGCACCGACCTCCTCCATGGCACGCTCGACATGCTGATCCTCCGCACGCTGCAGTGGGGGCCGCAGCACGGGTACGCCATCGGCCAGACGATCCGCGCCCAGTCATCCGACGTGCTGCAGGTCGAAGCCGGCTCGCTGTACCCGGCGCTGCAGCGGCTCGCCAAGAAGGGGTGGGTGACGGCCAAGTGGGGACAGACCGAAGCGAATCAGCGCGCCAAGTTCTACCGGCTGACGCCAGAGGGCAAGAAGCAGCTGCTGCGCGAGCAGTCGCGGTGGACCGAGCTCGTTGAAGCCATTGGCCGCGTGATGAATCCGGCGCCGGTGCCAGGCCTCGAGGAGTAACCCATGCCCCGGTGGTTCGATCGGCTCAGACAACGGCGCCTGGACGAGGACGACTTCCAGGACGAAATCCGCGCCCACCTCGCCATCGCGGAAGAGGAACGGGTCGCTGACGGCGCCGACCGCGAAACGGCGCACTACGGCGCACTGAAAGACTTCGGAAACGTTACTCTCGCCACCGAAGACGCCCGCCGTGTCTGGATGCCCTGGTGGGTCGAAGCCCTCCACGACCAGCTCGACGACGTTCGCTATGCAACTCGCGCGCTCGCCAAGAATCCCGTCTTCTCGCTGACGGTGATCGGAGTGCTCGCGCTCGGCATCGGCCTGAACGCCGCGGTCTTCACCATGGTGAAGAGCATGGCGCTCGCGCCGCTGGCTGGCGTCCAGGGGTCGTCCCGCCTGGCGGTCGTCTATGCCGAAACGAGCTCGGGGCGCGACCTGGCCGTGTCGTACCCCGACTACCTGTACCTCCGGGACCACGACCGGTCGTTCGCCGGTCTCTTCGGCTCGCGAGTGGCATCGGTGAACCTCGGTCGCGGCCGCGGCTCGCGCCAGATCTTCACGGAGTTCGTGACGGGCAATTACTTCCAGGTGCTCGGTGTTCGCGCCGCACGTGGCCGCACACTCCTGCCGTCCGACGACGTGGCTCCCGGCGGTCACCCCGTCATCGTCCTCAGCCACACGCTCTGGCGAACCGACTTTGCGTCCGCTCCAGACATCGTCGGCAAGACCGTCGAGATCAACAACTGCCAGTTCACCGTCGCCGGCGTCGCCGACCAGACCTTCCACGGCACGATCGTCAGTTACGACGTGGAGGCGTTCATCCCGGTCATGATGGCGCCAACGCTCGGCTTCACCCTGGGCAGCGACCAGACGACCCCGGCCGGGGTGATGGCGGATCGACGTGCGGCTGTCGTGTACCCGCAAGGCTTTCTGCGTGCGGGCACGAGCCTGGCAACGGCGGCCAGCGAGACGGAAGCGCTCTGGACCACGGTGTCTCGCGAGCACTCCATGACCGACGCGGCGCAGCGGATCAGAGTCGTGCGGTTCTGGCAGTTCCCCGGCAGCGCGCAGACGCACATGCTGCCGACGCTCACCGTTCTCTGCGCCATGGGATTGCTGGTGCTGACGATCGCCTGCGCCAATATCGCCGGGCTCGTGCTGGTGCGCGGCGTCTCACGGCGCGGCGAGATCGCCGTGCGCCTTGCGCTTGGGGCGACGCGGGCCCGAATCGTCCGTCTGCTGGTTGTCGAGAACCTCGTGCTGGCGGTACCGGGCGCGGTCGTCGGCGTACTGCTCGCGCAGCAGGGGATCCCCATCCTGGTCGGCTACGCGGAGCGGATGGCGGCGCCGGAACACATCTTCTTCAACATCGATCTCGACGCGCTCGTGATTGGATTCGCGGCGCTGGTCGCGTGCGGCTGCGCGCTCCTGTTTGGATTCGTTCCCGCGCTCCAGAGCTCCCGGGTCGATCTGGTGTCGGTCATCAACGAAGACGCGTCCCCTCGAGGCGCATCGCGTGGCCGGCTGCGGGCAGCCCTGGTGATTGCTCAAGTCGCCGTCTCTCTGCTGCTTCTCATCGGCGCAGGCCTGGCGACGCGGAGCCTCGACGTGGCGCGGCGCACGGATCCCGGCTTCGACGTCCTGCACGTCACTGCGGTCGCGATGGACGTCAGACAGAACGCGTACGATGAACGGCGTGGCCGGCAGTTCTATCGTCACCTGCTCGACGGGGCGCGCACGGATCCAGGGGTTGAATCAGCCACGCTCGCCGTGTATCTGCCGCTGGCATTCCTGGAAACACGCGCGCAGCGCGTCACGATTGACGGCTACGCGCTGCGCCGCGGCGAAGATCTGGCGTTTCTGTCGAACACCGTCGGTCCAGACTACTTCCGCACGCTCCGGATCCCGATCGTCGCCGGCCGTGAGTTCGCCAATGACGACGATGAGAACGCCGCTCCGGCGGCCATCGTCAACACGACGCTCGCGCGGCGATTCTGGGGTGATCCCGCCAATGCGATCGGAAAGCGGATCCGCGCGGGGTCGGGCGATTGGCGTACCGTGGTGGGTGTCGCGACGGACGTGAAGTATCTGCAGATCAACGAGGCGCCGCGGCCCTACTACTACCTGCCGTTCTTCCAGTCGTACAAGTCGGGGATGATCCTGCACACGCGCGGCCCAGCGCCGATCGATCGGCTCGTCGATCAGGCGAGGACGCGCGTGGCGGCACTCGATCCGGACCTGCCCATCCTGTTCGCGCGGTCGCTCCACGAGTCCACGCGCGGCGCGCTGCTCTTCTTCGAGCTCACCGCTGCCATGCTGTTTCTCTTTGGCGTCGCGGGCATGGCGCTCGCCGCGATGGGCACCTACGGTCTCGTCTGGTACATCGTCAAGCAGAGTACGCACGAGATCGGCATCCGGATCGCGCTTGGCGCCTCGAGTCCTTCGGTCGTCCGCGAGTTTCTTGCCCGGGGCGTCCGGCTCGGCGCGATCGGGTCTGCCGTGGGCATCGTTTCCGCGCTCGGCCTGACGCGGCTTCTGAGCGGCGTCCTGTTCGGCGTGAGCGCGACCGACCTGACCTCGTTCGCACGAGCGCTCGCCGTGGTCCTTGGTGGCGTGGTGGTTGCCACCATCGTGCCGGCCTGGCGCGCGTCACGCACCGACCCGCTCAGGGCGCTGCGGCATCAATAGCCGGTAAGAAAATGGGGTCGGGAGGATTTTCTCAAAATTGAGACAATCCTTGGTTCGCAGCGACCTCAGACGTCGAGCCTTTACAGACCTACTCGCGGGAGCTACCATCCCGGTCGCCCGGGTCCATGATCACCTGGCAGCTCCTCCTCCTCGGCGTAGCCATACCAAAACTGTTGTTTGCCGTTGGTATTCAGCTCTGGATGGGCGGTACCGAGGGCTCTCATCCGCATCACTGGATCTTTGCCGGCCTCATCATCGATTTTGGCATGGTAGGTGTCTTCCTCATCTACCAAAGTCGTGGAAGTGACCGTCGAGCGCAACTGCTTGGTGTCTTACTCGTGCTGGTCGCTTCGCCGTTTGCGGATCCCCTGCTTGGCAGCTCGCGGTTCCCGCCCGGTGGCACAACCTACTGGCTGGCAGTCACGGCGACTCATATTCGCATTGACGCCTGGATTCCGGCGCTCCTCTGGGGCTTCACATCCGTGTTCCCGGAGCCATTGCTCTCACCGCGTGATCAACGATGGGCACGATCCGCGCTGTTGGTTTCGACAACGATCGGTGTCGTCCTGTTCGTCGCGAATATGGCATCGATAGGGCAGTCGTTGACGGGGGAGTCATCCCTTTACACCATCTGGAACCAGCTCCTCTTCGACAGCGGGGGCCTCTATTGGACCGTGCTCTTCCTGGCTGCGGTGCCTGCGTGGCCGTTTCTCCTCTGGCGCGCGCGCCACACGCAAGCCGTCGAACGTCGCCGAATCATGGTGTTTGTCGTCGGCCTGATACTCGGCCTGGCCCCGATGGCGATTGAGGTGATCCTCGAAGCGCTCATCCCACCGTATCGACTCGTCGTGGAGCGCGCTTCGAATGCATGGATTGGGACCCTGCTGTACCTCTGTCTCGCAGCGACACCCCTAGTCACCGCGTATTCCGTGATCGTCGACCGGGTGCTGGACGTCAGGATCATCGTCCGGCTCGCGATTCAGTATTTCCTTGCTCGCGTCACGATCTTTGTGGCGATCGCCGCACCGTTTGGTGGCCTTGTCGTCTACGTCTATTCGCGCCGGGACCAGACGCTGACGCAGATCATGTCCGGTCCAGGTCCGATCGTTCTCGTCGCGCTTACGGCTTTCGGCATCCTTGGACTCGGATTTCGGGAACGCATCATTGCGGAGCTCGATCGGCGATTTTTCCGTGAACAGTACGATGCGAGACAGATCCTGGCGACGTTGGCGGACGAGCCGCGCCAGTTACGTGACCTGAATGACTTCGTGGTCCACGCGACGACCGAGATAGACCGTGCGCTCCATCTTCACTCGATATATTTCCTGGTCGCTGACGACGCAGGCGGAATCCTTCGCTGCATTGACGGCGGCATTCGTCCGCTCCCGGTATCGTCGCGCCTGGTCACGCTGTTCTCGGAGGATCAGTCGCCCTTCGAAATTGACCTCGAGTCGTCCGCATCTTCGGTCAGGAGCCTGCCCATCGAGGACCGTCAATGGCTTGCGGATTCCGGGGCGCGGTTGCTGGCCCCCTTGATGAATCCGGACGGCTTGTTGCTCGGCGTCCTGGCACTTGGAGAGAAGCGGAGTGAGTTGGGCTTTTCTCGCGAGGACAGGAACCTTCTCGGCACAATCCAGCAGGCGCTCGCGCTGAGGCTGGAGAACCGGCGCCTCCGGTCCTCACCCATCCGATTTCCCGGGTCCTCTCCAGAGATCGATCACGCAGTGGACGATGCGGCCAGAGAATGCCGAGAGTGCGGGTCAGTCTTTGCGCACGGGACCGGTGAGTGTGAATGTGGCAGCGTCCTGCAGCGTGCGCCAGTTCCACACGTGCTGCTCGGCAAGTTCCGCGTGCACAAGCGCATCGGCGCGGGCGGGATGGGTGTGGTGTACCGAGCGGTCGATTTGTCGCTCGACCGGACGGTCGCTATCAAGACATTGCCGAGGGTTTCACCCGAGAGCGCCAGCCGGCTGCGACGCGAGGCTCGAGCAATGGCGGTGGTGTCCCATACGAACCTTGCCCTGATCTTCGGCGCGGAGATGTGGCATGGGACTCCGATGCTCATCTGCGAGTACCTCAGTGGAGGTACCCTCGCGGACCGTCTCAGGCTTCACCGGCTGGCCATTGGCGCCGCCCTCGATCTGGGTGTGGCGATGGCCGACGTTCTGGCTCATATCCACGACGTGGGCATCATTCATTGTGACGTGAAGCCGAGCAACATCGGGTACACGGCGGCTGGTGTGCCCAAGTTGCTGGATTTTGGCCTCGCTCGTCTTGCGAATCGGACAGACACGGTAGACGAGACCGCGACACGCTCGAGCAGCTTAGTGGGTCGGCCCGTCGTCCATCTCGGCTCTGGCGCGAGCAACGATTCTCGTCACTTCGTGGGGACCCCGCTCTATATGAGTCCCGAAGCCATCCGCCAGGAGGTGCCCAGTACGCTGTTCGATCTGTGGAGCGTGTCGGTCGTACTCTTCGAGGCTATAGCAGGAACGACGCCGTATGGACGCCACGCACGGGCCGACGTGCTCGATCGGATCGTTGACGGAGGTTGTCCAGATCTCCGAGAGTTTCTTCCCGCATGCCCTGCCGCGGTTGCGTCGTTCTTCAAAGGAGCGTTGTCGCCCAATCGAACGGACCGACCACAGACTGCGCACGCCCTTCGGAAGGCGTTGGTTTCATTGCACGCCGCGAGTCAATAGGTGTAGGCTTACCCTCCTCACCTCAGCCGTTGTTCCGGATTCAACGAAGGAGTTCTCCAATGGCTAAGAAGAAGGCCAAGACCCCAGCCGCCAAGAAAGACGTCGATTCACAGAAAGTGGAAGCCATTCTCGTGGACTGCGCGTTGGCGGTAGGCATGGGCGTGGCTCAAAGAGGCTCGAAAACCATTAGCCAGGAGGCCGCTCAAGCCTGGCAGCGGTCGTTCCGTGGCGGAATATTGAGGGCACTGCGAGAGGGACACAGCTGGAAGAAGGCGCGGCCGAACGCACTTACGGTCGCCACGAACATGGGAATCTTTGCGGCCGACAACGAACCGTCGAGCATCATCACGAAGGCGACCGCTGATAAGGCTACCGTGGCGGCCAAGAGTGACCCGGCGTGTCCACCGCCCAAGCCTGGTAGTGGTCGTTTCTGCAAGTAGTCGGTACACACTGAACGAGGCTCTGGCCCAACACCGACATGCCTGTCAAGACACTCAAGGTTTCGTATCACCAGCAGGACCTCGGCTACTTCTGCGGCGCCGCTGCTGCGCAGATGGTGTTGCGCGCAATCGGGGGCAAGCTGCTCAATCAGACGCCCCTGTATAACGAGAATCACGGCTACAACACCATCGATCCCGGTCCTCAGTGGGCGAGCCCGCCCGACGGACTCACCGCGACCCTCGTCCATCGAAAGCCGAAGAACTACAACACAACGATTGCACTGGCCGCCGCCGACAGCGCGGATGCCATTTCGCGCAAGATCGTTTGGTCTATTCACCATTACAAGCTTGCTGCGACAGCGTTGGTGAGCGGAGACGATCACTGGGTCGTGGTGAACGGATACGACGTTAGCGCGATACCGCAGGCGTCTGACGACACCAGCTATGCAATCCACTCGTTTGACGTCAAAGATCCCTGGCCCCCCGCCGACGAGATGACCACGCCGTCAGTGCCGCCGCATGCCGTTGGCGACGGGTGTGGCAGCGGAGGCCAGCGTGGTCTCTCACCGCAGCATGTGACGTACGTCGAATGGCTCGACAGCTACATGACCGGCGTCCCTGACGGATACTGGCAAGGGAAATTCGTCGCCGTGTGCGACGGTGATCAAATTGCGGTGGCTCCAGGCGTGCAACCCGGCCCCATCCTGAGTGCCAACGACGGCAATTCGATCATCCCGATTGAGGTCGCCCAGCAGGCGGCCGTCACGGGGTTGACGACATTTGGCCTGTACGAGCGTGACGAGTGGGGACCCATCTTGCATGGCACAAAGCCGGGTTCCCCCCTGCTTGTCCAGCGGCTCGACAAAGTCGATCGGTACTACTACATCGTTCCTTTTGAACGGCCCCGAGGAAGAGCCACCGCTTTCGCCCTGGTCGACGCCACGTTTGGCGACTATCGACAATGTGGGGCAGTGGCTGCTGTCTCGGATTTTCGGGCCGAACAACCTTCCGCTGTGTTGAAACGAAGTATTGGACGCACTTACAAGCTCCCCGATCAACAAGGCATGCTGGTCGTCCGTCGACAGGGCACGAGTGTTCACCCTGTGTATGTGTGGAAGCCGTGCGCGGAGTCGCTGTCACCCTACTTCCCGTTCGCGATGCTGACGATCGGGCAGCACCATCTTTACGTTCGAATTGATGGCCGTGTGTTTACCGCGCTGCATGACGCAGGACCGGGCTTCTAGCCTGCAGTTAGTGGACTGGCGCAGCCACGTTACTCGTGCCTTGCCGTAACACAACTGTGCGATCTGGTGTGACGTTGTTCCAGCGCTCGACCGATCCGTCGGGCCATTGGACGACGATGGCCTCGACGTCAGCGCGCGAGCCCAGCCCGACGTGCACCCTGACGTCGCCGGCGCTCAAGTAACTCGAGTCGGTGTGGACCCGCCGCCAGATCGGGTCCCGATCCTTACGCAACACTCCCACACGGGCGCCGATCCCGAAACGATTGCCCTTGACGCCGTCCAACCGGACCTCCAGCCAGTGCTGGCCGCCGGCGGCCTCGTTGTGGAGCAGCCTGACAGGACCGTTGTTGTTGGTCACCAGAATGTCTAGCGCGCCGTCGTTGTCGATGTCACCGACAGCCACACCGCGGCCCACGGCGAGGTCCTGAAATGCCGGACCGGCGCTGTCGCTCGTCTCGCGCAAAGGCCGTGCGGCCATCCTCGCCGTGGAAGAGTTGATTACGTTGTGCGTACGGGTAAGGCGTGCCCCGCTGCGACTCCACGATGGTGACGGCACCGTTGGCGATCACGAGGTCGAGCCGTCCGTCGTTGTCGTAGTCGATCCACTGCGTGCCGAATCCTGTGAAGGCGAACGTGGACGCCGTTACCCCGTACGCCGCTGACACATCGTCGAAGACACCCTTCACGCCCCGGAAGAGCGTGGCGCCCTCGCGAGTGAGATTGGTCACGAGGATCGACCAGGTGCCCTGCGCGTCGACTTCCTCGGCCGTAACGCCCATGCCGGCCTTCGTCCTGCCGTCCGCGTTGTAGGCCACGCCGGCTTCGAGCGCGGACTCTTTGAACACGCCCTGGCCCTGGTTCACCCAGAGACGATTGGCGGCCGTGTCGTTTGCCACGTAGATGTCGGGACGGCCGTCACCGGTGAGGTCGGCGCCGACGACTCCGAGCGCCGGCCCGAAGGATCCGCCGATGCCCGAGGTGGCGGTCACGTCGGTGAATCTGCCGTGTCCTTCGTTGTGAAAGAGGCGCGACGGCACCGCCTTGTACGCCATCGGTGTGCAGTAATCCGGTTCGCCCGTTGGCGCGAAGCAACGCTTGTTGCTCAGCGCCGAGAAGTCCACGTAGTTGCCGACGAACAGGTCGAGGAGCCCGTCGCCGTCGTAGTCGAGAAATGTCGCGCTCGTGCTCCAGCGTTCGTCGTCCACGCCAGCATCCCGGGTGACATCGGTGAAGGTGCCGTCGCCGTTGTTGTGGTAGAGCACGTTGTGGCCGACGTTCGTCACGTAGAGATCGAGAAAGCCGTCATTGTCGTAATCGCCAGTCGCGACACCCATGCCGACGCCGACGTAGCCCACGCCGGCTTTGTCGGTGACATCCACGAAACGCAACCTGCCCGTCTCGGCCAGCATGTTGCGGAACAGCCGGTTTCCTGGCTTCGTTCCGGCCGGCGGGGGCAGTCGCAGTTCCTTGCCAGAGTCGAGTGGACTGCCCTGGACCAGGTACACGTCGAGATCGCCGTCGTTGTCGTAATCGAAGAGCGCGCCACCAGAGCCCATGATCTCCGGCATCAGGTAGTCGCCGCTCGCGCCGGCGACATGCCGGAAGGCAAGTCCGGTTTCTGTAGCGATGTCACGGAAGAGGGGCCGCTCTTGCGCCGCACCGGCGGTGAGGGTGACGGCGACGACGAGCGATGGGATGACAGCTAGCCGGAGACGCATCTATTTCGGCTCTGCCTGTTCCAACGTCCGCAGGTCGCGATCGATGTCGGCGACCAGTTGGTCCTGGTGGCGGGCCGCCGCTTGCTCCTTGGCCGTCCGCAGGTATTTCAGTGCGTCCGACGGAGCGGCCGGCGCGGGCGTATGTCGCGCCAAGTGCGTAGAGATACCGCGGCGTGCTGGCGTCCTCGGGGACGAGCGTCTGCTTCAGATGCTCGATCGCCTCGTCGTAGCGCTCGTCGGCTGCGAGCATCCGGCCGATCTGGAAGTGAGCCACGTGGTCCGTAGGGCGGTCCGCCAGCGCCGCATTGAACTGCTGAAGAGCCTCGGTGATGTGTCCACGATTTCCGTAGATCGCGCCGAGGTTGGTGTGCGCCTCGACGTAATGCGGATTGAGTCGCAGGGTTTCCCGGAACGCATCCGCCGCCTTCACGTCGTCTTGTTGCCGCAAGAGCAGAACGCCGTAGTTGTAATGGATGCCAGCCTGGCTCGGATCGAGAGCGAGCGCGGCCTCGTAGTGCTGTGTCGCTTCGTGGTAGCGGCCCAGGCGGCCATAGAGCGAGATCAGATTCGTGTGCGCCTGTACCGACTGCGGATCCACGCGCAGCGCGGCCAACTGCTCTTCGATGGCTTCAGCAATCCGGCCGGCCTGCTCCAGGTCAGCGCCCCGGCGGATGTGCGTCACCGACCCGAGGTTCAGCATCGTGACCTCGCCGCGCAGCGGATCTGCCTGCGGCGGCACTGCAGTCCTGTTCTGCTCGTAGAGCGCAAGCTGCTGCTGCGACTCCGCGTCGCGACCGAGCTTGCGGAGTGCGGTCGCCAGCGCGTAGTGGGCCGGCCCGTACGAGGGAAACAGATCGCACGCCTTCTGATAGGCCGCCGCCGCGCCCGCCCAATCGCCGCGCGCCGCGGCCATGCGCCCCAGCCCGTAGAACGCATCGGCTCGATCCGGCTGAGCCTGAGCGACGAGCTGATAGATCGCTCCCGCTTCCTGCGACTGACCGATGGCCAGCAGGCTTTCGGCACGGCGCAACGTCGCCGGCGTGTCGTCTGGTTTCAGGTGCAGCGCGTCTGCGAACGTTTGCGCGGCATCCTGGTGACGGCCCTGCGCCGCCTGCACTGAGCCGAGCAGATAGAGCCATCGAAACGAACGCGGGTCGAGGCGACGGGCGCGGTCGTAGCAGACGAGGGCGGCGTCGTACTGTTCGTAGGCGTCGAACACCATCCCGAGTGTGCCATTGGCGTCCGCGTTCTCGGGGTGCGCGCGGGCGTTGTCGTACGCCTGTTGGACCTGCTGCTGGATCGCCGGCAGGAAGCCATTCAGGTCGAGGCGGGGGAGAGCAGGCAGGGCATCCGCTGCGGGTGTCTGATCTGGTCCACGGTCCGCTGATGCCGGCACCGCACCAAACGCCGCCATCCAGATGATTAGTGCGCTGACGGAAGAGTTCAGGCTCGACACTCCGTGCAATCCTACGGGTATACTCGGTCCCCCGCGCCCGGGCGGGCAAGGCCATTCTGAACGGAGCATGCCATGATCGGCACCGACGCCAGCGATCGCCTCGATCGGAGCGGAGTCAGCCCGCTCGCGGGCAAGCCGCCCGATCCGTCGATGCTCACGAACATTCCGCGTCTCGTCGCCGCGTACTACACCGAGCGGCCGGACCCGTCGATTCGCGAGCAGCTCGTGAGCTTCGGCACCTCGGGTCACCGCGGCTCGTCGCTCACCTGCGGGTTCAACGAATGGCACGTCCTGGCGATCGCCCAGGCCATCTGCGAGTACCGCCAGTCGAAGGCGATCGACGGTCCCCTCTTCATCGGGATCGACACGCACGCGCTCTCCGAGCCCGCGCTCCGCAGTGCCGTGGAGGTGTTCGCCGCCAACGCCGTAGCGGTCCACCTGGCAGTGAACGACGACTACACGCCGACACCGGCGGTCTCGCACGCGATCCTCACCTACAACCACGGACGCGCGCAGGGACTGGCCGACGGCGTCGTGATCACCCCGTCTCACAATCCTCCAGATGATGGCGGCTTCAAGTACAACCCGCCGCACGGTGGACCGGCGGGAGCAGACATCACGGCATTCATAGAGCGCAGGGCGAATGAATTCCTCGCCGATGGGTTGGCCGCAGTGAAGCGGATGCCGTACGAGCGAGCGCTGCATGCCCCGACGACGCACCGGCACGATTATCTGCGCGCGTACGTGCGCGATCTCGGCGCCGTGCTGGATCTCGACGCGGTACGGAGCGCGGGTCTCAAGCTCGCGGTGGATCCGCTGGGCGGAGCAGGCGTCCGCTATTGGGCCGCGATCGCCGAGCAGTACGGTCTGAATCTGACGGTGACCAACGAGCACGTCGATCCGACGTTCCGCTTCATGGACGTGGATTGGGATGGCCGCATCCGGATGGATCCCTCGTCACTGTATGCGATGCAATCGCTCGTCCGGCTCAAGGATCGGTTCGACGTGGCGTTCGCCTGCGATACCGATCACGACCGCCATGGCATCGTGACCAGAAGCGTGGGCCTGCTGCAGCCGAATCACTATCTCGCCGCGTGCGTGCACTATCTGTTCTCCAACCGTCCTGGCTGGAAGGCCGAATGCGCCGTCGGCAAGACGGTTGTCTCCAGCAGCCTGATCGATCGTGTCGCGTCGACCCTCGGACGACGCACCTACGAGGTGCCGGTCGGCTTCAAATGGTTCGTGGACGGACTGTGCGCCGGTTGGCTCGGATTCGTCGGCGAAGAAAGCGCCGGCGCCTCGTTGCTGCGTCGAGATGGCTCGGTGTGGACGACCGACAAGGACGGGATCGCGGCGGCGCTGCTGGCGGCGGAGATGACCGCGAAGACCGGGCGCGACCCCGGTGAAATCTATGCGGGGCTGACCCGCGAGTTGGGCGATCCCGTGTACGAGCGCATCGACGCACCCGCGACGCGCGAGCAGAAGGCGGCGCTGGCCGCGCTGTCGGAGGGCGACTTCACTGGCGAGCTGGCGGGCGAACCGATACAGCACGTGCTGACGAGTGCGCCGGGCGACGGCAACCGCATCGGTGGCGTGAAGGTCGTTGCCGGGCACGGATGGTTCGCGGCGCGCCCGTCAGGCACCGAGGATCTGTACAAGCTCTATGCCGAGAGCTTCACCGGCGCGGATCACCTCCGTCAGATTCAGCACGACGCGCAACGGATGGTCGCCGCGGCGTTGGCGCGCAAATGACCTTCGGCCGTTGCCCGATGCCGTCATCCGTGCGTCCCCGCCAGGCGATCGTCTTGCTCTACCAGTGCGTCCGGACGTAGCATCCCGGCTTGTACGGTCGTCGCGCGGTGCTTCCGAGGGCTTCGGCGGAGTGGCGCATGCAACGAGATCACGCAGAAACGCCGCTCGTCTCCGTGGGCGGCGTGCGCGTGCTCGTCAACTCGGATCGCGTCGAAGCCGCCGTTCTCCGTGGTGGGTTCGATGCGCTCGTGTCGAGCGACGACACGTCGCTGTCGATGGGCGGCGGAGTCTCGAAGGCCATCCTGTCGGCTGCAGGTTCGTCCATCGCAGAAGAAGCCGCACACCTGACGCCCCTGACTGTCGGTGATGTTGCCGTCACGTCCGCAGGCGCCCTTCCCGCGCGCTACATCCTCCACGCAGCGACGGTCGACTGGGCCCACGGGATCATGCCCACCGATCGCACGCTGCGCCTTGCAGGAGAGAACCTCTTCCGGCGCTGCGAATCGCTGGCGATTCGACGGATCGCCATCCCGGCCCTGGCGACTGGAGCAGGCCGCTTTTCCCCCGAACATTCGGCGCGACTGATCCTCGCGAGCCTGGCCGACCACGTCCAGAGTCCGACCGTGCTCCAGGAGGTCGTGTTCTGCCTGCCCGATGAGGAGGTCCGGCAGGCGTTCGTCGCGGGGATCGACGCCGAACTCCCGGGCGCAGACCTCTCAACCGGTGACGCATTGGACGGCGCACCCGCATTCCCGCGTTCCCAGACGTTGGAGAGACCCGCTTCAGCCGCACGTCCGCTGCCGAGAGCGACAACACCGCCGCCACCGCCCCCAGTCGGACGGCCACCAGGAGCCGCGCGGCAAGCAAATGCCGATCTCCGAGACCCTACGGTGGTGATGAGCGTTCCTGGCCGACCGCGAACCAGCGCCCGTCGAGGCGTGCCGTCGTTGGCCGTACCAGGATCCTTCAGGGGCATTCTGGCGCTCTTCGAGCGATGGTTCCGAAGAGAGCGTCCGGCCACGTTGGATCTCGGGGCGCCTCTGCATCGCGAACTGGCTGCGCAGAAGACGGGCTCGGCTACGTCCCGTGGCCCGCGAGCCACGCGAAGGTCTGACGCGAGCTGGTCCGACCGCAGACGCGACGACGACCTTGCCGAAGACGACTGTTGCCGTGCAGCCATCGCTGACACGCTCGCAGCGGCCGGTCCTCGGTGGCAGATACGTATTACTCGAGGAGATCGGGCGCGGTGGAATGGGCGTGGTCCACCTTGCCTGGGACATCGTGCTCAGGCATGTCGTGGCGATCAAGACGCTGCGCGCCAGGCCCGAGATTACGGCCGCGCAGGCGGAAGGACTGCGGCGAGAGGCTCAGTTGCAGATCGAGCTGTCTCACGATGGGATCGTGCGCCTCCTGCATTTCGAGCCCTGGGAACAGGGCGTCGGGCCCTACATCATCATGGAGTATCTCGCGTGGTCGTCCGGCGATCGCTGGATTGCCGAGGCAGGATCGCTGGGCCTCCCTGTGCACTCAGTGGTGAGGGTCGGGATGCGGCTCAGCGATGCCCTCGCGTACGCACATTCGGCCGGGATCGTCCACGGCGACATCAAGCCGCGAAACATCTTCGTCGATCCCGCCGGCGACCGCGCGAAGCTTGCTGATTTCGGAATCGCCCGAGTCGTCGGGACCAAGCAAAGGGACGCGCTGGTCACCAGGCTGGCCGGCACGCCCGCCTACATGGCGCCCGAGCAGAAGTCGTATGGCGCCAGGATTGGTCCGTGGACCGACATCTACCTGCTGGCCCGTACGCTGGCCGACCTTCTCGGATGGTCACCGGAGAAGGCCGATGACGGGAGCGCCGTTCATGGCGATGGCTCATTGATAGAGCCGGTCATCGCGGTGCTTCGTCGCGGGCTGGCTACGGCACCAGAAGAGCGGCCGAAAGGCGCAGACGAGTTTGGATCGCTTCTCGCCGGGGCACTCCAGGCCGTCACATGAAGGGTCTCGCGACCTTCGAAGCCCTCCCGCAGGCGCCGACGATCGCGCTGCGAGGCATGGACTTGCCCTACTGCAGAACGACCAACTGATTGTCCACGCGCGTCACGCCGGTGGTTGCAATCGCCAGCGTCCCGGCGCGCATCTTGGCCTCGGACGACGTGACGGTGCCCTTCAGCGTCACGACACTATCGACCGTGTCGACGTCGATGGCCGTTTCCTTGAGCAGGGGCTCGTTCGCAAAGCTCGCCTTGACCTTGCCCGTCAGCGCAGCGTCGCCGGCTTTCTCTTCCGCCTTCGCCGCGGCCTCGGACGTCTTGCCGGCCGCCTTGCTCACGCCTTCAGCCGTCTTGTTCGCACCTTTTTCAACAGCCGTCGTGGTCTTGTGCGCAGCCCCCTTGGTGGCGTCTACCGCCTTGTCCACTCCGGCCTTGGTCTTGTCCGCAGCTGCATCCACCTTGGACTTGTCAGCGTTCGGATTGACCAGGATCTTGTTGTCGACCCCGGTCACGCCAGTGACGTTCGCCAACAGACCAGCCCGGCTCTTCTCGGTCTCTGTTCTGACAGTGCCTGTGAGCGTCACGTGGCCGTCTTTCGCTTCAACGTCAATCTTGCGCGGCGCCAGCATCGAGTCCTTCTTCAGAATCGACCCGATCTGATCTTCGAGCGCATCGTCTTTGTCTTCGGTCGACTGCGGTGACGACGCTTGCACGCTCGCGGCGCGCACGTACGGTTGTGCCGCGGCAAGAAGGCCAGCCATACCGAACGCAGCCACAAGTGGGAATCGAACTTTCATGACACTCTCTCCAAAAGCTATGCGTGCGAGCAGTTTCGCCCGCGGTGATTCCCTCTGCCCGGGCCTACATGACCCTCTACCCCGGTTGTGCAAGGCTTGAGCCAGGCCTGGTTGATGAGCTCATCTCGAAAGCTGGGACCTCGCCCCTGCCCGCTCAACGGCTGCCCGCGCGTGCGGGCGCTTCGGCTGTAAACTTGGCGTCTCCCACGTCCGGCTCGAGTGCTTGCCGCTATGTCGAAACGCTTCCGGCGCGTCATGGCTGTCCTCGTGACGGCGTCCGCACTCGGTGTGTCGGTCCCTCTGCAGGGAGCGAGTGCGACCACAGCCGTGGCGGACGTGCCTCTGCCAGGCGGCCTTGACGGTGCACGAACGGCGATCGGCGATCGCGCTCCGGCCGATCGCGCACTCTTTCTGCCCGAGTTGGTCGTTCGATTCTTCAACACGTCGAGTACGACACATGTGGCGGATGTGCCGGAGCTGCAGGCGCTGGTCACACGGCTCGAGCAGTGCGCGAGCGCGTCGCCGTCCGGGGCGGGCTGCGGTCGGACCGACGCTCTGCCGCTTCCGATGACCACCGACTGGTGGACGAGTACTGTCTTTCGTAGCCGCTCGACACCCGGCACGCTCGTTCGTGACATCGTGCGCTCGCATGATGCGGCGCTGCTGTACTGGTCGCTTCTCACTCTCGATGGCGCCACACGAGCCTGGTTCGCGCACGAGCGAGGACTGGTGGCCGACGCCACGGGCGATCGGGCGGCGGTTCTGGCATTGGCAGCCCCTGGACTGCACGTCATCGACGGACGCGTGAGCGTCCCCGGCGGTGACCCTGCACGGGCCGCGTGGGAAGCGCTCGTGGGAGCGCAGACGTCCGCTCCAGTGGAATTCGTCCAGCGGCTTCTCAACGCCGACGACGGCTGGATGGCCTTCTTCATGGCCAGCCTCTCGCACCTCACGCCGGCACAAGTGACGGTGGTCCTCCATCTGGATGCGACCGACCGCGACCTGTCGCGGGACTCGCTCAGGCGCCTCTACGACGTGTTCGTGAATGCCGGGCGAGGCTGGAAGCTGACGTCGCGGCCGTTCTCGAGGCCACCGCTCGATCCCTTGCTGCTCCTCGCCGATCTCCAGATCGAAGAGTCAGGCCGTCGTGCGCTCATTCCGGGAGGATCGGCGTTCTGGACTGCGGTGTTCGAGATGGCGGGCTCGAACGATCTGAGGCCCCCTGCGTCGGTCGCCACTGCCACCGACGGTGCGGTGGACGTCTCATGGCTGCTTGCGCGCGTCTTCGAAGCAGGTCCGACTGAATCGAAACTGCGGGCCGATCAGGTGAACTTTGCGCAGCGTGCGTTCCGAAGCGTCGCTGCGTCCGAGGCAGCCGACGTGGCCGTCGCGATCGCCGCGCTCGATCGCTATCCAGCTTTGATCCGGACGCTCGAGCGGCTCGATATCCACGACCCGGGGATCTACCGGCAGGCAATTGCCCGGGCTGCGGCGCTCGATGCCATACGCGATGCGACCGTGCGAACGCGCGCGATCGCGCAGTTTCAGGGTGCGTTGGCTCTGCTCCTGCGGGCGGTCGTCGTCGGCAGCGTCGCACGTCACGACGCCCCTGCGCTCGTCACGTCGCTCGTTGGTCTGCCGACGAGCGATGCAGGCCGTTACGAAGGAAAACTGACGCAATGGATTTCGACGCGTCTGGCCGGCACGACTCAGGGCGATGACGCCGAGACCGCGCTCCTCAGCACGCTTGCGGGTCCGGCCGGCCCGGTGGCCGAAGTCGAATGGGAAGGGACCCGCTATCGCATCGACGTCTCCGGCGCAGAGGCCCGCAGAATCGCGCAGACGAGAGGTGAGACGCCGCCGGCGTTTCTCGCGTCCGCGACGATGCTGTTGGACCTGGCGAGGCCGGCTGAGTCAAGCAGGCAGTTCGGGCTCCGGCCTCCTGCAACGTGCGACCGGCGCGCTGAAACAGATCGCAGATGACTACGGCTGGGAAGGAGAACCAGGCGGCCGTCCAGCGGCATATCGTGATGCCGTCACAGCGGTGCGAGATGCGGCTCGACGCACGACCCCCGCGACGATGACGACGGCGGCGCAGGCGGTCGGCGTACTCGCCGACGACCTGACGGCGCGAGGCGTGACCGAGCTGGCGTATGCCATCGCGCTGCGCACATCGGAAGGCAGCGCCGTGACGAGCGCGCTTCTTGCTCAGCGCCATGACTTCGGTGTGAACCGCGCCGACGGTGGCCGTACCTCCCGTACCGTGGCGGGACGCGTCACAGTCGAATGGGTTGGGCGGCAACTGGAATCTCGAGGGATCGCTGCTCGATCTCGACATCGCGCTCGCGCAGCGGTCGCTCGTGCGCGTCTCGTGGAAGCCGCTCTCCCAGCCGCCATCGATTACCACCGCCGACCGTCAGGCATTGTCGGAAGTGCCGGCACTGATGTCAGCGACAGCTCTGACCGACTCGTCGCGCGACATCATCACCGCGGCGCTCCGCGATGGACGCGCGCTCCTCGACCGATCGACCGACGAGGCCGGTGCTGGCCGCGTCGCCGATGCTGTGCCGCTCGACGGCATCCGGCGCGCGTTGATTCCGTGGGTAGCGGCGAACGACCACGAGCGCCTCGCATTCATGCTCACGACGTCCGAGCTCTTCAGATTGGGCATGGCTGCGCCGGGTGTTTCCACGTTCGATTCGTGGGGTGCCTCGGCGCGCGCCCGCCTCGGGTGTCTTTGCCTCCGGATGCCGCCGAGCCAGCCGCGCTATCTATGGCTCGGGCACCCGAGCACGGGCATCCTCATGAGCGCGGTTGCCGATCTCAATCTCGGCTTGACAGAGTTGCTGAGTCAGCTCCACATGCCTGCCCTGCTTCTTCCAGGCATGCTGCGAGCCGCCACATCGGACCTGGCGGATCGCGCGGCCGTCCGCTTTCCCGACGATCTACGGGGCATGAGCGAGTACGTCCAGCGCCTCTCGGTCGATGACGCGGAGCAGTACCTGGATCTGATGACGGCTGATGGGCCCCTCGTGCCGGTTCGTGCGTCGGCGAGTCTTCCGTGAGCCGTTGGACGTTCCTGCTCGTGGCGATCGGCGCGGTGGCGATCCTGCGTGCGCAGGCTCCGGCGATCACGATCACCTCGCCGGGCGAGGACGTCGTCGTCATGGGAGCCGCCCGATTGTCGGCAGACGTCTCGGCCACCGTGCCGGTCGAACGCGTGTCGTTCTTTGCGGACGGTCGGATGATCTGTGAGTCGCAGCAGCCGCCGTATGGCTGTAACTGGGATGCGGGGACGGCCGCGCGCAGTCATCACATCCGCGTGGTCGCGTATCTCGCCGGCGGTCAGCGGCTCGTCGCCAGCGTGCACACGAAGGATGTCGGGTATACCGAGCGCGTGGACGTCGATGCCATCCAGGTGCCCGTGGTGGTGACGAGCGGCGGGAAGTTCGTCAGGGGCCTTAAGAAGGCGGATTTTACCATTGCCGAGGACGGCGTGCCCCAAACGATCGACAGTGTCGCCAGTCAGGACATGCCGCTCGACCTCGTCCTGGCGATCGACATCAGCGGCAGCATGGCGCCCGCGCTCGACGACGTGAAGCGTGCAGTGAAGCAGCTCCTGACCAAACTGCGTCCTGGCGACGCCGCAACGCTGATTGGATTCAACGAGACCACGTTCATCGTCGCCGAGCGCGAGACGAATCCGCGGGCGCGAGAGGACGCCGTGGACCTGCTGGCGTCGTGGGGCGGCACGGCGCTCTATGACGCGACCATCCAGGCGCTCGACATGATCAAGCCCCGCCGCGGCCGAAAGGGTGTCATCGTCTTTTCCGACGGCGATGACCACGACAGCCTGTCTGGCCGCGAGGCCGCCCTCGCGCGCGTGCAGGCGACCGATGCGATGCTCTTCACGGTCGCCTTCGGCCGTGGCGCGAACGTGTCGGATCTGCGCCAGCGGCTCACGAGCTACGCGCGCGCCAGCGGAGGGCGCGCGTTCTTTGCCCAGAGCACGGCGGAGCTCGATCGCGTGTTCGCGGAAATCGTGGATGAGCTTGCCAACCAGTACATGCTGTCGTACATGCCGCCGTCGTTGCGGCGCGATGGCAGCTGGCACGCGATCAAAGTGCACGTCAAGAATCCGAAATACCAGGTGCGGGCGCGCGAGGGATATCGTGTCCCACGCGTCCGGCAGCCGCAGGAGCAACGATGAGAGCAGGTGGCTTTGCACGCCGTCGACGCCTCGCACTCGTCCTCCCGCTGGTCGCTGGCACAGCATGGCTGTCGCCGCGAACGATGGACGCGCAGGCTCCCGTGCAGCCGCCGTTCAAGGGTGGTGTCGAGGCCGTCACCATCGACGTCGGCGTCGTGGATCCACAAGGCCGGCCCGTCGCCGATCTTGGATCCGGCGATTTCACGGTCGCGGTGGCAGGACGGCCCCGGCGTGTCGTGTCCGCCACGTATCTGGGGACCACGTCCGATGGGGTCGCAACCGAGGCCCTCGTGCCTCCGGTCAGTACCAATGACGACGTGCCAGCGGTCGGCCGGATGGTGGTGTTCGTCGTCGATCAAGCCACGCTGGACCACACCGAGGTACGGCAGGTGGGCGATGCGGCGCAGCATTTCCTGGGGCGTCTCACGCCGGCGGATCGCTCCGCGCTCGTGCTCATGCCGGTAGGGGCGGGCATTCCTTTCACCGCCGACCACGCCCGCGTGCAGGCGGCACTGGAACAAGCCAACGGACTCGCCACCATCACGACGGAAGTGCGCAACCTCGGCATGGAGGAGATTCGCGCTATCGCGTCTGGCGACTTTCTGACCCTCAACAACGTGGCCGCGCGGGAGTGCTCCGACCGACCCATGCTCTCCGGTCCGTCGTCGACCGGCCAGTCGGGCCAGGGCGGGCAGGCGACCGGAGGCATCGGACCTCCGCAAGCGAATGCGCCATCGGCGTTCGACTCGAGGGACTCGTGCACCCGGCAGATCGAAGCCGAAGCCAGGACGGGCTGGCAGCAGCTGCGCACCAACACGCTCGCGAGCCTCAACGCGCTGCATACGGTTCTGTCGCGGCTCAAATCGTTCAACGGCGACAAGATCGTCGTGCTCATCTCTGGCGGCTGGCCGCTCGATACACGGGACGGCACCACCGAGTTGTTGCCGCTGGCGACTGCCGCCGCTGACGCGCGCGCGACGATCTTTGCGATGTTTGCGCCGAACACCGAGGGCGCGGCCGAGCGTCGATCGATCAGCAACACGCCCATCGCCGATCTCTCGATCCGGCGGTGGCCGCTCGAAACGCTTTCAGCGATGACCGGCGGCGACTCGTATCGTGTCGATGCCGGGGCCGCCGACGTCTTCGAGCGGCTGGCGCGCGAGACGTCGGGGTACTACCGTCTGGGCGTCGAACGGGAGAATTCGGACCTCGATGGCAAGGCGCGTCCGCTGGCCGTGGACGTGACGCGGCGCGGCCTGAAGGTCAGGGCGCCGCAGCGCTTCTTTGCCCGCTCCTACGCCGAGCGGGACGTTCCCTCCAGGCTCGAGACGGCAATGTCGGCTCCGCTGCCTGCGACCGGTCTCGGTCTGCAAGTGACGAGCTACCTTCAGGCAAATCCGCAGCGGACGTCGCAAGTGCGAGTCGTCGTCGTCGGGACAGTCTCCAGACTGCAGCCCGGTGACGTCACGCTGCAGATGGCGCTGCGGGACGAGAACGGCCATGACGTGGCCACTGGGAACCAGTCCATCGGCGAAGCCGCGACGGACCAGCTCGTGTTCTCGACGGCGTTCACGGTGCCACCAGGGCGCTACAACGCCAGGCTGGCGGTGATGGACGCCGCGGGCGTGGTCGGATCAGTGGATCACACGGTGGACGCGCGACGCACGACGATTGGGTCGATCACGGCCGGCGACTTGGCGCTCGTGAAGATGCCACCGCGCGTCGAGGACGAAGCCCGATTGATTCTCGACGGCTTGGCGCAAGACGATCGACTCGCCCTGCAGCTCGATCTCGAAGGCGATCCTGCCCATGTGGCGGCAGCAGGCGTCGTATTCGAGATTGCCGCGGGCGAAACGGATCCACCGCTGATTCACGCCGAAGCCGCACGTCTCGCCGGCGACGGTCCCGCTACCGCACAGGCCGTCACCGATCTGCGCGTACTGCCGCCGGGACGATATGTCGCCCGAGCCCGTATCACAACGGACAGTGGCACAGTGGCCACCGTTCATCGCGTGTTCGTGCTGTCCTCAGCGGCTGGCACCGGCACCGTAGACGGCTCGGTCGCCGCCGATGCCAGCCTCGTCGCGCCGCCTCCCCCGCCGGTCAGGCCGCTGGTCGCGGCACCGCCATTTGCGGTGGATCGCGTGCTGTCGTCCCCTGTGCTCGGGACGTTCCTGGACCGAGTCGCATTGCGGAGTGATGCGGTTTCGGCTCGGCCGGCCCTCGAGAGAGCACGGACGACTGCGGCGTCGGACATCGCTGTCTCGAGCGATCTGCTGGCGCAATCGCCGGCGGTCGGCCGGTTTCTCCAGGGCGTGTCGCGCCTTGCTCGATCCGAACCCGCACCCGCCGCCGACGAATTCCGCACGGCCCTTCGCGCGTCACCGGACTTCTATCCGGCGATGGTCTACCTCGGAGCGTGCTGGGCCGCCGTTGGCAACGACCGTGAAGCGGCCGGGGCGTGGCAGACCGCCTTGATCAAAGAGGGCGACGTCCTCGAAGTTCACCTCCTGCTGATCGACGCGCTGCAGCGTCTGGGCAAGCGCGAGGCGGCACTCGACGCCATCGTCAGAGCCAGGGCCCGATGGCCGTCGGAACCGGTCCTCGAGCGCCGCTATGCGATGGCGTCGTTTGTGGCCGGCCGCTATCAACAAGGCTTCGCCGTCCTCGACACGCCGGGTCGGGTAGACGACGAACCGACATTGTTGATGGCGTTGCAGGTGCTGTATGAGGCCTTCGAGTCGTCGAAACCAGTCGAGACCGCACAAGTCGATCGAGAACGGATGATGCGCTACGCGGAGCGCTACCGGCAGTTGAAGGGGCCGTCGCTCGCGCTGGTGGACGCCTGGGTTGCGGCCATCGCTCGCCGCTGATCCGCGGGCGGGTCCCAGCTCCTTACATCGCGCCCACGAATCGTTCCTTACGTCGCGCGCACGAATCCCGTCGTCCGCTGCTCGGCGGCGCGATAGTGCTGCTTGAAGCCGGGCAGCAGTCTCATCGACGACGTCTTGCAGGCGCGCGGCAGCCAGTCCGATCAAAGCTCCCTTGAGGTTGTCCCACGCCTGCGGCACGAAGTCGTGCAGAACCCCAGTTCCCGCATCTGTCTGCACCGCTCGCCTGACAGGAGCCGATCCCCGGGGCCCGACGATCATTCCAAGCAGTGCGCCGCCCGCCACTGCCACCCCCAGCAGCACGAATGGCCGCTTGCTGAACTGGTAACGCCAATCGGCGGCGTCCTCCACCTTGCGCTCGAGCTCGCGCAGGTTACCGTGTAAATCCGCACGAGAGTCTTCGATGCCATTCTTCAATCGTTCGAGCTGATCCATGCGCGGGTCCCTTTCGTCGGCCCGTTCAGGGCCTCTATGGTCTTTGTGAGGGGCGGCTGCAGCATGGAGAACTTGCGAGATCCAATCAGCAGCGCCACCGCGGAGACGATGCCGAGGCCGACGCCAACGAGCACCGCGGATTCCCAGACGGGAACGATCAACGCAAGGCCTGCCACAAGTGCTGCGACCAGCGTTGCTGCGGCCAGGATCCCGACCAGGGCGCCGGCCGCCATCCAGATCGCCGACCGCAGCAGCTTTTGTCCGTCGTGCTGAAGCTCGACCTTCGCGAGCCGGATCTCGCAACGTACGATCTCTTGTACGTTTCGGACGATGTCGTCGAGGATCTCGAAGATCGGTCGATCAGGGACGCGCACGGCAGAGACCCCTAGTCGCGAGTGAGCGCTCGACCCACGAGGAAGCCGACGCAGGCGGCCACAATCAGGGCCGTGCCTGGATTGCGCCTGGCGGCGGCCGCGACATCATCCTTGATGCGCGTGAACGGGTGTTCGCGCACGAAATCAGCTGTCGATTCCAACGTGTCGGCCGTCTTGTGTGCCGCTCCGGTCAGCCGTTCGGAGTACTCCGAGGCTTTGGTGTGGAGCTTCGTGGCAGCCGAGCTGAGCGTGCGTGCTGCAGCCTCACGCTGATCATCGAGCGTGCCGACAGCCGCGCGGCCGGCCGTCTTCGCCTGATCCACCATGCGCGCGGCGCGATCACTGAAGCGTTCGTCGGTCGCTGGCGAACCCTGCACGTTGCTGTCGCTGTCGACGGTTGGGTAATCCATCTCAAGTACTCCCAGTCGAGTTCCGGTTTACGACAGGTGGTAGAGCAAGAGCAGGGCCACCAACAAGCCTGTGCAGGTACGTCGGTCCAGCCAGTTGCCGCTCACCTTTACAAAGGCGCGAGCGCAGAATGGGAAGGAACTTCAATCCGTCAGCGGCTGGGCTGTGAGGCGGACGACAATGCTACGCGAGTATGGCGCGTCCTGCCCATGCCGGCGTCAGGTCTACTGTGGCAGCCCCATCGACGGATAGCGGAGGCGGCTCAGGAGATCCCTGTACGCCGGCAGCTCCGATAGCGCGAGTGAGGTCGAGTCTACCGGGACGATCGTGAAGAGCGGCGAGCGCTCACGATAAGCAGCTTCGTACGCCTCCACGGCCTTGTCCAGGTCTCCGAGGCCAATCCAGCTCCACCCGTACAGCATCGGATCCACGAAGTGCGTGCGGCCCATCTCATCCAGACGCGTGAGCATGGCGCGTGCCCTATCCGGCTGGCCCGCGAGGCCTGCGTAATACGCCAGCTTCCCGACAGCGATTGCCATCCCTGGCGCGTCGGGGAGCAGGTGGTACAGCACGTCTACCGCCATGAACGGATCGCCTCGGTCCCCGTGCACCAGTGCCAGCCAATAGCGTCCCCAGACGTAGTCCGGGGCCATCTCGGTGAGCCGCTCGGCGTGTGCGAGCGCGGAGTCGTACTCGCGGGCGTAGTACTCGATGGCTACGGCGTACGTGTTCACCAGCGGTGAGAGCGGATCGAGACTCAACGCCTGTTTGATCTGCTCTCGCGCTTCATCGAAGCGCCGCGACGTGGCGAGGAACAATGCGTACCACTGCCGGCACGTGGCGTGGTTCGGGTTCAGACCAACGGCGCGTGCGAATGCCTGTTCGGCACCGGCCCAGTCCCAGTCGTGCCAGTAGCGACAGCAGCCCAGCGAGCAGTGGGCGTCGGCAAGGCCGGCGTCGAGCTGCAGGGCCGCCTCCACTGCGTCGCGCGCCTTGGGGAATGCCTCGAGCGGCCGCATGTAGCCCGCGCGCGAGTGTCCGAGCTGCAGGTAGCAGTCTGCGACACCGACGTGCGCCAGCGCGTAGGCGGGATCGATCGCCCGCGCCGTCTCGAACAGGTCCACCGCTTTGACCATCGAGTCGAGCGTGAACCGGTTCCAGTGGTAGCGCCCGCGCAGATACGCGTCGTGCGCCGGACCCGCGGCCGGGATCCGGACGGCCGGCGCAGCGAGCAGCGTCCCCCTGAGCGCCTTGACGACTTCGGTGGCGATGTCGTCCTGCACAACGAACAGGTCGGTCAGGGTCCGGTCGTACCGTGACGACCAGAGCGGTTGGCCGTCGAGCGCGTTGACGAGCTGCGCCGTCACCCGCAGGCGATCGCCCTGGCGGCGGACGCTTCCCTCGAGCACGCAATCGACTCCGAGCTTTGCGCCGATCGTCCGGATGTCGTCGGACTTGCCCTTCCAGGCGAATGCGGAGGTCCGGGCGATCACGCGCAGGTCGCGCGTGCCAGCCAACAGGTTCAGGATCTCCTCGCTGAGGCCGTCGCAGAAGTATTCGTTGTCGGGATCGGCGCTCAGGTTCACGAAGGGAAGGACAGCCACGAACGGCAGGCTGCGATCCCCGGGTGTGGCCGCCGTGTCGAGCGCCGTGAGCAGATGGCCAGCATCCGGATAGCGGTGATCGCGAGCTTTCCTCAGGCACCGTTCGATCACCACGGTGAGCGCCTGACTCACACCCGGAATCGGCGGAGGATCGTCGCGCAGGATCGATGCCAGTGTCGCGACGTTCGAGTCACGGAGGAACGGGTTCCGTCCCGACAGCAACTCGTAGAGGATCACGCCGCAGGAGAAAATGTCGGCGCGGGCGTCCACGTGATGCCCCTGGGCCTGTTCGGGCGCCATGTACGCAGCCGTGCCCAGAATCATGCCGGGGCCGGTGAGCGTCGACTGCCTGCCTCCGGCCTTCGACTCCTGGTGCTTGGCCAGCCCGAAATCGAGAACCTTCACCGCGCCGTTGGCGCCGACCATGATGTTGGCCGGCTTGAGATCGCGATGGACAATGCCCGCCGCGTGCGCGCAGTGCAGCGCCTCCACGACGTCCCGCAGCACGCGCACCGCTTCTGCCGCCGGCAGACCGGTAGGCGGAATCACGTTGCTCAGTGGACGCCCCGGAACCAGCTCCATCGCGATGTAGTCAACGCCGCCACTGGTGCCGATGTCGTAGATCGCGACAATGCCGGGATGGTTCAACGCCGATGCGGCGATGGCTTCACGAAGAAATCGCGCCGAGCGTGCCGGATCGGGCTGGACGAGAACCGGCAGGACTTTGATGGCGACCAGTCGATTGAGGCGCTGGTCCCGGGCCCTGTACACGACGCCCATGCCACCCTGACCGATCACGGCGAGCAGTTCGTAGTGATTGAGTGTGCGCCCGATCATGGTGGTTGGCGGCCAACCCGGCCGGTGGGAGCGGAATTCGTAGGATAGCGCAGTCGGGCGACAGCGGTTTCCGGCGCCGGCGGGGCGGGCACATGACGCGCACGTCCTGTCAGAGGTAGGATGTCGGCGGATTGCTCGCCCGCCTCACTCAATTCCTCGTCGTCGGCATGGCGCTTCTCGGCAGCGCCAGGGCCGCCGCACAGCCGGCAACGCCCGCTGCTCCCGGCTCACCCCCACACAATCAGTCGATCGCCGCGGCGTTGAGCGCCGTGCGCTCGCACGAACCAGCCACGTTCAGCTTTTTCAATCGTCCGATCGTTGTCTTGCGCGCGGACGTACTCGGACATCCGCCGGTCGAGCGTGCCGCAAGCGCCTCGCGCGTGCTGGAGGATCTCGTCGAGTCAGGCGTCGCCACGCCTGCCTCGGTGCAGATGTTCGATGGTGGCGCGATGCTCAGCGTCGGCAATCGCGGGGTGCTCGTGCTGGCCGAGCCCGACGTCGACGCGCTCGCGGGCGAAACCCTTGACAGCGTCGCGCGCGCCGGCGTGGCGAACCTGCGTCAGGCGCTCGCGGAGGCTGAAGAGGCGCGGGCTCCCCAGGTGCTCGCCAGGTCCGCGGGTGAGACCTTCGTCGTGCTCGTGCTGGCTGGTCTGCTGCTGTGGGGGCTCGCTCGCACGCGCCGCTACCTCGTCGGCCGACTTGTCGATGTTGCCGAACAGAGAGTGACGGGCGCCGGCATCGCGACACTCGATACTCTTCGTGCGTCGCGTATCTTCGACATCCAGCGCTATGTCGTGGCGATGCTGATCACCGCCGTCGATCTCGTCATCGTCTACGCGGCGGTGACGATCGCGTTGCGGCGGTTTCCGTACACACGGCCGTGGGGCGAGTCGATGCGCGGCTTCCTCCTGGAGACCGCCCAGCGGCTCGCCTTCGGCGTCGTCGGAGCACTGCCCGGACTCTTTACCGTTGTCGTCATTTTCGTCATCGCCCGGTTCATCGCACGGCTGATCAGGATCCTGTTCGACGCCGTGGAACAGGGGCGTGCGACGCTGCCAGGCATCTTCCCGGACACGGCCCGGACGACGCGACGGCTGGTGACCGCGCTGCTGTGGCTGTTCGTGCTGGTCGTCGCCTATCCCTATATGCCGGGCAGCCAGACTGACGCCTTCAAGGGCGTCACCGTGTTCCTCGGGTTGATGGTGACCTTCGGATCCAGCGGACTCATCAATCAGATCATGAGCGGGATCATGATCACGTACTCGAGGGCGCTCCGGGTGGGCGACTTCGTGCGCGTCGGAGAGCTGGAAGGCACGGTGACTCGCCTGGGCGTGCTGTCGACGAAGGTCGAAACCGTGTGGAACGAAGAGGTGACGGTTCCGAACGCCGTCGTGGTGACGCAAACGACGACGGACTACTCACGGACGGGCAGAGCCGACGGCGCGTTCACTACTATCACGGTGACGATCGGCTACGACGTGCCCTGGCGGCAGGTACAGGCGCTGCTGCTGCTGGCGGCCGAACGAACCCCAGGCCTCAGGAGCCGTCCCGCTCCGGTCGTCTACAAGACAGAGCTCAATGATTTCTACGTGAAGTACGCGTTACTCGTCTGCCTGCAGCGCCAGGACCAGCGTCCGGTCGGTACTCAACGCGCTGCACGCGCACATCCTCGACCTGTTCAACGAGTACGGCGTTCAGATCATGTCGCCCAGCTACCGCGGCGATCCGGCGGCGCCGAAGGTCGTGCCGCCGAAAGACTGGTACGCCGCTCCAGCGAAGCCCGAACGCGACCTTTCGACTGACGGTTGAAAAGCCCCGTAATCCCCAAAGCCCAAAGCCCGTGCGTGGGCCCCGCGAGACCTACTCGTCGCGCAGTGCCGTCATCGGCTCGATCAGCGCTGCCCGGCGCGCGGGAATCGTGACGGCGACGAGCGCGACTCCCGAGAACAGGAACGCCGCGATCAGATACGTGGCGGGATCCATCGATGTGATCCCGAAGAGAAACCCCGATATCGAATCGCGAAGCGCGACGGCGCCAGCCAGACCGATCCCGAAGCCGGCCACGACCAGTCGAGCGCTGTCCCAAAGACCTGCCCGAACACCCTCCCGCGTGTGGCGCCGAGCGCGAGCCGGATGCCGATCTCGTGCGTGCGCTGCGAGACGACGTAGGCGACGAGGCCGTAGACGCCGATCGCCGCAAGCAGCAGCGCGACCAGCGCGAACGACGGTGACCAGCGTCGCGTAGAGCCTTGGCTTCGCGAGTGCATCGCCCACCAGTTCGTCCATCGTCTTCGCGCGTGAGACGGCTTCCGAGGGATCCACATCGTGAATGGCGCGGCGGATGGCCGCCGTCTGAGCGCCCGGCTCGCCCGACGTGCGCACGACGAGGTTGGTGATGTACCCGGGCGTCTGCGCGTGCAGAAGAAAGACTGTTGGCAGCGGATCGCTCGTCAGTCCGTTGTGACGGATATCGCCGACGATCCCGACGATCTCGGCCAGCGCCTGATTCGTGCCCTGCACGAGAATCCGATGGCCCACCGCCTTGCCTTGCGGGAAGTAACGAGTCGCGAACGACTGGTTCACGACGAGCACCCGTGGGCTGCTCAGTCGATCGCGCGCATCGAAGACGCGCCCTTCGACGAGCGGAATCGCCCATGGCCGCGAAGTAGCCGCGGCTGATGAGCGAGCAATCAGTCGAGAGCGTGCGCGACGCGTCGCCGACAGACTGGCCCTCGATCCAGAAGCCGGTGCCGCAATTGCGCCCGGCGAGCGGCAGGAACTGGATCGTGCCGGCGGCCTTGACGCCTGGAATCGCTTCGACGCGCTCCAGGATCTGATCGACGAGCGCGATCCTCGCCTCGGGCGGCCGCACGCCGAGGAACAGATTCATCGTGACGGCCTCGGCGGGCTGGAAGCCGAGTCCCACGCGATTGAGGCTGTCGAACGTCCGGAGCAGCAGTCCCGCGCCCACGAGGAGCACGACGGCGAGGGCGACCTCGGCGACGACGAGCAGGCTTCGGATCCGGTGATGGCGGCGGTCGGCCGTCCCGCCTCGCGCGCGGCTCTGTAGTGCGGCGTGCGGTTCCGTTCCCGCCGCCTGCCACGCCGGTACGAGACCGAACACGAAGGCCGTGAGGGTCGAAAGCCCGAACGTGAACGAGACCGCCGTGAGGTTCAATCCAACCGGTTCGTTCAGGCCCGCGGTCAGCGTGTCCGGAGCGAGCGCCAGCAGTGCTCCAGTCGCCATCGAGGCCAGCGCAAGGCCGAGCAGCCCTCCAGTCACAGACAAGACCAGGCTTTCGATCACGAGTTGCCGGATGAGACGTCCACGACCCGCTCCGAGCGCGGTGCGGACGGCGAACTCTCCTCGCCGCGCGAAACCACGCGCCAGCAGGAGTCCGGCGAGATTCGCGCACGCGATGAGCAGTACCGTGACCACGATGGCCGTCAGCAGTTGAAGCGCCCGCCGGCTCTCTGTCACGAGGTAATCGTGGAGCCCCGAAACGAAGACGCCCATGCCCTCGTCGAACGGGAGCTCGCGCGACAACGTGGAAGCGACCGTCGCCATCTCGGCACGCGCCGTGTCGACGGTGACGCCAGGCCGCAGGCGCCCGTAGCACTGGAACGAGCGCGAGCCGATCGATCCTGGATTCGCGGGGTCGATGCCGAGCGGCGTGAATACCTCGGGCTCCATCGATCCCAGCCGGAGCTCAGGTGCGACGCCGATGATGGTCAACGAGCCATCGGTCACGCGCAATTGCTTGCCCACCACCGACGGATCGCCGCCAAACCAGCGCTGCCAGAATCCGTGGCCGAGGATCACGACGTCGTGACGGTCTCCAGGGCGCGATCTCGTCTCTGGTGAACCCACGACCGAGAACGGCTCGGACGCCGAACACCCGGAACAGATCCGCCGTCGTTTCAACGCGCCCGACCTGCTCCGCGCCGGTCGCGCCGAGCACGTTGAGCGGAGGCGTCTGCACCAGCGCGAGCGACTCGAACGAGCGTGCGCGGGCCTGCCAGGCAAGGAAGTTGGCCGGATGCACCGCCGACGGGCTGTTCCGCGCCATGTGGCTGCTCGAGGAGCATGGCAATCCGCGTCCGAGTCAGGGTAGGGCAGCGGGCGCAGCAGCACGGCATCCACGAACGTGAAGATCGTGGTGTTGGCGCCGATGCCGATGGCCAGCGACAGCAGCGCGACGGCTGGTGAAGCCCGGACTCTTCAGCAGTGCCCGGATGGCGTAGCCCAGGTCCCGCCGAAGACCGTCGATGATCGAAGACATCTCGTCCTCGTCTCCATCATGCTATGTTTTTAGCATAATACGCAAAGGATGACGGCCAACATGCAACCGATACACCGCGCGATTCCGTCTCAGACACATCCAGCCATGACCAACCTGCTCGGCGATCTCCGGTACGCGGTGCGTCAGTTCCGGCAGTCCCCGGTATTCACGGCAGCGGCCATCCTGACGCTGGCCCTCGGGATTGGCGGCACCACCGCCATATTCACGCTCATCCACGCCGTCATGCTCCGGTCGCTGCCCGGTCGCCGACCCAGCCCGGCTGTACCGGATCGGTGAAGGCGACGACTGCTGCGTCGAGGGCGGACCGCAGGATCGCTGGGGCATGTATTCGTATCCGCTCGTACGAGCGCATCAAGGCGGCGACGCCCGAGTTCGAGGAACTGGCCGCGTTCCAGGCCGGCGGCGGCAGCCTCAGCGTCCGCCGCGAGGGCGGTGAGACCGCGTCGCGTCCGCTTCGGTCCGAGTATGTCACCGGCAATTACTTTTCGACGTTCGGCGTCGGTGCTTTTGGCGGGAGGGTGCTGACGCCAGACGACGATCGTCCCGGCGGCGCCGCCGGTGGCGGTGCTCAGTCACCATACCTGGCAGAGCGCGTACGGCGGCGATCCGACGGTCGTGGGCTCGACCTTCATGCTTGTCGGGCCACCCGTTCACCATCGTGGGCGTGGCACCGCCGGGATTCTTTGGCGAAACGCTTCGCAGCGATCCGCCCGACCTGTGGATTCCCTTGTCGCAGGAACCTCTCATCAGCGGCAGCAGCACACTGCTGCGGCAATCGGTGTCGGCCTGGCTTCGCGTCATCGGTCGGCTTGCGTCCCGGCGCGTCGATCGACGGCATGTCGCCGCGGCTGACGGAGCTGCTTCGCAACTGGATGCGGAACGACTCCGGGTACCCCGCCAACTGGATGCCCGATGTGATCCGGATGCTGCCGCAACAGGTGATCAACGTCGTGCCCGCCGGCTCGGGCGTCGCCGTGATGAAGGAAGAGTACGGGCGCAGCCTCCAGATCCTGCTCGCCGTCTGCGGGCTCGTGCTCCTCATCGCCTGCGCCAACGTCGCCAACCTGTTGCTTGCGCGCGCAGTCGCGCGGCGCACTCAGACGGCCCTGCGGATGGCCGTTGGCGCGACGCGGCGGCAGATCGTTACGCAGGCGCTCATCGAGAGCGTGCTGCTCGCCGTCGCCGGCGGCGTGGCCGGTCTTGCGGTCTCGATTGCCGCGGCGCGTCTGCTGCTCGCTCTCGCGTTCGGGAGCTCGTCGTTCCTTCCCGATCAGCGCCGTTCCCTCGCCGCTCGTCCTTGGTCTCGCATTCCTGCTGGCGCTCATGACCGGCATCGTCTTCGGCGCCGCGCCCGCGTGGTTCGCGACGCGGACCGATCCCGTGGACGCGCTTCGCGGGGCCGGCCGGACGACGGGCGATCGGTCGTCGTTCACGCGTCAGGCGCTCCTGGTCCTGCAGGCGACCCTGTCGGTGGTGCTCGTGGCCGGCGCCACGATGCTGGCGCGCAGTCTGAACAAGCTCGAGTCGCAGGACTTCGGTTATCAGGTGGCGGGCCGCGTCGTCGTGTCGCTCAACGGTCCGCTGGCCGACTACACGGTGCCCAAGCTGCAGGCGATGTATCGCCAGCTCGAGGAGCGGCTGAATGCGATCCCCGGCGTCAAGGGATCGGGCCTGGCGCTCTACAATCCGCTCACCAACAACTGGGGTGAGCTGATCTTCGTCGCGGGCCATCCACCGGCGAAGCTCAGTGAGAACAGCGGCGCATCGTGGGATCGCGTGAGTGCGAACTATCTCCAGCACCTCGGGATGCATGCCGCTGCGTGGACGCTCCTTCACGGCCGGCCGACAACGAGACGTCAGAGCCGGTGGCCATCGTCAACGAAGCCTTCGTCAAGCGCTTCTTCAAGTCGACCGAGGATCCGATCGATCAGCACTTCGGTCTCGACGCGCCGGAAAACGCTTCCATTTTCCGCATCGTCGGCATCGTCCGCGACGCGAAGTTCGCGGGGTTCGCCCTCGACAAACCCGCGCGTCCGATGTTCTACGTGCCGCTGGCGCAGAACGTGGACTACAAGGACGACCTGCTGCAGCGCATCGAGCTCGCCTCGCACTTCATTCAGAGGCCTGCTGCTGGTGACCGATCTGTCGCCGGGGACGCTCGAGCCACAACTGAGACGCGTGCTGGCGGCGGTGGATCCCGATCTGACCATCACGACCGTCCAGACGATGCGCGAGCAGATCGATCGGTCGTTCGATCAGGAACGGGCGGTGGCGAGCCTGGCGGCGCTCTTCGGCGTCGTGGCGCTTCTGCTCGCGGCGATCGGGTTGTACGGCGTGACCGCGTACAGCGTCGCGCAGCGGACCAACGAAATCGGTCTGCGGATGGCGCTCGGGGCCGACAGTGGATCGGTCCTCCGACTGGTCCTGCGCGGTGCGTTCCAGCGAGTGCTGATCGGCCTCGTCCTGGGCGTGCCGCTGGCCGTGGGTGCGGGCCGGCTCATCGCGGCGCAGCTCTACGGCGTCGCGTTCTGGGATCCGGTGGCGCTCACGATCGCGGCGGGCGCACTCGGCCTGTGCGCGTTGATTGCCAGCCTCATCCCTGCGCGAAGCGCGGCCGCGCTGTCGCCGATGCGAGCTCTAGGGTGGATTAGATCAACTTCCAACTCCCAACCTCCAACTCCCAAGCTCGACGCCGGTTGCGCCGAAGGTCGCACGCTGGCATTCTTGGCGAGTTGGCAGTTGACAAGTGGTCAGCGTGGCGAATATATTCGCGCATGGCGAAATTATTCGCCCAGCCCGATCGGCGCACATGCCCAAGCTCACCACCATCGACCTGACCCGCCGCGAGAGCCAGATCATGGAAATCCTCTACCGCCGCCGCCGGGCGACCGTGGAGGATGTGCGCGGCGAGCTGCCTGACGCGCCGAGTCCTTCCAGCGTACGCAAGCTGCTCGACATCATGATGGATCGCGGCCTGCTGGCGCGCGAGTACCGACGGTCCGCGCTATGTCTACTTCCCGGCAGTGAAGCCCGAGGACGCCAGCCGTTCGGCGCTCAAGCAACTCGTCCACACGTTTTTCGACAACTCGCCTGGGTCGGCGATCGCGGCGCTGCTCGACATTCCATCCACGCGGCTGTCGCCGGCGGAATACCGCGAATTGAGCCAGCTGCTGAAGAAGGCCCGGGAGCAGGGAGACGAGCGATGAACACGACCTCCATCGACCCCCACGTGTGGTCCAGCCTGCTGGTGATCGGCCGGATCACCGTGTTGCTGGGCGCGGCCGCGGGTCTCCAGGGGATGCTGCGCCGGCGGATGTCGGCCGCCACCAGCCATCTTGTCTGGACGCTCGCCATCGTCGGCATTCTGCTGCTTCCGCTGGCGTCTGCCGTCGCGCCATCCTGGGGGCTCGTTACTCGTCCGGATCCCGGACTGACCGAGCCGCGCACGAGCCGTCGCATCCGCGACAGCTCGACGCAGTCGGTCTCGCAACGCCCGACGTCGTCGGAACGTCCTGCGACACCAGCGGTCAGCCCCACACAGACGATCTCGTGGTCGGCTCTCGCAGCGTGGATCTACGGTCTCGTGGCCGGCGCCATGCTCGTCCGCCTGGTCGTTCAGCACCGGAGCGTCGGCCGGCTGCGGCGCCGGTCAGCCGCACTCGCCGACGCCGAGTGGACCGAGATGTTCGCGCAGTGTGAAACCGAGCTCGGGCTGCGGCGCCCAGTGGCGCTCCTCCGCTCGCGTGACCTGAACGTGCCCGTCGCGTTCGGTACGCGTCGGCCGTCGATCATGATGCCGGCCATGGCCGATACCTGGAGCGACGATCGCCGCCGTGCCGTGCTGCGGCACGAGCTCGCACACGTCGTGCGCTACGACTGTCTGACGCAGGCGCTCGCCGAGGTCGCGTGCGCCGTCTACTGGTTCCATCCTGTCGTGTGGTGGGCGGCCCATCGCCTGCGCGTTGAGCGGGAGCTGGCCTGCGACGATCGCGTGATAGCGGCCGGCACCCAGCCACGCGCGTATGCGGGTCATCTGCTCGAGATCGCGTATTCCTTGAACGGACAGACGGCACCGGCACTGGCGGTCGGGATGGCTCGACCACGCCAGCTCGAAGGACGCATGATGGCGGCGCTCGACGAGGCGCGGAACCGCGCCGTCCCCTCCGTGCGGGTCCGCGTGGCCGGCGCATGTGTCGCAGCAGGTCTGCTGCTCGTGATGGGCGGTGTCCGACCGACCTCGGTCGCCGCGTCCACCACGCTTGATGCGTACGAGTCCATTCCGGCAACCGAGACAGCCACGATGGGAGGACCGGCCTCGCATATTCACTTCCACGACAAGCCGTCGTTACGGCAAATCGTAAAGACGACATTCGCCGCCGCCGCCGCGGCAATCGGCGTCCCGGATTCCGAGCGGCCTGGCACGTGGGAGATTCAGGCGTCGGATACGCCGGGGATGGTGCGTCTGCGTGTGACCGAGAAGGATTCGTCGTCACAAACCGACGTGCCCGTCGCGCAACTGGACGGACTGACGGGCCTGCGGCTCGAAAGCGCCAATGGACCTGTCCAGTTCAAGCTGCGCCGCGATGCCGGAACGTTCACGTTCGATGGCGTCGTGAGAAACGGCGTCGGCGCAGGCACGTTCGACTTCGCACCCGATCCTGCCTTTGCCGACGGGCTCGTGAAGCGTGGCTTCACCAGGCCGACACCCACCGAGCAATACCAGCTCGCGCGCTCCGATGTCGGCTACGCATTTCTGGACGAGCTCAACGCACAGGGATATACGAAGCCGCAGACTGCCGACCTCGTACGAGCGGGTCAGCACGGTGTCAGTCCGACCTACCTGCGCGACATGGGAGCGCTCGGCTATCGTCTCGGATCGCTCGATCCGCTCATCACGCTGCGGGACCATGGCATCACGCCGGACTACGTGCGCGAGCTCGCCGATCTCGGCTACAAAGGCCTCGCCCCGGACGCGATCCGCCAGGCGCGCGATCACGGGATCACACCGGCATACGTTCGCGGCATGCGCGACGCGGGCTATGGCTCGTTGTCGATGGATCATCTGATCAATGCGCGCGACCACGGGATTACACCGGAATACGTCCGCGAGCTGGGCGACGCTGGCTACCGCGGCCTGGCGCTCGACGAGGTGATCAACGTTCGCGACCACGGGGTCACGCCGGACTACGTGCGCGAGATGCGCCAGCTCGGATATCAGCTGCCGCTCGCCGACCTCGTGCAGTTGCGCGATCACGGCGTGGATGCCAGGTACACGCGCGAAATGGCGGACCTCGGCTACCAGAATCTGCCAGCGCCGACGATCCTGAAGCTGCGGGATCACGGGGTGACCCCGCAGTACGTCAAGGAGCTCGCGGCGCTTGGCTACGAGCACCTGTCAACCGACGACGTGATCATGCTGCGCGACCATGGGGTCACGCCGGATCGGATCCGCGCGGCAAACGCTCGCGCCAATACGCGCCTGCCCATCGACATGCTGCGGTCGTACGTGGACGGTGGCGGACGGTGAACGGCGCCAGGGCGGAGCCGCTAGGCGAAGGGCACAAGGCATACTGCCCACGGCACGGGGGGGCACATCGGCCGACACGCCGAATGACCCCGCTCCCACGTCCGGACCGCTCACGGCCCGTGCCGCGCGCCACACGGCGCACCCACATGGCGCACTCTTCGTCCGCACCTTCCGTCCGCACCTCGAGGCGGCCTTCGTCCAGGACGTCGCGCACGTCGGCAACTGGACCTTCAGCGCCGGGCTGCGGTGGGATCACTACAACCTGCTCGTGGACCGGCATCATCTGAGTCCGCGGCTCGGAGTGGCGTGGTATTGGCCGTCGGCCGACCTGGTCGTACGAGCGTCCTACGACCGCGCCTTCCAGACACCGGCAGTCGAGAATCTGCTCCTTGCCAGTTCGCCGGAGCTCGACGCGTTGGGCGACGATGTCGTCCGGCTGCCCGTCGAGCCCTCGGTCGGTGATTTCTACGAACTCGGATTCTCGAAGCGTCTATTCGGGCATTTGCGCATCGACGCCTCGCACTTCCGCCGCGACATGACGAATTTTGCCGACGACGATTTGCTGCTCAATACCGGCGTGAGCTTCCCGATTGCCTTCAGCCGTGCGCACGTCGAGGGAACCGAGCTCAAAGTTGACCTTCCGCGTGTCGGTCATTGGTGGGCCTCGGCGAACTATACGAACATGACCGGCGTCGGCTACCTGCCGATCACGGGCGGCCTTCTGCTGGGCGACGAAGCCGGGAGTCAAGGCGCGCCGGATCGGTTTCCGATCTCGCAGGATCAGCGCCACACCGTGCGCGGTCGGGCGGGCTACGACCTCACTCAACGGGTGTGGCTCGCGCTGGCGGGTTCGTTCGGCAGTGGGTTACCCGTCGAAGCCGAAGGCGATCTGGATGCAGCGATAGAACAGTACGGTCCGAGAACGTTATCCCATGTCGATTTCGAAGCGGGCCGCGTCAAACCGTCGTACTCACTGGACGCGTCCGCGAGCGTAGTGTTGGCGAAGTCTGGCGATCGGAGTGTCCGACTCCAGGTCGACCTCGCCAACCTCACCAATCACTTCAACGTGATCAATTTCGCGGGCCTGTTCTCGGGCACCGCCCTTGGAGCACCTCGCACCATCGCGATGAGGCTGAAGGCCACGTTCTAGCGCCAGCCGATAACTGCCGAGACAACTCCCAAGTGCACTCACGCGTCGCCGATCTCGTCCGCGTCTTCGTCATCATCCTCGAAGTAGAGATCGTTCTCGTCCACGGTGTCGAGCAGATCGGGGTCGCCTTCGTCTACCTCGACGTGCAGGTCCCGCTCTGTGCGCGCTGACGTGTCGGTGTCGGGATCGGCAAGGCGGTCGGTCGCCGCCGCAAGATATTCAGTCATCGTGGGCTCCTTCTGGCGGTCTCTCCTAGTCTCCGCTCGCGCTCGCCACGCCGACGAGCGCCGGTTTCGTCACGGCCGGGCGAACGATCTTCTGGCGTTTCTGCGGGTAGCGCTCTCCCGAATGCGGTGAGATGGCCACGGCTTTGCCCGTCTCGGCTGATTCGTAGAGCGCTCGAACGATTTTCACGTCCTGCAGCCCGTCGCCGCCGCCCGGCTCTGGACGGCGGTCTTTCAGGATGCAGTCCGAAAAGTACAGCAGCTCTGGCGCGAACTGGTCACGACGCGGAATGCGCTTGCGCGTCGTCTTTCCGCCGGCAGTCAACTCGTACGAGAGGGAATCCGCATATTCATAGGCAGGGTCCACACGAATGTGGCCCTTCGTCCCGACGATGCGGTAGGCGCCAACATCGGCGGCATTGAAGCTGCTGACGAAGACCGCCACACGCTCGCCGTCGAAACGAAGGATGGCGCCGGTCGATTCGTCGATCTCGGACAGGTGGCGCACGCCGCTGTTGACCGATACCGCGACGACTTCCTTGGGTTCTGACCGGAACAGATAGCGCGCGGCATTGATGCAGTACACGCCGATGTCGTACAGCGTTCCGCCGCCGAGATCCCGTTTCGCCCTGATGTTCCCTGATTTCAGGCGCATCGAGAAACTGGACGAGAAAAACTTCGGGTCGCCGATGTGTCCCCGGCGCACGAGGTCGATCACCGCCAGGTTCAATTCGTCGAAGTGAAGGCGATACGCCACCATCAGTTTGACCGACGCCGAGTCGCACGCCTCGATCATGTGCTCGCATTCGGCCTCGGTCACGGCCATGGGCTTCTCACACAGCACGTGGACACCCGCGTTCGCCGACCTCACGGCGCACTCAGCGTGCATCGAGTTCGGCAGCGCAATGTAGACGGCGTCCACCTGTGACAGGCATTCGTCCATCTGTTCGTACGAGAAGGCCGGTACGCCGTATCGCATCGAGAGCTGTCGGCGCTTGGTGGGGTGGCCACTCACGAGGGCGGCGAGCTCTGAGTTGCGCCGCGCGTGGGCGAACGCGGGTAATACGGCAACCTGAGCGATATGGCCAAGGCCAATGACGGCGTAGCGAACCTTCGATGTCCGGCGCGAGGGCGGCATATGTTCGAGTGGCTCCGGACTCAGTCCGTTGCAACCGCGATGCCTACGCGCGGTACGGCCGAAGCGGACACCGAGTTCGGCGCGTCCTTTGCTTTGATGAGCGATGACAGCCGAGTTCGCCGCTGTCAGAGGAGGATATGGCGGAATCCCTCGGCAGAGCGCGCGGCGGAGCCAGGCCTGTGCCAGAAGGGGCGCGCGATGAACCGTCGCGCGTCGAGATCACGTGGCGAACCATTCGACGTGTGCTGCTGACCGCGGTCTTCGTCTGGGTCTGGTTACGCCTGTGGCGCGTCATCGTGGTCGTGCTGGTCGCGGCAGTCCTCGCCGTCAGCTTGGATCCGGTGGTGTCATGGCTCGAGCGTCGACGTGTCCCGCGCGCGTTGGGTGCCGTGCTGCTCGGGGTGGTGCTTCTTTGTATCGTCGCTGGATTCGTCGCCGCGACATGGACGTCTCTCTCTGCGCAGGCACACCTCGTGAGCCAGCAATTGCAGTCGGTCGACGAGTCTCTGATGAGCCGCGTGCCGCCGGTGCTCGCCCCGATGGCCCGGCGGGCGCAGCAGGCCGTCATCCCGCGTGGCGATGAATTGGGACCCTACGCGCTGGGAGCCATCCAGAGCGTATTGAGCGCCCTGGTCGTCTTCGCGCTCGGATTCGTCCTGACGATCTATCTCTTGATCGACGGTCAGCGTACCTACGACTGGGTGCTCGCGTATGTGCCGCTCGAGAAGCGCTCAAAAGTGCAGAAGACGTCGCTCGAAGTCCGGCGCGTCGTGCGTGCGTATGTCGTGGGTAACGTGGCCACGTCATGTTGTGCGGGGATCTTTGCGTTCGTCGCTTTGACAGCCCTGCACGTACCTGCGGCGCTGCTACTGTCGCTGCTCGCCGCGCTTTGCGACTTCCTGCCCGTTCTCGGGATTGTGATTGCGGCCTTTCCCGCGCTCGTCCTGGCCGCAACCGTGTCCATCGAGACCATGACGGTCGTGGCGCTTCTGTACCTCTGCGTACCACGCCGCCGAAAACTATCTGATTGGACCCAAGGTGTACGGCGATCAACTGAGACTGTCCGACGTCGGAGTGATTCTCGCGTTCGCGGTCGGCCTCGAGCTCGGCGGCATCGTCGGTGCGTTGCTGGCGTTGCCGATTGCCGCTGCCTACCCATGCGTCGAGTCGCTCTGGCTGGAGCGCACGGTCGGAAGCCAAACGATCAAGGAACACGCCAGGCTGCGCGATGGCTAGCTCATTACAGGGCTCACTGAGACTCGTCCGTGCGACCGCGCTCGCGTGGTGGGACGACAACATCCCACGCCTCGGCGCGTCGCTCGCGTACTACACGCTGTTTTCGATCGCGCCCGTGCTCCTGGTTGCGATCGCCATTGCAGGCCACGTCTTCGGACCCGATGCGGTGCGCGGTCAGGTTGTTCACGAAATCGAAACGCTGGTTGGCCACGACGGCGCACTTGCGGTGCAGGGGCTTCTCGAAGGCGCCAGCCGGCGCGGCGCCGGCGGGGTGGCTGCGGCGATCGGGTCCATCACCTTCGTTCTCGCGGCGATGGGCGCCTTTCTGGAGCTGCAGGCGGCGTTGAACGCCATCTGGCGGGTAAAGCCCCGGCCATCGGTGAACGTTCGCGCGTTTCTGCTCGATCGCCTCCGATCCTTCGGTCTCGTGGTCGCCTCCGGATTTCTGCTCCTGGTGTCGCTGCTCGTGAGCGCGGCGTTGGCTGCGCTCAGTGAGTGGGCGAGCCAGTGGCTTCCCGGATTTCAAACCGTGTTGCGGATCGCGCACGTCCTCGTCTCGGTGGCCGTGTCGTCCGGGTTGTTCGCACTGGTCTACAGCGTCCTCCCCGATGTCGAGCTCAAGGCGCGCGACGTCGCGGTCGGGGCCTTGGTGACGGGGATCCTCTTCACCGGAGGGCAGCAGGTGATTGGACTGTACCTCGGCCACAGCGCCACGGCGTCGAGCTATGGCGCGGCCGGATCGGTCGTGCTCCTGCTCTTATGGGTGTACTACTCGTCGCAGGTGGTACTCCTGGGCGCGGAGTTCACCAGGCTGCACGCGGATCACACGGGATTCCATCCGCCGCCGATGGAGTTCGCTGAGCCCGACCCCGAGGCCGCGCGCAAGGCGACGTAGAGGCGCTGCACTTGTAGGAATTGCCTGCGCCGGTCCGCATGACGCAAGGACTACAAGAGGAGCGTGCCGGATTCCCCGCCCTTTCCCGGTTTGCCGCCGATCACCACCGACTTCGTGAAGGCGCCCAGAACCTGGAGCAGCCCGCCGGGGCTGTCCCAGAAGGATCCGCCGTGCGCGTCGAACCGGATCAGTGTCAGATGCGGATCGTCGAGGCCGTCTGGGAACCAGGTGCGGACGAGCGGGGTAAAGAGCTCATGCATTCTGGCGCGATCGCGTACGACGGAGGCCTCGCCATAGAGATGGAGGTACCGGATATCGTCGTCGCTCTGGAAGAGGACCGACGTACGTGAGTCGTGGTTGATCTCTTCGATCTTGCGGCTGCGCTCGTCAGCGAAGAACCACAAGGCACCTCCGAACGTTCGCGTGTCGCCCTGGAGCGCCATCGGGCGGATGCTGTGCTCGCGGCCGATGCTTGGAGTGACGGCATGCGTGACGAGCATGCCCGATCGGAATGCCGGAAGCAGCTCGCGCACCTTGGCGATCGCGGCCTCTCCGGACAACTGCGTGTCAACCGCCACCTTCACGACGTCGGTCATGGCTCTTCTCCAGTCGGCGCCGAGCTCAACCACGCATTCGCCCGGCGCGTCCCGGGCAACTGCAAAGATCGCCCCATCCTTATCAACGGGTCGCACCCATCGTGATCCGGACTTCGTGGGTGCGGCCGTCGTCTGTGAGCGGAATGTGGCGGGGATCGACTGCCGCGCCATCCAGCGAGGCCGCGGCCACGCCGGTGCTGCGGCGTTCCGGATTCTCGACACGAATCCGATAGAGCGTGGAGCCGAACCGCCACTCGAACGCGTAGTCCGCCCACCCGGATGGGATGCATGGCGTCACCGAGAACGTGCTCCCATGCCGCTGGAGGCCGAGCACGCTTTCAATCGCCACGCGGTACATCCAGCCGGCCGAGCCCGTGTACCAGGACCATCCACCTCGTCCCGTGTGTTCGGGATGCGCGTAGACGTCGCCATCGACGACGTAAGGCTCCGTGACGTAGCGCACGGCGGAGGCCCGATCCCGCGTGTGGTTGATCGGATTGATCATGTGGAAGAGATCGAAGGCTTCGTCGCCATATCCGAGCCTGGCGAGCGCCATGATCGTCCACAGCGCCGCGTGCGTGTACTGGCCGCCGTTCTCTCGAATGCCAGGGATATAGCCCTTGATATAGCCGGGATCGCGTGCGCCGCGGTCGAACGGCGGCGTCAGCAGCTGAATGATCTCGCGCGTGGCGGCGAACCAGGTGCGCGCGCACGGCATCCATGGCGCGCTCCGCGCGCCTCGGTGGAGCGGCACCCGACAGCACCGCCCACGACTGGCTGATCGAGTCGATCCGGCACTCGTCGTTGTCCGACGAGCCGAGCGGGGAGCCATCGTCGAAGTACGCCCGTCTGTACCAGGCGCCGTCCCAGGCCAGCTCCAACGCGTCGGCGAGACGACGAGACTCTGCGCGATATCGCGCGGCGAGATCGCCTCGCGAGTGCCGGTCGGCGATCTGGGCGAAGTCCGTCAGCACCGAGAACAGAAACCAACCCAGCCAGACACTCTCGCCTCGTCCTTCGTGGCCGACGCGATTCATCCCGTCGTTCCAGTCGCCGGTGCCCATCAGCGGCAGTCCGTGCGCGCCGACCGTCAGGCCGCGGTCGATGGCGCGGACGCAGTGCTCGAAGAGCGTGGCCTTCGTCGCTGAGCGCGCTGGAAGCGCGTAGACCTCGTGCTGATCCGCGGCGAGCACGGGGGCCTCCAGGAAGGGCACCACCTCGTCGAGCACCTGCTCATCGCCGGTCGTAGTGACGTAGTGGGCCGCCACGTACGGAAGCCACACGAGATCGTCGGAGCATCGAGTCCTGGTGCCGCGGCCGCTCGGAGGATGCCACCAGTGCTGCACGTCGCCTTCGACGAACTGGCGGCTCGCGGCGAGCAGCAGGTGCTCCCGGTACAGATCGGTGCGGCTGAAGCCGAGCGCCATCACGTCCTGCAGCTGATCGCGAAATCCGAACGCACCGCCTGGCTGGTAGTAGCCGGTGCGCGCCCAGAGCCGAGACGTGACGGTCTGGTAGAGCAGCCAGCGGTTGACCAGGAGATCGAACGAATCGTCTGGCGTCTGGACCGTGATTGAGCCGAGCAGATCGTCCCACAGCGCGCGGACGCGTCCGAGTCCCTGGTCGACGGCTTCGGGATCCCCGCAGCGCGCAATCAGCCCGCGTGCCTCGTCGATCGACGCGCCTTCGCCGAGCAGGAACACGACGCTCCGCGTTTCGCCTGGCGCAAGGGTGAGCGGGACGTGCAGTGCTGCGCACGGATCGAGTCCGGCGCCGACCTTGTTCGAGAGCGCCTCCATCATCAGCGCCGCCGGGACGGCCAGCGACCCGTTGCGCCCGATGAACTCGGTGCGATCGCCTGAGATGGATCGCACCTGCTCGCTGCACCAGGAGAAGGCCACTCGTCCCACGGCGTCGGCGTCGTACGGGTTTCTCGCCGTGACCGCGCCGGTGGGTGCGTCACGGCCGGTCACGACGGATCGCTGCCAGCCCGTGCGGGGTGGACCCAGCAGCCATTCGTTGTAGCCGAAGAGACTCAAACGCCTCGGGTCCGTCGGTCGTGTTGGTCAGCTTCAGCACCGTGGCTTTCACCGGCGCGTCCGGGAACACCCAGACATCCAGGCGTTGTTCGATTCCGATCGTCGCGTGCTCGAACGAGGTGACGCCCGCGCCATGCCGCACGATCCACATGTCGTCTGCGCTGCGCGGAAGCGGTGCCGGGCGTCGCGCCCCACACTTCGCCGTTGTCGTCGTCTCGAACGTAGATCGCCTCGGACGTCACGTCGCTGACCGGATCGTTGGCAAACGGCGTGAGGCGATGCTCGCGGCTGTTGATCGACCACGTGAACGCGGCGCCGGACGCCGTGACGAGCGTGCCGAACGTGGGATTGGTCAGGACGTTCGCCCAGGGCGCCGGCGTCTCCGTGTCGCCGCGCAGCACGATCGTGTATTCCCGGCCGTTCTCGGTGAAACCGCCAAATCCATTGGCCATCTGCAGCGCCGGCATCTCGAGCCCGGCTCCGGCGGCAGCGCCGGATGTCTGCTCAGTCGGTGGCGTCGCGAGAGGACGCGGTGTCGGCAGCACCGGCGATGGTCGATCGAGCTGTTCTGCGAGCTCGCCGCGGTTGCCCGCCAGCACGGCACGTGCGACCGATTCGAACAACTGCCGGTCTTCGGTGGGCACCTCCTCCGATCGAAGCAGGAAGACTCCGCCCGGGCGTCCGCGCCACGCATTCCACGATCCGTTCGAAATGAGCTCGGTCGAGGCTCTGGTGCATCTCGTCGAGATAGTCAGTTGGATGTTCGTTCAGGATGACGAGATCGGCTCGAAGCCCCTTCAGCCGCCAGTACTCCTGCGCCTGAAGCACCTGCCGGACGAGTGTGGCGTCGTCGAGCTCCATGACCTTGATGAGCACGATCGGCAGGTCGCCCGAAACGCCGTGCGGCCACAGCCCGGCCTGACCGCGCCGATTGCGGGCGAGCACGTCCGGTGAGGCGCGCAGCGATTCATCCAGATAGAACGTTCTCGACGCGAGGCGGTCGTACTGCCGCGCCAGATCGCTCGAGATTCCGAGATGGCGGAGCACCATCTGGCTGTGCGTGAACGCCATCGCGCTCGCTCGCGCGGCGGCACCGCGGTCGTGGTAACGGTGAGCGAGCGTCAGCGCCGTGTCGCGCTCGTCGGCCGCTCCGGTGGCATAGGCGATGCGCGCGAATCCTCCTGGCTCGAGTCGTACGCGTTGCCGAAGGCTCACGATCGGATCCAGGACGGCGCCGGTCGTTCCTGTGAGGGCCCGGCCGTCGAGTGCGACTGGATTGGCCGGGGTCCTGCCGCGGCCCAGAAAGCGCGTGCGGCTCGTCTCCCACTCGGTCGGCGATTGGCTGCGCCCGTCCACGCTCAGGACGTGGAACGCCCAGGCGCCAGCTTCGCCCGTGGCGCGCGGGCGACGGCTGCACAGGAGGGCCGACGTGTCCGCCACGTATTCGGTCTGGATGAACAGTTTTCCGAACGCCGGATGTGCGATGTCGTCCTCGAGGCGGCCCAGGACGATCTCGGCGTAGCTCGTGACCTCGATCTCGCGCATGCGATCGCTGCGGTTGGTCAGCGACAGGCGCCGGACCTCGACGTCGTCTTCGGCGGACACGACCACATCGAGCTGAACTTCGATGCCATCGTCGAGCCGCCGGTAGGTTGCCTTCTCGGAGGAGAACGAGACCAGATATTCCTCGGGCTCCCGCCTGGTCGGAAGGTACGTCGGCGACCAGACCAGGCCCGATCGGATGTCGCGCAGGTAGATGAAGTGCGCGCCGGCATCGGTCGTCCGGTCCTCGCGCGCGCGTGTGACGGCCAGGCCGCGCCAGAGGCTGTATCCGCCGCCTCCGTTGGTGACCGCGGTCACGTACGAGCCGTTCGAGAGGAACTGGGCGTGCGGGTAATAGGTATGCGGCGTCCTGAACCGCCTCGGCTGGATGCTGGGAGCGGTCCAGAGGGCGCGGCTCTCGTCGGCCGGCCGTGGAGGTTCTGTGGCAGCCTGCGGAGGCACGCGCTCCTGCAGCAGCAGTTCGGTCGCTTGCACGCGCGAATCGGCGTGAAAGCGTTCGACCATCACGTCGTTACAGAGCGCGTTGGTGATCGACAGCAGGATCATGCCCTGGTGATGGGCCATGAACGTGCGGACGATGACGCCGTCGGACGCGATGGCGTCCGAGGGCTCACCAGGCTCGTAGGTCTTCCGCGGCGTGTAGTCGATGGATTCGTAGTACCCGAAGCGGCCTTCCGCACCGGCTTGTGACAAGCGCACGAGATTCTTCACCGCCGCCTGCGGCCTGATCGGCAGCGTCAACGCGGTCGCGTACGGCGCGACGACGAGATCGTCGGCGAGTCCGCGCTTCAATCCCAACCCGGGCACGCCGAACGCCTTGTACTGATAGTTGTCCGCCCGATCGACCACGTTGTAGGCCGACTCGGAGATGCCCCAGGGCACGCCGCGCTGGTTCCCGTACTGTATCTGCCTGGTCACGACGCGCCGGTACGTCGTCTCGAGCAGCGTGCCTGGAAACGAGCGCATCAACAGGCACGGCATCAGGTACTCGAACATCGTGGCGCTCCACGACAGGAGCGTCGGTGCGCCGCTGACGCTGACCGCCGACCGCCCGAGCCGGAACCAATGGCGCTGCGGCACGTCGCCGCGAGCGATCGCAAAGAAGCTCGCGAGTCGGGCTTCCGACGCAAGAAGGTCGTAGTAGGAGGCATCGAGCCGGCCCGGACCTTCGCTGTCGGCCAGCCGGTAGCCGATGGAAAAGAGCTGGCGATTCGAGTCGTAGAGGAACCCGAAGCGCATCTCGTCGGCGAAGCGGCGGGTCCGCTCCGCGAGTGCATCGAGACGTGTTCTTTCCGGTGGTTCGGCGGAAATCCGATCGAGCCCGCTGGCCAGTGTCACGAGCGACGTGACGAGATTGCCGCTGTCCACGGTGGACACGTAGTACGGGCGCAGGGGGGCCAGTGATTCGGTGTCGTACCAGTTGAGGAGATGGCCTTCGTGCCGCTCGAGTCCTTCGCACGTGTCGAGCGTGTGTTCGATCCGATCGGCCAGCGTGTCGGTCGTGATGAATTCCAGATCGTGCGCGGCCAGCGTCGCCAGCAGTCCCATGCCGATGTTGGTCGGCGACGTGCGTCTCGCGAGACGCGGGCCCGCCATTTCCTGGAAGTTGTCTGGCGGAAGCCAGTGATCGTCGGGTCCGACGAAGGTCTCGAAGTACTGCCACGTCTTGCGTGCCAGGCGCTGCAGAAAGGCTCGATCGCTCGGGCCCGAAGTCCACGAGCCGCGGCGGTGGCGGCTGACTGATCCAGTAGGCGATGAGCGGCGCGGCCGCCCAGCCCAGAATGAACGGCATCGCCACGAACCAGGGCCTGGTGGGTGACGCGGCGACCGCGATGATGGCGAGGCCCGCGACGATCGGGCTCGACATCATCTCCCGCAGAAACGTGAGCTGTGGCGACTGACCGCTGAGCCCCACGGCGGCAGCGGCCACGCTGGCCGCGGTCTCCCATTCGAGCAGACGACGCTGTGTGAAGGCGAGGCGTACGAGCGTCAGGATGATCGCGTGCAGCATCTCCCACGCGTGGAAGGGGAGGAGCATCACCGCGACCAGTCCCTGTGCCGCGGCGGTCCGCACGTCTTCCCAGAGCTGCCGTACGAATACGCCGAGCGGCTGTCCCGACCATGCGGCGTCGAGCCCGCGGGCCATGGTGAGGAGCATCGGCGCGAAGGGCACCGCGAGCGCCATCAGGGTCCAGACCCACGGCCGCCCCGGCAGCACGGTCCAACCCGCGAACAGGAATCCGAGCAGGGCAGGTGCGCTGAGGCTGCGCCGGAGGTTGTCGAAAATCTTCCAACGGCTGATCAGCGGCAGACGATTCCGCGCGACGCCGCGTGCGGTCGGAACCAGCGGAAACAGCCACAGGAGAATCTGCCAGTCACCGCGCACCCAGCGGCGCTGCCGCCGCACGTGCGCCAGAACGGTCGCCGGGTAGTCGTCCACGACCTCGACGTCGCTGACCAGTGCGACTCTGCGTGCAGGCCCTCGAACAGGTCGTGCGACAGGAGCGCGTTCTCGGGGACGCGTCCTTCGAGCGTGGCCCTGAACGAGTCCACGTGATAGAGGCCCTTGCCCGCGAAGATGCCTTCGCGGAAGAGGTCCTGGTACACGTCCGACACGGCGGTCGTATACGGATCCACGCCCGTGTGGCCGGCATAGACACGAGCGAAGAGCGAGCCAGCCGCGCTGGCCAGGGTCACGCTGACGCGCGGCTGCAGAATGCCGTAGCCCTCGGTGACGCGCTGGAGCGCACGATCGATGCGCGGATGATTGAGCGGGTGGAGGATGATGCCAATCAACGCTCGCGCGGCGTCGCGAGGCAGTCGCGTATCGCTGTCGAGCGTGATGCAGTAGCGAACGTCCGGCAGGATCGACAGGTCGCCGGCGACGTAGCGAAAACTGGTCTCACCGGCGTTCCGAAGCAGCCGGTTGAATTCCTCGATCTTGCCCCGCTTCCGCTCCCACCCCATCCAGCGGAATTCCTGCGGATTCCACCGTCGTTCGCGGTGGAAGAGGTAGAAGCGATCGTTCTTGCCATTGCCGTGACGGCGGTTGAGCTGATCGATGCCGGTCCGGGCGGCCTCGAGGATCTCGTCGTCGCCTGGCAGGTGCTCCGCGGCCGCGTCCGGGAAGTCGCTCAGCAACGCAAAGTGCACGTGCGGATCGAAGTTGCCCAGGGCCAGCACCTCGAGGTGGGCCAGCAGCTCCCGCACGGCAGCGACGCTCCCGAACAGCGTCGGCACGATGACCATCGTCCGGGCATGCGCCGGGACGCCCCCTTCCAGTTCGAGTCGGGGCAGCCGTCGTGGCACGATCAGCCGGCTCATGAACCGCTGGGTGATCGCCGTCGCCAGATCGCTCGCGGGCAGTAGCGCGATGAGCGCCGCCCATCCGGCCAGCGCCGGGTAGCCCACCCGCCGCTTGCGCGTAGCCGCCAGCGATCGCCGCGAACGCGATCGTCATCAGGACGATCGGTCCGAGATAGACGCAGTGTCGGTTGGCGGAAGATCGCGCGGGTCACCCGCCGGCGCAGCCGGAGCCGATGCGACAGTAAGTGCTCGAGATGAGGACGTCCGCGGCCGATCAGGTAATAGCCGACGTGCGCCACCCGATCGTCGTCGCGCGAAGGCGTCGCGGCACGGGCGACGTCCACGCTCTGCTGCGCGACCCGGTTCTGATCCTCTCCGGTGCCATCGGCGAGCGCCTCGACGGCCTGGCGATACCGATCCCGGCTCGCAAAGTCCATCCGAGCGTAGACGCCGACAGGATCGTGCCGGAGGATTTCCTCGACCTGACTCACGCTCTCGAAGAACCGGCTCCAGTCCTGCGACGCGCAGAAGCGCAGGCTGGTGATGGCATTCGCCATCGAGACCTGATCGGCCGCAGCCCGCTGCCCCTCGTCGCGGATCGTGTCTTCTGGTGAGAGGCCCTGCGCGGCGAGCCGCGCCTCGAGCATGGCGCGCACACCTGCCGCCTGCGGACCGAACTCACGAATCCGCTGCAGCAAACGCACGAGAAACGGGAGCGGCGGACGCTCCTCGACGGCCCGGATTTCGTCACTCTCGGAACCTTCGAAGGCGGCGAGATAGGCATCCGCTCTCGCCACTGCCGCGCGCGTGTCGAGCAGTCCCTGCGACACGTCGGCAAGGTGTGACACCAACGCGGCTTTGACGATACTCGGCAATGCCCACAGTTCGCCGATCGTGAGAGGAGCGGCGGATTGGAAGGCCAGCAGAAATCCGCGCAGCCGCTCCGCATCGAGCCGTGCGTCGCTGTACTCGATCAGTGCGCGCGCCATCTGCTCGATGCGCGGCCTTCCGCGGCCGACACCACGCGGAGGACGAGGCAGACGGCGGTAGTAACCGCGCGGCAGATCGTTCTGAACGCTGATGATCTCGTTCGAGATCAGGTGGAAGTTGTCGAGCAGCCACTCCGCCGCCGGCGGCACGGCTTCGCCGCGATGCACGTCCTCCGCCGCCGCTCGATAGGCCGCATTGAGCACCTGCGCATCGCGATCGAGCTGAGTGAGGTGCGACGCGCGCTGCCACCAGGGACCCGACGCCGACTGCGGCCGAAGGGTCGCGGCGAGCTGTCTCGCGGCGAGGTGCAGCCGGCCCGCATCGAGGAATTCACCGCGCATCGCAGCCCCGGCCGGCTTGCGCTTTGGGTCGAAGCCCGTCAGCAGTCAATAGGAGGTGGAGCGCCGGCCACGAAGTGGAAGGTAAGTCATTGAACTGAGTGTGACACGTACACAGCAGTATCCAGCCCATGATGGAATGGTCGGTGTTGAACCGGCTCCGCCATCCCTTTCGCAAGAGCTGTACCTCTCAGTTCATGGATCAGGTGGCCAGTGAGTCGGTTCTTCAGGACCGCTCGCACAGCACGATGAGGTGCGGAGCGCGCAGCTGGTAGGGCTGATCGTCGATGTCACCAAAGGCGGCCTGGACGGTCAGTCCGGCGGATGTCAGCATCCGTCGTATTTCCGCCGCCGAGTGCACCCACTGGTGGATCGGCTTGACCTCTTCCTGATCGCCACGCGCGAACGTGTAGGTGATGTCCATCCGCCCGTCGAGCGCGTCGTACGTGTTCGAGCTGTGAAAGTCGATGTCCCCGATTCGCATCGTGCGCTCGGCTTGAAGAACCGGCAGCAGAGACTCGGACACGGCGCCACTCTCGAGGATGAAGCGCCCGCCGGGAATCAGAGCGGCCTGAACGGCCCTGAGGAACACCTGGCATTCGTCGTGGTTGAAATAGGCGAAGCTGTTGCCCCAGCAGTAGGCGGCGTCGAAGCGCGCGGTCCATGGCAAGGCGCGCATGTCGCTCTGCACCCACTCGACGTCGGCCGTCCCGGTACTCGCATGCGCGAGAAAGGCCGCTGAAATGTCTACGCCGGTCATCCGGACACCGGCGCCGGCCAGCCCGATCGCGTGGCGGCCGCTCCCGCACGGCACGTCCAGCGCGCGCATGCCGGGCCGCAGCCCGAGGTGCCGCTGCAGGAACGCGACCTCGCGGGCCGTCTGTTCCGGCGTGATCGCGCTCCGCCAGAGATCGACGGCCAGGCCTTCGAAGAACGTCTCGAACCAGTTTGGATTCACACGCGCCCTTGGAACGGTCTTCAGTCTTCAGTCTTCAATCTTCGGTCTGCGGTCGCTGCACACACTGTAGACTGCAGACCGTAGACGGCAGACCGAGACCGAAACGAGATTAACCCGGGCTCACCACAAACCTTGCCGCGGACGTCGCGCGCAGCGTGATGAACGCGATGAGGTCTGTCCCATCCACACGCTGGCGGTGTCCGACTCTGAACGCGTCGCCACGATCAACGGCTCGGCCATCCACCGACAACGTGGCCGCACCCGGTCCCCACCCCTCGACGACCAGCGCCACGTTTTCGAGCGGCGACGCCTCGGTTGCGTTCAGACGCAGCACGAGCGGCACGTTCGCGCCACCCGTTCTTCGCACAATCCAGGCCCGCTCTCCGGGATCGTACACCCCACCGGTGTAGCCAGGCCCCTCAATCGCCATCGGAGCCGGTGCCTCCCACGATCGAGCGAGCGACGCCAGCCCTGCCACGCCGGCATCGCTCAAGCCTTCGAGATGCACTTTCACGATTCGATCAGCCGACGATTCGATGGCTTTCCACCGTAGATGCGTGAGCGACGAATGGCTCGCTCGATCGGCGGCCAGCGCGTAGCGACCGTTCGACGGTTCGAATGCCGTGGGCCAATGGTTCCACCACGGATAGATGCTCACGTCGCGCCGGATCTCGCCCGCGTAGACGTCGAAGCTCGGCTCGTCCTGTACTCTCGCGATGGCGAACGGCTTGAATCGCGATCGCGTGTGAATGATCTGAATGCCCGATCCCGGCGGTTGTGCGGGCTCAGCCGGCGGTGTGGCGTGTTCCCAGGACACGTCCACGGCCTCGCCGTGGCTGTTCGCAATCGTGAGTCCAGTGCGCTCCAGGGCGTCGTTCGGCGTCATTCCAGGGCCCATCACGACAATGCCCTCGTGCCATTCACGTCTCGCTTCAGGCTGCGACGTGTGCACCACGATCTTCCGGACGCCGACACCATCCGGGTAGATCGTATGAATCTCGTCGGTCCAGTCGGCCCAATCCGTCTCCGGATCCGGGTACGCCGGCAGATAGCCAACGCCGAGCGGTGCATACCGCCAATGGACGACCACGCGGGCGTCGCTCGACTCGAGAATCCGGACGTGCGAATACCGGCACTGCTTGTCGGACATCGGCTCGGCGCTGCCGACCATGCCCGGCGGAAAGGTTTCGGTGAACTCGTTGTCGTACCAGATGCCGGTCTCGGTCACCCAGTGCGGGATGTAGCTGGTGCCGCGCCAGAACGCCAGCCAATAGGGCGCTCGATCGAAACGCACGACGACATCCGCCCCATCTCCCACGCGCCATACATCGTCCCACCCCTTGTAGTAGCGGAGCGTGGTGTAAAGGGCGCCGAACATCGCCGGTCCGGCCGGGAGAGACGGTAGTGCGCGCGGCTCGAGGGGTGGCGGTGTGCGGGGCTTCAGTCGCGCGTACGTGGCGGCGATGATCGTGGCCGTCGCGGCGGATGGCGTGAGACGCAAATCGTCGAGGATGCCGTCGAGGAGAATGCGGGTCGGCTGCTGGCGTCCAGTGCCGACTGCGGCAGTCTGCTGCATCGGATACTGGTTCCGGCCGATCCACAGGTCGGACGTTGTTGCCTGAACGAACGGCTCCGATCCGCTCGCCTCACCGACCTTCACGCCATTCACATAGAGCGTCGTCCCACGTCCGGCCTCGAAGACCCCGGCGATGTACGCCCACTCGCGAAGCGCGAGCCGATCGCCGCTCACGATCGACAGACGATGGGAGCCCGTCGCAGCGTCGAAGCGAACCTGGCCGCGATCGCCGACCCCGAGGAACCATCCGACCGACTCGCCGTGCTGCTGCTGCAGCACTGGCGCGTCGTTGAACGGATACGCACCCAGCGCCACCCATCCCTCGACCGTGAACGAGCCGGTCAGAGCCGGAACCTCGACGGCTGGAATTTGGAGGTGTGCGGCGATTCCATCGAGCTGCAGCGCCTGTCCCTCGACGCCGTCTACCAGCCAGCCATGACCGCGAAGCCGGGGGTCGAGCGCGTCGCATGCGAGGAAAAGCGATGCCGGCGTGCGAGTGGAGCCGGTGCCCGGTGCCTGCGCTCGGACGACCAGCGACGTGACGCCCGCGAGCGCAAGGACCGCAAACGCTATTGAACGCAAGGCGCGTCGTTTGTCATGCGCCGAGCCTAGCAGGCGCATCCGCCGAAGGAAAGACAGCCCTATGGCTCGAACAGTCGCGCTTGGCGCGGCGTGTCGATTCCGCAGCGGGCGGACGAATACGCAAGAGAACGAAAGCAACCAGAAGACTACGTAAGGTGTATCATGTCGCGCAATTAACAGCTCTGACGTGCAAGAGGGGGACAAGCTTTACCGACTCTCCGACTGCAGACTCTTTTCGACTGGAGGGGTGTCAATGCTTGGCGCACGAAAGTGGACTGTCTCGCTGCCTTGTGTGTTGCTGGTTGCCGTGGTCCTGGCCTGTCGTTCCTCGACAGGGCATGGCACAGGTCCTTTACGGTTCGATCCTGGGGGACCTCAAAGACTCTACCGGCGCTTCGCTGCCCGGCGCCAACATCGTCATTACGAACAAGGGCACCGGCCTGACGCGTGAGACGGTGACTGACACGACCGGTCACTACAATTTCCCGGACCTGCCTGCCGGCACCTACGGCATAAAGGTGAGCCAGCAAGGCTTCAAGTCGTTCGAGCAGACGGCGGTCACCGTCAGCCAGAACAGCGTCACTCGTGTCGACGTCACGCTCGAAGTTGGCAACATCGGCGAGACCGTCACCGTCAACGCGGAGCCACCGAAGCTGCAGACCGACAGCGCCGAGGTGCACGAGAGCCTGGAGGCGAAGGAACTGGTGAACGCGCCGGTGCCGCTGGGCCGCAACTACCAGCAGATGTACCGCCTGCTGCCGGGCTTTGCGCCGCCGATCAACTCGCACTCCATCCCGAGCAATCCGTCGCGATCGCTCGAGTTCACGGTCAACGGGACGAGCGACGACCAGAACAACACGCGCATCGACGGCGTCAGCACCGCGAACGTCCAGCTGCCGCACGTCTCCTCGTACGTGCCGACGCTCGAGGCGATCGACGAGGTCAACGTCGTTACGAGCAGCATGAGCGCCGAACAGGGGCTGGCCGGCGGAGCCGCGATCAACGTGCGGACCAAGAGCGGCAGCAATGCCTACCACGGATCCGGATTCGAGTACTTCACCAACCAGGGCATGAAGGCGTGGCCGATGCGGTTCGGTGACGCCGCGTTGAACACCGGCGATAAGCCCGAGGCCAGCTACAACCAGTACGGCGGGACGGTTGGCGGCCGCATCATGACGAACAAGGCGTTCTTCTTCGTCAGCTACGAGGGTACGAGGGACCACCGCGTCGTCGACACGGACGGTGACGATCCCGACGCCCGCGATGCTGCGTGGTGATTTCCAGAGTTCGGATTCGCCGATTTACGATCCGCTTTCCGGCAACGCGGACGGCACCGGGCGCACGCAGTTCCAGGTGTTTCCGGGCGACCCGAACTACTCGCTGTGCAACACCGCGTCCAATCCGAACTGCCTCAACATCATTCCCGGCGGCGCAGGATGGACCCGATCGCGCAGCAGATCGCGAGCCACATTCCCGCCAACAACATCGACCGGGAGAGCCGCAACTACTTCGCCCAGGGCCCGTTTGAGTCCGACCGCCGACAGGTGGACACGAAGGTCGACTACAACGTGAATTCCAAGTTCAACCTGGCCGGTACCTTCGGTCTCCTCCATTGGACGACGTCGGTGCCCACCGTCTTCGGTGACGAGGCGATCGGGCAGCCCATTGGCGGCAGCAGCAACCCTGGGTCATGGTCACGGCAACATCTACCGGACCACCATCATGGGCACCTATATCTTCAGCCCGACGTTCCTCATGGACGCGCACTTTGGATTTGCCAAACAGGTGACGAACTCGGAGCAGCCGGGCCTCGGCACGAACATCGGGAGCGACGTGCTGGGCATTCCGGGCACCAACGGCACGCGCCTCTTCGAGAGCGGCTGGCCCACGTTCAAGTTCGAGGGGACAACGGAGACTTCGCCAAGGTCGGCGTGAACGAGAACTTCATGCCGTACTACCGGCACGATCCGCAGGCGCAATACGTCGTGAACTTCAACTGGTTGAAGAACAAGCACAGCATCCGGTTCGGCGCCGACTTCTATCGCACGGGGCTGAACCATGCGCAGGCGGAGTTCATCACCGGGGGCTTCGGCGCGCAGGGCGGCTTCGAGTTCGACCGCGGCATCACGGAGCGGTGCGAGGTCATCGATCCCGCGTCGGGCAACTGCCAGCAGACCTCCGACGGCTCCCGGTCCAACAGCGCGGCAGCGTTCGTGCTCGGCCTGGCCAGCAGCTCAGGCAGAACGCTGCAGGTGCCGGACGAGTACAGGGTGCGGGCCAACCCCTTCAGCTTCTACATTCGCGATCGGTGGACCATCGGCGACAACTTCACGCTCGACTATGGCACGCGGTGGGAGTACTTCCCGATGCCGACCCGACCCGACCGCGGCATCGAGCGCTACGACCCCACCACCAACAAGGTGCTGCTCTGTGGCATCGGCGACATACCCACCGACTGCGGCATCAAGGCGAGCAAGACGCTCTTCGCCCCGCGCGTGGGCACGGCCTATCGCATCGGCGACAAGTGGGTCTTCCGCGCGGGCTACGGCCTGACCAACGATCCGTACTATGGGATCGAGATCGTTCGGGCGAACTACCCGATCCTGACGCAGCTCAATCGTCGAATCACCCGACGGCCTGACGCCGATCGCGACGCTGGCCGGGGGGATTCCCGCGATTACCGTGCCGGCTCCAGGCAATGGCATCATCGACATCCCGAGCAACTATGCGTGGGCCGGCTACCCGAAGGATCTCGAACGCGGGTACATCCAGTCGTGGAACTTCACGGTCCAGCGGGAGCTGCCCTGGAAGTTCACGGGCCAGATCGGGTACGTGGGCACGCACTCGACACGACAGCTCGGGCTCAGAGACATCAATGCCGGCCAGGTCATCGGCGCCGGTGAGGACGGCAGGCCGCTGGCAGCGCGTACGGCCGCACGGCGACTACCACTTTCCTGCAGCCTGTCGGATCGGGGCAGTACAACTCGATGCAGGCGCAGCTGCATCGGCGGTTCGCCGACGGCCTCAGCCTGAGCGTGAACTACACGCTGGCGAGGGGCAAGAGCGACAACGAGAACAGCTCGTTTCAGCCGAACGTTCAGGCGCTGGCGTACTCGAGCCGCAACTACGCGCTCATCAGCACCGATCGCACCCACAACCTGGGTATCAGCAGCTCGTGGGAACTCCCCTTCGGCCCCGAACGGCGGTGGCTGCACGACGGCGGCGTGCTGTCATATATCGTAGGCGGGTGGCAGGTGAACAACACGATCAGCATGATTAGCGGTCCACCCTTCTCGGTGTTCGCCGACGGCACGTCGCTGAACCTGCCGGGCAGCGCCCAGACCGCGGACCAGGTGAAGCCCGTCGTCAAGCTCGGGGGGGTCGGCAGCGACACGCCGTACTACGATCCCTCGTCGTTTGCCGAGGTGAACGAAGCGCGGTTCGGCAACACGGGCTACAACATCCTGCGCGCGCCTGGCGCGTTCAACTGGGACTTCGGCCTGACTCGCGAATTCCAGATCCACGGCGACACGAAGCTGCAGTTCAGGCTGGAAGCGTTCAACTTCACGAACACGCCGCACCTCGGGATTCCCGATAACAACGTCGGTGACGGTTCGGATTTCATGACGATCACCGGCGTGCAGGATCTCGCCCGGGAAGGGATCGACGAGCGCCAGTTCAGACTGGGCTTCCGTCTCGTTTTCTAGCGTCGCGAACTGCCTGGACACGGACCTCACCGGTCCGTGTCCAGCCTTTCTGCCCCCAATCGCATCTACGCATCCCCCCTCGCATGCGTCAGCGTCGCCCAGTCCGACAACGGACGGAGATGCTGTAGCTTGTCCGGGTTGATCACCGATCGGATGGCCTGAACGGCATCGTCCGCGATATCGAGCGTGAACACATAGATCACTCGATTGTCTGAGTCGAGTGCCATCGCGCCCGGCTGGCCATTGACGTGCACTGGCTGCAACCGCATCCCAGGACGTTTCTTCTTGAAGAGGATGCCGTGGAGGAGCCGCGCCACGCGATCGTTACCGTGTACCGGCTGCCGGACGGCGACCGCCACTCTACCGCCGCCGTCGCCGAAGAAGGTCGCGTGCTTCGCCAGCAGCCGCTTGAGGCCTGCGAGATCGCCACGCTCGCACGCCGCCAGGAAGTGCCGCGCGAGTTCATCCCGCTTCTGATCGGAGCTCTCGAACCGCGGCCGTCTGTTGGCAATGCGCTGTTTCGCCCGGACGAAGATCTGTCGGCAGTTATCCTCGGCCTTCTCAACAACGTCGGCGATGTCTTCGTAGCTGTACTCGAAGACTTCGCGGAGGACGAATACCGCCCGCTCGACCGGGGATAGCGCCTCAAGCATCACCAGAAACGCCATCGACAGCGACTCTGAATTCTCCACACGTCGCTCGGCGTCCGCTTCACGCCCCTCAACGACTGGCTCGGGGAGCCACGTGCCCACGTACTGCTCGCGGCGTACTCGAGCGGAACGCAAGTGATCGATGGATAGTCGTGTAGCGACGGCGGCGAGATAGGCCTTTGGCGACTGGACGGCGGTCCCCTCCGCACGAGCTCGGTGCAAACGGAGAAGCGACTCCTGCGCCACGTCTTCGGCGTCGGCGACACTGCCGAGCATCCGGTAGGAAATCGAAAAGATCAGCTGTCTGAGGGCGCGCAGCTCACCTCCGAGCGTGTCGTCTTCGTAGAGCGTAGTCATTCCGTACTCCAGACGATCTGAGCAGCTCCCGTGTGACAAGACCCGCGGTGTCACGCGAGCGCGGCGTACATCGTCATGTCATGTGCCCGCCCTCGATCTCACAAGAGGGCCGGTGCAGCAAAGGAGGGTCCACATGAAGATTCTGCTAGCCGGAGCATCGGGGGCAATTGGACGGCGGCTGGTGCCGCTGCTCGTCGCGTCCGGCCACGACGTCGCGGCAACCACGCGAACGGCCGGCAAGCTCGACGGACTTCAAGGGGGAGTGTGGTCGTTCATCCACGTGGACGACGCAGCCCGGGCGACACAGCTGGCCATCGCACGAGGCAACGGCTTCCGCCGAGGGTTGTCCGTGGAGTTGTCGAGCATTTTTTACCTGAAGGCAATGTGAGCCTTCGCATTGCCAGTCCGCCGTCGGCCGTCAACTCTCCGGGGGGAATCATGCCCAAGTCTGCAAGCGATATCGATATCTTGATTGTCGGTGCTGGACCGGTCGGTCTCTTTCTCGCGAATGAGTGCGTTCGCCGAGGTCTGCGCTGGCGACTCGTCGAGACGCACTCGACGCAATCGGTCCAGTCAAAGGCGCTCGCCATCTTTCCAAGGACGCTCGAGATCCTGGACATGGCCGGGCTCGTCAGCCCGTTCATGGAAGTGGCGAACCGGGTGACGTCGGTCGCTGTGGTGGCCCACCAGCACACGCTCGCCCGGCTGCGATTCGCGCCGGCGCAGAGTCCGTATCCACTCATCGCGATGGTCCCGCAGAATGTTACGGAGACCCTGCTCGTTGAACAGCTCGAGCGCCGCGGTGGTGCGGTCGAGTACGACACGTCGTTCGTATCCGCGATCCAAAACGGCGATCACGTCCGCGTCACCCTGGATCGGAATGGCCAGCCGTCGGACCTCACGGCCCGATTCGTCGTCGGCTGTGACGGCGCGCACAGTACCGTGCGGCATCTCTTGAACTTGCCATTCGAGGGGGCCGCCTATCATTCGTTGTTCATGCTGGCAGACGTCGAGAGCAACGATGCGCTGCCCCCCGACGAGCTCTATCTCTGTCCCAGCGAATTCGGGCCCGTTGCCCTCTTCCCGATGAGCGCCAGTCGCCGGCGTGTCGTGGCAACGGTTGACACGCTCGAAGACGTGCCGCCATCGCTCGATCGAGTGAGACAGATACTCGCTCAACGCGCGCCGGCCGAGTTCGAGGCGCGCGCGCTTCATTGGAGCAGCTACTTCCGCGTGCATCATCGGCAGGTCGCCGAGATGCGCGTCGGGGGCTTCTTCGTCGCCGGCGACGCGGCACACATCCACAGCCCGTTCGGCGGACAGGGGATGAACACCGGGCTGCACGATGTCTGGAATCTGGTCTGGAAGCTGGATCTGGCCCTCCACGGGCACGCCAACGAGCGCCTGCTCGACAGCTACGCCACCGAACGCCGGCCCGTGATCAAGCAGGTCATCGAAACGACGGATCTCTTGACCAGAGCGATGGGGACGCCGAACAAGCTGGCGCAGGCACTGCGCAATGCCGTCATACCGATGGTGTCCCGGTTAGCACCCTTCCAGCACGCCTTTGTCCAGAGGCTGTCGGAACTTGGGATCGCCTACCGCGGAAGCCCGATCGTCGAAGGCGCTGGAGAACGCTACTTCGATGAGTCGCTGCGCGCCGGCGGCATTCGGAATCGCTTCCTGCTCATGTGCGATGCCGGCATGGATGGTGCGACGCAGCAAGCCGTCGAAGCGCTGACCGAGGCGCTGAGCGACATTGTCGAGTGGCGCGCGAGTACGCGCCGTGAGATCACCCTCGTCCGGCCGGACGGCTACGTCGCATATTCGCGGAACAGCCGCGATGGGCTCGCGGCGCTGAGGGGCGTGCGGGCTCTGCTCGAGAGCCAGACGGATTCCGAGTCCGGTGCGGACGCCCTGGCCGCTGCGAGCGTCGGCTGACGTGGAGAAATCAGGCGTGAGAGCGGGGTGCGTTCGGGACGATCCCGAACCACCCCGCCAGTCTTTCGGTCTTCGGTCTTCGGTCTGCAGTCTGACTGAACTACGAACTACGCAATGGTGACTTCAGGACTCAAGTAGACGTCCTGAATCGCCTGCAGCAGCGCGGCGCCTTCTCCCATCGGCCTCTGGAACGCCTTCCTGCCTGAGATGAGTCCGGCACCGCCGGCGCGCTTGTTGATCACCGCCGTCTTGATCGCCTCGGCCAGGTCGCTCTCGCCGCTCGACGCCCCGCCCGAATTGATCAGGCTGACGCGCCCCATGTAGCAGTTGGCCACCTGGTAGCGGGTCAGGTCGATCGGATGGTCGCTCGTCAGCTCGGTATAAATCTTCTTGTTCGTCTTGCCGTACGGGTTGTCCTTCGTGTTCAGGGCGTTGAACCCGCCGTTGTTCTCCGGCATCTTCTGCTTGATGATGTCCGCCTCGATCGTCACGCCCAGGTGATTCGCCTGGCCCGTCAAGTCCGCCGAGACGTGATAGTCCACGCCGCCGACTTTGAAGGCCGGGTTCCGCAGGTAGCACCACAACACGGTCGCCATCCCCAGCTCGTGAGCCGCCGAGAACGCCTGCGCCACTTCGACGATCTGGCGGCCCGATTCCGGTGAGCCGAAGTAGATCGTCGCGCCCACAGCGACGGCGCCCTGATCGCGCGCGGTCTTCAGCGTGCCGAACATGATCTGATCGAACTTGTTCGGGTAGGTCAGGAACTCGTTGTGGTTGATCTTCACCAGGAACGGAATCCGATGCGCGTACTTCCGCGCCACCGTTCCGAGGACGCCGAAGGTAGACGCCACGGCGTTGCACCCGCCTTCGATCGCGAGCTTCACGATGTTCTCGGGGTCGAAGTAATCCGGATTCGGCGCGAATGACGCGCCCGCCGAATGTTCGATGCCCTGGTCTACCGGCAGAATGGACAGATAGCCCGTCTTGGCCAGCCGTCCCGTCCCGAACAGCGTCTGCAGGTTGCGCAACACCTGATTCGATCGGTCCGAGGCCAGCCAGACCCGGTCCACGAAATCGGGTCCAGGCAGATGCAGCCGATCCTTCGAAATCGTGGTCGAACGATGCTCGAGCAGCGGCGCGGCCTGCGCGCCGAGCAGCTCGGTGACGCGATCGATAGTCTTCCCCATTTGCCCGATCATTTCTTTCGTCCTTTCTTTCTCAGATCCAGATGATGGCTAGGTACAAGAACATCGGCTTGCCGAGGATATGACTGACCTTCGGCCGGTATTGATCCGTGTCGTAGAGCTCGGCGACATCCACCCGCTTCAGTCCCTGCATGCACGTATCCACCGGCACGGTCGTGTACTGCCCGCTCTGCAGCGCCACCATGCGTCCGCTGTGTCCCTGCCGCAGCTGGTCGACCGCGAGATTGCCGTACCAGATCGCGACCATGCGATCCAACGAATCGGGCGCGCCGGCGCGCATCAGATACGCGAGCTGTTGATAGACGATATCTTCGCCGGTGAGCTGCTTGAGGGCGTTGCCGGCAATCTGGCCGATCCCGCCAAGCTTCTTGTGCCCGTATGCGTCCTCCTGCCCGTACTCGACGACCTGGCCGCCGATCATCGAGGCGCCTTCCGAGATGGCGACGATGGCGTAGTTGCTGGGATTGCTGCTTCTTGTCGTCCTTGATGTATTCGGCCAGACGCTCGATGTCGAACGGCACTTCAGAAATGATGGCGCGGTCCGCGTCGGCTAGATAGGCCGAAATCAATGCCGTCTCGCCCGAATTCCGCCCGAAGAGCTCGACGACCGCAATCCGTTCGTGCGAACCCGCGGGCGTCCGGAGTGCGTTGATCGATTCGACGCTGCGCGTCACGGCCGTAGAGAACCCGATGCAGTAGTCCGTGCCGAACACGTCGTTGTCCATCGTCTTCGGGATGGCGATGACTCGCACGCCTTCCTGGAACAGGCGCACCGCGAACGACAGCGTGTCGTCGCCGCCGATGGGGACCATCGCGTCGATGCCGAGATGCTCCAGCACGCGCAACACGTACGGCGTGCAGTCGGCGGACTTCTTGTCGGCCGGAATCGGATACGACGACTTCAGGAACGCAGGCATCGCATGCTCGCGCACCTTGGCCGGATTGGTGCGCGACGTGTGGAGGTGCGTGCCGCCGTACCGGTCGATGGTCCGCACGTCCTTCTTCGTCAGGCGTTCGACCAGGTCGGCGCTGTGTGTGGGGTCGTCCAGGTTGAAATTGAGCAGCCCGCCCCACCCACGCCGAATCCCGTAGACTTCCATCCCGGCGTCTTCCGCCCGGTTGACGACCGTCTTGATACAGGGATTCAGGCCGGGCACGTCGCCGCCGCCGGTCAGAATGCCAATCCGCATGCCTGCTGCGCCTCCTTGCGTGTAGAAAGGTCCACGCGTCCAAAGCCGGACATCTAGTGGCCACTAGTTTTTCACAAGGAGGCGCGGATGGCTAGTTTCGGCGTCGAGCGAGCCGGACGATCGTCACATCGTCTTCGATGAGTGCGGGGTCACAGAGCGCACGAATCCGGGAGGCGCTCAGATCCGGCTGACGGACTACCGTCTCGACCAGAAATGCGTCCGGATCAGCGGCCCGGAGGGCATCGGTGAGACCGTCGGTAAACACGAGCAGGACGCCCCCAGGTGGCAGTTCGGCCGACTGCACCGCGTAGACGGATTGTTCGAACATCCCCAGCGGAATTCCGGTTGCCTGCAGCCGCTCGGCTTTTCCACCCCACACCAGAATCGGTGGATTGTGTCCGGCGTTGACGGCGGTGAGCGCGCCAGACTCATGGTCCAAAACGATGAAGACGGCCGTCGCAAAGCGGTCGCCTGGCGTGTGCCGGCTCAAATGCTGATTCATCCGCGAGGCGAGCTGCCGTGGATCGTCGTCCATCGTCGCAAGCGTGCGGACCAGCGCCTGCAGGTTCGCTGACAGCAGCGCCGCAGCCATGCCCTTGCCCGACACGTCGGCAACGGCGATGAGGGTGCGGCTTCCGGAGAGGCGCACGACGTCGAAATAGTCTCCGCCCACTATCCGGAACGGTTCCGACGAGGCGTCGATGTCGTATCCGGGCGGCGCGTCGAGTGTCTCGGGCTGCAGCGTGCGCTGAATCGATCGTGCGGCCGTGGCGTCTGCTTCCATCCGCGTCTTGCGCAGGAACTCCGACGCCAGCACGCCGTTGTAGAAGAGTCCGCCGATGCCGTACAGGATGCCGATGCTCGCGAACAACGGAATGCCTGTCGGCCACATCAGCGGCCAGACCAGCGAGCGCGAGATCGCCGCGTAGATCGCGTAACCCTGAATCAGGATACCGATCCAGAGAATCGCGCGCGCAGACGGCGACATGTCGCGCTTCCAGTCGTGGAAGGCGTTTCTCACCGCGACGCGTAGTCCGCGAAGGGTCATAGGGCGGGGCGGAAGAAGTTGGTAGTTGGTAGTTCGTAGGCACGCGGATAGTAGCCTTCGGCTGCGCGTCTACCAACCACCAACCACCAACTACTATCTTGTCGACTTCACAACTCCGTGGTGCCGGCTTGCTCGGCCTTCGCCTTGAGCATCCGGCCGAGGCCGGCTGCGACGGCCAGCCAGATTCCGATCAGGACGATGTTCACGGCCGCGAACATCGGGACCGTGAAGGCCAGCAGCTCGCCCGTGTAGACGACACCGGCCTGCAGGACGTCGCCGGCGCGTACGACAAAGGAATCCACCGCCTGCTTGGCCTTGTATTTCGCTTCCCGGCTGGTGGGCAGCCACAACGCCTGCTTGGTGGTGTTGCCCAGCGAGTAATCGAGGCTGTTGTCCACGACCTTGAGGACATTCATCGCCCCGATCGACGGCGACCCCAACATGTACGTATAGCCGACGAGCGCGGCAATCGGATGCACGAAGAGTGCTCGTCCCACACCGAGGAACTTGAAGATCCGCGACACCGCGAACATCTGGAGCAGGAAGCCGAGCAGATTGACCGTGCTGAACAGGCGGCTGTACGTCGCGCCGATGAACTGTTGCCGCGCAGCCTCCGTGTCGGGACCGGCGCCATACGTCGCCTTCGCGGTCTCGACGACGTAGCGGCCGAACAGGTATTCGCCTGACGTGTTGACCACGTTCAGCACGAGGATCATCGCCGCGATGAATAGCAGGTACTTGTCCGACAGCAGGAGGGCAAAGCCGTTGGGTCCTCCCAGCGGTTCGTCTTTCTTGGCCGGCGGTCCGGACGTGTTCAGCGCCGGACGGGTGCTGACGCGGTCGATGACCCAAGCGAGGGCTGCGCAGACGACGAGGATCCCGCCGGCGACGATCAACAGCCGCGTCGGTCCAAACTGCTCCATGACGCTGCCCGCCCGCAGCGAGCCGACCCAGGCACCGAGACTGCTGCCGACGCCGATCAGCGGAAACAGCCGCTTGCCTTGTTCCTGCGTGTAGAGGTCGTTGGCGAACGCCCAGAACTGCGCGATCACCATCAGGTTGAAAATGCCGACCCAGAGGAAATAGATGATGCCGATCTTGACGCCGGTGCCGAGCGCGAGGAGAAAGAGGAGGAGATGCGAGGCGAAGAACAGGGTGACCCACTGCACCAGCTGCACACGACGCACGCGCGATGCAAACGCGCTGTAGAGCGGGACGAGGACCAGCAGCAGGAGCGCCTGGCCGGCGGAGGAGTAGCTCTTCACCTCGGCACCGCCCTCGCTGAGGATGAAGACCTCACGCGCGGTCTTGAGCAGGTAGTAGGCGGCGAGAATCAGGAACATCACCAGCGTCATGAGCAGCGCGCTGGTCACTTCGTCGCGATGGACCTCTGCTACGGGTGACAGCACTCGCTCGATCCAGGTGCGGCTGGGCGGCTCTTGTACGTCGGTTGTCATCAGATCCTTTCAGGGCCGGCACATTATGGGCGAACGACGGACTCCCGGCAACGCCGCCCGTTTGCGATAGAGTGACGCGACGTCCATGATCGACGACCGATCGTTCCTGGTGAGACCTCTTCTGCTGGTCGCGATCCTGGGCGCCGGCGCCTGCTCGCGAGCGCCCGAGGAACGTCCGCCGGCGGCAGTGGCCTCGCCAGCGTCGGCTCGGTTCGTGGGTGCGGAGGTCTGCGCATCGTGCCACGCGCACGAGCTGGCGCTCTGGCGCGGATCGCACCATCAGCGCGCGATGATGCCGGCCAACGACCAGTCGGTCGCCGCACCGTTCACGGGCACGACCTTCACGTACAACGGTGTCACGTCCAGATTCACCAAGCGAGAGGGACAGTTCATCGTGAACACGGATGGTCCGGACGGAAAGCCGTCGGACTATCCAGTCGCCTACACCTTCGGCGTCGATCCGCTGCAGCAGTACCTGCTTCCCCTGCCCGGCGGCAGGCTTCAGGCACTGAGTATTGCGTGGGATACACGGCCGAAAGGGCAGGGCGGCCAACGGTGGTTCCATCTGTATCCACGCGAGCACGTGGACTCCCGCGACGTGCTGCACTGGACGGGTCCGGCGCAGAACTGGAACCACATGTGCGCCGAGTGCCACTCGACCAACCTGCAGAAGAACTACATCGCCGATCGCGACACGTTCGACACGAAGTGGTCCGAATTGAACGTCTCATGCGAGGCCTGTCATGGCCCGGCGTCGCGGCATGTCGAATGGGCGCAGCATCCGTCGTCCAGCCCGAATGATCGAAACAAGGGACTCGAGTTTTCGCTCGATGGCCGGTCGCGGATGGCCTGGAGCTTTGCCGGCGATCGCCCGATCGCCCGGCCCGCAGCCCCGTTACCGTCCCATTCCGAAGTCGAGACGTGCGGGCGCTGCCATGCGCGCCGCAGTCAAATCTGGCCCGAGTACACCTACGGCCGGCCGCTCGCCGATACGCACCGCGTGTCGCTTCTCGAAGAGGGACTGTATGAGGCCGATGGCCAGCAGCTCGACGAGGTCTACGAATACGGCTCGTTCCTGCAGAGCAAGATGTACGCAGCGGGCGTGACATGCTCGAACTGTCACAATCCGCACAGCGGTAAGATCGCCGTTCCAGGAAATGGCGTGTGCGCGCAATGCCACCTGCCGGCCACCTACGATGCGGCGTCGCACCACTTCCACAAGAGCGGATCGCCTGGTGCCTCCTGCGCCTCGTGCCACATGCCGGTTCGGAACTACATGGTCGTGCATGCCAGGCGGGATCACGGCTTCCGTGTCCCACGACCCGATCTCACGGTCTCGCTGGGCGTCCCGAACGCGTGTACGTCGTGTCACCACGACAGGCCAGCCGCTTGGGCGGCTGCAGCTGTCCTGCGATGGTACGGTCCGGCTGCGGCGCAGCGCGCTTCGTACGCGCCGACCATCGCTGCGGGGCGGAACAGAGTCCCCGGTGCTGACGCGGCGCTCGCGGCCCTCGTGAACGACCGCAGCGCACCTCCGATTGTGCGCGCGACCGCAGTGACCTTGATGAGTCCGGCGGCGGGCCCGGCGGTCACCGCGGCGATCGACAGCGCCATCAGCGATGCGGACCCCCTGGTCCGGCGTGCCGTGGCCGAACGCCTCGGCGCGCTCGACGTCCAGACACGTCTCCGGCTTGGACAGCGGTTGCTGTCGGATCCTGTCCGCACGGTCAGACTCGAGGCCGTGTCGGCAATGGTCGGCGTGCCGGCGCCCCTCATGTCCGGCGACATCCAGAAGAGTCTCGACGCGGCCATTGCCGAGTATCGTGGCGTACAGCAGTTCAACGTGGACCGCGCGGACGCCAACATCAACCTCGGTGCACTCGAGGCCGGGCTCGGGCACGCGTCGGCCGCCGAAACGGCGTATCGCCGTGCGATGAGGCTGCAGCCACAGTTCGTTCCGGCCTATGTGAACCTCGCGGATCTGCTTCGCGGTGCAGAATCGCGAGGCCGAGGCCGAGCGGGTGCTGCGGGAGGGATTGCAGCGGCTACCTGAGCTGGCACAACTGCACTATGCGCTCGGGCTGTCGCTCGTCAGGCAGAAGCGGAGCGATGAGGCCCTCGCGGAGTTTCGCAAGGCCGCGACGCTGGCTCCTGACGAGCCGCGGTATCCGTACGTCTATGGAGTCGCTCTTCACGACGTGGGCCAGGTCGCCGACGCAATGCGGACGCTGGCCGACGCCCAGCGCCGGCACCCCGCGGACCGCGACATCCTGCAGGCGCTGGTGACCTACGCACTGGAGCAGCGCGACGGTACGGCCGCGCTCAAATGGGCACACCTGCTGGAACAGGCTGCTCCGGACGACACCGCCCTGGCGGCCCAGGTGCGGGAATTGGAAGGCCGCCTGGCGAAGCCCTGACCGACTAGCTTCAATGAGCCGGCCGTCGCGGCCGTGAGTTAGAATCGCTCGCGCCAAATCGCACAGTATTCACCCAAGGAGATGTGTTCCATGCGCACGATTCGTACGGCAGTTGTCATCCTGCTCGCCCTGGTCCTTGTACCGGCCGCAGCACGGGCACAGAAGAAGACGAAGAGCACGGGCGGGGTCGCAAGCGTGACCGCGACCATCGCGGCCATCGATGCCGCCAACCGGCTGGTCACACTCAAGGACGAGGCGGGAGCCACTGAGGTCATTTACGCCGGTCCCAACGTCAAGCGCTTCGACGCCTTGAAGGTCGGCGACAAAGTGACGTTCCGCTATCACGAGTCGATCGTGCTGCAGCTGCACAAGGCCGGATCCCCGGCGCCGGCGCCTGCGACTACCGCCGGCGTCACGCGGACGCCTGGCGAGAAGCCTGGCGGAACGATGGCGAAACAGCTGACGGCGTCGGTCACCGTGGTGTCGGTCGATGAAGCGAACTCCGCGATTACGGTAAAGGCGGAGGACGGGACGACGTTTACCAGCCATGTCGAGAACAAGAAGGATCTCGAGGACGTGAAGGCGGGCGACCGCATCGACATCACCTACACGCAGGCACTGGCCATCAGCGTCGAGTCACCGAAATAGATCACCAGTGAGGTCGGGAGCGATCCTCCCGGCCTCGCTCGCTAGCGTCCGCCCGCGGTCGCCTTGGCCTTCTCCCGCTCCTTCAGCTCCTGCATCGTGAGCGTGTACGCCACGTAATACTTGTAGATGTTGCTCACGTAGGTCACGGTTTCGCGGCCGATCTTCTCGCCCACGACGCGCTCGACGTTGTTGAACCAGACGTTGGGATTCAAGCCACGTGTCTCGGTCAGCTTGCGCAGCTGCCGGATGCGTGCGGGGCCGGCGTTGTAGGAGGCGAATGCAAACAGGCCCTTGTTCAGATCGTCCATCGGCTCGTCCTTGTAGTACTGGTCGATCATGAACCGCATGTACTTCACGCCGGCGGCGACGTTCGGATCGATCTCGTGGACGTCACCGACCTTCAGGTCTTTCGCCGTCGTCGGCATCACCTGCATGATGCCAATGGCGCCGACGGGACTCTTCACGCTCTGGTCGAGTCTGGACTCCTGGAAGCCCTGCGCCATCATCAGCAGGTAGTCGACGTTGTACTGATCGCCGTACTTACGGAAGATCTCGATCAGCTTCTTGAACTTCGCCACCTCGCCCGGTGCCGTAGCGCTCTTCACGAACTTGGTGCTGCTCAGGTATTTCTTGAGCAGGACGTTGCCGAACAGCGTCCCCTCGCCGTTTGCCTTGATGATCGGATTGAGCGCCGCGATCAGCTTCGGGCTGTTCTTGCGTACGGCCCAGGCGAGGTCGCCCTCTCCGCGCACGGCAATCTCCGGATGCAGCGTGATGCCCGGGAAGATCTGCTTCCAGAACTCCGCGAGATAGTCATCGACGACCACGGCTTTCAAGAGTCCCGCGTTCGCCATCTCGATCAGATCTTCGTCTTCGAGCGAAAGGGGAACGGTCCGGATCTTGACGGCAGCCTTGCCCTGCTGCGCGAACGTCGCGTTCACCTTCTGCAGGCTGTCGAACTGAATGCTCTTCTCGCGAACCGCCACCTCCTGGCCGGACAGGCTGTCGAGGGTGGTGAGCGCAGGGGCTCCCGGTCCCGTCACGACGATTTCATTGACCTTGGTTTTCGTGGGGATCGTGAAGTCCACGAGTTGCGCGCGCTCGGGCGTGACGGTCACGCCGGCCGCGATGATGTCGCCGCGACCCTGTACCAGCGCGTCGTAGAGCGCATCGCGGGACGTCGGCACCACTGCCACGTGGACCTTCGTCGTCAGCGTGGTCTTGAGTTTCGCATTGACCGCCTCTTCGACCTTGATGGCGCCTTCGTACACCGTGCCGCGCGGCACACCCTTGTCGATGAAGTACGTGGTCTTGCTGTACGGGGTCAGGATCCGAATCAGGCGTCGCTTGACCATTCCGTCGAAGTCGCCCGTCCAGGCGCGGCTGACGATCTCCGAACTCATCGCGACGTTCGGCTTCGAGGCTGTGGCGGCAGGCTTACTCTTCGCGGGCGTCTTCGCGGGGCCTGCAGCTTGGCCGGCAAGCGCGAACCCGGGCACCGCGAGAAACACGAGTGCGAGCGCGATTGCGCGCATGCGTCGTAGCACCATCATCGTTTCCATCAGCTCCTGCAATCGAAAGTCACGGTGATCTGGATCAGAAGGTCCAGCTCACGGATGTCGTGACGCCATAGTCGTTCCTGAGGGCGTCGGCAGTCGGCGGGCGACTGTCGTACGTGTCGAAGAACGTGATCGCAAACCCGAAGTCCTTCCAGATGTCCTGCTGAATCCCGGCCCGTGCTGCGATGCGGACGCGCCCCGGATCGCTGAGGCTCGGCGACGCGACCATGCTCGTATTGAGGTTCGTCTTTGGGCGAATCGTAGCGGAAGAACGAGTACGACGCGAGGAAGACCGCGTCGAGATTCGTTCGTGCGCTTTCACCAGTCGGGAGCTCGCGGTTACCGGCGATGCCGCCGCCCACGATGAAGCGGCTGCGTGGCGACTGCGTCAACCTCCGGCCGACGAGTCCACCAAGCGTGCCGCGGAAGTCGACGCCCAGGCTTTCGTTCCGCTCCAGCAGGCCGAAGCCGCCGACCGACCACCGATTGGCCAGGATTCGATTGTACCCGAGCTGGAGCGAGGCGCGCGAGGTGTCGTCCGCCCCTGGACTGCGGCTCAAGGTCGTATCCGCCGCCAGCCGTCGCCTCGAAGGCCGGCCGCCGGTAGCTGGCGTTGAAGCTGGAATCGAGCTGCGTGACACCGCTCGACTTGGTGTGACTGAAGCCCAGGCTCAAACCGCCATCGAGCCGCTTCCAGAAGCTCGTGCCGATGGGCCGCACGCTCACGATGTCCACGAGCGGCAGGACGATTGGACCACCCATGGTCGCGAGCTGCCGCCTTGCCCGCCTGCGCCGGCTGAAACTGTCCGAGCAGGATACGGCCGTTCAGCAGCTCCACCTCGAATTGCTCCGGCGCGGCGACGGAGCGCACCTTGTCCCATTCGATATAGATCGTGCCCACATCGTCGGTCTTCAGCTCGAGGCGTCCGCGATTGAGCTCGCGGATCTCGCCGGTGAACCGGTCGCCGTTCCGCAGCTCGATGACATCGAGCTTGGGATCGGCCGACGCCGGGCGCGGCATCAGCAGGAGCCACGAGAGCGCGAGGCCAATCACGGCATCCCGACACCAGGCCTTGGGTGGGCGCCTCGACACGCGTCCCGCTATTCCCATTTCAGGACATCGCGCAGCACCGACCAGCGCGGATGTGGTGTCGAGGCCGTTTGTCCAAGGATCCAGTGGCGATAGAGCTGATCGATGGTCCCGTCGCGGCGCTTCAGCTCGATCCAGTTGTTGACGAAGCTGGCGAGCCGCTCGTCGTGTCGGGCGATCGGGTAGGCGAGGGGAATCTTGATCAGCCCGGGTCCCGGCACCACCACGGCGTACTCGGGGTGCAACAGCGTCCAGGCCGAACCGCGTTCCGCCGGCATCGCGATCGCGTCGAGCCGCAGGCTGGCATCGAAGAGCCCGGCGACGGTTGACGTCGGCACGAGCTGAGCCTCGGGCAACTGCTCCTGCAGCTTGGCTACGTAATACGGCACGTTCGGCACGCCCACCCGGATCGGCCCGAGCGTCTTGATGTCGGCCCACGACACGAAGTCGGCGCGCCGCTCGTCATGGACGACGAAGGCGAGGGTCTCATCGAGGTAGGGCTCGGAGAACACCATCTGCGCGGCACGCTCCGTCGTCACGGGCAGACCGCTCATGACGTAGGTCGCACTCCCCGCGGTCGAGCGCATCGACCAAATGCGTGCGATCGAGCAGAACGAGCTCGAGATCGACATTCAACTCTTTCGCCAGTCGATGTGCGAGCTCGATGTCGAGACCCACCAGATCGCCACGCCGGCTCGTGTAGGCGAATGGCAGGGCATCGCTGACGTAGCCCACCCGCAGGCGGTGGCGCGCGGCGATGCGATCCAGCTGGGACGTCGGCCGTCTCTGGCGCTGGGGACGGCTCGTGCGGCACCAGATGCGCCGGGGCCGAGATCAGCTGCATGTCGGCCAGGACTTTGTCCTTGTCGAATGGCTGATAGAGCACGCTGCCGGCGAGCACTCGCGTGCCTCCCAGCGCCGCCGCTATGAGCACAGCGGAGATGATCGCGTAGCGAAGAAGAGCGCCCGCGGCGAACCCGCAGGACGCCACGCATCGCACAGCTGCCGAGCAGGGCAATCGTGACCGTATGAACGCCCGCGACCAGTGTTCCGAACCGCGAATTGATGACCGACGTCGCCACGAACAATTGGAACGTGTCAGCCGGGATCCGGAACATGTCGAGCAGGAAGGGAACGGCGGCGTTCAGGCTGCCGAAGAACGACACCAGTCCCGTGGCGGCCAGCGCCGGATATTGCGCCAGGCGCACCGGCGCATCGGCAAACCAGCCCGCAAACAGGATGAAGCTGATCGACAGCAGCTTGCCCGCGTGCGGGAAGTTGAACGAGGCCGGGACGATGACATCAGGCAGCGCGCTCGCTTCGGTGCCCTCCAGTTCCGGACGGGACAAGCAGCCGTCTTGCTGGCTTCGATGAGGATCGGCAGCACGATGAACAGGTCGCCGGCCATGAACGCCATTACGAGCGCCGCCACCGGTGGCCTCGAAGAATTCGCGCAGCCGTGATCGGCGTCAACACCGAGACCAGGCCCGGCAACACCCACAGGGCGAGCACGAGCGACATCGCCATGTAGCTGACGATGAAGACCTGCAGACGGGCGACCTGGTCGATCGTGATCGTGCCCGACACCGACGCGGCGATCGTGAACAGCCCGTACGGCATCAGGTTCACGATCATCCGCGTCGCACGCGAGACCGCGGCGCTCACCACGCCGAGCACGTCGAGCAGCAGCTGCTTCCGCTCGACACCGATCAGCGCGATGCCGATCGCCACGGAGAACAAGACCACGGCCGGGACGATGTTGTTGGCGAGCGAGAAGAACGGATTGGATGGAATGTAGAGATCGATGAAGTCGAACGGCGGCCGCTGCTCGATCAACGTCGTGCTGAAGAAGCTCGCGCTGGCGCCCGACGGGAACGCCAGCGGGATCAGCATCGCCATGGCCACCGAGACCGCCCAGAGGGCGGCCAGGACGAGTCCCACGCGGGCGCCGAGCGTCTTGGCGTCGCTGTATGACAGGCTGCCCAGGCTGGTGATGATCGAGACCGTCACATACGGCAGGACGGTCATCTGCAGCAGCTTGATGTACGCCGTCGCCAGCACGCCGAGCGGCTGCAGCATGCTCGCCGATGAAGAGACCGGTTGCGATGCCCGCGCCGAGGCCGATGAAGAGTTTCCGCGTCAGCGTCATGCCGGCCGGCGCAGGAGCGCCGTCATCCGCGCTTCTTCCAGACCGACGTCGCCGACACGTGACCAGCCGCGTCCATCGTCGCGAGGCGGAGCAGGGGGCCGTCGAACGAGTACGCGCGTACCCGATCGAGCGACACTTCCTGCATCTCGGTCACCTGTGTGTTGCCGGTCACGTTGAGAATCTTGAGCTGGTGCTTCGTGACATCGATCACCGCGCGGCCGCTGATGTCGAGCGCTAGAGGACCGGTCGGGGCTTCCGCCTTCCCGTACATTGTCAGATTGCCGTACTCGTCGTAGGTGAGCATGCCGCTCGCCTTGACCTCGGCCGCCTGACCTTGCGGCGACATCGTTTCGAATTTGACGAGGTCCCAGGTGCCCTGGAGCTGGCGGCGGACGGACTCGAGCGAACCTGGACCGGTGTCAACCGGACCCATCTTGAGCGGCGCGTGGCGCGGCGCGGGATGGCAGGCGACCAGCAGCAGGACCACGGAGACCCAGCCTGCCGTCAACAGGCATCGACGTACGAACATTTCACCCTCCTGGCATGACGAGGCCGTCGGCGGCGGCATCTCGAGAAGCGCTGACGGCTGGAGTATATCGTGGAGCCGAGTGACATCCGACACGATGGCTCCGCCGTAAACTAGCGACATCGACTACTTCTATACCTCGCGGCTCCCCGGGGAGCCGGCCGGCGGCGTGGATGACTTCCACTTCCACCCGACTCTGCCGCGCTCGGCGCGCCTCAGTCTGAACGTAGCGTTCTGACCGACTCGTTCACGACGCCGCGCAAGATGCGGTGCATGCGCTCGACCCCTTCGGTCAACGCCGCAGGGCCAGGCTGGAGGATATACGCGGACTTGACCTCGTAGATGTGCCCGTCGCGCACGGCGGGAATCCGATCCCAGCCAGCTCGCGAGGCAATCCGCGACCGACGCACCGGCTTGCCGCACCAGGAGGCGACGATGACGTCCGGCGCGGCGGCAATGACCTGTTCGCTCGACACGATGCGGTCCTTCCCGAGCCGGGCATCGCGCAGCGCGGGAAATACGGGCTCGCCGCCTGCGATCTCGACGAGCTCTTCCACCCAGCGGATGCCGCTGATGAGCGGATCGGGCCATTCCTCGAAATAGACCCGCGGACGTGCCCGCCAGACCGCTGACGCTTCCTTGATCGCCTCGAGACCGCGCTCGAGACGGTCCACGAGCGCCGCTGCCTTCTCGGGCGTACCGATGATGCCGCCGAGCACATGGATCATCTGCAGGATCTCGGCGACGCTGCGCTGATTGAACGTGAAGACCGGCAGTCCGCGCTTCACGAGCTCGGATGTGATGTCGGCCTGCAGGTCCGAGAACGCGAGCACGAGATCCGGCCGCAGGGCCTCGATCCGGTCGTACTTCGCGTGGAGGAACGACGAGATCCGCGGCTTCTGTCTGGCTTCTGGCGGACGGACCGTGTAGCCGCTGATCCCGACGACGCGGTCACCCTCACCCAGCAGGTACAGCGTTTCCGTGGTCTCTTCGGTCAGGCAGACGATGCGCTGAGGATGGGTCGCCATTCGGAAGCAGTATCATCTCGCATGTTCGTTTCGACGGATCTGGCGGCGAAGATCGAGCGAGCTGAAGCGCGGCTCTCGGTATCGATCGCGCGAGCCTTCGATGCTCGCGGCCATGCTGGTGTGTTCGTGGAACACATCGGCACCGGCGTCGCCGTGTACACGGGACCGTCGTCGCCGATCAACAAGATGATCGGCGATCGGATTCGACGGGCCGGTCGAAGACGAGGTGCTCGCAGGCGTCGAAGCGCGCTTCAGGGCCAGGCAGGCGTCGCTTCAGGCGGAAGTGGCGACACTGGCGACGAGCGAATGTGCGGCGACGTTGACCCGGCGCGGTTACATCCTGCAGGGATTCGAGAACGTCCTCGGCTGCGAGACCGGCGACTCCGACCGGCCGGTTCCTCAGGGCATCGAGATCGGGTGCATCGCCGAGGGTATGGGCCGGCAATGGCTGGATATCGCAGTCACCGGCTTCATGCACCCCGATACGCAGGGCGTCGTGCCTGAGCCGCTGCCTCCTCGCGAGGTCCTCGAAGGTGCGTTGGAGGCGTTCGCGAATGTGCCGGGGTTTCTCTACTATCTCGCGACGATCGACGGCCAGGTCGCCGGCGTCGCCACGATGCGGCTCGACGGCGAGGTCGCGCAGTTGTGTGGCGCGACGACGTTGCCGGCGTTTCGCAGGCGAGGCGTCCAGACCGCGCTGCTGCGGACCCGCCTCGCCGACGCACGCCGCGCCGGCGCCCGCCTGGCTGTGATGACGACCGCGCCCGGCTCGAAGTCGCAGGAGAACGGTCAGCGTCAGGGATTCGCGCTGCTGTACAGCCGGACCCTTCTCGTGAAGGAACCGGCGTGACACCGGCCGCGGCTCCAACGGACGAGGCCGGGCCGTCCGGAGACGAGGCGCCAACCGGCGAGCATCTCCTGCTCTACGACGGCGTCTGCGGGTTGTGCAATGGCATCGTGCGCTTCGTGATCGAGCGCGACTCTCGTGGAGTGTTTGACTTCGCGGCGCTGCAGGGGCCGTCGGGCCAGGCGTGTCTCCGACGATTCGACAAGAGCGTCACCGACCTCGACACGGTCTACGTCGTCGTTGCGTATCGCTCGCCGGTGCCGATCATCCTGGAACGGTCGCGCGCGGCGATCTTCATTCTGGCGAATCTGCGGCGTCCGTGGCGGTGGTTGGCGGCGGCACACGTTCTGCCAACCTGGATCCTGGATCGCGCTCTACAACGTCGTGGCGCGGAACCGTTATCGCTGGTTCGGCCGCTACGACACCTGCCTGTTGCCCCAGCCCGAAGTGGCGAAGCGCTTTCTCGACTAGCGAGAAAAACGGACCGGGAAGTTTCGAGAAAATCCTCCCGACCCGTCTTCTCTACGCGAAGGCACGCCGCAGCACATCGAGGCTCTTGGGCACTGCGGTGTCTGCGGGCTCCTTGCCTTCCATCTCGAGCGAAATCCACCCGCGGAATCCGGCCTTCCTCAGAATCTTCGCGATCCGCGGATAGTCGAGGTCGAGCGTGTACCACACGCCGCCGCCGTAGTACGTCTTGGCCTGCACGATGACGGCGTGCGGCGCCAGCTGCTCGATCCCCGAGTAGGGGTCGTCGGGCCAGTTGCCGGTATCGAGATTGATGCCGAGCCACGGTGAGTTGACGCCGTTGAACAGCCGCAGCAGGTTCTCGACTTTCGTCGTGAGTCCCCAGTGGTTCTCGAGTGCGAGCACGACGCCGCTGGCTTCGGCATCGGGGAGACACGCGTTGATGCCGTCGATGCACCACTTGAACGCGTCGTCGTCGGTATAGCCGGCAATGGGCGGTTCGTTGCCCTTGACCTTCATCAGATCGTCGAACTCCTTGATCGTGTTCCATCGTCCGGAATTCAGCCGTACCGCGGGAATCCCGAGCTTGGCCGCCAGGCCGATGCACTTCTTCGTGTGATCGATCGCCTCCTGGCGTTCCTTGGCATCGGGAGACACGAAGTCCTGATGAATCGACAGCATGGGAAGGGCGAGTCCGTGCCGGAACGCCGCCTGCTTCAAGCTGTTGAGGTACGCAGGCGTCTCGTCGTCCATCTGCACGTGGAGCAGTTCGACGCCGTCGAAGCCAATCCCGGCGGCCTGGTCGATGACCTTCTGCACGGGGTACTTCTCTTTCTCGAAATGCCAGTACGAATAGGTCGAGACCGCGAAACGGAACGGCCCGCCTGGACCGCTCGAGGTGTCGGCCAGCGCCGCAGCAGGTCGGCCGGCAAACGCCAGCGGGGCAAGCGCACCAAGCTTGAGCGCATCACGTCTGTTGATGGACATGCGCGGGAGCATACTGCAAACACGTGAGGACGCGCATGCCCTCGCGGGACGTTCGACCAGTCCCGTCGCCAGTCACCGGGGCCCATCGCGTTCTTCGCCGATACGCTGGTGCCCCGCGAACCGGTCCTCCGTAGACTGCGTCGGCAGGACGGCACTCATGAAACGCATCGCGCCGGCACTCACGCTGTTCTTTCTCGGTCCATTCGTCGCGGAATTCCTGCTCGGAAATCTGCCTGTCACGGTGCTGCCGGCGATGATCGTGCTGGCGCCGATGTACGGCGGGGGAGCGCTGCTCATTCGCGAGTCGGTGCGGCGAGTGGGCCGGGGCTGGCCGACCATTCTGGTCCTCGGGCTCGCGTACGCGGTACTCGAAGAGGCCTTCACGACGCAGACGCTGTTCAATCCGAACTATCTCAAACTGAACCTGCATCTGCTCGATCACGCGTACATTCCCTGGCTCGGGATGGGCGCCTGGTGGACCATCTTCGTCCTCACCCTGCACGTCGTCTGGAGCATCGGCGTCTCGATCGCGCTCGCGGAAGGACTGGTGCCGGATCGCGAGACTACGCCGTGGCTTGCACGACGCGGACTCATAGTGACCGCGCTGCTCTTCGTGTTGGGCATCGCGGTCACGACGGCGATGACGCTGCACGGCGATCGCTACGTCGCCCCCATCTCGACGCTCGTGAGTGCGGCCGGCGTGGTGGCCGCGCTCGTCGCACTCGCGTTCTGGATCCCCACGCGCCGCGCTGAAGCCATGTCAGGTAATGTGCCCTCACCGTGGATAGCCGGCGCCCTTGCGCTGGTCGCTGGATCGGCGTTCCTGGTCGTGCCGCCGACGTGGAACTGGTGGGCCGTGCTGTCGTACCTGGTGCTGTTCGTCGTCACGACCGCGATTGTCTGGCGCTGGTCATCGGATCGCACTCGGTGGACTGCGATGCACCGGCTCGCACTTGCCGGAGGCGCGGCGCTGGCGTACGCATGGCACGCGTTTCCTCAGCCACCCGTGGTGCCGGCGCCGCCGGCTGTAGATTTCGCCGGGAATGCGATCTGCGCCTTGGTGTTGGTCGCGATCCTGACGATCGCGGCGCGGCGCATCGTCAGAACGCAAACCGTACTTCGACCAGACGTTGTTCGAGCGGGGGGATGGGAGCGGGTGTGATCGCGGCGCAGCCCGAGACCACGCAGTCGGACCAGGCCGGCAGGTGGCCGGTCGCGTAGTAGCCCTCCACGTAGCGCCAGTCTGACTCCACGAAGTCGCTGTACCACGCATCCAGCGAGTGGATCCCAGCGTCGTGGAGCAGCTGCAGTCCAAACCTCGCGGCTTCAAACTCATAAACCTTGAGCGCGTCCAGGAAGCGAGCGCGATCGCCGGACGATCGAATTGGTTCCACGGACGCCGTCAGGGATGGTGCGACCCACTGCACCGAGTGGCCGAACAGGTGCAGCAGCAGGAAGCATCGCATCTCGAGCGAGACTCTCGGGTCGATGGCAATGCGAAGGCCGTCGAAGATACCCGTTCGCGGCGGCTCGAGTTCCTGGAAGATGACAGCGAATCCATGGCGGAGCACGGCCGCGTGGATGGCACTCCACAGCTGTCCCGCGTCCGCGAGCGAGAGCCTGGCGCCGCACGGCGACGGGGCCAGTCGCTCGGAGCGCCCGGCCGGTACGTTCGTCGGCATCCCAGCCAGTGTAGCAATCCTGCCAAGCGCTCTTGACTTCGCGCCGCGGTTCCGCTCCACTTGGCGCGCCCGGAGGCACCGACGTGCAGCCATCCCATCGTCAACTGCTCGACTCACCTGAATTCCACCGGCTGGTGACCCGCCGGATGCGCGTCTCGCTCGTGCTGACCGCGCTGCTCTTTCTGTTGTATTACGGCTTCGTCCTGCTCATTGCTACTGACAAGGCGTTTCTCTCGCGGCGCATCGGCGACGTGACGACGCTGGGTATCCCGCTCGCTGCCGCCGTGATTCTCGGCGCGTGGGTCCTGACAGCGGTCTATGTGATCTGGGCGAATCGGGTGTACGACTCCGACGTGGCCCGGCTGCGTCAGCGGCTGGACTAGCCATGACACCTGCACAAGTCGAGACCTCACTCGGGACGCCGACGACGTCGGCGGTCCTGTTCTTCCTGGCCATCGTCGCGCTGACGCTCGCCGTCACCTGGTGGGCGGCCAGGCGAACGAGGTCCGCACGGGAGTTCTATGCGGCGGGTCGTTCGATCAGCCCGTTGCAGAATGGCATGGCGCTGGCGGGCGACTACATGAGCGCCGCGTCGTTTCTCGGCATCGCAGGACTGGTGGCGATGCGCGGCTACGACGGGATGATCTATGCGACCGGATGGCTCGTCGGTTGGCCCGCGTTGATGTTCCTCATCGCCGAGCCGCTCCGCAATCTGGGCAAGTTCACGTTTGCGGACGTCGTCGCCTTTCGGCTCCGGCAAGTGCCCGTTCGTATCGCCGCCGCCTGCGGCGGCATACTCACGGTGCTCGTCTACACCATCGCGCAAATGGTCGGCGCGGGAAATCTCATCCGGCTGCTCTTCGGGATCCCCTACGAGTGGGCGGTCATCGTGGTGGGCGTGGTGATGCTGGCCTACGTGCTCTTCGGGGGCATGATCGCGACGACGTGGGTGCAGATCATCAAAGCGGCGCTGCTGCTGTTCGGCGTGACGCTGCTCGCGGGGCTGGTGCTGTCGCGATTTGCGTTCTCGCCGGGAGAGCTCTTCGCGGCGGTGGTGAAACGATACGGTCAGGCTGCGCTCGAACCTGGCGGCCTCGTGACCGATCCCGTTGAAGCCGTCTCACTCGGCCTGGCGCTGATGCTGGGCCTGCTCGGATTGCCGCACATTCTGATGCGGTTCTACACGGTGCCGGACGCGCGCGCCGCCCGGACGTCGGTGCTGTACGCGACGGGTCTCATCGGGTACTTCTATCTGATCATCCCGATCGTGGGCTTCGGGGCCGCCGCGCTCGTGGGGCGCGAGACGATCAAACAGGTCGATGCCGGCGGCAACATGGCGGCTCCACTCGTGGCGGAGCTCCTGGGTGGAACGCCGTTCCTCGGCTTCATCGCTGCGGTCGCGTTCGCGACGATTCTCGCTGTTGTGGCCGGCCTCACGCTGGCCGGCGCGAGCGCGCTGTCGCACGACATCTTCGTCCACGTCATGCGAGGCGGACACGCCACCGAGCACGACCAGATGCGGATCGCGCGGATCGCCACCGTGATCTTCGGCGCCGCCGCCGTGGCGCTCGGCATCGCGTTCAAAGGCCAGAACGTCGCGTTCATGGTCGGCCTCGCATTCGCGATCGCCGCCAGTGCGAACTTCCCGCCGTTGCTGCTCTCGATCGTGTGGAGGCGTTTCACGACGGGTGGCGCAGTGGCCGCGATAGCGACCGGAGCCACGCTCGCGCTTGCCCTGATCGCAGGGAGCCCGACGGTCTGGGTGGATCTCCTCGGGCACACCGCACCACTCGTGCCACTCAAGAATCCTGCCATCGTGTCGATGCCTGCCGCCTTCCTTGCCGGCATCGTCGTGTCGCTGCTCACTCCCGAACCGCGCGCCGTGGCACTGTTCGAGGACGAGAAGCTGCGAACCTACCTCGGCGTCGGGGCGGAGTGATCTTGGTCTGCAGTCTGCAGTCTTCGGTCTGCAGGCCGCAGACCGCAGACCGGAGACCGGACTGGAGACAGAAGACCGTCGACCGCTTGGTCCCGACGCGAGACGGGCCTGCCTTTCACCCGACCTGTAACATTCAGCGCTTTCGCGGGTATGTGTTCTCGAAGGTCAGCAGGGTGAGGCTGGGCAGAGACACTATGCCCCCCAAAGACTGTCGGCGGATGTGAAGGCGACGCGTCGTGGACCCCCATGCGGAATTCTCGGCGCTCTACGAGAAGCACGCGCTCGACGTGTTTCGGTTCGCGCTCTATTTGTCTGGCAATCGACCTGATGCCGAAGACATCACCGCCGAGACGTTTGTTCGGGCCTGGACCTCGCCTGAGCGCATCGAAATGGCGACCGTCCGCGGATACCTGCTTACCATCGCCAGGAATCTGTATCTCAATGGCCTCCGAAAGCACGCGCGTCAGACGACGCTGAGCGACGATCTCGCGGATCCCGGACCATGCGTGCCCGATCGACTGGACCAGCAGGCAGAGCTCGGGGCGGTGGTCTCGAGTCTCAGACTCCTGCCAGAAATCGATCGCGCGGCACTCCTGATGCGGGCGCTGCACGGCCTGCCGTATCAGGAGATAGCAGTGGCACTCGGTATTTCAGTGTCTGCCGCCCGCGTCAAGGTACATCGCGCGCGTGCGAGCCTGATGAAGCTGCGGATGCCACCTCGTGAATCGCTGCGTGAGGATGACCGATGAGAATCACACGGGATGTCGTAATCGATCTTCTGCCTCTCTACGTCGCAGGTGAGGCGAGTGCTGACACACGAGCACTCGTCGAGGAGTTCCTGCTGCAGGACCCAGCGCTGCAAGCGGAAGCCAATCAGGCCCGCCGTGCCCTCGCGACCGGCCCGGGCACGGCCCCGGCGCCGCTTCCACCTGACCTGGAGCTGCGCTCGTTGCGCCGTACACGCGGCGTGCTCCGCTGGCAGCGGCTGACCTACGGGTGGGGACTGGCGCTGTCGTTGCTGTGTTTGACGACCGCGTTCTCGATCCACGACGGACAGCTTCACGTCCAGATGCTCGTGTTCGAGTATCCCCAGGTGTTCGTTCCGTGTGCGATGCTGGCGGCAAGTTGCTGGGTGAACTATCTCGTGCTCCGAAGGCGCGTCCGCGCGGCGAACCTCTAGCCAACCAGGCGCGGGGCTGCCTGCCTCAGTTCCGCCGCTTCGCGACGACGCTCGATCGGCCCATCGTCCACACGGATCGCATCGGAGCGTTCGGGCTGACCGCTGAGTGTGATTCGGACCGCCTCCGCGCCTGCGGGATGAAAGACGCGTCCGCCAAGATGGAACATCCTGCGCTCCACGGCACCGACTCTCGCGATCGACAGACCAGCGGGTCCCGACGTCACCTTGAGCGCCTCGGACTCCTGTGATCCAAACGCGTACGTCCCGACGAGCGCTCTTACGTCCTGCTCGGTCAGCGGCTCGTTCGTGTAGGGGATGTCTGCGTCACCACGACTCGTCAGAAAAGCCACGACGGGTTGCGCTGACTCACCTCCGGCCCGTGCGTGCGCCATCAGCGTGATGCCGTGAGGACCGCGTGTGCGTGTGATGGATGGGCGTGCCGCGACCAGTGCCTGGACCGCCTCGAGTTGACCGAGCATGGCCGCGCTGAAGATCGTCGGCGCGGCGCCGTGAGCGAGAAGCAGTTCAGCGATCTCGCGATTGCCCATGTGCGACGCAGCGCCGAGCGCGGTTTCCCAGTCGCCATATCCCCAGTCCCAGGCGGCCTTTGCCAGGGCCGGGTGCGCATCCAGCAGCTCACGGACCCTGGCCGCGTTTCCGTGTGACACGCCGACCATCTCACGGGCGAGCGTCGGCTCATGACTGGGGAACGCGGGGGACACTGCTTGTGGTTCCGGCGTGCGGCCGTGGATCGCCGACGACGATCCGGCGATCGCGGCGGCACAAACAAAGATGTCACGGCGGGTCAGCATGGCAACGTCTCCTACCCTCGTCGGCCTGGACGAGGTGCAAGACTGAAATTGATCCCGACCCCGACAAAACGCAAACCAGGAAGATGTGAGTGTTCAAGTCCAGCGCAGGAAGGGAGTTACAGCTGGCGATTAGCGCTGGCCAAGGCGAGCCGCGACCGACTGCGCGATACTCTCGGCGACCTCGGCTTGCTGGTCGAGGCCGAAGGCCGGACGCACGAATGAGTTAGCCCAGACGTGCGACTCATCGCGCGTGCGGATCAGGTGTGCGATGACCCTGATCCCGTGGGGATCCCCGGTGACCTGCGCGAGCACCACGTAGTCTACGTGGACCTCTTCGCCAATCGCCTTTACGTCTCGGAAGGCTCGAGGCCGGCGCAGCGCCGCAGCGTTCCCCACGACACTGACTTCGCGCAGGCGTTCTGGCGTTGCCAGCCGGGCGACCGTCAGGTCTGCGATGCCGCTCGCCACCGAATTGAGCGCTGGACTGCCCGACTCGTTGTCGAACGGCACGACCGCCACTCTGATGGGCGACGGGCGGTTACTGGCGCCAAGGAGGACGGCTACGAGAAGCAGGCCCGCCGTCGCCCCCGCGGCTGCACCGGCCAGCCACCAACCACGCCGCCGGCCCGGCACCGACGCAGGCACTCGGGGCGGAATCGCCAATGGGTCCCGATCACCTGGAGCTGAGTCGGCTGGCGCGACCGGAGTGACCGGTGCGATGAAGCGGTAGCCGCGGCGAGGCACCGTTTCGATGAAGCGGGGTGAATCCGCCGAGTCCCCGAGCGCCCCTCGAATCTGCGCGATGCAGAAGTTGAGGCCTCGCTCGAAATCGACGAAAGTGCCGTCTGGCCAGACCTGGCGCCGAAGCGAATCGCGGCTGACGACCGAGTGCGGCTGCGCGACGAGCAGGGCGAGCACTCGCGCCGGCTGGGGCTGCAGTCGCACGGCGACGCCCTCGCGCGACAGATCGCCCGTGGAGGTGTCGAACTCGTACAAGCCGAACCTGACGCGTGGAGCGGCGCTCACTCCTCACCATTATGCTGCGGCCGGGTACCGCCGCCGGACGATCGGACCCACCGCTATACTACGTGTCAGCCTTTCTATTCGATTCTCATGCTGCTGTGGCGCGTACTGCGCTCGTTGTCGCTCGTGCTCCTCATCGCCGCTTCTGGCTGCCAGAAGACGGCCTGGACCAAAGTGGTTTCGACGGACGGATCCGCGACCACCGGGGAGCTCGTCGAGTCGCGTCCGGACGCTATCGTCGTGCGTATGCAGGATGGCAAACAAGTCACGATCCTGCGGAGCCGGATTCGATCGATCGGAACGCCGACGGCGGCGGACGTAGCCGCAGCGAGTGATACAGCCGTGCCGGCGCCCGCTGCATCCGCGCCTGCGGCGGCTGTCACTCCGGCGCCCCCGCCTGCGCAGACGAGCGCCTCCAACGTGTCGCCCGTGCCTGCCGCGGCGGCACCGATCGCCCCCGGTCCGATTGCACGATCGTCGCCCCGATCTCCGCATGCTGGGAGCACCGCCCCGGCCGTGGCTCGCGACGGTTCGGAGCCGGCGGCCGCACCCCCGCAGCCCGCTCCGCCGCCCACATCCGCGTCGTCCACACCGCCAGGCGCCGAACCGCCGTCCGCTTCGCGGGCCGCAATGGTGTTGGCGGCACGACTCGATACGGCGCTTGCTTCCGACGATAGTGAAGTCGATGACGATGTCGAAGCGATTCTGCTGAATCCGCTTCTCGTGGACGGCCGGCAAATCGTGGCGGCCGGCGCGATCGTCAAGGGCACGGTCGTCGAATCGGGCAAGAACGGTGAAGGACGTCCGGAGCTCGCGGTCCGGTTCACGGCGATTGTCCGTGGCGACGACGACAACATCCCGATCCAGGCGTCGGTCCTCCGATGGTCCGGCGCGGTGCAACAGGTCGCTGCCGGCGAGGCACAATCCGGATCGTTCATCGGGAAGATCAAGAAGGGTCTCGGCATGAACAAGTCCGGGACGGTCACCGTCGTCAGGCAGGCGCGGGTCGCCCGCGGCACGCCGATCGACATCACGCTCGAGGCGCCCCTCTCTCCCCGCTAGTTACCTGCAGCGGCTCATCCCGGCAGGAGGCACCCATGGCAGTCTTCAGAAACGTTCCGTATCCCGCCGCGAACTTCGTGGTCGATCTCGGCACGGGCACAACTGGCCCAGCAGCTGGAGTGGCTGAGGTGGTGCTTCCTGAGGCGCGTGTGCAGTTCGTCGAGTATCGTAGCGGCAACGACAAAGACAACTCGCCGCACAAAGTGCCTTCGACGACTGAATACACGAACCTGATCCTGCGGCGCGGCGTACTGGGTGCATTGGATTGGTACGATTGGTGGAATCAAGTGCGAAATGGCGACCTGAGCGCCGTGCGGAACATCGTGATCCAGCTTCAGGACGAGGCCCGCACGGGTCCCGTGCTCACGTGGAAGTTCTCGCATGCTCGACCGGTGTCGCACCAGGTACTCGGCATTGGTGGGGCAGGGGCCAGACGTGCTCATCGAGTCGCTGGAGATTGCGTTCGAACGGCTGGAGATCGAGTAGGCGCGCCAGATGGGCGCGCGTACATGCGGATACTTGAGACGACAGAGGAGACGGCAATGAATCGACGTGAATGGCTGCGCGCGACGACAGCGATTAGTGCATTCAGTGCGCTGGGTGTGAAGAGTGCGTCAGGTGCAGGGGCGCGATGGGTGCGGCTGGTGCGCAAGGCGCGGCGAGTGCGCAGGGGGCTGCGAAACCAGGACCCTTCACGCTGCCCCCACTGCCTTATGCCTTCGATGCGCTGGAGCCTCATATCGATGCGCAGACGATGCAGATCCACCACGACAAGCACCATCAGGCGTACGTGGACAACCTGAACGCCGCGGTCGCCAAACATCCGGAGCTTGCGTCGAAGTCACTCGACGACCTGCTGGCCAACCTCGACGCCGTGCCCGAGGATATTCGGACGGCCGTCCGGAATCACGGCGGCGGCCACGCGAACCACTCGCTCTTCTGGACCAGTCTCAAAAAGGGCGGGTCGCCGCTCGGCGGCGACCTCGCCAAGGCCGCCTCGTCGTCGATCGGCGATGCAGCGAAGCTGCAGGAGCAGCTCATTGCGGCTGGGACCAAGGTATTCGGCAGCGGATGGGCGTGGCTCGCGGCGGACAAGTCGGGCGCGCTCGTGATCGAGTCGACGCCAAACCAGGACACCGTGCTGGCGTCCGGACACACGCCGCTCCTGGGCATCGATGTCTGGGAGCATGCCTATTACTTGAAATACCAGAACAAGCGCGCCGACTACCTCAAGGCGATCTTCAACGTCATCGATTGGGAGGCCGTGGGCGCGCGTTACAAAAAATAGTGTGGGGGGTCAGGTCTTGAATCCGCACAAAACGCACGACCTGACACCAGTGCGGGGTCAGGTCGTGCGTTTTGTGCGGATTCAAGACCTGACCCCACCCCTCCGTCCCACCATTCGTCCCAGGAGTCTCTCGAGACGACTGGGCGCCTTCAAAACCTCGACGGCCGTCCGCACGTCTTGACACACGAGAGTGCACGATCGCGGCGACCTCGTCCGACGTGTCGACCCTCGACGTTCGTGAGCGGAGTGATCCATGACCGATGTCGTTCGCGATGCCCGGCATTCCTTGCGGATGTTCTGGCAGAACCCAGGGTTTACCGCCGCCGCGGTGCTGGCGCTGGCTCTGGGAATCGGGGCAAACACGGCAATCTTTTCGATCGTGAATGCCGTGCTGTTGAAGCCGGTCCCGTTCCCTGCGCCGGATCGCCTGGTCGTCTTCCAGACGGCAAGCCCGCAGGGCGCGTTCACCGGCGCGTCGCCCGCGAAGTTCGAACACTGGCGCGCGCAATCGTCGGTCGTCACCGACGTCTCCGCGTACCGCAGCAACATCGTCAACTACACGGGGGAAGGGCTCCCGGAGCAGCTGCGGGCCGGCCAGGTGTCGGTGGACTACTTCCGCCTGTTCGGCGCCCGGACGATCCGAGGGCGGACGTTTTCCACGCAGGAGGATTTGCCTGGAGGCGAGAAGGTCGCGGTCCTCAGCTACGGTCTGTGGCAGCGGCGATTCGGTGGACGCGAAGACGTCATCGGCAAGCGTCTGACGCTCAGCAGCGAGCCGTTCACCGTCATCGGGATCATCGATCCCGCATTCGACGTGTCCGAGTTCGGGCCGTCGCCGGATCTATGGATTCCGTTCCAGTTCGATCCCAACACGACCGACCAGGCGCACTATTTCCGGACGGCCGGACGTCTGAAACCTGGAGTGACCATCGACCAGGCGCAAGCGCGGTTGAAAGTGTCTACGACTGCGTTCAAGGCCAGGTTCAAGGACGTGTTCGATGGGAATCAGAGCTTCACCGCGGCGCTGATGCAGAACGAGATGGTCCGCGGTGTTCGAACGACGCTCCTCATCCTGTTCGGCGCGGTCGGCTTCGTCCTGCTCATCGCGTGCGCCAACGTCGCCAACCTGCTGCTCATACGCGCGACGAGCCGGCGACGCGAGATCGCCATCCGCGCTGCCATTGGCGCAAGCCGCGGGCGGATCATCCGGCAGTTGCTCGCCGAGAGCGTGATGCTCTCCCTGGGCGGAGGCGTTCTCGGCATCATTCTCGGGATGGTCGGCATCCGGGCGCTGCTGGCGTTGAACACCGCCGACCTGCCTCGGGTTGGTGAGGACGGTTCGGTCGTGTCTCTGGATTGGCGCGTGCTGCTCTTCGCGCTGGCCGTCTCGATCGCCACCGGCGTGTTGTTCGGGCTCATTCCTGCGCTCCATGCGTCGCGCGCCGATCTGGGGTCGACGCTCAAGGAGAGCGGCGGCCGCAGCGGCACGGGCTTCCGGCAGAACAAGACACGTTCGGTCCTCGTGGTGCTCGAGGTGGCGCTCGCGATGGTGCTGCTCGTCGGATCCGCGCTGCTGGTCCGCACGGCTGTTGCGCTGCGCAGCGTAGACCCCGGCTTCGATCCGCGCGGCGTGTTGACCATGCGGATGTCGATGAACAGCGCGAAGTACCTGAAAGCGGAGGCGCTCGAGCAGGCGGTCCGTGACGGCGTGGAGCGCATCAAGGCACTGCCGGGCGTCACGGTCGCGAGCGCGTCATGCTGTGTACCGCTCGAAGGCGGCTACGGCCTGCCGTTCTTCATTGTCGGCCGTCCCTTACAGGACGGTCCGTTTCACGGCGGCGGAGGGTGGCTGCCTGTGTCACCCGGCTATTTCGAGGTCTTCCGCGCGCCGGTGAAGCGCGGCCGGACATTCACGGAACGCGATACGACGAACGGACCACCAGTCGTCATCATCAACGAGGCGATGGCCCGCCAGTTCTGGCCGAAAGAGGATCCGCTCAACGCGCGGATCGTGATCGGCCGGGGCGGCTTGCGGGAGTTCGCGAGCGAACAGGAGCGGCAGATCATCGGCGTGGTCGCCGACATGCGGGATGGGGGTCTCAGCGACACTCCCGGTCCGACGATGTACGTCCCGCAGGCGCAAGTGCCCGACGAAGCCAACGCGCTGAACGTCCGGATTACGCCGATGGCCTGGCTCGTCCGGACGACTGGTGATCCGTACGCGTTGAACGGACCCGTCCAGGAGGCACTGCGTCAGGCCACCGGCCTGCCCGTCTCAGAAGTGCGGACGATGGAGCAGGTGGTGTCGCGATCGATCTCGAGAGAGCGATTCAACATGTGGCTGTTCAGCGTGTTCGGTGTCTCCGCGCTGGCGCTGGCGGCGATCGGCATCTACGGCCTGATGGCGTATTCGGTGGAGCAGCGGACCCAGGAGATCGGCATCCGCATGGCGCTCGGCGCGACGGCCGGCCAGGTGCACCGGCTGGTCGTGGGACAGGGACTGATCCTGACGATCGTCGGCATGGTGGTGGGCGTCGCCGGAGCGCTCGCGCTCGCGAAGGTGATGTCGAGCCTGCTCTTTGGTGTGGAAGCGCGGGACCCTGGCGTATTCGTGACGGCGCCGCTCGTCCTCGCCGTCGTGGCCCTCGTGGCCGCGTGGATTCCAGCGCGGCGCGCCAGCCGGGTCGATCCAATCGAAGCGCTTCGCTACGAATGACGCCGGCGTTCCATCAAGACGGTCACGTGGGCGGACCGCCTGGACCTCCGAACTCGATGGCGTGCCGCTCACGGCCGAGCGACACAACGATGGCGGCAAGCGTGAAGACGGTGAGCGCCGTCATCGCCATCGCGCTGGCGTAGGTGAAGCGCGCGGCAAAGACGGCTTCGATGTAGGCGACCGTGCCCGCGATGAGGACGCCGCACTGGTACGCGAAGCCGGGCAGGAACCCGCGGACCGAATCCGGCGACAGCTCGTTGATGTGTGCGGGAACCACGCCCCAGGCGCCCTGCACGAAGAACTGGAGCACGAAGGCACCGAAGACGAGCAACGCAGTCGTTGGTGCGTAGGCCCAGAGGGGAATCGCGAGGATTGCCAGCAGCAGCGCCAACACCATGGCACGCCGGCGTCCGATGCGATCCGAGAGATACCCGATGACCAGCCCGCCACAGATGGCGCCGACGTTGTAGATCATGGCGATCACGGCCGACTCGCGCGGGCTGAAGCCGCGCTGCTTCTGCAGGAACGTCGGATACATGTCCTGCGTACCGTGCGAGACGAAATTCATCATGGTCATCATCAGCGCCAGATAGAGGAAGAGGCGCCAGTTGGCCACGATGGCTCGTCCGAGCTGCGACCAGTCGTCGTGACGGGTCCTGGCCCAGACGTCCGATTCCTTCACTTTGAGACGGATGAAGACGGCGAGCAGCGCGGGCGCTCCCCCGAGGAAGAACATGGCGCGCCAGCCGAAGTGCGGGTAGACAAAGAAGAACGCGCAGGCGGCGAGCAGATAGCCGGTCGCGTATCCCTCCTGGAGCAACCCCGAGAGGACGCCACGCCATCGCCGTGGCACTTTCTCCATCGCGAGCGAGGCACCGACGCCCCATTCGCCGCCCATCCCGATCCCGAAGAGCGCGCGCAGCACCATGAACGTCGCGTAGTTGGGCGCCAGTCCTGACAGAACTTCGACGATCGAAAAGAACACGAGATCGATCATGAGCGGCAGACGGCGGCCGTATCGATCCGCCATGAGGCCGAAGATGAATGCGCCGACCGGGCGAAAGGCGAGCGTGACCGAAATGGCCAGCGCGATGTCCGGGATGGTCCGGCCGAAATCGGCCGCGACCGACGGCACGACGAAAACGAGCACGAAGAAGTCGAACGCGTCCAGCGTCCAGCCGAGAAAGCTGGCGATCACGGCGTAGACGTGATCGGACGGGGTGGGTGACTCGTCGGCCACGGTCGGTCGAGACCTCCGGACGCACGGAGCGCCCTCGCCGGGCGCCGCACAGCAGGTGTGCGCGCATGTTATGGCGGTCCTTCGTCCACTGCAACCGCGGGCCGGCCTCTAGGGCGCCCGGTCGGGCCGACAGCTTGCACGAAATCGTTCGCCGGAGGTCAGCAGACATCGCTCGTCGCGTTCGCTCGCGGCGACGTTCAGCTACAATCGCAATCGAGGGGAGCGATCGGTGCCGCGCGCGGCGCCAGACGCTCCAGGGCATGGCCGATAGCGATCATCAGCTGCGACTCTTCACGAACCGGCGGACGGCAGACACGGTAGCGACGCTGCGTGTCGTGTGGGTGTTCCGCCGGCAGGAGCGCGAGCTACGCGTCGCACAGAGTGAAGACGATTGCCGTCTGATCGTGAGCCCGCCGGATGCGCCGTCGATCCAGCGGCGCTTCACGACCGTCGAGTCGCTCGTTGCGTTTCAGACGGAGCTGGTGAATCAGCTCCGGCGCGAAGGCTGGGCGCTCACTCACGTCGAGCCCGAACGGCGAAGCGGCCGCGATCGCCGGCTACGCGATCGTTCGCAGCCGGAACGGCGGGGGGCCTGCTGACCCGAGCCCATCACGTCGGCAGGATCGTGTCCCCACGTTGAGAAAGTCCTTCCGATCCCACCTTCGCGCGGCATCCCCACGACGCGAGCGCAGCGGCACCCATCACGAGCAGATTGGCCGCAACCACCGGCAACGCGTGTGTGAGCACGCCGTAGGCCACCCAGATCGAAGCGGCCACCATCTGCACGCGCCGCAGCGTCTCGGGACGCTTGCAGAAGTACGACGAGGTGAAGAGGGCGGTCGCCGCCCATCCGAGCCAGTCGGACATGGTCAGGCCTCGCTCACGCGACCGCGCCCTGGCCCGCGGACGTTGCATCGTCCACCGTCAGCGAGTCCGTTCGAATGCGCTGCCACTCCGTGAGCGTCAGTCCGTATGACTCGAAGAGCAAGCGGATCGCGGCTGAGTCCCATCCCGACGTGTGACGAAGAATGGGGACGAGGATGCTGAACGCGCTGTCGCTCAGGACCGTGCGCCGGGCGATGCGCGCGAGCAGCCGATTCTCGGAGACGGCGACGGTGAATCCGTCGCGATTGTTGACGTGCAGCATCACGTGTACGTCGGAACTGCCGTCGCCAACGTAGATCGTGCGATCGGGCCGAACGCCGAGCGCGGACTCGAGCTCCTCGAGCACAGCCACCTTGCCGTAGCCCGCCGGCACTCGTCGCACCGAGCGACTCTCGCCTGTCGCGGGATCGAAGTCGAGGTCGGTCCCGTAGATATGGTCGGGCGGCACGACGCCGTTCAAGGCCGATTCGATGACCTCTCGCGGCGCGGCGGAGATCACGCGAAACGAGAAGCGGGATCCATCGATCCCCTTGGTCAGGAACTCGACCAGCCGCGTGATGTCGTGCTTCAACCGCACTCGGCGACCGGTTTCGATCAGATGCTCACGCCGGACGCCTCGAAACTCCGGGTCGTGACGGATGAGGTAAGCGAGCTCGCCGCCTTGCTGGACCAGATTGCTGCGCGCCAGCCCCGCCACTTTCTCCTCAAACCCTGTAGCGCCAATCAGTTCGCTCAGTACAAGACCCGAATCGTTGAAACTGAGCGTCTGGTCGAAATCGGAAGCCACCAGATAGTGCCGGACGGCGTCCGTATTGGGATTCATGGTTGTCCTCCTCGAGTTCGTCGGACGGCAAATGATATAACAGTCATGGAGATCGGTCAACGTGCCGAGTGCTCTGCGTGAGCGAATATGTTCGAAAATACTGAAAACTGTTGGCAATTATCGATAGACACGCGCGTAAAGTTGTTATACCATTTTTGCTCGTGCCACCCCCTGGACAGTCGCAGCGCCCAGACGTACCGAAGTACCGGCAGGTCTACGATCGGTTGTTCCGCGACATTCAGGATGGGCGGCTGCAGCCCGGTGACCGTCTTCCGAGTGAAGCCGCTCTCGGAAAAACGTTTGGCGCGTCGCGGATCACCGTCGGGCGGGCAGTGCGCGATCTCCAGCGCGAGGGCCTCGTCGTACGGCGCGCCGGCTCTGGCACGTACATCCGTTCGCCCAGGTCCGCCGGGCCCACGACGCCCAGCCTGGTCTTCGGCCTCCTCATCCCGGATCTGGGTGAGACCGAAATCTTCGAACCTATCTGTCAGGGCCTGACCAGTGCGCCCGCGGCGCGCTCCCACGCCGTGATCTGGGGAGGGCCGTCAGGATCCGACGACCGCAAAGAAGCGGATGCCTGGCAGCGCTGCTGCCAGTACATCGAGCGACGCGTGTCGGGTGTCTTCTTCGCGCCCCTCGAACTCACACCATCGCGGCACGAAGTGAACGATCGGATCACGCGAGCCCTGGACGAGGCCGGCATTCCGATCGTCCTGCTCGACCGCAGCGCCCGTCCCTACGGCCATCGCGATCATCACGATCTCGTCGGCATCGACAATCGCCGCGCCGGCTATCGCATCACGGAACACCTGCTCAAGTTGGGCGCCAGGCGGGTGGCGTTTGCGACGCTTCGCCATGCGGCGTCAACCGTTGACGCCCGCCTCGCCGGCTATCGCGAGGCTCTCTACGTGCACGGTGCAGAAATCGCGTCCCGGTTCGTCGTCCGCTTCGATGTCGGCGACAGCGGTCCGCTGGTGACGGTGATGGCGGATGCGCCAGATGCGATCGTCTGTGCGAACGATCGCACGGCGGGTCTCGTCATGCACGCCCTGCTGGCGCAGGGCTACGACATTCCGGGGGACGTGCGTCTGGTCGGGATTGACGACGTGCAGTACGCGAGCCTGTTGCCGGTGCCGCTGACCACGCTCCGTCAGCCCTGCCGCGACATTGGCGGCGCGGCGATGGCCGCCATGCTGGATCGCATCGCGCATCCCGACCTGCCCGCACGCGACATCCTGCTGCACCCGACACTCATCATTCGACGGTCCTGCGGCGCCTTGCCATCCGTTCCGAGAGCGACAGCGACGAAGACCGTCGCTGGTGACTCTAGTAGTTCGTAGGTTGTAGTTGGTAGGTCGTCGTAGAGGGCTAATCGTCAATCGTCATTCTGCAATCGTCACTGCCCGCCTGTCCCTCCAAACACCCAGGTGCACACCGCCACGCTGGCGATCGCGGCGACGAGATCGCCAATCAAGGCTGCCGGCACGGCGTGCCGCGTCCGGCGCACGCCGACGGCGCCGAAATACACCGCCAACACGTAGAACGTGGTCTCGGACGATCCGTAGAGGACGGCGGCCGTGCGGCCCAGCACCGAGTCGGCGCCGTGGGTCTTGACGAGATCCGTCGCGAACGCCAGCGACCCGCTCCCGCTCAGCGAGCGCAGGATCGCGAGCGGCACGAGCTCCGCCGGAAACCGCGTGGCCTCGGCAAGCGGCCGCAGCGCGCTCGTGACCAGGTCCATGGCACCCGACCCCCGGAACATCCCGATGGCGACGAGGATCCCGACCAGGAACGGGATGATCTTCACCGAGACCTCGAATCCCTCCTTCGCTCCCTCGATGAACACCTCGTAGACCTTGATACCGCGGACGAGGCCCACGAGTGGAATCGCGACCAGCAGCACGGGCATCGCCCAGAGCGATATCGCGTCGAGCGCCTGACGGATCATCGGTCGGCCTCGTTCCGCGGCGACGAGGCGGGAGGCAACGAAGTGGGTGCCCCATGACCCCGACCCCACGGCGCGCGTTGCAGTACGCGTGCGGCGACAACGGCTGCCACCGTGCCGGCCGCGGTCGCGAGTATGGACGGCGCGATGATCGCGGTGGGGTTGACGGAGCCTGCAGCCGCGAGCACGCCGATCATCGTGGCCGGAATCAACTGCACGCCCGACGTGGTCAAGGCGCTGAACGTGACCATCGCGTTGGTCGCCGTGGTCTTGTCGGGATTGAGGTCCTGCAACGATTCCATCGCCTTGATGCCGAGCGGTGTCGCCGCGTTGTTCAGGCCGAGCATGTTGGCGGCGATGGCGACCACCAGCGCGCCAGCGGCGGGATGATCGGCGGGTACGTCGGGAAACAGCCAGCGCAGCACCGGACGGAGCAGGCGGCCGATCAGTGCCACGAGTCCGGCGGCCTCGGCCACGCGCATGATGCCCAGCCAGAGCGTCATGATGCCGACGAGACCCAGCGCAATCTGCACCGCGCCGGCGGCCGACTCGACGGCGCCCTTGGTGACAGCGTCCGCGGTACCCCGAGCCGCTGCCACCACGAGTGCGGTGGCCATCAGCCCGAACCAGATGTAGTTCAGCATGGCGCAGATGGTATCGCGGGAGGCCTTGGTATATAGTAGTTAGGTCTGGAAGCCTCAGCCCCACCGTTCACTCGCGTTCAGCGTCGATCCGATCCTGTTTCAGATCCTCCTGCATGCCCGTTGATCCGAGCGAGAGTCGCTCAGGCCGGTTTCCGCATTGGCTCTGCTGCGGCGGGGTCGTACCCGAACACGGGTGCAGGAGCTGAAGTCAGATGAATCGCAAGCTTTACGTTGGCAACATTTCGTACGAGACGACCGAGAGCGATCTGCAGACCCTCTTCTCCCAGGCGGGGAGCGTTGAGTCGGTGCAGGTGATGCGCGATCGCGAGACCGGCCGCGCGCGAGGCTTCGCGTTCGTAGAGATGGCGACGGAAGCCGACGCTCAGAATGCCGTGGCGCAGCTGCACGATCAGCAGTTCGCCGGACGGCGGCTGGCGGTCAATGAAGCTCGTCCACCCGCATCGCGGTCAGGCGGATTCGGCGGCGGCGGCGGCGGCGGCGATCGCGGTGGTTTCAGAAAGCGTTCCGAGCCGCGCTGGTAGCGGCCAGGCAGACGGACATGTGAATGGGGGGCCTGACGGCCCCCTTTTCATTTTACGGGTCCAGTCATGGGTCTCGCGCGGCAGGTCGACATCCCGGACGTCAGGGTCCGCCGCCCATGGCAGCGGTCTCTGGCACTTGGCGTCCTCCTCGTGCCAACGTTCGCGGTCCTCGTGACTGCGAACTCCGCCGGCTACCGCTTCGGTGTCAGCGATCAGGCGTTCTACGTTCCCGCCGTCGAGCGGCTCATCACGCCCACCCTGTTTCCGCGAGACGCCGCCCTCATCGACTCGCAGGCCCGGCTCACCGTGAGCGACGACGTCATCGCGCGAATCGCCATCGCGACGGGCGCGGATCTCCCGACGGTGTTCTTCGTGGGCTTTCTGCTCACGGCTGCCGTCTTTGCGGTCGCGGTGCTGACGATCGGCCCCCGCTACTACACCTCGCCGTGGACCGGCGCCGCGCTCCTCCTCGCCTTGACCTTCCGCCATCGTCTGCTCGAAACGGGAGTCAACTCGTTCGAAGGATATTTCCACCCGCGGGTGCTCGCCTTTGCGGTCGGTCTCGCGGCGGTCGCGGCGTGTCTCGGCGGCCGCCGGATCGCGGCCCTTGCGCTTGCCGCCGCTGCCTTCGTCGTGCACCCAACGACCGGCGGATGGTTCATCGTGTGGATTGCCGTCGCGCTGGGCAGCCTCACGGCGCGTCCCTGGCGAGTGGCCGCGGGTGCGGCCGTGGTCGGATTCCTCGGCCTCGTGACCGTCTGGATCGCCGCTCCGGACCGGTTTACCACGATGGACGCCGCGTGGCTCGAGGTCCTCAGGTCCCGCCGATATCTCTTCACGACCGAGTGGTCATTGGCCACGTGGATTGGGAACCTGCTGCCGTCCGTCGCCCTGGTCGCCGTCTTCACTGCGCGTGCCCGGCGCGGACTCGTCCGACCGGCAGAGCGCGGCGTGTTCGCAGGTGCGATGGCGCTGCTCGCGATTTTCGTCCTGACGTTGCCGTTCGTCGCAGCGCACGTGGCCCTGGCGATCCAGCTTCAGATCTCGCGCGTCTTCTGGCCAATCGAATTCCTGGCCACGGTCTACATCCTGTGGGCGATTGCGGAAGGGCCCTGGCTGCCTCCAGTCCGGGCCCGCATCGTGCCCTCGCTTCTGGTGTTCATCCTGGCCGCCGGGAGCGCCGCGCGCGGCGTCTACATCCTGGCCGTCGAAACGCATCGTCCGCTGGCTCGCCTGGATCTGCCAGACGGCGACTGGCAGCGCGTCGCAACGTGGGCCCGTACATCTACGCCCGAGAGCGCTCACTTCCTGGTCGATCCCACGGATCTGGATCGCGAAGGCGTAAGCTTCCGCGTGACCGCCGCTCGCGACGTCTTCATCGAACCATCGAAGGATCCATCCATTGCGATGTACTCGCGCGACATCGCCATGCGCGTGAAAGAGCGGCAGGCGGCGCTGCCCGATTTCAGTCTCGTGACACCCGGCATGGTGCGCGATGTCAGCGCACGCTACGGCCTGACCCATCTCGTCACCGTCCGGGAGTTCCCTTTGACACCCGTCTTTCAGAGTGGTCGTCTCAAGGTCTACCTGCTGGCGTGCCAACTAGACCGCAGACCGCAGTCCGTGGACGGTAGTCCGTAGTTCGCAGACCGGTTAGAATCCGCCGTCATGTCCACGCCTTCGTCGCTTCCGCGCGTCCTCGGCGCATTCGATGTCTTCGTGCTGCTCGTTGGGACGGTGATCGGCTCGGGCATCTTCATCGTGTCCTCCACGATGGCAGCGGCCGTCCAGTCGCCGATGCTGATGCTTGGCGTCTGGGCGGTCGGCGGAACGCTGAGCCTGTTCGGGACGCTGGCGTTGTCGGAACTGTCCGCCGCGTACCCGGACTCTGGCGGCATCTACGTCTATCTGCGCGAGGCGTACGGCCCGCTCGTCGCGTTCCTGTTCGGTTGGACGTCGTTCGTCGTGATCGAATCGGGCGCTGTCGCGACGCTGGCGTCCGCATTCTCGACGAAGTATCTGCCGTACTTCGTGGCGCTGCCGCCGTGGGGGATGAAGGCCGCCGCCATCACCCTCATCGCCGTGCTCACGACCGTCAACGTCCTGGGCGTCCGGCACGGAGCACTCGTCCAGCGCGGATTGACGATCCTCAAGATGGCCGCCATCCTCGGCGTCATCGGTGCGATCTTCACGACGGCGCCTGGCGATCCCTCGCACTTCGTCACGCCGCCCGCACCGCCGTGGTCGTTGGGATTGCTGTCCCAGGCCGGTGTGGCGCTCGTCGCGTCGCTGTGGGCGTACAAGGGATGGGAGCTCGTGACGTTCGTGGCGGGCGAGGTCAAAGACCCCCAGCGAAACCTGCCGCTGGGGCTGCTTCTAGGGACGCTGACGATCGTCGTGCTCTACATGGGCGCCAACCTCGCGTACCTGTGGGTGCTGCCGATCGAGACGATTGCCTCGTCCAAGCGCATAGCGGCAGACGCGATGCAGGCGGGCGTGGGCGGGTCTGCAGCAACGATCATCGCGGGGATCGTGCTCGTGTCGATCACGGGGGCGATGAACGGCAACATTCTCACGGCGCCGCGGCTGTTCTTTGCGATGGCGCAGGACGGCTTGTTCTTCGCGCGCGTGGCGACCGTGCATCCACGGTTCGTGACGCCGCATGTTTCGATTCTTGCGATGTCCGCGTGGGCCGCGATTCTCGCCGTCAGCGGCACGTTCGAACAGCTGGCCGCGTACGTCGTGTTCGGCGTGTGGATCTTCATGGGCCTCACCGGTGCTGCCGTGATCGTGCTGAGGCACAAGGCCCCCGATCGTCCGCGGCCGTACAGGACCTGGGGCTATCCGGTCACACCAGTGCTCTTCGTCCTGGCCGCGCTGTTCATTTCGGTGAACTCGCTCGTCGCGCAGTTCTGGAATGCTGCGGCCGGGCTCGGGCTGATCGCTCTCGGAATTCCGGCATTTCTCATTTGGAAGTCCAAGGGTCCAAGAGTCTAAGAGTCGAAGAGTCGACCGCTTCGCCCTCCTTCGAGTCTCGTGTGTCCTGTCGTTAGGCGATGACAGTCCCGCCCTGCACCAGCAGCTGAAACCTACTGTTTCCTGCCCGATCGCTTGGCGAGCCTATTGCACATCTCGGCACAGCCCCTGGCGCTTCGATCCCCACCGAACGCCACGAACACACAGGCTCTCCCACTGCGAGCCGTGCCCTACACGAGGTGTTAACACGCGATGAATACGACCCAGGAGAAGATTGTCCTCCATCAGTCTCGCCGTGCCTTCTGTCTGCAGGCCTGTCAGGCCGCATCGTTGCTCGCGGTCGGGGCAGTGCTCGAAAGCTGCGGCGGCGGGGGTGGCGGAAATCCGGCAGGAGGCGGCGGATCGATCACGAGCTTGCCGACCGTCGCTGGCACGGCGGTGTCGAGCAGCACAGTGACCGTGGCTGTGGACTCAGGACCGCTCGCGATTGTCGGCGGCGCGGCGTTCGTCACCTCGTCCGCCGGGGATGTGCTCGTCGTGCGCACGGCGCAAGACACGTTCTCCGCACTGAGCTCGGTCTGCACGCACCAGACCTGCAGCGTCACCGGGTGGTCGAGTCCGTTGTTCGTGTGTCCGTGTCACGGGTCGGAGTACGCGACGGACGGGACCGTGGTCCGCGGACCAGCGCCGCGCAGCCTGACGAAGTTCGGCACCAGTCTGTCGAACAACGTGCTCACGATTAATGCTTAAGGTGCGGACGGAAGGTGCGGACGGAAGGTGCGGTAGGAAGGTGCGGTCACGAGGTGCGGTCACGAGGTGCGATCATGAGGTGTGGTCATGAGGTGCGAAGGTGCGCGGTGCGAGTGCGCAGTCCGAGGATGCGCCTCAGCCTAGAGCCTAACGCCCAACGCCCAAAGCCTAGAGCCCGAGTTGTGCGCCCTCTGCCCTGAGCCGTGCGCCGTGAGTTAGGATGCCCATGCGACTGCCGACACGGCGCGGATCAGCGTATCCGATGAGAAAGGCTTGGTCAGCACCCCGGCGAGCTCCGGTGACGCGTCGCGGGCCTGCGTCATCTCGCCGGTGAACCCGCTCATCGAGATCACGGGAAGTCCGGGACGTTTGGCGCGGAAACGCGCAATCAGTTCGCGTCCGTGCATGCCCGGCATCACCATATCGGTCAGGAGCAGATCGATGTGGACCTCCGAGCGGTCGATGAACGTCAGGGCCGATCGACCATCGGAGGCTTCGAGGACGCGATATCCGCCGCGCTCGAGCAGCCGCCGCACGATGTTCCGCACGCCCTGCTCGTCGTCCACGATGAGCACGGTCCGTGGCTCGGTGGCCGCTTCCGGCGCCGATTCCTGAGACGCCGCCAACGCTGCCCGATCGCCGGTGCGCGGCAGCAGAATCGTGAACGTCGTGCCGCGGCCGGGCGCACTCGCGACCGTGATCGCACCGCCGGCGCCTGTGACGATGCCGTGCACCATCGCAAGCCCGAGCCCCATGCCGCGATCCTTCGGCTTGGTGGAGAAGAACGGGTCGAAGATGTGCCCCACCGTCTCGTCGTCCATGCCGATGCCGGTGTCGCTTACTGTCAGCTGGATGTAGTCGCCCGCATCGGGTCCACCCGGCGGCGCGTGATCGCCCATGACAACGTGGTTGGCAGTCTGGATATGCAGCCGCCCGCCCTGGGGCATCGCATCACGCGCGTTGGTGGCCAGGTTGATCAAGACCTGCTCGATCTGCCCCTGGTCCACCTTGATCTGCCACAACAGCGGCGTGCATTCGAGGACCACCTCGACACCGTCGGGCAGCAGCTGTCGGAAGAGCGGCTCGAGCTCGCCAAGCACACCGTTCACGTCCACAACCGTCGCCTGCACCGGCTGCCGTCTGCTGAAGGCGAGGAGCTTCTTGGTGACCGCGGCCGCTCGATCGACAGCCTGCTCCATGTAGCCCAGATCCTCGGCGCACGCGCGCGCCTCGGGCGGCAGGTCGCCGCGGAGCAGTTCGGTGTATCCGCGAATGACGGTCAGCAGGTTGTTGAAATCGTGCGCGAGACCGCCGGCGAGATGGCCGACCGCATCGAGCTTCTGCGCGTGCTGCAGATGCCGCTCGAGCTCGTTACGTTCCGTCACATCGCGGCAGTTGAGAACGATGCCGTTGACGGCCGGGTCGTCCAGGAGATCGCTCCAGACGATCTCGACCTCCCGCCACGATCCGTCAGCCGTGCGCATGCGATGCAGCAGCGGCCGGGACGCGCCGGGTTGTTCGAAGATCGGGCGCAACGCCGCGTGATCCTCGACGAGATCGTGCAAGCGCCGGCCGGGTCGCAGACGGTCAGAACCCACGAGACGCTGGCTCGACGGGCTCGCGTACGCGATGACGCCATCTGGCTCGACGATCAGCACGACGTCCGAAGAATGCTGGACGAGCGACCGGAAGCGGGCTTCCTGCGCGAGCTGGGCCGCGAAGAGCCGCCGATTCTCACCGAGCTCGGCAAACTGCCGGAACAGCAGGAGGAATGCCATCACGGCAACCGAGGACGCCGTGAACCAGAGAAACTGGCGATCTCCGGCGACGATCTGCGTAATCAGCAGCACGAACGCGAGCGCCACGATCGCGTACGAGAACGTGTTGCTTTGATAGCCCGCCATCGCCCGTTCGGGGGCGCGATCCGGAGCCGCGTAAAGCCGCCACGCGCGTCGCGCCGCGGCCCAGCGCAGTACCCAGGCCGCGAACCACAACCCGTCGGCGGCATCGCCGATGCGGTACCCGCCCGCGTGCTGCGCGTAGACGTAGTTCGCGAATAGATACACCGTGTTCGCGGCCAGAAGGATGCCCATGACCTGGCGGATCTCGGGATCGCGCTTCTGAACCAGCCCCATCGAGGCGGTGGCGAAGAGCAGCCAGTCGAGCACGGCCCCGGCGATGGTGACCTCCATCACGTCCGAGACACCCTGTTGCAGTGCCACGCGCAGGACGAAGTGGAATGCCAGCACGGCCCCGGCAACCAGCGTGAGAGACGCGTCTGCGAGAAAACGCGTCCGCGCCTCGCTGCCTAATCGCCGGTTGGGAAATGTGAGGTACGCCGCCAGCGCGAAGACGTGCTGGACGAACTCGAACTGATCGATCCACCACGGCCAGTGGGTCGAGTCGACAGTGCGAATATAGAAGGTCCACGCACTACCGCTCAGCCACAACGACAGGTACGCTGCCGTCAGCAGTCGCCAGGCGACGCGCGTACGGACGTCGAGCCCAGGCATCCTGCCGGTCCGCCAGGTCGCCCAGGCGACCGCCAGCCCCAGCGGCAGGAAGACGAGGTCGCCGATGAACGCTGTCGTCTGCGTGCCCGGCGCCCGGAGCGCCAGCCACACGTAGAACGCAGCCACGTAGCCGGCGGCTCCCACGTCCACCAGTGGCAGTCGCCTTAGCCTCTCCACCATGCCCCTGTACACAATCGGTCGATCGAGCTTTCTTCTTCAGCCCGGATCTGCACAATTTCGCTGTGCAGGGATGTGCAGTCTGGTAACAGGCCACTAGGGCTGCGGGAGGCCGGCGAAACCAGGTCCGTCCTTCGTATCGAGGACCAGCCGGAGTGTCCGGCCCAGTAGCTCGCGCGTCGTGGGTTTGGGCAGAACGTCCCGGATGCCGAGAGCGGCGGCCGCATCGCGGTCCTCGGTCCGCATGTAGCCGCTCGTCAGCAGGACGGGGACCGTCGGCCGGAGCGCCAGAATCGCCTGGGCGACGTCGAATCCGGTCATCGGGGGCATCGCCAGGTCGGTCACGATCAGATCGAAGGCGTGTGGATTCGACCGGAACATCTCGAGTGCGGCGGACGGGTCCTGGCACCCCGTGACGCGATAGCCAAGGCGCTCCAGCACCCGGATCCCCAGTCGGACGAGGGCTGGCTCGTCGTCGATGAAGAGCACGTGTTCACCGCGTCCTCTCGGAACACCGTCGGCCGCCAGATGCGCCTGCTCGGCGGGCCCATGCGCCGCCGGCAAATAGACCGCGAACGTCGAGCCCTGACCGAAGGTGCTGCGAACCGTAATAGCGCCGTGGTGGCTCAGGACGATCCCGTGGACGACGGCAAGGCCAAGGCCTGTGCCCTGGCTCGCGGGCTTGGTCGTGAAGTACGGGTCGAAGATCCGATCCAGCGTGGCCTGATCGATACCGGACCCCGTGTCGGTCACCGTCAGCCGCACGTGCAACCCCTCGTGCAGCCCTCGCAGTCCCTCACTGTCTTCGACCGACAGCGTCAGTGCATCCAGCACTACTTCCATCTCGCCTCCGCGGACGCTCATGGCGTGCGCCGCGTTTGTCCCCAGGTTCACGACGACCTGGTGCATCTGCGTCGCATTCGCTGTCACGTGGGGCAGGCCGTCGGCGAACCTCGTCGTGATGTGGATCATCGCGGGCAGCGACGCCCGCAGCAGGTTCACCGCTTCCTCGACGACGGGACGAAGCGCGATGGGAGATTGCCGCTCATCCTGGGGCCGCGAGAAGCCAAGTATGCGGCGCACCAGATCCGCGGCCCGATTGGTGGCTCGCGTGATTTCGGCGAGGTTGTCCCGAACCGGATGGCCGGGTGGCAGATCCGCTTCCGCCAGGCCCGCATTCCCCATGATGGCCAGCAGGATGTTGTTGAAGTCGTGGGCCACACCACCGGCGAGCGTGCCCAGCGCTTCCAGTTTTTGGGACCGCAGCTGTGCGGCGTCCGCCAGTTTCCGCGCCGACACGTCGCTGGCAATCCCGACGATGCGGCGAGGGCCGTTGTGATCTCGTTCCAGACGCCCGGTCACTTCAAGCCAGCGCACGCTGCCGTCGGGGAGTACGATGCGGGTCTCGATGGCTCGCACGGCTGAACCGGGATGCGACGGGTCGATCCGAAGACCCTCCCACGCGACTGTGCGATCTTCGGGGTGAATGAGCTCAATCGCCCCCTGAGGGCTTCCCGGCCAATCGGCGCGTGATCGCCCGACCAGCTGAAGCATCTTGTCGTCTGCCCAGACTTCCCTCGAATCGAAGTGGTAACGTCCAGGTTCCCATGCGGCCGGCTTCGAGGGCAGCCTGCAGCCGCGCCTCGGATTGGTGCAGCGTGTCTTCCGTATGGAGCCGTGCGGTCACGTCTCGAAGGATGACGGTGAACAGGCGCCGGCCGGCCACCGTCGTCTGCGAGATTGACGCCTCGACAGGAAATTCCTCTCCGTTTGCGCGCCGTGCGCGGATCGAGTCCGGCGCGTGTTCCAGATCGGGAATGAAGCGATCGATCCGCCGACCGATCGCCTCGTCCGCTCTGCAGCCGAACATGCGCTCGGCGGCCGGATTGAAGATGACGATGCTCAGAGCGTCGTCGGCCGTGATGATGCCGTCCATCGCGGAGTGGATGATTCCAGCCAACCGCTCTTCACTCATCCGCCAGGCGGCACGGATGCGATGCCGTTCGATGGCGTTGTGGATGGCTCGCCCGAGCCAGACATCATTCAGCTCACTCTTGGCGAAGTAGTCTTCGGCTCCTTCCCGGACGGCGCGGGTCGTCGTCTCGTCGTCGGGCCTGGTCGTCAGCACGATGATCGGGATGGCGAGCGGGAAGGTGCCGAGCCGGCGAAGAGTGCTGCTCACCGGCGAATCGGGCAGTTCGAGCGCGAGAAGAATGATGTCGAACGCCGAGCGCTGTACAGCCTCTTGCGCATCTGCGAAGCGCGCAACGGCGTGCAGGGCGTAATCGGTGTCTGGCACCTTGGCCAGTGCATCGCGGACGAGCTGTACGTCGCTCTCGTCGTCTTCCACGAGCAGGACGCGGACGATCCGACGGCCGGCCATTGAAGTGGGTGAAATGTGAAATGGGGTCGGGATAAGTTTCAAAAGCTGCCAGGTGTTTCTCAGATTTTCACGAAACTCATCCCGACCCCATTTCACCCATTCTGCCCCCTTCCGCGCAAACAAACCACTGGTTCCCGCTCAACCAATGGCATCGGCCTGCCGATGACATGCTTGGCCGTGAAGCTTTCGTCGTTCCCGTTGGCGCGTGCACGCCTCAATCCAATCGCTCGTGCCTGGCTCGGGGCGGGATACACCGCCTTCGGGGTGTGGGCGCACGACGTCGCCATCGAATGCTGGCCGGCAGGCGCGGCGCCGCCGCCGCCAGACGTCGCGGCGGACGTTCCGGGCATGTTCCCCGGCATCCGGATCGGACTCGTGGGATCCGCCGCTCCCGGTGCGGTCGAGCGGCTGAAGGCTGATGCGGCGGTCATCGGCCAGATGGCGACCGCCGAGTCCGACATGGACGCCATGACCGCCGAGCTCGTCGATCGGCAGGACGAACTGCTGGCGATCTACGAATTGATCCGATCCACACGCAGCCAGCTGGATCTGCACTTGACGCTTGGCACACTGGCTCGCCAGATGGCGAGGCTGCTCAAGGCATCACTGGGTTTTGCGATGGTGAGGACGACCAACGGACAGCACCTGCTGGCGGCTACGCCACCTGGCTGGATCGACGGGCCGACCATCCGGTCTGTGCTTGAAGGCGTGCAAGGCGGCACGCCACGAGACCTGCTGTTGCCGCCGCCGATGTTCGCGGGCCGTCCGTCCGGCAGCGCCCGGTACGTGCTGGCGCTACCCGTGTCAGTGGGGAAGGCATTCGCGGGAATTGGTGTGGGCCGAGAGAGCGGACCGTTTGCCGCGCCTGCGGTGAAACTGGCGCTGGCCATCGCGGAACAGGCGGGCGCGTACATCGAGAACGCTCTCTTCTATCACGAGAGCGTGCAGCAGGTGCGGCTCGAATCGGAAATGCAGATGGCCGCTGAGGTCCAGCGCCGCCTGCTGCCGCGCCGATGGCCAAGCGTCGCAGGCCTGGATCTGCACGCCAGTGCGCGGCCCGCGTCCGTCGTGGGCGGCGACTTCTACGACGTGCTGTCCGTCGGATCGGATCGAACGTTCGTCACGCTGGGAGACGTCACCGGCAAGGGCGCCGCCGCTGCCCTGGTCATGTCGATGACCAGGGCGGCGATTCGGAGCGCCGTGCGGAGCGGAGAGCGTGCGGACCCCGGTGACGTGCTTCGCCAGGCCATCGCGAGCCTCTCCGACGATCTCGACGAGCTCGGCATGTATGCCACGACGTTTCTCGCGTGCTTCGATCGCCGGACGCGAGAGGTCGGCTACGTCAGCGCAGGACACTCGCCCGTCATTCATCGTCCGGCCGCAGGACCGAGCGTGCTCTGGACGCCAGAGGAACCGCCGCTCGGGATGATCGATCGCGTCGCGACCGGCACGCGGACGATCACCTTGTCGCCGGGCGACGTGCTCGTGATTGCCACCGACGGGTTCAACGAGGCGCGCGATCCCGACGGTGAACTCTTCGGGACGGACCGGCTCCTCGCCGCGGTGGACAGTGTCCACGGCGAGTCCGCCGGGGACATCGGAAAGCATTTGTCGGAAGCCGTGCGGGACTTTCAACGCGGCCGTGAACAGGACGACGACCAGACCCTGCTCGTGATGAAGGGCGCTCGTCCGGAGTAACCCATGCCAAGCGTGGTGAGATTGGATGTTGCCGGCCGATGTGCAATACATGCGGGTCGTGAGCGCCTGCGTGACCGAACTGCTGGCCGCGCGCGCACGTGATGGCGGTCAGTCGGCGGCCACGGACGACATCGTGCTCGCCATCCAGGAACTGTGCATGAACATCGTCGATCATGCCTATCAAGGGCGCACGGATGGGCGTATTTCGCTCGACTTCACCGTTGCCGATGACAGCTTCACCGCCGAGTTCAGCGACGATGGAGCGCCCTTCGATCCCTCGACGGTGACCGCGCCGGATCTCGAGTGTGGACAGGTCCGCGGTTACGGCCTGTTCCTGATGATGGAACTGCTCGACGATGTGACGTACACCTCTTCCGGCGGCCGCAACCACTGGCGCCTGACGAAGCGTGTCCGATGAGCGCCAGCAAGATTCTGGTCGTCGACGACGATCCCACCTCACGACGGTTGATGTCGCACATCCTGAAACGCGAGGGCTACGACGTCGCGAGCGCCGGTGACGGTCAGGAAGCGCTCGACCTCATGGCCGACGATCCGTCCGAACTGCTCATCACCGATCGGATGATGCCCGGCATGGACGGTGTGGAGCTGCTGAAGGCTGTCCGCCAGTCGCCCACGTACGGACACATTCCCGTGATCGTCGTGACCGCCAGCAGCGACGCGCGCGATCAACCGGAGGCCGAAGCAGCCGGAGCGACTGCGTTTCTGACCAAACCGATGGGATCCGTGGAGCTCCTGGCAACGGTGCAGCGGGCGCTGCTCATGGCGCAGATCAAGAAAAGCGCCTAGGAGAGTTCGTAGTTAGTAGTTGGTAGTTCGTGGTTGGTAGGCTGGGATTGGGAGTTTGGGAGTTGGAAGTTGGGAGTTGGGAATTGGAAGTTGTCAGTCGTCAGCCGTCAGCCTAGTACTCCAGCCAGAGCGCGGCAATGATGCCGCCGCCGGCGCCGGTGCTCCGGCCCCACGCGTGTACGAATCCCCCGGCCTGTGCGCGCACGCGGGGCGCGACGCGCACGACCACGGAACCCTGCAGTCGATAGAGATCGTAGTCCGGCGTGAGCGTCGGGTTGAGCTCGCGTGCGTGCGGGTCGGCGTTCTGCATGCCGGTGATCGTATCCGCCTGACCGATGAGCATGACGCGCCGGCTGAGATACGCACCGATTGTCGCGTCCACGCGTAGTTCGTCAGCGGGATCGCTCGCGCGAAAACGATAGCCGGCGTCGACGTTCCAGAAGGGCGGCCGCTCACTTCGCCCGAACGATCCACCGAGCAGGATCGCGACCCTCGACGTCGGTCTGACCGTTGGTCAGCGCGATGGCGCCGCCGGTCTTGCCCGTGGCCAGTTTTGTGCCTCCCTGAACGGCAACGATGACCGCCCGATCGGTGCCCGTCAGTCGATAGCGAAGGCCGAGTTCCGTGTCGCCGAGACCGTGATTGTCGAGATGTCCGAAGGTGTTGTGATAGGCCTGGTCCGACGCAAAGAAGCTGCCGACCAGGGCCAGGCGATCGGTGATGCCGGTCTCGAAGTACGGGTTGATCTCGTTCTTGCTGAACTCGCCGTCATTCCCGAACGATTCGCGATCGCGGGCGTCGCTGAACTCCTCGCCGGTGCGATACAGCGTCCAACCGAAGATGACTTGCCCGTGACCCCGGGCTGGTGTCCAGGGTCCGGCCGACGCCACACCGCTGCTCACCCCGAGCGCCAGCACCGTACTTACGACTACGCGCCACTGCATTCGCGTCATCTCCCCGTCTTCCAATCGGCACGCCGCTCGTACAGCCGCAGCGGACCCTCGACAGCCGCGATGGTGTAATCCCTGGCCAGGATGTCGGGGCGGACGTGCAACCGCGATTGCGCTGCCATCGGACTACCACCCTCCGCATCCACGACGAATCGCGCCCAGTGAGCCGGCTGTTGCGCTGCGATCGTGAAATCCCATGAAGACGACGAAATCCAGCTGCCCTCGTCCAGCAGCGCCACGACGGGAAACAGGCCCACGTCGTCGACCAGCACGCGATCGAGCGGACCGCGCTTGTCCTGGATGGTCCCGGCCAGTCGCGCGGCGCCCGCCAGCGTCGGTACGGGCGTGCCGCGCACGGCTGCGGCGACGAGTGCCGCCGGTTCGCCGCCTGCGGTGAGAACGCCGTACCATCCCGGCACGGCGCCGATCAGCAACAGGACGAACGCAGCCGCCCGCAGTGCCCGCCCTTCGAGCGATCCAATGACCACGACGCCCGTCGCCAGGCCGAACGCACTGGCTTGAAGGGCCGGGACCGGTCCCGCCAGCCACGTGCGGAGGACGAGCATGACGAGTGGAGCGCCAAGAAGGATTGCGATGCCGGCGCGCAGCCGCCAACCCGCGTCCCGCCATCCGATGACGATGGGTGAGAAAAGGAGAGCGGCGGCGGCGCAGGCGAAGATCGCGAACGGACCGAACGGCGGTGACAGGGCGGCCTCAATCCGCCAGCCCTCGAGATGTGCGAGCGACAGCTCCGGCATGTCGCGGAAGAACCACGTCCAGCCGGTATCGGTGCGATTGAGATAGAGCCACGTGCCGCTCGCGGCAAGCGCCGGAAAGAGCGCGACCAGGCAGAGCGTCAGCCGTTCCGGCCACGGATGTCGTACCGCGATCGTGATGCCGGCGGCGAGCACAATCCAGAGCGGCCACATGTCCCAATCCAGCAGCACGAGCGCTCCGAGTGCGAGAGCGCCGTTCGTGAGGGAATTGAGACGGGGCCGCCTGAAGTATTCGACGAGACCGCTGACGGCGGCAGCCATGCAGGCAGTGGCAAGCAGGAGACCCGGATAGCCCGACGCGCCGAGCACCACGACTGGCTGAACGACCAGGGCCAGCGCCCACACGAATCGAGACCGCCGGCGTGCAGCAATCGAGGCGAGCACGACGACCGCAATCGACGCAGCGAGTGCCGCGGCCCAGACCGCCGATCCCGTCAACATCGTCATGTACAACACGGCGGGTGGCGCAGTGAGCAGGACGCCGGTGGGCGGAGCCTGCTCCAACGCGAGGGCGGCCCGTGCCTGCAGAAACAGCAGGTCGGTCGAGAACGCCTGACGGTCGTGCCACAGCCACCAGTTCATCGCCGCGATCGCCACACACGCGACGACGAGCCCGACGACGATCGGCGGGATGGGCCAGCGGTGGTCGTGAGTCGTGACCTCAGGTGCCAAGCACGCCTCCCGGCTTCAGCACTTTGTGCGCGTCCACCGACGTCAGACCGTGCACGGTCTTCTCCCAGTAGAACGGCTTGGTCACCAGCTGCCACAACGCCATGTACGACGCGATCGAGTGCATCCACCAATAGAGCGGACACGTCAGCGCGAATGGCGCCAGGTGGAAGAGCCTGCGTCGGAACACGGCGATGAGACCCTGATAGATCCCGACGAGGTTGCCGACGATCAGGCAGAACAGCGTGAGCAGGACGGCGCGTCCCCCGACCAGGCGCGCCGTCCACGCGGGGTGAACCACCACCGTGAAGATATAGAACAGCCACAACACTGGATTGGCGAGGAACGTGAAGCACGTGCCGCCGATGAAGAACTGGTAACTGAGCCACCGGCGCAGGCCGATGTCCTTCAGAAGACGGAGCGGCGTCCGGTTGTGCACGAGCCACGTCTGCATGTAGCCCTTGATCCACCGGCTGCGCTGACGGATCCAGTTCTTGCCCGCGCGGTTGGCTTCCTCGAACGTGGTCGAGCGAATGACGCCGACCGTATAGCCCTCGACTGTCGCGCGGATGCCGAGGTCGGCATCCTCGGTGACGTTGAACGGATCCCAGCCGCCGAGTGCACGCAGGCGGCTCAGAAGGAAGTGATTGCTGGTGCCGCCGAGCGGAATCGGAAGGCGCAGGGCGTCGAGTCCCGGCAGCATGTAGTCGAACCAGTAGCTGTATTCGAGCGTGAACATCCGCGTGAGGTAGTTCTCGCGGTGATTGAAATAGTTGAGCGCCGCCTGCACGCAGACCAGGTGTTTCGGTCCGCTGCGGAACGCGCTCACTGCAGCCTTCAGCTGATCCGGCTCCGGGATGTCTTCGGCGTCGTAGATCGTCACGTATTCGCCGCGGCAGAAGTTGAGCCCGTAGTTGCACGCCTTCGGCTTGGTCTGCGGCTTGCTCGCTGGCACGTAGATGAAGCGGAAGAAGCTCGGTGGATGCGCCGCCTTCGCCTCCGCGATCGTTTCGGTATCGCCTTCCTCGAGGAGGATGAGGACGTCCAGCTTTTCCGGCGGGTAATCGAGCCGTGCGAGCGCCTGCAGGAGCGTCGGGACGACCTCGGGTTCCTTGTAGACCGGAACGAGGATGCTGTAGACCGGAAGGTCCGCCGGATCCAGGGACGCTGGCGCTGCGGCCACCATCGGCCGCGCCTCGCCTCCAGCAGCGACGCCGATCGCCAGCTTGTAGAGGATGGACGCGACGTAAAACAGATTCACGAAGAGCAGCAGCAGTCGCAGCGTGGGCCAGAAGGCCCACGTGAGCCCGGCTGCCAGCGCGACAAGCAACGTGCCGAGCAGCATCAGCTGCTCGAGCGTGAACACCTGGGACGCCGAGAGGTCTGGCCGTTGTTCACGCAACCCGTTGATCGCGTCGTGAATGAGTGTCGCCCGGAAGACGCGATCCACCAGCCGCGTGATGTCGTACTCGGTGACTGCCAGCACGACGACGTCGGCGGTGGGAACGACGCGCTGGATGCATTCCTTGATGCCGGGATCGCGCGGATCGACCGCCAGCGTCACGACGAGATCGTCCACGTGCTGGATCGGGCAGAACAGGAAGCGGACCAGCTCGGAAGGCTGGAACCGGCGCACGAACTGCTCGTCGCACTGGAACTCCGGTGAATCCACGGCCTGACTGGCGTAGACGGTCTCGGTCAGTTCCGCCAGGTGTTCGGCGTACTGGCGCGGGTTGATGTAGCGCAGTGCGAGCAGGATGCTGAGCAGCGACGAACGGTGTCGCGAATGGATGGCCAGCACCTCTCTGGCCTGCGCCTCGGTGACGGCCGACATTGCCAGCAGCCGGAGCAACATGAGGCGCTCTTCTTCGGAGAGCCCCGCGGCTTCCTCCAGCTGCAGATCGAATGGCTGGCTCATATTCCGGTCTTCGGTCTTCGGTCTACGGCAGCGCTCAGCGCGCGTGCGGGCGAACGGGGATGGGGGGGCGGCGGCCGAGACGGACGTAGAGGATGTAGAGCAGGTACGAGACGAGCGCCGCTACCGCGAGGAAAATCAGCCAGCGAATCCACGCCCAGTACCAGGGAGGCCCGCCTGCGGGCCGTACGACCAGGCTCCCGGAGGTGAGGTCGAGGACCAGCGTCTCGTCGCCGTTCGACACCAGCGTGTTGCCCGCGGCGCCCAGCCATTGGCCGTTCGGCACGAGGTCGCTGAAAGCCGTGGTGACGGTCCCATCGTCCGCGGACGTGGAGGCCTGGAGCACCAGCGTGTCGTGATCGGGCAGATACTCGAGAGCGACGAGGGGCCGATCGGGTGAGGCCTTGAGCAGCCGGTGGCCATTCGAGGCCGCCACGAGCTCGACGTCACGCGCGAGCGTCAAGTGCACGGGCACCCCCGAGAGGTTGCGGCCCACGATGAAGCGCAGCATCCCCGGCCCTGCCCGGTGGTCTCGTCCAGCATCAATCGGAAAGACCGTGGACACGCCGATCGCGGCAAGCACCCTGGCCGCGGTCCGTGCGAGCGCCGGTGTGGTGTCGACGAGCTCGAGCGCAACGCGGCCGTCGGTGGCAGTGATGACCTCACCAAGGCGTCCGCGTGTACCGCCCAGGCCTCCCCAGGTCAACGCGCTCGTCCGGCGCAGCTGCGCCGCCATGGCGTACGGTGATCCCTGACAGTTGCCGGAGACGGGCGCGTAGAAGAACTCGACTTCGAGGCGATTGGCTACGTTCACCAGCGGAGTTGGCAGCGGAATCGATGTGTGCAGCGTTGACTGGCCGCGGATGTCTTCGGTGTGCACGAGCGCACCGTTCAAGCGAACCCGCAGCACGGCGCGTTCGAGGGTCGTCGTCGGCACCGCATCGAAAGCGGCGTCGAGATCGAACGCGAGGTTGTCCGGCCAGCCACCAAACTGTGCGAGCGTGAACCCGAACGACGTGACGAGCGAGCCGACGCCCGACACGTTCTGATCGCCAAGACCGAGATCCTGCAGACAGAGCCGATTCGTGCCGCACGTCCGCGGCGACTGCTGCTCGAGATCGGCGACTGCCGCCGCCAGCGAACCGGCCAGCCGGGCGGTACGCGACGCCTCGCGCGTCAGACTCTGCAACGCAGCCGAACCAGCGTCCACGTACAACGTGTCACCTTCACGATGGAGCGGCTTGCCATCCGCCGACACGACGATGTGGCGTTCGATGCGGGGCGTAGCAGTAGTGGCAGCCACGGGCCCGATCGCCAACTCTGCCGGGTCGCTGCCAATCGCGCGGCGCGCGGCAGCATAAACGGCGATCGCCCCGGCTTGAGTGGCGGGTGAGTGCCAGTCGGCGTCGAGGACGAAGCGTCCGCCGGGCAGGCGGAAGAAATCGTCGATCGATTGAAGACCGGGCGCTGGCAGATACCGGAGCGCAGATCGGCCATCGATCGCGATCCACAGGGTCGCGTTCTCGTCGTTACACGCGCCGCCGTTCTCGACAAACAGCGCCGATTCCAGCCGGATCCGCAGATACCGGTGACGGGCCGCCGGCAGCTTCAGCGTCCAGTTCCCGTTCTGACGCAACGCCGTCACGCTCGTCGTCGTGATGAGTGCGTCGTCCGCAAATACACGAATCAATGAGTTACCGCGCAGCGACGGTGAGGGATTGGTGACGAGCGTCAGCTCACCGGCCGTCATGCCATACGAGGGCAGCGGAAAGGTGAAGTCTGCTCGCGCGGTGGAACCAGCCATCGAGTACGAGGCGCCATACCCAAGATCGTGAATCGTGATGACAGGCACGGCTGGCGGCACTGGTGCGGTCGATGAAGCGGGCACCGGTGCGGGCACGCGCGGAGCGGATGATGTGACAGGTGCCGATGCAAGCGCAGCGATGGCGCACAACAACAGCCGCCAGCGCATGTGCATGGCTAGAAGCCCTCGATGGCGGCGTCGTAGCTCGGACGGAGATTCAAGACGAGGTCGAGCCGTGTCAGGCGCAGGATGCGGCGGACGGATTCGTCTGTGGGTTCGACGACCCGCACGTCACCACCGGCCTGACGCGCGCGCTTCATCACGCTCACGAGCATGGCCATGCCAGCGCTGTCGAGAAATTCCGTTTTTGAGAGGTCGATCACGAGGCGCGTGATGCCGCGTTCGAGCAGGCCCAACAGCCGCTCGCGCTGGCCCTGAACCGCGGTGGCGTCGATCCGGCCCTCGAGGACGACGAGCGTCGGCCCGCCCGAGCCCTCGGTGATGTGCATGTCAGAGACGATGGGCTGCACTGATAAGTCTCTCCGCTGCTACTAATCGGCGGGCCGGGGCGGAGGTTTACCCGAAGCGTGCAGCAATCGTGCGGATCCGCCCGCCATGGGGCTCGTCGCATCGTGCAGCGGTGCGAAGCGGCGCGCACGACGCGTGCGAGTGTTGGGGGATGTTGGGGGTTGGGGTCGGGGTCGGGATAAGTTTCAGTTCCTGCGATTACCTGACGTCGACATCTCGCAGGAACTGAAACTTATCCCGACCCCAACCCCCACCGCTCGGCTAAGCCGTTCGGGATGGGGCGCTAACCCAGCGTCCGCTGGATCGTCCAAACCAAGGCAGTCAGGGCAATGGCGACCGAGGCAGGCACGACAATCCGACGGCGATACCAGGTCCGATCCCCGTACCAGTGGCCCACCAGAAGGAACGCCGCCGCGATGACCGACAGCTGGCCGATCTCGACGCCAAGATTGAATGTCACCAGGGCGGTGACGAACTCCTGGCGCGGGAGGCCCAACTCGCCCAGCGCGCTGGCGAAGCCGAGACCGTGGAGCAGACCGAAGGCGAACACGAGCCCCAGCCGACGCCATTTCAGTTCCGTGACGAGCAGGTTCTCAATGGCGACATAGGCGATCGAGACGGCTATCAGCGGTTCGACGATGCGCGAGGGCGCGCTTACGAGACCGAACATGCCAAGTCCGAGCGTGATCGAGTGCGCAACGGTGAAGGTCGTCACCTGAGCGAGAACGAATCGTGGCCGGCGCCCGAGCAGGTACAGACCGAGCACGAAGAGCACGTGATCGATGCCGCCGGGCACGATGTGCGTGATCCCCAGAACCAGGTACTGCCAGGCAATCGCAGTCCGCGGGAGCGCGGGAGCCGCGCGCTCCACCGGGACGGGCGCGCTTCGCTCATCGCCGTCGAGCCACTCGGTGGATGAGGACCCATCCCTTCGATGGACGCTGAATGCGTACTTCGCGAACGTCCAACCGTAGCTCCACGTCAAGGAGCGCACTCCTTTCGCCAGCGTGCCGTCGAGCACGATCGTCGCGGACCACGCCGCTCCCGGGGATGCTGGCGGTGCGATACGCCACCGGATTGACGCGCTCAGCGGACGCCCGTCGGCAGCGAGCGCGACGCGCGTCAGGATTCGCCGAGCACGCGCGTCCAGGTCACGGCCCAGATCGTCTGTTGCAGGATTCACCGGACCCACACCGTCCGCACGCCGCAGCTTGTCGACGAGCGCCTGTGCGTCGGTCACGATCTCGACGTGATACGCGGCGGATGGCCCCAGTGAGAGTGCGACACGCGTGGTCCCGATCTCGTGCGCCTGCGCCGTGGTTGGGGATAGCAGCAGAGCGGTCGCCCACAGGGCTCCGGCGCAGCATGCCGCGACCGCTCGGCTGACACTCACCGCAACGCGGGTCCCGTCATCCCGCGAGGCTCCTCACCCAGCTCGAACGTCAAAGACGCCCAGTAGCTTTGCCACTCGGCGCCGCTTCCCTGCGCGGCCTCGACCATGTGGACCGCCTTGATCAGCCAGTCTCCTGCTTCGGACAGGGGCACGATCGCGCGGCCACTCGCATCCGTGCGGATCGCCACACGCGTCCCGGGATGCTGCCGGTTGAGCGCGGTGACGAGAGCGCCCTTCAACGGCTTCTGCTCGTGCAGGAGTTGCACGCTCAATGAATCGCCCGCACGCAACGTGTAGGGATTCCGTGCGGCTATCAGCTCCAGCGTCATCCCCACTGCCCGATCGGTCTCGGACGAGGAGGGCGCGCCGGTCTGTATGAGCGCCTTGGCGCAGCGGGCAAACAGCTCGCGCGCCGGATCGTGATCCTGTTTGCGTTCTACGCGCATCCGCGCGACATCGTCCAGGCCTTCATCGCGCAGGTACTGGTTGAACTTCTCCGGCGGAAGCGTGATGGCCGTCGATCGCGATCGATATGCCACGACGACGAGCGCGGGCGTGACCTGACGAAGGAGCCCTGCCGGATCTGCGCCATCCTGACCCACGATGGGGGTGGTTCGATCGGGTGTGATGGCGACGAACTGTTCGATCAGTGTTGGATCGCGCGGAATGGGATCGCCGAGAAAGTCCTGGCCGACGCGCAGGTGCAGTCCGACCACGCGACCCGGATCCGGACGGAAGGCGCTGGCTTCGATCCAGAGATCGTGTGCCGAGAGCGGCGCTACGCCAACTGCCACTGCCACGAGTGCTGCCAGCGCCCGCGCGCGTGCCCAGGGTGTTGAGATGTGAGACATCGTGTCAACTCACTACCAACTACCAACTACCAACTACCAAGCCGCCAGGGGGCCCGTGGCCCAGGGCTCAGGGACGCAGCCCAGAGCCCAAGGCCCAAAGCCCAAAGCCGAGTGAGTCAGTTCGAATGCGTGGGACTCGGCGAGCCCGACAGCGGCGTCTGCAAGTATGGGAACGTGTCTCGGAACAAGCGCAGCGACTGGTCCGACGTCACGGTTCCATCTTCTGCATAGGCGATGGTGGCGTTCACCGGTGCGCCATCGGTCAAGTGCGGGAAGCTGCCCGGATTGCCACTGAGCAGGATGCCTTCCACCGCCCGCAGTGCGATATCCACCACATCGTCGCCGGGACGCCGGCCGTTCGGATAGCCCGCGAGGTCGCCGCCAATGACGCCCAGCGAGTTCTGTGACGCGGGCGCGACCGGTGCGATGTTGGTGTTGAGCCGCAGCATTTCCGCAGGACGCACGCTCGTCGGCTGGTTGAGTCCGGGGACGCCGGTCAGGAACACCTGCACGAGATCGTCACGCGGCACCGGCGGCGGGGTCACTCCGAACAGCGCCTGGATCAGTACCGGCAGCGACGGATGCGTGACGTAGCTGGCGAACTGTCCGTCGTTCTTCGGTTCACTCGCGTTGAACGCGTCCTTGTCCTTCAGCCCGATGACCAGCTCGTTCACGAGCGGATGGCCGAGCCGCGACACCTGTGTGAAGTCGCCCGTGAATCCGCCGCGCGCGAACGGATGCGATGGGGGCACCCATCCGCGGCAGTCCCGCGTGGGCACGAACGAGGGCGAGGGCCTGCGCGCGAACGGCTGGCCCGAGGGGCACGGCCCGGTACCCGGTCCGAGCGCGCGACCCGTGCTCGCCGTCGTCCAGGCGCCGATCACGGGGTCGCCGTTGGCGAGGCAGCTGATCGGCACTTCGAGTGCGAGCGTCGTCACGTTCTTGTCGGCGAGCACGTTTTTCTCGCCGTTCTCGGGTCCGAGTGGGTTGAAGTTGACGAGATCGAACGCCTCGGCCAGGTTCACGACGAAGCCTTCGCGGCGCTGTCCAACGAAGACACGTCCGTTGCCCGAGCAGCCGGGAATCGCGACGTCGAAGATGTGGTTGTCGGCGTATTGCGCGTAGACGTTGCCGTCGCCGCCCTTGATCGATTTGTCGCCAATGCGATCGACCGGCTTCTTGAAGACCGGGCTGCCACTGGCGACGTTCGTGAGCGCCTCCCGGAATCCGTGGCGGCGCGAGCCGCGGATGAGGCTGACCGTATAGCTCTCCTCGACGTTGAGCGCTGAGGTGTCGGTCGTCGCGGGTCCGATGCCGCCAGCATTGATTAGGGGGATGGGGACCATCTTGTCGCCGACCGGCACGGAGATGTTCTTGGAGATAGTCCGGAACTGGAACTGGAAGGTGAGGTCTTCGCGCGCGTCGCCGTTGTTGTCGACGTGGATTTCGTAGACGGCCTGCGGGTCCATGTTGAAGAAGTTCGGACCACCGTAGACGTCCTGCAGCGGGATGTAGTTGGCGAGGAACGTCACGTAACCATCGCGTCCAGCTTCGTAGCTCCGGAACATGTAGAAGTCGGTGCCGTCGAGCTTGGGTGACCCGGTGATGCCTGGTGCCTCCCGATGGCTCGACCCGTACAGGGTCACGCCGGCCGCTGCGAGGATCACGGCCGCAGCGATTCCTCTTGTTACTTGCCGCATGGCTCAGTTCCTTTCGTGGTGGCCACCGTGCCCGCCCCGGGTTCCGGGCGATGGCGTCATGAGCGCTTACGGCCGCTCCGCGCTGTTGGATTGCCGCAGCGCGTGAGACGGGGTCGCGCGTTGACACTCCGCCCGACGCCGCCGTACACTTTCGGTTTCCATGCGAGTCCCAGGGCGATGGCTGGACACTGCAACAAAGTGCGGTGCCGCGGCGCAGAGAACGTCGTCGATCGCGTGTTGTTGTAGGGGAGAGCGACCTGGGATGACGGGCGCATGACAGTGCGCGCCCTGCGACATATCCTCGGCCGCTGATAACCAGTGAGGCGGCGTTCAGGACTCTGAAACAGGCCGCCTCACCGGGCGGCCTGTTTGACGTACGACGAGCGACCACGGCTCGACAGGGCCGTCAGGAGGTCAGTGATGGCGATTCGACTAGGCGACGAGGCACCGGATTTTTCGGCTGACACAACCGAAGGCCGGCTCAATTTTCACGAATGGAAGGGCAAGTCGTGGGCCGTGTTCTTCTCTCATCCTCGAGACTTCACCCCGGTGTGCACGACTGAGCTGGGCGCAGTCGCCAAGCTCAAGCCGGAGTTCGACAAGCGCAACACGAAGGTCATCGCGCTCAGCGTGGACCCGGTTGATTCGCATGCGCGCTGGTCGCAGGACATCGAGGACGTGACGGGCGCGAGGCCGAACTTCCCCCTCATCGCGGATCCGGACAAGTCCGTGGCCAACAAGTACGACATGCTTCACCCGAACGCGAGCGACACGGCGACCGTGCGCTCGGTGTTCATCATCGGCCCGGACAACAAGGTGAAGCTCACGCTGACGTATCCCGCGAGCACAGGGAGAAATTTTCTCGAGATTCTGCGGGCCCTCGACTCGCTCCAGTTGACGGCCGGTTATTCGGTGGCGACGCCATCGGACTGGAAGCAGGGCGAGGACGTGATCATCGTCCCGGCGGTGTCGGATGAAGACGCTGCGAAGCGCTTCCCCGGCTACGTCGCGAAGAAGCCGTACCTCCGCGTGACGCCGCAGCCGGGGAAGTAGCGACGTCCGCGCGCAGCGAGTAGGGACCCTCGGGAACGTCCGCCCCGAGATTGAGGGACCCATCCGGCGCGCTTCAGGATCGCGGATGGGCTCGGTGCGGCTGCCGGTCCGCTGCTATCGGAACCGGTTCGCGCACGCGGCCCGAACGATGTAGCAGCGCCCTCCACGTAGACGGTCTGCTGCAGCGCCTGCCGCTTCGAGCCGACGGTGACGTGAAAGTCGTCTTTGGTGAGAGTGCTGACGTGCCGTCCCTCGTCATCGGTGACGACGACGTCGATCGTGGCAAGGGTGGAGGGCGTGCGGAAATGCGGACGCGCGCTTTCGGGTGACGGAAGCTGTTGCGCGCCGAGTTCTGCGAGGGCGATGACCGTCAACGCCGCGACACCGCCCTGGCGCGTGCTCTTGCTCCGTCTCAGACCCGCAGTCTGGAGCCCGTAGCCGGTAGCCCGAAGTCTATCGCCGATTCCCCACCGTCATCCTCAGCCGGCGCAATCGCTCGTCGAGCTCTTCGGGAGTCAGCGTCGCGTACTTCGGAGGCAGCAGACGCCGGCTCGACGCTTCGAAGACCGCGAGCAGCTCCATGTACTCGAGCAGCTCGCCGTCGCGGCTGGGGAAATAGTCCGTTGCGGCACGCTGCAGGTGCGCCGCCATGATGGGAGCGTCCCCGCCCGCCTCTCGCGCGGCGTCGTCGTTTGCCATGAGCAGCACGGCTTCGACGTCGGCGTTGCTGTAGCCCACCAGTTTCGAGGAGAACGTGTCGCGCAGCGTCGCGAGATCGACGGTCGTCTTCAGCCGGTTCTTTTTGATCAACGCTGTCGCGACCTGCTCCACTTCCGCCGGCGTCTGCGAATAGAGGAACGGGATCTTTCGATCGAGACGGCCCGCGCGCTTGAGATCGACGTCCAGCTTGTCCGGCCGGTTGGTCATCACGAGGAAGAGAATCCGGCCTCGATTCGACGTGTCGGACATGAATTCCTTGATGCGCGCGATGACGCGCGAGGAGGTGCCGCCGTCGCTCTCGCCGTCGCCCGATCCAAACGCGCGGTCGCCTTCGTCGATGATCACGACGACCTGACCGATCGCGCGAATCACGTTCAGAATCTTTTCGAGGTTACCTTCCGTCGCGCCCACCCACTTCGATCGGAAGTTCTTCAGCTTGATCGTGGGGAGGCCGCATTCCTTCGCAAACGCCTCGGCAACGAACGTCTTGCCGGTCCCCATGGGTCCCGTGAAGAGAAGTCCCATGGGCACGCGGAAGGTCCGGCCTTCGCGCACGCTGTCGGCGATGACGAGGAGGTCCTTCTTGACTTCTTCCATGCCGCCGACGACTTCGAAGCCGTGGGCGGGCTCGACGAACTCCACGAGGCCGAAGCACTCTCGCTCCAGAATCTCGCGCTTGCGCCGTGCGATGAGTCGATCGACCTCGGCCCGTGCCCGCGCCGCGGCGTCCGCGTCACTGATGGAAGGCACGCCGGCCGCGTCGGGCGCCACGAGCTTCTTGATGTCGTCGCGGCTCATGCCCGCAGTGAGCGTGGCGAGCGTGTGCGCACGCGCGGCGACGTCGCCCCCGGTTCCGATCAGCCCCGCGATGAACCGCTCGCGCGCTGCCGCGTCCTCTTCGGCCGCAGGCGGCGGCGCCACGATGGACGCGATCTGAATCGCCTTCAAGCCCGCGGTCAGCTCCGCGTAGCGCGTGGCCTCGGTCTCCGACAGTTTCGGATCCGCGGAGCGCACGACGGCCTGTCTCGTCTCGAGATCCGGCATTGGGACGGCAATCGTCGCCACTTTCGGGTTCGAGACCAGCTTCGGCGCAAGGTCGGTCAGGTTCTCGGCGATCAGGATGACGACGTTGTCGCCTTTCTCGATCTCGGGCAGGAACGACCAGCGATGGAGCGTGATCATCGCCGCGCGATCCGCATCCGCCTGGAACGCGGGATCGCCTGTCGGCGCCACCGCTTCCGCGTACTCGACAATGACGGCCGCGCGGGTGCTCTGAATGAGGAGCCGCTCGAGCGCCGCGAGCAGCCGGTCCTTGCCGGAGGCGAGCAGCAGATCGTCCACCGACACCGACGAGGCGCGCTTCGTGAACCGTACGCCGGTGGCGACGTTGAAGACCGCTATCGTCTCGCGCGTGTCCTTGAGCAGCACGTCGGTCAGGAAATCGGTCAACGTGACGAGCCGCTGTCCGTCGATGACGCCGTCGTAGACGTTGCCGTGGAGAACGAACATCGACGCTTCGCCGCGCGCGTAGCGGCGGCGCAGATCGTCGGCCCAGGGAGGCAGCAGGCGCGTCGGACTCATAGGGAGATTCCGTTGCCGATGGATCCGATCGAGTTGAGGATGCGCTCGGTGTCCACCGCCGTCTGACGGATCGACTCGACGCCGTCCAGCAGTTCGTCCAGCTGACCCGAGAGCTGCTGCGGCGACTGCATCGTCACGATCTGATCGGCGATCAGCTGGAACGAGTTGTCGATGAGATCGAGCTGTCCACGAGCCACGGCCATGTAGCGCTTGATCTCCTGGAGCTTGTCGATCCGTTTGAGCACGATGGCGAGATTCTTCCGAGCGACATCGACCTCGGCGTCGCCCTCTTTGCCTGACTTGCAGTTGACTTCCCAGCGTGTCCGCTCGCGCGACAGGGCGTTGAGATCCACGGAGCCGAGGTATTGCTCGTAGCGCGCGGTGTTGGTCGCCATGTCGATGAAGGCGTCAACGAGGCGATCGGTCTTGACCAGCTCCGCACGCAGCAGCTCGCCGGTGAACGACGGATTCGAATTGGCGAGCAGTCTGATCTGGCGCTGCCGGCTGATGAGCTCCGTCACACGGGTGCGGTCGTTCTCTCCGAGCACCTGCATGCGGCTTTCGCGCTCCTGCTGCTGCAGCGCCTCACGCACCTGCTCGAAGCGCGGGTCCCAGAGAAGGTGGCGGAGCCGCTTCGAGTCGGGCGCGTAGAGAAGCCAGAGCGCCTCGAGGCCGATGGCGGTCAAGGCCAGAACCGGATTCAGCGTCAGTCCGGCCGCCGCCAGCGCCCCGGTGAAGAGCGACAGGTTGTACGGGTTCGAGAAGGCGAACTTGAGATACGGCCGTTTTTCGAAGATGGCCGACGTGACGGCCGACTTTGCGACGTCGCCAAGGGCGGAGGCGACGCTTGGCGTTGACTGCGGAGCATTCGCCGGCTTCGCGGCAGGTTTCGTGGCGGGCGCGCTTGCCGCCGGAGCGCGTGTCGCACCGGTCACCGGCGGCTTCGGCTGCTCGCTCGTGGACATTCCGTCACATTCTACGAGGTCTGCAGGCCCATTCCGCACTCCGAATTCCGTACTCCGAATTCACTCCGGATTCCGCACGCCGCACTCCGGATTCCGTTCATGCCGATGGGGAGTAGAGCAGATCGAGCAGGTGCTTTTCGACCGACCTGAACTCATTGGTGGACTGCAGCGAGATATCGCGCGGCCCGAAGAATGGCACGTCCACTCGGTGCAGGATCCGCGCGGGCCGCGACGACAGCACGTACACGGAGTCCGCGAGATAGACCGCCTCCGAAATGTCGTGCGTCACGAACAGGATCGTGTTGTCTTCGACGCGCGAGACGTCGAGCAGCATGCCTTGCATGCCCCAGCGCGTCTGAGGATCCAGCGCACCGAACGGCTCGTCCATCAGCACGATACGGGGACCGTTGATGAGCGTACGCGCGATCGCTACGCGCTGCTTCATCCCGCCCGACAGTTGCTTCGGGTAGTGATCGGCGAAGTCGAACAGACCGACGGCCTTGAGATATTTCTCCGACCGCTCCCGCCGTTCACGCTTCGGGACGCCTTTCAGCCGTAGTCCGTACTCGACGTTGTCGCGGACCGTCAGCCAGGCAAACGACGTGTAGGCCTGGAAGACCATGCCGCGGTCGGCGCCGACGCTGTCCACGAGCTTTCCGTCCACTTCAACTGTACCGGCCGTGGGCGGCAGGAGTCCGGCGACCGACTTGAGGATCGTGGATTTGCCGCAGCCCGACGGGCCGAGGAACACGACGATCTCGCCGCAGCCCGGTTTGTCCGCAATCTCGAACGAGACGTCGCGGACGGCTTCGGTGGCGCGTCCGAAGCGATCGATGTACGTCACGCTCAGATGACTGGCTCGAAGGCGCGGCGTGCCGCTCACCGCGTCGCCGCGGTAGCTGGGGGTGGCGGCTGCGGACCGATCGCTGACCGTGACCGCGACCGTGCCGGCCTCGCCTGCGGCCTTGGGGATCTCCGGCGCGCTCACAGGTTGGCCTCACGCCACCGGAACAGGAATCCCGAGATGGAGCGGATCACGAAATCGGTCAGGAGGCCGATGCCGCCGATGACGAGCAGGCCCGCGAACGACCACGACGCCTTCTGGTGTGTCCGCGCGAGCTCCACCATGTAGCCGAGCCCATGCTCGGGATTCACGGCCTCCGCGAGGATCACATAGGTCCAGAGAATGGCGTTCATCACGCGGAACGAATCGAAGATCTCTGGCAACGCCGCTGGAAGCAGCACCGTTCTGATCGCCTGGAGCTTCGTGGCGCCCAGCGTGAGGGCGGTCTGCACCAGTTCGTCGGGTACGGCGCGGATTGCCGAGACCACGACCGGCAGCAGGTAGACGAAGACGCCCAGGAACAGGAACGCAATCTTCTGCTTCTCGTAGATGCCGAACCACAGGATCAACAGGGGAATGAACGCCGAGATTGGCATGTAGCGCAGCGGCGCCACGATCGGCTCGAAGAGCCGGTTGACGGGCTCGAAGGAGCCCATCAGCACGCCGAGCGGCAGCGCCAGGGCCGAGGCCAGCAGGAACGCCTGCGCGATCCGCCAGCTGGACGTGACGATGGCATGCCAGAGGTCGTAGTCGATGAAGAGCTGGAGCGTGCCGCGCACGACCTCGGTTGGCGACGGCAGGAAGTCCGGCGGCGCGAACCCCCCGTACGTGATGACACACCACGCACCGAGCACCAGCGCCGGCATGACGAAGCCGAGCGCCAGTGCTGTTCCCCGCGGCAGCGGGGCGCGAAGGGCGAAAAACTCTCTCGATTTAGCCACGGGGGCCATTCGTCAATCGTCAACCCGCAATCGTCATTGGGCCAGAACAACTTTGATGTCCGTGCGTCGATTGAGCTGCCGCCCGGTTTCGCTCGAGTTCGGGGCAATCGGATTCGTCGACCCGCGCCCGATCGTCTGGAACCGCGCCGCCTGGATATTCGGGAAGTTCTTCAGGATGTAGTTCTTGATCGCCAGCGCACGGCGCTCCGACAACGTCATGTTCCCGGTCGGCGAGCCCGTCGAGTCCGTGTTGCCCTCGACCCGCAGATACGTGCCGCCGAACGAGGTCATCGTGTCGCCGAGCGCATCGAGCACGAAATACGACCCGGCCATGATCTCGTCGGATCCCGGCGTGAAGTGGATCTGGATTTCCTTGTTGATGATCGCGCGGTCCTGCGTGGACGGCGCCTTTGCCGCGATCTTCGCTTCCTCGACCTTCTGGCCGGGGTACGCCGACGCCAGCGCTCGCAGGAATCGCGAATCCGCCCACTCCTTCGCTTCGACCGCGCGCGTGACCAGACCCTTCTTCCGCCAGATCACGAATGCGGTGTCGAACAGCGTTTCGAAATGCGGCTTGCCGCCGCTCAGCCCGTAGAACTGCGCGTTGTCGGCATACGGTGTGAGCTTGAGACCCGACAGCATGCCCGAGACGGTCTCGTTATCGAGCTTCAGGGCCTTGCCAACGACGGCGTTGGTCGATGCGGGATCGCTCTTCATCATGTCGATCCCGTCGAACCAGCCGTGAACGAAGTCGCGAACTGTCTCGGGCCCCTGGTCGATCACGTCCTGCCGCGCGACCAGCGTGTCCGCGATGATGTTCGTGGCTGCCGTCGTCGAGACGAGCACGTGCGCGTCGTCGCCGCGTGCCGTGACCGCGCCTGACAGATCCGGCTCCCATGTGACCGCCGCGTCCACCTGCCTGGCCTTGAACATCGCCGCGGCGGCCGGTGCGTCCTGCGTGAACACGATGCTCTTCTCGACGGCGTTGCGGTCGTCGGGGCTCAACCCAGACTGCGCGAGCAAGTACAGGAGCAGGAAGTGCGACGGCGTGAACTGCGTGCACGCGATCTTCTTTCCGCGCAAATCCTCGACCGACGCAATCGAACTGAGCGAGACGATGCCGTCACCACCGCGCGACCAGTCCTGCATCATCACGGACTTGGCCTTCTGATTCTGCTCGGCCAGGACCGACGCTTCGCGCGCCCAGTTGTCCACCGTGTCCCACATGATGTCCACGTCGCCCTTGCGGAACGCGGCCAGCTTGGCGGCGGGATCCTCGAGCAGCACGAACTTCACGTCGAGGCCGTAGCGCTGCTTGTACTGCGAGGCGGGTCCCGGCTCGAGGCCGTCGTTGAACACGATGCCGGGCGAGTGGCCGGCCCACGTATTGATCGCCACCACGAGCGGACGCGTCAGCCGGCCCGACTGCCCCAGCGCCACGTTCGACACGCCCGTCGATCCCGCGTTGCGGTTGGGATCGGGCGGCGCATTCTTCAGCGCATCGAAGTCGCTCGATGTCACTCCCGGCGCGGTTGCGGCCGTCTGCCCTTGCCTGCCGGTCGCCCACTCGCGCACGGCAGCGCCCTTGGCGTGCCAGAACACGTACCCGAGCACACCAAGGATGACGACGGTGATGAAGAGCTTGGCGAACGGCGTGAGTTTCATGTGGGCGCTCCGTTACAGGGACTTCTGGCCCTGGCTGGCCTGCTGCGCGGCCTTCTTCGCTTTCAGCTCGGCGAGCTGCTGGCGGGCCTGGACGTCGCCGGCCTGATTGCGCAAGGCGGCGAGCCGCGAGTCGAGCGACGAGTCGCCCAGCTCGCGTCCAAGGTTGGCTTCGGCGATCGTCGTCTTGATGTGTTCGCGGACGTTGTCGAGCGCCTTCACGTCGGCGTCCACCGACAGGCCGTCGATCTGTTCCTGGATCTTGATCCGAGCCTGTGCCGACTGCATCTTCGCGAGCATCGTGTCGCGCTCGCCCTTCAGCTTCCGGATCTCAGTCTGGACGCTGATCAGCGAAGACTTCGCCGAGTCCGCATCCTTCTGTGCCGAATCGAGCTCCGCTTTCAGGTCGGTGAGGTCGGCGGCCAGCTGATTCTTCTTCTGGATCAGCACGACGGCCAGATCGTCCTGATTGGTTTCCACCGCCACCGCCAGATCGGCTTCGGTCTGGGCCATCTCGGCGGTGTTCTTCTTGAGACGCTCGCTGATATCCTCGCGCCGGCGGATGATCGCGGCCGTCGCGGACTTGAGCCGCGAATACTTCTCGACCATCGAGTTGATGGCATTCTCGTAGGCGATTTCGGGATGCGCCTTCTCGACGTCCGAAATCCAGATCGACAGGAAGCCGCGCCACAGATTGCCCAGGCGCCCGAACAGTCCAGCCATGTCTGATGTCCTCTCTCGTGCGGGTGACTATTGCGGGTTGGCCGGTGTGGCCGGCGCCGATGGTTCGTACAGCTTCGGCGACTCGCGGACAACGCGCGCGACGGCTTCCTGTCCGAAGAACTCGAGGACACGCTGCACGTCGAGCTTCTTGGCGTTGCACGCGGCCGTCACCGACTGCTGCTCCTGGACACGCTGGTCCATCACGGTGCGGACGTTCTTGATTTCGTCCTCGAGCTGAGCGATCCGGGCCTTCGACTCGGCGAGGAGCTTCTCGGTGTCGGCGGCACCCGCCCGGATGTAGCCTTCGAGCGCCTGCATTTCCTCGACACCGGTTTCGATGATCTTGTCGACCGGAACGCCGAACGCCTTCATCGAGGCTTCGACAATCTGCTTCTTGACGGCTATGGGTGTTTCGGCTGGCAGGCTGGCGAGGAGGGAGGACGCCTTGATGACGCGATCCCGTTCCTCGACCTCGATACCGGCGGCCGTGAAGACGCCGTCGAAATCCACCTGTCCGCCCGGCGCGGCGGGAGGCTCCGTCTTGAACACCGCCGGGGCGGCCGGCTCTGTCGTCGGCACCGGCGGCGGTCCGGCATCGGTAGCCGCCGGCAGTTCGACCCCCGGCGACGCGGGTGTGCCATCGTCGCGGACGATGAACCAGCCCGCAACGGTCGAACCCCAGCTCCGTCCTTCGCTCATGCGCTCCGCCTCCGGCGGCTGCTGTGCGGGGCAATTATAAGGGGCTACGGCTCAGCCTGGTGGCGGGTTCCACCTCAGGCTGCGGACTGCAGGCTGGGCCGCAGGCTCCGGGCCCCTCGAGCCCTCGACCCTGGTGCCCCTGGACCGTCGGCCTTGGACTCGGCCGGCCCTCAGGCCCTCGACATCTTGCCCCGCGCCCTCGTCCCTTCGATCACAGGTTCTTCTTGAAGAAGCCGATCATCTCCGCCCATGACTTGGCGTCGGCGTCGGCGTTGTACGCCAGCTGCGGCATCCCGGCCTTATCGGCGTCAGGGTTCGTGAAGCCGTGTTTGGCGCCCGGGTAGACGATTACCTGGAGATCGGCGCCCGCATCCGTCATTTCCTTCTTGAACGCGTCCACCTGCGTCGGCGGAACCATCTCGTCGGCTCCGCCGGTCTGGACGAGCAGCTTCGCTGTGACGGCACCCTTCTTGGCAGGCAACACGGGCGCGAGCGAGCCATGAAAGGTCGCAATCGCCTTGAGCGGCGCGCCATTCCGCGCCATGTTCAGGACCACTCCACCGCCGAAGCAGTATCCAATCGCGCCGATGCGGGTGCCGTCCACGTGTGGGTCCTGTTTGAGCTGGGCGAGCGCCGCCTCGAACCGCGCCACAACGACCGCGGGATCCTTTGTCGCCTCGGTCATGAACTTCATCGCATCGTCGGGGTGTGTGGCGAGCTTGCCCTTGCCATACATGTCGAGCGCAAACGCGACGTAGCCAGCGGCCGCGAGCTTTCGGGCGGCATTGCGGGTGTGCTCGTTGTGGCCCCACCACTCGTGGACGACGAGGACTCCCGGCCGCGTGCCCTTGACCGCGTCATCCCAGGCGATCATGCCTTGGAGCTCGGTGTCGCCCTGTTTGTAGTCGACCACCCGGGTCTTGACCTCTGCTCCCGCGGCGGTTGCCAGGGCCAGCATCAGGACGGTACTGGCCATCAGATATCGCGTCATTGCCGTCTCCTCCCGGCCGTCATGATACTTGACCGGTGCGGCGCGCCCATGGCCCACGGCGCATGGCGGTGGCGCGCACGGCACACATGGCGCACGGCACATGGCACACGGCGCACCCTTATGGCCGCACCTTGTGACCGCACCTTCCGTCCGCACCCTCAGTGACCGCACCCTCCGTCCGCACCTTCCGTGACCGCACCTTCGCTTCGCACCAGGAGTATGATGAGCCAGTTGTAGTGCCCCTCGACGACAACGGTCCCATAGGAGGGCACCCATGAAGCCTCGTTCATCGATAGCGCTGGTGCTGGTTCTGGCCTGCGCCAGTCTCGTGGCTCGTCCCGTCTTCGCGCAGAAGCCGGCAGCCAAGCCTCCCACCCCCGCAGCGGCCGCCACGAAGCCCCCGCCGCCCCCTGCCGCGCCCGCGAAATGGGTGGAGCCGGTCAAGGGCACAGCCGTCCTTCAGGTACTGAAGCCTGATGTCAAAGCCGGCGCCAAAGAGATCGTCACGATCCTGAAAGTGAAGAACATGTCGATACGCGCCGATCGCGGGCCTGCGCGTCGACGAGTACTGGTACGACAAGAAGGGCAGCGTGATCGCGGGGGACTCGAAGCGGATGAAACAGCTCGTGCAGAGCGGCGAAGTCGTGACCTTCGAGCTGCACACGCAGCGCGACCCGAAGATGCAAAGCAATACCTATCAATTCAGTCACGCCAACGGCAAGGTCAAGGTCGATTCGGTCAAGAAGTTCGACTGACCGACTCGTGCTGCGTGCGACCGGCTCCGCGGCGGCCGGCCTGGCGCCCGATTTTCCGGGCGCCTCGCCGGTGTGGTGTCTTCACGCCTTCAGTCCACTCAGGCCGTTCTGATGTAGCTCTCGAGCGCGTCGATCAGCATGCGTTGCTGGGCCACGACCGCGCGCACGACATCGCCAATCGAGATGATCCCGAGCAACTGATCGTCCTGCATGACCGGCAGGTGGCGAATGCGCCGTTCGGTCATGAGGGCCATGCAGCGGTCGGCGGTGAAGGTGGGCTCGACGCAGATCACGGGGGCGGTCATGATTTCGGAGACCGACGTGTCCTTCGAGTTCTTGCCCTGGAGGATGCCCTTTCGCGCGTAGTCGCGCTCGGACATGATGCCCTGGATGTGCCCGCCGCCCATGACGAGCACCGCGCCGATGTTGTGTTCGGCCATCAACTCCAGAGCTTCGAAGACGGTGCTGTCGGGATCTACCGTGTAGACCTGAGGTTTGTCCCGCAGCATCTGCCGGACGGTGACGGTCATGGACACCTCCGAAGTGCGACACCGGAGTACCACCTTTGGCGGGCGGGCGCAAGAGGCAACTTTGGCGTGCCACCCCGAGGGTACGGGACGGGAACTTCTGCACGAATTCGGTTGGGCTGCAAAAACTGTGCATGGCTCGGCTTGCATTGCTGAGGCTCCCTGGTGGATCGTAGGCGTGGTTCGCACGGAGCCTGGCTCGGCCGTGCGTTGTTGAGGTGAGTGGCGCAGCGCCGCTCGCGGCCGAGCTGTGGAGCACCGGCGGTCCAGCTCCCCCATCGCGTCGAACGGGTGTGCGAGGCCAATGGCGATTTCACGATTGACCCGCTTGCCGCGCAATCCGGCCCAGCATTACGAGACGCGATCTCGTGCCGGACCTTGGCGCCGCCATGATCACCGTCGCGGTGGCCACCGTCATCCGGCTCGCGCTCGTGCCTCTGCTCGGCACAGAAGCTCCGCTGCTGCTGTTTGGTGCCATGGCCGCCGCCCTCACGTTCTGGGGCGGACTGGGTCCCGGCATCCTGGCGACAGCGCTCGGCACCACGGTGGGGACGCTGCTCTTCATCAAGCCGGTCGAGCAGCTCGCCCGCGGACATCTCGCGATGCCGCTCGAGCCAACGCTGTTCTTCGGCGAGACGATGTTTGTGTGCTGGCTGATCTATCGCGTGCGCGCGGGTCAGGAGTCATCCGAAGCGAGGCAGCAGCGCCGCGATGACAGCCTCGCGTTCGTCGCGCACGAGCTGCGCCATCCGCTCTCGACGATCCAGCTGGCCGCGGCAACGTTGCAGCGCGATCGCTCGCCCGAAGCCACAGACCGCGCGGCGGCGCTCATCACGCGATCGGCCGCCCGTCTCGCACGTGTCGTGGACGACCTGGTCGATGTCACCCGCCTGCAGCGATCCAGTCTGTCGGTGTCGCTGCAGCGGATCGATCTGCGGGAGCCCCTGATGGCGGCGCTCGAGGTGGCGCGCCCCTCGTTCGCGCAGCGGCATCAGTCGATCGAGGCGGCAGTACCGACGGCAACGCTTCCCGTGAATGGTGACGCCATCCGTCTGCAGCAGGTCTTTTCCAATCTGCTGTCGAACGCGTCGAAGTACTCGCCCGAGGGGTCCGAAGTCCGCATCGCCGTGAGCTGCGGCCGCGGCCGCGTGGACGTGGTCGTGCGCGACTCGGGCCTCGGGATCAAAGACGACATGCTCGAACGGATCTTCGAGCCGTTCGTGCGCGAGAGCGGGGGTGGTGCGACCGACGGTCTTGGCGTTGGCTTGACGCTCGCCCGGACGCTTGTCGAGCAGCACGGCGGGCAAATCAGCGCGCACAGCGATGGTCCCGGGCGAGGCAGCGAGTTCCGCGTGATGCTGCCCGTCCTCGACGAGTCGCCGTCCGCACGCGTCACGACGCACTGATGGCAGGCGCGCCGCGCCTCGTCAGGGCGTCCGTTCACCCGGGTCCGTGGGCCCGAGGAGACTCGACCTCCAGACCACGATGACCCCATGCATCGTCATTGCCGAAGACGACGCGGATCTGGCCCAGCTGATGGGGCTGGTACTGTCGTACGAAGGCTTCGAGGTCACGCTCACGTCTGACGGCCGGGGCGCACTGAGGGCGCTCGATGAGCGGCCGCATTGTCTCGTGGTGCTCGACCTCATGATGCCGGGGATGGACGGACACGAGTTCCGCCGGCGCCAGCAGGAACAGCATCATCTCGCCGGGACGCCGGTGCTCGTGGTGTCGGCCCGGCACAACGCGGCCGAGATTGCGCGCTCGTTGCGGGTCGAAGGATTCCTTGCGAAGCCGTTCACGCCGGAAGACCTGGTGCAGGCCGTGCGCGCGATCGTGGGGCCGCCCTCGTGAGGGCGGAGCACGGCCCGGCCGCCGTGCCCGCGCGCGCGAGGTGACTACGACCCTGACGACCAGCTCTCTTTTCCGACCTTCCAGCCACCGCCTTCACTGACGATCTCGATCGAGCCCTTGGTGGCCTTGCCGTCGGGTCCCAGGCCTTCGGCCATGAGCGTGGCGCCGGTCGCCGTCTTGCTCTCCTTGGTGACCTTCAGATTCTTCACGACACCCATCTCGTGCATCATCGCGAACATGGGCGCGCGGTCCTTCTCGGGCGTCATCTTCACCTGATCCACGTTCTGCTTCGACATGTACGGCAGCAGGTCGTCGATCGACTTGGCTTTGTCGAACGCCTCGCGGAACTTCATGTAGAACTGGGTGGCCGTTTCGGTTTTCTGCGCCAGCACGGGGGCCACGGTGGCGCCGGCCAGCAGCAGGACCGCCAGGCCGGCGGCAGCGCGTCGAGTCATGGTCATCCTCACGTCCTCCGGAAGGGCGGCGTCGGAGCGGGGCCGCCGGCGGCATTATCGGCTCGATCCAGGCGCGGCTGCACACCGCGGCACGGGCTCTTGGGCTTTGGGCTTAGGCGTTGGACGCGCGCTCTCCGACAGCGCACGCTCAAGCCGCACCTCGCACCTCGCGGCCGCACCCGTGTCGCACCATGGTCCGTCCGTCAGTCGCACCTATGAGCGTTTTTTGTCGATCCGGTGAGATAATTGCGCTGGTCTTCATGGATGGTCAGCCCCTACCGTGGTAGTGGCCGCCGGGAGATCCGCGATAGGGGCACCGGCGGTCCAACGGAGGATCGCCATGAAGGTGTTCGTGCTCGCGTTGGCGGCTGTCGTGCCGCTCATGGCCCCGTGGGACGACGAGTCACTGACATCGTCCCCACCGTGCCATGTCGGCATCGACCTCCAGGTACGCGCGGCGCTGCCCTGGGGGCCGGTGGAATGGACCGTGTTGACGTCGGAAGTGGATCACATCTGGGCGCAGTACGGTGTCACGTTCTGCTGGGCCACTGCGGACCATCCCTGCGACGGACTCCGCGTGCGGCTGCGCGTCGTCGTCGAAGACGATGCGTCGGTGCCGGGGGCGCGTCCAGCGGCGGCGCCGACGCCGGTCGGCTGGATCTGGTTCACGGGGGCGTCGCCAGCGCCCGAGATTCACTTGTCCGTGCGCGGAGCGCGCGCGGTCGTCGATCGCGCGCGCATCGGATCGCGGCCGATCGCCATGTGGCCCCCGGCAACGGCCGCGCCATTCGTGCCGCGAGTCCTCGGGCGTGCGCTCGCGCACGAAGCCGGACACTTTCTGCTGCAGTCGCGGCAGCACACGCGAGGCGGACTGATGTCAGCGACGCTGCGGCCGGACCAGACGACCTTCGACGGTGACGCGGCCTTTGGATTGACACGGGCGCTCGCGCGTCAGATCCGGGCGGTCTGTCAGCCGCCCGTGCTCGCCGCAGGCAGTCATCGCGCCCGATAGCATGAGGAAGGACCGGCATGGATCTCGAAATCCGCCATCTCCGGCTCGTCGTCGCCGTGGCCTCTCTCGGCAGCCTCACGGCGGCTGCCGACCGGCTGCACCTGACGCAGTCTGCGCTCAGCCATCAGCTTCGCGACATCGAAGATCGACTCGGTGTACCGCTTTTCCTTCGCCGCAGCCGGCGCATGGTCCCGACGCCGGCGGGGCAGCGCGTACTCGAGACCGCGGGGCCGATCCTCGACGAGCTCGAACGGATGGAAGGCGCCGTCCGCGGCCTCGCCAACCTGCGCCAGGGACTCCTGCGCGTCGCGACCGAGTGCTACACCTGCTATCACTGGCTCCCCGGAGTCCTCGACGAATTCGGGACGCGATGTCCGGGCGTCGAAGTGCGGATTGAAGTCGAAGCGACGGCGCGGCCGCTGCCGATGCTGCTGGCCGGCAAGCTCGATCTGGCGCTGATGACGTCCCAGGTGCGCGACAAACGGCTCGCGACCACGCCGCTCTTCCGCGACGAGTTGCTCGTCGTGATGGCCGCCCGCCATCGGCTCGCCAGTCAGCCGTACGTGCGGGCCTCCCAGCTTGCCGACGAAGCGGTCTTCACCTACTCGCCGAGAGAGGAGAGCTACGTCTTCCAGAAGCTCCTGACACCGGCCGGAATCACGCCGCGCCGCATCCAGCAGGTGCAGCTGACCGAAGCGATGCTGGAGCTGGTGCGCGCGGGTCTTGGCGTGGCGATGCTGGCCCGATGGGCAGTCGAGCCGGCCCTGCATCCCGCGTCGCTCGTCGGACGGCCGCTGACGTCGCGCGGCTTCTACCGCAACTGGTCCGCCGTCGTGCCGCGCTCGTTGGCGCGGACGCCCTACGTGACGGAGTTCCTGCGGCTTGTGAGCGCGCAGGTGCCGGTCGCGCGGGCGGATGTGCGTTCACATCCTGTGCTGCGCGCCGTCGGTTCGGCGGGATCGGCCTGACGATCTTCCGTCGATTGAGATCGTGTCGAGGGTCGCGCGTCTCGACGGATCTCCCACGGCAAGCTGTGTTACCGTTCAGGAGAGTCCCGCAACGGGACGCCTGTTTCGTGGGAGATCATATGCAGCGACTTCGTCTTCCTTCGGCCCTCGGGCCGGTGGCCGTTCTTGGCCTGATGGTCGCCGTTACGCTGGCGCTCGCCGCGACGCCAGCCGCCGCGCAGACCAAGGAGTTGCCGACCGCTCCCGAGTTCGTGGCGACTTACAACTCGCTCGCAGACGCGATCCTCGCGCTGCACCAGACGGAAGAGAACATGGTGCGATCGATTCTGGCGGCGGCGCACGAGCATGCCGACGCGCATTTGAATCGCGCGCATCAGGCCATCATCGCCAACAACGCAGCAGACGCGAAGTCGGCCATCGAGGCGCTCGCCGTGGACGTTGGACAGCTGGCGACCGAAGGCGACAATTCGGTCGGCGCCGTCCGGAAGCGGCTGCTGCTCGGCGGTCACCATCACAACGCCGCCGGAGAGTCGCAGGGGATCTTCGAAGAGGGCTACGTGATCGTCACCAAGGCCGCCAAGGCGAAGCTGCTCGACTCCTCGCGCGCCATTGCGCAGATGGCGGCCGCACCGAAGGCGCCCGATCTCAACACCGAATGGCGGAAGGTGCAGGCGGTGTACGCGGAGCTCACCCAGCCCGCGAAATAGTGGCCGGTGGGGTGGGGCCGTCGCCCCGTCCTCGCCTCGACCGGTACGATTCCCGCGCTCATAGAATGGCCCTGGGCCTTCCACACGTCCGCTGTCCCCATCGAGCGCTCGCCCTCAGTGGTCTCGTGGTGAGCGCGATCGCCCTTGTGACCGCGCAGGCGCACACACCGCACTTCCACTTCGCTGACGTCGCGCCCCAGACCGGACTGACGCGCGTCCTGCTGGCGGGCCGGCCCGACAAGGACCACCTGCTCGACTCGGCCGGCGCGGGTGCAGCGTTTCTCGACTACGACCGCGATGGGCGGCTCGACATCTATCTCGTGAACGGCTGGCGGCTCGACGGATCGACGATCCTCGAGCGTGGACGGAACGCGCTGTACAAAGGGATGCCCGATGGCACGTTCAAGGACGTGACCGATGAGGCCGGGGTCGCCGGAGAAGGCGAGTGGGGATCGGGCGCATTCGTCGCCGACTACGACGGCGATGGATGGCCGGACATCTTCGTGACAAATTTCGGGAAGAACGTGCTGTACCGGAATCTCGGCAACGGGCGCTTCCGCAACGTTGCGGCCGACGTGGGTCTCGAATCGCCAGGCTGGAACACCGGCGCGGCGTTCTTCGACTCGGACGGCGACGGTGACCTCGACGTGTACATCGCGTCCTACATCGACACGACGCTCGATGCGGTCCTCAAGGCAAAGCGGACGTTGAGCTGGAAAGGTGTCGAGAACGTCGCGTTCGGCCCGTTCGGGCTCAAGGGCGCACCAGATCATTTCTTCCGGAACGATGCTGGCCGCTTCGTGGACGCGACGATCGCCGCGGGCCTGCAGGATCGCGGACTCGGGTTTGGCTTCGCGGTCCGGGCGCTCGACTACGACGGGGACGGCGATCAGGACCTGTACGTCGCGAATGACTCGGATCCGAATTACCTGTACCGGAACGAAGGCAACGGCGTCTTCAGGGAAGTCGCGACGTGGGCCGGCTGTGCGTTCGACGAGAAAGGGTCGGCGCAGGCGAGCATGGGCCTGGCGGCCGGGGATCTCACCGGCCACGGGCGCTGGGATCTCTTCATGACGAACTTCGCCGAAGACTTCTCGACGTTGTACCAGTCGATTGGCGGCGGACTGTTCGAAGATGTCTCACGCGAGACCGGCATCGGACCGATGACGTACCGTCCGCTCTCGTGGGGCGCGGCGGCCGTCGATCTCGACAACGACGGCGATCTCGACCTGGTCGTCGCGAACGGCCATATCTACCCACAGATCGATCGCCACCCTGAGTTCGTGGGCACCTACGAGCAACTGAACCTGCTGGCCGAGAATCGCGGCGCTGGTGCGACGCCGCTCTTCCGCGATGCGACCGGCGAGGCCGGCCCCGGCTTCGACGAGCGTGCCGCGAGCCGCGGGCTGGCCGCCGGCGACTTCGACAACGACGGGGATCTCGACCTGCTCATCACGCATCTCGATCGTCCGCCCAGCCTGTTGCGCAACGACAGTACCGAGTGGATCCTGGTTGACCGTCATCCCGATCGATCGCCACGGCGTCCGATCGGCGATCGGCACACTCGTGACGATCAGCGCGGGCGGTCTTCGCCAGTTCCGCGATATTGCGGCCGGCGATTCGTACATGAGCACGCACGATCCGCGTCCGCATTTCGGGCTGGGCGAGCGAGAGATCGTGGACCAGGTGGACGTCCGCTGGCCCGACGGCACGCACTCGGTGCGCACGCACGTCAAGGCCCGCCAGTTCCTGACGATCACACAAGAGAAAAACTAAGCAGGAAAATGTGGTCGGGAGGATTTTCTCAAGATCCTCCAGGATGTTGGGGGGGCAATTCATCCCACCACCACGCGGTGGGCACTAGAAGCCCAATTTTGAGAAAATCCTCCCGACCGCTATTTCCACCGCTATTTCCGGTCGAGCGTCACGACCGTCTCGATGTGCGGCGTGTGCGGAAACATGTCCACCGGTTGCACCCGCGTCACGCGGTATCCGGCCGTCACGATGCGCGGCAGTTCGAGCGACAGGCTCTCCGGATTGCACGACACGTAGATCGCACGCGGCGGCCGAAGGTCCTCGAACACGGCGTCCAGCACGACGGCCGGACATCCCGATCGGGGGGATCCAGCACAATGAGGTCGGGACGCTCATGCGCGAAACGCCGGACGGCGTCCTCCGCGCGCGCAGCGACAAACCGCACCCGATTCGCAGGAACCCGATTCAACCGCTGATTCGCCCGCCCATCGTCCACGGCGTCTCTGTTCTCTTCGACCGCCACTACCGTCGAACCGCGCAACGCCAGCGGCAGGGCAAAAAGGCCGCTGCCTGAGTACAAGTCGAGCACATGGCCGGGGGTACCCGCGGCATTGAGTACCTCGTCGAGGAGCAGCGCGGCCGCGTCCGGATTGGTCTGGAAGAACGCGGTGGGGGAGACCAGGAAGGACGCATTCCTCAGGCGCTCGCGCACCTGTGGCCGGCCGTGAATCCGGAGACTCTCGTCGCCCACCATGTACGGCCCCGGGCGATCGTGCACGTTGACGAACAGGCCATCCGGGCGATCGGGCGCCGCGAGCAACGCACGAAGGGGCGCGCGCAGCGCCTTGTCGTTGCGCGTGACGACCAGCATGACGATCGCTTCACGATCGTCACGGGTTGTGCGGACGATGAGGTGCCGCAGCACATTTCGTGGACCCGTGCCGGCGGCCCCGAGTCCCGCCCGGGCGAGAAGGTCCCTGAGCGCGAACGCGAGCGTGTTCGCGCGGGCGCTGTGCACCGGACACGTCTCGATAGGCACGATCGCCTTCGAGCCCGCCGCAAAGTGACCCATAACGAAGCCGGCGCCCCCGCGTGGGGCCGGGCCGAAGACGAACGCAGCTTTGTGGCGGAAGTGCCAGGGCGTCCCGTCAGCGTCCGCAGGCGTCGGGAGCAGCGGGAGAACAGGCGGCGCCGCGCGTCCCAGCGTGCCGCGGAGCAGACGCTGCAGCTCCCGCCGTTTCGCCAACAGCTGTTCGGCGTAGGGCACATCCTGCGTCTGACACCCGCCGCACGTTCCGAAGTGAGGGCAGATCATCGCCACTCCGCCCGCGGTGCGCGCCAAACTCTGCCCCGCGACGGGTTACCAACTACCAACTACCAACTCACCAACTACCAACTCACTTTGCCTCCGCCGGGTTGATGACGGCCTGAATAGCCGGATCCTTCAGGTTGTCGAGCGTCACCATGACGACGCCCGTATCGACCGTCTTCGGGACGGCCTGTCCGCGCAGGTGATCAACCATCGTCTTCACGCCCAGGTAGCCCATGTTCACGGGATTCTGGGCGATGAACCCTTTCAGCTCGCCTTTCTGGAGAGGCTCGAGGAAGCTGGAGCTGTAGTCGAACCCGACGAAGGTGATCGCGCCCGCCTTGCCGATGTCCTGCAGCGCCAGCAGCATCCCAGCCGTGGACGATTCGTTCGGCGTGAAGATGCCGTCAACCTTGTCGGCGAACCGGTTCAACAGATTCTCTGACGCCGCCTTGGCGGTATCGCGCGTCGGACCTGCGTACTGATCGGCCGAGACAATCGTGATCCCTGGGAACTTCGTTTTCGTCTCGTCGATGAATCCCGCCTCTCGCTCTTCGGTGGACGCCGACCCCTCCTGATATCGCAGGATGAGCACGCGGCCCTTGCCCTGCAGGAGCTCGCCCATCCGATCTGCGGCGAGACGTCCGCCCTTGCCGTTGTCCGTCGAGACGTAGCTGATCCCCTTGGACGGATCCGCGAGAGCCGAGTCGAAGATGACGGTCGGAATCCCCGCCTGACCTGCTTCCTCGACGGGCCGGAGCAGCGCGTGGCTGTCGAGTGGCGCAAGGACGATGCCGTTGACGCGCTGGCTGATGAATCCCTCGACGACCTGGACCTGCTGCTCCCGGTCGTCCTCGCGGATGGGCGACTTCCAGAACACGTCGACCGGCACGCCGGCTTTCCTGTATTCCGCGGCGGCCTTGTCGGCTCCGATGTGCACACGCTTCCAGTGCTCGTGCGTCGCGCCCTTGGGAATGACGGCCACGCGAAGCGTACCTGGCTGTTCCACTTGACTGCGTCCGCAGCCAGCCACACCGGCCGCGGCGGCAACGATGATGAGAACGGCAACGACGGTTCGGCGGCGCATCACGTATGTTCCTCCCAGACTCGAGCCAGCTCGACGATCACTTCGACCGCCTTCTCCATGTCTTCGACCGACACCCATTCGAGACGCGAGTGGAAATTCTGCTCGCCGACGAAGAGATTCGGCGTCGGCAGGCCCATGAACGACAACCGCGATCCATCGGTGCCGCCCCGGATCGATCGTTCGTGGACCGTGACACCCGCGCGCGCCATCGCCTCCCGCGCGCGCTCGACCACGACGGGGTGACCATCGATGATCTCCCGCATGTTGCGGTACGACTCTTCGATCTGGAACTCGACCGATGCTCCTGGCACACCCGCCACGACCTCTCGCGCGAGCGACTGCACCAGCGCTTCCTTCTCTGCCAGACCCGCGGTGACGAAGTCGCGCACCAGCAGTCTGACGCTCGTCTTGTCGACGCTGGCTTGGATGACGTACGGGTGTACGTAGCCTTCGTACTCTTCGGTCGTCTCAGGGGACAGACGATCCTGCGGCAGGCGCGTGATGAACGTGGCGGCCAGCTTGATGGCGTTGATCATCCGGCCCTTCGCAAAGCCCGGATGCGTGTTGAAGCCTTTGAACGTCACGACGATGGCATCGGCGGAGAAGCTCTCGAATTCGAGTTCCCCGCGTGCGCCGCCGTCGAGCGTGTAGGCGTACTGCGCGCCAAACCCGGCGACGTCGAAATATCGCGTCCCGGCGCCGACTTCTTCGTCCGGCGTGAACGCGATCCGGATGACGCCGTGCGGGATCTCCGGATGCGCGACCAGGTGCTCTGCAGCGGCCATGATCGCCGCGACGCCTGACTTGTTGTCGGCACCCAACAGCGTCGTGCCAGAAGCCGTTACGATGTCGTGACCCAGGCACTGAGCCAGGTACGGCGAATCGGCCACGCGCAGCACCGCCGTTGGATCGTCTGGCAGCACGAGATCGCGTCCGTCGTACTTGCGATGGACGAGCGGACGCACGTCGGCGCCGCTCATCTCTGGCGACGTATCGACATGGGCGATCACGCCGATGACCGGCACGTTCGACCGGCGGCTCGTCGCCGGAATCGACGCAGTGACGTATCCGTGGCTGTCGATGGCGGCGTCGGCGAGTCCCAGACGCTGCAGCTCGCCGACCAGATCGCGCAACAGCACGAGCTGGCCAGGCGTGCTCGGATACGTGTCGGAACCCTCGCGCGACTGCGTATCGTACGTGACGTACCTCAGGAACCGTTCGAGCACCGACGTGGTCATGGCGTTGTCGTTCGCGGCTCGTCGCCGCTTCGTGGAGCGTGAATCGTCTTCATCCAGAGATACACGCAGACGCCGATGAAGCCGATGATCGAGATCGTCTGCGAGATGGGCTCAATGGTAAAGAACGGCGTCTGGATCAAATCCTCGCGGTACCACGGAAACAACCGGAGCCCCGCGCCGATGACGCCGCCGAGTGCACCCCCGGCCATGAAGCCCGACGCGACAATGACACCGCGTTCGCGCTGGTCGCGTCCCACGTCACCAGCCCCTTCGGATCGCTTGATGACGAAATGCGACAGCGCTCCGCCGACGAGCGCCGGCAGGTTCAGTTCGAGAGGCAGGTACATCCCCAGCGCAAAAATCAGCGCCGGCACGCGCAGCATCTCCATGCTGACCGCAACCGCAGCACCCACGCTGAACAGCAGCCACGCGACGGGCTGACGGCTCATGAAGCCCTGCACGAGAGCCTGCATGATCGACGCCTGCGGGGCAGCCAGTACCGCGCGCGAATCTCCCGGAGCGGCCTCGCCGAACTGGAACGCCTGCGCGAGCATGACGATTGCCAGTCCGGCAGCAATCGAGCACGCCACGACGCCGATGAACTTGGCGCGCTCCTGAACCGAGGGCGTCCCGCCCAGCCAGTACCCGGTCTTGAGATCCGTAATCGTCTGCCCCGCGACCGACAGCGCCGTGCAGACCATGCCGGCGATGGCCATGACGAAGAACATGCCGGACCGCCCGCTCACGCCGAACCGCAGGAGGACCACCGACGAGATGATCACCGTCAGCATCGTCATGCCAGAGACCGGATTCCGCGCGATGGTCGCGATGGCATTCGCGGAGACGGAGGTCAAGAAGAATGAGAACAGCAGCGCGAGGCCCGTGGCCAGCAGAACGTGCACGGGCGTCGGCGACAGCGACCCGAAAAAGACGGCCACGAGCAGCGACGACGCCACGATGCCTACGAGCTGCTGAATGAAGGGGAGGTCGATGTCGGTTCGGTCCCCGCCGCTGTCACCCCGGTGGAACGCTCGCGCGGCTATGGCGAAGGATCCCACGACGACACGCAGCGATTTCAGGATGCCGAAGATTCCGGCCGTTGCGATCGCCCCCACACCGATGAAGCGCACGTAGCCGCGGAAGATCTGCGCGGCGCTCATCGCCGCGATCGGGACCGTCCCGGGATATACGGCCACCCCGGCCGGCATGTGCTGTCCGATCTGCCAGATGAGCGGCACGAGCACGAGATTCGACAACACGCCGCCGGCGCAGAGCACCATCGAGGCGCGCAGGCCCATCACGTAGCCCAGGCCGAGGATGAAGGCGACCGCGTCGAACGACACTGCGATGCGTGCGTGCTCGGCCAGCGACCGGACCGCCGGCACGAACTGCAGATCCACGAACTCGCGCCACACCTGAAACGTCGTCACGAAGAAGTCGTAGACTCCCGCAAGAGCCGTGGCTTCGAGCAGCAGCCGCGCCTGCGATCCGCCGCGCTCACCGGTCACCAGGACTTCGGTGATGGCGGTGGCTTCGGGGAAGGGCAGCTCGCCGTGCGTGTCGCGGACGAAATACCGCCGCAACGGAATGAGGAACAGGACGCCCAGGCAGCCGCCGGCGAGGCAGATGAAGATCGTCTGCAGCGGACTGGGATCCAGCTTCAGCGAGTAGAGGGCCGGCAGCGTGAAGATGGCGCCCGCCACCAGACCGCCCGACGTCCCGCCGATCCCCGTCAGGATCAGATTCTCGAGCAGCGTGGATCGCCGCCGGTACAACCGGGCGAGTCCGATCGCGAGGATCGAGATCGGGATGGCCGCTTCCATGACCTGGCCGACCTTGAGTCCCGAGTAGGCCGACGCGACGGTGAAGACAACGCCGAAGACCACACCCCAGGTGACGGAGCGCCACGTGGCCTGTGGCGGGTCCGATGCCGCGCTGACGATGGGCTCGTATCGCTGGCCAGGCTCGAGCGTGGTATAGGCATTGGCCGGCAATCGAACTGACTCAGTGCCGGCGGCCGCGGGGGCCGAGCTGCTGCGATCGGGTGGGGACAAGTAGGGCCCTCGTTGAAGCCGGTAGAGTGTATCTCGGAGCGGGTGACGCGGCGAGCGTGGTGCAGAGTGGTGGCGGCGACCGGCTAGTGCGCAGCGGCATGCCGCACGGACGACGGCGCCTCATGTCCGGTGGCGTGCGCCGCAGGCACACGGCGCTCGACGACATGCAGCACGCAGGGCACCTCGACGGGAATGGCCTCGCCGCCCCTCAACACCGGGCGGATCGCCACCGTCCAGGATGCGTCGCCTTCGACATCCGGCGGCGGCACCAGGGGAAGCTCTTCGCGCACCTGATCGCCCGGATGCATCGTGAACGCGAGCGGCAACCGCTGCTCCGCGACGCGCTGATGCTCGCCTCGCCACGACAACACGATCTCAGTCGCGGCTCCAGCCGCGACCCCATCGCCGGCGGCCGGCCAGGCGGTATCGCCGGTGTTCGTGAGCTCGAGCCTCACGACGTCGCTGCGCTGAAATGGGGTTGGCATCGGAGGGAGGAGGCGGAGGTCGGCCCGCGCCTGTCCGGGTGCCGCGATCTTCGGCGGCCAGCTGCCGCTGTACAGATTGACGGACGCGAGGGCCAGGCCGACTGGCTGGCCGCCGCCTGGCAGGGGCGACAGGTCACTATGGATACCGATGGTCACCTCGTGTTGTGCGAGCGCCGCCTCGCAGCGTGTCAGGGGAAGCGTGCGCGCCCATGGGAGTCCGGGCATAACGCCCTCGAAGAGAGTGCACCCGCTGACATCGATACGAATGGGACGCCCGGCTTGCGAGGCTGCCGCGACGCGCACACGCAACGAGTTGGGGGGTGCGCTTGGATCGATAGGCACCGCAATCGACACGTCACCGGTCGTCCAGCGGCGTGCCTCCGGGCCGTCGCCTTCTCGCGGCAGCAGTCCTTTCTGCTGAATGTCATAGAACTCCGCGGCGCCGCGCGATGCCAGGTCGAGCTGCTCAGGAAAGCGGCCTGTGGCGTACGCTCGTTCGAGCGTGACGCCCGCGCGATCGTCATGCACGACGAGTACGTCCACGTTGTTCCGTCCGGCCTGGAACACACCGGGGTCCACCAGTGCTGTCCAGGCGCCCTGGCGCGACTCACCGTACGGCACGTATGTTTTCGTCGTGCTGACGATGGTCCCATTGAGCGCCACGGCGAGTGTGGCGTTGACGGCGTGGCCCTCGATGTCGGTGGCTTGGCCGGTGAGAAAGGCAGGCAGCACGTCTGCCGCGGCATCGAAGCTCCGAAGTCGATCGGGATTGTCGAGCACCACCCGGACGTCGCTGACGTCGGTCACCGTCAACGACGACAAGCGCCGGCCGACCAGATCGGGCCGCGCTTCGAGGCGTGGCGTCATCGATCCCGGTTCGAACGGTCCAAAGATCGCGTTCTTCCGCTTCACTGCGGCGTCACGCAGCTCGGCGAGCCTCGCCGTCTCGATAGTCACCTGAGCGGTCGCCCCGCGGTGATAGATCGTCTTCGTGGACTGGCCGGTAGCGGATCCCAGGAGCGAGTGACCGGCCACCTCCCACGAGAGATCCGCATCGAGCAAATCGCTGATCGTGGGGACGATATCGATCGTCTGCGCGTTCCGGTCGTCGACCCGCCCGTCGTGTCTGACCCGGCAGCTTGATGAGCAGCGGAACGCTCATGATGTCGGCGATCGTCTCGCCATCGAGTCCCTTGAAAGGCCGTCCGGGCCGGAAGCTGACGCCGTGATCGCCGGTGACGACGATGAGGCACCGGTCGTAGAGGCCCTGGGCCTTCAGGCGATCGAGCAGTCGTCCGAGCAGCGCATCCACGTATCGCACCTGTGTCAGATGACGCCGGTACTCCTGCAAGACTGGCCACTCGTCATTCACCCACCGGCCGTAGGCACTGAGTCCATAGGGGTTGTCCGCATCAGCGAACTGCTTTCCGGACCGCAGGTAAATGTATGGCTCGTGCGGGAGCAACGCGTGCAGGTAATAGAGCGTGGGCTGCCGATCGGAAGCGCTGATCCCGTCGATGAACTCGAGTGGTCCCTGGCGTCGATCGTTTCGGCTCTGGCTAATCCATCGCTGCTGCCAGCTGCGTCGCGGCGATGAAGCCCTTCCAGTTCTCCGTGAGCGACGGCAGGCGTGTCCGAAGACCGGCCGGGAGCTCCGCGTGCAGATAGATGATGCTGCTGTCGGCGACCATCCCGGTCACCTGATCGATCCACGACGTCTCGTCCGGCGGGCACAGGCGATCGGGACAGAGGTTCGTGATGGGCTCGACGACCTCGTAGTGGTAGGCACCACCGAGATAGGTGAAGAGGTTGTTGGGGTGATGCTGCGCGGTGGGCAGGCGCGTCGGAATAGGCGGCAGTCCGGTCAGGATCGCGGGGACCGCCCATCCAGTCAGTTCGCCGACCGTCGTCGCGCCGCGATACCAGGTGGCGTCGCCGGCCAGCGAGGCGAATGCGGGATACGTGTCGGCGTCGATCGACCCGTCATCCCGCATCAGTGAGACCAGCGGGAGCTGATCGAACACGACGAGGACGATCGGCGGCGGCTGACCTCTGATCGGGACTGCCGCGGCCGCCGTGGGATCCGACGGACGCACGAACGACCGCATCTGCGTGCTGCCGAGGAAGACGATCGGCGCGATTGGGACCGTGACCGCCAGCGCCGTGGCACACCATTGAGCGGCCGTGAATTCGACGTAGGCCCACGCTGCCGTCAGACCTGCAAGCGTGGCTGCGGCGAGGTGGAGAGACGTCGGGAGCGCCAGCGTCGCCGCGAGGGCGTGCGACGCAACGGCCGCACAGCACGCCCCTACGACGATCGTCTGCAATACCGTGCCGGCTGCCGGCGACATGCGGCCCACGAGCCACCGGATTGCCCAGATCGCCAGCGGCGCGGCTAACGACACCACGGCCACGAGACCGAGCAGTTCGGGCAGCCGCGCACGATAGGCGACGAAAAACTCAGGATTCCGCTGAAGGACGGCATAGAGCGGCTGCGCGACCGCAAGACTCCACAGGCCGGCGATTTGCAGGCCCGATCTCGTCGTGGACGACGGCGTCATCATGTCGCGCTGGAGCCCCGGAATCCGTTATGTAAACGGCAGATGACAAGAAGGTACCGGGCCCGGCCGGGCCCGTCAACTGCGGACCTTCAGCGGGTCGCGACACGAGTGGCCCAGCTCGTGAACCGGCGACTCAGCGATTGCTCGTGGTGTGGGGAGCGGCGGCGTGGACGTGGCCGAAGGTATCGCCGAAGAAGTTCCCCGGCCGCCACGTCGGTCGGTGCGGGTCGTTCGCGATCGACTCGATGATCTGCCGGTTGACGCGAAGGAACATGCCGGCCGCCTTCCGGTCCATGGGTAGCGCGAGATCGTCGCTCGGCTGGTGGTAGTGAGTCTGCAGGAACTTCTGGAAGAGCTCCTTCGCGTTGATGGCGGGATCCGCGGACGTGAACCCGGGCATCAGATAGACGGAGGGCACGCCCTCCTTCACGAAGGAGTACTGATCGCTTCTGACGAAGATGTTCTCCTCGGGCATCGGGTCGGGACTGACCTTCAGGCCGTTGTCGGCCGTGACACGGTCCACGATCGCGCCGAGCGAGGAGTTCTCGGCACCCCACGCAATCACGTCGGCCAGCGGCCACATCAGGACCGGCATGTCGAGGTTGACGTCCGCGACGATCTGTCCAATCGGCACGACCGGGTGCCGCGCGAAGTAGTCAGACCCGATCAGTCCCTTTTCTTCCGCGGTGACGAACACGATGAGGATCGATCGTCGAGGCCGCGGTCCAGCCGCAAGTTGCCGCGCGACCTCGAGCAGGATCGCGGATCCTGTCGCATTGTCGTAGGCGCCGTTGTTCAGCGAGTCGCCGTTGACCGGCTTGCCGATGCCGATGTGATCCAGGTGTGCCGTGAGCGCGACGTATGTATCCGCCAGGGCGGCGTCGCGTCCCCGAAGCCGTCCGATGATATTGCGGCTCGCCAGGCGACGGTGGCCCGTCGTCGTATCGATCCGGACGCTGATGGGCATGGCGAAGCCCTTTGACCGACCCGCTGTCGCCTCCGCCTGCATCGTCGCCAGGGGAACGGGCGATCCGGTGAACAGCTTCTCCAGGCCTGTTGGTCCGACGGCCGCGACCGCATGCAGCCGCGCGTCACCGGTTCCGGGGTGTCCTGCCGCGTCCACCCACGTGATGTGTGGATCGGCATACCGGGATGCGCGGCGATCCCACGGCGTACGCGCGTACTCGTCGGGCAGGGCGCCGACGATCATGCCCACGGCGCCGTGATCGGCGGCGTTTTTGAGCTTCATCTCGAACGATCCGAAATGCGCCCGCTGTTCACTTGGGAAGCGCGCGGGTCCGTTCGAGAGCGTCAGCACCACCTTGCCGCCGACGTCGAGACCGGCGTAGTCGTCGTAGTCGAGCGCCGGCGCGGTGACTCCGAAGCCGGCGAAGACAACGGGCGCCTCGAGGTGCACCTGATCCTCGACGTGATTCGGCATGATTGCGACATCGGCCGGGTTCTCGAGCGTCGTGGACGGGGATCCGTCGCGGGTCAGCGTGACGCTGCCTTGCGTGAGCGTGCTCTCGACCGAGAGGTACGGCCTCAAAGTAGGTGCCGTCGTCGCCGGCTGGCTCGAGGCCGTTCACCTGGAGGATTGACGCTGCGTACCGGCTGGCGACATCGAAGCCTCGAGTGCCGGCTTCGCGGCCCTCGAGCAGGTCGTCGGCAAGGAACTCGACGTGCGCCCGGATGCGTTCGCCCTCCTGGGCGTCCGTTTGTGTGCCGCCGCCGCGAGTCGATGACGCCACGAGGCCGGTCGCCAGGGTCGTAGTGGCAAGCGTCAGCAGGGCCACCTGTCCTCGCCGCGAGAGCTGCCTGAGAATCATCTCTTCAGTGTATGCAGAAGACGCGGCCGACGCACGCGGCCGGTCCCGGGTTCCATCTTCTGGTCCCGACCCACGGCTGAGCGGCGGAACAGCGGCTCGCGCTACACTCTTGGCGCCGTGAAGAAAATCGCCGACACCATTCTGGACACCATCGGTCACACGCCGCTGGTCCGTATCAACCGCCTGACACGGGGCGTCATCAAGGCTACGGTGCTCGCCAAGATCGAGACGTTCAACCCGGGCAACTCCATCAAGGACCGGATGGCCGTCCGGATGATCGAAGATGCGGAGCGGGCAGGCCTGTTGAAGCCGGGCGGGACGATCATCGAAGGCACGTCCGGGAACACGGGGATGGGCCTCGCCATCGCCGCAGTGGTCAGGGGCTACAAGTGCGTCTTCACCACGACCGACAAGCAGTCGAAGGAGAAGGTGGACGCGTTGAAGGCGTTCGGCGCCGACGTGATCGTCTGTCCAACCAACGTGGATCCCGAGGATCCGCGGTCGTACTACTCGGTGTCGTCACGGCTCGAGCGCGAAATCCCGAACAGCTGGAAGGCCAATCAGTACCGACAACCCCTCGAACTCGGCGGCCCACTACGAACAGACCGGACCGGAGATCTGGGATCAGACTGACGGCAAGGTCACGCACCTGGTTGTCGGCGTGGGCACCGGGGGCACGATCAGCGGCGCCGGCCGGTTCCTGAAAGAGCGGAATCCCGCGATCAAGGTGTGGGGGATCGACACGTACGGGTCGGTGTTCAAGAAGTACAAGGAGACCGGCATCTTCGACAAGAACGAGATTTATCCGTACATCACCGAAGGGATTGGCGAGGACTTCCTGCCGCAGAACGTGGACTTCTCAGTCATCGACCATTTCGAGAAGGTCACCGACCGCGACGCGGCCATCATGACTCGGCGGATCGCGCGCGAAGAGGGGATTTTTGCCGGTAACTCGGCGGGCTCGGCGATGGCGGGTCTGCTGCAGCTTCGCGATCGCTTCGCGGCCGACGACCTGGTCGTCGTGATCTTCCACGACCATGGGACGCGCTATCTGGGCAAGATGTACAACGACGACTGGATGCGTGAGAAGGGCTTCCTCGAGACGAGCGGGATGACGGCGGCCGATCTCGTGAAGGCGGGACTCTCCGGCGAACTGTGCACGATCGAGGCGAACGAGCCGGTGGCGCATGCGATCAAGCTGATGAGTCAGCATGATTTCTCGCAAATCTCCGTCACGCAGCAGCGGCGGCTCGTCGGGTCCCTCAACGAGACGCACTTGTACGAGGAGCTGGTGCGCGATCCGCAGGTGCGCGAGCGCTCGATAGAAAGCATCATGGAGCCGGCCTTCCCGTTCGTGGACGTGTCAACCTCGGTCGATCAGCTGGCGACTATGATTACGCCGACCAGTCCGGCGGTGCTGCTGCGGGATTTCAAGACCGACAAGACCTTCATCATCACGCGGTCGGACATGATTCGGGTGATGGCGTAGTCGAGGGCGAGGGCGAATGGGGTCGGGATAAGTTTCGTGAAAAGCTGCCAGAAGACCTCTGGCAGTTTTTACGAAACTTATCCCGACCCCATTCGCTCCGCATGTCCTCGACTACGCCGCTTCTCGTCATCGCAAGTCTCGGACTGAGCGCTGTCGTGTCGCCATCGGCTGATGTCATTCCGCTTGCCTCCCGGCTCGAGTCACGCCTCAAGGACGTGCACGCGACGGTGGGCCTCTACGCGAAGAATCTGCGCACGGGCAAGGATGTCGGTGTCCATCCCGATCGGCCCGTCCGCACGGCGAGCACGATCAAACTCCCGATCTTGTGTGCGCTCGAATCGCTCGTCGCCGGTGGCACGGTGAAGTGGGACGAGCGCATCCGGCTGCGCGACGCCGACAAGGTGAGCGGGTCCGGCGTCGTCGCCGATCTCGAGGATGGCACCGAGCTCTCGCTGCGTAACCTCGCGACGCTGATGATCATCGTCAGCGACAACACGGCCACCAACCTCGTACTCGATCGCATCAGCGCTGATGCCGTGAACGACTACCTCGATACGATCGGTCTGACCGAAACGAGAGCGCTGCGCAAGGTCCGCGGTGACGGTGATCCCCCTCCAGGCACGAGCGGGATGAGCCGCGCCGGCCGCCTCGAAATGAACCAGCCGTTCGGCCTCGGCAAGTCCACGCCTCGCGAGATGGTCCGGTTGCTCGAAGCGCTCGAAGCAGGGCGGATTGTCAACAGAGCGGCGTCCGCCGACGTGATCGCGATCATGAAGCGGCAGCAGTACAAGGACGGCATCGGGCGGCACACACTCGATGGCGTGCAGGTCGCGAGCAAGAGTGGTTCGCTCGACGCGCTTCGCAGCGACGTCGGCATCGTATGGACGAGCGGGGGGCCGGTAGCGCTCGCCATTACCGTGGACGACTTGCCGCAAGTGGATTACTCGGCAGACAACGCGGGGAACCGGCTCATCTCCGACTTGACTGAACTGATCCTGGCGGATCTCGGCGCGAAGGCACCATAGGTCAGCTGGTCGGACCGGCTTCCGACAAATCGCCTGATCCGTGCCAGAATCGCGGGCGCACGTGTTCACGCAAAGGAGCGCCTCGCATGCGGCCGCTGGTCTCGATTCTCGTCGTTCTGATCCTCGCCCTCCCGGCTGGCGCGCGCGCGCAGACATTCCGCGGCGGAGTGCAGGGCAGTGTCACCGACACGACAGGCGCGGCGCTGCCTGGTGTCGACGTTACCGCGACGAACGAGGCGACTGGTCTCGCGCGCTCGGCCGTCAGCGATGCCGCTGGCAACTACTTTCTCTCGGAGCTGCCGCCAGGCAACTACTCGATCAGGGCCGCGCTCTCGGGCTTCACGACACAGACAGTGTCTGGGCTGCGCGTCGAGGTCTCACAAAACCAGCGTGTGGACATCATCCTGACCGTCGGGCAGCTGACGCAGACGGTACAGGTGACGGCGGGTTCGGCACTGGTGGACGCGACTCACAACACCCAGGGCGACACGATCGCCGGAGAACAGGCGGCGCGCCTGCCGGTGAACGGGCGCGACTTCACCAAGCTCCTGAGTCTGGTGCCGGGCAGCACGGCCGACCCGAGCGGCATCAATGACTCGCCGGGATCCTTCGGGTTGTTCTCGATCAACGGCAACCGGGGCCGCGCGAACAACTATCTGCTCGACGGCACCGACATGAACGACGGCTACCGCAACCTGCCCGCGATCAACCAGGGCGGCGTGTTCGGCACGCCCTCGACGATCCTCCCGATGGATGCCGTCGAAGAGTTCCCAATCCTCTCCGGCGTCGAAGCCGAGTACGGACGGAACGCCGGCGCGATCGTGAACATCGTGACGCGTTCCGGCGGCAATCGCGTCTCCGGGAGCGCGTTCGAATATTTCCGGAACGACGCGCTCGGCGCGCGGAACTACTTCAACACCGAGCCGAATCCGAAAAACCCATTTCGCAACAATCAGTTTGGCGGGTCGGTCGGCGCGCCCCTCGTCAAGGACCGCGCCTTCGTGTTCGGCGCGTATGAAGGCCAGCGCGAGAACGGCGGACTGCCCGCGCTGGTCCGCGTGCCCACGAACCAGGAACTGGCGGATGCCATCGCCGCCAATGGCGGCGTCGTGAATCCGGTCATCGCCGGCCTCCTCCAACGGCAGCCGTGGCCCGCTCCCAACCGTGAGCCTGACGCCGCGGGGAACAACCTGTCGGCGACGACGCCGTTCTCCAACAACGTGCACAGCATCATCGGGAAGATCGACGAGCGGTTCCGCGCGAGCGACCTGCTGACCGTCCGCTATCTGTACGGCACGAGCGAACAGAGCTTCCCGCTGGCCCTCGTCGGCGGCGGCAACCTACCCGGCTTCAATACGGTCACGCCGACGACCGTCAATCTGCTCTCGGCGTCGTACACGCGGGTCGTGTCGTCGAAGATGCTGTTCGAAGCGCGCGCGGGGTTCAATCGCTTCGATGAGACGTTCTACCCGGAGGATCGCGACTTCGACCCGAGCTCGATCGGCCTCGCCACCGTCTCGAACCCCCGCGATTTCGGATTGCCGCTCATCCGCGTGTCTGGCTTCGCAAACCTCGGCGCGAATCTGTCGCTCCCGAGAGGTCGCGTGGACACGAACACGCACCTGGTCGGCAGCGTCTCGTACAACACCGGCCGGCACAACTGGAAGGCCGGTTACGAATTCCGGCGTACGGTCGTGGACGGGTTCTTCGATGCGGGATATCGCGGGCGCCTCGATTTCGACAGCCTGACGGACTTCATCGGCGGCTATCTCTCGGGCGGGCGCCAGGCCGCGGGCGATTCCGATCGCGTGACCACGCAGAACAACTCGGGACTGTATCTGCAGGACAGCTTCCAGGCCGCGCGGCGCGTGAGCGTGAACTACGGTCTCAGGTGGGATTATTACGGCGTCATCGGCGAGCGCGACGATCGCTTCAGCCTGTTCGACGAAGCGAATGCGAGCGTCACGCCCGTGTCGCAGCTGTATCCGAAGGACTGGAACAACGTCTCACCGCGCGTGAGCGTGGCCTACGACCTGAGGGGTGACGCGCGCACCGTCCTCCGCGCCGGGTACGGCCTCTATTACGACAGCTTCTCGCAGGACTTCTTCGTCGGCCAGCTGCCGTTCAACACCTTCAATCCCGGTCCGGCGTACAACAACGTGCAGTTCAGTTTTTCGCCCGTCGCACAGCTGCAGTCGGGCCAGCCGGTCTACACGGATTTCGCCGCCACCGACGTGTTCACGGTCGATCAGGCGCTCCGTACCCCGTTTGTCCAGACCTACAGCGCCAATATCCAACGCCAGCTCGTGCCATGGGCGGCGGTGGAAGTCGGCTATGTCGGATCTCGAGGCACCGACCTCTTCCGCTATCGAGACATCAACCAGCTCGATCCGGCCACGGGGACGGCCCCCTTCCCAGACTTCATCTATATCAACCGGTTCGAATCGTCGGCGCGCTCGCGCTACAACGCGCTGCAGGTGAGTCTGCGAGCCCGCGGCTGGCACGGACTCGACACCACCGTGAACTACACGCTGTCGAAGTCCACCGACACGGCGAGCGACGGTCAGGACTACGTCCCGAACGCGACGCAGCCCGATGACAGCACGCGTCCCGATCGCGAGGAAGGCCCGTCGAACTTCGATCAGCGTCACCGTTTCATTTGGTACTTCACGTGGGACATCGGGTCGCAGTCGGGCTCGTGGCTCACGAGCGGGTGGGCCGTTGACGGGGTCGTCACGCTCGCGAGCGGCATGCCATTCAACGTGAACTACCTGTTCGAGGACGACTTCAACGGGAGCGGCGAGTACTTCGGGCGGCCCGACCTCGTGGGCGATCCGTGGGCAGGCACGAACGGACACGACAAGTTCCTCAACCTCGCCGCGTTTGCTGCGCCGTGCACGCCAAGTGGCCAAGGCGGCTGCGATGGGGGCCAGCACTTCGGCAACGTCGGGAGGAACGCGTTCGTGGCCCCCGGCTATCACAACGTGGATCTGTCGTTGGTGAAGCGAACGTCGCTTGGCCACGGCGTTGCGCTGCAGGTCAGGCTCGACGCCTTCAACATCTTCAATCACGTCAACTTCGCGAACCCGCTTCTTCCCAATTTCGGCGTGGACTTCCTGCAGAACGGCATCGATCCAGCCACGAATCGCGGCGTGGGGTTCCTGCCGCTCACGGCGACGCCGGATGTGGGCGGAGGCAATCCGTTCCTCGGCGGCGGCGGATCCAGAAATCTGCAGCTCTCCGCGCGCGTGACGTTCTAAAGGACGCGGATGGTCGCGCGCTGGCTCCGGAACCTGCGACCCGAGGAAGGGCTGTTCGTCTTCGCGTTCATCGCGTCGGCTATCCTCACGATCTACGCCAACGTCGATCTGTACCATCACGACATCAACTCTCGGCGCATCCGTGGCGGCCTGCTCCGGCTCGGATTGGTGGTGGGGATGGCCGCTGCCGTTCCGCTCCTGGAGCGCCTCCGCCGGCACCGTGGTGGATCAACAGCGCTTCACGCCACAGCGGAGTTCCTCCGGACGTTCCTGCCCTTCATCATGTGCATTGCCGTGTACACGAACCTGCACGACACGGTGCGGTACGTGAACTCGCACGACATCCATCCGTACCTTGCCGCGGCCGAGGAGTGGATCTTCGGCGGGCAGCCGGTCATCTGGGCCGAGGCGTACATCACGCGCGCGCGCACGGAGTTCTTCAACGCGTTCTACGCCAACTTCTACCTGGTGGCACCGTCGGTCGTCCTGATTCTGTGGTTCGCGGGACGACGCGACGACGCGCGGACGGTGCTGCTGGGTGTCATCGTCTGCTTCTACACGGGGTACGTGCTGTACGTGATCTTTCCTGCGGCGCCGCCGCGGCTGTACTTCGCGTCCCTGGGCCTGTTCAAGGTCACGCTTCGCGGCGGTCCGATCACGAACTTCCAGGAGTATCTGATCGGCATGATGCCCAACCATGCCGAGCGGGCCGCGTTTCCCAGCCTGCATTCCGCCATCAGTTGCCTCAGCCTGTATTACGCCTGGAAGTACTGCCGCTGGTTCTTTCCGATCCTGCTCGCGTTCGTGATCGGACTGCTGACCTCGACGATTTACCTGCGCCATCACTGGGTCGTCGATCTCATCGCCGGGGCCTGCCTCGTGCCGTGGACCCTCTGGTTCGCGCCGCGCTACGAGCGCTGGTGGTACGCGCACGTGCGCCCGGCGGAGCCTGCTCATCCATGACGTGAGTCCGGACACTGAAGTCGTTCATCCGGCGCGACGGTACGTCGTCAGGATCGAGTACCCTACGGCCTTCGTTGGGAGACCGAGAAATGACACGAGCAGTCGTGCTGGCAATCTGTGCGGTGATCCAGGCACTGTTGGCCGTCCCCGCCGTGGCGCAAGCCCCAGTCGCTCAGTCGAAGCCCAAGACGATCACGGCGACGATTGAAGCAATCGACCAGGCCAACCGCGTGGTCACGCTGAAGGGGCCCAAGGGGAACAGCGTGGACGTGACGGCGCCGGACCAGATGGAAGGGTTCAAGAACCTGAAGGTCGGCGATCAGGTGACCGCGACCTACTTCAACGCGCTTGCCGTTCGCATTCGCAAGCCGGGCGATCCTGCGCCGACCGCGGCGCCATCGACCACCACGACGAGGAAAGAGGGCACGCCGGGTTCAGAGACGCGACGCGAGCAGACCTTCACGGTCACCGTGGAGAGCGTGGATGCGGCCGCTCCGTCGGTGACGGTCAAGGGACCGGAGGGCCGGGTGGTCACGTTGGCGGTGAGCGATCCCAAGACGCTCGACAACGTGAAGGCCGGCGATACCGTGGATGTCACGTACTACGAGTCGCTCCTGGTCAAGTTCACCCGCCCGAAGAAGAACTGACGTCCGAGAGACGCCACCATGAACAGTTCAGCCTAGTGCTGAGCGGCGAACGACGCGTAGTAGGGGTTGGACGGATCCTCGGCGATGACCTGAGCCAGACCGCGGCCGGCGAGCTCGCGCCTTCCCGCATACGCATCCAGCGCCGCTTCGTAGAGACGATGCAGGCGATTCTGTTCGACGGTGACGGATTGCGCGAACGTACCACTCGTCCCGCCGAGGGGCGGTCGATCGGACAGCGCCAGCAGCATCGGCAACACGCGTGAGAACTCACCTCTCCGCGTCCACGTAGCGTATTCGATCGTCGGCCTGTCGTCGGTGACGGGAGGGGCGCCCGCAGCGTACTGCTCGAGGCCCTCGCGGTTGGTGATCCACGTGGCGAGCAGGGCAGCAGGCGATGCGATACCCACTTCGCCGAGAGCGCTCGCGACGTCTCGTACGGCGAATCGCGCGGCGATGCGACTGGCGTCGAGCTCCATCGGATCTGGGGATCCCAGCAGCAGCATCTCGTGCAGCTCGGTCGTCCACAGCGATGCGTATGGAAAGGCGTCCAGAAAGCTGCGCACCATCGATCGGGAGTCTTCGTCGTTCTGAGTCGCGAGCGGCCACCACTGGGCCAGGAGTCCCTGGCGTCGAAGACGCGTGCGGGCCAGCTCGTAGAAGTCGCGCGAGTAGAGGTTGACGACGCCGGCCGCCGAAGGCGGTGGCGGCTCGAGGGTGATCACGTCGTACTGCTCGGCGCTTCGCAGCAGCTCACGCCTCCCGTCCCGTATGCGGAGGTCGATCCGACTGTCCGTCGGTCACACCGAAGTTGCCGTGAAACAGGGGTGCCGCCTGGACGACGGCCGGTAGCAGCTCCGCCACAACGCGCCGGTCGAGGGTGGGGTAGGGCAGTAGCGCGCCCGCGGTTATGCCCGTGCCAAGGCCAATGACGAGCGCGTCGCGTGGGTCGCCGCGATGCACGAGCAGGGGCAGCAGAGCTTGCAGCCGCATGTAGCGCCGAGACGGCAACACATCGCCCGAGTTCGAGACGCTTTGAATGTAAAGGCGCCGGAAGGCGTCGGCGCCGCCCGTCTGCTCGACGACCGCGACCGTGCCACCGGGACTCTCGGTGTAGGCGACGAGCGTGCCGCCGCGTTCGGACAGTGAGAAGTCGCGCGATCCGATCTTCCGGCGTTACGAGCGCAGTCAGCAGTGCGATTGCCGCGATCGCGACGATGACCACTCGGGATGCTCGTGCGACGGAGTGACCCTGGAACGCCGCGACAAGACCGAGCGCAGCTGCGCCGACAGCAAGCGCACCAAGCGTGCGAACAATCCCGAGTGCCGGAAGAAGCACGAAGCCTGTCGCCAGCGTGCCGACGATACCGCCCGCTGTGTTGAGGGCCAGGATCCGACCGACGTCGCGCCCCAGCCGATTGGCGGTTGCGCCCAGGCGGAGCGCTGCCGGGAACGCGGCCCCGAGCAGAAGCGTTGGCACGAACACCATGGCGACGGCTGCGAGAGCGAAGCGGGCGCACATCGCCACCAGCTCGCTGGACGTCGCGGCCCGCACCGCCTCCTCCAGACTGGATTGCCGTGCCATGAACGAGGTGCCAAGGCCCGCGACGAGCAGCAGTGCGACTAAACCAGCGCTGGCAATCAGCACGCCGAAGGTGCCCCACGGATCCCGCACGCGGTCGGCCACTCGCGCATAGAGTGCGCTGCCTATCGCCAGGCCGCCGAGATACGTCGCGAGCACGATGCTGAATGCAAAGGCGCGTGTGCTCACGAACGGCACGATCGCTTGTGACCAGACGACCTCGTACCCGAGCGCAATGCCACCGGCAACCGCGTACATCCACAGCGCGTTCGCCACTCCCTTCGATTCTTGGACCTTGAGACCCTGTGACCTTGCGACTGTCTCGTCTTCAGACCTTCGTGCCCCCAGGCCCTTCGACCGGGCCGTCGCTTGACTCTGTGACCCTTCGACGTTGTGACTCTGTAAACCGAGTGCCCGAGCCCCAGCCGCCGCGGCCAGATTGAGGGCTGCGGCGACGATGGCCGAGCCCCGTACACCAAACGCTGGCACGAGCACGAACGGTACGAGCAGTGCGCCGGCAATGGCGCCGGCCGTGTTCGCCGCATAGAGGCCGCCGCCCGCACGACCGACAGCGCCGGGCGCGGGAGACACCGCCTTCACGAGAACGGGCAGCGTGCCGCCCATCAACGTCGCTGGCACGCCGACCAGTGCGAACGGAAGCAGCCACGCGATGATGCCGAGGTGCTCCTCGAGTACGGCGAACGGCCGCGCCGCATGCGAGAGCGCCACTGTCGCGGCGAAGCCAAGCACCGCCACACCGAGTTCGAGTGCGGTATAGATCGCCAGGGGACGCCGAACCGTCTCCGCCGTGCGCCCGAAGATGGCGCTGCCAAGCGCCAGTCCGCCGAAGAACGCGCTGACCGCCGTCGTCACCGCGTAGACATCGACGCCGACGATAAGCGAGAGCTGTTTGATCCAGAGGAGCTGATAGATGAGGGCGGCCGTGCCCGAGAGGAAGAGGAGAAGGCCAAGCCCGGTGGTGCGGGTTCGTTTGACGGCTCGGGTCACGGCCACTATGCCGTGATCATAGGCGATCGACGACTGCACATCTGTTGATCGACGAATGACATCGTCACGCGCGGTAAGGACAGAATACCTGATGTCGTGCAGCCAACCGCCGCCTCGCACATCTGGAGTCACCGTGCGACGCTTCGACTCGGCCGCCGAGGCCGACCGTCACGACTTGGAATTCTGGATGCAGATGTCCGAGGCCGATCGCGTGCTGCACGTGTGGCGGCTCAGTCAGGAACTCTGGACCCTGCGTGGCGGCTCACCACATGAACCCGGACTTCATCGATCTGTTACACGCGTTTCTCGGGACTGACGTGCGGTTCCTCGTGGTGGGCGCGCATATGCACTCGCGCTGCACGGCCGCCCGAGGGCGACGCGATCTGGACATCCGAGTAGTCATCGTGGCGGCGTGAACTTTCCGATCCTCCGTGAGATAGACGGTCGTGCCAAACCCGAGCTCCTGCCCCCACATCCCAAGCCCGGTATTGTTCGTCGCGCCGTCTTCGTAGCGTCCAGTCGGCAGGTACAGGGTGTAGTAGGCGGTCGCGTCGGCGCGTTTCTTGTGCCAGCCAAGCGACAACGGCGTCACGACCGAATCGGTGATGCCGGCACCAGGGTTCGCGTCGATTTCAGTGGCCTGCAGCCGCTTGTTGGCGCCGGCGATGAGAACCGTGAAACCGTAGTAGGCCTCGTTCAACTTCTCGTCCAAGAAGGAAGACAGCGACACGAAGGTCGGCAACACCATGAACCTCGAGGGCGGTATCGGCGGCGACTTCCTGAAGGGCGGCCTGACGGCGGGACTGGCGTACTACTACTCGACCAAGCTCACCGAAGACCACCTGGGCAAGTTTCCGCTCAATATCGGCCTCGCCAAGGCCAACGTGTTCGCCTTGGGGCCTGACTTCACGCTCACGCTCGCAAAAGCGAACACGGTCTACGGCTTCCTCAGTGTGCGGTACGAGTGGGAGCTGCACGCGGAGGCGCAGACCAAAGGCGGCATGTGGCTCGTGCAGGCAGTCTTCCCGTTCAAGCCGATCCACATTCCGGCGCCATAGGCCGGCGAAAAAGGGGGCCGATCCGATCGGACCCCGACCCGTCTAGCTGATGTCTCCAGACTTCATCTGCTCGAGCAGGTAGTCCGTCGAGCGCACAGCCACTGCCATGATCGTGAGCGTGGGATTCTGGCACGCGATCGACACGAAGCACGATCCATCCATCACGAACAGATTCTTCACGTCGTGCGTCTGGCAGAAGCCATTCAGGACGGAAGTCTTCGGGTCGTCGCCCATGCGCGCGGTCCCGACTTCATGGATGCCATAGCCGGGGACGGGGTTGGCGTCCAGGTTCGGTGTCACGTTCGTCGCGCCCGCCGCCTCGATCATCTCGGCTGCCGTGGCCGCGATGTCTTTCATCATCGCGCGCTCGTTGTCACCGAACGTCATGTCGACGTGGAGCACGGGAATGCCCCACGCGTCCACCTTGCCCTCGGGATCAATCTTGACGTGATTCTCGAACCTTGCGAGCGTTTCGCCGAAGCCGCCGAGCTGGACGTACGAGGGACTGGGACCGAGCACCGCTTTCTTCCAGGCGGCACCGAACCCCGGCGCCCAGAGATTCGGATATCCGCCGCCACCGCCGCCCTGGAATCCGTAGCCCCTGATGAAGTCCTTCTGCTGCTCGCTCGTCTTCGTGTTACGGAACCGGATCACGTAAATGCCATTGGGGCGATCGGGCGGACCTGTCTTCACTGGTTTAGTCAGCGACGTCAGGATGCCGAACGCGCCCGCCGAGGCGTGATGGTCCATCAGATAATGCCCGAGCACGCCGCTCGAATTGGCGAGCCCGGCTTCGTGATCCTTGTTAGCCGAGTTGAAGAGGATGCGCGCGGACTCGAGCGCTTGTGCGCACAAGACGACTGCCCGCGCGCGCACTTCCTTCGGCTCGCGCGTCACGCGATCGATGTAGAGGACGCCGGTCGCCTTGCCCGACTGCGGGTCAGTCAGGACCTGGTATGCCATCGCGTTCGGCACCAGCGTGCAGCGCCCGGTCTTGAGCGCATCCGCGACAGTCGTGAACGCGGAGTTGAAGTACGAGTGCGTCTGGCACCCGCGCTCGCATGGCCCGCAGTAGTGACACGCCTGCCTGCCGTTGATCGGCTTGGTGAGATTCGCGGTGCGGCCGATCGTGACGGTGCGTCCGAGCTTCGCTTTCACGCGCGTGCGAAGCTGCATCTCCGCGCACGACATCGGCATCGCCGGCTGGAACCGGCCATCGGGCAGTTCGTCCACCCCTTCGGCCTGTCCCGAGATACCGACGTAGTCCTCGACGATGTCGTAGTAGGGCGCGAGGTCCTTGTACGCGATCGGCCAGTCGTCGCCATACCCGTCGTGTGACTTGGCCTTGAAGTCCAGATCGCTCAGGCGGTAGCTCTGACGGCCCCACACGTTCGTGCGGCCGCCGATGACGCGCAGCCGTCCCTGCCAGGAGAAGGGCTTGCCCTCCGCCGTCGTGTACGGTTCCTCGAGATCGTTGGCGAACCAGTCGTAGTTGTATTCCATGCACGCGTAGCAGTCCTTCTGCACCGGTCGCGTGCGCTTGATGATCTCTGGCGCGCGGTCGCGATACTTCAGTGAGAAGGACGAGGTGTGCTCGGAGAACGACTCGTCGCCATGAGTCCGGCCGCAGTCCACGAGTGCCACCTGCACGCCGGCCTCCGACAGGCGTTTGGCAGCCCAGCCGCCGGATGCGCCGGATCCCACCACGATCACATCGAACGTACGTGCAGAAGACTGAGCCACGTGACTCCTCGGCTGAAGGTGAGGCTCCAGCTTACACCCGGCAAGAGTTCGTACCAGGTAGATAGTAGTGGGTAGTTGGTGCGGGTCGCCCCAACTATTGACTCCAACCACCAACTACCAACTCACCTACCGCAACACCTTCAAGCTGAACGCGTAATCCGTGGGATGAACAGCCGGGAGTTGTACGCGCAATCCGTCGGCGGCCTGGGACCAGGTGACGGCGGACGAGGCGCCGAGGAGCTCGACGGACCTGACCGTTCCGACGTTCGCGGCTCCCTTCGCGAGTGCCTTGATGACCACACGTCCGTCGGCGGGCCAGTCCAGTACCGTCGCGTAGAGCAGGCCGCCCTTCGTGGTGAAGCGCACATCCTGTGACGTGAACGGCTTGCGCTTCGTGTCGGCAAAAGAACCCTCGACGATCTGCGTCGGTCCCTCGCCGAACTGCGTCCAGGGCCGCGTGCCGTAAATCGCCTCGCCGTTCACGCGCAGCCAGCCGCCAATGGCTTTCAGTATCTCGACCTCGGGCTCGGGAATCGTGCCATCCGAACGCGGGCCGATGTTCAACAGCAGACTCCCGTTCTTACTGACAATGTCGACGAGGTCGTCCACGATGGAATCGGCGGTCTTGTACTCCTGGCCCTCGATGTGACCCCACGAGTTCTTCGATACCGATGTATCCGTCTGCCAGAAGTTCGGACGAACGGCGGCCAGCTGGCCGCGTTCGATGTCGAGCACCGCTGCGGTGTCGGGGAACGACTCACCACCGTGCTTCTTGTAGTTGATGGCGACGCCCTTTCCCCACTCCGTCCCGCGGTTGTAATAGAAGGCCGCGAAGCGCTGGAGCTGCGTACTGAACACCGGCTGCGCGATCCACCAGTCGAACCAGACGAGCTGCGGCTGGTACTTGTCAACGAGCTCCGCGGTCCGTGCAAGCCAGTCGTCCAGGTAGGCCTGGTCTGGCGCCGTCGATCCAGTCTCGGACGTCTTCTGGTCCACCGCCGGTCCGTAGAATGACGCGTACTTCGGATCGCGCACGTCCGAGTCGAACAGCTTGCCCTGGTCGAAAAACCACCAGTGCTCGGCGCGGTGCGACGACACTCCGAACACGAGGCCCTGCGCCCGCACGGCCTTCGCCAGCTCGCCGATGACGTCGCGCTTGGGTCCCATCTTCGCCGCGCTCCACTCGGTCAGCGAACAGTCGTACATCGGGAAGCCGTCGTGATGTTCCGCGACCGGCACGACGTACCGCGCGCCGGCCTCCTTGAAGAGCGCCGCCCACGCTGCGGGATCGAACCGCTCGGCCTTGAACTTCGGGATGAAATCCTTGTAGCCGAACATGGACTGCGGTCCGAACGTGGCCACGTGGTGAGCAAATTCCGGCGTGTCCTTCTTGTACATGTTCCGCGGATACCATTCGTTCCCGAATGCCGGCACCGAGTACAGCCCCCAGTGGATGAAGATCCCGAACTTCCCGTCCTCGTACCAGGCCGGGACCGTGAAGTGCTCCAGCGACTTCCAATTTGGCGCGAAGGGGCCCTTGGATACCGCGCCGTCCACTTTCTCGAGGATGGCAGCTGTGGGCGTTTGCGCCGAAGGCGCCGGCAGGCTGAGGCTGGTCGCAAAGAGGAACGCGATGGCCAAGAGGTGTCTAGGCATGTTGCGGCGCATTGTAAAGTCGAAAGGTCGAAGAGTCGAAGAGTCAGCAAAGGTCGCAATGCACCGTGACTCTTCGACGGGACTCTGCGACCTCTTGTGACCCTCTTGACTCGGCGACTCTTTGACTCTGCTGACTTTTTGACTCTTGGACTCCCGTTGCATACCATCCAGGCAACGGGTGCGAAAGGGGCTGGGCATGAAGCGGCGTGACTTCCTTCGGTGCACTACCGCGGCAGCCGGAACGGCGGTGCTTGGGCTCAAGCATTTCCCCTATCACCTCTACGCCTCTGACGTCCGCAAGACCGCCCAGGACATGGTCACGCTCGGCAAGACCGGGATCAAGGTGAGCCGCCTCGCGCAAGGCACCGGAACCAACGGCGTCAACCACAGCTCGAATCAGATCCGGAAGATGGGCGACCAGGGGCTCGCCGATTTGCTCGTGCGCGGCGTGGACAACGGCGTCCACTTCTGGGACCTCGCCGATCAGTACGGCAGTCATCCGCACGCCAAGCTCGCCCTGAAGACCGTCAAGCGCGACGACGTCGTGATCCTCAGCAAGACGCACGCGAGCACCGAGCAGGAGATGCGGGACGACCTCGATCGTTTCCGCCGCGAGATGGGCACCGACCGCATCGACATTCTGCTCCTCCACTGCATGCTCGACGCGAACTGGCCGAAAGAGAAGGCCGGTGCGATGGCCGTGCTCGAGGACGCCAAGCAGAAGGGGATCATCCGCGCGCATGGCACCTCGTGTCACGACCTCGGCGCCCTCAAGGTGGCGGCCGACAGCGACTGGGTCGATGTGGATCTCGCGCGGCTCAACCCCGCGCAAGTCGCCATGGATGCCGACCCGAACACGGTCATTTCCGTGCTGCGCAAGATGAAGCAGAAAGGGAAGGGCGTCATCGGGATGAAGATCCTCGGCGCCGGCGAACTCCGCGGCCGCCCGGACGAGGCGCTCCAGTTCGCCCTCGCACAGGACGTGCTCGACTGCTTCACGATCGGCTGCGAGAACCCCAACGAGTTCCAGGATCTGCTGAAGCGCATCCCGGCAGCGAGTACGCGCGGGTAAGCGCCGGCTCGCTCACACATGCCCACAACAATTCGTCGGTTCGACGGGCCGCGCCTGCGCGCGGCCATCGTCTTTTTCATCGTCTGCCTGCCCGTCGCCGGGGCGATTGAGGCTCGCAAGCCCGCGGATCGCACGCTCAGACTGACCGTCGGCGCCCGAACGCTCACAGTGGAAGCCTGCACCGATCGGATCGTCCGCGTGTCGTTCGCGCCCGACCCGTCCTTCAGCGGGCGCACCACGCTGGCAACGGCGCCGAAACACTGCGGCGGGGCATCGTGGACTGAGGCGACGACCGGTGACGTCACGACGATCTCGACGCGCTCCTTGAAAATAGGGGTGGATCGCAAGACCGGTCGCGTGCGATTTGCCGATCCGAAAGGCAGCGAGATCCTGCGCGAGCTCGATCGATCGCTCGATCCGGCATCAATACAGGGCGAGCAGACGTTCCACGTCCGCCAGCAGTGGAGCGCACAGGACGAGGCCTTGTTCGGACTAGGCCAGCATCAGCTCGGACTCACCGACATCAAGGGCTACGACCTCGATCTCTGGCAGCACAACGCAACTGTCAGCCTGCCGTTCCTCGTGTCGAGCCGCGGCTACGGCATCCTGTGGGACAACACGTCGTACAGCCGGTTTGGCGACCTGCGCGAGCCGTCCTTCATTCCAGCCGACCAGCTGGTTGATACGACCGGCAAGTCCGGCGGTCTCACGGCCTCGTACTATGCCGGCGCTCACTTCGACCGGCTCGTCGCCACGCGTGTCGACCCGGCAATCGACGTGGAAGTCCCGGGCGGCACGGTAGGGAGCAACCGCCGCATTCATCCGGACCTGCCGGCGGATGGCGACGTCAGCGTGCGGTGGGAGGGCGCGATCCGCGCGACTGAGACGGGCGACCATCTCTTCACGACGTATTCGAATTCCGGCATCAAGCTGTGGATCGACGATCGGCTGGTCGTCGATCGCTGGCGCCAGGGCTGGCTGCCGTGGTACGACGTCGCGCGCGCGCACTTCGAGGCCGGCCACAGGTATCGCATCAAACTCGAATGGTCGAAAGACCAGGGCATCGAGACGATGCGGCTGCAGTGGAAGACACCGGCCTCTTCGTTGGCGACCTCGCTCTGGTCGGAAGTGGGCGACGGCATCGACTACTACTTCGTCTACGGTCCCGATCTGGATGCCGTCGTCGGGGGCTACCGCGAGGTAACGGGCCAGGCACCGATGATGCCTCGCTGGGCCTTTGGCTTCTGGCAGTGCCGCGAGCGCTACAAGACCGCACAGGAGAGTCTGGACGTCGTCCGCGAGTTCAGACGGCGTCAGATTCCGCTCGACGTCATCGTTCAGGATTGGCAGTACTGGCCGCAGGACTCGTGGGGCTCGCACGCGTTCGATGCGACGCGATTTCCGGATCCCGATGGATGGATTCGAAGCATTCACGACGAGCACGCGAAGTTGATGATCTCGGTGTGGGGGAAGTACTACCCGACGACCGAAAACGCCAAGGCGATGCGCGCGAAGGGGCAGCTCTGGGAGCAACCGCTGAAGGAAGGGCTGAAGGACTGGCTCGGCTTCCCGTACACGTTCTATGACGCCTTCAACGCGGACGCCGGCAAAGCCTTCTGGGCGCAGGTCGACACGGCGCTCTTCAAACGTGGCGCCGACGCCTGGTGGATGGACGCCACCGAGCCGGATATCGCGCAGCCGATGCCGACGCTCGAGCGTCAGCACGAGCTGATGCAGCCGACGGCGCTCGGATCGGCCTCGCGCGTGCTCAACGCCTATTCGCTGGTCAACGCGCAGGCGATCTACGAGGGTCAACGCGCCACGGCGCCCGATCAGCGCGTATTCATCCTCACGCGCTCGGCGTTCGCGGGCCAGCAGCGCTATGCGTCGGCGGTCTGGTCCGGAGACATCACGTCGAGCTGGGGAGCCTTCAAGGCGCAGATTCCTGCCGGACTCGGATTCTCGCTTTCAGGCGTCCCGTACTGGACGACCGACATCGGCGGCTTCGATACGCCGCCCAGGTTCGCCACGGACAAACAGACGCCGGAAGCCGCTGACGAGTGGCGTGAGCTGAACACGCGCTGGTTCGAGTTTGGCACGTTCTGTCCGGTGACCCGTGCTCACGGCCAGTTCCCGTTCCGCGAGCCCTGGAACATCGCGCCGGACGATCATCCGGCGTACGCCGCCATCACCAAATTCATCCGCCTGCGGTATCGATTGCTGCCGTACGTCTATTCGCTCGCTGGGCAGATCACGCGGCACCACGGGACGATGCTGCGTCCGTTGGTGATGGATTTCCGGCACGATCCCAAGGTCTATGCGATCGGTGACGCGTTCATGTTCGGGCCTGCGCTGCTCGTGAGTCCGATCACTGACTACAAAGCGCGCAGCCGCTCGGTCTATCTCCCGTCGGGCACCTGGTACGACTTCTGGTCGGGTGCATCCGTCAGCGGCGGTCGCAGCGTTGACGTCGCCGCCGCGTACGACTCGATCCCGGTGCACGTTCGCGCCGGCGCGATCCTCCCCGTCGGGCCGGAACTTCAGTACACCAGCGAGAAGCCTGCCGATCCGCTGACCCTCTACGTCTATGCGGGCGCCGACGGCCGCTTCACACTCTACGAAGACGACGGCGCAACTTTCGCGTACGAGAAGGGCGCGGCATCGGAGATCCCTTTCACGTGGAGTGATGCCACGCGAACGCTCACGATCGGCGCGCGGCAGGGCAGCTTCACCGGAATGCCCGCCAGCCGCACGTTCTCAGTCGTCGTTGTCGACGCCGGGCACCCGGCCGCTGCCGGTGGTCCCGCGGCTGCGGGGCGCTCGACGCCCTACGACGGGCGCGCCGTCAGCGTCCGGTTCTAGCGGAGTCCTTAGTGCGAACTCTCTTCGGGCTGCTGCTCGTCGCGGTTGCGACGCTCGGCGTGGGAATCCCTTCCGGACGCGCTGAAACCGGTGAGGACGCCTGGCTGCGCTACCCGCGTATCCGCGACGCAGCCGTGACGGTGCAGTACTCGCAGTTGCCAGCCGTGGTCGTCGTTCTCGGCGATTCCCCCGTTCTCACTTCAGCGCGGGAAGAGTTGCTCCGTGGCATTGCGGGGATGGTCGGCCGGACGCTGCGTGTCGAGTCGCATCTGCCGGCTGAGTCTGCATTCGTGCTCGGAACGACCGCAGCGCTCCAGAGCGCGTCGCTCGCCGAAACGCAGCCGATCGCGCCAGAGGGCTTTCACATTCACGTCCGCGCTCCGAACAGCGAACGACGAACGACGAACGTGCCGAACGCGGAGCGCTTCATCATCGCCGGAGGCACCGACGGGGGCGTCTTGTACGGCGTATTCACGCTGCTTCGCCTCATCGGCCTGCACCGCTCGCTCGACGACATCGATCTCCGCGAGCAGCCAGCCGCACCCATTCGCTGGGTCAATCAATGGGACAACCTCGATGGCACGATCGAACGCGGCTACGGGGGGCATTCGGTGTTCTTCGACGATGGCCACGTACGGCCGGATCTGTCGAGGGCGAGCGATTACGCACGGCTGCTGGCGTCGCTCGGTGTGAACGGCTGCTCCGTCAACAACGTCAACGCGGATACGCGGCTGCTCACGGCCGCATACCGCCCGGAGCTCGTCCGACTGGCGGAGACGTTCCGGCCGTGGGGCGTTCACCTGGTACTGGCGGTTGATTTCAGCAGTCCGCAGAAGATTGGCGGTCTCGACACCTTCGATCCGCTCGACCCGCGGGTTGTCCGCTGGTGGCAGGAGACGGTCGACGATCTCTACAAGAGCGTCCCGGATCTGGGCGGGCTCGTGATCAAAGCCGATTCCGAGGGGCGTCTCGGCCCGAGCGCGTACGGCCGCACGCACGCGGATGCGGCCAACGTCATCGCACGTCCGCTCGCACCGCACGGCGGCGTCATCCTTTACCGCGGCTTTGTCTACGACCACCATATGGACTGGCGCAATCTGAAGAACGATCGCGCCCGGGCGGCGTACGACAACTTCCACGATCTCGACGGACGTTTTGCGGACAACGTCGTCCTGCAGATCAAGCACGGGCCCATCGATTTTCAGGCGCGCGAACCCGTGTCACCCCTCTTTGGCGCGCTCGAGCACACGAACGAGGCGATCGAGCTGCAGGTGACGCAGGAATATCTCGGCCAGCAGCGTCACCTGGTCTTCATCGTGCCGATGTGGAAGGAGGCGCTCGATTTCGATCTGCATGCGAAGGGTCCCGGCACATTCGTCAAGGACGTCGTGGCTGGACGCGTCTTCAACCGTCCTTCGGGGGGATTCGTCGGCGTCGTGAACGTCGGCCTCGATCCAACCTGGATGGGCTCGGATCTGGCCCAGGCGAATCTCTATGGTTTCGGCCGCCTGGCGTGGAATCCGAATCTCACTGCCGCTCGAATTGCCGATGAATGGACGCGTCTCACCTTCGGCCACGACCCACGCGTCGTCTCGACCATCAATGCCATGCAGCTCCGATCGTGGCGGACCTACGAACGCTATACCGGACCTCTGGGTCTCCAGACGCTCACGGACATCGTGGGGCCGCACTACGGCCCAGCGGTCGAGGCGTCCGAGCGGAATGGATGGGGACAATGGCATCGGGCGGACGAGAAGGGCGTCGGCATGGATCGGACGGTGGCGACCGGCACGGGCTACATCGGCCAGTACAGGCCCGCGGTCGCCGCCACGTACGAGTCGGTCGCCTCGTGCCCGGACGATCTCGTCCTCTTCATGCACCACCTGCCGTACACGCAGGTGCTTCACTCCGGCAAGACCGTGATTCAGTCGATCTATGACGATCACTACGCCGGCGCCGCAGATGCCGCGCGCTATGTGGACGACTGGCAGTCACTCGAAGGTGCAATCGACGAGGGTCGCTACCAGGCCGTGCTGGCGAAACTGGAGTACCAGGCGGGACACGCACGCGTCTGGCGGGACGCGGTCGTGACATGGTTCTTGAAGACGTCAGGCATCGCCGACGCTCACGGCCGCGCGGGCCGTCATCCCGGCCGCATCGAAGCGGAGTCGATGACGCTCAGTGGGTATCAGCCTGAAGCGATTCTGCCGTGGGAAGCAGCGTCCGACGGCCGCGCCATCGTGTGCGGTGCTGGCGCGCATTCGTGCGAGGCGCAGACCGTCTTTCACGGCGGCGCCGGCTGGTATGACCTCGCCGTGCAATATTTCGACATCCGCGATGGCGTCGCGCGATTCTCGCTGTTCGTCAACGACCAGCGCGTGGCGTCATGGTCGGCCGATGACACCCTGCCGAGCACAAAGGTCGATGCTCACACGTCTACCTGGCATCGCGCCCGTGGGATCGCGCTGCGACCCAACGACGCCATCCGCATCGTCGCCGTGCCGGACGACGGCGACCGTGCGGCGATCGACTACGTAGAGATAACGCCACTTCGATAGTCAAAGAGTCGAAAAGTCGAAAAGTCCAAAGTCGAAGAGTCCAAAAGTCGAAGAGTCAAAACCCGTTGGTTCGTGCCCTTCAGCCTGGCCGCTGAAGTTGCGACTCTTTGACCTTTCGACTCTTCGACTCTTAGACCTTCGAGTAGTACGTCCGTGCCCAGTCGACCGTTTGCGCTGCGGCGCGATCGAGAGGTGTCGGAACGCTGCCAAACCGCGCGCGGAAGCGCGCGTCGTCCACGATGAACGGCGCCTCCCACTGGTAGCGCATTTCCTCGAACTCACGGAGCAGTGGAATGAACAGCTTCAGTCCATGCCTGACGATCGTCGGGAGGACGTCGACCTTCACCTCGCGGCCGATGTGTCCGGCCATCAATCCGATGAGCTCGCGCGTCGTGATGGCCGGCGCACACGGCAACATCCAGCCGATGCCGTACACGTCATCCGGCGCCGTGCCCAGCGTTGCGAGGCCGGCGGCGACATCCGGAATGTAGTGATACGTATGCGCCTGGTCCGGTGCGACCAGCACCTGGGCGCTCTTGCCAGCCAGCACGCGCGTCCAGAACCGCTCCTCGAAGAACGTCTGCGTGCCGCGAGGTCCGAAGAAGTCAGAGCCGTGCCCGAGGACCACGCGCGCGTCGCCGCGCGCGTCGGCGCCATACCAGCCATCGGCCAGACGCGCCCGGATTTCCCCCTTTTGGCTGCGTGGCTGGCGCGGCGTGGACTCGGTGAGCGGCCGGCCGCCAAAGTCACCAAACGCGTACACGTTCTCGAGCACGACCAGCCGGGCACCGGCTTGTTTTGCGGCCGCCAGTAGATTTGCCTGCCAGACAGGCAGCGTCTCGTTCCACACGGCCACCGAGTAGTACGGATTCATGCAGTGGTAGAGCACCGCCGCGTCCCGCGCCGCGTCGAGACACGCGCGTCGATCGGTGACGTCCGCGCGGAGCATCTCCACGCCGTTGGGGGCTGGATGGGACGACCGGCTCACCAGCCGGACCGTGTGTCCGCCTGCAACCAGCCGTTCGGCTAGCGTCGTTCCGACCTGTCCGGCGCCAAACACCACGTGTCGAGTCATGTGATCCTCGAGCCGAGTGTGCACGTCCACGTCAAATCGGACAAGGGGGGCCAGTAATGCGAGAATGAACGTGTTCCCCGTTCGGGGACTCGGAGGAAGACATGGCAGGTTTCGACACAGTACCAACCCCGTACCTTGGCTCTGAGCGCCTGGCCGCCGAGCGCGTCACGGCGTTTCTCAGATTGGTCTATGGCTGGATGTTCGCGGGACTCGCGGTCACCGCGCTTGTGGCATACCTCGTGGCGGGATCGCCGGCGATCGTGACGGCGATTGCGACCAATCGTGCGCTGTTCTGGATCCTGGCTATCGCGCAGCTCGGCGTCGTCGTGCTGCTCTCGGCGCGCGTGGGTTCTCTCGCGCCGGCGCACGGCAGCCGGGCTGTTCCTCGGCTATTCCGCGTTGACCGGCATCACGATGGCGTTCGTGCTGCTGATCTACACGGGCGAATCGGTCGCGACGACGTTCCTCATCACGGCGGGCATGTTCGGGGCGACCGCCCTGTACGGCACGACGACTCAGCGCAGTCTCGCCGGCGTCGGCCAGTTCATGTTCATGGGCCTCATCGGGATGGTGATTGCCTCGATCGTGGGCATCTTCTGGCACAACGACGGATTGCAGTTCGTGATCTCGTTCGTCGGCGTGATCGTCTTCACCGGCCTCGCCGCGTGGGACGCTCAGCGCATGAAGGCGATGGCGCTGGCCCTCCCCGAGGGAGCCTCGGGATCGTACGCGGTGGTCGGAGCACTCTCGCTGTACCTCGACTTCATCAACCTGTTCCTGTCATTGCTGCGGTTCGTCGGCAACCGGCGCGACTAGGCCATTAGCCGGTCAGCGAGAGAACCAGCGGAGCCTGCCGGCGCGGGCGCGAGCAAGCGCCCGCGACTTCGGATCTGCCTGGGCGAGCAGGTACTGATGCCACTGATCGCGGTGGCTCGACACCATCAAGGGCTTGAGCGCCAACATCCCGGTCGTGCCGATCGAAGCGTGCAGATACTCGATCTCGGCCAGACAGGCGCTCAAGTCTCCATCGACCGGCATTGTCAGTCCTGCCTCCTGCGCGAGCACCCGCGCGCGTGCCTGCACCGACAGCTCGAGTTCCAGCCGAAGCAGACAGAACATGTCGGCGACGACCGGACCGGGGAACTTCGTCCGCAGCCGCTGGAGATACAGGCCGAAGCGCGTGTATGCAAAGGCGTCGGACCGTACGAGCTGCAGTAACTCCACGTCGAGGTCCAGCCCGGGTACTGACCCACTCGCGGGTTGCGCGTTCGCTTCGCTTGAACACCACGAGCACCAGCGCCGGCAGGCCGACGAGCAGCGCGAGCGTCATGGCCACCGGCGACACGAGTACGTGGTTGAACGCCGAATGGATGAGGACAGCCGCCATCCAACCGGGCCAGAACACCAGTGGCAACCGATCCGGATACCTGTCGGCAAGCGTGCGCGACACCATGGCAAAGATCGCCATCGTGGCGCCGTGCAGCACCGCAGTCCCCAGTCCTCGCACGAGCCAGAGCAACAGGGGAGCGTGTGGCAGTGCGCGCAGATACAACACGTTTTCGACGAGCGCGAAGCCCGTTCCCACTGCGAAGCCGTGCACGGCCGCATCGACGGGGAAGCCCACGCGGCGGCGCGCGATCAGGATGACGAGGAAGACGGCCTTCAGCGTCTCTTCGGTCAGCGGCGCCAGATAGCGCGAGAACGCCGTCGGATCGCGCACTACCGTGGACAGCAGCCAGTCCTGCAGAGGCACGCACGCCAGTGCCGCCAGGCCGCCCGCGCACATGGCGAAGACGACCGCGCTCGGCCGCACCAGCTTGAAGCTGTCCATCAGCTGCAGATCGACCAGAAAGATGATGATCGGCAGCGAGTGCGACGATGTCGTTGAGCATCGGCAACTCAGCGAAGGATCTTGAGCGACACCATGGCCTCTTTACCAGGCGCATGACCTTGCTCGACAACGACGGCGCCGCCGACCGAGAGGGTGAGATCGAGCGCCGAGAGCAGCGAGAGGCGCAGGTCGAGTTGCCCGCCCGCGCTGGTCGCCGCACGACGAACGGAAGGCGCGTCCATGTCTGTCACCAGTCCGCTGACGAACAGCGCCGGGCGCGCCCAGGTGGCATAGAGCCCTGGCGTGCCTGCGTGGCTGAAGCGCCACGGCGGCAGGTTCCACTCGATCGTGGTCTTGCCAAAGTTACGGCCGCCGATCGCATTCAGCTCGGCGCCGGGGAAGCTGTAGTACTCGCGATACCGCTTCTCGTTCTGGTGGTCCACGTAATTGTTGCCGAAGCCGCCGAAGAAGAAGTTTGCGAAGGGCTCGTCACGGGATCGCGGCGAATAGCCGGCAGCGCCTCGCAGCCAGATGGACGAGTGCTCGAAGGGCACCGCCACTCCGCGGTCGAACGTCGCGTAGAGCTTCGGCACTGGCTCGCCATCGACGACTCGGCCGAGCAGCGCGACGTTCCATTTCGTTCCGGTTTCATCGTCCACGGATCCGAGCGAATTCCGGACGTGCGTGTAGGTCAACGAGGCGTCGAGCGAGTAGAGCCGAGTCACGTCCACCGGGACGTTTTGATATTCGGGTAGCCGGTCGAGGTTGCCCGCAATGCTGCCGCTGATGTCGAGATCGAGCCGCCTGGGTTCGTCGAAGATGAGCGTGCTCCGATGCCCGACGAGAAACTCGTAGCCTTTGCGGCCGACCTTGGTTGGACCGAAGAGGTCGTAGAAGTCCGCATTGTTCAGCAAGGCCGACGCGCGCCAATCGTACCGCTCGTATCCGGCAGCGACGTGCACTCGCTCGTTCGAGGGCAGGTCCGCGTCAGGTGAATAGGAAGCGGACAGGTGCAGCCGGTTCAATTGCAGCGGATCAGACAGATTGAGCCGGAGACCGACGCCAGGCGATGACTTGTACCCCTGTACGATCGGATAGAAGGATTCGCGCTGCAGCCCGCCCGCAAGGCGGTAGGTGCCCGTTCGCTTCGGCATCGTGTCGAACGGAATCTTCGCGGGCGACCCGACGTTCCACGTCTTGAGGACCGGATGCGCCTCGACCAGCTGTTCGGCGAAGAACGTGATCGGATTGATGTCGTCGATCGGAACCGCGGTCACACGTGCCGGCACAAATCCATTGCCGGTGTACCGGAACACGATGAGCTCGTCGCCGCCAAGCGGGATCGGCCGGAAGAATCCGGTGTCGGTGTTGGTGACCGCCGCCAACGTCTTGGTGTCGATCTCGTACCGGAAAATGTTCGAGACCCCCGTGAAGTACGAGCTGCCATAGAGATAGCGGCCGTCCGGCGAAAAGACGAACCCGTTCGGCACGGCAGTGCCGAAGTCGAATTCGGCGACAGGCGTCACGTCACCCTGGCGGAGCCGTTCCACCGACAGCACGTGCACCGACTGTCGTCCGGTGATCTCGCCGAACGACGCTGCCAGCTGCCGACCGTCTGGCGACACGTCGAGGTCGTAGACGACCGTGCCGTACGGGAACGTGTGCACCTGCTGCCAGGTCGTCCATGGCTTGGGGATCCGGACGATTGTGCACAGTCCGTTCAGCTGACGGATGCCCCAGAGCGAACCATCCGAAGGCGCGTAGGTGAGGTCGCCGATACGAGCGTCCTTCTGGAGCGTGCGAGCGCGCCTGGTGGCCGGGTCGAGAGCGACGAGGTCGCGCCACGCGCCGTTGTCGGTAGTGTAGAACAGCGTTCCCGTGGCCGGGTCGCGTGCCAGCGACGTGACGGTGTACACCGTCGGACCCTTGATCGCCGCGAGCCGATCGACGGTCCCCGTGTCGGTGTGCAGCGCGCCGACGTGCGCGACGATCCCAGGATAGTTGAACGCGGCGAATACGGTGCGGGAAGCCGGATCGTAATACGCACGCGACACCGACCCGAGCGCGCGACGCGTCAGATCCCGTGCGGGAGTGAGCGGAAACTGACGCACGGCCTCGAGGTTCTTCTGCTGGAAGGCGCGTTCGTCGGCAATCCAGCGATTCCATTCGTGTTCGATCGTCTGTCCAAAGACGTGGCGGAATTGCGTCGCATAGTAGCCGCGGCTGCCGTCACGTCGCGCGACCCAGGCGACGACCTTGTCCGGACCGTACGTACGCGCCAGCCAGACCATGAAGCGCGTGCCGTACAGATAGGAATTGATCTGCAGCTGAAAGTCGACCTTCGTGCCCTCCGACACCAGGCCGAGTGGATCGTAGAACCGCGCTCCATCACGCACCATGGCCCGGAACACCATTTCGTCGTAGCCGCTCTGCGCGCGTCCGAGCCCGCCGGCCATCCACGTGTCGAGAAACGTGGCGATGCCTTCGTGGTACCACCGGGGCGCCGCAACCCTGGGCGTAGTGAGGAAGAAATACAGGATCGACTCGGGCTGCGCCGGCAACGGCGACACTTTGCCGCCGAAGAGACGTCTGAAGAATCGATCGGGCCTGGCCGCCTGATCCATCGCGACCACATGCACCAGCTCGTGGTTCATGATGATGTTCATCCGGTCGTTGCCGGCAATCGTTTCGAACGCGAAGCTGAGGGGCGCGATCTGCACGGTCACGGCGTCTCTCGGCACCGCAGTCGCGGACGCGTTCCCGGAGTCTTCGAAGTCCACGAGCAGAACGGTGATCTCCTCAGACGGCTTGAAGCCGAACAGCTGCTCGTGGAACCTGAGCGAGTTGAGAAAGGTCCTGACCGCGTGCGGCACGAGGTACGACTGCGTGCCGTCGACGTAAACGAGACGCAGCCCTTCCACCTCGGTCATCCCGAGTTGTGCGTGGGCCGTGGCCGGGAGCGACGTGATGAAGCCGAGCAACAGGACGACGAACGCGGCGAGGCTGCGGACACGCAGCCAGAGGAAACGCGCCGCACACGGCGCCAGGACCGTCATTGCACCCGTTTGGGAGGCGGCAATCTTACCTCAGCGCTGTTGGAACCGAGGCCGCGTCGTACAAACAACGACCCGGCAGTCCTGGTGAACCGCCGGGTCAAAAGAGGAAGAGCGTAAGGTTGTGCGTCGCGATACCGGAGGAGCTACCGGCTCAAACCCGCCGACAGTGCCTGCGACAGCTGTGCGCTGCTGAGCGCTGAAGCAAATCCCTTGGACGACAGCGCCGCCTGGAACGCCTGGCTCTGAAGCGCCGCCGACAGCCGCGAGTCCTTCAGCGCCGAGGCCAAAGCTGGCTGCTGAAGAGCAGCGGCCATCTGTGGATTCTGCAGAGCCGCGGCGACGCCGGGTGACGACAGCGCTGCCAGCAAGTCGGATCGTGTCAGGGCCGCGGCCAGGTCGGCATTCGAGAGGGCAGCCTCCAGCGCACCGCCGCGGAGTGCCGCGGCAACGTCTGGGCTTTCGAGCGCTCTCGCGAGTTCAGGAGACGCCATCGCCGCCTTCAGGTCCCCGCCCTTCAACGCTGCCGCGACGTCGGCACGGGCCAACGCCGCCCGGAGCTCGGGACTCGCCAGGGCCTGCTGAAGTCCCTTGTCAGATAGCGCCGCCGAGAGGTCCGCAGATTTCAACGCACGCGCGAGCTCCGGCGACGACAGCGCGCGCGCGAGGTCGCTGTTCGACAGCGCCGCCGCAATCTGAGGATCCGCCAAGGCCTGGCTGACGCCTGCCTTGGAGAGCTCGCCGCGAATGTCGGCATCCGAGAGCAGCTTCACGGCTGCTGGATCCTTGATGAGCTGATCGAACACTTCGCTCTGGAGGAAGGCCTGCGCCTGCTGGTCGCCGACCTGCACATCGCCAGCGGCCAGTTGCCCGCCGTCGTACCGCTTCGCCGCGCCGATCGTGCCCTGCGACTGATCGACCGGAGGCACTCCGTGGTAGAGCATCACCCCCAACACCACGACCGCCGCTGCGGCCAGGCCGACCAACACTTTCTTCGCCATCCCCGCTCCTCCAGCAGTCGTCACACGACGACTCTCAAACGGCACGACTCGGGTGCCGCGAACACGGTCCATCACGCCGCTGACCAGACCGGCCGGGGGTTCCTGGCTGTCGTGGTCGAGATCGGCGAGCCGTTCCCGTACGTCTTGCAATCGTCGCAGCCGTTCCCGCAGGGCCGAATCGCCGGCCAGCCGTTCGCGAAGGTCGGCCGCCTGTTCAAGATCGAGGCTGTCGTCCAGGCTCGCCTGCACGAGGTCGTCGTCGTCCAGATGGTGCATTCGAGGCGTCCTCCAGCCGTGATGTCGCATGGAAGCCTGACAGGCGAGCACGAGCCGGGTCGTGTGCAGAACAACGGCCCGGCGGTTCCTGCCAAACCGCCGGGCCGCTGGGTGACAGTGCCGGGGAGCGCTGTCGAGCCCGTTGGCCGCCAGCCCGCCTGGCCAGCGACCGGTTTCGACAGGAATTACACGCCAGCACCGAAAAAGTTGGTGGCGAACAGAAATTCAGCGAAGGGAGGCCCAGGCCGCCAGACGGTCGCTCAACTGCTGCCTTGCCGAATACAGGCGTGATTTGACCGTTCCCGCCGCAATTCCCAGCGTTTCGGCAATTTCGTCGTAGGACAGATCCCCAAAATGGCGCAGGACGATCACCTCCCGGTACTCGGGGGTCAGCGCCAGGATGGCGGCCTGCACCTGACGGCGTCGTTCGGCCACTTCAAAGGCGTCCACCGGACCGCCAGGGTCCGGCACCTCGCTATTGAGCGGTTCCTGCTGCCGGCGCGCCCGCAGCCTGTTCAGACACTCGTTGGCGAGAATCCGGTACATCCAGCTGAAGAAGCGGTACTCGGGCCGGTAGCCCGTCAGGCGCTCGTACGCCTTTACGAACGCGGTCTGCGTGGCGTCCGCCGCCTCGTCGCGATCGCCCAGCATCCGGAGCGCCACCGAGAACAGGACCCGGTGATATCGATCGACGAGCAGCTCGAATGCGTCGGTATCGCCCGAGAGACAGCGATCGACGATGACCGGGTCATCGGGCTCATTCAGCACGGACACAGACGGTTGGATAGGGTTGGTATTCGTATTCGTATTCGTGCGCCAAGGCGTGGAGGGCCAGACTGTAGCACAGCGAGACGTGGATGCTATATTGCCCCGGCCTTCGCGATCATGCCCGAATCCACTGCCCGTCCGGATCATCTCGTATGGCCGCTCTCGATCCAGATCGAACGGCTGGAGGGCGTCACGATCGTGGTGCCCCGCGGGCGCTTGGGGACATTGTCGTCTGGCGAGTTGATCCAGGTGTTGGTGGACGTGATTCGTGGCGGCAGCCGCCATCTGGTGCTCGATCTCGAGTGTGTGGACTATATCAGCAGCGCCGGGCTGCTCGCGCTCGATGCCGTCCTCGGCCGCGTGCACGTGAGTCGGGCCCAACTCGTGCTGTCGGGCCTGACCGAGCCCGTACGCGTCGCCTTCGATCTGGCGGGCCTGCTCGAGCACTTCATCGTGGTCAATACGCGAGCCGAGGCTGTGTCACTCGCGGCGACACAGTAAGACCCTTGGGCTCTCCGCCCACGGCCCACGGCCCACGGCCCACGGCCCACGCGCACGGCACATGGCCCGGTGTGCGCCTTCCCATCGCCCTTTGCCCATGGCCCTTGCTAGGCTATAGCCGTGCCTCGCGAGACGGGCGTGATCGGCCCTCGACTGATCGATCTGACGGCAGCGTTGGCGATGCTCGTCGTGGTCATTGTCATCCTGCGCCTGCTCACCGTCGCGAATCCGACAACCATTGCGCTCGTACTGTTGCTCGTCGTCCTCGGTGCCGCGACGATCTCGGGGATGTGGGTAGCCTCGGCCGCGGCGGTCGCGGCCGTCCTGGCGTTCAACTACTTCTTCCTGCCGCCCGTCGGCACGTTCACGATTGCGGACCCCCACAATTGGGTCGCGCTCGTGGCGTTTCTGGTGGTTGCTGGAATCGGGAGCCAGTTGTCGGCGGTTGCGCAGGCCCGCGCGCGGGACGCGGTGGAACGGCGTCAGGAGGTCAGCCGGCTCTTCGACCTCAGTCGCGACATCCTGCTCACTACGGATATCGATAGCGCCATGCCCTCGCTGGCGCGGCACATCGCGCGACGCTTCGAGCTGGATGCCGTGGCGATTGCGATCCCCGGCGACCAGGCGTGGTCCACCTTTCAAGGCGGAACGCGCGATCTCGTTCCCACGCAGGCGCAATTGAACGAGACCGTCGCGCGACAGCGAGGAATGCTCGAGTACGACGCACGCACGCGGACGTACGGCGGGCACGGCACCATCGTCGATTCTGAAGGGCGCGCGATCACCCTGCTGCCGCTCCGACTGGGGACGCGGACGGTCGGCATTCTCGCCACGTACGCCACCGTCATCGACGTCGGTGCGCTCGATGCGCTGGGCGGTGTCGTCGCCATCGCGATCGAGCGGGTCAACTTCCTGCGCGAGCGGCAGACGAGTGAGGCGCTCCGACAGCGAGCGGACCTCGCGTCCGCGCTCCTCGCAGCGCTGGGGCATGACCTCCGGACCCCGTTGACCGCCGTCCGGCTTGCTGTGGCGAATCTTCAACGGACCGACGCCTCGGACAACGAACGGCAGGCACAATCAGCGCTAGCCTTGTCCGAGCTCGACCGGCTGAATCGCGTGTTCCAGGACATCCTTGACATGGCGCGGATCGACGCCGCGGCTATCACCGCCGAGCGCGACTGGGTAACGCCAGCCGACGTTGTCGACGCCTCGGTGGCCCGGCTCGGCAGTCTGCTCGATGCGAGGCCACTCCAGATCGCGGCCTCTGCTGATGCTCTCGTCGAAATCGACCCGCGACTCACCTCGAACGCTCTGGCGCACCTGATCGAGAACGCCGCCCAATACTCGAGTCCAGGCACTCCGATCGAAATTGACGGAGAGGCCACAGCTGAAGGCCTGCGCCTCAGTGTCCGCGACCACGGACCCGGACTCGATCCCGAGGAACTGTCCCGGCTCTTCGAGCGATTTTTCCGGGGCCGCGTATCGACGCAGCACACGCTCGGCACCGGCATGGGGCTCGCCATCACTCGCGGGCTGCTCGCCGCCGAGCAGGGACGGGTGTGGGGGGAGAATGCGGACGGTGGCGGCGCGCGCTTCTCCATCGTGGTGCCCGCGGCGGTGCGTCGCGTGGCCGGCAGGGAGGCGTAAATGGCGCTCCGCATCCTGGTCGTCGATGACGAGCCGGCCATCCTTGCGACCATGGCCCCACTGCTTCGATCGCAGGGCTACGACGTGTTCACGGCGCTCTCGGGTCGGGCGGGCATCGAGGCCGCCGAGCGGGACCATCCAGACCTCGTCGTGCTCGATCTGGGCCTGCCAGACATCGAAGGCGTCGAAGTGTGCCGGACGATCCGCCGGGACCAGGCCGTACCGATCATCGTGCTGTCTGCGCGGGGAGCGGAACGCGACAAGGTGGCGGCGCTCGATGCCGGCGCCGACGATTACGTGACCAAGCCGTTTGGCACCGAGGAACTGCTGGCCCGCATCCGGGTCGCCCTGCGCCGCACCGATCAGTCAGCCACGGCGCCCACCATCGTGAGGGGCGATCTCACGATTGACCGCGATCGCAGGCGCGTTGTCCGGGGCGACCTCGAGATACGGCTGACGCCAAAGGAATTCGAACTGCTCGTCTTCCTCGCGCAGCACAGCGGTCGAGTCGTGACACACCGCGCGATTCTCAAGGCGATCTGGGGGCCCCATTCGGTGGATCAACCCGAACACCTGCGCGTGCTCGTCGGTGCGCTCCGCAAGAAGATCGAACCGGATCCGTCAAGACCCCGCTACATCCTGACGGAACCGTGGGTGGGATACCGGTTCAGCGACACCGGTTAGTTGGAGGTTGGGAGTTGTGGTGCGTGACCGATGCGGGCGATCTGGGGCGTCAGGTCATCCTCGGGCGTCGGGGAGCGGCACGACCTGGACCGACGCGTCCTTGATCTCCTGCAGGAAGCGATTGAGGACGGATCCGCGGAGCAGGATCTCCCACCGCGACCGCGCGGTCTGTCCGAAGATGACGTGCGTGATGCCTTCGCGATTCGCGAAGGCGATCAGCCCGTCAGCGGGGAGATCCGCCTTGACCTTGACGACGGTCGCGCCGAGACTCTCGGCGAGCGCGATGTTCTTCGCGAGTCCCTCGCGATCGCGATCGCGGATGCGTGCCGGACTTTCGCGAGGCGTCTCGACGTAGACCGCGTACCACGGAGCCCCGAGGCGGCGGGCGATGCGCGCGCCTGTGCGGATGACTTGCGTGGCCGCTGGATTCGAGCTCATGCACACCATCACGCGCTCGGCGAGGAGCACCGGATCCAATCCTTCGCGTTGACGGAAGGAGGCGGCCTTGTCCGCGACCTCGTCGGCCGTCGCCCGCAGCGCCAGTTCGCGCAGCGCCGACAGGTTGCCCTCCTTGAAGAAGTTGCCGAGCGCCTGCTCGACCTTCTCGGCCGCGTAGACCTTCCCCTGGCGGATGCGCGTCTGGAGCTCAGCGACGGTGATGTCGACGTTGACGACTTCGCTGGCGCGCTCGAGGAACTGGTCCGGCACGGTCTCGCGCACGCGCACGCCCGTCACGCGGCCAACCGCGTCGTTCAGCGTTTCGAGGTGCTGGATATTGACGGCCGTGAAGACGCCGATTCCGGCGTCGAGGATGTCGAACACGTCCTCGTAGCGCTTGGCGTGTCGTCCACCCGGTGCGTTCGTGTGGGCAAGCTCGTCCACGATGCACAGCTGCGGATGCCTCGCAATCACGGCATCGACGTCCAGGTCCTCCAGGATCACGCCGCGATGCTCGATCTGGCGCCGCGGGATCACCTCGAGATCGCCAATCTGTGCCGCCGTTTCAGGGCGCCCGTGCGTGTCGACGAGCCCGACGATGACGTCCATGCCCTCGCGGCGAAGGGCATGCGCATCCTGGAGCATCGTGTACGTCTTTCCCACGCCTGGTGCCGCCCCGATGTACACGCGGAGCCGCGGGCGCCCGTCCTGCTGGACGCGGGCCAGCCACTGTTCGGAGGATGCGCGGGGCGTCGCCACGCCGTCATCCTACCCGGTCTCCCGTGCGCCAGATCCGCCGAATTCACGCCGTCAGCCGCGTTCTTACGATCTCTTTATGAACCTTTCACTGCCTTCTGACGCGACCTGTATTTACAGTGACCTCATGGTGCGTGGACGCCCGCCCCGCGGCGGAGGGCCGACGCTGGGCGAGCGAGCGCGATCGATGCGCCGCTGACGTGCCACAACGAAAGAGACGGCTCATGGTGGATCTGTTCTATGTCGCAATCGGCACCGGCTCGCTGGTCCTGTGCTGGTACTTCGTCAAGCTCTGCGATCGCCTCTGAGGGATCCATGGATTACATCGTTGCCGGGATCACGTCGTTGCTGTTGTTCGTGTACCTGCTGGTTGCGCTGCTCCGCCCGGAGCGGTTCTGAGGTTCCGATGACGGCCAACGGCCTGCTACAGATTCTCGTGTTCTTCGCGATCATCGTCGCGCTGACCAAGCCGGTCGGCGTCTTCATGGCGCGGCTCTTCGAAGGGGAGCGAACTTTCCTGCACCCGTTGCTGCGTCCGCTCGAGCGGCTCGTGTACCGTCTGAGCGGTATCCGTGAGGACGAGGAGCAGCGCTGGACCGGCTACTGCGCGGCGCTGCTCGCCTTCAGCATCGCGAAGTTCCTCTTCACCTACGGCATCCAGCGGCTTCAGGGTCTGCTGCCACTGAACCCGCAGGGGTTCTCGACTGCGCACGCCGCCGCCGGCGCGACGCCGATGACGCCGGACCTGGCGTTCAACACGGCGGTCAGCTTCATCACCAACACCAACTGGCAATCGTACGTCGGCGAAACGACGATGAGCTATTTCGTGCAGATGACCGCGCTGACCGTGTCGAACTTCACGTCCGCCGCGGCAGGCATCGCTGTGGCCATCGCGCTCGTGCGCGGCTTCGCGCGGCAGGAAAGTAAGACCATCGGGAACTTCTGGGTGGACTTCACGCGGGCGACCGTCTACGTGCTCCTGCCGATCTCGTTCGTGGGGGCGCTCCTGTTCGCCTCGCAGGGCGTCATCCAGAACTGGGATCCCTACACGCAGGTGAAGACCGTGGAAGGCGCCACGCAGACGATCGCTCAGGGACCGGTGGCCTCGCAGGAGGCGATCAAGCAGCTGGGCACGAACGGCGGAGGCTTCTTCAACGCGAACTCCTCACACCCGTTCGAGAACCCGACGCCGTTCTCGACACTGCTGCAGATCCTCCTCATCTTCGTGCTGCCGGCCGGGCTGGCGTATACGTTCGGGTACATGGTCAGAGACACGCGGCAGGGCTGGGCGCTCTTCGCCGCCATGAGCATCATGTTCCTGATCGGCGTGTTCGTGGCCTATCCCGCGGAACAGAGCGGCAACCCGCTGCTCGCACGCATGGGCGTCGAACAATCGGTCACGGGCGGGCAGACTGGCGGCAACATGGAAGGCAAGGAAGTCCGCTTCGGGATCGCGCAGTCCGCGCTCTTCGCAACGGTGACGACCGACGCGAGCTGCGGCGCGGTCAACAGCATGCACGACAGCTTCACGGCTCTCGGCGGGCTCGTGCCGCTCTTCAACATCCAGACCGGTGAGGTGATCTTCGGCGGCGTCGGCGCAGGTCTCTACGGCATCCTGCTCTATGCCATCCTCGCCGTCTTCATCGCTGGCCTGATGGTGGGCCGCACGCCCGAGTACGTCGGCAAGAAGATCGATCAGAAAGAAGTGAAGATGGCGATGCTGGCGCTCATCGCCACCGCATTCAGCATTCTCGTCTTCACAGCCCTCTCGTCGGTCATCCCGTTCGCAAAGGACAGCTATTGGAACTCGTTCGGACCCGCGACCGGCAATCTCAACAACGGCGGGCCGCACGGCTTCAGCGAGATTCTCTATGCCTACACGAGTGGCACCGGCAACAACGGCAGCGCCTTTGCGGGTATCAGCGCGAACACGCCCTGGTACAACCTCACGATTGGCCTCGCGATGCTGATTGGCCGTTTCCTGTTCCTGCTGCCGCTCCTCGCGGCGGCCGGCAGCCTCGCGGCAAAGAAGCGCATCCCCGTGACGAGCGGCACCTTGCCGACGCACGGCGGGCTCTTCGTGGGCCTTCTCGTGGGCACCGTCGCCATCGTCGGCGCGCTCACGTTCTTCCCGGCGCTCTCGCTCGGACCGATCGTCGAGCACTTCCTCATGCACCAGGGCCGCACGTTCTCACTCTTCTTCTGGAGTTTGGCAGGTTCGCCATGGCTGTAACGGCTCCCGTTCCGCCCGTTCCACCGCCGGTCCGGCCGCCCGAGGACGTGACCTCGCTGCTGCCGGCGCGGCTCGCGCACGCTCGGCCGCTGTTCGACCCGGAGATCGTGTCACGCGCGGTGCGCGCGTCATTCGTCAAGCTGAGTCCAGGCACACTCTGGAAGAACCCCGTGATGTTCGTCGTCGAGGTTGGGGCGGCGCTCACCACCGTGTTCGTCCTTCGCGACATCGTGCGGGGCGCGGCGGGCGTCGGCTTCGGCGTGCAGATCGCGCTCTGGCTGTGGTTCACCGTGCTCTTCGCCAACTTCGCGGAGGCCATGGCCGAGGCGCGTGGCAAAGCGCAGGCCGACACGCTCCGACGATCGAAGACCGACGTTATCGGAAAGCGCATTCTTGCCGACGGCCGTACCGAGCAGGTGCCTGGATCGGCGTTGCGCTCGGGAGACGTGGTCATCTGCGAGGCGGGCGATGTGATCCCCGGCGATGGCGAGGTCATCGACGGCGTCGCCTCGATCGACGAATCGGTCATCACGGGAGAGAGTGCCCCGGTCATCCGTGAGTCGGGCGGGGACCGAAGCGCGGTGACGGGCGGAACACGGGTACTGTCGGATTGGGTGCGCGTGCGCATCACGTCGAACCCGGGTGAGACGTTCCTCGATCGCATGATCGCGCTGGTGGAGGGCGCGCAGCGGCAGAAGACGCCCAACGAGATCGCCCTCAATATTCTCATCGCCGGTCTCACGCTGATCTTCCTGCTGGCAGTGGCTACGCTACAGCCGTTCGCGGCGTACGCGATCAACGCGCTCGGCGCCGGCACCGCGCCGAGCGTCGCAGTGCTCGTGTCGCTCCTCGTCTGCCTGATTCCAACCACCATCGGCGGTCTGCTCTCGGCCATCGGGATCGCGGGCATGGACCGTGTCATGCAGCACAACGTGCTGGCCATGAGCGGCAAGGCGGTCGAAGCCTCGGGCGACGTCCACACGCTCCTGCTCGACAAGACCGGCACGATCACACTCGGCAACCGGCAGGCCGTGGAGTTCATTCCGCTCAGTGGCGTCGAGGAGTTCGAGCTCGCCGACGCGGCCCAGCTCTCCAGCCTCGCCGACGAGACACCCGAGGGCCGCTCGATCGTCGTCCTGGCCAAACAGCGGTTCAACCTGCGGGGACGGGAGGTGTCGGACAAGTCGGCGAACTTCATCCCCTTCTCGGCTTATACGCGCATGAGTGGTGTGGACCTCGACGATCGCGAGCTGCGAAAGGGAGCGGCGGAGTCCATCGCCGCATTCGTCGCCGAGCATGGCGGCACGGTCCCCACAGGGTTCCGTGAGGCGGCCGATCGCATCTCGCGCGGCGGGGGCACCCCGCTCGCGGTGGCGGACGGCCGCCGGATGCTTGGCCTCGTGCACCTCAAAGATGTCGTGAAGGGCGGCATGCGCGAACGGATTGCGCAGCTGCGCCTCATGGGCATCCGTTCGGTGATGATCACCGGCGACAACCCACTCACGGCCGCGGCCATCGCGAGCGAAGCCGGCGTGGACGACTTCCTCGCGCAAGCGACGCCGAAGGACAAGCTCGAGTACATCAGGAAAGAACAGGCAGCCGGACGCCTCGTGGCGATGACGGGCGACGGGACCAACGACGCCCCGGCGCTGGCTCAGGCCGACGTGGGATTGGCGATGAACACGGGCACCGTGGCGGCAAAGGAAGCCGGCAACATGGTCGATCTCGACAGCAATCCTACCAAGCTGATCGAGGTCGTCGCCATCGGCAAGCAGCTGCTGATCACCCGCGGCGCGCTCACGACGTTCTCGATCGCGAACGATGTGGCGAAGTATTTCGCGATCATTCCCGCGATGTTCATGGCGACCTACCCCGCGCTCGGCGCCCTGAACATCATGCGGCTGCATACGCCCGAGAGTGCGATTCTGGCGGCCGTGATCTTCAACGCGCTCATCATCATCGCGCTCGTGCCGTTGGCGCTGCGTGGTGTGCAGTACCGGGCCCAGGAGGCTTCGGCGCTTCTGACCAGGAACCTGCTCATCTACGGGCTCGGTGGCATCATCGCGCCGTTCCCCGGCATCTGGGCCATCGACCAGTTGCTCGTACTGCTGCACCTCGCCTGAGGACGAACATGCGTGCCCATCTCCTTCCCGCGTTCCGCCTGATCATCGTGATGACCGTTCTCACAGGATTGGCCTATCCAGCCGTCGTTACCGCGCTCGTGCAGGTGGCGTTCCCGGCCCGGGCTCACGGATCGCTCGTGATGATCAACGGTACGGTGGTCGGCTCGACGCTCATCGGGCAGCCGTTCACCAAACCGGAATACTTTCACCCACGTCCGTCGGCGGCCGGCGCGGGCTACGATGCCGCAGCCTCGTCTGGCTCCAACCTGGGTCCGACCAGTCAGAAGTTGTTGGACCGGGTGAAGGCGAGCGTCGCGGCGTACCGCGCCGAAAATCCGACCTACACCGGTCCGATTCCGGCGGATGCGGTCACGGCCTCGGGCAGCGGACTGGATCCGCATATCAGCCCAGCGAACGCAGCCATCCAGGCCGCTCGTGTGGCAAAGGCCCGTAGCGTGGATGTCGGGCGCGTCCAATCACTGATCGCCGAGGCGACAGAAGGTCGGTGGCTGGGGCTGATCGGCGAGCCACGCGTGAACGTGCTGGTGCTGAACCTGTCCTTGGACCGAGAGGTGCGGAGGTAGCCGCCGCCAGGCGACTGTTCGTCATGGCCGCACGTCTAGCGGGCCGCTGCGTCGTCTGCAAACCGGTACCCGACCCATGGCTCGGTCAGCACATAGGTCGGCCGCGTCGGATCGAGTTCGAGCTTCTTTCGAAGCGAACCCACGAGCACGCGCAGGTGCTCGGGCTGATCGATCGAGTCCGGACCCCAGATCGCCTTGAGGATGGTCCGGTGCGTCAGGACCCGGCCGGCATGCTGCGCGAGCAGGACCAGCAGCGCCAGCTCTTTTGGCGTCAACCGGATCTCTTCGCCCTTCCTGAACACCCGGTTCCGGGCGCGGTCGATCACCAGGTCTCTCACGGCCACGTTGTCGCGGGCCGCTGGTTTCTGCAGGTTGCTTCGCCGCAGCGCCACGCGGATCCGGGCCAGCAGCTCTTCACCTCCGAACGGTTTCGTGACGTAGTCGTCAGCGCCCGCGTCGAGAGCCTCCACTTTGTCGTTCTCGGCAGTCCGGGCGGAAAGCACGATGATGGGAATTGCACGATCGGCGCGAATGCGCCGGCACACATCCACGCCGTCCAGGTCCGGCAGACCGAGATCGAGCACGACGAGGTCTGGTTGCTGCTGAGCGACTGTCTCGAGCGCCGACTGGCCGGTCATGCTCGTCACGACCTCATAGCCGCGCGCCCTCAGGAGCGGCGCCATCGTCGCAAGGATCGCCGACTCGTCGTCGACCACGAGTACCTTCACGAGGCGACTCCTGACACGGCGGACGCGGGGCGTACCGAGGCCCGGCACTGCGATCGAGAAGCGGGCGCCACCGCCCGTGGCGTTCTCTCCCCAGACGCGGCCTCCCTGTGCGGCCAGTAGCCCCCGAGTGATGGCGAGTCCCATGCCCGTGCCGAGCGCGTGCTGACGGGCGACACGTCCCCGGAAGAACCGCTCGAAGAGATGCGCCATCTCGTCGGGATCGAGACCCGGTCCGTGATCGCGCACCGTCAGGTGGAGGCCCTCGGATGTGGTTTCGCCGTGAATGTCGATCGGCGACTGCGGCTGTGAGTACTGGACGGCGTTCTCGATCAGGTGCGCGAGCGCACTCGAGGTCAACCGGGGATCCACTTCCACGACGGACGCGGCATCGGCATCGATGCGGAGCGTTCGGTCGTCGAGGACCCGACCGACGCGCGCCAGGGCGGCGTCGATCACATCGGCCGGTGTGACCCAATCCGGCTCCAACGCGATGGCCGACGCGTCGATCCGGGCCATGTCGAGGATGTCCTGAAACACGCGGTTGAGCCGGTCGATCTCGCCGAGCGCGAGCTGGGCCTGCGCGTGCCGATCGGCGTCAGTGACCTGCGGATCCTGCAGGTTCGTCACCGCCAGGCGGACCGCGGTGAGCGGCGTGCGCAGATCGTGGCTGAGCGAAGCGAGCAGCGTGGACGCCAGGTCGGCTCGTTGCCGGAGCGCATCGGCTGTCTGCCGTTCACGAAGGAAATGGACGCGTTCGATGGCGATTGCGATCACACCTCCGAGCGCATCGAGTGTGCCCGGCTCGAGCACGCCCGACTGGGTGGCGAGCAAGCCGACCGTCCGCGTTCCGAGGCGCAGCGGCACCAGCGTCGTGTGAACGCCTCCGGCGACGACGACCTCGGCGTGGCCCCCGTACGTGCGTGAGCGGGCATCGTATTCCAGCACGCCTCGCTGACGTGCGAATGCCTCGTTCAGCTGCTGATCGGAAGGAGCGACATCGACCGATCCGCCTTGGTGCACGGACCAACCGTGTTCACTGGGAACCGCGATCGCGACGGCGGCGATTTCGAACCGGCGGGCGATGTACCGCGAGAGTGAAGGCAGCGCCGCGTCGATGTCGGTTGTGAGCAGAATGTCGCGGCTCAGGTCGAACAGACGGCTGACCTCCCGGCGCCGTTCGATCGCATCGCGCGCCCGCGTCTGCGCCAGGGACGAGAGCTGACTGGCGATCCCGGCCACGACCAGGAACACGACCAGCGCCACCCAGTTCTGGGGATCGGCGATCGTGAACGTGCCGACGGGGGGGAGGAAGAAGTAGTTGAACGCCAGCATCGCGACGACGGACGTGACCGTCGCGATCCAGATACCGGAGATCGTCGCGGCGCCGAGCACGACCAGCAGGAGCAGCAGCGACGCCGTCGTCGCGTTCTCGACACCCAGCAGCCGTAGGCCTTCGACGACCGCGGCGATCGCCGCCAGGTTGCCGGTGGTATGTGTCAGAACGCCGCGGGCGGACCAGACAAACGTCGGACGAGGCATCGTGGCAGCTTGGGGCGCGGACGCAAATCGTCGGCGCGGGCCGGGATTCGGCACCTATCCTGACGACACCGATTATCCCGCTGCACACGCGGCATCCTTCGCCGCCTTTACGGACTCTTTATGACTTTCTTCCCAATCGCTGGGTGGAGACGACACGTCAGACGTGCGATCGGCGCGCTCCGATCTACGCTGCGCCATCGACGATCGTGTCGCTGGTTGCCGCCGCGGGCTGCTCGGCGACCCCGACTTGTCCCAGCCCGAGATGGAAGGGGACGCTCGTGACGACGAGGTTGGGTTTGAAGAGCAGCGCTCCCTTCAAGAGGAGGGCGTGCTGATTGTGGAGCAGGTGTTGCCACAGTCGTCGCGGGACGAATTCGGGCAGAACCACCGTGACATACCCGTTCCGATCCTCTGCCTGGACCGTCTCGATGTACTCGAGCAGCGGTTCGAGCAGCGAGCGGTAGGGCGAGGGCAGCGTGACCAGCGTCACCGACTGTCCCCAGGTGGCCCAATCTCGCTTCACGGCCGCCGTCGCGGCAGCATCCATCTCCACGTACACCGCGCGCACATCGGCCGAGAGCCCTCGCGCGTAGCGCAGCGCCTGGACGACCGCCCGCTGCAGGCCGCCGACAGGAACGATGACGACATGGTGTCCGGGCGCGTCGGGCTGCCAGTCGCGCAGCGAGAGTTCTGAAGCCGCGCTGTCGTAGTGGCGCCGCGTGACCTCGAAGACGATCACCAGAATCGGGATCATCAGCAGTATGATCCACGCGCCCTCAGCGGACTTCGTGACGGCGACGATCACGAGCACGACGCACGTGACGATGGCGCCGAATCCATTGATCACGGCGCTCGTGCGCCATCCGCGCTCGCGCAGCGCGAACCAGTGGCGCACCATGCCTGCCTGCGACAGCGTGAAAGACACGAACACGCCAATCATGTACAGCGGAATGAGCGCGTGGGTGTCGCCGTCGAAGATCGTCAGCAGCGCTCCCGCGAGCACGCTGAGAATCAGGATGCCGTTCGAGAAGGCCAGACGATCGCCCTGCGTCATGAACTGCCGCGGGAGGAACCGATCGCGGGCGACGATGGAGGCGAGGCGGGGAAAGTCGGCGTACGCCGTATTGGCCGCGAGCACCAGGATGAGCATCGTGGCCGCCTGCAGCAGGTAGTACGGCACTCCACGGCCACCGAACGTGCCGCGCGCGATCTGCGAGACGACCGTCTCCGTGTCGTTCGGGACGATTCCGTACGCATGCGCCAGGAGCGTGATGCCGACGAACATCACGATGGACAGGGTCGCCATCGCAACCAGCGTCGTCGCCGCGTTCCGACTCTCTGGCGCTCGGAAGGCGGGAACGCCGTTCGACACGGCCTCCACGCCTGTCATCGCCGTGCAGCCGTTCGAGAACGCCGTCAGCAGAGCGAACGTGCTGAGCAGCCCCATTGACCCCGCCGCGACAGGTTCGGCCGGCGCCACCGGAATCAGGGTGCCGGTGGCCCAGTGCCATGTCCCCACACCGATTAGCGCGAGGATGCTGACGATGAAGAAGTACGTCGGCACCGCGAAGATTCGCCCTGATTCGCGGATACCTCGCAGGTTGCCGACCATGAGGATCGCGACGAAGAGCAGCGACAGCTCCACCCGGCTCACGTGCAGGCCGGGAAACGCCGACGTCACTGCCGCCACGCCGGCCGCGATGCTGACCGCGACCGTGAGTACGTAGTCGATGAGCAGAGCCGACGCCGCGATCAGACTGGGCAGCCGGCCGAGGTTCTCCTTGGCGACGATGTACGCGCCGCCGCCGTTCGGATAGGCATAAATCGTCTGCCGGTACGAAAAGGCGACGATGGCGAGCGTGGCGGCGATGATGGCACCGATCGGCGTCACCAGGGCGAGACCGATGGTGCCGCCAATCAAGAGGACGCGCAGGATCTCCTCAGTCGCGTAGGCCACTGACGAGAGCGCATCGGACGACAGCACCGCCAGACCGGTGAGGCGTGAAAAACGCTCGTGGTGTGCGAGGTGCGTAGGGATAGGTGTACCGACGAATACCCGTTTGAGCTGCGAAAAGAAACCTTCCGACAAGCAAACCTCCAGCCGGCCGGCGGGGTTAGCTGACGGGCTCGAGGGTGGAGTCCTCTACCGGCATGAGCCGGATTCGCCCCGGACGCCTGTGGCTGCAGGCGGTGGGTCCCCCGCGGCACGCCTGGCGGCGCGCCTTAGGCCAACCAGATTATCGACGAGACACGCGACGCTTTTACGGTTCCTTTATGGAGTTTTTATGACTTTCTGCGGACGTGGGCTCCTGACGGACGATAGGATCGTGGCGGAGACATGACATTCGAGGCGATTGAATCGATGTCACTCCGGACACTCGTCGCAGCAACTGTTGCGGCCCTCTCGTTGGGACTGTCAACGGCGTGCTCGAGCCAGAAGCCCATGCTCACGGGGCTGGTCGAGGCACACGAAGCGGCGGCTGCCTTGCAGGTTCATTTCAGCAAGGCGGTCGAAGCATCGAATCGGGCCGTAATGGCGGACACCGACGAGGCGTCGATCACCGCGGCGCACGAGGCGGAGCAGGCAACCAAAGCTGCGGAGGCAAACGTGGCTCGGTTGCGGCCGCTGCTCGGCGACCTTCGTCTGGCCGACGAGCTCCGCGCCCTGGAGGCTTTCGACACGCGGTTCACCGAGTACCGTCGCATCGATCGAGACATCCTGCCGCTCGCCGTCGAGAACACGAACCTGAAGGCACAGAGACTGCTGTTCGGCGGTTGCACTGATGCCGTCACCGAGATTCGCGCGGCCGTCGCGGCGCTCGCACAATCGCAGCGTGGGATGAGCGCCGACCGCAAGGACGCGTTAGTGGCACAGACCGCCGCGGCGGTGCTCGAAGTGCAAGTCGTCCTCGCGCGTCATATTGCGGAGGCCGACGAGGCGGCCATGACGCGTATGGAGGAACGGATCCACACCCTCGAATCCGCGGCGGACACCGGCATCGGCTCACTCGGCCGCGGCGCCAGACCAGAGGGAGTGGCCGCCGCTCGATCCGCACTCGACCGCTTCAACACCATCGTCGCAGAGATCACGACAGTTGTCGCGACGGAACACGAACGTCCGGTCGCTTGCATTGGCCCTGGGCCGCGAGCGGACGATCACGTCGCAGTGCAACGAGAGTCTGCGTCAGCTCGCGACGGCGCTCTCGGCGCATACGTTTAACGCCACTAGATAGATCAACTCCCAACTCCCAACCTCCAACTTCCAAGAACTCCCAACTTCCAACTCCGCGGCTTCGCTTGCGCATGTGAGCGCGCTTTCGGCGGGCAACTTCCAACTCAATTCCGCACTCCGCATGCCGCACTCCGCATTCCCCTTCGCATTTCCCTTCGCATTCCGCACTCCGCACTCCGCATTTCGTTCGAATTTCTGGTATTGTCCGGCGAATGTCGCCCCGCCTTGCCGAGGGTCTTGTCGCCGGGTCCGACGCCGAGCCCCGCTGCTGGTGGGGCGCGGCGCCGCCGGAATACGCTGCGTACCACGACACCGAGTGGGGACGTCCGGTCGATGACGACTATCGGCTGTTCGAGAAGATCTGCCTCGAAGGCTTTCAATCGGGCCTGAGCTGGCTCACGATTCTCCGGAAGCGGGAACACTTCCGCCGCGCGTTCGCGGGATTCGCGTTCGCGAAAGTTGCGCGGTTCACATCCCGTGATGTCGAACGGCTTCTCGCCGATCCCGGCATCGTCCGGCACCGCGGGAAGATCGAATCCACGATCAACAACGCCCGGCGTGCGGGCGAGCTGGCGGAGGAGTTCGGGTCGCTCGCGGCCTACTTCTGGTCCTTCGAGCCCGCCGTGGTGTCAAGACCCGCGACGGTGACGAAGAAAGCCCTGGCCGCGATGAGCCTGACCGACGAATCCCGCGCGCTGGCGAAAGACCTGAAGCAGCGCGGCTGGACCTTCGTGGGACCGACGACCGTGTACGCCTTCATGCAGGCCATGGGGCTTGTGAACGACCACCTCGAGGGCTGCACGGTTCGCGCGGCCATCGAACGCGACCGGCAGCGGTTCCACCGTCCGGCCCGCTGACCGAGTCCGGCCTTCCATCATGTCCGTGCCAACCGATTCCTCCCACGCTCCGCAACTCGTCCGGCGCCTTGGCCTGCTGCAGGCGACGGCGCTGAACATGTCGAACATGATCGGCGTCGGGCCGTTCATCACGATTCCGCTGCTGATGACCGGGCTCGGCGGTCCTCAAGCGCTGCTCGGATGGCTCGTTGCGCTGGTCATTGTCGCGGCCGACGGTCTGGTCTGGAGCGAACTGGGCGCCGCACTGCCGGGCTCGGGCGGCACGTATCAGTACCTGCGGACCGCGTACGGCCCCGCGACGTGGGGGCGCCTGATGGCGTTCCTCTTCATCTGGCAGTTCATCCTCAGCGGCCCGCTCGAGATTGCCTCCGGCTACATCGGCTTCGCCAATTACGTGCGGTACGTGTGGCGCGACATGTCGTCCACAATGGCCATCGCCGTCGCCGTAGTCGTCGGCATCGCGAACATCGCGCTCCTGTACCGTCGAATCGAGTCCATTGGCGCGCTCACCGTCACGCTCTGGATAGGCACTCTACTGACGACGATCGTGGTCATCGTGAGCGGCGCGTTCCACTTCAGTCCAGCGCGCGCGTTCGACTTTCCGCCGGGTGCGTTCACGATGTCGATGGGGATGCTGCTCGGCCTGGGGGCGTCCGCGCGCATCGGCATCTACGACTACCTGGGGTACTACGACGTCTGCTACGTGGGCGACGAGGTCAACCAGCCGCAGCGCGTCATCCCGCGCGCGATCCTGATCAGCGTGTTTTTCGTGGCGCTCATCTACGCCGGGACCAACCTCTCGGTCATCGGTGTCGTCCCCTGGCGCGAGTTCGTCCCTGCATCGGCGCATGCCGAATCGGACTACATCGTGTCGATCTTCATGGAGCGCCTCTACGGATCGCGGATCGCGAGCCTGTTCACGATCCTCGTGTTGTGGACGGGGTTCGCATCGGTGTTCGCGCTGCTCCTCGGTTACTCGCGAATCCCGTATGCTGCCGCGCTCGATGGCACGTTCTTCCGAGTGTTCGGCCGCGTGCATGCCACCAAGCGGTTTCCGCACGTGTCGCTGCTGGTGATCGGCATCATCTCGATCATCTGTGCGACGATCCCGCTCGGTACCGTCATCGACGCGCTGCTCACGACGCGGATTCTGGTCCAGTTCATCGGGCAGATCGGGGCGGTCTGGCTGCTGCGCCGGGCGAGGCCGGAGGTGCCGCTGCCATTCAAGATGTGGCTGTATCCACTGCCGACACTCGTGGCGCTCGCGGGTTGGATCTTCCTCTTCTCGACGTCCGGATTACAGGTGATGACACTCGGCACTGCGACGCTCGTCGCGGGCGTGCTCGTGTTCCTGGGATGGACGAAAGCGACGGGACAGTGGCCGTGGAAATGACGCGACTGCTAGACCGTCACCACCGCCTTCACGACTCCCGACGCCGAATCGGTCCAGTGAGGGAACACCGCCGGGACGTCCTCGAGCGCTGCGCGATGGGTGATCCAGGGGCTGACGTCCAGCGCGCCGGATTCCATCGACCTGATGACCGCAGCGAAGTCTGACGGCAGTGCGTTGCGGCTGGCGAGAACAGTCAGTTCGCGCCGGTGGAACTCCGGATCGTTGAACGAAATATCCGCCTGCACCAGACCGACGAAGACGAGCGTTCCGGCCTGCGCGACGAGCGCAAACGAGCTCTGCATGGACAGCGCGTTGCCGGTCGCGTCGATCACCACCGACGGCAGGCCGCCGAACGCGTCCCGCGCGAGCGGCGCCGGATCGCCGTCGCCCACGAGCACCGTTCGATCGAAGCCGAGCGCCCGCTGAGCGAAACGTGAGACGCGACTGGCTGACGTCCGCGATGCCAACGCTGCCGCCCGCGGCTCGAGCGGAGCTCGCCGCAGCGAGGCCGATTGGTCCCGCGCCCACCACCAGGATGGTCTCGCCTTCGCTGATGCCGGCACGGCTGACTGCGTGGTGTCCGACGCTGATCGTCTCGACCAGCGCCAGCCGCTCCACATCGAGCATGCGCGAGGGGTGCAGCTTCTCGATCGGGACCTCGATGACCTCGCGCATGCCGCCATCGACGTGCACGCCGAGCACTCGCAGCCGTTCGCAACAGTTGCCCCGGCCGAGACGGCAGGCCCGGCAGGTGCCGCAATTCAGATAGGGCTCCACCGCGCAGCGGGACCCGGCCGCGAGGTCTCGATCGTTCGGACCGATTTCCAGGACCTCGACGCCGAGCTCGTGGCCGAGGATGCGCGGGAACGTGAAGAACGGCTGCCGGCCGCGCCACGCGTGGAAGTCGGTACCGCAGACGCCGACGCGATGGACGCGCACCAATGCCGATCCCGTGGAAGGCGCTGCTGGCGGTGTCGTGTCGGTGGCTCGAAGATGGCCCGGTTCGTCGAGGACGACGGTCCGCATCACCGGTCCGTGTACTTGATCAGAATCACTTCGTTGCCGCGTTCGTTGTACACGAGCTCGTCAACGAGATTGCGCACGAGCAGGATGCCGAAGCCGCCGGGACGCATCCCCAGCTCCTGACGCTTGGCAAAGTGCGCCATCGGATTGCCCTCGGAATGGCCGACCGCGGCGTGCTGCAGATTGTCGCGACTGAATCCCGGTCCGGGGTCGCGCAGGTAGTAGACGATCGCGCGGCTCGTGCGGGCCGCCGACACCTCGACGACCTTTTCCGGATCGAAGTGAGCCCCATGTTCCATCGCGTTCAGGAGCATCTCGCGGAAGGCGGTCATGAGATCGGTGCGCTCACCTTCCGGCAGGTCGGTCCGGTACTCGGTCATGAAGCGGATCAGCCGCTCCGCGCTGACGCGCCGGCTCGACACCCGGAGCGAGATCCAATCCGGCAGACCGGAGATCACCTCGATGCCGCCGCGCCAGTCATCGAGGTCCGTCGCGGCGCCGATCATGGCGGCAACTTCGCCAACGTCGAAGGGGGCGCTGAAGCAGGCAAAGACCTGCGCCCGGAGTGCCGCGATCACGTCCCGCTGCAGGGCCGCGGGCGCGAGCACGATGATGCGCGTGCTGCGCCGCAGGGCGCGCACTTCCTCGGCAAACTCCAGATCGTCTGGCACAGAGGTCGTGGGGTTGGTCACGAGGACGTCGTAGTCCCGTCCTCGCAGTCGCTGAAGGGCCGCGAGGTTGCGCAGGCACGTGGTCGAAGACCATGCCCTGCACCTCTTCGCGTTCCCGGAGCCGGGTCAGAAGGTCATCATCGGTGCCGATGAGCAGCACCCGGCGATCGCGCTGGCGGTCGGACGCCTCGGACATCATGGATACTGACGGGCCACACTCAAGCGTAGCGCAAAACGTGACCGACTCGTGCACGTCTTGTCGCAAACAGATGTCGCGATCATGGCGATTCTTCGGGACCGGCCGATTGCGGCGACGAGCCGGGGCAGTATGATAGCGGCCGCATGCCTGCTGCACCGCTCGAAGAAGCCTGGCTCCGAGGCCCGGTGGATGGCATCCCGCCCTTGTTGATGCCGTGCGCGCACGCACTCATTCAGGCGCAAGAAGACGTGCAGCAGGTACTCGGTGCGCTTTCTCCGGACCAGATCTGGCTGAAGCCGGGCGGCGCGGCGTCTGTCGGATTCCACGCCCGGCATCTCGCGGGAGCCCTCGATCGCCTGCTCACGTACGCCAGAGGTGAAATGCTGAATGAGGCGCAGCGGCGAGCCAAGGCCGACGAAGATCGCATCACCGGATTGGATGGCGGGACCCTGGCGGCCGACCTCGCGGGCGCGGTGACCCGCGCCATGTCCCAGCTCCGGGCGACGCCCGAAGCCATCCTTCTCGAGCCGCGGGACGTCGGCAGGAACCGTGCGCCGTCCACGGTGATCGGCCTGTTGTTCCACGCAGCCGAACACACGACTCGTCACGCCGGCCAGGCCATTACCACGGCGCGCATCCTCGCCGGGACCGGCCCCGCGTGAGCGCACCCGCGTCCATTCCCGCGTCTGCGCCGCTGTCCGCCGCTGATGGGATCGGGCTCCGTACGATCCAGAAGGTCCGCGCGCGCCTGCTGCCCTTCATCTTCATCTGCTACGCCGTGGCGTATCTCGATCGGGTGAACGTCGGCTTCGCCGCGCTCGAGATGAACAAGGATCTCGGGCTGAGTGATACCGCGTACGCGCTCGGCGCCGGATTGTTTTTCTGGGGCTATGCCCTGCTGGAGGTCCCGAGCAACCTGCTGCTCGCGAGAGTGGGCGCGCGCGTCTGGATCGCGCGCATCATGATCGGTTGGGGCATCGTGTCGTCCTCGATGATGTTTGCGACAGGGCCCTGGAGCTTCGGTGCACTGCGGCTCCTGCTGGGCGTCGCGGAGGCGGGCTTCTATCCGGGCATCATCCTCTATCTGACCTACTGGTTCCCGATCGCGGAACGCGCTAAAGCCGTCGCGTACTTCATGACGGCAACCGCCATCACCGGTGTGGTGGGCGGTCCGCTCTCGGGCTTGCTGATGCAGCTCGAAGGCGTCTGGGGGCTGCGCGGATGGCAGTGGCTGTTCCTGATCGAGGGGCTGCCAGCGCTCGTGCTGGGATTCGTCGTCCTCGCCTACATGACCGATCGGCCCGAGCAGGCGCACTGGCTCACACAAGAGGAACGCGAGTGGCTTGCCACCAGCCTCGCGGCCGACCGTGCGAGCTTGGCGCACACGCATACATTCAGAGACGCGATTCGTCAGCCGCTGCTCTGGCTGTTCTGCCTGATCTACTTCTGCAACAACATCGGCTTCTACGGCGTCACGTTCTGGCTGCCCCGCATCGTGCAGAACTTCTCGGGACTCGGCACGCTGTACACGACGATGCTCTCGGCGGTGCCGTATGCGTGCGCGATGGTCGTGATGGTGACGGTGGCGTGGCACTCGGATCGGCATCAGGAGCGCCGCTGGCACATCGCGATCGCCTCGGCCACCGGGTCGGCGGGCCTGCTGCTCGCATCGCAGGCGACAACACCTGTCGAAGGTCTATTGGCCCTGGCACTCACTGCGAGCGGTATCTGGAGCGTGGCGCCGGTGTTCTGGTCGCTGCCGACGTCCGTGCTCTCCGGCACCGCGGCGGCGGGCGGCGTCGCCTTCATCAATTCGATCGGCAACCTCGGCGGATTCTTCGGCCCATCGATCATCGGACTCGTGCACCAGCGGACCGGGACTGTACTCGGCCGCCATGGCGACACTGGCGATAGCGCCCGCGGTGCTCACGATCCTCGTGCTGCAGGTACCCCTCCGCCGCCGCCTCTCGTAAGCGGCGGGGACGATTCTCCCCGTCCTCCGATGCGCTCCCGCCCCTACTTGGCTCCCTCGAGATCGCGCACGGCTTTCCAACCTGGTACTCCGGTCGCCATCTGCACACCGCGCGCGATCGCGGTGCCAAGAACGTCGGCAGCGAGCGAGCCCAGGACGGTCAGCGGCACGTCACGCTGTACGCGATTGGTCGAGAACGCGTACAGCTGATCGCCATCGCCTTCCGTGTGGTACGGCGCGATGGCTCGGGCCGCACCAGTGTTCGCCATCATGGCCAGTTTGGTGAGCCGGGTCTTGTCCACGGCGATGTTCGTCGCCACCACGCCGAGCGTCGTACTGTGGAACGCCGCGTCGTCGATCGACACTGCCGCGGAGCGTGACGCCGCCTCGAAGGCCGCCGTCACCTGCGCGCGGCTGTCGGCGAGGCGCGTGCCGTCAGCGGTCAGGGCCCCAGCCAGGATCCGGCCCGTTCGCCAATCGAGGATGTCCCCCGCCGCATTCACCACGGCGAGGGCCGCCACGACGAGGTCGCCATGACGAATCGATGCGGTGCCGATGCCGCCCTTCATGCCGGGCAGCCCCCGTCCGCGGAACATCTTGCCGACCGTGGCTCCGGCGCCGGCTCCCACGTACCCTTCGGGCACGGGCGACGTGTTGGCTGCCGCACAGGCGCGCTCTGCCATGTCGGGATCGGGACGAATCCGTCCGTCTCCCACCGACAGGTCATCGATGACCGCACCGACGACAATTGGAATGCGTACGTTGGGCACCCCCCAATCGAAGCCTTTGCCGTGCGCTTCGAGCCATCGAGTCGCTCCCGCGACGGCTGCCAGTCCCATCGGACCGCCGCCCGTGAGCAGCAGTCCGTGGATCCGATCGATCGGGCTGACCGGCTGCAGCATCACGCCGAGCATTTCCCCAGGAGCCGTCCCGTCGTAATCCACGCCGGCGGTCGCCGCCTCGTCGAAGAGGATCGCCGTACAACCGGTCGGCCGTCTCGTATCGGTGTAGTGGCCCACTCGAATTCCGGCGACGTCGGTCAACGACCCGGCTGACGACGGTGCGGAACTCTGCACGCCGCCGAACAGCGCGGGACCAGCTAGACCAAGTGCGCTCAAACGTTGACCGAACTCACGGCGCGACACCGAGCTCATGCAACCTCCTGTCGGGCGCGATGCTACCACTCGCCTCGGAGGCGCGCGCGCCAAAATGACACGACGATGAACGTCGAGTGTCTCCGCCCTGAGCGTTGACAGTCGCGGCGATGCGGCGCTAGTGTCCCGTTCGTCACGAAGGACCCCACGGGCGAACCAACGAAGGAGGAATGCCTTGCCTCGCATCTCTTGGATCGCAGCCATCGCCGTCACTGTCGGCACGATGACCGTGCAGGCGCAGCATGAGCACGGCGCAGCCAGCACCGGCGCTCCCAGCGCGATGACCGACGCGCAGAAGATCGCGAACGCGAAGAGCGCCGCACCGCCCGAGATCGCCAGCAGGGCGGCGATCATGGACTGGCCAAGCAAGCCGGATGATCCGCCGCGGCAGCTCGTGGCGGGAACGAACGGCTGGACATGCTTCCCGAATTCACCCACCGAGTACAAGGGCAAGATCGCGGACGATCCCATGTGTCTCGATGCAGCGTGGCAGAAGTGGGCCGACGCGTGGCAGGCGAAGAAGGCGCCCGAGCCGATGTTCGGCATCGCCTACATGCTCAAGGGCGACAAGGGCGGCAGCAATACGGATCCGTTTGCCACGGCCCCGACGGCGGACAACCAGTGGGTCGTGAATGGTCCGCACGTCATGGTGCTGCTGCCTGATCCGAAACAGCTTGATGCCTACAGCAGCGATCCGAAGTCAGGCGGCCCGTACGTGATGTTCAAGGGCACGCCGTACGCGCACCTCATGGTGCCGGTGGGTCCAAAATCCGGCGCCCCGATGATGCACCACACCATGATGGCGCCACCGAAGCCAAAGCCGAAGCCGTAGGGCCTCAGGCGGGCGGGAAGGACTGTTCCTCTCCCGTGCTCGGCACGGTGTACGCAGACAACAGGCTGGCCATCGTGGCCACGATGACCGGGCCAATCACGATCCCGATCAGACCGAACGCGCTCAATCCGCCGAGGAGGCTGACGAAGACGAGCAGGCCGTTCATCTGCGCCCGTCCCGCGAGCAACGCCGGACGCAGCACGTTGTCGATCATACCGACCACGCCGGCGCCGATGCCGATGACGACGAGGCCCTTTGCAACCGATCCCGTCGTCAGCAGCCACACCGCCGCCGGCAGCCAGATGATCCACGCGCCGACGACCGGCAGGAGCGAGAAGAAGGCCATCAACACGCCCCAGAACACCGGGCCGTTGATCCCGACGGCCCAGAAGAGCAGTCCACCGGCCGCGCCCTGCGCGCTGGCCACGGCCATCGACGCCACGACGCTCGCGCGGATGAGATCCGCCGCCTGCTCGAGGACCTGTTCGCGATGCTCTTCCTCGAATGGCAGCACGCGGCGGACGACCGCCATGATGGGGCGTGCATCGCGGAACAGGAAGAACATCGCAAAGACGACGACCGCGAGATCGAGCAGAAAGCTGCCGATGTTCCGCAGGATATCGGCGACGAGCGAGGCGCTGTTGCCAGCCAGCGATCGTCCCGCATCGGTGACCAGGTCGGTGAGCCGGTAGGTCCCGACGAGAGGACCGCGCGCGTCGAGCCATGCCCACCATCGGCTGAATCGCTCCATTTCCCCGCTGGCCATGGCCGCCTGCACCGCGTTGATCGCTGTCCCTGCCTCGCGGGCGAACGCCGCCAGTACCAGCACGGAGGGCACGATCAGAATGAAGGTGACGATCAAGGTCGTGGCGAGTGCCGCGAGAGATCCGCCGAACCGCCGCTCGAGCCGGCCGTACCAGGGATAGAAGTAGACGACCAGCACCGCCGCCGCGCAGAGCGGCAGGATGAAAGGCCGCGCGATGACCCAGAGGAGGTAGGTGACGAGCGCGAGGGCCGCGTAGAAGCTGACCGCTCGTACGCGGTCGCGATTCTGGCGGAAGTCGGTCGACATCGGCGTGACTGGAGTTGCCCGGACCGGCGCGCCGGGCGCACCGTACGCGGGTCAGCCTACTTGGCGGCCTTCAGCTCGTCGTCGATCATCGTGACGAACGTCTGCATGGGCTGATTCCCGGAGAGCATACGCCCGTTCACGAAGAATCCCGGCGTCCCGTCAACGCCGTAGCGAACCCCTTCGTCCACGTCGTGCTGGACTGCGGCGCGGGCGTCAGGTCCCGCGAGGCAGGTATTGAAGCGCGCGGCGTCGAGGCCGGCCTCCGCGGCCATGCGGCCGAGCGCCTCGGCGCTGGCGTCCGGTCCGTTCGCATACAGCCGATCGTGATACTGCCAGAACTTGTTCTGCTGACCTGCGCACCACGATGCTTCCGCCGCGTGCCGCGCTTCGGGATGCAGGCTGTCGAGCGGAAACTGTCTGTACACGATCCGCACCTTGTCTGGATACTTCGCGAGGAGTGCTGACAGCGTGGGCTGCGCGGCGCGGCAAAACGGGCAGTGGAAGTCCGAGAACTCGACGATCGTGACCGGCGCGGATCCGTTGCCTCGCGTGGGAAACCCTTCCGTCTTGACGGCAAAGCGCTTCGCGGGCGGCGCCTTCAAGAGCACATCGACCGATGCCTTGGCGCGGAGGCCCCCGATGAACGCGTCGCGCCGCGCCGTCTGGCGCTGGTCGGCGAGGTACGCCTTGATCCGGGGAGCCAGGCGTGCAGGATCCCCCTGGATTCGCTCGCGATTGGCCGCCACGAATTTTGCCACGTCATCGTCGGTGACGGGCGCCACCTTGCCGGTCACTTCCTGAGCGACCAGCGCGTCCACCGTAACACCGCGGCGCTTGGCCTCGCCGGCGAGCAGCCGATTGGCGATTAGTTCGTCGAGCCGATCACGCTTGATCTGGTACACCTGCTCTTCGAGCTTGGCGATCGATGCCGCGGTCGTCTCGTCGAGATCCGCCGCGGAGATCGACTCGCCGTCAACCGTGGCAACGACCTCCGCAGAGGCATTGGCACTCGAGGCGTGCGCTTGCGCAGGCGTAGACGTCTGGCCATGTGTATTGCCGCACCCGGGAATCGCCACGAGCAAGGCGAACAGGGGCAGGATCGCTTTCGGGCTCACCGTCACACGTACCTCCGGAACATCGGCTGAGCCTGTCGGGCCGGCAGGCTCACCGAGAAGTCCATAGTACGCCGAACACAGGCACTGGCAGGCGCGGGCATGGTTTTGGCCTGCACGGGTGGACTGTGCCGGTGGAACACAGGCCTGGCCTGTCCCCGCCCCGCGTCGCCAGCCGCTCTGGATCTCGCGCCCTGGCCTTCGGACGCAAGTTTTTGGCGCTTCGGCCCACGATCGGACTGCTGTCTCTGGCAGTCGTCCTGGGAGCACCGGGGTCCGCCCTTGCGCACCGGGCCGGTCGACGTGCCGACACACGTGTCGAAAGCACGGCACGTCCCGTCACGCTCACGAGGGCTGACGCCGTTCGAGCGCTGACGATCGATGAGGCCGAGCGCAAGGCGCCAGTCCAGCTCGACGCGCAGGTGACCTACTTCGACAAGGACTGGGGCCTGCTCTTCGTGCAGGATGGCACCGCCGGCGTCTTCGTGTATCTGCGCGACCCCACGCTGTCGTACGAGGTCGGCCAACACGTCCTCGTCACGGGCGTGACGGTGCCCGGCGATTTCGCTCCCTCGGTCGGCGATGCGGTGGCGACGGCAGTCGGACGGCGTTCGCCCCTGACACCGATCGTCCCGAACAGCGAACTGTTGCACCGGGGGCAGTACGACAGTCAGTGGGTGCAGCTGGAGGGGATCGTCCGGTCGCTGCTGTTTCCGGTCAAGAACAACCATCTGATGTTTGTGCTGATCGTGGACGGGCATCGCGTGCTGGTCGGAGTATCCCGGCGTCTGGACGGGCAAGCTGCCAACGGAGCTGATCGATGCACAAGTCCGCATTCGTGCCGTGTGCGGCTCGCGCTTCAATCAGAACCGCCAGTTCATCGGGCTCGAGATGTTTCTGCCGGATGCTTCTGCCGTCGAGGTCATCGACCGGGCGGTACCGGTGTCAGAGCTGCCGCGGCGTAGCCTCCAGGATCTGCTCCGGTTCACGTCGCTCAGCGGCAATCAGCGCCGCGTGCGCGTCACGGGCAACGTCACCTTGGTCGATGGCCGCCGCATCTATCTGCGCGACGAGTCTGGCGCCGCATTGATGCAGCTCGTGGCACCCGGCAAAGTGCACGTGGGCGACGATGTGGAGGTCGTCGGATTTGCGGCCACGGGCACCTACGGACCAACACTCGAGGACGGTGAGATCGTCACGCGGCGCGCCGGGCATCCGCTGCCACCGCGGCGTGAGCGGGCCGAGCGTCTATCGGCAGGCTTTGCCGACTCGGATCTCGTCGAGATCGAGGCGCGGCTGGTCGAAGCAGTCCTTGGTGCGGATGAGCAGTCCCTGTTGCTGAATGCACAGGGACGTACCTTCACGGCCCGCTTGCGGGGTCCGTTGTCTGCGTGGCCGGCACCACCTGTTCCCGGCAGCTGGCTGCGGGTGACCGGAGTGTCCGAAGCCGTCATCAACGGCGAGGCGAATCCTCTCGACGCGACCACGTTCGATCTCCTCCTCCGCTCGCCCGCACGACGTCATCGTCCTTGGGATCGCCGTCATGGTGGACCGTGGAGCGAACGATGGGCGTCCTCGCGGTGCTCGCGCTGCTGGGAACTGCGGCCGTGGTCTGGGCGGCCGTGCTGCGGCGCCGCGTGCAGGCGCAGACGCAGATCATCCGGGCGCGCCTGCAGCAGGAACTCGACCTCCAGACGCGCTTCCGCGACCTCTTCGACAACGCGAACGATCTCGTCTTCACCTGCGATTTGAGCGGACGTTTCACGTCGATCAACCGAGCGGGAGAGCGGGTCACGGGCTACCTGCGGCACGAGGCGCAGACGATGTTCGTGACCGACCTGGTCACGCCTGAACATCGCGATCGCGTCCTGTCCGCGTTGTCGCCGAGCGGCGCCGGCCGGCAGGGGAGTACGTTCGAAGCGGACGTCCTGACCCGCGGCGGTGCGCGAGTCACGCTCGAGTTCGATGCACGTCCCTACGAAGAGCACGGGGTCGTGGTCGGCATCCAGGCCATCGCTCGGGATGTCACCGCGCGGAAGCGCACCGAGCTGGAGTTGGAGCGGGCCCGCGACGCGGCCGAGGCCGCCAGCCGAGCGAAAAGCGAGTTCGTGGCGAACATGAGCCACGAGATCCGGACGCCAATGAACGGCATCCTGGGCATGGCCGAAGTGCTGCTGCAGGGGAATGCGACCGACGAGCAGCGGCAGTATCTGGAGATGATCCGGAGCTCGGGCGATCTCCTGCTCCACGTCGTGAACGACGTGCTGGACTTCTCGAAGATCGAGGCCGGCCGGCTCGAGCTGTCACCGACGGCGGTGGACCTTCGCGCCAGGCTCGCCGACACACTGCACCATGTCGCGGTCAGCGCCAGGCGCAAACGCTTGCAGCTCGTCTGCCGCGTCGCACCGGACGTCCCGGATGAAGTGTTGATCGACCCCGTGCGGCTGCGGCAGATCGTGCTCAATCTCGTGAACAACGCCATCAAGTTCACCGAGCACGGCGAGGTCGTCCTGGAAGTCGGCGTCGTCGGGATGGTGGACGCCGACACGCCGGAGCGTGTGCAGCTGATCATCCGCGTGACAGACACGGGCATCGGCATTGCTCCAGACAAGCACGCGCTCATCTTCGAAGCATTCACGCAGGCCGACGGCTCGACGAGCCGGCGGTACGGCGGTACTGGGCTTGGTCTCGCGATTTCCTCGTCGCTCGCGCGGCTGATGGACGGCACGATCGAGCTGGCCAGCGAGCCGGGCCAGGGCAGCACGTTCAGCGTCTGCCTGCCGGTCTCGATTGCGCGCAGCGAACCGATGACACCATTCGCGAGCGGCGAGGCACTGGTGCTCGACGCCCATCCAATCGCGAGCCGGGCGTTGGCGGAGGGTCTCGAGGCCGCGGGATTGCACTGCACCGTCGCCGCGGACCTCGACGCGGCGCTCGCGGCGATCGCGCGGATGATCACGCCTCCCGTCCTGCTTGCGGTCGCAACCGATGTTGCCGGCATCGGCGAACCTGAGGCACACCAGGCCCTTCGGACGGTCGCCCCGAAGGCGGGCGTGATCGCGGTGGCGCTGGCTCCACAGCACGACGATCAGCGCATCGCCCGTCAGCTCGGCGCTTCGACTTGTATCGCGAGACCCGTGGCGCCGCAGACATTGCACTGGGCCATGCGCGAGGCCCTGGGGTTGCCTTGCGTGCCGGGTGCCGTCCCGCCGTACGGCGCGCACCTGCTCGAACCGCGGCGAACGCTTTCAGTGCTGCTGGTCGAAGACAATCCCGTGAATCAGCGTGTTGCGGAGAAGATGCTCGTCGCGCGCGGACACAGCGTCCGTGTGGCGGCGAACGGACGAGAGGCGCTCACGATCCTCGAACGCTGGCGGCCGCACGTCGTACTGATGGACGTGCAGATGCCCGTCATGAACGGGTTTGAAGCCACGGCCGCCATCCGGTCGAGTGAGGCGCATGGCACGTCGCGCCTTCCGATCATCGCAATGACGGCGCATGCGATGGAAGGCGACCGGGAGCGCTGCCTGGCCGCAGGAATGGATGCCTACATCACGAAACCAGTCAGCGCTGCCACGCTGATCGAGGCCGTCGAAGGTCTGGGGGAGACGAGTATGAGTACGACAGAAGGGGAGGGGTCCATGTCGCCGAGCCAGGGTGGGAGCGAAACGGGAGAGCCGATCATTGACCGACAGGCCGCGCTCGAACGTGTGGACGGCGACACGGAGCTGCTGAGTGAGATCGTCGACCTGTTCCTCAGTGACGTGGATGCGCTGACCGACGACATCCGGCAGGCGGTGTCGGCCGCCGACGCCTCCCGCATCATGCGGTCGGCTCATCGGCTGAAGGGGTCGGTAGCGACGCTGGCCGCCCCACGTGCGACCGAGGCCGCCTTGCGGCTCGAGAACATCGGGCGGAGCGGCGACGTGAACGACGCCGCCTCGGCCTTTGCCGCCCTGGAAGCGGAAGTCGGGCGACTACCGCAGGCCTTGAAGGCCCTCGTGGCGGAGGTGACCGAGCGACCCTGACCGCCGCTAGCGGCCGCGCAGCGGCGCGCCCGGAAACGCCTCACGCATCTGGTCGCGCGTGACTTCCCGCCACTTTCCAGTTGGCAGATCACCAAGCGTCAGCCCACCGAACGCCACACGCGACAGCCGGGTCACGTCGTGATCGACCGATCTGAACAACCGCCGGATCTCGCGGTTCCTGCCTTCTGTCAGGACGACGACCAGATGGGTCTCGCGCCGTGAGGCTTTCCTGATGGCGACGGACTCGGCGGCCAGCCGTTCGCCACGATCCACGATTCCCCGTTCGAGCAGTGCAGCCGTTTCGGGTGCCACCATCCCGCGGACCGTCACCAGGTAGGTGCGCGGTACGCCGCTCGCCGGATCCGTCAGCCAATGTGCCAGCTGCGTATCCGTCGTCAACAGCAGCAGCCCGGTCGTGGAGAGATCGAGCCGGCCAACCGCGGCCAGCGTGCGGAGCTCGTGTGGCAGCATGCCGTACACGGTTGGACGGCTGTCAGGATCCCGCCGTGTGGTGACACTGCCTTTCGGCTTGTTGAGCAGGATTGTGCGCCATGCCACTTCGGTCATGTCGGATCCCGCAAGGCTTACTCGATCCCGTTCGGGAACGATCGGCCATCCCGGATCGCGAATCGGCAGACCGTTGACGGCAACCTCACCGCGAAGGATGCGACGGATAGCGTCGCTGCGCGACGCAAGCCCCAGCTTCGAGAGTGCCCGCGCGAGTGGCACCTCGCCTGCACGGCGCGATCGACGGCCTCCGGACGGCGCTGTTATGTGCGCCGACCGACGGATCGCAGGCGCGGCTCGTCGGCGTTCGGACACGGCAAGCGTTCTATCGCGGCGGATCGGTGGGCTTCGACGTGTAGTAGCGTCGCAGCCAGCGGCAGAGGCCGTCGAGGCCGGGGTACAGCACACGTTCGGTGATGTTGGCCTGATCGAGTTTGTCGCGCACTTCCCATTTGAGTCCGGCCGGCACGATCAGCCGATGAAACACGTGCGGGCGTGCCGCCAGCCACGAGTCGAGTCCGGCGCGGGCGCTCGACATCAGTGAGAAGAGGGCGAATTGATTGACGATGCGATCGTCGAGCGAGGGCGGCTCGAGGAAGGCGATGAACGGCTCGCGCGACAGCGCATCGAATTCCGCGAGGGTCGGCGCCGCAACCGCAAGCATTTCCGCGGTGAACACGTCCGAGCCCTCTTCGCGCAACACCTGTTTCAGCCGGTCCGGCAGGTACTGGTTCGTCACGCCGTAGTCCACGCACCAGATGGCGGCATCGCGATCGTAGAGCTCCACGCGCTCGGTCGCGAAGTGGAGTGCCACGTAGGGCGAGTAGGTCCAGTCGAGCAAGCGTGTCGGGAGTCCGTGATGCTGGGCGACGGCGAGCCAGTTCCAGACGGAATCCTGCGGAACGGCCTTGCTCTGCGCGTACTTCCGGAAGTTGCGCAGGATGTGGCGCTCGAGATCGCCGACGCTGCCCATCCGCGAGAGGCTGCTCTTGAGATCGTAGTCCGCCTGCGACACGCCGCGGAACGCGAAGTTCGATCTGAACCGGCCCAGCGGTTCGCGCCACGAGGATTCGTAGAGGCGATCGTGCAGTTCGCTCCAGCTCGAGACGCGGATGTCCTGGTCCATGGCCGGACCGATGGTACACCCGGCGTGCGATCGACGTCGCGTTGGTGTGGTGATGGCGATGGCGTGACCGATCAGACCGCGACGTCGAGTCCCAGGCGGCGGCGCTTCAAGTACAAGCCTTTGCGCGACAGACCGAGCGCTCTCGCCGCTTCCTCCACGTTGCCGTGATGCTGGGTCAGCGCGTACTGGACCATCGTTCGTTCGAGATGCTCGGTCGCCGCGGACATCGGCTGATCGACACGCACTACGACTTCCGTCGGCCGCAGATCGAGCTCGGACGCCGGGCGCGTGCGGCGGCTGCCGCTGATGGCGGCCGACAGATGTTCCGGCATGAGCACGGCGTCGGTTTCGGCAAGGGCAGCCATGCGCTGCATCTCGTTGATCAGCTCGCGCACGTTGCCGGGCCACGCATAGAGCACCAGATACTCCATCGTTTCGTCGGCGAGCCGCAGGCGGCCTTTCTGGTGCGTGCGACCGCATCGCTCGAGAAAGTGCAGTGCGAGCCGCGGAATCTCTTCGCGCCGTTCGCGTAGCGGCGGGATTTGCAGCTGCACGCCGTTGAGGCGATAAAACAGATCGCTGCGGATGGTGCCTTCGCGCATCTGTTGATCGAGGTCCCGGTTGGTGGCAGCGACGATGCGCACGTCCACGCGAAGGGGCTGCGGCTCGCCGAGGGGGTGTATCTCACCGTTCTCGATGAAGCGCAGGAGCTTGGCCTGGAGGTCGAGCGGCAGTTCACCGATCTCGTCGAGGAAGAGGGTGCCGCCCGCCGCCGTACGGATAACGCCCGGCGCGGCGTGATCGGCCCCGGTGAAGGCGCCGCGCCGGTGACCAAACAGCTGACTTTCGAGTAGATCGCGCGGCACGGTCGCGCAGTTGTACGGCACGAACGGCTTGCCGGCGCGCCCGGACGCAGCGTGGACGATGTGCGCGAAGACTTCTTTGCCAACGCCGGTCTCCCCCGTGATGAGGACCGGGACGTTCGCGGCCCCGACCTTCTTGGCGACGCGCACGAGGTCGATCATCTGTTCGCTGATGAAGATGCCCGGCGAAGGCGTATCCGGGTTCTCGATAGGCCACAGCGCCTTGCTCTCGCGTGCGTCCCGGCGTGCGTCGGAGAGGACCGTCCCGGCGCGGGCGAGCGTGCGAATCGCGCTCCACGTCGCCTGCGCGGCAACGGTCGGCGCGACGTCGGCAATGAGCGTCCAGTCGCGATCGCGCCATCGGCCCAGGGCGAGAGACGTCGTCGCTGAGGAGGCGGCCGCGGTCGCCTCAGCGGGCGTCCAGCCGGAGACGGCGTCGACGGAGAGGTCGGTGGCCGATCGGCTGACGAGCGCGGCGGCGGTGCAGCCGGTCTCACGGGCGAGGGCGAGCAGCTCGGCGCCGACGAGGTCTGGCCGGGCGGCCTGGTCGAGTGCGGCCATGGCTCGGCCCAGGAGGAGATCGGGACGGATCTCGTTCGAGGCACTATCCGCGGCGGTGGATACGTCGTCGTCGGCGGCCTCGGCTTCGACGTCGTGCTGTCCGCGGAGGTGACCGATGGCGTGGAGGATGCGGGCGCTGCGCCGATAGGCGGCGGCGGCGCCGAACCGATCGCCTTCGCGTGCCAGCGTGCGGCCGAGGACCCGGTGGACCTCCGCGAGCATGTCGAGCGGCATTTCGTCGTGGCTGGCGGTGGCGTCGAGGATGTCAGTGCCGGCGCCGGCGAGGTCGCCGAGGACGGCGCGGGCTTCGGCGCGGAGGAGGAGGAAGGTGGAGTGAAGAACCCGATCGTGCGACGTTTTTCCGATGTGAATCCCTTGCTCGGCTGTCCCTGCAGCCTCCTCCCATCGTGACTGACGCATCAGGCAGCGACACTTTGTTTGAAAGCTCCAAACACGCGGGTATGACAATTCACCCGTTGGACGTGCATCCAGCTGCGAAAGTAACCCTTCGCATTTCGAGAGTTCACCGGTTTGCAACCGAAGTCGGGCAAACCCTTCGAGAATCGAATCCTGCATCCGAGGCGAATGGGTGGATGACGTCCACGCCTGAGTCAAGAATTTTTCCGCTCTTGGTAGGTCGCTACGTTGCAGCGACAAATGCCCAAGGTTGGTTAGCGCGGCCAATCGCATCCACGCGTGTCCAGTTGCAGAGACTCCCCTCAGCGATTCTTGAGCGAGATGTTGTGCGCGATCGAGTTCACACGATAAGTAGGCGATGCAGAAGTCAGCGACCGTCGAGATCCCGCTGAGCCAATAGTTTTCGAGTCCATCGAGGAGCGATTTCGCAACGCGAAGATGGCGCCTAGCGCTATCTATTGCCCCACGTTTCGCGTCGAACTCCGAAGCAAAGACGTGAAGAGCGCACGAGAGTACTGGATCACCTGCTTGGACCACATGTCGCCTAAGATCACGAACCAAGCTTGCAGTCGCATCCGAGGGCGAGCGTTCAATCAGCGCAGATAGCAGTCGAAGCTCAGCCCAACATAGCTCCAGCAGACAGTGCGACGCTTTTGCCGTCGCTACGGCATCGTGCAGCTGCTTGACCGCAGACTCCGGCCTACCGGCCTCCAAATCGATGGTGCCGATTAGAGTTTGGCATCTTGCGAGGAGCGCCCCCGGTAGAAGACCGCGACTAGCCAATCGTTTGGCTGTGCTTTGTGCCTCGGTGGGGCGTCCTGTACGTTCAAGCAGTTCGGCGCGAACTACTTGAAGTTCGTCGGATAGCGACGTGTGGTGAGCGATGCCTTGTATCGCTGCTAGTGCGTCAGCGAAGCGTCCGGCTCGGAGGAGCGAGCCCAGAACGGCGTCCATAGTCAGGCAGAGCGAGATACCTTAACTGGTGTGCGCTGTCCAGACAAATCGTAAGGATAGATTCCGACCAACCGGTTTGAATACCCCGCGGCGTGAGCGATTTCAGAGGCTCGCCTCATCGCCTCATGGTGGCTAGAGCCACTGACTCGGACCCAGACTGCTCGAAGTCCATCAACTGCGTAGACGATATCGAGAACATCGCGTTTTCGCTCAGTCTCACATACAAACCGTTGAGCCCAGCTTTCTCCGGGCAACCCCTGGAATCTGATCTCGACCGCGCCGGCCGCGGTTCCCTCAAACACGTCGTGAGTGTGACGTTCGAGCGTCTCCGGGCCGAGATCGCTGGCGCATTTGTGTCGATGCTTGTCAGACCCGTCTTGATCAAGATGGGAAAATGCTGCGATAAGTCGCGAGGTCAATAAGTCAACCAAGTTGGCGATCGGTTCCTGAAAGATGGGCCGCGAGTAGAGCGACAGCACTCCCAACAGATCATGTTGAGATTCGACCAACGGCACCGCCATGCAATAGTTGAAGCGTTGGACGGCTTGGGGCGCAATTTCTGCCAAGTCAAGAGTGGCTTCCGAATTGATGATCTTGCGTCGGGTCGAAGCGGCCCAACCGGTCAGCCCTTTTCCGAAGGCCATGCTAAGGCCGACCGCATCTTCCAGCCCGGGCGACGTCCAAGCGACGCGCAGACTGTCCGAGGTCTTGTCGTACACGGTCACGACGGCTGCCAGTTCGCCCTGAGAAAATGCGCGTAGCTGCGTGATCGGTGCCAGCCAATGCGCCAGGAACCTTTCGCTCTCAGTCGTCGGTTTGCCAGTGCCTTCGCCCTGACCTCGCTTTTGGAGCTGAGTAAGTTGTGCCAAATACGTCGCCTGCGCAGGCGTGTACGGCAGTTCCTCCGGAGCCAAACTCGGATAGATTCTCAAGAATGTATCGACCACCAGCGGGTCGTACATGGTTCCTCGACGCTCGAGAAGTATTGAGTTTGCCTGTTGGTTCGAGAGTCTCGGCCGATAGGGCCGATCGGACGTCAACGCATCAAAGCAGTCCACAACGGCAAGTATCCGTGCGCCCAGTGGTATCTCAGTTCCCCTCAAACCCGATGGATATCCGGTACCGTCCCAGTTCTCGTGGTGGTGTCTTACGATGGGGACCACGGGGTAGGGGAATTCGATTCCTGACAAAAGGTCGGCTCCGATGCTTGCGTGGAGCTTCATCTTTTCAAACTCGGCTGGGCTCAACTTACCTGGCTTGTTGAGAATGTGTTCGGGTATTGCCAGCTTGCCCATGTCGTGCAAAAGCGCCGACGCCTGAATGGCATGGAGCAATCCGATGTCGTCAACATGAAGGGACTTTGCTAAACCGATCGCGTAAGTCTGAACTCGTCGGATATGTCCGTGCGTGACTTGGTCTTTCGCGTCAATCGCCATCGCTAGTGTCTCGATGGTCGAAAGATAGAGCGTATTCAATATCCCGAGATGTCGGTTGGTATCCTCCACCCTTGCCATCGGAATTTTGAAGGTGAAGTAAAGGATCAACAGAAGGGGGATGATGATGCTGATGTAGACAGAGTCAACGTCCCGCGTGTAAACGGCAAAGAGCGCCGATACCGAAGCACCACCGAAGTAGTTGAGGCTGAGCCAAAGGAAGTCGTTTCGCCAGACGTCGAACGGCTTGCGACCGGTTTCGAAATGCACCGCGAAAGCAATCAGCCAGCTGTTCACCAAGAAGTGAACCAAGCGTAAACAGCGCCAACGGCTGTATTAGATCGCCAAGCTTCGGACTGGTGTTGCTGTTCAGCAGCTCGTAGACATGTGGGAAGGAGTAGTAGACGGTGGCGGATAGGAAGATCGAGAGAGCGGGTGCCGCCATGTTGAACAGCACACGCAGAAGGTCCCGCCGTCCTTTCGAGAACCAACAGGAGATGATAAGTCCGTCGAAGGCGACGATGAGTGCTCCAGCGGCTGGTCCGTGGAGCAGGACGGACGTGAAGACGAATGTTTCGGAAATCGAGATTGTTGCTGGGACTGAGGGTAGTTTGATGGTTGCAGAGCCGCTGAGTAGCGTCAGGGCTGCAAGAAGAAGCCAAGTCCCTGGTTTCTCAGCGCCATAAAGCCATCCTAGGGAATAGAGGATGACCGCGAACCCAGCCCCGCTGACGAGGGCAACGTATAGAATGCCGGCTCGTGGCAGTTGGGTGGGCGGTTGCGGCATGGCTCCGGTGGACTCTGCTGACACTGCTGGAAGTCCCCGGTTCTATCGGCCGCTCAGCTCCAAACGATTATGGGCGTCATTGGCAAATCCTGTAAGTTGGCGCGTCGGTAAACAGGCGCAAGAGACCGCTACGGGCGCAGAGACGGCTACGAGTTCCCCAGACCGAAGAGTTTCCCCACACCAGCGTGTTGCCCCAGACCAGCGTGTTGCCCCACACGAGGGTGTTACCCCACACGAGGGTGCTGCCGTCGACGATGCCATTGCCCCAGACCAGCGTATTACCCCAAACCAGCGTGTTGCCCCACACCAGCGTGTTGCCCCACACACCAGCGTGTTGCCCCACACGAGCGTGTTGCCCCAAACCAGCGTGTTGCCCCAGACCAGCGTGTTACCCCAGACGAGGGTATTGCCCCAGACGAGGGTGTTGCCCCAAACCAGCGTGTTGCCCTGGACGAGGCCGGCACCATCAATCGTCTGCCCCTGAAGACCGAACGCCACGCCGCTCGGGACCACAGCCTCGCCGCCGATCAGCACGCTCACCCGGGACACGTCCGGACCCTTGGCCGCTACCTGCAGCGCGCCCGGAATGTTCAAGCTGCCCGCGCCGCCGCCGACCAACCCGGCGTCCTGCAGGAACGTGCTCGACAGCTGCAGCGTCAGCCGCACCTGGGACGGCGTCAGCCGCGGATTCGCCTGCAGCACCAGCGCCGCCGCGCCGCTCACGACGCCCGTCGACATGCTCGTGCCGCTCAATTTCAGCAGCCCACCACTCACGCGATCCGGATATGACGTCACCAGCGTGGACCCCGGCGCCGCCAACGACCAGATCCCCGTGCCCGGCGCGACCAGGTCCGGCTTGATCAGGCTGTCCTGATACGTCGGGCCTCTCGAGCTCCACGACGCCACCGCATCGTCACTGCGGACGATCGTGCCCTTCGTGTCGGTCGCACCCACCGTCAGCGCGAACGGCGAGTTGCCCGGAGCCGTGATGCCACCAACCACCGGCACGCCGTCCGGCGTCTTGCCGAGATTGCCAGCCGCCGCCACCACCAGGATGCCCGCGCGATACGCGCGCTCGACCGCCTGATCCAGCGGATCGTTCACGTACGAGTCGAACACGGGATGGCCGAGCGAGAGGTTGATGATGCGGATGTCGTAGTCGGAGCGATGACGGATCGACCAGTCGATGGCCGCGATCACATCGCTCGTCGCGCCTGAGCCGTCAGCCGCCAGTACTTTCAAGCTGACGATCTTCACGCCCGGCGCGATCCCCTGGAATCCGTTGGCCGATCCACCAATGATGCCCGCCACGTGCGTGCCGTGGCCGTACTCGTCGACTCCCTGACCGCCCGCCGCCGTGAAATCCACCGCCGCCACGACCTGCTTCTTCAGCGCGTCGGTCCGGATCACGCCCGAGTCAATCAGCGCCACCGTGACGCCGCGCCCCGTGATGCTCCCTTTCAGGCCCCGCACCAGTCCCGCGGCCGCCTGATCCGCACCCGTCGCCGGATCTGTCACCGCCATCGTCGCGCGCACGATCGCATCGCTCGACACATAGGCGAGCGCGCTGTCGTTGCTCAGCGCTTCGAGCGACTCGGCGTCGACGTCGAGCACGACGCCCGTGTCGAGCACCTTCTTGACCCGCGCACCGTGGCGGGCCGCGGCCGCCTGCACATCGGCCGCCGCTCCCTGCACGATCACATCGATACGGCCCCGACGGCCGCTGTCGATTGCGTCATTCAGGTCACGAGACAGCCGGAAGCGATTCGGTCCCGCCGCCAGCACACTGGCACCGACGAGGAGCAGAACCAGACTGAGCGACGCTGTGCGCACCATTGCGCCAGCGGCCGCGCGCCGCAAAGACATGGGGAGCCTCCGCATGGGAATCGGTCTACGCGAGAGCAGTGTCGCTGCGCATCGGGCTGGCCGTCTTGGCAACCGTCTGCAGCGACATCAGCAACACCCTCTGGGATCCCCCAGGGGTGCGAACCGTGAGGAGACGCCCGTCCTTGATCCAGTTGTAAACCGTTCGCCGGCAGACGCCGAGAAGCTGGCCGGCGCGGTCGATCGTGACGGAGCGTCCGAGCTGCGGAACGAAGCTAGTTGGTGGGTGTATGAATCCCTGCACGGGGTTGGTCTCCTGCCCCCCGTATGGCACCCTGGATGCCACTTGCGAATCGGCTCTTGTCTGTACGTGCTAAGTTGCACGTGCCGAAGGAGTTCGGTAGCGCGGAGCGGAGGGCCTCCGCCAGGAGCGTTGGAATGGGGTGTGGACAGCGGATTGACCGCGCCCGAGGTGGATCGCAGTTTCTGCCGCGCAGGTTTCGACGAACCTTGGAAATCCTCGCCGACGGAGCCTTTTTCAACCGGTCAATCCATTGACCAGTCAGTCAGAATCATGACCACTCGTCGCACGATCAGTACGCTGATTCTGCTGGGCGCGCTGGCTGCCGGCGGCTGGTTCCTGCTTTCCGGACATCGAAGCGCGCCCGCCAACCACGTAACGACCACGGCACCGAGGGCCCTGGTCGGTACGTTGCGTAGTGACCCGCCCACCTTCAATCGTTTCGTCAGCTCCACGTTCCAGACTCACCTCGTGTCGTTGCTCACGCAGGCGCGGCTGGTTCGGATCAATCCGGTGAAGCAGGAGCTCGAACCGTGGCTCGCCGACCGGTGGACCCGATCCGACGATGGACTGCGGTACAGGCTTCACCTCCGCGACGGTGTGTCCTTCTCCGACGGCCACCCGCTGACACCAGACGATGTGGTGTTCTCGTTCCGGGCGGCGTACGACGCGGCGACGAAGAGCCCGTTGGGCGATAGCCTGCTCGTGGGTCGGTCTCCGCTCAGGGTGACGGCCGTGGGGCCGTCGGAGGTCGAAATCGTGTTCCCCGGAGCTTCTGGTCCTGGGCTGCGGCTGCTCGACGCCATCCCCATCTACCCGAAGCACCTGCTTCAGGCGTCGCTCGACGCCGGACGCTTCCGCGACGCGTGGGCCACGACCACGCCGCCGGCGCAGATGGCGGGCCTGGGACCATTCGTCCTCGAGTCGTACCAGCCAGGGGAGCGGCTCGTGTTCGTCCGGAATCCTCACTACTGGCGGAAAGACGAGTCGGGGCAGCCGTTGCCGCGTCTCGATCGCCTGACGCTGGAAGTGGTGCTCAGTCAGGACGCCGAGCTCCTTCGCCTGCGCGCGGGCCAGGTTGATTTCATCCAGGGCGACGTCCGCCCCGAGGACTATCAGCCGATCAAGGCCGACGCCGACGCGGGCCGGCTGACGTTGACCGACGTCGGCACGGCACTCGACTGCTACTTTCTGTGGATCAATCTGGCGCCAGGCGCGCACGACCAGCGGCCGTGGCTCCGCAGGGACGAGTTCCGCCATGCGATCTCGCGCGCCGTCGACCGCCAGCAGTTCGTGCGGACGGTGTATCTCGGTGCCGCGGTTCCTGCGTGGGGGCCAGTGTCGCCGGCGAACAAGAACTGGTACGACCCAGCGATTGCGGCACCTCCCTACGATCCCGCTCAGGCGCGGGTACTGCTCGCCGGACTCGGCCTGCGCGATCGAGATGGCGATGGTCTGCTCGACGACGAGAAGGGACAAGCCGTGCGTTTCAACGTGCTCGTCGCACGTGGGCGGACCGCCGGCGAGAAGGGCGTGGCCGTCCTGAAGGAGTCGCTCGCAGCCATCGGCGTTGGCGTGGACGTGTCGGCAATCGACCTGGGTGTTCTTCAAACGCGATACGGGTCGGGTGACTACGACGCCATCTATATGTGGTTCGACGCCGATACCGATCCGGCGAGCAATTTGGATCTCTGGTTGTCGTCGGGCGGATTCCACTTCTGGAACCCCAATCAGTCAAAGCCGGCCACCGACTGGGAGCGGCAGATCGACGACTTGATGGTGCGCCAGGGCGCTGCACTCGATCCAGACGAGCGGCGTCATCTCTTCTCGCAGGCGCAGCAGCTGCTGGCAGAGCACGAGCCGGTCATCGTGTTTGCCGTTCCGCGTGTCTTTGTGGCCACGGGCACGCGAGTGGGTGGCGTCGTCCCCGCCGTACAGCGTCCCCAATTGCTCTGGAGCCCTGATACGCTGTCGGTCACCGCCGCGCAATAGCCGCGCGGCTGGGAGATCCGAGACTCATGGGGCGCTACCTCGCGCGCCGCCTGTTGTGGGCGCTGATCATGATGTGGCTCGTCGCCTCGATGGCGTTGCTGCTCGGCCGTCTGGCGGGGAGTGACATCATCGCCCAGCGGCTGGGCATCGGGGCAAAGAGGGAGCTGGTCGAAGCCGAGCGGCACAGTCGCGGACTCGATCGCCCGCTCCCCGTCCAATACCTGTCGTGGCTTGCGGGACTTGCGCGTCTGGACTTCGGCACTTCGGCGATCTACGGCCGGCCGGTGGGCGAACTCGTGGCCACGGCCACGCGCAATACCGCGCTCATCGCGACGCTCGCGTTCCTCCTGGCCGTCCTCCTCGGGCTGCCTTTGGGTCTGATGACCGGCAGCCGCGGCGGCATCCTGAGCGCGGCCGTTCGTACCCTTTCGGTACTTCTGATATCCGCGCCTCCACTGCTCACGTCGCTTCTGCTCGTCTGGCTTGCGGCGTTGTCCAGACTTGCGCCAATTGGCGGGATGACGTCGAGCACTGTGGCCACCACCGACGCGGGTTTCGCGCTCGATCTGCTCGCACACCTTCCACTCCCCGTGCTCGCACTCGCGCTGCCGTTTGCGGCCACGCTCGAGCGCGTTCAATCGGAGGCACTGGCGCGGGCGTTGAAAGACCCCGCGGTCTCCGCCGCCCGGGCGCGTGGGGTGTCCCGCAAGGCGCTCGTCTGGCGTCACGCCTGGCGGCTTGGCGCCGGTCCCGTCGTGGCGGTGTGCGGCTTGATGGCTGGCACCCTCCTCAGCGGATCGTTTGCCGTGGAGCTCGTCACAAGCTGGCCGGGACTCGGACGGCTGACGGCCGCGGCGATGTACGGCCGCGACATCTACCTTTCCGCGGGATGTGCGATGGCCGCGACACTCCTGTTGTCGCTCGGAGTCGTCAGCGCCGATCTCGTCTCCGCACTCATCGATCCGCGAGTATTGGAGTTCGATCATCCGTCGTCCGGAGGGGCCGCATGAGGCTCGTGGGACGAGCCATCGTCCTTGCATGGCTGCTCGTCGCCGTCTTCGCACCCTGGCTGGCGCCGTACGCGCCGTCGCACCAGTTTCCCGACGCCGCGTATGCGCCGCCAACGCGCGTTCATCTGTGGCGCGCTGGCGCCCCGGCGACGCCTTACATTCATCGCGTCACGCTGGTCGATCCATTGGCTCGCACGTTCTCAATCGACGAGTCAAGCGTCGTGCCGCTCGTCGCATTCAGCGGTGGACACGTGCTCACGACCGGCGATTCGTCAGCGCCGCTCTTTCTGCTCGGCGCGGACGGACTCGGCCGCGACCTGTTCAGCCGCATCGTCCATGGCGCACGGTTGTCGATGATCGTGGCCTGCGCGGCGCTCTTCATCGCCGTGCTGCTCGGGGCGATCGGGGGTGTCACGGCAGGCTACGTCGGAGGTGTGACGGATCAGGTGCTCATGCGCCTTGCGGAGTTCACCATCGTGCTCCCGGTCCTCTACGTAGTGTTGGCGCTCCGGGCGGCAATGCCCGTTCAGTTGTCGACGATGGAGACGGTGGTGTTGATGGCGTTGGTCTTCGCGCTGGTCAGCTGGCCAATGACGGCGCGCGGCGTACGCGAGATCGTCGCCGCCGAGCGAACACGCGACTACGTGGCTGCCGCAGAAGCGCTCGGGGCCGGACCGCTTCGGATCATGCTGCGTCACCTGGCGCCCGCTGCTGCTGGCTTCATTGCGACGCAGAGCATCCTGCTGTTGCCGATGCTCATCATCGCCGAGGCGACGCTCTCTTTCGCCGGGCTTGGGCTGCCCGATGATGCGCCTGGGTGGGGCACGCTCATCCAGGAGGCCGGCAACCTCGGGGCCCTGGGAACCGCGCCGTGGCTGGTCGCGCCAGCCGTGGCCCTCTTCTCGTTGGTTCTCGGTGTGAATCTCTCGGTCGAGCGCTCGTCTCTCGGTCTGGCGGCAGACACGACGCTGGCTATCTCGAACGCCCAACTCCCAACTTCCAAGTCCCAAGCTCTTGGAGGCAGTCGCGCGGCCGACGACACGGCGGCCGTTTGACACCCACGGACGCACTTGCCTAAAGTCGCGAAGATGCGCCCTTCAATCCGCGGCATGTACGCGCCCGTCGTGACCCCCTTCAAGGCCCAGCAGCCTGATCTGGACGCGCTGGCCTCGAACCTGACCCGCTATCGAGACACACCACTGGCTGGGGTCGTCATCCTAGGCTCGAATGGCGAAGCGGTCATGCTCGACGACGAGGAGAGTGACGCCGTGCTTGCCGCGGCGCGGCGAGCCTGGCCGTCCGGACGGCTGCTCATCGCCGGGACCGGCCGGGAGTCCACAGCAGCGACGATCGCCGCGACCAGGCGAGCCGCCGATGCGGGCGCCGATGTCGCGATGGTCCGGACGCCCTCGTTCTTCAAGGCACGCATCACGACGGAGTGTTTCATTCGGCACTACGAAGAGGTCGCGGACCACTCGCCGCTGCCCGTCCTGCTCTACAACGTGACGATGTTCACTGGTGTCAGTCTGCCGGTCGAGGCCGCAGTCCGGCTCGCGAAGCACGAGCGCATCATCGGTCTGAAGGATTCGGGGTCCGATCTCGCGCTCCTCGGCGAGTTCATCAACCGTCCGCCGTCGCCGTTTGTCGTGCTGGCCGGATCGGCGCCAACGCTCTACCCAGCCCTGGCAATCGGGGCTGCCGGCGCCGTGCTGGCAGTGGCCGGCATCGTGCCCGACGTGTGCGTCAGGATTCAGGAACTCGTCGACGCCGGACGGCACGAGGAAGCACGCGAGTGGCAACGCCGTCTCACACCGCTGGCGCAGGCGGTGGGCACGCGCTACGGCATTCCCGGACTCAAGGTCGCGCTCACGCTCGCCGGCTACACCGGCGGTGAGGCGCGCCTTCCGCTCCTGCCGGCACCTCCCGAGGCGGAAGCAGCGATTCGCGCGGCGCTCGACGCGCTTCATGTGCACGCATGAAGGCCATTCCCGCGATCCCTCGCATCCTTCTCGGTCCCGGCCCAAGCCTGGTGTCGCCTCGTGTCATGCGCGCCCTGGCCACGCCCGTGCTCGGTCATCTTGATCCGCAGCTCATGTCGACGATGGACGAGGTGCGGGACGCGCTCAGTCGGCTCTTCCGTGCGCCCGAGGGTTCGACCGCGCTGGCTGTGTCGGGAACGGGCACGGCGGCAATGGAAACGTGCCTTGCGAATCTCGTAGAGGCCGGTACGCGCATGGTCGTCGTGACCAACGGTTACTTCGGCGAGCGCCTCGCGGAAATCGGACAGCGTCTTGGCGGGCAGGTGCATCGGGTGCCGGGTGAATGGGGGCGGGCGATCGATCCAGCGACCGTCTCGGACGCCATCGCCTCGACCTCTCCGCAGCTCGTCGCCGTGGTCCACGCCGAAACATCGACCGGTGTCGTCAATCCTGTCGAAGCCATTGCCGCTGCGGCTCGCGCCAAGGATGCGTTGATCGTCGTGGACGCGGTGACTTCGCTGGGCGGCATGCCGGTGGACGTTGCCGCATGGGGGATCGACGCGTGCTACAGCGGCAGCCAGAAGTGCCTGGGGGCGCCGAGCGGCATCGCACCGCTCGTTTTCACGCCGCGTGCGTGGGCACGGCGTGTGTCATGTCGCAGCTTCTATTTCGATCTCGCTCTGCTCGACGCCTATTGGCGGGAGCGCAAGTACCATCACACGATTGCGGCGACGTTGGTCTATGCGCTGGCGGAAGCGCTTTCCGAGATTGAGGACGAAGGCCTCGAAGAACGGTGGGAGCGGCATCGGCGTCACCACGAATCGTTTGCATCCGCTCTTGCGGGTCTCGGGCTCACGCTGTTGCCGCCGGAGTCCGAGCAGCTGTGGACGTTGCACACGGTCGTCGTTCCTCAAGGCGTTGACGAAGCCGCCGTCAGACGCGAACTCAGGGAGCAGTACAACATCGAGATCGGTGCGGGGATGGGTCCGCTGGCAGGACGTGTGTGGCGCATCGGCCTCATGGGCGCGAGCTCGACGCCGTCGGCGATTGCGTTGTTGACCAGTGCGCTCTCGACGCTGATAAGAACCTGATCAACTCCCAACTCCCAACCTCCAAACTTCCAATACCTTTCGCGTGTGCTTGCGCACGTTCGCACGGTTCCCTCGCGCCCTCAGACCCTCGAGCCCTCGAGGCCTTCTATAATGGTTCCCCATGCGACGTGTGCTCCGATGGAGCATCGGGGCCGCTGGGATCGGATTCGCGTTCCTCGCGTACATCTACCTGACGCTGCCTGACATTCGATCGCTCGCCTCGCAAAATCCCGACACGACCGCATTCATCGAGCTGCGTGCGTCCCAGGCGCATGCGGAGGGGCGCGTCGCAAAGCGGGAGCAGCGGTGGGTGAGCTACGAACAGATCTCGCCGAACCTGAAGCGCGCCGTGCTCGTGTCGGAAGACAGCGCGTTCTGGCAGCACGACGGCGTTGACATGGAGCAGTTGAAGGCGTCGATCGAACAGGACCTCGAGCGTGGGCGCATGGTGCGTGGCGGCAGCACCATCACTCAGCAGCTGGCCAAGAACCTCTACCTGTCGCCGTCACGCAATCCAATTCGCAAGCTCCGCGAGCTGATCATTTCCCGGCGGCTCGAGGCGGCGCTGACGAAGCGCCGCATCCTCGAGTTGTATCTGAACGTCGTCGAATGGGGCGATGGCATTTACGGGGCGGAGGCTGCGGCCCGCACGTACTTCCATCACTCGGCCGCGACGCTCGGCCCGGGGGAATCCGCGCTCCTGGCCGGTGCGCTCGTCAATCCACGTCTGCTCGTAGCTTCACGTCCGAGCACACGATTGCTCAGACGGCAGCGGATCATCCTCAGCCGCATGGGCTCCGTTGCGCCTCCGCCACCGGCGCCAGTTGTGCCAGTCGCAGAGCCGGTTGTCACGGATCCTCCGAGTGTCGCGCCTGTTCCCGAGGCATCGTCCGACGCGCCTGCCACTGACGCTCCACCGTCTACGCAACCGCAGTGAGAAGTCGCGCGCACATCAGCCGATATGAAGACGTGAGGTGCAGGCGCGCGCAGTACCTTCAGTACCTCAGCTTGACACCCGTGACGGTGCCGCCTATAAACACACGGGCACACCCACACAGAAACTCGCGCGCCACGACTCGACCGCAGGGTGGCGGAGTTCGTACGCGCGGAGGCGCATGATCAATTACACCGAGCGCATCACGCTGCTCATAGACGATCTCGTACAACGCGTGCCTGCGCTCGCATACATCGACACGACCCGCGTCCTCGTGTTCGCACGATTCGGACGCACGCAGGCCGACGGCGCGTACGCCACGTGTCACGCGGTGAATCTGCCGACGAGCGATCCCGGGTACTATTTCTGGCGCGATCGCGCGAGCGGCCAAGTGACGCGACGCTCCGAGTGGTTCGTGACCAAGTCGCCGGTCGTCGAGCTCGGTCCCACGTCGATCGCGTATCTCATTTCGTTCTGCCTGCCGCGTTTCTGCGATCAGACCTTCGCGCGGTCGCGCAAGCACGAGTTGTATCCAGGTGCGGATCCGTGGCTCGCGCGCCTCGATACGATCGTCCATGAGCTGTATCACGTAGATCCCGAGGGGTGTGGGATTCGCCAGATCTACCGGCCTGACGGATCGTTGTCGCCGCATGCGCACGGTCCGTCGTTCTTCACGGACGTGGCCGCGATGGTGCGTACGTATCTCGCGAGCCGCCCCGACCCGGCGCTCTACGAGTTCCTGCGCTACGACTTCAGTGAGCTCGCCGCGCGCTACGGTGGGGTCGTCGGGACCGCCTTCAGGCAGTTTCCGTCGTTTCCGCAGCGCTACATCGAAGTAGCCGCCGAGCAGCCCGACCACGTGGAACCCGGCATTCGCGTCGAGCCGCTGAAGCGGACGACCGTCCAGACGCGATACACGGAAGACGATCTCCACGTGCGGCAGTTCCTGGCCGACACCTCGCGACGCCTGGTGCGAACCGGCCAGCATCGCGCCGCATAGGGCGGTTATTCCTCAGGTCGAAGTTCGACGCTCGGACTTCGGAATCCGGAGTGCCTCACTCCACGCGTCGAGCCCCAGCGAACCGCTGGCTCCAATAGTCGGAGCCCAGTGTTTCCACCCGCACCACTCCGCGCGCGTTCGGCGCGTGGATGAAGCGATCGCCGCCGATCGAGATGCCGACGTGCGACACGTCGCTGCCTTCGGTGACAAAGAACACCAGGTCGCCAGGTGCAATGTCGCCGGCGCTGATTGCGCGGCCGGCTTCCCACTGATCGCGCACCACGCGCGGCCACGCGATGCCCATCCGGCCCAGCACGTACTGCACGAGTCCGCTGCAGTCGAATCCCGACGGATCCATGCCCCCTGAGCGGTACGGCGTGCCCTGCAGAGCCATGGCCGCGGTCGCGATGGCGTAACCGTCCACCGGCGTCCTGGCGCCGGGCGCCCGGGCGTCAGGCGCAGGCGGCGTCGAAGGAGGCAGGGGACGAGAGACGGCCCCGGTCGTCCGGCAGCCGGTGGCTGCCATCCCCAGGAGCGCGATCAGGATCAGCGTCCACCACGCCAGAGGGAGATGCCACCGTGCGCACACATCTGCCGTCATGCGTCGATCCCGGATGTCACACCACCGTGCCTTGACAGGCTGCGTTCGGAATACCCAATATACAGGGGCATGGAGCAAACGCTCCTTCTGAATGCGACCTATGAACCACTCAAGGTCGTTCATTGGCAGAAGGCCATCACGCTCTGGTGCCAGGGCAAGGTTGAGGTCATATCGGTGTACGACCGCGAGGTGCGGTCGGTCTCCGTCAGCTTCAAGCTGCCTTCGGTTATCCGACTGCTCCGGTACATCCGTATCAAGCGCAGGTTCGACTACGTGCCCTTCTCGCGCGCCAACATCTACGCGCGCGACCATTACCGCTGCCGGTCCTGCGGCCACTCGGCACCCACCAGCGAACTGACATTCGACCACGTCATTCCGGTCGCTCACGGCGGCAGGAAAGACTGGGAGAACATTGTCACGTGCTGCGTGTCGTGCAACCGCCGGAAGGGTGGACGCACGCCGGAGGAAGCGCACATGCGTCTGGTCGCGCCGCCGCGGCGGCCCGATTCGGCGCCTGCGGTGCGCATCACCATCGGCCTGCGCAACGCACCAGAGAGCTGGCGCGACTATCTCTATTGGAATCTCGAGCTCGACGACAGTTAGGCGGGGAATTGGGGTCGGGATAAGTTTCACTATCTGCGCTACGCGTGTGGCGATGGCACATCCGACCCGAGTTCGCAGCGCAGATAGTGAAACTTATCCCGACCCCAATTTCCAACTGTGCTAGCGTGAGCGGCATTCCCGTGCCCTTCCCAGTCGGAGCATGCCGTCGGTGGACGATTCACCGCACATAGCGGCCGTCGAACCCGCGTGGGCCTGTCCAGGAGGACTCGTGATCCTCACGGGCACCGGCCTCACGACGGGAGGCACGCCGCCGTCGCTCGTCGTCGGAAACGACGAGGTGCGGCCCGTGTTTGCCGTCGCCGCGCCGCATCGGATTCCGCGTGCCGCGTGACGCGCCCGGTGGACCCGTCGCCGTGCGAGTCAGCGGCATAGACGGTCACGCGACGCTCGTCGTTGCCCGCACGTTGACGACGGGCGTCCACCAGGTGGACAACCCCGTCTTCGATCGCGAGGGCCGGCTGTACGTGACCTACAGCGGATCGCGCGGACAGCAGGTGCCCGTCTCCATCTTCCGCGTGCATCCCTCCGGCGCCCGTGAGTCGTTCTCATCCGCCATTGTCAATCCGACCTCGATGGTGTTCGGGCCCGACAACGCCCTGTACGTCTCGAGCCGCTTCGAGGGTGTCGTCTATCGCGTCGCTGCGGACGGCGGCGCGGATCCCTTCGTCGCGGAAGTCGGCGTCGCATGCGGCCTCGCGTTCGATGACGAGGGTGTCCTGTACGTCGGCGATCGATCCGGCACGATCTTCCGCGTGCGCCCGGGCAAGCATCCGGAAGTGCTCACCACACTGCCGCCCAGCATTGCCGCCTACCATCTTGCGGCGGGCAAAGACGGTGGACTCTTCGTCAGCGGTCCGACACTGACCACGTACGATCACGTGTACCGCGTCTATCCGGACGGCCGCCACGAGGTGTTCGCCAGTGGCTTCGGCCGGCCGCAGGGCCTCGCATGGGAGGGCGATCAGCTGCTGGTCGCCGATGCGCTCGCCGGCGCGAGCGCGGTCCACCGGCTGGGGCCCGGCACGACGCGGGCCCGCGTCGTGGCAGGGGAGGGCCTCGTTGGTCTGGCCTTCGATCCGCACGGGGGCCTGGTCGTGGCGTCCAACGATACGGTGTACCGATTCGACGATCTGCCCGGCGTCGCCACCGTTTACAGGCCCGAGGGCCAATGACTCACCTCTTCAGACGCAAGCCCATCGCCGAGCTGCTCGTCGACGAACAAGATTCCGCGCACAGCCTGAAGCGCGTCCTTGGTGCTGGCGATCTCGTGATGCTGTCGATTGGTGCCGTCATCGGTGCCGGGATCTTCGGCGCAATCGGCACCGCAGCTGCTGGTCAGGTGGATGCGTCCGGACACGTCGTCCGCGCCGGCGCTGGACCGGCGCTCGTCTTCTCGTTTCTGCTCCTCGGTGGGGCCTGTGCGTTGTCGGCGCTCTGCTACGCCGAGCTGGCGGCAATGATTCCCCAGGCGGGCAGCGCGTACGCGTATTCGTACGCGACGCTCGGCGAGCTCGTGGCGTGGATCATCGGGTGGGATCTGATCCTCGAGTACGCTGTCGGGAACGTCGCCGTCGCCATCTCGTGGGGCGACTACTTCAACACGCTCGTGCGCGGCGTGGGCGTGAATCTGCCGGCCTTTCTGACAACCGGCTACCGGACGGCGCTCTTGAGCGCCAATCCCGACGTTCACGGTCTGCTGAACACGGCGCCGCGACTTGCCGGCATCCCGATTCTCGTCAACATCCCCGCCTGCGCCATCGTGTTGGTCATCACCTGGCTCCTGCTGCGCGGCGCGCGTGAGAGCTCCCGTGCCAACAACGTGATGGTGGTGATCAAGCTCATCGCACTCGCCCTCTTCATCGGCGTGGGTGTGACGCACCTGACGCCGGCGAACTACCATCCCTTCGCGCCAAACGGTTTCACCGGGATCCACCAGGGCGCGGCCATCGTGTTCTTTGCCTACATCGGGTTCGACGCGATCTCGACGGCGGCGGAAGAGACACGCGATCCTCAGCGGAATCTGCCGATCGGGATCCTGGGCGGTCTGGCGATCTGCACGCTCATCTACGTCATCGTCGGAGCGGTGCTGACCGGGATGGTCCCGTACAAAATGCTGGCGAACACCGCGGATCCTCTCGCCTACGCCCTGCAGGCGACCGGATTCACGGGCGTGGGCTGGCTGGTGGCGCTCGGCGCGGCCGTGTCGATGTCCGCCGTTCTGCTGGTCTTCCAGTACGGTCAACCGCGCATCTTCTTTTCGATGGCGCGCGACGGTCTGCTGCCTCAGTGGGCGGCCCGCGTCCATCCGGTGTCTCGCATTCCGTACACGACCACGGTCTTGACGGGTGTGGTCGTCGCAGCGGCGTCACTCATCGGCGATGCGGCCGAAACCTACGATCTCACCAACATCGGGACCCTGTTTGCATTCGCGCTCGTATGCATAGGGGTTCTCGTGCTCCGCATCACAGAGCCCGAGCGCCCCCGTCCGTTCCGCGTGCCATTGGTCTGGCTGGTGTGCATCCTCGGCGCGGCGGCATGCGTGTTCGTCATGGCGGGACTGCCCCGCCAGGCGTGGGAACGATTCGGCATCTGGCTGGTCGTGGGGCTTGTGCTCTACTTCGCCTACGGCTTCAAGCACAGCCGCCTGAACGAAGCGCGGTAGCGTCCGGCCGTTATCTCAGCCGTAGCGGTTGCTGGTACAATACTGGGTTTGAACTCATCCAGGGAGCCTCCGGCATGGGGCAGCCTGGACCGGCACACACCCCAAGGGCAACCATGGCGCACGACTGGATTGCGGTGCGCGGCGCTCGCGTCCACAACCTCAAGAATATCGACGTCGATCTGCCTCGCAACCGCCTGGTGGTCATCACTGGCCTGTCGGGATCCGGCAAGTCGTCGCTGGCGTTCGACACCATCTACGCTGAGGGCCAGCGCCGGTACGTCGAGTCGCTCTCGGCGTACGCCCGACAGTTCCTCGAGCAGATGGAAAAGCCCGACGTGGACCTCATCGAGGGTCTGTCGCCGGCGATCTCGATCGAACAGAAGACGACCGCGTCCAATCCCCGATCGACGGTCGGCACGGTCACCGAAATCTACGACTACCTCCGGTTGCTGTTCGCGAACATCGGCGTCCCTCACTGCCCGAACTGCGGCCGCGAGATCACGTCCCAGTCGCTCCAGCGCATCGTCGATCTCGTGATGACGTATCCGCTCGACGCGCGGATGAACGTGCTCGCGCCGATCGTCAGAGGACGGAAAGGCGAGTTCAGGAAGGAGCTCGAGGCCCTGCGGGCGCGAGGCTTCACCAAGGCGCGCATCGACGGTCAGTTCCGTTCGCTCGAAGAAGACATCAAGCTCGATCGCCGGCGCAATCACACGATCGAAGTCATCGTCGATCGGCTGATTGTCCGATCGGGCATCGAGAAGCGGCTCACTGATTCTATAGAGGTGGCCCTCCAGCTCGCCGGCGACATCGTCGTGATCAACAGTCTCGACGAAGGCGATCGGCTGTTCTCACGGCGTCTCGCGTGCGTGGAATGCGGCGTGAGCGTCCCGGAAATGACGCCGCGCGCCTTCTCGTTCAACTCGCCGCACGGCGCCTGCGCGGCCTGCCAGGGGCTGGGAGCCACCTGGGATTTCGATCCCGCGCGTGTCGTCCCCGATCCGACGCTCTCGCTCTCGGGCGGCGCGATCGCGCCGTGGGCACAAGGCGATCGCGGCCTGGTGGACGAAGCGCTGGCGGCCCTCTCCGCACATTTCGGTGTGCCGCTCGACATCCCGTTCGGCAAGCTGCCGCGCAAGCAGCGCGACCTCCTGCTACACGGTCCCACATCGGCCGCCGAGCCCGCGGCATCAGGCCGGAAGAAGAAGCGTGCGCCCGAGCCCTTCGGCCGTGATTTCGAAGGCATCCTGCCGAATCTTCGCCGCCGCTACGAGGAAGGCGGCTGGACCGTCCAGGAAGAACTGGAGCCGTTCCGCTCGCTGCGCGCGTGCACCGCCTGCGACGGTCACCGCCTGAAAGCCGAGAGCGCCGCCGTGCGAGTCAAGGGCAAGACGATTTCGGAGTACGTCGGACTGCCTATTGCCAATGCGCTGGAGGTCTTCACCCGCCTCGAGCTCACTCATCGCGAGTCGCTGATTGCCGAACGGATCCTGCGCGAGATCCAGGATCGCCTCCGCTTCCTCGACGATGTGGGCGTGGGATATCTGACGCTGGGACGGAGTGCCGCGACGCTCTCGGGCGGGGAAGGCCAGCGCATCAGGCTGGCGACGCAGATCGGGTCCAATCTCACTGGCGTGCTTTACGTGCTCGACGAACCGTCCATCGGACTGCACCAGCGTGACAACCGCGCGCTGCTCGGCACGCTCCAGCGGCTTCGCGACCTCGGTAACTCCGTCGTTGTCGTCGAACACGACGAAGAGACCATCCGGACGGCCGACTATGTCGTCGATCTGGGTCCTGGTGCAGGCGATCACGGCGGCAAGGTGATTTTTCAGGGCACGCCGCAGAATCTCGTCGAACAGGATCGCGAGTCACTCACGGGCGCCTATCTGCGCGGCGACAAGACCATCGAGACACCGCGGGCGCGCCGCACGGCGCTCAAGGGCGAGCTCGTCATTCGCGGCGCGCGTGCCCACAATCTGAAGAACATCGACGTCGCGATTCCGCTGGGCGTGTTCACGGCGGTGACGGGCGTGAGCGGATCCGGCAAATCGACGCTCGTGAACGACATCCTCTACCGGGCGCTCGCACGGCAGCTGTATCGATCCGCCGACGAGCCCGGTCCGCACGAACGCATCGAGGGTATCGAGCTGGTAGACAAGGTGATCGAGATCGACCAGTCGCCCATCGGCCGGACGCCGCGGTCCAATCCATCCACGTATACCGGACTCTTCACCTTCATCCGCGAGCTGTTCGCGATGCTGCCGGAGGCTCGCGCGCGTGGATTCAAGCCCGGCCGCTTCTCGTTCAACGTCAAAGGCGGACGATGCGAAGCCTGTCAAGGCGACGGCGTCATCGCGATCGAGATGCACTTCCTGCCGAACGTGTACGTGACGTGCGAGCAGTGCAAGGGCCGGCGTTACAACCGCGAGACGCTCGAGATCCGCTATCGCGGCAAGTCGATTGCGGACGTCCTCGACATGACGGTCGATCACGCGCTGCCGCTGCTCGAAAACGTCCCGCCGATCGCGAACAAGCTGAGGACGCTGCAGGACGTCGGCCTCGGTTACATCGAGCTCGGGCAGTCGGCGACGACGCTGAGTGGCGGCGAGGCGCAACGCGTCAAACTGGCGCGGGAACTCTCCAAGCGGGGCACGGGCCGCACGCTGTACATCCTCGACGAACCCACCACCGGTCTGCACTTCGACGACACGAAGAAGCTGCTCGATGTACTGGGCAAGCTGGTCGATCAGGGGAACTCGGTCCTGGTCATCGAGCACAATCTCGACGTCATTCGCTCGGCCGATCACGTCATCGACCTGGGTCCCGAAGGCGGCGCTCAGGGAGGACGGATCGTCGCGCAGGGAACTCCAGAAGACGTGGCGAGAGTAAGGAATTCGGCGACCGGCGCCTTCCTTGCGGATGCATTCCGGACGCAAAACGACTCGCGGCGGGCCGCCGTCTGAAATCAAAACTCAGCAGGTCCGTGGTAAAATAGCCACACTTCTGGTATCCAGTCATGTGGTCGGGAAACCACGACTTTGTTCACTTGGCGATCGGTCGCCAAGGTCGATTTTAGCGATTAACTTCTTGTGCAGGTGCCGTTTAGAGTGTTGACCCCGGCGAGGAGTCTCGCGGTACTTGGTTTGCTGGTGGCTCACGTGCGCACTTTCTGACCCGAGAGTCCACATGGACGCACAGCAGACAATCCGACGCTCTACCTCATGTGCAGGCATCGGCCTTCATTCGGGTAAGAAAGTGACGCTTTCCCTCAAGCCGAGCCAGGCGGATTCGGGCATCCGGTTCCGGCGCGTGGACCTCGGTGGCCTCGAGATTCCAGCGAACGTGGCGCACCTTGGCGGGATTCAGCTGGCCACCGCGCTTTCGCACGGCGCCGCGTCGGTCGAGACCGTCGAGCATCTGCTCGCCGCGCTCGTCAGCACCGGCATCGACAACGTTGTCGTGGAACTGAACACGCCGGAAGTGCCCATCATGGACGGCAGCTCGGCGCCGTTCATCTATCTGATTCAGGAAGCGGGCACCAAGCGCCTGGCAGTGCCTCGCAAGTACCTGAAGGTCCTGCGCCCCATCACGCTGTCACGCGGCGACAAGCGGATCGCGCTGTATCCGTCGGATCATTTCAAGGTCACCTACAGCATCAGCTTCGACCACCCGATGCTGCGGCATCAGACGCGGACGCTCCGCATCACCGGGGAAAGCTTCGTCGAGGAGATCGCGCCGGCGCGGACGTTCTGCTTCCTGCGCGAAGTGGAAATGCTGCGGCAGAACGGGCTTGCGCTTGGCGGCTCCCTCGACAACGCCGTCGTGATTGGCGAGACGGGTGTGCTCAACAGCGCGCTACGCTTCGAGGACGAGTTCGTCCGCCACAAGATTCTCGACGTGATTGGCGACCTGGCTCTCGTCGGGCATCCGATTATCGGGCACGTCGTGGCCCACCGCGGCGGCCACGCGCTGCACACCGCGTTCGCGGCGCGGATCCTCGAGGAGCCGGAGGCGTGGAAGCTCGTTGAAGCGCCGGCCGTCGAATCGCCGCTCGTGGGTCAAGTTCCAGTTCCGGCCAGCGGCACGGCCGGACTCGCCGCCAACTAACCTCAGACTGAGTGGCCTGTCCCTGCTGCAGCGGGAGCCGGCTGGGCGTATGACCGCCGTCATAGGCGGCGCGACCAGGCCGGGCGATGCTGCTGCCAGGGCATCCGCCCCCGTCGCAGCGTCGATTTCACCAGGGCCCTTTCTCATCAATTGAGATGCATCGCTCGCGCTCGAGCGCTCGCGTGTGGACCCAGCCGCTGCTCGATCCGTGACGCGACATGCGTGAGCTTCCCCGAATCATTCAAGGCGGCATGGGCGTCGGCATCTCCGGCTGGCGGCTGGCACAGGCAGTCTCGCGGCTCGGACAGCTGGGCGTCGTGTCAGGCACTGCGCTCGATCAGCTTCTCGTGCGGCGTCTGCAGGACGGCGATCCCGGCGGCCACATGCGGCACGGTCTGGATCGCTTTCCCTTCGACGCGATGGCCGATCGCGTGTGGCAGGCGTTCTACATTCCGGGAGGGCGATCGGCGCGCCAGCCGTATAAAGCGCTGCCGATGCAGGCCCGGCACGGCGGTCGCGCCTTTCATGAGCTCTGCATCGTCGCGAACTTCGTCGAGGTGATTCTGGCGCGCGAGGGTCACGACGAACCGGTGGGGATCAACTACCTCGAAAAGATTCAGATTCCGCACCTGCCGTCCATCTACGGCGCCATGCTCGCTGGGGTCGGGTACGTGCTGATGGGTGCAGGCATTCCGCTCAAGATTCCAGGCGTGCTCGACCGTTTTGTCAATCACGAGCAGGCGACGTATCCGTTGACGGTCACCGGCGCCATGGCCGAAGACGACATGACGGTGAGTTTTGCTCCAGGCGATTACACGGACCGCGCGCTGCCGCCATTGATCCGGCCGAAATTTCTCCCCATCATCGCGTCCAACGCGCTCGCCAAGACCCTGCAGCGAAAATCGTCCGGCCGCATCGACGGCTTTGTCGTCGAGGGTCCGACGGCCGGGGGACACAACGCTCCGCCGCGGGGCAAGCTGCAACTGAACGTCGACGGCGAGCCGGTGTATGGCGAGCGCGATCGTGTGGATCTGCAGGAGCTCCGCGATCTGGGCCTGCCGTTCTGGCTGGCAGGCGGGTACGGAAGCCCGGCGAGACTGCGAGAAGCACTCGACGCGGGAGCGGCGGGCGTTCAGGTCGGCACCGCGTTCGCGCTGTGCGCGGAGTCCGGACTCCGCGTCGATTACCGCAGACGGTTGCTACAGCATGTCATCGACGGAACGGCGAAGGTGGTCACCGATCCACTCGCGTCACCCACGGGATTTCCGTTCAAGGTCGCGGCGCTCGAGGGATCACTGTCCGATCCAGATGCGTACGCGGTGCGGCCGCGCATCTGCGATCTGGGCTACCTGCGCGAGGCCTATCGGACGACTGATGGAGGGGTGGGATTCCGCTGTCCCGCGGAGCCGGCGTCACTCTACGCGAGCAAGGGCGGCGTAATCCAAGACACGGCCGGTCGAAAGTGCATCTGCAACGCCCTGATCTCGAACGTCGGGCTCGCGCAGGTCCGTGGCGCGTCGTATGTCGAGAACGGGCTCGTCACGGCGGGCGACGATCTGACGGGTGTCGGGAGATTTCTCCCGACGGGCGCATCGGATTATTCCGCTGCGGATGTCGTGGCCGCTCTGCTCCACGGAGAGTGGTCCGGAACTCGAACCGACCGGCACTGAAGCCTCTCAGTATCGGCAGCAGCCGCTAGCGCAC
>CAVUPP010000016.1:0-409578 GCA_963743245.1 Vicinamibacteria bacterium | reverse complement strand
GCGGAGCCGGAAGCGGATCTGCTGCCATTGGGCCGGCAGCCAGGGGTTGAAGGTCATCTGGTGGTGCCGGACCCGGAAGCCGCCGAAGCCGCAGACCAGAATCTGCCAGGTGCCGCCGGCGGACGCGATGTGCACGCCTTCCGGCGGTGTTGCCCTGGTTGTTGGCCAGGTCGACCAGCGCGGACCGGTGGAAGTACTGCAGCGCCCGGGTCGAGTCGCCCACCTCGATGCCCATGATCGCGTGGATGGCGGGACTGAGCGAGGACTTGTGCAGGGTACGAGGCCTCGTAGTACTCGAAGTTGGCCTTCTTCACCTCCTCGCTGAACTCCTCGGGCAGCACGTGCATCAGCATCACCACGTCCGGCTGCTTGAGCAGTTGGGTCTCCTCGCAGTTGTAGTGGTTGTAACCCTCCGGATAGCGCGGCATGTCGTTCTGGTCCCACTCGGTGACGGGGACATCCAGCCGCTGGAAATACCCGTCGAACTGCTCGAGCACGCCCTGCGCCGGATCGAGGTGGTAGACGATCTTCGCCGCGACGTTTCGCCACTGCTCGACCTCTTCGGGGTCGAGTCCGATCTTCGTCACGATCCCGGCGAGGGCGTCCGGGGCGTTCTGCGCGAGATCGGCGTAGACCTGCGCCGACTGCGTCAGCGCCCACTGGGCCATCCGGTTGGTGAAGGCGTTGTTGTCCACGTGGGAGTGGAACTCGTCGGGTCCCATCACCTGGTTGATGGAGTAGCGGTCGGTGCTCGGGTTCGTAGTCGCCCGATCCACCCAGAACCGGCTGGTCTCGAACAGGATCTCGGCCCCGAACTCGATCAGGAAGTCGGTGTCGCCGCTCGCCTCGACGTAGGTCAAGATGCCGTACGCCACGTCGGCCGAGACGTGGATCTCCTCCTCCCGGGGCCAGATGCGGTTGGCCCCGTCGACGGTCCAGATCGGGCACTCCTCGCGACCGGTGTCGGCCGACTCCCACGGATAGCGGGCCCCGCGCATGCCGCTCTCTCGCGCCAGCTCACGCGCCGCCGGCAGTGTGTGGTAGCGATATCTCAGCAGGCTGCGAGCGGTGTCTGGCTGGGTGTAGATGAAGAACGGCAGCATCAGGACCTCGGTGTCCCAGAAGACGTGCCCCTTGTAGCCCTCACCGGTCAGCGACTTGGCTCCGATGTTCACGGTCGGGTCGTCGCCGTTCGCGGCGATCAGCAGCTGGTACAGACCGAACCGAACGGCCCGGGTGCCCTCGGCGTCGCCGTCGATCGCGCACCTCGCAGTCGGCCCACATCCGCTCCCACACCTCACGACTGCGCTGGAGGCTGGCGTCGAAGCCCGTGGCGGCATGGGACCTGAGGTTCTCCAGGCAGGCGCGCCTGGACATCGTCGACCCGGTCGCGGGACGTGGCGATGCTGACCAGCTTGTCCAGCCGTACCGTCTGGCCGCTGCCCACGGTGAAGTGCTGGTGCTCCTCGATCCGCTCGTAGCTGCGCTGGACGGCGCGGCGATCCGGCTGCTGGGAGGACTGCAGCACCGCGCCGTAGCCGAGGTTGATGCCGGTCTCGATGGTGCGCATCTGGAGGTAGATGGCGTCCGGCTGCTCGGACTTGGTCACCTCGACCAGGTGTTTCGCCACGGCCCACTTGTCCCAGCGCACCTCGGGCGCGAACGTGGTTCCCTCGGGGTATACCGGGAGCCGCTCCTGGTTGCGCCGCCGCCCCACCAACGCGCTCTCCACCCTGACCTCGGCATCGTGGTCGAGGGGGGTGACCTCGACGCGCAGCGCGCACAGCCGACGGTCGGCGAAGCTGGCGAAGCGGAGGATTCCAGCCGGGTTCGCCGGCCCTCGGAGTCGGCGAACACGGTCCGCCGCCACAGCAGGCCGTGCCGGAAATCGAGGGCGCGCTCGTGCTCGACCACGGCGCAAGACTGGACGTCCAGCCGCACGCCGTTCACGATCACCGCCGAGCGACAGCCAGTCCGGCGCGTTGACCAGGTCGATGACCGGCACCTGGTAGCCGTCGTAGACGCCACTCAAGTAGGTGCCCGACACCTCCCCGACGTGCCCCTCCTCGAGAGTTCCTCGGGTGCCGAGGCGTCCGTTGCCGACGGTGAACAGGGTCTCGAACGTGTTCGCCTGCTCCGGGTCGAAGCCGGACTCGGTGATCTGCCACTCGGCGGCGCCGAGCTCATCGCGCAGGCCGACGCGGGCCCGTTCGGTTGTCTCAGACACTGAGCACCTTCCCGTACGCCTCGTCCAGCTGCTTCTTGGTCTCCTCCAGCGGGAGATAGGCCGCAAGTCGGGTGCCGGAGCAGCGCTGGGCGCCCATCGCATTGCCGTACCGCGCGGCCTGGACGAAGTCCTTGGTGACCAGATAGCCGAACCCCATGCCGGCGGCGAAGGAGTCGCCGCAGCCGGTGGTGTCCACCACATGCTCGACCGTGAGCCGGTCAACCAGGTCCTCCTGCATGACCCCGCCGGCGTCGCGGTAGTAGACCGCACAGCCGCGTTCGTCCAGGGTGACGCAGACACCCTTCGACGCCGCGGTCGAGGCAGTGTTCGGCGAACAGCGGCAGATCCTCCATCGCCAGCGGGTCTGCCGTCGTCGTCATCGGTGCGGCTCCGCTGCGGGAACCAGCTGCAGCCGGCCTCCTCCAGGTTCATCTTCAAGATGTCGATGTAGGGCAGCCAGGCATCGCGTTCGATCCACAGCCGGTTCGCCCGTTCGCCGCCCTTGGTGAGTGCGACCGCGGGCCCGTGCGCCGTCCAGCAGGATCGAGCCGGAGCTGTTCTGCTTGAGGTAGCGCAGCGTGTCCTGACTCACCTGGTAGTCGGTGATCGGCACGCAGACGAACGAGTCCGCATCCAGCACGAACTCGACATCCTCCGGCCGGATCGGGGCCATGAAGTGGGTCTGCCGCTCGGCGCGCCGGTTCTGGTCGTGATAGTCCAGCTCGACAACGTCACCCCGGTCGAGCGTTGAGCGCACCCCGGTGAGATCGACCTGGGGGAACTGGGACAGCAAGGCCTTGATCTTGGACTCGTCCTGTTTGCGGACGTGTACGACCGGACAGATCCGGTCGTCGGGCCCGAGCAGGGCCGACAGGGCAGCCACCGTGTACAGGGCGCAACCGAACTTCTCCAGCACATCTCCGCGATGGGTCGTGACCCGATCGAACGGGATGGGACCTAGGACCGCGACGGTCCGATTGGCTGTCATTCGTGCTCCTTCGCACAGAAACTCACCGAGGATTGCTTATCATGTTGACCTGGACACGATCGCCTTGACCGACCGCTACACGAACCTGATGAGGCTGTAGCCCATCAAGCGAGAGATACCAGTGCCCTTCGTAGGCAGCGGTCTTCCGCCGTCGATCAAGAAGATGTCGCGTCCGGGGGCGCCTAATCCTCAGGCGTCAACAGCCTTCACCGACAGCACCGGCACAGTCGCATCCAGGATGAGCCGCTGAGGGATGCTGCCGAGGACGACCTTGCCGATCGGCGAGCGCTTGCGCACGCCCACCACCAGGAGGGTGACCTCGGGGCGGTCCTCGATCACCTTCAGCACCTGCTCGACCTCGTCGAGGCTGCTAGGGCTGTCGCGCGCTACGTACCTCGTAGTCCACTCCCGGGCCAATTTTGGGGTGTCGAGGTCGGATGCGGTGAGGTTGACTGCCACCAGCTGGACGCCTTGCTTGGCTGCCTCGATGGCGGCGGCTTCAAGGGCGGCCGAGCCTTCGGTGTTGTCGGTGACTGCGACGCAGATGCTCATGGCCTGGAAGATTCCAATCTGGTTCGGGGGGTTTCGGTGTCTTGCTGCCACGTCTGGGCGATCCGGTCGAGGGCGTCGTGGTCGAGGCTCATGCCGCCGAAGTTGGCCAGGGTGCTCATCGGCATGGTTGCCGATGACCTCGATCAGCTCCTGCTCCAGCACCGCCGCCGGCTGCCCGCTGGCGACCTCTCGCTCGATCAGCTCCCGGCCGATCGGGTCGGCCATCCACTCCTGCAGGGTGGAGTCCCGGTTCAGTGGACCGGCGAGTCGGGGCGCCTCGACGGTGACGGTCTCGGTCAGCGGCAGATCGCGGGAGTTGGGGCCGACACCGATGACGAAGTCGCCGGCCTCGACCGCCCAGCGGCCGTGCTGCAGCCGACCAGAAGGAGAAGGCGCGCTGGTCCAGCTCGATCGACACCGGCTGCGAGGCTCCCGGCGGCGAGCGACGACCTTGGCGAAGCCCTTCAGCTCGCGCACCGGTCGAGCGACGGTCGACTCCACGTCCTGCGACGTAGACCTGCACGACCTCGGCCCCGTCCACGGCGCCGGTGTTGGTCACCGTCACGGTCACGGTGGCGGCCAGGGTGCCGTCGGCCACCGAGCCGCGGGTCGCCACGTTCAGGTCCGACAGCGCGAAGGTGGTGTAGGACAGCCCGAAGCCGAACGGGAACGCGACGTCCTGCTGGGCCTTGTCGTAGCCCCGGTAGCCGATGAACAGCCCTTCGCCGTAGCGCACGACCTGGGAGTCGCCCGGGAAGTTGAGGTAGGACGAGTTGTCCTCCAGCCGGTGCGGGATGGTCTCCGCCAGCCGCCCCGAGGGGTTGACCGCGCCGGTCAGCACGTCGACGATCGCTGCCGCCCGCGGCCTGGCCGCCGAGCCAGGCCTCGACCAGCGCCCTGGCGTACGGGGTGACCTCGCCGAGCACCACGGTGGACCCGTTGACGAGGACGACCACGACGTTCGGGTTGACCGCCGCGACCGCCTTCAGCACCGCGAGCTGGTTGGCGGGCAGGTCCATGTGGGTGCGGTCGAAGCCCTCGGACTCGTCCGCCGCCGGGCAGCCCGATGCACCATGACACGACGTTCGGCCGACGCCGGCGCACCTGCTCGGCCTCGGCGAGCAGGGCCGCGTCGTCGCCGGTCTCGCCGACGCCGTAGCCCGGCGGCGAACGGGACTGTCGCCGTAGACGGCGCCGAGCTCGTCGAGCAGCACGTCGAGCCGGGTCGGGCTCACCTGGGACGAGCCGGCCCCCTGGTACCGGGGGGTGCGGGCGAACTCGCCGACCACCGCGATCCTGGCGTCGGGCGGCGAGCGGCAGCAGGCCGTCGTTCTTCAGCAGCACCACCGACTCCGCGGCCGCCTCCCGGGCCAGCGCGTGGTGGGCGTCGGCGTCGAAGGTCTCGTCCAGCTCCAGCACCGGCATGCCCTTGGCGACCAGCTCGAGCACGGTGCGGACCCGGGCGTCGAGCACCTCGGTCGGCACCTCACCGGCCTCGACCGCCGCGACGACCTGCTCCGGGCTGCGCCCCAGCGCCGGCGGCATCTCCAGGTCGGTCCCGGCCAGCAGCGCCGGCACGCGGTGGTAGACCGCACCCCAGTCCGAGACGACCAGGCCCTCGAAGCCGAACTCCTCCCGCAGCACCGTCGTCAGCAGCCAGGTGTTCTCCGAGGCGGACTGCCCGTTCACCTTGTTGTAGGAGCACATCACCGTCCACGGCTGCGAGGCCGTGACGACCCGCTCGAAGGCGGGCAGGTAGATCTCCCGCAGCGTCCGCTCGTCGATCTGGGCGTCGACCCGGAGCCGGTCGGTCTCCTGGTTGTTGGCGGCGTAGTGCTTCACCGACGTGCCGACCCCGCGCGACTGGATGCCGTCGACGATGCCGACCGCCAGCTCACCGGCCAGGAACGGGTCCTCGGAGAAGTACTCGAAGTTCCGCCCGCACAGCGGCGAGCGCTTCATGTTGATGCCCGGGCCCGAGGATCACCGACAGGTTGCATGCCCGGGCCTCCTGGGCCAGCGCCTGCCCGATCCGGCCCAGCAGCTCGGGATTCCAGGCCGAGGCGATGGCCGAGGCGGTCGGGAAAGCAGGTCGCCGGCACCGACCCGCCCAACCCGAGGTGGTCGCCCTCGCCCGGTTGGGCGCGCAGCCCGTGCGGGCCGTCGGAGACCATGATCTTCGGGATGCCGAGCCGCTCCACCGGCGCGGTGTACCAGAAGCCGGAGCCGCTGGTCAGCGACGCCTTCTCCTCCACGCGTCAGCTCGGCCAGCAGGTGGTCGATGTCGAGCATCTGCGGTCTACCTGACCTTCTTGATCGGAATGACGACCAGGGCACCGATCAGCGCCGCGGCGCCGGCGGTGTAGAGCAGCAGGTCGTAGTTCTGGTTGTTGGCGCTGTTGAAGGCGAGCAGCGCCGCGCCGAGTGCGGGAGCTGCGCTCTGCGGCAAGGCGTTGGCGATGTTGAACACGCCGAGGTCCTTGCCGGCGTCGTCGGGGTTGGGCAGCACATCGACGACCAGCGCGAGGTCGACACCCGACGTAGATGCCGTACGCGACACCCAGGACCGCCTCGACCACGTAGAACGCGGTCAGCGTGTCGGCGAATGCGCCAACATGACGGTGCCGACCGCGAACAGCAGCGTCGACCCCGCCACGAAGATCTTCCGTCGACCCGTACGGTCGGAGATCTTCCCCGCAACCCAGCCGGACGCCACCAGAGCGATCGTGTAGATCAGCACACCGATCGGACACCTTGGCCGGCGCGTCGTCGAGAGGTATCCCCAGCTGGTCCTGCATGTAGAACAGCCGGAACGTGGTGAACATGAAACGTGGCCAGCGTGATCAGGAACCGGGACCACCAGGCGAAGCGCGAAGTCGGGGTACTTGCGGGGGTTGACCCAGAAGGTGCCGATCCACTCCCGGCGCGTCATCCTCGGCGGCTTGACCTTCATATGCTGGTCGGGGAGGACGAACGCGAACAGCACCATCGCGCCGATCGCGAAGATCGACGGGACGACGAACAAGATCACCATCTGCTTGGCGAACAGCTGGGCGAGATACACGCCGCCGAGGATGCCGACGTTCTGCGCGATGCCCAGCAGCGCGGACACGCTGCCGCGCTGGAACTTGGGCACCTGGTCGGAGATGGTGGCGATGAACGGCGCCAGGGTCGCGTTCGCACCGAGCTGCGCCAGGCACCAGCCGACAACAACGAGCGGCACGGTCGGAGCCAGGGCGATGACCACGAACGCGACGGTCATGGCGATCGTGCCGGCCACGATCCACGGACGACGCCGCCCCCAGCGGGCGGTGGTGCGGTCCGACAGCCGGCCGAACAACACGTTGCCGATCACCGCGAACAACGCGCCGAAGCCGAAGACCAGACCCGCGCCGACGCCTTCTGCTCAGGGGGGACGATCGTCTGGACCTTCACCGCCATGCCGATGACCGCCGGACCCAACAGCGCGACGAAGAAGACGAACTGGGCGAAGACCAGGGCGGCGACGTACTTCGGCCCGACCTCCTTCGGTCGGTTCGGAGAACCAGTGATGCTCGTGCGGATTCTTCACGTCCACCGCCAGCTGGCCGCCTGATCGTCGGGCGGCAGCTCGCCGTACGGGCTTCCCGAGGTGCTCATAGATCCTCCTTCTCTGCAGGACCACTGTCGCAGACGCGAACCAGTGACGCGCCGCTCGTGGCGCGAGACGAGACGACCAGCCCCAGCGAGTATGAGAAGCCGTAACCCCGGTGGACGCTGGAATCGCGCCTACACTAACCAACTACTCGGTAGGTTGACAATGAGAGGGCACCGATGTGGTTGAGCAGGTGATCGGATCCAGAGCCGAGCCGGGGGGCGGCCGCTCGCGATCGCGTGGTCCGGCTCGCGTTACGGGCCTATGCGACCAACGGATACTCGGGATCCTCACTGGCCGGCATCGCGGCGGCCGCCGGGCTCACCACGGCCGGGCTGCTGCACCACTTCCCCAGCAAGGAGGAGTTGCTGATCGCGGTCCTCCAGGAGCGTGACCGACTGGACGGCGAGCGGTTCCACCTTCGCGGATTCGTCGGCCTGGACGCCTTGGATGCCCTGGTCCAGCTGGTGGAGGCCAACTGCGACCACGCCCGGACTGGTCCGCGCCTTCACCGTGCTTGATGGGCGAGAGCGCCGCAGAGGACCACCCGGCCAGCCGGTGGTTCCGGGAGCGGTACCCACGCCGTTGCGGCAACCTGGCCGCGGCCCTGCGGGCAGGAATCGACAGCGGGCAGATCCGGCCTGACACCGACACCGAAGCCGTCGCCGACCGAGGTGATCGCCATGATGGACGGCTTGCAGGTGCAGTGGGTGCTCGACCCGGAGCGGGTCGATATGGCGCAGACTCTTCGCGCACTACATCGCTACGGTCCGTCGAGCCGTGCAGGCGACCGAGGATCATTCGTCCTGATCGGTGACCGATGATGTCGGCGGCCAGGCGCCGGTCACCGGCGCTGGGCCCGACAGACAGCCGAAATGCGCCCGGTTCAGTACGCCAGCCGTGCCCGTCGACCGACCAGTGCTGGAAGGCCCGCGCGGCGAGCCAGATATCGACCTCCCGTACCTCGCCGGGGTCTGCCGTCACCGACCTCGAAGCCGGCGAGCCACACCGAGGCTCGCCGGATCGACGACCGTGGCCTCGACAGATAGACCTGCACGACCTCCTTGCCGGGACGGTCGCCGCTGTTGGCGATGCGCACCCGCACCCTGGCCCCCTCACCGACGGCGATGGCGGTGGGCACCTCGAGGTGTTCATAGCTCCAGCTCGTGTACCCCAGCCCGTGGCCGAACCAGAACGCCGGCTGCCTGCCGGTCTTCGCCCAGGCGCGGTAGCCGATATCCAGGCCTTCGTCGTAGGCCATCACGCCGCCGACCGGGCGTGTCGACCAGCACGGGGACATCGGCGTCCTCGGCCCCCCAGGTGGTCGCCAGGCGTCCGCCGGGCTCCGTCACGCCGAGGAGCACGTCCGCGAGGCCACGACCTAGCTCCTGCCCCCCGAAGGGTGCCAGCACGACCGCGCTCACCTGATCTCGCCACGGCATGGCGACAGGGGCGCCCGAGATCACCACCACGACCGTCTTCGAGTTCACCTCCGCGACTCGGCGCACCAGCTCGTCCTGTCGACCGGCCAGCGACATCGTCGCACGGTCTCGGCCTTCGGTCTCGATCTCCTCGTTGGTCCCTACGACGACAACCGTGACGTCGGCAGCCTGCGCACATGCGACCGCCCGGGCCAGCTCCTCATCGGGCTCAGCCGTCCGGCGGCCGGAAGCCCAGTACCGCTTTGACGAAGTCGACGTCATGTTCTGGCCGATGGAGCAGAACGCACGTCCAGCTGGTCGCCGGTCTGGAGCTCCAGTTCGACGCTTTGCTGCGGCGGGTACAGGAAGCTGCTGGCGAAGCTCGGCTTGGTCGGGCGGAGGTCGTCGTCCAACACCACCTTCCCGTCCACTTCGAGCCGGCAGTGCCCGACGCCGGCGACACCCAGCCGCCAGCTGCCGGCGGCATCGGCGGTGATCCGGGTGCTGACCTCCACGGTGACGTGCGCCGGGAGCTGGTCACCGAACCAGATGAGCCGGCCGTCCGAGCGGTGCTCACTGCGGACCTCCCGGCCGTCGTCATCGAGATAGCGAACGTGCACCCCGGCCCGCCCACAGGACAGACACGTCCCCATGGTCGGCGGCACGGGTCAGAGGCCGTCGCGGATGGGAGCTCCGACCGCATGCTCGACGACCTCGGCGCCGAACGCGTTCTTAAAGGCTTCGAGGACCGAGACGGAATACTGCGGCACCACCTCGCAGCTCCCCCCACCCTGCATCGGCGCATCCGCGGCGTTGGGCCCGAGAACGGCGAGCCGCCGTACGGTCCCCACCCGGAGCGGCAGTAGCCCGTCGTTGCTCGCCAAGACCGTGCTGGCTGCGGCGGCCTCTCGCAGAAGATCCGTGAGAGCGTCGCGGTCAGGCCGCACCGGCGTCGCCTGGTCCGCTGCCACGCCCTGCGGGGGTACAAGGCGGTCGTCCGCCAAGCTGGGTCCTAGTGCTCCAACTCGGCTGGCCAGTCGAAGCATGCGGCGAACCTTGTCCATGACCGTCGCCTCGGACACGCGATGGGCGACGACCGCGTCCAGAAGCTCCTGTCCCCAGGGCCCCGCAGGACCCGGCATCACCAACGTCAAACCACCGCGACCTGACGCCTCGGTCGAGCGAGCCGCATACCAGTCGGACACCACGACACCGTCGAAGCCCCACTCGTCGACGAGGGGGGTGACCAGAAGAGGGTTCTCCGTCATCGTGGCGCCGTTCACGCGGTTGTAGGCGGCCATCACCACCCACACTCCAGCCGAGGAGACCAGCTGTTCGAATGGCGCCAGGTAGACCTCACGCAGAGTCTGTTCATCGACGCGAACATCAACGCGTGAACCGATTGGTCTCAGCATCGTTGGCGACATAGTGCTTGGCCGTCGCGGCCACACCGTGCCGTTGAAGGCCGACGACATACGCGGACGCCAGACGTCCCACCAGCAGCGGGTCTTCCGCCAGGTATTCGAAGTGTCGACCGGCCAGCGGAGAGCGCTGAAGATTTACCGTCGGCGCGAGGACCACCTGACGCCCTTGCGATGCGCCTCTCGTGGCCACCTCCGCGGCTATTCGAGCAATCAGCGCGGCGTCCCAGGTTGATCCCAATGCGGCGAGCGACGGGAAGCACACCGACGGATCGCCGGCACTCCAATCCTCCCCGCGCACCCCGGCCGCCCCGTCGGAGAAGACCATCTGGCGTAGCCCGGCGGCACCAGCGGGCCGTGTACGCCAGTACTCACTCCCGGTCAACAGACGCACACTGGTTGGCAGATCGAGACGCAGCAGCGCCCGAGCCACCAAGTCCTCGGTCGCAGCACCAACCTCCGGCTGAGTCACCGGTATCCGTCCGATGGGAGGGATCGTGCCCAGTTCCGCGCCTTGGGTGTGGTCATTGTGGATCTCCCCTTCGGAATGCAGCCCGAGGCATGCAGAGGCCAGCGCTGCGCAGTCCAGTCAACCCGACCCGGGTGGGCGAGGGAGACCGGGCTGACCCAGGTACTGGCAGACCCTCCCTCAGCAGCCGCCAGGGCCGTTAATGTCTTTTTCACCGTGGGCAAGCCGGGCCGCTACCAGGAAATCGTGAGAGAGGAACAGCCGTGAAGAACGTCATCGTCGTCATCGGACCGGGTCTGATCGGTCAGGCGATCGCGCGGCGGGTCGGCGTCGGCAAGCACGTCCTGCTGGCCGACCTGCGGCGAGGAGAACGCCAACGCGGCGGCGGAGGTCCTGGGCAACGCCGGATACGAGGTGAGCGTCGCGACGGTCGACGTGTCCTCGCGCGAAGCCGTCCATGCGCTCGTCGAGACGGCCACGGCTCTGGGCGAAGTCACCGGGCTGATCCATGCGGCCGGTGTCTCCCCATCGCAGGCGTCGCCTGCGACGATCCTCAAGGTCGACCTGTACGGCACGGCGCTCGTGCTGGAAGAGTTCGGCAACGTCATCGCCCCCGGTGGTTCGGGTGTCGTGATCGCGTCCCAGTCCGGGCACCGCCTGCCGGCGCTGACCGTCGAGCAGAACCAGGCGCTGGCCACGACGCCCGTCGACGAGCTGCTCGGCCTTCCGTTCCTTCAGCCCGACCAGGTGACGGACTCGCTCCACGCGTACCAGATCGCCAAGCGCGGCAACTCGCTGCGCGTGATGGCCGAGGCGGTGCGTTGGGGCAAGCGCGGCGCCCGGATCAACACGATCAGCCCGGGGATCGTCATCACCCCGCTGGCCAAGGACGAGCTCACCGGACCGCGCGGAGACGGGTACCGGCGGATGATCGAGTCGTCCCCGGTGGGCCGCGCCGGCACGCCGGACGAGGTCGGCGCCGTCGGTGCGCTGCTGATGGGCCCGGACGGTGGGTTCATCACCGGCAGCGACATCCTGATGGACGGCCGATCGATGTGGCGTTAGCAGCAGTGGTTTTGCCGTCCGTCGATGTTGTTGAGCAACTCCAGATAGTCGCATGACCGCTCCTGCCAACTGTATCGTTGAGCGAATTTCAATGCCGACTTGGTTCGCATCGTTCGAGCCGTCATCTGCAAAAACGACCCGCATTTGTGCAGCAAGCGATTGCGCGTCCCCTCGTGCAAAGAACCTGACAAGAGAATCGTCGAAATAGTGCGCATCGACCCGTGTCCGCGAGACTATAAGCGGTATCCCGCACGCCATGAACTCGAGCGTTTTTGTGCTGAAGGCTTCGTTGCCAAATCCGTCTGCTCTTTGGCACAAGGCCGCATTGTGCCTGAGCCATCCGCTTGGCTACGGCCGCCAACGGCATGGGAGGAAAAAAGCGCACGCAGTTAGTAACATCGAGCTCAACGGCGATCTGTCGCAGGTCGATCACCGCGGGACCATCACCAACGATGTGCAACTCTGCTCCTGGCATGTGTAGACAAACGGCTGCGAACGCACGGATGGCGATGTCAACTCCTTGATGGTGGTTAAGACTGCCAGGATATAGAAAGACAAACTCGCTACGCTGGCAGGCCGATGCTCGCGGGCTCTGCGGGCTGGAACAGCCGCAAGTCGGGATAGTTCGAGAATTGTCGAGCATTTCGCAACACTTGTGGAGCGATTCGCGATGCGATCCCGCCAAAGGTGATTTGCTACGATCACCTGGTCGGCGGGAAGATGCCATCGAGAGTCGTTCGATGAGCAAGATGAGTCGAACGGTGGCCGACCGCGAGGTGTCGCCGAACTTGCCCGTATTGAGGCTCCGGGTATCAAGATCATCAATGTCGAGGATGATCGCTGCGCCCCGAAGCTTTGGAACCAGCGCTGTGAATACAGAGGAAGTCAGGGATGTTGTGTATATGCACCGCGTCGTATCTTCGACAAAGCGAAACGAACGAGACCGCGACGATAGCCCGGAAAGCGAATGAGAGATATGCACGCAACAGGTAGTGCCACGCCCTTCTCTCGTTAGGACTCGTTTCTGAAGGCGGTAGACGCGCAGGCGATCGGCCTGATTGCCAGAGGCACTGTCCACTTCACGAAGAGCAAAGACGTCCACATAATCGCCAGCATCCGATGACGCACGAACGTATAGTTGAACTCGATTGTCCTGTTCGAAGAAAGTGTCGGCGACATGGCAGTGCGCAGCGGCTAGGGACACAGGCATAGCTGGACATTCGGATGCTCTGTTGCCACTGTCTTGGCAACGTCGCGAAATGCTACTGGTACGTGTCGACGGTCACGAAGGATCAAATAGCCGTCGCAACTGTTATCTGCTGCTCCGCGGTCAGCCCGGGGAACATCGGCAGCGACAGGATCTCGCTGCGCCGCCTTCTCGGTCACCGGCAGGCTGCCCTTCTTGATAGCCCCACGCCTTGTAGCAGTTCTGCAGGTGCACGGGCAGCGGATAGTGCAGGCCCGGTGTGAACGCCCTGCTCCTTCAGATGCTGCGCCGAGGCCGTCGCGATCGTCGGTCCGGATGACATACAGGTGATAGATGCCCTTGCTGTTGTCGGCTTCGGCCGGCAGCACGATGCCCGGCACGCCGGCGAGCAGCTCGCGATACCGCGCAGCCGCGGCGCGGCGCTGGCCGTTCCACGTCGTCGAGATGACGCAGCTTGATGCGCAGGAACGCCGCCTGAATCGCGTCGAGCCGGCCGTTGTAGCCCTCGAGGTCGTGGTAGTACTTCTGCACCTGCCCGTGCTCGCGCAGCATCTTGATCGTCCGCGCGACCTGCTCGTCGTCGGTCGTCACCGCGCCCGCTTCGCCGCAGGCGCCGAGGTTCTTGCCCGGATAGAAGCTGAACGCTCCCGCCTTGCCGAACGAGCCCGCGCGCTTCCAGCCATCCTTCGCCGACCGATACTCGGCGCCCTGCGCCTGGCAGGCGTCCTCGACCACGAGCAGGTCGTACTGCCGCGCGATGTCGAGGATCGCGTCCATGTCCGCGACCTGACCGTAGAGGTGCACCGGCACGACCGCCTTGATCGGCTTGCCGGTGCGGCGGCCGAGCGGACGTCCCGTCTGCGGATCCTTCGCGCAGCCCTGCAGGTACGCGCTCAGCGCCGCCGGGCTCATGCAGTAGGTGCGTTCGTCGATGTCGACGAACTCGGTTTCCGCGCCGGCCTGGCTGATCGCCTCCACCGTCGCGATGAACGTGTGCGACACGGTGACGACGGCGTCGCCCTTGCCGACGCCGGACGGCCATCAGCGCGAACCGCACGGCATCGGTGCCGTTGGCCACGCCGACGCAGTACTTCGTGCCGCAGTAGGCCGCGAACTCCCGCTCGAAGCCCTCGACCTGCGCGCCGCCGATGAACGCCGCCGACCGAAGGGCCTCACGGAACGCGGCCACCAGCTCCTCTTCGAGCTCACGGTGCGGAGTCACGAGATCGAGAAATGGAACGTCCTGTCCTTTCGTTGCAGTCATCGATGTGCTACCTCTTGTTGTGTGATGCGTGCCTGACGGCCTACGGGCGTGGCGACGGCGTGTCGCGCGAATCGACGCTCAGGTGAGCGACGAAATCGCGCAGGATCTGGGAGGCGTCGCTGCCCGGGAGATCCTGAGTGGCCACCGCGATCGCAACTGAGCCTCGTGCCGGTCCGAAGCAGCCGGGATTTGCGCGAGCAGAAGTTTCGCGACGGCATCGTGCCCGGTGAACGTGCCGTCAACCCAATACCAGTTCCACACGACCAGCGACGTATTCGCGGCCTGCGCGACGGTCTCGCGCGCCTCGAACGTGTCTGCCACCGACCGAAATCGATCGCGTCGTGTCGCTCACCGGCATCCACCGGCCGCTGAATAGCTCGTTTGCCGACGACGGCGAGCTTCGCGCCGCGATCGCCAGCGCCGTAATACGCCACGTACACCGCAACGGCGTGTCGACCAGAGACGTACGTCTGCAGCGTCTCGCCGGTTGGCTGGACGAAGTGCGGCGTCCAGCCAGGCGGTCGCCCGCGACGGGCCGCCATGCGTCAGACACCTGAACGAACGGAGCGCGGGACGACGTCGCCGGCATCGTCGTGCGACGTCCATAGCCGCTCGGCCGATAGCGGCGCGACCCCGACGATCAGAAGACCGAGCGCGACGAACCCCCACATGGACATCGCGGCCATCGGTCGCGGCGAACTGCTCGGCCGCGGCGACGGCGGCATCGCGGCGTCGCCGTTGCGCTCTCCGTCCAGCGGCCGCACGTGACGAAGGTCAGCACGATGATCACGGCAGAACACGAGCCAGCCAATCAGGTAGTGCTCCATCCCGGCGGCGACCTGCGTCGCACCAAGCGAGGCGATCAGAATCGTCACGAACACGCGAAGGCCGTTGGCCAGAAGCGCCATGGCTCCAGACGCCAGGAACAACCCGATGCGGTGAGGCCACGTGCGATACACGAGGCCGGCATACAGATACGCGAGCACCAGCGACGACATGAGGTAGTTGATGCCCGAGCATGCCTGCGCCACCTGCCACCGGCTGCCGGGGATCGAGATGACGTGCGCTTCGAGCAGCGCGGGGAAACCGCACGACTGCAGCATCTTCACCGCGAACCACGCCGTCAGGTTCTGCAGCGACGGCACGACCCAGTCGCCAATCGGCAGCGCAAAAATCAGAAAGCCGAGCGGAAACATCAGCGGCTGCACGCTGGAGGTGCCGACGCTGCCCCACACGAGCCCGATGAACATCACCGCCAGACAGAGCTGCTGCACGACGGTGGTATTCGTCAGGTTGCCCAGGAGCCAGCCGAACGCCGCCACCGCCAACAGCGGCAGCCACCAGAACGCGGGACGCGGCGTCACTGTGCGCAGATCGCTCGCGGCGGCTCCACGCCAGCCAGACGGCCGCGGCAGGCACGAGGTATTCGTGGCCGAGCGGGTTCTTCGCCCACATCACCAGGATCGACTTCGCGGTCTCCCAGTACGCGGCGCATAAGCACGGCAATCGCGCAGACCAGGACGACCGGCGGCCGTTTCCAGACGGACACGGGCAGACCTGTCGGACGGTTGCCGAGAGCGTTGGGTTGACGGACGGACACTGCGGGATGGGCTTGCGTACTGCGGAGAGCAGGAACCGGATCGATTCGAGGCGATCCGGTCCCCGTCGAGCACTTACAGGCTGACGATCGTGCCGCGCTCCTTCAGCGACTTCTCGGCGCGCCTCGAGCATGCGCACGACGCGAAGCCCAGCGACGCCATCGTTGATCGGCGTTTCGTTTCGAACGATGCAATTCGACGAAGTAGTCGAGCTCGACCTTGAGCGCCTCGGTCTGTTCGCACTTCGGCGACCACACGTCGCCAGACCGGTAGCTGACGAGGAGGTCGTAGACACCGCCCTTCCCGTTGTTCAGCTCGACGCCCTTGTCGTACACCTTGATCTTCTCGTCGGCCTCGAGGTCGTTCCAGACCAGCATCTTGTCCTTGCCGCCGATGAGCGTCGTTCGGACCTTGACCGGCGACAGCCAATTCACGTTGACGTGCGCGATCACCTTGTTCGGGAAATAGATTGTGATGAACGCCATGTCGGCGAGGCCGTTCAGGTGATTGCCTCCCGTCGCCACGAGCGCTTCCGGCTTCTCGCCGATCAGGTAATCCATGATCGAGAGGTCGTGAGGCGCAAGGTCCCAGATGACGCTGACATCGTGTTGAAAAAGCCCCAGGTTCACGCGCGTCGAGTCGAAGTAGTAGAGCGGCCCGAGCGTGCCAGCGTCCACGATCTGCCTGATCTTCTTCACCGCACCACTGAAGAGGAAGGTGTGGTCCACCATGATCTTCAGATTCTTGCGCGCGGCCAGCTCGATCAGCTCCTGCGCCTGAGCAGAAGTAGACGTGAACGGCTTCTCGACGAAGACGTGCTTGCCGTTTTCCAGCGCCGCCTTCGCCAACTCGAAATGCGTCCAGACCGGCGTGACCACGGCGACGACATCGATGTCAGGCGCCTTCAGCACGTCGGCAAATTCGGTGGTGAGGCGGACGCCCGGGTAAAGACCGCTCGCGCGTCTGAGCGCGTTTTCGCTCTTGTCGCAGATCGCCACCAGGTCGCAGTTCTGGAGCACGCTGACGTTGCGGACGATGTTCGGTCCCCAGTAGCCGTATCCGATAACGGCCATGCGCAGAACTCCATCCTTGCGCGGCCGAATCCGATCGGTCTTCCGTCGGCCCGTCACAACTGGCTGCGCGACCGGCTCGAGTAGCGACGCTTCAGTCCCGTTCATTGGGTGCTCCAGACTTCGGTGATGTATTTGATGATGCGTGCAGGATTGCCGGCGACGACCGCCCGCGGCGGCACGTCTTTGAGCACGACGCTGCCGGCGCCGACAATCGCGTCTTCTCCGATGGTGACTCGCGATCGGATCGTGGCGTTCGAGCCAATCGATGCTCCACGCTTGACGAGCGTCGGCTCGACCTTCCAGTCGGCTTCAGTCTGCAGCTCGCCCCCCGCCGTCGTCGCCCGCGGATACGAGTCGTTGATGAACATGACACCGTGACCGATGAAGACGTTGTCTTCGATGGTCACGCCTTCGCAGATGAACGTGTGGCTCGAAATCTTGCAGCGCCGGCCGACGCGGGCGTTCTTCTGAATTTCGACGAACGCGCCAATCTTGGTTTCGTCGCCAATCTCGCAGCCATAGAGGTTGATGAACTTCGACGAGTCGAACGTCTCTTGCCGAGCTTCACGTCGCTCGCGATCGACAGATACGGATCCGTTTGTGGCGGACTTCCTGTGCTGCTCATATGTCTGGGATTCGAGGTCGACGTGGCGCACGCTCAGCAGGCGCCCTTGCCGCCAATGACCGCTCGCGGAGTCGCGAGCAGAATCTTGACGTCGAGCCAGAGCGACCGCGCCCGCGCGTACCGAAGATCCAGCCGCACCATCTCGTCGAAGGTCGTCCGGCTTCGCCCGGTCACCTGCCAGAGGCCGGTGATGCCCGGCTTGGCGTCGTACACTCTGCGGCAGTGCCAGGACTTGTACTGCTCGACTTCGTACGGAAGCGGCGGCCGAGGTCCGACCAGTGACATGTCGCCACGCAGCACGTTCCACAGTTGCGGCAGTTCGTCCATGCTCGTCCTGCGCAGGAATCGACCAATCGGCGTGACGCGCGGATCGTTTGTCAGCTTGAACACACCGCTATCGGCCTTCCGATCTGCGGCGCCTGCCTTGATGAACTGGGATACGTAGTCCTGGTGCAGCGCCGGGCTCGCATCGGACCGCATCGTGCGGAACTTCAGCATCGTGAAGCCAACTCCCCCTTCGCCGACCCGAGTCTGTCGAAAGAAGATGGGCCCCCGCGACGTCAACCGCACGCATGCTGCGAGCACCATGAACACGGGCAGCAGAACCATCAGGAGGGCCGCGCTGCCGACCACGTCGAGGGTGCGCTTCATGGTTCTATGGATGGTCGAACGCGTAGTGTCCTGATGCACGATGAGTTGGTCCACGGGCCAACACTCGGCCTCGTCGTCGACGGGCTTCGGGTGGACGTGCACCTGGAAACTCAGGTGTCCGATGTCTTCCGGCGATAGTCGGTCCGTCAGCTCCCTCACACTCGCTCGCCGATGTCGCGTGCGGTGACCTCGCATGGCGGCGGAACTTCGGAAACCAGTAGGGCGAGCGCCTCGCGCCGCCGAAGCCAGCCGAGCACGTCGCACTCTCGCTTCGCGTTCCGGACGGCCGCGATCACCGACCTCCAGGTCCGTGCGTTCTGGCCGTTGTCTTCTCGATCCAGTCCGATGACGAGAACAGCGAGCGCCTGATTCGATCGATCGGCTCGCTTCCGCTCGCGAGTCAGCGCACCACGGAACAATTGCTCGTTCAGGAGCCTATCGGCAGTTTGACGCTGCCGAGCAACTGGAGCGATGCGGTCGTCCTGAAGATTCGCGGCTGACGATGACATGATCTACGCTCGACGCTTCTGTGAGACCGGAACCTGATAGACGCGAACCCGCTCTGGTCCGATTGCATCTGGTGGCAGGCTGGCGGCCAGCGCTGTGTGAACCCGCTCGATGACAGAGTCCACCGAATTCAATGCGTCGCCCGCCGCATCCTGCGTCAGCACGCCACCGGCAATTCGACCTTCTCGATACCAGCCGATGAAATCCGTGTCGCGCAAACACGCCATGAGTGCCGCGAACACACGATCGGCAGTGCTTTCATGCATCGTCCCGCCGGCCGCGGACCCGTTTTTCAAGTCGATGAGCAACAGCAGAAAGGGACGACCCGTGAGCTCGGCACGACGACGCTCGATCTGGAGGAAGTACTTGAACGCTTCCTCGTTGTAGGCCCCAGCGATCTGGCTATCCATCATCAACGCGTCCGAATCGAACTCGAGCGCGCTCCACATATCAACGACGCTCGCCGGCCGGCGGACGGAGAATCCACTCTCCGCTAGCGCCAAACCGAACACGTCCAGCAATGCCGCACGATTGAACGTCATGGGAAACAGCGAATCACCGAGTCGAATGAAGTTTGGAACCCAGAGCCCGGGAAACTGCGCTAGAGCCAATGGCAAACGACAGGCCAGAACAGCGCAAGGGGCGTCGATGGAGTGACCCAAAAGTACTACGCACTAAGTGGCTGTATCTATTGGTGTTGCCGTCCTTGCGCGCGCGCTCGCCGATCGTGTCTCGACGTTGTGTCGGCGAACCCCAAAAACAGTCGCTGCGCAGGCAACGAAAATTCAGCTTGCCGAAGGAATTCACGACTTGTTGTGCACCGCACCGACGCCGAGGACGACCTGCGATGATTTCGTGAGCGCTTCCATACCGTGACCGGTGACTGAGACAGAGCTTCGCCCTCTCACTTACATTGGGCTGAAGTGAAATCGCGGCGAGCGGACCGCCCTAGTGCCCAGGAACAGCGATCCGGGTGGCGGCTGAAACAAACAGCGAGACCGGAGCCATCGTGCAGGAGAGCAAAGTTCTCTCCCTTACTCCCTCGTCCGATCTCACTCTACAAAGTCATTGCTTACAGTAACTTACAACGCCGAACCATCGAGCATCCGCCGAAGGTGCCAAAGAGTGTCAGTTGCTAGGCCCGACTCTTGTCATGCGCCTGAGTGACAATCGACACTTGGCAGGTAGACAAGATCCGCTCACCCTGGTCTATGAGGATGCGTCTTTCACAGACCCGTAGTAGTGGCTGTAGTACGACGTCATCGGAATGGCGCCTTCCTGCACTCGATTCAGAACCGTTCCGATGATGCGGTCTGGTCCCACTTCAGCGACAGCGCGCTGAACGAGCTTGTACGGCGTCGTGCCAGCAGCAATCACCATGAGCACGGCATCGGCCATCCGGACGATATGCTGCGCATCGGGTAACAATCCGACAGGCGGCGTATCGAGCAGCACCCAGTCGAACTCGCTCGAGGCCTCGCGGAGGACTGGTCGCCATCCTGCCTGACGAGAGGCCGGCGACCGGGTCCAGACTCGGGCCGCCCCGCCGGAAGCACTGAAAGACGCGACGAAACGGGGACGATGCGGGCGTTTCGCACGTCGGTCTGAAGCGCATCCCCCAGGCCGTTGACATTTGCAATGCCAAACACCTCGTGCACCGAAGGCCGCCGCAGGTCCGCGTCAATCAGTAGCACGCGCTGACGGTAGGATTCACTCAGGGCCGCGGCGAGATTGCATGCCGTCGTCGTCTTGCCTTCCCGAGGCACGGCGCTCGTCATCAGCAGTGTCTTGAGACCTCGTTCCACTTGCGCTTCGTACAACAGGGCTGCCAGACGCCGATAGTGTTCCACCGCATCCGCAGGGGCATTGCGGATGCCGAGCACGCGCTGCGCGAAACGCCGGCCCAATGCGGTCAATGTGCGGGCGTTTTCCGACCGCTCCGAAGGCACAGACTCGTCACGCCTGTCCGCGCCCCGGCCGCCCTCGCGCTCGACGACAAAGTCGTCGAGTTTGGCTGGCGGCGAGAGTGTGGTGGAACCAGGGCCCGACGGACCCGACAACGCCGCGGCCCGTCTCAACGCTTCGTCGATTCGACTCATAAGCTCTCGTCTGCCATGCACCCGATCGTTCGGGCGCCAACAATCGCTGGACTCAGCGGCGCTGGAAGGCGCGCGCGAAGAGCCCTCGTGGTTTCTCCGGCCCTGCTTCTACGACGTCCGGCGAATCCTGATCCGCAGGAACAGCCGCAACAGTCGGATGCACGGTCGGCAGCTGCTCAGGTGCCGTCGCCAATGCGGTTCCACCCACCTCGAAGTCTCTGCACACTTCGGCGACGATGTCCTTGCCGACGGGCTTTCGGCCGAGCGCAAGCCCGTTCATCAGCGCGTTGTCGCACAGCACGCTGATCGTGCGCGGGATGCCGCGGCTGTGCGCGTGAATCTCGACGACCGCATCGCGCGTGAACAGGCGCACCGGATCGCCGCCCGCCACCCGGACTCGCGACGCGATATAGGCGGCCGTCTCCTGCAGCTCGAAGGTCTTGATCGTGCAGCGCAACGCAATCCGCTGCTTCAACTGCCGCAGCGAGGGATCGTTCAGCCGCTCCGCGAGCTCGGGCTGCCCGGCCAGGACGAGGGGCAGCAGCTTCGTCGTCGTGGTCTCGATGTTCGCGAGCAGCCGGATCTCCTCGAGCAGTTCCCGGCTCAGGCTCTGGGCCTCGTCGACCACAAGGGCGGTGATCTCACCGCGGGAGCGCCGGTCGAACAGAACCGCCTCGAGGCGCTGCAGCAGCACCGCCTTCGACGCGGCGGCATCGCTCCCGAACTCGAACCTCTCCGCGAGCATCTCGATGAACTCGGATCTCGAGAGTGCCGGATTGCTCAAGTAGACGCAGCGCACGTTCCGGCACGGCTCGGATTCGAGCGCCGCGCGCAGAAGTGTCGTCTTGCCGGTGCCGGCCTCGCCAATCAGCACGGTGACCGGCTTGGCCGATGTCAGCCCGTACTGGAGGTTGCTCAACGCCTCGCGGTGGCTCGGCGTGAAGAAGAGGAACCTCGGGTCCGGCGTGAGCTCGAATGGCAGCTCGCGCAGGCCATAGAACTGCTGGTACATGACGTGTGGCTAAGCCGGTCCTTTCCACGCAAGCAGCGCAGCGGCACCGACCAGAGCGACCACTGTCGTGGCGGCACCGAGCCAGGCGTTACGACGCTGGCGGCGCGCGCGATCGCCGTCGGCCTCCAGCTGCGGGATGAGCGCGAGGACCGGCAGACTCAATAACCGGGTCACGTGCTCTTCGACCTTCAGGCTGGTGTCGCGGTACTCGAGGAACGCGACGATCGCAAGACCGACCACCAGCCCGGCCGCGGCGCCACCGGCGATTGCCCCGAGCCGCACCTTCTGGTTGTAGGGCCTCTGCGGCAATTGACGCGGGATCCAGCACCTTGAACTGCTCGCCAATCTGGCGGCGCTCGAGATTCGCCGCCAGCTTCGAGTCTTCCTGCTTCTGGAGGAGGCTCGCGTACGTCTGCTGCAGGGTCGTGTAGTCGCGCGTGAGCTCGACGAGCTCGGATTCTCGGGCCGGAAGCGCATCCACCTTCGCCTGGTAGCCCGCGATCGTCCCTTTGAGGTTCGCGGCTTCCTCGCCCGTTCGCGGCAATCTGGTGGTCGATCACTGTGATCTCCGCCTGGAGATCGGAGATGCGTTTCCGCCGCGCGACTTCCTCGGGCGATACGACCAGGGGACGGGGAGCAGCAGGGTTCTTGGCTTCTTCCTGGAGCCTGGCCTGCAGCTCACGCACCGTCCGCTCGAGCGCCTTGACGTCCGGGTGATCGGCCGTATAGCGCAGGCGGAACGCAGCCAGCCGAGTCTGGGCCGCGTCGAGCTGCTGCGCGGTGGACATCGGAGCCGCGGCGTCGCCACTCCCGCCGGCTGGCGTGGCAGTCGTCACGGCCGTGGCTGTGACCTGAGCGTCGGCGAGTTGCCGCTCCAGGAGCAGGCGCCGCTCCCGTGCGCGGTTCGTGGACTCGTCGAGCGACTGTAACTGCAGCTGAGCGTTCTGGATGGCCTGCAGGTTGCCGGGCATCTGCGTTGGCAACTGACCCGCGTACCGCTGGCGGTACGCCTCGAGCTTCTTCTCGTGCTCGACGAGCCGCCGCCGCGCATCTTCGAGCTGGCTCTGCAGAAAGTCGTTCGTGTTCTGGGCCTGGTTCTCACGATCGCGCAGATTCTCGTCGATGAACAGCGTCGCGAGCCGCTCGGTGACCTTCTGCGCGGTCGAAGGCTCGTCGCTGATGTAGTTCACGCGGAACCCGTCTTTGTTCTCCACCGTGACCTTGATGTCGGCGCGCATGCGACGCACGACGTCTTCCATGAGTGCGCCCTTGGCGCGATCGCCGCGGTAGAGATTCAGATCGGTGATGATCCGCTCGAGACGTGAACGGCTCATGATCTGATCGCTGATCGACGACAGCCGATCCTCGATGGGGCTCGTAACCGTCGCCTTGACGTACTCGTCCGGCACCCGCTGCGGGACGACCATGATCAGCGTCTCGGACTGGTACTTCACGGGAATGAGCCGGAAGACCAGCACGCCGAGCGCGAGCCCGATTGCGAGCGGCGGAACGACAAGCCACCACCAGCGCTTGAATACGGCGAGCACGTCTTCTGGTGTGAACTTCTGTCCGGGGAGCACGGTTACCTTCCTATCACGGGCAACCACAACGTGAGCCCGACGCGTGCGACGTTCCTCTGCAGTTGCGGAGGAAGGCCAGGCTGGAGTTGGAGAGACCCTCGAAAGTCGTAGTAGTAGTACGAGGTACTCGGCGAACCCCGAGAGCGTGCGCGTCGCCGCGCGGCTGACACGGACGACGCCGGTATAGGTCGTGAACGCCGTCGAGGAATTCAGGTTGAATGCGGAGACGCCGGTCGAATATCCGGCCGACGCCGTGAACAACACGCGACCGCTCAAGCAGTCCGTCGACTGCCGTTGAAAACCCGCTCGTGACGACGGGATCGCGCAAAACCGCGAGATACTGCACACCACGCTGACACGCGCCGCGGACCTGCCAGCTTCGGCCGAAGTCGTACGCAACACTGACATCGCCGACTGCCCTGATAGAAGCGGCCGGACAGTCCGTCCAGCATCCGGCAGCGCTCCGGAGCCTCTACCGCGGACGCGCCGCCGTTGAACCCAAACACCACCTTGCGGGTCGCGGAGAGCGGCTTCGTCAGCTGCACGCCCAACGTCAAAGCCGTTTTCAGCCGTATCTTCGAGACGGCCGTAGCCCAACTGGCCGCGACGGTACTGGTAGCCGACGTTCAGCGTGCTGTGAGCGGACAGGCTCCTGGCGTACGCGGCCTGCACTCCGTAGTTGTTGAAGTCGCGCTGGAAGTCGGTCTCCTGGACGAAATTCGTGTGCGACACATCGCCGCCGAACGACAACGCCGTCGCGAGCGCCGAGCGCATGCGTGAGCCGGACGACGCCACCGTAGTTGTACGAGGCCTGCGTCGTGGCGCCGTAGTCGGGAGCTGAAGGGATCGAGTCTCCGGGCGCGAGCTCACCCACCGTGGGGAACAGCCCGTACAGGTACGACGGAGAATACGCAGCGCTGCCATTGGCGAACACGCTCGTTCTGGGTGCAAGTTGCGCGGACACGCCGACGCCGGCACTCTCGCCGACATTGCGGAACTCGTCCAGCGACTGGTAGTACTTCACGGTCGACGCTCCGCTCGCCCCAAACTCAACGTGCTGGCCCTGCCACCGGTACTCGCCAGATGCCGACAACTCCGAATAGAAGCTGTCAATCCGCGGCGTGTCCTGGGTGACCGATCCGAACTCTGCCTGCACGTCCGTGTCATATCCCTCCGCGACGCCGACGTTCAGATTGAGCACGTGCGGCGCATTCGGGTCGGGCGGCGCGACTCCCAGTGGCGCCGCCACTTGCCCTCGAGACGACTGCACCTGTGCGCCCGGCGATGCCGGCAGAACACGCCATCATCACAACGTTCACTACGACAAGACGAATGACCCGACTCACGTGCTCAGCCGCCTATGGAACGACGACCGTATCGCCGGGTTTCAGGAAAATGTTCTGTTCGACGTGCTTCTGTTTGACGACGTCGTTGTAGTTGAACTTGTGAAACTCCTGCTTGCCGTTCTCAGAGCGGATGATCGCGATGTTCTTGGAATCGGCGTATTCGAGCAGCCCGCCAGCCAGCGCGATCACCTGCAGCACATTCATCTCGCCGGTGAGCGGAAACGTCCCTGGCTTGGTGACCTTCCCGGTCACGAACACCTTCCGGCTGTGGATCTCCTTGACGACGACGCTCGTGCTCGGATCCTCGATGTATTTCTTGGCCGCCGCAGCCAGGTTGGCCCGCAGCTGCTCCGGCGTCAGTCCGGCTGCGTCGACGTCGTTCAGCAGCGGCACGGAGATCTTCCCGTCCGGACGCACGATGACATCGACCGACATGTCCTTGTCGCGCCAGAACACGATGCTCAGTACGTCTTCCGGTCCAATGACGTACGACGCCGGTACCGTCGTCCCGCTCACAGCCGGTGCGGATCCGCTCGTGGCAGTACCGGGAGCAGCCGCCTGAGCCAGCGTCGCCGACGGCAGCAAGGCCATCACCGCACCGAGGGCGGCAACTCCCAGCCGCCAGCAGCGGCTACTGGCGGTACTCTTTGAACGGCAACTGACAGTCATGCTTCCTCAGGAAATTCAAGAACTTCTTGTAGTCGTGCGGGTCCATGTTGAAGAGCTTCGCGACGATCTTGTAGTTGCCGCGCGCCTCTTCGAGGCCCTTCCGAACGAGATCGCGAACGTTGTCCTTCGTGATCTCCCGCTGCATGTAGAGCGGGTACACAGCCGTCCAGAACGATTCCTGCTCCTCGCGGATCCGCTTGTAGAGATCGTCGGCGACCGTGCGGCGACGTTCGCGCTTCGGGCGCAGTGACACACCACGTTGTTGACGCACTTCCGGCGGCAGGTCATCGGGCGTCGCGATCTCGCGCCTGGCGTTGACCACCAGCCGCTCGATCACGTTTTCGAGCTCGCGCACGTTGCCGGGCCACGGGTACTCGACGAGTGCCGACATGGTCTCGGTACTGATCGTGCGCGCGTGCGCCTGCATAACCGTTGTGGCGCTCGAAGCGCCCCAGGAAGTGCTCGACGAGCGTCGGGATGTCGGCGCGTCGGTCGCGCAGCGGCGGCACCACGAGGTGAATGACGTTCAGGCGATAGAAGAGATCCTCGCGGAACTTGCCTTCCACGATGAGCGTGCGGAGATCGCGATTGGTGGCCGCGATGACGCGCACGTTGACGCGGCCAGTCGCGCGATCCGAGCCGACCTTCTGCAGCTCGCCGGTCTCGAGGAAGCGGAGGAGCAGGCCCTGCATGCGCAGCGTCATCTCGCCCACTTCGTCGAGGAACACGGTGCCGCGATCGGCGAGCTCCAGCTTGCCCGCCTTGTCGCGATAGGCGCCGGTGAAGCTGCCCTTCACGTGCCCGAACAACTCGGATTCGAGGAGCGTTTCGGGAAGACCGGCACAGTTCATCGCGACAAACGGTGCCGATGCCCGCGGGCTGCCCGCGTGAATCGCGCGGGCGACCAGCTCCTTGCCGACGCCGCTCTCGCCGGTGACGAGGACCTTGGCCTCGGACGCGGAGATTCGCCCGATCTCGTCGCGAAGATCCAGCATCTCGCGACTGCTGCCAATCAATTCTGCGTTGTGATCTCGCCTCATTGCCTGCCTCATCGACGCTTCCACGACAGTAACCTCATGTATGTTGCCCGGCGCGCTCCGCTCGCAAGCGAGCACCGAGAGCACGCGATCCGGATTGCGAAGGTGGAAGGGCTTCGATAGACGGGTCGACGGTTGCGATCCCCGCGGGGAGCCGCGGCGGGGATCGCCTACCGAATCGAGGGCCGCTGGGGAGCCGCCTCCGAACATCGTCCGGAACCGAGATCCTAGCGAGGATTGTCTGCGTGGGAAGTAACTAAAGTACTACCGAACGCGAATTCCAGTCTCCAAATTGATTCTCTTTGTAGTGGTCAGGAGGCGACAAACGTTGCGGGAAATGAGGAACTCTGCACACGCCTGCACATCATGACGATTGGCGTGCCGTTGCACACTTTCTGCTGAGCTGTGGCTGTATGTGGCTGCGGAAATAGGCTGATATACGGATCAGGTGAGGTCGGACCGTGTCCGCGCCGTGTTCGTATTCGCGTTCGTATTCGTGTTCGGTTTCGGATTCGTAACTCGTCAGCTAGCGCGTCCGCAGAGAGTTACGAATCTGTTATTCGCACGAAGTGTTCGCCACGAAGGATCCACTTCCCACTCAATACGCGCGCGATCGCTTCGGGATAGATTCGATGTTCCTCTGTGAGGATACGCGCCGCCAACGACTCCACGGTGTCGTCGTCGTGCACGGGCACCGACGCCTGCATCACGATCGGCCCTGCATCGAGTGCAGGCGTTACGAGATGCACGGTGCAGCCCGCGATCTTCACGCCATGCTCGAGCGCCTGACGCTGCGCGTCCACACCTGGGAACGCCGGCAGCAGCGACGGATGCACGTTCAGAATGGCATTCGGAAATCGGTCGATGAAGCGCGGACTCAAGAGACGCATGAAGCCCGCGAGACACACGAGCGTCACACCGCGCGCTTTGAGCGCGTCCGCGACTGCCTGATCGAACGACTCGCGATCCGGGAACGCACGATGCGACAGGACCAGCGTCTCAATGCCGGCGCGGTGTGCGCGCTCGAGCCCTTGCGCGTCCGCGCGATTGGAGATGACGAGGCCTATCTGCGCGTCGAGGCGGCCGTCGGCGATGGCATCGATGATCGACTGAAGGTTGCTGCCGCGGCCGGAAATCAGCACACCGAGGACTGGGTTCAATGCGACTCTCCAAAGTTCCAACGGTTCCAAGGTTCAGAAGCTTCACAAGTTCCGAGGTTCCCTGGTTCCCAGGGTTATCGCGAGCCGCCCGAACGGCGCTTGCGTTGGCGGCGCCGGCCTCCGGCGAGCTGACGCTCGAAACTGCGCCTGTCGTCCGCTCGGATTGCGAACTGACGCTGAGCGCCACCGCCACAAGGAGTGGCCGGTGGCGGCACTCCTCGCTCCCTTCGGCGCAGTTTCAGACTGACGCTCTTCGCGTCACTCGCAGTCGGCCCGCGCCGCCAACGCAAGCGCCGTTCGGGATCGATTCGGAGGCTCCCTTCAGGAGTATTGCACTCCTGTGCCTTGAACGTCCCACCGATGACCCGCGCACCTGTCTCGCCGGATGACTGCAGCATCGCAATCACTTCGCCCGCATATCGAGCATCGCACGCGACGATCATGCCCACGCCCATATTGAACGCGCGGTACATCTCCTCGTCTTTGACTTCGCCGGCTTCCTGCAGCAGGGTGAAGATGGGCGGCACGTCCCACGAGCCGCGCGCGATCTCGGCCCCGAAGCCTTCGGGCAGAATCCGCGGCAGGTTTTCAGTAATGCCACCGCCGGTGATGTGCGCAAGGCCCTTGGCGAGCTGGCGGTCGAGGAGCGGCGCAATCACATTGAGGTAGCTGCGGTGCGTCGCCAGCAGGGCGTCGCCGATAGTCGTGCCCAGGGCATCCACGTAGGAATCGACCCGCAGTCCAAGCCGTTCGAACACGATGCGCCGCGCCAGCGAATAGCCGTTCGTATGGAGGCCGGTCGAAGGCAGTCCGATCAGGATGTCACCGGGCACAATCGACGAGCCATTCACAATCCGGTGGCGCTCGACGACGCCGACGATGAAGCCGGCGAGGTCGTATTCGCCGTCCGCGTAGAATCCCGGCATTTCAGCGGTCTCGCCACCGAGCAGCGCGCACGTGTTCTCGCGGCAGGCGACGGCCATCCCGCCCACAATCTCCTCGGCGACGGCGGGCGACAGACGTCCCGTCGCGAGATAGTCCAGGAAGAACAGCGGACGCGCGCCCTGCACCAGGATGTCGTTGACGCAGTGATTGACGAGATCGGCACCGACCGTGTTGTGCCGGTTGGCGAGGAACGCGACCTTCAGTTTGGTTCCGACACCATCGGCGCTGGCCACGAGCACCGCGTCTTTGACGTTGGCGGACGCGAGGTGGAACAGGCCGCCGAACGATCCGATCTCTGACAGGACCCCGCTCGTGAACGTGCTGCGTGCGAGTCCCTTGATCCGGCGGACGGCTTCGTTGCCGGCATCGATTGAGACGCCGGAAGACTGGTAGTCCATAGTCAGTTCTCAGATTCCCTGTTCCGGGTCCATCCCGAACGGCGCTTGCATTGGCGGCGCCAGCCTCCGGCGAGCTGACGCTCGAAACCGCGCCTGTCGTCCGCTCGGATTGCGAACTCACGCTTCGCGCCACCGGCCACAAGAAGTGGCCGGCGTCGGCACTCCTCACTCCCTTCGGCACGGTTTCAGACTGACGCTCATCGCGTCACTCGCAGTCGGCCGGCGCCGCCAACACAAGCGCCGTTCGGGATTCGGTTCTTCCAAGCCTGTGCAAAGAATAAAGCCGACAATCTGCGCATAGTGTGCGTGGAATGATCCCGTACATCCATCAGCTGCCGGAGTCGTCTATTTTCACATGATGCTCGATGCGACGGAGCACTTCGACACAGGCTTCCAAGGGTTCCAAGTTCCGTCCGGGGTTTCAACCATCGCTCACGCAAGCGTGCACCGTGAGCTACCGTTTGCAAGCCACGCGAAGTTCCGGTGCAATCCCGAACCGCACGTGCGTTGGCGGCGCCGGCCGACTGCGAGTGACGCGATGAGCGTCAGTCTGAAACCGTGCCGAAGGGAGTGAGGAGTGCCGACGCCGGCCACTTCTTGTGGCCGGTGGCGCGAAGCGTGAGTTCGCAATCCGAGCGGACGACAGGCGCGGTTTCGAGCGTCAGCTCGCGGAGGCTGGCGCCGCCAACGCATGTGCGGTTCGGGATTGGGCTCCAAGGTTCCGAATTTTGAGCTCCTACGGAACCTCCACGACGTGCGGAACCTGAGGAACCTCCGGAACTTCTCGAGGTGGTTGCGTTCCCTGTTGAACCTCCTGAATGTCGTGAGGATCCGGCACGTGAGGCTTCAGCGTCAGCTGCAAGTACGCCTGCTCGTTTCTCGGGAACGACACCGGATAGTTGCCCGTGTAGCAGGACGTGCAGTACGACGCCCTGCCATCGCCCACGGCCGAAAGCATGCCTTCGAGACTCAGATAGCTCAGTGACTCGGCATCCAGATACTTCCGGATTTCCGGCAGCGTGTGCGTCGCGGCAATCAGTTCTGACCGCTGCGGCGTGTCCACGCCGTAGAAGCACGGCGAGATGGTGGGCGGACAGCTGATGCGCATGTGCACTTCGCGGGCGCCGGCGGCCTTGACCATGCGAACGATCTTGCGGCTGGTCGTGCCGCGCACGATCGAATCGTCGATCAGCACGACGCGCTTGCCTTCGAGGATGCTGCGCACCGGGTTCAATTTCACGCGCACGCCGAAGTGGCGGATCGACTGCTGCGGCTGAATGAAGGTGCGGCCCACGTAGTGATTGCGGATGAGACCCATCCGCATCGGAATGCCCGATTCCTCCGCGTACCCCACAGCCGCGCACACGCCCGAGTCCGGGATCGGTACGACGACATCGGCGTCGACTGGCGCCTCTCGGGCCAGGATGCGTCCCAGATTGGTGCGAACCTCGTTCACGCTCTGGCCGAACACATAGCTGTCGGGACGCGCGAAGTACACGTGCTCGAACACGCAGTGCGCGAGACGCGCCGGCGCGAACGGGTGCAGCGACTTTACGCCGGACGGCCCGATGACCAGCACTTCACCCGGCTCGATGTCCCGTTCGTAGGTGGCGCCGATCAGATCCATCGCGCAGGTCTCGGAGCACACCACCCAGGCGTCACCCAGCTTGCCGAGCGCCAGCGGCCGAAAGCCGTGCGGATCGCGGACGGCAATGAGGCGATCGTTCGTCAGCATGACGAACGAAAATGCGCCTCGCACCTGCGACACCGATTCGACAACGGCCTGCTCCACCGTACCCGCCCGCGACCGGGCGTAGAGGTGCAGCACGACTTCCGTGTCGGAATTGGTCTGGAAAATCGAGCCCTCGCGTACCAGGTCGTCGCGAAGCTCGCGAGCGTTGACCAGATTGCCGTTGTGACCGATGGCGATCTGCCCATGCGCGCAGTCGATGAGGAACGGCTGCGCGTTGCTGATGTGGCTCGACCCGGTCGTGGAATACCGCACGTGGCTGATCGCCATCGGGCCGGGCAGCGTGGCCAGCACGGGAGCATTGAACACGTCCGCCACGTGTCCCATGGCCCGGTGCGCGCGCACGAGCTGACCGTCCGAGGACGCAATCCCCGCACTCTCCTGGCCGCGGTGCTGCATCGCGTAGATGCCGAGGTACGCGAGGTTGGCGGCTTCGGGGTGTCCGTAGATGCCAAAGACGCCGCACGCTTCGCGGAACTTGTCGAACATCAGCTGTTGCTCCAGAAAGCCGGGTTTCGGGCCGCGTCACCAAAAACGAAATTCACTCGTGTTTCGGGCGTCGAATGAACTCCACGTTTACGCCGTCTGCCTCACGAAGTACCCTTCGATCGCCGTTGTCCACGCCTGCTCGGCGTCCCGGACGGCCACGTCGGCCGCGAGGACGCCGTCGATGCTGATCCGGATCCGCGTCCCGCCCGTGCGACCGATCAGTCGCGCCGGAACGCCAGCCTCGGCGGCACGAGCAAGCAGTGTGTCGAGCGCCGCCGGTTCCACGGATACGATCACGCGCGAGGCCGATTCACCAAAGAGCGCGGATTCCGTCGCGAGCGCGTGCGCCGCGACGGCCGGCACATCGATGTCAGCGCCCTGGCCGCCGGTATCGAAACAGCATTCCGCCAGCGCCACCGCGAGCCCGCCTTCCGCACAGTCGTGGGCAGACATCGTCAGTTCAGCGGCAGCCGTCTCGACCAGCAGCGTCTGCAGTCTGCGCTCTGCGTCCAGATCGAGTTGTGGCGGCTGTCCGCGCAGCAGGCCATGCACCTGATACAGGTACTCGCTGCCGCCAAGCTCGTCGAGCCCTTCGCCCAGCAACACGATTGCGGCACCATCCTCTGGGAACGCCCGAGCCTGCACGTGCGCGGCATCCTCGATGACACCCACGACACCGAGCACCGGTGTCGGCAGAATCGCTTTGCCGTCGGTCTCGTTGTAGAGGCTGACGTTCCCGCCCGTGATCGGCACGTCGAGCGCGCGGCAGGCGGCGCCAATGCCGCGAACCGCCTGCACCAGCTGCCACATGATCTCCGGCTTTTCGGGATTGCCGAAGTTCAGATTGTTCGTTGCGCCAATCGGCAGCGCGCCTGCGCACGCGACGTTCCGGCATGCCTCAGCGACCGCCAGCTGTGCGCCGCGGAACGGATCGAGAAAGCTGTATCGTCCGTTCCCATCCACAGACATCGCGAGCGCGCGCTTTGTCCCCTTGACGCGCACGACGCCGGCGCCAAAGCCCGGAAGCACCAGCGTGTTGGTGCGCACCATGTGATCGTACTGGCGGTAGATCCACCGCTTGCTCGCAATGGCTGGTGCCCCGAGCAGGCGGAGCCACGTCGAGGACGCATCCTCCGCTGGGCGGAGCGTCTCGATGTCGAGGCTCTGCACGTCCTTCAACCACTCAGGCTCGCGCGTGGGCCGGTCGTACATCGGTGCCTCGTCGGCGAGTGCCTTGTTGGGCAGCTCCGCCACTGTCACACCGCGCTCCTTCACCCGCATCAACCCGTCGCCGGTGACCTCGCCGATATGAACGGCGTGCAGATCCCATTTTTCAAAGATCCGTTCGACTTCGGCTTCCCGGCCCTTCTTCACGACGAGCAGCATCCGCTCCTGGGATTCCGAGAGCAGAATCTCGTAGGGCGTCATGCCGGTCTCGCGCTGCGGGACCCGTGCCACGTCGATCTCGACACCCATTCCGCCCCTGGCGCCCATCTCGCACGTCGAGCACGTCAGCCCAGCAGCCCCCATATCTTGGATGCCGACGAGGGCGTCGGTGCGCATGACCTCGAGACAGGCCTCGAGGAGCAGCTTTTCCATGAAGGGATCGCCAACCTGAACGGCCGGACGCTTCTCGTCGAGCTTGTCGTCGAATTCAGCGGACGCCATCGTGGCGCCATGAATGCCGTCGCGCCCGGTCTTGGCACCGACGTAGTAGACGGGGTTGCCGACTCCCGTCGCGATGCCTTTCACGATCTCGTCGGTACGGGCAATGCCGAGGCAGAACACGTTGACCAGCGGATTCCCCGCGTACGAGTCATCGAACGCGACTTCGCCGCCAATCGTCGGAATGCCGATGCTGTTGCCGTAACCTGCGATGCCCGCGACGACGCCCTCGAGCACGCGGCGTACGTCGGGCCGATCGATACGCCCGAAACGCAGCGAATTGAGTAACGCAATCGGACGGGCGCCCATCGTGAAGATGTCGCGGATGATCCCGCCGACGCCTGTCGCCGCGCCTTGATAGGGCTCGATGAACGAGGGATGGTTGTGCGATTCGATCTTGAACACGGCGGCGAGCCCGTCGCCGATGTCGACGGCGCCGGCGTTCTCGCCAGGGCCCTGCAGTACGCGCGGTCCCTGCGTAGGCAGCGTTTTGAGGTGAATTCTGGAGCTCTTGTAGCTGCAGTGCTCCGACCACATCACCGAGAAGATACCGAGCTCGGTGAGGTTCGGCTCGCGCCCCAAACGCTGGACGATACGGGCGTACTCGTCGGCCGTGATGCCGTGTCGAGCGAGGATGTCGGAGTCAAAAGCAGACATTTCGTCAGTCTGCGGTCTACAGTCTAGTCTCGGTCTACGAACTACGAACTACTGCCTACGAACTACAGTTGGCCGTCTCACGCGCCTGTCGAGAGAATGAAATAGACGCCCATGATCGCGTCGAGTACGCCGACTGCTCCCATGAGCATCGATACCGTCGGTCGTGAGTCTTCGGTCAAGCCGAACAGCCCGCCCGATATCAACCAGGCGATCACCAGCAACACCGCTGACGATCCGAACAATGCGAAACCGACCGTGCGACGCTGGCTGCCTTCCACTTAGCCAACCACCCCCGCGGTCTGTTGCACGGCTGAAAGGACGGATTCGAACATCACGAGTCCGTCGCGGCTGCCGAGCACCGATTCGCACGCGCGCTCAGGATGCGGCATCAATCCAACGACGTTGCGCCCGGCGCTACAGATCCCGGCGATGCCGTGCAGCGATCCGTTCGGATTGGCGGCAGGATCGAGCTGACCGTCCGCCGTGGTGTATCGAAAAATCACCTGCCGGTTCGCTTCGAGCGCCGCCAGAGTCTCCGGCTCCGTGTAGTAGTTGCCCTCGCCGTGTGCGATTGGCATGCGCAGCACCTGCCCCACGGCGCACAGCGCCGTGAAGGGCGTGTCGGTCTGTTCCACGCGCACGTGCACGTGCTCGCAGCGGAACTTCAGCCCCGTGTTGCGCAGCATCGCGCCCGGCAGCATGCCCGCTTCGAGCAGCACCTGGAATCCGTTGCAGATACCGAGGACCGGCCCCCCGGCGGCGGCGAACGCTCGCACCGAGTCCATCACCGGCGAGAACCGCGCCACGGCGCCGACGCGCAGGTAGTCACCATGCGAGAAGCCGCCCGGCAGAATCACGGCGTCCGCACCCGCGAGACTCGTTTCCTTGTGCCAGATGAAGGCCGCATCCTGCCCGAGCACGTGCTTGGCGGCATGGTAGGCGTCGTGATCGCAGTTCGAGCCAGGGAACACGATGATGGCGAATTTCATATGCGATCTCTTCGGACTCTGGTTCAGAACTCTAGCGACCTTCAACTGGTTCGAACCCTGAACCTTCGAGTTGTCTACAACCTCTATCCGATAACTCTCGATCACAGGATTCGCGAGCAGCTTGTGCGCCACTTCGGACGCGACCGCGCGCGCCGCATCTGCATCAGGTGCCGCCACATCCAGCTCGAAATACTTCCCCTGCCGCACATCGTCGATCCCGCCATAGCCCATCTGGTGCAAGGCCTCGGTGATCGTGTTGCCCTGCGGGTCGAACACGGACGGCTTCAAGGTGACAAACACTCTCGTCTTCATAGAACGTGTTGAACCTCCGGAACTTTCGGAACCTCCGGAACCCCTTGAACCCGGAAGACTCTGTCTATGATCTCGTCAACGTGTCGTAGCTGCACGTGAAGGTCGAACGCCTTCTCGACGTCTGCAGATGAGAGGACGGCCATGACCTCGGCATCCGCCAACAGAAGGTCCTTGAAGGGACGCTGCTCCTCGAAGGACCGCATGGCGTTTCGCTGGACCCACGAGTAGGCCTGTTCTCGTGAGATGCCGCGTGAGGCGAGATCCAGCAGGATCTGTCCCGAGAACACCACGCCGCGCGACCGCGCCAGATTCTCGAGCATCCGATCCGGATACACGACCATGCCCTTCACGATGCGCGTGAAGCGGCGAAGCATGTGATCGAGCGCGATGAACGAGTCGGGCAGAATGACTCGCTCGACGGACGAATGTGAGATGTCGCGCTCGTGCCAGAGCGCCACGTTCTCGAGCGCCGCCATGGCATTGCCACGCACCAGCCGCGCGAGTCCGCAGATCTGCTCGCAGCCGATCGGATTCCGCTTGTGCGGCATCGCGGACGAGCCCTTCTGCCCCTTGGCAAACGGCTCCTCCACCTCGCCAATCTCGGTCTTCTGCAACCCGCGGATCTCGAGCGCGAACTTCTCGAGCGACGCCGCAGAGATGGCCAGCGTTGTCATCAGATCCGCGTGCCGATCGCGCTGGATGACCTGCGAGGAGACCGGTGCGGGCTCGAGGCCGAGCCGCCGGCACACCGCAGCCTCGATCGACGGCGGCAAATGCGCAAACGTTCCGACGGCCCCGGAGATCTTGCCCACCGCAACAACCGTGCGAACGCGGCGGACGCGTTCGAGATTCCGTTGAATCTCCGCGTACCAGAGCGCGAGTTTCAACCCAAACGTCATCGGCTCGGCGTGGACGCCGTGCGTGCGGCCGATCATCGCCGTGTGGCGGTGTTCCTCGGCTCGCTGCTTGACCGCGGCCGCGAGCTCGTCGAGCCCGCGCACGATGAGGTCACATGCGTCGCGCATCTGCAGCGCGAGCGCCGTGTCAACGACGTCAGACGAGGTCAGACCGAAGTGCAACCAGCGCGCGGATGGACCGACCTTCTCGGCGACGGCCGTGGTGAATGCGATGACGTCGTGATGGGTTGTGGCTTCGATTTCTTCGATGCGGGCGATGTCGAACGCACCACGGTCACGGATGTCCCTGGCCGCATCTCCAGGGATGAGGCCGGCGTCCGCCATGACCTCGGCAGCCGCCGTTTCGACGGCCAGCCAGGCGTCGTACCGCCGCTGGTCGCTCCAGAGGCGACCCATTTCCGGGTGTGTGTATCGAGGAATCATCGCTGTTCGGTCAATCCCCGAGACCCAGTCGTTCGTGGTCCACGCGCAGGCTCCCCACCTGGCCCAACACCGTCGCCCCGAGGGCTCCATTGTGGAACAAATCTCGGGCGACCCGGCTCACGTGCGCGGCTGTCACGCGCTCGATGCCTTCGAGCGTCTCATCGAGACTGAACTGACGATCGAAATAGAGCTCCTGCCGCGCGAGATTCGACATCCTGCTCGATGTGCTCTCGAGGCTGAGCATGAGGCTGCCCTTGAGATGATCCTTGGCCCGTCGCAGCTCCGCGTCGGGCAATTCGGTCTTCATCCCGCGGACTTCGCCGACGACGACGTCGATCAACTCGTCCACGGCTTCGTTCGCACAACCGGCGTAAATCGTCATGGCGCCGGCGTCGCGATACGCGGCGAGGCCGCTGAAGACGGCATACGCCAACCCGCGCCGCTCGCGGACGTTCTGGAAGAGCCGTGAGCTCATCGAGCCGCCCAACACCGTATTGAGGACGTAGCTCGCATAGCGGTCGTCATGGTGCTGCGGATAGCTGCTGCTGCCGATGCACACGTGGCTCTGCTCGAGTTCCTTGGTGCGCACCAGGACCTGCGGGACGACCGCCGGTGCAACATCTGGCGGCGCCGGCGCGACAGCTGGAAGGCGCCCGAACCGCTCCGCGACCATCGTCCGCACCCGCTCGTGTTCCAGGTTGCCCACCGCAGCGATCACGAGATTCGGCGCACAGTACGTGTCCTGGAAGAAGCGGGAGAGAGCGTCGCGATCGAGCGCCGTGACGGTCTCGGGCGTACCAAGGATGGGACGTCCGAGCGGATGCCCCTCCCAGAGACTCTGCGTGAACAACTCGTGAACGAGATCGTCGGGCGTGTCCTCGACCATCTTGATCTCTTCGAGGATCACCTTCTTCTCGCGCTCGATGTCGTCGGGTCGGAACGCCGGATTGAGAACGATATCGGCCAGGATGTCCCAGGCATACGCGAGGTGCTCGTCGAGCACTTTGATGTAGTAGCTCGCGTATTCCTTGGCCGTGAAGGCGTCGAGGTGACCACCGAGCGAGTCGATCGACTGGGCGATGTCTTCCGCGGATCGCGTGGACGTGCCCTTGAAGAGCATGTGCTCGATGAAATGGGCGATGCCGCTCTGCTGGTCGGATTCGTGGCGCGAGCCGCGCGCCAGCCAGACGCCAATCGTCACCGATCGGACCGAGTCGATACGCTCGGTAACGAGACGGAGACCGTTGTCGAAGACCTCGCGGACAATCATCGGCACGGGTGTCGCTATGGGATCGGGAACGCGTCTCGGTCGGGCTGCAAGGATCGGCACAAGTCCTTGCTTTACAGAGACTTAGAAAGAATGGACATCATATCACGAGGTTGCCCGAAAAGCCAGACCCTGCATGGTACAATCAAGGCGTTTCCTATCTCATAGATAGCACAGGAGATATGTCCCGCCCTCGGCCGTCTGGTCCGCCTCCCGCTTCGCCCGCCCGGCCCGATCTGGCGGCGTTTGACCGCCCAGCCCTCGAAGCCCTTTTTACCGAGGCCGGCATCCGGGCGTTCCATGCCCGCCAGGTCTACGGGTGGATTCACAAGCGCGGCGTGACCGATTTCGCGGCGATGACCGACCTCGCCCAATCGCTTCGCGAACGCCTCGGGCACGACTTCACGATCGGCACCCCCGCGCTCGTCACACGCGAGACGTCCTCCGACGGCACACAGAAGTTCCTGTTCGAGCTGAACGACCGGCGGCGGATCGAGTCGGTGTTCATCCCCGACACGCCCGCCCTGACGTTCTGCATCTCGAGCCAGGTCGGCTGCGCGATGGATTGTGCGTTCTGCCTGACCGGCAGGATGGGGTTCGTGCGCAATCTGACCGCGGGCGAGATCGTGGGGCAAGTACGCGTCCTCGCCACCACGTTGGATCTGCTCTCGACCCCGATCAACATCGTCTTGATGGGAATGGGCGAGCCGCTCCACAACTACGACGCCGTCATGCAGGCGCTGCGGATGCTCACCGACGCGCAAGGACTTGCGCTGCCGGCACGACGGATCACGTTGTCTACGGTCGGCCTCGTCCCAGGGATCGAGCGGCTCATGCGCGAACCGCTGGTCCCGAACCTCGCGATTTCGCTGCACGGAACGACCGACGAGCAGCGCACAGCGATCGTGCCGATCAACAAGAAGTATCCGCTCGACGATCTGCTGGCTGCCTGCCGGCGGATACCACTCAAGCGGCGTGACCGCATCACGTTCGAGTACGTGCTGCTCGACTCGGTCAACGACACGCCCGAAGACGCGCGCCGCCTGGTGCGACTGCTGTCGCAACTGAAGGCAAAGGTGAATCTGATCCCGCTGAACGCGGCGCCTGGTATTCCGTTCGATCGTCCGTCAGACGCGCGTGTGAATCGCTTCGCCTCGATCCTTGCGGAACACGGGATGACCGTGTCGGTGAGGAAGAGCCGCGGACGCGACATCCGCGCGGCGTGTGGACAACTGATCGTGGACGGCCAGAAACGCGCGCCCGCTCAGCGGATCGCCGCGCTCATGTCGGGGGACTAGACAAGCGCAGATCGCGTTCGTAGTCGTGTTCGTTTTCGGCAGGTTCGGGTTCGGGTTCGAACACGAACCCAACGCCGAACACGACATAGTCACGGTCATGAGCTAGGAGCGCACGACCTCACCGACTCTCCCATTCCGCCTCCCGCCGCAATCGCACCGTTACCCACGACTTGCGCGGCTGCGGCTCGGTGAGCACGCACCGGATCCCGTTCAACGTCACAGCAGCACTGCCATCGTGGATCGTCAACGCTTTGTGCGGGCCAGGTATCTGCGTTTCCAGAAACGCCGCTGACAGCCGCGCACCTACGTCGCGTACGCGACGACTGCGCTCGCGGATGAGCGTTCCGTGGACCTTTGGATCCATGCGAGACGCCTCTGTCCCAGGTCGATCCGAGTACGGAAACACGTGCAGCTGCGTCAGCGGCGACGTCTCGAGGTAGTCAACCAACACGTCTGCGTCATCGTCTTTCTCGCCGGGGAAGCCGACGATGATGTCGCTCGTGATCGAGGCGTTGGGGAGGCGGTCTCGCAGCTCGGTGACGAGCTCGTCGTACTGCGCCCGCGTGTACGGCCGGCGCATGGAGCGCAAGACACGGTCGCTGGCGTGCTGCAACGGCAGGTGGAACGCCGGCGCAAATCGATCGGTCGAACACGCGAGGTCGAGCAGGTCCGGCGTGCAATCCATCGGCTCGAGCGACCCGATTCGCACGACGATGTCGCGCGTCGAATCGAGCGCGCGACGAAGCAGCGCCGTCAGTGATGACGCTGGTTCAAGATCGCGTCCGTACGCGCCCAGATGTACGCCCGTGAGCGTGACCTCTCGATAGCCCGCCCCTTCAATCCGTCGCAGATCGCGCACCAGGTCCTCGATCGGCGCGCTCCGCGAGCGCCCGCGCGTCGTCGGGATGATGCAGTACGCGCAGGGCTCGTCGCAGCCCGTCTGAACGCGGAGTGTGAAGGCGGTGCGTCCGAGGGTGCCAGGCGTCAGGACCGGCTCGTTCGCACCACACGGTCCATCCGCGCCGGCATACCGATCCGCAGTCGTTTGCGGAAGTTCGTCCTCCGAGACCGCGACACGAAGCATCCGCACCAGAGCCGATTTGTCATCGTTCGGCACCACACGGAAGACGCCCGGCAGCGCGGCGAGCTCGTCGGGACGCCGCGTCGCGTAGCAACCAGTCACCACGATTCGCGCTCGGGGGTTCTCACGAGCGACACGCCGAACCGCCTGCCGCGTGCCCTGGTCGGCCGTGGCGGTGACCGAGCAGCTGTTCACCACGACGACGTCCGCCTGCTCGGGCGTGACGAGCGCGTCCGCCATGCGCTCGCAGCTCCGCTTCGATGGCCAGCGAGTCGGCCTGATTGACGCGGCAACCGAAGGTCAGGAGGGAGTAGTTCACTGACGAGGGATCGGATTCGTGTTCGTATTCGGATTCGTGTTCGGATTCGTGTTCGTGTTCGTGTTCGTGTTCGTGTTCGTGTTCGTGTTCGTGTCGGATCGTCTTCGAAAACGAACACGAATCCGAAGACGACGACGCGCGAACGCGCAGCGCTTAAGCGAGCGCCTTCCGTCCAATATCGCGGCGCACGTGCTTGTTGTCGAATGTAATCCGATCGACCGCATCGTACGCCTGGGTCATTGCCTGGCGAAAGTCGGCAGCGCGGCCGACGACGGTGAGGACACGACCGCCTGACGTCACGATCTCGCTGTCACGCCTGGCGGTGCCGGCGTGGAAGACCAGCACGCCCGGGACGGCGGCGGCCTGATCCAGACCGCGAATAGGCTTTCCGGTCTCGAACAGATCCGGATAGCCGCCCGACGCGACGACCACACCCACGGATCGCTCACGTTCGATGCCGAGCGTGGATCGGCTCAGGTCACCGCGCGCCGAGGCAAGCAGCGTGTCGGCAAACGGACCGCTGACGAGCGGCAAAATGGCCTGCGCTTCGGGATCGCCGAACCGCACGTTGAACTCGATCACGCGTGGACCGTCCGGCGTGAGCATCAACCCGCAATACAGAAAGCCGCGGTACGGGTGGCCTTCCGCGCGCATGCCTGCGATGACCGGCTCGACAACCTCACGCACGATGCGCGCCTCGAGCGCCGCGTCCAGCAACGGACTGGGTGCAAACGCCCCCATTCCACCCGTGTTGGGCCCCTCGTCGTTGTCGAACGCCCGTTTGTGATCCTGCGCGGATCCCAGAGGCAACGCGCGCACGCCGTCGCTCAGCACGAAGTACGACAATTCGGGCCCGGTCAGACACTGCTCGATGACCACCCGCGCGCCGGCCTCGCCAAAGCGCCGCTCCCGCATCATCGCGGTCACAGCATCGCGGGCCGAGGCGGCGTCCGGAGCGACCACGACACCTTTACCGGCGGCGAGTCCATCGGCCTTCAAGACCACGGGATAGCCGAAGCGTCCAGATGCAAGGATCTCGGTCGCCTGGGCTTCGCTGCCGGCGACGGCATAGTCGGCGGTGGGCACGCCGTGGCGCGCCATGAACGCCTTGGCAAAGGCCTTACTGCACTCGAGCTGAGCCGCGGCACGGGTTGGGCCCACCACCGGGCGTCCTGCGGCCTCGAAGACATCAACGACTCCCCGGCTGAGAGGCAGCTCAGGGCCGATGACGGTGAGGTCCACGCTTCTCGCGATCGGCGAGCGCGAGCACACGTTCGGGATTTGCCACGTCCAGGGTGTCCAGGCGAGCGACGGCACTCATGCCTGGATTACCTGGGGCGCAGATGATCGTGTGGGCTTGCTGGTCCTGGGCAAGCCGCCAGGCGATGGCGTGTTCGCGGCCGCCGCTTCCGACGACGAGGATTTTCACGACGACTCAGGAGGAGAAGGGCGGTTCCAGGGTTCCTGTGGTTCCGGAGTGCCGGGGTTCTGGGTCGGGGCTAAAGAGGGTGTAAGACCAGATGTCGGTTTGATGACTATTCTGTTGACTCTGCTTGAGTTTTGTGTCTAGAATCCGCGCTCATCTGTGATAGCCTAACATGTTTTGGCCTAAATACGGGTCTGTCACAGAGACCCTTATCAGCCAGCGGAGGGGGGTGCGGACGCGTGGCTGAGGTGAAAGTGCAAGAAGGAGAGTCGATCGAAAGTGCTCTCCGCCGGTTCAAGCGGAAGGTCCAGCAGGAAGATATCATCAAGGATATCAAGAAGCATTCCTTCTACCTGAAGCCGGGCGACAAACGCCGGGCGAAGCAGGCACTCGCGCGAAAACGTAATCGGAAGAAGATGCGGCGCGAGCTCGAGTAGCCGAACGCGGTAACAAAGGCGGCGACCCATGGAGTTTCAGGACAGGCGCCTGACGTGCGTGGATTGCGGGACCGAGTTCACCTGGACGGCGGGCGAACAGCTGTTTTTCGCGGACAAGAACTTCAAGAACGAGCCGAAGCGCTGCAAGGCGTGTAAGGCCAAGCGGGCCAGCCGTCCAGCTGGCGCGCCCACGGCTCGTGAGAGGGTCGAGACGCAGACCAACTGTTCGGCCTGTGGCAAGGAAACCACGGTGCCCTTCCGACCCACGCAGGGACGGCCGGTGTTCTGTAAGGAATGCTTCCAGCAGCGCAAATTCGCTGGCGCGGGGAGCATGTAATCACCCCCAGGATCGTCGTTTTTCAATCTGACGCCGCAGTCTCCTGACGGGGGCTGCGGCGTTTTTTCTTTCACGGGTTCCGGGGTTCCGAGGTTCCAGGGTGCCGGGGTTCTGGGTGCCAGAGGACCTCTCGGAACCTTGGAACCTTCGGAACCTGTGGAACCTCGGAACCCCCTGAACTGATTGGGTTATCAGTGATTGAACCCGTCCGTGACGGTACGATACGATTACGGGCCTTTGTCAGCGAGTCGGCATCATCTGTCGGCGACGCCTGGCCGACGCGGGCCGGAGGAGAGCAGCAATGCAGATCGAGGAACGGGTCATCGGTGGCGTGACGATTCTCGACCTGAAGGGGAAGATGACCCTGGGCGAGGGTGACGAACTCCTGAAGGACAAGATCAATAGCCTCATTCATCAAGGGCAGAAGAAGCTGCTGCTCAACCTCGAGGGCGTGCCGTACATCGATTCCGCCGGGCTCGGCGAGATCGTCCGCACCTACACCACGGTGAGCCGGCAGGGCGGCAGCCTCAAGCTCGTGAACCTGACGAAACGCATCACCGACTTGCTCGCGATCACCAAGCTGTTGACGGTGTTCGAGACCTTCGAGAACGAGAAGGACGCCATCGCCAGCTACCAGTCGCCGGCCAGCGCCTGAGGCCTGCCTTCGCGCTGCCGTGGCCCGCAATCTTCGTCCGGAACCAGTGGTGTCGGACGTGGCCGTCAGCCGCACGGGGCCAGGGCGATCGGTCGCGCTCAATCTGCTGATTTCGTTGCGCCCGGGCCAGTGGACGAAGAACCTCTTCGTCTTCGCTGGCCTGCTGTTCGGCCGCCGGCTGCTCGAGCCGACGGATGTCGGGCTGGCAGTCGGTCGCGTTCGTGGTCTTCTGCGGACTGTCGGGTGCGGTGTACCTCGTCAACGACGTCGCCGACCGCGAGAGGGACGCATATCATCCCGTCAAGGCGCAGCGCCCGATTGCCTCGGGTGCGCTCGCGCCCGTCACCGCGCTCACCGCCGCCAGCATCCTGGCAACTGTGGGCTTGATCGTGGCGTTCGAGCTGAAGCCCCTCTTCGGTGTCGTGGCCGCTTCATATCTCGTGCTGCAGCTGCTCTACTCAGGGCCGCTCAAGCACATTGTCATCATCGACGTGCTGGCGATTGCGATCGGCTTCGTGCTGCGCGTCGTGGCCGGCGCGGTGGTGATCGACGTACCGGCGAGTCACTGGTTGCTCATCTGCACCATTCTGCTCGCGCTCTTCCTTGCACTGAGCAAGCGCCGGCACGAACTGGTACTTCTGGCTGACGGGGCGGGCGGGCACCGCCGCATCCTGCAGGAATACAGTCCCTATCTGCTGGATCAGATGATTGGAGTGGTCACCGCGTCGACGCTGATGGCGTACATCTTCTACGCCACGAGCCCGGAGACCGCCGAGAAATTCGGGACATCGCTACTGGGTTTGACGATACCGTTCCCGATTTACGGGATCTTCCGTTACCTGTACCTCGTGCATCAGAAGGAGGGCGGCGGAAGTCCATCGGAGATGCTGCTGAACGATCGGCCGCTGCTGCTGTGCGTGGCCCTCTGGGGGCTGACGGTCGCGGCGATCGTCTACAGACCTTAACCAAATTTCGGAATTCGGAATGCGGAGTGCGGAGTGAAATGCGGAGTCGTGCCGCAGCCAGCTCCGTCACTTCCGTCTCTTTGACTCCGCACTCCGCGCTCCGCACTTCGAATTGTTGAGTGCCATGTCAGATTTCTCTGTCCGTGCCGACTCGGTCGACGTCGAACAGATCATGCGCCAGATCCGGGCGCGCATCCGCGACAAGCGCGGCGTCGACTACACCGAAGACCAGATCCGGGAGCTCGCGAACGCGAAACTCGAGCGCTTTCTGGACCCGAGCGGCGTCCGCTCCGGCCTCTTCGAAGAATTCCGCAAGCAACCGCCGCCGGCGACGTACGCCTTCGAAGACTCGACACTCTTCGATTCCGACAAGCCGCTGATCCGGTTCTTCAGAAAGCTGCTGCGGCCGTTCCTCAAATTGATGTTCAATCCGAACGTCCTCAGCTCGACTCTGCACAACCAGGCCGAGTTCAACGACTACGTCAAGGGCCTGCATCCCCTTTATTTCGAGCTGATACACAACCTCGTCCTCGAAACGACACGGCTTGCCATCGAGGTGAAAAACCTCAAGATGCGCGTCGAGTCGGTGCAGAGCCGGCTCGAATTCAACGAGCGCCGCTCGCGCGCGCTCGAAAGCGTCGTGCAGTACAAGCCGGACGCGGTTCAACGGCCGCCCGCCGAGGTTCGTGACAACGATGCACGTACAGAACCGCAGGGCGGAACCGATCCGGTGACCGGGGGCGAGAGCCTGCGTACCAGACGCCGCCGGCGGCGGCGCGGACGCCGCGGGCAGCCGGCCAGGCGCCTGGCGCCAGACTCCGCAACCGCGGCCGTGAGCGGCGACGACGGTCCCGAGGAGGCAGAAGGTCCGGATGGCGGCGAACCGGGCAGCGAGTGGCAGCCCGGTCCGGCGGTCGAGGCGGGCCCGGCCCGTGAAACCGACAGTGGGTCACCCGCGCCCGATCGCGGCGACGACTCCGGCGGCGGATCGGCGCCACCCGACGCCCAGTGAAGGTCGCGATCGTCGTCCAGCGGTACGGCGCCGAGATGAACGGCGGCGCGGAGCTGCACGCCCGCTACATCGCCGAGCGTCTGGCACGACACCACGAGATCCGCGTCTTCACGACCTGCGCCCGTGACTACGTCACGTGGGCCAACGAGCTGCCCGCCGGCCTCGAAGACGTGAACGGCATCCCCGTCGAACGCTTCCCCGTCGTCCACGAACGCGATACGACCGTATTCGGCCGGCTCTCGGAGCGTGTGTTCGAACACGTCCACTCGCTCGCTGACGAGCTGAAGTGGCTCGATAGCGAAGGACCGACGAGTCCGTCCCTGCGTCGTCATCTCGAGTCGGTGCGCGATCGGTTCGACACGTTCATCTTCTTCAGCTATCGCTACTGGCACGCCTATCACGGCATCCGCGCGACCGATGGCAAGGCTGTGCTCGTGCCAACTGCCGAGCGCGATCCCGCAATGGGCTTGAGCCTCTTCCCACCGCTCTTCCGAGCCGTCCGCGCGATCATGTTCAACTCGTTCGAAGAGCGAGCCATGATCCGCAGCGCCGCAGGCACCGTCGACCTGCCCGGTACGGTCGTGGGCGTCGGGTCCGACGTACCAGACACCACCGATCCGAACCGCTTCCGCCAGGAGTTCGGCATCAACGGTCCCTTTGCGATCTACGTGGGGCGCATCGACGAGAACAAAGGCTGCCCGGAGCTGTTCCAGTACTTTCAGGCGTACGCCGCCCGCATGCGGGGCCCGCTGCAGCTCGTGCTGATCGGGAAGTCACTGCTTCCGGTTCCGAAGCATCCGCGCATCCACCATCTCGGCTTTCTGACGGACCGCCAGAAGTTCGATGCCATGGCCGCGGCGGACGTCCTGATCATGCCGTCGTACTTCGAAAGCCTCTCGATGGTTGCGCTCGAAGCCTGGGCGCTCGGGAAGCCCGTGCTGGCGAACGGGCGCTGCGACGTGCTCAAAGGCCAGGCGATTCGCAGCAATGCGGGCCTGTATTACGAAACGTACGGAGAGTTCGCCGAGGCGCTCGACGCCATCGTGTCGAGTCCGTCGCTCGCGCAGACCCTTGGACAGAATGGCGCGGCCTACTTCGCGCGCCACTACGCCTGGCCAGTCATCGAGCGCAAGTATCTGGAGACGCTCAGCCGGATCGCTCGAGAGGGACCGGCCCGCCGCACGATCGATCCGCTGCCGGGTTACTTCGGACGCCGCCGCTCCGAGCTGCCCGCGGCTCGGAACGTGCTCAGCCGCATCCCGTCGGGGCCGAGCCTGTCATGACGAAGCCGGCGGTCCATCAGGTGCTGGCCACGCTCGGCTACGGCGACGCCATCGGCCATGAGGTGCTGGGGATCCAGCGTGCCCTGAGGTCGGCCGGCTACGAGTCCGACATCTTCGTGGAGACCGCGGATCCGCGTCTCGAACACCTGACCTGGGACTATCGCGATCTGATGGCTGCGAGCCATCCCGACAATCTGCTCCTTCACCATTTCTCGATCGGCTCCAAAGCGTCCCGCGTGGCATTCGCACTGCCGGACCGGATGACGCTCGTCTACCACAACATCACGCCGCCCGAGTATTTCGTGGGCGTGCACGATCTGCTGGTGGAGCTGTGCTTCCTGGGACGGCGCGAGCTTCGCGCCTACGTGGACCGCTGTGAGATCGCCGTCGGCGACTCCGAGTTCAACCGCCAGGAGCTGGCTGCGATCGGCTTCGCGGACACTGGCGTGCTGCCGGTCGTTCCAGACTTCTCGCACCTGGACGTGCCGCGAGATTCGTTCATCGCCTCCGACTTCGACGATGCGTGGACGAACATCGTGTTCGTGGGGCGGGTCATCCCGAACAAACGAATCGAGGATCTGATCCGGATTTTCGCCGCCTACAAGCGCGTCCTACAATCACCGCTCCCGTTTGATCGTCGTCGGCTCCCAGGGCGGATTCGAGAAGTACGTGACGATGCTCTACGGACTGGCCGCGCGCCTGGGCGTCACCGACCTGCACATGACCGGCCACGTCACCAACGCGCAGCTTGCCGCATGCTACGACGTCGCCGACGTCTTCCTCTGCGCGAGCGAGCACGAGGGCTTCTGCGTGCCGCTCATGGAAGCGTTTCATGCACGCGTGCCCGTGATCGCCTATGCCGCCACGGCAGTGCCGGCAACGATGGATGGTGGAGGGATTCTGTACGAGGATCGCGACCCGATGCAGGTCGCCGGGATCATCGACGCAATCGTGTCCGACACGGCGCTGGCGGATCGGGTGGTCGCGTCTCAGGATGCGGCGCTCGTGCGGCTCCAGAGCAAGGATTTTGCCGGGACGCTGCTCGCGACGGTCGAACGTGCGCTGAGGGTGGAGAGACGCGCGCCGGCTAGAGTGGCGTTCGATTTCTGGGATCAGTTCACGGCGTACGAGCGGCTGAAAGAATTGCAGCAGTACCGGCCCGGGATTTTTCACGGGCTGCCGCGCGAACTCTAGCCCAGGAGAGCACTTGTGGCCGACAACCCCCAACTCCCAATTCCCAATTCCCAAACGCGTCTCACGATCGCCGAGGGATTGTTTTCTTGGGCGTTGGAAGTTGGTAGTTGGGAGTTTTGGGTGTGTTAGTGAACCAATGGCTTCCAGCCGCACATCGGGGAGACGCGGTTGGCGACAGTACGCGTCGCGTGCGCGATCTGCTGCGTGCCATGGGTCACGAGTCACACATCTACGCGCTCACGATCGATGAAGACATGACGGGCGAGGTGCGGCCATTCGACCATGGCGACGCCCGGCGCGGGGACATCACGATCTACCACTTCGCCGTGCCATCGCCGATGAGCGAGGCGTTTCGCACGCTGCCTCGCGGGCGCGTGCTGCAGTATCACAACATCACCCCCGCTCACTTCTTCGCCACGTACGATCCCGGCATCTTCCGGATCACCGCGCTTGGGCGGCGCGAGCTGGCATCACTCGCGACGGGGACGGACCTCGCACTTGGCGATTCCGACTACAACCGGCAGGAGCTCGCGGCACTTGGTTTCCCTCAAACCGGGGTGATGCCGATCGCAGTCGATCTCGATCGCCTGACGCACGCTCCTGGCCACCCCGTGCTCGACGCCATGCTCGGTGACGGCCTCACGAATTTTCTGTTCGTCGGCCGAATGGCGCCCAACAAGCGCATCGAAGACATCATCCGCCTGGCTGAAACGTTCAAGCGCTACAGCGACGCGTTGTACCGGTTCATTTTTGTGGGAAGGACCGACGGAGTGCCCCGCTACTACGCCACGGTACGTGCGCTGGTCGCGGAATATCAGATGCTGCCGGAGCGCTTCTGGTTCACCGGACCGGTGTCGGACTGGGAGCTGGCCGCGTTCTATCGCCACGCCAGCGTCTATCTCTCGATGAGCGAACACGAGGGTTTCTGTGTGCCGCTCCTCGAAGCCATGGCCACCGGCGTACCGGTGCTCGCCTATGCGAGCACGGCCGTACCAGAAACGCTTGGCGGCGCAGGCGTGGTGTTTGACTCGAAAGACATGGAGTTCGCCGCCGAACTGCTGGCGCAGCTCGCGTTCGATCCTGACATGCGGCAGCGCGTCATCGCCCGACAGCGCCGCCGGCTGCTCGACTTCACGGACGACCGCCTCGAGGCCACACTGCGAAGTGTCGTGGCGCGGGCGGCCTGATTTCTCCCGAGAGCCCACGTGAAACTGGCCTTCATCGTCCAACGCTACGGCACCGAGATTCTCGGCGGGTCCGAGTATCACTGCCGCCTCATCGCGGAGCGCCTCGCGGAACGTCATGACGTCGAAGTATTGACGACCTGCGCCCGCGACTACATCACCTGGAGGAACGAGTATCCCGAGGGACCGGACCGCATCCGCGGCGTCACGGTCCGGCGATTCGCCAGCACGGAGACCCGCGACATCGCCGCCTTCAATCGGTACTCGGACTGGATCTTTCAGAACGCGCACACGCGCGACGACGAGATGACGTGGCTGCGCCGCCAGGGTCCATGGTGTCCGGCGCTGCAGGATTACCTCAAGCGTCACCACCAGAGCCTACGAGGCCCTGATCTTCTTCACGTATCTCTACTCTCCAACGGTACTCGGCCTGAGCGTGGCGCCGTCCAAGAGCATCCTCGTCCCGACCGCGCACGACGAGCCGGCAATTCATCTCGGCATCTACAAAGAGATGTTCGGTCTGCCTGCCGGCGTGGCGTACAACACCGAGGTCGAGCGCCGGTTCCTGACGACGCACTTTTCCGTCCGTGCGTTGACAGAGGAAACGGTTGGATGCGGCGTGGATGTGCTGACGAGCGACGCCCGCGACCGACCGGCTGAGGACGAGAACCCGCTCGCCGAGCCCGATACCGCTGTCCGGCGGTACGACGATTTTCAACCGCTGCCTCCGCACATCACCGAGCGCGGCGCGACGTTCCGACGACGGCACCGGCTGCATGGATCCCTGGCCCTGTACGGCGGACGCATCGATCCCGGCAAGGGCTGCGAAGAGCTCATCGAGTACTTCAGTGCCTACGTCGCCGAGGGCGGCGACGCGTCGCTCGTCCTCATGGGCATGAAGCTGATGAAACTGCCCGATGAGCCGTTCATCCGCTTTCAGGGGCTGTTGTCGGAGCGGGAACGTCTGCAGGCGTTAGAGGCCGCAACCGTCGTGATCGTGCCGTCGCCGTACGAAAGCCTGTCGCTGCTCGCGCTCGAGGGCTTTGCCGTCGGCACACCCGTTCTCGCCAATGCCAGGAGCGATGTGCTCGTCGAGCACTGCGTCCGCAGCAATGCCGGGCTCTTCTATGCCGACCGGGACGAGTTCGTCGAAGCGCTGAAGCTGCTGATGATGGATGGACAGCTTCGCGACGCGATGGGACAGAACGGCCGGGAGTACGTGAAGAAAAGCTACCGTTGGGACGTCATCCTGAGCAAGTACGACAGGATGATTGGGAAAATTCGCGGGCGTTGAGTGAATTCTGCAATGACGAAGGCAGCATGACGATTGACGATTGGGCAGCCCAGCGCGGGCGAGCCGTCCTCTATTCGTCAATCGTCAATCTGCAATCGTCAGTGCAACGAGTCGCTATTCCTCGTCTCTGAACGTGCCGGCTGACATTCGACGCGTACCGGCCGCTGCGGGCACGGGCGCCGTGGGGCCGTTGGTGGGCGGCGGTGTCGGCTCCGGCCTGTCGGGCTCGCCTGGCGTCCGCCGGCGGCGCGGACGGATGTCGTACCGCTTGATCATCTCGTTCAGCGTCGTTGGCTTGATGTGCAGGAGCTCGGCGGCGCGCTTTTGAACCCCTCCCGCCGCTTCGAGCGTTGACTCGATCAACCGCTTCTCGAAGTCGGTGATCACTTCCTTGAACGAGATCCCTTCGGGCGGCACCGAGACATCCGGCAGCTGGAAGACCGGCGTCTTCCGGACGTTCTCTGGAATGAGCTCCACTCCGATCCGGGGGGTCGTGGACAGGACGACGGCGCGCTCGACGACGTTCTCGAGCTCGCGCACGTTGCCGGGCCAGTCGTAATCCATCATCAGATCGAGCGCGTCGGGCGTGACCTCGAGATCGCGTTTGCCGTTCTCCTCGCCGTACTTCTGGAGGAAGTGCTGAACGAGCACGGGAATGTCCGTCTTCCGTTCACGCAGCGAGGGCAACTGCAGCGCGATGACGTGCAGGCGGTAGAAGAGGTCTTCGCGGAAGCGGCCGTCGTCCACCATCTTTCGAAGGTCCACGTTGGTGGCGGCGATGATACGCACGTCCACTTTGATGGTTTCCATGCCGCCGAGGCGCATGAACTCGCGCTCCTGCATGGCGCGCAGCAGCTTGGCCTGCGTCTCGAGCGGGATGTTCCCCATCTCGTCGAAGAAGATGCTTCCCTTGTCCGCGAGATCGAAGAGGCCCTTCTTCGGGTAGACCGCGCCCGTGAAAGCGCCTTTCACGTGGCCGAAGAGGGTCGACTCCAGGAGATCGGGAGGCAGGTTCCCCGAGTTGACGGTGACGAACGCGCGATCCGCGCGAGGCGAGTGCGTGTGGATCGCGCGAGCCACGAGCTCCTTGCCCGTCCCGCTCTCCCCCTGGATCAGGATCGTCGAGCGGCTCGGCGCCGCCTGGATGATCAGGTCGAAGACCTGCTTCATCTTCGGGCTGCGCCCGATGATGTTGGCAAAGTTGTTGTACTGGCCCTGGACGCTCTGACGGAGCGTGCGATTCTCCTGCAGCAGCTGGCTGCGTTCGAGGGCGTTCCGCACCACGACCACCACTTCGTCGTTCTTGAATGGCTTGGTGACGTAGTCGAACGCGCCTCGCTTCATGGCCGCAATCGCCGTTTCGACAGAGGCGAACGCGGTGATCATGACGACAGGCAGTTCGTCGTTGCTCTTCTTGAGCTCCTCGAGCGCTGCGATGCCGTCCATGCCCGGGAGCATGACGTCGACGATGGCGGCGTCGAAGGGGAACGTCCGGGCCAGCTCGAGACCCTCTTCGGCGGAGCTGGCCAGGCGGACGCGATATCCCTCCCGCGACAGCAGCGCGTCGAGGATCTCGCGCATGATCTCCTCGTCGTCGATGACGAGGATCGAGCCCTGCTGTGGCGCATCCGCCACGTGGCTCACCCGCCGTGCCTGGAGCGTTGTTTCATCTGGCATGGTCAGTTGACTGCGCGGCTTGTGCGTGGCGAATAAGCGCGCGCGAGCGGCACATTCACGGTGAAACGGCTTCCCTGACCGAGCACGCTTTCAACCGCGATACTGCCGCCGTGCTCGCGCACGATGCCGTAGGAAATCGACAGGCCGAGGCCTGTTCCCTGCCCGATGGATTTGGTCGTGAAGAACGGGTCGTAGATTCTCGACAGGTGTTCGCTCGGGATACCCGATCCCGTGTCGCCGACGGTGATGAGCGCGCGGTCGTCCTCGATCCGGGTCGTCACCGACAGCCAGCCGCCCTTGGGCATGGCGTCGCGCGCGTTCAGGAAAAGGTTCAGAAACACCTGCTGGAGCTTGTACTCCGCGCCCGTGACGACCGGCGCCGGCGATTCGAACTCGCGGCGGACCTTGATCTTGCTGATTTCGAGCTGGTGCTCGAGCAGGCTGAGCACGTCGTTGATGACGGCGTTCAGATCCACGTTGGCGCGATCCGCGCCTGTTCCCGAGCCCTGTCGTGACAGGTTGAGCAAGCCGTTGACGATCTTCGCGGCGCGGAAGGTCTGCCGCTCGATCTTCTCGAGAAGCCGTGTCTTGGGATCCTCGGGATCCGCGCCCTCGAGCAGCATCTGCGTAAAGCTGGAGATGCCGGTCAGCGGCGTGTTGACCTCATGCGCAACGCCGGCCGCCAGCAGACCGATCGACGCCATCTTCTCTGACACCTGGAGCTGCTCTTCGAGCTGCACGCGAGCGCTGATGTCTTCGATGAGGATGATCGTGCCGGTCGTGCGAACCTCGGGCCCGACATGCGTGCGCAGCGGCACCGTGGCGGCGTTGACGAGGAGCGGTCGATCCGCGGTCGAGCGTGAGGTCAGCGGTACCCGATAGAGCGTGGCGCCGAACGGATTCTCGCGCCGCGCCGCACCGATCGCGTCCACGAAGCGCGGCTCGAACACATCGGCGAGCGGACGCCCGATGGCGACCGCGCGCGGCACGCCGTATAGCTGTTCGAGCGCATGGTTCCACCGGACGACGCGGTCCTCGAGATCGAGAACGACGAGGCCATCGTCAAGGGATTCGAGTACGTTCTCGTTGAACTCACGAAGACGCTCGAGCTCGTCGGCTTTGGTCCGCAGCTGGCGGTAGAGGCGGCCGTTCTCGAGCGCCGTGGCGGCCTGTCCGGCAACGGCCGCGAGGAGCGCCATGTCTTCGCTGTTCAGCGGTTCCGCGCTGTCCTTGCGTCCGAGCCCGAGCACGGCAATCGAGCCTTCCTTCGAGACGCAGGGCACGAAGTAGAACAGCCCCCAGTCGCGCCAGTATTCGATCTCGTCGTCGGTGAACCGGCGGATGGCCAACGGATCGTCGAGCGCGACGGTGTGCCCGGCTTCGAGGCGGCCGCCGATCCCGGAGCGCCGCTTCAGCGCCGGTGGCGCCACGGCGAATCCTGACGACCGAATCGGTTCGAAGTCGCCCGAATGCTCGTCGGCCAGAAAGACGGTCATGCGATCGACGAGCAGCGTCTCGGTGACGCGCGTGACGAGCCGTTCGCCGAGGCGGGCCAGGTCGATGTCGCTGTTGAGATCGCGCGCGAATCCGACGAGCGCGCGCCGGTAATCGTAGCGGTCGCGATAGAACGCCCGGTCGAGTCCGGCCTGGATGGCATTCTTCACCGGACTGGCGAGCAGCACGACGACGAGCGTCGCGAGCAGCGCGATGACCCGGTTCGGGTGTCCCGTCGTCTCGAACACCGCATCGCTCGAGAGCCGCAACAGGAGCGAGTAGATCGCGATGATCGCTGCAAGCGCCGCGCTGTAGACGAGCGCGCGTTTGACGATCACCTCGACGTCCGCAAGGCGGTAGCGGACGATGGCCGACGCAAACGCGAGCGGAATCAGGCTCAGAGGGATTGCCGACAGCTCCATCGGCAGCGTCGCCCGAACGCCGAGGGCGTATGGCAACGCGTATCCCAGCGCGAAGGGGACGGCACCGAGCGCCGTGCCCCAGACGATCCACCGCAGCTGGCGGCGGGCCGTGACCGAGCGCACGTCCGCGAACGCGCGCAACAACACCACCAGACCGCCGGCGAAGCACACCGCGAGGTAGAGCGGCTCGAGGCGATCGAGCAGGTCGAGCAGACTCGTGAAGAACCTCGCGTCGAGCGGCGCACGCGCCACCGCCACCACGCGGGCCAGTCCGAGCATCGCGGCCGGCACGTACAGCAGTGGCAGGACGGCCGTGCCGAGCGGCGTTTTCAGCCAGCTGCGCGGACGTTCAGGGAACTCGAGCGTGAAGTGGAGGAAGAGCGGAGGCAGCAGCAGGATCGACACGCTGTCTGCCCAATAGAAGACCCAGTCGAGGCGATCGAGCCGCCCGTTGAACGAGAACGTGAACGTCCCGAAGAACGCCAGACACAGCCAGAAAAAGTGCAGCGTGGCCTGATCGCCCGGGCGACGCAGCCGCACGCCCGCGCCCACGATCAAGCTGAACATGCCGACGGCCGCGAGAATGTAGTAGAGGGCGTTGCTGCCGTGCGGGATCGGTGCGAGCTGCAGCGAGATGACTTCGCGGCTGCCCAACCGGAGCAGGTCGTAGCTGACGCGGGTGTTGGTGTTGGCGTGGTGCAGCACGTGCAGCACGTCGGCGGGACGTTCGACGGGCCGTCCGTCGAGAGCCAGCAGCACGTCACCGCTCTTCACACCGACACGCGCAGCGGGCGTATTGGGGGCGATGTCAGCAGCGGTCACGCCCTGTGGACTCGCGATCCAGAGCACACCGTCTTCGACTTCGCTCCACGATGCGCGCAGCGCGATGTTGGCCGCACCAAGGCCTAGCAGCGTGGCAACGAACGCGAGCGCGACGGCAAGTCGCCCCCACGCCGCCCAGCCGCGGCTCTCGTGCGTTCCTTCGGTGATCGCTAACCGCATCTCGTTCGTGGTGAGTTGCTTAGACCGACACCGGCCCACTTGGGCCGTAGCAAACGATATTCCGCGATCCGCCTAAACTCGACTCTGCTCAAACCGTTGCCAGTCAACAATTTAGCGCGTTCGGCTCGGCATCTGAGCACGCCGCGGATTCAACTTCACGGAGAGACACTCCAACAATCCGGATGAACCGGCGAAGCCAAAAAAAGAGCGGCGTCGCTGCGCCGCTCGGCATGTCAGTCGGTTCCGGGTGATTAGAACCGGACGGTGACGCCCCCCACCACGCGCTTTGGCGGTCCGACGACGAGCAGCTCGTCGTAGATCGAGCCGTCGATGGCGACTTCACGGAAGAGATTGCGGACGCCGACGAGCGCTTCCCACTGCGCGTTCGAGAAGTTCATGAACGGAAGCGCCTGCGTGATCTGGACGTCGAACCTGGCGGCAAACCCTGGCTCGGTCGCCGCAGTCGTACCCGCGTAGGCGTTGTTGATGCGATACATCGCGAACACGCGTGTCGCGGTGACGGGAATATCGGTCTCGAGCGACGTCGTGAGGTCGTGCAGTTGTTCGCTGTCGGGACGCACCACGGACGGCGCCGTCAATCCGAGTGTTGGTGACTGTGCACCCGGCCGCCAGTGTGCCGTCGTCACGGCATAGTCCACCGTACCGCGCAGGTGCCCGGCCACGACGTGGGTGACGCTCACCGCCCATCCGCGTGCGGTGAAGTCACCGGCGCTCGCGACGTAGTAGTGATCCAGGTTCAGCGGCGCGACCGACGGCGACCCGAGCCCGAACAACGTCGCAACCTGATCGTCCGTGTGCTGCACGAAGGTGCGTACGGCCACAATCGAGTTCTTCGACAGATCGTGCTCGACGGCGAACTGATACGTGTCGGTCCGCTCGGGCGTGAACTGAGTGCCGACGAGCGGTGCGAACGTGCGCTGCGGTGGTAGCCACTCGTTCGACGCAGTGCTCGGCACGAACTCTTCCGCGCCCGGCGCCTCGGATCTGCGTGACGCGCTCATCATGACGCGCATGCCGCGGCTCGGCTGGAGGTTGACCTGCAGGCGCGGACTGAAGAGCGCCTTCTCGATGTACCCGTAGCTGGCGTAGCGGGCGCCGTAGATGACAGAGACGGTCCGCGCGATCGTCCAGCTGTCGAACGCGTATACGGCGCCGGCGTTGCGGGTGCCGTCCGACACGGCCGCGAGCGACGCGGCGTTCGTGCCCGATACCGCTGGGCCGCGAGCGTCATGCCGGCTTCGTAGCGGTGCCGGGTCGGTGCACGCGAGATGAACGATCCGGCGAGCATCCACGACGACAGGTCGCCCTGCGTGAGCGCGGCGCGCGCGCTCCAATCGCCGCGGGTCCCGGCTCCGGCCCCGAGCGACAGGTACGCCACGCCTCGCGCGAGGCTGAGATCCGACAGGATCTTGTCCGTCGAATCGAAGGTACTGGTCGTGAGCAGGTTCACCTGGCCGGTGAGCGGCGGTGCTTCGTTGAAGAGCGCCGCGGCCGCTCTGACCGGCGCGGTCATCGCCCGGCCGAAAAAGGCACCGACACCGTCTTCGTAGTTGCCGTCTTCGGCAAGGTGCACCTGATCGACCGCATCCTTCAAGACGCTGCGCCGCACATGCCGCAGCCGCCACGCGACTTCACTCTGATCGATGTCGTCGTCGTTTTCGGGATCGGTCGACGGATCGAGGCCGGTCGTACCGGCAGGCAGGAAGCCTGCCGTCATGATCCCGGGCGACTCGCCCTTCGTTGCAACCGGGCGATCGATGGCGATGGGCGTCAGCACCACGCTGTGCGCGGTGATGTGTCCAGGGGTGACGCGCAGCACAAGGCTGTTGGCGACCGCAAATCCCGTGCGGTGCACGCGCACCAGATAGTCCCCGGCTGGCAACGACACGAGCGCGCAGTGGCCGTTGGTGTCGGTGGTCGCCGTGGCCGTGCGGCCGCCGACGGCAGAGACGATCGCTCCTTCTACGGGTGAGCCCTTGGCATCGTGGACCAGACTCGAGATGGAGCCGACATTCGAGATACCCATCTCGCGTGTCACGGGCCTGAAGTTCACACTGGCCGCCATGGTGGGCTGCGCTTCGGCGCGCACCCCTCCCATCAGTCCGACCACTGCCGCCGCGACGACGACTCCAAATCGTGTGGCCATAGGCGTTTGCTCCGCGCAACCAGCTCGAAGAACCCGATCGGTCTCGCAGCGTCTCTAGCTTGTCACCGTGAACGTGACATCCCGCTTTATCGTCTTGCTCGACGTCTTGTCCGTCAGCTCGATTTCGAGCCGGTATTCGCCCTCGGGAAAGCTCGTCAGCGGCACCGCCAGGCTGCCAGGCAGCTGGTGGCCCGCCGCCAGATCGAATTGTGGCGGCAGCGTCTGTGCGTTGAGTGCCTGCGGATCCGTCTTGTTGAAGTACGTCTCCTTGTCGCCACTCTTCTGGTAGAACTTGAAGTCGATGTTGACGTCGGGCTTCTTCGTGGACGAATCCAGACCCGCCCCATAAATCCAGAACACGACGTTCAGCTCATCTTTCTTGGTGAACTTCGGCTCCCCCGCGGGTGTGATCTTCATCTGCCCGAAGGTGTACGGATTCTCCGCCTGCCGGTCGGACGCGAGCGGCGTCTGCAGGACGTCCACCTTCTGCGCCACGATGACGCTGCTCGTCGTCAGCTCACCGTTCCCGAGGTCAGGCACCGTAATCGTCTGCTTGATGGCGCCCGCTTTGGCAGTCGCGGCAGGTGCCTCCGCAGTCGTCGCCCCAGTGGGTGCCGCGGCCGCTGTGGCTGATGCGGGCGAACCCGTGCTCTGGGCCGGCGCGCCATGCTCGCGCACGGCCAGGTAGACGTCGTACTCGCCGGGCGGGACCGCAAACGCGCGGCTCACGCGCACTGGTTGTGTGGCAACCGCCGGCGCGGGCGTGTCGATCATGTAGAGGTTCTCGAACGGATAGGTGGATTGCGCCGAGACGAGCGGCTTTTCCTTGTCCTTGTCCTTCTTGCTGTCCTTCTCGGGCTTCGCCGGCGGCGGAGGCGGCCCCGCGTCGGCGCCCTTCTTGACCACGCGCAGATAGAGCGAGATCCCGGGCGTCGTGAGTGCGCCGGGCTCGATCGCTATCGTGAACGGCACGTAGGTCTTGTCCGCCTGCGCTTTGATGTAGTCCTGGTGTTCCCACTTGATCGGGAGCGTCGCTGCGGCGGGTTTCCCCGTCGCGAGATCGTCGACCAGTGCAATCGTCGCTTGCGCTTCGACGCGCTGCGTCTGATCCGACTTCTCCGCCGGCTTGGCCTGAGCGATCAGTGATTCGACGCCGGCAATCGCAAGACCCGCGACGACGAGGAGCCCGGTCGCGACGAGCCGGGCCTGATGAGAGACGCGCATAGAGACAGTTTCCCCTGGTAACGTACAGGTGGTTGATCATAGGCCCCTGTCGACGGCCAAGTCAAACCAGTAAATACGGTTACTGGACGTCGCGACCCGCCGGGGGGCCGGGCCGGCCGCCGCAAGGCTGCGTGCTATGATCGCGGCTGCCGCGGGCCAGTCCGCGGGTGTCCAGGCCGGTGCCGCCCGTGGCGCTGGCCGGACCCCCGGGACCCGGGCCGCGCGCCTCCTCGACCGCCGGCAGCGGTCTGTCGGCCGCCCGGGAGCGGCTGGCCTCCGCCGAGGGCCGCCTATGGACGACGTCCTTGTCATCGTGCTCGCCGGGGGTGTGGGCGAAAGGCTCTACCCCCTCACGAAGGATCGCGCCAAGCCGGCCGTCTATTTCGGTGGTCCGTACCGCATCATCGATTTTGCCCTCAGCAATTGCATCAATTCCGGACTGAGGCGCATCTTCATCGCGACGCAGTACAAGTCGCTGTCGCTCAACCGGCACATCCGCATGGGCTGGAACCTCGTCTCGGAAGAGCTCGGCGAGTTCATCGAGATCCTGCCGCCTCAGAAGCGCGTCGGTGAACACTGGTATCTGGGCACGGCAGACGCGGTCTATCAAAACCTCTACTCGATCCAACGCGAGAGTCCGCGGCACGTGATCGTCCTCTCAGGCGACCACGTCTACAAGATGGACTACGCCAAGATGTTTCGCTTCCATCGCGAGCGCGGCGCCTCCGCGACCCTCGCCACGATCGAGGTGTCGGTACCCGACGCCAGCCGTTTCGGCGTCATTGAGGTCAACGAACGGGAACAGGTGATCGGATTCGAGGAGAAGCCGGCAACACCTCGTACGATCCCAGGCAACACCGAGCTCGCGCTGGCGTCGATGGGCGTGTACATCTTCGAGACCGACACGCTCATCCAGGCGCTCGAAGCCGACGCCGCCGAGGACACGAGCCACGATTTCGGCAAGGACATCCTGCCGCGGCTCATCGGCCATGCGTCCGTCTACTCGTACCGCTTCTACGACGAGAACAAGAAGGCCGCCAAGTACTGGCGCGACATCGGGACCGTTGACGCGTACTTCGAAGCGAACATGGATCTCTGTCACGTCAATCCCGAATTCAACCTGTACGATCCGGAATGGCCAATGCGGACGCATCAGCCCCAGGCCCCCCCGGCGAAGTTCGTCTTCGCCGAAGAAGGCCGCCGATGCGGCCAGGCGCTGGATTCCATCGTGTCACCGGGGTGCATCATCTCCGGCAGCCGGGTGCAGGGCAGCGTGCTCTGTCCCAACGTTCGTGTGCACAGCTTCTGCACGATCGAGCAATCGATCCTGATGCCGGGCGTGCGCGTGGGGCGGCATGCGAAGATCCGCCGGGCGATCATCGATCGCGACGTGTTGATCCCGCGTGGCGCGATCATCGGCTACAACCCAGACGAAGATCGCCGCCGACACGCGGTGAGCGACAGCGGCATCGTCGTCGTCACCCTGGACGATGAGCCACTCATCGGACAGATAGAGGAAGATCGACTCGTCAGCGAGTCGGATGCAGATCGGCGCGGATAATTCCTCGAGGGCACACTCCGTATTCCGCACTCCGCATTTCACACTTCATTTCCGAATTCCGCACTCCGAATTCCGAACGTCTCCTGGAGGTTTCATGACGATCAAGAGTGTCCACGCGCGCGAGATTCTCGATTCGCGCGGCAATCCCACGGTCGAAGTCGAGGTCACGCTCGGCAGCGGCTCATTCGGACGGGCCGCGGTGCCGTCGGGTGCGTCCACCGGTGAGCGCGAAGCACTCGAGCTGCGGGACGGCGACAAGAGCCGCTATCTCGGGAAAGGCGTGCGAAAGGCCGTCGGCCATGTCAATGGCGAGCTCGCCAGCGCGCTCGCGGGCACCACGGTCGATCAGCGCGCGCTCGACGAGAAGATGATCGCCCTCGACGGAACGCCCACCAAGAGCCGGCTCGGGGCCAACGCGCTGCTCGGTGTCTCGATGGCCTTCGCGCGTGCGTCCGCGGCCGAGGCCAACCGTCCGCTCTATACGCACCTGGCGTCGCTCGACGCCCGCTGGGCGTCCACCCCGCGCACGCTGCCTGTGCCGATGATGAACATCCTGAACGGCGGCGCCCACGCCGACTCCAACGTGGACGTGCAGGAATTCATGGTCATGCCGGCTGGCATGGGCAGCTTCAGCGAGGCCCTGCGCGCGGGCGCCGAGATTTTTCACGCCCTGCGGAGCATCCTGAAGGGCCGGGGGCTCTCGACCGGTGTCGGCGACGAGGGCGGCTTCGCGCCAAGCCTCAAGGCCAACCGCGAAGCCCTCGACGTCGTGCTCGAAGCGATTGGCAAAGCCGGGTACAAAGCGGGCTCGGAGGTGTACATCGCCCTCGACGTCGCGTCGAGCGAGTTGTGGTCCAACGGGACGTACGTCTTCAAGAAGTCGGGCGAGCCCTCGCGGACGCCGCAACAGATGGTCGAGATGTATCAGGACTGGGTGAAGCAATACCCGATCGTCTCGATCGAGGACGGCCACGCAGAGAACGACTGGCAGGGGTGGAAGGTGGCGTCGACGGCGCTGAACGGACAATTGCAACTCGTCGGCGACGACCTGTTCGTCACGAACCCGGCCATCCTCAAAAAGGGGATCGACGAAGGAATCGGCAACGCCATCCTGGTGAAGCTGAATCAGATCGGCACCGTGACCGAGACGCTCGACTGCATCGCGATGGCTCAGCGGGCCGGCTACGCCACGATCATTTCGCACCGTTCGGGCGAGACCGAAGACTCGACGATTGCCGACCTCGCGGTCGCCACCAGCGCGGGCCAGATCAAGACGGGCTCAGCGAGCCGCAGCGATCGCGTCGCCAAGTACAACCAGCTGCTCCGGATCGAGGAAGAACTGGGCTCTGCGGCGAAATACGCCGGGAAGGCCGCTATCAAGAATTTGAAATGACAACTGGAATTCGGAATGCGGATTTCGGAATGCGGAGTGACACTTCGCGTTCCAGTCCGCACTCCGCATTTCGCACTCCGCAATGAGGAATCGTATGTATCGCGTTGTGTTGTTGCGCCACGGCGAAAGCACGTGGAACAAGGAAAACCGGTTCACGGGATGGACGGACGTGGACTTGTCGGCGGCCGGCCGTGAGGAAGCACAGAACGCCGGACAGCTGTTGAAACAGGAAGGCTTCACGTTCGACGTCGTGTACACGTCCGTCCTGAAGCGCGCCATCCGCACGGCGTGGATCGCCCTCGATGAGATGGACCTGTTATGGCTTCCCGTGTATCGGAGCTGGCGTCTCAACGAGCGTCACTACGGCGCGCTGCAGGGCCTGAACAAGGCGGAAACGGCCGCCAGGCACGGCGAAGAGCAGACCAAGATCTGGCGGCGCAGCTACGACATCCCGCCGCCGAAGCTGACGGCGGACGACCCGCGATACCCGGGCAAGGATCCGCGGTATGCCAATCTCTCCGCGGACGAATTGCCGCTGACCGAATGCCTCAAAGACACAGTGGCCCGGTTTCTGCCGTACTGGCACGAGACCATCGCACCCGCCATCCGTCAGGGCCAGCGCGTGCTGATCGCCGCGCACGGGAACAGCCTGCGAGCGCTCGTGAAGTATCTCGACAACATCTCCGACGATGCCATCGTGGAATTGAACATTCCGACGGGTATCCCGCTGGTGTACGAGCTCGACGCCGACCTGCGGCCGATTCGGAGCGAGTACCTCGGCGATCCGGAAGCCGCCAAGAGGGCCGCCGAGAAAGTGGCGGCACAAACAAAGGGCTAGGGGCCAAGGGCCAGCTGAGGGCCAAGAAACAGCTAAAGGCGGTGCGCAACAAAAAAGGGCTGCGAGGAAAACCCCGCAGCCCTTTTCTCGTACGAAGCCTGTAGCCTGCAGCCCGAAGCCTGCAGCCTGATTAGTTGTCGACCTCCGTCGTCTCGTCCGCAGCGATGCGGAGCGAGCGCAGGAACCGGCGATCGTTCGCAGTGATCTCGAGGGCGCGTTGCGCGGGAATGGCACGAGCCGGCGCTTGCACCTTGGTCAGCGCTCCACCCTTCTCTCGCGTGACGAAGCCGACGACGGCTTCGAGGGTCACGCGCATTTCGTAGCCCGCCGCGCGGGCTCGTTCACGGCACGCCTCGACTTGCGGGTGCTCGGCGACCGCGGCAGCAATCGCGTCGGCCAGCTCACGGGCGAACCGGTTGACGTCTTCCATTCTGCGACCTCCTACCGCCTGCGGGCCGGGCTCCCGAGGGCGTGTCGTGGTGCCACGGCCCTTTCCGCCTGGCGGCGGACCAAGGCCTGAACCAACGTCGTTGTGCGGGATCGGGGTAAACCGAAGGTCTGCCACATCTTACGCACCGTCCGGAACGAGTGTCAAGGCAACTGCGCCCAAATCAGGCCTATCCGGGCACTTCCGCTAGAATGCCGCCGTGACGCTGCCACCTGTACCATCGGCCGGTGAGGCCCGATTCAGTAACTCAGCAGCGTTACCTGCAGCATCTTTTTCTCCACAATCACCTCTACTCCGCGTCGAGCACCTGACCGCGGGGTTCCTGGCCGGAACCCGCTTTCTGCCCGCCGTAACGGATGTCAGCTTCCATCTCTCGCCAGGTGAGACGCTTGGCCTGGTTGGCGAGTCGGGCAGCGGGAAGTCGGTGACCGCACTCGCACTTCTCCGGCTGCTCGAGAGGCCTGGCGTCATCCGTGGCGGACGTGTCCTTTTTCAGGACATCGACATCATGTCGATGGACGAGGAGGCGCTCGAACGTGTACGCGGCGCCGGCATCGGGTTCGTCTTCCAGGAACCATCAACGGCCCTCAACCCGGTCTTCACCGTCGGCGACCAGGTGGCTGAAGTGCTCGTCGCGCACGGTCGAAGCGGATGGCCGGAGGCCCGATCCAGAGCCGTGGAATTGCTCGATGCCGTGCGGATACCGGACGCGGCGCGCCGCGCCCGCGACTACCCGCATCAGCTCTCGGGGGGCATGCGCCAGCGCGTGATGATCGCCGTCGCCCTGGCGTGTGAACCACCGATGCTCATCGCCGACGAGCCGACGACCGCGCTCGACGTGACGATCCAGGCCGAGATCATCGACCTGTTGCGCGAGCTGCGCGATCGGTACCGACTGGCCCTCCTGCTGATCACGCACGATCTCGGCGTCATCGCCGAAACCGCGGATCGCGTCGCGGTCATGTACGGCGGCCGCATTGTCGAAGAAGGAACGACGTCGGCGATCTTCAGCGCGCCCTCGCATCCCTACACGCGCGGTCTGCTCGCGTCCATACCGGCACGAGGCGCCAGAGGACGCCTGCGCGCGATTGAAGGCACGGTGCCGCCGTTGGGATCCCTCCCTCCAGGCTGCGCCTTCGAGCCGAGATGCGGAGAGCGCCTTCCGATCTGCGCCACTCAGGTTCCAGGCCCGACAGTTCTTGCCGACACCCACTGGACGGCCTGCCACGCGCGGCAAGGCCACGAGCGCGGCACACGGCTCACGGCGCAGGGCCCAGGGCGCAACGATTCCGACCATGCCGCTCGTTGACGTCCGGCATCTCTCGAAGCACTTCACTCGACGACGGGGACTCTTCGACCGTCCGACATTCGTCCGCGCCGTGGACGATGTCAGCTTTGTCATCGAGGCGGGTGAGACCTTCGGGCTCGTGGGTGAATCCGGCAGCGGCAAGACGACCACGGCTCGCACGCTGCTGCGGCTGGTCGAGCCGACGTCCGGCGAGGTGTGGTTCCGGGAAAAGAACGTGCTGGCACTCGACCGCGGCGATCTGCGCGCGATGCGGCGACACATGCAGATCGTGTTTCAGGATCCGCAGGCGTCGCTGAATCCGCGGATGCGCGTGGGACAGATCGTCAGCGAGCCTCTCGACATCCACCGGCTCGGCTCGCCGGCGGAACGCCGCGATCGCGTGGCTGCACTCCTCACGTTGGTCGGGCTGGATCCGTCGATGGCCGCGAAGTATCCCCGCGAGTTCAGCGGGGGCCAACGCCAGCGCATCGGCCTTGCACGTGCACTGGCGCTGTCACCGTCGCTGCTGGTTGCGGATGAACCCGTCTCGGCACTCGACGTCTCGGTTCAAGCGCAGATCGTGAACCTGCTGGTGGACCTGCAGGCACGTCTCGGGTTGACCTACTTACTCATCGCGCACGACCTGCGGCTGGTCGAGCACGTCTGCTCCCGCATCGCCGTGATGTACCGTGGCCGGATCGTCGAAATGGGACCGACCGCGGCCGTGTTCGCCGCGCCGAAACACGCCTACACACAGGCGCTGCTGTCCGCGATTCCCCAGCCAGATCCATCAGTCACTCGCCGAAGGATCGCATTCGACGAGGCCAGGATCGACATCAGCGCTGCGCTGCGTCCGGTCGGCGATCAACACTGGGCGGCGATCTGAAGGTAAGGGTGCGGACGGGAGGTGCGGACGGAGGGTGCGGACGGAAGGTGCGGACGGAGGTGCGGACAGAAGGTGCGGACGGAAGGTGCGGACAGTAAGGTGCGGACGGAAGGTGCGGACACAAGGTGCGGACACAAGGTGCGGTGCGCCCAACGCCCAGAGTCCAAAGCCTAAAGCCATCTACGACTGTCGCAGCACGCTCAGCGGGTCGATCTGAGAGGCGCGCCAGGCGGGGACAAACGCGGCGAGCAGCGTCACCACGAGCACCGCACTTCCGACCACCGCGTACGTCGTCCAGTCCACCGCGCTCAGCCCGAACACCATCGTCCTAAGCACGCGACTCGAGAACAGCGAGAGCACGAGCCCGATGCCGAGGCCGAGGCCGCCGATGGCCGCCGCGCGGACCAGCACGAGACGCATCACCTGGCCTGGCCCGGCGCCGAGTGCCATGCGAACGCCGAGTTCAGGTCTGCGTTGTGCCGTCAGATACGTCATCAGGCCGTAGATTCCGGCAACCGCCAGCAAGAGCGCGAGTGCGGCAAACGTGCCGACGAGCCAGGCGCGGAAGCGCGGCGTTGCCACGGCCTGGCTACTCCGCGACTCGTAGGTCGTCAGCTTTGTCGCCACTTCGGGATCGACGCGATCGATCGTCGCGCGGACCGTGTCAATGAGCGCTGCCGGCGCGAGATTCGTCCGAACCACGATCTCCTGCATCCGTCCTGGACCTGGGTGCTGAGCGAGCGGCATGTACAGCTCGTGTGCGGGCGGCGTTCCAGGTGTATCCCGGATGTCACCGACCACACCGACGATTGACATGTAGTTCATCGAGTCGAGTCCGCACTGGACGCGGCGGCCGATGGGATCCTGATTCGGGAACAGTTCGCGTACCAGCGCCTGGCTGACGATGACGACGAACGGCGAGTCGTAGCGATCCTGGGCGCTGAAATCGCGGCCGCGAACGAGCGGGATCCCGAGCGTCGTGAAGAATCCCGGGCTCGTCAGCCTGAAATTGGCGTACGGCAGCTTCTGCCCGGGCGCGAACGTGTGCATGCCCTCGACGGCGTACGAGCCGTTCGAGCCGATGGTGCTCATCGGCAAACCAAAGCCTGCGGCAGCCCCGCGGACGCCCGGCACCGAGCGCAACGCCGGCAATAACCGCTCGAGCCTGTCCATCACACGCACCTCGCTCTCCACATCGTCGGTTGAGGGCAGGTTGGCCTGGACGACGAGCAAGTCCGCGGTGCGGTAGCCGAGCGTAACGGTCGAGAGGGCCATGAAGCTGCGGAAGAGGACGCCACCGCCGATTGCGAGGACGACGGCCAGCCCGATCTCCGCGACGGCGAGGCCGGTGCGAAGACGTCCTGACCCGCCGCCGATCGTACCCCTGGCACCGCCTTCGGCCAGGGCCTCCCGAACATCGACTCGCGCAGCGTTCCACGCGGGTACGAGACCGAAGACCAGGCTCGCGAGCACCGACGCTGCGGCTGCGAAGACGAGCACGCCACGGTCAACCGCCACTTCGTCGAGTCGCGGCAGGTTGACCGGAGCGAGGCGGATCAATGCATCCGTGCCCGTATAGGTCACGACGAGTCCGAGCGCGCCTCCCAGACCGGCGAGCAGCAGGCTCTCCACGACGAGCTGCCGGAGAATGCGCCACCGATCGGCACCAAGAGCCGCACGCAACGCGATCTCGCGCGTCCGCACGCTCGCGCGCGCCAGGAGGAGATTCGCGACGTTCGCGCAGGCGATGAGAAACAGGAGCGCGACAGCGCCCAGCAGGAGGTAGAGCGTGGAACGCATGGATCCGACCGCGCGCTCCTGCAGGGGCACCGCGATGAGCGTCTTGTCCGCGTTCGTGTCCTTGTAGGTCGTCGCGAGCCGGCCGCTGAGCGCCGCCATCGCGGCGTCAAGCGCCTGGGGGCTGACATCGGTCCGGCGGCGCGCCACGATCGGATAGTTGTGCGCCGAGCGGTTCATGTTGTCGGGTTGATCAGCGACAGGCACCCAGACGTCGGCCAGCGCCGGGAAGTGGAAGCCCGCCGGCATCACGCCGACGATCTCGTAATTCGCGTCATCGACGCTGAGCGTGTGGCCAAGGGCTCCCGCGGCGGATCCGAAACGCTCGGACGCGTAGCCGCTCGAGACGACAGCGGCCTTCTTGACGTCACCCGTGCGGAACGTGCGACCTGCCGCGGGTTGGACGCCGAACACGTCGAAGAACCCAGTGTTGACGAACCCGGTGCCCACGAGCTGAGACCTGCCCCCGGCCCGCACGCCAATCTCCATACTCCAGATCATGCTGAAGGCATCGAACGCGTGCGTGCTGTCCCGCACATCGACGAGGTCGGCACCGGACACGTTGTCGCCGTCATGACCGGTCTTCGGCCAGTGCGTCAAGACCTGGACGATGCGATCGGCGTCGGGATAACTGAGGGGCTTGATCAGCACACCCTGGACGACGCTGAAGATCGCGGTGGTGGCACCAATGCCTAGCGCAAGCGTCAGCACGGCAACAGCGGTGAACGCCGGCGCCTTCGTCAGCATGCGCACACCGTACCGGAGGTCCTGCGCCAGATCGTGGATGGCGCGGACGTGCCAGGTGTCGCGCACGGATTCCTTGATCTGTTCGACGCCGCCAAACGCGCGCCGTGCGGCGGCTTCGGCATCGCTCCGGCTCATCCCGGACTGCGTCAACTCGGCGACGTGCTCTTCGAGGTGGAAGCGCACTTCGCGATCGAGCTCCTGCTCCACCCGGTTGCCCTGGAGGAACGAACGCACCCGCAAGTGAAGCCGATCGATCAGACGCATGGCGGCTCCTTCGCTCAGATGGCCTGCACGACGAGATTGACGGCTGACGACAACCGCTGCCAGCTCTCGAGCTCACGCGTGAGCTGCGTGCGGCCGGCGCGCGTCAACGCGTAGACCTTGGCCTCGCGTCCCGAGTCGGTTTCCTGCCAGGACGCGGCGATCCACGCTTGCTGTTCGAGGCGGTGAAGCGCCGGATAGAGCGATCCCTGCTGAACCTGCAGCACGTCACTCGAGATCTGCTGGATGCGTCTGGCGATGGCCCACCCGTGCGCGGGTTCCAGCGAGAGCGTTTTCAGGATGAGGAGGTCGAGCGTGCCCTGGACGAGGTCGGTCGGTTTTCCCATGCGACGGCCTGAGGCCAGGGGCGAGGGGCCAGAGGCTAATAGCCGCTTCCCCCTGACCGAGTGGCAAGCTGTAGATTATCTACAACCGCGCGCACGAGTGTAGACGATCTACAACTGGAGAAAGTTGCTTGCAGGACGACGTCGTCGGATTCGTGTTCGGATTCGTCTTCGGCTTCGAATCCAGAGCGTCGAGGCTGCGTTCCTGCCCGAATACGAAAACGAAGACGAAAACGAATACGACGATGGGGTTAGGCCGCCTTCCGGACGTCCCTCTCGACTTTTCCGTCGCGGATGTGGATGACCCGGAGGGCGTGGTCGGCAATGTCGGGTTCGTGGGTGACGAGCACGATGGTGTTGCCCGACTGATGGAGGCGTTCGAAGAGAGCCATGATCTCGACACCGGTCTTGGAGTCGAGATTTCCCGTCGGCTCGTCGGCCAGCAGGATGGAGGGGTTGTTCACGAGCGCGCGAGCGATGGCCACGCGCTGGCGCTGTCCGCCCGAGAGCTCGTTCGGGCGATGGCTCATCCGATCGCCCAGATCGACCTTGATGAGCGCGTCGCGTGCCCGTTCGCCGCGCTCCTTCGACGGACACGCCCGCATAGATGAGCGGCAGCTCGACGTTGTGCAGCGCGCTGGCGCGCGGCAGGAGGTTGAAGGTCTGGAAGACGAAGCCGATCTCTTCGTTCCGCACGCGGGCAAGCTCGTTGTCATTCATTTCGCTGACCTGCTTGCCGTTCAGCAGGTAGCTGCCCTTGCTCGGGGTGTCGAGGCAACCCACCAGATTCATGAGCGTGGACTTCCCGGATCCCGAGGGGCCCATGATGGCGACGTACTCGCCCTTCTCGATGGAGATGTCCACGCCTTTGAGGGCATGAATCTCCTCGGAGCCCATGATGTAGGTCTTCCAGAGGTCCTGAGTCTCGATGATTGGCATTTCTTCGGCTTTGGCCTTTAGGCTCTGGGCTTTAGACGCTGGGCCGACGCCATGGCCTTAGGCACAGCCCCAGGACAGTATACGGGGGGTCGGGGAACGGCGTTCCACGCGGCCCTGGCCCACGGCGCACAGCCCACGGCTCGCAGGGACCGGTTGGAAGTTGGACCTTGGGAGTTGGGAGTTGATCTCCCGTCCTCCCTTAGGTTTCTTCTTCGTACTTCGCCTTCAACATCGACACCACAGCTGGGATCGGCGAGCGTCGTGACGTCGCCGAGGGCCCGGCCTTCCGCGATGTCGCGCAACAGGCGCCGCATGATCTTGCCGGACCGCGTCTTGGGCAGGTCGGCGGCGAAAATGATGTCGTCGGGCTTCGCGATGGCGCCGATCTTCTTCGCGACGTGACCGCGGAGCTCTTCCGACAGCTCCGGCGTCGCCTTCACGCCCTCCTTCACCGTCACGAACGCCGCAACCGCCTGTCCCTTGAGATCGTGTGTCTTGCCCACGACCGCGGCTTCAGCCACCTTCGGATGGTCCACGAGCGCGCTCTCGACTTCCATCGTGCCGATACGGTGGCCGGCCACGTTCAGCACATCGTCCACGCGGCCGAGCAGCCAGAGGTAGCCCTCGTCATCCCGCTTGGCGCCGTCGCCGGTGAAGTAGATGTCGTTGGTCCATCGGCTCCAGGTACCTGCTTCACGTAGCGGTCCATGTCGCCGTAGATCCCTCGCAGCATCGCGGGCCAGGGTTTGGTCAGCGCGAGGAGCCCGCCCCCGACGTCGATCGCAGTGCCATCATCGTGGCGAATTTCGGCGGCGATACCCGGGAAGGGGCACGTGGCGGAACCGGGCTTCGTGCGCGTGACGCCCGGCAGCGGTGTGATCATGATCTGACCGGTTTCGGTCTGCCACCAGGTGTCCACGATCGGGCAACGTTCTTTACCGATGAACTTGTGGTACCAGATCCAGGCTTCCGGATTGATGGGCTCCCCGACGGAACCCAGCAGACGAAGCGTCGAGAGATCGTGCCTCTGCGGCCAGTCGGTGCCCCACCGCATGAACGCGCGAATGGCGGTTGGAGCGGTGTAGAAGATCGTCACGCCGTAGCGCGCGATCAAATCCCAGAAGCGATCGCGATGCGGAAAATCCGGCGCGCCCTCGTACATCAGGACCGTCGCACCATTCGCGAGCGGCCCGTACACGACGTAGCTGTGTCCGGTCACCCAGCCGATATCCGCCGTGCACCAGTACACGTCGTCTTCCTTGAGATCGAAGACCCACTTCGTCGTGGCGTACGTGCCGACGAGATATCCGCCGGTCGTATGGACGATGCCCTTCGGCTTGCCGGTCGTGCCGGAGGTGTACAGGATGTAGAGCATGTGCTCGGCATCCACCATCTCGGGCTCGCACGTCGCGGACGCTTTGCGCATCAGTTCGTGGTACCAATGGTCGCGGCCTTCCACGAGCTCTTCGACGAACGGACTGTGCCGGCGCTGGACGACCACGACGTGTTCGATCGACGGCGTGCCGGTGAGCGCTTCATCAGCAACACGCTTCAACGGTACGACCTGACCGCGCCGGTACCCGCCGTCAGCGGTCACGAGGACCTTGGCCTGCTGGTCGTTGATACGATCGCGCAACGACTCCGCGCTGAAGCCGCCAAACACAACGCTGTGGACCGCGCCGATCCTGGCGCAGGCGAGCATCGCAATCGCGAGCTCGGGGACGAGCGGCAGGTAGATGGCCACGCGGTCGCCGCTCACGACGCCGAGCGACTTGAGCACGTTGGCGAACTGACAGACCTCGCGATACAGGTCCCAATACGTCAGCGTCCGACGGTCGCCGGGCTCGCCTTCCCAGATGATCGCCGCCTTGTTGCGACGCGGCGTCCGCACGTGGCGATCGACACAATTCACGGTGGCGTTCAGCTTGCCGCCCGAAAACCACTTGGCGTGTGGTGGCTGCCAATCGAGCACGGTGTGCCAGGGCTCCGCCCAGTCGAGCTCCCGCGCGAAGGAGGCCCAGAACGCCTCGGGATCCCGAGCCGCCTTTTCGTAGACGGACGCGTCGCGCACATGTGCGCTGGCTGTGAATTCCGCCGGTGGATCGAAATGACGCGTTTCCTGCAGCAGCGCGTCGATGTCGGTTTGATGCGAACTGTCGCTCATAACGGTCTTCGGGCTAGGACTACGAACTACGGGCTGACTAGATCGTCGGCGGCAACGGCGGCGGCATGGGCGGAGGACCCGCCGGCGGCATCATCGGCGGCGCGTCTTTTCTGAACATCATCGCGCCGAGCAGCCCCCCCAGCGTGCTGACCACGCTGGCTATGCAGAGTCGGAACAGGAAACCGATCAGGAGCACAATCGCTCCGCCCCCGCCGCGCGTCATCATTTCCAGATAGCTACGGGTCTCGGGCGGCAAATTCTCGGCGTGCTCCAATATGCGATTCAGCATGGCGTGCTGCATGGGACCGGCGATCGCCAGAAGCGGAATCGAGATCAGCGTGGCGATGATCGCGCCGAACACCCCAGCCAGGAGTCCCACCATCGCGCCGTCGCCAGCCGTGATTGGCGCCGGATGGTTCTGCTGCATCAGCCAGGCGGCGAGGACGCCGCCGGTGATGAACCAGATGCAGCAGCAGTTCGCCATGTTGACGAAGGGAAGCGCCGACAGTACTCCGAGAACGGCGCCTCCGAGGAGCGCGGGCTGCAGCTTGTTGGGACCCATATGTAAGACGTCCGGCTACAGGCTACGGGCTCCAGACCTCAGGCCGTGTCCCTGCAGCTCAATGCCGCAGTCTGCAGCCTGATGCCTGCAGCCGAGGTCCGCGGGCGCCCGGTCGGGCGCTCGCCCGCTCAATCGTAGTATTCCCGCCCCAGGTGCGTGATGAGTTCCTCGCCCAACATGTACCGCAGCGTGTTCTTCAGTTTCATCAGCTGAATGAACAGGTCGTGCTCAGGGTAGAGCGCCGGGGCGTGCTGCGGACTCTTGAAGTAGAACGACAGCCATTCCTGGATACCCGAGATACCTGCTCGCTTCGCGAGATCCAGGAACAGCGCCACGTCGAGGACGATCGGTGCCGCGAGAATACTGTCGCGGCAGAGGAAGTTGACCTTGAGCTGCATCTTGTAGCCGAGCCAGCCCACGAGATCGATGTTGTCCCACCCTTCCTTGTTATCGCCCCGCGGCGGATAGTAATTGATCCGCACGACGTGATGCAGGTCGCTGTACAGCTCCGGATAGAGGTGCGGCTGGAGGATGTAGTCGAGCACCGATTTCTTGCTCTCCTCCTTGGTCTTGAACGACTCGGGATCGTCCAGCACTTCGCCGTCCCGATTGCCCAGGATATTGGTCGAGTACCAGCCTTCCACGCCCAGGAGCCGCGCTTTCAGGCCGGGCGCGATGATCGTCTTGATCAATGTCTGCCCGGTCTTCAGATCTTTGCCAGCGATGGGAGACTTCGTCTGCGCCGCCAGTTCGACGAGCGCGGGAATGTCGCCGCTCAGGTTGGGGGCCGCGTTGGCGTAGGGGATACCTTCACGAATCGCCGCGTACGCGTAGACCATGCTCGAGGGAATCGCGTCGTCGCTGGCTTCGAGACCGCGCTCGAACGCTGCCATCGATTGGTGGACTGGCCCTTCCTTGAGGAAGACCTCGGTGCTGCCGCACCAGACCATCACCATCCGATCCAGGTTGTGGTCGGCCTTGAATTTCCGTATGTCGGCGACCACCTGCTCGGCCAGGTCTTTCTTGTTCTTGCCCTTCTTGACGTTCGGGCCGTCCAGACGCTTGACGTAGCGCTGATCGAACACCGCCGGCCAGGGCTTGATGGCTTCGAGTTCCGATCGGATCTGCTCGAGCAGCGCCGGCTCGAGTACACCTGCAGTCTTGGCGGCGTCGTACGTGTTCTCGGTGAAAATGTCCCACCCGCCAAACACGACGTCGTCGAGATTCGCGAGCGGGAAGAGATCGGCTATGCGGGGCGAACGGCCTTCGGTGCGCTTGCCGAGTCGGATCGTCCCCATCTGCGTGAGCGAACCGATGGGGGCTGCGAGTCCCTTCCGGATCGCCAGGACGCCGGCAATGAATGTCGTGCTGACGGCGCCGAGGCCTACGAGAAGAATGCCCAGTTTCCCCTGGGCCGGGGCGATTTCTACGGGTTTCATGGCGGGGTAGAACTATATCATCCAGAATCTGGGGACTTCGGTAGGCTGCAGGCGACGGGCTGCGGGCTGCAGGCCTGTCCAGTCGCAGAGCCCAACGCCGCCTGTAGCCCGTAGTCCGAAGCCTGTAGCCTGATCTCATGCCTGTCTTTCGCAAACCGAAGGCTCCGGAAAGCCCACTGATCGTGTCGGTGACAGGTGTTCGGCTCGGCATGCAAGTCGCCGGGATCGTCGGACAGGATGCGCGGTTGTTCTTCGAGATCGCGCGACGCGTCGGACTCACGGGGCGTGCCACGGCGCTCGCGCAGGACGAGCAGGCCGCCACGGCAATCGGAGACGCGGCGATCGCGGACGGCGTCACGCTCGACGTCGCGTCGCCGTACCTGCCGCTGACGGTGCCAGATGGCAGCCTCGACCTCGTGATTGTGGACGAACGGTCCCCCCGACCCGCGTCGTACGAACTCGCCGTCCTTCTGCCCCACGTGCGCACGGCGCTGCGGCAGGGCGGCCGCGCCCTCGTCGTGCTCCCGGCGGGCGGTCTCTTCGCCCGATGGCTGGGGACGACGCGGCCCCCGGACGTCCGTCCTGTGCTCGATGCTTTCCTGGCGGCCGGGTTGTCGAAGGGTCGCTTGCTCGCGGCATACGAGGGCCTGGCCTTCGTGGAGGCACTTCGTCCGGGGGAGCCTTCATAGTTGGTAGGTGGTAGTTGGTAGGTGGTAGTGGTGGTTGGTGGTTCGTGGGCCCTGAGTCGGCGAGCCGAAGACCGCAGGCTGCAGACCGATCTGGCCTCTGGCGATAACAGCGCCTGTCCGGAGGCGACGACAGCTGACTTTCTACTCACTTCGAATCGGGCAAGATTTCACGAAATTGCCGTAAGTCTCCACTCGTCGCCGGGGCAGCGCTTTTGCCTCGTGTGGCCAGGGACCGATGGAACCTCCCGCCCAGCTGGCCGACGTATTCACCGCTGATGAGCTCGCTCAAGCTGCGGGCGTCAGTGCGGCCGAAGTCGAATCACTCATCGAGGCCGGGGCGATCCTCACCGTCGCAACCCGTGGCAGGCAACAATTCGTGTCGTCGGACGAGGCACGGCGAGCCGGCAGGGCGCTGGCCGCTGGACTGCCGCTCGTCTCCACACCCACGGCAGCGCCAGCCGATCCGCTGACGCCGGTCTCGCCGGCGGCGGGAACCGGCGTAAAGGCGCCATTTGCCGTTTCGACGGCGCTGCACGGCGGGATGGTCGCAGTGCTGGTCGCCGCAACGGCCTGGGGCGTCAGCGCGAAACATCCGACCAGCCTCATCGACCCGACCAACCTTCGCCTCGTGTACCTGGCGCTTCCGGGTCCGGGTGGAGGGGGTGGGGGCGGCGGAGCTCGCGACCACACGCCCGCGCCCGTCGTGAGAAAGAAGGGCTCGGACCGCTCGAACAGTCCGGTACCGCCTCCACCTCCCGCGCCCGAGCTGGCCCCACCGACGCCGGAGGAGGCACCTCCTCCGCCCGCGAAGGCACCAGTTGCCTCTGCTCCCTCGGATTCAACCAATCGGGACGGCGTGATTGTTCCAGTGGCGACGTCTGGTGAGAGCCACGGACCCGGAGAGGATGCTGGCGCAGGTACCGGACGCGGCACCGGAATGGGTGAGGGCACCGGTGCCGGCATCGGTGATGGCACAGACGCAGGCACGGGTGGCGGACCCTATCGGGCGGGGAGCGGCGTCGAGCCGCCAACGGTTTTGAGCGAGGTCAAACCGGACTACACAGAGGAGGCCAGACGCCGTGGACTCTCTGGTGACGTGCTGATGACCCTCGTCGTGCTGCGCGACGGTAGTGTCGCCGACGTGCACGTGATGCAGGGACTCGGCCACGGACTCGACGAGCGCGCCGTGGACGCCGTGCGTCAATGGCGCTTCACACCAGGCCGTCGACACGGCGTGCCGGTGGACGTTCAGGTGGAAGTCGCGATCGAGTTCCGGCTTCGCTGAGGAGAGTCGATGGATACCGCTCTTGTGATCATCTCGTTGTTGTCGCTGGGCCTTGCTGGAGCGCTGCTCGTGTACGCGTCGAAGCTCCAGCAGGAGCAGCGTGAACGATCGGAAGCCCGGGTGGCTGCGCTGCGATCAGAGATTGCCGTCCTGCCCGTCGAGGCTCGCCTGCCCGTCTTCAGATACGAGGACTCGTGGGATCGTTCCGCGCCGGATCCGCTCGCCGACACGGTTACGGCACTGGCCGTGCCGATCCCTCTCAGCACGCCGGAGGTTCGCGCCGACGACGGGCGGCGCCGTCTGGTGGCGGTTGTCGCGATTGGCGTCGCCGCCATCTGCGCGCTGGGAGCGACAGCCTACGGTGTGAGCGCGACGCGGGCACGAGCGGCGTCTGGGGCCGTTGCCGCACGCACGAGTTCGTCACTTGAACTGGTCGCGCTTCGCACCACCCGCAGCGGCGATGTTCTGTCGGTCGCCGGTACGCTCCACAATCCGGCGACGTCGCCCCCACAAAAAGGTCTCGTCGCCACCGTGTTTGTCTTCGATGGCGCCGGCAAGCTCCTCACGAGCGCGCAGGCACCGATCGACTATCAGACGTTGGCTGCCGATGACGACTCGCCTTTCCTGGTGAAAGTATCCGGCGCTTCCGCAGCCGCACGAGTGCGTGTCAGCTTCCGGCAGAAGGGGAACGTTATTCCGCACGTCGATCGCACGAATCGACAGAGTCAATAGATTCGTGGTTCAGGAGGTTCCCGGGGTTCCGAGGTTCAAGGGGTTCATGAGGTTCATGAAGCGGATTGCGTCGTTCGGTGTCGCGATTGTGATGGCTGCGGCTGGGGCCATCGTGCTGGCGCAGTCTCCGCCGGGTCAGACCACACCGCCCGCTGCGCGGGACCGCGACAAAGATCCGCAGAACGGTCAGGACAACGGATTCAGGTTCCGCGCTGGTGTGGACCTGGTCAACGTCACGGTGACCGTGACCGATACGACTGGACGGTTCGTCTCGGGACTGACCCGCGACGACTTCGTGTTGTACGAAGACGAAAAGCCACAAGCCATCACGCATTTCAGCGCTGAACGTGTGCCGGTCAGTCTTGGCGTTGCGCTCGACACGAGCGGCAGCATGGCTGGTGAGAAATTCGAACACGCGCAGGAGGCGCTCGATCACTTTCTGACCGATCTGCTGGATCCGAACGACGAGCTCTTCCTCTACCGCTTCAGCAGTCAGCCAGTTCTCGAACAAAGCTGGACGACGGATCGCGAGCGGATGACACAGGCGCTCAGGCGCATCGTTCCGCGGGGCGGGACGGCGATGTACGACACGGTGGCTGAGGCGATTCCGCTCGCCCAGCGGGGGCACAACCGCAAGCGCGCGCTCGTCGTGATTTCGGATGGCAACGACACCAATTCGCTCGTACAAATCGACGATCTGCGACAGATGATTCGCGAGTCGGAGGTGCTCGTGTATGCGGTGGGCATTGACGGACAGGCCGAAGTGCCTACCGACTGGACCCGCCGTCCGCCGAGGCGCATGCCGTGGCCGTTCCCGGGCGGGCCGGGAACGGGAGGTGGCCGACAGTTCCCGCCGCCGCCCAGTCCGTACGGTCCCGATCCCGGTCAGCGGACACCGCGGACGCTCGGCCGGGGCGACGACCGCGTCAACGTGCAGGCGTTGCGCTCGATGACCGACGACAGCGGAGGCCGTACCGAGATCGTCCGCTCGGGTCGCGATCTCGATCCCGCAACCGCTGGAATCGCGGACGAGTTGAGCAAGCAGTACTTCCTGGCGTATCCGGCCGCCGCGCACAAGGACGGCCGCTGGCACGACATCCGCGTCGAGGTCAAACGCGGCCCGTATCGGATTCGTGCTCGCCGGGGATACGTGGCGAGCTGATCTCAGTCTACGGTCTACGGTCTGCGGTAGTACCCGTGGACTGCAGACCGCAGACTGTTAGAATCCCCTCGCGTGTCCACTCTCCTGGCCGCCGTCGGCCTCAGCCTGCTCGGCAGTCTAGGCGGCCTTCTGTTGGCTGCCCTGCTCCTGCTCTTCCCCGACTCGGTGCGAACAAGACTGCTGCCGTGGCTCGTGAGCTACGCCGTCGGCACACTGCTCGGTGTGGCGCTGCTGGCGTTGTTACCCGAGGCGCTCGACCAGCTGCCGTCCACGCGCGTCTTCGAGGCCGTGCTCGCGGGCATTCTGCTCTTCTTCGTCCTGGAGAAGCTGGTGCTCTGGCGGCACTGCCACACGGACGCGTGTGAGGTGCACGGTGCCGCGGCGTCGCTCGTGCTCATCGGCGATGCGTTTCACAACTTCGTGGACGGCGCCATGATTGGCACCGCCGTGGTCACATCGATTCCGCTGGGTGTCAGCACCGCCATCGCTGTGGCGACGCACGAAGTCCCGCAAGAGGTCGGAGACTTCGCCGTGCTCCTTCACTCCGGATACAGCCGTTCGCGCGCGTTCGTGTTGAACATCCTGTCAGGACTCTCCGCGCTCGCCGGCACGGTCCTCGCCGTGCTGCTGGTCGGCAGTGCTCCGACGCTCAAGCCGTACTTGTTGTGCATTGCCGCCGCGAGCTTCCTCTACATCGCGATGGCCGACCTCATTCCCGATCTGCACAGCGGACGGATCGAGGGCAGTGCGTTCCGCCAGCTGATCCTGGTCGGCCTGGGGATCGCCACCGCGATGCTCCTCTAAACAACCCGCAGTTCTGCCAGCGCGCTCGAGCTGAACTCGCAGCACATCAGGTATCGCTCGAAGTCCTTCATCCGCAGATGGCAGGTGTCCTCGTCATGTGGCAGTACTCTCGCGCATCCGCTCGATATTCCCAGGGAATTCGCTCGTCCGCATCGAGATCCCGTGGCACATGCCTTGCCTTTCATGGGGGCGTCAGCGCCCGCCGGCATCCCGGCGAGCAACCCAAGGAGATCGGGCGATGTTCAAGAAGACGATTCTCGGGGCGCTGGCTCTCGCGCTGGTTTCGGCTCCCTCCTTTGCGGACGTTCCGACGCGCAAGAGCCTGCAGGTCCTGAACGATGTGGCCGCGCAGGTGCGCCAGTACACACGGTTCACGATTTTCGACGACGTCAACGTCGCGGTGGATAACGGAATGGTCACGTTGACTGGCCGGGTGACCATGCCATTCAAGAAGGATGATCTCGAGGCGCGCGTCGCCAAGGTAGATGGCGTCGTGCAAGTGAAGAACGAGCTGGGCGTCCTGCCCGTCTCGCCGTACGACGACGAGCTGCGGTTCCGCATCGCTCGCGCGATCTACAGCAATCCGTCGTTCTGGAACTACGCCGCGATGGCGAACCCGCCGATCCACATCGTCGTGGAGAACGGCCGTGTCACGCTGACCGGTACCGTCAACAACAATGTCGAACGGATGCTGGCCCGGTCGCTGGCCATGACCTTCGGCGCCTTCTCGGTCTCGAACAACCTGAGGACCGATGGCGAAGTGCAGGCGATGCTCGAACACGTCAACTGACCGCATTCAGCCTCCCCAGCCGGGTAGAAATGGGGTCGGGATAAGTTTCAGTTCCTGCATGAATCAATCTCAGTCTGATCGCAGGAACTGAAACTTATCCCGACCCCATTTTCTACCCGCCCTATCACGTCCCCGCATCTCTTCCGTCCGCCGTTGGTCAATCGTCTGCCTGACGTGCATAATCGGCGGCATGCAGCTCCGGACAGGCCGCGGCGTGCGGGTGGTGGCGCTTTTCAGCGCGCTGTCACTGGCGATTGCCCTGGTGATCGCGCTGGCAACGCCGATCGTTGCCGCCGATGACGTCCTGATCTTTGCGGCGGCGAGTCTCACGAACGCCCTCGATGCGATGAAGCCGCTCATCCTGAAGGACACGGGCATCAGCGTCCGGGCCTCATATGCGTCGAGCGCCGTGCTGGCCAAGCAGATGGAGGCGGGCGCGCCCGCCGATCTCTTCATCTCGGCCGACACCGAGTGGATGGACTATCTCGCGCAGCGGAAGCTCGTCGTGACTCCGATCTACGCTGAGTTCGCCGGCAACTCGTTGGTCCTCGTCACACCAGCGTCGAGTGCGGTGAAGTTTTCGATCCGCTCTGGCATGCACCTGAGCGCACTGCTTGGCGGCGGACGGCTCGCCTTGGGCGACCCGGCAAGCGTTCCCGCCGGCAAGTATGCACGGGCCGCACTCGAACATCTCAACGCGTGGGATGACGTGAAGGACCGTCTCGCGCCTGGGGAAAACGTCCGAGCGGCACTTCAACTGGTCGCGCGCGGTGAGTGTCCACTCGGTATCGTCTACAGCAGTGACGCCACGATCGAACCCTCGGTGCGCGTGATCGGCACGTTTCCGGCAGACTCACATCCACCCATCGTCTATCCCGCTGCGATGACGACGCGGGCCGCGGGATCCGCGCCCGGTCGTGTATTCGCCTGGCTCAAGACGCCAGCCGCGAAGAGCGTGCTCGCACGCTACGGCTTCGACGCTGCCGTCCGGCCCGCCTCGAGGTGACGACCGACGACGCCGCCATCGTCCGGCTGAGTCTGTGGGTGGCGTTGTGGGCGACCATCGTGAGCCTGCCTCTTGCGGTGGCCGTCGCGGCGCTGCTCTCGCGCGGACGGTTCTGGGGCAAGTCACTCGTGAACGGCGTCGTGCACCTGCCGCTCGTCCTGCCACCAGTCGTGACTGGCTACGTCCTGCTGCGATTGTTCGGAAGACACGGTCCCGTTGGCGCGGTGCTCGAGCAATGGTTCGGCATCGTGCTCGCATTTCGTTGGACGGGCGCAGCCCTCGCTGCAGCCGTGATGGGATTTCCCTTGATGGTGAGCGCCATTCGCGTGGCGCTCGACGGCGTGGACCATCGGCTGGAAGAGTCGGCGCGTACGCTCGGCGCGAATCGCGTCTGGGCCTTTCTCACCGTCAGCCTCCCATTGGTCGGACCCGGCGTGGCATCGGGCATGGTGCTCGCGTTTGCGAAAGCGCTCGGTGAATTCGGAGCCACGATCACCTTCGTGTCGAACATTCCGGGTGAAACGCAGACGCTGGCGCTCGCGATTTACACGTTGACCCAGGCACCCGGCGGCGATCAACGTGCGCTCGGGCTCGTACTGCTGTCGGTGGCGTTGTCGTTTGCGGCGCTCATTGCCTCGGAGCTGCTCGCGAGGCGCGCGCGGCGGGTCGGTCTGCGATGATAGCGGCGATGACGCTGGACGTGGTCATCCGGCATCCGCTCGGACGCATCTCACTCGACGTGTCGTTCAAGACCGACGCGGGCCTGACCGCCATCGTCGGTCCCTCGGGCGCGGGCAAGACGAGCGTGCTGGACGCGATGGCCGGCATCCTGCGGCCGGCCGAATCGCGCATCGTCTGCGCGGGGCGCGTGCTCGAGGATTCGGCGCGCGGCGTGTCGGTGCCCGCACACCAGCGCCGGATTGGCTACGTGCGACAGGAGCCACTCCTCTTTCCGCATCTGACGGTTCGACAGAATCTGCTCTACGGGCATTGGTTCACCCCAACGTCCGAGCGTCGGATACGCGAGCAGGATGTGGTCTCGCTCCTCGACCTCGAGATGCTGCTGGCGCGGAGGCCGGGTCGGCTTTCGGGCGGAGAGCTTCAGCGGGTTGCGCTGGGGCGCGCGCTGCTCACCAGTCCTCAGCTGCTGCTGCTCGACGAGCCGCTGGCGTCGGTGGATGCCGGAAGGAAGCACGACATCCTGCCCTATCTCGATCGCCTGCGCGCGGACCTGCGGATTCCGGTGCTCTACGTGACGCACCTGTTCAACGAGATTGCGGACCGCGCCGGCCTGGCGATCGTGATGGATGAAGGAACGATCGTGGCGCAGGGACCGCCTGAGCGCGTACGCGGAGACCTCGAGCGCACGCTTGGTTTGGTCGGACGATGACGAGGATCGGGGTCGGGATAAGTTTCAGTTTCTGCAATCACGTGACTTCCCCGACCAGATTGCAGAAACTGAAACTTATCCCGACCCCGATCCTCCCCGACGTCCGGCCCGCACGACCCACCAGATAATCGCGACGAAGAGCACCGCCACGAGCGCGATCATCAAAGCGAAGAGCCAGAGCGTCCTGTAGAGAATCGACTGCGTGTCGAGGTGGACTTCGATCGCCAGCGGTGTGCCAGCGAGACGGTCCTTCAGGGGCTGCTCCCACGCGAGGATGTTTCCGCGATCCACCTGCTTCGACGGCGCATTGTGGAAGCGGATCTTGGCGGGCAGATGCATCCGGAACGCGACGAGCTCGTCGCCCTTCCAGCCCACGTCACCCACGACTGGCCCTGTTGCGGCACCGACCTGCTGCGTGTAGATGTACTCGCCGCCCCGTTGCGCGAGCGAATAGGTGGACCATGCAAACGGAGCGACCGTCCGCAGCGCGCGGATGTCCGACACGGTCAGCCGAACGTGTACGAAACGTCGGCCGTTCCGGCGGGACGTGCTGACGCGCGTCACCTCCGTCACCGGCGACGTGTACAGTGCGCGGAGCTGCTGCGCGATCGACGAGCGCCCGCGGCTTGACGTCGAGCGGTAGTCCTCGAAGCGCCACGAGCGCCGGAACTGATCCATTCACGTACACCGTCGCCGTTCCGTCGAGCGCGAGGTAGATCTCTTCTTCGGTACTCGGTACTGCTTCGGCAGTACGACGCTGCACGACGCTGTGGCAAGGACCATCAGCACGAGTGCCGCGCAAGCGCCAAGACGATCCAAGAACCGAACTCCGGGATCGGGCCGGCGGCGTGGTGGCACACACGCGCGAGGGCGTGTGGGCCGGCGAAAGAGCATCGAACCGAATGATATACTGACTTGTTCCGCGCCTCTCTCGCGCCCGGCCCGCACGTGATGTCCAGCCCCACGTTGTTCCTGATCGATGGCAGCTCGCAGATGTATCGCGCGTACCACGCGATCCGTGGACTGAGCGGGCCCGACGGTAAGTCCACGAACGCCGTCTACGGCTTCGTCACGATGCTCCGCAAGCTGCTCGCGGATCACCAGCCGACGCATATCGCCGCATCGTTCGATCTGGCCGGGCCGACGTTCCGCGACCAGCTCGCCGCGGACTACAAAGCCAACCGCACGGCCATGCCCGACGATCTCGCCGAGCAGATCCCGTGGGTGCACGAAGCCTGCGAAGCGCTGGGCGTCCCCATCATCACGCAGGCCGGCTTCGAAGCAGACGACGTCATCGGCACGCTGGCGCGTCGTGCGGTCGACAGCGGCGCACGCGTGGCCGTCGTGACGGGCGACAAGGACTTCTTCCAGCTCGTGGACGAGCACGTACGCGTCTTCAATCCGCGCGATGAAGGCACGTGGTACGACCAGGACGCGGTCAACGCCAAGTGGGGCGTGCGGCCCGGGCAGGTCGTGGACGTCCTGGCCTTGATGGGCGACTCCATCGACAACATCAAGGGCGTGCCCGGCATCGGCGAAAAGGGCGCCAAGGATCTGATCGGGACGTGGGGTTCGCTCGACGCACTCCTCGAACACGCCAGCGACGTCCCTCAGCGGAAGTACCGCGAGGCGCTGCTCGCTCACGCCGAGGACGCGCGCCACAGCCGTGAGCTGCTCCGCATACGGACGGACGTATCGGTCCCGTTCGATCTCGATCAGTTCCGCTACCGCGGGGCCTCGCGAGAACGATGCTATGAATTGTTCTCGCGTCTGCAGTTCCGATCGCTGGTCATGGAATTCGCGCCGACCGCGGAGGCCGTGGACACGCGCTACGAAGCCGTCACGACCGATGCCGAACTTGCCGCACTGGTACACGCGATCGGCGGCGCCTCCCGACTCGCACTGCGCGTCCTGCCCGATACGCCGTCGTCGATCCGTGCCGGGATTGCGGGGCTCGCCTTTGCGATCGCCCCGAGGCACGCGTGGTATGTGCCGCTGCAGCAGGGCACGCTGCTCGGCGAACCCGGCTTGGACCAGCGCGAGGTGCTGCAGGCGCTCGGGCCGCTGCTCGAAGACGAACGTCTGCTCAAGATCGGTCACGACCTCAAAGCCGACGCGCTGGTACTCGCCCGGCAGGGCGTCGCGCTCAAGGGCCTGGGGTTCGACACGATGCTCGCCAGCTACCTCCTTGATCCGACGCGGTCGGCGCACGGCCTCGAGGACACGGCGCTCGAGCACCTCGGCTACAAGGCGCTCAGCGAAGAGGACGTCTGCGGGCGCGGCGTAAAGGCGGCCACGCTTGGTCAGCTCCCGCTCGCCGCGATTCTGACGTTCGCCGGCGAACGGGCCGATCTGGCGCTGCAACTCGCGGATGCCCTTCAGCCGGCAATCGAGCGTGAGCGGCTGGCGCGCGTCTATTCAGAGTTCGAAATGCCGCTGGTGCCCGTCCTGGTTGGCATCGAGCGCGCAGGTATCCGGATTGACGGGCCGGCGCTCGCGGCGCAGTCGCACCGGATCGAAGGCGAGCTCGCGTCGCGAAGCGCCAGGATCTACGAGCTGGCCGGTGTCGAGTTCAATATCAACTCGCCGAAGCAGCTGGCCGACGTCCTCTTCGAAAAACTGCAGCTGCCAGTGGGCAGGCGCACCGGCCGTACCAAAGCCGTCTCGACGGCGGTCGAGGTGCTCGAGGAACTCGCTCTGACACACGAGGTGCCGCGCCTCGTGCTCGAGTGGCGCGCCCTGCAGAAACTGAAGGGCACCTACATCGACGCCCTGCCGCAGCTCGTCGATCCCGCCACGGGTCGCGTGCACACGTCGTTCAACCAGGCGGTGGCTGCCACCGGCCGGCTGAGCAGCAGCGATCCGAACCTTCAGAACATTCCGATTCGAACCGAGCTCGGACGCGAGATCCGCCGCACCTTCGTCGCCGACGCCGGCCACGTCCTCATTTCCGCGGACTACTCGCAGATCGAGCTTCGTGTGCTGGCGCATCTCTCGGGCGACGAGACGCTCATCGAAGCCTTCAAACGCGGCGACGACATCCACGATCAGACCGCCATGAAAGTGTTCGGGCCCGCAAGTGGTCTCGACCCTCATGAGCTGCGGCGGCGCGCGAAGATCATCAACTACGCGCTGCTCTACGGGAAGACGGCGTTCACGCTCGCCAAGGACATCGGCGTGACGCAGCAGGCGGCGCAGGCGTTCATCGACGCCTACTTCGCTGGATTCCCGCGCGTGCGCGGCTTCATCGACACGACGCTGGCCCAGGCGCGCGAGACCGGCGTCGTGAAGACGATGTTCGGACGCCGACGGCTGGTGCCGGAGCTGACGAGCCGTAATGGCGCCGTCCGCGCGGCCGCCGAGCGCGTGACCGTGAACATGCCTATCCAGGGATCGGCGGCCGATATCCTCAAGCGCGCGATGATCGACGTGGACAAGGCCCTGCGTGAGCTCTCGTCGTCGTCCGGCTCTGCCGGACGCATGATCCTCACGGTGCACGACGAACTGCTGTTCGAAGTCCCCGCCGGGCGCGCGGACGAAGTGGCTGCGGTGATCCGCGCGCGGATGGAGGGCGCGGCGTCGCTGGCAATCCCGCTCACCGTCGACATCGGCATTGGCGCCAACTGGAAAGACGCCAAGGACTGATGCTCGCCTCCGGCGCTCCCGACCGCCGTCGGGCGCGGCTCGAAGTGCTCGGAGCCGCCGTGCTCTTCTCGACCGGCGGTGCCGCCATCAAGGGCACGGCGCTGACGGCGTGGCAAGTGGCCGGCGTACGGTCGCTCGTCGCTGCGATCGCGCTGCTGGTCCTGCTCCCGCAGGCGCGGCGCCACTGGCGGCCGCGCAGCGTCGTGGTTGGCGCGTTCTACGCCGCCACGCTGATCCTGTTCGTCCTCGCCAACAAGCTCACGACCGCGGCGAACGCGATCTATCTGCAGGCGGTGGGGCCTCTTGTCGTGATGGTGCTGGCGCCGCTCGTGCTGTCCGAACACGTGCGGCGGCAGGACGTGCCGTTCGTCGTGGCGATGGCCGGCGGACTCGGGCTCGTCTTCGCAGGCCAGCAGCAGCCGCTTGCCACTGCTCCAAATCCCTTTGCCGGCAACATCGCGGGCGCCGCCAGCGGGCTCACCTGGGGCTTCACCATCGTCGGCCTGCGATGGATGGGCAGCCGCGATCAGGACGCCACGCTCAACTGTGTCGTCATTGGAAACCTGATTGCCGCACTCGTGTGTCTCCCGGTGGGCGGGTCAATCCAGGCCAGCGTGCACGACTGGCTGACGCTCTTGTGGTTGGGCGTGTTCCAGATCGGCATGGCGTACGCGCTGCTGACGCGCGGAGTCCGCCACGTCACCGCGCTCGATGCGTCGCTTCTCCTGCTCGCGGAGCCTGTATTGAATCCAGTCTGGGCCTGGATGATCCAGGGGGAGCGGCCCACGTCGTGGTCGCTCGTTGGGGGCGCGGTGATTCTGGCTGCGTCGGTGGCGCGGACGATCCTGGCTCGGGACTAGTCTAATTGTGCGACTGCTCGCGCTCCGCGGTCGTATTGGGCCGCGTGACCCACTCCTGCTTGAATCGCTCCCACTCGGTGACCATCGTGTCGGCGGCTTGCCGCTGATTGCGGCCTTCCGCCGCGGCCGCTCGTGCACGATCTGGAATGATGCCCGTGAGGACGAGGCGGTCGATGTCGATGCGGAGTGCATCGGCGCGCGATCCGGCCATGGAGGCTCGGACCCATCCCGCCATTGATGCGTTCCACGCGCGGTCGAGCTCACCCAACGCTCGCGCTGACGCCACGAGCCAGTAGTTCGCCGCGACCGATCCCGGGTCGCGATGCAGCTCCGCGTCCATCCGATCGTACATGCGGGCAAAGATACGGTCGCGCTCACCGCTGCTCGTCTGCGAGTGACGCTCCAGGGCGGTGGCCCACCAGTCGAGCACCTTGTCTTTCGCGAGATCACCGCCAGCCAGCGGACGGCTCGACGCATCTTCGAAGAGCTCAGCCGCCGCGCCGAAGCGCTCGGTGAAGAAGAGCCACTGGCCGTAGCCAAGCAACCATTCACCCCGATCTGACGGCGTCAGATGTGAGGGATCGACGGCACGCAAGGCGTCGCGGGCCTCCTCCAGGTCGCGCGCATCCGCGTGCTCGCGATAGCGCTCGAGCAGCGCCCGTCCGAGGACCAGCCGGGCCGCATCCACATCGGCCGGCATCGTGAGTGCGGTGCGCGCCGCGCCGATCGCGGCGTCGAAGTGTCCCTGGTTGTACGCGGCCCGCGCCCGCTGCAAGGGGGTGCGCTCCACGGGAGCGGCACTCGCTCCGGAAGCGATCATCACCAGGCAGGCGAGGGCCACGAGACGCATCCAACGGATGGTAGCACAGCCGCGAGCGGTGGCTAAGTCCAACTTTTGCAGGAGCTTGTGGATAGGGTGGCCTCGGTTTGCTACAATGCGCCACGATGGTCACACCTCGGATCATCCCGCGGGCCGAGCATTCAATCTCGCGCCGCGACATCGATCCTGACGCCCTCAAAGTCCTCAGCCGGCTGCGGCAGTTCAACCATGTCGCTTACCTGGTCGGCGGCAGCGTCCGGGACCTGTTGCTCGGCAGGCGCCCGAAGGACTTCGACATCGGCACGTCCGCGCATCCCTACGAAGTGAAGCGGACGTTCCGCAACTGCTGGATCATCGGCCGCCGCTTCCGTCTCGCGCACGTGCGATTCGGACCGAAGGCCATCGAGGTCGCGACCTTCCGTCGTCAAGTCTCGGAGGAGGAGCTCGAAGCGCTCGCCCGCGCCCAGGAGGAGGCGGCTGACGCCGCTGCCGCGCCGGATCAGGGGGACGGCGCAGAGCCGGAGACCTCGCGGCCTGCAGAGCCTGATGAACTGGCACGAGCGCAGGAACGCGAGCGCTCGATGCATCGCGACAACACCTTCGGCACGCCGGAAGAGGACGCTTTCCGCCGCGACTTCACGGTCAACGCGCTCTTCTACGACATCGCGACGTTCTCGATCATCGATTACGTCGGCGGGATTGAGGACCTCCACGCGCGAGTGATCCGGTCAATCGGGGATCCGAACGTGCGGTTTCACGAAGACCCCGTCCGGATGTTGCGCGCGATCGTGCTGGCGGCGCGGCTCGATTTCACGATCGATCCGCCGATCATCGACGCGATCCGTGCGCACGCCGGCGAGATTGCCCGGAGTGCGCCCGCGCGAATGATCGAAGAGCTGTACAAGATTCTGCGTTCCGGAGCCGCGGACCGAGCGTTCCGGCAGCTGGCCGATGTGGGCCTACTCAACTCGATCGCGCCTGAGCTGTTGGCGATAGAAGGCGATGGATTGTGGCAATCACTCGCCGCGCTCGATCGCTACCGCCACCGGTACGACAGCGCGCCAGACTCACTGACCAACGCGATTCTGCTCGGCACCCTGCTGGTACCTCGCGGCTTCACTGGACGCCGGCCGATGCGCGCTGACGACCGGCCGCCTGCGCACGAGACGGCCTCGGAGCGGCGGCGGCGCGAGCGTGACGAGTGGAGGGATCCGAAGGCGGCGCTTGGTGCGCTGCCGCTGGCGCGGCGGGATGTCGAGCGATTGCGACAGATCCTCGGACTGCAGCGCCGGCTCGTCGACATGGCGGCGAGCCCGCGCGCCAAGCGCGCACTGATGACTCGTGGCCCGTTTCAGGAAGCGCTCACGTGGCTCGACGTCCACGGCCAGGCCCCGGAAATCGTCGAGCACTGGCGCGGTTTCGTTGAAGCTACGGGCGTGGCGCCGCAGACAGAGACCGAAACCGTCGCGGCCGCCGCCGATGCGCCGCGCAGGCGCCGGCGCCGACGCCGTGGACGGCGGAGGCCGATCTCGATCTAGAGACAGACGTCGTGTTCGTATTCGTATTCGTGTTCGTATTCGGGTTCGGATTTCTGTTCGTATTCGTGTTCGAGACGACGCCGCGCGAATACGAAAACCGAATACGAACACGGCCTGCGCGGTCGCCTATCCGTTGACGCGCTCGAATTCGCGCATGAAGTCCACGAGCATCTCCACGCCGCGCTCGGGGAACGCGTTGTAGATTGACGCGCGCATGCCGCCGACCGATCGGTGGCCCTTCAGGCCGTCGAAGCCCGCCGCGGTGGCTTCCTTCACGAATTTCTTCTCGAGGTCTTCGCTGGCCAGCCTGAATGTCACGTTCATCAGGCTGCGGCTGTCGCGCTGTGCGGTCGGCTTCCAGAAACCCGTGCGATCGAGCTCCGCGTAGAGCTTGCCTGCCTTGCGTTCATTCACGATGCGGATGCCGCCGAGACCGCCCTGGCCCTGCAGCCATTCGATCACGAGGCCGAGCACGTAGACGCCAAACGCCGGTGGCGTGTTGTACAGCGATCCGTTCTCGGCGTGCACCGCGTAGTTGAGCATCGTGTGAAGCGACTTGCTGGACCGCGCGAGGAGGTCTTCGCGGACGATCGCCAGCGTCACGCCCGACGGACCAAGGTTCTTCTGAGCGCCAGCATAGATGAGCCCGTGCCTGGAGACGTCAATTGGCGCGCTGAAGATGTCGGACGACGCATCACTCACGAGCGGCGCCTCACCGACCGCAGGAAGCGCCTTCCACTGCGTGCCCTCGATGGTGTTGTTCGAGGTCATGTGCACGTAGGCCGCGCCGGCGGTGAAGTGGCACTCCTCCGGCCGGGGAATGCGATTGAAGTTGTCGGCCTGTGTCGATCCGGTCAGGTTGACCGTGCCCACGCGCTTGGCTTCCTTCGCGGCCTTCTCCGCCCACGAGCCCGTCATGATGTAGTCGGCCGTCCGGCCTTCCGTCAGCAGATTCATCGGCACCATCGAGAACTGCAGGCTGGCGCCGCCCTGCAGGAACAGCACCTTGTAGTTCGCGGGAACGCCGGCCAGTGCCCGGATGTCCGCCTCGGCCTTCTGAATGATGTGTTCGAACGTGGCCGATCGATGGCTGATCTCCATCACCGACATGCCGACGCCCGGCAAGCTCACGAGCTCGCGCTGCACCTTCTCGAGCACGGGCTCTGGCAGCACGGCTGGACCGGAGGAGAAATTGAGAACGCGTGTCGCAGTGGTCATGGAAGTGCCTTTCAGGAGTGCGTGTCGCGATAAGGAGTCGGATTCGTGTTCGTGATTCGGATTCGTATTCGTGTTCGTGTTCGTGATTCGTGTTCGTGTTCGCGTGTTCGTCCAGTCAGATCGCGACCAGCTGCAAACTGATGATGTCGGCGTTCCCATCGCGGATCGCCGCCAGCAGCGCGTCACCAGGCGCCCGGTCCACGTTGATGCGCGCGATGGCGGCCTGAGCGCCATCGAACACGATGTTTTCCGTTTCCTGCACGTTGATGTCGCCTCGTCGCAGGTGATCGAAGACGTGCGCGAGCACGCCCGGGCGATCGCGATGGCGGACGATCAGCCGATGCGTGGCAGGTGTCCGGACCGCCAGATTGACGACGTTTGGCACCCGGCCCGTGTCACGGAAGGAGGCCACGATGCGCACGGTCTCCGCAGCAATGGCTTCTTGCGCCTGGTCCGTGGACGCCCCGATGTGGTGCGTCCCGTACACACCCGGCAGCTGGAGCAGATCGTCGCGATACTCGCCAGTCGACGAAGCCGGCTCGTTCCGGAATACGTCGAGGCCGACGCGGATCCCGCGGTCGCGCACGGCAACCGACAGGGCATCGTAGTCCACCACCTCAGCGCGCGCGGTGTTGATGAACGTCGCGCCTCTCTTGATCCGGCCCAACAGGTCAGCGTTCACGAATCCCCGTGTGTCGGGCCCAAGCGCGAGGTGGACGCTCACGATATCGGCCTGCTCCACCAGCGCCTGCGGACTTGGGACGATACGCGCCTTCGTCTCACGCGCCGTGGTGTCGAGCCCGTACTGGCCAAGGTCTGCAGCTGGATCCGACGCGAAGCGGCGCGACCAGATCGCCACATGCAGCCCGAACGCCTGCGCTCGTCTCGCCAGCTCCTGGCCGATGTTGCCGAAGCCGAGGAGGCCGAGCGTCTGGCCGGCAAGCCCGCGTGCCTTGGAGTATTCCTTCTTGTTCCACTGCCCCGCTCGAAGCGACGCCACGTTGTCTGCAATGCGGCGATCGAGCGCAAGGATCAGCCCGAACGCGAGCTCCGCGACGGCAACGGCGTTCTTGCCCGGACAGTTCGAGACGTAGATTCCGCGCGCCGAGGCGCCCTTGACATCTATCGTGTTGTAGCCCGCCCCCGCCCGTACGATGAGTGCCAGATTCCCGCCGTCCATCATGGCAGCAGTGACTGCCGTGGACCGCACGACGAGCACGTCAGCGCGGGTCGTGCGGAGCGCATCGCCCAGCGCCTCGTCTTTCAGCGCCGGCTCGAAGATGACCTCGCAGCCCGCAGCGCCGAGCCCTTCGAGGCCGCTTCGTTCGAACTGATCCGCAATCAGGACCTTCATGCGCGTCAAATCAGGTGCGAAAGCAATCCATCACGCAGCTTCGGCTCGAACCAGGTCGACTTCGGCGGCATGATCCCGCCTGCATCGGCAATCGCCATCAGGTCTGCCACACTCACCGGATGCAGGGCGAACGCCACCGCGGCCTGTCCCTGATCCACCGCGCGGCTGAGCGCGGCCGGTCCGCGGATGCCGCCCACGAAGTCGATCCGCTTGTCGGTCCGGGGATCACCAACGCCGAGCAGTGGTGCGAGCACCTGGTCCTGCAACAGAGACACATCGAGCTGGTCCGCGGGCGGCGTGCCGGACGCGGGCGACGCAAGGCTGATGTCGTACCAGCCACCATTCAGATACATCGATACGTGGCCCTTGCCCGAAGGCGACGGACCACCAGGCCGCACGCTCAGCCGGGACGAGACCGCTGCGAGAAACGCCGAGGCTGACTGACCGTTCAGATCCTTCACCACGCGGTGGTACGGCAGGATCTGCGTCTGGTCGTGTGGGAACGCGACGCCGAGGAACGTCGATGCTTCGCTGGACTGTCCCGAGAGCGCCTGCTTCGCGCGCATGGCACTGGCGGCGCGATGGTGCCCATCCGCGATATAGAGCACCGGCACTCGTCCGAATGCGTCAACGATTGCGCCCACGTGATCGTCGGGTACCTTCCAGATCGTGTGTCGGATCCCATCGGGTGCCGTGAAATCCACGAGCGGCGTGTCCGACGTGATCCGCGAAGCAAGCTCGTCGAGCGCCGGCGACGCTGGATACGTCAGGAACACCGGTCCGGTCTGCGCGCGCAGCTCCACGATGTGACGCGTCCGGTCGTCTTCCTTGTCCTTACGCGTGCGCTCGTGCTTGCGGACGATGTCGCGCTCGTACTCGTCCACCGAGAAGCAGGCGGCAAGTCCGGTCTGGGCATGCTCGCCCATCACCAGCCGGTAGAAATAGAGGCTCGGGCGCGACTCCACCACCAGCGGCGCGGACGTGCGGAGACGATCGAAATTCGCCGCCGCCGTGCGGTACACCACGTCCGCATACGGATCGGTGTCGGCCGGCAGATCGATTTCGGCGCGGGAGACGTGAAGGAAGCTGAGCGGCCGGTTGGCGGCCAGACCTCGCGCCTCTGCGGTGTTCACGACATCGTAGGGCACGTCGGCGACATCGGCCGCAACGCGCGGTTCGGGACGCAGAGCCAGGAAGGGATAAACCGCAGCCATGGAAACAGTAATTATAGGCGATGGCTGCCCGGCCGGGTCGGCGGCGCTCAGTGAGCGGTGCGTCAGCGGGCTGCGGCCGCTGGTGGCGGTGCAGCAGCGCCCGCCGCAGGCAACGCCATCTCCGGCATCGCCAGTCCCTCGACGCGGCCGTGCGTGCCGCGAAGTACAGAGACAACTCAGCATCAGGGATGGGCGCCCCAGGAGGCATTCGCCTGTGCTCGAGTACCGGGTTCACCCAGGCGCCGTTCTTCCGCAGCCGATAGTCGAGGTGTGGGCCCGTCGCGAGACCGGATTGACCGACGCGTCCAATCATCGTGCCCTGCGACACGTGCGCGCCCGGCCGTACGGCGATCGACGACAGGTGCAGGTAGAAGCTCTCGTAGCCGCCCGCGTGCCTGATGCCCACGGTGCGTCCGCCGCCGCCGTTCCACCCGGCTGTCGTGACGACGCCGTTCGCGACCGCGATCACGGGAGCGCCGATGGGTGCGCGGTAGTCCACGCCCAGATGCGCGCGCACTTCGTGCAGGACGGGATGCATCCGCGCCGAGCTGAATCCCGACGTGATCTGCGGATCGAACTTGAGCGGCGAGCGCAGGAAGAAGCGCTTCAGTGAACGGCCCGCCAGATCGTAGTACCCCGGATCGCTGCCGGCAGGCACGTAGCGGATGCCGACGAGCGTCCGTCCACTCGCGGTGAATGTCGCCGCGAGAATCGGCCCGTACTTCACGAGCCGATGATCGCGATACAGCTTCTCGACAACCAGTTGAAAGCGATCGCCTGGCTGTAGCTCGCTGTTGAAGTCGAGCTCACCGCCGAAGATGTCTGCGAGCGCGATGGGAAGCTCCGGCGTCTCGCCAAGCGCCGCCATGGCGCCGAAGAGCGACGGCGTGTGCTGGTCGATGCCGCCAGTGAGGACGGTCCGTTCGGTGCGTACGTCGTATCGCGCAATCGACGCCTCGTAGCCGCTGTCCGCGCGCGGGACGATCCGGAGGCAGCTCGACGGATCGATTTCGTACTCGAAGAGCCGGACACGATGATCGGCCGTCCGTTCGATCCGCCAGGCCTGACCCGCGTGCAGCTTGCGCAGGTCGAAGACCCCGTGCGCCGCGTCGACGATCCGAACGGCCTCTCCTTCGGCGACTTCGGCGCCGCGCAGCATGGTGGCCAGCGTCGCCCGTGCGGACACGCGGCCCGGAATCATTTCGCTGTCGGGAGCCAGTGCGATGTCGCCGCGCGACGCGTGGAGGGGCGCTTCGTCTACATCCGCGCACGACGAGGCGAGGAGTGCAAGGCACAGAACGGTTATCGCCCGGACGAACGACACCGCCGCAGTGTATCGCACCAATTCCGGGCGGCAGCCTCTCATCGCCGCGAATCACGTGGGACGAATGGGATCGAGCGGATCGTCAGGGCTGCTTGAACGTGACCGAGAGCTTGACGGGCTCGCTGGCCGTCACCGTGACGAGCCGCTGCAACTGACCAAGCTGCGGGTTCAGGAAGTTCACCTGATGCGGTCCGATCGCAATGGCGAGGCTGCTGATCGGTGTCGTCCCGACCTTGACGCCATCCAGCATCACGTCGGCTGGAGCATCGGACTCGAGCGTCAGGGTTCCCATGGGCAGTGCGACGTGGAGCGGAAAGACTTCTCCCGCCGTGATGTTGACCGACGACGTGGTCCTGAACTGCAGTGCCTCGTTGACGATCTCGAGCTCGTGCGTGCCTGCCGGCAACGGGAGCTTGCCGGCCGTGCTGTTGCCGATCAATTTGCCGCCTTCGAGGATCGACATTTCATACGGGGTCTTGACGTCCACCCAGCCATCGCCTTCCGCTGCGACACGCGTGGGCGCGGCCTCGACCGGACCGATCACCGTCGTGACACCCGCCTGCACCTGCACGGGCTGATGCACTTTGCCGCCCCGCGTCTCGAACAGCACGTCGTGCGTCCCGGGCGTGAGATCCAGCACGCGAAGAGGCGACGTGCCGCGCATCAGGCCGTCCACCCGGATGCGGGCTCCCGGAGCCCGCCGGATGTCGACACCACCAGTGACTGCCACCGAGGGCAACTCCACGTAGTGCGATACCGTTTCGCCGTTCTTGATCGTGATGGGCAGGACGCGCGAGCGCGATCCCGCGCGGAGCTCGAGCACGTGCGTCCCACCCTTCAAGCGAAGGCTGAGAGGTGTCGCGCCGCGTGCCTCTCCATCGATCAGCACGCTGACGCCCGACGGACGTGAGTCGAGCATGAACGCGCCGGTCGAGCCAGGCATGGTCGTGGCCGAGAGCAACGAGTACTTGATGACGATGCCTTCGGAGATCGCGATGGCGACGACGATCGCAAGTCACGATGCGCTCGACAAAACGCCAGCGCCGCTGACGGTTCGCGGCGGCCTCGGCGAGCGACCGTTCGAACGCAAGCGTCCCCTCGTCAAGATCTGAGCGCCGGCCATGCGCGGTGTCGCTCGAGGAGCCGTGCAGATCGAGGCCGATCCCGGTTCGATGACGGCCGGACCGCGGCGAGGGCGTCGATGCGGCAGCAGGCTGCGGTGGATCGGCGAACGGCTGCACCGACAGGGCACGACCCGAGATGGGTTCGGCCGCTGGGGCCGCCGGTAGCGGAATGACGACCGCCGCCTGTGCGGGTGGAGCAGGTGCTGCCGCCACTGGTGCGACGGGCTTCGGCATGGCCACGGGCGCGGGACCACTGGCACGCGAAGTGGGCACAGCCGAGGGTGACGTCGCTGGTGACGCCGGCGGTACGACTGCGATTGGCCCAGGCAGCGGAGCGAGCGGCGGCACGGTCAGACGCGGCCCTTCCGAGGGCAGGCCAACCGCTTCCCGATACTTCGCCATGAACGCGTCGAGGGCAGCCGGTGCAGCGGTGTACGAGGGTTCGCCGGTGATGACCTCTTCAAGACCCTGTTGTGCCTCGGTCGCCGTCGCGAAGGATCCGCGCGGCTCGATCTGCACCGTCCGCACGAGCCACCGGCGGAGCGGAGCGCTGAGTGGCACGCGCTCGCCCTTCACCGTCCGCTCCGTGCACAGGCCGATGACATCAGTCATCGTACGGAGCTCGTCGCGCTGCAGCGGCCGGCCCACGAGGAGTGCCAGCGCGACCACGCCGATCTGCATCACGTCGCTGCGTTGGTCGAGCCTCGGACTGCCCGCCCCCGGGGGGATGGCGATCCGGATGTCACGCCACAGCCGATCGCGCGACAGGCGCAGCTGGTCGATCGCCGACCCCAACACGTAGTCGGTCACGACGATGCGCGTGTCTGGCGTGACGAGCAGGCGCTCGGGTGCGAGCGCACCGTGAGCGACGTCTCGCGCGTGCTGATGCAGCACGGCCACTGCGGGTACGAGCTGGCGGATGATGCAGAGCGCGGCGTTGGTGTCGACGTCGATCGCGTGCTGTTCGGCGGCCGCCAACACCTGGGACAGGCGGGCACCGGCAGCGTGCTCCGACACGATGCCGAGCACGGCACCGCCTTCGAAACGATCGACGCGACGGACACGAGCGTACGCGCCGTGACGGAAGTCGGAGAGACGATTGACCCGTTCGCGGAGCGCGAACTCGAACGCGGGCACTGCGACGAATTCGGGGGCCAGGCGGAGAACGCCGAGCTCGTCGCCGGCTTTTTCGGCGAGGCGGACGCGGACGCCGAGACCATCGGCGAATTCCGCCGGGGGTGGCGCGGGAGGAGTGGAAGGCGCGGGTTTCATGAGGGGCCCCGGGCCCGGGGCTCAAAACGGCTGCCCGGCTATCGCCCGGACGACCGCTTCCGCCCACAGGGGCAACTGCCGTACCACGAGCCGTGCGAACCGGCTCAGTCTGAGAAGTCCTATCGGCACGAACGTTACCGGCGGTCAGACCTGCCGCCCGTGGGACGGAACGCGTACCTCAAGTGACAATCCTGTAATCGCCCTCACAGACCTGTGATCGGTCCCACCCCGTGATAATGTTACGGGCTTCTGTCGCCGGGCCAGACCGGGCCCATGTCATTCCGCGCTTTCTGGAGGAGAAATCCGTGTACGCCCCCCGCGCGCGACTCGCACTCGTAGCCGCCTGCCTCGTTGTCGCCCTGCCCTTGTCTGCACAGGTTGGCACGGTCACCGACGGCGTGGATTACGACGCCATCTATCGCCTCAAGGACGAAGGTTTTCAGCGCTCTCAGGTGATGGAGATCTCCAGCTACATCACCGATGTGTATGGACCCCGGCTCACCGGGTCCCCCAATATCCGCGCCGCAGGCGAATGGGCGGTGAAGAAGCTGACGGAGTGGGGCGCCGTGCGCGCGCGCCTCGAGGACTGGGGCACCTTCGGCCGCGGCTGGGTCAACCAGCACTACGAAGCCAATGTCGTCTCGCCCAGTCCGTGGCCGATTATCGGGCTGCCCAAGGCCTGGACGCCGGGCACCGAGGGCGTCGTCACGGCCGAGGCCGTGTACGCCCCCATCGAGAGCGAGAAGGACTTCGACACGTGGCGAGGCAAGGTGAAGGGCAAGATCGTGCTCGCGACGCCGATCCGCGAGGTGAAGGCATCGTTCGAGCCATTGGCGACACGGTACACGGACAAAGAGCTCGCCGATCTCCAGGAGATCGATCCGAAGGCGTCGAACCAGCGGCGCTATGACATGTCGCGTATTCAGCTCATGCGGAAGGCGATCACGTTCTTCGCCGATGAAGCCCCGCTTGCCGTGCTCGAGCCGAGCAGGAGTGGTGACGGCGGGACGATTTTCGTCCAGCAGGGCGGCGCGTACAACACGAAGCAGCCGCCACCGCCCGGACCGTTTTCGTTCACGTATCCGGCCAATGCGCCAACGCAAATCGTTCTAGCCGTCGAGCACTACGACCGCCTCGCGCGCATGCTCGACAAGAAAGTGCCGGTCACGATCGAGCTCAACGTGCAGAACAAGATGACCGAGGACGAGAAGGCCTTCAACGTCATCGCGGAGCTGCCGGGGACCGACAAGGCTGACGAGATCGTCATGCTCGGCGCACACTTCGACTCGTGGCACGGCGGCACGGGCGCCACCGACAACGGCGCGGGATCTGCCGTGATGCTCGAAGCGCTGCGGATTCTGAAGGCGTCAGGCGTGACGCTGCGTCGAACCGTGCGCCTCGCACTGTGGAGCGGCGAAGAACAGGGTCTGCTGGGCTCGAAGGTGTACGTGAAGGAGCATTTCGCCGATCGCGAGACGATGCAGCTGAAGCCGGAGCACGGCAAGGTGTCGGCGTATTTCAACGTGGACAACGGGACCGGCGCGATCCGCGGCGTTTATCTGCAGGGGAACGAAGCCGTCGCACCCATCTTCACGTCGTGGATGAAGCCCTTCGAGAACCTCGGCATGAAGACGCTGACGCTGCAGAACACGGGCGGCACGGATCATCTCTCGTTCGACGCCGTGGGCATACCCGGTTTCCAGTTCATTCAGGATCCGGTGGAGTACGAGACGCGCTCGCACCATTCGAACATGGACGTGTACGACCGGCTCCAGGCCAGCGACATGATGAAGAACGCGGTGATCGTCGCGTCGTTCGTCTACCACGCGGCAAATCGCGACGCGAAGCTGCCGCGGAAGCCGCTGCCGAAGCCGCAACCGGCGCAGCAACAAAACAGATCTACACAGTAGTTCGGAATTCGGAGTGCGGAGTGCGGAGCTGCAATTCGGAGTGCGGAGCCAAACCGCTACCTCCGCGCCGACGTCCAACACGTGAGCGGCTAGAAAAGGGGCGTGTATAGCGCCAAGCCAACGTGTTCCATGCCGCCGCGGCTGGTGGATGCTGGTGAAGTGATGCTGACCGTAGCGGTGTTCGCGGCCGTCATCCTCGCCCAGGCTCCGGCAGCGGCGGACTCGCCCCTGCCCTCGCTCGACACCATCGTCAGGTGGATCCGCGCTACGACTGGAAGGACATCGGCGGTATACCCGTCGTCCGCCCACGCATCGCCTGGCGCGATCCGCACAACCCGCTCAACCAGCCTATCCGTGTGCGCTGGGCCGACGAGCACCCCGCGCGGCTGCTGAAGCGCATCAGTGATATTGAATGCGATCGTCAGGCACGGGGACTTGTGCTGGAGCGTCTCGAACGGCCGCAAGACCGGCAGTCCGTACTCGATCAGCCTCCGTCACCTGACGTCGAGTAGTGGAGTCTCTTGGGATTTCCCGACGTCACCGCCGGGCCGATGAACCCACGCTCCCCGGCGCCATTCGAGCGCCTGATCGACTTCATCGCGCAAGGCTATGGCATTCGGCGTTTCACCGCGTCGAAGCTCGTTATCGGATTCGTGTTGAGCGCGATCGCGGCTTGCGGCGCGTGGCGGCGAATCAGATCGATCACGTCCTCGAAGAGCTCGACGATCTTCACTCCGCACTCCGCACTCCGCACTCCGCATTCCGAATTACGTTGTTCTATTACTCTGTTCCGCCCAGGCCTTGAGTGTGGCGGCCCGCAGCTTGGCTTCGACTTCCTCATTGAGGCGATCGACTGCCCACGGCAACCGCCAGGTCCAGTTGCCGTCCGTCACGGTTGCCGGCGTGTTGATCCGATCCGGCCATCCGAAGACGTCCTGGACGGGCAGCACGAGCAGGTCAGCGGGACACGTGAACAGCAGCCGCAGGATCTCGTCCAGCAGCGTCAGCGAGAATGGCAAGGCGGCGAGATCGTCGACGCCTTGCAGCGACTTCAGGCCTGAGAGCGCGGCAATCGCCTTTCGCTCCTCTGCCGGTGCATCGTTCCACCACGTGGCCACCGGTTCGGTGTCGTGCGTACCGGTGGTGGCCACCGCCAGCGACGGATAGCGGCCGGGATCATGAAAGGGCTGGCCCGCCTCGGTCCAGGCGCGCTCCCACCGGAACACCTTGTACCCGGGAATATCGAGCCGCGTGAGGGACTGCCGCACGAAGTCGGGCACTGAGCCCAGGTCTTCGGCGACGACCCGCGCGGCGCCTTCGAGGAATATTGACATCAGACGTTCGCCCTGTGCGAGCTGTGCGGGCTCGTCGGCGGGATCGAACGATCCGTGCTTCTGCCCGATGGGGCGCGCGTACGTGCGGTAAAAGCCGACGACGTGATCGATGCGATAACCATCGAACAGCCGCGAGGACCGCCGCACGCGGTCCCGCAGCCACTTGAAGTCATCGTCCGCCATCGCGTCCCAGCGATACACGGGTAGACCCCAGTCCTGCCCCGTCGCGCTGAAAGCGTCAGGCGGCACGCCGACCGTGGCGTCGAAGCGGAACAGATCCTGACGGGCCCAGACATCGGCGCTGTCTGTGCTGACCATGAAGGGAAAGTCGCCGAATAGCGCGACCGGCGCGGCCCGTTCGCGCGCGGTCTCCCATTGATCGTCCGCGAGCCATTGCATGTATTGATGAAACAGTATTTCGGTCTCGAGATCCTTGCGGGCGAGCTCGAGCGTTTCTGGCTCGCGAACGCGGTACTCGGTTTCCCAGTCTGTCCACGGCGCGCCCTCGAACCGGTCCGACAGCGCGCGGAACAGGGCGTAGTCGGCGAGCCAGTACTCCTCCCAATTGCAGAACGCCGCAAACGCTCCGGCCCGGGCCGTTCCGCGGACCCATTCGGTGTCCCAGAAGTAGCTGAACGCCAGTCGCAGCGCGTTCTGCTTGGCGCGGCGAATCGCGGCGTACTCGACGCGGCTGGACGTGCGCGCCGCGCGGATCGCGACCTGATCGCCCAGATCGAGGCGCGGCTCTCCGCCGAGGGCGACGAAGTCCTGGACGCCGTGGAGGCTGATGAAGATGGGATCGATGGCCATCGCGCTCGTCGCCGAATACGGCGAGGTCTGGCCGGCCGCCATCTCGTTGATGGGCAGCAGCTGCAGCACGCCAAGGCCTGCTTCGCGAATCCAGGCCGACATGGGAACGAGATCGAGAATCTCGCCGATGCCCCAGCTCCGCGACGAGGGCATCGAGAACAGCGGCAGCAGCAGTCCGGCAGTGCGTCCGGTCGGGACGGTTCGAGTCATGGCGTGGCGCGTCAGCCTCGATCGATTGTCTCAAAGAGACGGGTGATTCCGCGCTCGAAGTCCACAGGTGTGACCAGCAAACTCACGACCAGATACCCGTCGCGGTCGAAGTCGAAGAAGAATCCTGGATAGACGATGACACGCGCCCGTTCGACGAGCATCAATACCCATTCTTCGTCAGTACGCGTCGCGGGCACGCGCACCACGGCAGACCATCCTCCCTCGACAGGCAACACGCGGCATGCCGGATAGCTGGCCGCGGCCTGCCGAAGGGTACTCGTTCGTTCTGCATGAGTCGCGCGGCGATCTGATCGCGCACGCTCGAACCGAGTTGCAGCAGACGCGGCGTGGCTCGCTGCACGGGACTCCCGACCGACAGGTAGGTATCCGCAACGAGATCGAGGCGATCCAGCGCCTTCTGGACAAGGTCGTCCGGACCGCCAAGCGCCATCCATCCGAGCTTGAGATGCGGCAAGCCAGCGGACTTCGACAGTCCTCCCAGCGAGACCGCCAGCGCCTTCGGTTGCTCGATCACGCTCACCGCCCAGTCGCTCGGCGCAGCGATTGGAAAGTCCGCGAATACTTCGTCGCCGATCAGCGCGAGTTGCCGCTCGGCACAGATTCCGGCCAACCGGTCGAGATCGGCGCGCCGTAGCACCGATCCCGTTGGGTTGTTCGGCGACACCACGAGAATGGCGCGGACGCGATCGTCCAGACGTCCCGCGAGGTCGTCGACGTCGAGGCGCCACGCGTCGTGGTATTCCAGCCGGTAGGGCACGAGTCTGACCGCTTCCAGTCCCGCGAGATGATCGAACAGGGGATAGCTCGGCACGGGCACGAGCACGCTGTCGCCGGGATCGCACAGGACCTTGAAGAGGTACCCGTAGCTTTCGCTGCTGCTCGCGGTCAGGAGGATGCGATTGGGAGCGACATGCACGCCGCGCCGCGCGTAATCGGCCGCGATGGCCTCACGAGCGACGGCGAGACCACGCGGGTCCGGATCGTAGGCGGCCAGGTCTACGCCGGCGAACACGGAGTGGAGGTCGGGATACGCGAAGCCGGCGCGGGTCGGATTCGTCTCCGTCAGATCGATCACATCGCGGCTGCTTCGCCGCGCGGTCTCCATCGCGCGCGCGAGCGGTGTGGGAGCGAGGTCCGCCGGCAGGCGTGACGAGAACATCAGTAGGGCTCACGGCTCATGGCTCACGGCCCTAGTCGCGCAGGTCCCGGGTCAGGCTGGAGTACTCCAGCATCTGGCTGGTCAGATCGCAGGGATACGACATCGTCACATCCGCGATGCTGCCGTCAGCGCCGATGACGGCGTCGAGACGGGGCATCACGAAGCCCGTGTAAGAGGGCAGGTCGAGGTGATCGACGCGCTCGACGACTTCATCGCGCAGCGCCCGGGAGAAATGCACGCCGTGGCTTTCGACAAGCGCACGCGCCGCGTCGTAGTCGCCTTCTGCCTTGATGCGCTGCACCTCCGCCAGCAGCCGGCTCACGCCGGCGCGGAACCCCGTCACGTCGTTGACGCGATAGTACGTCTTGCCGTCGCGGCGCTTCACGTCGATCGCGGTCGTGTGCTCCATCAGCCAGTGGACGATCAGCTGCCGGTTCCGCATGTGGTCTTCCTCGAGCGTGCCGCCCTCGCGGACGCGGCGCAGCTGCACGAGTGCGTTCCTGGCATAGCTCTCGTACTCCGCGCGTGTGACATCGGCCAATGCGTCGGCGGCCACGAGGCCGAGCTCGACCATCACCGGATCCGCGATGAAGTACAGCGCCACGAGATCCGCACGCGCCTCCTCGATGGTCGAAAACTGCTCTTTGAGCGCTGCTTCCGGCATGCCATTCAGCGACTCCGAGACGAGGCCCGATCCATGACCGATCACTTCATGAAGGTTGGTCGTGAGCTCGGCGGCAAACGCGCTCCAGGTCATGGCGCGTGCCAGCTCGGCCTCGTCGAAGGCAAACTCGCTTCGAAACTCCTTGGGTGTCGAACGCTCGTACGCTTCGGAGACGTTCGACAACGACACGGATTTACTGCCGTACACCTCTCGCACGTCCTGATCGTTCGGCAGGTTGATCCCGATCGGCGTCACCGGCCCCGAGTCGCCCGCCTCGACGATCACGTCGATCGCACGCGCGGTGATACCGGTGACCTTGGGCTTTCTGTACTTTGGATTCCACGGCATGCTGTCTTCGAACCACTGTGCATGTTCCGCGATGCGCTGCATCGCGTCGGTCTTGTCGCGATTGGCGTAGTAGACCAGTCCCTCCCAGGCGCCCTTCCGTCCCCGGGCATCCATGTAGACCTCGATGAAGCCGTTGATCGTGTCGAGCGGCGACTCGCGATCCTCGACCCACGCGATGTCATAGGCGCGCCGATCCTCAGCGCGCCCGCTCCGATAGAAGCGCGCCAGTGCCGCGAGTGCCCGCGCCATTGACGGCGTCGCGTAGGTCTGCGCGGCCTCCAGGTGCTCGACGATCCGTGCGATCGGTTTCCCGTAGCGGCCGTCAATCCGATAGACCTCTTCCAGCAGCGTGCCGTCGCGTTTGACGAGTCTGGAGTTGAGCGGATACTGCTCCGCGAAGCCGTCGAGATCGGCCATCGACACATCCGCGTAGAGGTTGTTCGCGCTCTCTTGGAGGATGTCCTTCCCCGGCCCCGGCGTCTTGCTCGTCACGATCGGATCGACAGCGCGGTCGAAGAAGAGCGGCCTCAGGCGATCCAGCAACGCATCCACGTCTTGTTCCGGAGAGAGCGGCAGCGGAGCGCCGGACGCCTGCGCGTGACGGACCGCACTGGCAAACGTGTCCGGATCGCACTCGAGTGCAAATTTTCTGGCGGTGAGGTTGTTGTACGGGCCGGTGTTGATCCAGAACAGCTTCGTGTAGCGCGTGATCGCAGCGAGCGACTCGGCGTCGGTGCCGCCAGGGAACCGTATGACAGCCTCGAGGACATCGCGCATCACGAGGTTGTGCGCGTACCGCTGGTCGTAATAAATATCCCGTCCGGCCAGGGCCGCCTGGTAGAGATGCCACGCGAGGCGTTTCTCGTTCAACGACAACGCGTCGAATCCATCGGCGTACAGCTGGACGACGGCGGCTTCGCCGACACGTTCGAGCAGGTACGGACGCTGATCCGTGGCGCGGGTATCACTGGTTGGCGTGGCATGCGAGGGCAGCATCGATTCGCGCATCGTCTCGGTCTCTGGGGGGATGGGGTTCGTTGTTCGTGTTCGGATTCGTGGTTCGTGGTTCGGATTCGCTGGTTCGCTACAGATCAAGCGATTCGAGATAGTCGGGCATCCGGGTGCGCCAGCCTGGTCCGAACTCGCGAGAGATGTCGGCGTCGAGGGCCTCCATGGCGGGAAGCTCGCCATGAACGATGCACGTCAGTCCCGGGGGCTTCGTGAATCCCCGCAGCCAGCGGAGGATCTCGCCACCGTCGGCGTGCGCGGACATCGAATCAATCCGATCGACGTGCGCCGCCACCGGGACGTATGTGCCGCGCATCTTGACGTGCTTCGCGCCGTCGATGAGCGACCGTCCTCTGGTGCCGGCGGCCTGGTAGCCCACAAAGAGCACCGTATTCCGCGGGTCCGGAAGCACCCGCTCGAGATGGTTCATTACGCGCCCGCCTGTCGCCATTCCGCTGGAGGAGATCACAATCGACGGCTCGGACGAGGCGGCCAGGGCGAGTGACGCTTCGGTCGAAGGCACCGCCTGGAAGCGCCGCGTGAGGAATTGCGCGAGCGGACGTGCCGCCTGGCGGAATTCATCGTCCAGCTCGAGGTTGCGCGACACGTAGAACTGCAGCGCCTCAACCGCCATCGGACTGTCGAGGAAGACGGGCACTTCGGGAATCGCGTGGGCGTCCTCCAGCTGCTTCAGCCAATACAACACTTCTTCGACTCGGCCGATCGCAAAGGCCGGAACCACGACCTTGCCGCCGCGGCGAGATGGTCTCGGTGACGACCTGGCCGAAGCGATGGCCGTTGTCGTTCGGATCGTGACGGCGGTCACCGTATGTGGATTCCACGAGCAGCAGGTCCGCCGCGTCTGTGACCGGTTCCGGGTCGCGCAGCACGGGGCGATCGTAGCGGCCGAGGTCTCCGCCGAACACGATGGTCTTACCAGAGCCGGCGATGCGCATGATCACCGCCGCCGCGCCAAGCAAATGGCCCACCGCGCGGAAGGAGACCTCGATACCGGGTGCGACCGGCATTGCGCGATCGAAGCCGACTGGCTGCAGCAGTTCGAGCGACCGGAACGCGTCGCCTTCGGTGAAGAGGGGATCGGCCGGGCTGTGGCGTGAGTACCCGCGCTTGTTGGCTTCGCGCGCATCTTCTTCCTGCAGTCGTCCCGCGTCAGGCAGTACCGAGCTTGCAGAGATCCCGCGTACCGGCTGTGCAGAAGACCCGGCCGCGGAACCCGCCCGCGACCAGCCGCGGCAGATAGCCCGTGTGATCGAGATGCGCGTGCGTCAGAACGACCGCGTGGATCGACGATGGATCTACCTGAAACTGCGCCCAGTTCCGCTCGCGGAGGGGCTTCAGCCCCTGAAAGAGGCCGCAATCCACGAGCACGCGCGTGCCGTCGGACTCCAGCAGGTACTTGGACCCGGTGACCGTTCGGGTGGCACCCAGAAACGTGAGCCGCAGCACCAGGTAACTATACGATCAAGGCTGGCTGCGACCCGCTCTGTGGACCATCTGTTAAGCTGACACGTTCGAGACCTTCGGACGGCAGGAACGTACTCATGCTGAACACAACCACCGGCCGGCCGAGCGAGGGTTCAGTCGCCCGATGACCGCGTCCCTCGTCGAGGCGCTCGGTGGTGCGGCGGGCGTTGTTGCCGCGGAGCTCAGGCCGCCGCGCGCCGAACTGGCTGGCGCTGACGGCATCGATGCGTGGATCGACACGTACCACGCCGTCCATCGCCTGAGCCGGAATGGCACGCGCGTCTTCTTGACCGACAGCGCCGTCGGCACTGAGGAGGAAGACAACCTCCGGCATCTGATGGCGAATATCGGCACAGATGTGCCGCGCGATCGCATCGTGCCGTTCCTGACGGCCAAGCATCCGATCGAATATTGCCTGTCGTACGCCGAGCGGGCGGCGCAGGCGGGATTTCCCGCGCTTGTCGTGCTGGGCGGCGATCGGTCGGTCGGCGTCCCGCGCTGCGTTGAGCACGCGTGGCAACTGCGTCAACTGATTCGCGCGCGCGTGCCTGACCTCGCGCTTGGCGGCTGGGCCAATCCGAACGCCGAGCCGACGGCGCAGGCGCGCTATCTGACCGAGACTCACTTCACGGCGGAGTTCTATCTCACCCAGATCGTGTCACACCACACGCTGGGGGCGGTCGAGCGCTTTCTGGGCGAGGCCCAGCGGGCAGGCGTCGGCGTGCCGGGTATGTTTGGCGTGTTCTATTACCGCAGCGCGAACCCGAAGACGCTTGCGGCACTGGAGCAGTTCCTTCCGGTGCCGACGGCAGGACTTCTCGCGGAGTTCGCGGGCGGCGCCACGCCGCAGGTCGTGTGCGCGCGAACGATCCGGGCGCTCCGCTCGATCGGCGCGCGGCATGTCTACATCAGCAACCTGCCGCTCGGCCGGGCAAATCAAACGCTGACCGACGTACTCACGCTGGTAGATAGCGGGCGCTAGGCTTCGGCCTCTCGGCTTTGGGCGTCACCGGGTGCCCACAGTCCAACGCCAAAGGTCCAGAGCCAGTCGCCTTCGGCGCCTACTTGAGGTGCCGCCCCCCGTCCACACGAATGGTTTCTCCCGTGACGAAGTCGGTATCGACGAGGAAGAGCACTGCCTTGACGATCTCGTCGCTGCCACCCCAGCGTCCGAGCGGCGTTGCCCGGGCGACGGTGGCGCGCTCGTCGTCTGTCGTTTCCGGCGGAGGGAGAATCGGCCCCGGCGCAATCGCATTGACGAGGATCTCGATCCGACGCGAGCTCGAGCGCGAGGGCCTCGGTCAGTGCCACTACTCCGCTCTTCGCCACGTAGTAGGGCACGAAGCCCGTGTAACGAGGCCGATGACTCGCGGCGACCCAGTCGGCGAAGTTGACGATCCGGCCACCTCCGAGGGCGCGCATGTGCGGCGCGGCAGCCTTCGAGCAGTGGTACGCGGCGCGCAGATCCACGGCAAGTTGTCGATCCCAATCCTCGTCGGTTAACTCGTCAAAGGGCTTTTCCGCGTAGAGCGAGGCAAGATTCGCGAGGATGTCGAGGCGGCCGAGCCGATCAGCAGTTTCCGACACCGCGCGCCGGCAATCATCGGGCTTCGACAGATCTCCCTGCACCAGATGGACACGCCGTCCCAGCCGCAGAACGGCGTCCGCTGTCGTCTGCGCTTCTGCTCGCGAAGCGCGGTAGCAGAGCGCGATATCGGCGCCTCGCGTGGCGAGCGCCAACGCGATCTCGCCGCCGAGCCTTTTGCCGCCGGTAATGAGGGCGACGCGATTCGTGACGTCCATAGGTGGCAGAAGATCGTATTCGTGGTCGTATTCGGATTCGTGTTCGGGTTCGGGTTCGGGTTCGTGCCGGATTCGCCGTCTTCGAACTGCGAATCCGAAGGCGAATACGACGCGGGAAGCTCGACCCTACATCTGGTGCTCGATCGTGCCCACGAGGATCAATCCGAATGAGATCGATTTGCCGTCGGCGCTCGTGGGCACTGAGAACGTGACGGCTTTGTGTCCGGCATCGTTGGTGATCGCCTGGCCCGCGGGCTTGTCGCTCGACGGCGGGTCGAGGCTGAGTGCGCTGGGGTGCGTGCGGCCGTTGGTCTTCTTCGCCAGCGACACGGCGCCCTTGAACCCGAGTGGATCCGGCGACCGATCCTCGGCTGCGGGACACACGAGCAGGAACTCGCGGAAGGGCGAGACGCCCGTGTGGTCGCCGTCCGACGGCTGCAGGGCGAAGCGCAGCGTATAGACGCCCGGCTTCATCGGCAGGCCGCGGATGTCCGTCATCGGCTTTGCAAGTGTGACGACGCCGACCAGCGCGCCATCGGGCACGTCAGCCCAGGAGGCCGCACCTGCGGGAGCCGCCTTCAGCTGAAGGGCCTTCACCCACCAGAACTCGAGCGAGTTGGCGCCGCGCATCACCTTGGTGCTGTCGGCGGCGAGCAGTGCTGTGATGGGCGGCGCGACGTCCGACGGCGGAGTCGAGGATCCCTTCTCGACCGTGAGGTCCTGCGCGGTGGCTGCACCGGCCGCCAGTGCGAGCACGGCCGTGACGATCGCGAGACTGGAAACGAAGCGTGAACGAGCCGGTGACATGTGCGGACTCCGTACAGACAGCGGGCCGGGTGAACCCGGCCCGTCTTCCCCGGCGGGATTGGGGGACTGGAAATTGGGGTCGGGATAAGTTTCAGTTCCGGCCACAAGTCGACATCACATCAATTGCCGGAACTGAAACTTATCCCGACCCCGATTTCCAAGCCCGAAATACGCTCCTCAGAGCGTGAACGTGCCGACGAAGCCGGAACGCCGGTTGGGATCGCTCCAGCGCGTACCGAGCGTTCGGCCCGAAAACGTGTTGACAGCCGTGAGACCCATGGAGGCCTCGTTGACCGCGGCCAGCGGATGGAACCACTGCATCGCGCCACAGCTTGGGTCGTGATGCAGGTGACGCGCGACGGCGATCTTTGCCTCGGCGGCCGCGACCCGAACCTCGTGGCCGTCCGACTCGAACGTCACTGGTGCCGCGGACACGTTGACGATCTCGTCGATGAGCCCGCCGGAGATCCGGCGGACGAACGCAACGAGTGCGTCCCTCTGTGCGGTGGTGGCGCGACTGTCCACGATGACGGCGGCACGAACCGCGGTCGGTGCCACTCCGCCGATCTCGCGGATGCCAAGATTCCGATCGCCGGCGACAGCGGCGATGACGCTCAAGCCATCCAGCGTGACGCCGTTGAAGGCGCCGTGGTTGATGTGCCAGGCCATTACCGCCTGCCGGCCGATGGTCTCAGCCTCGCTCGACATGATGCAGCCGCCCGTGAAGACCTCGGCGGTGCGGGCCTCGACGTATTCACCCGTGATGGGCGCAGATCCAGCAGCGAACACTGGCGTGGCCACTGCGACGAGGGCGGCGACGAGCCAGGGCATTTTCATGGTGCTCTCCGTTCCGGTGCCAGGTCGTGCAAAATGCGCGATTTCAAGACCTGACCCCAAGTTTAGCAGGTCGCTGCAGCTGGACAGGTCCTGCCTGAACCCTATCGACAGCACTCACGTCCGTGGGTGCAGGCGTCCTGGTGGACGGGCTTACCGTCCGGACCCAGGGCCTTCTGCGTGCGCGTGCACCAGTAGACCGTCGCGTCGTATCCGTCATAGCACGCACCGGCATCGTCATCCACGTCCCGCAAGACGTACATCCCCTTGTGACGGAGATTGGCGCACGGGATGGTCACGGTATCCATAGGCGATCCTTCGGACTGATCGTTTCGTATTCGTGTCGTGTTCGTATTCGTGTTCGGGCTCGGCCTCGTGCTTAGGCTTTCAGACCAGCCGCCTTCAGCAGCGCGCGCTGCAGCGAAACGCGTGCGAGCTGTACCTTGTAGGCGTTCTGACTCATCGGCTTCGCGTTCTTTACCGCGGCGTTCGCCGCCTGAAGCGCGAGATCTTCCGTGACCGTCTGGCCCTTCAGTAGCGCCTCGGCCTCGCGGGCTCGCCAAGGCACAGGTGCAACGGCGCCGAGCACGATACGTGCGGACTGCACGGTCGTCCCCGACATCGTGAGCGCGACGGCCGTTACCGCCACGGGCCAGTCGTGTGACTGCTTGAACTTCACCTCGTGATACGCGCTCTTCACATTCGCGGTGCGTGGCAGGATGACGCCCGTCACGAGCTCGTTCGTCTCGAGGACGGTCTCGCCATACATGTTCCGGTCCGGCATGACATAGAAGCGATCGCTGTCGACTTCGCGCTCGCCGTCGGGGCCGGCGACACGAATGCGGCCGCCGTACGCAATGATCGGCAGCGCCATCGTGCTCGGGTGGACGATGTGGCAGGGCGAGTCACCGAAGATGGCGTGGAACTGGTTCTCGCCGTCCACGGCGAAGCAGCGCGAGCCGCCTTTTTTCAGACACACGAACTCTTCGTTCCTGAAGTACCAGCAGCGCGGCCGCTGCATCAGATTCCCGCCGATCGTCGCCAGGTTCCTGATCTGGGGTGTCCCGACCGATCCCGCGGCAGCGACCAGCGCGGGGAACGCGTCGCCGAGTGCGGCATGACCTGAAACATCCACGAGCCGCGCGGCGGATCCAATCGTGATCTGCCCCTCCGCCGGAACCGCGATGTCCGACGGCAGGTTCTTCACGTTCACGAGCGTGTCGGGCTGCGCGATGTAGTCTTTCATCATCGCGAGCAGATCCATCCCGCCAGCAAGGGGCAACACCTTGCCGCGCTCGGTCGACAACGATGCCAGGGCCTCGGCTTGACTGGCGGCATTGACGTAGGCAAAGGACTTCACAACGTGCCTCCTGCCTTCTGCTGCGCGGCCAGCGCCGCGAGGACGCGATCGGGACTGAGCGGCAGCGATCGCACGCGGACGCCGATCGCATTCGCGACGGCATTCGCAATGGCGGCCGCGGTCGATATCGTCGGCGGCTCACCGATGCCGATCACGCCGCGCTCCGGCTGATTCATCAACACGACGTCGATCTTCGGGATGTCCGACATCCCGCCGAGCATGTACCACTCCATATTGGGGTTCACCATCTGCCCGGTGTTGCGATCGAGGATGCGGTTCTCGAAAAGCGCCCAGTTCACGCCCATGATGATCCCGCCGTGGATCTGCGTCTCGGTCGTGAGGGGATTCATGACGAGCCCGCAGTCCTGGACACAGACGACGCGCATGACTCTGGTGACGCCGGTCTCGATGTCCACATCCACTTCCGCGAACTGCACGCCGCTTGTGCCGCTCGCCGACAACCCGGCTTCCCATTCGCCATCCGCCGAGACCGGTTCCGTGCCAAGCAGCCGGCAGGCCTCTTTCCAGCTCAGGCCTTTCGATGGCGTGTCCTTCATGACGATGCGCCCATCGCGGGCAACCAGCGCGGCGGGCTGAACGCCCAACGATGGCGCGACGCGGGCCGCGAGCGCGTCGAACGCCTTTCCGGTAGTGACGCGGATCGCGGGCATGACGGATGCGGACGTCGTGCTGCCGCCGCTGCCGCCGCTGAACGGATACAGGCTGTCGCCGATCTCCGTCTTGATGGCCGTGTAAGGCAAGCCGAGGGTCTCGGCCGCCGCGATCGCGATGATCGTGCGTGTGCCTGTGCCGATGTCCTGCGTGCCGCAGCGGACGACGACGCCGCCGTCGGCATGGATCTCGACGTGCGCCTTCGTGCCGCGGCCGCCGCCGCCCCACTGATTGGCGGCACAGCCCATGCCGCGCTTGATCGGGCCAGGCGTCGAGTCGCCCGTCGGATGGCGCTTGGACCATCCGAACTTCTCGGCGGCGACCGGAAAGTACTTCCGCCACATTCGATTGGGCGCCTCGGCTGGCAGGTTCTTGATCCGGAACTCGACCGGATCCATTCGGACCTTGTCGGCGAGCTCGTCCATCAAGAGCTCGGTGGCGAAGCAGCCTTGCGGATGTCCGGGCGCTCGCATCGCACGCGCGGGTCCGGCGTTGGTGAACACGTCGCGATGCCTGCGGCGGCGGTTCGGGAACGTGTAGATGTATGGCAGCGGGAACCCTGCACCAGCACTCGCGCCGCCTGTGCCGTACGATTCCCCGTCGAAAGCGGTGAGCGTGCCGTCCGCTGCGACGCCCGCGCGAATCTTCGAGACCGACGATGGGCGGTTCCCTGCGGCGAGATGCTCTTCCTTCCGATCGAGCATCAGCTTGACGGGCGCGCCAGCCGCCTTCGCGAGCTTGGCGCAGACCACGCCCTGGATGTCGGGGCCGAACTTGCTGCCGAATCCCCCACCCATGTATTCGCAGATCACGCGAACGTTCGCCTGCGGGATCTTGAGGGATTCGGCGAAGCCTTCACGCGTCCCATGGACCGCCTGCGTGGACACCCACGCGGTGAGCTTGTCGCCCTCCCACTCGCAGAGACAGCCGTGGGTCTCGAGACACACGTGCGTCTGCACCTGTGTCTGATAGGTCGCTTCGACGATCTCCGCGGCGGCTTTGAAGCCCGCGTCGAGATCGCCGGTCTCGTCGGTGTTGCCTTCCTTGATATTCCCGCCCTCGAACACGGCAGGCGCGTCCGGCCGCAACGCCAGCGCCTCGGTGGCGATGTGAGCGAGCACGTCGTACTGCACCTTGATCAGCCGCAGCGCGTCACGGGCCTGCTCCTCGGTCGCCGCGGCAACAGCCGCGACTTCATCGCCCTGATACATCACCTTGCCACCGGGGTCGACCACGGCAAGGGCCGCCTTCACTCCCGGCGCTTTCTGCGCGGCGGTCAGATCGATCGACACGACGCTCGCGTGGGGATGCGGAGATCGAAGGATTCGTCCGTACAGCAGACCCGGACGATTCACGTCGGATGTGTACTTGGCGTGCCCTGACAGCTTGAGCGCGCCATCGAGGCGGGTGTGGGGCTTGCTGATCACCTGCGCCGCGGATGGCTCCGGCCAGGGATACTTCGCGTGCTGTGTGGGTGCCGCGGGAGCCTTGACCTCGGGGACCTGACGATCAGCCACGGCTCCCTCCCTTCACCTGCAGCAAGGCGTCGAGTAACCGGTTGTAGGTGCCGCAACGACAGATGTTGCCGTCCAGCGCCTCCCGCGCCTGCTCCGCGGTCGGCGTCGGATGCGCCTGAAGGAACGCGACGGCGGACATCACGAACCCTGGCGTGCAGAAGCCGCACATCGTACCGTCGTGCTCCAGAATGGCCTGCTGCACGGGATGCAGCACCGTGCCGTCGCTCAGCCCTTCGATGGTGCGGATGTCCTTGCCCTGCGCCTCGATGGCCAGCATCGAACAGGTATAAGCAGTCCGCCCATCCACGACCGCCGTGCAGGCCCCGCATGTTCCGCGATCGCACACGCGCTTGAGACCGGTGATGTCGAGGCGGTTGCGAAGCGCGTCGAGCAGCGTCACGCGCGGCTCGACTTTGAGGGTGCGCTTGGTCCCGTTCACCGTCAGCGCCACGGACACCTCGCCAGGCCCGACGGCCGCAGGCGCCGGCGCCTGCGCGGCAGGTGCCGCCTCTGCGACAACACCGGCCACCACACCCGTCACGCCAACTGATTTCAGGAACGCGCGGCGGCTGACGCCGGGATCCGCGTCCTCGACGGCTGCTGGTGGTCCGCCCCTGGGTTCATCGCTGGACGCCATGGTAAGAGCCCTCTTGAGTAGGATTGAGCTGCCTTTGTGTGTTATCGCGCAGAATACCGGTCGCGCGCGGCTTCGGCAAGCGCTAGCGTAGTGCTACGTGGACGGCACTCTCCAGTTCGTGGTTTGTAGTTAGCAGTTCGTGGTTCGTAGACCGGGAGCAGCCCATGTTAACGAGACGCGACTTCGTCAGGCGGGCATCGGCAGGAGTGGGGGCCGCGGCTGCCCTGGTCGACGGCTGGCAGGCCCGGGTGACAGCGGCCGACGGCGCCGCGAAGGGCTCCGCGCTCGACGTGGCTGCCGACGAGGACTACTGGCACGGCATCCAGCAAGCCTTCACCCTCGACCGGACCATGGTTAATCTCAACAATGGAGGCGTATCGCCCAGCCCCCGCGTCGTCCACGAAGCCTACAAGCGCTATCTCGACATCTCGAACCAGGCTCCGTCGTATTACATGTGGCAAACGCTGGAGCCCAACATCGAAACCGTGCGCCGCCGGCTCGCGGCGGCCTTCGGCTGCGACAGCGACGAGCTGGCGATCACCAGGAACGCCAGCGAAGCCCTCCAGGCGGCGCAGCTCGGACTCACCTTGAAACCCGGTGACGAGGTCCTGACGACGACGCAGGACTATCCCCGCATGCTCGACACGTGGGACCAGCGCGCCCGCCGCGACGGTATCGTCGTCAAGAAGATCGCGTTCCCCGTACCACCGCCGTCTCAGGCCGACCTCGCGTCGCGGCTCCTGGGCGCGATCACCCCGGCGACGAAGGTGATCCACTTCTGCCACATTACGAACCTGACGGGTCAGATCTTCCCGGTCAACGACATCTGTCGCGCGGCACGCGCGCGGGGGATCCGGACGATCGTGGACGGAGCGCACGCGTTTGCGCACTTTCCCTTCACGCTGGCCGACCTCGAATGCGACATGTACGGCACGAGCCTGCACAAGTGGCTGCTCGCGCCCGTAGGGACCGGCTTCCTGTACGTGCGGAAAGCGCTGATCCCGGAGGTCTGGCCCCTCACTCCCGCCAACGTGAAGTTGACCGACAACATCCGCAAGTTCGAGGAAATTGGCACGCACCCGGCGGCGGCACACAACGCCATCGCCGAGGCGCTCGAGTTTCACGAGGCCATCGGCGCGGAGCGAAAGGCCGCGCGGCTGCGATTCCTCAAAGACCGGTGGGCGCGACGCTTCGAGCACCATCCGCAGGCGCGCGTGCTCACGAGCTTCGATCCTGCTCAAGCGTGCGCGATCGGGAACCTGTCGATCGCGGGCGCGGATCCGGTCAAAGTGGCCGATCAGCTCTGGGCAACGCGGCGCATCTTCGTCACGCCGATCAAGCACGACGAATTCCAGGGACTGCGGATCACACCCAACGTGTACACGACGCTCGATGAAGTAGATGGCTTCGCCGACGCTGTCGAGCAGCTCATCGCGAAGGGAAGCTGACGGCGCTACTCCGCGAACTTGTAGCCGAGGCCGTGGACGGTGAGGATGTGCTGTGGCCGGCGGGGATTCTCTTCGAGCTTCTGGCGCAGCCACGCCACGTGGACGTCCACGGTCCGCGTCGACGGCATGGCGTCGTAACCCCACACTTCGTTCAGCAGCTCGTCGCGCGACAGTGTGGCCCCAGCATGCTCGACGAAATAGCGCAGCAGCTTGTACTCGAGCGCCGAGAGCTCGATGACGGCGCCGTGACGCGTGACTTCGGTCCGGCGCGTGTCGATCACGATGTCTCCAAACCGGTATTGATCGCTCGCGGGAGATCCAGCGCGAGGCGCCCGCCGAAGGAGCGCTTCGAGCCGCGCCAGCAGTTCGGCCATCTCGAACGGCTTGACGAGATAGTCGTCGGCGCCCAGCTTGAGGCCGACGACACGATCGACGAGCTGTCCGCGGGCGGTCAGCATCATGATGGGTGCGCGCATGCCGCCCTGCCGCAGGGCGCGACACACCTCGAACCCGTCGCGTCCCGGCAGCATGACGTCGAGTACGACGATGTCGTACGTCTCGCGAAGCCCTCTGTCCACCGCGGCGTTGCCGTCGGCGATCGACGTCACGGTGTAGCCTTCGGCCGTCAGTCGATCGGTCAGGGTCAGGACGAGGCCGGGTTCGTCTTCGACGAGCAGCAGCCGCTTCACCGCGCGTCGGCCCTCACGGCCGTGCCTCGAGCCTCGGCCGATGCGGGCTCGCGTTCCGCCGCCTGGCGGGGCACGGGCAAGTGCACCGTGAACGTGCTGCCACTTCCAGGTGCGCTCGTCACCGACACGCGCCCGCCATGCGCGTCCACGACACGCTTCACGATACTGAGGCCGAGCCCGTTGCCGTGAATGTGCCGCGCGAGCGCGTCCCGACCGCGGAAGAAGGGTTCGAAGATCCGCGTCTGCTCCGCCGCCGGAATGCCAATACCTCGATCCTCGACGCGGATGAGCACTTCGCCGCGGCGCTTCGCGGATCCCTTCGAGACACTGACGTGGACCCAGGCGTGATCGCCGCCGTACTTCACGGCGTTGGCGACGAGATTCTGGACGACGGCCCGCAGGGCCGCTGGATCGCCCTTGATGTCGGGGACGTTCGGGCCGTACGAGGTCTCAATCGTGGCGTGCGCTTCGTTCACGAGAGGCGTGGACGCCGCAAGCGCCTGTTCGATCAGCGCCACTGGAGCGATGACGGAGGGTTGCCGCACGACCCCCGACTGGATTCCCGCGAACTCCAGCACACGTTCGACGGTCTCACCCAAGCGGCGAGCCTCGGTGCCGATGGTTGCGCCGTACTGCTTGATCCGGGCCGCGTCCTGGACGACTCCATGCGCCAGATTGTCCGCCGCCGATCCAATCACCGCAACGGGAGTGCGCAACTCGTGCGACACGCCCGCGACGAACTCGAGCTGCTGCCGCGCGAGCCGCTGCGCGCGCCGCGCCGCAATGACAATCAGGCCAACGCTGATCCCCATCAGGACGAGAATTCCGAAGCTCAGCGCAAGGTTCCGCCGTCGCGCCTGGCCGACCGCGGCTTCGAGCGATCCCGCGCGATGTCCAACGAGCAGGCGCCAACGCGATCCCTCGCCCGCACCTGGCGGCCGATCGGCCGCCGATGTGTTCCGGCGCCCGAACACGCCGACGAACACGCTGCGCCTGGAGTCCCGCCCGTCCGGGTTCTGCACGGTACGCATCGTCGTGGAGGCCTGGCGGATCAGCGGGAATTGATCCGGCCCGAGACCGAAGAATGTCTGATCGATGTCGGCGCGGGCGCGCAGCACGCTCGCGTCGCCAGGCTGTGATTCGTAGACGACATGCTCGGGCGCACCGCGGGAGACGATGGCGAGATGGTACGCATCGGCGCCGTGCGGGCCGAAGTGCCGCACGACCGCTTCGGGCACGATACGGCGTTCGAGGACGCCCAGATCGAGCTGCGCGATCGTGAAACCAAACGCGGGCTCGACGCGCGCGTTTCCGTCCGCGGGCAGCGGAGCGAGCTGTGAGAAGGGGATGACCAGCGTGGCTCCATCCTCGGTGAGCACGGTACCCGGACGCCCGAAGACGCGCTCCGGGTTGTGTTCGAACTCCGCGTGCTCCAGATCGAGCCGAGCATGGACCGCGGCGAGATCGGCCGGCCAGTTGGCCGGATCGAATGTGCGCCGGTCGACGGACCAGCGCGAGATCGCGAGTGCCTCCGGATGATTGGCGTCCGGCACCACCAGGAACACGTCGGTCACGAACGTCGGTTCGTTCGCGGCGGCCCGCCAGAACGCATAACGATCCGCGTAGCCGGCCCACGCCCGTTGACGAACCGTGGTGGCGTCGAGCTGGAGCGAAACAAACGCCCGCGCGAGCTCCAGATCGATCTGCTGGACGAAGGCCGTGGTCGTGACTCGCAGGCTGCGCTCGATGCGATCCCGGTCGGCGTCGCTCAATTGCCCGAGCCAGCGGTACTGAAGGAACGCCAGGACCGGCAGCAAGATCAGCATCCCGGCGACGAGCGCGGTCAGGCCCGAGGGGCGCGTCAGGGTGCGGCGCACGGCCGGAGTGTACCATGGCCGGAATCACAGAAATTTCTTGAATCTGGGCTATTTACAGGCTTAACAATGACTTTGCGTGCCCTTAACGATCTGGGCCGCGGCGGAGAGCTTTAATAACTGGCTGCCGGCAAAGGGTGTCGTCCGCCTGGACGCCCGCGCCTTTGTTCGAGGGTTCCATGAGGTCACTGGTTCTGCTTCTCGCGGCTGCGACGCTGGCCACCACCGCGCCGACGATGGCTGCCGACGACAACCAGGCAGGCGAGCTGCTCATTGCCGCTCGCGTTGCGCTCGGTGGCGAAAAAGTCGATGCGGTGAAGGCACTGTCCGCAAACGGCGACTTCCGGCGGCTGTTGGGCGACCGGGAGATGACCGGCGAGACCACGATCGAGCTGATGCCGCCGGACAAATTGAAGCGCACCGACGATATGGGCTTCGCTGGAGGACCGAGCTTCAGCCGCGTCGTGGCCATCAACGGGACCGAGTTCTGGGAAGACTCGACGAATCGCGGCGGCGGCGGATTCATGGCCCGCGCGGCAGGCGCGGGAGGACAGGGCGGACCCGGGGGTGCGAACGGTCAGGGACCGACCGAGGAAGAACGCGCGCGCTTCAGACAGATGCAGCAGCGCCGGCTGGAAGGAGACCTCCGGCGCTACATGCTCGTGTGGCTGATGCGGACCGACGCCCCCGTGAGTTACGTCGGCACCGCCGAAGCGGCAGACGGCAAGGCGGACGTCCTCGAAGTGAAGCCCGAGGGCGTGCCGCCCATGCGGCTCTTCCTCGACCAACAGACCCACCTGCCGTTGATGCTGTCGTACAAGGGCATGCTGCCACGCTTCTTCATGCAGCGCCGCGAAACCACCAACAATGGCGCACCCTCGTCAGGAAGCAACCCAGGTGGGCCGCCCGCTGGCGCCCCGCCCGGTAACGCGCCGGGACCCGCTGGACCGAACGCGGGACCGCAAGCCGGGGGACAGCCACCCGCACCACCCTCCCCTGAAGAGATCCGCCGCCGGATGGCGGAGCCTCCGCAGGAAGTCACGTTTGAAATGCGCCTCGCCGACTACAAGAAAGTGGACGGCGTGATGCTGCCGCACACGATCACGCAGAGCGTGGATGGCAAGGCCACCGAAGAGTGGACGATCACACAGTACAAGGTGAACCCGAAGATGAAGCCGGAGACGTTCGTCAAGAAGTAGTTCGTAGTTGGTAGTTGGTAGTTCGTAGTTGGTAGTCGATCCCCAGCCTACATGCGCTCTCTGTGTCTCCTGGCGTTCCTGCTCGTGGCAACAGGTGTCTCCACTCGAGCCGCGGCACCTTCGTCTTCGTCTGCGGACCTGAAAGTCACCGTCCAGGATCAGACGGGCGCGGCGCTGGTCATCGCCGTCGTCACATTCGTGGACAGCGCGGGCGCGTTGCACACGCTCACCGTTGACGCCCGAGGCGTCGCGGCATTCGCCGCCCTGCCCGAGGGGCCCGGCGAGCTGCGTGTCGCGGCCGACGCTTTCAAGTCGTACAGCGGACCGATCGTGCTCAAGAAGGGCGCGAACGCCTTCAGCCTCCAACTGCCGCTCGCCAACATCACCGCGGAGATCGTGGTCCGGCAGGAGGAGGCGGATCGGCAGGGCAATTCATTCGTGAGCACCCTCGACGAGCGGCAGATCGCTGAGTTGCCCGACGATCCGGACGAAATGGAGCAGATGCTCCAACAGATGGCCGGACCCGGCGCTGTCATGCGCATCAACGGGTTCCGCGGCGGACAGATGCCGCCCAAGAACCAGATCCGTCAGATCCGTTTTCGCATGAACTCCTATGCCGCCGAGAACCATGATGCTGGCGGCTTCGGCATCGACATCTTCACGAAGCCCGGAACGGACGCCTGGCGCGGCATGTCGTCGTTCGGTTTCCGCGATGAATCGCTCAACGCGCGGAACGCCTTCGCGCCGCGGCTCGGTCCTGAGCAGTACCGGCGCGTCGGGATCAACTTCAACGGTCCGCTCGTCAAGAACAAGACGTCGCTGGCGGTGTCGACGGACGGCAACTTCTCGTACGACTCCAAGACGATCAACGCCGAAACGCCCGACCAGAGCATCTCGGCCCAGGTCCGCCGCCCATCCGACATCTCGAACGTTGTCGTCCGCGTCGAGCACGCGCTGACGGCGAAGCAGTCCTTGATGGTCGAAGTGCAACACCATGACGATGAGCGCCGCAACCTCGGTGTCGGTGACTTCGACCTGCCGTCGCGCGCGTACCACCGCGACGGCAAAGAGACGGTCGTCCGCGGCTCGTTGAACGGGCTCGTCGCACCGAAGGTCGCCAACGAGCTCAAGGTCCAGTTCTCGGGCAACACGACAACGACAGGATCGCTGTCGGCCGCGCCGGCGGTGATCGTCCTCGACTCGTTCTCGACCGGCGGTGCCGGTCAACAAAGCGATCGCACGACGCACGCGTTCGAAGTGGACGACAACGTCGATTTCTCGTTCAGCAAGAAGCACGCGGTGCGCGCGGGTCTGCAACTCGAGAGCTATTGGTACGATTCGCTCGATCTCCAGAATTCGAATGGCACGTTCACGTTTGCGAGTAACAACGCCTACGAGCTCGCGCTCGCGAACACGTACCAGCAGCGGCAAGGCGGAACGCCGATCAACTTCGCGCAGTATCAGCTGGGCGTCTACGCGCAGGACGACTGGACGATTTCAAAGAAGCTGTCGTTGAGCCTCGGCCTGCGGCAGGAACTGCAGAACACACTCGGTGACAGGCTCAATCTCGCGCCTCGGGTCGGCTTCACCTGGGCGCCGTCAAAATGGACGGTCCGCGGCGGATGGGGCATCTTCAACGACTGGTACGACTCGTCGGTGTACGAACAGACGCTGCTCGTGAATGGCGTCAATCAGAGCGACCTCGTCATCCTGCGCGCGGGATATCCCGATCCGTACGCCGGCGCGATCGCCAGCGTGCTGCCGCCCAGCGTCGTGGAGGCCGCGGCGGGCCTGAGGATGCCGCACTTGTCGCAGGCATCCGTCGGCGTCGAGCGGAACTGGGGCGATCTGCGGGTGCAGACCAGCTACATGGCGCAGCGGAGCCTCTCGCAGCTGCGATCGGTCAACACGAATGCGCCGCCGTCGCTGACCGGCCAGCGGCCAAACGAGGACCTCGGCACCGTCACGACCGTCGAGGGCGCCGGCCGCCTCGCGGTGGATCGGCTGCAGGTCAACGTCAACTGGGCGCAACCGCAGCGACGCCTGCTGTTCGGCCTCAATTACATCCTGTCGTCCACGAAGAACTCCGCCGACTCGGTGCTGTCGCTGCCGTCGAACAGTCTCGATCCCGATCTCGACTACGGGCCTTCGCTTCAGGATGCGAGGCACCGGCTGTTCGCAATCGCCAGCTTTGGACTTCCGCTGAAGATGCGGACGTTCATCACGTCGCAGTACGCCTCCGCGTTGCCGTACAACATCATCACCGGCCTCGACAACAACGGGGACTCCGTGAGCAACGACCGTCCGGCTGGCGTCGGCAGAAACAGCGCACGCGCGAGTGCGACGTGGAATCTCAACGCGCGGCTGGGACGTACGTTCAGCTTTGGTCCGCCGCGCGCAGGCGGTCCGCAGGGTCCGATGCCGCCGGGCGGTCCGATTCGCGTGCGCGGCGGACCTGGTGGACCTGGAGGCGATGGTCCGAGGATGTTCGGGCCCGCCGATCCCAACGCGGGCCGGTACAGCGTCGAGCTCTACGCGCAGGCCTACAACATTCTCAACCGCGTGAACTTCCAGACTTACAGCGGAAGTGTGCGATCCCGGACTTTCGGCGACCCCGTGTCGGCAGGACCCGCGCGCCGCATCGAGCTCGGTGTGCAGTTCGGATTCTAGGGAACCCTCAGGCCCTGCCGCTTCCCCTTTCCCCTTTCCCCTTCCCCTTCCCCTTCCCCTACGATGGTACAGAGAAAGAGGCAGACCACCTTGCGGCGACCTGCCTCTCTTCGTAGCGTCAGACCCGGCGAATCCTAGGCGAGCACCTTGATGACCACGCGGCGGTTCTGTGCGCGGCCATCCTTGGTGTTGTTCGGCGCGACCGGCTTGTTCTCGCCGTAGCTGATCACGTTGATTTTGTGGAGAGGCACCTGGTGCGCCTCGTAGAGGTACCGCTTCACCGCGTCAGCCCGCTCCTGACCGAGCTCCTCGTTGTACTTTGCCGTGCCGACGTTGTCGGTGTGGCCTTCGATCTCGATGAAGATGTTCTTCGGATCGGTCTTGAGCTTCGAGATCATGTCGTCGATCTCGGCCTTGGCCTGATCCGGGAGTTCAGCCTTGCCGAACTTGAAGTTGCCCTGGTCTTCACTCAGGACGACTTCGAAGATCAGCCGCTTGCTGGCGGTGTCAACGGCGTCGGCCCTGGCGCCAGCCGCCTTGGCCGCTTCACCGGCGGTGTTCGCCGCCGACTTGGCTTCATCAGCCGACTTGCCGGCCGCGTCGGCCTTCTGGTCCACTTCGCCGATCTTCTGTTCGTTCTTCGTCGTGCGTTGCTGCGTCTCTTCGAGCTGAGTCGACAGGCTCTCGACCTTCGAGTTGACCTGACCGACTTCCCCACGCACGAACTTCTTGGTGGCGCAGGCGGTCGACCCGGCCGCCAGCATCACTACGGGCACCACCAACATCAACTTACGCATCATGAACCTCCACTCGCACTAGGTTTGCCGCTACGAACCTGTCGGGCGGGTTGATCCCGCCACATACCCACTTCGCGTCTGGACGACGTAGTCTTTGTTCCGCACGCGCACTTCGACGGGGTGCCACCCTGGCGCCGCGCCCGGAACGAAAGCGATCAAGTACTGGTGCCGCAACTCATCGACGATTCGTTTGGCTGCCGTGCTCGATTGCGCCGGTGCCAACGTCGAGAAGAGCTGCCCCCCTGTCCATCGGGCCAGGTCGGCCAGGTTGCCCTGCCGATCCGCGTCCGGGCGCGGGTCCCGACGCCCCTGCCCGTCTTGCAAATCCACTTCCTGCACGATCGCCATGATGTAGACCGGCACGTCGATCGCGCTCGCGATCCGCGACACCTCAGCAGGTGCCAGCCTGCTCGCGTTGTCGACACCGTCGGTCAGCACCACCAGCGCTCTCCGCCTCGTGCCTTGTCCGACCGGCGAATCCGATGCGGACTGCGCGGCAGCCGCAATCGCGTCGTGCAACGAGGTCACTCCCCACGGGGCCACGCTCGACAACCGCCCCCTCAGTGCATCGAGGTCGGACGTGAACGGCTGCACCAGGTGCAGCGTCGAGTCGAACGCGTAAATCGCGGCCTCGTCGTGGCCTGACCGCAAGTTCCCCAGCAGGAAGAACGCGGCCTCGCGTGCCCGCTCGGCCTTGCCCGCCACATCCATGCTGCCGCTCACGTCGAACAGCAGCGCCAATCCCACCGGGCCCTCGTCGCGGTCGAACGTGCCAATCTGCCTGGGCACTCCGCGATCGAGCAGCTCGAACTGGTGCTCATCGAGGTCGGTGACCGGACGGCCCCTCCCGTCCCTGACCACTGCCCGCAGCGTGACCAGCTCCACGCCGCTCTTGAAAACCGGCGGCTCCTGCCCCAGCGCCGTCGTTCCGGCCAAACACGCCAGAACGCCCGCCGCCCACCAGGTCCGTGCCCGCCGACCCGTCATCACCCCCGATAACATCAAGGTTCCTGCCATGTGAAGATGCCCCAGAAAACCAAGGAAAAGGCCCAGTCGTGGTGCAGGACCTCAATCCTGCCCGACTGTAATGCGCGTAAAACTTACTCGGCTGTCATCTGCTGTGTAGAACTTGCGCTGTCCGCCGTCGCTACGTGCCGGCATGTGCATCGTCGTCGTGCACCTGCCGGAGCGGCAGGTCGGGGGCCTTTTTGGGCGTAGCGGGCGTTTTGCCCTGCTAATATCGCCTCCATGCCCGTCCAGACCCCGATTGCCGTGGCCGACCGTGTTCACGGATTCAGCTATGCGATTCGGAATATCGTCACGGAAGCCCGAAAAGTAGAGGCCACCGGTAAAAAAGTCCGGTACCTGAACATTGGCGATCCCGTTCCGTTCGGATTCGCGCCCCCTCCAGCGGCCGTCGAGGCGCTGCAGCGGGCTCTTCGAGACGGCCGTGACGGGTACGTCCCCTCACCCGGTATTTCCGAGGCGCGTGAGGCGATCGCACAAGACTGGACGCGCCATGGCTTTCCAGCGCATCCCGACCGGGTGCTGGTCACCGCGGGGACGTCCGAGGGCATCGAACTGACGTTGACGGCACTCGTCAACCCCGGCGAAGCGGTGCTCGTACCGTCGCCAACCTATCCGCTCTATACCGCGGTCCTCGCCAAGATTGGCGCGGTGGCGTCGTACTACCGCACCGATCCAGGCAACGGCTGGCTGCCGGACCTCGAGCACCTCAAGTCGCTGATCACGCCGCGCACGCGGGCGCTGGTCGTCATCGATCCAAATAATCCGACGGGGGCCGTGTATCCGGAGCCCGTGCGTCGTGCGCTCATCGCCCTTGCCGAGCAACACGACCTGGTGATCCTCGCCGACGAGGTCTACGGCGATCTCGCGTACGACGGACCGGTCCCGTCGCTCGGCAGTCTCGAGCCCGACGCGGCGATCATTTCCTTCTCGAGTCTCTCGAAGGCGTATCTCGCGCCCGGCTGGCGATGCGGCTGGCTCGTGGTGGGGCGCAGTCCGCGGCTCGATGACCTCCTGGCCGCGCTCAAGAAGCTCGCTGATGGACGGCTCTGTAGCAACGGGCCATCGCAGTATGCGATCGCTCCGGCGCTCCTTGGCGATCGCTCGTATCAGGACGGGCTGAGAGCGGCGCTCCGCGAGCGCGCGAACATCACTACCGCGGCGTTCAATCAGATGCCAGGCATGTCGGTCGTGCCGCCGCGCGGCGCGTTCTATGCGATGCCGAAGGTGGAGCTGCGGCCAGGCGACACCGACGAGCAGTTCATTCTGCAGCTGCTGCGATCGACCGGCGTGCTGTGCGTGTACGGATCGGGCTTCGGCATGCCGCCCGCCGCCGGATTCTTCCGCGTGGTCTTCCTGGCTGCTCCCGCGGAGCTCGCGGAGATCTACACCGCCATCGCGCAGTTCACGCGCGAGTACCAGCAGGCGTGAGCGATCCGGTCCGACACGATCCTCGTCCCATCATCGCCTGGACGATCGGCCTCGTCGTTCTCACGGGCCTCGCAGTCTGGGCGATGTACCTCGCCCGCGACGTCATCCTGCTCATCTACATCAGCGTCGTCCTGGCGATCGGCTTCGGTCCGATAGTGCGCGCCGTGGAGCGGCGGCCGCTGCTCGTCGGCAAGCGACGCGTGCCGCGATGGCTCGCCATTCTCGCGATCTACGTGGCGATGCTCGGCGTCCTCGTCTTTGTCGCGGCGACGGGACTGCCACCGCTGGTTGCGCAGGCGCGGGCGCTCGGCGCTGGACTGCCGGGCATGGTCGAACGGGCGCAGGCCTACCTCGTGTCGCACGGTCTGCTCGAGCACCAGTTGACGTGGCAGGAGATCGTTCAGCGCGTACCGGCGGGTGTGGCCGGCGTCGGCGGCGATGCCGTAACGACGGTGCTGTTGACGGTAATCGGCGTGGCGGGCGGCGCCTTCGGCGTGGTCACGATTCTCATCCTGACCTTCTATCTGCTCGTCGAGGCGGATGAGATCTTCGACACGATGACCCGCCTGGTGCCTCCGCGGCATCGCGCACGGTTCGCGGCCGCCTCGCACAACATTTCAATCAAAGTGAGCGCGTGGTTGGGCGGGCAGCTGCTGCTCGGCGCTTCTGATCGGCTACGAGCGCGACGATCGGCCTTTGGTTGATCGGCGTCCCGTACTTCTTCGTCCTCGGCGTCGCTGGCTGGTGTTGGCGAGTTGATTCCGATGGTGGGACCGCTGCTGTCCGCGATTCCCGCCGTCGCGGTGGCGCTCTCGGTCTCGACAGGTCACGCCATTGCGGTCAGCCATCTTCTTCGTCGTGCAACAGCAGGTCGAGAACCACGTGCTGGTGCCCAAGATCATGTCGAAGCAGGTGGGCGTCAGTGCCGTCACCGTGCTCGTCGCGCTGCTCGTCGGCGCGTCGCTGCTCGGCATCATCGGCGCTCTGCTCGCGGTGCCCACGGCGGCGATGATTCAAGTCGTCTTTGACGAACTGACCCGCGACGACTGACGATGGCCGAGGACGCAGGACGGCGTGACCGCGCGCTTCGAGTGGCCAGGCGCCTGGAGGGGCGCAGCATGGGCTGCCGTGCTCTATTCGGTGCTCGCGGTGGCCTGGACGTGGCCGCTCGTCACGGCGATGGAGCGCTCCGCTGCCGTGGGACACGGGGGATCCGGTCCTCAATACCTGGATCCTCCGGTGGACGTCCGAGCACCTCACGGCCCTTGCAACGGGCCACTGGTCGGCGTGGCACGACTGGTGGAACCCCGGAATCTTCCATCCCGCTCCGTTCGCATTCGCGTACTCCGAACATCTCGTCGCGCAGGCACTGCTGGTGCTGCCGGTGCACCTCGCGACCGGCAACCCGATCCTCTGCTATAACGTCTCGCTGCTGCTGACGTACGTGCTGTCGGGGCTCGGTGCGTTCCTGCTCGCTCGCGACCTCACCGGCAACACGCCTGCGGCGATCCTCGGCGGCCTCTTCTTCGGCTTCACGCCATACCGCATCGCACAGCTGGCGCATTTACAGGTGCTCTCGGCGCAGTGGATGCCGTTCGCGATTTATGCGATCCGGCGGCATCTGCAGACGGGATCGCGTCGTCTCGATTGCAGGATTCATTGCCTCCACCGTTCTGCAGAATCTGTCGTGCGGCTACTTCCTCGTGTACTTCCTTCCCTTTCTCGCACTGTGGACGGCCACTGAAGTCACGGCCTTCGGGCGCTGGCGCGATCGTGCGCTGTTACTGCGTCTCGCCGCGTCAGCGGCGATCGTCGTCGCGCTCACTGCGCCTTTCCTGCTGCCGTACTACCACCTCCGGCAGCTGGGATTCACGGCGCGCCCACTCGATGAAGTTCGTTTCTATTCGGCCGACGTCACGGCCTATTGGACGACGTTTCCGACGCAGTGGATCTGGGGCTCGACACTACGTTCGTCTCTCAGGCCAGAGAACGAGCTCTTTCCTGGATTCGTGACGATCGCTCTGGCAGCGGTTGCGCTCGCCCTGATGGCGACCGCTGTCATCCGCGCCGTTCGCGTGCCAAAGGCGGAGCGATGGCGACACGGCCTTGCCTTCATCGCTGGTCTCGCGAGCCTCGCCGCCATCGTCATGACGCTCGAGGCACTCTCGAGCGGCCGCCGCGTGTGGCTGGTAGGCATGGCCGGAATACGCAAGATTCATCTGTCCTTCATCCTCGCGATACTCGGACTGGCGCCGATTGTCCTCGCGACTGTGTCCGACTATTTCCGGACGGCAGCGACCGCTGCCATGCGGCGTGTCGAGACCTGGCTCGCGCTGGGCGCGCTCGCGGGCGTCGTCCTGTCATTCGGTCCAACGATCTACAGCCACCGCCTGCCGCTCGTGCGCCACGCGCCATATCTCTTCTTCTACCTCTACGTCCCCGGCGTAAACGGACTGCGCGTGCCGGCCCGGCTGGCGATGATCGCGATCCTCTTCCTTTCGATGCTGGCCGCATGCGGGTTTACGGCGATCGCACATCGCTGGCGCAAGGCGTGGGTCGCGGTGGATCGTTCTGGGAATCCTCGCCGCGCTCGAAGGAGTTGCCGCGCCGCTGCCGCTCGATCGGCCGATTCCGGTGGGGACGGTTCGTTTCTCCGCAGGGCGGGTTGCTGCCGCTTTCAGCGCCGCCGCCGGTCTACGCCGCCGTTGCCGCCCTGCCATCCGATGCGGTCCTGATCGAGCTCCCGTACGGCATCGTCGAGTGGGATCTGCGCGCGATGTATTACACGCTTGCGCATCGGCGGCCGATCGTCAATGGCTATAGCGGAGGGATGCCGGACGCGTACCAGGTAAACGTCACCGCCCTCCAGGATCCGCTGATCCACCCCGACCGCGCATGGGACCGACTTCAATCTCTACCGGCCACACACATCCTCGTCCATGAAGGCGCGTTTCCAGGCCGTGAAGGTCCGGCGATCACGAACTGGCTCCGCGCGCAGGGGGCGGTCGAAACGAGCCGTTTCGGCCACGACGTCCTGCTCCAGCTGCGCTGATTCGACTGATAGAGTAGGGGCACATGAGCACCATCACCCGCCGCGATCCCCTCCAGTACCTGGCGCAGGAGCTCGACACGATGAAGAGCCAGGGGGTGTACCGCCGGCTCCGCATCCTCGAGGACGAACAGAAGGCGCACACGAACTTCGATCACCGAAGCGTCGTCAATCTCTCATCGAACAACTATCTCGGACTGACGACGCATCCCAAGCTCAGGCAGCGGGCGCTGGAAGCCATCGAACAGTTCGGCGTCGGATCGGGATCGGTCCGGACCATTGCCGGAACGATGGCGATCCACATGGAGCTCGAACGCAGGCTCGCGGAGTTCAAGAAGACCGAGGCGGTGGTGGTCTTTCAGAGCGGATTCACGGCGAACGCGGGCACCGTGTCGTCGGTGCTGTCGAAGGAGGACGTGATCATCTCCGACGAGCTGAATCACGCGAGCATCATCGACGGCAGCCGGCTCAGTCGCGCCACGATCAAGGTGTTTCCGCACAAGGACGTGGATGCCGTCCGCCGCATCCTGCAGGACCTGCCGTCGGGACCGAGGAAGCTGCTCATCACCGATGGCGTGTTCAGCATGGACGGCGATCTGGGCCCGCTGCCCGCCCTCTGCACGCTCGCCGAGGAATACGGCTGCATCATGATGGTGGACGATGCGCATGCGAGCGGCGTGTTTGGTGCGAACGGGCGGGGCACCATCGATCACTTCGACGTGCACGGCCGCGTGGACATCCAGGTCGGCACGCTGTCGAAAGCGATTGGCGCGTTGGGCGGATACGTCGCGGGCAGCCGAAGCCTGATCGAATTTCTCTACCACCGCGCGCGGCCGTTCCTGTTTTCGACGTCGCATCCGCCGTCGGTCGCTGCGACCTGTCTCGCGGCAATCGACGTCCTGCTCGAAGAGCCTGCGATCATCGAGCGGCTCTGGGAGAACACGCGCTTCTTCAAAGCAGGGCTGGTCGCGCTCGGCTTCAACACGGGCATCAGCGAGAGCCCGATTACCCCTGTGATGGTCGGCGATGGTGCGCTCGCGATGAAGCTGTCGGACTCGCTCTTCGAACAGGGCGTGTTCGCGCAGGGCATCGCGTTCCCCACCGTGGCACGCGACAAGGCGCGTATCAGGACTATCGTGACCGCGACGCACACGCGCGACGATCTGCAGTTCGCGCTCGACACGTTCAAGAAAGTCGGCACTGCGCTCGGGGTGATTTGATGCCATCCGGCGCGTCACGGCGCCCGAAAGCTCCCCGCCCGCCCAAGCCCGGCACCGCCGAGCGCCTCGAGCAGGCTGCGGCCAAGCTGCGCGTGAGCGGTGCCTACACTTTCTTCGAGACGTACACGCGGGATCTGAACAGCCAGGATCTGCGGCGGATCTTCACGCTCGAGGCGCCCGAGGCGTATCGCTTCTTCGTCAAGAACGTCGACGAAGACGTGCTCGCGGCCATGCCGTGGCACAAGCGATGGGGCACGCGCACGCGGCTGCTCTTCGTCGCCTTCACGTCACGGTTGTCACCTGCGCGGCGGGCGATCTACGGACTCGCCGTGGTCGCGGCCGTTCTGGGCGCCCTGTCGGCCGTTCACGGCGTCAAGTTGATGTGGCTGCCCACCGCACCTGTCGTCGGTCCGCACGTCGGCGTCCCGGTGCTCGATCTCGGCGATGGCACGTTCTGGCTCATGACAGCGTTCCTGCTGATGAACCTGCTCGTGCTGCTCGAAGTCGCGGATCGCCTGACGCTCAAGCGCGATCTCGAAATCGCTCGTGAGATCCAACTGGCCATGCTGCCGCAGGAGATGGTTGTCGGCGGCGGACTCGAAGCGTACGGCTTCACCCGTCCGGCCAACACGGTCGGCGGCGACTTCTACGACGTGCTGCCGAAGGCTGACGGACGGCTCGTGATCGCGCTCGGCGACGTCGCCGGTAAGGGCAGCCCGGCGGCGCTGCTGATGGCGTTGACGCTGGCCATCCTTCGAACGCTGGTGGACGAAGACCTGCCGCCCACGACACTGATGGAGCGGCTGAACGTGCAGGTGTCCCGGCATGCGCCAAGCTCGCGCTTCGTCACGCTGTGCCTCTCGATCTTCGATCCCGTCGACCGGGAACCTGACGTACCTGAACGCCGGACAGACGCCGCCCATCCTCCGGCGTGTGCATGGAGCGATCGAGCGGCTGACCGAGGGCGGTGTCGCGCTGGGAATGTTCGAACGTGCGAGCTATACCGCCGGTGAGACGGTGCTCGAGCCGGGCGACGTTCTCGTCTTCTACAGCGACGGCATCACCGAAGCCGAGAGCCGGGCTGGCGTGCCATTCGACGAAGCCGGCCTCATCGACGTGGTCGAGCGGCATTGGTGGGAAGATGCCGCGACCATCGGCACGGCGATCGTCTCGGCCGTCCAGGCACACGCCGTGGAGACGCGTCTGGCGGATGACCTGACGGTGCTGGCGATCCGGCGGCCTTTGCCCCTCCCGGTACCCCCGGCTGCAGCGTCCTGACCGCCCAGCGCGCGGTAACTCTCCGGGACGAACGTGGCGACCCACGCCTCGTGAAGAGTAAAGTACCGGTCCGGCGCGCCATGAGCGGGGACTGTCGTGTTTACCAGGGGCTCTGACGGGCACCTGGCCGGTCGATCGTGGCGCGTATCCGCGCCCGCGAGGTGCGCGGTCCGCCTCCTCGCCGTGCTCGCGTTGTCACTCGCGGGACTCGGCAGCACCGCCGCGCAGCCGGCCCCCAAGCCACCCGATCGGATCGGTGCGGTCATCGAACGAATTCAGCGCGTCATCGAAGCGGGCACGCCTGGCGCGCTGACGGCCCTGGCCGCACCAAACGCGGATACCAACAGCCTCGCGGCGTTCGAGAACCGCTGGGTGACGACGGCGACGTCGAAGGTCACGATGCTCGAACGGGACCGCGCGGCGACCGGCACGCGGCGACCGCGTCCTCGTCGAAGCGCTCGTCGAAGCAGGCATGACGGCCCGGCTCGTGACGTGGCTGATCGATCTCGAAGGTCCTGCCGAAAGCGAGCCGAAGGTGACGCGCATTTCGACGGTGTCGTCTGTCGAGGGACTGTTCCGGCTCTCCCTCGACCCGACGCGCCAGTTCAAGGTGACCAACCTCCACATCACGGCGGAGGATCTCGACCTCTCGATTCCCCATGGATCCGCGTTCGCTGCCACGGTCGGCGGCGGCACCACGGCATTGGTCGTCATCGGCCGGGGAGAGATGATCTTCAAGCCGTCGCCAGAGACCGAGCGTGGACAGATGAGGCTGCTCACGGGCAGCGACACGCTGCGCACGCCGTTCGACGCGGTCTTCATTCGCGTCCCACCCGGCGAGTTCGATGCGCATGTGGCCACCGACGCGCTCGACACCCGCGGCCGTCGATCCGTCGGCCCTTCGATCCGCGCAGAACGTGTTCACCGCCCAGATTGGCCGGTCCTTCAGCGTGGACCTCGGCGATCTCGCCACCGAGGCCTGGTCGCTGTTGCCGACCACGTCGGATTTTCTGGCGGAGATTCCGACGCGCCGCTTCGGCACGTTGACCTACGCGCACTCGACGAGCCAGCCCGAAGACATCACGCTCTTCAATCGCGACCAGCGACACAACCTGTCGATCTATGCGTCGAAGACACGCCTTGCGGTGCAGGGGCCGTTCTACAACGAAGACGACGAGATGGACTATGACGTGCTCGACTACAACGTCGACGTCCAGTTCTCGCCGGAGCGGCTCTGGCTCGAGGGACACGGACGGGTGAAGCTACGTATCCGGTCGTACGCGCTGGGCGCCATCACGCTTCGGCTTGCGGGAGCGCTCCAGGTGCGTTCGGTCGTCAGTGACACGTTCGGGCGTCTGCTGCCGTTGCGCGTCCGCAATCAGGAGACGCTTGTCGTCAACTTGCCGACGCCGCTCAGCCGCGGCGCTGAGATCACGCTCACGGTCGCGTACGGCGGCCGGCTCGAGGCACAGCACGTAGATCGCGAGGCGATTGGCGTCGGACAGGCCCAGCAGCACGAGGAGGTCGTCCTGCAGCCGGAGCCAAGCTGGATCTACAGCAACCAGACGTACTGGTACCCACAGGGGACTTTCAGCGACTATGCCACGGCGCAGGTTCGCATGTCGGTGCCGCGCGGCTTCGCTGCGGTGTGCACGGGCGATCAGGCCGGCGGATCTCCGTTGACCGTCCGGACCGGGAATCGGCGAGCCGCGCATGGTCTATGTGTTTGCGGCGACGCAACCCGTCCGCTATCTCGGCTGTCTGGTCTCGCGATTCGTCGCCGGTGAGAGTCAGGACATTTCGCTCGGCAGCGACGTGCCGCCGGCGCCGGATGCGCGCGGTGTGCCCCACTACGGCACGGTCAAGCTCCGCTCGATGACCAACGTGCGCCAGCGCCCGCGGACGCCGCGAGATGCTCGAACGTACCGCCGACATCATCTCGTTCTATTCCGGCCTGCTGCACGACGCGCCGTATCCGTCGTTCACACTCGGCGTCGTCGAGAGCGAATTGCCCGGGCGGACACAGCCCCGCGTACTTCGCCGCGCTGCAGATGCCATTGCCTGGCAACCGCTTCGGGTGGCGCGACGATCCGGCGTCGTTCGAGAACTATCCGGAGTTTTTTCTGGCGCACGAAGTGGCGCATCAGTGGTGGGGCCACGGCGTGGGCTGGCGCAACTATCACGAGCAGTGGCTGAGCGAGGGTTTCGCGCAGTACTTCGCCGCGCTGTACGCGGAGCATCTGCGCGGACCAGAGGTCTTTGCCGGGATCATCCGAACCATGAGCCGCTGGGCCGTGACGACCTCCGATCAGGGACCCGTGTATCTGGGATACCGCCTGGGCCACGTTCGCAGCGACACCCGTATCCTCCGCGCCGTCGTCTACAACAAAGGCGCGATGGTGCTGCACATGCTGCGACGTCTCGTGGGCGACGAGGCCTTCTTCAAAGGACTGCGGCGGTTCTACGACGAGAACCGCTTCCAGAAAGCGGGCACCGATGGACTGCGCCAGGCATTCGAAGCGGAGACCGGACGTCCGCTCTCGCGGTTTTTCGAACGCTGGATCTACGGTGCGGATCTGCCGGCACTGACCTGGACCACTCGGACGGAAGGCAGCGGCGCAGATCAGGCCGTCGTGATCCGTTTCGACCAGGGCGCACGCGTGTTCGACCTCCCGGTCACGGTGTCCGTGCAACTCAGCGATGGATCGTTCAAAGATGTTGTCGTGATACTGACCGAGCAGGTGGTCGAACAGCGGATTCCCGTCACCGGCAAGATCCGCGCGGTCCGCGTGAATCGCGATCGCGCGGCGCTCCTCAATGAAAACGACTGAATTCGAGCAGGTGCGGCCAGAAGGTGCGAATCGGGAGGTGCGGCCAGATGGTGGCAGGGTGACCCTGAACCGCGACGTGACCTTCTGACCCCTCGGACCGCTGTCGAACCCTATCGAATGTATATCCCGGCGACTCGGAGCGCGCCCTTGCGCTCGAAGGGCTCGAACACCAGCAGGAAGCGAGTCCCCTCGAACAGATAGGCGCGCGTGATGCGGCGGCCGATCGCCCCGCGGTCTTCCGCAGCCCCTTCGAGCGTGGCCGTTCGCAATTGCTCCGCGATCCGCGCTTCGGTGTCGCCGACATGGATGACCGAGCCGTCCATCAGCAACAGACTCGACACCGAGACCGCTTGTGGAGGAATGGACGCGGGCACGTCGGCGGGTTCGACTTCGGCAGCCGTGGCCGGCAGCACGACGGGCGTACGCAGCTCTTGCAGGAGGAGCATCGATACACCAATCGTGGCCAGCAGGAAGAGCGTGGCTACGAGCCACTCGCCTGTTGGGGCAAGGCGGGGACGAACGCGAGTCGCCTCCATGACAGCCTCCGGGGAGAGAGGGCGAACCAGGTGGCCATTCGACGCTACGCCCGGCGACCCGGGTTGTCAAGGCGCGCTGGGGTCCGATTCGGGGCGGGCGAGCGATCGGGCCGTCTCGCCGCGGTTTGATATGATCGAAGCCTATGGACACCGTCACGCTGACAATCAATGGGCAGCCGGTTACCGTCGAGAAGGGTACGCCGGTCCTGCAGGCCGCGATCGAGCACGGCTTCTCGGTCCCGTACTACTGCTACCACCCCGCGCTCACCGTTGACGGCTCCTGCCGCGCCTGCATCGTGAAGATCGAGAAGATGCCGAAGCTGCAGACGGCCTGCTCGACGCAGTGCACGGACGGCATGGCGGTCTTGACCGAGACGCCGGACGTGATCGAAGCCCGCGCCGGTGTCTTCGAATTCCTCCTCGTGAATCACCCGCTCGACTGCCCGGTGTGCGACAAGGGCGGCGAGTGCCCGCTCCAGGATTTCTCCTACAGCTTCGGCGCCGGGCAGAGCCGGATGGAGTTCCCGCGACGCGTGTTCGACGGCGAAGGCGTCAAGGCCGACGTCGACTTCGGACCGACGCTGATGTTGAACCGCAACCGCTGCATCCTCTGCACGCGGTGCGTACGGTTCATGAAAGAGATCGACGGCGACGCGCAGATCGGCATCGCGGATCGCGGCAACGGCAGCGAGATCGCCACCTTCGAGGAAGAAGGCGTGCATTCGCTGCTTTCGGGCAACCTGATGGACGTGTGCCCGGTCGGCGCCATTACGACGCGCGACTACCGGTTCAAGTCGCGGCCGTGGGACAACCCCGACGCGGTGGACACGATCTGCACGCAGTGCTCGAAGGGCTGCAACGTCACGGCCTGGATTAAAGCCAAGCCCGAGTGGGCCAAGGGCGCGCGCCTGGTCCGGTTCACGCCGCGCCTCAATCACGAAGTGAACGGCTACTGGATGTGCGACATCGGCCGTTTCAACTATCACTGGATCGAAGGCGACGATCGGCTGACGAAGCCGCTCGTCAGAGACACCGCCGGCAACATCCAGCCGGTCGAGCTGGGACGCGGCGCTGAAGGCCGTTGCCGCCAAGCGCGGCGCAAATGGCTTCACGTTCCTCGTCTCCGCACACGCGTCGAACGAGGAGCTGTTCCTGGTGGAGCGCCTGGCCGATCAGATTGCGCTCAGCTGGCGTGCCACGCCGAAGGCGCAGCATCCCGCCACGCAAATTCGTCGTGCCCGCCGTGGACGCGCCCAATGTGAATGGCGCTCGCGATCTGGGTCTGCCCGTGGGCGCCGGCAATCGCGGCGCAGCGGACCTCGGCCCGCTGCGCGCGGAAGTCGAGGCCGGACGCGTCCAGGCGCTCTACGTCTTCGATCCCGGGCCGGCCGGATCGCTCGGCGATCTCTCGTGGCTGGTCGCCGCGAAGCAGGCCGGCCAGGTGCCGCTGCTCGTCTATCAGGGCGTGCTGATGACCGACCTCGCGCGCGTGGCCGATGTCATCCTGCCCGGTGCGGCGTGGGTCGAGAAAGACGGCGACGTATACGAACGACCAGGGCCGGCTGCAAGCCGCCGCGAAGGTGTTCGCCTCGCCGGGCGAGGCGCGCGATGACCGCGACATCTTCATCGACGTGGCAAAGGCGATTGGTCAGCCGCTGCCGTACACATCCGCTGCGGAGGTGCGTGCGGCGCTTGCTGACGCGTTGTCGTCGAATCCGGCGTACGCCGAGCTGCGCTCGCTGACGTTCGCGCGTCCGGTCGGCGCTCGTCACTGGCTGCAGGGGTCGAATCCGTCGGAGCGATGGAAGTGGGACTTCATGTTCCAGGACATGCCGCCGGTGAAGTTCGACTGGATGCCGATGCCGCCGTCCAACAGCGGTGTCATTCCTCTGCGGCCCGTGGCGGATGCGCCCGCCAGGCCGCCGCAGGACACGAAGTAGGGAACGCCTCACCCACACGCGAGCAGGTGCAGATGCGGCGCGTCTTTCTCGCGGCGGCCGGGCTGCTCCTGCTCGGCACTCTGGCTCACGCGCAGTTGCGCGGCGTGAGAGCGGAGCTGACGCCGCTGACGAGGTCGCGGGCATCGAAGCCGGCAAGACACTCCATCTCGCCCTCGGCGTGCGGCTGCCCGAAGGGATGCACGTCCAGTCGCATCAGCCGCGCGATCCGGCGCTCATCCCGACCGTCCTCACCATCGAGCCTCCCGACCGCGTGACCGTCGTCGAGACGGTGTATCCACAGGCGATCGACCTGAAGCAGGAAGGCTTGCCGCAGCCGCTGGCGGTCTATCCTCGCGAGTTCGCGCTCGGCGTGGCCGTCACGATTCGAGCTGGCACGCCGCCGGGCACGTTCGAGGTGCCCGCGCATCTGCGCTATCAGGCGTGCAACGACAAGATGTGCTTTCCGCCAGCCACGGCGAGCTTCGCGTGGCGCGTGACCGTTGTCGCGGCAGGACAGGGTGGAGGCGGCGACGCGGGATCCGCTGTTCGAATCGATCCGTTTCGGCCAGGGCACGGCGCCGGATGTGCCGAGCGGCGGAGGAGCCGCACCGTCGGTGTCGCCGGCGATGAGCTTCGACCTGCGGACACTCGACGGATTCACGGTCGCTGGCACGACAGGCGGCTACCTGCGGGTGCAGGAGTTCCTCGATTTCATCCACAACGCCGAAGCCGGCGTTCGGCCGCAGGGCTGGTTCGAAGGCCGCGGACCGTTCGCGATCCTGTTGATCGTCCTCGTGGGCGGCATCGCCTTGAATCTGACGCCGTGCGTGCTGCCGATGATCCCGATCAATCTCGCCATCATCGGGGCTGGCGCGACCGCGGCGTCGCAGAGCCGCGGCTTCTGGCTCGGCGCGGCGTACGGCAGCGCGATGGCGTTCGTCTACGGTGTGCTCGGCCTGATCGTCATCCTGACGGCCGGCACGTTTGGCACGCTGAACGCGTCGGCCTGGTTCAATCTCGGCATCGCCGTGCTGTTCATCGCGCTCGCGCTCGCGATGTTCGACGTCTTCGAGATCGACTTCTCGCGCTTCTCGACCGCGTTCAATCCCACGGCGGGCACGGGGACGTTCGTGCTCGCGTTCAGCATGGGGGCGGTCGCGGCGCTGCTCGCGGGGGCCTGCGTCGCACCGGTCGTGATCCAGGTCGTGCTCTTCGCGAGCAATCTGTACGCGGCGGGCACGACGGTGGCGCTGGGATTGCCGTTCGTGCTCGGCGTCGGCATGGCCATCCCATGGCCGATCGCCGGAGCGGGACTTGCCTCGTTGCCGCGGCCGGGAGCCTGGATGGTCCGCGTCAAGCAGGCCTTTGGTGTGCTCATTCTCGTCACGGCGGTGTACTACGGCTACGAGGCCTACCAGTTGTTCGCGAATCGCTGGGTGGACGGGTCGGCGGTGACAGTCGAGCGTCGAAGAACAGCTGAAAGCCGGCTGGCACGCGTCGCTGGCGGAAGGACTCGAGGTCGCTCAGCGTGAGCAGAAGCCCGTTCTCATCGACTTCTGGGCCACCTGGTGCAAGAACTGTCTGACCATGGACAAGACCACGCTGGCGGATCAGACGGTCAAGTCCGCGCTGGATGGTTACGTGAAGGTGAAGTTCCAGGCCGAGGATCCCGATGCCGAGCCGGCACGCTCGGTCATGGCGCGGTTCAAGGCCGTCGGCCTGCCGACCTACGTCATCCTCAAGCCCGCTCGTCTGGCCCCTCCGCCCCCGTCGCCCCGTAGCGCGCAGGCGCACGAGTCGCCTGGACGCTACGCATCACGTCGTCCTCCGTTCTATAGTTGCGGGATGCCCTCGCGCGCCGATGACGAAGCGCCGGCCCAGGGTCTGCTTCAGCCAGGCGGACGGACGGGCGGACGCCTTCTGCGCTGGTTGAAGCCGGTGGTGAGCGTCTCGCTCTACGCGCTCATCTTCCGCTACAGCGACGTCGGCGCAATCCTTGGACGGCTCTCGGCGGCGCGGCTCGAGTTCGTGGCGGCGGGCGTCCTGCTCTACGTGGCGGGTCAAGCGCTCTCCGCCTGGCGCTGGCGGATGCTGCTCGAACCGGTCGCGCTCTCCGTGCCGTACCGCCGGATGGTGTCGTTCTATTTCATCGGGATGTTCTTCAACCTGTTCCTGCCCACGATCATCGGCGGCGACGCGGTGAAGGCGCTGCTGCTCGCGCGCGAAACCGGTCAGCCTGCGCGCGCGACGATCTCGGTCTTCATGGAGCGCAATCTCGGCCTGCTTGCGCTGCTGCTCATCGCCGACGGTCGCGGCGTGGTGGGCGCCGCACGTGACGCTGTTCCATCTTCCGCTGACCGTCGCTCTCGCTGCTGCTTGTCAGCCGCGTTCATCGGGGTGAACATCGTCCTGATGCGGCCCGCCATCTACGGTGCCGTGGATCGGATCATTGTCTCGACGCCGCTTCGACGGCTGCGGGGCCGCGCGTCGTCGATTTACGCGGCCATCACGCCGTACTGGGCGGCGCATCGCGTCCTCGTCAACGCATTCGCCCTGTCGCTCGCCTTCCAGGCCATCGTGATTGGCGTGGTATTCTTGAACGCACGCGCGTTGCGCTACGACCTGCCATTTCTCGCCGTCGCGGTGTTCGTGCCGCTCATCTCGCTCGGCGGCATGCTTCCTGTCAGCGTCAACGGTCTCGGTGTCCGCGAGGCCCTGTACATCCTCCTCTTCGGCCGGATCGGCGTCTCGACCGAGCTCGCCGTCTCGCTTGCGCTCCTGTATCTGGCGGTCACCTTCGTGGCCAGTCTGCCTGGCGGGCTGATGTACGCGCTGCAGCCCGCACCCGAGCGGGTGCTCGCAGCCCAGCGCGCCGCGTCGGACGTGCGGTGACACTGTGATGAATCAACGCGGCGCTCGAGTCGCGCTCTGGATCATCGCCGTCGCAATTGCCGCCGGCGCCGGGTATGCCGTCTACACGCTTCGGCAGCAGGTGGAGCACGAGCGCGAGCACGCGCTCGAAGATCGGCCGGCGCGTCGCACGACGCTGGTCTGCTCGTCGAACAGTTGCGCGCCGCACAGCAGGCCTACGTCGCGCAGGGGCAGGGACCCGATTTCTGGATGGCGCGGGTCACCGAGACGACTGGCGCCCTGGCCTCCGCACTCGGCGCACTCGAGCACGACGTCTCGAGCGATGCTGCCCGCAGCGCCGCGCGCGGCGCGGCCGGCGTGCTGGGCGACTTTCAGCGGCTGGATCGCCGGGCGCGCGGATTCGTCCAGTCCAGCCAGCCTCTCATGGCCTCCGATGTGATTTTCACGGAGAGTGTCGGGGCGACCGCAGTGTTGCTCGAGTCGATGGTCCGGGTGAATACGGAAGAGCAGAACGCCTCAGCTGGCGCGGATCCGGGCGCTGGATCTGGACACCGCGTACATCCTGATCGGCGCCGCGCTGCGGTGCTCGGCGTGGCGCTGCTGCTGGTACCGGTCCCACGCCGCGAGACGCCGCAGGATACGCGCGAAGCGCTCCGCGCCCTGATGGCGGCCGATACGTCACCGGCTGGCGCCGCGACGCTCAAGACGCGAACCCACGCGGACGGCCGTCACGCTGCCCGCTGCGAGACAGCGCACCCGCCGGATCCGGCACCGCCGCCGCGCCACGCCTCCTCGATCGGTTCCCGCCGAGGCCGACGCCACCGATCTCGGACTGGCGGCCGAGCTGTGCACCGATCTGGCGCGGGTCCTCGACCCGTCGGACCTGCCGGCGCTGCTCGCGCGCACCGCCCGCCTGCTCGATGCGTCAGGAGTCATCGTGTGGGTCGCCGATCGAGCCGGCGCGGCCTTGTTCCCTGCGGTAGCGCACGGCTACAGTGCAGCGCTCCTGGCAAGGATGCATGCGATTCCGCGGGACGCCGACAACGCAGCGGCCGCCGCGTGGCGTGAAGGTGCCGAGCGCACGGTCGCGGCACAAGGACAATCACCAGGAGCGCTCGTCACACCGATTCTGACTGCGGACGGGTGCGTCGGCGTCCTCGCAGCCGAAACGCTGCACGGCGCCGAGCGCCGCGAAACGACCCGCGCCGTCGCGGCCATCATCGCCGCTCAACTCGCGACGCTGGTGACGACGCTGCCGGCAGAACAAACCCACTCGTAGCTCGGAATGCGGCGTGCGGACTGCGGAGCCGCACGAACTCCCAACTGCGGAGTGCGGAGTGCGGATTGATCCCGACTCCGCATTTGGAACTCCGCACTCCACACTTCAGTTCCGCACTTCGAATTCCGAATTCCGAATTGGCTACGCCGGGCGTGTCGGCTTCTTCGGCTTTGGCTTTGCCTCGAGCGTCGCTGTCGCCGTCCCCGCTTTGTGCTCGCGGGTATACGCCAGCTTGACGCTCGCACCGTCGGCGGCCTTCCCTACCGCTTCGATCAGCTCGGATGGCGACGAGACCGGCGTGTCGTTGACCGCCGTGATGACATCGCCCGCCCGAATGCCCGCCTTCGATGCCGGCGAGTCGGCGGCGACGTTGGTGACGAGGGCACCATCCTTGGTGCCGAAGTACTCGGCGAGCTGCGGTGTCAGCTCCTGAATACCGATGCCGAGACGACCACGGCCTGGCGGCGGCATCATGAAGTCGAAGGCATCGCCCCCCGGAGCGCGCTTGTAGAAGTAAGGTCCGCCGCCCTTGAACTCGAAGGTGTGCGGAGCGTCCATCTTGAAGGGCGGTTCGCCCGGCTTCAGTGCCGCCGAACCCTCGAACACCATGGGCGCGTCTCCGCCGAACCACGCGGCGCGGCCTTCTTCAGGCGTCACGCTGAGATCCATCGCGCTTCCCGTCGCGCATCACCGCGAGCTTGACGGTGTGGCCCGACGCTGTTTCCTCCACCAGCCGCGAGAGGTGACGCGCGCTCCGCACGCGGTCGCCATCGAACTCCACCACGACATCGCCCGCTTTCATGCCGGCCCTGGCTGCCGGACTGTCCTGCCGGACCTCATCGACCACGGCGCCGGCGCTGTGGCGCTGGCGTCCTGGTCGCGAATCGAGACGCCAATCTCGACGTCCCTGCTCGCCCAGGTCAGCGACTTGAGCATCGGCCCATCGTCGTCGCCGCCCACGTCGCCGCCCACGACGATCCGCTTCTCGATCCGTTTCTGCGTACCTGCCTCCGCCGTCCCCTGCTGGTCCGGCATCACGGCCGCCCACACGCCGGCGCTGGCCAGCGTCAGCGCAGCCGCGATAGCTGTCCACGTCCGCATTGCACGCCTCCCTGGGATCCGCGTCCTGCCCGCGTCCGGCCGCTGCAGCCGCCAAACCGGCTGCTGGAACGTCCGGACACACACGAAGAAACCGTCGCGGCCCCGTTGTCAGTCGTTCAGACGTGCGCCCTGCTCATCTGGCCGTCATCACCCTATTTAGTGCGTCACGTGCACGTTCTGCGTTACACTTCGCACGAAACGCCGCCAGTTTCATGCCTTCGCTGGGCCTTCTTCGTGCGTGGCGGCAAGAATTTCACTCCCGAACCTCTCCGAAACGGCGGTCGGGCAGACATTCGCGAGACTCGGACACCTCGGCAGGAGCACGACGAATGACAGCGAAGAAAGCCTCGAGCGACCTGGCCGAGCACAAAGCCCGCATCCTCGAACGGGCCGAGCGTGAGCAGGTGAAGTTCATGCGCCTGCAGTTCACCGACATCCTCGGCACGATCAAGAACGTCGAGATCCCGAACCGCCAGTTCGACGACGCCCTCGACGGCGAAATCATGTTCGATGGCTCCTCGATCGAAGGCTTCGTGCGAATCGAAGAGTCGGACATGTACCTCCGGCCCGATCTCAACACCTTCGTCATCTTCCCCTGGGACAACCGGTCCGGTGAGAAGGTCGCGCGGATGATTTGCGACATCTACACGCCGGACGGCACGCCGTTCGCCGGCTGTCCGAGGACCGCGCTCAAGCGGGTGATCGCGCTCGCGGCGGAACGCCAGTTCGCCGCGAATGCCGGACCCGAGTGCGAGTTCTTCCTGTTCCAGCGGCGCGGTGGCCTGCCCACGACGGAAACACATGACGCCGGCGGGTACTTCGACCTCACGCCCGTCGATCAGGGCGAGGACGTCCGTCGCGAGATCGTGCTCGCGCTGGAGGCCATGGGCTTTCACGTGGAAGCCGCGCATCACGAAGTCGCCGCGGGTCAGCACGAAATCGACTTCCGTTACGACGATGTGTTGACGACGGCCGACAACATCAGCACGTTTCGCTTCGTCGTCAAGCACGTGGCGATGATGAACGACCTGCACGCCACGTTCATGCCGAAGCCGATTTTCGGCATCAACGGATCCGGGATGCACACGCACCAGTCGCTGTTCTCCGGCGGGAAGAACGCGTTCTACGACCCGGACGGCCCGTGGCAGCTCAGTCCGACGTGCCAGCACTACATCGGCGGAATTCTCCGTCACGCGAAGGGCTTTTGCGCGATCACCAATCCGTTGGTCAATTCGTACAAGCGGCTCGTGCCCGGGTACGAGGCGCCGACGAACATCGCGTGGTCGGAACGGAACCGCAGTCCGCTCGTTCGGGTGCCGGCCGCGCGCGGATCCGCGACGCGCGTGGAGCTGCGCATGCCGGATCCGGCCTGCAATCCCTACCTGGCCCTCGCGGTCATGCTGCGGGCGGGGCTCGACGGCATCGAGCAGCAGGTCGATCCCGGACCGCCGGTCAACAAGAACATCTACAAGATGAGCCACCGCGAGCGGCGGCACCTGCGGATTGACGAGCTCCCCAGCAACCTGACCGAAGCCCTCGACGAGCTCGAGAAAGACGAGCTCGTCCACGACACGCTCGGGGATCACATCTTCAACCACTTCATCGAGGCGAAGCGCGAGGAGTGGTTCGACTACATCCGGCACGTCTCGCCGTGGGAAGTGGGCCGCTACCTGGCCGCCTACTGATGGCCAGGACTCACGGCGCAAAGCACACGGCGCACCCCTGACCTGCTGTCACCGTGAGACGTCAGGCCGGCGTCCGCTACGCAGGACGCGGCGGCAGGCCGCGTATGAATATCGGCTGAAAACACGCGCGGCGCGACGGGCACGCAACTTGATGTCGTCTGCTGCGGTCGCGCCGGATCAACGGGATGCGATTACTCAGGCAGGCGCTGGCACCGCCGCATTCCGTCTCGTTTGTTCGTTACTCACGATCCGCGCGCGGCCAATTCGACTCTTTGACTTTTCGACTTTTCGACTTTTCGACTTTAAGCAGTGATTCTGACCGCGACCGCGGTCATGTCGTCGCTCTGCGCGCGGTCACCGCGGAACTCCGTCACAGCGGCAAAGATCGCGTCCACGACCTGCTGTGCGGTCTCGTTGCGATGCGCGGCGACGACGTCGAGCAACCGCTCGGCGCCGAACTCGCGGCCCTCGGGGTCGAAGGCCTCGAAGACGCCGTCAGAGCAGAGGACGAACAGATCCCCCGCATTCAGATCGAACGACACCTCGTCATACGTGGCGCCTGCAAATGAGCCGAGCGGCATGCCTGGCAGCTCAATCTGCGTGCACGTCTCGCCCTGGCAGCGGATCGGATACGGCAGTCCCGAGTTCGCCATCATCACGACCCGGCGCTTGAAGTCGAAGAAGACGTAGCAGAGCGTGCAGTAATACTCTTCAAGCCCGCGTTCGTGCAGGATGCTGTTGACCGATCCCAGCACCGCCGCTGGTGTGGCGCGCTCCGGCGTGTACCGCCGCCGGAACGTCCGCGATCGGACCAGCTCGCCGGCAAACGCGCTGTACAGCGCGGCTGGCACGCCTTTCCCCGACACGTCGCCCACAGTGACCACGAGCGCGTTCGCCTCGGGCGACAGAAAGTCGTGCAAGTCGCCGCCGATCTCGCGGGCGGATTCGAAGCGCGCCGCCACGTCCACGCCGCGCTGCCGCTTTGGCAGTCCCGCGGGAAGGAGCGCCGCCTGGACGCGGCGCGCAAACCGCAGCTCGCGCTCGATCCGGATCTCGTTTGCCTTGATCGTCTCGTAGAGCCGCGCGTTCTCGATCGCCACCGCCGCCTGGCTCGCCAGCAGCGTGAGAATCTCGACGTGCTCCTTGTTGAATGCGTCGAGCTCCGGACTTTCGAGATCGAAGACGCCGATGCAGCGGTCTTTCAGGAGCAGCGGGATCGCCAGCTCGGAGCGGCAGTCTTCGACGACCTTGATGTAACGAGGATCGGTCGACACGTCCGGCACGAGCACCGGCTCTTTGTGCAGCGCGGCATAGCCCACGATACCTTCGCCCAGTTTCACGCGCGGCAGGTTCGTGTCGTCGCCGTACCGCACCGCCCGCTTGATCTCGAGGATGCCCGTCTCTTCGTCGAGCAGCAGGATGCCGAACGTGCGGTAGTCGATGAGGCGCCGCACGAGGATGGCGGTCCGCTCGAGCACCTCGTCGAGCTCGAGAATCGACGTGACCTCATGTCCAATCTCCGCGAGCGTCTCGAGCGTCGCCGAGTACTGCCGCTCGCGATCGAACAGACGCGCGTTCTCGAGCGCCACCGCCACATGGGCGCCGAACTGTCGGAGGATCGCCTCGTCGCGCTCGGTATAGAGCGCGACCTCGGGACTCAGTAGATTGAGCGCGCCGATGACGCGCTTCTTCCGGCGCAGCGGCACCACCAGCTCCGAGCGGATGCCCGGCACGACACTCACATACCGCTGGTCCTGCAGCACGTCGTCGACGAGGATCGATTCCCCGATGGCGACGGCCGTGCCGACCAGACCCTCGCCGACCTTGACGCGCAGCGTCCGCCGCACCTCCTCCGGATAGCCGACGGAGTACGCCAGCCGGAGGTCTTCACGTTTTTCGTCGAGCAAATAGACGGCGAAGGCCTGGAACGACGTCAAGCGAGCGATGAGCTCCGGGATCTTCTCGAGCAGCTCGTGCAGGTCGAGGACGGACGTGACCTCGCGGCCAAGCTCGAAGAGAGTCAGCAGGAGGCGCGCCGCTTCCCCGAGCTCTGGCTCGGGCGGCGGCCGGTGAGGCGGAGCAGACTGGGTCACGGGACAGTAACCGGATTATACTTGACGCTTTTCGGCCGATTCGGGGGGCGCCTCAGTGGGCGTTCCGTCTTTGAGCGGCCCCGACGATGACAGAACCGTTGACCTGGTCGCGCGCGCGCCGCCACTCAGAAGTGGTAGCGGTCGTCGTGTCGATCCTCATCGCATCGGTTGTGTTGCCGGCTTCGCGAACGCCGGTTCACGCGCGGCACGGGATGGTGGCCGCGGCGGATCCTCTTGCGGCTCGTGTTGGCGTCGACGTGCTGCGAGCCGGCGGGAACGCGGTCGATGCTGCCGTCGCGGTGGGATTTGCCCTGGCGGTGACGTACCCGTACGCCGGCAACATTGGCGGGGGCGGATTCATGGTGATCCGCCTGGCGGACGGACGCGAGACCACCATCGACTTCCGCGAGCGCGCGCCCTCCCGTGCGGCGCGCGACATGTTCGTCGACGACAGCGGCCACGTTGTGCCCGAGCGGTCGCAAGTCGGGGCACTGGCGGCCGGCGTGCCTGGCAGCGTCGCCGGCCTGGCCTACGCGCGGTCCCACTACGGCACGCGTCCACTGGCGCAGCTCGTAACCCCAGCGGTCACTCTCGCGCGGGATGGATTCGAGGTCAGCTGGCAGCTCAGCGGCTCGCTCACGCACAGCAAATCGCTGCTCTCAAAATTTCCGGCGAGTCTCCGCGCCTTCTACACCGCGGACGGCTCCGCGCCGCAGGCGGGCGATCGTCTCACGCAATCCGACCTGGCTGTCACGCTCCAGCGGATCGCCGACCAGGGGCCCGATGCGTTCTATCGGGGCGCCGTCGCCGACTTGATCGTTGCAGAGATGCAGCGGACCGGTGGATTGATTTCCAAGGATGACCTCGCCTCTTACCGGCCGGTCGAACGTCCGCCGGTGACAGGCACGTATCGCGGCTACCGCATTGTCTCGATGGCGCCTCCAAGCAGCGGCGGCGTCGCGATCATCGAACTGTTGAACGTGCTGGAAGGCTTTCCACTCAGCGACTACGGAGCCGGATCCTCCAGGACGATGCATGTGCTCGCCGAGGCGGAGCGGCGCGTGTTCGCTGACCGCGCACAGTGGATCGCCGATCCCGACTTCGTGCGCGTACCGGTTGCTGGTCTCACCTCTCGCGCGTACGCCGAGTCGTTGCGGCGCGGAATCGATCCGACCCACGCGACTCCGAGCAGTGCGGTCGGCGCGGGTACGCCCACCGCCTACGAATCCAACGAGACCACCCACTACTCCGTCGTCGATGCCAGCGGCAACGCCGTCGCGGTGACCACGACGATCAACGGCGGATACGGGAACGGTCAGCTTGTCCCAGGCGCGGGCTTTCTGCTGAACAACGAGATGGACGACTTCACCGCGCGTCCGGGACAGCCAAACAGCGCCGGCCTCGTGACGGGAACGACCAACGCGATCGCTCCCGGCAAACGCATGTTGAGCTCGATGGCGCCGACGATCGTCGTCAAGGACGGGCGCAACTGGCTGGTCACGGGAAGCCCGGGCAGCGGCATGATCATCAGCACCGTGCTGCAAACGATCGTCAACATGATTGACTTCGGGATGAACGTGCAGGAAGCCGTGGACGCGCCGCGGATGCACCATCAGTGGCAGCCGGACGTTCTGCAGCTCGAGCGCCCTGGATTCCCGGCAGACGTGGTCCACGCGCTCGAAGCGCTCGGCCACACGACGCGCATCGTCGATGAGATCGGCGAGGCGCAGGCGATTGCGATCGATCCGGCCACCGGCGTTCGCCTTGGCGCGGCGGATCCGCGCGGCGCCGGCGCGGCGATTGGATATTGAACGACGTGCACGAGGTTGGGCTCATGGACACACTGACGCTGCCGCTCGACTACACCGCGATCGCACGGATCCTGCCCCATCGGTATCCGTTCCTGCTCGTCGATCGCATCACCGAGTTCGAACCCGATCGCCGCATCGTCGGCATCAAGAACGTGTCGCTCAACGAGCGCTATCTGGCGCATCCCGCCGGAGAGCCGCCGGTGCTGCCGCCGACCATCCTCACCGAAGCCGTCGCACAGGTCGGCGCGATCATGATCCTGTCCAAGCCCGAACACCGCGACAAGCTGATCTTCTTCATGGGCATCGAGCGCGTTCGCTATCGCCGGCCGGTGCGTCCCGGCGATGTCGTGGTCATCGAAGCCATGGCCAAGCGGCTGCGAAGCCGGATGGGGCTGCTGCGCGGCGTCGCGCGCGTGAATGGCGAAGTCGTGGTGGAAGGAACGATGACGTTTGCGCTTGGTCCGCGCGGAGCGCAGGAGACACCCGCTGCCGGCTGACGACGGCGATGGCCGGTCGGGTTCGTTTTCGTATTCGTGTTCGTATTCGTGTTCGAAATTGCGGGTGTCGGCTCGCCGTCCACGGCGCCGCAGCAGCGATCAGTGCGCGGCGATCACCAGGAGTACGCCCCCCACCTTCGTCGCGCGTGAGGCCCAGCGTGCCCACCGCGATTCCGGATGCAGGTAGCGCCAGGTGTCGAGTGCGGCCGGTGCGGCAATGAGCGCGCCGATCCAGGGCTCCGGCACGTCGAGCGATGTGGCCATCCCTCGCGTATCGCGTTCGAGCGGACCGAAACGGCCGAAGGCGGCAACGCTGTAAACGCCCGACGCGGCCACGTTCCACGCAAGCCACCCCTTGAGAAACGGCGCGCGCTCGTCCTTCAAGTGCGGATGCGACGTCAACAGCCACTCGCTGGTCGCGTGCTGCACCCAGAAGCCCGCCGATGAGATCGTGAACTCCTCGCGGGGCGAGACGGCGTCGTGCGTGACCGCGAAGAACGGGATGCCGGCAAAGTCGATGCGTTTGACGCCCGGTGAGGCGTCGAAGACAACATCGAAGAAGACGTGGCCGCTCTCGTGTGCGCCGAATCCGACGGCCGCTCCGCCGACGAACTGGAGCCACTGAGCCGTCTTGGATGGCTCTGCTGTCTTCGGTGACGGCGGCTCGGACTGACCTGCCGCGGTTGATGACGACAGCAGCAGGAGGAGACAGGCGGCAAGCAGGTGTGACCGACGCTCTTGAGCGCGGCCCGTCCGCGTCATCAGCGCCGAGTTCCGGGCCGTGCGGTGGTGCGCAGCCAGGCACTGATCTGTGTGCGAGCGGAGACATATCTTTGCCGCGCTCGCCAGAAGCGACTACGCTCCATGTGCCGAATTCGATCGTACGCTTGGCGCAGTTCGCACGCGATCGATGCCAGCCCTGCGCGAAGCGCTTCGCGTTCCACTGTGCTGTTCGCGAGTTCACGGCTGAACCCCTCCAGCCGTTCCTCGAGCGCCGCGGCATGTCCCTGCACCTCAAGTGCATGAGCGCGCGCCTCTGATGCGGCACGCGCGAGCTGAGCGAATTGTCTTTCGTAGTCGGCGACGATGCGCGACGGAGGCTCGGCGCGGCGGCGGAACCGCACTGCCCATGGGGTGATGAAGGTAGCGTCGAAGGTTGTATCCCTGTAAAACCCATGGCGTGCGAACACCTCCGCCCAATACTCCGGCGGCTGGACGTTGACGTGGGTCGGCTCCCGCTGATCGTACGGCGAGGATGAAAAAAGGATGTCGTCGGTGTGCGAGCACAGATTGGCAACGGCCAGATCGCCGTCGGCGGGTGTCAGATGCTCGAGCACCTCGATACAGATGATGAGTTCGTAGTAGGCGGTCAGTGGCTCGGTCAGCGAGAAGCGGCTGCAGAATCGCCGGATCGACTCGTGTGCGTTGGCGATTGCCCAAGAAGAAATGTCGACGCCCTCGGCGTCGACGCCTCGAGTCCGCAGGCATTCGACCAGCAATCCCAGGGCACAGCCTGCGTCGAGGACGGTCCGCGGCCGGATGCGCAAGCAGACGGCGTCTGCGATGGCGCCGAAGAATGCCAGCCACTGTTCCGTGCGCTGATATGGCCTGCCGCAGCAGTGGCGGTAGTAATACGCGCCGAAATGATTTTCGCGAATCCGCGGGGGCGTGGCGCTGTTTGGCACGATCATGTCGATCCCCGCTCGTGTGGATCGTGGTCGGTTGAGGCTGTGGCCTCGATAGCGAAGATGCTCACGCCGTGGTCGTTGTACACGAGTCGGAGATTCGGATTTGCCAGTAGCGCGCTACGCCTCAGTCCTGGCTCCGCGTAATTGCCGCGGGCACCGATATAGAGGTACGTGACGCCTCGCCTCGCGAGGTCCGGTACGCAATTCCGCCCGTTCTGAAGATCGACAACCAGAGCGGACAATGCGGCATAGTAGGCAAACCGCCCCGGCAGCAAACACCCTGTTGTTGTCTGCCGCTCTGCAAAATACGGTATCCAGTAGCCGGCGTCGGTGCCGTGTGCGATGCCAGGCACCCAGAAGGTCGTGTTGACTGCAAACACAGCGCTGGCCGGCGTGTGATCTTTGATCCAGGTTAACGCCCGCCGGTCGGCGGGTGTCACGAAAAAGCGAAACGGTTCGAGCACGCGCGTCGTTCGTGGCAGCGCCGCCATTGCTACGACGGCCAGTGCGCAGGACACGGCTGTGGACCGCCGCAGGAAATCGTCCGGAACGATATTCACTGCAAGTCCTACCCCGAGGCCTGCGGGGATGTAGGCCATCAAAAACGCGAACCCGGGGTTTACGGTATCCAGCATCGGGTGCAGCGATTCAATGACGTAGAACAGGGCCACTCCGCCAACGCCCGCCGTGAGCAATGCGGCGAGCCTGTTGCGGCGCCAGAGCGCCACTCCAGCGCCGGCAGCCATGGCCACCAGCATCGTCGTCATGCCCGGCCACACCGAATGCGAGAAGAGATGCCAATACGGATATGGTGCGGTCCACGGCTGCAGCGTGCCCGATGTCACCAAATGACTCACGTACGACACGCGCGGGATGACGTGAATGCGCACGACGGGTACGAGGACCGGCGCCGCGGTGATGACCGCGCCCACGAACACGGCGGCCCCTCGCGTCAGGGTTTGGATCTGGCCAGACCGTCGTGCGCACCACAGCAGCCAGATGACGGTCGGTAGACTGAACACGACTACGAGAAGCGCTCCGCGGAAGTGGAGCAGGAGTGTCGCACCCAATAGGAAGCCGGCGAGCAGCGAGGGTCCGAGGGCAGTCGGTCCTGCCCGATCGCGCCTGTGCGCCGTGTGATCGAGCGCCAGCACCAGCGCCGACCAGGCGGGCAAGAAGAGGAGATTGGCCGACAGCTGCGTGAATCGCGCGTAGTTCACGTAGACAGCCGGTTGAGACGCTATTAGTCCCACGAATAGCAACGCTGCAACGGCCCCGGCACGTCCCGACCATCGATCGAGCACGAGATAGACGCCGAGACCGCCGAGCGCGCTCAGCACCTGCATGGCGATGGACACCGCAAGATGCGGCTTGATGCCCGCTAGCATCGTGAGACTCGCGCTCAGGGCGTACGCGCCTTCGTGGTACTGATCGAGCGTGATCGGGTACAGGGGCGCGAGTGAACGCGGCAACAATCCGGTCCGCGCGCAGAGATCCGAAATGAGCACGTGGTGCAGACCATCAGCCCACGCCGGGACCGGCTGCTCCACGACGGCCAGCAGCCGCGATGCCACGGTCAGGGCGATGATGAACAGGGCACACCATTCGAGCGCGTCGAATGCGGGTTCCGGGCCATGGACGAGCCGGTGCCATCCGATTACGGCAACGGAAGCAACGAGGAGGACCGTGAGCAGCGTGGCGTCGAGCGCGAGGGATATGCTCCTGGCGGCATAAAATGCGACCGCCAAGACGGCGACGCTAGTCGGTATCGCCAGGGCCCAGCGACGGATAACCGGCCAACCCGTCGCTATGCCACAGACGCGAACGACGCATTCTCCTGGAAACACGAGCAGACCGAGCCAGATCGCCGTTCCACAGACGATCCTTACGGCATCCATCAGATCTGAGCGAGTGATCGGGAGAAACGCCCGGCGGCATCTCGCCATTTCGGCGGACCGCTGCGCTCGAGGAGGTCGGCAGTGTCGTCTGCGATCATGGCTGATGAGGCAGTCAGACTAAAGCCTTCGCGCGTGCGGCGCAAGCGCCGCTCCTGCGACAGTCCGCGCACCTGTCGCGAGACCTACCGCGCCGCGGCAGTCCGGCGGCGGATGCGACCAGACCACACCGTCAGAATCGGACGTCGGCGAGCTGTCGTTGACGACGCCCTATCGGTGCGCTGACCGGGATGATGCGCCGAGGCATAGCGCACGAGCGCGAGTCCGGCGAGGACCAGTGCCGCCGCGGCGATGACGCGCGAACCAAACGGTTCGCCAAGCAGCAACGCGCCGAGCACGACCGCGATGATCGGATTGATGTACGCGTAGAGCGAAACCGTCGAGACCGGCAGATGCCGGAGCGCGTAAATATACGCGAGGAACGCGCCGAGCGATCCCGCCAGCGTCAGATACGTCAGCGCGCCCGCCGTCCGCGGCGTGAACGCAAGCCGCTGCCACTCGCCTGCGAGCGTACCGATCGAGAGCATGAGCACGCCGCCGAAGAGCATCTGCATTGCCGTGGCGGCCACGATGTCATCCTGCTTGTGCCGCTTCGCGAACGACGAGCCCGCGGCCCATCCCGCACTGGCGAGCTGAAGCGCAACGATACCGCCGGCGAACTGCGCCGCGTGCGCACCTCCGGCGGTGAGGTCCGGCCACACGAGCAGTACGATGCCCGCGAAGCCAACGATGAGCCCAGCGAACGCGCCTCGGCCGAGGCGGTCGCCGCCAAAAGCAGCCTCGCTCGAGACCATCCAGAACGGTGACGTCGCGATGACAACGGCGGTGAGTCCGCTCGGCACGAATTGCTCAGCCCAGACGACGAACCCGTTGCCGAATCCGATCATCAGCAGGCCCATCAGCGCGAAGCCCGGCCACGTGCGGCGCGGGGGCAACGATCCGCCGCGCGCCAGCACGACGGTGGCGAGGATGGTGCCCGCGATTGTCCAACGGAATCCCGCCATCAGTGCCGGCGGGATCGATTCGAGCGCAACACGAATGCCGAGGTAGGTCGTGCCCCAGATGAGGCAGACGGCGATCCACGCGAACCAGGCGAGACGAGGCGCTTTCGTCATGACGGCATCCCGTCAGTCGGCTGAGGCACGTCGATCGGCAAACGCGATTCCTCTTTCACGGTCTCGAGGACGATCGTCGTGCGCGTCGATCGAATGCCATCGATCGGTCCGAGGCGGTCGCGCAGAATCTGCGACAAATGCGAAGGATTGCTCGCGCGAATCTTGAGCACCAGACAATCGTCGCCCGCGACGTGGTGTACCTCGAGCACATCAGGCACCGCAGCCACTGTCTGTGCGACTCGCGTCTCTCCGGGCCGATCGGTCGTGCGAACCGCGACGAACGCGAGCATCGAGCGATCCACCGCGTCCGGATCGATCTGAGCCGCGTAGCCCTTGATGACGTGGCGGGCTTCGAGTTTGCGGATGCGTTCCAGGACTGCCGACGGCGCGAGGCCCACGGCACGGGCGATGTCTGCCTGCGAGACTCGTGCGTTCTCCTGCAGCATCATCAGAATGGCCGTGTCTATATCGTCGATCGTTCTGGTTGCAGCCATAACAAACGAATTATACACGGTCCGTATGGATCGTTGCCAAGGCACGAATGTCAGGCGAATGTCTGAGAATCCGGCGCCATCTGACCGCCCAACGGCTGTTCGGGGCAAAAATACTGTGCAGCACAGCGATCCTGTGTGCATCGTCGGCCTCATAGTGTGATGCATGTCTCCCCGGCGAGTGCCTCCGTGCCCGAACTGTCGATCGGAACGGACCACGGAAGCGTTGAGCGTGCCGGACTGGGCCTACTGTCCAAACTGCGGACATCTGTGGCCACTCGGTACGGAGCCGGGTGCAGACGACCTGGCCAGGAGTCGTGTCGAGCGGCGCGACTCCCGGGATCCATCGGATTCATGACGGAAGGCGCGGCTCCGACCATATAATCGCCGCCAGTGGCTGCTGAGCAGCGGTCGGTGGCGGCGACGGCCAGTCGCGAAACCCGTGCAAACACCTTTGCCCGGCTCTTCGAAGCCGTCCACGAAGGCGTGTACATCGGCACGGTGTCGCCCGTCGGCAGCGCAACTATCGCCGCCAATCCCCACCTCAAGGTGATGTTCGGCCACGCTCCGGAAGTGCCGGATGCCGATGTCCGGCCGTTCGATCCGCAACGCTTCGCTGAACCTCAAGCGCGAGAGCAATTCCTCGACCGGCTCGCGATAGAAGGGGCGGTTGCCGATCACCTGCTGCGCTTGAGGCGCGCGGAGGGCACCATCTTCTGGGTAGAGCTGACCGCCCGCGCCAGCCGGACCAGCGATGGATCGCTCCGCGTCGAGGCGCTGCTGCGCGACGTCAGCGAACGCAAGAAGCTCGACGATCAGTCGCGCGATCTGTATCAGCAGCTCGTGCAGGCGGAAAAGCTGGCGGCGCTCGGACAAACGATCTCCGGCGTTGCGCACGAGCTGAACAATCCGCTCGCGACGATCCTGACGTGGGCCGAGCGTCTGTCGCAGCGATCGCTCGACGAATCGACGCGTCGGGGAATCGACATCATCCTCGGCGAATCGGAACGTGCCGCGCGCATCGTTCGCAACCTGCTCACCTTCGCGCGGAAACGGCAGAGCACGCGGACGATGGTCGACCTGAATCAGGTCGTGAGGGAGACCCTGGCGCTGCGGTCGTACGAGCAGCGCGTGACGAACATCACGCTGCTCGAAGCTCTTCCGTCGGGCCTTCCGCCGATTTTCGCAGACGCGCATCAGGTTCAGCAGGTGCTGTTGAATCTGATCATCAACGCTGAACAGGCGATGCTGGCCGCGAACGGACGCGGCACGCTGGTCGTGCGATCGTGGCACGAGGCCGACCGAGAGCTGGTCGTGCTCGAGATCAACGACGATGGGCCGGGCGTGGCGGAGGACGTGCTGGGCAAGATCTTCGATCCGTTCTTCACGACGAAGGAAGTCGGCAAGGGGACCGGTCTCGGATTGACGGTGGCGTACGCCATCGTGCAGGAACACGCCGGGCGCATCCGTGTCGAATCACCGACGAGCCGGGGCGCGTCGTTCTTTGTCGAGTTGCCGGTGACTGCAGGCGGCGTGCGCGATCAGGCACCGAGCCCGGCTGCACTGAATCTCGATGCGCTCGCAGGGACACGCGTCCTCGTCGTGGAAGACGAACCGGCGCTGGCGGCCGCCGTGTCGGACGCGCTGGCGGATGCGGGATTTGTCGTGGATCGAGCCGGGGATGGAGAAGAAGCGCTCGCCAGGGTCAGCGAGCGCTCCTACGATCTCGTGGTGTGCGACTTGAAGATGCCGCGACTGGACGGGATGTCGTTCTACCGCGCGATTGCGGCCACCGAGTTGGCGCAGCGCGTGATCTTCGTCACCGGCGACGTCGCCGGCACCGACGCGGAACGCTTTCTCGAAGAGAGCGGCTGCCGCTGGCTTGCAAAGCCGTTCAGACTCGGCGACTTGCTGCGCGCAGCGCGCGACGTTCTCGTGTAGGGCAGCACGACCGCGGCCTGATGCGTCGCCGCGGCTTCCGCCGGCAGATTCGCCTTCATGGCCGCCGGCTTCTGCATGAACTGCAGCACGGTCGAGCGGAGCATCGCGGCCGCTTCGGCAGGCGCCATCGTGTTGCCGAGGGCATCGCGCAGCCGCCGGATCGCGCGCGCATGCAGCTGCGACACGCGCGATTCGTTCACGCCGATCTCCTGCCCGATCTGCTTCATCGTGACTTCGCCGTAGTAGTAGAGGCCGATCACCTTTCGCTCGCGCAACGGCAACGCTTCGATTGCCCCCCGCACGCGGTCGCGAACTTCGGCACGCTCGTAGGCGGTGTCTGGCCGCTCGGGTTCAGCCGGCACCAGCACGCCCGGCAGCGTCGTGTCATCGCCCTTGTCACCCGATGCAAGCGGAGACGTGGATTCAATCGTATTGATCCGGACGATCGTGCGGTTCAACCGCTTCTCGTCGGATCCGATGCGAGCCGCGAGGTCCGCAATCGAGGGCTCGCAACCCAGCTCACGGCGGAGCGCCTCGCGCGCCGCTTCCAGCTCGCGGCGCTGACGGCGGACGCCGCGGGGCCACGCGTCTTTTCGCAGCGCATCGATCATCGCGCCACGAATACGGCGTTCCGCGAACGTCTCGAACTTGATTCCTCGGTCCTCGTCGAACCGGTTGGCTGCGTCGATCAGGCCGATCACTCCGTCCTGGACGAGATCGCCGAGGTCGATTGAGTGCGGCATCGAGGCCGCCATGCGGCGGGCCAGGGCTTCTACGAACGGAAGGCCGGCGACGATGCGACCAGTGGCCGGGGAGGCTGTCTCAGGATGCATGCTGGAGTGCTCCTAGTGGGCGCCGCGGAGCGCCGTGATGGTTGGGCTGCATCGCAACGGCGATACCAAAAGCGCAGGTCCGGGCATCACGGCGCCGTCCAGCGCCAGTCAACGCAACCTAACCTCATGCTTGTCAGTCAGTTAGATCGTGCAGCCGAGGGTGAGTGCAGGAGCGCGATCCACCGTGCAACGCGCAAGATTCGTCAAAACTGCGACGCCTGGCCGGCATACCTCGCCAACTTCTTGACATCCCCCACTTACTAAAGCGAGGGCAGATCACAATTCTGTCGATGAGGAGTCGAGCGAGAGTGGAGGGGGACATCGGGCGCCAGTCGGCGCCGACGAACAGAGGAAGGGATGGACGAGTCGCGCGGTCAGTCGAGCGACTTCGCGGCGGGCGTTGCGGGCACAGCGCGGCTGCGCTCGCGAATCTCGCGCACCGTACTCAGCGCGTTCAGCGTGCTCGAGACCACCTGGCTCGCCCGCGCCCGGCTCGTGTCGTCGAGCGCTTTGGCTTCGAGCAGTTCGGCGTGGGCCAAAATGATCCCGAGCTCGTTGCTGAGACGATGAAACAGCAGGCGCAGTGCCGACGATTCAGGACTCGAGTCGTCGCCAGCGCCTGCAGGCGCGAGCGTCATGCCACGTCCCGCGACGCCTCCGCCGCCTTGATCGGCAACGGCGTCGGGTGCGGGGCACGCCACAGCGTGTCCTCGAAGATCCGCACCGCACCGCCTGCCGTGCGGACATATTCGACCTTGCCCGCGGCCATCCAGTTGTAGATTGTGCGGCGGCTGACACCAACCGACTCGCACGCCTGCGCAATAGAGATTGCTCTACGGTCCAACGTGAACCTCCCGACGCAAGGGGTATCGGAGTAACCCGCTGCGCTCAATAGCCATCAGGTGCCTTGACGTGAAACGGCAGGGGCGTCAAAATGCTGACGCCCCGCTTAAATGGCTGAAAATCAAAAGCATCTTCTCCTCGTAGAGGACGAGGCACCTCTGCGCGAGGCCGTGGCTGAGCGCCTCGCCGACCATGGGTTCGTCGTCGTTCAGGCTGCATCCGGCGAGCAGGCCCTCGAAGAGCTCGCCGAATTCGCCTTCGACATCGTCGTCACCGACTTGCGCCTGCCCGGTATCGACGGCACGCGCGTGATCGAAGCGGCGGTCGGCCGCTACCCCGACATCATTGCGATCGTCGTGACCGGCTACGGCACGTTGCGAGACGCCGTGGACGTGATCCGGCGCGGCGCGACGGACTTCGTCACCAAGCCGTTCCAGTTCGAAGAGCTGCTGCACGCACTCAAATCCGCGCTCGAACAACGACGGTTGAAATCCGAGAACGCGTACCTGCGTGCCCAGCTTCAAGAACGGTATCGGTTCGAAGGCATCGTCGGACGCGGCCGCGCAATGCGCGAGATGTTCCAGCTGCTCGAGACCGTCGCGAACACCGCGAGCACGATCCTCGTAACGGGCGAGACTGGAACCGGTAAGGAAGTCGTCGCGCGCGCCATCCACCACAACAGTCCGCGGCGGATGCACCGCTTCGTCGCGCTCAACTGCAGCGCGATCCCTGAGACCCTGCTCGAAGCGGAGCTGTTCGGTCATGTGCGAGGCGCCTTCACCGGAGCCGTCGGCAACCGGCAGGGACGGTTGGAGCAGGCGCACAAGGGCACGCTCTTCCTGGATGAGGTTGGGACGATGGGCATGCCGCTGCAGATGAAGCTGCTGCGCGTGCTGCAGGAACGGGAGTTCGAACGTGTCGGCGATTCGAGCACAATCAAAGTGGACGTGCGCGTCATTGCCGCAACCAACGCCGATCTCACGCGGATGGTGGGCGAAGGCCTCTTCCGCGGCGACCTCTTCTACAGGTTGAACGTAATCCCCGTGAAGCTGCCGCCGCTGAGGGATCGCAAGGAAGACATCCCGCTGCTCGTGCAACACTTCCTGCAGAAGTTCTGTCTGGAGCTCGCGCGGCCCGCGATGACGATGTCGCAGACGGCAACACGCGCATTGATGGCGTATGGCTGGCCCGGCAATATCCGGCAGCTCGAAAATGCCGTGGAGCGGGCGGTCGCACTGTCCGGTGGCCGGAGTCAGATCGAGGCGATCGATCTGCCGCCCGAGATCCAACAGGCGTCGGATGAACCGCCTCCGCTGTCAGCCATCCCGCTCCCCGAGGATGGCATCGATTTCGAGAAGTTCATCGCCGACATCGAACGAGAAATGATCCGCCGTTCGCTCGAACGTACAAACGGCAACAAGGGCGCAGCCGCCCGTCTCCTCAACCTGAAGCGAACGACGCTGGTCGAGAAGTTGAAACGGCTGGAACGGAGCTGACATGCCTCCCCGCTATACCTATTGGACGATCATCGTGGACGGCATGCCGACGGCGTTTCGCGCGGCGGAGCGTGAAGAGCTGCTGCCGACGTTCGAGCGGATCCGTCAGAAGAATCCCGGCGCAGAGCTCAAGTGGTTTGCAAACAGTCGCCTGTGGAGCTCGCCAGAAGAGGCGCGTCACGCGGAGCGCCCGCCGCGTCATGACGATCGGGGCCGCGACTGGCGTCCAGGGGGGCAGCACAAAGATCCGCGCGATCGGTTCAAGCAAAAGAAGCGCGAGCGCCAGCGGGATGGCGAGCGCGATCACCAGCGGTCAGACGCTCGTGGTGCCGGCGACCGGCCGCGGCAGGATCGTCCACCGCGCGATCCACGCGGAGGGCCGCGCGAGGATCGAAAGCCAGGCGATCAACAGCGGTTCCGCGAGGAGCGCCGTCCGCACGATGCGCGAGGGCCACGACCCGATCGCCGCCCTCCCAATCCCCGGGAAGCGCGAAACGATCGAGGCCCGCGGCCCGACCGTCCTCGTGAGGACTGGCGGGCGCGCAACAGCCGGCCGCCGCATGGCACCGATCGTCCACGAGGTACCGATCGCCCGCGAGACGCCGATCGGCCCCGAAACACCGATCGGCCGCGCGGTGGTGATCGCCCGCGGAATATGGACCGTCCACGAGGCGCGGATCGGCCGCGAGACGCGGATCGGCGGCGAGACACCGATCGGCCGCGAGGAACCGATCGTCCCCCAAACACTGATCGGCCACGCGGTGGCGATCGCCCGCGGAATATGGATCGGCCACGCGGTGACTGGCGCCCACGTGGCACCGATCGTCCGCCGAATACCGACCGTCCGCGCAATATGGATCGTCCGCCGAATACCGATCGGCCTCGCAATGCCGATCGCCCTCGTGACAACGACCGCCCGCGCGGCATGGATCGCCCTCGCGACAACGACCGTCCGCGCGGCACGGATCGCCCTCGCGACAACGACCGTCCGCGCGGTACGGATCGCCCTCGCGGCGATTGGCGGCCACACGAGGCACGAGGTCCAAAGCCGAATCGGCCGAAGTTCGACACTCGCGGACGCGAGAACCGCCCACCGCAGGACTCGCGCAGCGGACGTCCCAATCAGCCGCAAGGTCACGACCGCGGCCCGCGTGGGGAGCATCGTTCCGAATCACATCGCCCCAAGGAGGAGCGGCCCCCGCACGCTCGCAAGCCGCCGCCGCCGGATCGAGGTCCGCGTCTGGACGGTCCGGACGGGACGCGTCTTCTGAAGAAGAAAAAGCCCGGTGAGCCCGGATCGTGATCGCGCACCTGGTCCTGTACGAGCTGCGTCCTGACATTTCCGAAATCGAGCGCGGCACGTTTCTCGCCGCGCTCGAGCAGGCCGTGAACACCATCCCCGCCGTGCGCACTGTCCGCTTCGGCCGCCGGCAGTTGATAGGTGCTGCCTACGAAGCCGCGGCGACGCCCGCGTTCAGCTTCTTCGCGTTGTTCGAGTTCGACGACAGGGCGGGGCTGCAGGCGTATCTGGGACACGCTGCGCATGTCGCTCTGGGGCAATTGTTCTGGTCGTGCTGTCTGAGGACGCTCGTCTTCGACTACGAACTGGCCGGCCCGGATCCGATGGTGGCGCTCAGGACGTGGCCCAAGGGCGAATCACTGCAGTGACGAATGACGAATGAGGATTGACGAGTGGGCTATTCGTCCTCCGTCATTCCGCAATCGTCAATGCGGTAGTCGATGTCTGACTATTCTCCCGGCTGCAGCCACGAACGATGCGCCGCGGCAGGCGTATCGTCCCACTCCACGCGATTTCTGCCGGCAGCCTTGGCACGATAGAGATTGACGTCTGCGCGTCCAAGCGCGGCGGCGGCGTCTTCGTCGAGCTGCAGTTCCGAGACGCCGGCGGACACCGAGATCGTGCCGGCGCCGCTGATCGCGAGGTTGTAGACGTTCTCGCGGACGCGCTCGGCGAACGCGCGCGCGCCGGTCAGACCGACGTCGGGCAGCAGCACCAGAAATTCCTCGCCGCCCCAGCGCGTCGCGAGATCCGATCCGCGTTGAGAGGCCGAGAGGATCTCGGCGATGCCCCGCAAAACACGATCGCCCACTGCGTGTCCGGCGCGATCGTTGATGTTCTTGAAGTGATCGATGTCGAAGAGGACGAGACTGAGCGGCAGGCCGCTGCGGCGTGCACGGGAGACCTCACGCGCGAGCGCTTCCTCGCCGCCGCGGCGATTGGCCAGTCCCGTCACTGGATCCGTGAGCGCAAGCCGGGACAACGCTGTGAAGCGCTCCTGGGTGTGCACGCGCTCGAGGCCTGCCTCGAGCTCGAGGGCAATCCGGTGCGCCGCGTCGGAAAGCGCGTCGATCGCACGAGCGTCGAGAGTGAGCGGCTCCACGTCGAACAGGCAGAGCGCGCCCGTGATGACACCGCCGCCCGCGGTGATGGGGACGCCGACGTAACCTCGGATGGTCCCGGCAGGCGGAAACACGTTTCGTGAGAAGACGGGATGTTGCAAGACGTCTGGTACGACGAGCGGCTCGCGGCTCTCGATCACCTGCCTGATGTAGGACCAGCTTCGCGGTGACGAACTGCCGCCCAGCGGTCCCTCCGAGAGGTTCACGTGGACGCGGAACCATTCGCGGTCGTTGACGGTGACCGACACGACGGCAATGCCGACGGCGAACCGCTTCGCGACGTCGGCGGTAACGCGGTCCAGCATTTCCGCCACCCAGCGTTCGTGCGCGGGACTGGGTGTGGCGGCTCCCGCGGCGGGTGCGTCCGGATGCCCTTCACGGATCGGCACAAGACGTCCCAACGTGTCACTGACCGTGACTTCATCAGCGTCGGTGGCAAGCAACTCGGTGACGCCCAGGCGTTCTTTCAGATTCCACGCCGCACCGGTCAATTCCTTGGAACTCGAGATCACGAGGACCGGCGGGCTCGTCGGGCCCGCTGCCTTCTTCAGTTCCGCAAGAAGGGCAAAGCCGTCCAGCCGGGGCAATGAGAGATTCGCAACGACCAGGGTGGGCAGCTCGCGACGCTTCAACATGACCTTCGCCTCGTCGCCATTCCTGGAGACGACGACCTCATAGCCGCGGGCGTGGAGGAGGTCCCGGTACATGGCGGCGCGTCGCTGATCGGGTTCGGCGACCAGGACGTACGGCGTCCGGCTCCGGGCGGCCCGGTCCGGATCGCGCGAAGGCGGGTTGCGAGGGTCCGTCACGATCTCGACGTACCGTGATGAAGAAGAGGCAAGGGCTGGCCCGAGTATACCTGCTCGATCCTCTCTGGCCGAGCTGGCCGGAATTGATTGGGTGTCTCGAGTGATACGCGTGGCGCGAGGCGGACCACACAACGAGCTCGCAAACATGGGAATGGTCAAAAATCGTCAATTCAAGGCCTGATTTTCAGGCTTCTCGCCCTCCTCATACTGTCCAGACGCCAAGGAGCCGAAATTCTGGTTGACGCCCGACTTGTATCGCTAAAGGCACACTCGGGTATTAGTCTTGACACTACTCCGGTCGGGCTTGAAGATGGCTCGCGTCTCCTCTCCGCCCACGCCCTACAGGCCCCATCAATCCCGTGCTGACTCGCGCTCGGCGCCTGTGAGTGACAGGGCGAAGCTTTATCAGCCTGCCTTACCGATCGCGAGAAAAATGCCCAGAAAACTGCTGTTTGGCCTGCCGGCTGTTCTGCTGACCGTGGTCGGGGTTGGCTGTGGCACGCAGCCGCCACGCCCGGTCGGGACCGACCGGATCAAGCCCGCGTACAACGCCTCCACGGGGCGATTGGAGCGCATCACCTACGACCGGAACGGAGACGGCAAGGTTGATGCGTTGGCGTACATGGACGGCACCGCGGTCGTTCGAGCCGAGCTCGATACCGACTTCGACGGGGTCGTGGATCGCATTGAGTACTACGCGCCACGTGCGGCGGGTTCCGGAAGCAGCACCGTCGGAACGAGCGGAGCCGCGCCCGGCGGCGGGGTCCTGACAAGGGTCGAAATCTCGTCCCGGCCCGACGGCAAGATCACGCGCTCGGAGTACTACGAAGGCGGCCTGCGCACGCGCGCCGAGGAAGACACCGATGGCGACGGCCGCATCGACAAATGGGAGACCTGGCGAGATGGAGCCATCACCACCATTGCCCTCGACACCCAGGGGCGGGGACGTCCGGACCGGCGACTCGTCTACGGCGCCGACGGCAGCGGGCCCAGTCTCGAGGTCGACCCGGATGGGACCGGCCAGTTCCGCCCCGCTCCAGCCCCGGCCACGCGATAGGTTCACGCCGGACATGAGTCAGGTTGCGCCTGCGCTGCCACCGCCGCCAATCAGACCCGTCCGCCCGTCGGCGATGGGATCGACGGTCGTGTGGGTGGGCGCGGGTGACGGCGTCGCGGAGCTCGAGGTCGTGGTGTCGGGCATCGGCCTGGTACTGCGGAGCGCAACGACCGCCGCAGCAGCATTGGCCGAGCTCGCCGAACGGCCCGCCGCCGCCTGTCTGCTCGATTGCACCCGTGGATCGGAGGCGCTTCGCCTCGCACGTGCAATCCGCGCGGACCGGCCTTCTGCGATCTTGATTGGCGTCGTCGATCCTGCGCGTCCCGAAACCACGCTCGACGCGTTCCGCGCCGGCGTCTTCGACGTGTTGCCGTCGCCGGTCGTGCCGTGGGATCTGAGCGCGGTGATCTCGAACGCGCACGACCTTGCCGACCTCTCGAGCAATCCGGCGCCACTGGAACGAATAGAGGTTGCGCCATACGGCATCTTCGGCACGTCGCCGGGGATGCGCAAGATCGTGGAGTTGCTCCCGCGTGTGGCACCGAGCCGCTGCGCAGTACTCCTGTACGGCGAGAGCGGCACCGGCCGCGAGATGCTCGCCCGCGCGCTTCATGGCCACGGCCGCCGGCCCGATGCGCCGTTCCTGACGGTGGACTGCTCCAGCCTCACACCGCAGGAGCTCGAACACGAGCTGTTCGGCATGGTCAGCCAGCGCAGGAGCGACGGCAACGACGAGCGGCGCAGCGTCGAACGCGTCACGCGTCAGTCGAAACTCTACATGGCGTCAGGGGGCACGCTGTACCTGATGCACGCGGTCGAGATGCCAATGCGCGTGCAGACCAAGCTGACGCGCGTCCTTCGTGATCGTGAAGCCGTCATCCTTCACGAGCGCGAGCGCGTGGAGCTCGACATCCGCACCATCGCAGCCGTCGAGCCAGGCTTCGAATCGTCGGTCGAAGATGGCCGTCTCCGCCGGGACCTCTACGAGCGTCTGTCGCTCGTGCGGATTGAACTGCCCCCGCTCCGGCAGCGACGTGAGGATGTGCCGTTCCTTGCAAACTTTTTTCTCAAGGACATCTGCCGGGCGAACAACACGCCGATAAAGACGCTGACGCGCTCGGCGCTCACGCTGCTGGCGGCGCTGCCCTGGCGCGGCAATGCGCCGGAATTGCACGCGGTGCTGGAGCGGCTCGTCCTGCTGACGCCGCACGGGTCGATTCGGCTCGAAGATGTGCTCGCCCAGGTGCGCCTGGATGGCAGCGAGATTGCCGCGACCAACGCGACCACGCTTCGGGAGGCCCGGCTGAGGTTCGAACGGGACTACATCGCGTCGGTCGTGCGACAGCATCACGGGCGGATGGGGGAAGCCGCGGCAGCCCTCGGCATTCAGCGGACGAACCTCTATCGAAAGCTTCGTCAACTGAGCGTCGTGCGGCAGGGCCGGGAGGACCGTGGGCGCTAAATATTGATGAGATCGGCAGATATTGCTGAGATGTAATGCACAGATTGGTACTTCCGTCTCTTGACCGATAGACATGTATCAGTCACCATCCTAGCTGGACGGCTACCAACGAGCGGCTCAAATTGGAGAGAATCAGATTTATGCGTAGCTTCAACGCTGGACTGGCGTTAGCTCTCGCGGCAAGCGTCGTACTCGGTCCGCTCCAGACGCTCGAGGCGGCCGGGCCGGGCAAGGGATTTCTCTCCGGCGAGGCCCGAGCCGAAGCCAAGCACCCCTACAGTGATTACGCCGTGCGCGCTCGCAACGTGGCGGACGGCACGATAGCCGCTACGACGGTCCTCGATACCCAAGGGAACTTCAAGCTCGACGGCCTGCCGGCAGGCAAGATGATGGTCGAGCTCACCAAGGTCGGCCAGAACAAAGTGATCTGCAGCGAAGGTCCGTTCGACTTGAAGTCCGGACCCGACGTCTCGCAGGCCTTCGGCAAGGACAAGGTCAGCATCGTCTGCAACACGCCCGCGTCGCAGTGGCTGTTGCTGGCGGCGGCCGCGGCGGCTGGTATCACGGCAGGCGTGGTGGCGACGGGCGGACCGGCCGCAGCGACTGGCAACACGCCAGGGTTGTCGGTGACACCGACCAGCGCCGGACCGGCCAGCGCGGCGCAGTAGCGCGGTGCCGTTCTGGTCAGTAGACCAGGAACTCGACGTTTCTCATGTCCGACGCCGGCCGTTCGGTCGAGTCGCTCGGATGATCCCACTCAGACTGCATGTGCTGTGGAGGCTGTGCCATTCGTGCGTCAATGGCTCGTCGTTCTGTTTGTCGCGGTCGTCGCGTGCACAGGTCCACGCGACGCGCAGGCGCAGCAGCTGGAGCCACCGACCAATCCTGAAGAGACCGCGCGGTATCACGTCGGACCGATTTGGTTTACGCCGACGATCGACGTGAGGAACGTTGGGGTCGATACGAACGTGTTCAACGATTCTTCAGAACCGAAACAGGACTTCGTCGCCAGCTTCGGACCGGCCGTGGAGATGTGGACGCGGTTCGGCAGGTCGCGTCTGAACCTGCACTCGACGCTGCAGTACCGACTATTTCAAGACGTACGCCGAGGAGCGTGCGTTCGGGACCGTCAATACTGGCCGCTACGAAGTGCTGCTCGATCGGTTCGTGCCATTTCTGGAAGGGGCGTACGACAACACGCGGCGCCGACCCGGGTTCGAAATCGACGCGCGCGCACGGTACCAGACCGACGCCGTCATCGGCGGGACCGACGTTCGGCTCTCGAGCCGCACGGTGCTACGGTTCGAGGGCGAACGCAGCCACGTGAATTACGACGAGGGACAGCAGTTCAACGGCAGCGATCTGGCGAACGAGTTGAACCGTGAGGACACGGCGTTCAGCGGCGCGATCCGGGAGGCGCTCACGCCACTGACGACCTTCGTCGTCAAGGCGGAGCGGCGCGACTATCGATTCGAGTTCTCGCCCGATCGCGACGCCAATGCGTTCCGCATCGTACCTGGCTTCGAGTTCAAGCCCGGGGCGCTCATCTCGGGCCGCGCGTCGCTCGGTTATGTGTCCTTCCGAACGCTCGATCCCGAGCTGCCCGACTTCCAGGGCGTCGTCTCGAACGTCGAAGTGACCTACACGGCGCGGGCAACGCGCGTGCAGTTCAACGTGCTCCGGGATCCCAACTACTCGTACGAGATCGAGGAGCCGTACTACATCCTGACCGACGTTGGGGTGCAGGTGACCGAGCGCGTCACGAGTGGCTGGGACCTGGTCGGACGCCTGTCGCGGCAGTGGCTCAATTATCAGGATCTCGCATCGTCCGGACTCACCTCACGCGAAGATCGCGGTTGGCACGCTGGCGCGGGAACCGGGTGGTGGCTGGGGACCACGCTGCGGCTGGGCGTGGACGCCGATTACGTGACGCGTGATTCTCCAGTCCCGACGCGATCGTACAGCGGCTGGCGCGTGGGCGGCAGCTTCACCTACGGAACACAGAATCAATGATGATCCGCATCTGTTCGCTGGTTCTGGCTCTGAGCGTCGTGCTTGCGGGCGCGGCATCGGCTCAGCCCAACGAGTACATCGTCGGTTCGCAGGACGTGCTGACGGTGACCGTCTACGATCAGGCCGATCTCACCGGCAAATATCCCGTCGACGCGGACGGCACGCTCACGTTCCCGCTCATCGGCCGCGTCAAGGTCGGCGGGTTGAGCCTTCACGGCGTCGAAGCCGAGCTCAAGAAGGAACTGGCCAACGGCTATCTGAAGAATCCGCAGGTCACCGTCGCGGTCGAACAGTTCAAGAGTCAGCGCATCTTCGTCATGGGTGAGGTGCGGGCGCCCGGCACGTATCCCCTTTCGGGCGAGATGACTGTGATCGAAGCCCTCGCGCGCGCGGGTTCCACCACCAACGACGCTGCCGAAGAAGTGTTGATCGTGCGTCCGGCGGCCGGCAGTGCCGGCACGGGGCCCGTCCTGCCCGAGCAGCGGCCGGACGCCAACGTCATCCACGTCAACGTCCGCGACGTCCAGTCCGGCAAGCTCTCGCAGAACGTGTTGCTGCGCGACGGCGACACGCTGGTCGTCCCACGCGCGCAGTCGGTTTACGTGTTCGGCCAGGTGAAAACGCCTGGCGCATATGCGATTACCACCCGCGGCACGACGGTGCTCCAGGCGCTGTCGCTCGCCGGCGGTGTCACCGATCGCGGTTCGACGGGGCGCGTGTACGTCGTGCGCACGGACGCCGCGGGCAAGCAGGTCGAGACGAAGGTCAAGCTGACCGACGTCGTGCAGCCTGGCGATACCCTCGTGGTCAAGGAACGTTTCTTCTAGGCGTGCAGCGCGAAGGACTCCCCATGAGCACCGATCCTCGCTCCCGGCCCAACGTCGCTCAGATCGTGCAACTGCACGAGGAGGAGCGGCACCTGATGGACTACGTCCGGATGGTGTACAAGCGGCGCTGGATCGCCCTCCCCGTCTTCCTGGTCGTTGTCATCGTCGGCGCGATCAACAGCTTCCGGACGACGCCGATTTACGAGGCGCGGACGCAGTTGCTCATCGAGAAGGACCTGCCGAAGGTGGGCACGCTCAGCACGATGTTCCAGGAGCAGGACACCTGGTACAACGACGACTTCTACCAGACGCAGTACCGCATTCTTCAGAGCCGGACTCTCGCCCGACGCGCCGTCGAACTGATTAATCTGCCGGCGCATCCGTCGATCATCCGCGGCCTGCCGGCCGAGACGACGCCGCTCAGCGTGATGGCGGTTCTGTCAGGCGCGTACGACTGGATCCGTCAGGGAGGCAGCAAGACACCCGTAGCCGCTGCTCCGGCGCCAGAGCCAGAGGATCGACTCGCGCCCTATGTGAATCTGATGCTTGGATCGCTGACCGTGGCACCGGTCAGGAACTCGCGGCTCGTCGAGCTGCGCTTCACGTCCACGGATCCGCAGCTCGCCACCGACATGGCCAACGGGCTGGCGAAGGCGTACATCCAGCAGAGCATGGAGTTCCGTTTCTCGGCGTCGAAGGACGCCACTGACTGGCTCAATGCGCAGCTGACCGAGCAGCGCAAGAAAGTCGAGCAGAGCGAAGCGGCGCTGCAGCAGTACAAGGAGCAGCACGACGCGGTCGCGGTCGAAGATCGCCAGAACATCGTCGTGCAGCGCCTGGGGGACCTGAACGCGGCGGTGACGCGCGCGAAGACGGACCGCATCACGAAGGAAGCGCTCTACAAACAGTTGAAGTCCGTCGAGGGAACGCCGGGCATCGACAGCCTGCCGGCCGTGCTGTCGAACGACTACATCCAGAAGGTGAAGACCGAGCTCGCGGACCTGCAGCGGCAGCAGTCGCAGCTCTCTGAGAAGTACGGCGAGCGCCACCCGGAGATGGTGAAGGTGCGCAATGCCATTCAGGCGGCCGACGCCAAGCTGCAGGCCGAGATCGCGAAGGTCGTCCAGTCGGTGAAGAGCGAGTACGAGGCGGCTGCGTCGCAGGAACGCAGCATGGTCGGCGCGCTCGAATCGCAGAAGACCGAAGCGCTTGGCCTGAACCGGAAGGGCATCGAGTACAGCGTGCTGCAGCGCGAGGCCGAGAGCAATCGGCAGGTGTACGAAGCGCTGCTGCAGCGCACGAAGGAAACGGGAATCTCAGGTGAGCTGAAGACGAGCAACATCCGCGTCGTCGATTCAGCGGAAGTGCCGCAGGGACCGATCCTCCCCCAGCGCCGCCGGGACCTGTTGATGGCGGGCTTCTCGGGACTCGTGCTCGCCATCGGACTCGTCTTCCTCTTCGAGTATCTCGACAACCGGATCAAGTCGCCGCACGAGCTGCGCGCGCACCTGAACCTGCCGTACCTGGGCATGATTCCGGCCATCGACAAGACCGGCCCCATGCTGATCAGTGGCGCCGTGCCCCCCGGCTTTGCCGAGGCAATCCGGGCCGTGCGCACGAACGTGCTCTTCTCGTCGGCAGACGAGGGCATCCGCCGCATCGTGGTGACGAGTGCGGGTCCGAACGAAGGCAAGAGCATGTTCGCGAGCAACCTCGCGGTCTCGCTCGCACAGGCCGGGCAGCGGACGCTTCACGTGGATGCGGACATGCGGCGTCCGCGCGTCCACGAGATCTTCGAGCTGTCGCAGGAGCCGGGCCTGTCGAACCTGCTCGTTGGCGACTGCAAGCCGAGCGAAGCGGTCCGGAAGACGAACATCCAGAATCTCGCGGTGCTCCCGGCGGGCATGATCCCGCCCAACCCGGCGGAGCTGCTGGGATCGAAGCGCTGCGACGAGTACTTTGCGACGCTCGCCGAGCACTTCGACTGGGTCATCATCGATTCTCCGCCGGTGCTGGCCGTCGCCGACGCGTCGGTGATCGCCAACGCCGCGAGCGGCGTCCTGTTCGTCGTTGGCGCCGATCAGACCAGCCGCCAGACGGCGCGTGCCGCAATTGAACAGCTGCAGGCCGTGCAGGCGCACATCATCGGCGCCGTGTTGAACCGGGTCGACGTCGAGGGCAATCCGTATTACTACTCGACCTACTACCGGAAGGAATACAGCCGCTACTACGCGCGCCCCACGGAACAGCCGCAGCCGCGCGCGTGACGGGCCGCGACTGAGCGGTCCGGCGATTGGCCGCGTGCGCGTGGTGCGGCCCGGGGTCACTGGTTCGATGCGGGTGCTCTTTCTCAGCACGTCCGGACATCTCGGCGGCGCGGAGCGCGTCCTGGTGGATATGGTCCGTGCGACCGTCGCCACCGGCGGCACCGCGGGCGTTGTGACCGTCGAGGACGGACCGCTCACCGCAGCCGTCGCAGAAGCCGGCGGCGAGACCGTCTCTCTACCGCTGCCACGCAGCTTCGGCCGCACGGGCGAATCTCACGCAGCAATCGCGACGATGGCTGCGGTGGCAGCATCGGCGCCGCCGCTCCTCGCATACTCCCGGCGCCTCACGGCGGCCATCCAGGCCTGGCAACCGGACATCGTGCACTCGAACGGCATCAAGATGCACGTGCTGTCCTCCCGCGCGCCGTCGCCCGCTCTGGTGTGGCACCTGCACGACTACGTGGGACCGCGGCAGCTCTCGAGACGCCTTTTGAAACACTTTGCCGATCGGCCCACCGTCATTGCTGCCACCTCGAACGACCTCGCGCGCGACGCTGTGCGTGCGCTCGGTCGCGATGACATCGTCGTACTCCCGAACGGAGTCGATCTCGATCGCTTCCGGCCAACAGGGACTCACGCTGATCTGGACGGGCTGGCAGGCCTCTCGCCCGCCAGTGCCGGCACCGTTCGTGTCGGACTCGTCGCGACGTACGCGCGTTGGAAGGGCCACGAAACGTTCATCCGCGCGCTCGCGCAGCTTGCCGGGCGGCTTCCAATCCGCGGTTACATCGTCGGAAGCCCGGTGTACCGAAGCACTGCCGCGCAGGTCCGCGATGAGGAGTTGCGCGCGTTGGCGCAGTCGATGGGAGTGACCGCACATCTCGGCTTCGTTCCGTTTCAGGCGGATCCAGCGCCCGTCTATCGCGCGCTCGATGTCGTCGTCCACGCGAGCACATCGCCGGAGCCTTTCGGGCTTGTGGTGGCCGAAGCGATGGCCTGTGGCCGAGCCGTGGTCGCGACGACGCTGGGTGGAGTCGCGGAGGTGGCGGACGAGGAGGTGGCGTCCCTCCATATCGCCGGCGACGCCGGCGACCTGGCCCGTGCGATCGGGCGCTGCGCCAATGACGAGCGCACGCGCGCCAGCCTTGGTGCGGCCGCCAGAGCGCGGGCGGAGCAGCGATTCTCGCTGGTCCGGTTCGGCCAAGACCTCGGCAGGTTGCATCGGGCAGCGTTGCGGCGCTCGGGAGTCACCGCGTGAGCCGCACGTCACGGTTCCTCGGTGGACTGAGTTTCGGCTACCTGCACCTGGTCGCGGTCACCATCGCCGGTTTGTGGCTCACGCCGTTCCTCTTGCGCCACATCGGCCAGCACGATCTCGGCCTGTGGCTGATGATCACGCAGGTCGTGAACTTCCTCGGCCTGTTGGATCTCGGCGTCATCACGCTGCTGCCGCGCGAGACGGCGTATGTGGCTGGGGCCCGGCCCGTGGGCGAGCGCCCGGATCTCGCACCGCTGCTGGCGCGCGTGTGGCGGATCGTCTGGCTGCAGGTGCCGGTCGTGATGCTTGCGGCAGTGCTCGCGTGGTGGCTGCTGCAGGGTGATTGGGATGCCGTGCGGGTGCCGATGCTGCTCGTCGTCGGCGCCTTCGTGGCGTTGTTTCCGGCCCGCGTATTCAACGCGGTCCTGCAGGGCGTGCAGGATCTGGCCTTCGTCGGCCGGCTGCAACTGACTGTCTGGGCCGTCAGTACCGCCATCACGATCGGCCTCGTGCTGGCGGGCGCCGGACTCTATGCGGTCGTCCTTGGATGGGTCGTAACGCAGGTCGCGGGCGCCGCGGGCTCTGCCATCCGGGCGCACCGGCTGGTGCCCGAAGTCTTCTCGGCCGGCCGGCCGACGCCGGGCGATCCCGCGGTCGCGGGGTACATGTTGCGCTCGGCCTGGATCGGTGTGTCGCAGATCGCCCAGGTGTTTCTCGCGGGCACTGACATGCTCGTCATCGGGCGGCTGCTCGGACCGGCGGCGGTCGTGCCCTACAGCTGCACGACCAAGCTCGTGCTGGTGCTGGCCAATCATCCTCACCTGCTGATGCACGCGGCGTCGCCGGCGTTGAGCGAGCTCAGAGCTGGCGGCAGCCGTCAGCGGCTGGCAGAGCTGAGCACCGCCCTGACCCTGGCGATGCTGGTCGCCAGCGGCGCAATCGCGACCGTGGTGGTGGCCGGCAATCAACTCTTCGTGGACTGGTGGGTCGGGCCGGCGCAGTTTGGCGGCTGGCGTCTCACGGCACTGGCTGTCGTGCTGATGCTCGTTCGCCACTGGAACACGGCGTCCACCTACACGCTGTTCTGCTTCGGACACGACCGGCGCATCTCGATCACCATGCTGGCGGACGGATTCGTGACGTTCGCGGCGTCAGTCGTCTGCGTGCGCGCCTTCGGTTTGATTGGCGCACCGATCGGATCGCTCATCGGCGTCCTCCTCATTGGACTGCCAGCCAACACCCTGCAGATCGCGCGCGATCTCGGAGTGACGCCCGTTCGAGTTGTGCTGCGGCTGGCGCCCTGGGGCGTGCGGATGGCGGTCGCCTCGGCCGTCGCGTGGGTACTCGCGCTACAGCTGGCGGGAACCGGGCTCGTCGGCCTCATCGCCGGTGCAGGAGCGGCTGGACTCCTGTACGCCGCGCTCGTCGTGCCCTTGCTTCTTCGGCCGCCGCTACGCGACTTCTTCCTCCCCGCACTCCACACCGTGCGCGACCACCTGCCGCTCGGCCTGGCCCGGACGCTCGGTGCACCGCGCGTCCAGCAGCCCTGACATGCCTGGCACACCGGTCGCGGCGATTTTTGGCGTCCGTCCTGGCATTGGCGGTCTGGGCGTTCAGGTCGCCAACGCGTTGCGAGCGCTCGCCGCCGGCACGGCTGTCGTGCACGCGATCGGGCCGGCGCCGCGCGACGAGATCGTGAGCGAGCTCGGCCCGCGCGTCATCTGGCACGTGCCGTCCGAGCCACTCCCGCATGTGATCGGCGGCCGCTGGCGGGCGGGCGCGGAACAGCTTGCGCAAGACGCGGCAATCGGCCGTTTTGCCGCCGCGACCGTATCTACGCTCCGCCCCGCGCTCTGCTACACGTTCACACAGGTTGCGCTCGAGACGCTGGAGTGGGCGCGCACACAGCAGGTCGCCACTGTCCTCGAGAATCCGAACGGACACATCAGCAACTTCCGCCAAGTGTACGTGGACGAGGCGCGCCGCTGGTGCCACGGACTCTTTCCTGGACATCCCACCCGTCACATGGTCGAACGCGTGGAACGCGAGTACCTGCTGGCCGATCGGATCCGCGTGTCGTCGGAATGGTCGAAGCGATCGATGGTGGACCTCGGCGTGCCCGGAAGCCGCATCACCGTTCTTCAGCAGATCGTCGACACCAATCGTTTCCGTCCGGCGACGCGCCTTCCACCGGAAGGTCCCCTGCGCGTCAGCTTCGTCGGCACGCTCGATCTCCGGAAGGGCTTTGTCTATCTGCTCGAGGCGATGCGGACTCTCGGTAACCGCGCCGCACTCGAGATCGTCGGGGCGACGGGTGATTGGTGCAGCCGGCACGTCTACGAGAACGCCGCTCAGGGCTTGTCCGTGCGGTGCGCGCCTGGCGATCCGCTCCCGGTGTTGCAACGATCGGAAGTGTTCGTCCTGCCGACCCTCGAGGATGGATCGCCATTCGCGGCTGCTGAAGCCATGGCCTGTGGCGTTCCCGTCGTGACAACGCGCGACAACGGCTCGGCCGAATGGATTCGCGAAGGACAGACTGGCTGGATCGTGCCGGCGAGGGATGCCGCGGCGCTGGCTGCCGCGCTGCAAGCCGCGATCGCCAGGCGCCCGCGTCTCGCGGACATGGGTGCCGCAGCCCGCGCCGATACGGTCGTACGAACCGATCGCCGAACGCTCGAGGATGTGTTCGCCTGGGCGATGAGCGGACGCGCTGTCGCGTGCTGATGCCATGACCACTGGTCGCGCTTTGGCCCGACGCCTCGTACTGCACCCCACGCTGGGGTGGCCGGTTCGCCTGGTGCGTCCGGGCTGGCCCGACGCGGGGCGGCTGGTGGCACAGGGGCCGGCCCTGCGCCCTCTCTTTGCGGCGGCGGCCGGCGGTGGGCCTCCCCGGCCGACGGTCGTCAACGCCGGCGCTGGCGAGGGTCTCTATACGCCACTGATTCACCGGTTGCTCTCGCCGTCGCAGATGATCGAATTCGACCTTCAGACGCCGCCGGTACGCGCGCTCGATGGCACGCGTCAACGGCGCCTCCGCGGATCGTTGACCGCCATTCCCATCGCGAGTCACAGCGCGGACGTGGTCGTCTGTACCGAAGTGCTCGAGCACGTGCCAGACGATGTGTGTGCCGTGTCGGAGATGGCGCGCGTGCTGAAACCCGGCGGATTTCTCGTTCTGAGCGTACCCACACCGCCAGCCGTATTCGACCCCGCACACGTTCGTGAGGGGTACACGCGAGATCAACTCGACAGGATGTTCGAAGCCGCGGCCCTCGAGATACTCGACCAGCGGCTGTCGATGTTCGCGGTATTCCAGTTCGTCCTGCGCTCGTGGCGCGAAGGCCGGATACCGCTCGCGCTGATTCTCGTCCTCGCCTGGATCGATCGCTGGACCCGGATGGGACCTCCGATGGACATCGCCGTCCTTGCGCGGCGCAAGAAGGATCGAGCGTGAGCGCGGTCGCGGCGCCGTTAGAAAGGCCGTGCGCCAGGCGCAGACGGAGCCTTTGCGCGTGCTGTTCGTGCACAGCGGCAACATCTTTGGCGGTGTGGAAGGACTGCTGCTGGCCGTCGCTCGACATCGAGCGGCTGCGGCCGGCTTCGATCCGGAGTTTGCCATCACCTTTGGCGGCCGATTTCAGCAGGAGCTTCACGCGTCAGGCGCGGTCGTCCACAACGTGGGTGCCGTGCGCATCCGCCGCCCGGATCTCGTGTGGCGGGCGCGGAACCGCCTGGGGCGGATCGCCAGAGACCGTGGCGTCGATGTCGCGGTCACGCAGTCGTCCTGGTCTCACGCGATCTTTGCAGGACCACTCGAAGCCGCGGATGTCCCGGTCGTGCGTTGGATGCACGGGCTTCCGCATCGTCACTGGCTGGAGCGATTCGCCGCGCGCCACCCCCCCGCGCTCTTCATCGCCAACAGCCGGTTCATGGCGTCCGCCGTGGAGCACGCGCCCCGGGCCGCCAGTCCGGGTGTGCTACGGGCCCGTCACGGTCGAGGGTCCCGTAGGACCGATCGGCATGCGGCGCCAGCTGCGCGAGTCGATCGGCACTGCCGAGGCCGCCGTCGTGATCGCCCAGGTAGGACGTCTCGAAGCCGGCAAAGGCTACGGCGAGCACCTCGAAGCGCTTGCACGCCTTCCGGCAGACGTCAATTGGGAGTGCTGGATTGTCGGGGCGCCGCAGGACGCCTGGCAGGAGGGCTACCGGACCGCACTCGAGGAACAGAGGCGGCAGCGTGGGCTCGGAACCCGCGTCCGCTGGCTGGGGACGCGTCATGATGTGCCGGCGGTGCTGGCAGCGGCCGATATCTACTGTCAGCCCAACACGCATCCGGAGACCTTTGGTGTGACCTTCATCGAAGCCATGGCGGCTGGACTTCCAGTCGTGACGTCGGCCATCGGGGGCGGCGTGGAGCTGGTGGATGACTCGTGTGGGTGCCTTGTCGCGCCTGGCGACGTGGATCAACTGGCCTCGGTCTTGTCACGCCTGGCGGCCGATCCGGCCGAACGGACTCGACTGGGGGCGGCCGGTCCCGTTCGTGCGCGGCAGCTCACCGATCCGGCGGTTCAGATCCCGGCCCTTGCCGGTCTTTTGCGCGACGTCGCGCGCGTGTCGAAGCGAGCCTCATGATTTCTGCGCTGTTACTCGGTATCGCGACGGTCGGGACGTGCTGGGCCGGGTCGCGTTCTCTTCGGACCGGACTCGGGGCGCTGCTTCTCGTCGGCTACGTCTACGGGATCGTCCGCGCCAATCTTGCGGACACCTACGCCTACCTGCTGTTCGATGGCGCGGTGCTGGGCCTCTTTGCGTCGCAGTTGTGGCGTCCCCTTGTCCGGGCCGGATCGTCAGCGGCTCCACAACTTGCGGCTCTGGCTCATCGCGCTCATCGGTTGGCCGCTGCTGTTGTTTCTCCTCTATCGAACGGACGACCCGCTGGTGGAGCTCGTCGGGCTCCGTTCGAACGTTTTCTTGTTGCCGTTTCTGTTTTTTGGCGCGCGACTGCGCAACAGCGACATCCGGTATCTCGCGACCGTGACCGCGTTCCTCAATATCGCCGCCACGATCCTGGGGGCCGTGGAATTCTTCGTCGGCGTGGACGCGTTCTTCCCGAACAACGAGATCACCGAAATCATCTTCAAGAGCCGCGACCTCGTCGGCTGGACTGCGTACCGCATTCCGTCGTCGTTTTCGAGCAGCCACGCCTTTGCGGGAACGCTCGTCGTGACATTGCCGCTCCTGGTCGGCGCGTGGGTGCAGCGTGACACCGACAAGTGGGAGTCGTATCTCTTCCCCACCGCGATCGTCGCGTCGCTGCTCGGCGTGTTCATGGCCGCCGCACGGCAGCACATGATCACGGCGGCCGTTCTCGTGATCGTCATCACGTTCACGGGCCAGCTGCAGCGGAAACACTGGGTGAAGTGGCTCGTCGTCGTTGCAGCGGTTGCCTATGTGGTGGCGGGCGATGCACGACTTCAGCGATTCAGCACGCTGGCCGACACCGAGCTCGTGAGCGAGCGAATCACGAACAGCGTCAATCGTGACTTCTTCCAGTTGATGGCCGATTACCCGCTGGGCAACGGCCTCGCTGGAGGCGGCACCAGCATTCCGTACTTCCTGCGGGACCGCGCACGGCCGGCCGTGGGTCTCGAGAACGAATACGCGCGGATCATGCTCGAGGAGGGGATCCCGGGGCTCTTCATTTGGGCCATCTTCATCTTCTGGGTGCTGCTCCGCCGGCCGGGCATGCGGCGATCCCCGTGGCAGGTGTCGCGTACGTTGGCGTGGTGGACGTCGTGCGCGGCGTTCGTGGGCGCGTTCATCGGCACCGGCATGCTGACGTCGGTGCCACAAAGCGCGATCTTCCTGCTGACGACGGGTGGATCGCGGTGCCGACCGCAGGCGACGATCTGACCGTCCCGGTCTTCGCGGAGCCTCGCGCACCGATCTCCCGCGCGCCGGGATCGGCGGCTGATGCCTGCGGCGCTGCGATGACGAACGCGCCGGCGCCTGCCGGACGTCCAGGTGGCACGACGCGGACTGCGCGCTCTGCGGCGCGGGCGCCCCCTTCGACACGCTGTTGGATCTGCCGCATGCCGACGCGCCCGGGTGGCGCATGGCTGGTCCGATGCCGCACGTGCGGACTGCGCCGGCTCACGCCGCGGCCGGGACCCGCTGTGCTTCCGGGATACTACGGCGGCGCGTACAACGCGTTTGTCGGACGAACGCGCAGTCCGCTGAAGCAACGCGGGTGGGATCTGCTGCGCGACTCTACGCGGTCGCGCGGGGACCCCTGCGGGTGGCGGCACCACTTCGCGCTGGGTGTTCGACATCAGTATCCGCGTCGATCGTCCAGGCCGCAGCGTACTCGAAGTCGGAAGTGGCTATGGCGATCTGCTGGTCTACCTCCGGTCACGAGGCTGCGCGTGCAGGGCGTGGACTTCGATCCACGGGCCGCTGAGGCTGGCGCCGCGCTCGGTGTCCCAATCCACACCGGCACGGTGGAAACGCTCACCGCGGAGTCCCAGTCATTCGATGTCGGCGTGTTGTGCCACAGCCTCGAGCACCTGCCCGATCCGGTGACGACGTTGAAAACGATCCACGACCTGCTTCGTCCCGGTGCGGAGCTGCATGTCGCGGTGCCCAACGGAGATTCGGCCGGCCTTGCGATCCAGGGCCGCACCTGGATGCACCTGTCCTATCCGCTGCATTTCTGGTTCTTCGATCGCGCAACGCTCGTTCAACTGCTCGAACGCTGCGGCTTCAAACCTTTGGTCGCCTACAGCACCAGCCGCTGGCATCATCTCGGGGCGTGGCTCGCTCGGCTGCGCCGGGGTGACATCGTTCAGCCCACGCGCGAGGCGTGCGCTCTCGCGTTTGGCTCTGTGTCGCCTTCGTCCGGCGATGTGCTCCGCGTGACGGCCGTTCGTGTCCCCTGATCCGGAGCGCTGGCATCTCATCACGGGCGAGTATCCGCCCACCGTGGGTGGCGTCGCCGCGTTCTCGCGGGAAATCGCTCAGGGGCTGGGCGCGACAGGGCGTGACGTGCACGTCTGGTGTCCGGCGACGGAAGCGGAGGCGCCGACCGCCGGTCACGGTACGCTAGTGGCTCGGCCTGGACGCGTGAAGGGATCGCCGAAGCCGATCGCGAGCTGGATCGATTCGCTCGCCCGCGGCGTCTGTTCGTCCAGTGGGTCCCGCACGCGTACGGTGCACGATCGCTGAATCTGGCTTTCTGCCGATGGCTCAGGCGCCGGGCGGCTGGTGGCGACACGCTGCACATCATGGTGCACGAGCCCTTCCTGCCGTTCGAGCACGGGCTGCGCCAGCGCACCGCAGCTCTGATCCATCGACGGATGATCAGAACGGTGCTCGCTGGAGCGTCTCGCGTCTGGGTGGCGATTCCCGCGTGGCAGGACCGGATCGCGCCCTACCTGCCAGAGGGTTTCGCCGGAGTGGTTGCCCGTGCCCTCGAGCATCCCGGTCGCGGACGACGGGGCCGTCATCGACGTGCGGGCCGCTCGGCTCGCGCCGGGGACACAGGTGCTGGCCGGACACTTCGGTACGTTCAGCCGCGAAACGCGTCCACTGCTCGACCAGGCGATGCACGCGTGCTCGAACATCAACAACATCACTATCGTCTGCTTCGGCCGCGGGAGCGACGAGTACGTGGCAGGGGCGGGTATCGGGGTCGGCGAACGGGGAACGCGTCGTGTCGGCAGGATTACTGGCCGACCGCGATGCCTCACTGCACCTTCAGGCGTGCGACGTGATGATTCAGCCGTACGTGGACGGTGCATCGGCTCGGCGCACGACGCTCATGGCGGCGCTCGCGCATGGCCGCGCGATTGTCACGACCATCGGTTCACTGAGTGGCCTGGTGGACGATGACCGAATGCGGTCGTCGCTGTCGATGTCGCGAGTCCTGACTCGCTCGGCGATGCGGCGCTGACACTGGCCGCCGATGCCACACGACGGCGGGATTCGGCCTTCGCCGCCCGGGCGTTCTACGACGAGCGCTTCGCGGTCAGGCACGCCATCGAGGCGTCTCGTGAATTCGGAAGGATCGGCCGCCTGATGCGACTGGCGATCGCCGCGTGGTCGGTCCGGCAGGCTGGCGGCGTCGAGGCTTATGTCGCCCACATGTCTTCTGCGCTGGCGGCTCGCGGGCACGACGTGTCGCTGTGGTACCAGACCGAGAACCTCTCAGCCGGCCACGGCTCGATCCCCCCGAATCAGTGCATGTCACCGCGCTGGAGCAGATGCGAACCGCGCGCGCGATCAAATCAGCGAATGGCAGCAATCGTCCTGCTCGACGGGCCGGGGAATCCATTCGCGCCAGGCCGCCCTGGCGGGCACGTTTACCAGTCCGTCCTCATCGCGCACAACTACCACGGCATCTCGTCGGCGGGACCAGGACCTGGAACCCGGCCCCATGTGCAACCGTGCACGCGGCCGTTGGCCGCTGTCTTGTCGCCTACTTTCCCCGGTGGGCAGCAGCAGTCCAATGACGATGTTTTCGCTCTCTCGCTCACATCGAAGCATCTCGATGTGGCCAGGCGTTGCGCGGCCGTTGTCACGCTCTCGGATCACATGCGGAAAAAGTCCTTTAGGCAGGGGATGCCAACCGGAGGTGTCCTGCGGTCCCGTCCGTTCCGGCGTCCGCCGGCGGCCAGCGGGCCGCCCCCCCCCGGACGGGTCGGCGCGCACAGAGCACCTCGTCGTCGTTTCACGGCTGGAGCGCATGAAGGGCGTCACGTCGGATCAACGCGGCCGCCGGCCTCGCTGGATCGTCTCGATCGACCCGTCACGTTGACCATCATCGGCGATGCGCGGGACGGTGCGCTTGGCTCAGCGGCAGCGGACCGCGGCCGGCGTGTACCGCCCCTTGCTTATTAAATTCACGGCTGGCTTGCTCCGGACGCGCGCGACCGCCTCCTCTCGGCACCAAAAGCTGTTTCTGGTGCCGAGCATCTGGTCGAGCCATACGGGCTCGTCGGTCAAGAAGCCGGACATTTCGGCCTTCCGGCCGTTGCCTTCGATCTCGGGGGCATAGACAATGGCTCGAGGATGGCGTCAACGGCCGCCTGGCCACCGCTGACCCGGCGACGGCCGAGGAACTGGCACCTGCCGCCGCCGATTGCCTCGGCGACGAGCGCGCGCTACGCCGCAATGCAGATCGCTCTCATCGTCTGACGTCCCGGTCCACTGGAGACACACGTCGACGGGCTGGTCACACTCTTCGCACGCCTCCTGGCATCCATCCGATGGTCCCGGCGTGCGCATCGGCCTGATCACGCACGATTACGAGCGTACCGGCGGTCACAGCCGGTACGTCGTCGAACTCGCACGGCGATTTGCGCGCGCTCACGAGGTGCACCTATTCGCGAACACGTTTGCCGAGCCGCTGCCTTCCGGGTACAGCGGCACGCGATCCCCGCGATTCGGCGTACGGCGTTGACGACGATCCTCAGCTTTGCTGCCTCGAGGCCGGCGAGCGGAACGGCTCGACATCGTCCATGCGCAAGGCGTCAGCGGCGCACCCGCGAACGTGGTGACGGCGCACATCTGTAATGCGCGTTGGCTCGAAGCCCGTCGCGGTCCCGATGGACGCGTGAGTTACAAGGATCGTCTATTCGCCGCGGCCGTCGTGCCGCTCGAGCGGCGATTGTTTGCCCGTCCAGACACGCGAGCAATTGCCGTGTCGCACATCGTCGCCCGCGATCTGGTCGAGTACTACCACCGCACGGGTGCGATTGATGTGATTCCGCACGGGGTGGACCTCAGCCAGTTCAATCCCGATCGAACTGCATCGCTGCGGCAGGCGGCACGTCTCGGTTTCGGTGTCGACGATCGCGCGTTCGTCGCATTGTTCGTCGGCGATCTCCGCAAGGGCGCCGACACGCTGATCGGAGCGGCATCGCGCGTCCCTCATTTGAGGGTGCTCCTAGTCAGTCGATCGGATCCGTCAGAGATCGTGTCGCGCGCGACACAGCTCGGATGCGCCGATCGTGTGATCGTGGCGGGACTCACGCACGAGATCGAGCGGGCGTACGCCGCGGCCGACGCGTTTGTGCTGCCGACGCCGTACGATGCGTTCGGAATGGTCATCACGGAGGCCATGGCGTGTGGCCTGCCGGTCGTGACGACGGATCGCGCGGGAGCGGCGGAAACGATCGACAACGGCTTCGATGGACTGATCCTGACGGATCCCAGGGACGCTGGCGCGCTGGCGCGCATGCTCGAGACCCTCGCCGACGATGAACAGGGCCGCCTCCGGATCGGCAACGCCGCGGCCCGCAAGGCTGCAACCCTCACATGGGACCACGTAGCGGACCAGACGATGCGCGTGTACGAGCAGGTGATCGGCCGAACGACGGCCGGCGCCGCCGCGTAGCGTTCCTGATCAACGGCGCCACCGGCAGCGCGATGAGCGAACGGGCAGAAGCCTTTGCCCGCCGACTCGAAGGCGATTGGATCATCAACCTGACGCGCCGCGACGGGGGCAAGATTGCCTCCCGCCGGCTGATGCAACTGGCGCTGAAACGGGAGCAACCCGATATTGTCTACGTGTTCGATCTGGCGGTCAGCGGCGTGGCTGCCGCGATGTGGCACCAGATCCAGTCGCACGTTCCGTTCGTTATAGATACAGGGGATGCCATCACGGCCCTGGCCCGACAGAGCGGCACACGAGGGCCGCTTGGCATCGCCGCTACGGCCGCGCTCGAGCGGGCCGCCTTGGCCAGGGCAGCCCATGTGGTTGTTCGGGGATCGTTGCATGTCGCGTGGATGGCTCGTAAGGGGGTTGCCGCCACTGTCATCCCGGATGGTGTTGATACGACGATGTTTGTGCCGCGCGACCGTGACGCTGCCCGGGCGGCGCTCGGGTGGCCGCAGACCTTCACGGTGACGATCCTCGGGTCGTCGGTGTGGAACCCACGGCTGCAGATGGCGTATGGCTGGGACCTGGTGGACATGCTGGCTCTGCTGAAGGATCTGCCGGTCAATGGCGTTCTGATCGGCGACGGCAGCGGGATCGACCGCATCCGGGCACGGGCTGAGTCGCGAGGCGTCTCAGATCGGCTGCATTTCGCAGGACGCCAACCGCTGAGTGCGCTGCCGGACTATCTGGCGGCCTCGGACGTCTGTCTTTCGACGCAGTCGAACGATCTGGTGGGCCGGGTCCGAACGACCGGCAAGCTGCCGCTGTACATGGCGTGCGGCAAGTACATTCTGGCGAGTGATGTGGGTGAGGCGTCGAGGGTCCTGCCGCGGGAGATGCTGGTGCCGTACGAAGGCGGACGAGATGACGGATATCCGTCGCGGCTGGCCGAGCGTGTGCGCGCCCTGGTGGCCCATCCGGACAGACTCGAGGCGGGACTGGCAAACGTGGACGTGGCGCGACGTGAATCCGACTACGACGTACTCGCGGGTCGTGTCGACCGGGTGATGCGGGACGTCATTGTGCCGGAGCCCTCGGTATGACGGCGAAGCGACGGGTCAGAGTCGCCATCCTCGCGGACATGCTCGAGGAGGGCTGGCCCAGCATGGACCTCGCCGCAGACATGCTGCTGGCGGAGCTGCACCGCAGCCATGCGGACCGCATCGAGCCGCGCCTGGTCAGGCCGGCCCTGATTCCAGTGACGGCCTGGCGCAGCGAGGAACCGCCGCCGACGCGCGACCGTGTGCTCAACCGGTACTGGCTCTACCGCCGGGCCGTCAGGACCGTGCGCGAGTGGGCTGATGTGTTTCACATCATGGATCACAGCTACGCCCACCTGGTGCACGGCCTGCCGGCGGAACGCACGATCGTCACCTGCCACGATATCGACGCGTTCGTCCGCAGTCAGCGACGAGGCGACGACAGCTCACGGCTGCCAGGCTACCTCGTCCGCCGCACCGCGACCGGGCTCGCCAAGGCGGTGCGGGTGATTTGTCCGAGCCGTGCGACCGCCAGCGCGTTGTCGGCCCTCGGCAACGTGTCGCATGCCCACATTGCGGTCGTGCCAAACGGCGTCGACGAGCCCCACGGCTCGCCTGCGGAGCTCGCGCACCTCGGTGGAGAGCTGCTCGGTCCGGTAGGCCGCCACGTGGACATTCTGCACGTCGGCAGCACGATCCCGCGTAAACGAATCGATGTGCTGCTGGAGGTGTTTGCTGAACTGTGCCGGACCGATCCCCGCGTCCGACTGGTGCGTGTGGGCGGCGTCTTTACCGACGAACAACGCGCCCAGGCCGAGCGCCTCGGTGTGTCGGCGCGCATCCATCCGCTGCCGCTTCTCTCCCGCGATCAGCTGATCGCGGTGTATCACCGCGCGGCGGTCGTCGTGTCCACCTCCGAGCGTGAAGGATTCTGTCTTCCAGTGGTCGAAGCGCTGGCGGCCGGCGTTCCCGTCGTCGTTCCTGACATGCCGGTTTTCGCGAGGTCGCGGGGACGGCCGGCGTGTTCGTGAACCCCGACAAGCTGAGCGAGTGGCCCATGGCGATTCGCTCGCTGCTCAACGAGCGGGATCGCGATCAGGCGGCGTGGGCGCTCAGACGAGAGCGGGCGCGTACCCGCGGCGCGCGATTCAGTTGGAAGACGTACGCCTCCCGATGGCGGATCAGTATGTGGAGCTCGCCCGGGCCCGCGAACGAGACGCTGACCGCCCGCGCCCGGGAGGCCTCGTGATCCACGTTCTCCACGTTGGCAAGTACTATCCCCCTGCACCCGGCGGGATGGAGCGCGTCGTCCAACTGCTTTGTGAGGGCGAACAGCCGCTCATCTCCAGCCAGGTACTGGCGGCGAATACGTCGTCTCTGACCGTCCATGAGACGGTGCATGGCGTACCCGTCACCCGCGTCGCCAGCATCGCGTCCATCGGATCGGTGGGCGTCTGTCCAACGTTCCCGTTCCGACTCGCGCGGGCCGCGCGCGACCTCACGGTCATTCACGAACCGAATCCGCTGGCGCTGGTGTCTGACTTTGTCGCGCGTCAGCGCGGACCTCTCGTGGTGTGGTTCCACAGCGAGGTGTTGCGGCCGCGTTGGAAATACCGTCTCCTCTATCGCCCCTTTCTCACGCGTGTCCTGATCGTGCGGCTCGCATAGTGGTTTCGTCGCCCAACCTGGCTGCGAGCGCCCAGGAGCTCGTCGAGCACCAATCGAAGTGTGTGGTCATCCCGTTCGGGATTGAGCCGCGCCGGTTCGCGCCCCTACCGGAGGTCGAGGCGCGCGCGGCGTCGCTTCGAGACCGCCACGGACCTCGTCCGATTGTGCTGTTCGTCGGCCGACTCGTCTCGTACAAGGGTGTCAATGTGCTGCTCGATGCGGTCCGCGACCTCGACGTCACAACCGTGATTGTCGGCAGCGGTCCACTCCGCGGCTCGCTCGAAGCACAAGCGTCGGACAACAGCCGCGTGATTTTTGCCGGCGACGTTGACGAAGAGACGCTCGTGGCCTGGTACCGCGCCTGCGACATATTCGTGCTGCCATCGGTTAACGTGCAGAAGCCTTCGGCATGGTGCAGCTCGAGGCGATGGCGGCCGCTCGGCCGGTCGTCAGCACTCGGCTCGAGTCGGGTGTGCCGTGGGTCAACCGCGATCGCGAGACGGGATTCGTCGTCGAGCCTGGCGACGCGACCTCGATGCGCGATGCCATTGCGCTCCTCGTGCGCGATGCCCGGCTGCGAACGGCCATGGGCGCCGCCGGCGCCGCGCGCGTCGCCGCAGAGTTTACGGTCACACGCATGGCGGAGCGGACCGTGGCCTTGTATCAGCGGGTACTGGACGAAGCCGTTGCTGGCGGCCGCGTGGCGGCGATGACGGGACCCACGAGCGCCGCACCGGCCAAATGAGAGGCGGACTGTCGCCTGCTCTCCCCGCGAATTGTGTCGTTTCTCCATGCGCGCTTGCGCGTGTCGCTGGCGGACCTCGCGTTCGTGCTCGCCGCTGCGGTCAACGCGGTGCCGATCCTGAGGTTCGAGCACCTGCCGCTGACCGACGGCCCGTCCCACGTCTACAACGCCTCGCTGCTCGCGCGGTATGCCACCGATCCCTCGGGACTCGCGACTTCACTTTTCCGGTTCAATCCATCGCTGCCGCCGAATCTGGCCGCGCATGGACTGATGGGATTCCTAATTGGAGCGCACGTGTCGCCGTTGACGGCCGAGCGCGTGCTGCTCGGAGCGTATGCCGTCCTTCTGCCGGTGTCACTGAAGTACGCGATGCGGGGTGTGTCCGAACGGACTGGCGGAATCGAATACCTCGCGCTGCCGGTCGTATTCAATTCCCACGTGCACTGGGGGTTCTTCAACTTCCTCTTGGGACTCGTCGGATTCCTCTGCGCGTTCGGGCTCTGGCTCAGGCTGCGAGGTCGGCCAGCGAACATCGGATCCGCGTTGGGGATGACCGGGGTTCTGACTGCTGTCTACTGCTGCCACCCGGTTCCGCTCATCGAAGTCTGGATTGCTGCCGTTGCGCTCCTGGCGCTCGACGGGGCTCGTCGTCTCGGCTCGGCGGCCTCCGACGCACGACTGCTCGTCCTGGTTTCACTGGTCCCGGGCGGGGCTCCTTCGTTCATGCGGCACTGACGCGTCCGGCGGCGCTCGTCGCCGAGCCTCAGCTCGCATGGCCCACCATCCGATACGCAGGTACGTTGCTGGCGACGCTGGCCCCATTGGCGTCGTACACGACCGTCGAGCGCATAGTGGCTTGCGCTATCGCGCTTCATGGCGACCGCCGGCGCACTCGTGGCGTGGAGAAGCGGAGGCGCGCAGGCACGCCCACTTCTCGGCGCTGCGGTTGTGGCGGCGCTCGTCGTGTTCGCGGCCCCGTCGCAGGCGGTAGGCGGCACCCTCGTCACGGCGCGCCTGGTCTACTTCCCGCTGTTCCTGTGCTCGTGGCGATGACCACCGTCACGTGGCCCGCGGCCTGGAGTGCGGCCTGTATCGTGCTGGCATTACTCCTGTCGGGAGCCGGGACAGATCAGCCGCTGGCCCATCTACGAACGCTACGACGCCAGGATGAGTGAGTTCCTTCAGCTGGCCGAAATGCTGCCGCTGCCCGGTCGCCTCTATTTCGCGGTCGCCGGCGAGCCTACGACCATGACGCTGGACGATCGCGGCACGCCGAACCTGCCGGCCGGCGCCTGGGGCTATGTCGCGGCGCGTCATTCTCAGTTGCTCGCGAGCGACTACGAACCGCTCCTGAGCTATTTCCCGTTGGTGTACCGCACCCCTCCTGCGCGTCCCGTCGTGGTCTCGGAGGCGTGTGGATCGCTGTCGCTGCCGGTCCTGCAACCAGCTGCGCCAACCGTCGATCCGGCGCCCATCGTGATCTGGATGCGATCGAATCGTGCCGAGCGTCGGACCTGTCCGCACTCGGCGCCGGGGCTGTGGAAAGAGGCTCGCGGCATCGACGGCGCCCTTGTCGCATGGTGGCCTGCGTCGAGCGCGGGACCAGCGAGTGTTGCTCCATGACCGCGATCGGCGGACAGCCGGTTCCTCCGATCCCAGCGCGAACATCGTCCGCGATCTGCACCGGACGATGGGCGATGACGCGGACCGGAGTGCAGTGATTCAGGCGGCCGAGGAAGAGGGCGTCACTGCGCTCCTGTGGGAATCGTTGTCATCAGTGGAGACGGGGGCGGGGACGCCACGCTCCGCAACGAGATCGCACCCAGCGTACGCGGTGCTGCGACCCGCGAGCTGCTCGTGCAGATCGAGCTCCGGCGCATCCTGGAACGCCTCGCCCGCGGGCACGTCGCGTGCTTGATCATCAAAGGTACCGCCCTGGCGTACACCGTGTACGGATCCGCGTGGCACAGACCGCGGATCGACACCGACCTGCTGGTCGATCCGAACAGTCGGAAGAGGCGATGCGTGTTCTGGAATCCTGCGGCTCCGCTCGAGTGACGCGCTGACCGCGGGATCGCTCGTCTCCCACCAGGCCGCGTTCGAGCGCGTGGACGATCAGGGCTGAGCCACGTGATCGATCTTCACTGGCGCCTTGTCAATCCGCAGGTCCTCGCCAACGCACTTCCGTTCGACTATCTGTGGCAACACGCGCAGCCGGTCGCGGCTCTCGGTCCGGACGCACGCACACCGCGTGCGGTCGATGCCGTGTTCGTCGCCTCCATCCATCGACTCGCACACCATCAGGGACAGGATCGTCTGATCTGGCTCTACGACCTCCACCTGTTGACGACGCGGTTCACGGACGCTGATTGGAGTGAGCTGGCTGAAGCGGCGTGCGGGTTTGGGGTGGCCGGGCTGTGCCTCGACGGTCTTCGACAGGCCCGCACTCGCACGGGCACTCGAATACCGCCGCGCGTCGAGGAGTTGTGGCAGGCAACGGCGCCATCGGAGCGTTCACACGTTTATGTCTCGGGGCCCGTGCTCAAGCGTGACGTCCTCGCGAGCGATCTTGCGAGCTTCCAGGATGGCGCGCACGGGCGCGCCTGGTGAAGGAGCACGCGTTCCCGCCGGCGGCCTTCATGCGGACGCTATGGCGTGACGAGCGCGATCTGGTTGCCCGCGCTTTACGTGCACAGGCTAATCACAGGCACGTTCAAATGGCTACGCCACTGACCGCGGCTCGTCCGGTTGCGGCCGTCGCACGGATTCCGCTCGCCAAGCGCCTGCTCGATGTCTCGTTGTCCGGCGTCGGCTTCTCGGTTCGTCACCGCTCTGGCTCATGCTCGCTCTGCTCGTCAAGGTCGAGGACGGGGGTCCTGTGTTCTACAGCCAGGATCGCGTCGGTGAAGGCGGACGGATCTTCCACGCGTGGAAGTTTCGGTCGATGATCCCGGATGCCGAGAAGCACGTCGGCGCCGTGCAGGCGAGCGAGAACGACCCGCGCGTGACGCGCATCGGCCGCCTGATGCGCGCCACCGCGATGGACGAGCTCCCGCAGCTGTGGAGCATCTTCGCCGGCGACATGAGCTTCGTCGGTCCGCGTGCGCTGCGCCCGGGCGAGATCGAGACCGGCGGCAACGGCGAGTTGATCCACCTCGAGGACGTGCCTGGCTACAGCGAGCGGCACGGCGTGCGTCCAGGGCTCACGGGAATCGCGCAGATCTTTGCGCCGCGCGACATCACCCGGCGCAACAAGTTCCGCTACGATCGTCTCTACATCGCCCGTCAGAGCTTCTGGCTGGACGTGAAGCTCATCGCGCTCTCGTTCTGGATCACCTTCCGCGGCAGCTGGGAATCGCGGACCGACAAGTTCTGAGCGCGGTCGCCCTCGCTCCACGCCGCATCGGCTGTCGGCTGGTTGGCCGAATCGGAGCCTTGCGCTACTCTCTAGTGTCCGTTCGGCGACTCGGCCCTGGTCTTCCGGCCGATCGCTTCAAGACGACTCCATGAGAGACGTGGCCATTGTCGGTGGCGGGCCTGGCGGCCTTTACGTCGCGAGCCTGCTCGCCCGGCGTGGCTTTGATGTGTCGGTCTACGAAGAGCACCCGTCGAGTGGTGCTCCGGTCCATTGCACCGGCGTCCTCGCCGCGGACGCGTTCGACGAGTTCAATCTCGCGCGTGACGCGGTGCTCAATTCCCTCACGACCGTCTGCTTTCATTCGCCGGCTGGACAATCCGTCGCCTACACCAGTGAGCGGATCGAAGCCGTCGCGGTCGATCGGCTGCGTTTCGACCAGCAGCTCCACACGCAGCAGCGGCGTCAGGCGCAGCGATCGAGCTCGGCCGCCGTGTGGACGATGTGCATGTCGATCGCGACGGCGTCACACTCGAGCTCCGCAACGGCGAACGTGCCAGGTGCCGAACGGTCGTCCTGGCGTGCGGCGCCAGCTATCGGCTGCAACGGCGCCTTGGTCTCGGGCTGCCGGCCGCACACCTCCAGTCGGCCCAGGCCGAATTGCCCTCGGCCATGCCGGGCGACGTCGAGGTGCATTTCGGAAGGCAGGTCGCGCCGGGCGGATTCGCCTGGGTCGTTCCCGTCCGGCGTGCCGAAGGCTGGCACGCCCGCGTCGGGCTCATGTGCGAGCGCGACTCGGCGGTGCACTTCGATCGGTTCCTCTCAACGTGGCCTCTCGGTGGGGCCTCGCGCTCGACCAGGCGCCGGCGCCACGCCAGAAGCTGCTGCCTCTCGCCCCGATCGGGCGGACGTTTGCGGATCGCGTGCTCGCGATCGGCGACGCCGGCGGCATCGTGAAAGCCACCACCGGCGGGGGTATCTACTACAGTCTGCTCACGGCGTCACTCGCGGCAGCCACGCTGGCCACTGCCCTGACGGCCGATACGTTGACTGCGCCGTCGTTATCGCACTACGAACGGGCATGGCAGCGGCGGCTCGGGGGTGAATTGCGCGCGCAGCAGCGGCTGCGTGCGATCGCCCATCGCTTGACTGACGACGATATGGACGCATTCTTCGAGCTGGCGCAGACAGACGGCGTGATGCCCATCCTCCGCCGGACGGCGCGGTTCAATCACCACCGCGACGCCATCGTCGCGTTGCTGCGCCATCCGCCCGCCCGGCGGGTGCTGCTGAGGGGGCTTCGCCACGCGCCGGTCCGCGGGCGATCCCATGCCACCCACGGCGCCTGAGCGTTCACCGGGCTCGCATTCAGCCTTCGCGTATCTCGGCTTCGCCGCGACGATCCTGCTCATCGCGTGGGGTGTGCTGGCCTTTGGCGCGGTGTACCGATGGGCGTATCTTCCCGCTCGCAGCCGGCGCGGCGGTCCTCGGGATCGTCTTGTGGAAGCGCACGACGAACCCGTATCAGGCGCTGCCGCGGCCGATTCTGCTGGCGCTGGGAGCCGCGGCAGGTGGAGCGGCTTTCCAGCTGATACCCTCTTCCCTCCGGTGCGCGGGTTGCGATCAGTCCGTCGACCGATACCCTCCTCCGGCACGATCGACCTGACGTTCGCCGCGGCTATGGTGAACGGCACGCCGCTCACGCATCCCACTGTCGATCGATCCCGCCGCGACGTGGCGCGGGCTGTTGGTTCTCGTGTCGCTCGCTGTGCTGCTTGCGGGTCTGGTCCCGTTTCTCGGCCGGTACGGCGTGCGCTCGCTCGTCGCACCCATCGTGGCGCTCGGCGTGGCGGTTGCCATCATCGGGATCGTCCAGAAGGCGCTGCTCGGCGATGGCGCGGCCACGGGCATGCGCATCTACGGCTTCTGGCAACCGCGCTACCTGTTGACCACGCCGTTCGGTCCGTTCGTGAACCGGAATCACTTTGCCGGCTGGATGCTGCTGGTCCTCCCGTTCACCGTCGCCTGCCTTCTTGGCGCGGCGGAGCACGGCTTGCTCAAGCGGCGGGCCGCATGGCGCGAGCGGCTGCTCTGGCTCTCGTCGCCGCGCGGAGGCCAGCTGCAGCTCATGGCACTCGCGGTGCTCGTCATGGGCCTGTCGCTCGTGATGTCACAGTCGCGATCGGGTGTGATCTGCTTCACGCTCGCGATGGCGGCTGGAGCCGTCGCCGCTCGCGCGGCGACACCGTTCGAATACGATCGCGCCTGGCCATCGTCGGGGCGCTGACGCTGCTCCTCGTGCTGTCGGTCGTGTGGTCTGATGTCCGAGTGACGGATCGTTTCGCGCTTCGCGTGGACGATTCCATCCGGCTGCGCCAGGACATCTGGAGCGTCACGGCGCGCATCATCCGCGACTTCCCCCTGACAGGCACCGGGCTGAACACGTTTGGCACGGCGACGCTCGCGTATCAGGTCTCGCACCTGGACATGCACTACGCGGAGGCGCATAACGACTACCTTCAGCTCGCGGCGGAGGGTGGCGTCTTGCTGACGGCGCCTGTCCTGGCCGCTGTGGTCTTCACGATCGGGATTGTCTGGCGCCGGTTCGCCGAAGGAGGCGGACGGAGCGAGTCGTTCTGGCCAAGGCTTGGCGCTGTGACCGGACTGATGGCGATCGCGCTGCAATCACTCGTGGATTTCAGTCTTCAGATGCCGGGAACCGCCGTCTTGTTCGTCGTGTTTCTCGCCGTGGCGTTGCACCGTCCGCGGTCCGAGGGCCACGCCCGTCATGAGCACCTCGCCTGGCGCAACGCGCGACGCTTGCCGTGCGGTTCGTCACATCGATCGCTCAGGTGCTGCGAGGCGGGATGCTGGTGGCGCTGGGCGGATCGCTTGCCGTCGCCCTTGCGGAAGGCGCCGGACTCGTGCTGCTCGTGCCGCTGCTCGGTGCGATCGGTCTCACCGTCGGCGAAGGTCCCACGACAGGCCTGGCACACACGATCGAGCGCACGTTCGGCATGGTTCGGCCTCCAGCCGACGCTGCCGACCGTGCTGAGCCTCTTTGTCGCCGTGTCGCTCGCGCACGCCACACTCGTGCGGGCGAACTCGTTCATCGGTCCCCGCCTCGAGCAGCGCTACATCACGAGCCTTCGCCAGCGCCTGTACGCCGCGCTCATCGGCGCGCGATGGTCGTTCCTGGCCCAGCAGAAATCGAGCGATCTCGTGCACGCCGTCACGGTGGACATCGAGCGGGTGAGCATGCGCCACGTACCAGCTGTTCGCGCTGGCCACCGCCGCGGCCATCACGCTGATCTATCTCGCGGTGGCGCTCAGACTCTCGGTTGCGATGACCGCTGACCGCCGCGCTCGGCGGGGGCCTGCTCCTCTGGGCAATGCGCAGACGGACGCAGGCGTCGGAACGATTGGCGGATGTCTACGTTCAGGCGAGCCGCGAGGTCATGAGCGCCGCGGCCGAGTCGATGACGGGACTGAAGGTACTCAAGGCGCTCGGCGACGATGGGCGCCATGTCAGCGGCTTCGGCGCACTGTCGCGCCGCTTCTCGGCCGCGTACCTCGCGATGCTGAGGTCGCTGGCGGATTCCAAGTGGCGGCTCGACCTGGGCGCTGCCGTGCTGGTGAGCATCGTCCTGCTCGTCGCCGTCGTGGTCTTCGACCTGCGTGGCGCCGGGCTGCTGCTCCTGCTCTTCATCTTCGCGCGCGTCGTCCCTCGCCTGGTCGGAGTCCAGCAGACGGCGCAGCTGCTGGCCACCGGGCTGCCGTCGTTTGCGCTCGGTGATGTCGGTTATCGACCGCTGCGAGCGGGAAGCCGAGCACCTCGACGCAGGGCACACGGGCGGCCCCGCGCTGAGCGGCGACATCCGGATGAGCGACGTTCCTTCCGCTACTCGGAGACGGCCGGCGCCGGCGCTCGATCGCGTGACGATCGACATGCCTTCTGGCCGCACCACGGCGATTGTCGGTGCGTCTGGCGCTGGGAAAGTCGACGCTCGCGGATCTGGTCATGGGGCTGCTCACACCCTCGTCCGGCGCCGTCACGATCGGCGGACGTCCGCTGGATGCAGGCTCCATGGCCGCATGGCGCCGCTCGGTCGGCTACGTCGCCCAGGACGGCTTCCTGCTGCACGACACGATTCGAAACAACCTGCGATGGGCCCGGCCTTCGGCGACCGACGCGGAGATGTGGGATGCGCTGGACCAGGCGTCCGCGCGCACGTTTGTCGAGGCCCATCCCGATCGGACTGGATGCGGTCGTCGGCGATCGGGGCATCCGTCTGTCGGGCGGTGAGCGTCAGCGGCTGGTGCTCGCGCGCGCGTTGATCGTGCACCCGTCTGTCCTGATCCTCGACGAAGCGACGAGCGCACTCGATGCGCTGAACGAAGTCGGCCATTCTGACGACGATCGGCGGCCTGAAGGGACGCCTGACCATCGTCCTCATCACGCACCGGATCGCGGCCACGCGCAGCGCGGACCTCGTCTACGTGCTCGATGGCGGACGCGTCGTCGAGCGTGGCGCCTGGACCGAACTTGCGGCGAGGCCCGACGGGGCATTCCGCGCGCTTGTGGACGCACAGCGGCTCGATGCCGCGCCCGTCAGGAACTGAACGAGCTCACGCCGGCCGGCAGTCCCCGACCTCCGGCCGGAAGACGCGGGATCGCACCGTCGGCCGTGCTCGTCGAACAACGCCGTCAGTTGAAACTCGTTGAGCGACGCCGCGGTCTCGCCGATCGGCCTGCCGCCCGCCCTCACCCAGACGTGACCCTCGATCGGCTGTGACGGCAGCCTGCGCATGCCTACCAGCAACTGCGGCGACGCACCCGCCTGACCGAGCAACCGGTACACGCCCAGACTGCGCTCGAGACAATTCCCTGGTGGACGCCGAGGGAAGCGGCCGGAGGCATGCAGATAGCGCTCGATGTCGTCGGCTGGCGCGCGGTTCGAGACGCGCCGGGGCGCCGCGTGCATCATCCGGACGAGCGTCGGCAACGGCACGACATGCTTCAGCACGCGCAGGGCGGCGGCCCAGGTCCAGAGACGAAGCGCGATGCCGGCCGTCCCCACGTCAGGAGGATGTGAGATGCCGTCCCACTTCGTCAATCAGACGCGGGAGGCTGGTCAGTTCCGGAGCAAAGCGCAGGTCGTACATCGGAACCAGACGTGCGACCAGCAGCAGCCGCTCGATCATCCGGCGCCGCCGATCGGGGCCTGGCAGATCGAATGGATGTGCATGTGCCAGAAGCCGCTCGAAGGCTGGAGCGCCCTCGAGCGATTGAATCGATGGGCGGTTCGGATCGAGCCGGCTGTCGCGCGAAACGAAGTACACCCGGCGCAGCGGCATCGTCTCTCCTGGTGTCACGCGCTCGGACTCGTCGGGGCTCGTCGCTAACGCGTCCACGACCGCGCGATCGACGCGGGCCGGAAACGGGAGTCCGATCGTCGCGCACGACCGGCTCCTCGATCGCGGAGCGACAAGCGCATCGTCGGCCCAGTGCATCGCGCCATGTCGAGCCAGACGCGAACGCGAGTGTTGACTTCCCGGTTCCCGAGACGCCGCAGAACGCGGAGACACCGTCCGCGTGCGCCACCGCGCTGCGCGTGCAGTGCTTCGTGATCGCGGCCGATCAGGACGAACGGGAGGACAGCTTCTCGCGAAGGATTCCTGCAGGTCGGATCGGACGTGCGCCAGGCTCAGGATGCGCGATGACAGGGCCGTCGGAGGAGAACTGAAAGGTGCCGAGGTGCGGCCAGTGGATCCACCAGGTGGTGGCGGTGCCGCCGCCGAAGGCTGCGAGGCGTCCTTCGGTGTCGAACCATTCCTGCCGCCGCACACCGGGGTACTGATTGGTGTCAGCGGCCGGCCGCGTGCTCAGCACTTCGAGTTGGGGAAGCGCCGTCACGCGGCCCGCGGGTCGATGTCCCATCTGGTGGGAACGCGACGATCAGCAGCCGCAGGGCTTCGGGTTGAGACCTCTCTGGCAACGCATTTCGCCGGGGTCGCCACCGGTGACGCTCAGCTTTCCGCCGCCGTGGTTGAGGATCTCTCCAACCGTCCCCTTCAATTCGAGCGCGGGCGTCGTCCACTGCAGTTTCACATCCGACGCTGTCATGCTCTTGCGATCCATGTTGTGTGTCCTTTGCGGCGCCGTGACTTAATTGCGGCGCCTCAGCCACGTCTCCAGGTTGAGCACACTCCACGCTCGACCTGGGGAGCCCAGTCCACGAAGACCTGACTGTGTACTCACCGCTGATTGTAACCCGGCCGAGCTTACGACTCCAGCCCGTGCCAAAGCGTGCAGACCGCCGAGCTGCCTCCAGGCACGCTCGATCTCGCGCCAGATGATCCCGCTGAACACGTCGTGCGCGTTGACTTTCACCCGTTGCTCCAACCCCAGGCCAGGCAAGCGTTTGGCGACACGCCGGCGGAGGAGCCACTTCGAGCGGCCGTCCTTCATGAGCAGGTCCGGAGGCACCCGATACAGCAGAGATACGAGATCGACGTCCCAAAATGGATGCAGCACGTGCTGGTTCGTGCGGCGGCCGAACTCCTGTGTTTCTTCCATGTCGTGCGTGAGCGCGGGATGAGCGAGCGCCACGCGGGCTTCGCGCATGTAGAAGCCGGCCTTTGGACGAGCTGGTGCGATCCACTCCTCCACGCGTTCGTCCATCGCGGCACGCACGGCCGCGCCGGGCGCGACCCACGCAGGACGTTCGGCGAGCAAACGCCTCCGGCGATCCGCGTGCCACGTGTTGGGTGCCATCCAATCGAGGGCTGCGCTCGCCAGTGGGCGCAGCGCCACACGGGACACAACGCCCATCGTCGGCCCCAGCGCCAATGATGTTCGAACGGCGGATCGTCTGCAGCAGCCGCCACGCCGCGATCATCTGTCCGCGACCGATGAGATCCGCGAGCAGGTAAGGCGAGGCGGTGAGCCATTCGTCGCCGCCGCGTCCGGTGAGGATCAATTGCGCGCCGCGCGCCTTTCCGTGCCGCGCCAGTTCCGCGTACGCGGGGGCCCACATGTTCCACATCGGTTGGGGCCAGTCGGCGGTCATCGACAACGCGGCGTCGAGCAGCCCCGTCGGTCCGGCGGCGTCATCGAACTGAACCAGCACATGCTCGAGCCCCAGCTGCTGCGCCACGCCCCGCTGAATCGACTGCTCGTTCGACTCGCCTTCGGTGAATCCCAGTGATAGCGCGAGCGGCAGTTGCGCGCCGCGCCGCGCGAGCTCGTCGGCAACGGTGAGCGCAATCGCAATGGAGTCGAGTCCCCCGCTCAGGAAGATGGCGGGAGGACGTGTGCCCGCGGCCGTCAACGATCTTCGAACCGCTCGCGCGAGCAGTTCGTCGAACTGGCCCAGATCGTCTTCGGTGAGCCACTCAACAGGGCGATCGTCCGCGGATAGCGTCCAGTAGCGATCGGTCTCCACGCCCGACAGCCGAATCGTGATTCGCGTGGCCGGCGGCACGCGTTGAATGTCGCGGAACGCGGTTGCCTCGGCGACCGGGTACCAGCCGCAGATCCATTCGCTCAGCGCGACGGCATCGATCGCGCCGGACACGCCAGGCTCGCTGGCGAGCCGCTCGGCGCTTCCCGAGAACAACCAGTCTGCGCCGTGCCGCGCCACAAACAGCGGCTGAATCCCGATCTGGTCGCGCGAAACGACGACCACGCCGTTGCGCCGGTTCCACACAAACGTCGCGAACGGACCGCGAAGGTGGGTGCAGGCATCGGATCCTTCACGCTCGTACAGACGCAGCGCGATCTGCGCGGGCGTCTCACGGTGGTCTGGATCGAGTTCGTCTGCGTTCGTGAGCAATCCGCTGAAGAGCGCGATCGAGTCGGGTGATTCGGCGATGGACAGCCGGCTCCCGGCCGTACCGTGGATCGTCAGCGAAAGCGGCGTGCCGTCGGCTGGAACGGTGACGCGCGCAATCCAGTCTTCATGCCACGGTTCGAGCGCGTCCGCGTCCTGATTAGCGGGTCTCGACATCCAGGAGGCCTTCGCGAACCATCGCCTCCACGAGTGGCGTCAACTCGAGGCGCACGCGCTCGGAATCCACATCGAACTCGCGCTGGAGTTGCTCGAGGACATCGTGTTCGGCGCATCCGGTACCGATGATCTCCCAGGCGCGGAGTCCCGTGGCATTCAGCTCGAAAATCCGGTTGGTGCGGAGGTGGACGAGGACGCCAGTGTCGCCGAGCCGGCTCGACGCGACGTCCTGGTTCTGTCGCAGCACGCGAGTGGTTGAATCGGGAGTTCCGGTCATCGCTGCATTGAAGGGAACGCACGGACGGTACGTCCCGCGCCAAGGCAAGTCAAGGGAGCGCAGCAGCCGTCACGCGCATTCCATCACCGCCTCGACTTGCGCATTCAGTGCTGCCTCAGCGTACTGCGTACCTCGCATCCGAGTTAAGATCCAAAACGATCGCAATGTCACTGCGACTCGGCTTCGACATGGACGGCGTCCTCGCGGACCTCAATCAGGCGCTGGTCCGCGAAGCGCTGCGACTGTTCCCCGAAAATCAGGAGCCGAAAGCGGCACCGCGCACAACCGCGGCCGATGCCTTCCCGGCAGCACCTGGCGGCGATGCCAGCTGAAACCACGCCGTCATCTCTCGCGCTGACGACTCGTCAGGAGCGCGATCTCTGGGATGCCGTCCGCTCGACCGCAAATTTCTGGGAAAGCCTCGACGAGACCGAGCCTGGCATCGTCGCGCGTCTGGCGGCCACCGCCACCGAACGCCGCTGGGACGTGATCTTTCTCACCAGCCGGCCATCGTCTGCCGGCGATCCTGTGCAGGTGCAGAGCCAGCGCTGGCTGCAGCGGCTCGGCTTTCCCCTGCCAGCCTTGTATGTCGTCTCGACGTCGCGCGGCCGCATCGCGCACGCCCTCGAGCTGGACGTCGTCGTGGACGATCGCCCGGAGAACTGCCTGGACGTGGCCATCGACTCGAAAGCGCGCGCAATCCTCATCTGGCGCGGGGCGGAAGGCGGCGTTCCGGCCAGTGCCCGCCGGCTCGGGATCGGCGGCGTGCCCACGGTTGCCGCATGTCTCGACCTCCTCGTCGAAGCCGATACGGAGACTCCCGATGGTCTCGTAGGGCGACTTACGAAACTGCTCCGCCTGAAGTCGTCGGCACCAGCCCGGGCCGGCGCCTGAGGATTACCAATACGCCACTTTTGGGCAAATTTTGTAAGTCCGGTCTCGTGTGCGAATCCGCACTCCAGGGTAATAACCCTTGCTCAATCAGCTAATTAGCTGCTGGTCTCACGCGAGGTACGCCAATTGTAGCTGCAGCGGCGGGAATCGTCGGGCCAAACGTCGCGGCCGTGACGATTCAGGGGCACCATCGCCCTGGAAAGGCCCGTCATGCGCCGCTCGCTCCCAAGGCTGGTCACCGTGGCCGTCACGCTGGTGATGGTTGGACTCTGCACTGCCGAACGCGTCAGCGCGGATGAGCAGCTCATGGCCTCGGCCGCGGTGACGGTCGAGCAGTCGATCGGGCTGCAGGCGGTTCTCGCCTCCGGCGTCAACGCGCCAACGCCTTCGGTGGCACGAGTCGAGCCGTCCGCACCGTCCGTCCTCGTCACGCGTCCGTCCGAGACGTTTGGCGACAGCCGACGCCCCGCGTTGCTGGCTCCGCTGTATGCCTCGACGATCGTGCTGCAGGCCCTGGACGCGCATTCGACGATGAGCGCCATCCGAAACGGCGCGCACGAAGCGAATCCGTTCATGCAGGGTGTCGCGAAGAGCAACAGTGCCATGCTGGCCGTGAAGGCCGGCGTTGCGGCGAGCACCATCTTCTTCGCGGAGAAGATGTGGAAGCGCAATCGCGTTGGCGCGGTGGCGATGATGATCGCCCTCAACACGATCGACGCCATGGTGGTCGTCCACAACTACGGCGTGGCCTCGCGTCTGCGCTGACTGCCGGCGACTGCGGTCGCACGAGCGGCAGTCGGCTCCGGCGGCGGGAGACCAGAGGGGCGGTACACGTGCTGATGCACGCGGACCGCCCCGTTTTGCATCTGCACGCCAATGCAGCGGATGCGTTGGCCGGGCGCGTTCTGCTCTAGTATGGTCGCGGCGGCGCAACGATGGCGCCGCCCTTCCGACGGATGGCCACGCTTTCGACGATCCTGACCGCCGCACTCCCAACGCTGGTGCTGGCCCTCATCGGGTTGTGGACCACGCTCTCGGTCTATCTGTTCGTCGCGGGCCGCCGTGCGCGGATCAACCGGATGATCGTGGATCAGACCGTGGCCACGGTGCGGCGCATCGAAGCGAGCGGCGCGTTACCCGAGCTGCAGGTCAAGGAGCTTGGACGCCTCGCGGCGAGTCTCGACAAGGTGTCGGTGCTGCGGACGGCGACCGCGCTGCCCGAGCGATCGCCCGCGGTCGAAGTCTTCGCGCGGTCGGCCACGACCCACCTCGGTCTCGATTGGTTCGTGCAGCAGGCGTCCGCCTCGCGCAGTCCGCGCGCCAACTGGCGGCGGATCTCGGCCCTGCGCCTCCTCGCGCACCAGGGTTATTCGAATCTCGTACCGCTGCTCGGTCAAGCCGCACAGGACCACGATTCCGAGATTGTCGGTGCCGCGCTCGCGCTGCTCGGCCGCATCCCGGACATGAAAGCGGCTGACATCCTCGTTCACTCCCTCACCGGGGCGCACTATGCCCCCTCGCGCGTCGCCACGTATCTCGATCAGTTCCCGCTGCCGCTGCCCGCGCAGCTGCGTCCGATGCTGCACAACTCGGACGCGAGCGTCCGCTACTGGGGAGTGACGCTGCTCGCCCGATACGCAGAGGCTCCCGGTCTCGAGCAGGACCTCACGGCGCTCACGAACGATCCGGCGCCGCTCGTCCGGCGCGCGGCGATTGCGAGCCTCGCTCGCGTAAACGTCTCGGCCGCGGTGACGGCTGCTCGTCCCCTGCTGACAGACACGGTCTGGTACGTCCGCGCCCATGCCGCCCGGGCGATCGGCGAGGCCGGGAATCCCGAGTTCGCCGGCGATATCGCTCCGCTTCTCGCCGATCGTGAGTGGTGGGTGCGGACAGCCGCGAAAGAAGCGCTCCAGCGGATGGGATCCGAGGTCTGGTCGACGCTCGTCCCGTATCTGGATCACGCCGACACCTTCGCGCGGAATGGCGCTGCCGAGGTGCTGCAGAACATCGGGATCCTCGACAGCCTGATCGTGCTCGAAGCCGCCACGATGCGGCCCAGTCAGACGAAGATCGACATGCTCAAGAAGATTGCCGCGGCGGGCGGCACGCGGATGACCGAAGCCCTGCTCGATCGCGTGGATCAGCCAACGCGCCCTCGCGTGCGGGAGCTGCTTGCCAGCCTCGGGCTCGAGCCGGCGGGAGCGTCGCTGTGACCGGCTATCCCCTGCTCTCGATCGCCGTGACGGTCGCCGTCGTGTACCTGCTCGTGGCGTACGCGCTGGGCGGACCGTTCGTGCTGGTCCAGCTGCTCGTCCACGCCGTCAGCCGGCGGCGCCAGCGCCATCGCAGCATGCCCGATGACGTGCTGGCGAGCTCGCGGTTCACGATCCCGGTGAGCGTCGTGATGCCGACGGTCGGGATGAACGTCGCGGACGCCGTTCACCAGCTGCTGCTCCTGAACTATCCGGAATTCGAAGTCATCATCGTCAACAACGGTGCGCGCGAGTCACTCGACGCGCTACGGGAACGATTCTCGCTGAGCGCGTGCGAAGTATTCTACCGGCGCACGCTGCCCACGCCGCCCGTGCGCGCCATCTTCAGGAGCACCTCGGATCCGCGGTTGCTCGTCATCGACTGCCCAGGGCATACGCACGGCGATGCGCTGAACGTCGGTGTCAACCTTGGCCGGTATCGGTATGTCTGCTGCGCCGACAAGGACGCGCGCTACACGCCGGATGCGCTGCTGGTCGCGATGCGCGCCGCCATGGACGATCCCGCCACCGTGGTTGGCGTGACGACGTCGCTTGCCGCGCTCGATGCTGATCCAACCGACGGCCTCGCCGGTCAGTCCACCGCCGCGGCGCTCCGCACCCTGTCGAACCTGCGCGGTCTGCTGGCGCGGAACAATCAGCGGCGCCTCGGCCTCTCGCTCGACGTGAAGCCTGGCTTCACGCTCTGGCGCCGCGACGTGGTCGTCGACGCCGGCGGCTTCGCGACCGATGCGAGTCCGGAACGGCTCGAGATGACGGTTCGCGCGCATCGCCATCTGCTGCGCGCGCGAGTGCCTTACCAGATCCTGCACGTGGCAGAACCGGTCGGGTCGCCGCGTCAGGAGCCCACACTGGGGCAGTTGATCGCCGAGCGGCGGCAGCGGCACCAGGCGATGGCGCGCATCCTGTGGCGGTATCGGGGGATGTTGTTCAATCCGCGCTACGGGCGGATCGGTCTCGTCAACCTGCCGCAGTACCTGTTTGATGCGGTGGTCGTTCCGTGGCTCGAACTGGCCTGCCTGGTGGCGCTCCCGTTCGCGGCCGTTGTCGGCGTGCTTTCGCCGCTGAACCTGTTTCTCGTGATCGCGGCCATCGGCTTTGGCAACGGCGTCCTGCTGAACACGGCGATGCTGCTCGCGCCATGGCCGCCGGACGATCGGTCACAGATGCGGCTGCTTGCGCTCGGGCCTTTCGAAGTGTTCGTGTGGCGGCCCGTGCAGCTCTATTCGAGGCTGCTGGGACTCGTCACACTGGTGACTTCGGCGCGTGGTGACGCGGCAGCGTAGAAGAAGTCCGCGATCAGATCGCGGAGCGCGGTGAGCGACTCACACTGGTTGATCGCCATGCGAAGGTGCGAGCCGTTCTCGAATCCCTTGGTGTACCACGCGGCGAGCGCGCGCACTTTGTTGATCACCCAGCGCTCGCGCCCGCGTGCCACGTGCGCTGCGGCTGTCTGGTCGCCCCGCACGGCCGAGTGACGGAACCCTTCCGCTTCGTCCACGCCTTCGTTCACCAGCAGATCGATGTAGTCGAGCAGGAAGCGCCCGCGGTCTTCGGCGGTAATGGTGCGTGGGATCCGCCCATTTGCGATGTCGGCCGCCTGCGACAGGATCCAGGGATTCCGCAACACCCCGCGGCCGACGAGGACGCCACTCACGCCTGTCTGGCGGAGGCGCTCGATGATTTGCCCCGGCTCGACGCAATCGCCGCTTCCGAAGACCGGAATACTGACGCTCTCGGCGACCCTGGCGATCAGGTCCCAGTCGGAGTGACCCGAGTACGACTGCGCCGCCGTCCGGCCGTGGACGGCCACCGCCGCGGCACCCGCATCCTCGACCATCCGGGCCAGCGTTGGCGCGTTGATCTCGTCGTGATTCCACCCGGCGCGCATCTTCACCGTCACCGGGATGCGTACCGCGCGTGTCATCGCGGCGATGACCGAGGCGGCGTGCCCAGGCTCCCGCATCAGGCTGCACCCGGCGTTGTGTTTCGCAATCTTCGGCACCGGGCAACCCATGTTGACGTCCACGATGTCGGCGCCAAGGCTCTCGACGACCTGTGCAGCTTCCGCCATCCGGTCGGGATCGCCACCGAACACCTGGATTGAGACCGGACGCTCTTCCTCGGTGTATTCGGCGTACTCCAGCGTGCGATCCATGCCTCGCACGAGGCCTTCGGAGCTCACCATCTCCGTGACGACGAGTCCGCAGCCACCCTGACGCTTCACGAGCCGTCGGAACGCCGTGTCGGTCATGCCCGCCATGGGCGCGACGATGTAGGGAGACGGGAGAGCGATAGGGCCGATTTTCATCGTGTTCGTATTCGTATGCGTCTTCGTATTCGTGTTCGGCATCGGGTCGCGTTCGGAGTTCATGGGTTCGCTTGGCGGAGCCGAATACGAATGCAACACGAAGACGACGCCAGGCCAGCGTCAGGTTTAGACGGCCTTCACATCCGCCGCATCGACCGTCACGCTTACGCCCTGCCCGATGAGATCGACCGACAGGATCAGCCGCGCCTGCGTGCCCTTCCGGACCAAGTGGCCGGTGACGCCCTTGAGCGGCCCGTGCGTGACTTCGACACGTGTGCCCGTGGTGATCGTCGGACACGGATCATAGGGAAGAGAACTGGCGAGCAGAGCCCTGATCCCGGCGATCTCGTGATCGGGAACCGGCGCAGGCTCACCGTTGAAGGACACAATGCGAAACGACGCCGGGACAGGCGATGATCCGCAGCCGCGCAGGGGGACTGAACCGAGCGAAGCAGTAGCCAGGAAACAACGGCCATTCGATCTGCTTCTTCCGATCTTTCCAGCGGCTCCAACGAGCGACCGTTGGAAGGAACACTTCTATCCCGCGATCCCGGATTTCATCGTGGACCTTCCGCTCGTGCCGGCCCCGCGTCCAGATTGCGTACCACTGAGGCGCGGCCTGTTCTGACCCTGCATCCGGATCGCGCGCACTCGAAGTCTCTGCCATCCGTGACTCAGTTGCTCGGCGGTGCCGGGGCGGCCGGGGCCGAAGTCGGGGCGGCGGGCGGAGGAGTCTCGACAGGGGCGGCCGCTGCCTGACGCGCCACCTCCGCGTCGTAGACCTTGTGGAGCTCGTCGTTCTTCCACTCGATCGTCGCCTGCGATCGGAGCCTGTCCAGGTACTTCCTCAACTCGGTACGCCGCTTCTGCTCGAAGAGCTTATCTGCAATCTGATCGTGCGCTTCTTCGGCGGTCATGACCGTGTCCCCCGTCCGGGCTTCGAGCTTCAGCAGCTGAAAACCCTTCGGCGTCCGCAGGACGTCGCTGATGTCGCCGACCTTCATCTTTCCGAGCAGCTCACGCAGCGCTGGCGCGAGCTCGGCTTCGTTCATCGGGCCGATGAGGCCTCCGTTGGATCGCGAGGGAGCCGTTGACGTCTCGGTCGCCAGCTTTTCGAACGATTCGCCGGCCAGCGCGCGCGTGCGGAGTGCCACGACGATGTCCTTCGTCTGGTCTTCGATCCCTGCGTTGAGCCCTTTGGGATCCGTCGGAACGGCCACGAAGATCTCGCGCAGCGTCACGGTGCCGGGCTTGGTGAATTCGGCGATGTGGTCCGCGTGATACTTCCGCGCTTCTTCCTCCGAGATCGCGACTTTGCCCATCACCTCGGTGCCCTGCACGCGCGAGATGATCATGTTCTTCTCGAGACTCCGCCGCAGGTCGGCCGTCGTCATCCCTTCAGACTTCAAGGCGGCCTGGAACGCCTGCTCGTCCTCGAGTTTGTTCTCCTTGCGGATGTTGTCGACGATCTGCTTGAACTGCTCGTCGCTGAGCGAGTACTTGAGGTCCTTGCCGCGCTGCAAGAGCAGGAGCTCGTCCACCGCGTCCACGATGAGCGAGGGCGTGACCTCGGCGACGGCCTGCTTCAACTGATCCGGTGCAGCGCCCTGGGTCTGCATGTTCCTGGCGCGCAGCGCCGAGACCTGGCGCTGCTCGAAATCCGTCTTGGTGACGATCTCGCCATTCACTTTGACGATGATCTGCTCGAGGATCTCGGCGCGGAGCGTGACCGCTGCCGCCGCGACCAGGATTCCCGCGACGAGGGCACGCGTGATTCTGACCATTACCTGTCCTTCCACACCCACTTACGGGATCTTACCGTCATCCGAGCAGGTCGCTCAACAACCGACCCACCAGTGTAAAGACGCCATGCTCGGCCCGCGGGTCTTCGGCGGCTGGCTTCAGGATTTCGGCCTTGGTGAAGCCGGGTTCGACGGCGCCCGTCGTGGCCCGGGCTGTCCACCAAGAGGGAGGCGCCGCCGAGTCTGCCGGTCTGCCCTTGCGGCGCGCGGCTGCATTCGATGTCCCGTGACCGCGGCCCGGCTGGGGTAACGCCAGCCCGGCAGAATCGCCGGCCCGGCCGCCCTGAACGGACCCACGCCCCGGCCCCCCGCGCAGATCGAGGCGAAGGCCCGCGGGTGGGATCAGCGTGACGTCGGCCCGGCGCCCGACAATCGCCAGCAGGCGCTCCGGGTCGAGCCTGGTCTGCGGGCGGAACCTGAAGACGACCGTCTGTCCCTCGCGGTCCACGGACTCGACTGCCAGCCGGTCCGCCATGATCCGTATCCGGCCGTAGTCTGCCAGATTGAGCACCGACGCCGGCAGTGGACCGTAGCGATCCTTCACCTCGGCCAGCACACGTTCCAGCTCGTCGTCGCGCCGCGCGGACGCCATCTGCCGGTACACCATGAGCCGCTGGTTCATGTCCGGGATGTACTGCTCGTCGATCTTGAGATCCACGCGGAGGTTCACCGCGGCCCGGAGATCGTCTTCGACGTCCTCGCCCTTCAGCTCGCGAACCGTCTGCTCGAGCAGCTTCATGTACATTTCGAAGCCGACGGCATCGATCTGTCCGCTCTGCTCGCCGCCGAGCAGATTGCCGGCGCCGCGAATCTCGAGGTCGAGCGCGGCGACGCGGAATCCGCTGCCGAGATCGCTGAACTCGCGAATCGCCGACAACCGCTTCTTGGCCACCGGCGACAGGTTGTCTTCGGGAGGAATCAGCAGGTACGCGTACGCGGGACGATCTGATCGCCCGACGCGTCCGCGGAGCTGATACAGCTGCGCGAGACCGTAGCGATCCGCCCGGTTGATGACGATCGTGTTGGCGTTGGGAATGTCGAGGCCGTTCTCGACGATCGTCGTGGCCACGAGCACGTCGAACTTGCGCGCCACGAAATCGAGCATCGCGTGCTCGAGCTGATCTTCCGCCATCTGCCCGTGCCCGACGACCACCTTGGCTTCCGGCACGAGGCGCGTGACCAGGTTCGCGATGGAGTAGATCGATTCCACGCGATTGTGGACCACGTAGATCTGCCCGCCCCGCGCGAGCTCCTGCCTGACCGCGCGCGCGATGACCTGCGCGTCGAATTTCACCACATTGGTCTGGATCGACAGCCGATCCTTGGGCGGCGTCTCGATGATCGACATGTCGCGGATGCCGACGAGCGACATGTTGAGCGTTCGCGGGATCGGCGTCGCCGTCATCGTGAGGACGTCCACCTTCTTCCGCAGCTGCTTGATCCGCTCCTTGTGCGCGACGCCGAAGCGCTGCTCCTCATCCACGACGAGCAGTCCGAGATCGCGGAAGGCGACGTCTTTAGACAAGAGCCGGTGAGTACCGACGATGACGTCGACCTTGCCTGCCTCGAGGCTCTCGAGCGACTGTTTCTGTTCGGCCTTGGACCGGAAGCGGCTGACCATGTCGATGCGTACCGGGAAGGCCGCGAAGCGCTCGCGGAGCGTCTTCGCGTGTTGAAAGGCGAGCACGGTCGTCGGCGCGAGAAACGCGACCTGCTTGCCTTCCATCACCACCTTGAAGGCGGCGCGCAAGGCGACCTCGGTCTTGCCGTACCCGACGTCTCCACAGAGCAGGCGATCCATGGGCGTCGGTGACTCGAGGTCGCGCTTGATGTCGGCAATCGCCGTGGACTGGTCGGGGGTGAGATCGTACGGGAACGCGTCCTCGAATTCCTGCTGCCAGTGCGTGTCCGGTGCGAACGCATGTCCCACGACGGTCTTGCGCGCGGCGTAGAGCTTCAGCAGCTCCTCGGCCATGTCGCGCATTGCCTTCTTGACGCGCGTCTTGGCTCGCTCCCACGTGGTCCCGCCAAGCTTGTCGAGCGTGGGATGGCCCGCGCCGGTGTACTTCTGGATCAGGTCCAGCCGCTCGACGGGGACGAAGAGCTTGTCGTCCCCGGCGTAGCGGAGCTCCATGAATTCCTGGTGCTCGCCGACGTTCAGACTGATCTGCTTCAGTCCAACGAATGTGCCGATGCCGTGATCCACATGAACGACCGGATCGCCAACCTTCAGATCGCGCAGGTCTGAGAGGAACGCACGCGCCTGTGTCCGCCGCCGCTCTGTGCCGTGGCGTTCTTCTTCGAAGACGTCGGTCTCGGCATAGACGACGAGCCGGCCTTCCGGCAGCCGGAAGCCGCGCGACAGGTTGCCGAGACCGACCAGGAGCGCCGCCGCGTGCGCGTCTTCTGTCCGTCCCAGCGGAGCGGCCAGCAGGGTGTAGTCCCGCGCCATCTCGATGATGCGCTCGGCACGACCTGGGGTTTCGGCGAGGAAGAGGACCGTTTCGTCCCGTTCTCTCGCTCGCCGAATCTCGGCGACCCAGTCCTGGATCCTTCCGCGGAACTCGACGGCCGGTTGACACGCGACGTGACGCGGGCCGCGTGGCCGCAGTCCCCTGCGGCTCGCTGCTGCCCTCCTCTGCCAGCGAAAGCTGTTCGAAGCGTGTCGCGGCCCGAACGACAGGCGCGACTGATTCCCAGTCGAGGAACAACGAGGCCGGAGCAGGCAGCGTCACGCGCCCGGCCGGCGCACGGCGTCCGGCGGCGACTTCTTCATAGCTGGCGGCCACCTGATCGAGCAGCTTCTCCACAGCCGCACGTACCTCGTCTGGCTCCGCGACGACGTACAGCGGCTGCCTGGCCTGCGAAAAGTAGTCGAAGACCGCTGTCGCGTCCGGAGCGCGTTCGTCGGTCCCGAACGAGTCGCGCATGGGGACGATAGCGAGCTGCTCGACGGGTCCGATGGACCGCTGTGTGGAAGGATCGAAGCGGCGGATCGACTCGATCGTGTCGCCAATGAACTCGATCCGGAACGGCTCGGGTGATCCGGCAGGAAAGACGTCGAGGATGCCGCCGCGGAGGCAGAACTCACCGTGTGCGTCCACGGGGTCTTCCCGGGTGAATCCAGCCAGAGCCAATAGTCCCGCGAGATCCCCGGGTGAAAGGTCCAGGCCCGGCTGCAGATCGCAGGACAGGGCCAGCAGCTCACCGGGTGGACCGAGCCGGGGCAACACCGCGGCTGCGGACGCAATCACCACACGCCCGCGTCCGGATGCGGCGGCATGGAGCGCACGTGCGCGCGCAGACGTGACGCGCAGGTGAGGTGCCAGCCCGCGGTAGGGATCGACTTCGTGCGACGGAAGGGGCAGCACGGCACGTTCTGCCGCTGCGTCGGGCAGCCCTTCGATCGCGCCGAGGAAGAAACGGACGTCGGCCGTGACGCGATCCACATCCGCGTCGCTGGCCACGATCGTGACGACCAGCCGTTCCGGCTCGGCGTGCGCCAACGCAGCAACGGACAGTGCCTGGGCAGACGGCGACAGCCCGGTGACGTCGCCGCCGGGCACGTCGAGGCCCGTGCGTGTCACCGCGTCCTTCAACAGCGCCCGCAGCGTCAGTGACGTCGTCGTGGACACAGCAACTCACCACTGTACGACGGGCGGCCTCATTAGTCCAAGCGCTCCTATGGCTCTTGGCCTCCGGCGTTCGGCTTTCGGCTTTGTTGGGAGTTGGAAGTTGGAGGTTGGGAGTTGATCGGCTCCGCCGGCCGTCTCGTCCGCGTGATCAGCTTGGTCGTGGAGTGGCCCTGCTCGACGCCGATACGGACGACCCGTCCTCCGCGGGCTTCGACCACGTCTCTGCCGACGATTGCATCGGCGGCCCAGTCTGCGCCTTTGACGAGCACATCCGGCTGCAAGGCCGAGATGATGTCGTGTGGCGTGTCCTCGTCGAAGATGACGCTGGCATCGACGACGGCGAGTCCAGCGATGAGCTCGGCGCGCTCGGTCTCGGGTGTCACGGGCCGGTCGGGTCCCTTGTTCGAGCGAACCGATCGATCCGAGTTGACACCGACAATCAGCGCGTCGCCTTCCTTCCGGGCGGCGCTGAGATAGCGGACGTGTCCGGGGTGCAGCAGGTCGAAGACGCCGTTCGTGAAGACGATGATGGCTCCGCTGGCCCGGACCTCGCGAACGAGCGCTACGGCCTCCTCGAGTGAGAGCACGCGCCCGTTCATGCCGGCCCGAAGAGCATGTACGTGCCGACGTCGGCACGCGGGTAGCCAGGCTCGATCGTCCGCGGCGCCATGCGAATCGGTTGCAGCGGCTCGAATTGCTGCGCGTACCACGACCAGCTGCGGCCCTTCGTGTAGCCCAACTCGGCACGCGTGACATCCCCGGCCTCGAGCGTGGGGTCCGTCTCCTCGACCACGAGCACGAAGCCGCCTGGCGCCAGCACGCGCATGATCTCTCGAATCACCGTCTCGGCGTTCCAATCGGGCATGTGCTGCAGGACGGTAAAGACCATCACGAACTCGGCGCTGTGGTCCTGGACGGGGAGCTGCTCGAGCGAGGCGACCTGGACGAACTGGTAGTCGGGCAGCAGACTGCTTCGCGGTCTCGACGAGCGCCGCCTCGCGCTCGAACCCGATCACGCGGGCGGCCTGCTCGGCGAGAACTGGCGTGAGACGGCCGAAGCCGCAGCCGACATCGTACGCCGTCCGAACGGGACCCTCGAGCGCCACGCGCGTCAGGCAGTCACGCACGTAGCGTCTGTTCGAGATAGTTCCGCAGCAGTGCCGCCGGACCGCTCACGTCGACGACGTCGGTTGGCGTCCAGACCTTGCGCTCGCTCATGACTTCAGCGTGGGGCCGATCTGCACGGAGGGCGAGAACTCCCAACGGTGCCGAGGACGATAGATGCCCACATCCTTGATGCGCGACTTCACGCGGAACGTGTGCAGCAGCCGGTGGTAGTCGTACGGGTAGCCGTCCCTCGAATGCGCCGCCACATCGATCTTGTACGTTCCCTCGGTGAGATCCAGGCTGTCGATCACGAATCGCACCTCGCCGCTGCCCTCCAGGTGCCGGCCGGCCAGCTCTTCGACCCACGTGTTCGTGCCATAGCAGCAGACGCCGTCACCGTTGAAGATCCCGATGCCGAACGCGAAATCGTCCGCCGGCCGTGCGGCAGTGACCGTCAGTTGCACGGTCATCGGATCGCCGGACCGGAACACATGAGTCGGCTGACCATCGGCGCCAATGAACTGCACCGACGTGATCTCGATCTCGCGCGTGCCCCAGCGGCCTTCTTGCGCGCGGAACATGTCGTTTGGCGCTTCGCTGGCAGCCACTGGATCCGAGACCGACGTGACTTCGGCAGGCGCAGCAGTCGCCGAATGCTCGAGCGCGCGCTGATCCGCGATGGCGAGTGTCTGCTCTTCGCCCTTTTCCACCGAAGTCACGTACGCGCCGACCACACGCCGGGGATCGCCGGAGCTGCGCCCCACGCCATCGTCGATCCAGAGCGCCTCGTCACAGAAGCGCTCGACGAGCCCCAGCGAATGCGTCACGAGCAGGATTGTCTTTCCACGCCGCCGGAACTCCGAGAACTTGTCGAGGCACTTGTGGGTAAAGCCTTCATCGCCCACCGCGAGGACCTCGTCGACGAGCAGCACGTCGGGATCGACATTGATCGCCACGGCAAACCCGAGGCGCATGTACATGCCGGACGAATACGTCTTCACTGGCGCGTCGATGAAGGGCGCAAGCTCCGCGAACTCGACGATCTCGTCGAAGCGCCGCGCGATCTCGCGCTTGGTCAAGCCCAGCATGATGCCGTTGATGAAGACGTTCTCGCGGCCCGAGATTTCAGGGTGGAATCCAGCGCCGAGCTCGATGAGCGCCGAGATGCGCCCCCGCACGGCGATCCGTCCCGTCGTCGGCCGGGTGATGCCGGCGACGCACTTGAGCATCGTGCTCTTGCCCGATCCATTGCGGCCGATGATTGCGTAGGTGCAGCCGGCCGGCACCGAGAAGCTCACGCCTTTGAGCGCTGCGAACGTATCTTCCGGTTTGAGGTCTCGGATGAGACTGCCGGAGACGAGCGCGCTCTTCAGCGTGGCGAACTGACGCTTGTGCGCGTAGCGCCTGTAGACCTTCGTGACGTCAACGGCTTCGATCGCGGCATCTGCAGCGGCCACTACACTTCCTCCGCGAACGAGTCACGCAGCCGATCGAAGACGAAGTAGCCGACGAGGAACACGCCAATCGACGCGACGGCAAGGGCGAGCAGCCACTTCCAGTGGCCGTGCGGCCCGATGTAGAAGAGCACTTCCTGGTACAAAATCACCAGGTGCGTCATCGGGTTCATGTTGAGCGCCGTCTTGAACCGCGATGGCGCCACCTGCATCGGATAGATGATCGGCGTTGCGAAGAACCAGAGCGTGAGCAGGTTCCCGAGCAGATCCTTGATGTCCCGGAAGTGCACGGTCAACGCCGACACGAGCAGCGCCAACCCCACCGTCAGCAGCAGCTGCACGAGCACGATCACCGGGAACCACAGCAACTCCAGTGGATCGAGCGGACGGTGATAGTAGATCAGGAAGCCGGCGAGAATCGGCAGCCCGAGGAGGAAGTGCACCATGTTGGCGAGCACGGTGACGATCGGCAGCACTTCCGCCGGAAACAACACCTTCTTGATCAGGTTCCCGCCCGAAATGAGGACGCCAGACGACTCCATCAACGACGAGGAGAACCAGGTCCACGGCAGGATGCCGCAGAACATGAACAGCGCGTACGGCTCGATCTCGGGCGGATGCACGCCCGGGAGGACGACGGTAAAGACGAAGGAGTAGATGAGGAGCAGAAGCAGGGGATTGATGAACGACCAGAAGAAGCCGAGCACCGATCCGCGATAGCGTGCCTTGAGGTCTCGGGCGACGAGCGTCTGAATGAGCCCGCGGTAGCGGACCAGCGCCCTCAGGTTGGCGAACATTGTCAGAGATTCCGACCCTCTGACCTCAGCTCCTGAAGCGTCCGCAACAGAGCCAGCCGCGCCCGCTCGAAGTCGATCTCGAGGCCGGCCACCGGCAGCCATTCCTCGGCCCGCTTCATCCCGTCCTCGGCGCGGGCGACGTCGAGCCGCTCCGCTTCTTCCGCAATCTGCGCGAGCACCGTCACCCGATCGGCGAGTACTTCGGCGAATCCCATCGACACGGCGAGAAAGCGCTTCTCGGTGCCCTGCCGGTACCACATCCGCCCGGTCTGCAGCACCGCCAGGAGCGGTGTGTGTCCGGGGAGCACGCCGAACTCGCCTTCCACGCCCGGTAGGACGACTTCGTCCACCTGGTGCGTGAAATGCTGAATTGGCGTGACGATCTCGAGCGCGATTTTCGTGGGCAGCGCCATGCTAGGCCTTCATCTTCTTGGCGGCCTCGAGCACTTCATCGATCGTGCCCTGCATATAGAACGCCTGTTCCGGCACGCCGTCGTGCTGTCCGGCAGCGATTTCCTGGAAGCCGCGTACGGTCTCGGCAATCGGTACGTACTTGCCTTCGCGGCCCGTGAACTGCGACGCCACGAAGAACGGCTGCGAGAGGAAGCGCTGAATCTTGCGCGCGCGCGACACGGCCAGCTTGTCTTCTTCCGACAGTTCGTCGATTCCCAGGATGGCGATGATGTCCTGCAGATCCTTGTAGCGCTGCAGAATCTGTTTCACGTGACGGGCCACCGTATAGTGCTCCTGGCCGATGACGCGAGGATCGAGAATGCGCGAGGTCGAGGCCAGCGGATCGACGGCAGGATAGATGCCCAACTCGGAGATCGCTCGCGAGAGGTTGGTGGTGGCGTCCAGGTGCGCGAAGGTCGTCGCCGGCGCCGGATCGGTATAGTCGTCGGCCGGCACGTAGATCGCCTGCACGGACGTAATCGACCCCTTGCGCGTCGATGTGATGCGCTCCTGCAGCTCGCCCATCTCGGTCAGGAGCGTCGGCTGGTAGCCGACGGCGGACGGCATGCGGCCAAGCAGCGCCGACACTTCGGATCCGGCCTGCGTGAACCGGAAGATGTTGTCGATGAAGAGCAACACGTCCTTGTTTTCCGCATCGCGGAAGTACTCGGCAACGGTGAGCGCCGAGAGCCCCACGCGCAGGCGCGCACCTGGCGGCTCGGTCATCTGTCCGTAGACCAGCGCCGCGCGCGATTTCGACGGGTCCTTCATGTCGATGACGCCCGACTCCTGGAACTCGAGCCAGAGGTCGTTGCCTTCACGCGTGCGCTCACCGACACCGCCGAAGACGGAGACGCCGCCGTGCTTCGTGGCGATATTGTTGATGAGCTCCATGATGATGACGGTCTTGCCGACGCCGGCGCCGCCGAAAAGGCCGATCTTGCCGCCTTGAAGGTACGGTTCGAGCAGGTCGATGACCTTGATGCCCGTCTCGAACATCTTCAGCTCGGTCGACTGCTCTTCGAGCGACGGGGCGCTGCGATGGATCGGCCAGCGCTCGGTCGCGACCACCTCGCCCCGGAAGTCCACCGGCTCGCCGAGGACGTTCAGCACGCGGCCGAGCGTGCCGGCCCCGACCGGCATCGAAATCGGTGCGCCGGTGTCGATCGCCGCCATCCCCCGCTGCATGCCGTCGGTGGGCTTCATCGAGACCGCGCGGACGCGGTTCTCGCCAAGGTGCTGTTCCACCTCCGCGACGACGTCTATCTGCTGCCCACCGGCCTCGCCGGTGATCCGCAACGCCGAATAGATGGCGGGCAGATGGCCCTCCTCGAACTCGACGTCCACCACCGGACCGATCACCTGAATGATCCGCCCGACCTTCGAAGCTGTTGCCGTTGCTGTAGCCATAGAATCCAGTAGGCGCCTCAGACTGACTGGGCGCCGGAGACGACCTCGATAATCTCGCGTGTAATCGCTGCCTGCCGCACTTTGTTCATGTAGAGCGTCAACTGATCGACCATCTCGCTGGCATTGCGCGTCGCGTTCTCCATGGCAGTCATGCGCGCGGCATGCTCGGAGGCCGATGACTCGACGAGCGCCCGCATCACCTGCACCGCCACATGGAACGGGAGCAGCGCGTTCAACAACTGCTCGGGGTCCGGCTCGAACAGATAGTCGATGTTGACGTCCGCGGCCGCGGGCGCCTTGCGCGGAATGGGCAGCAGCTGCTCCACGACCACGCGTTGCGACACGATGGACTGGAACTGGTTGTAGACCAGGTAGACGTCGGTGACATCGCCGGTCGTGAACTCGGTGATGCACGTCTGCGCGATCTTCTGGGCGCTGGCCCACTTCACGTTCTGGAAGAGCCCCGTCTCTTCGTAGCGCACGCTGAACCCGCGACGGATGAGCAGGTCGCGGCCTTTGCGGCCGACGAGCGCCAGTGCGACCTGCGCGCGCGTGAGGTTGCGCTCGAGCACGAAATGCGTCGCCGCCTTGACCACGTTGGAGTTGAAGCTGCCGCACAGTCCGCGATCGGCCGTGATGATGACCAGCAGGATCTTGTCCCCGGCGACCCGCTCTGCCAGCAGCGGATGCCGCGACGAATCGGTACGGGATGCGACGCTCTGGAACACGCGTTCCATGCCGATCGCAAACGGCCGGCTCTGCATCATGCGCTCCTGAGCACGGCGCAGCTTGGACGAGGAGACCATCTTCATGGCCTTCGTGATCTGCTGCGTCGACTTCGTCGCGCGGACTCGGCGTCTGAGATCAATCAGTGACGGCATCTTTGTGTGACTCGCACAATGACGATTGCAGATTGATGATTGGCCGTGGCCACCAAGACCACGTAGCAGCGGGTCACTCGCCCCGTCGTCCGACGCACCCCGCCGGGCTATTCGTCACTCGTCAATCTGCAATTGTCAGTGTTTATTTCTTCCTGGCGTCAAACTCGGCTCTGAATTCCTTCAGCACCGCGCTCAGCTGCGCTTTGAGATCGTCGTCGAGCGTCTTCTTTTCACGAATCGACGTGAGCAACGGCGTATGCCTCGAGTCGAGGTACCTGTTGAGCTCCGTCTCGTAGATCCCCACCAGCGCCAGATCCACGTCGTCGAGGAAACCGTTGGTGCCCGCGAAGAGGATCGCGACCTGCCGTTCGACCGCAAGCGGTTGATACTGCGGCTGCTTGAGCACTTCGACCAGGCGCGATCCGCGATTCAGCTGCTGCTGGGTCGCCTTGTCGAGGTCGCTGCTGCCGAACTGCGCGAAGGCCGCGAGCTCGCGGTACTGGGCAAGGTCGAGCCGCAGCGTGCCGGCCACCTGGCGCATCGCCTTGATCTGCGCCGAGCCGCCGACGCGCGACACCGAGTTGCCGACGTTGATCGCCGGACGGATGCCCTGATTGAAGAGATCCGACTCGAGGAAAATCTGCCCGTCCGTGATCGAGATCACGTTGGTCGGGATGTAGGCCGACAGGTCGCCGGCCTGCGTCTCGATGATCGGCAGCGACGTCAGCGACCCGCCGCCCAGCTTGTCGTTCAATTTGGCCGCACGCTCGAGCAGGCGCGAGTGCAGATAGAACACGTCCCCGGGATACGCCTCGCGGCCCGGCGGCCGGCGCAGCAGCAGCGAGATTTCCCGATAGGCCTGCGCGTGCTTCGAGAGGTCGTCGTAGATGCAGAGCGCATGACGCCCGCTGTCGCGGAAGAACTCGCCCATCGCCGTCGCCGAGTACGGGCTGATGTAGAGCATGGGCGCCGGATCCGACGCCGCCGCCGCGACGACGATCGTGTAGCGCATCGCGTCGGCTTCTTCGAGCGTCCGGACCACCTGCGCGACAGTGGACTGTTTCTGGCCGATCGCGTTGTAGATGCAGATGACGCCGGTGGACTTCTGATTGATGATTGCGTCGACCGCCACGGCCGTTTTCCCGGTCTGACGGTCGCCGATGATCAATTCGCGCTGGCCGCGGCCGATCGGCACCATGCCGTCGATCGCCTTGAGTCCGGTCTGCATCGGCTCGCGCACCGGCTGGCGATCCACGACACCCGGAGCCAGCCGCTCGATCGGCGAAAACGAGGACGTCAGAATGGGCCCCTTGCCGTCGATCGGCTGACCCAGCGCGTTCACCACGCGCCCGAGCATTTGCTCGCCCACCGGTACCGAGATGATGCGTCCGGTCCGCTTGACTGGATCGTCCTGCCGGATCTCGCGATACTCGCCGAGAAGCACGACCCCGACGCCGTCCTCCTCGAGGTTCAGAGCGATGCCGAAGACGTCGTGGGGGAAAAGCAGCATCTCCCCCGCCATGGCGCGCTCGACGCCATGCACGCGCGCGATGCCGTCGCCGACGGAGACGACCGTGCCGACTTCAGCCACGTCCACATCGGCCGCGAATCCGCCAATCTGCTCGCGGATGATCCTCGAGATGTCTTCAGCCTTGATGCTCATCGCTATACGTTCTCCACGAGCTTCTGCCGCATGCGGGTCAGTTGCCCCGTGACGCTGCCGTCATACACCGTGCTGCCGATCCGGGTGACGACGCCACCAATGATCGTCGAATCCACGCGCGCCTGAAGGCGCACGCTCTTACCGGTCACTTCGCTGAGGCGGCCGGCCAGCGCGCTCACCTGCTCGGCGGGCAACGCGACGGCGGTCGTGACGTCGGCCTCGAGAATGTTGCGGCGATCGAGCAGCCGGGCACGGTACGCCGCGGCCAGCCCCGGCAACCGTCCAAGCTGATGCCGTTCCGCCAGCACCTCGAGCAGCCGCTGCACCGTGTGGCTCAAACCCAGGCGCTCCCCGACCGCGCGGACGACTTCGACCATCTTCGCGGGTGGGATTGCCGCGCCGCTCATCACCCGCGCCACGTCCTGGTCGCTGGCGAGTGCGCCGGTCAGCGCATCGAGCTCAGCACCCACGCGATCGGCGGCACCGGCACGCTCGGCGACCTCGAATAGCGCCCGGGCATCACGGTTCAACGTGGCGTCGGCCTTCATGCCTTCTTCACCTGCTGCAGGTAGCGATCGACCAGGCGGAGCTGATCGTCGTTGGTGATCCGCTCAGAGATTCGGCCGCGCGCGATCTGGACCGCGAGGTCGGCTGCGTGCGTCACGAGCTCGCGATGTGCCAAACGAAGCTGCAGATCGATCTCGCGCTTCGTCTCTTCGAGGATCCGGTCGCGATCCGCCTGCGCGTCGGCGCGAATCCGCGCTTCCTCCGCGGCGACCTCGTCCTGTCCACGCGCGCGCAGCGCCGCAATCTCTCCCGGCAGCTGCTGCAACTTGGCGTCGAGCGCCGCCACCTGCGCCTTGGCCTCTTGGGTCATGCGCGCGGCGGTCGTGAGATCGCTCCGGATCTGCACGCTGCGATCGCCGAGGTATGTCGCGATGGGGGCGCGCAGGAAGTACACGAGCGCGCCGACCAGGATCGCAAAGTTGACGATCTTGCCGATGAAGCCCCACGGACTGCCGTGTTCCCCCGCCGTCATGCGATTCGCCGGCTCCCTCGCCACCAGGCGCGGCCTCGGCAGGCGGGGTGGCCGGTCGTGGTGTGCGTCCCGGGCGCCGCGACGGGCGTGGCGGCCGGCTCAGCCTGCGCGGGCGCGGGCGCAGCCTGACCGGTCCGCGCCCATGCGACGCCGGATCCCGTCGCCAGCAGCGTGCCGAGACAGACGACGATCACGACTCCCATGGAACACACGGCCGCGGCGGGCCGCTTGCGCCAAGTTTCACAAGCGCCGGCAAGAGAGGTGAGGAACACCAGCATCCGCACGAATCCTTTAGGAAGCGCTTCGGCCAAGCACCCGCTCGACAATGGTGGTGGCCATTGACTCGGCGTCGCGATCCAGCGCCGCGCGGGCTTGCGCGGCCTCGTCACGAAGGCGTGCGCTCGCCTCCGTAATCGCTGTTTCGGCGTCGTGTCGTGTCTGAGCCAGAAGCTGCGCCCGATGGTCGAGGGCCGACTTCCGCGCATGCTCCAGCTGCCGGAACATGTCCGCGCGCGCATCCTGCGTGCGCCGGTCGAATTCGTCCGCCGCGGCACGGGCTTTCGCCGCCGCTTCGTCTGACTGGCGCCGGGCGGCCGCCACGGCGGCTTCGCGCTCGCCGATCACCCGCGTCAGCGGCTTGAAGAGCAGCTGATTCAGGATCGTCGCGAGGACGAGAACCGACAGGATGACCCAGAAGACCGACAGGTCCGGAATCACGAACACGCCTCCGAACGGACGGCCGACGCGGCCGAGGGGAAACGAAGATTTATACCATACGAGCGTCGAAGGGGTCCAAACAGGGCCTGAGGGCCGGAGGCTCTGAGGGTCTCAGGGACCGATCGCAACGCCCTCAACGGAGGCGAACCGCCACGCCATCGCGCGCGCGGACTTCGCCGACGATCGCTGCGTGATCTCCGGCGGCTTCGAGCGCGGCGATCGCGCGCGGCGCGGCGTCCGGTGCCAGCGCCACCAACAGGCCACCTGAGGTCTGCGGGTCGAACGACACGTCGAGTACCGCCGGATCGATGTCCGCCGCATCGAGCCCGCTCGCGAAGTGCGCGCGATTCGATTCCATTCCTCCCGATCGATTCGCAGCCGCGATCTCGATCACTCCCTCGTAGATGGGCAGCGCACCTGCCACGAGCTCGACCGTAACATTGCTGGCCTCTGCCATCTCAGTCGCGTGGCCGATTACGCCGAATCCCGTCACATCGGTGCACGCGTGCACGGCGCCGGTTGCAGCCAGCGCCGCAGATGCAGCTCTGTTCAACCGCGTCATCCCTGCAATCGCAGACCTGACGAGCGCGGCGGGCGCACGTTCGAACTTGATGGCCGTCCCGATGATTCCCGTGCCCAAATGCTTGGTCAGCACCAGCACGTCGCCCACCTGCGCACCGCCGTTCTTCCAGATGCGATCGGGATCGACGGCGCCGGTCACCGCATAGCCGAACTTCACTTCTGGATCCCGTACGGTGTGTCCACCGAGCAAGGCCACGCCCGCCTCGCGCAGCTTGTCGTACCCGCCCAGGAACACCTGCCGGATCGTCGACTCGTCGAGCACCGTGTCGGGGAACCCGGCGATCGCCAACGCCGTGACTGGACGTCCGCCCATCGCGTAGATGTCCGACAGTGAATTGGCGGCGGCAATCTGTCCGTACGTGAACGGGTCGTCCACGATGGGCGTGAAGAAGTCCACTGTCTGCACGAGAGCGGGTCCCCCCTCCCACCTGTACACACCCGCATCGTCAGCGGTCCTGAAATCCACGAGGACGCGCGGGTCGGTTTGTGGAGGTAGGTCGCTCAACACGTGAGCGAGCTCGCCAGCGGCGAGTTTGCTCGCTCAACCGGCGCAGGCGACGAGCTGTGTCAGACGGTCTCGGGTCATATCGGTCAGCGGTCTTCGGTCGTCAGGCTCAGGTCAGGGCTACACACTACGGACTACGAACTACTTGTGAGTGTGTCGTAGATCCGAATCAGTTCGTCCTCGCTGTTGAAATCGATCTCGATTCGTCCTTTGGTTCCACGGCGGGCGATCCGCACGCTGGTGCCGAGGAGCAGCTTCAGCGCGTCTTCGGCCTGGCGAGTGTGAACGTCCGTCTGCTGCGGGGGCGCCGGTGCACGCTGGTCCGTGGACCGCGGTGTCTCGAGCGCTTTCTTGACGAGCGACTCGGTCTCGCGCACGGAGAGTCCGCGCGCAATGATGTCGCGTCCGAGCTGCCGCTGCGCGTTCTCGCCCTCGAGCGCCAGCAGCGCTCGCGCGTGACCCATCGACAACCGCCCCGCCGACACCTCGTGCTGCACTTCGTCAGGCAGCTTGAGGAGTCGCAGCATGTTGGCGACAGTGGATCGATCTTTCCCGACCGCCGCGGCAATGGCGTCCTGGGTGAGGTGAAACTCGTCGGCGAGACGGCGGTACGCGGTCGCTTCTTCGATCGCGTTCAGATCCTCGCGTTGGATGTTCTCGATCAGCGCGATCTCCAGCACCTTCTCATCGTCGGCCGCGGCCACGTCGCGGACGACGACGGGCACGCGGAGAAGGCCGGCGCGCTGCGCGGCGCGCCATCGGCGCTCGCCCGCGATGATGTGGTAGCCGTTGTCCGCGCGTCGGACGAGGATCGGCTGGATGATGCCGTTTGCCTTGATCGATCGTGTGAGGTCTTCGAGCCGCGCATCGTCGATCTGCAGACGTGGTTGATATGGATTCGGCGTGAGTCGATCGACGTCCACTTCGAGGACGCCGGCGCGCGCTTCGGGCGCGTCGGGGATCAGCGCGCTCAAGCCTTTGCCGAGTGCGGGACGTTTGGTTTCAGACATCACGAGGCTTTCGGCTTTGGACTCTCGACCTTGGACGTTGGTGGTTGGGAATTGGGATTTGATCGCGGGCCGTGGGGCGAGCCCATGCCCCGAGAGCTTATCCGTGCGCCTGGCGAAGCATCAGCTCGCGCGCGAGCGAGAGATATGCGCTGGCGCCGCGCGACTTGACGTCGTACAGCAAGACCGGCTTGCCGTGACTGGGTGCTTCTGCGAGGCGTACGTTGCGCGGGATCGCGGTCTCGAAGACTTTCTCCTTGAAGAACTCGCGCACGTCGCGCGCGACCTGCTGCCCCAGATTGGTGCGTTCGTCGTGCATGGTGAGCAGGACGCCTTCGATGTCGAGCGTCGGATTGAGCGAGGCACGGACGCGGCGCAGCGTCGCGACGAGATCCGCGAGCCCTTCGAGCGCGAAGTACTCGCAGTGCAGGGGAATGAGCACGGCGTCCGCTGCCACGAGTGCGTTCAGCGTGAGCAGTCCCAATGAGGGCGGGCAGTCGATGAGGATGTGATCGAACTGCTCGCGGAGCGGCGCGAGGAACGTCCGGAGGCGGTGTTCACGGTCGGGCAGCGAGACGAGCTCGATTTCCGCGCCCGTGAGACTGCGATCGGCCGGGATCGCCGAGAGTCCTTCGACGTCGGTCCGCAGGATGAAGTCGGTCGCTGGCCTGGTGCCGCCGTTCATGAGGGCGGCGTAGATGGTGCCGTCGGCGGCGGCCTTGCCTCGGAGCCCGACGCCGCTGGTGAGGTTGCCCTGCGGGTCTACGTCCACGAGGAGGACGCGGCGGTCCCCGAGGGCGAGTGATGCCGCTAAGTTGATGGTAGTAGTGGTTTTACCGACGCCGCCTTTCTGGTTGGTGACGGCAAGAACGCGGCCCATTTGTTATTTACCCTAAAACTGAAGCCTGCGTCGTAATCTGCCTGAGGCCGCAGGATACGCCATCCTTGGGCGGGCAACAAGGGCCGATGTTCCACGTGAAACACTGCTAGGCACGGGCGCCTGCGGTCGGCTCTTTCCCGAGTACTAGTAACACCGATCGCGCCGGTTCGGTCAGGGGATGCATCGCGTTGAAGCGTAGCGGGACGGGAACCGTTGGATCCGACTTGCCGTCGCCGCTTCGGAACCAGAAGAGCTGGCCGGCCGGCGCGAGAAACGCTTGCAGTGTGAGCAACGTCCTGGTCTCGACCCTCACGGCCCGCACAGTGACAACGTCTGCGCCCTCATGGAGATCGGGCCTCGACAGTAAGTTTTCGTACCGGCTCGTCTCCACGACTGCTTGTGCCCCGAGCGCCCGGATCACCTCGGTCAGGAACACGGCTTTCCTGGTCTTGGATTCCACCATCGTGAGCGAGAGGCCCGGCACGCAAATCAAGAGAGGAATGGCGGGCGATCCGGACCCAGACCCGACGTCGATCAAGCGGAGGGGTCTGGCCGGGAGGTATTTCGCGGCCACCAACGGTTCGATCAGGAGTCGGTCGATCGCTTCATCATCCGGCTCGGCGACGCTGAGCGCTGTCAAATTGATCTTCTGATTCCACCGTGCGAGTAGGCGAACGTACTCTTCAAGTGCGGTGAGTTGGACGTCGTCCAGGTGTACATCGACGCGCTTGGCTCGGCGCCTGGTCCGTTCGCGAAACTGGCGGCTGGTCACTGAAAGCAGTCCTGGGAGCCGCTCCGCGCGGCGGTCCCAGCATACCGCTCCAATGCCACCGAAATCACCGCAATCGCGGCAGGTGTGATGCCGGGCACACGCTGCGCCTGACCGAGGGTTTCCGGACGGGTGCTGGTCAGGCGCTCGATGACCTCGCGCGACAGACCGGCCACGTCACCGTAGGCAAAATCGGAAGGAATGTGTCGCCGCTCGGCACGCCTGGCACGTTGCAGGTCGGACTCCTGGCGACGAAGATAGCCCTCGAAGCGGGCAGCAGTCTCCAGACTCCCGCGCTCGAGCCAGGCTTGCTCCGAATCGATCGCCAGATCGAGGTGGCCCTTCGCAACGAGCGATTCGAGCGTCACATCGGGTCGCTTCAACGCGTCCCAAGCAGGAACCCGGGCGCCGCCAGGGACCGGCACCCGTGTGCTGCGTAATCGTGCGCAATTCCCGGCAAACCGAACCGACCTGGCTTCAAATCGCGCCCACTGCGCGTCGTTCACGAGGCCAGCGGCACGTCCAGCCGGCGTGAGTCGAAGGTCCGCGTTATCGATTCGAAGCCGAAGACGATGCTCGGAGCGAGAGGTGAACATGCGGTAGGGTTCGAGGCAACCTCGAGTCACCAGATCATCGATGAGGACGCCGATGTAGCCGTCGCCACGTTCGATCCGGAGTGGAAGTTGACCCGTTACGAGGCTTGCCGCATTCGCACCCGCCACCAAACCCTGCGCGGCCGCTTCTTCGTAACCGGACGTGCCGTTGATCTGTCCTGCAAGGAAAAGCCCCGACACGCGCTTGGACTCGAGGGTTGCCTTCAGCTCGGTGGGCTGGATGAAGTCGTATTCCACTGCATAGCCCGGACGGAGCATCACGGCTTTATCCAGACCTGGAAGTGCATGCACCAGGCCGAGTTGGACGTCGCGAGGCAGGCTCGTCGAGAATCCGTTCACATAGATCTCGTCCACCGCGAGCCCCTCGGGCTCGAGGTAGATCTGGTGGCGCTCCCGGTGCGGGAAGCGCATCACCTTGTCTTCGAGAGACGGGCAGTATCGCGGTCCAATCCCGGTGATCTGGCCGTTGTACAGGGGTGAGACGTCTATGTGTGACCGGACGAGGTCGTGGACGGCTGCCGTCGTATGAAGGAGATAGCACGCAGCCCGCGGCCTGTCGATCCGCCCCGTTCCAAACGAGAACGGCACTGGATCCTCGTCACCGCATTCTTCTACGAACGCTCCGGACTGGACACCGCGCTCGAAATCAATCGACTCACGGCTGAGTCGAGGCGGAGTACCCGTCTTCAGCCGGCCCGACCTCAGGCCGAGCGCCTTCAGTGACTCCGCCAGCTGAATGGACGGAGGCTCGCCGACGCGCCCCGCCGGCCGGGTCTCCGCTCCTATGTGTATGAGTCCATTGAGGAAAGTCCCTGTGGTGACGATCACGGCCCGGCACCGAATGCTGGGCCCATCCTCGAGGGCGAGGCCCACAACCGCGCCGCGCTCGGTGAGGATGGCGCCGGCGCGCCCAATGAGCCATTCGACGCCCCATCGACCGTCCAGTGCGGCGCGAACCCAGTCCGCGTACAGACGCTTGTCCGCTTGTGCGCGCGGCGACCAGACTGCGGGACCTCGGCTTCGGTTCAGCAGCTTGAACTGGATGCCGGTGGCGTCGATCGCCTGGCCCATCACGCCGCCGAGCGCATCGATCTCGCGAACCAGGTGCCCCTTGGCCGTGCCACCGATGGCGGGATTGCATGGCATGAGGGCGACCGTCTCGCGGCTCAACGTGCACAGTCCGACCCGGAGGCCGCGAGCAGACGATGCCCAGGCGGCTTCGACGCCAGCGTGTCCGGCGCCAATCACGACAACGTCGAAGTCTAAGTCGTTGAGATACATCTACTTACCAATGCAGAATCGCTCGAAGATGTGCGCGAGCACGTCCTCGGGAGTTCGCACGCCCGACACTTCCTCGACCGCCGCGCGAGCGCTGGTCAGCTCCAGCAACAGCACTTCTTCGGGAGCCCGATCGGCGGCCAGCGTTGAGGCCTTGCAGAGCGCGTCCGACGCTCGCGTCAGTAACTCGATGTGCCGGGTATTCGAGACGAGTGGACTCGCTTCCGATCGATCCTCGCTCATCAGCGCCGTCAGGAGGGCGTCTCGGAGTTCGCTTACGCCCTGCCCCGTCCGCGCCGATGTCCGCACGACAGAGTCGAGCCCGGCGCTCTCAGGAGACCATGATTCTCCTAAGTCGCACTTGCTCAAGGTGATAAGCAATCGAGACGATTCGAGCCCCCGGACGCGATCGAGGGCGCCTCCCGAGGGGGGAACTGAGCCATCCAGGACAAGGAGCACGACGTCCGAGCGGGATGAAATTGCCTCTGCTCGGCGTATCCCCTCTCGTTCCAGTGTGTCGGACGCGTCGCGGAGGCCAGCTGTGTCGGCGAGCAGAACAGGCACGCCGTTTAGGTCAATTGCCTCACTAATGACATCCCTTGTGGTCCCTGGCGTCTCGCTCACCATCGCGCGGTCGTATCCCAGCAACGCATTGAACAGACTCGACTTGCCAGCATTTGTGGGGCCGGCGATCGTCACCCGCGCACCCTCACGAACGCGGCGTCCGGACGACGCATTCGCCAGAAGGGCATCTACCCGCTCCTTCAGCAGCGACACGATCGCCTGGGCCTCCGACGGCTCGATGAAGTGATAGCCCTCGTCGGCGAAGTCGAGCGAGGCCTCGAGACGCGCAGTCAGGTCGAGCAGTTGGTCGTCGAGTTGACGGATCGGCCCTGCGAGTGAGCCGTCGATCTGGTCGAACGCGGCACGCGCCTGATCGGGGGTCCTCGCCTCAACGAGGTCGGCGATCGCTTCTGCGCGGGTCAGATCGATCCGTCCGTTCAGGAATGCACGGAAGGTGAATTCCCCGCGCTCCGCCACTCGTGCGCCGCGCGTCACCAGTTCCAGGAGTACGCCTTCCACGAGGACGGGACTCCCGTGCACGGCAATCTCGACGAGATCTTCTGTCGTGAAGGAACGCGGCGCTTGAAAGAATGTGACGACGGCCTCGTCGATGGCGATGCGCTCGCCGTGACGCGTGACGTGGATTGTTCCGATGGTTGCACGCCGGGGCTCGAGCGGATCGGTACGCGCGAGCAGTTCGAGCACGAGTCGATGCGCGTCCGGGCCGCTCACGCGCACGATCGCAATCGCGCTCCGACCAGTTGGCGTGGCTGGGGCTGCGATCGTGTCGCCGGTCGAAAACATCGGCAGCCCGCGCGCGCCGGTCAGCGCGCCGAAATGATGACCGTCTTCACCGACGCGTCGCCGATGCTCTCCGAGCTGCAGCCCGGCTCCTCGGCGACAGCCATGTGCACGATGCGGCGCTCGTAGGCGTTGAGCGGACCGATCTCCTGCGGCGCGCCGGTCGTTCTCGCCTTCTCTGCAAGGAACTTCGCCATGTGGTGCAGCTCGCGATCCTTGTCGCGGCGGAAGTGCTGGCAGTCCACGACAACGCGCCTGTCGTCGCCCAGCTGCTTTCTGAACGCCATGCTGACGATGTGCTGCAGTGCCTTGAGTGCGTCGCCCCGCTGCCACAGCAGAGCACTGGCCTCTTCGCCCTCGAGGTCCACGCGATAGCCGTCCTCGTCTTCGCTGACGACCGCGGTGAGCGGCACGCCCATCGCCTTCGTCACGCCCTCGAGAAACGTCGTCAACTGCGCCTTCACGTCGGTGGTCGTCATGGTGTCTACGATGCCTTGTCGCGTGCGCTCTCGGTGGCGCCCGATCCCGCGCTCTTGATCCGTCGTTCGGCGGGCGGCCGCGTGTGCTTCGTGATGGGACGCCCGATGATCTGGTTGGTCGCGTACTGCTGACCGATGCCGAGCAGATTGCTGACGGTCCAGTAGATCACGAGGCCGCTCGGCGCCCACAGGAAGAAGAACAGGAACATCACCGGCGTCAGCATCATCACCTTGGCCTGTGCCGGGTCCGCAACCGGTGTCATCCGCTGCTGCCACAGCATGGTCGCCGCCATGATGAGAGGGGTGACGTAGTACGGATCGTGGATCGAGAGGTCGGTGATCCACAGCATGAACGGCGCGCCGCGCATTTCGATGGCCACCGACAGCAGCGAGTAGAACGCGAACAGGACCGGCATCGTGAGCACCATCGGCACGCAGCCGCTGGCCGGATTCACGCCCTTCGAACGATAGAGGCCCATGAGCTCTTCGTTCATCTTGCTCTTCTCGGGATCCGTCGCCTTGTACTTCGCGTACCGATCCTGAATCGCTTTGATCTGAGGCTGCAGCTCCTGCATCTTCCGCATCGACACCACGCTCTTGTGGCGCAGCGGGAAGAGCACGACGTTGATGAGCACGGTCAGGATGACGATCGACCAGCCGTAGTTGCCGATGTATCCGTTGATCCACTTGAGCGCGCGGAGCAGCGGTACGGCCAGGAAGTCCCAGATGCCGAAGTAGATTGCTTTGACGAGCGGCCGGTCGGCGGCTTCGAGCACGTCGAAGTCCTTGGGACCGATGAAGAATCGAACGTCGCGCGGCGGCTTGGCGAAGAGCGTGTCCCACGTCATCAACTCGCGTTGCTGCGTGGTGCCGGGAATGGTGACCTGCTGCGGCTTGTACTGCACGCGCGTCAGTCCGGGCTCGACGAGCGTGGCGATGAAGTAGTGATCGTCGATGCCGGCGAACGGGAACTCGCCCTGGTGGCTGGGCGCAGACGCGACGTCTTTCGGCGCCAGCCTATGCACCTTGCCGTCCTCGTAGACGATCGCCTGCGAGTGCTGCACGTACCCGCCGGAGCTCTTCTGACCGACGATGTAGGTGGTGTCGCCGAGGCCGGGTCCCCAGAGCACGACGGGATTGATCTCGGAGCCCTTCTCGTGCACCTGCGAGCTGAACTTCACCACGTAGCCGTCACGTTCGAAGGCGAACATCTTCGTGACGGTCAAGCCCTGCGCATCGGCGTACTCGAAGGTGACTCGGGTGGGCCCGCTGACCTCGACGCGGTCGCCCGTCTCGTGTCCGTTCACGCGCACGCGATACAGACCCTGGTTGAGCCGTGCCGTCATCTCGGGATCGTCGGCCTTGAACTCGAACGGCCGCGACTCGGTCGGCGGTACGCCGGCGGGGATGATGTCCACCAGCTGACCCGTGTGGTCTTTGTAGTGCTTCAGGCGCCAGCTGGTCACCTCGCCGCCGCGATTGTCGAACGAGGCGATGACGGTGCTGGTCTCGACGACGATCGAGCGCTGAGCACTCTCACTCGTGACCGACGCCGGCAGCGGTTGCGTGACACCAGAACCGGTCGTGTCCTTCGGTGCCATCGCCGGCACTGCAGGGGCCGGCTGCGGCGTCGTCGCAGGCGCGGATGCCGAGGATGCCGAGACCGCCAGGGCGGTCGGACGCACGGCCGGCCGCTTCGGCGCCGGCATGAGCCACTGATACGCCAGGACGACGACGAGCGAGAGCGAGGCTGCGAGGAGCGCGCGTTTTTCCATGAATGATCAGGGCCGGGATCGGCGCGGCACGGGATCGTATCCGTGCCCGCCGAAGGGATGACAGCGGGCGAGGCGTTTCACGCCGAGCCACACCCCCATGGTCAGCCCGTACTCGTGAATGGCTATGCGCATGAACTCAGAACACGATGGTGAGTAGCGGCAGGATCCCGCAAAGAGTGGCGAGAGCGCCAGCTTATAGCCACGTAGCAGTAAGAGCGCGGCACGGGCGCCAGGACCCGGACTAACGGGGCCCTCGTGACTGACGCTCGCGGCGGTCGAGGCTGGCCGCATACTCGGTTTCTATGTCCTGAAACGTAGCCTCGAGCAGCGGCGCTCGCGGAATGACGACGATGTCGAGCCCTGGCGGATGGGGATGGCGACGGAAGATTTCGCGCACGAGCCGTTTGGCGCGATTGCGCACGACGGCGCCGCCCAACTTCCGCGTCGCGGCGATTCCCAGCCGCGTGTCCGCGCCCTCGCGGGCGAGGATAAAGACGGTCATCAGGCGGCTCGAGACGCGCCGCCCCCGATCGTAGACCTGCTGGAAGTCCTGGCGGCGCTTGATCCGGCGCCCTGAGGGAAACCCGGCAGCGAGGGGCACCGCGTGAGCCGCCCTCGCTTAGCGAGGCGACGAAACGGTGAGGCGCTTCCGGCCCTTGGCCCGCCGCCGCTTCAACACGATCCGGCCGTTCTTCGTGCTCATGCGCACGAGAAATCCGTGAGTCCGGCGCCGGTGCCGGTTATTGGGCTGAAAAGTACGCTTCATGACGGTGTCCGGGCGTCCCGGCGTGACGAACCGCACCAATTTGCGCAGCGCGGCCGGGGTGAACCATCAAGTGTAGTAACTGGCAAAAGCTCTGTCAATTCAAGTTCAGCGTGCAGATTCCCACGGATTCCATTGCCGCTCCGCGATCCGCACGCCGATTTCGAATTCCCCATGCTATTGTCGATGCCCCTCGAGACATCGCTCGAACCGCACCGACCAACTCAGAAGGCGTCGTGGTGATGGGTCAGTTCCCGAAGTTTTCCACACCTGTGGAAAAAACTGTGGAAAACACACCGGTTTACGCCGTAGAACGCTGCCGCACGCCGATTTTTCGGGTATTCCGCCGTGGCGAAAGGCTTTACGACGCATGGTTCCAGCGGACTTCCTTCGTCTTGATTGTAAAAAACGTGCAAAGTGAGCTCGACAGCAGAGCGAAAGTCTTGCGTACTCCGGCCGCACCACTCTCCACCTTCACCAGCTGATCCAGACGTCTATGGCCGACACCACTCTTTGGGACGACGTGCTGGGGCGCATTGAGCTCAAGGTCAATAAACATAGTTTTTACACGTGGTTCCGCGCGACGTCCTTGATCAGCCAGCGGGGACAGGAGCTTCTGGTCCGCGTCCCGAATCCGGTCTTTCGAGATTGGTTAACCAAGCATTACACGGGAGTGATCGCGGAGGCACTCTCTGACCTCGGCCAGGGCTCGTTGACGGTGTCGTTCGTGGCGGAGGCGAAGCCGGACAGCACCGATCTGCTACCTGCGCTGTCTCCTGATGAGCTTTTGCGCGTCAGTGAATCCGAATCCGTTCCGGCCCCTGTCACCGGCAGCACGGGTCTCAACGCCCGCTACACATTCGATACTTTCATCGTCGGGTCCTCGAATCAGTTTGCGCATGCTGCTTCACGGGCGGTGGCCGAGGCTCCGTCGCGGTCCTACAACCCGTTGTTCCTCTACGGCGGCGTGGGGCTCGGCAAGACGCATCTGATGCACGCGATCGGACGTTACGTGCTCGAGCACAACCCTGGCGTGAAGCTCACCTACATCTCGGCCGAGCGGTTCATGAACGAGATGATCAACGCGATGCGGTACGACCGCTCGATCGATTTCCGAGAGCGCTACCGAACCGTTGACGTGCTGCTCGTGGACGACATCCAGTTCATCGCAGGCAAGGACGGCACACAAGCGGAGTTCTTTCACACCTTCAACGCACTGCACGACGCGCAGAAGCAGATTGTGCTGAGCAGCGACTGTCCACCGCGGGAGATCCAGGAACTCGAGGAGCGGCTGCGATCGCGGTTCGAATGGGGGCTCATCGCAGACATCCAGCCGCCCGATCTCGAAACCAAGGTGGCCATTCTCAAGAAGAAGGCGGAGACCGAGGCCGTTCCGCTCCCGGACAACGTGGCGATTTACATCGCCGGCAAGATCAAGTCGAACATCCGGGAGCTCGAGGGATCGCTCATTCGTCTCGTTGCGTATGCGTCGTTGACGGGGCAGGAAATCACACTCCCCCTCGCGCAGGAAGTGCTGCGCAACGTCCTGACGCAGGAAGACAAGGCCGTCACGATCGAGATCGTGCAGAAGTTCGTGGCGGACTACTACCAGTTGAAAGTGCAGGATCTGAAATCGAAGAACAACGCGAAGTCAGTGGCGATTCCCCGGCAGGTCGCGATGTATCTCTGCAAGCAGCTGACGCACGCCTCGCTACCGGAGATCGGACGTAGTTTTGGCGGCAAGCATCACTCGACCGTCATCCACTCCGTCCGCAAGGTGGACGAGCTGAGAAAACGCGATGGCGATTTCAACAGCTTCATCAACACGTGTCTGGAGTCTTTCCGCTGAGTTTTGGCGATTTCCACAGTCTCCGCGTAGTGGTCTTGCCTCAGGGACTGTGCGCTCCCTGCCACCCGGCTTTTTCCACAGCCGGGGTTCAAAATACCGTCCGATCGATTCACAGGATTGTGCACAGCCTAAGTTCTAGAACCGTAACGACTAATCGGCACAGGAAAACTTTCCAACAGCACCTCTTTTCAGTATAATTTACTGTCTGTCCTACTCTCTCCCGTCCTGACAGAGAACAGAGCGCACCGCGCGCCTTCGCCGAGGTTCGCACCACATGGAGCTTGTTGTCCGGAAGAACGACCTGTTGCGCGAACTGCAGTTGTTCCAGGGCATTGTTGAGCGCAAGAACACAATCCCCATTCTTGCCAACGTGCTGATGGAGGCAAAAGGCAACCAGGTCGAGCTTCTGGCCACCGACCTCGAGGTCGGGCTGCGCAGCCGCTGTGGGGCCTCGGTCTCCAAGGGTGGGGCGCTGACCCTGCCGGCGAAGAAGCTGTACGAGATTGTGAAAGCGCTTCCGGATACGGATGTGCGGATCGAGCAGGACAGCACGAGCGTGACGGTCGCAGCTGATCGGTTCGACTCGAAGATGCAGACCCTGCCACGGGAAGACTTCCCCACCGTCCCGGACGCGACGGGTCAGGGTCTGCTGTCGCTGTCGGGCTCGGTCTTGCGCACGATGATTGCGCGGACGCAGTTTGCGATTACCGGTGAAGACACGCGCTACTTCCTGAACGGTGCGCAACTCGTGCTCAAGGGAGAGAGCATGACGCTCGTCGCGACCGATGGGCATCGCCTGGCGCTCGTCACCGTGCCCCGGGCCGGCGCGTCGTCGGAGACTGAAACGAAAGTGATCCTGCCGAAGAAGACGCTGATGGAGCTCGCAAAGCTGCTCGACGACGATGTTGAAGTTCGCTACGAATATGGCGAGAACCATCTGTTCTTTCACGTCGGCGATCGCCTGCTCATCTCGCGGAAGATCGACGGACAGTTTCCCGCGTACGAACGCGTCATTCCGAAGGGCAATGACAAGCGCGTCGAGTTCGAGCGCGATCGCCTGACCAACGCGATCAAGCGCGTCGCGCTGTTGTCGAACGAGCGTTCGCGGGCGGTGAAGCTGGCGATCGACAAAGGCAAGGTCGAAGTCACGTCGAGCAGTCCCGAGTTCGGGGAAGCGCGCGAGCAGTTGAGCGTGGAATATGCCGGACCACCGCTGCAGATCTGCTTCAACGCGCAATACGTGCTCGACTTCGTGAACGTTGTCGAGACCGATGGTGTCGCGCTGGAACTGAAGGACGAGGTCAGTCAGGCAGTGATGCGGCCGATTGGCGCGGAGGGTTACGACTACACCTACGTGATCATGCCGATGCGCATCTGATCGCGACCGGCTGCACGATCGAGACGGCGCCCCCTGTTGCAGGTCCTGCCCAGGCGCTGTCTGCCGCCGTTCCACCCTCGTCAGGCTACTGAACCAAGGACGTCTTAGTGTCGCAACTGGATCCACAAACCGATTCGAACGCCAACGCCCTCCCAGACGCCGTCCCGCTCACTGGCGACGGCGGCCTTCCTGCGGACGAATACGGTGCTGACAAAATCAAGGTGCTCGAAGGTCTGGAGGCCGTCCGCAAGCGGCCTGCCATGTACATCGGGTCAACCGGAGAGCCGGGCCTTCATCACCTCGTCTACGAAATCGTCGACAACTCCATCGACGAGGCGTTGGCGGGTTTCTCTGACGAGGTGAACGTCACCATACACATCGACAACTCGATCACCGTCGTGGACAACGGACGCGGCATTCCCGTGGACATGCACGAAAGCGGTCGTTCCGCCGCGGAGGTCGTGCTCACGGTGCTCCATGCGGGCGGCAAATTCGACAACGACGCATACAAGGTGTCAGGCGGCCTGCACGGCGTGGGCGTCTCGGTCGTGAACGCCTTGTCGGAATCGCTCGAGCTCGAGATCTGGCGCGACAGCAAGGTCTATCAGCAGGCGTACGAGCGCGGCAAGCCGATCGGCGATTTGCAGGTCACCGGCACGACGAGAAGGCGCGGGACGAAGATCCGCTTCCGTCCGGACGCGCAGATCTTCGAAACGATTGTCTTCAGCTTCGATACGCTCGCCCAGCGGCTGCGTGAGCTCGCCTTCCTGAACGGCGGCGTTGTCATCACGCTCGACGATGAGCGCGAGGCTGGCAAGAGCCACAGGTTCCATTACGAGGGTGGCATCCGCGAGTTCGTCACGCACCTGAACCGCAACAAGGTGGTCACCAACGACACACCGATCTTCATGCAGTCGTTGAAGGACAAGATCGACGTCGAGATCGCGCTGCAGTGGAACGACGGATACGCAGAAGCGGTGTACAGCTTCGCGAACAACATCAACACACACGAAGGCGGCACGCATCTCTCCGGATTCAGGTCCGCATTGACACGCACGATCAATGTGTATGCGAGCGAGACGAACCTTGCGAAGGACCTGAAAGAGAGCATCAGCGGCGACGACATCCGTGAAGGACTCGTGGCCGTCATCAGCGTCAAGATCCCGCAGCCGCAATTCGAGGGACAGACCAAGACGAAGCTGGGCAACACCGAGGTGAAGGGGATTGTCGAGCAGATCGTCAACGAGAAGCTCGGCACGTACCTCGAAGAGAATCCCGGCGTCGCTCGACGCATCATCACGAAGGCGGTCGACGCCGCACGCGCCCGCGATGCGGCGCGCAAGGCGCGAGACCTCGTCCGCCGGAAAGGCGCACTCGACAGCAGCGCGCTGCCCGGCAAGCTGGCCGACTGCCAGGAGCGCGATCCCGCGCTCAGCGAGCTCTACATCGTCGAAGGCGAATCGGCCGGCGGCTCGGCCAAGCAGGGGCGAGACCGGCGGTTCCAGGCGATTCTGCCCATCAAGGGCAAGATCCTGAACGTCGAGAAAGCGCGTTTCGACAAGATGCTGAGCAGCGAGGAGATCCGCACGATGATCGCGGCGCTCGGCTGTGGCATCGGGCAGGAAGACTTCGATCTCACGAAGCTGCGATACCACCGGATCATCATCATGACCGACGCGGACGTGGACGGATCGCACATCCGGACGCTGCTGCTGACGTTCTTCTACCGGCAGATGCCGCAGCTGATCGATCACGGCTACGTCTACATCGCGCAGCCGCCGCTGTATCGAGCGAAGCGCGGCCGGTCGGAGACCTACATCAAGGACGATCGTGAGCTGGAGGCATTCCTGCTGCGTCGGGCGTCCGAGCCTCGGACCGTGCGCTTTGGCGAACGCGTCGTGTCGGGTGTCGAGCTCGAACGCCTGCTGCACCGGCTGATCGGTACCGGAAGTACATGCAGGTGGTCGAGCGCCGCGGATTTCCACGCGATGTCGTCGAGAGTCTGCTCGAGCGCGAGGTGCGCGAGCGAAGTTTCTTCAACCGGCGTGAGTCGCTCGAGGACGTTGCCGCCCAGTTGAGCACCAGCACGCAGGTCGTGTCCGTCATCCCCGATGAGGAACACGACGGCTTTCAGCTGCTCGTCGACGATCGGCGGAGCGGATACAGCCGCCGGCATCAGGTCACGGCCGACTTCGTGACGACCGGCGAGTACCGTGCGCTCATCCAGAGCTACCGAGACGTTCGCGATTGGCTGAAGGGCCCGGTGGTGATCGCGACGACCGGATCCGAGCCGGAGGTGGTTGACGAGACGCAGGCGGCTGACACGGCGGAGGAGAGTCCGCGTCCGCCGGTGGACGTCCAGCGCCCGCGCGCTGCCGCGGGCGATCAGGAAGTCCGCATCGAAACGGTGGACGAGCTCCTCGAGTTCTTCATCGCCGCCGGCAAGAAGGGCGTCGCCGTCAACCGGTACAAGGGCCTCGGCGAGATGAACCCCGAACAGCTCTGGGCGACGACGATGAAACCGGAAGTCCGCACGCTGCTGCAGGTCCGCGCCGAAGACCACGCCGAAGCCGACCAGATGTTCACGACGCTCATGGGCGATCAGGTCGAACCGCGGCGGAAGTTCATCGAAGACAACGCACTCGCCGTGAAGAACCTGGACGTTTAGAACGTGGCCAGGAGCCAAGGGCTGGAGGCTGACGGCTTCCTCGGGTCGAGCGCTTTGCCACTTCGCCGTTTGCCTTTAGCCATCCCTAGCCCTTAGCCTCTAGCCCCGTCATATGGAATTCGCCGCCTCAAAGATCCCCGTCAACATCGAAGACGAGATGAAGCGCTCGTACATGGATTACGCGATGAGCGTAATCATCGGGCGAGCGCTGCCAGATGTTCGAGACGGTCTCAAACCGGCACATCGTCGAGTGCTCTACGGCATGCGCCAGATGGGACTCTCGCCGAACCGGACGTACCGCAAGTGCGCCAAGATCGTCGGCGAGGTGATGGGCAACTACCATCCCCATGGCGACGCGTCGATCTACGACACGCTCGTGCGGCTCTCGCAGGACTTCAACATGCGGTATCCCCTGGTGGACGGTCAGGGGAACTTCGGGTCGGTCGACGGCGACTCGCCCGCGGCGATGCGGTACACCGAGGCACGCCTGCAGGCGCTCGCCGAAGATCTGATGGCGGATCTCGACAAAGAGACCGTTGACTTCGTTCCGAACTACGACGAGACGACCGAGGAACCGACGGTGCTGCCCGCCGCGGTCCCGAACCTGCTGATCAACGGATCCGCGGGGATCGCGGTCGGCATGGCCACGAACGTGCCTCCGCATAACCTGCGCGAGGTGATCGACGGGATCATCTACGTCGCCGGCGAGCAGCAGAAAAGCTCCCACCGATCACAGCAACCGGCCGAAGAGCGTGACGACAGCGAGCGCCTGACCACACGCGACGATCGGCTCCGCCACCTTCTTCGCCTCGTGAGGGGACCGGACTTTCCCACCGGCGGCTTCATCGTGGGCCACCAGGGCATCGTGGATGCCTTCCGAACCGGTCGCGGATCGATCCTGCTGCGGGCCAAGACGGAGTTCGAACAGTCGAAGAAAGGCGACAAGACGTCGATTGTCGTCACCGAGATTCCGTATCAGGTCAACAAAGCCAGGCTGATCGAGAAGATCGCCGAGCTCGTTCGCGAGAAGACGATCGAGGGCATCGTCGATATCCGTGACGAGTCCGATCGCGAAGGCATGCGCATCGTGATCGAGCTGCGCCGCAGCGAGGTGCCGGAGGTTGTGCTCAACAACCTGTACAAGCACACGTCGCTCCAGACCAGCTTCGGCGTCATCATGCTGGCGATCGTCGCCGGCCGGCCCCGCGTCCTGAACCTGCTCGAGTTCATCGAGCACTTCATCGAATTCCGCCGAGAGGTGGTCCGGCGGCGGACCGAGTTCGAGCTGCGGAAGGCCGAGGCACGCGCGCACCTCCTCGAGGGCTTCCGCATCGCGCTCGATCACATCGATCGCGTCATCGCGCTCATCAGAGGCTCCAAGACCACTCCGGAGGCGCGCGACGGCCTCATGCGCGAATTCGGCTTGTCGCAGCTGCAATCGCAGGCCATCCTCGAAATGCAGCTGCAGCGGTTGACCGGTCTCGAGCGCCAGAAGATCGTGGACGAGCTCGCGGAGCTGATGAAGGCGATCGAGCGGCTGCGTGCCATCCTCGCCAACGACGATCTGCTGATGCAGTTGATCGTTGACGAGCTGCGCGCCGTGCAGGCGAAGTACGGGGACGATCGCCGCACACAGATTCTCGAAGCCGAGGGCGAGCTCCGGATCGAGGATCTCATCGCCGAAGAAGATGTGGCGATCACCGTCAGCGACACCGGCTATATCAAGCGGACTGCCATCACGACGTACCGGAGCCAGCGGCGCGGCGGCCGCGGCCGGATCGGAATGAAGACGAAGGAAGAGGATTTCGTCGCGCACCTCTTCATCGCGTCCACGCACGACTACCTGATGATCTTCTCGGATCGCGGCCGTGCGTACTGGCTCAAAGTCCATGCGATCCCAGACGTCGAGGCCGCCGGCAAGGGCAAGGCCATCGCCAACCTCGTGTCGATGGAACCGAACGAGAAGATCGCGGCGCTGCTGACCGTTCGCGAGTGGGAGGAGGGCCGCTTCGTCGTGATGGGCACGAGGAAGGGCGTCATCAAGAAGACGGAGCTGACGGCCTTCAGCAATCCCAGAGCCGGCGGCATCATCGCGCTGGGCGTCGAAGACGATGACTCGGTGATCGCGGTGACGACCAGCGATGGGTCGGGCCAGATCCTGATCGCGAGCCGGAACGGCGCGGCGATCCGCTTCGACGAGACCGACGTGCGGCCGATGGGACGCACCGCTTACGGCGTCCGTGGACTGACGCTCCGCGACGATGACGAAGTCGTCGCGATGGAGGTGCTGCGGCCGGGCACGGCCGTCCTGACGCTCACCGAAAACGGCTTCGGCAAGCGCACCCCGATCGATGACTACCGCGTGACCGCGAGAGGCGGAGTGGGTATCATCAACATACAGACGACCGAACGCAACGGGCGGGTCGTCGGTGTGGCCTCAGTCGCCGAGAGCGACGAAGTCATGTTCATCACGCAGCAGGGCAAGGTGCTGCGCACGTCCGCCGGCGCGATTTCGATGATCGGCCGGAACACCCAGGGCGTGCGTCTCATCGACATGGAGCCCGAAGACAAGGCCGTTTCGCTCGCCCGCCTCGATGAACAGGAAGGGCAGGAAAATGGCGACGGCGACGCGACCTTCCCCGTATCCGACGGAAATCCGTCGTCCCCGCCAGCGGACGGGGAGGAGTCAGACCCGAAAGACCAGCAGTAGGCAGGGCAGCGAGCCAAAGGAGGGCGGCTTATGGATCGGCACGTCCGCACGACGTTCGCGGTGATCGCAACCCTCGCTCTGATGATGGTCGGTATTGCGTGCAGCGTCGTGCCCGAGGAAAAGCTCGTTCGAGACTTCTTCCGGGCCTCACGCCTGCGCGACTACGCCGCGCTCGGCAACTTCGCGACCGCGACATTCGACCCTCAGACAGACGGACAAGTCCAGAACCTCAAGGTCATCTCGGTCAGCCCGGAACGCAGCACTCCGTATCCCATCAAACAGTACGCCAAGGCCTTTGACGATGCGAAGGCCGACGAACGACTCGTTCACGAGAGACAAGAACGACTACCAGCGTGTCAACATCGACGCCATCAAGCGCGTGGTCGACGCCGAAGTCACCAAGAAGCCCATCGGCAAGAAGGACGTTCCTATCAAGGACGCATGGGAGAAGCTCCGCGAAGATTCCGCCAAGCACTCCAAGACGATGTCCGATGCACGCGCGGAGCTCAATCGCGTCAAAGGCCTCGCCGAACTCAGTCTGTCGAGGCCCAGCGGTCCCACGCCCGACGTCACCAAGTTCGACGGCAACTTGGTGCAGAAGGATGTCACCGTCGACGCGACGGTCACCCTCCCGCAAGGCCAACCGGCGCAGAAGACGCTCACGGTGACGGTCGAACGATGCGTCGGCAAGGACGCCGAAGGCAAGGACGTCACCGGCCGCTGGATTGTGACGCACGTCAAGGGCGCGTAAGGTCCCGCGAGACGTGCGGTCGTCGTGCAAACGCCAGGGGCTACGACCAGCCCCTGGCGTCCTCGTTCCCCTGCTGCTCGCCGCCACGCTGCTCTCCGCGTGTGGCGGGAACGGCAACCATGCGCAGGCTCCTCCACCCTCCACGCCGCTCGTCGCGCTGACACCAAGAGGCTCCAGCTCGCACCCGTTCACCTTCAGCTGGTCCGGCGTCGGCGCTGCTGACGTCGTGCGCATCACCGTGGTCGATGCCGCGGAGCGTCAGCTGATGGAGTTCGACGCCCGCGGAACGTCAGCCCCGATGCCTCCACGGTTGTCAGAGCTGATTCGCCCTGGAGAACGGTTTTCGTGGAGGGTAGCCGCCTCGGACGAAGGCGGAGAGGCAACTCGAGCGTCGGAGTGGGTCGCGGTTACACGTGAGAGGTAACGCGCGTCGCGTTCGTGTTCGCAGTTCGTGTTCGATCAATCAACGAAGAACGAATACGAACACGACTACGAAAAGGATGGAGTTTCTGAGTTAGACGACCTCGAGCCTTGCGTACTTCGCGCGCAGCGTTTTCTGACCAATCGCAAAGCGCACCACGACGCGGGCGTCGTCGTCGACGGGCTCGACGCTGATGACGGTGCCCACACCGAAGTGAGCGTGCCGGACCCGCGCGCCGGCGCGTACGCTACCGGTCGACTGATCCTCGTCTTCGTACGCGTACGGTTCCACTTCTACCTCCTGAACCTTTGACCCGCCGCGGCCGCCGCGACCGTATGGATTGGGGCGGTACTCGAAGCGCGACGACAGCGACGCCTGATACGTGCCGGACGAGGTGCCTGGTGCGCGTTCCACGAGCTCGGCGGGGATCTCATCGAGGAAGCGCGACGGTTCCGTCGGCGAATACTCGCCGAAGACGCGGCGCCTGGCGGCGCTCGTGAGGACCAGCCTCGTGCGCGCACGCGTCATCCCGACATAGCAGAGCCGCCGTTCCTCTTCGAGCTCGGCATCGTCATCCCGTGAGCGGGAGTGCGGGAAGAGCCCGTCCTCGAGGCCGGCGATCACGACGACCGGAAACTCCAGTCCCTTCGCGCTGTGCATCGTCATCATCCAGATGCGCGCGTCACGTGCACCGGCCTCTTCGTCGACGTCCGAGAGGAGCGACAACTGATCCACGAAGCCGCCGAGTGAGGGTTCGGGGTCCCGAGACTCGTACTCGCGGGCGGCCGAGACCAGTTCCATCAGGTTCTCGATCCGGCTTTGCGAGTCTTCGGTGTGATCCTCCCGCAGGTCCTTGAGGTATCCGCTCTGGTCGAGAATCTTGCCCAGAGTGATTGAGACGGTGTCGTGCCTGGCCACCTCTGTCAGCGACAGCACGATGTCGCGGAACGCCGTCAACGACGCCACGGCTCGTGATGGCAGAAGACGCTCGTCGATCGCCCGAACGACGCGCGCCCAGACCGACGTCGCCGAGACCGTCGGCTCGAGGCCGGCCGCGAGCAGCGGCGGAAGCTCCGCCGTCGGTGGCAAGGTGTCGAGACCATCAAGGACGCCTTTGCCAATGCCTCGGGCCGGCACATTGATGATCCGGCGCACGCTCACGTCATCATGCGGGTTGATGATGACCTTCATGTACGCCAGCGAGTCTTTGACTTCCCGCCGCTCGTAGAACCGTACCGATCCGACGATCCGGTATGCCAGGCCCTCGCGCATGAGCGCGTCTTCAATCGTCCGCGACTGCGCGTTCGTGCGGTAGAGGATCGCCACCGTGTGCTCGGGATCGTCATTCAGCGCGCGGCGCGCCGTCCGCATGATGAAGTCGGCCTCTTCCAGCTCGTCGCCGCCACGGAAGGCAAGGATCCGGGCGCCGCCGGTGCGATCGGTCCACAGCCGCTTCTCTTTGCGGTTCTTGTTCTGGCTGATGACCGCCGAAGCGGCTTCGAGAATGACTTGCGTCGAACGATAGTTCTGCTCGAGCCGTACGACCGTCGCTTCGGGGAAATCGCGCTCGAAGTCGAGGATGTTCCGAAGATCCGCGCCGCGCCACTTGTAGATGGACTGATCGGGGTCTCCAACCACGCACAGATTACGATGCCGTTCGGCGAAACGCTTCACGAGCATGTATTGAGGACGGTTGGTGTCCTGGTATTCGTCCACCATCACGAAGCGGAACTTCTGGCTGTACCGGTCCCGCGTCGTCTCCGACTTCTCGAACAGCTCCACGGTCTTCAAGAGGAGATCGTCGAAGTCGAGCGCGTTGCTGGACGTCAGTGCCGCGAGGTAGTACGTGTAGAGCCGCCCGATCTGCTCGTCGCGCGGATTCCAACCGCCCGACAGACTTTCGGGCCCTTCCATCAGGTTCTTGGCGTGGCTGATGCGCGAGAGGGCCGCGCGCGGCTGAACGAAGCTGTCGTCGATCCGCAGCTCTTTCATGCCCTGCTTGATCACGGCCAGCTGATCGGACGAATCGTAGATGACGAAGTCTCGCGTGAGTCCGATGGCTGGGGCCTCGCGCCGCAGCAGGCGTGCACAGAGCGAATGGAACGTCGAGATCCACATGCCCGAGCAATCGCCGCCCACCAGCTTCTGCACGCGCGTCCGCATTTCCTCCGCGGCCTTGTTCGTGAAGGTCACGGCCAGTACTTCGTCGGGGCGTCCGGCACCAGTGGAGACGATGTGGGCGATGCGGTGGGCGATGACGCGCGTCTTGCCCGAGCCGGCGCCCGCCAGAATCAGCACGGGCCCATCGGTCTGGAGGACGGCAGCGCGCTGCTCTGGATTCAGTGACGACAGGAGATCAGTCAAATTCGGAATTCGGAATGCGGAGTGCGGAGTCAAGCCGGAGCGAATTCGGCCAGCCGCGATAACGTGACGATGTCTCCTTCTATTCTGAGGCGAGGCGCGCCGCCGTGCAATCGATATCGTCGAGCGCTATTCGACGGTCACACTCTTGGCGAGGTTCCTCGGCTGATCGACGTCGCATCCGCGGCGCACCGCGATGTGATAGGCGAGCAGCTGGAGCGGCACGACGGCGACGATGGGCATCAACAGAGGCGGCGCGTCTGGAAGGGTGATGACATAGTCGGTGCGGGGCTCCAGGAGCGTCTTGAGCTTGTCGTCGCCCGGCGTCGTGAGCGCCACGACAGAACCGCCGCGAGCCTTGGCTTCCTGCACGTTGCCGAGCATCTTCTCGAACACAGCGTCGTGAGGAGCGATCGCCACGACCGGCATCAGCTCGTCGATGAGCGCAATCGGTCCGTGCTTCATCTCGCCCGCCGGGTATCCCTCGGCGTGGATGTACGAGATCTCCTTGAGCTTCAAGGCACCTTCGAGCGCGATGGGATAGTTGATTCCGCGGCCCAGGTACAGGAAGTCAGCGCGGTTCTGGAACCGTGCGGCGATCTCCTCGACGGCGGGTGCTGTTTTCAGGACCTGCTCCATCAGCGCCGGCAGTCCGAGCAGCGCTTCAAGGTGCGGTCGGGCGTCGGCTGCCGACATGCGGCCGCGCACCTGGGCGAGATAGACCGCGAGCAGATACAGCGCCACCAGCTGCGACGTGAACGCCTTGGTCGACGCGACGCCGATCTCGGGCCCGGCATGCGTGTACACCGTGCCATCGGCTTCGCGCGTGGCCATGCTGCCGACGACGTTGCAGATGGCGATGGAGCGCGCTCCCTTCTTGCGCGCCTCTCGCAGTGCGGCGAGCGTGTCGGCTGTCTCGCCAGACTGCGTGATCACGACCGCCAGCGTCCGGCCGTCCACGATCGGATTCCGATACCGGTATTCCGAGCCGTAGTCCACCTCGGTGTGCAGACCCGCCAGCTGCTCGATCATGTACTTGCCGACGAGCCCCGCATGCCACGACGTCCCGCAGGCGAGCACCGTCACACGATCCACCGCCCTGAGGTCGGCCTCGGTCAGATTCATCTCCTCGAGGAACACCTTGTGCCGATCGAGCGAGACGCGGCCGAGCACGGTCTCGCGCGCCGCATTCGGCTGCTCGAAGATTTCTTTCAGCATGAAATGCTTGTAGCCGGCCCGTTCGGCCATGATCGGGTCCCAGGTGACGCGCTGCGTCGCCTTCGACACTTCGTGGCCGTGCACGTCGGTGAAGCGCACGCCCTGGCGTGTGATCACCGCCATTTCTTCGTCGCCGAGAAACACGACGTTCCTGGTGTGGCTGAGGATCGCCGGAATATCCGACGCGACGAAGAACTCATCGTCGCCAAGGCCGACCACCACGGGAGGACCGTTCCTGACCGCGACGATCTTGCCCGGGTCGTCTACCGAAATCAGCACGATGGCAAACAGGCCGCGCATCTGCGCGAGCGCGCGGCGGACGGCTTGCTCGAGGCCGTCGCCGCGGCTCTCGCGTTCGACCAGGTGCGCCACGATCTCCGTGTCGGTCTCTGTCACGAACGTGTGGCCCTCGCGCTGGAGCTCCGCCTTCAGATCGAGGTAGTTCTCGATGATCCCGTTGTGGACGACGACGATGCGGCCGGTGCAGTCGCGATGAGGGTGGGCGTTCTCTTCGGTGGGCCGTCCGTGAGTGGCCCATCGCGTGTGGCCCAGTCCGTAATCGCCGGTCAGCGGATCGGTCGTGATTACGGCTTCGAGCCGGGCGAGCTTCCCTGCGCTTCGACGCAGCGCGAGCTCTCCCTTGTGGACGACGGCCACGCCGGCGGAGTCATAGCCGCGGTATTCGAGCTTCCGCAATCCGTCGATGAGGACCGGCACCACTTCCTTGTGCCCGATGTAGCCGATGATGCCGCACATAGGTGAATCTCTCTAGGGTCTAAGAGTCAAGAGGCTCAAAGTCGAAAGGGTCTGCGGAGGACCAAGGCCCAGAGCCTGAAGCCGGGAGTTGGAAGTCGGAGTTGTCACCCGTCCTTCTTCCTGTCCGCCCATCCCGTGATGTTGACCTGGCGTCCACGGGCAATGCCGAGAGCGCCGGCAGGCACGTCTTCGACGATCGACGATCCGGCCGCAACGTACGCGCCTTTGCCGACCGTGACCGGCGCCACGAGCTGACTGTCGCTGCCGATGAACGCGCCGTCTTCGATCACAGTCTGGTGCTTGCGCGTGCCGTCGTAGTTGCACGTGATGGTACCCGCGCCGATGTTGACGCCCGACCCGATGCGCGCGTCGCCGAGATACGCGAGATGTCCCGCCTTCGCGCCTTGGCCCATGACTGTTTTCTTCAACTCGACGAAGTTGCCGATGTGGGCGCCTTCGAGCACCTCACTGTCGGGCCGTACGTGCGCGAACGGACCGATCTGCACCTCGGACCGAAGAATCGAGCTCGTGATGATCGTGTAGTTCTTGACGACGACTCGATCGCCCAGCGTGGAGTCCACGATCCGCGAGCCGGCGTGGACGACACAGCCCGCCCCGAGCGTCGTACGGCCCTCCAGGTACACATTCGGATGCAGCACCGTATCCGGGCCGATGACGACCGTGTCTTCGACATACGTGGTGGCCGGATCGACGAGCGTCACACCTTCCGCCATCAGCCGGTCGTTCTTCTGCTGTCGCACGACTTCCCCCACGGCCGCGAGCTCGGCGCGGCTGTTGACACCCTGGATTTCCCGAACGTCGGCGACCGACACCGTCTCGACGACGAGATCGCGCCGCCGGTAGATGCCGACGAGATCGGGCAGGTAGTACTCGCCTTGCGCGTTGTCGGACGCGATGCTTCGAAGCGCCGGAAAGAGCGGCGCCAGATCGAAGGCGTAGACCCCGGAGTTGATCTCCTGGAGGGCGCGCTCATCGGGAGATGCGTCGCGCTCTTCGACAATGCGCGCGATACGGCCGCCGTCACGGACGATGCGTCCGTACCCGGTTGGCCGCGGCACGCTCGCCGTCAGGACGGTTGCGGACGCGCCTGCCGTGCGATGCGTTGAGACGAGCCGCATGACCGTGTCCGCGGACAGGAGCGGCACGTCCCCCGAGAGCATCACCAGGGTGCCGGTCCGATCCGCAAGCCGTGGCGCCGCCTGCAGCACAGCATGAGCGGTTCCCAGTTGCGGCTCCTGAAGCACGCAGGTCACTCCCGTCCGGCCGGCACACGCAGCCTCGATGAGGGCGGCCTGATGGCCAACCACGATCGTGACCGAGGCGGGTTCGAGCCGGGACGCGGCGGCGAGTACGCGGTCGAGCAGCGTCACTCCGCCTATCGAGTGGAGCACCTTAGGTATCGCGGACTTCATGCGCGTGCCCTTGCCAGCGGCGAGCACGAGCACATGGAGGTCGGTCATGAGCGTTTGAACTGAGAAAGTGACGGCCGGCGGCGACTAGAAGCTGCCCCCTCGACGACAGGTGTATCGGTGCCGGGCACGAACACGACAGGCGAGCGTCGGCGGTCGGGACCTCGCGACGGCCTCAGAAGTCCACCAAACTAGGGCGACTAACCATATTTAATCCGTCTGGCCCACGATCTTGTAGACCTGCTGCCGCGAGAGCCCATATTTCGCCGAGAGTTGCTTGACAGCATCTTTACCGGACAGGCCATCATTTTCGGTCAATACACCAAATTCACGCTGCACCGACGCTTCGTCGAGAGTTTCCGCCGTCTTCGGAGCTCGGTTTAGATAGGTCAGATACCAGAATCGTGAGCTCGCCCCGTTCTTCGATGCCCTCAGCCAGAATTGAGCTTAGCCATCCCCGTGCCACGCTCTCGTGGAGCTTGGTCAGCTCGCGCGCCACGACCACATAGCGATCTCCCAGGATCCGGCCGACGGCTTCGAGCGATTCGCGCACGCGGTGCGGCGCCTCGAAGTAGACCAGCGTGTGAGGAATGCTTTTCAGGCCCTCCAGCCAGCGATCTCGCTCTGCCCCGCGGGCCGGGGCGAAACCGAGGAACGTGAACGTATTGACCGGTAAACCTGACACCGACAGGGCTGCCGTCACTGCGGAGGCGCCAGGAACAGGCACAATCGGCACCCCTGCCTCGTGAGCGGCGCGGACCAGACGAAGGCCGGGATCCGAGAGAAGTGGCGTGCCTGCGTCAGACACGAGCGCCAGCGAGGCGCCACTGACGAGCCGCTCCACGAGACCCGGTGTTTTTGCACGTTCGTTGTGATCGTGCAGGCTGAGCGTGGGCGTGGTGATGCCGAAGTGCTGGAGAAAGAGGCCCGTCCGGCGCGTGTCTTCCGCGGCGACCGCGTCTACCTCGCGCAGCACGCGCAACGCCCGCATCGTGACGTCCTCCAGGTTCCCGATGGGGGTCGCGACGACGAAGAGCGTGCCCGGCATACCAGGGGGGACCGCTTATTGTACCATTGGGGATCGCGATGTATTCCTCGGAGCCGCTGCCCCACTTCGTCGATGACTACCTGCGCTACCTGCAGGAAGTGCATCCAACAATCGCCGCCCTCGACGGCGTGCACACGCACGACGACCTGCTGGAGGACATCAGCCGGACCGGTGTCGAAGCCGACACTCGGGCCCTGGCCGGCTTTGCCCGGCGGCTGATCGAAATCCCCCAGGACGCCTTGACTCGGGTCGAACGGGTGGAGCATCCCATCCTCGCCTCCCATATCAAGGCGAAGATGTTCGAATCGGAAGACATTCGCACCTGGGAGCGAAACCCTCAGATCTACGCCGACATCCTCGCGTCGAGCCTGGCTGCGCAGGCGCTCTTCGCCTACGCGCCCGAGACCGAGCGGGCCCGCCGGGTGCTGTCGAAACTGCGTCAGGCGCCCCGCCTCATTCAGGCCGCTCGCGACAACGTCAAGGATCCGCCCGGCATCTTCCTGAAGGTCGGCATCGAAACCTTCAAGGGGACGCAGACCTTCATCGAGCGCGATCTTCCGCGCGCGTTCGCCGGCGTAGACGACCTGCACCTGCTGGGCGACCTCGCGGACGCGTCGGTCGAAGCGACGCAGGCCATCGGCACCTACGTCGAGTACATGGAGAAGGAGCAGGCGCCGAAGGCGCGGGCCAGCTTCCGCCTTGGCAAGGAGCGATTCGAGCAGAAGCTGAAGCTCGAAGAAGGCATCACGCTCAGCGCCGAAAAGCTGCTCGCCATTGCGGAACGGGAGCTGGCGGAGACGCAGGAGGAATTCCGGAAGGTCGCCGGCAAGTTGAACGGCGCGGATCCCGCAGAGGCCTGGCGCCGCGCGAAGAACGAGCACGCACCGCCGGGTGGACTCGCCGAAGCGGCCCGCAAGCAGATCGAGCAGCTCGGTCAGTTCCTCGAGCGCCAGAAGATCGTGTCGATCCCCGCCGGCGAACCCGTGATCGTCGCACCGACGCCCGAGTTCTACCGCTGGTCGTTTGCGAGCATGTGGACGCCTGGTCCGTTCGAGACCAAGCCGGCGCGCGCGTACTACTACGTGACGGACGTGGATCGCACCTGGAGTCCGGAGCGGCAGGAAGAGCACCTGCGCGACCTCAATTACCCGACGCTCTGGTCGATCTCGATGCACGAGGTCTATCCGGGACACTTCCTCCAGTACCAGCACCTGCGCCAGGTGACATCGAAGGTGCGCAAGTCGCTCTTCTTCGCATCGGCCTCGTTCGTCGAAGGCTGGGCGCACTACTGCGAGCAGATGATGGTGGAAGCCGGGTTCGGTAAGAGCGATACGACGCTACGGCTCGGTCAGCTGCAGGAAGCGCTCATTCGTCTGGTGCGCTTCGTCGTCGGGCTCCGGCTGCACACGGAGGATCTCTCGGTCGAGCAGGGCGTGCGCTTCTTCAGAGACGATGCGTTCCTCGAAGAAAGCAGCGCGCGGCGCGAAGCCGAGCGCGGCACGTTCGATCCGAGCTACATCGTCTATACCGCCGGGAAGTTGATGCTGTTGAAGCTGCGCCGCGATTACAAAGCGCAGCACGGCGCTGATTTCTCGTTGCGGACGTTCCACGACAGCCTGCTTGGCCAGGGCGCTGCGCCGTTCTGGGCCCATCGCCAACTGATGCTCCAGCAGCCAGGCGGAGATGTAATGGAGTAGGCGCGGAGCTCCAGCGCCTTCAAGCGACATGCCCTTATACGAATACCGCTGCGAAGCCTGCGGCCACCAGTTCGAGCGCATCCAGCGTTTCTCGGACGAACTCGTGAGCGTCTGCCCGTCGTGTGACTCCGGTCCCGTCGTGAAGCTGATGTCGTCGCCCGCTATTCAGTTCAAGGGATCGGGCTGGTACATCACCGACTACGCGAAGAAGAACCAGTCGGGATCCACGACGGCGAAGACCGAGGGCGGGTCGAGTTCCAGCGAGTCGAAATCCTCGTCGTCGGACGCCCCGGCGACGGCGGCGCCCGCGTCCACGTCCGACACCCCCAAGAAGACGTAGCCCGACGGGAATTGGGGAATTGGGGTCGGGATAAGTTTCAGTTCCGGCCACAAGTCGACATCATCGCCATTGCCGGAACTGAAACTCATCCCGACCCCAATTCCCCCATTCGCTCCCCTACTTCTTGAGCAGGTCCTGAACGTCGACCGACGCGAGGTACTTCGCGAACGCGTCGGCGAGATCCGGCCGCCGGAGCGCGAAGTACACCACCGCTTTCAGGAATCCGAGCTTGTTGCCGGTGTCGTGACGGACGCCATCGATCTCGCAGGCATAGATCGGACGCTTCGCGAGCAGGTGCCGCAGTCCGTTCGTGAGCTGGATTTCGCCCGTGCGATCCTTGCCGGTTTCGGCGAGCGACTCGAAGATGTCGGGCGTCAGGATGTAGCGCCCGATGATGGCGAGATCCGACGGCGCTTCTTCGCGCGTCGGCTTCTCGACGAGGTCGCGCACACGGAACACACCACGCGGCAGCTTCGCGCTTTCGTCGATGGCGACGATGCCATAGCTCGAGACGTCTTCGCGCGGCACACGCTCGACGGCAAGGACCGGACCCTGCACCTCTTCGAACACGGCGAGCATCTGCTTGATCGCCGGCGGATCAGCGTCGATGACGTCGTCGCCGAGCAGCACGGCAAAGGGTTCTGGTCCGACGAGATCGCGCGTGACGAGCACGGCGTGGCCGAGACCGAGCGCCTCCCCCTGGCGCACGTACGACACGTTGATCATGTTCGAGATGTCACGGACGACCTGCAGCAGTTCCTTCTTGCCGCGGGCTTCGAGAAACGTCTCGAGCTCCACCGACACGTCGAAGTGGTCCTCGATCGCGTTCTTCCCGCGTCCCGTGACGAGGATGATGTTCGAGATTCCTGAAGCCACCGCCTCTTCGACGCCGTATTGGATGATCGGCTTGTCGACGAGCGGCAGCATTTCTTTCGGCTGCGCCTTGGTGGCCGGCAGAAACCTCGTGCCGAGCCCGGCCGCCGGAAAGACGGCCTTTCGAAGCGGTGGCATCACGACCATGTCTCCTTGCGCGCGAGTGCTGGCAACAGGCTGTCCGAGGCGCTCGTCCGCCGCCTCCGCCTGACCCGATCGCGAGCTGTTAAGTATAGGATCGCAGCATGCTGGATCCCTCGTTTGTCCGCGATCATGCCGACCTGGTCCGCACCGGCCTGCAGAACCGGGGGCTGCAGCCGGAGGCGCTGCTGTCCGACCTCTCGTCGCTCGACGACAGGCGCAGGTCGCTCATTCTCGAGGTCGAGACGCTGAAGCGCGCGCAGAACGCGGCGGGTGAGGAGGTTGCCCGCCTGAAGCGGCTCGGCCAGGACGCCACGCCGCTGTTCGACGCCAATCGCGAGCGGGCGCAGCGCATCAAGCAGCTCGATGCCGATCTCGAAGCGCTCGAGAGCGAGCGACAGGGTGTGCTGTTGACGGTGCCGAACCTGCCGCATGCGAGCGTCCCGGTCGGGATCCAGCGCGGCCGACAATCGCGAGGTCCGGCGCGTGGGCGAGCCGCGCATCTTCGACTTCGAGCCGAAGCCACACTGGGACCTGGGCACCGCGCTGGGCATCCTCGATTTCGAACGCGCGGCCAAGATTGCCCGTGCGCGCTTCGCGGTCCTGCTCGGCGCGGGAGCGCGGCTGTCCCGCGCGTTGATCGACTTCATGCTCGATCTGCATACGACTGAACACGGATATCGGGAAGTGGAACCGCCCTTCCTCGTGAACACCGCGTCGCTGACGGGCACCGGCAACCTGCCCAAATTCGAGCAGGACCTCTTCAAGATATCGGGTGATTGGGATCTGTACCTCGCGCCGACCGCCGAAGTGCCGCTCACGAACCTGTATCGCGGCGAAATCCTCGACGGACGCACCCTGCCGCTCAAGTTCACGGCGTACACCCCCTGCTTCAGAAGCGAGGCCGGCTCATACGGCGCCGATGTGCGGGGACTCATCCGGCAACACCAGTTCGACAAGGTGGAGCTCGTCAAGTTCACGACGCCCGAGCAGTCGTACGACGAGCTGGAAAGCCTGACGCGCAACGCCGAGACCGTCCTCGATCGCCTGGGTCTGCCGTACCGCACCATGCTGCTCTCCACAGGCGACATGGGCTTCGCATCGGCCAAGACGTACGACATCGAAGTGTGGCTGCCGAGCCAGCGGACGTATCGCGAAATCTCGTCCTGCAGCAACACAGAAGCGTTCCAGGCACGCCGCGCGTCCATCAAGTTTCGTCCGGGCGGATCCGGCAAGGCGGAGCTTGCACACACGCTCAACGGATCCGGACTCGCGGTCGGACGGACGCTCATCGCCATCCTCGAAAACTATCAGCAGAAGGACGGCTCAGTCGTGATACCCGACGCGCTGCGCCCGTACATGCGCGGCAAGGAAGTGATCGAGTCTCAGTAGCGGCCGCGCCGCGTCATGACGTAGATCACGATCGCGACGACGATCACGAGCGGGATACCAACGTACGGCGCCGCGTGCTGCGCCGCGTCGAACACCATTCGCCAGCGGCTTCCGGCGACGTAACCGAGCGTGACGAAAGTCAGGCACCAGAGAACGGCGCCGGTGTACGCGTAGACAGCGAACGTCCGGTAGGTGATCGGAGTCGATCCGGCCACGATGGCGGTGCAGTGCCGCACGCCGGGGATGAAGTAGCCGAACATCAGCAGCCAGCACCCGAATCGAGCGAACCACCGCTGTGCGCGGCCCGCCGCGGACGCGGAGACGTGCGCCAGGCGGTGCATCGCCGTCACGCCGACGGTCCGGCCGAGCACGTAGCTGAGCGTGATGCCGCACATGCAGCCCGCCAGCGCCGCCAGGAACGTGACGACGAGCGGGAGCTGTCCCTGACGCGCGAGCGCGCCGGCGACGGTGAGCAGCAGTTCGTCGGGGATCGGCAGTCCGAAGATGCCGAACATCTGCGCGCAGAAGAGGACCACGGGTCCGTAGCGTGCAAGCCATTCCAGGAGTCGTTGTTCCACCGGCGGTGTTCCTTACGGCCCGCAGCCTGCATGATTCCAGAGCGAACACGCGATTGTACTCTTCGTCGTTAACGCGCGACGCGTTCTGCATGAGGCGACTACAATCAGGGCCGGGAGGGTAGATGCGACCGTTGCCCGTTGCGTTTGTGATGATGCTGGCCGCCGTGCCTGCCTCTGGCGCGGCCGATCGAGTGACTGCCCTGCTCGCGCGGAGCACCACGCCCGGATCGCTTGTCCTCCTCGTGCAGGACGGCCGCGACCCACGCGTCACGACTCGATGGATCGAGTCCCTGATGGCCCCAGACGCTCAGGTCAGGCTGCTCGCGGCGCGATTGCTGCGGCAGACCCATCCCGCGACCGCGGCGGATCCGCTGAGGAAGGCGCTCGCGACCGAGACCGATCACTTCGTCGCCGCCGAGCAGGCGCGCAGCCTGCTCGAGATCGCGCCCGATGCCGAGGCGCCGGTCATCGAAGCGGCGGCCCGGCTGAAAGACGAAGGGCTGGCTGCGATCCTCGGACGGCTCCGTGGCCCCCGCGCACTCGGGGCGTTCGACCGCGTGAGAGACCAGTGCGGATCCGCTGCCGCGGCCGTCTTGATAGGCGCGATCGTCGAAGGCAGTCCGGACATCCTGAATGCGTTGCCTGCGCACGTTGTCGAGGACGATGCTGCACTGAAGGCCGCGTTCGTCTCGGCGATCGTCATCAGGATCGCGCCCCACGGGCCCTGGCTGGGCAGCGTGCTCACGCAACGGAGCAGCGACGTGCGCATGTTGGCGTGGTGGTCGATTGCTGTGAGCTCGGATGGAGCATCCAGCGCCGAGGACGTGAAGGCAGCCTCCACCAGCCGGGGCTCGAGCCCGGATGGACCTGCCCTGCGTCTCGGCCGTGCACTGGCGTTGCGCGCAGCCGGACAGACAAGCGATGAGGACATCGTGCAGCTGACCGCGCAGGTGGTGAAGGATACGGAACTGCCGGCCTCTGCCCGGGCGGCGCTCGTCGATGGAGCGGTCACGCAGCTCCTGACCGACCGCGAGAAGGAGAACATGCCGCCAGCGCTGCAGAAGCCCGGCCCGCCGTTGCCCACTACCTCTGCCGCCGTGTCCAAGTACAACGCGATGCGCACGGTCGACACGCTCCCTCGCGGTCTCATCAGTGACGTGATGGCGGTGTCGGGTTGCAAGGCGAAGCCGCGCGACGCCGTAGCCGGAGCGCTCGTCAAGTACGGTGCGACTGGTCAACCGGTGCAGATGGGACTACTGACCTCGGAGCTGTCGCAGCCCTGTCAGGACGCGGCACAAGCACTGATGCTCACGAGTCTGCTGGGTGAAGAAGGGGCGGCCGCCGCCAACGCCATGCATGTGGTGCTGATCCCGCTCGACCAGGATTTCGATCAGTGCCTCGATCCACTGAAGAGCGGAGGCAGCGACGGCGCGGCCCACGAGGGTACTGCACCGGTCAGGATCGGCGGCGAGATCGTGCCACCCAAGAAGACCAAGGACGTCCACCCTGTCTATCCAAAACCGGCGATGGATCGACACGTGACCGGAGTTGTCATCCTCGACGCCGTCGTCTCATCTCGGGGCTGCGTCAACCGAGCCACGGTTTTACGGACACTGGATCCCATGCTCGACGAGGAAGCGGTACGCGCCGTGATCCAGTGGAAGTTCACGCCGACCCTGTCGGGTGGAGTGCCGGTGCCCGTCCTCATGACGGTGACTGTGCAGTTCACGCTCCAGTGATGAACGACGCCCGCGTACGCCGCGCCACAAGATGCCGTCGGTCCAGGCGTTCGTCGGACCAACGAATTGCCGCTCGCCTTCGTCTAACGCGCAGTCGCGGCTGATCCCGATGGAGTGTGAGTAACGAGGCCCGTGATGATCGAGGATGTCCGGTTCGCCATTCGTCAGCTCCGCAAGAATCCGGGCTTTGCCATCGTCGCAGTCGTGACGCTCGGGCTGGGCATCGGTGCGGCGGCCGCCATCTTCGGACTGGTTCAGAGCGTTCTGCTGTCTCCGCCGCCGTACGCCGATCCCGACCGCCTCGTGCTCATGGCCCCCGCGAGAACCGACGGACGGCCTTTCGAGCAAGGCTCCACGGTCGGCGAGTGGATGGCCTGGCGGCGGTCGGCCAGTATCGAACCGCCGGCGCTCTATCGCTGGACGTTCAACTTCCTCGTACGAGACGACGGGAGCGAGTCGCTGGGAGGCATGGTTGTCACGCGGAACTACTTCCACGTGCTGGGCATTCGACCCGTGCTGGGCCGAGAGTTCACCGAGAGCGAGGCCTCGCACGACAAGACGCCGGCCTCCGCGATCATCCTCGGCTACGACCTGTGGCAGCGACGCTTCAACGGGAATCCTTCCATCATCGGGACGACGCTGCGGATCAGCCGGCAACCGTCTCCGCTGACAGTCGTCGGCGTGATGCCACCGGGCGTGCGCTTTCTCCCGGATCCCGAATTCGGCGAGCGAGCCCAACTATGACGTGAACGCCCGTGTCGATTTCTGGACGGCTACGACGCCGGATGAATCGCGACCCAAACAGGACGGGTGGAATGTCGTGGCCCGGCTCCGTCCTGGCGCCACGGCTGCCCGGGCACGATCCGAGGCCGGCGGCATCGTGACCGCGCTGGCCAAATCGGATCCCGATCTTCAGGGCCTCACCGCATCTGTCAGTCCCGTCGAGGACATCCTCAATCACGACGCACGCCGTCTGCTCGTGCCACTCTTCGGATCGGTCGGTCTCGTGTTCCTGATTGCCTGCGCGAACGTCGCCGGCCTGCTGGTCGCGCGCGGCTTGCAGCGGCAACAGGAATACGCGATGCGTTCAGCGCTTGGCGCAGGACGCGGCAGGCTGTTCCGACAGGTTCTCACCGAGAGCGTCACACTGGCACTCGTCAGCGCCATCGTCGGCCTGGGGTTGGCGGCTGCGATGATTGCCGTGCTGAAGACGATTGGCGCCCAGGCAGTGCCGCGGGCGGATGCCGTTCACGTGGGTTGGCCTGTCTACGTGTTCGGCGTCCTGGCGGCGGTCGCCGCAGCCGTGATTGCCGGGCTGCTGCCTGCGCTGCGGGCATCGTCACCCGAGCGCTTTCAAATCGCCAGAGGCGCGCGGACGAGCGCCGGCCGCTCCGAGCGTCGTCTGCTTGCCGCCGTGGCCACGCTGCAGATCGTGCTGACAGTGGCTTTGCTCGGTGGTGCGGCGCTGCTTCTGCGCACGGCACAGAACCTCGCCAACGTACGGCCCGGGTTCGACACCGAGAACATCGTGGCGATGACCGTGACCGCGATGGACCGCGACAATAGGAAGGCGTTCCACACGCAGGCGCTGGAACGTGTGGCGGCGTTGCCGGGTGTCTCGCACGCCGCGTTCGCCTGGGGCGTGCCGCTGACCGGCAACAAGTGGACAGCCGAGATCGAGCGGCCGGGCCAGCCCGCATCGTCGAAGTTGGCGGAGCGCGTCGTGATGCCGCTGCGATCCGTGACCGCCGATTACTTCGCGACGATGGGGATCCGGATCGTGGACGGCCGGGGGTTCCGCACGTCGGATCAGGAAGGCGCGGCGCCAGTCGCCGTGGTGAACGAGACGTTCGTCCGGCAATTCTTCGGCAACGGTGTGGCCATCGGGCAACTGCTCAAGGCCCCGGGTGACGACAGTCCTCCGCCGCAGATTGTCGGTGTCGTCGCTGATACGAGGACCGAGAAGCTGAGCGAGGTACCGACGCCGGAGATCTACCTGTCGTTCTGGCAGCACGGTGCGTTCTCGAAGCATCTCGTGCTCCGGGCCGCCGGCGATCCTGGCGCCATTGCGGCAAGCGTGCGGCGGGAGTTGCGCACCATCGACCCGACGGCAGCCGTCGAGCATCTGACGACGATGAGCGAGATCCGGCGCGAGTCGGTCGCGCCGTGGACGTTCGCCATGCGCTTGCTCGCGGGTTTCGCCGTGGCGGCGACGTTCCTGTCGCTGGTCGGACTCTACGGCGTGCTGTCGCTCTCGGTGGGATCCAGGATCAAGGAAATCGGTGTGCGGAAGGCGATTGGCGCCCAGGGGCATCAAATCGTGGGTCTCGTGCTTCGTGAGGGCTCGCTCATGATCGCCGTCGGCGTGGTACTCGGGACCGTTGGCGCGCTGCTGCTCGGCCGCTTTCTCCAGGCGCTACTGTTCGACGTTCGGCCCTTTGACGCGACGTCACTCGCGGGCGCCGCGTGCATCTTCGGGTCTGTGTCCCTCGTAGTCGCGCTGCTGCCTGCGTTTCGTGCCCGCGCGATCGATGTGATGGACGCGCTCAGGCAGGAGTGACCCCATCAGTGAGGTGAATCAGCGCACGCTGGCGCGACGCCACCAGATGCCGTCGCGAATCTCCTCGACGAGGCCTTCCGGCACCAGACGCCAGAGCCGAGTGGCGAGAGCCTCCAGTGGCAGCTCGGTGTTGGCCACCAATCGTTCGGTTTGAGTCGTGGGCCGGGCACGCGTGGGTTCCTGAGTGCGCGCGGCACCGTTTTGGGCAGAACCAATCGTGCGCTTCATGCCCGATTGACAAAGCAGGGTTCGTGCCGGCACTCGACGCGCCTGAATTCCTTGTGAACGCACGCAGTTGCGGTGCCCGTTCGAAGCGCGGCCAGCGTCCTACCGAGTCGCACCGGCTCAGTTGTGTGAGAATTACAAGAGCCGCGCGGAGGGATGGCCGAGTGGTCGATGGCGGTGGTCTTGAAAACCACTGTACCCGGAAGGGTACCGGGGGTTCGAATCCCTCTCCCTCCGCCAACCTTTGCCACACGCTCGCGGTGCTCGCGGCTACGGTTGGCAGGCCAACAGTCGCTGGGCTTGCCACGGATTCGTGAGCGTCGATCAAGTCACAAAGCCATGCCGTCGCTGGACGCCGTCAGCCGCGACCTTCGTTTCGCGATCCGCAGCCTCGGTCGCTCGCCGGGGTTCGCTGTCGCCGCAGTCGCCGTGCTTGCCGCCGGCATCGGCCTGACGGTGGCACTGTTCACCGTCTCGAACGCCATCCTTCGGCACCCGCTGCCCATCGCCGACGAGTCACAGGTCGTCGTCCTGTGGGGAGGATCCGACGGCAGCGTGCGTCAGCTGCCTCTCACCGCCGACCACTTCGACCGCTACCGCACGCAGGCGCGGATGCTGAGCGGCGTGGCAGGCACGCTCAGTTCGACCGGCTGGCCGCACGCAGTACGAGATGGCGTTCGTCCGCTCACGCTGAGCCTCGCTCACGTGACCGGCAACTTCTTCAATGTGCTCGGCTCGGCGCCCGTACTCGGCCGTGCGCTTCAACCCAGAGACGATACGCCCGGCGCGGCACCGGTGGCGGTGATCAGCGATGCGCTCTGGCGCCGCGCGTTTGCGGGCCGCGCCGACGCGATCGGCCGGCGGCTCACAGTGCCCGCGCGCAACCTGACGTACACGGTCGTGGGTGTTGCAGCTCCTGGATTGGAATTCCCGATCGGTGCAGACGTGTGGGTCCCGCTGTCCGGCATCCATATCCCGGAAGTGGTGCCGATCGGCCGTCTCGCACCTGGTGCGACTGTGGCGCAGGCTGCCGCCGAACTCGGAGCCTCTTTTCGGCACGAGCCCTCGGCTGATATGCGGCAGCTGCGCGGGGCCGCGCTCCCCGTGGCTGAATACATTGTCGGGGACGTCAAGCCGGCGCTGCTGTTGCTCTCGGGTGCCGCGGCGCTTCTGCTGGCGATCGCCTGCATCAACGTCGCCAACCTGTTGCTCATTCGGTCATCCAGCAGGGCCCGCGACACCGCGATCCGTCGCGCACTCGGTGCGGGCCGCGGCCACATCATTCGACACGGATTGATCGAGAGCGCGCTGATTGCGCTGGCCGCGGGACTCCTGGGGACCGGGCTTGCGGCGGCGCTGGTCCAGCTGCTGCTGGCGATGGCACCGCCAGATCTGCCGCGCCTCGACGAAGTCAGGCTGAACGGTCTGCCCATCGGGATGGCCGTGTTGGTGACGCTGGCGACGGTCGTGTTTTTTGGCGTGGGACCTGCTATCCGGGCGGCGATTGACGTGGCGCCATCACTTCGCACCAGCGATCGCACCGCGACCGCGAGCAGGACCGCGCGGCTGGCCCAGGATGCGCTGGTGACGGTTCAGGTCACGCTCGCGATCGTCGTCCTCGCCGCTGCGGGATTGCTCGGGAGGAGCCTCCTGCGTCTCGAGCAGACAAAGACGGGATTCTCGACCGAACGGCTGACTGTCGTGGAACTGTCGTGGCCTCCGGATAAATTCGCGAGCCCCGCGAAGATCGAGACGCTGTACGAGCAGCTCATTCCACGGATCGAGGCGCTGCCCGGCGTGAGCGCGGCGGTGCCCGTCAACGTGAGGCCGTTCACGGGCGCCGCGGTCGGCTGGGATGGCTGGTTCCAGCCCGAAGGACAGTCGGAGCAGGCGTCGCATCCCGTGTTCAGCATGGCCGTGGTCGGCGCGCGCTACTTCCGCACCCTCGGCGTGCCGCTCATTCGCGGCCGCGACTTCACGGACGCGGATCGTGAGGGCGCACCACACGTGGTCGTCGTCAGCGAGGGCGTCGCACGCCTCTTCTGGCCGGACGAGTCTCCGATCGGAAAGCGGATTGCGCTTGGCGGCGCCAAAGCTGACGACTGGTGGACCGTCGTCGGCATCGTCGCCGACACGCGCTACCGCGTGCTGCGCGGGCACGCAGCCACGGTCTACATGCCGCTTCGCCAGATGGGCGCTGCGAGCACCATGATCACCACCATCATCGTGCGGACAGACGCCGAGACGGCGGCGACGCTGCCGGTACTTCAGAGCGCGGCACGGGACATCGATCCCGACGTCGCGATCCTCAGCGCCGACCGGATGCAGCAACTCGTTCTGAATCAGCTCAAGGAGCCCCGGCTGAGCGTGCTGCTCCTCGGCGTGTTTGGTGTCGGCGCGCTGCTGCTCGCGAGTGTCGGTCTCTACGCCACGCTCGCGTACGTGGTGCGACAACGCCGGCGCGAGCTGGCCATCCGGCAGGCACTCGGCGCATCGCCCTGGCGCGTACGGATGCTGCTCCTGAAGCAGGCACTGTTGGTTGCGGCCATGGGAGCGGGCCTCGGCCTGACCATCGCCATCCCGGCCGGACGTCTGATCGAGTCGCTGTTGTTCGAGATCAGTCCAGCGGATCCCTGGACGCTGGCGACGGCAACCGGCGTGCTGGTGATGGCGATGCTCGCGGCATCGTATCTGCCGATCCGGAGAGCGACGCGTGCGGATGTTGCCCTGCTGCTTCGTGTCGACTGAAGTGGTGCAGCCGTGTACAGGCTTTGGACGTTGGACTCTAGACGTTGGGCCTATCAGGACGCCAGAATCCAAAGCCCAAGCCCAAAGCCTGAAGGTGGTCAGACCGACGCCGCCACGCCCTTGTACGCGCGAACGATCTGCGCGCTGTCGCTGTACTCCTTGAAGTCGATCACCTTGCCGTTCTTGAGCGTGAATACCATCACCCAGCTGCTCGACATCGACCCGCCGCTCGGCTTCAGCTTCGCCGAGTAACGGCCCAGCGCAACGACGATGTCGCCCTGTGCGACGAAGGTCTGCGGAGTGAACTCGGTGAAGTCGGTCGAGTCGGCGACCTGCTTGAAGAATTCAGCGACTGCCGCTCGTCCGCGCCTGACGCCTGACTGCGGCAGTACGCCCTCGGTGCCAATCACGCCCTGCCAAACGACGTTGTCGTCCAGAGAATCCAGAATCGCCTTGACGTCTCCCCGCTGAAACGCCGCGTACGCGTCCTTGATGAGCTGTGTGTTCTGTGCTTCGGACATGTCGTCCTCCTTGCTGCCCTGACTTACGGGGTTCCCGCCCGAATGGATTTCCTCTACTGTGCGATTGAGAACCGTTCTTCGTGCAACACGGTTCCATCGGCAGCTCGCAGCTCGACCCGCCAGTCTCCAGCCCGTTCCGGACTGATCGTCGTCCGGCTGTAAGTGCGGTAGCCGGCTCCGTTGGCTCGCACTTGCAGGGTGACGTTCTGATGAAGACGGTCGTTGCGATACCAGCGGTGCTCGATTGTTGTGTCGGCGGCGCTTATCACGCGTGTGTAGAAAAAGACGACCCCGGGGGTCATCTGGCTCGACGCGGGAGTGCAGGTCCAGTTGCCGCTTGTTGCGAGAGGGCGGCAGAGTTGTGCGGTCACGATCGCCACCGCATCGTGAGCCGCTGCCGCGGGACGGGTCTTCGGCACTGACTTCTGTTCCGTCGGCTGTGAATCGGCTGGTGCCGTCGCCGCCGGCGGCGGGGCTGGGGTTGGCTGCTCGACGGGCGCCGGAATCGGCGGTCGCGCGGCCGCTGGTTGCGCAGTCGCAGGCTCCGTCGCAGGCGCTGGCGGCGCTGAGGACGTCGAGGACGGAGGAATCGAAGCGTCCTTTTGCGAAGCCGGCGCCGATCGCATCGTCCAGAGGCCGGCGATGACGATCGCGCCGAGGACTACCGCGGCGATGGCAATCGTGCGCGGCGCGACGGACGGCTTTTCCGCGATCGAAGCCGGGAGCGACATCCGATCGGCGTCAGGTTGAGCTGGCGATCGACTCGGATGTGGCCGTGGCGCTGAAGGCGTTTGAACCGGAGCGGCGGCGGAAGCGGCCGGCGAGGGATCGGGCTTCCGTGCTGGTGGCCACGAGGCACGCGGCTGTGCGTCGGCTGACTGTCGCCGGCGCCGCAGCGGCCTCGGTTCGCTCGAACGGAATCCCGCGCGCCTCGCAGAAGTCGCGCAGGTTCTTGGCGCTCATCACGACAAACGGATGATCCGGCTGCAGCACGCCGGTCGCGATGGCGTACGCGCGGCGATAGCATCGCTCGGCCTCGACAGGTTTGTTCAGCCGTTCCGCGACCACGCCGAGGTTGTTCAAGGTGTTGGCGAGGTCGGGATGGCTCGACCCGAGCGCCGCTTCCTGCAGGGTAAAGGCGCGACGCAGCTCGCGCTCCGCCGACACGAAATCGCCGGCGCCAGCGGCCTGCGCCGCCGCTTCCATCGCGGTTGACACGTTTTGCGGATCGGACATGCGGGTCGCCTCGTTCGCGTCCCACTATACGGTTTGCCGTTCGGAGGGGGGAAGACTCTTGATCGCGGTGAGCCCAGCCGCAAGCTCCGCTGCCGGACCGTCGCCGTAGACCGTAGACCGTAGACCGCAGACTGTAGACCGTAGAGCCCCTGTCAGTGCGGGCTTGTGAGGTCAGCGTGGAACACGGTGTCTATGACCTGGCCGCTCCGGCCGAGAGGCGCCAGGGTGCGGCCATTCACCGTGACGGCAATTGCCGCCGCGTCGCCGACGCGCAGCTCGATTTCACGACTGGCCGACCGCGAAAGCTCTTCGCCTTCGGCCAGCGTCTTGGTCTCCGTGCGGCCATCCACGACGAGTCGCAGCCAGCACTGGCGGTTGGCCTTCAGTGTCACTGCGAGCGGCGCGGCGGAGATGACCGGGGCAGCCACGACCGCGGGCGCGGGTGGACGACTCTCGCTCGCCTCCGACGCGACGGGTTTCGGTGTCGGCGCCGGAGCGGCAGGCTTTGACCGTGGCGGGGGCGGCTCGTCGGTCACGCCTCCGATCCGCGGAAAGCCCAGCGCTGCGGCAGTTGTCACTGCCAGCACGATGCCCGCCGCCGCTACCCACCACGCGCGGCGCGAACGAGGCGCATCGTCGTCTTCGACTGCGTCGGGAGCTGAATCCACGACATCTGTGCTGGGTGAGACATCAGGCGTTGCTGCGGATTCCGATTCGTAGGCATCGGCCGTCGCAGCGTCTCTCGCCGAGAGGCCAAGCAGTGAGATTGGCTCCGTGGGCAGCGCGGGTACAGGTGTTGGTGGGTCGATCGCGGGAGCCGCAGGCGGTGCCGTTGTCACAACGAGCTGAGGTTTGATCGCGGGTGCGGGTTGGACTGCTGGCGGCGGGCCGGCTGGTGCCTGCTGAAGGATCCGTACAGGCGCTGGGGCCGGTGGGGCTGCTGCGGCCGGCTTCGGTCGCTCCTGACCAGCACGGCGCGACAACGCATCGATCAATTCGGTCAGGCCACTCGCCGCAATCGAGCGTCGAGCGACGATGCCGCGCACCTCGTCCTGCATCCTGGCGTGCTGCGTTTCCGCATTGGCGACCAGCGCGCGGGCACGCTCCTCCGCTTTCCGGTCGATCTCGGCGACCTCTTTCGCAGTTGCTTCGAGTCGGGTGCGGGCATCCTCCTCAGCGGCGACGAGCAGGCGGGTCACCGTCCGCTCCTGTTCCTGCAGCCGTCTGAGCTCCACCGCGGCTTCGTCCAGCTGCTGGCGCAGAGACGCGACCTCGGCATGCGCCTGCTCGTAGTCGGGGGCCGTAGCCTGCAGGAACGACAAGACTTCGGTCTCGTCGAGCCCGCGCATGGCACGTCCGAACGAGTGGTGGCGCAGATCGAGGCCCTTGTTCCGCATGCGTCCTCCGAGGGGGCCGGGGAAAGCCCGAGGGGTCCGGGAAAGTTATCGGCCGTTCGGGAGGATTTCGAGCACTTGCACAGAACGGCAATAAGATTGGGAAATCGGAATTCGGAGTGCGACAGTGCGGCATTCGACATCCAAACGAATTCGAGTCCGACAGTCGGCATCTCGAGTGCGGGGCGCGGAGTGTGGTGTGGAGACTGAAATCGAACGCGCCGCGGCGATTCTGCGCGCGGGCGGGCTCGTCGCTTTTCCAACCGAGACTGTGTACGGCCTGGGAGCCGATGCGTCGAATCGCTCCGCGGTTCAGCGTCTGTTTGCCGTCAAGCGGCGTCCACCCTCACATCCGCTGATCGTGCACCTGGCGGACGCGTCCTGGCTCGAGGCGTGGGCGCGCGACGTCTCCAGCGACGCCAGCCTGCTCGCTCGTCACTTCTGGCCCGGCCCGCTCACGTTGATAGTTCATCGCGCGTCGCGCGTGCCGGACGAGGTGACTGGCGGACAGGACACCGTGGGCCTGCGCGTACCTGCGCATCCCGTGGCGCACGCGTTGCTCGCGTGCTTCGGGCGCGGCATCGCTGCGCCGTCGGCCAATCGCTTCGGTGCCGTCAGTCCAACGCGAGCGGATCACGTGCGCGCCGACCTTGGTGCGGATGTCGATCTCGTGCTCGATGGTGGAGCGAGTGAGGTCGGGATCGAATCGACAATCGTAGACGTGTCGCAGACGCGTCCGGCATTGCTGCGCCCCGGGTGGATCACAGCGTCAGCAATCGAAACCGTGCTTGGCGTGCGACTGGCTGTGCCGGATGCGGATCGGCCGCGCACACCGGGGACGCTCGAGGCGCACTACGCGCCACAGACGGCGGTTGAAGTTGTCGACGAGCGCGAGTTGCTCTCACGCGCGCGCAACGCTCGACGGGCGGCCGTCCTTGCCTTCAATCCGGTTGGCGCCGACGTTCCTGTGGCGGCATTTCGCCAGGCGTCGCGCGATCCCGCACAATATGCGCACGCGTTGTACGCAACGCTTCGCGAGCTCGATCGGACTGGCGCCGACATCATCCTCGTGGAGCGGCCGCCTGACGGCCCCGAGTGGTCCGGCGTCTGTGACCGTCTGCAGCGAGCGTCGCATCGCACTCGCTGACGCCTGGTCACACGGACGCGCGGTGTTCTTGCCGCGCGACGTTCCGCCCTCTACGCCGACCCGCTCAAGTGCCGGAACAGCCAGAACAGGAACCCCGAGAGACAAATCGACGCCGGGAGCGTCAGCACCCACGCCATCAGCAGGTTTCTCACGGTGCCCCACTGCAGTCCCGAGCGGTTGGCGGCCATCGTTCCCGCCACGCCCGACGACAACACGTGTGTCGTACTGACCGGCAGACCAAGCGCATCGGCGGCACCAATCGTGACCATCGCCGTGATCTCCGCCGCGGCGCCTTGTGCGTACGTCAGATGATCCTTCCCGATCTTCTCACCCACCGTCACGACGATGCGCTTCCAGCCGATCATCGTGCCGAGTCCGAGCGCGATGGCGACGGCGACCTTGACCCAGCCCGGGATGAACTTCGTTGCGCCATCGACGTGAGTCTTGTAGTTCTTGAGGACGGCCGCCTCCGATGCGGAGAACGCGGGTGTGCCCGATTTCTGCATCAGCCGCCACGCCTCGCTGACGACGTAGACAGAAGGGCAAAAGGCCGAACGGGCAGCGACGGGTCGGTCGCGAGAGCGCGGGGAATGCGCCGGCACGACGTCAAGCCGCTGGTGGGTCGATCTCCCGTCCGATCATCACCTCGGTGGCCTTCACGATGGCGACGGCATCGTCGCCTCGGCGCAGTTTGAGCTCTTCGACGGCGTCGTGTGTGATGACCGCGGTGAGCAGCTGATCGCCGATTCGCAGACGAACCTGCGCCATCAACCCATCGACGCGGACCTCTTCGACGAAGCCGTGCAGACGGTTCCTTCCACTGAGGGCGACGATCCACGCCCGCGGCGCCTTCGCCCGCTTCGCGCGGCCCCGCGCGCGTGTGGATCGCGCGAGCAACCGTTCGATCTCGGCGTCCGCGATGCGGTGATGACCGCCCGTCGTCGTAGACGTGCGGACCACGCCTCGATGGATCCATTGCTTCAACGTCGAGTAACTGACGCCGAGCCGCGCGGCGGCGGTGCGGGGGGTCAGGAGCGCCATGGTGTGCCTCCTCGAGTTCGCGAGCGATATAGACGGTTAAAGTCGATTTCGGTCGATTTGTCTGATGATTCTATTCGAAGTAGAGTGACCGCTTCTCTGGGAGACGCGGAGGCCTATGAGCGCGCGGGGGTGGAGGACGGTTGGCCGGCTGGGAGTGAGCCTGGCTATCTGCTGGATGGCGGGGGCGCCGTTCGCCTGGGCCCAGATCGGTGCGGGCGAGATCACGGGCGTGGTGATGGATCAGGCGCGAGGCGCCGTGCCCGGAGCCACGGTCACCGTGACCAGTCTCGCGACCAACCGCCAGGTCGTCGTCATGACGACGGCCGAGGGCGTGTACACCGCGCCGGGTCTCGCGCCGGGACGCTACCGGCTCGACGTTCTGCTGTCGGGGTTCAAGCCACTCAGGCGTGACGGCGTTACGGTCTCCACTGGGGAGAAAGTGCGTCTCGATGTGGATCTGTCTGTCGGAGACGTGAACGAGCAGGTCACCGTCACGGCCGACGCCGCGATGCTCCGCGCCGAAACCGCCAGTCTCGGGTCGGTCGTGAAGGAACGGCACGTCGTGCAGCTGCCGTTGAACGGACGGACCTTCATCACGCTCGCGAGCCTGGCACCCGGTGTCGCTCTTCCCCCCAATTCGCAGCTGCCTCGCATCAACGGCGGCCGTCCGCGGACGAACGAGTATCTCTTCGATGGCATTTCGGTCCTCCAGCCCGAACCGGGACAGGTCGCCTATTTTCCGGTCATCGACGCGATCCAGGAATTCAAGATCGAAACGAACAGTCCTCCGGCGGAATTCGGGCGTTTCAACGGCGGAGTGGTCAACCTCACCACCAAAGCCGGGTCGAACGACTTCCACGGGAACGCGTTCGAGTTCTTCCGCAACGAGGCGCTGAACGCGCGGAACTACTTCCAGCCTTCCAGCCAGTCGAAGCCGGAGTATCGACGCAATCAGTTTGGCGGCACGTTCGGCGGCCCCATCCTGCGGGATCGCACATTCTTCTTCATCGACTATCAGGGCCAACGCCAGTCGATCGGCCGAACGGTGGTCTCGACGGTGCCGACGGTCCTGCAGCGGCAAGGCATCTTCACAGAGCCCATCGCCGGCAAGGTACCGGTCATCTACGATCCGTCGTCGGGGACGATCAGGCAGCCGTTTCCTGGCAATACGATTCCCGACGACCGCATGGATTCCGTGGCGGTGTCGCTGCTGCAGCGGTATCCGATGCCGACGGCACCGGGCACCGCCAGCAACTATCGCCGCACGGCGAGCGAGTCAGACGACCAGGATCAGTGGGACGCGCGTATCGACCATGCGTTCGGGTCGCAGCGCGATCACGTGTTTGCGCGCCTCTCGAACCTCCAGGATCGCTTCGTTCCCGTGACGCCGCTCCCCGAGGGCAGCGGCGTGACGACTGGCACGCTCGGTCCGCAGGACACCACGGCGTGGGCATTCGCGTCGAACTATCAGCACACCTTCTCGTCGAGCCTGTTGAACGAGCTTCGCATCGGCGATACGAGTCGCCGCGTGACGCGGTCTGCGACAGCGCTCGGCGGACCGGCCGGCGACGCGCTCGGCATTCCGGGCATTCCCTCGAACGGGTTCTTCCCAGATACACTCCCGACGTTTCTCATCAGCGGTTACCAGCAGCTCGGCTCCCCAGCCAATACCGCCTCACGCTTCCAGACTCGCGTCGATCAGGTCGCCGATTCCCTGACGTGGCTCAAAGGGCGCCATACGATCAGGATGGGACTCGACTGGCGGTGGGAGCGGCTCGACGTCGTGCAGCCGCCGTCGCCGACCGGCGCGTTCACGTTCAACACGCTTGGCAGCGATCTGCCGGGAACGACCGGCACCGGCACGCCTGTCGCGAGCTTTCTGCTGGGCCAGGTGCAGAACTTCTCCCTCGACCTGCAGCAGGCGGAGATCAACGAGCGCGCGCGCTTCCAGGAGTATTTCATTCAGGATGACTGGAAGATCACGGATCGGCTGACCATCAATCCCGGTCTCCGCTACACGTTGAATTTTCCCTCGACTGAGGCCAACGGTCAGACGGCCGTGTTCAATCTGGAGACCCAACAGCTGGAATATCCCGGCACGTCGGCGGTCCGCCCACTGAAGAAGAACAACTTTGGTCCTCGTTTCGGGGCCGTGTATCGGCTGACCGACAAGACGATCGTGAGCAGCGGCTACGGGCTCGTCTGGATCGAGATGGCGGGCATCACGACGCCGTTCACCACGCCGACGTTTCCATTCCTCCAGACCACGTCACAGCGCTCGCTCGATTCGCTCACGCCGGCATTCGCTCTGCAGAACGGGCCGAGCGTGACGCCGGTTGCGCCGACCGCGACCGCCGGCCTCGGTCAGGGTGTCTTCTCCGTGGACGGCAGCCTCGGGTCCGGCTACGTTCAGCAGTGGAACGTGTCGGTTCAGCGAGAACTGACGGCCAACACCACACTCGAAGTCGCGTATGTCGGCTCGCACATCGTGCACGTCGGCATTCCCGACACGAATCTGAATCAACTCACCGTCGATCAGCTCGCCATGGGCGCTCCGCTGTTGAAGCGTGTGCCGAATCCGTTCTTCGGTGAGATTCCGCGATCCTCGTCGCTTGGCGATCCGACGATTACCGTGGCACAGCTCGCAAAGCCATACCCCGAGTACACGACGGTCAGTCTCTATCGCAACAATGTCGGGACCACGCGGTACGATGGATTCCAGATCGGTCTCCGGCAGCGGCTCTCGCACGGGTTGTCATACACGGTCGCCTACACCCGGTCGGTCTTGAAAGACGATGCCTCGTCGGTCTTCGATGCGTCGATCCTGACGGGACCGGTTGCGAACTATCCGGTCGCCGACAGCTTCAATCGCACGCTCGAGCGCGACTACTCGACGGGAGACATCCCGCACGTGTTCGTTGCATCGGCGGTCTGGGATCTTCCGGCGGGCGCCGGCCGTCAGCACCAGCTGCACGGCTGGCTTGGCGCGCTCGCCAACGATTGGACGATGACTGGACTCGTCACGCTGCAGTCGGGCGTGCCCATCGCGATCACGCAGACGACGAACTTCAACGCGTTCGCCGGATTCGGTGTGCAGCGCCCGAACCTGGTTGGGGATCCGACGCTTCCTTCAGGAGAGCGGTCGCCGAGCCAGTGGTTCAACACGTCGGCGTTTGCTGTGGCGCCCCAATTCACGATCGGATCGGCATCCAGGAATCCTGTGCGCGGGCCGTCGTATCGCGACGTTGATCTCGCGCTGATGCGTCGAATCCCCATCGGTGCAGACAAGCAGATCGAGCTCCGCGCGGAGGCCTTCAATCTGCTCAACACGCCGCCTCTCGGCGCGCCCGCCGCGGTTCTGGGCGCGGCGAACTTCGGCTCGATCCTCAGCGCAGGCGATCCGCGCGTGGTTCAGCTCGCGCTCAAGTTCATCTTCTGATCCCGCTCAGCTGCGATCGCGATCCCAGTCGAGCCACAAACGGCCGGGCTCACGCGAGCACAGCCGTGCCGGATTGTCGGCGTGCGCCTTGCAACTAGATCTCGCGTGATGATTGTCGCGGGCTGAACGTCAGCTCCGCCATTAGCGGGAAACGAGTGAAGGAGAAGTCACAATGAAGCGAGTGTTCGCAACCGCATCCAGCATGGCGCTGGCCTGCGCGATGGTCGCGACTGTCTCGGCCCAGCAGGCACCGAGCACGCCAGACCCCAACGCTCCGACGAGCAGCCCATCGAGCTATTCAGCGAGCGCCGCCAAGACGGTCACAGTTACCGGCTGTCTGGCGGGTCAGAGTGGAAGCTTCACGCTGTCGAACGCCACGGCCGGAACGGCCGGAACGTCGGGCAGCACGAGCCCTTCATCGACCGATAGCACCGCGCCAGCTGCGACGAGCGGCACGGCGTCCTCGGCCGCCAGCCAGATGACCTACAAGCTGGTCGGCGGTGATAGCAAGCTGAAGGATCACGTCGGACACAAGGTAGAAATTTCCGGGTACTGTCGATAAGTCGAGCGCAGGCACGACCGGTTCGACGAGCGACCAGCCCGGAGCCTCGACCGCTGGAACGACCGGAAGCACGAGCAGCGCGACCGCCGGCAGCTCGAGCTCGATGGGCGCCCAGCCCAGCCTGAAGGTGCAGTCCGTGAAGATGATCGCGGAGACCTGCTCGTAGTACGAATCGCATGACAGCAGATCGACAAGTGACGATTAGCGGCTACGACTTAGCGACCGACAGTGGCCCGGCCGGTGGATGATTCGCCGATCGGGCCATTTTTTCAATCGTCCACAACAATCTGCGTCAGTCATTGTACGTTTCACCATCCAACCGGTTTCCCTTTCAACTGCTCGTCAAGCCAGCGATCCAGCGGGGCGAAGTAATCGAGGATCGCGGTCGCGTCCATCTGACGCGTGCCGGTCAGCGCTTCGAGCGCGTCCTGCCAGGGCTTCGACTGACCCATCGCCAGCATGGCGTTCAGGCGACGTCCAGCATCCTTGCTGTCGTAGATCGAACAGCGATGTAGCGGTTCAGTGCAGCCGGCGGTCCTGGTGAGCGCCCGGTGAAACTGAAACTGCAGGATGTCGGCGAGGAAGTACCGCGTGTAGGGTGTGTTGTCGGGCACGTGGTACTTGGCACCCGGATCGAAAAACTCCTCGCCCCGCGGCGACGGAGGTGCAACGCCCTGATATTTCAGCCGTAGCTCCCACCACGCTTTGTTGTAGCTGTCGGGCGTCACCTCGCCTGCGAAGACCTTCCACCGCCATTGATCGATGAGCAGTCCGAACGGCAGAAACGCGATCTTGTCGAGCGCGCGCGTCATCAGCAGCCCGATGTCGCGCGATGCGTCCGGCGTCTTGTCGAGCAGACCAATCTTCACCAGGTACTCGGGCGTGACCGAGAGCGCAATCGTGTCGCCGATCGCCTCGTGAAATCCGTCGTTCGCGCTGTCTCTGAACAGCATGGGCTGACCGTTGTAAGCGCGCTGGTAGTAGTTGTGACCGAGCTCGTGATGGATGGTCGTGAAGTCTTCGGCCGTCTGCTCGATGCACATCTTGATGCGAATGTCGCTCTCGAGATCGATGTCCCACGCACTGGCGTGGCAGACGACGTCTCGATCCCGCGGCCGTGTCAGCAGCGATCGCTTCCAGAAGGTATCGGGCAGCCGGTCGAAGCCGAGCGACGAGTAGAACCGCTCGCCAGTCCGCACCATGTCGAGCGGCGATACCTGCCGCCGCTTCAGGATGTCGGTGAGCGAGTAGCCCGCGTCAGCGCCAGGAGGCGCCACCAGCGGATACACGTTCGACCAGTCCTGGGCCCAGATATCGCCAAGAAGGTGGGCTGGGATCGGACCGGCTGCAGGCACGACGCTGCCGTACTTCTCGCGCAGCTTCATGCGCATGTAGGCGTGCAGTTTGAGATAGAGCGGCCGCACCTGGCCCCACAGTCGATCGAGCTCCCTGGTGAAGTCGTCCGGCGGCATGTCGTACTTCGCGCGCCAGAGGGCGCCGCTGTCGGCGAACCCCAGCTCGCGCGCGCCTTTGTTCGACAGCTCCACGAATCGCGCGTAATCCTTCCGCATCGGCGGAGCGATCGTGTGCCAGCCCTCCCAGACCTTTCTCAGCCGCGCCTCGTCACGCGACGATGCCATCACGTTCCGCACATCGTCGATATTCAGGCACGTGTCGGGTCTGTCGGGGTTTTCGCAGAACTTCCCTTTCCCGTACGTGGACTCCAGCTTCGCCGCGATCCTGGTGAGCTCCTCGGACTCCTTTTCGTCGGAGGGCGCAACCATCACGAGCGATCGCTTGAGGAGGTCGAGCTGACGCCGATCCTCGGCGGGAACGGTGACGTTATCGAAGGCCGTCGCCTCCTTGGCGAGCCTGGCGACCGCGTCGATGAAACGTCGGTTCGCCAGAGCGCTCGCCGCTTCGGTGTCGTCCGTGATGAACGTTTGCTGAATCCACCCGGCCCGGCTCTGCTCGACACCCAGGCGGAGCATGGTCGAGTTCACGCCGGTCAGGAACGTTCGCACGTCCGCCGCCGTCTTTGGCGGTGGCGGTTGGGTGCAGCCGATGGCGACGACAGGTCGCGGCGGCGAGCGCGGCGTAGGACAATGTGCGCATGCCGCGACGATAGCACGTGCTGCTCGCGCCCTTCGCGGGCCGAGGACCTTCGTCACACGCCTCGTCACCGAATGCGCACGGCCCAAATCGACCATAATCAGTCAAGGAGTCTCGATGCCTCGCGTCTTTGTTTCGATGGGCCTCGCGGCTGTTGCTGGGCGCCGTGCTCGGCGCGCAGACTCCCAGTGCCCCGGCGCCGGCCGCGCCCGTGAAACAACCACTCTCGGTGCTCCCCTACACGCCGGGGCTCGATGTGACGTCGCTCGACCGAAGCACCGATCCCTGCGTGGACTTCTACACGTTCGCCTGCGGCAGTTGGCGTACGAAGAATCCCATTCCAGTCGATCAGGCCCGCTGGAGCGTGTACGCGAAGCTGTCAGACGAGAACGAGCAACTGCTGTGGGGATTGCTCGAGCAGGCGGCTCGTCCCGACCCTGGCCGCACACCGTCGGAACAGAAGATCGGCGACTTCTTCGCGTCCTGCATGGATGAAGCGAAGATCGACGGCGACGGGGCGGCACCGGTACTGGCCGAGCTGAAAGCGGTTGACGCGATCACCTCGAAGTCGCAACTGGCCGGCTACATCGGCCGCGAGCAGTTGTCGCTCGGCGACGATGGGCAGGGCTTTGGATTTGGATCGAATCAGGATCTGGCCGACTCGTCACAAGTGATTGCGTTCGCGGACTCGGGCGGGCTTGGTCTGCCGGACCGCGACTACTACACCAAGACCGATCGCCGTTCGATTGATCTGCGGCGCAAGTACGTCGCGCACATCGCCAGGATGTTCGGCCTGATTGGAGTGCCGGCGGATCGTGCCGCTGCGAACGCGCGCACGGTCATGGCGCTCGAGACGGCGCTCGCGAACGCGTCGCTGACGAACGTGGCCAAGCGCGATCCCTACAAGCTGCTCCACAAGATGGACCGTGCCGGCCTCGATCGATTGACGCCGGCGTTCAAATGGGGCGACTTCCTCGCAGCGCAGGGCGTGTCTGACCTGAACTCGTTCAATGTGACCGAACCGGCATTCTTCAAGACATTCAACACGCTGATCGTGAACCGTCCCCTGTCGGCCTGGAAAACGTACCTCAAGTGGCACGTCCTCGACGCGCGCGCCGGCGTGCTCGCACAGCCGTTCGATCAGGCCAACTTCGAGTTCTATTCGAAAACGCTGCGGGGCGTGAAGGAACAGCCACCACGCTGGAAGCGCTGCGTCCGCATGGTCGATGGCGATCTCGGCGAGGCGCTCGGCCGCGTCTTCGTCGAGAAGACCTTCTCGCCTGAGACGAAGAAGAAAACGGTCGAGATGACGAAGTACATCGAAGAAGCCATGGCCCAGGAGATTCGCGCGCTCCCGTGGATGAGCGAGGCGACCAAGGGCCGCGCCCTCGAAAAGCTCGGAACCGTGGTCAACAAAGTGGGCTATCCCGATCGCTGGCGGGACTACAGCAGCCTCGAGGTCGTGCGCAACGATCTGTACGGGAACGTTTCGCGCGCGGCTGTCTTCGAAGCGAAACGCCAGCTCGCCAAGATCGGCAAGCCCGTCGATCGGACCGAGTGGGACGTGTCGCCGCCCACCGTGGACGCGTATTACAACCCGCAGCTGAACGACATCAACTTTCCCGCCGGAGTGCTTCAGCCGCCGCTGTACGACTCGAAGATCGACGATGCGCCGAACTACGGGAATACGGGCGCCACGATCGGGCACGAGCTGACGCACGGGTTCGACGACGAAGGCCGTCAATTCGACGCACACGGCACCTTGAAGGACTGGTGGACCAAAGAGGATGCGGCCGCCTTCACCGAACGGGTCAAGTGCGTCCAGGACCAATACGCGCAATACGTCGTCGTAGACGAGGTGCACATCAACAGCAAGTTGACGTCCGGCGAAGACATCGCCGACATCGGCGGCACGTGGCTCGCCTATCTCGCGTGGCGCAAAGTGACCGAGGCGCTTCAGCTGCAGCCAATCGACGGCTTCACCCCCGATCAGCGCTTCTTCGTCGGGATGGCGCAATGGGCGTGCGAAAACACGCGTCCGGAAGATGAGCGGCTGATGGCCGCGACCAACCCCCACTCTCCGGGGCGCTATCGCATCAACGGCGTGGTCTCGAACCTGCCCGAGTTCGCAAAGGCGTTCTCGTGCAAGCCGGGGCAGCCGATGGTGCGCCAGAAGGCGTGCAAAATCTGGTAGGTTCAGCGGTTCACGAGGTTCAGGTGCGAGACGTGCGGCAAGTGCGAACACGAACACGAACACGAACACGAACACGAATCACGATTCGTTGTCAGCCTGCTGCTCGTCACGGCCAGTGCGATCGTGCTGCCGCGTGACATGGCTGCGCAGGCCCCTCCGAACGTGGCCGGCAAGTGGACGCTCAATCGTGCGCTGAGCCAGTGGCCGCGTGAAGTTGGATTCGACGTGGACTTCCGCGTGCCACCCATGGAGGGTCAGGAAGGTGGAGCGCAGGGCGGACGGGGGCGCCGCGCTCCGACTCGGCCCATGCGGCCCGAGAGCGAGGACGAAGCCCGTCGCGTTCGGCTCTTGACCGACGAGGTCCGCGAGCCTCCGGCGACCGTCACAGTGGCGCAGACCGCCACGGACGTGACCTTCTCTGACGATCACGGCCACTCCCGCACGTTCCATCCCAACGGCAAGGAAGAGGTCATCGATCTGAGCGGTGTGCCGACCGTCGCGATTGCCCGGTGGGAGAGCTCCCAGCTGGTCGTGCTCTACGAGGTCGAGCAGGGACGGCAACTGCGCTACGCCTTTTCGCGGCTCGCGGGTCCCGATCGCCTTGTCATCGAAGCTCAGTTCATCGATCACGGCAAGGGTGACCAGGTCACGCGCGTCTACCTGCCGTCGGACGCCTCTGCGAGTCAGCCTGCCGCGACTGCTGCAGCCGCCGGGCCGCCGCCGCCGCAAGGAGCCGCGCCACCACCCGCGTCCTCACCCGATGCCGTCAATTCGCAACCCGATGCCGAGTTCAAGGGCATTTCGACCATCGGCCTCGTCATCGAAGATCTGAGCCCGCAGTCCACGCGCTGCGGTCTGGTACAGACGGTCCTCGATGGCCAGGTCCTCAAGCACCTGACCGACGCCGGCCTGCACGTCCGCCGCAACTCCGACGATGACACGTATGTCTACGTCAACATCAAGACCGCCACGGTCGGAGACGGCGTCTGCGTCTCGCGCTACGACGTGTATTTGACGACCCATACGACGGCCAAGCTGTCGTACCAGCCGTCGCCCGTGCTCGTGGACGTGTCGTTGTTTCACAAAGGCAGCCTGGCAGGAGGATCCCCGGGCGCGCAGGCCGAATCGGTCCAGTCGGGCGTGTTGACGTACGTCGACCAGATTACGGCTCGCATCCGCGGCGCGAACAAGTAGAGACCACATGCTTCGGCGATCTATGGACCTCACCCCGTACGACGCGGCTCCGTGGGACGACATGCTCCGCGATCAGCAGAATCCCGCAGAGTGGGGTGGATTCCGCTTCGGTCTCGAGTCGCCACTGCACAATCTCGTGCATCGGTGGGTCGGCGGCAACATGCTGGACATGTCGTCACCGAACGACCCGGTCTTCTGGCTGCACCACTGCAACCTCGATCGCTTGTGGTCGGTGTGGCAATTCGCCCATCCAGCCATCGCCGGCTATCTCCCGGCGAGTGGCGGTCCCGCTGGGCACAACGCGCATGACGAGATGATCTTTCACGCGCCTGGTGATCCTGCGCCTTGGGGCACCGTGTACCATCCAATCGACGTGCTCGACCATCGCACACTGGGGATCAGCTATGACACCGATCCGGTCGCAGCCCCGCCCGTGATGGCCCCCTCGGCGATCCCCGTGTCGGCCCCCGAAGAGCGCGTTCCGGTCCGCCGTCGTACGATGCTGCCGATGTTCGTCCTTCCGCACGAGATCGCTGCACTCGAGCGCAGCTGGCCGTGAGCGTCTCCGGTCTCGAGCCAGGCCGCATCGAACGTCGAGCCCTGGGTCCGGGACCGAACGGCTGGCAACGGTGGGTCCCGGGGCTGGTGACGCTGCGGCAGTACCACTGGTCCTGGCTGCGTCACGACGTGGTGGCCGGTCTCGTGATGACGACGATGCTGGTCCCCGTGGGGATCGCGTACGCCGAGGCCTCCGGCATTCCGGGGATCAACGGACTCTACGCAACCATCGTCCCCCTCCTCGCGTATGCGCTGTTCGGACCGAGTCGCATTCTCGTGCTGGGTCCCGACTCGGCGCTTGCGGCCATCATCGTGGCGATCGTCGTCCCGCTATCGACTGGCAGCACCGAACGTGCGGTCGCGTTGGGCGGCGCAATGGCGATCGTGTCAGGCGTGGTCTGCGTCGCGGCAGGACTGGGGCGTCTCGGTTTCATCACCGAGCTTCTCTCGAAGCCAATCCGCTACGGTTATATGAACGGGATTGCGCTGACCGTGATGCTCAGTCAGATCCCGAAGCTCCTGGGCTTCTCGGTCAAGGCGGACGGACCGCTGCGACAGGTTCAGGGGATCGCAGACAAGATCGCGACGGGCCACACCAACATTGCAGCGTTTGCCATTGGCGCCAGCGCGCTTTCGCTCATTCTGCTGTTGAAGCGCTGGCCCCGTGTGCCTGGCATCCTGATCGCGGTGGTGGCCGCCACGGCAGTCGTCGCCGGGTTCGACCTGGCCGCTCGTGCGGGCGTCTCCGTGCTCGGTCCACTTCCAGAGGGCTTGCCGGCGCCGCGTATTCCGTTCATCGACGGCGATAGCCTTCTTCGGATCATCGCGGGCGGCTTCGCGGTGGCACTCGTGTCGTTCGCAGACACGAGCGTGCTGTCGAGGACCTATGCGGCCCGTCTGCGTACGCCGGTCGATCCCAATCAGGAGATGGTGGGCCTCGGCGTAGCAAACCTGGCCGCGGCGTTCTTCCAGGGCTTCCCGATCAGCAGCAGTTCCTCGCGTACGCCGGTGGCCGAGGCCGCGGGCGCCAAAACCCAGGTGACCGGCGTTGTCGGGGCCGTCGCGATCGCCGCGCTGCTTCTGGTGGCGCCAGCGCTCCTCCGCAACCTGCCGAACGCGGCGCTCGCCGCCGTCGTCATTGCTTCGGCCATCGGCCTTGTCGAAGTGTCCGACCTGCTGCGCATCTATCGCATCCAGCGTTGGGAATTCTGGCTCTCGATCACCTGCCTTGCAGGCGTGGCGCTCCTCGGCGCCATTCCTGGCATCGCGCTGGCCATTGCGATCGCGGTGATCGAATTCCTGTGGGACGGCTGGCGCCCGCACTCGGCCGTGCTCGGGCGTGTCGATCACGTCAAGGGCTATCACGACGTCACGCGGTATCCCAACGCGAAGCTCATTCCTGGCCTCGTGCTCTTCCGGTGGGACGCACCGCTCTTCTTTGCCAATGCCGAGTTCTTCCACGAGCGCGCGCTGGACGCGGTCACACGCTCGCCCACGCCGGTTCGCTGGCTCGTGATCGCCGCCGAGCCTGTCACCAGCGTCGACGTGACCGCTGCCGACGTCGTCTGCGATCTCGACGATCAACTGCGCCAGGCTGGCATCGATCTGTGCTTTGCCGAGATGAAGGATCCGGTCAAGGACAAGCTGAAACGTTTCGGCGTGTACACGCGAATCGGCGAGAACTCGTTCTTCCAGACGATCGGTGAAGCGGTGAACGCGTATCTCGAGACCCGCCCGGTCGAGTGGGTGGACTGGGAAGATCGGTGAGCCGCCCTTCGAACGCCCAACCTCCAACCTCCAAGACCTAGAATGAAGGAGAGGGAGCGAGACGTCGCACGAGTTGAACTGGCTCGGCGCGCGCGAAACACTCGGCGATGGCAGCGTCGGGGATCTCGCGCTCGATGCTGGCGGCGAGTGCAGCACCCCGTTGCGCGACGGCCTCTGTCGGCTCGATGGCCAGCCGCGCTGCAAGAATCCGGAACTGGAGCGCGGGATCGCCGGTCGTTGTCGCGCAACCCGCAGCTTGTTCGAGCTCGTCAAGTGCGTCCTGTGTCTTGCCGAGTCCGTGAAGGGCCAACGCTCGCGTCGCAAGGCCAAGTGCTTCGGTACCTCGATCTTCCTCTCGCTCGACTCTGCTCGATACACGACGTCGCTGCGGTAATGACATCGTCCCACGCGCGGCGAGCCGCAGCGATCTCAGCCATCGCCTGGCTGAATCGGAGACGCCACAACCAGCCATGCCATCCGCCCGCAGCGGCGATTGTGTCGCTGACTTCACGCTGAATCTGCTCGGCGCGGCCGACATCATGTCGGCGCACGGTACGTGAACAACAGATCCACACTGGCACTGATGACTGGCGGGGCGAAATCCGCGCTGCGCGCCAGGTCCCGAGCTTCCTGCTGAGCGCCTCGGCGCGATCGAGTCGCAAACAGGTCCAGGTGGAACCCGGCCGACATACCCATCGCGCGCGCCCTCAGCGACGTGACGCCGTACTGCGGCCGAACGTGTTGGCCTCGGCAAAGACCTCGGCGCCTTCTCGGTACCGTCCGGTCCCGACGAGTCCAAGCGCCAGGCCGGGTAGGGCGTGACATGATGTAGCCCGTGTCCCGGAGTTCGCGGGCTGCCTGCACGACCTGGTGGCCGATCTCCACGGCCTCGGCCCGCGCGACCCGCGAGATAGTAGGTCAGCGGCGCGTGGCAGAGCGCGACCGTTCGCACGCCCTCTTCTGAATCCAGCGCCTGGCGATAGAGAGCAATGGCGTCACCCAGCTCGCCCGCCGACTGCCGCTCTGGCGCGAGCCAGGCCAGGCCCTTTGCCTCCAGATCGCGGCGTCCGATCTGCTGCGCGAGGTGAATGCCCTCTTCGCCCAGCTGGCGCATGTAAGCGGTGTCGAACTGCCAGAACGCCACCATCGCCAGATCGAGCACGACCTTACATCGCTCTTCGCGCGCGTCCTGATCGAGAGACGCGAGCGCGAATTCGAAGGCCTCGCGCGCCTGGGCCCACTGACCAACGGCCGCAAACGCCCGCCCGCGCCGGGAGGCCAGGTCAGCGACCCGCGATCGCGCTTGGGGTCCGGGCCGTAGTTCGAGGGCGTCGATGGCCATCTGGTAGAACCGGGCGGCTTCTTCGTGGGCGAGGCGGCTGGCGGCCTGATCACCAGCCAGAATGCCGTACTTGACGGCGTGCTCGGGATCACCTGCTGGCGCTCCGAGCAGGTAGTGATGCGCGAGGTCGGCGAAGGGCAGATGCTCCGGAGGGACGATCCGTTCGAGCGCTTCAGCGACACGAAGGTGTGCACGCGCGCGCCGAGTAGTGGACAGTTCGTCGTACAGCGTCTCGCGGATGAGCGCGTGCGTGAAGCTGTAGCGGTCCGCCACGCCGGGCACCTCGACCAGGAGGCCCGCACGGCACGCGTCGTCGAGCGCGTCGAGGAGCGCTGGCTCGGCGACCTCGCCGAGGGCCGACAGCAGACGCGCCGGGAAGTCGCGTCCAATGACGGCCGCCCATGACAGCATCCGACCGCAGTCGGTGCTCAGGGTCGACAGGCGCCGCCCCAGCGTCTCCTTGATTCCTTCGGGGAGCCCAATCACCATGCTGCCTGCACCGGTTTCGAGCTGCGCCAGCGCGCCGGTCTCGTTGAGGTGTTGGAGCACTTCGACGAGAAAAAACGGGTTGCCGTCGGTCTCCTGGCGATCCGAGTCACGAATGCTGCCGTGGGCTGCTGTTGTGTCCAGGCGGCCACGACACGCCCCACGTCCGACTCGTGCAGACCGCGCAGGGCCACGCGCGTGACGTCACGTTCCTTGCGCAGCTCCGCGAGCAATTCCAACAGCGGGTGCGTGCGCGATAGCTCCGTGTCGCGATACGTCCCAAGCACCATGAGCCGCATCGGCAGTGATGCCCGCACGAGGTGGCGCAACATCAAGAGCGTAGCTTTGTCGGCCCAGTGCAGATCGTCGATGACCAGTAAGACGGGCTGACGCTGACCAATCGACGAGACCAGTGCGACCACAGATTCGAACAGGCGGAATCGCTGGCCCTCCGCGTTGGTATCGCTCGGCGTCGCAGTGTCGGCGATGCGCCGTCTGATCTCGGGCACCAGTGCGTCGAGATGAGTCGCGCCGATCCCGATGTCGTGGGCCAGCACCGAGTCTGGCGTCGCCGCGACGTAGTGGGTGACGACTTCCAGAAAAGGCTGATAGGCGATGAGCGCCTGCTCGTCGCAGCGGCCGATCAACACGGCCGCACCCTGGGCGGCCACCAGACGGGCGAATTCCAGCGACAGTCGAGACTTGCCGATCCCAGGTTCACCCGCCACGAACATCACTTGGCGGCGGCCGGCCAAGGCTTCCTGCCAGGACTGTTCGAGCCGCTGCCATTCCGCATCACGCCCAGCGAACGTTGTGCGCTCGAGGCTGGAAATCACCGCCGGCGCCCGCAGTCGGAATCCAGCAAGATTGTCGTCGGCCACGGGCTCGGTGGTGTTGCTTCGACGTGTCACCGACATCGCGACAAACGGGTCAGCCAGGAGATCCGCGATGCCCTCCAGCGCCACACGAACCTCGCGTGCGTCGCGAAAGCGGGAATCCCGATCGTGCGCCAGGCACGTCCGGATGATGTGCTTCACCCGAGGGGGGACCGTCCTCGGGTAGCGGTGCCGCATCGCCCTGCAGAATGCGGTGGGATAGCTCGAACGGGTTCGTCCCCTGGAACGGTCGCGACCCGGCGAGCATCTCGTGCAGCAGTACACCGATCGCCCACACGTCACACCGCGCATCCAGCGGCTCACCGCGAATCTGTTCCGGAGCCATTGACGCCAGCGTGCCGACGATCGCCGGCGCCATGGTCTCGGTCTCGGTCCCAGTGCCGGGGACCAGGACACGCTGCGCGAGGCCGAAGTCCACGACCTTCACTCGGTCGCCTGCGCTCACCATCACGTTGGCGGCCTTTAGATCCCGGTGAATGACGTGACGGGCATGCGCGTGTGCCAGCGCATCGGCCACCTGCCAGATCAGCCGGATGGCCTCGCCGACTGCGAGTGGCCCCTTCAGCAGGCGCACGTGCAGGTCGGGCCCGTCGATGAACTCCATCGCGATGAACGGGCTGCCATCGTGCTCTCCCACCTCGTACACCGTGCAGATGTGAGGATGATTGAGTGCCGAGGCACTCCGAGCTTCGGCAAGCAGGCGCTGGCGCGCCTCGTCGTCACTGCCCTGGGTCGAGAGGACTTTGAGGGCGACGCGCCGTTCGAGGCGTGGGTCGTAGACGCGGAATACGCGGCCCATTCCCCCTGCGCCAATCGAGCGCTCGACGACGTAGGGACCGATGTGGGCGCCGGGCTCGAACGTCATGGATCTTCTGCGGAGAGTCCGGTCGCCACCACCGGGCCTGCCGAGGGCAACATCCGGCTCGCTGCGACGGAAGTTGTAGAAGATGCGCACCGGCACGTCGATCTGAAACGTGGAGTCACCGCGCGAGATCGAGATGCTCGGGTCGACGAACCCGATGAGCGCTGGCCGCCGGAATCCGTGGCTGGCGCCGAAGACGTCATGGATCGGAATGCCGTCCAATCGCGCCCCGAGCGTGGCCGTGACGCCGTACCGCGGCCAGAGGGTATAGCCCATGCCGCCCTTCACGCTGAACACGTCCGGCACGGACACGCGCAACACCGAATACGGCCCGGTCGGCGACTGAAAGAGGTCGGTCGTGTCCTTCGGGCTGGCGAGGTACGCGCCCGATCCGTAGAGGAACCTCAACGTCGAGATGGCGGGCTCCAGTAGAGACGCGGAATCCGACGGCAAACTGGCTCACGAATGCGGCGGTGCGCGGCCGGCGGCCGCACGCGCCTTCGCATCGGCAGGAAAACCAACGCGATCCACGAGCCGCTCGAACTCAGGCTCACCGCGCATGGGGTCCCATCGCGGATCGCTCAGGAGCCACACCGCCCAGTTCGTGCGTTCGTCGAGCGCACGCGTCAGCCACTGCCGGGTTTGAGGCCAGTCACGCAGCCCGAGGAACACCAGCGCAGTGGCGTAGGGCGAGACATACCGCTGCGTCGCCTGGGACTGCAGCTGCTCGATGACCTTCCACGCTTGGTCCTGGTGCCCCATGACCGCATGCAGGTGTCCTGTACCCTGCCAGCGCCGGCGGCCATTGGGCGAATCCACCACCGGTCGCGGCGAACTCCTCGAGCGCATCGTCAAAGCGACCCTGCGCTTGATAGACGCGGCCAAGCCAGAAGTGAGCGAGAGGGCCCGTCGTGTTCGACGTGATGGCGTCCTTCAGCGCCGCTGTCGCTTCGGGGTACTGCCGCGCGTAGTACAGCTCGAACCCCATGTCGGTCGCGACGGCAATCGACAATGGATCGATCGCCCGCGCCCGCGCGATCTCACTGCGCGCCTCGTCAAAACGCAGCAGTGCCGCCAGCAGGATGCTGTAGTACCTGGTGGGCGGTGACCAGTTGGCTGTTGAGTGCGATAGCGTGCTTGAAGTTGGTTTCGGCGCTCGCGAAATCCCAGTCATGGTAGAGATTGACGTAGCCGAGCGACGCGTACGCATCGGCCAGAGTGGCATCGAGCTCACTCGCACGTGTGGCCGCTGCGCGCGCTTTCGGAAAGGCCTCCAGCGGCGGCAAGAAATTCTGGTACGCCAACAGCGAGTACGTGTCGGCGAGGCCGGCGTATGCCGCGGCGTACGTCGGCGCGATATCAATCGCGCGCCGGAAGTCTTCGACGGCCTGGTCGAGATCAGGCTTCGTGCGCTTGTTCCAGTGATAGCGCCCGCGCATGTACGCATCGAACGCGCCGGGATCGATGTGCCGGATTGCCCGTAGTCGCGACCGTTCATCGGGCCCGATCTGGATGGCGATACTCCCCGCCACCTGTTCGGCGATCTCGGTTTGAAGTACCAGGACGTCACTGATGTCCCGATCGAAGCTGTCTTGCCACAAGCGGGCTTCAGTTTTACCGTCGACCAGCTCCGCGTTCACCTTCACTCGCGCTCCATCCCGCGCGATGGAGCCTTCCACCACCGAGTCGACGCCGAGCTCACGCGCAACTTGCGGCAACGGCTTGCGGGTACCCTTGTAGGCCATCGAGGACGTTCGGGAGATGACTCGCACGCCATCGAGCTTGCTCAGATTTGTGATGAGCTGTTCGGTCACTCCGTCCGCGAGATACTCCTGATCGGGATCCCCCGATCTGTTCACCAACGGCAGCACGGCCAGCGATGCCGTCCGGCCTTGGAGCACTTTCGGGAACCACCCCCGCTGCCAGCCGACAATGCCCGCGGCCACGAGCACGGCTGCGGCCAGAGCCGGCAGGCGCCACCGTCGAGACGGCGGCGCCGGTGGCAGCACGTCGAGGCTCCGGGTCGACCCACTCAGATCCAGCACTGCCCGAAGTGCAAACGCCAGATCGCGAGCCGACTGGAACCGCTGGTCCGGCCGTTTCTCGAGGCAGCGCCTGACGATAGGGTCGATGCCGAGAGGGATCCGGCGACCCGAGTCGGTGAGATCGTGAGGCTGATCTCTGAGGATGGACGCGAGCGTTTCAGCCGACGAGTGGCCTGCAAATGCCCGGCTGCCGGTCAGCAGCTCATACAGGATGCAGCCGAGCGCGAAGATGTCGCTGCGCTGGTCGATCGCCCCGCCTCGTACCTGCTCGGGCGACATGTAGCCCACGGTCCCCATCACGGTGCCCGGCGTGCTATCAATCGTGGCCGTTTCGCCGGTCGTGATCTCCGCGGACGGCTGGCCAGAACGCGCCAGGCCGAAGTCGAGCACCTTGATTCCGCCGTCCCGTGTCACGAAGACGTTGGCAGGCTTCAAGTCACGATGGACGATGCCTTTCTCGTGAGCGGCGCCAAGCCCGTTTGCGACTTCAGCACTGATCTCGAGAGCGCGGCGCCAGGGGACTGACTCCCTCAGGAGCAGACGGTCGAGCGATTCGCCGTCGAGAAGCTCCATTACGGCATACGAGAGCCCGCCATACTCGCCGACGTCATACAGGGCGACAACATTGGGATGCGAGAGCGCGGCGACCGTGCGCCACTCGCGTTCGAAACGCGCCCCCGCATCTCCGCGGCCGACGCGATGTTCGGCCACGATCTTGATGGCCACGTCGCGGCCGAGTCTCGTGTCCCGTGCTCGATACACCTCTCCCATCCCGCCTGCCCCAAGGGAACTGCGGATTTCGTAGGGACCGAGGCGGGCTCCCGCGGGGAGAGGCATGTACTGAGGCTCGTCCGGCCGCCGGGCGGGCAGATCATCAGAAGACGCGGAATCCGCGTCCGAATTGGCTCAGGCACGTATGGAACAGGTAGAATTCAGCACCTCGAAGCGCCATGAGTCACTCGGCCGACGTCACTGCACTGCTCGTCGCCTGGGGGGACGGCGACGACGCTGCTCACGCAGCGTTGATGGCCGTCGTGTATGAGGAACTGAAGCGGATGGCGCGGCGCCGGCTGAGGGCCGAACCCGCCGTCAACTCGTTCGCCGCGACGGCGCTGGTTCACGAGACCTACCTCAAGCTCATCGACCAGAAGCACGTCCGCTGGCAGAACCGCGCCCAGTTTTTCAGTCTCGCCGCCAGACTCATGCGCCGAGTGCTCGTCGACTACGCGCGAGCCCGCGATGCGGCCAAGCGCGGCGGCGGCGTACGCCCGGTGCACCTGTCCGACTCTGGTGCCCTCCTGGTTCCCGCCCGATCCCGGGAGCAGCCGCACGACGTGGACGTGCTCGCTCTTGATGCCGCGCTCACCAAGCTGAAAGAGATTGGTCCCCGGCACGGCACGCTCGTCGAGCTGCGCTTCTTCGGCGGGTTGTCGCTCGAGGAGGCAGCCGGCGTGCTCGAAGTCTCGCCCGCAACGGCGAAGCGCGATTGGACCTTGGCGCGCGCCTGGCTCTATCGCGAGCTCGGAGCCGCGACGCCATGAGGGCACCTCCGCGTTGGAGCTCCGTCGACCGGTTGTTCGCCCAGGCACTCGAACAGCCGCCAGACGCACGAGCAGCCTTCGTCGACGCTGAATGCGGCACAGACGACGTGCTGCGCGACGAAGTACTCTCACTGCTGCGCGCACACGTCGAGGCAGGCGAGTTCCTCGAGGGACAGCCGACCGCGGAATCACACCCCCTCGCCGCACCGCCCACACTCACACCCGGCACGAGGCTGGGGGCGTTCGAAATCAAGTCCCACCTCGGCACCGGTGGCATGGGTACGGTCTACCACGCGCGGGACCTGCGCCTCGATCGCAGCGTGGCGCTGAAAGTGCTGGCGCCGCGCGCCGGACTGGGCGGAACGCAGCGCGAACGACTCGAACGCGAAGCGCGCGCCATTTCGCGGCTCGCCCACCCTCACATCTGCACGCTCTACGACATTGGGCACTCGGACTCGCCGTCAGGCGATGGAGCCACTCTCGACTTCCTGGTGATGGAGCTGCTTCGCGGGAAGACACTAGACGTTGTGCTGGCAGCCGGTCCTTTGCCGACTCTGACAGCCGTCCGTTATGCGGCCGAGATCGCCGACGCTCTCGCCAGTGCCCACGCTGAAGGCATCGTCCACCGCGACCTCAAGCCGCAAAATGTCATGGTGACGGCCTCCGGCATCAAGCTGCTGGACTTCGGTCTCGCATCCGTCAACGTGCCGTCGCTCGCACCGCCTGTGGGTCAATCGCCGCTCACGCACTCGGGTTTGATGATCGGCACGGTCCAGGTACATGGCGCCCGAGCAGGTAGAAGGCCAGGAAGCGGATGCCCGTGCGGACCTCTTCAGCCTCGGGCTCGTCCTGCACGAAATGCTGACCGGCAGTCGCGCCTTCGATCGCTCGACCATCATCGAGACTCTTCACGCCGTGCTGCACGATGATCCGCCGCCGCTGCCGGCCCACGTGCCTCCCGCACTCGCCGCCGTCGTGGGCCACTGCCTGGAGAAGGACCGCGAACGGCGGTTCCAGTCGGCCCGCGACCTCATGTTCACGTTGACGTCCCTGGCGCTGGCCCCAGGCGCTGCCGCCCAGGACGTTCCGCGCTGGCGGCGGTGGGTCCCGCTGGCATTGGCCGGCACAGCGCTCGCTGCCGCCGCGGGCGTGCTCGGCGCGGCGATTTCGTCGAACGCTTCCCTCCCGATTGACCACCCTATTCAACCGTTCGCATCGGATGGCTCACCGCAGATGCATCCTGCGTGGTCGTCGGACGGCAAAACCATCGCATACGTCAGGTCGGACGCGCGAGGCCGGGGGCAGATCGTCGTACGCAGTGCTGATTCGACGGTCACAACCACGCTCACGTCCGGCGATTCGGGAGGGTGGCAACCATTCTGGTCGAGGGATGGCAGCCGGATCTTCTATGGCCAGACGCCGCTGGTGTCGGTCAACGTGACCGGAGGCGGTGTTCGCGTGGAGTATCCCGATGCGACGGCCGGTGACATGTCACCGGACGGGCGCACGTTCGCCGTGTGGCGCCAGACATCCGAGAACGGGCAGCGTGTGTTGACACTCTGGATCGGCTCGTCGAGCGAGACGCTGCATCGATACGAGCCGGCCCCGTTTGCGCGCGCCGAGAACACCGTGCCCAACGTCGTCAGATTTTCGCCTGACGGTTCCAGCATCCTGCTCTGGCTCGCTACCGACCGACCGGGCGTCTGGCTGCTGCCATTCCCAGCCGGTGGCGGGCAGCCGCCGCGCCGTCTGTTCACTGAGAGCACCGCAGACGTGAGTGGCGCCGACTGGATGCCCGACTCGCGAAACGTCGTGCTCGCGACTCGCGGGAAGCTCTGGATGGGCGATACCCGGACGGGGGTCCTGACGCCGTTGCTCGCAAGCACGGCGACGCTGGCGTGGCCCGCCGTGTCTCCGTCTGGCGATCGACTGCTGTTCACCGAAGATCGCAGCGAAGGTGACGTCGTCGAGCTCTCGCTCGCAGGCGGGCGGCCGCACCTCGTCGTCGGCAGCAGCAAGGACGACCGCTCGGCCGCCTGGTCGCCCGATGGCCGTCGCATGGCGTACGTAACGGATCGTCGTGGTCACGATGAGATCTGGACTCGTCTTGGCGAGGACCAGTCGGATCAGCCTCTCGTCACGCCTGATGCTTTCCCCGGACCCGGACCAGCACGAATCATGAGCGTCCGGTACTCACCCGATGGTGAACGCATGTCGTTCGTCACGGTGGCCACAGCTCCTGATGGGACGTTTTTGTCGCGCTTGTGGGTCATGCCGACGCGTGGCGGCACCCCGCGCCCGCTCGTGTCCGAGGCCTCTCATACGACTCGTGCGACCTGGGCACCCGACGGGCGGTCACTCGCAGTCCGGCTCACAAACGCCGATCAAGCCGGCATCTGGTCGATTCCTGTCGACACATCGCAGAAGCCGCGCGCCATTCTGCGCGGTCCCGATGTGCATGTGTGGCATCTCGAATGGTCGCCGACGGGGAATCTCATCGCCGGTGTCGGGTGGATCCCGCCGGATCGATCCCCCCGCACGCTGGTGTTCGCCCCCGACGGCACCGGATTGCGCGCGCTTCCCGATCTGGGAAGTCCGGCGCTTCTCTGGTCAAGGGATGGCCGGACGATCTATGGCGTCACCGACATCGAGGGCGTGTCCACGCTTCGCGCGCTGGACGTCGGAACGGGTGCGGTCCGGACCGTGGCCGATTACGGCACACGGCTCATGCTCTTCGAGTGGATCAATGACACGCTGCAGTTCATGCCCACACCCGATGGGCGCGGGTTCCTGACGACCGCTTACAACAGGCGTGCGGACATCTGGATGATGAACGGACTCACACCGCCGCAGACGCGTGGTTGGAGACTCTGGTAAATGTGATTCGTTGATCGTCAATCCGCATTCGTCATTGCCCGCCCGTCATCTGAGAAAGCTCACAAGTCATCTCGATCATCGTGCGCCGGAAGCCGAGGCGATCGAACAGACGCTGCGCTCGCTCGTTGCGCGGCGATGTGGACAAGATGACGCGTGGGACGCCACGTGTCCGCAGCCACGCCAGCGCCGCTTCCATCAGCGCCGTGCCGACACCGTGGCGACGCCCGCCTTCGTCCACCATCAGATCGTAGACAGCGCCGCACTGATCGCGCAGATCTTTCCACGACAACGGTTCTATGCCGGCGTACGCATAGCCGACCACTGAGCCGTTCGAATCCGCGACGAAGATGACGGCATCGTCCCGTTCCAGCTGGGTGCCGAGAAACCATGCGTAGCCGTCTTCGGGATGCTCGCCAGGCGCCATGAAGCGGAGCGGATCGAAGTCATGGTGCTGTCGCATGAGGGCAGCGCCCATTCGGCCCAGTGCCGGCATGTCGGATGCGATCGCGCGGCGGACGACGATGTCAGAGAGCTCCATGCGATTGCTGCCACTCCTCGGCTTTGTCCGCCTTGCCCCATCGCTGATACAACTGCACGATCCAGCCGCGTACGCGGTCCAGGTAGTACCAGGCGGGAACACCCATCTGAACCTTCCGTTCGATCATTCCACGATACCCCGGAACGAGGAGCGCTTCGGCCTCGGCGTACTTGTTCTGCCGCGCCAGGATCGTACCCAGGAGACACTCCAGACCGAATCGTTGCCAGCTCTCCGGCTGCTTCCGTCGAACGAAGTCGAGGCTCTCGCGCGCCAGCGGCTCAGCGTCCGCCAGCTTACCCTCTGACACATAGACGAGGGCCAGATCGCCAGCCGATGACATGGTGGCCGCGTTGTCGGAGCCGTACGCGTGACGACGTCCCGCCAGCGCCTTCGCGGCGCGCGTCTCTGCGATCGCGTATTCCCCGCGTTGCTCATAGAAGCCCGCCGAATCGGCCAGCGTCCCGAGTGTCAGTGAATCCTCTGCACCCAGCGCCCGGTTACTGGCCTCCAGCGTCTTGTTGAAGAGCGCTTCGGCCTCCGCGTGCTTGCCATTCAGCTCGCAGGCCGTGGCCAGGCTCTCCATCGCGACGAGCGTGTAGACGTGATCGGGACCCAACGTGCGCCGGTCGATCTCCACGGCCTCGCGGAGCAGCGCCTCGGCCTGCGCGTACTCGCCCCGTACACCGAGGATACCGGCCAGATTCATCAGCGACAGCGATGTATCCGGATGCGACCCCAACACGCGGCGCTGGATCGCCAGAGTCTCGCGGTACAAAGCTTCGGCCTGAGCGTTCTTCCCCTGCGGTTTGTAGTCGGACGCCAGATTGTCCATGGTGATGAGCGTGTCGGGGTGCTCACGTCCCAGCACACGGCGCTGAGCGTCCAACGTTTTGACGTGAAGCGCCTCCGCCTCCGCGTACTTCCCGAGCCCCGCGTAGGCGTTCGCCAGACTGTTCATGCACGCCAACGTGTCAGGGTGCTCGGGACCGAGTACCCGGCGCTGAATCTCGAGGACCTGCGTGTCGAGTGTCACGGTCTCCGCATACTTGTCTTGCATGAAAAACACCTCGGCGAGGTTGTGCGCCGAGTACAAGGTGTCCGGGTCTTCGGCGCCGAGCACCCGGCGCTGGATATCGAGCGCCTGGGTCAGCAGTTTCTCGGCCTCGGGATAGTTGCCCTGGAGCAGCGCGGTGTGCCCGAGACGGCCCATCGTTTTGAGCGTGGCCGCGTTCTCCGCGCCGAGAGCCCTGCGTTGGACGTCGAGCGCGCGGTCGAATTGCTTGCGCCCCTCCGGATACAGGCCAAGGTCCAGGTACGTGCGCCCGATCGTGTAGCGAACGGCTCCTTCAACCGCCGGTTGGCCGCCAAACCGTCCACCAATACGGGCCGCGGCGCGATCCAGCGCCGTCCGTACTTTCAGATCAGGATCGGGCTTGGCGCTCGACCTCGACTGCGTGGCGGCGCTCGCCTGCGCAAGAAGGTCGTTCTGCAGAAAGTCACTGACGGCCTCCGCCGCTTGCTCGGCCTGTCGCGCCTTCACGGCCGCACGAGTGGTCAGCACGATGCCGCCGACGAGAGCCGCGATCACCACGATAGTGGCAGTGACGAGCGCCTTGTGGCGCCGCGCAAACTTCTGCAGGTGATAGCGTGCGCTCGCCGGACGCGCCGTAATCGGAAGGTCCGACAAGTAGCGGCGGATGTCTGCGGCCAGAGCGGCAGCTGACGGATACCTACGGGTTTTGTCCTTCTCGAGCGCCTTGGCGACGATGGTCTCGACGTCGCCCCGGTACGCGCGGCTGATCGAGCTGAGGCGCGACGGATCTTCCTCGCGAATCGTCCGAACGGACGCGAGCAGGTTGGCGCTCATCTGATATGGCAGGCGCCCCGCCAACAGCTCGTACAGGATCACGCCGAGTGCGTATACGTCGCTGCGAGTGTCGAGCTCCAGCGGATCAGCCAGGACCTGTTCGGGACTCATGTACGCCAGCGTGCCGATCAGCTCGCCGAGCTCGGTGTGCCGCGTCGCGTATGCGTCGCTGTCGGTGAGTCGCGCGACGCCGAAGTCCAGGATCTTCGGCTGGCCTGTATCGTCCACCAGGATGTTGCCCGGCTTGAGGTCGCGATGGATGACGCCTCGCTGGTGGGCGTGCTCCACGGCGTCGCAGATCTTCGCCATCAGCTCGAGACGCGCGCGCGTCGTCAATCCAAGCGCCTGCGCGTAGTCTCGGAGCGTCTCGCCGCGGATGAACTCCATGGCGAAGTACGGCTGAAGACCGACTCCGGCGTCAGTTGTGCCAGCCTCGAAAATCTGCGCGATGCCGGGATGGTGGAGGCGTGCCAGCGCGTCGGACTCGCGCTCGAATCGGTGCAGCAGCTCCGGCGTCGCGACACCCGGCTTGATGACTTTCAGCGCGACGATCCGGTGCGGCCGCTCCTGCTCGACTTTGTACACCGCGCCCATGCCGCCCTCGCCCAGCAGCTGCAGAACACGGTAGGGACCGAAGGTGATGGGATTCTGGCCTGCCGAACGCCGTGAGGCAGCTCCGCCGGTCGAGGTATCTGCGTCGGCCCCGTCGTCGGATCTCATGACGGTGAATCGTGGCGGATTCTATCACCGCATGAGCTGCCCCGAGCAGTGACTGCTCGGGGCGTGAAGACGCGAACTCCGACCTTCCCTGTAGCTTCTGGTCAACGCGTGTCGAACAGCGCCATGAACCCGAAGTCCATGTGGAGTTGCATGTGGCAATGGAAGAGCGACAGGCCGGGTCGGTCGGCGACGACATCGATCTCGATGGTCTGATAGCCGCCAAGCATCACCACGTCCTTCATGACGCCGCTCGTCGGCCGGCCGGCAATGCTGGCCAGCTCGAATGACTGTCGGTGCAGATGCATCGGGTGAATATCGTCGCTGGCGTTCCGCATCCGCAGCCGATATCGCCGGCCGCGCTGCATGGAGAAAAGCGGCGTCTTCCCGTCCATCGAGAACGCCGAACCGTTGATCAGCCAGCGGTTAAATCCGTGCTCGGCTGCGTTCTCCTTCGTGAACGTCATGTCGAATCTTTCGTCCGGCCCCGGGGGAGAGGATCCTGTGCGGCCGAACGCCGTGTAGTCCCAGTGGGCATGTGGTGCTGGCGCCCAACGGGGCTTGCCCGACTTGCCGCCGTATTCGACGACGACGCCCATGCCGTGCTCGCGATCGTCGCCGACGTCGCCCAGGATCCAGATACCCGGTTGCGTCATCTTGACGAGCGCCGAGACACGCTCACCCGTTCCAATCCAGAGCACGGGCACGCTGGCCTCTGTCGGGACTGGATTGCCATCCAAAGCAATGACCTGGAAGGTGTGCCCTGGCAGTGCAAGGCTGCGGATCTCGGTGGCGCTCGTGTTGACCACGTGCAGCAACAGGCGGTCGTTGCTCTTCACGCGGATTGGATCGCCGTGGCCCAACATCCGCCCGTTGACGGCGAAGGCCGAGTATCCGACCTCGTATCCGTGCGGCAGCCCTTTCGCGAGCGACGCGCGCATCGCGCTTTCTCCGGCGGCCTCGAGCTCCCGGTCGCGGCCGGCTGGCGCCAGAAAGTCCATGGGCATGTCACCGCCGCGGCTGAACGACGGGTCGAACTCCTTCAGGACGAGGAACACTTCCTGATCGTAGGCGCCTGGATTCGTAGCGGGCTCGATGTACACGACGCCGACCTGGCCGCCGTATTGTGCGGCGCGCAGATCGGCCCTGCGAAGGTGTGCGTGTGGTAGAAGCGGACTCCGGCCGGACCCGGCGTGAACGTGAGCCGCCGATGGCCGTGCGGCGGAATGAAGGGCGTGCCCTCTTCGGCTGACCCATCGACGTCCACCGGCACGTGCTGTCCGTGCCAGTGCAGCTGCTCGGGCGTGTCGGTGTCGTTGTAGACGTCGATAACCGCCGGCCGGCCCTCCCGCAGCCGAAGCAGCGGTCCAGGAAACTGACCGTTGTAGAGCGTCGTTGCGATGATCCGATCGGGCCCGAGCTCGACAAGCCCAGGCGCGATCCGGATCGTGTAGTCGGCGCGCGCAACAGGTGCCGGAGCGTTTGTGCCGGGCGCCGGAGCGTTGGCGGCGGGCTCGCGTTGGCAGGCAGCCGACAGGCCCAACGCACTCATACCGCCGAGTCTCAGGAATGCCCGACGATCCAGCCACATCTTCCAACCCTCCGGCCCCTCGCGCGGTTCCGACGAGGCTACGGCGCCTCGATCTCTGCAGCGGCGCGCTCCAGATCAACCAATGCTTCGAGCGTCCGCTCGGGATTTGGCGCGCCGGTCGGTGGCGTCCAGTCGAGCGGTGACCCTCCCGCGATCAGCACGCGGGCGACGCGAACGAAATTGGCGTCCGGCTGCCGTGTGTTGCTGCGTCCCTCGACCGCCCACACCAGGGGCGGCGCCGCGAACATCCCGTCCAGCGCAGCGACGTCTGCCCCATGGTTCAAGAGTACCCGCACGACGTCTGCGTGCCCGCCCATCGACGCCCGATGAAGCGGAGTCACACCATCTTTGTCCTTCGCGTCGGGATCGAAGCCGCACGCGAGCATCGTCTCGAGCACGGCTGCGTTGCCGCTCTCGGCCGGCCGGTGGAGCATCAGATGGTGCTCGGGTCCCAAGTCGGTTCGAAGCGAGGGCCGCGAGGTCAGCATCGCCTGAGCCGAATCGCGATCGGCGCGTGCGCATGCGGCGATGAAGCGATCGAGCGGCGACAGCTCGTCCACGGCTCCATGCGCGAGCAGCCAGGTGGCAATTTCGGGGTTGCCGTAGAGCGCGGCCAGCGTGTGAGGAGTAGCCCCGTCATTGCGCCGCCGAGAGACATCGGCGCCATGCGCCACGAGACGTTCGACCATCGGCACATCCCATCGGCGCGCCGCGACATGCAGCGGCGACTCGCTGGCGTCGCCCCAGGAAAGATTCGGATCGGCGCCGTGATCGAGCAGCCAGCGCGGTCCTGCAGGCGTATCTGCCCACTGCATCATGTACACGAGAGGCGGAACTCCATGCGGGATTCCGTTGACGTCGAGTCCGTGGCGAAGCAGTAGTTCGAGCGCATCCAGGTTGCCGCCGCCGCCGGCGATGTGGGACGTGACGCCGTCGGTGGGATTCGCGCCGGCCTCGAGCAGCACCTCCGCGAGCGGCAGGTGGTGGACGGCGCATACCGCGGCCCACAGTACGGTCCGCGGCAGCTCAGGATGCCAGTTCCAGTGGTACTCGGCGTTGGGATTGGCGCCGAGCGCGCAGAGCCGGCGGGCGATTGTTGTGAGGCCTTCGACACCCCCGCCGACACTCTTGTGCATCGAGGTGTGGCACACGTAGAGCAGCGGCTCCCAGTGTTGGGGACCACCAGCCAGCGTTGCCAGCTCCGGATGCAGGCGCAGCTGCTCCTCCACGGTCGCCACGTCGCCGAGGACCAGCGCGGTGTGGAACGACGCAGATGCGATGCGCGGATGGAGTGCGAGCAGTCGTTCTGCTCGTCCAGTCGCCCCGCCGGTCGCGCACTTGATGAACTCGTCGACAGCCGCGTCGAATGAGAGCGTCCGCGACTCGACCTCCTCACGCAGCGCGTTCCAGGACGTAAAACCATGCTCGCGCGCGATCGCCGATTGCGCATCGTGCAGCGCGAGATCGGAGGCGGAAATCTGGTCGGGGGACTTGCCCGAGAGTGCCGGCACAATCGTGAAGCGACGGAGGGCGTCGATGTCGCGTGCCTGCGCGGCGTTGAGCAGCGCCTTGGCCTGCTTCTTCAGATGTTCGAGATTCGGGCGGACCGGAAGATCGCGGGACGGCATACAACCTCCATGCTCAGCCCTGTGGTTCGCAAACAGGTAGCACGGCGGTGTAGCCGCGGGTGGAACGTTGATGACGGTGGGCTTGGCCCTTCGCGCGAACCCGCAGGCGCCCTTTGAGCGCGCGCTTGGAAGGTACCTCCGCTCGTCGCGCTTGTCAAACGTCGATCAAACGAAACTGCCTCCAATGCCGGGACGGCTTGCCCAACAGCTCAGGCGCCGATTGCGCCGGCCATCTTCCGAGCGGCACTGCCCAGCATCAACCGTGAGAATCCTGTCATGAGCAGGTTCACTCCCACCAGAGTGCCGATGGCCCACACGGAGCTCGACGGCCAGTTCACCCAGATCAACGCGCCCAAGAAGAGGGTGACCCCAGCGTTCACCAGCTGCCAACCGGAAGCGCCGTCTTTGCCGCGAGCCGCGAAATACGCCCCGACTTCCATCAGGGCCTCGACAACGAGGATGGCTGCGAGGAACAGCGTGAGCGACCCCAGACCGAGGAGCGGATGCGTCAGGAAGTAAGCACCGCCAACGAAGTAGATCACGGCGACGACCAGCTGCCAGATCGTGCGGCCGGCACCGCCGCCAAACGCCGCGATTGCATGCGCGACGCCGCCGAACAGCAGAAACCACCCAACCAGGATCGCGACGGCGAGACCTGCCACCGCCGGCTCCACGATGGCCAGTATTCCCAGGATCACGAAGACGATTCCTATCGCGGTGAGCCAGCGGCCCCTCGCTCCTGAAACGACGAAAGGTGTTGTGGGACTCATTGGCTGCCCTCCTGGAGAGGTCGTCAGTCTACTCCCGGCGTGGTGGAACCATGCATCGACCGCCCGGTCAGGTTGGTCGAGGGCACGCCGCTTGGTCGAGCTTTATTTCATCAGGGTTTTTGGGCAGAATTCCAGGTCCGGCCTGCCAGCCGCGGATGGAATGGCGGTTATGGACACTGTTGGGCGGCACCCTCGTGGCACCGAGTTCGGTGAAGCTTGGTGTCGTCGGCGTTGCGGGTGTCGTGCTGACCGCGTGGGCGCTGTGGACCAGGGACTCGTTCGAACAGGCGCCGGCACAGCCCGCGTGGGCGCGCCCCGTTCGTGCGCAGGACGCCTCACCTGCCGCGACCGTGGTTCCCGCCGCCCGTCACGCCCGTTCGTCCGCGGGGGATGTCGTGCCATCGGTGGCCGGCACGACCTTCAGTCCACCGTCTGCCGAGCGCGCATCCATCGCCACGCCTGTGAATACCTCGCCGCCTGATACCGCGGATACAGCGGCCCCGCATGCCGGCGCGACCGTGCCCTCAGCGGACGCGGGGCTCGTCGTCACGACCGACCCGCCTGGCGCACGCGTGATGCTGGACGGCATCGGCTGGGGGACGACGCCGGTGACGATCCGGTTCCTGTCTTCCGGCGACAAGGCGCTTCGCGTGATCAAAGACGGCTACGCCAGCGAAGAACGCCGCATTCACGTCGCCGGCGATGGTCAAACGACGATCAACCTCACGCTTCAAGCCGCGCACTGACGCTTCTGCTTTTGGCTTTGGACTTTCGGCGTTGCCGGCCGCTGCACGGGGCTACCTCGTCCGGACGCCGGATCGTTCATTGCAAGTCACGCATTGAGCGATTGACTATGCAGCGAACCGATTGCTGTCGTCCGGCGAGCGCCATGATCATGCGACTCCGGTCCGCGAGCGCCACGGTCCTGGCGATCGCGCTCATCGTGTCGCCCGTCGCTTCGCTCGCGCAAACCGCGATCAAGCCGCCGAAGAACAAATACACGCCACAGCAGGATGTCGAGCTGGGTCGAGAGGCTGCCGCGGAGGTTCGCGAGCAATATCCGATCATCAAGGACGAGCGCATCAACCGCTACCTCACCACGCTCGGCGACCGACTCGTGGCGGGCGCGCCGCCCGAGCTCAAGCAATCCGTCTACGAGTACTCGTTCACCCCGGTGAACCTGAAAGAAATCAACGCCTTCGCGTTGCCAGGCGGACCCATGTTCGTGAACCGCGGGATGTTCGATGCCGCGGCGTCCGAAGGCGAAGTCGCGGGTGTCATGGCCCACGAGCTCTCGCACGTGCTGCTACGCCATGGGACGGCCAATGCGACCAAGGCGCAGAATCCCTGGCTCCAGCTGGGTCAGATCGCAGGCGCCATCGGAGGCGCGGTCGTCGGCGGCGCGGCCGGATCCGTGATCGCGCAAGGCAGCCAGTTCGGCCTCGGCACGCTGTTGCTGCGTTACAGCCGGGACTTCGAGAAGCAGGCCGATCTGCTCGGCGCGCAGATCATGGCGCGCGCCGGCTACGATCCGCGCGCGCTCGCCCGCATGTTCGAGACCATCCAGCGCGAGGCGCAAACGAGCGGCAGCAGCAGCCCCCAGTGGTTGAGCAGCCATCCGGATCCGGGAAACCGCACCCAGTACATCACGCAGGAAGCCGAACGGCTGACCATCGCGCCTGCGCCAGACTCGAGCGGCTTCGAGGGGATCAAGACGGCATTCGCGTCGCAGCCGGCAGCCAAGTCGATGGGCGACCTGGCGCGCGCGAAGACGCCCTCTGGCGGCGATACGGCATCGTCGGTCGGCACGCCGGGACAGCCTGTTCCGCCGCCCTCGTCGCAATACCGGACGCTCAACGGCGGCGGCGTCTTTCAGGCGGCGGTTCCGTCGAACTGGACCGCCCTCACGTCGAAAAGCTCGATTCGCGTCGTTCCCGAGAACGGCTACGGTCAACTGGATGGGCAGACGATCTTCAGCCACGGCATCGAGTTCGGTGTCACGCCGGCGGGATCGCGCGACCTGGCAGAAGCGACGCGCGCGTTGCTGAACTCGGTCGCGCGGAACAATCCGGAGCTTCGGGTCGCTGGTGAGCAGCAGACGCAGCGGATTTCGCAGCGGACAGCCATCGGTACATCCCTCGTGAATCAGTCGGCGCTTGGCGGTCAGGAGCGCATCGGCCTGTACACGACGTTCCTCACGGATGGGAGTTTGTTCTACTACCTGACGGTCGTGCCCGAGAAGGATGCCAAGGGGTTCGAGGATGCGTTCCGCCGCATCGGAGAATCCATTCGCTTGACCGACGCACGCTGAAGACAGATACCATTCGGTCGCCGCTCACTCTGAGCGAACCATCATCTCGAACCGCTCGCGCGGACGCGAGGAGGCGACCATGAAATCCACTCCCTCCGGTGACATCACCCGGGTCGTCTTGCTGGTGCTCGTCATCGGCCTGCTGCTCCTCGGCACCATCTGGACGCTGTGGCCGTTCCTCGCCGCGCTGATCTGGGCCACTACTATTACTGTGGCCACGTGGCCGGTGCTGATGTGGCTGCAGCTGAAGACGGGTGGCCGTCGATCGATCGCGGTAGCCATCATGATGGTGCTGATCCTGCTGGCGCTTATCGTGCCGCTCTCGCTCGCCGTCAACTCGCTGGTCCAGGCCGCCTACCAGAGCCCAGCCCTGATCCAGGATTTCATGGTGCGCGGCATCGGTCAGCCGCCGCCCTGGACAGCCGACATCCCCGTCATCGGTGGGCGTCTGTCCGCACAATGGCAACAGCTTGCGGCTGGCGGGCCGGAGGCGCTGGCGGAGTTCGTACGCCCGTACGCCCTGGCGACTGCCGCATGGGCTCTCTCGGCGACCGGGGGCGCCGGGATGCTGGTCGTCCAGTTCCTGTTGATCGTGGTGCTGACCGGGATCCTCTACTCACAAGGCGAAGCGGCGGCGTCCGGCGCGCTCGCGTTCGGACGACGGATCGGTGACGAGCGCGGTGAGAGCACCGTCCGCCTTGCCGGCCAGGCCATCCGCAGCGTCGCGCTAGGCGTCATCGTGACGGCGCTCGTGCAATCGGTGCTCGCGGGTCTGGGCCTGTGGGTGAGCGGCATTCCCCACGCGAGTCTGCTGACCGCGATCGTCTTCGTCCTGTGCATCGCTCAGCTCGGACCGATGCTGATCCTTGTTCCGGCCATCGCCTGGCTGTACTGGAGCGGCAACGCGATCTGGGGAACCGCCCTCCTGATCTGGGCGATCCCGGTCGGGGTCCTCGATAACGTGCTGCGGCCCGTTCTGATCCGTCGGGGCGTGCAGCTTCCGATGCTGCTCATCATCGCTGGCGTCATCGGCGGATTGATGAGTTTTGGCGTGCTGGGACTGTTCGTGGGACCGGTAATCCTCGCGTCTACTTACACACTTGCGAAGGAGTGGGTCGCCGAAGGCGAGAAATGACGTTGCCTACTGCGAGTGAGGCATTGAACACGTGAGCGACGCGAATGCCACCGGGCAGCCGGTGGCGTGCGATCGCCTCGAAACTCGTGCACTCGGCCGGCGAAGCGGGCGGACTGGCGTAGGCCGCCAGGGCACCGTCGAACATCTCGAGCTTCGGTACGGCCGGACGCAGCCGCCGCAGTTCGTCGATGACCCGTCGTCGATCCAGACACGTGCAGGGGATTGCGCGAGTCTATGACGCGTATGAACCGCTCGACGAGACTCGTCGCCGCGGTAGTCCGAGAGTCCCCGCAGCGTCACGTCTCCGCCAAGGTGCGCCTCACCGAACGCATAACAGCCTGGCACCGCAGCGGACACTCGCGCGTGATCTCGATGGAGAGGTTGGGCCGCCGTCCGGTGAGGATTCTGCCCCACGTCTGTGCGACGCCACGGATGATTCCGGACCGGGAGGTCACGGCCGCCTCCTGGCGCCGATGCAGAGAACGCCAATTGTCACGACTACATCATGGCTCGGATCCGACCCGCGCTCGCGTCAGCGTTACCTCCTCGATAGCTGAACAGAAGTCGTCCGTTTCGAATTCCCAGTGGTGGTTCAGCGGAAAGCTGGCCGCGACATCGCAGGCATCTCGCAGCGTCACCGAGCCAGTGCTCAGTTGCACCATGACATCAGTTCGAGCGCACCAGGCTTTCAGCGCGACGAAGCGGATCCACCAGATCAGCGCCCGATTCGCATCGTCCATGAACGTCCGGCAGACGCGCTCCATCGAGGGCACTCGATTTCCGTCGAGTTCGTCGAGATCGAACGTGAACTCCTGAGGCGTCAGTGCCGCCACGTCGCCGGGTGTCACCGGAAAGGCCGTGCCGTTCATCCTGGTCGCCATGTGGACTCAGCGCAGCCGATCCGGAGGAATCGCGGGCACCGGCGTCTGATCCGCAATTTCCGCCAGCTGGCTCACGGCTTTCTGCCGGAGGACGGCAGAGTCTCGAGCGATGCCGGCTTCGGCCGGCTTTTCCACTCGGGGCGCCCTCCGGTCCAGTGCGGCGATGAGTTCCCGGAGTCTGCGCGCGACGTCACCGAGCATCACCGCCACGCGACGGCTCCGCTCGGACGATCATTGCGTCGGCCGACATTCCAGATCTCGCCGCACCGCTTACAGCGCCAGTAGCTGTTGACGTCAGGGTTCTTCTCGGTTGTGGTGACCGATGCGGACCGGCATGCCGGGCACGCCGAGGGATTGTCGATCGGCAGGCTCGGATCGGTCCGATTGTAGGAATTCACAGGGCCCTCCCCCGGAGGTGCTTTGGTGAGGGCTGGGGCCGGAATAGCCCCCGGGCTCAGGAAAGCCAGAGGGCCCAATTATACCCCGTACCCGAATAAAGCTCAGGAAAGCGTGAACGTGCCGTCCGCGTGCGACAGTCCACGAGCATGCGTCATACGTCGTGGTGACCAGCGGGCTGAATCGTCCTCTCGGTCGCCAACACTTTGCCCGCGGCGACCTCGAGTTGGGCCGTGATGGTCTTGGTGTGTATCTCGGTCACGCGCGGAGTGCAGCCACGCGCAAGCTGTGCCGCGCGCAGCGAGGCGATCACGACGAATTCGAACGATCCCATCCCCTCCGGGCGCCGGATCACCGTCCCCTCGACGTGAGACCGAAAACGAGGGCGACCGTCGGATGGTCTTGCCTCGACGTGAAATCGTCTAGTCGAGGCGTTGGCGACACTTGGGACGTAACCACGGACATCTGACCCTCACACGGTGGCGCTTTGGTGAGGGCCAGGGCCAGGGAGGCCTCAGAGCTCAAGAAAGCAGAGACGATGAGTATACGTTACGCCGGGATCCACGCTGGCCCCTCGCGCATGTCTCGGGCGGCCAACGGCACGTCGATCGTGAAGATGCAGCCACGGCCTGGCATGTTGCGGACCTGGATGTCCCCGCCATGGGCTCGGACGGCCCGCCGGGCGATCGAAAGACCGAGACCGAGCCCAGAGCGATCGGTTCCCCGTCGGTTGCCGAAGGCTTGGAACAGATCCGCTTTGCCTTCGGCGATGCCGCCGCACTCGTCTTCTATCTCGACGAGCAGGCGCTCGCCATCCGCAAAGGTGCGGAGGATCACGGCGCCGCCGGTGCCGGTGTACTTGAACGCATTGTGCAACAGGTTCATCACCGCCGACGCGAGCAGCTGCGGGTCGGCCTCGAGGGTCAACGCGGGATCGACCGGCGCCACAGTGAACCGGATGTCGCGATACTCCGAGTGGAGCATACCGGTCGCGGCGATCTCGTCGATGAACGCAGTCACACGAACGGGTTCGCGCCGTTGCCGGGCGGCCACCAACCGGACTTCAGAGAGCTCACGGTCGACGTGAGACAGCATGCTGGTCAAGCAGCGGCCGAGCACCGCTCCAGTGCTGCCGTTCATGGGGACCGTTCCGCGCTTCAGTGCGTGGAAGGCCAGGAAGGCACCATGGAGGAGGTCCCGAAGATTGTGAGCCGACTGCCCGAGCCGCTCGGCTTCCTCATCGGATCGCTTTTGTGCGATGAGCCGAGAGTGCTCGGTGACCGCTTCGGCGATCGCCGAGTCGAGGCAACGATTCAACGTGTGAAACTCTTCGACGGTGATCGGCGCGTCCTGCTCGAGCGCGATCTCGGTGATCGCCTGGCAAATGTCACCGTAGTCGTGGACCACCTGGGACACCGTGAAGCCCGCTGTCAGCAGCTCCGCGCCGTGCCTGGTGGCGGTGGAACCGATCGCGTCACTCGAGAACGGCGTCGTCGTCGCCTCCAGCCGCAGCGTTTCGGACAGCTGCGTCAGAAAGAGAGGTACTCCATGCTCGATCTCATGGCTCGAGATCGACGGCCACGGCCGGCCTCGAACGCGGTCTCTCGTGCGGGCCACGATGTCGTCGCGATGCAGCGAGATGAATTCGAACAGCATCAGCCTTCCGGTCGCTACCGCGCCCAAGGCCGAGCAAAATCCGTGACTCAGATTCACCAGGGGAACAGCCAGGCGCGGGACCAGCCAGTCTATCGAACGTGACGGATCGTCACTGTGCAAAACGGGACAGGGGCCGTCAGTCGCGCAGCACCACACTCAGGAGAGAGTTGTTGATCTTCAAGACGCCGTTGTACTCGATGAATCCGAGTTTTCGAAACTTGTTCATGAAGTAGTTCACGCGCGAGCGCGTCGTTCCAATCATCTCGGCCAACGTTTCCTGTGACACTCTGGGCAACGTGCGGTGAGACGCTTCGGGTTCACCGTAACGCGCCAGCAGCAGAAGCGTTCGCGCGAGCCGTTTCTCACTGGAGTTGAACAGCTGGTCGATCAGGTCCTCTTCGATGCGGATGTTGCGGGTCAGCATGTGCGTCAGGAATCGATCCGCGAACGCCGGCTGCGCGTGGAGCTGCCGCACCATCTCCGGCTTTTCGACGACGACGATGGTAGAGGTAGCCATAGCTGACGCTGTCGCCATCCGGTTCGGCTGTCCAGCGAGGCAGCCCTCGCCGAAAAAATGGTTGTCGCCGAGTAGTGCGATGACCGCCTCTTTTCCGGCATGGGACAACACGGACAGCCGGACTGTGCCGTGCGCGACGTACATGACGCTGCTCGCCGGATCCCCCTGCGTGAAGATCGGTGCCCCCGCGTCGTACTCGACGCGCTGGACGGGGACGCCGGCCCAATCGATCACGGCCGCAGATGGGGGGAGCGTCGGGTGTTTCGACATGCTCATCGCCAGACACGCATATTATCCCCCCAATCAGTACATGCCGCCCCCCATTCCGCTCATCGCTTCGGCCCCGTGCTGCGCCTTTTCTGGAATCATCGAGATGACGGCTTCGGTCGTGAGCAGGAGCGAGGCGATCGACGCGGCGTTCTGAAGCGCCGAGCGGACGACCTTGGCGGGGTCAATCACGCCAGCCTGGACCAGATTCTCGTAGCGCTCCGTCTGAGCGTTGAAGCCCTCCTCGTCGCTCATCTCCCTGGTCCGCTGCACGACAATCGACCCTTCGTGACCGGCGTTGGTTGCAATCCACCGCATGGGTTCCTCGACGGCTCTGCGGATGACGTTGACGCCGATCTGTTCGTCGCCCACGACCGGCAAGTGCTCGAGAACCTTCGCGGCGCGCAACAACGCGACACCGCCGCCTGGCACGATGCCCTCGTCCACGGCGGCTTTCGTCGCGTGCATCGCGTCCTCGACGCGCGCTTTCTTCTCCTTCAGCTCGGTCTCAGTCGCCGCGCCGACTCGTATGATCGCAACGCCCCCGACCAGCTTCGCGAGGCGTTCCTGCAGCTTCTCGCGGTCGTAATCGGACGTCGCGTCCTCGACCTGCGTCCGCAGCTGCTTGACACGGCCCGCGATCGACGCCGCCGTACCGGCGCCTTCGACGATGGTCGTCGTGTCCTTGTTGATGGTGACCTTCTTCGCCTGACCGAGATCTTCGAGCGTCATGCTCTCGAGCTTCACCCCGAGGTCCTCGGTAATTGCCTTGCCGCCGGTCACAACAGCGATATCCTCGAGCATCGCCTTCCGGCGATCTCCAAACCCCGGCGCTTTCACCGCCACGGCGTGCAACGTCCCGCGGAGTTTATTGACGACGAGGGTCGCCAGCGCCTCGCCATCGATGTCGTCTGCGATGATCAGCAACGGACGGCTGGCGCGCGCAACCAGTTCCAGCAACGGCAGCAAGTCCTTCATCGCGCTAATCCGCTTCTCGTGGATCAAAATGACGGGATTCTCCAGTACCACTTCCATCCGTTCGGCGTCGGTGACGAAGTACGGCGACAGGTAGCCTCGGTCGAACTGCATCCCCTCGACGACGTCGAGCGACGTGTCCATGGTCTTCGCCTCTTCTACGGTGATGACGCCGTCCTTGCCCACTCGCTCCATCGCGTCGGCGATGATTCGTCCGATCGCCTCGTCGTGGTTCGCCGAGATCGTTCCGACCTGTGCGATCATCGACCCAGTCACCGGCCTGGACATCTTCGCGAGTTCGGTCGTGATCGCGTCGACAGCCTTGTCGATGCCGCGTTTCACCGCCATGGGGTTGGCGCCGGCCGTCACGTTCTTCGCGCCTTCTCGATAGATCGCCTGCGCCAGGACGGTAGCGGTGGTCGTGCCATCTCCGGCCACGTCCGACGTCTTGCTCGCCACTTCCTTGACCATCTGTGCGCCCATGTTCTCGAGCGCATCCTTCAGTTCGATCTCCTTCGCCACGGTCACGCCGTCTTTGGTGATGGTCGGGGCACCAAAGGCCCGGTCGAGGATGACGTTGCGCCCTCGCGGCCCGAGTGTGACCTTGACCGCATTGGCCAGACTGTTGATCCCGCGGAGGATTCCCTGCCGCGACGCGTCGCCGTACACGATTTGCTTTGCCATTGGTTACTTTCGCCTTTGTTCGACTGTCTCGACGACGAGCAGCACGTCGTGCGCACCGCGTGACGGCGAACGTCGTCGTTGACGTTCGCGGCAGCACGGCCTACGCCTCAGAGCATCCCGACGATCCAGATCAGGAATCGCACGCACAGCGCGATTGGTATGCCGATAGCGAGAATCACGAAGGGCACGCAGAAGACGATGCCCATCAGCCCAAGCAGGTCGCTGATGACCGCAGCGGCACGACGGAGCGCGCCGGGAACGACGAGCGGCCGGGCGTGATCGGCTGTTCTCGTGAGCGTCCCTTCCAGGGGCCAGCTCGTGTCAGAGGTCAAGGTGTGCCGTCCCGCCCTTCGGTCGGCGGCTCGCGGGTACTGCAACCCGTCCTCACCGCGTTCGGTACTCCGCCTGTGCTCGCGATCGTGATCGGCGGCCCATGCGGCATGGCTCGCGACCGCCGCCAGTCGTCTGGCATCCCAATACTGTCCGCATCTGACGCACCGCCAGCCGCCGCCGGCATCGAGCGCGGCTTGGGTCACGGACAGGCCGGTGTGACACATCGGACAGATGGCAGGCCGCACGACATTCGGCGCCTCATCGAGCAGCGCTGCTGCGGCGTTCGGTTGAGAAAGGTTGCTAACCATTGGGGTCAAGGGCGAAATGCGGCTTTGTTAGTGCTGCGCGTCTGGTCGCGAGCGGCGATGGCGTCGCCAGCTTCCTTTTTGCGCTGTTCGGATTCGCGGCGTGGTGCATCGACCGCATCCAGCCTGACCGCCTCCCGGATCGCGTTCTGGGCAAGCGCGCCCAACGGTTTCGAAAGCAGGATCAGCTGGAATTCGCGAGGGTACGCCCCACGGAGGAGCGTCATCAACGACTCGGCAGTCTCCCACCGTGCGAGAACGACGCTGTCGGAGAATGTGTCTGCCGGAGGGGTCGTCCGCGTCTTCGGCGATGGCGGCCCTGGCGCGCCATACGTCGCCGAAAGGGCGTCGAGGATGTCTTTGTCTGTCAGGCCTTCCGTGCGGGCGCGGTCGTAGTTGACGACGACCTGATAAAGCGCGTCGTTGTAGAACGTGAATGCGATGTCTCGCACCGGATCGGCCATCGTGTCCGTGGAGGTGACGTACGGCGCCCGCCATTGCAGTTCCTGAATCGTCGCCGGCCGCTTGTGGATCGTCTTCGCATCGGCCGAAGGCGCGCCACTCGCTGCGATGACCGACGCGACGTTGCTTTCGAGGGCGTAGACGCGATAGCGGGCCATGTCCTGCGCGGAGGCTATCTGCCCGCTGAGGATGAGGCTCGCCGCGATGACGAGGCGACGCGAACGGTTCATGCCGGACTCCAAGGGTTTTCCACCATCAAGCCTGACACGTTCATGCGTTCGACATGTGTGCCGCATTGCACACGAGCGGGCTGGGACGAGTCCGAACGCGGGAGCGGCGAGTGCTCAAGGGCGGTGAGCCACGGTCCTCCTTGACGACAAAAAGGGCCTGAAATCGATGATTTCAGGCCCCTGTTCATCGGTAGCTTGTAGGCGTTGGCTACCGAATGCGTTCCAGATTCACGCGCGCCCCGACGGCGATGGACAGGGCGTGGCTGGAGTTCGAGACCGCAACAGATGGTAGACGTAGGCCGGGAGGCAGAATCGGCGGACGACGACACTCATCGACGCGGCGAGGAACACGCCCTCGAGCAGCCAGGCTGCGTGCGGCGCTCCTGCGAAGAGTGCCATGGCGATGCTCATCGCAATGGTGCCGGCCATGGCCTGTGAGAATCGCCTCGGCGGGGGCGCCGCAGGCATGGCGCGAAGCCGCTTCGGATCCGCCATCACCCCGTTGAAGAATGCGTCGAACGGGTTGTGGCTCGGAACGAGGGCGCTCCACCACAACACCGTTGACAGGGCCAGCGGGATCCAGGCGCTCTGAAAGACGACGATCGAGATCACCACTCCGGCGATCACGCGCGGTTGGAACATCAGAGCCGAGAACAGACCATCCTGGCAGCCTTCGGTCGTGAATCCCTGTTGCCGGATGAAATCAACTTTCGATGGCATGACAATCTCCTTTGTCGCTCAAGAGCGGAGCTCGCACTCCGTGTCCAGTACGCTTCGTTACATCAGGAGCACGACCGCGCCAGTCACCACCAGCGCGCCGGCCCACAGCCAATCCAGGTTGAACCACGCCGTGCGAAGCAGCCTCAGGCCCAGCTTGCGATACACGGTCCACGCGAACAGCGTCATCACCAGCAGATAGGCCAGCGTGTGAACACCCACGGCTGCCGCGTTTGTCCACGGCACGCTTGCCGCTGCGGCGGCGAGATGCCCCGCGTGCTCGCCCGTTGCGGCTGACACCGCGCCCGGCGTCCGCATCACGAATGGGAGCACCATGAATCCCGCTCCGTGAGCAGATGCCATCAGAAACGACCAGACGGTCAGCGTGCCGAAGGTCACCTGCATGCCGCCGTATCGCGGATGCCGATGACGCCAGAGGCGGTAGATCCCCAACGTCATCAGCATTCCCGCGACGATGACTCTCATCGTCTCGAGCGGGACGATGAGGCCCGCCAGGGCAGCGCCAAGCAGGACCAGCCCCACCGCCATCGCGTGCCCAAGTGCGATGGGTGGCAGCGCGCGCCACACGCCGCGAGCACTTCCCTGCTGCATGCCAAGTGCGACGGCGAACAGCCATCCCATGCCCGGATTGATCCCGTGATACGCGCCAAGCGCCAGCATCGCGTCCCATCTCATGACGGCCTCCTCTCGTTCACGCGTAGCAGTACGAATCGGAGGAGGCGTCGCCCCCTTCCAGACGCACCTGATGCGGGCGCATGCCGTTCGACTGCAGGAAGAAGCGGGAGTCGAGCTCCATCCCGCCTTCGGGCCGCACGTTCACCTTGGCCATCCACCCGCGAATGCCGTCTGGATAGAACTGCTCGTCCCAAGGCGTGTAGAGGCTGTTGGTGAAGTAGATGCGCCTGCCGTCGCGGCTGACCTCGACCATCTGCGGTCCGCCGTTCAGCGGTTGATCCGGGTTGCGCGGGTGAGGTGTGCGGCCGACGATCCCTCCGAGCCGGATCGCGCTGGTCTTCTTCGGCTTGAACGGATTGCTGACGTCGAACTGGATGAACTCGCCCGTGCCCCAGCACGACACGTAAAGATAGCGGTCGTCGACCGACAGATTGATATCGGTCACGAGCGGCGCCACCATCTTGAATCCCTGCAGAAACGGCGGCAGCTTTTCCGGGTCGGCAGGCTCGGCGGGGATCTCGATCACTTTCTTGACCGCCCAATTGCCGTTCGAGCCTTTCGCCGCTGGGTCGCGGTACCAGAGCCAGATCGACGAGGAGAGATCCTTGAGCGAAAGGACCACGCCCGCGAACCCGTACGCGCGTGTCGGGTCGTGTGCCGGGCGCAGCTCCAGCGTCATCTGCTGCTCTGGGCCCAGCGACAGCTCCTGCACGTGGCGCCGCCGGCGCAGGTCCCACACGTGCAGGCTGTTTCCGTACTTCCCACCCAGCAGCAGTTCCGGGTTGACGCCGTCCTTGACCATGTTGGGTGTGCCCCAGGAGCTGGTGACCATGGTGTCGAGTCCCAGGTGCCACCACATGTCATAGGCCAGCGTCTGCGGGCCGCGATCGAGCTCCCATCGGCCGCGGACCTCGAACGTCTCGGGATCCAGCGTGAAGGTGCCGCCAGGGCCATTGCCGTCAGGCGCGCCGAGCGCGGTCATGAAGATGCCGTCCGGTCCGCAGTGCACTGTGTGCGGGGCGGCGTAGCCCGTCCGCTGTGCCAGCGTCTCCGGCTCGATCACCTTCACGATCTTCGGCTGGCGCCGATCCGGTTTTGTGTCGAGGACGTGGATCCGTGACGAGTTGATCCCCGGCACGATCAAGTAGCGTCGCTCCATGTGTGGATGGGGCGCGTAGGGACAGAGGCAGGAGCTGCACGCGTTCCAGCCGAAGTGGTGCAGCTCGTCGCCGGCGTGCGGCATGTCGGTCTGCCCCACCAGTTGTCCGTAGCTCTTCGACTCCGGGTCCACGTCCACGACGCCGATGGCGTCACGCTGTGGATGGTTCCCGGGGCTGATGAGCGCGAGGTACGCGAGCTTTTCTTGTGGCGACTGCGCCGCGAGCGTTGGAGAGGGGTAGAACGTGGGATCCGGTTTCAGCAGCGGCATCGGGCCTCCTCGTGTGTCAGCCGTGAATCACGACGGGCCAATCGTGCGCGTCCTGGCGCGAGAGCGCTACGACCGAGGCTCTGTCGGTCTTGCCCGATCCTCCGCATTTGCTTGACGGCTTGACCGAGGCTCTGGGATTCTTGACCGACCCGCCGATGGCGATAGACGTCCTCTCCGATGTGCTCCGCGTCGTGCGTCTGTCGGGCGCGGTGTTCTTCACGGCCGAATTCTCATCGCCGTGGGCGGTCGAGTCGCCCCCACCCGAAGCACTCGCCGCCCTCGTCTTGCCCGACGCGGAATGCGTGGTGCTGTTCCACGTGCTGATTGACGGCGAGTGCATCGTCGAGTGTCAGTCGCATCCCGCGGTGAAGATGGAAGCTGGCGACGTGATCGTCTTTCCACACGGCCATCCGCACACCATGGGTAGCCGCGACGCTGTGAAGGCCACACCGATCGGTGCCGTCTTCACTCCCGGGGGGCGGGACGAGCTGCCTAAGATCTGCTTCGGCGGCGGCGGACGGGCGTCTCGTCTCGTCTGCGGCTACTTGAATTGCGATCAGCGGTTCGGGCCGCTGATTGGCGCACTGCCGACGATGCTGCTGGTGCGGAGCCGCGATGACTACGCCGGCATCGAGGCGATCGATGCTGGAGGCCGGCGGCCGACGGCCGTGCCCCGAGGCACGGGCACGTGGCTCGGTACCACAATCAAGTTCACGATCAACGAAGCTCGATCGTCGCGCCCTGGGAACACTGCCGTACTGGGACGCCTGACGGAGCTGATGTTCGTGGAGATCCTGCGCGAGTACATGCAGCAGCTTCCTGAGGATCACGGGGGCTGGCTGGCCGGGCTCAACGACTCGCACGTCGGCAAGGCGCTGAGGCTGCTGCACGCCAACCCGATGCGGAACTGGACGGTCGAAGAACTATCGCGCGAGGCAGCGATTTCGCGGTCCACTCTGGCCGAGCGATTCACTCAGCTCGTCGGCGAAGCGCCGATGAAGTACCTCGCGAACTGGCGCATGCAGCTCGCGAAGCAGCTCCTGCGCGAGGGCACGTACAGCATGCAGGAGGTCGCGACGCGTGTGGGGTACGAGTCCGAGGCCGCGTTCAACCGGGCGTTCAAGCGTGCCACGGGTTCGCCTCCGGCCACGTGGCGCCGGGGAGCGTCGAGCCTATCCGCGTAAGACGCGGACGCGCATGATCACTGCTTCACAGCCAGCCGCCAGTGAACCCGGCCCGGCGCAGCCCCGCGATCACCGCCGGGCACCGGCGCATCACGTTCCAGATCAGCCCTGAGCGGTAGTTCTCGATCATCAGCACGACCGGCCCCTGGTCGATGCCGAAGTGATGGGGCGTGACCCACCAACCGGTCGGGCTCTCTTCTGCGGCAAAGCTCTGATTGAACGACGGCTTGAACCCGTAGGGGGCGGTCATGCCAAGGTCCATTCGGGCGAACTGTCGGACGGTCGGGATGACGATTTCCGGCGCGAACGGCAGCGAGGCGACCACCACCCACGGGGCGACGGTGCCGTCGTCCGGGCCAAACGGAGCGCCGCGGGCGATATAGCCGTGAAACTCCCGGTCGACCCCGTTCACCGAGCGCTTGATCCAGCCCGGGCCATCACAGGCCGTGAACCCCCAGCAGTACTTCCCGTAGCCTTCGAACTCCAGCGGGATTCCGGATGGCGTACTCCTGTTGCACGAAGGTCGCCTGCCTGCTGTTTTCGAAGTAGTCGCTGCCCCGCTCCCGCATGAACGCGTCGCGAATGCCACGGAAGTCGACCCACAGGTGCGAAAGCTGGTGAGTGAACAACGGTCCGGAGTAGAGCAGCTCGCGGCCGTAGATTTCTTTCCACTGGTACGTGGCGCAGTACGCGTCGTAGCTCTCCGGCGGAATTGAGTGTGTCGGCGAGCCGAGGGCGAGAAGGTAGAGCAACAGGCCCTCGTCATATCCCTCATAGCGGTGGGGCAGGAAGCCGGTCTCGGGCTTCCAGCCGTGGGTGAGCGTCGGGCCGCCATTGCACGCCCAGTCCCACTCGACCCGGCGGTAGAGCGCGTCGGCCAGGCGGCGGACTTCAGCCTCGTCCTCCGTGTCGGCGTCGAAGTAGGTGGCGGCTGGTAAGCGCGCCCGCGAACAGGAACGCCGAGTCGAGCGTGGAGAGCTCGCAGTTCCAGACGCGTCGGCCGGTATCGATGTCGAGGAAATGATAGAAGAACCCCTTGTACCCGGCCGCGTCCGGCTCGGGTCCCTGCGGGAGGTTCATGAGGCTGCCGAGTCTGCGGCGGGCGCTCTTCGCAGCGAACTTGCGAATGAGCACGCCGCGCTCGACAAGTGCCGGGATCGTCGCCAAGGCGAGACCGACGGCCGCGATGCTGCATGGCGCGGCGGGGTCCGTCTTGTCACGGACCAGCCCGTTGTCGGGGTTGGTCTCGTGCAGGTAGTACAGCACCGTGGTCCGCTGAAGCCGGGCGAGTTCCTTGTCCGTCGGCAGCCGGTCCAGGTCCTCCTCTGCCGGCAGCTGGTCGGCCATCGTTTCGTCCTGCTCTCGCTTCCGCTGTCCCTCAGCCAAGCTCGACTCGAACTTCATGGGTTTTTCCGTCGTCCATGAGCGGGATCTCGCCATCGCGCACGGCCTGCGCGTCTACAGTAACTGCACGCACGCCGCGGCCCGTGCCTGCTGCGTTCTCGACGACGATATGGTAGATCGCCGAGCGGTGGCGGTAGGTAAGCTCGTAACGCGGCCAATCCGGCGCGACGCACGGCTCGATCCTCAGACAGTCCCCTCGCTTGTGGAAACCGAGAATCGCCTCGAGGCCGACGCGGTACAGCCAGCTGGCCGAGCCGGTGTACCAGGTCCAGCCGCCCCGTCCCTGTATGCGGCGGCGCTCCGTAGACGTCCGCCGCCACGACGTATGGTTCCACCATGTACCGCGCGACGTCTTCGGGAGTCGCGCCATGGCGGACCGGGTTGAGCAATGCGAACAACTCCAGCGCGCGCTTGCCCCGGCCGAGCAGGGCCGTCGCCAGCACGACCCAGGTAGCGGCATGCGTGTACTGCCCACCGTTTTCGCGGATGCCGGGCACGTAGCCCTTGATGTAGCCGGGCTCGAGCGAGCCGCGATCGAACGGTGGCGCGAACAGCAGGATCATCTTGATCCGCCTCGCGGACCAGACGATCCTCGACCGCCGCCATTGCCTGCCGGGCCCGCTCAGGGTCGCCGGCGCCGGAGATCACGGCCCACGTCTGGGCGATCGAATCGATCTGGCACTCGTCGTTCTGCGTCGAGCCGAGCGGAGCGCCATCGTCGAAGTAGGCCCGCCGGTACCAGCCGCCGTCCCAGGCGTGCTCTTCCAATGCTCTTCTGCAGCGCATCGGCTCGCTCCCGGCACCAGGCCGCCCGCGCCGCGTCACTCCGCTGCTCGGCCAGGCTCGCGAACTCTCGCAGCGTCGCCAACATGAACCATCCATTCCAGACGCTTTCGCCCTGACCGCCGGCTCCAACCTGGTTCATGCCGTCATTCCAATCGCCGGTCCCCATCAGAGGCAGGCCGTGCGGTCCGAGCCTCAGACCGTGATCCAGCGCTCGCACGCAGTGCTCGTAGACCGTCCCGGTCACGTCGCTCACATCGGGGAGACCGTAATCCTCCTCCTGTTCGGGCCTCAGGACTGGCGCCCGCAAGAACGGCACCCGCTCATCCAGCAGCGCTGTGTCGCCGGTTGTGGCGACGTAGTGACACGTGACGAAAGGCAGGAAGTAGAGATCGTCGGTGATCCGCGTGCGGACACCGCGCCCTCCTGGCGGATGCCACCAGTGCTGCACGTCTCCCTCCTCGAACTGCCGGGCGGCCGCCCGCAGGATCTGCCCGCGCGCTTCCTCAACGGCGCCGTAAACAAGCGCCATCGCGTCCTGCAACTGGTCGCGGAAGCCGAAGGCCCCGCCAGACTGGTAGAACCCGGTCCGGCCCCATACCCTGCACGCAAGTGCCTGGTAGATCAACCAGCGATTGAGCATCAGATCCAGCGCGGGATCTGGCGTGCGGACCTGTATCGTTCCGAGGATGCGATCCCATCCTGCGCGTGACCTCCTCCAGCGCGCTGTCTGCCCGCCCGGCCTCACCATAGAACCGAATGAGCCGGCGCGCGTCTTCCTCGGTCTCCGCTTGCCCGAGCAGAAAGACGACGACGTCCTCGCCGCCCGGCGGCAACTCCAGCCCGGTCATCAACGCGGCGCAGGGGTCGCACAGTTCACCGGCCCGGTCGGAGAGCCGCTCCCGCCCGAGAGCGGCGGGCGCTTCCGGCGCGCCGTAGCGCCCCAGGAACTCGGTGCGGTCGGTCGTGAACGAGCGGGGGCGACGCGCCACGTCGGCGAAAGCGACCCGCCCGGCGAAATCACCCGCCCAGGCGCTGCGGGCGAACAGGGCGCCGCTCTCCGCGTCGAGCGTGCACAGCACATTCAGTGCGGCCTGCTCGCGGAGCACGCCCACCACCCACTCCACGTAGAAGGTTGCTGACAGCCGTCTGGGCCGAGCGCCGGTGTTGCTGACCCGAAGGCGAATCAGCTTCACCGGATCGGTAGCGGAGACGAAGACGAGGAGGTCTTGATCGAATCCGTGGCTGGTCCTGGTGAAGCGGGTGTAGCCCTGCCCGTGTCGGACGACGGTCGTCGCTTCGCCGCCGCAGGGGCCCGGCGTCGGTGACCAGAACTCCCCAGTCTCCTCGTCGCGGAGATAGAGGGCCTCGCCCGGAGGGTCGGCGACCGGGTCGTTGCTCCACGGGGTCAGGCGGTTCATCTGGGCGTTGCCCGCCCAGGTGTAGCCGGCGCCGGCCTCGGTGATCAGACGAGCCGAACCCAGGGTTAGCGAGGACGTTGCTCCACGGAGCCGGCGGCCGCTCGCGACCGCGAAGAGTCAGGACGTACTCCCGGCCGTCCGGCGTGAACCCGCCCAACCCGTTGGCAAACAAGAGCCCATCGCCGGCAGTGATTGACTGGCTTGGAGTGGCTGTCGTCGCGACAGCTGTGACACGCGAGATCGGCCGGCAGGGTGGCCAGGGTGGGCACTCGCGCGAGCTGTTCGGCCACCGAGCCATCGTCTCCGCGCAGAATCGCGCGAGCCGCGGCCTCGAGCAGCATGACGTCCGCGGCGGGCATCTCTGCGGCGCCTCGCAGGAACACGCCGCCTGGTTTGTCCGCCAGCTCGGACGTCGGGCCCAATCGCACCAGTTCCTCCAGCCGGTCGCGCAGTTCATCAGCCGGATCGGCATCGTTCAGGAGGACGAGATCCGCCAACAGTCCGCAACGACGCCAGTACGCGTGCGCTCGAATCAGTTCGCTGGCCAAGTTGGAGTGCCCTGGATTAGAGAGTCGGGCCAGCACGATCGGGAGATCGCCGGAGATCCCGTGCGGCCACAGGCCCGACTGGCCGAGGCGGTTAGCGGTGACGGATTCTCAGCGATCGGAACGCTGGTCCGGTGAAGAGAACGTGAGCGGCCAGGCGCTGGAGCAAGCCGGCGTCTTCTGCCGAGATGCCGAGCGCGACCAACGTCGCCTGAGTGTGGATTCTCGACTCTTGGAATGTGCGCGCGACTTCGGCCAGATCGCTGAACCTGTGGGTCAGAGCGACCGCCTCGTTGCGGTCGGAGGCCATTGCCGTTCCGAATGCAAGGACCTCGGATGTGTTCGGTGCAAGCCGGATCCGTCGGCGCAGGCTGAAAACAGGGTCGAGGACAGACCCGACGGTTCCCGACAAGGCGGCTTCCGACTTCAGGGCGGCGGGGCAGGCCGTGGAGCGGCCCCGGCCCAGGAATCTGGCCCGGTCGGTCTCGTACTCGATCACTCCGATGACGGTGTCGGCACTCTCCGGGCCGGCCAAGAAGTGCAAGGCCCAGATCGGTTTCTGATCCCGCGCGCGAGGCCGTCTGCGGCACAACAGGGTGGGGGGCGCTGGCAGGTACTCGGTCTCTAGAAACAGCTTGGCAAAGGCCGGATGGGCCTGATCGGCGCGGCGACTGGTGAGGGACACCTCGGCGTAGCTGGACACGTCCAGCGTGCGAGGAAAGGCGCCGTGATTCGTCAACGTGATCCGCCGAACCTCGGCATCTGCGTCGGCGGCGACCGCGATCTCATAACGCGTTTCGATATCCCCATCGCGACGCTGGAAGACGGCCCGATCCGAACCGAGCATCGCCTCGTATTCGTCCGCGTCGTCGTCGAGCGGTTGCCGGCCGGCCGACCACGCGCGGCCGCCATCGAGGTCGCGGATGTAGAAGTACTGTCCCCAGCAGTCGCAGGTCGCGTCCTCGCGCCAGCGCGTCACGTCCAGTCCATCGCAGGTGCTGTATCCGCTCCCGGCCTGGGTCACCATGACGCTATAACGACCGTTCGACAGCAAGCAGACGTTGGGAGGCGACACGTCGGCTGCAGCCCTATGGCGCGGGCCGTCGGCCGCGGGCCGCACAGAAGAATGAGTCACGGCGATCCTCCCTGTGGGGCAACTCTCTACGTGCGCCTACGACTCGCACGATCCGGGCTGCTTGTCGCACGCGACCGCAGCACCGACACGAATCCCGCCTGCAACGGTGGTGCTCATCGTGTTCCTCAAGGCAGCCACACGCATTTGTCGTGCTCGCGGGGCCCGACCGCTTCTTACGACGCTTGGGGCCCCACCCATGGCCTTGCCGCTCACGTCTTCGCGCTCGCGCCGGCTCAAGGCTGTCGCTCGCGCTCGCTCGGCGACTTCCGCCTTGGCAGAGGCTGGTCGCGCCTCGCCCCGGCTGCAGGCGCTCAGTGAGGCCACGTCCAGTTGGTGATCTCCGGACGGTCGGTGCCGTGCTCGTGGGCGTAGTTCAGGTTGTCGATGATCGCGTTCCTCATCTCCTCTTTCAGGTGCGCGGCCTTCGTGCGCAGCTTCGGCACGCGATCGATGACGTCGATGACCAGATTGAAGCGGGACGTCTCATTCAGCATCGCGAGCTCGAGCGGCGTGTTGATGTTCCCTTTTTCCTTGTAGCCGCGTACGTGCAGGTTCGCGTGCCCCTTGAAGCGGTACGCGAGCTTGTGGATCAGCCAGGGATAGCCGTGGAAGTTGAAGATGATCGGTTTGTCGGTGGTGAACAGGCTGTCGAACTCGCGCTCGGTAGATCCGTGGGGATGCTCCGAGGCCGGCTGCAGCTTGAACAGATCCACGACGTTGACGAAGCGGAGCTTCAGATCCGGCGTCCGCTCGCGCAGGATCGCGGCTGCCGCCAACGCCTCCATGGTCGCCACGTCGCCGCAGCATGCCAGCACGACATCCGGTTCCTCGCCAGCATCAGTGCTCGCCCGCGGCCAGATGCCAAGGCCTTTGGTGCAGTGCGCGATGGCCTCGGGCATCGTCGTGAACTGCAGGTGCTTCTGTTTGTCGGCGACGATGACATTGATGTAGTCGGTGCTGCGCAGGCAATGGTCCGCGACCGACAGCAGCGTGTTGGCATCGGGCGGCAGATAGACGCGCGTGACGGACGGACCCTTGTTGGTCACGAGATCGATGAACCCCGGATCCTGATGAGAGAACCCGTTGTGGTCCTGCCGCCAGACCGTGGACGACAGCAGGATGTTCTCGGACGCGACAGAGGCACGCCACGGCACGTGGTTCTTGCAGATGTCCAGCCATTTAGCGTGCTGGTTGAACATGGAATCGATGACGTGCGCAAACGCCTCGTAGGTGTGGAAGAACCCGTGGCGCCCGGTGAGCAGGTAGCCCTCCAGCCAGCCGACCAGCGTGTGCTCCGAGAGCATCTCCATGACGCGTCCATCGCGCGAGAGCTCGCCGCCGTCGGCATCCTCGGGCAGCATGTCCGCCATCCAGGTTTTCTTGCTCGCTTCGTACAGGGCCTGCAGGCGGTTCGACGCGGTCTCGTCCGGGCCGAAGACGCGGAAGCTGGTCGGGTTGTTCTTCATGACGTCACGAAGGAACTCGCCCAGCGGTTTCGTGTTCTCGTACATCGCAGTGCCGCGAGAGGGGACCGCGACCGCGTACTGGCGGAAATCAGGCAGCTTGAGATCCTTGCGCAGCAGCCCTCCGTTGGCGTGCGGGTTGGCGCTCATACGCCGAGCCCCGGTCGGAGCCAGCGCCCGCAGCTCGGGCAGGAGCTTACCGCCTGCGTCGAACAGCTCCTCGGGCTTATAGCTCCGCATCCAGTCTTCGAGGAGCTTCAGATTCGTTGGATTGTCCCGCACATCCGAGAAGGGCACCTGATGCGAGCGCCAGGACCCTTCGACTTTGTGTTCCTTGATCTCCTTCGGCCCGGTCCACCCCTTCGGGGAGCGCAGCACAATCATGGGCCAACGCGGGCGGACGGCAGTGTTCGACGCGCGCGCGGCCGCCTGCTGCGCACGAATGTCGCCGATCGCCCGCTCCAGCGTGTGGGCCATCCGCTGATGCATCAGCGCCGGGTCGCTTCCTTCCACGAAATACGGCGTGTACCCATAGCCGATGAACAGCGCTTCGAGCTCCTCGTGGCTGATGCGCGAAAGAACCGTGGGATTCGCGATCTTGTAGCCGTTGAGATTCAAGACGGGCAGCACCGCACCATCGCGGACGGGATTGAGGAACTTGTTCGAGTGCCACGCCGTGGCGAGCGGCCCGGTCTCCGCTTCGCCGTCACCCACGACACAAGCGACGATCAGATCGGGGTTATCGAACGCCATGCCGTAGGCATGCGAGAGACTGTAGCCAAGCTCGCCGCCTTCGTGGATCGAGCCTGGTGTTTCCGGCGTGACGTGACTGCCGATGTGTCCCGGGAATGAGAACTGCTTGAAGAACTTCTGCATCCCCTCCGCGTCCTGGCTCTTGTCCGGATAGATTTCAGAGTACGTTCCTTCGAGATACGCCGGCCCCAACACGCCGGGCGCCCCGTGTCCTGGTCCGGCCACGAAAATCACGTCGAGATCGTGGTTGAGGATCATTCGGTTCAGGTGCAACCACACAAAAGACAGCGCCGGGCTCGCGCCCCAGTGACCGAGCAGCCGGTGCTTCACGTGCTTCGGTCTTCAACGGCTCCTTCAGCAGGGGGTTGTCTTTCAGGTAGATCATTCCCACCGACAGGTAGTTGCATGCCCGCCAGTAGGCGTTCATCAATTCCAGCTCGTTCTTCGCCAGCGGCGTTTCGTCATCGGTGATTGCGTCCTGTTCCTTCGATAGCAGCTTTCCCACGGTTGTTCTCCGATCAAGCTTTGGTTGTGTTCCCGGCGAGAGGTCGGAACTTCACGAGCCTTCTCGCTCGCGCAACGGATTAGCCGGTCCGCGGCAGTGCGAGAGTCAGAAGCACAATGGAGCGCGCCTGCACGACATACGTTGGTTGCTCGACCACGGGCGCCACCTCCCACGGGCAGATGTCATCGGGTGACGCACGGGACGTGTCGATGTACCGCAACCAGGAGTGCTGATATGCCTCGGGAACGGGCGGCAGCGTCGGGCTCGTCGTTTCGATACAGCACTTTCGAGATGGTTTCGGATGCGATCTTCTGGTCTACGGCGCCGTAGTAGTCGCCAATGTTGAACGCGTCGAAATCGAAGGACTCCGCGGCCTCCGCCTTCCACAGCCGCAGCAGGTTCGTCGTGGGCGCCCGGTAACCCGGCACCGGCGTGTCATAGGCGATGCCCTTCACCACCTTCGCGGGAAGCCACCGAGCGCGATACCGCCCGTGCTCGTCGCGAAATGATTCGGTACGTCCGCCGAACTGCACGTCGAACGTGACCTCCGAGCGCACGATTTCCCAGGGGTTGCCGAAGCGGAGCCACTTGTCAGTCAGCTCCACCTGCCAGCCGTCCCGAATCGCTTGGTCAAAAATGCCGAACTCGTAACGGATGCCATAGCCAATGGCCGGAACATTGAGGGTAGCCAGCGAATCCATGTAACACGCCGCCAGGCGGCCGAGTCCCCCATTGCCCAGGCCAGGCTCTTCCTCCTGTTCCAGAATGCCGGACAGGTCTTGCCCGACTCGGGAAAGCGCCTGCTGCGCCGCCTCCCAGATGCCGAGGGCGACCAGGCTGTTGCCCAGATGCGGTCCGGTCAGGAACTCGGCCGAGAGATAGGCGACCGCTTTGGTTGCAGCATGTGGTGCGGCAATCGCTTCCACGGTCCTGATATGACGGTCCAGCATGCGGTCGCGAACCGTGTAGGCGAGCGCCATATACCAGTCGTTGCGCGTTGCATGTTGAGGCGCTTTGGCCTGGAGGCAATGCAGGTTGTCGATCAGCGCCTGAGCGATCGCCTCCGCATCGAGTCCTGTGCGAACGTTCGCTCGCTCGCTCTTCTTTGCCGTGGCCTCAGCGGCACGACCGGTCGCAGGTTCCATACGACCCTCCCTTGGCGATCGTATTACCACGAGAAGATGAACGCCTTAGGACGATCGCGTAAGCATCGAGAGGCCGCCCAGGCGAAGCGGTCCCCCGGACACGCAGAGGCTGCACGGAATCCCGGAGCCACGATATTGACGCGGCGCACTCGGAATCTGAGCACAAGCTCTGCCATGCAACTGGCGCATGCACCTCGCGAGTAGCCGGTGCGAGAGGGCGCGGCCGACGCGCAAGCGCACAGCTTGAACGCCCTGTGGCCTCGGAGCATAGTGGGCCATGGCACTCGAGACGATCAACGGAACGCTGCAACTGACGCGGTTGACGAACGAATCGGCCGAGTACGTCGCCCGACGCGAAGAGCTCCGCCTCGCGGAGACCGAGTTGATGCGACAAAGAGAACGGGTCGCCGCGCTGCGCCGCCGTCTTCCTCCGGGAGCGGTCGTCCAGGACTATGTATTCCAGGAAGGCCCGGCGAATCTCGACGCCGGCGACGCGCCGATCACGACGGTTCGCCTGAGTGACCTGTTCACCGGTCCGAACCGATCGGTCGTGATCTATCACCTGATGTACGGAAAGCGGCAGACCAATCCCTGCCCGATGTGCACGATGTGGATCGACGGCTACAACGGCGTCGGCCAGCATCTCGCACAGAACGTCGACTTCGCGATCGCCGCCGCTGCGGATCCACCCATGCTGCGACAGCACGCCCGCAATCGCGGGTGGCGCAATCTGCGATTGCTCAGTTGCGGCGGCAGCACCTTCAAGTACGACCTTGGAAGCGAGGACGGCGACGGAAGGCAGGATTCAACCGTGTCGGTCTTCACGCGAGACCACGACGGCACGCTGCGGCATTCGTATTCCGCACACCCGTGGATGGCGAACGATGTCAAAGAGCGCGGCATCGACTTGATGACGCCGGTCTACAACGTGCTCGATCTCACGCCGCAGGGACGCGGTGACTGGTACGCCAAGCTGGCCTACGCCGACGGTCCCCACTCGCCGCCACGCTGACGCAGATCCAACAGGTCCCAGCCCGCATTCCGTATCGCGAACCTGGAGGCAGAGACACATGCGGATCGTCGTGCTTGGCGGCGGCTTCGGTGGCGTGGCGACCGCGCGGCACTTGGAACGATGTCTCCGCCGGCACAGGGACGTCGACATCACGCTCGTCAGCCGCGAGAACTTCTTCGTCCTCACGCCGCTCCTGTTCGAAGCCTGCTCCGGACGGTTGGAACTGCGGCACTGCGCGCAGCCGATCCGCGCCGCGCTCCGATGGGCTCGTTTTGTCGAGGCCACGGTTACAGCTGTAGACGTGGAGGGCCAGATCGCTCGAGCGATCACCGCCGACGGCGGTACTCACGCGCTGCCGTACGACCATCTCGTCGTTGCGCTCGGCGCGTCCACCAACGACCAGCTGATTCCAGGCTCATCGAACGCCTTCACGTTCAAGACGATGGCCGATGCGCTGGTGTTGAGGAATCATCTGATCGAACAGTTCGAACGCGCCGATGCGTCGCCAGACTCGACGATGCGACGGGGCTGTCTGACGGTCGTCGTGATCGGTGGCGGGCTGGTCGGCGTCGAACTCCTGGGCGAGCTGACGGCATTTGCCGATGACGTGCTGCGCTTCTATCCACGGATCCGTCGTGACGAGATTCGATTCCGGCTGTTCGAGGCCGGCCCACGCATCCTGCCGGAGATCGACGAGGCGCTGGCTGCCGTTGCGACGCGCGTGCTGCAGGCGCGCGGTGCTGATCTTCGCCCGGCGACGCCCGTCCGCTCGATCGAGGCCGGACGTGTACGGCTCGCAAACGAAACCATCGACACCGGCACCATCGTGCTCGCCGCAGGCATCGTTCCGAGCGTCGTCGCGAGTGCGATCCCTGTCGTGCACGACCATCGTGGCCGGATCGCTGTCGATGAGACGATGCGAAGCCGTAGCCACCGACAGGTGTGGGCGATGGGTGACTGCGCCGCGATTCCTGGACCGGATGGCCGACCGTATCCGGCGCTGGCGCAGCACACCGTCCGCGAAGCGCGACAGCTCGCGCGCAACATACAGGCGGTCATCGAAGCTCGCAGTCCCAAGCCGTTCGTCTTTCAACCACTGGGCACCATGGCGTCGCTCGGGCACACGCGTGCGGTTGCACGAGTCCTCGGCCTGCGTCTCACGGGCTTCGCTGCGTGGTGGGTCCGGCGGACCTACTACCTGTTCCAGATGCCGCGCTGGGACCGGCGGCTGCGCATCGTCCTTGACTGGACCGTGGCGGTGTTCTTTCGACCGGACATCACCAAAGTCGAGTTGCGGGTCGAGCGGGAGCTGGTGAAACAGGCACGTGAGGTGGCTGGGGCAGCCGTCATCGGACGCGGCATGCAGGCGTAACCGGCAACACCCTGTGACTGCCGGCATCAGGATGACAGAGGTCGTAGCCAACTCACGCGGAGACTGTTGCCACATCTTCGCTGAGCCAGGGCGGCGTCAACGTGTCGGGCGTTCACCGCACGGCGTACGGGACGATCGGGACGGCATCGATCTCCACGGAGCCGGCCGTGGCGACAACGACGTTGTCCTGAGGTGTCGCCGGTTCGCTATGAGCCGACCGGGGAGCGATAGTCACGACCGCATCCTCGGTGCCATCCGCCGCGAACTCATCGGTGAACATGAACACCGCTCCCTTCTCGACCGCGAAGCCGCGACCCTCGAGTTGCAGCTGAAGGCCGAGACCAGCCGTGTACGCCCACATATCAGGACCGATTCGGAAGAGTGGTCTTCGTATGCCCGATTTCTCGAGGTACCCTCGCAGACCCTCGAACAACGCGCTCACTTCTCTCTCCTGGCGGGGGAGCTTTTCGTAACGGTTGTCAGGTAGCCGCGAGACGATCGTCAGGTACGCCACAGCGAAACCGATGCAGATCGCATTCACCGCCCAAGCAGGACGCGAGGGCGGTCCTGACGCGATCATGAAGAAGGTGATGGCGGCCGCACAAACAGTGGATGTTGCCAGTAAACCAATTGCCGATAGCCACACTATTCCATACGCAGGGATCATCCCGACGATCCTGGTCGTCGACCAAAAGCCAATGATCAGGGCCACCAAGAGAACGGCCGCGAACGTCGCGTCAAAACGATGCCTCTTCGCCTTGAACACAAGACTTGCGGGAACGAGCAGCAATGCCAGGAGCGCTGAATAGAGCAACGGCCACCATGCAGTGCTCGGGATGAAACCGGCGCCAGCGCTGAACCGGAACCCAGGCAGGAAGGTCCCGGCGACGCTGTCTCCCCACGCAACAAGTGCGTCAGTCGTCCCGGGCATCGTGTGTGTGTCGCCGAAAAACTGCCAAATACGAGTGAGATTACCTGGACTATTGGCCATCTGGTCCGCGAGTGGTCCGCTCCAGAGAATGATGAGCAGCCAGGCCGTCAGGTTGAGCGCCCGCGAGGTCTTCGGGTCGATCCAGACGCCGTGATCGATACGAGAGGTTGCAACAGCGGCGGTGATGGCGAGCGAGGACAGTCCCACCGCGTATGGCAATAGTCCGATATAGGTCTGAGCGATGAAACTGGCCAAGGCGGCCGCAAGCGGGAGCAGGGAGACTTCGCCAGCTGCAATGGCCGCACACACGACAGTCAAGGCGATGGTCGGAACGATCGGAACGTGAGGATTCCAGAAGCTCACCAGAATCTCTCGAGCTCGCCAGAAATACGCGATGGTCGCCGCAAACAATGCGGCGATCAGCTGCGGAGAAGCAAATCGCGCAGCGACCCACGCGGCGACGATGATCGATGAGGCGTTAATGCATTGGACGGCGACGTGGAGACCGGCGCTCTTGAAGCCGGCGAGCGCATAGAAGGGAGCGGCAATCCAGAAGTACAAGGGGCCAGGGTGGTGCCAGCCATATCGCGAGTATGGACCGACCATGAGCTTTCCCTGCGTCGCCAGCAAGGTGTAACTCTCGATGAGTGCGCCGTCGCCTATCGGGAATGTTCGCCTCGTGTCAGCGCTGTAGATGCAGGCCGTGAGCAGAATCGTTCCAGTCAGACAGACAAGGGCCGCTCGACGGAGCACCCTGTGACGCCAGCACGAGACGACAACGATTCCCCATAACACGCAGCACACCTGGGCGGCCCCATACACATCGTGCGGACGGACCATCCGGAACCCGAGTCGAACTGTTTTTTGACCACCGGAAATCAACAGAAAGATTGCAGACAGGTCAACGATGGCGAGAGTCGCGGCGATTGCCGCGACGAGCGTACGGACGTGCCTTGAAGCTGTGCGCGGCATTCTGATAGCTCAGTTCGGCGTACCGGCGAACCCGATCCGGTTCGGCACGGGACATGTGCTCTGCAGGGGCCATCCCACACCATCGCCAGTCACGGTGATTCTACCCGCTCATTCCGCCGGTAATCACACGCGTGGCTTGATCTAGACTGCATTCGTGCTCGACTTGGCGTCTCATGTCCGGCCCGTCTAACGTGCTTCACGACGTTCGTTACGCAATACGCCTGCTTCGCAACAGCCCGGGCTTCTCGACTGTCGCGATTGGCACCATCGCACTCGCGATCGGCGGGAATGCGGCAATGTTCAGCGTCGTGAATGGCATGTTCCTCAGTCCGTTGCCATATCCCGAATCGGACCGCATCGTGCGCGTCCTCGAACGGCTTCCCACGGGTGGGCTCAATGCGGTCTCGACGCTGAACTATCTCGATTGGACGAACCAGAATGGCGTCTTCGAGTACATGGCCGCGGAGGTTGGCTGGCGTGCGACGTTGACCGGTGCGGGCGAACCGGTCTCGATTCGCGGTGCGCGCGTCTCGCCGCACTACTTCAATATCTTCGGAGCGACGCCAGCGCTGGGCCGTTCGTTTCTTCCGGACGAGGATCAGGTCGGCAAGGATCGTGTGGTGCTGCTGAGCCATGTGCTCTGGGAAACCCGGTTCGGTTCCGATCCAGCAATGCTGGGTCGGAACATCGTGTTGAACGGCGAGGCACATACCGTGATCGGCGTCCTTCAAAAAGGCCCCTTCGATCGCGCCGTAGCCCAGATTTGGCAACCCCTCGCCTTCCAGCCTTCAAACATGACGCGTGATTTTCGCTGGCTCGGCGCGAGCGCCAGGCTCAAGCCCGGCGTGACGCTCGAGACAGCACGAGCCGAGATGGACGTCATCGGTCGGCGTCTTGCCGACGCCTATCCCAACTCGAACAAGGGCTGGGGCGTTGCCGTGGACCGCCTCGCCGACGTGCTGATCGGCCCAGGATTGCGCACCGCCGTCACGGTCTTGTTCGCCGCCACGGCGTTCGTGCTGCTGATCGGTTGCGCCAACCTGTCGAGTCTCGCACTTGCACGCAGCATTTCACGGCAAAGCGAGATGGCGGTGCGCGCAGCGCTCGGTGCAAGCCGCTGGCACTTAGTGCGGCAGTTGCTGATCGAAAACGTCGTGATCGCTCTGTGCGGCGGCCTCGTGGGAGTCGGTGCTGGTTACGCGATCATGAAATGGCTCCGATGGTTGATTCCTCCTTACACGCTGCCTCCCGCGGTAGACATCAGAATGGATACGTCCGTGCTCCTGTTTACGCTGACCGTTGCTGTCGTGACAGGCCTGCTGTTTGGTGTTGCGCCGGCTGCGCAGACCACGAACCCGAGCCTCGTCAGCGCGCTGAAGGAAGGCGGACACGGCACGACGGCTGGCAGCCCGAGCCGGCGCGTGCGCAACGGTCTCGTCGTGACAGAAATCGCGCTCGCATTCGTGCTGTTGGTCGCGTCGGGACTATTGCTGCGCAGTTTCTTCAAGCTGCTCGACATCGATCCTGGATTCAATGCAACGAATGTCCTCACGGCTGGTCTGCCGATTAGTCAAGAACAGCACCCCGATCCTGTCGAACTGAACGCATATCTCGCCTCGATCAATGCCGCGGTGGAAGCGGTGCCGGGCGTTCGCAGGACTGCCATCACTTCGGCCTTACCGCTGCAGGGCTGGGGCTACGGCGTACCCTACGCGATTGCCAATCGCGAACCGGTCGACCCAGTGAATCGCAGCCCGGCGTTCTTCAAGATAGTCAGCCCGTCTTACTTCGAGGCACTCGGCATCAAGTTACGTGCGGGACGCGTGTTGAGCAACAACGACAAGGCGGGTGGACCGCCCGTCGCGCTCATCAACGAGACACTCGCCAAGCGGGAGTTTCCTGGTGAGAGCCCGATCGGTCGCCGTATCCTGGTGCGAGAAATCGTGCCGGGCAAGACCGAGTTCGGCCCGGAGATCGCCTGGGAAATCGTTGGTGTCATTGCGGGTGAGAAGATCACGGGGCTCGGCGATGAGATCAGCGCGGGCATGTACGTCTCGAATCAGCAGAGCCCGACCTACGGCATCAACCTCATCGTGCGAGCCGGCATGCCTCCGCAGTCTCTGCAGAGAGCCGTTCGGTCGGCCGTCGATCGCGTCAATAGAAACCAGGCGCTCAGCGATGTCCGCACGCTCGAACAGATTGTGGATCAATCCATGATGGGCAATCGCGTCGTGGGCACGCTCCTCGCGGCTTTTGCGTCCATTGCGCTGTTGCTCGCTGCCGTGGGCATGTACGGCGTCATTTCTTACACGGCCGCCCAGCGGGCGCACGAGATGGGCATTCGCGCTGCACTTGGCGCCAGCACGGGCAACCTGCGCGCGTTAATATTCCACGGAGGGATGCGGCTAACCCTGATCGGACTCTCGATCGGACTTGTGGCAATGGTTCCCGCGACTGACGTCCTGTCGTCGATGCTCTACGGCGTCGGCATCTACGACCCTCTGACCATTGCTGCTGTAGCCGTCGTGCTCTCCGGGGTCGCCGGCGTGGCCTGTCTCGTACCTGCCTTGCGGATCACGAAAGCCGATCCGATGGAAGCGCTGCGGTATCAGTGAAGGTCGGGTTGGCCCCGAACACGGGGCCAACCACGAGATCGTATCTAGCGTTGTCCCGTTCCGCCCCTGCAGAGTCCGAGCTTGCCTGGGGCGCCCTTGGGAAGCCCGTAAAACTTCCAAGAGTCCGCCGCGGTCTGAACCTGCGACGCGGTCTGTCCCATGGGGTCGGAAAGGTCGAAGTCATTCAGCCCGCTGGCGGCGCAGGCCGAGTTTGCGTGATTCAGCGCGCCAGTCTCATTCGTGTTATTGAGGGTGCCCGGAGGTCCCTTCACCTCGCCCGCGAATGCGCCGGCCGCCGCGAGCATGACAACAGAACTCGCAACAATAACTAGTCGTCTCATCGCTCAGCCTCCTTCTTTTCTGGCCAACGAGAAAAGGAACGATACGCCTGACGGTAGCGAGATTCAAGGAAACCCTAGGTAAGGGCGGTTGCCCGCACGCTTCGCGTCCCGACCCGGCGCGAAGATCGCGATTTGGCCGCCACTCAGCAATTAGCGAACGACCCTCGAATTCTCTAGCAATTTGAATGCTTTGAGGTGGCCGAGAGAGGCAGTCGGCCGTTTAGCAAACGCCGCCTTCAGCACCCAGGGTGCGGAGAGGGATGCGCGACAAAGCCGAGCAGGGACACTGGCCCGCCCCGTCGCACCCCTCGGCTACTCCAGCCACGCGTCGATACGGCAGATCGAAATCGATCCGGAATTGTGAGTGGCGTGAGACGTTCTCACTCTGGTGGCTTCGCGCCCCAGTCAGGAATGAGACAGTTGCCGATGAAGCAGTTCTCAGGTTCTACAAGATCGCTTGCGATTTTCGTGATGCCCGATCCGTCCGCATTCATCGTAAAAATGTTCCCACTCTCGATCGTATCTCCTCCCTGAAAAGCGATCTTGGTCCCGTCCGGCGAATACGTCGGCGTAAGCGATGCCAGTGCGTCCGGCGTCAGTTGTCTGACTCCAGTACCGTTTACATTCATCACGAACACATGGGTCGGTCGCGGCGTGTTCTGCTGACTGTAGAAGGCTACATGCCGTCCGTCAGGAGACACGTCCGGGCCGCCGGCCTCGATCGCAGCCTCCGTCAGTCTTTTCTTGTTTGAGCCGTGGAGGTTCATGATCCAAATGGCGGAGACCAGCCCACCTTCCTCACTTCCAAACAGAATATGTCTCCCGTCTGGTGTAAATGTGGGTTGATACACGTCCCACGGGCTTCGGGTCACATCTTCAATGGCTCCAGAGCCATCCGCCGACATCAGGGCGATCGCCTCGAATATCCCCTCAAAGCGCAAGAACACGATTCGGCGTCCGTCCGGCGACCAACGTGCGAACAGTTTGTCGGTCCCATCTGTCGTGAGTTGCCTCAAGCCCGTGCCATCCGCATCGATTACGTATAGTTCGAGACTGCCGGTCATGTCGTGAGAGAAGACGATGTGCTTTCCGTCTGGCGAGTAGGCTGGCCACCATGTGGAGTTGCCACTCGGCGGTAGATTCGTGACCTGCATCACGCCACTGCCGTCCGCGTTCATCGTGTAGAGCTGGAAGGTGCCGCTCGTGTCGGCAACAAAGGTGATGCGACCGTTCTGACCTGTGAATGTGGCGCTGGCGGGAGCGCAGACCACAAACAAAGCCAGTCCGGCCGTGAGCACGCAGCTCGTGAGTAGCGCACGACGTGATGAATGCATAAGTCCTCCGGAAGTGATGTTCACAGCGTGACCGCAACAGTGTTCTTCGTGAACCCTAGCGTGTCGCCACGCCCCACTGTGGTAACCCGCCGCCTTCATGGATCTGTTGCAGTCGACGCCTCGAAACGTCCCTGGATCCATGCATCGTGTTGCCAGAGGCCCGCTTCATGTGTGCTGACGGGCGCAACGTGAGCAGCCGTCTGCTCCCACTCCCATCTGCTTTCATGACGATGATGTCCGACTTGGAGAGAGCATCGCGCTCAAACACAATCGCATCGCCCTGTGGCGACCAGGATGGCTGAAAATCGTGCGGACCGGCGAAAAAGTCGTCGCCGTTCCTTGTAAGGCGACGGAGGGCCTTCCCATCCGCGCTCACCACCCAGATCTCGTGGTTCTCTGGAGTATGGCAATGCGTCACGAAGGCAAGTGTCTCCCCGTCAGGTGACCAGTCCGGCTGTTGCGCCGACAGGGACGCCGGAGTGATACGATTCAGGCCTGACGGCGAATCACGGTAAATCGCGCAGATGATCCCTTCTCGGTCAACGCTGATCAGTGCAAGGGATCCACTGGCGGAATACTTGGCATTCTTCTCGCCAATCCCCAGCTCGAAGTCAATTATTGCGGTCGGGTCACCACCGGTGACGGCGATCTGATAGAGAGCACAGGTATCCCTCCGGACCAGTTGGCAGCGGGTGAATATCACCGAGCTGCCATCCGGAGTGAAGCTCGCGTTCTCATCGTTGAAGTCAGTTGCGGCCAGGAGCAGGTGCTGATTGCTTCCATCAGCGTTCATCAGCCAGAGCTGGCCGCGAAAGTCGGGAGGCCTGTACTCATTGAACACGATCTGCCTGCCATCCGGAGACCAGGATTCCCAAAAGGAATCGCTGTCGGGACCGAGGTTCGTGAGCTGTGTGACATCGCTTCCATCGGGATTCATGGTGTAGATGTCCGGTCCCTGCACGAAGGCGATACGGCCGTTCTGCCCCGGATAGGTGGCACTTGCTACCCCCGGCGAGAGCGTTAGAAACCACAAGAGACAAGAGACCACAAGCGTGACTCGGGTGCTCATATTGTTTGTCATCCATTCCTGACCCAGATTCAGCAACGCCGGGAGTGGTCCTCGTGGGGCGGGTGCAGGCAATTCGGACGATAGGGCACGATCACCGTGAGGCCCCAACGGCCGAGCCGCTCACACAACGCGTCGCTGTCGGACGCCATTTCGCGAATCAGCCGCGTAGGCTTCTCGCGGTGCCGCCCGCTTCTCGCGCGGCACGCGAATGGCGTTCAGTGTGGCGTGGTTGAAACGAGGTCTTGCGGAGTTATAGCGCCGGGCCAGCGGGTCGCACAATGACCGGCGCGTTTGCGTTGGCTTAGTTTCGGCTTTGCGTCCAAGTGCTTGAGGACAGGGTAATAGAGGACGAAACTGCCGACTGGTAGGCGTGAAACAAGTTGTCTATAATCCCGCCTCTCGTCGTAGGTGTCTATGGCACCCTCCCCTCCCGCGCTGCGCACCACTAGATTTGGTGTCTTCGAGGTCGACCGCTCGGCCAGTCGGCTCCTCAAGCGCGGGAAAACGGTTAAGCTGGCCCCCCAACCGTTCAAGGTCCTTCTGATGCTCGTGGACCGCCCTGGACAGGTGATTAGCCGGGCGGAGATTCAACGCCATCTGTGGGGCGAATCCACGTTCGTCGACTTTGAGCGCGGCATCAACTTCTCCATCAACCAGATCCGCGCGGCGCTGTGCGACGATGCGGAAAAGCCCCGCTACATCGAAACCCTGCCAAAGCTTGGATACCGGTTCGTGGCGGAAGTGACCCACGATGCGGGAACTGAGCCGGCGGTCCGTGCCGCCCAAACGGTCGAGTCGGAGTCGGACCTGTCAGATTCGTCCGGACGCGAGGCTCATCCTTCGGGTCCCCCACCGCCCACCCAGGCTCACGACGAGTCGGTGATTCAGACGGTGCCGATGAAGGGGTATCGGTTCGTTGCCGCGATGACGACGGCACCGCCGATCGGCCTTCCGGTACAGGCACCGAACCGAGGCTGGTGGCGGCGCTGGGCCATTCTATGGCTGGGATGTGCCATCGCCCTGGTCCTCGGAGCGATCATGCTCATCGACCGCTCCAGGCAACAGTCAAGAGCGGCGCCAGCGCCTGCTGCGGGCGTCTCCTCCGAGCAGCTTCACGTCCGCAAGCTCACCGACAACGACCAGGCAACTGATGTCGCCATCTCACCCGATGGACGATACGTCGTGTTCGTGCGTGGAGAGCAAGGGCGCCAAAGCCTGTGGCTGCGGCGGATCGACACGCGGACCGACGTGGAGATCCTGCCGAGTCAAGGTGTCGGCCTTTCCAGCCTCACCTTCTCGCCCGACGGCTCGCTCATCTACTTCGTCAAGCACCATGCGGAGGATCCGTTCGCGGGCTCGCTTTATTCGATGTCGATGCTGGGTGGCGCCGCCCGGAAGGTGCTCGACGACATCAAGTCACCCATCAGCTTCTCACCCGATGGGAAGCGGTTCGTGTACGAGTCCTGCTGGTCGGACGGCGTCCAATTGCGCGTCGTCCGCTTGGACCGGGACGACGAGCGCCAGCTCGCCGCCATTCCCAAGGCACAATGCGTTGTCTTCCAGCATGGCCCGAGCTGGTCTCCCGACGGTCGAACCATTGTTGCTCCAGTCTTTCTGTTCAACCAGCAGTGGCTCCTGGCCAGCGTGTCTGCCGACGATGGCACGGTCCGCGAGCTCCTCTCGAGTGGGTACCGGATCGGGCGGCCGGTGTGGCTTCCCGGGGGCCATTCGCTCCTCGTGCCGCATGCCGAGGAGATGTTCAGGGAGTTTCAGCTTTGGACCGTGACCTTCCCAGGCGGAGAGGTTCGCCGCCTCAGCGACGACTTGACTTGGTACGACCAGCGGCTCGATGCCACACCCGACGGCCGTACCGCCGTCTCTATCGTTTCGACGCGTATCTCCAACATCTGGGCCATGCCCGTCGAGGATCCGATGCAGGCGCGCCAGGTGTCCAGTGGGTTGCCGGTGTTCGAAGCGGCGGAGCTCGCCAACGGCCGGATTCTCGCAGTGGACTATGAGGGGAGGCTCTGGACGATGGACCGCAGCGGCGGTCACCGCACGTCGTTCAGCAGCCTCAGGGACGTCAATACGTTCGCGAGGTGCGGCAACGTCGTGGTGGCCGAGGTGGACACCTCAGCGACCACGGTGACATTCTTTCGCGTCGACGCGGACGGTTCACATGCAATCCCCTTGATCGCGGGAATTGCTTTCGCGCCGCCCGCCTGTTCAAACAATGGCGATTACTTCTTCTACGTGAACCAGGACCAGGTCTTCCGGATTCCGCTGGCGGGCGGGACCCCACAGGAGGTGGGCCATCATCTCCAGTGCCTGTCGTTCCCCCTCGGGGTGTCGCCCGATGGCGTGCGGCTCGCGTGTCTGCAGCCGGTGCACGACGCGAACTCTTCGGAAGGATGGAAACTCGCAATCGTTCACGCGGACAACGGCTCACCCATCGCCTCGTGGCCGGTTCGATTGCCGCCGAATCTGCGCGCATACCGATGGTTCCGCCAGGGCGTGGCCTGGCAGTTCCTGAGGTCCGACGGCGGAGGGTTCAACATATGGGACCAGCCGATGGGCGGCGCCAGCGCGAAGCAGCTGACCACATTCACGTCCGGGAGGGTCTTCAACTTTGAAGCATCTCTCGACGGAAAGCGGTTCGTGATGGCGCGGGGGAGCCTGAGCCACGACGTCGTGCTGCTGACATTCAAGTAGCGGCAATTGGACCATACGCGACATGCCTCCTCATAGATACGCTGCTGACGCGCCGCCTTTCGCGAGCGTCGCGATTCGAACCGGCATCTGGAAGGACTGCCTTGCCGATGCGCCGGAAGAACGCCTCGTGAAGTTGTTGCCGACGTCTCGGCCCTTCGCACGGCGCCGGCGTCGATCTGGCCGTCGCGAGGCGCCCAGACTCGTCGCAGGGACAGTTTCAGGGACAATCGGGCAAGATCCGCGGTTGGGGCCGAGAAACTGAAATACAAGTCCTTGTGCGACAATAGTCAGCTGAGTGCGGTGAGGTGGCCGAGAGGCTGAAGGCGGCGGTTTGCTAAACCGTTATACGGCCCAAAAGCTGTATCCAGGGTTCGAATCCCTGCCTCACCGCCATTTTTGGCTCCGCAAGGGTTTGGCGCCACCCGACTTTCCCGTAATAGCCCCTAGGTCACGGGTCGGACCCGTTGGATTTTCCCCAAAATGTCCCCCGACACTCTCGTCGAAGGAGGGCTCTTGCGGATCCTATGTGTTGCGCTCTCCATCTTCGTCATGCCTCCCCTGGCGCATGCGCAGACAACCCAAAGCGTGTCTGAGACGCCAACCGTTCCTACCTTGACGGACGTGAATCCAGAGCTGCTTCGAACCGTAATTGCGGATCAGTGGGACCGCGGCATGGACATGTTCGGTGGTCGTCCAGCCAAGATGACCGCAGCCCCGGACTGGCAGGCGGTCGCCAGCAGAGACAAGGATCGGCAGGCTACGGTCCGCGCGCTTTTGACGAAGGGGGAATTGAAGTCAGACAGGGATTATCAATTTGCTGCGCTTGTCCTTCAGCACGCCGAGTCGGCGAACGATGTGCAGCTCGCTCATCTTCTTGCGGTCACAGCGGCACTGAAGGGGCAGCCCACGGCAAAGTGGCTGGCCGCGGCCGCGCTGAGATCGCTATCTCTGGGACACGAATCAGCCGCAGGTCTTCGGCACGCAATTCAAGCAGCAAGGCGACGCGAGCTCGACGTGGACGATGGAGCCGTACGACCGCGGAGTCCTCTCCGACTCGATGCGCGCCGAATGGTGCGTCGTATCCAGCAGCGAGCAGGCGAATGTGCTGTCTGCACTCAAGGAAGGCCAGCCTCCAGGCTCGACGACCACATCCAATTGCCGATGAGAGGTCGATCGCGCCGGCGATTTCATACGGTCCGAGACACGATCCGGGCTGGAGAGACATCGAGCGATACCTCAATGCGCCCCGTCGGCGCGAATCGAGCGTTTCTTCGTTCAGCTCTTCAAACCAGTTCAGCACCACGTTGTAGCGCGTGGTAGACGACGACTGCGTACCCAGCCCGAACACAAAGTGCTCGCCGTCGGGCATGAGGTCGACGTCGGGAGTTGCGGGATCGTACTGAAACTCCTCGAATCGCGGCACGGCAAGGAGGACGCGATCACGGCCGACCGGATTGAGCTGACCGTCCAACGCGACCACCGCGAGTTGGTCGCCCCTCATGAAGAAAAGCTCGCGGCCGTCCGGCGCCCACATCGGACCGATTCCGCCCTCCGATGACAGTCGCTTTCGTCCGCCGGCCGAGTCGATCGGACGGATGAAGATTTCGTTTCGCCCAGTCTCATCGGAGACATACGCGAGCCAGCGTCCATCGGGCGAAAACCTGGCGCCCCACTCATCGGCATCGGTCGCCAGCAGCGGCCGGGCGTGCCGATCGCCGACGAGCGGCATCAACCAGATGTCCCGCCGTCGTGACGGATGGATCTCGACGAACAGCATGGACTTGCCGTCCGCCGAGAAGGAAGACGGATACCGCGGGTACTCGCCGTGAGAGAGTTCTTCGCGCGATCCAGAGCCGTCTGACGGCTTCCAGAAAATCGTTCCAGTGCGTGTTCCAAACGCGATTCTGGTACCGTCGTGCGTCCACTGCGGAAAGATTTCGTCGAGCGGCTCGGACGTGAACCGGACCAGCGTGCGGGTCGAAATATCGTTGATCCAGATGTCGTCATTGATTGCGAAGATCCTGGTCGCGAGGGTTCGCCCATTGGGCGATATGGAGAACTCGCCGTAATTGCCCGGGGCACTGATCGGCTGCGCGTGTCCCTTACGATCGACCATCGCGAACAGCCGGCCGCTCTTGACGCCAGCGTCAGGCTCGTAGACCAGCGTTCCATTGTCCGAGACGGCGTAATCGGCATCGCCGCTCCAGGTCCGTCCCAGTCCTTCGATCACGGGCACGGGCGTGCCGGTCACCATCAGGGCGGACACATCGAAATCCACGGACAGCAACGCGCCGGCGCGAACGTACACGAGGTGTCCCGTTGGAAGATAGCGGGCGTTGCTGCCTCCCCGTATCAGGACACGAGGCTCGTGCGCCCCTGGGCCCAGGACCGCGATGTCCTGATCGTCGGCAACAACGGCGTGGCCGGATGCGAGCGTGAACAGAACGCCCTTGCCATCGGGAAGCACCTCAGGGTCGGCGTACACCATTCTGTCGTGCGCCGGATCGGTCTTGAGGAGCGGCTGCGGTGTGCCTCCGGCCGCTGGCACGCTCCACAACCCGCCGTTGTAGTCGGGCACGAAGATGATCGACCCGTCCGTGCCCCAGTCGCCTCCGTAGAATCCGGTGCTTGACAGTGCGCAAATCGTGACGGGCGAGCCGCCACTGACCGCGACCTTTTGCAGCTCGCGTTCTGTGCCGTAGGCAATCCACTGGCCGTCGCTCGAGAAAAAAGGCGTCCGGGCGTCATCGGTGCCGTCGATCGGTCTCGCGTCGGCCTCTCCCATCGAGCGGAGGAACAGCTTGCGGCGCCCGCCAGGGTCCGCGACGAAGACGATGTTCCTGCCGTCCGGCGAGATCGCCACCTGATGATTGGCGTTCATGTAGAGAGATGACGAGGTTCGAGGGACCGACGTGAGGGTCAGATGTATGGGCGTCGGCGTTTCGCGTGAAGTCGACACGCGAACCCACCAGAACCCACTCGCGATCGCCGCGCCGCCAGCGAGCGCCAGCACGAGGGGCACGAAACGTCGGGCAGCAGTTGCCCGCGGACGAGCAGCCGGGCGGTCCGCATCCGCCGACACATCACTGACCTCGATGCGCACGTCCGCCACATCGTGGAGGCGTTGGCGAGGATCCTTTCGCAAGCAACGACCGAGCAGCAGACGAATCCGTGGAGGCGTCTCGTCGGGGAGCGCCTGCCAATCCGGCTCGCCGCGAAGAACGGCGGCAACGGTGTCTGAGAGAGTCGCACCTGCAAACGCCGGCCTGCCCGTCAACATCTCGTAGATCACGCATCCCAGCGCCCAGACGTCGGTGCGTCTGTCCACCGTGTGCACCGCGAGCCTGCTCCGGGCTCATGTAGGCGGCAGTGCCGAGGATCATCCCCGCTACGGTGATCCCGGCCGGGCTCGTGATCGTCGGCGAATTCGGGGCAACCGACGAGGAGGCCTCGGTCTCGAACGCCTTGGCGAGGCCGAAGTCGAGAATCTTGACGGTCCCATCCGTCCGGACCTTGATGTTGGCGGGCTTCAGGTCGCGATGGACGATGCCCGTGTCGTGAGCGGCTTCCAGCCCCTCCGCGACCTGGCGGGCGATGGCCAGCGCTTCGTCGAGCGGGATGGCGCCGCGTCTCAGCCGCTCGGCCAGGTCTTCGCCGTCTACATACTCGAGCGCCAGGGCCACCGTGTCATTCGCGTCTTCGAGCCCATGAATGGAGGCGATGTTTGGATGGTTGAGCGCGGCAAGCACCTGCGCTTCGCGCCTGAAGCGGGCCACCCGGTCGGCATCCTGAGCAAAGGTGGCTGGCAGCACCTTGATTGCGGCGTCCCGGTTCAACCGCGTATCGCGCGCGCGGTACACCTCACCCATTCCGCCTTGACCAAGCGAGCCGATCACTTGGTAAGGACCGATTCTCGTGCCGATCGCAAGGCTCACGTGTTCGGGGTTACCTCAGCCGCAGACGCCAAGTGTACGTGAAGTCAGCAGCCGACCGATCGACACCCTTGCGCGCCCACGCCAGCGCCTCGTCGATATCAGCGGCCTCAAGTATCCAGAAACCGCCCAGAACGGTCTTTTCCCTTGCGCTTCTCCGCCTCCATGACGAAAATCGGCTGCCGACCGCGACCTCATCGGCGCTCAGGAAGTGAGTTCGAGCGGTTGCCTATATGGAATGGAAGGAACAATTCGATTCGGCGCTCGACTTTCCCGAAGCGGTAGACCCATCGGTCAAGTACGCGATCTGTTCGACGCCTCGTTCCGGCAGCCATATGCTCGGACAGCTCCTCTACGCCACCGGCAAGATGGGCTGTCCGCTCGAGTATTTCAACCCAGGGAATCTCGTTCGCTGGCAGGCGCGTGCGCAAGTGGCAGGAGCCGGAGACCTGATTCGTTTCCTGCAGGGCATTCGCACGAGCCCGAACGGCTGCTTCGGTGTCAAGGCGCACTTCACTCACGTCCCGGCGTTAGCTCAGTACATCCCGCTCGGTGACTTCGTCACCCGCTTTACACACGTGCATATCGTTCGCCGCGATCTGCTGGCTCAGGCGATCTCGTTCGCGCGGGCGACCCAGACAGGCGAGTGGATTTCACGTACCAGCGCGAGCGATCGCACCGCCACGTATGACGGCCCTCTCATTCGACGGTGTCTCGTCGAGCTTGCTCGCCAGCACGCGAGCTGGGAGCATCTTTTCCACGGCTTGGGGCTGCGGCCACTCGTCGTGGAGTACGAATCACTCGCCGCCGATCCGCCGCGCGTCATTCGCAACGTAGCCTCTTTCGTGGGCATCAATCTTTCGGCCGAGGTGGAGATTCCGGGCCCGCGTACGTCCCGCCAGCGCGATTCCGAGAGCGAGTCGTGGCGGGATCGCTTCGTGGCCGAGATGGGGCGCGAGCCTTCCCTCGCCAACTTCGAGGTCTTGCAACACTTCCAGCCGCCCAAGCAGCTCGTGGCGTCGCACTCGTGGAAGCGTTGGCTCCGGGCCGCGCTTCACGATTGAGCCGTAGCGCGGAGTCGGGCTGCCACCAGTTGCGGGTCGACGAGCACAGGAGCACTGCAATGAGAATCCTCGTCCTCACGGCCCTGATCGTCCTCTCTCCCGTTGGTGCGTTCGCCCAGACGGATTCCACGAGCGCCGAGCTGCAGGCGCTGCACGCACAATGGTTCAAAGCCTTCGACGCCGGTGACGGCCAGGCGATGGATCAGATGGAGGTGCCGAACCTGGTGCTCGTCATGCCGAATGGGATGGTCTGGACCAAGGATGCCCCGCGCGCCGGCACCCAACAGAAGCACGATCCGATGCCGCAGCGTACCGTCACCGACGTCATCGTCCGGCGCTTTGGCGAAACGGCCGTGCTCACGGGTACGGTCACGACCACGGTCGGCGGCGACGTGGACAAGGCGGCGACGACGGTCGTGTTCGTCCGCTCCTCGGGCAATTGGCACGTGGCGTCGGCGCAGTGGACGCCGGCCGAGTCACGCAAATAGCGCGACGCTGCGGGCAGCGTGCCCGTGCACGCCGTACGACCTCGACTCAGGACGCCTTACCGGGCATGCGGTTCAGCGTCGGCTTACGTCTCTTCGGCACGATCGAGCTCGAGGTCCACCATCAGCTCACCGGCCAACGCCTCCAACTGACGACGCAGTCCTTCCATCGTCACTGTGGGCGGAACATCGAGCCGTGCGCTCGCGCGGAAGAGGAGCTCGCCTGACATCGGCGCACTGGCGACCTCGGTCTCGAGCTCCTCGATGTTGACGCGTTGGCCGGCGAGTACGCGCGACACGTCCCTGACAATGCCGGGACGATCGTTGCCAACCAGTTCGAGCCGCAGCGTTTGACGCGCCGGCGCCGGCGCCTCGCCGGAGCGCTCGACCACGACGGTGAGTCCACTGGCAGCGAGAGAAGAGAGGCGCGCCTCCAGGTCGGCGGCCTTGGCATCATCGACACTGACCCGCAGCAGTCCTGCGAACTTGCCGGCCAGCCGCGCCATCCGGCTCTCCTCCCAATTGGCGCCCACCGCGGCAATCTGTCCCGCGAGCGACTCGACGATGCCCGGCCGGTCGTTGCCGATGACGATCAGCACCAGCGACAGCTGCATGACGCGATTCTCCTCATGGGTAACTTCGACTGATCTTATCGGCCGATGCCGAATGGCGCGGGGGCCGTTCGCGAGCCGCGACCCTCACCAGACCGCGGTCAACCAATCCGCTCGCTGCGGCACGCGCCCGCGCACGACGGCCTCGAAGTGGTCGGAGAGGGCTTTGGTCACCGGGCCCATCTCGCCGGTCCCGATCGTCCGCCGGTCCACGGATCGTACCGGCGTCACCTCGGCACCGGTGCCGCACAGAAAGACCTCGTCAGCCACGTACAGCTCCGTCCGACCGATGGGCCGCTCGAGAAACTGGATGCCGAGATCCTCGCGTGCGAGTGTGATCAGACTCAGCCGGGTGATGCCATCGAGGTTGTCGGCGGTGCTTGGCGGCGAGATCAACTGACCGTCGCGGACGATGAAGACGTGTTCCGCTGATCCTTCCGACACCAGGCCGTCTTCTGTCAGCAGAATCGCCTCGGTGTAGCCATTATCGGTGGCTTCGCGGCGCGCCAGCGCGCTGTTCACGTATCCTCCGGTGACTTTCGCACGCGCAGGAATGGCCGACTCCCGGATGCGCCGCCAGCTCGAGACGCACACATCGATGGGCGTAGCCGACAGGTAGCGGCCAATCGGCATGCAGAAAATCGCGGTCGCGCTCGTGCCGGGATCGAGCAGGGGCGACAGCTCGTTCGAATTGGCGAACACAATCGGGCGAATGTACACATCGCAACGCATTTCGTTGCGACGCAGCAGCTCCACGATCGAAGCGGCGACTTCGTCCCGCGGCCCCGGCAGACGCAGACAGAGAATTCGCGCGGACTGCTCGAGGCGGCGCACGTGGCGATCGAGACGGAAGACGTGAACCTGCCGGCCGTCGGCGGTGGCGTAGCCCCGAATGCCAGCGAAGCAGCCGAGACCGTAGTTGAGGGCGCGCGACCGGACCGAGATGGTCGCGTCCCGCTCCGGGATGAAGGCGTTGTTGAAATAGACGACGGGTTCCATCGGCCGATGTCCTCCTGGTAGTGGCGGACGGCCGAGGAATTCAGTATGAACCCACGGCTCGTCGGAGCCGGGGTCCGTCGGAGCGCCTACACGCCGACGTCCCCGGTCCTCTCGCGAAGGACCAGGACAACGACGATGCGCAGCGACCGCGACGGCATGGGAACCGTCAGCTTAGCCGATAGGCGCGACAGGCGCAAACCAACCGCAGGACGCGGCTCGAGCCGGTGCCCCGCTACCGCGGCGACGCCACCGTTGGGCCGGGGTAGCGGGCCTGCCTGCCGATGAATGCCGTCAACGACCGAGATCAAACCGCAGGCCGAGCATGACGCGCCGCGGATCGATGAAGACCGTCTCCAGCCCGAAGTTCGGGCTGAACTTGTTGTCGGTCGCCAGCGCTTCCTCGGCCGTGTCGTTCAACAGGTTCAGCAGATCGAGCCTTGCGTCAACGCGCCCGAAACGCCCGAGCGCGAACGTCTTCGACACGCGCGCGTCGAGCAGCGTCTGCGGCGAAAGACGACGCGCCCCTCGACGTTCGAGAAGGATGCGCTGGTCGCCCTGCGGCAGAGACACCTGGGTGCTGGCTGCCCATGGCTTGCCGGTGAAGTACTGGAGGTTGCCTGAAAACGTGATGCCGCTGTGGCCAAGGTCGACCGCGCCCGCCAGACGGAACATGTGCGGGCGGTCGTTCGGCAGTCGCCCGCTCGCGTTGGTGAGGTTGTTCGGATCGCGTCCGAACGAGGTGGTCGGGAACGCGGGTGCGACGCTGCTGACCTGTGGATCGGAGGCCGTCGCCCCGCTCGACGCCATCAGTCCAGTCGCTCGCGAGAACGTATACGATCCGAGCGCCTGCCAGCCGTTCGAGCGACGCTTCTCGACGACCGTCACGAGACCGTTGTAGGTCAGGAAATAGCCCGTGGGATTGGTCAGGAGGAAGCGGCGGTCTGCCGGAGGACTCGTCAGCACGAAGACCGGGACCGTGCTCCCGTCGGGCAGCGTCCGCGTCTGCTCCTGATACTGTCCCGCGGTGTCGGTCCAGGCGATGAAGTCGGTGCCGCTCTTGTGGACGTACGCGACGGCTGCGGCCACGCGCGAACGGACTTCACGATCGACGCCGACCGAGAACTCGTCGGTGTGCGGCGTCAGCGTGGACGGATCGATCTTGAGGTTGACGTGCGGATCGACGACGGACACGAGCCGGGTGTAGTCGCCCGTTGCCGGGTCGTACGCCTTTGTGATCGTCGGCGTGACTGCCGGATGGATCGGGCTGATCTCGCCGGTCAACACGCCCTGATTGAAACGCCCATAGCTCGCGCGGAGAATCGTGCGTCCGTCGGACGTGAGACGTGCGACGAGGCCGAGGCGCGGCGAGACCACATTCCACGTGTACAGCGTGCCGAGACCCTTGACGATCTGGCTCGTCCGGTTGCCCTCCGCGTCGATCGCGTGCAGGTCCTGGCTGATCGCCGCGCTGTGATCGAACCGCAGACCAAGATTGAGCGTCAGCCGCGGGCCGGCGGTCACCGTGTCGCTGGCAAACAGCGCGAGCGTGTTGAAGAGGCCGCCGCTGGTCGACGGCGTCGCGGACACCGACTGGAACGGCGCTCCATTGTTGTCGATGTAGCGAACGCCGCCCGGAATGATGGCCGGCTGATCGTGCTCGCCGCGCTCGAACTGTATCCCTGTTTTCAGCTCGTGACCGGCGCCGAGGAGCGAGGGACTGTAGTGGATGAGCATCGCTTTCGCGGTCGTGCGAATCAGCTTCAGGCCGCCGTACTGCTGCGGCGCGTCGCTGGTGACCCCCGTCACGCGATCGAAGTGGCTCGGCGTCGTCCGATCGCCGGTACTCGGCGGCGAGAACAGGTCGTAGACGAAGCGGCCGACTCGCGCGCTCCACACCGTGTTCTGGGACAACGTCTGCGTCAGGTCGCCAAATGTCATGGCGTGCACCGTGGCGTGCGGACGTGTCGTGGCTTCGAACGGTGTCACGAACGTCGGTCGATCGGGGTTGATCCACGATTCACCGTGGAGGCTCTGCATCAGTTGAAGGCTGGGCGTGAACCGCCACGTGAGCTTCCCGAATCCCTTGTTCTGCTGATAGGCCCTGGGATGGGTGGAATCGGTGCCGGGCTGGCTGTCGTAGTCGCGCAGGTACTGGTAACCGGCAAAGAACCACAGATGCTCGCGCTTGACCGGCCCGCCGAGGTTGGCCGTAGCGTCGCGATACTCGACGCGCTCGTAGCCGGTGGCCCTGCTGCTGCCTGGCACTGGACGCATGAGAGGCTGGCTGGTCAACGACTCGGGCTGCCCGTAGTACGAGGCGTCGACATGAAATTGATCGCCGCCCTGCCGCGTGACCACGTTGATCACCGATCCCTGGATGTTGCCGTACTCGGCCGACACCCCGATCGATTGGATCTGCACTTCCTGGATGACGTCAACGCTCGGCTCGGCACGCGAGACGCCGGCGCAGGGACAGGTGAAGTTGGTCCCGTCGATGAGAAAGAGGTTCTCGTTGGCGCCGGAGCCGAACGCGGAGATGGTGTTGACGGAGCCGCTCGACGGCGAGGTCGGCGACACGCCTGGCGCCGCGCGGATTGAGTCGAACATGCTGAACCGCCGCGTCGGGATGGTTGTCAGGTAGTCCTGGCCCACTCGGGTCTCGACGCCACTCGATCTCGCGTCGAGGCGCGACCCCGCTCCTTCCACGACAATCGATAGTGCAACGCCCGCCGGCTTGAGGATGACGGTCCGCTGAAACGTCGCGCCTGGACCGATTGGAATTCCCGTCTCGCGATAGGGCTCGAAGCCTGACATCTGGACGTCGAGCGAATACGTGCCGGGCGGCAGAACAGGAAACCGCAGCTGGCCCCTCTCACTTGTCGTGGTGGTGGACTCGCCGCCCATCAGCGCGGGCGACGTCACGCGCACGGTCGCACCCTGGAGTGCGCCACCTTCCGAGTCCTCCACGGTGCCGACGAGCGCTCCGGTCAGCGCCTGCGCACCGACAGAACTCGGCCAGCCCGCCGGAACGGCGGCGACGATGATGAAGAACCGCAGCAACCCACCAAGGAAGCGTGCCATGACCGGTGCCCCATGGCACCCGCCCTGGCAGGGGAGTGCCCCCTACTAGACGCGGAATCCGACGGGAAACAGGCTCATGTCAGGTCGTGTGGCCTTGGCGTTGCGCCAAGCCCAACGCCTCGGTCTCGAGGTACCGGCTTCGAGTGGCGCCGTGAGCCTAGAATGATGGCGTGCCCGCGATCACTGCTGGCTCCATCACGGTCTTCTACCTCTTCGACGTCGCCGAGGCCATCGCGCTCAGCGACATCCCGGCGCTGGTCGGCGCTCCGGCGGTCGCCGCGAAGCTTGCCCCGAAACCGTCCACCCCTCCGTACGTCCAATATCAGCAGCCGCCGCTCGTCATCGACGGGGCCGCCGCCAATCTCGGCTCGATCGACGGCTGGCAACTGCGCCTGAAGCTGTTCGACTACGGCGTCTTTTCGTTCGCGCTCTCGAAGCCATTCAGTGGATCCTGGACCGATCTCATCGCAGCCGGACAGTCCACGATCGACAACGCCGACATGGAGCGGCAGGCCGAGCACTGCTGCCGCCGCGCGATCGACCGCCTGCGCCCCGCGCTCACCCGCCCGCGCGATCGACTCCTCGTCGAAGACTATGTCGTCTTTGCCGTGACCTCGCTCGACGAGCCGCTCACGAGCGACACGCTCCTCGACCGGCACGGCGATGCGATCGCGCTGCTGCTGCGCGGTGAACGCCAGGCGTTGAGCCGGCAGGAGCGCGACGAAGTGCTGCGCCACCGCCTGTCGTACCTGAGCGACGACCTGGTCGTCCCCACCTGGAACGCGGCACTCGTGTACGACACCGACGCCGGCGCGCAAGCCGCGCTCGAAATCCTGGAGTTCGCCAACTCGCAGCTGCTGGAGTTCCGCTACTACGACGACCTGCTGGACAGCGAGCTGAATCGCATCTACGCCGAGCTCCAGAAACCGCGTCCGGTCGGCCCGCTGCGCGCCAGGCGCCATACGCGCGCCGCGCACGACGTGCACGCGCTACTCATCGACCTCCACGAACTGACCGACCACGTCGAGAACGCGCTGAAGTTCGCCGGCGATGTCTACGCCGCGCGGCTGTTCGTGCTGGCCGCTGCGAGGCTCGGCCTGGAGCGTTGGAAAGCCAGCGTGCAGGAGAAGCTGAAGACGCTCGACGACATCCATCGATTCGCCGTCGAGCAGACGTCGATCGCACGCGGCGAGTTCCTCGAGTTGACGATCGTGCTGCTGATCGTCGTGGAGCTCGTGTTGTTCGTCCTCGGCGTCATGAAATAGGGATGACGCGTTTGACCTCGCGCGGCTACTAGGACATCGAGGTTTGCGAAGCTCAGACATTCCTGTCATGTATCGTTCATCTTTCGTGTAGGATGTGGGCGCCATGGCACATGAGGTGGACCTGTCTATGCCTGTTTCCCTCGAAAACATCGAAGGATTTGCGGCAGCCGCCGCCAAGACCTCGCATACGACCGCAGCCGGCGCGCTCCGACTCGCACCCATCGACGGGGTCAAGTACCGGCTCGCCCGGCCCGTGTCTCACCATCATGGCCACCTGACCGAGGCCTACCGGACCGATTGGGGCGTCACCGACTTCCCGGTGGTGCAGGTCAATCTGACCTCCACGTTCCCCGGCCGCGTCCGGGCATGGGGCATCCACAAGCACACGATCGATCGTCTGTTCGCCGCCACCGGCTCCCTCTGCATCGTCTGTTACGACGGCCGCCCAGACTCGCCGACCTTCGGTGCGGTCAACGAGTTCATGCTGGGCGAGAGAAACCAGGGCCTGGTCGTGATTCCACCTGGCGTGTTCCATGGGTGGAAGAACGTTGGCAACGACGAAGCCACCATCGTGAGCATGCCGAGTCAGCTCTATAACCACGAGGGCCCCGATCGGTGGGAGCTGATGTGGGACTCGGAAGTGGCGCGGGACACGATTCCGTACAACTGGATCTGAGCGTCGGTCGCAAATGGCGCCGCGCTTCACCATCCTGCTGCCCACCCGCAATCGCTCTCCGCTCCTCCGGTTGGCGATTGCGAGCGTCCTCGATCAAACAGAGCGTGATTTCGAGTTGCTGGTCGTCGGTGACGCCTGCACCGACGACTCGGCAGCCGTCGTTGCCAGCTTTGGCGATCCGCGCATCCGCTGGTTCGACCTGCCGAAGGCGCCGGGATTCGGCTACGCCAATCGCAACGTCGCGCTCCGGCAGTCCTCGGGTCAGTACATCGCATTTGTCGCAGACGATGACCTGGTCTTTCCAGATCATCTCGAGCGGCTGGCAACGGCAATCGATGAATCTGGCGCCGACTGGGCGTACACCCGGCCGCTCTGGGTCGCCTCCGACGGCGTGGTCGTGCCGTTCACGATCAACCTGCTCAACGGCGACGAGCTCGAGACGTTCCTGACCGTCTGCAATCACCTTCCAGCGACGTGCGTCATGTACACCCGCCGGTGCCTCGACGCTTATGGCTACTGGCCCGAAGACGTGCCCAGTGCGGGCGACTGGAAGTACTGGAAGCGCATCATCCAGGGTGGACACCGCGCGAACCTGGCCTATTCGCCCGTCCCGACGTCGCTCCACTTCAATGCGCCGTGGAAGACCACGCCCGATACGCAGCTGGGAGAAGTGACAGCGGCGCGCGAGATTGCCGCGGGCGCGTCGTGGTGGCCGGAGAGCCTGAAGGCGCACCATACCTGCAGGCACCGCCGAGCAGACGGTCTTCGACGAGCTCATGCGGCGACCGGGCTACGTCGATCGGCTGCGACGTGATGTCGCGCTCGTGATCGAGCGCCTCGCGTGGATGCAGTTGACCAACACACCCGCGGCGATCTCGCGTCTGCAGCTCGCGGTCCACATGTCGGCGGCGAACGAGCGACAGGCGAAGGCCGATCGCGAAGTCGCGGTGTCGAGTCTCGAAGCTGTCGTGTCGAGCACGACGTGGCGCGTGACCTGGCCGATTCGAGCCGTGGTCAGCGCGATCCGCCAGCGCGGACGGGGAACGGCGACGGATTCGCGGACGCCGTAGACGGTCTTCGGTCTTCTCAGTCTGCGGTCTACGGTCTACCAACTACCAACTACCAACTACCAACTACGAACTACGCTGAAGTGCCGCGGCGTTCGTTGACGAGCCGCATCACGTAGCCCGAACAGTGTTCGCGCGGGATGTGTGGCTCTGGAGCGAGCAGCCAGTCGTCTGAATAGCCGTTGTGATCCAGATACGGCGAGAACCACGGCCGGAAGAAGTCCACGTCGGCCGCTGTCAGCCAGTGCTGCCAGTTCCCCGCCTGCTTCGTCCGAACGACGCGCGCGAACTCGGCCGGGACCGTCGCGGTTTCGCGGTTGACGGTGAACCCCAGATACGGCTCGATCGGTCGCGTAGTCTGCCCTCACGAGATCTTCGTACCGATACCCGAACAGATTCCCGTGTTGGCGTTGGAAGTCGAGCGCCACGCCGGCATCGCGCGTGCATCGCGGCAGCACGGCTCGCTTCGCCATCCGATCGAAGAGATCGATGATCTCGCGGAGCGGCGTGCCTGCAGGATCCGCCTCCTTGCGCCGCAACAGGTTCACGAACACATCCACCTGCGCTTCGTCTGCGCAGATCGTTGGTTCGTTGTAGATGTCGTACAGCACGCGGCTGACGAGCGTGTCGCGCGGATCGCGCGTGAGGAACAGCGTCTTGTCGAAGGTGAGGAAGCCGGATGGATCGACGTCGCGGTTATAGCCGATGAGAACTTTCGCAAGAATGTTGTGAGTTGAACCGGGCGGCGGGACGAAGCCGCGCGGCTCGAACACACAGTGCGTGTCGGCCGCCATGGCCTCTTTCAGCTTGAAGTAGAGCGCCGTCGTGCCCGTCTTCCCCAGGCCGAAGACTACGATGGTCATCGCAGAACACGCTGGCTCGTCTCGTGTTCGTTGTGTTCGAACTTCGAGTAACCGAAAACGAATCCGAATAAACGAATACGAAGACGAATCGCGAGTGTCTATTTCAACCCCTCGACCAGATAGAGGTCCGAGAGTCGCCGCTGGAAGCCGTAGACGTAGGTCTTGCCGTCCGGCGTCACGCGGATCGGTCCGATGTGCTGCACGCCGGCGCTATCGGGCGGCATCAGCTCTTTCCACGGCGTGCGCTGCCCAGTCGTCACATCGAGGCGTGTGATCTTCGCAGGACGCTCGCCCGGCTTCGTGAGGTAGAGTCCCTTGCCGTCACTCGTCCACACAATCGGCGCTTCCCCGCGCTGGAACCCCGGGATGGGTTTCGGGTCGCCGCCGGCGGTGGAATAGAAGTAGCCCTGACCATCAGGACCAATTCCCGCGATCAGTTTGCCGTCCATCGAGATCGCGAACTGCAAGGCGTCCACGCCTTCGGTCGAAATCGCCTTTGGCGGCTGTCCATCGAGCCCCATGAGGTAGAAGCGATTCGCCTTGCCGGATTCATTGCCGGCAAAGAGGATGTGCTGTCCATCCGGCATCCAGTGCGCCCAGTTGTGTGTGAGCGTGTCGCGCGTGAGCGGCTTTGCGTCGCCGGGCCCGGTCGGCAGCAGCACCAGCTGCGACGGTGCGCTCGTGGTCTGCGAGACGACCCATTTCTGATCAGGCGACAAGGTGACGGCGAGCGCTGGACCGAGCTTCACCGCGGGTGAGCCGTCGGTCTTCCGGATGTACACCGCGAAGTTGTAGCCGCCAGCCTCCCCTTCCTCGTCGAACAACAGCGTTGCGCCGTCGTCGGACAGTTCGGCGGGATAGGAATAGTCCTGCCACGACAGGTTACGTTCCTTGGTATCGCCGGGGCGCATACCCATCAACTCGCGCCGCCAGGTATCGCGCGCGAGCAGCACGCGGCCGTTCGGAGAGACGTCATGGAGCGTGAGCGTGCCAGGAATGCGCGCCACGAGGCGCTCCTGACCCGAATCCGAGACCGCGTACAACGAACGGGCCACACCCGTCTTGGTTCCCGTGAACCACACTTCGTTCTTGCTGGGCGCCCACGCGAGTCCCTGAATGCTGTACCAGCCTTTCGTGAGGTCGCGCTTCTTGCCGGCGACGTCGACGACCGACACGGTGCCACCGTCATCGCCCTGCAGCGGATGATCGATGAACGCGACGAGTGAGCCGTCGCGCGACACGCGAGGGTCGCTCAACCAGCCGCCGGTTTCGTACAGCATCTTTCCGATCGGATATTCGATCCGCGTGCGGCCGCCGATGTTTCTGATGACGGCCAGATTCGCACCGTCGGCCGACCAGTCGGCTGACTGCACGTCGTCGAGAACCGCGCGAGGCGCGCCTGCCGACAGCGGAACGCGTGACAGCGTACCCGTGCCCACGTAGGTGCCGGACAAGCTGTAATTCACGCCAATCGCGACTTCGCCGGTGGACGAGACTGCGTTCAGGACCGCCCCGGTGAATCCGAGCGGGCGCGACTCGGGACTCTCCGCATTCTTCGAGAAGATTTCGAGCGGATCGCCCTCCCACGCGGCCGAGTACACGATTGTCTGCCCGTCGGGTGCGAAACGTGCGTTGCGCACCGTGCCGCGTCTGAACGTGATCTGGCGGTAGAGCGGCGGTTCGTCAACCCGGCCACGCCCGGCGATCCAGCCGCCGACGGCGAATGCCGCGGCCAGCGCGAGACCGATGATCGACGTCGCAATGAGCTTCGCCTTGGATCCCTTTCCGGGAAGCGGATCGACCGGCGCCGTGGCCGTGCGGACCGATCGCGCCGAGTCGGAATCCCGCTTGAGCCGCTTGAGATCGGCGCGCAGCTCCGCCGCCGTCTGACACCGCAGGTCGCGGTCGCGCTCGAGCGCCTTCTGGACGATTTCGTCCACCTTTGGCGGCAGGTTCGGACTGGCGCTCAAGACCGACGGCGGCGTCAGCTCCAGAATCGCGTGGAAGATCACCGCCGACGTGCTGCCGGTGAACGCTTCCTTCCCCGTCAGCATCTCGTAGAGGACCACGCCGAACGAGAAGAGGTCGGTGCGCGAGTCGAGCGATTCGCCGCGGGCCTGTTCGGGCGACATGTACGACACGGTTCCGACGGCGGAGCCTGGATTCGTCAGTTCCAGCTGCGTGACGGCGGTATGTTCCCCGCGCTCCGACTGCAGCCCGCGGTGCGACACCTTGGCCAGGCCGAAGTCGAGGATCTTGGCCTGTCCGCGGCGCGTGACGAAGATGTTCGCGGGCTTGATGTCGCGGTGGATGATGCCCTGCGTGTGCGCCGCGTCGAGGGCGTCGGCCATCTGGATGGCGAGATCGAGCGCAATATCGAGCGGCAACGGCCGTCCGCTGATCCGGTGCTTCAGCGTCTGGCCGTCCAGGAACTCCATCGCGATGAACGGACGGCCGTTGAACTGATCGACGTCGTAGACCGTGCAGATGTTGGGGTGATTCAGCGCGGACGTCGCGCGCGCTTCGCGCTGGAACCGCTCGAGCGCGCCGGGCTCCAGGGCCATGTGTTCCGGCAGGAACTTGAGGGCGACCGTGCGATTGAGCCGGCTGTCCTCGGCCTTGTAGACGACGCCCATGCCGCCGCCGCCGAGGAGTTCGGTGATTTGGTAGTGAGAAATCCGCTGGCCGATCATGGATGGGGTTGGCGCGGATCGTAGTCTGCGGTCCCACTCAAGTCAACGCTTGAGCAGGCCGCGGGGCCGTCGTCGCGGGCCGTTCCCTGCAGAATGGCCCGATCGCGCGATCATAGAATAGTCAGCGTCGTTTCGGATTCGTGTTCGTCTTCGCAGAACGACGTGGAATCGTCATTCGTCAATCATTCATTCGTCAGTGCTGACCCGTCCTTCCGTACGCGTTCGTTTCGCGCCGTCGCCGACCGGCTTCCTTCACGTCGGCGGCGCGCGAACCGCGTTGTTCAACTGGCTCTATGCGCGCCGGCACGGTGGCGCGTTCATCCTGCGCATCGAGGACACCGATGTCGAGCGATCGTCGGCCGACATGGTGTCCGGCATCCTCGAGGGCCTGCGCTGGCTGGGGCTCGATTGGGATGAGGGGCCGGCCGTTGGTGGTCCGTACGGGCCGTACTCCCAGTCGGAGCGCTTCGATCGTCATCGCGCGCTCGCCCAGACGTTATTGTCCGACGGTAAGGCGTACGTCTGCTACTGCACGCCCGAGCGTCTTCAGCAGGAACGCGAGCGGGCCGAGGCCGCCGGCAGTGCGTGGATGTACGACCGGCGCTGTCTCGCGCTGACGCGGGACCAGGTCGCCGAGCTCGAAGCCGCCGGTGTGCCGCGGGCGATCCGCTTCCGCGTCCCACCAGGTGAGACGACGTTCATGGATCTGGTGCACGGGCCGATCAGGTTCGATCACGCGAACATCGAAGACTTCGTGATCCTCCGATCGGACGGTCATCCCATCTATCACCTGAGCGTCGTGGCCGACGATCTCGACATGGCGATCACGCACGTCGTCCGCGGTGATGATCACATCTCGAACACGCCGAAGCACGTGTTGCTGTTCGAAGCGCTGGGAGCAGCGGTGCCGTCGTTCGCGCACGTACCGCTCATCCTCGGCACCGACAAGAAACGCCTCAGCAAACGGCACGGCGCGACGTCGGTCATGGAGTACGAGCGCCTCGGCTATCTGCCGCAGGCCATGGTGAACTTCCTGGCGCTGCTCGGGTGGTCGCCGGGCACCGATCAGGAGTTGTTCAGCGTCGCGGAGTTGATCGCCGCCTTCGACCTCAGCGGTATCAGCGGAGGCAATGCGGTCTTCAATCCCGAGAAGCTGGATTGGATGAACGCGCAGTATCTCGCGCGCCTCCCACTGCCCGATCTGATCGAGAGGATCCGTCCGGAGCTCGAAGCAGCTGGTCTGTGGCGGCCTGAGTTCGCGACTGCGCCGTGGTTTGCTCGAGCCGTGTCGCTCATCGTGCCGCGAGCGAAGCGGCTCGGCGATTTCGCGCCACAGCTCGAACCGTTCATCGTCGATCGCGTGCAGTACCGATTCGGCGGCAGTCGAGAAGCACCTTGGCGTTCCTGCACTGGCCGGGCATATTGACGCGCTGACGCAGGCATACACGACACTCCCAGTCTTCGATGAGGCGTCTACCGAAGGCGCACTGCGGCAGATTGCCGAGACTCGCGGCGTGAAAGCAGGCGCGCTCATCCACGCCACGCGCGTTGCAGTCACCGGCCGTGCCGTGAGTCCAGGTCTCTTCGAAGTGCTCGTGATTCTCGGCCGCCAGCGCGTCATCACGCGTCTCTCCGAGCTCGTCAGTTATCTCCGCGCACGCACGATCTAGTTTCCATTTGCACCTCAGCCGATGCTGCTGTCGAGCCATCGCACGTCGAGTGGCACGTCGGTTGCTGTTTTTGCTGCCGACACGGCTCCGCTCACGCGGAGCGTTGAACGGACCTCGCGTCGGAGGGACGCACGGTGGCAAAAGAGGATCGTGGATTTGCATCGATGGACCGCGCCAAGCAGCGCGAGATTGCTAGCAAGGGCGGCCGGGCCGCGCACCAGAAAGGCACCGCGCACGAGTGGACGCCGGAAGAGGCTCGTGAGGCTGGACGGAAGGGCGGGATCGCGACCCATCAACGCAAGACGGCGGATCGCCAGACTCCGCAGGCCGAGGCGGCGCCCGACGACATGACGCGCGACGAATCGGCGTAGGCCGATTCGTCGACCGGACACAATTACAACGCGACGTGAGCAACCTACACACTCGCGCGCGGCATCGCGAGCGTTGATTGGGACGACCGGCAGCTCGGCCGGTCGTCCGCGAAATACAGTCTCCCCCCGCATCTGACCTCGTCCTGTCACTCTCGACTCATCATCTGACCGACTCCACTCTCCCGATTGGGAATCCGCAGCGGTTCGGGTAGTCTGCACCCGAAGTTCCCAACGGCTCCATGCTCTCGAAGCTCCTTCTCGCCTGGTGTCTGATGGCGGCGTGTGTCGTGATCCACGCCACGGGCATTACGTCGGTCATCAGGTGGCACTACACGGATGCGCCGATGGCGAGGCGTTTCTGGGCCTGGACGTGGCTCTTCATCCGCCTCGCCGGCTGGATGATCCTGCTGCATCTGATCGAGATTTCCCTGTGGGCATCACTGTACGAGTGGACCGGCGCCATGTCCGATCTGCAGTCCGCGCTCTATTTCAGCGCGGTCACGTACACGACGACCGGCTATGGCGATGTGGTACTGCCCGAAGCATGGCGGCTCGTCGGTGGAGTCGAGGCCCTCACGGGCATTCTGATGTGCGGCCTCTCGACGGGATTCTTCTTCGTTGTCGTGAGTCGGATGTTTCCAACTCGCGCGTGATCGCGCGTTCGCGGGCGAAGGTGCGTCCGAAAGGTGCGGACGGAGGGTGCGGACGGAGGGCGCGGGCGAATGTGCAGACGGGCGTGTTTGGCGGATCAGACCGGGATTCGGTAAACTGAAGGTTCCTGCCTGCTCGCACCGGCCGCACTGGGAGGTCGTTCAACGGTAGGACACGTGGCTCTGGACCACGTTATCGGGGTTCGAATCCCTGCCTCCCAGCCAATCCCTTCGAAGAGCCAGAACGCCTTGTAGATCAAGACATTGTGCGTTCTTGTCCTGGCCTCCTTCCAGCGCGGCAAGGCGCGTCGCACTCTCCCGACTCCACGAACGTCAACGTTGTCAACAGGTTGCTGCGATCGGCGCGAGTTCGAATCCCAGACAGGTTCACAGCGCTCGCGTTCGGCAACGCATCGCTGACCCCAGACGGGTTGCGCGAGCTGACGGACCTCGAGCGCTCGTCACGTTGCTCCTTGCATGTGAAATCGTCGGTCGGGCCGAAATCTGTGGAGCGTGCGCTGCGCGAGCGTCTGCTTCACCGCTATCGTCCTCAGCGATCGACGGGTATCACCTCACGCGGCGGCGCTCTCGCTCGCCACTCATCTCGAAATCTCCCCAGCGCGATTCGTTAAGTTAAACAGTAGAGTAAGCTCTGCCGCGGCGCGGTCGCCGAGGATCCTCCCTGGCAATAGCTGCACTCCAGCATGCGGCGTCATCCGGCAGGACACTCAACCAGGAGACAGGATGAACCAGGGACCGCAGTCGGACGATGCCATCGGGCGATCGGCAATGTCCAAGGCGATGTGGCGCATCGTGCCACTGATTCTCCTTGGCTACATGGTGTCCTATATGGACCGCGTGAACGTCAGCTTTGCTTCCCTTCAGATGAACGACGCTCTGAAGTTCAGCGCCACGGTCTACGGCCTTGGTGCCGGCCTGTTCTTTCTCGGCTACGCCCTGTTCGAAGTGCCGTCCAGCCTGATGCTCGCGCGCTTCAGCGCGCCGCAATGGATTGCGCGAATCATGATCACCTGGGGACTCCTCGCGGCGGGCATGATGTTCGTGCAGACACCGCTGCACTTCTACGTCATGCGCTTTCTGCTCGGCGTGGCCGAGGCCGGGTTCTTTCCGAGCGTGATCTACTACTTTGCGGGCTGGTTCCCGATGGCCTTCCGCGGACGGGCCGTCAGCCGGATCTATGTGGCGAGCTCATTGGCAGCAGTAGTCATGGGCGCGATCTCAAGTAGGTTGCTGGGGCTTGACGGCATGGCTGGCCTGCGGGGATGGCAATGGCTATTCCTCGTTCAGGGCCTGCCCGGCGTCTTGTTGGGCCTGATCCTGCTGCGCTTCCTGCCAGACGCGCCAGCAACGGCGCCATGGCTGGCGGACCGCGAAAAAGAGTGGATCCGCCGCGAACTGGCTCGCGATGCTGCGTTGATCGGCGCTCCGGTCCGGCACAATCTCCTCGCCGCATTTGCCAATCCGAAAGTCCTGTTGCTCGGCTCGCTGGGCTTCCTGACTAATGGCGCGGGCGGCGGTCTGCTCTTGTCGGCGCCAGCCGTGCTGATTGCCGGCGCCGGACTCGATACGACTCAGGTAGGTTCTCTGGTCAGCCTTGGCGGCGCCCTTGGCGTCGTGTGCATCTTCATCGCCGGGTGGAATTCGGACCGGCACGGCGACCGGCTCCGCGACGCCTTCGTGCTGACGGTCGTCATTGCGGCGGCTCTCCTCCTTCTTGGCGTTGCCAAGACGCCGGCTCTGGCGGTCACGGGGTATCTGCTGTTCTCCGCGACCTTCTTCACGGCGGGCATGCTGCTCGTCTCCTCGTACGCGGACTTGCTACCGGTCCGCCAGCTCGCCGTCGGGACTGCTGCCATCAATACGCTCTGGCAGATCGGCGCCTTTCTCTCGCCCTATGCCTGGGGTGTGACGAAGGATGCGACGGGCAGCTTCCGAGCGGCGCTGATTGGTGCGTCGGTCGTGGTGGTCGTTGAAGCGCTGGTCATCCTGTACGTTCGGACACGCGTCATGTCCGAGCGGGGCGAACGCGCTGCAGCATTAGAGCAGCCACTTGCGGTTTCGCTGTGACTTCCCCGGACTGAAGGAGAGGTGCGGGCCACTGCGTCTGAGAAACTGTCCGAAGTCTGTATACGAATTTCGGACAGCCTCCACGATGGAGAGCCGGTCAGGCGCCGAAGTGGTTGACTGCCGAAGTGGCTGACTATGGAGAGGTCAGGGAAGTGGATTCACGCCGCGGTGATCAGAAAGTTGCGAATTCCGTCCCTAACACCCAGCCAAATCCACGTCGCAACTCCAAATTCATTCAAGGCAATGAGTTGCGCGTTCCATTTCGAGCGCCTCCTTCCGACCCGTTAGGGCGTCCCACAAGTCCTGACTCCCGGCACGCGGCTCGGCCCATACACGATCGAGACGCTGATCGGCTCGGGAGGTATGGGCGAGGTCTACAAGGCGCACGATGAGCGCCTGAATCGCACGGTCGCGATCAAGCGGTTGATTGCTGACGATGCGAGCCGATTTCAGAGCGAGGCGCGCGCCATTGCCGCGATCAACCATCCACACATTTGCCAGATCTACGATGTCGGACCCGATCACCTCGTCCTCGAGTATCTCCAGGGGGAACCGATCGGCGGTCCGGCGACTGGAGACGAAGCCGTGCGGCTGGCGAGCCAGATTGCCGACGCACTGCACGCGGCGCACGAACGCGGCATTCTTCACCGCGATCTCATCGGGTTGCCGCTCCGAAGCGATGTCCCCCGGTCGGTTCAAGGTCTTGCTCGAAAACCAAGAACTCGCGCGCGACATGCTAAATATGGCATGATCTCGGGAGATGCCGGCGCTGCTCTTGAAGCCCGTGATCTGGCTCGGCGACTCGCTGCGAGAGCTCAAGAGGTTCCCGGCACCCGTGCAGGACGAGATGGGCTATGCGATTTACCTGGCGCAGCGTGGCGACAAGCACGTATCAGCCAAGCCGCTGAAGGGACTGGGATCGGGCGTTCTGGAGGTTGTGTCGGATCACCGCGGAGATACGTTCCGCTCGGTGTACACCGTTCGATTGGCCGAGCGCGTCTTCGTACTGCACGCGTTCCAGAAGAAGTCGAAGAGCGGCTCCGCCACACCGAAAGCGGACGTTGATCTGATCAGGCAGCGCCTGAAGCAGGCCATCGAGATCAGCGAGAAGAAGGAGTAGACCGATGGCGCGGAAGAACCACATCGTCGGGAGTGGCAACGTCTTCGAGGACCTCGGACACCCGCGCCCCGCAGAGGCCCTCGCGAAGGCCGAGCTCGCGCGCAAGATTGCCGCGCTCATCACCAAGAGCGGTCTCACCCAAGCCGCCGCCGCTGAACTTCTGAACATCGACCAGCCGAAAGTGTCGGCCCTGGTCCGAGGCCGGCTAGCAGGGTTTTCGCTCGATCGCCTCGTGCGGTTCCTCGTGCTGCTCGGCAGCGACGTGGAGATTGTCGTGAAGCCGCGCAGGCGGGCGACAGCGCGCGCGCGGGTGCTGGTGGCCTGAGATCCTGTCCAAAATTTGTATACAGATTTCGGACAGCGTTCACTTATGGATCGCCGGCCAAGGCTTCGAAGTGCCCGGTTGCGAATCGGTTGCGTGGGGGTGGGGTTCAGGCGGCCGTGATCAGGTAGTTGCGGAAATCGTCCCGAACACCCCGCCAACTCGCACGACTCCCTGCCTCCCAGCCAGCCTTTTTCAAGCCGTTGAATATCAACGACTTGCTGTCGAAGTTTGCGATGCGGCCGACTTTCGCCACATCGCCAATCACGCCGAGAGATGGCTCGATCGGTCAGTCCGAGCGCAGCGCGTTCCAGGCATCCGTTCGCGCCGCGTTGCCCGCGGGAATCAGGCCTGCCGACAGGCTGACAAGTGTTACGACGGTGAGCACGCTCGCGATGATCGCCGGGTCCCAGGCGCTGACCCCGAACAGAAACGCGGCGGCGACGCGGGATGAGCTGAGCGCCATGGGAAGGCCGACGGCGCTTCCGAGCGTCACGAGCAGGCACACTCGCGCCAAGACCATCACGAGTATCTGACGCGGCTCCGCGCCGACGGCAAGACGTATCCCGATTTCGCGCGTTCGTTGCGCCACCGAGAAGCTGATCAAGCCGTAGATACCAACGGCAGCAATCAGCATCGCCGCTACGCCAAGGACGGTTGCCAACGTCGCCACCAGCCGCTCCTGACGGAGTGCATCGTCGACGCGCGCCTCGATGGTCTGCACTTGAAAGAGCGGCAGCGTCGGATTCAGGGCCTTCACCTCTTGCTCGATGACACGCAGGGTCGACTGTGCATCCGCACGTGTCTTGACGTGCAACGTCATCGGGCTGCCGTCGCGGAACGGCACGTACACCGTGGGGGTTGGAGCTTCGCGCACACTCAGGTACTTCGCGTTCTCGACTACCCCCACGACTTCCAGGTTTGTTGGCCCCTGTCGGCCCGAACCTACCCACCGGCCGATTGGATTGTCGTTGCCGAACAGCAGCTGCGCGGCCGCCGTGTTGAGCATCGCAACGGCGTTCCCCTCGCGATCGAACTGCGTGAACGGCCGGCCGCGCATGAGCGCGATACCGGACGCCTCGAAATACTCCGGGCTGACGAAGTTCTGGTGAACGGTAAGGTCGCGGCTTGCTGGCTCGGACACCCCGTCGCCATGCATTTGAGTGCTCATGAAGCGGGTTCCCGCCGGCAGCACTCCGCTCAAAGTACCGTGGCTTGCCAGCCCCACGGCGTCGATGTTCTCGCGCAGACGCAGGCGGTGAACGAGCTCCTGGAAGAACGCTGCTGTTCGCGGTCGGTTATACCCACTCTTGGCTGGATCGATCGACGCCAGCAAGATGTGGTCTCGCTTGAAGCCCATGTCCGCAGCCCGAAGATTGTGCAGCGTTCGCGCGAAGAGTTCCGTACCCGTGAGCAGCAAAATCGTCAACGCGATCTGAACGATAGTCAGCACGTCGCGCGAGTCGAGGATGCGCCAGATTGTCCGCGCCGGCGAGGTGCGGCTTCTCAATGTGAGGGCCTGATGACGAGCGAGTTGCACTGCGGGCGCGAGCCCAAATAGCAGGCCGCTCGCAGACGCCACAAAGAATGTCGCCGCAAAAATTCGAACGTTTGGTGAAAACTGCCACTCTTCCGCGGTCGCCGGAAGAAACGACGGCATCAGCTGTTCGAGGTAGATCGAAACGCACCAGCCGCAGACGCCGCCGATTGCGGCAATGCAGGAGGTTTCGGTGATGAGCTGACGGAGGAGGCGATTGCGCGTCGCACCAATGGCAGTACGAATAGCAATTTCTCTTGCTCGTGCCGTCGCTCGCGACATCAGCAACGTCGCGATGTTCGCGCAAGCGATTAGCAGGAGAAGAAGCACGGCGGCTGTCAGCAGTAGAAGCGGTTGACCGTACTGGGCGCGCAACAACGAATGTCCCTTGGACGACGGGGTCAGTTGCACCGTCGGCGCAGCGCTGCGCGGCTGCGACGTTGGGCCTTCGTCGAGCCAGTGGGCATAGATCGTTGCCGCCATGGCTTGGGCGTGCCCTGTCTCAAAAGGCGGCTCGAGACGAATTGTCATCTCCAGATAATTCTGGTTGCGTTCCAATGGTTCGATGCTGCCGTTCGTCACCTGATTGACCATCATCAGCGACACCCAAATATCCGGCCCGAAGCCAGGTGTCGTGCCGAAGAAACCGCGCTTTGCCACGCCGACGACGATAAATGGAGTGCCGTTGACGGTCACCGAACGCCCGACGACATCCGGCGCTCCCGCGAATCGGCGTTGCCAGAACGCGTAGCTCAGAACAACGACCGGGTGCGACCCTGGCGTTCGATCGTCGTCGGGACCCAGAGTCCGCCCCTCGGCTGCACCGACGCCAAGCACGTCGAAGTAGTTGCCGGATACGAGCTCGCACCGCACGCGATCGGTGACCGCACCATCGAACAGATTGACGCCCGATGACACGACCGTCGACGATGCAAACAGGTTGGCGAATATGGGATTCGAATTCCGGAGATGCTCGTAGAACCCATGCGAATAGTACCGAGGGAGTGAGGTCGACGTTCATTCCCGGCGCGGACAGCGTGAAGAGTCCTTCCGGCAGATTTCACCGGCAGCGGTCGAAGCAGCAGGACATCAACGAGCGTAAACACAGCCGTCGTCGAACCAATGCCGAGCGCGAGCGTGAGGAGAGCCGTCGCGGTGAATGCCCGTTCTCGCAACAACCATCGGAAGCTGAAGCGTATGTCCTGAATCAATGCCTCGACATGAAGACCTACGCGCATCTCCGCCTCCGTTTGGCGAGCGATCGTCTTGGACGAAGTGCGGGAGACAGTGCGTTGCCCGGACCTGTGCTCGTGTATCCTTAGCGGAGGTATCGAATGAAGCAAAACGCAATCCTGGTCGTCACGTCTCTGCTCTCGATCCTTTTGCTGACGCTTCACATCACAGACGACATCGTCCGTGGCATATCGAAGGCCGAGTCCTCGAACAGTGCGCTGCTCGTCCTCGTGGCCTTCCTGTACGGGACGCTCGTGCTCGCCGAACGGCGATCGGGGCACGTCATCATGCTGCTCGTCGGGCTGTTCGCGGCAGCGATGCCGGTCATCCACATGAGGGGAGCACACTACGCCGAGATCGCCAGCTCCACCGGAGGCTTCTTCTTCGTCTGGACACTCTGGGCGCTCGGCGGACTCGGGGGTCTCACCTTCGTCCTCGCGGCGAGCGGACTGTGGAGCATGCGACGGGGCCAGCCAAAGTGAGATCGGTGAGGAAGAAGGCTCGCGACACGGGTTGCTAACCGGAGGAGAGTCAGCGTCCGTAGTCGCCGCGTTTGACATCGACGCGGCGGTCCCTTGATACTGCCAGAAGCGCGCTGGCAGGGCGCCACCAACCCGCGGCAAGGGAACATTCCCACCTGTTTGGACTGAGTCGTGTGCGTGTGCACCTTCTTTCAGCCTGGCTTCAGCGGGCACAGGCGATTCATGAAAGAGGGTCGCAATGATCACGTCGAAGTCTCTCCCGGATCGTCCGTCTCTCGAGTCCCTCCGCAAACAGGCAAAGAAGCTCGCGCGCGACATTGCCGCCGGTGACGCGTCGGCCATCGCACGTGCGCGGGTGCACCTGCCGGACGTCGGCCTGCCCTTGACGCAGCGCAACGCGCAACTCGTGATCGCGCGCGAGTACGGCTATGCCGGCTGGCAAGACCTCACCGCTGAAGTGAGCACACGCCTTGGACGCCGTCTGGAGTGGGCGGCAGCGCAGGCGCAACGCGTCATTCACGACAATGATGTTGAACGCCTGAAGCAGCTGTTGGTTGAATATCCGGCATTGCTGTCCTGGCGGTCATCGTCGACACCGGACGGCTTGCTGGGATTCGCCACAGGCTCCTACGGCGACGCGGGCGACCCGGAGAGAGAACGGTGGTTCACGCGCGCGGCGTGCGCCGAGCTGCTGATCGACGCCGGCGCGGTCGTGATACCAGTCGTGTGGGAGGGGATCATCGAGTCCCGCGCCCGGGGGCTGCTGGAGCTGTTTCAGCGTAAGGGTCTGCTGCCGCGCATGCTCAAGTTCCTTGCGGCGCTCGGTGACCTCAACGCCGTTCGCGCCGCTCTTGATGAGAACGGGAACGATCTCGCGACCGTCAATGCAGCGTTCATCCAGGCCTGCAGCTTCGAGCACGAGGCGGTGGCGTCGCTCCTTCTGGACCGATCCATCGCGCTCGATCCGGACCTCGGCACGTATGTCGATGGAAGCGTGGGCCGCGTGGCTTTCGTCAAATACTTCGTCGAAACGCGACCCGCGCACGCGACAAAGGTCGGACCGTGGAAGGCGTTTGTCATGGGGCAAGTGACGCGCGCGGTCCTGGATGGTGACCTCACGGCGTTCGTCGGCGGGTTACGGCGTGAGCCGTGGCTGCTTGGTGGGGCCTGGGAAGACTTTCAGAATGAGCTCATCGGAAGCGCAACGCTGAACGATCGCGGCGAATTCATCACTGGCCTTCTCGACCTCGCGCCCGCGATCCTGCGGAGTCAGCCGCCACCCCCATCGCAGGCCATCGAGTTCGCGTTCACCTATGCGAAGACGCACCTGCTGCCGGTGCTGACCCGCATCTGGCCGCTGCCGGATGATCTGCCGCATGCAGCAGGCATGGGCAACCTCGCGAGGGTGAAGCAGTGGTTCGACGAGTCCGGCGCGCCAGCGCTGGGCGGTGTCGAGAGTCACTACCCTTGCAGTCTGTATATGCCGAAGGATCGAGTCGAGGAATATGCACGCCAGTGGGGCCCGTCAAGCGTGCAGCGGGTTCTCGACACGGCGTTCGCCTGGTCCATCATCAACCGCCACTTCGACGTGGGGGATTTCCTGCTGGAGCACGGCGCAGATATCAACACCACCTGGAGCTCACACGAGCCGGCGAGCATCCTGCACGAGCTGGTCTTTCACGCGAACTACGAATCGATGCAGTTCCTCATCGACCGCGGCATCGATATGACCATCAGGGATTATCGCTGGAACGCCACGGCACAGGGTTGGGCTTTGCACGCGGTGAAGGACGAGAAGATGGCCCGGTGGCTGGAGGATGCGCAACGGCAACGGCTACTCGGTGGCGCGTTCGGGCTATCCAGAACTCCGCCGCCACCAGGTGCGTCGTAAAGCCAATCCAAAACGCGATTCCAAAAAACTCGCGAGGCGTCAAGTGGGTCAGCCTTTGCGTTGCGAAGAACGCGCCGACGATGGGCCGGACGGTCGCGACGGCCAGGCCCAACGCGAACGCCCGAATCATCCATTCGCGATGGCGAGCCACTTCTCGACGACGGATGCACGCGAAAGCCTGAACCAACGCGACCACAAAGATGACGCCAAAGAGCACCGTGGCGGCCTTTTCCACGGCACCCCCTATCGCCGGCCCGGTGGTCATCGCGAGCGCCGTTACGCCGGTAGCCAATCCCGAGATCAACACGAGTCGTCCGATGGAGCGGTGCAGCCGCGGTCTGCTTCGTCGTAATCTCCCGACGAATTGAAGCGGGCCGAGCATGACAAATGCCAGCCCTGGCACGATGTGTATCAGCGTGAGCGGGGCAGATCGCGCGAACATGGCATCGGGAGAAACCGCGTTTGAAAGCGCGGAAGATGCCGACATGAAACCGAACACAGTCAGCGCGCTTCGAGTCACCATCGCCACGCTAATCAGGACGAGGACCAGCGTCGATAGCCACAGCAGGCGGACCAGCGTCGCGCCTGGTTGCGTTGATGGCGCGTCGAGACTTGCCATCACGCCTGACGCAAGGCCACCAGAGGATCAACCCGAGTGGCCCATCGTGCCGGCAGGTAACATGCCACCAACGCGACTCCCCCCAGTACCCCGGCTGCAGCGGCAAGGCTGATCGGATCGGTTGCCCCCACGCCGAACAGGATCCCGCTGAGGGCGCGGCCGACGAGCAGCGCCGCTGCGAAGCCGATCGTCACGCCGATCAGCACGAGGGACATGCCCTGCTTCAACACCAGACCCAGCACACGTGGCCGGCTGGCTCCTAAGGCCATCCGCACGCCGATTTCGCGCTGCCGTTGACTCACCGCATATGTGAGGATTCCGTAGAGTCCGATACTGGCGAGCCCGAGTGCCAGTAGCCCGAATACACTCAGCAGTGCGACGCCCATCCGCGCCTGAAACAGGCTTCCGTCGATGACCTGCTGACCCGTCCTGATGCCGTTCACCAGTACTTGTGGCCCCGCGGCGTTGATCTCGTGAAGGACGGAGCTCACCATCCGTGACGGCTCTCTTTCGCTGCGCACGTACAAGGTCATCGTCGGCAGATGATTCTGCTCCCAGGGCACATACACGCATCGCTGCGGCGGCTCCCCCCACGACGAGTAGTTGGCCGTTCGAGCGACTCCGACGACTTCTCGCATCTGTTGTTCGCCCGGCACCTGGATGCGCTTGCCTAGCGCGTCGCCACCTGGCCAGTAGTCTTGCGCGAGTTTCTGATTGACGATGACGACCGGGCGGGACGCGGGGCCGTCGATCTCGGTGAACGGACGGCCCTTCTCCATCACGACACCGGTAGTCTCGAAATAGTCCCGGTCAACCGTGTTGACGACGGTGGTCGAACTGTTCGTCGATGATCGCTGGGGCCGCCCTTCGATCACCAATCCGCTGACCGGATTGGCGAAGAGCGGCATGTTCGAGGACCAGGAGACTGATTCGACTCCGGGCAGAGCCGAGACGCGCTCGCGCACGTCCTGATAGAAAGCCCGTACCTGCGGTTCGCCGTATCCCGCCTGTCCGGGATTCGTGATGAATACGGCTAGATGAGAGGCCTTGAAGCCCGGGTCGATCTGATAGGCCCGTTGAATGCTTCTGAGGAACAACGCGGCCATGACCAGCAACAGAAACGACAATGCGACCTGGCCCACCAGCAGTGCATTGGCGACGTTCACCTTGCGCGCGGTTCGTCCGGCGGTACGAGCTTCCTTGAGGACGCCCACGACGCCGGCCTTTGAGACGCCGAGCGCGGGGGACGTGCCGAAGAGCAACCCTGTTGCAAGAGAGATGGACAGCGCAAAGAGCAGCACCGTTCCATCGAGCCGCGACGGCACGAAGGTTCCGGTCGCCGGCAGGGTCGCCGCCAGCAACCGCACGGCGAAGTAGCCGATCAACAGTCCCAGCGCCCCGCTGAGCAGGCCGAGGCAAAGGCTCTCGGTCAGGAGCTGGCGCACGAGCCGCACGCGACTCGCGCCCAACGCCACTCGCACCGCCATCTCGTGTTGTCGGGCGGCAGACCGCGCGAGCAGGAGGTTGGCCACATTCGAGCACGCCATCAACAGAACGACTCCCGCCACCATGGCCAGCAAGGTCGCCGCAAAGCGAATCATCGTCGAGCGGCCGCCGAACAGGACGTCACCAACCGGCCGCACGATGGCTGACTGGCCCTCGTTCGACGCGGGATACTCCTGCGCCAACGCCGATGCCAGGGTGCTGACATTGGCTTGTGCCTGGACCACGCCGACGCCTGGCCGGAGTCGCGCGACGCCCTGCAGGACCGGCTTGTTCCGATCGGACACGGCTGTCCGCATCTCGCTCGGCAGAAGCCGCTCCGCCATCGCGAACGGCAGCCACACATCCGGCCCGACCAGGCCATTGACGCCGATGAATCCCGGCCGCGTCACGCCAACGACGGTCACGACCACGTTATTGAGCCGCAGTTGCCTGCCTACGATGTCAGCGGCCCCGCCGAAGCGCGTCTGCCAGGTGCCGTAGTTCATGACGGCCACGGCGGGTGCGCCGCCACGCGCGTCCACCTCGGGGCCGAATGTCCGTCCCGCCGCGACGCCGACGCCCAGTGTGGAGAAATAGTTGCCGGTCACGAGTTCGGTCATCAAACCTTGCGAAGCGCCATGCGTTTGCCACGTCAGCGCGCGCATCCTCGCGTACCCCGCGAGTGAGCGGAAGACGCCGTTCCGGGTTTGATAGTCCGTGAAGTTCGGATGCGAGAACGGCATCAGCGCGTTCGATTCCGCGGCACCCGCCCCGACCGAGGCGACCGCGACCAACCCGGACGGTTCATCGACCGGCATCGGATTCAGAATCAGTGTGTTGATGACGCTGAAGACCGTAGTGTTGGCACCGATGCCGAGGCCGAGGGTCAGCACGACAACCAGCACGAAGACGGGATTCATGCGCATCATGCGGCCGGCATAGCGAAGATCCCTCAGCAGGTCGTCTCCGAACGTGCTCGACGTCGCGTCGCCAACCGGTACAGCCTCGTGCTTCCCCATGCATTGACTCCCGTCGAGCCCCGATCGAAGCGCGTAGATGTCGTCCAGCTCTGAGAGAGTCTCTCTGTACGCCTCCTCGTCGCTGGCGCCGCCGCTTTGCAGTTCGCGGTGACGATCCTCCAGGTGCTGCGCCACTTCCTCGGCGAGCTCCGACTCCGCGGACGCGGTCAGGCGGAGCGCCGTCAGACGCGCTCGCACGATCTCTCTCCAATCAACCATGCTCGACTCCGGTGACGCGGCTGATGAGCGCGACGAAGTCCCTCCAACTCTGTTGCTTGGCGCGCAGCGCCACGCGTCCCTGCGGCGTCAGGCTGTAATAGCGTCGTCGACGCTGCTCTGCCTTCTCTACCCACCGTCCAACGATCCATTCGTGCTTCTCGAGCCGGTGGAGCAGCGGGTAGAGCGAGGTCACGTTGAATCGCAACGCCCCTCCCGAGCGGAGCTGAATGAGCTTCGAGATGTCATAGCCGTGGCGAGGCTGATCCTCGAGTAGAGAGAGGACGAGCAGCTCTGCGCTGCCCTTCTTCCACTCGGGATCGAGTGCATTCGAGGGACGATTGGTCTCAGCCATGGGTCCATCATCGACGACATATACATCGGTCCACTATATGGGACCGCACAGGTTGAGACGGTGGGTTATGCGATCTTGTTCCGAATGGTCGGGCCGGCTGGCCGACCGGCCGGCCGGCCGAAAGGGAAGGAAGTATCCGACCGATCAGCTTTGAGGGCGATCAGGGCGAGGTTGCAGACTGAGCTGCTCGACAGTGAACCTGTCTTCCGGCGGCGAGGTCGATGAGATCTCGCGCGATCCGATTGAATATCAGGCGAGCGCGAGATTCAGGTTCTCGATGGCTTCATCGATTTCGGCAGGGGCCTTGTACCCCACCGTGACGCAATCGACGCCCGCCTCGCGAAACGCAAACCTCATTGCCTTCCGGCGATCCTCGCGATCGAAGGTGCCTTCACCCGCAAGCTTCATGGAGATCACGCCCAGGCCTTTCTTGCGCGCCTCTTGCACGTGGGTGACGACTTCCGGGACGTTGCCTGGACCGCCCGTCGCGTAGTCCTCGGCGTCCATGGCCTTGCCGGTGTGGTTCACGCGAATCATCGCGACCTGGAGCCAGTTGTTCTCCGGCACGCGGCGCAGGGCCGGCAGTCCGTGCACTGACGCACCGTGGCTGACCACGACCTTCCGTGACTGCGCCTCGAGGATCCCGTCCTGCCAGCGCGCCGAGTCGGCCGGCCATGTCCCAGTGTGCTGCCAGTGGAGCAGCATGATGTCGAAGTATTCGGTGTTGGCGAGGCGTCGGAGCTCGTCGAACTTCTGCTGCGGATCGACGCCGTCTTTGGTCGTCACCTTCGACATGAGCTGGTAACTGTCACGCGGGATGCCCTTCAAGGCGATGCCGAGCATTTTGTGCATCTCGCCGTACGACTCGGCCGTCTCGAAAAAGCGGATGCCGCGATCGTACGCATGGCGCACCAGCCGTGTGAAATCCTCCTGCCCGAGCCCTCGCTGGACCTGGCCGCTGATGCTGCCCGTCCCGAACGCCAGCCGAGTGACTTTCACGCCGGACCGTCCCAGCGTGACCATGTCGGTCGCACTGCCCCGCTGGGCGCTGAGGGGAAGGGTTCCAGACAGGGCAAGCGTTCCCGCGGCGAGTCCGGTCTGCAGGAATTCGCGTCGAGTGAAATGCGCCATAGTCGTCCTCCACGGCCCGAATTGCCGGCATGGTATCAGAACTTCGGAGCTGAACGGGCTGTGGGCGGCCGCTACTCGCTCCGCAGCGCGATGACGGGATCGACGTGTGCCGCGCGCCATGCCGGGACGAGGGCGGCCACCAACGCGCCCAGCAGCAACGTGCCGAGGGGCAGCGCGAAACTCCAGACATCGCGCGCCGTGACCTCGAACAGCATCGTCTCCACAAAGCGCGACGCGTACAGCCCGCCCGCGACGCCGCAGGCGGCTCCGATCAGCGTCGTGCTGGCGGTGTCCGCCAGGACTGAGCGCACCGCGCCGGCCGTCCGCGCCCCGAGCGCGACGCGGATGCCGATTTCGCGCGTACGCTGCACGACGGCATAGCTCAACGTGCCGTACAAACCGATCGCTGTCAGCACGAGCCCGACCAGCGCAAAGAACCCGGCGAGCAGCGCGAGCAGGCGCTCGCGCACGACCGTACGATCGACCATCGCGGCCTGCGATGTGATCGACCGCACGCGCAAGAGCGGCGTGGCGGCACGCACTTCGTCGCGGAGCCTGGGGCCGATCGTCGTCGCATCGCTGGCCACGCGAACGTACAGGGTCTGGAAGCTGTCGAGCGGGAGCAGCATGTAGATCGTCGGCACCGGCGGCTTGCGCAGGTCGTAGCGAACATCCGCCACGACACCGACGACCTCGTTCGGTGCGCGCGAGCTGCCGAAGCGGGCATCGAACAGGCGGCCGACCGCGGGCTCGCCGCCGAAGTAGCGCTTCGCGAAAGATTCGTTGACGATGACGACGGTGGGATCCTCCAAGTCGAGATCTCCGCGGACAAAGGTCCGTCCGGCGAGAAGCGGGATCTGCATCGTCTCGAAGTATCCCGGCGTCACAGGCGCCATGGTCACTTCGATCGCCTCGCGCGCGGGCCCCGGCACGGGAATGTCGTTCCGCCAGGGCCGGCCGAGCACGTTGAACTCGGCCGCGCTGACGGCGGCGACACCTGGGAGATCGCGCAGCCGATCGAGCACCTGCACCAGCGCCGCGCGCTGTTGCGTTGGCTCGATGCGGTGCACGGCTTCGCAAGACACGAGCAACACGTCCGATACGGCGAACCCAGGATTCACGCTGGAGAGTTTGACGAAGGATCGTACCAGCAGGCCGCCCATGAAGAGGACGATCAGGCTGAAGGCCACCTGCATGGCGACGAACGGACGCATGGCACCCGTGCGAGCAGAAGAACGTCCGCCGCCAACCTTCACGGCGGCCATCGGCTTGACGCTCGACCCACGCAACGCCGGAGCGAGCCCGAATAGCGCGCAGCTCAGCAAGGTCATCCCGGTGATGAACGCGACGAGTCGCCAGTCGACGCGTAAATCGAGCAACACGGGATCGTCCGCCGACGTGAGCATGCTGACGATGGCCGGCGCCGCGAATACCGCGAACATCACGCCGATGAGGCACGCGGCGACGGCGATGAGCGCGCTTTCGACGAGCATCTGCTGGATCAAGCGGCCGCGGCCAGCTCCCAACGAGAGGCGCAGCGCCATCTCGTGCTCGCGCGCCGCAGTCCGCGCGAGGAACAGGTTCGCGACGTTCGAACCGGCGATGAGCAGCATCAGCGCTGCGATCCCGGTGAGAATCCACAGCGGTCGTTGAAACCTGGCGCGGAGCGGTGACGGTCCAGTTGCCGCGGATCGTACGTACAGCGGCGCGTTGACAAAGTGTGCGACGCGGTCGGGGGCAGTATCCGCGCCAAATTCGCGAGCCGCGTCTTCACGGCGGAAGTTCGTGAACGCGGCCTGCAGGACACCCTGCACCTGCTCCACCGTGACGTCCTCCCTCAGGCGTCCGATCACGCGTAGCGCTCGGTAACCGCTGTTGCCAAACGTCGACGCGTCTTGCATCGCGTACGGCATCCACACGTCCGTGGAATAGCCCGGCTCCATGCTGAAGCGGGGTCCGGTGACGCCGACGATCTGGAACTGACGATCGCCTTTGGGACCATGCACCACGAACCAGCGCCCGACGATCGAGGGATCGCCACCGAACCGCTGCATCCAGAATGCGTGGCTGATGACGGCCACCGGATACGCCCCGGGGCGTTGGTCATCCTGTATCGTCAGCAGCCGGCCAGCAGCCGGACCCACGCCGAGCCGTTGGAATGCGTCACCGGAGACGAACTGCGCTCGCACCGTCTCCTGCTCTCCACTTGCCACGTCGAATGTCACGCGAGGCTTGTTGGGGTACGCCATGGCGAACAGGTCGACTCGCCCGCGGCCGGCGTCGCGCAAGCGCACGAACGCCGGATCGCTGAACACGTCGTCTTCGGGCAGGTCGGGGTTGGTGCTGGGATATGTCAGGTAGATCAGGCGTTCGGGTTGGTGTACGGGGAGCGGCCTGAGAATCAACGCGTCGACCAGCGAGAATGCCGCCGCGCACGCGCCCAACGCCAGTGACAGCGACACGATGGCAACGGCCGTCACCAGCAGGTTCTTGCGCAGCATCCGTGCGCCCACGCGCACGTCGCGCACGAGTGAATCGACGCCGGACGAACGAAACGCGTTGGCCATCCGAGAAAGCCACGACATGAATGCACCACGGTCAGGCGTGCCTGAGCACGACGTCCACCGCGTCGGTGACCGACCGCCACCGCGCTTCCTAGGTCCCCGGGTGGGAGGTCCTCCAGCGTCAGAGCCGCCTCAGAAGCGGGTGCGGAAGCCGATGACGAACGGGATCGTCCACCGCGCGCTGTCGTCGTTGATTTTCTCGAGGCCGGTACCAACGAGGGCGTCGACCTGAGAGAGTCCCGTCACGTAGCGAAGGCCGACCTGGAAGTCGAGGTCGGATCGATCGGTGATTGGGACGAGAATCCCGCCGTTCACGCCGAGGGTGAACGCGGCGGTGCGATCGTAGAAATCGGTCGCGTTCTGCACCAGGTTCGCCTGCGGCGCCGCGAGCAGGACGTCGATCTCATTGATGAACGCGATGCCGAGCGTACCCTCCGCGTACGGCGTCACGCGGCCCCAGCGCTGCGACGAGTAGCGGCGGTATCCGAAATCGAGGCCGAATGTCTTGTAGTCGTCGTATTGCCCGTACAGGTTCGAAACCCCGATATCCCCCATCCGCGCGAGATCGGCGCCGAGCGACTGATACGTGAAGCAGGCCCGGACCTCGGTGTCTTCGTTCAGCATGTACCCGCCGCCGAACCGGAGGTGGAACCCCGTACCGTAGACGTCGTCGTACGTGTTCTTCGTGAAGACCACCGCCTGACCGTTCAGAGTCCCGATCGCTCCGGAATTGATGTTCCCGCTGATGCCGTTGTCAAAGCCAATCCCGGCATCGACGCTCCAGCGGTAATAGCTGGCAGGCGCGGGCGCGGGCGCGGGCGGAGGCTGAGCCTGCGTCCTGGGCACGGGTACGAGGGTGATCCGCAACTCCTGGATTGCGCCCTCACTGGCCGTCTCCGGCACCACGACCGTGGCCTCTGACGGCTGGAATCCCGCGAGGCTGATCCTGAGGCGCCGATTCCCGGACGTGCCCGGCGTGATGGCGAAGCGCCCGTCAGCGGCGGTGACCGTCGTCATACCCGGGAGGTCCAGCGAGACAACGGCTCCAGGTAGCGGCGCGCCTGTCGGATCGACCACGATGCCGTGTATCGTCGGCAGGGGTTGAGGCGCTGCGCCCAGGACGGTGGAGGCGAGAGCCGACAGAGAGAGTGCGAGCAGAAAGCGGGACAGGTATGCGATGCGCATTGTCGAGAATCCCTTTTTCGAGAACTTCCCGCAGGATCGCTACCACGCCGGTACTACGACGCCCGTGCCTCTGCGAGAGCAGGAGTGAAGAGCCGTTCTGCAACCAATTTTGCTTGAGGACGCTACTCAGGTCACGCAGATTGCTGCGCAGGCGCCACGGCCGTAGTCGAGCTTGACGCGAACGTCGAAGTTAGGTGGTGCACGAGAAGACGTACAACTGCACGTGGTCCTGCCGGTGGACCTCGTGATCAGCGACGATCTGGTCAAACAATCCGCGGTCATGTGAAAGACTTGACTGTTTGACGTCCGTCTACCTGCCGAGAGGTGATATGTGCTGCGTGCGCTACTTCTCGTCAGTCTCGGCCTTCTGATCTGCCCGGCCGCCAGCGAAGCTCAGACAACGCCGACCGCCGCCGCAACTTTGGTGACCACGTCCGCCGGGCCGATGTTCACGGTGGCCCGCCTTCTGGTCGAGGACACGTGGAGTCCGCTCCTCGACAAGCGGATCCAGGAGTCGCCGGCCGCGAGGTCGCTCGGAGCCGCGTGGAAGCCGTCGGATACGCGGTGGCAGCAGGCGCGCGCCGCGCTCGGCGCGCGGATGACGGATATCCTGGCCGCCTATGCCGGATCGAACGAGCTCACGAAGCACATCGAAGCCGAAGTCGAACGGATCGGGCAGAGCCACGATCTCGATACCGCGCTGGCCGCGATCAAGGCGCCGGCGGGCGCTGCGATCATCCGGCAACAGGCGAAGAAGACCTACATCGTGCACGCGATGTCGGCGGGCGGTCCGGCTTCCCGCGGACCGGCGATCGGCAGCCCGGAGTGGGTCACTCAGCTCAATGACATGGGACGGCGATTCGACGATCGGGCGGGCACCAACGTGCCGGCCGACGATGGCACACACAAGGCGGAGCTGGAGAAGTTCTATGCGACCGGCCCTCTCTCCGAGGTGTTGAGACGGATCTGGGACTTCGGCGTCGACAACGCGACACGGCAGCTCAACACGGCGCTGAATCTGATGGTGTTCGACAATCAGGACGCCATCGAGACGGATGTCGCCGCAGCGATCGGGCACGTGAGCCCGGGCGCCCGTGCCAGCGCGCCGCCTCCAGCGGCCGTCGCGTTCCCGCTCGAGCAGATGACGACGTGCCAGGATTCTTGGCTCGACTGGAAGGACGATCCCGTCAGCACCGCCCGCCACCGCGACAGCTTCCGCGCGCAGTTCCGGCAGGGCGACAACGAGGCGTTCTTTGTCCCGATCTCGAGCGCGACGATGATGGGCCTTCCCGTGAGCCAGGTGTACTCGAACAGCGTCGGCATGGGCGTCGGCTTCTCGGTCCAGGTCAAGGCCCCATTCGACCGCGCGAAGAAGGCAGTCGAGCAGTCGATCGGCAAGCCCCTGAAGAAGTGCGAGACGAGCGATGGCATGCGGACGTGCGAGCTCGAGATCGGCGAGAAGAGGACCGTGATGCTGCTGTCGGACGCCACGGGCAAGACCGGCCAGACCCTGGTCGGGTGCTTCTACTACTACGAGAAGTGATTGCGCAGAATCCGGCGTCGAGGAGGCGAGACATGACACCAGACATCCGAGTCCCCGTCATCTCCGTCATGCTCGCGGTGTCCGATGCGCCGTCGGCCGTGGATTGGTACGCGCGCGCGCTCGGCGCGACCGTGCTCTGGAGCCGGGGATCGGTTGCAGGTCTCGAGATCGGAGGCGCGCCGTTCTTCGTCGGCGAGCCGGAGCGGAACGGCTGGGAGACGCCTCTCGTGCTGGGTACGACGACGACGCGCGTCGAGGTGTTCTGCGACGATCCCGACGGCTTCGTCGCACGCGCTATCGCCGAGGGCGCCAGCGGCGGCCGCGACCCCGTGCGCGATCACCAGGCGCCCTGGGGCACGCACCGGCAAGGCGGGTTCGTCGATCCGTTCGGACACGTGTGGCTGGTCGGCGACCGATCGCCCCTCCGCGGCCTGCCCTGAGCGAGCGGACTCGCGGCGACGTGTTGCGGGCGCCCGTGAAAGGTTTTCGCGATGAAAGATGACGAGTCCACGCAGGCGGCAGGGGGATCGCCTCGCCCGGCGTTTCACTTCCAGGTGCAGTGGGGCCAGGCACTGATGTGGTTCCACGAGATCTCGGGCCTCGACATCGACGCTCAGACCGTAGAGTACGGCCACGGCGACAGTCCGGCGTTCTCTGTGCTCAAGATGCCGGGGATTAGAAAGTACGGCAACGTGACGATGAAGCGAGGCGTCGCCAGGATCGACACCAGCTTCTGGGATTGGGTGAACCGGATCACGACGAACGCAGCGGAACGTACGGCGATGACCGTTGCCTTGCTCGACGAGGCTGGAAATCCAGTGATGGTCTGGGGACTCGCGAACGCGTGGCCGGTCAAGATCAACGGCCCTGACCTGAAGGCAGACGGCAATGACGTGGCGATCGAGTCCCTGGAGATTGCCCACGAGGGTCTGGTCGTCCGCAAGGCATGATCTCAGCGCATGAACCGACTGCTCGCGGCACGCCTGGCCTCGCCGCCACCAAACGCTGCTCAGCGCGTAGTGGGCATCGGGCGCCATCGAAAGAATGGCACGCCGAGCGCCACCAGTCCGACACCGAGTAGTGACTGAAGCGGCCGTTCGTAGAGTGTGTTGAGGACGAGTCCCGTCATCGCCACCACGAACAGGGCCGGCACCCAAGGATAGCCAACGACGCGGTAGGGCCTCCGTGTGTTCGGACGATGTCGTCGGAGATGGAACAACGCCAGGCCCGTAATCACGTGGAAGATGATGCCGGCGAACAGCGAGTACTGAAACAGTTGCTCGTAGCTGCCCGACAGGACGAGCAACATCGACCAGACCCCGAGCGTGACGATCCCCGCAGTCGGCGTCTTGTACTTGGGATGTATCCGAGACATCCATCGTAACGCCGGCGCGTCCTCCGACATCGGCAGGCCCAGCCGCGACGCGCCGATGATCGCCGACGAGAGGCAGCCGAACACCGAAACCAGAACCGCAGCCGCCAGCAACCGGCCGGCCGTTGGACCGAGCAACGCGGTCGTGGCCTGTTCGCCGATCCTCGTGGACGCGCCGAGCTCCGACAATGGCATGGCCCGGAAGTACACCAGGTTCACGAGCAGGTAGACGACACCAATCAACGTCGTGCCACCGATCATTCCGAGCGGGAGGTTGCGCTCGGGACGTTTGATCTCACCGGCGGAGAGCGTCGCCTGATACCAGCCGTCGAAGTTGCCGAGGACCGCGACGATCGCGAGCCCCATGGCCGTCAGCAGGTTGCCCGTTGGCAGCGGCGCGGTCCAATCCGGCGAGACCTTCGCCGGCGCGAGAAGCCCGAATCCGATCAGGCCGCAAACCGACAGGAGTTTGATGGCGGTCAGCGCGCCCTGGACCGTCGCCCCTTGCCTCGTGCCGAAGTGGTTCACCGTCGACAACACCGCGATCGCGGACACTCCCGCGAGCTGCGCGGTGTTGGGCTGCCATGTCCAGGGTCCCACCGGAATCGACGCGATCGTGTGCGTCGAGGAGAAGAACGGCATGAACGCTCCGAGGTACTCTCCGAACGCCACGCCGAGGTACGCGTTGGCTCCCGCCTGGATCGCGAGCAAGGAAGTCCAACCGAAAAGAAAGCCCCAAAGCGGGCCGAAGGCCTGTTTGAGGTACTGGTATTGGCCGCCCGGCTCGGGAAACATCGTTCCCAGTTCGGCGTAGGTCAGTGTGCCGGCGATGGCGATCAGGCCGCCTGTCACCCAGAGAAGCAGCGCCAGCGTGGGATGCGGGACCGCGCGCGGCACGAATGCCGCTGCGAGAAAGATGGCCGAGCCCAGGATCGTTCCAGCGGTGATCGCCGTGACATCCCACAGCCCCAGCGCTCTGACGAGGCCCCGGGATTCCGGTACCAGGATCGGTTGCGCTTCAACCGCCGCTGGCGCTCGAAGGGAACTCAATACGCGGCGACTCGCATCGGTGCACTCTATCTCATCGGTAGTCGCGGCGCCGTACCCGAGTGCTAACCTGAGGCCGCTCACGAGGGCCCAGCGATGCGTCGTCGTTGGAATCCCGGGCACGTTTCTCCAACTCGCCAGCGAACCTTCTGCGGAGGTCGGTATGGACGGCGTGAGTCTCGGACGTCGCGCGTTCGTCGAAGCGCTCGTCGCATCTCCGTTCGGAGGCGTCGCGCTATCGGCCCAGATGTCGAGGCCCCCCGTTGTGAAGGTGGCCGCCGGATCTGGGCGAGAGAACGACATCATCAAACTGCCAGGCGGCGACCGCCTTCACGTCAAGGTCGCGACCCAGGACAGCGGTGGCACGCTCTTCATGACCGAGCAGCCGATCGAGCGCCGTGGATCCGGTCCACCCAAGCACTACCACGAAGAGCAGGACGAGTGGTTCTATTGCCTCGCCGGAGAATACGTCGTCGAAATCGGCGATGAGCGGTTTCGGCTGGGTCCAGGCGACTCGGTCCTCGGACCTCGACGCGTTCCGCACGCGTTTGTCTATGACGGTGCGGGGCCGGGACGAATCCTTATCGGATTCACGCCGGCAGTGCGCATCGAGCAGTTCTTTCGTGATCTCGAAAAGCGTGGCGAGTACTTCGGCAATGGCTCGCCGGAGGACAAGGAGCTGGTGCACCGGCTGTATGGCATCGTGAATGTCGGGCCGCCGCTGACACTGTGAGCGGCCGACGCTCGCGTTTCTGCGCGCACGCTCCGATCGAGAAAACATGAGTAGCCAGCCCGACGGTGCGAAACTACAGCGGTTAGGCACGCCTGAGGTGAGAGCGGGATCCGGAAGTCGCAATCGGCGCTAGAATGACTCCTCCTTTTCCACCTGAGGGCGTTATGAGAACCAGTCGATGGCTGTCGGCGTTGATTCTTGCCGGTTTCGCACTGGTCGCGGCGGCCCCCGCGTCGGCTCAAGCCGTTGCCAAGCGGACGGCCAAGCGCGCGACGAAAGAGGCCACGGAAAGTGCTGCCAAGGACGCCGCGGGGGATGCCGCGAAGAAGGCGGTGAAAAAGGCCGCAGCGCCCGATGCGATCGATCTCAACGCAGCCACGCCCGAGCAACTGGCGAAGCTCGGCCTCGATGAAGCCACAGTGAAGAAGGTCGTCGAGAGCCGGCCGTTCACCAGCCTCGAGGACCCCAAGATCACGGAGGCGATCCCGGCCGACGCACTCGCAAAGCTCAAGGGCAAGGTCACCGTGAAGCCCACAGGTGATGCCAAGCCAGCCGATCCGGCGGCATCTACCAATCCGGCTGCGCCCGCGGAGCCTTCCACGCCAGCGACTCCGGCGACGCCCCCACCGCAGTCCAGGTAGTTGTCGCATGCATTGCCGCTGCTCCTGGTTCTGCTGACCGGCGCGGCCGCCGAGGCACAACAACCGGCCTCAGGTCAGGAACAGCCGGCTGCAGTCCAGGAGTCTGCCCAGGCACACGTCGCGGACAAGAGCGTCGACGAACCGACCACCGACCTCTTCGATCTCCTCCGCCAGCTTCGTCACAGCCCACCGCCACAAGCACCAGGACCCGACGCAGGCACGACGCGCATGATCGCCGCCGCACCGGTGATCAACTACAACCCGACCAGCGGGGTTGGCATCGGCGCGGCCGGCAACGTGGCCTTCTACAACGGTTCCTCGGACACGACCAGGATCTCGTCAGTCGTCGCGAGCCTGATCGGCACGAGCAAGAAGCAACTGCTCGTCAGCGCCAAGGCCAATACCTGGGCCCGCGAGAACCGCTGGCACATTCAGGGGGATAACCGCTTCTACTGGACGTCGCAGAAGACGTACGGCCTCGGAAGCGACTCGCCTGAGAGCGGCGCGGTCGATCAGAAGTACGACGCCTTCCGCGTCTACGAGACAGTGTACCGGCCCGTCGCCCGCGACACCTACCTGGGAGCGGGGTTCCTCTACAACATTCATCGCAACGTCAAGCCGGCCGACGACGCCGCGACCGACGCGTGGCAGGATTCGCCGTACGTCACGTACTCGGAGCAACACGGGTTCGACCCGGCATCGCAGACGTCAGCCGGCGTCACCGTCCGGACGCTTTTCGACAGTCGCGACAACCCGATCAATCCGGGGCGCGGCTGGTACGCGAATGCCGGCTACCTGATGTTCTTCGCTGGTTTTCTGGGCGGCACGTCGAGCTGGCAGCAATTGAGCTACGACGTGAGGCGGTACGTTCGCCTCTCCCGGAATGCCCGGCACAAGCTCGCGTTCTGGCTCACGGGCGACTTCGTCACCGGAGGCGCCGCCCCGTACCTCGACCTGCCGGCGACGGGGATGGACACCTACGGGCGCGCCGGGCGCGGCTATCCCCAGGGCCGGTTCCGCGGCGAGGAGCTCGTCTACGGCGAGGCGGAATACCGGTGGACCGCCACCAAGAACGGCCTGTTCGGGATGGTGGCCTTCCTCAACACCGAGACGCTCAGCAGCAAGCAGACGCATGAAGACCTCTTCGACTCCTTCGCGACCGGAGCGGGCTTCGGGTTCAGGCTGATGCTGAACAAACGCTCGAAGACGAATCTGTGCTTCGACATCGGCTTCGGCAAAGACGGCTCACGCGCCGCATACTTCGCCGTCCAGGAAGCGTTCTGACTTCGCGATGCACTGGATTTCAGAAATCGTTCTTGGCTTAGAGTTGTGACGGCATGGAGCCATCGTGATCGAGTCACTCGCGGCGTTTCTCCACCGCATCCCGCTCCTGTGCCTGTTCCTCGCCATCCTGCTCGGGACGATCATCGGGCGCGTCCACGTCAAGGGCGTCGGCTTCGGATCGGTCGTCGGCACGCTGATCGCCGGCATGGTCATCGGTATCCTCGCGAAGCCCGAATTGCCCGACCTTCTGCGCTGGGCGTTCTTCTACCTGTTCCTGTTCTCGATCGGCTACTCGGTGGGTCCGCAATTCTTCGGGAGCCTGAAAAAAGAGGCCCTGCCGCAAATCGCCCTGGCGCTCATCGTCGCCGTGAGCGGGCTGGCGACTGTGGTCGGCGTCTCGGCCGCCTTTGGATTCGACGAGGGGCTGGCGGTTGGCGTGCTTTCGGGTGGCATGACGCAGTCAGCCGCCCTCGGCACCGGCCTGAGCGCGATCGCCGAACTGCCGATTCCCGACGACCGGAAGGCCACGCTCCTCGCCAACGCCCCGCTGGGCGATGCGATTACGTACGGCTTCGGTGACCTGGGGCTGATTCTCTTCCTGACCTGGCTCGGCCCGAAGTTCCTGAGAGCAGACTTGAAGGCCGAAGCGAAGGAGCTCGAGAAGACACTCGCCGGGGACACGCCCGCAGGACAGGTTGCGTCCGGCGTGCATCACGGGCTCCGCGCTTATACCGTCGAGAACCCCGGCGTCATTGGCACGACCATCGGCGCGCTTGAAGCCCGGTACGCCGGAGCGCGACTCTCAGTCCAACGTGTCGAGCGCGGAGGCGAACTGCTGGAGCTGGATCCGCTGGTGGCCCTGAATCGGGACGATCGGCTCGTGGTGTCAGCGGCCCGGGCAGCCTTCGCCGGCGCCGAACGCGACATCGGAACCGAAATCGACGACCCGGCGCTGCTGTCGGTCCCGATCAGACCTGCGTCGCTCGTGGTGACGCGCGCCGAGGTCATCGGCAAAACCCTGGGCGAGTTGGCGAAGGATCCCAAGGCGCGCGGCGTCTACCTCGAATCGCTACATCGCGGTCCAGAATTCATGCCGCGCGAGCCGTGGACACGGATCGAGCGCGGCGACGTTCTGCGTATCATCGGGGCACCCGAGGACCTCGGACGCGCGGCCGCCTACATCGGGTACATGGAGCGCGACCTGTCGAAAACCGACCTCACCTTCCTGGCCGGAGCGATTTCGGCCGGCATCCTGATCGGACTCCTCAAGATCACTGCAGGAGGGGTCGTCCTCGGTCTCGGCACGGCCGGTGCGATCCTCGTGGTGGGCCTGGTCGGCGGCTGGGTGCGCAGCCGATACCCCGTGTTCGGGGCGATCCCCGAGCCGGCACAGCAACTGTTGATGGACATCGGCCTTACCGTGTTCATTGCGGTGGTTGGCCTGCATGCCGGCCCGCACGCGGTCGAAGCCTATCGCACGAGCGGAGGCATCTTCTTCGCGAGCATCTTCGTGGCGGGAATGATCGTCACGACCGTGCCGCTGGTCGTTGGCACGATCGCCGCGCGATATCTGCTGAACATGAACTCGCTGATGGCGCTCGGCGGCCTCGCCGGCGCGCAGACCTGCACGCCCGGGCTCACCGCGCTCAGAGAGGCCAGCGGCAGCAACGTCGGTTCGCTCGCCTACACCGTGCCTTACGCGATCGGCAACATCGTCCTGACGGTCTGGGGGCCGGTCGTCGTCGCGATCGTGCATGCCATGCGAGGGTCGGCATGAAGCGCGGCTTCGACGTCCTGCGCGACAAATCGCTCAACCGGTCCGTCATTTTCAACCGGCGGGAGAGGGAGCGCCTGGGACTACGTGGACTGCTGCCACACCGCGTCGCCTCGCCACGTCAGATGGTGGACCGCGTGATGGCGAATCTCGACCGTCTGCCTCGCGACATCGACCGTTACCTCATGCTGTCGGGGTTGCAGGAGCGAAACGAGCGCCTGTTCTACCAGACGGTGATCGAGCACATCGATCGGATCATGCCGCTCATCTACACGCCGACGGTCGGCGAGGCTTGCAGGGAGTTCTCACAGATCGCGCGATACCCGAAGGGCTTCTTCATCACGCCCGACGATCGCGGCGAGATCCGCCGCATCCTTGGCAACTGGCCCAAGCGAGATATCCAGGTCATCGTTGTGACCGACGGAGAGCGCATCCTGGGCCTTGGAGATCTCGGGGCGAACGGCATGGGCATACCGGTCGGGAAGCTCGCGCTCTACACAGCCTGCGCGGGCATCGACCCCGAGGCGTGCCTGCCGGTGACGCTGGACGTGGGCACGAACAACGAGGAGCTGCGCAAGGACCTGCTGTATCTGGGTTACCCGCGCCGGCGGCTGCAGGGAAAGCCGTACTTCGATCTCGTCGATGAGTTCGTGGATGCCGTGAGGGCGAGATATCCGGATGCGCTGATCCAGTTCGAGGACTTCCTGACGCCGAATGCCTACGCGCTCCTGAACAAGTACCGGCACCGGGTGCTCTGTTTCAACGACGACATCCAGGGCACCGCCGCAGTCTCCCTGGCGGGCGTGTACTCGTCAACCCGCATCACCGGCGTTCCCTTCAAGGATCTCCGAATCATGTTCCTCGGGGCAGGATCGGCCGCAACGGGGATCGCGGATTTGATGACCAGCGCGTTCGTCGAAGAGGGCCTCAGCCTGGAGGACGCGCGGCGGCATTTGTGGTTCGTCGACATCAACGGCCTGGTCGTGAGGTCGCGAACGGACCTGATGCCGCACAACCTTCCGTACGCGCACGAAGCTGCGGCCGCAGGGTTCGTCGACGCCATGGATCAGATCAAGCCGCACATCCTGATCGGCGCGACGGGAGCGCCCGGCACCTTCACGCGTCCGGTCATCGAGCGCATGAGCGCCATCAACCATCGCCCCGCGATCTTCGCGCTCTCGAACCCCACGTCACGGGCGGAGTGCACCGCGGAGCAGGCGTACGCCTGGAGCGGCGGCAGGGCGATCTTCGCAAGCGGCAGTCCGTTCGCCCCTGTGGTCCACGACGGAACGACGCACAGGCCGGCGCAAGGAAATAATGCCTACGTGTTCCCGGGCATCGGCCTCGGCGCCGTGGCCTGCCGCGCGCGCACGCTGCCGGACGAACTCTTCCTCACCGCCGCGCGTACGCTTGCAGGCCTCGTCCGCCAGAGCGACCTGGAGCAAGGCGCGCTCTATCCTCCGCTGCGCGAGATCAGGAAGATCTCACTCGCGATCGCCGTCAGCGTTGCCAGCAAGGCGTACGCGTTGGGCGTGGCGCGGCAGAGGCGGCCGCGCGACGTGCGGCGCGGCGTCGAAGCCTTGATGTATACGCCGTGATCTTCAGGCCGGATGACCTTGCGGGCCGGAGGTGTGCCTCAATCTCCACCGCTCCATCAGGTACGCGGTCACGTAATGCACGCGAGTCTCGTGAAGGAATGCGGTGGTGAGCCTGCCGCGACAGACGTCGGCAATCCAGGCCGCAGTTTCCTCAACGAGTCGGCGATAGAAAAAACGTGGCACGTTCAGGATCAAGTGACCATCGCCGGAAAGCTCAAATACAGCCTTGGGCGGCATTCTGGCGTGGTACGTCGCACTCTCCCGGTACCAATGACGCACATATCGCTTGCTGATTCGTCCTACTTCTACCGGTGCGACGACTACGAGTTCCGGGTCGTACAGGCACCGGCTGCCGGCCTCCCACATCCGTACCTGCAGTTCGTGATCCTGACACCGCAGGTATGCATGATCGAACCCGCCAACGCGCTCGATCGCAGAGCGACGCACAGCCATATTGGCTGTGAGCAGGCACAGCCGAGGGATTTCTGTCCGGACCGGAGTGGGGCCGTAATCGAGCAGGGCCAGCGGACCCCAATGCGCTGTCGTGAGCCACCCCGGAGGCTCGTACGGCCATTCCGGAAGCGCCCTGCCCCCGATGCAGTCGACGTCGCCGTGTTCGTCGAGCATTGATTTCAGCCGCGCCACCCACGAGGGTACGACACGGCAGTCGTCATCGGTGAACGCCACAATGGGCGCGGAACTCTCCTGTACTCCACGATTTCTTGCGTAGGACGGCCCTTTGCGGGCTTCATGGAAGTAGCGAATCTGGTCGGAGTGACCATAGGCTGCCACGATCTGCGCAGTATCGTCGGTCGAGTTGTTGTCGACGACGAGCACCTCGTATCGGATGCCCGGGGCGCTCTGAACGAGGAGGCTGTCCAAGGTCGCGCGAAGCAGCTTGGAGCGATTGAATGTGGGGACAACGACAGAGACGTCGTAGGCGCCATGAGGGGACATTTCAATCTCGTACTTAAGGTGAGGTCAGCGAGGCGCCCAACGAATTCATGCTGGTCGGTTCTCGAATTGTCTCACGGGCGACCGAGCCAAAACCGTTTTGCCAATCAGGCCGACCACAACTCGCGGTCTGCGGGCGCCGGGCGCATCTCGACGCGCACGCGGGCATGAAGGTTTGTGCCGCCGTTGAAGGCGGCCACGTGCACGCTGGTCACTGCCTGCGGGCCCTGACCGAGCTCGCGGCGTTCGCGTATGTTCCACATCGGCGTTTCGATGGAGAAGTAGCCCCGCCCCGTATTCAACTGCAGTTCGACGGTCGCGTCGAACGTGCCCGGCTCCAACAGGCCTGGTTCGTGGGCCGTGAGGTCGAGCCCGAACACAACCTGCGCCGTCTGGAGCGAGCGGACGCGGACGCCAAGCCGGCTGTCGGGACCGGCGCTGGCTAGCACCTCACCGCGGAGCCTGACCGTCAACCAGTCGCCCGAACGCAGCGGTCCCTTCGGCTCGATATCCACCGCGCTCACGCGGAACGGCAGGCCAGCGGCGCTCGGATCCTGTGCCTCTATCCCGTTTGTCACGTACTCTGCGATGCATTCGTCGGGGTGCCCGCGCTTGACGACCCGCCCGCGATCGAGCAGCAGACAGTCGGTGCAGAGCGAGGAGATGCGATCGAGCTGATGGGACACGATGACGACCGGCAGCCCCCCGCGGACCATCTCCCCGATCCGATCGAACGCCTTTCGCTGGAAGCGCCAATCGCCGACCGCGAGCACCTCGTCGACGATGAGCACGTCGGGGCTCATGTGGGCGGCGATCGCGAAGCCGAGGCGGGCGTTCATGCCGCTCGAATACCGCTTCACGGGTGTGTCAATGAACTCGGCGAGCTCCGAGAACGCGATGATGTCGTCGAACCTGGCGGTGATCTCCTTGCGCGTCATCCCCATGATGCAGCCCTGGAGAAAGATGTTCTCGGCGCCGGTCAGGTCCTGGTGAAAGCCAGCCGCAATCTCGATGAGCGTGCCAACACGCCCGCGAATCCCGCAACGCCCCTTGGTCGGGCGCAGAATGCGGGTCAGCAGCTTCAGGATTGTCGACTTGCCTGCCCCGTTAGGCCCGATGATCCCGAGCGCTTGGCCGGGACGGACCGAGAACGAGACGTCCTGCACTGCCCAGAACTCGCGCGGTTCGACCGTGTCGCGGCGCTGACGACCGAGCAGCTTCGACGCCAGAGCAGGAACCATGTCCCGGAGGCTGTCGTGAAACTCGCCGCGGCGAAACTTCTTCCAGACGTGCTGGAATTCAATCAGTCCTGTCACTCGACCTCACACATACTCGGCAAACTTCGACTCTGCCCGGTGGAACAGCAAGAGACCGGCCAGCAATGCGGCGATCGCGCAGGCCGCGCTGTACACGAGGTACCACGGCGACCACGCGAGCACCATACCGTGCCGCCCCTGCACGACGAGCGTGTCGAGCAGGTTGTGATCCATCACTACCGACAGGCGCAATCCTTCCATCAGCGGCGCGAGCGGGTTCACCATCATCACGCGCGCTCCCAGCGCGCCGAACATCACGGGCTCGAAGAACACGGGCGTGAAGAAGATGCCGAACATCAGCAGCACCTGGACCACGTACTTGACGTCGCGGTAGAAGAGATTCGCGCAGCTGACGAGGAGCGCCAGACCTGCCGTCAAGAGGAACGTGCACACGACAAGCACGGGTACCCATAACGCTGCCAGCCCGTAATGGACGCCCAGAAGGGCGAACGCGATCAGCAGCGTCACGGCACCAAGGCACGCATCGAACGCCTGCGCCAGCGTCGCAGCCAGCGGCAGCACCTCGCGCGGGAAGTAGATCTTGGTGACGAGATTCGCCTGACCCACGAGGCTGGCCGTCGCAAAGCTCATCGATCCGACGAAAAAGGCCCAGGGAACTGCCTTGATCGCAATCCCAGCCACATCCGTTGCGCTCAGCTGCCGTCCTCCGACGTACGCCATCGCAAACCGCACCATCGCGCCAGCGAGCACGATGAGCGACGGCAGCAGCACGGCCCATGCAAACCCGAGCGCGGTCTGCTTGTAGCGCACGCGGAGATCGCGCCGCGTGAGCTCGTACAGCAACCCTCGATAACGCCAGAGCTCGTCGTAGAGGATCTCGCGCAGATCTCCGCGGATCGATCGATCCTGATCGGACGATAACAGCCATGTGTCGGCAACCTCGGCAGCAGGCGATTCCTGCCAGACCGGGGCCGCAACGACGGGAGAGACGGAGTCTGAGTTTGTGTCCATGTAGCTCACGAGTCACGAACGAGGCAAGCTGATGCCACCAGGACCCTGAGCAAATTTGCTGCCCACTGGCAGGTCAACGCTGCTTCGCCAAAACGAGGCTCGGCCGTTGGAGAGTGGTAAGCGTTTGCCAGACGTGGTGAAGCGTTTTCCAGCGATAGCCCCCGCAGGTGCCAAGCTCAGCCAGTGCGCGTCCATCTCCATTGCTGCGGATGTGTCCTCCGGACGTCCGCGCGGCATCCGACTTGCAACCTCGACGGGTGTTCATGTCGATCACTGCTGAGTCTGAACATCGACTCTTTCGTATCGCCGCGTTCCCCGCCGGTGTCACGCGGTGGCAGAACCCGTACTTCAGGTTGTGCCACGCGGCGCTTGCCAAACACGGGATTTCGGTCTCCGACGACCTCGAGATCGACCTCCGCTGGATTAAGGCGCACGGAGATGGCGTCGATGCCGTGCACCTGCACTGGCCCGAATACTTCTGGAGACGCGACTTCACCGGGGCCAGTCGCATTCAGCGCGCGGCGCGTGCGACTGATTCCCTGCTGCGGCTGCACCGGTTTGTTCGTGCGGCGCGACGCCGCGGTGTCCAGAGCATTTGGACGGTTCACAACATCGAACCGCACGAAGGGGCGTATTGCTGGGATCGCTACGGGTATCGCCTGCTCGCTCACGATTGCGATGTCGTGATTTGTCACAGTCAGTCCGCGGCGCGCGACGTTCGCGACACCTACGACCCACGCGGACGCGTTGTCGTGATGCCACAGGGCGATCCCGCCCCATCCTATCCCCTTGCACGCTCGCGTGACCAAGTCCTCGCGGAGATGCACCTCGATCCCCAACGTCCGGTCGTGTCGTGCCTGGGGCGGATGCGTCCGTACAAGGGGCTTGACGTCGCGTGCGGAGTAATCGAACGGCTGAACGGCCGTGTCCAGCTCATTATCGGCGGGGTTCGCCACAATGAGCTCGACGCGTCGCCCATCCTTGCGGCGATCGGGCGTACGTCCGGCGTCGTGATCGATCGGGAGCTCACAGACCAGGAGTTCGCAGATATCACGGCCGCGAGCGACGCGGTTCTGCTGCCATATCGTGCGATTACCAACAGCGCCGCGCTGCTCGCGGCGCTCGGCCTGGGCCGGGGCGTCGTCACGTCAGACCTTCCGTATTTTCGGGAGATTCTCGCCGACGAACCAGACGCGGGGATGGTGGTGTCCGGCTGGGACCTGGGCACCTGGGCGAGCGCACTGCTCCAGTATCTGGAACGCCCCGCGGACGTGCGCACCCGCGCAGCACTCCGGCTTGCGGCCCGCTATCACTGGGACCGGTGTGTGGAACCGCTGGTGGACGCGCTCGGCATGCAGACCAAAGCCGTTGCCGGCCGCCTGCACACGGCTGCCACAGCCGTTTGATCCCACGACCAGTTGCTGCACCGCAATGGGTGTCAGCCGAAATCCCGCCGAAGGCGTACCAGCTGCTCGAGCATCCGTGTGTGTGCGCGCTCGATGGCCGAATCGGCGCTGAGGTGTGGTGGTCCCTTCGACGCGTCGAGGAGCGCCTTCGCCGCACGACGCCGGAAGCCGCCTCGTCCGATACCGCGGAGCCGCTGACCGCGCTTTCGTAACGCAAGCACCCTCGCCCTCCGACCCGCGGTCAGGCTCATCGCATATTCCAGGGCGTTTGACGGCACGAGGTGCTGCGGCCGCAGCTCGATGTCAAGAGCGGACGCCCAGTCGATCCACTTTCCCCGGTTCGTGGGCTGCACTGGCCGGGCTGGCACCCACGGCACACGCAGCGCATCCGCGACGATGGCGCCATGCATCGCTTCGGTCACCAGCAGCTCCGAGGCGAGAATCTCCGCAATCACGCGGTCGACGCCTCCACAGGGATCGATGTAATGCAGGCCTGCCTGCTCGCTGGCCTCGACCCAATCGCCATCCATCGCGCTTTCCCAATGCGGCATGAACGACGCGCGATGAACTTTGGGCGCCCCAATGGCCACGCACGAGCGCACCAGGATGGCCGCATCGCCGATCGCCAGCGATGGATCCAACCCGAGCGCGCGTGTGGTCACAGGGCCGCGAACGAAATAGAAGGCCCACCGGTCATCGATGTGTGGCACCGGGGTATAGCCGCCATAACCCGCGCCAAACACCACCTTTCGCGCGTTGCGCGGCAGGAAGTCGTACAGGATTGAACCGATGCCGAGAAAGAAGGCGCTCTCGTCGCCGTCGAAGAAATCAGGCAGAAGACGCGGCCATAGCCATTCGTTCAGCGCATCGCCGAAGTTTGGCCCACGGTAGTAGTACATCTTCATGGCGCTGGCGCTCAGACGTTCGGGGCCGAATGGCTCGCTGTAATCGGCACCTGACGACTGGGCTCCCGGCGCACGAAGCGTCCGAGCAGGTAGCGCTGACCGCCCGCCAGTTCTCGCGCAAGGCGGCCCGGTCGGATGCTGCGCGGTGCCAGGCGCGTGAGCTCGAACCACTGCCGCAGATACACCCGGCGAGCCCGCGGAACCAGCAGGTACTTCGTGTAGTAGGCGCCGCGCCCGTAGTCGTAACCGCGGCGGTACCGCTCGGTCTCTTCACCCGGCTTGCGGCCGTGATGGTGCGCGACGACCGGCCGCGGATCGTAGCGCGCGCGCCATCCGGCCCACACGGCCCGCGCGACGTACTCGACGTCTTCCGCGGCGACACAGCGTGTGCCTGGGCCGAACAACGGATCGAATCCGCCGATCGCAGAGACGACTTCGCGCCGCACCGCCATGTTGGCGCCGTGAATGAGACCGGCCGTGACGAAGCTTCCAGGTTCGATGTCGGTTGGCGTATCGACATCGCGAATCGACAGTTTCGCATCCGTGGGGTCGTGCAGAACGACACGGCCGCCGACGACACCCACCCCGCCGATCGTGAAGACTTCCGTCAGCGCCCGCAGGAAATCCGGCCGTGGATAGCAATCGTCATCGGTAAAAGCCAGGATGTCACCACGCGCATGCGCCAGCCCGATGTTCTTGGCGCCCGTGAGCATCGGGACGGCCGCCCGTAGTTGGCAGACATGCACCGGCGTGCTTGCAGCAAACGCCCGGATCGCTGCCGGCGTTTCGTCCGACGAGGCATGATCGACGATGACCAGTTCCCAGGCACTTTCTGGAAAATCGATTCGCGTGAGATGCGCGAAGAACTGCGGGAGGCGTTCGCAGCGGTTTCGGGTGCAGACGATCACCGAGATCCTCGGGCGCGGCGTGGTGTCGGCGGACGCCATGCCCAGCCCAGCGACTGCCAACGTGTTGTGCGATGGTGTCATTGGTCAGAACGAAGCCGTGCGAGTACCGATCGTCGGACCCAGCATCGGTCGGCAGCTCATCTGTCTGGTCAGCGCTGGGGCCATCAGTGGACGCCTTCGCCAGCGCGTGTGCTTGACCTGGCGGCGTCCCCCAACTTCCGCTGTGTTCATCGTTTCGATGTTACGGTCACGCCATGGGAGCCCTTCGCCAACGACTGCGGACCGCCACGACAGCACTGCTTCGGGGCGAGGTTCCGGCGCCGGCCTTACCGCCGCAAGCCGATCGCGTGATCGCGGCCGCAGAACTGCTCTACACACAAACGCCAGACGCAATTTCCATACCGATGACTCAAACGGCGATGGCGCAGTTGGATCAGGCGGAGTCAAGCATCGAGTTCGCGGCGGCTAGCGTGCTCGATCGCGTGGCGCTCGCCGCATTCGTGCGCCGCCATCGTCCCCGGCGGCTGTTCGAGATAGGGACGTTTCGGGGCGTGACAGCGGTCACGATGGCCGCCAATGCTCCGTCGGATGCCGTGCTCTTCACGCTCGATCTTCCACCCTCGCTGAGTACCGAGGACGTAGCGGCCCGGCACTATCAGAACCCGGCGTCGGGGTTTCATCAATTGGCCGCGGCCGGAGTCGCTCGCGACGTCGGACGCGTGCTGGCGTCCCACACGAGCGGATGCCGCATCGAGCAGTTGTTCGGCGATTCCTCGACGATGGATTTCGGATTGTTCTACGACACGATTGGGCTGTTCTTCGTGGACGGATGCCACGCGTACGAGATGGCGCTCAAGGACACCCGCACTGCGTGGCAATGCTTACAGTCGGGAGGCCTGCTTGTCTGGCACGACTATCCATGGCAGGACGTCCAGGACGCGATCCGATCCGCGGATCTCGGCGTTCCGGTGACGTTTGTCAGCGGAACCAACCTGGCGTTCGCGAACAAGCCGTAGCGGCGATGTCTGGACGCGGCGGAACGGTGTTATCAGCTGCGCTTACGTCCGTTGTTCGATGCGTGTGTCGGCCTTGCGGAAGACCTGTTCGCCGTCGACGACTTGGCCGGCCCCGGCCTGTGGCCAGCCGCGTTCGATCTGCTCGCGCCACTTCATGCGGAGCTCGTCGTGCTCTTTCAACAGCCGAAGGCCTTCGCGGATCACTTCGCTGGCGTTGTTGTAGAGACCGCTTTCGACTTTCCTTTCAACGAACTTCTCGAGCTCCGGGGTGAGCGACACGTTCATGAGGACCTCGCACTTGTGGCGAGTCTATCGTTGTACTGGTAACGCGATTAAGACAGTCGTTTGACGCATCCCGAAACTCTTGCAAACGGCCTGAAATCGCCTCCGATTGCACGGACTTCCTGAGACCCAGCTCGTCGGTAAGAGGTTCAGCCAAGCCTGGATGACTCGGAGCCCTTCGCGAAGGCTCAGCCCAGCTCGCCCGCGATCCGAGCCGTAAATTGTGTCGTGGTCAGCGTGCCGCCAAGGTCTGGCGTCAGGTGGCCGGCGGCAAGCGTCCGCTCGACGGCCTCGCGGATCGTCTGTGCGGCCTGGGACGAGCCCAACCACTCGAGCATCATCGCAGCACTCAGGATCGCGCCCGTCGGATTCGCGATGCCCTTGCCCGCGATGTCCGGGGCCGAGCCGTGCACAGGCTCGAAGAGCGACGGGGCGACACGCGAGGGGTCGAGGTTGGCCGAGGGGTTCAGCCCGAGGCTGCCGGTGATGCCGCCAGTCAGGTCGCTGAGGATGTCGCCGAAGAGATTCGATCCGACAATCACGTCAAAGGTGTGCGGCCGTCGGACCAATTCCAGTGTGGCTGCGTCAACGTGCAGCTTCTCCGTCGTCACGTCGCCGAACGCCGGCGCGAGCTCGGCCAGTACGCGATCCCACAGGACGTACGCGAACCGCTGCGCGTTCGACTTGGTAATCATTGTCAGGCGGCGCCGCCGGGTCCGAGCGAGCTCGAACGAGAACCGGAGAATGCGCTCCACCCCACGCCGCGTGTGCACGGCCGTCTGCACGGCGACCTCGTCCGGCGTTCCGCTCGCCGTGACGCCGCCATTGTCTACGTACTCACCTTCTGAGTTCTCGCGAACGACCACCAGGTCGATCGGCTCCTGGCTTCGGAGTGGGCCGCGAACGCCGCGGAACGTGCGAGCCGGCCGGACGCACGCGTAGAGATCGAACGCCTGACGCATTCGAATCAGTGGCGCGAGCGTGATGTGATCGGGCAGCCGGGCCGGCCACCCGACCGCGCCGAGCAGAATGGCGTCGAATCCGCGCAGCGTCGCGAGAAAATCCTCCGGCGCAACACGTTCGTGACGATCGTAGTGCGGCATGCCCCAATCGAAACGCCGGTACTCGAGCCGGAAGTCGCCAACCCGTTGCACGGCCTCGAGCACGGTGATCGCGGCGTCGATGACCTCTGGGCCGATGCCGTCACCCGGGTACAACGCGATGCGGTGGATCTTCATACAGTGACTCGACCGAGTGTGACTACCGCCCGAACCAGTAGCTCATTTTCACCAGAAAAACGTTGGTCGCCGGCGCGAGCCGCAAGGCGTCGAGGCTGCTGGTCAGCGAACGCCCGAACACCTCCTGGTCGGTGCGATCCTGCGACCAGACGACGTACAGCGAGGAGCCAGGTTTGTATTCCCACCGTGCCACGAGGTTCGAGCGGAACTGCCGGAAATCGAAGTTCGGGTTGCCGAACACATACGTACTGCCGGCTTCAGTGACACGGTACGCGTTGGCGTCCGGCACGAACGCGATTTCAGACTCCGCGAACTCGTGGAACCGATCGGCGTAGTCACCTGCGCGCGGCGTCGTGGCGCGCTTGAAGTCCACGTACTCACCGTTCGAGATGAACGGGCTGCCGTAGTACTGGATCGTGAAATCGGGCGAGACGAAGACGTTGGCGCGGAACGTCAGACCGAGTGTGTCCTGATCGAGCCGGCCCAGGACGTACCGGGGTGATCCGTCGGGATGAGCCGTGTCCACGTACTGCAGATCGTCCACGTTTCGCTCGTAGTACCCGATGACGGAGAGGTAGAACGCATTTGCCGGCCGCATGTTGACCTGCGCGGTCACGTTGGCCCGGCGGCCGCCGCCGTCGCGCACGAAGTCACGCTCCGTGGTCACCTGCACGTTGAGCCGGCGTGACGGGTCGCTGTTCACGCCTGCGATCGCGGCGATGCGTCCGCTCGTGGTCATCGCCGGGCCACCGCGCAGCAGACGCGTATCGGTGGGCGCCTCGAGGACGTTCAGGCCGGCCGAGACCGTCCACAGATTCCGGAATGCGCCGTTGGCCAGAAAGCCGGTGGTGCCGAGGGTCTTCAGTCCGCCAAAGTCCCAGATGTCATCGCGCGTGATCGAGAAGCCGTACGAGCGGAAGACGCCGCGCGGCTCGATTTCCTTGAACTCCAGCCTGGCCTCGTTGAGGATGACGTCTGCCTGCCGCAGAAACCCCACGTCGTTCAGATCGAGGCCGGGCGACATCCAGCGTGCCGACTCCGACCACAGCCACTTGCTCTTGCCGTAGCGGGCAACACGCACGGTCCCGGCATGCCCCAGCATCGACGTCGCATTCGGATCGACGCCAACGTGGGACGCATCGGGCCGCTGGTAGTAGTGCACGGGATTGGTCTGAAGCGCCAGGAGGGCCGGGGCATCACCGGTAATCCGGCTGAACACGCCCTTGCCTTCGATGACGTACGAGCGATCTCCGAAGAAGTGGGTCGCATCCACCGCCCCCGTGAAAGCGTCCGCCGGCAAACGGTGCACGATCGCCTCGTCTGGCAGCCAGCGGTGCGTCGACGTGAACATGCCGCCGAGGATCGAGTTGCCCTTGTCCCAGTCCTTCTGCACGCGGCCCACAACGTAGTTCGTCGTCGGTGCCACGGTGACGCGGGATTCGAGGCCATTGAACCAGAGATTGGCGTGCTCGTTGTCCGTGACGCTCTGCAAGAGACCCACCGACAGGCCGTCCTTCGTCTTACCCGTCACTTTGACAGCGCTGATGATGGATGTCTGGCCCGGGGCCTCGAGGAACGCGCCGTCCTGGACCACTGGTTCGAGTGTGGGCGGCGCGCCGATGCGGCGCGAATAGAACAGTTGATCGCCTTGGAGCGTGCCGCTTTCGTCACCGGCAATGGCGCTCCCCGGAAGGCCGAGCGTGAAGATGCGCTTGCCCTCCAGGAAGAACGGCCGCTTCTCTTCGTAGAAGGTTTCGTATGTCGTCAGGTTGACGACCGACGGGTCGGCCTCGACCTGGCCGAAGTCAGGATTGACGGTCGCGTCCATCGTGAAATTCGACGCGAGTCCGACCTTGGCGTCGAGCCCGACCGCGCCCGTGCCGTTCGTCCCGACGTACGGATTGCCGGTCTGCTCGGGCAGAGACTCGACCTGGCTCAGCACGTGCGGCAACAGTTCGACGCGTCGTCGCGGCTTCAACCCATGAATGCCGTGCAGCTCACCAAAGTTGTACAGGCGCCCGCTGCCCTGCCTCGGGATGAGGTTCCACTGACTCTCCTCCTGGAAACGATCGATCCACCGCCACGCGTGCATGCCCCAGATCTGCGCGTCCTGAGGGCCGTAGCGCAGCTGACTCAACGGAATCCGGAACTCGGCGGTCCAGGCGTTCAGCTCGTACGCCACCTTGCCGTCCCACACCGCATCCCACGTCGTATCCCAGCCTTCGTTCGAGAGCACGAGATCGATCTTCGTGCCGGCAGACGTGATGTCGAACTCGAAGCCTGTGCGCTTGTCGAAGAAGCTGTCGAAGCAGACACCAACGATGTCGCCGGCGATCTCGTCTCGTCTGGATGAGTACCTGGCAACCCTGCCCATGTCGTCGTAGGCGCGGATCGCAAAGTAGATGTTCTTCTCGTCGTAGAGGATCTTGAGCTCGGTTTTCTGCGACGGCGCTCCGCCCTCGACAGGCAGCTGCTGCGTGTAGTCGCCTGCCCATTCGCCTTCTTTCCATGCCTCGTCATCAAGGTGCCCGTCGATGGAGGGCGGCTTCCCCATCAGCCGGTGCGTGTTGTAGATGCGTGGCGGATGTGCACGGCTGGCGTCGACCACTTGGGCAAAGGCGGGTAGCCCGAGGAGAAACGCGAGCGTTGCGCCCATGGCGACTGACAGCTGGCGGACGAGGCGCATGGCCCGATTATCCCGATCAGCGCACAACGGTGAAGCCGGCGCTCAGCTTCGCCGTGGAGTCGGATCCCACCCACACGTCAAATGCCTCGGCGTCCTGCACCCATCCCCTGGCGCTCGTGCTCCAGTAGATGAGTTCGTCGGGACCGAGGCGGAACGTCACCGTCTTCTTCGCGCCGGGCTCGAGTGTCACCCGCTCGAAGCCTTTCAGCTCACGCATCGGGCGCGAGTCGCTGCCGGCCTTCTGGTGAATATAGAGCTGCACGACCTCGTCGCCAGCAACGGCCCCGGTGTTGGTGACGTCCGACGTGACGGTCAATGAATCGCCCACTTTCACCTGCGGCGACGATACCTTCAGGTTGTCAATCGAGAACGTCGTATAGCTGAGACCGAACCCGAAGGGATAGAGCGGCGACACGTCGCCATCCCAGTAGCGCGCGTTGTACATGGGGCTGCCCTCGGGCGAGTGCGTGAGCGTCCGCGCGTAGTAGAGCGGCGCCTGGCCCGTCTTGCGCGGGAAGGTGACCGGCAGCTTGCCGCCGGGATTGGCATCGCCAAACAGGACGTCGGCGACCGCATGTCCGCCCTCGCTCCCTGGTTCCCACGCCTCGAGGATGGCCGGCACGTGCCCGGCCGCCCACGAAACGGCCAGTGGCCTGCCATTCAGGAGGACCAGGACGACCGGCTTGCCGAGTGCCACCACCGCTTCGAGCAATTCCTGCTGCCGACCCGGGAGATCGAGCGAGGCCCGCGACGCCGCTTCGCCCGCCATGTTCGCGTTCTCACCGAGCACCATGATTACCGAGTCCGCGGCCTTTGCTGTCGCGATTGCCTGCTTGTAGGCGTCCTCTGCCTGCGCCGGCGTCTGGGGCGTCTTCTTCGGTCCCGGAATGATGTTGTCAAAGAACGACGGGATGTCGCGCCGGATCTCGGGGCCGGGTGCGAAGTCCACCGTCGCGTTCGGCAGCTTCGCCTTGATGCCCTGGAACACGGTTACGGCATTCGACACGTGGCCGAAGACCATCCACGAACCATCGGTCGCATCCTGCGAATCGGCGAGGGGGCCAACGACGGCGACGTGCTTCAGATCCTTCGACAGCGGGAGCGCCTTGCCGTCGTTCTTGAGCAGCACCATCGAGCGCTGAGCCGCCCACCGCGATTCGCTCGTGTGCTGCGGCGATGCGACGACTTTTGCCAACAGCGACTCGTCGGTGTAGGGATGCTCGAACAGGCCCAGCCGCACCTTGATCGTCAGGATGCGCCGCACGGCATCGTCGATCTCCGCGATCTTGAGCGTGCCGTCGTTGACCAGCCCTGCGAGGTTCCGCGGGTAGGTACCGCTCGCCATGTCCATGTCGACGCCGGCGTGCAGGGCACGGTAGGCCGCGTCGCGCCCATCGCGTGCGTATCCCTGGATGACGAGGTTGCCGATGGCCATCGCGTCGCTGACAACGAAGCCCTGGAACCCCCACTCACCTTTGAGCACGTCGCGGAGGATGAACGAGTTCCCGGTCGCGGGCACGTTGTTGAGGTCCATGTAGGCGCTCATGAAGGTGCCGGCTCCGGCCTTCGCCGCTGCGTGGAACGGCGGGAGGTAGACGTTGCGCAGCTGCGCCTCGGACAGGTAGACCGGATCGTAGTCACGGCCGCCATCCGCGGCGCCATAGCCGACGTAGTGCTTCACTGACGCGACCACACGATCCCCGGCTGCGCCCAGCGACGGCCCCTGAAAGCCGCGCACTTGTGCCGCGGCCATTACCGAGCCGAGGTACGGATCCTCGCCAGCGCCTTCGACGATGCGTCCCCAGCGCGCGTCGCGGGCGATGTCCACCATCGGACCGAAGGTCCACTGGAGCCCGGCCGCCCGGGCTTCGCGGGCGGCGACGGTCTGCGCGCGCTCCGCGACCGCCGGGTCCCACGACGAGGCCATCGCCAGCGGTACCGGGAAGATCGTCTGGTAGCCGTGGATGACGTCGAGACCGAAGAGCAGCGGGATCTTCGACGGGCTCTCCTCGACGGCGATCTTCTGCAGCGCGTTGAACTTCCTGGTGTCGTTGAGCCAGAGAACCGAGCCGGCGCCGCCCTTGCGGACGACATCCTCGACCTTCGGCGCGTTGGGGCCGAAGGCCAGGGCGCCCGCCTGATTCAGCTGGCCGATTTTGTCGTCGAGGGTCAGCTTCGCGAGCAGCGCGTCAACGCGCGCGGTGACCTCGGCGTCGGTTGGTGCGGCCGGCGCCGCGTGCATCAGCCGCACCGAGACGACCAGCGCCAGGATTGCGACTGTCATCCACCGCATCATGCCCATATCTCCTCCGCGCGCGATCGTTCCGAAGCCGCGGACCGGCGCAGCGCGGATCCTAGTGACACTGAGTGCCACTGTCAACATGAGGTGCCACAACTGGCACGGCGTGTTAGAGTCTGCGCATGACGCCTCCCCAGGCTCGCCGGGCACACCGCGCCAAGCCTTTCGCCCGGGCCGTGCCGCGCGAGCCGACGAGCCTGGCGCAGCGCAAACAGGAAGTCGTCCGCGTCGCCCTTGCCGCCGCCGCCGAAACGCTCTTCGTCACGCGCGGATTCGAACAGACGACGGTCGAACAGATCGCGCAGTCAGCCGGCGTGTCGCGCCGGACGTTCTTCCGCTACTTCGAGTCGAAGGAGGATGTGCTGGCCGACCACGCCGAGCGATTCGGGGAGCGCTTCTTCTCGACGCTGGCGGCGCGTCCCCTCGACGAACCGCCGCTCGTCGCCATCCGGAACGCCCTCGTGCCGGCGCTCGAGCTCGGCCTTCAGGACGGGGACGTCCTGCGCTGCACCATCCGCCTGCTGCGCGAGACCAATAGCTTGCGCCGCGTGGTGATGGCGCGTCGGAATCGACTCGAAGAACGCGTGGCCGCGCTCATGACCCGGCGCCTCGGCGCGGACGCGGCCGACAACGCCCCGATGCTGCTCGCGTTCCTCACGCGCGCGCTGCTCGACACGGCGTTCAATGCCTGGTACGACCACGAAACCACCGACGTGGCCCGGCTGGTCGACGACCTGTTCGCCCGGCTGCGCGCCATCGTCCTGAGCTCGCGCGAGGCCGTCCGAGCGCCCAGCCGCACGAAGGCCCGTCAGGCACGCGTCCGCGCGCGGCCACGGTGACACTCATCGCGGTGATCGAAGCTGGCGGTGCCGCGTCCGCTTGTCTTCGAGCGCCGCGTCGACCAGCGCGCGTGCGGCCCACACCGACACCTCTTCCCCCTCCGCCACGGTAAGGCCGCAGACATCGCGCTGCACGATCAGCGACTCCCATCCGACGACCATCGCCAGCGCGCACGAAAGCCGGCGCCACGACGTCGAATCCAGACGGTCGCGCCACGGCGACAGCGCCGACTCGATCCACTCCATCCGCCGATAGCCGCGAAGCGGCATGCCGTCCACCTGCGGACGCGCGTCTGCGGTCAGGCGGACAAGGGCGCGCCCGAGCCGTTCCATCTCCGGTGTGACGTGCTGCACGGCGCGCACCATGCGCTCGATCCGCGCCTGGCCGTCTTCGCCGGCAGGACCATCGCCGACGGCGCGATCGACCGCCGCCTGGCTCAGCGCGCCCGCCGTCGCATCGAGCAGCAGGTGATCGACACTCGGGAAGTGGAGGAAAACAGTCCGCCGCGAGACATCGGCCTTGGCGGCCACGTCGTTGACCGACGGCGTCGTGCCGAGCGCCAGTAGCGCGATCGCTGCGTCGACAATCGCCTTTCGCGTGCGCCGCTTCTGCGCGAGACGTTCGGTGCGCTTGGGCGCGGCGGTACGGCGGCGTTTGACAGGCATGCCGGCACGAGTATACCGTAGTGTCGTAATTGCACTACGGTGCAATATGATGATGGAGAAGCCAATGGAGCCCCCGACGAAGACCGCCGACGACGCCCTCTTTCTGAAGCCTGGCGAAGCCCAGGCCCTCTGGTTTCTGCGAAACCGCATGACGGTCAAGGCGACCGCCGGGACGACCGGTGGCGCATTCGGCCTCCTCGAGTCGTGGCTCGCGCCGGGCTTCTCGCCGCCATTGCACGTCCATCAGCGGGAGGAGGAAGCGTTTTACGTGCTCGAGGGCGAGGTGACGATGAAATGCGGCGACCGGACGTTCCTCGCCGCTGCTGGGGCCTTCGTCTGGCTGCCTCGCGGCGTTCCTCACACCTTCGTCGTCGAAGGCGGACGGCCCGCCCGGATGCTGACGCTGTTGACCCCCGGTGGCGGCGAGGGCGTGTTCATCGAGGGCGGCCGGCCCGCGGAGCATGAAGGCCTGCCACCGGCGGGACCCGCGGACATCGAGGCCTTGAAGCGCGTGAGCGGCCGATTCGGCGCCGAGATCGTCGGACCTCCGATGATGCCGAGGGATAATCTGGTCGAGGAACGTGATGTCAGATCGAGCCCGATTCCTGCACGTCGCCAACGGGACGAGCACCACCAGCACGATTGAGGCCGCCGGTATTCCCGGCACGTGTTCCATCTGGGCCGACCCTCTGCATGACGGGCCAGTCCCGGGCGGTCTGAGCGACAGTGAACTGATCGAGGTGCGTCGGCAATTCCTCGGCCGGCCAGACGGTCCTTGGCGTCGGTCGGCGCGACCGGATCCCGCTCTCGATCCGGTCAACGATCTACGTGAGTGGCGTAACGTGATCGCGCGCCACGAATCGTACGGCGAACTGATTCTGTGGTTCGAACACGACGTGTTCGATCAATTGAATCTGATTCAGTTGCTCGCCTGGATTCGCGGACACCTTCCGTCGACAAAGCCGGTGTCGCTCATCTGCATCGGGTCGTTCCCGGGACGTCCCGATTTCAAGGGCCTTGGCGAACTGACGCCCGACGAACTGGCACCGCTCTTCGACCGACGACAGCATGTCGAGGGCAGACAGTACGAATTAGCGGAACACGCGTGGCAGGCGTTCCGGTCGCCGACGCCCGAAGCGCTCGATGCGCTCCGGCACGAGGACACTTCCGCAATGCCGTACCTCGCTCCTGCCGTCAGCCGTTTTCTCGAGGAGTATCCGTGGATGCGGGACGGATTGTCGCGGACCGAGCGGCGACTGCTCGACTTGGCAGGCGGTGACGGCGTCCCATTGCGGCGGGCGTTCCCTCGCATGCACGACGGTGAGGGCGCGTACTACGTCACCGACGGGTCACTGACCTCAGTAGCCGAGACGCTCTCGCGCACCACACCCGCACTGCTCACTCTCGATCCGCCTGCCGCTGATGATGGCCGTCAGTTACAGGGCCGCGTGACGCTCACGGACGCCGGCCGATCTGTGTTGTCCGGCGAACTCGATCGGGTCACAACCTGCGGGATCGACAAGTGGCTGGGCGGAGTGCACCTCCAGAGCGCGGGCAGGGTCTGGCGATGGGACCCCACCCGGCAACGGATCATCTAAGAAATCTATTTCGAACCGGCGCGTCCAGACACGGGAGGTTCTTCGGCCGGGCCTTCGAGAACCGCCTTGTACGTGAAGCCCGCGATTGCGCCGCCGATCATTGGAGCAACCCAGAACAGCCACAGTTGCTGAAGCGCCCAGCCTCCAACGAACACCGCGGTTGCCGTGCTCCGCGCCGGATTGACCGAGGTGTTCGTCACCGGAATGCTGATCAGATGAATCAGCGTGAGGGCGAGTCCAATGGCGATCCCGGCGAATCCGACCGGGGCGCGCTGGTGAGTGGTGCCGAGGATGACGATCAGGAACATGAACGTCATCACGACTTCAGAGACGAGCCCGGCCGCAAGCGAATACCCGCCCGGCGAGTGCATGCCGTAGCCATTGGAGGCGAACCCTCCGGCCAGGCTGAAATCCGCACGGCCGCTCGCGATGAGGTACAGGACCCCTGCTCCAACGACGCCACCAAGAACCTGCGCGACGATATAGGGCAACAGCAGAGCGGCAGGAAACCGACCTCCCGCCCACAAACCAACGGAAACCGCGGGGTTGAAGTGGCCCCCCGAGGTCGGGCCGAGCGCGTATGCCCCCGACAGCACGGTGAGACCGAATGCCAGTGAGACCCCGAGCAGGCCGATGCCCACGTCGGGAAAGGCAGCCGCGAGCACCGCACTGCCGCAACCTCCAAGAACGAGCCAGAATGTGCCGAGAAACTCTGCAGAGAGCTTAGAGAACACGGCGTCCTCCCTTACGAGCGAGCGGAATCCGATGGGGGTCCGGACGATCCGGAAGATGGACGGACCGTGGCGATCTGCTACAGATCGCCCCGGCATTGAACCGCACTTACATACCGCGCTCGAGCGACACCAGCACCGCTTCTGTCCAGACGATGTCGACCTTGTCGCCGACCTTCACCTTGGCGAGGGCGGCCGTGTCCTGCACCTTGGACGTGTACTTCCAGTCGTTCGGCCCGGTGAAGGTGATCGACGGCATGGCAGGGTCGATCGCCGTGATCGTCGCCGTGATCGTGCGCTGCTTGGCCTTGGTGCCACCTGGCAGGTCCTGCGCGGAGCCAGTGGTGCCCGTTGTGGCCGTATCCACGTCCGCCTCGCCCGGGTGCTTCATCCGGACGACAACGTTTTCGTAGTACTTGGCAGTGATTTTATCGCCAACCTTGACTTCAGAGAACCGCGCGACGTCCGGTCCTGCGACGGTCTGCACGTACGTGCCATCCGCCTTCTTGATGGTGACCGTGCGAGTCGAGGCTTCGACCGCTTCGACGGTGCCAGTCTCCGTCCTCATTTCTGAGGCGATTGTCTTGGTCTGCGCCATGGTGATGCGCGGCATCAACACCAGGCCTGCGACTGCGATGGTTCCTACGACCAGCCTTTTCATATGTCCTCCTGAACTGCCCGTGAGTACGCCCTTGTTTCAAACGACCGAATCGGTTGTCACACCAGAGAGATCGACCGAGGGGACGGCCGACTCAGTCGCGGCTCTGCAAGTCCCTCGCCGAGCGATGGCCCGGCGATGCCGTTGTGCAGACCGCATGCCGTGGAAACAGAGGCAGTCGATTTCCAGTTTTAGGGAAGATTTTGTGACCAGGCGCCTGATGGCCGCCGGCACCACACGGCCGAGCTTACGGCCGGCCGGAGGTGCGTCCGAAATCCCGTGGGACGAACCCCGGCAGCCGTGCGGATGAGTCAGCTCTGGCAATCGCGCGACGAGTCATTCCGCACGAAGCGCCTCTATCGGGTCGATCCGCGACGCACGACGCGCCGGCAGGTAGCCAGCTACCAGCGCGACGATCGCCAGAACGGCGATCATCCCCGCGAACGTCTGAGGATCGCCGGCAGAAACGCCGAACAGCAGCGCGGAAACGCCGCGTGCGAGCAGCGACGAGGCGACGAGGCCGATCACGAGGCCGATGGCCGCCAGGCGGAGCGTCTGCCCGAGGATGCGCGCCTGCACGTCGCGCGCCGAGGCCCCGAGGGCCATGCGGATCCCGATCTCACGCGTGCGCTGGGTCACCGAGTACCAGATCAATGCGTAAATGCCGAGCGCCGCCAGGATCAGCGCGAATACGGCAAAGGCTCCCAGCAGCAGCACCGTGAAGCGCCGCGGAGATACCGATCGGTCCACGATCTGCTGCAGCGTGCGGAAATCGTTGCGGGCAAGGTTGGGCGCAAGCGGCATGAGCGCGGCGCGCAGCGTCGCCGCGAGCGAACCGGCCGGTAACGGAGAGCGTACGACCAGATACGAACCCGCAAGATCGTCGCACTGACGTGCCGGGATGTACATCTCGTTGCCGGACGGTTGCTCCAGCGAGAGATGCCGCACGTCGCTGAGGACTCCGACCACGCGCCGCTCCTCGGCGCACGGGCCGACGATGTACTTGCCGATCGGATCCTCGCCAGGCCAGAGCGCGTTTGCGAGGGTCTTGTTGATCAGCATCACCGGCGCCCTGCCCGGCATGTCACTCGCCGAGAAGTCGCGGCCGGCCAGGAGCGCGATGCCCATGGCCGCCGGATAGCCTTCGCTCACCACGCGCACGAACGCGAGCGGGTACTTGCCGCGCTCGTACGTCATCCCCTTCGCGCCCGCGCCCCAGGTGCGGTTGCGTCCGAAGGGAAGGCTGTCAGTGATGGCTGCGCGCTCGATCCCCGGCGCCTCGCTCACGTGCCGCAGCACGTCATCCAGGTAGGTTGTGCGCTGAGCCGGCGTGGTGACACGGCTGTCGGGATCGACCCGGATCGTGGCAGTGCGCGAAGGGTCGAAGCCCATTCTCACGTCGAGCACGCTGACAAGACTGCGGATCAGGAGCCCCGCGCCCACCAGGAGGACGCACGCGAACGCGACCTCCGACACGACCAGCGCGTTGCGCACGAAGGTCCGATCACGGCCCTCGGTGGAACCCCGGCTCGCGTCTCTCAGGGCGCTGGTCATGCCTTCACCCCATGCCTGCAGCGCAGGCGTCAGGCCGAAGACGACGCCCGTGATCAGCGTCACGATCACTGTGAACACGAGCGCGGCCGAGTCTATGCGCACGTCGTGCAGCAGCGGGATACTGACTCCATCCAGCTGGACAAGGAGGCGAGTACCCCCGAGCGCGAGCGCCAGGCCGAGGACGGCGCCGCCCGAGGAGAGGACGAGGCCTTCAGTGAGCATCTGAGCTACCAGCCGCATCCGTCCGGCACCCAGCGCCATGCGGATCGCGATCTCTCTTTGCCGTGCCGCGGTCCGAGCGAGCAGCAGGTTCGACAGATTGGCGCAGACGATCAGCATGACCATTCCCACGGCGCCCGCGAGGACGAAGACGGCAAGCCGGATGTCGCCGCTGACGTGCTCCGACAACGGCGTAACGCGGCCCTCGAAGCCGTTGCGCTCAGGATGCTCGCGGCTCATATGCGGCGCTAGTGCGCGGACTTCGGCGTGAGCGCGCGCCGCAGTCACGCCGGGCTTCAGCCGGCCGATGATCGCCAGAGTGTTGCCCCACCGATTGGTCTCCGGGCTGAGGGGAAAGGGGAAGTAGAGGTCGAGGCGGCTGCCCGGCGCGAAAACAGTACCGAAGTCGAACGTCTGAGGGAGCACACCCACCACCGTGTGCGGCTCGTCGTTGATAACGAGTGACGTGCCGACGATCGCGGGGTCGCGGTTGAAACGGCGGTCCCAGAGACCGTAGCCGAGCATCACCGCCTTGGGGCCGTTCCACGAGCTCTCCTTGGCGTCGAACGACCGGCCCAACAACGGTTTCACACCGAGCACGTCGAAGAAGTTCTCTGACACGGGCACGCCGCTCAGCCGCTCCGGCTCACCGCGCCCGCTGAGCAGGTTGTCGCCGACGCCATAGAAGGCGAAGTAGGCGCCAACGGCCGACATCGTCTGCGTTCTCTCCCGCAGATCCAGCAAGTATCCCACCTGCGTCGTCTGCCCCGAGAGATCGGGAAGGTCGCGATTGGCAATCCACACCAGCTCGGACGGCTTCTCAAACGGCAGCGGCCGCAGGAGCAGCGTGTTGACGACGCTGAAGACGGTGGAGCTGGCGCCGACACCGAGGCCGGCAATGAGGATGGCAAAGACGGCAAAGCCGCTGTTGCGGCGCAACGATCGGAGGGTGTAGCGGAGATCCTGGAGAAGGTGCGGCACGAGCATGGTTGCTTGGACGAGTCCACTATCCGGACAGTTGCCTCACGATGCCATGGCCGTCATGCTGTTCGATCCAACAACGGTCAGATCTCCATGGCGGAATGAATCGAGTCCAATGATGAGGTGACGTGCCGACAACAGTTGCCTTCCTTGCGCGCAAAATGCTACTCGGGTACTGAGGTGAACACGATGTTCGATCGCACGACGACCCGACGACTCGCACTGGCCGCAGGCTTCACCGCACTCTTCCTGTTCGCCGGCACGCGACCGGCGCAGGCGCAGGGATTCATCAGTCCGTTCTTCGGCTACAACTTCGGCGGCGACGCAGGGTGCCCGGAAGTCTTGAACTGCCAGGACAAGCGCGCGGACTACGGCGTCTCCTTCGGTGCCGTCGGAAGCATCGTCGGCTTCGAGGCCGAACTCGGGTACACGAAGAACTTCTTCGGCGAGACGTCGGATCAGAGCTCGAACGTCCTGACGTTCATGGGCAACTTCATGCTGGCCCCGAAAATCGGACCCGTCCAGCCGTACGGCGTGGCTGGCCTCGGGTTGATCAGGACCTCGGTTGAAGGTGTGGGAATCAGCGAAGACCAGAATCAAGTCGGATGGGACCTCGGGGGCGGTCTCATGGTGTTCTTCGGCGCGCACTTCGGCCTGCGCGGGGACATCCGCTACTACCACTCGTTCCAGATTCTCGACTTCGTCCACGTGCCGATCCTGGGCGACCTGGGCCTCGGCGGCCAGAAGCTCGACTACGGTCGCGCCGCGGCCGGCGTGGTCTTCAGGTTCTAAACGGGTCGATCGGCAACGACCAAATCTGCGAGCGCACTTACAGGAGTGTCGTCGTCGTCGCGCCGCGGCCGCGCCTGAAGGCCGCAACCCTTTGCCCAGTTTCTGCTCTCACACGGCATCTTGTGTGCACGTGGTGTGTCAAACCCAGGCACTGAGTGTTCGAGACCGGGGAGGGTGTGATGCGCCGCTTCTTGTGCTGGCTTGCGCTCGTCGTCGGCAGCATCGGCACCGTGCTGACGCTCGCGCCACCGGTCGTGGGACAGCGCGCGTCCAGGCTCGAACGCCAGATGGTCAACGGCCGCGAGGTGGTCGCGGGCGAGGTGCTCGTGAAGTTCCGGGATGGCGCCAGGCCGAATGCGCCGTCACTCGCGGCGGACGTCGACGCCCTGAGGGTGGTTCCACTAGGCCACCGTGGCGCACTTCGGCTGCAGTCGAGATCCCTCAGCGCCGCGACGCTCCTCCAGCGGCTGAAACGCCGCCCAGACGTCGTTTACGCAGAGCCCAACTTCATCGTACACGCGATCGAGGAACCCAACGATCCGCGCTTCGACCAGTTGTGGGGCCTCCGCAACATCGGCCAGGTGATCAACGGTCTTCCCGGCACCGCGGGAGCCGACATTCATGCGGCGTCTGCCTGGGAGATCACGCTCGGCTCGACCGCCAACGTCGTTGGCATCATCGATACAGGCATCGACTACACGCATCAGGATCTGGCGCCCAACGTCTGGTCGGCGCCGTCCGCCTACACGGTCATCATCGACGGCACCGCCATCACGTGTGCAGCGGGCACTCACGGGTTCAATGCCATCGCCCGTACGTGCGACCCGATGGACGACCACAATCACGGGACTCACGTCTCGGGCACGATCGGGGCAGCCGGCAACAACGGCCTTGGCGTCGTGGGCGTCAACTGGACGACGCAGCTGATGGGGATCAAGTTCCTGGACGCGAGCGGGAGCGGCACCACGGCCGACTCGATCGCTGCGGTGGAGTTTGCGATTGCCGTCAAGCAGGCCTTCTCCGCGGGCGGCGGCGCCAACATTCGGGTGCTCTCGAACAGTTGGGGCGGACCGGACTTCTCGCAGGCGCTGCTCGACGAGGTGAACGCCGCGAATGCCGCCGACATCCTGGTCGTCGCCGGCGCCGGCAACGACAGCTTCGACAACGGCCTCCTGCCTTTCTACCCGGCGAGCTTCGACGCACCCAACGTGGTCGCGGTCGCGGCCACGACCCGTGACGACGATCTCGCCTGGTTCTCGAACTACGGTGCGTCCTCAGTGCACCTCGGAGCACCCGGCGAGGACATCCTGTCGACGACGATCGGAAATACTTATGCGTTTGCGAGCGGCACGTCGATGGCGACGCCTCACGTGTCGGGGGCGGCGGCCCTCGTGCTGTCGCGATGCGACCTCGACACGGCGGCCCTCAAGGACACGCTGCTCGGTTCGGTGGATCCGCTGCCGTCGCTCAGGAGCCTTACGATCAGCGGTGGTCGAGTGAACGTGAACAACGCCCTGCACGCGTGCACGGCGCCGCCGGACAGGCCTACTGGTCTCACCGCCAGCGGGTCTGCGACGAAAGTGACGCTCGCCTGGTCCAAGGCACTTGGTGCGCTCCGCTACAACGTCAAGCGCAGCCAGACGCCGGGCGGTCCCTACGCGACCGTGGCTTCCGTCCTTGCGAAAACCAGCTACGCCGACGTGAGCGTGGTGAACGATACGACGTACTACTACGTGGTCTCGGCGGTGAACGGCCTGGGCGAGAGCGCCGACTCGGACGAAGCCTCGGCCACTCCGTTCATTCAGCCCGACGTCGTCGTGTCATCGCTCGTCGCGCCCGTGTCGGTCGGACCGGGGTCAACGATCGCGGTGACGGTCACCACGAAGAATCTGGCGAACGGCAGTGCCAGTCCATCGACGACGCGGCTTTATCTGTCGGACGACACGGTACTCAGCGCGTCGGATCTGCTGCTCGGCGCGGAGCAGGCCGTCCCTGCGCTTGCCGCTGGCGCGTCGAGCACCGCCACGCTGTCGATCGACATTCCGTCAACCACCACTGCCGGTACGCACTTTCTGATCGTCAAGGCCGACGCCGATAACGTGCTCAACGAGAGCAACGAGGCGAACAACTCGACGACGCGGACGCTCGTCGTCGGATCCGATCTCATGATCTTCACGTTGACGGCCCCAGCCACGGGCGCCGCGGGCGGCACGATGACGGTGACCGACACCATCAAGAATCAAGGCGCCGGCCAGGCCGCCGCTTCGCGCACACGGTTCTATTTCTCAGCGAACTCCGTCCTCGACGCAGGAGACCTGCTTCTTCCGGATGCTCGTGACGTGCCGGCTCTAGCGTCTGGCTCCACGAACACCGGCACGACAATGCTCACCATTCCGTCCTCTACCGTTGCCGGCACGTACTTCATCATCGGGAAGGCGGATGGCGACAATGCGGTCGCCGAGACGAACGAGATCAACAACACGTCCTCCCGTTCGATTCAGATCGGCGCCGACCTCGTGGTGTCCGCGCTGTCGGTTCCCGGCAACGGCGGTTCCGACTCGACGGTCGTCGCGAGCGACACCACGAAGAACCAGGGCGGCGCAACCGCAGCGGCGTCGGTCACGCGGTTCTATCTCTCGGCGAACGCAGTGCTCGACACCGGTGACGTGCTGCTGGGTGGACGCGACGTCCCTTCGCTCTCCGCTGGCGCCAGCAGTGTCGCATCGACGACGCTCGCGATTCCGCCCGCGACGGCGTCAGGCGCCTACTACATCCTCGCGAAGGCCGACGGCGACGGTGCGGTGCCCGAGACCTCCGAAACGAACAACACGACGGCTGGAGCCATCCAAATCGGAAGCGACCTCGTCGTCTCGGCGATGACGGTGCCAGCCAAGGCCGGCGCGGAGATGACGATCACCGTCAGCGATACAGTCACCAACCAGGGTGGGGGGCCTGCCTCGCCGTCTACGACGAAGTTCTACCTGTCAGCCAACTCCACGCTGGACGGAGGCGACGTGCTCCTTCCGGGAGTCCACCAGGTGCCGGACCTGACGGTCGGGGCGTCCGCAGTAGGTTCGACATCGCTCCTCATTCCGCCGACCGCCCCTGGCCCGTACAACATCATTGCGAAGGCCGACGCCGACAACGTGGTGATCGAGAGCCGGGAGACGAACAACACGCAGGTCCGTGCCATCCAGATCGGAGGCGATCTGATCGTCTCCACGGTCACGGCGCCTGCGAAAGCGGGTGCGGACGCGCCCTTCGTCGTCAGCGACACGACGACGAATCAGGGCGGCGGTCCTGTCGGACCGACGGTCACGAGGATCTACCTTTCAGCCAACACGACGCTCGATGCGAGCGATCCGCTGGTGGGGAGCCGGACGGTTCCGGATCTCACCGCTGGTGCGATGAGCGCCGGTTCGACGACAGTAACGCTCCCGCCGAACACACTGTCGGGCTCGTATTACTTGATCGCGAGGGCTGACGCTGACGGATCCGTGCCGGAGGTGCTCGAAACGAACAACACCTTCGCGCGAGCCATCCCCATCGGCAGCGATCTGTCTGTGTCAGCGCTCGCGCTCCCCGCGACTGCCGGCGCCGGTGCATCCATCGTCGTCAACGACACGACGGCCAATCAAGGTGGCGGCGGATCGCCGGCGTCGTCCACAAGGTTCTACCTGTCAACCAATTCGACGCTGGATGCGGGCGACGTGCGGCTCGACGAGTTCAGGACCGTGCCAGCCCTTGCCGCGGGCGCGTCGAGTGCGGGTTCGACGAGTGTGACGATTCCTCCCGGGACGGCGGCCGGCGCGTACTTCCTCTTCGCCAAGGCCGACGATGACAACGTGGTCGGCGAGACCAGCGAGACGAACAATACGTCTGCCGGCAGAGTCACTATTGGCCCCGACCTCACGCTCTCCACCATTTCGCTCTCTGCAACGAGCGTCGCGGCAGGGTCTGCCGTCGTCATCACAGACACCGTGGCAAACCTGGGCGCGGGTGCCGCCTTACCATCTGTCACGCGATTCTACCTGTCGGCGAACGCCGTGCTCGACGCAGGCGACCTGGTGCTCGCACCGGGCCGGGCCGTGCCCGGCATCGGCGGAGGAACAACGAGCATGGGGTCAACGTCCGTCACGATTCCGGCGGATACGGCGGCAGGGAGCTACTATGTGTTCGCAAAGGCTGACGGCGACGGCGCGGTCGGGGAGAGCGTTGAGACGAATAACGTGTCTGCGGCGCGCCTCCTTCAAATCACCAAAGCGCCGTAGGCCCCGCCGCATCTAGAAAAAGTCCCGCTTGCGAGAGCACGTCAGCCATTCGGGCCGGACGATGATGAAGACCCTCAGTCTGGTTTCAGCCGCGATCTGCGCCGTGGGGCTCGGGGCCGCCGGCGCAGATCGGGCGATGCCTCCAGAGCTATTCAACTCCCACGCCGTAGTGCTGGATGGTCAGGGCAAACTCCTGCCCTGGTACGGGCCTGCCGGGAGAGCATACGATCACTTTCTGAAACTGCGCTGGCAGTTCATCAAGACGCGAGTCCCACATTCTCCGGGGCCAGCGCCCCGATCCGACTATCCGCAGTATTTCTTCTATTGCGCGTACTGGGACAGGAACGGGAAGTTGGAACCCGACACGGCCATGAACGACGTCGGTGAGAAGATCCCCAACTGGGTGGAGTCGGCGCGCCTGTACTACGCCTACACGGGTGACGCGAGCGTCGTTGAGATCGCGAAGAAGTTGGTCGATTACGCGCTCGATCACGGGATCAGTCCCGCATCATTCGCGTGGCCGAATTTTCCCTACACTACGACCAACGCGGGGGATCTCGAGTTCCGAGGATTTACGTCCGCCGGCAGGTTCGTCCTGCACGAAACACAAGTGGACCATGCAGGAGACATGGGGCTGGCCTTCTACCGGATGTACCTTCTCACTGGCGAGATGAGGTATCTGCAGGCCGCCATCAAGATCGCCGATGTGCTGGCGTCTCATGCCCGGGTGGGAACCGCCGAAAACGCGGTGTGGCCTTATCGAGTGCTAATGGATTCCGGGAAGATCACGGCAGAGTACGGGGCAAACTGGATCGGGTGTTACGTGCTTCTCGAGAACCTGGTGCAGGCCGGGCACGGCAATGTCGCTGCGTATCGGGAGGCAAGCGCCAAGGCCAGGGAGTTCCTCCTGCGATTCCCCATGAACACCGGGTATTGGACTGACGGGCACACTGACAACCCGGTCAATAGCAACACGTACAAAAGCAACATGAGCGCCAGTAACGCCGTACTGCATCTGCTCGACGATCCGGAGTTCGACCCGCAGTGGAAGTCGCATGTGCCCATGCTGATCCGCTGGACCGAGGACAACTTCGTCTTCCGAACCGCGCCCGGAGAGCCGGCGACGCAGTGGGGCGCCAATCTCGTGGGCGAGCAGGATGATTTCAATCACAAGATGGACTATCAGACAGCGCGCTATGCCGCAGCGTGCGCACGATGGTACGCCGTCTCCGGCGATGAGGCATACAAGGAGAAGGCGTACCGCTCTCTCAACTGGGTGACGTACTGCAACAACGACCAGGGTCAGGCGTTTGAGAGTCCGGTCAGCACGGGCATATCGAACTGGTGGTCGGACGCCTATGGCGAAGGTCCCCGCATGTTCTACCCGGCCTTTGCCGGAGTGCCGGAGTGGGCGCCGCCGCGAGAGGATCACCTGCTCTATTCACAAGGGGTCATCAAGGCCGTCGCATATTCGGCACGAAGACTGGAATACGAGCCCGCCGATGCGGTGGGCGTGGAGTACCTGCGTCTGTCATTCCAACCGAGGAAGATCGTTGCCTCCGGAACGGCCCTGTCAAAGCGGGCTCAGTTGGACGCGGAGGGCTATACGCTCGGGGATCTCGGCAAGGGCGACTATGCCCTCACTATCCGGCGCGCGCACGCGGGCAAGGTCGTCGTGCAATAACAATGTGGGGTCAGGTCTTGAATCCTCACATTTGTCACGACCTGACCCTTACAGGCTGCTCTCGCTACTTGCGTGCCCGCGCCTCCGAGGCGATCCGCTCATACACCGCTCTCGCCTCGCGGTACCTCGCGTGTGCGGCTTCCCGTTGGGTTGGCAAGTACATGCCCCATGCGCCGTCCGCGGCCGTCTTCTCCAGCAGGTTGTCGATGTAGCGAACGAAATACTCCGCATCGGCGGCGCTGGCTCGCACCGGCCGACCAGCCACAGTGACGAACACAGCGGCCGTGTGACTCTGGTGACCGCCTTCGCCCATTCTCCGGGCGCAGATCCATCCACTGCGGGTGACCCTCAGCGACGCCGTCAGTCGACCGGGCGATCCTGGCGACACCTTTGCGCGCCGAATGGCGACCACGGCGCCGTCCTGGACGACTTCAATGCTCCCTTCGGCGAGGTTCCGCGAGGTCCAGGTGACCTCGACCTCAACGTTGCCTGCTGCCGTGAGCCGGATCTCCTCTCCTGGGCCGGCTTTGCGGTTGACCTTCAGATCAATGAACTCGTTGTGCCCGTTGCGCGAGACGACCGTGCGCCCGGCTGCGATGCCATCGATCCATTTGCGATAGGTCAGCTGACCGTCCGGGATGTGAACCATCGTCAGCAGGTCTCCCAGCGCCACCGGCTCCTTTTCGTAGCAGGGGTAGTCGGTTCCAGCGGCAAGGCCCGGGCGGAAGCCGGAGTTCAAGAGGCGATAGTATGCGGCGACCGCGGTGTCGGACCCGCGTACGTCCTCCATCAGAAATACGCGCGGCGTCAATGCAACTTCGACCGGGTATTCCAAAGGGAGGCAGCAATCAAGAGCCGCCGGAATTCCGCCCTTGAGGTACTGCATATGGGCGAAGCCGACGACGCCTCCTTGGGCCTGCACCCAGTCGATGATGGGATGCGTGGTCTCATCGTAGATCTGATGGCCGCTCTGGAGTCCAAGCGCGATGAGATGGCCTCCGAGCGCCTTCTGCTCGTACGTCACTCCTTTCGGATCGAAATGCCACTCGGCGTCCCAGTGCATCAACCGGCCGGGCGTCGATTTCTCGTGGTCCTTCCCGGTAATGAGCTGGAGGTCGTCGGCTGCGTTCCGGATCTCACCGTTCCCGATGTCGCCGAGCACGGAGATGACGTCCAGGTCGTTTGGCTCCATCATCGACAGCAACTCCGCCGGCGACAACATCGTCTTGGCGTCATCTCTGGCGCAGAGCATTCCACGGTGCACGTGCGCATCCCCCGCAAACCATCCAGGCGGCTCCGGCCTTGCGCGGGCGGGAGTCCGTTGTTGAGCCGGTGACAGGATCGGGTGGATGCAGCCGAGGGCAAGAAGGATCGGGATCTGCGTCAGCAGAAACGCACCAGCGTGCGCGTGGGTGATCGGCTTCATGTCTGGCCCCGCAGGAGTCGTGTCGGTGCCGTGCGGTCAGTGCGAGTATACGGCGGCCGTTTCAGACGTCGGCCTGTCGCCGATGACAGGTTTGCGAGCGTTGCTAACAGGAGTGTCGCCCCGCTCTGGTGCGAGGCGGTGCGAAGGCCGCAACCCTTTGCACACTTCCTCGTCTCGAACGGCATCCTGTGTGCACCAGGCATCGTCTCTCCACACATTGAGTGTTCGGGACCGGGGAGGGTGGCATGCGTCGCTCCTGGTTGGGTGTTGCGGTCGTGGCCGGCAGCATCGCTGCCGCACTGGCGTTCGCGCCGGTCGGTATCTGGCCAGCGTGCGTCCAGGCTCGAACGCCAGAGGGTCAACGGCCGCGAAGTCGTCGCCGGCGAAGTGCTCGTGAAGTTCAGGGACGGTGCCAGGCCGGCGACGCCGGCAATCGCGGCTGACGTCGATGCCCAGGCCATACGTCCGCTCGGCCGGCGGAGCACTTCGTCTGCGTCGCGCTCACTCAGTGCCGACGCGCTTCTCCGGCGGCTGAAAGGTCGCCCCGACGTCCTCTACGCCGAGCCCAACTTCATCGTCCATGCGATCGAGCAGCCCAACGATCCACGCTTCGATCAGCTGTGGGCACTGCAGAACATCGGACAGGCGATCAACGGCCTTCCCGGCACGCGCGGGCGCCGACATCCACGCAACCGCCGCCTGGGATCTCTCGCTCGGCTCGACCGCCAACGTCGTGGCCATCATCGACACCGGCATCGACTACACGCATCCGGATCTCGCCGCCAACGTCTGGTCGGCGCCGTCGGCGTTCACGGTGACGATCGACGGCGTCGACGATCACCTGCGCGGCGGGCACGCACGGGTTCAACGCGCATCGCGCGGACGTGCGATCCGATGGACGACCACGACCACGGCACCGCATGTCTCCGGCACGATCGGCGCCGTCGGCAACAACGGCATCGGCGTCGTCGGCGTCAACTGGACCACGCAGCTCATGGGCGATCAAGTTCCTCGACGCGACCGGCAGCGGCACGACGGCCGACGCGATCGACGCCGATCGAGTTCGCGATTGCAGGTCAAGCAGGCGTTCGCGGCGACGGGCGGCGCCAACGTCCGCGTGCTGTCGAACAGCTGGGGCGGCGGCGACTTCTCGCAGGCGCTGCTCGACGAGATCAACGCGGCGAACGACGCCGACATGCTGTTCGTCGCCGGCGCGGGCAACGACGGCCTCCGACAACGACCTCCTGCCCGTTCTATCCCGCGAGCTTCGACGCGCCGAACGTCATCGCCGTCGCGGCGACCGACAACACCGACGCGCTCGCCTGGTTCTCGAACTACGGCGCGGCGTCGGTGCATCTGGGTGCGCCGGGCGTCGACATCCTGTCGACGACGATCGGGAACACGACTACGCGTTCATGAGCGGCACGTCGATGGCGACGCCGCACGTGTCCGGGGCGGCGGCACTCGTGCTCGTCGCGGTGCGATCTCGATACCGCGGACACTGAAGGACACGCTGCTCGGCATCGGTGGATCCGCGCCCCGTCGCTCGCGAGCATCACCACCAGTGGTGGCCGGCTCGACGTCAACAACGCGCTGCACGCGTGCACGGCGCCGCCAGACCGGCCGGCGGGTCTCACCGCCCGCGGGTCAGCGTCGAAGGTGACGCTGGCCTGGTCAGCGGCCCTCGGCGCACTCCGCTACAACGTCAAGCGCAGCCAGACGGCAGGTGGTCCTTACACCGTCGTCGCGTCCGGCGTGACGAAAGCCGAGCTACGCCGACATCGCCGTCGTGAATGACACGACGTACTACTACGTCATCTCGGCAGTGAACGCGCTCGGTGAGAGCGCCGACTCCGACGAGGCCTCGGCCACTCCGTTCATTCAGCCCGATGTCGTCGTGTCGTCGCTCGTTGCGCCCGTGACCGTCGGGGCGGGCTCAACGGTCGCCGTCACGGTGACCACGAAGAATCTGGCGAACCGGGAGCGCCGCTCCGTCGACGACGCGGCTGTATCTGTCGGACGACGCGGTGCTGAGCGCGTCGGATCTGCTGCTCGGCCGGAGCAGGCCGTTCCTGCGCTTGCCGCAGGCGCATCGAGCACGGCAACGCTGTCCGTCGACATTCCGGCGAGCATCAGCGCCGGGACGCACGTCCTGATCGCCAAGGCCGATGCCGGTAATGTGCTCAACGAGAGCAACGAGGCCAACAACACGATGACGCGCACGCTTGTCGTCGGACCCGACCTCACGATCTTCACGTTGACGGCCCCGGCCACGGGCGCCGCGGGCGCCACCGTGACGGTGACCGACACCGTCAAGAACCAAGGCGCCGGCCAGGCCGCGGCTGCGACGCGGACGCGCTTCTACTTCTCGACGAACTCAGTCCTCGACGCGGCAGACGTGCTGCCTGCCAGACACTCGCGCCGTGCCGGTTCTGGCCGCTGGCTCGACGAGCACCGGCACGACAACGCTCACAATTCCGTCCTCGGCCATCGCCGGCACGTACTTCATCATCGGAAAGGCAGATGGCGACGACGCGATCGGCGAGACGAACGAAACCAACAACACGTCCGCACGCTCGATTCAGATCGGCGCCGACCTCGCTGGTGTCCCCGATGATCGGTCCCAGGAAATGGCGGCGCCGATTCGACGATCGTCGTCAGCGACACCACGAAGAACCAGGGAGGCGCCGCAGCGGCGGCGTCGATCGACGCGGTTCTATCTGTCGGCGAACGGTGTGCTCGACACGGGCGACGTGCTCCTGGGCGGACGGGACGTGCCTCCGCTCGCTGCCGGCGCCAGCAGCGCGGTCACGACGACGCTCGCGATCCCGCCGGCACGGCGTCCGGTGCGCTATTACATCCTCGCGAAGGCCGATGGCGACGGTGTCGTGTCCGAGACTTCAGAGACCAACAACACGACGGCCGGAGCCATTCAGATCGGAGGCGACCTCGTCGTCTCGGCGCTCACGGTGCCAGCGAAGAGCGGCGCTGGCATGACGATCGCCGTGGCCGACACGGTCACGAACCAGGGTGGAGGCCCAGCGGCATCGTCCGTGACGCGGTTCTATCTGTCGGCCAACTCCACGCTCGACAGCGGCGATGTGCTGCTGCCAGGCGTCCAGCATTGCGCCGGGTCTCGCGGCCGGAGCATCAGCCTCCGGTTCCACAACGCTCGTCATTCCGCCGACCGCGCCCGGCCAATACAACATCATCGCCAAGGCAGACGCCGACGACGTGGTCATCGAGAGCCGGGAGACGAACAACACGCAGGCCCGGACGATCCGAGATCGGAGGCGATCTGATCGTCTCCACGATCACGGCGCCCGCCAAGGCCGGCGCGGACGTGCCCTTCGCCGTCAGCGACACGACGACGAACCAGGGCGGCGGTCCTGTCGGGCCAACGGTCACGAAGATCTATCTGTCGGCGAACACCACGCTCGATTCGAGCGACCCCCTCGTTGGGAGCCGCGCGATTCCAGATCTCGCGGCCGGCGCAACCAATACGGGCACGACAGTCGTGACGATCCCATCGAACACGCCCGCGGGTCAGTATTTCCTGATTGCCACAGCCGATGCGGACGGAGCCGTCGGCGAGGCCCTCGAGACGAACAACATCTTTGCGCGAGCCGTCCCAGTCGGCAGTGATCTGTACGTGCCGGCGCTCTCGCTCCCCGCGACAGGCGGCGCTGGTGCCACGATCGTCGTCAACGACACGACCGCCAACCTGGGTGGCGGCGGATCGCCGACGTCGGTCACGCGGTTCTACCTGTCAGCCAATTCCACGCTCGATGCGGGCGATGTGCGCCTGAATGAAAGCCGGGCAGTCCCGGCTCTTCCGGGCGGAGCGTCGAGCACGGGCTCGACGAGTGTGACGATTCCTGCGGGAACAGCCGCCGGCGCGTACTTCCTCTTCGCGAAAGCCGACGATGACGGCGTGGTGAGCGAAACCAGCGAGACGAACAACACGTCGTCGGCCAGGGTGACCATCGGTCCCGATCTCAGCGTTCCCACTCTTACGGCCTCGGCTTCGACCGTTGCGGCCGGATCGGCGATCGTTCTCACAGACACGGTAGCGAATCTCGGCGCCGGCGCAGCCGGATCGTCCGTGACGCGTTTCTACCTCTCGACCAACGCAGTGCTCGACGCGGGCGATCTGCTTCTCGTGTCAGACGGTCCGTGGGCGCTCTAGGTGGAGGAACCTCGAGCGCAGGGTCTACTTCTGTCACGATTCCTCCAGGTACCGCAGCCGGCACCTACTACCTGTTCGCGAAGGCTGATGGCGACGGCGCCGTCGCGGAGAGCGTCGAAACGAACAACGTCTCCGCCGCGCGGTTTCTTCAAATCGCAGGTGCGCCCTAGTCGCAACACACGAAGCGCCGATGCTCGCGCTCATCGCCGGCTCGACGCACGGAGCTGCCGCGTGATGATATTCTCGCCGGCGCCGATGCGCGCTCCTGCGGCCCTGCTCACACTCTTCGTTGCCGGATCGCTCGTGGCCAGCACTCTCGCCGCCGGCCAGGTGCGCTCCCCGGACGCTCTGGGTAGCCGAATCGACGCGTTCGTCACGGGAGAAATGGAGCGCCAGCACGTGCCCGGCGTTGCCGTCGCCGTCATCCGTCAGGGCGAGGTCCTGAAGGCGCGAGGATACGGCTTCGCGAATCTGGAGCATCGCGTGCCGGTGTCGCCGGGAACCATCTTCCAGTCCGGCTCGCTCGGCAAACAGTTCACCGCTGCAGCGGTGATGCTGCAGGTCGAGGACGGGAAGCTCTCGCTCGCAGATCCGATCACGAAGTTCTTTCCGGAAGCGCCCGAGAGCTGGCGGCACATCACGGTGCGTCACCTCTTGACGCATACGTCTGGCATCCCGGATTACACCGAAGGGGCAATCGACCTTCAGAAGGACTACACCGAGAGCGACCTGGCGAAGATCGCCTTCGCCCTGCCGCTGGAGTTTCCACCAGGCTCCCGCTGGAATTACAGCAACACTGGCTACGTGCTGCTCGGCATTATTGTCCACAAAGTGTCGGGCGTGTTCTTACGGGGACGTGCTCGCAGCCCGCGTGTTTAAGCCGCTCGGCATGACGACGGCACGCGTGATTAGCGAGGCAGACATCGTCCCGAACCGGGCCGCCGGCTATGAGCGCCTGACGGTGAGCTCAAGAATCAACGATGGGTAGCACCGGCGCTCAACACGACCGCCGACGGGTCGCTGTACCTTTGGTGAACGAGCTTGATCGCGTGGGATCGCGGTGTTCGAGATCGGGCGATTTTGAAGCCAGAGAGCTGGAACGCGATCCTGCAGCCGTACGTCTCAGCAGTGGCAAGACGTACCCGTACGGCTTCGGCTGGTTCCTCGATGAGCGCGCCGGCAAGCCGCTGCAGGAGCACGGAGGATCGTGGCAGGGCTTCAAAACGCAGTTCTCGCGTTTCATCGGTGACGATCTGTCGATCGTGGTGCTGGCGAACCTGGCGGAGGCGCGTCCGGCGCTATTCGCCGAGGGCATCGCCGCGATCGTGAACCCCGCGCTTGCGCTGCAGCCGCTCGCGCCGATCGACGATCGCGAGCCGCAGGTCACGGCCCGTCTCGCGAAGCTTCTCGACGCCGCACGGCAAGGAGCGCTTCGTCCGGCAGAATTCGCCTACATGCGAGCCGGGTTCTTCCCCGATGGGGCCAAGGCGGTGCAGCAGCGGTTGCAGTCGCTCGGGTCTCCAGGACGACTGGTGCTGGTTCGGCGGATCGAGCGCGGCGACGATCGCCTTTACACGTATCAGGTCGCCTTTGGTCAGCGGACTATCCACTACCGTGTCGGCCTCGCTCCCGACGATCGAATCTCGAGCTTCGGATTGGACGATGAGGATTCGCGCTGGCTCGCTAGCCTTTGACCGACGCGTTTGCCGCGTGACGCCCGACGTGCGCGACTGATTCGCCGCCGTCGACTACGAGTGTGATGGAGTTGCGCGCGATGGCCATAGTGACGGCGCTCATCACAGCCGAACGGCTTGCACCGGCCCGGACGCGAGTCGCACCAGCCGCGGGCCTCATCGTCAGCGCGGCGGGTCTGGTATGATTGCCCTGGCCGCCGGCCTGGGATGAGACGGAAACACACTTCCGGTCGGGAGGGGACCGGGCGTGCGATCATGGGCGCATGGCCCTCGTCCGCACGTGCACCGCGCAGGTTCGTCAATCGACGACTATTGCCGCGCGTGCAAAACGGACAGGACCCACACCGTGGTGGCAATCGACGCCGACGGGCGCCCGATTCGGGTGATCTGCGAGTATTGTCGCAGCGAGCACAATTATCGCGGCGGCCCGAGAGTTGATCTGCCGCGCCCGACAACCGCCTCGTCAACTACCCACGGGCCTCAGCAGCCTCAGGCCACGTACGGCAGCCGTTCCCGCTGGTCAGCGATCGCGAAAGGACGTCGCCTCTCATGTCGTCTTCCAGGACCCGACGATCTCGAAGTCCTGCTCCGGCGCGTCCCTTTCGCGAGGAGGGCAGCCTCAGCCTGGCGATACCCGCCGACAAATGGCGGGGCGGTTCGCTGGTGCTCCGCCCAGGCACACCTGGCCTTCAGGAAAAGGCCTGGCCGATTGGAAACCTTTTTCCACAAGGTCGTGATGCTCCGCAATCGCCTGCGAACGCTCGAGCAGCAGATCAATGCCTCGGAGCTACCCGACGACGCCAAGGTGAAGCTGCAGGCGTACATCACTGGATGCTATGGCTCGCTCACGAGCTTCAATATTCTCTTTGCCGCCGACGAGGATCAGTTCAAAGGATCGGGCGGCGACTGAGGGACACCGCTGAATCTTCAGATCATCCCACGCGGTTCGTCACATTGCGCTCGACTCGCACCCGCCTCGCGGCTAAGGTCGCCGCATGAGCCTGCATTCCCGATATAGATTGCGTGTAAGCAGCCTGGCGACTCTTCTGTTGGTGCGGCAGCTGCCAATGCCGGCGGTGCGGCGCCTGACGGTCAGACCCTCTCCTGACCGATACGAAGGGGCTCGTCCCGCACACCATAACGTTCAGGCCGTCGTACCAGGACGCAAAGCGATCAAACTGACGACGACGGGTACGGAATGGTGGGCACTAGCGACCATTCCGTGGTACGTGCAGATCTCCCCGCGTCGTCCACTCCGCAATAAACCGTACGCTTGACACAGGGCGAGGCCTGGCCGCGCGCGGTGGAGCTCCACATGATTACCCCTGCGACAGGCGAGCCGCTGTCTTCCGCCGCTGAGTCTCTCTGTCCCACGTGCTTCGCTATCGCTCCTACCGTGATACTGAAGAACCTCTGGGCGGTGTATCTTCGGTGCCGCGTCTGCGGGTTTCGCTGGACCATCAATCTTGAAACGCTAACTCCTGCTTACGCCTGACGGCGGGTTCCTACGCGACGATGACCGATCTACAGGCACTGTTCGGCCACATCGACATCTACCTGTTCGATCAAGTGCTGCGCGGGCGGGTCCTCCGGGCACGCGTATCTGTGATGCGGGATGCGGCTCAGGGCGAAATCTCGTGTATTTCCTTCGCGGCGGCCATGACGTCCGGGCGGTGGATGGCGACCCGTCCGCGATCGAGGCCGTGCGATCGATGGCGGCGACGCTGCACCGGATCTCCCTGCCGACAACTTCCGGGTTGAACCGGTGGAGAAGACGTCGTTTCCGGCGGATGCGCCGACTTTGTGATCAGCAGCGCGGTGCTCCACTTCGCGCGAGACGACGAGCACTTCGAGGCCATGTTGCGGGAATGCTGGCGGCTTCTGGATACGAAGGGCGTGTTCTTCTGCCGCCTCGCCTCGTCAATCGGGATTGAATCCCGCGTGCGCGCAGTGGGCTCCGGACGGTTTGCCCTTCCGGATGGCAGCGAGCGTTATCTGGTCACCGAGGCACGCCTGATGGCGCTCACGACGCGGCTTGGTGGCGAGTTGCTTGACCCACTGAAGACAACGATTGTTCAGAATCAGCGCTCGATGACGACCTGGGTCATGCGCAAGGCCTGACGAACGGAGCCTCGAAGGAGGTTCTCCGAGGGTTTGGCGCTAGGACGTGACGCTACCCGCCATCGTCCGACGCCAATCCGCTCGTGGCCGCTCTGGCACGATGGTCTCGCCGCGCGCGAGCATGGCAACCAGCGCCGCGATCTTCTTCGCGCGCCCGGCTGGCGTTTTCATGTTGTTGGTCCGAAACGCCAACGCAAAAAGGTTCCGGCGACCGAGCGTGCGGAAGGTCTTCCGTGCCCGCGGGTTCGCCTCGATGGCAGCGCGAAGATCCTCGGGAATGGTGGCTGTGCTCGCACTGCGCATAGGAGCATAGGCCGCATCCCAGCGGCCATCAGCTTTCGCCGCATCCACCTGCCGCTGACCGTGCGGCGTCATCCGACCGGCCGCCGTCAACCGTGCGACGTGATCGCGGTTGATCTGGCTCCAGATGCTTCGCGCCCGCCGCGGCGTGTAGCGCTGCAGGAACGACTGGTCGTCGAGCGACTTCCGGATGCCATCGATCCATCCCCAGCACAAGGCGACGTCGAGCGCCTGCGCAGCGGTCACCGTCGGCAGGCCTGAGTCTTTCTTGTGAATCTTCAGCCACAGCTCCGTCTCTCGGGCGTGGTTCGCTTTCATCCAGGCCGAGAGCGCGGCTTCCGTCCGAAAGCCTCCTGATCGATTGTGGATTGGGCGTGATAGGTGCCATGACCGTGACCGTCTTGTTGGTAGCAGTATTTCATGGCGTGTACCGCACGCGGGAAATCCGGGCATTCGCGGATACGTTCGGCCTGCAGCAGGTGACGGCGCTGGTGTCTCACGACGATCTCCAGACCCGTGCCGACGGTGAAATGAATGAGGGGAATGAACGGGTTGGTGAACCGGACCCGGTTGACGTCGTACGTCGCCGCTCGCACGACCAGTGCCCGCACGCTCTGGTTCCCACCGAGGAAACGTTCGACCACCGACCGTTCGACATGGGATGGGGGCGCAATCTTCTTCGGCGCCTTGCCCCGTCGCGTCTCGGCCGACGGTTCGATATAGGCGCGAATGAACCACCGGCCGAACCAGCCCGGCGTGATCTCTGGAACCCCGGCCTGCTCACGATGGTCCGCCAGCGATCGTGCGATCGCCGGCACGTAGACGTCGTTGGTGATGCAGAGGTGCTCGAGACATTGGCCGACGCTCCATCGGCCTCGCCCCGGCGCCCAGTTCAGCTGTTCCGTCGTGAGCGTCTCTGCGACGGCGTGCGCGCGACGATCCGATGCATCGAGCTCGGAAATCAGTCGGACGCCCCACGGTGGCAATCCGTCGTCAGGGGGTAGAGCCACGTCGATGCTCGTTACTTCATGCTCTCGCGCAATTCCACCAGCACGCGGTCTGCGCCCTGCACATTGATCCACCCAAAGCGCGGGTACTCGATGTCCACGATGACGTACACGGTCAGTGCCATGACACCGGCGAACGCGGCCGCATGCACCCAGCTGGGCGACTTGCTCCCGGCCATGCCGTATCCCGCCAGGAGCGCCGCCGCCAGCGACAGGACGCCGATCATGGCAAAGATGATCAAGGGCGGATGGATGTGCATGGCTTCGACCGCGCGTGGTCGCGATGTCGAACATCGGGTTGAGGGCCGGCAGCAGCAGCATGTGCGCCGACTGTGACCCAGAATCCCGGCAGGCCGCGATCGCGTTGGACCAGATGGCGGTCTGCAGCGCGTGCGAACGGGCGAGCTCCACGTTCGCGGCTGCGACATCCGGCAGCTTTCGATACGTGTCCAATCGCGCGTCCAGATACTGCCGGAACAGATCCCGCAACGCCGGTTGCGCACGTTCGGGGAGGACATCGATGCGCTGATAGGCCGTACCGATGGTGTTCGCCTCCTCGACGATCAGCTGCCGTCGGCCGTCGAAGCGCGTCGCGGCCCCGGAGAACGTGAAGGCGATCAGGAGTCCCAGCAGACTGAACACAGCGCCGTCGACGACGCCGAGGCCCTTCTGCGCGCCATCTGGATCTCGTGCCAGTCGCCGGATCCCGATGCGCCGTCCCGTTTCAATCAGGACGAGTATGCCGAGAAACAGTCCCCCGGCGAAGACTGCGCCGTAGCCCGTTGGCGTCATTTCACTCAGTGTATCGGTTCCTTCAATGCGACCGAATCGCCTTCAGCGTCAGCCTACGGGCGAATCATCGTCCCATCGCGCCGCCGCGTCGTGCCCCACGAGTAGTCGAAGTTCGGCGGACCCGGCGGGAACGGGTATTTCGCCGCCAGTTTCTCGTCGACCTCGACGCCGTGCCCGGGCGCGTCGGTGGCCAGCATGTAGCCGCCCTTCTGCTCGGGCGCGCCCTTGAACACCTCGCGCGTCGCGTGGGGAAGTTGCCGCCTTCGTGGATGCCGAAGTTGTAGGTGGACAGCTCCAGCGCGAGCTGCGCCGCGTGGCCAACGGCGAGGCGTCGCCGGGTCCGTGCCACGCCGTCCGCACGCCGAAGAACTCGGCGAACGCCGCCACCTTGCGCGCCGGCGACAGGCCGCCGATCTGCGAGATGTGGATGCGGATGAAGTCGATCAGCCGCTCCGAGATCAGCGGCACGTATTCCTGCGAGGTGTTGAACAGCTCGCCCATCGCGATCGGAATGCTGGTCTGCTGCCGCAGCTGGCGGAACCAGGCGTTGTCCTCGGGCGGGAACGGGTCTTCGAGGAAGAACAGGTTGTACGGCTCGAGCGCCTTGCACAGGTTGATCGCTTCGTTCAGCTGGACGCGCTCGTGCACGTCGTGCAGCAGCTGGATGTCGTCGCCCAGCTTCGTGCGCAGGTGCTCGAACAGCTTCGGCACCATCCGCACGTAGGGCGCCGACTCCCAGACGCGCGCGGGGCGGTCGGGCCGATCGGCTCGTCGGCCGCAGCGCCGCGGCAGCGTCGCCACGCGTCGCCGTACGTGGCCAGGCCGGCGACGCCGCCCTGCACGCGGACGTAGCGGAACCCGGCCTCGATCCCCTTACGTGCGTTGTCCTCGACCTCCTGGAAGTCGCGTCCGCTGGCGTGGTAGTAGCAGTCGGCGCCCTGCGCACCTTGCCGCCGAGCAGCTGGTAGAGCGGCAGGCCGGCACGCTTGCCGAGGATGTCCCACAGCGCCATGTCGACGCCGCTCATCGCGTTGAACAGCACTGGGCCGTTGCGCCAGTACGAGCTGACGTACGACGACTGCCAGATGTCCTCGATCTCGTCCACGCGCCGGCCGATGAGGAACGGCTTCAGGTACTGTCGATCGCCGTCTGCACCACCAGCGCGCGCTGCGTGAACGTGGCGCAGCCCCAGCCGTACAGGCCGGGCTGATCCGTCACCACCTTCACGATGACGAGCCGGATGCCGTTCGGCGCCGTGAGGACGACCTTGACGTCCTTGATCCGGATCGCCGGCAGGCCCGAGGCGCGGGCGGACCGGCGTCTGCGCCAACACGTCGCGGCCAGCCACGATCGCCGCGCCGGTCAGCATCGGCCCTGTGCAAGCTGCCGCAGCATGTCGCGTCTTTTCATCGTGGCTCCT
>CAVUPP010000015.1:0-307254 GCA_963743245.1 Vicinamibacteria bacterium | reverse complement strand
CCCCAACGTCTGCACGATCCACGCGCTGGCCCAGACCGGAGACGGCCAGCATTACATCGCGATGGAGTACGTCGAAGGTCAGACGTTGCGCAATCGAGTGCTCATCGGTTCCCGCCTCACCATCCGCGAATCGCTCGACATCGCCATCCAGATCGCACAAGCCCTGAGCGCCGCACACGCCCAGGGGATTGTGCATCGGGACATGAAGCCCGAGAACGTGATGCTTCGCCCGGACGGCTTCGTCAAAGTGCTGGATTTCGGGTTGGCCAAGCTGGTGCCCGTCCGAAACGGCTTCGAGGCAGAGCAGACGCGCGCCACGTTCCTGACGGATGCCGGCACGGTCGTCGGAACCGTTGCCTACATGTCTCCCGAACAGGCAAGGGGACAGGAGATCGACGCTCGAAGCGATGTCTGGGCCCTGGGGTGCATCCTCTACGAGATGGTGGCAGGCCGGTCGCCGTTTGCCGCCCCGAACAGCAGCGACGTACTGGCTGCCATCCTCGACAAGGAACCTGCCCCGATCGCACGCTTCGAGCCTGACGTCCCCGCCGAGCTCCAGCGGATCGTGACGAAGGCGCTCCGTAAGGACCGCGCCCAACGCTACCAGACCACCCAGGACCTCCTGCTGGACCTGCAAGCCCTTCGAGACGACCTCCACATCGCCTCATCGTCCGGACGCGTGTCCGCCGTCACTGCGAATGCCGGCCGCACTGGCAAACGGAGGTGGTACCCGGCGACACGCCGGCGCAGGTACCTCCTCCTCGTGGGGCTGCTCGGGATTGCAGGTGCGATCGCGGGTGCCGCGTGGTGGAGAGATCGAGGATCGACGCAGCCAACGCGGAATGTGGGCGCCATGGTGCCCAGAAATCCGACCCGCCTCACTGTGGGCGCGGGCCTGCAGACCGATGCGACGTTTTCTCCCGACGGCCGCTTTGTCGCGTACGTGTCCGACCGTGCAGGCAACTTCGACATCTGGGTTCAGCCCGTGGCCGGCGGCGATCCCGTGCGGATTACGCGGTCGTCTGCCGATGATACCCAGCCAGACTGGTCGCCGGATGGCGGCACGATCGCGTTCCACTCCGAAAGGGATGGAGGCGGAATCTATGTCGTGGCTGCGCTCGGAGGCACAGAGCGGCGGCTCGTCGCCGGGGGTCAGCAGCCGGCATGGTCGCCAGATGGCCGGCACCTGCTGTTTCTCAAAGGCGTCGAGGTGCCTGGTGCCGGTCCTCCCATGCAGTATTCCGTGTACAACGTCGCCGACGATCAGGAGACGCCGCTCTGGCCCGGGTGGTTCGTGTTCGACGCGGCGTGGCATCCCGACGGCCGCATCACGGCGATCGGCCTCGATCGCCGCCAGAATCCGCGCGCGTTCGAGCCAGAATTCCTGACAGGCGGAGTGGACGGCGCGGCAATCGCTCGCACGGCGCTCCCCGGCGAATGCCCCGATGCGATCCGGCAGGCCTTCCCGAACGGTGTCGGCCGCTTGTCCTGGAGTCCCAAGGGCACGCAGCTCTTCATGCAGGTGACCGCGGGCGAGATCGAAAGCGTGTGGCGGCTGTCGGTCGACCCGCAGACCCTGGCCGCGACGCAGTGCGAGCGGTTGACCATGGGTGCGGAGCGACAGTCCGGCCTGAGCCTGTCTCGAGACGGAACCAGACTCGCGTACACCGCCCAGTCCGACGCCACACGGCTGTGGCGCGTTCGGCTGGACGGAGACACGAAGCCTGAAGCGCCGACGCCGCTGACGGACGAAGAGGGCGAGGTCGCCACGTACGACGTCTCATTGGACGGCAAGCGCATCGCGCTCGAAATGAGGCATCGCGGGACCGATCAGACCGAACTCCAGGTACTCGATGTCTCCACGAAATCGACGTCTACGCTCGGAGGAGACGGCGTATGGCGGCGCCAGCCGCGGTGGTCGCCGGATGCCCAACGCGTTGCCTACGCGCACGTCAGAGAGCGAACCTCCGGGCGTGAGGTCAGCCTTGCGGTCTGGGATACGACATCTCCTGAGCAGATCGTCGGGCATCCTCCCGGACCGGGCTCGCTGACGCCATTCGACTGGACGGCGGACGGACGATTCGTGCTGGTGTCGCAGACGGGCCGGACACCGGCTATCGAGCTGTGGCCAGCCGCCGCCCATCCTCCGGCGACGACACCGGCCAGACAATTGATCAGCGAGGCGGATTCGTTCATCTGGCAGGAGCGGTATTCACCAGATGGACGGTGGCTGTCGTTTGTGAACGTGCCGACCCGGCCGGGAAGCACACCAACGGTGCAAGTCGCGCCTGTCGCCGATCCGGCGCCGTCGCACTGGCGGCGGATCGCGCCATCCTTTGCCTGGACCGACAAGCCACGATGGTCGCCTGATGGCCGCCGGCTGTATTTCCTGGCGCGCGATGGCGGCGTCTTCAACGTATGGGTGGTCCCGTTTGATGCATCGCGCGGCGACGCAAGCGGTGCACCCACGCAGGTGACGCGCTTCTACCCGCCGGAGCTCACCCTCTCACCGGACGTAGACAAAGTGGAGCTCGGCGTCACCGCGGACAGTCTCGTCCTGCCACTGAAGCATGTCGCGGGATCGATCTGGATGCTCGACAACGTGGACAAGTGAACGATGCCACCGGCCAAAGCGCTGTCGCGCGAATAGGCGGTCCCCGGTCTCAAAGGCTGAGGTGGTCCGGTCGCAGAAGTGTCCGCTTGACAGGTCGCCCGCGCTCTCGTGACAATCCGCTGCCACGTCTCGCCTTTGCCTGGGCGCCAGCGACCGCGTTTCGTTAACAACCCGCCGCTCTTCGCTTCCCGCCTGAAGGGGGACCGCCGGTGAGGCCCATCGTTCGGAACCCATACATCGCCGGCAAGGCCATCAGGGATAGCCGGCTGTTTGTTGGCCGCAACGACGTGATTCAGCTGGTCGAGCGGTCGCTCGATTCCCCTGAGCAGAATGCGGTGGTGCTGTTTGGGCAACGTCGGATCGGCAAGACCTCAATCTTGCTCCAACTCCAAAGCCGGCTGCGTTCAGATCGCTTTCATCCCGTCTACTTTGATCTGATGGACCGAGCGCGAAAGAGTCTGCCGTCGATTACATCTGAATTGGCAACGGTCATCCGGTCCTCTTTAAGCCTCACGGAGCCCGCACCTGACGACGATGCTCCAGATGAACTGCTCGACACGTTACCTACGTGTACAGGACGCTGCCAGCCGACGTACGACTCACGTTCCTCTTTGACGAATTTGACGTGTTGGATATCGCGGCCGAGGAAGAGCTGCCGTCGGATGCCGCAGCGCGTTCTTTCTTTCCTTATTTGCGCCAGCTGATGACGGAACATCCGAAGCTGGCATTCATTTTTGTGGTCGGCCGTAAAGCGGGGGACTTGTCCATCGACGTGAAGGCCACCTTCAAGGGAGCCAGACACCACCGGATTTCTGTGCTCGATCCGGTCGACGCCACCAAATTGATTGAGCTCGGCGACCGCGAGGGCACCTTGCGTTTCACGGACGACGCCAAGGCTCGTATTTTGGCTCTTACCCGCGGCCATCCATATTTCACACAACTCTGCTGTCAGGTGCTCTTCGATCGCGCGCATGCCGCGATCTCAGCGAAGGCTGAGCTCGTCACCCGTGAGGCAGTGGATTCCGCGGTGCCTGCCGTAGTGGATGCTGGCGAGAATGTCTTCGAGTGGATCTGGGATGGACTACCGCCCGCAGAGCGAGTCGTCTTCGCGGCCATCGCCTCTGGCACTAGAGAAGGGGTCGTGATCTCTGAAGACGATCTCACGCAGGTACTTCAGCGCCACGGCATCAGAATCTTGATTAGAGAACTGGAGCTCGCTCCAACGACACTGATTGAATGGGAAATGTTGACGAAAGCGGATGGAGGGTACCAGTTCTTTGTGGAGTTGCTCAGACGCTGGGTAGCGGATCGCAAGCCGTTACCGCTCGTGAAGAATGAAATCGATCGCATCAATCCGCTGGCAGACCAATATTACCAACTCGGCCAGACATTCTACCGTAGTAACGATTTCGCCGAGGCGGCGACGCATCTCCAGGCAGCCCTCAAAGTCAACCCGAACCACTTGAACGCACGACTGCTGCTAGGCGAGGCGTTAGGCCTGCTGAACAGGACGACCGAGGCCGTGGACCACTATCGGGAGGCGTACCGATACGACGAAGATGCCACTCGTTACCATCTTGTGCGTGGGTTGCTGAGTCTGGCGGAAGAAGTAACGGCCGCAAAGAACGGCACTAATGCAATCGCCTTGTACGATGAAGTCTTGGCTATTTCGCCGCATGAAATCGTGGCGCAGGATCGCCGAAGGGACCTGCTGGTGTCGCGTGGGGACGGCCACCTGCTTCGAGGCGACCTCGGAGCGGCACTGAAGGACTTCCAGCTGGCCGGCGCAGACGATCGGATCCGGGCGGTGGAGAACAGCTATCAGCAACAACGCGTCGAGAGCTTGTCGTCGGAGCTGATGCACGCGATGGAGGAAGAACGGTGGGTCGATGCTGGACAACTCTGCCAAGAGCTCCTGCGGCTACGGCCGAATGAACCGCGCTGGAAGGCCATGCTCGCCGCGATCGACTCAGCTGCGTACCTGGCGAGGCAATATTCGGAGGCGCTCGGTCTGATGCAACAGGGCAAATTGGACGAAGCACAGTCTCTGTTGCTGTCAGTCGTCGCAAGAACTCCGGACTACAAAGACGCAGCGGAAACGCTAGCCGAGATCGTAGCGCGACGCCGGCGAGCGAGCGCTGGCGCTTCGGCCGGTTTGGGACATGCTGCGACTCAACTCATCAGCCCTGGCGGTTGGGTCAAATCAACGAATGAGGTTACGACCTCACGCGCGGCCGAGAGCGCGACGGTGGCCGATGAGGACGTTGGAAGCCGCTCACTGGGGTTGAGGACGCTCCGCGTGTGGATTGTGGCTACCGCGAGCGTCGCCACCGTCGGCATCTGCGCGGTCGCGTTAGCAGCGCTGCTGCTGATGTGGTGGACGTCCAGCAGTGTGACGACTATGGGGATTGGGAGTCGCTGGATATACGCGGTTGAAAGCGACGGCGTCCGTGTCTGGCGAATCAACGACGGAGCCCTGGTTCGTTTATTGGATCGCAAGGTCGCCGTCAGCCCATCGATCATTCTGGATGAGGAGGGCAGAAGCGCAATTGCCATAGATGGAAGCCATTTGTTGCGTGCAGACCTTGACGTCGGGAGCGGGTCCGCTACTTACAGCGCTATCGGCCTGCCGATAAACGCCCGCTCACTAGCGATCAGTGCGGACGGCGCGACACTCGCGGCGTCTGACAATCTGAACACCGTAGTGGTTCTCAGACTGCCTAGCCTGGTAGAGCAGTGCGAAGTGAGAGATACGGAGTACAAAACAAGATTAATTGCCGTCAGCCACAACGGCGCCATGATCGCTTCGGTATCAGACGGCAAGAGCGCCGCAATTCGACTATGGTCCGCGCAGACCTGTGGTGTGTTTGACACTATCAACAACGCTGGAGCCGAGTTGCGTGGCGTGGCATTCGGCCTGGGCGATAAGACGCTCATAGCCTGGACGTCCCAGCGACTCACGGTGTGGGATCGCCAAAAGAGGACCGCCCAGCGACACATCGACGGCAGTCGCTGGAGCGTCAGTGCACTGGGCAATCGTGCTGTTACGTCGGTTTGGCGTTCGGCGCAGGTGTATGAGTTGGATTCTGGCCAGCAGGTTGCCGACATTTCCGCCGGTTGGGGATGGATGAAGCGGCTGGGCCTTAGCTCTGATGGTTCAACTCTGTGGGCCGTAAGCGGTGTGGGCCATCATGTGCTTGCGTGGAACGTAGGGACGTCACAAGTGGTTCGAGACATTCAATGGTGACGTGATGCCGGTACTGAACCCGTTCCTTTATGGTCGGCCTGTTCCTCCGCATCGGTTTGTCGGACGCGACCTGGCAGTGAGAACGATTTTCTCGCGTCTGATGAATGGAGAGAGCACCGCGATCGTAGGAGAGCCACACATCGGCAAGTCATCCCTCCTGGGCTACGTGGGCGACGAAGAGATTAGGTCAGAATGGCTTGGGGCGAGTGGATCGCGGTTCGCCGTTCATCACGTAGATTGCCACATGGCTTCGTCTGAACTGAGGCCCGAAGAGTTCTGGTCTCAGATTCTATCCAGCATCCCCGTGGCCACACTGGGTCGGGACGTGGGGGATCAACTGGCGAAGGCAGCAGCTCGCAACTATGCGTCTTTTGATCTGTTCAAGCTGTTTAGTCTGATTGCGGCGAACGAGTGTCGGCTGATTGTATTGATCGATGAATTCGACACCCTCCTGGTGCACCCGAAGTTTGCGGAGGCATTCTTTGCGACGCTCAGGTCGATCGCCACACGGTCTGACGGGCTGTGCTACATCACGGCAAGTCGCTTGACAGTGGCACAGATGAATCGCCTCGGAGGGGAGAAGCTTCCCTTGGGATCGCCACTCTTCAATAACGTGGTAGAGGTGCGGCTTACACCCTTGTCCTCCGTCGAGGTGAGACAGCTTCTCGATATGTCGCTGGCTGCTACTGAAGTGCGGTTCGACGATGCGGACTATGAGTTCATTGAACGAATATCGGGCAAGCACCCGTTTCTGGTCCAGCTGGCCGCGGCGTCTGTGTTTGATGCGCAGACGGACACACAGCAGTCCAGCGAGAAACACCAACGGGCATCACGGTTGTTTGCGGAACGCGCAGGTGCGCACTACGAGCACTTGTGGCGAACGCTGACCCCGTCGCAGCGGCAAGTCTTGCGGGATGTTGCGTCGCGAGCATCTCCGCGAGTGTCTCGGGGAGCATCTCGCGGCGAGCACGACAGTACCTCCAGGTCAGTCGAGATCCGTGATCTTGAAGAGATGGGCTTGATAGCACGATGTGCAAACGCCACAGCATTGGCAGCCGACATCGACAACCAGTGGTCTCCGACGTCGACAGGCCTTGAGGCGTGGCTCGGCGAGCACGAGATGGATCGTGAGGATGACCCGACCGATCGGAGTGTTCGCGGACGCGATGATCTGGGGTCCGCTCGACTGGACGAGTTTGCAGGCAGCGACTTGCCGGCCGACACCGCCCTGCGCAACCGACTCTTCAAAGCCCTTCTTCAGGCATACCCAGACCGCGGCGACCTCAACCGATTGTTGTGGTTGAATCTTGGAAAGTCGCTGAACGAGATCGCCGGTAGTCAGGGCAATCAGACCGATGCGATGCTGGACGTTCTTGTCTGGGCCATCGGTGCAGGCAGAGTTCAGGAGTTGCTGCGTGCAGCTGTCGATGAAAACCCGTACCGAGCGGATCTGGGCGCGCTACTTGAAGAAGTAAGACAACTGAACGCGTAAGCGTTCGAGTCTCCAATACCGAGTACCCACTGCCAGCTACGAAGAGTGCTACCGTAGCCGCGCAGGAGCTCGCTCATGCCCGGCAAGAAACGCGTCATCGTCCCAGGCAGCCAGAAGCAGAAACTGCCACGCGCGAAAATAGTTGGCGACGTCGATCCGAGCAACGGATCGAGATCACGGTCGTCCTGAGGCGACGAGCTGCCGGGGCGGGGCTCGAGAGCGTGCTCGGCTGCATCGGCGGCACCGCCCAAGGCGCTGTCGCGCGAGGAATTCGCCGACCAGCTCGGCGCCGATCCGGCCGACGTGGCCAAAGTCGAAGCCTTTGCGCACGCGCACGGCCTGGACGTCGTCGAGAAAAACCGCGACAGCCGGCGGATTCGCCTGGCCGGGACGATCGATGACCTGAGTGCCGCGTTCAAGCCAAAGCTGAAGCGCGCGAAGGCTGGTAGCCGCGTGGTGCGCGCCCGGACAGGCGGCATTTCGGTTCCGGACGAACTTGGCGACATCGTGATTGCCGTCCTGGGCTTCGACAATCGGCCCGCAGCGACGCCGCACTTGCGGCGAATGCCAGGCGTCCGGCGCGCGAGCCGAGGCTCGAAGGCGACGACACAAACACGCCTTTACGCCGCCGCAGGTCGCATCGCTCTACCATTTCCCACCCGAGCTGACGGGAGCGGGGCAGTGCATCGCGATCGTCGAGCTGAACGACTTCAAGAGCCCGACGCGGCGGACCGCCGCAAGCCATCAGCGCCGGTTACACCGAACGTGACCTGCGCGCCTACTTCGCCGCCCTGGAGATCGCGATGCCCGAGATCATCGCGATTGGCGTCGAAAGCGACGGCAGCATCGGCGCAAACCTGCCGGGACCAGACGAGGGTGCCGACGGCGAGGTGATGCTCGACATCGAAGTCGCCGCAGCCGTCGCGCCAAGAGCGAAGATCGCCGTCTACTTCGCACTCAACACCGACAACGGATTCCTCGCCGCCCTCACCACCGCCATCCACGATCGCGTCCATCGTCCGTCCGTCGTGTCGATCAGCTGGGGATCCTCGGAGGACGACAACACCGGACAGGCACTGCGCGCGTTCAACGAAGCGCTGCAGGATGCCGCCGCCCTCGGCGTCACCGTCTGTTGCTCGGCGGGAGACGATGGGTCGTCGGATGCGCTTGCATAGGGATCGGGATGGGAAGCCGCACGTGGACTTTCCGGCGTCGAGTCCGTACGCGCTCGCGTGCGGCGGCACCCGCCTCCTCGCGTCGCGCGGCGAGATCGTGGACGAGGCCGTCTGGCGCACGAGAGGCGCGGCCACCGGCGGCGGCGTGAGCAACAAGTTCGATCGGCCGCCGTACCAGTCTGGTCTCGAGATGCCTGCTTCGCCACGCCGGCGCAAAGGGCGCGGCGTGCCGGATGTCGCCGGCGATGCCGATCCAGCCACCGGCTACCGTGTGCGGCTGGTTGGTGGCGGGAGAGACGTGTTCGGCGGGACCAGCGCGGTCGCTCCGCTCTGGGCGGGGCTCGTCGCTCTGATCAATCAACACCGCGCTCGGGTGCGCAAGCCTCCGGTCGGCTTTCTCAATCCGCGGCTCTATGCGCTACACGCCAGCGCCGGTGCGTTCCGCGACATCCTCGAGGGGACAAACGATCTGGAGGGACTCGGCAAATACGCGGCCGGACCGGGCTGGGATCCCTGCACGGGTCTCGGCTCGCCAAACGGAGCGCGACTGCTCGAAGTGCTCGAAGACTGAGCGGGTGTAGTTCGTAGACCGCAGACCGCAGATGCCTGCTAGAGTCGGGCGTGCATTCCCGTCGTCGAATGTGCCCCACTAGCCGTCACTGCCGGCCGGATGTTCGCGTTGAGCGTGAACAGATTGTCCGGATCGTACTCCGCCTTGATCTGCGCCAGCCGCGCATAGTTGACGCCGTATGCCAGGCTGATCCGATCCTCTCCCTCGTCTTCGCCGAGCTCGTTGACGTACACGCCGCCAGGCACGAACGGCTGGATCGCATCCCAGGCGCGTCGCACCCAGGCGATGTTCTGTGGGTTGTCTGCGGGATCGGTCCAGAGCGCGTAGATGCCCATGTGGATGCCGCTCCGATGCGGATACGCAGTCGCCGTGGGAGCGACGCGCGTGGCGGCGCCGTGGATCGGATAGAGCAGGATCGACGACTGCGGCGAGACCACGCTGCGAGTAGATGTCGATAGCCGTGTCGATCAATCCATCGCTCAGCGTCTGCACGAAGTCGGCCTTCCAGTAGTTCAGGATGTGCGGCGGCATCGCCTCTTCGAGCAGGCCCTGCAGACCGAGGTACGGGATCGGCCCGAGCATGTCCATGACCGGCGGACCGAACGCCTTGATCGGCTGCACCGCGCGTTCACCGTCCTCGACGAGATCCCACGTACGCGGCCACCATCGCGCACAGCTTGTGGCCGTCCGGTCCCGTGAGCAGCACAGCGGCTACCGTCAGATCGTCGGGAGCTGTGGCCATGAAGTCGCGATAGAAGCGCAGCACGTCTCGCGCGCGCTCCAGCGGATGCATGACCAGCCCGCCGACGACCATGGGCCCGACAGGATGCAGCTGGTACTCGAAGGCGGTGACGATGCCGAAGTTGCCGCCGCCGCCGCGGATGGCCCAGAAGAGATCGGGATTTTCGGTCGCGCTCGCGTGGATCGTCTGGCCGTTCGCGAGCACGAGATCGGCGCCGAGCAGGTTGTCCACCGTCATGCCGTGACGGCCGCCCAGCCACCCGAATCCGCCGCCGAGCGTCAGTCCGGCGATGCCGGTATCACCGACCGTGCCTCCCGTCGTTGCGAGTCCAAACGCCTGCGTGGCCTTGTCGAAGTCCGTCCAACGCGCGCCCGGTTCGGCTCTCGCGGTGCGCTTCGCCGAATCGACCTGCACTGCCTTCATCTCCGCGAAATCGATGACGATGCCGCGGTCACAGGTCGCCTTGCCGGCCACATTGTGACCGCCGCCCCGAACGGCAATCGGCACTCGCTGCTCGCGCGCCCAGTTGACGGCCGCCACGACGTCAGCGACGTTCCGGACGCGGGCGACGACGGCCGGGTGGCGATCGATCATCGCATTCCACACCTGGCGCGCCTGGTCGTATTCGGGATGGTGAGCCGTCACCAGCGTGCCGGAAAAATGCTGGCGCAGTGCGGCAATCGCGGCGTGGTCGAGTGGACATGCGATGGATGCCTCCCAGGCAGGCATCCTATCAACTTGTCAGACCGTCCGCATGACGGGATTCCGTGCGTCCGACGCCGCGCGAGCCTCTGCGCCAACGCCGGCTTCGGTCAGCCTCGCCAGGGTGAACGCCGCGATCGCCAGCGCGACATCCCGGACGGCAACGTCGAAATAGTGTCCAGTCGTCACGAGATTGACAGCGATGCAGGTGAGCCAGACGGCCGCGACGTATCCGCCGAGCCGGCAATCCCTCCCAGTCCCACCCGAAGCGCCCACCAGGGTGTCATCAACCGTTCAGAATTCATGTGTCCCTCCCTATCCATGAGAGGCGCCACACGGCGAAAAGTGACAACGGCCTGGCTCTGCAACGGAATCTTCGTCACACTCCTCTAATGGGTATGGGAAGGCCTCAGCCGAACGCAGCCATGGTCGTGCCAGGTGCCACCACGTTGCCGGATGCAGAAATCGTCGGTCGCATTCTCGCCGGCGAGCGTGGAGCTCTTCGAGATCCTCATGCGCAGGCACAACCAGCAGCTCTATCGAGCGGCGCGGGCGGTCGTCAACGACGAGGCCGAAGTCGAAGACATCATGCAGCAGGCGTACTTCAACGCCTTCACGCACCTGCACCAGTTCGAGGAGCGCGCACGGTTTTCGACCTGGATGACACGCATCGTGCTGAACGAAGCGTTCGCCCGGCGCAGGAAACGGCAACAAGTGGACGCGTTCGCCAAACGTCACCCTGGCGACGACGATGGGGAGATGATGGAGCCCACGACATCCCAGCCGGATCCCGAGCGACAGGCGTACGGGCAGGAACTGCGGCGCGTGCTCGAAGACGCCGTCGACGCGCTTCCGGAGAGCCTATCGCACGGTCTTCATGCTTCGAGACGTCGAGGGACTGAGCACGAGCGAGACCGGCGAAGGCCTGGGACTCGGTGAAGAAGCGGTGAAGACTCGGCTCCATCGCGCGCGCGCGATGATTCGCCGGACGGTGACCGCGCGAATTGGCGGCACGGCCGAACAGGCGTTTCAGTTTCACGCGCCCCGCTGCGACCGCGTGGTCGCGGCCGTTCTCGCCCGAATCGATCGCACATTCGCCTGAGATCGGACCGCGCGCGGGCGGCGTGGTACACTCCGCGCCCAGCATGTTCGGTCGGAGCCTCCCCTCGTCTGCCGCCACCATTGTGCTGGCGGTGCTCGTCGGGATCCTGCCGGCAGGAACACCCATCGACGGTCAGGCTCCTCCGGCGCCTGCGCCCGCTGCTTTTCCGCGCTTTCCCCACGGCGACAGCCCACTCGCCCTCACCGGCCCCGCACGCGCCGGGCGCTACGTCGAAGCCTCGGGCCGGCGTGCCGCGTTTCTCGGCCGTGAAGAGGGCACGTTCGAGGCCTGGGCGTATCCGATCAAAGTCCTGCACGATTTTCAGCTGTCGTTCGGCACGCCCGCCTACGCTGAGCCGATCGACGGCCGCGAACTGGCGACCAGCGTAGACGTGCGGCCGGAAGGCATCGTCATCCGGTACACGCATGCGGCATTTACCGTGGATGCGACCTGGCTGGTGCCGATCGATCAGCCGGGCGGGCTCGTCCTGCTCGAAGTGGACACCACGGTGCCGCTCACGATCGACGTCCGCTTCCGTCCCGATCTGAAGTTGATGTGGCCGGCGGCCCTCGGCGGACAATTCAGCTACTGGGAACCGGACGTCCATGGATACGTGATTGGTGAGGCCAGCCGGAAGCACGCGGCCATTGTCGGGAGTCCCTTTGCTGAGGCGCCCCCCGAACAGCCCGCGCACAATCTGCCCGACGCGCCGTCCATCTTTCGCATCCGTCTCACACCCGACCAGGCACGTGCTGGACTCATCCCCATCGGCATCGTCGCCACCGCAGGCGGACTCGACGCCACGAAGCAGGCGTGGACGCGGCTGTTCGCGGATCCAGCGAAAGACTGGCAGGAGGCTGCGGCGCATGCGCGTCACCTGCACGATGATCTCGTGACCATCCAGACGCCCGATCCCGTCATCGATCGAGCGCTCGAGTGGGGCAAGGTCGCGCTCGACAAAGGCGTGGTCTGTAACCCCGATCTGGGATGCGGACTGATCGCCGGACTTGGTCCGTCGGGTTCGACCGAGCGGCCGGGATTCGGCTGGTACTTCGGCGGCGACGCCTTCATGAACGCATGGGCCATCGGCGCGTACGGCGACTTCGACGTCGTTCGTCAGACGCTCGAGTTCTTCAGCCGCTATCAACGGAACGACGGCAAGATGCCGCACGAGATCTCGCAGGGCGCCGCGTACCTGAAGTGGTTCGAGCAGTTTCCGTACGCGTATTACCACGCGGATACCACGCCGCTCTTCATTTCGGCCGTCGCTGACTACGTGCGCGTGAGCGGCGACGTGGATACCGGCCGTCGTCTGTGGCCGGCGGTTGAGAAAGCCTTCACGTACTGCCTTTCCGCCGATGAAGACGATGACGGGTTGATGGACAACAGCCGTGCCGGGCTGGCGGCCGTCGAGACGGGGGCGCTGCGATCGGCCGACGTGCAGACCGACATCTACCTGGCGACGGCGTGGCTCGACGCGGCCAGCTCGATGGCGTCGCTCGCCAGACGTTTCGGCGAGGCAGAGACGGCCAAGCAGGCCGAGGATGTGTACTGGAAAGGACGCGAAGCCCTCGCCAGAAAGTTCGCCGGCGCCGATGCGGCGCTTCCATTTGCCGTGCTGAAGAACGGCACGACGCAGGGCGCGTCCACCGTGTGGCCGGCGCTTGGTCTCTGGCGCGGGCACCTGAGTGCCAAGGTGCCGGCAGTTGCGAAGACGCTCGACGAGCTCGCATCGCCGGGTGTCGCAAGCGACTGGGGGGCGCGCATGCTGTCGATGCGCAGCCCGCTCTACGATCCGCTCAGTTACAACAACGGGGCCGTCTGGCCGTTCGTGACTGGCTTCGCCATCCTCGGTCTGTACCAGCAGGATCGACCGGAGGCCGCGTGGCAATACCTCGACGCGCTCGCGCAGCTACCCTCGCTCGAGGGTCGCGGGTTTCACGGCGGAACTGTATTCCGGCGATCGGCTGCGGACCGTGGATGGCGCGGTGCCGCACCAGTTGTTTGCGACCGCTGGTTTCGTGAGCGGACTGCTGCGCGGTCTCGTCGGGTTCGACGGCGCACCGAGCGCTCCAAGCGCGCAGGCGGTGATGACGGCACCTGCGACGCCGGCGGACGAACCGCTGGTCTTGACGCCATCACTCCCGGCGGGCTGGCGTGAAATCACCGTTCGTGGATTGCGATGGCGTCAGCATAGGGTTAACGTCCATCTTGCGAGTCCGAGCGGACAACGTTCGCATCGACGTGGAAGCGACGCCGGGACCGTTGCCTATCGTCGTGGATCTACGGCTCCCGCCTGGCGCGGATCCGGCCTCCGTTCGTGTCGCGGGCCGCGTCAGCGGCCGCATCTCATGGGAACAGGCGATCCGGCGTCCTGGCCTCTCGCTCATTCCCGAGCACATACCGCTGGTGGCTGGCGAGCCTTCGTCGAGGCTTCGGATCATCGAAGTCCGGGGAGATGGCGATCAGACCGTCGCCCGGATCGCCGGACGGGCGGGGAAGGACTACCAGCTGGACGTCGAACCGGCGCAAACCGCAGCCACCGTCCGTGCGGACGGCGCGACCGTGCGCGTGGAGCAGGCACCGGGGAGTGCGCGATCTCGCCTCCGGCTCACGTTCCCGTCTGGTGATGCCGGTTGGCGCGAAGCGCAGGTGACGTTCGTCAGGGCGGGCCGGTCGAAGTAGCTGGCGAGTGGCGCTTGCCTGCGCCGCGATTCAAGTAGGAGAGCATTGATGTTTGCTAGGGGTGATGGGGCAGGGTCTGAACGGTGGGTGCGCGTGTCGGTCGCAGTCGTCGTCATCGCATCGATGAGTGGCATCACCGGGCTCTCGGGCGCGCAACGGACCGTGCGCGAGTGGCGCGACTTCGCCGGCGGACCTGACAGTTCGCGCTTCATGGCTGCGACCCAGATCGACCGGACCAACGTGGGATCGATGGCGGTTGCCTGGTCGTACCCGGCCGGTGATACCGACTTCAATCCCGTCGTGGCGCGCGGCGTCGTCTACAGCCGTACGCGCGGCACCGCGCTGGTGGCCGTCGACGCGACGACGGGCAAGGAGCTGTGGGTGCATGACGGCATCGAGGGCTTCGCGCTCCGCGGGGTGAACTACTGGGAGAACGCGGATGGCGGGGATCGGCGGCTGCTGTTCAGCGCGAACGACATGCTCTACGCCATCGACGCGCGGACAGGCAAACCAATCCCTTCCTTCGGCGCGAATGGCCGTGTGGATCTGCGCCAGGGCCTCGACCGCGATCCGGAGACCGTCAAACAGCAAAGCCGCTTGCCGGGCAAGGTGTTCGAGAACCTCATCATCATGGGGTCCGCGACGAATGCCGAATACAAGTCGGCGCCCGGCGACATCCGCGCGTATGACGTGCGGACAGGCGCGCTCGTGTGGGCGTTCCGCACCGTGCCGCGTGCCGGCGAGTTCGGCGCCGACACATGGCCGCCGAACGCGCGGGCAAACATCGGTGGCGCCAACGACTGGGCTGAGCTCACCGTCGACCCTGTTCGCGCCATCGTGTACGTGCCGACGAGCAGCGCGAAGTACAACTTCTACGGCGGCTACCGGCACGGCGACAACCTGTTCGCCAACTGCATTCTCGCGCTCGACGCGCGATCGGGACGCCGGCTCTGGCATTTCCAGATGGTGCATCACGACGTCTGGGATGTGGACAACAACTCTGCGCCGCAGCTCACGACCATCCGTCACGACGGACGGCAGATAGAAGTCGTTGCGGTCGCATCGAAGACGGGCTATCTGTATGTCTTCGATCGCCTCACGGGCGCGCCAGTCTGGCCGATCGTCGAGCGTCCCGTCCCGCAAGGTTCGAACGTCCCTGGTGAAAAGCTGTCGCCAACGCAGCCATTCCCGACGAATCCGCCTCCGTTCGTCCGGCAGTCGTTCACTGCTGACGATCTGAATCCGTACATCCTGACTGACGCCGAGCGGGAGGAGCTCCGGACTCGTCTCGCTCGCGCGCGAAACGACGGACCGTTCACGCCGCTCGATTTCGAAGAGACCGTCTATATGCCCGGGAACCAGGGAGGCTCGAACTGGGGGAGCACGGCTGGCGATCCAGCGGGCGGGCGCGTGTACGTCATCGGCTTCAACGTGCCAACGATCATCCGGCTGCTGAAGCCGGGAGAGAAGCGCCCGGCGCGTGGAACGAATCCTGAAGTCGTCGTGCGCGAAGGGTATCCCCTGACCGACGGGTTTGGACTGTATCCGACGATCGTGAAACCGCCATACACGACGCTGACGGCCTACGACCTGAACACGGGCACGATCGCCTGGCAGAAGGGCCTGGGCGACGATCTTCGGTTGGTGAAACAGGGCATCACCGGTACCGGTTCGGCATCTACGGTGAAGGGCGGTCTGATCGTGACCGGCACGGGCCTGCTGTTTGCCACGGCCGCCGATCAGAAAGTGCACGTCTACGACAGCGCAAACGGCACGGAACTGACGACGTTGCCGCTTGGCGGACCAACGAGCGGCCAGCCATCGATGTACGAATGGGGTGGGCGGCAGTACCTGCTGGTCACGGCATCGAGCGACCCTGCGACAACGGCTGGTTCGAGCGGATCAACCGCTTCTCCTGCCGGGCCGACGGGGCTCGTCGCCTATGCGTTGCCGGCGGGCGCGGGCGCCCGCAAGGAGTAGCTCCGATGCGTGTCGCAGTGTGGTCGATCGTCGCGTGGCTTGCGGCCGCGGGCGTGACGTTCGCGCAGACAACCGTCGTTCGTCCAACCGAGATCGACGAGCTGCTCGTGAATCCTGGGATGGGGATCGAGACCTTCAATCGATTCAGTGGCCAGCCGCTCAACGACGGAGTTCATTGGTCTGAGGTCGGTCCCGAAACGCGCGCTGCTGATGCTGGCTCGCCGGTGGACTTTCCGCCATCGAGCGTCGCCTACCTGCGCTGGTTCTGGTCGCAGATCGAACCGCAGCGCGGCACCTATCGCTGGCAGATCCTCGACGATGCGTTGGCGGAGGCACACCGGCATGGTCAGCGGATCGGCATCCGGATCATGCCGTACGACGACAAGCATGCGATGCCGGATTGGTATCAGACCTCCGGCGCGAAGCGCGCGAACACGCCGGCGAGCAAGGACGGCGCGATCTGGTCACCGGATGCCGACGATCCGCTCTATGCCAAGCTGTGGAGTGCACTGGTCGTCGAGCTCGGCAAACGCTACGACGGTCATCCAGATCTGAATCACCTGGATGTCTCGACCGTCGGCTACTGGGGCGAGGGCTGGGGACCATATCTGCCCAGCTGGTCGGTCCAGCAGCAACTGATCGATCTCTACTTCACGGCGTTCTCGCGGACGCCGTTGTTGATGAATTTCGACGAACCCAACGCCCTGAAGCATGGCGTCGCGCGCGGGGCAGGATGGCGGCTGGACTGCTGGGGTGACATGGGTGCGCCAGGCCGCAAATTTGCGCACATGAGAGACCTGTACCCGGAGCAGATCGCGCGGACCGGAATCCAGGAGGCGTGGCGTACGGCGCCCGTGGCGCTTGAAACCTGCTGGGTGCCGGAGCAGTGGCACCAGTGGAATTTCCCGCTGAAGCCAATCCTCGACCAGGCGCTTCGGTGGCACGCTTCGACGATCAATATCAAATCCAGTCGGATTCCTGCAGACTGGAAGGCGGCATTCGACGACTTCCAGAAGCAGATCGGCTATCGGTTCGTGCTGAAGCGGCTGGAATATCCGTCGCACGCGGCCCGGGGGTCAATGGCGCCGTTCGGCATGTGGTGGTTCAACGCCGGTGTCGCGCCCATCTATCACAAGTACACGCTGGCACTCGCGATTGGCGACACGGTCGTGCCCCTCGACACCGACATCCGGCAATGGCTACCCGGAGATTCGGTCGTCGACACGACGGTGGCGGTGCCACTCGATCTTGCACCGGGCACGTACGCGGTGCGTGTGGCGTTGCTCGATCCGGCGACGCGTCAGCCGGCGATTCGGCTGGCAATCGCCGGCCGCCAACAGGACGGCTGGTATCAGGTCGGGGAGATCGTGGTCGAATGATCGCTGTTCCCGCCGATCCCCATTGTGCGGGCCGAAGGAGTCAAACGTGATGCGCCGCAGCTACGCCAGAGTTCTCGCAGTATTCGTGATGACGCTACTGGCAGTGAGCAGCGTGCTGGCGACGTGTGGCGGTGGGGGTGGCGGAGGCACGGGCGGCATGAGCGGCCTGAGCGGTCTCGGCGAAGTGGAGCTCTACCCGGTGCCATGGAAGATGGCGAAAGCCGGGGACACACTCACCGCGGGAAGCCTCATCGTCTACTGGTTCCCCTCCTCTCAAGTCGAGTTCGAGAAGTCGAGCCTCCGCAACTCACGCATGCTGTCGCTCTATGCCTCGCAGTGCGTGACGATGGACGTCGCCGATGGGCGGTCGCCGCTCGGTCAACAGCTGGCGCCCGACGAGAAGCTGCCAGTCGTGGTGCTCGCGCAAGCCGACGGCAAGGTGCTTGGCACAGCGAGAAACAAAGAAGGATTCCTGCGGGTCGCCCAAGTCGAGAAGCTCGTGCAGGATGAGATGAAGCTGCGCGAAGCGGAGGTCAAGCAGGCGGTGGCCGACGCGAAGGAGAGCGTGAAGAAGGGCGACAAGGACGCCGCGATCGCTCGGTATAAGGACGTCCTGGCGCGGAAGTGCCTGTTCCCCAAACAGGCCAAGAATGCCGAAAAGGAGTTGAAGAAGCTGGGCGCGACGGTGGAGGGCGCAGGGTCCGGCTTGGCGCCCGTCTACGACTTGGCGAAGAGTGCCGAGATCGAACGGACGCTGCGGCGTGGGCTCGCGGCCGAGAACGACGCGAACTACACTGCGGCCGAGCAACTGTACGAGGCCGCGTCGCGTCTGGATCCGGCCGATCCCGTGCCGCTGCGCTACCTCGGCGAACTCTATCGGCACCATATCGGCGACTGGACGAAGGCGCGCGAGACCTTCGAGGAACTGCTTCGCATGCCGGCCGATCCGCTGTCACGTGCGGTTGCTCTACACGGTCTCGGCAAAATGACGATCCACGAGGGCGCGTTCAAGAAGGGTCTCGGGTTGATGGAAGACGCCGTGCGCGAGTTCCCTCTCGCGTTGGCCTATCGAAACCTCGCGGTGTACTGGAACTCGGAAGGCGACGTGGCCAAGGCGGACGCCTACGTGAAGCAGGCGCTCGCCCTCGACCCGAACGACCCCTACAACCTCGTTTTCAGCGCGGTCTTTCTGGCTCAGGCGGGACACACCGATGAGGCGCTTCAGATCGCTCGGGAACATGCGGCCCTGCTGAGCGCCTCGTACAACCTCGCCGCCATCTATGCGCAGGCCGGGCAGAAGGAGAAGGCGCTCGACCTCCTCAAGCGTCATTTCTTCGAGTACCGAGCGCTACCAGGCGGTGCGGAGCAAGGAGATGATGGAGGCGCGGGTGGACGCCGTGTTCGCCTCGCTCGCGGCCGATGCCGGTTTCAAGTCGCTGACAAGCGGAGCCGACGGCCGGCTGCCGATGCCGATGCGGCGCTGACTCGCTCGCCCGATGTCCGGAAATAGCCGGCGTCAGCGTCGAACTTCACGTCCTTGACCCACCGAGAACGCGCATAGTACGTTGCTATGTCCGTCCCACCCGAACCCTTCCATGTCGCAGCCCGATCAGGTTGATCTCAAGCGCACGCCGCTTCATGCCCGCCACGTCGCCCTCGGCGGCCGCATGGTCCCGTTTGCTGGCTGGGACATGCCGGTCGAGTACTCGGGCATCACTGACGAGCACCTGGCCGTTCGTACGCGCGCAGGTGTCTTCGACGTCAGCCACATGGGCGAAATCGAGGTCGCCGGGGCGGATGCCCTGACCGCTCTACAGCACATGACGACCAACGATGTGTCGCGGTTGAAAGTGGGGCAGGCGCACTACTCCGGGCTGATGACGCCGGCCGGCACGTTCATCGACGACCTGCTCGTGTACCGGCTCGCACCAGACCACTTCCTGCTCGTGGTCAATGCGTCGAACGTCGCCAAGGATTTCCGGTGGATTGCCGACCATGCCAAGACGGCCGGCGATGCGGTTGCGGTCGACTCCAGCTCACGCTATGCGCTGATTGCCCTGCAGGGGCCGGCCGCACGCGAGGTGATGCAGCAGCTGACGGCGATCGACCTCGGCTCCATCAAGTACTACTGGTTCACGCACGGAGAAGTCGCGGGTGTGCGATGTACGGTCTCGCGCACGGGCTACACCGGCGAGGACGGCTACGAAGTGTTTGCCCCGCCTGCTCAGGCGGCGCGAGTCTGGGACGCCATCCTCAACGAGGGGCGTCATCTCGACGTCAAGCCGGCAGGCCTGGGCGCGCGCGACACGCTCCGGCTCGAAGCCGCCATGCGTCTCTACGGGAACGACATCGACGACACGACGACGCCTCTCGAGGCAGATCTCGAATGGATCGTGTCGTGGACCAAGGGGGATTTCGAGGGCCGATCGGTGCTCGAGGCGCAGAAAGCCGCCGGACGGTCGCGGCGCATCGTGGGCTTCGAGATGGTCGACCGCGCCATCGCCCGGCAGGGGCACCCCGTCATTGTCGAAGGCGCTTCAGCCGGGGTCGTCACGAGCGGAACCCAAACCCCCTTCTTGAAGAAGGCCATTGGCATGGCCTACGTACCCCAGTCGCTGCCGGCCGACGCGACAATAGAGATAGACATCAGGAATCGGCGAGCGCAGGCGCGTCTCGTGCCGTTGCCCTTCTACAAGCGGTCCAGGAGCTGAGGAATGTATCCATCTGACCTGAAATACACCAAAGATCATGAGTGGATCCGGATCGACGGCGGACAGGGTCGCGTTGGCATCACGGACTACGCCCAGAAGCAGCTTGGTGACGTCGTTTTCGTGGAGCTGCCTCAGATCGGCGCGAAAGTGACCGCGGGTCAGCCGTTTGGCACGATCGAGTCCGTGAAGGCGGTCTCTGAACTGTTTGCCCCCGTGAGCGGGGAAGTCGTGGCCGTCAACGACACGCTCAAAGACAAGCCCGAGTCGGTGAACGATCAGCCTCACTCCGCGTGGCTCGTCGATATCCGCCTGAGCGATCCCGCTGAAGCCAACGCGTTGCTCGACAGTCACTCAGTACGAAGCTATCGCAGTCTAGAACACGATGAGATCTGATTCCTTCGCAGCGCGACACATCGGTCCTGGCGATGACGACCTCGCCGCCATGCTCGAGGCCGTCAAGGCCGCTTCACTCGACCAGCTCGTTCACGAAGTCATCCCCGACTCCATCCGCCTCGAGGCCCCGCTCGATCTGCCGCCGGCCGAAACCGAGCACCAGTATCTGACGCGGTTGCGCGGCGTCGCGGCGAAGAATCGCGTCTTCCGGTCGTTCATCGGTCTCGGGTACTACGACACCATCACGCCTGCGGTGATCCTGCGCAATGTGATGGAGAACCCGAGCTGGTACACGCCGTACACGCCCTACCAGGCCGAGATCGCGCAAGGACGCCTCGAGTCGCTCCTCAATTTCCAGACGATGGTCCGCGATCTCACGGCGATGGAAATCGCCAACGCGTCACTCCTCGATGAAGCGACCGCTGCTGCGGAAGCGATGACGATGCTGCACCGGGTGCAGGGGAAGAAGGCTGCGGAGGCGAACACGTTTCTGGTGTCGTCAGCGGTCTTCCCGCAAACACTCGCCGTGTTGCAGTCGCGCGCGGAGCCCTTGGGTCTGAAGGTCCAGGTAGTGGACGCCGGCGCCGTGCAGTTCGGTCCCGATCACTTCGGGTTCTTGCTGCAATACCCGGACGAGGCAGGACTGGTCAGCGACCTGCGGGGCGTCATCGCGCGTGCGCACAACGCAGGCGTGCTCGTCGCCGTCGCGACCGACCTCCTGGCGCTGACGCTTCTCACTCCTCCCGGCGAAATGGGTGCCGACGTCGTCGTCGGCAACTCGCAGCGCTTTGGCGTGCCGCTGGGCTACGGCGGTCCGCACGCGGCATTCTTCGCGACACGCGAGGCCTACGTGCGACAGGCGCCCGGCCGCATCATCGGCGTCTCGGTTGATGCCAACGGTCAGACGGCGTATCGGATGGCGCTCCAGACACGCGAGCAACACATCCGCCGCGAGAAGGCGACGTCGAACATCTGTACCGCGCAGGCGCTGCTGGCCAACATGGCGGCGATGTATGCCGTGTATCACGGTCCGGCGGGGTTGAAAGCGATTGCGACGCGTGTGCACGCGATGGCGCTGGTGCTCGAAGGTATGGCCGCGCAATTCGGCTACCGTCAGACGAACACGTGCTACTTCGATTCGCTCCGATTCGAGGTTGGCAGCGTGTCGATGGCGACACTGAAGGCAGAAGCGCTCGCAGCGGGGCTCAATCTGCGTTATCTCGATGACACGCGGTTCGGCGTCGCGCTCGATGAAACGTTCGAACAAGCCGATCTCGTTCTCGCTCATCAACGTGCTTGCCCGAGCGGCGGGACAGAGCGGGCCGTACCACGGGACGATGTTCCCGATCGATTCTGAGGGCATAGCCCAGTCGTTTCCGCCCGAGCTGCGCAGGACGACCGAGTTCCTGACGCATCCCGTCTTCCACGCGCATCATTCCGAGACCGAGATGATGCGCTACATGAAGTCGCTCGAGCGGAAAGACATCGGTCTCGACACGTCGATGATCCCGCTTGGCTCGTGCACGATGAAGCTGAACGCCGCCGCCGAGATGATCCCGGTGACGTGGCCGGAGTTCTCCCGGATGCACCCCTTTGCGCCTGTCGATCAGGCGGAGGGTTACCAGGCGATCTTTGCCGACCTCGAACGGGCGCTGTGCCGGATCACCGGGTTCGCCGCGGTGTCGCTGCAGCCGAACTCCGGTGCGCAAGGTGAGCTCGCCGGTCTTCTCGTGATCCGCGCCTGGCATCAGAGCCGCGGCGATCACGACCGGACGGTGGTCCTCATCCCGGCGTCAGCGCACGGAACGAATCCAGCCAGTGCGGCCATGGCCGGCATGCGCGTCGTCGTGATCGCGAGCGAGAAGGACGGCAGCGTAGACGTCGATGATCTCCGCAGGAAGGCGGAACAGCACGCCGCCCAGCTCGCCGGGCTGATGATCACCTACCCCTCGACGCACGGCGTCTACGAGGATCGGATTCGCGAGATCTGCGAGATCGTCCACGCCAACGGCGGCCAGGTCTACATGGACGGCGCGAACATGAACGCACAGGTCGGACTCACGAGTCCGGCCTCGATCGGCGCCGATGTCTGCCACCTCAATCTCCACAAGACCTTCGCGATCCCGCATGGTGGAGGCGGTCCCGGCATGGGCCCGATTGGCGTAGCGGCGCATCTGAAACAGTTCCTGCCGGGCCATCCACTTACCACGACGGGTGGATCTCACGGCATCGCTCCCGTCGCGGCGGCGCCGTGGGGCAGTTCCAGCATTCTCCTGATCTCGTACGGCTACATCTCGATGCTGGGCCCGGACGGGCTCACCGATGCGACGCGGTACGCGCTGCTCAACGCCAACTACATCACCGCCCGCTTGTCAGCGCACTACGACGTGCTCTACACGCGCGCGAACGGCCGGGTGGCGCACGAGATGATCTTCGACATGCGGGCGTTCAAGGCCGCGGGCATCGAGGAGACCGACATCGCGAAGCGCCTGATGGATTACGGGTTTCACGCGCCGACGGTGTCTTTCCCGGTGCCGGGGACGCTCATGATCGAGCCGACCGAGAGCGAGCCGAAAGAGGAATTGGATCGCTTCTGCGACGCGATGATTGCCATCCGCCGTGAAATCGACGCAGTGATGACAGGGAAGGCCGATCCGAAAGACAACGTCCTCAAGAATGCGCCACACACGGCCGCCGCCGTCACGGACGACGAGTGGACGCATCCCTACTCACGGCGCCAGGCAGCGTATCCGCTGCCCTTCGTGCGCGCGGCGAAGATCTGGCCGGCCGTCGGGCGGATCGACAATCCGTACGGCGATCGGAATCTGTTCTGCGTGTGTCCGCCGATCGAGGCCTACACGGAAAAAGCGGTCTGATTGTCGCGGCCGTTCTTCGTGAGCGCTTCTACGCGCTGGCGATAGCCGTCGAGCAGGGCGCGGGTCACCGGTCCCGGGTGTCCGGTGCCGATGCGATGGTCGTTCACGAGAACGACCGGCACAATCTCGCGCGTTGAGCTCGTGAGGAACGCTTCGTCGGCACCGAGCAGATCCTCGTCGCGCAGCGGGACCTCTGCCACCGTCATTCCCAGGTCGTTCGCAATCTCGAACAGATACGCGCGCGTGATCCCCGCGAGCAGGCCCGCGTCGAGCGGAGGCGTGTAGACCGATCCCGCCTTGACGACGAAGAGGTTGGACTGCGAGCACTCGGCCAGCTCGCCCCGATGGTTGTGCATCAACGCCTCGAACGCGCCCTGACGCAACGCCTCCTGCATCGCCAGGGCGTTGTTCAGGAGGTTGTTCGACTTGATGAGCGGGTTGAGCGATGCCGGGTGGTTGCGGACCGTCGCCACCATTGCAATCCGAACCCCCAGCTCGTACACGTCGCGCCCCGGCGGCACGTATTTCTTCGCGATCACCACCAGCGTCGGGTTGGGGCACCCTGACGGGTCGTAACTGATCTCGCCGACGCCTCGCGTGAGAAGCAGTCGGACGTACGCCGAGGGCGAGTCCGTCGTGCCGAGCTCCGCGGCATCCACCGTGTCATCGACGCGATCCCGGATCTCGCCATCCGTGAATGGCACCGGGAGCGCCAGCCTCGCCGCAGACTCGCGGAGGCGCCGCGTGTGCCGGTCGAACAGGAAGGGCAGGCCGTGGTACGTGCGGCAGACTTCGTACACGCCCTCGCCGAACAGGAATCCGTGGTCAAGGACGGGAATCGTGGCTTCGTGCGCGGGGCTGACCACCCCGTTCACGCTGATCATCGTGGTCATTGAACGGCCGCTCCACGGAGAGGCGGGGTCATGCGTCCCGTTCTCGAATGCACCCCGCCATAAAGATGGCGTACCGCTTCATGATGCCCTCTCACCTTCGATGTGGCAACCGTCGATCCGTCGAACCCGTGTGCTAGACTCCGCCCGACCGTGCCCGTCGGCGCCGGATGAGCCGCGCCGCTCTCCACGATCCTGCCGAACCCTGCATGCGCATTCTCACCAGCGCGCAGATGCGCGAAGCCGACCGCCGCACGATAGAAGACATCGGGATTCCGGGCATCGTCCTGATGGAGAACGCAGGACGGCAGGTCGTCGCGGCGATGGAGGCCACATTCGAAGACCTCGAGACGCGCCATGTCGCCGTCCTCTGCGGGCGAGGAAACAACGGGGGAGACGGCTTCGTCGTCGCACGGACGCTGCTCCAGCGCGGCGTCGAGACGTCGGTCTTCGTCGTGGGAGAAGTCGCCGAGATCAAGGGCGACGCACGCACCAATCTCGAGGTGCTCGGTCAGCTCGGAGAGACGGTCGTCGAAGTGAACGACGATCAGGCGTGGGAACTGCACTTCTCAGAAATCGCCGAGTGCGATCTGATCGTGGACGCACTCTTCGGAACGGGCTTGAAAACGCCCCTGCAGGGTCTTTACGAGACGGTCGTCGCCGACATCAATGCGTCCGGGTTACCGGTGGTCGCGGTGGATCTGCCTTCGGGACTTTCCGCCGATACACACGAACTGCTCGGCGACTGCATCGACGCGACGATCACGGTGACGCTGGGCGCCCCGAAGCTGCCGCTCGTCCTCCCCCCTGCGGAACTGCACGCCGGCGACATCGTGATTGCCGACATCGGCATTCCGACTCCCGTGATCGACGGCCTCGACGGACCGCGCGTGGAGCTGCTGACGCGCGCACAGATGCGCGCGCTGGTGCCTCCCCGGTCTCCGGACTCGCACAAGGGCGACTATGGCCACGTCCTCGTCATCGCCGGTGCGCCTGGACACAGTGGAGCGGCGCATCTGGCAGCGAGCGCTGCGTTGAAATCAGGAGCCGGGCTCGTCACGCTGGCGACCGCCCGGTCCTGCCAGCCGATCGTGGCCGCGATGACGCCGGAATACATGACGCTCGCGTTGTCTGAATCCGAGAACGGGTTCGACGTTGCCGACGTGGACCGCCTCCTGCAGCACAACTGCGACGTGATCGCGGTCGGGCCTGGACTTGGAACCGCGCCAGGAACCATCGCGTTCGTTCACGCGCTGCTGGAACGGGCCGGAGCGCCCCTCGTGCTCGACGCCGATGCACTCAACGCGTTCGAGTCGAATCCCGAACGTCTCATGGGCGCTGAAGGACGCGACGTCATCATCACGCCCCATCCGGGTGAGTTCGCCCGTCTCACCGGCGTCACCACGGCCGAAGTCCAGGCGAACCGCGTCGAGCTGGCGACGACGTTTGCGGCGGCGCATCACGTCTACGTGATCCTGAAGGGCCACCGCACGGTGATTGCGACGCCAGAAGAGCACGTATTCATCAATCCAACGGGCAATCCCGGCATGGCGAGCGGCGGGATGGGCGACGTCCTGACAGGCATCGTAGCCGCCTGGCTCGGCCAGCTGCTCGACGCCGAGGCCGCGTGCCGGCTTGGTGTCTATCTTCACGGGACAGCCGGCGATCTCGCCGAAGCGTCAGAAGGCGAAGTGTCGCTGATCGCGTCGGACGTCATCGCGCATCTCGGCGATGCCGTGCTCGAACTGACGGCGAAACGGCGGCCGCAACACGAATCTAATCAACCCTGAGCGCCTGAATCGGATCGATGGCGCCTGCCTTGCGGACGCGGTGTCGTTACGCCTTCGGTCGCAGCGCCACGTCGTCGTCCTCGTCACCGGCCCGGCGGCGATCGTCAACGAGAATGCGCCGCTCTTCAGGCCCTTGCGGGTCGATCTGGACCAGGATCGCCAGCCGCGGTGCATCTTCCCAGCGTTCCGCCCATTCGACCGCGAGGAGCGATTCACCGGACAGGAGATCGTCGAGAGCCAGGTCGGCCACTTCGGCGGGACCCAGGCGATAGAGATCCGCGTGGTGGAGCGTCAGGCGGCCGCGGTACTCCTGGACGAGGGTGAAGGTGGGGGAGGAGACGTCCGCGGGATCGATGCCGAGACCGACAGCCAGCCCGCGCACGAACGCAGTCTTCCCGGCCCCGAGGGGGCCGACGAGAAGCAGGACGTCGCCGGGCCTGAGGCTGGTGGCCAGGCGCGTCGCCGCCGCCTCGGTCTCTCGCTCACTTCGAGTGGTGATGACTAGGGGCACAGGGCGTGTTACGAAGTTCGTAGTCCGTAGTTCATAGTCCGTAGATCATGGTTCGCGCGGCGAGTATCGCACGTTCGCCCGAGCACTACGAACTACCAACTACCAACTACTCACTTCTGTAGTTGGGCGCTTCCTTCGTGATCGTGACGTCGTGCACGTGGCTTTCGCGCGCACCCGCGGGCGTGATGCGCACCAGGCGCGCCGTGCGCTGCAGCGTCGGAATATCCGGCGCCCCGCAGTAGCCCATTCCGGCGCGAAGACCGCCCACCAGCTGGTGAACCATCATCGCCACGGGCCCTTTGTGCTGAACACGCCCTTCGATCCCTTCGGGCACGAGCTTGTCGCTGCCGCCGGCTTCGAGGTCGAACTCGTCCTGGAAGTACCGGTCGCGGCTGCCGCGGCGCATGGCGCCGATAGACCCCATGCCGCGATATTCCTTGAAGCTGCGGCCCTGGTAGATGGTCATCTCGCCCGGGCTCTCGTCGGTGCCCGCGAACAGGTTGCCGATCATGGTGCACGAGGCGCCGACCGCGATCGCCTTCGTGATGTCGCCCGAGAAGCGGATGCCCGCCGTCGGCGATGACGGGCACGCCGTAGCGTGCCGCAGCGCGCGCGCAATGCGAGATCGACGAGATCATCGGCACGCCGACGCCCGCGATTATCCGCGTTGTGCAGATCGAGCCCGGCACCGATGCCGACCTTCACGGCGTCCACACCGAGACCGATGAGCGCTTCGGTCGCTTCGGCCGTGGCGACGTTGCCGGCAACGACGTCGACGTCAGGGAACTGGCGACGAATCCGGCGGACCGTGTCGAGCACGCCCTGCGAGTGACCGTGCGCGGTGTCGACGACGAGCGCGTCCACGTGCGCGGCGACGAGGGCCTCGGCGCGATCCATCGTGTCGCGCGCGACGCCGATCGCGGCGGCGACCCGAAGCCGTCCGAGCGAATCCTTGCAGGCGTTGGGATACTTGACGGCCTTCTGGATGTCTTTCACGGTGATCAGGCCCTTGAGCATGTAGTCCTGATCCACCACGAGCAGCTTTTCGACCTTGTGCTGGTGCAGAATCTCGCGCGCCTCTTCGAGCGTCGTCCCGACCGGCACGGTCACGAGATTCTCGCGCGTCATCACCTCGCTGATCGGCCGCTGAACGTTGGTCTCGAACCTGAGGTCGCGGTTGGTGAGGATGCCGACGAGCCGCCCTTCCTTGTTGCCGTCTTCGGTGATGGGAACGCCAGAGATCCGGTACTTCTGCATCAGCTCGAGCGCCTCGGCAATCCGATGCCGCGGCGACAGCGTGACCGGATTGACGATCATGCCGCTCTCGGAACGCTTCACGCGATCCACTTCCGAGGCCTGCTCGTCGATCGAGAGGTTCTTGTGGATGACGCCGATCGCGCCGTGCTGGGCCATGGCGATGGCCAGCAGCGACTCGGTGACGGTGTCCATTGCCGCGCTGACCAGCGGCACGTTGAGGGTGATATTGCGCGAGAACCGGGTCGAGACATCCACCTGCGTGGGAACGACCTGGGAGTGCTGCGGCACGAGCAGCACGTCGTCGAAGGTGAAAGCGGTTTCGATGCTCTGATCGAGGCGCTCAGCGGTCGGCAGTTCGGTCTTCAGTTCCATACGAAGTGGTCCCTCGGTTGCCGCGATGCCCTCATGCCGACCCAGCCCCGTGGCATTTCTTGTACTTCTTTCCACTGCCGCAGGGACAGGGATCGTTTCGTCCGACCTTCGGCACGTCGCGGCGCACCGTCTTGACCGCTGCATCGTCGCCGCCCGTGCGGGCCGGTTTGGGTGCGAATGGACTCGCAGCGGCCGCTGCCTGCCGCTGACCACCAGCGGCGGCGCCGACCGGTTCACCCGGATCGTTCAGGGTGAAGGACTGCGGACGGCGCGGAGCGGGACGCGGCGCCATTGGCCTGGGAGTGCGAGCTCCGGTACCGCCAGCGGCGCCGGGCCCGCCGGCCTGATCGGAGGGCGACTCCATGACCGGACGCAGCCACCACAGATACCGCACGATCTCTTCGTCGATGCGCGCCTTCATGGCCTGGAACAGCTCGAAACTCTCGCGCTTGTACTCGACGAGCGGATCCCGCTGGCCGTACCCGCGCAGGCCGATCCCCTCTTTCAGATGGTCGAGACTGTAGAGGTGATCCTTCCACTGCCCGTCGACGATCTGCAGCATGATGTCCCGCTCGATCCGATGGAGCAGGTCGGAGCCCACGAGAGCTTCCTTCGCCTGGTACTCGGACGTGATGCGGGACCAGACCGCGTCGCGGATTTCTCCAGTCGGCGCCGATGCGAAATCGATCGTCGTGAAGTCCTCGTGGGCGAGTCCGAAGATCCGCGTCACTTCCTGCTTGAACCCGTCGAGATCCCAGCTTTCGACCTCTATCTCGGCGCCGATGAAGCGATCGACGATGTCGTCCAGCAGGTCTTCGGCCAGGCCCATGAGGTAGCCGCGGAGGTCCACGGTTTCGTCTTCGTCGACGCGAACTGTGCCCTCGAGGATCTCCCTCCGCAGCGAGTAGATGTTCTCCCGCTGCTTGTTCATCACATCGTCGTACTCGAGCAGGTGCTTCCGGATACCGAAGTTCTGAGCTTCGACCTGCTTTTGTGCTCGTTCGATGGCTCGCGTCACCATCCGGTGCTCGATCGGCACGCCTTCTTCCATGCCCAGGCGCTGCATCAGGCCTGAGATGCGGTCGGATCCGAAGATCCGCATGAGGTCGTCTTCGAGGGACAGGTAGAAACGCGACGAGCCCGGGTCTCCCTGCCGGCCCGCGCGGCCGCGCAGCTGGTTGTCGATCCGGCGCGCCTCGTGCCGCTCGGTGCCGAGAATGTGCAGTCCTCCGATCGCAACGACCTCCTCGTGCTCGACGTCGCACTGCTTCCGGAAGTGAGCGAAGATGCGCTCCCAGTCCGTGCGCGGCACTCGATAGAACGCGTCGATGTGGAAGAAGTAGACGAACTCGTCATCGTCCACGAAGCGCGCCTGCTCTCTAGAGAGGCGCTCCGCCACTTCTTCGGCCAGCGACTGCTGGCGCGCCATGTACTCCGCGTTGCCGCCGAGCAGAATGTCGGTCCCGCGGCCCGCCATGTTCGTGGCGATCGTCACCGTGCCCTTGCGGCCAGCCTGCGCGACGATTTCGGCTTCCTGCGCGTGGTACTTGGCGTTCAGGACCACGTGCTTGATTCCACGCCGCTTCAGCATCGTCGACAGGCGCTCTGATTTCTCGATCGACACCGTGCCGACGAGCACCGGCCGCGCCGACTCCTGCTTCTCGATGATGTCGTTGACGATGGCCTCGTACTTCTCGCGCTCGGTGCGGTAGATGAGGTCGGGTTCCTCGACACGGAGCAGGGCGCGATTGGTGGGGATGACGTTGACGTCGAGCTTGTAGATCTTGGCGAACTCTTCGGCCTCGGTCTCGGCCGTGCCGGTCATGCCCGAGAGCTTCTTGTACTTGCGGAAGTAGTTCTGGAAGGTGATGGTCGCGAGCGTCTGGTTCTCGCGCTCGATCTTGACCTTTTCCTTGGCCTCGACCGCCTGGTGCAGGCCGTCGCTCCAGCGCCGTCCGGGCATCAGCCGCCCCGTGAACTCGTCCACGATCACGACGCCGCCGTCCTTGATCATGTAGTCCACGTCGAGGCGGAACAGCGAATGCGCTCGCAGCGCCTGGTTGACGTGGTGGAGCAGCGGCATGTTCGCGGGGTCGTAGAGACCGCCTGGATGCAGCCGGTGCGCCAGCATGTGCTCGCACGCCGCCATGCCGCTCTCGGTCAGTGTGACCGTTTTGTGCTTCTCGTCGACGATGAAATCGCCTGTGGCTTCGAGGCGATCGCGATCTTCACCCTTGGTGTCGCCGCGCGTCACTTCGCCCGGCTTCAGCTTGGGAATGATCCGATCGACTTCGTAGTACAGGTCCGTGGACTCTTCCGCCGGACCTGAAATGATCAGCGGTGTCCGCGCTTCGTCCACGAGAATGCTGTCCACTTCGTCCACGATCGCGAAGTGGTGAGCGCGCTGCACGAACTGCGACAACTCGAATTTCATGTTGTCGCGCAAGTAGTCGAAGCCAAACTCGTTGTTGGTGCCGTACGTGATGTCGCAGCCGTACGCGACCTGCCGCTCCTCGTCGTTCAACTCGTGTTGGATGACGCCAACCGACATGCCGAGGAAGCGGTAGATCTTGCCCATCCACTCGGAGTCGCGCCGCGCCAGGTAGTCGTTGACGGTGACGACGTGGACGCCCTTGCCTTCGAGCGCGTTGAGATACGCGGGGAGCGTGGCGACGAGGGTCTTGCCTTCGCCCGTCTTCATTTCGGAGATCGTTCCGCGGTGCAGCACGATCCCGCCGATCAGCTGCACGTCGAAGTGCCGCATGTTGAGGGCGCGCCGGCCGGCTTCCCGGACAACGGCAAACGCCTCGGGTAGCAGTTCGTCGAGCGGCTCGCCGTTGGCGACGCGGGTCTTGAACTCGACGGTCTTGGCGCGCAGCGCCTCGTCCGACAGCGGCCGGATCGAGTCCTCGAGCGCGTTGATCCGATCCACCTGGGGACGGATCCGTTTCAGTTCACGCTCGTTTTGAGTGCCGATGACCTTGGCGAGGAGGGTGCCTATCATGGGGCTTTCAGCCGACGGATATCAAACGATTGTAACGGACTTCGCGAGAGTCGAAAAGGCGAAGGGTCAAAAGGGGCCGAAAAGCGGGCAAAAAGTCGAAGAATCGAGAGTCCGGTGACCGGGGTGGATCGAGCCGTCGAAGTGCCGTGCGAGAGATGGAAGGGTTTGGCGGACGAAGGAAAAAGGCCTCGACGGCGCTAGCGGCCGACGAGAAACCGGAGCGGATTGAGCATCTGGCCGTTGGCGAGCACTTCGTAGTGCACGTGGTCGCCGGTGGCGCGGCCCGTCGCACCGACGAAGCCGATCACCGCCCCGCGCTTGACGTTGTCACCGACCTTCACGTTGAAGTGGTCGAGGTGGGCATAGCGCGTCGAGAGGCCGAAGCCATGATCCACGACGACCATGTTGCCGTAGGCGCCACTCGGTCCCGCAGCCTGCACGACACCGTTGGCCGTCGCGAACACCGGCTCGCCCTTGTCCGTGGAGATGTCGAGGCCCGTGTGGAATTCGGCCTCACCGGTGAACGGATCGCTCCGGGTGCCAAATGAATCCGTGAGCCATCCATGCGCGGGCCAGATCGTTGGCGTCGCGAGCGCCAGCGCCTGCCGCCGCTCCACGCCAACCTTCATCACGTTCAAGCTGTTTTCGAGGCTGTAGAGCAGATCGCGCAGAGCGCCGAAGGTGTCGTCGGGCGAACTGAGCGCCGGCACGTACATCGACCGCGATGCCTGCGCCGACACGGCGGGACCACCCGCCGCCTGGGCCTTCACCATCGCCGGCAGCCGCTCGATCGCCTTGGCTGTCGCGGGATCGATAGAAGCCCTGTCGCCGATCTGTGCCACGGCGGCCTGCAGCGCCTGAATCTGCGCCGTCAACGCACCCGTCGCTGCGCGGTAGCTTCGATTCTCGACTTCGAGCACATCAGTCGTCGTTTGAAGGCGCGCGATGTCGGAGACTGCGCTCCAGCGCAAGCCAAGCCCGATCAGCACCGGCAGCAGGAACGCCGCCGCCACACCCAGGAAAACCGGGCGCGGATTGACGGTGAAGCGGCGATACACGCCCGTCTTCCGGTCTGAGACGACCAGCGTGAACCGGCGGGGCCTTCGTCGAAGACGGGCGCTGTGTTGCGAGGACAAGCCTTGCACTTTATACAAGCCCTTAAGTATTTCGCCAGCGAATAAACTGCGAATACCTCTCGAACCTTCTAGACATCCTGCAGAGCGCGAAACTGCAGTGCTTCGGCAAGATGTGTCGTATCGACCGCCGATGAGCCGGCCAGATCGGCAATCGTGCGGGACACACGCATCACGCGGTCATAACTCCGTGCGCTCAGCGCGAGTCTCGTGGCCGCATCGCTCAACAACCGCATCCCCGGAGCAGCGAGACCGCAGCTCGAGTGCAGGTCGGCACCTTCCAGATCTGCGTTGAGTCGCCGGTCGCCGCCGCGCGTCTGAGGTCGGGCGGCCTGTCTGGTTCGCGCAGCGAGCACGCGCTCGCGTACGTCAGCCGAGCACTCTCCAGGCACCGACGCCCAGAGTGACGCGGTGCCCACTGCCGGCACCTCCACAACCAGATCGATGCGGTCCCGCAGCGGGCCAGACAACCGTCCAGTGTATCGGGAGATCTGCTCCGGTGTGCAGCGGCAGGCACGGCGCGGATGCCCCAGAAATCCGCACGGGCACGGATTCATCGCGCCGACCAGCAGAAACCGTGCAGGAAAGCGGACCGTGCGCGACGCGCGCGCCACGACGACGGAACCCTCCTCGAGCGGCTGACGCAGCACGTTCAGGACGCGGCGATCGAACTCGGGCATCTCGTCGAGGAACAGCACACCGCGATGCGCGAGGCTGATCTCGCCAGGACGTGGATGGCTGCCGCCGCCGACGAGCGCAACGTCCGAGATGGTGTGGTGAGGTGATCGGAACGGCCGCTCAGCGAGCAGGCCGACGCCAGAAGGCAGCGTGCCCGCGACCGAATGAATCGCACTGACCTCGAGCGCTTCTTCGAATGCCATCGGCGGCAACAGGCCCGGCAGCCTTCGCGCCATCATCGTTTTGCCTGAACCAGGCGGCCCGACGAGCAGCAAATGATGTCCGCCAGCAGCCGCGATTTCGAGGGCGCGGCGGGGCAGCGCCTGACCCCTGACGTCCGCGAGGTCAGGAGCAGCCGGCCGGCGGCCCGCAGGTGAGGTGACTGGTTGCGCGACCCGCGCTTGTCCAGGTTCGTTCAAGACACCGACGGCGTCGGCAAGCGTCGTGAGAGGGAACACGCGCAGACCACCAATGGCGGTGGCTTCCGGAGCATTCGCTGCTGGCAAGAGGATCCCGCGCGCGCCATCGCGCCGTGCGGCCACGGCAATCGGCAGCACACCCCGAGCGGGTTGTACGGATCCGTCGAGCGAGAGCTCGCCAATCACGACGAGATCGTGCACCTGCCGCCGCTCGACGAGGCCCATCGCGGCAAGCACGCCGAGCGCGACCGGGAGGTCGAACGCCGAACCCGCCTTTCGCACGTCGGCCGGCGCCAGATTCACCGTGACGCGTTCAGAAGGAAAGTCGAAGCCGCAGTTCCGTATCGCCGATCGTACGCGGTCGCGGCTCTCGCGAACGCTCGCGTCGGGAAGGCCCACCATCGTAAACATCGGCAAGCCAAACGACACGTCCACCTCGACGTGGACAGAGACCGCTTCGACCCCGACGACGGTTGCCGTCCGCAGACGCGCCAGCACACAGGACACGACTGCAGAGCGGATGCCGACGTGATGTGAGTGGGCCAGCCGAGGGATTTCGCGCATCACGCCGCGCCGAGACGGCGGCGTGGTGCGTTTCTGCGATCGATGGCCGTTCGAGGGACTGCGAAACCTGCGAATCCGTCAGCGATTTTCGGCGGTATGCGTGGAGGGCCGGTAGATGGTGAGCCGATCACCGGCACTGATTCGGGTCGACGGCAGGTGGTTCCAGAGGCGCAGCGAGGCAACACTCGTCTTGAACAGCCGCGCGATCGACGCCAGCGTGTCGCCCCTCTTCACACGGTACACCACCCTCGAGGCCTGCGCGGCGGGACCGTCGTCGTCATCCGGTGGCGCTTCGGTTACAAGGGCGGCATTTGCGACTGCGGGACGCGATTCGGCAACCGGCACTGGACGGTCCGGATGCGCGGCCATCAGCACGGCCGGCGCGCGAGGAATCATAAGCTTCTGTCCTGCGGCGACGGCCGACCGGGTCGAGAGGTAGTTGGCTTCTGCAAGATCCGCCTTGCTCACGCGGAGCTTGCGCGCGATCGTGGCGATCGACTCGCCGCGGCGGACGGTGTACCAGTTGAGCACCGCACGCTCGGATGGTCCCGATTCATCCAGTCTGGCCTTCAGTCCTGTGGCCGTGCCCGCGGGCACTTTCAGCTGATACCCGTCCGCACGGAGCGGCGTCGTCCAGCGCCGGAGCTCCGGGTTGAGCCCCTGGATCGTGTCAATCGAGGCGCCAGTCCATTCCGCCACGCGCCGTAGATCGACGGGCCCGGGCAGCTGCAGCGTCTCTGACTCGATCTGCTGATCGGGCTGAACGTCGAATCCATAGGCCTGTGGATTCCTGGCGATGACGATCGCCGCGAGAATCATGGGGACGTATTCGCGCGTCTCGCGGGGCAGGCGGCGCGCCTTGGTGCAGAGCGACCAGAAATCGTCCACGCCAGTCCGCTGCATCGCACGTTGCACCCGACCCGGGCCGCCGTTGTACGACGCGAGGGCGAGGTGCCAGTCGCCGTCGAACATCTCGTGCAGCTTCTTCAGATACAGGGCGGCGGCGTGCGTGGCCTTTTCGGGGTCGGATCGCTCGTCGACGTACCAGTCGTGCCGCAAGCCGTTCTCGATCGCGGTCGTGCGCATGAACTGCCAGACACCCTTGGCGCTGGCTCGTGACAACGCGTTGGTCTTGAAGGCACTCTCGATGAGTGGGACGTACGCGAGATCGAGCGGCAGGCCCTCGGCGCGGAAGACACCCTGAATCATCGGCAGGTACTTGGTCCCGCGGGTCAGACCTTCCTCGATGAAAGGACGCAGCCGCCCCTGGAACAGCTCGACGTAGCTCAGCACGCGCGGATTGAGCGGGATGGGAATGTCGTGCGCGGTGCTGGCCAGGTCCGTCTGGACGGCTCGAGCGACTTCAGGCGCCGCGGCTGGTGTCTCGGCCGTGGACGCATCGAGAAACTGATCGAGCGCTGCGATCTCCGTCGGCTTCTCGCTGAAGCCGTCGCCCTCTCCTAGCGTGGTGATCTCTGACGCGCTGATCCGATCGACGAGGCGATCGAACTGTTCGCGGATTCGCGGTTCAGATCGCGCGCCGTACGGCGATTCGAGCAGCACGTCGAGCGCCTGATCGAATTCGGCCTTGGCGCGTTCGAGGTGACCGAGCTGAAGCTCGCGTTGTCCGTCCGTGAAGTGCTTTTGTGACGTTTCGATCAGGAGTCCCACCGAGTCGACGGGCGGTGGCGGTGGCGCGGGCGTCGGGGCCTGGGCGGCCTGCACGGCCGAGGGCGGTGGCGGAGCGACGTGTACCGGTGTCTGCTGGTGCGCCGTGGCGGATCCACAGCCTGCCGACATACCAGCCGCGATCACAGGGGCCGCCAGCAGGGGCAGCCAGGAGGTCTTCAGCATCAGGCGCTCCGCGAAAAGGGCCCGTCGGCGGCCTGCCGGCCTCATCTCCGACCATGCTACTTATCGGAGGATCGGCGCTGGCGTCCTGGGACGCTAGTGCAAGTCGTAGGCCGGTCGCCCGTCCACGCTGGACAGGCTGCCCGTTCGTGGTCGCCCCCTGCAGGGGGCTCCCGGTGTGTCTGACGTCTGCCCCTCGAGCAAGACGCCGTTTCCGCTGTTCTCGATGATCGCCGCCGCTGGGTGACGGACGACGCGCGAGCTTAACACGGGCCCCAAGACGGGTCAACGACGAAGACTGTAACCTCAGTTCAATCAACAAATACAGTCGTTACGGACGCCACGACGCCTGTTCGAACACCCGCTGCGCTTCACCCAGATCCCTGGCCGACGGCGTAACGATCGTCTTCTCGCCGATCAGGATCCGCGTGCCCGTCTTGATTGCCGTTCTGACGTCGTCTTCGCAGACAAAGTCTGCCGGACGCGTGACTGCTGTCCCGCCGGATTGGGACGTTCCAGCTGGTTGTGAAACGGTGGAAAGAGAAGGGAAGTTCGGAGCGCGCGGAGTGCGGAGTGCGGAACGGTGCCGCGGAATGCGGAGTGCGGAGTGCGGAGTGGGCGGAGTGGGGGTTGCCAGTGGCCGCACGCCCCGCGTCTTCAGAAAGTCATCGATGCGGCTGGTCAACGATTCCGTGCTGATGCCAGCCGGCTTCGGGCGCGGTGGCCCTTGCAACGGGGCAGGCGCCGATCCCGCGCCGGTGGATGCGGCAGCCGCCGGCCTTACCTGCGTGACCGCTGGACGGAGTTCGTACGCCAGCCGCTTGATGTTCAACAGGTGACGCGGCGTGATGTTGTCCGACGTGATGTTGCCGCCGTAGCCGCCGCATCCCAGGGTCATCGCCGGATCGAGTCCTGTCGTCAGGCCAATGGATCCATGTGTCGTGGGCGTATTCACGACGATTCGGAACGCAGGTTTTTTCAGGCCGAACTCGAGGATGACCTGCTCGTTCTGCGAGTGGATCGACATGGTGTGTCCCATGCCGCCATATCGCAGAATCTGCATGCAGCGTTCGCACCCCTCGTGCCAGTCCTTGACGATGTAGTACGACAGGACCGGGCAGAGTTTTTCGATCGACAGGGGATAGTCGCGGCCGACGCCCTCGAGCTGCGCAATCAGCACACGGGTCTCGGGCGGCACCTTGATGCCGGCCTTCTCCGCGATGAATGTGGCCGTCCGTCCGACCAGTGCCGGGTTCGGCAACCGCTGCGGCGACACGAGAACGCGGGCGACGGCATCTGCCTCCGCGTTCGACAGAAAGTACGCGCCGTTCTGCTTGAACGCATCGCGCGCGGCACTCTCGATGGCCTCGTCCACGACGACGGAATTCTCGGACGAGCACAGCACGCCGTTGTCGAACGTCTTGCCGGTGACGATGTCGCGAACGGCCTTTGCGACATCGGCGGACCGTTCGATGTAGGCGGGAGCGTTCCCGGGGCCGACGCCGTACGCGGGTTTGCCGGCGCTGTACGCGGCGCGCACGAGGCCCATCCCGCCGGTGGCGAGAATCACCGCCACTTCGCGCGCCTTCATCAGCTCCTGTGTGCCTTCGAGCGACACCGTCTTCATCCACAGGACGACGTCCGGCGGCGCGCCAGCCTCCTTGGCGGCATCTGCCATGATCTCGGCCGTGCGGCTGATGCAGCGGACGGCAGCCGGATGCGGGCTGAGAACGATCGCGCAGCGCGCTTTGAGAGCGATCAGGATCTTGTAGATCGCCGTGGACGTCGGATTGGTCGAAGGGACGATCGCGGCGACGACGCCAAAGGGCTCCGCGATGTCTATGACCTTGCGCGCCTCGTCGCGAGCGACGACGCCGACTGTGCGCATCGGGCGGATGAACGCGTGGACGCGCTCGGCGGAGAATCGATTCTTCTGGACCTTGTCGGCCACGACACCGTAGCCGGTCTCCTCGACGGCAAGTCTGGCGAGCGCCTCGGCCTGCGGCGCCACGGCGGCGGCCATGGCATCCACGATTCTGTCGATCTTCTCTTGCGGGAATTCGGCGAGGACCAGTTGGGCGGCGCGAGCGCGACGCGCGAGGGCCCGGGCTTCCTGGACAGATGCCAGGTCTTTGTCGGTGGGAGCGGGAGCGGTGTCGAGAGCCATCGGAGGGTGCGGTTAACGAATCGCCATTCGTCAATCTGCAGCCGTCAGTGCACGGCCTTTATTTGGGTAACACGCGCTCCACTTCGCCGTGCGGGCGCGGGATCACGTGCACCGAGACGAGCTCACCGACGCGCCGCGCCGCGGCGGCGCCAGCATCGGTCGCCGCTTTTACGGCCCCGACGTCGCCGCGAACCATCACGGTGACGTATCCGGCGCCAATGTATTCCTTCGCGATCAGGACGACGTTGGCGGCCTTGACCATCGCGTCAGCCGCTTCGACGGATCCAATCAATCCGCGGGTTTCGACCAGCCCGAGCGCATCGAGCGCCATGGCACCTCCGGAACGCGGCGACTCTAACACGGTTGCCCGCGTGACGACAACGGCGCTATCATACGATGCAGCCGAGAGTTGCCGCCGTTTTTGCGCCGCCGCCGCGGTGTCCGACGCTCTCCCGACATCCAGCCACATGACCCGAATCGACCGAGTCCTCCTATGCGCCCTCATCCTGTCTGTGCCATTCGCGAGCGCGTGTCGCCGCAAACAGGAGAACTTGCCGCCCGTAGCCACTGCGGCGATCGGGTTCAATCATCCGAAGGCCCCGCTGGGCAGTCCGATCGACGTCACGTACAAGTTCACGGTCGCGGCCAATGCGCCGGCGTTCGGGCAGGACTACCGGGTCATGGTCCACTTCCTGGACGCCGACCAGGAGCTCATGTGGACCGACGATCACCTGCCGGCGACACCGACCTCGCAGTGGAAGCCGGGACAGGTGATCGAGTACAAGCGCACGCTCTTCGTGCCAATCTATCCCTACATCGGGATCGCGACCGTGCAGATGGGTCTCTATTCACCGAAGGATGGGAAACGGCTGACGCTGACCGGCGAAGACAACGGGCAGCGCGCCTACAAGGTCGGCACGCTGACGCTGCTCCCGCAGACCGAGAACGTGTTCGTCATGTTCAAGGATGGGTGGAACTCGCAGGAGGTCGCTCCCGACAACGCGACCGTCCAATGGCAGTGGTCGAAGAAGATTGCCATCATCGCCTTCAGGAATCCGAAGCGTGACAGCACCCTGTACCTGCATGCGGACAATCCGGGCACGACGTTCACGGAGCCGCAATCGGTGCAGGTGCAGGTGAACGGTCAGACGGTCGATACGGTGACCATCACCCCGAAACAGGAAGTCATCCACCGCACGCATATTCCCGCGGCGGCACTCGGGACCGCCGACATGGCGGAAGTGCGGCTTTTGGTGGACAAGACATTCGTACCGGCCCTGATGCCCGCGTCCAACAATCGCGATAATCGCGAGCTCGGCATCCGGGTGTTCCACGCGTTTATCGAACCGCGTCCCTGAGTCGTCCATGAGAGATTGGGGTCAGGATACGTTTCGGTTTTGGGGACGTGCGGACGTCCGTACGATGGCCAAAACTGAAATTCATCCCGACCCCGGGTTCAATTTCGGCGCGCTGTTCGTCGGCCTGAGCCTTTCAGTTGTGGCCGTGCTCGTGCACGCGCGGCCGGCGTCGGCCGAGATCGTCACGCTGTCTACAGGGCGCACGCTGTCTGTGAAGCAGCATCGCGTCGATGGTGACCAGGTCGTGCTCGACCTGCGCGGCGGTGGGGAAATTACGTGCGATCGCACGCTCATCACGCGGATCGATCCAGACGAGGTGCCGTTTCCCGAGCCAGAAGCGGCCATCGCTGACGCCCCACGGGCCCAACTTCCAGCGGATGCGCCGTTTCAAGCGCTCATCACGGCGGCCGCCGACAAATACCGGCTCGATGCGCGCCTGCTGGCCTCGGTCATTCGCGCCGAATCGAACTTCGGTCCCCGGGCCCGCTCGCGAAAAGGCGCCATGGGCCTGATGCAGCTGATGCCGCGGACCGCCCGCCAGTACGCGGTGGACGATCCCTACGATCCAGCGGCCAACATCGACGCCGGCGCCAGGCACCTTCGGACGCTGCTCGACCGGTTCGATCTGCCCGTGGCCTTGGCCGCGTACAACGCCGGCGAAGCCGCCGTGCAGCGCTTTGGCGGCGTGCCGCCCTTCGCCGAAACGCGCGCCTACGTGCGCCGCATTCTCAACACGGTTCCTCAACTCACTGCAGGCCACTAGGCCCGGCCGGGCGTCTCTTTCTTATTGGCTCGGTCGAGATCTGCCTCGGCCGATAAGTCAGAGACTGGGCACTGGAGATCAGAGGTTAGAGGTTAGAGATTAGAGGTTAGAGGCTCGCGAGAGGGTGGGCTCGGCGGCTGGCTGCAGACTGAAGACCGCAGACTGCCGACCGAGAGACCGCTCAGCCCGTAACCAGAAGACCGGCGAGCGGAAGACCGGTTATAATCCGGCTGCCGACTCAGTCCCTTAAGCCGTCTCTGTTCAACCGTTTGCGATGGAATTCCACTGCAGGCTCGTCAGCGTCGCTGGTCAGATCACTGAAGGTGTGTACGCCGCCGACAGCGAATCGAGCCTGAGGCATGAGCTGGAGGAGCGCGGCCTGCACGTCTTGGCACTCCAACCCAAGGGTATCCTTGGCCGCTGGTCGTTCGCGCTGCCGCGCCGCCGCCGGATTCCGACACGGGAGTTTCTGGAGTTCAACCAGGAGCTTGCGACACTGCTCAAGGCGGGGATGCCGCTCGTGCAGTCGCTCGACCTGCTGCGGAGCGGCGTCAAGGATCAGGTGTTCCGTCCCGTGCTCGACGTGGTCCACGATCGGGTCAAAGCGGGCAGCGCACTCAGTGACGCCTTCGAGGAGCACGGGGACCTGGTGCCACGCGTCTATACCGCGTCGTTGCTGGCGGGGGAGCGCAGCGGCAGCCTCGAGACCGTTCTACGCCGCTACGTCTCGTACACGCGCCTGATCGGAGCCGTCCGCCGCAAGACGCTGTCGGCGCTCATCTATCCCCTCGTGCTCGTGACGCTCGCCGTGGTCGTCGTCACGATCATCGTGCTGAAGCTCGTGCCGGCGTTCTCGGATTTCTACGGCAGCTTCCACGCCGAGTTGCCGCTCGTCACGCGGATGATCGTGCGGGGCTCGACATTCCTCAGCCGCAACCTGCTGATTGTCGTCGTCGCGCTCGCGGCAGCCGGCATGTCGGCGTACGTGTGGGTGCGTCGTCCTGGGCACCGGATGCGGCTGGACCGGGCGCTGTTGAGCGTCCCTTACGTCGGCGACGTGGCGAGGAAGTTCGCGGTCTCGCAGTTGGCGCGGACGCTGGGCACGCTGCTTGGCGGCGGCATCCCGCTCGTCAAAGCGCTCGAAGTGGCCGCGCAATCCGTGGGCAACCGCTACGTGGCCCGGCAGCTCGAGGGGATGGCGCAGGAAGTACGGGAAGGGCAGAGCCTGGCCGCGACCATGCGCACGCGGTCGGTGTTTCCGGACGTCGCCATCAAGATGACGGAAGTCGGCGAAGCGACCGGCGCGCTGCAGGACATGCTGAACAGCCTCGCCGACTTCTACGACGAAGAGATCGCGACCAACCTCGAACGATTCGTCACGCTCGTCGAGCCCGTGCTGCTCATCACCATGGGCGTCGTGATTGCGGCGCTGTTGCTCGCACTGTACATGCCGTTGTTTCAATTGTCGTCGGTGGTGTCGTGACGTACGGACCCCAAGGAGTGTAGTGACGTGAGCGCCGAGCGACCCACACCCGTGACGTTGCCGGATCCGGCGAGCCTGGATCTCATCGCGCCAGAACAGCACCAGGCCGAGATCGCACATTCACGGCGGCTGGCCGAGCGCTATCGGCTCGAGTTCGTCGATATGGAGCACTTCCGCATCGACAACGAACTGTTCCAGTCGATTCCCGCCGACATGATGCTGCGCTACGGCTTCGTGCCGTACCGGCGCGAGGGCCGGGCGCTCGTGATCGTGATCTCCGATCCGACCGACTTGCCGCTCATCGACGAATTGTCGTTGCTGCTGGCGACGCCAGTGAAGGTCACCGTCGGCACGGCGTCGGCCATTCAGTCGATCCTGAAGAAGAGCGAGAGCTCGCAGCGCGTCCTCGACAAGGCGACCGCAGACTTCCAGCTGCAGCTGCTGAAGGAAGACGAGAGCGGAGAGGACAGCCTGACGGTCGAACGGCTGACGAGCGATCTCAGCCCGATCATCAAGCTGGTGGACTCGACGATCTTCGCGGCGCTCCAGCGCAGGGCGAGCGACATTCACATCGAGACCCAGGACGATGCGGTGCACGTGAAGTACCGGATCGACGGCGTGCTCCAGCCCGCCATGCGGCCGGTGGCGAAGCAGCACCACAGCGCCATCATCTCGCGCATCAAGGTCATGGCAGAGCTCGACATCGCCGAGAAGCGCGTGCCCCAGGACGGGCGCTTCAAGCTGCGCGTGCCGGGGAAGACCATCGACTTCCGCGTCTCGATCATGCCGAGCGTGCACGGCGAGGACGCCGTCATCCGTATCCTCGACAAGGAATCCATCAGCGAGCAGTTCACCGAGCTGCGGCTCGACATCCTCGGTTTCCCGGAAGCCGAGCTGCGCCGGTTCCGCAAGTACATCGCCGAGCCCTACGGCATGGTCCTCGTGACGGGACCCACCGGCAGCGGCAAGACGACGACGCTCTACGCGGCGCTCTCGGAGATCAAGTCGGTCGAAGATAAGATCATCACGATCGAGGATCCGGTCGAATACCAGCTGGCAGGCATCACGCAGATCCCGATCAACGAGAAGAAGGGGCTCACATTCGCACGCGGACTGCGCTCCATCCTGCGGCACGACCCCGACAAGATCATGGTCGGTGAGATTCGCGACCCGGAGACGGCGCAGATCGCGATCCAGTCCGCGCTGACGGGCCACCTGGTGTTCACGACCGTCCACGCCAACAACGTGGTGGACGTGCTCGGCCGCTTCCTCAACATGGGCGTCGAGCCGTATCAGTTCGTCTCGGCGCTGAACTGCGTGCTCGCACAACGCCTGGTGCGCCTGATCTGCAGCCATTGCAAGCGGCGCACGACGATCCCCGCCGACATGCTGATGGAGGCGAGCATGGATCCCTCGTTGTCGTCGAGTCACGTGTTTTACGAGGGCGCGGGCTGTGTCGAGTGCGGCGGAACGGGATTCAAAGGCCGAACCGCCATTTGCGAGCTGCTCGACCTGTCGGATCCCATTCGAGAAATGATTCTCGAGCGTCGGCCGACCTCGGAGATCAAGAAGGCCGCGCGAGACGAAGGCATGCGTTTCCTGCGCGAGTCGGCCATCGAGAAGGTGATGCTCGGCCAGAGCACGCTGCGCGAAATCAACAAGGTGACCTTCGTCGAATGAGTCCCAGCGCCTTCTTCGCCGCGCCCCGTCCCTCGATCGGAATCGAGTTCGCGACCGACCGCGTCTCGGTCGTGCGGCTCGACAACGGCGGAGCCCCACCGTCGCTGACGGGCCACGGTCACGAGGCGCTGCCCGCCGGAGCCATCGTTCCCGCCCTGAACGCGCTCAACATCGTCAACCCCGCCCCGGTCGTCGAGGCGCTGCGTCGCGCACTTGCGGCGGCCGGCGTGCGATCGGGACACGCGGCGCTGGTCGTGCCGGATCCAGCCGCGAAGATGTCGCTGCTCCGATTCGAACAGATCCCCGCCAAGCACGGGGATCTCGAGCAGCTCGTCCGCTGGCAGATCAAGAAGAGCCTGCCGTTCCGCATCGAAGAGGCCCAGGTGTCGTTCGTGCCCGGCATCGACGTGGACGGTGGCCGCGAGTTCGTCGTCACGGCGGCACGTCGCGACGTCGTGCAGCAGTACGAAGCGGCAGCCGTGGCGGCGGGCGTACAGCCGGGCGTGGTGGATCTCGCGACGTTCAACTACATCAACGCGGCACTGGCTGCGAACGCACCGCCCGACAGCGATTGGCTGCTGGTCCACGTCGCCGCCGACTACCTGACGCTGGCGGTCCTTCGCGGCGCGGATCTGATCTTCGTCCGCCACCGCGGGGCGGACGACGACACGACGCTGGCGGATGTCGTGCATCAGACCGCGATGTACTACGAGGATCGGCTCAAGGGGGGCGGCTTCAGCCGGACCGTGCTCGCCGGCGCGGGACGGGCGCGCACGGCTGGTGCGGCCACGCTCGACGAGATTCGCCGCGAGTTGGCCCAGCGGCTTCAGACACGCGTCGAGATGATCGATCCGCGCACGGCCATCACGCTGACCGATCGGGTCGGCGCGACGCAGGAGCTGCTCGACACGCTGGCGCCGGCCGTCGGCTTGCTGCTCCGGGAGCGCACCGCCTGATGCTCCGCACGAATCTCTCCACGCGGCCGTTCTACAACGAGCGCCTCGTGCTCGTCGTGCTGCTCGCGTCAGCCGTGGCCGTCGGGGCCTTTTCGTTGTTCAACGTAACGCAGCTGGTGTCGCTCAGCGGACGCTACGCGACGCTCAACGCAGACGTGGCACAGGCGCAACGCCGCGCGACGGAGCTCAGGCAGCAGGCCGGTCGCGTCCGAGCGAGCATCGACCCCGTGCGGCTGGACGCCGTGTCGCAGGCCGCCCAGCGAAGCGAACCTGCTCATCGACCGGCGCACGTTCTCGTGGACCGGACTGTTCAACCAGTTCGAGGCAACGCTGCCTGCCGGCGTGCGGATTGCCGCGGTCAAGCCGCTGATCGATGCGGACGGCCGCTTCATCGTGTCGATGACGGTCGTGGCGCAGCGCGTGGACGACGTCAACGAGTTCATCGAAGCCCTGGAGAAGACGGCTACGTTCAGCGCCGTCCTGTCGCGCGAGGAGCGCACGAACGAGGACGGATTGCTCGAAGCCACGCTGCAGGGCACGTACCTTCCAGGCGGCACCGAGCCGACGCAGGGGAGGGCGCGATGATGCCCCTGCTTGCCCGGATCGTCGCCGAGCGCCGCGCCGTGGTCCTTCCGCTGGTTGCGTTGGCCCTCGTGAACGTGGGTCTCTACGTATTTGCCGTGTATCCGCTGTCGGTGCGCGTGTCCACGCTGACGAGCCGGGCCGCGCAGGCCGCCAGGCTCAAGGCAGCGGCCGACAAGGAATACGCCGACGCGCGCGGGATTGCCACCGGCAGGGAGCGCGCGGATCTCGAGCTGCAGCAGTTCTACAGGCACGTGCTGCCCGCCGACGTGGCAGGGGCGCGCCGCAGCACGTACGCGCGCCTGGCCCAATTGGCGCATGAAGCCGGCTTGCGGGCCGACCGGCGGAGCTACGAAGCTGATACGAGCTATAAAGGCTCGCTGGCGAAGATCAAGATCACGATGGTGCTGGAGGGCAACTACTCGGGCGTCCGACAGTTCATCCATGCGCTCGAAACGTCGCCCGAGTTCGTGGTCATCGAGCACGTGGCGCTGGCCGAGCGTCCGCAGTCCGAGAACGTGCTGACGCTCAGCCTCGACCTCGCCACCTACTATCAGCCCGAGCCACATGGAAGCTAAGACACGACGCGAGGTCGCGATCCTGGTGGCGCTCCTGAGTGTGCTCGGGGTCGCGCTCTGGTGGGGCCTGAGCAACGGTGAGCAAACGGCGGATGGGCACGTGGCGGCAGGCGTCCAGCCGCGGCCCAGACCCGCCGTGCGACCGGCCTCGACCGGCCACGCGGGCGTCCAGAACGTCGAACTTGAAGCACTGAAGCAGCCACAACCTGAGATCGAATCGGGCGATCGCGATCCATTCCGGTTCAAGGCCGCGGACCCGCCGCCTCCGCCGCCGGGCGTGCCAGGTGCTGGCGGCGGGCCGGGCAACCCAGGCGGAGGCACAGCGGCCGGACCCGGCGCTCCTCCAGGTCCGCCGCCGGTGCCGCCGATCCCGCTTCGCTTCATCGGCGTCGTCGACAAGACCACGCACAAGCAGAAGTTGGCCGTCCTGAGCGATGGACGGGGCGTGTTCTACGGGCGCGAGGGCGATATCATCGAAGGGCGCTATCGGATCGTTGCGCATCGGTGTGGAATCGATCGAGATGGTGTACGTGGACGGGCGCGGAGCGCAGACGATTCGCTTGTCTGGCTCCTGACGGAGACACACGCGTGAGACGACACGTGTACAACGCGGCGGCAATTGCGGTTACCGCCGTTCTTCTGGCCGGATGCACGGCCGGCATCGCATTCCGCAAAGGTTACGACGCCGCGCGTGTGGCCGACTGGGACACCGCTGTCGTGCACTACCGCGAGGCGGTCCAGGCCGACCCCGACAAAGCGGAATACAAGATTGCGCTCGAGCGCGCGATGCTCGAAGCGTCGCGGATTCACTATTCCGCCGGGAAGCAGGCCGAGTCGGCCGGCGATCTCGACGTCGCGGTGCGGGAATATCGGCGCGCGAGCGAGTACGACCCGACCAACCGGAGCATCGCGTCCAAGGTGGCCGAGCTCGATCAGACCATCCGGGACCGGATCGAAGCCACGCGTCCGAAACCGCCGCTGCAGGCGATGCGGGACCGGGCCCGGGGTTTGAGTCCCACACCGACGCTCAACCCCGCATCGAAAGAGCCGCTCGACATCAAGTTCACGAATGCGAGCGTCCGCGACATCCTGAATTTCATCGGGAACGCCAGCGGCATCAACGTGACGTTCTCGGCCGACTACCGGGATCCGCCGGCCTACAGCGTTCAACTGTCAAGCGTCACGCTGGAAGAAGGGCTGCGGCAGATCCTGTCGGCCAACACCCTGTTCTACAAGGTCCTCAACGAGCACACGATTCTGGTCATCGCCGACACCGCGCAGAACCGTGCGAAGTACGAAGAGCAGGTCGTGCGCACGTTCTATCTGTCGCATGCCGATGCCGTCGAAGTGGCGCAGCTCCTGAATACCGTGCTGCGTGTGCCGGGCGTGGCTGTCATTCCCACCATCTCACCCAACAAGTCGCGCAACACGATCACCGTCCGCGGCACCGCGGCGATGGTCGCGATCATGGAAAAGGTGGTGGAAGCCAACGATCGGCCGAGCGCCGAGGTGCTGCTCGACGTGTCGATCATGGAGGTCAACCGGTCGAGAGCCAAGCAGTACGGCATCGACCTGACGGCGTACAGCGTGACGGGCATCTTCTCGCCCGAGGCTGCGCCGAGTGGCGGGACCGGGGCCGGCGGGGGCACCGGCAGCGGCGGGGGCGGCGGAACCGCGACCGGGGGGAGCTTCACCGTCCCGCTCTTCAACGCCAACACGGTCTCGGCTGGCATCAGCGCGGCTGATTTCTATCTGGCCATCCCGCAGGCCATCGCACGCTTTCTCGAGAGCGACACGCGCACCAAGCTCATTGCCAAGCCACAGCTCCGTGGGCAGGAGGGGCAGAAGATCACCCTCAATCTCGGCGACGAGATTCCTGTTCCCACCACCACGTTCGGATCGTTCGGCGGAGTCGGCAGTGTCGGCACGGTGCCGATCTCGTCGTTCAACTACAAGAACGTCGGCGTGAACGTCATCATGACGCCGCGCGTCACGTTCGATGGCGACGTCATTCTGGAGCTCAGCGTCGAGAGCAGCACGCTCGGCGCCGACATCAACATCGCGGGCCAGAACCTGCCGTCATTCGGCACGCGGAAGGTCGAGACGAAGATCCGATTGCGCGACGGCGAATCGACGCTCCTTGCCGGCCTGCTGCGCGAGGACGAGCGACGCGCGCTCAAGGGCATTATCGGGCTCGTTCACCTGCCGGGGTTCCGCAGCCTGTTCTCCTCGAACGACAACTCGCTCACGCAGACGGACATCGTGATGCTGCTGACGCCTCATGTGGTCCGCACGCACGAGCTGCGGCAGCAGGACGTGAATCCGATCTACATCGGGACGCAGCAGAACATGGGCATCGGTGGTCCACCGCCGCTCATTGCTGCGCCGGCTGATAGCCGCGCCGGCTCAGCCGGCGGGCGTACAGCCAGGGCACGCCGGTGACGCCGCCAGGTGGGATGCCTGGTACGCTGCCGACGCCCGGTATCGTGCCGCCGGCGCCGCCGATCCCGCAGGCGCAGCCGAACACGCCGCCCAACACCACGCCGAACACCCCGCCGAACCCGCAACCGAACGCGGCGCAGCCGAACGCGCCCCAGGCGTCGGCTGCGGGGACTCCGAATGCTGCGCCAGAGAGTCAGCCAGCTCCGACCGGCGAAGGAACGCCGCCGGCCCCGGCCCAGTCCAACGCGCAGGCCAGACGCCGGCGCAGCCACCGCCGGATCAGTCCGTCCGCGCAGCTGATCGTGACGCCGCCGGGCACCGAGTTCCGAGTCGGCGGCGGGCCGTACACCGTACCGATCTCGATCAACAACGCGCCGCGCGTCTCGGCCCTGTCGGTCACGGTGACTTACAACCCGGCGCTCGTGCGGGTGACGACCGTCCAGGAAGGGAGCTTCATGCGCCAGGGCGGTGTGGCTGCCGCGTTCAAGCAGAACGTGGACGCTGCAGCCGGCCGCGTGGACATGACGTTCCTCCGGGGCCAGGACATGGTGGGTGCGTCCGGCACGGGGCTGGTCGGGGTGCTGATGATCGAGCCGGTTGCTCCAGGCACGCTGGTGCTCTCCGCCAATGGCGCCGGGACCGGACCCGCCGGAAGCGCGATCAGTATTCAGTCAACGCCCGTGTCGGTGACAGTGAAGTGATGAGTCTACGGTCTGCGGTCTGCGGTCTGCAGCGTGGCGTCGAGAGGCAACGCCCGGCGCGCGGCTATACATTCGTCGAGCTGCTCGTCGTCACCGCGCTCATCGCAATCCTCGCGTCGGCGATCATGCCGCTCGCGCGGGTCACCGTGCAGCGTCAGAAAGAGATCGAGCTCCGACGCGACCTGCGCGAGCTGCGGACCGCCATCGATCACTACAAGGACGCGGCCGATCAGGGCATGCTCAACGCGCTCGAGCTGAAGGTGGACAATCAGGGCTATCCGCCCGATCTCGAGACGCTCGTCAAGGGAGTGCCGGCAGCCGGAGACGCCTCAGGCAAGAAGCTGAAGTTCCTGCGCCACATTCCGATCGATCCGATGACCGGAACGACGGAGTGGGGACAGCGGTCGTATCAGGACCGTCCAGACGCGTCGACCTGGGGCGGTCAGAACGTGTACGACGTGTTCACGACCAACGAAGGCGTCGGGCTCGACGGAACCAAGTATCGCGATTGGTAGCACCGTGACAGTCCGTAGAACGGAATCGACGCGGCATGCCGCGTCCGCACGCGGCTTCACCCTGATCGAAATCATGATCGTGGTGTCGCTCGTGATTCTGCTGTCGGCGATTGCGTTCGCAACGTACAAGGACAGCGTGCAGCGGGGCAGGGAAGCCGTCCTCCACGAGGACCTCTTCCGGCTGCGCGACGCCATCGACCAGTTCTACGCGGACAGGTCCAAGTATCCTGCGGACCTCGAAGAGCTCGCGTCCTCCGGCTACATCCGAAGGATCCCGGTCGATCCGACGACGAATTCCTCCTCGACGTGGGTCACGCAGCCGGCGGAGCCCGACCCCAACAATCCCAACGCGCAGATCGGCATCTCAGACGTCAAGAGCGGGAATGAAGGCACAGCGCTGGACGGATCGAAATTCAGCGACTGGTAGCGGGGAACTGACGCAGTCGTATTCGCGTTCGGATTCGTGTTCGTGTTCGGATGTCGTACACGAGCGCCAGTTCGCGCTGGCGTCTACGAATCCGAATCCGAAAACGAATACGAACACGAATCCGATCGCCTTTCCTACTCGATCTTGACCACCGTCTGTCCGACGCCGTCTGCGCCGTCGCTCGCCGAGACCTTGACGATGACGGTGAAGGTGGCCACGCGGTCGTAGGCGTGTGAGGCGCTCGGGCCTGTCGTCGTGACGGTCTTCCCGTCGCCGAAATCCCACTCGTATTCCTCGATCGACGAGCCCGATGCCGCCGTGGCCGTCGCCGTGAACGTGATGATGTCGTGGATCGCGCCAGTGGCCGGGCTCGCGCGTGACGGTCACCGGGATGGACGCAGCCTCGGCCACGACGATGACGAGCACTTGCGACGTGGCCTGATTGGCGGAGTCAGTGACGGTCGTCGTCACCGAGAAGGTGCCGGCGCTGCTGATAGACGTGCGACGCGGAGGTCGTGCCCGTACCGAGGTTCCGGCTCGAGCCGTCGCCGAAATCAATCGACACGGACTTGATCGGCAGACCATCAGTGGCGGGCGTGACGGTGATGGTGAACGTGACGGGTTGGCCGGCCGATGGCGATGCCGGCGACGGCGTGACCGAGATCGTCGGTGCGGCCGTGACTTTGATCGTCAAGCTCTCCGATGCGTCGCCGACGGCCGCGGTCACCTGGGCGGTCTGGGCCGTGCTGAGCGTGGTGGACGCTTCGCCGTTGCCGTTGGTCAGGACATTCGACGCGCTGAACTGCCCCGCGTCGGTCGTGAAGGAAACGGGCACACCCACGACGATGTTGCTGCTCGCGTCGCGCACCGTGGCTGTGATCTGCGTCGAGCCACCGCCGGCGCCCAACGAGCTGGGTTCGGCACGGAGAGTGAGCTTCGTCGCCGCGGCGGCGCCCATCGGGACGTCGAGCCCTTCGCTCGCCGATGAGCCCGAAAATGCTTTGACAGTCGCCGTGCCGGACTTGCCGTCGCTCACGAGCTTGACGGTGACCTTGCCTGCATTGGTCCGGGCCTCCGCCGGCTCTACGTGCCCGAGCGTCGTCGTAAAGGTGACGACAGTGCCGTTCTGAACGGGCGTGCCGGCAGATTCGATGACGCTGGCGACGATGTCGATGCTGCCGTTGAGGGGCACGGACGTACCGGTATTGAAGAGCGTGATCGTCGTGTCGGTCGGCGCCGTGAGGGGCACCTTGTCACACGCCGTTGCAAGCAGGGCAATGGCGAGCAGAGCCACGACGGGGAAGACGCCCCCGCCGCCGGACAATCGCTGCAAACGGCGTGATATCATCGCTTTACTAAGAATAATCGGTCCCATGCGCAACACGCAACAGATCCGGGGCGAGTCTGGCTACGCCATGGCGGCCCTGCTGGTCGCGATGGCGCTGATGGCCCTCTTCATGTCGATCGCGATGCCGGTCTGGAAGCAGGCCGCCCAGCGCGAAAAGGAAGAGGAATTGGTCTGGCGCGGCCAGCAGTACGACCGGGCCATTCAACTCTTCCGCCGCAAGACGTCGGCTCCCGGCGCTCCCAATCTCGACATGCTGGTCAACCAGCGGTATCTCCGCCGGAAGTACAAAGACCCAATTACCGACAAAGAGTTCGCGCTCAAGCCCCTGGCGCTCGCCGGCGTCAACATGCCGCCTGGCGTCCCGCAGCCTCCCGGCATGTCGCAGCAGCCGGGGTCGCCCCAGCCGCCGGGACCATCGCAGTCTCCCGGTAGCCAGCAGGTGCCCGGCGGCAACGGACAGTTGATTGGCGGTGTCCGAAGCACGAGTAAAGCGAAATCGATTCGAGTGCTCAACGGACGCGATCACTACGACCAATGGGAGTTCGTCTATACGCCGTACGGCTCCAAGATCCACATCCGCTGGTCCGGCCGCACAGCCCGGCATGACCCCGGGGCAGAACCCTGCGGGCTCCCCGACTGGCTCCGGCGGCAGCCCAAAACCTGGTACGACACCACCGTCCCCGTCGCCAACACCATCGCCATCGCCTGCGCCGCCGCCCACTCCGGAGCCGGTGCAGGAGCCGCCACCCGATCCTCAGTAACCAACTCTCGAGCCCTCAGGCCCCGCGAGCTGTCAGCGTTATGACTGTCGGCGCCGGCGGAAAGTCGGTCCGCTGGACGAATTCAACAGAGCGCTGCCATCACCGCATCGTGCACTGCCGGACGCACACTGGCGAAGCCTTCTCGATCGCGCGACGGATGCACACGATTCGTCAGAAAGGCCACGTAGATGCCCGGCTCGGGATCGATCCAGAGCGACGTGCCCGTGAAGCCGGTATGACCAAATGCGCGGGCCGACATGCGCGTGCCGCAGGAGGATGTGGGCAGCATCGTGTCCCAGCCGAGCGCTCGAGAGCTGCGCGGAACGGTCGAGCGCGTCACGAAGCGCAGGATCGTTTCACGCCGTCCCAGGTCGGTATCGCGTTGGAGCGTTCGAAGCACCAGCCGCGCATATGCACCCAGCGCAGGTGCTGTACCGAAAAGGCCGGCATGGCCCGCCACGCCATCGAGCGCCCATGCGTTCTCGTCGTGAACCTCACCGACGAGCAGCCGTCCGCGGAAGGCGTCCACCTCTGTCGGCGCGATCCGCGATCGCCAGGCCGCCGAAGGATTGAAGCACAACTCCATGCCGTCCAGGACCGGCGCGATCAGACGATCGAGCGGAGCACCGCCGGCATCCTCGAGGACGAACGCCAGGAGCATGAAGCCGAGGTCGGAATAGATCGACTGCGTCCATGGCGTGTACTCGAGGGCCAGCCTTGCGATCGCCGGCTCGAACTCCGCGCGCAGATGCGCTTCGCGGTAGATCGGCAGCCACGCCGTCAGGCCCGTACAGTGCTCGAGAAGATCGCGCAGGGTGACGTGAGCTCGATCGTGTCCGATCCAGTGGGACAGCCAGCGCGCCACACGATCTGATAGACGCAGACGTCCCGATTCTTCGAGACGCATCGCCACCGACGCCGTGACGACCGGCTTCGTCAGCGAGGCCAGATCGAAAATCGTCTGCTCGGTGGCGGGCGTCGCGCTGCTGTCGTAGGTGAGACGTCCCACGGCGTCGCGCCACAGCACGTCGCCTGATGTGCCGACTTCGATCACTGCTGCCGGGAAGAGCTGGCGCTCGTGCGCGTCCCGGATGATCGCCGCCACTCGATCGAACCGGCGTCCAACGCTCATAGCGGATCCACAGCGTCTGTCTCGCTGAGCACGCGTCCCGCGACCGAGCCGACCGCAAACGTCGCGAGCGAGCCGATGAGGACGTACCACTGCCACGAGACGTTTGTCCCGAGCTTCACGGCCAGCATTACTGCCGCGCCGGTCAACGCGCCGGCAAAGGCAGCCCGCTGCCCGACCCGCGTCAGGGTGCCGAGCAGGAAGATGCCGAGGATGACGCCATTGGTGAACGAGGCGATGCCAAGCACTTCGTCCACGACACGCTTTGAAAACGAAATGGCCGTCAGCGCCACGATGATCTGCACGACACCCCAGACCGCCGTGAGCATCCGCGACACGGCCAGATCCGCCGATCCACCCTTACCGCCTCGGAGAGGCAGATAGAAATCGCCGTACGCGGCCGCGGCCGACGAATTGAGCGACGACGACAGCGTGGACATGGCAGCCGCGAAGATCGCGGCGACGACCAGGCCCGTCAGACCTGGCGGCAGGTGCGACACGATGAACAAGGGGAAGACGCGGTCCGTCTGGACGTGTCCACCCACCGTGATGGAGGACAGCTCGCCTGGCGCGTGCAGATAGAAGACGTAGAGCATCGTGCCGATCACGAGGAACAGCACGAACTGCACGAAGACGACCACGCCGCTCGTGAGCAGGCTCACGCGCGCCTCGTTGGCGGAGCGGCTGCACAGATAGCGCTGGACCATCAGCTGATCGGTGCCGTGCGTTGCCGTCGTGAGAAACGCGCCTCCGATGATGCCGGCCCAGAACGTGTACCCGCGTGTCAGGCTCAACGTCCAATCAAAGACGCGGAACTTGCCTGCGGCGCTGGCCGTCGCTGCCACTTCCGGCCAACCACCCGGAATCGAGTGCAGCAGAACGATGGCGGCGGCAACGGCACCCACCAGGTAAATCACGAGCTGCAGCACGTCGGTCCAGATGACCGCAGTCATTCCGCCGACATAGGTGTACGCGATGGTCGCCGCACCCATCACCAGCACCGAGATGATGAGCACCGACTGTGACGGAACGCCGCTGATGAGCGCCGCAAGCACCAGTCCAGTCGCAAAGAGCCGGAACCCATCCGAAAGCGACCGCGTGACGAGGAACAGCGCCGAGGCAAGCCGCTTCATCCTGCCGCCGAACCTCGAGCCAAGCAACTGATAGACGGTCAGCAGCTCGCCGCGGAAGTACGCGGGGATGAAGAGCACGCTGATCACCAGGCGGCCGATCAGATAGCCAGCAGCCAGCTGGAGAAACGTGAAGTCGCCGCCGAACGCGTACCCGGGCACGCTGATGAATGTGACCGTGCTCGTCTCGGTTGCGACGATCGACCCGGTGACCGCCCACCATGGCATGGTCCGGCCGCTGACGAAGTACTCGCGGACGTCCGTCTGATTCCGCGAGATCCACGCACCGAAGAGCACGGTGCCCAACATGTAGGCGGCAATAACGAACCAGTCGAGGAGGGGCATTGGCGGCGGACGTCTCGAGGGTGCGGACAGTCCCGCAAACCGGCGGCAGCGCCGCCTGCGGACTTCAGCGTCCCGACGTGAAGGCCGCGCGGCCCACGGACGACAGGTAGTCCGTCCCGTATGGCGCGCGCGTGATGCTGTCGTAGGAGAAGAGCACGATCCCGACGGCTCCGAGGCGTCGGGCCGTCTCGATGTTGTCGATCGTCTGACTCGACGACAACCGGTAGGCGCCGATCCCCGCCCACACGGGCAATCCGCTGGCGATCTGGCGCACCGACGCAATCTGACTGGCAAAGACTTCTGCGTCAGGCGTGTACGCCATCGGACAGACCACATCGATCAACTGATGGTCGAGCCACATCCGCCAATCCTGGAGCCGGCCAGCCGCGGCCTCCGTGGGATCGGGGTAGACCGCTGCGCTCAACGTGAGCCCGGGTCGGCGCGTCTTGGCGAGCGTACGGAGCCTCATGACGAGCGTGTTCAACCGCGAGCGCCGGAACTCGGCCCACCGCTGCGGGAAGACTTCGGTGAGGCCCACGAGCTCGGTCGCATCCCGATACCCGAAGCGCGCACGCTCGACGGGCGTCATGTCCGGGTCCAGTGCCTGCCTGAACGCCACCAGCGAGGCGCGACTGTAGTCGAAGTCCGCGGACGGGAACCGCACGTAGTCCAGATGGATCCCATCAATCGCGTAGCGCGACACCAGATCGTCCACGACCGCCGCCAGGTGATCGACCGCCGCCGGATGGATGGGTGACGCGTAGACGCCCTCGATCTGGTCGGACATCGTGCGCGTCCAGCGCGCAAGACGGCCGAGGTACTCAGGACTCTTGGGATCGACGCGCGCCAGCTCGAACGCGAGGCTTCGGGGGACCATCAACCAGTCGGGATGCGCGTAGACGATGTGATCGCGAGAGGTGGGGAGCTCGGTCGCGCTCGACACGAGATCCACGTTGACCCACGCATGAACGCGTAACCCCGCCTCGTGGGCGGCCGCGATCGTGGTCGCCAGCGGGTCGAACGTGCTCGGCTGGCCGGCCAGCGCCTCGGCCCTGGGCTCGACACGGCTCGCGTAATAGGCATCGCCACGGCCGCGGACCTGCACGAGCAGCGTGTTGAAGCCGCTGGACGCCGCGGACTGCACCATCGACGCGATCTGTGGCGGAGAGGTCAGGCTGGTCCGCGTGACCCACAGGGCCCGAACCTCCGCCTGTGGCGCCGCCGCGGGCCGGATGGCAGCGACGAGGGCGAGAACGACGGCGGCAAGGCTGACGAATGGCAGGGACGCGCGGGCGGTAGACCGCGATCGCACGAGAGGGGCGCAACGCCGCATCATTGAACACTGCAATGTACCTGTCGCGCGAAGGTGTGTCAACGCGCGCACAGCGTGGTTGACAGAGAAGGTGCCGGTCCCTATGCTGCGGGTTCGGTCGTCTCGCGCGCATGCCCGACGTTCTCCGTCCAGATCGACGAGAGCCCCTTCACGTCCTGGGCATTGACGCCGGCGGGACCAAGACCGTCTGCCTGCTGGCGGACGGGACGGGTGCCGTACTGGCCGCTGCGCGTGGACCGGGCGCCAACCTTCAAGCGCAAGGCGAGCTGGAAGTCGAAAAGGTGCTCCACGAGGTGATGGAGCAGGCGCTGTCAGAGCACGCTGTCACGCCGTCGGTCATCTGTCTCGGAATTGCCGGCGTGGATCGGCGCGATGACTCGGCGATCGTGCGCAGCATCATGCGCCGGATCGGCCACAAGGCCCGGACGCTCGTCGTCAACGACGCGCTCGTCGCGCTGACGGCGGGGGCAGACGACGGGCCGGGGATCGTGGTCATCTGCGGCACCGGGTCTATCTGCTACGGGCGGACTGCAGACTATCGCGCGGCGCGCAGCGGCGGCTGGGGGCATATCCTGGGCGACGAGGGCAGTGGTTATTGGATTGGACGGTCGGTCCTGGCGGCCGTGGTTCGCTCGGCCGACGGGCGAGGACCGGCGACGCTGTTGACGCCCCGCGTGCTGGCGCACTTCGGCGTCGCCGACGTGCCGGGCCTCGTGCAGGAAGTGCACCTGCGCGATCCGCGGCGGCAGCGCGTCGCGTCGCTCGGCGAGGTCGTCCAGGCGGCGGTGGAGGAGGGTGACGCCGTAGCGCGCGAGATCGTGGATGCCGCGGCCCGCGAGCTGTTGCGCGCCGCAGCGTCGGTGGCCGAGCGCCTCGAGTTGCGGGGCGCGATCTTCCCGTTCGTGCTGGCGGGAGGGATGTTTCGCGTCCTGCCGTCGTTGCGGGAGATGGTGTTGAAGGCTGTGGCCGAGGTCGCACCTCGCTGCGAGCCCCTGCTGCTATCAGTCGAGCCCGCAATTGGCGCCGTGCGGCTCGCCCTGGCGGAAGCGCGCGGCGGCGCTCGAGTGCCCGAGTACATCTGACGTGCGGATCAGCATCTTTCCCGACGAATGCGCGCTCTCCCGCGATCTGGCGAACATCGTCGCCCGTTGCCTGGGCGACGATCCCACGCTCGTCCTCGGGCTGCCAACGGGCCGGACACCGGTCCTCCTGTATCGGGAGCTCACGCGTCTGGCTACTGCAGGACAGGCCGACTTCAGCCGCGCCACTACGTTCAATCTCGACGAGTTCCTCGGACAGGATCCGTCCCGGCCGGGCACCTATCGCGATTTCATGGATCAACACCTCTTCATGCACGTGAATCTCGATCCGCGCCGCATTCACTTTCTCAATGGCTCGGCAGCCGATGTCGAGGCGGAGTGCGCGCGGTACGAGGCAGCGATTCGCGCCGTTGGAGGTATCGGCCTGCAGATCCTCGGCATCGGCTCCAACGGGCACGTGGGCTTCAACGAGCCCGGCCCGACGCTGGAAGCCCACACTCATCGCGTCGTCCTGCGGCCAGAAACGATTCGTGCGAATGCCAGTCTCTTCGACGGAGACGCCAACAAGGTGCCGGCCGAAGCGCTGTCGATGGGCATGGCGACCATCCTGCAAGCGCGCCGCATCGTGCTCGTCGCGACCGGACGCGGCAAAGCGGATTGCGTCCGGCAGATGATCGAAGGACCGCTGACGACGACCCTACCCGCGTCGTTCCTGCAGGTGCACCGCGACGTACTCGTCATGCTCGACGAGGCGGCGGCGTCCGAGTTGCGCAGCGTGAGGCTGCGGACAGAGGGATAGGGGAAAGGGGAAAGGGGAAAGGGGAAGGGGGAAAGGGGAAAGGGAAGGTGAAGCTCAGGTCAGCTGCTGCTCGATCAGACTCCGCAGCCTCGGCTCGATGTCTTCGCCGAGCGCATCGCGCAGGTGGCCGCCGGCCTTTCTGAGGCGCGTCAACGCCTTCGGGTAGGTCTGTCCGGTCTTCTGCATGACGATGGCCGCCTTCACGTTCCAGCGGGCGTGCCGGAGCAGCTTGTCTGCCTCGTTGTACTCGAGTCCGGTCACGATGTTGACGATGCGGCGGGCGCGATCCTTCAGCTTCTCGGAGCCCGTGCGTACGTCCACCATCAGGTTCCCGTAGGTCTTCCCGATGCGGATCATGGCGGTCGTCGTCAGCATGTTGAGCACCATCTTCGTCGCGGTGCCCGCCTTGAGCCGGGTCGAGCCAGCGATCACCTCCGGCCCGACCGACAGCGCGATCGTCAGATCGACGAACGTCTGGAGCTCCGTCCTGGGATCGCACGTCACGAACAGGATCTTGGCGCCCGCTTTCCGCGCGCGCGTGAGCGCGCCGCGCACGAACGGCGTCATGCCGCTCGCCGAGACGCCGATGACGACGTCCTTCTTGCCGAACTGCTGACGCGTCACCGACCGGGCGCCTTCCTCGTAGTTGTCCTCGATCCCCTCTTTGGCTTTGAACGTGGCGCCGCGTCCGCCCGCCATCACCGCCTGCACGAGCGTCTGATCCGTGCCGAAGGTCGGCGGCATTTCCGCCGACTCGAGCACGCCCAGCCGTCCGCTCGTTCCAGCGCCGACGAACACAATCCGCCCGCCTTTGTTGAGCGCCTCGGCAATGATCTCGGCGCCGAGCGCGATGCGTTCCTTCTCGCGCTGCACCGCAGACACGACCTTGCGGTCCTCGTTCATCATCAGCTCGACGATGTCCGCGGCCGGAAGCTTGTCGAGCCCGAGCGTGGAGGGATTAATGGCCTCGGTCGGGAGGGACTGCCATTTTGAGCGAAACGGCATTGGGGGACTCCGTCAGCGGCCCGCGGCCGCGACAGACGCGCATTGTAGATCGCCGCCGCCCGGCTGGGCACTGATATATCCTAAGGATCGATCCACCACCCGATGGCAGCCGCCACGCCGTCCGCGCCGGATGCGTCTCGACCGGTGCACCCGCTCATTGACGCCTATCTCGATCATCTCCGGGTCGAGCGGCGCCTGTCCGCCCATACGCTGGACAGCTATGCCCGCGATCTCGGTCAACTCGCGCGCTTTGCGGCTGGCCACGAACGCGCGATCACGGATGTTACACGCCAGGATCTCGAGGCGTTCGTCCGCGATCTGATGAGCGCCGGCTTCGCGCCCAGGTCGGTCGCCCGCACGGTCGCCGCAACCCGCGGCTTCTTCCGTTATCTCGCGATTGCCCGCCACCGGCCCGACAATCCCGCCGACGACCTGCAGGCGCCGCGAGTCTGGAGCACGCTGCCCAAGTACCTCTCGACCGACGACGTGGACCGCCTGGTGGCGGCCCCGGACGTGGCCACGGCGCGCGGTCTGCGCGATCGGGCGCTCATCGAAGTGGTGTACGCAACCGGGCTACGTGTCTCGGAGCTCGTCGGTCTTCGAATGAACGATCTCCACCTGGATGCGGGCTACCTGACCTGCACGGGAAAAGGCAGCAAGGATCGCCTCGTACCGATTGGAGATGAGGCCGCGTCCTGGGTGCAGCGGTACCTGCACGAGTCGCGTCCGGCGCTCATCGGACGGCGCACGTCGCCGTTCCTCTTCGTGAACGCACGCGACGGTGGCGTGCTCACGCGTTCCGGTTTCTGGCGGGTACTCAAGGCGTACGGCGCGATGGCCGCTATCAGCCGTGAGCTCAGTCCCCACGTTCTTCGCCACTCGTTCGCCACACATTTACTCGAACGCGGCGCGGACCTGCGCGCGATCCAGATCATGCTCGGACACGCCGATCTGACGACCACGCAGATCTACACGCACGTCCTCGAAGCGAGGATGCGGGCGATGTACGATCGCTTTCACCCGCGCCCATGAACCGCCGGCTACTCTGGCGGCTGTCGGTCGTTGCGCTCGCGGCAGCGATCGGCTTCACCTGGTGGACAGTGCCGCCGCCAGCACTTACGGCTCCCGCATCGCCGCCCGATCCGCGCGTCGTCCGCGGGAGCATTCACGTCCACACCGCACGTTCCGACGGATCCGGCACCATCGACGATGTGGCGTCCGCGGCGCACCGTGCGGGACTCCAGTTCGTCGCCATCACTGACCATGGGGACGGTACCCGTTCGCCGGAGCCGCCCGCCTATAGAGAAGGCGTACTGTGCATCGACGGCGTCGAGATCAGCACGACCGGAGGCCACTATCTCGCGCTGGGCTTGCCACGGACCCCATACCGCCTCGCCGGCGAGCCTCGCGACGTCGTCGAAGACGTCAAGCGCTTCGGAGGGTTCGGCATCATCGCGCACCCGGACTCGCCGAAACCGGCGCTCGAATGGACGGACTGGGATGTGCCCGTAGACGGCGTCGAGTGGTTGAACGCAGACACCGAGTGGCGCCGCCGCGACGGCAACGACATGGCTCGCGCGGTCGCGACGTACTTCCTGCGGCCGCCCGAGACGATCGCGGCGCTGTTTGGGCCGCCTGGCCCGGTCTTCTCACGCTGGGACACACTCACGCGATCCGCACACGTGATTGCGATCGGCGGACACGACGCGCACGCGCGTCTGGGAACAGTCGAAGATACGGACATCATTAGCGGCGGGATGGCGGTCCATCTGCCATCGTACGAAGCCGCGTTCAAGAGTCTCAGCGTCTCGGCGGTGCTGGAGCATCCATTGTCGGGGAAGGCTCCCGAAGACGCTGCTACCGTGCTCGATGCGGTCCGTCGTGGACATGTGTTCACGACAATCGATGGTTTGGCGACGCCAGGAGCTCTCACGTTCGAAGCCACGAACGGTTCAGCCCGTGCCGCTGCGGGAGATGACCTCGCCGTTGCCGGCGCTGCGGACCTCCGTGCGCGTGTCCCGGATGTACCAGGTGTTTCGATGGCGCTCGTCAAGGATGGAGCGGTCGTGCAACACGGAGGCGCCGCCCTGGCGTTTCACCACGAGGCGAGCAACGCCCGATCCGTCTACCGCGTGGAAGCGTGGTTGAGTGGGCGCAGTCTCGAACCGTGGATCGTCAGCAATCCGATCACCATCGGTTCCCGGACGCCTGCAGCCGTTCCATTGCCCGAGCCGCCGGCGCAGGAGGTGCTGCCCGTTCCAGTCGAGCGGCCCGAGCGGTGGCGCGTCGAGCACGACGCGCAGTCCAGCATCTCGCTGGCACGGGGACGCGTGCCCTGGGGTGGCACGGGACTGCAGGTCGACGTACGGCTCTCGGGCGGCGGACGCCACAGTCAGTACGGGGCCGTCGTGGCGGGCGTCGAGCGGGGGAGTCTCACGGCGTGGACGCGGATCCGGCTGACGGCAGCTGCCAGCGTCCCCATGCGGGCGTCATTGCAGGTCCGCACGCCGCCGGGAGGGGAGCGCTGGATTCGATCCGTCTATCTCGACACGCGTCCCCACGACATCGTCGTGCCCTTCGACGACATGACGTCGATCGAGCAGGGCACGCGCGGCCGGATCCCGCTGACCGGCGTAGACTCCGTGCTGCTCGTCGTCGATACGACGAATACCGCGCCTGGCGTGAAGGTCCGCGTGTGGATTGGCCGGCTGCAGATCGAACGGGCGGTGGGCTGGCCCCAGGCGGCTCAGGTACGGACCGTCAAGAGCAAGTAGGCGGCTCCGGCGCCGAAGATCAGATTGGGTGCCCAGGCCGCGAGCACCGGCGTCAACATGCCTGCGCTGCCGATGGCGCCAAATGCGTTGATCGTCATCCAATAGACGACCGCGAGCACCGTGCCGACCGCAATGCCATAGAGCGCCCCGCTTCGTCCAGTCGTGACAGCAAAGGGGACGGCGATGAGCGTCATGATCAGCGTGACGAATGGGAACGAGAGCTTCCGGTACAGCGCGACGGTCTGGGGAATCACGTTGAAGCCGCTGGCGGTGAGATCGCTGATGTAGTGCCGCAGTTGCAGATACGTCATGCGGTCGGCGTCAGGCGATTCCGTCGCGAAGTAATCGGGCGGCTCGAGTAGAAGGTTGCGGCCGGGAAACGTCGCGTAGTACTTCGTGTCACCCGCATCGTTGAAGAGGCGATCCCATCCCTCTTTACTGAGCCAACGATCCCCTGTCTCGTCCGGCGCATACTCCGCATGGCTCACGTAGGTACGCCGCGTGAGGTTCTGCGAATTGGAGCTCTGGCTGAACTTGAAGACGGAGAGGCCGTTCAACTGGCGGCGCCTGGGATCGTAGTAGGTGTAGTTGTAGATGTCGCCGTTCTTCGCCACGAGCCATTTTCGATTCACGACGTCGAAGGTCCGGGGCGTGCCGCCTCTGATGACGTGGCGAATCGCCTCCGCGCGGCGGTTCGCATAGGCCAGCACCTGCTCCTGCAGGACGAACATCGTCCCGCTGGCAACGACGGCGAAGAGGACCAGCGGAGCGGCGGCTCGATACAGGCTGATACCGCACGCCTTCATCACGACGAGCTCGCTGTTCTTGGTCAGGATGCCGATCGCGACCATGCACGTGATCAAGACCGACAGCGGCACGATGTAGAACACGAACTGCGGCGTGGCGTAATAGAAGTATTGCGCCAGCATTCCGGCCGTCGTCTGACCCTTGAACAGCTTGTCGGAGAGGTCGATGAACGTCGAGATGTAGAAGATGCCGAGCAACCCGAAGAACGCCAGCAGCAGAATCTTCGTGAAGAGAATCGCGACGTAATAGTCGAGCAGCTTCGGTCTCGGCAGCGGTATCCGGACGTGCGGGAAGCGGATCACGACCACGACCCGTTCCGGACGCGACGCGTTTGCAGGGCACCCCGACGGTCGACGCCTCTGACGCCTGAGCGCTTCGCGAGCGCCATCGCCACGAGAGCGCCAGCCGCAGCGGCTTCTCGGCGGAGCGGCCGCGCCAGAAGAGCAGCACGATGCCGGCGATCCCGAGGACGATGTTGGGCGCCCAGGTTGCGAGGCCTGGCGAGAGCAGCTGGCCTTTGGCCATCTGCCGTCCCATATAGTCGATCACGTAGTAGACGAACACGACCCCGATGCCGGGCACGAAGCTGGCCAGCTTGCCATCGCGTCCGCTGGTGAGACCCAGGCCCAGGCCGATGAGCGCGAACGTGAAGCACACGGCCGGAATCGCGAACTTGCGGTGCATGGCCATCACCGGGCCGTGGATCGGAAGGCCTTGCGACCTGAGCTCCTTGATCCGTCCGCGCAGTTCGGGGATTGTCATCTCCGAGTCGCCCTTCAACAGATCGCTAGCGGGAAACACCGTGTTGGGATCGAGCCCAATAATGAATTCGGTAAACGTCATCACCTCGTACTTGGAGGGATCCTTGAGATTCGCGGTATGACGCGTGCCGTTCTCGAGCACGAGGTCGACCGTACGGTTCTCCGCGATCGATGACCATGCGGCCCGCGTGCGCCGTAAAGACCTGTCGGCTCCTCGGGACTCGTCGTATCGGCCAGGAACACGTCCAGCCAGCCGCTGCTCCCCGTCGGCGTGTCACGGATGTAGAGCACGCGGTTGGGGAAGTCTTCGAAGAAGACGCGCGGCTTGATTTCGTTCTCGGCTCGAGCCGATACGACGCCGTAGATGATCTCGCGGAACGTCTGGTTGGCGGTCGGCACCGCGACGAACATGATGTAGCTCGTCGCGGCCCAGGCCAGCATTGCGACCAGCAGCACGGGCCGCAGCAGGCGATAGATGCTGATGCCGCACGCCTGAAAGGCGACCGATTCACGATCGGCCGACAGACGGCCGAACGAGATCAGAAGCCCCACGAGCAGCGCAATCGGGATCGTGACCGCCAGCGACTGCGGTACGAGCGTCATCAGCACCCGCAGCACGATCGGCCACGACACGCCCTTGGCGATCAGCCGTTCGCCGTAGTCGGCGAGCGGTGGAATGAGCAGCAGGAACGTGAAGACGAGAAGCCCGATCAGGAAGGGCAGCAGCAGTTCACGGATAATATAGCGGTCAACAATCCGCAACATACCGACTCTCCCGACCATACCACATGACCCGCGTCGCGCTCCTCTGGCACATGCACCAGCCGAACTACCAGGATCTGGTGACCGGCGAGCACATCCTTCCCTGGGTGCGGCTCCACGCGCTCAAGGACTACTGGGGCATGGCGGCGCTGCTCCGCGAGTTCCCAGACGTGCACGTCACGTTCAATCTCGTGCCGTCGCTGCTGGCGCAGCTGGAAGAATTCTCGGCAGATCGCGCGCGCGATCGCAGTCTCGAGCTCAGTCTGAAATCCGCCGCTCATCTTTCAGACGAGGACCGTGCCTTCATCGTCGGGAATTTCTTCCACGCGCAGCGGGCGCGGATGATCGAGCCGTATCCGCGCTACATCGAGCTGCTGCGGAAACGCGAGAGCCTCGGCAACGGAGGCGCCGCTGCGGCCCGGCAGTTCAGCGAAGGGGAGCTGCGGGACCTGCAGGTCTGGCACAAGCTCGCGTGGGTCGATCCGTTCTATCTGGAAACCGACGCCCGGGTGAAAGCCCTGGTCCAGAAGGGCCGCGCATACGACGAGGATGACAAGCGGCTCTTACGGACCGTCGAGCTCGAGATCCTCCGGAAGGTCATTCCCGAGTACGCCGAGGCTTCCGCACGCGGCCAGGTCGAGCTGTCCACGTCGCCGTTCTACCACCCGATCCTGCCGCTGCTGTGTGACACGGACGTGTACCTCCGGACGCACCCGTATTCCCGCATGCCGCGTCAGCGGTTCCGGCATCCCGAGGACGCGTTGGAGCAGTTGCAGCGATCCGTCGCGCTTCATACGCGGCTCTTCGGCCAGCCTCCGGTCGGCCTCTGGCCGTCGGAGGGATCGGTGTCGGAAGCGATGGTCCCGTTGGCGCACCAGGCTGGGTTCCGCTGGATGGCGACCGACGAGCTGATCCTCGCGCGGAGTCTTGGCCTCGCCATGACCCGAGACGGCTACGGTCACCTGCAGCAGCCCGAAGCGCTCTACCTCCCCTATGTGGTCCAGGCGGGGGAGCGCGAGATCGCGTGCATGTTCCGCGACCACGTGCTCTCGGACCTGATTGGCTTCACGTACTCGAACTGGGCGCCGCAGGACGCCGCCGCAGACTTCGTGAACCGGCTGGTCGAGGGCGGCCGTCGCTACACCGATCGGACGGGAGGCGGCGAGGCGACGATCCCGATCATCCTCGACGGCGAAAATGCCTGGGAGCACTTCGAGGGCGGCGGCCGGCCGTTTCTCCGCGCCCTCTACCGCGAGCTCGGCACCCGTCCGGAGATCCGGACCGTGACGATGGCAGAGGCGTGCCGGGGGGCGACGTCGGTCGTGAACGGCCTGTTTCCAGGTTCCTGGATCAACGGCGACTTCTACATCTGGATCGGACACCCAGACGACCAGCGTGCCTGGGGACAGCTTGCCGACGCACGGCAGGCCCTCGACTCGCCAGGGCCGGGGGCCGACGCCGGCGAGCATCGAGCGTGCGCGGGAAGAACTGCTCGTTGCCGAGGGGTCTGACTGGTGCTGGTGGTACGGGGATGACCATTCGTCGGAGCACGACCTGGAGTTCGACGACCTGTTCCGGCGTCACTTGCGGAACGTCTATCGCGCGTTGGACAAGCCGGTCCCCGACGAGCTGTTCCTGACCAACATCACCACTGACACGCCCAGAGCCGTTGCGCTCGGACCGACCGGGTTCGTGCACCCGACGCTGGACGGCGAGGTCACGAGCTACTTCGAGTGGCTCGGCGCAGGGTCCCTCGACCTCCGGACCACTGGCGGCTCCATGCATCAGGTTGCCGAGACGAGCCAGGCGCTCGTGTCGGCCATCCAGTTCGGGTTCGACGCGACGCATCTTTTCGTCCGCGTAGACTTCCGGCGGCGTGCCGCCGATCTGCTCATCGGCAAAGCCGAGCTACGGATCAACCTGCTGGCGCCGGCCGATCTTCGCGTGAGGGTCGGGTCGCAATCCGGCGCGCTCCGGACGGTGCTCGAGCGGAAACTCGAGACGGCATGGGCGCCCGTCTCAGCGGCGGTCGAGGGGGCAGCCGGCCAGATCCTCGAAGTCGGGATCCCCTTCACGGCCCTCGCGGCTGAGCCCGGCGGTCAGCTCGCGTTCTTCGTCGCCCTCCACCTGGACGGCACTGAGCTCGAACGGTATCCGAGTCATCGGCCGCTCGAGGTCACCGTTCCGACGCCGGACTTCGACGCCTACAACTGGACCGCGTAGCGACTTCGGCGCTCCGCGGACCGACGTCCGAGAAGGTCCAAAAGTCAAAAGTCGAAGGGTCAAAAGAGGCCGCGTCCGGTCTTGATTTTCCGCACGTGCCCTGCCCGAGAACACGACTTTTCGACGCTTCGACTCTGGTGACATTTCGACTCTGTTCTTAGGGCAGTTCGCAGAGAGCTGGGTCCACAAACCATCCACAGGCCCTAAAACCGCTACATTTCCAATGGGTCCCATAACAAGTGTTATGTTGAGTATGAGGCTTGACGGGATGCGTTTTACGGGTGGTTCCCGGGGCTCGTGCGCTCCAGTGTTGCGGGATTCGGTTCCCGTTCGTTGGGCTCCCAGCGTTCTCGGCTGGGCCTTCTTTGGCTCGTCGAGGTCGTCTGGGTCTCACGACAAACCGCGGGCTCGCCCCAGCGTCGCTGAACCCCGAAAACCTGGAACCCAGAGCCCGTGTTGTGGGTGCTATTTCTGCTTTCTGAGGTCGTCGAGGATGGACTCGAGCGCCTTGATCACTTCGGCACGTTCGACCTGGCCCTTGGTGAAACTGAGCTTCAGGTTGAACGCTTTGTGCTGCGGCCGGAACGTAAAGGTGAAGTGCTTCGGGCGTCCGGGCTTGGCCTTGGCAGTGGCCGTTCGGAGCTCCTGACGCGTCGCGCCGCCCTGTTCCGTGACCTTATCGATGAGGGCGATCATTTTCTGAGGGTCTGATTGTCTAACTATCTGTAAAAGCAGCGATTTAGAGGAAATGTCGGCCAGCCGACAAAGGTTTTTGACCTCGTCGGGCATCCCGTAGAGGGTCAGCGTCTCGGTCACGGCCGTTCGGGACTTGCCGAGCTTGCGGGCAAGCATTTCGTGCGTGTAGGCGCACTTCTGTGCAAGAACATGCATCGCCTCGGCTTCTTCAAAAGGCGTCAGGTCCTTCCGCTGGAGGTTTTCCACCAGCGCCACTTCCATCAACTCCGCATCGTCAGCATCCCGTAAGACCGCCGGTAGTTCCTTGAGGCCCACCTGGACGGCAGCCTGGTATCGACGTTCGCCCGCAATGATCTGAAAGCGATCGCCTTGCTGTCGGAGGATCAGCGGCTCGAGAATTCCCTTCTCGGCAATCGACGCCATCAGCTCGGACAGATCGCCCATGACCTGCCGCGGCTGGTTCGGGTTCGGATCGACCATGTCGATCGGAACCATGCGACCGATGGGGGCGCCGGCGGACGCGGCGAGCGTCTCCACGTAATGCTCGTCGTGCCGCATCCGAACGCTTTCGGGCAACCCTCGCTTAGGCACGGTCCATCACCTCTTCGCAAAGACTGTAGTACTCACTCGCGCCAGACGACTCCGGCGCGAACGTGAAGATGGATTCCTTGTACGCCGGACTCTCTTCGAGCCGGACGCTCTTGCTGATGGTCGTGTGGAAGACCTTGGCGCCGAACACGCGCTGAATCTGATCCCTGATGTCCCGCGCCAGCGACGTCCGCTTGTCGTGCATCGTAATCACCACGCCCAGAATCTGGAGTGCGGGATTGGCGCGCGCGCGCACCTTCTCGACGGTCTCGAGGAGGTCGTCGGTGCCTTCCAGGGCGAAGTACGACGATTGGATGGGAATGAGGAGGTGTGACGCTGCGACGAGCGCGTTGACCGTGAGCAGCCCCAAGGCTGGTGGGCAGTCAATCACGATGTGCGAATACTCTCCGCGGACCGCGTCTATCCGGTCCTTGAGCCGGAAATGGGCATCAATCTCCCCCACCAGCTTGGCCTCCAGTTTTGCCAGCGCAATCCTCGACGGCGCCACGTGCAGATTCGGCAAAGACGATGGGAGGGTGACATCGGCGATGCCGATGTGGGGCTCGGCAATCGCGTCGTACATGCCCCGGGCCACGTGCTGCATGTCGAGGAACGACATGCTGCTGTTCGCCTGGGGGTCGAGGTCGATGAGCAGCGTGGGTCGGCCTCGCAGCGCCAGCGCGGCGGCGAGATTGATGGCGGTGGTGGTCTTCCCGACGCCGCCCTTCTGATTGGCAATGGCTACGATCATCGGATCAGCCGTTCACATCTTGTACTTGCCGAGGTCGTCCGGGTCGAGACCTTCGAGCCATTTCTGCAGGCGGTCCGATTCGGCACGTTCCGAGGAGATATCACTCGACTTGGCCCGGTCGATAACCGACTCCTCCACGAAAATGGGCGCCTTGGTGCGCAGGGCCAGCGCAATGGCATCGCTCGGGCGCGCGTCGATCGTAACCGGGTCGACCGCGCCGACGAGCAGGAAGATATTGGCGTAAAAGGTGGCATCCTTCAGGTCTGACACGACCACTTTCTGAACGACTGCGTTGAGGCCTTCGATGACGTTGCGAAGGAGGTCGTGCGTCATCGGGCGCGAGGGTGCGAGGTTCTCGATTTGCGTGGCAATGGCGTTCGCCTCGGCGCCGCCCACCCAGATCGGCAGGATCCGTTCGTCCGCCAGATCGCGCAGCAGCACCACTGGCGTATTCGTCGTCGGGTCGAGGATGACCCCCTTGACGGTCATCTCAATCAGCATGGGCAGGTCTTCCAGTGGGGCTCCAGGGTGGGTGCGTCACAACCGTAGGCGCCATCAGCACAGGTGTCAAGCCGAACCGGCAAGAACGCCCCAGAGGCTGTTCGGACCGCCTCGAAAGATGGTGACGGGACGCACCTGGCCGATGAGATCCGGGGTTCCGGGCAGGTTGACGACGGTGTTGCCGGTCGTCCGTCCTGACAGTTCCCAGTCCCTCCGCCGGCTGGCGGCGTCAATCAGGACCTCGACGGTCGTGCCGACGACGGAGGCGTGCAGTTCGGTTTGGATCTCGCGCTGGAGCTGCTGCAGGGCGACGATTCGGCTCGTCTTCTCGCCCTCAGGCACATCGTCTTCGAGGCGCTTGGAGGCGAGTGTGTTCGGCCGCTCGGAATACTTGAACGAGAACATGCTGTGGAAACGGACGCGGCTGGTGAGCGTCATCGTCTCGTCGAATTGGGTGGCCGTCTCGCCCGGGAACCCCACGATCATGTCGGTCGAGAGCGCGACCCCTGGTACGGCATCGCGGACACGGTCCACGATGTCGAGATACGACTCGCGCGAGTAGCGCCGCCGCATGGCGCGGAGGACGTCGGTCGAGCCCGACTGGACGGGCAGGTGGAGGTGTTTGCAGACCTGGGGGATGTCCCGGATCGCCGCGATCAGACGGCCTGTCACGTGCCGAGGGTGGGGGCTCGCAAACCGGATCCGATCGATGCCCTCGACCTGGGCAACCGCCTCCAGTAAACCCGCAAAATCACACCGCTCATCGTCCGGTGCCTGGTAGTGATTGACGATCTGACCGAGGAGCTGCACCTCGCGGTGGCCGGTCGCGGCAGCGTGGCGGACCTCCTGGAGAATCTCGCCTTTGGGCCGCATCCGTTCCTGCCCCCGCGTGTACGGGACGACGCAGAAGGAGCAGTATTCGTTGCAGCCTTCGATGATTGTGACCCACGCGCGAACGGGATCCGCCCGTCGCGTCACAGCGAATGGAAACGCCACGTCGTCTTGTGCGCCGAGATCGACTTGAGTGTGGCGGGTGGCTTCGGCCTGATCCAGGAGCATCGGGAGCATCCGGACTCGGCGCGTACCGACCAGAACGTCGACGAGGCCTGATCGCGAGAGGATGGCACCTCCCTCCTGCTGCGCTACGCAGCCCGCGACCGCAACCATGGGGCGGTGCCCAGTCTCGGCGGCGGACTGACGAAGCTCGCCAAGGCGCGTATAGAGCTTCTGCTCCGCTCGCTCTCTTACGCTGCAGGTATTGATGACGATGACGTCGGCGTCGAGATCGTCAGAGGTGGCTTCGTAGCCCGCGGCTTCCAGCAGCCCCGCCATCTGCTCGGAGTCGTGGTAGTTCATCTGGCAGCCGAACGTCTCAATCAGGTACTTGCGGCTCATTTGCGGTCTCGAGCGGTTACGGTCCCGGGGCCGGTGCGGCGGCCTGTGGCGTGGTTCGAACCAGGGCGTCTTTCGCTTTCGCCTTTCGCTTTAGGTTCACCTTTCGCCTGCCGACTGGCGAGTAATTCGGCGGCGCTGGCGAGCACGCCTTTCGAAAGAGTGCCGCCGGCCATCATCCGGGCGAGCTCCTCTTCGCGAGCGGCTCCTGCGAGACGGCTGACGGTCGTGACAGGTACGCCCGCTGGCGACTCGTTTGGTGACCTGAAAGTGGGTGCCGCCGCACGCTGCAATCTGGGGCAGGTGCGTGATGCACAGCACTTGTGTTCCATGTCCTAACCTCTGCAGTTTCCTCCCCACATCGTCCGCCGCTCGACCGCCGATGCCGGCGTCGACTTCGTCGAAGATGAGGGTGCCCCGACGCGTGGCGCCGGCGGACAGTGAGCGGAGGGCGAGCATGATGCGCGACAGCTCGCCACCGGAGGCGATGCGCGCCAGCGGTCGCAGCTCCTCGCCTGGGTTTGGCGAGACGAGGAATTCGGCGGTGTCGATCCCGCGGGATGTCCATGCCGACTCGGGCGGCTGGTTCTCGTTGAAGCGGACGTCAAAGCGGGTGCGGTTCATGGCGAGCTCGGCAAGCGTCGCTTCGAGCGCTTTGGCGAATTGCGTCGCAGCCTTCCGCCGCCGCGCGGACAATACGCTCGCTGCCTCGAGGTAACGAGCGGCGTGCCTCGTCGAGCCGGGCCTTCAACTCTGCCGTTCGCTCATCGATTCGTTCGAGCGATTCGAGCTCACGTGCGCAAGTGTCCCTGTGGCTGAGGACATCCTCGAGCGTGCGACCGTACTTGCGCTTCAGACGCTCGAGCACGGCCAGGCGGTCTTCGACGTCCTGCAAGCGGCCAGGTGAGGCATCGATGTCGTCTGCATAGCCGCGCAGGAAGAACGCGAGGTCTTCGAGTTGCGACGTGATCGTGTCGCGCAAGTCGAGGTGCGGCACTACCCGTGGGTCGAGTGTCGCCAGCTCGGCGACGCGCTTCCAGACCGCGTTCAATCCAGTCAGCGCTGCCTCATCGGACTCGTACAGGGCCGAGTACGCTTCCCCGCTCAGCCGCTGAAGGCGCTCTGCGTTTGACAGTACCAGCTTGGTGGCGCCGAGGTCAGCATCCTCGCCAGGCTGTGGATTGGCCCTGTCGATTTCGTCGCGCTGGAACGTCAGGAGATCGACGCGAGCCGCCTGCTGCCGCTCGTCGAGCTCCAGAGTACGCAGCTCTGTCGCAATCTGTTCGAGGATGGCAAACCGTTCAGTGACGCGGACGCGATCCGCAGTTGATTCTGCGAAGTCATCGAGCAGGTCCAGATGCGTTTCGGGATTCGCCAGGACCTGGTGTTCGTGCTGCCCGTGCAGTTCGATCAGGCGCTCGGAGAGCTCGCGGAGCGCGGTCGCCGTTGCGAGCGCGCCATCGACGAACGCGCGGCTGCGGCCCTGCGATGTGACCTCCCGCCGTACGATGATTTCGCGGCCGTCGCTTTCGAACTGCGCTTCGATTTCTGCCAGGTCGGCTCCCGTCCGCACGAGGTCGCTCGAGGCGCGTCCGCCCAGCAGCAGGCCGACGGCTTCGACCAGGATCGACTTGCCGGCTCCTGTCTCGCCCGTCAATACATTGAGGCCGGCGTCGAATTCGACGGCAACGGACTCGATCACGGCGAGATTACGGATGCTGAGGTAACGCAGCATGTGGCAGGGAAGATTTAGCGAAAGTCCGGAGGGTTTCAACGCGGCTCAAAAGAGCCGCAACTTCCATCGTAGCATACTCTTGAACGGATTTACCGCACGTGCTAGGCTTAGGCTTCGCGCTGTCCCAGCGGCGCATTGACGTATGTACCGGAGGCCTGTTTGCTCACGCCTGGTCTGTTGCTCCTCGCCTTGCAGGTGCAGGGTGGCGGAGCCTCTGACGCCGCGGCGGACCAAGACGTCCTGCACCTGGTGGCACGCTCCAGCCCCGTTTCCAAGGTCGTCCTGCTCGTCCTGATTCTGTTCTCGATCGCCTCCTGGGCGGTCATTCTTTACAAGCTCTGGACCCTCAACCGGGCCCAGCGTCAATCCGGGACCTTCCTCGAAGTCTTCCGGCGCAGCAGCAAGTTCTCGGAAGTTCAGGCCGTCTGCAAGACGCTTGGCGAGAGCCCGCTGGTTGGCATTTTTCAAGCGGGGTACGCCGAGCTGAATACGCAGCTTCGGCAACAACCTGCCGTGCCGTCCGGCGCGGCCGTGCCGCCGAGGCCGCTGCTGCGCAGCGTGCCGGCGCTCGACCGCGCGCTGCTCCGAGCGACCACCGTTGAAGTCAACAAGCTCGAGTCGAAGCTCACGCTCCTCGCGACAACCGCGAGTATCACGCCCTACATCGGTCTCTTCGGCACGGTGTGGGGCATCATGGGCGCGTTTCAGGGCATCGGGCAGACAGGATCGACGAACCTGGGTGTGGTCGCCCCGGGCATTGCCGACGCGCTCATCGCGACGGCCGCCGGCCTCTTCGCCGCCATTCCGGCCGTCTACTTCTACAACCATCTCGCGAGCCGCGTGAAGCTGCAGGCCTCGGAGATGGACGACTTCTCGCTCGAATTCCTCAATATCTCTGAACGCAATTTCACCTGAGCGCCGCATGCCAAAAATGCAGCCGCTCGACAACGGATCGGACACTCGCCGCGGCCGCTCGCGGCGCGTGACGACGTCGCTGGCGGAGATCAACGTGGTGCCGCTGGTGGACGTCATGCTCGTGCTGCTCGTCATCTTCATGGTGACGGCACCGATGCTGCAACGGGGGCTCGACGTGAACCTGCCCGTCGCGCGCCGCACGCAGCAGATTGCCGAGGAGCGCCTGTTCATCAACGTGCCCCTCGCCTATCACACGCGCCGGATCGTCTATATCGGGAACGACCCTGTGCGCGTGGATATCCTCAACGAGCGTGTCCGGCAGGCGCTCCTGACGAAGACCGACAAACAGGTGTTCCTGCGCGGTGACGGCGGCGTCCAGTTGCAGGATCTCATGGACGTCATGGACAAGCTCAAAGAAGCCGGCGTCGAGAAAGTCGGCATCGTCGCGAAGCTGCCCGGGGAGTGATCTCGGTCTGCGGTCTGCGGACTACGGGCGCAGACTGGCGAAGACTGAAGACTCGAAGACTGATGGAAGCCGTCTCCGACATCCTCACCGCGCGTGCGCACGAACCTGCCGGACTTCGGCGGATGGTCGTTGCGTCGCTCGGGATCCATCTGGTGGTGGGTGCGGTGGTGCTGTTCATGCCGAGCGGCAACTTCGGTTCGAAGGAACCCGTGACGGTCATGACGATCAGTCTCGGCGCCGCTCCCGGCCCCAATGCGGGCGGGATGACGAAGATGGGTGGTCAGGCCGTGCAGGCGCCGCGTCCGCCCGAATTGAAGCGCGTGCCCGTCGAGCCACCGGCTGCGAAGGCTCCTGAAATGGCGCTGCCGGCCCCGAAGGTGAAGCCGGCGCCGCCGAAGCCAATCGTGCAGGAGGCTCCGCCCGAGGCGCGATCGAAGACGCCGGTGTTTGGCGAGGAACCGAAGAAGGGGAACACCATGGCGCCGACTGGCGCGACGGGTGTTGGCTTTGGTCTCACGACCGGCGGCGCGGGTACGGGTGGGTATCTCGATGTCGCGAACTTCTGCTGCCCCGAGTATCTTGGCAACATGATGCAGTTGATTCAGCGGAACTGGGTCGGGCGACAAGACGTGGCCGGCCAGACCCAGGTCCGTTTCGTCGTCTCACGCGACGGCCGCATCACCGATGTCAGCGTCGAAAAACCCAGCGGGTATTTCGCGCTCGATCAGACCGCCGAACGCGCGTTGCTCGTCACGCGACAGTTGCCTCCGCTGCCGCCGCAGTACACTGAGAGCCAGTTGACCGTTCACCTTGTCTTTCGCTACGAGCGCTGATGACCCTCTTCCGTTCTTCACGTGTCATTTTCCTCGTCTCGGTATTGCTCGGAACCAGCGCCGTGGTCCGTTCGCAACAACCCGCGCCGTCGACACCTCCACCGCAGCAGCAGTCCGACGTGCAGCTGGTGATCAGCAGCGAGTCGGGTACGCCGCCGAAGTTCGCGGTGCCTGATTTCGTCGCGGCATCGCCGGACGCGGACACGGCGGCGGCCACCAAGCTCGTTGGCGAGGTGCTCTGGAACGACCTCGATTTCGAGCGTGAGTTCTATCTGATTCCGCGCGACACCTATGCGTCGATTCCGCCGGCGAAGTCGATCACGGATGTGCCGTTCGATCGGTGGAAGGAGCTCGGCGCCGACGGACTGGTCATCGGCTCGCTCCAGAAGACACCCGACGGCATGATGCGCGTCGTCGTCCGCGTGTTCAGCGTGCGGACGCAGCAGTCGATCTTCTCGCGCGAGTACACGGGCCCGGCGACGAACCCGCGATTCTTCGCGCACACGATCTCGGACGAGATCCACCAGAATCAGCGTGCGTTGCGGGGCGTGGCGCGGACCCGTCTGACCTTCGCGTCAGACCGCGACCGCGAGCGCGTCGGCAACACGGTCGAAAACCGGCAGGTCAAAGAGGTCTACATCAGCGACTATGACGGCGCCAATCAGCGCCGGGTTACCGTGAACCGTACGTTGAACATCACGCCCACGTGGGCTCCCGACGGGCGATCGATTGCGTATACGTCGTATCGTCGCGGCTTCCCCGACATCTTCGTGTCGCTGATCTTCGAGGGCACGCTGCAGAATCCCACCGCCGGCAAGGGGCAGAACTGGTTGCCGGCCTGGTCACCCGACGGCACGCAGATCGCGTTCACCTCGAATCGCGACGGCAACCCGGAGCTCTACGTGATGAACCGGGACGGCTCGAACGTGCGGCGCATCACGAACAATCCAGCCATTGACACGACACCCACGTGGTCGCCGACCGGACAGCAGATTGCCTTCACGTCCGATCGGTCGGGAGGGCCCCAGGTGTATGTGATGGGAGCCGACGGGCTCAACGTGCGCCGCATCTCGACCGACTCCTATTGCGACCGCGCCACGTGGTCGCCGGCGCCGTTCAACGAACTGGCATTCGTGTGCAAGACGGGCGGCGGTTACGACATCAAGATCTTCGACTTCGCGAAAAGCGAGATGCGGCAGATAACCAATGGCGAGGGCAGCAACGAGAGTCCGGCGTATGCGCCGAACGGCAAGCACATCGCGTTCACGTCCACGCGATCGGGCAAGACGCAGATCTACACCGTTGGTCGCGATGGCAAGGACATCCGGCAAATCACGAAAGTGGGCAACAATTTCTTTCCAGACTGGTCTCGGTGACCCGAGGAGACACGCCCGTATGAACAGATGGCTTAGCCTGCGCTCCGCCGTCGTCCTGCTACTTGTCGTTGGCGCCGTTGCCTGCGGGAAGAAACAGCCGCCCATTGCGCGCCCGATTCCCCCGCCGCCGCCGATGTCGACGCCGGTCATGCCGCCGCCCGAACCGCCGGCGCCCGCGCCCGAGCCGGCTCCGGCTCCGGTTCCCACGGCGGTGCCGGAAGACTCGATTGCATCGCGGTCGCTCGACGAGATCAACAAGAACTCGCCGTTGAAGCCGGTGTTCTTCAACCTTGATGCGGCCGAAGTCGACCAGGCCGGGCAGCAGGCGCTTGCGAACAACGCCGATCTGTTGAAGCGCTATCCCACGTGGCAGATCAGCATCGAAGGTCACTGCGACGAGCGCGGCACGGCCGAATACAATCTGTCGCTGGGCGAGCGCCGTGCGGCGGCTGCCCGCAACTACCTCGTGTCACTGGGCATCTCCGCCGATCGCGTGAAGACGGTGAGCTATGGCAAGGAATTTCCCTTCGACGCCGGACATACCGAGGACGCGTGGGCGAAGAATCGCCGCGCGCACTTCGTCGTGACCGCCAAGTGATGATGTCGCTGAGGTGAGATTGATGATGCGACGGACTTCCGTAGTGGTGCTGGCCCTGCTCGTCGCGGTGGGGCCTGCTACGGCGCGCCTGGGCGCGGCGAATCGGGAACACGAACAGATGGTGTCCGACATCCGGATGCTGCAGGAGCAGACCCAGCAGCTGCAGCAGATGATCGGCGCACTCACCGAGGCGCTGAAGACGGTCACGGCTCGACTCGACGAGCAGGCGGCCACCAACCGCAAGTCGTTTGCCGATCAGAAGCTGCTGATCGATACGCTGAGCGGTGATCTGCGCGTGGTCCGGGAAAAGCTCGACGAGACCAACGTCCGGCTCACCTCGCTGTCGCAGGACGTCGAAGGCGTCCGCGACCTGATCCCGCAGGGCGGTGCGCAGCCGGGCGGACAGTCTGCTCCTCCCTCGCCCGAGGGAACCGCCACTCAGGCGGCGCCGACCGCACCATCCACTCCCCCACCGACGACGCCTCCGGTGAACTCGACGGGGATGACGCCACGCCGGTTGTACGAGACGGCCTACGCGGACTACACCGCGGGGCAATGGTCGCTCGCGATCCAGGGCTTCGAGACGTATCTCAAGACGTACCCGAAGTCGGATCTGGCCGACGACGCCCAGTACTACATCGGGGAATCGTACGCCGGTGACAGCAAGTTCCGCGACGCGGCGACCGCATACGAGAAGGTCATTCGCGACTATCCGACCAGCGACATCCTGCCCGAAGCGTGGTACAAGGTCGGGATCAGCTACGACCGCCTCGGGCAGGCCGACAAGGCGCGCGAGGCGTTCGAGTTCGTCGTGAAGACGTATCCAGACAGCGACGCCGGACGTCTGGCGAAGCAGAATCTCGATCGACTGACACGGCGCCAGCGATAACGTTCGATAGCGGCGGAGTGCGGCATGGGCAGCGTCAATAAGGTCATCCTGGTCGGCAATCTCGGTCGCGACGCGGAAGTCAGGCACACGCCTGGCGGCCAGGCAGTCGCTACGCTGAATCTGGCCACGACTGAAACCTGGAACGACAAGGACGGACAGCGGCAGGAAAAAACCGAATGGCACCGCGTGGTGCTGTGGGGAAAGCAGGCCGAGAGCCTGCAGCAGTACCTGGTCAAGGGCAAGCAGATCTACGTCGAAGGTCGCCTGCAGACGAGGCAATGGGACGACAAGGACGGCAACAAGCGGTACACGACCGAGATCAAGGCGGACCGCATCACGCTGCTCGGAAGTGCGGGCGGTGGCGGCCGCTCCATGGATCGTGGCGGCGACTTCGGACAGGGCGAGCCGATGCGTGAGCCCGTGGACGTCCCCGAGGACGATATTCCGTTCTAGAAGGACGGGAGATCAGGTAGTTCGTAGCGGGTCGACCCTGCCCACCAACTACCAACTAACTACTCCTGACCTCCGCGCGGGCGAGCTCGCGCGCGAGGTACTGTTCGACGGCCTCGACCGAGCCTGCCGATTGCAACGGCCGGACGAGCGAGCGCAGCTCTGAGGCCTCGACGGATGCGACCAGGTGGCGTGCCGCCGGAATCGCACGCGGCGTCATGCTGAACTCGGTGAGGCCGAGGCCGATCAGCACCGCGAGGATCGCCGGGTCTGACGCCATCTCACCGCAGACCGACACCGGCCGTCCCTCTTTCGTCGCGGCGCGGCGGATCGCCCGCAGCAAACGCAGCACGCCTGGGTTGAGCGGGTGATAGAGTCCCGACACGCGCTCGTCGGTGCGGTCCACGGCGAGCGTGTACTGGATCAGATCGTTGGTGCCGATGGCGAGGAAGTCCACTTCCCTCGCCAGGAGGTCGGCCGCGAGGGCCGCTGACGGCACCTCGATCATGGCGCCGATCGCGACGGGGGACGTCTGCACGCCCTCGGAGTGCAGTGTCCGTTCCGCCTCTCCGATGAGCGCCCGCGCGGCGCGCACTTCTTCGACAGTCGTGACGAAGGGCAGGAGCAACCGCAGCGATCCGTGCGCGGACGCGCGGAGCATCGCGCGGACCTGGCGGATGAAGAGATCCTTGCGTGTCAGGCTCAGTCGGATGCCGCGCAGGCCCAGCGGACTTCGCCGCCGCTCCACCTCGGACCACGCATCGTCGCCAACGGCGCGTCGGACCGACGTGCGGCTTTCGTCGAGGTCGAAGGTGCGGATCGTCACCGGCTGGGGCGCCATGCCCTCGACCAGCCGACGGTAGGCGTCGTACTGCCTGTTTTCCGTGAGCTCGTCGGCCGGGCCGCTGCCCACCAGCACTTCCGAACGGAACAAGCCGATGCCTTCGGCGCCTTCCTTGCGCGCCACCGCGAGGTCGTCGGGCAGATCGACATTGGCCTCGATCCGGATGCGCACTCCGTCGCGCGTGGACACGGGACCCCGGTTCGCGGCCGTCACGATTGGCGCAGTGCCGCCCTGCCGCTGCACCAGCTCGCGCAGCAGATCTGGCGAGGGATCGATGGTGAGCGATCCGTCCGCGCCGTCGATGGCGACCAGCGTGCCAGCCGCCACTCGGCGGGTCGCGTCGTGGAGGCCGACGATCGCGGGGATCTGCAGCGAGCGCGCCAGAATCGCCGTGTGATACGTCCGGCTGCCGGCATCCATCGCGAATCCGCGCACGCGCGTCCAGTCGATTTGCGCCGCCACTGAGGGTGCGAGCTCGTCAGCGATCAGGACGAACGGTCCGTCGACATGCCGCAGCAGATCGCGTGCGCGCGCACCATGCCTCAGGTTCATCCGGATACGTCCGACGACGTCCGCGACGTCGCCTTTCCGCTCGCGCAGGTACGGGTCTTTGACGCTGTCGAACAGCTGCTCGACTTCGTTGAAGGCTCGCTGGACGGCCCATTCCGCGTTCACGAGCTCCGTGCGGACGAGCGCCTCGGCACGGCCGATGAGCATCGGATCGTCGAGCAGGAGCAGCTGCGCGTCGAAGATTGGCGCGAGCTCGGATCCCGGTCCGCTGCTGATGCCCGCCTTGATGTGCTCGAGCTGTGTGCGCGACCGGGCTCGCGACGCCGCGAGGCGCGCGATCTCGCTCTCTGCTCGATCGGGCGGGATGGGGAATCGAACGGCTTCGCCGCGGTGGACGAGAAGCACGGCGCGGCCGACCGCCGCGCCACCGGTGACGGCAATGCCCTGCAGGCGCTGCATGTTCACTCTCCGAGCCCAGACTCGATCAACTGCACCAGCGCGGTCACCGCTTCGGCCTCGTCGGGCCCGTCAGCGGTAATCTCGAGCACGGTGCCTCGGGCGGCCGCCAGCAGCAGCACGCCCATGATGCTCTTGCCGTCCACGGTCTGTGCGCCGCGAGACAGCCGGATTTGCGAATGGAACGCCGCCGCCGCGTGGACGAACCGGGCCGCAGCACGCGCGTGCATGCCAAGTGCATTCGTCACCGTGACCGCGGCGCTTCTCATGGACCCGCCGGGGCGTCCACGCGGAGCAGATCCGATGCCACCCAAATCGCCCCTCGCCCGTCCTCGCGAATGCGGCGCGCGAGCTCGCGCAGGTCGTCCACCTCGCGGATGCTGGCGAGCTTGATGAGCATCGGCAGGTTGACGCCGGTCACCACCTCGACACGGCCCTCCTCGAGCAGAGTGATTGCGAGATTCGACGGCGTCCCGCCAAACATGTCCGTCGCGACAATGACGCCCTGCCCCGTATTCATGCGCGCAATCGTCTCGGCAATCTCCGTCCTCGCCAATTCGACGTCATCGTGCCAGCCGATCGACACCGCGGCGAACGTTGGAAGATCGCCGACGATGGTCTCGGCTGCGTTCAGCAGTTCGGTAGCGAGCTGACCATGTGTCACGACCACCACGCCGATCTGACCCATGTGACACCTCGTGAACCCCGGAACCTCCGGAACCTCCGGAACCGGGAACTCCGGAACCTCTTGGCCCTAGTCTGCCTCTATATCCCTATGCCTCACCCGGACCCGCACTCCCTGCAATCCCTTGAGTGCGGGCTTCAGCGTTTCGGCCAGCATGACGGATCGGTGCCGGCCTCCCGTGCACCCGATGGCAATCGTCAGATACGTTTTTCCCTCGTTCACGTATTGCGGTACGAGGAAGCGCAGCATGTCCGTCAGCTTGCCGACGAACTGTCCCGTCGTCTCGTGCTTCTGCATGAAGCGCACGACGCGCGGGTCTTTCCCGGTGAGCGGCTTCAACTCCGGCACGAAGTGGGGATTCGGAAGGAAGCGCACGTCGAAGACCAGATCCGCGTCGAGCGGGACGCCGTGCTTGAAGCCGAAGCTCAGGAGCGTGACGATGAGCGGGCTTCGCTTCGACTGCACGCGCGCGAGGGACATGAACCGGCTGCGCAGTTCGTGCACCGTCAGCGACGACGTGTCGATGATCTCGTCGGCCATGCGGCGGATCTTGTCGAGCCGCTTCCGCTCCTCGGCGATGCCTTCGATGACTGGCCGGTCGTAGGCGAGCGGGTGCGGCCGTCGCGTTTCGCTGAACCGGCGCACGAGCGTCGCATGCGTCGCTTCGAGGAAGATGAGCGACGGGCGCAGGCCCGGAATCCGCGCCACCTCGCGCCAGACGTGCGGGAAGTGCTGGAGAAACGCACCTTCGCGGACGTCGACGACGATGGCCACTTTCGGGAGCTCGCTACCCTGCTGCTGCGACAGGCGCGCCAGCGTCGGGATCAGCATGGTCGGCAGGTTGTCCACGCAGAAGTAGCCCAGGTCCTCGAGCGCACGAATGGCCTGCGACTTGCCGGATCCGGACAAGTCCCGTGATCACCACGAAGCGGCCTTCGATGGCGGGCGATTTCGCGCCGCCGCCGTCCGAGCGTCTCCGGCCTGCCTGATCTGCCGCCCATTCAGTCCGCCTCCAATGCATCGTCGTCGGGTGCGAGCGGAGCCGTCAGGCTGGTGTCGCCGAGCCGCAGGCGATCCTCGAGCGCTGTGGCCAATTCGCGCGCGGCGTGCCGGCCTCGCGTCCGCAGCAATTGATTGCGCGCTACGACTTCGACGAGCGTCGCGACGCTTCGGCCGGGTGCCACGGGCATTCGCACCAGGGGAACCTTCACGCCGAGGATGTCTTCGAACACGTCGTCGAGGCCGAGCCGTTCGTATTCGCGGCCGGACTCCCAGCGTTCGAGCTGGACCACGAATTCGACGCGCTTGGAGCTCCTGACCGACGCGATACCGAACAGCTCGCGGATGTTGATGAGGCCCAGGCCGCGCAACTCCATGTGATGCCGTGTCAGCTCCGGGCAGGTTCCGATCAGGATGGTCTCGGCGCGCCGGTGGACCTCGACGGTGTCGTCCGCGACGAGGCGGTGCCCGCGCAAGACCAGATCGAGCCCGCATTCGCTCTTCCCGATGCCGCTCTCACCCGTGATGAGGAGCCCCAACCCGAGGATGTCCATGAGGACGGCGTGAATGATCAGCCGCTCGGCGAGGCTGTCTTCGAGCAGTGCGGTGACGCGCGCGATGGTGACGCCGGTCGTCCCCGCGGCGACGAGGAGCGCGATACCCGCTTCGTCACAGACGGCCGCCACATCGTCGGGAGGGCGAATGCCGGCGGTCGACAACAGGCACGGTATGCCACGTTCGATGGCGCGGCGGATGACGGCTTGTCGCGTGTCGGGATTCTGCCGCTCGAGGAACCGGACTTCGCTCTCGCCAAAGACGAGCACGCGCCCTGGATGGAGGTACTCGTCATAGCCCGCGAGAGCCAGCCCCGTCTTCTGGATGTGCGGGCTGGTCAGCGGACGCGACAGACCTGCGCGGCCGGCGAGCACCGTCACGTCGAGCCCCATGGCCTCGGCGCGCGGACCGACCAGGATGTCGACGAAGACGGCCGGCGTGGTGGGCATCAGCTGCGCCCTGGGGCTTCAGCGTTCCGGTTCGATCAGACCCAGGTCGCCGGACTTCCGGCGGTACAGCACATTGATCGCTCCCGTGCCGGCGTTCCGGAACACGAGGAACCCCTCGGTCCCTGTCTCGACCGCCGTGGCAGCAGCTTCGATCGACAGCGGCTTCACGTGATACCGCGATGCGCGGACGACACGTGGCCCCTCACCGTCGTCAGCCGCGGCGGCGGGAGCATCGGCCACGCCGCGGATCGGCGTCTTGCGCCGCTTGCGTGACGACCACTTCCCCTTCACCTTGGCTGCCTGCTGCTCCACTTTTTCGACCGCGCGTCCGAGCGAGTCGGTCCACGATTCGCCGCTCGTCTTGCCGGCGAGGACGTGATCGCCCCGCATGTGCACGGTCAGATCGGTCAGGTGACGGAACTTCTCGCGCGTGAGGACAATCTGGACCGAGACGACGGCGTCGTTGAAGAGCCGGGTAAGCCGCGCGAGTTTGCGATCGACGAGGGCACGGATGGCCGGCGTGATCTCCACGTGCCGGCCGCTGAGCTCGAGTCGCATAGCGTCAATAGAGGACTTTGCGCTGATTCGACGTGGGGATCTTCAGCTCCTCGCGATATTTTGCGATGGTCCGGCGCGCGAGCACGAGTCCTTCGCGCTGCAGAATGCTGACGATCTTCGAGTCGCTGAGGGGCTTGCGCGGGTCCTCGGCCTCGATGATTTTGCGGATCCGCTGCTTGATCGTGACCGACGAGACACTCTCGCCGTACGAGCTGCTGATGCCGCTGTGGAAGAAATATTTCATTTCGAACACGCCCTGGGGCGTGTGCATGTACTTATTGGTGACCACGCGGCTGACGGTGGACTCGTGCATGCCGATGTCGTTGGCGACGTCGCGCAGCACGAGCGGTCGGAGGTGCTCGATGCCGTGGTCCAGGAAGTCCCGCTGGAAGTTGATGATGCTCGTCGCGACTTTGTGAATCGTCTTCTGGCGCTGCTCGACCGACTTGATGAGCCACAGCGCGGAGCGGAACTTGTCTTTCACGTACGCGCGCGTCTCGTCGCTCTGCTCGCCGTTCTTGTCGAGCAGCCGGCGATACGTCGGGCTGATCCGCATCTGCGGGAGACCGTCTTCGTTCAGGAGCGCGACGTACTGATCTTCGACTTTCACGACGTACACGTCTGGGATGACGTACTGCGATTGCGATGGATTGAACCGGCTGCCCGGCTTCGGGTCGAGGTGCTGGATGACCGCGATGTGTTCCTTGAGATCTTCGATCGGAATCCCGAGCTTGCGCGAGATCTCGGGCACCTGGTGGTTCTGCAGCAGTCGCAGGTGATCGGTGACGATCTTCTCGGTGGGTGTGCCGTCCAGTGAGAGATGGCGGATCTGCAGCAGCAGACATTCCTGCAGATCCCGCGCGGCGACACCGATCGGGTCGAAGCCCTGGACGACTCGCAGGACGTTCTCGACGGATTCGGTCGGCCACGGACCCATCGCCGCGATCTCGTCGAGCGACGCAACCAGGTAGCCGTCGTCATCGAGGTTGCCGATGATGGCGCCGCCGATTTCGCGCTGTTGGGGATCGTCGGTCTGCAGCGACAACTGCCAGAGCAGATGATCGGAGAGCGACGTGCTGGTTGAAAGCGTGTTCTCGATCGGCGGCAGCTCTTTGACTTCCTGCGGCTGCCGGGGCCGGTAGTCGTCGTTCAGATAGTCGCCGAAGAAGTATTCGTAGTCCTGATCGTCCCAGCTGTCGGTCTTCTCCCGGGCGGGCTGCTCCTCGGTCTTTTCGGCCGTCGCCTCCGGCTGCGGATCTTCCTCGGGCTTTTCTTCGAGCAGCGGGTTCTCGACCATCTCCTGATTGAGGAGATCCGACAGCTCGAGTGTCGACATCGGCAGCAGCTTGATCGCCTGCTGCAGTGATGGCGTCAGGATCAGCTTTTGGACGAGCTTAGTGTGTAGTTTCTGCTGAATCGCCATGGACGCTCGTGAGCCCGTTGCAAGGACCCGTTTTGGATTCTAGTCCAACCGGAAATCGGTGCCGAGATAAATCCTCCGCGTGTCCTCGTCACCGGCCAGTTCGTCTGGGGTGCCGCTCCGGAAGATGATGCCATCGTGGACGATATATGCCCGGTCAGTAATGCGCAGGGTTTCACGTACGTTGTGATCCGTGATGAGCACCCCGATCCCGCGTTCCTTCAAATGAAAGATGATTTTCTGGATATCGGTCACGGCGATGGGGTCGATACCGGCAAACGGCTCGTCCAGCAGAATGAACTTCGGCGAAATGACCAGGGCGCGCGTGATCTCGGCGCGCCGGCGCTCCCCGCCCGAGAGCGTGTAGGCGGGTGAGCTGGCCAGGTGGGTCAGGTTCAGTTCGGCCAGGAGCTCGCGCGATCGCTGGCGCCGCGCGGCCACGTTGAGATCAAGGGTCTCGAGGATCGCCAGAACGTTCTGTTCGACCGTCAGGCCGCGGAAGATTGAGGGTTCCTGGGGCAGATATCCGATGCCCTTCCGCGCCCGGATGTACATCGGGTCGTCGGTGACATCGGCGCCATCGAGCGTGACCCGCCCCGAATCGGGCGCGGTCAGGCCGACGGTCATGTAGAAGGTGGTCGTCTTGCCCGCACCATTTGGTCCGAGCAGACCGACGACTTCACCCGACGAGACGTTGAGGCTGACTCCACGAACGACCGTGCGCCCGCCGTAGGCTTTGGTGAGATCGTGCGTCTGGAGTGTCGCCATTCACTGGGGGTGCGCTGTCGGTGTGCACGTGGCCGGCGCGCTGCCTGCAGGCGCGGTGGCCGCGGCTGTGCCGCTCGCCCCTTGCTTGGTGAACGTGCGAATCTCCTGGTTCCCGTCGACGATGATCCTATCAATCGATCTGAAGAAAGTCAAAGTTTTGCCCGTAGTTTCGCGGCATTCTTCGACGATCGTCACTGGTGCGCCGGTCATGTGGTACCGCTCGTCCGCCGCGAAATAGGTCATCCGCGCGCCGGTCGCGGTGCGTTCGTCGGCGATCAGCTTCACGTTGTCGTACGCTTCCACGCGCTCGAGCGAGTTGCCTTCTTCGGTGAAGTAGATCTCGATCTTGACGGCGCGGCAGTCGCCCTGCGGACCGTTCATGTGGGCGTTGGTCGTGTAGGTCGCGCGGCGGAACGCGTCCTCGTAGTGCATGTCTTCCGCCGTCGCGATCGACGGCACTTTGGTGGGCTGATTCGTCTTCTGATCGACCTGCTCCACCGTGAACGCCGACCGCACGGAGCCGTTCGCCTTGAGGTCGCCCGTCTTGTCGTCGAGGATGATTGTCGCGCCGAGGATGGTCGTGTCGGCCTGCCAGAGGCGCGCGTTCCCCGTGTAGGTCGCAAACGATCGGTCGCCGTCGTAATCCATCTTGTTGGCGGTCACGTAGACCGGTTGATCGTCTTTCAGCATGCCCGGCACGTGTTCCTTCGGCGCCTTCGGATCGGCGTCCTTCGGCGCGGGCTTGAGCACGCTGCGCACCTCGCCATTGGCCAGCATCTTGGTGCCTTCGAAGGTCAGGTCGATGCGTGTCGCGTTGACCGTGATACGTTCGGTCTGGACCTGCGGGTCGTTGGGACCATCCTTGCCCGTCAGCGCCAGCACACCCTTGTCGACTTGATAGTCTCCGTCAGCGGCGGCGGCCCGCAGCGAGCCGTCTTCGAAGCGTGTCGCTCCGCCGAATCTGGCCAGTTCGATCGCACCGCTTCCCGGCGTCATGGCGACATCGAGCGACCGGCTCCTGGCCACGCGCTGCTGTCCCGGCGCGCGCGTTTCGCGGAACTCGACGGCGTCGAGGAACTTCGCCGCGGTCAGACCCTTGCCCGCCTCACCCGTTCCCGTCATGGTTCGTGACCTGATGACACGCTCCGGGGTGTCCGTGGTGGCCGGCATGACGAGCTGGACCTGCTCGCGTGCGGAAATCGCGGTCAGGCTGCCATCCGGCGCAAACTGCACGTCGATCATCGATCCGGCGATCTTCCGACCCGCGGCTCCATTCGCGCCGGCCAGCTGGATCGCCCCGGTTCCTGAGAGCACGGCGTGCTCGATGGTTTCGCCGTCCGGCCCATAGCTGATATTCATGTCCCGTCCCGACATCTGCTGCAGGCCGCCCTCGGTCGCGCCAGAGGTCGTGATGCGCGAGTTGCCCCGAAGTTCCAGCGTCTTCAGCTTGCTCTCGTCGTCGGTGAGAAACGCGGTCGCCGTGTCGGCCTCGATGATGCGTCCCTCGCGCAGGGCCTTCACCGATCGCTCGAACCGCATGTATTTGTCGCGGCGGGCGTAGCCGAACGAGCCGGACGTGATGTCGGCGCTGCCCTTCGTCTTCGCGTCGGCTTTGACGATGACGTGCGCCTGATCGAGCAACCAGAGCACATCGCGCTTCTGGTCGTAGTTCATGCCGACGGCTGTGCCGCTGACCGCGCCCTTCGAGAAACTGACCGGTCCGGGGGCGCGGATGACGCCGTCGGTTCGTTCGTACGTGGCTTGCTCGGCGTGCGCGTGGAGACCGTCGCTCGACAACAGGTTCACGTCGCCCGTCATCAAGACGTTGGCCTGGTCCTTTGCGGCTTTGAGCTCTTTGCCCGAGACGAGGAAGCGCCGGCCCTGACGGTCCGTCGTGATCCGTGCGCCGAGCAGCCGGGTCGATCCGTCCGAGTACGTCATCGAGCGTTCGTACTCGACGATGCCGGGCACGGCAGTGCCACTGGCCTGTGTCAGGACGCCGCCAGCGCTCTCGGCGACGGCTTTGGGATCTGCCCGCGCGACGCTGTCGGTCTTGTGCGTCTGTTTCTTGCCGCGGAGCCCGGCGATGACGAGCGCGAGCACGGCGACGCCGAGCACGGCCACGACGAGACGCGCGCGTTTTTGCCACCCTGTCATAGCGGAAGCGGCGACGGCTCGCGGGCGCTGGCTGGCGCCTCCGCGCCGGTCTCGAGCGACGGGCGCACGTCGTTCAGCGACACTTCCAGATAGGTCTCACCGTTCCACTGATTCTGCTCGATCGAGTACGCGACATCGATCGGCGCGGTGTGACCTTCGAGGAATGCGTGCTTGTCTGCGCCGCGCCAGGCGATCGCCCGCAGGACGCGTCCCTCGTGGCGCAGCGCCATCTTGAAGTGACGCTCCTTCAATCGGCGCGGGCCATCGACGACGTCCACGCCGGTCGCACAGAAGACGGGTCTGGGATTTCCGGCACCGAACGGGGCCAGCGAGGCGACGTCGGCCGCGAGCTTCGCAGAAATCTCGTGGAAACCGAGGCGATCGTCGATCCGAAGCCGGGGCCGCAGATCGTCAGGTCCCAGGCGCGCGTCCGCGTAGTCGTTGACCTGCAGCCGAAGGGTCTTGATGTGATGCGCTTCGAGCGTCAGACCCGCCGCGACCTTGTGTCCGCCGAACCGCTGGAGCAGCGCCGCGCATGATTCGAGTCCCGCCAGCATGTTGAAGGATGAAATGCTTCGGCACGACCCGTGCGCGGTGTTGCCTTCGATCGAGAGCACGATGGCGGGCCGATGGTAGGCGTCCACCAGCTTCGACGCGACGATGCCGATGACGCCGCGGTGCCAGCCCTCACCGGCGACCACCAGCACGGTTCGCGACCCGATGTCGGGATCGTTGTCCACGAGTTTCCGGGCTTCGGCGACGATCGTGGCCTCTTCGGCCTGGCGGCGGGTATTCTCGACGTTCAGCTGTTCGGCGAGCGCACGAGCTTCATCTCCGAGCGCTTCGTCGCTCGCCAGCAGGAGGCGCGTCGCGATGTCGGGCGTACTCATCCGGCCGGCGGCATTCACCCGGGGCGCGAGGACGAACCCGATGTGGTAGCCGTCGATCGTCTTGCCGGCCAGGCCCGCGCCTTCGATGAGCGCGCGCAGGCCGACCTTGTGCGGGCCCCGCGAGAGCCAGTCAAGCCCCAGCTTGGCGATCACACGGTTCTCGCCCACCAGAGGTACGACGTCGGCCAGCGTTCCAATGGCGGCGATCTTGACGAACCCCGGCAGTGTCTTCTCTTTGCCCGCACGGGTCGTGAGCGCCTGGACCAGCTTCAGCGCGACGCCGACTCCTGCCAGGTTCTTGTCGGGATAGGTGCAGTCACGTCGCTTGGGATTGATGATCGCGACCGCAGGCGGCAGCTCGTCGTCGGGCTCGTGATGGTCGGTGATGATGAGGTCGACTCCCAGTTCCTTCGCGCGTCGTCCCGCCTCGACTCCCGCGGATGCCGCAATCCACCGACACGATGACGTGCACACCCTCGGCATGCAGGCGCTCGATCGTGGCGGGTTGTAACCCGTACCCATCGCGCAACCGCTCGGGGATGAAGTGGACGACCTGGCCGCCGAGCAGTTCGAGGGACCGGCGCAGGATCACCGTGGAGGTGATGCCGTCCACGTCGTAGTCGCCGTGCACGGCAATCCTCTCGCCGCGCGCCACGGCCGCTTCCAGGCGCACGACTGCTTCACGCAGTCCGGCGAGCCGGAATGGGTCGTGGAGATGATCGAGCGAGGGCGCGAGGAAGCGGGCGGCTTCACCTGGCTCGGTCAACCCCCGCATCACGAGCAGGCGCGCCACGACGGGTTCGAGCGCGAGCGCGCGCGCGAGGTGATCGGCGGCGGCCGTGTCGCACGGCATCTGCTCCCAGATCAGCGGAACCATCAGCGGGAAAACTCGACAGTGCGGAAAGCGGAATACGGAGTGCGGACTGTGAAGGCGCGAACGGCGCGACGCTCGAGGCTCATGCGCTCGCGTCCCGTTCCTCGAACTCCTGACCCAGCCTGCCCATGTTCCTGAACTTCTCGTAGCGCCGCTCGAGGCGCTCGGTCGTTGACAATGCGCTGACGGCGGAGAGGGCTCGAGACAGCACCTGATCGAGGAGCGCGCCGGCGCCCGCAGGGTCCGTATGCGCGCCGCCCACGGGCTCGGGCACGATCTCGTCGATGATGGTGCGGCTCAACAAGTCCGGCGCCGTGAGCTTCAGCGCGTCAGCGGCTTCCACCTTTCTCGCGGCGTCACGCCACAGGATCGCGGCGCATCCCTCCGGCGGAATCACGCTGTACACCGCGAACTCGTGCATCAGGATCCGGTCGCCCACCGCGATACCGAGCGCTCCTCCGCTGCCTCCCTCTCCGCAGACATTGACGATGATGGGTACGTCGATCATCGCCATCTCGCGCAGGTTCAAGGCAATAGCCTCCGCGATGCCCCGCTCCTCCGACTCGACGCCTGGATAGGCTGCCGGCGTATCCACGAAGACGATGATTGGCCGTCCAAACTTCTGCGCCATTTCCATGGCGCGAAGCGCCTTCCGGTAGCCTTCGGGTTTCGCATAGCCGAAGTTGCGGAAGATCTTCTGCTTCGTGTCGCTGCCACCCTTGTGGTGCCCGACCACCATGACGGGCGTGTTCTTGTACTGCGCGAGGCCCGTCACGATGGCGTGGTCATCGGCGAAGCGGCGATCGCCATGGATCTCCATGAAATCCGTGAAGAGCATGTCCACGTACTCGAGGACGCTCGGGCGCGCGGGGTGCCTGCGCCACCAGCACGCGTTGCCAGGGCGTGAGGGTCCGGTACAGCTCTCCCCGGATCGACTCGATTCGCTGCTGCAGGCGCTCGATATCGGCCTCGCGGGCCGGCGTCGTGGGCAGCATCGACAGCGCTTCGATCTCCTTCTGGAGCACGCCGATCGGTTCCTCGAACTCGAGCAGCTCAGGCATGACCCCTCATCGTAGCGCGACCGCGCGGTCGCCGCAGATCTTCTTCACCTCGTCCAGGAAGGCCTTCGACGCCTTGACCCGGATCTGCGACGACACCTGCGCCTGGACGTGCATCCGCGTCTGACCGGTCTTCAGCTCGAGGTGCAGCGTCACGGGTTTGTCCCCGCGATTCTTCGCAAAGAGATCCGCGAGTGCCTCGAGCGTCGCGCGAGTATGCGGCGGCATCGCCAGCGTGATGGCCAGCTCGCGCGCAAGCTTTTCCCGAACCGCGGCGATTGGCAGGATGTCGGACGCCAGCAGCCGCGACTCCTCTTCGTCGCGCTCGAGTTTGCCGCGGACGACCACCAGCGTGCCGTTCTCGATGAGCGCCGCCGCGCGCGCGTAGGTGTCCTTGAACGCCAGGACTTCGATGCTGCCGTGACGATCCTCGAGGAAGAACACCGCCATCCGATCGCCTTTGCGTGTTTTCAGCGGCCGCACCGCGGTGACGACGCCTCCGGCGCTGGTCTCCTCGCCACCTCGCTGTGCGGATGACCGCACCGCCACCGCCGTCCCACTGCTCTCGTTGTCAGCCTCGACGGCATGACCGAGCAGGTCGCCGATGGTCTTGGCCCCGAACTCCTTCAGATCCGCGGCATAGCTGTCGATGGGGTGACCGCTCCAGTACAGGCCGAGCGCCTCCTTCTCGAAGGTGAGTTGCTCGATCTCGGTCCAGGCGGCTGCCGCAGGCAGGGTGGTCGTCCGGTCCGCTCCGGAGTCCGGGCTGTCCCCGCCTCCGAACAAATCGGCCTGTCCCAGGTCACGATCGCGCTGGAATCGAGCGCCGTGTTCGACGGCGGCATCGAGTGCGGCCATCAGCCGCGCGCGAAGCTGACGCGTTGGAAGGGGATCGGCCCCTGCTGCCGTGGGCGGGGCCAGCTGAATCCAGCGCGCCGGCCTTGACGAGGCTTTCGAGCACGCGCTTGTTGACGAGCCGCAGATCCACGCCTTCGCACAACTCGTGCAGCGCCTGAATCCGGCCTCGCGTGCGGCGATGCTCGAGGATCGAGCGGATCGCGGTGTCGCCGACGTTCTTGATCGCGGTCAAGCCGAAGCGGACGCCCTGCGGTGTCACCGTGAACTGCAGCTCGCTCTCATTGATGATCGGGCGGCAGGATCGGGATGCCGCGGTCCTTCGACTCTCCGAGGTACAGGGCGAGCTTGTCGGTGTTCTGCGCTTCGATGGTCAGCAGCGCCGAGGCGAAGTGCCACGGATAGTTGGCCTTCAGGTAACCCGTCTGATAGGCGAGGTAGGCGTACGTGGTCGAGTGTGACTTGTTGAAGCCATACCCGGCGAAGTGCTCCATCAACTCGAAGATGCGTGTGGCCTTCTTCTCGGTAATGCCGTTCTTCTTAGCGCCCTCGACGAATTTCTCGCGCTGCGCCTGCATGGCCGCAGCGTTCTTCTTGCCCATCGCCTTGCGCAGCACGTCCGATTGGCCAAGCGAGAAGCCGGCGAGCACGCTGGCGATCCGCATGACCTGTTCCTGGTAGGCGATGACGCCGTAGGTGTCCGCGAGGATGGGCTCGAGCTGCGGCAGCTCGTATTTGATCTCGGTCTTGCCCTGCTTGCGCGCGATGAAGTCGTCGACCATCCCGCTCCGGAGAGGGCCGGGGCGGTAGAGGGCGTTCATGGCAATCAGGTCGTCGAGCCGCTGCGGCCGGGCCTTGCGGAGGATGTCCCGCATGCCCGAGCTCTCAAACTGAAATACGCCGTACGTCTGTCCCTCTCCAAACAGCTGGTACGTTTTCGCATCGTCGAGACGTACGGCGTCGATGTCGAGCCGTTCGCCGGTCGTGCGCGCGATCTCCGCGAGAGCGTCGTGGATCAACGTGAGCGTGCTCAGCCCGAGGAAGTCCATCTTCAGCAGGCCAATCCGCTCGACTTCCTTCATGGCCCATTGAGTGACGATTTCGTCGCGTCCACCCTTGTAGAGCGGCGCGAATTCGGTAATCGGCGCCGGCGCGATCACGACACCGGCCGCGTGCGTCGACGCGTGGCGCGTCATGCCTTCGAGTCGCCGGGCCACCGAGAGCAGTTCTCGGACCTTGGGATCCTGCGCCTCGAGCTCTTTGAGCGCGGGGCTCTCCTCCATCGCCTTCTCGATGGTCATGTCGAGCGCGGCGGGGATCAGCTTGGCCACCTTGTTGGCCTCGGCCAGCGGCATGTCGAGCGCGCGCGCGACGTCGCGGACGGCCGCCTTGGCTTTCATCGTGCCGAACGTGATGATTTGGGCGACGTTCGCGCGGCCGTACTTGCGCGTGACGTACTCGATGACCTCTCCGCGCCGGCGCTCGCAGAAGTCGATGTCGATGTCGGGCAGCGAGACCCGCTCGGGATTCAGGAAGCGCTCGAAGATCAGATCGAACTCGAGCGGATCCACGTCCGTAATCCGCAGACACCACGCGACGAGACTGCCCGCCGCCGATCCACGGCCAGGTCCGACCGGGATGCCCTGCTCACGCGCGTACCGGATGAAATCCCAGACGATCAGGAAGTACCCCGGGTACTTCATTCGTTTGATCATCTCGATTTCATACGAGAGCCGCGTGTCGTAGTCTTCGATCGGGTGGCGGAGCGCGCCAATCGACGCGAGGTGCTGAAGGCGCGGAAGACGCTCAGCGAATCCTTTCCGCACTTCCCGCTCGAAGTACTCGTCGAGGGTGAATCCGGCCGGCACGTCGAAGTCCGGCAGATGATTCTCGCTCGTGCTCAGATCGACGTCACACCGCTCCGCGATTCGTAGCGTGTTGAGCAGCGCCTCGGGATAGTCACCGAAGGTCGCGGCCATCTGCTCATAGGTCTTCAGGAAGAACTGGTCGCCGTGATAGCGAAGCCGCGTCGTGTCCGTGACGGCCTTCCCGGTCCCGATGCACAGGAGGACGTCGTGCGGGATGTGATCGCCGTGCTGCAGATAGTGGACGTCATTGGTGCAGACGAGCGGCAGGCCGAGATCCTTGGCGAGCGGCACGAGGCCGCGATTGACCACCTTCTGGTCCTCGATGCCGTGCCACTGCATCTCGAGGAAGAATTGTGACGGCCCCAGGATGTCGCGATACGTCGCAGCCGAGGCGAGCGCCCCCGCGACATGGTCGGCGGCCAGCTGCGAGGGAATCTCTCCCTTCAAGCAGCTGCTGAGTCCGATGAGGCCCTTGGCGTGTGCCGCGAGCAGCTCCTTGTCGATTCGTGGCTTTCGATAGAAGCCCTCGGTGTAGCCGGCCGAGACGAGCTTGATCAGGTTGTGCCAGCCCTCGCGTGTTTCGGCCAGCAGGACCAGATGATTGTAGGTCTCGGTCGGCGGACCGCCGCGATCGTGACGGCTGCCTGGTGCGACGTACACCTCGCAACCGAGAATCGGCTTGATCCCGCGCGCCCGTGCGTGGTCGTGGAACGTGATCGCCGAGAACATGTTGCCGTGCTCGGTGACCGCGACCGCCGGCATCTTCAGCTTGACGGCGTGATCGAGCAGTTCGTCGATCCGGCAGGCGCCGTCCAGCAGGGAGAACTCGGTGTGGAGGTGGAGATGGACGAACTCAGGCATCAGAGGGGGTGAGCCATGTCGTATTCGTGTTCGGATTCGTATTCGAATGCGTGCTGCGTTCGGGTTTAACTCCGCCTTCGCGCCTGTCCGTCGAACACGAACACGAAGACGAATACGGCGAGCGTCAGCTGCCGGTCATTCCCACTCGATCGTAGACGGCGGTTTCGAGCTGATGTCGTAGACGACGCGATTGATGCCCTTGACTTCGTTGACGACGCGGGACGAGATCCGCTCGAGGACCGTGTGCGGCAGGCGCGCCCAGTCCGCGGTCATGCCATCGCGGCTTTCGACCGCGCGCACGGCAATCGTGTATTCGTAGGTGCGCTCGTCGCCCATCACGCCCACGCTCTGGATCGGCAACAGCACCGCAAAACTCTGCCAGAGCGCGCGATAGAGGCCGGCCTGCTTGATCTCGTCCACCACGACGGCATCGGCCCGCCGCAGCAGGGCGAGACGCTCGGGCGTGATCGCGCCGACGATTCTCACCGCCAGTCCGGGACCCGGGAACGGTTGCCTCGACACGAGCTCCTCATCGATACCAAGGTCGCGCCCGAGTACCCGCACTTCGTCCTTGAAGAGCTCCCGGAGCGGTTCGACGAGGGCGAATCGCATCCGCTCGGGCAGTCCACCGACGTTGTGATGACTCTTGATCGCGCTGGACGGGCCGACGATCGAGACCGACTCGATGACGTCGGGGTACAGCGTTCCCTGCGCCAGGAAGTCGAAATGCCCGAGCTCGCCAGCACGCGTCTCGAACACGTCGATGAACGTCTGGCCGATGATCTTCCGCTTACGTTCCGGATCGGTGACGCCGTCGAGCCGCTCGAGAAAGAGCACGGTAGCGTCAACGAACTCGAGCGGCAGTTTGAGCTTGTTCGCGAAGCGTTCGCGGACCTGCGTCGCCTCGTTGAGCCTGAGCAGACCGTTGTCCACGAAGATGCAGGTCAGGCGGTCTCCGATCGCGCGATGGATGAGGACCGCGGCGACGGTCGAGTCGACGCCGCCGCTCAGCGCGCAGACGACGCGTTTGTCGCCCACCTGCTGGCGGATCCGGGCCGTCGCCTCTTCGATGAACGAGGCCATCGTCCAGTCGCCCGTGCACCCGCAGATGCCGTAGGCGAAGTTACGCAGGATCTCGAGTCCGCGCTCGGTGTGGGCGACTTCAGGATGGAACAAAAGTGCGTAGAGTGACCGTTCGGGATGCTGCATCGCGGCCACTGGCGCATTCGCGCTGGTGGCAATCACGCTGAAGCCTGGCGGAGCCGCGGCCACCATGTCGCCGTGACTCGCCCACACGCGGATTTCACCGGGTACGGACGCAAAAAGCGGTGTCGCCGGCGGATCGCCAAGGTGCACGACGGCGTGACCGAACTCGCGCTGTGGCGCGGGCTCCACGCGTCCACCGAGCGTGTCGGTCATCAGCTGCATGCCGTAGCAGATGCCGAGCACCGGCACGCCGACGTCGAAGAGCGCCGGGTCGCACCGCGGCGCTCCCGTTTCCGACACGCTGCGCGGTCCGCCGGAGAGGATGACGCCCACCGGGCGCCGCGCGGCCAGCGTGGCGGCCGGCACGTTGAACGGAAGGATCTCGCAGTAAACAGAGAGCTCGCGAAGCCGGCGCGCGATGAGCTGAGTGTACTGGGAACCGAAATCGAGGATGACGATGGTCTGATGCGCCACGCGTGGTCTCGGAGGCGGCGGGCGCGGACGGGCGCCGTGTCGCGTCCTGATATTATACGAGGCGAACGCTGCGACATGATGCGCGGCGGATGCATTCAGGGATGTTTTCCCGCCGCTGATGTCTTCATCGGGACGTTTCTCGCGACATTCGCCCATCGCGACTCTCGTGCTGCTCGTTGTCGCCACCGCGTGGGCCGCTCCCGCGGCGGCGCAGTATCCGGGTTCACCGGCGGCGCAGGCGCTCCCTCCTCTCACCAAGAAGAAAGTCGCCAGCGAAACGGCGCAGTTGGACCTCATCGGCCACGTGATGCTCGACGCGTCGCCCTCCGCGCAGGCGGCCGCCGACGACAAGCGCGCCTACATCCCGCTCAGAGGCGGTCGCCTCGTCGCCGTAGACCTCACCACGTCCAAGGTGCTGTGGTCGATCGACATCGAGACCAAGCTCGCGCCCGCCATGGGCGACGGCCTCGTCTTCGTGGCTGGCGATGAGCTCCTGACGGCGATCACCGCGGAAGGAGCTGTCCGCTGGACGATGCCGCTCGGCGGCGGATTCTCGGCCCCCCTTCTGTGGGACTCCGGCTGGCTGATTGCGCCGGCCACCTCGGGAGACGTGCTTTGTATCAGAGCGAACGATGGTCAGGTTCTGTGGACGCGGAACCTGGGCTCGCCTGTCAGTGCCCGTCCGACCATCGGTGGCGACCGCGTGTACCTGTCGCTCGAGAACGGCCGTGTCGTCGCACTCGGGCTGAAAGACGGCGCGTCGATCTGGGAGCAGCAGCTCGGAGGCACGCCGGGCCCGGTCTTCGCTCTCGAGGATCGCGTATTCGTCGGCGCGCGCGACAAGTTCTTCTACTGCCTCAAGACGAAGAACGGCAAGCGGCGGTGGCGCTGGCGCACCGGCGGAACGATCGTCGGCACGGCGGTCGTGGATCCGAAACGCGTGTACTTCACCGCGCTCGACAACGTCGTCCGCGGCCTGGACCGGAACAACGGGTCGCAGCAGTGGCAAGCGGGACTGCCCCTGCGCCCGACGAGCGGACCGTTGCTGCTCGGATCGGTGTTGTTCGTCGGTGGTGTCGCGGCAGAACTGCGCGCGTACACCGTCAAAGAGGGATTGATTGCCGGCCAGTACGATGCGCCCTCGGAACTTGCGGCACCGCCGCAACTCCTGGTCGGAGAGATTCCGGACCTGAGTCAGATCCTGCTGCTGACTCGAACAGGCGAATTGCAAGTGCTGCGCCGGCAGCTCGAACCCGCCACTGTGCCGCTCGCGCTGCCAATCGGCGTGGCGGTTCCGCTGGACGCGCCTCCAGTCCACGTGACGTCCGCAGAGACTCCCCTGTCGGACCCTGCCGCCACGCCCCTCTATGACGTGCCTGGTACGCTGACGACCGAGCCGCCTTTCACCCCACCCTGACGTTCGAGGGCGCCGAGTAGCTCCCGCACCGCATTCGCGAGACGTCCGACGCCTTCCTCGATCCGGTTCACCGACGGTTGTGCGAAGGACAGACGAATCGCATCGCGTCCGCCTCCGTCGACGTAGAACGCGGTGCCGATGACGAAGAGCACGCGCTGCGCCATCGCGCGCTCGAGCAAGGCCTCGGCGTCCATCCCCGTCGGCAGCGACACCCACAGGAAAAATCCGCCCCGGGGCTCGGGCCAGCTGAGGACATCGCCGAGCTCGCGCCGCAGCCCGTGTTCCATGACGAGCCGCTTCTGCTGATAGAGCGCGCGCAGGCGTGGTCCCTGCGCGTCGAGCACCCCGCTCGTCATGGACTGCCAGACGAGGCGTTGATCGAGAGCGCCGGTGCAGATATCGGCGGCCTGCTTGGCGATCTCGAGTTTGGCCGCGAGCTCCGCGGGTGCCACGAGCCAGCCGACGCGAACGCCGGGAACCAGTGTCTTCGAGAAGCTGCTCAAGTAAATCACTCGGCCGTCCCGGTCGTCGGCCTTGATCGGCCTCGTGTCGTCGGGTCCCGCAACGTCGCTGAAGTACAGCTCTCCGTACGGGTCGTCCTCGACAATGAGGAAATCGTGACGCGCCGCGGCGGCGAGCAGGGCCAGGCGCTTCTCCCGGCCGATCAGGAGCCCGGTCGGATTCTGAAAGTTCGGCACCACATAGAGAAACCGGATGCGGCGGCCGGCCGCTCGCAATCGGCCGATCACGGCTTCGAGATCGTCGAGGTCGATTCCATCAGCCCCTTGACGCACACCGACCATATGCGCCTGCACGTTGCCGAAGGCGGTGATTGCGCCCGTGTAGGTGGGAAGTTCCACCAGGATGACATCGCCCGGATCGATCAACACGCGACCGATCAGGTCGAGTCCCTGCTGCGACCCCGTCGTCACGAGAATCTCGGCCGGCGTCGACCGGTACATGTCGGGTGGTCATCACACCGCCAATCGCCTCGACCAAGGGAGCAAAGCCTCGCGTCGGTCCGTACTGCAGCGCTGAGGCGTCGCGAGCCTTGAAGCACTCAGCCGCAATCGCACCGAGCTCGTCCCATGGAAAGCTGGCCGGGTCGGGATAGCCTGGCGCAAATGAGATCAGATCGGGTACGCGGCTGCCGAGCATGCCCATCTTGCGGATGGCCGACTCCTGCATGCCCGCCGCCGCACGCGAGAAAAATGATTGATAGTTCATGAGGACCACTCCGCGGACAGTGCCGCGCCCGGTACGCCGGCGGTGACGGCGACCGCGTCGCCTCGATACAGTCGCACGTACGCGCACAGCGCCGTGAGGCCGAGGTATTGAAAGACGAGCGCTCGCACAAGCCACGCAAGGAGCTGGATGGGTACCACCGCGAGTCCAACAATCGGCACGAAGCCGATGACTCCGAGACTCGCCATCGCCAGGAGCGATGCGATCGTAGCAAGTCCGACGATGACCAACAGCGCTCCGAAGAGGATGCCGATTGGTTTCGCCTCGCGGCGCAGGAACTCGCCAACCCGGAAGAAGGCTGCGGCGACACCACAATCGTCGGCAGCGATGACCAGCTGCGTCAGCAAATAGAGCAGATTGACGACGGTGATCACGGCGACCAGCACACCCGAGATCGCCGTCGCCACGAGCGTCCATGCGACACCGAGCCCGGTTGACGCGACGACGCGGTACGCGCCGTAGACCGCCGCGAGATACGCGGCACCCACCAACGCGTAAACGACCATCAAGATGATCCCGAGCGTCAGGTAGCGGCTGAAGAGCCGCTGGGCGCCGTTGCCGTAGCGTTCGACTCGAAACGCGCCAGCCCGGCGGAACACGGCAAGCCGCAGCGGCGGCCGTTCGACCGGCGGCGCGTGGCGTTCCGCACGCACGAGCACCGCGACCGCGCCACCCTTGGCCAGAAACGTGATCGTCGCACCACCGACGACGAGAATCATCATGCCGGCGAGATAGGCGGCCAATGCGCCGGGCCGAGCCAACAGTCCCGCCATCAGCAGCGACACGACCTGCCGCGCATCACGGGCCGCGACGTCCACCGCGCTCTCGCCGGCCAGCAGGGCCAGCAGGAACGCGGCACCCAGCACCGGAACGATCAACAGGAGCTTGAAGGCGGATTCAGCGAGAAACTGGAGGACGATGACCTCCCAGTTGGCGGCGGCGAGCAGCGCGCCGCGCTTCAGGAGGGGCGTCACCGTACGAAGGTCGGCCATCGGGCGCGGCATCGCAGCCGCTCATGCAACTATAGCACCCGACTCTCCTTCCGACCGGGCGGAGCACCTTGCTGCTGCCCAAGTCCGGCCTGTATGCTCCGATCGTGGCTGCTCCCTCCGCCGCCGAGACCGACGCGCGGCCCGCAGGAATGGCCCCACGCCCCGACACCGCAGCGCCCTGGCACGCCGCGCTCGTGCGCATCGTGGGCGGGCTGATCGCGGCGGCGGCGATCGTGGCGGCCGGCCGCGTGATCGAAACGGTGTCGCTCGGCTCGACCGATCGCGACACCTTGACCCGCGTCGAAGAGGAAGTTCGTCAGATCGTCCAGGCGCGCACCGCCGAACTCCACCAGATGGCGGGCCGGATTGTCGTCACCTCCGACCAGCTGCATGCCGCCGGCGCGGAACCCGAAACGGCGCGCTCGCTCTTCGACGCCACGGCCCACGCGATCGAGGAACAGCCCGCCGGACGTGCGGCGGCCACCATCTTCAGTCCGAGCTTCACCCCGATTGCCTGGAGCGGCCGGCCGGCCGAGCTCCCGGTCGATCGACTCGCACAGGGCAGGGAGTTGTTCGTCGCGCCCGGGCCGCTTGGTCCGCGCCTCGTCTACGTGACACCCGTGGCCGATCGTACCGTGCGTCGGCCCGCCGGCAGCATCGCGGTGGAGCGGCTGTTGGCCGAGGGAGCGCTTTCCCCTTCCGATACGGAGGAAGACGTCAGGCTGCTGACCCGACTCGTACCGGTCTCGATCCGCGCGCGCTACGAAGGCGCCGGGGAACACTCACCCGCGTCCGGATTCACCGTCAGCGCCGCCGACGGCCGCCCGCTGCTCGAAGGGCGGGTCGATCCCGCGGCACTCGTCGCCCTTCGGGCCTCCTATCGAAGCGCGGCATCCGACCTCGCGCTGGCTGCACTCTGCCTCGCGCTGGTGGCGGCCGTCGTGCCCTTCGTTGGGTGGCGCGAAACAGTCGGTCGAACGAGCCACTACCTGCTCGCCTCGCTTGTCGCGGTTGGCCTCCTGTCATCGCGAGGCTGATTGCGGCGGCCGCCGTTCCGGACACCTGGTGGTGGCCCGCCACGGGCAACGAGAACAGCTGGTGGTGGTTCGCGCTGCTGCGATCGCCCGTCGATTTGCTCGCCACCGCCGCGCTTCTTTTCGCGATCGTCGTGGTTGCTCTCGGACGCCGTCGAGCGGCGGCGGATTGTCCAGCGTCATCCAAGCCGGCCGTACCTCGGGTGTCGCAGCGGCCGCTGCCTTCGCGCTCACACATGTCGCGGCCGGATGTGCGCTCGCGCTGCTCCTCATCGGGCACCGCCGGCTACTCACCCTGATCTATGCGCGGACAAGCGCGGATCCTGGCCAGTTCTCGCTGCACCCGTTCAACGTCGAGCGCGATGACGTTCATGTTCGGTGTGCTGCTGCTGCACGCCGTCGTGTTGTGGTCCGCCGCGCTCCTGCTCCGCTTCGTGGCCACGTTGTGGCGCGTCGGCAGCCACGAATGGGGGCTGCGCGCCGTGACCGCCCTGTGCTGGGTGGCGCCCGTGGCTGTGGCCGCCTGGGTCGAAGATGGCCGCGGTGTCTCGCAGGTCACGTTGCTGACGCCGGGTATTGCCGCTACGGTTCTCGCCGGCCTCGCGCGGCACCTTGGGCCGCAGCTGCGCCGCGGATCGCAGGCGATGCGTCTCAGTGTCCGGTTCCTGGTCCTGGCTCTGCCGGGATTGGTGTTCTACCCGGCGATGGCGGAGCTCTCGGTGCAGACGACCGAGCGCGTGATCACCGAGCAGCTGGCCCCACAGGCGCTGTCGCATCGCGGAGCGCTCCAGGTCGAGTTGCGTCGATCGCTGGCGCAGATCGACGAATTCTCTGGTCTGCTCGGACTGCTCGACACCGACCGCAGGGCGCCTGGCGAAGCACCATCGAGCGATGCCGCATTCACGGTGTGGCGCCAGACCGAGCTCGCACGGCGTCGGCTGACTTCGTCGGTCGAGCTGTATGCGCAAGATGGATCGCTCGTCAGCCGCTACGCCCTCAACCTGCCGGCTGACACGTCAGCCACGCCGCGCTGGACTGAGGCGCGATGCTCGTGGGAGCTCTTCGGAGAACCGCTGGCCGGTACTGAAGATCGCGTCATGCTGCACGCGGGCCGCGGGACTGTGCCAGCCCGCCGACGACGGCTCCCCGCACATTGTCGGCGCCATCGTCGTGCACGCGATGCTGGACTACAGCACGCTCCCGTTCCTGGCCTCCCAGAGCGTGTACGGCGATCTCGTGCAGGCGGACGGCGAAGTGCATCGAGACCCGCATGGGCGCCCAATCGAGTTCGCGATGTACGGCTGGGGACGGACCCCCATCTTCCCCACGGCAGGCACCGCATGGCCCATCAGCCGGGAATTGCTCGGGCGCATCTATCGCGCGGCTCGAGAACCGCTGTGGGACGTCGTCGACCGCGGCGAACGACACTACCGTGTGTTCTTCCTGAACGATCGGTCGGGTATCTATGCACTTGGCTACTTGATGCCCCGCGCAGTGGACCACGGCATCGAGCTGGCCGAACTGCTGACGCTTGCCGGCGTTGCCTATGTCGTGCTGCTCGCCTTCGTGGATCTGGTGGGCCGTCTCGGCGGATACCAGCCCGGGACCGGCCGAGCGCTGCTACGTGAGATACGCGGCAGCTACTACCGCAAGTTGCTCCTCGCGTTCGTCGGCGGCGCGGTGGTGCCGGTTATCGCCCTGGCGCTTCTCACCCGCACCTATATCGCGACACAGCTCCGCGACGGCATCGAGTCGGCGGCCGTCGAGACCGCCGCGGTGGCCAAGCGTGTCGTCGAGACCGTGGCATCGCAGCAGCGGCGCGATCTGGGCAGTGCACCAGCGTTGAGCGACGAAGTGATGGTGTGGGTGAGCCGGATCATCAATCAGGACGTGAACGTGTTCGCTGGGCCGCGATTGCTCGCGACGAGCCAGCGCGATCTGTTCGCGTCGGGTGATCTTCCGACCCGCACGCCGGCCGAGGTGTACCGAGCGCTGGTCCTGGAGCGGCAGGCGAGCTACGTGGGCGAGGAGCGGGTTGGCAACCTACGCTACATGGTGGCCGCCGCACCGATCCGCGATGGCGACGTGCGGACGATCCTGACCGTCCCTCTCGCGCTCCGTCAGCAGGAGATCGAACGCGAAATCGACGCCCTCGATCGTCGCGTGCTCCTGGCGACGGTCTGTTTCGTCCTCCTCGGTGCTGCGATCGGGTACTACATGGCGGAACGGATCGCCGATCCCGTGAACCGCCTGATACGCGCCACGGGCCGCATCGCACGAGGCGATCTCGACGCGCGAATTTTGACGACGTCTACCGACGAACTGCGCCGGCTGGTCGATGCCTTCAACTCGATGGCGGCCGACCTCCAGCGGCAGCGCGTCGAGCTGGAGCGTACCAACCGCCTGGCGGCCTGGGCTGACATGGCTCGCCAGGTGGCTCACGACATCAAGAATCCGCTCACGCCCATTCAGCTGTCAGCGGAGCATCTCCGGCACGTCCACCAGGATCGCGGCGCGCCCCTCGGCGGCGTACTCGACAGCTGCGTTGACACGATACTGTCCCAGGTGCGGCTGTTGCGTCAGATCTCCTCGGAGTTCTCGAGCTTTGCATCGTCGCCTCAACCGCGGTTCGTGCTGGCGGCCATCAACGAGGTCGTGGACGAAGTGCTCCAACCGTATCGGGCGGCGCTACCGGGACGCGTGACGATCGAGACCAACCTTGCTGCGGATCTTCCGGATCTCCTGATCGATCGCACGCTCTGCGCACGGGCCTTGGTGAACATCGTCGAGAACGCGCTGCACGCCATGCCAGCGGGCGGGCGCTTGCTGGTCAGCAGCTCTCGCACCGACAATCGCGTCTCGGTGGAGGTGACCGATACGGGCGTGGGTATGGATAGCGAAGCGCTCGATCGACTGTTCGAGCCGTATTTCTCGACGCGCGCGTCCGGCACCGGACTCGGGCTGACGATCGCAAAGCGCAACGTCGAGCTCAATCACGGCACGATCGCCGTGACGAGCCAGCTGGGACACGGAACGACGGTGCGGCTGGAATTTACTTCGGCGTCACCCCTTCCTTAGGGTGTGTCTTCGACCACTCCTCATAGAGCTTTTCCAGTTCCGGACTCAGCTTCGGGTAGATGTCCCGCGTCCGGTACTTCCGTGACCGCATCATCTCGCGCTTGAAGTTCTCGACGTGGACCACGCCTTCGGCGTCTTTGATGACCTCCGCGGCGAGCTGCGGTGGGAACGTGAGGACGCCGGAGGCGTCGGCGATCACCACGTCCCCAGGCAGAACGCTGATGGTGCCGATTCTGATTGGTCCGTTCCACTCGACACCGACCTGATCGGCCATGGCCGAAGCGTGCGCGCCTTTGTAGAAGACTGGCAGGTCTTTCATCGGCAGGAACTCGTTCAGGTCGCGGAGCCCGCCGTCGATGACCACACCCTTCACGCCGGCCACTTTGATGCCGAGACCGGTGACGTCGCCCATGAAAGTCGCCTTGTCCACCATCCCGCCGAGCTCGACGAGGATGATGTCGCCTGGCTTTGCGTCCTCACCGGCACGGACGTTGTACTGAAAGTCCCAGTCCCCTTCCTTCGCCAGTTGCTTCACGCCATCCATCAGGTCGGGCCTGACCGGCATGTAGCGCATGGTCAACGCGCGGCCGACGACCTTCGATCCCTGCTGGGTCTGTTCGAAGCCATTCACGAAACAGAGCTGATACTGGCGTGACTGCAAGGCCGCCCACACGGCTTCGATCGGGAGATCCTTCAGCCGGGCGACCTGCTCGTCAGTGACAGCCGTTCGCTTCGGGTTGAGGACGTCCATCAGCGGCGTCCACGTGTCGCGCGAGGCGCGGTTCACCTGGACGGGTGCGGCGGCGGTTGCCTGGGCGGAAGCCGTCACAGGCACGAGCAGGAAGGAGAGTAAGAGTGAGGTGACCGCGACACGCATCAGATGGGTCTCCCTGAGGCTGCGGGCCGCGGGCTACAGCCGGCGACCCGCGTTTGGGGCTGGAGGCGTCGAGTCAGGCCTGCAGCCTGAAGCCCGGTGCCTGTAGCCTGTTTAGCTCCACGTCCGGTCCCACGATCGTTCCTTGTCCCATTGGGGTGTCGGCTCGAAGTAGCCACTGCCCTGCCGCAGGTGCGGGCGGACGGCGTCTTCTATTGGTTCGATGCCAAGCCCTGGCCCGCTTGGCACAGGCGCGAAGCCCTTGTCGACGAGCGGCCCTCCGCTCGCGGTCCGGACGAGCCCGTCCCACCACGGAACGTCGAGCGAGTGATGCTCCAGCGCCACGAAGTTTTCGGTAGCCGCGGCGGTGTGGACGTTCGCCATGAACGAGATCGGACTGCCGGCAAAGTGCATCGCCATCGCCACGCCGTGCTCCATGGCGTAGTCGCCAATCTTCTTCGTCTCCATGAGCCCGCCGGAACTGGCGAGGTCCGGATGAATCATGTCCACGGCCCCCGCTTCGATCAATGTGATGAAGTCTTCCTTCAGATAGATGTCTTCACCCGTGAGGATCGGCACCGTCGTGTTTTCGCGGATCTCGTGCAGCATGTGTGGAAACTGCCACGGCACCATGTCTTCCATCCAGGCCAGGTTCCACTTCTCCATCGATCGGGCCAGTTTGATGCAGCTGTTGACGCCGATGTGGCCGAAGTGATCGGATGCCAGCGGCACGTCCATGCCGATGACCTCGCGGATCTGCCCCATCCAGTCGGACATGAAGGCCACGCCGCGGTCGGTGATTTCAACGCCGGTGAAGGGATGCATGACCCGCGCGTTCTGCTCCACCAGCGCGCCCGCAGGCATCGACACCATGCCCGGCATGTCGGTCATGAGATCGATGCCCATGTCCTGCTTCAGGAACGTGAGTCCGCGAGCCATCCGGTCTTTGAGGCGCCGGCCCTGTTCCTTCGGATCGTGGGTTTCGGTCGTGTCGGCATACAGCCGTACGCGGTCGCGGAACTTGCCGCCCAGCATCTGCCAGCACGGAACGCCCCAGGCTTTGCCAGCCAGATCCATGCAGGCCATTTCGATGCCGCAGACGCCGCCGGCCTGGCGCGCCGGACCGCCAAACTGTTTGATGCGACGGAAAATCTTGTCGACGTTGCACGGGTTCTCGCCGAGGATGCGGCTCTTGAGGAAGAGGGCGTAGGTCTCGCTGGCCCCGTCGCGAACTTCGCCGTATCCGACGATGCCCTGGTTGGTATCAATCCGGATCAGCGGGCAGATCATGGGTGCCTTTTCGATCACGGCGACGCGCAGGTCGGTGATCTTCAAGGCCGATGGTTCCGAGGCGCGGCTGACGTTCGATTGCACGAACGCGGCGGCTGCCTCTGCCCGTGCCTTCGCACTGCCCGACAGTGTCAAGGCGCTGGCAGCTCCCGCGGTCACGCCCAACGTCCTGAAGAACGAGCGCCGGTCCAGACCGGGATTCGTAGCGTCGAGAAGACGCCTGACCGCAGGCTTCATACGCGATCCTCAGACGCGCCGCAGCTTCGTGACGCGTCCGATCTCGACCCATTCCACCACGAAGATGTTGCCGTCGTGGTCGAAGCAGGCGCTATGCGGACAGACGAACTTGCCGATCGGGAACTGGTCGCGCGTGCTCGCCCGCAGGGGCTTCCACGAGTCGATACCGTTGTCGCCAAGATGAAGAATTGGCGCGTTGTTCCGATCGATCAACGTGACACGCGCGAACAGGTCTGGCAGGACCATGACGTCCTTGCGCGTGTGGAAGTGGCACGGCGCGTTGGTCCCCTGATAGAGGGCCAGCGGCTTGCCTTCGAGCGTGAATGTCTGCAGCCGCTTGTTGCTCCGGTCGGCGACGAGCAGCACGGGCTGCGGGCCTCGTTCGTCGATGATGAGACCATGCGGGCAATCGAGCTGGCCTGCCTCCGTCCCCTTGCCGCCGAACGTCCGGATGTACTTGCCGTTGGCGTCGTACTGGCAGATGTAGCTGGATCCGTACCCGTCAGCCACGTACACGTCGCCGCCGGGCGCGATGGCCACATTGGTCGGCGAGTACTTGGTCGCGGGCTGTCCATTTGCGTCGAACGTGTACTTGTCCGACTCCTTCGGGTAGCCGAGCGACCAGACTGTCTCGCCCTTCAGTGTCGCCTTGACCACGACGCCGCGCTTTGTGTCGCACAGGTAGAGAAACTCCTGGCTGCCTTCTTTCCTGATGTGCAGGCCGTGCGCACCGCCCTCGAATTCCTTGCCCCACGAACGAACGAAGCGCCCTTTCTCGTCGAACACGACCATCGTGTCGTGGATCTCGCTGCCTTCGTGCACTGTGTGGTGGATGTAGATGTGGCCTTGTGCGTCCTGGCAGACACCGTGTGTGTTGCCGTACTGCAGGCCCACGGGCACTTCGCCCCAGTCGTGGAAGACTTCGTACGTGTACGGGCCGGACCCGATCACGGGGCGCTTCGAACCCGCCTTGTCAGTGGCGTGGAGGATCACCGGGCCTCCTGCCACAACCGCGGTACTGGCAGCCGCAGCCGATCCGAGAAACTGACGGCGCGTCAGCGCCCCGTGGCGCGAGGATTTCGAGGGCATGGCATCCTCCGTGGGGAATCGAGAACGACGCGCATTCTACGCGAAAACACGGTTCCGCCGGCAAGCCGTGCCGCCCCAGCCTCTGCTCACGCGTGGTCACTCGCGTGCTGCGGTCAGGCGAGGACGTGGCATACTGCCTTTTCGGGCAGCGCACCCGCGCATGAGCCTTGACCGACACGCCTTTCGCGCGCGGCACGCGCGCACAATCGCACGGCTCTACGATGCCAGTGACGCCGGGCGCTGGCGCGTCAGCGCGGATACGCTCGAAACGTCGCTCCACGCGAGCGTGACCCACCGCTTTTCCGACGTCCCGGCCGCCTCGGACGTCGAGCGCTATCTCGAATCACTTCACGTCACGGAGCTGGCCCTGGCCTGCGCATGCCGCGCGGGAGATGACCATGCCTGGGAACACTTCATCCACGAATACCGCCCCGGCCTCTATGCGGCGGCCCGTGCGGTCGCCGGTGACGAGGGGCGGGACCTCGCCGACGGCCTCTACGCCGAGCTCTTCGGACTCGCCGAGCGCGACGGCGAACGCCGCTCCCTGTTTGCCTACTACCACGGACGCAGCCGACTGACGACGTGGTTGCGCTCGGTGCTGGTCCAACGTCACATCGATCGGCGCCGCGCGGTGGCTCGACTCGAACCGCTTGACGAAGAGCGGAAAGACGGCATGCCCGCGGCGGCCGCCGCACCCGATCCGGCCCGGGTCGCATACGTGTCGATGGCTCAGGCGGTGCTGGACGAGGCGATTGCCGGACTCGAACCAAAGGACAGGTTTCGCCTGCGGCTGTACTACGGCCAGCAGCTGACGCTCGCGCAGATCGGGCGGCTGACGGGAGAGCACGAAGCCACCGTCTCCCGAAAACTCGACCGCGTGAGGCGCGATCTCCGGAACTCAGTTGAAACACTCCTGAGGCGCGAGCACGGATTGAGCGAGGCTGCCGTGCGCGAGTGTCTGGAGACTGCCGCCGAGGCGCCGGAGCTGCATCTGACCCGGCTGTTGGCCAGGAATGAATGAGGTGCAGGTCGTGCCTGCATACGAGCGTGCACGCCCGTGCAAGAGGCGAGCGCGTCCGCGTTCTAAGAGTAGCTGGGTGATTCATGCCGGACTCATTCGACCGCCTGCTTGAACGGACGATGAAGGCTGGTGCCCGAGCGGCGGAGCCCTGTCCGCCGGCAGATACGCTGGGGGCGTTCGTGGATGGGTCGCTCTCAGCGGCCGAACGATCGGCGATCGAACGGCATGCGGCCGATTGTCAGGTATGTGCCGAGCATCTCGCGGTTCTGTCCAGTCGCGAACCCGTCATTTCCAGCGACCAGGCGACGTCGCGGAGTGCATGGTGGCGATCCTGGACCTGGCTGGTCCCCGTCGCCGCAAGCGTGGTGGTCGCGGCGGTCTGGGTGTCGCTGCCACGCGAAGCGCAGGTGCCGACCGCTGAGGCCGGCCGCGTCTCGTCCGTGGCCAGGTCCGCGCCCGAGCCGCCAACGCCTGCGGGCGCGGCGCCTGCCCCCACCCGGCCAGCGCCATCGTCAACCGTCGACACGGTCGCAGCTGCACCGTCCGCGTTCGGCGGCATCACGCCGAAGGTACGGAAGCAAAGCCTACCGGCGAAATCACCGGTGCCGCCGGCGGTGCAGACTGCCCCAGCGGCAGCTGGCGAACGCCGGGACCAGCCATCACATCTGGCCGGGCAAGTGGCGCCCGCGTCGCCGCCTGCCGACAGCGCAGCGATGAAGCCGCAATCCGCCGACCTGAAGGACAAGGCGGATGAGGAACAACGGCAACGGAGCGAAGCGGCGAACATTGCGCGCGAGGCCGTGGCTCCGCCGGCAGCTCCGCCGTCAGCTCCGCCGGCTCCTGCTCCGCCGGCGGGTGCGTTGTCGGCGGCGCGGCGCGGACAGGCGGAATCGGCGGGCTTCCTTGCGAAGAGCGAGGGCAAGAAGGAAGCCGGTGGGGCCACGCTCGAGGCAGCGGATGCGTCTGGCACACGGTGGCGGATCAAGGGCACCGCGATCGAGCGCAGCACCGATGGTGGCATCACGTGGCAGGACGCCCACGCGCCCGCGTTGGCAGGGGCAGCGTTCATCAGCGTTTCCTCGGCGGATGTGTGCTGGGTTGCCGCTCCGTCAGGGGACGCTCTTCGCCGCGCGTCAGATGGCAGTTGGACGCGCATCCGCGTGCCCGTGACAGACCCCATCATCTCGCTGATGGCGACGTCCGCAACCAACGCCGTCGTCACGACTGCCAATCAGCGCAGATTCGAGACGAAAGACGGCGGCGTGACCTGGATTCTCCTGCCGCAGTAGCGTCTCAGACGACCGTCCTGCAAGTTCTCCGGCCTCCGCCGTTCCAAGGATGGAGGCACACATGCGACGCTCGGTCCTGATCGTGTTCGCCATTCTTGCGCTGCTCTTCACAGTCCCGGCGACTTCCTTGCGCGCGACGCGCGCACACGCGGACAGCAATACGGCCGGCGATACCACTGCCGCAACACTCGACAATCAGGTTGATCTTGCGGTGACGGTGTACAACTCGAACATCGCGCTCGTGCGCGACGTCCGTCAGCTGACGATCCCGGCGGGCCAGACAGAGGTTCGTCTCGAGGACATCGCCGCAACGATCAATCCGGCCACGGTTCACTTCCGGTCGCTCACCGAGCCTGCGCGCCTCGGCGTTCTCGAGCAGAACTACGAATACGATCTGCTCGATCCGGAACGCCTGCTTCGCAAGTACGTGGGCCGCGATGTCACGCTCGTCCGGCGCACGCAGGACAACGGCACGACGCGCGAACAGTCGGTCACGGCTCGCCTGCTCGCGTACAACCAGGGGCCCGTGTGGCGCATCGGGAACGAGATCGTGACCGGCTATGCCGCGGAGCAGTACCGCTTCCCCGAGATTCCCGACAATCTGCACAGCCGGCCGACACTCGTCTGGCGCCTCGAGAACCGCGGCGCCGCCCAACACCGCATCGAGACGTCCTACCTGGCTGGCAATCTGAACTGGACATCCGACTACGTCCTCACGGTGGGCCGCGACGATGCCCGTGCGGATCTGAACGGCATGGGTGACGGTCACCAATACCAGCGGCACGTCGTATCGCAACGCGACGCTGCAGCTCGTGGCTGGCAATTTGAACCGAGTCGTTCAGCCGCAGGCACTTCGCGAAGCGCTCGAGGCCAAAGCGCAGGACCGCGCATCGGCACCGGGCTTCTCGCAGGAAGCGTTCTCGGAGTACCACCTGTATTCGCTCGGCCGCAAGACGACTCTGCAGGAAAACGAGACGAAACAGATCGCACTACTGGATGGAACGGGCGTTCCCGTGCGCAAACTGTTCGTCGTCAACGGCCAGCAGTTCTACTACCGCAACCGGCAGGCTCCGGGCGCTCCGCTGAAGGACGATGTGCAGGTGTTCTATCAATTCAGGAACGACGAAGCGGCCGGTCTCGGCGTGCCGTTGCCTGCGGGCACCGTCCGCGTCTATCAAGCCGACTCGAAGGGCGGCGTGCAATTCGCCGGCGAGGATCACATCGACCACACGCCGAAAGACGAGGACGTCACGATCAAGATCGGCAGTGCGTTCGACGTCGTATGCGAACGCAAGCAAGTAGACTTCGAACGGATTGCCGACAACGTCTACGAGATGGCCTTCGAGATCACCCTGCGGAACCACAAGCCCGCGCCGGTGACCGTGCAGGTCAACGAGCCGATCGCCGGATCGTGGCGGATGCTGTCGGCGTCGCACCAGTGGACGAAAACCGACGCCTGGGCCGCCCAGTTCCAGGTGCCGGTCGCGCAGGACGGCACGTCGATCCTGAAGTACCGCGTGCGCGTCAGCTGGTAAAAGCCCCGTACGGCTGCTATTTCAGCTCCACCTCGATCACACGCATCGGTTCGGGCCCGGGGTTCCCGACCCGGTGCGTGGCTTTGGCTTCACGGAAGCCGACGCTGCCTGAGTCGAATGCGACGGTTTCGACCTTCCCCGCCGGATCGGTGAACACGAGCGAGCCCTTCGTCAGGATCACCCCCACGTGGGCGTATTCATGTGTGTGCATGGGCGTATCGAGTACGCCGGGCGGAAAGGTGACATCACGCACGCGGACGCGTTCGTTCTCGAGGACGATCTTGTAGGTGGGCTTCGGCGGGCCGGCCTGCATGCCAAAGACGGGACTCCACCAGCCGGCCGCGGCGCCGCCGACGGTCAGCACCACCCCGACAAGCAGACCCATTCCAAATCCCAGCGTACGCTCAGTCATGGCTCTCCCCTCGTTTTGAACGACCGGCTGTCCCCAGTCGCGCTTCATGATGTCCATCTTGACCAACCCCGTCCAGCGGAAGTCGCAGAACCGGCGCGCGTCGCTCACTTTCAGTATGATCGGCTCGTGCTCAGGCGACTCACGCTCGTCCTCATCCTGACCTGTGCGGGAAGCGCATTGGTCTCGGCGACCCAATCACAGCCCTCGCCGTCCTCGGCCGTCCGCCAAAGACGACAAAGACGAAAAGGCAAAGAAAGAGCCCCCACCCGGGCGCGGCGGACTGTCGATCCCGAACGACGATCCGTTTCCGTCAACATATAAGGCTCCCGCTGCCAGACCGTTCGTGATCCGCAACGTCACCGTGATGACGGCCGCCGGTCCGTCGATCCCGCATGGCAGCGTACTCGTTCGCGATGGCCGAATTGCGGCGGTTGGTCCGAAGGTCGATGCACCTGCCGATGCGGTCGTGGTTGATGGAGGCGGACGCTTCCTGACACCAGGGGTCATCGACGTCCACTCACATCTCGGCGTCTACGCGTCGCCTGAAGTGGAGGCCCACTCCGACGGCAATGAAATGACGAATCCGGCGACGCCACAGGTCTGGGCCGAACATTCTGTCTGGCCGCAGGACCCGCAGTTCCCACTCAATCTGGCGGGCGGCGTCACGACGCTCCAGGTGCTGCCTGGCTCGGGCAACCTCATTGGCGGGCGCAGCGTTGTCTTGAAAGTCGTGCCGGGACGCACAGTCCAGGAGATGAAGTTCCCTGGCGCCAAGTACGGCCTGAAGATGGCGTGCGGTGAGAATCCGAAGCGCGTGTACCGCGAGCGGGGTCCCTCCACAAGGATGGGCAACGTTGCTGGCTATCGCGACCAGTGGATCAAGGCCGAGCGCTACCGGCGGAAGTGGGACGCGTGGCTTTCCGATCGAAAAGGCGACGCCCCGGAGCGCGACCTCGGCCTCGAGACACTCGCCGAGGTGCTTCGGGGGAACATCCTGGTCCAGAACCATTGTTATCGCGCCGACGAGATGGCGCAGATGATCGACATCTCGCACGAGTTCGGGTACCGCGTGCGTTCGTTCCATCACGCGGTGGAGGCCTACAAGATCGCGGATCTCCTGGCCAAGGAGGGGATCTCGGCGTCCGTGTGGGCTGACTGGGGATCCTTCAAGATGGAATCGCTGGACGCGGTCCGTGCCAATGGCGCTCTCGTGCACGCAGCGGGCGGCCGCACGGTGATTCACTCCGACAGTGCGATCGATTCGCAGCATCTGAACCAGGAGGCCGCGAAGGCCCTCGCCGGCGGCCGCGACGCCGGTGTCGTGCTGACCGAAGACGATGCGATCAAGTGGATTACGGCGAATGCGGCGTGGACGGTTGGCCTGGAAGATCGGATCGGCACGATCGAGCCTGGCAAGAACGCCGATCTCGTGCTTTGGTCGGCGGATCCGTTCAGCGTGTACGTGCACGCAGACAAGGTCTGGATTGACGGTGTGCTCAGGTTCGATCGCAGTGCGCCCGCCGATCGGTGGCGTACCGATTTCGAGTTGGGCTTCGTGACGGGGAGTCGCTGAGATGCGGACTTCGAGACACACCCTTCGAATTCGTGACATTGGCCGGCGCAGCTGCCGGACTGCTGCTCGTCATCGGCTCCAGCCATGCCGCTGCAGAGACAGTGGCGATCACCAGCGGTAAGGTCTATCCCGTGTCGGGCCCGGCGATCGAAAACGGCACGGTCGTCATCGTAGACGGAAAGATCGCCGCAGTCGGCGCCAACGTCGCCATTCCAGCAGGGGCACGGCGCATCGACGCTCACGGCAAGTGGGTGACACCTGGATTGATTCACAGTGCCACCGCGCTTGGCGTCATCGAGGTGGACGCCGTCAAGTCGAGCAACGACGACTCGCCGAAGGGCGCGCATGGTGTGGCAGCCGGGTTCCGCGTCTGGGATGCGCTCAATCCAGAGTCTGAACTGTGGGCGCCGGCACGCCAGGATGGCGTAACCACGGTGGTGGTGGCACCGGGTGGCGACTTCGTGGCGGGTCAGGCCGCGCTCGTCGAGACGCTGCCGGGTCCCGTTGCAGGGATGGTGCGCAAGGCTCCCGTCGGGATGGTGGTCGATCTGACCAACTTCGATTCTGCCGAGGCGAGCGCTCGAAGCGAGGTGCTCCTTCGACTGCGAGACCTGCTCGAGGACGCGGCGGCTTTCGGGCGGAGCCAGGGCGCGTACGAATCGAACCAGCTGCGCGATCTCGCCGCGAAGAAGTCCGACCTGGTCGCGTTGCAGCCTGTCCTGGCCGGCACGGTGCCCTTGATCGTGCACGTGGAGCGTGCCGTGGACATCCAGGGACTCCTCAGCCTCGCGCGCGAACGTTCGCTGCGGATCATCGTGCAGGGCGGTGCCGAAGCGTGGAAGGTTGCCAGCGATCTCGCCTCGGCGAAGGTGCCTGTGCTCACGGGCGGTCTGGGCAACCTACCCGCAGACTTCGATCAGCTGGGCGCCACGCTCGAAAACGCGGGCCGCTTGCGCAAGGCAGGCGTGGCCGTCGCAATCACGACCGGCGGCGGCAACAATTTCTTCGTCCGCGACATTCGGCAGCACGCCGGGAACGCCATTGCGAACGGTCTGCCCTGGGACGAGGCGTTGCGAGCGGTCACGCTGACACCGGCGGAGATTTTTGGTGTGGCCGACTCCATGGGCTCCCTCCAGCCAGGGCGGCAGGCCGACATCGTCGTCTGGGACGGCGATCCGTTCGAGTTTGCGACGCGCGTCGAACACGTCTTCGTGCGCGGGCAGGAATCGACTGAGCGCTCGCGGGAGCAGATGCTCATTGACCGGTACAAGCGACCGCGGCAGTGACATCGTGTCCGAAAGCCTGCTGCGGGACGACAACGCCGTCGTATCGAGCCGCACGAATGGGCTGCTGCTGGGCATCGCGGCAGGCTTGGTGCTGCTGCAGGTAGCCGTCACGCTCTTTGGCACGTACGGCTACTTCATCGACGAGTTCTACTACATCGCCTGCGCGCGCCATCCGGCGTTCGGCTACGTCGACCATCCACCGCTTGCGCCGCTGGTCCTGTCGGTTACACGTGTCGTGTTTGGCGAGTCGCTCCTCGCGATCCGCTTTCCGGCTTTTCTGCTCGGCGGCGTAGCGGTCTGGGCAGCGGGCCGCATGGCGCTCGAGTTCGGCGGTGGACGATGGGCCGCCGCCGCGACCGCGCTGACCGTCGCACTCGCGCCAGGCGTGCTGGCAATGAGCGGATTCTTTTCGGTCAATGTCTTCGAGGTCGTGGCGTGGGTCCTTTGCACGTGGGCACTGGTTCGCTTGCTCGAGACCGGCGACCCGCGCTGGTGGCTCGCGATCGGCCTCGCGGCAGGCCTCGGATTCGAGATCAAGCACACCACTGCCACTTTGCTCCTGGCGCTTGGCGCCGGAATTGTCGCGACGCCGGCCCGGCGGATGCTGCTGAACAGATGGGCGCTCTTTGGGGCGGCGCTCGCCGCGGTGCTCGCGCTCCCGAACGTGATCTGGCAGCTGGTGAACGGATTTCCATCGCTGGAGTTCTACCGGCAGGCCGCGCTCGTCAAGAACCTGCCCTCTCGCCCGCTCGACACGCTGATCGAACAGTTGCGATTCATGGGAGCGTTGACGAGTCCCGTCTGGATGGCCGGTCTGGTATTCCTGTCGATGACGCCAAGGGGCTCCCGCTATCGTGCGTTGGCGATTGCCTATGTTGTCTTGCTCGTTCTGCTCGTTGTTTCGAAGCAAAGCCGCCCGGATCGCCTGCTCGGGATCTACCCCGTCCTGATCGCCGGTGGATTTGCCTGGCTCGGAAGCGTCGTGCGCTCACCGGCACGCCGTGCGATCGTCCTGTTCGCGGTGGTCGCGGGATGTTTGCCAGGCATGCCCATCGTGATCGGTGTGTTTCCGCCAGATTTGCTGGCACGCTATACGGCCTGGCTGGGTATCAGCACGAGCGGCGAACGCGGCAAGAAGCCGCCTCCGATTCCGCAGCTGCTCGCCGATCGGACGGGTTGGGAGGACTTCGTCGCGCAAGTGGCCGGGATCTACGAGCAATTGCCGCCCGCCGAGAAAGCCCGCACGTTGATCTATGCACCGAGCTACGGACAAGCGGGGGCTGTGGACGTTCTGGGACGCCAATACGGACTGCCGCGCGCCATCTCTGGACACAACACGTACTTCCACTGGAGTCAACGGGAGGGCGTGAATAGCGACGTCCTGATTGCTGTTGGCGCCCGACGGGACGATTTGGAGGGCATCTTCCGGGACGTACGGCTCGCCGGAATGACGTCGTGTGTCTATTGCATGCCCTGGCGGAACGAAATGCCCATTTATCTCGCACGCGGACAAGTCGCGCCGCTCAGCAGCATCTGGTACAAGGCCAGACACTACGAGTGACCCGACGCGCGGCTTGATCTACTCGGTGCCCGCGGCGGCACCGGCGGAGACCTTCTCGGGCAGCCGCTCCAGGCCGACCAGCTTCCAGCCCGCTCCTGCCCGACGGAACACGATGCGGACAGGTACCTGCCAGGCCGGGTAATTGGGCGCATCTGCCGACACATCCAGCGCAATGAAATCGCCGCTGAGGCCGGCGGAGGGCGCGGCAAGACTGGCGCTGATGCCGCGCGTCTCACCAATTGGCGAGGTCGCCCCCGTCGTGTTGTCGAAGCGGAACCACGCTGCGCGATAGCCAGCGGGTGCCGGCGCGACGCCCGCCGACACGGCGGCGTTCTCGAACGTCAGCGTTCCGCTTGCATCGAGGGCGGGGTTCACAATCGGATTCACCGCCGGCAGATAGACAGTGGCGATCTTGTCGCGGCGCTTCAGGATCACGTCGCCCAGATGATGCTCGGCTTTGGGGTCTGTCAAGTGTCCGGCCTGTACTGCGGCCCGGATCTGTGATTCCGTAAAGGCGGCGACCCGCTGCGCCGCCCAGAACGCGTCGTCGGCGCGCAGCTCCATGTAGGCAGTCGTCGGCGTCTGAGGCTTCCATTCCCTCGGGTCGAATCGATCGCCTTCAAACCGGCCGATGGATTTGTATTCCTCGTACGGGACCGTTTGCCACGGACTGAGCGCGAACCCGAACGAGAACAGCCGCCGCTTCGTGGGTCCGCCCTCGTAGAAGTGCTCCCAGCCGATGTCCCACTCGTACGCTCCATTCGCGGTGCCGAACGTCGAGCCCACGTCCTGCAGGTAGTGCTTCACGACAGCGTGCCCGTTCTCGGTGACGATGGCATCGAGCGTGTTACCGGCCTTGAGATCCGTGAGGTTCGTCCACGCACCGAATACGCGAAGGGCTCGCAGCTCCCGGCGGTGCTCGTGAGGAACGATGTCGTTCGGATCGTCGGGCCGCGTTCCGTCGTAGCGGAACCCGCCCACGACTTTTCCGGTCAGCTGGCGTCCAGCCACGACGCGGTACGTGCCATCGGCGCTCTTGCTGGTACGTTCGAGTATTTCCTGCATGTCGTGCCGCGTGTACGGCGTTCGTGAGCCGTTCGGCCGTTTGGCCGTCGCCTGCGGATCGATCTCGACGTTCTTGGGATCGAAGGTCGTGAGGAACGTGTCCACCTGGTTGTAGCCGAGGCCCCAGAACAACTTGGTGGCGGTGATGATTGCCGCTGTGTCGCCCTCGGGGTGGTCGTGGCCATCAAAGCTCAGGAACCAGGTTTCACCGTTGGCATCTCTCGCGGTGAAGCCAGGATTCGCACCGGCGGACTTCTCGCGGATGATCGTCCAGTGCTCGGGGGCCGGCGGGCGTCCGGGCGACGGTCCCGCCAGGACTTCTTCGGGCGTCAGCGCCAGCGTGCCGACGCGATTCGTGAACCAGCTGGAGTCCGGGACCTCATCGATCGTGTTGATGTTCCGCGCGCGCGTGCCCGTCGGCTTGTACTTCGAAGTGACAAAGGTGTTGTACGACAAGTCGAAGAGCAGGCCGATCTTCCACGCTTGCGCGCCGGAGGCATCGAGCGGCTCCGGCTCGCGCGCGATTGGATCGTCCGGGTAGTAGTGCGGCCCCTTCATCGAAGCCGACGAACCGGCCAAAGCGATGGCCAGCAGCGCGATGAACAGCGTCCGTGTGCGGCGGACGCCGGTTGCCATTCCCATGAGATGTCTGCCTCTCAAAACGCCGCCGCCGAGGAAAAGACGATGCTCAAGCCTTCGTTGCTCTTGGCGAAGTCGATGCGCAGCGGCGTCGCCACCGGACCGTGGAATCGGAAGCCCAGACCGTAGTCCTTCTTAAGCCCGTCGAAGTCCAGATCGGACTGCCGGGCGACGACCTTACCCGCGTCGTAGAAAATCGCGGTATCGACGAAACGATTGACCATCACGCGCCATTCGGCCTGGAGCAGCATGCTGTTTCGGTCGCGAAAGCGCCAGCTCGAGAAGCCGCGGAGGGACGATCCGCCGCCAAGCGCGGGCAGCATGAAATACGGGATGACCTGACCGGACTTCGTGGACGTGGTCTCGACGTGCCCGTGCAGCGACAGCACCCAGGCTTCGCGCAGCAGTGGAATGTGCTGGAGGGCGTCGTAGTCCACCTGATTGAAACCGAAGTGGCTGTCGTTGTCTTCGTAGTCGTGGGCCGTGACTGCGTAGTAGCCGCCGCGGCGCGAGTAGCCGGCCGAGGGGCCGCGCCAATCGAGCGCAACCGTGCCCTGCGAGTGCACGTACGTGGGCTTCGCACCGAGACCGGGCAGCGTGGCTGGAGTGTAGACCTCTTCTATCGACGGCGCGCTGCCAGAGCCCGTGCCGGTCTGCCACTGCGAGAGCTCGACGCCAGCGCCGAAGAGCAGGACGCGCCGCGCGGGCCGGACGTCCAGCGTGGCCCCGACCCAGGGCTGTTTGAAGCTGTAGTTCGCGCGATCGTCCGAGGAGGTGTTCCCCGTCCCGATGCCGTAGAAGCCGACCTGGGTGGCCTCGCGCCAGCCCGCGATCACGGAGAACACGCCGCGGCGATTGAACACACGCGGCGCCAGGAACTGCGTCTCGATACGCTTGTACCCCGTGAACGTGATGCTGCCCCGAACGTCGAACAGATTGTACGAGCCGACGTGCTTCAGGTAGCCCGCGCCCAGCGTGAAGCCGCCGCCCGAGTACGCGTTTTCGAAGAACGGGTGCCAGTTGATGCCGGTCGTCAGGATGTCTTCGGCTTTGTCGACCCAATACTCGGCGCGGTTCGGTTTGTAGGGTTCGAGGTGCGCGCTCTTTTCCTTCTTCGCGGCCTCAATCGCCTCGGTTCGTGTCGTGGGCTCCGGCTCCTGCGCGACCGCGCGGGGAACCACCAGCGCGACGGCCAGCAGTGTCAGCGTGCCGCCGCGCCGGATTCGTGTTCCACATTTCATCCCGTTCTCCTCGATCCCCACTCGTCCGATGCCCCGATGCGGCGCGAGACGGTTCTCTGCCCCGCGCCGCCTTGGTCGTCTGCGCGGCCTATTCGAAAGAGACGATAGCGGCCGCTGTCCAGGTAATGTCGACCTTGTCGCCCACCTTCACCTTGGCCAGTGTGGCCGTGTCGTGCACGCGTGAGGTGTAGGTCCAGTCGTTCGGGCCCTTGAAGGTGATGGTTGGCGTCTTGGGATCGATGGCCGTGATGGTTGCCGTGATCGTCCGCTGGCTCGCCACGGTGCCGGTCGGCTTCACGCCTGCGGCAGGCGTGACGGCGCCACTGGAGGAATCCACGTCCTTCTCGCCGGGTTCCTTGAGGCGAAGCACGATGTTCTCGTAGTACCGCGCCTTGACCTTGTCGCCAACCTTGAGTGAATCGAATCGCTTGACCGATTCCGGCACGGTCAGGACTTCATAGGTACCGTCGTCCTTCTTCAGCGTGACTACACGGGTCGATTGTTCGATCGCCTCAACGGTGGCCATGACCGTCGAGGTTTCGCCCGTGATCGTTTTCGTCACCTGGCCACTCGCGCTGCCTGCCAGGAGCGCCACGGCTCCGGCGATCGCAAAACTTGCCAATTTCTTCATCACCCCTCCTGTTGTCCCGTCCGCGGACTCTATGCCTCAGCGGGCAAGACATTGGAAAATACCACGGAAGACGCCTGAACATTTTGAAAGCGACCCGTGATTTGGCACGATCACATCCGATTGTTCGGGCATGTGCCGGGAGCGAATCCAGCGAAACGTCGCTCACATCTCGTCAGAAAAGAGCGGCCGCTGTCAGGGGACTGGTCGCCTTGCTCCACGCCAGCGTGAACTCCCGATGAATTATGGACGCTTCGGCGGAGCGCTGCTGGCCCTCGAGACTGGTCATGAGTCCGAACAGCGAACGACCGCTCCGCGGGTGCCTCGCGAGATCTGCGCGGAACACCTGCTCGGCTTCCTGGAAACGACCGGCAGACAGCAGTACAGAACCGAGCGTCTCGCGTACGGCCCAGGGCCACGGCTCCGGTTCATCGTAGTGGAATGCATCCTGCGCGGATACCGCCTCCTGCAGATGCGGGAGCGCCTCAGCTGGCGTGAGCGCCAGTTGGCCCTTGAGCAGATGGCTCATCATGGCGAGCACGACTTTGCCGGGATTGAACGAAACGAACAGCATGTCATCACCGACGGAGGCGCGCGTCCGTTCGAACGCCTCCGCTTCGTCTGCCGCGTCCTTCGCCTTACCGGTCTGGCTCAGCGCTAACGCGCGTGCGTAGTGATCGAACGCGGTCTGCATGACGCGCGCTGCGGGAGGCCGTGGCGCCGAGAGGATCTCGGCCCACGCGTGGAAGCGGACGTGCGCGATCGTTGGCAGTGTCTGCGTCCATTCGGCCATCGGCGCCATTTCTGACACGTGGGGTTCGGCCAGGCCGGCCAATTGTTTTGCGGCCGCCAACGTGTCTTCGTACCGGCCAGTCGCAAGACTGGCCACCATGACGAAGTGAACGTTGTGCCCGTAGTACATGAAGGGATAGACGCCCTCGGGCTTGGAGAGCTCGAAGTACCGCTCGTCCGCCGCAGCGGCCTTGCGATTGAGATCCGCTACGCGATCTATCTGTCCGGTGTGGATGTAGATGTGCGATGGCATGTGCACGAGGTGACCCGCTCCAGGCACCAGCGTCTCGAGGCGCGTCGCGCTGGCCAACGCCCGCTCGGGGGTCGGCGATGCCTCGACCGCGTGGACGTAATAGTGGTTCGCGCCAGGGTGGTCCGGATACCGCCGGAGCACGGATTCCAGCACCGAGACGAGCTCGAGCGTGTCGGGCGCCGGCGTCCCGTCGGGGCTCCACAGCTCCCACGGGCGCAGGTTCATGACGGAATCGGCGTACATCGTCGCGATCTCTGGATCATCCGGGAACCGGCGATGAATGTCTGCCATCGCAGATCTGGTACCGGCGATTGAGCGCGTCCGGATCGGCAGCCGGATCGAGCGAGTAGCGCGACGCCAGCGCGTCGGCGAACGCGGCTTCGATAGGCGATCCGTTCCGGCTGAGGGTGACGGCCTTCTGAGCGGCGTCGTACGCGCGCTGCAGCCGCTCGCCTTCGAGCCTGGCGACATCACGGTTGTAGTTCAGGCCGAGCGCGATGCCCACGCCCCACCAGGGCATCGGTGCGGCAGGATCCAGCCGGGCAGCTTCGAGGAACGACTTCTCTGCTTCCTCGTGGTTGAAGTTGTACAGCAACACCAGACCCTGGTCGAAGAACCGCTGGGCTATCGGGCTGGTGGTTCGAATCGGATACGAATACGACCCGAGGTCCGGAAGCAGCTGCGCTCTCGCAGCTGTTTGTGCGTAGGCCACCGGACCTGCGGCGAGACAGACCGCCGCCACCGCGGTGATGACGCGCCTGTTGATCATAGTGAAGAGACTCCTTGCCGCTGGCCAATCCAGAGCCGGCGAGCGCCGTAATGATCTGCTCGCCAGGGATTGGATCGCAAGCTCCGGAGTGCGCATCTCTGCGCGTGGTGCCACGCTTGAACATCGAGAAGGTGCACAGGCTCCTGGAGGAATGCGATGATGAATGCCATGGCTGTTGAACGCGAACTGGCGCCGGCGCCGTTCGCCACGGATGAGGCCCGATGGTCCGCCGTCGTCCGGCGCGATCGGGGAGCGGACGGCACGTTCTACTATGCCGTCAGTACCACGGGCGTGTACTGCCGGCCGTCTTGTGCGTCCAGGCTCGCCAGACGCGACCACGTGTCTTTCCACGAGACCTGCGACGCCGCCGAGGTCGCGGGCTTTCGGCCTTGCAAGCGCTGCCGACCAAATGGCCCCGCCCTCGAGGCACAGCACGCGGCCGCTGTGGCCGCGGCCTGCAGGTTGATCGAAACGGCGGATCAGGCCCCAGGACTCGAGCAGTTGGCGCAAGCGGCCGGCTTGAGCCGCTTTCATTTCCATCGGGTGTTTACAGAAGCGACGGGATTGACGCCGAAGGCGTACGCCTCTGCGCATCGCGCCCGTCGGCTCCGCCGCGCGCTCCACCGCGGCGATCGCGTGACCGACGCCATCTACGCCGCGGGCTTCGGCTCCAGCAGCCGCTTCTACGGATCAACGGCCGCCTCCCTCGGCATGTCTCCCGCGGCGTTCCGGAGCGGCGGGCGTGGAACGACCATCCGCTTCGCGGTCGGGGAGTGTTCGCTGGGATCGGTACTGGTCGCGGCAACCGACAAGGGTGTGTGCGCGATTCTGCTCGGCGATGAACCCGACGCGCTCGTCCACGACCTGCAAGATCGGTTTCCTCGCGCGGAGCTCGTGGCTGGAGACGAGACGTTCAATCGTCTCGTCGCGACCGTCGTCGGGTTCGTCGAGCAGCCGGGTCGCGGCTTGGGGCTGCCCCTGCACGTGCGCGGAACGGCCTTCCAGCAGCGCGTCTGGCAGGCACTTCGCGACATCCCGCCCGGCAAGACTGTCAGCTATGGTGAGCTCGCCCGGCAGGTCGGCCATCCCCGCGCCGTTCGGGCTGTCGCGCAGGCGTGTGGATCGAACGTACTCGCGGTCGCAATCCCCTGCCACCGCGTCGTCCGTCTGGATGGCGCGCCCTCCGGTTACCGGTGGGGCGTTGAACGCAAGCGCGCGCTGCTCGAAAAGGAAGCGCATGTCTCGAGGCGCCCGTAGCGCGGGCAGCTATTTTCTGGTCATTCCGATATCGCCGAGCCACTCGGCGAGGCGCTGAGGCCATGTGTGGACGGACACCAGGTTCGAGCGCTGTCCCATGTTGAAGCCGTGTCCTCCTTTGGCAAGGATGTGCGCTTCGACAGGGATGCCGGCATCGCGGTATTGCTGGAGCAACTGAATCGTCGGCACGGCGCAGCAGGGATCGTCTGACGCGGCGACAAGGAATGCCGGCGGCGCCGTCTTTGGGACCGACGACGCCGGCACGGCCAGCGGTCCCGGGTACACGAAGATCGCAAAGTCGGGCCGTCCACTCACGCGATCGATCGGATCGGGTGCAGCCGGGTCGCCCTCGCCACCGGCGAACGCCACGAGTCCGGCGAGCTCGCCGCCCGCCGAAAATCCCATGACGCCAATGCGCGTGGGATCGATGTGCCACTCCGCGGCGCGGCTTCGTACCAGCCGCAACGCACGGTACGTGTCGTTACGCGCGTCACGCTCAATCGAATACGACGATCCCTCTTCGCGCGCCAGTCGATATTTCAGCGCGAATGCGGCAACGCCGAGGCTGGCCAGGAATTGTGCGGGATCGCGGCCCTCCGCGTTGAAGACCAGCAGCCGGTGGCCGCCGCCGGGAACGACGATGACGGCAGCGCCGCTGGCTTTCTCGGGCGGTGGCAGGAACACCGTGATGGACGGGTCGTGGACGTTCTTGACCCAGTAGTCTTTGGCTTCCTCGGGTTCCCTGCGCCGGCGTTCCGATCCGGGTGCGCCATTCGGCCACAGCGACAGCCGTTCTTCCGTCGATTGCGCGACGACGATTGTCAGAGTAGACACTGCCGCCAGCAGCCGGACGACAAGGCTTCTCATGTGCATGCGCGACATCCTCGTCGGTCCGGCCGCTGCCGTCAACCGACGTCAGGCCGGAAGTCCTTTCACCATGTACAACGCCGATGGCGTGGGATAGTGCGCCTCTCCACCGACCTGGACGATCACCTGATTCGCGTCGAAATAGACTTGCCAGTAATTGCTGTTGTGGCAGAACGGGCGCACGGCCAGCACGGGTCCCAGTGCGGTGAACGTGAGGATCTCCACGCTGGGTGCCGGCGAGGGGACGACGTTGGGAATCCTCGCGAGACGGTCGCGAAGCCGCCCGATCGCGTCCTTCGGATCCACGCCATGTGCGAGCTGCGCCGTCAAGTCCACTCGCCGGAACGGGTTGGTCGAATAGTTCTGGATTGAATCGGCGAACAGCTTGTTGTTGCCGACGATCACGCGGACGTTGTCACCTGTGTCGATGGCCGTCGCGAAGAGACCGATCTCGCGCACGTCCCCCGTGACTCCACCCGCCGTGATCATGTCCCCGACTTTGAAGGGCCGCAACACCATCAGGAAGATGCCCGCGGCGAAGTTGGCGAGCAGACCGGCCCAGGCGGCGCCAATCGCCACGCCGAGTGCGGCGAGCAGCGCGGCAAACGACGTCGTCTCGATGCCCAGTACGCTCAGGACGGCGACGAGCAGCAGCACCTTCATGACTACGTTGGCGCTCGTGTCGAGGTAGCTCGCCAGCGTGCTGTCCACCTTGCGCGCGCTCAGGAACCGTCCGAAAGCAGCCCGGATGCCTCTGACGACGACGCCGCCAATGATCCAGACGGCGATGGCGCCGAGCAGCTTCCAACCGAACGGCAGCACGTAGGTGCGAATCAGGTTCTCCAGCTGCGGGGTCATGTCCTGCATTGAATCGTCTCCTGCGCGGACGTTCTGCCAGCGCGCGAAGACCCTATCGCGATGGGCCGTGAGCGATCAATGCAACTTTGGGGACAGGTGGGCCTTGCGGGAAGCCGGCCGTCGGCGATACCGTGTGCGCACGGCCATGGCACCTTCACTCGTTCCGACACGACCCTTCGGTTCCACCGGGCTCCAGGTCTCGATTCTCGCGCTCGGGGGCTGGCACGTGGGTGCCCAGAAGACCGAGCGGTTGGCGACCCGACTCGTCCAGACTGCAGTGGATGGCGGCGTCACGTTCATGGACAACGCGTGGGATTACCACGCGGGGCTCAGTGAAGAGCGCATGGGCAAGGCGCTCGTGGGCCGGCGCGATCAGGTATTTCTGATGACGAAGGTCTGCACGCATGGCCGCGGCGCGCGAGTCGCCATGCGTCAGCTCGAGGACTCGCTCCGCCGCCTCAAGACCGACCATCTCGACCTCTGGCAAATCCACGAAGTGTCGTTCGACAACGAGCCCGCGATGCATTTCGCACGCGGCGGCGTCGTGGAGGCGCTCGATCGGGCAAAGGCTCAGGGTAAGGTGCGGTTCGTCGGGTTCACCGGTCACAAGGATCCGCGGCTGCACCTGGAGATGCTCTCGCACGGCTATCCGTTCGACTCGTGCCAGATGCCGCTCAATTGCTTCGACGGATCGTTCAGAAGCTTCGAGCGCCAGGTGTTGCCCGAGTTGCGGCGTCAGGGCATTGCCGCGATCGGCATGAAGAGCTTCTGCGGAGATGCGCGCGCACTCAAGGCGGGAGTCGCAACGCCGCAAGAGATGCTTCGGTACACTCTGAGCCTGCCGATTGCCACCCTGGTCAGCGGCATCGACAGCCTCGAGGTCTTGGAGCAGAACCTGGCTGTCGCGCGCGGGTTCCGTCCGATGGCCGAGAGCCGGCGCGCCGCACTTCGGCGTCGGGTAGCTGGTGTGGCGGCAGACGGCCGGTTCGAGCTGTTCAAGATCGGAATTTCCTTCGACGGCGACGAGTCTCGGCGCGAACATGGACTGCCGCTCATGAAGGAGCTCGCGAACTGACACGTCAGGGTTCCGCAGTTCCAGGAGTTCCCAAGGTTCCGATAGTTCCGACGTTCCGTAGACCGAAGACTGGAGACCGTAGACCAAATGAGGTTGGGAGTTGACAGACGGTTCATGCGGCCGTGGCTGATCGTGGGCGCGGCCGTCGCATTACTCCTCGCCTCCATGGCCGCGCGCGGGCCTGTCTTGGCCGCTCCGGCGCCTCTGAGAGTGCTCGTGGTCACCGGCGGGCACGACTATCCGACGTCGTTCTATACGGTGTTCGAACAGGACGGCATTGCCTGGGATCACGCGACGTCGCTCGAGGCCGCGTTCAAGGAGAACCCGGCGCCAAAGTACGACGTCGTGGTGCTCTACAACATGGCCTTGCAGCCGGCGGAGGCCGTGCAGAAAAATGTCCAGGCGTATCTCGAGCAAGGTGGCGGACTGCTGGTGCTGCACCACGGAATCCTCAATTTCGAAGAATCCGATTGGTTTCGCGACGTGGTCGGCGGGCGCTACCTGTTGAATCCGAAGGACGGGATGCCTGCGTCCACCTATCTGCACGATCAGGACCTGGACGTCAGCGTGGTGACGCCGCATCCGATTACGCGAGGCGTGTCGCTGACACGCATTCACGACGAAACCTACAAGGGCATGTGGATCGCAAAGACCAACACGGTGCTGCTCGCAACGAAGAACGCCACGAGTGACGGGCCGCTCGCGTGGGTCAGCGATTACGCCAAGGCGCGTGTTGTCTACATCCAGCTCGGACACGGTTCGGAAGCGCACCACGATCCGGGCTATCGAGCGCTCGTCAAGAATGCCGCGCTCTGGGTCGCTCACCGGCTCGACTAGCCCGGGAATCTCACTATGCCATCACGCCGATCGTTTCTTGCCTCGATGACCGCGACCGCGGCGGCGACGCTGCCGGCCAGCGTGTCGACTGCGACAGACTCCGGCCTCGGCGCCCCGAGCGCCTTTCAAGGTCGGCGTCGTCACCTACAACATCGCCAAGGACTGGGATCTCGGCGACCATCCTGAAGAACCTGCCGGAGGCGGGGATCGAGGGCGTCGAGCTTCGGACGACACATGCGCACGGCGTGGAGTTGTCGTTGACGCCGGAGGCGCGGCGCGACGTACGCCGGAAGTTCGCCGACAGTCCGTTGCGCCTCGCCAGCCTCGGTACGACCTGCGAGTATCATGCGGCGGACCCGGCGGTCCTCGCGCGGCAGATCGAGGAAACCAAGCGGTGGATCCAGCTCGCCGTGGACGTCGGTGCCGCAAGCGTCAAGGTGCGGCCGAACGGCTTCCGCAGCGATGTGCCGCACGACAAGACGCTCGAACAGATCGGCCATGCGCTGGCGGAGTGCAGCAAGACGGCCGCGGATCAGGGCATCCACATTCAACTGGAAGTCCACGGTCCGGAGACAGAGCGCGTCCCGAACATTCACCGGATCCTGCAGCACGCCGGAGAGCCACCGGCCTTGTTCGTCTGTTGGAACTCGAATCAGACAGATCTCGAGGACGGGGGTCTCGAAGCCAACTTCAAGCTGGTGCAGCACCGGATCGGCCAGGTGCACATGCGCGATCTCTATGTCGAGGAGTACCCGTGGCGGCAGCTCGTCGGGCTGCTCCAGGGGATCAACTTCGGTGGCTATTGCTACGCCGAACTTGGCGAGTCGTCGTGCGACGGCGTGCGGGTGTTGAAGTATTTCCGCGGGATGCTGCGATCGATGCAAGCCTGAAGGCGCGGGGATCTCCCCCGCGCCTTCCCGGACTCGGGCCGACTCTTCGGCCTTTCGACCTTGTGACTCTTCGACTCTATTGAGCCGGTGCCCCGAAACTCAGATCTTCATCCAGCTTCGTGATCGATCGCTCCACCTGCGACTGCGTCGCACCCAGCTTGCTCGAGAGCAGGGTGTATTGCGCGGCGGTCAGCGCCCGCATGACCGGGTGTCCAGCGTCGAGCGCGGCGAAGTTGTCGATCGGGGTGAAGGTGTAGTACTCGCCCATGGTCCCGCCCATCTGGACCTCGTACACCCCATACAGGGCGACGTGCGCTTTCTGGAGCGCGGGAATCCAGTCGCTCTTGAGCAAGCCTTCGAAGGCCTGCTGCTTGCCGGGCACCACCTGCACGTGCGCGAGAATGCCCATCTTCGGAGCGGATCCGGAATCGAGGCCGTAGCTGAGATCAGTCCGCAGCCGAAGCGCGTAGCTGCGCGTGCCCACGATCATCTGCCTGAGCTTCGCGTTATACGCCTTCTCGCCATCCGCCCCCAGCGCCTTCCGCACTGGCGGGTCGTCATCGAGTTCGCCCCACGATTTGATTGGGTAGAGATACGCGACCTCGTATCCTCGTCCCAGACCCTGCGAACGCCACGCGCGCCGCACGGTGCGGCCGCCCTTCTGCAACGCCGGGATGCCCTCTGCCTTCTGCAGCGCGACGTACGCATCCCAGGCTTCGGGCTTCACGTTCGTGATGGACAAGAGGAACGATGGTCCCGCCGGCGCCGCAGGCGCCGCCGCGGGCTTGGCTGCTGCCGCTGGCTTCGGTGGTGCAGCGGTGGCCGGCGCTTGGGGTGTGCGCGCGAGGAGTCCGACTCCAGCCAGCGTGATGACCGCGCACAAGACGACTAACGAGATGACCCGACGAGACAACAACGGACGAGCATTGCGCATAGATCTCCTGTGACTAGGATTCCGAACGCTCCGCACCGTGGCTGGGTCGGAGCGCCCCGACTATACGCTTGTCCGCCTCTGAAAGCTCTTCAATATTGTGCGCGACCTCCGCCTATTTGGCCTATTTGGCCGGCAGCGGGCCCAGCTGCACTTTTCTGAACTCGACTTCCGCCCCTTCGGCCTGGATGGCAATCTTCCCGTGATCCACGCTGGCATTGGTGCCGTTGTTGACGAGATCGCCATTGACCCATACGGTGATCGAGCGCCCGCGGGCTTCGATGATCATCGTGTTCCACTGTCCGAGCGGCTTCTCCGAGTTGTCCGTGAGGTTGAGGATCCGACGCGCATCGCCTTCGGCACCGCCCCACTTCTCGCCCGCCTTCCTTGGCCGGCGCGTTTCCATGTCGGGGACTTCGATGTTCTCCTGGATGCACCAGAAGTCGCCCGCGTCCCCGCTCATCATCTGCACTTCGATCGATTGCGGGAACATCTTGTAGAGCGCGCGCGGCTTGGACGCGTGTACGAGGATGCCGCAATTGCCCGCCTTCCCCGGAAAGCGATACTCGGCCTCGAGACGGTAGTCGCGATACACCTGCTTGGTGACCAGGTGTCCTTGCGGTTCCCCCATGCTGACGAGCATCCCGTTGCGGACGACGAAGCTGGCGGGTGCCGAAGGGTTGCTGTCCTTCGCGGGGACGTCGGGTTCCCAGTTCGACAGGTCCTTCCCATTGAACAGACCGAACACCTTGTCCGGCGAGATGGCCTGATCGCTTTGGGCGATAACGGATTGATGGCCGGCGACCGTGAGCACGGCGAGCAACGTGAGCGGTATGAGGATGCGCATGACGCGAAGGCTAGCACACCCTTACCCCTTATTCCCTAGGGTGAAGGGCTAAGGGCTAAGGGAAGAGGCGAAAGGGAAAAGGGAAAAGGGGTGAGGCTCCTAGATCCCGGTCACCTTGAACGCGTACGCGTACTTGCATGGCAGCTGATCCACGGTCAGCCGCGGCGTTTCGACGATGAGGTCCTTCCCGTGCTTCTTCCACTTGAGGGGCGCCCCGACACCCAGCATGGTCACGACGGTCGTCGATGCCGGCTCGAGGTCTTTGAGAACGAGCGTGTCGCCGGGCCAGCCTGGCGTGATGGCATACAGAGCGTCAGGCTTCTTCGTGAAGAACACCTGCTTCACGGCGATGCCGTTGATCGGCTGCTGCCCGGCACTTCGGAGGATGTCGTATTTCACGCGGAACTCACCGAACCCTTGCTCTGGCATGCGGCCGGCAGTCCACTGTGCACTGCGCGTCCATGCCCGCGTGCCATAGATTGCCTCGCCATTGACGGCAAGCCAATCACCCATGTCCTTCAGGCGGTCCTGCATGACTTCGGGGATGCGGCCGTCTGCGCGCGGACCAATGTTGAGCAGCAGGTTGCCGCCCCTCGACACCGTGTCCACGAACATCCAGACGAGCTCCATTCCGGTGCGGTAGTTGCTCAGCGGCTCGTTGCGGTTGTAACCGTACGAAAAACCCATCCCGCGGTTCTCTTCCCAGGGGTGCGACGCATCGGGCAGTCCGGCGCCGTACTCCGTGGTGTAGTAGCCGCCGTGCTTGTGCCGCGTTTCCTTGCCCCACCGGTCGTTGACGATGACCTCGTCTTTCACCGGAGACTCGTTGTAGAGCCACGCCAGGAGCTCCGTCGATTTCCAGTCGGCCGACGGCATTTCCCATTCACCATCGCTGAAGATGATCGAGGGTTTGTAGCGCGTGACGACGTCTTTGAACTGCGGGATCATGTGCTTCTCGACGAACAACGCATGATCGTTCAGCCAAAGCGGGTTGAACCATTCGTACAGCGAGTAGTAGAAACCCATCTTCAGCCCGGCCTTCCGCACGGCTGTGGACAGATCGCCCAGGAGGTCGCGTCGCGGTCCGATGTCCACGGCGTTCCAGGGCTGCCCCCAGTCGCGATTGGCTTCCGCGCTCTGAAACATGCAGAAGCCGTCGTGATGCTTCGAGGTGAGCGCCACGTAGCGCGCGCCTGACTGCTTCAGAATTCGCGCCCACTCGTCAGGATCGAACAACTCCGCCTTGAACATCGGTGCGAACTGGTAGTAGCTGAAGGTTGGACCGTACACGCGATTGTGAAAGTCCAGGGTCAGCTGATGCTGCGCGAGCGCCTCTTTGTCGCTATCCGGCGGCGTCACACGGAGCGTGTGCCAGTACCACTCGGCGTACTGACCGGGATCGGCGAATGAGGGCACGGAATAGACGCCCCAGTGAATGAAGATCCCGAGCTTGGCATCCAGATACCATTCGGGTGCAGGGCGCGTGTCGAGCGATTCCCAGGTTGGCTGATAGCGTCCAGCGGTCTGAGCGAAAAGTCCGGTGGCTGTGGCCAGGACAAGGCAGGCGGCGGCGAGAACACGTGACATGGCAGCAGAATACTCGATGCTCGACCGTGTGACGGAAGCGCGTCCGATCCTCCCCCGTTGACATTGAAGACGGCGTCCGACGAACGAGCGATTGCCTCCAACCGTATCTTCACTATGGCCCCCGGAGGGGCGAGCCATGCTCGACGATCTCCGCCAGGCACTCCGTACCGTTCGCAAGCAGCCGGGATTCGCCGCTGTCGCGGTGCTCACGCTTGCCCTGGGCATCGGCGTCAACACCAGCATCTTCGGTATCGTCAGCGCCCTGTTCCTGCAGCCGCTGCCCGTGAAGGACTCTCACGAGCTCGTGATGGTCATGCAGCGAGGCGAGATCATCAATGTCCCGTACGGCCACTCGTTCCCGGATTACCTGGACTACCGGAAATCCGTCACCACGCTGACCAACCTCGTCGCGTTCTCGCCGACCCCCGTGCACCTCAGCGCGCGGGGACAGACCGCGGAGCGCACGTGGGTTGAAATGGTCTCGACCAACTACTTCGCCCTGGCGGACGTGACGCCGGCCTTCGGCGAGTTGTTCACGCCAGGGGCGGGCGAGTCGAAGGGGACCGCCCCCACGGTCGTGCTCGCGTACCGCTACTGGCAACGCCGCTTCGGCGGCAATCCGTCGATTGTCGGACAGCCGATCACCCTCAACGGGCAGTCGTTCACGGTGGTGGGCGTCGCGCCCGAGTCGTTTCACGGGACTTTCGTGGGCGATGGCAGTCAGCGGATGGGTACCCGCAGGTGCCATGGGCACGCTGATGCACGGCGGCGACGAATTGCGTGACAACCGAGGTGCGCCGATGTTCCGCCTGATGGGCCGCCTCGCGCCGGGACGGGCCCTGCCGGACGCCCGCGCCGAGCTGGAGGTTGTGACGAAGCGTCTGGCGGCGGCCTATCCGGCCGAGCACAAGGGAACGCGCGTTCTGGTCATCCCCGAGAACCGCGCCCGTCCCGATCCGAGCATCGCCGAGTTCCTGCCCGCCGTGGCCGCTGTCTTCATCGCGATGGTCACGCTGGTGATTTTCATCGCGTGCGCAAATGTCGCCAACCTGATGATCTCGCGCGCGCTGGAACGGCAGCGTGACCTCGTCATCCGCTCGGCGCTCGGCGCGAGCCGGGGTCGCCTGATCCGGCTGCAAGTCGTCGAAGGCCTCCTGCTCGCGGCGATGGCGGGAGTCGTCGCGCTGCTGCTCGCGCGCTGGGCCGGCCAGGCGCTCCAGGCCTTCACTCCCTCGGGCGACATTCCCATCAACCAGGATCGCCCGGGCGACTGGCGCATCTACGCGTTCACCTTCGTCATGTCGGCGGTTGCCGGAGTGGCGACCGCGATCTGGCCCGCGCGACAGGCCTCGCGCTTCAACCTCGTGGAGTCGCTGAAGGAAGGCGCCCGCGGCTCCGGCACACGACGTCATCGCCTGCGGAACCTGCTCGTGATCGGACAGGTCGCCCTGTCGCTCGTCGTGCTCGTGAGTGCCGGGCTCTTCATGCACAGTTTGCGGCAACTCCAGGATCTCGCGTTCGGGTTCCGGCCCGACGGCCTGTTGTTGATGTCGATGGATCTTGGACTGCAGCAGTACAGCGACGAGCGCAGCCGGCAATTCGTCGACACGCTGATCTCGCGCGCCGAAGCGCTCCCGGGCGTGACGTCGGCGACGATGGCCATGCACGTGCCGCTCGACTACGGCATCCAGATCAACGAAGTGAGCATCGACGGCGACATACCCGGCACGAAGGACAACCACCTCTCCATCGCCTTCAACGTCGTCGGGCCGCGGTTCATCGAGACGACCGGCGCGCGGTTGCTCGCAGGGCGCACGCTCGAGCGCAGCGACAACCAGACGACGAGACGCGTCGGTCTCGTGAACGAGACCATGGCGAAGAAGCTGTGGCCTGGGAAGGAGGCGATCGGTCAGCGCTTCAAGGTCGGCGACGACTGGATCGAGGTCGTCGGCATCGTCGCCAACGGCAAATATGTGATGCTGGGCGAGGAGCCGCGCCCGTACTACTATCTGCCTCTTGCCCAGACGCACCAGTCGGGCGGCACTCTGATGGTGCGTTCGGCCTCGCCACCGCTGGCCCTGGTGGGCCCGCTGACACACATCCTGCGCGACATGGACCCGGACCTGCCGATTTTCAACGTGAAGACGATGGACGCGCACGTGCGAGACAGTGTGTTCGGGCTGATGCCGCTTCGGATGGGCGCGGCGATGGCGGGCGGACAAGGCCTCATCGGGCTGTTCCTCGCGGTGCTCGGCCTCTATGCGGTGGTGTCGTACGCGGTGACCCGCCGCACGCGGGAAATAGGCGTCCGCATGGCGCTCGGTGCCGACAGGAAGGACGTGCTTCGGCTCGTCGTCCGCGACGGCCTGCGCCTGACGCTCATCGGCATCCTGCTGGGTCTCGTCGGGTCGTTTGGCCTCGGTCTCATCCTGTCGCGTGTGCTGTACGGCCTGCATCCGATGGACCCTGGCGTCTTCGCCGGCGTGACGGCGCTCCTGCTGGGCGTGGCAGCGCTCGCGTGCTACCTCCCGGCGCGCCGGGCGACGCGCGTCGATCCGTTGATCGCGCTGCGGGCCGAGTGAAGGAGAGGGGGTGGGGTCAGGTCTTGAAACCACGCAAAATGTGTGGTTTCAAGACCTGACCCCACTCCCCTATTCTCGGTCCTCCGGAGTCACGAAATGGGCGAACGTGAGTTGCTGCTGGCACAGATCGACGAGGCCTACAACCGGCGCTCGTGGCATGGCACCAATCTGCGCGGGTCCATCAAGGGCCTCACCGCGCATCAGGTCGTCTGGCGGCCCGGCCGCCACCGCCACAACATCCAGGAGCTCGTCGTGCACGCCGCGTATTGGAAGTACACGGCGACCAGGCGCCTGACCGGACAGAAGCGCGGGAGTTTCCCCCTGAAGGGTTCCAACTGGTTCGCCCGCGACGAGGAGAACGACGCGCTCTGGCGGGCCGATCTGCGGCTGCTGGACGACTGTCACCGCGCGCTGCGAATGGCGGTCGCCAACATCAGTGCGCGTCAACTTCATCGTCCGATCGCTGGCGGACGCACGGCCGTGTGGATGGTCTCCGGCGTGTGTGCGCACGACCTGTATCACGCCGGCCAGATCCAGCTACTCAAGCGCCTGCTGCCGCCCTGACGCCGGCTCAGACGATCAGCACGACGCCGCGGACAGGTCTTCCGCTCGCGCGCGTCAGAGCCGCGGCATACAAGCCGACCTGCCGCTGGTAGTCGTCGAGACGGCCATCGGGATCCTCGTCGGTCTTGAAGTCCACGACCGTCCAGCCGTCATCCTGTTCGAATGCGAGGTCCACGACGCCTTCGAGCAGCCGTCCATCCGCGAGCGTCAGCGTCACTGGCACTTCACGCCGGCACTGACCGCGAGTATCAGCCGCCCGCGCGGTGGCGAGCAGCGGGTGATTGAGTACGCGCGCCGCCAGGTCGGACGCCGAGTCGATTTCGAGCTCCGTGGCGCCGAGGATCCGTCCCTCCAGCACCGCCGATGCCGCCAGCGCCGGGCGATCTGCATCGAGGGGAGCCGTCGCGAGCACCGCATGGATGAGCGAGCCAAATCGCCGTCCCGTCGGACGCAATTCATGGCGAGGCAGACGGAGGAGATCCACCGCAGGCAGTTCTTCGACTCCTGTCGGCCATGCGCCGCTCCCTGCGAACTCGGTGACGGTACGAACCTGCAGCGACGGCACCGATCCGGCGGCGACCGCGTTCGCGCGATCGAGCGTCCAGGCGTCGTACGCGGCGCGCGCGTCGGTCACGATCGACTCCGTGACGTCCTTGGCGATCACGTCCTCGCGGCGGAGCCCGAATGGCGCCTCCGCATCGAGCGACAGCGCATGGGGATCCCACCACACGACTGGATACTGGCTCTCGCCCCCGCCGATGAGGTGCAGCCCGGGCCGGACGGTATCCGCGCGAGGAGGGTCGCCGTCAGGACGGTTCCGTACGCTGTCTTGCTTGAACGACGGGCACGCTGGAGCAGGCTGCGGCTCGCGTCTCGCCAACGGCGCCGGATAGATGGCGTGGTTGAGCGTGCCGAGCCAGCCGTCGTACGCACCATCGCCGACGGCGGGAATCACGAGGACGTCCCGCGCGCGCGTGGCCGCCACATATGCCAGACGCACGCCTTCAGCTGCGTCCCGCGACACTTCGATGGCTTCGTGATCGGTGAGATCGATTGGCGCGCATCCTACCAGGCGAAGCGCGCAGAGCCCGCTCGCCTGATCGACGTACCGGCTCGCGTCGGTCCGGTTCAGGCGGCACGTCATGTCCGCGAGGATCACAATCGGAAACTCCAGGCCCTTCGCCTTGTGCGCCGTCATGATCCTGACGCCGTCACTTCCCTCTTCGACGACTGGTGCCTCCGGCGACTCGCTCCGCTCCGCGGCCTCACGGAGAGCGTCAACGAATCCGCGGAACGAGATGCCTCCGTCGGCCTCGTACTGACGCGCCAGTTCGACAATCTGGAGCACGTTTGCCAGCACGCGTTCTCCCGCCGGGCGCATCACGAACGTGACGTGCGCTCGCGTGTGTTCCAGCAGCCGTCCTGTCGTTTCCGCTGCGGATCGATGATTCCGCTTTCCATGGAGCTCGCGCAGCAAGGCCAGTGCATCGGCAACGGGCTGGAGACGGGCCGGCAGTCCGTCCGGGACGTCGAAGGGATGGAAACGATGTCGCGGATGGAGGTGCCAGTATTCGAGCAGCGATTCCTCACTGAGCGCGAAGAGCGCTCCCCGCAACGTGGCGTAGACGTTCAGCGCGTCCTCGGGCCATTCAATCGCCGCCAGCGCCGCACGCAGCGTTTCGACTTCCTCACGATCGTGGAACGAGCGGCCGCCGACGAGCAGATGCGGGACGCCTCTCGCTTCGAGCGCGTCCACGTACGCACGCGTAATATCCTCGCGAAACTTCACGAAGCGTCTGAACAGGATGGCGACGTGACGCGGTTCCACGGGGACCGAGACGACAGTCCCTTCACGCCGCTCGGTCACCGTCCAGGCGCTCTTCCGCACCAACCAGTCCACCCAGGCTCCCACCGCATCGGGCAGTGATTGTTCGATCGATGGCATGGCCACGTAGCGGCGGCCGTAGGGGTCCGGCACGGGCAGCGCAATGACTGCAGGCTGCGGAAGCGCGTCGCGGAACGGCGCGAGCGGAACGTAGTCGGCTTGTTGCGCCACAGCGTCGCGGGTCATCGCCGGCGCGAAGGCCTCGTTCACGGCATGCTGGATCGACGGCACACTCCGGAAGTTGGTCCTCAGGTGCACTCGGCGGGCGCCGTTGTGATCGACAAGCCGATCGCACACGTCCTGATAGACACCGACATCGGCCCGGCGAAAGCGATAGATCGACTGCTTCGGATCCCCGACAACGAAGAGCGCGCCGCGGCGGATTGTGATCCGTCGCCAATCCGGCGGTCCGTCATCCGGCGTTGCCGGTTCCTCGCCGGCGAGCAGCATCAAAATCTCGGCCTGGAGCGGATCGGTATCCTGGAACTCGTCAACGAGGATGTACTTGAACCGGGCGCGAAACACGCGGCGCACCGACGCGCTATCGCGGACGAGATTCCGGGCCTTGAGCAGCAGATCGAGGAAATCGAGCCCGCCAGCCCGTGCCTTCATGTCGTCATAGGCATCCACGCACGACAGCAGGTCTCGCTGCAGCAGCGCGGCGAGATCGGCATCGGCGCGGCGGGCGAAGGTGGAAAGCGAATCCGCGAGTGTCTCGTACGCCAGAAGCACCGACTGGCGGCCGACACCGGGGCCATAGTCCGCCTTCCTGCCCGTCTTCTTCCGGATGTCCTTGAACTCTCCCGACGACACCAGTCGGATGAGCAGCGCTTCCCATCCGTCGTAGTCGAGCTCGCCCTCCGGCTGCGAGTCTGACGCGCGCGTGCCCTCTCGCTCTTCCTGGGCTCTGCGAAAATCGGCGGCGAGAATCCGCAGAGGCCGAGTCCCCTCGAAGAGTGGATCCTTGTCCCACGACGGGTGGGCAGTCAGGTCCGCGGCGTCGCATACCTCGGCCACGGCCCGTCTCACCTCGGCATCGCGATCGAACGGCTCCCGACGCCACGGCGCTCGCAAGTCGCGCCACTCCTTGAGCTCGAGCGCGGCCTGTCGGAGTCGTGCGACCGGTCCGTCCTCGTCGTTCGCATACGGCGACCATGCCGATGGCAGCCGACGCAAGGCACGGCGCACACCTTCTGGCGGGCGCTCCAGACGATCCTGGAACCACTCGCGGAAGGCGCGGTCGAAGAGTCGTGTGGCCTGCAACTCCGTCAGGACCTCGAAGCCTGGATCCACGCCAGCCTCGACGGGGCGTTCGCGGAGCAGGTCGGCGCAGAACCCGTGGATTGTCGAAACGTGCGCTTCCTCGAGGTGCTCGAGTGCGTTGTCGAGGAGGGGACCTCCGGCGGCGCGCGCTTTCTCCAGCTCCTCCCGGATGCGGAGCTTGAGCTCACCAGCAGCCTTCTCCGTGAACGTGACGGCGACCACCTCGTCGATATTGGCTTTGCCCGTCCCGACCAGCCGTACGATCCGCCCCACGAGCTCCGTCGTCTTCCCCGTTCCAGCCGCGGCTTCGACCACGAGTGTGTCGTCCAGCGCGTCCCGGATCAGATCGCGGGCAGTCTGGTCGGCAAGCGGCGCTGGGCTCACGGGAGACCTCGCAGCGCGACCAGGTCGGCAAGGACGCCGGGGTTCTTTTTGCCGGCTCGGCGCTCCTCGGATGGTCCACACACCGGGCGATAGTTGCAGTAAGTGCAGGCGCCACTGTCTGGCGACGCGGCGAGGAAAGCACGCTCCACGCCGCGATCGATGACTTCCAGCACCTGCAGCGCAGTCCGCCGCGCTATCGGATCGAGTTGAACGGAGTGACTCGTGAATCCGCCCGCTTGCGTGCAGTAGTAGAGACGGCCGGCTGACACAGACTCGCCCGTCAGAGCTTCGACAACGAGGCTGTAGAGTACGGGCTGCAGCACCTTGCCGCCACCCACCGTTGTCGTCACCTGCGCGCGGTTCTTGCCGGTCTTGTGATCCGTCACACGCAGCGTTGCGCCAGTGGCGTGGCGCTCGACGAGATCGATCGCTCCGCGCAGAATGAATCGGCCATCCACCGTCACTGGATCGGCGACGCTATGGGTATCGTGGTCGTCGTCCCTCGGAAGTCCGAAGCTGAGCTCGAAACGCTCGGGACGCCAGCCGTCCGACGCGTCCGCCTGCAGCATTACCCAGCGGCGCAAGTCTTTCCGGATTGAGGCCACCTCGTCACGCCACACGCGATCCACGGCGGGAGCCAGAGCGTCGCGTTCCCTCTCAGAGACACTGGCGATCACGTCGTCGAGGACTGCGAGACTGTCCGACACGTTGTCATGCGTTATGGGCAATGCGTTGGCTGCTGCGCGCGCCCGGAAGAACGCGGCCTGCATGGCGTGAAACAGTCCGCCTTTGGTCAAGGGATCGAGCCGCTGTACCGGTGTCGGCTCCTCGAGCGGCTCGAGGCGATAAATGGCCGACAGCAGGAACTGGTACGGACACGCCGAGTACCGCTGGAGGGCGGTCAGGGAATACGGGCGCTTGCCGAGGCGCTGTGCCTCGAGCACGGCCGCCGCGTGCGCCGTCGGCGTGACCAGTCCATCCGCATCGGTCCAGGCAGGCTTCCAGCGCTTCCACCGCTCGGTCAGCGAACGCCGGAGATGGGGATTCAAATCCAGCAGATACCGTGCCCGGCCCGCGGGCGGCCAGAGGATCGCGCGTCGTGAGCAGCGGCGCGAGCACGGCGAGATCGTGCTCGAACTCGTCAACGGCGCGCGTCGGGTCGGCGGGCGCGGGCCACGCCAGCGTGCTCCTCGTCTCTCGCGCTGCGGCGGCCTGCAGTTCTTCGTGGCCGGGGACTCGGCCCGTGACAGCGCGCATCACGTCCAGACCGTAGAAGGACGGAACGCGTGGACGAGCCTCGCGCAGTTCGATGCGGGGATACGACAGATAGAGACGGTCGGTCGATGCGCCAACGGCCATGCGCAGCAGCAGCCGCTCCGCGCGGCCGCGATCGGAGCTCGTTTCGAGGTCGGCGGTCACACGCTTGCGCGTCTCGTCCGACAGCAGTGGATCTTCACGCACCTTTTGCGGGAAGACGCGCTCGGCGAGACCCGGCACGAACACCACGCGGAACGCGCGTCCGCGTGCCTGTTCCGCGAGGCCGACGAACACGCGGCCGTACCGATCCGAGGGTGGCTCCACAGCGACGGTGCGAAGGCGATCCGCGAGAACCTCACGTACTTCTCGAAGAGTGACCGGTCCAATAGCGCCCATGGGGCGCAGCTCCGCGAGAACCCGCTGGACGACGACTGGCTGCCGAATCACGCGCGGGACGAGCTCCTGCAGCGTGTGCAACCACTCCCCCCAGGGGGCGGCGTCGGGCCATTCATCGAACTCGCGGATGAGCGGCAGCGCGAACCCGCGCAGGTGTTCGAGGTGAGTCAGATCGCGTTCGATGCCGGCCACCTTCGGCGAGTGAGGATCGTCGCGGCGCGCTTCCCTCAGCCGAAGCCGATACTCCGCGGCGAGCCCATCCAGGCGCATCCACCGATCGCGTCCGGCGATGACCGCGGATTCGAAGAGCCACTCCTCCCAGCGATACGGTGCGCGCACGACGCCATGAACGACCGGTGCGTCGGGCGATTCGTGCGCCGAAGGGACGAGATCGGGCTCGGCCAGCGCCTCGTCCGACACGGCGGATCGATCGGCCGTCGTCGCGAGCGCATCATCGACGGGCTGCGCCGGCGCGTCATCCTGAAAGAGCGAGGGCTGCGCTGGCCCGGCTCGCCGAGGCGCAGGAGGTTCGACAGCCGTAGCCACCGCGTCGGGCACCTGTGCCAGCGACAGGTACTCCGCGAAGCGATGCGCTGACAGGTTCTCGTCCGCACATGCGAGCAACGCGAGCAGCGCCCGTCCAGCCGGATGCGGCCGACGAGTGCCGCGGCCGAACCACGCGGGAATCGCGGCCCGCGCAAAGGCGTGTTCCAACAGTCCCAGGTACTCCCGGGGCGACCGCAGCAGCACCGCCATCTCGTCGAACCGGACGCCCCGGCGCGCCTCATCGAGTGCATAGCGCGCAATTTCCATCGCCTCACGGCCTTCGCCTGGTGCCGAGTACAGAGTCACCTGCCCGCGTGGTTTACGCAGAGCTGGTGCCTCCGTGGTGAAGAGGTACCGTCGCAACCGGCCGAGATCGTCATCGGCGGTTTCGGCCGTCTCGGCAATCACCGCACCACAGTGTTCGAGTGCGGCGCGCGTTCGTTCGTCGTGCGTTGGCGCAACGGCGATCCACTCTGATGCCGTCTTGACGAGAGCGGCGACGAATCGCCGTTCGACGTCGGATGTGATGGCGAGGTCGATGAGCGCAACACCGCTGCCGCGACAGAAGGCCGTGCCATTCTCGAGCGCCTCGGCCGCGGCCGCGAACAACGCCGCACGGTCTGCCGTTCCACCAGTGTCGAGCTGGTGCCTCGCGGCCTCGGACAGCGTCGCCAGATCCCGGCCCCCTTCACCGGCGGCCGATAGCGACGCAGTGTCGGCGGAGGCCATCCGGAGGTCGGTGAGCGTTCGCCCAAGCGATGGCGCGAATCCTGGCATGCCGGCGACCGGCAGGAAGTACGACAGCAGGCCGTCGCGACGCGCCTCGAAGACGGCACGCGCGGCCACGGCCTCCGTCGCGAGTCTGGTCGCAGGCGCAAGTCCTCGTGCCGCCAGCCGCGTCGCCGCCAGCCGAGCGGCGAGTTGGGTCAGGCTGAACCGATGGAGACCGAATGTGGCAGCCTGGGTTCTCGCCACCTGCCGCGCGACGTCGTCGGCCGCGCCGCGATTGGCTGCGACGAGGAGCAGCTCCGTGGCTCGCGGTCGTGAAGTGATGAAGCCAATGACCGTTGCGAGTCGGACTGCAGACGAGGAGGCGAGGTGCAGGCGTCCGCTCATCGCGACGGCGATCCTTGCGTGACCGTGATCGCCCGATTGGCGTCGACCGGCGACATTCGTGTCGTTGTGCCGTCCGGCCACAAGACGACGACCGCGTCGGCGCGGTCGCAGTGCCCAGCCCGAAATGCAGACGCTTGTCGTCCTGGGACAGATAGCCAGTCCCGCTCTGAACCAGCCGCATCTGTTGCACGCCGCCCGTCTGGACGGTCACGACAGCACCGATCGCGCTCGTGTTGGGCGATTTCCCTTTCAGTGTGACCTCGAGCCAATGCCCGACAGGCGCGAGCTCGTTGTGGAGCAATTGGGGCGGACCATCGAGATCATTGATCACGACGTCGATCCGGCCATCGCCATCGAGGTCGCCAATCGCGAGTCCGCGGCTCACGCGCGGCTCGGTCAGGACGCTTCCGTATTGCGCGGCAACCTCGTCGAACGTGCCATTTCCGCGATTGTGAAAGAGGAGCTTCCGCTGCCGGTACGCGGCTGACGCTCCGAGGTGCGCCGAGTCGAGCTGCGGATAGACGTGGCCATTCACGGCGATCAAATCCGGGAGCGCATCGTTGTCGTAGTCCAGGAAAGCCGTGCCCCAGCCGACATACGGCAAGCTCACGGCGGCGGTATTCGACTGGAACGAGGCATCCACGAAACGTTGCCCGTCGTTTCGATAGAGCGCGTTGTATTCTTCGGAGAAGTTGGTCACGAAGAGGCTGAAGCGCGGCCCGTTCGTGTAGGCGCCCACGGCCACACCCATGCTCCCCTGCTCCGCTCCATCGTCACTCACCGCAACGCCGAGCGGGAAGGCCATGTCCTTGAACGTACCGTCTGCCTGATTCCGGTACAGGAAATTTGGACCTGAATCGTTCGCTACGTACAGGTCTGGCCAGCCATCACCGTCATAGTCGAACCAGGCGATGCCCAATCCGAACAGGCCTTTCGGATCCGACACGCCGGCTTGCGCGCTCACATCGGTGAAATGACCGTTGCCATCGTTGTGGAACAGCACGTCGGTCTCGCCTGGAAGGCCGCGCGGTCCGCACTGGACGGCGATGCCTCGGTACATGCAGGTCTTGGTGCCGCCGAACGTCGGGAGGTGCGCGAGGTCGATCTTGACGTAGCGGCTGACGAAGAGATCGAGTCTACCGTCGTGATCGTAGTCGGCAAATCCGCACCCAGCCGGCCAGCCGCTGACCGCGAGGCCCGCGGCTTGGGTAGCGTCGGAAAACGTGCCGTCCCTGTTGTTGTGGAAGTAATGAGACCCGCCGAGCGCCGTCACGTACACATCCTCGAATCCGTCGCCATCGACATCTGCCGTGCACGCGCCCATTCCCCAACCGATGCTGCCGAGGCCGGACTTCGACGTCACGTCTTCGAACCGCATGCCACCGAGGTTGCGATAGAGCGCACTGCGCGACTGCGACGGATTCCCGGCCGTGTCGACGGTCAGTGAGTCAAGAAGATAGATGTCTGGCCGGCCATCGTTGTCGTAATCGAAGACTGCCACGCCTCCGCTCATCGATTCGACGATGAACCTTTTGTCGGGAGCGGAGTGGTGTTGGAACGTGATGCCGGAGCCGGCAGTCACGTCCCGGAACAGGATTGGCTGTTGGGCGCGAAGCGACAGGCCCACGGTCATCGCGAGCGCGGCCGCGGCTACGAGCCGCCGTTCACGGCTCACGTACATCACGCCGTCGCTCCTTCAACGCCTGGAACCGCTCGAACTCGCGTTGCGCGCGGGCGCTGTCGCCCGCCCGCTGATAGGCCTGACCGAGTTGGTAATGGCCGTTTGCCTCGTCTGGTGCGAGATGGGTAGCCATCTCGAGGTGCGTGATGGCCTCGTCCACCGATCCTTGCGACAACAGGATCTTACCCAGCAGGTAGTGAGATTGTGGCAGCTGAGGATTCGACGCGAGCAGCGCCCGTAGCGCGCCCGCCGCTTCGTCGTGCTTGCCCTGCAGATCCAGCACCTCTGCCAACGTGTGCCGCGCCCTCGCATCTTCCGGATGAGCGGCTATCGCGTCCCGTAGCGCCTGTTCGCTCTCGTCCAGTCGTCCTTGCTTGAGGCGAATCACGCCAATCGTCGTCGAGGCTTCGGCCACGGTGGGATCGATCCGACGCGCTCGCGTCAGCGCCTCGACCGCGGCGTCGTAGTCACCCTGCTCCGCCGCAGCAAGGCCGAGCACGACGTTGACTTCGGCCGAATCGGCGTGACGCGTCAGGAGCGCTGAGAAGACGCGCGTGGCTTCGTCGGCCCGGCCGCTCCTGACGAGGGCGGCGCCGTAGGTGTACTGCAGTGATGGTTCGCGATCGCGGTCGGGGTCAGGCTCGAGCAGCGCAGCCGCGCGTTCATAGTGCTCGAGGTTGAACTCGGTCAGCGCGACCATGCGCCGCAGGTTTGCATTCTGCGAGTCGGCGTCGAAGGCGGCGGAGAGCGGCGCGAGGGCGTGCGACCAGTCACGAAGATTGAAGTAGGCGACGCCGAGCGAATACTGCAGGTTGGGAAACGCGGGGTTGGCCTCCGCGGCAAGCTCGAAGCGTTGGGCCGCGCGATCGAATCGCTGCCGTTGTGCCTCGAGGACGCCCAGGTTGAACGCCGCCCGTGCCACATCGGGTCGAACCCGGGCCTCGAGCGCCGTTCGATCGGGCACCGAGAGTGCGGCAATCGCACGTAGTTCGTTTTGTGCTGTGGCGAGCGGTGAACCGACTTCGCGCTCGGCTTCGGCGTGCTGGCGAGTACGCCGCGCACCTTCGACGTCATGCCTTGAATCCGCCAGCAGTGAGAGAATCGTCCACCCCTCAACCAGTGCGACACGGCACGAACGCTCAGCCGCGGCGAAGTCGCGCGCCTGCAGCGCGCGCTCCGCGTCAGCCATCGACTGGTCCAGCGCGGCGAGCGGGGAGCTAGACGGTTGTGCTCGACTGGCCAGCAGCGCGAGCACGAGAAGGATGCGCACGGACCATTATGCGATCGGGGGGATCGCGTCTGCAGTCTGCGGTCTGCAGTCTCCGGTCCGCGACGTGGTGCCGGGGCCATTCGCGTTGTGCTTGAATGTGCCCCGGCCTCGGCCTGTGATGTGCTCTAGAAGGTCAATTTGAAACCGAACTGAGCCTGCCGCGGATCCCGTGTGCCGCCGGCCGCACCGAAGCCGCCGGATGGCGTGTACGCCACGATCTTGGTGGCGGTCGCGATATCGCCCGTATCGAGCGTAATCGACGTCGGATTGAGTGACGTGTCGACGCCCACGAAGTTGACCCGGTTGGTGACATTGAAGATCTCGAACCGGAACTGTCCTTTCATGTGGTGGCCGAGCGGGATGTTCTTGTAGAACGCCAGGTCCACCTGCGCGAATCCGGGTCCGTCGCAGATACCGCGGCCCGAGTTGCCGAACGTGCCGAGCTGGAAATCGTTCAACGTCCACGCGTCGGCGTTCAACCATTGCTCCTTCGGTCCGCTGCTGGCCCGGCAATCGATGCCCGCCACGCGGTTTGGCCGCTCGTTGTCCGGCGAAGCCCGTGCCCGAGACGCCACTCAGGTCTGGAACGCTCCCCACGAAGACGGTGAGCGGCGTACCCGTCTGTGCCTGGACGATCGTGCCGAGCTTCCCAGCTGCCGAAGACGTGGTGCACGACACGCCGGCTGGCTGGCGAGATCCGGCAGTGCCAGCACCAGGCTCGCGTTGAAGATGTGGGCGCGATGCGTCTGGGTCAGCCCACGGTCGAGTCCGGGATTCTCGCGAACGCTCTGCGTATCTCCGCTGATGCCGAACTCGCTGCCGTTCAGCGGCACGTCGCCAATCGTCCTCGACCAGGTGTAGGACGCCTGGAATTGCGACCCCGGCGCAAAACGGCTGATCAACTGAGTCTGAAGCGAGTTGTAGTTCGTGCTACCGCCGTGGGCGTAGATCTGCGATGTTCTCGTCGCCGAACACGCCGTAACGGCCGAAGTGCCGCGCGCGCATCGCTGTCCGACCCGGTCTGGATGTACGTCGAGCCGGTTCGCAAGCGGCACCTGGTTGGCGTCGTACGGGCGCAACAGCCGGCGGCCGATGCTGCCGACGTACCCAATCTCGAGCGTCGTCGTCGGCGTCAGCTCGCGGCCGACCGACACGTTGTACTGCCAGTTGTAGCCCATCTTTCCCGACGTATCGAGACCGTACGCCAGGAATCCCCTGGTTGCTCGCGAACGCGCCAGGGAAGGGCTCCGCCGCGCTGTCGAGCGTTCGGCTGCCGAGCTGCGCCTGGTTGAACGGCGGGTTGAACCCGAGGTTCAGACCGCCCTGCAGCGATTCGCGCTCGTAGAACTGACCGACGCCCGAGCGAACGATGGTCTTGCCATTGCCTTTGAGATCCCAGGCCACGCCCAGGCGCGGCGCGAAGTAGTTGTTCGTCTTCGCGAGCTGACGATTTGGACCGGCCGCGCCTCCCGCGAAGCCCGCGTCGGCACAGGCGTTCGAGCCGGGCGGCAGCAGCAAGCCGTTGCAGGAGTCCGATCCCAGGGCGGGACTGAAGAACGCGGGATCGAAGCTGGAAATGGTGTCGCCGACGTCGAACGGCGCCTCGAACCGCGACCAGCGCAGGCCGTAGTCGACCGTGACGCTCGGGCGCACCTTCCAGGAGTCGGCGACGTACGCCTCCTGGTCGTGCCAGCGCTGCCTGATGGATCGGTCGGCCGAGTTCTCGAAGAAGTCGAACGGCATGCCCCGCAGCAGCAGATCGGCCAGCACGTTGCCCGTGTTGTCGCCATTCCCCGTGAAGCCGACGGCATCGCTGAACTGCGGCGATTCCGCTGACCCCTGGTCGAACACGTCCTCGTTCTTCTGGTTGAAGCTGAGCGTGAGCGCCGGCCTTGAGGAAGTGCGTGCCCTTGACGATGGAAAAGTCGTCCTTGAAGACGTAGAGGTTCTGGTTGTTCTTGAACGGCGCCATGTTCTGGAGCGTGTCGCCGTAGCTGCCGCGCCCATTGAAGATGGCGTGCCCGCGGTCGGCGCCGTATTCCTTGACGCTGTCGGGAAAGACGCCCGGGATTGCCGCGTTCAGATCATCGTTGAGCTGCGGCGTCAGGCCGCCGCGCGTGACCGTGATCACGTTGGCCGAGTACGCGAAGGTCAGCGTGTTCACCGCGGCGGAGCCGATGTTCTGGTTCAGCTGCGCGGTCAGGGAGCGGCCCGGCTGCTTCCAGTTGGAGTCAACGGCCGGGAACGGATCGTCGCCCCACAGGTTCTCGACGGCGCTGGGCGACGGGTTCGTCCAGCTGTCCTGCGTGTAGCGCACCATCATCCGCAGGTGGTTGGTGAACGTGTAGTCCACGCGTCCGTTTTCCTGCCGCCAGTTGATTGGCGTGTTGACCGCGGTCACCCAGTTGTTGCAGCTGCCCGAGCCCGGCGTGGTGTTGGGCAGCGGGTAAAGCTTCATCACCAGGAGTCCCGCGGGACTCAACCGGTCTGCCGGAATCTTGTTGCCGGGGAACGCCGCACCCGTGAGCGGATCGATTGGCCGCGGCGACGAGCAATCGGGAATTTCCGGTCCGCTGAAATCGCCAACCCGCTCCAGCTCCGTGGGGACGAAGGTCGCGCGTGTGATGCCGCGCTTCTCCTTGTTCCATTCCTCCGACCAGAAGAAATGCAGCCGATCCTTCATGATCGGTCCGCCGATGGTTCCGCCGAAGTCGTTGATGCTCAGCGGTCCCTTTGGCTGGCCCGCCTGTTTCAGGAAGTAGTCGGTCGAGGCGAGCGAATCGTTCCGCCCGAAGTAGTACCCACTGCCGTGGAAGTCGTTCGTGCCGCTGCGCGTCACGATGTTGACCTGGGCGCCCGAGGCCCCGCCGAACTCGGCGCTGTAGCTGTTCCGGTGGACCTTGAACTCCTCGATCGCGTCTACCGACGGGAACACCAGGATGGTCCGGTTCGATCCCACGTCGTTGTTGTTCGCGCCGTCCACCATCCACATGTTGTTGCTGAGGCCGCTGCCGCTCACGGCGAGCGAAATCCCCGACATCAGGCCCCGGTCCTTCGTGTTGAAGTCGTTGCCCGCGCTCACGCCCGGCATCAGCGTGGTCAACTGCAGGAAGTTCCGGCCGTTGAGCGGCAGCTCGCGCACCTGCTCCCCGGTGACCAGCCCGGCAACTTCGCCACCGACCGTCTGGACCGCCATGGCAGGTGACGTGACGGTGACAGTCTCAGAGACGGCGCCCGTCTCGAGGGTGACATTGACCGTCCGCTGGTCCGCGACGTTCAGGGCGATGCCTGTCTGCACCGAGGACTTGAAACCGCTGATCGTGACTTCGACCGAGTAGGTGCCGACCGGAAGCTCGGGAAACGAGAAGACACCGTCGGTGTTTGTCACCGTCGATTGGGTGAGTCCGGTGTCCGTGCCTTTGACCGTGACGTCGGCACCCGGTACGACGCCGCCCGTGGCATCGGTGACCGTACCGCGGATGCTCGCGGTCGTGCGCTGCGCACGAGCGGGAAGCGCCGCAGCGAGTATCAGAAGGAGGGCCAGCACTGTCGTCTGCACACGCATGAGGGAGCCTCCGGGAGAGCCGCGTCCGCCAGACGTCGGAGCGGCCGGTGTTACTTAACGACGTTTAGAAAGCGCATTGGGCACGAGTGGGGCCCGCGCTGTCAAGCGGATTCCGCACGCGAGCCGACTGGCGAGACAACACGTTCAGGGTTCAGGAGAGGCGCTCTGCACCACGGCGCGTGTCTCTCTTCGAAACACACTATAGGTCTGACCAGAAAAAATCTGCGCAGTGCGAAAAGTCTCTCGTTGAATTGACTTCTGTGCAGGCGTATTGTCGACTGCGTCAGTTCGTCGCAAGCGACGCAGTCGATTTTTGGGGCATCACAAACGCCTGCCACCGAGGCAGGAGGACCGCCATGGCCGCAGTTCGTCCCTCGGTCAGTTCTCCGGCGCCGCAGTCCACGCCCATCGCGATTCCCAGTCCGCAACTGCTCGCGCGCATTCGATCGGAGTACCGTGAGATGCCCGGGCTGCGGCTGACCCTGCTCCAGGCTCGACGGTTGTGGGGGCTTGATATCCTGACGTGTTCAGCGGCGCTGGCCACGCTGCAGACGGCCGGGTTCCTGGACACCACTCGCGACGGTGCGTTCATCCTCGCCGACGCGGACCGGATGACGGCGTAACGAGAGTCGAAAGTCCAGAGTTGCAAGGTCGACAGAGCGTTCACCTCTACGACTCCTGCCCGTACCGACCTTTGGACTTGACCCTTCGACCCTCGACTTGCCCGTTCGACTCCGCTGACCCTTCGACCCTTCGACTCTCTAAGAAGTCGGCTTCGGAACTTCGAGCCGATCGATTTCCTTCGGCGTGGGCCGCCACGGCTTGTACGCCGCGGTCTTCGGCCAGTAGGTCTGCCAGTCGAACCAGTACTCGAGCAGATGCGGCAGGCGCGTCAGCGTCTTGCCGGCGAGCGGACCGCTGATCGCACGGCCGGCGAAATCCCATTCGCTCGCCGTATCAAGGTCCACGAGACAGCGGAGCGCGGGGCGCGACTGATCGTCCCGCCCGCCTGAGCCGCATCGGCCGGCAGATCGCGACCGATGTCGGCGTCGCGGCGAACTCGACGGTCCGCACCATCAACACGTCGATCGAACACGCGCACCGACTTGCCATCGTCGGCCGCCGACGATCAGCACGGGCCGATCGTCGATCACGTCGAGCAGGACCGTGCGACGCACGCAGGTCGCTCGAGCGCGTACGCCTTCGCGTGCCCATTGACGGTCGACGCCGACGATGAGCGTTCGCGGCTCGAACGCCGATCCCTTCGGAAGCGTAGTCACGACCCGTCGGCGGGCCATGCTGCGTTCCCAGTCCGAGCGGATGTAGTCGTCGCCGCGCGCTTCGACCTCGGGATCGGGCGCGAGGACGCGGCCGTTCGGATGGTCGGTCTTCCACACGCCGAAGGCGACGATATCGGCGGGGATCAGTTTCAGCGTTCGTCCCTTCATCGGGCCGAGGATCGCTCGTCCGTTCACCTGCTGCCACCAGGTGCCGGTCTCTTCGTCCTGCATGATGAAGTTCTGGTTGTTGATTCCCGCGAGGTGGAATCGCAACCGCCGTCCATCGAGCGCCGACTCCCACACCAGACCGGTGTGACAGAGCGTTCAATACGTGACGACGACTGGTGTCGTCCCGAAGATGTCGTTGACCACGTGGTGATAGGCCATCTGCCGCACGGGATAGGCCAATGAGAGGCCGTTCACCTCGATGCCCATCACCATTTCATCGTCGGTCAGAAAGCCTTTCGTTGCTCGCGATGTCCACGTATTGAACGGTCGGCAGCGGATTGAACATCCACTCGAAGTGATTCTGGCGGGCGAACCACGTCACGACGCCGGTTGCGCCGACGAGTGTCACGAGCAGCGCGCCTCGTGTCGCATGGCGGACGACGGGCCGGCGGAACCATCGAGGCGTGCGGGTGGACGACAACGTCGCCGGCCGGCGCGGTCCGCGCAGCAGAAGCAGCGCACCTCCGGACACGAGGACGAGGCAGACAACGGTGAGGGTTGGCGCGATCCGCTTGAGCGGATAGGCGATCTCGAGCGTACGAGTCGTCTGGGGCTTGAACGGCATGATCGTCAGCGTGGGGATCGCCACAACCGTGACGGCGGTGATGGCGGCGATGACGACAGTCACCCAGAGGGCTCGGCGCATGAGAGCATTCTAACCCGGCCATTCGCATCGATTCGTCACAGGGACCAACGGCGCCACACGCCGCTGCGCATTCTTACTGCGCAAACGCGTGGCGCAATCACCGTCGCAGCCGCTGCCCACCATCCTAGAATGGCGGCGCATGTCCCCAGCGCACGCGGCTTCAGGCGCTCGGTGCGCTCGTGGTTCTCATGACACAAATGGTGGCGTCCCAGGTACCGGCTTCTGATCCCGCACGGCATCTCCGCGAGTTCTTTGCGGCCGAGTGGGACTGGACGATGCAACAAAACCCGACGTGGGCATCACGTCTCGGAGACCGTCGCTGGAACGATCGCTGGGAGGATCTCAGCATCGAGAATATCGAGCATCAGTATCAGCATCGGCGCGAGGCGCTGGCGACGCTCGAGCGGATACCACGGGATGCGCTGTCGGATGCGGACCGTGTCAGCTACGACATCTTCCAATACCAATATCAGACCGATCTCGAGGGCTATCCCTTCGAGCAATTCCTGATTCGCACGGACACGTACGGCGGCGTCCAGAACAGCGAAAACCTCGTGCCGGCGCTCCGTTTTGCAACTGTCAAGGACTACGACGACTGGGTCGCGAGACTCCACGCGTTCCCTCGCTATCTGGATCAGAACACCGCGCTCATGCGGCGCGGTATCAGTCACAACATCCTGCTCCCGCGAATCATCGTCGAGCGTGTCGCCGGACAAGTGGCGCAGCTGGCGATTCAGCCGGTTGAATCGAGCGGTTACTACCACCCGTTCCTCGAGTTCCCAGCTTCGGTGTCCGAGACAGATCGTCAGCGCCTGACGCGTGAGGGTCGTACTGCCGTGACCGAAGAGGTGCAGCCCGCGTTCGCGGCCTTCAGGACTTTCATCGATCGTGAATATCTGCCGGCCTCGTACCCCCAGGTCGGCGTTTGGCAGAACGCTCGTGGCGCGGACGTTTATGGATGGCTCGTACGGCTCTACACAACCACCGGTATGACGCCGGACGATGTCCACGCGCTCGGCGTGTCGGAAGTGGCGCGGATCCAAGGCGAGATGGAACGGGTGAAGGCCACGACCGGTTTCACGGGCTCCCTGGCGGCATTCTTCACGTACCTCCGCACCGACCCGCGGTTTTTCTACAAGACGGGACCCGAGCTGCTGCAGGCCTACCGCGCGCTCGCGAAGCGGGTGGATCCCGAGCTCGTGAGAGTGTTGAAGACGTTGCCTCGCTCGCCCTATGGCGTGATACCGATCCCCGCAAGCATTGCTCCGAACGTCACGACGGCCTACGCGGAATATGGTGCGGCCGACGGATCCAGGCCCGCGTATTACTGCGTGAATCTGTACAAGCCCGAGACACGCCCTACGTGGGAAATGATGGCGCTCACGCTGCACGAGGCGGTGCCCGGACACTGTCTGCAGGGCGCGCTCTCGCAGGAGTTGACCGATCTGCCTGAATTCCGAAAAAACGCCGGCTTCACCGCTTACGTCGAAGGCTGGGCGCTCTATGCGGAATCACTCGGCGATGAAATGGGGCTCTATGACGATCCCTACGCCAAGTTCGGCCAGCTCACCTACGAAATGTGGCGAGCCGTGCGGCTCGTTGTCGATACGGGGATGCATGCGAAGCGGTGGACGCGCGAGCAGGCGATTCGTTACTTCATGGAGCACGCCGCCAAAACCGAGTTGGATGTGACCAACGAAGTCGACCGGTACATTTCGTGGCCCGGTCAGGCCCTGGCCTACAAGGTCGGTGAGCTGCGAATCAAAGAAATGCGACGGCGCGCCAGCACGCGCCGCGGGGCAGGATTCGACCTCCGTGAATTCAACGACCTGTTGCTCTCGGCCGGTCCCATGCCGCTCGATCTGCTCGATCGCCGTGTTGACGAGTGGACGGCGCACCAGTAATACGCCGCCGGAGCCCGTCCGTCACAGGAACAGCTTGTCGAGATACTCCGGCGCATCCGCGAACGGCGGAACGACGCCCGTGGCGACGTCGTACAACCGTTCGTGGCTCGCCCGGGCCGCCGTGCACAGCTCTTCGTACGGGCGGTTGCACACGTCGTAGAAGCCGATGTTGTAGCACTCGCCGTCGAACCGGCCGATTGCGCTCTCGTCGTACAGGATGAAGTAGTGTGTCCCGACCGACCAGGGCTTGGCCGCAGCATCCTCGACATACACGCGGTAGGCGCGTCCGCGGTCGGCCTGGGTCCGCACGCGGCCGATACCGCTCGCCGGCAGTCCCGCGTCGAGCGCACCGAAGTGCCACTCGCCGACCATCACCGGCATCTTCAACAGCTCGGCAATGTGCGCCATCTTCTCGGCAGGCACGCGCGACTCGTAACAGTTCATCGAGAACACGTCGAAGACACGCATGCCGTCCACCGCCCAGTCCGGCGGCACCGTGTAGTAACGGATGCCGAGATTGAGGTGATTCGGATCGACGGCGCGGCAGGCATCCGTCAGCGTACCGAACAACTTCATCGCCATGACGCCGCTGAAGTCCGCCAGGTCCCGCTCTGCCGCGGGTGTGAGGCGCTGATGCCAGTTGCCAGCCGCAACGGCTTGCAGCGTAGCGGGGATCCCCCATGCGGCCGACAGTGCGGCGTCGGTGCCGTACTTCTTCGCCAGCACGTCGCGAAGTGCCGCTCGTGACGCGCACTGGCTGGTGTTGAAGAGCATCCCTGCGGCAGGCGTGTCGCTGGCAAAGCCCCACGTGGGTTCGTTCATCAAGAAGTACCCGATGAGCGCCGGATCGTTCCTGGTGTCGGCGAGCTGCTGGGCGGCCCGTGCGGCCTCCTGTTCGAACCGTGGATCGAACACATCTGGGAAATCACGGAAGACGGCTGGCGTCGTCGTCGCCTCGAAGTCCAGGGGCCGGACGTACGGGAACCGCGCGATGCTGGCCACCTTCCAGTCCGACCAGTTGCCGACCGTGTTGAACCCGAGCCTGCGGAGCTCCGCCATCGCGATTGTGTTCCAGCGAGTCTTCCAATCCTCACCGAACACCCGGATGAAGTTCGCGGTCAGGTAGTTGACCATTGGCCGTTCGCCCGCTTTCTCGCCGTAGATCTCGGCGAACGGCCCGGTCTTCTCGGGCAGCCACGTCAGGCCGCGCTCCAGGCCTTCGTAGTGCGCGGCCGTATCTACTCGAACGCAATCGAGTCCAGCCGACCAGAACGGATGACCGTCAGGATCGACGAGCCACCAGCGCGAGCCATCGTGGTGAGTGGTGAAGAAACGCTTGCCTTCCAGCTGGCGTTTCCCGAAGCCGCCCCACGACGAAAAGGCGGCCGGCCATTTCTGGCTCGGTGCCTCTCCGAGCTGCCCCCTGAGCCGCTGCCGAAGCTCGGGCTCGCCGTGCGTCCGGCCCGGCCATTGCCGGATTGCTGACTGGCCGAACGCGTCGAGCAGCGCTCCCTTGGGCAGGTGCGGCGTAATGAGGCGCGGTGGCTCCTCGACCGTCGCGGTAATCGCGGTCTGGCACCAGCGGACGGGCGCATCACCCTTCCGAAGAATCCGGACCTGCATGCGATCGACGCGGGTGAGATCGACGCGCGCGCCACCAGCCATCGGCTTGAGCCACGCGCCCTCGCGCTGGAATTGCCACCGGTTCTGCGTGACTGCTTCGCCGCGCATCCGCATGCGTGCTTCGGCCTGGGGCAACGCCGCGTATGCGAGCGTGAACGCAGGCCCAGACTCCCCTTCCTGGAGCACGAGTTCGAACACGGCCAGGTCGGGTCCTTCGGCCAGGATGTCGGCCGTCAGGAACTTCGCGCCTGCCAGCGCGCCTGCCGGGAACTCGTAGGTCAGCCCGTCTTTGACCGCTTGCGCTTCGTACCACGGTGCGCCGGGAATCACCGCGGGTACATCGACGGTTTGGCACGTCCCGACCACGCTCTTGGGAGGCAGGATGATGGGGAACGACCCCGGCGCCGCATCGACAGAGGCGGCGGAGTCGAGACCGATCGCGATCGATCCGACGATGGACGTGGTGGCGGCGAGGAACGTACGCCGCGTGACCGTTAGGTCGTTCGGAGACATGCCGACATCATATTCGGCTCACGGCTCAGGGCCGCATACCTGCACATCCAGACGCAAGTACAGAACTCTTACAATCCCGCGCGATGAAAGCTGTTACGGTGTCCAAGGCTTGTTTCATTCTCATACCCGTTTCCAAGGAGCTCCGGTGAGCGCAGCGACCGTGCGGCCGATCAGCCGCTACAGCACCGTGAACTGGCTGACAGCCATCATCATGGTGATCTTCCATGTCCTGGCCGTTACGGCCCTCTTCTACTTCTCGTGGACCCTCCTGGTCGCCACTGTCGCCCTCTATTGGGTCGCCGTGGGGTTCGGCATCAGTCTCGGATACCACCGGCTACACACGCACCGTTCGTATCAGGTGCCCAAGTGGCTCGATTACTTCTTCGCCATCTGCGGCACGCTCACGCTCGAGGGCGGCCCGATCTTCTGGGTGGCGACGCATCGCATCCATCACCAGCACTCCGATACCGATGCCGATCCGCACACACCACGGCACGGCGGCTTTTGGGCCCACATGGGATGGATCCTCTTTGGCGAGACGCACCACAACCAGCCTGACGTGCTCGCTCGCTACGCACCGGACCTCGCCGAAGACCGGTTCTATCGCGCGTTGACGACGTACCACTGGGTGCCGCTGACGGTGTCGGGCTTCATCGCGCTGGCCCTCGGTGGCTGGCCCGCGGTCTACTGGACGGTCTTCCTGCGGGTGGTCGTGGGTCTGCACGCGACGTGGCTGGTGAATTCAGCGACCCACATGTGGGGACAGCGACGGTTCGTCACGCGCGACGACTCGAAGAACAGCCTGTGGGTGGCGCTGTTGACCTTTGGTGAGGGGTGGCACAACAACCACCACGCGCATCCAACCTCTGCGCGACACGGACTGGCGTGGTGGGAATTGGACGTCTCGTGGCACACGATTCGGTTCATGCGCGCCATCGGTCTCGCGCGACGCGTACGCGTCGCGTCGGTCGAGGGCTACATGCGCCCGGACCGCGAAGCCGCGTAGGTTCAGCTCCGCACTCCAAATTCCGCACTCCCCGCCTTCGCGCCCACGCATTCACGGGCGCTGCGGCGAGGCCTCGCCAGAGCTTGTCGCCCGACGGGCGACAAGCGCCGGCGGGCGCACTCCGCCTTCCGAACTCCGAATTTCCTGAGTTACTCTGTCCGTTGTGCCCGTCAGCAGCCGTCAGCGCATTGCGGCGTCGATCGTCCTCGGCTCGTGCCTGGTGGCCGCGGCTGTCGCGCTCAACGTCGGTTGGGTTCTGCTGAACTGGCGCGAAGGTCTGCTCCTTATCCTCGGCGTCATTTCCTTCCTCGTCATCATCGCAGGCGTCGTGCTGAACACCATCTTCCTGGTGCGCGAAGTGCGGCGGAACGAGCAGCACGATACGTTCATCAACGCAGTCACGCACGAGCTCAAGACACCGATAGCGTCCATCCGGCTATACCTCGAGACACTCCAGCGGCACGATCTCGATCCGGACAAGCGGCGTGAGTTCTACCAGAGGATGCACGAGGACAACGATCGCTTGACGCGCCTGGTCGAGCAGGTGCTCCGGGCGGCCCGGTCACCGCGTCAGCGGCTGCTCCATCGGGCGCCGGTGGACCTGCGTCAGCTTGTCAACGAGTGCCTCGGTATTGCCCGGCAGCAGCATCACCTGAGTCCGGACGTGCTGGGGCTGGTCGAGGCGCCGGATCTGCCGTCGGATACGACGGTCATGGGCGACCCCGACGAGTTGAAGGCGGCCGTCCTCAATCTGATCGACAACGCGGTGAAATACTCTGGACCCAAAGTGGCTGTTGAAGTCGAGCTCGCCGCGATCGGTGACGGCCGAATCGCCGTTCGCGTGCGCGATCATGGCATCGGGATCTCTGCGCCGGAGCTGAAGCGCATATTCCGCCGCTTCTACCGGATTCCGGGCGCCGTGGCTCTCCGCGTGAAAGGGACCGGGCTCGGTCTGTTCATCGTCAGTTCGATTGCGCGCAAGCATGGCGGGCGGGTCTTCGCCGAGAGCGAAGGTCCCGGCCACGGCAGCACATTTACGCTTCAATTGCCCCGGGCACCGTCGGCATGAGCACCATTCTGGTTGTCGAGGACGAGCAGCACCTCGCGCTCGGCCTCCAGTTCAATCTCGAGGCCGAAGGCCACGTCGTCGAGCTCGCCGAATCCGGTGAGACCGCTCTGGACCGTCTCAAGAGCGGCCCGCCAGTCGACCTCGTCGTGTTGGACGTGATGCTGCCGGGCTGCGACGGCTTTCACGTCGCCAGGGATCTGCGGCAGTTGGGATTGTTCCTGCCGGTGCTGATGCTGACGGCGCGGGGACACGCAGAGGACGTGCTGCGAGGCTTCGCTGCCGGGGCCGACGACTATCTCCCCAAGCCATTCGACCTGTCGATCTTCATCGCGCGCGTCAACGGGTTGTTGCGGCGGTGGGAGTGGATGCGGCAGCTGCAGTCCACGCCGGACGTGTCGGTGCGCGCACCCGATCGATTTTCGTTTGGGGATCGCGTGATCGACTTCGACACGCTGGAGCTCTTCCACGGTGACGAGCACCTCCAGCTCACGGCGATGGAGGCGCGGCTCTTGCGCTATCTCGTGCAGCATCAGGGCCGAACCGTGTCTCGCAAGGAAATGCTCGAAGAAGTGTGGGAGGTGCGCGAGGATACCGATACGCGCGCCATCGACAACTTCATCGTTCGCCTGCGCCGCTATATCGAGGACGATCCGACCACGCCCCGCCATCTCGTGACCGTGAGAGGCGTTGGTTACCGGTTCGAGCCCAACGCCAAGGGCCCTGAGTAGGGCTTTTCTTGCGATCGACCAGTGACGATCGTGACGATTGACGATTGACGAATAAGCCTGGCGAACGCGTACGAGGCCGAACACGAACGACGAAGACGACGAGGTTCGCCCGATGCTGCATCCAGATCGATATTTCTCGCCAATCCCTGAAGTGCGCGCCGTGGCGCGGTCGCTGTACGAGCGCGTAGCGGGCCTGCCGCTCGTGTGTCCGCACGGCCACGTCGATCCCAGAATCCTCGCCGAGGATCTGCCGTTCCCCGATCCCGCCGCGCTCGTCGTCATTCCGGATCACTACATCACGCGGATGCTCTATTCGCAGGGCGTTCCCCTCGAGGCGCTGGGTGTGCCCCGGCTGGATGGCGGGCCCGTCGAACGCGATCCGCGCGCAATCTGGCGGACGTTCGCCAGCCACGCGTATCTCTTTGCCGGCACGCCGAGCGGCGCATGGCTCGCCGACGAGTTGGAGCGTCTGTTCGGCGTGGACGAGCCGCTGTCGGCCGCATCTGCGGATCGCATATACGACGCCATCGAGTCGTGCCTCTCGACGCCGGAGTTCCGCCCACGCGCGCTCTTCGAGCGATTCAACATCGAGGTGCTGTGCACGACCGATGCCGCGAGCGATCCACTCGAGTGGCATCAGCGCATCCGACACTCCGGCTGGCGAGGTGATGTACGACCGACGTTCAGGCCGGATCGCGCGATCGATATCCTGCATGCCGGCTGGCCAGACGAGCTCGCCCGCATCGGGACGCTCGCGAAGATCGACGTGACCAGCTACGGACGCTATATCCAGGCGCTCGAGAACCGCCGCGCGCATTTCAAGTCGCTCGGCGCCACTGCGACCGATCACGCTGTTGAGGTCCCGTGGACCGCGAGCCTCTCTGCCGATGAAGCGGCCGTCATCTTCGACCGCGCGTTGCAGAAGAAGGCCACCGCGGTTGACCACCGCGCCTTCACCGCACACATGCTGATGGAAATGGCGAGGATGAGCGTGGACGACGGGCTGGTGATGCAGTTGCACCCGGGATCGGCGCGCAACCACAACATCGAGGTGTTCGAGCGATTCGGGCCAGATCGCGGCGCCGATATCCCGCTGCCGACCGAGTACACCCGCAACCTGCATGCGATGCTGAATCGCTTCGGCAACGTCCGGGGATTCACGCTCGTCCTGTTTACGCTCGACGAGACCACCTACTCACGCGAGCTCGCGCCGCTTGCAGGGCACTACCCCGCTCTCCGCCTGGGTCCACCGTGGTGGTTCTACGACAGCATCGAAGGCATGATGCGCTTCAGACAGCAGGTGACTGAAACGGCGGGGTTCTACAATACCTCCGGCTTCAACGATGACACGCGCGCCTTTCTGTCGATCCCTGCGCGCCACGACCTCGCCCGTCGTGTGGATGCTCAGTTTCTGGCGGACCTCGTCTCACGTCACGTGCTTCGTCTCGAAGAAGCCGAGACCCTGATCGGAGAGCTGGCAGTGGGACTCGCCAGGAAGACGTACAACCTGGATCGTCGCGCGAGCTAGGAGATGGCAGCGTATTCGAGGCTCTTCGACCGTGCGCTCGTCCTTGCGGCGATTGTCCATCAGGACATGCCGCGCAAAGGCACCGTGATCCCGTACGTCATCCATCCGGTGCACGTGGCCACCATTCTCCTGCGGCACGGATACGGCGAGACGCTGGCCGTTGCCGCTCTGCTGCACGACGTGCTGGAAGATATCGACTACGACAACGGCCGCGTTCAACTCGCCGTGCGCGCCACGTTTCCGGCAGCGGATCTCCCCGAGAAGATCGTGATCGCCGGCATGTACCAGGCGGCATTCGAAGGGTTCGTGGCTCGCGAGTTCCCGGCCGATGTCCTGAATCTGGTGCGAGCGGTGACCGAGCCTCGAGACGCCAGCACACGGCCGTGGAAAGAGCGAAAGAGCTCGACAATCGCGCGAATGCGCGATGCCTCACCCGAGGTCGCGGTGTTGAAGGCCGCCGACGCCCTCCACAACGTACGGTCGATTCTCGAGGACATCGATCATCACGGCGCGACAGTGCTCGGGCGTTTCAAGGCCGCGCCGGCCGACACTCTCTGGTACTACCGCGAATTGGCGGGCTTGATCCGACAACGCCTCGACGATGCGCCCATCGCGCTCGAGCTCGTTGAGGCGACTGATGCGCTGGGCCGCGGCGTTGAGCGAGGCGACTGGTGAGAAAGGAGTGCGGAGTGCGGAATGAGGAGTGCGGAATGAGGAGTGCGAATTGAGGTGCCTGCAGCCCGGCGCGTGAGTCAGCTCTCTAGTTGAGCGTCCAGGGCCTCGAGTGCGGCTTCGAGCGAACGGCGGCGCGGGCCCTCGGGAATCTGTGCCAGCTGGTTGGACAGCGCCGCGCGGGCCAGCTCGAGCGTCCGGCGGCGATCGGTCGCCGCAGCTTCCCGCGGACCCGCTTCTCTCCCGTCTCTCCTCGCATCGTCCTGCTGACTTTCGATGGATTTGCTTTCCCACCCTCTGGCCATGATCCCGTCCTACTTGAGGATGTCACGAAGGTGCTGCATCAGCCCCGAGAAGAATCCTTGAACGGCTCGCTGAGCGCGCTGCTTGAGCGTTCCGCGGTGGATGGCGCAGAGCTGCCGAGGGACGGCGTCCCCGTCCTTGAAGTATTCCGTGTAGGTGGGACAGTCCTCGACCGGGCGCAGGTACGAGATCCTGCAGAGCTCCTGCTCCTTGAGGCCGTCCGGAATCGTGAACTCGCGCGGCTTGAGCGTCCGGGCGGTACGGCGCATGAAGTCGGCCCAGATCGGGAGGGCCACCCGGCTGCCGAATGCGTCCCTGCCAATCGGCGCCGGCTGGTCGTATCCCACCCAGACGGCAGCGACGACGGCGGTCGAATAGCCGACGAACCACGCATCCTTGAAATCGTTGGTCGTGCCGGTCTTCCCTGCGACGGGAAAGCGAATCCCCGCGGCCCGCACTCCCGCGCCGGTACCACGGTCGATGACGTCTCGCATCATCGAGACCATCTGGAAGGCGACCGTCGCGGGCAGAATCCGTTCCGGATCCGACGGCTCGTCGAGAACGATGTCGCCATCCTCGTCGATCACGCGCGCAATCGCGCGAGGCGTGACCATGAAGCCGCCGTTCGGAAAGGCCGAGTACGCCGCGGCCAGTTCGAGCGGGGTCACCAGTCCCGACCCCAACGCGAGCGACGGCACGTCCGGTTGATTTCGAAGGCCGGCCGATGACGCGAATCGGAGGATGGCCCGTGTGCCTATCCGCTGTTGCAGCGCTACGGCAGCACGATTGTTCGATTCGACGAGCGCCTGACGCAGCGTCAGTGCCTCCACTGCCTCGCCGCGCGCGTTGCGCGGCGACCACTCTTCGTTTCCCTGCGTGCCGACGGCACCGAGTCCATCGATGATCGTCACGGGCGACATGCCGCGCGTCAGAGCGGCCGCGAAGACAAATGGCTTGAACGCCGAACCCGGTTGGCGCTTGCTGCGCCACGCCCTGTTGAACGGCGTATCGCGGATGCTGCTGCCGCCGACGATGGCCAGCACGTTGCCGGTTTCCGGATCGAGTGCCACGAGTGCCGCCTGCAGATCCGGCCGGCCCAGCCGGCGCAGCCCGTCGGCGACCGCGGCCTCGCCGGCATCCTGCACCGACGGCAGAATCGTCGTCCGCACCTGCCAGTCTGCGGGGTAGTCGCCACCGAAGCGCTCGCGGAACTGCTGGCGGAGGTATTCCTTGGCGTAGCCTCCGCGGAGATCCGGCGATCCCGGATGCGGCCGGATGCGGAGGCGTTCGCGCTCCGCAGCGGCTGCCTGTGTGCCGGTGATGTATCCCGCCGACTCCATCCTGCGCAGCACGACCGCGCTTCGTCGTCGTGCGCCGTCGAGGTTCGACCAGGGTGAAAGCGCCGACGGCGCCTGTATCAGCCCCGCGATCAACGCCGACTCGCCAATCGTCAGATCATTGGCGTGCTTGCCGAAGACGCTCAGCGCCATCGGTTCTACGCCGTAGATACCGGCGCTCAGATACACGCGGTTCAGGTACAGCTCGAGGATCTGCGGCTTCGACAGCCGCTCCTCGAGCAGCAGCGCAATGGCCGCCTCCTTGACCTTGCGGCCGACATTGCGCGCGGTCGAGAGGTAGAGCGTGCGTGCGAGCTGCTGCGTGATCGTGCTGCCGCCCTCGAGCGTCTCTCCCGTCCGGACATCGCGAAGGACGGCGCGTGCGAGGCCGAGCGGGTCGATGCCCGGGTGATACCAGAAACGCCGGTCTTCGGTCGAAATGACCGCCTTCTGCAGCCACGGCGAAATGTGCGCGAGCGGCACGTCGCGCCGCTGCTCGTCCATCCGGAACCACGGCTGCCCGTTCCCGTCGTAGAAGACCAGATCCCCGACGCCGTGCGTCAGACCGTTGATGCGGATGCCATAGCGAATCAACCATCCAGTCGTAATCGCTGCGCCCGTGATGAAGACGACGAGCAGGCCCAGCGCGATACGATCTCGAACGCCGCTGATGCCGGCAAACGCGGTCCGGAGGTCCTGCCACCAGGCCGCGAGCCGTTCGCCGACCCGATCGATCAGACCGGGGCTCCTACCGTCGCTCATCGGCGGTCCGCCCAGCCGCTCTCATCGCCAACGTCCTCATCGTCAGGGATCGCTCCCTGCCGCCTGGCGTAGACGAACGCGATCGAGAAGATGACGACGATGAGGCCGAGCGAGAGCCAGCGAGGCACCTCCCAGCCGATGACGTGGATGCTGTGCAGGTATTCGATGAGCAGCTTGAGGCCGACCCAGAAGATGATGATGAATGCGCCGTCCACGAGCGCCGGGTACCGGCGGACGATGGTGAGCAGACGTCCGATGACCATCCGCATCGTGATGATGCCGAGCACGCCGCCGGTGAGCACGACCCATCGCTTCGGCGACATCGCCACCGCGACGAGGATGGAGTCGATGGCGAACACGAGGTCGGTGAGCTCGACACGGACGACCGTGCCCCAGAACGCGGAGAGTCCCAGCCACGGTGTTGCCGGACGCGTCATGCGCCTCGACTCGGCGTCGCCGCTCCGGAAAAAGTGCTGATACGGCAGCCACACCAGATAAATCGCGCCGAGCAACTTGACCAGCGACAGCTGGATCATGTGCGCCGCGAAGACGATCGCCACCCCGCGCAGGAGAAAGGCGCCGAGGATGCCGTAACGAAGGGCCTGCTGCTGCTGGTGACGCGGCAGCCCGAGTACCAGGACCGCGAGGACCATGGCGTTGTCGGCGCTCAGAAGTCCTTCGAGCAGGACGAGGAGGGATATGGTGACGAGGTCGGACGGTGCGAACCAGGACCAGGACATAGAGAAGCGGCCGGACCGCCAGCCGCGAACGGACGGGACAACCTCTTCTCGCAGTATGCCCTACCGCTGCCGTCCGAAACCAATCAGCACGACCTCGAACCATACACGAGGTAGCGCATCATCATTGACACGAGTCGTATCAATGCCTATACTTTGTATGTCGCAAGCTCGTACGGTGAGGACATGGCAGGATCCGACGAGATCTATTTCATCAGCATGGTGGCCCGGGAGCTCGGAATGCATCCGCAGACCTTGCGGAAGTACGAGCGCCTTGGCTTCGTTCAGCCGACGCGAACGATCGGCAGCATGCGCGTCTACTCGCGCGAAGAGATCGCGCGGCTGCGGCTCATCAAACACCTCGTTGACGAGCTCGGGATCAACCTGGCTGGTGTGCAGCGGCTCCTCTCAGCCGCCGACGTGGTGCAACGCATGCGCGAACTGGCGCGCGAAGAAGTCGTCGAGCGCGCGGAAGCGCGGCGACGGCTGGCGCGCGATCTGGATCACTTGAGCGAGATTCTGGGGCTGTAACGTGGAATTCAAGGATTACTACGCCACGCTCGGCGTGTCCAAGACGGCCACGGGCAAAGAAATCAAGCAGGCGTTCCGGAAGCTCGCGCGGAAGTATCACCCCGACGTGAATCCGGGCGACAAGGCGGCCGAGGCACGCTTCAAAGAGATCAACGAAGCGCACGAGGTCCTGAGCGACGCCGACAAGCGGCGCAAGTACGACGAGCTCGGCGCGAACTGGCGCCAGTACGAACAGGCCGCACAGAGCGGCGGCGCCAATCCGTTCGGCGGATGGACCGTCAACATGGGTGGCGGCGGCCCCGGCGGCTACCGCACCATGACCGAAGACGAAGTCCGTGAAATGTTCGGGTCGGACGATCCGTTCTCGGATTTCTTCAAGACGTTTTTCGGCGGTGCGGAGCCCGACACCGGCCGCCGGGGCGGACGCAGCAAGGGCCGCGCGCGCAAGGGCCGGGACGTCGAAGAGACACTCGACCTGACGCTGGAAGACGCTTTTCGAGGCGCGACCAGGCGGCTGTCGATCAAACACGATGGGCATGCACGCACGGTCGATGTGCGCATTCCCGCCGGCGTCGCCGACGGGTCGCGTGTGCGGGTTGCGGGCGAAGGTGAGCCGAGCGCGGGGGGCGCCGGCGATCTCTATCTCCGCATCCGGCTCCAGCCGCAACGCGCAGTTTCAGCGGAAGGGTGCGGACCTGTACACGCACCGTTCCCGTCCCGCTGACCACGGCCGTGCTCGGCGGCGAAGCCGATGTGCCGACGTTGGGCGACAAGCCGCTTCGACTGCGCATTCCGCCGACGACGCAGAATGGGCAGGTGTTCCGTCTGCGTGGCCATGGTATGCCGGTGGTTGGTAAGGCGCAGGAACGTGGCGACCTCTATGCCACCGCCGCGGTGCAGCTGCCGACCGCCATTACGCCGGAACAGCGCGAGCACTTCGAGGCGCTGGCACGTCTCGAAAAGAAAGGCACGAAAGATTCTGCAGCCTGAGTGAGTCATGAACCTGAACAAATTCACGGAGAAAGCCCAGCACGCCATCGTCGGCGCCCAGGAACTGGCCGAGTCGCTCAACCACGCGCAGGTCGAGCCAGAGCATCTGCTCGTCACGCTCGTCGAGCAGCCCGACGGCGTCGTCCCGGCCCTGCTGCGGAAGATGAACGTCGATCCGGCCGAGGTGTCGCGAGCGGCGCGGGCGGATCTGTCCAGAGGAGTCGCAGGCGTTCGGCGGCTCGACGCCGCCGGTCTCGCAACGGCTGAAGCTGGTCGTCGACCTGGCCCAGGCAGAAGCGACCCGCCTCAAGGACGATTTCGTCAGCACCGAGCACCTGTTCGTCGCCATTGCTGGTGAAGCCGGCCGCTCGCCGGGTGCTCGCCTGCTGAGCGAACGCGGCGTCACGCGCGACCGGATCTTCGAAGCGCTGACGGCTGTCCGTGGCTCGCAGCGGGTCACGGATCAGAATCCCGAAGGCAAGTACCAGGCGCTCGAGCGGTACGGCCGCGATCTCACGCAGCTCGCCCAGCGCGGCAAGCTCGATCCCGTCATCGGACGCGACGACGAGATCCGGCGTGTGATCCAGGTGCTGTCGCGCCGCACGAAGAACAACCCCGTGCTCATCGGCGAGCCCGGCGTCGGCAAGACCGCGGTCGTCGAAGGACTGGCGGGCAGAATCGTCCGCGGCGACGTGCCGGAAGGGCTCAAGGACAAGAAGATCGTGGCGCTCGACATGGGCGCGCTCGTGGCCGGCGCGAAGTATCGCGGCGAGTTCGAGGAGCGGCTGAAGGCGGTTCTCAAAGAAGTAACCGAGTCGGACGGCAAGGTCGTGCTGTTCATCGACGAGCTGCACACCGTCGTCGGTGCCGGCGCCGCTGAAGGATCCATCGACGCGTCGAACATGCTCAAGCCGATGTTGGCGCGCGGCGAGCTGCACACGATCGGTGCGACCACGCTCGACGAATACCGGAAGTACATCGAGAAGGACGCTGCGCTCGAGCGCCGGTTTCAGCCGGTGCTCGTGGAACAGCCGACGGTCGAGGACACGATCAGCATCTTGCGTGGATTGCGCGAGCGCTACGAGATCCACCACGGAGTGAAGTTCAAGGACTCGGCGCTGGTTGCGGCGGCTGTGCTGTCGAACCGGTACATCACGGATCGGTTTCTGCCGGACAAGGCTATCGACCTCATCGACGAGGCCGCGTCGAAGCTCCGGATGGAGATCGACTCGATGCCGGCGGAGCTCGACGAGGTGTCGCGGCGCGTGATGCAGCTCGAGATCGAGCGCGAGGCGCTTCGGAAGGAACAGGACCGCGCATCGAAGGAGCGGCTGCAGAAGCTCGAACGTGAGCTGGCCGACCTGAAGGAAGAAGCTCGTACGCTGCAGACGCGCTGGGAGCAGGAAAAAGACGCCATCCAGCGGGCGCGGCAGTTGAAAGAGGAACACGGTCAGCTGCGGCTGCAGATCGAACAGGCGCAGAGAGCCGGGGATTACGCGAAGGCGTCGGAGCTGCAGTACGGCAAGATGCCGGAGCTCGAGGCCAGGATCCGCGAGGCGGAGGCACACGCCGGTGACGGCACGCAACGGCTGCTCAAGGAGCAGGTGGACGAAGAAGACATCGCCGAAGTCGTCAGCAAGTGGACGCACATTCCGGTGAGCCGGCTGATGGAAGGCGAGATGCAGAAGCTCGTCCGGATGGAAGAGCGGCTGCACCAGCGCGTCATCGGACAGGACGAAGCGGTGAGAGCGGTGGCGAACGCCATCCGCCGCGCTCGCGCGGGACTGCAGGATCCCAACCGTCCGCTCGGGAGCTTCATCTTCCTCGGGCCGACGGGTGTCGGCAAGACCGAGCTGGCGCGCGCGCTCGCCGAGTTCCTGTTCGACGACGAACAGTCGATGGTCCGGATCGACATGTCCGAGTACCAGGAGCGGCACACGGTGTCGCGCATGATTGGCGCCCCGCCCGGATACGTCGGCCACGAGGACGCCGGTCAGCTCACCGAAGCGGTCCGCCGCCGGCCGTATGCCGTCGTGCTGTTCGACGAGATCGAAAAGGCGCATCCCGAAGTGCTCAACGTCCTGCTGCAGCTGCTCGATGACGGGCGGCTGACGGACGGCAAGGGACGCACCGTCGATTTCAAGAATGCCGTCGTCATCATGACGTCGAATCTCGGCAGCCAGTACATCGCTCAGGAGAGTGGCAGACGGGCGCAGCGAGCTCTCGGAAAACGTCCGCCGGCAGGTAACGGCCGCGCTGCGGGCCCATTTCCGGCCGGAATTCCTGAACCGCGTGGACGAGATCATCTTCTTCCACTCGCTGTCGCTGAGCGATATGAGCGCGATCGTGGACATCCAGGTGCGCGGCTTGCTGAAGCGGCTCGAAGATCGGAAGATCCATGTAGAGCTGACGGACGCGGCCAAGCACCTCATCGTCGAAGACGGCTACGATCCGACGTACGGCGCGCGGCCGCTGAAGCGAGCCATTCAACGGCGGGTGCTCGACCCGCTCGCACTCCGCGTGCTCGAAGGCGACTTGCGGGAAGGCGATCGCATCACGATCGACGCGCAGGGGCGCGAATTGACCTTCAACAAGGCCGCCGCCGCGCACGCCTGACGCCGGGGAGGCCGGGCTCCGCCCGTCCCCTCCCCCTCCTGGAGACGCTGTTGCCGACATCCACTTCACCCCGCCCCAATTCCCGGGACCGAAAGCCTGGCGAGCGGCGCGGCCTGACGCCGCTACGGCCTGGCTTCTCGGTCTGGTGGGTGCTGGGCTTGCTGCTCCTCCTGGCAGTCGCGCAGGCCTGGTTCCTGGCGCCGGCCGGCCAGACGATCCCGTACAGCGAGTTCAAGTCACTGGTCCGCGGCGGTCAGGTCGTCGAGATCACCGTGGGCGATCAGATCGATCTCGGGGCGCTTGAAGCAGCCGCGAGGCGAAGGACGCAACGCGTCCACGCAGTTCAGCACCGACCCGGATCGAGGATCCCAAGCTGGTCGAGGACCTCGAGACGGCGCACGTCAAGTTCACCGGGGAGGTCGTCAGCCGCTGGCTGCCGGAGGTCCTCGGCTGGATCATCCCGCTGCTCCTCGTCGTCGCGGTCTGGAGCTTCTTCTTCCGCCGGATGGGCGGCGCCGAAGGCGGCGTCATGTCGTTCGCCCGAAGCCGCGCCAAGATCTACGCGGATGACGATGTAAAGGTGAGCTTTGCGGACGTGGCGGGCGTCGATGAAGCCGAGGATGAGCTGAAGGAGATCGTCGAGTTCCTGAGGACACCGAAGAAATACACAAATCTCGGCGGCCGGATTCCCAAAGGCGTCCTGCTGGTCGGACCGCCCGGCACGGGCAAGACGCTCCTCGCTCGCGCGGTCGCCGGTGAAGCGAAGGTCCCGTTCTTCAGCCTCAGCGGATCGGAGTTCGTCGAGATGTTCGTCGGCGTCGGCGCGGCGCGCGTGCGGGACCTCTTCGCGCAGGCCGAAGCCAAGTCGCCGTGCATCGTCTTCATCGACGAGCTCGACGCGCTCGGCAAGATGCGCGTCCAGAGCCCGATGGGCAGCCACGAAGAACGCGAGCAGACGCTCAACCAGCTGCTGGCGGAGATGGACGGCTTCGACGCCCGTAAGGCCGTCATCATCATGGCGGCGACCAATCGGCCCGAGGTGCTGGATCCGGCGCTCCTCCGGCCGGGGCGGTTCGATCGCCAGGTCCTGGTGGACAAGCCCGACATCAACGGCCGCGAACAGGTCCTGAAGATCCACACCCGGAACGTGAAGATGGTGCCCAACATCGATCTTCGTATCGTCGCCGGACGCACCGCCGGCTTTGCAGGAGCCGATCTCGCCAATCTGGTCAACGAAGCCGCACTGCTGGCCGCGAGGAAGGACAAGTCGGCCGTTGACATGAAGGACTTCGACGAGGCGATCGATCGGCTCATCGCGGGCCTCGAGAAGAAGCGCGTGATGAACTCGAAGGAGCGCGAGATCGTGGCCTATCACGAGTCGGGCCACGCGATCGTGGCGTCCGCGCTGCCCGGTCTCGATCCGGTCCACAAGATTTCGATCGTGCAGCGTGGGTTTGGTGCGCTCGGCTACACGATGCAGCTCCCGTTCGAGGATCGCTACCTGATGACGCGATCGGACCTGCTGCACCAGATCGCGGTGCTGCTCGCCGGCCGCTCGGCGGAAGAGATCGCACTTGGCGAGATTTCGACCGGGGCGCAGAACGACCTGCAGCGGGCGACCGATATTGCGCGAGCGATGGTCACCGAATTCGGCATGAGCGATCTCGTCGGTGCCATCAACTTCGCCGGCCACAAGCGGCAGCGTTTCATCGACATGGGTTTTGGCGACGAGCGCGGTCCGCATGCCGAAGAGACCGCACAGGTCATCGACGCCGAAGTGAAGCGCATCGTCACCGAGTCGCACGATCTGGCCCGGCGGATTCTGACCGACCGGCGGGATCAGCTCGAGAAGGTCACGCGTCGGCTGCTCGAGAAAGAAGTGATGGAAGGTGACGAGCTCCGCCAGATTCTCGCGGGTGAGCCCGTCCTGAACGCCTAGCCGCGATCGTCTCGGCGGGGCTACCGTGCCGCGGACGCGAGCACTCCCGTCATTTCCTTCATGAACTTCGTCGGATTCATGAAGACGGCGAAATGGCCGCCCTTGATCGTGGTGAATGATTTCTGCGGTGCGTTGATTCGGTCGACGAAAGTGTTGGCGAGGCTCGTCGGCGTGGTGAAGTCTTCCGCCCCCTGAATCACGAACACTGGCAACTCGAACCGGCCGAGCAACACCGACGGTGCCAGCGCTCGCTGTTGTGGAACGAGGCGTTCGGCACTCGGGTTCTGCCCATCAAACCAATCGTTCACGTCGCGGATGCTGTAGCCAGGCGCGCGGAGCGCCAGCCCCACCATGCTGGCGATGAATGCGTCGGCTCCTTCAAACAGGTTCGCCCAGCGCCGCAGTACCTGATACCCCTGCCAGTCCTTGTAGGGGGCGGCCCAGTCTCCTCGAGCTCGCGACGCGCGCGCACGTCGCCCTCGGCACGTGCTTTCGAAAGCAGCGCCTGGAACGCGACGTCGGAGCCGCCCGCCGGGTCCACAACCTGGCCGGTCCCGACGAACGCCTGAAAGAGCGTCGGCGCCTTCTTCGCCATCAGCACACCGAGGAAGGAGCCCCAGGAGTGCCCGAGCAGGATGATTCTGTCTTTCTGGAGTGACTTGCGAATCGTGTCGGCCAGCTCGATCCCATCGTCGACCAGACGATCGATCGTCAGAGCCTGGACCGATGCTGCACCATTCCGTCCAAACGTCCTCGCGGAGCCTCGCTGGTCCCACTGGACGACGGTATAGCGCTTCAGCCACCGCCGGAAGACCGCATAGCCCCACGGATTCGTCGCATCGCCCGGGCCGCCGTGCAGCACCAGGACCACTGGATTGGCGCGATCCTCCCCGCGAATCGTCACCCACTGGTCGATGCCGCCGATTCTCAGATAGTTCGCGTCGTCGATGCCAGGCGGCGTTGCGACGGCGTAGTCCTTGATGCTTCGCGCGCGGAGGAAATCGAAGGCCGCGCCCAGCTTGTGGAGCTCCTCGTCGTTCGATGCGGGGCGATCCTGTCCCCGCGCGGCACTTGAGAGCGCGAGCACACTGCAGGCGAGGAGCGCCTCACGCCGGTCGATCATGGTCTTTCCCCAGCGGCGCAGCGTCAGTGGTCCTGCTGATCCTTCTGCTTCTCTTTCTCCTTCTGCTTCTCCTTCGCGTGGGCGTCCTGCTCGGCGAGATCGTGCTGACGCTCGCGTTCGGTTTCGCGCCGCTCGCCGTCGGCGTTCATGATCTCCGCCAGCGCGTGAACGACTTGTTGACGCACTTCCGCGTTGACGTCCTTGAGCGCCGCTGACAGCTGTTCGATCACCTGCGGGCTGGCGATCTGTCCAAGCGCGTACGCCGCCTGCACGCGAACATCGGGAACGGCATCCTTCAGCGCCTCGGTAAGCGCCGGCAGAGCCGTGGTGCCGCCGATCTCGCCCAGCGCGTGCGCCACCTGTTCGCGCACGCTGGCGTTGGCGTCCTTGAGCGCGGCAGTCAGAGCCCGTGTCGTGGCGGGATCCTGCAACTGTCCGAGCGCCCAGGCCACCTGTTCGCGGACGTCGGCGTTGGCGTCACTCAGCGCCGCGCCGAGGGCGCTCGATGCATCTCGCGATCCGAGTTGGCCGAGCGACCACGCCGCTTGTTCCCGCACGTCAGGACTCGAGTCGTGGAGTGCGTCGATGAGCGGCGCGACGGCGCGTTTGTCGTCGAGATTTCCCAGCGCGTGTGCTGCGGATTGCCGGACCTCGGCATCGCTGTCCTTGAGCGCGCCGATCATCGCGGGGACGGCCGCGGTCGAGCCCATGTTCGACAGGGCGTGGATCGCCTGCTGACGGACATCCGGATCGGAGTCGTGCATGGCCGTGGCCAGCGACTGCGCAATCCGCGTGCGTGTGGCCTCGTCCAGCGTTCCGTGCGACGCGTCCGGCGACGTTGACGCTTGTCCGGCGGCATGGCGCGTCGTGCCGCCGCTCACGCCGACGCCGACTCCCTCGCCGACGCCCGAACCGACGCCTCCATCCACTCCGCCCTTGACACCACCCACAACTCCGCCCTCGACGCCCGTGGTCGGGCCGCCGTCCGAAATCGAGTTCGTGCTGGCCGGCGTGTTGGCCTTTCCCTTGTGGGCCGTGGGGGTCGGCGTGGGTGTTGGAGTTGGCGTTGCTGCCGGCGTCGGCACTGGTGCCGGCGTCGGTGGGGTCTGCAACTCGTCGGCGACCATCAGCGGGAACGCCTCGGCGGACGTGCCCAGCTGGAGCGCTGCGAGTGGCAGTACGACGAGACTCAAGGCCACTACCGCGCCGGCGAAGATGCGGGGCCTGGCGGTGCCTCTGGCGCGAGCGTTGTCGAGGATGGCGAGCAGCCGTCCTTCCAGCTCCGATCGGCGCGCCATGGCGAGCGCGACTGCCGGCGCCGGACGATTCGTCAGTGTGCGCGCGATGTCGAGCAGATGCTCGGCGTAATCGGTCGCGCCGGCACCGGAGGCCAGGACGAGATCGTCGCACGCGCCTTCCCGTTCCGTGCGCATGCGCTTGATCGCAATCCAGGCCAGCGGGTTCAGCCAGTGGAGGGCGGCAGCCAGGGACGCGGCCACGTGTGCGCCGAAGTCGCCCCGGCGGACGTGCGCGAGCTCGTGCAGCAGCACGACTCGCCGGCGTTCGTCGGACCAATGCAGCGCCGCCGACGGCACCAGCACGGCCGGCCGACGCCAACCGCAGGTCATCGGGACCTGCACCTCGTCTGATGTCAGGAGATCCACGTCGTAGCTCAGACCCAGCTGCGCGGCGCATGTGTCCATGTCGTCACGCCACTCGGAGACTTCCAACGCCGCAGCGCGGCGACGGACACCCTGCACGCGAATGAGTCCCACCACGAGGCGCAGGATGGCGATGACGCTTCCGGCCACCCACAGAGCCGTGAGGAGCAACGGCCACGGCAAGCCCGCCAGTGCAGACAGTGAGAGACCAGTTGGTTCACCCGCACGATCGGCAACGGTTGCCGCGGAGGACGTGTGCGACGGCGCGGGCCATCGCGCGCGAGACGGCCTGGCGACCAGGTCGGAAGCGGCCGGCACCGGCGCGGACTCGAGTGCCACGGAGGGCGCGACGATCGAGGGCAGCGGAATTCGCCACGCCGGAACCACTGGAGACAGCAGCGGTAGAGCGAGGAGCCCTGTCATGCCCACGGCCCATGCGACGTACCGGACTGCCGCCGACCGCCGGTGCAAGAGGACCGCCGCGACCGCAGCCACGCCGAGAATGGCCAGCCCCTTGGCCAGCATGGTGAGAATCGCTGACGCAACAACCGAAGCGGCGATCATGCTCCCTCCTTGCGGGCGTGTTCGATCAAGCGAGCCATCCGCCCCAACTCGTCGTCGGAAAGCGTGCGCGCGTCGAGCAGCGCGGCCATGGCCTGCTCTGCCGAGCCATCGAAAAATGTCTGGACGAGGTGCTTGACCGCGGACTGCTGCGCCTTCTCTTTGTCGAGACGCGGCGCAAAGACATAACGCGGGCCCTCTTCTTCGTGCCGCACGTGCCCCTTCTCTTCGAGGATGCGCAGCAGGGCGCGGACGGCCGAATAGCTGGGCGGATCCGGCAACGCCTGTTGCACCTCGGCCGCACTGGCCTTGCCGCGGGTGAACAGCACGTCCATGATCTGCCGCTCCCGGCGGCTCAGGTTACCCAAGGGAGATTTCGCCACGATTGATGCTCCGGATCCTAATGTCTTACGAATGCTGACCGGCGGAGTTCCAGGGCCGTGGGCGCTGGAACGCTCCCTATTGATGCTAAATGTTTAGCATTGCCGGGCGCGGCCGTCAAGCTAAAACCACAGCGTCGGCACACATCTCGCTCGCTCCGCGCGTGGCTACTCGTGATTCTCGTCGGCGTCCACCAGATGCGCCAGTGCGTTGGCCGCCCCCCGCCGCACGTCGGGCTCTTTGTCCTTGAGAGCTGCCGTCAGGGCATCGGCAGCGCGCTGGTCGCCGATGTTGCCCAGGGCCTCCGCCGCTTGCGCGCGCACATCGGCGTCGCCGTCGTTTCTCAACAGCAGGATGAGCGGATCGACAGCTGCCGCTACACGACGTTCCCCGAGGGCCCCGCACGCCTGCGCCCGCACGTCGGCGTTCTCGTCCTTCAGCGCTGCCAGCAGCATCCCCGTCGCACTCGCGTCGTCTGAATGCGCGAGCGCCTGCATGGCCTGCTGGCGTACATCCTCGTCCTTGTCGTGCACCGCCGCGGCCAACGCGCTCGACGGGATCGGAACATCGAGCTGCGAGAGCAGCGCGAGCACCTGGCTCCGGACCTCGGCGTCGGTGTCACTCAATGCGCCGAGGAGCGCCGTGATGGTCGCGGGCGGTAGCGCTGCGCTGCCCGGCTCCCCATGACGGTGCCCGCCAACGTGCGGCGTCGGTGTGGGCGTTGGCGTAGGCATCGGCATGGCCCGCGGTGTGGGGGTCGGTGTCGGCGTGGGTGTTGGCGTCTGCGCCGTCGCGCCCGGTCCCCCAGCGCTTACCAGGGCGATCGTACCCGCTGCGATGACAATGCTGCGAATCTGTCGTAGTGCGTTGATCACAAGCCCTCCTCAGTGACCGCTGACTTCGCTGAGCGCCCACGCCGCCATCTTGCGGACTTCGGCGCTTTCGTCCTTCAGGCTGTCGGCCAGTGCGCTGACACCGCGTTTGTCGGCGATCTCGCCGATCGCCCACGCTGCCTTCGCACGCACCTTCCAGTCCGGATCCTTGAGGGCAGCGATGAGGCCGTCCATGGCGTCGCTGCTCCCGATTTCGCCGGCTGCCCACGCGGCCATGTCGCGCACGCTGCCATCCTTGTCTTTCAACGCCACGACCAATCCCGGCACCGCTCGAGCCTCGTCAATCTCGCCGAGCGCCCAGCAGGCCATCTTCCGCACCGACGCTGCGGCGTCTTCGCGAGCCGACGCGACGAGTGCATCGATGCTGGCGGCGTCCTTGAACTCGCCGAGGGCCCAGGCCGCCTGATGCCGCACGTTCGCGTCCCGATCGGCGAGCGTCCGCCGCAGGCCCGGTGCGGCCCGATGGTCGCCGATCTCGCCGAGCGCCCAAGCCGAGATCTGCCGCACCTCAGGATGGTCGTCGTCCAATCGTTTGACGATGGCGTCGACAGCATCGGTGGCATGCAGCTCGCCGAGGCTGTGGACGATCTCCCGACGGACACTCCACTCGGGGTCGGGCAGCGCCGCGATGAGTGCGCTCACCGCCCTGCGATCTTCCATGCGGCCCAACCCACGCGCCGCCATCTCGCGCACCCGCGCCGATTCGTCCTTCAAGCGTCCCGAGACCGGCACGAACACAGATGCATTGGCGTGGGCCGAGAGTGCCCACACCGCGCTTCGGCGTACCTGCCAGTCAGCGTCGTTGACGGTCGTGGAGAGATGGGCGGTCACGGATGGAACGAGGTAACCGTCGTCGATCAGACCGAGGGCGATGACGGCGTAGCGTCGCATGGTGGCGCGGACGTCGGCGAGCGCGGTGAGCAGCGGCTGGATGGCTGACGTGCCGATGCGCGCCAGCGCACGCGCGGCCTCGCGCGCGGGCGACGTCGGACAATCGATCACGTCATCGACGCGATCGAGGCCTCCATGGTCTTCCCCGCTCTCGATGCAGTCGGGGATGGACACGATCGTGTCGTCGGCGAGCAGTGCCACGAGGCTCGGCACTGACGCGATCGAGTCTGCACCTCGGGCGCCGAGCGTCCGGGCCGAGCATGCGCGCGCGGCCGGATCTGCGTCCTGCAGCTGCTGGTCGGGCGGCGACAGCCGCGAGGGCGAGGCGGCCGTCCGAAGGGCCGGCAGCGGCGCGACGGCGTCCGCGTACGGATTGCCGCCGCCAGCGACGAGGCACGTCAGGGCGGCGGAAAGAGTGACGGTCGGGATCCAGAGGCCTGTGCGACGCGACACGGTGATCCTCCTCGCCGTTCCGCGCACCGGATTGGTCCGTGGTCGCGGCGTGCTAAAAAACTAGCAATACCCGGCGGGTTTGTCCAGCGCAAAGTGCTAAGTTTTTAGCTGACCGGAAACGCACCACGATTTCCGGCCAGAATAGACGCATTGTTTGACTTGTCTACATTGCAGGCGTAATATGCCTGCATTGCAGACATGGAGCCAACACCCCCTTACCTCGGCGAATTCGAGTACGCCGTGCTGCTCGGCGTCCTGCACCTGCGCGACGGTGCGTACGCCGTGCCGCTGCGCGTGCTTCTCGAAGAACGGACCGGCCGCCCCGTCGCGCGCGGCGCGCTCTACACCGCCCTCGATCGGCTCGAAGCCAAAGGATGCCTGCGTTCGCGCACGGGTACTCCAGAGGACGACCGCGGCGGGCGTCCGCGGCGGTATGTCTCGCTGACGCCCGCCGGTTTTCGCGCGGTCCGCGCAACGCACGGAGCGTTCGCGCGCATGACGACGGGCCTCGAGACAATCCTGGAGCAGCCATGACCGCCCGACCGCCACGGGCGGCCGAGCGGCTCCTCGGCCTCTCCATCCGCCGACCCGAGGTCCGCGAGGGCGTGCTTGGCGATCTCGCCGAGGAATTCGCCGCTCACGCGAGGCGCCATGGGCAGGCCGCCGCCCGGAGCTGGTACTGGCGTCAGGCGCTGGTCCTCTGCATTCATCTCGGCGTCGCCGCTCCACTGCCTCGCCCGGTGCGTCAGGCATTCCCCGATATTCCCGATCCGCACCCGAGGTGGTCCATGAGACTGTGGCACGACGTGCGCGCCGCGTGGCGGGCGCTGTGGCAGCAGCCGGCGGTGTCGCTCACGATCATTACGACGCTCGCGCTCGGCCTCGCGGCGAACGCCACGATCTTCGCGTTGAGCGACGCGATCGTCCTGCGGCCGTTTCGTTTCGCCGGCGTGGATCGCACCGTAGTCGTGGCGTCGGCGGCTGATGCCGACCAGTTCTTCGATCGCGAGTCCGTCGCGCGCGGCGACTTCGTGGAATGGCAGGAACGCACGTCCAACACGTTCGGTCACCTGGCCGCGATCGAATGGTGGAACGCGAACCTCTCGGGGCAGCAGTATCCCGAACAGCTGGCCGCATTCCGCGTGACCCCGGCATTTTTCGAGGTCATGGGCACGGTTGCCGACCTCGGTCGTGGTTTCTCGGAGGCGGACGGACGGCCCGACGCGCCGCGCGTGGCCGTCATCTCGCACGGCCTCTGGGTCCGCCGGTTCGGATCCGACCCCGCCATTCTGCAGCGCACGATTCGGCTGGACGGCGAGCCCTACAGCGTCGTGGGAGTCGCGAAAGAGGGGTTCGCGCTTCCGCTTTCGGCCGAAGTCTGGGCTCCGCTCGTGATGGCGCCGGACGCGCGCCTCGATCGGTCGCACGGGTCATTGATGGTGGTAGGGCGCCTCCGTGAGGATCAGACGCTCGCCTCGGCGCGGGCGAAAATGGCCGCCGTGGTCGCCGACGAGCGCCGGGCGTATCCGGAGACCAACGGCCGCCGCGACGTCACGGTCAGGACCTTCACGAATGGGTTCGGCGATCCCGGGGCGCCGGCCTTCACGGCGATTTTCCAGGCCGCAGCCGTTCTGCTGCTGCTCGTCGCCTGCGCGAACGTCATGAATCTGCTATTCGCGCGCGGAGTCGAACGCCGTCGCGAACTGGCGATCCGGCTCGCGCTCGGCGCTGGACGAGCGCGGCTCGTTTGTCAGGTGCTGCTCGAAGGCGCGATGCTGGCAGCCATTGCGACGATTGCCGCCGCCGGACTCGCGTGGGCGGCAGTCGAAGCCTCTCGTGCGGCATTTCCGCCGACGATCATCCGATTCGTGCCGGGCTGGAATCACATGCATGTCCAGCCGCGCACGATCCTCGTCACGGCAATCCTCGCTGGCGTGGCCACGATCGTGTCGTCGCTGCTGCCCGCGCTGCGGAGCGCCCGCTCGGTGGGCGTGGACGATCTGCGTCAGGGCGCGCGGCTCACGTCAGACGCCAAGCGTCAGCGTCTGCGGGCGCTGCTCGCAACCGTTCAGATCGCGCTTGCCGCGAGCCTCTTGACCGCCGCGGGTCTGACGATAGGAGCCGTTCATCGTGCGGCGACCGACTCTCTCGGATTCTCGCCGGCTCAAGTCCTCACCGCGCGCTTGAGTCTGCCGCACGCGCGCTATACCTCGGGTGCCCAACGGGAGGCGTTCGTGCGGACCGTCCTCGACCGTCTGCGGACACTGCCGAGCGTCAACGTCGCGGCGGCACTTACCGTGCTCCCCTACTCCAATACGAATGCCTCGAGCTCCTTCTGGTTCGATACAGACACGCCTCGCGACAACAACGCCCGTTACGTGGATGTGCGTAGCGCCACTCCCGACTGGAACGCCGTTCTCCGTGTGCCAGTGCTGCAAGGGCGTGGATTGACAGAGGCCGACCGCGCCGACAGCCCGCCCGTTGCGCTCGTCAGTCAGTCGCTCGCGCGACAGATGTGGCCGGGGAAGAATCCGATCGGCCAGCGATTCCGCCTCGACAAAGATGGTCCGCTCGTGACCACGGTAGGCGTGGTCGGCGACGTTGCGCACCATTGGCTGGTGCACCGTCTCTCGCCGACGGTCTACCGGCCGCTCGCACAGGCCTCCGCGGAGGATTTCACCTTCGTGCTCCGCACCGCCGGCGATCCCACCGACGTGGGAGCCGCCGTCCGGGCGGCGGTCGCACAGCTCGACCCGGATCAGCCCGTGGCCTCGATTCGTACCTATCCGCAGATGGTGGCAGACAGCACGTTCGGGCTGCGTTTCGCAGCCAATGCCTTGTCGGTCATTGCAGTGGTGGGATTGCTGGTGGCGGTCGTCGGTGTGTACAGCCTCATGGCGTATCTGGCGAGCCGGCGGACGCGCGAACTGGGTGTCCGCGTGGCGCTCGGCGCCACGCGTGCCCATATCACGCGCCTCACGCTTGGCCACGCCCTGGCCATTGCGGGATGGGGAGCCGGAGGCGGGCTCGTTCTCGCGGTGGTCTTCGGTCGGATGCTCGAGACGTCGCTCTTCGGTCTCGTGTCGGCCAACTACCCTTTCGCCATCCTGGTTGCGCTGGGTCTCGGTGCGGTGGCCGTCGCCGCGAGCTATTTGCCGGCTCGGCGGGCGGCGTCGGTGGATCCGCTGGTCGCGCTGCGGGCCGAATAACGCCGCGGCCTACGTGGCCGGCTTGTCGCCGCTGTTCGGGTACTGCGGCCTCGGCGGCCTTGAACCCGATCGCCGAGTGCGATCGATCGCAGAAGGGTTTGTTCTGCGACGCCCCGCAACGGCACAACGCGAACGGCCGCTTCGGAATCGTGTACGGGTTGCCGTTCCAGTCCACGAGCTGCACGTCTTCGCCGTCCACCAGATACGATCCGTTCTCACGGACCTTGATCGTCACCGCCACGTCTCACCCCATCTTCTGCATCGCCGACAGGAAGTCGGCGTTGCTCTTGGTCTTCGACATCTTGTCGAGCAACAACTCCATTGCCTCCACTGGTGACAATGGATTGAGCACCTTGCGCAGTACCCAAATCCGGTTCAGATCCTCGCGCGGCCAGGAGCAGTTCTTCCTTGCGCGTGCCACTCTTCTGGATATCGATGGCCGGGAAGACGCGCTTGTCCACCAGCTTTCGATCCAGGTGGATCTCCATGTTACCCGTGCCCTTGAACTCCTCGAAGATGATGTCGTCCATACGCGAGCCCGTGTCGACGAGCGCCGTCGCCATGATCGTCAGTGAGCCGCCCTCTTCGATGTTGCGCGCCGCGCCGAAGAACCGCTTGGGCTTCTGCAGGGCGTTGCTGTCGAGGCCGCCCGACAGCACCTTTCCAGAGGCGGGAATCACTGTGTTGTAGGCGCGCGCCAGCCGCGTCACCGAGTCGAGCAGAATAACGACGTCTTTCTTGTGCTCGACGAGCCGCTTCGCTTTTTCAATCACCATTTCGGCGACCTGCACGTGGCGCTGGGCGGGCTCGTCGAAGGTGGACGAGATCACTTCGCCGTCCACCGACCGCTGCATGTCGGTGACCTCTTCGGGCCGCTCGTCGATCAGCAGCACGATCAGGAAGACCTCGGGATGATTCGCCGTGACCGACTGCGCAATGCTCTGCAAGAGCATCGTCTTGCCCGTGCGCGGCGGCGCGACGATGAGCCCGCGCTGGCCCTTGCCGATGGGCGTCATCAGATCCATCACGCGCGCGGAGAGGTTCTCGGCGGTCGTCTCCAGCCGCAATCGCTCCTGCGGATAGAGCGGCGTGAGGTTCTCGAAGAACAGCTTGTCCCGCGCGGTATCCGGCGATTCGAAGTTGACGGCTTCGACCTTGATCAGCGCGAAGTACCGCTCCCCTTCCTTGGGCGGGCGAATCTGACCCGACACGGTGTCGCCGGTCTGCAAGTCGAATTTACGGATCTGCGACGGCGAGACGTAGATGTCGTCGGGGCCCGGCAGGTAGTTGTAGTCGGGCGCGCGGAGGAACCCGAAGCCGTCCGGCAAGACTTCGAGGACACCCTCGGAGAAGATGAATCCGCTCTGTTCGGTCTGGGCTTTCAGAATCTGGAAGATCAGATCCTGCTTGCGCATCCCGGTGGCACCGGCGACCGAGAGATCCTTGGCGATCTGCGTGAGCTTCTGGATGCTCATCTCTTTCAGTTCGCCGATGTTGAGGCCTTTGGCTCGGCCGCTCGACAGCGCCGCGGCTTCAGTGGCGGCGTCGGTTACTGGAAGGTCGGGTGTTTCGGTCGGGTGGCCGTTGGCCACGCGCGGCGCGCGCTTGTGGTTGCTGGGCATGGTGCAGTCCGGGACGTTCAGGCTTCTCTGGAGACCGTAAAGGCAGGAGGGATCGGCTGGCTTCGAGTGACGGAGGCGCGAATTGTGTACGGAGTATAGGGCTGCGTCTTCGAGAGTGTCAAGCCACTGGGCGTTCAAGGCTTACGTGAACGCGTCTTAGTGACCCTCTAGAACTGATCCGGTGACAGGCCGACGCCCATGATGCTGCAGGCCTGGATGGGTTCGATGCCGACTGACCGCGCCTTCGCCACGAGTGCATCGCTCTCGGCGCCAGGATTGAGCCACACCTCCTTCGCACCGGCCGCCGCCACCGCATCCATGAGTCCGATGCCGATCGCTGGTGGCACGTACATGGTGATGATGTCGATCGGCTCGTGAATATCCGCGAGCGACGCCACCGCGGCCAGACCTTCGACCACGGTCTCGTGCGGGTTGACGGGGATCACGTGATACCCCTGCTGGACGAACGCGCGGACCGCACGATTGCCGTACTTCCGCCGATTGACCGACGCACCGACGACCGCAACAGTGGGCATGTGTGAGTTTCAGGAGTGGAGCGCGCGAGCGGTCTCGGCGCGGCACAGGCTCAAGTAGAATTCCGGGCGGTGCGCCGTACGACTCTGCTCCTCGTGCTTCTCTGCTGGGTGACCTATTTCGCCGGCCTCGGACGCCTGGCAATTGGGGACTCGGATGAAGGGTTTTACGCCGAAGCTGGACGCGAGATGCTCGCGAGCGGCGACTGGCTCACCCCTCACTATAACTATGATGTCCGATTTCAGAAGCCGATCCTGCTCTACTGGCTCATCGCGGCATCGTATGCCGGGCTGGGTATCACCGAGGCCGCCGCACGCACATTCCCTGCGCTGAGTGGCCTCGCCCTCAGCCTGCTGACTGCTGCCATCGCGCGCCGCTGGTATGACGAGTTGACGGCCCGCGACTCCGGACTCATCGCCGCCACCGCCTTCGGCTATTTCTCGATCGGCCGCCTGGCGCTGCCCGATCTCCCTCTCGCGCTCACGACGACGCTGTCGATCTGGGCCGTGCTTGCGCGCGAGCCTCGAGGAGGAGCCGCACTCCCGGCAGGTGGTGGCTCGTCGCCGGCGCGGCATGTGGCGCCGGCGTGCTCATCAAGGGGCCCGTAGCCGTTGTGCTCCTGCTGCTCGTGTCGGTGCCGATCCTCTGGCTCGAGCGCGATCGCGCGCGCCTGCCGGCCCGCTGGGTGGCCGGGGCGTCGGGCCTCGCGGCCCTGATTGCCGCGCCGTGGTACGTGGCGATGATCGCGGTGCATGGCGCCCCATACGTCAGCAGTTTCTTCGTCGCGGACAATCTGGAGCGCTTTGCGACCACCCGCTTCAATGCGATGCGTCCTCCCTGGTTCTATCTGCCAGTCCTCGCCGGAGGCCTCTTACCGTGGACGCCGGTCGCCGTTTGCTGTGTCGCGCCGGCGGCGACCTGGCTCCGCGAAAAGGCCACGCGTACCACGGAGTCGTGGCGCCTGCTCATCTGGCTGCTGCTGCCACTGGCGTTCTTTACGTTGTCGATTGGCAAGCAGCCCCGATACATCCTGCCGGTACTGCCCCCTCTGGCGATTTTACTGGCGCGCGGATTCGTCAGGGCATCAGACGACCGGATGGCGGGCCGGATCCTGCGGGTCGCTGCCGTCATGGTCGCGCTGTTCCTGGCCGTGCTCGGTCTGCTGCTCTATCGCGCGCGTCCCGTTGTCGTGTCGGTCGAGCCGTGGCTGGTGCTGGCGAGCGCAGGCGTCATCCTCGCAGCCGGCGTCGGACTCGCGGTCGCGGCCCTCAGAGTGCGCTTGACCGCGGTTCCCCTGGCGGTCGGGATCGCTGGCGCCATCACCCTGGGAGGGCTGCAGTATGGGCTCGCACCGGCCGGCCGCGATCCCGTGCAATTGATGGCCGACCTGGTCCTCACAGAGCGGCAGCCAGCGGTGCCGGTTGCGACGTACCATGCGTTTGTCCGGAATCTTGTCTTCTACGCCGGCATCGGGCACATCGATCTTTCGACCGAAGCGCAGCTCCGTGCCTTCATCGCGCGGCCGGAGCCGGTGCTGTGCGTGATCCCCGCACGAGAACTGGAGCGCGTGGGCCGGACCAGGCCGCTCAACGTGCGGACACTGGGTGAAGTCGAGTATCTGGATGCCTCGCCGGTCAAGCTGCGTGCGCTCTTCGCCAGCAATCCCGCACGAAGTCTCCAGCGCGTCCTGCTCGTGACCAACGTGCGCGGCGAGGCGTCGGCCGTTACGCGCTGAAGATCTTTCCCGGATTCAGGATGCCGCGCGGGTCGAACGCCTGCTTGATGCGGCGCAGCAGCGCGATTTCGTCCGCCGACAACTCGATCGACAGAAACGGGGCCTTCGAGAAGCCGATGCCGTGTTCACCGGTGATGGAGCCCTCAAGCGCCACGACGCCCTCGAACAGCTCCCGTTCGGCGCGCCGCGCACGGGCCACGGCGTCGAGATCCGTCGGATCGACCATCACGTTGACGTGGATGTTGCCGTCGCCCGCATGGCCGAAGCAGGCGATCAGCAGGTCGTAGCGTGCCCGCAGGACGTCGACCAACGCAAACAGCCCGGGGATCCGTCCACGCGGGACAACGACGTCGTGGTTGATCTTCAGACCGGCCAGCGCGCGAAGCGATAACGACAGGTCGCGCCGCACGCGCCACAGCTCTTCCCGTTCCGGTCCCTCGTTCGCGCGCAGGATCTCGATCGCGCCCGCGGCGCGGCAGGCCTCCTCGATGCGATGCGCCTCCTCCAGCACACCCGCTTCGAAGCCGTCCACGTCGAGAATGAGCAGCGCGTCCGTCCCGTCGGGCGCCAGCCGATCGCCCGTCGCCTTGGTAATCGCATCGAGACTCGCTCGATCGATGAGCTCGACGGTCGCCGGTACGACGCGCCGCTCCACCAGGCCGGTCACGGCCGCCACCGCTGCGCTCCACATTGGTGAAGCAGGCGCGCAGCGTGACCTGCACGGGAGGCTTCGGGACCAACCGCAGGACGATCTTGGTCAGGATCGCCAGCGTGCCCTCTGATCCCACCAGCAACTGCGTGACGTCGTAGCCGACGACGTTCTTGACCGTCTTGCCGCCGGTTCGGATGACCTCGCCTGTCGGCAGTACCGCTTCCAGACCGAGCACGTAGCGCTTGGTCGTGCCGTACTTGAAGGCGCGCGGACCGCCCGCACACTCCGCCACGTTCCCGCCGATGACGCGATTGCCGCAGACTCGCCGGATCGGGCGGGTAGAAAAGGCCGACCTGCTCCACCGCATCCTGCAGGTCGCCGGTGATGACGTTGGGCTCGACGACTGCGAGGAGATTCTGCTGGTCGATCTCGAGGATGCGATTCAACCGCTCGAGGCTGATGACGAGGCCGCCCGCGACAGGAACGGATCCGCCCGTGTAGCCCGTGCCGCCGCCGCGCACGACGAGCGGCACGAGATGCCGATCGCACAGCGCGGCCACATCGCGGCAATCTCGCGCGTGTTGGCCGGCAAGGCGACGAGATCGGCGGGCTGGCCCTTCTTGAGCGCGTCGGTGCCGTATGCCAGCAGCGCGTCGGGATCGCGCCGCACCCAGTCTCTCCCGACGATGCCTTCCACGAGAGCCGGGAAGTCCGGCGGTAGAGTCACGATGCACGCCTCATGGCGGTCGCTCAGGCGCGCAAGGCGGATGGCGTCTTGCCGGCCGCATCGAGTGCGCGGACGAAGGCATGAATGCGGTTGGCGCCTTCGCGAAGCCGCTCCATCGACGTCGCGTACGAGATCCTGAGGAAGCCAGGGGCGTCGAACGCCTCGCCCGCCGTCAGTGCCACGTGCGCGTCGTTCAGTAGCGCCTGGGCGAATTCGCCGGAGGTCCGCAGGCCGTCCGGCGACAGGAGCGACGTGATGTCCACGAACAGATAGAACGCGCCGGCCGGCACGTGGCAGCGGATGCGGGGATCGGTCGTGAGCCAGCCGACGAGTGCGTCGCGCCGGTGGCGGTACTCAGCGAGCATCTGCCCCACCACGGCCTGCGGTCCTGTCAGCGCCGCGACCGCGGCCTTCTGCGAGATCGAGGTCACGTTGGACGTCGAGTGGCTCTGAATTGCGGTGCTCGCCGCGATGACCGGTGCCGGGCCGACGGCCCACCCGCAGCGCCAGCCCGTCATCGCGTACGACTTGCTGGCCGACCCGGTCAGCACCGTGCGGTCACGCATGCGCGCCGCGAGCATCGCGGGCAGATTGTGCGGAACCGGATCGTAAATCAGCTGTTCGTAGCAGAGGTCGAGCACGATCCAGATGTTCCTGTCCGCCACCGCGTCGATGAGGCGCGACAACTCGCGCTCGGGAATCATCGCGCCTGTCGGGATTACAGGGTGAATTGATGACGATCCCGCGCGTGACCGGCGTGATCGCACCGAGGAACGGATCGGCCGAGATCTCGAACCCCTGCTCCGGATACGTGCGAACGATCACCGGTGTCGCGTCGGCCAGCTTGATCTGTTCGGGAATCGTCGGCCAGCCAGGCGCGTGCGTGATGACTTCATCGCCCTCCGCGAAGAGCGCCATCGCGACGTTGTACAGCGCTTGTTTGCCGCCGGCAGTCACAATGACTTCCGACGCCGCATACTCCACGCCGTACAACGCGCGATAGTGGGACGCGATCGCCTGCCTGGCGTCGAGCGTCCCGGCGGCCGCCGTGTATTTTGTGAAGCCCTGATCCATGGCCGCGTGCGCGGCTGCTTTGATATGAGCGGGCGTATCGAAGTCAGGCTCTCCTGCTCCGAATTCCACCACATCGATCCCGCGCTGCCGAAGCTTCTCGGCTTCGACCAGCACTCTCATCGTCGGTGACGACGAGACACGTCCCATGCGCTCTGCGAGCATGCGCTCCATCTCCCGCGCCTTACCGGCGCTTCCCCTGCAATCGTGCTTCAACCGCCGGTGGCACGAGGCCGTGTACCGATCCGCCGAGCATGAAGATTTCCTTCACGAGGCGGGAGCTTGTATAGGCGTACTGCTCCGCGGGCAGCAGGAACATCGTCTCGATGTTCGCATTCAGCCGCCGGTTCATCTGCGCCATCTGGTACTCGTAGTCGAAGTCGGCAACTGCGCGCAGGCCGCGCACGATCACATTCGCGTGGCGGCGATTGACGTAGTCCACGAGCAATCCGTCGAAGGTATCGACCTCGACAGCCGGCAGATCGTTCAACACGTCGCGCAGGATCGCCACGCGCTCTTCAATCGAAAACAGCGGCGTCTTCGACGCGTTGACGAGCACGGCGACCACCACGCGATCGAACAGCCGCGCGGCGCGCCGGATCATGTCCACGTGTCCGTTGGTGAGGGGATCGAACGAGCCCGGACATACGGCCAGACGAGACCCCGGTCGGCCACCGGTTTCACTGCTGGGGGTCATCGAGGTCTCCTGGCCCGCCGAGCCCATCGCCGGCGAAGAATGAGAGCGTGCTGTCTCCCGATCGTACCGTGCGGACGCGTCCGAGCGTACCGGCCTGGTCGGGAACGTGCCGTCTGGTGGCGTGCTCGATGACGAGCATGCCCCCCGGGCCGAGGAACCCGCTGACAGCGCCCGCCAGCGGCCCGGGATCGATGGTGTACGGCGGATCGAGAAAGATTACATCGTACGCCGGGTGCGGGAGACGTGCCTGAAAATGGCCCAAATCCGCGCGGATAATAGCATAGCCCTCGGTGATCCCACAGCGCGCGAGGTTGGCCGCGACGAGTGCCGCGGCGCGCCGATCCTGATCGACGAAGGTGACGTGTGCGGCGCCCCGGCTCAGCGCCTCGATGCCCACGGCACCCGTGCCGGCACAGCCGTCGAGGACCGTCGCGTCCGGCATCCTCGGCGCAAGAATGTTGAAGAGCGTCTCGCGCAGGCGATCCGACGTCGGCCGCAACCCCGGCCAGTCTGGCGCATCCAGACGGCGTCCCCGATGTGTTCCGGCGATGATCCGCACGCGCGTCAGCCTACGGCTACCAGGCCGTAGCGGCTGCCCCACGTCCGCCGGAACTCGTCGAGCCACGCCGGATCGCGGGCCTGGTCGTCGAGCCAGACGCCGGCTTCGTGCCGAGCCATCTCCATCAACTGATGATCGCGCAACAAATCGCCGACCCGGAGTGTGGGCGCCCCGGCCTGCCGGGTGCCGAAGACATCGCCCGGGCCGCGCAGCTCGAGATCCTTTTCCGCAATCACGAAGCCGTCGGTGGTCTCGCCCATCACCTTCAGACGCTCGCGAGCCTGATCGCTCAGCGGATACTGATACAGCAGGACGCACGACGAGACGTGCGCGCCACGTCCGACGCGACCACGCAGCTGATGGAGCTGTGACAAGCCGAACCGCTCGGCGTGCTCGACGAGCATGACCGTCGCGTTTGCGACGTCAATCCCGACCTCGATTACCGTGGTCGAGACCAGCATATGCAGCTCGCCGGCGGCGAACGACCGCATCACGCGATCCTTCGCGTCCTGCTTCATGCGGCCGTGCAGGAGCGCAACGCGGAACTCGGGGAAGATGTCCTGCGCCAGATGGTCGGCCATCTCGGTCGCGGCACGAAGGTCGGTCTTCTCCGACTCGCTGATGATGGGATACACGACGTACGCCTGGCGGCCGGCGGTCAGTTCGCTCCGGACGAACGCATAGACCTCGTCGCGACGGTTCTCAGGACGCGCCGTCGTGCGGACCGGCGTGCGGCCCGGCGGCAGCTCTCGGATGGACGACACGTCGAGATCGCCGTAGGTCGTGAGCGCGAGCGTGCGCGGGATGGGCGTGGCCGTCATCACGAGCATGTCGGGCAGCAGTCCCTTCTCCCGCAGCTCGGCGCGTTGCAACACGCCGAAGCGGTGCTGTTCGTCGATGATGACGAGACCGAGCTTCGCAAACCGTACCGAGCGTTGCACGAGCGCGTGTGTGCCCACGACGAGATGGAGCTCGCCGGCGACGACGGCCTTTCGCGAGGCTCCGGCGTTCCGACGCGCCGCGGTTCCCCGTAAGGAGGCCGACGCGAAATCGCGTGCCGGCCAGCAGCCGTGAGAGCGTGCGCGAAGTGCTGTTCGGCGAGGATTTCCGTTGGCGCCATGAACGCCACCTGCTGACCGTTCTCCATCGCGAGCACGGCGGCGAGGACGGCAACGATCGTTTTGCCCGCGCCCACGTCGCCCTGCAGCAGGCGATTCATCGGATGCGGCCGCTGCATGTCGTCGCCGATGTCCTTGAGCGCCTGCCGCTGTCCGCCCGTGAGGTGGAACGGAAGCACGGCGCGCAGCGATTCGCGAATGCGGTCGTCCACCTTGGTCTGGTGGACCTTTCGTTCCGCGTCGGACTCGCGTCGCCGGAGCAGCAGGCCGACCTGAAATCGAAAGAACTCCTCGAACACGAGCCGTTGCTGCGCTCGCGTCCTGAACGTGTTCAGCAGATCGAGCGGCGTGTCCGCGTCCGGAAAGTGCACCTGCCGGAGCGCGGTCAGGCGATCCGGAAGGCCGAGCCGCTCCCTGACGCTCTCGGGCAGTGGCTCATCGAGCGTGTCGGGCAGTGTGAGCAGCGCGTCGTGCACGAGCCGGCGCTGCATCTTCGGCGTGATCGAACGCGCGCGCTCGTACACGGGGACGATGCGCCCGATGTGCAGCGCGTCGGTCTCGTCTTCGTCAATCAGCTCGAAATCGGGGTTGGTGAACTGCAGCCCGAACGGACTTCGCTCCAGCGTGCCGTGCAGCACGACCCGCTGATGTGGCCGCAAGCTGCTCCTTCAGGTAGGACGAGTTGAACCATGCCGCCCGCACGGCGCCGCTTGCATCGCGCACGAGAGCCTCGAAGATCCGGAAGCCGGGGCGACGCGTGGCTCGCAGACCGCACTGTACCAGTTCGCCGCTCACCGATGAGGTCTGTCCCTTCTCGGAGTGCGGCAATCGGCTGCAGCCGGCTGCGATCTTCGTAGCGAAGCGGGAACCGATAGAGCAGGTCTTCCAGCGTGCGCAGGCCCGCGCGCTGGAAGTCCGCCGCCTTGCGGGGACCGACACCGCGCAGGAACTGCAGCGGCGTCTGAAGCACCTCGTCGGGCCGTGGCATGGTCGGGTGGCCGCTACTGGACGATGACGGCCTCGCCCTTCCGGAGCTCGATCCCGCGGATGTGTGCGGGAAGTGGAAATGGCGCGTCGATATCGATTCCGTCTGGATTGTCCGTCGTGCGTGAGTAGTACCCAACCACTTGTTGCACGACCGACTTCGGCACGGGCATGCCACTCACGTGCGCAGACTCGAGCTGGAACCGCGCCATGCCGTCCGTTGTCGTGAGAATGCCGCTGACATCGATGGGCACGCGGCCGCGCAGGAGAGACAGGACGGCCTGTCCACGCATGTCCTGGCCGCTGGTGCTCGCTTTGACTTCATCGAGGTCGACGATCGCCTTGCCTGACACGCGCCCTGCATCGTCGATCGTGATGAGCGGATCGATGAGGCCTGCCGGGCAGCTCTGCTTTTGCGTGGTACTCGAGAAATGCGTTCACTTCGTTCTCGCTGACGGGCGTGCGGCGGGCTGACGGGCGATCCGACAAGCCGTTGACCGCAATGACGGCGACTTTCCGCAGCATCTCGTCGGCATCCGCGCGTGTATGCGCGGATTGAGCGGCAAGCACCGCCGCAAGCGACGTTGTCACGAAAACGACGAGGACTAGACGGCGCGAGGTAGGGGATGTCATCGATCGCGCGACCCAAGGGCCTTCGGCGCTGGCGCACCAGAAACCAGTAAAAAGTGTACCACGCGCGCCAGCCGCTCAGGTTCGAACGGACTGTCGCGAGGAGCGCGCTGACCTCGTCCGGACGTGGCAATCCGTCGCGCGCACCATGCGCGCGGCACGCCAGCGACGCGACCGCATTCGCCTGGCGCAGCAGCCCTGCCGTATCTTCCGGCCCGCCTTGAACCAACGCGGCGATGAATCCCGCCCGGAAGGCATCCCCGGCGCCCGTCGAATCCACGCACGTCACCGGGAACGCGGCCGTCGTCAGCAGCTGTCCGTTGACACGCGTCAAACTGCCGTACGGGCCGAGCGTGACGCAGACCATCGCGGGCTTGAAGCGTCGGTCGAGCGCCGCGAGCGCCTGTTCGCGCGTGGACTCACCGGTCATCTGTTCGGGAAACCCCTCTGACGTGATGATGACGTCGATGAGCGTCAGCAGCCGCTCGACGCCGGGAACGACCGCTTCGACGTCGACCACGGTGACGACGCCGTGCGCGCGGGCGATTTCGGCCGCCCGTGTCGCGGCCTCGACGTCGTCGCAGTCCACAAGGAGCACGCGGCTGCCGGCCACCACGTCGGCCGGCACGTCGTCGGCGTGTCCGGCAAGCCGTGCGTCGCGATCCCACAGCACGGTACGGTCCCCGGTGCGCGCATCGACCAGGATGACAGCGCTGCGGGAACGGGCACCGGCGATTGTCGTCGCCGCCAACACCACACTTTCGCTCTCGAGGCTGGCTTTGCCGCGATCCGCAAGATGGTCGTCGCCGAATCGTCCGATGTAGCACGCCCGGAGTCCGAGGCGCGCACAACCGACCATGGCAGACGCGACCTGGCCGCCAGGCAGCCAGACGAGCTCGTGGATGGGATGCTTGGAGTTACTGGTTGGAAACGTCGGAACGCGAACGAGCAGGTCGAGGCTGTTCTGCCCGAGCCCCACGACATCGAACCGGCGGTCGTCGCCGGGCGGCAGATGAACCGGCAGTCGCACGCTGCGCATGCTAACACGGCCGATCCGGCGCGTGGCTGTTGATTTTCGCCTTTTGTTTGCGTATCATCCCCGCATGCTGCCGCTGACCAAGCGCCAACGCGAAATCCTCGATTACCTGAATGAGTTCATTCAACAGCACGGCTACGCGCCGAGCCTCGAGGAAATCGGCCGCCGGTTCAACCTGTCGTCGCTGGCCACGGTGCACAAACACCTGACCAACCTGCAAGACAAGGGGTTCATCAAACGCGCGTGGAACCGCAGTCGATCTGTCGAGCTGGTTCCAACCCGGATGGGAACCCGATCAGTCGAGCTCCCGTTACTCGGCTATGTGGCCGCGGGTGCGCCAATCGAAGCCATCGCCGGAGCCGAGACGATCGCTGTCCCCGAGGAAATGGTCGGACGACGCGATACTTACGTGCTGCGGGTCCGTGGCAGTTCCATGATCGACGAACAGATTCGCGACGGCGACTTCGTCATCGTCGAAGACCGCAAGACGGCGGACAACGGTGAGATGGTGATCGCGCTCCTGGGCGGCAGCGATGTGACGTTGAAAAAGTTCTATCGCGAGAACAGCCACGTGCGCCTGCAGCCGGCCAATCCCGTCATGCAGCCTCTGGTCGTCGCCGCCGATCAGGTCCAGGTGCAGGGCGTCGTCATCGGAGTCCTGCGACGGTACTGACGCCGGGAGCCACCTGAGCTCGGTGGTAGACTCGCTGGCATGTCAGAACGGAAGCAGATCAATTTTACAATCGTGCCCGACGAGCCGGCGGCTGTCGCGCGGACCTACTCGAACTTCTGCGCCATCGCGCACACGCCATTCGATTGCACGCTGACGTTTTGCGAAGTGCAGCCGCTCTCGGAGCAGGACATCAAACAGGTCGAAGGCGGCGCCATCGATCATGTCGTCCGCGCCCCGGTTCGAGCGCGGATCGTTCTGCCCCTGCAGAGTGTGCCGGCCCTGCTGGCTGCGTTGCAGGAGCAGCTCCGAGCCATGCCCGGTCCGACCACCGGACCCGTCCATTGAAACGAGCCGCCGGTGCCTCCTTCTGCCGCGGCCGCCCGTGAGATCCTGGCGCGCCTCGAGAGCCAGCATCCTGGCGCCGACACCGAGCTTCGTCATCGCAACGCGTTCGAGCTGCTGATTGCGACGATCCTCTCGGCGCAGTCCACCGACCAGCGAGTGAACCTCGTGACGCCGGCGCTCTTTGCCAAGTATCCGGACGCCGAGCATCTCGCAGCGGCCGAGCCCGAAGTGATCCAACCGCTCATCGTCCAGACCGGGTTCTTCCGTCAGAAAGCGAATTCCATCGTCCAGACTGCGCGGTTGCTGGTGAGCGAGCACGGCGGCAACGTGCCTGCCGACATGAATGCGCTCACCCGGCTGCCAGGCGTGGGCCGGAAGACAGCCAACGTCGTCCTCGGTCACACGCTGGGTGTGCCCGGCTTGCCGGTGGATCGGCACGTCTTGCGGGTGTCGAACCGGATCGGTCTCGTCAGGAGCGACGATCCCGAAGAGGTCGAACGCCAGCTGTGCGCGCTTTGGCCGCAGGAGGAATGGACGCGCGCGTCCGACACGCTGATCCTGCATGGGCGTCGCATCTGCCGGCCACAGCCTTCCTGTGATTTGTGTGCGGTGCAGGACGAATGCGAGTACTTTCTGCGCGGCGGAGACCAGCCCTCCGCTCGAGCCGCCCCTCGATCGCGTCCGCGTTCAGCCGGGCGAGCCACGGCAAGGACTCCAGTGCGGCGTTTGGCGCGAGGCAAGACGTCCAACAAGCAGGTGGCGTCCACGCCGTCCCGCAAGGGCGCCCGATCGCGCGGTAAGAAGAAGGCGCGATGACGCGCGAGCACTTCGAGGCGCTCGTCGATGAAGCGTTCCGTGCGATCCCGCGCGAGTTCCGGCGGCGGCTCAAAAACGTGGCGATCGTTGTCGAAACCGAGCCGTCAGCGGCGCTGCTCGCCGAGATGGACGTCGAGCCGCCCGACACGCTCTTCGGCCTTTATCAGGGCACCCCGCTGACGCAGCGGACCTGGGACTACGGAAACCGCCTGCCCGATCGCATCGTGCTCTTCCAGGGCCCTATCAGCGCGGGAGCCGCCGACGAAGACGAGGTGTTCGACACGATCGCCGAAACGCTGATTCATGAAGCTGGGCACTATTTCGGGATGAGCGAGGAACAGATCGAGGCCATCGAAGAGCAGTACTGGCGCGGGGACCCTGACGCCGACGATGATCCAGAGCCGGAGCGCCCGGACCGATCGTGACCGTCCGCAAACGCTTCGGCCAGCATTTCCTCGAGCCGGCCTGGGTCGCGAAAGTCATCGACGCCATTGCGCCTGCGCCTGACGAAGCGTTTCTCGAGATTGGACCAGGGCCCGGGGCACTGACTCGACCGCTCGCCGAACGGTGCCGGCGAATCATCGCGGTCGAGATCGATCGCGATCTTGCGCGAGCGCTCCCCTCTCGCGTGCCTCAGAACGTCGAGGTTGTCACAGCCGACGTGCTGAGGGTTGATCTGGTCCCGTTGCTGCGGTCACTGGCTGACGGAGGACGAGCGCGAGTCGCGGGCAATCTTCCTTACAACATCTCCACTCCGACGCTGTTCGCCGTACTCGCGGCGGCGCGCCTCGAGCCTCGCGTCGCCGATGCGACATTCATGCTCCAGCGCGAGGTCGCCGAGCGACTGACGGCGACCCCCGGATCAGGCGACTACGGTGTGCTCACGATCACGGCGTCCCGCCTGGCGCGAGTCCGATCCGTTTTGACGCTGCCACCCGGGGCGTTCCGGCCTCCACCCCAGGTCACCTCCAGTCTCGTCCGGCTGGAGTTTCTCAGCCCCGCCGACGTACCGCATGTGCCCGACTGGTTCGACGACATGGTCCGAGCCGCCTTCAGCCAGCGCCGGAAGACGATGGCGAACGCGCTGTCTCCGTTCGCGTCCGCCAGAGGGCGTGATGCACGGCGTGCCCTCGAATCGGTCGGCGTGGACCCGAAACGCCGTCCGGAAACCCTCTCATTGGACGAACTCGTCCAGCTGGCCCGTTGGCTCTCTGAAGTTCGTAGTTGGTAGTTGGTAGTTGGTAGTCGGAGTTCGCTGCTGGCCCACTACGAACTATGAACTACCGACCTCCGTTGGGGGCGCGCAAGCCTCGGCTGTGCTATAGTTTCGGGTCAGTAACCCGCCTTCGTTGCAGGTGCGTCCCAGCAGCCTGTTGTGAGCCGGTGCGGCCCCCCGCCGTGGCCGATCACGCGATCGCATGACCTGTCCGTTCGATGGAACGGGTGAGGTGTGCGGAGCTTCGTCGTCGCTGGGATCCGACATGAATGACGTGCGTACCGGTCCGGCCGCAGATGGTCCCGCCATTGAGGTGGTGCCGCTCGGCGGGCTTGGTGAATTCGGGCTCAACACAATGGCCATCACGTGCGGCGATTCGACGATTGTCGTCGACGCAGGTGCCATGTTCCCGGGTCCTGAGCTGCCGGGTGTCGATCTCATCGTGCCCGATCTCACCTATCTCGACGGGCGGCGGGTGGACGCGCTCGTCCTGACGCACGGTCACGAGGACCATGTCGGTGGCGTGCCGTACCTCATGCCTCGCCTCACGGGATCGGTGTACGCGACGCCGCTCACGCTCGCGCTGCTCGAATCGAAACTGCTCGAGCACGACATCGACTTGACGGATCGCGCGGTGCCCGTCCGGCCGAGGGACCGCGTGACCGTGGGCCCGTTCGAGATCGAGTTCATCCGGGTCACGCACAGCATGCCGGATTGCGTGGCGCTCGCGATTCACACGCCGCTCGGCGTGATCGTCCACACGGGCGATTTCAAAGTGGATCAGACGCCGCTCGACGGTCAGCACTTCGACATCCATCGCCTGGCCGCGCTGGGATCGGATGGTGTGCTGGCACTCTTCGCCGACAGCACGAACATCGATCGGCGGGGCCACACGGGATCGGAGCTCGACATCGTCGATGCCTTCGAAGAGATCTTCACGAGCGCCTCGGGCCGCCTGGTCGTGACCACGTTCGCGTCGAGCATCTACCGGATGCAGATCCTCGCGAAGCTGGCGCACCAGTTCGGCCGGAAGGTGTCGTTCATCGGACGCGGAATGCAGGAGAACTCGCAGATCGCGCAGCGGCTCGGGTACCTGGACGTGCCACCGGGGCTGGTCGTCCGGGACAGCGACGTGCCGAAGCTGCCGCCGGGCGAGGTGCTCTGCCTGACGACCGGCTCGCAAGGCGAGCCGATGTCGGCGCTTTCGCGGATCGCGATCGACGACCACCGGCACGTGAAGATTGGTTCTGGCGACACGGTGGTCTTCTCGGCCCGGGCCATCCCCGGCAACGAGAAGGCCATCGGTCGCGTGATGAATCACATCACCCGCCGCGGCGCGGAGATCGTCACGGAGAGCATGAAGCACGTGCACGTGTCCGGCCACGGCAGCGAGGAGGAGCTGAAGCTGATGCTCTCGCTCGTCCGGCCGCGCTTTTTCGTGCCCGTTCACGGAGAGTACCGCCAGCTCGCGCGGCATCGACGTGTGGCCGAGCGCGTGACCGGCAACCGGGGGACACCCGTCGAGGTGCTGATCGCCGAAAACGGGGACGTCCTGCGGTTCGACCGCGCCGGCGCCCATCTGGTTGGCAAGGCATCGACCGGACGCGTGCTGATTGATGGCACACGGGTCGGTGAAGTGGACGACGAAGTGCTGCGCGACCGGCGCCACCTGTCGGTGGACGGACTCGCGCTGCCGGTGCTCGCCGTGAGCAAGCAGGACGGATCGCTCGTCGGAGAACCCGAGATCATCACGCGCGGATTCGTCACCAGCCCTGGCGACGAAACGCTGCTGACAGACGGCGCGCGCGCGATTGCCGAGCTGGTCGCGACGACCAGCATCGAGGAACGGACGGATCCGGGGCTGCTGCGCGAGAAAGTGCGCGTCGAGCTGCGCCGGTTCATCAGGAAGCGGTCCGGTCGGCGCCCGATGGTGCTGCCCGTCATCATGGAGATCTGAACTGGTGACCACCTCCACGCTGTCCCGCCGTGCCAGCGAGTTCCTTGGCGTGGCACTCTTCGCGGCCGCGCTGCTCTGGGTTGTTGCGTTGGTGACGTGGGAGCCCACCGATCCCGTGTGGTTCTTCAGCAGTGGCGCCACGCATCCGCCAGCCAACTTCGCCGGGCTGGTCGGCGCATTTATCGCTGAAGCCTCGTTCCAGCTGGTGGGCTACGCGTCGTATCTGATTCCTGCCGTGCTGATGGCGCTCGGTTGGCACTATTTCTGGTGCCGCACCGTGGACGCGTTCTACACGAAGGCCATCGGATCGGTCGTCCTCTTCGCCTGCCTCTCGGGTCTGCTGCAGATGGCGTTTGGCAGCGTGGAGGTCGGTGGCCGGGCGTTCCGCGCCGGAGGATCGATCGGCGAATCCGTCGCGGCGTTCACCGCGCAGTACCTGAATCGTGCGGGCGGCTCCATCGTCCTGCTGACCCTGTTGTCGTTGGCCATCCTGCTCACGACGCAGGTTTCGCTCGGACGTGCCTTCGGCGCCGGCCTGGCTTTTGGCGGTGCCGGAGTACGGCAGGCGCTTGGGGCGTTCCGCGAGTGGCGCGAGAACCGCCGGAAGGAAGGACAGCGTCGCGAGATCATCGCCAAGCACGCCAAGAAGGCCGGCGTAGCGCCCGATGCCCTTCCAGTGCCTCCACGGCCGCAGCCTGCGTCCAAGCCGGCCGCCAAGGCCGCCGGCGCGCGTACGACCGAGCCGGAACCGCCGCTGAGCAAGCCCGCGACTCCGCCCCGCGATGCGCGAGCGCGTGTCGTCACTCCTCCGCTGCCGCTCGGCGACAACGACGGCGCCGCGGCCCGCGGACCGATCGAGCGAAAGCTCGGCGGCTTCACCTTGCCGCCGCTCGCGCTGCTCGACGCGCCCCGGACCGAACAGAAGGTCGACGAGCGCGAACTGATGGAAGGTGCTCATCTCCTCGAGGAGAAATGCCGTGAGTTCTCCGTCGAGGGATCGGTCGTGCAGATTCATCCGGGCCCGGTCGTCACGACCTACGAATTCAAACCGGACGCTGGCGTGAAGTACAGCAAGATTACCGGTCTCGCCGAGGATCTGTGCCTGGCGATGCAGGCCGAGTCGGTGCTGATCGATCGACTGCCAGGCAAATCGACCGTCGGGATCCAGATTCCCAACGAGCATCGCGAGACGATCTCGCTCCGGGATCTGCTCGAGGCGGAGGCCTACGTACGATCGCACTCCCGCCTGACCCTCGCGCTCGGCAAGACGATTCACGGCGAGCCGTTCGTAGCGGACCTCGCGACGATGCCGCACTTGCTGATCGCGGGATCGACGGGCACCGGCAAGTCGGTCGGCCTGAACGGCATGCTCACGAGCGTGCTCTACCGCGCCACGCCAGACGATGTGCGGCTGATCATGATCGACCCCAAGCGCCTCGAGTTGGGGATGTACGAGGACATCCCTCACCTGCTGACGCCGGTCGTCGTGGATCCCAAACAGGCGTCGAACGCGCTGCGGTGGGCGGTACGCGAGATGGAGGAACGCTACAAGACGCTGGCCGCGGAAGGCGTACGCAACATCGATCAGTACAACCGCAACGTGCGGCAGATGATCGAGGCGAAGGAGCCCGGCAAGGACGGGCAGCCGCCCAAGCCGCTGCCCTTCATCATCGTCGTGATCGACGAGCTGGCAGATCTGATGATGGTCGCCGGCAACGAAGTCGAAGAATCGATCTGCCGCCTGGCGCAGATGGCGCGTGCGGTCGGCATTCATCTCATTCTGGCTACGCAGCGTCCGTCGGTGGACGTCATCACGGGACTCATCAAGGCAAACCTGCCGGCGCGTATCGCCTTCCGTGTGTCGTCGCGCATCGATTCGCGAACTGTCCTCGACGGCAACGGCGCCGAACAGTTGCTCGGCCGCGGCGACATGCTCTACCTGCCGCCCGCGTCGTCGCGCTACATCCGGCTGCACGGTCCGTACATCTCGGAACAGGAGAGCGCGCGGCTCGCAAGCTTCCTGCGCAAGCAGGGCAAGCCTGAATACAACGAGTTGATCACCGCCGAGGAGAAGACCACCGAAGCCATCGACATGGAGAAGGACGATCTCTACGACGAAGCGGCCCGCATCATCGTGCAGAGCGGACAGGCGTCCATCTCATATCTGCAACGTCGGCTGCGGATCGGTTTCAGCCGTGCCGCGCGCCTGGTGGACATGATGGAGGCCGAAGGGCTGGTATCGCCGGGCGCCGGTGGCAAGCCTCGCGAGGTCCTCGTGGACAAGCACTACTTCGACGAAGTGGACGCGCAGTTGCGTTGACGTGGTGGAGGTTACTGGTATGTCTCGCTCCCTGAGACTCGCCGTTGCGGCCTAGTCCTGACCGTCGTGCCGCTCGGAGCCGCTTCGCCGCGTGTCAGCTACGAGCTGGCGCGCGACAAGGAGCAGGCTGTCCGGACGCGGCTCGACACGGCGTCTCCGGCCAAGACCGCCATCGACGAGGCGCGGCGCGTCGTGCAGTCGTACATGCGCCTCGCCGCACGGTATCCAGCCAGCGCCTATACCGACAACGCCCTCGCCCAGGCCGCCTCGCTGTCCGCGGACCTGTGGGGACTGACCGGTGAGGATCGCGATCGTGCACTCGTGCGGTCCGGCTCTACAAGCGCCTCGTCTCGGGGTTTCCAACGAGCTCGCTGGTCCCCGTCGCTCGTAAGGAACTGAAGCGACTCGATACAGGTGACCAGCCGGTCGACGCGCAGGCATCCTCCCCGGCACCCGCGCCCCCACCCGCGGCGACGAATCGGTCCGCAAAGCCCGCCGCCACGTCAGGCACCCAGGCGGCGGCGCCCGCTGATTCGGACGACCGGATCATCCCGGTCCCTGAAACGACGAAACTGAAGGCTCGCGATGTCACGCCGTCGAGCGGCGCGCAGCCAGCTTCCGCAGACAACACGGGCGCGATTGTCAGCGTGACTCGGACGACGCTCAACGATCTGGTCCGAGTGGTCATCGAGCTCGATCGCGAAGTCCCCTATCACGACGAACGCATCGCCAACCCGGATCGCGTCTTCATCGACCTGCGCGGCGTCAAACCCGCGAAGGGCCTGAAACGCAGCATGAAGTTCGACGACGGGGTCGTTCGACAGGTCCGCATCGGTCAGCCGACCGAGGACGTCACGCGCGTGGTGCTCGAGGTCGACGGCACCGCGAGCCACTCCGTGTTCGCGCTCTACAACCCGTACCGACTGGTAGTGGACTGCGAGCGTCCACACACGGCGACCGTGGCAACGCCTGCGCCGATTGCCTCGGCGCCGGTGGCACGAACGCTCGCGACGGTCTCGATGCCGCCGACGACTCTCACGAACTCGCGGCTCATCGCCGCGGCGCGTGCATCGCTGACGCGTCCATCACAGCCGGCGCGGACGCAGACCCGGCCGCCGCTCGCCGCTCGAGTGACCACCACCGACCTGCCCGAGCCCGCGGCTCCCGCTTCGGCGCCGGTGGCATCTGCGGCAACGGCAACAACCGGGTCGCCAGCCTCGAGCCGTGCGAAGGATGCGTCCAAATCGGATCCCGCCTCGCCTGCCAGCAGCGGTCCACCGTCGGTGAATCTTCAGGGCCGCTTCTCGCTGTCGCGTCAGCTCGGGCTCGGCATTTCCCGTATCGTGATCGACGCGGGCCATGGCGGGCACGACCCCGGCGCTCAGGTGAAAGGACTCGACGAATCGGAGCTGGTGCTGGACGTCGCGCTCCGCCTCGAGCAGCTGCTGGCCGCGCAACCGGGTGTCGAGGTCGTGATGACGCGCCGCGGGGACGTCTTCATCCCGCTCGAGGAGCGCACCGCCATCGCGAATCGCGAAGGCGCCGACCTGTTCCTCTCGATTCACGCGAATGCGAGCAGGAGCGGCAAAGCGCGCGGCATCGAGACGTACTTCCTCAACTTCGCCTCGAATCGCGAGGCGGAAGCGGTGGCGGCCAGGGAAAACGCGACCTCGGAGCGCACGATGCACAACCTGCCCGACATCGTGAAGGCCATTACGCTGAGCGACAAAGTGGACGAGTCGCGCGATTTCGCGACGATCGTGCAGCGCTCGATGGTGGAGCGGCTGAGGGCGAAGAACCGGACGCTGCGGGACCTCGGCGTCAAGCAGGCGCCGTTCGTGGTGCTGATCGGTGCGGTGATGCCCAGTGTGCTTGCAGAAATCTCCTTCGTGACCAATCCGCAGGAGTGCAAGCTGCTGAAGACACCGGCCTATCGGCAGCACATCGCCGAGGCGTTGTTCGGCGGGATCGCGGAGTATCAGCGATCGCTCAAGGCCATCTCAACAGCTGCTAACCAATAACACAGCGGGCGGCTCTGGGCCTTGGACGTTAGGCGATGGACGTTAGGCTCTGGGTGGCTCGAGGCGTAGTCGAATCTGATCGCCAGCCTCGCCCGCGAACAGGTCCTTTGACTGCCGGCGGCGGTAGCGGAACAAGAGCCAACCGACCGCGAATCCCAACACGAGCGACGCGAGCAGGATCCCTCCCGTCAGGCCGACCGCTTGCAGGATGACGTCGCCGAGCCCGAGCTCTCGTGCCGGCGGCTGTTCGACGGTGCGAACGATGATCGGCTCGACGACAGGCACAACTCGATTGTACCACCGGGTGCTTGTTCAGGCGGACATCGACAGTGCGAGTTCGACCAGCGTACGAACGGCGGAGCCCGTGGCTCCCTTGGCCAGCCAGGGCTTGGCTTCGTCGTTCCATGCCGTGCCGGCGATATCGAGGTGCGCCCACGGCACGTCGCCGGCGAACTGCTTCAGAAACACGGCCGCGGTGATAGCTCCTGCTGGACGGCCGCCGGTGTTGCTCATGTCGGCCACTTCGCTCTTCAACTGATCGAAGTAGTCGTCGAACACGGGCATGGGCCACGCCCGTTCACCTGCGAGTGCCGCGGCTTCTCGCACGCGGACGACCCAGTCGTCAGGCCGTCCGAACAAACCTGTCGTCGAGCGCCCGAGCGCGATCACGCAGGCGCCGGTCAGTGTGGCGACGTCGACGAGGTGTGTCGCGCCGAGCTCGCGCGCGTACCAGAGTCCGTCGCCGAGGACGAGCCGCCCCTCGGCGTCCGTGTTCACGACCTCCACCGTCTTGCCGCTGGCGCCGCGCACGACATCGCCTGGTTTGATGGCGCGTCCGCCGGGCATGTTCTCGGTGCACGGCACGACCGCGATCGTGGAGATCGGAGCGCGCAGGCGCGCAAGTGCATGGATGGCCGACACGACGGCTGCGCCGCCGGCCATGTCGACTTTCATCTTCTCCATCCCCTCGGCCGGCTTGATGGAAATACCACCCGTGTCGAACGTGATGCCCTTCCCCACCAATCCGAGCTTGACGCTCGCCGGCGCACCGGCAGGCTCGTAGCGTACCGCGATCAGGCGCGGCGGCTCCGCACTGCCGCGTGCGACGCCGAGCAGCAGGCCCATGTTGAGCCTGGCGATCTCGTTCTCGTCGAGCACGTCCACGTCCGCACCGCTACCCGCGAGACGTGCGGAGACCCGTTCGGCGAACACTGTTGGCGTCAGGACGTTCGAGGGTTCGTTCGCCAACGTACGCGCGTCGTTGGTCGCGTCGCCCAGGATCCGCCCCCGATCGATCGCCCGCTGCGCGTCGTCGATCGGGGCCACGCCGGCTTGAATCACGATCGTGATCGCGTCGATCGTTCCCGTCTCGATTGGCGTGCTCTTGTGGAGTCCTGTGTCCAGCGTGCCGAGGATCACGCCTTCGGCGACTGCCTGGAGCATGCGGGCAGGACGGCGGTCAGCCTGTGGCGCGTCGGCATCGAGACCGCGCAGCAGCACCGAGACGCGTGAGGCGCGGCGCTGACGCGCCGTCAGTCCGGTAATCCCGCCAATTCGACGGGCGATGTCCGCGGCGAACCGGTCGCGCGCGCCAGCGCCGACCAGCATCGTTCGCGCCGGTCCACCCGAGGATCCGAGCGGCACGATTTCGAGCACCGCTCCCGTGGATTCGCGGCGTCCGAGAGCCTGCGTCCAATCGTCGCGTATCGCAGACGGCAGACCTGCCACGCTGCGGGGATCGTCCTGTTCAAAGACAGGTATGACGAGCAGGTCGTAGGCCGTCGGATCGAGCTCGGAAGCCACTGACAGAGTCACGCGCGAGGAATCAGCCATCTCAACCATTATGTAGTCACGCGCTGCCGAGGCGCGCTGCCTCTCCACCGACGGAACGCCGCAGCGTTACAATACTCTGCACCGATACCCTTCTGTAGCGTTCGCTCAGGCCCCAAGGACGGACTGTCATGACACCTCCCACTGGGTCGATTCTCCGCTCGCTGTGCCGTCGCGCACACGTCGGACTCGGCCTGGCGCTCGTTATCGGTTGCACGATCGCGCTCGCCGCCACGGCAGATCAGAAAGACAAGGACAAGAAGAGCAAGAAAGCGAATCTCACGGTCCGGGCGACGCCCGCTCTCTCGTTCTCGCCGGCACGAATCGTCGCAAGCGCCGACCTGACGGGCGGCGTAGACGCCGAGGAGGAACTGTATTGCCCCGAGGCCGAATGGGACTGGGGCGATGGCACGTTCTCGTCAGCGACGCAGGACTGTGAGCCGTTCGAGGCCGGGAAGAGCGAGGTTCGGCGGCACTGGACGAGCGAGCACACGTACGAGACACAGGGCAACTACCGCCTGCAACTGACGCTCAAGCGAGGCAAGAAATCGATTGTCGCGGGCAATACGACGGTGCAGGTCAGGCCGGGCGCGCGCGACATGAGCGAAACACCTCAGTAGTCGCCGCATCGGCTCGCTTCCACACGGCCTGCGTCGGCGGGCCGTCATGGGTGTCCGGAGAACCGGCAACTGCCAGCCGGCGCCGTGCGTATCCGGGCCTGTTTGCCGGCACGCAGGACTGGCCGATCCGGGAACGGCCTGTGCTGACAGGATGATCCTGGCGCCATGCGAATTCTCATAGCCGAGGACGAGCCCGTCTCCCGGCGGCTGCTCCAGAAGAGCCTCGAACACTGGGGGTACGAGGCGGTCGTCTGCTCCGACGGGCGCGAAGCCTGGGCAGCACTGCGCGAGCGGAACGCGCCAGCGATCGGTGTGCTCGACTGGATGATGCCGGGCATGGACGGTCCGGACATCTGCCGCGGCATCCGTCAGCTGTCGAACATCCAGCAGCCCTACCTGATCCTGCTGACCGGCCGCACGCGGATGGAAGACATCGTCACCGGCCTGAAGGCGGGTGCAGACGACTACCTCACCAAACCGGTCGATCGAGACGAGCTCGAAGCGCGACTGGGCGTCGCCGCGCGCGTCGTACAGCTGCAGCAGCGACTGGCGCTGCGTGTGAGCGAGCTCGAGCAGGCGCTCTCGCGCGTGCGCCAACTGCAGGGACTACTGCCCATCTGCGCCTACTGCAAACGGATCCGTGACGACCAGAACTACTGGAACCAGGTAGAGACCTACATTGCCGAGCATCTCGACGTCCGGTTCAGTCACGGCATCTGCCCGTCGTGCCTGGAAACGGTACTGAAGCAGGACACCGGCGCGCTGCCGGCGCCGTCCAAGTCAGACAGTTGATTGCGACAGGCCGGGGTGCACCGAAGAACGAAGAGTGACCCTGGCCCCACATCGCAGGCGAGTACGCGGCCCACCGAGCCTCCGGCCCTTCGCCTCACAACTCGCCGTGCACTTCAGAATCGAGCGCGGGGATCGGCGGAATCATGGTGGGCCTGTCGAACTGCTCCATCCCTGGTCCGCGCGTGCCGAAGCGTGTCAGCAGCATGGCTCCGATGCCGACCGTCCATGCGACGTATTCCATGAAGAAGCCGGCGACCGCGACAATGAAGGCGATCACGCCGACTGGCGCCGGCAGGAGCCACACGAGCCGCGCCAGTACGGTGACGGCCGCGACCATCACGACGCCGACCGCCGTCCCGACCAGCGCGCCGCGCGACGGCGCGACCCACTCCCCCACGCGCCGCGCCACACCGACGAAGCCAAGCAGCACGCCGAAGAACAGCGCCAGCAGCGCGAAGGGCACGAGCACGAGCAAGGGAATGCCGATGATCGTGATCGCGAGTACCGACGACCACGAGAACGGTCAGAGGCACGACGAGCACCTGGAACGACAGCCCCACGAATCCGCTGAGCAGCGGATCGTCGCCTGCCCGCCGCGCGATCCGATCGACCGGGCCCTGTGCCGCGACCACGATGATGAGCGCGAGCAGGAGGACGAGTGCTATCCGCAACAGCGTGCCGAAGAGCCGCACGGAACCCGAGACGACATCGTGCCCCATGCCGGGCACCCAGACCGGGACAAACCGGAACGGCTTCTCCCCGTGACCGATGGCGACTTCGTTGATCTCGCCGCGCACCTCTGCGCCGCTGGCCTGATCCACTCGCCCGCCGACTGACGTGACCGATCCATCCACCTCTGCGTGTGGTCCAAGCTTCACGTTGCCAAGTACGGCAACCACGTCGTCGTGCACGCGGCCGTTCACTTCGACGCTGCCGCCAATCGCGACGACGGCGTCGGTGACTTCCTCGTCTTCGTCAACCGTGACGGAGCGCAGGAACGTGACCTTGGCGCCATGACGCACCCGCTTGTGCGAAGGCGGCGGTTCGGGTGCGGGAGGCGGCTCCGGCGCTGCGACGGGAGGTTCGACGGCAGGTGGTTCGCTCGGTGCTGGCGGAACGGCAGCGACGGGTGGTGGCGGTGTGGTTGCTTCGCCACCAAACGCCGCGCGCAACGAGGCCGGGTCCACGTACGACAGCTGCAGGATCAGGTCTGCGTCCTTGCCCAGACGATTCCGCAGCTCGCGGCCGGTGACCGCAGTCCCATCAATTGCAATGCCGCCACCGTTCAGCTCTATTGACGGTCCGGAGCCGTGCCGGGGGGCGAGGACGACCCCGTCGCTGAGTGGCAACACACGGTAGTGCTCGAGCACCTGACTCTTCAGATGGGCGCTGAGCTCCGGCGGTTCCGCCGCTCCGAGGCCTGCCCAGAGTGCGACAGTGACGGCCGCATACACGAGCACGCGCAGACTCCAACGTGTAGAGGCACGCATGGCCTCAGCTCCTCTCTCCCGGGAGATACCGGTTCAACGCCAGCAACGCACTCGATGCCAACATGAGGGCGATCGTCAGGACCGCACTCGCCGTCGGGCTCGAGACGGCGTGCCCCAGGCCCTCGCCCGTCACCGACAGCACGCTCCAAATCGAAACGCCCGCACTCAACCAGTCGGTCAACCAGACGCAAACGCGTGCAATCGAGGTCACGACGCGTCCGGCATCGGTCATCAGCAGGCCAACGACGACGGCGACGGGCAGAATGGTCATGACGAGCGCCAGGGCCACCAAGCCCGCGGCGATCAACCGCTCGGATCGCGCTTCGAGCAGCGCGCGCGGCGCGGCGGCCGACTGCAGCAGCCGGACGGAGAGTGCCGGCGGCGGCGCGTGCCGCAGCACGCCCCGCATGGCGCGGCCAAGCGCCGCGTCGGCGCGGTCCTCGTTGCCGGCCGCTTCCGCAGACAGCCACTCGGTCCAGTTCTCGTCGGACTTTCGCGTCATCGCCGCTGTCCTACCAGTTCCTACGGGCCGGTCCGGGTTCGTGTTTCAGGGCGGTCTGGAGGTGCCCAGCCAGCCGCCTCGAGCTCCCGCGCCAGCGCCAGCCTGGCTCGGTGCAGGTAGGTCTTGACGGTCCCGATGGGCCAACCCGTGACGTGAGCGATTTCGACGTATTCGAGCTCCTCCTGATGCCGAAGCACGATGGCCGTCCGGTATTCGGGCCGGATCCGCTCCAGTGCCGCATCGAGAGCTTGCGAGAGGCTCATGCGCTCGGCGACCTGTGCCGGCGTCGGCGCCAACCGATCCGGAAGGGTGTCCACCAGGGATCGTCCCTGCTCGTCAGCCGGGGCGTCGAGGGGAACCAGATCGGGACGATGGCGGCGAAGGTGGTCGATGCCCGTGTTGTGCGCGATCTTGAGGACCCAGGCTGCCAGCCGGTACTGCGGGTCGTAGCGGCGCAGCGTCCGAAACAGCTTCAGAAACGTCTCCTGCGCCAGATCCTCCGCCGCGGATCGGTCCCGCACGAGCCGTACCAGGAGGTTGTAGACCGGGCGCTCGAAGCGCCTCACTAGTTCACGCGCGGCCGGTTGGCTCCCGGTCACGGCCGCGGCGACAACCGCCTGATCGTCCGCGGTCGCGAAGGCGCGATCGTCGAGGAGAGACTGGGGCGGTTTCATCGGTCTCGAGTCGCCGCCGATGGGCACAGCACACGCCTATGCCGGCGGCCGCTCATGGGACAGGAACGAGTGTGATCTCCCGGAAGTTCCCCTCGACGAGCCACCAGCCTCTCAGGTCGGGGCCGGCGCCAGCGTCAGCGCCGATGATGACATAGAGGAAGTCCGGCTGTGCGTCGGCAAGATCGGTCGTGCTCGGCACTGCGCCGGCGCCCGGATGCGAATGGTAGGCACCGAGCACTTCGAGGCCACGTCCACGCGCCAGGCGCACGGCAGCGAAATGATCGGCCGGTCGAATGCGATACCGCGTTGGACTCGCGAGCTCGTTGGAGGCGGCGATGGCGGACACGACCTCGCCGTCGCGTCCGAGCAAGAGGCCGCAGCACTCGAGCGGTCGGTCCTTGTCTCTGTGCGCCCGCAGGGCATCGATGACCGCGTGGGGTACACGGACGCGATCGGGCGCGGTCACGTGGTCCGCTCGACCACCATCGCGATCCCCATACCTCCGCCGATGCAGAGCGAAGCCACGCCGTAGCGGCCGCCGTGGCGGCGAAGGGCATAGAGCAGCGTCGTGAGCACGCGTGCGCCGCTGGCGCCGATTGGATGGCCAAGCGCGATGGCGCCGCCGTGCACGTTCACGCGCCTCGGATCGACGCCGAGCTCTCGGATCACGGCGAGCGATTGCGAGGCGAAGGCTTCGTTCAGCTCGAAGAGATCGATGGCGTCCAGCCGAAGTCCCGCACGCTCCAGTGCGAGACGCACAGCGGCGACAGGTCCGATGCCCATGTAACGCGGCTCGACGCCGACCGTCGCATACGACACCACGCGCGCGAGCGGCGACCGGCCAAGCCGTGCCGCCAGCGAATCGGATGTGACGACCAGGGCAGCGGCGCCGTCATTGATGCCGGACGCGTTGCCAGCGGTCACGGTGCCCTCTTTCGCAAAGGCGGGCTTGAGGGCGGCCAGCTTTTCGACCGTCGTTCCGGCGCGGGGATACTCGTCGCGCAGCACCCGCTGCGCAGGTCCCTTCCGCTGCGGCACCTCGACACCGACAATCTCATCGTCGAACGCACCGGCCGCGATTGCCGCTTCGGCGCGCTGCTGGCTCTCGGCAGCGAACGCGTCCTGATCCGCGCGCGAGAGGTCGTATCTGCCGGCAATGGCCTCGGCGGTGTCGCCCATGTGGCAGTGTTCGATCGCGCACGTCAGGCCCTCGGCCAGCATCGAATCGACCACTTCGGCGTTGCCCATACGATAGCCCCAGCGCGCGCCCTTCAGAAGATACGGCGCGTTCGTCATCGACTCGGTGCCGCCAGCGACGACGACATCCACGTATCCCGCGCCGATGGCTTCGACGGCGTGTACGACGGCGGTGAGGCCGGATCCGCACACTCGATTCACGGTCTCTGCGGGAACGGATACGGGCAGGCCCGCTGCGAGCGCCGCCTGACGTGCGACGTTCATTCCAGCGCCCGCCTGCAGCACGCAGCCGAGGATGACCTCCTGAACCTGCCCGGCCTCCACGACGGCGCGCGACATCGCTTCCTTGATCACGATCGCGCCGAGCTGAGGTGCGGTCACGTCCTTGAGCGCACCGCCAAACGATCCAATCGGCGTGCGGCAGGCGGAGAGAAGGACAACAGCCATCAGAATGTCCCGCGGACGGTCCACGTTCAATGGCGTCCCAGTCGCCGCAAGTACCGCGTCCACGGTCGTGTCCGCCGCGACTTCCAGCAGGGTGAGGCCGCCAGGTGTGACATCGATCACGGCGAGGTCGGTCACGATCAGGTGCACGACGCGCGCGCCCGTCAGCGGGAGCGTGCAACGCTCGAGAATCTTGTGGCCGCCATCCTTGGTCGTGTGCTCCATCGCCACGATCACCCGCTTGGCGCCGGCGACCAGATCCATCGCGCCGCCCATGCCCTTGACCATCTTCCCCGGAATCATCCAGTTCGCGAGATTGCCCTCGCGATCGACTTGCAGGGCGCCGAGCACGGTGACGTCGATGTGGCCGCCGCGCACCATCGCAAAGGAATCCGCGCTGCTGAAATAGGCACAGCCTGGCAGCTCCGACACGGTCTCTTTCCCGGCATTGATCAGGTCCGGATCTTCTTCGCCAGGCCGCGGGTAGGGTCCGACGCCCAGCATTCCGTTCTCCGAATGCAGGGTGATGTCGATTCCGGGCGGCACGTGATTCGCCACGAGGGTCGGCATGCCGATGCCGAGGTTGACGTAGTCTCCGTCGCGCAGCTCCCTGGCGACGCGCCGCACGATCCGTTCACGCTTGTCCATCGGGCCTCAGTACGGTGCGCTTCTCGATGCGCTTCTCATACCCAGAGCACTGAAACAGGTGCCGGACGAAAATCCCTGGTGTCACGACCGCGTCGGGGGCGATTTCACCCGGCTCCACCAGGTGTTCGACCTCCGCGATCGTGACCCGTGCGGCGGTTGCCATCATCGGATTGAAGTTCCGGGCGGTACGCCGGTACGCCAGATTCCCCACTCGATCGCCCCTGTGCGCCTTCACGAAAGCAAAATCGGCGATGAGCGGCATCTCGAGGACGTAACGCCGCCCGTTGATCTCGCGCGACTCTTTCCCTTCGGCGACGACCGTGCCATAGCCGGTAGGTGTGAAGAAGCCGCCGATGCCCGCACCACCCGCTCTGATGCGCTCCGAGAACGTGCCCTGCGGCACGAGCTCGAGCTCGAGTTCGCCGGCGAGGAATTGACGCTCGAACTCGCGGTTCTCCCCCACGTAACTCGAGATCATTTTCCTGATTTGACGCGAGTGCAGGAGGATGCCGAGGCCGTACTGATCGACGCCCGCGTTGTTGCTGATGACGGTGAGGTTGCGGGTACCGCGGCGATGGAGGGCCTGGATGAGATCTTCGGGAACACCGCAGAGCCCGAAGCCGCCAACCATGAGTGTGGCGCCCTCGTGGATTTGTGCGACGACCTCGTCCGCGCCAGGGACGACCTTGTCCATGGATCGATCTTACTCCCTCGGCGTCGCCACTCCGATGGCCTCGCGCCAGCGCGCGGCGCTGGCAAACACGCGTGGCACGGCATCGCCTCGATCGAGGCCGCTCCGCAGGTCACCGAGGGCGGCGATGAAGGCGTCGAGTGCGGGGCCTATCGCATCCGCGTTGGTCGCGCAGATGTCCTTCCAGATGTCGGCGGGACTGGTCGCGAGGCGCGTAGTATCAACCAGCCCTGGTCCCGCGAGGTCGATGCGATCGCCAGCGGCTTCGCCCACGGTGTGCATGAGCGCGCTGGCGGCCAGCTGCGGAAGATGACTCAGAAATGCGAAGAGCCGATCGTGATCCGCGGCATCCATGATCCGGGGCTCACCGCCCACCCCCGCCACGAATGCCGCGAGGCGGTTCACATCCTCAGGCGAACGCGTGGAGGGTCCTGGCGTGATCAGCCAGGGACGTCCGGTGAACAGATCGGCGCGCGCCAGTGACAGGCCTCCGCGGGCGGCGCCGGCAAGGGGATGTCCGCCGACGAACGTCAGATGATCCGGCAGGTTCGCCGCGGCCTCGACGGTCGCCCGCTTGGTGCTGCCGGTGTCGGTGATGAGTGCCGGTTGATCCAGGACCGCGGCGAGCGCCGCCAGCAGCGCGATGTTCTGACTGACCGGGGCGGCCAGCACAACGACGTCCGCGCCGACCAGGACGTCCACCGTGTCGCCGAGGATATCGAACGCCGTGACCAGACGCGCCGCATCGAGTGCCGCGCCGCGATCGACGCCGGCCACCTGGACGTCCGGCCAAGCCCGGTGAGCGGCCATCGCCACCGAGCCACCGATCAGCCCGACGCCGACAATGCCCAGGTGACGCACGGGAAAGCTGCCGGGCTCGTTCACGCGCTCCAGCCCCGCCGCATGACCGGCTCGAGACAGATCGTCCGGCCGATCGCAGGCGCGATGATCCGCAGCTCCGCCATCAGACGATCGAACTGCGCCGGGAAGAGCGACTGCGCGCCATCACTCAGCGCGTGGTCCGGATCGCAGTGCACCTCGATGAGGAGTCCATCGGCGCCCGCCGCGACCGCCGCCCGCGCCATCGGGGCGACCTTATCGCGGCGTCCCGTCCCATGGCTGGGATCCACGACGATGGGCAGATGGCTCAACTTCTTGACGACAGGGATGGCGGAGATGTCGAGCGTGTTCCTCGTGTAGCTCTCGAACGTGCGGATGCCGCGTTCGCACAGGACGACCTGGCCGTTGCCTCCAGCCAGAACGTACTCGGCCGACAGGAGCCACTCTTCGATGGTGGCGGAGATCCCGCGCTTCAAGAGGACGGGCTTGCGAGTCCGGCCCAGTTCGCGGAGCAGCGTGAAGTTCTGCATGTTCCGCGCGCCCACCTGGAACATGTCGCAGTATTTCTCGATGACCGGGATCTGGCTGACGTCCATCACCTCCGACACCAGCTTGAGATCGTGTTGGTTGGCGCCCGCGCGCAGGAGACGCAAACCCTCTTCCCCCAGCCCCTGAAAGCTGTAGGGCGAGCTGCGCGGCTTGAAGGCGCCTCCGCGAAGCACTTTCGCGCCGGCTCGCTTCACGGCCGCGGCCGTCGTGTCCACCTGCTCGGCTGTCTCGGCCGAACACGGGCCCGCCATCACGATCACCTCGTCGCCGCCGATGCGCACATCGCCCATCGACACGACCGTGCCTTCGGGGCGGAACGCGCGGCTCGCGAGTTTGTACGGTTCCGTCACCCGAAGCACCTCGCTCACGCCGTCGAGCATCTCGAGCAATCGCGGATCGAGGTTGCGGTCATCGCCGACGGCACCGAGCACCGTTCTGCTCACGCCTGTCGATCGATGCACGTCCAATCCAAGCTCCACGAGGTGCGCGACCACTTTTTCGATCTGCACCTCCGTGGCGCGCTCCTGCATTACGACCACCATGCTTCCATCCTCCAAATCCGTACCCTCGGATCTCGCAACATTTCTGACGGCATTTCAGCCGCCGATTGTGTCGGCCTCTCGCTTGTCGTGGTGACCGGCTGATTCCCGCTCGAGCCGCCTCGCCTCGTCGATGATGCGTTCGAACAACCGGGCCAACGCCGCCGGACTGAGCGGCCCCCCCATCTCGACCGTGCAGGCCTGCACGTGCCGCAGGACTTCGGTTTCCCTCGAGGGCTGGTAGATGTCGATTCCCAACTCCTGTTTCACCTTCCCGATCGACAGCGCGCACGCCGCCCGCTCGTTGAGCAGCCGCACCAGCTGTTCGTCGAGCGCATCGATGCGTTGCCGCAGCTCGTCGATCGTCTTCACCACGCGCCCGCTCCTGCCGCCTGCTCCACCGGTATCGTGCCCTTGAGCCATCGGACGTACGCCTCGACCGCCGTCACCAGTGTGTCGGCCTGCCCATGGCGGGCGACGACGCTGACAAGGCTGCTACCCACGACGGCCGCATCGGCAAACCGACCAATCTCCGAGACGTGGTGAGGATGCGAGACGCCAAAGCCGACAGCGACCGGCATGCTCGTTTCGGCGCGTACCCGCGCGACCATCGAGGCAGCGTCGACAGAGACCGTGTCACGCGCGCCCGTGACGCCCAGGCGTGAGATGCCGTAGAGAAAGCCCCGCCCCAGTGCGGCCGCGCGTTTGATTCGTTCGCTCGTTGTGGTCGGGCTCAACAGGAAGATCGTGTCGAGCCCATGACCAGCGAGCAGGTCGCGGAACTCGCCCGCCTCCTCGATGGGCAGATCGAGCGCCAGCACGCCATCGGCGCCAGCCGTGGCGGCTTCGCGGGCGAAGCGCTCAAAGCCCATGCGGTGGAGCGGATTCACGTAGGTGAAGAGCACGATGGGCGTCGCGACACGTGCGCGCACGTCCGCGACGACTTCGAGGACGCGCGTGAGCGTCGCTCCGGCAGCGAGGGCGCGTTCGGTGGCCCGCTGAATCACGGGTCCATCGGCCAGGGGATCGGAGAACGGCACGCCCACTTCGAGAACATCCGCACCCGCGTCGGCAAGCGCGACCAGCACGTCGCGCGAGCGAGGCAGGTCGGGGTCGCCCGCGGTCGTGTACGTGATGAGTCCCGTCCGCTTGTCGGCTCGCAGTCGCGCGAATGTGTCGTCGATTCGTGACATCCCTTACCCCTTGCCCCTTCACCCTTTTCCCTTTTCCCTTACCCCTTTTCCCTTACCCCTTCATCCCTCGCCCGGGCCACCGTCTGCAGGTCTTTGTCGCCTCTTCCTGACAGGTTGACCAGGACGAGCCGGTCTGGACCCAGTCCCGCGGCGACCGTGCAGGCGTGGGCGACGGCATGCGCCGACTCCAGCGCGGGCAAGATGCCCTCGGTGCGCGCGAGCAGCCCGAACGCGTCGAGCGCCGCCTGGTCACCGACGTGCGCGTATTCGGTCCGTCCGAGATCGCGAAGCCATGCGTGCTCCGGGCCGACAGCGGCGTAGTCGAGCCCCGCCGAGATCGAATGCGTCAGCTCGATGTTTCCATCCGCATCCTGCAGCACGTAGGTGCGGGTTCCCTGGAGCACGCCTTCACTGCCGCCCGCGAAACGCGCGGCGTGACGTCCGGGCGCGATCTCGTACCCGCCGGCTTCGACGCCCACCAGCCGTACGGCGGCATCGTCAACGAACGCATCAAAGATGCCCATCGCGTTGCTGCCGCCGCCAACGCAGGCAACGATGGCATCGGGCAGCCGTCCTGTCTGGTCGAGCATCTGCCTTCGAGCTTCGCGCCCGATCACCGACTGGAACTCTCGCACCATGAGGGGATAGGGATGCGGACCCAGCACAGAGCCGAGCAGGTAGTAGGTATCGTGGACGTTCGTGACCCAGTCCCGCATCGCCTCGTTGATCGCATCCTTGAGGGTGCGGCTGCCTGCGTCCACGCGCCGCACCGTGGCGCCGAGTAGCTGCATCCGCAGGACGTTTGGCGCCTGCCGCTCCATGTCTTCGGCGCCCATGTAGACCTCGCAGCTGAGGCCAAGCAGTGCGCAGGCCGTCGCCGTGGCGACGCCGTGCTGTCCCGCGCCGGTCTCAGCGACCACACGAGTCTTTCCCATCCGTTGTGCGAGGAGCGCCTGGCCAAGGGCGTTGTTGATCTTGTGCGCGCCGGTGTGGGTGAGGTCTTCGCGCTTCAGCAGGATCCGGGCGCCACCGGCCTCGGCAGCCAGACGGGTGGCCTCATAGAGGGGCGTTGGACGCCCCACGTAGTTGGTCAGGAGCTGACGCAGCCGCGCCTGAAAGGTGGCGTCGACCCGGACGGTCATGTATTCGCGCGCCAGTACCTCGATCGGTTCGACCAGCGTTTCGGGCACGTAGCGGCCGCCGAACTTGCCGAAGTAGCCGCGCGCATCCGGATCGCGGTGGCCCACGCCTGTACCGTCACTCTGCACGATGGTGTTCACGATGCCGCCTCCACGCTTTCGAGCGCCCGGAACAACGCGCGCAGACGATCCGGGTCCTTGATGCCAGGCGCCTGTTCGACGCCGGATGAGACATCCACAGCCGCCGGACGGACGCGCGTGACCGCCGACGCGATGTTGACCGGCGTGATGCCGCCTGCCAGCACGGTCGGCCGCTGAGCTGCCAATGGCGCCGCGCGATCCCAGTCAAGCGTCTGTCCTGTACCGCCGCGGCGTACCGGATCCGTGGCATCGAGCAACACCAGGCACGCCGGATCCAGGTCGCGAAGCCATTCCGCTGTGCAGGCTTCGAGCGTGGTCGCCTTGATCGTACGCGCCGCGACGCGACGCAGGTACTCGGCTCGATTCGGATCCGTGAAGCTGCACCGCGCCCAATCGAAGCGCTGTCGCGACAGCGTTGACGTGCTCGATTGGCTGATCGACGAACACGCCGACGGGCACGACCAGCGGCGACAGCGTACCGACGATGGGCGCCGCCGCATCCGGTTCGATGAAACGCGGACTCCCCGGCCAGAAGATGAAACCGAGTGCCCAGGCGCCGAGCGACGACGCCAGGTGCGCGTCCTCAGGCCGCGTGATGCCGCAGATCTTCACCCGCGTCATCGGACGCTCCGAACGGTTTCCGCTGCCGTAGACGTAGGAGTGGACGCATCGGCGATGAGGCCACCGAGCGCGGCGCCCGGGTCGTCAGTGGTCATGAAGCGCTCGCCAACGAGGAATGCGTCGTACCCAAGGGCCGCCAGCGTCCGCACATCGGCGCCCGTGCGCAAGCCACTTTCTGCGACGCGAACGATCCCACCCGGGACGAGCGGCGCCAGACGCTGTGCCGCCTCGACTTCCACGACCAGGGTCTTCAGGTTCCGGTTGTTGACGCCAACGATGGTGGCACCAATTGCCAGCGCTCTCTTCACTTCCACCTCGTCGTGGACTTCCACCAGCGCGTCCACGCCGGCTTGGACCGTCGCGTCGAACAGACGTCGCAGTTCTCCATCGTCCAGCCCTGCGACGATGAGAAGCACTGCGGAAGCACCCGCGGCGCGTGCTTCGAGAATCTGATACTCGTCGACGATGAAATCCTTACGCAGGACGGGACACTTGACGGCTGCGGTCACCGCCGCCAGATCCTCGAGCGATCCATCGAAGAACCCGGGCTCGGTCAAGTACGGAAATGGCGGCGGCGCCGGCCCGCTCATAGCCAGCCGCGATCGCCAACGGATCGTAGTCCCAGCGCAGCACGCCTCGCGACGGCGACCGCCGTTTGCACTCGGCGATGACGTTGACGCGTCCGCGTGTCGAGAGAGCCTTGGCGAATGCACCCGCCGGTGCCGGACGGGATGCCGCCGCACGTTCGATGTCTGCCATCGAGACATGCGATTGCCGATCGGCGACACGACGCCGCGCTGCCGCCATGATGGCGCCGAGCAGGTCCGGCTGCGCAGCTCATGCGGGTTCCTCCGCCACGACACGCGATGTGTCAACCAGGCGTTGCAGCGTCGCTGCCGCGCGCCCGTCATCGATGGCGGACCGGGCTCGATCGATCCCGGCTTCCACCGTGTCAACGGCACCAGACACGAAGAGCGCCGCACCTGCGTTCAAAAGCACAACATCCCGCCGGGGACCATCAGCGCCGGCCAGCACGGCCTCGAGGATGGCGGCGTTCGCGGCGGCATCGCCTCCGGCAATCTCTTCAAGCGCGGTCTTGCGGAGCCCGAACTCCGAGGGGTGCACGTAGAAGGTCCGGACGGCACCAGCCCGGCATTCCGATACCTTCGTGTGTCCGGACAGCGAGACTTCGTCCAGACCATCCGCACCATGGACCACCCACGCATGTTCGCTCCCGAGCAGCGCGAGGGCTTTCGCCATCAACTCGGTGAGCTCGGGCCGGGGCACACCGACGATCTGGCGCGTCGGGCCGGCCGGATTCGTGAGCGGCCCGAGGAGATTGAACGCCGTTCGCAGACCCAGCTCGCGTCGCGTTGGCGCGGCGTGCCGCATGGAGGGATGGAACGTAGGCGCGAAGAGGAACGCCAGGTTCGTCTCGGCCAGGCAGCGAGCCACGATTTCGGGCGATGCCGTGATGTTCACACCCAGTGCCTCGAAGACGTCGGCACTGCCGCAACGGCTCGACACCGAACGGTTGCCATGCTTTGCAACCCGGACACCCGATGCCGCAAGGACGATGGCGGATGCCGTCGAGATGTTGAAGGTGCCCGCGCGGTCGCCGCCCGTCCCGCACGTGTCGAAGACCGCCTCCACCCCGCGATCGAACGGCACAGCCTGCGACCGCATCGTCCGCGCGAAGCCGACGATTTCCGCGGGCCGTTCGCCCTTCATGGCAAGACCGACGAGCAAGCCGGCAATGGACGCGGGCGTCGCCCGCCCGCTCATGATCTCGAGCATCGCCGCCGCGGCTTCGTCGGTCGTCAGATCCTCGCGCGCGAGGATCTTATGGAGGAGCGGTACGAACACGTCACAGCTCCAGGAAATTCCGGAGGATCCGGCGGCCTTCAGCCGTCAGGACCGACTCGGGGTGAAATTGCACGCCGTGCACCGGATAGATCCGATGACGCAGCCCCATGATCACGCCGTCTTCGCGTGCCCGCGCGGTGATCTCGAGATCCGCCGGCAGGCCGGCTTCTTCGACCGCGAGCGAGTGATAACGCGACGCGACGAACGGCTCCCGCAGCCCGGCAAACACGCCCTTGCCATCATGCTCGACGATCGAGGTCTTGCCGTGCATCGGGGCGGGCGCGCGAACGACACGCCCGCCAAACACCGCACCAATCGCCTGATGCCCGAGACACACGCCGAGCAGCGGCAGCCTCGGACCGAAATGGCGCACGACATCCGGCGTCAGTCCGGCGTGCTCCGGCCGGCCAGGACCTGGCGAGATCACGATGTGCGTCGGCGCCAGCGCAGCGATTTCCTCGAGCGTGACGCGATCGTTGCGGCGCACCGTCACCTGGACCCCGAGCTCCCCGATGTACTGCACGAGGTTGTAGGTGAACGAATCGTAGTTGTCGAGAACGAAGACCATACTCAAGGGCTAAGGGTCAAAGCAAAGGGCTAAGGGCAAAGGGCAAAGGGCAAAGGGCATAAGGGCTAAGGGGCAACGGGCAGAGCTAAAGCCCTGCCTGTGCCAACTCCAGCGCACGCACCAGCGCGCGCGCCTTGTCACGCGTTTCCTCGTATTCGGCTGCCGGATTGGAGTCGGCGACGATGCCGGCACCCGCCTGCAGGTAGGCGCGTCCCGCGGCGGCGACGATGGTCCGGATCGCAATACAGAAGTCGAGGTTCCCGGCGAAGTCCAGATAGCCAACCGCGCCCGCATAGATGCCACGCCTGGTCGGCTCCAGCTCCGCGATGATCTCCATCGCCCGCACCTTCGGCGCGCCAGACACCGTGCCCGCCGGAAAGCACGACACCAGCGCATCCAGGCGATCGGCCTCATCATCGAGCTTGCCTTCGACGATCGACGTGAGGTGCATGACGTGGGAGAAGCGCTCGAGCGCCATGAACTGGGGCACGCGGACCGAGCCGTACTCGCACACGCGACCGAGATCGTTGCGCCCGAGATCCACGAGCATGACGTGTTCGGCGCGTTCTTTCTCGTTGCGCTTCAGTTCTTCGGCGAGGCGCAAGTCCTCCTCGTTGCTGCGACCGCGCGGCCGGGTGCCGGCGATCGGGTGCGTCTCGGCGTGGCGGCCCTCGACGCGGACCAGCATCTCGGGCGATGAGCCCACGATCGACAGACCCCCGACTCTGGTGAAGTACATGTAGGGCGACGGATTCACGTGCCGCAGCGCGCGATAGACCGTGAAGGGGTCCGCGGCAATGTCGGCTTCGAAACGCTGCGAGAGCACGACCTGATAGATGTCGCCGGCGGCAATGTACTCCTTCGCCGTGCGGACATTCTGCTCGAAGTGCTCGCGCGTCATGTTCGACTGAAACACGATCGGAGGCGCGGCCGGGGCTGGCGTCAACGACAGCGTCCGCTCCAGTTCCTTCTCGAGGAAGCCGATCTTGGCGCACGCGAACTGATAGAGCGATTCGAGGTCTTCGTCGCCAGTGATTCTCGCGTTGGAGATGATCAGCAGTCGATGCTGAACGTGGTCGAACGCGAGGACCGTGTCGAACAACATGAACCCGGCCTCATCCGACGCGGCCGCCGGTCCATCGATCGTCTTCGACAACGGGACCGGCTCGAACCAGCTCGCCGTGTCATAGCCGAGATACCCGACAGCCCCGCCCGTGAAACGCGGCAACTCAGGCACATAGGGCGACCGGAAATCCGCCATCAGACGCCGGAGCGTCGGGACCAGCGGCTCGGCCGACTCCGTCACGGCGCCGGAGCGCTCGATGATGGTCTTGCCATCGCGCGCCCTGAGCACGAGAAACGGATCCTTCCCAAGGAACGAGTAGCGGCCGACATGTTCGCCACCCTCGACGCTCTCGAGCAGGAACGCGTAGTCCGAATGCTCGGCAATCTTGAGGAAGGCAGAGACGGGGGTCAGCAGGTCCGCCATGATTTCCTTGCAGACCGGCACGAACGTCCCGCGCGTCGCCAACTCCACGAATTCGTCGTACGTCGTCAGTTTCATTGGGCGTTCAACTCGAAAGCGAAGCGGCCCCCGCAGGCCGCGGACCAGCCGCCGTTTGGAGCCGCCTCAGGGCAGCCGCCTTCATGACCGCGGCGTCTCCTCGCCGGCCGGTCCACCACTGGCGCTGCGCCTGTGCTTGCGCCACGAGCATGTCCAGGCCGCCCAGCACGCGACAGCCAGCCTTCGCCGCATCCTGCAGCAGTCGAGTGATCGGCGGGTTGTACACGAGGTCGTAGACCAGCGCGCCGTCGAATGGACCGTCAGGAAGCGGCGATTCACTGCTGGCCGGTGTCGTGCCCACCGGAGTGGTGTTCACGAGTAGATCCCAGCTCCCGGCCGCTGGCTGGAAGGCTTGTGCCGACGCGCCAGTCAGCTGTGCGACGGCCTGAGCTCGCCCGAGGTCACGCCCGTGTACGGTCACGCGTGCGCCGGCTTCGACCAGCGCCAGCGCCACGGAGCGGGCCGCGCCGCCAGTGCCAAGCACGGCCGCGCGCAACCCGGCGACGGTTGTCGATTCAGCGAGCGGCGCCATGAAGCCCTCGGGGTCGGTATTCGTCGCTTCCCAGCGGCCGTCGCGGCAGCGAAGCGTGTTGAGCGCACCGATCCGCGTGGCCGTCGCGTCGAGCGTGGCGTGAGCGACCAGTGCCACCTTGAAGGGCGCTGTGACGCTCAGTCCGCCGATGTTCCGCGCCTCCGCAAACTGGATCGCATCGTCGGCCGACTCGGGCTCGAGCGGGACGTACACGACGTCCGATCCTTCGGAGGCAAACGCAGCGTTGTGCATGGCTGGCGACAGTGAATGGCCAATCGGGCGGCCCACAACGCCGTAGATCGCGGTTCGCGTTGTCAGTTCGCGGAACCGGAACTCGTCGAGCAGCGAATCCAAAGGGATTTGCCCCGGAGCCCACCCATCCCCCGCGTACGTCCATGCGCTACCGATTGGACCCGCCAGGATGCGGGTCGTCACGCCCGAGGCCCCCATGGCGATTCCGATGAATCGCCGGCCCGGGATCGACCGGCTCAAGCCGAAGATCGGTTCGCAGTCAGCCAGGCGATGGGCTTGCACGGCGAGCTTGATGATCGCCGCTGGAGTCGACGCCATGGAGCGGAGACGATCGAGAAGGTCCGTCGGCACGCCGGAGTAGTCGTGTATCGACAAGACGATACGTTCGCCCCCCGTTTCGCGGAGAAACGCGGGCGCTCCTTCCGCTCGAGCTTCGAGATCGACGGCGTCGGCGCCCAGCGACCACGCGCGGCGCAGGATGTCCAGCCGTTCGGTTTCGGAGCCCGTGAAGCCACCGCCTTCCCATGCAGGCCGGCACGTCACCACCACTGGCCTGGTACGGCCTTGCAGCGCGGCTGCCGGATCGGGGCGGGGCGCGGCGTCGAGCCGGATCTCCACCAGATCGGCTCGTTCGGACACGCGATCTCGCGCCTGACGGAGCTCCTCCATCGTGGCGGCGCCGACGACGGCGCAGACTGCGGTTCCGGAATATGTCGAAAGAAAATCGCCCATAACAAAAAAGCCTCTTCAACCCGATGGGTGTGAAGAGGCTTGGTTGGTGCTCGTCGCTTGGTCGCTTCAGGCGCGGCAGGCCTCTTCACTGTGAGAGTCCACAAACCACCACCAGCCCCGATACGCACCCGTCCCCCGGAGTCCGGACGGCCGGACTGCTGAGTCGAGCGTCACAAGGAGTGCGGGACAGTGAAATCGTGGCATGCGCGCTGTGCAGAGGTTACCGGAAACTAGCAGAGCCCGCCCGATGCTGTCAACCCGCCGCTCTCCTCCATTGGCCGGAGGCCGTCGAGCCGATATAATCGAAGTTGGTCCACGTCTACAGCTTGCGGGTCGTCGCGACCCTGGATTTCAGCAGCATGCGATTCCGCGCCATCGTCGCCGGCCTCGCCCTGATGGGCCTGTGGCTCTCGGTTCTGTCTGCGGCCACGCCTCGAATGCCGATCGGCGAGGTGCGTCCGGGCATGGTTGGCATTGGCCGGACGGTCTTCGAAGGCGACAAGATCGACGAGTTCAAGGTCCACATCATCGGCGTGCTCCGGAACGTCATGGGGCCGAGCCGGAATCTGATCCTGGCGCGGCTCGAGGGTGGTCCTCTGGCGCAGACCGGAGTCATCGCCGGCATGAGCGGCAGCCCGGTCTACATCGACGGACGCCTCGTCGGCGCCGTGTCGTACTCGTTGGGGAACTTCTCGCGCGAGGCGATGGCGGGCATCACGCCAATCGACGAGATGATTGAAGCAACCGAGAACGGGGCACCTCGTGCCGTGACGGTGCGCGCGCAGCTGGACCTCCCCATCACGCCGGCCACGTTGGCCTCCACGCTGCAGGCGGCATTTGCCGCGGTTCGACCGTTTGCCGCATCGCCTGCGGACGTTCAAGTGATTTCAGCGGCCTCGGGCAGCGCCCTCGATCCACAGATGGGACCGATGCTCCGACCTATCGCGACGCCGCTCGTCCTCGGCGGCTTTCGCGGTGATGTGGCCGATCTCGTGTCGTCGGCGTTTCGCGCGAGCAACTTCCTGCCGACGACTGGTGCAGTGTCGCCTGGTGCGGACGATGCAAAGCCTGGCCGCGAACTCCAGCCTGGCGATGCCGTCGGCGTGAGCCTGATCTCCGGGGATCTCGAGCTCGGAGCGACTGGCACTGTCACGCACGTCGAAGGCGGGCGCGTGTATGCGTTCGGGCATCCGTTCTACAACCTCGGACCCACCGAGTTCCCGATGACCCGCGCGTACGTGCACGCGGTGCTCCCAAGCCTGATGTCGTCGTCCAAGCTGGCGACGCTTGGCGAGTCGATCGGCATGTTCCAGCAGGATCGCGCCACGGCCATCGCGGGCACGTTGGGCACCCTGCCATCCACGCTGCCGATCACGATCGCACTCGAGACCGGCCGGGGACCGTCGCGCACGTTCTCGTTCCGCGTCGTGCGCGATCAGCTGTTCACGCCGGTGCTCACCTACGTGGCGATTCTCAACACGCTGAAATCGTACGAGCGCGAGTACGGCGCCGCCACGTTCTCGGTGAAGGGACGCGCGCTCGTGCGGAAGCACGGCGAACTTTCCTTCGAGGACATGTTCTCGGGTGAGTCTCCCTCGATTGGCGCGGCCAACTACATCGCAGGACCGCTCAACTTCCTGCTCAGGAATGACTACGAGCCGGTCGAAATCGACGCGCTCGACATCCAGATCACCTCCACCGAAGAACCGCGGACGGCGACGATCGAGCGCGTATGGCTCGACACGGTCAGCGTGCGGCCCGGGCGCACGGTGCCGCTCAAGGTTCTCATCCGCTCGTATCGCGGGGACGAAGTCACGCGGGAGGTGCCACTCGCGATTCCTTCGAACGCGTCGGGCACGCTGACGGTGATGGTGGCTGATGGCACGCGGCTCTCGATGTGGGAACAGCGCGAGGCCAGGCAGCCGCAGCACGTGCACGGCGTCGCGCAGATGGTCCGGGCACTCAACGAGGCGCGCAAGAACAACCGCCTCTACGTGCGACTGCTGAGTCCCGACGCCGGCGCGGTGGTGAGCGGAGAGAACCTCTCGTCACTGCCACCGTCGGTGCTCGCTGTCGTGGAAGCCGACCGGAATGGCGGCCAGTTCGTGCCTCTGCGGAACGCGACGATTGGCGAGTGGGACATCCCCACCGACTATGCCCTGAGCGGCGCCCGCTTCCTGACGATTGACGTCCAGAGTGATTGATTCCGGTCTGCGGTCTGCGGTCTGCGGTGTCCGATCTGCAGTCTCCGGTTCTGCGGCCCCTCCCCTCACCCACTTCTCTCTCCGAGTCCCCTATGCAGATTCGACAGTGGCGCGTCCTTGCGGCGGCCTGTGTCATCGCAGTTCTGACCACCGCGTTGACGGCAGCCGGCGCGCGGTTCTGGCAGGTGTCAACGCAGGCCGACTTCCTCAAAGGGGACGTCCAGAATCTGTCGGTCGATCAGTACGGACGCCTCACGCTGGGCCCGGCGCTGACGCCGGTTGGTGAGAGCACGACGCCGTTCTTGTGGACCCTCGTCGCCGCTGCTGATGGCGGCGTCTACGCCGGATCCGGCAACGATGGTCAAGTCTTCCGCTTCGCGCCGGACGGTGCTCGCACGGTGTTCTTCGATGCGGCCGAACTCGAAGTGCACGCGCTGGCGCCAGCACCAGGCGGCGGGCTCTTCGTCGGGACGTCGCCCGGCAGGCAAGATCTACAGGGTGGACGCGAAAGGCCAATCCACGGTGTACTTCGATTGCGAAGACAAGTACATCTGGTCGCTGGCGCTGGATCCCTCCGGAGTGCTCTATGCAGCGACCGGCGAGAAAGGGCTGATCTACAAGATCACCGCCGAAGGCAAGGGCGACGTCTTCTACCGCACGAAGGCCACGCACGCCATCACGCTGCTCATCGACAAGAACGGAGATCTGCTGGCGGGCACGGAGTCGCCAGGCAAGGTCTTCCGGATCAAGAAGGACGGGACGGGCTTCGTCCTGCTCGATCCCGGCATCGACGAGATCAGCGCGCTCCGCCTGGATGCATCGGGCACTGTGTATGCCGCCGCACTCACCGGGCGGGCCCCGGGCTCGAACCGTCCAGGCCCGACCGACCGCGACACGTCGGACACGACGACGTCGGTCCCGGTCCCATCGGTCTCCACGGAGATCACGTCGGTGACCATCGTGGACGTCACCCCCGTCGGCGGTAGCACTTCGACGGCGGCCCGCGAAGACAGGCGGACCACGCGCGGTGCGGTCTACCGCATCCTGCCCGATGGCGCGTCGGACGTGCTCTGGGAGTCGAGCGACGATGTGCCGTACGACCTGCTCCCCGAGGCTGGCGGATCGCTCCTCGTCGCCACGGGTGCCAAGGGCAAACTGTACCGGCTGATGGGCGATCCGATTCGCGTGGCGCTCGTGGCCAGCGCGGACGCGCAACAGGTGACGTCGCTCCTGACCGATCCCAAGGGCTTCGTCTGGGCGGCCTCAGCGAATCCAGGCAAGCTGTTCCGCCTCTCGGGGGCACAGGCGACGCACGGCACGTTCACCTCGGAGGTCCGCGACGCTGAGACCGTGGCTACGTGGGGCGCTCTCAGCTGGCGAGCGACGACGGCCCCATCCACGGCGGTGAAACTCTATACGCGCTCGGGCAACACGGCGGTTCCAGACGACACATGGAGCCAGTGGTCCGCCGCTTACTCGCGGTCCGAGGGCGAGTCGATCACGAGTCCGAAGGCGCGTTACCTCCAATGGAAGGTCGATCTGACGGGCACTGGCACGGTCTCGCCGATCGTGACGTCGGTGACGGCGGCCTATCTCCAGCGCAACCTGCGGCCGCAAGTGACCTCGATCACGATTCATCCTCCCGGTGCGGTCTTCCAGAAACCCTTCTCGACCGGCGACGCCGAGATCGCGGGCTTCGATCCCTCCCCCAGCGACCGCAAGCCATCCTCGGCGGCCTCGAGCGCGACCGCCAGTGTGGCGGGATCGCCCACTCTTGGCCGTCGCGGCTACCAAAAGGGACTCCAGACCATCATCTGGAAGGCCGACGACGACAACGACGACGAACTCTTGTACGACGTGCTCTATCGGCGCGAAGGTGAAACTGCCTGGAAGCCTCTCAAGCGCGGCCTGCCGGATCCCATCTTCGTGTGGGACACGACGTCGGTGCCCAACGGCACGTACGTCGTGAAGATCGTCGCCTCCGACGCCCCCGGCAATCCGCCTGGCGCGTCGCTTACTGGCGAGCGTGAGAGCCGCGCGTTCGACATCGACAACACACCGCCGACGATCACGGTCACGGGCGTGCGTCGAGACGGCAGCAAGACCATCGTCGCATTCACGGTGAAGGACGAGTTCTCGGCCGTGCAGCGCGTCGAATACTCCATCGATGCCGAGCGATGGCGTCCCATCTACCCGCTGGACGGTATAGCCGACTCACCCACCGAGAGCTTCGAGTTGGTCATAGACGCCGAAACGGCCGACAAGGCCATCGTGCTGCGGGCAACGGACACGATGAACAACGTGGCCACGGCGCGTGCAAACACGCCGGCCCCGGTAACAGCACCCGCGAAATGAATGGAGACGCTGCCGCGTCAGGCGGTGGCGAGGGAAAGCGCCGGTTCCTTGGAGCTCACCGGAGCCGTTGGGTGCGGGAGCGGTGAATCGTTTCGCAGCCGGCGGATCGGTGCGCGCGGCGCCAGCACCACCGGTGCCCCGTCTCGCCCGACGACGGTCGTGTGCGCCATGAGCCACACGACGCTGACCGCCACGGGTTCGCCACCGGCACGGGCTGGCTCGAATCGCGTTTGCGTGGCGGCGTCGAGCAGGTCGAGAAGTGCCTCATCTTTCGGCTCGAACAGCGTGGACGTCGGCAGCAGGGCCACGTCGCGCACCAAGCCCTCGCGCGTCACCACGGCCGAGATTGCCAGCCAGCCTTCACTGGGTTTGAGGAGCGGCGATGGCATCAGCGCGTCGGGATCCGCGCGCGGCAGCAACATGCGCGCGTCGAGCGCGAGGGGATTGCGATTCGAGCCAGGATCGCCCAGCGCGCCGATCACGGCGGACAAAGACGAGGGCGCCTCGCGAAGACTCATGCGGATGACACCCAGCAGCGCCAGCAAGCACACCAGCGTTGCCATCGTCGCTCCGCCAGCCACCCAGAGCAGGTGCCCGTCGTTGAAATCGAGCAGCCGGCGGGCGGTCGATCGCTGAGGCTGCTCGGCCTGCACCCGCGCCACGACGCGGGCACGCAGGCTGCCGACGGAATCGCTGACCCCTTCGCCGCGTGAAAACGACGACTGACGCACGAGGTCACCAACGGATCTCAATGCGTCGGCTTCGACACTGCAGGCCGGGCACGAGACGAGATGCTGCCGAATCGCCACCCGCCGTGCGGCATCGAGTTCCCCATCGCGATAGGCGGCGAGGATCTTCTTTACCCGAGCGCAGGAGATCGCCTTCATGCGGAGACTCCGTGCAGCGACGTGCGTAGCGCGCGACGGGCGCGCGTCAGACGCGCCTTGACCGTCCCCAACGTCACGCCAAGTGAATACGCGATGTCGTCGTAGCTCAGACCGTCAACCTCCCGGAGCACAATGGCTGTTCGTTCGTCGAACGGGAGCGAATCGAGCGCGGACCAGACCCGTTCGGCCAGGTGCTTGCGATCCAGCTCGCGGTCGGGTGGCGCGCCGTCTTGATCGGCCATTTCGCCGTGGGTCGCGATGTGCTCGTCGAGCGACACCTGCTCGCCGGCGATACCGCCGCCTCCACCAGCGCTGCCGATTGCGGGCTTGATTGACGACGATACGGAAGATCCAGGTGCGGAGAGCCGACTGACCGCGGAAGCGATGGATGGTGCGGAAGACCCGCAGGAACACTTCCTGGGAGACGTCGAGCGCTTCTTCGCGGTCGCCGAGCAGGTTGAGGGCAAGCTGGAAGACCATCCGCTCGTGCTCCACGACGAGTTCCGCGCAGGCAGACTCGTCCCCGGCGGCGCAGCGCTCGATGAGCGCCGCTTCCCGTCCGCCCAGCTCCGTCCAAGTCTCTACGCGTACTGGCTTGAGCACCAGGTTCTCAGCCACCTGCTGCCTCCACTGTAGCACTGCCCGCCCGGTCGACTCGTAACCTTGGTACCAGATTAGACCCCGATCCCCGGAAAAAGGCTCGCTCTGCTAGGATGGGCTCCGGCTGCCAATGAAACGGCCACTCCTGGTCATTCTGCTGGCTGCGGTCGTCGGCTTGGGAGGGATCGTCGCGTGGACGGCCGTCTCCCGGGACCGGGAGTATCGCCGTCTGATCGCTGCCGGAGACGCTGCTCTGGCGGCCGACCAGGCGTTCCAGGCTATCGAGGCGTTCAGCGGCGCCATCGCCCTCAACCACGACTCAATGCTGGCCTACCTTCGGCGGGGTGAGACCTACCGCCGCCTGGGAGACCTGAAAGCCGCCCTCAGAGACCTCCGCCGGGCGTCGGAAATCGACTCTACCGCGACGCGGCCCCTCGAGCGCTTGGGCGATGTCCTCGCCGCGCAGGAACGCTACGCACGGGCTGCCGAACGCTACGAAGGCTATGTCAGGATCGACGACCGGTCGCCGCGCGTCCTGTACAAGCTGGGCCTGACCCGCTTCCAGGCCGGCGAAGCCAAGGCGGCCGTTCCAGTCCTCCGTCAGGCGGTGCGCCTCGACGACCGCTTCTCGGAGGCGTGGTATCTGCTCGGACTGTGCCTGCAGGACCAGCGGCAGACCAATGACGCCGCGTTCGCCTTCCAGCGTGCGGCGCAGGTGGCGCCAGGCTTTGCCGAGCCGAGAGAAGCGCTGGCATCGCTCTATCACCGGCAGAATCGGCCCACTGAACGGATCGATCAGCTCGAAGCGCTGGTGGCCCTGGATCCCGACCGCATCGATCGCCGGCTCGCACTGGGGATGGCCCAGGCGGACGCGGGGCGTCCCGACCTGGCGGTCATCACGTTGGGCCGTGCCGCTGAACGGTACCCCGACAACATGGCGATCTACACGGCTCTGGCTGCGGTGTGGCTGCAGCAAGCCGAAACGAAGGACGATCGGGTGGCGCTCAGCAAGGCACTCGAGGCCACGGCCACGATCGTGTCGCACGGCGTTCCCACGTCGCAGGATCTGCTCCTGCGCGGGCGGGCGCTGTCCGCGTCGGGCGACCTCGAGGGCGCCGTCCGCGTGCTGCGCGACGCGGCGGTTCGCATGCCGGTGGCGCCGCTCGCCTTTGAACAACTCGCGAATTGCACGGCGCGGCTCGGGAACTTTGCCGAGGCGCGTGAGGCGTTTGGCCGCTATCTGGCGTTCCTCAACGACGATCGAAAAGAAGCCGAGACGCTCGCCAAGATGGCGGATCTCTCCGTTCGCCTGCGCGATCACGAAGAAGCCGTCCGGTGGCAGACCGCGGCCGTGGAGCACGCCCCGCACGACCAGGCACTACAAGTGCGCCTTGAAGAGCTCAAGGTGCAACAGTAGGTCGGAGTTCGGAATACGGAGTGCCGATTGGTAATCCGCGCTCACTTCGACATTTCATTCCGCATTCCGCACTCCGAATGCCGAATTACTGAGATCCGATTTTCAGCCTCCCGAGTAGTTTTGCCAGGCCTTGCCGGCTCAAGCCCAGTTCGGTTGCTGCGCGTCCGCGGTGCCCGCCGGCCCGCGCCAGCGCGGCGCGCACGAAGCGTTCCTCGAAACGCCGGCGTGCATCGTCGAGGGTGACGGCCTCGCTCTCGAGCGCCGCGCGGGCGATGGAGGCCGGCAGGCCTGACGGTCCGACCGTGCCTCGTCGTGGCGCGGTGACCGCAAGCACGGCCATCACGTTCTGCAGCTCACGCACGTTGCCCGGCCAGTCGTAGCGGCTCAGCGCGGCCAGTGTGCGATCCGAGAGCGTGGCGCGCGTGCCGACGTGGTCGGCGGCCCGTTTCCAGAGCGCACGGGCCAGCAAGGGCACGTCTTCAGCGCGCTCGCGTAGAGGCGGCACGACAATCCGCAACACGTCGAGGCGGTAGAAGAGGTCACGCCGGAACCGGCCGCCCTCTACTTCCACGTCGAGCGCGCGGTTGGTGGCCGTGACAATGCGGACGTCGATGCGCCGGAATCCTGCTTCGCCGATCCGGCGCACTTCGCTTTCCTGTAGCACGCGGAGGAGCTTCGCCTGGCCGCGCGGCGACAGCTCTCCGATTTCGTCGAGAAACAGCACGCCCCCGTCCGCTTCTTCGAACAGACCGCGGCGATCCGTCACGGCGCCGGTAAAAGCCCCGCGAACGTGACCGAACAGCTCCGCCTCGAGCAGGTCGTCCGGGAGTGCTGCACAGTTCACCGCACAGAACGGTCGTCCGCGCCGGACGCTGGCGCGGTGCAGTGCACGCGCCACGAGCTCCTTGCCGACTCCGCTCTCGCCGTGGATCAACACGGGAAACGGTGCGTCTGCGGCCTGCGCGATCGCGCGGCGGACGCGTTCGATGGCTTCGCTGGTTCCCAACAGGTCTGGATCGACGGCCGCTGCTGGTGACGATGGCGTGAGGTTCTCGACGAAGGCGCGAAGGCAGGGCGACACTGCCGCGGCAGCGGCGGCGAGCAATTGACGCGAGCACTCGTGATCGACCTCTGCTCCGGGCAGCCAACGACAGCCCAGGGCTCCGACAAGCCCGCCGCCATGCCGCACCGGGACGGCGCTCTCGGTACCGTAGTCGATCGCCTCGCGTTGCAGCACGACCCCACTCTCTGCCACGCGACGTGTCGACGCCAGCAGCACGCTCGGGACGTCCGGCGCGCTCACCACTGCAGGCGTAGCGCCCGGTGACGCGATTGACACCACCGCGGCCGACAGACGCTCGCGTAGCAGCGAGGCCACTTGCTGGAGCGCACGTGCCGGATCGTCTCCGTCCTGCGACACGCGTAGCACTTCGAGCACGTCCTCCAACATGGCTGACCTCAATGACGCACTCGTGCTGGCCTTGGATGGCTGCGTGTCAGGACACTTGACGCCGCGGCGCCTCAATTGCGAGAGCGCGGCCAGGTCCGTTCGCCCGTCCGCCGCGGCTCTGGCAAGGGCCAGGCGGGCGGCCAGGAGGGGCGGCAGCAGACGCCCGCTGGTGTGCCGCAACGGCCGCGCGAACTGACGGGCACGCTGCGGATCACCCATGCGGGTGAGGGCCTCGGTGGCGAGGCACCGGAGGCGAATGGCTTCCAACGGTCGTGAGGCTTCCCGCGAGAGCCGCAACGCGTCCGCGAGTTGAGTAGTGAGCGCTCTGGTATCACCAATTGCCGCGAGCCAGCGCACACGGATTGACGATGCAGCGAGGCGTACCGGCGCTGAGCTGTTGTCGGGCAGCTGATCGAGCGCGCGGACGTGAGCGCTGCCATCTTCGAACAGTCCCCGAGCCACGTGGACACGGATGGCACCTCCGTGCTCGAGCACACCCAGCAGTGGCGCATCGACGATCGGGCTCGACGCAGGTGCGGAAGCAAACTGTTCGACGTCGCGTGCCCTGAAGGCGTCGCCAACGCAGAGAGCGGCGGTTTCGGCTTGGCCACGCCAACACAGGGTCCGGACGAGGGCTACCGCAGCGATACGCCTGACGTGCATCATGACCGCCAACCGCTGCTGCCGTGATGCAGCTTCGCAGAATCACTTCGCTTCGGTCGGGATCGAGACGGTCCAGTGCCGCGCGTCCGAGCCACGACAATGCCATCAGGGCCCGTTCAGAATGGCCGCATCGCTCGGCGATCCCGCGGGCGCGATCGGCCAGGGTCCACGCCGCGTCGGGATGTCCGCGATGCCAGACACGATCCGCACACGCGAGTAACGTGTCGGAAGCGGCCTCCAGCTGACCGCGGCGCTCGAGCATGGCTGCGGATCTGCGGAGTGTACGCTCCGCGTCGGCATGGCGGCCGCGGCTCGCCAGCACCTCCGCTTCTTCGACCGCCGACACTTCGGATGGACGTGCTTCGCGGACGCGGTCGGCGGTTGCAAATGCCGGCATCGAGCAGGCTGCCAATGGTTGCGGCCAGAGCCGAGACACGAAGACGGCCGGTCGCCCGCCGCTCTGCGCCGCACTACGGCGCACCCGCCACCGCGCACGAGGACGGACGACAGCGTTCGCGAGGGTGTCGCACGAGAATGGCATCCACGGCAGCGCGCCGATGACGCGTCCTGGCTCGACGAGACGTACCACGAGGCGGGGTCGCTCACTGATACCAAGCCGGACGAGGCTGTGGACCAATGACTGATCCGGCGCACTCGATCGGCGGCCGTCGTGGAGGATCGCCAGGTGGCGCTCGTGCAGCGCGCCCCACCACGCACCATCAAGCCGCTCGAGGCCCGCGACGGCGGCAGTTGAGAGTGGAAGCCACCCCGCGAGGCGTGCAAATCGCGCGATGAATCGAAGCAGCGTTCGGCCGCCTCCACCCACGGGCACTTCGATGGCTAGCGAAGACACGCCCGGCGGGGGCTCGTCACGCAACACTTCGGCAACGCTGATGGCGATCCGGGGAAGCTGCAGGCGAAGCCCCATGCCAACCGTAGACCCCCATGCGGAATTGGGGTCGGGATGAGTTTCAGTTTCTGCCGCTTCAGGACCGAACGCGCCCGGCAGGACCAGACACGATCGGCTGCCCGTGTCAGTCACGACCGTCGCGCGAGGGAGAGCCACGGCTTCGAGGAACTGTCCGACGGCCACTCGCTTCCGCTGGTGGGCGCGCGAGCCAGCGCCCTTACCTGTCTGAACGGGGACCGCGTACGCCTCGAAACGGTGTCCCTTGCACCACTCGCCGTAGTCGATGCACGGCGCCAGCCACGGATGCCAGAGCATCGTCAATGTCGCGCATCGATCAGCCCATGCGAGCTGAGCGGCACCTGGAGCCATGGGCTCGACGCGCAGCCAGACATTGGACGCAGTCCCGACGTCGAAGGCGTGGCTGGACCCGTCGGAGCAGAAACGATCGGCCAGCAGCCGCATTGGCATGTCACGTCAGGCTGCAATCGCGCCGCCGCCATTGCCGGCGGGCGCACAGCGGCGGTGCCTTCCCCGGATGGACGCACAATTCTCGGCGGTGGCTGGGTCCTGGCGTTCGCGCACATCGCGACGGCGGATCGCGATCCGCGCAGAAACTTCGTATTAGAATTGCGATGAATGCTGCGATTCCTCACGGCTGGTGAATCACACGGCCAGGCGCTCGTCGCGATTCTCGAGGGCATGCCCGCGGGTCTCGCTATCGACGAGCAAGTGATCACGACGCACTTGACACGCCGACAGGGGGGCTACGGTCGCGGCCGGCGGATGGCAATCGAATCCGACCGGGCGCTGGTCGTCGCCGGCATCCGCCGCGGACGCACGACCGGTGCGCCAATCGCCCTCCAGATTGCCAACAAAGACTGGCAGAACTGGCAAAAGACGATGCACGTCGGGCCCGAAGCGCCGGCGGATGCGACCGGGGCGAACCGTGCGCCAGTGACCCGTCCACGGCCGGGCCATGCCGACCTCGCTGGTGCCCTGAAGTACGACCTTACCGACATGCGCGACGTGCTCGAGCGCGCCAGCGCGCGCGAGACCGCCGCACGCGTGGCGCTCGCTGCGGTTGCCCGGCAACTCCTGTCGCACTTCACGATCGATGTCGTGAGTCACGTGGTGACCATCGGCGGCGTTGGATTGCCGGAGTCGCTGGCCGTGCCGGTGACCGCGGTACGGGCCATCCCGAACGATTCACCGCTCCGCTGCGTGGATCTCGCCACGGAACAGCAGATGATCGCCGCCATCGACGCGGCGCGCGAGGCGGGCGACACGCTGGGCGGCGCGTTCGAGGTGATCGCCGCCGGCTTGCCGGTCGGATTGGGAAGCCACGTTCAGTGGGATCGGAAACTCGACGGGCGGCTCGCCCAGGCCATCATGTCCATCCCGGCCATCAAGGCCGTGGGTATCGGGAAGGGGCCCGGCGTGGCCATGCTGCCCGGCTCGCGCATCCATGACGAAATCGTTCCTATCGTGCCGCATGGCGCGACCGGTCACGAAGCACTTGGCGTGGCCCGTCTGACGAACAACGCCGGTGGTCTCGAAGGCGGCGTCACCAACGGCGAGGAACTCCGCGTTACCGGCTACATGAAGCCCATCGCGACGCTGATGCAGCCTCTGCGGTCCGTGGACATGGCCACCCTCGAGCCATCGGAGGCGGCCATCGAGCGGAGTGACGTGTGCGCCGTGACCGCCGCGGCCGTCGTGGGCGAGGCCATGGTGGCCTTGACGCTGGCCGATGCGTTTCTCGAGAAGTTTGGCGGTGATTCCCTCGCCGAGATCGAACACAACTACGCCGCCTACAACCGCGACGTCCGCGCGCGGTTCGAGGTCTCGTCCCGGCCCTGACTGTTCCGGCCGGCATGATTCGTCCAATCATCAAGTACGGCGGCGACAGCCTGCATCGCGTGGCCGAGCCTGTCACCGCGATCACCGCCGATATTCATCAGCTGATCGATGACATGGTGGCGACGATGTACGCTGCGCCTGGTGTGGGACTGGCAGCGCCGCAGATCGGCGTGTCGCTCCGCATTTTCGTGGTGGACGTCACGGTCGGTCAACGTGCCGGACTCGCTGATGACCTTCATCAACCCCGAGTTCGTCAGCCGGGATGGCATGCAGCTCGAAGAAGAAGGCTGTCTCTCTGTTCCGGGATTTACCGCGACCGTTGCCAGGCCAGCACGCGTGACCGTAAAGGCGCTGAATCGCGATGGAGCGGAGTCGGTCGTGGAAGGAACCGGTCTGCTGGCGCGGGCGTTCCAGCACGAGATGGATCACCTGGACGGGACTCTCTTCATCGATCGCCTGCGGGGCATTCAACGCGACGTCATCGTCCGCAAGATCCGGAAGCTGAAGCGGACGGGCGACTGGTAATGGCTGCTACGCTGCGCATCGTGTTCTTCGGCACACCGGCGTTCGCCGTTCCAACGCTCCAAGCGCTCCTCGGCTCGCGGCATCCGGTTGTCGGTGTCGTGACGCAGCCTGATCGACCGCGGGGCCGGGGTCAGAAGCCCTCGCCGGCACCGGTCAAAGCACTCGCCCACGATCAGGGGTTGGCTGTGCTGCAGCCGGATCGACTGAAGGATCCGGCGTTCCTGGAGGCGTTTGCGGCGTGGGGCGCCGATCTCGGCGTGGTGGCGGCATACGGGCGCATCATTCCGGAAGTCGTCATCAACACGCCGGCGAAGGGACTGATCAACGTGCACGCCTCGCTGCTCCCCCGCTATCGCGGCGCGGCCCCCGTCCATCGTGCGGTGCTCAACGGCGACGCCGAGACCGGCGTCACGATCATGCGGATCGTGAAAGAGCTCGACGCTGGTGCCATGTTCGCGTCGGTCGTCCGCCCGATCGATCCCTACGCGACGAGCGGCGAGGTCGAAGGCGATCTGGCCGCAGCTGGCGCCACGCTCCTCGTCACCGTCGTCGACGACATGGCAGAGGGAACGGCTCACGAGACACCTCAGGACGCCACCCGCGCGACATACGCCGCGAAGATCACGCGGGACGAAAGCCCGATTGCGTGGAGCCGCTCGGCGCGACAGCTGCACAACCAGGTGCGCGGTCTGATGCCGTGGCCGCGCGCCTCCGCGACGCTCGACGGGCATCGCGTGATCCTGCTGCGAACGTCATCCGAGTCCGGATCGGGAGCGGCACCGGGCGTCATCGTTGAAGCGGACGGCGACCGTCTGCGCGTGGCCACCGGTGACGGGATCCTGCAAATCCTCGAGATACAACCTGAAGGACGGCGGCGCCTGACTGCGCGCGAGTTCCTCGCGGGCCATCCTCTCCGGCCGGGTACCCAGTTTCAATGATCGCTCCGGCCCGCCGCGCCGCGCTGGACGTCGTGAGCGCAGTCGCTGGCAACAAGGCCGACCTGCCGGATGCCATCGCTCGGGCGCGGGCCACGCTCAGCGACGAGCGGGACCGAGCGCTGCTCGTCGAGCTCGCCACGGGAACACTGAGATGGCTGGGAGAGATCGACTTCGTCCTCGCAGGAGCCTCGAGCCACCCCGTAGACGCGCTCGATGCCGTGGTCCGCGACATCCTGCGGCTCGGTATCTACCAACTGCTCCATCTCGATCGCGTGCCGGCCGCGGCCGTTGTGAACGATGCGGTCAAAATGGTCCGAGCGGCGCGGAAGTCGAGCGCGTCTGGATTCGCGAACGCCGTGCTTCGACGGATCAGCCGGTCGCGGCGAACGCTCGGACTGCCTCCGCGCCCCGCGGTGCTAGGCACCGATGATCCGTCGCTCGCCTATCTGAGCACGACGCTGTCGCACCCTCGATGGCTCGTCGAGCGATGGGTGGCACGTTGTGGCGCTGACGCGACCGAGCGCTGGCTGCAGTTCAACAACGCACCGGCACCCCTGACTTTGCGCGCTCAGACTCCTGAGAATGACAGGGCGAGCGTCGCCGAGGCGCTGCGCGGATCGGGGGTCGAGACACAGCCGAGCCGGTATGCTCCGGACGGACTGACCGTGGTGACCGGCCTGCCTCGCGTTCCGCCGAGCGAGCGCCGGTTCCTGCTGCAGGACGAAGCCTCGCAACTCGTGGGACTGCTCGCCACTGGCGTGACGGCGACGCGCGCGCTCGATGCTTGCGCGGCCCCGGGCGGCAAGACCCTGATCATGCGTGCCGGGCTTGGATCAGACGCAATGCTGGTCGCGGCGGACGTGCGTCCGCGACGTGTGCGACTCCTTCGCGAGACCCTGATGGGTGTGGGTGCGGCCGACGTCGCAGTCGTTCAGATGGATCTACGGGATCCGCCGCCGTTTGGTCCCGTGTTCGACGTCGTGCTCGTGGACGCTCCGTGTTCCGGGCTCGGCATCGTCCGGCGCGACCCTGACATCAAGTGGCGGCGACGCGTGGACGATCTCGATGGCCTTGCGGCGACGCAGCGGCGGATGTTGCATCACGCCGCCTCGGTCGTCGCCCCTGGTGGCCGGTTGGTGTACAGCACCTGCTCGAGCGAGCCCGAGGAGAACGAGGCGGTCGTCGAGTCGATGATCTCCGCCTCAGCCTTCCAGTTGGTCGGCGCATCCGACGTGCGCGCGTTACTTCCTTCGGCAGCCCGTTCCCTGGTGAACGACCGTGGCTACTTCCAGACGTGGCCATGGCGCGACGGGCTCGAGGCGTTCTTCGGCGCGATCATGCAGCGGGCCCGCTAGGATCGCGGCCGGGTGTGTCCGGCTGTCTTCCTAGCCGCAACCTGTAGTACATTCTTAGGTTGCATGCCACTGGGAACGCGCGTCCTGGGCGTGGGCAAGGTGCTCCTTCTTCTGGGAGCTCTGCTCGCCACCTACGTGCTGTTCGCCGGTGCTGCGATGCGCGTTGGCATTCGGGCCCGCGAAGTGCAGGTGCCTGATCTGAGTGGACGGACGGTCCGCGATGCGGCAACGCTGCTGGCGGATTTGGGGTTGACGCTGCGCGTGGACGAGAACCGGCGAGTCGACCCGAAGATGCCGGCGGGCGAAATCCTGCAGCAGGACCCGATGGCCGGCGTTACGGCGCGGCGGCCGCGAAGCGTCAAGGTCTGGGTCAGCCTCGGCAAGGACGCCGCGACCATTCCTGACCTCACTGGGCAGACGGAACGGACCGCTCAGGTGCGCGTGCGGCAGGATGGCCTGGTGCTCGCAGCCGTGACAGAAATTCAGTCCGCGGACTATCAGGCGGACACCGTTGTCGCCCAGGCGCCCGCGCCCGGAACCCGAGGTGATACCGTGTCGATCCTCGTCAATCGCGGCGCTCGGAGCACGACGTTCGTGATGCCCGACTTGATCGGTGTGGACGGCGAACGATCCGCCGACTATCTTCGCGGACGCGGATTCCGCGTAGCAGTCGTTGGCAATCATCCCTATCCGGGCGTGCCGGCGGGCATCGTCATTCGACAGACACCGGTTGGAGGGTTCCAGATTGCCCCTGGCGAAGCCATTTCGCTGGAGGTCAGTCGATGACGCGGCTGGTGCGCATAGCGCCCTCCGTGTTGTCGGCGGACTTCGCGCGGCTGGGTGAGCAGGTGCAGGCGGTCGTCCGCGGCGGCGCGGATCTGATTCATGTGGACGTCATGGACGGCCACTTCGTGCCAAATCTCACGCTCGGCCCGGCGATTGCGAAAGCGATTGCGCGCGTGTCCAGTGTCCCGATCGACGTGCACCTGATGATTACGGATCCGGACCGCTATCTCGAAGCGTTCGTGGATGCCGGCGCGAAGATGCTGACCGTGCACGTCGAGGTGCTGCCGCACCTTCACCGCACGCTGCACGCGATCAAACAACTCGGCTGCCGGGCGGGCGTGGCGCTCAATCCATCCACGCCACCTGACCTGCTGAGCGAAGTTGCGGCTGACCTCGACCACGTGCTGGTCATGTCGGTCAATCCAGGCTTTGGCGGACAGGCTTTTATCCCACGCAGCGAGTCTAAAGTCAGGGCTGTCCGCGCCCTCCTCGACGCCGCGGGTAATTCCGCCCCGGTCGAGATCGATGGCGGTATCGACACGCTCACCGGCCCGCGCGTCGTGGCCGCCGGTGCTGAGATTCTCGTGGCGGGAGCCGCCATTTTCGGCGAGCCGGATCCGGAAGCGGCGGTGCGCGCCTTGCGGTCCGCGGTGGCCGCGGCCGTCTGAGGTGGGCACGAGCCAGGTATCGGTCGCGCGAGTGCGCGTGCGCTACGCCGAAACCGACCAGATGAACGTGGTCTACTACGCGAACTACTTCGTGTGGTTCGAGGTGGGCCGCACCGAGCTGCTGCGCGCGCTCGGATGGAGCTATCGTGAGATGGAAGCCGACGGCTACAGCCTGCCAGTGATCGAGGCGAGCTGCCAATATGTGCGGTCGGCCCATTACGACGACGAGCTGCAGATCACGACGACTGGGACGCTGGCGTCGCCGGTGCGGCTGGTATTCGAATACATGATCGATCGCGGGAGTGATCGGATCGTCACCGGACGCACGGCCCATGCGTCGCTCAATCCCCAGGGCAGGCCGGTGCGGCTGCCGGAGCGGGTCAGGACGTTTTTCGCATGAAAGCGCTCGTCACGGGAGTCGCCGGGTTCATCGGCTCACATCTCAGCGGCACGTTGCTCGACCGCGGGGTCCCGGTGACTGGCCTCGACTGCTTCACCGACTACTACCCTCGAGCGATCAAGCAAGCCAACCTCGACGTACTGCTCGGCCGCCAGGGCTTCCGCTTCATCGAAACGTCGATTCACGACGCCGATCTCTCGTTATTGCTCGACGGGGTGACCCATGTCTATCACCTGGCCGCTCAAGCTGGCGTCAGGCGCAGCTGGGGCACGGATTTTCAGGTCTACACCGTCAACAACATCGAAGCCACGCAGCGCCTGCTCGAAGCGTGCGTCGGACGGCCGATCGAACGCTTCGTGCACGCGTCGAGTTCGTCGGTGTATGGCGACGCAGCGGCGATTCCCATGCGTGAGGACGCGTTGCCCCGTCCGCTGTCGCCGTATGGCGTGACGAAACTGGCCGCCGAACAACTTGGCCATCTCTACGAAGCCAATTTCGCCGTGCCAACGGTGGCGATGCGCTACTTCACGGTCTACGGCCCGCGCCAGCGTCCCGACATGGCGTTTCACAAGTTCATTTCCGCCGCGCTCAAGGACGAGACCATCACGATCTTTGGCGACGGCAAGCAGACGCGTGACTTCACCTTCGTGGCAGATGCGGTCGCGGCGACGCTCGCGGCCGGTGAACGCGGCGTGCCGGGGCGCGCGTACAACGTCGGCGGCGGCTCGCGCGTGAGCGTCAACGACGTGCTCGATCTCATCGAAACCGTCACCGGCCGCCGGTTGCGCGTCGAATACCGCTCGGAAGAAAAGGGCGACATGCGCGACACGTTCGCCGACACCACACTGGCGCGGCGCGAGCTCGGATTCGCGCCCACTGTTTCACTCGCCGACGGGCTCGCAGCCCAGGCCCGTTGGCTGGCTTCTTCTCCCGTCACTGCATGACCGTACAACCGCTTCATCGTCGCTGGCTGGCTCTCCTCGTTCTCTGTGTCGTGGTCGTTGCTCCGGCCTGCGGCGGCAAGGACAAGGACGTCGTCTCGAAGACCAGCGGTGAGGCCGACAAGTTCCTGTTCGAGAAGGGCACGGCCGCGCTCGAGAAGCACCGGTGGTTCTCGGCGCGCGAGTACTTCTCTCGCCTCGTCGACAATTATCCGCAGAGCCCGTACCGGCCGGACGCGAAGCTCGGCGTCGGTGATACCTATCTGGGCGAAGGCTCGTCCGAGTCGTATGTGCTGGCCGAGAACGAGTTCAAGGAATTCCTCACGTTCTATCCAACGAACCACCGCGCCGACTACGCGCAGTACAAGCTGGGGATGTCGCACTACTACCAGATGCACAAGCCGGGGCGGGATCAGTCGCAGACGAGGATGGCCGTCCGGGAGCTCGAGACGTTCGTCGTGAAGTATCCGAACAGCAGCCTGATGCCCGAAGTGGAGGGCAAGCTGCGCGAGGCCAAGGATCGCGTGGGCTTCTCGGACTATTCGATTGGCTACTTCTACTACAAGAACCGGTGGTATCCCGGCGCGATCGTCCGGTTCAAGCAGCTGCTCAAAGACGATCCGGGATACACGAATCGTGATGCCGTGTACTACTACCTGGGAGAGGCGCTGCTGAAGGTCAACCTGGGCGCGGAAGCTATCCCGTACTTCGATCGCCTGGTGAAGGAATTCGACGCGAGCGAATTCCTCGTCAAGGCCAAGCAACGCATCGCAGACTACAAGCCCACAACCCCTGCTGCGACCCCGGCTCACACAGCCACCGAATCGACGCCGGCCACACCGGCGACGTCGACGGACTCGAAGCCCATTCCGCCCGGTCCTGGCGACCAGCCTGACGTGAAGCCAACGCCAACGCCGACGCCGCCGCAGCGGTAGCTACACAGCCTTTCGGCGTTCCGGATCGGCGGCTCGATTCTCGGCCCGAGGCAGTGTCTCACTCGCGGCGGTGGCGAACGCCCAGTAGTAATCGAGCGCCGACACGAGCGCGGTGACGAGCACCACCCACAACGCGAGTTGGCCGAGCCAGAGGAAGGGCTGCCGTCCCTCCTGACCGAGGATCAGCAGCAGGATAGCGGTGACCTGCGACGCCATTTTGATCTTGCCGAGCCATGAGGCTGCGAAGCCGCGTCCGCGTGTCGAGGCGAGGCTGCGCAAGCCGGTGACCGCCAGTTCTCTGCCGATGATGACGGCCACCATCCACGCCGGAGCGACGTTCAGCTGCACGAGCGAGATGAACGCCGCCGACGTGAGCAGCTTGTCGGCGATGGGATCCATCATCTGACCGAGCGACGTGATCTGGCGGTGACGCCGCGCGAGATAGCCGTCGAGCCAGTCGGTGACCGATGCCAGGCCGAAGATGGCGGCGCCGACATACTCCTTGCGCACGCCCAGGATGAGCTCACCGCCGAACTTGGTCAGCAGCACGACGACGAGCAGTGGCACGAGGAAGATGCGAACCGTCGTCAGCGTGTTCGGCAGATTCATGTCGCGGGCTCGGGGTGCCTGCAGGCGCGTGCAGTCACCGCCATTCTAATCCCCTCCGTCATGGCGCGTCCCCCTGAAGGCGTGTCGGAATGGCAGCAGACGGCGTGGCCGCTGCAGCGGTCGCGCCAATCGGATATGATCGGCGGCTGTCATGAAAGCCATTCTGCTCGCAGGGGGAAAGGGCACGCGGCTGCGTCCGCTCACCGTTCACACCCCGAAGCCAATCGTTCCAATCTTCAACCGGCCGTTCCTGCACTATCAGATCGATCGGCTCAAGCAGGTACCGGAGATTGACGAAGTCATTCTGAGCCTGAACTACCAACCGCGGCGGATCGAGGACGTGTTTGGCGACGGCAGCGATGTCGGGATCAAGATCCGGTACGTCGTCGAACCTTCGCCGCTGGGCACCGGCGGTGCCATCCGGTACGCCGGCGACTCCCTGACCGAGTCGGTCGTTGTGTTCAACGGCGATGTATTGACAGAGATTGACCTGGGAGAGGTGCTTCGGCTTCATCGCGAGCGGCGCGCCAAGGCCACGATCGTGCTCACGCCGGTGTCGAATCCCACAGCGTACGGGCTCGTCGAAACCGACGGCGATGGGAACGTCAAACGATTTCTCGAGAAACCCAAGCCCGACGAGATTACCGTGGACACGATCAACGCTGGAATTTACGTCCTCGAGCCCGAGACGTTCGATCGCATCCCGAAAGATACCGCCTGGTCGATCGAGCGCAGCTATTTCCCGTCGCTCGTCGAGCGCGGTGAGACGTTCGTCGCGTACACATACCGGGGATACTGGATCGACATCGGCACGCCCGAGAAATACACGGACGTTCATCGCGACATCATGGACGGCCGCTTTCAGGCGCCGCCCTTCGCCGGCGAGTCGAGCAACGTGTTCATCGACTCAGGCGCGCGCGTGGACGAAGGAGCGGTTGTCGAAGGGCCCGCGTTCCTCGACGACGGTGTCGTCGTGAAAGCGGGGGCACGCATCGGCAAGTACAGCGTGCTCGGCAGGCAGTGCCACATCGAGGAAGACGCTGTCGTTCAGGGATCGATTCTCTGGCCGAACACGCGGGTGGGCCACGAGGCCACGGTCGACGGCGCCATCCTGGGCCGTCACTGCCATGTCGGCCGCGGCTCGTCGGTTGGACCGGGCACGGTCCTGGGCGACAAGTCCGCGCTCACCGACTACAGTAAGGTCTGACACGAGGTGCATGGATGACGGTCAATCCTGACATCTTCAAGGCCTACGACATTCGCGGGCTTTATCCGGGCGAGATCAACGAAGAGGTCGCTCGTGAGATCGGCCGCGGGTTCGTCACATATCTGCAGGCGACGAAGATCGGCGTCTCCCGCGACATGCGCCTCTCGTCGCCGGCGGTCGCGGCGGCCTTCATCGAAGGCGCGAGGATGCAGGGCTGCGACGTCGTCGACTTCGGCATGATGGCGACCGACATGCTGTACTACGCGGTCGCCAGTGCCGGGCTGCAAGGCGGCGCGCAGATCACGGCCTCACACAATCCCGGCGTCTACAACGGCATCAAGATGGTCCGCCGTGAGGCGCTGCCGCTCAGCGGCGACGCCGGCCTCGACGACATCCGCGACATGATCGTGAAAGGCACGCTGCCGGCACCTTCGGCACGGCAGGGCGCCGTGACCGGTGAGGACGTGCTCGCGCCTTACATCGCGCACATCATGTCGTTCATCGACCCGTCGATCATCAAACCGTTCAAAGTCGTGGCCGATGCCGGCAACGGCATGGGCGGCCTGGTCGCTCCAGCGATGTTTGGCCGGCTTCCGTGCCACGTGATTGAGATGTGCTATACGCCGGATGGCAGCTTTCCCAACCACGAGGCCAATCCGCTCATCGAAGAGAACCGCGCGCACATCGTGGAACGCGTACTGTCGGAACAAGCCGACATCGGCATCGCGTGGGACGGCGACGCGGATCGCTGCTTCTTCATCGATGGCACGGGCGAATTCATCTCGGGCGACTTCATCACTGCGCTCCTGTCGGAAGCGTTCCTCCTGAAGCATCCCCACGCGAAAATCGTCTACGACCTGCGCGCGAGCTTTGCCGTCAAGGACACCGTGGAGCGCCTCGGGGGGACACCGATCATGAATCGCGTCGGCCACGCGTTCATCAAACGGACGATGCGCGAGCAGGACGGCATCTTTGGTGGTGAGGTCACCGGCCACTACTACTTCCGCGACAACTTCTACGCCGACAACGGCTTCATTCCGGCGCTCCTCATCCTCGAGCTGATGTCGAAGAAGGGGCAGTCGTTGGCGGAGCTGCTCCAGCCGCTGCGCGCGAAGTACTTCATCTCGGGCGAGATCAACACCAAGATGCCGTCGATGGCGCTCGTCGACGAGAAACTTCAGGTCCTCAAGCGGAAGTACCAGGACGGGCGCCTGACGACGCTGGACGGTGTGTCGATCGAGTACGGCGACTGGCACTTCAACGTGCGCGCGTCGAATACCGAACCGTTGATTCGCTTGAACCTGGAGGCGACCACGCCCGCGCTGATGGCCGCGAAGCGCGATGAAGTGTTGGGGGTGATCAGAGGCTGAGGGCTCGTGGCTGAGGGCGAAAGGCCAGGTGCGACAAAATAGCGAGTCGACCGCTCAGCCTCTGGCCCCCAGCCTCCAGCCTTGATAGAATTCGCTATTGCCGCGCGGGCTTAGCATAGTGGTAATGCTCTGGCTTCCCAAGCCAGCTAGACGGGTTCGATTCCCGTAGCCCGCTCCACCCTTCGCTCGCGCTTGTTAATTGACTTGCGCGAGCTACGGCTGGCAAGCCACCCTTCGCTCGCATCTCAGGCGAAGGGTGCCCACCGTAGCGCGAAGCGCGAAGGTGGGCCGTCTCCTCCGGCTGGCAAGCCATTCGCCCGTCGCTTACCGGCCCTTCTTCCGCCGCTCCGCCCAATATCTGCTCATGCGCTCAGAGACCGCTTTCCGCTGAGCCGTCGTCATCGGCTTTCGATGGCGCCGCCGAACGATAGCTGCCACCCGCGCCGCGCGGGCCAGTTCTGGAAAGGCGGCTCGAAGCTGCGCTTCTTCCATCTTCAGTTCTTCGAGTCTGGCTTTGGCCCCGACGAGCGCAAGCGCTCGCAGGCGAGCCTGATTGATGTCTCGTGCCACGATACCCTCCGGGCCCGTTTGAACCCACACACTGCGGACGCCACGGGCCAACCCTTCAATCTTATACGGGTTATACAGAGAAGGATAAAGATAAGAAAAGGGAGACGGAGGATAGCGAAGGATGAAGATAGAAAGGAATGAGAATAGACAATGAACCTGGTGCTCAGTAACCGGCGGTCGGCTGAGGCGCGGACACGGATCCCTTCGATTCCTGCACGATACGCACGCCCGCGCTGGCGCCAATGCGTGTGGCACCGGCGGCGACCATCGCGTTCAGTGTGGTGTAATCCTTCACGCCACCGGCGGCTTTGACGCCCATCTCCGGACCCACGACGCGACGCATGAGGGCGACATCCGCGACCGTGGCTCCAGCGCGCGCGAAGCCGGTAGACGTCTTGACGAAATCGGCGCCGGCAGCTTTTGCCAGAGTGCAGGCGGCCACCTTCTCGTCATCGGTCAGCAACGCCGCTTCGATGATCACTTTGCTGATGACTCCCGCATCGCGGCAAGGGGCAGTGACGGCTTCGATATCACGGCCGACCGTGGCGAGATCGCCGGACTTCAAAGCGCCGATGTTGACGACCATGTCAATCTCGCGGGCGCCGTCGAAGATCGCCCGCCGAGTCTGGTACTGTTTGACGTCTGCGGTCGTCGCGCCGAGTGGAAATCCAGCCACGGAGCAGACGCGAGACGGTGATCCACGTAGCAGCCGTGCACAGAGCGGCACCCAGGTCGGGTTGACGCACACAGTGGCGAAGCCGAACTCCATCGCCTCCCGGCACAAGTGCTCGATGTCGCTCTGGGTCGCGTCTGGCTTGAGGAGCGTATGGTCGATAATGGACGCGACGTCGCCCCCGGATCCGCCTGTCGCGTGTAACCCCAGCCGTGTGGCTCCCGCGGCGATCAAGCCCCCGATCTGATGCGGACAGCATTCGAACAGCACGGCGTGGCACGTACACCTGGCGGGTGGCCGGGCCTCACCGCTTGCGGCCTGGACCTCTTCAATCACGATCTCGACCAACCGTCTGAGGTCGGCCGCTGTCAGTGGTTGCCGTGGATCCCAGGGACGTGCGCTCATGGCTTCCGTGGTAGGCTCAGCCGCCTGTAGTAACACGGACGGACATGCCCACTCGCGTCCTCATCACGAGCCAGGACATCGATCACCGGATTCGCGAGCTCGGACACGAGATCAGCCGGGACTACGCGAAAGTCGAGACCCTGCATCTCATCTGCGTGCTGAAGGGCGCGTTCATGTTCCTTGCGGACCTCGTGCGCACGCTCCAGGTTCCCGTCACGCTGGATTTCATGGCGCTCTCGAGTTATGCGACCGGCACGACCTCGTCTGGTGAGGTGCGGCTGCTGAAAGACCTCGATACGGCACTCGCGGGCCGCGACGTGCTCATCGTCGAAGACATCGTCGACACGGGCCTGACGTTGAATTATCTCCGCGAGATTCTGATGGCGCGCGGTCCCCGCAGCGTGCGGACTGCCTGCCTCTTGAGCAAGCCCTCGCGCCGGAAGATAGACGTGCGCGTGGAGTATATCGGATTCACGATCGAGGACCATTTCGTCGTCGGATACGGTCTCGACTACGAAGGGCGGTATCGATCGCTTCCCCACATTGCCGTCGTTGACGAGATGTGAAACGGAGGACTCCGATCTCCCCACTCACTTCCGGACGGCCTCCCGCACTGACGCTGCCATCCGTCGCGCATCAGCCAGTACCGCCGCTTCGTCCATCGTCACAACGCGCTTGTTCTTCATCAGGATCTTGCCGTTCACGATCACCGTTTCCACATCGTCGCCCCGCGTCGTGTAGACGAGGTGTGACACGGCGTCGTAGAGCGGCGTCTGACGCGGCTGCCGCATGCCAACGATGACGATGTCAGCGCGTTTGCCGGGTTCGAGGGATCCGATTTGCGTGTCGAGGCCCAGCACTCTGGCTCCGCCGAGGGTGGCCATCTCGAGGGCGGTGGAGGCCGGTATGGCGCGGGGGTCGCGCGTCTCGAGCTTGTGCAGGAATGCCGCCTGACGCATCGCCTCGAACATGTCGAGATCGTTGTTGCTGGCGGCACCATCGGTGCCGAGCCCGACGGCCACGCCGCTCGCGAGATACTTCACGATGGGCGCCGTTCCACTCGCCAGCTTCATGTTGCTTTCAGGGTTATGAGACACGCCGATGTGGTGGCGCTGCAGGGTCGCGATGTCTTCGTCGGTGACCCAGACGCCGTGTGCGGCGACCGTCACCGGCGCCCAGAATCCGATCGAATCGAGGTAGCCGACGGGAGTCGCCTGATAACGGTCACGTGATGTCGTGACCTCGGTCTCGGTCTCCGCGACGTGAATCAGGATTGGCACGCTGTACTTGATCGCGAGATCGCGGCACGCGAGCAGATCGGCTTTTTCCAGCAGGTACATCGAGTGCGGCGCCACGGCGGGCGTGATGAGCGGGTCGCCCTTGAAGGTCGTGATGAGTCGCTCGGCGCGCGCCAGCGCCTCGGCAGGCGTCTTCGCATCCGGCGCCGGGAACTGGATGACGCTCTGTCCCAGCACGCCGCGGAGTCCGGCGGCGCGAGTCACCTTCGCAATTTCATCCTCGAAGTAATACATGTCCGCGTAGGTCGTGGTGCCCGAGCGGATCATCTCGAGCGCGGCCAGCCGTGTGCCGGTGCGGACAAATGCCGGCGCGACGGTCTTCGCCTCGGCCGGGAAGATGTACTTCTGGAGCCAGTCCATCAGCGCCAGGTCGTCCGCGAGTCCGCGGTACATGACCATTGGCGCGTGGGTATGCGTGTTCACGAGGCCTGGGATGACCACGCTGCCGGTCGCGTCGATGACGGCAGCGGCGGGATTGCTCCGCCGAAGCTCGGTTGGTGTCCCCACGGCCACGATGTCGGTTCCGCGAATCGCGACGGCACCGGGTGACAACACGCGCCGGGACGGATCCATTGTGACGACGGTGCCGCCGGTCACGAGTAGCGTGGCCTGTGGCGCTGCGGCCGGCGCTGCCCGGAGTTCAACGAGCCCGAGGAGGACGGCGAGGAGGAAGACGATTCGCACGCGAGGCATGAGGAGGATTCTAACGTTGTCAAAGGAGGACCGGGATCAACGTATAGTCATCGGGTGCCCGTCCACATCGTCGGTCATCCCCTCGCGCAGGACGCTTTGATGACGCTGCGCGACGCTGCCACGGCGCCAGAGGAATTCCGTCGCGCGGCGACGCGGATCAGCGTGCTCCTGGCTGCGGAGGCGTTGCGGGACGTCCCGACGGACGCGTCGGTCGTTCAGACACCGCTTGGACCTGCAGGCGGTCGTCGCGTGGCCGCGGATGTCGTCGTCGTGCCCGTGCTCCGGGCGGGACTGGGGATGCTCGACGCCGTACTGTCACTCGTGCCGACAGCCCGCGTCGGACATCTCGGGCTGCAGCGCGATGAAGCGACCGCGGTGGCGTCGCAGTACTACGCGCGTCTGCCGCACGATCTGGCGAGCAGCTTCGTGCTGTTGATCGACCCGATGCTGGCGACGGGCGGAAGTGCGGTATCTGGACTCGAGCAGCTGTATCGCGCCGGCGCGCGAGATGTGCGTGTCGTCTGCATCGTCGCAGCACCTGAGGGTCTGGCGCTCGTGGACCGGACGTTCCCAGGCGTGTCGGTCTACACGCCGGCGATCGACAGTGGCTTGGACGCGAGGAAGTTCATCCTGCCAGGACTGGGTGATTTCGGGGACCGGCTGTACGGGACCACGTAGTCGTCCAACTCTCAACCTCCAACTGCCGACTCCCAAGGCAATCACGCGTCTTGTCCGGGTCCACACGCCTGCGCTACACTTGGGGTTCTGCACTCGGGCTGCGCGCTTGGCTCAGCGGTAGAGCACCGCCTTCACACGGCGGGGGTCGGTGGTTCGAATCCACCAGCGCGCACCAACCACCCAAAACCCCAGCACGCGAGCGATTCTGCCCGACGGAATCCCATCACTCTGCGCGAATGACGCAAGTGGCCGCGCCCTCGGTCGCCCCGAAACCATCGTGGCGCGGTAATCCAAAAGATGCGTCCCAAAGAGATGGTCAGTATGATGGCAGATCGGAATGGCCGGTAGGCTGTCACTGGATGGTTGAGTCGATTCTGGACCGCTGGGGGATCGCGGGCGTCCGCGTTCCGGGAGACATGTATGACCGAGCGGCGCAAGATTACGGTGGACGGCAACGAGGCGGCGGCGTCTGTCGCGCACCGCATGAGCGAAGTGATTGCGATCTATCCCATCACGCCCTCATCGGCGATGGGCGAGCTCTCCGACGAATGGTCGAATCACGGCCGGCGGAACCTCTGGGGCAACATCCCGGACGTCGTCGAGATGCAGTCGGAGGCTGGGGCCGCAGGCGCGGTGCACGGCGCGCTGCAGGCCGGCGCCCTGGCGACGACCTTCACCGCGTCGCAGGGGCTGCTCCTGATGATCCCCAGCATGTTCAAGATCGCGGGAGAGCTCACGCCGTTCACGATGCACGTGGCGGCGCGCACCATCGCGACGCACGCCTTGTCCATTTTCGGCGACCACTCCGACGTCATGGCGTGCCGGACCACGGGCTTCGCCATGCTCAGCGCATCGTCGGTGCAGGAGGCGCACGACTTCGCGGCCATCGCGCACGCGGCGACGCTGGACTCGCGCGTCCCGTTCCTGCACTTCTTCGACGGTTTTCGCACGTCGCACGAGGTGTCGAAGATTGACGCGCTCACCGACGACGACCTGAGGGCGTTGCTGTCGGAAGATCAGGTGGCGGCCCATCGCCAGCGAGCGCTGACCCCCGACCATCCCGTGCTGAGAGGGACCGCGCAGAACCCCGATACGTTCTTCCAGGCGCGCGAAGCAGCCAACCTCTTCTACCGCGCCTGCCCGGACATCGTGGAGCAGTTGATGGCGCGGTTCGCTGCGCGCACCGGCCGGCAGTACGGCCTCTTCGAGTACGCGGGTCACCCCGAGGCCGAGCGGGTCATCGTCATCATGGGGTCCGGCGCCGAAACCGTGCACGAGACCGTCGACCATCTAGTGGCGCGTGGCGACACGGTCGGAGTGCTGAAGGTCCACCTGTTCCGCCCGTTTTCGATCGCGGCGTTCCTCCGCGCGCTGCCGCGCTCGGTTCGAGCGATCGCGGTGATGGACCGCACCAAGGAGCCGGGCGCGCTCGGCGAGCCGCTGTATCAGGACGTGGTTACCGCCCTGGCCGAGGCGCGCGCGGAAGGCCTGTCCTCCTTCGCGGCCGAACCGATCGTCGTGGGCGGCCGCTATGGCCTGTCGTCCAAAGAGTTCACGCCTGCCGATGGTGAAGGCGATCTTCGACACGCTCGCACAGGCCCGCCCGAAAAATCAATTCACGGTCGGCATCATGGACGATGTGACCCACACGTCGCTCGCCTACGACGACACGTTCGACACGGAGCCAGCCGACGTCACGACGGCGGTGTTCTACGGCCTCGGCGCCGACGGCACCGTTGGCGCCAACAAGAACTCGATCAAGATCATCGGGGACGAGACCGATCGGCACGTGCAGGGCTATTTCGTCTACGACTCGAAGAAGTCGGGCGCGACGACGGTCTCCCACCTGCGCACGAGCCCTCGTCCGATCCGGTCGGCCTATCTGATCCCGAAGGCCCGGTTCGTGGCGTGCCATCAGTTCGAGTTCCTGGATCGGATCGACGTGCTCGAACACGCGGTGGAGGGGGCGGTCTTCCTGCTGAACGCGCCCTACGCGGCCGACGAGGTCTGGGAGCGGCTGCCGAGCGAGGTGCAGCAGCAGCTGATCGACAAACGCATTCGCTTCTACACGATCGATGCGTCCGCGGTGGCGCGCGAGACCGGCATGGGCGGCCGGATCAACACGATCATGCAGACCTGCTTCTTCGCCATCTCCGGCGTCCTGCCGCGCGAGGAAGCGATCGCCCAGATCAAGCGCGCCATCGAAAAGACCTACAGCAAGCGCGGCGCGGAGATCGTGAAGCGCAACTTCGAGGCGGTCGACGCGACCCTCGCCCACTTGCACGAGGTGTCGGTTCCGTCGCGCGTCACCGCGACGCACGGCCGTCCGCCGATGGTGTCACCCCTGGCGCCCGATTTCGTTCAGCGGATCACGGCCGTGCTCCTGGCCGGGAAGGGCGATCTCCTGCCGGTGAGCGCGTTTCCGGTGGACGGCACGTGGCCGGTCGGCACGGCGAAGTGGGAGAAGCGGAATCTCGCGTCAGAGATTCCGGTGTGGGACGCGGGCATCTGCATCCAGTGCAATCAATGCGTGCTGGTGTGTCCGCATGCGGCCATCCGCGCCAAGGTGTACGACGACGGCCCGCTCGCTGCCGCGCCGCCGACGTTCAAGTCCGTGCCCTACAAAGGGCTCGACTTCAAGGATCGGGCGTACACGATTCAGGTGGCGCCGGAGGACTGCACGGGCTGCAACCTGTGCGTGAACGTCTGCCCGGCCAAGGATCGGACGAACCCCCGGCACAAGGCCATCGACATGCACCCGCAAGCGCCGCTCCGCGACGCCGAGCGGGACAACTACGCGTTCTTTCTCGACCTGCCCGACACCGCGCATGTCGATCTGCCGAGAGTCGACCACAAGACATCGCAGTTCCTCGAGCCGCTGTTCGAGTACTCGGGGGCATGCGCCGGGTGCGGCGAGACGCCGTACATCAAGCTGCTCACGCAGCTCTTCGGCGACCGCGCCCTCGTCGCGAACGCCACGGGCTGCTCGTCGATTTACGGCGGCAACCTGCCGACCACGCCGTTCACGACGAACCGCGACGGGCGCGGACCGGCGTGGTCGAACTCGCTGTTCGAGGACAACGCGGAATTCGGCCTCGGCATGCGCCTCGGCGTGGACAGCCATACACGCGCGGCGCGCGCGCTCGTCGAACAGATGGCCGTGCCGATCGGCGAACGCCTCGCCGGCGAACTGCTCGGCGCCGACCAGTCGACGGAAGCGGGCATCCGTGCGCAGCGCGAGCGGGTGCGCGCGTTACGACAGGTGCTTGCGGCGCTGGCCACGCCCGAAGCGCGCCGCCTCGAAGCGCTCGCCGACTACCTCGTGAAGAAGAGCATCTGGCTGGTGGGGGGGACGGCTGGGCGTACGACATCGGATACGGTGGCCTCGATCACATCCTCGCCAGTCAGCGTGACGTCAACATCCTCGTGCTCGACACGGAGGTCTATTCGAATACCGGCGGCCAGCAATCGAAGGCGACACCGCTCGGTGCGGTTGCCAAATTCGCGTCGGCCGGGAAGACGACCCAGAAGAAGGATCTCGGTCTGCTCGCCAACATGTACGGTCACGTGTATGTGGCGCGCGTGGCCTTCGGCGCGAAGATGAGCCAGACCGTCCAGGCCTTTCTCGAAGCCGAAGCGTACCCGGGGACGTCGCTCATCATCGCCTACAGCCATTGCATCGCGCACGGCTACGACATGGCGAACGGCGCGATTCAACAGAAGCTGGCGGTCGACTCGGGCGTGTGGCCGCTCTACCGGTTCGATCCGCGGCGCATCGCCAAGGGAGAACCGCCGATGCATCTCGACTACGGGCCGCCGAAGCCGCTCGTCGCCGAGTACATGCGCAACGAGTCGCGGTTCCGAGTGGTCGAGCGCAGCGACCCTGCACGCTTCAAGTGGTTCCTCGAGGCCGCGCAAGAGTCGGCCCGTCAGCGCTATGCCGTGTACCAGCAGCTGGCGGGCATCACCGTGCCGCAACTCGAGGTGACGGCCGCCGAGAAACCGTCTCCGGCCGCACCGGAAGGGGACAACTGACGATGGACCTCAGGTACAGAGTATCTGGGCCTCAAGCTCCCCCATCCGCTGGTCTCCGGAGCGTCACCGCTCTCTGACGACCTCGACGGCGTTAGACGTCTCGAAGACGCAGGCGCCGCGGCCATCGTCCTGCGCTCGCTCTTCGAAGAGCAGATCACACGAGAGCAGTTGTCGGAGCATCTGAATCTCGACGTCCCTGGAGAATCGTTCGCCGAGGCCACCAGCTACTTCCCCAGTCCCAATGCCTTCGCCCTAGGCCCTGCCCAGTACCTGGAGCACCTGCGGCGGACGAAGGAAGCGGTCGGCATTCCGGTCCTGGCGTCGCTCAACGGCTCGACGCGCGGCGGCTGGATCGACTACGCGCGATTGATGGCAGACGCCGGCGCCGACGCGCTGGAGCTGAATCTGTATCGCATCGCGACCGACCCGGAGACGACCGGCGCGGAGATCGAGCGCCAGGCCATTGAAACGGTACGGGAGGTGAAACACTCCGTCACAATCCCGGTGGCCGTCAAGCTGTCCCCGTTCTATGCCTCGTTCGCCCACCTGGCCCGGGAACTCGATAGGGTCGGCGCCGACGGGTTGGTCCTCTTCAACCGCTTCTACCAACCCGATATCGACCCGGAGGAACTGGTCGCGACACGCACGCTGCACCTTTCGGATTCCTCGGAATTGCGCCTTCGCCTGCACTGGATGGCGATCCTCTCCGGGCGCGTCCGGGCCTCGCTCGCGGTGACCGGCGGCGTGCACACCGCCGTGGACGTCGTCAAGGCCACGATGGCCGGCGCACATGTCACGCAGCTGGTGTCGGCGCTCCTCATGCACGGGCCCGAGCATCTCCGAATGGTGCTGAACGACCTCGTGGCGTGGCTGCAGGAGCACGAGTGGTCCTCGCTCGCGGAGATGCGGGGCAACATGAGCCTCTTCAAGGTGCCCGACCCCGACGCGTACGAACGGGCGAACTATATGCTCATGCTTCAGGGCTGGCGCGCCTAGTGACAGGCCACTGGGCAGCCGACGATGATCGTCGGCTGCTGACCCTCTACACCGCGTGCGCCGAAATTCCGCCACACCTGATTCGTGGACGCGCGTATCAGGATTTCATCGGATCGGTGCTGACGCGATTCCGCCCACGCACACACAATTCTAGAGCGTTTCCGTTCGCCCCGCGGCTGCGTTTCTGACAGAATACCTTCGAGCCTACCCGATTCGTGGAGTCGAACATGGCCCACCCCATCCGCATCGTACTTCGCCACGACTTTCAGCGTCTGCTCGATGCGCTCGCCAATCGCGGGTACCGCGTCGTTGGGCCGACGGTCCGCGACGGCGCAATCGTCTACGAAGAAATCCACGCCGCATCGGACCTGCCCGAAGGCTGGACCGACCGTCAGGACGGCGGGACCTATCGGCTGGAAAAGCGCGACGACGCGGCGCTGTTCGGCTACACGGTTGGTCCGCACTCCTGGAAGAAGTTCCTCTTCCCGCCACGGACGCGCCTCTGGCAAGCCGATCGGCAGCCGCAGGGATTCACGCTTCGGTCCGAGCCCCTCGAGGCCGCGCCGTACGCGTTCCTGGGTGTGCGGTCGTGCGAGCTCCACGCGATCGCCATTCAAGACAAAGTCTTCATGGACACCGACCCGCAGTATCGAGCGCACCGCGACCGCGCGTTTCTCATCGCCGTGAACTGCGGCCAGGCAGGAGGGACCTGCTTCTGCGTGTCGATGAAGACGGGCCCGCGCGCCGAGTCCGGTTTCGACCTCGTGCTCACGGAGATCATGGAGGATGGCCGACACGCGTTCACGGTCGAGGCCGGCTCGGACCGCGGCAGGGATGTGCTCGAGATGCTGCCCACCGAGGCGGCTCGTGCAGTCGATCTCGAGGCTTCCGCGCGGTGCACGGCGCGCGCGGTCGAACAGATGGGTCGGTCGATGGACGTCGCGGGTGTTCCCGAGCTGCTCGCCCGTAATCCGGAACACCCGCGTTGGGACGAAGTGGCGTCGCGGTGCCTGGCCTGCGCCAACTGCACGATGGTCTGTCCGACCTGTTTCTGCAGCACCGTCGAGGACACGACGGATCTCACGGGCGATCACGCCGAGCGGTGGCGATCGTGGGATTCCTGCTTCACGATGGACTTCTCCCATGTCCACGAGGGGAGCGTCCGCACGTCGACGAAAGCCCGCTATCGGCAATGGCTCACCCACAAGCTCTCCACCTGGCATGACCAGTTCGGGACCTCCGGATGCGTGGGGTGCGGCCGATGCATCACGTGGTGTCCTGTCGCGATCGATCTGACGCAGGAGGTTGCGGCCATTCGGAACAGCGAGGGGACGCATGGAAACGATCGATGATTTGCTCTCCCGGCACCCGTTCTTCACGGGGCTGACGCCGGAGTACCTCACCCTCATCGCCGGGTGCGGACAGAACGTCCACTTCAGCGCGGGCGCCTATCTACTGCGTGAGGGCGAGGCAGCGGACCGGTTCTTCGCAATCCGCGGCGGCCGCGTCGCGGTTGAGACGTACGTTCCCTCGCGCGGCGCGGTCACGCTCCAGACGCTGGGTGACGGCGAGATCCTGGGCTGGTCGTGGCTGTTCCCGCCCTACATGTGGCAGTTCGATGCCCGTGCTCAGGACGACGTGCGCGCCACGGCGTTCGACGGCGCCTGCTTGCGGACCAAGTGCGACGCCGATCCGACTCTCGGCTACGAACTCATGAAGCGCCTGGCCCGCCTGGTCTCCAGTCGGCTCGACGCCACGAGGCGCCAACTCCTTGATGTATATGGTCCCGGCCCAGTCAGATAGTGCGGCACTGCTGCCACGCCCGTTCCGTGTGACGCGCAGACGGCGTGAGCTGGCCGACGTGTGGACGCTCGAGCTCGAGGCCTCGGACCACGAAGGTCCCCTCAGGTTTCGGCCCGGCCAGTTCACGATGGTCTACGTCTTCGGGATTGGCGAGGTCCCGCTCTCGATCAGCGGCGATCCAGCGAAGCCGGACGTCCTCGTCCACACCGTTCGCGCTGTCGGCCCGGTCACGCGGGCCGTCTGCGCCGCGAAGCAGGACGACGTCCTCGGTGTCCGCGGACCGTACGGCGAAGGCTGGCCCGTCGAGGCCGCGCTCGGCCGAGACGTGGTCATCATGGCGGGCGGACTCGGGCTGGCCCCGCTCCGCCCGCTCGTCCACGCCGTCATGACCAGGCGCGACGCGTTCGGCCGCGTGGTGCTCCTGATCGGGGCGCGCACGCCCGCGAGTCTCCTCTTCTCGCGCGAGCTGGCACGCTGGCGCGCGCGGTTCGACTTCGACGTACGCGCGACGGTCGACGCGGGCGACCTGACGTGGAATGGAGAGGTTGGCGTGATCACCACGCTGCTGCCTCGCGCGACGTTCAATCCCGCGATGACGACCGCCTTCGTCTGCGGCCCCGAAGTCATGATGCGGTTCGCCGCAGCCGATCTGGTCGCAGCTCGGCGTCCCGCCAGCGATGGTCTTCCTGTCCATGGAGCGCAACATGAAGTGCGCCGTGGGGGTCTGCGGCCACTGCCAGTTCGGGCCCGCGTTCGTCTGCAAGGACGGTCCGGTGTTCCCGTACTCGCGCATCGAAACCAGTCTGCGAATCCGGGAGGTCTAGTGACTCGCAAGCCCAAGCTCGCGGTCTGGAAGTTCGCATCCTGCGACGGGTGCCAGTTGAGTCTGCTGGACTGCGAGGATGAATTGCTCGCGGTGGCGGGGGCGGTCGAGATCGCCAACTTTCTGGAGGCGACGCGCGCGAAGGTGTCAGGTCCCTACGATCTGTCGCTCGTGGAGGGCTCGATCACGACGCCGCACGACGCCGAGCGCATCCGCGAGGTCCGCCGCCAATCGAGGGCACTCGTCACCATCGGCGCATGCGCCACGTCCGGCGGGATTCAAGCGCTGCGGAACTTCAAGGACGTGAAGGCGTTCACCTCGATTGTCTACGCGCGGCCCGACTACATCGAGACGCTCGCCACGTCCACGGCGATCGCGGATCACGTGAAGGTCGACTTCGAGCTCCGCGGGTGCCCCGTGAACAAGCACCAGCTCCTCGAGGTGTTGAACGCGTTCCTCCACGGCAGGCCGCCGCAGATTCCGTCGCACAGCGTCTGCATCGAGTGCAAGCGCCGTGGCACCGTGTGCGTGATGGTGGCGCAGGGCACCCCATGCCTGGGGCCGGTGACGCAGGCGGGTTGCGGGGCGCTCTGCCCTTCCTACGATCGCGGCTGTTACGGGTGCTTCGGTCCGATGGAGACGCCCAACACCGCCGCGCTCGCACGCCGCTGGTCCGAGCTCGGCGCGTCGGAGGCCGGACTCGTCCGCGTGTTCCGCAATTTCAATGCGAACGCGGAGGCGTTCCGGAAGGAGAGCGAAGCCCATGAGTAAGACCCGCACGGTCAAAGTCGACTTTCTGGCGCGGGTCGAGGGCGAGGGCGGACTCTACGTCCGGCTCAAGGGCGATCGGGTGGAGGAGGTTCGTCTTCGGATATTCGAACCGCCCCGTTTCTTCGAGGCCTTTCTCCGCGGCCGCGCGTTCGAGGAAGCCCCGGATATCACCGCACGCATCTGCGGCATCTGTCCGGTCGCCTATCAGATGAGCGCGGTCCACGCGATCGAGGACGCGCTGGGCATTCGCGTCGAGGGCGCGCTCCGCGAGCTCAGGCGGCTCCTGTACTGCGGCGAATGGATTGAGAGCCACACGCTCCACGTGGCCATGCTGCACGCACCAGATTTCCTCGGCTACGAGGATGCGATGCAGATGGCGAAGGATCACCCCAAGGACGTCCAGCGCGCGCTCGATCTCAAGAAGGCCGGGAACGAAATCGTCCGTGTTGTCGGCGGGCGGGAGATCCACCCCGTGAATGTACGCGTCGGCGGCTTCTATCGAGTGCCGACTCGCGCCGAGCTGGCGCCGCTCGTCGCCATGCTCGAGCGCGCGCGCGAGCTCGCGCTCGAGATGGTTCGCTGGGTCTCGACGTTCGACTTTCCCGATTTCGAGCAGGACTACGAGTTCGTGGCGCTGCGTCACCCGTCGGAGTACCCGTTCAACGAGGGCCGCCTGGTGTCGAACAAAGGGCTCGACATCGCCATCCGCGACTACGACGAGCACTTCGTCGAGGAGCACGTGGCCCACTCGAACGCGCTCCACTCGGTCCTCCACGGACGCGGCGCCTATTTCGTCGGCCCGATGGCCCGCTACAGCCTGAATTTCGACCGGCTCCCGCCGTTCGTGCAGCAGACCGCTCGCGATGCGAATCTCTCGTCTGTCTGCCGGAACCCGTTCCAGAGCATCGTGGTCCGCGCCGTGGAGACGCTCTACGCGGTTGACGAAGCGCTGCGGATCATCGCGGCGTACGAACGGCCCGAGCAGCCGGCCGTGCGCGCCGAGGCCCGCGAGGGCTCCGGGTGCGGCTGCACCGAGGCGCCGCGCGGCATCCTCTTCCACCGATACCGGCTGAATGCCGACGGAACGATCGCCGACGCGAAGATCGTTCCGCCGACCTCCCAGAACCAGAAGGCGATCGAAAACGATCTCCGGCGATTCGTCGAGCGGCATCTCCAGCTCTCGAACGACACGCTGACGTGGAAGTGCGAGCAGGCCGTCCGGAACTACGATCCCTGCATCTCGTGCGCGACGCATTTCCTCACGCTGCAGATCGATCGCCACGAGTGATGGCGGCCTCGACCGTGATCGTCGGCGCCGGAAACGCCTTTCGGAGAGACGATGGGGCGGGACTGGCCACTGCCAGGCGACTCCGTGGAGCGCTGTCCGGCGACATCCGTGTGCTCGCGAAGGAAGGGGACTTCGCCTCCCTGCTCGACGACTGGCAAGGAGCGGACGCGGTCGTCGTCATCGATGCCACTTCGTCGGGGTCCGAGCCTGGAACGATCGGCGGTACGAGGCGCACGAAGGACCGCTGCCGTCCGTGTTCTCTCGATCGTCCACGCATTCGTTCGGCGTCGCGGAGGCGGTCGAGCTCGCGCGCGCGCTGGGACGCCTTCCCGCGCGCATCGTCGTATTTGGCATCGAGGGGCGCGACTTCGCGCAGGGAGAAGGCCTGTCCCCTGACGTCGACGCGGCGGTCGACGAAGTCGTGAGGCGCGTCACCGAGGAGGCGATGGGCCGTGCATGAAGCGTCGCTGATGAAGAACCTGATGGGAAAGGTCGAGCAGCTGGCCCGAGAGCACGGCGCGGGCCGTGTCACCCGCGTCAGCGTGAAGCTCGGGGCCCTCTCACACTTCTCGCCCGATCATTTTCGCGAGCACTTCGAACAGGCCTCACGAGGAACGGCGGCCGAAGGCGCATCGCTCGAGATTGAGCTCCTCACCGACATCCTGCATCCGCGCGCGCAGGACGTGATATTCGACAGCGTCGACATCGAGCAGGTTTGATGCGCGCCGTGGCCGGCGTCGCGATGATTCGGCTCCGCGTCGCCTTTCGCGGCGCCGTTCAGGGCGTAGGATTCCGCCCATTCCTGTACCGCCTGGCAACCGAGCTCGATCTCACGGGCTGGGTCAGAAACGGCCCGGCGGGTGTGACCTGCGAGGTTGAGGGACCGGACGAGGCCGTCCGGTCGTTCTTGCGGCGGATTCCACACGAACTGCCGCCCCGCGCCGCCATCCATGGAATGGAGCCGACATTTCTCGACCCGGTGACCCATGCCGGTCCCGAGGGCTCGGGCGAGGGCGGGGCCTTCGTGATCCACGAGAGCGACGCCTCGGAGTCTCCTGTCGCAACCGTCCTCCCCGACATCGCGACCTGCGCTGACTGCCTCCGCGAGCTGTTCGATCCGGTCGATCGACGCTACCGCTATCCGTTCACGAACTGCACGAACTGCGGACCTCGCTATTCGATCCTGGAATCGCTGCCGTACGACCGCGCGCGGACGACAATGAAGGGCTTCGCGCTCTGCGTGCTTTGCAGGTCGGAGTTCGACGACCCTCGCGATCGCCGGTTCCATGCGCAGCCAATGGCGTGCCCCGCGTGCGGACCCCACCTCGAGCTCTGGACGCCGGCCGGGGTCGTGTCGGCGATGCATGACGCCGCGCTAAGCGCAGCAGGGAGGGCCTTGTCCGGGGGAGCGGTCGTGGCGGTCCAGGGCGTGGGCGGTTTCCACCTGATGGTCGATGGACGCTGCGAGCGGGCGGTGCGGCTGCTGCGCGAACGGAAGGGGCGCGAGGACAAGCCGTTCGCGGTTCTGTATCCCTCCCTCGAGCGCCTTCGCGCCGACGCGACGGTCGAGCCGCTCGAGGCGCTGCTGCTGGCGTCACCCGAAGCGCCGATCGTGCTGGTGCGCCGGGCCGCCGACGGGCTCGCGCCATCGGTGGCGCCCGGCAACCCGTACCTCGGCGTCCTGCTGCCGGCGAACCCTCTCCATCATCTGCTGGCTCGTGAGGTGGGGTTCCCAATCGTGGCGACCAGCGGGAATTGCTCCGAGGAGCCGATCTGCACGGATGGCCACGAGGCACTGGCGCGGCTTGGCGGGATCGCGGATTTCTTTCTCGTCCACGACCGGCCGATCGCGCGACCCATCGACGACTCGATCGTGCGTCTCGTGGCAGACCGGCCGCTCGTCGTTCGCCGCGCGCGTGGCTTCGCGCCCCTTCCCATCGCGATGCGGCATCCGCTCGGTTCGGCCCTCGCGGTGGGCGCGCAGCTCAAGAGCGCCGTTGCCATCTCGGTCGGACAGGACGCCATCCTCAGCCAGCATCTGGGCGATCTGGGATCGGCGCCGGCGTTCGAGAACTTCTCCCGGGCGATCGAGGATTTGTCCACGCTCTACGCACTCGAGCCGGACAGGGTGGCGTATGACCTGCATCCTGACTATCGCTCGACCCGCTGCGCCGCGGAGCTCGGGCCTCCGGTCGTAGGCGTGCAGCACCATTACGCGCACATCCTCTCCTGCATGACGGAGAATGAGATCGATCCGCCCGTGCTCGGCGTAGCGTGGGACGGCACGGGGTGGGGCGTCGATGGCACCGTGTGGGGCGGGGAGTTCCTCCGTGTGCCCGCGCGCGGATTCGAGCGCGTCGGTCATCTCCGGACGTTCAGACTTCCTGGAAGCGAGAAGGCCGTGGTCGAGCCGCGCCGTGCGGCCCTCGGCGTCCTCTTCGAGATCTACGGGGCCGATCTTCCCGGCGACCTCGCGCCCGTCCGCTCGTGGTCTCCACGCGAGCGCACGATCCTCATCGCGATGCTGGAGAAAGGGCTCCACACGCCGCGCACATCGAGCGCAGGGCGCCTGTTCGATGCCGTGGCAGCGCTCGTCGGGATTCGCCAAACGTGCACGTTCGAGGGACAGGCCGCGATGGAGCTCGAGTGGTCAATCGAAGGCGTCGAGACCGAGGATCGCTATGATGTCTTCGGCGAGGACTGGGAGCCGATCGTACGCGGGATCGTCGGCGATGTGCGGCGCGGCGTCGCGGTGAGACACATGGCGGCTAGATTCCACAACAGCCTGATCGAGATGATCGTTGGGGTCGCGGCGCGCGTCGGCGATGAAAAAGTCGCGCTCAGCGGTGGCTGTTTCCAGAACCGCGCCCTCGCCGAAGGAACGGTGCGAAAGCTCCGTGCGGCCGGCTTCCGACCGTATTGGCATCAGCGCGTGCCGCCCAACGATGGCGGGATCGCTCTCGGGCAGCTTGCAGCGCTGACAAGGGGATGAAGGGATGTGCTTGGCCGTACCGGGAAAGATTCTTGAACTGATCGAGGCCGAACCGCTCGCGCGGCGGGCGAAGGTCGACTTCGGCGGCATGGTGAAGGCGATCAACCTCTCGCTGGTCCCCGAGGCGGGCATCGGCGACTACGTCCTCGTCCACGTCGGCGTGGCGATCGGACGTGTGGACGAGCGCGAAGCCCTGCGGGTCTTCGATTACCTGCGGGAGATGGGCGATCTCCGCGAGCTCGAGGAGGAACCGTCGTGAGGTTCCTGGACGAGTACCGCGACGCGACCCATGCGCAGCAGTTCGCCGAGACGCTTCGTCGCCTGGTCACGCGGCCATGGACCCTCATGGAGGTCTGCGGCGGCCAGACCCATTCCATTGTCCGCTTCGGCGTGGACGAGCTCCTGCCGCCCGAAGTGACGCTCGTTCACGGTCCGGGCTGTCCGGTCTGCGTGACGCCGATCGAGCTGATCGATGCGGCCATCGAGATCGCGGGCCGGAACGGACGTGATCTTCACCTCCTTCGGCGACATGCTCCGCGTGCCCGGGACGCGGACCGACCTGCTCTCGGCGAAAGCCCGCGGCGCCGACGTTCGCATGGTGTATTCGCCGCTCGACGCCGTCGAGATCGCGCGATCGAATCCGTCGCGGGAAGTCGTCTTCTTCGCTGTCGGGTTCGAGACCACCGCACCGGCGAACGCGATGGCGGTGCACCGCGCGGCCCGTGAGGGCCTCCACAACTTCTCGCTGCTCGTGTCGCACGTGCTCGTTCCGCCTGCCATCGAGGCCATCCTCGGCTCGCCAGGCAACCGCGTCCAGGGCTTTCTCGCCGCCGGCCACGTCTGCACCGTGATGGGCTTCGAAGAGTACGAGCCGCTCGCGCGCCGCTATCACGTGCCGATCGTGGTGACCGGGTTCGAGCCGCTCGACATCTTGCAAGGCGTCACGATGTGTGTCAGGCAGCTCGAGGAGGGGCGCTGCGACGTCGAGAATCAGTATTCGCGGTCGGTCTGTCGCGAGGGCAACTCTCATGCGCAGCGCTTGATGCGCGAGGTGTTCGAAGTCGTCCCGAGGCGCTGGCGCGGCATCGGCGAGATTGCCGCGAGCGGTCTGTGTTTGAGGGGGCCGTACGCCGTACATGATGCACTGCGGCGCTTTCCCGTCGACCTGCGAGCGGGCGAGGAACCGACGGAATGTATCGCCGGCCAGGTCCTGCAGGGCCTGAAGAGGCCGGCCGACTGCCCCGCGTTCGAGACCCGTTGCACGCCCGAGCGTCCGCTGGGGGCCCCGATGGTCTCGTCGGAGGGCGCGTGCGCCGCCTACTACCGCTACCGTCGCTCGGCCCCCGCGGAGATTGGGCAATGAGCGAAACGTTCGCGCCGTTGTGCCCGCTTCCCGCTGCGTTCCCGACCGCGATTCAACTCGCCCACGGCGGAGGCGGCCGGCTGATGCACCAGCTTCTCGAGCGTCTGGTGGTACCTGCGTTCAGCAATCGCCATCTGGACTCGCGTCCTGACGCCGCCGTGCTCGAAGTCGGGGGCGTCCGGATCGCCTTCACGACCGACTCCTATGTGGTCCGCCCCGCCTTCTTTCCAGGCGGCGACATCGGCACGCTCGCCGTGCACGGCACCGTGAACGATCTTGCGATGTCCGGCGCACGGCCGACGTGGCTCAGCGCGGCCTTCATTCTCGAGGAGGGTTTCCCGATCGAGTCGTTTCAGCGAGTGCTCGACTCGATGGGAGCGGCCGCTCGCGCCGTGGGTGTCGAGATCGTGACGGGTGATACGAAAGTCGTCGACCATGGAAAGGGCGACGGGATCTTCATCAACACCGCGGGCATTGGCCTCGTCGATCACTCGCTCGAGATCGCCCCAGCGAGCGTTCGTGCCGGGGACGCCGTGCTCCTGTCTGGCGACATCGGCCGGCACGGCATCGCCGTCCTGGCCGCGCGAGAAGGACTCGCATTCGAGCCGGACATCCTCAGCGATACGGCCCCGCTCGACGGCCCGGTCGCCGCGCTGCTGGCGGCGGGAGTAGATGTCCATTGTTTGAGGGACCTGACGCGCGGCGGGCTCGCCAGCGCCGTGATCGAGATCGCCGAGGTCGCCAATGTCGCGATCAGTCTCGACGAGCGGGCGATTCCGATCGACGCCGCAGTGCGGGGCGCATGCGAGGTGTTGGGGCTCGATCCGATGTACGTGGCGAACGAGGGCCGCTTCGTGGCATTTGTCGTTGAGCGCGACGCTGAGCGGGCGCTCGCCGCGCTGCGCGCCCATCCGGGCGCCGCGGGCGCGTGTCGGATTGGGACCGTGCAAGGCGTGCGGCCACGTCAGGTCACGTTGCGGACCGCAATCGGTGCCTCCCGAATCGTCGAGATGTTCAGCGGGGAGCAGCTTCCGCGAATCTGCTGAAGCCATCGTCTTGCGATCTCATCGCAATACGTCCGCAGCGCGATAAACTCCTCATGGTAAAGAGACGTCATGTGGTCACGCCTCATGCTCGCGGCCGCCGTCGGAGCGCTTCTGAGTCCCCAAGTATCCGGGCCCAGAATCGGCCCGCGCGACATGGCCGTTCTGCTGGCGATGCGCCAGGCGCCGGCCGGCATCGTCGCTCCAACGTTCGCGATGGGAATGGCGCCGCTGCCACCCGCTTCCCCGCCGTCGGAGACCGATGACGGATTGCTGGCGCGGTTCAGGACCTCGATGCCCTCGTACGATGCCGTGCGAGACGGACGTGTCGTGCACGTCCTACCGAGGGATTTGCCAACGCGGATTCGTGAACGCCTGGATCAACGGCTTGATCTGAGCTCCCGAGGTGACACGACCGCGGTCGGCACGGTGATGCGGTTTGCGGACGCGATGCGGGGACGTATGAACCCGAGCGCGCTCGCAGGCGGCGGGCTGCCCGGGCCGCGGTGTCCTCTCTCCAACACCGTCCACCTGCCAGATGCGCCGCTTTCGACCCAGCACGGACTCGACGAAATCGTGACGCAGGTTCCTGGCTTGGTGTGGGTCGTGACTTACGATGCAGCGGTGCCCGATCTCGACTTCGCGCTCGGACTCATGTGCGGCGGCGGCGAGACGGTCCTCGTCGAAGTGGCCCGCTGATCGCGAACCACAACAGCCTTCGGTCTGCCGTCTACTGTCTGCTACGAGCGTCCGGATCGGATCCACAGCCTCGCGCGCACGGCGGAGACCACGCTGGCGACGAACCCGACAGTGAGCACGAGCCGGGCTACGGCGACCAGCGTGGCTGGATCCGCGGCGGACCTGAACGGACTTCGAGCGAGGTTGTTCCGGACAGGGAGTGTCGATCCGCTCCTCCGCGCGTGGACCCCGTGCCCCGCCGGCATTTCCTACATGTAGTGTCCGCCGTTGACGCCGAAGACCTGCCCCGTAATGTACGACGCCGTCGGCAGGGCGAGGAACGACACGATCGGGGCGATTTCTTCAGGCAGTCCGAATCGGCCCATCGGGATGGCGGCCGTGATCTTGGTCCGCGCGTCGCTGGGGATCGCCGCCGTCATGTCCGTCTCGATGAATCCGGGCGCGACGACGTTCACGGTGATACCCTTGCCGGCCAGTTCGCGCGCAAGCGCCTTCGTCCAGCCGATGAGGCCGGCCTTCGCGGCGGCGTAGTTGGTCTGACCAAAGCCGCCCATCTGACCGATGATCGACGAGATGCTGATGATCCGTCCCCAGCCAGCATCCATCATTTGCGGCAGCACGGCGGAGGTCGCGTTGAACGCGCCGCCCAGATCCACGTCGATGACCTCGTCCCAATCCTGGCGGGTCATCTTGCGGAGGGTCCGGTCGCGCGTGATGCCGGCGTTGTTCACCAGCACCAGCACCGGCCCCAAGTCGTTGTGCACCGCCTCGGCCATCGCCGTGACCTCATCGATGTTGGTGACGTCGGCGTGATACAGTTTGGCGCGTCCTCCTGCACGGCAGATCTCGGCGGCGAGTTCCTCAGCAAGTGATTTCGAGTGGCTGTAATTGATGGCCACCGCTGCCTTGGCCTCGACCAGCGCCAGCACGATCGCGCTTCCGATGCCGTGTGCCCCGCCAGTGACCAAGCAGACCTTACCTTCCAATGATCGCTGCATATGAGCCTCCAACCGAGACCTGATGACATGAATGAGTTCTGACAACGGCAGGAACTCCTCGTGCGAAGAGTGCACCACGAGACACGCGGTCAGCCAGCGACAGGGTTCTCCGGCAGCGTGTCCAGCAACCGCGTTCATTAGGAAACGGCAGAAAGGCGTGGGCAAGCGGCACCAAAGGTCGACCGACGCCTGTTCACTGCACGGCGGCGACCTCCGCAGCAATGAACCGCCGTGCTACGGAGGCGTTCAGTGGACCGGGGCCTACATCCCCGCCACACCCGCACCGACCAGCTCGTCCTGAGGTGGCGCGGCGTTCTGATGGGCAACAGCCGTCGCGTCGCCACGCGGCGCGGCGACTTGATCGGCCACGACGGCCGTGATGGCGGTGAGATTGACGATGTCCGCGACGGTCGCGCCGTGGTGCAACACGCTCACAGGTCGCCGCATCCCCATCAGGATCGGCCCGATCGTTTCGGCACGGCCCAGCCGTTTTACCAGCTTGTAACCGATGTTCCCGGCTGCCAAGTTCGGGAAGATGAGCACGTTGGCGTCGCCGCGGATGCGCGATTGCGGGAAGCTCTCGCGGACGACTTCCTCGACCACGGCGAGGTCCAGGTGCATCTCACCGTCGATCGTGAGGGACGGTCGCCGCTCACGGACGATCTCGACCGCCGCCGCCACTCGCGCGGCCAGCGGGTGTTGCACCGACCCGAAGCTGGAGAACGACAGCATGGCAACGCGCGGCTCGATATCGAAAACCCGAGCCATGTCGGCCGCCAAACAGGCGATCTCAGCAAGCTCCTCGGAGGTTGGCTCGATGTTGACCATCGTGTCGGCGAAGAAGAACATCCGGTCCTTCAGTACCAGCAGGTGCAGCGCGGACACGCGCGCCACGCCATCGCGGAGTCCGACGAGGCGGATCGCCGGCCTGATCGTGTCGGAATACTGCCGGCCGAGGCCGCCGACGAACCCGTCGGCGTCGCCCGTGCGTACCATCATCAACGCGTAGAGGACGGGGTCGCTGATCTGATCGGCTGCAATCCGCGGGGTCATCCCCTTTCGCGCGCGCAGCCGGTACATGAGATCGGCGTAGCGCATGCGTGCCGGCGATCCCTCGACATCGATGACGTCGAACTGCGCCTCGGTGAGCCCGAACTGCGTGGCCTTCTCGGTGACGACATCGGCCCGCCCCAGCAGGACCGGCCGCGCGATGTGCGCCTCGACGAGCGCGTGCGCGGCGCGGACGATTGTCTCGTCCTCGCCCTCCGGGAACACGATCCGTCGGGCGTGCTGCCTCTGCGCCTTGTGCGTGATGAGCTGCATCACCTGGCGTGACGGCCCGAGGATGCGCTCGAGCGACTCGCGATACGCCTCGAGGTCGCCGATCGGCCGTCGCGCCACGCCCGACGCCATCGCCGCCTGCGCCACGGCCGGCGCCACCCAGAGCAGGACGCGCGGGTCGAACGGCTTCGGGATGAGGTACTCGCGACCGAAGTGGAGGCTGGTCGACGTCCGTAGGCCTTGCAGCACCGACTCGGGCACGTCCTCGCGCGCGAGCTCCGCGAGCGCTCGCGCGGCCGCGACCTTCATCTCCTCGTTGATCGTGCGTGGCCCGCACGTCGAGCGCGCCACGGAAGATGAACGGGAAGCCCGAGCACGTTGTTGACCTGGTTCGGGTAGTCCGATGCGGCCCGTCGCCATGATCACGTCGGACCGCGTGCCGCGACGCCAGCTCGTAGCGTGATCTCGGGGTCGGGGTTCGCCATCGCGAAGCACGATCGGATCGGCCGCCATGCTCTTCAGCATCGTCCGGCGTCAGCTGGTTGGCCGCGGAGACGCCGACGAACACGTCGGCGCCCGCCACGGCATCGGCCAGCGTGCGCGCGTCGGTCGCCGACGGCGAACCGCTGCTTGTACGGGTTCATCCCCTCGGCGCGGCCCTCGTACACGACGCCCTCGGTGTCCACGAGCAGGATGTTCTCGCGCTTCACGCCGAGACTCACGTACATCTCAGCGCAGGCGATGCCCGCCGCGCCGGCGCCCGCAGAACACGACCTGCACGTCGTCGATCGGCTTGCCGACGATGCTCCAGCGCGTTGAGGAGCGCCGCGCGCGGAGATGATCGCCGTGCCGTGCTGGTCGTCGTGGAACACCGGGATGTCCATGTCGCGTCGCAGCGCCTCCTCGATGTAGAAGCACTCCGGCGCCTTGATGTCCTCGAGGTTGATGCCGCCGAAGGTCGGCTCGAGCGCGCGCGACGATGCGGACGACGTCTTCGGGGTCCGTGGCGTCGATCTCGATGTCGAACACGTCGATGTCGGCGAAGCGCTTGAACAGCACCGCCTTGCCCTCCATCACGGGCTTGCCGGCCAGCGGGCCGATGTCGCCTAGGCCGAGCACCGCCGTGCCGTTGCTGACGACCGCGACCAGGTTGCCCTTGCCCGTGTACTGGTACGCGGCCTCGGGTTCTTGAGCGATGGCCAGGCACGGGTAGGCCACACCCGGGGTGTAGGCGATCGACAAGTCGCGCTGGGTCAGGCAGGGCTTGGAAGGTCTGGACTTCGAGTTTTCCTGGGCGCGGGCGCTCATGATAGTCGAACACATCGTGCGCACGAATCTCCATGGCGTACCTAACTGCGGGCTTATGAGTCCGCCATCATCGAATGGTAGAGCGGAGATGGAACGAGGCGCGGATTCAAACGCACTAGTTCGACGTTGGTCTCACGCTATGACCCCGCGGTCAGGTGGAGTACAGGAAATCCCGATCTCAACCGCGGGACGTTTCGCGGACGGCTACATCACGGGATTCCCTGCTCTGGGACGGCGACGGTGCTCATCGATCCGCCGCGTATGCGTATCTCGATGGGACACCGCCGCGGGACTGCGCGTATCGTGTCGTATCGTGCGACGTCGCCACGCGTGTGCGGGTCGTGCGGCTATGTGCGTCGACGCCGACGCGCGGGCGCCGCTGTGTCGGAGCGCTGCGCCAGCCACTCGACAGCTTGCGGCCAGAGTTCGCGTTGCGCACGGGAACCGACGGCCAGGCCGATGTGGCCGGCGGGAAGTTTGATCGCTTTGCGGTCGGTCGAGGCGACCAGGTCGTTGAACGGCTCGCTCTGTGCACAGGGCACCACGTCGTCTTGGGTGGCCATCAGACTGAGCACAGGGCAGGTGATGCGCTTGAGGTTGACGACATGGCGGCCAACCGGAAGCTGGTTCTTGACGAGCAGATTCTGCTGGTAGAGATATTTCACGAACTCCCGATACACTTCACCGGGCACGGGAATGTTGTCGTTGAGCCACGTCTCCATCGCGAAATACTCGTCCACGAATCGCTCGTCGTCGGCATGCTCGACCAGACCGAGTGGTTTCTCAATGAGATTCGAGATGGGTTTCAGCATCAGAAACGAACCCTGCAGAAATTCGGCCGGGCAGTTTCCGAACGCGTCCACGAACGCATCAACGTCGAATGTCTTCGCGTCCGTCCAGACGTTGAGCAAGCCGTCGCGGGTGGCGAAGTCAATGCCGGCGGCGAGCAGGATCAGATTCTCCACCTTCTCGGGATGCAGTGCGGTGAACATCGTGCTCATCGTGCCGCCCATACAGTAGCCGAGGATGCTGACTCGGGGTGCGCCGGTGCGCTCGATCAGATGATCCACGACGTTGAGCAGGTACCCGTTCACATAGTCGTCCAGCGTGAGGTGGCGGTCGGCGTGGGTCGGCACGCCCCAATCAATCAGGTAAGTGTCGAACCCGGCACGGTTGAAGTGTTCGACAACACTCTTGCCGGGCAACAGGTCGAGGATGTACGGACGGTTGATTAGTGCGAAGACCAACACCAGTGGCGTCTTGAACCGCGGCGGTCCGTCATTCGGGTAATGCAGCAACCGCAGCCGGTCCTCCTCATACACCACCTCGGAGGGGGTGGCGCCGTTCTTCACGCGCTGCGCCTGCCTCCACTGCCCCGGGAGACGGGACAGGCGAGCCAGGTTGTTGAAAGTCGCGTCAATCAGCGCCGTTTGGGTATCGACCCAGGCGTTGCCGTGTGGCGTACCGGGTTCGCTCATCTTTTTGCTCCTCGACGACGCGGACCAGCGTTCTTGCCCGCGGGCTTGGATCTTTCGATGCGCTCCAGGCGAGAGCTCAGTCCGTCAAGCTGGCTCGACACCCGCTCCAGGCTGTCCGTGACCCGCCGCTCGACGTGGCCGATCACCTCCATCAAATGGTCCACATCCTGCCGAGATACTCCCTGGAACTCGTGGTGGATGCGGCCGAGGAAGTCGTTGAGCTGTTTGCGGAACTGGATTGAGGCGCTCAGCGACTGCTTCATCATCTCCTGGAACTGTGGCGCACGCATGAACTCGTCGCACGTCTCGGTCATCGCCTTGAACATGGCCGTCCGCACTTGCCTCGACCCGTCAGGGACCGTGGCCTCGCGTCCGAACGCCACGCTCGCCGCCGCCATTTTGTTGGCGAAGTCTCCCCACATTTTGGTGAAGGCGTCCGCGCCTGGTGAGGACCCGTTATCGGCTTCGTTGCTCTTGCCAGCTTCGTCGTTCATGTGTCGCTCCTCGGCCGGCCGCGCCTCAGAGGCGCTCGATGGCCAGCGCCACGGCTTCGCCGCCGCCAATACACAGCGAAGCGATGCCAATCTTCCCACCACGCAGTTGCAGGGCGTTCAACAGCGTCACCAGCACGCGGCACCCGCTGGCGCCAATCGGATGGCCCAACGGCACCGCGCCGCCGTAGACGTTCACCTTCTCGTGCGGCAGCTCGAGGTCGGCCATCGCGGCCATCGGCACGACGGAGAACGCCTCGTTGATCTCGAACAGATCAACGTCCGCGACTTTCAGCGAAAGCTTCCGCATCAGCGCGCCGATCGCCCCGACGGGCGCGATCGTGAACCACAACGGCTCGCGCGAGAAGGTCGCGTACCCGAGAATCCTGGCCTGCGGTTGCACGCCGAGTTCCTTGACCTTGTCTGGTGACAACACCACTACCGCTGCCGCGCCATCGTTGATGCTCGATGCATTGCCGGCAGTCACCGTCCCGCCGCCGCCAAAAGCCGGTTTCAGAGCCCGCAGCTTGTCTTCGTCGAATCGCGCCGGCCCCTCGTCCTTGTCCACCACGACCGTGCCCTTTCGGCTCGTGATCTCGACCGGGGCGATTTCCTTGCTGAACGCGCACTCCTGTTGGGCCTTGATCGCACGCTTGTAACTCGCGATGGCATAGTCGTCTTGTTGGGCCCGCGTGAAGCCGTACTTGGCCGCACACTGATCGCCGCAGGTGCCCATGTGCTGGTTGTTGTACACGTCCCACAGTCCGTCGCGGATCAGCGCATCCACCAGCGTGCCGTCTCCGAGCCGGTAGCCCGCGCGCGCCCTGTCCAACAAGAACGGCACACGCGTCATGTTCTCCGTGCCGCCCGCGACCACCACATCGGCGTCGCCGCATTGAATGGCTTGCGCCGCCAGCATCACCGCTTTCAGGCCGCTGCCGCACACCTTGTTGATCGTGGTCGCGCCGACGTTGACGTTGAGTGCCGCGCCGATTGCCGCTTGACGGGCGACGTTCTGGCCGAGCCCTGCACCTATGACGTTGCCAAAAATGACTTCATTGACCTCGGAGTGTGGCACCTGGGCCCGCTGTAATGCTGCTTTGATGACCGTACTTCCGAGTGCTGGCGCGGGCACCTCCGTGTACGCCCCGGCCAACGCCCCGATGGCGGTCCGCGCACCGCCAGCTAAATAGATTTCCTTCATCATGACCTCTGCCCGCGTAACTCGTTAGTGGTCTCGCTCGTGCACCGGGGCGATCGTGGTGATCGGGCGGCGTGGGGCAACACCGGCAGCCGGGGATCGGTCGAAACGCAGCGATCGGGGCGAACGCAAGGAATTGTCATCGCCTGCGAGAGGACGAACGCACACCCTGCGCGTGACCGCGATCGGTTGGGACGCGAGGCCAGGTGCTCCCGCGGTGCCATGGGCTGAACCGTCAGCCAGCGACCGCCTCAATGCTTCGTTCAACTGCCTCCATCAACCGGAGCGCAGCGTGCGCGCGCCGGCCGATGCCACGTCGAGCCTGATCAGGCAGTGGCGCCAGCCTTGCCCGCTGCGGTTGTTGCGCGTTCGACGTTCTTCTTCGCGAGAGAGGCCCACGATTCCATCAGGCGCCCGTTTGCCTGCACCATCGCGCTGGCGTTGTCGCGCAATGTGGTCAGCGATGCTTCCCACAATTCCTGCAGACGCGCCTGGGCCTTCGCGGGCGATTCCGCCTGGCCGGTCGTAAACGCCTGCGTCAGCAGATCGAGACTCTGGCGAGTACCCTTTTCGATCAACTTCAACGCGTCCTGGGTCTGCTTCTGCACCAGCGGTACCGTCTCGTTCACCGCCTGCTGGAACGCCAGCGGCAGATACTCCCCGCTGTCGGCCTTCGTGAAGAGGCTCACCCACCGCGTCGCGATGTCTTCCTGCAACTTCAGGCCGCTCTTCACCGCACCGAAGTAGGTCTGGGCTGCTTCATCCAGCACTTCGGTTGGGTTCACTGTTGTCTTCGTCGTCATCTTCGTACCTCCGGTGGCTATCGAGTTCGGTGGTCGGGGGCATTCTGGCCCGCGTCCTTAGCCTGGAGGTTATGCCCACTGGGCAGCGGTGTCAAGCAAATTTGTGCAGTTGCACAACGGCAACATGTCGTCCGAATGACGGCGGAGGACCGATCAACATTCGGAATTATGCTGGACCTTGCCGTTCTGCTTGCCGCTCGCTGACACGCAAGTCATGCATTTGCACAACGCTGACTTACTTGCGCCCAGCTGGACGTCTAGTGGTTTTCTGGCGCGATCGGCCAGCGCGGCGTGTCTGTTTCCGTTGTAGCGACTGGACACGTTCTTGCAGGTCGCGCACGGCGCGCTCCAGTTCTTGCGTGTGCTCGTTTGTGTGCGGCGCGCGGCCTGCCGTAGCCTGCGGCGGGTGTGCCGCATTCGTTGCGAACGGGGACATGAACGGCGTTCCTATCATTCCCGCCCAGTCCATCGCCTGGGGCGGCACCATGCCCAGCCCGGTAGCGCTGCGCAATTGCTCCTCGAACTTCTTCCGGGATTCGAGGAAGACCATGAGCGCCTGGTTGAAGTACTTCTCCACGAAGTCGCGCATGAGCGTCTCGTTGGATTGGATCAGCCGGTGCAGCAATTCCACCGGGAACACCGCCAGCTTCAGCTCGTCCATGTCCAGAATGATCTGGGCGAGCACCCGTACCGTGATGTCCTCGCCCGTCTTGGCGTCGGTAACGCGGACCTCGTGGCCGTTGCGGATGAACTGGAGGATTTCCTCCTGCGTGGTGTGCTTGCTGCGGGTGGCGTCGTAGAAGCGCCGGTTGGCATACTTCCGGATGTCCAATCGTCTCGGATCCGGGTGGTTGTGATGTGGCATCGAAAGCGAACTCCTTGAACTGTGCGGTCGCACAAAAAAGAATACACTAAAGACAGCGCCAACCCGTGGTACACGTCTCGTTGTGTTGTGCACATGCAAGAGTGGTTCTGACGAAGGCACAAGGGGGCGTGCATCCTGAGGTGCGTGCACATGCAGGAGGGTCGAATGGGGATCGAAGGCAGGATAGCGGTCGTTACGGGGGCAGCGAGTGGAATCGGGCGCTCGGTGGTGGAGGACCTGGTCAGCCACAAAGCCGCGTGCGTGGTGGCCGTGGATCTCTCGCCGGCGGTGATCGACGTGGCCGGGGACATCGAGGACAAGAACCAGGGCGCGACCCGCGTGAAGGCGTTCGCCGGCAACGTCACCGACCGCGATTTTCGCCGGCACGTCTTCGATTGCGTAACTGCGGAAGTCGGCACGCCGACGATCTGCGTCCCGGCTGCTGGCCTCGCGCGGGACCGTCTCGCCGCGAAAGTGGATCCGGCGACCGGGCGGGCCGATATCTATCCCATCGAGGACTTCGAGCTGGTGCTGGACGTCGATCTCGTGGCGCCTGTGTACTGGGCGCTGGAGATGCTCGGCAAGATCGCCGAGCTGCGGTGGCGCAACGGACTGAAGCGCTGGTCGCCCGAGGAGGGCATTCAAGGTTCGATCATTCTCATCGGCTCGGTGTCCTCGCAGGGTAATCAAGGACAGATTTCCTATTCGGCGGCGAAGGCCGGCCTGGAGGGCGCCGCGTCGACGTTGATGAAGGAGGCGATGTTCTACGGGGTTCGATGCATGGTCATCCATCCCGGGTTCACCGACACGCCGATGGTCCGTCAACTCGGCGACGAGTTCATAAAGAACCGGATTCTGCCTGCCACCCAGCTTGGGCGCCTCATCAAACCGCAAGAAATTGCCGACGCAGTGTGCTTCATGATCGGGAATCCTGCGGTCAGCGGTGAACTCTGGGCCGATGCGGGCTGGCACCCGGGCGTGTGACCGAACGTCACGAGTGCAGCCATTTCAGAGCTTGCGCCGCCGTGTGTGACGGTGATCGGTGCGTCGACCTCGAATTGCCGGACACGAACGGCATTCACACGTCTGATCACGCGTGCGTCGGCGATATCTTCGGAGTGAAATCGAGCCGCGCCGGTTGTAGTCCTGAAGGTGGTGGCCCGCATCACGGCCATTGACTTCGTGGTCGCAGCCGGCGACGGTGTTCTGGGGTTGAGCGAGTCAGGCTCCTCACCGCCCCACGCGGGGCTGGAATCTGGAATAGTGCTTTGTGGGTTCAGATCGACGATCTGCTCTGTCGCACTGTCACCAGCATCGCGCGGTCGCCATTCCACGCCGGCGGAGCCCTACCGGGCCGTGCAACGCGAGTCGTCGCGATGGATGAAGTAGGACCGGTACGCCGGCGACTTCGGGTCCATGCAGCCTGATAGATTCAGCAGCCGTACGTTCTTGAACTCGACCGGCTGACTCTCGGCCTGAAGGGCGATGTAACCCTCGGTCAGGACGGTGCCGTCCACCTTGATCTTCGGATCGTACCGGTTGGCGACGCCCCCGCCGATCATCGGCTTCTCGTACTCCAGGACCGTCTGGCCGTCGATGATATGCCGCACGCGATCCGCGCCCAGCACTTCCACCTGCACCGTCACCCACGCATCGTCCGGATACACCTTGGACGTCGAGTTGGTGCAATGCGCCTTGACCATTTCGCCGTGCATGAAGATCTCGGTGCCCGGCGTGCAGACGTTCATGGTCGTGTGATTGCCAGCCAGAAGCTGCGCTTCCACCGAGATCGGCCAATCCTGATCTTTGAGGATCGTCTCGGGCGCCTGCGAGTGGATCATCACGCCGCTGTTCAGGTGTGCGTACGACGGTCCGCCGTTCGCCTGCTCGCCGAAGAAGTGATAGTCCACTGACACGACGTAGTGGGAAAGCTTCTTTTTGTAGAACAGGTGTCCAAAACGCGCGCCGAACTCGTCGTATTTGTCGTACATCACTCGAATGAGTCCGTTCTCGACGCGGAAGGTATCGCGATAGTTGTCGCCGAGCTCGTGGTTGGCCAGCTTCATCACCCAGCCATCGAGATTCCGCCCGTTGAACAGCTCCTGCCAATCCTGCTGCGGGGCGGATCGCCAATCGGTAGGAGCAGCCGGGAGCGGCAGCACGAGCAGGGCAAGCAACGCGAGCAGTGGTCTCATGGTTCGATCCTATGTCACCGACAGTCGAGTGACGGGTCCAGTCAACGTGTCGGTTCCGACAGAGATATAGAGCTCTCTGTCCGAAATCGAAAGGCTGAAGGCGACTCGCCGTTCGAGCCTCGCATTCAGCGCGGCGAGCAACGGGCGATCGATTTGCCACAGCTCGAGCGAGTCCGCACGATGGATGCGCTCACCGGCCAGCCGTTTCAGGAACTGGCTGGGATCCTTGTGGATGTAGACGGCGACCCGCGGAGCCAGCTTCGCGGCCTTGTGCAGACGGGCGGCATCGGGCGTACCAATCTCGATCCAGGACGTGAGATCGCCTCTCAGATCCTTCACGGTGATGGCAGGCTCATCGGGGGTGGAAAGTCCTGCGGAGAAGGCGATGCCCTCTCGATACTCGAGCGCGAACGCCAGCACGCGGGCGATCAGAAAGTCGTCAGACTCTGAGGGATGGCGCGCTACACGCAGCGCCAACGACTCATAGACGCGTCGGTCGTCGTCGGCGAGGTCGATGTCGAAGTTGTAGATCGTCGCAGTGAGCGCCACGGGTCAGCGCGCCGGGGCCCTGGTCCGGAGAAACGCCTCGATCGCTTCGATCGTGTAGGGCACCTTGGCCGATAGCCGCTCCGGCCCCGCATCGGTCAACAGGAAGGAGTCTTCGAGGCGGACGCCGATGTTCAGGTACTTCTGCACCACGGGCCGCACCTTTTCTTTGAACGCCCGGTTCTCTGCCGTGTCTGGAAGTTGATCGAGCAGGCCGTCGCGGATGTAGATGCCCGGCTCGATCGTGAACGCCATGCCGGGTTCGAGCGGCCGCCTGTAGTCGCCCACATCGTGCACGTCGAGGCCAATCCAGTGGCAGATGCCATGCGGATACCAGATGCGGAACTGGTCGCCCGTCGCCTCGGTGGTGAGTCCCAGCTTGAGGAGTCCGGCGCGGACGACATCTTCCACCGCCACTTCGACGGCATGCGTGCGGTGACCGGCGACAGCGGCTTTGATGCCAGCCTCTTGGGCCGCGACCACGATCTGGTAGAGATCTTTCTGAGCGGATGAAAACGTGCCCGAGATCGGGTAGGTGCGGGTGATGTCTCCCGACTGACCCTGATAGTCAGCCGCGGCGTCCACGAGCAGCAGGTCGCCAGCCTCCATCCTGCGGGAAGAAGCCTCGTAGTGCAGCGTGGTGGCATTCGGTCCGCTGGCCACGATCGAGGGATAGGACCAACTCATCGCGCCGTTGGTCAGATACACCTGTTCGATGGCGGCCTCCACCTCGTACTCGTATTTCCCCGGTGCAGCGGCCCGCATGCCGGCCGCATGCGCGTCACTCGAGATCTCCAGGCTTCGGCGGAGGATGCGCTGCTCGTAGGGCGTCTTCACCTGCCGCAAGCCCTCGACCATCGCGGTAGCGTCGGCGAGGGTCACGTCGATGTACCGTTCGCGCGCCGCCCTGGCGAACTCGTAGCGATCGTCCAGGGGTTGACTCGGGCCGGGCCGGCGTCCGAAGACGAGCGAGAGCTTCGCGTGGCCGTCCTTGACGGCGTCGAAGAAGCGATCGAATTCGGTGGTCTCCTGCGTCCGCCGCATGTCGAACGGGGCGCGGTTCATCATCGACGCCACAAACGAGTCGAACTGTGCGGCCCAGAACACGGTCGAAATGCCGCTTGACGCCGTCGCCTCGGCCTTGGTGAGCATGTGTCCGGTCCATTGCTCCCGCTTGGGGTCCGGCTCGTGGATGAAGAGAATCTCGCGCTTGGTCTCGTTGCCCGGCATGAGGACGAGAATCGTGCCTTCCTGCGCGATGCCGGTCAGGTACAGCAGATTGCTGTCCTGCCGGTACTCGTAGTCCACGTCGCGCGAATACACTGCCGGCTTCGCGCTCCACGCCACGAACATCGTCTGCGCATCGAGCGACGACATCAGCTTCGTGCGACGGGCCTGGAGGTCGGCCTTCAACTCGTCATCGGCGCGAACAGGAAGCGCGCCAACCGCCAGGAACAATGCCGTCGCGGCGACGGCCACCGAACGTCTCATCTCAACTCCTAGCCAACAGCCTGAACCAATTGAACCTGTTGAACCAATCCTGAACCTTGTGAACCCGTTGAATCTGACGTCATTCCGTGAGCGTGGAAATGTAGCACGCCACGCGTGAGCTGGATAGAATGCGCCCAGGAAGGAATCTTGAGGCCCTTCCGGGAGCTACTAATGAGCGACCAGACTCGCCGTATCGGGCGCCGTGAATTCCTCGGCACCACCGCCGCAACCGCGGTCGGACTCACCATCGTCAAGCCTGAAACCGTCCGCGGTACGGCCGCGAACTCCGCCGTGCGATTCGGGATCCTCGGTGTCGGGGGACGCGGCACGGAAGTCGGGAGCGGATTCGTCGCCTCGGGCGCCCGCGTGACCGCGCTGGCCGATCTCTTCGCGGACCAACTCGAGGCCGGACGCAAGCACTTCGACGCGCTGCAGGGGAAGACTGGCGGATCACCCATCGATACGGGACAACTCTTTCGAGGTCCCGAAGCCTACAAGCGGATGGCGGAGTCGAAGGAGGTGGACTTCATTCAAATCTCGACGCCACCCTACTACCACGTCCAGCATCTCGAGACCGTGCTTGCTGCCGGCAAACATGCGTACTGCGAGAAGCCGGTCGCGGTGGACGTGCCGGGCGCCAAGCACGTGATCGAGCTGGGACAGAAGATGAACGGGAAGGTCAGTCTCGACGTGGGATTCCAGATCCGGATGGCGCCTCCGATGCTGGCACTTGCGCAACGCCTGTGGGACGGTGCCATCGGCCCGATTGCGTGCGGCGAAGCCTTCTACTACTGTCCGCAGATCGATCGGCCGGCGCGTACCGTCAAGACGCCCGACGAGCTCCGCCTCCGGAACTGGGTCTGGTATCGCGAACTCTCCGGCGACATCGTGGTCGAACAGAACATCCACGTGATCGACATGTGCAACTGGTTCCTGCGCAGTCATCCCGTTGAAGCGGTCGCCACGACGGCGCGCAAGATGCGGAGCGACACCGGCGACTGCAAGGACCACTTCAATGCCGTGCTGACCTACCCCGGCGACGTCCATGTCTCGTTCGGTTCGACCCAATTCGGCGATCCCGAGTTCGACGCGGGCGTCCGGCTGTTCGGTCCCTCCGGCAGCTCCGAATCGCACTACGACTCGCGAGTCAGCATCGCGGGCAAGAACAAATGGGATGCCGGGCTCGGCGCCGTCAAGCAGGGCGAACAGTTTTCGGCGTCCGGGTCGTTCCGGGGCGCGCTCGACAATGCGGATCCCGAGAAGCAGAAAGGCTTTCTTGCGAGCATCACGAGCGGGCAGTATCACAACCAGGCGGCCCAGGGCGCCGAATCGGCATTGAGTGCGATGCTGATCCGGAATGCCGCCTACAGCGGCAAACCGCTCACCTGGGACGAACTGATGGCCTCGACCGAGGTCTACGACCCGAAGATCGACCTCGCGAAATTCGACTGATCGCACTCGATCCCGGGCCGCCGGCCGGCTCTGCCGTCGGCCCGCCCATCCGACCCTCAGGGCTCGGCAAAACGTCACACGTCCGGGGCAGACGACAAAGCCACAATCGCGATACAATCCGTGCCCTCAGCCGCTCGAACGGCTCAGCGGCTTCGATAACGGCCGGGATTGCCCGGCCGCGTAGAGAGGATCGGCGAATGGCTACGACGAAGGGTCAGATCAAGCGTCTCGTGAGCGACAAGGGCTTCGGGTTCGTTGCAGCGACCGACGGCAAGGAGTACCTTCTTCCATCAGTCGGCAGTGAACGGTGCACGGTTCGACGACCTGCACGAAGGCCAGTCGGTGACGTTCGAGCCTGGGCAGGGGCCCAAGGGTCCGCGCGCGGAAAACGTCCAGCCTGCGTAGCGCTTACGCGAGAGTTCATCCAGGCCAGTTCAACGGCTGAACGCACCTCACACTCAACATCCCACACCGTTCCGGTCGCTCAGGCGCGCGTGGCAGGCCTCCACGCGCGGTCTGACTGTGCGTCGGCGGCCACTTCAGCGATGGCCCGGCGGCGTCACTGATCGTGTGCGTCAGCGCAGAAACCCGTCCTGCAGTCCTCCATCCACCGGGATGACGTGCCCGGTCGTCTTCGACAGGCGCGCCGAGAGCAGCACGAAGATTGCCTCGGCCTGGTCTTCGGGATCGATCGGCAATTGCGTCAGTGATCGCTTGGCATAGAACGCGGCCAGCAGGTCGCGCAACTCCTCCGTTGGCGCGGACTCGTCGAACGGGATGGCGTACTTCGCGAGCGACGCGATGACGCGGTCTCGCGGAAACATCGTGCTTCCCTTCACGACCGTCGCGGGCGCGACGGCATTGACACGGACGAGAGGCGCCATTTCAATCGCCAGCTCTCTCACCAGGTGATTGGCGGCAGCTTTGCTCGTGTCGTACGCGAGGCTCCCCTTTTTCGCCACCACCGCGTTCGCGCTCGTGGTGAGGACGATGTTGGCTGACAGCGCCTGCGCCTTGAAGATCGCCTGCGCTTCGTCAGCGACGATGTAGGCGCCGGTCACGTTGATGTCGAACGTCTTCGCCCAGAGCGCGTCCTCTACGCGGCCGGACTTGTCGGGTGGCACGAAGATCCCGGCCGTCACGACGACGGCATCCATCCCCCCATACGCGAGGATGGCGTTCTCCAACATCCGCCGCACACTCTGGCGGTCCGTGATGTCGCATCCCAGGCCGATTGCGGGCCCGCAATTGCTGATCCCGGATCCGGCCACGCCGATGCCCTCGCCGTACTTCGACACAATCTCCTGCGCCGTGGCAGCCGCGGCCGTATCGTCGCGATCGACGGCGACGATGTGCGCGCCGTCCTTGACGAGGCGGTGAGCCGTCGCACGGCCGATGCCCGCGCCGGCGCCGACGACGACCACGATCTGACGATCGAGCTCCTTCTCGGGCGGCAGACGGCGCAGCTTCGCTTCTTCGAGCGACCAGGTACTCGATGTCGAACGCCTCCTGCTGGTCCATGGCCTCGTACTCGTCGATGGCCTCGGCGCCGCGCATGACCTCGACAGCGCAGTTGTAGAACTCGGCTGTGACGCGTGATTCGCTCTTGTTCTTGCCCCACGCGACCATTCCCAGTCCCGGCACGAGGATGACCGTCGGATTTGGATCGCGCATCGGCGGGGAGTCGGGGCGCCGGCAGCGATCGTAGTACGCCTCGTAGTCTGCCCGGTATTGCGCCAACGCAGTTGGAATCGCCGCTTTGAGCGCGTCCACGTCGCGGCTCCCGGGATCCCAGTCCACGAAGAGCGGTTTGATCTTCGTTCGAAGGAAGTGATCAGGACAGGATGTCCCGAGGGCGGCGAGCCGTGGCGCATCGTGGCTGTTCACGAAGCGCAGCATCCTGTCGTCATCCTGCAGGGTGCCGACGGAGCGTTTCGACGAAGAGATCTGACCGCGCAGGAACGGCATGAACGCCGCGAGAATGCGGTGGCGGTCTGCTGTTGCCAAAGGCGCGTATTTGGCACCGCCGAACGTCTTCTCGCCCTTGTCGTGACGCGCGATATAGGCCGTCGCGCGGTCGATGATCTCGAGCGCGGTCTCATAACAGGTCTTGTCGTCGTTGCTCCACGAGCTCATCCCGTGATGACCCAGCAGCACACCCTTGGCCGTCGGTTGCTTCGCGATCAAGGACTCAATCATCAGACCGATGTCGAACCCCGGACGCTGCCAAGGGACGTAAATCACGTCGTCGCCGTAAATCTCACGGCACAGACGCTCCTGGTTGACAGACGCTGCGATGGCAATCACGGCGTTCGGATGTAAATGATCGACGTGGCGATACGGCACGAACGTATGAAGCGGAGTGTCGATCGAACAGGCACGCGGATTGAGGTTGTAGACGCAGTGGCTGTACATCGGGTACATCGCGTCTTCGATAGGCGTCTTCGGGCCGCGCTCGGCGGCGCCCTGGTACAGCGGCCGCATCGCCCGCACCTTGTCGAGATACAGCGAGGCAAAGCCGTCGCGATTCGCCGTCCGCAAATCGCCGCCCGACCCTTTGACCCAGAGCACCTCCACCTGAGATCCGTTCAATGGATCCTTTTCCATCAGCTTCGACGAGGTGTTCCCACCGCCGGTGTTGGTGAGGGTCAGATCTTCCCCGAGCCTGTTCGAACGGTAGACCAGGCGATCGACGCCTCGCAGCCTCTCTGCATCTTCGTCCTTCCAGAGGTACTGCACGTGCTGGAGGTCTTGCCTGTACTGACTCATTGCTCTCCTTCACATCGGTGACGGACCTGGGTGCGCGCAGTTCAGTGTGTCGCTGCCTGCACGACGGTCACGGGACCGAGCAGGCCAGACGGCAGCAGCGGCGAGTCGGCCTTGTAGAACGTGGGGACGGTGAATGTGTACTGCCGAGAGGCGTTCGCTTGCTGATCGCCAATCATTCGATTGACCCACAGGTTCGTGACCTGTAGCAGCAGTGTGTTCGCCCCGGGCTTCAGCGCCGTCGTGACGTCCAGGCGGTAGGGGCGCTTCCAGACGATACCGAGCGGCGTGCCATTGACCGAGACCTCGGCGAGCTCGTGGACCTCACCCAGGTCGAGCCACAGGCGGCTGCCGCTGCCAAGCCAGGTTTGCGGGACGTCGATGGTCTTGCTGTACGTTGCTGTTCCCGAGAAATACTTCACGCCCGGATCGACGCTGTCACTCCAGGAACTGAGCGCCGGCAGCGTGACGCTTGCCGGAGCGCCCCGGTCAGGCTGAAACCTCACGTCCCAGCTGCCGTCCACGGTCGTGACCGTCCGCCAGTCGATCGCAGGCGCAGTGCGTGTTGTCGCAGTCGTCGATTTCCGGAACACGACGAACACCGTGCCCCACGGCTCGAGACGAAGCGGCACGGTCGTGCGTCCATCGGCGATCCGGAAGGCGGCCGGCTCGCGCAGCCCGGTGTCGGCGTGCCAGATCTCGGGCTCTTTCCCGGTCACCCGGAACGTCGCGTCGACGGCCTCGTCCCAGGCGTTGCGGTTGCTCACGAAGTACGCGTCGCCGTCGGCGAGCGCCCGGTGGACGAAAAGCAGCTGACTGTCGGCCTTCGACTTCGTGTACTCGAAATCGGCGACGACGTGCAGACTGTTCAGCGCCTCGCCGATCGTGCCGCTGCCCAACACCGTCCCCTTCCCCACCTTGTGTTCGCCGGCACCATCGCCGGCTCCCCACAGCTCGTCGGCCACCCGCTTGAATGCCTCATCGTCATCGCTCAGGCTGGGGCTGGCGGTCGGCTTCTGACCAACGATCACCGCGCCAGCGCCGGCGAGCTCGCGAAGCGTGCGCAGAACCGGCAAGGACATCTGTCGTGCGCGCGGGTCGAGGGCGAGCACGCGGTACCGCATCCCGCTCGGTGTCGCCAGGCGCCCATCAGATACGGTGAGCAGGTGCAGCAGCGCGTCGGCGTTGATGTAGTCGAAGTTGTGGGTGGCTGGTACGGCCGGCGCGCTGTGGTCGAAGACGGCCGTCAGATTGGAATCCTCACCATAGAAATACAGCACGTCGGCCACGAAGCGGCCCTGCTGCAGCATGTACGAGCTGCGTGCCAGATACGTCAACCACGCCTTCGCCGGCTCGGCCCACGTCTCGTTGCGTGTGAACCACTGGCCGAAGGGACCCAGCGACAGCCCTGGCCCCTTGTCGATGAGGGGCTGATGGACCGACGTGTGCAGCACGAACCGATTGAGGCCCAGGGCCAGTTCCTTGTCGGCCGTGGGCTTGAGTGTTGCCGGAGACCATGCCCACGCGCCCGATGCGGCCGTCAGCGATTCGGCCGCGACCAGATTCTGACCGTAGAGATGCGAGACCGACGCCGATTCACGAATGTCGGCGTTATAGCCATACTGCTCTGCATTGACGCCAGGAAGCTGCGTCCACATCGCAGCCATCGGGACGTCGTTGGAGCGCTTGACCTCCATGCCGTCGCCGATGAATGCACGGCCGCCTTCGTGTGATTCTCCGTAGTGGCCCATCCCTCGCGCTTTGAGCATCGCCGTGATCTGGTCGTAGTGATACTCGGCCAGCATGTCCGCCAGCGTACGGCGGAAGTCCCAGAGGAAACGATCGCTGGCTGCCGCAGTCTCGACGATGTGCCCGATGAGGACGGGGAGCCACGGGTGCGGATCGTATCCGCGGCGTCGCTGGAACTCGGGGAGGACGTTCTCTGTCCAGTTCTGCGCGCCGGCTTCCCAGCTGTCGCTGATCAGGTACTGCAGACCACGCTTCCCCATCAGTGGCCCCAACGCACTCTGGTAGTTGTCCAGGTACGTCGTCATGTACGTCTTCACGTGCTCGGCGCTCAGCTTGTCGACCTCGAAGCCTGTTCCCTCAGGAGACGCGGGATGGTTCTTGATGCCAAGCAACGAATAGCCGAACCGCACCACGGCCCATTGGCCGGCAGGCGGCGTCCAATCAAGCGTCCCATCCGGCTTCATCCGCGCTGTCAGGTCGATCACGTCGTTCTTCATCACCACGTCGGAGGGAGTCACCGCGGACGTCGGCACAGTAGACAGGTCGGGCATCGTCGCGAACCCGGCCTTTTCCTCGAAGCGGTTGACTCGTGCACCGGTATGGAGGACGAACTCCGCGATCTGATGGGCGGTCGGAGGCGGGGGCCTGAACGGGCTCCCACCCGGCTCTGGAGGCGGCGTCTTGAACGACAACCTGAAGATCCGCGCGGTGACTGGCGCGAAAGACACGGTCGTCTGCTCCGACAGTGTCAGCGGAATGTTCACGACCTTGGTGAACGACTGCCCGTCAGCGCTGGATTCAAGATCGGGCCCCTCCGGTTGCGGACCGAACGGCCACTTGAACCCGGCAATCGCCAGGGAGGCGCCGCGAACAGTCTGCGGCTGGGCAAACTCGATCTTGAGCCAGGCCCGCTCGCCGACCGGCGCCATCGGCAGCGCACTGAACTTGACGACGTCGCCGTCCGAGAGTCCCGGCACGTCGATGGTTCCCGCGCTGGAGGTCACCGTCGGCCGCAGCGCTGCAAACGGCACATCGCCGGCCGGCACGCGGTAGGCCACGACGGCGGTGTCCTGGTACAGCTCGGGCGGTGGTGTCGGCTTGACGCCCATCAGGACATCTGCGAACTCGATGACCGGAGCGTTCTGAAATGGCCCCGTTGTGAATGGCGGCTTGGAGAGGACGCCGTGGAACGGCGCACCGCCTGCAATCCGCGTTTCGCTCCACACGAACTTCTTCATGGCCTGAGCCGGCTGCACCCACGGGCCGCCCGACTCGCTCCATCCAGGCGATCCCGCAATCGCCGCCTCGAGGCCCAGTCTGTCGGCGAGATCGATGGCGTAGCGGAACGTCTCTTTCCACTCGGGCGTCATGTAGACGAGGCGATTGTCGATGACCTTGACGGGCCCCAGCGCGGCGTCAAAGTTCTGGAACCCACCAATGCCGACGCGCTTCATCCACTCGAGGTCGCGAGTGATGCCTTCCCGCGTGATGTTGCCGTTGATCCAGTGCCACCAGACTCGTGGTTTTGCCGAGTCGGGCGGCGTCTCGAAGCCGCGGACAAGCGAGTCGTCGTCGGGCGCGGCGGCTGACCACACTCCGGTCGACAGGGCCATCACACTCACGATGGCGAACGTTCCGAAAACTCTGCGCGCTGCGGTTTGGGTGCTCATCGGACGCGTCCTCTCACGACTATCCTCGCGTTGACAGTACCGGCGGATTCGTACCGCTTGACGGCCGCCAGCCAGGCGTCGGCGACGGGCACGCTCGAACGTTCGCAATACGCGTCCCAGACCGCGCCAAACGGCAACGTCCGGTGCTCTTCGAGCAGCGCGAGGCGAGACGTGTAGTCGCCGTCCGCTTCCACCGCGCGCAGGCGCGCCGTCGGCTCGAGAAGCGCCTTCAAGAGCGCTTTGATCACGTTTCTGGTCCCAATCACCCACGCCGCAACGCGATTGATGCTGGCATCGAAATAGTCGAGCCCGATGTGCGTGCGCGGCAGGAAGTCTCCGCGCACGAGCTCCTGCCCGAGCGCTTCGACTTCGTTGGTGAGCAGGACGACGTGATCGCTGTCCCAGCGGACGCCGCGGCTCACGTGCAGCAGGATGGCCGGCACGAAGGCGAGCACCGCGCTGATTTTGTCCGCGACCGACTCGGTCGGATGGTAATGCCCGGTATCGAGCGTGAGGAGCAGCTTCCGGGTGGTCGCGTAGCCGAGGTAGAACTCGTGCGATCCCACCGTGTAGCTTTCAACACCGAGACCAAAGAGTTTACCTTCGACGGCGTCCAGCATAGTGGCGGGATCCAGCCGTTCCGAGAACACTGCGTCCAGCGAGTCGACCAGTCGCTCCCGGGGCGCCAGTCGATCGACCGGCACGTCTTTCATGCCGTCCGGAATCCAGAGGTTCGTGACCGATGGGGTGGCGAGGGCGCGACCCATCGCGCTCGCGATCCGGCGGCAGGCTTGACCATGCGCGATCCAGAACGAACGAACCGCGCGATCTGCGTGCGAGAGCGTGAGATTGTCCGCTGCGAGCCTGTGCGAAAAAAAGGTCGGGTTGAAGTCGAGCCCGATGCCGAGCGAGTGTGCCCAATCGATCCAGCCCGCGAAGTGTTCAGGCCCGATCGCATCGCGGTCTACACGGCGCCCGCCGAACTCACCGTAGAGCGCATGCAGATTGAGCCGGTGACGTCCCGGGATGAGCGAGAGCGCCTCCGTCGCATCAGCACGAAGCTCGTCAGGCGTCCGCGCCCGGCCCGGATAGTTGCCCGTCGCGGCGATCCCTCCACTCAGTGCGCCTCCCTCCTGCTCGAACCCGATGACGTCGTCGCCTTGCCAGCAATGGAGCGAGATGGAGATGCGTGCCAGGCGTTCGAGCGCTGCGTCGGTATCGACGCCCAGCGCGGCGTACTGCTCACGGGCCAGACGGTAGGAAGCATCCACCGTGTGTGTCATAGGGGTTGAGGCGGCACTTGTCGCCCGAGCGGCTATTGTGTGCTGATTTTCCGTATGGCGGCACGAGCCGACCATTCCACGCGCGGAATGCGAGCCAATTCCGTCAGTGCTGGCAGCGCTCGCGCGGCTTGTGGGCCGAACTGTCCCAAGGCGTCCGCCAGGCTGCGAAGGACGTGCACCGGCTGATCTGTGGTCTTCGCCGCGGCGAGAAGCGCATCAATCGTTGACGGATCCCCCAATCGACCCAGCGCCTGCGCTGCCATCATGCGGACGCCAATCTCGGGATCCTCGAGCCGGCTCACGAGCGCTCGCGCGGCAGACTGGCTCGCTGGTCCGGCATTCCGCAATGCGAGTGCGGCGAGTCCGCGCACGACATGATCGGAATCGTCGAGGGCCCTCGTCAGGGCCTCCACCGCTGCCGCCGACGATGCTCCGAGCTGGCCGGTCGCCCATGCTGCGGCGGCCCGCACCTCGGACGACGAGTCGGCCAGGCCTGCAAGCGCGCGAGAGATGTCTTGTGGCGTTGCGGGCTGACGGTCGCCCAATAGTCGTATCGCTTCAGCCCGAGTCTCGTCGCTCGATTCGGTCCGAGGCGCCAGTCGGGCCACGATCAATGTGTCGATGCCCAGGTTGTAGCCCGTTGCCGCAGCGTTCTTTCCCGCGCAGATGAACGTGAGCGTGTGGTGGCCCGTCGAAAGCTTGGCCCAGCCGATCAAGTGATCCTCGGCGATGTACGTCTCGGTGAAGTAGCCGTCGATGCGTGTGGCGTCTCCGGCATTCGCGCCGGGCTCGTGTTCGAGCGCCTGCGACGAGGTCGTGGACTGGCCGTCGAGCTCTACCGTGTAGATGCCGTAGTCTGGACTGTGCGCGAGTTGCGCCACGAGCTCATAGCGGCCGTCCTCGTTGACCTCGAACGGCACGCTGATCTTCGAGCCGATGCCTTTCGCGTCGAGAAACAGCAAATCCCGCGACCAGAACACGTCTTTCTGAACGGATACCTTGCCTTCCTCGACCGTCACGTCTGGCAGCGTGTCCTCGGCCTCTATCTGACGAGCGTTGCCAATCGGCAACCGCCTCGAGCCGTACGGGACCGGCGGCTGATCGACGGCAATGCCATCCTGATACCAGAACGCAACACTGCTGAAGAGATCCGCGCGCTCTTCGAAGGCCGATCGAACAGCGCCGTCTGGCCTGTACGTCCATCCACGATGCTCGATGTCGAGTCGCAGTGCCCTGGTGAAGGGCACTGGATCGACAACGTGCCACCGGTAGGCTGACAATCGGGCGCCCACACCCGTGCCGTCCGCGATCGTCACGCCGGTGTAGAGACCTTCCGACACGCGGAAGCTCCACGCGTCATTGAAATAGTCCTCCGTGCCCGTGCCTTCGATCGACGGCGCCTTGGCTCCGTCCACGTAGAAGCGCTCGTCCCCTTCCCCAAACCAGCCCGGCTCGTTCTGGACCACGCTCAGCACGGTGCCGACATACTGTCCGTGCCCGGTGATCGACGCGATCTCGTACGGGTGGCCGGGAGCCGTCGGCAACGCCTGTCTGTAGCGCGCGTGGAAGTACGCCGTGTCAGGCGGCAACGACGGCACCTTCTTCCAATCCACATGAAAGTAGAGATTCGAGACGCGCCGGCGGCCTTCGTTCGTGATCGTGAGCCGCAGTCGGTGCTTGAACGGCATCTGCCAGTAGCTGTTCCGCGAACGCCCGCTCGAACTGTCGCGCACGAGCAGCGAGTTGACTGGCCGTTCGAATCCGTGGCCGACGCCGAAGAAGTCTCCAAGCGGACAGTCCACACTCGGAATCGCGCTCCCGTCGTAGTACGCGCGGAGACGCAGCAGCCGCGGCCATCCGTACTCGTTCGCGGCCACGGTGATCCAGAGGTGCGTGACGACGCCAGGTCCGGACACGTCCGCAAGCGTGACGGTCTCGCCGGCGATCGGACGCCAACTGTCGTCATTCGAGTCGGGGTCGGGGTTGTTACTCGAGACGCGCTCGGCCGCGAAATCCTGCAGACGGGTCAGAGTCGCTGGATCGACCGTCTGGCCGCTGGCCAGTGCGACCGCGCTTGCGGCCATCAGCAGAAGGACGGTCGCCCTCACGGCACGTTGACCTTCCCGCCGAAGCTGGCGACGGCTTCGTCTTCGTTGTCGAATCGTTCGAACACCGTAATCAGTTTGGTGACCGTCAGCAGCTGCAGGCTTTGCCGTGGCACGGAGAGCAGCTTCAAGTCTCCGCCTTGACGGCGCAAGGTCAGGTACTTGGCAGCGAGGGTGCCGAGGCCGGTGCTGTCGAGATACTGGACGGCGTGGAGGTCCAGGATCACCTTCACGCGGCCGTCGCGCGCGAGCGCGTCTATCCACTCTCGAACGGTCACGTCGCCGTCCTCGCAGCGGCCGCTGAGCGCAATGATCGTGACGTCGCCAACCCGCCGTTCGGCCAGTTGCGATAGCGCCGCCATATCAGGCTGGGATCGTAGGTGGGGTCAGGTCTTGAATCCACACATTTCTCACGACCTGGCACCCGAGCGAGGGAAACGCCCCGGTCAGCGCGCGCCTTCCCGACATGATTGGCCGACTCGACGGTTCGGGCATGCCTTCATGATCGGCCAGACGTTGTCCCACTACCACATCGTGCGCGAGCTGGGTGGCGGGGGGTCAGGTCTTGAATCCACACATTTCTCACGACCTGGCACCTCGCCGACGACGTTGAGGATCCGACTGATCGTGCTTGGGTGGAGCTGGAGGAACCGCGAAATCTCGGCCATGGTGTAGCCGCTCGCGAAGGCCTCCACCACCTGCCTGTCACGCGTTGTGCGCGTTGCCGCGGCGTGAAACAGCGCCTCCAGTGATGGTCTCACTCGTCGTTCGCGCTGCGGAACCTCGCCGCTAGCCTGCTCACGCCACTCGCTGAATTGCTGCAGGAACGCATGACTGCCGAGGACGGGCCTGGCAGGCAGCGGCGCCTCGCCTCGGGCGTCCGAGGTGACGAACGCTCGATAGCGGTGGATCGCCGCGCGGAGCGTCTTGGCGCCAAGCTGTCGCCAGAGCGCTTCCGGGCGTAGGAACAAGGGCGCGCGGACCATCCCGGCTGTCGCGCGATAGCTGCTCCACCGCCAATCCGCAGGCTTCCGCACCACTCCAGCCCGCACCGGATTGAGCACGACGTAGCGGCATGCCGCCAACAGATAGAGATCGTCTTCGATGACTTGCGAGCAGAAGCGGCCCTGAAACACATGACCGGGCCGTTCGTGGCGGTGGTTCCACCACTGCGCATACGTGCCATTCAGGTGTTTGATTGCGCGCGACAGATTGGCGTCAAGAGTGGTCGCCACCAGGTGGTAGTGCGTGTCCATCAGGCAATAGGCGAGGCAGTGCAAACGATACGGCGCGACGATGGCGGCCAGCAGACGAAGAAACGTGCGGCGGTCGCGGTCGTCGCGGTAGATGGTGAGACGGCCGGTGCCGCGCGCGGTGACGTGATACGTGAGACCCGGAGCCTGGATCCGCAGGGGACGTGCCATGCGCCGCACGTATTCATGGTCCGGTCCTGGTCAGGACCGCGCGTGAATCACTGTTTTTCGTTACGCGGGATGGCGCGCGGTGCCGGAATTGCCACGGTCATCAGCGACGGACTTGCAGAAACTGCGGCGGACCCTGGGGTCAGGTCGTGCGTAGTACGTGGATTCAAGACCTGACCCCACCCCAGCGCTATTGGCTCGAAGACGCGACCCGCTCCAGCACCTTCAGGATCGCGTCGTGACCATAGCGCTTCGCAAGATCTACCGACGATTTCCCATCAGGGTTCTTGACACGCGGATCGGCCCCGGCTTTCACGAGCGCCTCGACGACGGCAGTGTCGCCGAAGTCGATTTGTGCAGCGTGCATCAACGCACTCTGTCCCGATTGATCGAGCAGGTCCGCCTTCGCGCCCAGCGCCATGAGCGTCTGGAGGCTCGCCACGTCGTTGGCGAGCGCCGCCTCACCAAGGGGCGACAACCCCACTTCGTCGATCCCGTTGACGTCGGCGCCCAGAGACGCCAGGTGGCGGATCATGGGCGAGTCGTGCTGGAACGTTGCGATGTCGAGCGGTGTGGCAGTGCCGACGGCCAGCCCGATGCGCGTGGGCAGCGTCGCGCCGCGCGTCGTCAGCAGACGGACCGTGTCGGTGTCGCCCGACCAGATAGCAAAGGAGAGCGGCGACGTCTCGTTCACCGGTTTGGGATCGCCTGGTGCGGCGCTCGCGCCCGCTTCGAGCAGGAGCCGGACAGTGTCGGTCGCGCCCGGGAAGTTCGCGGCCACCATGACTGCCGTATAGCCGGTCTCCGCTCGCGCGTCGGCATGCGCACCGCGAGCGAGCAGCAGCCGCACCTTGGCGGGATCCGCCGCCGCCATCATCAGGACGCTCGTTCCGCCTGGCGTCGAGGCGTTGGCCTCGAGACCAGCATCCAGACGACGCGCGAGGTCCTCCGCAGTACCGACCAGCGCCGTCGCGGCCCAGACAGGCTCGTCTTTGATGGCCCAGTCGTGCGCGTCGATGAGGGGAGCAGAGGGCGTCACGGCCGGGAGTGCCTCTGCGAGCGCCGTCACTGCCCAGGCTGTGGCCATGCAGGAAATCACCTGGTCGACGCCGTGCGGAAATCCTGTCTCGAAGTACGGTGGACTCACCATGTCGGGTTCGTGAAGCCGCGTCTCGACATGCCACGTACCGTCGGGCAGCTGCGTCTGGAGCAGGAAGCGCAGTCCACGTTGATACGTCGTCTCCGCCGGATCGACGCCTGCACGCCGTAGTGCGACGAGTGCTTCACCCGTCGCGTACGCGTCGCTGCTGCGCGTCGGTGTCTGGGCCCAGCCGCCGTCCGGCCGCTGCTGGCTGGCCAGCTCGCCCGCCAGCGGGCGCAACACGTCTTGTGACGCGCCGCTCGACTTCACTCCAAAAATACGGGACGCACGATCCTCTGTATCGCGCACGGGCGCGTGTGAGAGCCACTGCCGCGCACGTGTCAGCAACTCGTCGCGCTCGGCTCGCCGTGCGTCCGGCAAATACGTCGCGATCGCGGTCGCAGCCACCGCGGTTGCGGTGACCTCCGACCAGGATTGCGGCGGGCGTCACGTCAATGGTGATCCAACGACCGTCAGGCTTCTGGCGCGCCGCGATCAGTTTGGCGTAGGCGGTGGTGGCGCCGTTGGCTGGAATCCCTGCCAGTGAGGCCGCGAGCAACATCGACCCGCTGTCGAGGGACGGATCGATCTGCCTGGACGCCTGCACGGCACGGTCGAGGTCCACCAGCATCGACAGCCCACGCCGGATGACGTCCTGCCCCGCAGCGACGTCCAGGGGCACACCATGGTCTCGCGCGGCCACGATGGCTTGAATCGCGGCTCCCTGGTGGTGGCAAGAGAAGCACTTCCGCTTGTCCGGCCACGACCTGGCCGTGGCGACGAGCGGTGTGAGCGCGCGCGCGGCAGCGGCGCGCACGTCCGACGCCGCCACGACGTCCTCGCCCGCCATCGCCACTCGCATCGCTCCGGACACGACCACCAACACACCGACGAGCAGGGCAACGCGCATCAAGTGCCTCCCGGCGCCTCACGGACATGCAACGGATGGCGGATGGTAGCACGCTGGCCGGCCGGGTCATGTGCTGTGCAGGACGCCGGACTGGCGTCGAGCAGCACGTCGCCAGTATTCTCCCGCCATGCGATCTCCAGCCCGGCGTATGGCATTCCTCGCGATCCTTTTACTGCTCGCAGTCGTGGCACCGACGGCAGCGGCTCCTCTTCCCCGGCTGCAGGTGTCGGCGAACAAGCACTTCATCGTGACCGAGGACGGACATCCGTTCTTCTGGCTCGGTGACACCGCGTGGGAGCTGTTCCACCGTCTGAACCGCGAAGATGCTGAACGGTATCTCGCGCGGCGTGCCGAGCAGCGCTTCACCGTGATCCAGGCGGTAGCACTGGCGGAGTTCGACGGGCTCGGCAAGGCAAACGCGTATGGCGAGACTCCGCTTCGCAATAACGATCCCACGCAGCCCAACGACGCGTACTTTGCGCACGTGGACTGGGTTGTCGCGAAAGCCAATTCGCTGGGTCTCTACATCGGGTTCCTTCCCACGTGGGGCGACAAGTGGAACAAGAAGTGGGGCCAGGGTCCGGAGATCTTCACGGTCGAAAACGCCGAGCGCTATGGCGAGTGGCTCGGACGGCGGTATCGGGACGCGGGACTGGTCTGGATTCTTGGCGGCGATCGTCCGGTCGAGAGCGATGTGCAGCGCGACATCATCCGCGCGCTGGCGCGAGGTCTTCGCCGCGGCGACGGGGGCCGGCACCTCATGACCTTCCACCCAACCGGCGGCCGTGGATCCGCCGAGTCCTTCCACGACGGACGACTGGCTCGACTTCAACATGCGTCAGAACGGTCACGGCGTCGAGTACACCGGCCACTACGATCAGACGCGCGTGGACTACGATCGCACGCCGACCAAGCCCGTGCTCGATGGTGAGCCCATCTACGAGGACCATCCGATCTCGTTCGACGCGAAGAAGTTCGGTCACTCGATCGCCAGTGATGTGAGACGTCCGCTGTACTGGGACCTCTTCGGCGGCGCATGCGGCCACACGTACGGCCATCACTCCATCTGGCAGATGTGGACGCCCGATCGCGAGCCCATCAACAATCCACTCCTCCCGTGGACAGAGGCGATCGAACAGCCTGGCGCGTTGCAGATGCAGTACGCGCGGGCTCTCCTCGAGTCACGGCCGTTCCTGACCAGAATTCCTGATCAGTCGATCGTCGTGACCGACCGCGTGCCGACGCGCGTGCCCGGCGCCGGCCGCTATGCGTTTGTCGCGACTCGCGACGAGGCTGGCACGTACGCGATGGTCTACGTACCGGCGGGACGGTCGTTCAGTGTCCGTATGAACGCGGTCACCGCTTCGACCCTCAAGGCGTGGTGGTTCAATCCGCGCGACGGGAACGCCACTGAGATTGGCACCTTTGCGAATACGGGGGAGCATGTCTTCGTACCGCCAGCGCCGGGTGAAGCACTCGACTGGGTGCTGGTGCTCGACGATGTGGCGAAGAAATACCCGCCACCGGGCACGGTTCAACGGGTTCAATAGTTCAAGACATTCAGTTCTCCTTGGGAGTTGGAGATTGGGAGTTGGGAGTTGGAAATGCATATCGCCTTGGTCCATGTGAATGTGAAGCCGGACTGCATCGAGGCGTTCGTAGCCGCGACCAACATCAATGCCGCGAACAGCCGTCAGGAGCCAGGCATCGTCCGCTTCGACGTCTTACAGCAGCAGGATGACCCTGGTCGATTCGTTCTCGTCGAGGTCTACCGCACGGCCGAGGCCGTCGCTGCGCACAAGGCCACGGCGCACTACGCGACGTGGCGGGAGACGGTCGCTCCGTACATGGCCGAGCCGCGGGTCGGTGTAGCCTGCACCAACGTTTCGCCATCAGACAGCGCCTGGTAGCATGCAGTTCGAGTTCGCAACGGCCACAGAGATCGTCTTCGGCGCTGGAATCGCCGCGAGCGCGGGAGCGCGGATCGCAAGCTTCGGCACCAAGGCGCTCGTTGTGACCGGAGGCACGCCGGATCGCGCGTCGGTGATCGCGAAGTCGATGACCGAGGCCGGAGTGCATCACGCGAGCTACGCCGTCGCGCACGAGCCGACGCTCGACGATGCGCGCCGGGCCACGGCGCTGGCGCGGGACCATGGCGCGGAACTGGTGGTCGCATGCGGTGGCGGCAGCGCAATCGACCTTGGGAAGGCGGTGGCGGCACTCCTGGCCAACCCAGGCGATCCGCTGGAGTACGTCGAGGTCATCGGACGCGGCCGGCCAATCGTGAACCGGTCGGTGCCGTTCGTCGCGGTTCCCACGACCGCGGGCACCGGAGCCGAGGTGACGAAGAACGCGGTGCTCGGCGCGCCTGACGACGGTATCAAGGTCAGCCTGCGCAGTCCGCACATGCTCGCCCGGCTCGCTCTGGTCGATCCAATGCTGACGGTCGACCTCCCGCCGCGCGTCACGATCGCAACAGGACTCGACGCGCTGACGCAACTGCTGGAGCCGTTCGTCTCCATGAAGGCCAACCCGCTCACAGATGCGATCTGTCTCGAGGCCTTGCCGCGACTGACCCGAGCGCTCCCGCGCGTTGTCGCCGACGGCAGGGATGTGGAGGCGCGGGCCGACATGGCGTTCGCGAGTCTGTGCAGCGGCCTCGCGCTTGCCAACGCGGGTCTTGGCGCGGTGCACGGGTTCGCCGCCGCGATCGGCGGCCGGTTCCAGGCGCCACACGGATCCGTCTGTGCGGCGCTGCTGCCAGCGGCGACCCGGATCAACATCCGTGCGCTGCGAGCGAGAGCGGCCTCCAGCGGGGCACTCGAGCGATTCGCCATACTGGCGTCAGTCGTGACCGGACAATCGGCGAGTACACCTGAGGCACTCGCAGACTGGCTCCACCAGCTGACCGGCGATCTACAGGTCCCAGGGCTTTCGGCATACGGGGTGTCCGCCGTGGATGCCGATGCGATCGTGGCTGGCGCGGGGCGCGCGAACAGCATGCGGAGCAATCCCCTGCCTCTCGAGCGGAGCGAACTGGAAGAGATTCTGGCCGCGAGCCTCTGACGAGGCGTCCCTGCGACGCCCGTAAATATGACCATGCAGCCGTTCCGCTTGTTGCCACTGTTCAAAGAGCGCCCGTGGGGTGTCCGCTCACTTGCACCGTGGTTCCCCTCCGAGACACCGGTGGTCCCAATTGGCGAGGCGTGGTTCACGGTGAACGAGAATCCCGTCGCCGGCGGCACGACGTTCGGCGACGCCATCGCAGCAGATCCGAAGGCCATGCTGGGCCGTGAGGCTCGTGGCGGTATCTGTCCGTTGCTCGTCAAGCTCCTCTTCACGTCCGAGCGTTTGTCGGTGCAGGTGCATCCAGACGATGCGTACGCTGGTCAGCATCATGCGTCGCTCGGAAAGACGGAGGCGTGGCACGTGGTCGGAGCCACGCCGGACGCCGAATTGGCCATCGGCTTTCGCCGCTCACTGGATCGTGCCGAAGCCATCGCCGCGGCGCGCTCCGGTGCCATCGAGAACCTGCTCGACTGGCGGCCGACAAGAACCGGTGATACGTGGCTGATTCCCGCGCGAACCGTGCACGCCATCGGCGCCGGTGTGACGGCGGTCGAGATCCAGGAAAACAGCGACATCACCTACCGGCTGTACGACTACGGCCGTCCGCGGGAGCTTCACCTCGACCACGGGTTCACGGTGGCGGATCTCGAGCCGTACGCCGTCAGCAATGAGACTGTGCCAATCGCACCCGGGCGTGACCGTCTCACCACCTGCCAGTACTTCACGATCGAACGCTGGCGCGTCGGTGACGCGCTCGAGTTCAGGCCAGGCGCGGGTTTCTATCACTTGATTGTCGTGCTCGATGGAGTCGGCTCGCTGGCGGATCGGCCGACGCAGCCAGGCCATGTCTGGTTCGTTCCGGCCGCGTCGGGCGAGTTCCGGTTGATGCTTCACGGAGGCACCGCGCTCGTCGCATACACGAGTTCGAGCGCCACCACGGCTTTTACGGCGTCGTGAAACGCTCGCCGGCCTCACGGTCACTGGTATCGTTGACAGTGCCCGCCGAATCCCGAACAATACTCGCTCACCGAAAAGCGTTGCCAACACCGGTCAAAGGAGGCTCCGCCGTGCGCGTGCGCTTCGTGGTTCCAAGTGTCGCCCTGATCTGCCTGCTCTGTTCCGGGCAGCGGGCTTACGCCGATCCCCCGTTGGCGGGCCTCCTCGTTGACCTGCTGTACCAGTCGATCGTGATGAAGTCCGACGACGAACACGGTGGCGGGCAACCCGCATGAGGCGCACTTTCTTCCCGGACTCGCGCAAACCGCAGCGCCGTTCGAGTTGAACAAGGCGCTCGTCTCGCAGCTCGCCACCTTCCCGATCGGCTCATCGTCTGGAGGTTTCACCTATTCGTTCGATTCGAAATCACGTTCGTTCTCCCGTTCCAGCGAGAGTTTCGGACCGTCGTTCGCCGAGCGCGCGCTGACCAACGGCAAAGGCCGCTTCAGTGCCGGCTTCAACTTCCAGCACACGTAGTACGATCGGTTCGAGAACACGAGCCTGAGCAACGGCAACATCAACTTCTACCTGCAGCACAACGACTGCTGCCCGGGTCAGCACCCGACGGAGCGCCGGCGGCGGGAGCGGCGACAAGAACCCGGCGTTTGAAGGGGATCTCGTCCAGGTGGCGCTGTCACTGAAGGCCAGCAGTTCCACTTCGGCCTTCTTCGTGAACTACGGATTAACCGATCGGCTCGACGTGGGCGTCACGGTCCCGATCGTCCACGTCAGCCTCGATGCGTCGGAAGTCTCGACGATCGATCGGATCTCGACCGCGGCCAACCCGCTCATTCACAGCTGGGATGGCCAGGGGGCAACCGTCAAGACCGAGACCGCGTCTGGCAGCGCCACTGGGGTTGGCGACATGCTCATTCGCGCGAAGTACAACTTCTTCCGCTCGAATGCCGGCGGCGTGGCGGCGGGGCTGGATCTGCGCTTGCCGACGGGAGACAGCAAGAATCTGCTTGGAACCGGCGCGACGCAGACGCGGCTGTTGTTCATCGCCTCGGGTGGATTCGGGCGTTTCGCGCCACACGCGAATATTGGATACACGTTCTCGAGCGGCAAGCTCGACCCGGTCGTCACGGACCTGACGGAACCGAGTGGCCTGCAGGGCCCGTACTACACGACGGTCCTCGAAGGTGTGACGCCGTACAACACCGACTTGAGCGTTCCCGACGAAGCCAATTACACGTTCGGCACCGAGATCCTTGCCCATTCCACGTTGACGATCTCGGCGGATTTCGTCGGGCGCACGCTGAAAGACGTGCAGCGCTTCGGTGTCCGGACGCAGACGTTCAACTACCGGACGACTAACGGCGGCCCGCTGCTGCAAACGGAGCTTCCGGCACTCGACGTGACGTCCAAGGGCTCGCTGAACCTGGCGCTGGGCGTGATCTCGGCGAAGTACAACATCCCGAACACGACGCTGCTCCTCACCGGCAGCGTGCTGTTCCCGCTCAATGACAACGGGTTGAAGCCGGCGTCACACCGGTCATCGGGATCGACTACGGGTTCGGGCACTGAACTCAGTCTGGGGGGCAAGAGATTCAAAGGATTCCAGAAGTTCTGAGCCCCGTGAACCTTCCGGCGAAGCCACCTACGTCTCGTAGTAGCGCCATGCTGGTGATCAGCCATTGGCCGTTGGTTGGCTTCAGCACGAAGCTTTCCTTGTCGACGTGCTGCAGCGCTGACCGAGTCTTCGTGCGGCAGTCGTAGCTGGTGTTGGTGCGAACCTCAATCATGTTCGGCTCGAGCTTGACCCACTCAATCCCGCTATAGTGCATCTCCATCGACTGGCAGGACCTCTTGTTATCCTTGAGTCCCTTCCGCCGGTATCTCGGGTAGTCGGATAGAGCACTTCGAGCGCGTCGAGGTCGAGTGCCCTGAACGCTAGCGCGTATCGCTCGAGCACCGCGCGGCCGATACCCTGCAAATCGTTGCCCGGGGCCTCAGGACGGACCGGAGGCTTGACTGGTGGCTCGGGTTGAACCTGCGGCGGCCGCTGTGGTTCTCCACCCGCGTTCGTGACGGGTCCCCCGGTGGATGGCAGGATGGGCGGCCGCTGCGGCTCTTCCTTCACCTGAGGCGGATTCGACGGAGGCGGCTGTCGACGTGTGTTGGCCGCAACTCGAGATGGCCTGCACATAGCGGTCGGCGGCCGTCTGCCAGCTCCTGAACGCATCGCCAAACTTCCCCGAGCGCCTCGCGGTGGTGGCGCGTCGGGAGAGATCGTCCGCTTCTTGAAACTGCTCGGCGCTGGTGGCGTTGGCGGCGAGGGCGTCGTTGCGCCGGCTGTCGGCAACGCGGGCCGCATCGTTGAGGATGCCGTTGACGAGCTCGATCAGATCGCGATTGCTCGCGTCGGCGCGGAGACCAGCCTCTGCCGCGGCGAGCGCCCGGTCGGATCGTCCTTCGGCGCGAAATCGGCGCGCCTCCTGAACACGGCGGGCGACCTCCTGCGCGACGGCCGGATTCGCGCCGCCCTCCGGGGGCGTCACTGGCGGATTCTCGGGTGGTGGCACCACCGGTGGCTGCTGCGTAGCTCCCTGCGGCGCGCCACCCGCCTGCTGCGACGGCGGCTGCTGAGTGCCGCTGGTATTCCCAGCCGCTGATTGATTGGATGTGCCGCCGCCGGTGGACGGCTTCGACGCCGGAGCGCTTGTCGAGCCCTGCGGCTTCGGCTTCGGCTCGTCTTGCGCGGGGGCCGTCGGCCGCATCAACCACAAAACGACCATGAGCAGCAGCAGGAGCGTCACGCCGCCGACGATGACGACGACGTTCATCTTGCTGCCGCCGGGCTTCGGCTCTTCCTGCACGACCGGTGCTGGCGCGACCGGTCTCACCGGAGGTGGCGGCGCGGACGGTCTCTTCGGCGGCAGCATCACGCGTGTGCCGCTGTCGTCCATCCCGCTGCCGGGTGCCGGCACTGTGCGCGTCACTTCCGGCGGCGCCTGCCCTCGCCGGACGTTCGGCGGCACGTACATGACGACCGTCTCGTCGGTCCGAGGCTGGCCCTTGGCCCTGAGATCGCTCTGGCCGGTCGGCGGCTCCGGGGATAGCGCTCGTGCGACGAGCGCGTCGATCGCAGCCTGGTGTTTGCCGAGCGCAGCACTCGACGCGTAAGCCGCCGCGGAATCACGCAGCATTCGCTCGGCCGCTTCGCGGTGTCCGGTGTCGATCAGCGTGCGCGCGCGCGCCATCGCCGTCTGTAGGCCGGCGTTTGCGTCACGCTCAGCGTGTTCGACGGCTGCGGCGGCGCTCCGCTCCTCGTGCAGGCGCCGTGCCTCTGCATGATCTGGATCGAGCTTCAACAGCTCGTCGAGGGCTTTCACGGCCGCGACGGGCGACGCCGCGGCGACTGCAGTCTTCAGCAGATCAGCGATCCGACCCGCCTTCTGCTGCGCTTCGCGCTCGCGCGCCTGCTGCCTCCGCTCGGCGACGATCTTGACGGCAATCTCGTCGCGCAGCGCGCGGGCTTCGACGTCCTCGCGATCGGCCGCCAACGCGCGTTCTGCCGCGGCCTGCGCACCGGCCAGGTCGCCTTTCGCCACCAGCGCGCGTGCCTCCTCGATCGCGGCCTCGACCTGACGGCGCTGCTTCTCGGCTTTCTCGCGCTGTTGCTGCTCGAGCGCGGCAATCTCGCGGGCGACGAGCTCGTGCGGAGGCGAGAATGCTTCGAGCCCCTGAATCGCCTCGGCGTACCGCCCGGACGAGAAGTCACGGCGAGCCCGTTCTATGGCAGTGCGAGCTTTGGCATCGTGTGCCCGCCGTGCCGCCGCTTCTTCGGCAACCTTGCGGAGCATCTCGTCCCGCGACCGCCGCAGTTCCGTCAGCGTCGCATCCACATCCCCGTGTGGCGGGCTGAATCGTTCGAGCGTCTCGAGGGCGGCGTCGTGCTCGCCTCGCTCGAACGTCGCGCGCGCAGTCGCAACGACGGTTGCTGCCGCGGCGTCGTGTTCCGTGCGCTTGATCTCGGCAGCCTTCGCCTCACGCGCCCTCGCCAACCGCCGGCGCAGGTCCTGTGCCGGCCGGGACGTCGGATTCTCAACGAGCGCAGCATCGACACAGTCGAGCGCGGCGTCGAAATCGCCCTTGCCCGCCAGCTCCTCGGCCTCCGCCAGCGCCGCACGCGTCGCGTCCTCGCGTTGTCGAACTTCCGCCTCATGCCGCTCCGCTTCAGCTTGCGCCGCCGCGACTCGCAGCTCCGCGATGGCCGACACGATGTCGGGGTGCTGTGGCCGGAAAGCCTCGAGCTTTGCGATGCCGTCGGCGTGCTTGCCGTCCGCCGCCAGCGCTCGCGCATCCTCGATTGCTGCGGCAAGGGCCTGCGCCTGCGCCGCCCGCCGCTTCTTCTCCTCTTCTTCCCGTGCTCGCTTCAACGCGGCTTCGTGGGCCGCGACCAGCTCGGCGAGACCCGCGGCGACGGCCGGATGCGCGTCTTCGTACGCCCGCAGCATGGCGAGCGCATCTTCGTGCTTGCCGTCCGCAAAGAGCCTGCGGGCGCTCGCCACCGCGCTCGCCGCGCGGTCGTCGCGTTCCTTGGCCTGCCGACGCTCTTCTTCTGCCTGCCGCGCGGTATCGACTTCAGCCGCGACTTTCCTGACCGCCGCATCCTCGGCATCGAGCGCCAGCGCCGCGTCAACCTTGGCCCGAGCCTTGACGAAATCACCGCCGGCGAGCTGTTTCCGCGCCTCGGCCAGGAACTTCTCGATGGCCGCCCGCTTCTTCGCAAGCGCCATCCGCTCGGCGAGCAGGATGCGCGCACGCTCGAGTTCGGCCTTCCGCGTCTCGTCCAGCCCTTCGTCCGTTGCGAGCGCGTCCATCCGCGCCGTCGCATCGTCGAACTTCTCGGATCCGATCGCGGCGACGACCGCTCCGAATGCGGTGTCGAGTGCGAGTTCGCGCTTGCGGCGCTCTTCGTCTGCGCGGCGACGCGCAGCGGCCTCCTCAGCCGTCCGTTTCCGGATGGCGTCGAGCTCGGGACGAAGCTCCGTCAGCGCGGCGTCCACGCCAGGGTGTTCGGGCGTGTAGGAGGCCAGCGCAGCCAACGCTTCGTCATGGGCGCCGGAGTCGAAGCGCTTCCTCGCCTGATCGATCGCCACTTGAGCCTCGCGGTCGAGATATTCGCGAAGCGCGATCTCCGCCCTGCCGTACAGATCTTTCGCAATCGTGCTGGCCGGATCCTGCTGAAGGGCTTCCGTCGCGGCGCGCAGCGCAGCCGCCGGCTCGTTCTTGTCGAGTGCCTCCTTTGCCCGCGCAAGCAGGGCCTGGAACTGGCGCAGCCGTTCCGCTTCGCGCTCCTTCCGCTGGCGTGCCTCGCCGATGGCCGAACCAAGCTGCCTTGCGTCTTCAGATCCGGGATCCAGCTCGACGACGCGTGCGACGAAGGACTCGGCCGATGTGAGCGCGCCGGCACCGAGCTCGGTCTTGGCCTGATCGAGCCACTCCCGCACTTGCCGCGCATCGATCGCGGCCCGGACTCGATCGAGGCAGTCCATCGTCCGCTGACTGTCTGCATCGAGGAAGACGGCCTGTTCGGCGGCCTGGAGCGCTTCTTCCAGTTGTCCCGCCGCCAGCGAGTTCTCGGCGTGCCGCAGGTGCTCTTCGATCTGTTCGGCGCGGCGCCGTGCGAGCTCTTCTCGGAGCGGTGTGCGGCGCGATGACTTGGACGATCCCGGGTGCGACGCCGGACCCGCCGGGTCTTCCTGCTTGTGGGGCAGCGTGATGATCGCCGTGTCTTCGAGACTGGCGCCCGAGAGCGAGTCGCGCGCGCGCCCGATATCCTTCCTCATCAGGTCCAGGTCCTGATAGCGGCGCTCGGGCGCCTTCTCGAGCGCGCGATCCACGATCCGGACGATGCCGGTGGACAGTCCCGGCAGGAGCGACCCCAGGGGAATGGCCTGATCGGTCAGGATCTGCTGGACGACCGTGAACGGCGAGTCGCCTGGGAATGCCTGGTGATAGGAGAGCAGCTCGTAGAATACGAGTCCCACGGCGAACACGTCGCTCCGGAGATCGATCCCCTGTCCACGCACCTGCTCGGGTGACATGTAGTTGGGGGTGCCGATCATCGCGCCGGCTTGGGTATGACCTGAATCGGCCACGCGGGCGATCCCGAAGTCGAGGATCTTCAGCAGTCCGTCGGGATTGATCATCAAGTTGGATGGCTTGATGTCCCTGTGGACGATACCCGCGCGGTGCGCGTAGGCAAGGCCATCGCACAGTTCCTCGACCAGCTCGAGCTTGCGCGTCAGCGAGAGCGCGGAACCCTCTGTAATGACTTGTGCCAGCGTCTGGCCGGCGATGTACTCCATCGCGATGAAGGGCTGGCCATCGTGCTCGCCGACGTCGTAGACGGTGACAATATTTGGATGTTGCAGCCGGCCGGCCGACCGGGCCTCGCGCGTGAACCGGTGGTAGAGCTCTTCAGTGTGGGCGCGGAGGACTTTGACAGCGACCGGACGGTCGATCGCCGGGTCGAAGGCGAGATAGAGCACGCCCATTCCGCCATGCCCGAGCAGCTCGCGGATCTGGTATCGACCAATTGTGGTGGGCAGCGGCGGCATCTCGGACGGCCAGGGTCGCGCTACGAGCGCGATCGCTCAACTCTCCTGATGGCAGCGAATTATACTCGTCGCGCGCGTCCCGCATTCGCTGGACTCGAGACGCGCCTTCCAAGGACGCAGGAGACACCGTGCCCAGACTGCCGCTCAGATGAGCGAAGGACACGACAGTGGTGAGCGAGCCTGGCACGCCTCACTCCAGGGGCTGGTCTTTGCGCTGACCGGATTCCTGGGCTCCTATACGGTGGCCGACCCGGACCTCTGGGGCCATATACGGTTCGGCCTCGACACCCTGCAGGCGGGTGCAGTCGTGCGCACCGACCCGTATTCCTATCTATCGGGCGGTCAGCCCTGGATCAACCATGAATGGCTGTCCGAGCTGCTGATGGCCCTGGCGTGGGATCGATTGGGGGCGCCGGGGCTGGTCGCCCTGAAGCTCGCCGTGATTTGGGGGATGGTTGGCGTCATCCTGTCCCACCTCCGCCACCGCCACCTGCCGCTGGCGGGCGCCGCCATCGTCATCATCATGGGCTGGTGGCTCATCCTGCCATGGACGACCGCATTCCGGCCGCAGATCTTCACTTACCTGGGAAGCGCCATCGTGCTCAGCCTCGTCGCGCGGGCCGAGGATGGCGACTACGCCGCACTCTGGTGGGCCGTTCCGGTATTGGCCATCTGGGCCAACCTCCACGGCGGGTTCATCGCCGGCATCGCCCTGTTCGGGATCTGGGCAGCCGCTCATGTGGCCAGTCGCGTGTGGTGGTACGGGTGGCGGCACCGGGCGGCCCCGTATGCGGCGAGAGCAGCCGGTGTTCCCCTGCTGGCAGCGATAGCGGCCACCGCGATTACGCCTTACGGTCCGACCTTGTGGGCGTTCCTCAGGACCGCACTGGAGCCGCGTGCCGAAATCGCCGAGTGGAATCCCATCGCCATGACCAGCCTGGAAGGCGTGGCCCACCTGGTCATCCTCGTTCCGGCACTCGTCGGGTGGCTGGGATCGGAGCGTCCCCGACCTCCCGGCCTGGTGGCCGTGTTCGTCTGTGCCGCAGCAGGTCCGTTCGTCGCCCGGCGGCACACGCCCCTGTTCGCGGTCGCCGTCATGATGCTGGCCTCCGAGCACATGGCGGACGTGGCTCGCCAGCTCGTCGCCCGCCGGTTCGCCGGTGGCTCCTCCGCCCCGCCGACGCCCCGGTTTCGCGCGGCGGTCTTCGGCGTCAGTGGCACTCGGCGCCGCCCTTTTCGCCTTGGCCTCGCTGCCCCACTTCGGCGCCATTATCGTCAGGCCCTGGGAACTGCCGGTCGCCCCGGTGAAGTGGCTGGCGCAGACGCAAGTCAGCGGCAACATGGTGACGTTCTTCGACTGGGGGGAATACGCGCTCTGGCATCTGTCTCCCAGGATCAAAGTGTCGATGGACGGCCGCCGCGAAACGATTTATCCGCGGACCGTCTATAACGAAGACCAGCAATTCCTTTTCGGGATCGGAAGATGGGATGCCCTGCTGGCTCGTGGGAATCCGTCGCTGGTATTGATGAGCCGCAACTTCGCCGCTGACAACCTGCTTCGGCAGTCGCCCGAGTGGCATGTCGCCTACGCCGACGAGCGGTGCACGCTGTTTGTCCGCGCGGGCAGCCCGCAGGAGCGTAGCCTCCAAGCCCACAGGCCGCCGCCGTCCCCTGTTCTGGACGAGGCGCGTCTCTCGTTTCCCTGAGTGCCGATGACGACACGCTCCCGATGGCGTCCGCAGGACGTCGCCGTACTCGCGCAAGGCGCCGCCACGCTCATCTATGCCACGAGCGACACGTTCGCCGACGTGGATCTCTGGTGGCATCTCCGCCTCGGCGACGATATCTGGGCGCGCGGCGGGCTGCCGTGGCGAGACATCTATTCCTATCTGTCGAAGGACGGCCCGTACACGAACCACGAATGGCTGACGGAACTGATGATGTCGCGAGTGTTCGCCTGGGGAGGTGACACCGGTCTCGTCCTTCTGAAGCTGCTCCTGACTTTCGGGATCGCCGGGCTCCTCGTCCGGCACTTGCGCTCGTCCGGAGCCACGCTGCTGGCGTCCGTGCTCATCGCGGTCACGTCAATCCTGCTTTTCCTGCCAGGGTTCGGCACCGTCCGTCCTCAGCAGTTTTCCTACCTTCTCTTCACAATAACGTTGCTCTTGCTGTCAGAGACGACCGAGCGGCCGGGGCTCGGCTGGTGGCTGCCGGTTGTGGTGGCGGTCTGGGTCAATCTGCATGGAGCCGTCCTCACCGGGCTCGCCGTGATCGTCGCGTGGTGGGTCGTCGAGCGGTTTGTTTCGCTCGTGAATGGAGGGTCCGTGCGTCTCGGCGTTCTGCCGGTAGTCGTGTCCTTCGCGGCCCTGATCGTGAATCCTTGGGGGCCGGCGATCCTCGAGTTCCTGCGCGGCGCTGTCTCAGCCCGGCCGGAGCTCACCGAGTGGAATCCGATTGAGTTTGCCGGCCTCGAGGGTGCCTTGTACGGAACGGCGCTGGTGTTCGCGGTCCTCGGCTGCGCCGGACGCTGGCGGCCGCGATGGCCGGCGATGGTGGTGGTGGCGTGCACCGCAGTGGCTCCGCTGCTTGCCCGTCGTCACCTGCCTTTCTTCGTCCTGGCAACGGCCGTTTTTGCGTGTCCCGCGATGGTAAGGCACGTCCAGGATGTCGTCGCTGCTCGCTGGCCCTCGGCGATGGCACGCGAGGAGGGACCACCATGGCGAGCGCCCGTCGTGTCCATGTTGTTTCTGGAGGCGTCACTGCTCCTCTTGCTGAGCGTCCCCAGGATCCGCTGCATTACCGTCGAGGCCGGACATTATCCTGTTGCCGCGGTCACGAAGCTCAAGGCAGCCCATGCGACAGGCCGGATCGCGACGTTCTTCGACTGGGGCGGCTTCGTGCTGGATACGCTCGGGCCTCAGCTGCAGGTTTCGATGGATCCACGCAGGGAGACGGTCTACGGCGGTGAGGCCTACGGGCTCAACGAACAATTCATGTTGGGACTCGGCGACTGGGACGCGGTGCTCGTCCACGAGCCTCGCCCAGACCTCGCACTCGTGAGCAAGGCCTTTCCAACTTTCAACTTGATGCGATCGCACCCTGGTTGGTCACTAGTCATCGAGGACCAGGCTGGTGGACTCTTCGTGCGCGATGAATCAGCTCTCGCTGCCGCCGTCAGGCGTGCCGCACCGGCGGTTCCCCCGTCCGAGGTCCGCTGTTTCGCGGCAGCCCGTGCATGGCTTGGCGGCTCGACCGAACGACCCCGCGCGGTACTCGGCGCCGCGTGGCCGCACCCATGAACGCGACCAGCCCCCCACGAGGTGCGGTTGTCACTGTGTACGCGGTGGCCGTTGCCCTCGGGGCGGCTCTTCTTTTCCTGATTCAACCGATGTTCGCGCGCGTCGTGCTGCCGCCGCTTGGCGGTGCGCCGGCGGTGTGGACGACGAGCGTGCTCTTCTTCCAGGTGTTGCTGCTGACGGCCTACCTGTACGCGCATGCCCTCGGCAGGAACGGATTCACACCAGCGAGCGCCGCACTCCATCTCGTTGTGGTGGCGGCTGGAGTGCTCTGGCTGCCGCTCGACATCGGTTGGACGCGGACGCTGGCTGCCGGATCGCCGCCTGCGTGGCGGCTGGTGGTCGCTGCGACCGCAGCCCTCGGTCTTCCCCTCTTCGCGGTGGCGGCAACTGCACCGCTCGTTCAGCGCTGGTTCACGGCAATCGATCCTGCGAAAGCGGATCAGGCATACACGCTTTACGCCGCGAGCAACGCCGGCAGCCTGGGCGGCCTCCTGGCGTATCCCTTTTTCCTGGAGCGGTCTTCACCCTGACTGCAGAGCCGCGTGTGGCAGGCCGGCTACACGGCACTTGCGCTGTGCTTGGTGGCCGTTGCGATCATCGCGCATCGTCATCGACTGCCGACGACCGAGGCGGCACGTTTCGACGATCCGCGATCCAATCGGGTGTCGTGGCGACACGCGATGGGCTGGCTCGTTCGAGCCGCTGTCGCGAGCGGTCTCATGCAGAGCGTCACGGTCTATCTGACGACCGACGTTGCGGCCAGCCCGTTCCTCTGGGTAGCGCCGCTGTCCGCCTATCTGGTCTCGTTCGTGATCGCGTTCGCACCGGGCAACACGTCCTCACAACGAGTCGCTATGTCGCTGGTGCCGGTCGGTGGACTCGCGATTGTGGTGTCGCTCCTTACGCACATGACCGGTCCGGCGTGGCTGCTGTTCGGTGTTCACCTGGTGGCGGCCTTCCTCCTCATGCTGGGCTGTCACGTCGGCATTGCAGCCCGCCGACCCTCCCCGCGTCACCTCACCGCCTTCTATCTGTGGATCGGCCTCGGAGGCGTGATTGGCAGCGCATTCTGCGTACTTGCGGCGCCACGCCTCTTCAGCATCCCGGTCGAATACCCAGTGTTGACGATCGCGGCCTGCCTGTTGCGTCCGGACGCGAGGATCTTCGAGCGGTCGTGGCGACCGCTTCTCGCCGACGCAGTTTGGATCGCGGCAACGGCCACATTCGCCGTGCTGGTGCGCTCGTGGCTCCCCCGCGCCGGGGTTGGCCCTCAATCGTTCGTCGGGGTCGTGGCCGTGGTCGGCATCCCCGCCGCTGTCGCGGCGCTTCAATGGCCACACGTCCGACGTTTCGCTGTCCTGTTGACCGTCATGTGGCTGTGTAGTCCGCTCCACGACCCAATCCGGGTTCTTCATACTCGACGCAATTTCTTTGGCGTATTGCGGACAGGCGAGTCGGAGGACGGACGGTTCAAGTTGTTCCTTCATGGCACGACGCTGCACGGCGCCGAGTGGCGGGATCCCCAGCGGAGCCGTGAACCCCTCAGCTACTACAGCCGAGGGGGACCTGCCGGCCAGGTCTTCACCGCTCTTTCGCCGCGTCTGACCGGGGCTCACGTGGCGGTAGTTGGTCTCGGCGCGGGCGCTCTTGCGTCATATGCGCAACAGAGTCAAACGTGGACGTTCATCGAGATCGACTCAGACGTGGTAGACATCGCCACACATGAATTCGACTATCTCGGCCAGGCCGCTGCACCCATTCGCATTGTCGTGGACGACGGCCGGCTGGCGCTGAGTCGTGTGGCTCCCGGGGGGCTCGACATCATCGTGGTCGATGCGTTCAGCTCAGATGCGGTGCCGGTTCACCTGCTGACGACCGAGGCTATCCGCGTATATGCGCGTGCGCTGCAGCCCAATGGGGTGCTGTTGTTGCACCTCTCAAACCGGTATCTCGACCTCCTGTCCGTGACCGGATCGGTGATCGCCGCGTCGGACCTCACAGGCGTCTACCGCTTTCATGAAATCACGGAGGCCGAAGGTCTGGCCGGCGTGGCCTCCTCGACCTGGGTGGCTGCGTCACGTCACGCCGCCGTCCTCGGGGAGATCGCGAGCGTGCCAGGATGGGCAATCCTGACGGCCGCAGGCGGGACAGCGTGGACGGACGACTACGCCGATGTCGCTGGAGCGCTCAAGTGGCGACGATGATCTCCGCGCTGGTTCACACGCCCGGGATCCGCCCGGGAGGTTTCGGGGATGGTCGTTGCGCCACAGTCGCGGTTGTGCCAGAATCCGCGCACATCAATACGTGCCGCCAGGGGCGCCAGCGGCCTCTGCGTCGTCTCGGTGGGATCCCGCTCGGCTCCATGCGCGCATACGGGCTCACTAGTCCTGGTCTACTGCGGAGCAACAACGAGGATGCCTTCCTGTGCGATCTGGCACGGCGGTTGTTCGTCGTGGCTGACGGCATGGGTGGGCACGCTGCCGGCGAAGTGGCCTCACGCCTCGCGATCGAATCCATCACGCAGTTCTTCGGCCAGGCCGACACCGTCGCGTTCGGTGGGCCACCGACTGGTCCGGACACGGCCGCTGACGCGGACCGTGTGCAGGAAGCCATCGCCGCAGCCAATCGACGGGTCTTTCGCGCGGCCTCCGAGGAGGACGCCTATGCCGGCATGGGTACGACCATCGTGGCCGCCCGCGTCACCGATGCCGGCGATCGCGCGGTGCTCGCGCACGTCGGCGACAGCCGTATCTACCTGTTCGCCGATGGCGAGTTGACGTTGCTGACACGCGACGACTCGTGGGAGGAGCTGGCGTGGGCGCAACAGGCGTCCGGTGGACCGCCCGCAGCGCGAATGCCCAATCCGCGCGTGCTCACGAGCGTCCTCGGCATCCGGCCCGACGTCGATGTACACGTCAAGGAGTACGCACTCCCCGGCCGCGGATTCCTCCTGCTCTGCAGCGATGGCCTGCACGGGTGCGTGCCGCACGGCACGATCGAAGACATTCTCGCGGCCGCGTCGGGTCCGGAGGAGGGCGTTCGATCGCTCATCGACGCCGCGCATGCCCACGGCGCGCCCGACAATGTGACGGCAGTGGCGGTGGCGTACGGCGATCCGTCGCCAGCGGCGGGAGAGACGCGATCATGACCGGCGTCACCTTCGGGCGGGATGCGGCGCTGGCGTTCGACGCTTGGTCAAACAACGACCGAGTGGCTGATGATCGCCGGTGTCCTCACCGCTATTGCAATCTTCTTCGTCGGAACGTTCCCCAAGGCCGCTCGCTACTACTCACGCGGCATCATTCTCTCGGTCCGGACGGTGGCGCCATGACGACGCGACGCACGCGGCTCGAGGGGGAGCAGGGGCAGACGACCGTCGAGTATCTGATGATCGCTGGTCTGCTCACGGCCATCATTGTTTCCCTGACGAAAATCATCGTGCCCACGATGGCCTGGGTCGTGTTGCAGCTGGTCACTCATATGGCGGTTGGAATCTCGAGCGTGTAAAGCAAACCGGACGCATGCCCGCGTCCGACTAGGAGGGTGCCGTGACGATGCAGGACGTGCAGAACCGTTGGCTGTTGACGCAGATCAAGGCGGTCGAAGGCGCCAAGAGCCTCGCGGTCCGGGCACGCGAAGCCCGGCGCCGCTTCTCGGACGACGAGCGCGGCCAGACGCCGACCGAGTACTTGATGATCGTCGGCCTGATGGCCGTCGTGATCATCACCGTGTTCGTCTTCTACTACTGGTCCAACGTGAAGTCGGCGGCTCAGAGCTGGGTCAGCAATGTCCAGAATGCCGTACTCGGCAAGAACATCGACAAGTAGGCGGCCTCTGGGGATCTGCACGGGGCTGCGGCGGACCGAGGCCGGACAAGCGGTCACAGAAACCATGATCATGATGATGTTTCTGTTGCTGCTCGTGTTCGGCTTCATCCACATGTGTATGCTCGCGACGACGAAGTACGTGGTGGACTATGCCGCGTTCAGCGTCGCGCGAGCCGATCTCGTGGGTGGCAACAAGCTCCTGGCTGCCATGGGAGCGCTTGCCTATCTGAATTGGTCGCCGCTGCCGCCCATCCCAACCGAAGAGAAGGACCGCGATATGCGGCACAAGCTGCGGGACGGGTTCGTGGTCAGTTATCGCGTGCCGTTCGGGCTACCCATCTTCAACAACATCCCGTTCGGCGGCATCGAGCTGAGAGGCTTCTCGCCGGGGGCGACGCAGAAAGGCGTGGAAGTGAGAGGGGACAATGCCCAGTAGCCACGCCAGGTATCGCAGTCAGCGCGGCCAATCCACCGCGCTCGTGATCACCATGCTCATGGTGTTCGTGATGTTCACGAGCATGGTCGTCAATGTAGGCCAGGCGGTGAACCGGAAGATCGCGCTGCAGCTGGTGGCCGATGCGGGGGCCTTCACCGGCGGGACGCGGATGGCGGAAGGGCTGAATTACATCGCCTACGCCAACGGGGCGATCCAGGACTTGTGGCGCCTCGCCACCGTTGCTTGGGCCGTCGCCGACGTGCTGCCGCCGCCAGGCACGTGTAAAGCTCTTGACTTCATCAATAGCACCTACAAGGCGGCCTACGAGGTGTACAACGTCCCCATCCAGATCCTCAACCGTGCCTACGCGAACATCCCCTACGTCGAGGCGAAGCGCGTATCCGAGTACAACATCGCCGACCTGTTCCCTGGCGAGGCGATGAACAACTTCTCGTTCAGGGAGGTGGACCCCTCGCCCGAAGTGGGCACGGTCGGGCTGGCCCGCGACCTGTTAGCGCTGATGAGCGTCGGCGAAGTCTCGAACGGGACGAGTCCGGAAACGGCCATTCCATACCCTATTCCGGGTCTCCTGGGCCCCGGGGCCGAGTCCTCACACAGCCAGTTGTGCTGGACGACTTGCGGCATCTGTCCGGCCTGCGTCCCGTGCACGCTCCCGAATTCGTGGTCTTTCCCGCTCTGGTACAAGAAGTCGAGCGACAGCACGAAGTACTTCGTGTGGATCGTGAAGGCACCCAAGACCAAGGGGCTGATGTTTGACGGCTTCTTCGGCCCGGACCTCATCCCAGAGATGCGCGCCATCGCCGTGTCGCGCCCGGTGGGCGGCAGCATTGTAGACGGTGATGCGCGCTACACGGTGCAGATGATGCCAGCCCGCAAGGTCATGTTGGGCGAGATCGGCATGATCAGCGATGAGCACTACAGCCAGTTCGGAGGGATGCGCCTTGTCGTGCACTAGGAATCGACCCGGACTTCTGCGCGAGGAGGGCGGCACGGCCGTCACCGAGACAATCATCCTGACGTGGATCATGCTCGTGTTCTTCGCCGCGGCGTACCAGATGTTCATCGTCAACGAGACGATCTACCGGTCGATCGTGGCGGTCCATTCGCAGTTGATGAATGACGGCTTCAAACACAACTGCTACGAGACGAAAGACGACTGCTGGCACGATACCGACAAGCACGCGCACGTCATCTGGCGCGAACGTGACGAGTTTGGAACCCTTGCGATTCCGGAGATTCGCATCATCGCCGTCAGGATGTTCCAATCGTTCGGTCTGACCAAGTCGGTGCTCATCCGGAGTAACGTTCACCCGCCAGAGCCGTCGAAAGGCTGCTCTGTGCCCTGCAAGAAAACGAAGATGGGCGCCGGCGCCGGCGGCCCGAGCCAGTACTACACCAAAAACGACGGGAGCACTATCACCGGGCGCCTGCTCGACCCGAAAGGGATGCTCGACCCCGATCACGGTCTTATCGCCAAGTCGATCTGGGCGGCGGGGCAAGTGCTGAAAGCCGACTGGCTCCCCGCGTTCAAGGATCGATTCGGCCTCTGACAGGTGGCGGGCAAGCGCTCGACGAAGATCACGACCCGGACAAAACCGGGCAGCCGCCGGCGGACCGGCGGAGACACGGAGGAGCAATGCGAAGCAGGGCGGCACTGCTGCTGTCGATCGTGCTCGGCGCAATCGCCGCGGTGATGATCCTGACCTGGGCACGTGGACGTGAGAGCGAGTTGCTGCAGCTCTCACAGATGAAAGACGTGCTGGTCGCGACGAAGGACATTCCCGCCAACACGATCATCGACGAGCAGCTCGTGCAGCGGCGACAAGTGCCGTCGACGTACATGCAGCCCGGCGCGATCGGCGACGTCGATGCCGTCAAGGGGCGTGTCACGTCGATCCCGATCCCGTTGGGTGCGCAGATTATCAACACCTACCTGCAGGACTCGGGACGCGCGGCCCTGGCCTTCGATGTGCCGCGTGGCCGCCGCGCCATCACGATTGCCGTCAACGACGTCACGGGCGTCGCCGGCCTCGCGCGGCCCGGGAATTTCGTCGATATCCTGGGAACGTTCTCCTTCGGCCGGCCCACCAGCTATCAGGGCGGACAGCTCGTCTACGCCGACGAGAAAACCGAGACGCGTTTGCTCCTGCAGAACCTGCAGGTCGCCGCGGTCGACCGAGAGCGGAAACGCGATCGGCCCATTCCGCGACGCTACACGACCGTGGAGGATGCCCAGGAGCGCGCGCGCTTGGAGGAGCAGGATGCGGTCGCCGCCCAGCAGCGCTCGGTGTCGAATATCACGCTGATGGCGACGCCCGACGAAGCCCAACAGCTGGTGCTGGCCCAGGAAGTCGGCTCGCTCACACTGATGCTGCGCTCGAACATCGACGCCGGTCAGGTCGTGGACCTGGGCTCGCTCGACACGATCGGCCTGTTGAAGGTGCCCATCCCGCTCAAGCCGCGCCCCCGGCCCGCGTGGCGTGAGATGCGCGGGACCAACCCGTTCTGATGATCACCGGAGGACCCCCTGTCATGGTCTCGACCCGACTTCGCGCCCCGCTGCTGCTGGGAGCGATCTGTCTCGCATGCGTGGCGCTCGGCGCTGCACAGGATCCGGCCCCGTCGGGCGACGAGAACGAGAAGACGCTCTTCGTCAATTCTCAGGAAACTTTCAGCCCCGGTTTCGCGCTGGGGGACGTCGCGATCGCGCAACCGCAGATCGCCGACTACAAGGTGTTGCCCGGCCGACGCGAGATGCTGCTCTACGGCAAGTCGGCGGGTACGACGACACTCACGCTGTGGGACCAGAAACGCGTCCAGCGCGCGATGATCACCATCACGGTCGTTTCGCGCCAGGACATGCAGGCAGAAAAGGATCTGAAGGAGCTGGTCGCCGACTTTCCATCCGTCAAGGTCCGCCGGGTCAAAGGCAAGCTGGTGCTGACGGGCGTCGTTCAGACCAAGAACGATCTGGAGGCGATCCAGAAGATTGCCGACACGGCGGAAGCGGCGAGTCTCGTCCGCCTCGCGGGCATGGTCCAGCCGACCAGCCCAGGCGGACCGAGCTCGCCGGCCGCGCCGACCGACACACCTCGATCCAACGCGAACGGCGATGCGCTCCCGCCGCCGGCGACGATTCACTACGAGTTCGACGTCCTCGAAGCCAGCCTGAACTACTCGAGTGGGTCGTACGCCACGGGGGTCGAACCCGCCGGCCGGAGCCTCTTCAAGAAATCGGTCGCGGCCGGCACCGGTGCAAATGTCGAGGTCTATGTCCCCGGATCGGCTATTTTGTCGCCCGACAAGGCCACCACGAAGCCGAAGAAGGGTGAGCTTCCCCCACCGCCGATTGGCATCAAACTGACGCTGCAGCCGTCCGAGCTGACCGCAGACGGCGCGTTCACAACCGTCGTCCTGATCGAAACCAACGTGCCCGTCGATGGCGCACCGGATCCCTCGATCATGCGGCACGCACGCTGGGAAGTCTCGGTCGCCCGCCAGGAAGCGTTCGGCCTCGCCGGCGCCGAGCTGCTGGCGGTGCCGGCCATCGAGCAGCACCAGTCGAAACTAGGTAGGGCGCTCGGGGTGGCGGGCACGGTGGGCGGACTGCCCGGGGTCAATCGCGCGCCGGGCGTCGGCTACGCCGGGTCGGTCCCCTACTACTCCAAGGAAAGGAAGACGCAGCTCCTCGCGATCTTCCACCCGCGCGTCGAGAAAGGGGTCAAGCCATGACCGTCCTGCGGTGGAGCGTGGCCCGATGAGCGAACGTGCGCGTATCGTGTCGGTCTATTCCGCGAGCGGCGGCGCCGGCAAGACGCTCGTTGCGTCGAACCTCGCGCTCAGTCTGCATCAGCAGCAGGCGGGCCGTGTGCTCCTCGTCGACGGCGGCCACCCGATGCCGGGCGACCTGCCGATCGTCCTCGGTGTTGACCGGCTGAAGTCCCTCGCCGACATGGTGCCCATCATCAGTCGATTGACGCCTGAAGTTTTCGCGAGCTATCTGGTGACGACGCGGGACGGCCTGCCGATCATGTCGCTCGTGACCGACGTCATCCAGTCGCGGCTGATCACACCGGAACTGCTCAACAAGATGCTCGACCTCGGCTCGGAAGCCTTCGACGTCGTCGTCCTCGACCTGGCCTCTGGAGTCGGACCGCTGACGCAGCCGATGCTGGACCGCTCAGACAACGTCGTCGTGGTCGTGGACGCGACGCCGAGCGGCCTGCCGCGCACGCGTTTCTGCCTCGACTATCTGCGATCGGTCCAGATGCCCGATGCGGGCATACTCCT
>CAVUPP010000014.1:0-43504 GCA_963743245.1 Vicinamibacteria bacterium | reverse complement strand
CGATATGCCCGCGGACGCCTTTAATCTTGGTGCCGAAGGCGGCGTTGTTCAGGCGATCGGTCCCAAGTCTGAGCGCCGGGAAAAAGGTCAACCCGCCCACGATGAGGATTACGCCGACCAGAAGGCCAACGAACAGTCCGCCGGTGGTGGGAACATAAGCCGACTCGAGCGCCGCAACGGCTTTCTTCTGCGCAAGCGAGCCCGCAATCGCCATTGCCGGGATGATCATCCTCGAAGCGCCCAACCAGCATCGCGACGGCGCCGGTGAAATTGTAGAATGTCAAATCGCACCGAACCCCGACCCCCCGTTTCGCGTCTAAGCACGACCCCTCTGACGGAGCCGAGACCGGCGGCGCGGAGCCGCAGATAGCGGAGCAGAGCCGGTCTTGGCGGGTGGCGAGTGGTGAGTGGAGAGCGGGAAGCTATGCGCGGTTCTTGAAGCGCCAGCTCTCATTGCCGTCTCGACGATATCGCAGTGATGAGTGAGGCGATCGAGCATGGCGGTTGTCATCTTGGCGTCACCGAACACGGCAGAATGCTACAATTCTTGGGCGGATTGTATCTCACGTCACGATCACAGACCGGCATCATTTCCTGTTTGGTAATCGGCTTCCAGATTCTCGACGGGGCGGTAGGGACGTGGTCCCGCCTACGTGGTTGTAGAGATTCAGGACCGTCAGCGCTTCGGCGGCGAACAACAGTCCGACCACCGCACCCAGCGACGCGAGACAGATGCTCTCGGTGAGCAATTGCCGTGCAATCCGTCTGGGCTCGGCGCCAATCGCTGCCCGAATCCCGATTTCCCGCTGTCTCGTGAACGCCCGCGACAGACTCAGATTCGCGACGTTCGCGCAGGCGATCACCAGCACGAGCGCCACTGCCGCGATCAGGATGAGCATCTGCGGCCGCACACTGCCGACGAGTGCTTCCTGCAGCGGAATCACCGTCACGTTCCGATTCCAATCCGCCGGCATCGTCCACGGGAACAGAGCGCCGACACGCGACTGAAAGAGACGAATCTCGGCGTGGGCTTCGGCCATCGATCGGCCGGGCCTCAGCCGTCCGACGACGGGCATGTAGTCGCCGGCCCAGTAGTGCGACGCGTTACTTGAATCGAGACCCAGCGGTACCCAGAGATCGGTTCGCGCGGAAGGAAACTGGAACGAAGCCGGCATCACCGCGACGATCTGGCGCGGCACGCCGTCGAGCGTGAGAAAGCGTCCTACGATCTGACTATCGCGCCCGAAGCGGGATTGCCACAGCGCATGGCTGATGATCAGGTAGCGATCCCGTCCGGCGACGTCTTCGCCTGGCCGAAGCCATCGACCAGCTCCGGCTTCGCGCCAAGGGTTTCCATCAGCCCTGCTGAGACAAGCGTTCCAGACAATCGGACCGGCTCGCCTTCGCCGGTGAGCGTGAACGCGTGTCCTTCGGCATAGGCTGCCGCGTCGATGGTCCGGACCTGCTCACGCATCGCGGCAAACCCGCCGTTCGGATACGTGCCGGTGACGCTGACCAGGCGCTCGGGGTCTGGATACGGGAGCCGTGACAACAGCACGCCATCCACGAGACTGAAGACTGCGGTGTTGGCGCCACTCCCGAGAGCAAGCGTGAGCACGGCGACCGCCGTGAACCCAGGATTGCGGCGAAAGACCCGCGCCGCATAGCGGATGTCCTGCAGCACCGTCTCGATCATGGCCACACGCCTCGCGTCCCGGCACTCGTCCTTCGCCAGATCCACCCCGCCAAAGCGGCGGACGACGATCCGGCGCGCTTCGAGGGCCTCCATGCCGGTGGCGACCAGGTCGTCCACCTGTTGCTCGAGATGAAAGCGGATCTCCTCGTCGAGGTCCCGCTCCACGTCGCCGCGACGAAACAACGAGCGCAGCCGCAGCGGGACGATGTAGGCCCAGCGTTGGAGGGATCGCAACACACGTCGCATGACGTTCACGCCTCGTCCAGATTGACGACCTGCGTGATCGCGGTGGACAGCCGGCTCCAGCTCTCGCGTTCCCGATCGAGCTGCTGGCGGCCGAGGCGGCTCAGCGTGTAGAACTTTGCCCGGCGGTTGTTCTCGGTGGTGCGCCAGGCCGCAGTGAGCCAGCCTTCCTGCTCGAGGCGATGAAGGGCGGGATATAGGGACCCGTCACTCACCTGCAGGACGTCGCCGGACACCTGCTTGAGCCGCTGGCTGATGCTGTGGCCGTTCATGGGCTCGAGGGCGAGGATCTTCAGGAGCAGCAGGTCGAGCGTGCCTTGTACGAGGTCCGCGGGTCGCGTCATGGTCGTTGGGCGTTGGAAGTTGGCAGTTGGCAGTTTGGAGTTTCTACCTTGGAGCTTGACTTGGGCGCTTTCCTCGGTTACCGAGGAGAGTATAGTTCGACTCCGCTCGGTAAGCAAGGGGAGCAATGTCGATGCGGGCCGCTCATTCGTATAACCGGCGTATTCGGCGTTCGTAGTTCGTAGTAGACCGTAGGGCTAGTTGAGTTGGGAGTTGGATGGAGTTGGAGTTGAATGAAGCAGTACCTCTTGAGCATCTACCAGCCCGACGGTCCACCACCGCCGCCCGAGATCCTGCTGCCGGTGATGCGCGAGGTGCAGACGGTGCGTCACGATATGCAGGCGGCTGGCGTGTGGGTCTTCGCCGGCGGACTCCATCCGCCGAGCACCGCGACGGTCGTCCGGTTCCAGGGGGGCGAGTTCGTGACGATGGACGGACCGTTCGCTGAAGGCAAGGAGCACATCGGGGGCTTCTGCATCGTCCGCGCCGCGGATTTGGATGCCGCGCTCGGCTGGGGACAGAAACTGGCGCGCGCGACCGGTCTCCCGATCGAAGTCCGTCCCTTCCAGGACGGCCAGTAGAACTGCAAATCAGGTCGGGAAGGTATTTTCAAATTGTGCAGTGCTTTATCATGGGCCGTTCGGAGAGAGGGGTTTTCAATTTTTGAGAAACTACCTCCCGACCCCAATTTCTGTATGACTGATGTCACGACCGGCGAAATCGAGCGTGTGTTCCGCGCGGAGTACGGTCGTGCCGTGTCGATCCTCGTTCGTGTCTTCGGCGACATCTCGGCGGCTGAGGACGCCGTGCAGGACGCGTTCATCGCGGCAGTCGAGCGATGGACCGAGAGCGGGATTCCTCCGAGTCCGGCCGGCTGGATCGTCACGACGGCACGCAATCGCGCCATCGACCGCTTCCGCCGGGAAGCCTCGCGAGCGGATCGCCACGAAGAGGCGATGCGGCTGCTCGTCCCCGCTGACGATCCTCCGGAGGAGCATGCCGTGCAGGACGATCGCCTGCGTCTGATCTTCACGTGCTGCCACCCGGCGCTGGCGACTGCCGCACAGGTGGCCCTCACGCTCCGCCTGCTCGGAGGCTTGACGACAGCGGAAATCGCGCGCGCGTTCCTCGTGCCGGAATCGACAATGGCGCAGCGGCTCGTGCGGGCGAAGGGCAAGATCCGCGACGCGGGCATTCCGTACCGCGTTCCGGATGCCGACGACTTGCCGCACCGCATCCGGACCGTGTTGGCGGTCGTGTATTTGATCTTCAACGAGGGCTATTCGGCCTCGTCCGGCGATCGCCTCGTTCGTGAGGACCTGTGCGCCGAAGCCATCCGTCTCTGCCGCGTGCTCGTCGAGCTGATGCCCAACGACGCGGAAGTGCTGGGCCTGCTGGCACTGATGCTGCTCGTGGAGGCGCGCCGCGCTGCGCGCGTGAACGAGGCTGGACAGCTCGTGCTGCTTGCCGATCAGGATCGCAGCCGGTGGAATCGCGCGCTGATCGCCGAGGGCCAGTCGCTCGTCCGCATCTGCCTTCGACGCAATCAGCCTGGCCCGTATCAGATCCAGGCCGCGATCAACGCGGTGCACGGTGACGCACCGACCGCCGACGCGACGGACTGGGCGCAGATCCTGCTCCTCTACGATCAGCTTCTCCTGTTCATGCCGGGACCGGTCGTGAGGCTGCATCGCGCGGTCGCACTGGCGGAGGTCGAGGGGCCGTCTGCCGCGCTTCAGGCCATCGACGGACTTGGTCTCGATCGCTATCACTTGTTTCACGCCGTCCGGGCAGACCTTCTGCGGCGCCTCGGGAGAACCACGGAAGCGGCACACGCCTATGCGAGGGCGCTGAGCTTCGAACCGAACCAGGCGGAGCGCGATTTCCTGCAGCGCCGGTACGAGGCGCTGACGCAGCTGGGCGCAGGTGGGGTCAGGTCTTGAATCGCACATTTTGCATACCTGACCCCTGCGACCTGCTCAGTCATGAAAAATGTGAGGATTCAAGACCTGACCCCATTCCGGACGCCCACCAGCACGCTCGCGAGGACCAGCAGCGCGAGGATCCCAGCCGCGACCAAGATCCAGTAGAAGACGCCTCGACCCGGCGGGTCGCTCCGAGGCACGGGCGACGCCCTCTCCGCCATTGGCGCAACGCTCGCCGTTCCCACATCCACGCATCGATGCGGCGGACGCTCGACCCGGTGCAGGTCGGTAGGCGCGTGCAAGAACCGGCGCGTTCATATCTTCGGCCGCCCGTCGCCATCCCAGCGCGAGCGCCCGTGTCTGCACGTCAAGCGGCGCCTCGATCGCAGGCAGCCCACGAACGAGAGCAACCGTCGCTTCCAAGGCCTGTAGTGCGTCCTGGCACTCCGCGCAAAGCCGCAGGTGATCGGCCAGCGACTCGCGCTCTTCGAGAGACAAGCCGGCAGCCAGCCAGGCCGACTCGCCATCGATCCAGAGGCTGAGGCGTTCGCGCGCGTCCTGGCAGGTCATGACCGGAAGGCCTCGAGTTTCTGCTGCAGATCCAGCCGTGCGCGGTGGAGGCGCGTCTTCACCGTATTGACGGGAATGTCGAGCACCTGCGCGATGTCTTCGTAACGGAGGCCGTGAAGCTCACGCAGAACCACGGCGGCGCGGAACGGGTAGCATCGAGCTCGCCCAGCGCGCGCTCGATGGCCACGAGCGTTTCGCGGCTCAAGGCATGGCGCTCGGGTCCAGGCGCTCGGTCCGGCACCAACGCGAGCACGTGGTCGTCGCCGTCTGGCAGACGGTTCCTGCCTTCGCGGTGCCGCCGCTCCAGCCGCGTGAGACATTCGTTCATCGTGATGCGAAACAGCCAGGTGCTGACCGCAGCGTCACCACGGAACGTGGCAAGGCCCGCCAATACCCGCTCCCATGCCGCCTGCGTGGCATCCTCGGCGTCTTCACGGTGCCGCATCATCCGCAGAGCGAGGCCATAGACCGGTCCGCCGTGCATGTTGACGAGCGACTCCCAGGCGTCGACCCAGTCGTCCGAATCGTCGCGGCGCTTCAGGCGAGCCAAAAGCTCGCGTTCGTTGGAGGGCACGTCAGCTGTCCGCGAAGATCGTATCCGGCACGTTCACCGCACACCAAGGGTTTCCCACGCGTCACTCCATTCGACCGGTTCCCCAATGGAAAGTTCCCGGCCCGGTCCGGGAACAATCGGGCGGCGCCCGGGTCTCAGTGATTGAGAGAGGTGAATCAATGCCCGCATCCCTGACGACGGCGACGACTGGACTGATCGGCCATGGCGGCACGCCCGTGCCTCTCTGCGGCGTGCGCGTGGAAGCGGACGTGTCCGGGCTGTGCGCACTCGTTGAGATCACACAGCACTACGCAAACCGCGAGTCGGTCCCCATCGAAGCCGTTTACGTGTTCCCCTTGGACGAGTCCGCGGCCGTCTGTGGCTTCGACGCCCAGATCGGCGGCGTCCTGGTCGTCGGCAGGATCGAGGAACGCGCCGCGGCCTTCGCGGAATACGACCGGGCCATCGCCGACGGCCACGGAGCGCTGCTCCTCGACGAGGAGCGCCCGGACGTGTTCCGGGCCAGCATCGGGAACGTACCGCCAGGCGCCGACGTGCACGTGCGCGTGCGCTACGTGACGGAACTGCGCGTCGAAGGCGGCGGACTCCGCTTCGTTGTCCCGACGACCGTGTCGCCCCGTTACGCGCCTGCCAACGGTGCGGGCAGTCGCGAGCGCGCCGATGCCGAAGCGGTGAATCCACCCGTCGCCTGGCGCGTGCCGTATGGGCTCGACCTGAACGTCCGTCTCACGCTGCCGGATCCTGCCACCAGCCTCGAATCGCCGTCTCACCCGATTCGCGTGTCCTGGCAGGACGGTCACGCAACGGTGAGTCTGGCGCAGACCGACGCCGCGCTCGACCGCGACTTCGTGCTCTCCGTCGACGCTGCGGACTGGACACGCCGCGAGCCTGGATCGAGCAGGACGAAGACGGCAGCGCCGCGATCGCCGTCGCATTCCGTCCGCAGCTTCCGGACACGCCTGTGCCCAGCGAGGTCATCTTCCTCGTCGATCGCTCGGGATCCATGCAGGGCTCGTCGATCGATGAAGTGCGGAAGGCGCTGCGATTGTGCCTTCATTCGATGGTGCCGGGAGCCGCTTCAACATCATCGGCTTTGGATCGACATTCGAGGCACTGTTTCCAGCGAGTCACCCGTACAACGATGCGGGGCTGCGCGAGGCGAATCGGTATCTGGATCGCCTCGAGGCCGACCTCGGCGGCACGGAGCTGCTGCCGGCGCTTCGCGCCGCCCTCGAGGGCACGCGGGATCCGTCGCTCGTCCGCAACCTGATCGTGCTGACGGACGGACAGGTCACCAATACCGACGAGATCCTGGCGCTGGCGTCGGCGCACGCGGACCGGACGCGCATCTTTACGTTCGGGATCGGAAGTGGCGCGAGTCATCACCTCGTGCGCGGACTCGCGCGTGTCGGTGGCGGCAGCGCGGAATTCATCTATCCGCGAGAGCGCATCGAGCCCAAGGTGGTGAGACAGTTGGGACGCCTCGCGTCACCAGCCCTGATCCGACGTCGAGATTGATTGGCAGGGGATCTCCGTGCGGCAGGTCCCCGCCAGGGTGCCGCCGGTCTTTGCGGACAGTCGTCTGATGGTCTATGGGTTCGTCACGACGCTCGTTCCAGCGACGATACGGCTCACGGCATCCTCAGCGGCCGGGCCTGTGTGCTTCGATGTGCGGGTGGACCCGTCAGACGTGCGCCGCGGCCGCACGGTCGCCACACTCGCGGCGCGCGAGCGTCTGCGTGAGCTGGAGGAATCGCCGCAATGGACGCGACGTCGTGGATCGCTCCAATCGCGCGGAGCGAGTGACGTCACGGCGGAGATAGTCGCGCTGTCGAAGCGTTACACGCTCATGTCGCGCGAGACGTCGTTTGTCGCCGTGGAGCAGCGCGCCAGACCGCTCGTCGGCGAGATGCAGCTCAGGCGCGTCCCGGTCGCACTGACCAGCGGATGGGGAGGATTGAATCAGCCAGCATCGTGTGCCGCGCCCGGCATGGCGCGAGCGTCACGCGCACCCGCTGGATCGTTCATGGCGGACCTCGCTCCGGCATCGGCGCGCGGTCCGCACGACGAGGACGGGGCGGTGCTGTCCCATGCCGTCGCGCGCGTGTCGAGTGGTATCGATCGCGTGCGGGACGTGCTCGGCCTCTTCGCGCGTCGGACGACGACGTCCACGGGCTCGCCGGCACCCGCTCCGCCGCGGGATCGCGCCACGGCGCAGATGCACGCTCTGATCGGCCTGCAGCGGGCCGATGGTTCGTGGGACCTGACCGAGGAGCTCGCGGTGGCCATCGGACAGGAGCTCGCGATCCTGGAGCGCACCCGCTGCGCGTTCGCAGGTGCGGTCGCCGACCGCTGCCGATGGGCCACGGCCCTCGCCATCGTCTGGTTGCAGGATCATGCGGCAGCTGATGAGGCGGAGTGGCGATTTCTCGTCCGAAAGGCACTGCGATGGCTCGAGAGCGTGCCGGGATCGCCAGATGCGAGCGTTCTGATGGCGGCAGCCCGTGATGCGGTCAGTGGTGGAGGCGTCAGTTGGGGGGTCAGTCAGTTGGGGGTCAGGTCTTGAATCCGCACATTTTGCATGACCTGACCCCATGTCCCGCTCGGTGTCGATCCGGACCCCCTGCGTTCGTATAGCAGGTGACGGCATTTGGCCGTCGATCTCGCAAAGGATGAGGCATGCGGAGGATTGTGGCCATTGTCAGCCTTTCACTCGACGGCGTGATGCAGGCGCCGGGACGCGCCGACGAGGATGTGCGAGGAGGCTTCGAATTCGGTGGATGGGCGAACCCGTATCGCGATCAGGTGATGGGGCAAGCGATGGGTCAGGGAATGTCGCGGGGCGCGGACCTCTTGTTCGGGCGACGGACGTATGAAGACTTCTACGAGGTCTGGCCGAAGCGCACCGAGAGTCCGTACAGCGCGATCCTCAACCGCTCGCAGAAATACGTCGCGTCGCGGACGCTTCGCGAACCGCTTCCGTGGGAACACTCCACGCTGCTGTCGGGTGAAGCGGCCGACACTGTGGCGCAATTGAAACAACAACCCGGTCTCGACCTGGTCGTCCTGGGCTGTGGCGACCTGCTGCAGACGTTGATGCGGCATCGTCTGGTTGACAGTTACGTGCTCCTGATTCATCCGCTGGTCTTCGGTCGCGGGCGTCGCCTGTTCAATGACGGACGGCTCATACGCCGCGCTCCGATTGGCGAACAGCGTGACCACCCCAACCGGCGTTGTCATCGCCACGTACGACGCCACTTAGACCCCCGAGCGGGGTCAGGTCGTGAAAAATGTGTGGATTCAAGACCTGACCCCACCCACTCGCCAACCATCTCTATTGTGGGATATCATCTCTCTACTGAGATGGTGGCGACACGACGCGCAACAGCAACCACCGCCGCCGCCGGAGGCCGCCGTCGAGCGCCGCATCGCCCAGCGACTCGCCGCGCTGCGCGCCGAACACGGCTGGTCGCTCGCCGCCCTGGCCGAGCGCACCGGCATCAGCAGGGCCACCCTCTCGCGGTTGGAACGGTCCGAACTGAGCCCCACCGCGGCCATGCTGGGCACACTGTGCACCGTGTACGGGTGGACGCTGTCCCGACTGATGGCCGAGGCCGAAACGCAGCCGCCCAATCTCGTGCCGGCCGCTCAGCAGGCGACGTGGACGGATCCGGACACCCACTATCGCCGCCGCATCCTCTCTCCGCCGGCACCCGGACTACGAGGCGAGCTCGTCGAGGTCCACATCCCGGCCGGCGCGACCGTCTCGTTCGCCACCGCCCCTATTCCAGGACTCGAGCACCATCTGTGGATGCTCGAAGGCGCCCTCGCGCTCGATGTCGACGGCGCCACCTTCCGTCTGCGAACGGGCGACTGTCTCCGCTATGTGCTCTCGGGTCCTACACGATTCCACGCCACCGGGAAGCGAGGCGCCCGATACGTGATCGCCATGGTGCGTCCATGAGCGTCACGATCGGCCCGTGGACACCAGACACGTGCAGCACGAATGCGCTCGCCAGCGACGTCGCGATGCTGGCCGATGTACTGCGTGCTGTCGTCTACGACGGCGCCGGCGTCAGCTTCGTCGTGCCGTTCTCGCAGGACGAGGCCAGCCGATTCTGGATGGATGCGGTGCTGCCAGGCGTGCGGGCGCGAACACGACACGTGCTCCTCGCCCGCCTCGACGATCGCATCGTCGGAACCGTACAGATCGATCTGTCGGTTCCCCCGAATCAGCGTCATCGAGCGGAAGTGCTGAAGCTGCTCGTACATCCGGATGCGCGCCGCCGGGGGATCGCACGATCGCTGATGCTCGCCCTCGAGCCGATCGCCCGAACCGAAGGCCGGACGCTGCTCACGCTCGACACGTGGACCGGCGGCCACGCGGAAGCGCTCTACCGCTCCCTGGGCTATGTCACGGTTGGCGTGATTCCGCGATACGCGCGCGGATCGCTGACGCCGGCGCTCGAACCCGCGACGTTCATGTACAAGGAGCTGCCAGCCGCTCAGCAATGAGGTGGGATTTTCAGGGTGAGGGCTTTCTCGTCACAGCAAATGGCAAAAATTGCGAAAATCCTCCCGACCACATTTTTCAGATTCTGCCTCACTCCGATCACGGCTGTTCGACGTCATACGAGGCGATGCGCCACGTCCCGTCTTCCTTGAGCCACAGCAGCCGCAGGACCGCCGTGTCGTCACCAGTCGTCGACCGGAAGCGCAGGTTCATCCCGAACGCCGTCCCATATGCCGTATCACTCACGCCGTTGAAGCTCTCGCCTTTGGCTCGTGATTCGCAGTCCGCCGCGGCCGCAATCGATGCTGGCAGACTGGTCAGGGCAAACGTTCGCGCATAGGGATGCCCGAGGAGCCGGACCGCCGGGTGGAACGGTGGCACCGCCTCGATCATCGTCTCGAGCGTTCGGTTCGTGCCAGCCGCGATGGCCGTGCGCTCCATGGCGGTGCGTATCCGCTGTGCAGCGTCAGCCGCTGACGTTGCGGCCGGGTCATCGGAGTTGCGGACGAGGTCGTAGCACGCGTAGCTCTTTTTCGACAGGTACGCGAACGCGGCGTCGTAGTTCTTCTTGATCAGCCATTGGTCGAGAAAATCATGCGCCGCGCTGACCAGCGTCGGATCGGCAGACCCGCCAGTCGTTGAAGGCCGTGCCGCGCCGGCCGGTAGGGCCGGCACCGCCGTATCGGTCGTCTGAAGACCCGTATTCCACGACACGATTTTCCAGTAGCCGTTGTCTTGCGCCCAGAGCAGAGCGACCACGTCGTTTCCATGTCCGCGCGTATGGAACGTGGTGCCGTAGTAGTGCCCGTACGAGCGCGGGGCCGGCGGTGCGACGCCGTCGCCAAGCCGATTCTCGCAGTCGAACGCCGCCGCGACGTCGTCGGGCACGCTGTAGACAACGAACTGCGCGTGGTGAGGCTGCTCGACGACGCGCAACGCCTGCATCGGAAGGCGGACACCCACCGTCAATCCCTGGAGCGAGGCGGCGGGGCCGATGGCTTCGTGCGCGGCCTTCAGATTGAGCATCAGCCGATACGGCGCCATCCCGCGATCGACGTCCGTAGGCGTCTCGCCCGCTGCGGCCAGGCACCCGTACGACCGGTTCGACACGTACCCCATCGCCGCGACGATGTCGCCTTCGACGAGCCAGGCGGTGAGGAAGTCGTTCGCCATGACATCGATCTTTTTCTTGCCGGCGCGCGGCTCGGACGGCAGGGCCAGCGGCGACCTGTTCTCGACGGCTTCCCCTGACGAGTTGAGACGCACGCCGAAGAAGCCACGCCACCAGTCGTGGAAGCCGGTCCATCGGCCCGTGTGGCGGTCGAAGTTGTTCCCGGCGCGCACGTCGGAATTGGAGGCGGAGAGGTGTCCGTTGAAGAGGCCCACCGGCATGCCCGACGAGCGGTAGTCCACGTCGATGTCCGCGCGCCGCTTGTCGAGCGCGACCGAGAACTGGATCGACGGCGTCCCGCCCTTTCCGCGGTAGTTGATCGGATAGCCCTTGTGGTAGACGGAATTGTCCCCTTCGCGCTTGAACTGCGTGGATCGCGCGAGAGTCTCCACCGCGGTCGGCGTGAGGCGAACGTACATCCGGAACTGATGGTCGCCGCGCGCGCCCGCAATCTGTCCGTGGACCGTCTCGAGGCGCTCGACGAGTGCCAGTGCGTCACCGAGCGGCGCGCCGGACGCATCGGTCAGCTTCGACTCCATCAGAGCGTTGGTGATGGCTTCGAACGTGGTCTTGGTCGACAGACTCACGATGTCGTCGTAGAACGGCCCGGCCTTGACGGTCTGTCCGGTCGTGGCGTTGAAGCGCGCGACCCAGTCCTCCACGAAATGCTGGCGTCTGGCATCGAGCGACGTGTAGGCGCCGCCAAACTGGGCGGGTGCCTGCTGCGCCTCAGAGCGATGCGGAAAGACGAGCATCGTCAGGAGGACCGCGGCGAGCAGCTGGCCGACGGTGCCCGACAGCGAGGAGCAACGGAGTTGACACGACATGATCTGTCTCCGCATGCCCGGCGTGGATCGACGGGCAGCGCACCCACGCCTTGCCAGGGACGCGAAGCGGATGTTAGTCGGAGTCGGGCCGTTCTGTATCGGACAATCTATCGGTCTGCAGTCTGCGGTCTGCAGTCTGGACTCAGTTCCTACGGCAACTACCAACTACCAACTACCAACTATCTGATAGACGCCCCGTGCGGGTGACACGGCAAAGCCTTCGGCAACGAGCGAGCGGTTGCCGAGTCCCGCATCAGGCCGCGAGAGTCCAGTGACGCGTGCCAGCTCGCCAGGCAGGGTGATGCCTGCGCCCGTCAGGAACGAACGCGCGATCTCGCGCAGCGCGACGTCGCGGGCAATGCGCTTCCTCAGCGGGCCGGGGAACCGCGCCACGGCAAGCGTCCAGACGTAGGTGAACTTCGGCAGGTAGTAGGCGGCGCTCGGGATCACGATCATCGCGGCCTGTAGTTCGTCCATCGCGGCCGAGAACGTCTTCCGGTCCTTGATGCCCGATTCCTCGCGCAAGTCCGCAGTGGCCATCTCCCACTCACCCCGCAAGACTTTCAGCACGCTGCGCGCATCGCGACTCAAACGGCGCGCCTCCTCGGCCTTGCGCACGCCCCACACCGCGTTGAAGTACGGCACGACGCGCGGGGCGAGAAACATGCTCTTTCCACGGGCGAGCTTCGCGTAATAGACCCTGCCCCGCCCCATGATCTCGTCCTTCAAGGTCCACGTCAGCGACGCTTCGGGATCCTTCTGCACGTTGCGCGGCATCACCGCATCGCGGCGGCCGCACACGGCGATGTAGAGCGACGGTCCTGGCCGGCGGCTATCGGTCAGGCACGACGCGAAGCCGACGTCTTCGATGAAGCGCTCGGCCTCGAACGCGGTCTCGACCTGCCGGGTGCCTTCACGACGCCAATGAAGGTCGCGATGATCGTCGAATGGCGGTGGGATCTCAGGCTGGCGACGCACGACCGGATCAGGCACCGCGCCCAGGCGGCTTCGAGGCGCGGAGCGGTTGATCTTACCAGCGGGACTGGCTGACGGCATGTCCGAGCCTCTCCCGTCGGGGCGGCAGCCCGACGGTTGTCACCTTTTTGCTTCGTGTCACTCGAATGAGAGAGACCACTTGTACGAGTTGACCAGCCGAGGCGAGGGGCACGATGACGATCACAACCACATGGCGCTGGCTGATGCTCTCCGGACTCATCGGTCTGCCGGCGCTTCTTGACGTTCCGGGCACGGCCGCACGGTCCGCCTACGACAGCCATCGTGCCGCGCCCCTTCAGTATGGATCCGCCGACGGGCTTCAATCGGCGGAAGCGCCCGATCAACACAGAGCCAGGTCGTTCGATCTGCAGATCGCCGACCACGCTCTCGATCTGCTGAATCGTGGCCGACACATCTTTCGCTTCGACACCTTCGGTGACGAAGCATTCTGGGGCGGCACCCTCCGTCTGCACGAGGCGATCGAAGGGTCACGCTTTGGAGGGGTCGGGCCGGGTCTGTCGCCCGCGGCGGCACTGAACGTCGGCCTCAAGGTCGATGCGCAGGCACTGTCACCGGCCACGCTGAGCGCGATCCGGAATGGCCGCGTCGATCTCAACGATCCCGCCGTGACCCTGGCGCTCCTCGACGCCAACGCCGTGGTCGGTCTCTCGGCGACGCGAAACGCGAGGGGCGGCCTGAAGTCGGTGGGTATTCAGTGCGCCTTCTGCCACTCCACAGTCGACGACGCGATTGCACCTGGCATTGGCCGGCGCCTCGACGGCTGGCCGAATCGCGATCTGAACGTGGGCGCGATCGTCGCGCTGGCACCAGATCTGAGTGCGGTCGCAGACCTGCTGCAGACGGACCAGCAGACAGTGCGGACGGTCCTCCGCAGCTGGGGACCCGGCAAGTTCGACGCGCAGCTGTTCCTCGACGGCAAAGCGTTCCGTCCGGACGGGAAAACCTCGGCGACGCTTCTGCCTGCGGCGTTCGGCCTCGCTGGCGTCAACCTTCACACCTACACCGGCTGGGGTGGCGTGTCGCATTGGAACGCCCTCGTCGCAAATCTCGAGATGCATGGGCAAGGCACCTTCGTGGACGCGCGTCTCGACGATGCAATCAAATTCCCGGTGGCGGCCCGCGCCGGCTTCGCCAACGTGCGGCACGATCCGGACCTGGTCACATCGAAGTTACCCGCGCTGCAGTTCTATCAGCTGTCGATTCCAGCGCCGACGCCAGCGCATGGAAGCTTCGACGTGCGCGCCGCGAGGGCCGGCAAGGAGATCTTCGAGGGTGCGGGCCGGTGCGCAACCTGTCACGTGCCGCCGCTCTTCACCGAGCCGGGCTGGAACATGCACACCGCCGCCGAGATCGGGATAGACGATTTTCAATCGAGTCGCTCGCCAGACGAGCGATACCGAACGACGCCGCTCGCAGGGCTGTTCACGCGGGCGAAAGGCGGCTTCTACCACGATGGGCGGTTCGCCGACCTGCGTGCAGTGGTCGAGCACTACAACACGACGCTCGGGCTCAACCTCAGCGAATCGGCAAAGCACGATCTGATCGAATACCTGAAGTCGATCTAGCGAACGGTCGGAACAGTCACCGCGGTCGAGCATTGCATTACACATGCGATTGATACTGCGACTCGGCGTGATCGCGATCGTTGGGGCGGCGGCGGTGGCACTTGTCGCGGGACTCACCGTACGCCGTGTGGGTCTCTCGGCCGACCGCACACCGAGCCGCATCGAAACGTTCGTCGCACAGAACCTCGTGCGGCTGGCGATTCCGGCCGCGCCGCTGCCGGCTGCGAAGCCCGCCAATGCCACGTCCGAAGCGTGGCACGAGGGCGCGGATCTGTTCGGGAACCAGTGCGCGATGTGTCACGGGAGCGATGGCCGCGGCGGCAAGGGAATCGGGACGCAGATGTATCCGCCGGTTCCCGACCTGACAGCGGATGCGATTCAGCGCTTCAGCGATGGCGCGTTGTTCACGGTCATCCGGCACGGGGTGAGTTGGACAGGGATGCCGAGCTTCCAGAAAACGATGAACGAAGACGAGACGTGGAAGCTCGTCGCATTCATTCGCAAGGCGCCGACGATGACGACAGAGGATCGCCGGATGCTGACCGAGTCCTCCGAGGTGCCGTCAGGAGCCACGCGGATCGTCATGGATGGCACGCGGTTTCATCCACAAGCGGCGACGGTCGCGGTCGGCAGCCAGGTTGTGTGGACGAACAGCGATCCATTCCCGCACAACGTCAACTCGGCGTCTGGGCACTTCCGGTCGGGCGACATCGCTCCTGACGGCACCTGGCGATTGCGGCCGACCGAGCGAGGCACGTTCGAATACCAGTGCACGCTCCACCCAGGAATGAAAGCGGTTCTCACGGTGCAGTGAGGGCGAACCAGCGCCATGCACCCGACGAAGTCACCCTGGCACACCACACACCACGAGGCAGCCAGGACGTGCTGCCCCAATCCGACAAGGAGTCTTGAATGCGAAGCGTGAGTATTTGGACAGTCGTCGCCGCCATGACCGTCTCGATGGCGGTCCTCTCGGCTCGGGCGATCACCGACGCGCAAATTGCGGCGATCGTCGTCACGGCCAACCAGGTCGATATCGATGCCGGCAAGCTGGCGGCGTCCACGGCCACTGACCCGCAGGTGAAAGCGTTCGGCCAACAGATGGTGACCGACCACACCGGCGTGAACAAACAGGCCGGCGCCCTGGTGACGAAGCTGGGCGTGACGCCGGAAGACAATCCCACTGCCCAAAGCCTGAAGAGCGGCGGGAGCCGAGAACGTCACACACCTGACCGGCCTCAAGGGCGCCGACTTCGATCGCGCGTATGTGGACCATGAAGTCGCCTACCATCAACAGGTGATCGAGGCGCTGGATTCGACGCTGATTCCGGGCGCGACCAACGGCGAATTGAAGGCACTGCTGGTGAAGGTGCGGCCCGCATTCGTCGCGCACCTGGAACACGCCAAGATGCTTCAGAAGTCGCTGAGCAAGTAGTCCCTCACGGCCGCACGACTGCCGCTGGTTCTGCCGCACGCATGCCGGGACTGATGACGGCCGGCATGTGTGCGCGGCGCCAGACGTCACTGAGACGACAAGCTGGCCGACACCCAGCCCTTTGTAGTAGATCAGTGACAGACGACGGCGATGGCCAAGACCGCAATCACATCTGTCGACCAGTACATCGCCTCGCAGCCAGAGGGCGTCCGGCCGACGCTGGCGCGTGTGCGGCAGATCATCCGCAAGGCCGTCCCCAAGGCCGACGAACTGATCTCATACAAGATCCCCGCCTACAAGCTGCATGGCGATCCCGTGGTGTACTTCGCCGCCTGGAAGCAGCACTACTCGCTCTACCCGGCGACCCGGCGCCTGTGCGAGGCACTCGCCACCGAGCTGGCGCCGTACACGGTGCAGAAGGCCACCATCCGCTTGCTCTACACGCAGCCGGTTCCCGACAAATTGATCGCGCGCGTGGCGAAGTTTCGCGCGCAGGAAGTGCTCGAGCACACGACTCCGAAAGCGCGGGCGGCGAAGAAGCGCTAGCGGACGGAGACCAGAACGGCCACCACCCGACGATTCACTGCCATCTGGCGAATGCCTCGTTGGCGAATGCGACGTGCCCGTTCACCATCGTCAGAACCGACTCGGTCTTTGGCAGATCTTCCAACGCGACCTGAAAAATGTCTTGAGACAGCACGGCCAAATCAGCAACTTTGCCGGGCTCCAGTGTTCCCTTGAAGCTCTCGGCAAATTCCGCATACGCTGCCGCGCGCGTGAAGGCACTCACAGCTTCTTCGCGCGTCAAAGACTCTCTGGGTTTCCCGGGGTAGGCGCTCGCGAACATGATGTGCAGGTAGGGATTGGCGACCGGGCTCTCCGGAGACGCGTCGGTGGCAAACGCCAGCGGTATCCCGGCCAGCAACAGGGAGCGACAGAGCTGTAGCGCTGCGGCCCTCTCATTGCCGAACCGTTGATGCATCAGCTCGACGAATGTGAAACTTATCGGGTTCTCCACGACGACGATGCCTAGTGTTTTTACTCGCGAGATCTGATCGGGCATGATGCCGTCGCCGTGTTCGATACGAAGCCGCTTCTGCGACCAGGCCACCGCGCCTCCCGTCGCCTCCATTTCGTTCAGCAAGACCTCAGTGGATCTGTCGCCGAGCGAGTGCAGAAGCAGTTGGATATTCTGCTGCTGCGCTTCCTGAAGAATGGCCCGCAATTCCTCTGGAGAGAAATCCAGCTGTCCAGACGTGGTCGGGTCATCTGCATAGGGCACACGCACGGCCGCGGAGCGCTCTTCGGGCGTGCCGTCAAGCAGGTACTTCAACCCGCTCACGGTCACGCGGTCAGCGATGTGCGCAGGTACGGCAGGATATTCTGGCGTTCTGCGCCGATCCGATTCCTGAACCTCGACGAACGGGACCACGCGAATCCGCAGGGGCGAATCGATCGCTGACAGCTGTCGGACGCGGCGTGCCGGGTACACGTCAAGGAGAGTTAAGGACGTCACTCCCCACTGCGCCTCGCGTTCCAAGACCTTCCGTAGCCTGGCTTCCTCTCCAGCCTGATCGCCCATCAGCATCTCGCGGATGCGAAACCACGCGGACTCGTGCACGACACCATCCCACTGCCTGGACTTCATGTCTTTGCCAAAGAAGCCGGCGAGTGGAGGGGGATCGTTCTCGCGCACATTGAACTTCCGCGCGGCAGCTTCATTCAGCATCCCTGAGTGAGGGCTATCCATTGAAAGGACGATCGGATCCTCTTGCGCCAATCCGATCAAGTGACGCTGGCGTGCATGCCGGATCCAAGAAGGCTTTCGGCCCAATGACACCACTCAGCAATGTGCCGGCTGGTACCTTCGCGACGGCCTGCCGGATGGTATCGAGCACATGCGCACAAGCAGGATCGGGGGCATCTCCGAAATCGAGCTTCGTTCCAATCACGTCAGCTTCGAAGTGCACGTGCGAGTCATTGATTCCAGGAATCACCAGGTGCCCAGCCAGGTCGATCCGTCGTGTCGTCGGGCCCGCCTGGGACAGAGTCTCCTCGTCCGTGCCGACGGCGAGGATGCGGCCTCCCTTGATCGAGAGTGATTCCACGTACGGGCGTGACGCGCGACCCGTGAACACGCGACCGTGAAACAGGATCGTGTCTGGCGCGTCGGTGGCAGCGTGCCCTTGGGCCAGCAAGGGCACCGCAAGCGATGTCAGCAGGACGAGCAGCCGGTGGCGGGATGTCATGGGTTTCTCCGGTGGCTAGCGTGCCCCACACAGTAGCAGGGACCACCTGCCACTTGAGGAACCTTGGGCGCGCGTCTGCCGGTCGGTGTCACAATAGCCGAATGAAGCGCTCGGGCGTCGCCGACCTTCCGCTGCACGGCGGACGCGTGCCGTACTGGCTCGCCGCGCGCATGGAGCTGCTCGGTACCGCCATCACCGAAAGCGTCCTGTTGCACTACGGACGCGCGGCGTTTCTGTCCCGGCTGAGCGATCCCTACTGGTTCCAGGCCCTGGGGTCCGTCATGGGCATGGACTGGCATTCGTCCGGCATCACGACATCCGTCATGAGCGCCCTGAAGCGGGGGCTCAATCCCAGGTCGCACGAGCTCGGACTGTATGTGTGCGGCGGCCGCGGACGCCAGTCGCGCAGCACGCCGGAGGAACTGCGAGCCGTGGCGGATCGCGTCAACCTGGATGCCGACGCGCTCGTCAAGACCAGCCGCCTCACCGCCCGCATCGACAACAACGCGATCGACGATGGCTTCCAGATCTACCTGCACTCCTTCGTCGTCACGCCCGACGGCGACTGGGCCATCGTGCAGCAGGGGATGAACGAGTCGAGCCGGCTGGCGCGCCGCTATCACTGGCACTCCGCTGCTGTTCGCGACTTCACCGCGGATCCGCACACCGCCATCGTCGGACAGCCCGCGGGCCTCATCAGAAATCTCGTGGACGGCCGCGCCCGGCCCGCACAGGACGCATTACTGGCCATCACGCGTGAGGATCCGGACACGGTGCTGCGCGAGGCGCGCCACCTCACGATGCCGTCGCATCACGACGTGCGTGCCGACGATGTCAATCGGAGGCGGCTCGGCGCAGTGCTGGCGCTCGCGCACGAACGCGACCTGCAGGACTTCGCGTCGCTGCTGCTCGTCGAACAGCTCGGCCCCCGTACGCTGCAGTCGTTGGCGCTCATCGCCGAAGTGGTGCACGGCGTACCGACGCGATTCGAAGATCCGGCGCGCTTCTCGTTCGCGCACGGCGGCAAGGATGGACACCCCTTCCCGGTGCCGTTGACGGTGTACGACGAATCGATTGCCGTGCTGCGCCGCGCCCTCGACGCGGCGCGGTTGGGACACTCGGACAAGCTGGACGGCATGGCGCGGCTGGACGCGTTTACCCGCGCCATCGAGCGCGGGCGAAGCCCGCAGGCTGACGTCGCTGCCACCATCGCCCGCGAGCGCCGTCTCTCGGCTGACTTTGGCGGTCGCACGGTGTTCGACGATCGGCAGGCGCGAAGAGAGAAGACGCGACCATCCAGCGGACAGCTCGATCTCTTCCGCAGGTGAAAGCGGGGTCGGGATGAGTTTCAGAAACTGAAACGCCTGCGACTCCATTCGATGGCAGAAACTGAAACTTATCCCGACCCCATCTCCCACATCTCCCAACTATGCCCACATCGATTGACGCCGTCCGCCCCATCCCGCTCGAGGACATCCAGCAGGCGCGCGAGCGCATCGCCGGCACCATCATCCGGACACCGCTCGTGCGACTCGAGCTCGGTCCCGATGGTCCCGACATCCGGTTGAAGCTCGAGAACCTGCAGCCAATCAACTCCTACAAGCTGCGAGGCGCGGCGAATGCGGTCGCGATGCTCCCCGTCTCCGCGCGTGCGCGCGGTGTGTGGACGATCAGCGCAGGCAATGCCGGCCAAGGCGTCGCCTACGCGGCGCGACAGGCCGGAATTCCCTGCACCGTCGTCGCAATCGAGACGGCGCCGGCGGCCAAGCGCGAGCGGATGAAGGCGCTCGGCGCGCGCCTGATCCCCGTCTCGTACGACCTGGCGTGGAAAGCGCTCGACGACCGCGCGTTCCCGGGGGTGGACGCCACGTTCGTGCATCCATTCGACGATCACAACTTCATCGCCGGTCACGCGACGATGGGATTGGAGATCCTCGAAGACGCGCCAGACGTCAGTGCGGTGATTGGCGGCATCGGTGGAGGCGGACTCATCGTCGGCCTGGCGAGTGCCATCAAGGCGCTGCGACCGGACGTGAAGGTCTGGGGCGCGGAGCCCGAAACCGCCTCACCGGCCGCGCGGTCGTTCGCGGCCGGATCGCCGCAGCCGTTTCCCGAGTGGCAGGCGTCGTTCGTGGATGGCGCGGGCGGTCAGAGCATGTTTCCGCGCATGTGGGAGCGCATGCGCGGCATCGTCGATGGCTCGATCGTGGTCACACTCGACCAGACGCGCGACGCCATGCGCCTCATGGCCGAGAAGTCACGTGTGATCGCAGAGGGCGCCGGAGCGCTGGGCCTCGCGGCCGCGCTCTCGGGTCACGCTGGACGCGGACCCATCGTTGCGATCGTGTCGGGCGGCAACATCGATCTCCCGACGTTCGCTGGATTGATCGGCGCGGATCACTGAGGGCCCTTCCGCCCGCTCACGAGAACCGTTGCGCGAGCAGGCCGAGCAGCGCTCCGATTTCGACGGGTTTCGTGAAGTGCTGATCGAAACCCGCTTCGGCGGCGCGCGCTTTGTCTTCTGACTGGCCCAGCCCCGAGAGCGCCACCAGAAACGGACAGGAGTCTGGCCGTGCCGCGCGAAGCGCCGCCGCCACCTGGTAGCCGTTCGTGTCCGGCATTCCGATATCGAGAATCGCCACGTCGAAGTCCGCGTCTCTGCTGCATTCGAGCGCACGGGTTCCATTCTCGGCCGCGACGACACTGTGTCCCTGGAGCTGCAACAAGTACTTCAGCCCTTCCCTGCCGTCATCGTTGTCGTCGGCGATCAGGATGCGGAGCGCCCGTGATGGGCGCACCACAGATGAAGCGTCGGCCTCGAACAGCGGGGCGTCGGCGACGGATACCACCGGCAGGGTGACGATGAACTCACTGCCCTGATCCACTCCGTCACTCCGCACATCGATGCTGCCACCGTGGAGTGCGACCAGGTTGCGCACGAGCGTCAGGCCGACGCCGAGTCCGCCGCGGGTGCGCTCGAGGGACCGATCGCCCTGCATGAACATGTCGAAGACCTTGAGTCGCAGCTCCGGAGCGATCCCGATTCCTGTGTCCCGCACGCGAATCCGCACTTGATCGATCCGTCCCGGCTGCGCGCCTGTCGTCTCGGCAATGAGCCAGATATGACCCGCCTGCGGAGTGAACTTGACCGCGTTGTTCAGCAGGTTCACGAGCACCTGGGTCAGGCGCACGGGATCGCCATCGATCGTCACCTGTTCGTCAGGCAGTGAGACGGTCAACACGTGGCTGGCCGCGTCGACCGCGGGACGAGAGAGCTCCACGGCCGATTCCACGATGTTCTTGAGCTGGAGGTGCTCCTTCCGCAGCTCCACCTTGCCGAGAGTAATCCGGGACACGTCGAGCAGATCGTCCACAATCCGGACCATATGAGCGATCTGGCGCTCGAGTATCTGGCGGGCCTTGGCAGAGGCGGACGGTGAGTCCTGTACCAGGCGCAGCACTTCGACCGCATACCGCATCGGCGCCAGAGGATTCCGCAGCTCGTGCGCGAGGATGCCGAGGAACTCGTCCTTCCGCCTGTCCAGTTGTCGGAGTGTTTCCGTGTCAACCCGCATCTGTTCGGCCATTCGGGCGACAGTGACGTCATCGATTGACAGCAGCATCAGGCCAGGCCGGCCCACCCTCGCGATCCGCCGGCCGTTGAGGACGAGCGTTCGCAAACCGAGGGACGGCACGAGACGCTGGATCTCGAGACCGCTGATGGTCTCGCGGCCCTCACACGCGGCCTGCAGCGTGCGGCGGAGCTCGCCATCGCTCCACACACCGCGAGCCGTATCCCAGATGAATCGGTCTGCGAGCTCCTCAGGGGATCCACCGAACAGTTCATAAAACGCGTCGTTGGCCAGGCCGACTCTGCACTCGCCGTCGAGGACGACTAGCGGATCGCGCACGGTCTGCACGACGGCGAGCGCGTAGTCACGAGCCTCGACGGCGTCCTGATGGCGCTTGATCGAATCGATGTCGACAGCAGCCAGCGTGGCGCCATCGATCCGGTTGTCGCCGGTCAGAAAAGGCCTTACACGCAGAAGCCACCAGTGCCCGTTGCGGTCGACCACTTCCTTGTCCCAGGGCCGCGTCGACGCGATGACGCTTTCTATGGTGGCGGCAATGCCCTCGACGTCGAACGAGAAGTTGATGTGCTCAATCGAACGCCCGACGTCGGTGGGGAGCAGGTTGAACACGCGGCTGGCGCCGGCTGTGAGACGCCGGACGATCAAGTCGCGGCCCACAGTGACCATTGGAACGTCAGCGCTGGCGATAAAGTTCGATAGATCGTCGGCGAGCGTATCGAGCTCGGTGTTGCGGCTCTGGACCTGCTCGTTCACAGTCGTCAGCTCTTCGTTGGCCGACTGCAGCTCCTCTTTCGTGGTTTCGAGCTCCTCGTTGGTGCTCTGCAGCTCTTCGTTGCTGGACAGCACCTCTTCGTGTGCCGCGCGAAGCTGCTGGTTGATCGCATCCTGCGCGTCCAGCATCGTCTGCAGATACTGTTTGCTGGCATCGAGTTCCTGCCGCAACCACACGGCGTCCTGTTCGGCAGGCGTCCCTTCCGGCGGTCTGCTCGCCAGGGACGGCCACATCGGCAGGTCGCTTGTCTCGAACAGCACCAGCAGCCACGGGTCGGGCGCGGGCGCGGCCGTCAGGGGAAGGATCCGCAGGTTGAATTCGACGTCGCGACCTCCGTCCGAGACGTGCAGGTTCTCGCGTACGACAGGAGACCGCGCCGCTTTGGCCTCGTTCAGGGCGCCTTGCAACTCCACGAAGAGTCCCTCGCGCGCGAGGCGCAGGATGCTCGCGGTGGGCTGCCCTGGAGGCGCTTCCAGGAATGGCGACGTACGGCCGCGATACTGCTGCACCTCGAAGTTCTGGTTGACCAGGACTGCGGGTGGCGCATAGCGACTCAACGTGAGTCGGTCTGCTTCCCGGATGAAATCGGGCTGCTGCGCACCGCCCTCCGGACGGAGTGGGCGTCCCGGCAACCACTGGTCGGCCATGAACGTCAGCTGCGTGCGATGCGCGGAGTCCTTGCGGCGATAGATCTTGTGCGCGCGGCTGACTTGTTCGAACAGGTCAGTAGACGAGCCAACCGTTTCGGCGACGCCGAGGACCAGGAACCCGCCCCGGTTCAGGGCGAAGTGAAACATCGGCACCAGCCGTTCCTGCAGCGTGGCCGACATGTAAATGAAGACGTTCCGGCAGCTGACAAGATCGACGCGCGAGAACGGCGGATCAACGGTGATGTTCTGACGTGCGAACACGCACAGATCGCGCACGCTCTTCTGGATCCGGTACGTTCGATCGGCCCTTGTGAAGAACCGGCGAAGTCGCTCGGGACTCACTTCCGACTCGATGTTCTCCGGATAGACACCGTTGCGCGCGCGCTCGAGCGAGACCGGATCGCCGAGATCCGTCGCGAAGATCTGGACCTCCCGCTTGAGTCCCGCCGCGTCCAGATACTCGAGCAACGCAATCGCCAGCGAGTACGCTTCCTGCCCGGTCGAGCAACCAGGCACCCAGACCCGGATCGGCTGGCCGTTCTGAGGCTCGCGCACGATCTCTGGGAAGACGACCCGTTTCAGTTCGTCGAACATCTCCGGTTCGCGGAAGAAGCTCGTAACGTTGATCAACACGTCGCGATAGAGTGCATCCGCCTCGCCTGTGTCGCGCTCCACGAACCTGGCGTAGTCAGCCGCCGATCGGAAGCCGCGGAGCAGCATGCGTCGGGCCGCGCGGCGCCTGATCGTCGTGTCACGATAGTGGCTGAAATCGACGCCCGTGGTGTTCTTGAGCGCGGCGATGATCTGCAGGAACCCGCCATCGTCGCGGTCGGCACGAACGGCGTCGAACGGCTCGAGGTAGGGGTGCGCGCGCAGCTCGCCGAGTCGGAGGCCAATCTCCTCGGGTGGCAGCACAAGATCGACGGCCCCGCTCGCGATGGCACTCTGCGGCATCCCACCGTGCTGCGCGGTGCGTTCGTCCTGTGCGAACGTCACTCCGCCAGCCGCCTTGATCTCGGAGAGACCCAGGGTACCGTCCGATCCAGTCCCAGAGAGAATGACGCCGACCGCACTCGGTCCATGCACGGCAGCCAGCGATCGCAGGAAGTGGTCGATCGGATAGTGCGGGCGCCGATTGACTGGACGCTCGGTCACCGACAGCACGCCGTCCTCAATCGCGACGTTCGTGTTCGGCTGGATGACGTACGCGTGATCGGTCTCTACCTGCGCGCCGTTGGTGGCTTCGACCACCCGGAGCGATGCCTGCCCCTTCAGAATGGTCGTCAACTGACTTTCGTGATGCGGATCGAGGTGCTGGACAATGACGAGCGCGATGCCGGGCTTGGGCGGAAGAGAGCCGATGAGGCGGCGCAGGGCATCGAGCCCTCCGGCCGAGGCGCCGATCCCGACGACGGGGAACGGACTGACGGTCCCGGAACCGACCATCACGCGAGTATAGAACCATCTCGAGCGGGCTGATCCGTCCTATTTGCCGCCTGCTCAGGGGAGGTTCGATCAGCTCGGAGAATTGTCCAAGAGTTGGCCGTCGGCTGCTACTTCGGTAGCGCGACCGTCCAGTTCAGGACGACGGACGCCGGCTTGACCGCATCGCGACCGAGCGCGGCAATCACGAGAAACCGCTTCCCGTCCGGGGCCGGACGGTAGTGCCCCCTCACGATGACCGCCGCGAACGGAACCTGGAACAGTTCTGTCGGAGCGCCAATCGAGAGCGTTGAGCTGGTCTGAACGGGCACGGCCATCAGCCGCGTGCGGCTGCGATAGAAAATCTCCTTGCCGTCGCCGCTCCAGTACCGGCTGACCGCCGCCGTCGGTCGAGATCTGCGACTTCGTGCGCGCGTCCGGAAACTCCTGCGCGTACACCTCGGATCGCCCGGATTCTTTCGAGCTGTAGACGATGTAGTGCCCGTCGGGCGAGAAGGTCGGGAACAGCTCGTCGAACTTCGTCTTGAGCAGGGCGACAGGCGTCCGGTTGGTGCCCTTCATCGGCAGCGCATACGAATCCCAGCCGGTCTCCGCGCTCTGTGTCGAGAAGAGCAGGTACGATCCGTCGCGTGACCAGTCGGAGGCCAACTTCACATCGGGACTGGCGAAGAGCAGCTCGGCCTCCTTCGTGGCCGACGCGTCCTTCAGATACAGGTCGCCTCGTCCCTTGACGGCGGACGTGAAGACAATCTGCCGGCTGTCCGGAGACCAGACCGGATCGCGCTCTACCGCGGGATCGAACGTAAAGCGCGTCGTCACACGCCGGACCAGATCCCGGATCCAGATGTCGCCGGCAGTCGACGGTCCGCTCCCGTCGAACGCGACCCGCTTGCCGTCGGGCGACAGCCACGTGTCACGATAGTCGCCTGGCTCGTCGATCGCAGGCGTTTCCTTGCCGTTCCGGTCGAACCACACGAGCCGTCGGCCCTGCAATTCGCCCGCGCGATACGCGAGCACGCCATTCTTCGACACTAGGTCGAATTGGATGAGCTTAGGATCGTCGCACCAGATTGGATGCTCGAGAACACGAACACGAATACGACTCAGAGCGTCAGGATCTCTCTGTGCGCTTGAGTGACGTCACTCCTGCCGGAGCACGAGCATCGGATCGATGCGCGCGGCGCGGCGCGCAGGTACGTAGACCGCGAGGAGCGACAGCACGGCGAGGGAGAGGAGGACGACGCCGTACGTGGCCGAGTCATAGGGCGTGACCTCGAACAACATACCGCGGACGAGGCGGGACGCGGCAACGGCGGCCGACACGCCCGCCAGGAGTCCGATGCCGACGAGCAGCAGCCCGCGCCCAAGCATCAGCCAGAGCACGCCCGGCGCGCTGGCCCCGAGGGCCATCCGCACACCGATCTCTTTCGTCCGCAGTCCGACCACGTACGACATCACGCCGTAGACGCCAGCCATCGCGAGCGACAAGGCTATGGCGGCAAACAGGCTGAGAAGCCAGACGCGAAACGCAGGCGTCGCGAGGTGCTCGGCGAGCACCGACTCCATCGTGGACACGCGTACCGATGCGCCTGGCGATTGCTCTCGCGCTTTACGCGCCAGAGCGGCACGCAGGAGTGTCGTGTCTCCGGCGGCGCGCACGACGAGATGCAGCGTCTGCCCGTTGTAGCCGTGCTGCTGGTACGGCATGTAGATCTCGGGCTGCGGCTCGCGCGCGGGTCCGTACTGGTGTACGTCGGCAACGACGCCAACGATAGTCATCGGGTCGAGCGAATCGAAGCCTGCGACGAGGACGCGGCCTATCGCCGGTCCCCCATGAAACGCCGCGGCGGCGAGCGACTGGTTGACGACCGCGATTTTCGCGGCGTCACCGCTGTCGCCGTCGGTGACGTCGCGCCCTTCCACGATCGGAATCCCGAGTGCACCGAATGCGCCAGGCGTGATCACGTTCATGACCGCAGGGAGCGCTGAAGACAAAGGCGATTGTTCGGGCATGCGGTCCACCCAATATCCGCTGTCCGAGCTCACGCGCCCCGGCGGTCCCATCATCGCGCCCGCTGCCTGGACGCCTGGCATCTGCCTGACGTCGGTGAGCAGATCCTTGAAGAAGCGGCGGCTGCGCGACACGTCGCGCGTGCTGCCGTCGGTCGCCTGCATGAGCACCACGTCCGACGTCCGAAATCCCAACGGGACATGTTGGAGCGCCACGAGACTCTTCACGAGCAGCGCGCACGTGACGACGAGCACGACCGACAGCGCGATCTCGGCGATGGCGAGCCATTCGCGTGTCCGTGTGCCGCCACCGCCGGTGACACGGCCGGCGCCGCTTCGCAGCTGGTCGTGCACGTCGCCGCGCGCGGCCCGGAGGGCCGGTGGCAAACCAAACAGCACAGTGACGATCAGACAGAGCGCGGTGGTGAACAGCAGCACGGGACCGTTGACCGACACGGTCTCGAGCCGGGGAAGGTCCGGCGGCGCGAGCGCCACCAGCGTCTTCGTCCCCCAGAGCGCGATGACGATGCCGAAGGCCCCCGCGGTCAGCGCCTGGACCAGTGCCTCCACCAGCAGCTGGCGGACGATGCGTGTGCGGCTGGCGCCGAGCGCCGTCCGAATCGCAATCTCCGGAGCGCGGGCGGTGCCCTGCGCCAGCAGCAGTGTGGCCATGGTCGCGCACGCGACGAGCAAGACCGTGGCGACGGCACCAAGGAGCAGGTACAGCATCGGCGCGACGGCGCCGACAATGTCCTGCTGCAGCGGCGTCACCGCGACGTGGATGGTCCGGTTCGTGTCGGGATACAGCGCCGCCAGGCGCTCCGAAATCGCGGCCATCTCGCTCTGTGCCTGCTCGAGCGACACCTCAGGCTTCAGTCGCGCGACCGCCAGGAAGTTGTTGCCGCGCCGTTGCGGCACTTGGGTGCCGAGGTCCATCGGCACCCACAGATCGGCGTCCACCGGAAAGGCATGGGCCGCGGCCCACACGCCGACGATCGGGAGCGATCGATCGGCGACGCGCAGCGTACGGCCGAGCGCGTGGATCGGATCGCCGAAGTGCTGGTAGGCGTATCGATCGCTGACGATGGCGGTGCCTGATACAGCGGGCCGGGCGTCACCGTCGGTAAAGAACCGGCCGGCCACGGGCTCAGCAGAAAACACATGAAAGAACTCCGGCGTCACGGAGGCGACGATCGTGTATTCGGCGGTCTGTTCTGCGAGGACCGGCGTTCGCTCCGTGCCGTAATACGAGAGTGCGGCGAACGACGTGTTCTGTTCCTGCCAATCACGTACGTCCGGCACCGACACCTGCTTGGAGCGCTCCGTCCCCTTGCCTGCAGCACTTGCGCGATACGACAGCCGCACGATGCGGTCCTGCTGCGGATACGGCAGCGGGTCGATCAGGACGGCATACACCACGCTGAAGACGGCTGTGTTCGCACCGATGGCCAGAGCCATGACGGTAATACCCAGGACGGCCGCGCTCCGCCCGCGCCGCAGCGCGCGCCACGCATACCGCACGTCCTGCAGTGTTGTATCGAAGATCGGAATGCCGCGGCGATCGCGGTACGTCTCCTTGATGGATTCGAGGCCGCCGAGCGTGAGCAGCGCCTGCCGTCTGGCCTCGTCGGGCCGCATGCCGGCGCGCACATGCTCGTCCATCAGCATGTGCAGATGACTCTCGAGCTCGCTGTCGAGCTCGGCGTCCGATTGCGTGGCGTAGCCGAACACGCTCCGAAGCCGCAACAGCAACGCCCGGATGTGTTTCATGACTGGGCTCGTTGGCCGAAGAAGCGCGCCACGATCGCGGTCGCCTGCTGCCACTCACGGCTCGCCTTGACGACCTGGGCACGGCCCGCGCGCGTCAGCGTGTAGAACTTCGCCCGGCGGTTGTTGTCGGAGACGCCCCACTCGGACGCGATGGCGCCTTCCTGCTCCAGTTTCAGAAGGGACGCATACAGCGTCCCGTAGTGCACGTGCAGCTGATGATCGCTCGTCTGTTCAATCCGCCGCGCGAGACCATAGCCGTGGAGCGGCCCCATCGACTCGAGCGTTTTCAGAATCATGAGGGCCAGCGTGCCCTGCCAGACGTCCGTTCGGTCGTTCATATCTGATCCGCATAGGAGTGTAGCGCGAGACGTATGCGAAAGCAATAGGAACGGCGGCGGGTCAACGCCACATTCGAGCGAAGCTGGGATCGGTTAGTTCGCGCCCCAGCGCGTGCCCTTGAGGAACACCACCAGGTCTGCCAGATCCGCCGGGGACAGCTGATCGCCAAAACCAGTTGGCATGAGCGAGGCGATCCCCGGCTCCAACTTCGCGATTGTCGTCCTCGGGATGCGCGTTTTTGCCTCGGGTCCAGTCAACAGGACGACGTCTTCTGGCTCCTCGCCGTGCAGCAGCCCGCTCACCATCTGTCCGCTCGTCGTCGTCACCACGACGGGCTCGTAGCCGCGCGCGAAGCTGGCATTCGGGAAGACGATCGCTTCGAGCAGGTCGCGCTCGGTGCGAATCTGCCCGATCGACGTGAGGTCCGGACCCAACGTTCCACCGTGATAGCCGATGGTGTGACACGTGCTGCACGCGGCCTTCGGGCCGTTGAACAGCAGCTGTCCGCGCCTTCGGTCGCCGTCGCGTACTCCGACCAGCAGTTTGTCGAGCCGTTGCAGCTGCGCCGTCGTGTCCGCCGACAGCGACGCGAGGAGGGCTTCGCCGCGCTGCTGAACAGCGGGCGAGTACTTCGCGAGTGTTGGCCGCAACTCGTCGGGCCGCACACTGGACCGTGCGGCCGACTCCGACAGCGCTGAGACGAGCGCGATGCCCACTTCATCTTCGGTGGCGCGGTCGTACGGAGGAAGCAAGTGCGTGAGCTCGAGCGGCCCGCTGGATTTGATGTACTGAGTCAAGCGCACGAGTTGTCCGCGATCGAGGCGTGACTTTTCCAGCACGCCTGCCGCGGCAAGACGAGTCGTGGCGGGAGCCGTGGGCGTCAGCGCGCCGCACAGCAGCTCGAACAGATCGGGATCGACACTGGGCAGGCCGCCGGCGACAGCGGCGAGCGCGTCGAGTCGAAGGTCGATGGGATGGCTGCCGTTACGGGCGACGCCAAGCAGCGCCTCATTCAGGGTCGCAGCGGTGTCAGCTGCTGGCGGAACCGCCCGCGCCACGGCGACTGCGGCGCGGGTCACATCGCCACCACCTGTCAGCGCTTGCGATAAGGGCCCTATCCAGGGGCGGGGCAACTCGCGCGCCTGGCTGGCCGCCATCACGCGCAACGCAACCAGCCGCGTCTCTGCAGGCCCGTCGGCAACGAGAGTCGCCAGATGTTGCTCGATCGCCGGAGTCCTGCTGAATTCGGAGAGCTTCGCGATGAGCTCATCGCGTTCTGCCCGCCTGGCGGCGCCGGCCCTCGCGAGCCGAGGCTCGAAATATCCCCAGAGTTCGGTCCCCCAGTCGGGATGATGCCCCGCGATCCACCAGGCGGTCTTATTCGTGGCCGAATCGGGTGAATCGAGCAAGGGAAGGATCGCCGCCGCCTCGAGCGCATTCGGCGACATCTGATCGAGCGCGATGAGTGCGGCACGCTTCGTCCGCGCGGACGCGGCAGTCAGGCCTTCGCGCGTTGCAGTCGTGTCGGCGATCTCGATCATCGCGTAGATCAGCGAATGCTCCAGCGCGCGGTCCAGTTTCGGCGCACTTGCTGCGAGCAGATCGGGAACCGTCGCGCGATCGCCTATCCGGCCGAGCGCTTCGGCGGCGACGCGCTGGATCGCCGGCAGCGGCGACGCGACTGCCGCGCGAGCTCTCGCAACCGCGCCAGCATCCCGCCACAGCGCCACGGAGTGGAGCGCCGACTGCCGCACCGTCAAGTCCGCATCGTCCAACGCCGGCCTGGTTGCCGCACGAGCCTCCGCATCATCGATCCGCGTGAGCGCCCAGACGGCGTTGCGCCGTGTCGTGGCCGACGCGGCTTTCAGTGCTTCGCTCAACGCGTTGATGGCGCCACCCGCCAGTCGGGCCAGCTGCTGAATCGCCCGCTGCTGGACCGCCGGCCGGTCATCGCCGAGCAGCTGCGCCAGCCTGACTGGCGTCACCGAGGTCCAATCGAGCGTGAGACCGCGAGGGTCACGCGGTCGGGCGGATCCGCGACGGGTGATGCGATAGATGCCGCCCAGTACATCCGGTTTCGCCAGCTGCGAGGTCGGACAACAGAGTTTGTACCAGCCGCCCGTGTCGATCACGAGCAGGCTGCCGTCGGCGTCCTCGAGCACGTCGGTGGGATGGAAGTCACGATTGTTTGAGGTGACGAAATCACTGTCCTTGCTCGAGAAGCTCGCGCCGTTCGGCGTGAGGACGTGGCGCGACACCTTCTGCATGTTGAACTGCGCCACGAAAACGTTGTCCCTGTACGTGGGGCCGAAGACGCTCGACCTGTAGCGCATGACGCCGGCTGGCGCCGCCGCGCCGAGCTCCGACAAGACCGGCATCAGGTCGCCGGTCTGCGGGTGGCCATCGATCACCTCGTGCGGCTTGCCGTACACGCCGCCGTAGATGGCGTGCACCAGTGCGTCTCGGCGCCCTGCCTGCGGGTGCTCGATGAACGTCGTCGTGAACAGCCGTTCGCCAGCGGACGTGAACGTGACCCCGACCGGATTGTCCATGCCGCCGGTCATCACCGGCTCGACGAGCCCGCCGGAAGGCCTTCGCCTGAAGATGTGCGCGGCCTTGGTCACCAGCGGCGGCTTGCCCGGACGCTCGTAGGTCTGTTCCGCAAAGGCGCCCTTGCTCCAGTAGATCCATCCATCGAGCCCGAGATACGGCCCGTGGAGATCGTTCGCGCAGTGCGTCAGTGTCTTGCCCTCGAACCATTCTTCACGGCGATCGGCGATGCCGTCATTGTCGGTGTCGGTCAGTTTCCAGATACTCGGAGGCGCAGCGACGTACAGCGATCCGTCGAGCCACATCGCGCCTTCCGGAAACATCATGTGATCGGCAAATACGACGCTCTTGTCGAACACACCGTCGCCGTTGGTGTCCTCCAGGCGGACGATCCGATGCGGCTTCTCCTCGAGCTGCTGTTCGACCTTGTCGTTGGACCCCGACGAATCGGTCACGTACAACCGCCCCTGCTCGTCGAAGTCGGCCTCGATCGGGCGATTCACCAGCGGCGGCCCCGCGACCAACGTGACCTCGAAGCCGGAGGGTACGATCAGGTCACCGACGGGCAGACTGGCCTCGGGCGTGGCGACTGCGAGGACCAACACGACGGCGGTCGCGACCCCACCCAGGACGAGGGCCAGCAGTCGGTTCTGACGACGGCGAGCGGTTGCAGTCGGCATGGTGAGCGGCATTGTACAGTTGTCCCATGGCGACGTTCGAGCTCGGTCTGGATACGTTCGGTGACGTCACTCGCGATGCGGACGGGACGCTCGCTCCGCAAGCACGCGTGCTCCGCGATGTCATTGAAGAGGCGGTGCTGGCCGATGCGGTCGGGGTCGACGCATTCGGTGTCGGCGAGCACCACCGGCGCGACTTCTCCATCTCGGCGCCAGAAGTCGTCCTCGCGGCCATCGCGAGCCGGACCCAACGCATCCTGCTCGGGTCGGCGGTGACCGTGCTCAGCACGGACGATCCCGTGCGCGTGTTTCAGCGATTCTCGACGGTGAACGCGCTCTCGAACGGACGCGCTGAAGTCATCCTCGGGCGCGGATCCTTTACGGAGTCGTATCCATTGTTCGGGTACGACCTCTCACAGTACGGCGAGCTGTTCGAGGACAAGCTGGCGCGGTTCGCCGCGCTGCTGAAGCCCGGGGCCACCACCATCTTCCCGCCGATCGAGCACGGCACGCTGCGCACCTGGATAGGCGTCGGCGGGAGCCCTGAGTCGGTGGTCCGCGCGGCACGGTATGCCCTGCCCCTGACGTTGGCCATCATCGGCGGCAGTCCGGCACGCTTCCGTCCCTACGTAGACCTGTACAAACAGGCGCTCGAGAAGCTCGGGCACGGCATGCTGCCGGTCGCAGTCCACTCACCAGGCCACGTTGCCGAGACCGACGACCAGGCGAAGACCGAACTGTGGCCGCACTACGAGACGATGATCAATCGCATCGGTGGCGAGCGCGGCTGGCCGCCAGCAACGCGCGATCAATTCGAGCGCGAGGCAGGACCCGATGGAGCGCTGGTGGTTGGATCGCCTGAAACCGTTGCGGCCAAGGTCGTGAAAACGGCGCGTCTGCTCGGACTGTCACGCTTCAACGTCAAGTACAGCGCCGGGACGTTGCCGCACGCCACGCTGATGCGCAGCATCGAGCTGTTCGGCACCGTCGTGGCGCCAAGGGTGCGGGACAGGATGGAAACCGACCAATGACGAATGCGGATTGACGATTGACGATTGGCCCCGGAGGACGAACACTGCAATAACGAATGACCCTCCGCGTACGAATTGGGCTATTCGCCGTTCGTCAACCATCATTCGTCAAATCTAGTATGGGCATCGCCATAGTCCGACTCGGAACACCTCGGGCGCCCGGGGAAGGCCTGCGCATTGGCACCGTCAGGCGTCCGCCGCGGGGTGTACCAAAATCGCAGTTTGCGTCGCGCGATTTCTACGATGTCTGGCTGCCGGTGCTATCGCCCAGTCCAGCACTCGTGGCGATGGGACTGCGCGCAGCCGACGATCGCGTCTGGAAGGCCTTCGAGCGCAAGTTCACGAAAGAGATGGCTGCGGCTGATGCGTCGCGCGTCCTCGATCTGCTGGCCGCGCTCTCACACCAGACGAACTTCTCGGTCGGCTGCTACTGCGAGGATGAGCACCGTTGTCATCGTTCGGTTTTGAAGAGGCTGCTGGCGGACCGCGGCGCAGTCTTTGCGTAGCACGCACTGTGTGGTGGTGCCAATGATGAGTCACACAAGCGATCGCACACGTCGACCGTTCATCCTGTCCGAAGGGACTGCGATCCTCTCGCGGACGCCCGACACACTCGACGCGCTGCTGCGTGGGCTGCCGGATGGTTGGGTTGCGGCCCACGAGGGCGGCAGCACGTGGAGTCCATTCGATGTGGTCGGACACCTGATCCACGGCGAGCAGACGGACTGGATCCCTCGCGCGAAGATCCTCCTCGAACATGGTGAGGCTCGTGCGTTCGATCCATTCGATCGGCTCGCGCAAAACGATGCGTCGAAAGGCCGGTCGCTCGAGAGCCTGCTCGACGAATTCGCGGACGTCCGTCGCGCCAGTCTGCGTGAGCTCGAGTCGCTCGACCTGACGCCGTCAGACCTCGAGCGGCGCGGCCGTCATCCCGAGCTCGGCGTCGTCACGCTGGGCCAGCTGCTCGCCACCTGGGTCGCACACGACCTCGACCATCTGATGCAGATCTCACGGGTGATGGGCCGGCAGTACACCGATGCGGTCGGACCATGGAAGGCCTACCTCAGGATTGTCAACTCGCATTGACGATTGCGGAATGACGATTGACGAATAGCACGTGCTGCGGCCGAGGCTCCGGCTGTCGGGCCAATCGTCAATCGTCAATCTGCATTCGTCAGTGGTCGATCTCTTCATCGGGCCTGACCGACACGAAACGCCGATACAGCAGCAGGTCGTACACGATCTTCAGCGTGCCCGCGAGGAAGAACGGCAGGTTGACGAGCGCTGGCCTGGCGAAGCAGTAGCCGACGCAGATCGGACTGACGGCTGCGCCGATCGTCCGCGCGACGCCGGTGATCCCTGCCGCAGCGGATCGCTCCGCCGGTTGGACGACAGCCATCACGTACGACTGCCGGGTCGGGACGTCCATCTGGCTGATGCTGAAACGCACGAGCAGAACCGCGATGGCCCACGGCAGACTCGGCATCAGCGGCACGAGGATGAGCAGCACGTTCGACGGCAAATGCGTCCACACCATGGTGCGAACGAGGCCGAAGCGCGCGGCAATCCGAGACGCAAGCAAGGCCGAGGCACCGGCCAGCAGGTTCGCTCCAAAGAAGATCGACCCGAGGATGGCGGGATCCACGCCGAAACGAAGGTGGAACCAGTAGGCAGCGTAGCTCTGGGCCACGAACCCGCCTCCAAACGCATCGAGCGCAAAGAGGGCCGACAGGCCCCCGACCACGCGCCGCGATCGGTCGTTCGCCAGTCCGCCAAAGAACCGGCGGCCGTGAGCTGCAACGCGGCACCACGGCTACCTCGGCCCGTCGTGACAGCGCCAGGAAGACCGCGGCGAGCGCCACGCCGAGCGCAGCGTACAGAATGACGACGGCCCGGTAGCTGGCCACGGTCGGCGCCGGCCCCTGCTGGACGGCCTGAGCGAGAAAGCCGCCGGCCAGTGCGCCGCACGCTGACGCGATCGCGCCGGTCAGCGCATACCAGGCGTAGGTCCTGGTCCGCGCGCGATCGTCCACGAGGCCCGTGAGCGCGGCCTGTTCGATCGGCAGGAACGGACCCACCTCCTGGCCGCTCGGGCTGATCACACCCACAGTCGCCGCCAGCACCAGGATCCAGAACGTCGTGGACGAGGCGACGATCAGGCCGGCGCCCGTCATGAGCAGCGCGCCGGCCACGAGCATGCGCCGGCGTCCGACGCGGTCGGCGCGCGTCGTGATCGCCAGCGACACCAGCGTGTCGCCGAGAAGCGTGAGCGTGAGGAGCAGGCCGGTCTGCGCGTCCGAGAGGCCGACCGCCCGCAGGTAAAAGACGAGGACGACCGACAACGCGCCGTAGGCGAAGAGCCGGACGAATCGCGCGGCAAACAACAGGGACGTGTCGCGACGAGCCGCGTCGCGTCCGATCGTCACGGCAGCACTATACAGTCTGCGGTCTACAGTCTGCGGTCTACGGTCTGCGGTCCGTGTGCCCTATGCCGTGTGCCGTATGCCGTGTGCCGTGATGCGCTACGGAATACGCGCCAGCGCGGTCTGGCGCGGCCACGGTTCTCGAATCTCGAGCTGACGGTTCGCTGTGATGGGCCCCTGAAGTGTCTGCGTCATGCCGCTCGGCCACGTGATGTCGATGCGATCCACGAACTCTGCCGACCCAAGACCGAAATACAGGGGAATCAGGCTATGTGACAGATAACCTGAACTCCCGTCCATCACCTTCACGTACGAGGATCCGCCCGCGGTTACCTTCACCAGCGCGCCGAGCCCATCGCGGTTGGACGAGGTCCCGACCAGCTTCAGCGTGAGATAGTGAATCGGACGTTGGTCCGTCAAGTTGCTCACGAGCACCATCGGAGCCGTGTTGAATTCGTTCGTCACGATATCGAGGTCGCCGTCGCCATCCACGTCGAAGATCGCTGCCGAGCGTGAGCCGCGCGCGCCCCAGATCGTCACCTGACCGCTCAGACCAACCGCATCGGGGTGCCCCTTGTCCTTCCCCGACGCGTCCAGGTCGAACCACGGTACCGCCAGTCCTCCGGTTCGCGGCTCCACGCCGAGCGCCAGCTCCGCATCGGCAAAGCCGCGGCCGCGGTCGTTCAGCTTCACCGAGTTGAGCATGTAGCGGTAGGGATAGTTCATGCCCGATGCGATGAAGATGTCGTCGTAGCCGTCTGCATTGAGATCGCCGATACTCGGCCCCCAGGGGCAATAGTTCTCGACGCCAATCGCCTCGGAGACCTCCCGATACGAGTTCGGTCCGACCTTCTGAAAGAACGAGTTGCCCCAGATACTCGAGCGTCCGTCGCCGCGGAACGATTCCGGCCACGTCATGTCGGATTTCATCTTCTCGTGGTCGTACTCGATGGTGTGGCTCATGTCGGAGTGCATGTCGGTGACGAAGATGTCGAGCAGGCCGTCGTTGTTGTAGTCGAAGACCTTGATCCCCATCGAGCCCCACGACGTCCGCGGGAAGATCTCGCGGCTCCGGCGCACGAACCGCCGGCCGCCCTGGTTCTCGTAGTACTCGTCGTCGCCCTGCATGTTGAGCACGTACAGGTCCGGCCATCCATCGTCGTTGACGTCGACGACGCTGGCATCGCCCGACCACGACGTATCCACCAGGCCTGTCTGCTGCGTGACGTCCACGAAACGGTTGTTGCCCTCGTTGTGGAACAGGATGCTGGCTTCCGCCCGCTCCGGCTTCAGGTGTCCGCCAAACGCGTCGTCGAACGCGATGAAGTAGCGATAGGGGGCTTCGCCGGCCATCGTTTCAGTGGTGTAACGGCCGACGTTGACGAGGAAGAGGTCGAGCTTGCCGTCGTGGTCGTAGTCGAAGAACACCGCCGACGAGGAATGTCCCGTGTAGCCCGTTCCGGATGAGGCCGAGATGTCCCGGAAGTGCCCGTGACCGTCGTTCTCGAAGAGCACGTTCCCGCCGCGGACCGTCGTGACGTAGAGGTCTGGATCGCCGTCGTTGTCGATGTCGGCAAAGGACGCCGACACGCTGATGCGTCCTGCGACGGCGACACCGGCGGAAGCCGTGATGTCCTCGAAGCGGCCGTGGCCGAGGTTCTTCCACAGCTGATCGCCGCCCGTCTGACTGAGGAAATAGACGTCGAGCAGGCCGTCGCCATCGACGTCCGCCACCGCAATGCCGTTTCCGTGGTCGTAGTGGGCTGCCTTGTAGCTGCGGCCGGCATCGTCCACGATGCCGTTCTTGAAGGTGATGCCGCTCTGGCTCAGGCGGTCGCGTGAACTGAAAGTCATGGAAGGCCGGGACAGACCCGAGCGCCCTGATCTGCTCGGCGCGCAGCTGCTGGAGGACCTGCAGCCACTGTGGGTTGCCGAGATCGTCGGGCACATACCGGATGCTCGTGCCGTTGCGAGCCGGACTGCCAGCGGATTGGCGCGCTCGCAGCGGATGCGTTGCCGCGAGAGTCAGCGCGATCGCAATCAGCACGGGCCAGATCCGGGCGTCTCGACGCATCTGAAGTGGTAGAAATCGTGACGCCCATAGTTGGTCGGGTTGTTAAGGCGTGATTAAGAGCTTGTTAAGATTTGACCATGACACCGAACGCTTCTCCGATGCGAATCCGTCTGTCGCCCGAGCGGCGGGCCGCGCTGCTTCAATCGATCACGGCGTATTTCACGAGCGAGTTCGATGAACCGCTGAGCGCGTTCCGCGCGGAAGGACTGCTGGATTTCTTCCTGCGTCAGCTGGGCCCGCCCGTGTACAACCAGGGCGTGCGCGATGCCGCGAGTTTCATCCAGGCGAAGCTCAACGACATCGAAGGCGACGTGTACGAGCGTGAGCTCGATTAGTGCGGCCATCGCGCGCAAGCTTCTCGATTCCCGTGTTCGACCTGGCAGTAATATCTCCGCGGCCCTTCGACTCTTCGACTCTTCGACTCTTCGACTCTTCGACTCTGAGACTTTCGTATGCGCCTGATCCTGCCCGTTCTGCTGTCGCTCGCGGGCGTCGTCGTGCCGTGCGCGGCGGCGACCCCGCCATCGGCTGACACGTTCAACCGCATCGCGGCCCGGCTCGATCCCTACACGGAGAAGCAGCGGGTGCTGGTCCTGACCGACATCGCGAACGAGCCCGACGATCAGATGTCGATGGTACGGTTCCTGGTCTATTCGAACGAATTCGATATCGAAGGACTTGTCGCGGGCACCTCCACGTGGATGCGGAACCGGGTGCGGCCGGATGTGATTCTCCACGTGATCGACGCCTACGAGCAGGTGTATCCGAAGCTGTCGCTGCACGCCCCTGGGTTCCCTTCCGCTGCGACACTCCGGGCACTGGTCACGACAGGCCAACCCGGCTACGGCATGAGCGCGGTCCGGCCTGACAGGATGTCACCTGGTGCCGAACGTCTGATTCAGGCCGCCGATCGGCGCGACCCGCGTCCGCTGTGGGTGCTGGCCTGGGGCGGCGCCAACACGCTCGCGGAGGCATTGCTGCACGTGCGCGACACGCGCACACCGGAGCAGCTCGACGCCTTCGTCTCGACGCTGCGCGTCTACGCCATCTCGGATCAGGACGATGCCGGACCGTGGATCCGACGCGAGTTTCCAACGCTCGCGTACATCGCCATTCCATCCACGCCGGACGGCGAGCAGTATTACCTCGCGACGTGGACCGGAATCAGCGGCGATCAGTTCTATCGCAATGGTGACGGCGCTGATTTCACGACGTTCACGCACGAATGGGTGGACGCCAACATCCGGAGCAAGGGGCCACTGGGCCGCCTGTATCCGTACCCGTGCTGCATCCATGAAGGCGACACGCCCTCGTTCCTCGGTCTGATCGACAACGGGCTCGCAAGCGCGATGAGCCCGTCGTACGGCGGATGGGGCGGACGGTACATCTGGCGCCAGTCCTATGGCGAGCCGCGTCCGTCCTGGACGCAGGGCGGTGATTCGTTTCCCAGCCGCGACAATTCGCGCGACACCGTGATTGGCATCGACCAGAAGCCGCACACGTCGGATCAGGCCACGATTTGGCGCTGGCGGACGGCCTTCCAGCACGACTTCGCCGCGCGCATGGACTGGACGCTCAACGACGTCCAGCACGCAAATCACAACCCGCGCGTCGTGATCAACGCGCAGGCCGGCAAGGCGCCGTTGACGATCGCCGCACGGGTCGGCACCGCCGTCACACTCGATGCGGCGGGTACGACCGATCCGGATGGCAACGCGCTTCGCTATTCCTGGTTCTTCTACCCGGAAGCGGGCTCGGGCATCCCCACGCAGCCGGTCTTTGCAGGTCCGCCCTTCGCGATGCCTCCTGGCGGAAACCGGGATGAGGGCGGGATTCCGTCGTTCGGTCCTGCAGGCCTTCCGCCCGTGATCGAGCGCGTCACCATCCAGAACGCGACGACCGCTCGCGCCATCGTCACGCCCCAGGCCGCCGGCATCGCGCACGTCGTTCTCGTCGTCGAAGACGATGGTGCGCCGAGTCTCACATCGTACCGGCGAGTGGTGCTGTCGATTGCCAAATAGAGTCGAAGAGTCCAGAGAAGAGTCCAAGAGTCAAAAGGTCCACGAGTCACAAGGGCCAAACGTCAAAAGGTCAGAGGAAACCAGATGCCTCTACAACTCTCACGCCGCAGGGGCTTCCTACGATCGCTGGGACTCACGAGCCTCGCCGGCCTGTTCGCCCCGCGCCTGCGTGCGCAGTCCAGCGGGCCGATGATGGCACCGTGGTGGCCCTCGCGATGGGGTCCCGACGATGAGGCTGGCGCATCGAACTGGATCACACCCGCGAAGGTGCTCGAGTCAGCGAGGTGGATTCGCGACGGCCACATCTACCGGCTCGGCCGTCCGTACGAACAGGGCATGCCTCTCTACGGCACGCGCACGTTCGCGATGACGATCCCCGGCAGTCCGACGGGAGGACCAGTCGGCGAGAATCGCCTCATCTATCACGACGAGTTCGTCGCAGCACAGATCGGACAGGTCGGCACGCAGTTCGACGGCCTCGGGCACGTCGGCATCCAGCGCGGCGCCGACAACGACAAGTCAGAGATGCGGTACTACAACGGCGTGACCGAGCAGGACATGGCCCGATCCACGGGACTCGTGAAGCTCGGGATCGAGAAAGTGAAGCCGCTCTTCACGCGGGGCCACCTCGTGGACGTGGCAGGTCACAAGGGCCGCATGCTCAACGACGCCGAAGAGATCAGTCTGGCCGATGTGCGGGCGGCCCTGGCGCGTCAGAACATGCGTGAAGACGACATCCACGAGGGTGACGCCATCTTCTTCAATACCGGCTGGGGATCGCTCTGGATGAAAGACAACGTCCGCTTCAACGCCAGCGAACCCGGTATCGGCATGGAGGTCGCGCGCTGGGTGATCGGAAAGAATCTCTGTCTGACGGGTGCCGACACGTGGTCCGTCGAGGTGATGCCCAATCCGAACAAAGCCGTCGTCAATCCGCTCCATTCCGAGCTGCTGACGCGGAACGGGATCTTCAACCACGAGAACCTGACGTTCGACGGCCTGCTGGCCGACCGGAAGTATCAGTTCGTCTACGTCTTCGTGCCCGTGCCGATCAAAGGCGCGACGGGGTCGCCGGGCAGCCCGATCGCGATTACGTAGTCTGCTGCTCTAGCGCGACTTCGGCCTCGAGGCTCCGGCGATCGCGCGACACGGTCGCCACTGCCAGCGTCTTCCCGCCGAGGATGAAGCTGACCGACGCGTCCCGAGACTCGAGCGAACCATCGACGGTCACGCGATCCCAGCGCTCGGCGTGTCCCACGTACCGGATCGTGACGTCGTAGTGCTGACTCCAGAAGAACGGGACGGTATCAAAGGGTACCCGCTGGCCCACCATGTTCCGGGCGGCGACCTGCCCCTGCCGCTCGGCGACGACCCAGTGCTCCACGCGAATCCGCTGGCCCGTATGCGGGTCGGGCCACCGTGCTACGTCCCCGGCGGCGTAGATGCCGGCGACGCTGGTCTCCAGGTATTCGTTGACCGCAATCCCCCGGTCAATTGCGAGGCCGGCGCGTTCGGCCAGTGCGATCGCGGGCCGGACGCCGACTCCCATCACGACGAAGTCGGCCTCGACGACTGACCCGCCAGACAACGTGACGCGGCGTCCGTCGATCGCACTGACAGTCTCACCCAGGTGGAAGGTGACACCCTGGGCTTCGTGAATGGATTTACGAAGCGGCCGATCTCGAGACCCATGACGCGTTCGAGTGGCGCGCGATCCGGTGCGACGACATCGACGGCGATCCCGCGCGTCCGCAGGGCCGCGGAGACTTCGAGGCCGATGAAGCTGGCGCCTACCACGACCGCGCGCGTGGCGCCTTTCGTGCGCTCGACGATGGCGCGGCTGTCGGCGAACGACCGGAGATAGCAGACCTGTCCGGTCTCTGCGCCAGGGATAGGAAGCTGAACGGGCTCGGCACCTGTCGTAATCAGCAGCGCACCGAACGGCTGCCGCGACCCGTCCTCGAGGAGCACCGCGCGGGCGGCCGTGTCGATCGACGCCACGCGCGACGACAGGCGGAGTTCGACACGCTGCTCCGCGTAGTAGTCCGGCGGCCAGAGGGGCAACCATTCGTCCTTCGCTTCGCCGGCCAGGAAGTCCTTCGACAGATTCGGCCGATCGACCGGCGCGTCCTGGTCGGCACTGAGCATGACGATCTGCCCCGTGTAACCCTCGCGCCGGAGGGTGTCGGCGGCCGCGAGTCCGGCCGCACCACCGCCTACGATCACGATCGGCGACGGCTCGCGCCGATCGACGGCACCCGCATTCTTCGCCGGATCGGATCGCTCGACCTTCTCGCGTACGACAGCATCGATCCCTGCTGTTCAACGCGCCAGCAGGCAATCGGATCCAACGCGGGTGCGCGAAGAGCGTCACCGCTGGCGAGGCTGAAGCACGCATGGTGCAGCGGACACCGGATCGTATCGCCGACCACGAGCCCGTCAGCGAGAGGTCCGTGATAGTGCGTGCAATACGCGCCCACGGCGTAGACGCGATCGCCGACGCGCGCCAGCACGACGTCATCCTCACCCACGCGGCCCAGAACGGTGCCGCTGCTCGGGATGCTCGCGGCTGCGATGCCTCGCGTGAGGTCTGGCGGCGTGGGACGATTGGAGTCTGTCTGTGTCATGAGCGTCCTCTATTGCGACCGTGGCAGACCGCGCACCGGTGACACGGACCACAAGCCTACGCGCGCACGAGTGGCACGTCGATCACGTGCTCAGCGACGAACCATACCTGTTGCTCGTTCTGCCGGATGATCTGGCTCACGAGCAAATCGTTCGTGCCATCGTCGCCGGCCTCCGCGGCTCGACGGGCCATGGCGCGGGCCTCCTTGATGACGACCTCGTGCGCGTGGAGGAGTCGTGAGATCTGGGCGGGCGCCGGTTCACGGCCCTTGGGGGCCGCGGAATCAGCGTCGCTTCCGCGATGTCGGCACCCATGGAGACCCCGCCGCCCAACGCCTGGCACGTTCGGCCAGCGCATCCACGAGCTCGGTCTGTTCGCCCGCGTGCTTGTCGAAGAGCAGGTGCAGCTGCATGAAGGTCGGACCCGCGACCTGCCAGTGATGCTTTTTGTAGAGATCGCGCAGCGTGATCGTGTCTGCGAGCAGCTGGTTCAGATTCTCGACGGATTCCTTGCTCGCCGTTTCCGACAGGGCCAGCGGCATCCGTACGAGGTGACCGAACGGCTGAATCTCGTGCGCCTGCTGATGAGAGAGCGGCGTTGCGCGCGCCATGATGGTATCGGCATCGAGCGGAGTCATTGATCCACCTCCTGAGAGATTTTTCAGAATATCAGCGGCCGCGCCAATGGCGGCTGTCGAAATGCGTGTAACGTTGTCGTGAACGCCGAAGCTTAACCATCCAATGGTCGAGGCGCTGCCGCGGACACGCGGCCTGGTCGTTCACATCGGAGGAACTGATGGCGGCATTGCACGGCGTCTACTCGGCGTCCGTTCTCGAGAACCAGGATCCCGAAGGGATGCGCGTGCGCATCCGCGTCACGGGACTGCCGGATCACGGCGATCTCTGGGCCCGGTGGCGACGCTGCTGGCTGGGCCTCATCGCGGTACGTGGTTCCTTCCAGACAAAGGCGACGAGGTCCTCGTCGCATTCGAGGGCGGCGACATCGAGCGCCCCTGCGTGCTGGGCGCCCTCTGGAGCGCCAGTGCGCCGCCACCAGAAACCGCCGATCACGCCAGCGACGTCAAGACCATCCGTTCGCGCAGCGGTACCACGATTCGGCTCGTCGACGACAGTGCAAACGCGCGCGTCGTCGTCGAGACACCGGGCGGCCAGCGGCTCGTCCTGCAAGACTCGCCTGGCTCGGTTCAGATCGAAGACGCCAATGGCAATGCCATGACGCTGTCGCCCTCCGGGATCACGATCAATGCGAGCGCCAAGGTGTCGCTGAGCTCGTCCAATATCGAAATCAACGCGGGCTTCGTGAGCGTGAACGCGGGCATGTCCCGCTTCAGCGGCGTCGTCCAGTGCGATACGTTGATTGCCAACTCGGTCGTCAGCG
>CAVUPP010000013.1:0-782866 GCA_963743245.1 Vicinamibacteria bacterium | reverse complement strand
ACCGCGATGCTGGTACCGGTGAAGTCGGCCGGCGTGATTCCAATGATGGTGACCGCTGCATCGTTCAGCTGGATGGTTTTGCCGACGATCTGTGGATCGGCACCGAAACGCCGATGCCAGAAGTTCTCACTAATCAGGACCGACGGCGAGGCCACGCGCTCGGAGGCAGTCATGCCGTCGAACGCCCGCCCACGGATGGGCGCAACACCCAGCACGGCGAAGTCGTTCTCTGACACGACGAAAGCGCTCGCGATCTCCTTGTTCGCCGCAGATGGAAGCGTGAGCCGAGGCTGGACAGAAGCGAGGCGCCGTCCGGCCGGCTCAGCATCACGCCGTTGGTGCCCGACAGCGTCAACTCTTCGATCGTGGCCGCGATCACGCCGCTGAACGAGCGGAGGCCATCACGAAACGCCTCGAAGTCTGGGTAGCTGAGCAGCGCCGTCGTCCCACCTGACTGCAGGCGTACGGCGATATTGACGAGCGTGTCCGGCTCACGCGCATCAACGGGCCGTGCGACGACGGCCTTGTACGCAGTGAACACGACCGTATTGACGGCGATGCCAAGCGCGAGCGTGAGAATGGAGACCGAGGTGAATCCCGGATGGCGACCGAGCGTCCGTGCCCCGTACCGGAGATCCTGGCGTAGCCCCTCGAGCAGCATCGTTCTGTGTCTCCGCCCAGTCTCGTCGGGATACGCGATCTGCCCGGCATGAGTTCCCGGCTGCGTCAGCCGCGGACGATGTCGTATTCGAGTTGAACGGAGCCGGTCGTCGCATAGACCCGGTGTTTCCGCAGTGCGAGCCGTGTGCGGTCGGCTGGCGACGGTAAGAGCGGCACACCTCCGCCGAGCAACACGGGAATCACCCCGACGCTCACCTCGTCGACCAGGCCGGCAGCCAGGAGGCTTCGGAACAACTCTCCGCCTCCGAACAACGCAATGTCTTTGCCGGGCTGCGCGCGGAGATCTGTCACGACGCTGACGGCATCGCCGCTCAGCGTCGCGTCCGGGCACTCGTCGGGCCGAAGCGTCCGCGAGAAGACAAAGTTCCGGATCCCCGGCGTGGGCGGCGCGCTGCCGGCCATCCGCCGCATCACCTCGAACGTCTTCCGGCCGATCAGGAACGTGTCGAAGCGCTTCATCTGTGCCGCGAAGTCGATCTCCGGATCCATCACGATCCAGTCGAACTCGCCGTTGGGACCCGCGATGAAACCGTCGAGGCTCATGGCCCCGCCGTAGGCGACTTTCCGCATCGGGCCTCCTGGACTAAATTAGTGTTTAGGTATTGTTCTAAACGCTCATTTAGCAATTGTCAACATCGATGCCGGGACGACACCAGAAGGTCACCGACGAGGAAGTGTTCGCGGCGGCGCAGCGCGCCATGAGCCGGCGCGGGCCACATGAGCTCACGCTCGCCGACATCGCCGGCGAGGCCGGCGTCACGCCGGGCCGCCTCGTGCAGCGGTTCGGCAGCAAGCGTGATCTGCTCGTGACACTGTCCGAGCGATTCGCCGGGAGCGCCGGTCCGGTCTTTGCCGGGCTGCGCGCGGCTCACCGCAGCCCCCTCGCGACGGTGCGGGCCTACGCTGCCTGCATGGCGGATCTGGCGCCGACGCCGGATGCGCTTCTTCGAAACCTGGCCTACCTGCAGGTCGACCTGACCGACGATGTGCTCCGCGGGCATCTCGTCGCGAATGCACGGGCGACGCGCCGCGAGTTCGAGGCGCTGATCAAAGCCGCGATCGTGGCCAGGGAACTGCGGGCTGACGCGGACGCGCGCGCGCTCGCCCGGTCCCTGGAAACGGTCATTGGTGGATCGCTGATGTCGTGGGCGACGTATCGTGAGGGTAAGGCGGTGGACTGGATCGTCCAGGACGTCGACGCCATGCTGGCACCGTGGTTGAAACGGCTCTCGACGAAGCGGACAGGCCGGCCATCCGGGACGCGCCAGGGCAGGACGCGACGCGCCTCGAGATGACCAGCGATGTCGATCGGCTCGCCTGACGCTGTCCTCCACCACGAAGCCGATATCGGAACGTGCCTCCTCACGCCGTGGCCGCCAGCGCCGGCCGCGCGCTGACGCTCGCAGTTCGCGCCCGATCGGCGATCGCAGCGGCGATTCGGGCGGCATCGCGGCCGACGCCGTGAATCATCTCGGACGAGAACGCGTAGAGAAACGGCAGGCCGACGAAAAACAGCCCAGGCTCCGCCGTCACGACGCCCGCCTCATGCTGCGGCTGGCCATCGGACCCGAACACGGGCAGGTCGATCCACGAGAACGCGGGATCGAATCCCGTGCACCAGATGACGTTGGCGACATCGAGGGCGCGGCCGTCTTCGAGCAGCGGGAGCCCGTTTCGAACGCCGACCACGCGCGGGGCTCGAATCACGCCCGCTGCTGCGAGATCCCGCGGCTTGGTTCGAATGAGCGGAGCCGCGCGGTGCAGCATCTTCGGTCGAAGTCTCCGGCCGACCGGCGTGGCGATTGACAGGACGCGATGAAAGATCACGCGCAGCACGAGACGGCTCAGGAAGAGGCGCGCCGCCAGACCATCCACCCGAAACGGCACGTGGCCGGTCTCGCGTCCGGCCACCCACGTTCGGTGACGCGAGACGGTTTCGACCGCGATCTCCGCTCCCGAATTGCCCATACCCACGATCAACACGTCGCCCGGCTGCAGCTGCGCGAGATTCCGGTACTCGAACGAGTGGAGCTGCACGATTCCCGGCGCGAGCTCGCCTGCGAACGCGGGCCGTCGCGGGCGCTGGTAGTGGCCCATGGCGACGACGACGTTCTCGGCTTCGATCCGCTGTTTGCCGGCGACGACGATGAACCGATCGCCCAGGCGCGAGAGCCGGTCCACGCGCACTCCCGACCGCACGGGGAGCGCGAAGTGCCGGGCGTACGACTCGAGATAGTCGGCCATCGCGTCCTTCGTCGGGAACGAGAAAGGCTCCGCGGGAAACGGCAGGCCATCGAGACCCGCATGGCGCGCGGGAGTGAACAGCCGAAGTGAATCCCACCGGTGGCGCCAGGCGTCGCCAACGCGCCGGCTGGCGTCGAGGATGAGGAACGGAACGCCGAGCCGTGACAGGTGATAGCCAACCGAGAGTCCCGTCTGCCCGCCGCCAATCACGACCGTATTCACACGAACATTCGCGTACGTCTCAGACATGGTCCGTCTCCTTGCCTTCGCGAATCCACTCGAGGCTCGCGAATGTCTGAAAGTACGTCGTGAGCCATTCCTTCAGCATCGGCCGGAATGCCCAGTTGGCGGCGAGATACTTCGTGGGTATTTCTATGTAGGGCGGGGTGGATCGGTTGACCCTGCGAACGACCCCGCCGCCGCGAAGCAGCCTTTCCTGAACACGCGGTTACAGCAGCTTGTGCTTGTACGCGTACGCGGTCGCCGCGGTCCGGGAGGACAAGTCGAGCTTGTCGAAGATGTTGCTCACATGCCGCGCGACGGTCTTTTCGCTGATACGCAGCCGGCTCGCGATGGCGCGGTTCGTGGCGCCAGTCGCGACGAGTCGAAGCACTTCGACCTCGCGTCCGGTGAGGCTCGAGGAGGCGCGTGGTAGTGACTGCCGGGTGAACACGGCGACTGCGGCGGCATCGGCCGCGGCGCCCAGCGCCTCGAACGCCTCGTGAGCTGCGTCGAGCTCGAGGTGGGCGCCGTCGTGGTCGCCCAGCTGCCGGTATGCGAGTCCGATGAGGACGCGTGCACGCGCACGCTCGTATGGCGCGTCCAGGCTCTCCCAGATTTTGTCTGCGACACGAAGCGCCTCGAGCGCCTCAAGCGCGCGACCGTCCGCGAGCGTCACGGCGCCGACAGCCTGCGCCGACACCGCTCGAACGAACGGCGCGCCGATGCGATCGGCGAGCTTCGCGAGTTCGTCCGATGCTCCGCGCGCGCTCGCCACGTCGTCGTTGGCGAGCATGATCTCCACAGCCGCTCGCAGCAGGAGCACGCGAGCACGCTCGCTGCCGCGTTCCTGCAGCGTGAGGCGGATAGACGTCTCAGCCGCCTTCGTCTGGCCTTGATTCAGCCGAAGAAGGGCCAGGCCCGGCTGCGGATTCTGTCCGGCGCGGCTCGCCAGACGGTACGCTTCGTCCGCGGGAGCGTAATTGCCCTGCAACCGATGCAGTTCGGCAAGTTGATAGAAAGCAGCACCAGCCTCCGGCCGCTGGCGTGACGTCTTCGTCAGGCGGTCACACGCGCGCTGCACCTCGCTGACCGCATCTGGCCAGGCGCCGTGCAGCTGCAGCAGCTCCGATCGCCGAATCAGGCAGTCGCCGCGGAACGCCACGATGTCCGGATTCGAGTCGCACCACGTCTGCAGAGCCGTCGTCCACTCGCGTGCGCGTCCGAGGTCGAACAGATCGTGGCACGCGCTGATGACGCTGCAGTAGACAGCGCCTGCGACGATCGGCACCACTTCGCCGCCACTCACCGAAATCATCACTTCGTCGAGGAGTGAGAATCCCTCGCTCGTCCGGTTCAGGCGCAGGAGCGTACGGCCCAGCCCGTGGCGGGCGAGGGCCATGAGGTCGCGGTTGCCGAAGCGGTCGGCGATGTCGGCCGCCTCGGCGAACAAGGCCTGTGCGGCAGCCACGTCTCCCTCGCTGACGCGCTGGCGCGCGAGCGCGCACTGCAGCCATCCCTGTTCGACACACGGAGCCTTCAGGCCATCGATCAGCCGTTGGGCTCGCGCGAGCCATCCGGCGGCCTGTGCGCGCTGATCGGGCACGTTCGCGAGCACGAACGCCAGCCAGAACGCACTGCGAGCGGCCTCGAGCTGCAGTCCGCGCTCGAGGAAACCGGCGTGCGCCCGCGTACGCGCCTGAACGCCCGCCTCGTCGTCTCCGATCAGATACGCGGCAGTCGAGAGACGATCGAGATCGTGAGGCTCGAGAGGCGTCAGGCCATCGACGGCTGTCAGAGCCGTATACGCGTCGGCCCACGCGCCGGCGTCGAATGCCGCCCTTGCCCCTTCCAGTGTGTGCACACCGCTCACGTCGCTATCATCCTGCAGACGGCCGGTTCACGCTATGCCGTCTGCTCGACCCGGCACACGACGCGGGCAGTCGCGCCTCGAGCTGACGCTTCGACAGCTTGCGGTCGGGCCGCAGTCGTCATCGGTACGGGCTAGAATCCTTGACTCGCAACCGAGATGTGGACGATCGACGCGCCCACAGGCAGGCTCTTTGATGCAGGCATGGCAGCCGTCACAACTCGTGCTCGAGGACTATCGCGTCGAGCGGACGATTGGCATTGGCGGGATGGGCCACGTCTATCTGCTGAGGAATCTCACCACCGGCACTCACTTCGCCGTGAAGAGGAGCCGTGTGGGCGGGCCGGACGCGCGCCGACGATTCCTGAGCGAGCTCGCCATCTGGTTTGGACTCCCCGACTATCGCCACTTTGCCGGGTGTCAGTTCTTCCGGACCATCGATGACGAGATCGTACTCTTCGCGGAGTACGTCGCCGGCGGGTCGCTTGCCGACGCCATCGCTGGATCACGAATCGAGTCGGTCGGCGAGATCGTCGACATCGCTATCCAAACGGCATGGGCGCTCCATGCACTGCACACGCTGGCAATCGTGCATCGTGATGTGAAGCCCAGCAACATCCTTCTCGGTAGCGATCACGTCGCGAAGCTCACCGACTTCGGTCTCGCGACCGCTCGTGCAACGGTACCTAGCAGCAGCGCCAGTCAGCCGGTATCGCAGGGCACATTTGCCTACAGCTCACCCGAACAGCTGCGTGGCGGCCCGGTCACCGCCGCGTCTGACGTGTGGAGCTGGGGACTCTCGGTTCTGGAGATGTTCACCGGTGGCGTCACGTGGTGCTCGGGTGCCGCCGCTCCGCTCGTGCTCGACGACTACAGCCGCTCGCAATCTTCGTCTGGCACGCTGACCCTTCCGGGGGACTTCGCAGACGTTCTGGCGCGTTGCTTTTCCCCGGACCCTCGAGAGCGCTGGGATTGCCTCGACGAGGTGGCCGCGAGGCTGATTCGATTGTTCAGGACCGAGACGAGACACGAGTACCGGCGGCGTCCGCCGATACCGCTCGCGCCGGCGATCCAGGAGTACCCAATTCACGCGCGCGACTCCATCCTAGGCGTGGCGTGGGACGATCCACGTGATTGGCTGGCACGAGCGCTCCAGCTCCAGGGTAAGGATCCCAACGACGTGGATCGCCACCTGCTCGAGCGACGCGGGACGCGCAAGGCGCAGGGCATCGCCGACCTCGCCGCTTTCGAACAGGCGCACCAGCTCTTCACCGAACTTGTCACTGCGGGCCGAGCAACGGACCGCCAGCTCGCCGAGCTGCGGGTCGAGAAGGCCCTGCTTCACGTCAACCTCGATGACATTGGCGGCGCGCTCACACTCCTGGATCGTGCGATTGCAGGCTACGAAAGCCTGGGCGTGCTGCAGTCAGAACCCGACGCCATGCGCGCGCGTCTGAACCGGGCACTGTTGTTCAAAGAACTCCATTTTCTGGAGCGCGCACGCGACGAGTTCGAGCGCCTGAGCGCCCTCATGGAGGAAGCGCCGCCAGCGCCAGACGATCCAGATCTCGTCAACGACGTCGCGAAGCTCTATCACAATCTAGCGAATGTCGCCGATGAACTGGGTGACACTCAGCGCGCGATCGAGACCAATGCCAAGGCCATCGCAATTCGTCAGGAGCTGCTGAGCCAGTACAAAAGCGTGGACTACGTCCGCAACCTCGCGGAGAGCCTGACAAACCACGGTACGTACTATTCCCGAACCGGTGACCCGGCACTTGCCCGCAGGTACACCGAACAGGCCCTCGATCGATTCAGACAGATTGTCGATGTTCCAAGACTGCGTGGCCCGGTGGTGGCGCTGGCGGCCGCGCTCCTCAACCTTGCAAACAGGGTCAGCGACACCCATCGAGCTGCCGTCCTCTGCGAGGAAGCCGTCACGCTTCTCAGTCGGCTGACAACCGAGCATGGTGCCCGCGAGTACGAGACGATGCTGGCAACGGCGTATCACAATTGGGCCGCGGCGTTGATCGCCCAGGCCGGGGAGATGCGGTCGGCGGATCTCGTGCATCGCGCGCTCGACGCCAACGGGGCCGGCCTCGAGATCCTGCAGCGGCTCGTCTTCGAGGACGGACGGAGCGACCTGATGGCTGATCTCGTGCGCGAATACCATGTCAAGGCGGTCTTCCTTGGCGTAGTAAAGCGCCCTGATCTCAGTGTTCCCGAGGATGCGCCCTCACCGGACGACCCCGCCGTCGAGCCAAAAAACGATGCGCACATGCTCGAGGCACACAGCGACTTCCTCGGCGCGGCCATACTCTTCGGAGACGCCGTAGAGCGCTACCGACCGGTCGTGGACGAAGCGAGGCTCTCCGGGCCGATCGGGCGGCTCGCGGTCACACTCATCAATCGTGCGCCCAACCTCGTCCTCATCGATCGCATCGAGGACGCGGCGCGTGACTGTGAAGAAGCGCGTCGGTTGCTGGGGAGACTTGCCGCGCGCGACGGTGTTCGGACGGTCGTCGCGTATCTCGACCAACTCGATCGGATCGAGCACTTCGTCAGAGCGCGGCAGAGGATCAATCAATGACGGATGCGCGTCAACGTGTGGAAGCGATTCTGCGGCGTGCCGGCGCCGGCGCCGCTGGATTGAACGGACTGAGCGGGTACCGGATCGTCAAGGAGCTGGGTCGAGGCGGATTCGGAGCCGTCTTTCTTCTGAGCAACGACCAGGAGGATCTCCTCGCGTTGAAGATCGCACTCCTCAGTCCCGACGATGAGCCTCGACTGGGAGATCCAACGGCCCGTCAGCGGTTCCTGCGGGAAATCCAGATCACCAAAGGCGTGCGACACCCCAACGTGGTCACCTACCGTGATTCAGGTGTGACCGACGAAGGTTTGTTCTTCACCATGGAGTACTGCGCTGGCGGAAGCGTGGGGTCTCTGGTCGAGCGCCAGGGCCGGCTGCCTCCCGGCCCTGCGGTGCACATCATCAGCCAGGCCCTTGACGGTCTTCATCACATGCATACGCTCGACACCACAGTGACGCTGGCTGACGGCGAGATTGTCACTGCGCGTGGACTGGTCCATCGCGACGTCAAACCCGACAACCTCCTGCTGTCGGGATCGGCCGGACCAGACGCGATCGTCAAGGTCGCCGACTACGGCATGAGCAAGGCCTTCGAAACCGCGGGATGGACCGGCCTGACGGCGACCGGCCTCGCCGCCGGGACGCCCGTGTTCATGCCTCGTGCACAGCTCGTGCGATTCCGCGACGCGAAGCCGGAAGTCGATGTCTGGGCGGCGGCCGCGTGTCTCTATTGGATGTTGACTGGTACCTTCCCCCGTGATTTTCCCCCGGGTGCGCGAGGCAATGCCATCTTCGCGGCTGTCGCGAGCGAACCGGTGATCCCTATCCGCGTCCGCTCCGCTTCCATTCCGTCGCAACTGGCCGCCGTCATCGATCTGGCGCTCTCGGAAGGCTCGTCGCTCCACTTCGCGTCAGCGGTCGAATTCAAACGCGCACTGACGGAGACGGTGCCGCCGAACAGCTAGGTGGCCGTGCCATACTCCGCCATGCCGCGGCGCAGCACGTTCAGTCCCGTCGAAGCCATCGGCCGCACGCTGCCGGACGTCGAGGTGACGACGTCCTGGGGCAAGCCCGGGCTCACCGTGCGCGGGACGATGTTCGTGTGCATCGCGTCGCACAAGTCCGCCGAGCCGGACACGCTGGTCGTCAGGATGGAGATCGCCGACCGCGATGCGCTCATCGAAGACGATCCCGAGACGTACTATCTCAAAGAGCACTACGTCGGTTATCCGTGCGTCCTCGTCAGGCTCTCGCGCGTACGTCCCGACGCGCTTCGTGATCTGATCACCGGGGCGCACCGCTACATCAGCGGCAAGACGCGGAAGAAGCCGACGCGCGGTGCGAAGAGTATTCGTCCATCCCTCCGGCGCTGACCCGAATTGGGGTCGGGATAAATTTCAGTTTCTGCACACCACGCTGTCAGGTGCTGTGGCACAAACTGAAACTTATCCCGACCCCAAAGACCCAAAGACTCAGGCAGGCACGAGTTGCCAGTACACGTTGTACCGCTCGTGGGCGAGGTGGTAATACGGCGCCAGCTCGACGTCGTTCGGCTGTCCGATGCCTGATGTGCGAAACGTCAGCGGGTCATGAGCGTCCTGCCGGATCCGCCTCACGAGCGTTGACGCGTCTCCTGCCAGGTACCGGCACCTCGACACTGCCGTTCAGCATCGTCCCCGACTCCCGCTCGTTGACGATGATCTGACTTCCACGGGTCAGTCCTTCACGACCCAGACGGCCGGCCAGCACGATCGGACCGTACATCAACGCGACGACGTCGGTACTGCCAGGGAGCGGCTCGACGTGAAGCGTCATCGGCAGGTCTACGTCCACCAGATCGCCGTCGCGCCACTCGCGCGCGATGGCTACGTACCCATTCGCGGCGGCGACACCAGGCCAACGTCGGCCATTCACGCGCACAGTCATCGCCCGGCACCAGCCGGGCCGCCGCAGCTGAAGGGTGGTTCGGACGGCCTGTTCGACTTTCACCGTGAAGTGCGTGCTGGGGCTCTCCGGGAACGTCGTCAACTGCTGCAGTGTGAGCCCCTTGTCCTTCCACGTCACGGTGGAGGGAATGAAGAGATTGATCCACAGCGCATCGGACCCTCGGAAATAGATCGAGTCGGCGTACTTGGCGTGGTTCTCGATCCCGGTGCCGGTGCAGCACCAGAACGACCGCTCGGGTGTGTGAAAGAGCCGCACGTATCCCGGTCGTGTCGCCTGGAAATACGTCGTCATCCCGCTCTCTGGATCCTGCGACGCGAGGATGCCGTTATAGAGCGCGCGCTCGTAGTAGTCCGCGTACGTGGCGGACGGACTGAACTGACACAGCATGCGCGTCAACCGCAGCATGTTGTGCGTGCAGCAGGTCTCCATCGTCTTCGCGGATTGCAGATGCTTCGCGAAGTCGGAGGTCGGGAAGAAATGCTCGCCGTCGCCGTGGCCGCCGGTGACGAAGGATCGCCGATCGACCACGGTCTGCCAGAAGAACCGCGCCGCGCTCCCGAAACGGTCCTCGCCCGTCAATTCGAAGATCCGCTGGAAGCCGACGGCCTTCGGGATCTGGGTGTTCGCATGAAGCCCGTCGAGGGAATCGCGCGCTTCGGCGAGGGGTGCGAGCAGCGCCTCGTGGCTGAATCGCCGCGCCAAAGCCAGGTACCTGGACTGGCCGGTCAGGACGCTCACGTCTGCGAGGACCTCGTTCATACCGCCGTGCTCGGTCCCCAGCATCTTCTGGATCTGCTCGTCCGTCATCGACGATGTCGCCGTCTCGGTCCAGTCCGCTAGCTTCGTCAGAACGTCGAGCGCCGCGGCGCTCGCGGTATGGACGTGTGCATCACGCAGGCCGGCGAAGATCTTGTGCATCGTGTACCAGGGCACACCGGGGAACGGACGGCCCGCCACTGCGTTTTCGAGCGGAGCTGCGCCGTCGGGGAACGCGCACACGAGCCCGCTCGGCGTCGCTTTCTGACACGCCTGCAACTCGCTGACGATGTAGTCGGCGCGCTCCTTCATCTGCTGGTCGCCCGTTGACGCGAACATGAGCGAGACCGCGGCCAGGTAGTGACCGAGCGTGTGACCGTGACAGCGGATGTCGACCCACGGCTCCTCGGATTCCCATCCGCCGTAGACAGGCGCCTTGGGTTCGAGGCCGGCGTTCACTCTGAAGTTGTGGAGCATCCGATCGGGCTGCAGCGAGACGAGATAGTCGAGATCGCGCCGCTGCGCCGCGAGGAACGGACTCTCCAGCAGACGAACGTCCTGGAGCGGAAACGCGGCCAGCTTCTCCGTCTTGCTCGCCGCGGGCGTGCGGCCCCCAAGACCACCAGGAATGCCTTTGACCGCGGCGACCACGGCGCTGCCGCCGAGCGCCAGCAACTCACGACGTGTCAACTCGAGCTCCATGCCGTAACGCTGCTCCGTCAGTTCTGCCACACCGCGAACCCCTGCGCGCGCAGCCACGCGGCCAGTTTCGGTTCCATGTACGCCGCAATCCGGTGCGGCAGCCGCGAGTACCCTTCGACGAGGTCGAGCCGGAGCCTGACGCCGTGCGTCTGGACGAATCGTCCAGACTGCGTGCCACCGCGATGACGCTCGAATCGCTCTTCGGGCGCGAGTCCGGTGACTCCAATGTACAGGCATCCGCTGGCCGCGCCGCCAGGATTCCGTTCGCGGAAGGTGCGGTTCTTCAACACGGCACGATCGAGCTCGATCGCGTAGACGCTGTGATGGCCGCGTGACCAGGACCGCGACGACACACCGGCGCAAAGCTCGAACAGTTCCAGCTCGACGCCCGCGGCCCGCGACGCCTCGACGGGTTCGCTTGCGGGAACCTTCCGCTTCCCGCCCCAGTGGAAGAAGACGTCGGACGTGGTCTTTTTCGTACGAATCACGTAGCCGTGTCCCCACTGCGGATAGTCCGGATGGCGGACAATCTCGCCGGCTGTCATCCGTTCACGGTCCGTTCGACAGAGGCGGTGTGGCCGGCATTGGCGTGCACGGTGGATTCTACGCGCCCGCCGTTCGGTTGAGGAAAGAAGGGGGCGCTTCTGGTGAAGCGTCCCCTGCGACCTACGGCGTCACCGTCAGTGACACCGTTTTCCTGACGCCGAAGACCCACGCGCTGATCGTGACGGTCGTCGCAGTGGAGACCGCCGACGTCTTCACGCTGAAGGATCCGCTGGTCGTTCCTGCGGCGAGCGTGACCGACGGCGCGGTGAGAGCGGCAACGGCCGTGTTGCTGCTCGTGAGGCTGACTGGCACGGCGCCTGGCGCAGCGGGACATTCAAGCGTCACGGTGCCGCCGACCGTCGTGCCCCCGCGCACGGGGTTGGACGACAGACTGAGCCCCTGTGCCCGAATCGGGCGGACCGTGAGGTTCAACGTCTGCGAGACGCCGCCGAAGGCCGCCGTTACCGTGCCTGCGGCATTCGCTGTCACCGCAGCCGTCGGCACTGTGAAGTTGACGTCGATAGCGCCGGCCGGCACCGTGACCTGCGCAGGGACCGTGGCCTTGGCGTTCGTGTTCGCCAGGGGGACGGCGCCGCCGCTGGCGGGCGGAATGCCGGTCAGCAGAATCCGTCCAGATGACATCCCGCACCCCCCGATCACGGTCCCCGGCGTCAGATACAGCTGCCGGAGCACCGTCGGCACGACGGTCATCGTCTTCGTCACCGTCACGAGACCGTACGTTGCGGAGATTTGTACGGCCGTCGGTGAGGTCACGGGATTGGGAATGATATGGAAGTCGCCCTGGTCGCCCTTGAAGTTCGGCATTTCGAACGCGGGGGGCAAGGGCACGACATCGGGCCGGCTGCTCGTCAGCGTGACGATGGCGTCGCTATCCGGCGCATTGCCGGTGAGCACCAGGTGCCCCGTCGAGATCTGACCGCCGGTGTTCGTCGCAGGAGAGATCGTGAAGGCTGACAGTGCCACCGCTCTGTTGTCTTCCGAGATGCTGTTGTTCGCCAGGTCGGGGTCCGGCGTGTCACTGACAAAAGTCGCGTGATGGGTGATCGGTCCAGGGCCGGTGGCCCTGGCCTTGACCTCTGTCTCGTTCCCGGTGGCCGCAGTATCGAGCGGAGTGAGGTAACAGGTCACCACCGTTGGTGTCACGTCACACTGATCTCCAGAGTAGTAGGAGTTGGCAGCCACGAACTGCGCGGGTCCCGTGAGTGTGTGGATGATGCGCGCACCAAACAAGACTGCGCCTCTCCCATCACCCTGCGCCGAGGTTACCCACGTCACGAGATGCCCGACCTGGATACCACCAGGAGGCACGTTGCTGCTCTCCTGGCTGCGGACACCCCAGGGGTAGAGGCCGATGTCGGTCGCAGGCGTGAGCAGAAACGCACGGCGCTTGCCATTGAGCGTGCCGTAGCCGACTATCTGCCCGCCGTCGGCAATGGCAGCCGCTGATTCGAGGACCCAGCCTGAACCGGGCGCAACCACCGTGTTCAGATCGATCATGTGCCCGTCGCGCCAGATGAACGCGCGGGGCAGCCCCGCCGCGTTCTGCGCCGAGCCCACCACGTACCCCAGGTAGCCGATCGCTCGAGCCTCGCTGCTGGCCCCGCCCAGCGTGCCAAGGTCGGTCAAGACGCCGTTGCTGTAGAGAAACGCGTGAGTTGCGGATCCCGTCGTGGAGAGGGATCCGACAACCTGCCGTGCGTCGTTGACGCTGTTCGCCACGCCGGTGCGGTTGGCTGCTCCCAGAAGCGTGAGGGTTCCGCCGCTCAACAGGAACGGCCGGCAGCCGGTGCTGCCGGACGTACACGTGTAGCCGACGACGTCGTGGTAGAAGTAGTTCACGCCACGAGCGACACTGTCACCGCCCGTATCGACATCCACCGCCGACATCGTTCCATTGACGTACTGGAAAGCGCGCTGACGGGTGTTGCCAGTAATCCGGGAGGTGCCGACGATGATGCCGTCTCGGACATCGTAGGCCGCGCTGAAGTTCCCGCCGAGGGTGCCCAGGTCCGTCTTCAATCCGGTGAAGTCCACGGAGAACGCATGGTAGGCGCCGGCAGCCGTCTTCGACTGCCCGACGACGAGACCGCCGTCGATCGCGAATGCGGTGCTGTCACCGCCGCCCAGTGTCCCGAAGTCAGTGAGCGGCTCCATTCCCAGGCCGAACGCGTGATAGGCGCCGCTGGCGGTCTGGCCGCGCCCCACGATCAGGTACCCGTTGTCTTGGATGTCATACGCCGCTGCCTGGGCGCCTCCAAGCGTCGGGAGTGTCCTCACGCCATATTGCGCGGAGGGAGGCGACTGCGCCGGTGCACGCAGGCCGAACAACGCGATGGCTGCGAGCACTGCGGCGAGCCGAACGTGTCGGGACGAACGCGGATCGCGAACCGGGCCGGTCATGATGTGCCCTTTCTGGACCACGCGACTGCGGGTGTACGAGCGACGTAAGAGAAGAGTCGAAGGGTCGAAGAGGCGAAAAGTCGAGGGTCGAAGAGGTGAAAAGTCGAAGGGTCGCTACGATTCCGGACCGGGGTCAGGGGTCGACGCGGTAGTACTGGACGACGAGCGGCGGTGTGGCGCGGCTGTCGAGAAGGGCCAATGAGGGCTTCAGCCGCCCAGGAACCACTCCTCGTACGAGCGGACGAAATACCGATCCGGGTTCTCCGGTCGATGATTCGGGAGTCAGTATGAGCTGTCCGTCTCGAATTGTGAAGCGGCCATTGTGCCTGGAGACTCTAGCTTTTGAACCCTCATCAATCCCACTATTGGCCGAGCGCTGCTCCGACCAGCCGATCGACCACGTCGATCTTCGACAACAGCGCGTCCGGTACGCCGTGTCGTTCCTTGAGATAGGCGAGGCTGTTGTGGGCGATCCACGTGTGGCCGCCCTCGTCCTCTGAGATCAGGAGCTTCAAGGGCAGGTCGATGGCGAGTGTCGGCGCGGCCAGCATGAGCGGCGTTCCGGCTGCCGGATTACCAAAGATCAGTAGCTGCGTCGGACGCATTGCCAATCCCACCCTGGCTGCGTCCCCGCTGTGATCGATCTGCGCAAAGAGCCGGACGCCTCTGGCTTCCAGCGTGCGCGTGATCCTGGCGACTGTTTCGTCCACGTTGAACGGACTTCCGATTCGGACGATCCCGCCGTGTGCAGGTGATGTGCCGGACTGGATGTCGTGTGCATGGAGACGCGCGACGGTGAGATCGCCAATCCGCACGGACCCGAGGACCGCGCGTTCGATCGCCACGCGGCGGATGGCGAGCCGCCGGATCGCGAGCGCACCGATCGCGACCGCACCGATCGCGACGGCGCCAACGGCCGCGGATCCTATCGCGACTGCGCCGACTCCGGCGCCCAGGACTGCGGCGCCTCGAAGGGGAGGGCGTGCGAGGGACGGACCTTGCATAGTAGCAACACTCCTTTGGTCAGCGAGACATCAGTGACTCACGCGACTCGTGGATTGTTGCCTGACTGCGTGAATGCGCGGTGACGTGCGTCGAGCGTCGCCGCGGCGATGCCGGCACCGGGCAGACCAAGCAGCAACGACAGGAATCGGCGTCTCATCTGCTCCTCCGGCGTACCTGCCTACGAGTCCGGTCCGCGCCGTTTACCGGCTCCAATCGATTGCGACGGGGCCGTTCACTGTTGACAGCGTCACCGCCACCGGGCCGGTTCCAATCTCGACCGAACGCGACGCGCCATCCCACGTGCGGCGGCCGTCGTCGCAGCCGCGGCACTTCCACGGCGAGTGGTTCGAGGAGCTGATGCGGACGCCCGAGTGGAATTCGCGGGGCACCTGCACGGCGAGCGGGCCGTTCTGAGCCGTTGCGGTCAACGATCCGGAGCCCCACCGATCGCCAGCCAGACGGACGTCGATCGGACCGTTCTCCGTACGCAGCTCGACGGTGCCGCCGTGGCCTTCGTAGGCGACGGGTCCGTTGACCGCGCTGGCCGAGGCGTGGCCGCTCACGTCGAGCAGCTTGATCGGCCCGTTGACCACCCGGGCCGTCGTCGAACCGCTGATCTGCTCCACATGTACCGGGCCGTTGGTCGCCTCGACGTCCACGTCGCCGTTCGCCGGCGCGTTGACGATGAAGAAAACAATCCAGTCTCCAGACTCTGGCCCAGTCGCATTCACCGAGCGGCCGGTGACTGCCGGATGGACTTGGGCGAGCGCCGCCGTTGCCTCGGTTCCGGCCTGACGCGCCACCGCTTTGCACGCTGTGATGGCGAAATCGCGCCTGCCCGTGGATCCAAAGACAAAAACGCCGCCGTTCCTCGGTGCGTGGACCGACAGCGTTCCATCACCTGCTGCCGTCAGCTGATCGACCGACGTTGCCGCCGGTTCGCCATCGAAGGTCATCTCGAGGTCGCTGCAACTACGAACCGGGCCGCTCGTACGTGTGGAAATGTTGACACCGTGATCGTGGGCGGCCGGGATCGCCGGCGCCATACCGGCAAAGGCAGTCAGGGCGGCGAGCTGGACGAGGTAACGCATCTCGAAGTCCTCCACGTCCTTAGACGGACCGAAGGGCGCTCGCGTTTGTGATGGCCGCCCTCCCTACCCGGCGGCCGCGACTAAAATTTCTCTTTCATCAGTTTCATGGTCATACCGCCCTTGGCGTCTTTCTTGGGTTTCAAGTCGCGCACCGTGACCTTGGCCTTCTTCGCCTTCGCCTTTTTCGCCATGATGTCTGTCTCTCCTTCCGCGGGTGAACGGCTGTAGAGGGTTGGCTACTTGTTTCTTTGCCGCGTAACCTATCATGCCGTGTGCCTCGACGGACAGACGTTCGAAAGGCTCGTGCCGACCACGGAACCAGCCGGTCGACGAGGGCGACGAGGATTCGCGCGACCTACGACGCCTTCCCCTATCCGAGCCAGAACTACCGCACGCCGCCCTGGCGTCTCCCGCCGATGGAGTGGATCCTGGCCCACTGGAAGCCGGGACAGCCCATCGCCACTCCGGGGCGTCTGCTCGTGGCCGGGTGTGGAACCGGCGCCGAAGCCTTCGCACTCAGTCGCCGCTTCCCACACGCCGAAATCGTCGCCGTCGATTTCAGTCCGCGCTCGATCGCGATCGCCCGCCAGTACCAGCAGGGAGTGCGGAATCGGGGAAACATCCGATTCGTCGTCGCCGATCTTTCAACGCGCGGGCTGAATCGGTTGACCGGTGTCGACTTCGACATCGTCTTCTGCCACGGCGTACTCGGCTACGTGCCCGGCGCAGGCAGCACACTCCGCAACCTGTCTCAATGCCTCTCGCCCGACGGTGCCCTGTACCTCGGCGTCAACGGAACGCGGCATGTCAGCGTGGGGCTCCGGGCGGTGCTTCCCACATTCGGTCTGGATGTATCACGGTTCACGGAGGGGCCGCAGGCTCGTGAGGTGCTGTCGTTGTGCGACGCGATCCTGGGCCACCGCCACCCTGAAGAACGTATGGCGACGAGGCCGGCTGCGTATCTGGCGTCGGATGTATTCGGGGAGCTCATTCAGAATCGTCCGCTATCGACGTGGGTGCGGGCCGTGCGGACCGCTGGCCTGTACTTTCAGAGCAGCCTGTCGGCTCATCGAGAGCTGCGACCCCTCGTAGAGCGGGGTCTCTGCGAACGGCTGCTGCCGCGGTCGCGTGCGCGCGTCTGCCACCTGCTCGACGCGCTTCGCCCGGCAGCGTTTCACATGCTCCTCTTCACGCGCCAACCTGTCGTCAATCCGCCATGGAGCAAGCCTCGCGAGGTCGAGGACTGGCATCCAGTGTTGACGGGGCTCTATCCTCTCCGGCGTCGCCCATCTGCGTCTGCCTCGGCCGTCAGGCTCGTGACGCTCGACTCCCGTGCCATGAACACCCGGATTCAATGGCCGATGAGCTGGTGGCAGCGAGCCTTGCTGCGCGAAGCCGACGGCATGCGGTCCGTGCGACAGATTCTTGGACCGGCCGGCGCCCAGGTACCCACCCGCGACGTGTCGCAGTACCTCTACGTACTGCACCTGCTGGCCGTCGTCGCCATGCGGCCACCAGATCGGGCCGCCGCGGCCAACTCGCAGCCGGCTACTAGGCCAACACCTCGACGGTGAATCCGCCTGGCGCCTGAAAGTAGAACGTCCACGACCCGTGCAGCCGTGCGGGGGCGTCGACGTCGAAGCCGTCGTCGCGCAGCCGCTGATTGATCTCGTCGACGCGCGCGGGCGATGGCTGGATGAAGCCAATGTGGAACGAGCTCGGGTAACGGATGCTTTGCCCATTTCCCTTGGCCCCTTGCCCTTCACTCCGCGCGTCCTCTTGTCTCGCCTTGATCAGGGTGAGCACCATGCCGCTATCATCGCGCAGCATCTGCATGCCCTGATTCCCGCCGCCCGGAAGCAGGCCGAAGTACTTCGCCAGAAACGCGCTCGTTTCCGTCGGATCGGTAACGGTCAGGTTCAAGTGATTGAGGGTCATGCGACGGATCCTTTGCGCGTGTTTTCAATCGTGGTCCGCGACCGGTGGAGGACGTCGAGGGTCGCGTGAAGCTGGTCGAGCGAATGCTGCGCGCCCATGAGGTTGGCGAACTGCAGCTGCCGCGGCCGCAGGTAGTCGAGGGCCTTGCGCGACTTGTCGGTGAGCGTCATCAGCCTCGCGCGTTTGTGGTCCGGATTCTCGACAAACCCGACGAGGCCCTCGCGCGCCATGGCATCTGAGGTTTCCTGAACGGCCTGCCGCGTGAGCCCGAGGCCCCGCGCGACGTGGGCGACCGTGGCCGGCGCGTCCTCGATCGCGCCAAGGATCTGCCACCGCGCGCTGGTGAGGCCCACTGGAGCCGTCAGGTCGTCCGCCGATTCGAGCATCAGCGCGCGCAGACGGAAGATTTCCGTCAGGATGTCGCGATAGACGCGCCCTTTTGGCGTCAGCGTCGACATGACAGTAGTCTGTCATGATGACAATAACCTGTCAACTTCAACTCCAACGCCCAACGCCCAACTCCCAACCAAACTCCCAAGGCCCAAGGCCCAAGCTCCCAAGGCCCACGGCTCACGTCTGCAATCCGGGCTTGGGAGTTGCGAGTTGGAAGTTGGGAGTTTGAGTCTGTAGGTACCGTGAGCGTCATGAGACGCCGCATCGGGACGATAGCTGCCGTGACCGCCGTGTGCGTGATGACCGTCGTCATCGACGCCTCGGCGCAGATCTATCAGCTGGCCGAGTTGAACACGCGCCAGATCCAGGCCCTCGATCGCCAGCACACGGTCGTCGTCATTCCCGGCGGCATCCTGGAAGAGCACGGGCCGTATCTGCCCGCCTACACAGACGGCTACGCCATCGAGGCCTTCGCACGCGAGCTGTCCCGGGCCATCGTCGCGCGGCCCGGATGGACGGTCGTGGTCTTCCCGCAGATCCCGATCGGTAACGATCCCGCGAACACGATCGGGGCGAAGACGGTCTTCCCTGGCAGCTATCCCGTACGCATGGCCACGCTCCGCGCCATGTACATGGATCTCGCCAACGAGTTCGGCGATCAGGGATTCCGCTGGATCTTCCTGGTGCACGACCATGGAGCGCCGAACCATCACCAGGCGCTCAACCAGGCGTCCGACTATTTCCACGATACGTATGGCGGGACGATGGTGCACCTGTTCGGATTGAAGCCGGTGTTCCTGTGCTGCGGGACGAAGGATGAGTACCTGTCGAAAGAGGCGCGCGCGGAGGAAGGCTTCACCGTCCATGCCGGTGCGGACGAAACCAGCCAGTTGTTCTTTCTGCGTCCCGATCTGATCGCGCCCGACTTCACCAGCGCGCCGTCGCTCACCGCGCGCGACGTTCGAGGATCACGTGCGTATTGCCAAGGCCGACGGCTGGCCCGGGTATTTCGGCGCGCCGCGGCTCGCAACGGCGGCGATGGGTGCGCAGGAGTTCGAGAAATCGTCCAGGAACCTGATCAAAGTGGCGTTGCAGATCCTCGATGGACTCGATCCCCGCACGCTTCCACGCTACGCCGACGACATGGATCCCCTCGACGCTGCCGGCGAACAATTGCAGCTCGAGAAGGAACGAGAGATTGAACGACGCGAACAGCAGTGGCTGGCGGCGCACAAGCTCCAATGAAGAGAGGGCTTTGGGCGTTAGGCTTTGGGCGTGGCGAGTTGGGAGTTGGAAGTTGGGAGTTGTAAGGTGACGCGATTCAGTCGTCGTAGCCCTGCGCCGTGTGCCCTGGGCCTTGTGCCCGGTCGCCGTCATCGTCGGCGCGCTGCTTCCGGTCGATGGCCGGCAAGATACGGCAGCGTCCGAGACCGTCAGCCCGAACTGGACGCATCGCGTTCGCATCGCCGGCTACGGCCTGGGCCGCACGCCACCGGCCGCCATCGTGCGCGATGCCACCGACAGCCATGTCTTCGGCATCGAGGTGGACAACGACATCACCGGCCGCTACGAGAGCTTCCTCGATCCCGACGCAAAACTCGCGGCCATCCGCGAGCTCGCCAGCGAAGCACACAAGGCCGGCAACCGCGCGTTCGTGTACATCGCCGGGACCGAGTGCATCACGAAAGACGCCGACAGCAATCCGCACACGCTGGCCAAGGACCATCCGGATTGGCTCCAGCGCAAGCGCACTGGCGAACCTGCCGTGTTCACCGGAGGTGCCGCGTTCTGGATCAGGAAGGGCGACGAGGATGTCTGGATCTCCCCGTATGCCACGGCCTGGCGCGAGCAGTACATGACGCGCGTCGGCCAGATCGCGGCCACGGGTATCGACGGCATCTACGTGGACATCCCGTACTGGATGACCCACTTCGATGGCTGGGAAGACACGTGGGCGAGCTTCGACGACTACACCGTGGAGGCCTTCCGCCGGAAGACCGGCCTCGATGCCCGCCGGGACCTGGATGTCGGTAATTTCTCGGATCCGCGATTCCGCAAATGGATCGATTTCCGCATCGCGACCATGACCGATTTCATGGCCGAGATCGATCGACGCGCCAAGGCCGTGAATCCGGAAATCATGACGATCCCCGAGATCTATCCGGGTATCGAGCGCGCGGCGGTGGTGGTGGGTGCGGACGTCTACCAGCTGTACGGAGTCACGGATGCCATCGCCCACGAGTACCAGTTCGGCGGCGGCAACCACATGGCGACCTCACGCACGCCTCTCGACTGGTTCCGCTATCAGGTCGGTATGCGCTCGTTCCGTGCCTTCGCCCAAGGCAAGGCGACGTGGATCCTCAACTACTCCTGGGACAAGGACCCACGCATCGCTCCGCCAGAGCCGATGATGAACCTGGCGATGTCCGTGGTCATGGCGGGCGCGCACTTCTGGGACGCGGCCACCCACGTGATGTCGGGTTCCAACGATCTGCCCACGCGGAAGCGGATCTTCGAGTGGATCGAGAAACACGAAGAGACGCTTTACGCGCCGCGTATCCCCATCCATCCGATCGGCGTGTACTTCTCGCCGGCAACGCGGAATTACTTTCCGGACGAGTTCATACGCTCCTACCAGGGCATGGTCGTCCTGCTGCTGCAGTCGCATCGCGAGATGCAGATAGTGACTCCCCGCACGCTGGCGGCCTTTCGGGGATCGACGCTGATCCTTCCTGATGTGCGTCTGCTCGGAGACGAGGAGCGCCACGCTCTCAGCGACCAGGTGTCCAGGGGTACAAGGCTGATCGTGACGGGCACTGACGCGACCGGCCTTTCGTCCGGCGCGGTGAGGCGCTTTCCGGAGTGCCCGGGGCGCGCCTATCTGGAACGCCTCGAGAAAGACTTCGAGACGACGAGTCCGTCAGCGGCGTCAGCGGTCATCGAGGCGTTCGCGCCGGATCAGAGCGTCCGCGTCGACGCGTCTCCATCAGTTGCGACCGACATCGTGCGGGTGCGCGGGAAGCTGCACATCTTCTTCGCCAACTTCGATGGTCTGGTGGCTGGGCAGAATGCCGTGCAAAGGCCGCAGCAGGGCATCCGCGTCAGCCTCCCCACCACCGGCAGCGGCAAGGCCTGGTTCCTGCCGTTCCTGGGCGAGGCCGTGGAGATTCGAGGCCAGCGTCAGAACGGCGCGCTCGTGTTCGTGCTGCCTGAGATTCAGAAGGGCGCTGTCGTCTGGTTCGAGGAGTAGTTGGGATTGGGGTCGGGATAAGTTTCACTTTCTGCAGCGCTCGGGTGGCTTCTCCGCTGCAGAAAGTGAAACTTATCCCGACCCCAATCCCAATCTAACGCACGGCGATGAACGATACCTGTTCCAGCGTGGGATAACTGCCGTTGACATCGGGATCCCTCTTGCCCGGAGCGATCTGCTGCACGGTGGTCCTCGCAGGTTTTACCGCCCCCGGGAAGTACTGAGCGTAAACCGCATTCATCCTGGCGAAGTCATCGACGTTGTCCAGATACACGGTGGCGGCGACGACAGCATTGAGCGTCAGACCCGCTTCCTCGAAGTTGTCCAGCTGATTGCGCATGGTCTGCCGCAACTGGTGCTCCACCGTGGCCGCGTAGACACCAGAGAGCGGCCCAGGAATGAAGCCGCTCTTGGCCGAACAGTACAGGGTGTCGCCGGCGAACACACACGGGCTCGCGGTCGGACTCGGCGCCATGTTCCTCGGCCGGATCGCTTTCCGCGTCGAGAGATCGCGCACCGCCACACCGGTGAACACGATGTGCCCCTCCGGAAGCGCGGACACGGAAATCGTGGCGCGCGCTGGCGTGTTCCCGAACTCGAACCGCTTCGCATACCGCTCGTTCATGATGCTCGATGGCATCGACGAGGACAGATACGGATTGACGAAGACGACGTGCGCAAGGCTCAGGCCAGCGGCTTCGGTCACAGCCTTGAAGTTGTCGAGCGCGGCGTCCACCTCCGCCCCCGCGTCCGCCGGTGTCCTTCCGCTCGCGACACGATCGGGAAGGGTCGAGATGAACAGCCGATCGTGCGTCAGCATTCCCGGCGAAAACGGTTGACCTGAATCCCAGCCAGGTATCCGGACCGGAGTCCGCCCATCGAGCTTGACGACGGCTACCGCATTGATCTCGACCGGAGTGCCTGGCAGGTGTGCGACGCCGATCAGTGCACGCGCGGGCGGATCCTTTGGAAAGTAGCGCGCGTAGACGCGGTCGAGTGCCGCGGTGTTGTCGATGTCCTCCAGGTAGGCGTGCGTGTACACCACGTGGTCGAGCGACAAGCCGGCCGCTTCGACGATCGCTTTGACGTTGTCCAATGCCTGCTGCGCCTGCGCCTCGAACGTTGGCGGCATCTGACCATCCGCCCCCTTCGCGCCCTGACCGGAGACGTACAGGTAACCATCCGCGATGACGCCGGGGCTGTACGGTCCCACAGGGGCGGGCCCGCCGGGCGGAACGACGATCGTCGGCTGCTCGGCGAGGACGATGGCGAACGCCGCCAGGAGTGTCAGGAGCTTCATGCCTTCTTCTTCCTGCTCGCCGTGTTCAGGATGTCACGCAGCCGGCGCCCCACGATCAGTTCTTCTCCGTCCTTCATCGTCATGGAAATGATCTGCAGGCGATCGGGCCGCCGCTCGGTCGGTTTACGGCTCGCTTGCATCCCCTCGTGCGCCGCAGGCACGAAGCTGGGGTTGCTCGATGTCAGCACCTCGATGCGCGGCTCGCCGGCACGCAGCTCTCGATCACAGTCGGCGATAGTGAAGCCGAACGCCTCCTGATCCCACGATACGGTCAACGTCGGGTAGCTGTTGCCACCCTCGGGAATGGCGATGTTCGTGGTCACGCCCGGCACGGTTTCCACCAGCTTCGCAATGCGCTCGACGCGCCGCGACCATTGCCTGTTGAGCCCGGCGAGGTCGAGTCTGGTCCACGTTTCGACGGCAGCGAGCACGCCGACGATCTCTTCCTTGCCGACCTTCATCGCACGGCAGACGGCGCCCTCCCATGGACTGCACTGCGCGAGCGCGGCCTCGATCAGATCCTTCCGCCCGAGCAGGATGCCCGAGCACTGCGGCCCACGTAGTCCCTTGCCGCCGGAGAAGCAGAACAGGTCGATGCCCATCTGCGCGTACGCTTTCAGATTCTCGATCGGCGGGATGCCCGCGGCATCGTCGAGCATCAGCGGCACGCCGGCCTTTTTCGTGACGGCGAGCGCCGCTTTCAACCGGTCGCCAAGCCACGTGGTGTACACCATCGCGGTGCGATCGCTGAGTGCAGCGGCGAGGTCATCGACACTACCGATGATGACCAGCTTTGCGCCGGCCAGGCGGATCGCGCTGTCGAAGGCGCTGCGTCCGCCCAGCATCACCACTTCGTTCTTCATGCCGGTCGTATCTGGCAGTTGCCAGACCTTGTTCGGATCGGTGCCGGCCATGCAGCCCGCCGTCGCCGCGGCCATCGCCCCGGCGGCTCCGGAGGTGACCATGCCGGATTCAGCGCCAGAGAGCTCGGCCAGCTTTCGTCCGGCGGCCTTCTGCAGCTCGAAGATATCGACGAAATGCTGAGCCGCATCATCCATGGCGCGGCGGACCTCGGGCAGCGCCAGGGACCCGCTCAAATAGGTCCACGTCCCGCGAGCGTTGATGAAGGGGCGCACGCCGAGGCGGCGATAGACCTCACTCGTGGCCGTGGTGCCAGTTGCGGCGGCCAGCGATTCCGAGAGCGTTCGCGCCGCAATCACAGCGTAGACTGGAGCGGCCGCCGACCATTTCAGCCAGTTTCGACGATTCATGAACTCACCTCGCACGTGGCACAGCCGCGGCTGCGTCATCTTATCTGAGGGCGCAAGCGTTGAGGGCTTTTGACATGCGCATATCGGCCGGTCGAATGGGGATGCTCACGGCCGCACTTCTTGGGTGCGGCGCCTTGGTGCCTGAGGCGCTCTTGTCGCAGGCACCGTGTCAGGTCACCTTGCCAACGGCAAGCCTGTCCATTCCGTACGTGCGCGGAGAACCGGCGCTCGACGTCGATCCCGACTCCGCGACGTGGGAGCACGCCGCCACGGCCAGAATGATCAAGGACTGTTCTCGTACCGATGGACTACGCCGATCTCGACACCAGGATCCGCGGGTTCTGGACCGACCGTTCCGTCTACATGCTGTTCGTGTGTCCGTACCGATCGTTGAATCGCTTCGAGCCGGGACCAGACGGTCAGGACCGGGACAAGCTCTGGGACCGCGATGTCGTCGAGGTCTTTCTGGGCGATGACTGGAAGAACATCCGGCACTATCGCGAGTTTGAGATGGCTCCGACCGGAGAACGCGTCGACCTGGCGATCAACCTGGATGGCGGAGGCGAAGGTCGAGCATGGAATTCTCGGTGGGAGACTCGAGCCCGAATCGATGAATCGGCCAAGGTCTGGTACGCATCCGCCAGAATTCCTCTCGCGTCGGTCTCGGACGCGGCTGTCGCTCCAGGCACGAGGTGGCGTCTCAACCTCTATCGAATCGACGGCGACGGACCGGATCCACAGCGTCGATTTCTCTGCTGGCAGCCCACGTGTGTCGTCAACCGCGATCCCAACCATGTGCCGGAAGCGTTCGGCACACTCATCTTTCTGCCTGAGGCGCCGCCACCGCGGAAACCATGACGGCCAACGGGAGGTGGCGTAGACTGTCGGGCACTCGACGGACCCACGGCGATGTCTCCACAGCCCAACGCCTTCGCGCTCGGCCTCGACAAGAACGCAGCCAATTGTGCGTCACTGACGCCGCTCACATTCCTGGCCTGGAGCGCCGACGCATATCCAGATCTTGCGGCAGTCGTTCACGGCAAACGCCGGTTCACGTGGCGCGAAGTGTACGGGCGGTGCCGCCGGTTGGCCTCCTCGCTACAACGGGCTGGCATAGCCAGGGGTGACACCGTCGCCGTGATGCTGTCGAACACGCCTGAAATGTACGAATGTCATTTCGGTGTGCCGATGACCGGCGCAGTGCTCAACACCCTGAACACGCGGCTCGATGCCGACGCAATCCGGTTCATGCTGCAGCACGGCGAGGCCAAGGCCCTCATCACCGACCGCGAGTTCTCACCGACCGTCGCTTCCGCGTTGAGGACGATGCCGAAGGCGCCGGTGGTCATCGACGTTGATGACAGCGAGTACGACGGTGCGGGTGAGGTCATCGGCGCGACAGATTACGAGAGCTTCCTGTCAGGCGGCGATCCCGACTTTGCATGGCAGCCGCCGTCCGACGAATGGGATGCGATCTCCCTGAATTACACATCGGGCACGACCGGTAATCCCAAAGGCGTCGTCTACAGTCATCGCGGCGCGTACCTCAACGCGATTGGCGAGCTGCTTGCCTGGAGCATGCCGTCACATGCGGTCTACCTGTGGACGCTGCCGATGTTTCATTGCAACGGCTGGTGTTTCCCGTGGACGGTCGCAGCGATCGCAGGCACGAATGTCTGCCTGAGAAGGATCGAAGCCGCGACGATCTTCCGGCTGATGAGGGAACACTCGGTGACGCACTATTGTGGCGCGCCGATCGTCCACAACACCCTGCTCAACGCACCTTCGGACCTGCGGGCAGGCATCGCCCACAAGGTGCACGCGATGGTGGCAGCCGCGGCGCCACCGGTGGCCACCATCCGCGGCATGGAAGCCATGGGCTTCGAACTGACCCATGTCTACGGGCTGACGGAGACGTACGGCCCCGCCGCGGTGTGTCCGAAGCAGCCAGGCTGGGATGCGCTCGACATCGAACGGCGAGCGATTCTCAACGGCCGGCAGGGCCTGCGTTACGTGCTGGAAGAAGGCATGGCCGTGCTCGATCCGGAGACCATGGCGCCGGTACCCTGGGACGGGCAGACCATTGGCGAGATCATGTTCCGCGGCAACATCATGATGAAGGGGTACCTGAAGAATCCGAAGGCGACGGCCGAGGCATTTGCCGGCGGATGGTTTCATTCAGGGGATCTCGCCGTCGTGCATCCCGATGGCTACGTGAAGATCACCGATCGCGCGAAGGACGTGATCATTTCGGGCGGTGAGAACATCTCGTCCCTGGAAGTGGAAGACGCCATCTACCACCATCCTGCCGTGCTGGCTGTCGCCGTGGTGGCGCGGCCGGATCCGAAATGGGGCGAGACGCCCTGCGCCTTCATCGAGCTCAAGCCGGATGCGCAGGCGACCGAAACCGAGATCATCGAGCATTGCCGGTCGAGACTCGCGCACTACAAGGCGCCGAAGACCGTTGTCTTCGGGCCGCTTCCCAAGACCTCGACGGGCAAGATTCAGAAGTACATCCTGCGGGACCGCGTGAAATCGACGGCTGCTCTGGAGTAGCGCCAGGCCGGGGCGCGGGGTGAACAGGGACCGCCCCGCTCCACATCGATCTGCAGCGGGCGGAGGGAGAACGAGATGAGCACGCACACCGCCGACGCCGCAACCTCGCCGCTCGTGCTCGTGAGCACACAGGGCGGCGTCGCGACGCTGACACTGAATCGGGGCGAGCGATTCAATCCGCTGTCGCTCGCGATGATCGCGGCGCTACGGCAGCAGCTCGATTCCCTGGCCTCGGACGAGTCGATTCGGGTGGTCGTCATCGCCGCCAGTGGCCGGGGATTCAGTGCGGGCCACGATCTCAAGGAAATGCGCGCGCACGCCGGCGACGAGGCGTGGCAGCGCCGACTCTTCGGCGACTGCAGCAAGCTGATGCTGACGTTGACGCGGATGCCGCAGCCCGTGATCGCGCGAGTCCATGGCATCGCCACGGCCGCCGGATGTCAGCTGGTCTCGATGTGCGACCTTGCGGTCGCGTCCGACGACGCGACATTCGCCATGCCGGGCGTGAACATCGGCGTCTTCTGCTCCACGCCCGCAGTGGGCGTCGCGCGCAATGTGGGGCGCAAGCGTGCCATGGAGATGCTGCTCACCGGCGAGCCGATCGACGCGGCGACGGCCCTCGCCTGGGGCCTCGTCAACCGCGTCGTCGCTCCCGCAGACCTCGACAAGGAGGTGCAGCGCTTCGCCGACATCATCCTCGGACGAAGCGCTGCGGCAATCAGGCTCGGGAAGGAAACGTTCTACCGCCAGCTCGATCGATCCCTCGAAGGGGCGTACGAGACTGCAAGCGAATCGATGGCTTGCAACCTCTCGCTCGAGGATGCCGCAGAAGGCATGGATGCGTTTCTCCAGAAACGCAAGGCCGACTGGCGAGGCCGCTGAACGGTCCGGTTCGGTTCACGGCGGGGTCATTCGTACCGTCCTCCAATGCACCCCGCCCCGACCTTCCATTCAGATCCCGCGAGCGATCGCCGGGACGCGCCGCAGGCTCCAAGACGGCACGCGGCTCAGTACCGTTGCGATTGCCCAGCTGAGCGCCAGCGATCCGCCAAACGCTACTGCAGCTTTGATGAGGCCCGGCCAGGCTACCGTCAGCAGCGCGTACTGCACCCAGCTGACCACCACGTAGTGGACGACGTAGATGCCGTACGCGTGATTGGCCAGGTGATCGAAGATGCGCGACGGACGCGCGAATCGGACGAACGTCCCAATCATCGCCATCGACGTGACGGCGCACGAGACGACGAAGCTGGTGGCGTTGATGAGCGTCCAGGGCAGCGCCGGTGCCTTGGGTGAAAGGCTCACGAGGAAGGCGACCACTGCGACCATGTAGACCAACGGAGCGGCGTTCGCCCACAGCCACCAGCGGCGCGCGAGCCGTCCCGCGCGATCGAACAGACCCTGGTCGAGGCCGGCGGCGCCTACGCCGATGCCGACCACGAAGTACGTCAGGTAGTGGAGGAAGCGGCTCGTTTGAAAGGCGAATGGGCCGAGTGTCGTCCATTGCACGGGGCCGAACGAGAATGCGAGCGGGAAGTAGCCGAGGGCTGACACGCCGATCAGCAGCGCGAGGAACCGGATTGGCCGCAGGCTGAGGGCGGTGGCGAGGCTGCGAAGCCGTTCATCCGCTCGTGGCCACACAGCGAACACCGCCGCGGCGATCGCATCGAATGCGAAGAGCACCCAGAGAAACCAGGCGGGTCCAGCCGGCAGCATACCCAGTTGACGCCACTTGTCCGCGAAGTCGGCCAGGCTCGGTGATGCCGTCGTCAGGAGGTACGAGGGGAAGTACGCGGCCGGGGCCAGCACGAGGACCGACAGGACGAACGGCACGCCGAGTCGGAGGCTGCGGTCGCGAAGGAAGTCTGCCGCGCCCTTGCGCGTGAGGCTGTGCCAGACGAACAGACCCGAGAGCAGGAACATCAACGCCATGAAGAAGACGTCGTTGAAGCCGGTGACGAACATCGCCGCCCCCGTCTTGGCGCTGTCAGAGACGGGGAACACCTGCCAGAGGCGCGGCTCGGCGAGGAAGGAGGTCGCCGGAGCAGGCGCGAACGGATGGTAGGCCAGCACCGCGTGGTGGAGCACGACCAGCGCGGTAATGAAGGCCCTGAGGTAGGCGACTGATGTTGAGCGGTTCATGATAAGCCTTTCCATAGCAAGCGTTTGGAGACGCTCGATGGATACTGTGTGTAGTATACTGTCTAACACACACTGTGTTACATATACTGTATGTTACACAGTACATGTGACCCCAGTCAACGGGGCTGGTCATGAGACCGGTCAACCTACTCTTTGGGTGCAACGTAGCTTTTGCGGCTGCGGGGCTTCAGTCCTTTGGTCGTGACGCGGACGTCGATCTTGTGGACTTTTCCGTCACGGCTGGGCGGAGCAAAGCCGATCAGGTATTGGCCGTGCAGTTCGTCCGCGACGCGCGCGAACGCCTCCGCGAGATCGTCGCCCGGACGAATCTCCACGTAACCGCCGCCGGTTTCCTCTGCGACGCGTGCGAGACCCGGATCCGGCAGATCGTCCAGCATCGCCGCCCGGAGACCGCTGGGACCGAGGCCCGGGGACATGCTCTGCCGGCGTCGGCTCCGCAAGCCAATCGCATAAATCATCACGTCCTCGGCGCGCGCGCGATCGATCACCTGCGCCTGGCTGGACACATGCTGACCGAAGCCCGAGTCGGTGTCTTTGCCGTCGCTCAGCACCAGGATCGCGTGACGCTCGTCACCTTCGTGACCGAACGCCTCCATCGACTCGTCCAGTGCGCGCCAGAGCGGGGTCGGTGCGTCGGGCACGATCGTGCTGGGCAACGCCGACTCGAGCGCACGCGGATCGTGTGTGAATTCGCTGCTGATCGAGACATCCCGTCCGAAGCTCCCGACTCGAGCGAGGTCGTCGGGACGCAGTCGGGTGAACAGCTCCTGGGACGCCTCGCGCAGGATAGGCAGATTGCCTTCCATGCTGCCGGACACGTCGAGCATGACGATGAGCCGGATGGGCTGTGGCGTGTTGTCGAAGAGGACGATGGACTGCGGCTTGCCCTCGTCTTTGATCTCGAAGTCGTGCTGCGCCAGCGTCGTGACCAGCCGGCCGTCGCGGTCGGTGACCGTGACGAAGACGCGGACGACGTCCGAGCGGCCTTTGAAGGTGGGTTGCTGGGCGGCCGGCACCGCGCTGAGCACCGCCGCCCAGAGCAGTACGCCGGCAAGTGTGGGGTCAGGTCTTGAATCCACGTATTTCTCACGGTGTGACCCCACCCGCGAGCCAAGGGCGGCTCGCCGTCGGGGTCACACCGTGAATTGTACGTGGATTCAAGACCTGACCCCACTAGACATATAGCGATCCTGTATATAGGATCGCATCATGTCAAAACCGCTGGCCCTGGCTGAAGCGAAGAAGGGGAGCGCCGAAGTCGTCATCCTCGCCATCGTCGAAGACGCCGCGCACCACGGCTACGAAATCGCCAAACTCATCGAGCAACGGACCGACGGCAGCCTCAAGTTCACCCTCGCGTCCCTGTACGCGACGCTCTACCGTCTCGAAGACCGCGGCTGGATCAAAGGACGCTGGGTCGAAAAAGCCGGCCAGCGCCGCCGGTGCTATTACCGCATTACCGATGCCGGTCGAAAAATGCTACGCCAGCAGCGCGAAGACTGGAGCCGCTTCGTTGCGGCCCTGGGCCAGGTCGCGGGCGTGAAGTACGCCTGACCGGCAACGGAGTCACCGATGACGTCATCCCGCGACTGGAAGTCACTCGTCATCCACCACGCCAGGACGACCCTCGCCAGCGATCTGCCGCAACACACGATCGACGAGATCGCGGCGCACCTCGAAGACATCTACGACGAGGCGCTGCGTACCGGAAGGAGCGAGGCCGACGCACGTCGGGCGGCGGAAGACGCGCTCGAGGAGTCCGCCGCGGCGTTGGCCTCGGTCGCGTCTCCGCGCGCGCGCCAGAGGGCAGAGCGATCCACCGACGAGGGATCATCGTCCAGAGGATTCACCGGCATCGGTGGAGACCTGCGGTTCGCGTGGCGGCAGTGGCGGCGGTTCCCCTCGTTCGCGGCCGTCGCGATTGTCACGCTTGGTCTCGGCGCCGGCGCCGCGACCGCCATCTTCAGCATCGTCGACACCGTGCTGCTGCAGCCGCTGCCCTTCAGACATCCGGAGCAGCTGGTGTCGATCTGGGAGAGCAATGCGGCGAAGGGCCTGCCCAAAGAGCGGCTCTCACCCGTGAACTTCATGGACTACCGCGACACGCGGTCGGCCTTGTCGGAGGCCGCGGCCTGGTGGCGTCCGGAAGTGAATCTCGCAGAGCCTGGCCTCGAGCCCGTACGCGTCAGCACGATAGAAACCAGCGGCAACCTGTTCCGGCTGCTCGGCGTGTCGCCGCAGCTCGGTCAGGGCTTCCCCAACGATGGGCCTCTCTATTCGCGCGACCTCATTGCCGTCATCAGCGACCGGCTCTGGCACCAGCGCTACAACGCCGATCCGTCGATCGTCGGTAAGACGCTGGACGTGTACAACGGCACGTACACGATCGTCGGCGTCATGCCGGCGCACTTTACCTTTCCGGGCGAGGTGGATCTGTGGCTGCGACTGGCCTGGGATCTCACCAACCACAGTCGCGGCGCACACTTCACCGAATCGGTGGCACGGCTGCAGCCTGGCATTTCGACCGATCAGGCCGCGCTGGACCTCGCCCGGGTCAGTACGCGCCTCGCCAAACAGTTCCCGGCGACCAACGACGGCTGGCTGGCGCGGCCCGTGCCATTACTCGATGACATGCTCGGCTATTACCGCCCGGCTCTCATCGTCCTGCTCGGCGCCGTGGGGCTCGTCCTACTGACCGCGTCACTCAACGTCGCCGGCCTGCTGCTCGCACGGGCCACCGCTCGCGGCAAAGAGATGGCGGTCCGCGCCGCGCTCGGCGCGTCGCGACTTCGGCTCGTGCGGCAGATGCTGCTCGAGAGCCTGCTCCTCGCGGCCGTCGGCACTGCGGCAGGTGCCGCCGCTGCGCTGGCGCTGTTGAAAGTCGGCATCGCCCTGCTTCCGGTTTCGATTCCCAGGCTCGCCCAGACGTCGGTCGACTGGCGCCTGCTGGCGTTCGCGCTCGTGATCGTTGTCGGCACGGCAGTCCTCTTCGGCACCATCCCCGCCCTCGTGAGCGCCAGTACGAAACCGGCTGAAGCGCTCAAAGACAGTGCCCGCACGTCTACCGGCGTACGCGGACAGCGCATCAGCCGCGTACTGGTCGTGACAGAGGTCGCTCTCGCTTGTGCGGTCCTGGTCGCGTCCGCCCTCCTCGTCCGCAGCGTCAACAGAATGATGAACGCGCCGACCGGGGTTGTTCCCGACGGCGTGGTCATGGCAACGCTGCAGCTCGAGAACGCGAAGTATCCGAAGTGGCCTGATGTCGCCCAGTTCTACGCGACGCTGCTGGACGCCGTGCGTCGGCAGCCGGGAATCGCGGCGGCGGGTGTGGCTTCGGCGACTGTCCTCGAACCAGGCTGGCGGATTGGCGTGTCGGTTGAAGGCCGGCCAGCGCCGCGCGCCGAGGAGGCCCCGATCGTCCAGCACGTCACTGTGAGTGCGGGCTACTTCGAAGCGTTCCGCGCGCGGCTGCTTGCCGGCCGGTTCTTCGTGGATTCGGACGCCGCAGGTGGCGAAGCCGTCGTTGTCGTGAACCAGTCGCTCGCGACGCGCTTGTTCCCCGGCGAAGCTGCGCTCGGCAAGCGGATCGTTTCTGGCGCGCAGCAGATCGGTCCGCTTGGCCGCAACCTGATGTTCACGGCGCCCGACGTCCAGCAGCTGCCGTTCCGGATCGTCGGTGTGGTTTCGGATGTACAGCAGGGCCCCATCGGACAGGCGCCCGAACCCGTGATCTACTACACGGATCGCCAGTTTCCATTCCGAGCGATGACCATCGTCGCGCGCGGCCCAGACGTCGCGACCACGGTCACGGGCATCCGCCAGGCGCTGCACGGCATCGACAGAGGCCTGGCGCTCAGCGATGTGCGCACCATGAACGCCCGATTGATTGCGGCGACGGCGGCTCAGCGCCTGCTCACCGCAATCCTGACCACGTTCGCGGTGATCACGGGCCTGCTCGCGGCGATCGGCGTGTACGGTGTTTTGGCGTGGAGCGTCAATGAACGGCGGCGCGAGCTTGCGATCCGGCTCGCTCTCGGTGCCCGGCCTGCCGCTCTCGCGCGCCTGGTCACCGTCCAGGGGATCACGCTGACGATGGCCGGTATCGTCCTTGGGGTTGCTGGTGCGCAGCTGGCCGGCGGCGTGCTGCAGGACGTGCTGTTCCAGACGCGAACGACCGACCTCGCGGCCATGGTCGGCGCCGCGACGCTGCTTCTGACCGCTGCGCTCGTGGCCTGCCTCGCACCCGCTCGCCGGGCCGCCCGTGTCGCCCCCGTCGAGGGTCTGCGCGAGGGGTGAGCTGGGGTCAGGTCTTGAATCCACGCATTTCTCACGGTGCGACCCCATCGGCGAGTCAGTCGCGACTCGCCTGGGGTCACACCGTGAATTTTGCGTGGATTCAAGACCTGACCCCCCAAGCCTACGGCTTGCTCGGAACGGGCACCTGCTTCGCCTTGGGCCCCGTCCACGTCCACCCGTGGATCAGCCAGCCTGTTGCGCCCTTCTTCAACGTGAAGGTCATGTGCGCGGTCTCACGCATTGCTGCGCCGCCCTGCATGAAGCTGTAGACGGAGGGCACGATCACGTACGCGTTGTCGCCGTTGACCTCAACACGCGTGGCCGGACCGACTGACACCTGCTGCTTCGTGATGCCGCGTTTCTTGGCGTCGCGATCCAGATCGGCGGCCCAGGTCTGGAACGCCTCCGGTCCACGCCACAGGAACGGCGCGACTTCGTCGACGATCACGAGGTCCGCCCCTGCCCCATGCGTGGCCGCGGCACCCGCCATGTCGCCCTTGTTGAACGTGTCTATGAACGTCTGGATCGGGGCCATCAGCTGTGGATCGGTCGTCTGAGCCTGCGCCGCCCGACCGATGCACAAGCACGCCAGTACGCCGAGTGCGAGATATCGCATCTTCTGCTCCTTGTTCTTTGCGTCGTTTGTAGACCGTAGACCGCAGACTGGAGACCGCAGACCGTCACGCTACTCCCCCGCCCGTTCCCGTGCGACCTCGTGGTACGGCTTGAGCAGCGCGACGCCGACAATCCCGGCGAGCACCGACGCGATCTGATACCACGCCGGCAACATCGGATTCTTGGTCCAGTCGATCAGCCACGCCACGATGAACTGCGTGGTCCCTCCGAAGATCGTGACCCCGAGCGCGTAGAGGACCGACAGTCCGCTGGACCGCACGGCCTTGGGAAACGCCTCCGGCAGAAACGCGTAGACCGCTCCGATCCCGATCGAGAAGACGAAGTTGAGCGTCATGTTGATCGCGATGATACCGATCGGACCTGCGTGCGGTGAGGTGAGCAGCAGGTACGCGGGGTACAGGATGAGCGCGAACAGCGTGCGTGACGAGACCAGCGCCGCCCTGCGGCCGTAGCCGTCCGCCCAGACGCCTACTCGGAGGCCTGCGATCGCCGCGACGCTCCCCGTGAGCGTCAATGTCGTACCGATCGCCGCAGATAGATGGAGCGTCGTGATCGCGTACGTGGTCATGTACGTGAACATGTAGGTCGTGACCGTGCCGCCGCAGATGATCAGGACGCCGGCAGCGACCGGCCGCCAATGGTCGCGCAGCAGCTCGCCGAGGACCGCGCGGCTCGAGTGACGGGCCTCACCGCGCTCGAGCGTCTCGGGCAATTGGCGGCGGATGTACAGCGCGACCGGTACGATCCCGACACCCAGCAGAAAGGGCACGCGCCAGCCCCACGCGTGCATCTGAGCTGGCGAGAGGCTGGTGGTGAGGATCACACCCACCAGACTGCCGAGGAAGATCGCCATCTGCTGGCTGTATCCCTGCCAGGCCGTGACGGCGGCTCGCTTCTCGATCGCGACGGACTCCATCAGATACGTCGTGGCCGGTCCAACCTCTCCGCCGCACGAGAAGCCCTGAATGAGCCGCGCGATCAGCAGGATGATCGGCGCGGCGAGCCCAATCTGTGCGTACGGCGGTGTCACGGCAATCAGGCCCGAGCCGACCGCCATCAGCATCAGCGTGACGGTCAGGGCCGCGCGTCGTCCGGCGCGGTCCGCATAGGCGCCGATCACCGCGGCGCCGAGCGGGCGTGTCACGAAGCCCACACCGAAGGTCGCCAGCGCGCCGAGCAACCGTCCGATCTGTGATTCACCGGGGAAGAACGCATCCGCGATCATCACGGCGAAGAACGTGAAGACGAGGAAGTCGTAGAACTCGAGCAGATTGCCGAAGACGACCGCGACGACTGCCTTCAGGGGCATCGCGGCCGGAACGGGCAGGCGGTCAACAGCCACCGCGGGCGCCAGGGACGTCTGCATCAGAAATAGTGGTCCTGGGGACGGCGATCGTCCGGAAACTGACGAGCTTTCACGCTAGCATGACCGACGAGTGGGGTCACACCGTGAAAAATGTGTGGATTCAAGACCTGACCCCACCCCACAAGCAATGAAACAACACCACCGGGTGCTCGCCATGCTGGCGGCGCTGTCCATCATTACCTACCTGGATCGCGTCTGTATCGCGGTCGCGGGTCCGGCAATGCAGGACGCGCTCGACATCAGCCCTCGCGCCTGGGGCTGGGTGACCGGCGTCTTCTTCCTCGCCTACGGCGCGTTCGAGATTCCGACCGGCGTCCTCGGCGACCGCATCGGCCCGCGCCGCGTGCTCACGCGGATTGTCCTCTGGTGGTCGGTCTTCACCTCGTTGACCGCGTTCGTCTCGAGCTACCGGCTGTTGCTGTTGGTGCGTTTCTGCTTTGGCATGGGTGAGGCCGGCGCCTACCCGAATGCGTCCACGGTGATCGCGCGCTGGATTCCTGCCCCGCACCGTGCGCGCGCCTGGGGCATCGTCTGGATGACCAGCCAGATCGGCGCCGCGCTCTCGCCCGTGATCGTCGTACCCATTCAGCTGCGCTACGGGTGGCGAGCCTCGTTCATGGTCTTCGGCATCCTCGGAGTGATCTGGGCGACGGTCTGGTACGTCTGGTTCCGTGACTTCCCCCAGCAGAAAGCGGGCATCACCGAGGCCGAGCTCAGTGAGATCGGCGCCGGCCACGGCGTACAGCACGGCGGCGTGCCGTGGCGGGAAGCGTTGCAGAGCGTGTCGCTGTGGCAACTCACCGCCATCAGCGTGAGCTATGTCTACGCGCTCGGGTTCTTTCAGGGCTGGCTGCAGACGTACCTCGTCCGGGCGCACGGCTTCACCGCTGCGGGCCTGATGCTGTCGTCGTTCGTGTACGTCATCGGCGCGTGCGCCAACGGCCTCGGCGGCGTGACCAGTGACTGGCTCGTCCGCCGATTTGGATTGCGAGCGGGGCGTCGGACGGTGGGTGTCGTGGGCCTCAGTGCGGCGGCGGTGTTCATGATGGCGACCGTCGTCACGACCAGCGGCGTCTGGGCGCTCGTGTTCCTCTCGTTGGCCTACGCTGGGATCATGGCGCAGCAGCCCGGCCTGTGCGCGCTCGTGCTCGACACCGGGAAGCGTCATGCCGGAGCCGTGTTCGGATTCGGGAACACCGCGAGCCAGGCCGCGTCGTTCGTATCAGCGGTGGCGTTTGGCTATCTGGCGGAGTACTTCGGCAGCTACAACGCGCCGTTCCTGCCGATGGTGGCGACGCTCTCGTTCGGCGCGTGGATGTGGCTGCAGGTCGATCCCGAACGGCAGATCTTCGGCGAGCACCCCGCGTTCATTACACCCATCGCAATCGCGGATGCACCCTCGGCGTGAGTCTGTGCGTGCCCGTGGCGACGCGGACTTACTTCTGGAACGGATAGATGACTTTCCAATCCGCTTTCATGTCCGCGATGATCCAGCCTCGTTTGGGTCCTTCGTCGAGCCCTCGCACCAGCTGTCCGATGTGCGACGTCCTGTCGTAGGCCCACTCGCGATCGGCATCGGTGTGATGCACGATGAGCGCAAAGCGCGGGCCTTTGCCCGCTGTTGTCCATTCCAGCATCTGAAAGTCGCCGTCGGAATTCCTGAACGCCATGATGGGACGCCGTCCGATGATCTGCTCGATGGCGATCGGCTTACCCGCCTTGTCGTCGATGTAGTCGACGGCTGGCAGCCGTGCGAGCACGGGATGATCGCCGCGGATCTGATACTCCATCTTGATCCGGCTGCCAATCACCTGCTCCGGTGGGATGCCATAGACGCGCTCCGCGAACACACGCATCAGCTCCACGCCGCCTCCCGACACGATGTATGTCTTGAACCCGTTCGCCCGCAGATAGTCGAGCACTTCGAGCATCGGCTGAAAGACGATGTCCGAGTACAGGCCGCTTGAAGCGTGGATGCTGTGATGTGGCGAGCCAGTCGGTGACGGCAACGGTGAACTCGTCGGTCGTCATGCCCGCATGCGTGGCGGCCATGATCGCCATCAGCGACGGCTCACCTCCCGCCAGCACCGCCTTCATGTCTCCTTCGAGCACCCCTTTGAAGGGCTGCGTCGTCTTCCACTCGGGGTGCTTCGGCGCCAGCACCTTGACCCGATCCAGCGCAAAGGCCAGCTGGAAGTACATCGGCTGCTCGGACCACAGTGTGCCGTCGTTGTCGAAGACGGCGATCCGCTCGCCGACGGGCACGAAGTCCGGTCCGTCTGCGGTGGTGACGCGTCCGACGAAGTCGAGGATCGCCTTCTTGGACGCAACATCGTGCCATGACGCGAGCGGATCGGCCGCCGCGGCGGTTGCGACAGCCAATCCCGCCAGCTGTATGAGGATGACCAGGAGGGCGTTCACCACGAAACGCAAATAGTTCGGCCGGGATCGACGCTGCATGAGTGGAGCTCCTGCGAGGCTGATTGGAAGCCACATTGTAAGCGCCGACGAATCTCGGCTACGACCGCGCCTGCCCTCGCCGATCGGCCTACTCCTCGACATCAATCTGGACGGCATGTCGGGACTCGAGCTGCAGCAGCACCTGCGGACCACGGGGTCGACGCTGCCGGTCATTGTCATCACGGGTACTGACGACCCTCGCTACGAGGCGGAGTCGCGTCGGTTGGGCTGCTACGCCTACCTGCACAAACCTTGCGACGCCGGCGAGATCCTCGACATCCTTCGATCGATCGGTGATCCGGTGGACGGCTTGGGACTCTAGGCCTTTGGCCTTGGGCGTTGGACGCGGGCACGGCGCAAGGCCGTATGCTTGAACCGTGACCGTTATCGTGATCCTGTCCGCCGTTGTTGCCTCGTATACGGCGTTTGTCTTCGGCATGTTCGTCGTAATGTGTCAGTCGCAGCGCCGCTTCGGGCAGATCATGCGGCACTTCCCGATGCCGCTGATGGCCATCCTGCCGTTCGTTCCAGTGTGGAACATCGCGCGGCGCGGGACGACGCGCGTCGGCGAGATGGCGCCGGACTTCTCGCTCCCGACGATCGACCGATCATTCGAGGTGACGCTGTCGTCGTTTCGTGGGAAGCAGCCCGTCGTGCTTGTCTTTGGCAGCTACACGTGACCGCCGTTCCGGCGGGAGGTTCCCGCCCTGAACGCGCTTTTCCACCGCTACCGGCACGCGGTCGCGTTCTTCGTCGTGTACATCGGCGAGGCGCATCCGAGCGATGCGTGGCAGGTGCCGAACAACGTGCGCGATGACGTGATCTTTTCGAGCCCGGCGAATGGCGACGAACGCGCCGCGCTCGCGAATGTCTGCGTTACGAGACTGAGCATCGAGCTCCCGGCCATCGTCGATCACTTCGACGACTCGACCGACAGCGCCTACAGCGGCTGGCCGGAGCGGCTGTATCTCGTGGATCGCGAGGGACGCATTGCGTACAAGAGCCGGCCGGGTCCGTTCGGATTCAAGCCCAACGATCTAGAGGCCGCGATCGGACGACTCACGCAGGACGACTAGTGCCTGCATGGCTGGAGCTCTTCCGATCCCGCACTGACGCTGCCGATGGGCTCCGAGAACGCCATGCGCCAGCGACCAAGCAGACCGTGATTAGACCTGACATGATGATCGGAATCCAGAAGAGATACTTCCAACTCAAGACGGTGATGGCCGCGAAGCAACCGGCGAACCCCCACCGGGCAACACGCATCAGCGCCAGCGTCTCCTCCGGAAGGGCGCCCAGCTGCCACGCGAGGAGTGCAGCGAACAGATAGAGTACGCCCACAGTGAAGCCGGCGCCGAGAAAGAAGTCCCAATAGGTGCGGGTGAATCCCTGGATGGTGAACTGGGTCGACTGCATGGACGCGAGCAGCTGGTCAACGCCCCAAGCAGGGTCAGACTGCCGAAAACCCAGAGTATGCCCTAGCGCGAATAGAACCAGTAGGACTGCCGCCGCTCGGTAGAGGATCGATGCTTTCACTCACGCCTCCGACCGCGGTATTAAGCCCAAAGCCCAAAGCCCAAAGCCCAGAGTTGTTACCGTCCGCCCGCGAGGTAACCCGCAAGATGCTCGACGATGTCGCGCGCATCGTCTTCCGCGCCATGGATGAACGTGGATTTGCGGCGGCGGAGCACCGGCAATCCGATCGCGTAGAGGCCGGGTGCATCGACGACGCCGCCGTCGTGCTGCAGGTGGCCCTTGTGATCGACAACAGGTACGTCGAGCCAGCTGTAGTCGGGGCGAAATCCTGTTGCCCACAGCACCGATCGGATCCGCCCGCTGGCGAGGTCGAGCGTGAGAGGCGATGACAGCGGCACGCGCGTGGGCTCGAAACGTTCCGGCGACCCGACGTCATCCGGCGCCGTGTGGTCTTCAGCCCAGGCATCGAACGTGTCGAGCAGCCGCTCCATCTTGAGGTCCGCGAGCGCGAACTGATTGCGGAGGCTGCCGGAGAAAAGTGCGCGCCCATCCCGTACCGCCGCGAGTCGGCCCACGAGCTCGACGCCGGTGGCGGTCAGGGTGTTGAGATCGAGCGTCGTCCGCTCGGGCGTTCCCACGAGCTGCGGGGATGGCAACCGTCGCGCGCGTGTGAGGTCATCGATCTCGTCGTAGCGCTGGTTCCAGACGCCAGATACGTCCATCCACCACAGCACGTCTTTGCCTCGATAGGTTCGCGGCATCCTGACGTGTTCACCGACGGACAGCATCACCGGACGGCCCGATCGATGAATCTCATCGGCGAGCTGCACACCCGTGGCGGACGCCCCGACGACGAGGACGCCGCCGTCCGGAAGCTGATTCGGATTCCTGTAATCGAGTGGCGTGACCGACTGGATCGACGCGGGCATTGCCTGCTGCAGTGCCGGGACGTGCGGGAGGTTGCAGGCGCCGCTGGCCACGACCACCGTGCGGCACTGGATTTCGCCGCCGTCCGTGATGACCTGGTATCCACCGTCGGTCTGCCTGACCGAGGTCACGGTGGTGTGCGTGCGCACCGGCGCCGCCGCCTCGCTCGCAAACGTCGAGACGAACCCGACGACTTCGGTCATGGACATGAAGCCGTCGGGATCGGTACCGGTGTAGTGAAAGCCGGGCAGGCGGCACTGCCAGTTCGGCGTCAGCAGCCGCAGCGAATCCCACCGCTCGCGGCGCCAGGAGTTCGCCACCTCACCGCGTTCGAGCACGACGTGATCGATCGAACGCTCGCTGAGACATCGGCTCGTGGCGAGCCCAGCGTGCCCTGCACCAATGACGACGGTCGTGACGCGTTCGATGGCGGACTCCGAAAAGCGTGACGTCAGTCGCTAGGCGACGACGACAGTGACGTTGGTCGGGTTGGTGATGACGTCGTACACCGCCGAGCGCTTCTGCGATTGCGCGACGATTGCCTCGATGTCTTTCTTCGATGCGTCGGCGTCGATGTTGAACGTCACCTTGATGTCGTCGTAGCCGTTCCTGACGTCGCTGTCGATGCCCAGGATGCCCTGGATGTCCATCGATCCTTCCAGCTTTGCTTCGACCGAGCGCAGCTGAATGCCGCGGTTCTGTGCGACCGCGGCGACGCCGGCGGTCAAGCAGCTGGCCAGGCCGACCAGGACGTACTCGACGGGAGTGATGCCGAGATCTTCCGACGCGAAGATCTCCGGGTGATCCGCATCGAACGAGAACTCGGTCTTGTGCTTCTGCTCTTCACCAAGTCCGTGGAACCCCTGCACGTTCGTTTTGCTGTGGGTCCCGTTCTCCCACTTGCAGGACGCCCGCCACTTGAACTTGGCCGCCTGCGGCGCGCCTTTCAGCGCTTCGCGCGCGGCGAGCAGCGCGGCGACGTTGACTCCGTTGTTGACGGTGGTTTCTGCCATCGCGAATCTCCTCGATGACGTACGGCTGTGTTTAGGCCCGATGGGCGAGTTGGCGATCATACAACCGCCCGACGGCAATCCGCCAACTCCCCTTACCCCTTATCCCTTATCCCTTACCCCGACACATGTAGGGCAAAGGGCAAAGGGGAAAGGGGAAAGGGGAAAGGGGAAAGGGGAAAGGGCAAAGGGATAAGGGGTAAGGGGTAAGGGTGAGGATATGATTTGCCCCTATGTCCGCCCAGGCGTCGAAGCCCGCCGCCGGATCGGTCGGCACGGTCGAGACGCAGTTTCTGGACCTGCCAGACCCGATTCCGCTCGATTGCGGCCGGACCCTGTCGCAGATCAGGGTCGCCTACGAGACGTACGGCACGCTGTCGCCCGCCCGTGACAACGTGATCCTGGTCTGCCACGCCCTCAGCGGCGACGCGCACGCGGCCGGTTTTGCGAAGACGCCGCCGCCAGAGAGCACCCGGGACGGCTTCCGCGCCGACGAGCAGGATGCGGGCAAGGGCCGCGGCCTCGGCTGGTGGGACGGCATGATCGGTCCCGGCAAGGCGTTCGATACCGACCGCTTCTTCGTTGTCAGCTCGAACCTGCTCGGCGGGTGCCGTGGGACCACAGGCCCCTCCTCCATCGATTCAGCAACGGGCCGAGCGTACGGATCCGACTTTCCTGTCATCACGGTCGCCGACATGGTCCGCGTCGAACGCGCGCTGCTGCGCGAGCTCGGTATCACGCGCCTCTTCGCGATCGCGGGCGGCTCGCTCGGCGGCATGCAGGCGCTCGAGTGGGCGGTCACGTGCGGCGACGAGGTGGGTGCCATCATCCCGATCGCGAGCACGCATGCGCTTCAGCCGCAGGGCGTGGCCTGGAATGCGATCGCGCGCAGCGCGATCATGGCCGACCCGGCATGGCAGGGAGGCCACTACCATGGCACCGGCCGCGCGCCAACCGCAGGTATGGGCGTGGCGCGGATGGTCGGACACATCACGTACCTCTCCGCGGAATCGCTCGAGAGGAAGTTCAGCCGGCGGTTGCAGTTCGCGAAGGACATCCGCTACACGCTGACGGAGCCCGAGTTCGAGATCGAGAGCTATCTGCGCTACCAGGCGGACGCGTTCGTGAAGCGTTTCGACGCGAACACGTATCTCTACACTTCGCGCGCGTTGTCGTACTTCGACCTTGCCCGGCAATATGGAAGCGGCCAGCTCGCGCGGGCGCTCGAGACCATGTCGGCACGTACGCTGCTGATTGCATTCAGCTCTGACTGGCTCTATCCACCCGAGGGGTCGGAAGAGATTGCCACCGCGCTTCGCGCGCAGGGTAAGGACGTCACGTTCCATGTCATCGAGGCGCCGTACGGACACGACTGTTTTCTGTTGGAAGAGGCGCGCCAGACTCCGATGATCCAGGAGTTCCTGCGAAAGGCTACGCCATGAGGGCAACGTTAGAGCGATCCTGGTTCCCGATCGTGGCGATGGCTGCCGCGTTGCTTGGCTCAGACTCGACGGCGCGCGCGCAAGCTCCCCCTGCGCGCAGCCCCGCTGCGGCGAGGCACGACGCCTCGGCCAGCACGCCCGAGTCAGTCGGATTTTCGTCCGAGCGTCTCGAGCGCCTCCACACACTGATCCAGGAGACCGTGGATCAGAAACAGCTGTCGGGTGTGGTCACGATCCTCGCCCGCCATGGGAAGGTCGTTGACTATCGCACCTACGGGCACCAGGACATGGCCGCTGGCACGCCGATGACGCGCGACACGATCTTCCGTGCGTTCTCGATGACGAAGCCCGTGACCGCCGTCGCGATGATGCTCCTCTACGAGCAGGGCAAGTGGCTGCCGATGGATCCAATCGCGAAATACATCCCCGAATTCGCTCATCTCAAAGTGTTCAAGAGCGTGGACGCCGGCGGGCAGATGGTGCTCGAGGATCCGGTCCATCCGCCGACGATGCTGCAGTTGATGTCGCACACGGCGGGCTTCACCTACGGTTTCTTCGGCGACACTCCGGTTGACAAGGCCTATCAGGCCGCGACGGTCATGCAGTCGGCGTCGCTCCAGGAGATGATCGACAAGCTCGCCAAGCTTCCGCTGCTCTATCAACCCGGTACGCGATGGATGTACAGCCTCTCCATGGACGTCCAGGGCTACATCATCGAAAAGCTGTCCGGTCAATCGCTGCCCGACTTCATGGAGCAGCACATCTTCAAGCCGCTCGGGATGAAAGACACGGGATTCGTCGTACCCGCGGACAAGCGCAGCCGCTTTGCGACGATGTACCGCGGCGACGAAAAGGGCCAGCTGGTCACGGATCCTCCGGGCCGCGGTCTCGGAGGCGAGTACGACAAGACACCCACCATGCCGTCGGGAGGCGGTGGACTGGTCTCGACCGCCATGGACTACTACCGCTTTGCGCAGATGCTCGGCAATGGCGGTCAGTTGAACGGCGTGCGTGTGTTGTCGCAGGCGGCGGTGCGTCTGATGAGCGCGAACCATCTGCCGCCGCAGCTCCTGACGGGCGAGTTCGGTATCGGGCGTCAGGTGATGCGGCCGGGATTCGGGTACGGATTCAACTGTGCGGTCGAATACGACCCGCTCGAGGCCAACCTTCCTGACGGCCGCGGGACGTTTTTCTGGGACGGCGCCGCCGGAACCTGGTTCTGGGTCGACCCGGCCAACGACGTGGTGTTCGTCGGCATGATTCAGCGGCTCGCCGCCCCCGATTTGCCCAACTTGCAGTATCAGAGCCGCGCGGCCGTGTACCAGGCACTCGTGGACCCGGGGAAGTAATGGCCATGGACTCCGCACGCGACTTCGGTTTCGACACCCGGCAGGTTCACGCGGGCCAGCGCCCCGATCCGAATACCGGTGCGCGCGCGGTCCCGATCTTCCAGACGACGAGCTACGTCTTCGAAGACCCCGAGTCGGCAGCCGCGTATTTCAACCTGCAGGAGTACGGGAACACCTACTCGCGGATCATGAATCCGACGGTTGCCGTCTTCGAGGAGCGCACGGCGAACCTCGAGGGCGGATGCGGCGCCGTCGCGTTCGCGAGCGGCATCGCGGCGCAGAACGCGGCGCTCTTCACACTGCTCTCCCCCGGCGATCACATGGTCTCGTCGTCGGCGTTGTACGGCGGCACCGTCAATCAGCTCAAGCACATTCTGCGGAAGATGTCGGTGGATCTGACGTGGGTGGATCCCGACGACCCGGCTGCGTGGAAGTCCGCCGTCCGGGACAACACGAAGGCGTTCTACGGTGAAACGATCGGCAACCCGGCTGGCAACGTCCTCGACATCGAAGCAGTCGCCGCCATCGCGCACGCGCACGATCTGCCGCTCATCGTGGACAACACGTTCGCGACGCCGTATCTCTGCCGTCCGATCGAATGGGGCGCCGACATCGTGCTGCACTCGGCCACGAAGTTCATCGGTGGCCACGGGACGAGCATTGGCGGCGTCGTGGTTGACTCGGGCCAGTTCAACTGGTCGAACGGCCGGTATCCGGTGGTTGCCGATCCGTCACCGGCCTATCACGGGCTCGAGTTTCACGAGACGTTCGGCACATACGGATACCTGATGAAGCTGCGAGCCGAGACGCTGCGTGACCTCGGCGCGTGCATGAGTCCATTCAACGCCTTCCTCTTCCTGCAGGGTCTCGAGACGCTGTCGCTACGGATGGAGCGTCACGTCCAGAACGCACGTGCGGTCGCGGAGTATCTTCAGGCGCACGAGCTCGCGTCGAATGTGACCTACCCTGGACTGAAGACGAGCCGCTACCGGCCGCTCGTCGAGAAGTACCTGCCTCAGGGCGCAGGTGCGGTGTTTTCGTTCGACTGCCACGGAGGGCGCTCCGCCGGCCAGAACTTCATTCGAGGCGTCAGTCTCTGGTCGCACCTGGCGAACGTCGGCGACTCGAAGAGCCTCATCATCCATCCCGCCAGCACGACGCACCGCCAGCTGAGCGAGGACGAGCTTCGTGCCGCTGGCGTTGGCCCGGGCACCATCCGCCTCTCCGTCGGCATCGAAGCGATCGACGACCTGATCTGGGATCTCGATCAGGGCTTTGCGCGAGCGGCTGCCGCCGCCGCGCCGGAAGTGGCATCCCTATGACCGCGTCGTTCAATCTGAGCCGGTACCAGGACCCGCTGACTATTCAGCGGATCCTTCACAACGCCAGAACGGTCGCGATCGTGGGACTGTCGAAGAACCCGCTTCGCGCCAGCTATTTCGTCGGCTTCTACCTGCGCCGCCACGGATACCGCGTGATTCCCGTCAATCCACGCGAGTCCGAGATCCTCGGCGAGAAGAGCTACGCGAGCCTGGCCGATGTGCCTGACCACGTCGATATCGTCAACGTGTTCCGTGCTCCATCGGCGGTGCCAGGCATCGCCCAGGAAGCGATCGCCATTCACGCTGGCAGCCTCTGGTGCCAGTTCACGGTCATCAACGAAGAAGGCGCACGAATCGCCGAAGCCGGCGGACTGTCTGTCGTCATGGATCGGTGCATCAAGGTCGAGCACGCGCGCTATGTCGGCCGCATGCACTGGCTCGGGTTCAACACGTCGCGGATCACGTCGGTTCGAGGCGGCTTGCAATAGCGGCTACGGCTTGACTGCGGCGAGTCGGACGACACGCGTCTCTTCGAGTCCGAAGTCGCCGACGGCCGTCGTGTCTTCGTAGCGGACTACTCGGAGCGCCGGAAAAACCTTCAGCAGCTCGTTGGTGTCGAAGACGACCGCGCCGCCAATCGGGTGCGATTTCGTGGCGTCGCGATGGAACGCCTCGACGACCACCATGCCGCCAGGCTTGAGCGATCGGGTCACCTGGTCGGTGTACTCGCGCGCGCCGACATAGCTGAGGACGATGAGGTCCCATTGCGCGTCGCCCCAGTCGAATTCTTCGGCCTTCGCGACCTTGGTCGTGATCGTCACACCCGCCGACTTCGCGTCGGCCTCCGCGGCGGCGACCGCGCGGTCCGCCGGGTCGAACCCGACGGAGGTCCATCCCTGCCTGGCGAGGAAGATCGTATTTCGTCCTTGCCCCATTCCAACGTCGAGTGATCGTCCCGGCTTCAGCCCTTTCACCATCTCGACGAGAAACGCATTCGGCTCCTTGTTGAAGAACGGTTTTGGCGAAGTGAGGATCTTGTTCCAGCGCTCGACCTCCGCCCGGTCTCCAATGGCTTTGAGCGAAGCGATCGTTGCCGCAGCCTCCTGTGCCGACTTGCCCTGGGTCTGCAGCTCGGCCGCGTAGCGCGCGTAGACGACGTCGTCATCGGCGTCCTGTACGGCCCGGTCCTGCCTCGTGATCCAGTCGCGGAAGGCTTCGTAGATCCGCGTTTCCTCGGGCGTGGCCTTGGGGCCGAGCGCCGACTGCGCGGAGGCAATCGCGCTCGAGACCAGGCCAGCGATGGCAAGCGCCGCAAACGACGTCAGAAGGCGCTTCGAGACGACGACTCGGCGAAACGGCATGGGACGCCTCCGTTGGAGGCGTACTCCTATCACCGACTGGAGAGCACGGCAAGCGCGCCCGTCACATTCGGCGTTGCGCGGCTGTCACGTCGCTTTTGCGCGCCGTGTATAGCCTGTCGCCGCGTTTCCCACCAACCCTCAATCCTGGAGCAGCACATGAAACACGGCTGGCTAGCAGCCTCGACGATTGCCTTCATCACTTCGACCGTCATCACGCTGTCCGCGGCGGATCCCGGCGTGACGCTGGTCGGCACCGGCTTCATTCCTGGAGACGCCCTGGATCGATCCGGTCTCGCCGGACGGTCCATCTGCCAGCGCGACGATGCGACGGTGTGCATTGATCAGGCGCAGCTGGGCGGCCTGGGCTCCGGTGTGACGTACTCGGGGTTCGGCAACATCTTCCTCGCCGTTCCGGATCGCGGACCGTTCGACGGACGGACCGACGTGCCCTACCTGGATCGGTTCCACGTCGTGCGGCTGTCACTCGATACGGCGGCGGCCTTTCCCAACATCACGCCGACCCTGCTCGACACGACGTTCCTGCGAAATGAATGGCGCCAGCCCTTCGTCGGCGATGCGTATGCGCTTCGACACCGCGCATCCACGGCTGACGCGCCGGTTCGACCCCGAGGCCATAGCCGTCAGTCCGTTTGGTACTTTCTACGTCGCCGACGAGTACGGGCCGTACATCTTCGAATTCAACGCCGCGGGGCAGCTGCTGCGCCGGCTCCCCGTACCGGCGAAGTTCCTGCTCGATCCCGTCAACGGTCATCCCAGCGGCGATCTGGATGGACCAGGCGGGACGTCGCTCGAGGTTTATCCAGCGTTCAACGTCACGGGGCGTCAGGCCAATCGGGGGATGGAAGGCCTTGCGATTACGCCCGACGGACGCACGCTCGTCGGCATCATGCAGAACGCGCTGCTTCAGGATCATGGCGTGGACCCGGTCACCGTCGGGCCGAGTCGGGTTCAACAATCGAATCCTGACCATTGATCTCCTGACGGGCCGGACGCATGAGTATGTCTACGTGATGGACGCCGTGAACCAGGGCCGCGGCGTCAACGAAATCCTGGCCATCAACGATCATGAGTTCCTGGTGCTGGAGCGCGACAATCGGACGAAGGTGCCGACCCCGCCCAATGCAGCCCAATCGCCAAACCTGAAGCGACTCTACAAGATCGATCTGGCCAGCACGCCGCGGCCGACCGACGTGTCGGGAATCGACAGCCTGCCGCTGGCGCGATCGATCCGTCGTCGATCCCTCCATCGTGCCCGGTCACGAAGAAGCTGTTCCTCGATCTGCTCGATCCCGATTACAAGGTGAACGCCACGCAGACCATCAAGGACGTCATCGCCGAGAAGATCGAAGGACTCGCGTGGGGACCCGACCTCGAGGGACGGCCGGCACGTGCTCTACGTGTTCAGCGACAACGACCTCTACCCGGGGCTGCCGACACAAATCTACGCGTTCGCCGTGGACCGAGCCGCGGCGGGCGTCACCTTCAAGCGTCAGCGCGTCCTGCTCCCGGCCCTCTTCCCTGGGACTTCCTCCGCTTCCTGTTCTGGTAGCCGCACGCGGCTGACCGTTCGCCACCCGGGATGGGCCGGGAGTTGTTAACATCCCGGCCATCCGAACCGTCCTCACCCAAGGAGGTCCGTATGAGGTGGCAGCGGCTGGCCGTAGTGTTGTCGATCGTGAATGCGGCAATGTTCCTCCGAGGGATCGCGGTCGAGAAGCCGGTGGCGGCGTCTGACGTGGCGCCTTTGCTTCGCGCGCACGCGCTCGAGCTCGTTGACGATCGCGGGCGCGTTCGGGCCGAGCTCAGAGTGTTTCCGGCGTTGCCGGACGTGAAGATGCCCGACGGCACGACCGGGTATCCCGAGAGCGTGATGCTGCGGCTGATCGATTCGAAGGGCGGTCCGAACGTCAAGCTCACCGCGAGCGAAGACGGGTCTGGTCTCGTTCTTAGCGGTGAGCAGTCGTCCTACGTCCAGATCCTGTCTCGCGGTGGGACGCCATTCGTCAAAGTCGTCACGAAAGACGGCCGCGAGCAGCTGCTGACGCGCTGACGGTAATTGGGGTCGGGATAAGTTTCACAATCTGCCACGCCTTCTTGGTCGCGACGTGGCAGATTGTGAAACTTATCCCGACCCCAATTACACTGACGGGCACCTATGCCCAACACTCGATGGAGTCCCGTCAGCTCGATTCTGCTGATCGCCGCCGTCGTCCCTGTCCTGGCGCAGGCGCCACCTGCACCAGCCGCACCACCGCCGGCTCCTCAGGCCGCGGCTGCTCCAGCACGTCCGACCCCTCCCACGCGTGACCCGAATACACCCGGGTACGTGACGGCGAAGGAACTGCCCGACGGCACGCTGCCGCCGCCCGATGCCGACGGCAACTTCATCGTCGGGCCCACGCACGACCCCGCCCCTGAGACCGTGGTCCAGGACGGTGTGCCGCAGGGCACGGTCTACAACCTGACGATGAACTCGACCGACAGCAAGATCTATCCCGGCATCGCGCGAGACCCGGGGACGTTCGGGACGCCGGATCCAAACGATCCGGCCAAGCTGATCGTGACGACCAGCCACCCAGCGCCGTATACGCGCAAGGTTGCCGTCTACGTGCCCAAACAGTACGTCGCGGGCACGGTCGCCCCCTTCATCGTCGGTGCGGACGGTCCCGACCAGCTCCTGTTCACGACGCTCGACAACCTGATCGCCAGGAAGCGCGTGCCGGTGATGGTCGCGATCTCAATCGGCAACGGCAGCGGAGACGCACAAGGCAGCCAGCGTGGCCTCGAATACGACACCATGTCTGGCCGCTATGCCGAGTTCGTCGAGAGCGAGGTGCTGCCGCTCGTCGAAGAACAGTGCCACGTGAAGCTCACGAAGGATCCCGACGCACGCGCGACGATGGGCGGCAGCTCGGGGGCTGCGGCGGCTCTGATCATGGCCTGGTATCACCCGGAGTTGTACCACCGCGTCCTCTCCTACTCGGGCACGTACGTGAACCAGCAGTGGCCGCCGAATCCGTGAAACCCCGCACGGCGCGTGGGAGTTCCACGAGCATCTGATCCCGAACAACCCCCCGAAGCCGATCCGCATCTGGATGCACGTCGGCGATCGCGACCTGTTCAATCCGAACTCGATGCGCGACAACATGCACGATTGGGTGGTCGCCAACGAGAACATGGCGAAGGTGCTCGCGGCGAAGGGCTATCACTACCAGTTCGTCTTCGTCAGAAACGCCGGCCACACCGAGCGCATCGTGAAGCAGCAGACGCTGCCATTGGCGCTGGAGTACGTGTGGAAGACGTATCGAGTGGACACGACAGCGCACTAGCACGCCAGCTTTTCCGCCGCTCGCTACCGATCTGACAGAATCGTGCTTAGTGACCTGCGGACGGGCCACTGACACTCGACAACAGGAGAAGCAATTGGCTGAGACGCTGCGGGTCGTTGTCCTCGGTGCTGGATTCGGCGGGCTCGAACTGACTACGTTGCTCTCGGAGGCGTTCGGTGCCGCTATCGACATCGCGCTCATCGACAAGGGCGAGTCGTTCGTCTTCGGCTTTTCGAAGCTCGATGTCATGTTCGGGCGGCAGCAGCCGCAGGCGGCGCTCCATGCCTACCGCGACATCGTGAAGCCCGGCGTGCGATTCGTACAGACGGTCGTCCGCTCGATCGACCCGTCGGCGAAGCGTGTCGAGACCGACGCGGGCACGTTCGACGCGGACGTTCTTGTCGTTGCGCTCGGCGCGGATCTCGATCCGGCGAGCACGCCTGGCCTCGTTGAGGGAGGCCACGAGTTCTACTCCGTTCCTGGCGCATTCGCGCTGCGGGACGTCCTGCCGCGATTCGAACGCGGCGCCGCGGTGATTGGTGTGACCGGCAAGTCGTTCAAGTGTCCGCCCGCGCCAAGCGAGACCGCGCTGCTCCTGCACGACTATCTCACCGCGCGCGGGATACGCGGCTCGGCCGAGATCGCCCTGGTGATGCCGTTCGGCACGCCGATCCCGCCGTCGCCCGATACGTCTCAGGCGATCCTGGCGGCCTTCGCCGAGCGCGGGATCCGGTTCGTGAAAGACAATCTCGTGCAGTCCGTCGACGCCGCGAAACGACGGGTGGTGCTGAGCGATGGGTCGGAGCTGCCGTGCGATCTGCTCCTCGGCATCCCCGTGCACCGGGTGCCGCAGGTCGTCGTTGACTCCGGCCTCTCCGCCCATCAGTTCGACTGGGTCCCCGTGAACAAGCAGACGCTCGAGACCAAACTCCCTGGCGTCTACGCCGTTGGCGACGTGAATGGCGTCGGGACACCAAAGGCTGGCGTGTTCGCGGAGGGGTCCGCGCGCGTCGTTGCGGCGGCGATCGTCGCGCAGCACCGTGGCGGCGCGTCACCTGAGGCCTACCGCGGACAAGGCTCCTGCTACATCGAGTTCGGCCAAGGGCAGGTCGGGCGTGTGGACGTGGACTTCCTCAGCGGCCCGAAGCCTACGGGCACGTTCCAAACAGCCTCCGAAGCGCTCGTCGCGGAGAAGAAGCAGTTCGGGTCGAGCCGACTGCAGCGCTGGTTCGGACGGTGATGCTCACGCTGTCGTCGCCGATCTAACGCCCATCTAACAACTCAGCTGGGTGATTCGATCGCCGCTGCCGCTGCACCCTGCACGACGGCATGCGCCAACCACTTGCTCGGCCCACCCGCTTTTCACGACAAACCTGTTACCCGACGCGCGGCTCAAACGTCCCGATGCAACCGCATCAGCTTGCGAAGCCCCTATTTCATGTCTAATGTTGCCCGTTATCTGAGCGTCTGTTTCCGAACCCGGCAGGCACTTCGCTTTCGAGCGGAGCACTGAATCAGAGGCACCATGAGATATTTGCAGCTGGCCACCGCGATACTGTGTGCCGTCACCGTGCAATCGGCGCACGCCGATCCCATTCCTACATTTCACGCGACGCAGGCAACGATGGTCATGGGGCCCAACACGGGGTCGGGCGAGAATGTACTGTTCAGTCTGACCGGTCCCGGCGTCGACCTCGCCGGAATCGGCGGTATGGGCTGTTTCGAGTGGTGTACGGGTCAGCCGATTCCTGTCGATACGCTGACGATCATGAGTCAGATCTTTATTTCAACCTATACGTCAGTGGTCCTTGGAGGCGTGAGTTACGAACCCTCTCAAGGAATAAGTTTCCAGGATCCTTTGTTCAATGATTCCGGCACCCTGAATATGTTTTCAACCGGATTCGTGGGTGAAGGGCCTACCTTTACGCAATTCAACCTGACCTCGCCCAACAGCAGCTGGGTCCTCAACTTTGGATCTACGACGGATCAGGAGGGCAATCCCGCCATCTTCTTTAAGAACGGGACGTTCTCGGCGACGGCGCCGCTGGCAACCCCCGAACCCGCGACCATCGTACTGACGCTCACCGGGTCGGTCGGTGCTGGATGGATCACCAAACGAAGATCGCTGCCCGTGCGCGATGCTGACGCCTGACGGCATCCGTCAGGAAGTCGCTCGAATCCGGGAACACACTGACCGGCCGTTCAATCTGAACTTCTTCTGTTACACGATGCCGCCTCGCGATGACACGCGCGAGGCCGAATGGCTTCGGCTACTCAGGGGAACTGACGCGAGCGCTGGCAGGATAGCGCCTCTCGCCGGGCGTGATAATGCTGCATGATCGTCCGGACCCTTGACGACTCCATCCAGTTGATTACGCAGCCGGACCACGCGCGTCTCGCCGGCCGCGTCATCGAGCCTGCCGAGGCGCTGGCGAATCGGCCGCGCCGTCAGTCCATTCTTCGCGCGGCCTGCGGCCACGACAACGGATGGGTCGAACCCGACGCAGCCCCCATCGTGCTGCCTGGGACTGGACGTATCGCCGACTTCATCAACGCGCCCGCGGCGCTGCGTCAAGCCGTGTGGCCGCGGGGTGTGACGACGCTCTCGGACGATCCGTGGGCCGCGGCGCTCGCGGCTCACCACGCCATAGCCGTCTACGATCGATTCCACGACGATCCAGCCTGGATGCCCTTCTTCGACCGCATGGCCTCGATTCGTGATGGGCTGATCGGAGGTTCCGGACTCTCGCTCGACGATCTGCGCGCGGACTACTGGTTCGTCCGGCTCGCGGACCTGATCTCACTCTCCTTCTGTACTGGATCGACGGACAGCTTTCTGCATGGCGACTGGAGGGTCCAGCTCGCTGGGCCGCGCGTCGTCGTCACGCCGGACATCTTTGGCGGCGTCAGCGTACCGATGGCAATTGACGCGCTCGTGCTACCGAAGAGGTCATTCGAATCAGACGCGGATCTCCGCGCAGCCATCGCGGTCGCAGAGAGGGCGACGCTGCGCGGAGAGGTGAGCGGACCCAGCTTCGGCGCGCGTGTTGCAGATTAATCCCTCCAGGGCTCGCATCTGCGACTCACGAGCTGCCTGGAGGGACGGCATGATACGGAAGCTGGCGACCGGCGGATATCGGCTGTATTCGCGCAAGAGCGACCCGAAGACCGGCCGACGCCGCAACCTCGGCACCTTCAAGACGCGTGCTGCGGCTGAGCGGCACGAACGGGCCGTGCAGTACTTCAAGCATCACGGCTGATCGGTCGTGCTGACCTATGCGAATGGGTTCTCGTCCGCACTCGGTCCGTAGATCGAGGGAATCGGAACGTCCAGCTCGCGCAGGTACGCCGTCAGCTGCCCGCGATGGTGGTACCAGTGGTTCAGCATGATCGCGCGCAGAAACGCGACGCGCGGCATCGCCATCACTTCCTGATCGCCGCGCATCAGCTGCCACGTCTCGAGCAGCGCCGCATCGTCCATGCTGCCGACGATGGCCTTGGCTGAAGCGACGCTCTTGTCCAGTGCGGGCACGAGCTCCGCCGCACTCGACGGACTCGGGTCGGTGAACGGACGGACTTGTGCGGGGGACGACTTGCCCAGTTCGGCTACGGCGCCAGGCACGGTCGCGATATGCAGCGCGAGCTGGCCGAGCGTGCGCGCCTTTGGATGCGGCTTCCAGTTCAGCAAATCGTTTGGCACACGCTCCAGCACGCGGCGTGTCGTCTTGGTCTCGTGTTCGAGTTCCTGCAGCAACATCTGATTCATGGCCATTTGGGCACTCCTGGAACATGGGGTCGGGATGAGTTTCAATTTCGGCAACCGATCGACGAATCTTCGATCGCAAGAACTGAAATTTATCCCGACCCCAACTTCATACGATCCGGATGTCTGTTTAGGTCTCGACTCGTTTCCGGATGCGATCGAAGATGCCCGTCCAGCCCTGCGACAGCGCCTCGCGGTAGCCCGTGGGGAAGAGCCCGAGGGCAGTGTGGTGCAGCGTGATCACCGTTCCGCCGTCCACTTCCTTGAGGCGGTACTGGACGTTCGACGCGACGGCGAACGACATCATCATGGGCCCGGTGATCTCGAGCAGCGTCGGACGTTTGATTGCCTGCACGTGGCCCCAGAAGTGTCCGTTGTTGCTGCCCAGGTCGCGGAACCACCTGCCGCCAGGCCAGGCCTCGAGCACCAGCGGCATGGGCGCATTCTGATAGCCGACGTTCGATGGGCCGATCTCTTCAATCAGCGCATCGAAGGCGGTCGTGATCGGAGATCGGACGAGGACCTCCTCGGTGATGTCGAGGGACATACTCTCGGTGACCGGTGCGGTTACAGGCATGAGGTTCTCCAGTCTTCGGTCTTCAGTCTTCGGTCCGCGGTCTTCAGTCGACGGTCTTCAGGCTGCGGTCTACGGTCTGCGGTCTACGGCCAGGATTCGATCGCGCATCAGCCACCTTCGGCTCGTTCCTTGATGCGCACGAGCTGCTGACGCCAGTAGCGCTCGAATCGGGCGCTCCATTCATGCAGCGGTTTGATGGCCTCGGCGTTCGTGCGATAGAAGGCCTGCCGGCCGTCGCGCCTGACGTCGACCAGGCCGACATCGCGAAGTACGCGAAGGTGCTTCGACACCGACGGTTGCGCGAGCCTCAACGCCAGCACGATGTCGGTGACTGCCCGCTCCCGAGACGCCAGGAACTCGAGAATGTCCCGACGGTGCGGCTCGGCGATGGCGTTGAAAGGATCGGAGGTCGTGGCCGCGCGGGGCATGGACGTAATCATATTCCCATACAGGAATATGTCAAGCGGTAGTAGGATCGCCCCGGAAACCTGAAGCCGCCGCTCGGCTGAACGCAAATGGCGCTTTGATCCGAAGCCAGGGGAGGTCTTTCAGCATGGCGACGCCACCCCGAATGGTCGAACTGGAGCGTCCGGGCATGCAGGGCACTCGCCGGACTGTCTCGTGCGTCTCAGCCTTCGTGCTTGTGGCGCTCACCGTTGCGTTGAGTGGCCAGCAAGGCGAGCTGAGCGGAATTCGTGGCCAGCTGGTCGAGGGGCATGACGACATCGCTGGCATCCAGATCGTGGGGACGAACCACTTGTCAGGCTTCCAGAACATGCGCGAACGGTTTCGCTCAAACGGCGCGGAGTTGCGCCTGGGGCTGCCGCTTGAATCCCCGACACTATGCCGCTTCAAGGAAGTCCTTCGGGACCTCTTGCGCGAGAAAGGCTATCCCGACGCGGAGATCGCGCTCGACATGAAACCGACCTACGGAGAACGCACGCAGCTGACGCTTATCTTCACGGTTACCGAAGGAAAACGATCCCGCCGAACCGCGACGGCGTCAGTGCCGACTCCCGCGGAGCGTTGTTCCAGATAGCGTCACTCAGCGCGTCGGCACTTTCGCACGTCAGCCACGCAGGCACTCGAGGGTGATGCCAACCTGACAGTGGATCTGTCGGAGGGCCCTCTACGCTCGTCTACTGAACACTGGCATCGCGGGTCGATCCAGCGGTGACCCTGCGCGCGGACTGACGCTCCGGCCTACATCCGTGTCTCGCCGCCCTCGTGCCTGCAGGTTCACTCGTGTCGAAGCGCTCGCATGGGATCGATCCGCGAGGCGCGCCGTGCGGGAATGTAGCCGGCAAGCAGTGCGGCAGCCGCGAGCACGACAACGGCAATAGCGAGCGCCCAGGGATCCGTGGGTTTCAATCCGAACAGGAACGCGTCGACAAAGCGTGACGCGCCGAGCGCGATCGGAACGCCGATCACCAGTCCGCCAGCTACCTGTACGAGAACATCGCCCAACACCATCGCGAGCACGATGCGCCGGGTCGCGCCGAGTGCAGTGCGGATTCCAATCTCACCCGTCCGCCTGGCCACCGCATAGGCCGTCGTGCCGTACAGCCCGACGGTGGCGATGATCAGCGCCAGTACCGGCGAAGGCCGAGCAGAGCCTCGCGAAGACGATCTCCCGATTAATCGTCTGCTCGATCTCTCCAGGCTGGGTCCTGATGTTCGTGACCGGCACGCGGGTATCAGCCCGGCGCACGATGTCGCGCACGCTGCTGACATAGCCGAGCGGATCGCCGATCGTGCGCAGGGCGAAAGTCATCTCCTCAATCGGTGGCCAGTCGCCCTGGTCGTAGGGCACGAATACGATCGGGACCCATTCTTCCTTGAGACCCTGATACCGGACATTCCCGGACACGCCGATGATTTCCATGTCGCGTGGTGTGGGCCCCCCAAGCGTGATGTGCCGGCCGATCGGATTGCCGGCGCCGAAGTTCAGTGTCGCGAACCGTTCGTTGACGACGACGACCGCCGCCGCGTGTGCGTGATCGCGCTGGTCGATTCCACGGCCGAGCAGCAGCGGAATCTGCATCGTCGTGAAGAAGGCGGGGCCGACGCTCATGAAGCGGGTGCCGCGCGCGGGTCTGCCGGACACGCGGATGTCGAGTTGTCTGCCCGCCGCGATGATCGAGGCAAACGACAACGTGGCCGACTGAACGCCCGGCACTTCCGACAACGCCCTGTGCAGGTTCGCGTAGTACGTCGCGATCTCCGGATCCTGGTGACCCGCCTGGCGTGCGTTGACGTCGAACAGCAGAACCGCCCGCGGATTGAATCCCAGATCGACCCCATAGAGATTTGAAAGCGTTCGCACGAAGAGGCCCGCGGTCACGAGCAGCAGGAGCGCCATCGCGATCTGGGACATGACCAGCGCGCGGCCCGGGTTCAGCCAGCGGATCCCTCGTCGAGATCCGGCTGCGGCGATCCTGAGGTCTTTCAGCGCGGGCATGACGTCCGGGCTCGTCGATTGAATGGCCGGCGCCAGGCCGAACAGTACGCCGCAAACGACTGACACCGCCAGCGTCACGAGCAGGACGTGCCAGTTCAGTTCCGCGCGCAGCGGGACGGCGTCCGGTTCATTGGCGAGCAGCAGCCGCAGCACACGGATGCCCCACGCCGCGAGGATCACGCCGACTGCGCCGCCCAGCAGCGCAAGCAGCAGGCTCTCGGTCAGCAGCTGGCGGATGACGCGAAAGCGTCCCGCACCGATGCTGAGGCGGACGGCCATCTCACGCGAACGGGAGGTCGCCCGAGCCAGGAGCAGGTTGGCGGTGTTTGCGCAGGCCAGCGCCAGGATCAGGCCGACCAGCATGAGCAGCATATAGAGTGGCTTCGAGTACTCACGCCGGAGCGTGTCAATGCCCGTCGCCCCGCTCACGAGCCGCATCGCAGGCAGGCTTTTGAGTTCCTGCTTCGTCTTCGCGGTGCCGGTGACCCATCGTTGAAAGACGGGTGCCAGAGCGGCCTCTGCCTCTTCGCGACTGATCCCTGGCCGCAGCCGCGCCATCATCTCGACCCAGTAGTAGCCGTCCTCGAGATACTGCGCCTTCGTGACGCCGTTGAGTCCGGCCGCATCGATGAGCAGATCGGCGTGCATCGGGAGATAGAAATCGGGTGCCGCCGCCGGATCCACTCCGAAGAAGTCTCGTGGCGTGACCCCGACGATGGTGAAGGGCACGGCGTTGATGAGGATCGACCGGCCCGGCGCGCGATCCGCGGCGCCGAAGTGGCGCTCGCTGAATGCCAGGCTCACGACGATTGCTGCTGGTGCGCCCTCGCGGTCGTCCTCGGTGCCGAGCAGGCGTCCTGCGGCGGGATTCACGGCGAGGCCCTGGAAGTAGTCGCCCGAAACGTACTCGCCCCGGCCGACATCGGCCTGGCCATCGATCAGGAGGTTGGCCCCCCGGTTCGGGTGGTACGCGAAGAGGCTGGAGAAGACGCCACTTGATTCCTTCTGGAGCAGCTCGAAGGCAGGGAACGGAAAAATGCCCGACTTCAAACCGCCTTCGCCATCGGCGTTCACGCTCCCGCTCATGGAGTGCATGACCGACTCGCGATTGCCTTGCGCATCGCGTGTGGGCTCCGGGCTTCGCCAGTTCACGACCACGAGCGATCCCGGGTCTCTCACCGGCAGAGATCGCACGAGGACCGCATCCATGAAGCTGTAGATGGCTGTGTTCGCGCCGATCCCGAGCGCGAGTGAAAGTACGGTGAGCGCGGTAAAGGCCCGGTTACTGCGCATAGCGCGAAGGGCATAGCGGACGTCCTGCCCAACCTGCTCGAGCCACGTCCAACCCCACTCGTACCGAACCTGTTCGCGGAGCGAAACGGGATTACCCAGATCGAGACGAGCGGCTCTGCGCGCGTCCTGGTCGGTCAACCCCTGCGCGCGGCGATCGGAGGCCTCCTCGTCGAGATGAAACTCCAGCTCCTCCTGCAGCTCTCCCTCTTTGCGATTGCGCTGCCACCACTGGGCGAGTGTGCGAAGCAGGGATCTCATCGCTCGTCCTCCGACGCGGGCCGAAGGATGAGGCCGACGGCGCGGGCGAACGCCTGCCACTTCGACTGTTCGCTTGCCAGTTGTCTGCGGCCGAGCGCTGTCAGCCTGTAGTAGCGCGCGCGCTTGCCCTTCTCCGAGAGCTCCCACGAGGCGGCGATCCAGCCTTTTGCCTCGAGCCGGTGTAACGCGGGGTAGAGCGAGCCGGTTTCCACCTGCAGCAGCTCTTCCGACGTGCGCTGGATGTGCTTGGCGACGGCATGGCCGTGGCTGGGCCCCGGCAGGAGCGTGCGCAGGATGAGGAGCTCGAGCGTCCCCTGGAGGAGCTCTACGCGGGACATGACGCGTTCGGCCATTGTGTAGACACTCTACTATTTATTGTGTAGGGAGTCTACTGCATGAGGACGAGGAGCATTGCAGATTGACGAATGACGAATGACGAATAGACCCTCGGTCAGCGCCGGGAGCGCCTGGTGGCCTTCTTCGCCTTTCGCGCCAACGTCCGTTTCGTTGCGCGCGGGGCGGATGTCTTCGCGGGGCGTTTTGCGGGGCGCGCCTTCGCCGGCGCGCGCTGTACTCGAGCCTTTGGGCGTGGCGGCTTCGCGCGTGCGGCCAGGACATCGGACAGGTCGTACGCCTCGCGTAACCAGTCAGTGATCGGCGCTTCCACTTCGTCGCGGTGCGTGATCCGCAAGAGATGGTAGAGCTTGACCTTCGAGGCGCGATCGACCCGGCGGATGAGAGGCGATTTCACCGCGCGCCCCAGGAAGATACAGACCTCCAGGAAGGTCTTCTTGGGCCGGATGAAGAAGTAGCAGGACTTCCGCGAGAACATGATCGAGCTGTGCGAGGCGTAGATGCGCTGATCGCCCAACTCGACGGCCGTCTCACGAAGCCGTTCCCACGCGTCGCGCAGATCCTCCGACAGGTCGGCAGTCAGCGCCGCTTCGGTGGTCGTCCAGCAGTCGTGGGCAACGCCTTCCTCGACCCATTCCTTGCAGTGGTAGCAGGTGTGACCTGGCATATCTTGGTGGCCGCCCCGCTCATTCTGCCCGACACAGTCGCATGTCGAAAAGCCTGGCTCGGCTTCGACCTACTCAGTAGTTAGTAGTTGGTAGTTGATAGTTGGTAGACCGTAGACCGTAGACCGCAGACCGGAGACTGCAGACTGAGGAGTTCGCTGTGACCCATGCCATCGCCACGGCCGAGCCTCGCCGGCTCGGGCGCAGCATTCTGGCCATCCTTGCAGGATTCGTTGTCGTCGTCGTGTTGTCGCTGGGAATCGACGAAGTGCTCCACGTGCTGAAGGTCTATCCACCATGGGGCGAGCCGATGTACGACCCTGGGTTGAACCTTCTGGCCATGACGTATCGGGCGATCATCACGGTCGCCGGCGGATATGTGACTGCCCGGCTGGCGCCGTACGCGCCGATGCGCCACGCGGCGATTGGCGCAGCAATCGGGCTGGTTCTCGGCGCATTAGGTGTGGCTCGGGGCGATGAGCGTCGGCGGCTTCGGTCCGCTCTGGTATCCGATTGGCGTCGCGCTGACGGGTCCGCTGTGCAACCTGCTCGGCGGAGCGCTCTACGTGAGGACGAGTCGATAGGCGGATGTCCAAAGGCCTACGGCGCAGGGTCCACGGCTGGGAGCCCGTCACGCCCGGCAAATCGCGGGAAGCACTTCGCCGATTCGTCCGCGCAGGACCGCATCCGCCACCTCGTCGAATGGCGTCGGCTCGGCGTTGACGATGACGATGCGCGCACCGGCGGCTTTCGCGGCGGGTACTGCGGCCGCGATCGGGTAGACCTGGAGGCTCGTTCCGATGGCGAGCAGCAGGTCCGCGTCCTCGACCGCCTGCATGGCACGCGCGATCACACGGGGCACCAGCGCCTGACCGAACGAGATCGTCGCGCTCTTCAGGATGCCGCCGCACACCGTGCAGCCCGGATCCTCTTCGCCCTCGCGCAGCCGATCGAGCACCGGTCGCATCGGACCGCGCCAGTCGCACCGCATGCACATCACCTCGAGCATCGTCCCGTGCACTTCGACGACGACGTCGTCGGAGCTGCCGGCGCGTTGGTGCAGGCCGTCGATGTTCTGCGTCACGAGCGCGTGCAGCGCGCCGCGGCGCTCGAGCTCGACGAGCGCGCGATGTCCGGGCCCAGGCGTCGCAGTCCACGCCGGATGATGCAGCCTGCCCTGCCACGCGAGCTTGCGGACCTCGGGGTCGGCCATGTAATCGGCGATGTTCGAGAGCCGTTCCGCCTTCGGGTTCTTCGTCCAGACACCCTGCGGTCCGCGAAAGTCGGGGATGCCTGATTCCGTCGAAATGCCGGCGCCCGTGAGCGCCACGATGCGTGTGGCGGCATCGATCCAGTCACGCACTGTCGTGACACGCGCGTCGTCCATGACCGTATTGTGACCGACTCGGACTCTGGTGAACGGCCCAAGGCTCTAGGCACACCAAGAAGCCGAACACGGACACGAACACGAACTCGACACGAACACGAACCCGAACACGAATACGAACCCGAACACGAATACGAGTCCAAGAGTCGGCGGTCCCCTTTGGTCCTGCGGAGGCCCTGCTCGCCTTGCGGCTCTACAAGCTGGTGCCACGGGCCAGGGGTCGGGAGATTGACCTCCCAAGGCCCAAGGCCCAGACTAGTTCGTCGGCCGACCTTCCTGCTGCCACCCACCGCCGAGTGCGCGATAGACCTCGACGAACGATGACATCTCAGCCTGTCGTGCTTCGGCCAACTGCAGTTCCGCGACAAAGAGTCGGGTGTCGGCGTCGAGCACTTCGAGATAGCTCGTCGCTCCGCCCTGATAGCGGATATCAGCCAGCCGTCGCGCGTCCTGGGCGGCGGTCGTCAGTCCTTCCTGCTGCACGCGGAACTCGCGGGTCTTGGCGTAGCCGACCAGCGCATCCGACGCCTCGCTGAATGCGCGCTTCACGGCTTGGGCGTAGAGGGCCGTGGCCTCGTCCACGCGCGCTTGCGCCAGCGCGACCTGCGATCGTGTCCGGCCCGCCGTGAACACGGGCTGAGCGACGCTGACGATGGCGCTCCAGTAACCGGCGCCAGACGAGAAGAGCGCGCTGAGCGCGGTGCTCTGCAGACCGCCGGTACCAGTCAGCGAGATTGCCGGGAAGTACGCCGACCGTGCGACGCCCACCTGCGCGTTCGCCGCGATGATCTGCTGCTCTGCCGCCTGGACGTCCGGTCGCCGCGCGAGCAACGACGATGGCAGGCCGGCCGGCACTTCGGGAGCGTGCGGCTGATCCACCAACGCGAGGCCTCGCGTGATTGGCGCAGGCAGATTGCCCAGCAGGAGGCTGAGCGCGTTCTCCTGCTGCGTGATGCGCCGCTCCAGCTCGACGATGGCTGCGCTGGCGCCGAATACGAGTTGCTCCGCTTCACGCACGTCGAGAAGCGACGTTGCACCGCCGGCTTCGCGGACTCTCGTCAGACCGAGCGATTCATTCCGCGACTTCAAGGTTCGCTGCGCGACTTCGAGCTCGAGGTCCAAGGCGCGCAACTCGAAGTATCCATTTGCGACATCCGAGATGACCGCCGTCGTCACCGCACGGCGTCCCCACTCGGTCGCCAGCAGCTCGGCGCGAGCGGACTCGGTCGCGCGGCGGTAACGACCCCAGAAGTCCAGCGCCCAGTCAACAGTCCCGCCTACACGCAGCGCACCAACGGTCTGTGCGGGCGTCGTCCCTGCAGCCGCCGTCCGTCCGCCACCCGCCTGCGCTTCGACGCCGACCGATGGGTATTGATCCGCTCGTGTCACGCCCAGTGCTGCGCGTGCTTCGAGCACACGCGCCGCAGCGATCTTCAGGTCGTCGTTCTGCGCCAGCGCGGTGTGGAGCAGCGTCTTGAGCTGCTCGTCCTCGAAGACGTCCCACCAGTTCGCATCCGCGAGCGCCGCGGCGGCGGAAACGGATTCTGCGCCACGGAATGTCTCGGGCACGGGCGTGGCCGGCTTCACGTAGTTCGGACCGACCACGCAGCCAGCGGCCGCGACCGCGCAGACGGCTCCGGCAAGAAGACGCAAGAAACGCTTCATCATGACGCGCTCGGTTTCGGTGCGGGCTCGAGCGACCCGGTGCGCGAGCGCGTCCGCCACGCCGACACTTTCTCGACCTGCACGTAGAGCAGGGGAATCAGGAAGATGCCCAGGAGCGTTGCCGCGAGCATGCCGCTGATCACGACGGTGCCGAGAATGCGTCTCGAGGCGGCGCCGGATCCCGTAGCGACCCAGAGCGGAACGCACCCGAGGATGAAGGCGAACGATGTCATCAGAATCGGCCGCAGGCGCAGTTGCGCGCCTTCGAGCGCGGCGGTGACCGCGTCTCGGCCGTCCTCGCTCCGCAATTTCGCGAACTCCACAATGAGGATCGCGTTCTTGGCTGCAAGGCCGATCAACATGACGACACCGACCTGGGCGTAGACGTCGAAGTCGAACCGGCGCATGAGCAGACCCGCGAACGCGCCGACGATGGCGACTGGAACCGACAGCAAGACCGAGAACGGGAGCGACCAGCTCTCGTACAACGCCGCCAGGATCAGGAAGACCACGATGAGAGACAGCGCGAACAGCCGTCCGGCGTTCCCGGCCGCCTTGCGTTCCTGGTAGGACAGATCCGCCCAGTCGTAGCTGACATCAGCCGGCAGCGTCGCCTTCGCCACGTCCTCGAGCGCATCGAGCGCCTGCCCCGAGCTGTAGCCCGGCGCGGCGGCGCCGTTGACCTGTGCCGCGCGGTAGACATTGAACCGGTTGGTGTACTGCGGGCCGAACGTCTTCTGCACGCGCTGCACCGATGAGAGCGGCACCATGTCGCCGTCGTTGTTCCTCACGTAGAACCTGCCGATGTTGTCTGGTGTCGTGCGCACGTCGCCTTCCGCTTGCAGGAAGACGCGCCATTGACGGCCGAACCGGTTGAACTGATTCACGTACAGCCCGCCCAGGAACGTCTGCATCGTCTGGTACACGTCTCCGATGGCGATGCCTTCCTTGAGCACCTTGTCGCGATCGACGTCGATGTAGACCTGCGGTACCGCGGCGCTGAACGGCGAGTTGACGCCCGCGAGCTCCGGCCGCTTGTGCGCCTCCGCGAGAAACGCCTGCAGCGCGTCGTTCAGGTGCTCGACCGACCCGCCGGATCGATCCTGCAGCCAGAACGTGAAGCCGCCTTGCGAGCCCAGGCCCGGGATCGACGGCGGCATGATCGCGAGTGTGGCGGCCTCCGGAATGTCCTTCCGGAATCGTGCGTTCAGCCGGTTGACGATCGCGCGTGCATCCATGCCCTCGCCGCGCTCGTGCCATGGCTTCAGGCCGACGAAATAGAAGCCGTTGTTCGGCGCGGTGACGCGCGTCAGAAGGCTGAATCCGACGATGGCGTTATACGCGCCGATCCCTTCGGTCTTCGCCAGCATCGCCTCGACCTTCCGGCAGACGTCGTCAGTGCGCTGCAGAGACGCGGCCGGTGGTAGTTGCACGTTGAGCAGGAAGTAGCCGTAGTCCTCTTCCGGCAAGAAGCTCGTGGGCAGCGTCCGGCCCAGCACGCCGCCGAGCAGCGCGAAACCCACGAGGATGGCGATGCCCAGCGCAGCCTTCCGGATGAGCGCGCGGCTGATGGCAATGTAGGTCCGCGAGCCTTTGTCGAAGCCGCGATTGAAGGCCCGGAAGAGACCACCGAACAGCCGTCCCTCCTTTCGCGGTCGCAGCCACATTGCGGCGAGCGCCGGCGAGAGTGTGAGCGCGTTGAACGCCGAAATGAGCACCGAGATCGCAATGGTGAGCGCGAACTGTTTGTTCAGGCTGCCCTGGATACCGCCCATGAACGCGACCGGCACGAACACCGACGCCAGAATCAGCGCGATGCTCACGACGGGACCGGCCACTTCGTCCATCGCCTGGATGGTGGCATCGCGGGGCGACATGCCTTCTTCGATGTGATGCTCCACCGCTTCGACGACGACGATGGCGTCGTCCACGACGAGTCCTATCGCCAACACCAATCCGAGCAGCGACAGCGTATTGAGCGAGAAGCCGAGCGCGGGGAACGCGATGAACGTGCCGATGAGCGAGACAGGAACCGCCACGGCCGGGATGAGCGTGGCGCGCCAGTTCTGGAGGAACACGTAGACGACCAGGATGACGAGCACCATCGCCTCGGCGAGAGTGATGGCGATCTCGCGGATGCCCTCCGAGACGGCCTTCGTGGTATCCAGCGTGTACTCGAACTCGAGATCGCGCGGGAAGCGCGCGCGCAGCGCCTCCATCTGCGCGCGGACGCCTTCGGCAACGGCGAGCGCGTTCGATCCCGGGGCCTGGAACACGGCAATCGCGCAGCCCGACTGGCCGTTCACGCGGCCGATCTGCTGGTAGTTCAGGGCGCCCAGTTCGATGCGGGCAACGTCGCGCATCCGGATGACCGAGCCATCCGGGTTCGATCGCACGGCGATGTTCCCGAACTCCTCTTCTGTCTGGAGACGGCCCTGCGACCGGACCGTGTAGGTCATCTCCTGGCCGAGGGGGACGGGATTGGCGCCGATCTGTCCGGAGGGATTGACGGTGCTCTGCTGCTGGATGGCGCGGCTCAAATCCGGGACTGTGAGCCCGAGCCTCGTGAGCATGTCCGGCTTCACCCAGATCCGCATGGCGTAGTCGCCAGCGCCGAAGATACGCGCTTCGCCGACGCCCGGCACGCGGTAGATCGCGTCGATGATGTTGATGTTCGCGTAGTTCGCGAGGAACAGCGCGTCGTAGCTGTGGCCGGGTGAGGAGAGGCCCACGATCAGCATCGGCAGACCCGTCTGCTTCCGCAACGCGAGGCCGAACTGATTCACCTCTGGCGGCAGATTGGCCTGCGCCTGGGTGATTCGGTTCGTGACGTTGACCTGATCGATGTTTGCCGATGTGTCGACGTCGAAGGTGACCGTCAGCGTCATCGTGCCGTCGTTGGCATTGCTCGACTGCATGTAGAGCATGTCGTCCACGCCGTTCATCTGCTGCTCGAGCGGCGTTGCGACTGCCTGTTCCACCGTGACCGCGTCCGCTCCGGGATACTGCGCGGTGATCAGGATCTGCGGCGGCACAATCTGCGGGAACTGCGAGATCGGCAACCCGCTCATCGACACGAGACCGCCGAGGACGGTGATGATGGCGATGACGATCGCGACGATGGGCCGGCGGATGAAGAAGCGGGACATGTTCGCCTCTACTCGATTGCCGGCGCCGGGTGTGGGGCGACGACAGTGCCGTCACGCAGCGATGGTGCGTCGATCACGACGCGGTCGTTCGCCTGCAGCCCCTTGTCCACGATCCAGCGGTTGCCGGAGCGGCCGCCGAGCGAGACCGTCTTGATCGCGATCTTGTTGTCGGGCGTCAGGACGCGAAGTTGAACGCCGCCCTGGAGCTCCGACACGGCGCGCTGCGGCACGAGCAGCGCGTTCTGACGCACGGCGGTCTGCGCGCGAACACGGGCGTATTGGCCAGGACGCAGGAGATTGCCCGGATTGGGGAACGAGGCGCTGACGCGAATCGTGCCCATCTTCGGATCGACACCGCGATCCACCGCCACGATCGAGCCGCGATGCGGCACCACGCGGCCGTCCGCGAGCAGCAGGGTCAGCCCTCCCCCTTCCTGCCACAGCGCGGCAGCGCCAGCGGTCGTGCTGACCTGGTCGGCGATGTTCAGATATTCCTGCTCGCTGATCGGAAAGAAGACGCGAATCGGATTGACGTTCGATACCGTCGTCAGGACCGACGAGGGTCCGACCAGGTCGCCAATCTGTGCGGTGGCGATTGCGGCGACGCCATCGATCAGCGACGTGACGCGTGTGAACCCGAGGTTCAGCTGCGCCGTTTCGACCGTGGCCTTGTCCGATGCCGCGGCGGCCTTGGCCGCATCGCGCGCGCTCATGTCGTTATCGAGCTGGCTGCGAGCGATCGCGCGCTGTTCGGCGAGTGGCTGATCTCTGGCGAGATCGCGCTCGGCTTTGGCGAGCTGCGCCTCGCTTTCAGCCAGCTGCGCGGTCGCCTGGTTGAGCGCCGCTTCGAACGGACGGCGATCGATTTCGAAGAGCACGTCGCCCTTCTTGACGAACGCGCCCTCGCGATAGCTGCGGCGCACGAGATAGCCCGACACCTGCGGGCGGATCTGGGCGTTGACCATGCCGTCGAGCGTGGCGATCCACTCGCTGGTCACGGTAATCCGCTCCGGCACCACCGAGACGAATCCGACGCTGGGCGGCGCTGGCGCCCGGGCCGCCGCCGCCGCGTTGTCGTTGCGGCAGCCCGTCGAAGCGGCCAGTGCGACCACCACGAGCAGAACAGTCGAGCGCGTTCTCGTCATGTCGTCCCACTATCTTTGGCGCGCACGCCCGCGCCTGACAGCACCAGCCGCACGACACGTCCGACCCACTGGGGATCCAGCCGGTCCGGATGTTCGCGCAGTCTCGTGTTGATCGTTCCCGCCAGTACGTCCAGCAGCAGTTCGATATCCACTCGCTTCGGCAGATCGCCTCGACGGCGGGCGCGTTCCAGCACGCGGCGTGCGGGCGCGCGATGCCGCTCGCGGATCTCGCAGACCACGCGATCCACCTCGGGATCGCCGCGCTCCGCGATGAGTGCCTGGACGACGCCGCGACCGACCGGTGTCGAGCGGAGCGTCGTTGCCGTCATGAACGTCGCCTTCAGATCACAGGCGAGGCGCCCGGTCTCGACCGCGACGGGCGGCGTGGCCAGGCTCGTCAACGCCGCGACCACGAGATCGGCGCGCGTCGGCCAGCGCCGGTAGATCGTCGTCTTGTTGACTCCGGCGCGCGCCGCGACGTCTTCCACGCGGAGCCCGGCATAGCCCTCCTGCCCCAGCACCTCGAGGGTCATCCGCAGGACGGCCGAAACAACGCGTGCGCTTCGCCCTCCCACGCGCGCGCGGCCCCGCCCTGAAGGGGCAGGGGCGTGAGCGGCGGACGATAGGGCACGGTCGGTCATGGGCACTCTGAAGCGTCCATGGTAGCCCAATTAACGCAACTCAAAGTTGCTTTTGTGCAAATTCTGCGGGCGGAACCAGCACGCAGGGATGCAACAGGCTGAGGTAGCTTTCCAAACGTCCACTATAGCGTCGTACGCTATAATCGTCCGCGCCACGCACTATTCGGCCATTCAGTGGTCCATGCCAAAGCCGCGCTCCAGTGCCGTCGATCACTTCCTGCCGTTGACGCCGCCCATGCTGCACACCCTGGTCGCCCTCGCCGACGGCGACAAGCACGGCTACGCCATCCTGAAGGAAATCGCGCGACGGACGAACGGCAGCGTCCGGCTCAGCGCTGGCACCTTGTACGCGCTGATCAAACGCGCTACGGCAGACGCTCTCATCATCGAGTGCGACGAGCGCCCGGACCCGGCGCTCGACGATGAGCGGCGTCGCTACTACCGCCTCACGCCGCTCGGCCGCAAAGTGGCCGCCGCAGAAATCGCGAGGCTCGAGTCCATTGTCGAAATGGCCCGCGCGAAGGATCTCGTCAGGCGGCCGTCCGAAGGATAGGCGCGATGGGACATCCGTCCGAACCGCTCGGCATGCGGCTGTTCCGGCTGCTGCTCCGTTGTCTGCCAGCCGACTTCCGAGTCGACTACGCAGGCGAGATGGAACAGACGTTCCGGGCGCAGCGGCGCGACGCGCAGCGCACGGGATCCTCGTTCCGTCTGTGGACCGAGACCATCGTCGACGTGATGTCCACGGCGCCTCGCGAGCATCTCGGCATCCTGCGGCAGGACGTCCAATACGCCTTCCGATCTTTGCGGCGTGCCCCTCTTTTCGCACTCGCGTCGATCGCAACGATGGCTGTGGGAATTGGCGGCGTGGCCGTAGTCGCCGCCGCGATCAACGGATTCATCGTTCGTCCCCTTCCTGTCGATCGGCCAGATGAGCTCGTCTCGGTCGCGACGCGGGACGCGCACGCCCCGGTCCCGCACGGCCTTTCGTTCCTCGACCTGCAGGACTACCGCACGAACACGGCGGTCGTGAGCGATATGGCCGGGTACACGGCCCAAGCCTTCACCCTCGAAGCGGACAATCGTTCCGAGCGCGTGACTCTGGAGCTCGTCACCGACACCTACTTTCACGTGCTCGCCGTGCGGCCATTCATGGGCCGTCTGATCCAACCCGGCGAGAGCCGCGGCGCGAGCGACCCTGCCGTGATCGTTCTGGCATACGACACGTGGATGACGCGCTTCGCGGCCGACCCGCACGCGATTGGGCATCGCGTCCGCGTGAACGGATGGCCCGCGACGATCGTCGGCGTGACCCCGCCGGCGTTCAGAGGCGCGGACGGACTCGTACGTCCTGCCGGCTGGGTGCCCGCGTCAATGTCGAGAGACCTGTTCAACGCGGCCGGACCATCGATTCTCGAACGGCGGGGAGCGCATGCGTTTGCCACGCTGGCGCGCCTGCAACCCGGTCGTTCCGCGGCGGAGGCGCAATCAGCGTTTGCGGCTACCGCCGCATCGCTCGCACGCACGTACCCCAACACGAATCGTGGCGTTGCCATCGAGGTTGTTCCCGAGCGTCGCAGCCGCCCGAATCCGGGGCTGCGCGCGATCTTTGGTTTTGCGGCGACGGCGTCAATCGCACTGGCGGTTCTGCTGTTGCTGTTGACCACGGCCAATGTGGCCAATCTGATGCTCTCGCGCGCCACCGACCGCGAGCGAGAAGTGGCGCTACGGTCGGCGCTCGGCGCTCGACACGGACGCATCGTGCGACAGCTCCTGACCGAGAGCGTGCTGCTGACGTCGGCGAGCGGCCTTGTGGCGCTCCCTGTGGTGATGCTGCTGATGCATGTCACGGAAGAGGCGCTCGTACACCTCACATCCGTCGCCACGCTGCTTCCGGATCTGAGCGTGGACTGGCGCGTCGTTGCTGGTGCGATGGCTGTGTCGGCAATCGCAGGGATCTCGTGCGGGTTGCTGCCCGCACTCCACGCGGTTCGGACCGATCTGAATACCGTGCTCAAGGCCGGCGGGCGTGGTACCTCAGCCCAGAGCCGGCGCCACGTCGCCGCCGTCCTGGTCGTGGTGCAAGTCGCCGCGTCGTTGTCTCTTCTGGTCGCGGGCGGACTGTTTCAACGGAGCCTGTCTCGCGCTCGCGACGTACGGCTCGGCTTCGATGCTGACGGTCTGTCGCTCGCGTCCGTGTCACTCGACATGCGCGGATACGATGCGGCAAGGCGTCGCGCCTTCTACGAGGATGTCCAGCGCCACGCGATCGCAGCGCCACTCGTCGAGGGCGCGGCCTGGACGTCGTGGCCGCCCTTCGCAATCCTCTACGACACGACGACGGCGGCTCCAGCCGATCGGGCAGTCGACGACACACAGCCTGCGCCGGTGGTGTTCCGCGCCAGTGTTTCTGCCGGCTACTTCGCGACCGCCAGAATTCCCGTCGTCGATGGACGGGCGTTCGACGAGCGTGATGAGAGAACGGGCGCGCCGGTGGCGATCGTCAATCAGGCCCTCGCGCGGAAAATCTGGGGCACGGCCGGCGCTGTTGGCCGACAGCTCCGGATCGATGCGGGTACCGTCAAGATTGTGGGTGTCGTTGGCGACGGCAAGTACCTGGAGGTCTGGGAGTCGCGAGAGGGTATGGTCTTCAGACCCTTCGCGCAGGACCCTCCGGTGTCGGCGACGCTCGTCGTGCGTGCGGCCACGGCGTCTGCTTCGCTCGCCGCCACGATTGCGCAGACGATTCGTACCGTCGACTCCGACGTGGCGCCCTACGATATGAAGACCATGACCGAGCACCTCGACTCGAGCAGTGCCTTTCTGCCATTCCGCATCGGTGCGATGGTGACAGGTGTCTTCGGAGTCGTCGGCGCGATTCTCGCGGCCGTTGGTCTGTACGGCGTCGTCGCGTATCAGGTCAGCCGGCGGACGCAGGAGATCGGCCTCAGGATGACACTCGGCGCACGCGCTGAAGACATCCTTCGCGGCGTGTTGTGGCAGGGCCTGCGGCTCACGCTCGCCGGCGTCGCCGCAGGGATGTTGCTCGCCGCCGCGGCGAGTGTCTGGCTGCAGCCCTATCTGCTTGACGTGAACGCGCTCGATCCGGCCACATATGTCAGCGTGGCGGCGCTGCTGCTCGTCACTTCACTCGCAGCGTCATTCGTGCCGGCATGGCGCGCGATGCGGGCGGATCCGGCCGCCGCTCTGCGCGAGTGAACAGACAATCTCCATTCATGCATCTCGCTGAGATCTGGCGATACCCGGTGAAGTCGATGGCGGGCGAGCGGCTCACTCGCGTCGAAGTCGGTCCGCTCGGCCTTGCGGGCGACCGTGTCGTTCACGTCGAGGACGCGCGCGGCCGTGTGATCACCGCGCGGACGCATCCACGACTGCTGGGACACCACGCGATCTCCGACGAGCGCGGCGAGCCACTGGTGGACGGTGTTCCCTGGACGAGCGATGGCCCGGGCGGCATCGTGGAGTCGATCGCCGGTGCCGGGGCGCGATTGGTTCGCGACGACAGCGCAGATCGCTTCGACATCCTCCCGCTGCTGGTGGCGACCGACGGCGCAATTGCCGCGTTCGGATACGAGGGCCGTCGTCTGCGCCCGAATCTGGTGATTGGCGGCGTGGAGGGACTCGAGGAGCGGACGTGGGAGGGCCGCTGCCTCAGCATCGGCAGCGTCCTCATAGGGATCGAGAATCTGCGCGGTCGCTGTGTCATGACGACTTTCGATCCCGACACACTCGAACAGGATCGCCAGGTCCTCATCAGCATCGTCCGGCGGTTCGACGGCAAGCTGGCGCTCAACGCCTTCGTGATTCGCGGTGGCACCGTGCACGAGGGTGATCAGGTCGAGCTCCTCCCGCCGGCGGACTGCCGCGCGCTCCGGACTTCCAACTAGCCACTAATCGCGCTGCAACCGTCTGACGGCTTCACCTTGTCTCAAGGCCAGGAGACAGCAATGGGACACACGGTTGGGGATGGCCTCATCGCGGTCGCCCTCATGGGGGCCCTGGTGGCATATCTGTATTTCAAGCACCGTGAACGGCAGCGGCGGCTTGAAATCATTCACCAGGAAAGACTTGCGGCCATGGACAAGGGCATTCCGCTGCCCGAGCTGCCGTTGGATCCAACCAGGACGCCGAACGCGCCGAATCCGCAGGCGACGCTGATCCACGGCCTCGCCTGGACCGCGCTCGGGGGCGGCGGGATGCTATCTCTGCTCCTCGTCGGGGCGCGAGTGAACGGCCAGGCCGTGTGGCCATTGCCGCTGCCGCTTCTCTTCCTCGGTCTTGGGTTAGTGCTGTATTACGCCCTTGCCTCCGAGCGCACGCGCTGACGTCGCCTCGTACGCCGGGCAGGCGGACGAGTGGCTGGTCGAGCGGTGTCGCGATGGGGGCGATGATGCCGCCTTCGCGGAGCTCGTCCGGCGATATCGGGGGCCGACGTTCCGGCTCGCCGTGTCCATCCTGGGCCAGGGATTTTCGGCGGACGCCGAAGACGTCGCGCAGGACGTGATGGTTCGCGTGCATCATGCCCTGGGCTCGTTCCGCGGCGAGGCGAAGTTCGGATCCTGGATCTACCGGATCACATTCAATCAGGCGCTGAACGTGAAAGCGCGCGTCCGCTACCGCGCTCCGCATGTGAGCGACGATGTCCTGGCGACGACTCCGTCGTCGGATCGCGGACCACACGAACAGGTCGAGGCCGCACGGCGCCAACACGCGGTCCTCGCATGTGTGAACGAGCTTCCCGAGGTGTACCAGTCGGCGCTCCGTCTGCACTATTGGATGGGCGCCAGCGTGAGCGAGATCGCGGTCATGCTGGATACGCCGGAGAATACGGTGAAGTCGTATCTCCATCGGGCCAGGCGGCTGCTGCAGGCCATGCTGGCAGAGCGAGGGTTCAATGCAGCCTGACGATGCGATGGATCAGCTGTTGCGGGACGCCATGTCGGCCGAGCAGCCGCAGCTCTCGCCTGGATTCGATTCCCGCGTGCTGAGACGCGTGCGGCCCCGCCGGTTGACGCCGATGGGCCGCATGGTGATCGGTGCCTACGTTCTGGTGGCGGCGGCCACGGCGGCATGGCTGATGCACGACCTGCCGATGTCAGTCATCGTCCTTGCCGCGGTCATCGGAGTGCCAATCGCTATTGGCGCGAGCGCCTATGGACGGCATCTCGTCATGAGCCGGTGAAACGATTTTCGAAGAGACAGGTTCATGAGGGCCGTTCGCATTCATCAATTCGGTCCACCCGCAGTCATCGCCGTCGAGGACCTGGCGCGTCCGGTTCCCGGTGACGGCGAAGTGCTCGTGCGCGTGCGCGCGGCCGGAGTGGGACCGTGGGACGCGTGGGTGAGAGCCGGCAAGAGCGCTCTTCCGCAGATCGTGCCATTGACGCTCGGGTCGGATATTTCTGGCGTCGTCGAAGGGGTCGGATCCGGCGTAAGCGGGCTCTTGCCTGGCGATGACGTGTTCGGCGTGACCAACGCGCACTTCATTGGCGGGTATGCCGAGTACGCCGTTGCAGTCGCGGGAATGCTCGCCAGGAAACCCCGTTCGTGCAGTCACGTCGAGGCCGCATCCGTACCAGTCGTCGCCGTGACAGCCTGGCAGATGTTGTTCGATCACGCACACATCGCCGAGGGACAGGCCGTGTTGATCCACGGCGCCGCCGGCAGTGTGGGCGCGTTTGCCGTCCAGATGGCGCGCAATGCCCGTGCGCGGGTGATCGCGACAACCGCCGGTGATGCGAGCTATTTACGCGATCTTGGCGCGGCAATCGTGATAGACGCGTCAACGTCGCGCTTCGAGGATGCGGCTGGATCAGTGGACGTTGTGATCGATACCGTAGGCGGCGACGTGCAGCAGCGTTCGTTTCAATTGGTGAAGCCAGGGGGCATCCTGGTGTCGTCGGTCTCGCCACCGGACGCGGACCATGCCGATCGCGCCGGCATCCGCGCCACGTTCTTCATCGTCAACGTCACGACCGACGCGCTCAATCGCGTGGCCGCACAGATCGATTCGGGCCTGCTGCAGCCGCGGGTGGGTGCCGTCATTCCGCTGGCCGACGCGCGCCTTGCGCACGAAATGCTCGACGGTCTGCGGCCGCGGCCGCGTGGGAAGATCGTCCTCGATGTCGCTCAGTGACAGGCGACGGGACGTACGAATTTCTCGTCCCCGCGGCTGATCAGAGCGCTTAGCGCGACGCGCTGGCCTTGACGCCGGTCAACGAACGGATCAGATCGACCTCGTCCTGCTTGTACGGCGTCAGGTCCTGCTTGAAGACCTCGTGGAACCAGACCGTGGGCTCGCGATCGACGTAGGGCTTCTGCCATGAATCCCAAGGCAGGTACGTTTGGGTCTTGCCGGCGACGAACCCCCAGTTGATCGCACCGACGTTGTACTTCTTCGCGATCGGCAGCGATCCCTGGAAGGTGCTGCCGTTGCCCCGCGCCATGTATTCCGTGCACACGATCGGCCGGTGGAGTCGCTGCAGCCAGAGGATGCGCTTCTCGAACTCCGGGCCGTTGTCGTAGTTGTGGAACGAGATGATGTCCGAGTACTCGAGCTGAATGCGTTCCATCGGCGACAGCTTGTCATCCGACGACCAGTCGCCCTTCCAGACACCAGAGGTCAGCGGCTGCTCGACGCCGGCGGCCCGCGCCCATTGAAACACCTGCGGCAGCAGCGCGAGCACGAGATCGACCTTGTTGGGTGGCTCCTGCTTCGCGTACGCGCCGCCGTTCGTGTTATCAGGCTCGTTCCACACATCCCAGCCCAGCACGCGCGGATCCTTACCGAAGGCTCCCACGACGCCTTTCACGTACGCCTCGAGGCGCGGATACGTCGTCTTGTCCTGCAACGCGTTCGCGCCGGGGCTCTGCATCCAGCCAGAGTTGTGGACGCCTGGCGTCGGCGCGCGCTGCTTCCCCAGTGCGGGATGCGGATCCCAGCAGGAGTCGAACAGCACGAAGAGCGGCCGTATGTGGTGCTTCGATGCGATGGCGAGAAACTGGTCGATTCGTTGCCGGTAGCCGGCGGGATCCTGCTGCCACACCAGATCGTGCAGGAACACCCGCATCGTTGTCATGCCGAGACCTTCGGCGAGGCCCAGCTCCTTGTCGATCGACTGCGTGTCGAACGACTCGGCCTGCCACATCTCGAGCTCGTTGATGGCCGACGCCGGAATGTAGTTGCTGCCGACCAGCCATGGCTGCTGTGCGTACCATGCCGCGGCCTTGGTTTCGGGCCAACGGCCCGCGGGCGCCGGTGTTTGAGCGGCGGCCCCGGCGCTCCATGCGAGCAGCACCGCGATCGCGAAGGTTCTTGTCATCACGTCCCCGGAGAAATAGGCACCGATGTGCCGTGTAAGATACACCCTCTCGCGCAGCGGGAAGTGGGGGGAAGTGGGGTCGGGATAAGTTTCAGTTTCTGCAATCTAGTCGAGACAGTCGGCGGATTGCAGAAACTGAAACTTATCCCGACCCCACTTCCCCCCGATCCCCGACGTCGCTAATTGCGGTTCTCGCCAGCAAGATACGAAATTGGCAGGGCCTGCGCCTGCGTATGCGAACTGATGTGCCATCGTGCTGGCACATCACTTGTAGTCGGACCGGTCGCCGCATGCAATCCAGAATCGCTCCGACCGGGCGGCGCCTCGCCGCAATCGCGCTCGTGCTGGCGAGCGCCACGGTGGCGCCTGCTGAGGCGCAGGCTCCGCTGCCAGCGGGCTGGCCCACCCGTCTCGAGCTCGGCATGGCGGATTCACCGGGTGGTGCAGCGGCCATGAAGCAGACGGCGCCGTTCGCCTTCCGCTATCAGTACCTGGCCGGCGGCGCGAACACGGGCGGCGGCTGGGCGACCTGGAACACCAACGGCGACTTTCCGAAGTTCTACATCCAGGACTCCATCGCCAACGGCATCATCCCCGTCTTCACCTACTACATGCTGCTGCAGTCATCGCCGGGCGGCGGCAGCGAAAGCAACGCCGACTACGCAAACCTCAACAACGCCGCCACCATGACCGCGGTGTACAACGATCTGAAGCTGTTCTTTCAGAAGGCTGGGGGCTTTCCGGGCACTCCGGTCGTCCTCCACGTCGAGCCAGACTTCTGGGGTTACATGGAGCAGCGTTCCACCGGCGACAACGCGGCGACGGTGTCGGCGAAGGTGTCGGAGACCGGCATTCCTCAACTTGCCGGGCTGCCCAGCAACGTCGCTGGATTCGCCCGGGCCGTCGTCAAGCTCCGCGATACCTACGCGCCGAACGTGATCCTCGGGTATCACGTCAGCGTATGGGGAACGAACGTTGACATCGCGCTGTCCAATCCGTCCGACGCGATGGTAGACACACTCGCGGCGCGCGCAGCGGCGTTCTACAACTCGCTCGGCGCGAACTTCGACATCGCGTTTGGCGAATTCAGCGATCGCGACAGCGGCTTCTACCAGTACGTCTATGGCGACGGCGGCGGATCGTGGTGGGATGCCGAAGACTTCCGGCGCAACGTGCGCTTCTTGAGCGGCTTCTCGGCTGCGACGCACAAGCGCATCGTGATGTGGCAGATCCCGCTCGGCAATACCAAGATGCGGGCAGAGAACAACACGAACGATCACTACCAGGACAACCGGCCCGAATGGCTGCTCAACGAGCCCGCCCGTACGCACCTCACGGCATATCGGGATGCAGGCGTCGTCGCGTTTCTGTTCGGCCGCGGCGCAGGCGGCCCGACGTGCGCCTGTGACGATCTGCAGGACGGCGTCACCAACCCGGCGCCGATCAACGGCAATACGCTGGCCTCGGAAATGGCCGCGACGGGGACGGCGCCTGTGCAGGTGACTCGTGGCAGCACGCCCACGCTGGTTACGCCGTACGCGGCTGATGACGATGGCGGGTTCTTCCGGTGGAAGGCGTGGCAGTACTACCAGGCGGGACCGGTGACGCTCGGCCCGGTTCCTCAAGTGCCTGCGCCGCCGACCAATTTCCGCATCGTTCCCTGAGGGATCGCCGACTCAGGCGAACATCGACTCCCAGCCGGGCCGATACTCTCGTCGTACGAGCTTGTTGGCTTCGTCGGAGTTCGTGAACGCCATCTGTTCTGCGTCCCAGAAAAGCCGCTTGTACGGCACGCGGAGCGCGATGCTCGCCAGTGTTACTGCCTCCGACAGCGGCGCCACCTCTTCGAAACTGCCGCGTGACTTCGTCCCGTTCCTGATTGCATTCACCCACTCATCGTCCGGCTTGGTGTGATCGACGTCGCGTGCGACGACGCTGCCTTCGAACGACTGCTGCCGCTTCCTCGGAATCAGCCGGGGCTTGTTGCCTTCGAAGTCGCACAGGATTTTGCCCTGGTCGCCGACGAAGAGCATGCCTTCGTCTGCGAGATCCTCGTTGTCGTCGTACAGCTCGTCCGGCGTCTGCGGCTTCATGCCGCCGTCGTACCAGAACGTATCAACGGCCGGCCGGTCGGCAGTCGCGGCATGCCGCCAGCGGACGATACTGGCTTTCGGGAAGCTCACGGACGAGATGTGTCCGCCTTCGCTGACGTGGTGATCGTCCACGAACGCGTCGGCATTGGACCGCGCTTCGACGAACACTGGCACGCCCAATTTCAGGATGCGGTACGGCTGCCAGAGGCTGTAGTGACCCATGTCACCAAGACAGTCCGCAGCCGTACGCGTACCACCCACGATAGACGGCGAAGGTGTAGCTGGGGTGATAGGGGCGATCGGGCTCAGGACCCTGCCACAGCTGCCAATTGAAGCCTGCGGGCACCGGTGGCCCGGACGTGTGGTACGCCTGCATGCCCTGCGGCCAGAACGGACGGCTCGACCAGTTGTGGACTTCGCGCACGTGGCCGATCACTCCAGCGTTGATCCACGCCGCCAGCGTGTAGCGGTCGGCTTCATTGTTGTACGCCAGCAGATGCGAGGGTGCCGCACTCTCTCGAGCGGCCTGCACGACCCGGCGGACTTCGTAGAGCACACTCGCTACCGGCTTGTGCGAGATTGCGGCCCTGCCTTTCCGCAGCGCCGAGATATTGATGGGCCCGTGCTGGTGATCCGGCGTGATGTTGACCACGCCCTGGATGTCCGGCTCCTTCTCGAGCATCTCGCGATAGTCTTCGTACGATCGGATGCCTCGTGACGGGCGTCCCTGCTGCCGGTACCAGGTCTCCATGATCTGCCGGGCCACGTCGCGGCCCGCGCGAATTCCCGTGTCGTTGGCGCCCCACGCCGGGTCCTTCAGGAACTCGCGGATCCGATCGCGGTTGCCCCACTGCTCCCAATCCACGTACTCCTGCCCGTCCTGGTTCGGATCGACGACAGCGACGAACTGGACATCCGGCCGCTTGACCAGGCCGGTGTTCACCTGCCGCTGAGACTGCGTGCCGCAACCGACTTGCGCGAGCAGGATCTGATCGCTCGGCGGCACGAAACCGTTGCCGCCCAGCACACGGCGCGGCACGATGGTCAGCGCCGAAGCGCTGCCGAGACCGGCAAGAAACGCTCGGCGATCGACTGTAGTCATGAGCGGCCTCAGGCGCGTCGAACCAGCCCGTCCCGGCGGCCGGGCGTGTCTTCGGCGACGAATTTGTGCGAGTATACGCCTCGTTCACGAGGTGACGTGTCATGACCGGTATGTCGAGACGACAGTTTTTCAGGAAGGCGGGCACCCATGCGGCGGTGGCAGGGATTCTGGCGGCGGATGTCATGACGATGGACGCGAATCCGCTCGGACTTCCGATTGGCAGTCAGACCTATCCTCACCGCGCGATGATCCAGAGCGGGCATTTCGCAGAACTGGCCGCCACGCTCACGCAGATCGGCGTGCAGGCCGTCGAGATGTGCTCACCGTTCGACTACGAGGAGTTTGCGCCGCTGAAGGACGGCAAGGCGGCGAAGAAGGTCCTCGCCGATCACGGACTCGCCTGCTCCAGTGGCCACTTCGGCATGCACGAACTGCGGACTCAGCAGGCCGCGAGCATCGCCTGGGCGCACGACGTCGGCATCACGCACATGACGACAGCGACGCTCGGCGACGGCAAGAACCCCGCCTCGCTGGATGACGTGAAGCGCGCCGCGGACGAGTACAACAAGATTGCCGCGGCGGCGGCCAAGGAAGGCATCCAGCAGGGACTTCACAACGAAGGCTTCGAAATGACGTCGGTCGGCGGGCGCCGAACCTACGACATCCTGCTCGAGCTGCTCGATCCCTCGCTCGTGAAGTTCCAGTTCCAGATGTCCACGATCAGCCGCGGCTTTGTCGCCGCCGAGTACTTCATCGAAGTACCCCGGCCGCTTCTATTCGATGCACGTCCAGGACGTGGATCTGAACTCCAAGAAGCCGCAGGGGCCCGACGACGAGGGGCGCGGCGTGCAGGTGCCTGTCGGTCAGGGCAGCATCGACTGGACGACGACTTTCAAGGCCGCGAAAGTCGGGGGCGTGAGCAGCTATTTCGTCGAACAGACGATGGCGTTCACCAAGGACAGCGTCGAGTTCCTGAAGAAACTCAAGGTCTGACGACCTCTTCAAGGGTGGGAAGCGGCGTCGGGGTGACGAGCCGTGTGCCTGGGGCCGTGCGCCCTTGGCCAGACGGCGTTGCCCCGAGGCCGCTCTTCACACGGTTGCGCGAGTGGCTTGACCACCGGCGACCGAATCCCTTAGTCTGCAGCCCGCGCCCTTGTCCAGCCACTGGGTCTACGCCTCCGTCGCGCCCTTCGCGAGCGTGCCAGCCGCGCCGGCCGTGCCCTTTGCGCTGGCACCTGCCCTCGACGATCTCCGCCGTCAATTCGAACAGTTCTCTGCAGACGCTGACGCGTTTGTCGGGACGCTCGATCACGAGCAGTTCCATTGGCGGCCGCGCCCGGACGCGTGGTCGATCGGGGAATGTCTCGAGCATCTGAACATGACGGCGCGCGCCGCGCTGCCGCGTATCGACGAGGCGATTGTGGACGCTGTCGGCCGCAGCGGTACAGGGCGACGGGCAGTTCGCACCGTCCTGGGCCGGTCGGCTCATACTCCGCACTACGGAACCACCGTCACGTTGGCGGATGTGGTCGCCGGCGGAGCTCCGTCCGGCACCGTCAGTGCCGCGTGACCAGGTCATGCGGGCCCTGCGCGACTATCAGGATCAGTTCGTCGAACGCTTGCGGCGGGCGAACGGGCTTGACCTCGGGCGCGCGCGCATGACGTCGATTGCGTCGCGCTGGGTGCGCTTCCCTCTCGGAACCGGGTTCGCGCTCATCGCGGCACACGAACGCCGCCACCTTCGGCAGGCGCTGAACGTCAGCTCGACGCCGGGATTCCCTGGGGCGCCGGCGGCGGGCTCCTGAACCACAACACGACACGCGCCAGCATCGACCACCCCGCGATCCACATCCGCGCGATCAGAAAGAGACCGTCGAAGGCCGCCATCCCGATTGGTCCACGCGGATCGAATCGTGTGTAGAGCGCGTTCATGAAGAACGCGAACGACGTGTAGATCAGCGTCGCGTTGGGCATCCCGAACGCCCATCGCATGGGATGCTGGTAGACGGCGCTCTCCATGTGCGCGTTGAACGATCGACCGAGGCGATGCACGTGGCGGCTGTAGTCGCGGCGGCGCCTGGGTGCGATCTCGGGAGCTGCTCCCGCGGCGCGGATCTCATCAGTCGCCCATTGCGCGTGCCGGATCCCCGACGTCAGCCCGTTGCCCGTCAGCGGATCCGGCATCGAGGCCGACTCGCCCGCCATGAACCAGTTCGGTCCGGCCACGCGCGTCGTCACGTAGGGACGGAACGACGTCGTCGTCACTTCGAAGTCAGGCTGTTCCGCGAGCAGTTCGTCGAAGCGTCTGTGGCGCGAGAGCTCCGTGGCGAGGATGGTCTTCAGTGAACGTCCCGCGCGGCGCTGGGATTTGATTGAGTCAGCGGCCGCGACGAGGCCGACGCTGGTCTCGGTCGGCGAGATCGGGATATCCCAGACCCAGCTGAGATACTCGTCGCGGCTGTCGAGGAAGAAGGTCGTACCGTCGTGCAGCGGCGGGGTCTTGAAATAGGTCCAGAGACACACCTTCGTCCGCCCGTACTCCTCGGTCGGAACGTTCATCGCCCGCGCGAACACGAGCGCTGTGCCGCTGGCGTCGATGTAGTGGCGCGCTTCGACACGACGGCCGGTGGCGGTGACGCATCCCCGCACACGGTCGCCGTCGAGATCGACGTCCGTCACACGGTCCCAGACGAACGTCGTACCGAGCGCGAGCGCCTCCTCGTAGAGCCGCTGATCGAGCGCCGTCCGGTCCACGTGCAGCGTCAGCACCTCGAAGCGGAGCGGCGAGCGCTGGATACTGCGCGGCGGCTGGACGTCCCAATCCTCCTGACCCGGCTCGCAGAGGATGATGCCTTTCTTGTAGGTGGCGATCCGATCGTCGATGAGCGCCTCGCGCGCGATGCCCACGCGCTGCAGCAGGTTGGGGCTCGACCAGTCGAGCGATTCCCCCACCTTGTGGTGAGGATAGGCACGCGTGTCGATGCAGATCACTCGCAACCCGGCCCTCCGCAGGAAGACCGAGGACGCCAGGCCGGCGATGCCGGCGCCGATGACGGCAACATCGAAGGTGTCGGCCACGTGAACTGGGAAGACGCTACCACGACGAGACCCTCCGGTCGTTCAGGTGGTCACGACACTGCTCGGGCCGCCGCGTCGGACCAGCAAAACGTCCCGATTTGTCGGCTTCTTTCGTGTGTGCTAGCCTTAGCCCCCCGCTCAGCCGTTGCTGGTTGAAATGGGGCCTGTCACGGAGGGAGACAGAACGCCATGGCGCCCAAAGCCGCTCAGCGGCCGCCACAGCCCCGTCGCGCCGGCGGCCTCGTTTCCCGGGGCGTTTCCCCAGTCAAGAACACCACATCGCGCCGCCCGTTGCCGGCACCGGCGCCGGGGCGCGCTGTCGTCACACCCCCGCGCCAAAGGGACACCGCCATGAAGACATCCGAAGACGTCGCCCGCTCGAAGAACAGCATCGAGGAGGCCAGCCGGCTCGTCGCCGATCCTGCCGGCGGCGGCGCGAGCCTGGACAAGGTGCGGGACATCCTCTTCGGTGTGCAGATGCGCGACTACGAGCGCCGCTTCGCGCGCCTCGAGGAGCGACTGCTCAAGGACACGTCGGACCTCAAGGACGAGGTCAAGAAGCGCGTCGATGCGCTCGAGCAGTACATCCGCAGCGAGACGGGCTCGCTTGGAGACCGTCTCAAGAGCGAGCGTGACGAGCGCGTCGAGGCGGCCGCCGAGGGGATGCGCGAGCTTCGCGAGTCGTCGCGCGCGCACGAGAAGCGATCGGCGCAACTGGATGAGCAGCTGTCCAAGAGCCAGCGCGATCTGCGGGAACAGATCCTCGATCAGCACCGCCGCCTCAGCGAAGAGATCCGTCAGAAAGTGGACGAAGTGCTGGCGGCGCTCGCGCGCGAGACCGAGACTCTGCGCGCCGACAAGACGGACCGGGCCACGCTGGCGTCGCTCTTGACCGAGATGGCCATGCGACTCACCGACGAACTGAGGATCCCCGGAGCCGAGGATGGCGGGAACGGCTGATGCCCCGAGGAACGGGGGCATTCATGTCGCATTCGACGACGATCGGCCGCCCGAGGGCGATGGACTCGCCGAGCTGCGCTCGCTGATCGTCGGACCCGAGCACGAACTGCTCGGGAGTCTGAAGGCTCGTCTCGACGATCCGGCGACTCGCACCGCCGACGTCAGTGAAGTGCTGGCGGACGCCATCGTCCTTCGAGGAAAAGACCAGCACCTCGCGCGCGCGCTGGCGCCAACGCTCGAAGACGCCATCACCGCGTCCGTCCGCCGCAACCCGCGTCCGCTCGCCGACGCGCTCTTCCCCATCATCGGCCCCGCCATCCGCAAGGCGATCGCGCACACGCTCAGCGGGATGATGGAGTCGTTCAACCGGACGCTCGAGCTCAGTCTGTCGTGGCGCGCGGTGCAGTGGCGCCTGACCGCGCTCCGCACCGGCAAGTCATTCGCGGAAGTCGCGCTGCTCGACACGCTCATCTACCGCGTCGAGCAGGTGTTCCTGATCCATCGCGAGAGCGGCTTGCTCCTGCTCCACACGTCGCTAGCTCATGGTGTCGTCCAGGACGCGGACCAGGTCTCGGCCATGCTCACGGCGATTCGCGACTTCGTCCACGACTCGTTCGGCAGCCGGCCGGGTCTCACGCTCGACGGACTTCGCATCGGGGATCTCACCGTCTACATCGCGCAGGGTCCTCACGCGATCCTCGCGGGCGTCGTTCGCGGCACGCCTCCTCGGGAGCTGCGTGTGAGCGTGGAGGAAGCGCTCGAAGCGATCCACTTGCAGCACGCGGCGGATCTCGACTCGTTCAACGGTGATGCCGCGCCGTTCGAAGGCGCACGTCCGATTCTCGAGGCCTGCCTGAGCAGCGGTTATCGCCCGGCGCGCAAGGGCGTGGCGTACGGGCGTTGGATTGTCCTCGCGGTCCTGATCCTCGGGGCCATGGTCTGGCTCTGGTCAACGTATCAGGCCAACAGGCACTGGCGCGTGTACGTAGACCGGCTGCAGGCGACGCCGGGAATCGTCGTCGTCGATTCGAGCCGTCGATCGGGCCGCTACCACCTCGTCGGCCTCAGAGATCCGCTGGCCGCCGACCCGCAGGCGATGCTCGCATCGTCTGGCGTACCGGCAGATGAAGTGGATGCCCGCTGGGAGCTGTATCAGGCCGTTGATCCCGGTATTGTTCTGGAGCGGGCGAAGCATGTCTTGCGTCCCGCCGAAGGCGTGACCTTTCAGTTCCGGGACGGCGCGCTCGTCGCCTCGGGTGCCGCGACGGCGCAGTGGATTGGCGAGAGCGAGCGGCTCGCGCCGATGATTGCCGGGATTTCCCGCTACGACGACACCGGCCTCGCGGTGGCCGACCTCAACTACCTGCGCGATCAGATACAGAGCACGTCACCGATGTTCGAGAAGGGCACGACCCGACTGGCGGCCGGACAGGATGTGGCGGTCCGGAAACTCGCTTCGCTGCTCGACCAGCTCGACACGCTGGCACGTCCGTTGTCCACTCATGTCCGCGTGGACATCACCGGCCACACCGACGCGGACGGATCCGACACGACGAACCTGACACTCAGTCAGGCGCGCGCGGCGTACGTGCTCTCGGTCTTTCGCGCGACCAGTCACCCGTCGCTCGATCTGTTCGCCCGCGGGCTCTCCGGTACGGTGCCACTTACGTCCGGCTCGAGCGAAGCAGACAAGCGGCGCAACCGGCGGGTGTCGGTCCACGTCTCTCTGCCGGGCACTGCCGAGGCTGAACGGCCATGATCCAGAAGAAGGTCTGCATGCTCGGGGGATTTGCCGTCGGCAAGACGAGCCTGGTTGCCCGGTTCGTGACGAGCATCTTCTCGGACAAGTACCTGACGACGGTCGGCGTCAAGATCGAGAAGAAGTCGGTGCAGGTCTCGAATCAGCAGCTGGACCTCGTGCTGTGGGACATCTACGGCGACGACGAGTTTCAGCGCGTTCGGATGTCGTATCTGCGCGGCGCGTCCGGCTATCTGCTGGTCGTCGATCCGACGCGGAAAGCGACGCTCGAGACGGCGATTGCGCTGCAGGACGGCGCGGAGAAGACCATCGGCCGCGTGCCGTTCATCGTGGTGCTGAACAAAGCGGACCTCATCGACCAGTGGGAAATAGACGAACATGCGCTCGACGATCGGAAGTGGACGATCATCCGGACGAGCGCGAAGACGGGCGCCGGCGTCGAGGAGGCCTTCCTCGCGCTTGCGCGCGCCATGGTCAGCGGGACGAACTGATATGTCCAACGATGCGACGACGCCGATTCTAACGGCCCTGGAGATCGCGGCGTTCGAGCGCCGCCCTGATGGTTCATTTGCGTCGCTGGGACCGGTGCCCGAGTGGTTCAGTCTGCTGGGCAAGGACCAGTCGTTCCCGTTTCTCGGGGCGTTCCTCGAGGACGCGCGCATCCATTGGGCGAGTTCCGCCAGTGGCCGTTTGCGATCCGGTCTCTGCAGCGAAGTGGACGAGCACGGACGCGAGTTTCACTTCGAGGTGTCCGCAGCCGTCGTGGGCGGCAGGAACCTGCTCGTCTTCGAACTGGCGCCCGCGCTCGAGGGCATGCGGCTGGCGCTGCAGAAGGCGCGGCAGCAGGCGCTCAACGAGGAAACGCGCGGCAAGAATCAGGAAGAGCTGTTCGCCGCTGTGACGACGCTGAGCGTGAACGCGCAGGATGCCCGGCGCGCGGCTCGTGCGGTCGCCGGATTCTCGCGCGAGCTGGCCGGCGCTGCCGCGGGTGACGCGACGCCGCAGCGATTGGCCAACGAGATCGATGCCGCGAGCACGCGGCTCCAGTCGATCATCGACGCGATGGCGGAGACGATCCGGATCGTCGCGCGCAAAGCGCCGCAGAGCTGATACGGTTATTTCAGTAATTCAGGTCGGGAGGATATTCTCATTTTGGGGGGCCAAAATGAGAATATCCTCCCGACCTGAATTGTTTTGCCAATGAATATTTCCTCTCGCGTTGAAGTTTTTGACGTCGTCATCGTCGGATCCGGCGCCTCCGGCGGCTGGGCGGCGAAGCGCTTCACCGAAGCCGGACTGCGCGTCGCCGTTCTCGAAGCCGGACGTCAGCTCAAAGACGCCGACTATCGCGAGCATGTCCCCGCGTCTGCTCTGCCGTATCGGGGGCTGACCAAGCGTCCGCTCGCCGTCCGCCGTCCGGTGCAATCGGGGTCCTACGCCGTGCGCGAGTGGAACGCCGACTGGTTCGTGGACGACCTGCGCGAACCGTACGTCGATCAATCCGACCCGAAGTTCCTGTGGGTCCGGCCACGGCTCGTCGGAGGACGCACCAATGTCTGGGGACGAGAATGTCTCCGCTTCAGCGAGTTCGACCTCAAGGCCGCATCGTACGACGGACACGGATCCGACTGGCCCATCACGTACGAGGAGCTGGTGCCGTACTACGAGCTCGTCGAGGACTACGTGGGCATCGGCGGAATGCCCGAGGGTCTGCCCGAGTTACCCGACAGCAAGTTCCAGCCGGCGATGGCGATGAACTGCGCCGAGACGGCGCTGCGCACGCGCATCAAAGCCAAGCTTGGCCGGACGATGACGCAGGGCCGCACCGCGAATCTCACGCGCCCCAATCGCGGCCGCGCGGCGTGCCACTTCTGCGGTCCCTGCGAACACGGCTGCGTCACGCACTCGTACTTCAACGCGTCGTTCACGACGATGGCCGACGCGATGGCGACGGGTCGCTGCACGCTCATCACCGGTGCGATGGCGTATCAGGTGCTGATCGATCCGGACACGCGGCGAGCGCGCGGCATCCTCTACGTCGATCGCGCAACCCACCAGCCTCGCGAGATCTTCGGACGTGTCGTCGCGCTCTGCGCGCAGACGCAGGAGTCAGTGCGGGTTCTCTTCAACTCGCGCTCTCGTCAGGATCCAAACGGCCTTGCGAATTCGAGCGGACTCCTTGGCAAGGGACTGATGACGCACTTCTCCGATGCCGGCGCGACTGGCGAGATGCCCGAGTTCAGCGAGAAGCCAAGCTTCGGGCCGCGCCGCCCGTGCTTTCCGCTCATCGTGAATTTCAGGAACGTGCCGGGCGGGCCGAAGATGCCGGACTTCCTGCGGGGCTACGCGTACGGCACGTATCTCAGCAACGGTCCCAAACTCGACGCACCCGGCTTCGGACAGGCCTACAAAAAGGCCGTGGCCGAGGCACACCCGACGCAGGTGACCATCGAAGCCTGGGGCGAGTGTCTGCGGTACGACGACAACTACGTGGACGTGGACCCGAACACCGTGGACGAATGGGGCATCCCGGTCGCGCGTATCCATCTGACGCCGCGCGAGAACGAGCTGGCGATGCACAAGGACATGGCGATTGCGGGCGCCGAGATGCTCGAGGCCGGCGGGTGCCGCAATGTCCAGATGCTGCACGGTCTGCGCGGCCAGGCGCACGAGGTCGGCGCTGCGCGCATGGGCACCGATCCCAAGACGTCAGTGTTGACGCCGCACCAGAACACGCACGACATCAGGAACCTGTTCGTGCTCGACGGGTCGGGCTTCCCGTCGGTTGCCTGGCAGAATCCCACGCTCACCATCATGTCGCTGGCCGTGAGAGCCAGCGACCACATCATGGACCAGTTCAAACGACAGGAACTCTAGCGGGGATTCCGTGCTGTGACGATTGCCGATTGAACGAATGACGAATAGCCCAGGGATCTGCCCTGCGAGACCCCGATTCGTCAATCCGCATTCGTCAATGAGTCGTCGCGCCTACCAGACGGTATATCCCCCATCGATCACATACGCTGCGCCGGTCACGTACGCGGACGCCGGACTGGCGAGATACACGGCGAGCGGGCCGATTTCGTCGGGCTCTCCCGGACGTCCCATCGGTACGTTCTGAACGAAGGCCTCGATCACATCGGGCCGACGCTCGTTCCACTGCCGGTTGATGTCGGTCATGAACAGGCCGGGGCAGATCGCGTTCACGGTGATCCCGTGCGGCGCCCAGTCGGCGGCGGCACACCGAGTGAAATGCAACACGGCGGCCTTCCCCGTCTCGTAGTCGCGACCGCCAATCCCTTTGTTCGCAATCAACGCGCTGATCGAGGCGATGTTGATGATGCGGCCGCCCTTCCCTCGCGCGAGCATGGCTTCACCGAAGATGCGCGTCCCGATGAAGCAGCTCGTAAGGTTCAGATCGATGGACCGCTGCCACACCTCGAGCGATTCCTCAGCGATGGGGACGCTCACTTCGCGGTTGCCGACGTTGTTGATCAGAATGTCGATCGGACCGTGTTCCGACACAATCCTGCGGCACGCGGATTCGCAATCCGCGGGCACGGCCATGTCCACGACGACCGTCCACGCGTCGCGCCCCCGCGTTCGGATGTCAGCCGCTGTTCGGTCGAGCGTCTCCGCCGTACGCCCGGTGATGACGACGTCCGCACCGACGTCGGCGAGCGCGAGCGCCATTACCCGCCCGAGTCCGCGGCTGGCGCCAGTCACGACCGCACGCTTTCCATCCAAGCGGAATTGATCCAAGACAGACACTAAACACCTCGATCTGTATTGCCGATTGCAGATTGACGAATGACGATTGGCAGTTCACCGCCCGGGCGATTCGTCAATCGTCATTCTGCAATCGTCAGTGCGGCGACAGAATCTCTTCGATCCGTACTGGTCTCTTCTCCGCCAGTGATTTGAGCGTCGCCTCGATCATCGCAGTCACGACGAGGCCATCGTGGCCGCTGGCTTCAGGCTTGACGCCATCAGCGACGCAATCCACGAAGTACCGGATCGATTCGTATTGAAATCCCCAGGCCTTGCCGTATCGCGTCACGGACTCCGACGAGAAGGGCGTGTGGAACCGATCGCTGAACACCCACAGATTGGGCTCGTTCCGCAGCTCCAGCCCGCCGGCCTCCCCGTACAGCGACAGCCGGTTGTCCACGACGTTCGTATACGTGTTCGGCACGATCCACGACGTCTCAAAGGTCGAGAAGGCCCGGCCTTCGAACTCGACGATTGCCTGAATCGCGTCCCAGCAGGGGATGCCCTTCGCTTCCAACACGCCGCGGTAGCCTTTGGCGTAAACCTCCACCGGTTCCCGCTGGAACAGCCAGCGGACGATGTCCATCGTGTGCGGCAGGAGAAACCATTCCGGACCCGAACGTCCGCTCCATCCAAGCATTTCGGTCGGCACCCAGATGGTGTCGCTGAGGCGCGCGTACGCCATGACCGGCGCACCCAACGCACCACGCTCCACGTAGCTCTTGGCGCCCATGAAAAGTGGATGCCAGCGGGCGTGGAAGTCCACCATCAGGTACACGCCCGCCTCTTCGGCTGCCTGCACCATCGCGCGTCCGTCGGCCACGTCCGTCGCCAGCGGTTTCTCGACGAGCACGTGCTTGCCCGCGCGCAGCATCGCGACCGTCGGCTCCCGGTGCAGGTGATCGGGAGTCGCGACGGTCACGGCATCCACGCCGCTCGCGGCCAGCTCGTCGATCGACGAGGTCCACGCGCAGCCGAAGCGCTCGGCGGTCTGCCGGGCCCGCGCCTCGTCGCGATCGCAGATCATCGTGACGGTGCAGCGGGGATGCGTGGTCAGCGCGAGCGCGTGGTTGTTGCCCCAGATGCCGGCGCCGATGATGCCAATCCTGATCGTGGTGTCGGACATGCGATTAGACTGAAACAGACGGCGATTCTACTCTGTGGGGTCAGGTCTTGAATCCTCACATTTTTCACGATTCAAGACCTGACCCCAACCGCCGGTTCAGCGCCAGCCGTCGATGGCAATCGTCTCGGGACGACCGCCCTCGACGCGGACGGATCGTCCCGTGAACGACGGAGACAGGATGTTGTTGCGCACGCGGACGTCTTCCGACGACAGCACCGTCAAGCCGTGCGCATTCGCGTGGAAAGCGTCGTAGCGCGGGCTCACGTCGACGCGATTGCCCGTCATCTCGAGTCCGCCAACCGAGAACGCCCAGAGGATCGGCACATCCGTCACCACGAACGTGTTGTCAACGATCCGGATGTGGTGATGGAACGGGAGAGGACCGGGACGTGGAATCTCCGGTGAGATCGTGATCACGGCGTCCGAGAACTGATAGCGGCTCGTATTGCACGCGTCGAATCGGTTCCCGCGGATGGTCACGTCGTCGACGGCCCCTGATTCATACCAGCCATTGGCGTCCCCGGAAATCGTGATGGCGGCGCCGCTCGACCGGAACGTGTTGCCGTCGACGAGCGTCGCGCGCGGCGTCGTGACGAGCAAACCCCTGGCGCGCACGCCGCCGAACAGGTTGTCCCGGACGGTGACCGCTGGCGTCCACGTCAGGTTCTCGAGCGCAAGGCCGCCAGGAGGCAGATCGGCAACGTCGCGGTCCACGTCCACCTCGAACTCCCGCACGTCGCGCCTGCGGATCGCGGTGATGCGAGCGGTTCCGATCGAGAGCATCGAGGGCCGATCGATCAGCGACAGCTCGTCGCCTGCTTCGCCGAACTTCAAGCCAACGCTCTGTTCGTGCATGAAGCGGCACGCGAAGGTGCGGGGCCCGCGCCGCCCGACGACATTGACAGACGTGCCGTGAACGTTGATGCAATCGTCCATCAGTCCGAAGAACGAGCACCGCTCGACGACGATCTGTCCCTTGCAGTTCGAGAAGTGAAATCCGTCATCGTGACCGGAGAACTGCCGCGTGGAGGCGGGCGCCGGACGGAAGTGCACATTGCTGAACGTCAGGTCGCTCGAATATTGCGCGAGTACGCCAAGCCCTGATGTGTGCCGATACTCCATGTCCGCGATCGTGACGTGCGAGCTGTCTTCGATGAACGTGCCCGCATGATCGCGGACACCGTGGCGCGCCACCAGGACGTTGCCCACCTTGGGAAGCCGGGTGAAGGGAAACTCGAGCCGTACGAGACCCGGCGACATCTCGACTGCTCGATAGTTCTGCCAGCCTCGGCCGAGACATCCGTCATCTCCGGTCCTCGGCGCCACACCGTGAATCTCGGGATCGAACTCCATGAAATCCCACGGCGCAAGCCGACGACCCTCGACGACGAACAGGAGGCGGCCGTCCTCGACGACGTATGGATACTCACGAGCGTCGATACGGAGCGTGATGCCGCCCGCATCTGCGGCGACGATGCCGCCCTGTGACATCAGGGGCCGGGGCCAGTCGATCTCGAAGCCCGCCACCTCGATGTCGCGCGAACGCCGGATGACCAGGGGCAGGATCCGATCCCGAAACAGCAGCCGGGCTCCACGGCCGACGATCCTGACGTGTTCGAGGCCCTCGAGGTAGATCGCGACGTGCCTCGGATTGACCACGTCGGTGTTCGACAGGAACAACTCGTGGTCGGTCGCCTCGGCGGGACTGAAGTGATAGTCGCCGCCTGGAAAGACGAGTGTGGTGCCAGGATGCGCGGCGAGATACGCAACTGCCTTGCGGACGGCTGGACCGGCGTCGCGCGTGTCGTTCGGCACGATGCCGAAGCCGGCGATCGACACCTCCTGTGCGGTCCGAACCGCGGGAGCGAGCGCAACCACCATCAGGAGGGTCGGAAGGGCACGGAACGGCAACATGGGAGGCTGTGGCGCAGTGTACACGACAGCCTTCGTTCTCGGCCCGGCGCGAACTCCTCACGTTCGTCGTCCAGCGCTTGCTCGATGAGGTCGCGTCAAGTTACCGGACCGAACCGACCTGAAGCCGGTGCCCCGGCTCAGGCGAGCTGCCGCGATGGCGATCGAGCCAGTACGCCACATCATCCGAAGTGGAGAGCTCGCCGCCCAGCAATGCCTGAATGAGATCGCGGGTGAGGACGGTATTGAACGGAGGCGCGTACCGAGCGGCTGTGCGCGCCCTGGAAGCTTCAGAAGAAAAGGGACCAACGGCAAACGCAACTCATGAGAATTGATCGGAGCGTCGAGAGCGGCATCGTTTCTGAATCCGTGGTCCGAGGTCACAATGATCGTCGTCGTCTCCCACAAGCCGGCCCGCTCCATTTCGGCGCGTACCTCTGCGAGGGCACGATCGGCCCGGACGAGATTCTCGAAGTACCTCATCGAGGTCGTGTGCACTGGTCGGACCGCGGCTTGTGTGGGGCACCGGCCAGTGCACGAGCGCGAGGCCGATCTCCGGATTCCCGACGATCTCGATGGCCGCGTCGTGAACCCTTTGGTAGTCGAGCTGGTGCTGCGCACGGGCCCATCGGTCTTCCGGCTGTGCCCCGCCAGACATGGCGAGAACGTAGGCCAGACTCTCGAGCTGTCTCGCCGTCTGCATCCAGACGCCCTTCACCATCTTTACTCTTCCGCTCTTACGATCTCGCGGCAACGACTCGGTGGCGCTCAAGTACGGCTGCCACTCGCATCGCGTGAGTCCTTTCAGGATCCTGCAGTACGGATGGTACCAACCGACGATCCCCGTATTCAGGCCGATCGCCTTCGCATCGGAGAACACGTTTTCCTGTTCGCTCCACCGCACCCGCTGGCCGGTGCTCTTCACCGTCAGCCGAAGCTCATTCGGCGCGACCGGCTCCCCTTCTGAAAACACCGTGCCGCAAATCAGCGCCGGCAGCGAGACCAGCGTCCATCTTGCTGGGGAGACGGCATGCATCGCGCGAAACGCATGATCCCGAAACCAGTCGAACGCTGGCAGTTTCACGTCGGTTGGACGCTCACGAAATGCCAACCGCTCGTCCAGCTCATCGAACACCAGCCACACGACCCGAGGCCGGCCCGCGCGGGAGCCTGGTAGCGATGGTGCGCGAAGCGAGTTTCGAAAAACCTCCGGCGGCGTACGCACGGCGAAGATCGCCTGCTGTATCAACAGCATCGGAAACAATGGCGCCAGCAGAAGCACGATTCCGCGAGCCGCGCGCACGAGAGGGACGCTTCTCGCCCAGCGTCTCAGGGCGAGCGTCACGCCGGCGAATCCTGTGCTCAGCAGCGCGACGCTCACCAGGGTGACCAGGACTGTGTCTGAGAGCGGGGCCTCTCGAAAGTAGTTCAGATCGTCTGCGGCGGCGCTCTGCAGATCGCGCCAGACCGTTAGATAGCACAGGTTCGCGAGCGACACACTGAAGGCGAGGTCGCTCCAGCGCAGGCCGACGGGTTCTGGCGCATCAGGCACAGCCACCGATTCGAACCCGGCCACGGCCCCGACCGCGCGGGCATCGGCAGATGCATGGCGCGAGGATCCGATCGACTCAACGCCGACCGCCTGTTAGAGGCGAACGGACTCACGGCTGCCATCAGATCTCTGGTTGCTCCCGAGTTCTCGTGCCTGCCTGCCGGACATCGCATGCGCGAGCCACGAGATCATCCGGCGAAGGTAAAACAGCAGACCGATGCACGCCGCCATCAGCATCTGCCAGACGAGTGCTCCGGATCCGGGATCGACGTACGGCTGCATGGCCGCGCCTCAGTGGCCTCTAGATACCCGGGTCCCCGATCGTGTCGGGGCCGCCGAGGGCAACGACCGTGTGGCCGGTGACGGCGTCCACGAGCTCGAACGAGGCGTTGGTCGGACAACGCGCCGTGCCCGATGCCTCGGCCGCCGCCCAGACTTGTGCCTGCAGCGCGCCGCGCGCCGACACGATGCCGCTACCCGGCAGCTCGATCGACGCCGACTGCCGCGCCCCCAGGAGCTTTCGCTCTCGGGCGAGGACGTTACCGTCGCTGTCGAAGACGAGCAAGACGACGGCGCACGGCCTTTCCGACGATTCAGCAAGAAACTTCGTGTTGGCGACGCTCACCCGCACGTTCATGGCCGCCGTCACGCTCAACGGCGGGAACTTCTGCGTGCCTGGCGGATCAGGCTGAGGGTTGAACGCGTTCAGCACAACCGGATGGCGAAGCGCCACTCCGCTCGCAGCGACCAGCACCAGCACCCCGGCCAGACTCAACTGGCGCATCCGTGTCATCAACAATGGCCTCATAGCTCCTCCTCGTGTTGCGTGCCGGATCCAGAGCGGCTGCCTTTTTCCGACGGCGACGCCGCACGGCATGGCTCCCGACTCACATTAGGGGGCACCGCGCGGCCCGTCACCACGCGGGTACGTAGGAGTTCGACGGGAAGGGGCCGGAGGCCGCTATCTGATCAACCGATGTCGGAGCGCTTTGGTCACGGCGGCGGTCTTGCTGTGGACCTGGAGCTTCTCGTAGATCATTCGGAGATGGAACGAGACGGTATGGACGGTCACGCCTAGTTCTTCGGCGGCGGTCTTGTAGTTGTGACCTTCGACCAGCAACGCGAGCAGGCGGGTTTCGTGTGGCGTCAAATGATAATCCGCACGTGCAGGAGGGCGCAGCTCGCGAAACAGTGCGATGACGCGGCGTGCGACTTCCGGCGACATCGGCGCGCCCCCACGAACGACCTCGTGGACGCTGGCGAGCAGGAGCGCCGGCGGTGTTTTCTTGAGCAAGTAGCCGCAGGCCCCGGCACAGAGCGCATCGAAGATCCGCTCGTCGTCCTCGTAGATCGTGAGCATCATCGGAACGATGGTCGGATAACGCTCGCGGAGTAGCCGTGCGCCCTCGATTCCAGAAAGGCCCGGCAGCCCGATGTCGAGGAGGGCCACGGACGGCAGGTCAGCAGAGGTCGCGAGGGCGCCCAATGCCGCTTCCATCGTCCGGAACGCGCCGACGCAGCGGAACCCATCCGTGCCGTTCAGGAGCAGTACGAGATAGTCGCGGATCTCGCGTTGATCCTCCACCACGATGACAGAGATCATCGGCGCCTCGATGGCCGCTCAGCGTACGGCAGGCGTTGCCGGACGCACCTACAGAAGTACGTAGTTTTCAGGCGAAGGGGATACGCCATTCCAAGGTCGTACCGGCGCCGGGGGCGGAAACAACGCCGAGGCTGCCACCGAGGCGCTCCGCACGCCGCTTCATGCTTGTCAGTCCGGTCCCGTTCGAGACCATCCTCTGATCGAATCCGCACCCGTTGTCCGCCACGCGCAGGACAAGGTGATCCCGCTCGACCTTGGATTCGACCTCCACGCGGTTTGCGCGTGCGTGGCGCGCGACGTTGTTCACGGCCTCCTTGAACATCAGCAGAACATCTCGCCGTACATCGGCGCCCAACGGCAGATCAGAGTCGCACGGTGAAACCATGAAGACCAGCGTGATGTCGCGGGCGGCGAGCACGTCGCTGGCGAAACGCCGCATGCGCTGCGTGAGGTCCGTGAGGCGATCGCGTGTCGGATCGACGGCCCAGACGATGTCGCTCATGGCGTCGATCGACTCGCGGGAGATGGAGGCAACCGACGCCAGCAAGCCGCCCGCCGACGTCGGATCGCCGACGACCTGCCGCTGGGCCATATCGCTCATCACCGCAATGCGCGACAGATTTGCACCAATATCGTCGTGGAGATCCGAGGCCAGCCGGGTGCGGATGCGTTCCAGCTCGACCAAGCGCCTCGTCCGCAGTCGATACACGAGATGCACGACCGAGCCGACAGCGCCGGACGCCATGCCGATGAACCACCAGCGGGCCCACAGTGGCGCCAGCACTCGAAACGAAACCGACGCGGGCATCGCGCTCGCCAGTCCGTTCACAGTGACGGCGCGGACTTCGAAACGATACATGCCCCACGGCAAATGGTTGTACGAGACCGTCCTGGTCGGCGTGGGCTCCTACCAGGACGTATCGGCGCCGACCAGCCGGAATTGGTACTGGACGGGATCGCCTAACGCATGGGCCAGACCGCCGAAATCTATCGCGATCTGCGCTGGCTCCGACCGCAGCTCGAGACCGGCCACGCTCGCCTCACCCAGCTCGGCGATGTGTTGCCGTTCGCCTGCCAGTCTGACATCGCTGATAAATGACGATGGCAGAGGCTCGCGGTCTTCTGGCGCCGGCATGAACCGCGAGAGCCCGACGTAGGTGCCAAACCAGAGCGCGCCATCGCGATCCCGGAACGCCGAGAGCACTTCGTTGTGCGCCAGTCCATCGGCGTGGGTATAGCGGCGCACGATACGGCCGCTGTTGGAATCGATCTGTTCGACGCCGTGGGTCGTGCCAAGGTAGAGTCCCCCGCGGCCATCCAGCGTGAGGCAATGCACGTGCCGAACGGCGGTGCTCCGAAGTACGGGTTTCGCACGCGGCTCTGACGCGGTCGGGGTGTCGACGCGCCACAGTCCATCGGCAGTGGCGATCCAGAGTCGACCTCGCTCATCGAGTGCGATGTCGATGAGGCCCCGTATCGGCGCGCCGTCGACATCCGACAGCGACAGGAAGCGCCCATCGTGAAAGCGAAGCAGGCCGCCATCCACGAAGCCGATCCAGACACCGTGTCCGGAGTCTTCGGCGAACGTCAGCATCGCATCGGCCGTCGCCACGGAATCGAATCCCGTCACGCCGTCGTTCGCGCTGAACCGCTGCACAGTCGCCGTCGCGCGGCGCCAACACATCAGTGTGTCGTGAGCGGGAACATGTTCGCCGAGCCACACATCACCGCTCGAGATCGGAAACACGGTAAACACGTGGCGCTGGTCTTCCGCCATGGCTGCCGGCGGCACGCGCCGGTCCGCAGGCGATTCTGTCCACCATCCGGATGCGGATTTCGGGTCATTCGCGGCGCGCAGCTTCAGCTCGATGGCATGAAAGCGGCGGCCGTCGAATCGATACAGCAAACGGGTCGCGAGCGTCATCGCACACATCACACCTGATTGGTCCTGAACGATTTCCCCGATGTCGGCATGCGCCAAACCGTCAGCCGGGCCATACGTGACGAATCCCCTGGCGGCGATCCGCACGACACCTCCCAGGTCTGTGCCGGCCCAGAGATTGCCGGCGCGATCGACCGCGACCGCGTTGACCGTTTCGTTGCTGAGCCCATGGGCCTGGTCATACGTTCGAAACCCTCTGCCGTCGAAGCGTGTGAGCCCGTCGACGGCACCCATCCACACGACCCCGTCGGGCGCTTGCACCAGCGCCCTGATCCTGGAGCCGCCCCGACCGATCGCGGTTGCGTACTCGCAGACAGGCCCCGGCGCGTCGCGCACATGCCCGCGCCTCGCCGGTCGCCCGCACGGAGGCGCGTTGGCGAAGGCGCCGGCACCCAGCGCTTGCGCACTCACGGCCGGCCCCGGCTTCAGCAGAAGCACATGCTCGCGCGTGCCGATCCACAGCGTGCCTGGCTCGGTCTCGAGCACCGCGCGCGCGCGCAGCGAACGTCCACCGGTCTGCAGCGCGTAAGACACCAGCCGTCCGTTCGGCGTCCGACGGACGATCCCCCGGTCCGCACCGATCCACACGCTGCCCTCGTAATCCTCGAACAGCACGTGAACGGTGCCGATCGCGCGCGTGAACGGCTCGAGCGACACCGAAGTCATGCGAACCGATCCGTCGACCTCGTCGACGCGAAACAGACCACCGGCACCGCCAGCCCAGATCTGGCCGGCGCGATCGCGGAGGAACGTCACGACTGGGCGCCGCGCGCGATCCTCGTCAGGCGGGTAGGCCACAATCCGTGTCGATTCGAAGGGCTCGTCGGACGAGACTCTACCGCTCGAACTGCTGGCATCGTGACCCGGATGAGCGACCAAGCGCGCCAACCCACCGCGTGCCGCCACCAGGTAGACGCCCGGCCGCATCTCGATCACTGCGTGCACCGGCGGCGCCGGCAGGCCCTGTGCCTCGCCATAGTTCACGAAGCGATCGCCGTCGAACCTGCTCAATCCTTCGCCAGTACAGAACCAGAGGAACCCGCGTGAATCCTGCACCACGCACAGCACTCGGTCGTGACCAAGTCCATCGCTCGTGGTGTAGGCCCTGGCAGGCAGCCGCTCGGCCGAAGCGATCGTCGCCAAAGCTGGCACGAGCCACATCAGCATGGACACCGTCGCGACGCCGAAGGTGACGCATTGGCGTTCGGCCATGGTTCTTCCCCGCAAGCAGCTCAGCGGGTGGAGGGTTACGTGTGGCTGGACGAAACGGTAGCCGGAAATGACCGACCGATCAACGCGATCGCGTGTCGCCGGTTGATCGTTTGCCCTTCAACAGTCGAGCGATCGTGAGCGGATGGCCCTGTCCGGAAGCTGGAGTTCGACCACGTCATTGGCTGCCCAAACTTGCATCGCTTCCCGAAGCCACTGCGGCGCTGCGGAGACCGCAGCGTTCCCCTGGTCTACTGGCTCGACGCGGTCGCTCATGCGAGACATCCACTTTCGGTGTATACTGACGTGTTTGTGCGCTGCGCCTTGGATTTCCCGCGGGTAGCCTGACGGTCTCCAGACGACTGGTTCGCTCCGTCCAAAAGCCCCTGCCGCTCGGTCCCATCGCTCACAATCACACGCCATTCCGGCGCGTCTACTTCGATTAAATCGTTCGCCTGCTGCGCGGTTAGGGAAACGCTCCAGGCTCTTTTGAGGAGCAGTGTCTCTCTATGCCGTTTTCTATGCTCGGGCTGTCGCCCGTGCTCTGCACACCGCTGGCTCGACTGGGTTATGCCACGCCGACGCCGGTCCAGACTGAATCCATTCCCATCGTCCTGCGCGGCAACGATCTGCTGGCCCGCGCACAGACCGGTACCGGCAAAACCGCCGCGTTCGGCCTGCCGATGATCGATCGGCTGCTCGTGACCGGACGACGTCCGGCCGTGGCGCGTCATCCCCGGGGCCTGGTCCTCGTGCCGACGCGCGAGCTGGCGCAGCAGGTTCACAAGTCGTTGACGACGTATGGAGCGGCAGTCCGCCTGCGAGTCACCGCGATTTACGGCGGAGTGCCGATGCGGCCGCAGGTGCATGCCCTGGCGCGCGGCACCGACATCATCGTCGCGACGCCGGGTCGCCTGATCGATCACATCCAGCAGCGGACGGTCGATCTGTCGGCCGTTGAGATCCTGACGCTCGATGAAGCGGACCGGATGCTCGACATGGGCTTTCTGCCGCCGTTGCGCCGGGTGGTGGGGACGCTGCCGCGGACGCGGCAGACGCTGATGCTGTCAGCCACGTTCTCGAAGGAAGTCGTGAGCCTCTCCGCCGAGTTCACGCGCGAGCCCGTGCGCGTGGATGTGTCGGAGGCTCAGTCCGTGCCGCCAGCGGTGACGCATCGAGTGCACCCGGTGGCCGATGGACGGAAGAGCGCGCTCTTGACCCACGTCCTCACGCAGGCGCCGGTCGGACAGGCGCTGGTCTTCTGCAAGACCAAGCACGGATCGAACCGAGTGGGTGATCAGCTCGAACGCGCCGGAGTGAAGGCGGCTGTCATTCACGGCAACAAGAGTCAGAGCGCCCGCAACCGGGCGCTCGGCGACTTCAAGGCTGGCCGCGTGACGGTGCTGGTGGCGACCGATATCGCCGCCCGCGGTCTCGATATCGTGCAACTGCCGTTGGTCGTCAATTACGATCTGCCGCTCGTCGCCGAAGACTACATCCATCGCGTCGGTCGTACCGGACGCGCCGGACTCGCCGGCCGCGCGGTCTCGCTGGTCTCGTCCGCGGACCGCAAGCTCCTTCATGACATTCAGAAGCTGTTGCCGGCGGCGCTCGAGCAGGTGTCGGTCGAGGGCTTCGAGGTCACTGACACGTCGTCACGCGCGACTCCGGATGTGTCGCGCCGTCGTCCAGCCGGACGACGGCCGCCATTCGGTGGTGCGCCCGGGCGCCGGCCGGTCCAAGCGCAGGGCTCATGGCGCAAGCCTCATGGCTCCAGGCCTGGGCGGCCGCGGTTCACACAGTCGTAAACGCGCAAGGCTCGAGCGGGCTCAGACGTCGAGGTCTCGGATCGGCCGGACCTCGACGCTGCCTTCTCGTGCCGGCGGGATCCTCGCCGCGATCTGGATGGCGTCGTCCAGATCTCGCGCCTCAACCAGATAGAACCCTGCCAGCTGCTCCTTCGTCTCGGCGAATGGACCGTCCGTGATCGAGACCTTGCCGTTTCGTACGCGGACGGTGGTCGCGGTGTCGATGGGTTGCAAGGCTTCAGCCGCCACGAGGACGCCGTTGTCACGCAGCCGCTGACCGCTGGCGAAGCACTCACTGTCGGGCACGACGCGCAGCTTCCCCTCTTCCAGGTAAACCAGGCACAGGTACTTCATAACGCTCCCAGCCGCCGTTCGAAGAAACGGCGCTCCGGCTCGAGACTGCTCAACTCGAGCGCGCGGTGGTAAGAGACGCGCGCCTCTTCGGTCCTCCCGAGCCTGCGGCACAGCTCGGCGCGTGCCGCGTGCGCAGGACGGTATTCCGTGAGTTCGCCACGATCGAGGATGCCGTTGATGATCTCGAGTCCGGCCTCGGGACCGTCGCGCATGGCGAGAGCCACGGCGCGGTTCAGCGCGATCACGGGCGACGGCTCGGCCGCGTACAGCACATCGTACAAGCCGACGATCTGGCCCCAGTCCGTTGCGGACGCAGTCGGCGCCTCGGCATGCACCGCCGCAATCGCCGCCTGCAGCGTATAGATGCCGAACCGACGCGACGACAGCGATCGCCGGACCAGCCGCGTTCCTTCGTCGATCAGCCCGCGGTCCCACAACGACCGGTCCTGATCCTCGAGCAGGATGACGTCCCCGCTTTCCGAGGTGCGCGCCGTTCTCCTGGATTCCTGCAGCAGCATCAACGCGAGCAGTCCGATGGCTTCCGGTTCGGGCAGGAGATCCACCAGCAGGCGCCCAAGGCGGATGGCCTCAGCCGAGAGATCGTGCCGTGTCAGCGAGGTGCCAGACGAGGCGGAATAACCTTCGTTGAAGACGAGGTAGATCACGCGAAACACGGCATCGAGGCGGTCCGGCAGCTCGGCCTGGGTCGGCACGCTGTACGGGATCTTTGCCGTCCGAATCTTGCCCTTCGCGCGCACGATCCGCTGCGCGAGGGTGGGCGCGGGGGTCAGAAACGCCCGAGCGATTTCTTCGGTCTTCAGTCCGCAGACCTCACGCAGCGTGAGCGCAATCTGCGCGTCCGACGCCAGTGCGGGATGACAGCACGTGAAGATGAGCCTAAGCTGATCGTCCGCGACACTCTCCTCATCGGCCCACGCTGCCTCGTCCACGACGGCGACATCCAGCGATCCATCGCCGTCTTCGAGCGAGTCGAAGCGCGCGCGGCGGCGCAGGCCGTCAATGGCCTTGAACCTCGCGGTCGAGACGAGCCACGCGCGTGGATTCGCGGGCACGCCTTCGCGCGGCCACTGCTCCAGCGCTGCGCGAAACGCGTCGTGCATGGCCTCTTCCGCGACGTCGAAATCGCCCAGCAGGCGGATCAACGTGGCGAGGACCCGTCGGGAATCAGACAGGTAGACGGCGGTTACCGCCTCGTGGACATCGGTCGCCGACACGGCCACCGATCTCACCACAACTACGGTCTGCGGTCTACGGTCTGCAGTCTGCGGTGCATGTAGACCGAAGACCGAGGACCGTAGACCGCTGTCCCCCGCCCATTCACCGAATTGTCGATTCGGGGCATCGCTGATCGACAACAGTTCAGAGTCATGGCGAGACGGTGTGGGGTCGGCAGTCTACGGGCTACGAGCTGGAGGGAGTGGACAAGCCGCCGCGGGCGGGATTACGCTCCGGCGAACGCCTGCCACCTCAGGCATCCATCCGCTTCCTTCAAGGGATTTCAGCCATGACTCGTCACGTTGGTCGCCTGCTTCTTGTCACAGCCATCGCCACTGCCGCGCTGGCCGCGACGCTCGCCGCGCGTCAGGAGAAAGAGCCCACGTTTCCGGACGCCCTGATTGGGCGTTGGGACCTGACGGTCCAGGGCGCCAATGGCCCGTATCCGTCCTGGCTTCACGTGCACATGCGGACCGACTCGACGCTGCAGGCCGAGTTCGTCGGACGCTTCGGCAGCGTCCGGGCGGCGACGGTCGTGCAGTGGGCCAACGACCAGCTCACCGTCGTGATCCCCATTCAGTACGAATCGAACAAAAGCGACCTCAAGTTCGTCGGCAAGCTCGTCGGTCCGACGCTCACCGGCACGACCGAGGACGAGAACGGCAAGACGCTGAACTGGACGGCCATGCGGGCGCCGGCGTCCGGACCGGTCCAGACCGTCGCGTGGGGCACGCCGATCGCGCTCCTCAACAAGAACGATCTCGGCGGCTGGAAGCAGCGAAGCACGGCCAAGGGCACGTGCTGGACGGTCACTGACGGCGTGCTGAGCAACGTGCCGCCGTGCGCCGACCTCATCACCGAGAAGGCGTTCACCGACTTCAAGGTGCACGTCGAGCTGATGTATCCGGCGCACAGCAACAGCGGCGTCTACCTGCGTGGGCGCTACGAGGCGCAGATCCAGGACGACTATGGGAAGACGCTGGATGCGCACCGCATGGGAGGCATCTACGGGTTCGTCTGTCCCTACGTGAATGCCGTCAAGCCGGCCGGCGAATGGCAGGCGTACGACATCACGCTCATCGGCCGCCGCGTGACCGTCGTGCTCAACGACACGACGATCATCGACAACGAGATCATTCCTGGGATCACTGGCGGCGCGATCGACAGCCTCGAGAGCGCGGCGGGTCCGCTCATGCTCCAGGGTGACCACGGGAAGATCTCATTCAGAAACGTTACGGTGACGCCGGCGAAATAGGCGTCGAGTCGAGACATCACCATGCTTGCCGATCTCCGCTTTGCCATCCGATCGCTGTTGCGCGTCAAGGGCCTCGCGATCACGGTCATCCTGACACTGGCCCTCGGCATCGGGGCGAACGCGGCGATGTTCAGCGTCGTGCGCGGCGTGCTGCTGCGTCCGCTCGCGAACAAAGACGAAGATCGGCTCATCTACATCCGCCAGACGGCTCGCGGCCTCAGCGTGGACAACGCCGCGTTCTCGGTGCCGGAGCTTCAGGACCTGCAATCGCGTGTGAAGACCGTGTCGAAGTTCGGCGACTTTTCGGAGATCGGCTTCACTATGGTGGGCCTCGGCCGGCCGCGTGTCGTCCGCGCAGGCGTGGTGGGCGGCAGCTATTTCGAGGTCATGGGGCTTCGTCCTGTGTTGGGCCGGTTGCTCGGGCCATCCGATGACGGGCCCAATGCCCCGGGAGCGGCGGTTCTCACGTATCGCTTCTGGACGACCGATCTGGCGAGCGATCCGAACGTGATCGGCAAAGTCGTCCGGTTCGATTCGCGCACGGCCACGATCGTCGGCGTGCTCGAGCCCTCCGTGCCGTATCCCTCGGAGACCGAGCTCATCGCGAACGTCGTCACCAGTCCGCATCATCTGTCGGCGACGATGGTCACGGGCCGCGTCCACCGGATGACCGAGCTCTTCGGGCGTCTCGCGCCGGGTGCGACGCTCGATACGGCCCGCACCGAGTTGACGACCGTGCACAGCGCGATGGTCCATGCGCATCCGGAGGCCTACCCGCACCAGGCCGACTTCCGGATCGAAGCCAGGCGACTGCGCGATCAGATCACGTCGCCAGCGCGGACGGTGCTGCTCGTGCTGCTGGCCGCGTCGGCGTTGGTGTTCCTGATCGCCTGCTCGAACGTCGCGAACCTCATTCTGGCGCGCTCCGTCCGGCGGGAAGGCGAACTGGCGGTTCGGGCCGCGCTGGGTGCCAGCGCCGCAGCATTGCGGCGCACGCTCCTCGCCGAGAGCCTCGTGCTCTGCGGCGCCGGAGCCATCCTCGGCGTCGCGATCGCGTCGCCGATGGTGACGGTCCTCAGCCGCTACGCCGCCCGCTTCTCAGTGCGCGCGCTCGACGTGCACATCGATGCCACGCTGCTCGCGGTCGGTGTGGTCCTCGCAGTAGGCGCCGCCATTCTGCTTGCGTTCGTTCCGCGACTCCCGTCCGCGCACACCGCCAACGGGCCGGGACTGTCGAGCGGCAGCGTCCGCATCACTTCAGGCACGGGCCGGCGGCTGCGAATATTTGCGGTGACGCAGATCGCCGCGTCGTTCATTCTGCTCGCCGGCGCCGGCATGCTGTTGACGACGCTCGTCGCGCTGCAGCGGGCGGACGCCGGCTTCGACACACGGAATGTCCTGGCGCTGAACGTCCCGGTCATGGAATACGGGCGGACGCCGCAGCAGGTGATCGGCTTCTACAAGGAAGCCATGCGTCAGATCTCGTCGCTCCCAGGCGTCGAGCGCGTGGCGGTAGGCACCGCCGTGCCGTGGCGCGACGCAGGCATCTTCGGTCCGGGCTTCCAGTTCTCAGCCGAGGGCTACAACAAGGTCTCGGGTGAAGAGGATCCCCGCGCCAGGTTCCGCACCGTCTCCCCCGGCTTCTTCGCCGCACTGGGCGTGCCCATTCTCGCCGGGCGCGACTTCACCGAGGCCGACCGCCACGACGGTGAAAAGGTCGTGATCATCAGCCAGAGCCTGGCCCGCCGTCTCTTCCCGACGCAGGGTGCTGTCGATCGCCGTCTCATGTGGACCGACCCGGTCATGCAGTTCATCGACGTCAACACCGGTCCCCGCCGCATCGTCGGCGTCGCCGCGGATGTGGACGACGAGAACGTGGTGCCTGGCCCGGCGATGACGATCTATCACCCGTTCGAACAGGAGATCGGCGGAGGCCGTCTCTTCGTCCACGCGCGCACGGATCCCTACAGCCTCGTCAGCCCCATCAGCCGCATCATCCGGCAGCTGTCGGCGGATCAGCCCGTCGAGCGCGCGGCGACGCTCGAGGATGTGCGCGCGGAGGTGCTGGCGCCCGATCGGCTGAACGCGCTCGTCTTTGGCGGGTTCGCCGCTGTCGCGCTGATGATCGCGGTGGTCGGCGTCGCCGGTGTGCTGGCATTCTCGGTCAGCGCCAGGATCCGCGAGTTCGGCGTGCGCCTGGCGATTGGATCGGCGCCGCGGCAACTGCTGACGGGCGTGCTCAGCGAAGGCGTGGTCATTGCCAGCATGGGGATCGTCGCGGGCCTTGTCGGCGGATATGCGCTCGCGAAGCTCGTGGACGCGTGGGTACTCGACGTGAAACTTCCCGGCATGCTTCCGCTCGCGGGTGCGGCACTGGTTCTCGCACTCGCAGCGCTTGCCGCATCGCTGCTGCCAGCCGCGCGCGCGGCACGGATCGATGTGATCCAGGCGTTGCGATCCGAGTAGACTCCAGACTGAGGACTGCAGGCGATGTGGACTTTACGGTCTACGGTCTGCAGTCTACGGTCTCCGGTTCAGATGGAGTCGCCAATGAAAGCACGCACGATTCTTCTCGCGCTCATGGTCGGTCTCGCGGGTACGACGGCTGGCTACGCCGCCGATAACCCGCACATGGGCACGTGGAAGCTGAACGAAGCGAAGTCGAAGCTCGCCGCCGGCATGCCCAAGAACACGACGGTCGTGTACCAGGCCGCAGGTGATCAGGTGAAGATCACCGTGGACGGTGTAGATGCGGAGGGCAAGCCCGCCCACAGCGAGTGGACCGGCAAGTTCGACGGGAACGACTATGCCGTGACGGGCGACGCGACGGCTGACATGCGGTCCTACAAGATCATCGACCCGCGCACGTTGGAGCTGACGAACAAGAAGGGCGGGAAGGCCGTCATGAGCGCGGTCGTCGTCGTGGCGGCGGATGGGAAAACGCGGACGGTCACGGCACACGGCGCCAACGCGGCCGGGAAGAAGGTCACCAGCACGTCGGTCTACGACAAGCAGTAGTCGGCGGTGAATGGAACCCATCCCATGTCCGTGGATTACTCCGGCCTGAAGGGCAAAGTCATCGTCATCACCGGCGCGAGCGATGGCATCGGCGCCGCGCTCGCGAAACTCGCGGGGTCTCACGGCGCGAGAGTCGTGCTAGCGGCCCGGCGCGAGTCGGCGCTGCAGGAGGTTGCGGCCGCGTCGGGCAGTGAGACCCTCGTCGTCGCCATGGACGTCACGCGTCGGGAGGATCACGCGCGCGTGCTCGCATCGGCGATCGCCCGGTTCGGTCACGTGGACGTCTGGGTGAACAATGCCGGTCGCGGCATCACCAAGCCCGTGCTCGGGCTGACGGACGCAGACGTGGACGAGATCATGCTCGTCAACGTGAAGTCCGTCATCTACGCGATGCAGGAGGTCGTCCCGCACTTTCAGAACCGCGGCGCGGGCCACGTCATCAACATTTCATCGATGCTCGGACGCATTCCTCTGGCGAGCTTCCGATCCGTGTACTGCGCGTCCAAGCATGCGCTGAACGCGCTCACAGCCTGCCTGCGACAGGACCTTCGTACCTCGCATCCTGGCATTCACGTCTCCACGGTTTCGCCCGGCATCGTGGCAACCAACTTCGGTACGAACGCGATCGGCGGCGGGCCGGACTCGCGCATGCTGCCGGGCGCACAGCCGGTAGAAGAAGTGGCAGAGGTGATCGCGCGTACGATTCTCTCACCCGCTGCCGACGTCTACACGCGCGATGGCATGCGGCAGATGGCGGCGCGCTACTACGGCGCCGACGACATGGCCGTCGTCGAAGCAGAGCTCACCATGAGACCGGCGCCACCGACGCGCTGAGTGCTGCCGGCCAAAATGCTTCAGGCCTCTTCCGAGCGACTCGCGCAAGACCTCGACGTGCTGGCCCGGGACATTGGCGTCCGGCTGGCCGGTACAGCCTGGCGAACGCGCGGCCGCGGACTATGTCATCGACCGAGCGCGTGCCATCGGTGCCAACGTGTGGGACGAGTCGTTCCCGATGCGAGCCCGCGTCGTACCGGAGGAACAGCTGGAAGTGCGTGTGGGCGGCTCGTGGCGGTCATTCCCATGCTCGCTGTTCAGCAACACGCCAGGCACGGACGGCGAATGGGAGAGCGCCGGCATCGCGACGCTGACCCCGACGGATTATCAGCGGGACGATTTGGGGCATCTCCGCGGCAAGGCAGTGATCCACCTGGGCTGCCACATCGCGTCCCGCGACGCGTATCGGCGTCTCTTGAAGGCCCGCCCGGCGTTCCTCCTCATGGTTGACACCCGCTACCCTGGCGCGACCGCTCTGGCAGACGGCATGTTCCCTGAGTACACCGTCGCGATTGGCGCAGTCCCCACGTTGAACGTTGCGTATCAGGACGCGTGGTCGTGGGTCGTGGACGGGGCCACCGACGCACGGTGCCGCGTCGTCGGAGGCATGGCCGCGGCTTCGTCGCAGAACGTCGTTATCGACCTGCCGGGCACGGACCTCGCCCACGAGATCCTCTACGCGAGCGCTCATCACGACACGCAAGCGTCCTCGCCAGGAGCTGATGACAACGCCTCGGGCGTGGTGGGCGTCATCGAGCTTGCGCGCCTGCTGCAGGGGCGGACACGCCGGCGCACCGTGCGCCTGATGTCGTTCGGCGCCGAGGAGCAGTTGTCGGTGGGCTCGGCGACCTACGTGCGCCGACACCGTGACGAGGTGTCGCGCCAGGGGCGGTTCATGTACAACCTCGACAGCTTCGGCTCACATCTGGGGTGGCTGCAGCTGTACGTCAATGCCCACGAGGACTTCGAGCTCGCGCTCCGGCCGTATTTTCGAGCCGCGGACCTGTACTACCAGACCATCACGAAGGTGGTGCCCTACGCCGACCACTTTCCGTTCGTGGCCGCGGGACTGCCTGGTGTGTTTCATCACCGTGCGAATTGCGACGCGGGCCGCTTTTTCCATCACCGTCCAGACGACGATCTCAGCCGCGTCTCGGCGGATGTGATCGCGCGAGATGTCTCTGCAGTGGCCACGTGGATCGACGAGATGTCGCGGGTGGACGTGCTGCCCTTCACCCCAGGCGTTCCGGACGCTCAGCGCCCGGAGGTCGCCTCGTGCTGGGAGGATCTGTTCGGCGGCTGGAACGCGGCGTCGTGAACGTAGCCATGAAGTCGCCGCTTGTGCGCGGCCGGTTGGGACTGGTGGCTCGGCTCTACGAAGCCGCGCACTGAAGACAGGCTACGAACTACCAACCACCAACTATCAACTACGAACGCTAGCTCACTGTGCCGTCCAGCCGCCGTCGATCGCCAGCGCGGCGCCTGTCATGAACGATGATGCCTCCGACGCGAGGAAGAGCGCGATCCCTTTGATCTCGTGCAGCTCGCCCCAGCGGCCGAGCGGCAGCTTCTGGACGAACTCTTTGTACTTGGCCGGATCGTTCAGCAGCTGTTTGTTCATATCGGTCGCGAACGGACCCGGGCAGATGGCGTTGACCGTGACGCCCGCCGCGGCCCACTCGAGCGCGAGTACCCGCGTCAGGCCGAGAACACCCGCCTTGGACGACGCGTAGGGCGCGCGGCCGGCAATCGCAATCGACCCGAGCATCGACGAGAGGTTGATGACGCGTCCCCACTTCCGCTCGCACATCGCGGGCCCAAAGGCACGCGACATGAGGAACAGCCCCTTCAGATTCGTGTCGAGGACGGTGTCCCAGTCAGACTCCGACAGCTCGCCAGCGGCGCCGCGGATGTTCACTCCGGCGTTGTTGACGAGGATGTCAACCTGGCCGAGGTGTTGGCGTGCGTTCTCGGCGAGCCGGCTGACGGCGTCACCGGTCGTGACTTCACCGGCGATGCCGATCACGCGGCCGCCCGTGGCCGTCTGACTCTCCGCGGCAGCTGCCTGCGCGGCGTCGAGCGACCGGCTGGTGATGCACACCGTCGCACCGGCTTCCGCCAATGTGTCGGCGATCACCCGTCCAAGTCCTCGACTGCCTCCAGTCACGAGAGCGGTCCGGCCTGTCAGCCGGAAGAGTTCCATCACATGCGGCAGGGCAGCCATTCAGTGTGCTCCGAGCTTCAAGACCGTTATCGCGTACTCGACTGAGGCGCGGACGTTCTCGTCTTCGGCGGTCGAGCTGTTGTTCCGCGGCGACGCCCGTCGTGCGCTGAAGCGGACGGTCCGTCTGCTTGCCGAGCACGCGGTCTTCGAATCGGCGAATGTGGGACGCGTCCCTGGACGAGGCGTCGAAGGCCACCCAGAACTTGTCGGTCTTGTACGGCACGATCAGTGGATCGCGCGTGATCATCTCGAGACACAGTGGCACATCCGGCTTCGTCCGGCGCAAGGCGGTCACGTAGGACTCGAGCGGCAAGAAGCCCTGTCCGAGTGGAACCTCCGACAACTCGAACCCCAACTCGGTTCGCCGGATGGCCATGTCCTTGAGATGGGTCGTGATGGCATACGGCGTCAGCAGCTCCATCGTCTCGTCGGGATCTTCGAGTAGCGCGATGTTGTTGCCGAAGTCCACGCAGGCACCGACGAAGGGGCTGTCGATGGACTTCAACAGCGCAACCAGCTCGGGGGCGAGCCAGTCTTTGTGGTTCTCGATACCAATCGGCAGGCGTTGTTTGTTGAATTCGGCTCGCAGCCGGGGCAATGTCTCGCGCCACTTGTCCGCGAAGGCGTCCCACGCCGCGCGTGTGTCGAAGGTCTCGTACCGCCGTCCAGAGAGGAGCGCCACTCGGGCGCGCTTCGCGCCGAGCGCAGCGGCGATTGAGGCCGCCTGGGCGAACGCCTCCGGTGTTTCGAGGTAGCGCGAAGGAATCGACACTTCCACTTCGATGCCGGCCCGCTCGTAGGCCTGGCGGATCGCGGCCAGCGATGACATGTTGTCGACGGGCACCTGTGAGAAGTCGATTTGCGCGCCGCTGGCACCGAACCGCCGACAGAGCTCGAGAAACGTCTGCGGATTGAGCGCCGACGCTGACGTCTTCATGATGTCGCGGCCCTGCAGCATCCGGACCGCGAACGACGTGAACGCGAGATACATGGATGTGCGTCCCTGAGGAGCCGCGTGAAGCCGGACGGGCGCGAGTGCACCCAGGGCGAGCGATTGGACGAAGAGACGACGGCTGATCATGACGCGTCCGGAACCACAGCGCGCAGCTCGCGGTCCCACGGGCTCCGATAGGTCTTGGTGAGCAGCCGGGACGCTTCCGCGTCGCCCACGATCTGCTGTGAGGCATCGTCCCACGTCACGATGCGCCCGACGCGCATGGAGATGTTGGCCAAGTGGCAGGCGATTGCTGTTCTGTGGGCGCCGGCCAGATCCGAAATCGGTTGTTGACGGCTCTTGATCGCGTCGATGAATCCGCGCATGTGAGGGACGAACTGGTCGCGCACCTGTTCGTATCCGGTGTCTTTCACGGCCTCCGTGCGATCGGGTGCTGGTCGGTCCGGCGATGACGAGAACGTGTAGCGCGGGATTTGATCGTCCGCGGGCACGGCCTTGTCCGGCGTGATCTCGAAACCGCGGCGGTCGATGGACAGCGAGCCCTTCGTCCCGCAAATCTCCAATCCGCGCCATCGTCCCGAGGAGACCTCAGCGCTCGACCAGGTCGCCAGGAATCCCGGATACGTGTAGATGGTTTCGAAGACGTCCGGCGTCTCGCCGAATCCTTCGAGCGATCGCCGCTGTCCGAACGCAGCGACTCTGGTTGGCACCGCCCCCGTGATCCACTGGACGATGTCGATGTCGTGCGCGAGGAGGTTGGTCGTCTGGCCGCCCGAGTAGTCCCAGAACCACCGGAAGTGGTACAACGCGCGGCGCGGGTCGAAGGAGACGAAGGGCGCAGGCCCCAGCCACATGTCCCACGCCTCGGATGAGAGCGGCGGTTCGTCGAGCGCCTGCATGAAGCCCGGCGTGATGTTCCTGGTCGATCGGACGTGTGCGGCGCAGATCGTGCCGATGTGTCCCCGGCGAAGAAGGTCGGCGGCGGCCTGATAGTGCTTGCCCGAGCGCTGCTGCGTGCCGACCTGTACAATCCGCTTGTGCGCGTTCGCCGCGGCGATCATCCAGTTCCCCTCTCGCACCACATGCGTGAGCGGTTTTTCGACGTAGACGTCCTTCCCTGCCGCGCACGCCATGATGGTCATCAGCGCGTGCCAATGGTCCGGGGTGGACACGACAATCGCGTCGATGTCCTTGCGGTCGAGTAGACGTCTGAAATCGCTGACCGCGTCGGGCTTGCCGGCCACGCGCGCGATCGCGGCGTTGACGCGTGACGGGGACACGTCGGAAATGGCCGCGATGTCGACGTCGGGGAGTCCGGCCGCGTCGATCAGATGGCGAGTGCCGATGAGCCCGGCGCCGATCATGCCGAGGCGCACGCGATCGCTGGCGGCCACGCGTCCCGTTCGCGCTGCCATCACGCCGGCCGCCGTTATCGCCTTGAGAAACGTGCGCCGATCAGACACGGCTACCCCCGAGTTCGCAGTTAGAGTCCGTAGTCTGTAGCCACGAAAGTGTTCCGCGCCTTGAGCCTATGTGACTCGAGCGACTAGTCCCGCATGGTGCGGCGAGTTCTTCAGATGCTCCGCGAGCAGATCCTCGCCCCAGTCGCCATTGAAATCGCGCCACACCGCGTGAATGTGATTCGCGTCGTTCTGCGTGTTGTCGTACTCGATGAGAAACGTCGGCCCCTGCACGCGGTAGTAGTGGCGCTGCCCGCGCGACAGGCCGCCCATCCAGGCGAACTTCACTGCGGCCAGCCCTGCCGCTCCGGATGCGCGTGAAGCCGCGCCTCCGCCAGTGCCTTGGGCTGTGCGCTCGCGTACTCGTCGATGAGCGCCAGCAGCAGGCCGCGCTGCTCGGATGAGAGGTCCGCGTGTGCGATGCCGAGATCGGCCTGGATGCCGGCCTTTCGCGCGTTGCTGGTCAGGATGTCGTCGGGCGCGTCCGGACTGACGACGGCCTTGGCCCGCTGCGCGTCGGTCAGGCTCTGGAGCAGCGCGCGGGCGAGATCCTCTTCGGCGCCGAGTACGCGCAGTCCCTTCTTCGGCCCGCTCCTCACTTCCGCGGGATTGCTGCCGAAGAACTGCGGACTGCTCGCGATCGACTGGCCTTTGACGATCGTCCAGTTCTGCGAGATGTGATGGCCCTCGTAGCGCCAGCCCCACGTGCCGTCTGGCGTAGGATCGCCAAAGATCGTCACGAAGTACAGCTCGGGATCGCGCCGGACGGGATTCTGTTCGATCTCGGCCAGGATCGGCTCGAGCGCGCGGATGGCCTCGGCCTTGGTGTAGCCCTTCTCGCTCAACCCGACGTGGAGCAGCGCGAACGCCGCATCGCGCTGTGGCGCCGTCATCTGTTTGAGCGGCAGGCCCGCGCGAGGCACTGGCGTGAAGTGCCAGTTGAAGCGCTCCTCGGCGTCGAAGGCGAACTGCGCTTTCGTCCGCTGCGCGGGTTCCAGCGTGGCCAGGAAGGCTCTGGCTGCCGCGGCCATCGCGCCGCCAGGCGACTGGGCGCGCAGGGGACGGCCGGTCGCCACCATCACGACGAGGGCGAGTGCGATGAGCAGGAAGCGCATGGCCGGCGATTCTACTCGCTTGTGGGGTCAGGTCTTGAATCCTCACATTTTGCACGACCTGACCCCGTCCGGCCGCGGAGGCCTGCGCTAAGATGGCGCCGGAACAAGCCGAACCCTTCCCGTGGAGGACCGATGACGCGACCGCGCATGGCCAGACTCCGCCTGACAAAGGCATCCTGGACCGTCCTGACGACCCTTGCCGTGCTGGTGCTAGCATCCGGTCGCATGTCGAGCCGCCAGGGACTCGGATATTTCGAGGGAAGCGGCGACGTCGGGAATCCCGCCATCCCGGGTTCGATCGCCTACAACGCGCAAGCCCAGACCTACACGATGGCCGGTGCGGGCACGAACATGTGGTCCACGCGCGACGAGTTCCACTTCGCGTGGCGCAAACTCAAGGGCGATTTCATCGTTCGCACGCACGCGAAATTCGTCGGACAGGGCGTCGAGCCGCACCGGAAGGTGGGGTGGATCGTCCGGAGCAGCCTCGACGCCGATGCGACCTACGCCGACGCCGCGGTTCACGGCAACGGGCTCACCTCGCTCCAGTACCGCGCGACCAAAGGCGGCCCGACGTTCCAGCTGCCCTCCGCCGTCGTCGCGCCGGACGTCATCCAGCTCGAACGCAAAGGCAAGATGTTCATCATGTCGACGGCCCGCTACGGCGAGCCGTTCACGCGGACCGAGCTGACCGAGCTCGATCTCGGTGACGAGGTGTACATCGGGCTGTTCGTGTGCGCGCACAACCCCAAGGTTTCGGAACAAGCCGTCTTCAGCAATGTCCGCATCGTCGTGCCACCCCCGGCGGGCTGGCGGCCGTATCGCGACTACATCGGCAGCAACCTCGAAGTCATGCGGATCGATAGCCCGGATCGCAAGGTCCTCTATACGACGCCGGGATCGATCCAGGCACCCAACTGGACGCGAGACGGGAAGGCGCTCATCTACAACGGAAGCGGCAGGCTGTATCGATTCGATCTCGCGACCAACACGCCGGCCGTCATCGATACCGGCGAGGCCACCGCGAACAACAACGACCACGTGCTTTCGTTCGACGGCACGATGCTCGGCATCAGTCATCGCCCCAGCGAGAACGAGAACTCGGTCGTCTACACCGTGCCGACGGCGGGCGGTACGCCAACACGGATCACGAAGAACGCACCTTCGTACTTCCACAGCTGGTCGCCCGACGCGAAGTGGCTGTACTTCACTGGCGGGCGCAACGGCGAGCTCGACGTGTACAAGATTCCCGCGGAAGGCGGCGACGAGATCCGCCTGACGACGGCGAAAGGCGTGGACGATGGACCGGAGTCCACACCCGACGGACGCTGGATCTTCTTCAACTCGTCGCGCACCGGCCGTATGCAGATCTGGAAGATGCGGCCTGACGGCACCGAGCAGCAGCAGATCACTGGGGACGAGTTCAACAACTGGTTCCCGCACATCGCGCCTGACGGTAAGTCGATGGTCGTGCTGTCGTTCCTGGCCGATATCGATCCGGCCGATCATCCGTTCTACCGGCAGGTCTACGTCCGGCACATGGATCTCGAAGGCACCGGTGCGCGGGTGATCGCCTACGTGTTCGGCGGCCAGGGGACGATCAACGTGCCGTCGTGGTCGCCTGACAGCCAGTCGATCGCGTTTGTCAGCAACAGCGGGCTGCCCGCGCCGCACTGATCGGTCGGTGATCGGGGTCGGGATAAGTTTCAGTTTCTGCCGGATCGTGGGGCTCCTGTCGATGCAGAAACTGAAACTTATCCCGACCCCAACGCCCAAACGCCACGTCATGACCGAGCGCTCTCTCGATCGCTTTCGGCAGGCGCAGAACCAGCGGTTCGCCGGGTTCGCCACCGCGCTCGACGAGATCCGGTCCGGCGGGAAGCAGGGACACTGGATCTGGTACGTGTTCCCTCAACTCGAAGGGCTGGGCACATCCGGGATGTCACAGACGTACGCCATCAGCGGCCTCGCGGAGGCCCGCGAGTACCTGCTCGATCCCGAGCTTGGCGCCCGTTTGCTCGCCATTACGGACGCGGTCGCCGCGCAGGCGAGACGTGGCGTGTCGCTCAGGACGCTGATGGGATCGCAGGTCGACGCCCTCGAAACTCGTGTCGTCGCTCACGCTGTTCGGCCAGGTCGCCCGGCAACTCCATGCCGAAGAAGGAAGGGACGCGCTCGGACGCATGGCAGACCTCGCGGAGGAGCTCCTGGCCGTGGCCGAAGCCGAGGGCCATCCGCCGTGCCGGTTCACCCTCGCCCGCCTCCAGGAGAGCCATCCATGATTCTTTCCCCCCGCCGCCTTCTCCAGCGTCTTCCGCTCGCGGCTTCGTGCGCAGTCACGCTGCTCCTGGGCGCCGTCACAGTCTCCGACCTCGGCGCACGAGCGCGCGCCGGAGGGTCGAATAACCCGGACGAACGCGAATGGATTCAGCTCTTCAACGGTAAGGACCTCACCGGCTGGACACCGAAGTTCGCCAAATACAATCTCGGTGAGAACCCGCACGACACCGTCCGCGTCGAGAACGGCCTGCTCGAGATCCGCTACGACAAGTGGACGACCTTCAACGGCGAGTTCGGCCACGTCTTCTACAAGGATCCCTTCTCCTACTACATCCTTGCGGCGGAATACCGGTTCGTCGGCGAGCAGGTCCCGGGGGGCCGGCGTGGGCGAAACGGAACAACGGGCTGATGCTCCACTCGCCGGCGCCGCAGACGATGCTGAAGGACCAGGACTTTCCGATCTCGCTCGAGACGCAGCTGCTCGGTGGACTCAGCGACGGCAAGCCGCGATCAACGGCGAATCTGTGCACGCCCGGCACCAACGTCGTGATGAACGGCACGCTGCACACGGAGCACTGCATCAACTCGACGTCGAAGACCTACGACGGCGACCAGTGGGTGCGCGTGGAGGCGATCGTGCACGGCGACGAGCTCATCCAGTACGTCGTCGAGGACAAGGTCGTGCTCGAGTACTCGAAGCCGCAGATCGGCGGCGGCCAGGTCGAGCCGGTCGACCCCAAGATCAAGGTCGATGGCACACCGCTCACGGGCGGCTACATCTCGATCCAGGCGGAGACGGCGCCGATCGACTTCCGGAAGATCGAGCTGCTCGATCTCGAAGGCTGCATGGACCCGAAGGCGTCCAACTACAAGAGCTACTTCGTGAAGTCGAACCCGGCGAAGTGCAGGAAGTAGGTCCGGGCACGACGTCCGCTAGGACGCGCCGTCGGCAGGGATGCGATAGCGCGGGATCAGACGCGCGCGTGGCCGAGTCCCAGACGCTGCAGCAAGGCGGTGAACCGGGGATCCGCGCGGAGCGAATCGAAGGCAGGAAAGCCGTTGAAGCAGAGGAGGGGGTTGAGCTCCGCTTCCGCTCGCGCGAGCACGTCGAACGCTTCGTCGATTTGCCCGAGCGCGCCGAGCAGCCATGCCTCGGAGACGAGCGCAGGCGTCGCCGGCGGCCGCGTCTGCAACTCCGCGAGAAGCGCGCGGGCGTCGACCGTCCGTCCCGCCATCGCCAACGCCCACCCCAGCACGCCGAGGAAGTGCGGCGCACGACCAGTGACGGCAACCGCGTGCTGGAGCGCCGCAAAGGCCTCTTCGAAGTGGCCGAGGGCCACGTGTGCGACGCCCGACGCTTGCAGGGCCGAGAGGTCCTCCTTCTCGAACGACAGCGCATCGTCCAGGTACTGGAGGGCATCGTGCGGCCTTCTGTCGTGCAGCATTCCCCACCCGGTGAGCATGTACGGGAAGGATGCGAGCGGATCCAGCTCACGGGCGCGCGCGAGGAGCCGCAGTCCTTCGTCAGGCTTGCCGCAGAAGCAGAGACTGACGCCGAAGGAACCCAGAGCCCGCACGTGATCGGGCTGCAGCGCGATCGCCCTGCGCCAGGTGGCTTCCATGTCCGGCCATCGCCGTTCGAGCATGGCGACGAGCGCCTCGCCGTCGAGACTGTCGGCCGACTCTCCCTCCAGTGCCACCGCCGTGGCCAGCGCCTTTCTCGCACGGGCGCAGGCGTCGCGTCCCGAAAGCTCGGAGAACGACGCGATCAGGGTGCTCTCCGCCAGTCCGGTCCACGAAGGCGCATGGCCCGGGTCGAGACGGACGGCTTCCTCGAAGGCGCGCATGGCGCCGCCGTGGTCCTCCTTCGCGTGCCGGAGGTGACGGCCCTTCAAGTACCAACGGTAGGCCTCGAGGTTCGTGGGCTGCGCGCGCGTCTGTACGGCCTTTGCTCCCGGGCCGAGCCGGGCCTTCACGGCCTCGACCACTCCCGCAGCAATCTCGTCCTGCACGGCGAAGACGTCCGCGGCGTCGCGGTCGAATCGCTCCGACCAGAGGTGATACCCGCTGGCCACCTCGGTGAGCTGCGCTGTGACGCGAAGCCGTGTTCCCGCCGTGCGCACGCTGCCCTCGAGGACGTGCCCCACCGACAGCGTGTCGGCAATCGCCTTCAACCCGCCGCCGTCGTGCCCCACGCGGAACGTCGAGTTGCGTGACGCGACGCGAATCCCGGGGATCCGGACGAGCGCGTTCATGACCTCCTCGGCCATGCCCTCGCAGAGGTACGCCTGGTCCTTCGCGGGGCTCATGTCGGCGAACGGCAGCACTGCGATTGCGACGGCGGCGGCCCGCGTCGATTGGACAGGTGGGGCGCGCACCACTACCCGCAAGTGGTGGCGACGACGGCGCGGCCGTGGCCGCAGGCACGTCGAGCCCCGCCTTGCGCAATCCTTCGATGAGGTGCTCGACCAGTTCGCCAGGACCGAGCCACTTGGCCCAATCATCGCGCACCGTCGCGGCGAAGTCGGGCTTCAGCGCGAGCAGTTCCCTGAGCGAGTGCTCGGCCGCCTTACGCTCACCGAGCTGCCCGTACGCCCCGGCGATCGCGCCGTGCGTGTGGTAGTAACTCGGCATGTTGAACTTCAGCGCCACGTCGAGCGCGGCCCGGTAGTCCCGTTTGCGATACGCGTTCTGGAACGCCGCGAACCTGTACCACCCCGGGTGGTGAGGATTGAGCTGCATGGCTCGCTCGGCGAGGGCGCAGCCATGGTCCCAGTCACCCGCGTAGGCCATCAGGATGCCCATGAACGCGGTGGTGCCGCCGTCCATGGGGTTGAGCGCGACGGCTCGATCCGCGGCGCTGCGGAACGCCTGGAGTTCCCGGCGGAAGAACAGCGCCTGGGCAAGCACGTGGTACGCGAGGTTGCTGGCGGGCGCCGCGGCCACCGCGCGCCGTGCGGCGTCCAACGCACGGCCGAGCGGATCGGGCCGCACGTTGAAACCGTGCCTGTGCTCCTCCCCATAGATCGACGACAAGAGCGACCAACAATCGGCTTGGTTCGGCGCCTCGTGCACGGCGCGCTCCAGCGCCGACCGCACGACGAGGTGCTCCTCGGCCGTGATGCGCTCGTAGTAGCCGAAGGCGCGCAGCAACGCCTCGTACGGGCTCAGCCGATCCAGGTCCCGGCCACGGAGTATCTCGCTCATCGCGTGGGGCAGGACGCCGTTCATGTCGGCGACGGTGGAGACGACCCTGGGCACGAGGTCGTCCTGCAGCGCGAAGATCTCGTCGGTGCGGAACGGACGCTCATACGTCTCCGCCCAGAGGTGGGTGCCCGACGCCGCGTCGAGCAGCTGCACGGCCAGGCGCAGCGTCGATCCCGCCTGGCGCAGGCTCCCCTCCATCACGAAGCGGGCGCCGAGGTCGCGCGCCGACGACGCGCACGTCGGCCGCATCCTTCGCGTACTTCGTGGTCGAACTGCGCGCGATCACGCGGAGGTACGAGAAGCGTGACAGCCCGGTGACGGTCTCTTCGGACAGGCCCTCCGCCAGCGCCGCGAGGTCGGGGTTGGTCCCCGTGTACTTGAACGGGCAGCACGGCGACCCAGAAGCCCTCGTCCGCACGCGAGGCGCCGGATCTGGAGCGCTGATGCCGTCGTCGCGGCCGATGACCCGGCGTCAGGCACATCCATCCCCGCTTTCCGCAGGCCGTCGATGAGGTGCTCGACGAGATCAGGCAGATACCACTTCCCGAACTCCTCGCGCACGACAGATGTGAAGTCGGGCTCCATTGCGAGCACCTCGCGGACGGTCTGTCCGGCTGCGTCGCGTTCGCCGAGTTGTCCATAGACAGCCGCGAGGAGGGCGCGGCTGAAAGACGACGCGCCGCCGACCTGGGCCTTGAGCCCGTCAGTGAGCGCGTCACGGTACTCGCCTTTGCGATAGGCATCGAGGCAGGCGACGGCCCAATACCATCCAGGGTGATTGGGGTTCAGCTGCCTCGCCTGCTCCGCGAGGCGGCACCCCTGCTCCCAGTCACCGGCAAAGGCGATCAGGTGGGCCATGTATTCGACCGAGGAGCCGTCGATGGGGTTGAGTGCGACGGCGCGGTCAGCGGCGCTCCGAAACGCAGCGAACTCCTTGCGGAAGAACAGCGCCTGCGCGAGAGCCAGGTGCACCAGGTGATTGGAGGACGAGGCGTCGGCGGCCTTCCGTGCCGCAGAGAGGGCGCGGTCCAGGGGATCGGGCCCGGCATTGAAGCGGAACCTGTACTCCTCGCCGTACATCATCGAGAGCATGGCCCAGGCATCCGCGAAGCCCGGCGCCTGCTGGACGGCGCGTTCCAGCGCAGCCCGCACCGCGGCGTGCTCCTCCGGCGTGAAGCGCGCGAAGTAGCCGAAGCTGCGGAGCACGGCTTCGTAGGGGCTCAGCTCTTCGGCCGCCATGCTCCGCACCGCGTCGCTCATGCTGCGGGGCAGCACGCCGTACCAGTCGGCCACGGTGGAGACGATCCGCGGAACCAGATCGTCCTGCAGTGCAAACACGTCCTCCGGACGGAAGGGTCGTTCGTAGGTCTCGGCCCAGAGGTGCGCACCTGATATCGCGTCCACGACCTGCACGGCCAGGCGCAGCGTGGGTCCTGCCTGTCGGAGGCTCCCCTCCATCACGTAACGCGCGCCGAGCTCCCTGCCGATGGACCGCACGTCCGTCGTCGCGCTGACGCCTCGAGCGGTGGCACCGCGCGCGATCACCCGAAGGTACGAGAAGCGCGACAGCCCGGTGACGATCTCTTCGGACAGGCCCTCCGCCAGCGACGTGAGATCGGCGTTGGCGCCGGTGTACTTGAACGGCAGCACCGCGACCCAGAAACCCTCGTCCAGCCGTGCGGCGCCCGAGCCCGCGCCCGCGATGACGCCCGTGGAGACAGGAGACTGGGCGGGCGGCATGCCCTGCTCGCCTTCGATCTCGCAGTCCCGCCTTGCGGAGGCCGTCGACGATGTGCTCGACGAGGTCGGGCTGGAACCACTGCCCGAGCTCCCCTCGAGCCGTCGCCTCGAAGGCCGGCTTGAGCGGGAGCAGCTCTCGCACGGCCTCTGAGGCCGTGTCGCGCTCGCCGAGCTGGCCGGCTGCCGCCGCAGTGGCGACGTGCGTGTAGAAGTACTGCGGCAGGTCGACCTTGCGTGCAAAGCCGAGCGCGCCGCGGTAGTCGCCTTTGCGGTAGGCGTTGTAGAAGAGCGCGAACCAGTACCATCCGGGGTGGCGCGGGTGGAGGGCGATCGCTCGTTCGACCTGGGCGCAGCCGCGCTCCCAGTCGCCCCCGTACGCCATCATGGTCCCAAGGAGCGCGAGTGCCGGGCCGTTCCAGGGGTTGAGCTCGACGGCTCGTTCCGTCGCGGTCCGGAAGGCCTGCCATTCCTTGCGAAAGAAGAGCGCCCGCGCCAGTGCCTGGTACCCGAGCGCGTTCGACGGCGCGGCGTCGATCGCACGCCTCGCGGCCCGGAGGGCGCGGCCGAGCAGGTCGGGCTGGGCAGTGAAGCCGGCTGTGTAATACAAGGCGAGCGATTCCGAGAGCTGAGCCCACGCGTCCGCGTAGCCCGGTGCCTGCTCGACCGCCCGTTCGAGGGCGGCACGAACCGGTGCGTGCTCTTCGGCGCTCATTCGGTATCCCAACGCGAAGCTCCGCAGGACGGCCTCGTACGGGCTCAACTGATCGGGCGCCTTGCTCCTGAGCGTTTCGCTCGCGGCGTGCGGCAGCACGCCGTGCGGATCGCCGACCGCACAGACGATGCGGGGCACGAGCTCGTCGAGCAGGTCGAACTCCGCGTCCGGGCTGAAGACGCAATCGTACGTCTCGGCCCAGAGGTGAGCCCCGGCGCCCACGTCCACGAGTTGCACGGCGACGCGCAGCTTGCCCCCAGCCTGGCGCAGGCTTCCGTCCAGGGCGTACCGGCGCCGAGCCGGCCCGATCCTGGGCCAGGCGTGTCGCCTGCCGCGGCGCCGCGCGACACCCGCAGGTAGGAGAAGCGCGACAGTCCGGCCACCGCCCCGACTGACAGCGCGTCGGCCAGCGCCTTGAAGTCTGCGTTGCCGCCGCTGAAGGTGAACGGCGACACCACGACCCTGATTCGCTCGTCGGCGCGTGATGCACCCGAGTCGGAGGCGGCGACGGTGCGAGACGCCGGTGGCGTGATCGGACCTCGCCGGGGCACCGCCTGTCGCGCCAGGTCGCGGAGGTCGTTGCCCACATCGCGCGCGGTCTGGATGCGGTGACGCGGATCCTTCTCCAGGCATCGCCGGATGATGCGGGCGAGGTCGGCCGGCAGATCGACCCGCACGTCGTCGAGCGGCTGCGGGTCGTCGCGCAGGATCGCCGAAGCGAGCTCGGCCGACGAATCGCCACTGAACGGCCGCCTGCCGCTGGCCATCTCGTACAGGAGCACGCCCAGCGAGAAGATGTCAGTGCGGTGATCGATCGAGCGGCCGGCCACCTGCTCGGGCGACATGTAGGCGGGCGTCCCCATCACGACGCCGGCCTGGGTCTGCGCGGCCGACGTGAACGTCGCATCGATCGGATCGACGGGTCGCAGTTCTTTCGCGAGGCCGAAGTCGAGCACCTTCACGCGCCCATCTGCGGTGACCATGACGTTGCCAGGCTTCAGATCGCGATGGACGATGCCTTTCTCGTGAGCCGCCGCGAGGGCTTCGGCCAGGGCCGTGGCGGTCTCGACGATCCGCTCGATGGGCAGGCCGCCCTCGGGAATCATGCGGTCGAGCGCCTGCCCCTCCACGAGCTGCATCGTCAGGAAGTGGACGCCGTCGGCCTCTTCGACTGAGAAAACCGTGACGATGCTCGGGTGGTCGAGCGCAGCGAGCGCCTTCGCCTCGCGCTGGAAGCGGGCGAGTCGAGTGGGGTCGCGTGCCACATCGGCGGGCAGCACCTTGAGGGCGATGTCGCGTCCGAGCTTCGTGTCGGTCGCGCGATACACCTCACCCATGCCACCAGCCCCAATGGCGGCGATGATCCGGTAGTGGGCGATCGTGGTGCCGATCAGCGTCGGCCGCCTCCGGACCTGCGCGAACGGACGATCGGCTGTGTCATCTGGGGGCTGGGGCGAGTGCCGATTCTACCGCAGCGTTGCGCGAACGGCAGCAGCCGGCCATAGGTAGAGGCGAACCGGCCATCGGATACGCGACGACGAGGCCACCGAGTAGCCGATCGAGCGACTCGTGTGTTCGTTCGCACCGCAGGTCGATGAGCAGGGAACTGTCGAAGTGGATCACCGCTTCACCGCCTCGGCACGATCCGCGCGCTCCGACGGGCGAAGAGATCGCCGGGAGCGTCAGTTCGGCACGTAACTGAGGTCCATGCGGCGACGGAGCATTTCACTGCTCGTGCTGATCACGTTCTCGAAGAACGACGCCATTAGCGCCCCCGCGCGCGCCCTGCCCAGTTGCGTCGCCAGGACTTCGAGGAGCCCGGGATTCGGAGCCATGTCGCCGAGGCCCGCACGAGGCGTCAGCAAGGCAAACGTCGGTCCCTCGCCGCCGCTCGCCAGGACGTACCAGATGGTGGACAGCGGGAAATTGCCGGCGTCCAACGCCGCATTCACCCGGGCGATTGCCGCCCGCATAGCCCGATCGCTGCCGGGTTTGATCCGGTAGTAGGTCACCGTAGCCAGCGGCAGCCGATCATTCTGCGGCGGCAGCCGGCTGAGCGAGTTGAGCTGCGTCCAGTACCGAGCGCTCGGAGCTCGTGATCGCGAAGCCCATAGCCGCCAGAGAATCTGCCCCATCGGCGACAGCATGTTTCGCGTTCCAATCCTCCATGTCCCTCCACTGGTGATTGCCCGACGCAATGATGTACGCGCCAGTATCGGGTCCGGTCATCACGTCGAACACGTCCCACTCCCACGGATCGTTCTGGGCCTTGTGCCACTCCATGTGCTTCCTGCGTGCGGCTTCGTACTCTGCCTTGACGTCGAGGCGGGCCTTCTGGCGGACCACCTCGGTCACAGTGTCCAGTGGCGCCGTCTGCGCGCCGGCCGGAACAGACGCCAGCATGATCAGAACGCTGGCGAGACACGAGAACGCTGAACGCATGAAACCTCCACTTACGCTTTGAAGAAGATCCGCCGTCGATAGAGCCAGTAGCACAGCCCCCACATGACAGCGAGTACGACCAGACGATGCGGAATCTCGCCCGCGGGGCCGAACATCGTGAACCGCCTGGTGTACGCGGCCAGACCCCTGTCCAGCCAGCCACCCAGCAGCTGCCAGAACGAGTAGATGAAGATCGAATTCATTCCGACGACGATGACGGGGAAGGTCCAGCGGCGCCAGCCGCGCACCTCGATGGTCCAGTAGAGGAGCATCAGCAGCGCGATCACCCACGCGGCACTCAGGCAAGTGAACGACGCAGTCCACAATCGCTTGACCACGGGATTGAACGGCTGGAGCGCGAGTCCTGCCAGATACGCGGCCACCGCCGACGCGGCAAGGATCGACAGGATCGACCGATGGCTGCGTCCGGACCGCAGCAACAGGCCCGCCCAGCAGCCAAAGAGGATCGTCACCGCGTTGCCAATGAAATTGATCGTGACGTAGTACCCGGAGTAGGTGTAACCGAGCACGGCGCGATCGATCACCTGGCCGACGTTCCCCACCTGCGAGAATGGACCCTGCGGTCCCGGGAACACCACGAACAGCGCCCACTGGCCCGCAAGCAGCAGCACGGCAATCGCCACCTGCCACGTGAACCGCACCTGCAGGATCAGGAAGCAGAGCACGTAGCCGAAGGCGATCTGCGAGAGCACGTTGATCAATTGCAACCGCAGCGGCGGATCCGATCCAAACGTCGAGAACACGTTACTCAGAAGCACGAGCACGACGGCGCGCCAGCACACGTGCCGGAACAGATCACCGGAGCTGGCGCCGTTGGCGCGTCGGTGCGCGATCGCGAACGGCATTGCCACGCCGACCATGAAGGTGAATGCAGGCTGGATCAGATCCCAGAATGTGATCCCCGTCCACTCGGTGTGCTCGACCTGATCGGCCAGCCAGTGCCACGACGGATACGCCTGCAGCGCCGCCAGGCCGAGGCCGTTCGACACGAGCACGCACATGATGAGCCCGCGATAAGCGTCGAGGCTCAGCAAGCGGCCCGGCGAGGCGGGCCGGGGCTCAGGGACCGTCGCAGTGGAGGAAGCGGACGTCATGAGTGGCGGCTCATCCTGTCGAAACGGGCGCGATCGGTCAACGGTCCCTGCGGTGTGGTGAGCGACTATACTGCGCTTTCCAGCAGGGGGGCCGCATGAGGAAGACCGTGTTTGCAGCTGCGACCATCGCCGTCGTCTTCTGCACGATAGCCTCGCGCGCGGTGATAGACGCCAGCCAGTCACCGGCCACGGCGATCGATCGGGATGACATCAGCGGCGTCGTGACGGGTCCGCGGGGACCGGAAGCCGGCGTCTGGGTCATCGCCGAGACGAGCGACCTGCCAACGCGGTTCGTGAGGATCGTGGTGACCGACGATCAGGGCCGGTATCTCGTGCCCGACCTGCCGAAGGCCACCTACAGCGTCTGGGTTCGTGGGTACGGGCTCGTGGATTCGACCAAGGTTCAGTCAACGCCGGGAAACGCCGTCAATCTCACGGCCGTGGCCGCCGCGAATCCACACGAGGCCGCGCAATACTATCCGGCCGGGTCGTGGTTTTCTCTGCTGCGCACGCCTCCGAAGAATGAGTTCCCTGGGACATCCGCTAACGGCATCTCTCCTCAGATTCGAAGTCAGGCAGAGTGGCTGCGCAACGTGAAGTCGGGCGGCTGCTGGGCATGTCATCAGCTCGGCGACAAGGCGACACGCGAGATTCCCACGGCGCTCGGAACGTTCCCCTCTACCGAAGCGGCGTGGACGAGGCGCATTCAGTCGGGACAGGCCGGCCCCAGCATGATCGGCGGGATGAATCAGCTGGGGTCGCGCGCGATCGCGATGTTTGCCGACTGGACCGATCGCATCGCGAAGGGTGAAGTGCCGCCGGCGCCGCATCGTCCCCGCGGCATCGAGCGCAACGTGGTCATCACCGAGTGGGACTGGGCCGATCCCAAAGCCTACCTGCACGATGAAGTGTCCACCGACCGTCGTCATCCGACGACAAACGGCAACGGATTGATCTATGGGTCGCTCGAGCTGAGCGCTGACTATCTGCCGGTGCTGGACCCCGTGCGCCACACGACTGCGCAGGTACCGCTGACGGTGCGCGATCCCGCGACGCCTCGAACCTCGCCCGACATGCCGCAGCCTTCGCCGAACTGGGGGAACGAGCCGATCTGGACGAGCCGGAACAACGTGCACAACCCGATGTTCGACGGGCAGGGCCGCGTGTGGATCACATCGGCTGTCCGCGGGTCCGAGAATCCGGCCGTCTGCAAAGCCGGCTCGAGTCATCCATCGGCGAAGTTGTTCCCGATTGCTCAATCGTACCGGCACCTCGCGTACTACGATCCGAAGAGCAAGCGGATCGTCCACGTGAGCACGTGTTTCAGCACGCATCACTTGATGTTCGCCGAAGATGCCAACCACACGCTCTGGACGAGCGGCGGCGGCCAGGTCGTCGGTTGGCTGAACACGAAGATGTTCGACGAGACCGGCGACGAAGTGGCGTCACAGGGCTGGACGGCACTCGTCATGGATACCAACGGCAACGGCAAACGAGACGCGTACGTTGAACCCGATCAGAAGCCGGATCCGGCAAAAGACACGCGATTCGGCGCCGCGTTCTACGCGGTGTCGCCGGCGCCCGACGGCTCGATCTGGGGATCGGTCCTCGGGTTCCCGGGCGCGGTCGTACGCCTGACCCCGGGGGCGCACCCCCCCGACACAGCACTCGCCGAAGTGTACGAACCGCCGATGAAGGATCCAGTGACGCCCGTCGAGGGATTTTCACCACGTGGCATGGACGTGGATCGCAACGGCGTCGTGTGGGCGGCGATGGCCAGCGGACACATGGCCAGTTTCGATCGGCGGAAGTGCAAGGGACCGCTCAATGGGCCGAAGGCGACCGGGCAGCAGTGTCCGGAAGGCTGGAGCTTCTACACCGAGCCCCTGCCGCAGATGCAAGGGGTCAGCGAGTCAGGCAGCGCGGAGGCGAGCTACTACACCTGGGTCGATCAGTTCGACACGCTCGGCCTCGGTGCGAACGTGCCCATCGACACCGGCAACGGATCGGAGGGCCTGCTGGCATTGAAGGACGGGGCCTGGGTTGTGCTGCGCGTCCCGTATCCGTTGGGCTTCTACACGAAATGGATGGACGGGCGCATCGACGATCCGGCCGCCGGCTGGAAGGGACGCGGCCTCTGGGCCACAGTCAGTACCCGCACGCCGTTCCATATGGAGACTGGCAAAGGCACCACGAGTAAAGTGCTGCACTTCCAGCTTCGTCCGGATCCGCTTGCCAAATGAGCGCGGCGGCGGGGTGCAGGATGCAGGATGACTGACCCCGCCTTTACGAACTACCAACTACCAACTACCAACTACAACCCGTCCGCGATGAGCGCAGGGGGACGATCGCGCACCCAGTGTGTCGCCTGCTCGTACGCGTAGGCGAGCTGGAGGACTGCGGCGTCCGCGTGATGCCTGCCGATGATCTGCACGCCCATCGGCAGTCCAGTTGGACCGAACCCGACCGGCACGTTGATGACAGGACACCCTGACAGCGTTGCCGGAACGACGACTTCCATCCAGCGGTGATAGGTGTCCATCGTCACGCCGTTGATCGCGTTCGGCCAGTGGACCGAGGCGTCAAACGGGAACACCTGCGCGCTTGGCAGCAGCAGATAGTCGTAGTGCTCGAACAGCTTGCCGACTGCCGCGAACCACGCCGCGCGCCCGACCGACGCAGTGTAGACTTCGCGTGCGGTCACTGTCTGTCCGCCTTCGACCTCCCACTGCGCCTCGGGCTTCATCCGCTGCCGCTTGACAGGATCCGCGTAGAGCGCGGACAGGCTTCCCGCGATCAACCAGTGCCGCAGCGTGATCCAGACCTCCCACAACCGATCCGGTGCATAGTCGGGACGGGCTTCTTCGACGGTACAGCCGATCGATTCGAAGGCGACGAACGAATGGCGGCATACGTCGAGGACGCCGGGTTCGGTGGCCAGATGGCCGCCGAGATCACCCAGCCATGCGAGGCGCGTGCCTTTGAAGTCGCGCGCGAGCGGCTCCGTGAAGATCCGCGGATCCTGCTCGATCGAGAACGGCGCCCGCACGTCAGGTCCTGCCATTACTGAGAGCAGCATCGCCACGTCCTGAACGCTGCGGCCCATCGGACCAGCCACACTCAGCTGCTCGACGAACGCGTGTTCGTCGGGACCGGATGCGACGCGGCCGTACGACGGACGGAAGCCGATCACGTTGTTGAACGCGGCCGGATTCCTGAGCGACCCCATCATGTCGCTGCCGTCCGCGATGGGGAGCATCCTGAGCGCCAGGGCGACGGCGGCGCCGCCGCTGCTGCCACCGGCGGCTTTCGTCTGGTCGTACGCGTTCAGTGTCGTGCCGAAGATTGTGTTGTAGGTCTGCGATCCGAGTCCGAACTCTGGTGCGTTGGTCTTGCCGATCAAGATGACGCCGGCCTTACGCAGACGCTCGACGAAGTACGCGTCATGATCCGGCACGGCGTCCAGAAGCGGAGAACCGCCGCTCGTCCGGATCCCCTTCGTGGCGGCCAGGTCTTTGACCGCATGCGGGAAGCCGTGCATCCAGCCCGCGGATGCGCCGCGTGCGAGCTGTACGTCGCGCTCGTCGGCCTGTTTCAGCAGACTCTCGCGGTCCTGCAGCGAGACGATGGCGTTGACGTGCGGATTGACGCGATCGATGTGATCCAGAAACGCGACCATCACTTCGCGACACGACACCTTTTTCGTGTGGATGGCTCTTGACAGCGCGAGGGCGTCCAGCCGGACGAGATCGGACTGCTTCATAGGGCGTTGGACTTTGGGCGTTGGGCTGTGGGCGTTGCCCGCGGCAGTGATTGCTGGCCGCTCGTCCGCCCGTGCGAGCCCGGCCGCAAATGCCCCGCTCAGGCGGCCGCTTGTCGTGAGGAATTCGCGTCGCGTGGGAACGCTCATCAGTCTTCGGTCTCCGGTCTGCAGTCTACTGTAGACTTCGGGCCGCGGCCCGCATTGTGACCGCAGACGTAGACCGCAGACTGTAGACCGCAGACTGTAGACCGTAGACCGTAGACCAAATAGTGTCTCCCGCCCTTGCGTCCCTGCTCGCGCTTCTCGTTGTCATCGTCGCGAGCCTGTTCTCGCGCGTGAACGTCGGCATGCTCGCGGTGGCGCTCGCCTGGCCGATCGCGATGGCTGGCGCGGGGTGGAAGGCGGACGCGCTGATGCAGACCTTCCCTGCATCGCTCTTCCTGACCCTGCTGGGCGTCACGCTGCTCTTCGGAGCGTCGCAGACCAATGGGACCATGGAGGCGCTCACGCGTCACGCCATCAGGTTGTGCCGGGGTAAGGCCGTTTTGCTGCCGCCGCTCTTTTTCGCGATGGCGTGCGGCGTGTCTACGCTCGGCGCGGGTGCCATCTCGGCGACGGCCCTCGTGGCTCCGCTGGCGATGGCCATCAGTGCCACGGCTGGCATTCCGGTGTTTCTGACGGCACTGATGGTCGGCAACGGCGCCAACGCCGGCAACCTGTCGCCGATCAGTGCGATTGGCGTGCTGGTTCAGGGATTGATGCAACGCGCCGGTCTTGGCGGTCATGAATGGTCGGTGTGGGCAGCGAACTTCGCCGCGCACGCGCTTGCCGCCGTCGTCGCCTGGATGCTGTTCGGCGGCCTCGCCCTGTTCCGCGCCGGGCGCGTCGCCCCGCCGAGAATGGACGCGCCCTTCTCTCGCGCACACGTCGTCACGCTCGCCGTCACTGCCGCATGGATCGCCGGCGTGGTGCTGTTCAAAGCCAACCCCGGACTCTCGGCGTTTGCCGCCGCGAGCGTTCTCGTGCTCAGCGGCATGGCGCTCGATGGGCCGGTCGTCAAGAGCGTCCCGTGGTCCGTGATTCTCATGGTGTCTGGCGTCAGCGTCCTCATCGGCGTCCTCGAGAAGACGGGCGGCATGGACTTGTTCACGTCGCTGCTCGCGCGAATCATGACGCCTGCGACCGTGAATGGATCGATGGCGTTCGTGACCGGTCTCATCTCGACATACAGCTCCACGTCTGGTGTCGTGTATCCGGCGTTCCTGCCGGCAGTGCCGGGTGTCATCGCCAAGCTTGGCGGCGGCGATCCGTTGCAGGTGGCGATGAGTATCAACGTCGGCGCGGCGGTCGTGGACGTGTCACCGCTCTCGACGATTGGCGCCCTGTGTCTTGCGGCGATTCCTGCCGGCGAGGATGCCAGCGCGCTCTTCAGGAAGATGCTCGTGTGGGGACTCTCGATGAGCGTGATGGGCGCGCTCTTCTGTCAGCTCTTCATCCGCTTTTTTGCTGTGTAAACCTTGCAAAGACGTCGCAGGGACGGCTGATCCGTTCGACCAGGATGAGCCTGTGCGACAGTCGATTTCACGCCTGAAAACAGCAATTTGTCTGGATCGGTCATGCCTTTTGCAGTGGAACCTCCTGACTATAGTGGAGGTGCATGATGACAGCGGGCAAAGTCGCGGTCCTATTGTTGACATTCATCGGCGCCCTGGTCATCGGGATGGTTGTCGGGGCGCACTTCCCGGATAAGTTCGGCAACACCTCGTCTGAATCGACCGTCTCGACGGCGCCACAGCCTGCGCAACCCGCCGCGGAGCCGGCTGCGGCAGCCAGAAAGCCATCGCCAGCGGTAGCCGCGAAGCGTGCGGAGGCGGCTGCCAGCACGGCGGTCAACTCGCGCATTCCGGCCGATACGCCGGAATTGCAGAAGCGCCTGAAGCACGTGCTGAACAGAGGCACGGACATGGACGTGGCGGCGGACGGCTTCCGTGATGCGGAGCAATTCGCCACGGTGGCGCATGCGTCGAAGAACACGGATGTGCCGTTCATGGTGTTGAAGCACCGTGTGCTCAACGAAGGCATGCCGCTCAGCACGGCGATCCACGAGTCGAATCCCTATCTCGACGTGTCGGCCGCGGCCCAACTCGCGCGCGTCGAGGCCCGTCAGGACCTCGCGGCGCTGAACAACTAGTTGCGAACGGACGAGGGACGAGGGACGGGGTCGGGATAAGTTTCAGAAACTGCCAACCGCTTTGAAGGATTGGCGGCAGTTTCTGAAACTTATCCCGACCCCGTCCCTCGTCATCGTCAGCAACGAACACCACCGTCCCACAAGCGGACACATCACAGCGCTCGATCGTTCGACACGCGCCTGAAACTGCATTCGACTCCTGGCACACGGCTCGCAGTCCGCCCGCCCGGACCCGTGATGGCTGACGTGATCAGGGACTTGCGGATGGGCGCGCGCCGCCTCCGAACGACGCCAGGCTTCACCGTCGTTGCCGTCCTGACACTTGCTCTGGCTATCGCGGCGACCACGGCGATCTTCACGATTGTCGAGAACGTCGTCCTGCGGCCGCTTCCGTATCCGCATGCCGACCGTCTCGTACGAATCAGCTCGAATCTGCAGCGGCTGGGCATCACGGACGCCGGACTCTCGCCCGCGGAACTGTTCGACTATCGCGACCGTGCCGATTTGTTCGAGGACGTCGTCGGGATCTGGGTGATTACGGCGAACCTGACCGGCACATCGGAGCCCGAGCGGGTCGAGACCGTGCTCGCCGGCCCGACCTACTTCCAGATGCTCGGCGCCAGCGCCCAGCTCGGACGGCTTTTCGGACCCGGCGATTACACCCCGGGGATCTCGCCGGTCGTCGTCATCAGCGACGGTCTCTGGCGACGCGGCTTCGGCGGCGATCCAGCGGTCATCGGACGCAGCCTGCGGATCGACAACGATCCGTATGTCGTGATCGGCGTGGCGTCTCCTACTTTCCGGCATCCCAGTGTCACGCTCGAGACCGATGTCGAGGTGTGGGCACCATCGGGATGGATCGCACCCCCGCTGCCCCCGCCTACCCACGCAGGGCGCTTTCTGCCCACGGCGATCGGACGACTGAAGCCCGGCGTCACGCTCGACGCGGCCGCGGCGAAGTTAGCCGCGTTCGGCGCCACGTTGCGGCAGACCTATCCGGCCGAGTACCCACCGCGTATGGGATGGGTGCCGACGGTCCTGCCGCTGAAGGGCGATCTCATCGCATCTGCGCGACCATCGCTCGTCATCGTCATGGCGGCGGTGGTGTTGGTGCTCCTTATCGGGTGCGCCAACATCGCGAATCTCCAACTGGCGCGCGCGGCGTCGCGCGAACGTGACGTCGCGGTGCGTCGCGCCATCGGCGCGACCGCGGGCCGGATTGTCCGCGAGCAGCTGGCGGAGAGTCTCTTGATCGCGGCCGTCGGTGGCGCCATCGGCCTGTTGCTCACGTTCTGGATTCTCGACGTCGTGATGCGGATGGCTCCGGCCGCCCTTCCCCGGCGTGCGGAAGTCGGCATCGACTGGACCGTGGCAGTCTTCTGCATGGGTGCGTCGCTGCTGACGGGGTTGCTCTTTGGACTGGCGCCAGCGATGCAGGCGGGCCGCGCCGCCATTCAGGACGTGCTCAAAGGCGGTGGACGCACGAGTGGCAGCCGCGAGCGCACGCGCGCGAGGCGCGCGCTCATCGTCGGCGAGTTCGCCATCGCAGTGGTGCTGCTGGTCGGAGGCGCGTTGCTCGTGCGGAGCTTCTGGAGTCTGCAGCAGATCGATCCAGGCTTCGAGTCTCGCGGCGTCACGGTGGCACGGGTGTGGCTGCCGCAACCGAACAACCCGTCGGAAGGTAAGTACTTCACCCAGGAAGCGCGAGCCCGCTTCTGCCGCGAGCTGCTGCAGCGACTGGAGCCGATCGCCGATCGCGTGGCCATCTCGACCGGCCTGCCCCTTTCGACAACGTCGTACGCCAGCTTCACGGTGGAAGGCTGGCCGTCGGACACGACTGAGGTGGGCACAGCCCGGAGCTGGTTCGTAGGCGGGCGCTACTTCGACACGCTGGGCGTGCCCCTCATCCGCGGCCGCTTCCTCGACGAACGTGACGACGAGGCGCATCCACGCGTGATGGTGATCAACCAGACCATGGCGCGGATGTACTGGCCGGGAGCGGATCCGATTGGCAAGAGGATCCGGCAAATCCAGCGCGGCGCGCCGCCGAATGCCCCGCCTCCGCCGACCATCACGGTCGTCGGCGTTGTCGGCGACATGCGCACGGATGGTCTCGACAAGCCCGTGCCGCCGCAGATGTATGGATCACTGTGGCAGGTCTCCAGTCTGAGCCTCGCCGTGACGATGAGAGCGCGGTCGGGGTTGCAGGCTGGCGACGTTTTGCGTCGCGAGGTACGGGCGATCGATGCCGATCTCCCGATTTACGGTGTCCGGGCGTTCGACGATCTTCTCGCCGCGCACAATGCAACGCGCCGCTTTGTGATGATCCTCATCGGGGCCTTTGGTGCTGCCGCGTTGCTGCTGGCTGCGCTTGGGATCTACGGCGTCGATTGCCTTTGCCGTCAATCAGCAACGCCGCGAGCTGGGCATCCGGCTGGCGCTTGGCGCCAGGCCCTCCGCGGTCGTGCGGCTGGTGCTCCTCGACGGCCTGCGCCTCACCCTGATCGGAATCGCGATCGGCGTCGCCGGTGCGTTCGCCACGACGAGGCTGCTGGCCAGCCTGTTGGTCGGTGTCGGCCCGGCAGATCCCGCGGCGTTTGTCGCGATCGCGTTCATCCTGACGGTGGTGGCATTGGCGGCGTGCTGGGTGCCGGCGCGGCGGGCAGCAGCGGTCGATCCGTTGACGGCACTGCGGTCCGAGTAGCGACGACGGGGTCGGGATAAGTTTCACTTTTTGCCATCCCTACCAGCTTCGCCCGTGCCTGGAACTGCGCGCCCGTCCCGTCCGCCCGACGCGAGTCTTCCCTCCTGGCTACTCCTCTGCGCGAGTGCAGTTGGCGAAGTCCTTGCGTCCTCACCGCCGCACACGGGCGCCCAGCGCTCTGTGTCTCGACGTCATGCCCAGACGCCCCCGACGTGGTACCGCCGGACTGGTCTTTCACGTGATGAACCGCGCTGCGAGGCGGTTACCGCTGTTCGAGTCTGCCGAGGACTACGCGATGTTCCTCCGTGTGCTGAACGACGCGCAGGATCGCATCCCCCTCCGCCTCCTCTGCTACGTCCTCATGCCCAATCACTGGCATCTCGTTGTGTGGCCGGCACAAGACGATGAGCTGGCGCGGTTCATGGCGTGGCTCACGAGCCCATCAAGGCAGGTCTCGTGGCGAGCGCCGCCGACTGGCCCTGGAGCAGCGCGTCCGTCGCGGCCGGACCACGGCATCCTCCGATCGCGGACTGGCCCGTGCCAAGGCCGGAGCACTGGAGAGACTATGTCGATTGCGAAGAGGCTCCTGGTGAATTCGAGCGACTGCAGACGGCAATTCGGTCGGGTCTTCCGTTCGGGCCGGATGGATGGCGAGAGAACACCGCCCAGCGACTAGACTGGCCGTCCGGGTTGCGGCCGGAGGGGCGGCCCCGAAGCTAGTGTGCAGAAACTGAAACTTATCCCGACCCCATTTCACTTCCCCGACGTCATCAACTGTTCGACGACAGGCACCGGCAGCGGTCCAAGGCCGAGAGCCGCGTCGTGGAACTTCAACATGTCGAAGCCCTGTCCGGCGCTCCGCTCATATCGCTCCCGGAAGCGCCACCACTCGCGCGCGCCGGTGAAGTAGGTTGGCAGCTGCACGGAGCTCAGTTTGGCGCGCTGCAGCTTGCCTTCCGCCTCGGCTGGCGTCTGGAAGCAGCGCTGTTCCATCAGGTCGAGCGCTTCTTGATCGGACATGCCCATCGTGTGGAGCTTCACGTCCAGGATCGAGTTCGCGACCGCGCGCAGCCACACCTTCTTGCGGCTGATCTGGAAACGAGGATCGCGATCCGCGAAGCCGGCGTTCACCATCACATCGGCGATGTATTCCGCCCAGCCTTCGACGTTGGCGCCGTTCCCGAACAAGTTGCGCAGCAGCTTCCGCGCTTCGGGCTGGATCTCGTTGGCGTGCTCGGCCTGGATGTAGTGCCCCGGCAGCGCCTCGTGGATCGTCAGCCAGAGCAGCATCCAGCGGTTGTACTCGCGCAGCTTCGACTCCGCCTTTGCATCCGGCATCGCGGGATCGATCGGCGTCACCCAGTACCTCGGCCTCGGCCGTCGGCTCGAGCGGCGGCGCACCATGGAATCCGGCGACCGAGTAGATCCCTCGCATGAAGGGCGGCGTCGGGATCACGCGCAGGTTGTCGCGCGGGCTCAGGCTGACGATCTTGTGGTCGCGGATGAACCGCATGATGCCCTGCAGATCCGCGCTGACCGACGCGAGCAGCTCGGCTCGCGGCGGGTGCTCGTCCGAGATTTTCTGCAGCACTTCACCGAGCACGACGTTCTCGCGGTCTTCGGCGGCCTTGTCGCTGTGGTCGCCGTGCGCGGGGAACCATTGCGAGTGCAGCGGAAGTGCGAGCTGCATCATCTGCGCACGCGTTCGTACCAACTCCGATTCGGCGTCTGCGAGCACCTGTTCCGGGGTCGAGGACGCCCCGAGCGAGTACTTGAACTTCTGATCGTAGAGTTCCTTGCCCAGCCGCCAGGTCCGGTCTGTCTTCCGTGCAGCCAGGTCGCTCGCGAGCCACGTGTTGAAGCGCGTGATCGCCGCGATCGCCGGCGCCGCGGCCCGGTCGTAACGCGCCTTCAAGGGCGATCCGTCTGGAATCGCCTCGCGGATCGTGTGCTCGATGAGGTCGATGTTGCCCGTGTTCTCGTCTACCGCAACCTTGATGAAGATTGGATCCGCGTCTACGAGGGTTCCCCGTGCCTGCTCGAGTGCGCGGGGCACCTGCTCGAGACGACTGAGGACGTGGGCGAGGCGTGTCTCCTTCGGCGCGTACTCCTGGGTCAGAGGCAGGAACAACGCGTTGCCGATCGCCTCCACTTGCCCCGTCGGATTGTGCCTGGTGTTTTGGATCCGCTCGTACTCGAGCAACTGAAAGGCGATCTGGTCATCGATCAACTGCCAGTCGGCCGCTTCCTGGCGCCCCAATCCCTGCTTCGGTGTTGCCGCGAATCGAGTGCGCCACTCGCGGTAGAAACTCGCCTGGGCTGCGTAACCCTCCGCGCTGAGGTCGTCGAGCACGGCATCGAGTTGGATGCTCTTTCCCGTCATCGCGTCGCGATGTTCGTGGTAACCCGCCGCACTGGCATTGCTCGGGACCATCGCGAGCGAGGCGTGGATGAAGTCGGTCGCGAGCGCCATGAAGCGTGCGTTCGGGTCGGCGGGCACGGGTGACTGCGGCTGCAGCAGTGTCACGGCCACCAGCAGGACCACCATCGTCATGTACGGTGACATCGTCGCTCCTTAGGATGAAGTGGTGCAGGCCGCACCCTTCGTCCGCACCTACCTACCGCACCTACAGTCCGCACCTTTTAGCCCACCCTCATCGTCGCACGAAGTCAGACCGACGGCGCGCGGACGGCACGACGGCCGGTACCGTTCGACCCGACATCTCCGTAATCGAGTGTTCCATCTCGATACCTGCGTGCGCCCGAGTGTCGCAGCGTTGCAGGACACCGCACCCGTTCAGGCCGGCATCGGGCTTGCTCCGTGCAGGGCGATGCGAACCGCCAGCTGGCGCACGATAACCCTGGTCGCCACCGCTTTCGTCCTGGGTGCGTACGTCGCGGGCGCAGGTTCACTTCGTGCCGCGTGGGATCCGATCGCTCGCGTGATCGGACTCACCAGCCCGCCGACCCCTGCGTCGGCAAACGTCTTGTCCGAGCACGAAATCACCACACTGGATGCGATGCCGGCAGAGAATCAGGCGGCGCTCCTGCTCGAACGTTCCATCAATCACTATCGAGGCGCGAACGAACAGATTGCTGCGAGAGTGGACACGTGGCGCGGGCAGATCGCGCTCGATGACCAGCTCAAGCCATTGTTCATGACGGCGATGAACTCCGGCGACCTGACCGTACGCGTGGCGGCGATTGAGATCGACATCGCCGCGCGGAACCTGACGAAGGACAGCTCCACGGTCGACACGCTGAGCGAACAGGCGCGATCCGGCGAACAGGGCACGCGAGTGAACGCGCTCTGGGACCTGGCGCTCATCGGCAATCGCGGCGTGGACCAGGACCGCGTGTTCGACCTTCTGTCAGGCGGGATCCACGACCCGAACCAGAACATCCGCTACTGGGCGGTCGAAGGTCTGGCTTTGTTGGCGACCGACGAAGCGATCCCGCAGCTTCTGGATGTCTTTCGCCTCGACCCGTCGGCCGCCGTCCGTGAGCGCGCCGCCTGTGGGCTGGCTCAATCCGGCATGTTCAGCGCGGCGCAGCGCCGTACGGCCGTGCCAACGCTGCTCGACATGACCGAGGACGGCGCCCTCGACGATCAGACGCGCATCTGGGTGTTCCAGGCGCTCCGCGATATCACGGGTCAGACGCTGCCCCACGACTCAGCACAGTGGCGGCAGTGGTACGCGCAGGCGAGCGCCCGCTGACGGCTTCCAGAACGGGGTCGGGATAAGTTTCAGAAATTGCACACCGCAGGTCGCGATCCTTGAGCAATTTCTGAAACTTATCCCGACCCCATCTACTTCCGTCGGAACTCCTCGAACCAGTTCTGCACGACAACGACGGTGCTCTGGGCGGGCTTCAGGGTTCGCACGACGACGAAGCGGCGGCCGTCGAGAGTGTCGAACGACGGGTCAAAGCCGCCGGTTGTCCGCTCCAACCGGAACAGCGGTCGTGGCGCGTCGATCTGCAGCGCCAGGCCCGTGCGGACCCGCGCCGACATCAATTGCTGCTCGTGGACGTAGAAGATCTCATCGCCCTTCGGGCTCCAGTAGCTGCTCGTCCCACCACCGACCGAAACCTGCTGCCGCCCCTGCCCGCTCGGAAACTCCCGAACGAGGATTTCGTATGCGCCCGATTCATCGGACCAGTAGGTGATATAGCGTCCGTCTGGCGAGAGGCTGCCGCCGGACTCCTTGGCGGGTCCCCGGATGACCGGGACCGGCGTGGTCGCGCCCGCCGGGAGCATCCAGATGTCGTCCTGCGTGTCCGGCGAGAACCTCGAGAACAGCAGGAACCTGCCGTCCGGTGGCCAGTTCGGCACGAACGATGCTCCATGATCGCCTCCCGCCATGATGGCGGCGTCTTCACCAGCGTCCGCGTTTACGCTTCGGATGCTCCAGTCGTCCAGATGCATGAAGGCAAGTCGTGGCTCCCGCGGGTGCCACACCGGGCAGCAGTCCGAATTGCCCGAGGTCACCTTCACTTTGGTCCCGCGGGCGACGTCGTGCACCCAGATGTTCGTCCGTCCAACTTCCTGACCTTCCTGACCGCCAACGGCGACGCGAGTCCCATCGGGGGACAACTTCAGACCGATGATCGCCGCCTGCGGCTCGCCGATTGGGGTCCCCACGGTGCCGTTCCGATCGACCCACGTGAGTTGCTGCAGTCCAGCGAGATCCTGCCCGTATGCGATTGTGCCGTCACTGGACACCGTGGGACCGATACCGTAGTTGACAACTCGGAATGGCTCGCCCCTCAGAGTGTGCGTGGCGAGATCGAAGGGCACGGCCCAGATGCCGCTCTCGTTCTGCCGGGCAAAGAGCAGATGGCCGGTCGGCGCATATGACATCCAGTAATGAGCGGGAAGCGCGAGCGTCGAGCGCGGTCTTCCACCGCCTTCAACCACCGTTTCCGACTGACTTCCGTGCGTGTTCAGGTACGTGAGCGCACCGTCAGGCAAGGCCGACAGAAACACGATGCTGCTTTCATCTCCGGTGTTGGCCGCCATCGGCTGCGGCACGCCGCCCCGTGCGTCGACTTTGAACAGGCCGCCTCGGAGCCGGCCCATAAAGAGGTTCACGATGACGGTTTGATCTGCCTGCACGACAAGGCCGCCCATTACACGATGCGGGAGGTCGCAAACCTTGGAAGGCACGCCGCCCGCGGCGGCCACTCTCCAGAGCGTCAGGGAATCCCCCTTGTCGACGGTGAAGACCACGAAACTGCTGTCCGGAGCCCAGGCCGCCCACGTGGCCACGCCGGGCACAGGGACCTCCGGCGAATCGAGGGCGCTGAGATCCCGGATCCGCAGGGTACGACCATCGAGATAAGCCAGCCGCCGCGCATCGGGTGAGATGGCGGGCAGGTTCCATCGAATCGGCGTGTCAGCGCTGCCATCTCGCGGGATGCTCCACTTCCGCAGCGGCTGCGCATCGGGCGTCGGCCGCCGTCCGACAATCCAGGGAACGAGCACCGCGGCGATGATGGCGCCGCCGGCCAGCGCGCCCATCAACACGGGACGCCAGCGGCGAGCGGACAAGGATCGAGGCGGCGCGACCGCTGCTACATCGTCTTCGAGCAACTCGAGCCGTGCGTCGCCTGCATTCCGCAGCCGTAGCTGCGGATCCTTTTGAAGACACTGCCGCAGCACCCTCTGCACACGTGGCGGCGTTTCGGGAGGGAGCGTCTCCCACTTCGGCGGATCGCGAAGGACCGACGCGAGCACGTCGGAGACCGTCGCGCCCTGGAACAACGGTGCGCCCGTCAGCATCTCGAACAGCACGACACCAAACGCCCAGAGATCCGATCGTGCGTCTGCCGACGTGTCCGCGCGCCTGTTCGGGCGCCATGTACGCCGCGGTCCCGATGATCACGCCGTGCGCGGTGGCGCCGGGCGAAACGAAGGTCGGCGAGTTGGCGGCCGAGGCGCTACCCAGCGGATCGGGGCCGGCCATCCGCGCGAGCCCGAAGTCGAGCACTTTCACGACGCCGTCGCGGCGGACCTTGATGTTGGCGGGCTTGAGATCGCGATGGACGATGCCAGCGGCGTGCGCGGCTTCGAGGGCCTCAGCCGTCTCGCACGCAATGCGAATCGCCTCGTCCCCCGGGAGCGCACGACCGCCGATGCGATCGGCGAGCGTCGGCCCCTCGACGAGCTCCATCACGAGGGCCAGGAAGCCGCCGTCTTCCTCGCACGCCGTAGATCTGCGCGATGTGCGGATGGTTGAGCGCGGCGAGCGCCTGCGCCTCGCGCTCGAAGCGCGTCCGCCGCTCGGGATCATGCGGCCAGCAGATCCGGCAGAACCTTGATTGCGACGTCGCGATTGAGCTTGGTGTCGCGCGCGCGATAGACCTCCCCCATCCCGCCCGCGCCGAGGGCGGCCGTGATCTCATAGGGTCCGAGACGGGTGCCTGGTGTCATTGGCCGGCAGGCGGATCATAGGGCCAACGGCGCCCGAGCGTGGAGCAGGTGCGTCCTTGGTTCTCTGGAGCGGTGTCAGGGGTCAGGATTTGTGACCATACTGGTCATGAAAAGGGTCTCACGCACCCACAGCGACGGACATGGGCGTGCGATCGGTACGAGATAGAAGAGCTCCGTGCCGTGGCGACGCTGAACCCAATCCGCCCCCGATTTCCTCAGCGGAAGTTCTCCACGAGCATCAGGTCTGACTGCCCTGCCGGCGCTTCGCTGAAGAGGATCCACTGCTCGTCCGGCGAGACGGTCATCGATTGATGCTGCTCCGGCCCTTCTTTCCGGAAGAGGACGGTGGTGCGGCCGGTCTCGAAGTCGAAGTATTGAATGGTGAATTTCTCTCGCCGCCCCAGCACGACCGATTCCGAGCTCGCGTAGTAGAGTCCGTGCCGGACAACAGACCAGCCTATCCAGAAGACGGGCGCCCCGACCACCTTCATTTCCTCGCCGCCCGAGAGCGCCACTCGCCAGATCCCAGGTTCGCGGTCTTTCGAGTAGTACAAATCGCGCCCGTCGGGGGATGCGATCGCGTACCTTCCGCCGCGCAGGGTCACTTGTATGGCCTGGCCGCCGTCCGCGGATATCTTCCAGATCTCCGATCGGCCGCTGAGGGTCGATGAGAAGTAGATGTATCGTCCGTCACTGGACCATGGTTCAGGGCGGACGCGGCCTGCGTCTCGCGCTCGAAGCGCTCACGCGCCTCCGGGTTGTGAAAGGGGCGCTCGGGCAGGAACTTCAGCGCGACGTCGCGGTGCAGGCGGCTGTCTTCGGCCTTGTAGACGTCGCCCATTCCGCCTCCGCCAAGCTTGGGCTCGACGCGGGCGATCAGGGACGATGCGAACCGCGCGTCGTCACGGAAGGCAGTGAGCACGGTGAGATCGACATCGACGGTCTCGCGGGGCTCCCCCTAGCGCAGGAGCCCACAGACGCGCAGTACGCGATTATCGGTACCACGGGGTTCGTCTGGGCACGACACCAGCGCTCGTATTCAGCGAATGAGTCGAAGCTCTTGACGAAGGGCGTGAATCGATGTGGCGTACGTTGAGCGAAGTCCCAGAACAACGCCTCCGACTCGTGAAGCCAGCGCGCCGGCGACCCTTTGCGCGCAGCAGGGCGACGGATGGTCGCGCGCGAGCGAGTGGTGGAACGCTTGCTCACATGACGATTATATCGACGCTACTTCCAAGACGTCCCTATCCACGATCGAGCCCTCGTGTTTTGTGTCATGCGCCGGTCGCCGGCGCAATATTCGCGTTCAACCGGAAGAAGTTGTCGGGATCGTACTTCGCTTTGATTTGACGCAATCGAGCCATGTTGACGCCGTACGCATTCGCCGCAAGCGCACCGGCGGTCTCGTCAGCCTGCCCAGTGAAGTTCGTGTAAGTCGTTCCGGTCGAGTACGGCGAAATCTGTTTGAAGCTCTCCCGCACCCACGCGATGTTGGCATCGTTGTCTGACGGGTTCTCCCAGTTGCCGTCAATCGATGACATCCAGGGCGCCGAGCGTTCGCCGTAGGCCGTATCGGTCGCGCCGACCCTGTTGATCGCGCCTCCCATCTGGAATGTGACGACGAGCGTGGTCGGCGACGGTCGTTCCTTCGCACGAGCGGCAATGATGCTGGTCGCCTCGTCCGGAAGTCTGGACAGGTTCTGCGCCTTCCAGTAGCTCTGGAGCTTGCCCATTGGGAAGAGTCCGTCGAACGCCGACTGGACGACGGAAAATGGCATCGGCTGCGAGATGTCTGCCAGCGGAGTGCCGAGTTCACGCAGCGGCTGCATCACCTTCATCCCGTCCGCGGGATCACCAACGTACACACCACCGACGACGAGGCAGGCCTGATTGTGGATGGGCGGCGGCAGCGTCGGAGCGGCTGGCATGGTGATGGCGAGGGCGACGGACGTGACCTCGTCTGGCGCGCCCGCGCAGTAGTCGCGCCACTTCGGAAGGATCGTGTCCGCCGCGGCGACCGGGTAGAAGACGCCGGCAAAGGCCACGATCGGTCCCAACGGATGCGCACGGAATTCGAAGGACGTCACGACGCCGAAGTTCCCGCCACCGCCGCGGAGCGCCCAGAACAGATCGGGTTCCGAGGCCGCTGAGGCCGTACGGACGGAGCCGTCCGCACAGACGACTTGCGCGGAGAGCAGGCTGTCGATCGACAGTCCGTACTTCCGGCGCACCCATCCCTCGCCGCCTCCGAGCGTCAGCCCGGCGACGCCGGTCTCAGATACCACGCCACCCGGCACGATGAGACCGAACGCCTGCGTCTCGCGATCGAGGTCGCCCCACAACGCCCCGCCCTGGACGCGTGCGGTGCGGGCCTGTGGATCGACATCCACGCCGCGCATCCTCGTCAGGTCGATGACCAGCCCACCGTCGCAGGCCGAGTGTCCGGCCACGGAATGGCCGCCGCCGCGCACGGCGACGAGGAGCTCGTGCTGCCGCGCGAACTTGACGGCGTCGACCACGTCGGCGGTGCCCGTGCACCGCACGATGATCGCCGGGCGGCGCTGATGCATCGCGTTGTAGATCGGCTTGTCTGCGTATCCCGAGTCGGCAGGCGTCTGAACGCTGCCACGGATCGAACTGCGGAACTGATCGAGCGCTCCGTCGTCGATGCTCTTCCGTCCGCCGTTCACAGTTGCGAGGACAGTTGCCACGACACCCTCCGTCTCTGATCGGTCATCACATCGGATCCCGGCATCGCGGCCAGGGACCTGCTGCTCACGAACACGAGACGCGAATTCTACAGCAGCCGTTGACCTTCTTTAACGGCTGCTCGACGTAATCAGCGAATTGCCGCATCTGGCCGCGTCAGTCCTGCGTACGGACCCATGCCGGCCCGGCGAAGCATGTCGAGATCGTCGCGCAAAAGGTCGCGATTCCAGGGGAGGAAGGCGGTGTAGTGGCGGCTGGCGAGCGTCTCGGTCGTCAGTCCTTGCGCGATGTCCTGCCGCAGGGCATTGGCCTGATCGCGGCGCATCGAGCCGAACTCGCGCGCCGGCGCGACGCTCATGACGGCGGCGGCGCATGCGGTGAGGAGCAGCGCCGCCTGAATCCACTGGCCGGCGGTGCGACCGTAGAGCAGCCATGCGTAGTACACGCAGAGGAGCAAGGGCGCGGACAAGAGGGCGTAGCGACCCGCAAGACCCGGGTCGGGACCAAGGCCGGATCGGCCGATCCCGATTGCCAGGACCGACGCCGCACACGGAGCCCATTGCCAGGAGTAGTCCGGTGGCGCGCACCCATTCATCTGAGCGGCGCGCGGCCGTGAAGACGAGGCCAGCGGTTACCGCCGTGAGCCCAACGATCGCCATTCCCGAGACCCGCCACGTCGCCACGCCTAGGGCAGTCAGACTGACGGCCAACGTCTGGACGGCAGTCACCAGCACTGCGGCCACCGAGGGGCTTCCCGGCATGTCGGGGTTGGGTGTGAATCCCGCGTAGTAGGCGACGAGCGCGCCGCTGGCGGCGGCCACGGAGGTCAGAAGAACCGCCGCGTCCCAACGGCCCGCAGCCGTTTTGTCACGCACCCTCGTCACTGCTGCGACGACCATCCAGATGACGAGTGGTGCCGCATAGACAGGGCCCACGAGCCCGTGCAGGGCGAGCACCAACAGACCGGCACCGAGCGCCACAACACGAACTCGACTCCCTCGCCAGCGATCCTCCAGGATGATCAGCAGGACGCCGACGTACGACGCCAGCACGCCCGTGAAGAAGACCTGACAGTAATGGAGCACATTCACCGCGTGCCCCCATTGGAGCAGGATGAGCGGAAAGAACGCGTCGGTGTAGCTCGCACGCCCCCGCAGACGCGCGGCCATGATCTGCATGGCCAGCGACGCGCCGCTCAGCAGCACAACCGACAGCACCATGCCGGCGCGAAAGTCGCCGTGCGTAGGGAGGCTGAGCGCGTACAAGACGGCCTTCGTCACAGGCATGCGGTGTCCGGTCCGGGACCTGATACCAGAGCCAACTCGCCGTCGGTGGCTCGAAGCCGGTCAGGACGGGGACGAAGATCCGCCAGTCGTCCTCCCACGGCACGTTGGGGCCGTAGGTCAGAACGAATGCGAGCAGCGAGATCGAGAGAGCCACCCACACGGCGCGAGCGACGAGCCGCGGAACGAGGTCTCGCACGCGATGAGTATGCGCCTCTGTGGCCAGACGTCACCGCTTCGCTCGGCCCCGTCGGCTTCGGGCGCGAGGCGCACGGCTCTTCTTCACCGCTTCCGCCACCATCCGAATGAGCTCGCGCGAGTGCGCATCGTGGCGCTCGAGCCTGAAGAACCGCTTGCGGACCGCCTGGCCGAGTCGAAAGGCCTTCTTCTCATCCTCACCATCGGCGGCACGCGCGATGGCCACCATGAGGCCAATCCATCCCAGTGTCTCTCGCTTGCGCGTCATGCACGTCTCCCGTCGATGATCATCACGCGTGACCACGCCCGTCGCGGAGGCTGTTGAGCACCCCGCGGATCTCAAGGGTCTTCCGCTGCCGCTTCTCGAAGTAGCTCACCTCTCTGTAACCGGCGCTCTGCAGGTTCTCCAGCGCCTCGGCGAAACGATCGCCCACACGCTGAGGGCGGTGTGCATCAGATCCGACGACCACCGGAATCTCTCGCTCGGCCATCATGGCGAGCATGTCGTTGCCCGGGTTCATCTCCGCGTAACCCTTGTTCAGTCCTGAGGTGTTGATCTCCATCGCCACGCCCGTCGCCGCAATGCGGTCGAGACATCGTGCGACGTGCTTCTTCAAGACAGCGAAACTCCACGAGGCGGGCTTGTAGTTCTTCACCAGGTCGGGATGACTGAGACAATCGTAGAGGCCGGTTTCGGCGGCCTCGGCGAGGTGCGTGAAGTAGGTGCGGTGCAAGGCGTCGACGCCCCGCCGGCCGAACCGGGCCAGGTATTCCTTCGACTGAAAGTGGACCGAGCCGAGAATGAATTGGAAATCGGCGCGCCGGTGCAGTGCCCGGAGGTACCGCTCGAAGCCTGGGAAGTACTCGCTCTCGAGCCCGAGGCGCACATCGAGCCGGCCCGTGAACGTGGCCGCTGCCGACTCGACGATCGCGACGTACGTGTCGAATTCCGACTCCTCCATCCTCACGGATGGCCAGAATCCATGCGGCATCGGGCAATGGCACGTGAAGTAGATCCCCTTCAATCCGGCGCGCAGCCCGGCGTCGGCATATTCTTCCGGCGCACCCGATGCGTGCCCGCACAAGGGCGTGTGCATGTGCGAGTCGAAGAAGATGGGCCTCGCGCGGCCGCTCACTTCGCTGGCTCCGCGAGGACGATCTGCAGCAGGTCCCGGACACGATCGGCGGGCAAGCCGGCGCGCCCGTCACGATGCGACCGCCAGAACAGCGCGTCCAACCCGCGGGGGGTCCGTGCCGGCGGCGGCAGCATCAGCTGCGTCACCAGACGCGCGAACCGACGTGCGATCTGATGGAAGAGAGCCACCTCGCGTCGCGCCCGCCGGATGGTGCGCGTCCAGTTGCGGGCCGGGTCCACGTACCCGCTCGCGGCGTATGCGGCACCTAGCTCACGGGCGCCGCTGACGAATCGTCCCTCGCCGAGGTCAACCAGCTCGCCGAGCAGGCTCACGTTCTGCGGGTGCAGGAACCCGTGGAAGAAGGGCCGGCCGCCGAACGTGCGTCCCGCTTCGCACAGCCCCGCGATCCGTCCTACTCGAGCGACGAAGAACCGGATGAGATCGGCGTCGGTGAGACTGCGCGACGGATCGCCGCCCAACGCCGCCAATTTCGCTCGGACCTCCCTGATCGCGTCGCGCGCGCGCGTTCGCGCCAGCACGTCGAGGTCGGAGACGCGCAGGTTCTCCAACGGCAGGCGCGCGTAGATCGCCATCGGGCGCCACCCCATGTGCGGGTGCCAATCGCAATAGGGCAGCAGGATCAGTTCCAGTGGTCGATAGACCGGGACGCCTCCCCGTGCCAGCGCCTCACTGTATTCCCAGTCGCGCAGGCCCTGCGGCAAGGTGAGTGCGCCGCTCGTGCGCCGGCTGAAGCGATTGTCCACATAGCGAGTCGGGCCGACGCCCTTCACGACCACCTGCGTGCGGACGTGACCTGCCCGCGGGGTACTGCGCGCTCGACACACGGCGCCTGTGCGCGGGTCCACATCGACATCATCCACGAACACGGACCGGCCGACCTCAATTCGTGCGGTGGCTGCAACAGACGACGGCCGATCGTGCCGTGTGCTCATGCGCCAGGCATACCGGCAGGCGCCTGCCCCCGGGTACTGGCTCGATAGCAGTGTCGCGCCGTGCACAGATGTCAGCGAGACCAAGTAGGCACGACGACGAAAGAGGTCTGCGACCGACCGCGACGGTCTGACGGGCGGCGACGGGCGCATCGGCGCACTCGTCCGCGACAGGGCCTGCGCAAGCGCGAGGAGCTTCTGCTCCAGAATCACGTGGATGTTCGACGCATCGCGTGTGAAGGCCAGCCGCAGCGCCGGGTGAGCGCGTCGCACGTACGCGTCGACTGCCCGCCGGCCCCGTTTCAAAAACGCCTCGCTGTCGAATGGGCGCTTGCGGTGCCCGCGCAAGGACCTCTGCAAGTCTCAAGTCGCGATCGAGCTCGACGAAGTGCGGGTCGTGTAGCAACGCGTCGAGCAGCGGCGATCGGTTGCTGCCCGCGGCCAGATCCGCAAGGTCCAGCAGTGGTCCGAACTGGCCGCGGAACGGGAGCGCAGTCGGATGTGAGGCGGACCCGCGTACCGCCGCGGGAGTCGCACGCCCACTCACCGCAGCGCCCGCTTTCTTGTCAGGACTCTTCGCCGGCAGAGATAATGACCCCCGACCGGATGCAATACTACATTTACGTCGCGCTTCCGGCGCGCCTGTCACGACGCGTCGCTGCAATCAGGCAGAAGTACCCGGGGACGTTCCGTTCCGACCCGCACCTCACGCTCGTCATCCCGCGCACGATCGCTCCGGGCAGAAGCGAGCGCGAACTCGTGCGGGCGCTGCGCGACGCCACCGCCTCGCTGTCGCCCTACGAAATCAGATACTCGGGCGTGTCGTTCTTCGGCAGCAGGGACTTCGTCTACGTGCCGGTTTACAAGACACACCGACTTCGCGAGTGCCGTGACGCCTGTGTCCGCGCCGTGCGTGGCATCCTCGAAGACGGTCGTCTCGACCGGTTCCGCCACCCTCACATCACGCTCGCAGGGCGGCTGCCGCGAGAGGACGGATTGCGGGTATGGCAGGCGCTCGAAGGCAAGACGTTCGACGGGCGCTTTCGGTGCAGGGAGGTGTCGCTGATGCGGATGAACGCGACCGACCGACAGTGGCGCCTCGTCGCCAGGTGTCGTCTTGGCGGGCGCTAGTGGCCCGTCTCCGCTGAATCACTACCGCCTGCCGGGCGGGGCATCCCGCCTCGCGGCGTTGCTCATCGCTCACTTATGCCCAATAAGCTCGCTCTTCGCGCCTGGCGATCCGGGCGCCGCGCTCCGGCGGGCGGCACTGATTCAGCGGAGACAGGCCACTAGATATCGCGACCGTTGAAACGGCTGCTCTCACCGAGTGCCCGCAGAAGCTGCGGATCCACCGCGGCCTCGGGATGCCGCAGCTTGAACTTGATCACGTCGTTGAATCGACCGAGGAAGGTCATCACCTGGTCGAGCGGCATACCCTTCCGCTGCAGATAGAAGAGGCTGCGCAGCTCGAAGCCGTACTGCTGCAGCCAGATCGAGTTCTCGATCGTCAGGAAGAGATCCTCGACGATGTCGGCCGCGACGGTGGAGTCCATGGTGGGATGGCTCCAGTCGAAGGCGGAACCCTTCAGACCGATCTCCTTGCGCTTCTGCCAGATTGGCGTGGTGCGATCGCAGTACCAGGTCTGGGCGCGGTAGGTATCGGGCTGTGCCTCCTCGATGAGGTCCACGGTTTCCTGAATCGTGTCCAGGGTTTCGCCCGGAAATCCCACGATGAAGCTGCAGTGCGTGAGGATGCCCGCATCCTTGAGCTGCGGGATCACGCGGCGGTAGTGCTCCGATCGCGAGGTCTTGTTCATCCGTTTCAGCATTGCGTCGCTGCCCGACTCGGCGCCGAGGAACACGCCTTCGCAGCCACTCCGACGCATCAGGTCGATGCACTCCGTATCGACGTGGTCGGCGCGCAGGAATGAGTTCCACCGGAACCCGTAGCCGTTCCGGATCATCATCCGCAGGATTTCCTTGAACCGGCCCATCGGCACGTTGAAGGTGTCGTCGATGAACGTGAGGTTCGTGATGGTGCCGATGCGGCGGACGCGATCGAGCTCCTTCTCGACCACGTCAACCCCTTCGTACGCGTACTTGCCGGCCTGCTGCGGAAACGAGCAGAACGCACAGGCAAACGGGCAGGATGTAGCCGTGCGCACCGACATGAACTCGCCGATGCGCTCGTGCGGGAACAGGTCGTAGTCCACGAGGTTGTCGGCCAGTCCGTTGGATTCGACCGACGTGCCCGTCCTGACGTAGCGACCCCGTCGTCGGAAGGCGATGTTGTCGATGCCATCGAGGGAGCGTCCGTGCTTGAGTCGGTCGAGCACCCTGGTCAGGGCGAGCTCACCCTGCTGGCTGATCACGTACACGTCGGCATCGAGATGCTCGAAGAGGTCACCGAGCTCCTCACCTGACGAGAACACGGACTGGTTGTATATGTACGGCCCGCCGACGATGATCGTCGCCGAGGGGTTGTGCTCGCGTACGAACGCGATGACTTCGTCGAGCCACCACGTGCCGACGTAGAGTGTCGTGCTGATGGCAACGGCCAGCACGTCGTCCTGCAGCAGACGTGCGAGGTTCTCCTTTTCTTCCTGAAACAGGTGAACGTATTCCGTTGAAAAGCCACGCCGCGCGACGTAGCTGACCAGGTACGCGATGGTCGGCGAAAAGGCGTCGAGGTTGGTGAGCCGGGGCTGCGTACCCCCGTCGCGGCCGTTGAACCGATTGATGACGTCCATGCTGCGATGGGGAACGCCATCGATCTCGACAAACGAGAGGCTCAGGCGGCGCCACGCCGCCAGATCCGAGTTCAGAGATTTGATGAGATCCACGTAGTCGGGAAAATGACCGTCGTTGTGGCCGATGAACACGCAGTCGGTCATGACGCACTCCCGCTGGCCTGCGCGATCAGCTGTTTCAGCCTGATCCTGAACGCACGAATCACCCGATCCTCTCGTCGGATCCTGCTGTGGGTCTTGCCCCGGCGGTTCACGTAGGGCTCGTAGTACAGCGACAGCTCCTGGACATCGTCGTCGGAAGCCTGCATCAGATCGACCAGCCGCGGGATGCCGCGATTGGGATCGCAGGCATTGAGCGTCCAATCGGCCAGGAACGACACGTCGAGATCCGGCGTGGTCGTGCTGTCCAGGCGCTTGTCTATCGCCGACCGTTTGTGATGCCCTGGCTGCTCGATGGGCATCGACAGCAGGTCGTCGGAGAGGGTGGCACCGCGGGTCACCACGGGGATCAATGGCATGACGATCCGCGAAGGCGCGGCTGAGGGAGCCGCCGTCACCAGCGTTGCCGCATACGGCGTCTCCACGTTTGGTTCGCGCTTCTCAATGACGACGTATCGCGCGAAGGCGAAGGCGTCCTCAATCGCACCGCGAATGTCACAGGCTTCGACAACGTCGCGATCGAGCGTGACGTAGAAGTCGCCCCATCGCCGGACCGTATAAATGTCGTATCGGTGTACGACGCCGCTCGTTCGCAGCGCACGTTGAATCGTCGTCGCGAGCAGCGCATAGATCGCGCGCAGGGCCTCGTTGCCGGCCAGGTAGCCGCCCAGGGGATGTTCGTTGATGGATTTCAGCAGCGACACCACTTCGACGTGGAAACACACGATCGATCGATGACGCACCCGTGCCAGCAGCTCAGCGGGTGACCTGAATGCCGTCACGCGGTAGGTCCGTTCGTCCAGACGCTCGGTCACCCCCTGCAGGACCGGGTCGTACATCCGGTACTCGACGAGGGCGAGCACGATCTCCTGTTCACGTGCTGGACGCCGCGCGATCTGTGCGAGAAGTGACGACAGGCCGTCGGCGCGGCCTTGAAGACGCCCGCGTCGTTCCTCGAGCGTGCCACGCGCCTGGATTTCCCGCTGCGTGAGTAGGAAGTCGAGGTCATGCTTCGATTCCTGGAACACGGCGGCCGGCGCCAGCACGGCGCCGTGTGCGCGCACGAAGAAGGTCGCCAGTCGATCGCGGATGGGGGGCCATTCGGCCGCGTCGACCTCCGCGCCGGTCATCCGCGCGATGATGCGCCGCACGACTTCCTCGAGCGGCACGGCGCCAGGAACACGGCGCCTCGCGATGAGAAAGCCGTCGGATTCAAACGCGATGATGTCGAATGCGGCCCCGTCGGCGGACATCTCGTCGTGCAGAAAACCGACGGCGCGCCGCAGCAGCCGCCGCCCTTCATGACGTTCGAACCGATTGGCGCCGTAGACGTTCTGGCCATCGACGAACTGCGCGTCGATGTCGGCCTCCTGGGACACGAGGAGGGGCGCAAGGGCCGACGTCAGGACGGGCACCGGATCGAGCGGGAGGTTCTGATAGCGGATGGCGTCGAACGGCATGCCGACGCGGTCGCGGGGCGGCAGCGATTCCAGCGGCGGAATCGTGTAGAGGAATTCCGGATCGATGACGAACGGGATCAGCTCGCGGACGAGATCGCTGTCTTCAGGCGTGAGGTCGAGACCGACGCGGCGCAGGACGCGCCATGTCGTGTGCTCCAGGATGCGGTCGGCCGGTGGCGCCGCGACGTGGACACTCCTGGTGGGTGGCATGGGTTGCCATGGAGAGCATCAAGATCGTGGGTGAGGCGCCGGCGCCCCGCGTGAGCTCGCTGCCGCCCTGCGGGTTCGACCGGGTGCGCTCCGTCGGCGCCGGCCCCGTGTGTGCGGACGGTTACTCGTAGACCTTCTTCTTCAGCAGTCCACCCTTGACGGCCTTCGGGTTCTTGGGCGCGAGGTCCTTCACCGCGGCCTTCTTGGGCGCCGCCTTCGTGGTCCGTGCTTTTGCCATCTCGTTCCTCCTGGACCGATTCCCAGCCGGTCCCGGCTGCGCGGGACCATGATACACGCGACGCTTGAGCTCGACGTAGTGTCCCGTCAAGCGAATCGCATCGAGCAGCCAGCAGGCTGGATCGGTCAGGTGAAAGAGTCCCAGTGTGCGCGCCTCCGTCCCATCGCACGGGACCGACAACCGGGCGTGTTGCTCGACGAGTGTCATGTAGCCGTTAGCATCGAGGTTGTTCGCGCGCTGCCAGGCTCTCGTGGCGTCCTGCCGCTCCAGTCCCCGCGCCCGCCGGAACTCGTCCGACCGGAATTGTGGCGTGCCCTGTGGCTTGATGCCGCGGGTGACGACGATCGGGTCAACCGCCGACCACAGGGCCGCAAGGCGCCGGTACAGACCGAACTCCTGCCCGCTCCGCTGCGCCGCGCTGCGAAGGACCGCGCGGTCCGCCTGTGCGCCCGTGCCGGTGCCTCGCGGGCGCCACGCCCGATAGCGGTCGTCGAGGCGCATCAGGGCCAGCAGGTATGCGTCGAGATGGCGGCCCCCACCCCGCTTCCCGTTCCGGGTGGCCGAAGCCTCGAGGAAGCCGCCGATGACACTCAACCGGTCGATGAACTGCGCACGGGCTGCGGCGTCCATGTCGTGCGCTTCGGCCCACCGTCTGGTCCTGGCAGCCGGCCCGAGGCCGAAGTCGTGGCGTTGGTACACCCGCGCCCGCGCTTGCGGGGTCGCCACGACCCCTCGCGATCGGGCCAGCGCGTGGCTGACGGCCATCAGCTTCGCGAGGCGTTGCAGCAGGTGGAAGGTCGGCCCGAGTTGAACGGCTTTGGCCGCCACCCGCTCCTCCCGCGGCAGGTCGGCGTCGGGCTCGTCGAACGGCCCGCACATGACGTCGTGCTGAAGCTTGAGGATGAACGACGACCGGTGGACCTCCACCGCGCCATGGCCTGGCCGGACGGGCATCGGGCGCAGGCCCGCGAGATGGCGAATCAGCGCTAATGCGTCCAGACGCTTCTGATTGACGTATCCACCCCGTTCGATGAAATGGAGGAAACGCGTGCGTTCGTCGGCGTACGCGTTTCCTCCCCACGCCTCGGCGATCGCGGCGGTGAGCGACCTCTCTTGATAGAACGTGTCTTTAGCACAGCGGATGACACGTTCGCCAGAGTCCGGTCGAATCACCCGTTCAGCGATCGCCTTCGACACCGTGGCGCGAATGTTCACCATCGCCTCTGACATCGCGGGATAGCCGTACTCCCCCGGCCCATGCAGGAGCGCGACCTCATCGTCGTCGGTGTAGATCCCGTCCCGGTAGGCTTCGAAGATCGCGCCGATACCGACCATGCCGAACGCCTCGAGCTCCGCGGCGCGGAGCGCACCCATGCTGGACGCGCCGAACACGGCGATCCCGTCTTCGAGCGCCAGAAGAATCTCCTTGTGCCAGACCGAAGAGATGCTCTCGAACAGGCCGTCGATGATGGCTATGGCGCGAGGCCTCAGCCGACGCACACGAAGGACGTCTCCGCATCGCACCGGGGACAGGTACCGGGCCGAAAGCAGCTGCCGCGCCTCGGCGGCGGGCAGTGACGGACCCAGGAACACGACGATATCGTCAGCGGCCATGCGTCAGTACGGCTCGCGCATACCGGGAATGATGACCATGACGACCGGGATTCCGAACTCGGGCCTGGTGAGATCGACCATGAAGACGCGCTCGAAGCCGGCCGCGGCGAGGAGACGCCGGGTGGTCTGCACGTCATCCTCGAACGTGGCCCCGAGGGCCGGCGACTGGCGTTCCTGGAAGGGCTGCGCCGGGGGGCGTGTCCGCAGGCGCGGCGCCGGGTGTCTGGTCGATTCGTAACACGACGGGTACAAGTCGTCGCGCGATCCGGCAATGAAGGTCAGCCGCGACTGGGCTGCCTCGGTCATTGCGCGCGAGAGCGCGATCTCCGCCGAGAGATGGCAGCCGAACCCATCGTAGGGTCCCGTACCACCGAGCGGTCCGGTCTCGTCGATCGAACAGCCGAAGGCGGGGATGCCAACCTCAGATGTCATGTCCCACATGCGGACCGACACCCCGGCCCCAGCGAACTGGTCCAGCAGCCCACGCAGCACCGGCGGGTCCACGGTGTCGGCGTCCAGCTCCCGTCGGCGCCGCGCAGCCGGAGACATCCGTTCCCAGCGCCTCTCGCAGTCGCGTTCGATGACTTCGAACATCGCGTGGCAGAGCGCCTCGGATCGATGATTGCCGGAGGCGAGGCCGGAGCTGGTGACGAACAACAGCCCATCGTCGGGATGGGAGCGGCTCCAGTGCATGTTCACGCGCGCGTGGGGGATGAGCAGCGGCTCGCCGGTCGCGAGATCAGTCCCGCGGATCCAGGCGATCGGGCGCGTGGGGGTGTAGGTCCGCCAGCAGGGACCTGGCTGCAGGTCGCGTGGATCCAGGACCGCGTGATGCCGCCGCGCCTCTCGGTACGACGCGACCAGGTCGGGGGGCTCGACGTGCTCGGCGTGATAGAGCTCGATCGATTCCATGGCCGCAGACGCCTGGGCCAGGTCCGCCGTCACGCCCTTTCCCTGCGACACCGACAACGAGCGTCCGTTGGGTCGAATGCACATCCACACCGGGATGCCGATGCGATCGAGTCCGGTCACGTTGGCGAGCCGCGTGATGCCGAACTGCGGCAGCATCGGGCGGACCCACGCCAGGGTGCTGGCCGCGTCCCGGCACCGCATCGTGCCGCCGAGATCCTGCTTCGCGGTGCCGGTCGCCGCCGCCCTCATTTTGCGGCGATTCTACTGCCCTCCCGGGGATGAGGCCAAGGTGCCCGCCGGCGTGCCCGCGGCTTCGCCTTTCCCTTCTTTCGCTCTACACTGTCGGCCACGCATGATGGCTGAGCAAGACCGGGCAACGTGGAGCCGTCCGGTGTTTGTTGCCGATGGCCGGCCGATTACGGTCGGCGACATCGTACTGGCGGCGCATGGTCGCGGAGAACTGCAGCCCGCCTGGACCCGATTGCTCGTGCTGCTCGAGTGCGAACAACAGGCGGAGATCGCGGAGGGGGAAGAAGAAGGACCCGACGACGAACGGCTGCAGGCGATGTCGGATCAATTCCGCTACGAGCGTGACCTGATCACGGCCGAAGAAACGGAGCGCTGGTTGGAGGATCGCGGCCTGACGCTCGACGACTTCAATGCGCACCTTCTCCGGCACTACTGGGCCGATACGTTCGATGAACTTCCCGAGCCGGAGCCGCTCGACTACGCCTCCGCTGCCGACCATCACTGGGACCTGCTGATCGCCGAACTGCTGCTGTCCGGGGAGCTCGATCGAATGGCGCTGCAATTGAGCTGGCGCTTCGCAGCTGCCCACGTCGAACCCGATCCACTCACGGCTCACCCGGCCGAACACCAGCCTGCCAGCGTCCGCCCACGGGATGACAGCGAGCACTGGTTCAGCAGACTCGGATGCAGTCCGCGGTGGCTGGACGATCTCGAGCGGCTGGAAGCGGCGTATCAGCGCGAATGCGAGCGGCTGCTCACGCCAGCACACCTCGAACGCGTGTTTGCGTCGATGAGGGCGGCCCTGACGCGAATCGACCTCGAGACTTTGGACGTGGACTCGCCCGATGCCGTCCGCGAGGTCGTGATGTGCGTCCGCGAAGACGGCATGTCGATGTCCGAGGTGGCGTCCGAGGCAGGCTACCCGTACGAGCGCACCGAGGTCCTGGTCGAGGACCTGCCTGCCGACGTCCAGCGGGCCCTGCTATCCGCTACCCCGGGCGAGATGCTGGAGCCGCTGCCACACGAAGGAGGATTCCACGTGCGCCGCCTCGTCGCGCGGATCGATGCGAATCTCGAGGACGACGAGATCCGCGAGCGTGTCGAACGCCGGCTGCTGGAGCGGCATTTCTCCGATTCGGCAGCCGGAACTGTGCGGTGGTCGATGGCGCCGAGTGGCACGCCATGACAGAGTCGCTCGACGAGGCGCTGCGGCGCTGGCCCTTCTTCCGACTCGTTCCCGAACAGCATCTCGACAAGGTGCGATCGCTCGCCCGCGAGGAGCGCTACGAGTTCGGCGACGTGATCGTCAAGCAGGGAGACGATGTCGATGCCTTCTACCTGTTGACGCTGGGTCGTGCCCGCGTGGTCAAGGAGACCGAGCGGCATCGCGAGCTGGCGCTGGCGACGCTGCGTCCGGGCGATGTGTTCGGCGAGACCGCGCTGCTCACGGGAGGGAAGCGCACGGCGACCGTCCGGTGCAGCACGGTGGTCGAGGTCCTCCGGTTCGACCGCGACGATTTCCTCCGCCTGCTGGCGCAGTATCCGGAGCTCAGACACACGCTCGAAACCACGTCCCGCCTCCGGACGCTGCACGGCTTCCTCTACGAGTTCAGCAACTTTGGCCGGCTGCCGGCGCGTGCGCTCCAGGCGCTGGTCGAAAAATTGACCAGAATCGAGGTCCCGCGAGGCGATCTCATCATCCGCGAGGGCGATCCGCCCGGTCCCCTGTTCGTCGTCGAGTCGGGCAAGGTTCGCGTCTTCTCCGAGAAGCAGGGCCGTGTGCGGAACCTGGCCTTCTATCGGGAAGGTGATTTCTTCGGCGAGCTGTCGATTCTCAACAATTCACCGCGGGCGGCCTCGGCCGAAGCGGTGACGGCGGTCCGCCTGCTGGCCCTGCAGCCCGAGGCCGTGCGCGACCTGAAGGCGCAGTTCCCGGAATTCCGGACGTTGCTGGAGGAACGGCTCGCGCAGTACGAAGCGGACGTCGAGGCCAGGGTACCCCTGGATGTCGCGACGGAGCAGCTGCCTGCCGAAACAAAGGTCCACGACAAGGTGGCCCTCGGAGACACGGCGCTGGACGGCGAAGAGCCATATGCCGAGGCAGGCGGGCTGTTCCACGGGCGCCGGCGCATCCGACGCTTCCGGCACGTGCAGCAGATCGACGAGATGGACTGCGGCGCCGCGTGCCTGGGGATGGTCTGTCGCCACTTCGGACGCGACGTGAGCCTCTCGCACATCCGGCGGCTCTGTCATACGTCGCGGGACGGCACGAGCCTCAAGGCGATTTGCCACGCGGCCACCGAACTCGGCCTGGCCGCGCGCGCGCTCAAGGTGTCGCTGCGCAACCTGTCAGAAATGCCGTTGCCGGCGATCGTGCATTGGGAGGGCAACCACTGGATGGTGCTGGTCCACGTCGGTCCCACGCGCGTGCGCGTGGACGATCCGGCGGTCGGCGCCCGGCGCATTCCGCGCAAGGAGTTCGAAGCGAAGTGGTCCGGCTACGCCGCCCTGTTCGACCATACCGACGCGTTCCAGCGGGCACCGGAAGCGCAGTCGTCGCTGGCGTGGCTGGCGCCCTTCATCAACAAACACCGCGGTGTGCTGCTGCAGGCGGTACTGCTCGCGGTCGTGGTCACAGTGCTCCAGTTGCTCTTCCCGGTGTTCACGCAGGTCGTGGTGGACACGGTGATTGTCGAGAACGACGTCGGCCTGCTGCAGATCATCCTCATCGCGATGGGGGTGACCATCATCTTCGTGCAGCTGTCGAACCTGGCGCAGGAGTATCTGCTCAGCTTCGCCGCGGTACACATCGACGCGGCCATCCTGGACTTTCTCACCCGCCAGCTGCTGTCGCTGCCGCTCCTCTACTTCAGCAGTCGGCGAACGGGCGACATTCAGCGGCGGCTGGACGGCGCCCGGCAGGTGCGCCAGTTCGCCGTGCAGCACGGTCTCGGAAGTCTGCTGGCGATTCTCACGGTCGCCGGCGCCATCAGCCTGATGGTGGTCTACAGCCCGGCGCTGACGGCGGTCTTCCTGGTGACGATTCCGATTTACGTCGGAATGATGTGGTTCTCGGTCAAAGTCCTGCGGCCGCTGTTCGCGGACATCGAAGAGAGCCAGGGCAAGTACGCGTCCCATCAGGTGGATGCGATCAAAGGGATCGAAGCCGTCAAGGCAGCATCGGGCGAGCTGGCGTTCCGCGACGCGATGCTCAACGAGTTCCTCGGCGTCTCGCGCAAGATGTTCCGCGCCAATTTCATCCTGATGGCGTACGACAGCGCGCTGCAAACGACCGGTCTGGTCTCGACGGCCCTGTTCCTCTGGATCGGCGCGACCCGTGTCATGCAGGGACAGCTGACCGTGGGCGCGTTTGTCGCGTTCAGCTCGCTGACGGCCATGGCCTCGGCCGGGATTCTGCGAGCGCTGGGGGTCTGGGACCAGTTCCAGCTGGTCTCAGTGCTGCTGAACCGCTTGAACGACATCTTCGAGCCCGAACCGGAGCAGGGGCGCGATCGGTCGCGCCTGACGCCGGTGCACTCGCTGGAAGGCCACGTCGAACTGCGTGACGTCGGCTTCCAGTATGGCGGCGCCGAGGCGCCACACATCCTGAAGGGGATCGACCTCGTGTTTCCACGAGGCAAGACGACGGCGATTGTCGGCCGCAGCGGCAGCGGCAAGACGACGCTGGTCAAGCTGGTGGCCGGCCTCATGGAACCGACGGCCGGCACCATCCGCATCGACCATGTCGATCTCAAGACGCTGAACTACCGCGACGTGCGCCGGCAGATCGGGATGGTGCTGCAGGACAATCACATGTTCGACGACACGATCGCCGGCAACATCGCCTTCGGGGATCCCGAGCTCGACCTCGATCGCGTGCTGCGCAGCGCGCAGACGGCCAACGCCCACGACTTCATCATGCGTCTGCCTCTGGGCTACGAGACGCGGATTGGCGAGTCGGGTCTGGCCCTGTCGGGCGGGCAGAAACAGCGCGTTGCGATCGCACGCGCGCTCTATCTCGATCCGCCCATCCTCATCTTCGACGAGGCGACGAGCGCGCTCGACAGCGAGTCGGAGCGGGCGATTCAGGACAACCTGGGGCGGATGATGGCCGGTCGGACCGCGATCGTCATCGCACACCGGCTCAGCACCATTCGCGACGCCGACTCGATCGTCGTTCTCGAACAAGGGGAAGTGGCGGAGGTCGGTACCCACGACGAGCTGATGGCGCGCCGTGGACTCTATTTCCACCTGTCGAGTCAGCAGCTGGGCATGTGAGGTCACAGCGGTGAGTGCCTGGAGCCGTTCGGCGAATCGCGCCTCCCTGGAGCAGCCGGCCGAGATGCTGCCGCAGGATCCGCCCCCGCGCGTGGTGCGCGCAATCGGCCTGCTGCTGATCGCGATCTTCGTCACGGCGTTGGCCGCCGTCATCGTTGTCCAGGTGCCCGAGACCGTCCGCAGCCCGTTCGTGCTCGTGCCCACGGGCGGCGCCGACCCGATTCAGGCACCGCGGCGCGCGGTGGTGACGCGGGTGGGCGTGGGCGAGGGTCAGCACGTCGCGGCGGGTGCGGAACTGTTCGTGCTGCGCTCGGACGAGATCAGATCCTGGCGGACAGAGCTGACGGCAGCCACCTCCGACCTGGTGACCAAAGCCGCCAGCATCGCCAAGGCGGAAGCCTCCTATCAGGATCGACTGAATGTGAAGAAGAGCGAGCTCGCGCAGGCCCGCCGCGAGCTCGAATTCCGCCAGCAGGCGGTGGTCACCAAGCGCGATCTGCTGGCGCAGACCGTCGAACTCGCCAGACAGAAGCTGATATCGCAGGCCACACTCCTCTCCGAGCAGCTGGAGTTCAAGGAGGCCGAGAAGGATCTGACGCTGGCCGAACGGCGCGTAGAGGCGGCCGACCTCGAACGCGAGCGAACCGAGACCGAGCAGGCCGGCTGGCGCGCCGAGGCGAACGCGGAGCTCGAGAAGCTGAAGGCGCGCATCGCGGCACTCAAGGCGCCGCTCCACGATTCCACCGACGATCTGCTGGCCATCCGCGCGCCGTATGACGGCATCGTGATCTCGCTGGCGCTGCGCAACGCCGGCAGCTCGGTGGAGGCCGGCCAGGAGCTCTGTCAAATCGCGCCTCTCCAGGCCACGCCTCGCGCGCGCGTCGTGCTCCAGGAGCAGGGGTTGTCGAGGCTTGCCGTCGGTCAGCAGGTGCGGCTGTTCTTCGAGGCGTTCCCCTACCAGCGTTACGGTACGATTACGGGCACGCTCGACTGGATCAGCCCCGCCGCGGTGACGTCGCAAGACGGTCAGCGCTTCATTGCGCTGGCCTCCCCGAGCCAGATGTTCATCCTCGTCAACCAGCAGCAGCGGCCGCTGCTGGTCGGGATGAAGGGCGAGGCGCGCATCGTCGTGGGCCGTCGTCGGCTCATTGAGTACGCATTCGAACCGATCCGCCAGCTCCGTGAGAACATGGGCCGCTGACAACACTGAAGCCGTGGTAGGGTCACGTTCACTCAACGACTCGTGGAGGGCAACGCGATGGCCAAGGCCAAGACAGCAAAAGCGAAGAAGACGGTCAAAGTACGTGATATGAAACCGAAGAAGGACGCCAAGGCGGGAGCCGTGAATCGGCTGAGGGTCAAGTAGCGAAGCGCGTCCGAAAGGTCAGCCTGGATTGTGATTCAGTCGGTCACGTGCGGAGGAGATGTCATGGCGACGAAGACCAAGACCAAGACCAAGAGAGCGAAAGCGAAGACGGCAGTCAAAGTGCGCGACTTGAAGCCGAAGTCGGACGACAAGGTGGCAGGCGGGGGACGGTTGAAGATGCTGGTCAAGTAGAAGCTCAAATCGGAGAGCCAGCGGACGAACCATGGATTGAGTCGGTCAATCACGAAGGAGGGCTCATGGCGACGAAGCCGACAAAGAAGAAGACGGTCAAGGTACGTGACTTGAAGCCGAAGAAGGACGCCAAGGCCGGCGCAACGTCGAAGCGCGCGAATACCAGGGTCACCTAGCGGCTCGAACCGTCGACAGTGGGCGATCTCGAACGCAGTCGGTCCAGTTCGGAGGCGGCCGCCTAAAGCCCAAAGCCCAAAGCTAACGCCGAAAGCGCAGCCGTGACTGCCCTGCTCAGCCATGTCCGTTGACTGTGACGTCGTCGTGATCGGCGGCGGCCCGGCGGGGTCCACTGCCGCCGCGTGGCTCGCCCGCGCGGGGCGCCGCGTGGTGGTCCTCGAGCGCGACCGTCTGCCACGCTTCCACATCGGCGAATCCCTGCTCGCGTCGGTCAACGACGTCGTGGATGCGATTGGCGCCACGGACCTCGTGCGCGCGGCGGGCTTCGTGCCGAAGTGGGGCGCGACGTTCATGCGGCCAGACGGTCGCGGGGAGCGATTCGCCGATTTTGCGATCGCGCGCGAGGTCCGTCAGCCGCAGACGTGGCAGGTACCGCGCGAGCATTTCGACGAGCTGCTGCTGCGACACGCCGCGCGATCCGGCGCCGACGTTCGCGAGCGGCATCGCGTCCTGGACGTCGCGTTCGACCCGGATGGGGTCGAAGTGACGTTCGTGAGGCTCGAGGACGCCGCCGGTGGAACCCAGGCGTCGGGTGCGGGTTCGTCCGCAGCCGACGGAGCCCCACGCGAGCGGCTCCGTGGACGGGCGCTGATCGACGCGTCTGGCCGCGCGGCTTTCCTCTCCCATCGTTTCGACCTGCGGGTGAACGAGCCCGAGCTGGCCAACGTCGCCGTGTTCTCGCACTACGCCGGTGTTCCGCGAGCTGACGGCCGTCGTGCCGGCGATATCCGCATCGTCGCACGCGCAGACCTTGGCTGGTTCTGGCTGATTCCAATCTCGGACGAGTTGATGAGCGTGGGCGTCGTGCTCCCGCAGGCCGCGTTCAAGGCTCGCCCGCAGTCGGAGCCCGAGGCGCTGCTGCAGGAATTGATCGCCGATACGCCGGCCGTGTCGCGGCTGATGGCGCACGCGACTCGCCGGTGGCCGGTGCGCGTCGAGAAGGATTTTTCCTACGCCGCACGCGCGTACGCAGGCGATCGGTGGATTGCGGTCGGCGACGCAGGCTCGTTTCTCGACCCGGTGTTCTCGAGCGGCGTGGCGATTGCGCTGGAGTCTGGTCTCGAAGGCGCAAAGGCCGTCGAGCGCGGGCTATCGCGCGGGGATCTGTCGAGCCGTACGTTCGACACGTTCAACCGGCGGCAGCTGGCACGTTATCGGTCGTTCCGGCGATTCGTTCGGGGTTTCTACACCGCGCCATTCCGCGATCTGTTCTTCAGTCAGGATCCGCCGCCGTTTCTGTTTCGCGCGGTTGTCACCGTGCTGGCGGGTTACTGGCGCCCGTCATGGATGACACGGTGTTCGATCGCGCTCTTCTTCCTCGCGGTGAAGCTTCAGGCGCGGTTCGAATTCACGCCGTCGCATCTCGGACCAGCAGTGACCGCGTCAGGCCGGACCTCGTCGACGCCCGAGACGGGGGCGATATCGGGGTCGGGATAAGTTTCAGTTTCTGCAATCACCTGACTTCGCTGGCCAGATTGTAGAAACTGAAACTCATCCCGACCCCGGTTCCTCACTGCGCGCGGAGTGAGATCAGCGGATCCACCAGACTCGCGCGCCGCGCGGGGATATAGACCGCGACAAGCGACACGACCATGAGTGCGCCGGCGACGCCTGCGAAGACCCACGGATCCGTCGACCGTACGCCAAAGAGCAGGCGCTCGAGATAGCCCGTAGCGAGATAGGCCCCGATCAACCCGGCCACGACGCCGGCGAGAGCGAGCTTGATTCCTCCGCCCATCACCAGTCGCACCACGGAGCTGCGGTCTGCCCCCAACGCCATCCTCAGACCGATCTCCTGCGTGCGCTCGCTGACCACGAGTGAGAGCACACCGTAGATGCCGAGGCAGGCCAGCACGAGGGCCAGGCCCGCGAACGCTCCCAGCAGGTTCGTCTGAATACGACGTTGCGCGACCTCACGATCCACGACGTCGTCCAGCGTCTCCACGTTCGAGATCGGCTGACTGGGATTGATCGCGAGAACGGCCTGCCTGATCGCATTCGCGAGATCGCGCGGATTGCCGCCGGCGCGCACGACCAGGTCGCGCGGCCACATCCAGTTGCCCTCCGACTGCGGCAGGGCGTAATACATCTCGGGACGAGCCGGCTGATCGAGGCCCATGGAGCGTACGTCGCGCACGATGCCGACGATCGTGAACCACGGCAGCTTGCTGTCGGGCCCCTCGAACTTCAAGCGGCGTCCGAGCGCTGGCACGTTCGGCCAGTACTGCCGGGCCATCGTTTCGTTGATGACGACCGCAAACTGCGATTGCGCAGTATCGCGCTCGTCGATGAAGCGGCCTTCGACGAGGCTCATGCGCATGGTCTCCATGAAACCTGGCGTGACCACGCGATCATTGGCGTCGTATGACAGCTTCGGGTCTGGCCGTGTCGTGCCTTCGGGAAAGAAGCCGGTTGAGCCGCCTTTCCACACCAACGGGAGTGCGCTGGTCACTCCCGCCGACTGGACGCCGGGCAGGCGACGCACACGCTCGAGGAGCCGGTTGGTGAATTCCACTCGCTGCGCCAGTTTCGGATACCCGTCCTCGGTCAGCGGCACCCGTACGCTCAGCACATGATCTGTCCGGAACCCTGGGTCCACTCCGCGGAGCGCTGCGAAGCTCTCGATCATCAGGGCGGCCGCGATGACGAGCACCATCGCTCCTGCGACCTCTGCGATCACGAGGGCGGCGCGAAGCGGACTGTGCCGGCGCCCGGACGATGGCGCGCCCAGTTTCATGGCGCCGGCGAGATCCGTCTTGACGGCCTGGCGCGCCGGCACGAGGCTGACGAGCATTCCCGTCACGAGCGCGACAAACGTCGCGAACGTCAGTACCCGCCAGTCGAACTGGACGGTGCTGATGTCTTTCAGCGCGTCTGGCACAAGCGCACGCAGCACGCCCGCACCCGCCGCCGCGACGGCGAGACCGGCAAGTCCTCCGGCAAGTGCCAGCACCAGGTTCTCCGTCAGAATCTGGCGCACCAGCCGGCTGGCACCCGCGCCAATGGCCGCACGAACCGCCATCTCACGTGCGCGCCCGGCGCCGCGTGCCAGCAAGACATTGGCGAGATTCGCACACATGATGAGCAGCACGAGCGCAACCGCACCCAACAGAACCTTCAGCGCAAGGCCGAGATCGCCGACGTAGTCATCCAACAGCCTGTTCGCATACATGCCGATGTTGCGATTGGTATCGGGATAGTCATGCGCCAGCCGCGCGGCCAGTGTCTGCAACTCCGCGTTGGCTTGTGCGAGCGTACGTCCATCGCGCAGACGGCCGACGACCCACAGGTAGTGTGAGCCGCGCTCGGCCAACTGCTGCTGTGTGAAACCGGCCGGGACCCATGCCTCGACATCCCGGAAGGGGAATGAGAAGCGCGGGGGCATGACGCCGACGATGGCGTAGCGGGCGCCGTTCAACTGGATGTCGCGTCCGAGTGCGTGTGGATCACTTCCAAATCGCCGCTGCCAGAGCGCATGGCCGATCACGACCGCGCGTTGTCCGCCGTCGCGATCGTCGGACGCCCCAAGCGTCCGTCCGAGCATCGGCGACACGCCGAGTGTCTGAAAGAAGTTCGCTGTCACGCCTGCGGCGCCAATTTTCTCCGGCACGCCGCCACCGGTGACGTTGTAGCCGCGCAGGTCGAGAGCCGCAGTGGACGCGATCGACGGAATCTTCGTCGTCCAGTCGACGTAGTTCGCAGGCGCCGGCGTGTTCTGACGAAATCCCATCCACGACGCGTCCTCCCAGATCATCACCAGCCGATCGGGCTTCGCGAAGGGGAGCGAGCGCAGCAGCACCGCATCGACGACGCTGAAGATCGCAGTGGTGGCGCCGATGCCCAGCGCGAGCGCCATCACCGAGACGATCGTGAAGACAGGACTCAGCCGCAGCCGGCGGAGGGCGTACGCGACATCCTGTCCCAGCGTTTCCAGGCCGCGCAGTCCCCAGACGTCGCGGCTCTGATCCATCAGACCAGATGGCTGTCCGAATCGCTGCCGCGCCTCGCGCCGGGCGATCTCCGGTCGGACGCCGCGTTCAATGAGCTGCTTCTCGCGGAGCGCGATGTGGAGGCGCATCTCGTCCTCGAGGTCGCCATCGAAGTACCGCTCGGTCACGAGGAACCGAAATCGTCGCCACAGGTCTCCGATGAACATGAATGCCTCAGGCTGGCTGCAGGATGCGATCGATGGCGGTCGTCACGCGCCGGTAGTCGGCCACCTCACGTTCGAGCTGCCGTCGTCCGGCTGGCGTCAGGCGGTAGTAGCGCGCGCGCCGGTTCTCGGACGTTCGTCCCCACGTACCGGCCACCCAGCCCTTCACGAGCAGCCGTTGCAGGGCCGGATAGAGTGATCCTTCTTCGACACGGAGGACGTCTTCCGATACGGTCTCGATGGCTTCGGCAATCTCGAAACCGTGCGCCTCGTCGTGGCGGGCGAGTGTCGTGAGGATCAGCATGTCGAGCGTGCCGGGCGGAATGGCGGATGCCGGGGCTGTGGTCATGACGTAGACAGTCTATGTTACGAAACGGAGCCGCTGGAGGTTCCGGGCCGTAGTTCTTCGAATGCGCGCTGTTACTTCTTTTGGACTATTGAGCGGCCCGGCTGCGGCGGCCAAGCTGTGGAACTTTCATGCTCAGCATTCACAACGTCTCGAAGACATACGGTGGCCGCGTCCGCGCCTTGAACGGCGTGTCGCTCGAGATTCCCGCTGGCATGTTCGGTCTGCTCGGCCCGAACGGCGCGGGCAAGAGCACGCTGATGCGGACCGTGGCGACGCTCGTCGAGCCCGACCAGGGTTCCATCACATTCGATGGCATCGATGTCGTCCGCCAGAAAGACTCGCTTCGCCGCGTACTCGGATACCTGCCGCAGGAGTTCGGTGTGTATCCGCGAACCTCGGCGCGGGACATGCTCGAGCATCTCGCGATGCTGAAAGGGCTCACGGCGGCCCGTGAGCGCCGCGAGGTCGTGGACCGCCTGCTGCAGGTCACGAATCTGTGGGACGTCCGTACCCGCAATCTCACGACGTTCTCGGGCGGCATGCGTCAACGGTTTGGGATCGCACAGGCGCTCATCGGCGACCCGCGTCTCATCATCGTGGACGAGCCCACAGCCGGACTCGATCCGGAAGAGCGCAATCGCTTCCTGGGCCTGCTCACCGAGATCGGCGAAGACGTCACCGTCATTCTCTCGACACATATCGTGGACGACGTCGCGGATGTGTGCGGCGGAATGGCGATCCTCGTGAGCGGGCAGGTGAAGTGCCAGGGCGCTCCACACGCTGTGCTCGAGACATTGCGCGGATCGATCTGGCACAAGGTGGTCACCCGCGAGGAGCTCTCGCGATTCAGTGACCACGTCGTCCTCGGCACGCGCTGGCATAGCGGACGGCTGGTCGTGCACGTGATGAGCGCCACGCCGCCAGGCGGCGGCTTCGAGCCTGCGCCTCCGGACCTCCAGGACCTGTACTTCCACACGCTGCGACAGACCTCGGCCATCTAACGGGTTCTATCGTGTGTCACCAGGGGCTCGTCTAGCACATGTTCCGGCACCTTGCCGTCTTCGAGTTCCGGTACCAGGTACGGCAGCCGTTGTACTGGGGCACGGCCGCGGTGTTCGCGACCATGAGCTTCGTTGCGACGGTGACCGATGCCTTTCAGCTGGGCGGCGCCATCGGCGCCGTCAATCGGAATGCTCCTTTCGTCGTCATCCGAATGCTCGGCGACCTGAGTCTCATCGGGACGTTCATGGTAGCGGCGTTCGTCGCGACCTCGCTGCTGCGCGACTTCGAGCGGAGGACCGACGAGCTCGTGTTCTCGAGCCTCGTCCCGCCGCGCACCCTGCTTGCCGCGCGATTTTCGGGATCGATGCTGGCAGCGTGCGTGTGCTTTGCTTCTGCGGCGATCGGCATGGCCGTAGGCAGCTTCATGCCTTGGCTCGATCGCGAACGCATCGGTCCGTTCTCTCCATCGGCGTATCTCTATGGACTGTTCGTTCTCGCGTACCCGACCTTCATAGCCATCGGGGGCGTGTTGTTTGCTGTCGCAAGCCGCACAAGACGGGCTGTGGCCGTCTACGCTGCGCTCGTGGCGCTGCTGGTCGCGTACTTCAGCGCGACGACGATGTTGACGGACCTCGAGAGCCGAACGGCGGCGGCGCTGTTGGATCCGTTCGGGTTGTCGGCGTTCTTCCATCAAACCAGATACTGGACCGTCGTCGAACGGAACACGACGCTGCCAAGTGTTGGCGGCGAGATGTTCTGGAATCGGAGCCTGTGGCTCCTCGTCGGGGTGCGGCGGACTTGTCCTGGCGATCGCCCGTTTCAGATACGAGCGTCCGATCCGGGAGGCGCGGACGGCTGCTCCTTCTGCGGTCGTCAATCGCGTCGGATCGGCCCCGCAAAGTCGTCTTCGCGTCCGTCCCGCCTTCACGATCGGCACGGCCTGGGCACAGCTGTGGTCGCAGTATCGCGTCGAGACCCGCGGGATCCTGAAAAGTATTCCGTTCGTGCTGATCGTCGCGTTCGGCCTGATCAACGTGCTCACCAACATCGGGTACCTCGATCTGATGATGGGCACCCCTGTCTGGCCAGTCACGTATCTGATGCTGCTCGCCATCAGCGCCGGCTACGCGTTTCTCGTGAACTTCGTGCTGCTGTACTACGCGGGCGAAGTGGTGTGGCGGACGCGCGATCTATCGATCGACGGGATGCTCGACGCCGCGCCGGTGCCGACCTGGGTGCCGCTCACCGCCAAGGTGTTCGCGCTCTGGACCGCAGTGGCCGTGTTCCTGACCGCTGGAGCCGTCGGGCTCGTCGGCTACCAGCTGTCGAAGGGCTACACGCACCTCGAGCCTGGACTCTACGTGCAGGGACTGATCATCGAGGCCGTTCCATTCTTGCTCTCAGCGGTGCTCGCGGTGTTCCTGCAGGTCGTCGTCAATCAGAAATACGTGGGGTACCTGCTGCAGGCCCTCTTCATTGTCAGCAGCGGCGCGTTGACTGCCCTGCATTTCGATCACCATCTCTATCGATATGCGACGGCGCCGGGCGCGCCTTACTCGGACATGAACGGCTGGGGGCCGAACCTGCGTGGCGTGCTCTGGTTCCAGACGTACTGGTCGTTCATCGCGGGAGGCCTGTTCGTCGTCGCGTATCTCGGTTGGGTTCGTGGCAGTGAATCGGCGTGGCGAGTCCGGTTGCGGACCGCGGCGTCCCGATTGCGCGGACGCGCGGGAGTGGCGCTGGCTGCATCGATCGTCGGTGCTGCCGCCACCGGCGCGTTCGTCTTCTACAACACCAACATCCTCAATGAGTACCTGTCCTCCAGCGGGGCGGAGCGGAGGCTCGCCGAGTACGAGACGAGATTCGGCCAGTACCGCCGTCTGCCACAGCCTCGCATCACGGCGTTGCAGTCCTGGGTGGACGTGTACCCCGATGAGCGACGAGCGCAGATCCGCGGAACGTATCGCCTCGTCAATCGTACGGACAGGACGATCGACTCCCTCCATGTGTCGATCTCACCTCGGCTGGCAGTGAAGCGTCTCGACTTTCCAGCGCACCACGCCGTCGTCGACGATCGCGTGCACGGCTTCGCCATCTATCGCCTGGACACCCCGCTCCCGTCTGGCGGCGCGATGTCGTTTGGCTTTCAGCTCGAGCTCACGAATCCCGGGTTCGTAAACAACGGCGCCGATACCTCCGTCGTCGAGAACGGGTCGTTCTTCTACACCAGTCTCCTGCCGTCGTTCGGCTACCAGGAATCGCGGGAGCTCTCGGATCCGGCCGCGAGGCGCCGCTACGGCCTGCCGCCGGCGGCGAGGATGCCGAAGATTGGCGACCTGCTGGCCCGCAACGAGAATACGCTGGCCGCCGACGCCGACCTGATCGACTTCGACACGACGATCAGCACGGCGAGCGACCAGATCGCGATCGCGCCAGGTGAATTGCAGCGCGAATGGATCGACAAAGGCAGACGCTACTTCCAATACCGCTCGCCCTCGCCCATCCCGAAGTTCCTGGCGTTTCTCTCGGCGCGTTATGCGATCCGTCACGACAGCTGGAACGGAACCACCATCGACATCTACTACCACCCCGGCCACCGATACAACGTCGACCGGATGATAACGGCCGTGAAGAAAACGCTCCAGTACATGACGGAGCAGTTCTCGCCGTACCAGCATCGGCTACTCCGCATCGTGGAGTTTCCGCGCTACATGCGGCGGGCCGGGTCGTTTCCAAACACCGTACCTTTTTCGGAGAGCGTCGGCTTCATCGCCAGGCTGACCAGTCCGACAGCCATCGACTATCCCTTTTACGTGACGGCGCACGAAGTGGCGCATCAGTGGTGGGGCTATCAGGTGATGCCTGCCGACGTTCAGGGCAGCGGCATGCTGACCGAGTCGATGGCCCAGTACTCGGCGCTGATGGTGATGGAGCACGAGTACGGTCCGGATCAAATGCGGCGATTCCTGAAGTACGAGCTGGATGGATATCTCAGCGGCCGTGGCGGTGAGCTCGTCGAGGAACCTCCGCTCGAGCTAGTTGAAGAGCAGCCGTACGTGTTCTATCGCAAGGGCAGCCTCGTGCTCTACGCGCTGAAGGACTATCTGGGCGAATCCGTGTTGAACGGCGCGCTGCGGCAGTACATTGCGTCCGTCCACGACAAGTCGCGTCCGTATACCGTCAGTTCAGACCTGCTCGCGTTCGTGACCGACGTCACGCCGCCAGAGAAGCGACAGATCATCAAGGACCTGTTCCAGTCAATCACGTTGTTCGACCTCGCCGCAGTGGACGCCTCGTCGACGCAACTACGCGACGGGCGTTACGACGTGACGATGCGGCTCGAGGCTCGAAAGCTCAAAGCCGACGGCCGCGGGCGTGAGGTCGAGGTGCCTATCGACGATTGGATCGACGTGGGCGTATTCGGGAACGCCTCTGCTGGATCGCCACCGCCCGTCTTGCATTTGCAGAAGCATCACGTCACGGCTGGCGAGCTGACGCTGCATGTCGTCGTGTCGGGCGAACCCGCACGGGCCGGAATCGATCCGTACAACAAGCTGATCGATCGCGATCCTGGCGACAACACGCGCGCCGTGTCGCATCCGTAGGTGTGGGGTCAGGTCTTGAAACCACGCATTTTGCGCGGTTTCAAGACCTGACCCCATGAAGGCCCCAGGGTAGAATTGCGATCGTGCGTTGGCTCGTCGCATGCTCCGCCATCGTGGCCGTGGTCGCCGCGCCCTCTGTCACGATGACATTGGCGTCTCCATCCGCCGACGTCGTCCGCCTGTTGCGCGTTCCTCACGATGGCATCCAGCCCGAAGCGATCGTCGACGGGCGCGGCGTGCTCCATCTGCTGTACTTCAGTGGCTCGCCTGCGTCTGGAAATCTCTTCTACGTCCGCTCTTCCGATGGAGGAACGACATTCTCCACGCCCATTCGCGTGAACAGCCAGGACGGGAGTGCGGTTGCCTCGGGCACTATTCGGGGCGGCCAGCTGGCGGTCGGCCGCAATGGCCGCGTCCACGTCGTGTGGAATGGATCAGAATCTCGCGCAGCCGAAGGCACCGGCTACTCCTTCGAACGGACGGCCAGGCTTCCCCCTGCTCTACAGCCGCTCGAATCCGGAGGGCACGGCATTCGAGCCACAACGCGGACTCATTCACCACAGCTGCGACCTCGATGGGGGCGGATCCATTGCGGCAACCGCGGACGGCCGTGTGTACGCGGCCTGGCATGCCTCGCCGCTCGACGCACCGGCTGGCGAGGATCACCGGCGCGTGTGGATCGTCCGGTCGGCGGACGACGGCGCGTCATTTGGCGATGAAGCGATCGCGTGGACCGAGCCGACCGGCACCTGTGGATGTTGCGGAATGCGGATGCTCGCCGGCCCGGCGCGTGCGCTGGTCCTGCTCTATCGTTCTGCATCGTCGCCGACCGATCGCGATGTCTTCGTGCTGGCGTCCACGGATGGAGGACAGTCGTTTCACGGCTCGCGTGTCGAGCCGTGGCATATCGGCAGCTGTCCGATGACGAGCATGGCGCTCACCAGTTCCGCCGACCGGATGTACGGTGCGTGGGAAACTGCGGGACAGGTGTCGTTCGGCGCGATCGATCTGGCCGGCGCGCGAATCTCGCACCGTGTCGAGGCCCCGGGCGAAGGCGGCGCACGCAAACATCCGCGGCTGGCGGTGAACACCCGCGGTGACACGCTCCTCGTCTGGACCGACGGGACCGCATGGGCGCGCGGGGGATCCCTGGCCTGGCAGATCTACGACGCCTCTGGGCGTGCAACCGATCACACGGGATCGTTGCCGGGCATCCCCGTCTGGAGCTTTGCAGCGACGGTTGCCCGTCAGGACGGAGGATTTCTGATCGTCTACTAACGCCTTTCCACCCGCGTTCATCCTGGCAGAGAATGTTCCGCATGCAGACTCCTCCCCGCCGTGACTCATCATGGACTCGCCGCGATTTCCTCAGGGTCTCTGGCGCCGGTGCCCTAGCGGCCACCGCTGCTACCGGCCCTGCTTCGGCTCTCACCGCACAGGCGCCGGCTGGGTCAGCCGCCAACGCCGTCGGTGTCGGCTTCATCGGCGTCGGCATCCGCGGCGAGATCCTGATGCGCACGACGATGGCCATTCAGAGCGCACGGGTGGTGGCAGCCGCCGACGCCTACGACGGGCACTTCGATCGCATCAAGGAGCTGGCCGGCCCGTCCGTCGCGACCGGACGCGATTACCGGCGGGTACTCGACAATCCAGACGTGCAGGCGGTCGTGATTGCCGTCCCGGATCACTGGCACGTGCCGATGGCGCTCGATGCGATGGCCGCCGGCAAGGACGTCTACGTCGAGAAGCCGATGACACACCGCTGGGAGGAGGGCGCGTCACTCGTCGCGGCGGCGCGCACGAGGAACCGCATCCTCCAGGTCGGCAGCCAGTGGGACAGCATGCCGGCCAACGCGCAGGCGATCGAGATCATCAAGTCGGGCAAGCTCGGAAAGATCACGCTCATCGACGGTCGCATCCACCGCAACACGCCGACCGGCGCATGGTACTACCCGGTGCCGCCCGACGCGTCGCCAGACACCATCGATTGGGACCGCTTCATCGGACAAGCGACGAAGGTTCCGTTCGACGCCGCCCGCTTTTTCCAGTGGCGCCTCTTCTGGGACTACTCAGGTGGGCTGCCGACCGACTTGTTCGTGCACCTCATCACCGGCACGCACACCCTGATGGGTGTGGACATGCCAGCCCGCGTCATTGGCTCCGGCGGCATCTTCACCTATCCCAAGCGAGAAGTACCCGACCAGATGACGGCCATCATCGAGTATCCGAACCAGTTCACGCTGACGCTCACGTCCACGGCAAACAACGGCCACAACTTCCCGCCGCTGCTGATCATGGGCACCGAGGGATCGCTCGAGTACTACGGCACCCGGCTCGTGTATCACTCCGAGCCGATTCTCGAAAACTACACGTACTCCACGAACCACTTCTCGAAGGCCGCCAAGGAGAAGTTCGCCGAGCTGCACGACGTCGATCCAGAGAACATGCGCCCGCGTGCGACCTCATCGATGAAGCGGCCGGAACCGCAGGAGATCGAGACGCCTGGCACCGAATCGACCCAGCATCACCTCGAGAAGTTCTTCGAGTGCGTGCGCACGCGCACCGAACCGACCGAAAATGCCGCCGCCGGCCACCGCTACGCCACCGTCGGGCACATGGTCAACGTCAGCTATCGCGCGCAGAAGCCCGCGAAGTGGAACGCGTCGAAGCAGGAAGTGGAGCTGGCCTGAAGGCGATAGCGGTGCGGCCAGAAGGTGCGGGCTACGGGTGCGGGCTGAAGGTGCGAACAAGGGGTGCCGAAAGTACGACGCTCGCGAACCCCGTGAGTGCGGCGTTCAGCGTCCGCGCAGATCGTGCAGCCAGTTCCGCACGAGGAAGAATGCCGCCGTCGAACACACGAACGAGACCGCCAGTGTGATACCCGTGCCGAGGTAGGGCTGCAGCAGGTCGTCGACCCACCAGCCCAGAATTGACGCCGCGAGTCCGGCTCCTATCGACGGCACGGCGACCTGCGAACTGCGGGGACGGCCAATCTGACGCTGATTCTAATTCAGCGGGACAAGCCCTGTCGTTGACACTGTGTCACTCGCGCCTGACAATGCGCCGATGGCCTGGTCGCGGACCGCAGTTGGTGCAGCCCTCGCCGCCGTTGCGCTCACGACCGCGTTGGTCGTTGCCGATACACCCACGGCTCCACCAGGCCCGGTCAACTTCGATCGGCAGATTCGTCCGCTGCTCTCGGATCGCTGCTTCCGCTGTCACGGTCCCGATTCGGCGAAACGAAAGGCCAAGCTGCGGCTCGACACACGTGACGGCGCGATGAAAGCGCTCAAGGACGGATGGGCGATCGTGAAGCCATTCGATCCGGACAAGAGCGAGCTCATCCGGCGCATCTTCAACGAATCAGACGACGAGCGGATGCCGCCGCCTGAATCGCACTTGTCGCTGTTGCCCGCCGAGCGTGAGTTGCTCCGACGATGGGTGACCGAGGGCGCTGTGTATCGGCCGCACTGGTCGTTCATTCCGGTCGGGAGCGTGCCCGTCCCCTCGCCAGTTCATGGAACGGACTCGACGAATCCGATCGACGCCTTCGTCCGCGACAGGCTCGACGCCGAAGGGATCGCTCCGGCGCCGCAAGCCTCCCCCGACGCGCTGCTGAGGCGCGTCGCGCTGAACCTGACGGGATTACCTCCGACAATCGCGGAGCTGGACGCATTCCTTGCGAATCCATCGCCCGACGCGTACCAGAAAGCGATCGATCGCTACCTCGCCTCGCCTGCGTATGGCGAACGGATGGCGGTTGACTGGCTGGACCTCGCACGGTATGCGGACACCTACGGCTACCAGAACGACTTTGACCGCGACGTCTCGCCGTATCGTGACTGGGTCATCAGTGCGTTCAATCGCAATCTGCCGTACGACGAGTTCCTCACGTGGCAGCTCGCGGGCGATCTGCTGCCCGGCGCCACGAGGGAGCAGCGGATTGCGACGGCCTTCAACCGCATGCACCGGCAGACCAACGAAGGCGGCAGCGTTGAAGAGGAGTTCCGCACCGAATACGTCGTGGATCGCGTGAACACCTTCGGGACGGCGATGCTCGGCCTCACCATCGAGTGCGCGCGCTGTCACGATCACAAGTTCGATCCGATCACGCAGCGCGACTACTACTCGCTCTTTGCGTTCTTCAACAACATCGACGAATCGGGGCTGTACGCACACTTCACGAACGCTACACCCACGCCAACCCTCATGCTCTGGACGCCGGCGCGGGAAGAGCGGCATCGGCAACTGCAGTCGCAGATTGCGGCGTCCGAAGAGCGGTTGGCGGCGATGACGCGGACAGCACGTCCCGCGTTTGCCGTCTGGCGGAAAACGGCGCGCGTGAAGGCGCCGGCACCGATCGCACATCTCGCATTCGATGAAGCCACGCCGGACACGACACCGGACAGCGCGAGTGGCACCGAGCGCGATGCTGCAGGACGGTCCCGTTCTGGAGCGGACTGCGGAGGGTGGGTCCACGTCGAACGGCGCCACTGCGTTTCAGCGGCGACAACGCGGTCGTGGACGCCGGTGTGCGGACGTTCGGCCGATCCGATCCGTTCTCGATCGTGATCAGGCTGCAGCCGACCGAAGCGCAAGATCGCGCCGTCGTCGTCCATCAGTCGCGAGCGTGGTCGGATGCCGGAAGCCGGGGCTTCGAACTGACGCTCGATCACGGCCGTCCGTTCGTCGGTCTCATCCACTTCTGGCCGGGCAATGCGATAGCCGTTCGTGCCACGCGCGAACTGCCGTTGCACGAGTGGTCCACTCTCGCAGTGACCTATGACGGGTCCAGCCGGGCGTCCGGCATCCGGCTCTACTTGAATGGCGCACCGCTCGCCACCGACTTCGTCCGCGATCACCTGTACAAAGACATCACGTACAGCAAGGCCGCCGGCGACGGTTTCGCTGAGAAGGCTCCGCTGACGCTCGGCGCCAGGTTTCGTGACAGCGGATTCAAGAATGGCTTGATCGACGATCTCCAGGTCTTCGACACGGCGCTCACACCGCTCGAGATTGCCGGCCGCGGTGCCCACGATGCGGCCAGCGACGAGTTGTTCACGTACTTCCTCGCCCGCGCGTATCCACCAGCCCTGGGCGAAGCGGCGGCGCTTCAGCGGCTCCGTCGAGAAGACAGCGGCCTCGCGGATCGCGTCCGCGAGATCATGGTGATGGAAGAAATGGCCGTGCCGCGGCCCGCTCACCTGCTCGCGCGCGGCGCGTACGATGCGCCACGCGAAGATGTACCCCGCGACACGCCATCGGCGCTGCCGGCCTTCAGTCCCGACCTGCCGCGCAACCGCCTGGGGCTCGCCAGGTGGCTCACCGGCCGGCAAAATCCGCTCGCGGCTCGCGTGGCCGTCAACCGGATCTGGCGGATGCACTTCGGCCGCGGTCTCGTTGCGTCGCAGGAGGATTTCGGCAGCCAGGGACGCCTGCCGTCGCATCCAGAACTGCTCGACTGGCTGGCCGCTCGCTTCATGGAGAGTGGCTGGGACGTCAAAGCGCTCCAGAGGCTGATCGTGACGTCCGCGACGTTCACACAGTCGTCCCACGCGACGCCCGAGCAACTGGCGAAGGATCCAGACAATCAGTTGCTCAGCCGCGGGCCAACCACCAGGCTGGTGGCTGAGGAGATTCGCGACGGCGCGCTTGCCGCAAGCGGGCTGCTGACGAGGACGATTGGCGGACCAAGCGTCAAGCCGTACCAGCCGGCGGGATTATGGGAGCAGTCCGGCACCGGCAAGACGTACACGCAGGATCATGGCGCCAAGCTGTATCGCCGCAGCCTGTACACGTTCTGGCGCAGGACCTCCCCGCCGCCATCGATGCTCACCTTCGACGCGATGTCGCGTGAGGTCTGCACGGCCAAGCGGGAGGTGACGACGACGCCGCTGCAGGCGCTGGTGCTGCTGAACGATCCGCAGTTTGTCGAGGCGGCGCGGGTGCTGGCCGGCAGGCTGCTGCGCACGTACCCGCGCGACCAGGCGGCGAGGAATCGTGACGCCTTCCGGGCGTTGATCGGCCGCGAGCCCGATGCCACGGAGGCCGGAATCCTCTCAGACCTGTTTACCGAACAGCGCGATCTCTTCGCCGCCAGTCCCGACAACGCGCGCAGCCTCCTGGCCATCGGCGAGTCGCCGGCGAATCGTCTGCTGCCGACTGCTGACTTCGCCGCGATGACCACGGTCGTGAGCGCGATCATGAACTTCGACGAATTCGTCATGGAGCGATGAGCCGTGAGGAGCACGCCATGAGCTGTCAGCAGTGCACCGGTGCTCTGCCCGTTGCGGGGCTCTCGCGGCGCGAGCTGCTCAACCGCGCGGGTCTCGGACTTGGCGGAATCGCACTCGCGGGTCTCGTCCGTCCGGACGCCGTGCTCGCCGCCGACGCCGCGGCCGACCGTGGCGTCCTCGGCGGACACCTTCACCACCCCGCGACGGCGAAGCGCGTGATCTATCTGTTCATGGCCGGTGGACCGTCGCAGATGGAGACGTTCGACTACAAGCCCGTGCTCAACAAGCGGAACGGCGAACAGCTGCCGGATTCGGTCCGTCAAGGCCAGCGTCTGACCGGCATGTCGGGCAATCAGTCGTCGCTTCCACTGGCCGGCTCGCAGTTCGGTTTTCATCAACACGGTCAAGGCGGCACCTGGGTCTCGGATCTGCTGCCGCATACCGCTGCCATCGTGGACGACCTCTGCATCATCCGATCGATGTTCACGGAGGCGATCAATCACGATCCCGCCATCACGTTCTTTCAGACGGGATCGCAGATTGCGGGGCGCCCGAGCATGGGCGCGTGGGTGCACTACGGTCTCGGCAGCGACAACGAAGACCTGCCCGCGTTCGTGGTCCTGATCACGCCGGGCAAGGTGGACCAGCCGCTGTACACGCGACTGTGGGGCAGCGGATTCCTGCCGGCGGAGTACCAGGGCGTCCAGTTCAGAAGCGGCAAAGACGCCGTCCTGTATCTCGCGAATCCCAACGGCGTCACGCGCGAGAGCCGCCGGCTCATGCTGGATCGGCTGCGGGAACTGCAGGCGCATGCGGCCGAGCGCCTGGGTGATACCGAAGTGGACGCGCGAATTGCGCAGTACCAGATGTCGTACCGGATGCAGGCCAGCGTGCCCGGTGTCATGGACGTGTCCAATGAGAGCGATGCGACATTCGAGCTGTATGGCAAGGATGCGCGAACCCCTGGCACGTTCGCCGCCAATTGCCTGCTCGCGCGTCGGCTCGCCGAGAAGGGCGTCAAGTTCATCCAGCTCTATCACCAGGGCTGGGACCAGCACGACAACCTGCCGCGCGACATCGAACGCCAGTGCCGCGAGACGGATCAGGCGAGCGCGGCCCTCGTCATCGATCTCAAACAACGCGGACTGCTCGATGACACACTCGTTGTCTGGGGCGGCGAATTCGGACGGACGAGCTACTCACAAGGCAAGCTGACGGCCACCAACTACGGACGCGATCATCATCCGCGCTGCTTCACGACGTGGATGGCCGGCGGCGGCGTCAAGCCAGGGCTCGTGTACGGGGCGACCGACGATTTCAGCTACAACGTCACCGACGGTGGCGTACACGTCCATGACTTCCAGGCCACCCTCTTGCATATGCTCGGCGTGGACCACGAGCGGCTCACGTATCTCTACCAGGGCCGCAGGTTTCGATTGACGGACGTGCACGGGACCGTGGTTCGCGCACTGCTCGCGTGATTTGGGTCTACTGAACGGGAGACATCGTGGAGAACACACCTCCGCCCGGCGTGATTGGGAAATGGTCGGCGTGCGCTCCGCAGCTCCGGAGCGTGCTTCGAATGATGACGGCGTTCATGTTCATCCTGGCGGGGACCTCGAAGCTGTTCGCGTTCCCCGCGGCACTGTTACCCAACGGTGCGACGGCCGTGTTCCCAACACAGATCTGGTTTGCTGGTGCGCTCGAGGTTTTCGGCGGCTCGCTCCTGTTGCTTGGTCTCTTCACGCGGCCGGTGGCGTTTCTGCTCTCGGGTGAAATGGCCGTGGCCTATTTTCAGTTCCACTTCCCGAGAGGCTTCTGGCCGACCATGAACAATGGCGTGTCCCCTGTGCTCTATTGCTTCATCTGGCTCTACATCTCCGCGGCCGGTGCGGGACCCTGGAGCCTGGACGCCTGGCGCCGTCGATAGCACCCTGGTTCGTGGGGCCGGGGTCATTCATCTCGTCCTTCGATGCACCCCGGCCGGCTGAAGTCCGCGCTACGACTTGGCAATCTGCGCCCGAAGCCGGGCATCCTGCTCCTTGAGCTCGGGCGTCAAGGCCGGCCCGAAATCTTCGGCCTCGAAGAGCGGACGGATCTCAATCTCGGATTCCTCGCCGGTAGGGTTCGGGCAGCGCTTCACCCACTCGAGAGCCTCGTCCATCGACTTCACCTGCCACAGCCAATAGCCAGCCACCAGCTCCTTGGTCTCGAGGAATGGCCCGTCCACGACGCTACGCCGGCTGCCCGAAAATCGGACGCGCTTGCCCTTGGAGCTCGGGTGAAGTCCTTCTCCCGCCAGCATGACTCCGGCTTTTACCAACTCTTCGTTGAACTTCCCCATATCCGCGAGGAGCTGTTGACTCGGCAGCACTCCAGCTTCGGATTCCTTCGACGCCTTGACGATCACCATGCAGCGCACATCCCAGCTCCTTGAATCCGGCAGGCTCGATTGCCTGCCCATACCGTCATCGAACGGAGGCGTCTGGATTCGACAAAACGGCTCCGACGCCTAGCGACGACAGCGTCAACTCCCAACTCCCAACCTCCAACTCCCAAGCCTCGCTAAGCCCAAAGCCCAAAGCCCAAAGCCAAGGCCTAACGTCGTCCTCTCGCACGCAGTAGTGCCGCGGTCGCCTTCGCGTTGCTCTGCTCGGCCACGTCCAGCGGAGTCAATCCGTTGCCGGCCAGCAAGCTCGGGTCGGCTCCGGCGTCGAGCAGAAGCGCAGCGAGATCGGCACGGTCCATCATGGCCGCGACGTGCAAAGGAGTTGCCTGCGCGAGCTGCCATTGGTCGCGCTGCTCGTTGATCGACGCTGGAGACTCGCGCAGCCGGGCATGCACGTGCTCAGTCAGTCCGAAACCCACGGCGTCGTGCAGGTCCACTGAGGAGTTGTGCCGCAGCCAATCGAAGGTCGCGGTTTGCTTCTCGTGATCGGCCCACGACAGCGGCGTGGCGGCGAATGGGTTGTCGCGATTGCTCGTATCCGCGCCCTTCGCCACCAGCTGCTTCACCATCGGCAGGTCGCCGGCAACGGCTGCACGATGCAGCATCGCGCCGTTGTTCACGCCGGTCATGTTCCAGTTGCCGTCCTTCTCGAGCAGGAAAGCGACGGCCTCGCGCTGCCCGCGGACGTAAGCGAACAGGGCCGCCAGGCCGATCGCGTCGCGGTTCGAGAGCAGTCTGCCTTTGCGTCGCAGCCGCGAGCGGAGCTGTCCGTGCTCGTCAAAGGCGCCGCGCAGGTTCTCCATCCTGCCGAGCGCGGCGGCTGCAATCAGATCCGGCTTGGCTCCGAGGTCGATCATCTTCTCTGCCGCTCGTGGCGCGTGGTTGGCCAGCGATCCATCCAGTGCGTCCAGCCGTTTCAGGTCGAGCCGTGCGCCGTGTGCGACGAGCAGGTCCATCAGCGGCCCAGACACGTCCCGATCGCTCGCCTGTTTACTGGTGACGATCAGGCCCATCGTCGTGCCGCCATTGGGCCCGAGCGTCTCGGCATTCGCGTCGGCGCCGGCCTCGAGCAGGAGACGGGCGAGCTCAACTACATGTGCAGGCAGCGGATGGCCGTCACGGTTGGGATTTCCGGCGACGTGATGCAGGAGCGTGGCGCCGGTGAAGTAGTGATATGGCGGATCGAGATTGGTGCGGGCAGACACGAGCGTCGGATCCTCGCGAATCAGCTGCCGCAGCCGATCGACATCATCGCGATCGAATGCGTCCAGGGCTTCGCCGAAGCGTGGATGGGGAGCGAAGTCGGAGACTTGTGGGCGAATACGTGCATCGTCAGGCATGACCGTCTGCAGTCCTACGGTCTACAGGGTAACCGGCCTCCTTGGGAGTTGGAAGTTGGGAGTTGGGAGTTGATCAACTTCGCTGCGTCACTCTTCTCGTAAGCACTCGCATGGGCTCGACCGTCGTGGCTCGATGCATCGGCCCCCACGCGGCGGCGAGCGTTGTCGTCAAGAGAATCATGAAAACCAGCGCGAAGGTCAACGGATCGGTTGAAGACAAGCCCTTCACGAGGAACATCGAGAGCGGTCGCGTGGCGAGCAGCGCGCCGATGAGACCAAGCGTCGTCCCTGTCACCAGCAGCCGCATTGCATCGCCGACCACGAGACGTGAGATATCGCGGCCAGTCGCGCCAAGGGCCATGCGCACGCCAATCTCGGGCAGCCGACCGACGACCGAGTACGACATCACGCCGTAGAGTCCGACCGCCGACAGCACGAGCGCGAGCAGTCCCACGGACCCCATGAGGGCTGCGCCTATTTGGCTCGGCAGGAATGCCAGGCCGATGCTGTCGTACATCGTCGCGACCTGGAGACCCGCGTTGGGTTCGACCGCGCGCAAGGCCCGAGTGACGGCATTCAGCTGCTGCGCGGGCATCAGCCCTGAACGCATGACGAATTGCAGGGTGCGCCGATCGTTGTGAATCCGCGAGAACAGCTCGTAAACCTGTGGTCGGTCGTCTTCGGCAACGGTGATGGTTTTGGTGTCGCCGACGATGCCGACGATCCGATGGAAGCGTGCCTCTGGAGGACCCCACTGGAGCACCATGCCCAGCGCTCGCCGGTTGGAGAGGTACTGGCTCACGAAAGCCTTGTTGACGATCACTGAACGCTCCCCGTTCCGATCGTCATCAGTGAACGAACGACCCTCGACGATGGGGATGTCGAGCGCCCGAAAGAAACCGGAGGTAACAGCATTCCACGCAAAATCCATCTCCGCTTGTTCGCCCGTGTCGAGTGTCACGGGCATGCGCAAGCGAGTGTTGCTATTGAAGGGCAGGTTTCGCGCCGCCGCCACGGCCTCGATACCTGGTACGGCCTTCGCAGCGGCAAGAGCGCGATCCACGAACGCGCTCGATGGGCGCAGATGAACCGTAAGCCGCCGTCGGCAGGTTGACGGTTGCGCGCAATGTACGCGTGACGTCGAACCCCGGGCTCACAGCATGGGCGGCAAGCAGGTTGCGCACGAAGAGGCCGGACGTCGCCAGCACCACCACCGAAGTCGCCACCTGCCCGACGACGAGCATCCGCCGCATCCGGTACTTCCGTTCTCGCCTGAGACTCGGTGCAATCGCGTCTCTGACCGTCTGCCACGCCGGCAGCAGTCCGGTCGCGAGCGCCGCAATCGTCGTGACGAGCGCGGCGTAGAGTCCGACACGCCAGTCGAGATCGATGTGCAGCCGTATCGGCACAGGTATTGGCAGCTCCAGTCTCTCGATGATGAGACCGGCGAGTCCTGCCAGCAGCAGGGCGACGATCGCACCAAGCACGGCGAGGAGCGCGCTTTCGACCAGGAGCTGCTGCATGAGGCGTCCGCGACTGGCGCCGATGGCCAGTCTGATCGCCATCTCACGTCGGCGCGTCGAGGCACGAGCGAGCAGGAGGCCCGCGATGTTGACGCACGCCATCAGCAAGACCAGGCCGACCACGCCGAGCAGCAGGGCGAAGAACAAGCCGACGGTCACGAGTTGGCCGCGAAGCGCCGCAGGTGCGCCGACCGGCTCGACGCTGATCGTGCGCGCGTACTTGAACTCGGACGGAAACGCTGCGTCAATGCGTTCGGATACTGCCTTCACGCGTTCCCGTGCGACCGCCAGCGACTCGCCGTTCTCCAGCCGCGCGGTGACGGCCAGGATCGTGTCGGGCAGATAAGCGGGGATGTAGACGTCTGGAGCGAAACCGAAGCCGACTAGCGTTCGATGCGTCGCTGGCAGCACGCCGACGACGGAGTACGGCTTTCCCTCGAGTCGAATCGTGCGATTCACGACGGTCGGATCGCCGTTGAACTCCTTGCGCCAGAACTCGTAACCCAGGACGACGACTTCGTCGGGGTCTCGAGGCTCGAAGCCGCGTCCGAGTGCGACCGGAATGCCGAGGGCGGTGAAATAGTTCTTCGTCCCGGCCAGCGCAAAGACCGGTCGCGTCGTGACGCCGTTGTCATAGTTCGCCAGCGTCTCTTCGTTTTCGCCCACGATGTCGCGAAAGATGTGAGCGTCACGCACGAAGTCGAAGATCCGGCGTTCTGCGTGACTGTTGCCGCCCAGCTGTATGCCGACGAGCGTGTCTGCGTCTCGTACGCTCGGGCGGCTGAAGAGCAGCCCTGACGCCAGCGAGAACATCGCGGCATTGACGCCAATGCCGAGACCGAGCGACAGCATGGCGCTCGCCACCAGCGTCGGACTATGTGTCAGTCCCTTGGCCGCGTAGACGACGTCACGCCAGAGGTTCTCAATCCAGGCGAATCGCCACAGGTCGAGACTGGCTTCGGTGATTCGAACCGCCGAACCGAGAGGGACGGGATTGCCGCGCCGGCGCGCTTCGTCCTGGTGGAACGCGAGCTCCTCGGCCAGGTCGTGGTGGAGGTGGCGGCGACGGCGAAGCTTGAGCAGAAAGCGGCGCATGGGCGTCAACTCGCGAGGACGCGCTGGACGGCGGCTGACAGTCGGCCCCAGGTATCGTGCTGGGCTGCCAACAGCTTCCGGCCCTGGCGGGTGATCTCGTAGTACTTGGCGCGGCGGTTGTTGTCGGAGACTCCCCACTCGGCCCGAATGGCGCCGTCGAGCTCGAGGCGATGGAGGGCCGGATAGAGCGATCCCTCCTCGACCTTCAGGACTTCATCCGACAGCAGGTGGATCGTCTGCGCGATGGCGTATCCGTGCAGAGCGCCACGCTGCAGTGCATGGAGGACCAGCAGATCGAGTGTGCCCTGCAGCAGGGTGGGTGTCTCTGACTTTCCCATCGCGGATTCTCCCAAAGACGTTCTATGGGAGCATACGCCGTCGCCCCCTAGATCGTCAATGGGAAGTGTTGCCGTAGAATCCGCCGGTATGAGCACACCTGCACCGGCCGCCGTTCCAGCCGCCGCCGTGGTCGCCGCGCACCCGACAGCGTCAGCGCCACCGGCGCCCGCCGTCCGACTCGGCCTCCGGAACCGCGTGGAATCGATCGATGCGTTCCGCGGCTTCGTGATGTTCCTCATGCTCGCCGAGGCGATGCATCTGTGGACGCTGCACGCGGCCTTCCCTGACAGCACTTTCTGGTCAATCGTGGCGTTCAACACGACGCACGTGCCCTGGCAGGGCTGCTCGCTGCACGACCTCATCCAGCCGGCCTTCTCGTTCCTCGCAGGCGCGTCTTTGCCCTTCTCGATTGCCGCCCGTCGCGCGGCGGGTGAGAGCTTCGGCAAGATGCTCGGGCACGCCGTCCGGCGCAGTCTCATCCTGATGCTGCTGGGCATCTTCCTGCGCTCGATGGAGCGTCCGATGACCTACTGGACGTTCGAAGACACGCTCACGCAGATCGGCATGGGCTACACCTTCCTCTTCCTGATCTGCTTCGTGCCGCTGCGCGGGCAGGTGGCCATCTTCGTGGGCATCCTGGTGGCGTTCTGGACGGCCTTCGTGATGTATCCGGCGCCGGGTCCGAACTTCGACTATCCGAGCGTCGGGGTGCCCGCGAACTGGCCGCACCTCTACACGGGCTTCCTCTCGCACTTCAACAAGAACTCGAACCTGTCGTGGGCGTTCGACACGTGGTTCCTCAATCTCTTCCCGCGCGAGTCCCCGTTCCTGTTCAACGACGGCGGCTGGTCCACGCTCAGCTTCATCCCGACGTTGGCGACGATGATGCTGGGGGTGTGGGCGGGCGCGTGGCTGAAGACCTCGCGCTCCATGGAGGAGAAGCTGCGAGGACTGATCGTGTCGGGTGTGGCACTGACGCTCGCAGGTCTGATCCTGCAGTGGCTGCACATCTGCCCGATCGTGAAGCGCGTGTGGACGTCGGCCTACACGCTCTACAGCGGCGGACTGATCCTGCTCATGCTCGCTTTCTTCTACGCGCTCGTCGAGGTGAAGGGCTGGAAGAAGTGGGCGTTCCCGCTGTTCGTCATCGGCGCCAACTCGATCGCGATCTACGTCATGAGCTGGACGATCGAGCGCTTCGTCTCAGCCGCGCTGGTGCGGCATTTCGGACACGCCCTGTTCCTGATCCTCGGCGAGCCATTCGAGCCCGTGCTCCGCGGAGCCGCGATATTGCTGGTGTTCTGGTCGATCCTCTACTGGATGTACCGGCGCAAAATCTTCCTGAGGATTTGACGGCGCACCGGGGACGCCGCACGTGGCGGAGCCGCGCGAGAGGGGTGGGCTGCGGGCATGCCGCGGCGGCTCCCGGTCGGCACGCACGGGAGCCGAAACCTCCGGCGTTGGATCGGCGGAAGCGCGGGGCCCCACTTCGTCACCCCACGCGGATTTTCGGCGCCTGCGGTCTCGGCTCCGCGCACGGGTCTGACGTGCGGCCTCCAACGGGATCCGCCCCGGCGAGTTCACGCTCCACGCGTTGTAGTGCGACTGTCCGAATCCGTTGCCATCCAGCAACGCGCCAGCTACTCTGCGCCATGCTCACTGCCGACGATTTCCGACAGCTGGTGCTCGCGTTGGAGGGGGCCATCGAGTCGTCGCACATGGGACATCCCGACTTCCGCGCGAACGGGCGGATCTTCGCGACGCTCCACGCCAACGACACCTTCGGCATGGTGAAGCTCCTGCCGGACGAGCAGCGCGCGCTCCTCCGCAGCCATCCGAAGATGTTCGTCCCATCTGCGGGCGCCTGGGGACGCTCGGGCTGCACGAACGTCAGACTCGAGGCGGCCGACGAGGCTCCCGTTCGCGGCGCCGTGCTGCTCGCGTGGCAACACGTGATAGATGCGCCACCGCCAAAAGCGCGCCGACCTGCAGCCGGCGGGGCCGCGCGCCGCGCTCCTGGCCGCACGCGCCGATAGGCGGATCGACCGCGCTCTGGTAAGGTTGCGCGGCGCGCAGCGACCGAGCCCATGATCGATTCCCACGCCAAGGGCGCGACCCGCGACCAGCAGACCATCGCAGCCTTTCCGATATCCAACGGCGGGCGGTGGACCGTCGTGGGCCTCCTGTTCACGGCCTCCCTCATCAACTACTTCGATCGCGCGACGATCTCGTTCGCGCTTCCGCTGATCTCCGCCGAGATGCACCTGGGGCCGGAGGCAAAGGGCGTCCTGCTCTCGGCGTTCTTCTGGTCCTACACCTTCATGCAGATTCCGATGGGCATCATTGCCGATCGCGTGAATCTGCGATGGCTGTACGGCGTCGCGTTCGCGCTGTGGTCGTTGTCGCAGGGATTGATGGGCCTCGCCGCGGGTCTGGGAACGCTCATCGCTTTTCGCGTCCTGCTCGGGATTGGCGAATCGATCTATCTGCCGGGCGGATCGAAGATCGTCAGTCTGCTCTTCCGGCCGCACGAGCGAGGCCTGCCCGCCGGACTGTTCGATGCGGGCACGCGCACGGGACTCGTGATGGAGGGCGTGCTGGTGCCGATGATGCTCGTCCATCTCGGCTGGCGGCAGACGTTCATGGTCGTCGGATTCAGCGCGCTCGTCTGGCTCGCACCGTGGTTCCTGCTCACGCCGCGCGACCTGCGCGAACCGCACCCGCACACCCGCGGCGCCGCAGGCGGATTCGGCCGTGCGCTCGTAGCGCTCGTGACGAACCGCAACCTGGTCGGCGTCTGCCTCACGTTCTTCTGCTTCGACTACTACTGGTACTTTCTCGTCAACTGGCTGCCGGACTATCTCGTCACGGCACGCGGCCTCACGATGATGCGCGCGGGCATCTACGCGGCGCTGCCCTATCTCGTGTTCGGGATGAGCGAGCCGATTGGCGGCTGGCTGGCGGATCGGCTGGTGGTCCGCGGCTGGACGCAGAGTCGTGCGCGCAAGACGGTCGTCACCTTCGCGTTCATGACGGGACTGCTGCTCATTCCCGCCGCGTGGGCGCAGACGCCCGCTGCGGCCGTGGCGTTCATCATCGGCGGATGCCTGGTCGGCCTCGCGACGGGGAACCTGCTCGTCGCGCTCCAGAGCTGCGCACCCTCGTCGGCGATCGGTCTGTGGACGGGGATCTACAACTTCATCGGGAATCTTGCCGGCATCATCTCGCCGCTCATCACCGGCTATCTGATCGCCCGGACCGGCTCCTACGCGCCCGCGTTCCTGCTCGCCGCCGGGCTCATCGCGGCCGGACCGCTGGCGTTCTGGTTCATCGCCCGCGAGCTCGAGCCAGCGGAGTGACGCCAGCACCCGTCACGGGCCGCCCGGTTCCGCGCTGCACGAGTCGGAGTCCGGCGAGTGGACACGGCGGCTCGTGTCCCGGTCGGCCGCCCGGGAGCCGCGACCTCCGGCGTCGGATTCGGCGGCAGCGCGGGGCCCCACTTCGTCACCCCACGCGGATTTCTGGCGCCTGCAGTCACGGCTCCGAGGACGGGTCTCGCGGGCGACCTCCAACGGGCCTCGACCCGCCGTGTCCGCACCCCGCCCGACGCCCGTCTTCATGAGCGCGGCTCGAATCGATTACGGCACCCGCCGCGAGCGGCCTGGTTCCGCGCGGCGGCCCGTCGAAGCATGCCGTACGAGCGTCAGTCGGACACGCACGCCGTTGGCGGGTGACGCCCGGCATGCGGTGTTCTGGGGTCCCATGCCGTTCGCATGAGATTGAGCCGCCTGAGGCGTGCGTGTCCGGCATGCTGAGCCGGGACGCGGCGCGGAACCAGGCCGATCGCGGCGGGTGCTGAGCGTTCCATCGACCGCCCACCGTGTCCACGGCACGCCTGACGCGATCGTCTACTCCATTTGACAGCCGAGTGATGTGACCGCTACGCTTGCCACATGTTTCACTTGCATGTCTAGTGAAGAACGCGTCGAGCTGCTGCAGGGCACCCTCGACCTCATCGTGCTGCGGTCGCTGGCTTCGATGGGCCCGCAGCACGCCTACGGCCTCGCGGCGCGGCTCGCTCAGGTCGCCGACCATCCGCTGACGCTGAATCAGGGCACGCTCTACCCGGCCCTCGTCCGGCTCGATCAGAAGGGCTGGATCAAAGGCACCTGGCAGAAGACCGAAAGCAACCGGGATGCGAAGGACTACGCCATCACCCGCCCGGGGCTGCGCGCGCTCGAGAAGGAAACCGAGCGCTGGCGACGGCTCGCCGGTCTCGTGGACAAGCTCCTGCTGAACGAAGGCTGACCGTGGCTGGACTCAAGCGGTTGGTCCGGCGTCTCACCGCGTTCTTCCGGGCCGATCGCGCAGAGATGGAGCTGAGCCGCGAGGTCGATTCGCATCGCGCGCTCGTCGAAGAAGACTTGCTCCGGCGCGGCGCGACACCTGAAGCCGCGCGCGAGGCGACAGCTCGGGTTTTCCGCGGGATTGAAGCCGCGAAAGACGCACACCGCGACGCACGCTCGTTCGCGTGGCTCGAGGATCTGCGTCGCGACATCCGGTACGCGCTTCACGTGCTCGCGTCCATGCCCGGGTTCACGCTTGCGGTGATCCTGACACTGGGCCTTGGCATTGGCGTGGCCTCATCGGTCTTCAGCCTGGTACGCGCGGTCGTCTTCCGCTCGCTCGACTATGCCCAGCCCGACCGGCTGGTGCAGATATACGAGACCGGTCCGCGCGAAGGCGGCGAATCCGACTGGGCGACATTCCCAAGCTTCCGCGACTGGCGTGCCTCGAGCCGCGACTTCGATGACATGGCCGCGTATCGATACGGTCTCCTGACCGTCACAGGGTCCGGACAGGCCGAGTCGGTGGTGGGCCTCGAGGTCAGTGACCGCCTGTTTACCGTGCTCGGCGTTGCGCCCGTTCTCGGAAGAACGTTCGCGGCGGGCGAGGATCGCCCGGGATCCGCGCGGGTGGTCGTCCTCGGCAATGCGCTCTGGCACCGCCGCTACCACGCGGATCCCGCCGTCATCGGACAGAGCGTGATGATCGACGACGTCGCACACACCGTCGTCGGCGTCATGCCGTCGACGTTTCGATTTCCCGCTGCCTCGCCGGGGAGCAGTCTGTGGACCGTCGAGGCGTGGATTCCTTTGCGCCCATCGCCCGATCTGGAGGACCGTGGCAGCCACAACTACTGGGTCGTGGCGCGGCTCGGTCCCGGTGCCACGCTCCAACGCGCACGTGGGACGATGGCAACGATTGGCGAGCGGCTTGCTCACCAGTACCCGGAAACGAACAGGGATTTCGCGGTTGCCGTCGAGCCGCTGAAGCGACACGTGGCCGGCTCGGCACGTCCAGCACTCCTGCTGCTGCTCGCAACGGTCGGGTTCGTACTGCTCCTCACGTGCGTCAACATCGCAAATCTCCTGCTCGTCCGCTCGGAAGCGCGCCGTCGCGAAATGGCGATGCGCCAGGCCCTGGGCGCGAGTCCAGGACGGCTCGTCCGCCAGGTGCTGACCGAGAGCCTCGTGCTCGCCGGAGGCGGAGCCATCGCAGGACTCGCGGTCGCCCTCGGTGGAATTCGCGTGCTCGTGGCGCTCGCGCCCGACAGCATCCCTCGCCTCGAACAGACGACGCTCGACACGCAGGTACTGGTGGTCATGCTCATGGTCTCGATGATCGCCGGGCTCCTCTTCGGTCTCGTGCCCGCGCGATTCGGATCGCGTGTGGACGTGCCAGGTGCGCTCAAGGACGGCGCTCGCGTATCAGGCGGCGGGACCGGACGAATCCGGCAGGTCCTGGTCTCCGCCCAGATCGCGCTCGCACTGATGCTGCTCGTCGGAGCGGGGCTGCTCGTGAGGAGCTTCATGCAGGTCGCTGGCCTTGACCTCGGCTTCCGCGCGCCACACGTGCTGACCGCGGTCGTTGGGTTGTCGCCCGCGCGCTACGGCGACGCCGTACGGCAGGTCAGGTTCGTGGAGGAGATGCTGCGGCGCGTGCAGACCTTGCCAGGGGTTTCATCCGCCGCGGTCAGTCAGACGATCCCGATGACCGGGATCAACGATCAGGGCGGCTTTGCTGTGGAGGGACGGCAGGATGCCCGGCCAGGGTTCTCGCCCCATGCCAATCGTCCGCACGTCTCCGCGGCCTATTTCGACGCCTTGGGCATTCGCCTCATCGCCGGACGCCTCTTCGACGAGCGTGACACCCCAGACTCACTGCCTGTCGCGATCGTCAGTGAGCTGGCGGTTCAACGCTACTGGCCCGGCGGGAACCCGATCGGCCGGCGGTTGGCGACTGATTGGGGGGCGGATGGCAAGCCGATGTGGAGGCAGATCGTCGGCGTCGTCCAGAGCACCCGTCACTTCGGGCTCGAAGAGCCGCAGAAAGCAGAAGTGTATCTGCCCTTCGTCCAGGCGCCCGTACCGTTCGTGACGCTGGTCGTCCGGACATCGGGCAACCCCGCCGAATACGTGAACGCCATTCGCGCGCAGGTCAGCTCGATTGATCCACAGCAATCGGTGTTCGGCTTCCGGACAATGGAAGCGCTCGTGACGGCGTCGGGCGCCACACGCCGCTTCCAGACGGCGCTTGTCGCGACGTTCGGCGCGCTCGCGCTCATCCTCGCGGCGATCGGAATCTACGGCGTCATGGGTTACATGGTGACGCAGCGCCGCCGCGAGATCGGCGTGCGCCTCGCACTCGGCGCGCGCCCCCGCGACGTCGTGATGATGGTGCTGCGGAACGGCCTTTGGCTCACGTTGGCGGGTGTGGTCGTCGGACTGGTTGGCACGTTCGCAATCTCACGCGTGCTGTCGGGCTTCCTGTATGGCGTCTCGGCGCTCGACCCGGTGACCTACGTCGCGATGATTGCGGTGCTCGTGGGCGTGGCGATCGTGGCGGCGTACCGGCCGAGCTCGCGTGCAGCCAGAGTTGATCCGCTGGTCGTGCTTCGCGATGGATAGGACAGTGACACCTGTCGTATTCGTGTTCGTTGTTCGTGTTCGGCCGCTACGAACTACCAACTACCAACTACGAACTGCGAAAGTAGCGCAGCTCCACGTTCCGCTCCATGAACTCGGCATGCCGCTCGGCGGCTGCTTCCACGAGGGCCTTGTCCGCTCGTGACAGTGGTTTCAACGTCCGGACCGTAATTGTCACGGTGTCCTTCGTGATCACTCTCCGCCAGGTGCCCGCCAGAAGTCCGTTGATCGTGAGGAAGTGCGCGTAGAAGTCGTCGAACGTCACGCCGCCAGAGAACACCGAGAAGCCGCGGTCTCTGTACGCGATGAGGTACTCGTCGTAGTTTGGGAGCAAATGTGCGACCGGCGGAAGCGGGCGCGCTGACGATGCCTGGGATGCCGGGAGCGACCAGCACCGTACTTCGTCGATGGCTTCGTCACAGACGTCGCCGCCCAGCATCGCAAGTCCCGCGCGGGCGTCAGCCGTCGTCAGTCCGGACCACCAGACAAAATCGCGGACCGAAGCAGGCCCGTGGCTGGTGAAGTAGCGGCGAATGAGCTCGGCGAGCGCTTCTTCGCGCGCCAGGATCGGCGCCGGGGCCGCACGTTCCTCGAGTAGCGCGTACGTGAATTGGCTACCGCGGCGCGGACCGCTGCAGATGATGCCGTGCAGCTCAGCGTCCATCGCGAGGTGCGCGAGGCGCTGCCCCTTCGCAGTGATACCGCATCGTTCGAGTGCGGCACCCAGGTCGGCGCGCGTCAGGTGCTGCCCATCGCGCAGCGCCCGCTCCAACACCTTGCGGCTCTTCGCAAACGTGGAACGATCCAGCTCCAGGTGGCGATTGTAGGGCGCCATGCGCGCCATGACGCGCGGCCCGGTCAGGGTGAGCATCCAGCGGATGTCGGCCGGCGCCACGAAGTGCCATGTCGGACGCAGCACGTGCGTCCGCAGGATCGCCCCGTCGTCGTACGCCTTCTCGGCGCGAGCATCGGTGAGCCCCTTCGCGCGAAGGCCCAGCGCCCAGCGGGCGCCTGGATAATCCTGCGCCTGCACGGCTCCAAGGGATGACACGACCTCGAGTGGCGTCTTGAATTTCGTTCGTGCCAGCCGCTGGTTCAGCAGGCGGCGGACAAGGAGCGGAGACGTCATCGCGCTGAAACGACGACAGCCCGGCCGGCAACGCGCCCGGCTCGCAGCGCATCGTACGCAGTGACCACGTGATCCAGACCGAACTCCTGGACCTGTGCGCGGATGCGGCCCGCGCGCGCGAGGGCCAACACCTCGGCGAGCTCTCCCCGCGTGCCCCAGAATGGCAAACGCACGGTCACTTCGAACGGGATCGTGCCGTAACCCACAGGCAACGCACCGCCGCCGAGGCCGACGACCGAAATGTGACCGCCCGTTGAGACGACGGCACGTGCGAGATCGACCGTGGCCGGCGCGCCGACGAAATCCAGGACGACATCGGCGCCTCCAGGCATCGGCCCCACGAGGTCGCGGATATGCTTCGCCGTTTCCGTGTTGGACGGTACCGTCACATGCGCTCCGTGCTCGTGTGCGAGACGCAGCGCGTCCGCCTTCAGATCCACGGCCACGATCCGCGTGGCCGTCGTGGCTGCGAGGATCTGCACGGCCATGTGCCCAAGGCCGCCGAGGCCGATCACGACACAGGTGCTTCCCGGTGCGAGCGCCTGACGGACCTGTGCGATCGCGTGATACGGCGTCAGTCCTGCGTCGGTGAGCGGCGCCGCCTGCGACAGCTCGAGATCGTGAATGGGCAGGAGTTGCCGAGACTGTGCGATGAGGTATTCCGCCATCCCGCCGTCTACACCAAGCCCGATGCCGCCAATGGGCACGACGCGGCACGCGTTTTCGAGTCCGGACAGGCACGCTGCACACCGGCCGCAGCCCATGAACCCCGCGACGGCAACCGGCTGCCCGCGTTCGAGACCCGAGACGCCGGTGCCCAGCGCTTCGATCCAGCCCGCATTTTCATGCCCGAGCGTGAATGGCGTGGGGAGGCCCAGCGCGTCAGGAGCGTCGATGATGTGGAGGTCCGAGTGGCAGATGCCCGCTGCTCCCACCTTCACCAGCACCTCGCCCGGGCCGGGCTCCGGCTGTGCGACGGTACAGAGCTGCGCGGTTTGCGGCGAGGTCAGACGGAAGGCCTGCATGGCACGCTCCTCACGGATGGTGGGCCGCCGGCCGGCGGGGCGCGTTGTGAGCGTCCCTGCTCAGTGCGGTAATCTTATCCGAATGTTCCAACGGACCGACGACCTCCGGATCACGCAAGTTCGGCCGCTGCTTCCGCCCGCCATCCTGCTCGAAGAGATTCCGATCACCGAGCGCGCGTCGAACGTCGTCGCCAACACGCGACGCGCCATCGTCAACGTGCTCGAAGGGCAGGATCCAAGGCTCGTGGTGATCGTCGGTCCGTGTTCGATTCACGACACCGTTGCGGCGCTCGACTATGCGAGCCGGCTGAAGAGTGTGGCGGATCGACTTGCGGACGATCTCGTGATCGTCATGCGGACATATTTTGAAAAGCCGCGTACGTCGGTCGGCTGGAAGGGCCTCATCAACGATCCGGATCTGGACGGCAGCTATCACATCAACAAGGGACTCCGCCTGGCGCGGAAGCTGCTGCTCGACGTCAACAATCTCGAACTTCCAACCGCGTCCGAGTTCCTCGATACGCAGATTCCCCAGTTCATCGCGGACCTCACCTCCTGGGTGGCGATCGGCGCCCGCACGACCGAGAGTCAGGTGCACCGCGAGCTCGCATCGGGGCTGTCGATGCCGGTTGGCTTCAAGAACGGGACGGACGGGACCATCCAGACAGCGGTCGACGCCGTGCTCTCGGCGCGATCGCCGCATCTGTTTCCGTCGGTCACGAAACAGGGCATGTCAGCGATTTTCGAGACGAGCGGCAACGAAACGTGTCACGTGATCCTGCGCGGTGGCAAGCGCACCGGTCCGAACTATGACGCGGATCATGTCAACGAGGTATGCACCCGGCTGGCCAAGCGCAACCTGCGCCAGCGCGTCATGATCGATTGCTCGCACGGGAACAGCGAGAAAGATCATCGGCGTCAGCAGCAGGTTGCCGGCGCGATTGCGGAGCAGGTCGCGGCTGGCTCTCAGCACATCTTCGGCGTGATGCTGGAAAGTCACCTCATCGAAGGCCGCCAGGACTACGTGCCCGGCCACCAGGCTGTCTACGGCCAGAGCATCACCGACGCCTGCCTGTCGTTCGATCAGACCACTCCGCTGCTCGAGGCGCTCGCCAGCGCCCGGCGGAAGCGAGGATAGGCGCAGTCTTCGGTCTTCGGTCTACCGTCTACAGGTACGCCCGCAGACCGTAGCCGGCAGACTGTAGACTGCAAGCTGCTGTGGAACGTCACTTTCCCGTCCGTCCCGATCTCGATCGACTCAGTCACCAGGCCGAAAACCTGTTGCGTGACATCCGGCGCGGCGAGGCCGACGCCGTCGGCACACTCGCTCGTCACACGAGCGGTGTGACGCCAGAGACGGCCACGCTGGACGAGGCACAGCAGGCGCTCGCGTGCAGCTACGGGCTCCCCAGCTGGACGCGCCTTGTCCTCGCCTGCCGGATGACCGATGCCATCTGGCGTGACGATCGCGCTGCCGTGCTGGAGCTCGTGCGAAAGCATCCGACGCTGCTCACGGAAGACGCGCGAGGCGTCAAAGGCAACTGGGGGCCGCCGATGTCGTACGCGGCGAATCTCGGACGTGACGGCATCATCACGATCCTTCGCGAACAGGGCGCGTCCGATCTGGACTTCGCATTGGATCGAGCCACCCTACAGGGGCAGATCGTTACCGCACGTCATCTGATGGCGCTTGGCGCCAAGCCTTCGCGCGATGCCGCAATGGGACCGTGCGAGACGCTCGAACCATCGGGGCTGAAGCTCCTCGTGGAGCTCGGCGTGCCGTTGACCGACGCCAACGGCGATCGGCTTGCGCCGGTCGGTATGGTGCTCGAGACGTACGGACGCCATCCCGATGGCAAACATGGGTGTCTCGAGATCTTTGCCGACAACGGGATCGATCTGCCAGACACGCCGCCGATGGCCCTCCATCGGGGCCGTATCGATTTGCTCGAGGTGCACTTTCAGCGCGATCCACAACTCTTCACGCGGACGTTTCCGCACGCGGCGATCTACCCACCTACGCTCGGCTGCCACGCCGATCACCTGTCTGGCGCTCCATGGCACACCGCTCGACGGCACCACACTTCTTCACATGGCCGTCGATTACGACGAATTGGCGATCATCCGTTGGATGCTCGAGAGCGGTGCCGACGTGAATGCGCGTGCTGCCGTCGATGCGGACGGATTCGGCGGCCACACGGCCATCTTCGGGTGTGTCGTGTCGCAGCCCTTCCGCGTCGGCGCACGCCACGACGATGCCGTCGCCCGTCTGCTGCTCGACGCGGGTGCTGATGTCACCGTGCGGGCGTCACTCAGGAAGGAGCTGCGGTTCGTTGACGACGAGACGCTGCACGAGTATCGCGACGTCACGCCGCTCGAGTGGGGTGAGCAGTTCCACGATCAGGACTGGGTGAGTCCGGCAGTGATGGCGCTGACTGCGAGCGCAAGTAGTCGCGATTGGGGTCGGGATCAGTGTCAGTGTCTGCGATCCGGGGACGGGATATCCGATCGCAGACACTGACACTTATCCCGACCCCGACTCGAACAGCGACGCGATGGGCACGCCTTTGCCGTCGCGCGTCACGTAGAACGGCCGTTCTTCGATCGTGTAGGCCAGCGTCGCGGGAATGCCAAGCGCTCGCAGAATCGTGGCGTGGAGATCCTCGATCACGACACGATCCTGCAGCGTCCTGCAGGGCCGCTCGTCGGCCGTCACGCCGTGGAGATGGCCTTTCTTGATCCCGCCGCCGAACAGCAGCACCGATCCGGCGTCGGTGAAGTGCCGATGCATCCCGTAGTGCTTGGGTTCGGTCAGGACGTCCGGCACGTCCACCTGGTCCTTCACCTTGCGATCCGGCTTTCCCTCAATCAGGAGGTCGCGGCTGAACTCGCTGGCGAGAACGATGAGCGTGCGATCGAGCAGTCCGCGCTCCTCCAGGTCGAGCACGAGCTGCGCGACCGGGCCGTCGATCTGCTGCTTCATCGCGGCGGCTCGCGTGTGCCCGTTCTCGTGCGTGTCCCAATTCAGGAACGGGATGTATTCCGTCGTCACTTCGATGTAGCGCGCGCCGGCTTCGACCAGCCGTCGAGCGAGCAGACACCCGAGGCCGAAGCGTCCGAGCATCTGCTGCTCGTACTTCGCTCCAAACCGATCCTGCGCGGCATTGAAACGCTGCCCCCGTTCGTAGCCGGCCACGTACTTGCGCACGTGCTCCAGGGGCTCGAGCGACAAGTCGAACGCCTTGGCCGCTGGCGAGCTGAGCAGCCGGTGCGCGTTGTCGTACGCCTTGAGCAGCGATTCCTGCTGATACGTGCTGCCGTACTCGTCCGATCGGGCTCGCCTCGAGCAGCTTGCGGAACAGCAGATCGCGGCGCTCAAAGCGTCCCGGCGACATGCCTCCCGGCGGCCGGACGACGTCGGCCGCCTCGTCCGGATACGGCACGCCGAACGGGCCGTACTCGCTGCCCAGGAAGCCGGCGGTCGTGAACGCCTTCAGCTCCTCGCCCTCGCCGACATCCAGACGCTGGCCGATGTTGATGAACGCGGGGACCGCCGGATTGCGTGGACCGAGCGTCCGCGCGACGATCGCGCCCAGGTGCGGCGCCGCCGACCGTCTGCGGCGGCGCATAGCCGTGTGCCACTGGTACTGATGGCGCGAGTGCAGGATGAATCCGAGATCGCCAGCCGTGTACGTGCGAATCAGCGTGCCGCGATCCAGCACGCTCGCGACGCGCTCGAGTCCCTGCGAGATCTTGATTTGATCGACGACCGTGTCGATCGCCGGGAACGTGCTCAGCACCTGTTCGGGCTTCAGGCCTGCTTCGAACGGCGTGTAGCGCTTCGGATCGAAGGTCTCGGTGTGCGCCATCCCACCCGCCATCCAGAGCACGATGACGGCGTCGGCGGTCGCTGGCAGGCGCTCGCCCTCCGCGGCGGCAACGACTCGCGGACGGCTCGCCGCAAGCGCCGACAGCGTGGCCGCGCTGGCGGTGGCGAGGAAGTTCCGGCGCGAGAGGCGAGTCATGTCAGTGAATCACCTCGAACTCGGGGAGCATCACGATGCTCCACAGCAGATCCTCGGTACCCGCGACGGACGGCGCCGTGCCGACCGTGGCGAGCGCCAGTGACCGCTCGGGCGCCGTGGGCTTCCGCCCGAGTGCCCTCAGGAAGATCGTGTCCACGAGCTGCGGGCTCGTTTGTCCGCGTGCCGCCAGATGCTCGGCGCCACGGTGGAGCTCGGTGGCGAGCGTGGCGCCATTCTGGAGCTCGAGCAGCTGGAGCGTCGTCGGCGGCGGATGCGCGCGTCGTGACCACCTGTTCACGGTTCGGACGGCCGAGCGCAGTCATCAGCGGATCCGACGCCACCATTGCCGCACGGACGCGAAGAGGCGCCGGGGCGGCGTGCGCGCTCACGAGCGAGAAGTCGAACGTGCCTTCCACCTTCTTCTGCCAGACGCCGGTGACGGCGCTCACCGCGTCCACGAACTGCTCAGCAGTCAGCCGCCTGAGCGCGGGCCCCTTGAACACGTACGACTCCGGACGCTCCGCGAGATCCATGGCAACGCGTTGGTACGCGCTCGACGTGAGGATCACGCCGATGGTCCGCTTGATGTTGTAGCCGTGCGCGACCAGATCCTCGGCCAGCCAGTCGAGCAGGTCCGGCTGCCAGGCGGGCTGATCCATGTCGTCCACGGGTTCGACGAGACCTCGTCCCATGAACCGCGCCCACAAACGATTGACGATGGTGCGCGGTAGCCGCCCGTTGGCGGGCGCCGTGAGCAGGTGGGCGAGCTCCGTGAGCCGCGCCGCGCGAGGCGCTGAGGCGTTCACCGTGCCCAGCTCGTTGTAGAGGAACTTCATGGGCGCGGTCTTGCCCGTCGGCCGATCGCACTCCACCATCTCGAGCGGACCGTCCGCGTAGATCGCCCGCCAGCCCGTACGCGTCCGACAACTGCCAGTCGTTGATGAAGCTGTCGTGGCACGAGGCACACTTCAGGTTCACGCCCATGAACACCTGCGAGACGTTCTGCGCGGCCTGCATCTGTGGCGTCTGGCTCGCGTTGACCACGCCGCGCCAGACGATGCCCTTGGTGAAGCCGTTGGTCGGCGCCGAGGGATCGATCAGCTCGCGGACGAACTGATCGTACGGCAGATTGTTCGCCGAGCGACGCATACAGCCACGCGCTGATCTGCTTCCGGCCGCCGTCGATGTAGCCGGTGCCCCGATAGTCGTTCCGCAGCAGGTCGTTCCAGAAACTCAGCCAGTGCGTGGCGTACCGCCCGTCGTCCTGAAGAAGTCGTGCGACGAGCCGCTCGCGCTTGTCCGACCGAGTGTCGGTGACGAACGTCCGGACCTCGAATGGTGACGGCAGCAGGCCGACGATGTCGAGCGAGGCGCGGCGGATGAACGTGCGGTCGTCGGTCCGTGGCGGCAGCCGACGTTTCATGCGCCGCGAAATACGGCGAAGCAGGCGATCGACGGGATTCGCTGCCGCGTCGGTCGTGGCCGGCAGCTCGGGAGCGCGCGGGGTGAGATTCCGCGGCGGTGCCTTCGCGAATGTGACGTCGGCGTCCCAGGGCAGGCCCTGATCGATCCAGGCCCGCAGCAGGCCCACTTGTGCGCTCGTCAGGCGCGACCCTTTCTTCGGCATCACTTCGTCTGGGTCGAGCCCGGCCACCATCGCGATGAGGTGACTCTCCGCACTCTTGCCCAACACGACGGCCTGACCGTCCTCGCCACCTTTCAGCAGCAGCTCACGCGTTTCGATACTGAAGCCTCCGCGGCTCCGGCCGCGCCCGTGACACCGGACGCAGCTGACTTGAAGGATGGGCTTGATGTCCGTAGCGAACGACACAGGACGATCTGCCGCCGCAGGCAGCTGCGCGGAAGCCGGCGCCTGAGCGCTCATGGATCGGGCACTCGTCAACGCGGCGAGAGAGACGATCAAGCCCAGCCAGACAGTCGTGCGTCGCACGTCCGTGAGCGTAGGGAAAGCCGCGTCGCCAGTCAACTCGTCACTGCGATGGTCAGAAGTTCTGGAACTCCAGCACACCGTGGACGCCAATTCCTCGGGTGGATGTGCGCCTCCGGCAAGTTGTGACGAGCCTCGTTGCCGCAACCCTTTCGGCGCTCGTACCTGCCTTCCCACAAAGCGCTCCTCAATCCGACACCGTGGCCGACGTCGTGTCGGTGCGTATCATCGTCCTCAGCACCGAAGCCGCGGCGGACGAGATCATCCAACGATACGCGCCGGCGAGAGCTTCGCCGATCTTGCAAAAGCGGTCTCGATCGATCCAACTGCCAAATCTGGCGGACTGCTCAGCCAGATCTCGCCTTCGGCATTACGGTCCGATCTGCGCGCCGCCGTACAGGGCCTGCGCCCCGGTCAAGTCAGCGGCGTGGTGCGAGTCCCGACCGGATTTGCGGTGCTCCAACTCGTCAACGACGACGATGGCAAGCCGGCGGCTCCCGACCCTGGCGCGATCCCTGGCCTCAACCAGGCAGTGTCGGCCGAAGGCGGCGTGAAATACGCCATCGACGTGGGTGGACAGGGCGAGGCACTGATGGCGCTGAACATGTTTCAAAAGGCCGCCGATTGGGATCAATCGCCGAGGACCATCTGCGAGGTTCGCCGGCAATCGCTCACCGACATGCAATCGATGCTGGAGCGTTTCGTTGCGCCAGGCGGGACCGGTGAGTACATGGGCCGTGAGAAGGAGCGCGCACGGCTCGGCCTCGCGCAGCTGCTTGCCTACCAGGGACGGATGGATGAGGCCATCGCGCAGTTTCAGCTCGTGTATGACGACGCCAAGGTCCACGACCCGGCCGTGGTGCCACAGATGGCGGAGGCCGTCGGCGTCGCGTACTTGCACCGCGCCGAGATGACCAACGGCGTCTATACGGAGCCAGCGGATCGGTGTCTGCTGTCACCAAAGGGGCTGATCGCTCCCTTGTCGAAAACCGACGATGCCGTCGAGGCCATTCGATATTTCGAGAGCTATCTTGCGAAGAAACCCGACGAGCTCGAGGTGAAGTGGCTGCTCAATATCGCCTACATGATGACGGGCCGTTACCCCAACGGCGTGCCTGAGGCGTATCGTATTCCGCCCAGCGCCTTTGTCTCGTCGGAGGACATCGGGCGCTTCGTAGACGTTGCCGCAGCGCTCGGCCTGTCCACGGTGAGGCCAGCGGGTGGCGTCATCATCGACGACTTCGACAACGACGGTCGCCTTGACATCGCGACGTCGACACAGGCGAGCTGCACTGCGATGCAGCTACTTCCAGGGAAATCGCAGACGGTACCTTCACCGATCGGACCGCGGCGGCCGGCCTCAGCGATCAGCTCGGCGGCCTGAACCTGATCCAGGGGGACTACAACAACGACGGTTGCCTCGATTTCCTGCTGATGCGCGGTGCCTGGGAGCTGCCTGAACGGAGGTCGCTGCTCAGGAACAATTGCGACGGGACCTTTACCGATGTCACCGACGCCAGCGGCCTTGCGCGCCCCTCGAGCAAATCGCAGACGGCCGTCTGGACCGACGTCAACAACGACGGCTTTCTGGATCTCTTCGTCGGCAACGAGGACACCCGTTCGCAATTGTTTCTGAACAAGAAGGACGGGACGTTCGAAGACGTCGCGCACGCCGCCGGCGTCGATCGCCTGTCGTTCGCGAAGGCCGTCAGCGCCGGCGATTACGACAACGACGGCTGGCCGGATCTCTACGTCTCGAATCTCGGCGGGGGCAACTACCTGTATCACAACAATCGTGACGGCACGTTCACCGAAGTTGGCGCGCGCTGCCGGTGTGCTCGGACCTGGACAGTGTTTTGGCGCGTGGTTCTTCGATTACGACAACGACGGGTGGCCGGACCTGTTCGTCACCAGCTACTACGCGAGCGTGGACGACATCGGTGCGCACGTACCTCGGCATGCCGCACAACGCACCAACGCTGAAGCTGTACCGGAATCGCCACGACGGCACCTTCGAAGACGCGACGGTCGTCAGCCGGCTCTGGACAAGGTCTTCATGCCGATGGGCGCCAATTTCGGCGATGTCGACAACGATGGTTTCCTCGATATCTACCTTGGAACCGGCAATCCTTCCTATGCCTTCCTCGTCCCGAGCGTGCTGCTGCGCAACCACGACGGAAAGCGCTTCGTGGATGTCACGAGCTCGTCGGGCACGGGCGAGCTGCACAAAGGCCACGGCGTCGCGTTTGCCGACCTCGACGGAGATGGCTACGACGAAATCGTCCTTCGAGTCGGGAGGAGCGGTGCCTGGCGACGCGCATGCGCTCCGCGTCTTTCACAACCCGGGGCACGGCAACGACTGGATTGACTTGAAGCTGGTGGGCGTCAAGACGAATCGCAGTGCGCTCGGCGCCAGGATCGCGGTCACTGTCGAGACGGCGGATAGCGGCCGACGCGCTATCCACCGTACGGTCGGGAGCGGCGGTTCCTTCGGCGCCTCGCCCCTTGCGCAGCACATCGGTCTCGGAAAGTCCACGGGGACCGTCGACGTTGACGTCTGGTGGCCCACCAGCGACACGCGGCAGCACTTCGCAGCGTGTGCAGAAGAACCAGGCGTACGAGATCAAGGAATTCGATCCAAAGATGACGCGATTCCAGCGACCCACACCGGCGCGGCCACGACCGCCGATGGCGACCCATGCTCCGTAGACGCCTGGCAGCCGCGTTGTTGATGACGACCGCGCTGTTCGCGGTTGCGGCGGCTGACGCGGGCGCGCGCTACGCGATGAGAGGCTTCGTGGTGAAGGTCGATCCTTCACGCCGGAGCTTCGTCGTGTCGCACGACAGCGTTCCCGGAGTCATGGCGGCCATGACGATGCCGTTCGACGTCCGTGATCCGAAGGAACTGCAGGGGGTGGAGCCCGGGATGACCGTGGAGTTCACGCTGGTCCTTGACTCGGACGCCGGCTACGTCGAGCAGGTTCGGATTCGGAAATATGAGGCTGCCGAGCAGGATCCCTTCACCGCCCAGCGCCTCGCGTTCCTGAAGCAGATGATGGGCGCGGACGCCAAACCGGCCGTGGCGGTCGGAGACGTCGTGCCGGATTTCACCTTGATCGACCAGGTCCGCCGCCCCGTGACCTTGTCCGCTCTTCGAGGCAAAGTCGTCGCGCTCAATTTCATCTACACGACCTGCGCGCTGCCGCAATTCTGCTTTCGGCTCGCGAACCACTTTGGTGTGATCCAGCGGCGCTACAGCGAGCTGATGGGCAAGGACCTGGTGCTGCTGACGGTGACGTTCGACCCTGCCCGCGACCAGCCGGAGCAGTTGGCCGAATACGCCAAGCGATGGAACGCCAATCCCGTCACGTGGCACTTTCTCACCGGTGAGGTGCCGGAGGTCACGCGCGTGTGCGGCCTGTTCGGTGTGCAGGCGTATCGAGACGATGGTCTATTCAATCATTCGTCGCGTACGGCTGTCATCGATCGGGAAGGCAAGCTGACCGCCAACATCGAGGGCAATCAATACACGACCGACCAGCTGGTCGACCTGGTCGATGCGGTGATCAAGCAGCCGTAGAGCCGAGGCGCACGTAACCGTCGGTTACTCAACGTCGGTCTTGGCGCGCAGGCTCTTCACTTCGCCGCGCCGCTTCTTCGATGCGATGCGCTTTTCGCGCGCCTGTGGCTTCGGTTTGGTAGGCTTGCGCTTCTTGGGGCGGACCGCGGCCTGATGCAGCAGGGCGATCAGCCGTCCTTTCGCCGCCTCGCGGTTCTGCGCCTGCGTTCGATACTCGCGGCTGTCGATGAGCAGCAGGCCCTCTTCTGTGATCCGGTTCCCCGCCAACGCGATCAGGCGGTCCTTCACCCGCTGCGGGAGCACCGCACGCGCCACGTTGTAGCGAAGCTCCACGGCGGTCGACACCTTGTTGACGTTCTGTCCGCCCGGACCAGACGCGCGCACGAAGCGCTCTTCGATGTCTCGCTCATCAATTGCGACGCTCGCTGTGATTGTGATCATTTGCGGTCTGCAGTCTGCAGTCTACAGTCTTCGGGTCCACAGGCTGGAGTGTGTGCCACGGACCGTAGACCGCAGACCGAAGACTGATTCACCAGGACAACGTGATGAGTGAGACGCCTTGTCGCGGCAGCGAGAAAGTAATCGAGGCCCGTCCGTTTTCGACCTGCACGGTGACGGGGCCTCCGACGGCCGCGAGTTGGCTCGCGCGTTCGAGCTCCGTGCGTTGAGCTGGCGTGGGTGCGGCCGGAGAGTTCATCCGCTGCCACGCGGTATAGGCATTGCTGTGTGTGGCGTCGATCCGATCGTGGCTCAGGTGCGCTCGGCCCTGCCGCAGCGCGAGATGTTCCAGATGCAGCGTGACCGAGGCCTCGGGCCCCGGCACGTCGTCGTCGTGATAGTGCCAGACGAGGACGGTGACTTTACGAGGATCGCGTGTGGCGAGGGCCCCGACATCCGCGTCCGTGCGGACGCCTTTCGCAAGCATCGCGTCCAGACCGATCGCGCGATCGCTCGTGGCGGCGATGCGTTCCGCGGCCATGCGGCTGAACATCCGGAAGACGTTGAGTACGGGTAGTGGTATGCCGTTGGTCGCCAGGGCCCGGAAGCCGGCAAAGAACGGCTGATTCTCGAACTCGAACGCCCATGTCAGCGCGCCTTCGATGTTGACGTCATTCCGATCGGCGAGATCGTAGATGCGCGCGAAGCTGGCCGCCGTGTAGCTCGAATACATCGTACTGTTGCGGTACCCGAGCTGCGGCCCCTGGCAGGCTGCGCATCCGTCCGGATCCGATTCTCCGATCACGATCGGCAACGTCTTGATCTCGGGATAGGCCGACACCATGCGGAAGCCCTCATCGATGACGGAGAGCTGCGTGGCGATGCCCATCCGCACGTGGCCGTCCACGAACTCGGGCTTGCCTTTGGCGTGGAACGAGATGAAGTCCAATGGCGATCCGTGGGCGCCCGTGGCGGCATTCTGGCCATCGAGCACGTGATGGAAGAATGCGCGTGAGAAGGCGCCGCCGGATCCCGCCGTCTCGGGACCGCCGACTCTTGCCGTCGGCAGCGCACGCCGGACGCCGTCCACGGCGAAGTCGTACAGCGTCTGGAACTCCTCGGGCGTGCCACGCCAGTAGCCGATGTTGGCCTCGTTCCAGACTTCGAAGTACCAGTGCTCGACCTCGGTCCGGCCGTATTTCGCGACCGCGTGCGCAACCCACGCCTGCACGAGATCCCGCCATTTGCCATAGTCGGTCGGCGGGTACGCCCAGCCGGTGAAGATCTCGTCGTACTTGGCGGTCGGCGACCAGGAATGTTTGTAGGGGTCGGGCCTGGTCGAGAGGGCCTTGGGCATGAACCCGATCTGCACGTACGGCCGGACGCCTCGAGTCAGATAGGTCGCGAAGATCCGATCGACAATCGTCCAGTCGTAAACGGGGCGCCCTGCGGAATCTTCGGTGTAGGCGTTCGTCGAGCCCCATTTGAGCGCCGGTGTCCCATCACCGGTCGTCAGCAGGTTGTGCGCGCGGAAGTACACGCGCTTGGGCGCGAGCGCTCCAAGCTGGCCGATCAGCGTCTGTCCGTCTTTGGCGTACGCGTAGTTGGGCTCATCGGCGCCAAAGAATCTCCAGATAGGCGGTAGCGGCCCCTTCCGCGCGGCGGCATCGACACGGATGCTGACCGGAAAGGCGGCTGTTCCGTCGGCAGGCGAGGCCTGCTGCGTCTGACTCCGCGGCGTGACGGCAAGCGTCAACGCGGAGCACCCGATCAGGCACACCATCAACGTCAAGACTGGTTGTCGCATGGATGCGGGATGAGACATGGACGACAAGAAATCGGCAAGAAATCGGGTCGGGAGGATTTTCTCAAATTGGGGACAACGCACCGCAAGTGCCAGCGTAGTGGCGCGATCGTACCCCAACAGGTTGGACTCGATTGAGAAAATCCTCCCGACCTGATTTCTCCAGCCCGCGAAGCGCTACGCCCGGCCCGCGAACTCCCGCGTCTCCGTGTGGACCTTCACCACTTCGCCCTCTTTGATGAAGAGCGGCACCCGGACCTCGAGCCCGGTTTCGAGGATGGCGGGCTTCGTGACGCCGCCGCTCGCCGTATCGCCGCGGACGCCTGGCTCGGTCGAGCGGACCGTCAACTCGATGATGGCGGGAAACTGCAGGCCGATCGGATTGCCGTTGTACTTCTGCACCTGCACGAGCAGGTTGTCCACGAGCAACAGCCGATCGTCGCCGAGCATGTCCGCGCTGAGCGTCAGCGTTTCGAACGTCTCCTCGTCCATGAAGTGCCAGCCATCGCCGTCGTTGTACTGATAGCGCGCCGCCACTTTCACCAGATCCGGCTCGCGGAACTTCTCGCCCGCCTTGAAGGTCCGATCGAACACCGCGCGCGTCAGCAGGTTGCGCATCTTCAGACGGACCAGCGTTTGCCCGCCGCGTGCCGTCGGCTTCGAGATCTCCACGTCCAGACAGTGATACGGCGCGTCTTCGAACTCGAAATACATCTTCCGCTTGATTTCAATCGCTTCGATCAGCATTCTCGACCCTTCGGCTCTGTGACTCTTCGACCTTCCGACTAGTTTAGTGTGCTGAATGCCCCAGGTCATCCACGTCGCCGGCATCCGCAAGACCTACGGCCGCGTCGTCGCCGTCGACGAGGTGTCGCTGACTGTCGAAGAAGGCGAGATCTTCGGCCTGATCGGTCCGAACGGGGCCGGCAAGACGACGACCCTGGAGTGCATTGAGGGGCTGCGAACGCCGGATCGGGGGACCATTTCGGTCCTTGGGCTCAACCCCGTCGCGGACGCCTATGCGCTACAGAATCGGATTGGTGTGCAGCTGCAGGAGGCACAGCTCCAGAAGCGCATCAAAGTGTGGGAAGCCGTCCATCTCTGGGCGTCGCTTTACCCGACGTCCGTGGACGGCAACCGGTTGCTGCAGCAACTCGGCCTCGAGGACAAGCGGAACGCGTGGTTCATGACACTCTCGGGTGGCCAAAAGCAGCGGCTGTTCATTGCTCTCGCGCTCATCAACGATCCCGAGCTCGTCTTTCTCGACGAGCTCACGACCGGCCTCGACCCGCAGGCCCGCCGTGCGATCTGGGACCTGGTCCGTGGCATCCGCGCCCGCGGCAAGACCGTGTTCATGACGACCCATCTGATGGAAGAGGCGGAGCGGCTCTGCGATCGAGTCGCGATCATCGATCATGGCCGCACCGTGGACATCGATACGCCTTCGCGTTTGGTCAGCCGGCACTGTCCCGAGCGGACGGTCGTCGTGACCACGAAGGCCGATACCGACGATAACGCATTCCGCCTGATTCCACGCGTCTCGAGCGTGACGCGGACCGACGACGAAGTAACCATCCGAGGAGAGGGTGACGATCTCGTCGCCAACGTGATCGAATGCCTGTCAGAGCGACGCATCCGCGTCACCGACTTCCGGACCAACGTGCCCACGCTCGAGGATGTGTTCCTGAAGGTGACGGGCCACTCCATTCGCGATTAGGACATTCGCATGCTGCGCGGCCTCTGGACGTTGACCTGGCTCGAAATCAAGATCTTCGTACGCGAACCGCTCGGTGTGATCGGGACCGTCGGCGTACCCGTGCTCGCGTTCGTGATCGTCGGCCGCGTGCTCGGCGCGGGCAGCGCCAGGCCCGATTCGCCGTTGCGAGGGTTCGTCACGGTCGGCTTCCCCGTCTTCGTGTCGATCCTCATCGCGATCAGCGCCGTGCTGTCGCTCGTGACGATCATCTCGATCTACCGCGAAGGCGGAATCCTGAAGCGGCTGCGCGCGACGCCATTGCGCCCGTACACGATTCTCGGCGCACACGTCCTGGTGAAGCTGCTGCTGAGCGCGTGCACTCTGGTGCTGATGGTGGCCGCGGGCAAACGGTACTACCCGGCTGACGTGCACGCGCCGCTGCTGTCGTTCACGATCGCGCTGCTGTTCGCGACGACGAGCATCCTGTCGATCGGCTTTCTCATCGCGAGTCTGATTCCGACTGCGCGGTTCGCTCAGCCCATTGGTGCCGCCATCCTCTATCCGATGCTGGGCTTGTCGGGGCTGTTCAGCCCGCTGAGCTCGCTGCCGCCGGTGCTGCAGATCGTGGCGAAGATGCTGCCCCTGAGCTATGCCGTGTCGCTGCTCAGGGGAATCTGGCAGGGCGACGCCTGGTCGGCGCACGTCACGGACGTCGTCGTCCTGCTCGCGGTGGGGTCTGTTGCACCGCGCTCTCCACCCGCGTCTTTCGCTGGGAATAGGAAGGCCGAGACGGTCAAATACGCAAGGCGGCCCTCAAACCACCTGCCCCCAAGCCCTTGACCCCTTGGCTCGAAGGACCCCACCCGTTGCCCCTCCCTTGCCCCTATCCCTTCGCCCTTACCCCTGCGCTCCCGTCCTCGTGTTTTGTGATAGGTTTCCCCGCCATGTCTGCCCGCATCTCCCGTCGTCAGTTCCTGGCCACGGCCGGAACACTTCCGCTAGCCGCACGCGTCTTTGCCGCTCACGCGGACATACCCGTCGGTCTCGAGCTCTACACCGTTCGCGACGCACTCGCGAAGGATCTGATGGGGACGGTCAAGGCCGTCGCACAGCAGGGCTATCAGGTCGTGGAGTTCTACTCTCCGTACTACGACTGGACGCCCCAGACCGCCAAGGAAGTTCGCACGCTGCTGGACGGCCTCGGTGTGAAATGCAACTCGACCCACAACTCGTCGAACGTGTTCACGCCCGACGGGATCAAGAAGGCGATCGATCTCAACCAGACGATCGGCAGCAAGTACATCGTCATGGCCAGCCCCGGTGAGGTCACGAACGCCGATAGCTGGAAAGCCGTCGCCGACCGGCTCAATGCGGCAAGTGCCACGCTGAAGCCGCTCGGCATGGCCGCGGGGTATCACAACCACGGCGCAGAGTGGCATCCCGTGGACGGCAAGCGTCCGATGGACATCCTTGCGTCGAACACGAGCCACGATGTCGCACTGCAGTTCGATATCGGTACCTGTGTCGAGGCCGGCGCCGACCCGGTGGCCTGGATCAACGCGAACCCGGGGCGCATCAAGAGCATGCACTGCAAGGACTGGGCGGCCGGCGGCCGCGGCTACGCGGCCCTGTTCGGCGAAGGCGATGCTCCGTGGGCGAAGATCTTCGACGCTGCCGAGAAGACAGGCGGCGTCGAGTACTACCTCGTGGAACAGGAAGCGGGGCCCGCTGACGAACAGCTGCAGCGTGCCGAGAAGTGCCTGGCCAATTTCAAGAAGTTGAAGGTCTGAGGCCGATCATGCCGCGCGACGACATGCCTCCGGTGCGGTCACTCATCCTTGCGGCGCTGGCCTTTGGCATCGTCGGTGCTGATGTCGGCATCCCGCTCCGCCTCACCGACGCGGTGGGCGCGCGCGCGGCGCAGACCGAGTCGGCCACGCACCCGCCGCCGCTCGCCATCGGCTCTCCAGCTCCGGATTTCAAGCTGCGCGGGCATCGATGGCAAGACGTATTCGCTCGCGAGCTTCGCCAACAGCAAGGTGCTGGTCGTCATCTTCACGGCCGTGCATTGCCCGACGGCGGAAGTGTACGAAGGCCGCATCAAGCGGCTGATCGCGGACTACCGGCCGAAAGGCGTCGCGTTCGCCGTCATTCAGCCGAACAACGCGAAGGCGCTGCGGCTCGACGAAATGGGCTACACGGATCTTGGCGATTCAATGGAGGAGATGAAGATCCGGGCCACCTACCGCGGCTTCGACTTCCCGTTCCTCTATGACGGGGATACGCAGGCCACGGCGATGAAGTACGGCCCGGTATCGACGCCGCACGTGTTCATCTTCGATCAGAAGCGCATCCTCAAGTACCAGGGACGCATCGACAGCAATCCGCGCGAACCGCTCGCCAAAGTCGCCGACGCGCGTCTTGCCCTCGATGCCGTGCTCGCCGGCAAGCCGGCGCCCGTCGAGAAGACACCCACCGTCGGATGCTCGATCAAGTGGCTGGAGAAGGAGGCTCTGCACGACGCTGAGATGAAGAAGATCGAGCAGGAGCCCGTGCCGCTCGAGAAGATCGATGCCAAGGGACTCGCGGCGCTTCGCAAGAACCCGACCGGCAAGACGCTGCTGGTGAACTTCTGGGCGACGTGGTGTGCGCCATGCACCGCCGAGTTCCCCGAGATTCAGAAGACCTGGCGAATGTATCGCAAGCGGCCGTTCGACATCGTCACGGTCAGCATCAACTATCCCGACGAAGAGAAAGGCGTCCGGCGGTTCCTCGACGAGCAGCACGCCACGACGCGGAACTACATCTCGGGCACGATGGATCCGTACGAACTGATGAAGGCGTTCGATCCCGAATGGGATGGGGGCGTGCCGTACTCGATGGTGATCGGTCCCTCTGGCGAGGTGCTCTACAAGGGCAACGGCCAGCTCGACATCCTCAAAACGCGGCGCTTGATCCTCGCCAGTCTGCCCGACGACGACTACGTCGGCCAGCAGGCGTATTGGAGATCAAAATAACCGTCAGTCGAAGGGTCGAAAGGTCAAAAAGTCGAAGAGTCAGGACTGCTTTGACCTCGACCATTCGACTTTTAGACCTTTAGACGTTTCGACTATTCGTGGTTCTATTCATCCCTGAGCGCCGCCATCGGCGACACGCGCGAGGCGCGCCCGGCAGGGACGAGTGACGCCACGGCTGCGGCGATGAGGAGTGCCACCGCGGCGAAGAGGATGGTCGTCGGATCCGCTGGCGTGACGCCGTAGAGGGCGTTTCTCACATAACGCGACAGCCCCCACGCCGCCAACGAGCCGCAGGCGAGACCGAGGCCGACGAGCAGGCCGGCTTCCCGCAGGACGCCGGCGGCCACTTGCGAGCCGAGCGCGCCAAGCGCCATCCGGATCCCGATCTCGCGCGTCCGCCGCGTGACCATGTAGGCCATCACGCCGTAGAGGCCAATCACCGACAGCAGCGTGGCCATCGTGCTCAGCGCCGCGGACAGTGTGGCAATCAATCGCTCGTTCGAGACCGACCGCTGGATCTGTTCGTCCATCGTCGCCACACCGTAGATGGCGAGTTGCCGATCGATTGCGGCAACCTCGCGCCGGATCTGCGGAACGACCTGCAAGGGGTCGTCGCTCGTCCGCACGAACGTCCAGACTTCGTCAACAGAGCTCGCCTGACGATACGGGAAAGAAGACCTGCGGCCGCTTCTCTTCGCGCACGGACTGGTAGTTCGTGTCCTTGACGAGCCCGACGATCTCCGCAGGCATGGGAGTGCCGGGGTCTTCGCCGATCCCGATGTGCTTGCCAATCGGATTGGCGCCCTTGAAATAGCGCTTCACGAACGTCTCGTTCACCACCGCTCTGGTGTAGGGCCATCCCTTGGCGAGCGCGATGCTCGCATCATCGCGGTCGGTGAAGCCCCGGCCGCCGACGAGCGGAATCCCCATCGCCTCGAAATATCCAGGACTGACGGCGTTGACCATTGATCCGGCACCGTCGCCTGGTTTGGGCACGAAGCCTTCGACCGTGAAGCCCATCCCCCAACCACCGCTGCCGAGCAGCGGCATGAATGAATACGCCACCCCGCGGACGCCAGGAAGGTGTGAGAGCCGCTGGTGCATCTCCGTCAGGAAGGCATGCGAGCGCGGACCGTCGTAGCCGCTGCCCCCCAGGTTGATGCCGAAGGTCACCAGACGTTCGCTCTTGAAGCCCAGCTCCACTTCCAGCAATTTGTTCACGCTGCGGACGAAAAGACCGGCGCCCACGAGCAATGTGAACGACAGGGCGACCTGCGCGACGACGAGCGTCTTCCGAAGGCGCGGCTGTTCGGCGACGACCGCGCCGCCGGCACTCTTGAGGGTCGGCGCGAGGTCGATGCGTGCGCTGCGCAGCGCCGGCACGAGGCCGGCAAGGATCGCGGTCATGAATGCGAGACCGGACGTGAAGAGCAGGATGCGCCCGTCCGGCGATCCGCTGATTGCCAGCGGACTGTCCGGCGTGACGAAGTAGCTGAGCACGATGCCGGCGCCCCAGCTGGCGAGCAGCACTCCGCCGGCCGCGCCCGCCGCCGCCAGGACGAAACTCTCCACCAGCAGCAGTCGCAGGATCTGGAGACGGCCCGCGCCGATGGCGAGCCGGAGCGCCAGTTCCCGCTGCCGCGCCGCGCCGCGCGCGATGAGCAGGTTCGCGACGTTCGCGCAGACGATGAGCAGCACGCCGCCTGCAATCGACATCAGAATGAGCAGCGGCTCCTTCGCGTACTGGCGAAGACCCGAATGACCCTTCGACGCGTCGGTCACGCTGATCTTGCCGGCGAGAAATGCCTTGCGCGTCTCCGCCGACGCCGCGCTGAACGCCGAGTCCGTGGCTTCGCGCTCGAGGATCGCGTGATAGAGCGGCTGCAGCCCGGCCTGCGCACGTTCCCGCGTGACGCCGTCTTTCAGGCGGGCGTAGACCTGCACCCACCGGAAGCGGCGGCCGTCGATCTGCAGCCACGAGGGTCCCAGCTTCGGCTGCATCGTGATCGGTGCGTAGACCTGCGGCGGGTTTCCCAGGTCCGTGCCCGCGAACCGTGCCTCCACCACTCCGATCACCTGGAAGGGATAGTTGTTGATCTGCACCGATCTTGCCGACGACCGCGGGATCGCCTGCGAAGCGCGCCTTCCAGTACCCGTACGAGAGCACGACGTACGGCGCTCCGCTCAACGTGCGATCGTCGTCGGGCGTAAAGAGACGCCCCAGGACGGGCTTCACACCAAGCTGCGGAAAGAACGTACCCGAGACGAGCTCGCCGTTGACCTGTTCCGTCGAGCCCGCGAAGCCGACGCGCATGGACGAGAACATGCGGCAGAACATGCCGTCGAAGACCTGATTGCCGTCGCGGAGGTCCTTGTACATGGCGTACGAGAGTTCGGTGCCGTCGCCCATCCCGCCGCCATAACTCTCGGTGTCGGGTGCGGCGACCTGGACGAGCGCCTCGGGCCGCTCCACCGGCAGCTGTCGCAGGATCACCTGGTCCACCAGCGTGAACACCGCGGTGTTCGCGGCGATGCCGAAACTCATCGAAATGACGGCAATGGCCGTGAACAGCGGCGCCTTTCGCAGGCTCCGGATCGCGTAGCGCAGGTCGTCGAGGATGCGGCTCATGCTGCGGCCCTTGGAACATCCGGCACCGGACTGGCGCGGACTGGCTACCGAGGGGCAACAGCAGTGCCACCGGCGCGGCAGACCAAAGTGCGTGAATTGCGGGGAATTTACTGGGAAAGCGCGATGGGTAGCGGAGCGGCTGGGGCCGAAGTGTCCGGACGTGGGACGTTGTTGTTCGCCCGCGACCAAACCCTTCGACCCGACTCTTCGACTGTTCTGACCTTTCGACCCTTTTGACCCTTCGACTCTCGTTTACGTCGCGGAAGGCCTCGAATCGACGATGTTCTCCGACTTGGCATCCCAATAGAAGCGCCGGCCTTCGTGATACGACCGTGCCGCCATGATGCAGGCCGCGGAGTGGGCGAGGCCGTTGTGCACCGTGGCATGCGGCTGTTCGCGGCTCCGGAGGCATTCGAACCAGTTCTGCATGTGGTGCAGGTCGTCATCGCCGATGCCGGTCTCGGGCAGCTTCGTTTCGCCGGGCGCCAGCAGGTCGGTGACCTTGCGCTTGTCGTACGCCTGGGCGTCATCCTCGTGGACACCCTTCTCTTCGACGACCTGATAGCGCGGACTGCCTTCGCCACCGATGTTCATGAGTGTCGCCTGCTTGCCCATGTATCGGGTGAAGCTCGGCGAGTCGTTGCCGAAGCTGGTCGAGTAGCTGACGAGGAATCCCTTCGGGTACTCGAGCAGCGCCTGGAACGTGTCGGGGTTCTCGCGGCCGTCGTGCCACGCGAAGATGCCGCCGTGCGCCGCGACCGAGACGGGGTACGAGTCGTCCATGAACCAGTGCACGAGATCGATGCCATGACTCATCCACTGATCGGCGATACCGCTCGAGAATTCGTGATACAGCCGGAACTCGAAGTACAGCCGCGGATCGAACGGCCGTGCGGAGCGGTTGCCGAGCCAAGCCTTCCAGTCGGTATCCTGCTCCTTGATCTGCTGCACTTCGGGGCGTCCGCGCCAGCGGGGGCCGTGGTAGTTCCAGACGATTTCGATCTTGCTGATGTCGCCAAGTGCGCCGCTTTTCACGAGATCGTGCGCGACACCGGGATAGATCTCGCTGCGGTGCTGCGTGCCGATCTGGACGATGCGCTTGTTCTTCAGCACGGCGTCACGCGCGGCCTTGGCATCCTCGAGCCTGTTGCCCATCGGCTTTTCGCAATAGGCGTCCTTGCCGGCTTCGGCGGTGATTGTGAGCAGGGGCGAATGCGCGTGCTCGGGTGATGAGATGATCACGGCGTCCACGTCCTTCAGCGCCAGGAGTTCTTCGGGGTGGCTGAAGGCGCGGGGGGCGCGGCCGTAGTATTTCTCGTTGGCAGCCACGGCCTTGTCGCGATTCGTCGTCCAGAGATCGCAGACCGCGGTCATTTCGACTTTGTGGGCGTCTTTCAGCTTCGAGGCAATCCAGTCCAGTTCGCGGCCGCGATTGCCTATACCGATGTGAGCGAGCGAGATGCGATCGTTCGCGCCAATGATTCGTCCGTACGACAAGGCCGTCGTGCCCAGGGCAACGCCAGCGGCAGCCGTGGCGCCCCCCTTGATGAATGTGCGGCGATCGACTGGAAGTGGGTCGGAGTGAGACATGAGCAACCTCGTCAGAAGGCGTATTGACCGGCGCGCGCGCAGTGTAACCCCCCGCTGATTCGGGCGCAATACGCTCCAGGCTCAGCATGACCACCATCGGACTTGCCACTTCCCGGCGCTACGCCGGGCTGGTTGCCGACGATCGCCTCGCTGCCGCACGATTGCGAGCGCTCGGGGTGGATGTCCGCCCGATCGTGTGGACGGACGAGGTCTCGAGCTGTGATGGATGTGACGTGGTGGTCGTCCGCTCGTGCTGGGACTACCACCTCGTGCCGAATCGCTTTCACGCCTGGACGCGATCGGTCGAGGCACGCGGCGTCGGCGTCTGGAATCCGCCGGCAATGATCGTCTGGAACACAGACAAGAGCTATCTCCGGGCGCTCCGGTCCCAGGGCGTTCGGGTGCCGGAGACCGTCTGGCTCGATCGCGGCGAGCCGTGCGATCTCGCCGCCACGCTGAGCGCACGTGGCTGGGCTCGCGCTGTCGTCAAACCCACGATTTCCGCAACGGCGTGGCGCACGTTCCTCACCCAGCCGGCCACGGCGGGATCAGACCAGGCCGGGCTGGACGAGGTGCTCGCTGATAGCGGCGCGCTGGTTCAGCAATTCGTGGACGAGATCGAGACCGACGGCGAATGGTCGCTCGTGTTCTTCGACGGGGCTTTCAGCCACGCCGTCATCAAGCGTCCGCTGGCCGGCGACTTCCGCGTGCAGGAGGAATTCGGGGGCCGGGCGGAACCGCGCACGCCATCTGCGCCCGTGGTGGAGGCCGCCGCACACGCACTTAGCCAGGTTCCCGGCGCGCCTCTCTACGCGCGAGTGGACGGCGTCATCGCACGGGGCGCGTTCACGCTGATGGAGATGGAGCTGATCGAGCCGTCATTGTTTCTGGGCAGCGATCCAGGCGCTGTAGATCGATTCGCCAGCGCCCTGCTGCGGCGACTTTGAGAGTTGGTAGTTGGTAGTTCGTAGTTCGTAGTAGAACTACCAGCGCACTACCAACTACCAACTACGAACTACCAACTTCCGGAGCGTACGAATGTCGCAAATGACTCGTCGTGGGTGGCTGGCCGGCATGGCGGGCGCGGGTGCCGCGCTCGGAGGACGACGGGCGGAAGCAGCGCCGGCACAGGCTGCCAAGGCGCCTCCGACTCCCCCGGCTCCAGCCAAACCGAAAGACACGCTGCTGCTCAGCGACTACCAGCCGAAGAGCATGCTTGTCGTATCGGAGACAGCAGTGCCCAAAGCGCGTTTTCCGGTCATCGACGTCCACACCCACCCCACGTTCCGCAAGAAAAACGAGGCTGGCGTCCCGCTGGGCGAGGACATGGGACTTCGGCACCCCGTGGACGAGGTGCTGGCGATCATGGACCGCCGGAACTTGAAGATGATCGTGGACCTCACCGGCGGCGTGGGCAAAGGCCTTGCGACGAGCATCAGCTCGCTTCAGCAGCCACATCCCGACCGCTTTGCCGTCTTCACCGAGCCGACGTACGACCGCGTCGCCGACCCGGGGTACGCGCAGTGGCAAGCCGACGAATTGTCGCGCGCGAAGGCTGCTGGCGCACGAGGCCTGAAGATTCTGAAGGTGCTTGGGCTGTATCTGCGCGAGCAGGTCACAAAGGGACCGCTCGTCAAGATTGACGATCCGCGGTTCGATCCGATGTGGGAGGCGTGCGGCAGCCTCGGGCTGCCTGTCGCGATGCATATTTCTGATCCGCGAGCGTTCTTCACACCCATCGACCGGTTCAACGAACGGTATGAGGAACTGCAAGCGCACCCAGCGTGGTCGTTTTACGGCAAGGACTTCCCCACGGACGCCGAGCTGATCGCCGCGCGCGATCGTGTGCTGGCGAGGCATCCGAAGACGACGTTCATCGGCCTCCATGTCGGCCACTCGTCGGAGGATCTGGCAGCCGCCAGCGCGGCACTCGATCGCTTCCCAAATCTGGCAGTCGAGACGGCGGCGCGCTTCGCGGAGCTCGGACGTCAGCCGCGCGCCTCGCGGAAATTCTTCGAGCGCTACCAGGACCGCATCCTCTTCGGCACTGACGGTGTGGATGATTCGATCTATCCGATCGCGTTCCGCTTCCTCGAGACCGAGGACGAATATTTCGAGTACTGGTCTGGACCGGTTCCCGGACAGGGACGCTGGCGGATCTACGGGATCGGATTGCCCGACGAGATCCTCAAGAAGGTGTATTCGGAGAATGCAACACGGCTACTCAAACTGTAGTTCGGCGTTTTGGAATCGACGTTTTCGTGTTCGCATTTGGCAATCTGGGCAACTGGCTCGAACACGAATACGAAAACGAAGACGACGAAACGAAGTGGGAATTGACTATTCTGTGGGCCTGGAGGGTTCATCATGTTTCGTCGTTCTAGCGCGCGCGAGGCGGCAGGAGCCGCGCTGCTCGCGCTTCTGGTCATCGCCGTCGCGGTCGGGCTCCACGCGCAATCATCCACCTCGAAGGTCGTGACGGGCGCGGATATCGCCAAGGTGCTGCCGCCGCCGGATCCCTCGAAGGCTGGGACACGCTTCTCGAAGGTCATCGGCTGGCCCGAGGGACTGACGCCGAAGGCCGGCGCCGGATTCTCCGTGGCTCCCTATGCCACCGGCCTGGCGCAGCCGCGGTGGCTGCGTGTGCTGCCCAACGGTGACGTGCTCGTCGCCGAGTCCGAAGGCAAGCTCTCGGCGAGTCCGAACCGGATCACGCTCCTTCGCGATACGAAGCAGGCGGGGAAGGCAGACCAGCGCTCCGTCCTGATCGCGGACGTGCGGCAGCCGTTCGGCATGCTCTTGAAGGGCGACGTACTCTACGTCGCCGGCTCCGACGCGCTGTGGACGTATCCGTTCAAGGTTGGCGAGACCTCGATCACGGCGAAGGGCACGAAGATCCTCGACCTGCCGACAGGCCAGTACAACTATCACTGGACGCGCGACGTCGTCGCCAATGCGGACGGCTCGAAGCTGTTCGTGTCGGTCGGTTCGGGCACCAACGTGGACGAAGAGCACGACGATCGCAACGAACCACGCCGTGCCACGGTGCTCGAAGTGAACCCGGACGGCAGCGGCATGCGGATCTTTGCCAGCGGATTGCGCAATCCGGTCGGGCTCGCGATCAATCCCGAATCGAAGGCGTTGTGGGCGGTGATCAACGAGCGCGACATGCTCGGCGACGAGCTCGTACCCGACTACATGACGTCGGTCAAGGACGGCGCCTTTTACGGGTGGCCGTACTGGTACCTACGGGCAGATCGAGGATCCGCGCAAGAAAGGCGAGCGCCCGGATCTGGTGGCCAAGGCCATTCCGCCCGACATGCCGCTCGGCGCGCACGTCGCACCCCTCGGCATCGCGTTCTACGGTGGCTCCGCACTTCCCGATCGGTACAAGAACGGCGCGTTCGTGAGCGAGCACGGGTCGTGGAATCGCACGCGCTTCAACGGCTACAAGGTCGTGTTCGTACCGTTCAGCGGCGGCATGCCGTCAGGTGCACCCGAGGATGTGCTCACCGGCTTCATCAAGGATGAAGCGACCAACGAGGTTTACGGCCGCCCGGTCGGTATTGCGGAACTGGCCGATGGATCGCTGCTCGTTGCCGACGATGGCGGCAAGTGCATCTGGAGAGTTACCAAGCAGTAGGGCCGCGGCAGGCCCACGGCTCATGGCTCAGGGCACACGGCTCTGGCGGCGCACGCGCTCGAGCCCTGAGCCCTCGAGCCCTCAGGCCCTACGTTGAGCCGCCGTGCCCTCAGGCCCTCCATAGTGTCCTCGGGCCCTCTATGTCTCTGACCTCCACCGCCGCTGCCCCCTGGCCCTCACGAATCACGCTTGCAGGCCGTGTCGTCCGCCTCGAGCCGCTCGACGCCGACGCGCACACCGAGGCGTTGTTCCCCGCGATCCACGGTCCCGTAAACGAACACGTGTGGCGGTACCTGGCCGACGGTCCGTACCGATCGGCCCGAGGACCTGCACGCGCGCGCTCGCACAGAAGGCCGTGGCGAACGATGCGGTGTTCTTCGCGATCGTGGACGCGTCCAGCAATCGGGCGATGGGCTATGCGTCCTACATGCGGATCGATCCGCCCAATCGCGTGATCGAGGTCGGAAACGTCCTCTTCACGCCCGGCCTGCAAGGAACGACGGGTGCCACCGAGGCGATGTACCTCATGGCGCGGCACGTCTTCGACGACCTCGGGTACCGCCGGTACGAATGGAAGTGCAACGCGCTCAACGAGCCGTCGCGTCGCGCAGCCGTGCGGTTCGGGTTCACGTATGAAGGTGTTTTCCGGCAGCACATGATCATCAAGGGCGCCAACCGTGACACGGCCTGGTACGCGATGCTCGACAGCGAGTGGCCGGATCGGAAGCGGGCCTTCGAAGAATGGCTCAGTCCGTCGAACTTCGACGCGGCTGGACGGCAGAAGCGCACCCTGGCAGAGATTCGGGGGAGATAACGTGCGGACGGAAGGTGCGGCCAGACGGTGCGAACCAAGGATGCGGCCGGAAGGTGCGGACCACAGGTGCGGTTAGAAGGTTCGCGACGAGGACGCTCGCTGCCTGGCCTGAGCCATGAGCCATGAGCCATGAGCCGTGGGCCATGCGGACCGCCCTCTCCCGCCGGCTCCTGGCCTCGACGCTGCACTTCGATTGGCCGCAGTTCGAGCCGCTTGCCGCGCTGCGGTGCACGATCGGCGTCGCGGTGCCGCTGCTCGTCGGCTCGGCGCTCCACCAGTCGGCGATTGCGGTGTTCGGCGCGGTCGGTGCGCACGGAGTCGGGTTCGGCTCGTTCCAGGCGGGATATCGCAGCCGGACCGCCACGATGCTCTATGCGGCGGCGGGCATGGGCCTCTCCATCTGGCTTGGATCGCTGGCCGGACATTCACCCGCACTCACCTTGCTGGCAGCCGCGGTGTGGGGCTTCGGCGCCGGATTATTGGTGGCGGTCGGCCCGGCCTCGTCGTTCGTCGGCCTGCAGTCCGCTGTCGCGGTGATCGTGGCCGGCGGGTTTCCAGCAAGCGGGCGCGATGCCCTCCTGCGCGGCGTCACCGTGTTTGCCGGCGGCCTCCTCCAGATCCTCCTCGTCGTCATCGTCTGGCCGCTGAAGCGCTTTCCGGCCGAGCGCCGGGCACTGGGCGCGATCTACCGCAGCCTCGCTGCCTATGCCGCCGAGCTGTCAGGCGGATCGTCAGCGCCGCCAGAGCCGCGCACGCTCGCCGAAGCGATACCAGGCTTTTCCGATCCGCAGCCGTTTGCCTCAGCCAATGGCGTCCTCGCCTTTCGCGCGTTTCTCGACGAAGCCGAGCGGATTCGTGCGAGCCTCGCGGCGTTGGCCGCGCAACAAGCGCGCGTGTCCGACACGCAACCAGCCGCGCGAGACTCGGCGACGGTGTTTGCCACGGACGTGTCGGCGCTCCTGCGGGAGGTTGCCGAGAGCGTGGAGCAGGCACGCGATCCGGTGGAGCCTCGGGACGTCTGGACCACGCTCGACTCGCACGCCCGTCTGCTCGGTGGCAGCGTCGGTCGTAATCGACGCCCTGCTCGGTCAACTCCGTGCGGCGTGGCGCATGGCTGGATTGCTCGTCTCGCCTGAAGCGGTCCCGGCGGCCGAGCCTCCGCGCGTGCGTCCGCTGCTACGTTTGCCGCCGATCGCCGACAGCCTGACGACGTTGTACGCCAATCTCGACCTGCAATCCGCGGCGTGCAGGCATGCGGTCAGGCTGTCGGCCACCATGGCTATTGCGACCCTTCTGTGGCATCTGACCGGTCTGCCGCGCGGCTACTGGATTGCGTTGACCGCGTTGATCGTGTTGAAGCCGGAATTTCACGATACCTTCTCGCGTGGACTTGCGCGGGTCGCCGGTACCTTCGTCGGCGCCGGAGCGGCCACGCTCATCACGGTCCTCATCGTTCCCGGACATGGCGTGCTCCTCGCCTTGATCCTATGGTCTGTCTGGGCCGGATACGCGTTCTTCAAGACCAATTACACGGTCTTCTCCGTCTGCATCACGGGATTCATCGTGTTCCTGCTCGTGCTCGCCGGCGTCTCCGAACCAGTGGCGGCCGAGTACCGCAGCGTGACCACCGCGCTCGGCGGAATCCTGGCACTCGGCATCTATGCCGTGTGGCCGACGTGGTCTGGCAGCCAGGTGCGCGCCTTGCTCGCGGCGATGTTCGCGGCACAAGCGCGCTACAGCCGACTCGTGATTTCCGGGTACGCGAATCCGGCAGGTGTGGATCTGCGCGCGCTGCAGAAAGCGCGCTCGTCGGGACGTCTGATCCGCTCGAATGCCGAAGCCGCGGTAGACCGGATGCTTGCGGAGCCCCAGGCACAGCAGCCGATCGACGCCCGTCTGGCGATGGGCGTACTGGCGGCAGTGCGACGCAATGCGCTGGCGGCGCTGGCGCTCCATGCGGGTCTGGATCGGGGCATCTCCACGGGCACGGCAGGTCTCTCCAAGCTGGCGACGGCAGTGGCCGACGCGTTTGGCGTGCTCGCCGGTGCTGTCGAAACCGGGACGGCTCCGGAAATGGTGCCGCCGTTACGGAGTATCCTCTCGTCGGTTGACGGGCCGGCAGAGGGCACCGCGCGCGATGAACTCGACACGATCGTCGATGCCGTGAATACGATCGCGATGCTTCTCACCAAGGACGCCGCTCGCGACGCAGACCGCAGACCGTAGACTGCAGACCGCCGAGGTTGCCGCCGTGCGCCGAACGCTGACCCTGATCTCCTGTGTTGCTGTAATCGTCGCCTCGTTCACCAGCGTTGGCGCCCGCCACTCGGCGGCCGATGCGCGGCCGGCGTACCTCGATCCGGATCTCGATTTCGATCGAAGAGCCGCAGACCTCGTCCAGCGGATGACGCTCGACGAGAAGATTTCGCAGCTGACCAACGATGCCGCCGCTATTCCGCGACTGCAGGTGCCCGCGTACGAGTGGTGGAACGAGTGTCTGCACGGTGTCGCGCGCGCCGGAGCCGCAACGTCGTTTCCTCAGGCGATCGGCATGGCGGCATCGTTCGACACCGACCTGATGCACGAGGTCGCGACGGCCGTCAGCGACGAGGCGCGTGCGAAGCACCATGAGTTCGTGCGACGCGGCCAGCGCGCCCGCTATCAGGGCCTCACGTTCTGGTCGCCCAACATCAACATCTTCAGGGATCCCCGATGGGGTCGGGGCCAGGAGACCTACGGTGAAGATCCATTTCTGACCGCGCGGATGGGCGTGGCCTTCGTCACCGGATTGCAGGGCGACGACCCGAAGTACCTCAAGGTCGTGGCCACGGCGAAGCACTACGCGGTCCACAGCGGGCCCGAAGCGGATCGCCATCACTTCGATGTGCATCCAAGTGAGCGCGACCTCTTCGAGACGTACCTGCCGGCGTTCCGTGCCCTCGTCCAGGAGGCCCATGTCGCGTCGGTCATGGGCGCGTACAACCGCGTCAACGGCGAATCGGCATCCGCGAGCATCCGCCTGCTGCAGGACATCCTGCGGAAGCAGTGGGGTTTCCAGGGCTATGTCGTCTCTGACTGCGGCTCGATCGACGACATCTACCTGCGACACAAGATCGTGGCCACGCCTGAAGCGGCGGCATCGCTGGGTGTGAAAAATGGCTGCGACCTCGAATGCGGCGCGACCTATCGCTCGCTCAAGGGGGCCGTCGCACAAGGGTTGGCCGCCGAGAGTGACATCGATGTCGCCGTGACACGCCTGATGAAGGCACGGATGCGGCTGGGCTTGTTCGATCCGCCAGAACGCGTCAGGTACGCGCAGATTCCCTACAGCGTCAACGAATCGCCCGAGCACGACGCGCTGGCCCGGAGAATGGCGCAGGCGTCGATGGTGCTCGTGAAGAACACCGGCATCCTCCCGTTGAGGGATGCCGCGCGGACAATCGGCGTGATCGGCCCGAACGCAGACGAGGTGATGACGCTGCTCGGCAATTACTACGGAACGCCGTCGCATCCGGTGACGCCGCTGGCTGGCATCAAGGCAGCGGCTGGCTCGACACGAAAGATTTTGTACGCTCGCGGGTGCGACCTGGTCGAGGGCCGGCAGGATCCGCGCGCCGTGCCGCCGATCGATGCCGCTTTCCTGCGCCCATCAGCCGATTCCACCGAGCACGGGCTGCGCGGCGAGTACTTCACGGGGCATGACTTTGCCGGCACGCCCGCCGTGACACGCATCGATCGCGCGGTGGACTTTCGCTGGGATCGCAGCTCGCCGACCGCAGACATGGTTGCGCGAGGCGAGCTCTCAGCTGACCGCGCGCTCGGCACCGACGACTTTTCGATTCGCTGGACCGGTCAGCTGCTGCCACCGGTGAGCGGTACCTACGAGATCACCGTGACGGCAGACGATGGGTTCAGGCTGGAGGTGGCGGGAACGCGCGTCATCGACGAATGGACCACGACACCGCGGGCGCGCGCTAAGACAGCGAGCGTCACGCTGGAGGCCGGGAAGGCATACGACATCCGCCTCGAGTACTTCGAAGCACAGCGTGATGCGGAAGTGCGTCTCAACTGGAAGCAGCCGGGAGCGAAGACTCCGCTCGGGGAAGCGCTCGAGGTCGCCAAGGCGTCCGACGTGGTGGTGTTCTTCGGGGGCCTGAACGGCGAGGTCGAAGGCGAAGAGATGCCGGTATCGTTTCCCGGATTCGCGGGCGGCGATCGCACGGACATCGCCCTGCCGGCGACGCAGGACGCATTGCTCCGCGCATTGCAGGCGACGGGCAAGCCCATCGTCCTGGTGCTCATGACCGGATCCGCGATTGCGAGCGAGTGGGCGCAGCAGGCGCTGCCTGCGATCCTCGTGGCGTGGTATCCCGGACAGGAGGGAGGCAACGCGATTGCCGACGTGCTGTTCGGCAAGACGAATCCGTCTGGCCGCCTGCCCGTCACGTTCTACCGATCCGTGTCGCAGCTGCCGGCCTTCGCCGATTACGACATGAAGGGCAGGACGTATCGCTACTTCGAGGGCGACCCGCTCTATCCCTTCGGCTTCGGTCTGTCGTACACGACGTTCGAGTATTCGGGACTCTCTGTCGATCGACCGCGTGTCAAAGCCGGCGATCCAATCGTCGTCTCGATGAACCTCAAGAACACCGGCTCACGGGATGGCGACGAGGTCGTGCAGCTCTATGTGCGCGCGGTGAACGCACCATTCTCGATGCCTCTCAAGTCGCTCCGCGCGTTCTCGCGCGTCGCGATAGCCGCTGGTGCGACCAAGCCGCTGCGCTTCTCACTGGTCGCATCGAGAGACTTCACGCACTACGACGAAACGCAGAAAGCGCTCGTGGCGACACCGGGGGAGTACGAGGTTCAGGTGGGCGCATCGAGTCGAGACATCCGACTCACGACGAGGGTCACGGTTGAGTGACGTCCGGCTGCGCCTCGTGTCGCGCCGGCTCTTGGCTTTCGGCTTTTGGCTTCGGGCGGATGTTCTGGACCGTGCCTACGGCATCACCGCCAAACACGGCGCAAGTTCGTCGCCCGGCACCACCGCCAATGTCGTCGAACCGATCTGAAGGACTCCCTTCCGGCAGACACGCGTCGTACCCGGCGGCAGCGTGAACGTGGTCGAGATGAGGTACCTGTCGGCGCCGTGCGAGAACCGTGAGCGGGCACCGTCAACGGCGCGGACAGGCTCTGCCCGGAATACGTGGCAGTCAGTGTCGCCTGCCCGTCTGACTTTCCCATAAAAAGACCGACCCCTAGCGACGTGGCGACGTTCGGATCGGTCGACGTCCAAACCGCTGATCTGCTCACGCCCACGTTCATCGAACCCATGGTGGCCTTGCAGACGACGATGTCACCGGCAAGGAGAGTTGGCACGCTGCACGTCAGCGCGAGCCTCGGCTCGGGCGAGGGCCCGCTCGGAGCCGTGGGCACGCCACTCCCGCACGCGACTGCCACCGACAGGGCCGCGCTGAGCGCGGCGATACGATTCATTGAAGTGGCTCGCACACATGATAACGGTAGAGTCGCCGGGCGCCGTCTCACCGCAATTTCGCGCGGTCATGTTGACCTTGGGCGGATGTTGTGACCCGTGCCCTGTGCCGTCGGCCGTGCGCCCTGTGCCGTGTGTTGCCGTGAACGCCCAAAGCCTAGAGTCAGAGCCGTTTTCCGTTGCTCGGCTTCCTCTGGTGCAACGGAGGTCGGCGTGTCGTCACTAGATCGATGCTGTGTCTATTCTGGTCATCGGAGCTTCGCCGGGTGACGACCGCTGGCAGCCATTGGCTCGAGTGTTTGGCTCCGCCGCCGCGCGGCTGGTGGACGCCGACGTCCCCGGTCGGGTGGATTTTGTCGTCGGCGTGTTCAGCGAGCACGAACACCAATCGCTCGACGTATTCGATCGCTGCACGAGAGCGACGCGCCTCCCTGCCCTGGATGTCAGGGTTGGCGCCGGGCGTGTCCTCGTCGGACCGCTCTCGCTTCCAAGCCGGCCTCAGTGTCGCCGTTGTGCCCACGGTGGTGTAGGTGGTGGACTCGCGCTGTCGTCCCCGACGCTCGACGATGAGATAGACGCGATTCTGAGGGACCCTCGCGCCTCACGGCTTCTCGACCACGTGCTGTCCATCGACCGGCAGAGCGGTCGCACGACATGGCATCGCATCGAATCGGCTCCGCATTGCGCTGTGTGCTCGCGGTAGGCTTTGGCCTTTAGGCGTTGGGCTTTGGCCACCCTTGCACCCGGCGCACGTTCGCACTTTCCTTCCGCACCTTCTGGCCGCACCCTCCTGCCGCACCTGCTGACCGCACCTTCCGCCCGCACCTACTGACCGCACCTTCCGTCCGCACCTCGACCGCACCCTCCGCCCGCACCTTCGTATCGCGTGAGACGATAAGGAGGAATGCCCGTCCCGCACCTGACGCGATCCCTGAAGCACCGCAACTACCGGCTCTTCTTTAGCGGACAGAGCGCCTCGCTCGTCGGCACCTGGATCACACGCGTCGCCACGAGCTGGCTCGTGTACCGGCTCACCGGCTCGGCGCTGCTGCTCGGCATCGTGGGGTTCTGCGGACAAATCCCGACGCTGCTGCTCGCGCCGATCACGGGAGTCCTGGTCGATCGCTGGGACCGACACCGCATCCTCGTCGTCACGCAGATCCTGTCGATGGTGCAGTCGTTCGCCCTTGCGGCGTTGACGCTGGCCGGCCGGATCGAGGTGTGGCACATCCTCGTGCTGCAGATCGCGCAGGGGATCATCAACGCATTCGATACGCCCGCGCGGCAGGCGTTCGTCGTTCAGATGGTCGGCGATCGGGCGGATCTGCCGAACGCCATCGCGCTCAACTCGTCGATGGTGAACGGCAGCCGTATCATCGGTCCGTCGATCGGTGGCGCGCTGATCGCCGTCGTGGGAGAAGGCTGGTGCTTCTTCGTGGACGGCGTCTCGTACCTCTTCGTCATCGCGTCGCTTCTGGCGATGCGGATCGAGGTTCGCGGGCACGCCGTGAGCGGGACGAACGTCCTCGAGGAACTGCGAGTCGGACTCCGCTATGTCGTGGACTCGATTCCGATCCGCACGGCACTCGTGTTGCTCGCGGTCGTGAGCGCGATGGGGATGCCGTACACCGTGCTGATGCCAGCCATCGCCGCCATCGTCCTCAATGGCGGCCCGTACACACTCGGTTTTCTGATGACCGCGACTGGATTCGGTGCGCTCTGTGGCGCCCTCTACCTGGCGTCCAGGCAATCCGTCGTCGGACTCGGCCGCGTGACCCTCATCGCGGCGCTCGTGTTCGGCACCGGGCTCATCGTCTTCTCGTTCACGCGTTCGCTGCCACTGGCGCTGGTGGTCCTGCCGATCGTCGGCGCGGGTTTCATGGTCCAGATGGCCGCCACGAACACGGTGCTGCAGACGCTGGTCGAGGACGAGCTGCGGGGCCGCGTGATGGCGTTCTACACGATGGCGTTCCTCGGTACGGCGCCGATCGGCAGCCTGCTGGCCGGCGTCGTGGCGGATCGGTTCGGTGCGCCCATGACCATCCGGCTTGGAGGGCTGGCATGCGTGCTCGCGGCGGCGTGGTACGGCTTCAAGCTGCCGCAGCTTCGGCGTCTGGTGCGGCCGATCTACATCGAGCGTGGCATCCTGCCCGTGCCGGCGGTCGTGGACACGGGCCAGAAAACGCTGTAGCGCACGAGGTGCGGCCGAGTCCGAAGGTGCGGCCGAAAGGGTGCGGCCGGAAGGGTGCGGACGGAAGGGTGCGGACGGAAGGGTGCGGCCGGAAGGTGCGCAGTGCGCGGTGCGGGCAAAGCCCAAGGCCCAAAGCCGATCGGACGTACCCGAGTGTGCGCTGAGCCGTGCGCCGTGTGCCTTGAGCCGGTGCAGGACACGCCGGCTATGGAGTTGGCGGCTCAGCCTCGAACGCCTTGACCGGCCGTTGTGCGCGGTGCGCGAACGCCTGCTGGAATGGCACCCCATCGTCGAGGTCGCGAAGGATGTTCGTGATGGCCATGCCGCCCACCTCGTCGATGAGCCGCCTCATGGCCACGGCGCTCGCCGCGTAGGCGACAGTCGCCTGCTCTGTAGTGAGTCCGGAGAAGGAGCCGGCAAGCAGGTCGAGCGGTACCGGTTCGGACTGCGCAGCCATGATCGCGCGCGCGTTTGGAATGTCCTCTGTCTCGAGCGCGCCGGCAAGTCCTTCGCTGAACCACATGGGCGGCTCCACAGTCGTGATCGATGCCTGCAGCGCGTGCGTGAACTCGTGCGCGAGGACGCGATCGAGCTCACCGCCCTGCTCGAGTGCGCCACGCATCGGCACGCGGATCGTCCCGTCGTATCCGCCGGCGGCCCACAGCGGCGCGCGGGTGATGTCGCGAAACTGCTGCGTCGTGTAGAGAACGACGAGGATGGGGTTGACGGGGTAGATCCGAGGACGTCACCAATCCGGTCGTATGCGTGCTCGAGCGAAGCGAGCGCGCGATCCGCGAGCGCCTGCTCAGCTGGGCCCTTCGAATGCCACGGAGAAATGGGCGCCGACCGTCTGCTGCATCTGGCTTTGCAGGTCGTCTTCCCGGCGCCAGCGCGCGAGCGTGGCTTCGATCGTCTTGGTGGGATGGTCGGCCTGAAGCGCTTCGTAGGTCCGCACCGCGCCCTGCAGATCACCGGTACGACGCTGCAGCCGGCCGAGCAAAATCCGCGCGGCGGCGTGCTTCGGCTCGATCCGTAGCGCGTCGTGCAGCGCGGAGGCGGCGTCGGGATAGCGGCCTTCGACGTAGGCGACGAGTGCGATGCCGACGCGCAGCTCCGCGCTCGTGGAGTCCCTCTCCGCAGCTGCCGCGAAGATCCCGCCTGCCTCGTGCACCTTGCCCTCGTCGAAGGTGCGAAGGCCGTGTTCGATCGCGCTGTCGGTGCTCAGGGGCAGCTGGCCGTACACGACGTCCGGCCGCCAGACCGCCACAAACGTGACGACGAAGAGGATGGAGATTCGCGAATGGGAGCGGCGGGCCATTGAGGCTGTTCCTGACGGGCGAAGCCGCCCTCCCGATCCTACGCTTCCGTCCGCCTCGGCGTCCGCCCATTCGCGGCGCTCGAATCAAAAGCCGATGAGGATGCTGGCGATCACTTGCGGTGGGAATCGGGGTCGGGATAAGTTTCGTAATCTGCGATCAAAGTGCTGGACGCGGGTGGGAAGATTTGAAACTTATCCCGACCCCGATTCCCACCGCAGCCGTGCCGGGAACCCGCCATCGACCGGTTCCTTCACCCGGCCTCATTCCATGCTGACCAACAACGGACTCCCTCTCGTCGCTCCTCGCGTAACCCCGGTGCTCGACTCCGCGTTCAGACCGGCGGTGCTGGCAAACCGCGCATTTCGTGCGCTCGTCGCCGAAACGCCTGGCGCTGTGCCGGTCGGCGTCGCGATTGAGCAGGCCGACGGCTCTGTGTTCCCGTTCCAGCTCGCCGTGCTGCCGGCCTCGCACTCGCTCGCGGCGGCCAACGACGTCTACCTGGAACGCTTCGTCAAGTTCCTGCTCTGGTCGCGGGGGGGATGGCGGGTCCACCTGGCTGGACCGGCGCAGCTGGTCGATGCCCTCGCCGCCCATTATCGCGACACGTCCACCGGACGCTTCGATGCGGAAATGAGCCGCCGGATGTTCGACCGGCCGCTCGAGATCGTCCAGGCGGCGACGCTGCCGGTGGAGCGGTCGTCAACCACGCCGCTCGGCCGTCACCTCGAAGGATGCCGCATCGGCTTCGATCTCGGTGGCAGCGATCGGAAAGTCGCTGCCGTCGTGGATGGCTCCGTCGTCTTCAGCGAAGAGGTCGTCTGGGATCCGTACCACAAGCCCGATCCGCAGTATCACTTCGACGGCATCATGGAATCGCTCCGCACGGCGGCATCGCACCTTCCCCGCGTCGACGCGATCGGCGGAAGCGCCGCGGGCGTCTACGTCAACAATCGAGTCAAGCTCTCGTCGCTCTTCCGCGGGATTGCGCCCGACCTCTTCGAATCGCGTGTGAAAGACCTCTTCCTCGAAATCCGGAAGTCCTGGCACCCGACACCACTGGAAGTCGTGAACGACGGCGAAGTCACTGCCCTGGCGGGATCGATGTCGCTCGGCGTCAACGCCATCCTCGGCATCGCGCTCGGCACGAGCACCGCCGCGGGCTACGTCACGCCAGACGGCAACATCACGTCGTGGCTCGACGAGCTCGCGTTCGTGCCCATCGACTACAACCCGACCGCGCCCGTGGACGAATGGTCTGGCGACTACGGCGTCGGCTCGCAATTCTTTTCACAACAGTGTGTCGGGCGCCTCCTGCCGGTCGCGGGGATCGAGGCACCATCCGATCTCGGTCTGCCGGAGAAGCTGAAACTCGTGCAGACGCTGATGGCCCAGGGCGACTACCGCGCTCGCAAGATCTATCAGACGCTGGGCACGTACCTCGGATATGGCGTCGCACACTTCGCCGATTTCTATGACTTCCACCACGTGCTCGTGCTCGGGCGCGTCACCTCCGGCTCAGGCGGCGATGACATCGTCAGTGGCGCACGGGAGGTACTGGAGGTCGAATTCCCAGAGCTCGCGTCGCGCGTCGCATTCCACGTTCCCGACGAAAAGGAAAAGCGGCACGGACAGGCAATCGCTGCCGCCAGCCTCCCCTCGTCTACCCGCTGAGGACGCCATGACTCCGTATCACGATCTCGTCGGCGCGATTTCGCGCCTCGCGCGCGACGGGAAGAACCTTCCTCTTGGCGGTTTTCCCCCGGCGCCCCGTCCGCCGATTACGCCCGACGCTCCGCGCGTCCTGATCTTCGCGCCTCACCCCGATGACGAGTGCATCATCGGCGGCCTCCCGCTGCGCCTGATGCGCGAAGCGCACATGCGCGTCATCAATGTCGCCGTGACGCAAGGCAGCAAGAAGGAACGGCAGGCCGCGCGATGGACGGAGCTCGAGGCGGCGTGTCACTACCTCGGATTCGATCTGATCCAGACGATACCCGGCGGTCTCGAGCGCATCACGGTGAAGAATCGAGAGCAGGATCCGGCAGACTGGGGCCGGTCAGTTGCGGTGATTGCCGGGATCCTGGCCGAACACCAGCCGCGCGTGATCCTCTTCCCGCATGACAGCGACTGGAATGGCACGCACATCGGTACGCACTACCTGCTCGTCGATGCGCTCAAACAGCAGGCAGCCGGTTTCAGCTGCCTCGTCGTCGAAACGGAGTTCTGGGGCGCGATGGCGACGCCAAATCTCACGGTCGAGTCGTCGGCCCATGACGTCGCTGATCTGATGGCAGGGACGTCGTTCCATGTCGGCGAGGTCCAGCGCAACCCATACCATTTGCTGCAGACCGCCTGGATGCAAGACAACGTCCGTCGGGGCGGAGAGCTCGTCGGAGGCCAGGGCGGCGCCGCGCCAGACTTCACGTTCTGCACGCTGTATCGCTATCGCCGCTGGGAAAACGCCCGGTTCGAGGCGCTCTACACCGGCGGGCGCAGCCTTCCGGCATCCACACCCGCAGGCGATCTGCTCTCCTGGGCATGAGCGGTCACACCTTCGAAGTGGATGCCGTGCTGTTCGACATGGACGGCACGCTGGTGGACTCACGTGCCCTCGTCGAGCGCATGTGGTTGATCTGGGCCGCGCAGCACAACCTCGATCCGAAGGCCATCCTCGCCGTTGCCCACGGACGGCGAACGCTGGAGACGATGCAGCTGGTCGCGCCGGAGCTGGCGACGCTGGACGAAGCCACGAGGCTTGATGCGCTCGAAGAGCAGCAGGATGGCGGCGAAACGCCCGTGCCCGGCGCCGGGGATCTCCTGCTCGCGCTCCCCGAGCATCGTTGGGCCGTCGTCACATCGGCTCCCAGCCCTCTCGCGCGGCGGCGCATCCGCGGTGTCGGGTTGCCGGTTCCGAGCGTGCTGGTGGGTGCGTACAACGTGAAGGCGGGGAAGCCGGATCCCGAGGGGTACCTGTCGGCCGCGCGGCAGCTCGGCGTGGATCCGACTCGCACGATCGTGTTCGAGGACACACCCGCGGGTGTGGCGGCCGGCCGCGCCGCCGGCGCGCGCGTCGTCGGCATGACCACGACATACCGGACGCTCGACCACTGTGACGCGCTCGTTGGCGACCTCCACGGGATACGCGTAGAGACCTGGGCCGGATGGCACCATCCGCCTGACTGTGCCGGCGTGAGCGTATGGCGAAGAACTTTCGCGATCTGACCGAGCCGGAAATCCTGGCACTCGCCATCTCGCTCGAGGAAGAAGACAGCCGCATCTATGGCGAGTTTGCGGATGGTCTCCGCGAACGCTACGCGACAACCGCAGCGATGTTCGACGAAATGCAGCAGGAGGAGACGACGCACCACTCTCGCCTGCTGGACATGTTCCGGCAGCGCTTCGGACAGCACGTCCCGCTCATCCGGCGCCAGGACGTCAAGGGCTTCGTCGAGCGGCGTCCGGTATGGCGGGTTCGTCCGCTCGGCCTCGACGTGGTCCGGGGCCAGGCCGAGACGATGGAGCTCGAGACGCGTCGCTTCTACGAACGGGCGATGGAGCGCATCAGCGACGTCTCGATCCGTCAGCTCCTCGGCGAGCTCGCCGCGACCGAGCGCGAGCACTACGCCCGCGCGACGACGCTCGAGAAGGAGTTGCTCACACCCGAAACGCGGCAAGCCGAAGACGACGCGGCCCGGCAACTCTTCGTGCTGCAGATCGTCCAGCCTGGTCTCGCTGGCCTGATGGATGGATCGGTCTCGACGCTGGCGCCGTTGTTTGCCGCAGCCTTTGCCACACACAGCAGCCACGACGCCTTCCTCGTCGGCATGGCGGCGTCGGTCGGCGCCGGTATTTCGATGGGCTTCGCCGAAGCCCTGTCTGACGACGGATCGCTGACCGGCCGCGGCCATCCCTGGGTGCGCGGCATCGTCTGCGGGCTGATGACGACGGCGGGAGGACTGGGGCACACGCTGCCGTTCCTCGTTCCGAATTTCGCTGCGGCGATGACGGTTGCGACGATCGTCGTCATCGTCGAGCTTGGCCTCATCAGCTGGATTCGCCACCACTACATGGACACCCCCATCCTGTCGGCCACGTTCCAGGTGGTCGTGGGGGGCGTACTCGTTTTTCTCGCCGGGTTGCTCATCGGCAGCGCGTAGGCTCGCCGATCGCGTTCTATTCGGATTCGTTTTCGTCTTCGATCCCCAACGCGCACGCTCCGAACACGACCTCTGATCCGAATACGAATACGAACACGAAGACGACGCGCGAAGTGTCCCTGAGTTGACACGTGTCGAAGCCATAGGTATGATATGTCGAAGCGTGAGGTATTGAGTGGCCGATCCCCGATCCGATCTACCGCAAGGCACACTGGACCTGTTGATTCTGAAGGTCGTCGCTCTGGGCCCGCTCCATGGGTACGGCATCGCGCAGCGGTTGCAGCAGCTGTCGCGTGATGCCGTGCAGGTGCAGCAGGGCTCGTTGTATCCGGCGCTGCACCGGCTCGAGAACCGGGGCCTGCTCACGGCGACCTGGAAGATGTCGGACACGGGCCGCGAGGCGAAGTTCTACAGCCTGACGCGCAAGGGACGCACGGAGCTTGGTAGCGAGGAAGCGAGCTGGCGGCGTCTGACGGACGCGGTCGGTCTCATTCTGGCTGCGGAAGGAGATCCATCATGAGCTGGTGGCGCCGGCTGTTTGGACGCGCCCGTCTCGAGCACGAGCTCGATGCAGAGTTGCGCGATCACGTAGAACGCATGGCGGCCGATCTGGAATCATCAGGTGCGAGTCCGTCAGAGGCGCGACGACGCGCGCTCGCGTCGCTCGGCGGACTCGATCCCGTCAAGGAGTACTGCCGCGATGCCCGCGGCACACGATGGGTGGAAGACACGCTGCAAGACGTGAAGTACGCGATCCGGTCGCTGTCGCGCGCACCGGGCTTTGCGGTCGTTGCGATCTTGTCGCTCGCGCTCGGCATCGGCGCCAATACGGCGATCTTCTCACTCGTGAACAGTCTGCTGCTGCGTGCGACACCGGTCCGTGAGCCCAATCGCCTCGTGCGCATCGATCACGGATCGTTCACCAACCCGATCTGGGAACAGCTGCGCGATCATCATGCGGACATCTTTCAAGGCGTTACCGCATACTCCGGCGACCAGTTCAACATATCGCCCGGCGGTCAGGCCGAGCTGGTCCAGGGGCTGTGGACGAGCGGCACCTTCTTCGACGTGGTCGGCGTGCCGGCGATCCTCGGCCGCACGTACACCGCCGAAGACGATCGCCGCGGCGGAGGCCCGAACGGGCCTGTGACCGTGATCAGCTATGCGTTCTGGCAGCGGCACTTTGGCGGCGCGGCCGACGTGATCGGCCGTTCCATCACCGCGAACCGTGTGGCCCTCACCATCGTTGGCGTGACGCCGCCGGGGTTCCTGGGTCCCGATCTCGGACGCTCTTTCGATCTTGCGGTGCCGATCGGCGACGAGCCGGTGATGCGCGGAGCGGAATCGTGGCTCGACAAGCGGTCGACCTGGTGGCTGGAGATCGTGGGTCGCCTGAAACCCGGTCAGACCGAAGCCGATGCGGCGAGCGCGTTGACCGCGGTCCAGCCGCAGGTCCGTGCAGCGACGCTGCCGGAGCGTTGGCCGCCAGAGTTCCTGAAGGAATACCTCACGGGACCGATGAGCGTGATCCCGCATGGGAGCGGATCGTCCAACATCCGTAGCCGCTATCGAGAGCCGCTCTTTACGCTACTGGCGACGGTGGGGCTCGTGCTGCTGATCGCCTGTGCCAACATCGCGAACCTGTCACTGGCGAGAGCGACCGCCCGCCGGCACGAAATGAGTCTGCGGCGGGCGCTGGGCGCGTCGCGCCTGCGCCTCGCCCGCGCCCTGCTCGTCGAGAGTCTTCTGCTCTCGGGTGCAGGGGCCGTGCTCGGTCTGCTGTTCGCACGGTGGGCGTCGAAGCTCCTGGTGACACAGCTCTCAACCGTGCAGGACACGGTCGTGCTCGACCTCACGCTCGATTGGCGGGTCCTGACGTTCACAACTGGTGTAGCGATTGCGACGGCGCTGCTCTTCGGTCTCGTGCCCGCGTTGAGGGCGGGCAGCGCGGAGCCGGCCGAGGCGCTTGCCGAAGTCGGCCGCGGGGGGGCCAGCGTGACGCGCCGCCGGCTGGGGAGTCCGCTTATCGTGGCGCAGGTCGCGTTGTCGGTGATGCTGCTGGTCGGCGCTGGATTGTTCGTGCGGACCTTCGCGTCGCTCGCGTCGCTGGACCTCGGGTTCGATCGCGATCCGTTGCTGCTCGTCACGCTCGACGCACAGCGAAGTGGCGTTGCCCCGGCCGATCGGCACGCGCTCTTCATGCGTGCGCGGGATGCGGTCGCAACGCTCCCCGGTGTGGAACGCGTTGCCGTTTCGGTCCTGACACCGCTGAGCGGCATGAGCTGGAACGATGTCGTCGAAGTCGACGGACAGCCGCCACTCAAGGGTCGAGACCGTATGGCCTGGTTCAACGCCGTCACGCCCGGCTGGTTTGCGACCTACGGCACGAGGGTTCTCGGCGGCCGCGACTTCGATTCGCGCGACCGTACGGGGTCAACGCCAGTCGTGGTCGTGAACGAAGCCTTCGCGCGCAGGTTCGCGCCGGGCATCGATCCCGTTGGCAAGGCAATCCGCCTGCCGGACCACGACGTGGGACAGCCAACGAAGGTGCTCGAGATCATCGGCGTCGTGGCCAACAGCGCCTACAACGATCTACGCAAGGTCACCGAGCCCGTCGTGTACACGTCGTTCGCGCAGAGCAGCGACGAGAACGAGCCGTTCTCAGCCCTTACGGTGCGGGTTGCCGGGGGGCAATCGCCCGCGCTGCTGGTCCGCAGCCTGGTGACGCGGATTGGGACAGTCAATCGCGATCTCTCACTGAACTTCCACCCGCTGCGCGATCAGGTGAACGCGAGCCTGGTCCGCGAGCGCATCATGGCCATCCTGTCAGGGTTCTTCGGTGGCCTTGCGCTGCTGTTGGCCGGGATCGGACTGTATGGCGTGGCGTCGTACACCGTCACTCTGCGGCGGACGGAGATCGGCGTCCGCATGGCGCTTGGTGCCGACGCAGGCCGAGTACAGCGGATGGTCGTCTCGCGCATGGCGCGCCTCGTCGCCATCGGGGTCATCGTTGGCGCCGCTGCCAGCTTCTGGGCCTCGCGGTTTGTCGCCGCGCTGCTCTACGGCCTCGAGCCGGGCGATCCCATGACGATTGCCGGCGCCGTGATCGTCCTCACAGTGATTGCGCTGGCCGCTGCCTGGCTCCCGGCGCGGCGTGCGGCGCGGATTGATCCGTCGGTTGTGCTGCGCGAAGGCTGAACCAAGGTGCGGCAGTAAGGTGCGGGCGTAGGGTGCGGCCACGGGGTGCGGACAGAAGGTGCGGGCGGAAGGTGCGGTCGGAGGGTGCGGACGGAAGGTGCGGCCGAATGGTGCGGCCATATGGTGCGGTCGGATGGTGCGGTCGGAAGGTGCGGTCGGAAGGTGCGGCCGAAGGTACGCTGGGAGGGTGCCGCCTAGCCAGGCGTTGGGGTGCTGCGTAGATAGGCTTTGAGCCGGATCGTTGCGATGCGGGCTCGCCTGATGAGGAATAGCAGCGTCTTGTAGTCGGAATTGTTCACATAGCCTTCGCGACGTGAGACCTTCAGGTGATTTTCAGTCTCGGTGAGCGAGCCGATGGCGATGTCACAAAACCGCGCAAAGTCACCGTGCGCATAGCGACCGAATCCTTCGGCGATGTTGGCAGGTGCCGATAGCGCCGACGCCCGCAGCTGATCGCGAAAACGATAATCACGCGCCTCATTCGCCCTCTCAGAAATTGCCCAGAGCTCAGCGCGAAGGGCTTCCGACAGCTGCCAGGCAACGAGTTCTGAGAAGTGCCGGACAGCCACAGCGTGCCCAATGGCATCCGCTGTGCCAAATCGGGTGTCGCGCCCTGACCGCACCTTCCGGCCGCACCTTCCGTCCGCACCTCGTGACCGCACCCTCCGCCCGCACCTCGTGACCGCACCCTCCGTCCGCACCTCGTGACCGCACCCTCCGCCCGCACCTCGTGACCGCACCCTCCGCCCGCACCTCGTGACCGCACCCTCCGCCGCACCTCGTGACCGCACCCTCCGCCCGCACCTCGTGACCGCACCCTAGTCGATCCGTCGAAACACAATCGCCGCATCGTTGCCGCCGAACGCGAGCGACGTCGAGACGACGCAACGGACGGGCATGTCTCGCGCGCAATTAGCGACGATGTCTACTGCGCACTCGCCGTCTGTCTGGGTGTGGTTGATTGTCGGAGGGATTACCCCGCGCGCCACCGTGAGTGCTGCCACCGCCGCTTCGACGGCTCCGGCCGCCCCGAGACAGTGGCCCACCATGCTCTTGATCGACGTGACGGGCAGATGCCGGGCGCGCTCGCCAAACACGCGGTGCAGGCCTCTGGCTTCTGCCCGATCGTTCTGCGCCGTCGCCGTCCCGTGCGCGTTGACATGATCCACATCGTCCGCTGGCGTGCCCGACGTTGCCAGGGCCTGCCGGATCGTGTCCGCGATGGCATGGCCCTCCGGCTCCGGAGCCGTGGCATGAAACGCTTCGCAGGTCAGCGCATAGCCAGCCAACTCCGCGTAGATCGACGCGCCTCGCCGGCGTGCGCGTTCCCAATCCTCCAGAACGAGGATGCCGGCGCCTTCGCCGATGTTCATCCCCGCGCGCGACGCGTCGAACGGCCGGCACGGTGCCGGATCCATCAGACGCAGCGCATTGAACCCGCTGAACGTCAGGCGTGACAACGCGTCCGATCCGCCGCACACCGCGGCATCCAGCCGTCCGGCGCGAATCAGATCGCCCGCGTAGCCAATGGCAATGCTGCTGGACGAACACGCCGACACCACCGTCGTCCGCAACCCCTCGAAGCCAAAGCGCGTGGCGACGACGTCGGTCGGTGAGCTGGTGAAATGGTTGTGGATGCGCGTTGGCGGGGCGTGCCCGATGCCGCGGTCGAGCATGGTGAAGTAGTAGTCCTCGTTACGAAGCAGATCGCCCGTGCCCGCACCGAGAAGGACCCCGATTCTCGTCGGATCGACGACGTTACCGCGCAGCCCCGCGTCCTCGAGCGCCTCACCGGCCGCGACGACGGCTAGCTGGTCGCTTCGCGACCATCGGCGCCGCTCGTAGCGGGACAAGCCCGAGACATCGAACGACTCGATTTCGGCGCCGCACCGGCTTCGGTAGCCCGCCGTGTCGAACAGGGTGACGTCGCCGATGCCACAGCGTCCGTCGACGAGCGACGACCACGTCGATTCGCGCGTCGAGCCGACGGCTGTGATGAGGCCGACGCCGGTGATCGCGATGCGTCCCGAGCTCATCCTTCGAATTCTCTCGCGATGTCCGAAACGTCGTGCGCGTTCGTGGCACTGCCGAGCGCGTGAGCCGCGCTGCGCACCGTGCCGGCCTCACGACGTTTGTGAAGCAGCGACACCGCGAGCGGCGTGAACTGTGCCGGCAGCGTGGCCGCCGAGAACGCGAGACCCACCACGCGGCGGCCCGGCGTGAGCTCGGGATACCCACTCGAAACGAGCGCACGCCAATAGCAGGCCACGACGCGGTATATGTCGCCTGCGAGAGCGCCGACGGATCCATGCGCGCCGCCCGGTCGTGCCTGGCCGCGACGCAGGTCGGCGAGGAACTCGTGGCGAGTGGCCGCAGGCGTCTCGGTCCACGTCTGTCCGATTCTGTGCAGGGCGTGCGCGTCGGAGCCGCCGACCATGGCGCGGCGTCCCGTCAACCCGCGGCCAATCCGCTCCGCGAGGTCGTTGTGCGCGGGCAGCATGGCGCCATTGCGTGTCTCGATCCCGGCGGTCCGGCCAATGAGGCTGACGTAGTCGGGTAGAGGTACCTGCCCTCGATAGAAATGGAACGGGTGGTTGAATACGGCGACCGCCGGCGTGGTCGAGAGGTAGGCCACAGCCTCGTGGACGTTGCGGCGGAGCGGCTGGACCTCGCGATGGATGGCCTCCGTGAGGCCGTACACGCCAAGGTGCACGATGAGATCGGTGCCAGGCCACCAGCAGGTCACTTCCTCGCCCATCAGGAAGTCACCGGTGTCTCCGTGCCGGTCGAGGAACTCGAGACAACCATCGATGCTGTCGTGATCGGTGATCGTGACGAGGTCCATGCCGCGCATGCGTGCCACGCGATACACGTCGGCCGGCGACGAATAGCAATCGCGGCTCCTCAGGAACGCGAGATCGCCGTTCAACCCTGAATGGCGCGAGTGGACGTGAAGGTCGCAGCGCACGTTCGTCGAACCCTCAGAGCGGCTTCAGCAGGAGCACTTGCACCACCACCGACCCCGTGTCTGCAAAGGCGTCCGGCAGGAAGCTCTTGCCGACATCCGCACGGAGTATCGTACTCCACGGTGTGCGCAGGCTGAAGGCGGCTCCCAGCCCCGTAATATGGTCCAACGGTGCACCCTTGAGCCGATGTCCCGCGGCGTGCTCGAGGAACAGATCGAACCGGTACCTGATCGAACACGTTGAACGAGTACGAGCCGCGCACCATCCCCAACTCGGCGAACCGGATACCCGAGGATGGCACTCCGTGAATCTTCGTGTCATCGAACAGGCCGAATTGATACTGCGTGAAGCGATCGAGGTTGTCGCCGCCGAACCAGGCTCCATTCAGGTGCAGCTTGTTGAACGCGTTCCAGTAGAAGTCCTTTGACAGGTTGAGGCTGTACTTCGAGTAGCTCGATCGCGGCGGTTCGAGGCCTCCCAGGCCCCACGCCTTCCACCCGACCCGTCCGTACCAGGTGCCATTTGCCGTGAGCGAATATCCGTAACGTTTGAACTCGTACCCGGCACCGATGCCGTTGGTGATGGTGCTCTGCGGGATCACGAACGCGTCAACCGTGGTCGTGTCCGCGTGATACCCGTCGAAATGGAACTGATAGTTGGCTGTGAGCTTGTGGAAGTCGTTCATCTGCCAGCCCAGGTTGCCGCCGATGTTGAATGGCCATGTCAGGAGGCGCTCTGCCTCACGCTCACCGGTGGCGCCGTAGACGCGGTCGTTCGAAGGCACGGCAATCGCAAAGAGATCGACGCTGGCGTCGAGCGGTCCGCCGAACACCTTCGTGTGCTGCAGATTGGCGAGCACGAGCACGCCCCCGAAGAGCACGGCCAGTTGCGTGTTCTTGTCGTGGACGCCGAAGTCCAGATAGTTGATCCCGAAGATCGGCAGTGGGAAATCGAACGACGGATCGATGGTCACGCCCATCGCAATCGCTTTCGCGCGCGTCGTCACGCGATCGCTGACGACGCGGGCGCCGTGTTCCTTGACGTAGCTGCGCAGTCCCTCGTCGGTCTCGCGGAACATGATCCGATCGCTCGATCGTGCGGCTTGCCGCCGATCGACGAAATCTGTCGAGTTGACGCGGTAGTCAGAGAAGACGACCGCTTTCTCGACGAGCAGGTTCCTGCCCGCGATGAGGACGATCTGCTTGCTGTCGATCCGCGCCGCCAGCCAGATGTCGTGACCTGCCTGGTCCTTCACCGGCTGAAACAGCTGGATCTCTTCACTCGACACGACCGGGCTGCTCAAGTGTGTCTGCACGGTCTGCACCCGGGCCCGCGTGAACCGCTCCGCGTCAATCCAGACGGTGCCCTTGTAGAGCGATCGCGCCTGATTCACCGGCTCGAACGCCACCGCATAGCATCGCCGTCCGCCGACCGTAGCGGTGCCAATCAGGCGGTAGCGGTAGTCGTTGGTCAGGCGAAGGTCGAGGGGCAGCGAGAGGACTTTCTCTGGCTGCAGCAGCGGAAAGGGCGGCCGGTCGCTGCCCCATCTGGTGCCGTTGACCGAGAACGACAGCTCTTCCCACTCGAGGCCGTCGCGATCCCGGTACATCCGCGTGTCGCTGACGACGTCGTAGCCGGCGTCGGCGACGGTGGGACGGAAGTGCTGCTCCATCCGAGCATCAGCGATGTAGGTATCGAGCAGGTCGTCTTCGGCGGCCTGCACCTGCTGGTGCCGGGCGATGATCTCCTGCACCGTCAACTGGGCGCTCGCACGCGTCTCGTCACGCTGCGCATAGATGGCCGCGGCGCCGTAATTGAAGTCGAGAATACGGGGTGTGACGTCGGACGCCACGTCCGCCGTGACCAGTTGTGCATCCGACGTCGCGTGTGTGACCGAGCGTGGAGGTGTGACCGAGCCGTCCGACAGCGACCGGACCATCGGGCTTCCGAGTGCCGCCAGGTGCAAGGTCACCGCAACATCGCCGGAACCCGTACGACGCCGGTAGAGCAGATAGGTCGAAAAGTTCGACAGGTTGTAGACGAGCCTCGCGTCGACCCCTTCGGCCGGATCGATTCTCAGACTCGCGGCGGCGGCGTCGAGAGGGACGATCTCGGCCGCCAGCAGATCGGTCACGGGCCGCAGGCTCGCCAGCGCGTCCCCAACGATCCGCGCCGTCCCGGTCACCGTCGTGAGCGCGACGTTCGATCCGAAGGCCGCAAACTGCGAGTTGAGGGCGAGCCTTCGTGCGCCAGGCGCGTCCACCGGCAGGACGAGCCCCGTCTGCACGATGTGTGCGCTCGGGTCCACTCGATCGAGCACGGCGCTGACCGGTGCGGCCGCTGCGGGACCGCCTTCCGCGGGCAGGACGACGACGTCGACGTAAGGCGCAACCTCAGTGGCATAGAGGCGCGCGAGTCGATCGGGAGTCGAAACGGCAGGTCCTGAGATCCCGATCAGCACCGCCGGATCTTCGGCACGTGTCTGCACGGCCGTGACCTTGAGCAGAAAGGCATTGGCAGTTTCGTCGGAGGCGCCGGCCAGCGGGAGCTCGAGCGCCTGCAGGCGTCCGCGCGTGTGCGCCACCACCGAGCGCACGTACTGACGCCAGGCAGTGACGTCGTCGGCGCGTCCGTCAACGGGTGGATCCGCCAGGACCAGCCAGACGCGAACCGATGACCCGTACGATGCGAGGCGCGCGTCGAGCGCCGCGAACGACAGCTGATCGCCGGCCGTCAGATCGCTCTGCCGCACCGACAGGCGGACCGCGATCGGCGCACCACCCAGCGCCGACGCGGCCGCGCGCAACGCGGGCGCCGCCACGGGCGCGTCGTGCAGCGTCTCGTCGATGCCGACGTGTGGGATGACGAGGCCGTCCGCCGCGATTCCCGGTCGAGCGGCGCACATGACGAGCACGGCAGTGACGGCGGCCGCGAGGCGTGCGAAGGGTGCAACGAGTGTCACGAGGCGTACGCCGCGAGGGGGGCGAGCGGACCGAAGCGAGCGCCTCGAAGCACGTCGCTCAAGCGGCCGGCGAAGCCGCTCAATCCTAGATAGTGCGCCGCCCAGAGCCCGGCAGGCAGCCGCACGCGCGGAGGATGGGGATCGAGTTCCCAGGGATGTACCCACAGCACCGCAGGCACATTGCGTCGATTGCTGGCTTCGATGGCCTTCAACACTGAAGACGGGCGCGCGAGCCGGAGTCCCCAACCGCCGCCGAGCGGGACCTGCTGTCCGATCCAGCGTCCGACGAATGGCGGTAGTTCGACGATCGATCCCGCCGCCGTGTGGCGCACGTGGGGACGTTGCGGATACCTGGGATTGCCGACCACGCGCAACGGCGCCATGCTGGAATCGATGCGGAACCCGTGTGCCGCCAGTATCTCGAGGGCACAGGGCGATCGATCGTTAATCGACCACTCGGGCGCGCGGAATTCGTCGATATGGTCCACGCCGGCGGCGGCGAGCGCACGCCGGCAGCGGATGAGCTCGTCGGCGAACTCGTGCCCGGTCAGCTCGTAGATCCGGCGATGGGTGTGGCCGTGCGATCCGATGTCGTGGCCGGCCGAGAGAATGTCACGCATCAGATCCGGATGCCGCTCTGCCACCCAGCCCAGGACGAAGAACGTGGCGCGAGTGTCGTGGCGCGCGAGCAGATCCAGCAGCCGACGCGTGGTCTCGACCACGCGGCTGGGCAAGGATGGCCAGCGGTCGAACGCGAGCGGGCCGCCCACACCGCAGATGTGGAACCATTCCTCGACGTCGACGCTCAATCCGTTCACCACGACGGGTGCCTCGACGGGTGCCGGTCAGGACGGGGTGGCGCCGCGGGAGCGTTCGACATAGCCGGCAATCGAGTTCACCGATCGTAAGACGGCGGCTCCGGTCTGTTCGTCGGCGATCGTGACGCCGAACGACCGCTCGAGCTCGAGGACGAGCTCCAGCGCATCGATAGAGTCGAGGCCCAGGCCCTCCCCGAAGAGCGGCGTGTCGTCGCCGATCTCGGCAGGCTGCATGGGCAATCGCAGGCTGCGGACAATCGCCTGCTTGATCTGGGTTCTCAACGTATCCGACATGGTCACAGGTTGGGTATCGTGGGAGGCATTTTCATCGCAACCCGCCGTCAACCGCAATCACCTGGCCGCAGATGAAGCTCGCCGCGTCGGAGGCCAGAAAGGCGACCACGCCGGCGACTTCGTCTGGTGAACCCACCCGCCCCAGGGCCGTGGCCGACAGGATCTGTTCGCGCTGGGCGGCGGGCATCTTGGCCAGCATCTCTGACTCGATCAGGCCGGGGGCGACGGCGTTGACGAGGACGCCATAACTGCCGAGTTCATGCGCCAGTGCGCGGGTCAGCCCCTCGAGCCCTGCCTTGGACGCCGCATAGCTCGATTGGCCGGGCAGCCCCGAGTGCGCGCTGGGAGACGAGATATTGATGATCCTGCCCCACCGCCGCAGCAGCATGCCGCGCGCGACTGCACGGCTGCACAAATAGGCGCCATCGAGATTCGTCCGGAGCACGCGATCCCACGACGCCTGGTCCATGAACAGGAAGAGACGATCGAAGACGATGCCGGCATTGTTGACGAGAATATCGATCGGACCGAGTGCCTGCTGCACGGCCGCAACCGCGGCGTTGACCGAGGCTTCGACGGCGATGTCGCACCCGACGGCCACGGCGGACGCTCCGGCGTTCACGATCTCTGAGACCACGGTTTCGGCCTCGGCAGCCCGTTCACGATAGGCGACGCCGACCGATGCGCCTCGGGCGGCGAGCGCGAGGGCTATCGCCCGGCCGATACCGCGCGATGCACCCGTGACCAGGGCAACGCGGCTGGCGAGAGACTCTCGTGGGTGTGGCACCAAGTTAGGGCGTCTCGGGCGAGGCGAAGCGGCGGCGGATCATAGCACGCGGTCGACGCGTCCGAGTCAGGCGCCGGGAGCGCCCGTGCGCAGCAGCAGGCTGTACAACGTGCCGCCGCTGGCGAAGCTGTTCACGAGGACGAGTGGGCGCTCGAGGGCACGGTTCGTGGACGCCACGTTGATCGCCCACGACGGATCAGGCGTCACGAGCCCTGCGGTCGGCGGGATCACGGACTTTGCACCGCACCCCATCGCCGCTACCGCGGAGGCCGCCCCGACTGCGCCGAACTCACCCACAGCCCCCTTGATCGACGTCACCGGCACGTGTCGCCCGAACACGCCGTCGATCGCTTCGGCCTCGAGTACATCGAGCTGCCGCGTGGAGTTGGCAGACGCATAGACGGCTCCGACCTCGCCCGGTGCGCACGCGCCGTCTTCGAGGGCCGCGCGCATCACGCGCACGAGGGCGGCGGCGGACGATGGCCAGTGATTGAGCGGCTCGCCGGATCCACCCGCGCCGATGCCGACAATCTCGCCGTACACTCGCGCGCCCCGGCTGGCCGCAGCCTCGGGACGCTCCACCACGCACATGAATCCGCCTTCGCCGAAGACAAAGCCATTCCGCGTGACGTCGAAGGGCCGGCTGCCCTCAGGACCGGACCCCTCGCACGACAGCACGCCGAACCAGTCGTGCACGGCGAAGAATCGCTCGTACAGATAGTCGGCTCCGCCCGCGACGATCGTTTGTGCGCGCCCGAGACGCACGAGGTCCGCCGCAAAGGCCAGTGCCGCGAGCCCGGAGGCCTCTTTGTGGCTGATCGTGGTGTTCGGTCCGTGGAGCCCGAACTCGAGGCCGCAAAGGCTGGCGGCCGCGTTGCCGACGGTATTGGCGAAGAGCAGGGCGGGCGCCGCGGTGGGGCCGCCCTGGTGCAGACTTTCCAGATACTCGCCGGTCGTCTGGCCGCCGGCGGTGAAGCTGCCCAGGACGAGTCCCACGCGCTCGCGATCGGACGGGTTACCGAGCCCTGCGTTCTCGAGGGCTTGTCGCGTCGCGCCGAGCGCGAGACGGCCGATGCCGTCGATGCGCCGCAGTTTGAGCGGTGGAATGAACGCGGCCGGGTCGTAGCCCGACACGAGAGCCGCGCGATGGGAGCGCAGGCTGGCGGTGTCGAACCGTTCAATCGGGGCAACACCTGTACGGCCGCCGATGAGCGCGGTCGTGAAGGCGTCCACTGTGGCCCCGAAACACGTCACGCAGCCGAGGCCCGTGATCACCGGGGTCACGCGCACGGCCGTACGTTAACATAGCGATCGTAGCCTCTCAACGCGCGCCATCCGGTGCGCCGCCCTGATTCTTCCATGCGAATCCGCCCGGTGTTGTTGCTGTTCGCGCTTGCCGGACTCGCCGCCGGACGGCTCCCCGCGGACCTCTTCGACGAGCTGTTCGCCAAGGCGGCACCGATCGACGCGTCGATGAAGACCGTGCGCGCGCGCTTCGTCGAGACCACGACATCCGCTCTCCTCAAGGAACCGCTCGTCGCCCGCGGAACGCTCAGCGCTGAGCGCCCGGCCCGGCTGCGCCTCGACTACGACGTGCCCGAGAAGCGCACGCTCATCGTGGACGAACGACAGCTCGTGATGGATTGGCCCTCGCGCGGTGAACACACGGTTCGCGATATCACGCAGGTGCAGGAGCGTGTGAAGAAGTACTTCACGGCCAGGGATCCTGCTCAGTTGAGGAGCCATTTCGATATCAATGCGGTGATCGATTCGGCGCTGACCGGCACCTGGCGCGTCGACATGGTTCCCCGCCGCAAACAGATCCGCGAAGGCCTGAGCGGCCTGCAGATCTGGATCGATCAGCGCACGCTCTTCATGCGCCAGATGAAGATGGACTTTGCAGGCGGCGAGTCCAAGACCTTCGCGCTCGAGGACGTACAGCTGAATGCTGTTCTCCCCAAAGGCGTGTTCGAGACCGGCCCCGTGCCGCCGAGCCGGAGATGAGCGAGGACATCGGCGCTCGCAGTTGATACCCGTGACGACCTCCAACTCCGCGGCACGTTCGCATGATTCCGCCCGAACGGGAGACCTTCGGGTCTGGGCGGTCATTCCGGCGTTCAACGAGGAATCGCGGATTGCGGCCGTCGTCCGCGGCATCGCCGGCGCCGTCGCCGGCATCGTCGTGGTGGACGATGGGTCGAGCGATGCAACTGCGCACGAAGCCGCGAGCGCTGGCGCCGAAGTGCTGCGCCGGGCTGCGAACGGCGGCAAAGGCGCCGCGATTCGCGCGGGACTCACTGCCGTTCTCGCGCACGGGTGTACGCACGTGCTCTTCATTGACGGCGACGGCCAACATCGTCCCGGCGATGTGCCGGCGCTCGTCGCGGCTGCACGAGACGGCGTCGGCGTCGGCGTCGTCGTCGGCGAACGGCAGTTTGCGCGCGGGCGGATGCCGCGATCCCGCTACTACGCCAACGTCATCGGAAGCCGCGCGCTGTCGTGGTTCATCGGAACCGAGGTCCGCGACACGCAATCGGGATTCAGGCTCGTCAACGCGGACTGGCTGCGGGACCTTCCTCTGACCGCCACGGGCTACGAGATCGAGACCGAGATGCTGATCCGGCTCGCGCGGCGCGGCGCGTCCATCGTGCGTATTCCCGTGGCGGCCGTGTATACCGACGCACCCAGCAAGCTGCGTCCGCTGCGTGACACGACGCGCACATGTTTCCTGGCGGTGAAGTATCGCTTCCTCTCGCGAGGGTGACGTGACCGGCACCACAGGCCCAGACCCGCGCTGGCTCACCCACGGCCTGAACAACGGGTGGTTTTTCACGCTGTCGTACCGGCTCGTGCGGACGCTGCCGAGACCTGTCGCCTATGGCCTGGCTGACATCGGCACGTGGGTCGCGTGGCGCACCATGGGCGAGACGACGCGTGCGATCGAAGACAACCTTCGGGCGGTCGTTCCCGAGGCATCGTCGCGTGAACTGTCGAGACTGGCGCTCGCGACGTACCGCAGCTACGCGCGCGACGTCGCGGACTTGATGGCCGGCGTGTGGGCCTCGCCAGCCGAGAGCGCGTCGATGTTCGCGCCGCGCGGGGTCGAGACCTTCCACCGGGTACGTGAGCGCGGACGAGGTGCGCTCATCGTGACAGGCCACTTCGGGAACTGGGAGCTCGGTGGTCTGCTGATGCGGGACCTGGGCGTGCCGCTGGACGTCGTCGCGATGCCGGAAGCGGATGAGAGAGTCAACCGCATGCGCCACATGTTCCGGCAGCAGATGGGGATTGAAACAATCGAGGTCCGTCAGTCGCTCGACACGGCGCTCCAGATACGGCAGCGACTCGCCCAGAACCGGGCGATTGCGCTTCTCATGGATCGCCACGTGGATCGCGATCGCGTCGAGGTGCAGTTGTTCGGCCGCCGCGCGTTCTTCCTGCGCACCCCGGCGCTGCTGTCCTATCTGACGGGAGCACCGCTCGTACCGTGCTTCATCGTTCGTAACGGGCCGCGCCGCTTCGATGTCATTGCAGAGGACGCCATCGAAGTGGACCACACACTGCCGCGCGATCGAGGCGTTCAGCAGGTCGCGCAGCGGTTCGCCACGGTGCTCGAACGGCAGATCCGCCGGCGACCCGAATGCTGGTATCAGTTCTATCCGTACTGGAAGATGCAGGCGGACGAGGCCCTCTCTCCCCAGAAGGCCAGATCAACCCCCAACTGCCAACGTCCAACTTCCAAGCCCTCGGGCCCTCAGGCCTAGATTTTTCGACTCTTCGACTCTCAGACTTTTCGACCCACGATGAGCACGTTCCTGAACGGCGTGCCGTGCGACGCGTCCGACGCATCAACGGTCAATCCCAGGCCTTCGAGGGCCGAGCACCACGCCCGGCTCGATCGAAAAGTGAGCGGCTGCCGCCATCGTCCCTGCAGAATCGCCTTCGTCCGGTTGGTGAGATAGACCATCGCGAAGCGCCACGAAGCGCCGGCGCTGGCTTCGCGGATGAGGAGCACCCCGCCGGGGGCGAGCGCTGCCGACACGGTTGAGAGCACTGCTTCCTGGTCGGGCCGCTTCAGCATGTGGAGCACGTCCACCAGTGCGATCGCGTCCCACTGCCCGGCAATCGAGTGGCAGACATCGCCTTCTTCGACGGATGCATCGGCACCAAGTGCGAGGCGCGCGAGGCGCACGAGCCGCGGCTGGAGCTCGACGCCGTGCAGCGTCAGTTCGGGTGGCACCGGCCACTCCGCCGGCCAGCGTCCTTCATGCCGCCACGCACGTGCTGTGGCGAGCGTTGATAGCAGCAGTCCCTGTCCGCACCCGGCGTCGAGCAGCCGCCCGCGCTCCGGCAGTACGTTGCGGCGCAGCACGTCGAAATAGACGGGGTCCGAGGTCAATTTCTGGCGCGCGAATTCCCAGGGCGTGACGCCGGCGACGAGATATCGGTCGGCCGCCTTCCACAGGAAGTCATCGGTCGCGCCAGGTGTGCGCGTGAAGACGAGCGTGATGGCCGCGCCCAGCACTCCGAGTCCGACGCCGACGATGAGACTGCCCACGGCCAGGTCGGCACCGAAGAGCCACGGTGGCGTCAGCCGCATGTCGTGCAGCGTCAGCTCGTAGAAGTCTCCGCGGCGTGCGAAGCGGCCCACCTGAATCTGTGCGAGCAGGAGAAAAGGCAGGACCAGCGGGTTCGAAATATTCGCGGCGAGGTACATCTTCAACCGGCTGAGATGCAGCAGCCGGCCGACGAGCACGCAGATCGCGAGATGCACACCCCAAAGCGGCAGACATCCGATGAAGATGCCGAGACCGACCGCGGCGGCGGTGCGCATGGGGCTGCCGCCTTCAGTCCGCAGCTCCTGAAAGAGTCGCTGAAATCGTGTGGGTGTCGGCGGCGTCGGTGACGTCACGAGCTTTACGAGGATGCGGCGCCACGATATCATCCCGCTGGCCCCATGCACGCGCCTCTGTCGTCCGCGCCCAACTCCCGCCTGGGCGAGACGGAGTGGTATTCCTCGCTCCTCGATCGTCTCCCGGCGTGGCCTCTGCAGCTTGTGCCCGGCATACCCGCGCGAGCGCTGCATCTGAACGGCGACGGCACGGCCGTGGATACGGGCGAAACACACGTGCTCGTCAGCCGCTGCATCCCGGGTGCGCGGTTGCTGCCGGACGAGGCGTTCGAAGAAGCAGTCGCGGCGACGTATCAGAGTCTCTTTGCCGAGGTCGCGCTTCATGGTCGTCACGTGGTGCGCTGCTGGAACTTCATTCCCGGCATTCAGGACCAGACTGGCAACGGCCTGAACCGCTACATGGTGTTCAATGCGGGGCGTCATCGCGGGTATCGGCGTGCCGCGGGGACGGCCGATCTGCCCGACCGCTCGATCGCGACAGCCTCTGGTGTGGGGACGGAAGGCGACGATCTGTTCGTCGCGGCCCTGGGGTCGCTCAGCGCCGGCGTTCCCATCGAGAATCCGCGGCAGGTGCCGGCGTATCGCTATTCGTCGCGATATGGCCCGCTTCCCCCGTGCTTCTCACGCGCCACGCTCGAGCCCGGCATGAGGCGCCTGCTCGTTGGTGGGACCTCCAGTGTGTGCGGCGAGGACTCGGTGCATCCTGAGGCCTTCCACGCGCAGCTCGAAGAAACGCTCCTGAACCTCGAAGTGTTGATTGCCGAAGGCGCCCGCGTGGCGTCGCGTGTACCGGCGCAGCCGGCGCTCGCCGGCTTCAGTCACGCGCGCGTGTACGTCGTGGACGACGCCAACCGCACGGTAGCGTGCGATCGGCTGATCGACGCAGGCATCACCTGTCCGATCGAAGCCGTCGCGGCTCGCCTGTGCCGGCCGGAGCTGCTCGTGGAGGTAGAGGGTGTCGTGAGCTTCTGACGACCGTTGGGTGTCAGTCCACCGACGCCAGCGTCACCGCGCCGGACGCGACCAGGGTGGCGCCGGCGTGTACAGAGCCTTCGACGCGCACGAGCGGACCCATGCGGGCCTTCACGTCGGCGGTGACGATCAGATCGGTGTCAGGTCCGGCCGGTGCGGGGAACTTGAACCCGGTGACTGCGGCCACACGCATCCCGCCGAGCGGCGCGCCTGGCAGTGAGGCCGCCGCAAGTCCGCCGGTCTGGGCGATGAGCTCGATCAGCACGATCGCAGGAACGACGGGAGTGCCGGGAAAGTGACCGTCGAAGAACCAGTCGCCGATCGACGTGCGCCTCAGGGCTGTCGCCGATCGCCCAGGATCGACGGTCAGCAATCGTTCGATCAACCGCATCGGCGGCCGGTGCGGCAGCCGTGCCACGAGGCGGTCGAGGTCGTCCGCTCCCGGCGGCTCGGGCATGGTGCCAACATGCTACATCGGCCGTTCCGCATCCTCGGATCGAGACCGCGTCCACGCGCCTGACCGATGTCGCAGCTCGTTGACCGATTTACACGACTGGCCGAAGCCGAGCCCCGGCGACCCCTCATCATTCATGCGGCCGAACACCGCATGGTCACGGCCGCCGATCTGTGGCGCCTCGCGAGCGAGCTTCGGAACGCGCTCGACGCCGCGGCCCTGCCTTCGGCCGCGCCGATCGTGTCAGCCGTCGGCAACCGCCCGGAATTCGTGGCCTTGCTCCTCGCCTGTCTCTGGCTCGAGCGGCCCCTCCTGCCGGTGGATCCGGGCACTTCGATGCGAGCGGCGCTCGCCCTCGCCACGGGCTGGCGGGCCGCCGCGCTCGTCGGCACGTCCGTTGCTGATGTGCCCGAAGCAGGACCGTTGCCCGGAGGTCTGACGTGGTGTCGAATCGAGGGACCGTGCAGCCGGTACGACGGCATCTCGGTGATGAAGTTGACGTCGGGTTCGACCGGCCTGCCGAAGGCCGTGCTCACCAGCGAAGCCAACCTGATCGCAGACGTGGACCACATCACGACCGCCATGGGCATCCGTCCTGACGATGTGCAGCTGGCGGCGACCCCGTTGTCGCATGCGTATGCGCTGGGCAACCTGGTGCTCCCGGTGATTTGGCAAGGGACCGCGATGGTGCTTCGCGACGGGTTTGTCCCTCACCGCCTCGTCGACGACGTGGCTGCGCACGGGGTCCGCGTCTGGCCAGGCGTGCCGTTCATGTTCGAGCACGTGCTGCAGCACCCGCCAGCCGGTGGTTTGCCGCCCTGTCTCGAGCAGCTGGTCTCAGCGGGCGCTCCACTCGATTACGGTGTCCAGCGGCGTTTCCTCGACACGTTTGGCCTGAAGATCCACTCGTTCTACGGCACGAGTGAGACAGGCGGCATTACGTTCGATGACACGGCCACACTCGGTCCCGGACCAACGGTCGGCCGGCCGCTGCCCGGGATCACCGTCACGTTGCGCCGAGTCGAAGGCGCGGACGAGGACGCCGGCTTGCGCGTGCACGTGGCCAGTGATGCCGTTGCGCGTGGCTACGCGTCGATCGACGCGGGCGACGGCGGAGGCTTCGACGAGCAGGGCTATCTCACCGGCGACCTGGGCACGTGCGACCCCTCGGGCGCGCTGGTCCTGACTGGCCGCGTGTCGTCGTTCGTCAACGTCGCCGGACGGAAGGTGCAGCCCGAAGAAGTAGCCCGCTGTCTCCGTGCGATGCCGCAGCTGGCTGATGCCTGTGTCGTGGGCGTTCCGGACGCGCTCCGCGGCGAGCAGCTCGTGGCAGTCGTGGTGCCCCACGGCACGCCGCCCTCGGTGACGGTACTGCGCGCGTACTGCGCCGAGCGGCTCGCACCCTACAAAGTTCCTCGATCGTTCATTGCCGTATCCGCGATTCCGCTCGACGTGCGCGGCAAAACGGATCGCCAGGCGCTGATCGCGCTGGTGACCGCCCGGGTCGATGCGGCGGCCGGCGCAGACGCACCGGATCCCGGTGCTATACTTCAGCGCCAATCCTATACAGCGCCCGGCGCACCAGACGGGGAGGACAGAGGTTGACGGCAGCTTCACGCCTACTCGAAGGCTTGCTCGTGGCCGGAGCCCGCGTGGCGTGGCCGCTCGTACAGGCGGTCAATCAGCGCATACCCGGCGAGAGCTTCACGCCGCGCTGGGCACCAGGCCCGTTGCTCAAAAGTTGGCAGCGATCGAAGCCGCCGCTCGGATGGCCCCGAACGACCGACTCCCTCTGTCCGACGTGCGTCAAGGAAGCGCGCCGCCGCGTGCTGTCGGGCGAAGAAGATGTTCTCGCCATCGTCAACGAGCACGCCGGCGAGATCAAAGCCCGGATTGTCGAGCGGGACGGTCAGGTGTTGATGGAGAAGACGTGCGCCGAGCACGGGACGTTCACCGACGTGCTCGCGATGGACGTCGCCTTTCTCGAACGCGTCGAGCGCCTTTTCCCCGGCCGTGACTTCCGCAGCGTGACCGACCGCCTGCACAACCATGGCAGTTCGTCGATTCAGTTCGGCCGCGGCGCCGTGCTGACCGTTGACCTGACGAACCGCTGCAACATGATGTGCGACCCGTGCTTCATGGATGCCAACCAGGTCGGATTCGTCCACGAGCTCACGCTGGACGACGTCAAGAAAATCCTGGACGACTCGATCAGCATTCAGCCCCGCCGTCAGATGACGGTGCAGTTCTCGGGCGGCGAGCCGACGATCTCTCCCATCTTCCTGGAGTCGGTCGCGTACGCGAAGCAGGTCGGTTACTTCAGCGTGCAGGCCGCGACCAACGGCATCCGCTTCGCGCAGGATCCCGAGTTCGCCAGCCAGGCTCGTGCTGCCGGCATGCGCATCGCCTATCTGCAGTTCGATGGCGTCGGCGAAGAAGCCAACGCGCACCGCAAGGTTCAGAACCTGTTCGACGTGAAGCTGCGCGCGATCGAGAACCTCCACGCCGCCGGGATCGACGTCGCGCTCGTCGTCACAATCGTCAGGACGATCAACGACGACCAAATCGGACGCATCATCAAGTTCGCCGTCGAGAACGCAGACAAGATCAGCTTTGTCTCGTTTCAGCCCGTGTCGTTCACGGGGCGCGACGAAGACATCGACGACGAGACGCGTGCGCGGCAGCGCTATACGCTGTCGCATCTTGCGCACGACGTGAAAAAACAGACGGGCACCACCGAACCGCTGCGGGACTGGTACCCGCTCTCGGCGGTGGGGGCCATGGCGGATGTCACCGACGTGCTCAAGGGTCCAGGCGCTGACTGGGGCACCCTGAAGTGCGGATGCCACCCGAATTGCGGTGTGGGCACGGCGCTGATGGTGAACAAGAAGACGAAGACCTGGGCGGCACTCCCCGGATTCGTCAACGTGGAGCGCCTGTTTCGAGACGCGGCACAGATCGCCGACTCGGCCCGCGGTCCCGTGCTGACGAAGATCCAGGTCGCGCTGAGCCTGCTCCGCAACTATCAGCCGATGCGCGCGCCGCAGGGCCTGCGCCTGCGGGATCTCGTCAAGAAGTTCGACAAGCAGAGCGGCGGAGCGCTCGGCGGCGGCCTCAATACATCCGAGAACGGCAATCGGAAAGCCGACGAATGGCTGGTGATGTTCATCGCCGGTATGTGGTTCCAGGATCTCTGGACCTACGACTTCCGACGCACCGAGATGTGCATCATTCCGTACGGCACGCAGATGGGCGAGATCTCGTTCTGCGCGTACAACACCGGTGTCGGCTGGCGGCACATCGTCGAGATGATGCACCAGAACGCGTCGGTGGCAGATTGGTTCAAGACCCACGGGCGTCACACCGTGTACGCCAATCCACGTAAGGCGGTGCCCTTACCGGAGGGTCAGCTCGTCACGCTGAAGATTCCGCGAGACGGCGTACTCGTCGATTACGCCGCGCGCAAGGCTGCCAGCACGACACCCGCACCAGCGGCGCCGCCGACTCCGGCCATCGCGGGCTCGTAAGACTTGAGCCGACGATTCGTTCTCCTGGCGGTCGCCGTCCTCGTGTTTGCCGCACTGGGCGTCTGGTGGCGCGTCGGAACACAACCGGACGAACAGGCTCCATCGGGCGCAATCGCTCTCGCGGCGGCTCAAAGCGATCCCGCCAAGTGCGACGCCCTGGCGCCGACTCAGAAGCTTCCGCCCGCACTCCCATCGTCACCGGGAGACCTGGACGCTGTCGTCACCGCGCTGGATCAGGCGCTCGACGCGCCGCACAAGGCCTGGCTCCGCTGCTTCACCGACGACGAGGCGCTGATTGCCCGCTCACATCAAGGACTCGGACGCTGGCTGCGTCACGTGCTCAGGCTGCAGACGAAGTCGGCGCTGATGACTCAACTGGCTGGTCTGGGCCTCGCCAGCGCTGACGACGCCTCGAGCGCGATCATCGTCGCGTACGCCCATCGTCTGCGCGCCGACGAGATCAGCGCGAGCGACGCGGCTGCAATCGTCAAGACGCTGAACGCGGCTGTCGGGGTGGGCCGGTGAGAAAAGCGGTCGGGATGTGCGTGGCCGGAGCGCTCGTCCTCGCTGCCGCTACGGCCGCACGAGCACAGTGCCCGTCAGACAGCATCAATGATGTGTTGAAGGATCCACGCGTCCGTCAGGCACTCGACGACGCCTGGCGCGATTCGCACGAAGGCGACGCCGACGAACACGAGGAAGGCGGCTGGATCTATCAATGTCAGATGCCGAACGTCATCACCGGTGAATACCGCTACTACACCGAGATTCGGCGCTGGCCGCCGGGCGACGTCGACAGCTCCGGTCCCGCATACCCGCCTCGCTACGACGAGCATTGCCGGCTCGTTGCCGACTTTCATACGCATCCCGGTCCGGGCCCCGGCGTGAATCCAGGGCGTGATGGACATCCGAATCAGGAAATCTCGGGCGCCGACCTGCTCCAGAGCGCCAACAACGGGATTCCCGGCATCATGCGCTACGGGCACGGCGGTGACCCGGGCGACACGACCGACGTGCCGTACGGGTACAACGGCATGACGGAACCGCGCGATCCGTCGTGGCGATGCCCCGCCCCTCCACGCCGCGGCGGCGGATTTGGAGATCCGCATCTGACGACGATCGACGGCCGTTACTACGACTTCATGGGCATCGGTGATTTCGAGCTCATGACGTTCGCGCGCGGAGACGTGGACGTCCAGGTGCGGCTGCAGCCGTATCGCCAGCGCACGTCGGCTGCGGTGACCGCTGCGCTGGTCGTCAGAGACGGCAAGGACCGTGTGGAATGGTCGGTCGGGCAGGAGGATCTACTCGTCAACGGAGTGAGTAAGCACATCGCGGTGGGCAGCTCCGTACGCCTTCGTTCGTACGGCGTCGTGAAGAACACCGTCGATGGATTCCTGCTTGTGACGTCCGTCGGCGACCGCATCGCGATCTACGTGCTGCCCGAAAGCGTGGACTACTTGCTGCAACCGGCTGCCCATCGGCGAGGTAGTGCGCGCGGGCTGCTCGGCAACTTCGACGGCGATCCCGACAACGATCTGCAATCCGCCGGCGGCAAGGTCATCGCGATGGTGCCAGACGAAGCGCCCGAGCACTCGCAGCCGCTCTACGCCATGTTCGGCGAGAGCTGGCGCGTGCCGGCTGCGAAGAGTCTGTTCTCCACGCCGTACCATCCACCTGCCGGGATCGATCCAGCGGCGTTCCCGTCGCAATCCGGAGCGGCCAGCGAGGCGGAGCAGACCGCCGCGCAGCAGCGGTGCCAGGCCAAAGGCATCGTGGATCCCGTGTTGCTGGGCGCCTGCGTGTTCGACGCGGTTCAGACGGGTAGCGACGCGTTCATGGCGAGCGCCGTGCGGGCCGACGCCGCCGCAAAGGCGCCGGTCTCGGCGAGTCCCCCCGGAGGCCGCGCGGTCCGCGATGCCGAGTCGACCGGACTTCTCGTTCGCGGAGCCACAGACATCAACTACGCGATTGATCTGGAGCGTGGTGTCTATTTGTTCGACGCTCGAGGCTCACGTGGAACGCAATGGTCGGTCCTGAGCGCGGACGGCAGCGACCTGCTCGCCGGTGAGTCGGGACGCGTGATGGGCGACTATCCCATCCGTCGGGTGATTGCGAAACCAGGCCACTACAACATTCACGTCGCGTTGCACGGGGACGCACCGTCGGGCCGGTTCCGCTTTCGTGTCAGGTCCGCGCCGTCGCCTGCCGTCGCCGCACTCGCCGCGGGCACCAGCGTGGAGGGTCGCATCGCATCCGCCGGCGAGACGCGCGACTACAGACTCGACCTCGTCCCGGGAACGTACGACTTCGAACCGACCACGGCGGATGAACTCTCGTGGAGCCTCACCGACGCAGCCGGCGACGAGCTCTTCGACGCGAATCAGCGGTCGTTCATGCAGACCGCCAAAGGTCTCGTGATTCAGAAGGCCGGCACGTATACGCTCGAGACATCCGGTCGATGGTGGGTGGGCACGGGCAGCTACTCGCTCAAGGTCGTCAAGACCGACTGACACTATTCGTCGTATTCGTATTCGTATTCGTATTCGTATTCGTATTCGCGTTCGTGCTCGCGTTCGCGTTCGTATTCGCGTCGTTTGCCATATGCAGGACGTCGCTGTCGGTAAGTCAACAATCCACGGCATCGGCGTGTTTGCCACGCGCCCGTTTCGGCCCGGCGACACCGTGCTCGTCATCGACGACAGCCGGATCGTGGACGAGGCGCATCCGCTTACGTCCCGAGCTGAACGAGCACTCGTGGCATTGCGACTATCTGGCCCGCGGAGTCGTAGTGTTGATGCAGGAGCCTGAGCGGCACATCAATTCCAGCTGCGATCCCAATACCTTCGTGCGAACCGTCGGCAACCGCCGCAATGTCATCGCGCTTCATGACATCGCGGCCGGCGACGAGATCACCTACGCCTACATCGTGAATACTGCCGGCGGAGCCGTCTGGGAGTGCCATTGCGGTGCCGCGCGCTGCCTTGGGCGCATTCCGTCGAGCTTCTTCGAGCTGCCGCTGGACCGCCAGCTCGAATATCTGCCGCAGCTCGATGTATGGTTCTGCGAGGAGCACGCCCTCGATGTGGCGCGTCTCCAACAGCGTCGGGGACAGCGATCATGAAACCCGGACTGGGTTTGTACCGCCACATGCTGACGCGCGAGTACTACGACTTCGCGCGGCAGGCCGGCTGCACGCACGTGGTGATCCACCTCGTGGACTACTTCAAGCAGAGTGCATCGAATCCCCGCGACAACCAACCCACCGGCGGCAAGGACCAGCCCTGGGGCGTCGCGGGCGATCCCGCTCAGCTCTGGACGGTCGGGGAACTGGTTCGAATCCGCCGCGACATCGAGTCTGCCGGTCTCGTGCTCGAAGCCATCGAGAACATCGATCCGGCCCACTGGCACGATGTGCTGCTCGATGGACCCAGGCGGGCGCAGCACATCGAGAACGTCAAGACGTTGATTCGACGGATGGGCGAGGCTGGCATTCCCGTGCTCGGCTACAACTTCAGCATCGCAGGTGTCGCAGGCCGCGTCTCTGGCCCCTGGGGACGAGGCGGGGCGGTGACGGTGGGTATGGACGGTCCTGTCGACACGCCCATGCCCCTCGGCGTTGCATGGAACATGGTGATCGACCAGTCCGCGTCGTCAGGCACGGTGCCGCCAGTGTCGCAAGATGAGTTGTGGCGCCGGCTGCAGCGGTTCCTCGAAGACGTCGTTCCGGTGGCGGAAGCTGCTGGCGTGCGGCTCGCCGCGCATCCGGACGATCCGCCCATGCCGACGATGCGCAGTCAACCGAGGCTCGTGTATCAGCCGGCGATGTATCAGCGGCTGCTGGACGCGGTACCGAGTCCGAGCAACGCGCTCGAATTCTGTGTCGGCACGCTCGCTGAAATGACGGAAGGCGACATCTACGAGACGGTGGATCGATACAGCCGTCAGCGACGCATTGCGTACGTCCACCTGCGCAACGTCAGAGGCAAGGTTCCGACGTATCGGGAAACATTCATCGACGAAGGCGACGTGGACATGCTTCGTGTGCTGGGGATCCTCCATCGCAACGGCTTCGACGGGATGGTGATCCCCGATCATGCGCCGCAGATGAGCGGTCCAGGCCCGTGGCACGCCGGCATGGCCCATACGATGGGCTACATCCTCGCGGCACTCGCGATGCTCGGACGGGCGTGACGGTCTGCGGTCTGCCGTCTACCGTCTACGGTGTGCCGTCTTCGTCTTCGGTCTTCGGTCTTCGGTCTACGAACTACCACCTACGAACTGTAAGTTAGTGGGTCGCACTGTCGGCGACGATCGGAGTCGTGGCTGACTGGCGCGAAGCGCGCACGCATGGCATCCAGCGTGCGCTGCATCGACTCGCGCGCGATGAGGTTCACGATGGGCCGCACGAGCGTCCTGAGCCCCCAGGGAAGCTCCCGGCTCAATGTCACCGACTCGAGCTCAACGATCACGCCACCAGGCGCGGTTTGATACCGCCAGTACCAGTTCAACCGCCACATGAACCCGCGGTCGTGGCCGACCGGCAGTTCGTGCTCGCTTGGCTTGCCAAGGTCTTCGATCTCGGCGATGCGCGTCGCCACGCTGCGGCTGCTCGCACGATCTGGCGTGTAGCGTGAGTAGTGGACGAGATGCTCGGTGTTGTACGCCACGGTCACGATCGCGGATCGCTGCAGCTTCAGATAGAGGCGCAGCGAGTCGTTGTCCCGTGACACGACCCGGGCGATCAGCACGTCCTGCTGGCGATGAGCCCGCCGTCCGTCTGGATCTCGCACGGCCGTGATGAGATCGTCCACGCTCGTGTTCGGGATGTAGACATACCCGCGCCAGTGATGAATGCTGCCGGACGGCACTTCGATCCCGGCGCCATTCTGGTCCACGGATTCGACTGGCTCCACGACGATGTCGCCGGCCAGCAGCTGGCGGCGCACCTCGCGGCTGCGGGCGTCACCGTCGAAGTCGACAGCCAGGAATCGATCCCGATCGGCCAGCTCGCGAGCGAGCCGCGACTCTGTGGACTGAACGTAGTGGTCCCACGCCTGGAGGGTGGCCGGCTTCAGATCGGCGGCGTCCGCCCTGGGCGCTGCGGCACCCGCGAAAACGACGAAGGCGGCGGCGATGCCAACCCGATCCAGTGAGCGCACCCTGTTTGAGACGCCGCTGAATACCCATCGGTCGGCGATGGCGAAGGTGACGAGACTCATCGTCGCGACCGCGAGGACGTTGGCCGTCAGAAGTGACACGTGAGTGACAGTTATGTAGACCGCTGTCAACACGACGTTGCCGGCAATCGACACGAGTCCGGTCGCCACGTGGAATCGCAGCAGCCGGCGCCGAACTCCGACACCGGTCCGGTCTGCCCAGGTCCACCGCTGGTGCCACAGGAAGTTGTGCAACACCGCAGCCTCCACGGCCAGCGCGGTGGCGATGAGCGCCGGAAGTCCGGTGCGTGCCAGCGCCCAGAGCACCGCCAGTTGGACCGCAAAACCTGCAAGCCCGACGCCAGCGAACCGCGCGAACCGCGCGCCGCCAAAACAGGCCTGCAAGCGGCCTTCGGGCGTCATCGCCCCCTCTGCGGCATGGGCTCCTCGTGCGCGAGCGCCACACCATTCCGGATCGACGAAGCCAAGAACACCACACCCATCCCCGCCGCGGCGATGCTGCCGCCGAGGTCGAACAGCCGTACATCACCCAAGCCGAACGGCGAGACCACGGGCCTGCTCATTGCGACGAGGGCCCCGATCGAGAGCACGATCCGCAGCTCAGTCGGACCGAAGCCAGAGAAGGACAAGCGGAAAATACCGACGGCATGCGCGGCCAGGAACGACTCGGCGCAGAGGATCAGATATCCAGCCAGTACCGCCAATGCGACCGTCGGATGCATCAATCCGGAGCACGCCATCCCGCCGAAGAGGACTGTGGAGTTCGCCAGATCGACGACGTGATCGAGGTAGTAGCCGTAACGGGGACGCTGCTGCCGGCGCACACGCGCGAGCGTCCCATCGAGACTGTCGCCGAACCAGTTGATCGCGAGAAAGCATGGGACGAGCACGAGGGCCGCCGGCGACGTCGAAGCCGCCGCGAACGCGAGACCTGCGCCGACCATCGCCACCAGTCCGAGGGCGGTCAGATGATCCGACGTCACCCACGACGGCATCCGCTCCGCCAGCCAGATCAGAACGCGCTTCTCGGTCGCCGCGAGCAAACTCCTATGTTCACGAACGTGCGCCGCGGCTGGACGCGCTGGGCGCTCGTCAAGCGTGGTAGCGATGGACATGAATGTGCGGAACCCGGAATCGGGTTCCCCTCCTGCTGGTGAATGCGCAGGAGTCCGGCAAACTGGCTCAGTGAGTGTGGACCGGCCAGTGGTTCCGGTTAGCGTCCAGCCAGCCGACTACGTCTGCGGGCGTCGCGAGGCGGCCGGCCAATAGCTCGAGCGTGAGGTCGTGGACGAGGACCGCGTTGAAAGGCCTGGCGTAGATCTGGCCTGGATACGATCCCGCAAGCTTCAGGAAAAATGGCACTTCCGGGTGAGCGACGCTGACGCCATCCGCGAGCGAGCGGCGGCCGTGATCCGCGAAAAGGATGACCGTCGTCGCCGTCCAGCTGCCGTTGGCTTCCATGGACCGGCGCAGCTCGCCAAGCGACCGATCCACGAGAGCGAGGCTGTCGAGATACCCCGACTCGCCTGAAACCGTGAGGCTGAAATGAGCGGTACGCCGATCGTAGATGGGCGGCGCATGCGGCACGGGCAGGTGGATCAACACAAATCCCAGCGAGCGATCCGGAGCTAGCGCGAGCGCCGCGGCCTGCAAGCGCCCGGTAGCCTGCGAGGTGCCGCCGCACGCCGTAGCGGGGAGCGAGCTCTGACACCTGGTTGGCCATGCTCTCTCCGACTGAGCTGCCGAACGCGCCGACCATCCGTCCGCACGTCACGCACGGCTGCCATGAGCACGTCGTCACGACCGGTCCCACGAGCGAGCAGTACGGAAGGAAGAATCCAGCGACGCCTGCATTCATCCCCAGCGCACGCGCGCGCGCGAAGACGGTGTCGCCAGGTGTGAGCGGCGTCACGTCAGGACGGCCTCGCACCGTGAGCTTCAGCTCGTTGCGGCTCGTAAGCATCGAGTCATCGACGGGCGCCCCGACGAGGAATGCCGGCATCGATCGTTCGGTGCGGTCGCCGGGCGCGAGCGGTGCAGCCGCGATGGATTCCATGCGGAGCCGATCGAGCTCCGGCAGCGCCAGATCAGGTGGGCGGCCTTCGAAGGCTGCGTATTCCTCCAGCTCGTCATAGACGATCCAGATCACCCGCGCACGCGGCGCACCCTCGAGCGCAGCAGCAAACGTAGAGGCGCCGGCGCACTGCATCCGACCATGCGCCTGCGACATGGCCCAGGCCGCCTGCGCGAACAGCAGCGGCACGAGCGGGAACAGAATGAGGAGTCCAGTCGAGATCGCGTGGACCATGCGACGGCGCCACCGGACGATCACGGTCGCGGCGCCGATCACGATCAGGAACAGCACGGTCCGTGCGGCCAGCGGGCCGATCGTGCTGAAGAGCGGCTCGACGTGCGTATGGAAGTGATTCCGGATGACGTTCAGCGGAACGACGAGCGAGACGAGAAAGATCCAACCCGCGGCTGTCTGAACGGGCTGCGGCGCCCTCCGGACGAGCGCGCGTCCAACGGCGAAGACGCCGCCAAGCAGACAGACATTCAGGACGACGCCAAGAAAATCCTGCCAGCAGGGGAGTGCGCCCACCGGGAAGCGGCTCGAGAGGTACAGAAAGGGCAGGAGATCCGACCAGACACCGATGAACCAGAGCGTCGAGAGCGACAGACCGATCGCGACATCCTGCCGCGTCGGCATCACGCCTTCCGCCGCAGCAGGTACAGGGCGCGCGTCGCGCCTTCCGCGCGAGAGCTACGTTCGATGTGGAAGTACGGTGCGCACGCGGTTTCGAACACCTCGCGCGTCAGCCCGGCATGCAGGTGATCGCGGCCGCGCGCGATTCGCCTGAACATCGGATCGTCGGGGGCGACGAACTCGATGATCGCGGCATCACGCGTCAGGTCAGCCGCCAGCCGCAGGACGTCGTCGAGCGGGACGCGCTCGGTCACGAGCACATGATGCAGTACGGCGAGCATCAGGACGCACTCGAACGTTCCGGCGGCGCGGTCGAGGAACGAGGGACACTCCTCGTAGCGCCAGCCCGTGGCCGGCGTGGGCCGTGCCACGTTCACGACGAGAGGCTGGATGTCGAGCCGCTCCGCCACTGCGCGGCGCCACACCTGTCCGGTCACGGCCGCGTCGCCGTCGAGTGCGACGACGCGCGCGCCGGCGCGGGAGGCCATGGCGCTGAAGTGGCCCGTGTTGCATCCGACGTCGAGTACGCGCGCCGGCTTGACGTCGGCGAGCGCCTGTGCAACGAAGGCTTCCTTGCGCTCGAAATCGGCGTTGGAGTAGTGCGCCTTTTCGGCCATGTAGCCGGTCCACCGCGACGACGACTGCGGCGGTTCGAGGCGAACGATGGTACGGCGCAGGCCGTTCAAGACCGATCGCAGGATGTAACGCGCTTTGTCAGCGTCCGCCACGGTCTTGGGCTTCCACGCGGCAGTGTCCCCCTGCCCCGCTCGTCCTGCCAGCCACGTCGGCATCGTCGCGTGGGCGAAGAGCGATCGCTTCAGGCGGCGCGTGCGGCCGGCCATTCGATACACCTCTTCGGGCTCGAGACCGTCACGGCGCGAGAGGAACACCTGATCGAGCGGCAGTCCGAACTCGCGGTTCGCGATGAGCGGCAGGACGAACGTCCGCACCGCCTGCGCGTACGGCAGCCACGTCGGATCGTGCGGATCGCGTCGCTCGACCGACAGCCAATCCACGAACACAGGCCGCGGACCGTTGAAGAGCACGTTGAAGGGCGTCGCGTCCTTCAATCCCTGCTGCTCATCGAGTGTGGTGAGAGCGAGATCGAGCGTGAGCAGCGCCGCGGCATGCAGCATCTCTGCCGGCCACTCGTAGGGATAGCTCGGGAACCAGAGGCGCTCATGCTCCACGACAGCGGCCGCCGGTCCGAGCACCCCGGCAAGTCGAGGCACATCCGACAGGGCACGACGCTCGTCGGGCGAGAGCACGCGAGCGCTGACGAGGCGGCCGTCCGCCGTGAACGACCGGGCTGCAGCCGATTGAGAAAAGGCGGAAAAATCTTCGAGGCCGGCGGCGCCCACCACGCGGATGAGGCGATCGCCGATGCGGAAGAGTTGGCCGGCGGGATCGCGAAACGACGCGGCACCAGCCCGACGATCGGACACCGGGCCTACTCGGGGCGGGTCGACGACGGCTGCTCAGTCGGCCGCCGGTGGAACAGCCGGCCGAAGAACTTCCGGAAGTAGTAGCCGGCCCCGATGACGCCGGCCACCAGCGCCTGCCAGACGAGTGCGCCGGATCCTGGATCGATGTACGCGAAGACGGGTGTGAACATTCCCTGTAACGGCTCTGTAACTTTCCAAAAGGATACCGGCAGATCACTGGCGAGGCAAGACTTAGATGAGGAGGTGCGGCCGAAGGGTGCGGCTGGAAGGTGCGGCCAAGGGTGCGGCTGACGGTGCGGCGGTGCGAGGTGCTGAGGCGGGAGCGCCCGACGCGGAACTTTTCCAACTATACCCACGTCGAATATATTCATTGCGTATGCATGATCCAGACATCGAGTCGCTGCTGCCGCTGCCGCCCGCGACCTTCCATATCCTGCTCGCGCTCGCCGCAGACGACCTGCACGGCTACGCGATCATGCAGGAGGTGACCAGCCGCACGAACGGCGAGGTCACGCTGAGCGCGGGTACGCTCTACCGATCGATCCAGCGCATGCTCGAGCAGGGTCTGATCGTCGAGCTGCGCGAGCGGCCCGTGCCCGAACTGGACGACGAGCGCCGCCGGTATTACCGCATCACGCCATTTGGCACCGCCGTCGCGCGTGCCGAGACCGGCCGTCTGACGTCTCTTCTCAAGCTGGCGCGTGCCAGCGGTTTCCGCCCGGAGCGCCTGTGATGCTGCGCATCTATCGTCTGCTGCTCTATCTCTACCCGGCGTCGTTCCGCGTCGAGTACGGTGACCAGTTGTGGCGCGATGTCGGCCGCCGGCGGCGCGACGTCACAGGCGCGGCAGCTGCCGCGGGATTCTGGATCGCGGCCATCGCCGACATCGTCAACAACGCGAGCCATGTGCAGTGGGACGTGCTGCGCCAGGACCTGCACTACACGCGGCGGCTCTTCCGCCGCGCCCCGGCGTTTGCGCTCACGGCCATCGCTGTGAGCGCGCTCGGGATTGGCGCCACGACGGCGACATTCTCGATGGCGGACCACGTGCTGCTGCGGCCGCTCCCCTTCCACGAGCCCGATCGGCTCGTGCGCGTCTGGGAAGATCAATCGTTCCGTGGCTATCCGCAGCTCGAAGTGTCGCCCGCCAACTTCCGCGACTGGCAACACATGAGCCACTCGTTCGCCAGCCTGGCGGCGTACGCCGACAGCGCGGTGAACATGCTGGGACAGGGATCCCCGGAGCGGCTCGCGAGCGCGAACGTCACGGCCAACCTGTTCGATACCCTCGGCGTCTCTCCGGCTCTCGGCCGTTCGTTCACTGCCGACGACGATCGGGCCGGCGCGGCGGGCGCGGTCATCCTCAGTCATCGACTCTGGCAAAGTCATTTTGGAGGCGACCCTCGAGTCGTGGGCCGGACCATCGTCCTCAACGACGAGCGGTTTGCCGTGATTGGCGTGATGCGCGCCGACTTCGAGTTTCCGTCGCGCGAGACGACGTTGTGGGTGCCGTTCCGGTGGGTCGCGAACGACTTCGACGCGCGCGACAATTTCTGGCTCTATCCAATCGCACGTCTCCGCAACGGCACGACGCTCGAGGACGCCCGTGCCGAAATGAAGGTCATCGCCGCGCAGCTGGAGCGCGCCTACCCCAAGGAGAACGAGCGCACCAGCGCCGGCGTCTACCTGCTGCGCGACGGGGTCTCGGATCGAGCGCGGCTGCTCCTGATGGCACTCGCCGGCGGATCGGTCTGCATCCTGCTCATCGCATGCATCAACCTCGCCTCCCTGCTGGTCGCGCGCGCGCTGTCACGTCAGCGTGAGTTTGCCGTGCGCTGCGCCATCGGGGCCGGACGCGAACGGCTCGTGCGTCAGATGTTGACCGAGAGCGTCGTGCTCGCCGGTCATCGGCGGGATGGGCGGTCTCGCGCTTGCCGCAGCGGCAGCGCCGCTCATCGCACGCCTCGTGCCGCCCACGCTGCCAATCGCCGAAACCCCGCCACTCGATGCCCGCGTCCTCGGCATCGCGTTCGCCGCGACGCTCCTGACTGGAGTGGGATTCGGGCTTGTGCCCGCTCTTCGCATGTCGCGTGCGCGAATGGATGCGCTTCGCGAAGGTGCGCGCTCGGGGACGAGCCGGCCCACCGAGCGGCTTCGGTCGATACTCGTCGTTGCGCAGGTGACCGCGACGGTCGTCCTGTTGATGACCTCGGGGTTGCTCCTGAGGGCCTTGTGGCGCGTGCAGAGCACGGATCCCGGTTTCCGCGTCGAAGACGTGCAGACGTTCCGCACCGCTCTCCCGTTCCCCCGTTACGAGCAGACAATGCGGCGTGCCGCGTTCTACCGCCGCGTGCTTGGTGAGGTGCGTCATGTGCCCGGCGTCAGTCAGGCCGCGTACATCAGCTTTCTGCCGATGACCATGCGCGGCGGCATCTGGGCTGTCGTGCCCGAGGGCGCCACCGCAAACGAGAACACGGGGCCCACGGCCAGCCTCCGTTTCGTGACGCCGGGATTCTTCGACACGATGCGGATCTCCCTGCGTCTTGGCCGTGACATCAGCGAAGGCGACGATGCGAAGGCGCCGCATGTTGCGGTGGTCAGCGAATCCTTCGTCCGGCGGCACTGGCCAGGCCTCGATCCAATCGGACGGCGGTTCTTCTTCGCCTTCGAAACCCGCACCGTCGTCGGTGTCGTTGGCGACGTCCGCGTGCGCGGGCTGGAGCGCACCAGCGAGCCCCAGGTCTATCTGTCCTATCAACAGGTGCCCGACGGATGGCTCGTCTTCTTCACTCCGAAGGACCTGGTGGTCAGGAGCCGTCTTGCTCCCGATGCGCTGGTGCCCGAAGTGCGGCGCATCATCGCGGCCGCGGATCCGGAGCAGCCGATCTCGGACGTTCAGCCGCTCGCCGACGTCGTGACTGCCGACACGGCGTCGCGCCGCGTGCAGGCGCGTGTGCTCGTGGCTTTTGCCCTGATGGCGTTTCTGCTCGCGGGCATCGGTGTGCACGGGTTGCTTGCGTTCACGGTGTCGGCGCGAGCGCGAGAACTAAGTGTACGGATTGCGCTCGGTGCCAGGCCGAGCGACATCGTGATCTCGGTTGTGAGACGGGCAGTTCTGCTGTCCGCAGTCGGTGTCGGCGCGGGCGTCGTGGCAGGCCTCAGCGCGGGCCGCACACTGCAGGCGCTGCTCGCCGGAATCGAACCGGCCGATCCGCAGACGATCGCCGCCGTCATCGTTGCGTGTGGTGTGGTGACGGTGCTTGGCAGCGCGATGCCAGCGATGCGCGCCGGACGCACCAATCCCATTGAAGCCATGAAAACGGAATGACTCGGAGTGCGTTTGCCCGTTTACGGTTTTCGCCGTTCCGAATCAGCACACTGTTCCGTCTCGGGCCATCGTCCGCAAGTGATTGGCGCTGAACGGCGTGGCGGCTCTTGCTGCCGATCGCGTGCGTCACGATGGAACACGTGGACGAATTCGTAATTCCCGCTCGATTCCTGTAATTCCAAGATATCGACTGGCTTAGCCGACGGCAGCGACGTGGTACCGGCCCTGCTATCCAGTAGGGCCATGACCCGTCCCGTGCTCCGGCTCCCCAGCCGGGTTCTGACTGTCCTGGCCTCGCTCGCCGTGCTCATGACGATGAGCGTGCCCGTAGCGGCGGGGCCTGGGCGCTATCTCAAACTCGATCGCGCACTGCAGGCCTGGAAGTCGCAATCGGGCGGTGCCGACCAGCAACAGCGGGTCATCGTGCACCTCAAGACAGGTGCCCGTGCCGCATTCATCCAGCGGATGAAGACGTACCACTCGAGGCTGCGGAGCGAGCATGCCTTCCTGGAGGACGTCACGATCGACGTCCCCCGGGGCTTCCTCCAGTCACTCGAAGGCGACGACGACATCGAATCGATCTCGATTGACGCGCCAGTCACGCCGCACGCGAGCGCGGCGCCGACGGGAACCGTGCTGCGTGGTACGCTCGGTCTCGTCTCTGCCGGCCCGAGCGGCAGCGGCGTTGGCGTCGCGGTCATCGACTCGGGGATCTCGAGCTCGAACGCGTTTGGCAGCCGCGTCACGGCGTTCTACGACTTCACGGGCGGATCGGCTGTTTCGACCAGCCCCAAGGATCCCTACGGGCACGGCACGCACGTGGCGGGCCTGATCGCGGGCAGCGGCAATCCATCCGGCAATCTCTATCCCGGCGTGGCGCCAGGGGCCAACCTGATCGGGCTGCGCGTGCTCGACACCCAGGGCCAGGGCTACACGAGCACGGTCATCGCGGCGATCGAGTTCGCGACGGCCAACAAGCAGTCGCTCGGCATCGACGTGATCAACCTGTCGCTCGGGCACCCGGTGTTCGAGTCCGCGTCCACCGACCCGCTGGCCCAAGCCGTTGAAGCCGCCGTGCGTGCCGGCATCGTGGTCGTCACGTCCGCAGGCAATTACGGGATCAATCCGACAACTGGTCAGGTGGGCTACGCCGGCGTGACGTCGCCTGGGATTGCGCCGTCGGCGATCACGGTTGGCGCCGTCGATACCGCCGGCACGGTGCCGCATTGGGACGACACCGTCGCGCCCTACAGCTCGCGTGGTCCGACGTGGTACGACGGCCGCGCCAAGCCGGACGTCGTGGCGCCCGGCCACCAGCTGACTGCCGTAGGGAAGTCGACGAGCACCATCTATCTGAACTACCCGTCCACGCGCGTGTCGGTGCCGGCGGACAGCAACAACAAGTACCTCCGTCTGTGTGGCACGAGCATGGCGGCCGCCGTCACCTCGGGCGTCGTCGCCGTGATGATCGATGCGCACCGGCAGGCCGTCACGTGGACGTCCAAGCCGATGACGCCGAACACGGTGAAGGCGATTCTTCAGTACTCGGCCATCCAGTTGACGGATCCGTCAACCGGGTCGGACTACGACGAGCTCACGCAGGGCTCCGGCGAGATCAACGCCGATGGCGCGATCGACCTCGCCCAGCTTGTCGATCCGTCGCGTCCGCTCGGCACGACCTGGATCAACTCGCAGCCGTCGCCGTATTCGGTGTTTAGCGGACAGTACGAGGTGTGGTCGCAGCATCTGGTGTGGGGCAACCACCTTGTGTGGGGGAACTCGCTCTTCTATCACGAGCGTGGATGGGACGCGTCCTCGTCGTGGGGCGTGCAGGTCAATCACCTGGTGTGGGGCAATCTCGATCCGACGGATCTCGTGTGGAACGAACACCTGGTGTGGGGTAATCACATCGTGTGGGGCAATGCCCTCGTGGCGACCGTGGACGCCGAGCACATCGTCTGGGGCAACCTGGATCCGAATGCCAGCGTGCTGGGGAATGCAGATCTGAGCCTGGCCAACAGCCTGTTGGAATGGTGAGTAGCCAGGAGTCGACATACGTTTTCACTCTGTAACGCATTTTTCGAGACGAGGATGACCAACATGTTCCTCTGGACCATTCTTCTGCCGACGCGTCCTGAGAAGCCGCTCCCGACGTCGAGCCGGTAGCACACGGGCACTGCCTTTGCGTAGTGGTCGGCCTTGACGGCTCGACAGACGGGCAACCCACAGATGCTTGCACGAGCGAAGCTTCCACTGGCGCCGGATCCCCAGCCAAAGGCGGCCGTTGACCAGGTGTCTCAGGCACCTGGCGCGGCCGCCGCATCGACCCGGGTGTCCACGCCCGCGGACCGAGCCACGCGGCTCCTGACAACTTATGTCACAGCAGTGACGGTGATTGGCCTGGGAATGCTGGCATTCCGGCTGGCGTTCGTGCGCCTCGAGCAGCCGCTGTTGTTCCTGGCGTTGCTCTCGAGTTCCGTGTTGATCTCGGTGTCGAAGGTCCACCTGCCGCTGGCGAGCGGGAGTGCGACGCTTTCGATGTCGTACTTCACCGACTTCATGACGCTCGTGCTGCTCGGACCGGACGAAGCGATGATCGTGGCCGGCGCGAGCGGCGCCACGCAGTGCCTGTTGTCCACTCGCGGCCGCGCGTCGCTGCGTCAGACCGCCTTCAGCATCGCGGCCCTGGTCCTGACGATGCAGGCCGCGGGCGCGGTCGCGCAGGCGCTCGGCGGATTCCACATCGGTGAGAACCTCGTTCGACTGAGCCGCCCGGCGGTTGGTGCGGCCGCAACCTTCTTCCTCTGCAACAGCTGGCTCGTGGCGACGGCGGTCTCGTTGTCGCGGCGCGAGTCGCTGCTGGGCACGTGGCAGCAGAATTTCCTCTGGACCGCACCGGCGTGCTTCATCGGCGCCGGCGTCGCGGTGGTGGCCGTCCGCGTCGTGATGACGATGCAGATCTGGACGGTGCTGCTGGTCGCGGCGCCGCTCTATCTCACGTATCGCAGCTACCGGATCTACCTGCGGCGCGTCGAGGAGCAGCAGGAGCACGTGAAGCAGGTGTCGGACCTGCACATGGCGAGCGTCGAAGCGCTCGCGCGTGCCATTGACGCGCGCGACCAGACCATCGACCGCAACGGTTGCCCGAACGACAGCCACATCCGGCGCGTGCAAGCCAAGGCCGCCGAGCTCGCAGGGCTGGCCGGCATGACGGATGGCGAGATCGAAGGCGTGAAGGTCGCTGCGCTGCTGCACGACATCGGGAAGCTCGCGGTGCCCGAACACATCCTGACCAAGCCGGGACGGCTGACGCCGGACGAGTTCGAGCGCGTGCGCATTCATCCGGCGATCGGTGCGGATATCATCCGTGCCGTGCCGTTCCCGTATCCGGTGGCCCCGTTCATCAAGAGCCATCACGAGAGGTGGGATGGGTCGGGCTACCCGGAAGGCCTGCGTGGCGAAGAGATTCCGCTCGGGGCGCGCGTGCTCGCGATCGTCGACTATTTCGACGCGCTCACGACGGACCGGCCGTATCACAAGGCCATGAACTGGAACGACGCGATGGAAGTGGTGCGATCCGAGGCGGGTCGCGCCCTCGACCCGCGTCTCGTGCCACTCTTCGTGAAGATCATGGCCGGTGCTGAAGAAGACGAATTCGCTGAGCAGGCGGAGGATGGCAGCGGGGAACACGCCGTCGCCCTCGACAGCCGCCCGGCGACCGGATTCTCGAGCGAAACCCAACCCGCCGCACCGGCCGCCAACGTGTTCCAGAACATCTCGCGCGCGACGCAGGAGATGCACGCGCTGTACGACATCGCGCAGACACTCGGCACGCGTCTCAGCGTGAACGACACGATGGGCCTGCTCACGTCGAAGCTGACGCGGCTCGTGCCCGCGTCGTGCTGGGCGCTCTATCTGTACGACGCCGAGCTGAACGCGCTGCAGTGCCGGTTCGCAAGCGGCCTCGACGCGGACGTCGTGGACGGCCTGTCGATCCCGATGGGCGAAGGCGTCTCGGGCTGGGCGGCGCAGCATCGCACGCCCGGCGTCAACGCGCGCGCGGCGGCCGACTTCGAAGCCGCGGGGCTACCAAAGGCCGCGCGTCCGCTCAAATCGGCGCTGGCGTATCCGCTGGTAGACGGCGATCAACTCGTGGGGACGTTGACGGTCTACCACGCCGAGGCGAGCCCGTTCCGCCAGGAGCATCGCCGCCTGCTGGATCGGGTCTGCAACCAGGTGGCGGGCGTCATCAGGAACTCGCTGCTGTTCGAACAGATGCACCAGGTGTCGTTCACCGACTCGCTCACCGACTTGCCGAACAGCCGCGCGCTTGTTCGCCTATCTGAACGATCAGTTCGCGACCAGCTCCGAGAGCGGTGCGCTGCTCATGATCGACCTGGACGGCTTCAAGACGATCAACGACGAGTTCGGACACCAGATCGGCGACATGGCACTTCGCCAGGTGGCCGCGGCCATCCGGCAGAACGTGCGCCACTCGGACTTCTGTGCGCGGTATGCGGGTGACGAGTTCGTGGTCGTGCTGCCGGCGTGCGAGCGGCCCGAGGCCGACCGCCGCGCGCTGCACATCCAGCGGGCACTCGACGCATTGGAAACGGAACCGCGCGCCGGCGTGTGCCTCCGGCCGGCCATCAGCGTGGGCGTGGCAGTCAGTCCCGAGGATGGCCATACCTACGACGAGCTGCTCGCGGCCGCCGATCGCCGGATGTACGAAGACAAGCAGCAACGGCGCGCCAGCGGCCGCCGGATGCAGGTCACGCGCGGCGGGAACTCCCTCCAGCTGGTCGCCTCCAAGTAGGTTCGCTCTCTACTCGGTGACCCCGACGTCGCCCTCGCCTCAAGCGTGTTGTCCGTGTTGGCGGCCGGGGTCCCAGACACCCCATGCCGACGTCACCCGCCTCCGGCGCGCTGTCCGACTGACGCTTGAGCGGTATGCTTCGACGGGCCGCAGCGCGGAACCCAGGCCGCACGCGTCGGGCACGCCTCGCCGAGATCGGAATCGACTGCCGAAATGCGCGTCACGCCGGGAGTGGACACAGAGGGTGGGCCCGTTGGAGGCCGCCCGCGTGCTTGTCGTCGGAGCCGTGACCGCAGGCGCCAGAAATCCGCGTGGGGTGACGGAGTGGGGCCCCGCGCTTCCGCCGATCCGACGCCGAGGTCTCGGCTCCGGCGGCCGACCGGGACCCGAGCCGCTGTGTCCACTCTCCGCGTGACGCTCTCCACACAACCAAATCGGCGTGTCCGTGCGCCCTGTTGCACCCTCCGGTTGAGCGAAGCCGTGCGGCCGCGTATCGTCGTCTGGCACTCCCCGACAAGGCAGGTATTCGACATGCGTTCGTCCGCCGTCCGCCTCGCCGTGGCGCTCGTCTGCTCTGTTGCCACTTTTGCTCCGGCTCGGCCCTTGCTCGCCGCATCGGTGCCGTCTGGTTTCATCGACAGCGTCGTCGCCAGCGGGCTGAGCGCACCAACGGCTATGGCGCTGGCGCCGGACGGCCGTGTGTTCATCGCGGAACAGGGCGGCACGATTCGCGTCGTCAAAGCCGGCGTCCTGCTGCCGACACCGTTCGTGACCTTGGCAGTGGACAGCGCCGGCGAACGCGGCGCCATCGGCGTCGCGATCGATCCGCAGTTCGATACCAACGGCTTCGTGTACGTCCACTACACCGTGCCCGGCACCGGAGGTGCGGCGCCGCACAATCGAGTGAGCCGGTTCACGGCGTCCGGCGACGTCGCCCTGTCGGGCACTGAATTCGTAGTCGTGGACCTCGACCCGCTCTCGAGCGCAACGAATCACAACGGCGGCGCCATCCACTTCGGTCCGGATGGCAAGCTCTATATTGGCGTCGGCGAGAACGCGACGCCGTCGAACGCGCAGACGCTGGCGAACCGCAAAGGGAAGGTCCTTCGCCTCAACAAGGACGGATCGATTCCCACCGACAACCCGTTCTTCGGGACGGCCAGCGGTGCGAATCGCGCCATCTGGGCGCTCGGTCTTCGCAATCCATTCACGTTCGCATTCGAAGCCGGTACCACCAGGCTCTACATCAACGACGTCGGACAGAGCACGTGGGAAGAGATTGACCTCGGCGTCGCCGGATCCAACTACGGATGGCCCACGACAGAAGGCGTCACGTCGAACCCGGCGTTCCGCTCACCGCTCTACGTGTTCGGCCACGGATCCGGACCGATGCTTGGCTGCGCGATTGCCGGCGGCGCGTTCGGGCGTGCGGGAGCGTCGTTCCCCGCGTCGTTTGCCGGTGATTACTTCTTCGCGGACCTCTGTGGCGGCTGGATCAACCGCCGCTCGGCGTCAGGGGTCGTGTCAACGTTCGCTTCGGACATTCCGTCGCCCGTCGATCTCTTCACGGCTCCGGACGGCGCGTTGTTTTATCTGGCGCGTGGCTCGGGCGGCTCCACCGGATTCCTCGGCCGGATCGCCGGTCCGACCGGAGCGCTGGTCGGCATCGATCCGACGGCTGCTACCGTCACCCAGCCCGTTACGGTGACGGGATACGCCATCGATCTGTCGTCAGCGACGGGAACCGGCGTCGATGCGATCCAGGTGTGGGCGTATCCGAATCCGGGATCCAACAAACCCGCCGTGTTCGTGGCGGCCGCGACTCGTGGGCTCACGCGGCCCGAGATTGGCACGCGCTACGGCTCTCGCTTCGCGCCCAGCGGCTATTCGTTCCCGCTGCGGGGACTGGCGCCCGCCCCATACTTGCTGGTCGTGTTCGCACGGAGCACGATGTCAGGCACCTACACGCCTCAGACGCGCACGATCACGGTACGCGCCGACCCCCTGATGGTGCTCGATGTGCCGACCCCAGGTGCGGTGATCCGGCCGCCGTTCCTTCTCGGAGGCTGGGCCATCGACCGAGCCGGCATTGGCACGGGCGTGGACGGTGTGGACGTTCAGGCCATCCCGGCGGGCGGTGGCGCTCCGGTCCCCCTTGGACCCGCGACGTACGGCGTCGCGCGAAGTGATGTTGCCGCGGCGTTCGGGGGCGCGTTCCTCGACAAGCGGCTACCAGATGGTCGTGCGCGGCCTCACGGCAGGCACCTGGCGCTTCGTCGTGTCTGCGCACAGCACCGTGTCGGGTGCGCTGCAGTCGAAGAGCGTCACCGTGAAGGTGCTGTCGAGCGCCCTCATGATCGTCGATACGCCACGGCCGGGCGCCACGGTAACGTCGGGATTCACAGTCGGCGGATGGGCGATCGATGCGGCGGCGCCGTCCGGCACGGGGGTGGATGCGGTCCACGTCTGGGCGTATCCGGCTGCCGGAGGCGCGCCGATATTCCTGGGCGCGAACGCGGTGTGGGTGTCACGGCCTGATGTGGGCGCGATCTTCGGGAGCGCCTTCACGCCGTCCGGGTTCAACATCGCGACCAATCCGCTGGCTTCGGGATCCTGGAACCTTGTCGTCTTTGCCCGCAGCACCGTGACGGGGTCGTTCAGCCAGTCGGTCCTGGTCCCGATCCGCGTGCCCTGAGAACACTGATGACCGGCGTGATTCTCATGCGACGGCTCAGATCCCGGTCGCCCTGCTCATGCTCCTGTCGGCCGCCCTGTGGGCATCACAGTCCACCCTGCCAGGCGACAACGTGGTGCGTCTCATCGTGCAGGGCGACGACCTCGGTGTCGGCCACGGAGTGAACGAGGCGACGCTGCAGGCGTATCGTGAGGGCATCCTGCGGAGTGCCAACGTGATCGTGCCCGGCCCGTGGCTGCCCGAGGCGGTCCGGATCTTCCGCGACAACCCTGGACTCGACGCAGGCGTTCACCTCGCCATCACGAGCGAATGGTCGTCGGTGAAGTGGCGTCCGCTCACGAGCGCGCCGTCACTCGTGGACGAAAACGGCTACTTCTTCCCGATGGTCTGGCCGAATCCCGCGCTTCCGCCTCACTCCAGCCTCAAAGAGGCATCGCCTCGCCTTCCGGAGATCGAACGCGAACTGCGCGCCCAGATCGAAACGGCGCGACGACTCATCCCTCAACTCACCTACACGTGGGAGCACATGGGATTTGGATCGCTGTCGCCGGAGATCCGCGACCTCGTCACGCGTCTGACACGGGAGTACGGACTCGTCACGCCTGGCCCGGAAATTGGCGTGCAGTTCGTGCACGATGTCTGGTCGCGGGACGATGGCGGCCAGGCACGGGCGGCAAAGCTTGCGGCGTTGCTCGAGACGCTCGGACGTGGCACGTGGGTGATGGTGGAGCATGCCGCGACCGATACGCCCGAGATTCGCGCCTTCGGTCATCCGGGCTACGAAGGGGTGGCCGCCGATCGAAGTGCGGTGCTCGCGGCGTGGACGAGCGCCGATGTCAAGGCTGTGATCGCTCGCCGAGGGATCGTCCTCACCAACTACCGCGAAGTCCTCGCTCAGCGCAGTCGATAGCCGGGGCGCCGGATGGGGACGGGGTCAGTCATTCCGTCCTGCCTGCGCCCCGCCCTGCCACGACACCGGGCTATGATTCCACGTTACGTCCGAAGGAGCGTCAAGGTGTCGTCATGTGTCCGGTCGATTCTCGCCTCGTTCGTCCTCCTGTCGGGACCCGCGCTCGCATGGGCCCAGGTGGACGCGCGCATGTTCCGCCAACCCGATGTCTCGGCGACCGAGATTACTTTCGTCTATGCCGGCGACATCTGGATCGTGCCCAAGCAGGGCGGCGTCGCCTCCCGTCTCAGCTCGCCGCCAGGCGAAGAGATGTTCCCGCGCTTTTCGCCTGACGGATCGATGATCGCGTTCAGCGCGAACTACGACGGCAACCTCGAGGTCTACGTCGTGCCGACGCACGGCGGCGACATCAAGCGACTGACACACCACCCGATGGACGACCGGGTCATCGACTGGCACCCGGACGGCAAGCGTGTGCTCTTCGCGTCCGGCCGCGAGAGCGGACGACAGCGATTCAGCCAATTCTTCCTCGTGGACGTCGCGGGCGGACTGCCGGAACGCCTGCCCGTGCCCTACGGTGAATTCGGCGCCTACAACGCCGACGCGACGGTGTTCGCGTACATGCCGCAGTCGCAGGACTTCAGGACCTGGAAGCGCTATCGCGGCGGATGGGCAGCCGACATCTGGTTCTTCGATCTCAAGACACTCGCGGCCCGGAACGTCACGGCAAACGACGCCAACGACGCGCAGCCCATGTGGCACGGCACGACGCTGTACTTCATGTCGGATCGCGGAGCCAACATGCGCCAGAACATCTGGGCGCTCGACACGGCGACGAACGCCGTGCGCCAGGTGACCGACTTCCGCGACTACGACATCACGTTCCCCGCGATTGGGCCGAACGACATCGTCTTCCAGGCCGGAGGGCGGCTCTATCTGCTCGATCTGGCCACCGAGAAGGCAAACGAAGTGAAGATCGAAGTCGTGACGGACCGTCTCACCCTCCGTCCGCGGATCACTGGCGTCGAGCCGCTGATCGACCATGCGTCGGTCTCACCCACGGGCAAACGCGGTGTCTTCGAAGCCCGCGGCGACGTGTTCACCGTGCCCGCCGAGAACGGCCCTGTTGTCAATCTCACGCGAAGCTCCGGCGTCGCCGAGCGGACACCACAATGGTCGCCGGATGGCAAGACGCTCGCGTATTGGAGCGATCGCTCCGGCGAGTACGAACTCACGCTGCGGTCGGCCGACGGCAGCGATGCCGAGCGGACGGTGACGTCTCTCGGGAAGGGCTTCCGGTATCAACCGACGTGGTCACCCGACAGCAAGAAGCTGGCATACATCGACGAGGGCATGCGGATTCGCATCACGGATCTCGACACGAAGGAGACGAAGCAGATCGATCAGTCGCCCCTCTGGATTTCGCAGGGCGGACTCGACAACTTCCGCATTGCCTGGTCGCCAGATTCGCGTTTCATCGCGTTCGCGCGCGGCGCCTCCACGGAGAACGGCGCCATCTTCGTCGTGGACGCGAAGAGCGGCGAAAAGCACCAGGTGACGTCGGGGTACTACAACGACGACCTGCCCACGTTCGATCCGGAGGGCAAGTACCTGTTCTTCACGTCGGATCGGACCTTCGATCCGGTCTACGGGCGGTTCGACAACTCGTGGACCTACGCCAACGCCACGAACATCGTGGCCGTGCCGCTCAAGAAGGATCAGGCATCGCCGATGGCGCCTCGAAACGACGCCGAAAACGACAAGAAGGCCGACGGCGACAAGAAGGACGGCAAAGACGAAGACAAGGAAGACAAGAAGACGAAGAAGGACGAACCCAAAGCCAAATCGGCTGGCGGCACCGAGACGAAGTCGGCCTCGAAGAGCGAGAGCGACAAGACAGCACCGCCTTCGCCGCCGCCACACGTCACCATCGACTACGACGGATTCGAGAGCCGGGCCGTCGTGTTGCCGCCCAAGGCCGGCAACTACGCCGCCCTCTACGCCGTGAAAGGAAAGCTGCTGTACTCCCGGCGTCCTCGCACCGGCTCGGGCACCGAAAAGAGCCCGATTCTCTTTTTCGACTTCGACGAGCGTGAAGAGAAGACCATCCTCGACGACGCGGACGGCTTCGAGCCCACGGCCGATGGCAAGAAGATCTTCGCAGTCCAGAAACGCAAATTTGCCGTCGTGGAGGTCAAGGCCGATCAGAAGTTCGAGAAGACGCTGCGGACGGCCGAGATGGAAGCGCCCGTGGACCCGCGCGCCGAGTGGCGCCAGATCTTCAACGACACCTGGCGCTTCGAGCGCGACTACTTCTATGACCCCGGGATGCATGGCGTGGACTGGGCCGCCATGCGCACGCAGTACGGTCGCCTCATCGACGATGCAGTGACGAGGTGGGACGTGAATTTCGTCATCGGCGAGTTGATCGGCGAGCTGAACTCGTCCCATACGTACCGCGGCGGAGGCGACGAGGAAGATTCCGCCCACCGCGGCATCGGCATGCTGGGCGTCGATTGGGAGCTCGCCAACGGTGCGTATCGAATCAAGCGGATCGTCCGCGGCGGACCGTGGGACTCGGAGGTTCGGTCGCCGCTCCTCGAGCCAGGCGTGTCCGTGTCCGAAGGCGACTACGTGCTCGCCGTCAACGGAACGCCGCTCGACGTGTCGCGCGATCCGTGGGCCAGTTTCGACGGGCTGGCAAACAAACCTGCGTGGCTCACCGTCAACAGCCGGCCGGCAATGGAGGGCTCGCGTCAGGTGCTGGTCAAGTGCCTCGACGACGAAGTGGAGCTGCGGTTTCGGGCCTGGATCGAGGAACGGCGCAGGCGCGTGGACGAGGCGACGGGCGGCAAGGCCGGCTACATCTACGTGCAGAGCACCGGCACTGAGGCGCAGAACGAGCTCGTCCGGCAGTTCGTGGCGCAGCGCACCAAGGACGCACTCGTCATCGACGAGCGGTTCAACAGCGGCGGACAGATTCCCGACCGGTTCATCGAGCTCTTGAACAGGCCGATCCTCAGCTACTGGGGCGTCCGCGACGGAGCCAGCCAGCAGTGGCCGCCCGTTGCGCACCGCGGACCGAAGGTGATGCTCATCAACGGATGGAGCGGATCGGGCGGCGATGCGTTCCCGTTCTACTTCCGCGAAGCGCAGCTGGGACCGCTCATCGGTACGCGCACGTGGGGCGGGTTGATCGGCATCTCCGGATCGCCAGATCTGATCGACGGCGGCGGCGTCACGGTGCCGACGTTCCGCATGTACGATCCCAAGGGCCGGTGGTTTGCCGAAGGCCACGGAGTCGATCCCGACATCCGGGTGGACGAAGATCCCGCCGCGCAGGCGAAGGGGACCGATACCCAACTCGAACGGGCAATCGCAGAAGTGATGTCCCAGTTGAAGTCAACGGCCCCGGCGCCGTCGAAGCCAGCCTACGAGCGTCGCGTGCCCTCGTTGCAGTAGGCTCGTCCAGGAATCGCGCTGACCCCGAAAGGACACCGTATGGATCGACGTCAATTCATCGAGCGCGCGGCTGCGGCCGCCGCCGTTCTTCCGATCACGAGCGCCGCGGGCGAGGCGGGCCAGTCGCCGGCGCGCAGCTTCAAACTGAAGTACGCCCCGCACATCGGCATGTTCGAGCAGTCGGCGGGCAAGGATCCGCTCGATCAGATCCGGTTCATGGCCGACAACGGATTCCGCGCGTTCGAAGACAACGGCATGATGACGCGGACGCCGGAGCTGCAGCAGGCCATCGGCGACCTCCTCGCCAAGCGTGGGATGACGATGGGCGTCTTCGTCATTGACGGCGGCGACAACTGGAAGGTCTCGCTGGCCACCGGGAAGCCGGAGTTCAAGGAGGTCTTCCTGAAGGCCTGCCGCACCAGCGTGGACGTCGCGAAGCGCTGCGGAGCGAAGTGGATGACGGTCGTGCCTGGCTACTTCGCACGCGAGCTGCCGCTGGGCATTCAGACCGGGCACGTGCTCGACGCGCTGCGTGCTGGGGCCGATATTCTGGCGCCGCACAATCTCACGATGGTGCTCGAGCCGCTCAGCGACAATCCCGATCTGTTTCTCCGGACGTCGGACCAGGGGTACGCGGCATGCCGGGCGATCAACAGTCCGGCCTGCAAGATCCTGTTCGACATGTACCACATCCAGCGGAATACGGGGCGGATCGTGGCGCACCTGGATTGGGCGTGGGACGAGATCGGCTACTTCCAGATTGGCGACGTCCCTGATCGCAACGAGCCGGGCACGGGCGAAGTGCACTACCAGTACATCTTCAAGCACATCCACGCGAAGGCCGCCGCCTCCGGGCGCGACGTCGTGCTCGGCATGGAACACGGGAATTCAGGTTCGGGCAAGGACGGCGAACGCGAAGTGATCGAGGCGTACGTGCGCGCGGATGCTTTCGCGGTGTGATGAACGCTGCGGTAGGAGATTGGGGTCGGGATAAGTTTCAGTTTCGGCCAGACACCGAAGGCAGGTCGGCTGGCCGAAACTGAAACTTATCCCGACCCCAATCTCACTCAGTCGCAAACGGATAGAAGCCCGCGCGCGTGCGGACGGCCAATCCCTTCCGCGTGACCTTGATCTTCAAACGGTGGAAGTCCGGTCTCGCGTTGCGATCGAACGTATCCCGAGGCGGCTGGTAGCCGATGAGGTAATAGCCGCTCTGGTCATCCATCACCCGACCAAGCGCCGCACGCAGATCGTTGTTGTTCACGACCGCAAAGCCGCCGGTCTCGCCGGCCACGAACCGCAGGCCATCCTGCGTCTCGCGCAGTGCCGCGTTCCTCAGCGCCATGCCGTCGAGTGCCGCCCGCATCGAGTTCGGATTGTCGGCCGCCGACAACCCCGTGAACACCAGCCCGCGAGGATCGACGGCATACACGACCACACCGGCGCGGTTGGCGCGATCGACAAGACGCTGCATCGCGTCGCGGATCAGGCTGTGGTAGTCGCCTGGTCCAAACATCGCGAAACCTTCCGACACGAGCACGATCGTCTTCCTTCCCGGCAGCTCGTGGACGGCGTCGATCACATCGAACATCCGGTTGAGCGCATTGATGGCAAAGGTCCGTTCGAGGGTCGCGTCGATCTCGGACTGGCCTCCCAGCATGCTGCCATCGATGGGATCCATCGCGGAGCTCGTCGAGGCATTCCACAGCGAGAAGCGCAGACGGGCGGCGGCGGCTTTGAGCTCGGCGCGTCCGTAGGTGAATTGCCACTGCGATCCAAGATGCGCCACTCGTCGTGACGAAGCACACGAGGTCGTCGGGCATCAGCTGTTCGTCCACGAAGCGCCGGAGGACGGTTCGCGTACGCGCGACGCTCTCGAACGACATGCGTGAGTCGTCCACGATGACGGCGATCACGCGTCTGGCATCTCGCGGCGATGTCGGCCGTGACACGATCGGCGTACCCGTCTCGTCCAACAGCCGTTCGTCCGCGCGAACGTAGGCGACGGCGGTGACGGGCTGCGGCCGGCCGTCCTGCATCACGAGAAAGTCAGAGGGACCGAGGTCGGTGACGTGATGGCCCTTGCGATCGGTCACGACCGCGTCGAGCTGTACGAGCGACACACTCAGGCGGAAAATCGGACCGGGATCAGGTTTGGTTGCCTCCTGCCCCGCGGGCCGACCGGCGAGCAGCAGGAGCGCAAGGACGCCACCGAGCAGAGGACGCGCCACCGACTTCCCCCCAGCCTGAAGAAAATGGGGTCGGGATGAGTTTCAGTTACCGCAGCGTTTCTCGGAGCACCCAGTTGCGGAAACTGAAACTCATCCCGACCCCGTGAGACCCAGTATAGACCCGCTCACAAACTGAACTGTGACGAGAGGCGACGTCAGGCCGTGCACTCGGCCAGCATCGCGCGCGCGGCGCGGCTATCGATCGTGTCGCCCGGACCGACGCGGTTCAACGCCGCCGTGAGCACGCCGGCGGCGTCAACCGGCTGGCCGTTGTCGAGCAGGAGGCGGGCGAGGTCGATGGCCGTTCTGAGCTCGAGCGACGCGGCCTGATGCCTGCGGGCGAGCGACAGGGAGCGCTCGTACGCCTGACGAGGTGCGCCGGAATCGGCGGGACGCCGCGCCCGTTCGAGACGACCCTGCAGCCGGTACAGCTCGGGCTCGTACATCCGTTGATCCGTATCGGTCATGACCTGCTCCGCCTCGCTGCAGCGCCTGAGACGCCTCGTCCAGCCGCCCGACCGCGAGGAGGCATTCCGCGTAGGTCTGGAGATAGTAGGGACGGAGGAGAGCGGAACGCAGCTCGGATTGCCTCACGAGTGCGTCTCTCATCTCGTTGAGTCCGCGTTCGCGCTCGCCCAGCGTGAACGTGATCCATCCGCGCGCCGGCTCTGCCCAGAGCAGCTCCTGCGCGATCCCCCGCTGATGACAGAGGACCGCCAGCTCACCGTGCACCGCCTCCGCCCGTGTCGCGTCGCCCCGCATCTGATGCACCAGTACCGTGAAGAGCAGCGTAAAGGCCAGTGTCTGTGGATGCCCGAGCGCGCGCGCCTGTCCGGTCGCGCGCCGCAGACGGTCGACGGCTTCGTCCGGGCGACCAAGCAGCCAGGTCGTTCGTGCGGCTTCGCAACTGCAGAACAGCCCAGGCTCGATGCCCACCTCCCACGCGCGTGCGCCGTGGACGTCGGGGTCGTGGAGCTCGAGCGCCTTCAACAGGTGCGCGTGCGCCGTGACCAGCTCGCCCAGGTGATGGTAGGCCGCGCCCAGGCACCATTCCGACACCATGATCAGATGCGGATTCCCGAGCTTCGTCGCGATCACGTGCAGCTGCTCGGCGAGGTCGAGGCACGTCCGGATTTCGCCGGACGTGATGTAGTGCGCCGAGAGGCCCATGAGGACGGGAATGACTTGCCCCAGGTCGTCCACCTGGTGGCACAGTTCACGGGCGCGTCGATACGCCACGCCAACCTCGGGGATCGCGTAGCCGGCCCGTGTTTTCAGTGCGAGGCCGCAGGTCATCTGGAGCTCGAGCTCCAACGCACGCCGTGCGGCCTCGTCGGGCAGCATGGCGATCAGCTCCAGTCCGCGCATGGCCAGCTGCTCCGCTTCGGCGTGGGCGAACAGGCGTGCCGCGGATTGTGCCGCGAGGCTGAAGTAGCGTGCCGCGGCCAGCGGGGCGCGCGCCGTCTCGAAGAGCACCGCGAGCTCGAGCGCGATCTCGACGGCCCTGTCGCCCCACCGGCGCACCAGCAGCGCGGCGACCGTGCCCGCCAGCGTCGCCCGTCGAGTGGCGCGCAGCGACGCGAAGAGCGCATTCTGGTACAGCACGTGCGCGAAACGGAATCGCATCGTCACGGTACGGTCCGGGCACGTCTTCTCTTCGACGAAGCGCACGAAAGCGTGCTCGCGCTCGAGGCGATCCAGCCGCTCTTCGACGTCGGCCTCGTCGAGCTCCAGCGCAAAGGCGACGATCGCCGAATCGAAATCCACGCCCTGCACCGATGCGGCGGCCAACAGCTGCCGGTCGTCTTCGGTGATGGCCGCAACCTTTCGCTCGATCATGCTGCGGACCGACTCGGGCGCTTCCCGCTCCAGCGATGCGAGACCCTCGACGAGTGCCCAGCGGCCGTTGCGCTCTGCGACCAGGCCGCGCTGCTTGAGATCGCGCAGCAAGTCCACCATGAAGAGCGGATGGCCTTCAGTCTTGTGGTGAATGAGCGTCGCGAACGCGGCCGGGAAGGTGTGACCGGGAAACGCGCCGTCGATATAGGCCGTGACGGCTTCAGCGGGCAGCGTATGCAGCGCGATCTCCCGACCCACACCGCGCGCCTGCAGATCGAGCTTGAGCGAGAGGAAGGGATGCTTCGACAGCGCCAGGTCCGACGGCCGGTGTGTGGTGATTACCAGCACGCGGCAGGCGGGCAACCGCGCCGAGAGATACGCACAGCAGGTCCACCGTGGCGGGATCGGCCCAGTGGAGGTCGTCGAGGAACAGCACGATCGGCACGAGACGGCTGGCTTCCTCCACGAGTGCCGTCATCTCGCGCTTCAGCCGCTGCGGAGAGCGGTCTGCCTCGCTGGTCTCCCGGATCTCCGCGCTGCTGCGGTCGGGTTGCGAACCCAGCTGGGTATACCAGGCCGGCGCCATGGTCTTCATCACACGCGCGAGACTGCCGTGACTCTCGCTGCGGAGCAGCGATTCGAGCGCTTCGAGCACCGGCAGGTACGCGTCGCTCCCCGCCAGCCGCTCCGAACATCGCCCTCGTCCGATCCGGACCGGATCGCCTCTCCGTGTCAACGACGCGAGGAATGCCTCCACCAGCGCCGTCTTGCCGTGGCCCGCCTCGCCTGCCACGGCCACGACGCCGCCATGTCCCGACGTGGCGTGCGCCCACGCGTCGTCGAGAACGGCCAGCTCTGTCGATCGGCCGACAACGGTTCTCGACTGATCGCGGGACGAAACCGGTGCCATGCGCACGGCGGCCCGGACGGACGCCTGTTTCAAGCTGTTGGCGACATCGAGTGCGGTCGGCCGCAGCCGCGGATCCTTCTGCAGGCACTCGAGGACGATCTGATCGTACGCGGCAGGCATCCCCTCGCGCAGGTGGGACGGCGCCACCGGCACGTCGCTCAGGATGGCGTGCATGACGCCGAGCGCCGACGACGCGGGGAATGGATGCTGCCCGGTCAACGTTTCGTACAGCACCACGCCGAGCGAGAACACGTCACTTGCGGCGGTCACCGGCTCGCCTTGCGCCTGTTCGGGCGACATGTATCCGACGGTGCCGATGACGAGCCCCGATCCGGTAGCGAACGAGACCGTGGCCGACACGCCGTCGCGTTCGACGCGCTCGACACGCGCCAGGCCGAAGTCGAGCACCTTGACGTAGCCGTCCTCGCGCACCATCACGTTCTCGGGCTTCACGTCGCGGTGCACGATCTGCGCGCCGTGCGCCACGGCCAGTGCTTCGGCGACCTGACGTCCGATGTCGCGTGCGGGCTCGGGATCGAGGCCCGCTCGCAGCACCTCCCGCAGCGTCACGCCCTGCACGAGCTCCATCGCGATGTACCGCCCATTCGGCGTCTCGCCGGTCTCATAAATCGTGACGACGTTGGGATGGTTGAGGGCGGACGCCGAAATCGCCTCGCGGATGAATCGATCGACCGTCACCGCGTCGCTGGCGAGCGCGCGCGAGATGACCTTGATCGCGACATCGCGCCGCAGCCGCGGATCGTGCGCACGGTACACCTCGCCCATGCCTCCGGCGCCCAGAAGCGACACGATTTCGTACGGACCGACGGCGGTACCAGGAGCGAATGCCATGTGGGAAGGCCGGGATTATACCGGCGATCTGATACGCTTTCATACGTATGACGGGTTCAAAGACCGAGGCGGCCGCGGCTCCGCTCGATTTCATTCGCGACATCGTGGCCGACGATCTGCGGACGGGACGCCGGACGACGGTCAAGACGCGTTTTCCGCCGGAGCCCAACGGCTACCTGCACATCGGCCACGCCAAGTCGATCTGCCTCAATTTCGGCGTCGTGCAGGAGTTCGGCGGATCCTGCAACCTCCGGATGGACGACACGAACCCGGCCAAGGAAGACGTCGAGTACGTGGACTCGATTCAGGAAGACGTGCGCTGGCTCGGTTTCGAGTGGCCGGGACAGACACTGTACGCGTCGGACTACTTCGAGCAGCTCTATCACTCGGCCGAAGAGCTGATTCGTCGTGGCAGCGCGTACGTGGACGACCTCAGCGCCGATCAGATTCGAGACTATCGCGGTACGCTGACCGAGCCCGGACGCGAGAGTCCGTACCGCGATCGCCCGGCCGAGGAGAACCTCGATCTCTTCCGCCGGATGCGCGCGGGCGAGTTTCCCGACGGATCTCGCGTGCTGCGCGCGCGGATCGACATGGCATCGCCGAATCTCAACCTTCGCGATCCCGTGCTCTATCGCATCCGGCGCGCGACCCATCACCGGACCGGCGATGCGTGGTGCATCTACCCGATGTACGACTACGCGCACCCGCTGTCGGATCAGGTCGAGCACATCACGCATTCGCTCTGTACGCTCGAGTTCGAGGATCATCGGCCTCTGTACGACTGGGTGCTCGAGTCGCTCGGCTTCGATCCACGCCCGCAGCAGATCGAATTCGCCCGGCTGAACCTCACCTACACGATGATGAGCAAGCGGCGCCTGCTGCAGCTGGTGCAGGAAGGCACCGTACGCGGCTGGGACGATCCGCGCATGCCGACGCATCGCTGGCCTTCGCCGGCGCGGCTACACGCCGGAAGCCATTCGCGATTTCTGCGATCGGATTGGCGTCGCGAAGAAAGAGAACACCATCGACGTCGCGCTGCTGGAGTACTGCGTGCGCGAGGATCTCAACCGGCGGGCTCCGCGCGCCATGGCCGTCCTGAACCCGCTGCGCGTCGTGATCGAGAACTACCCCGACGGCCTCGTCGAAGAGATGGACGTGGTCAACAACCCCGAGGACGCGTCAGCCGGTACGCGCAAAGTGCCGTTTTCGGGCGTCGTGTACATCGAGCACGACGACTTCCGCGAAGATCCGCCAAAGAAGTTCTTCCGCCTGGCCCCGGGCCGCGAAGTGCGGCTGCGCAATGCCTATCTCATCACCTGCACCAGCGTCGTCAAGAACGCGCGCGGGAGAAGTCGTGGAGTTGCGCTGCACCTACGATCCTGCGACGCGCGGCGGCGACGCGCCGGATGGACGGAAGGTCAAGGCGACGCTGCACTGGGTGTCGGCGGCCCACGCCGTGGACGCCGAGGTCCGCCTCTACGACCGGCTGTTCACGGTCGAGAATCCGGCGTCGTTGCCGGAGGATCGCGATTGGCGCGAGGCGCTCAATCCGAACGCGCTTCAGGTCGTGACCGGCGGCAAGGTCGAACCGAGTCTCGCGTCGCCGTCGCCCGGCGCGCGGTATCAGTTCGAGCGGATCGGTTACTTCGCGGTCGATCCCGATTCCACGCCAGGACGTCCCGTCTTCAATAGAACGGTCGGCCTCAAGGACACCTGGGCCAAGGTGGCGGGCCGCGCGGACTAAGGCGAGAGCCTGGCGCTGTCGGATTCGTATTCGTTTTCGTATTCGACGTAGCGCCGAGTGTTCTGACCGCGCGGACTACGAACGAACCCGAATACGAACACGAACCCGAATACGACAAGCGTTAGCTCGTCGTCCCTACTTGGTGCAGGGCGTACCCGACACGATCGACAGCAGATACATCGGGTTACGGCCCTTCCGCGTGACGGCGCGCGTCGTTCCCGCGTGGCACGACGACGAGCGAGCTCGATTTGAGAGGCATGTCCTTGCCTCCCAGGCGGAGCGTGCCCTCGCCGGCCACGACGTACAGCACTTCGTCGGCGTCTGCCCGCGATTGCTCCGGCAGCGGATCCTTGAGCTGCAGCAGGGTCGTCTGTGCGCTCGCGGTGCAACCCAATTGGTCCTCTCTCACCGGGTTCTGCTCGATGTAGTCCACGAGCAGCACGCTCTTCGGATCGCCGGGCGGCGCCGTGTTCATCGTCGCCGCGGGAGCCGGTGGTGGGGGTGGCGCGGGCGGAGGCGGTGCCTCGGTCAGCGAGGCGTCCACTTCGACCGGCAGACCGCTCTTGACCGTGACGTCGCGCTCGAGGGTGTAGAAGCCGTCGTGCTCGAACCGGAAACGGTAGTCGCCCGCCTTCAGACCGGCAATGTGCACCGACCCGTTCGCGGCGGTCCGGCCTGTCCGCGGGACAGGCCCTGTAATCGTAATTGTCACGTTCGAAAGGCCTTGGCCGCCGGGATCGGTCACGCTCACGGTTGCCGTGGACGTGCGGGCCGCTGCGGCCGCGGGTGCCGTGCGGCGGGGTGCCGGCTTGGGCGGGGTGGCCGGAGGCTGACCTGCCGGCTGCGTGGCCGGAGGCGGGGCGGGGTTCTGGGCCCCTGCCGACGTCCACGCGAGGGCGCTGAAGGCGGTGACTAGACAAAAGCGAGTGAGTCCGGGTCGCGCCAAACGGCGCCTCGCGGTCATCATCTCGGCATCTAACCGCTGAACTGCTGCGCGGTCAAGCCCTGCCGCTATAATTCGAGGGTCCTCGCGGCACGCTCACCTGCGGCCGCCTGCGGCTCCATCCATGTCCGACCGAAAGTACCGTCAGCGGGGTTATCAGGACGACGACCGCGATCGAAAGCCGAAGCAGAGCGGTCCGCCACCTCCCAAGGAGCATCCGCGGGATCGGATAGGGCCGCGGGCATTGAACATGCCCGGCTTCCGGGAAGTGGTCAAATGCGCGCGCTGCGGGAACATCGTCACCGGCGATGTCACGACCGACGCGCGCTGCGGGCGGTGCGGCGTCGATCTGCACGCGTGCATTCTTTGCGTGCATTTCGATACGGGCCAGCGCTTTGAGTGCGATCAGCCGATTGCCGTACGTGTCAGCCCGAAGGACGAGCGGAATACCTGTCCGCACTTCGAGGCGCAGCGGCGAGTCGAACGCGAGACCGGCTCCTCGGCGTCCGGGCCGCCGAGCGCACGCCAGGCGTTCGACGATCTCTTCAAGTAGAGGCTGCGATCGGGCATCGCTCGGTTCATCCACGAGGCCTGGAGGTTCGATGACACGCGCACGAACGATGGTCGTGATCGTCTCACTCGTGGCGGGCTTTGCGGTTCAGTCAGTCGGGACCGCCGAGCACGCGGCCGGATACGCCGAGTTCCGGAAGTCCGGTGGCATTCTCGTCGTCGATGGCCAGCGCGTCCGGGCCGTCGCCAGAACGACGTTCCACGGCGACAAGATTCGATCGCTCGACGACATCCCGCTCGGCTACGAAGTCGAGTTGACCGGCACGCGGCAGTCCGACGGGACCATCGCGGCCGACAGCGTGTCGGCAAAGCCCAACGGCGTCGCGATGTATGAGAAGGACGTTCTTGCGGCGACGGACCAGATCGAGAAGGAGTGGGTCTCGAAGGGGATGATGTACGAGCCCACGTCCGCCGGAAAGGGCAAGAAAATCGGCGACATCTCCGACAGCGGACCGCGCGTGCAGCGGGTGCGCCGCATCATGGATCGGCTGCGTCCGCCTTACATCGGCACCGAGCGCCTGCGCGTCCGCGTGATCGACACCAAGGAGTGGAACGCGTCCGCCATGGGCAACGGCGCCATCTGGGTGTACTCGGGTCTGCTCGACGCCATGAGCGACGACGAGATGGCCATCGTGCTCGGACACGAGCTGACGCACTTCACGCACGAGCATTCGCGGCGCAACGCGAAGCGTGGCATGTTCACGCAGATCATCGGCCTCTCCGCCATCGTCGCCTCGTCCACGATCGACAACAAGGCGGCGCGCACGTCAGCCATGCTGGGCAGCATGTTGACGATGACGGCATTCCAGTCCGGGTACAGCCGGGATCTCGAGGATCAGGCCGATCGCGTCGGTCTCCGCTACGCGTACGAGGGCGGCTACGATCCGAGGACCGGGCCGGTGTTGTGGGGCAAGTTCAAGCAGAAGTACGGCGAGTCCGACAAGGTGTCGAACTTCTTCGTCGGCAGCCACTCGCGGCCGTCGGATCGCATCAAGAACATCGAGAAGGAACTGGCGGTCAACTACCGCGCGAAATAGCGTCTCGCCGGATCCCGATCGGGGACCGAGGCGTGATTGGCGCCTCGGCCCCATCAGGTTCAGCCCACCTACGCGCTTCACGCTACGGTGGGCATGCCTGGCGAAGGCGGATTACCGCTGGCCTTCGCTCGAGGGCGGGACGATGTCCTTGAGGCGCATGTAGGTCACGAGATTGCCGTAGTGCTCGAAGTCGTGGGCCGTGTTGAACGAGAGCACGGCCAGCCGCGGCTGTTCGCCTCCGAAGAACTTCGTCATTTCGGCTGCCTTCGCATCCGTCATCGACGCAAACGCCGCGTCGCACGACGCGAATCCGTCCGCCAGCGCCTTCTGCAGGTCTGCCTTCGACGTCTTCGTCTTCTCCGCGCTGTCCTTGGCCGGCGTTCCGCTCGTCGCGGCCGCACAGATGTTCTGATTGGCGTCCGCGATGTGTCCGATGATCTGGCCGAACGTGCGGACCTTGGGTGTCGCCTGGAAGCTGTAGAGACTTTCGGGAACCTTCTCTGCTGATTTCGTGATGTTGTTCTTGACGAGCTGGTACTGCGCCTTGAGCGCCGAGGCCATGGGGCCGGTCTGCGCCGAGGCGGGTGCCGTCACGGCAAGCGCGACGGCGGCGATACAAACTGCACGCATCGGAATCTCCTTCTCGCATCCTCGAGCCGGCCACGAGGCCGCGAGGACGGACGGTCCGGCATCTTACCGCAGCGACGCGGCAAGCGTCCTGCGGCTCGTCACACGGCGTTACTGAAGGCCGGCGTCTTCGGCGATGTGCTTCGCCAGTGCCGACCAGTCGAGTTCTCCGCGTCCCTGGCCACAGCCGACACGAAATGATCGCGAGTGACGCTGGCGATGGGCATCGGCACCATCGCCTGCTCCGCGGATGCAAGAACGAGTCGCACATCTTTCAGTCCAAGGCGCAAGCGGAAGCCCGGCGGCTCGAATCGTTCTGCGACGATCATCCGTCCGTAGTTCTCGTACACGGGTGACTTGAACAGATGGCCGTTGACGATCTCGAGGAACTGGTCCGGAGCCACCCCGGACTTCCGCATGAGGGCGAACACTTCGCCCAGCGTCTCGAGCATCGAGGCGAGCATGAAGTTGCCCCCAAGCTTCACCGCGTTTGCCATCGACGGCTCGGTGCCAACGACGAAGAGCTTCTGACCGACGGCCTCCAGGACGGGACGGCAACGATCGATGGCGTCCTGCGGCCCGGCGGCGACGACGATCAGACGTCCCTCGGCCGCTGCGTCGGGCCGGCCGAAGACCGGGGCCGACACGAAATGCTGGCCCACGTCGGCATGCGCGTCCTCGAGCTCCGCGGCGAGCGCCGTACCGATGGTGCTCATCGAGACGTGAATGGCGTCCTTCGGCAGCGCTGCGATCATCCCGCCCGAGCGCCAGGCAATCTCGCGCAGCGCGTTGTCGTCGGCCACCATCGTGATGACGATGTCCACGTCGCGCACGGCATCCGCGACCGTTTCGGCGGCGACGATGCCATCGGCAGCCAGCGCACGGGCGCGCGAGGCCGTACGGTTCCAGGCGCGCACGGAATGCCCCGCACGCGCGACGTGTTGCACGATCCCCTGTCCCATTGCCCCAAGGCCGATGAATGCGATGCGCACGACAACCCTCGCTTCGCTCAAACTACCAACTACCAACTACCAACTCCCAAGGCCCAAAGTCTAACGCCTAAAGCCCTTGATGTTCTTGACCGCCTCGCGCCGACTCAGCGGACTCAGGCGATCGCCTTGTGCGCGCACGTAGCGCGCCACTTCACGCGGGTTGGTCCACGCATATTGCCGAAGCGCCCAGCCAATCGCCTTTCTGATGAAGAACTCGCGATCGGAAAGATTGGGCTCGATGCAGGCGTATAGCAACTCCAGGTCTGTCCGTTCTTTGAATCCGAGCTGAGCGAGGATGGCCGTCCGGCGTTTCCAGAGATTCGCGTCGCGGCTCCACCGCCGCATCAGCACCGCCACGGGACGCGGATGCGAGGCCAGGATCGGTCCCACTCGTCGCCCCGCGATCAAATCCACGTAGTCCCACCACGCGCCCGAGACGATGAATTCTTCGTAGAGCGGCAGCACGTCGGGCGTCTGAAACGGGCGGTACGGCCGGAGGCCGGTCCACGCGAGTGCACCGTAGCGTTCCTCGCGGAATCGCGCGCCGCGCCACAGGGCCCGTGCCGCGTCTTGCCATTGCGGCAGCGAGCTGACCTCGAATTGCGGGAACACGTCTCGCCAGACCTCCGCCTGCGCTGGTGCGGGCACGCCGTGGTATGGCATCGTCGACTTCATGTAGGCCTGCATACCGGGCGCTCTCGACGGGTCGGCGCGGGCAGCCAGCGCTTTCCGGGTGGCGCTCACGAGTGTGCGTGCGGCGGGCATGGCGGCAGGTGGATCCTACGGCACCACGCGGCGCAACCCGCACGATGTCGCAGGAAGAATCGGTGTATAAGAAGCACGCGCGCCGGACTCATCCATTGTGGATCCGCTTCGGGCGCCAGTCCTGGAGCGTGAAGGTGCGATCTGCAGTCGTTCATTCGGGCACCGGCTTGTTCTTCGTGGCCGTTCTTGCCGTCTGCGGCGTTGCGGTTCCTGTCCGTGCGCAGGCGCAGGCGGTCTCTGGCATCAACGCCCGTGATGCGTGCACGAGCCTCAATCAGGCCGCGATCGAACAGACACTCGGCGCCAAGTTCAAGAACTCGAAAGTGACGACGCCAGCACGGCGGGGCGTGTCCACGTGCGCCTGGATCTCAGCGACGCCGCGGACCAAAATGTCGCTCACCGTCACGACGTATTCGCCCGAGGCGATCAAGGGCACCAACCAGCGCAACCTTCGCGATTACTACGAATCGCTCAAGGCGAATCACACGCAGGCGGCCGGAAAGCCCGCACAGGTCTTTCCACGCGTCGGGAAGCACGCCTCGTATTTTCCCGGCATCTCGCCCGGATCCGACGCCATCCTCGTGTTGAGAGACGATTCGATTGTCATCATGGGCGTCGCGGGAATCAATCGCGACCAGGCCTTGAAACTCGCCGAGGCAGCGGCACGCTGACCGTGCGATTTCGGGACGTTCCCGTCCCGCTCCCGGACGCCGCGGCTGCGACCCGCATTTCGCGGCGTGACGCTAACACCCTTGTGCTGAACCGCTTGTGGCGGGACACGCCGCTGGCACACCCTTCGCTCCGGTGACACGCATGTTCAGCGACCTCCGCCGTGCCGCCCGTGCGCTGCGCCGAAGCCCGTCGTTCAGCCTCGCGACCATCCTCACCTTGGCGGTCGGGATCGGCGCGACCACGGCGATCTTCACCGTCCTGTACGCGGTGCTGCTGAGGCCGTTGCCGTACCGGGATCCGTCGAAGCTCGTGGTGCTGCTGCACGAGGGGCAGTTCGCGGTGAGCCCTGCCGACTACCTCGACTACCAGCGCGACACTCGCTCGTACGTCTCGATGGCGGCCGCGCAGGTATCCGGTGTGACGTTGACGGGAAGCGGCGACTCGCTCCGCATCGACGGACTGCAGGTCGCGGCCAACATGTTCGATCTACTCGGTGTGCCGGCCGCATTGGGCCGCACGTTCGTCCGCGGCGAAGACACGGCTGGACACGATCGCGTCGTCGTGATCAGTGACGGGTTGTGGCGGGAGCGGTTTGGCGCAGATCCCACGCTCGTCGGACGGACGATCCTGCTCGACGGCGAACCGCACGTCGTCATCGGCATCATGCCCGCGAGTTTCCGGTTCGCGCCTTTCTGGGCGACTGGCGCGCGCCTGTGGCGACCGCTGTCGTTCGAGCGCCGCAGCAGCGACCGGTCCGGGCGATCGCTTCGCGTCTTCGCGCGCCTGAAGGACGGCGTTGCCGTGCAGCAGGCACAGGCTGAAGCGAGCGGGATTGCGCGCCGCCTCGCTGCCGCCTATCCAGACACGAACGCGGACCTCGGTATCACGGTGGTGCCGCTGCATGAGAAAGTCACGGCTCCCATCAGGCCAACTCTGGTGATGCTTCTCGCGATGGTGCTCCTCGTGCTGCTGGTGGCCGCGGTCAATGTGGCCAGCCTGCTACTGGTTCGCGGCACGGCGCGGCAGAAGGAGCTGGCGGTTCGGTACCGCGCTCGGCGCCGCCCGAGGCCGGCTCATTCAGGAGATGCTGGCTGAGAGCCTCATCCTGGGCATCGCCGGCGGAGCGCTGGCGTTGATTCTCTCGTCATGGGCGGTGTCGAGTCTGACCGCGATGCTTCCCGACGCTGCATTACCCCGCCAGCAGGAGATTGGGCCCAGCCTCCTGGTGTTTGCCATCGCCGCTCTCGTCGCGATCGCAAGCGCCGTGCTCGCTGGACTGCCTCCTGCCCTGCAACTGTCGCGGCTTGGAATAACCGGCGTGCTGCGGGACGGCGGCCGCACCGCGACCGACCACGGTCACCGGACGACGCGGAGATGGCTCCTGGCGGTCGAGTTCGCGCTCGCGACGATGCTGCTGGCGGGTGCGGGATTGATGGGGCGCTCGCTGCTCGCCCTGCAGGCGATCGAGCCCGGCTTCGATCCCTCCAACGTGCTCGCGCTGACCGTGCCGGTGGACGGCCTACCCCAGGCAGACCCGCTGAAGAGGGCCCCGTACTACGATGCCGTGGCGGCTGCCCTTGAAGCCGTACCCGGCGTCGAGCGTGTGGGCGCGATCAACCACCTGCCGCTCGCGGGCGACACGTGGCGCTTCCGGTTCGGCATTGAAGGACGGCCGGAACCGCCGCCGTCCGAACGCCCAGGGGCGACTTGGCGTGTGGTTCGTCCGGGCTATTTCGAGGCGATGCGATTGCCCGTTCGCGGCCGGACGTTCACGAACCGCGACGGCCTGCGCGATCTGCCGGTCGTCATCATCAACCAGTCGCTGGCCGCCAGGCATTTCGCCGGCGAGGATCCCATCGGCCGCCGAATCCGCGTTGGATCGGATGATGGTGAGTGGATGACGGTGGTCGGCGTGTCGGCCAACGCACGCCAGAGCGAGTGGTCCGGTCCGGTGCCTGAAGAGGTCTACGTTCCGTACGCGCAGCACGCGGGAGAGTTTGGCGGCGCCGAGCTCACGTTCGTCCTTCGCACGGCGGGCGACCCGGCCGCGATCGCATCGGCGGCCAGCCGTGCCGTGTGGTCCGTGGATCCCGATGTGCCCATTGCGCAGTTGACCACGATGGAGCGCGTCGTCACCGATCGGCTGTGGCGCGCACGAGTGACAGCGTGGCTGCTGGCCGGCTTCGCGGGCGTCGCGGTGCTGCTGGCCGCGATCGGGATTTATGGACTGATTGCCTATGTCGTCTCGCGGCGCACGCGCGAGATCGGCATCCGGATGGCGCTTGGCGCACAGAGCGCTGACGTGGTGAAGCTTGCGCTCGGCGAGACGATCGTGCCAGTCGCGGCAGGTGTCCTGGCGGGATGCGCCGTGTCGCTGGGTTTGGCGCGCGTCGCGGTCTCACTGCTGTACGGCGTGACACCAGCCGACCCGCAGACCTTCGGTGCGGTCGTGGCCGTGCTCGCAGCCGTCGCGTTGGCCGCGGGGTGGATCCCGTCGCATCGCGCCACGCGGATCGATCCGCTTACGGCGCTGCGCGAGGATTAGGAAATGGGGTCGGGATGAAATTCATCCCGACCCCATTTCACGTGAGCGACCAGTACACGGCGTACTTCTCACCATGGATCGCGCTGACGGGCACCAACTCGATCGCGCGCGCCTGATTCACTGTCGTGAAGGTGAGCGGGCGGCCCTTCACCGGTTCGACCCATCCAGGAGCGCCTTCGAGCGGCGCGGAAATCGGACCGACCTGCGCCACGGTGCCTTTGTAGTCCTGATCGTAGTCGCCGATCTGCATCGCCTCGGTGAGCCCCTCGCTCCCCAGACGGCCCGCCAGCACCAGCGGTCCGTACATCACCGCCTGCACGCTACGATCGTCCGGCATGTGAGAGCGGTGCAGCCGCATCGGCAGCGTCAACTCGACGACATCCCCACTCTTCCAATTACGGGTCAGCGAGAGATAGCTCGACGGCGACGAGAAGGCGGGGATAGCCGCGCCATTCACTGAGACGCTGCCGCCGTCCGCCCAGTAGGGGACGCGCAGGCGGAGCGTGAACGTCGCCGGTGCCGTGGCATCCACGGTCAAGCGGATGCGATCGTCCTGCGGGAAGCGGGTGTCCTGCCGGACGCGCACGCCCTTGTCGTTCCACCGCAGCTCCGACGCCACGTACATGTTCACGATCAGGCTGGTGTCGGTGTGGAAGTAGATGCTATCGGCGAGCTTTGCGTACTCTTCGACGCCCGTGCCGGTACAGCACCAGAAGGCATCGAGGGCCGACCCGTACAGCTTCCAGTATCCAGATGCCAGTGGAAAGTAATACATCAGCCGCCCATCGTCTGGATGCTGCGTGCCGAGCCGGCAGTTGAAGAGCGCACGCTCGTAGTAGTCCGCATACTTCGCGTCGCCCGTCCACGAGAAGAGGTGGCGCGTGAGCTTGAGCATGTTGTACGCGCAGCAGCACTCGGCGGTGGTGGGTGACAGCTCCTTCGCCAGCACGCGTGGCGCCGATCGCCAGAGCTCGCCGTTACTGCTGTTCCCGATGCAGTACCGAGCGCTCTTCGGCCACCTGGTGCCAGAAGTATTCGGCGATGTCGCGATAGCGCCGCTCGCCGGTGAGCTCGTAGCGGCGCGCTGCGCCGATGACTTTTGGTACGTGCGTGTTCTCGTGCAGTCCTTTCAGCTCGTCGCGATGCTCGGCGAGCGGGTCGAAGAAGCCGGGCTGGGCAAAGCGATGACCGAGCTCGAGGTATTCCTGCTTATTCGTCACGGCGGCGAGGTTGTAGAGCGCCTCGTTCATGCCGCCGTACTCGGTCTGCAGGATGCGCTGCAGCTGCGCGTCGCTGACGCCGTTCAGCCAGTGACGCACCCAGCGCGCCATGCCCTCGGCTACCGCAAGAGCGTCGGTATTGCCGGTGAGCGTGTAGAGATCCAGGTGACCCGCCAGAATCTTGTGGTACGTGTAGAACGGCGCCCAGACGGGGCGTCCGGCCTTCAGTCGATCGTAGAGCTCTTCGGGGTACGCGCTGAGATAGCCGTTTCCGATCTTCGTCTGGCAGACGCCAAGCGCCGCGGACATCTCCCGGGCGCTGCGCTCCAGGTCGTGGTCGCCGGCGTGGGCGTGCATGAGGGCACAGGCCGACAGATAGTGGCCGCTGAAGTGGCCGCGCAGTTCGCAGTCTGGTTTCTCCCAGCCTCCAACCGGCTGCGCATTCGAGCTCAGTCCCGCAGTCACGCGGAACGTATGCAGCAGGCGATCGGTCGGCAGGGAGTGCAGATAGCGCTGGTTGCGCAGAAGTGCGTCCGCGCATGGTCCAGGCAGCAGCGTGACTTCGCCAGGCGCGAACGGCGCCGCGATGCTTGCCGCCGGCAAAGGCGATGAGACCGCTCGTATCGGTCAGTGTGGCCTCATGACCCTCCGCTGCAACGCGTCCGGCGATCGACCCGGCCGCCACGGCACCGGCGCCGACAGTGGTCAGGAACTCACGGCGATCCATACGACAGCCTCCGAGCTCCAGGCACGGTCTTCGGGCCGCATTCGGCCGGGGCTCGACCACGGCACAGGGCACCCACGCAGCCTTCGCCGCACTCTCCGTCCGCGTCTCCGGTTTGGCCCGCAGACAGCAGACAGTAGACCGAAGCCCGGCTACGCCTTCCATCCGGCGTTCGTGAGGTAGCCGCGCATCGCGCTCGCGTAGTCGGGGATCGCGACTTCCGGTTCGTCGATGTCGGGATGCCAGGCTTTCTCCCACTCGAAGCAGTAGTACCCGGTGTAGCCACCGGTCACCAGCGTGCGCACGATGTCCGCGATCGGGACGTCGCCTTTCCCGGTGAGCACATAGTGCCGTTCGGCGCCCGCGGGCACGGAATCCTTGATGTGCGTGTGACGCACGTAGCTGCCGAGCGCGGCAAAGGTGTCGGCGGGCTTCTCTTTCCCTTCCACGCAGGTGTGGTGCGTATCCCACAGCAGCGCGACGCCGTCGCCGGCCTGTTTCAACAGGTCGAGCAGCGACGGGGAATCGGTGAAGTCGCCGTGCGACTCGACAATGACGGTGACGCCGCTTCCCTTCGCGTACGTGGCCAGGCTCCGCAGTGCGTCGGCGATGCGCGCGATGGTCGTCGCCTTGGGCTCGTTGGCCACGTAGTTGTTGCCGAAGACGCGCACATAGGGGACGTCCAGCGTATGCGCGAGATCGATGAAGCGTTTGGCACCATCCATCTGCTCTGTGCGCTTGGCCTGATCGGGGCTGTGGAGCATCGCCGACGAGCCCAGATCCGAAACCTTCAGATCCAGCGCAGACAGATCCTTGAGGGTGGTGGCCACGTTGCCCGGCGCGAACTCCTGGCGCTTGGGCAGCTCCATCTCGCCCTCGAGGCCGCGCAGCTCAATCGCCGCGTAGCCGTTGGCGCGGGCGGTCTCGAGGATAGTTCTCCAGGGCCATTTCGGGCAGCCCAGTGTCGAAAACGCGATGGGCATCGGGGCGGCCGCGCGCAAACGGGTCGCGTGTATCACGGCGGCGCTCGCGCCCACCGATTGGAGGAATCGTCTGCGTGTGAGTGATGACATGGGCATGGCTCCAGGCGCCGGGTCTGGCGGATTCTACTTCGTTGCGGCCGTCCGCGGCGCGGCCACTCGCGTCAGCGGGATCGGCAGCGTCCGTGCGCTGCCGTCGCGGACGATCTTCAGCTCGACGACGTCGCCCCACAGCTTTCCCGCCATCAGCCGGTTGAAGGTCGCTTTGTCCGGAAGCGCCTGCCCGTCGACAGCGGTGATGGTATCTCCGATTGTGAGTCCGGCGCGGGCACCAGGCGTGTCCTTCTCGACATCGACGATGGTCCGCCCGCCCTGCGCTGGCATTGTCGAGATGCCGAGCGACGGATACGCGGCGTCGCGCTCATTCGCGACGCCGTACGTGAAGTTGGCATACGAGGCCCGGACGCTCGGGATTGGCGCGCCATCCGAGTCGGCAATGGGCACCGGCACGAGCGTGGCGATGCTCCCATCGAAAAACTGTCGCGCCTGCCGTTCGATGCCCAGGCCGTAGGCGACATGTCCGCTGCCGACGAGCACGACCATGATGGCCGATGGGTCGTTCGATTTCTTCAAGGCCGCGACGGCATTCCAGCCCATGGCGGCATCCCACGTGGCCTGCGCCGCGAGCATTCCCTTCAGCGCCTCGTCCGACATGCCCGGATGCGTGGCACCGCCCTCGCTCATGGCCGCCTTGAAATAGGCGAGATGTTCGGGGCTGTCCACGTCCACGTGGCGCCGGAATGTGAGCCGCCTCATCGGGTGTGAGATTTGCGAAGCCTTTCTTCCGGACGGCCGTGACTACGTCGCGCGGTGCGTTGACCGCGTACATCGGCGATCCGCGCGTCGCGGCAGAAGAGAAAGATGTCGCGATAGTAGTTCCACGGATAGCCCCAGTGCTCGTACCACTGCGATTGATCCACGAAGGCCACGTCGGCCAGCTCTCCGCTGTTCCACCGATCGAGCGATGGTTGTTGCGTGTAGGGATACATCTCGAGCCCGACCAGCACCCGCCGGCCGCTCGCCTGCAGCGCGCGAAGCACTTGCAGCTGCACCCGATGAAACTCGACCGACGTATGTTCCTCGCCGAGAAGCAGCAGTCGTGTGGTCTGCAGGCGCGCCGCGAGCTCACCAGGAGTGATCGTGGCGCCCGTGGAGGAATCGACGAGCGTATCGAGCGTCACCGGCAACTCGCGGTTCTTGCGGGCCGGGTCGCCCAGCGCGAGATGGTAGATGGCGTCGTCAGCTGTCGCGGCTGCCGGCCGCGCACACGAGATCAGAAGGACCGCAATCAGCAATCGGCGCATGCTCGCTCCACCGGCGCAGCAGCCGGCGACTATCACACTACTGATGGGCGCTCAGAAAGCGAAGGACGCGGCGCCGATACTCCTCCGGCGCCGTACCGAACGCCTGCGCGTGGTGCGCTCCTGCGACGGTCCAGACCTGCACGTATCCGGGATTGGCGTTCCGCAATCGTTCCGCGTCGCGTCTCGGTACGTCATCGTCCAGTGCGTCGTCGATCACGAGCAGCGGAACGCGCGAGCGGCTGACGGTCGCTATCGCATCCACGCTCGAGAGCGGCAGGCCGTAGTTCCATCGCGCGTACGCAAAGCCCGCCTCGACGACGGGACCCATGAGCGCCCACCGCACGACGAGCGGCACACGACCGCCGAGCCAATAGAACGCCATCGAGTACGCGGATGCAAAGGGCGCCTCGACCACGACCGCACAGTAGGGCGTTCGCGAGAGCGATTGCAGCGCGGTGGCTGCGCCAAACGACGTCCCGATCGAAAAAACACATTCGTTGGGATGCTGCTGGCGGATCCACTCGACCCAGCCGCCGAGGTCGATCGCTTCAGCGATTCCGGCGGTCAGCATGGCGCCGCCGCTCGCGCCGTGGGCGCGGGCATCGGGCACCAGCACCCGATAGCCGTCCGACAACAGCAGTGCCGCAAGCGGCAGTTGGGACGCGCGTCCATCGCCGATGCCGTGCAGGACGACAACCGTACCTCTTGCGGGGCCAGGCTTCGAAACGCTCCAGGCCGCCAGGACAGCTCCGTCGTGCGCGATGAGCGGCACCTCGCTCAACGTGGCGCCAGCCTCCGTGGCCACGCGTTTCGCGTCAGCCGCTTCTTCTGGCGCCGGCAGCCGCCGGGGCGGGTGCAGCGCTCCCTCGGTAATCGCAATGCCAGCGCCAATCACGAGCATGGCAATCGCGCCGAGCACCAGGGCGGCCGCGAGCACGGGCCGCCACCAATCAGCGGCGAACCGTTCAAGCCGCGTGCGTTTGTGCAACTCGTCCTGCGACCAGGCGACGTGAAGCCCGCGCCGGGAGTCCCTCTCCATAGGCGTCCGGATGCCCAGCTGGACCAGCGGAAGCTGGTCTCGCCTGATTGTAGGCCGCGCGTCCGACCGCCAGGGCGCTCACCTGAGGCATACTGACACTCTTTTTCAGAGGAGACTCGTGACCCCTATGGACATTCGACGCGGGCGACGCTGGGCACGGGCTGCCGTGCTGCTGGCGTCGGTCGCTGCCGTCGTTCCGTCGGCTGCTCAGACCCAGTCGGCCGCCGCCTTCATCAACGCGCGGATCATTCCCGTAGACGGCCCCCCTGTCGAGCGCGGGACGCTGGTCGTACAGGCCGGCAAGATCGCCGCCGTGGGTCCTGTGGCGACGACGACGGTGCCATCCGGAGCGACGGTCGTGGATCTGGCGGGTCACACCGTATTGCCAGGCCTCGTGGACACCCACAGCCACATCGGTGCCGTCTCTGGCGGCGACAGCTCCGCACCGATTCAGCCTGATGTCCGAGTCCTCGATGCCATCGACGTGCGGGCGTCGAGCGTGTCGCGGGCCCGCGCCGGCGGGATCACGACGGTCAACATCATGCCCGGCTCGGGTCATCTCCTGAGCGGCCAGACCATCTATCTGAAGCTCCGGGCCGGGACGACGATCGACGAGCTGGCGTTCGCGGTCACGAATGGCCGCTTCCTCGGCGGCTTGAAGATGGCGAATGGGACCAACTCGCTGCGGCCGGCGTCGCCAGGCCCGTTTCCAGGCACGCGTGCGAAGTCGGCCGCGCTCGTTCGCGAACAGTTCGTGAAGGCGATCGAATACCGCGACAAGGTGCGCGCGGCCGCTGGCGATGCGACGAAGCTGCCGCCGCGCGATCTCGGCCTCGAAGCGATCGTGGAGGTTCTCGACGGCAGCCGCATCGTGCACTTCCACACGCATCGGCACGACGACATCCTCACCGTTCTCAGGCTCGCGAAGGAATTCGGCTTCACGCCCGTGCTGCATCACGTGTCGGAAGGATGGAAGGTCGCGAACGAAATCGCGCGTGCCGGCGCGTCGTGCTCGCTGACAGTCGTAGACAGCCCGGGCGGCAAGCTCGAAGCCATGGACATGTCGCTCGGCACGGCGGCTGTGCTCGCCAAGGCCAACGTGCCCGTGGCTTTCAACACCGATGATTTCATCACGGACTCGCGGCTGCTGCTTCGATCGGCCGCGCTGGCGGTGCGTGCGGGTCTGCCGCGCGACACAGCCATCGAAGGGCTGACGCTCGCCGGGGCCCGCATGCTGGGCCTCTCGGCGCGTGTTGGCTCACTGACAGTGGGCAAGGACGCCGACTTCGTCGTGCTGTCCGGCGATCCCCTCAGCGTCTACACGCGCGTCGAGCAGACCTGGGTCGAGGGCCGCAAGGTCTTCGACCTTGCCAACCCGGCGGACCACCTCATTGCCGTCGGCGGCTACGGCGCGACGCGCGACGAAGTGCTGCACACCGATGATGAGGAGGACCAGTGAGCGCGCGATTCTCCGCGCTCGGGTTCACGGCGATCGCGACCCTCTTTGCGCTGATGCCTGGACCGGCCGCGGCACAGGTCGCTGTCAGGGCGGACACGCTTCACACCATGAACGGCCCGTCGATCAAAGACGGCGTCGTCATCATCGGGGCGGACGGACACATCGCACGCGTGGGTCCCGCGTCCAGCACGCCGATCCCTGCCGGCTACCGTGTGATTCACGGTGTCGTGGCGACCCCAGGTCTCGTGGACGCTCGTACGGTCGTGGGTCTCGCCGGCGCGCTCAACCAGCCACACGATCAGATGCAGCTCGAAACATCCACGGCCATGCAGCCGGAACTTCGCGCCGTCGATGCCTACAACGCGCGCGATCCGCTCGTGGACTGGTTGCGCAGTCACGGCATCACGACGATTCATACGGGCCACGGACCAGGCGCTCTGATTTCGGGCCAGACGATGATCGCCAAGACGCGGGGCGATGAAGTGGACGAAGCCGTGGTCGTGCCGGAAGCCATGATTGCGGTGACGCTTGGTGAAGGCGGACTCGCGGCGCAAGGCAAGTCGCCGGGCACGCGTGCCAAAGCCGTCGCACTGTTGCGTGCCGAGCTGCTGAAGGCCAAGGACTATGCAGCCAAACAGGCCGGACCCGCCGACAAGCGTCCCGCGCGTGACCTGCATCTCGAAGCGCTCGCCAGGGTCACGAACCGGGAGGTGCCGCTCCTCGTCACGGCGCATCGCGTGCCAGACATCCTCGCGGCGCTTCGCGTGGCGAACGAGTTCGGCATCAAGGTCGTGCTCGACGGCGCATCCGAATCGTACCTGCTCATCGACAAGATAAAGGCCGCCGGCGTCCCGGTGATCCTGCATCCGACGATGGCGCGGGCCGCGGAGGAGACGGGGAATCTCAGTATGGAGACGGCGTCTGTGCTGAAAAAAGCCGGTATTCCATTCGCGATCGAGAGCGGCTATGAGAGCTACGTCCCCAAGACACGAGTCGTGTTGTGGGAAGCGGGACTCGCCGCGGCGCGGGGCTTGACACAAGAGCAGGCGCTGGCGGCGATCACCATCGATGCGGCGCGGCTGATCGGCGTCGACAAACGGGTGGGCTCTCTCGAATCGGGCAAGGATGGTGACGTCGCGATTTTCGACGGCGATCCCTTCGAATACACGTCGCATGTCGTAGTCGTGGTCATCGACGGCCACGTGGTCAGCGAAACACCCCAATAGTCCATGGCGCACCTCTTCGACTCTCTTGCGGTTCGAGGCGTCACGCTCCGGAACCGGATTGGCGTCTCGCCGATGTGCCAGTACAGCTCGGTGGATGGCTTTGCGACCGACTGGCATCTCGTACACCTCGGCAGCCGCGCCGTGGGTGGAGCGGCGCTGGTCGTGCTCGAAGCGACCGCCGTCGAAGCGCGCGGCCGAATCAGTCCGCAGGATCTCGGGATCTGGAGCGATGCGCACGTCGAACGCCTGTCGCGGATTGCGGCGTTCCTGAAAGCGCATGGCGCCGTGCCCGGTATTCAGCTCGCTCATGCCGGGCGGAAGGCCAGCCGGCGCCGGCCGTGGGAACCCGAGGGCGAGGTCACCGAGGCGAACGGAGGCTGGGAGCCGGTGGCGCCAAGTGCCGTGCCCTTCGCGCCGGGCTGGCGTGTGCCAAAGGCGCTGGGTCTCGACGACATCGCGACGGTCCAGCAGGCGTTTGTGGCCGCCGTGAAACGCGCGATGGCTGCCGGGTTCGAGTGGATCGAGGTACACGCCGCGCACGGCTATCTGTCGCACAGCTTCTACTCGCCGCTGTCGAACACGCGAACCGACGCATACGGTGGCACGTTCGACAACCGGATCCGGTTCGTTGTCGAGCAGGTGCGCGGTGTCCGGAATGTCTGGCCGGCTGATTTACCGTTGGCCGTGCGATTGTCATCCACGGACTGGACGGAGGGCGGCTGGACGATCGAGGATACGGTGGCGCTTTCGCGCGTGTTGCACCACGAGGGCGCGGACCTCATCGATTGCAGCTCTGGCGGCAACGTGGCAGGCGCACGCATCCCGATTGGATCTGGGTACCAGGTGCCGTTTGCCGAACGCGTGCGCCGTGAGGCGGGCATCCTCTCAGCGTCCGTTGGACTGATCACGTCGCCAGCACAGGCCGATGAGATCATCCGGAACGGCCGTGCGGATCTCGTCATGCTGGCGCGCGAAGAGTTGCGCGATCCGTACTGGCCCGTCCGTGCGGCCGCGGCACTGCGCCAGCCGCAGATGGTGCCGGCTCAGTATCTGCGGGCGTGGGATGGGGCAGATGTTGCGCCTTCGATGACATAGAGACGGTGCGAGGTGCGGACGGAGGGTGCGGCAGAGAGGTGCGGGCGGAAGGTGCGGACGGAGGGTGCGGACGAAGGTGCGGCCTAGAGGTGCGGAAGGAAGGTGCGGACGGAGGGTGCGCCAGGTGCGCGCGTGCAACGCCCAAAGCCCAAAGCCGAATGTGCCCTGTGCCGTGAGCCCTGTTTGTGAGGATCTGACCGATGGCTAAAGTCGTGCGCAAGAATATCGAGCGCCTGGTGTCGCCGTTTCGCGTCACCAACGGGCGCAAGTTTCACCTCAACGATTACAAACCAGGCGCGACGCTTGGTCTGAAGAACAAAGAGCAGGCCAGCGAGCTGCTGCGGAAGGGCGTCGAGGAGCTTGCTGATCTCCAGGAGCGGCTCTACGCGCAGGATCGCTGGGCGATGCTGCTCGTGTTTCAGGCAATGGACGCCGCCGGTAAGGACGGCACCGTCAAGCACGTGATGTCCGGCGTCAATCCCCAGGGTGTCCAGGTCTTCTCGTTCAAAGCTCCGTCGGCCGAGGAGCTCGATCACGATTTCCTGTGGCGGACGTCGCGCTGCCTGCCGGAACGCGGACGCATCGGCATCTTCAATCGGTCGTACTACGAAGAGACGCTCGTCGTACGTGTACACCCCGAGCTGCTGGCGAAGCAGCACCTGCCCGAAACGCTCGTGGGCAAGCGCATCTGGGAGCACCGTTTCGAAGACATCAACAACTTCGAGCAGTACCTGACGCGCAACGGCATCATCGTGCTCAAGTTCTTCCTGCACGTCGGCAAGGAAGAGCAACGCCAGCGCTTCCTCGCCCGGCTCGACCTGCCCGAGAAGAACTGGAAGTTCTCGCTCGCCGACGCGCACGAACGGCAGCACTGGGGAGAGTATCAGGACGCGTACGAGGACATGATCCGCCACACGGCGACGCCTCAGGCTCCGTGGCACATCGTGCCTGCCAACAACAAGTGGTTCGCACGTCTCGTCGTCGCCGCAGCCGTCGTCGGACGGCTGCAGGAACTGAAGCTCGAGTTCCCGGACGTCGATCCCGCAAAGCGACGTGAGCTGGCCGCGGCGCGCGCCGCGCTGGAGCAGGAAGGCAACAGGAAAGGCAAGCGGAAGCGCTCGCGTCCCGCCCGGTCGGAAGCATGACCCGACAAGGCAGGCACATCGGACGACGGGGCGAAAGACCCCGCCACCATTCACGGTAGCTCGGAGAGACCTGGGTGTCGTTTTCGCGTTGGTTGTTCTTTGCGGTGACCGAAGGCGTCCTGTGCCTGACGCCAGGCCCGGCCGTGCTGTTTGTTGTCTCACACGGTCTGGCTCGCGGAGGGCCGGCCTCTCTCTGGGCGAATGCGGGCATCCTCAGCGGCAATACGCTCTACTTCGTTCTGTCCGCCCTCGGTCTCGGCGCGCTGCTGGCCGCCTCGCACGATCTGTTCACGGTCGTGCAGTACGCGGGCGCGGCCTATCTGGTGTATCTCGGCGTCATCACGATTCGCGGCGCGGGTCTGGCACTGAAGCCCGCCGACGACGCCGGCGGCCGGCGGGGCGGTGAAGTGGTCGCCCGCGGGTTTGCCCTGCAGGCCGCCAATCCCAAAGCGCTGCTGTTCTTTACGGCGCTCCTGCCGCAGTTCGTCGATCCCGCGCGGGGTATCGCCCCGCAGATGGCAATCCTTGCCGTGACGTCGATCGTGATCGAGTTCGCCGTACTCGGCATGTACGGCTACCTCGCGGGACGAATCGCTCACCTTGCCCGGTCGGAACGATTCGTGCGGAGCACCAATCTCGTGAGCGGCGGGCTGCTCGTCCTCGCCGGCGCTGGACTTGCGCTGGCCCGGCGTCAGCCATGACCGGCGTCGAGTGACGATGCTGACGCTGGTACGAACCACAACAACCCGTGCACACTCCTACAGGCGTCGAGGCTATCGAGATCGAAATCAGGTAGGATCAACCAACGATTTGGCCCATTGACGGATGCCGGTTGACGAATCACGAGTGACTGCCCGAAGGCCGTGCCGTCGGCCGCCAATCGTCAATCAAGGTTCCCCATTCTTCACTGCTCAGGATGTGATCATGCAATTGATTCGGACCGTCGCCGCCGGCGTGGCCGTGCTGATGTGCGGGGCGCTTCCGGCCCACGCGCAGACCAAGCGCGCCATCGTTCTCGACGATCAGGCCAAGGAGCGCTTCGTTCGCGACCCGGAGCTCTCTCCCGACGGCAAGTGGGTGGCCTATGTGGTGACGACCACCAATGTCGAGAAGGACAAGCGCAATTCGGATCTCTGGATGGTCAGCTGGGATGGCACACAGCAGGTGCAGCTCACGTCCAGCCCGGAGAACGAATCGTCTCCCAAGTGGAGCCCCGATGGCCGCTACCTTGCCTTCCTCACGTCGCGCGGCGATGACGACAAGAAGGACGAGGACAAGAAGGACGGCGCGCAGATATGGCTGCTCAACCGGGCGGGCGGCGAGGCGCTCAAGCTGACCAGCGTCAAGGGCGGCGTCAGCGACTTCGCCTGGTCGCCGGACGGCAAGCGTCTGGCGCTGGCAGTTGACGATCCCGATCCGAACGACGAGCCCGAGAAGAAAGAAGGGTGGAAGCGCAAGACCGAACCGCCGATCGTCATCTCGCGCTACCACTTCAAAGAGGACGCCGGCGGCTACCTCGGTCCGCAGCATACGCATCTGGCGCTGTTCGACGTGGATCAGAAGTCACTCGTCGCGCTCACGAGTGGCACCTTCGACGAAGAGCAGCCGTCATGGTCCCCCGATGGCACGCAGGTCGCGTTTGTCAGCAACCGCAATGCCGATCCCGATCGCACCACCGACACGAACATCTATGTGATCGAAGCCAAGGCGGGGGCTGCGCCACGGCAGCTCACGACGTGGAGCGGGTCCGACGGCGGGCATCCCGCGTGGAGCCCCGACGGCAAGTACATCGCCTACCTGCAGGGCGACGAGCCGCGCTTCTATGCCTACAACCAGGAGAAGCTGGCGATCGTACCGTCCGCCGGCGGCGACGCACGCGTCCTCACGTCGGCGCTCGATCGGAGCGTGCGCGCACCGGAGTGGACGGCTGACGGCAAGTCAATTCTCCTGATCGTGGAAGACGATCGCATCGACTATGTGGGCAAGGTTCCAGCGGCCGGTGGAGCGGTGGTTCCGCTGACAACCGGCCGCCGGGTAATCGCCGGCTATACGCAATCCGGCTCGTCCCTCGCGGTCACGTCGACGACGTCGAAGGAGCCCGACGAGGTGTTCGCGCTCGAACAGGGCAACCTGCGGCGGCTGACGCATCAGAACGACGCCTGGATGAAGGACGTACAGGTCGCCGGTGCCGACGACGTCACCTTCACCGCGAAGGACGGCACAGTCGTGAACGGTCTCATTGCCAAGCCAGTCGGTGCGCCCAACGGGCAGAAGCTGCCGCTCATCCTTTACATCCACGGCGGTCCTGACGGCCAGGACGAGCACAGCTTCGAGTTTGCGCCGCGAATTCTTCGCCGCCAATGGCTATGCCGTGCTCCAGGTGAACTATCGCGGCAGCTCCGGGCGCGGTTCGGCCTTCCAGAAAGCCATCTACGCGGACTGGGGCAACAAGGAAGTCGTCGATCTGCTCGCCGGCGTCGACTACGCCCTTACCAGTGGCATCGCCGATCCCGATCGGCTCGGCATCGGCGGCTGGAGCTACGGCGGCATCCTCACGAATTACACGATCGCGACCGATGGCCGCTTCAAGGCAGCCGTCAGCGGCGCCAGCAGCTCACTGCAGACGACGATGTACGGGATCGATCAGTACATCGTGCAGTACGACACCGAAATGGGGCAGCCCTGGAAGAACCCGGAGGTCTGGATGAAGGTGTCGTATCCGTTCTTCAAGGCGGATCGGATCAAGACACCCACGTTGTTCCTCTGCGGCGACAAGGATTTCAACGTGCCGATCGCCGGCGTCGAACAGATGTACCAGGCGCTCCAGAGTCTGAAGATCGACAGCCAGCTCGTGATCTATCCGGGCCAGCATCACGGCATCGCGGTGCCCAGCTATCAGCGCGATCGCATGGAACGCTTCGTCGCGTGGTGGGACAAGTATCTCAAGCCCGACGCGAAGAGCACCACGTCAACTTCCAACTCCCAACTTCCAATTTCCAAGAAGCCATAAAGCGCAGCGCCCGAAGTCCAAAGCCTAGAGCCCGACGAGGCTACCGGCTCCGTTTTTGTGGTGCAGCCGGTAGCCCAGTGGGAGGTCCCACGATCGACTGATACACCAGCGCGCGGAACTTGTTCTGCAGATCGAGCCCTCCCGCCGGCAGCAGCTGGGACATGAAGACGACGACCAGCTTCTCCTTCGGATCCACCCAGTAGCTCGTGTAGTAGGCGCCACCCCAGCCGAACTCACCCACGCTGCCCGGCCGTCCCGCGGCGCCGAGGTTCTCGACGATTTCGAAGCCGAGGCCGAAGCCGGTCTTCCCTTCGTTGAAGAGCGTGCCCACGTGATTCGAGGTCGCCAGTTCGACCGTCTTCGGGCTCAGGAGGCGCACGCCGTCCAGTTCGCCGCCGTTGAGCAGCATCTGCAGAAAGCGCGCGTAATCGGTGGCCGTGGAGAGCAGCCCCGCGCCACCAGCGAAGCACTTGCGCGGACCATCCACGTAGTCGCCCTGCCCAAGTGCCGGGTCGGGCGCTCGCTCGACGACACTCGCGCCATCCTTGAGCGAGTACACCGTCGCGAGCCGCGCGCGCTTGTCGGTCGGCAGGTAGAAAGACGTGTCGGTCATCTTCAAGGGCTCGAAGATCCGAGTGCGGAAGAACTCGTCGAGCGGCATGCCCGACACCTTCTCGACCACGGCGCCGAGGATGTCGGTGTTGTAGCCGTAGATGAACTTCTCGCCGGGTTGTGCGTCCATCGGCAGTTTGCCCATCCGCTCGACGAGGCTCGCCGATGGTTTCGTTCTTGTCGGCGCAGTAGAAGGTGTTGAGGCCTGCGGCCTTCCATTGCGCCGCCGCGGGGCCGCCGCCATATGAAATGCCGGCCGTGTGCGTGAGCAGATCGCGCAGCGTGATTTCGCGCTTCGCGGGCAGAAAGCCGATCGGCGCGTCGGCCGGTGCGCCCGGCGCGGGAGCGACAGCGACCGTGCTGTTCTTGAAAGACGGGATGAACTTCGACACCGGGTCGTTCAGCAGCAGCTTTCCCTCCTCGAGCAGCATCAGGACGGCGACACTGGTCACCGCTTTCGACTGAGACGCGATGCGGAAGATGGCGTCCTTCTGCATCGGCGCCGGCTTCTCGCGATCGAGCGCACCGAACGCCTGGAACTCGGCCACGTGCCCGTTGCGCGCGATCAACGTCACGACACCGGCAATTCGTCCCTGATCGGTGTAGGCCTTCATCGTCTGATGCAGCCGTTCGAGGCGCTCCGATGACATGCCGACGCTTTCGGGTGGGGCCGGTGTCAGCGTTTGCGCGAGACTCTGGGCCGCGGTCGCGAGAGCGAGCAGCTGAACGAGAAGAAGCGCGACGAACACGGGCCGAGCGTGTCGGGGTCGGGTGACGGGTAAGGTCTGCATCCTGGTCCTCGGTGAGTGCCGGCCAACGGGGGTCGGGAGTGCGGCGCTGCCGGCGGGGCGGGCCGGATTATAGTCGAGCGGAGACCGGTCTCCCGGCCGTCCAGTCTCTGTCTGAACTCGCTGCACGATCGTCCGCCAGGGATTACACACTTCAGCTGCTCCTCAGGGGAATCGCACGAATCCCCAATGCAACGCCTCCATGACAACGGCACCTGGCTTGCTGCCGCTAGAACGCTTCGGCCTCGAGCCGGGAAAGGCGAGTTGTGCGCGTAGAGCAAGTGGGAGACGGACTTGGATGGATGCGCACGCTGCTGGCGAACGTCATTTTCGCCGGCAGCGAACGAGGCTGGGTTCTGATTGATGCGGGCACCCGCGGGCACGCACGCCGAATTGTTGAGGCCGGACGGGCCTTCATGGGGTCAAAAAGGCCGCCGTTGGCCATCCTGCTGACCCACGCGCACTTCGACCACGTCGGCAGCCTGCCGGCCCTGCTCCGTGAGTGGGATGTGCCGGTCTACGCCCACCAGTTGGAGCTGCCCTACCTGACCGGTCGCTCCGCGTATCCTCCGGCCGATCCCATGGTGGGTGGTGGCGCGCTGTCGTGGGTCGCGAGAGCCTATCCCCGGCGGCCGCTCAATCTCGGCAACCGGGTGCAGACACTGCCCAGCGACGGCGAGGTGCCGGGCCTGCCTGACTGGCGGTGGCTGGCCACGCCTGGACACTCGCCAGGTCACGTGTCATTTCTTCGCATGCAGGACCGGGCGCTGGTCGCGGGCGACGCGGTGAGCACGACGCGACAGGAATCGCTGGTGGCGGCGATGACCGCGCGGCTCGAGCTGCACGGACCGCCCGCCTACGACACGCAAAACTGGTATGCGGCCGCGCAGTCGGTCCGGACACTTGCGGACCAGCGGCCAACGCTGCTCGTGAGCGGACACGGGCGTCCCATGCGCGGACCGACCGTCGCCGCTGCGCTCAAAGACCTTGCGGATCGTTTCGAGATGGAGGAAGTGCCTCGCCGCGGCAGATACGTGCGGCAGCCGGCCCGTGCCAATGAGCACGGTGTCGTGTGGGTGCCGCCCGACCCGTTCCCCGCGGCAATCGCTCGCTCCGTGGCGGCGCCGCTTGCCGCCGGTCTCGCCGCCGTACTTGCTCGCCCGCCGCGCACGCCGGAAGGTATGATCGTCGCTGGATCCCCGTTCCTGCGGAGACGAAGCGATGAAACGTGTCCTGGCTGCCCTGTCGCTCGCCATCTCGATCCTCGCGCCGTTGGCGGCACAGGGCGATGACACAGCGAACGCGCCACGCATCCCAATCGCGGAATTCAAGCAGCTGATGGCGTCCGGCAAAGTGCTGGTGGTGGACGTGCGCGATGCGCAGTCGTTCGTCACCGGACACATTCCAGGCGCGCAGTCCGCACCACTCGACACCCTGCTCACGCCCAAGACGCTCGACGTGCTCAAGACGGCCGGCAGCCGCCCGATCGTTCTTTACTGTGCTTGAGAGATGGAACACTCGAGCGCCCGTGGGGTGCTCATGCTCCGGACGGTGAACATCACTGCGCGTGCGCTGCAGGGCGGATGGAACGAGTGGGTCAACGGGGGCGGGAAGATCGAAACTGGGGATCCAAGAGCAGTGCAATGACGAATGCAGAAGGACGATTGACGATTCGCCCTCTGCAACCAGCCTCTATTCGAGGGTTATTCGTCATTCGTCAATCTGCATTCGTCATTGCTCATGTCTTTCCACCAATGATCCCCACAAGGTATTTGGCTCCCGTTGGTGAAGGCACTCCTCCGGCGGGCTCTTCGGTCACGGCCATGGCGACGGGCGGTGCGATATCCGCCGGCGTGACGAACACGCCCTGTGCGCGGCCGGCTGCGTCCGGCGTCAGCAGACCTACGCTGACAGGCGCGGACGCCGTCACGACCCACACCTGATACGCGCGGCCCGCCGCAAGACTCGGGAGCCGCGACGCCGAGAAGACGAGTCCGCGGCTCCGGCTCCAGAACGCCCGCGCGCGCGCGTCTGGGGCCACGGGCTGCCCTTCCAGGTCGACACGCGCGAGATCCGGCGCGGTCAGCACCGTCATCGCGTGCGCGTTGTCGTCCGCGGTCGTCTGCAGTCGTGCGACGAGAGTTTCGCTGCTCGCGAGTTGCGCGCGCGCGTTGCCGAGTTCCGCTTCGAGCGACGTGACCTGACGCCGCAGCTGCAGCCCGTCGTAGCCGAGCCACAGCGAGAGCACGGCCAGGGCAGCGGCGGCCAGCCAGGGCCGCAGGTCAGTAGTGGCTTTCGCAGCAGGTTGAGGCCCTGTCGCCTGCTGGAGCTGTCGGGCCACCTGCCTGAGAATCTGGTTCCGCGCGAGAGACGAGGGGATCGCGCCAGGCACAGCTCCGCCCAGGCCCTCGACCACCGTCGAATAGGTCCGGAGCTCGATGCTGCAGTCTCTGCAACCGGCGACATGCTGCTCGAACCGACGGGCCTCGTCGTCCGGTAGCGCGCCGGCCACGTAGAGTTCCACGACCTCCCGGGCCGAGTCACACGTCACCGGACGTACTCCCTCTCCTCATACTACGGCGACCCCCCACCCGGAGATTGCCGAACCGGCCCGAACGTCAGTTCAGGTAGTCGGAGAGCGCAACGACAAGCAGCACCGTCGCCCCGTGCACGCTCGTCAGGCTGCCGTGAGCGCTTCCCGCGTCGGCGTGGTGGAAGTCACCGGGCCCGAGGCGTTGTCCCATTACCTCGACATCGCCTTCGATGACGTAGCACTCTTCGTGGCCGGAATGCTCGTGGGGTGGGTACACCGCCCCTGGGCCCACCTTGAGGAGGAGCGTTGCCACGCCCCGAGCCTCGTCCACCGCGAGGGCTTTGAACATGACCCCGGGCAGCGGGTGCTTCTGCCAGCCTTCATGGGCTCGCGTGAACCAGAAGGGCATTGCCGGGCGCGCGGGCGGCGGCGCATCCTTCAGCGAGTGAGCGACGATGCGATCGCGGACGTGGGGACGAGGCCCCTCGGCGTCCACCGTCGCCAGATCGGCGCAGGCAGCGTAGAGCGCTTCGATCTCCTGCCGCGTCGCCGCGTCGGCGCGATCGATGGCGTCACGCAGAATCTGCTGTTCGTCGCGCGACAGCGCGCCAACCGCATCGAGGGCCGCAAGGTCCAGCAGTTCGCCGTGACGCATCACGACACCCCGCCAGTCTGAGCGAGCGCCGATCGCAACGCCTGAACGCCTGTCCTGATGCGCGTCTTCACGGTTCCGAGCGGGAGGTTGTACGCTGCGGCGAGCTCGGTGTGGGTGAGGCCGCCGTAGAACGCGCGCTCGATCAGAACGCGCTGTTCGTCGGGTAGCCTGGAGAGCGCGGAGCCGAGCGCGCGGCCGGCTTCCGACAGACTGGCCTGCGCCTCGGGGTCGGGGTCCCGCGATGGCTCGAGCAGCACGACGCGGCTGTTGTCCTCATCGGCAAGTGCTGGGCGGACGGCGCGCGCGCGCACGCGATCGATCGCACGATTCCTGGTTACGCGCACGAGCCACGCCAGCGGCGTCCCGAGGGCCGAGTCGTAGGAATCCACGCGGTCCCACACCCGCACGAAGACGTCCTGGAGCACATCCTCCGCTTCGCCCCGGTCGCGCAGGATCCGGAGCGCGACCGAAAACAGCAGCCGGGCGTGGCGATCGTAGAGATCGGCCAGCGCGGCCTGGTCGCGGGCCTGAATGCGCTCGAACAGACGGAGATCGGCGGACTGGAGACCCTGATCGGCCATGGCCCGAAGCCATCAGCATACAACGGGGGAATCCCAGCAAACTCCCAACCTCCAACTCCCAACTTCCAACACGCCCAAAGCCCGAGCCAAGCCCAAAGCCCAAAGCCAAGCCCAAAGCCTAAAGCCTATGCGTCATCGCCCCCCGAGCCACGCCTGTCGGAACGCCAGTTGTCGCGCATCTGGCTTCTTGCCGGTCTGTTCCAGAGTCGAGACGTCCACGCGCGGATCCTCCGTCAGCACAACCGGCAAATCATGCGGTGCGGATTCGCCGCGTAACTGTGCGGTGAGGATCACGCGGTCGCCAGGACGATAGCGGCGGATCGTCGGCTCCAGTCCGCCAGCGTCCGCAATGGGACGATGATCGATCGCAATCAACTCATCGTCTGCGCCGAGGCCGACCGAGGCTGCGGGAGAATCCGGTGGGACTGGACCGACGAGGCGCAGCCGTCCCCCGGATCGCTCGACCGGAATCAGGCCGAGCGAGGCTTCGCCGGGAGCTCGCTTGTTGACGACGAAGCCGGCGAGCGCCAGCAGTCTGGGATAGTCCATGACGCTGCGCCCGTTGACGTAGTCCGCCAACAATCGTTCGGCCCACGTACGATCGCCGCTGACCGCCGCAAGCGCATCTCTCACATCGTCCGGGCCGTAGGGGAGATCGACCGTGCCTGGACGCGCGCCTCCGGGTTTGCCGTGCCGCACCCAGAGCCATCGCATGACGTCGTCCAGCGAGTGAGCGCCCGCGGTCTTTTCGCGAAGCGAGAGATCGATGCCGAGTCCCAGCGCCGCACCGTACGTGTAGTACGACATGTACGTGAGTCCGAGGTTGGTCCGATCCTGCGGCGATTCGCCGTCCACGAAGAGGCGCCATCCGGCTCATGTCGGCCGCGGACCGGAACGCGTGTGACGGGCTCGTCATGACCTCGCCCACCGCACGGTTGATGTCTTCTGCGACCTCATCCAGCGTCGAGAGGCCCGCGCGCTGCTGCACGACCATCTCGTAGTAGCTCGTGACACCTTCGGCGAGCCACAGCTCGCCGGTGACGTTCTGATCGTCGAGATTGAAGGGCTCGAGCCCGCGCGGACGGATCCGCTCCACGTTCCATCCATGGAAGAACTCGTGCGCCGCCGCGTCGAGCGCGAAGCGTCGCCCACCGGCCAGCGAGCTCGTTCCGGTGATGACGGTGCTGTTCCGGTGCTCCATGCCATCGCCGATGGCCCACGGCAGGTAATCAGCGAGGAACGTGTAGCGCCCGCCTTCGTACGGAGGAAACTCACCGAAGACCGCGCCTTCTTCGCGCACGATCTTGCGGAGGTCGGCGACGAACCCGTCCACGTCGGCGGCCACGCCCGTGTGATGCACTGCGACCGCAATGTGCGGTGGCGGCCCCGCCACGCCTGCCGCGAGACCGGGCTCGAACGTGCGCCACTCGAACGCACTCAGCTCGATTGGGCTGTCCATCAAATACGGCAGGTTCGGCGCCGTCACCGTGAAGGCATCGTCGGTCGGCAGCAGCTGGGAGGCGAGACGCCAGTTGGATCCAGCAGGTGGAACGACGGTCACTCGAGCCGGCGAGAATTCGAACTCCGGCGACCACATCAGCGCCGCGGGCGGGTTGATATGCGCGTGCGTGCGATCGATCGCGAGGTACGTCCCGTCGATGCGATCGCCGAACACGCGGTAGCGCACCTGGACGACGCCGTCGTGGCCCGCGATGCGCCAGCGATTCGCCGCGAGCGGCTCGGCGGCGAGCGTGCGGCCTGTGCCGTCGGTGACCGCGAGATCGAACAGGTTCTTCGCAAAGTCGTGAAGGCTATAACGGCCGGGCGACGATCGGCTCATGTGCAAGTCGAACGGGTCCGAGGCGCCCTCGAAGCGGACCTCCACGAGCAGCGTGCGATCGGCGGGATTCGGGACGGAGAGGCGGTAGATCACCGCACCGGCCGCATGGCTGCGAATTCCGGTCCGCCACGCGGCGAACAGTGCGAAAAGGAGGAGCCCGACGCTCAATGCCCGAGGCAGGATTCGGATCCGCATGAGCCGGATCGTGTCAGAGAGGGAAGCCGATTGTCATCAGGGCTCCGCCCTTAGTCCCTGGCCCTTTGCGCCTGGCCCTTTGCCGGTAGTGGTCAGTCTGACTGACTTCGGCCCGCGACTGTCTCACCGGCCCTGTGTCTGCCGCTTGGTGGAAGGTGGAACGAGGTTCTTCGCCCGCAGGTATACGGTGGCGATGCCGTACATTTCACTGTTGTGGGCCAGGATACCCGTGAGCACGGCGCTCTTAACGACTTCACCTTGGCCGACCTTCACGTATTCAAGCGCGTTCGTGTCAGTGAGCGTCGAGAAGGCTACGTCGCAAAACGCGAACGAGTCCGCAAGGGCTTTCACGAACTCCGCTTTCGTTTTCAGGTCTTGCTCCAGGTTCTTGCCTGCGACAGGACTCGGCATTGACCGGAGAGACGCGCATGTCCCGAACTGGCTCTCGGCAACGTGCGCGAAAAGCTGCCCGAAGGTCCGCATCTCCGGGGCGGCACCTGGTCTAAACCCATAGTCGGCCTCTGGCATCATGTCGGCGGCCTCCGAGAGTTCCGACTTCAGGCCGCCATATCCGGCTTGCAGGTACATGGATAGCCCGACCTTCATTCCGGCCGGGATGGGCTGAGCCACTAGCGTCACCGCACCGACGAGAACCAAGACGAAACTATTCATTGGCGAAACCTCCGGTGTTAGCAAGCCTCCAAAAGCTTAGACACCGGCTTTGATGATGGATGATTCGCATCCATCACGGCCGCGTGCCTGCTTAAACTCGACACGACCCTTAGCCCCTGGCCCTTAGCCCTTAGCCCCTAGCCCTACTCCCTCTCTTTATAATGGTTGCCATGCCCCTGCTCTCGGCTGCGGATCAGCAGACACTCCGCGAGTCGCTCGACGCGATGGTCGAGCCCGTCACCATCCTCTTCTTCACGCAGGTCATCGACTGCGAGCCGTGCGACGAGACGCGCGAGATCCTGCGTGAGATCACCGCGCTGACCGACCGTGTGACGGTGGACGAGGTCAGTCTCGCGCTCGACGCGGAACGCGCGGCCAGGCACGGCATCGATCGCGTGCCCGGCCTGGTGTTGCTGGTTGGCGACGCGAAAACCGACACGAGGATCCGGTTCCTCGGAGCACCCGAGGGCTGGGATTTTCTGGCGCTCGTGGATGCGATCCTCGCAGTTTCGGGCGGAAGCCCTCAGAAGCTGTCGCCCAGAACCGTGGGCCTGCTCGAGTCGGTGACGTCGCCGATGTCGCTTCACGTATTCGTGACGGCGACCTGTCCGCACTGTCCACGAGCCGTCGCGCTCGCCAACCGCCTCGCGTTCCACAACCCGCACATCACGGCGACGACGGTGCAGGCGACTGAGTTCTACGATCTGGCGCGGAAGTATCGGGTAAGCGGCGTCCCGAAGACGGTCGTGAGCAACGGCAACGAGATTCTTGGGGCCTTGCCAGAATCAGAATTCATCGATGAAGTTCTCGCATCGGCCGATGGCGATTCCGGGGCCGTGACGATCGCGTGAGCGCGGTCTCGCCGCGTCATTAGGTTTATCAACCTAACATGATCGACAATTTTGTGTGATTTTCGGAGAACTTGTTGAGCCCGACCAGTTTCCGGGACGTCTGGACCTCTGCGGCCCAATCTTGACACCCCCTCGAACAGTCGGGTAGATTGACCCGCGACTGCACAACCAGCGTCGCGCTGCTGTTCTGCCCTGAGCGGAGTTTGTTCCGACTCGTCTCGAATCCCAGGCAGGTGCCGACGGGTTCTTGCTCTGGATCGCGCGCCAGTGCGCTAGAGCGTCGCGGTTGGTGTCGCGACGCATCGCTCCTCTGTAATCGACCGCAATGGCGCAGATTTTCAGTCGATACGCGAACAGCTACGCGAAAGGCAGCATCGTAGCGGTGGGCCTGCTTGCGTTGGTCGCGTTGGGTACGGCCGATCGCCTCAGCCGCTCCACCTACATGACGCGCGCCGAAACGGTGCGTGAGCAACCCATCCAGTTCAGCCACCAGCACCACGTGGGCGGCATCGGCATCGATTGCCGCTACTGCCACACCTCGGTGGAGAAGGCGCCGCAGGCCGGCATCCCGCCGACGAAGACCTGCATGAACTGCCACGCGCAGATCTGGATCACCAGCCAGTACCTCGAGCCCGTGCGCGAAAGCTACCGCACCGATCGACCGCTGCGCTGGATCAAGGTCAACGACCTGCCGGACTTCGTGTATTTCAACCACAGCGTGCACGTCAAGAAAGGCATGGGCTGCGCGACCTGTCATGGGCGCGTGGATCGCATGCCGCTGCTGTACCAGAAGGCCTCGCTGCAGATGGAATGGTGCCTCGATTGCCATCGCCATCCCGAACAGTACGTGCGGCCGCGTGAGGCCGTATTCCAGATGGACTACGAGGCGCCGGCGAATCAGGCCGAACTCGGTGCGCGGCTGGTGAAGGAGTACGACATCCACTCCCTGACCGCGTGCTCGACCTGCCACCGGTGAGGCGGACGGTTCCGACACGATTCATGAGCGTAGACAAGCACCCCGATCTCGCCTCTATGCGCGCGCGGCTCGACGGCCTGCGCGGGCGCCAGTTCTGGCGCAGCCTCGAGGAGCTGGCCGAGACGCCCGAATTCCGTCGCGTCGTCGAGCGTGAGTTCCCGCAGGCGTCGGCCGAATGGTTCGATCCGGTCGCCCGGCGCGGCTTCCTGAAGTTGATGGGCGCCTCGCTGGCGCTCGCCGGGGCGACGGCGTGCACGCGTCAGCCCGACGAGCTGCTCGTCCCATACGTGAAGACGCCAGAGAACATGGTGCCGGGACGGCCGCTGTTCTTCGCGACGGCAATGTCACTCGGGAGCTCGGCGATCGGACTGCTGGCCGAGAGCCATGAGGGACGGCCGACGAAGATCGAGGGGAACCCGGATCATCCGGCAAGCCTCGGTGCCACCGATGCCTTCGCGCAGGCCTCGGTGCTGCAGCTCTACGATCCCGATCGCTCGCCCTCCATCACCTATCTCGGTGAGATCCGTCCCTGGGCGTCGTTCGTCACGGCCATGCGCAACGCGCTCAGCGAGCGCCAGGCGCTCCAGGGCGCTGGCTTGCGCATCCTGACCGAATCGATCGCCTCGCCGACCCTCGAGAGTCAGCTTGCAGAAATCACGACGGCGCTGCCTCAGGTCAAGCTGCACCAGTACGAACCGGTCAACGACGATCACGTGCTGGCCGGTGCCGCGATCGCGTTCGGCTCGCCGGTGCGCACGCACTATCGCTTCGAGCGCGCCCAGGTCGTCGTCTCGCTGGATGCCGACGTGTTTGGATCGGGCGCAGGGAGCGTTCGCTATGCGCGGGACTTTGCCAACGGACGCCGCGTCCGCAAAGCGAAGGCCGAGATGAACCGCCTGTACGTCGCGGAGTCGATGACGACGCCAACCGGTGCGCTGGCGGATCATCGTGTGCCGGCGCGCGCCGGTCAGATCGATGCTGTGGCGCGTGCGTTGTCTGCCGCCGTCTCGGGATCAAGCGGCGCCGGAACGGGTAATCCGGACCTCGACAAATGGGTGGCGGCCGCTGCCGCCGACCTCGCCGCGCACCGTGGTCAGTCGATCGTGGTGGCCGGATCCGCACAGCCCGCCGGCGTGCACGCCATCGTCCACGCGATCAATCACACGCTGGGCAACACGGGTGCGACGGTCGTGCACGCTGAGGTCCCGGCGGGAACGACGGCCGATCAAACGCAGTCGCTGCGCGACCTCGTCGCCGACATGAACGGCGGCCTGGTGCAGCTGCTCGTGATCCTCGGCGGCAATCCCGTCTACACCGCCCCCGCGGATCTGAAGTTCGCGGATGCGTTGAAGAAAGTGCCGGTTCGCGCACATCTCTCGCTCTACGACGACGAAACGTCGGCGCTCTGTCAGTGGCACGTCAACGAGACGCACTATCTCGAGCATTGGAGCGACGCGAGGGCGTTCGACGGAAGCGCCGCGATCGTACAGCCGCTCGTGGAGCCGCTCTACCGCGGCCACTCCGCCCACGATGTCGTGACGGTGTTCACCAAGCGGCCGGAGCGTTCGGCGCACGACGCCATTCGTGAGTACTGGAAGGCGCAGCCGCAGGCCGCCGGTCACGACTTCGAGAAGTTCTGGCGCAAGTGCCTGCACGACGGCATTGTCGCCGGCACGGCATGGCCCGAACACGCCGTGACGGCCACGGGTACCGTGCCGCCGCCGCCACCGCTGCCCGCGAAGGCCAACGCTCTCGAGATCGTGTTCGCGCCCGACACTGCGGTGTACGACGGCCGTTTCTCCAACGTGGGCTGGCTGCAGGAACTGCCGCGGCCGCTCACGAAGCTCACGTGGGACAACGCCGCCATCCTGTCGCCGGCGACCGCCAGGCGTCTCGGCCTCGACACCGAAGACATGGTCGAGATCTCGTACGACGGCCGCACGGTCAACGCGCCTGTCCTCGTACAGCCGGGTCACGCCGCGGACGCCGTGACCGTGCATCTCGGGTACGGACGTGCGCGTGCGGGCCGTGTGGCCAACGGCGTCGGATTCAACGCGTACGCGATCCGCACGTCGAGTGCGCCGTGGATCGGATCGGGCGCCGTGCTGCGAAAGACCGGCGATCGGTTGCCGCTCGCCGTCACCCAGGGCCACCATTCGATGGAAGGCCGCGCCATCGTCCGAACCGGGACGATCGCGGACTTCAAGGCCGACCCGGAATTCGCGCAGCACCTCGGCGAGGCGCCCCCACCGTCGCTCACGCTGTACAACAACGAAGACCACAAGTACGAAGGCTACTCGTGGGGCCTCTCGATCGATCAGTCGGTCTGCACCGGCTGCTCGGCCTGCGTGGTCGCATGCGTGGCGGAGAACAACACACCTGTGATCGGAAAGGATCAGGTGCTGCGCGGCCGCGAGATGCAGTGGCTGCGGATCGACCGGTACTTCGACGGAGATCCGGACAACCCCGGCATCCACCACCAGCCGATGCTCTGCCAGCACTGCGAGAACGCGCCGTGCGAGGTGGTGTGTCCGGTGGCGGCGACGACGCACAGCCCGGAAGGTCTGAACGAGATGACCTACAACCGGTGCGTGGGGACCCGGTACTGCTCGAACAACTGTCCCTACAAGGTGCGGCGCTTCAACTTCCTTCTCTATTCGGACTTCGACACGCCGAGTCTGAAGCTCGTGCACAACCCTGACGTGACCGTCCGGAGCCGCGGCGTCATGGAGAAGTGCACCTACTGCGTGCAGCGCATCAACCGCGCGCGGCAGGACTCGAAGGTACAGGGACCGGACGATCCGCGATGGCGAGATCGTCACGGCGTGTCAGGCCGCGTGCCCGACCGACGCGATCGTGTTCGGCAACATCAACGACCCGGAGAGCCGCGTGTCGAAGCTGCGCGCCGAGTCGCATACCTACGGCGTGCTCGCCGAGCTCAATACGCGTCCGCGGACAACGTACCTCGCGGCGATCAAGAACCCGAACCCGGCCATCGGGCCCGAACGGCTGCACGAGGGTCACGAGGCGCCGGGACCGACGGGTCTGCCGACGGTTCCCCCGGCCGACTTGTCGGAAAAGAACAGCAGCAAGCACTACTGATCGCGGATACGAGAGACCATGGCGCAACCGCATCCCACCGAGACACCCGGCACACCGCCGCGGATGGTGCCCGCCGCGACCACGCGTGCGGCGTCCATCGCGCAGGTGCTCGAGCCGGGGCACAACCTGTCGTCGGTCACCGAGAAGGTCTCGACCATCGTCTTGCGCCCGGGCGTCCAGCTCGGATGGCTGCTCGGCTTCCTGATCGCCTTCGCCGGGATGAATCTCTTCCTCTTCGCCATCAGCGTGCTGGTGATGAAGGGCGTCGGGATCTGGGGCGTGAACATCCCCGTCGGCTGGGGCTTCGCGATCATCAATTTCGTCTGGTGGATCGGTATCGGCCACGCGGGCACGCTCATCTCGGCCATCCTGCTGCTGTTCCGGCAGCGCTGGCGCATGTCGATCGCGCGCTTCGCGGAGGCGATGACGCTGTTCGCGGTGGCGTGCGCCGGCATGTTCCCGGTGTTCCATACAGGCCGGCCCTGGGTGGCCTATTGGCTGTTCCCGTACCCGAACTCGATGACGCCTGTGGCCAAACTTCCGCAGTCCTCTCATCTGGGACGTGTTTGCGGTGTCGACCTACGGCACGGTGTCGTTGCTCTTCTGGTACGTGGGTCTCGTGCCCGACCTCGCCACGATGCGGGACAAGGCCAAGTCGCTCTTCGTGCGCCGGATCTTTGGCATCGTCGCTCTCGGATGGCGAGGCTCCGCGATGCACTGGCAGCGCTACGAGACGGCCTCGCTGCTGCTGGCGGGCCTGGCGACGCCGCTCGTGCTGTCGGTGCACACTGTCGTGAGCTTCGACTTCGCGGTGGCGGTTGTTCCCGGCTGGCACTCGACGATCTTCCCGCCCTACTTCGTCGCCGGCGCGATCTATTCGGGCTTTGCCATGGTGCTGACGCTCGTGATTCCCATCCGGGCCTATTACGGCCTCGAGGGTTTCGTCACGATGCGTCACATCCAGAACATGGCAAAGATCATGTTGGTGACAGGCCTCATCGTGTTCTACGGGTACGCGACCGAAGCGTTCTTCGGCTGGTACGCGGCGAACGAATACGAAGGCTTCATGATCCACAACCGGATGTTCGGGCCGTACTGGTGGGCGTACTGGACACTCATCTTCTGCAACGGCGTCATGCCGCAGACGCTGTGGTTCAAGAAGGTCCGCACGAACATTCCGCTGCTCTTCCTGATTTCGCTCGTCGTGAACACCGGCATGTGGCTGGAGCGTTACGTCATCGTCGTCACCAGTCTGAACCGCGACTTCCTGCCCTCGTCGTGGGGCGCGTACGCGGGCACGGTCTGGGACTGGGCCACGTATGTCGGTACCCTGGGCATGTTCGCGTCGCTCATCTTCCTCTTCGTACGGTTCGTGCCGATGATTTCGATCTTCGAGATGCGGACGATCGTGCCGGAGGCGGCAGTCAAGGAAGAGCACTGATATGGCCAGCTCTGGCTCTTGCCGATCCGTTGTTCGGCCTGATGGCCGAGTTCGAGTCGGCGACGGCGCTCGTGGCCGCCGCGCGGAAGACGCGCGAGGCGGGTTACAGGAAGGTCGACGCCTTCTCGCCGTTCCCGATCGAGGAGCTCAACGAGGCGTTGAAGCTGCCGCGCAACCGCGTGCCGCTGACCACGCTCATTGGCGGATTGACGGGCCTGGCCGCGGGCTACGGGCTCGAGTACTGGGCGTCGGTCATCGCCTATCCGCTGAACATCGGCGGACGCCCGTTCCACTCGCTGCCGGCCTTCATCGTGCCCGCCTACGAAACGACGATCCTGTTCGCGGCGTTCGGTGCCGTGGTCGGCATGATCGCCCTGAACGGGCTGCCGATGCCGTATCACCCGGTGTTCAACGTGCCGGCCTTCGAAGGCGCGACGAGCCGACAAGTTCTTCCTGACCATCGAGGCGTCGGACAGGAAGTTCGAGCTGCAGGGCACACGCGAGTTCCTGCGCAGCCTGCATCCAGTGGGGGTATCCGACATTGCGTCGTAGGACGGGCGTGCTGCGGGGCCGGCGATCGCGGGAGGCCGCGATGCCCGTGCTCTTCGCCCTCGGCCTTCTGGCCTCGGTCGGCGGAGCCGCGTGCCGGCAGGACATGCACGATCAGCCCAAGGTCAAGGCGTACCGCGAGGCCGACTTCTTCGCCGATCGCCGCGGCACTCGTCCGCTGCCCGAAGGCACGGTGCCTCGCGGCTTCCTGCAAGACGACGATCTGATGTTCACCGGGAAGGTGAACGGTCAGTTCGCCAACGAGTTCCCGTTCCCGGTGACGAAGGCGGTCCTCGAGCGCGGCCAGCAGCGATTCAACATCTACTGCTCGCCGTGCCACGGCCGGCTCGGTCTGGGCAACGGAATGGTCGTGCAGCGCGGCTATCGCCCACCGCCGTCATTCCACGACGAGAAGATTCGCAACCAGGCGGTCGGTTACTGGTACGACGTCATGACCAACGGGTTCGGCGCGATGCCCGACTACAAGGCGCAGGTGGCGCCTGAGGATCGCTGGGCGATTGCCGCGTACATCCGGACGCTCCAGTACAGCCAGCGGGCGCCGCTGGCCGACGTTCCAGAGGCGCTGCGCACGACGCTCGATCATCCGGCCGTCCACAGAGACCCGGCCGGCGGGCGAGCACGGCAGCCACTAACGGCATCGAAGACGGCACATCGACATGAACCAGGTCGTCAGTTACGCCGCTCCCTCCCGCATCGCCGGCGTGCAGCGCCTCGCGCTCGGCGTCGGTGTCGCCGGACTCGCGCTTGTGCGCGGTCGGCTTCGCGGCCGGACGCGAACAGTTCTTCAAGTCCTATCTGCTGGCGTACGTGTTCTGGGTCGGCGTCTCGCTGGGATCGCTGGCGCTCATGATGGTCGGTCACCTCTCTGGCGGCGCGTGGGCGGTCGTGATCCGGCGCGTGAACGAGGCGTCGAGCCGCGTGCTGCCGTTCATGGCGATTCTCTTCGTGCCGATCGTGTTCGGCGCGCACGAGCTCTACATCTGGGCGAACCCGGATGTCGTCGCGCACGATGCCGTACTGCAGCACAAGGCGCCGTACCTGAACGTACCCTTCTTCATCCTGCGGACGGCCATCTACTTCACGATCTGGAGCTCTCTCGCGTTCCTGATCTCGAAGCTGTCGCTGGATCAGGAGAGCGGCGAGCGCGGGCAGGCGCTCAAGATGCAGCGCCTGAGCGGCGGCGGACTCGTGCTCTACGCCCTGACCGTGCTCTTCATGTCGGTGGATTGGATCATGTCGCTCGACCCGCACTGGTTCTCGACGATCTACGGGATCCTGTTCATGGGCGGCCAGGGCCTGTCGGCCATGGCGTTCACGATCGCGGTGATCGTGCTGTTGTCGCGTACCGAACCGATGTCCCGGGTGATCGCGCCCGCACACCTGCACGATCTCGGCAAGCTGATGCTCGCCTTCGTCATGCTCTGGGCCTACTTCTCGTTCTCGCAGTTCCTGATCATCTGGTCGGCGAATCTGCCCGAAGAGATTCCCTGGTACTTGAAGCGCATGGGCGGCGGCTGGGGCTACGTGGGCCTTGGCCTGATCTTCCTGCACTTCGCGCTGCCGTTCGTCCTGCTGCTCTCGCGCGACCTGAAGCGGAACGGCCGCACGCTCATCGCCGTGGCGCTGGCGGTGATCGTGATGCGGCTCGTCGATCTGTTCTGGTTGATCGGACCGCTCGGACACAACGATCCGGCCGAGGCGGGTCATTACGTGGGGCAGCCCGCGATCCTGCACCTGCACTGGCTCGACGCCGTGGCGCCGATCGCCGTCGGCGGCATCTGGGTCGCCATTTTCCTCTGGCAGCTGCAGACCCGAAGCCTGCTGCCGCTCGGCGAGCCGTATCTCGCCGAAGCGCTCGAGCACGGGAGACACGGGCACTGACATGTCGCACCCGACACACGCGCCGACGAAGGAAGAGACGCTGGCTGCCGGCCACGAGCTGTCCGATGCCGAAGCCGGACCGATTCTGCGGTTCCTCGTGTTCCTGACCGTCCTGACGATCGTCACGATGGGTGTCATCGCGCTGTTCTACAACTTCCTCGAGCGGCGTGAGGCCGCGGAGAAGACAGCGAGGTATCCGCTCGCTGTCGGTCAGGCGCGTGCCGCTGCCGCCGCCGCCACGCTTGCAGAACTATCCGTTCCGTGACCTGCGCGATATGCGGCGCGAGGAAGAGCGGCTGTTGACCACCTATGAGTGGGTGGACAAGAACGCGGGCACGGTGCGGCTGCCAATCGCGCGAGCGATTGAAGTCGTCGCCGCACAAGGACTGCCGTACCGTCACGAGGGTGAGGCGCCGTGCGGCGCCCAAGTAGTTCGTGCAGTTCGTAGTTCGTAGACCGTAGTTCGTAGACCGTAGACCGTAGACCGTAGACTGAAGACTGAAATGTTCCCACGTGCCTGGTCCAGCGCGGCGTTGATGACGGTGATGTTGAGCGCGCTCGCGGTGTGCCCGCGCCGCCGCCCAGATCAACGGACCGTCGATGTACGAACGGCAGGATGCGTCTCAGCCGCCGGCGAACCGCCTGCCGGCGCTGCTGATGGACGTCGGCATCGACCAGAAACTCGGCACGAAGCTCCCGCTCGAGCTGCCGTTCACCGACGAGCAGGGGCGCAGCGTCAAGCTGGGCGACTACTTCGGCAAGCGGCCGGTCATCCTGACGCTCGTCTACTACGAATGTCCGATGCTCTGCACGCAGGTCCTGAACGGACTGACGAGCACGATTGGGGTGTTGAAGTTCAACGTCGGACAGGACTTCGACATCGTCACCGTGAGCTTCAATCCAAAGGAAACGCCCGACCTCGCGCAGGCGAAGAAGGCCAGCTATCTCGAACGCTACAAGCGGGAGGGGGCCGGCAGCGGATGGCACTTCCTGACGGGCACGCAGCACTCGATCGAGTCGCTCACGGGCCGCGTGGGATTCCGGTATGCCTACAACCCGAGCGTGGATCAGTACGCGCACGCGAGCGGCATCATGGTGCTCACGCCTGACGGCGAGCTGTCGCGGTACTTCTTCGGCATCGAGTACGCGCCGCGCGACGTGCAGCTGGCGTTGATCGAAGCCTCTGACCGCCGGATCGGCTCGCTCGTGGACCAGCTCCCGCTCTTCTGTTTCCACTACGACCCGGCGAAGGCGCGGTACACGTTCACGATCATGCGCCTGGTCCGTGGCGCCGGCCTCCTCACGGTCGTCGCCATCCTGGCCGGCATTGTCGTGTTGCGACGCCGGGAGCGCCGGCCGTTGGGCCGGGCCTGAACATGTTGTCTTCGAGGTCACCCGTCGTCATTCGTCAATCGGCCGAGCGCGTTTTCTGACACCGATGCAGCCCGGATTTCAACTCTTCCCGGATCAGGCCTCCACGCTGGCCCCGCGCGTGGACAACCTGTATTTCTTCCTGATTGCGGTCTCGGCATTCTTCGCCGTGATCGTGACGGCGGCCGTCATCGTCTTCGCAATCAAGTACCGGCGCCGCTCGGAGGACGAGGTCGGCGTTCCGATCCATGGTTCGCTCGCGCTCGAACTGATCTGGACCGGCATTCCGTTCATCCTGGCGATGGTGATGTTCGTGTGGGGCGCCAGCGTCTACTTCGCCATCGTGCGTCCGCCGGCCGAGACGCTCGACATCTACGCCGTCGGGAAGCAGTGGATGTGGAAGTTCCAGCACCGCGAGGGGCAGCGCGAAATCAACATGCTGCACGTGCCGGCCAACACGCCGGTCCGGATGATCATCACGTCCGAGGACGTGCTGCACGATCTCTATTTCCCGTCGTTCCGCGTGAAGACAGACGCGATCCCCGGGCGCTACACCCAGGTGTGGTTCAACGCGACGAAGCCGGGCACGTACCACATCTTCTGTGCGGAGTATTGCGGCACGCGGCACTCCGCGATGACCGGCACCGTGGTCGTGATGACGCCCGAGGACTACAGCGCGTGGCTGTCTGGCGGCGCCACCGAAGGCACGCTCGCGCAGCGCGGCGAGAAGCTGTTCACGCAGCTCGCGTGTGTCACCTGTCACATGGGCGGCGACACGCAGCGCGGCCCACTCCTGAACGGCCTCTTCGGCTCGACCGTCCACCTCGCGAGCGGAGAGACGTTGACCGCGGACGAGGCGTACATCCGCGAGTCGATCCTGAATCCGACCGCGAAGGTCGTGTCAGGCTTCGCGCCGATCATGCCGACGTTCCAAGGTCAGGTGAGCGAGGAACAGCTGCTCTCGTTGACCGAGTTCATCAAGGCGCTGCCGGCGGGCAAGAGCGCCCCTGGCGTGGGCACGTCGGCCGAGCCCGCGCCGCAGGCGCCGCCAGTCCTGCAGATGAAGCCGCAGACACCCGGCCCGCAGCCCGAATCCAAGCCCTAGCGGTGAAATGAGATGACTCCCGAATCCTCCCCTGCCCCATCCAGAGCGACGCATGCAGTCATGCCGGCGCGCCACTACCTGAACGAGTCGGGTGGCTGGCAGTCCTGGCTTCTCACGACCGATCACAAGCGGATCGGGTTGCTGTACCTGCTCTCGATTACGGTGTTCTTCTTCCTCGGTGGATTCTTCGCGCTGCTGATCCGGCTCGAGCTGCTGACGCCGGCCAGCGACCTGATGACCCCGGACGTCTACAACCGCGTGTTCACGATGCACGGCGTGATCATGGTGTTTTTCTTCCTGATCCCGTCGATTCCGGCGACGCTCGGCAATTTCATGCTGCCGATCATGATCGGCGCGAAGGATCTGGCGTTCCCCAGGATCAACCTGCTCAGCTGGTACATCTACGTCATCGGCGGGTGTTTCGCGCTGGCGGCCCTCGTCGGCGGGGGCGTTGACACCGGGTGGACCTTCTACGCGCCGTACAGCTCGATGTCGTCGAACTCGCGTGTCCTCACGGGCGCGCTCGGCGTCTTCATCTCCGGCTTCTCGTCGATCCTGACCGGCCTCAACTTCATCGTCACGGTCCACCGCATGCGGGCACCGGGGATGACGTGGTTCCGGCTGCCGCTCTTCGTCTGGGCGCACTACGCGACCAGCCTCATCATGATCCTCGGCACGCCCGTGGTCGCCATCACGATTCTGCTCCTGGCGTTCGAGCGTGTCCTGCGCGTCGGCATCTTCGACTCGACGATCGGCGGCGACCCGGTACTCTTCCAGCACCTGTTCTGGTTCTACTCGCATCCCGCCGTCTACATCATGGTGCTGCCCGGCATGGGCATCATCAGCGAGATCGTTGCCGCGTTCTCGCGGAAGAACATCTTCGGCTACAGCTTCATCGCGTTCTCGAGCCTTGCGATCGCGGTGATTGGCTTCCTGGTCTGGGGCCACCACCTGTTCGTGGCGGGGGAGACGCCGTACTCGGCGCTCGTCTTCTCGATCCTGACCTACCTGGTCGGTGTGCCTTCGGCGGTCAAGACGTTCAACTGGACCGCGACGCTCTACAAAGGCTCAATCTCCTACGAGACGCCGATGCTCTACGCTTTCGGCTTCATCGGCCTCTTCCTGGTCGGCGGACTGACGGGCCTGTTCCTCGCCGCCGTGGGCCTCGACATTCACGTCACCGACACCTACTTCGTCGTGGCGCACTTCCACTACATCATGGTGGGCGGCACGCTGATGGCGTACCTCGGCGGGATTCACTACTGGTGGCCGAAAATGACGGGCCGCATGTATCCCGAGGGATGGTCGAAGCTGAGCGCGCTGCTGGTGTTCGTCGGGTTCAACCTGACGTTCTTCCCGCAGTTCATCCTGGGCTACCAGGGCATGCCGCGCCGCTACGCAATGTATCCGCCCGAGTTCCAGGTATTCAACGTGCTGTCGACGGCCGGCGCCACGATCCTCGGTGTCGCCTATGTGTTCCCGATGGTCTATCTGCTCTGGTCGCTGAAGTACGGGAAGGTCGCGGGAGACAATCCGTTCAATGTGAAGGGACTCGAGTGGGAGACGACGTCTCCGCCGCCGACCTTCAACTTCGATCGGGTGCCCATCGTGACCGACGAGACGCACAGCTACGCGCCGCACCAGGAGGTCAAAGTTGCCTGAAGCGGCAATCGTGGAACCGGGCGCGCACGCGCATCACCCCCGGCTGCGCCATCATTTCGACACGCTCGGACAGCAGAAGGCCGCGGCCAGCCTGGGCATGTGGGTGTTCATCGCCCAGGAGATCATGTTCTTCGGGGGCATGTTCACGGCGTACCTCATCTACCGGATGTGGTACCCCGCGGGCTATGCCGCCGCGAGCAACGAGCTCGATCTGACGCTCGGCGGCATCAACACGGCGGTGCTGATTGCCTCGTCACTGACGGTGGCGATGGCCGTCCACTCCGCACAGGAAGGCAAGCAGGGACAGATCGTCGGGTTCCTTGCCGCCACGCTCGTCCTCGGCGTGGTCTTCCTGGTGATCAAGTACTTCGAGTACGAAGCGAAGTTCCACCTCCACGAGGCGCACCACGCCGTGGCACAGATACGCCTGTTCCCGGCCGTCGGCTGGTTCTATGTGGATGGCGAGCTCGCTCCCATCGCGAACCAGATCCGGATCTTCATGGTGCTGTACTTCGCGCTGACGGGCATGCACGCGCTGCACATGATCATCGGCATCGCCCTTCTGCTCGCCATCATGAACATGGCGCGCAAGGGCGCGTTCACGCCGCAGTGGTATACGCCCGTCGAGATGTTCGGCCTCTACTGGCACTTCGTCGACATCATCTGGATCTTCCTGTTCCCGCTCTTGTATCTCGTCAACCGCCATCACTGAGCCATGGACGCCCCTCATCCTTTCGAGTACCCGGAATACGAAGAGCACGTCGTCCCGAAGTCCGTTTACTTCGGCGTCTTCGGCGCGCTCATGGTGCTCACGGTCATCACGGTGGCCGTGGCCTTCGTGGACCTCGGCAATCTGAACGTCGTCGTCGCGCTGGCAGTGGCAGTACTGAAGGCCACGCTGGTCGTCCTGTTCTTCATGCACGTGAAGTACAGCCCGACGCTGACGAAACTGGTGGTGATTTCGTCGATCGTGTGGCTGGGGATGCTCTTCGGGATCACGTTGATGGATTACCTGACGCGTGGGTGGCTGATGGCGCCGCCCATGATGCACTGACCGCGCTCAGGGCTTCTTCTTCTTGTCAGGAACCGGTTCAGGAGCGACTTCGCTTCATCCTCCGCCTTGTTCTGGAGCGCGCGGCTGGCGGCCTCTTTCAGGTCAATCGACACCGACGGTGCGCCGATCGCGCCTTTGACGACGGCCGGAAGGACGACCCGGTCGCCTTCGTGCGCATATCGATAGAGATCCCGCCCGGCGTCGGCCGACAGCGCTTGCGACAACACGATCTGCGCACGCACGTCGAGCACGCCATCCGGCAGGCCGATGGTGCCGCCGCCATGCAGGTCTGCGTCCGGCGAGCGGAGCGTCAGATCGCTGCACCGGATGTGGCTGCCCTCGAGTCCAAAAACGCCGCCGATCCGGTCGTAGTGCGTCGATGCGTTGGTCGAGCTCGCCGCCTGGCGGCCTGATAGAGCGACAACGGCCTGGCGTACGGCCGAGAGGCCCTTCAACGTGCCGTCGGTCAGCACGAGATTCGCCGTGCCCCGCCATGCCTGCGGCGTGGCCGCATCGCCCGTCGCCGACAACTGGACGGTCCCGCCAAGGCGCCCGGTGATGGTGTCGCGAGGCTGGCCCAGCCACGCCAGGATCTGGCTGGCGTTCGCGCCAGCAAGCGATCCCGCCAGCGACACGCGGGCCGGACCGGCGGAGCTCACTCGCGTCACGCGGCCGTCGAGCCTCCCCGCGAACAGCGTCGCCTTCAACGGGTCCAGCCTGGCGGACGTATCGTCCACGACGGCATGCGTCGTGAGGTCTGCGAACTGAAGGCCAGCCATCAGTCCACGTTTGGCGGTAATGTCGGCCGTGATGTGCGGTCCCCCGCTCGTGGGCGCTGACGCACTCGCAGGGCCGCCGGATGGTGCGCCGGAGGTCGCCTCCGACAGGAACGCCATCAACTCGTCCACCGCCAGCTCGTCGGCTTCGATTCGAAGGGAGGCGCTGACCGGTTCGAGCACGACCGCTCCGGATGCCGACAAGGCCGTGCCCGGCGCCTTCGCTGTGAGGGACTGCACCGTGAGCGTCGACCCGCTCAGTGCCGCCGTGGCGCTCGCCACGATGGTGTGCGAGCCCGCTTGCAGGGTGACGCCATCCAGACGGATCGCACGGACCGACGCGATGGTGAAGGACGTGCTGTCGCCGGCGGGTGCCGTTCCACTCGTCTGTGTGGCGGCCTTTGCCGCAAGCGCCACGAGCGCCCGCACGTCCACCTGGCTTCGCCGCACGATGATTTCGGCGTCATCCACCCGACGGCGGAGCAGCCCCGCTAGACCGGCGGAGATTTGCAGCTCACCGATCCCAAGTTGCTGCGGCTGGCCGATGCGGACGTTCTCGAGCCGCAACCCCACTCGCGGATACCAGGCGACTTCGAGCGTCCCGACCATTACGGGTGCGCCGAGCACGCGAGTTGCCTGGACTTCGAGGCTTGATTTCACGCGCTCCGGTGTCACGAGCGAACGGACCAGCAGGACGACAGCGACCAGAATCAGGAGGAGCCCGGCGGCTCCCCACGCCATCCACTTCAAAAGGCTGTTCGGCATGGCCAGAGTTGTCGCACAGGTGGAGGCAGCGGGCAACCCTCAACAGGTTGAGCCGCCCGCTGAAGGTCAGGTATCGTTAGAGTCTGGGAGATTTCATGCTGAGACCGAGATTGGTTGTCGTGGGACTGCTGGCGCTGATGCTGGTAACCGGTCGCGTCGCCGAAACCGCGACGAAGGCTGCGCTCAAAGAAACTGTGACCGTCTACAAATCACCCACGTGTGAGTGCTGCAAGAAGTGGGTGGAGCACCTCAAGGCCGCGGGCTTCACGGTCAATGTCCAGGACGAAGCAAACATGGTCCAGGTCAAGGACGACGCCGGTGTGCCTGCGGCGGCCCGGTCCTGCCATACCGCGCGGGTCGGTCACTATGTGGTCGAAGGACATGTCCCGGCCGATTTGATCGTCAAGATGCTCGACGAGCGCCCCCACATCGCGGGGATCGCTGCTCCCGGGATGCCCGTCGGATCGCCGGGGATGGAGCGCGGCGATCAGAAGCCGCCGTACGACATCGTGTCGTTCACGAAGGACGGGAAAACGGAGATCTACGCGAAACGGTGACAGTTCGGAATTCGAAGTGCGGAGTGCGGAGCCGACTCCGCCTTCCGCACTTCCGCACTTCAATCGCATTCCGCACTCCGAACTCCGAATTCCTCTACTTTCCTCCCCAGAGTTTTTCCCACCAGGTCTTCTCCTGCGCCGGCGGCTCGGTCTTGTTCTCTGCACTGAGGTGCATCTTCTTCCGGATGTCAGGCAGCGACCAGCCCGTGAGGGTTGAGAGACTCTGCGCCGTCTGCTCACGACGTTTCGGCAGCTCTTTGCGGTAGGCTGTTGCCGCTTCGCAGCTTCCAGAGCCTGACCACTCGTGCCGCAGCACGTAGCGGCCCTGGAAGTTCTCGCGATCGCCAGTCTCCTGGAACACGAGGTCCTCGGGGAAGTGCGCGTTGTCGTAGCGCACGTGCAGGCGCGTCAGGAACGCACTCACGCCCTGTGGAGGCATGGGCCGCCGCGGCGGCAGAATCCTGCCCTGCGGGCTTGCCGGTTGCGGGCCGTTGTCGTCGGGACCGCCGAGCCAGAAGACGCCAAGCGCTTTCAACTCCGACGCCGACAGCGGTTCGGCCGCGCAGGGATCGCACCAGCTCATGTCCCACGCATACTCGGTGAACACCGCGTGCATGTCTTCACGGCGCACCTGTTCGGCGAAGAGCGCCTTGTAGAATCCGCCGAATTCCTCTTTCACGAAGAGTGGCACATCCATGCCGGTCGGGAGCTTCACGGTGCGGTAGTTGGTCGTCTCGACACGGCCGTTCTTCGTCAGGGCATAGATGAACAGCTCCTGCGGCCCGTTGGCATTCACCATCCCGAGGCGGATTGGCAGCATGAACTTCGGTGATTCATAGGCGACCTGAATGGGACGCAGGTACGAGTATCCGAGCTTCGACTGCTCGCTCAGGTTCACCTTTGCGACGAAGAACCGCATGTTCTGCTTGATGTAGCTGGCGAGCACCGCCGACGCGCCGTCCGGAATGCGATAGCCGCTCTCTTTCAGCCAGGTCTCGAGGCCGGTGCTCTGCTGCGCCGACAGAATGAGGATGTCGTACTCGCCGACGGTGTACGCCGCCTCGATCTTGACGCCGAGCGCATCTGCGCGACGCTGCGCCATGCTGCCGGCGGCCCTGGACATCGCCATCGGCGCCGGCACGGCCATTGTTTCGTACTGGATGCAGGGATCCGCGTCGTAGTACTCCACGAGCCGCGGCGAGGAGTAGGCGTCGAGATGATCCACGAGCGACTTGTCGCCCACATGAATCTGTCCCTTCTGCAGGAACGTCGGCACCGGAATCACGATCGCGAACTCCTTGAGGTCGCCCTCGAAGTCGTTGGCCATCGTGAGGACCGTCTTGTCGCCGTCTCGCACGAGTACGACTTGTGACGAGCGGTTGAAGAGCTTCGTGTCGGCTCTCGCGACGTAGAAGCCACAGAACGCCCGCAGGCGGTCAGTGAACGAGAGCGCCGCGACGAGCACCAGCAGCAGCGAGATCCAGCGTTTCATGAGTAGAGACCTCCGGAAGCGGCCGGCGCTGGGACCAGGTGTAGCGCGGGCCAGGCAACACACGATCGATGAACGGCACGAGCGGCGAGAAGACCGCCAGCGCCCAGAGCGGACCGTTGGTCCGGAACAGCATGTTCTGCACGTAGTAGGCGCCCAGCGCGACGAGGCACGCGAAGATCACGCGGCCCGCTCTCGAATCAGGCGTCGTCTTGGGATCCGAGATCATGAAGAACGCGAAGAGGAGCAGCGCGCCGTTCTCCAACCGGTGGAACGGGATTGTCAGTGGATCGCCCAGCCACAACGCCCTCGCGATCAGGAGCCCGGCGTGGCAGGCCAGGTACGCAAAAGTGACGTCTGCCCGCGCCGCGCGCGTCACAACGACCGTGCCGAGACAGGCGACGAAGAATGTGAAAAACGTCGGGCTGCCCCACTGACCCGGCGACACCCAGACCTGCGTCGTGGTGGCCAGCAGCACGACGATGGCGAGATTGGTTGGGTTGAAGACGTGTTTTCCACGGACGCGAAGCACGAACTTCGATCCGATGGCGATGACCGCGGCGAGAACGGCCCACGGAAGGGCCGCCGTCCGCAGCAGCAGGCAGAGCGACAAGCTCGAGATGAGCGCACTCGACAGCCCCGGACTGGGGAGGCCGGCGAGCCGGGCGGCGACGGCCTGCGTCGCCAGCGCCGCCGCGAATGTGACGATCACTTGCGGCAGCCTGACCTCGAACTGCAGCTGGGTCAGTCCGATGGCGAGGAGCGCCGTCAGGACGGTGATCTGGTAGAACCGCGGGTCGAATGGCTTCACGTCGCCCTCCGAAACAGCAGACTTGCCCTTCGTATCAGGAGAACGAACGGGCCTGAAAATCTTGCAGGCCCTCGAAAATGGCGTAGATGACCGGCATATTAGTCCGGCCCGCAGGCCTGAAGCACCGCTTCGCGCGGTTTGTGGCGTGCAACGTGAATGACGGTCGGTCATGGATCGCCGATCCGGGACCTCCGCGACGCCTCGAGCGGCAGCGAAACGAAAGACCCCCGACTGGTCTGCCGAACCCTTCGTGCCGGAGCGGCACCGGCTGGATGTGCTTGCTGGCGCGGCAAAGGGATGCGAGGGATGCCCCCTCTATCGCGACGCGACACAGGTAGTGTTTGGCGAAGGGAAGGAAACGGCGTCAATGGTGCTCATCGGGGAGCAACCCGGCGATCAGGAGGATCGCCAGGGCCGGCCGTTTGTCGGACCGGCCGGCGGCGTTCTCGAGCGCGCGCTGGCGGCGGCAGGATTGACGCGGGATCGCCTCTATCTCACGAACGCAGTGAAGCACTTCAAGTTCGAACCGCGTGGAAAACGCCGCCTGCACCAGAAGCCGCGATGGAGCGAGATCAAGGCATGCCGACCCTGGCTCGAGGCGGAACTGGACGCCATTGCGCCACGGGTGATCGTGACGCTTGGCGCGACAGCGGGCCAGGCCTTGCTCGGCGCGGGTTTCAAACTGGGCGAAATGCGAGGACGTCCGCTCTCCACGCGCGGGTCAACGCTCGTGATCGCAACGTTCCATCCGTCGGCTGTGCTCCGCGCCGAAGCCCATGGTGGCGGTGAACCCCTGTTCGAGCTGATTGTTCAGGATCTCAGAATGGCCTGGAGCCTCCTGCAATCCAGGACAGGCTGACTACGGCGCGTCGAAATCAACCGTGCGTCGCGATTCCGCGCTTCGACCGGCGGCCTCGATGATGCGCATGACCGCGAGGCCTTCATCACCCGATACGGGCGGCCGGTGTGCCATCACGAATGGCCCGAAGCAACTCCTGATAGTACGCCGCGTAGTTGCCGCGTTCGTTCGGAACGCGACGGACTTCGCCATCGGCGGCCGTGAGTTCCCCCTCGATTGGATCGGTCCCGTAGCGCGGCGAACCGGGACCATCGGCGGCCTTGAGCGACGCTTCCTGTGTATCCAGTCCATGCTTGACGTAACTGCCATGCTGGCCGTGTACCACAAATCGAAGCGTCGAGGCGGCCGCGATGGATCCTCCGTGAAGGATCGCCCTGCGCCGCCCGCTATACCCGAGGATGACGTGAAAGTAGTCAGTCGTCGTGGACCCTGGCCGCTGTGCCGCCAGATCAGCGGTTATGGACTCCGGAGGTCCCCAGAGCACCAGCACTTGATCGGCGAGGTGCGCCCCAAGGTCGTACCATGTCCCCGCGCCAGGAATGTCATGTTCCCGCCAGCGATCGCGCACGATGGGCCGAAAGCGGTCGTAGTGCGACTCGATGAAGCTGACCTCGCCGAGCACACCCTCGGTCAATAGACGCTGGAGAGTCAGGAAGTCGGCATCCCAGCGGCGGTTGTGAAACACCGACAACACGCGTCCCGCGGCTGCGGCCGCGGCCACAATTCCTTCAGCCTCCGCAACGGTCACCGTAAACGGCTTGTCCACGACGACGTGCTTGCCAGCTACAAAGGCGCGTGTCGCGAGATCGAAATGCGACTCGTTCGGGGTTGAGACCACCACCAGATCGATGGTCGGGTCCGTCAAGACCGATTCGACGTCGCGTCGCACCTCGACGCCCGGCCACTCGGCACGTACGCGGTCCGCCTGCGATGTGACGACGACGGCGAGGTCGAGCCCAGGGACAGCGGAAATCAGCGGCACGTGAAACGTGCGGCCGCCGAGTCCGTAGCCAATGACTGCCGTCCGTACGAGTTGCATTTCTCTCGCCCCCCGCGCCCTCGAGCCCTCTGTATAATCTGCTCCGATGCCGAGCTACGTCTATGGGCTGCTGATGGCGGGATGGCTCCTCTGGATGATCCCGTTCTTTCTCATTCGCCGTGGCGGGCAGACTCCCTCGACGATCGATCGGCGTGCCCGGTGGGGTATCGCCGTCCAGGTCATCGCGTTCTCGCTCGTCTGGCAAGGCCAGTTCTGGCAGCGTCACCCGGCCATCTGGCAGGTGATATGTGGGCGGCGTTCTGTTGGCGCTCGCCGCGCTGCTCACATGGACCAGTACGCGCACACTCGGGCGCCAGTGGCGCATCGACGCCGGTCTCAACGAGGATCACCAGCTGGTGACGACGGGTGCCTATCGCCTGATCAGGCATCCGATCTACGCATCGATGCTGTGCATCCTGCTCGGAACGGGAACCCTGCTGGCTCCGTGGTTCCTGTTCCTGCCGGCCATCCTGCTCTTTCTGGTCGGGATCGAGATCCGTGTGCGAGTCGAGGACGGGCTCCTCGCGAGCCGCTTCGGGGATCAATTCGACGCGTACCGCCGACATGCTGCGGCATACATTCCATACGTTCGATAACTACTGGTTCAGATCTAGATCGTGTTCGTATTCGTGTTCGCATTCGAGAGGGTGAACAGGAGACCTCGCAATGGATCGACGATCGTTTTTGCTGACTAGCGCGGCTGCGTTTGCGGTGCCTGGTACGAGCGAGGCGCGAGCGCGAACAGCCGCGGCTCGAGACGCGCGCGTACCCGATGTGCCGGCGTTCGAGCTCGATGAAGTGACGATCGCCGAGCTTCAGAACCGGATGACGGCCGGACAGGAGAGCGCACGCTCGCTCACCGACAAATATCTGGCGCGCATTGCGGCGCTCGACAAGCAGGGGCCGTCGCTCCACGCGGTGATCGAGACCAATCCCGAGGCCGCGCAGGTAGCGGATCGCCTCGACGCCGAACGCAAGGCCGGCAAAGTGCGCGGACCGCTCCATGGGATTCCGGTACTCCTGAAAGACAACATCGGCACCGCGGATCGGATGACGACGACGGCAGGTTCGCTGGCTCTCGAAGGATCGATCCCGTCGCGCGACTCATTCATCGCCACGCGGCTTCGCGAAGCAGGCGCCATTCTGCTGGGTAAGACGAACCTCAGTGAATGGGCCAACTTCCGATCGACGCATGCGACCAGCGGCTGGAGCAGCCGCGGCGGATTGACACGGAATCCCTACGTGCTGGATCGCAATGCCTCGGGATCCAGCTCGGGATCGGGCGCGGCCGTTGCGGCCAACTATGCGCCCGTCGCCATCGGGTCCGAGACCGATGGTTCCATCGTGTCGCCGTCCAACAATTGCGGACTCGTCGGGATCAAGCCGAGCCTGGGACTCGTCAGCCGGACGGGAGTCATCCCGATCGCGCACAGTCAGGACACCGCGGGTCCGATGGCCCGCACCGTAGCCGACGCTGCCGCGCTCCTGACGGCGATGGTTGGGTTCGATCCTGCGGATGCGATCACGAAAGCGGCCAGCACCCGGATGCCTCGTAACTACACGGACGCACTCAAACCGGATGCGGCCAAGGGACTTCGCATCGGCGTCCCGCGGAAGGGGCTGTTCGGCAGCAGTCCCCTGGCCGACGCGTTGGTGGATCAGGCGATCGCCGTCCTGAAGTCGCTGGGTGCCGAGGTGATCGATCCCGTGAATCTGTCGGCGCCAGATTCGCTGAACAAGGACGAGTACCAGGTGCTGCTCTACGAGTTCAAGGCGGATCTGAACAGCTATCTGCAGGGTCTCGGGCCGAAGGCCCCCATCAAGTCGCTCAAGGAAGCGATTGCGTTCAACGACGCGCACAAGGATCGTGTGCTGCCGTACTTCGGCCAGGAGATCTTTCACCAGGCCGAGGCCAAGGGCCCGCTGACGACCGCGGAGTATGTGAAAGCGCTGGCCGGCAGCAAGAAGGCGGCGCGCGAGTTGGGCATCGACAAGGTGATGGCTGCGCACAAGCTCGATGCGCTCGTCGCTCCCACGGGCGGCCCGGCCTCACTGAGCGATCTCGTGAACGGTGACTACGGGCCCGGTGGATCGTCGACGTTGCCGGCCGTCGCCGGATATCCACACATCACCGTGCCGGCCGGCTTTTCGTTCGGACTGCCCGTTGGCATTTCGTTCTTCGGAAAGAATTTCAGTGAGATGACGCTCATCGGGCTGGCGTATGCGTACGAGCAGGCCACGAAACACCGCGCGGTGCCGCGATTTCTGCCGCACGTCGAGCTCTAACGGTCTACGGTCTACCGCGGACCGAAGACTGTAGACTGAAGACCGAATTTAGTGCTTCACGCCGAGCGCCTTCTCAACCGCGGTGACCGCAACCGGATGGTAGCCGGGGCGCGCCACTCGGAAAATCCGTTCGGCCATCGGCCGTCCCCACCCAGATTCGCCAAGCGCGCGGTAGAGAGGCACGACGAACTTCATCCGGCCCTGTGAGGTCAGAAACGTCTCGAGCGCGGGGAACGCGGGCTCGTAGTGCGATGCAACCGCAACCCGCAGCCACTGAAACAGCACTTCGCTGTTGCCGCGGGTGGAGAGTGCGTAGGTTCGATCCAGATCCGCCATCCGATCCTGTGGAAGCGGCCGTGGCAGATTCGCCAGGAATTCCTGCCACTCCTGCGTCGTCCAGCCCGAGGCGTTGAGTGCAGACGCCGCCGTGCCGTCCGCGAATCCCTCGGCGTCCGCCTTCGCGCGCGCGAGCGCAGCCGACTGCACCACCGGAGCGTTCTCCGGCAGCCCGGGCCCGTAGAGCCACGCGTGGATGTGAAGACGATCCTCGCTTTGAGGGTCCTTCGAGAGCAGCGTCGTGCGCAGGTAGTCGAGAAACTGAGCGGTCGTGATCGACTGAAACGCGAAGTGGTCGAGATAGGCGCGCAGCCAGGGGTCGAACGCCGGCCTGCCGAACGCGCGCTCCAGCATCCTCAGGAACGCGGCGCCCTTGCTGTAGGGCACCGACGATGAACCGTCATCTGGATCGCGGCCGCGCAAGTCGATGACGAGCGACGTATCCGGGGGCGGGAGCTCCTTGAGCGCGTCAGTCAATTCCGTCCGGTCTATTTGCTGCAGCATGGCCGCTCTCTCGGGACCGTACAGCGACTCCATGATCCGATTCTCGACGTACGTCGTGAATCCTTCGTTCAACCAGAAGTCGTTCCACGTTGCATTGGTGACCAGGTTGCCGGACCAGGAGTGTGCGAGCTCGTGGGCAGCCAACGACGTCAGCGATCGATCCCCGGCGAGCACGGTGGGTGTCGCGAACGTCAAGCGCGGATTCTCCATGCCTCCGTAGGGGAAGGACGGCGGCAACACGATGATGTCGTAACGTCCCCACCTGTAGGGACCGGCGAGGCGCTCCGCGGCGTCCAGCATCTTCTCGAGATCCGCGAACTCGTAGGCGGCGCGCTCGACCACGCTTGGCTCCGCGTAGACGCCCGTGCGAGAGCCGAGCGGACGGAACGCGATGTCGCCCACGGCCAGTGCGATGAGATACGGCGGGATCGGCCGATCCAGCTTGAACTCGAATGCCCGGCCATCGCCCGTGGGCACGCCAGACGGCGTGAGCATCTCGGCGCTCATCACCGCCGTCAGCGGCGCCGGCACGACAATCCGGGCGCGGTAGGTCTGTCGGATTCCAGGACTGTCCTGCGTCGGCACCCACGTCCGCGTGTAGATCGACTCGCCTTGCGAGAACAGATAGGGGTGGACGTGGCCCGCCGTCTGCGCGGGCGAGAGCCATTGCAGGGCACCGGCGTCGGGACTCGTCGTGTAGTGGATCGTGACCGCGGTTGACGCCGGCCGGAGCGACACGATGAGCGCTTGCCCGAGCAGCGGATCCACTGGACCGAGGAGGAAGGTCAGCGGCTCGCCGGCCTTGATCGTTCACGGTCGCGATTGACAACCCTTTCGTGTCGAACACGACTTCGTGCGCACCAGGCGCGATGACGAGCGTGAGCGTCGCCGTGCCGCGCAGTGTGTGCGTCGAGAAGTCTGCCGTCAGATCCAGCGCCACGTCGGTGACTCGCGCCTCGTCCGGCCGCGCGAACGAGTGCGGATCCAGCGGGTTCGCCCACACGACAGTCGAGCAGAGCGAGAGCGTCAGAGCGGTCGCCAGGACGCGGAAGAGAGTGTGTGCCTGCTCACGCAGGTCACGACTGTTCAGGACCACAGGAGAGCGCGAGTCATGCCGCCTGGAGGGCATCGTTGACGAGACGCTCGATCGCGGACGCCGGACGGGCACCCGCCGCCCGTACGATCTCCCGCCCGCGTGCAAAGACGGCCATGGTCGGGATCGAGCGGATGCTATAGCGGTCACCGAGCTCGGGCACCTGATCGGTGTTCACCTTCACCACGAGCAGCCGCCCGGCATTTCGTTCGGCAACCTTTTCCAGCTCGGGCGCGATCGCTCGGCAGGGGCCACACCACGGCGCCCAGTAGTCCACGACGACCGGCAATGCCGTGGAGGCAACCAGCGCGTCGAAGACTGCGGCCGATGCGACTTCAACCGTCGAGGTCGGTGCTGGAATGGCCGTCTTGCACTGCGCGCACCGGTGCTCGTGGCCGAGTCGATCGAAGTGAAGGCGATTCTTGGTGCTGCATGACGGGCAGGTCACGATCAGGCCTGTCGAGTCGGTGGGTATCGACGCCATGAAGTGATCATAGATCGAGGTCTGGCCGGAAGGTGCGGACGGAGGGTGCGGTCGAATGGTGCGGACGGAAGGTGCAGACGGAGGGTGCGGTCAAGTGGTGCGGCAGATAGGTGCGGACGGAAGGTGCGCGGTGCGCTGCTCTAAGCCCAAAGCCGAAAGCCTAAGGCCCAAAGCCCCAGCCTGTCACTCTTCCACCCCTCCAAGGAGATCCGCCAGCCGCTGGCTGTCGGCGTGGTGCAAGAGGCGCAGGTCGGCTTGACGGATGGCTTTCTTGACGATCGACCGATCCAACGGGCGGTCGCTGTCGGCCATCAGAGATGCCGCTTCGCTTCGCACGAGATCCAGCGCCACGTGGAGGGACGCGATAACCGTGCGCAGACCGCGGCCCTGATACGCCATCCAGTTCGCGAACGCGCGCGCGGCCAGGTATCGGCACAACACCGCTTCCCACTCGTCCCAACCCGTGACGTCAGGGACGGGCGCCTCCGGCGAAACACGGGCGCCATCGACAGGCCGAAGATCGACTGGAGTCGCGAGTGCGGCGGTCGCTCGGCTCACGCGTGCATACACAGCACGAGCCTCCGCAAGCGGCCCGCCGTGAGCTCTGTGCCCTGCGCCGTGAGCCTTTTGCGTGTCCGCCGCGAGCCGCGCCATGACGTCGACCAACGGCCCGTGAGACGGTCTCCAGGCACGAAGGAGCTCCACATCCGATGCAAGCCGGTCAAGCGCTGCAGCCGCAGATGACGATCGTGACAGGACCGCGACCATGTGGCGCTCCCACGCGTCATAGGCTTCGAGATCCATCAACATGCCCGGCGCGACGAGCGGCGGCAGCGCGTCCATGGCGTTCAGACCATCGTAGTCTCCGGTGGAAGGAAACGCGGGCGGCGCCTCGACGATCTCCAGTGGCACGCCCGGTCCGAAGAGGAGCTCGGCTGCTGTAGGACAGAAATGAGACAACGAAACTGAAATGCCTCGTGCGTCCTGAAGTGATACGCGCGGAAACTGCCGGCAGGCCAGAGGCTTCGCGTCGTGGCCTGCGACACGATGAATGGCGCACCGATGCGGCGTCATGCTCGAGCCGCGCTCGAAGAAGACGCACGCGCCATCGGCGGCCAGTGCCGTGACCGTGAGGCCCTCCTGACGCTCGAAGGGATCATCGTTCTCGCGTGTCAGAGCCCCGGCGGCAATGAGCGAAGTAACGGCGTGCTCGGTCGCTGGTTCGACAGGGATGCGCCAGCCAGCCGTGCAGCACGCTCCTGAATCACGGCAACCATAGTTTGCGTGAATCGACAGCGCCCGGATCGGCGCGGCAGCACTCATGGCCGGATGTGGCGGAGACCGTGTCCATGATAGGCTGATTGGTTGTTTCATCGCTTTTCGGAGTCGTCATGCGCCTTTATCTATTACTCGCTCTGATTCTCACTTTGGCTGCCGCGCCGATGAGCACGGCGTCTGACTCGCTGCCGCCACGATGGCAACGGGTCGCTCAGGATGTCCTCAGAGACATCGTCAACGTCAACACCGCGCAGGGTGGAGAGGGCACCACGAAGGCCGCCCAGGTGGTAGCCGGCTATTTACGTCAGGCCGGGTTCCCGGAAAGCGACCTCTCGCTGGTTGGTCCTGACCCGAAGAACCTGAATCTCATCGTGCGACTTCACGGGACGGGCAAGGGCTCGAAGCCGATGCTGCTCATCGCGCATCTCGACACCGTGACCGCTAATCGTGCGGATTGGACGACCGACCCGTTCGTCTTCACCGAGAAGGATGGCTGGTGGTACGGGCGCGGAATCGTGGACGACAAATCCGGCGTCGCCACGATCGTCACGAGTCTCGTCCGCTGGAAGCAGGAAGGGTTCTCACCTTCCCGCGACATCGTGACGATCATCACGTCCGCGGAAGAGACCGACGCCGCCACCGGCATGGGCTGGATCGCGGCCAACCGCCCCGATCTGATCGATGCCGAGTTCTGTCTGAACACCGATGCCGGCGGTGGTGAACTGGAGAACGGCAAGCCCGTACTGTTCTCGCTGTCGGCCGCCGAGAAAGTGTACCAAAGCTACCGGCTCGAAACGACCAACCCTGGCGGGCACAGCTCCCTGCCTCGTCCTGACAATGCTATTTACGAGCTCGCTACGGCGCTCACCAAGCTCGCCGCATTCAAATTCCCGGCGCAGCTGACCGAGATTTCGCGCCAGTCCTTGCTCAAGACCGCAGCCATCCACAGCGGTGAGGAGGCAGCCGACATGCGAGCTGTCGCGGCGAACCCTGGCGACGACGCTGCGATTGAGCGTCTGTCGCGATCGCCGGGACTGAATTCCATGCTCAGGACGACGTGCGTCGCGACACGGCTCGACGCGGGACACGCCGACAACGCGCTGCCGCAGCGAGCGACCGCAATCGTGAACTGCCGGATTCTTCCTGGCGTCGAACCGTCGAGCGTCATGCAGGAGCTGGCCGGCGTCATCGGCGACCCCGGCGTCAGTATCCAGCCGGTCGAGCGCGCCCATCCGAGCCCGCCGACGCCACTCAACCCGGCGATCGTCGGATCGATCGAAGACGTCGTCAGCGCGATGTGGAACGTGCCCGTCGTGCCGATCATGGAGAGCGGTGCGAGCGATGGCCTGTTCCTGCGCATCGCTGGTATCCCCACCTACGGGATCAGCGGGCTCTTCGAGGACTCAAACGACATCCGCGATCACGGGCGCGATGAGCGCGTGGATCCGCAGCGGTACTACGACGCTGTCGCGTTCTGGGATCGCGTCGTCAAAGTCCTGGCCAAGTGATCAGGGGCCTTGCGTTATTCCGCGCGGAGCGCGACGAGAGGATTCACACGCGCGGCGCGTAGCGCGGGGACCGCACTCGCCACGGCCGCGACGCCAAGCAGTCCCGCGGCAACGGCGACGAACGTGACCGGGTCGTGCGCCTCGACGCCATAGAGGAAGGCGCTCATCATCCGCGCGGCCGCGAATGCGCCGGCCAGGCCCGCCACGACACCCAGCGCCGACAGCGCGAGTCCACGCCACAACACCAGTCGCAGGATGCCGTGCGGGGTCGCGCCCAGCGAGAGACGGATGCCGATCTCGCGCGTCCGTTGCGAGACGATGTAGGCCAGCACGCCGTAGAGGCCGATGGCCGAGAGCAACAGCGCCAGCGCCGCGAACACGCCAAGGATGAGGCCGGTGAACGTCGAAGACGCTCGCGAATCCGAGACGACCTCGCGCATCCTCCGCACGCTCGACACCGGGACGTTCCGATCGAGACCGGCCAGCGTCGCGCGCGCCTGACTGGCGACGGTCATCGGATCCCCGGACGACCGCACCACGAACGTCATGTCGCGCGGCGCGAATCCGGCCGAGACTGCGAACTGCGCGTGCGGGATGTAGAACTTCTCCTTCACCGGGGCGATCAGCCCGTTGTGTCGCAGGTCGCGCACGACCCCGACGACGGTGATCCAGGGCCGGTTGGGGTTGCTGCTGCCCATGCGCATGCGGCGGCCAACCGGGCTCTTCCCATCCCAATACTTCCTCACCATCGTCTCGTTGACGATTGCCACGGGTTGGCTGTCGGCACGATCCGCGCGCGTGAAGAGCCGTCCTGCGACCAGATGCTCGCCCATCGCTTCAATGGCACCGTCGGTCACGACCTGCCAGTCACCTTTGGCGCGGTTGCCGGGAGTGTTGACGTACCCGTCGATGTCGAGCCCCCAATCCCCGATCGTCGAACCGAGCGGCAGCGATCGCACGGCTCCGACATCGGTCACGCCCGGCAACTGCCGGAGCTGGACGCTCGCGCGCTCGTAGAACGATACGACCTGTTCTGGACGGGGATAGTCGGCCTGTGGCAGCGACGTCCGAAGCGTCAGCACGCGCTCGGGTTCGAATCCGAGGTCCACGTGTGTCAACGCCCAGAGCGTGCGCACCATGAGCCCGGCCGACACGAGCAGCACGATGGCGAAGGCGACCTCTGCGGCGACGAGCACACCTCGCATCCGCTGGCGATGGATGCCGACCGTTGCCCCGTGCCCGCCTTCCTTGAGCGCGCCACGAGATCCGACTTGAACAGGCGGGCGACCGGCACCAGGCCAAAGACCAGGGCCGTCGCCAGGAGACGGGATGGCAAAGGCGACGACGGTCCAGTCCACGCGCACGTGATCGATGCGGGGGATGTTGCCCGGGCGCCCACAGCGAAGCGTGGCGACGCCGGCCCACGCAGCAGGATGCCGCCGATGGCACCGGCCACGGCCAGCACACCCGCCTCGGTCAGCAGCTGCCGAGCGAGTCGGAGGCGGCCGCGCCGACTGCGGTACGAAGCGCCATCTCGCGCAGGCGCCCCTCGGCGCGTGCGAGGAGCAGGTTCGCGACGTTGACGCAGGCGATGAGAAGCAGCAGGCCGACCGCGACGGCGAGCAGGAACATCCGGGGCGCACGTCCCGAGATCTGTTCGTCGACGGCGACGGCAATCGCGCCTGATGCGCGAGCGGCTGATAGAGCCCTGGCGGTGCGAGCGCCGATGATGGCGGCGAGCTCAGCGTTGGCCTGATCGACCGTTGCGCCGGGCGCGAGCCGTGCCGCTGCGTAGAGGCCATGATTGCCGCGCGTGGGCATGGCGTGATTGATCGTGAGCGGCGTCCACAGCCGGGTGGGCTCGGCAAAGTCTTCGGTGTAATCGGTCGGGAGCTGGAAGCCGGGCGGCATGATGCCGACCACCATCACAGAGACGCCGTCGATGCGGATCGGGTGATTCAGGATGCGGGGATCGCCGGCGAAGCGCCGCTGCCAGAGCTCGTGGCTGAGGATCGCAACCGGCGAACGGCCTTCGTTCTCTTCATCCGGGGTGAAGCCGCGGCCGAGCGCCGGCTGCACGCCAAGCGCGGTGAACAGGTTCGGCGTCACCTCGGCGGCGCCGACGCGCTCCGGGGTGCCATCACCGGTCAGGCTCACCTGCCCGGAACTCCAGGCACCGGCATCTCGCAGCGTCCTTGCCGTCCTGAAGTCCAGCAGCTCCGCTTCAGACACCCACGTCTTGTCCCAGCCGACCCAGCGGCTCCAGACCATCACGGCTCGTCCGGCATCCTCGTACGGCAGCGGCTGCAGCAGGATGGTGCGGGCGACACTGAAGATGGCCGCGGTGGCACCGATGCCCAGGGCGAGCGTCAGCGCGGCGACGACCGTGAAGCCGGGCGTTCGAGTGAGCGTCCGCAGCGCGTATTTGAGGTCCTGCATGCCGCTCTCCTGTCGCGTGCGAGCCTGGGCGAAGGAATTCGCCCCGCCGGACATCTTTTAGACGAACCATCCGTCGATCGCGTTCCTTCAGCGCCGGGCTGGCCCAAAGCCCAAAGCCCAAAGCCCAAAGCCCTAGGAATGGTCGTCGCTGAGCGTCATCACGAGCGGCGCGTGATCGCTCGTGCCCAGGTCCCGCAACACCGTGCATCCCGTGACGCGAGGCATGAGGACGCGGCTGGCCAGGATGTAGTCGATCCGCCACCCGATGTTCCGTTGCCGCATGTTGCGCCACGGTGCCCACCACGTGAACAGTCCCTCATCCGCTGGACTCAACGTGCGCGCGACGTCCACGAGGTCGCGCCCGATGATCCGGTCGAGCAGTGCGCGTTCGTCCGGGCGCTGGCCGATGATGTTCGGCTTCCGTTCCTTCGGGTGGACGTCCAGATCGGTCAGCGCGATGTTGAGGTCACCGCAGATGACCAGGCGGCGGCCGTCGCGCTCGGCGCCGCCGGCCAGGCCGTCCAGTGCCTCGAGGAAGCGCATCTTGGCATCGAAGTCCTTGCCTCCGTTGGGAACGTAGACCGAAGCGACGACGAGGTCGCCCAGATCGGCCGTCACGATGCGATGTTCGAAGTCGAACTCGGGATGATGAAAGCCTGGCCGCTCGGGCCAGCGCTCGCGGTTCACGTGAAGAGCCACACCTGAGTAGCCCTTTCCGCCGTGCCAATAGCACCAGTAGCCTTGAAGGTCGCAGAGCAGCAGTGGAATCTGATCGACGCTGGCTTTGATTTCCTGAAGGCAGATCACATCGGGCCGGTCGCGCTCGATCCAGTCGAGCAGTTGCCCGTGCCGGGCGCGGATGCCGTTGACGTTCCATGTCGCGATCTTCATGAAGTACCAAGTGAATGCGGCCGTGCCGACATTGTGATGATGTCTCGTTGTCCTGCGGGCCCCCCTCCGGTAGCATGCAGCCGACGAGTGTGACGAGTTTATGACGCACCAGACCGAATGGATCCTCCTGGCAGCGCTGCTCGCTGGCGTGCACGTTCAGGGCTCCGCACAGACTACAACGGCGCCGGAATCCGCACCGCATCAGGCTCCGGCCGTCTCGACCCGCCCAGCTGCGTCTCCCCTGAGTGACGCCGTGCACGCGCTCCTTGCCGCACACCGGTTCGAGCAGGCAGCCATCTCGCCGGACGGGACGCGTGTCGCGTGGGTCGAGACTCTCGTCGGCAGCGATGGCGCACCCAATGGTCACAGTGCGATCCATGTCGCCGCAGTGAACGCGGTGGCTGCGCCGCGTCAGGTCTCCGCTGCAGCCCCCGGCGTGGCATGTGCGGAAGGCAATGTGGCCTGGTCACCGGACAGCCGGCGGATTGCATTTCTGTCCGACGCCGCGAAGCCGGGCCAGCTGCAGCTCTATGTCACCGACGCTGCCGGCGGACCCGCGCGTCGGCTGACCGGCGTAAACGGGTTTCTTGCCACCCCGGGCTGGTCTCCAGACGGGCGGACAATCGCGCTGCTGTTCACCGAGAATGCCACGCGGGCTGCCGGGCCGCTGGTTGCGGCGACGCCCCAGACCGGCGAAATCATGGAGACCGTCACCGAGCAACGGCTCGCGCTGGTAGACGTCAGCTCGGGCACGCTGCGTCAGATTTCGCCCGCTGACATGTACGTCTATGAGTACGACTGGTCCCCAGACGGACAGCAATTTGTCGTGACGGCCGCCCGTGGCAACGGCGACGCCAACTGGTACGTCGCTCAGATCTACACGATCAGCGCCGCCGGCGGCGAGCTGACGTCCATCTACCAACCGCCGCTGCAGGTTGCCAATCCGGCCTGGTCGCCCGATGGAACGTCGGTCGCCTTCATCGCGGGTCTGATGAGCGACGAACCAGCCATCGGCGGCGACATCTTCATCGTCGGGAAAGGCGGCGGCGAGGCACGCAATCTCACACCCGAGATGAAAGCGTCTGCGAGCTGGCTCACCTGGACGCCCGAGAAGAAGATCCTCTTTGGTGAATACATCGAGGGCGATGCGGGAATCGCGACAGTGGACCCTGAAAGCGGCCGCATCGAACAGGTGTTTCGCCACGCTGGGCAAGTGACCGCCGGGGCGTGGGGCACCACCATGTCGCTCGCGCAAGATGGGAAGACCACCGCCGTGGTGCGCAGTTCGTTCAGTGCGCCGCCTGAGGTCTGGGCGGGCAGCATCGGTGACTGGAAGCCGGTCACGAATCGCAATACCGGCCTCCAACCGGCGTGGGGAGAGGCAAGGAGCCTTCACTGGAAGAGTGATGGCTACGACGTGCAAGGCTGGCTGATCTATCCGCGCGATGTCGAAGCGGGCAAGAAATATCCAATGGTCGTGAGCGTCCACGGAGGTCCGGGCTCCGCCGTGCGCCCGGCGTGGCCCGATCCAAATGCTTATGACATCACATTGGCCGCCGCGGGTTACTTCGTGCTCAAGCCGAATCCACGCGGGAGCTTCGGGCAGGGTGAAGCCTTCACGCGCGCCAACGTCAAGGATTTCGGCTACGGCGACTTCCGCGACATCCTCGCCGGCGTCGATGAAGCATTGCGGGTGGCGCCGATCGATCCCGATCGTCTTGGCCTGACCGGCTGGAGCTACGGCGGGTTCATGACCATGTGGGGCGTGACCCAGACCGACCGCTTCAAAGCGGCGATGGCCGGCGCAGGAATCTCGAACTATCAGAGCTACTACGGGCAGAACCTGATCGATCAGTGGATGAAGCCGTTCTTCGGCGCCTCGGTGTACGACGATCCCGCCGTGTATGCGAGAAGCTCGGCGATCAACTTCATCAAGAACGTGAAGACCCCGACGTTGATGCTGGTTGGCGACAGCGATGCGGAATGCCCGTCACCGCAGTCCTACGAGTTCTGGCATGCGTTGAGGGCGCTTGGCGTCGAAACGCGGCTCGTCGTGTACGAGCATGAAGGTCACTCGTTCGCGACGCCCGCACATCAGCGCGACAAGATCGAGCGCACTGTGGCGTGGTTCGACGCGCATCTGAAGTGAAGCGTCACTGCCACGACTGCGTCGGCACGGCCTTGGGCGGGGGAATGGATCGGAGAAACGTCACGAGCTTCCAGGTGAGCTCCGGCGGCAGGATCCCTCCGTACGCGGGCATTCCCCGCGGCCTCCCGTAGAAGATCGTTTCAAACACCGCCGCATCGGTTCCACCGTACCGGTAACGTCGAGTGATGATGCTTGGTGCCCAGGAGCCTTCGCCGGCGATTGAATGGCATCCCTCGCAATTCATCATGCGGAAGAGAGCTTTGCCCTGCTCCGCGGAAGCCTGATCGCCAGCATACGGATTGACCGCCTTGATCGTCACGACGGGCGGAGCCACGCCTCCTGCCAGGATCCGTTGCTCGGTGTTCACGGTCGCGACGGGTCGATCCGAGGCTTGCCGGGCGGCGACCGTCAAGCTCACGACCGTGAGTGAAAGGAGCGCAACGCTGGCGTTCACTTACTCTCCTGTTGGCGAGTGGAGCTCATGGCAAAGCAAACACCCATACCATGCCTCCTTGACTCGTGTATCGCGCCAGATCGCGGATGTAGTCGGCCGGATCCCGGACGTCGGCGGGATCGTCGGCACGCGTGTCGCCCGAGAGGAGCGCCCAATCCCCGCCAATCCCCGCATATACCGCGACATACTGCTTGCCGTCCGGCCCCGCGTAGGTGATCGGCGCTGCGACGACGCCGGATCCGACCTTGAATTTCCAGAGCACCGTGCCTGCCTTGGCATCGACCGCCTTGAACCACCCGTCGAGTGTGCCGTAGAAGGCCACGTCACCCGCCGTGGCAAGCGCGCCACTCCAGACCGGAAATCGCTCGGGGATCTCCCAGACTCGCCGGCCGGTGGCGGCGTCCCAGGCGATGAACGCGCCCATCGACCCGCCAGGTCCGGCTTGATATGGGGTGTTGGCGCCGATGTACGGCGTCCCGCGGATCCGGCCGATCTCTTCCGCCTCGAAGTTCATACAGAGGTTGACGGTCGCTGAGTAGAACAGACCGGTGCGAGGTGAGAACGCGGCTGGCGACGCGGGACTCTTGCCACCCTCGAGGCTCGGACAGATGTAGGTGCTGTTTCCCTTGCGGGCTCCGGTCAACTTCGCAGGATCGACCACGGGCCGGCCGTTCGTGAGATCGATCGTAGTCGCCCAGTTGACTGGGACGAACGGCTTGGCGACGAGCACCTCGCCCGTCGCCCGGTCGATCGTGTAGGCAAATCCGTTCTTGTCGAAATGGAGCAGGATCTTCCGGACCGTGCCGTTGATCGGGATGTCGGCCAGGATGTTTTCGGCGTTGGAGTCGTAGTCCCAGTTGTCGTGCGGCGTGAACTGGTAGGCCCAGACGAGTGAGCCGTCACCCGGCCGGCGCGCGAGGACGCTGTTGGTCCACTTGTTGTCGCCCGGACGCTGTTCCGGATTGTACGGGCCAGGGTTGCCGACACCGAAGTACAGCAGGTCGAGGTCCGGATCGTAGGACAGCCAGCCCCACACTGGAGCCCCCGCCTGTTTCCAGGCGTCCTTGGGCCAACTCGTGAGGCCGAGCTCTGGCCCCTTGTCGTAGAACGGCTTGAACACCCCTGGACGCACCAGCATGTCGGCGTCCGGGCCGGCGTTGTGGGCGGTCCAGACGACCGTGCCCGACGCGACGTCGAGCGCTTTGACCCAGCCGTGGATCCCGAATTCTCCCCCTGACGGTCCGACGATGACGCGGTCCTTGACGACCAGCGGCGCCATGGGCGTTGTTTCGCCATCGGTGATATCGGCGACCTTGGTGTTCCAGATCTCACGGCCCGTCCTGGCATCAACCGCCACGGTGTGACCATCGAGCAGGTTGTAGATGATCTTCCCGTCGGCGTAGACGGCGCCCCGGTTGATCGCGTCGCAGCATGCGATGCCGAGGGCATTGGCATCGACCGCCGGCCGGTACTTCCACCGGAGGGGATAGCCTTCCTGCGTCAGGTCGAACGCGTAGAGGACGTTTGGATACGGAGTGACGACGTACAGTGTGTCGCCGACCACCAATGGTTGCCCTTCGTGGCCGCGGAGGACTCCGGTCGAGAAGTTCCAGACAGGCTTCAAGCCGGCAGCGTTGGCGATGGTGATCTGGGCGAGGCCACTGTACCGTGTGGCAGCAAGATTCTTCCCCGGCATGGTCCAGTCGCCGTCTTTGGCGTCGGCCGAACCAGCTGGCAGTTGTGCCCATGCCCTCGAAGGGGCGGGCAGCGCTCCGGGCAACGCCATGATGACCGCGATGGTCAGCGCGGGCAGGAGGAGAAGTCTTACCGGCCTGACACGTCCACCGGTGTTGTGCTGCATTCCGAAGGTAGGATAATCGAAATCAGATGGCACTCTCTCGCCGCAGCTTCATCGCCTCGTCCGCGACCGCAATCATGGGCACGTTGAGCGCGAACGTGTCGCCACCGGCTTTCGCAGCGAACGCGACGGATCGTCCGATGCTCGGCCTCGACAACTTTTCCGTGCGCGCGATGGGATGGAAAGCCGCGCGGCTGATTGACTACGCGGCGTCGATCGACGCGGACTCGCTGTTCATCACCGATCTCGACGCCTTCGAATCGTTCGAGGCTCCGTACCTGGCTGGGCGTGAAGGCGCAGGCCCGCGAGAAACAGCGTCAATCTCCACGTCGGCACCTGGAGCATCTGTCCGACCTCCAAGGCGTTCAAGCCGAACTGGGGCACCGCGGAGGAACACCTCGCGCTGGCCATTCGTGTGGCGCAAGGCGTGGGATCTCCGGTCATCCGCGCGGTGCTCGGCACGTGGGAGGATCGGCTGACAGACGGCGGCATCGAGCGTCACATCGCAGAAACGGTCAAGGTGTGCCGTGCCTGCCGATCACGCGCGATCGACGCCGGCGTGAAGATTGCGATCGAGAACCACGCTGGCGACATGCACTCGAGCGAAGTCGTTCGGCTGATCGAGGCCGCCGGCAAAGACTACGTCGGTGTCAACCTCGACTCGGGCAATGCGCTCTGGACGCTCGAGGATCCGCTCGCGAGTCTCGAGGTGCTGGGCCCGCTGACCATCACCACCAGTCTGCGTGACTCTGCAGTGTGGCGCACACCAAAAGGCGCCAGCGTGCAATGGACGGCCATGGGTGAGGGCGACATCGATCTCGTCACGTACTTCGCGCGTTTCAAGGACCTCTGCCCCGGCATCCCGGTACATATCGAGACCATCTCAGGCTTCGCCCGCGAATTTCCCTACCTGGATCCCTCGTTCTGGAAAGCGTGGCCCCAGATGCCGGCAGCGTCGTTCGCGCGTTTCGTCGCCCTCGCGGAACGCGGCAAGCCCCGCTCGCCGTGGGAGCCGCCTGCTGGCGTCGATCGCACGAAGGCCGAACAGGACTACCAGAAGGGCGAGCTCGAGCGATCGCTCTGGTACTGCCGCAAAAACCTCGGTCTCGGGCGGAAGGGCGCGTAGCCTCGCCCTCAGGCCCTTCTCAAACTGCCCTTTGCCCTTACCCCTTTTCCCTTACCCCTTTTCCCCGTGCCCTACATTTGACTCCCATGCCTGATGCTGTCTGGACCGCCGTTGACGAGTACGTGGCCTCTGTCTGTCTTTCGCCGGACCCCGCGCTCGATGCGGCGCTCGAGTCGAGCCGCGCGGCGGGTTTGCCTGCCATCAACGTGTCGGCACCACAGGGCAAGCTGCTGCACCTGCTGGCGCGCATGATCGGCGCGCGCACGATCCTCGAGATCGGGACGCTCGGCGGGTACAGCGCGATCTGGCTGGCGCGGGCGCTGCCGCCCGGTGGACGGCTCGTCACGCTCGAGTACGAACAGAAGCACGCCGATGTCGCTCGTGGGAACCTCGAGCGCGCAGGCCTTGCGGATCGCGTCGATATCCGGGTGGGGCCGGCGATCCAGACGCTGCCGACGCTCGAGGCCGAAGGCGCCGGTCCGTTCGATCTCGTGTTCATCGATGCCGACAAGACGGGATATCCGGACTACTGGCCCTGGGCGCTTCGGCTCTCGCGACCTGGCGCCGTGATCATCGCCGACAACGTCGTGCGCGACGGCAAGGTCGCCGATGCCAACAGCACGGATCAGAACGTTCAGGGTGTGCGGCGTTACCTGGCTCGCGTTGGTGCCGAGCCCCGCGTGACGTCTACGGTGCTGCAGACCGTTGGATCCAAAGGTTACGACGGATTCTCTATCGCGATCGTGCAATAAAATTCAGGTCGGGAGGATATTCTCAATTTCGGGGGCGTAATTGAGAATATCCTCCCGACCTGAATTTCTTATTGCGATCGAGGTCCTGGCGGCGATCTGGCTATTGTTGCGATCAGGGCCCTGTCCAGATGGCGTACAACCCGTGCCGGGCAGGCATGAACAGCGTGCGTCCGTCTGGTCCACCAAATACCACCTGCAGCGGGCGCTCCGGCACCGCGATCGTGCGCAGCAGCGTGCCGTCGGGACGATAAACATAGACATCGCCCGCCGCCAGATACACGAGCCCCTCCCCATCTGCCGTCACGCCCTCCCCGCCCTGGTTCACGAGGAGCCTGACGTCGCCGAGCGTGCCGTCGTCGCCCACCAACGCTGACCACGTTTGCATCTGCGCCTCGGCGGTGAAATAGATCCGCTGGCCGGGCCGCGCCGGCGTGAGCCCGAACGTGCGCACGAGATCGCTGCTCTTGACGCCCCAGCTCGTGACGCCGTCAACGAATCCCTGCGTGGCAGAGATGTAGGTCGTTCCGTCAGGTGAGAGGAACTGGTGCGTACGGGCAAGCAGCTGCCCGCTCGCGTCACGCTGAATCCGCCAGTCGCCGCTCGGGAGAATCGCTGTCATGCCCGGACGCGGACGCGCAGTCTCGGCCGACAGCAGACGCATCTCACCGGCGCCGGTCGCGTCGATTGAATAGATCGTGCCCTTCCCCGCGTACGACACGACGAGCAGGTTGCCCGCTTTGTCGAAGGCAAGGTTCACCGGCTCCAGCGGCGTGTCCGCGATCGTGGTCAACACGCGATCGTGCATGGACCAGCGATAGATCCGGTTCCATTTCGCATCGACGAAATAGAAATCACCCGACGGCGCGACGGCTCCTCCCGAAATGTCATGAAAGCCACCAGCCAGTTTCTGCACGCTCGACGCCGGATGCCGCGCGGCAGCCACTGGAGCGGTGCGCGGTCCGGCGCCCTTCGGCACACCGCCGATCGTCAGCCACGCGAACTCGCGTTGCCGAAGCTCCAGGCGACGGGCGCTATCGAAGACGGTGGCGTCGTAGGCCACCTTGCTGTTGCTATAGGAATGGATGTTCCGGAAGCGGACGTCCTCGGAATCGGCGACACGAATCGCGTACGGAAACGGCTGGTTGCTGCTGATGACGCGGTACATGTGCATGTTGGCCACGGTAATGTTCCGTGACCCGTCGATCTCGAGCGCCGACGAGAAGCCGCTCTCGCCTCGCTCCCCCTCGGTCTGGAGCGCGTAGATTGCCCAGTTCGCCGCGCGCTTGATCTGCACCTCGTAGCGCACGTGATGCTCGCTCGACACCTGGTAGACGCGTCCGCCTGTGGACGTGTCGCTGACCAGCATGCCCGCCTGCGCGAACGTGCTGGGCGTCCACAGATCGAAGAACGTGCCGCCGCCCTCGTCCGTGACCCAGAGGCTCGGATACTGCGAGTCCCATCGCCGCGCGGGATCCGGGTCGCCGCTGTGCGTGCTGTTGTAGGGATTCTCGCGCTTGCCGTCGAGGCCGTTGGTGCCGTGCCCGCCGAGAAAGCGCACGTCGTTCATCATCGAGTGCGCGCCGGCGCGCCACCGCGCGGCCACCGCTCGCGCGTTGATGCCGTTCGTATACAAGCCAATCCCGATCACGATGTTCGTGCCGCCCTTTGGCGTGTCCAGGAGCGGCAGGGGCGGACCCATGCCTTGAAACGCTGGCGTCCGGTCGGGGACGACGAGCTGCGTGGCACTCGGATGCAGGCCGATCAAGACCGTGTCCGGCTTCAGCATCAGCGTATCGGTGACGATGTACTTCCCGCTCGGTACGTAGATCGCGCGATTCGCGGCGATGGCGTTTCGGAAGGCCTCTGTATCGTCAGTGGCGCCATCGCCCTTCGCACCGAGCGTCCGAACGTTGACCCAGGTCGTCGCGTCCGGCAGCGGCACCAGGTCGGAGGGTACGGGCTCCGGCCAGGCCTCCAGCCGTCGCGCATCGAATATGTCCATCGTCTTGCCGGGTGCGTCGATGTCCGAGTAGCCCAGGCCGTGCGTGAACGCAGACACGGCATAGAGCTCACCGGGCGCCGCCAGCCGCCGCCCGCTCTCGCGGAACGCGGCGAAGACCGGGACCCGCCGGCAGACGACGCCTTCCATGTTGATCTCGGTGCGTGGGTTGCCTTCGAAGCTGATCACGAACGCTGGTCCCGACACGTCGTCGAGACGCGCGTCCTTGACCCACAGCTCGTCTGGCGATCCCTCGTCGATCTCGATGGCTGTCGGAACCCTTGTAAAGTGCGGGCGAATCAACGTGAGACCGGCCTCGTGCTCGCGGATGGCCGCGCGCCGCTGTCCTTCGAACGAGGCATCCACGAGCGTGTACTGCCAGCCCGGTGACGGCGTTCCGGTCCAGATGCCGTAATCGCCGCCCACGAAATGGACGTCTTCGGCGACGTTGCCTCCTTCGTGCACGCCGGCGAGCCCAGACCCGATGCGGAACTCGACGTGCGATGTGAAGCAGTGCTGCGCGTACTTCGCGCGGACGCCCACGGCGCCTGCATTACCGTCCTGGATCTCCAGGTCCACGTTGCTCAGCGCCGAATAGAACGTCCCGGGATTCGCATCGTCTGGAACCGCACCGGGCGCGGGCCTGCGTCCTGCGAAGAACACGAGTTGGCGCTCGTGTTCCGGATCGTCGAAGCCTGGCGTGCGTGGCCCCAGCACGAAGGCCGGCCGGTTCGCGCCGTAGCCGATCACGCGGATGCTGGGCCAGACATACAGCGTCCGCGAGATCCGGTATCTCCCTTCCGGCACGAAGACGATGCCCTCGCCGGTGGACTCCTGGACGGCGTCGATTGCTTTCTGGATGGCGTCGCTGTCGTCGGTGGTCCCGTCGCCCACGGCGCCGAATCGTTCGCGGGTCAGATAAACGGCGCGTGGATCGTCAGGACGTGAGGTGTAGTAGGACGCGGCTGCGGCGGAGGTCGAGACGAGGAGGCCGAGAGAAAGACACTGATTAGGCCGAGCGCACCCGCTAACGATACTGCACCGGCATTGACGAATGCAGATTGACGACTGACGAATAGCCCTCAAGCCTACAGTCGTGATTCGTCGCACCGCGATCGTCAGTGCTCGTGTAGCGCCATGAGAGCCAATCGTCAATCATCAATCTGCATTCGTCATTGGTCTATTCATATCGTCAGCGCTTCCATGGGGTCCACGCGCGTGGCGCGCATGGCGGGCACGAGAATCGCGACCGCGGCGACGGCAGCCAGCACGAGCGCCACACCCACGAATGTCGACGGATCGCTCGTCGTGATCCCGAACAGCTGCGACTCGATCAGGCGGCCGCCCGCGAACGCCAGGACCAGTCCGATGGCCAGTCCGGCGGCGACGAGGCGGAGCCCATTGGCGACGATCATCGTCAGGACACTGCGACGGTCCGCTCCGAGCGCCATGCGCAGCCCGAGCTCCTGCGTGCGGCGAGTCACGTCGTACGACATGACGCCGAAGATGCCGAGTGCGGCCAGCAGCAACGCAATGGATGCAAACCCACCGAGCAGGACCATGGCGAGCCGCCGCTGGCCGACCGCGGTCTCCATCAGGTCGTCCATCGTCCGCACCTGGTAGAGGGGCACGTCGCGATCCACGGCCGCGAGGGCGCGCCTCAGGTCAGGCGTGAGTGCCATCGGATCGCCGGCCGCGCGTGTCACCATCCACATGTTGCGCGAGGGGAACTGGGCCTGTGCGAAATAGAGCTGTACGCGCCGCTCCGCGTCCAGGCCCTCGTGCGCGGTGTGCGCGACGACGCCGACGACTTCGATCCATTTCACGGGCGGCTTGGCGGTGTCGTCGAACGTGATCCGTTTGCCGATCGGGTCGCTGTTCGGCCAGTACCGCCTGACTGTCTCGTCGTCAACGACCGTGACCTGACGTGAGCCGGTGCGATCGGCGTCCGTCAGCAGGCGGCCCCGCAGCAGACGGATGTGCATTGTCGCGTGATAGCCAGGCGTCACCGCACGCACGTCGCCCCAGGGACTCGGCTGGCCTTTGGGCGGTTGGTAGCCTTCGACCGTGAACGACGTCGTGGACCAGTCGCCGCTGAAGGGCAGAGTATCGGTGGCCCCCAGCGATTCGACGCCTCCGACCGCGGCCATCCGCGTCACCACCTCGTCGTAGAAGCGCACCAGGTCTTCGTCTTTCGGATATTTCGCTTTCGGAGGCGACACCACGAAGGTGAGGAGATGATCGGACACGAAGCCCGGGCTGACCTGCACCAGGCGATCGAAGCTGCGGATGAGGAGTCCCGCACCGACCAGCAGCGCGAGCGCCAGCGCCAGCTCGCACACCACGAGAAGCCGGCGCGCAAACTGCCCGCGCACGCTGTCAGCACCAGAACGCCCGCCTTCGCGGAGCCCGGTATTGAGATCGGCTTTGGATGCGTACACCGCGGGAAGGGCGCCGAAGACGAGCCCGGTCACGACGGCCAGGAGGAGAGCGAAGAGCAATACCGTCGTGTCGAGGCTCACGTCGGCCAGCCAGGGCAGATTCGACGGATTCCAAGCCACGAGCCCGCGGACGAGCCAGTACGCCAGCGCAACGCCCAGGACACCGCCGACGACTGACAACGCCACGCTCTCGGTCAGGAGCTGCGCGATGAGGCGGCCGCGCGTCGCGCCGATGGCCGTGCGCACGGCGAGCTCGCGCGTGCGTCCAGTGGCGCGGGCCAGCAGAAGGTTGGCCAGATTCGCGCAGGCAATCAGGAGCACCGCGGCAACGGCGCCGAGGAGCACCAGCAGGGCCGGACGGACCGTCTTGCGTCCCTGCTCGGCGAGCGCGCGCGTGTGGATCGACCAGTTGGGCGGATACGAGTCTTTGAAATCGTGCTTGAGCGACTCGGCAAAGGCCATCATGTCGCGCGAGGCCTGGTCGACCGAGACGCCTCGACGCAGCCGGCCGAACATCCCCAGGAATTCATTGGTGCGCCGGCTGTCCGCGAACATCTCTGGCTGAAAAGCGAGCGGTGTCCAGACGTCCACCGAGCGGGAGCGCGCGTCGCGGAACGTCTCTGGCATGACACCGACTACGGTGTACGGTTCACCATTCAACTGCAGCGTGCGTCCGACCACGCCGCGGTCGGCGCCGAAGTTGCGGGACCAGAAAGCGTGGCTGAGCACGGCTACGTGATCGTGTCCGAGCTGGTCTTCGCCAGGCGCAAACGTGCGCCCCTGCGCCGCCTCTACGCCAAGGACGCGGAAGTAGTCTGCTGTCGCCTGTACCGCATCGAGACGCTGCGCCTCCCCCTTGCCGGTCAGCGTCATCCCGTTGCCCGAGAGGACGGCGTAGTACTCGAAGAGATGCGTCCGCTGGCCGAGGTCGCGATACGTCGGCACCGCAAAGCCAGCCTCGAGGTTGTTCAACGAAGGATAGAAGTGGAAGGTCGTGACGAGCCGTTCGGGCTCGGGATACGGCAGCGGTCGAAGCAGCACTGCCTGGACGAGACTGAAAATCGCCGTCGTCGCACCAATGCCGACTGCGAGGGTGGCGATGACCACGACGGCGAAGCCTGGATACTGCAGCAGCCGTCGCACCGCATACTTGAGATCGCCCATCAGTCGGCTCATACCGTTCCCTTCGTGACGCGACCCGATCGGCCGGCCGTTTTCCGCCAACCATACAAATGACGGAGAATAGGCACCCCTGGTTTCGTGAGGCCTACTCTACGCGATGCGGCGCATGGCGCCAGGGACCGGTCCCAGGATTGTGCCCTCACCAGCTCCAGGAGCCTGAACGATGAGCCATCGATCCGTGACTGCCGCTGGCCTGCCGCCGGCCGCCGGCCCGTATTCACCCGCGCAGGCCTTCGAGCGCCTCGTGTTCGTGTCCGGGCAGGGCGCAACCGACCCCGTCAACGGGCGCGATGGCTGGTCCTGACATCGAGGCCCAGACTGAGCAGGTGTTGAAGAACGTCTCGGCGATTCTCGAAGCCGCCGGGTCGAGCCTGCAGCACGTGCTCCGCTGCGGCGTCTTCCTGACCGACATGTCCGAGTTTCAGCGCATGAACGCGGTGTACGCCCGCATGTTCGGCAATCACCGGCCGGCCAGGACGACCGTGCAGGCGGCTGCGCTGCCAGCCGCGGGCCTCCGCGTCGAGATCGACGCGATTGCGTACATTTCCCTGAGGCACCGCGCGTGCCTGGAGACATCCCCCGTGTTCGGTGTCGTTTTCGTGTTCGTCTTCGCGTTCGCGAGTCTGATGTCCGCACCCATGGCTGACGCAGCCCCAGGACCTCTCGCACCCATCACCTACACGCTCCGCTTTCCGGCCCCGGCGACGCACTACGTGGAGGTCGAGGCGGACGTCCCGACGTCGTCACAGCCGCAGGTGGACCTCCGGATGGCCGTCTGGACGCCGGGTTCGTACCTGGTGCGCGAGTACTCGCGGAACGTGGAGGCGGTCGCGGCGCGTCTTCCCGACGGCTCCGCCGCTGCCGTGACAAAGACAGACAAGAACAGGTGGCGGATCGACACGCGCGGATCGGCGTCCGTGCGCGTCAGCTACCGTGTCTACGCACGTGAGATGGGCGTCCGCTCGAACTTCATCGATCCGGATTTTGCGCTCTTGAATGGTGCGCCGACGTTCCTCTCGCTCGTCGAGCCGGCGGCGCGGCCCCACGAGGTCCGTATCGAGCTGCCCGCTGGCTGGAGCGACGTCAAAACGGCGCTGCCGCCGGTACCAGGCAGTGACCGCGTACGTATCGCGCGCCCGACTTCGACACACTCGTTGATTCTCCGATGGTCCTTGGCACGCCGGCGGTATATGGGTTCAGCGTGGAGGGCGTGCGCCACGAGCTCGTGAACGTCGGTGAAGCGGGGGTCTGGGACGGCCCCAAATCCGCGCGCGACGTCGAACAGATCGTCCGTGCCGAAACGTCCTTCTGGGGAACGGTTCCGTATCCGGCCTACTACTTCCTCAATGTCATCAGCGAAGGCAGCGGTGCGATCGAGCACAACGCATCGACCGTCCTCATGACGAGCCGGTGGCGGACGGCGTCGCGCAAGCCCTATCTCGACTGGTTGTCTACCGCCGCGCACGAGTTCTTCCACGCCTGGAACGTCAAGCGGCTGCGGCCGGTGGAGCTCGGCCCGTTCGACTACGATCGCGAAAACTACACCCGCAGTCTGTGGATCGCCGAAGGACTGACGGACTACTACGGCGACCTCTTTCTCCGCCGCGCCAGCCTGTCGAGCGATCCCGAGTATCTCGACGCGCTCTCGGACGCGATTGAGAAGCTGCAGACGACGCCCGGACGCCTGGTACAGCCGGTCGAGCTCGCTTCGTTCGACGCGTGGATCAAGCAGTATCGTCCGGACGACAACTCGAACAACGTCTCGGTGGATTACTACACTAAAGGTTCTGTGATCGGCTTTCTGCTGGATGCTGAAATCCGCCGCGCCACCGGAAACCGCCGCAGTCTGGACGATGTCATGCGGACCGCGTACGCGCGGTTTTCTGGCGCGTCCGGCTATACGACGGCACAGTGGAAGGCGCTGGCGTCCGAAGTGGCCGGCCGCGATCTTTCTTCCTGGTTCCAGCGTGCCACCGAGTCCACCGAAGAGCTCGACTACACGGCTGCTCAGCAGTGGTACGGTCTGCGCTTCAAGTCCTCGCAGTCGTCCAGCGAGAAGGCGTGGCTTGGAGCGGTGACGCGGAACGACAACGGACGTCTCATCGTGACGCAGGTCCGGCGGGAGACGCCGGCCGAGACCGCTGGCGTGAGTGTGGACGACGAGATCGTCGCGCTCGGTGATTTCCGGGTGCGTGCGGAGCAGTGGGACCAGCGCCTCGACGCCTATCATCCCGGTGATGCCGCCACCCTGCTCGTGGCCCGCCGCGACAAGCTCGTGAAGTTGTCCGTCACATTCGCCGCGGAACCCAAGAGCGTCTGGCGCCTCGAAGTGGATCCCGCCGCCACCGCGGACCAGCGCGCGCATCTGCAATCCTGGTTGACGGGCACCCATTGACGGAGGGCAGCGATGACCTTTGCGCCCGAATACGTCAACTACGTCCTGACAGAAAACTTCGAGGACGCAAAGGCGTTGTTCCTCTCGCCGCTGCTGGCGATCCACCGGGCTCATCTCGTCATGCTGTCGGACGTGGGGCTGCTCTCCGCGCCCGATGCGCACCGGCTGCGTGAAGCACTCGACAATCTGTCGGTCGAACAGGTTCGCTCAGCCGATTACGACGGGACGTACGAAGACCTCTTCTTCTACGTCGAGCGGCTGCTCGTCGCCGCCTGCGGTGACGATGTGGCGGGCCGCCTGCATACGGCCCGCAGCCGGAACGACATCGACATGACGATGTACCGGATGCGACAGCGGGATTTCGTGCTCGTCTTGATCGATGCGGCGCTGACACTGCGGACGAGTCTCATCGACGTCGCCGGGCGGCACATCGGCACGATCATGGCGGCGCACACACACACGCAGCCGGCGCAGCCCACGACCGTGGCGCACTATCTGCTGGCGGTCATCGAGCAGGTCGAGCGGGATACCCTCCGGCTGCAGGCCTCGTTCAGCACCATCAATCGAAATCCGCTGGGTGCCTGCGCGATCACGGGCACGGGCTTCCCCATCGACCGCGATCTGACGAGCCGTCTGCTCGGCTTCGACGGACCAACCGGCAACACCTACGGCAGCATTGCGACGGTCGACTATCTGCTCGAGAGCACGTATGCGGCCGCGACGCTCCTCATCGGCCTGGGACGGTTCGTGCAGGATCTGCTGCTCTGGGGCACGGCGGAGGTGAACTACGTCCGCTTCGGTGACGGATTCGTGCAGTCCAGCAGCATCATGCCGCAGAAGCGGAACCCCGTCGCGATCGAGCACGCGCGCGCGATTGGGAGCAAAGCGCTCGGACAGGCCCATGCGATTGCGCTGTCCGTGCACAACACGCCCTTCGGCGACATCGTGGACACCGAGGACGATCTGCAGCCGCTCGTGTGGAGCATGTTCCGCGATGCGATGCGGACCGTACGGCTCGTGGCGGCCGCGATGCAGACGGCGACGTTCGATGCGGAGCGCCTGGAAGCGCGCGCGGGGCAGGGCGGGACGACGACATCCGAACTGGCCGACACGCTGGTGCGCGAGCATGGCCTGCCCTTCAAGACGGCGCATACGATTACGACGCGCGTCCTGCGCATCCGCAACGAGCATCCAGACGCGAAGGCAAACGAGACGCTGGCCGCTGTCGCATTCGAACTGCTGGGACGCCGAATCGTGTACACGCCGGAGCGGCTGGAGGAGATCCTCAGTCCGCGGTACTTCGTGGCCGTGCGGCGGACGCCTGGCGGTCCGGCACCCGCGCAGACCTCGTTAGCGCTCGACGCCTCGCGTGCCCGGCTCGATACCGACCGTCAGTGGTACGCTGAACGGCGAGGCGCGCTCGCAGGCGCGGAGCGGCAGCTCGCCGAGCGGAGCGCCGCGCTGTAGCGCCATCGCGGGCGGCCTCGTTCAGAGTCGAGTCTCATCCACCATGCCGGTACCCGCAGAGAACGATCCCTCCATGCGCGGGCGTGCAGTGCGCGTCATCGCGATCGAAGTGCTCGTCGTGGCCGGACTCTGGCTGCTCGGGCGCGTGTTCGGGAGCTGACGCGTGCATTGGCTCGACTGGGCGGTCGTTGCAGCGTATCTCGTCTGGGTCGTGGCGGACGGCCTGCGCCGGACCGAAGGCAGCGACAAGGTCGAAGGCTATTTCCTGGGGAACCGGAACCTGCCCTGGTGGGCCGTCGGCCTGTCCGTGATGGCCACGCAGCTCTCGGCCATCACGCTCGTGGGTACGACCGGACAGGGCTACCGGGACGGCCTCCGCTTCGTGCAGTTCTACTTCGGACTGCCGGTGGCGATGCTGATTCTCTCGGTGACCGTGGTGCCCTTCTTCTACCGGGCCCGGGTCTACACCGCGTACGAGTACCTCGAGCGGCGCTTCGACGTGAAGACGCGGACGCTCACGAGTCTGCTCTTCCTTGCCTCGCGCGGGCTGTCCTGCGGCGTGATCGTGGCGGCACCTGCGGTCATCCTCTCGATTGTCCTCGACTGGAATCTCACGATCACCGTGCTGGCGATTGGCGTCCCCACCGCGCTCTACACGATGCTCGGCGGCGTTCAGGCGGTGACGTGGACGGACGTGAAACAGATGGCCGTGATCGTGGCGGGCGTGGCCGCGGCGGTGACCGTACTCATTCTCGGACTGCCGCACGACGTCGGTGTCCTCGACGCCCTGCACCTGGCGGGCTCGACCGGCCGGCTCCAGGCACTCGACTTCCGGTTCACGCTGACCGAGACCTACACGTTCTGGTCCGGAATGGTGGGCGGGTTGTTCCTGATGCTGTCGTACTTCGGCTGCGATCAGAGCCAGGTGCAGCGATACCTGACCGCGCGATCCGTCGATCAGGGGCGACAGTCGCTGATGATGAGCGCCTACGTCAAGATTCCCCTCCAGGCGGTAATCCTGATGACCGGCGTGCTCGTCTTCGCGTTCTATCTCTTCGCGCGGCCGCCCATGCTCTTCAATCCCAAGGTGGACGCCCAACTGAGGGGCGGTCCTGCTGCATCCGAGTATCTCGGCCTCGAAAAGCGATATCGAGCAACCCTCGATCTGCGTACGTCCGCCGCACGGCAGGCCGTCGAGGCGCGTGCGGCAGGCGATCCAGGCCGCGTCACGCAATCGGTGACGGCCTTCACGTCCGCGGTTGCCGCGGTCGATGCGGCTCGCGCGGACGCCGTGACGTTCGCGGAACGCCACGGTGCTGGAGCGAGATACAACGACGTGAACTACGTCTTTCCCACGTTCATCATCACGCAACTGCCGCCCGGTCTCGTGGGATTGCTGATTGCAGCCATCTTCGCGGCCGCCATGTCGTCGAGTGCGGCCGAGCTGAATTCGCTGTCCACCGCCACCGTGATCGACTTCTACCGTCGCCACTTCAGGCCGGATGCGAGCGAGGCGCACTACCTCACCGTCTCTCGCGTCGCCACCGGTCTCTGGGGACTCGTCGCGTGCAGCGTCGCGGTCTACGCGACGACGCTCGGCTCGCTGATCGAGGTGGTCAACCGGTTCGGATCGTTCTTCTACGGATCGCTGCTCGGCGTGTTCGTGCTGGCGATTGGAACGCGGCGTGCAAACGGCACGGGCGCTTTCGTGGGCCTGATTGCGGGCATGAGCGCAGTGGCGTTCGTCGCCGTTCACTACCCCGCTGTCTCGTTCCTCTGGCACAACGTCGTGGGCGTCTGTGTCGTGACGGTCGTGGGTATGGCGGTCAGCCTGGCGACGGGCCTGTCGCGCCCGGAGCCAGCCAAAGGACCTGTCGTATGATCCACCCATGACCGACGCCCGCCCGCTCGTGGCCGTCATCATGGGCAGCAAATCGGATTGGGAGACCATGCGCCATGCCGACGAGGTGTTGACATCGTTCGGCGTGCCGCACGAATGCCGCGTCGTCTCTGCGCACCGCACGCCCGGCTTCATGGCTGAGTACGCGCAGAGCGCCGAAGCCAACGGCATCCAGATCATCATCGCGGCGGCGGGCGGAGCCGCCCATCTGCCCGGTATGGTCGCCGCGCACACGACGCTGCCCGTGTTGGGTGTCCCGATCGAGAGCCGTACGCTGCACGGCGTTGACTCGCTGCTCTCGATCGTCCAGATGCCGCGCGGCGTGCCCGTCGGCACGCTGGCCATCGGCCAAGCCGGTGCGGCCAACGCTGCGTTGCTGGCGATCGGCATCCTGGCCACGCACGACCCCGCGCTTCGCGATCGCCTGAAGGCCTTCCGCGCCGAGCAGGAGCGCCAGGTCCGTCAGGACTCGCTCTCGTGACCGGATCGGCCCTGATCGCGCCGGGCGCCACGATCGGCATGCTCGGGAGTGGCCAGCTCGGACGGATGTTGGCCCTTGCCGCGCGAGAGATGGGTTATCGCATCAAGACGTTCTCGCCTGACGCAGACTCCCCTACCGGTCAGGTCGCGGATCTCGAAGTGGTCGCCGCGTACGAAGACCTGAACGCCGTGCGTGCGTTCGCGAAACAGGTGGACGTGGTGACGTTCGAGTTCGAGAACGTGCCTTCGGCCACCGCCGACGCGGCCGCGGAACACGCACCAGTGCGGCCCAACGGGCACATCCTGCACGTGACGCAGCAGCGCGCGCGCGAGAAGAGCTTTCTCGCCGAGCATGGATTTCCGGTGACACCATTCGCGCTGGTTCGCTCGAACGCGGACCTCTCCACCGCGCTCGACCGGATTGGTACCAACGCGGTGCTCAAGACCGCCAGCTTCGGCTACGACGGCAAGGGGCAGTACCGCGTGCGCTCGCGCGAGGAGGCCGAGACGGCCTGGGGCGCGATGTTGCAACAGGAAGCGATCCTCGAGCAGTTCATCCCGTTCGAGCGTGAGGTGTCGATGATCGGCGCGCGCGGCGCCGCTGGGTGGTCGGTGCCGTTCGGCCTCGTCGAAAACGAACATCGCAACCACATCCTGGACACGTCGGCCTACCCGGCGCGCGTCGATCCCGCCATCGAACGGCGCGCCGGCGAAATCGTTCGCGAGCTGTGCGAGACCTTCGCGCTGGTCGGTCTCTTGTGCGTCGAGTTCTTTCTGACATCTGATGGCGAACTGCTGATCAACGAGCTGGCGCCGCGTCCGCACAACTCGGGACACCTCACCATAGACGCCTGCGTGACCAGCCAATTCGAGCAGCATGTGCGCGCGATCTGCGGGCTGCCGGCGGGGTCCATCGAGCTCCTGCGGCCGGCCGCGATGGCCAACTTGCTCGGTGATCTCTGGCAACAGGGCGAGCCGGACTGGGCCGCCGCCTGCGCCGTGCCTGGCGTGCGACTGCACCTCTACGGGAAGCGTGGTCCGCGTAAAAGCCGTAAAATGGGCCACTTAACGGCACTGGCCGACACGCAGGAGCATGCACTCTCGAATGCCATCCTGGCGAGGAGTAGCCTATCGAAGTAGGTCATTCGACATGATATTTGTCACCGGCGGTCCCTTCTCTTTTGGTCATTACACATAATTTAGCGTCTTGCCTCTTGTAAGGCGCTTCGCCCAGAATTGGCGCCCAAGATGGCTCGGCTGCGGTACGGTCTCTCACCGTGGAGTGCGAACGGCACCCCCACGACAACGGCGAACTATCCCCGCCTCACCGCCGACCTCGAGATTCCCGTCGTGATCGTTGGCGGCGGACTCACCGGTGCGGCCACCGCTTACGCCTTCTCCGCTGCCGGCATCCGATCCGTGCTGGTCGAAGCCGAGACGCTGGGCAGCAGCGCGACGATGCGTGCCAGCGGTGTGGCGCTGGCAGAACCCTCATCCTCGTTCCTGGACCTCGAGTCCGCGCACGGCCGTCGTCTCGCGCGCGCGGCGTGGCACTCGACCAGACGGTCAGCGCTCGAGTTCGGGGCCACGCTGCGTCGCCTCAAGATCCGATGCGGGTACGAGCCGCTCGATCTCGTCCTCGTCGCGCAGGCGGGCGAGCAGTCGAAGCAGCTCGCACGAGAGCTGCAGACGCGCAAAGACGCGGGACTCGACATCAGTGGACTGTCTGCGCGTGCGCTCGCCACGCTTGGCGTTTCTGGGGGCTCGGGCGTGCGGACGCGCGGCCACGCCCGTCTCGATCCCGTGCGAGCGTGCCATGGCCTTGCACGTGCGGCCGCGGTCCGGGGCGCCGCCGTGTTCGAGCGAACGCCCGTGACGAAAGTCAAGACGACGCGACGCGGCGTCGAGGTGGTGACGGCAAAGGCGCTGATCAAAGCCGAGACGGTCGTCCTGACTACGGGCGATCCTGCGAGCGGTTTCCACGCGCTCGACCGCCATTTCGTGGCGCTCGAGACGTACGTGGTTCAGACGCCGCCGCTGCCCGCCCCGGTCCGCTCCTCGATGCGGACCGGCGACCTGATCGTTCAGGACCTGCAGCAGCCCGCGCACCGGATGTATTGGACCGACGACCACCGGATCACGTGGAGCGGCGGCGATCAGTCGCGCAGTCCCGAGAGGGTGCGCGACAACGTCCTCGTGCAGCGCACGGGTCAACTGATGTACGAGCTGTCGCTCGCGGTGAACGCGATCTCGGGTATCCAGCCGGCCTATGGCTGGCGTGCGCCCTACTCCCGGACCGCCGATGGCCTTCCGTTCATCGGACCCCACCGGAACTATCCCGGCCATCTGTTCGCCCTCGGTCTTGGGACGAATCTCGCCAACGCGTTCCTGGCCAGCCGCATCCTGCTCCGCCGGTACACGGACGCCACCGAAAAAGACGACGACGCGTTCGGATTCATCCGGCTGCCACGCTGACCGGCGGCCGCCCGGTACGCCACAATACGAGGATGCGTCGTCTCCGCCTCCCGCTTGTTGTTGTGCTCGCCGCGCTCGTTCCCATTACATCGACGGCAGACGGACCCGCTGACGCCACTGGCGCACGCGGTGTCGCGCTGTGGCTGCGGAAGCTCGCGACCGTCGGGACGGTCATGCACGCGACCGCGCACCCAGACGACGAAAACAACGGACTGCTCGCCATGCAGAGTCACGGGCAGGGCCTCCGTGTCGTGCTGGCGACCGCGACGCGCGGCAACGGCGGACAGAACGAAATCGGCCCCGAGCTCTTCGAATCGCTCGGCGTGCTGCGAACCGAGGAGCTCCTCGCCGCGCACCACTTCGACGGCGCCGAGCAGTTCTTCGCGCGCGCCGTGGACTTCGGCTACTCGTTCAGCATCGAGGAGACGTTCGAGAAGTGGGGCCGCAACGAGATCGTCGGCGACTACGTGCGCCTCATCCGCATGACACGTCCCGACGTACTCATGACCATGCGGCCCGACGGACCCGGTGGAGGTCAACACCATCAGGCGTCCGCGCGGCTCGCGGCGGAGGCGGCGACGCTCTCGGGCGATCCCAGCCAGTATCCCGAACAGCTCGCGCAGGGACTGCATCCCTGGCAGCCGCGCAAGGTGTACAAGGTCGGCTTCTATGGGTTTGGTGATCCGGAGCCGCCTCCGGGTACGAAGCTGCTGCCTGTGGACGTGAGCGCGTACGATCCGCTGCTCGGCCGCACGTACATGGAGATCGGCGCCGAGGGCCGCTCGATGCACAAGTGTCAGGGCATGGGCCAGCTGTTGCCGCTTCCAGGCACCTTTGCGATGCGCTATCAGCTGATTGCGACCACGCTCGCCGGAGGACTCGATCGGGCCGACACGTCGTTGACCGATGGACTCGACCTGACGGTTCCGGGCCTCGCAGCCTTCGCCGGCGCGGTACCGCCGTCGCATCTGACGGAGGGGCTCGCCGCAGTGGCTGGCGCCGTGACGACAGCCACCACAGCTCTGGGTACGAGCGGACCCGACGGCAGTGTGCCGGACCTGGCACATGGCCTCGCCGCGGCGCGTGAGCTTGATGCGTGGATCAACGGGACCACCGAGATCGACCAGAACGCGCGCTACGAGATCGGCATGCGCCTCGCGCAGACCGAGAGGAAGTTCGAGCAGGCGCTCGTCCTTGCGCAGGGGCTCCGCATCGAAGCGCTGTCGGATGACGGCGTGGTCGTGCCCGGCCAGACCGTCGCCCTCACGGTCATCCTGGCCAACCGTGGCGCGCGTGCCATCACCCTCCGTGCGGCGTCGACCGCGGGCTTCGGCGACTCGCGTCTCACCTGTGCGGTCGGAGCCGTCGCACCCGGCGGGATCGTGAAGTGCCAGGCACAGACGACAGTACCGGCCGATGCACGGGTCAGCGAGCCCTATTGGCATCGGGCGGGCGAAGCGGGCCGGTACACGTTCGATGCCGACGCGCCCTTCGGACTGCCTTACCGGCCGACGCCCTTCGAGGCCGTGCTGGACCTCGAGATTGGAGGCACGACGGTCGGCGTGAGAAAGGCGCTCGAGTACCGCTACGAAGGCAATCTGTTCAGCGGCGAGAAGCGTATGGAGGTGCAAACCGTCCCGGCGATCACGCTCCGTGTCACGCCGGAGACGACGATCGTGCCGGCGCCTGTCGGTCCGGGGCCTCAGCGGACGAGCGCGACGAATCACCACACTGCCGAACCCTCGTCGCGGACAGTACAGGTCGCGGTGACGAACAACGCTCCAGGTGCCGCGGAGACCGACGTCCACCTGGAGGGACCGGATGGCTGGGTCGTGACGCCTGCGTCGACGCATGTCCGCTTCGAGCGAGGTGACGAAGCCACGGTGCTCACGTTCTCGGTGACACCGCCGCCGCGGGTGGCGCTCGGCGCCTACCCGCTGCGTGCGGTCGCCGGGCCCGGCGCGAAATTCACTCGCGGCTACACGGTCGTCGAATATCCGCACACGCGACGACGTCACGTGTTCGCACAGGCGGAGACGCTGCTGAAGGTCGTCGACGTGCGGCTGCCCGAGAACCTCAAGGTCGGCTACGTCATGGGCGTCGGCGACCAGGTGCCCATCGCGCTCGAACAGATCGGCGCGCACGTCGACTACCTCGACGAGAACGCGCTGGCGTCGCAGGATCTGTCCGGCTTCGACGCGATCGTCACCGGCGTTCGCGCGTACGAGCGCCGGAAGGACTTGCGGATATACAACCGGCGGTTGCTCGAGTACGCCGCCAGCGGCGGCACGGTCATCGTTCAGTACAACAAGTTCGAATTCAACCAGGCGCAGTACGCACCGTACCCCGCCAAGGTGAGTTCTGCCCGCGTGACCGACGAGCACTCGCCGGTGACCATCCTCGAGACTGCCAATCCGGTCTTTACCACGCCAAACCGGATAGGCGACTCGGCCTGGCAGAACTGGGTGCAGGAGCGCGGCCTGTACTTCCTGGGCGAGCGCGATCCGAAGTTCGTGGATCTCGTTCAACTGGAGGATCCGTTCGAGCTGAACAAGGGACCCAAGCGTGGCGCTCTCGTGGAAGCGCCGGTGGGGAAGGGGCGATGGCTGTACGTCGGCCTCGGGCTCTGGCGTCAGCTGCCAGCGGGGACGGACGGTGCGTATCAGCTGATGGCCAATCTGGTCTCGCTCGGCCGCACGGTGCACAAATGAAGGAATCCGCTCCGGCACGCCCCGATGTCATCGTCGTCGGCGGTGGTCCCGCCGGCGCGAGTGCGGCGCGGGAGCTGGCGGCGGGCGGGGCACGCGTCCAGTTACTCGATCGCGCGCGGTTTCCGCGCAACAAACCCTGCGGCGGCGCGGTCAGCATTCGCGCCCTCACGAGATTCCCGTGGCTCGAACCGGCGCTCTCGCGAATCACGACCACACGTCTGTCGCGCCTCTATCTCGAGGCACCAGGTGGGGACGGAATCACGCTGACCTCGCGCACGCCGGCGGCTCTGATGATCCGCCGGTTCGAGTTCGACGCGCTGTTGCTGTCGCTGGCACGGGACGCGGGCGCAGAGGTCGTCCAAGACGTAGACATCACGCGCGCGCACGAGATGGATCGGTCCGTCGTGCTGCGGAGTCGAGACGGCCGCACGTTCGAAGCGCCCTTCGTCATTGCGGCCGACGGCGTCAACGGCGTCGTTGGGCGGCGGCTGCGGTTGAATCCCGGCTGGTCACCCACGGCGGTCGCCATCGACATGATGGAGGAGACGCCGCACGACCAGCTGCGGAGCATCGATCCAGGACTGCTGTGGGTCGCGTATGGCTATGGCGGAGCCGAAGGCTACGCGTACGTGTTCCCCAAAGCGACGCACGTCAATGTCGGCATCGGCTACGTGCTCGACTATTACAGGACGCGTGTCTCGCCGCATCCCTGGGACTTGCAGCGAACGTTCACTTCGGAGCTGACGCGGCGCGGGGTTCTCAACGGTACCTCGAGCCGCACGCACTTCACGCCGTACATGATCCCCGTGGGCGGGCCGTTGCCCGTGACCGCGACGACGCGCGTCATGCTCGCGGGCGACGCAGGCGGCTTCGTCAACGGCATCACGGCGGAGGGCATCTACTATGCGATGGTGTCGGGGTCGCTCGCCGGACGAGCGGCGCTGGCGGGCAGCACCGCCGGCTACGCCCGGGCCTGGCGCCGCGAAATCGGCGCCGAGCTGCGCGATGCCGTGCTCGTGCAGCGTTACCTGCTGACGACGCCCGCGCGTGTTGACGGCTTGATTGCCGCTGCGCGCCGCGCGCCAGACCTTGCTGACATGGTGGTGCGGTATGCGATGGGGCTGGTCTCGTATCAGACCGTGCGCCGACATCTGCTGATGCGGTCACCACGGCTCGGTGTGCGGCTCTTCGTCAACGCCTTGCTGCGGCGGCACGCCGCAGTGCGTGAGACATCGTCGTTTGGCAATCCCGCGTCACCGATCGGGGTCCGGTAGCTTCAGCAGATCCCGCAACGCCGGCTCGAGCGACGGCCACCGAAACTGAAAGCCACGTTCGAGCGCACGGTCAGGCCGGGCACGCTGTCCCGTCAGCAGCGCCTCAGCCAGCTCGCCAAGCGCCGTGCGCAGTGCGAACGCGGGCACGTGCGCCACAAACGGCCGATGAAGTAGACGGGCGAGCGTTGCACCAAACGCTGCATTCGAGACGGGCTCCGGCGCGCTCACGTTGATCGCGCCCTCGAGGGCTGGCGTCACCAGCGCCCATCGCACCAGATCGATCCAGTCGCGCCTGTGTACCCACGGCACGTACTGCCGTCCCGAACCCAGTCGTCCGCCGAGGCCCAGACGATAGGGCAGCAGCATTCGCCCGAGAACGCCGCCGTCAGGTGCGAGCGCAAGTCCGGTCCTGAGGCACACCAGACGCACGCCGGCTCGCGCGACGGGCGCAGCGGCGTCTTCCCAGGCAGCGGCCAACTCGGCGAGGAAGTCGCTCCCCTTTGGCGTGCCTTCTGTCACGGGCTCCTCGCCGTGCGGTCCGTAGTAGCCGACGGCGGATCCAGAGAGGAGCACGGAAGGCGGCCTCGGTTGCTGCGTGATGGCCTCCACCAGGCTGCGTGTCGCGAGCAGCCGGCTGGCTCGCAGGAGCGCTTTTCGCTTCGTCGTCCATCGCGCGCCTGCGATCGAGGCGCCGGCGAGGTTGATGACGGCGTCGGCCTGGTGCAGGACTGCCGCCCACGGTCCGGATCGTCCGTCGGGCGTCCAGGGGACCAGGCCCGGCTGGGCTGCATGGACCGCCCGCGTGAGGATGGTGACGGCGTGGCCATCGGTGCGGCACGCCTCGGCCAGCGGACGGCCGAGGAACCCGGATCCGCCGGCAATGACGATGCGCATGGGTCCACTATAGCGGGGTGGGGCAGACGATTTGGTTGGGAATTTACGTGGCTTGACATCGGCGGCAGTCGGTGTAATAACTAACCAGTTAGTTAATTAAGTCCCGTACTTCGAATTTCGAACTCCGCAGTCCGAGCTCCGCATTCCAATGGCTCGTCCCTCTGTCTCCCGCGATTCGAGGGCCCTCATCCTCCAGGCCGCGCGCATGGAGTTCGCCACCCACGGCTTCCGCGGCGCCGGGGTCGATCGCCTCGCCGACCGCGCCGGCGTGAACAAGGCGATGATCTACTACCACTTCGGAAGCAAGATCGCGCTCTATCGCGCGGTCATCGGCGAGGGCATCACCGCCCTCACCGCCGCGGCTCGGACCGCCGTGTCGATCGACGCGCCCGCCGCCGTGCGTCTCGATCGGTACATGAGTACCCTGATGGCGGGCGCCCGCACTCATCCTCATGTCGTACCGCTCATGCTGCGCGAGTTGGCAGAAGGCGGCCGCAATCTCGATCGCGACGGGATGCAGCGCGCGTTCGGGCTGTTCGGCGTCGTGCGCGACGTGCTCGAATCAGGCCGGATGTCCGGCGAGTTCGACGCGATCGATCCACTGCTCACACACTTCGTCATCCTCGGTGCCTCGATGGTGTACATCGCGAACGAACCGCTCCGGCAGCGCATCCGACGCATGCGGCTGACCGAAAGCGCCCGGGCGGTGCCCGTGGGCACCGAACCGTTCCTGCGTCACATGAGCCTCATGCTTCGTCGCACTTTGCGCGCCACCTCCGGTGAGGATCTCGATGCGTAACACACCACCAGCTGCCATCCCCATCACGCCACACGCTGGCCTCAGACGCGTTCGCTCGCGCCCGCGCGCCGGCGTCACGCGAGGGATTCGCCTGTCCGGCATCCTGCTGCCACTGGTGCTTGCCGGATGTCAGGCGCAGGGTCCGACCGATCACGTCCGGGTCTCCGGACACGTCGAAGCCACCGAAGTGCAGGTGGCGTCAGAAGTCGGCGGCCGGATCCTCGAGCTCGCCGTGGACGAGGGCACGCGGGTCACAGCCGGCGACCTCATCGCGCGCCTCGATACCCGCGACGCGGAGCTGACGCTGCAGCGGCTCCACGCGGAACGCGCGCAGGCCGACGCGCAGGTTCGCCTGCTGCGGGCGGGCTCGCGGCCCGAAGACGTGCAACTCGCCGTGGCCCAATCGCAGGCCGCGGATGCCGAGATCGCTGCCGCCGAAGCCGATCTCGCCTCGGCAGACGCGGATCTCGAACGCTATGAAGCACTGCTCCAGGCCAACGCCGGCTCGCGCAAGCAGCGCGACGATGCCCGGGCGCGGCGCGATATGGCGCGGAGCCATCTGAATGCAACCCGCGAGCGCGCCCGCGCCGGGCAGGAAACGCTGGCGCGTGTGAAGGCGGGCTCGCGCCCGCAAGAGATCGAAGCCGGCGACGCGAGGCTCGCCGCCGTGGACGCGCAGATTGCGCAGCTTCAGAAACAGATCACGGATGCACGCGTCATCGCACCCGTCGCCGGAATCGTCACGCAGAAGCTGGTGGACATGGGCGAGTTGATCAGTCCGCACGTTCCGCTCGTGGTGGTGACGGATCTGGATCACGCGTGGGCCGAGCTGTTCGTGGACGAACCCGTCGTGCCGCGCCTCCGTCTCGGCCAGCCGGCGACCATCTTCACGGACGCTGGTGGTGACGGCGTGCCGGGCACCGTGACGTTCATCTCGCCAAAGGCCGAATTCACGCCGCGCAACGTGCAGACGGCGGAGGAGCGCTCGCGGCTCGTCTACCGGATCAAGGTGTCCGTGGACAACGCCAAGGGCGTGTTGAAACAGGGCATGCCGGTCGAAGCCGATCTGAAGCTGCAGTAGGCCCGGTCATGCCGTCCGCAATCGTCCTGGATCGTCTCGTGAAGCGCTACGGATCCCTCGTCGCGCTGAACGGCGTGTCGCTCGAGGTGCCCGAAGGACAGATGTTCGGTCTCATCGGGCCCGATGGCGCCGGCAAGACGACGATGATCCGCACCATCTGCGGTCTGTTGCACGCGGATGGCGGCAGCGTGCGCGTGTTCGGAAAGGATCCGGTCCGCGAGCACGACGCGATCACGGCGGCGGTCGGATATCTCTCCCAGCGATTCAGCCTGTACGGCGATCTCAGCATCGACGAGAACATCGCCTTCTTTGCCGAGATCCACGGGCTGCGCGGCTATCAGCCACGCCGCGATCGCCTGCTCGAGCTGACGCAGCTCACGCGATTCCGCGATCGGCTGGCCGACCGGCTTTCGGGCGGGATGAAGCAGAAGCTGGCGCTCGCCTGCACCCTCGTCCACGAACCGCGCCTCATCGTGCTCGACGAGCCCACGACCGGCGTGGATCCGGTGTCTCGCCGCGAGTTCTGGAAGCTGCTCTCAGAGTTTCTGGATCAGGGGATCACCATCCTCGTCAGCACCCCGTATCTCGACGAGGCCGAGCGCTGCGCACGCGTCGCGCTGTTGCACGAGGGACGCCTGCTCGCGCTCGATACGCCCGATCACCTGCGCGCCAGCCTTCCGGGCATCATCGTCGAGCTGATCGCCAGCGACCAGCCGCGTGCGCTGGCGGAAGCGCGCGGAATGGACGGTGTCGTGGACGTGCAGTCCTTCGGAGAGCGGATTCACGTACGGTTTGCACAACACGCACAGGGTGACGCCGTGAGCCTGCTCACCACGCGCCTGACGGCCGCGGGCCTGCAGCTTCGCGGCGTTCGCGACGTTCCTCCCTCCCTCGAAGACGTGTTCATCGCGCGGCTGATGGAGCCCGGGCCGGCAACGACCGGGGCACCGTCGGCCTGAACGGATCAATCCGATGCCACGAATTGCACTCGCTGTCATCATGCTCCTCATGGCCGCCGCGTCGGCCTCGGCCGAGTCCCCTCCCGAACAGCCGCTCCCGCCGCGGCTCACGGTGGAGGAGGCCATCGCGCGCGCCACGGCCACGAGTCATCGGCTTGCCGAGATGCGGGAGCACAACGGTGCGGCCGACGCCGTGGTCGACGAGCGCAACGCGGCGCGGAAGCCGACCGTCGCCGCGCAGGCCGGTTACACCCGGACCAATCACGTCGATCCACTGAGGGTCTTTACCCCTGGCGAAGGATTGCAGGTCCTGTATCCCGACGTCCCCGACAACTACCTGACCCGTGTCGAGCTCAAGTGGCCGATCTACTCGGGCGGCCGCCTCGAGGCCCTGCAGCGAGCGGCACGAGGCCGAAGCGACCGCCTCGGGCAAAGACCTCGATGCCGCGCGCGCCGATCTGAAGCTCGAGGTCACGAGGGCCTACTGGGCGCTCGTGACCGCGCGTGAGGCGGCGCGCGTCCTCACCGAGGCGGTCCGCCGCGTGGATGCCCAGCTGGCAGACGTCCGCAGCCGCTACCAGGCCGGCTTCGTGCCTCCCAACGACGTGCTCACGGTGCAAGCGCAACGAGCGAGGCAGGAAGTGCAGCGACTCGAAGCCGAGAATCAGGCTGGCGTCGTCGAGGCCGACCTCGCCGAGTTGATCGATGCGCCCATCGGGCAGCACATCGAGCTCGATGCCACGCTCAGTAGCCCGGTTGTTGCGACGATTGGCGATACGACGGCGCTGCTCGCCGATGCCACCTCCAACCGGCCCGAGCGTGCCGCGCTCGATACCCGCATCCACGGCGCCGAGGAACGCGCGCGTGCCGCGTCAGCCGGGCGTCTCCCCACGGTGTCGTTTCTGACCGGCACCGACTACTCGCGCCCGAATGCGAAGATCTTCCCCCGCCAGGACTCGTGGAAGAACACCTGGGACGTCGGCGTGACGTTCAACTGGACGTTCTGGGACAGCGGCCGCACGAAGGCGGAAGTTGCGGAAGCGCGACACCAGGCCAACGCCACTCGCGAGCGCCTCGCGGATTTCGACCGCACACTCGCAACCGACATTCACCAACGGCTGCTCGACCTCGACTCGGCACGCGCGGAGATCGTCGCGTCAGATGAGGGCATCAAGAGCGCCACGGAAGCGCGTCGCGTCGTGCAGGAGCGCTTCAACGCCGGCGTGGCGACCACGACCGACCTGCTGGACGCGCAGGTGGCGCTGCTCCAGGCCGAGCTCGACAAGACTCGCGCGCTGGCCAACACCCGCCTCGCGCTCGCGCGGCTCGACCGCGTCCTGGGCCGCTGATGTCCGCCATCATCGTCCGCGATCTCACGCGGCGGTTTGGCGCGTTCACCGCCGTCGATCACCTCAGTTTCGACGTGAAGGAAGGCGAGGTTTTTGGCTTTCTGGGCGCGAACGGCGCAGGCAAGTCCACCACGATCCGCATGCTGTGCGGACTGCTGCGCCCGACGAGCGGCACCGCCACGGTGGGCGGGGTCGACGTCGGCCGCAACCCGGAAGGCGTCAAAGCACGCATCGGCTACATGTCGCAGCGGTTTTCGCTGTACGAAGCGCTGACGGTCGATCAGAACATCCGGTTCTTCGCAGGGATCTACGACATCGAGGGCGCGCGGTATCAGGAGCGTCGGCGGTTCGTGCTCGAGATGGCCGGACTCAAGGGGCGCGAAGACACGAAGACCGGCGAGCTTGCGGGTGGGTGGCGTCAGCGGCTCGCTCTCGGGTGTGCCATCCTCCACGAGCCGCCGATCGTGTTTCTCGACGAGCCGACCGGCGGCGTGGATCCCCTCTCGCGCCGGCATTTCTGGAACCTGATCGACTCGCTCGCCCGGGGCGGCACGACCGTCCTCGTCACGACGCACTATCTCGACGAAGCGGAACACTGCAACCGCATCGCGGTCATCAACGCCGGCAGGATGGCGACGCTGGGCACGGTCGACGAATTGCGGGCAGTCTTTGCGGACCGTCCGATCCTCGAGCTGCGCTCACCGGCGGCCCTTCCGTTGATGCGTGCGCTCGACGAACGGCCGGAAGTGGAGAAGACCACGCTCTTTGGCACCGCCGTGCACGCCGTGCTGAAGAGCCGCGCGGTCGATCAACAGGCGCTCGTCGCCAGTCTGAAGGCGGGCGGTCTCCTGATCGACGGCGTCGCGACGGTCGAGCCGTCGCTCGAAGACGTGTTTCTCGATGTGGTGGAGAAGAGCGCATGAGACGCACGCTGGCGGTTGGCCGCAAGGAGTTCCAGCAGATCCTGCGCGATCGCAGGACGCTCATGATCCTGCTGTTCATCCCGGTCTTCTTCCTCCTGCTGTTCGGCTACGCGCTCAATTTCGACATCCGCCACGTGGCGCTGGCGGTCGAGGACCGCGACCATTCGCCTGAAAGCCGGCATCTCGTTTCGGCGTTCGTGAACTCGGGGTACTTCGATCTGATCACCTCCGTCGTGAGCGATCGGTCGGTCGTGGATCTGATCGATCGCAACCGCATCCGCGCGGCGCTCGTCGTGCCGGAGGGGTTTGGCCGCGATCTGCGCGCCGGCCGGCATGCGATCGTCCAGGTGCTCATCAACGGCGACAACGCCAACACGGCAGGCACCGTGATGGGATACGCCACCACGATCGTGAGCGTCGAGTCGCAGCGCTACATGCCGGCGAACCTGGTCGCGATCGCACGCGAGCCCGCCGTCACGATGGAGCCGCGTATCTGGTACAACCCGGAGCTGCGAAGCACGCTCTTCCTCGTGCCCGGCCTGCTGGCGTACATCGCGATGCTCGTCGCAGTCGTATCGACGGCATTGTCGGTCGTGCGGGAGAAGGAACGCGGCACGATGGAACAGGTCCGGATGTCGCCCATCGGCACGCTGCCGTTCGTCGTGGGCAAGAGCCTCCCGTATCTGTGCCTGTCGATGGCCTCGTCGCTCGGCGTGCTGTTTGCGTCGATGGCCTTGTTCGATCTGCCGATGCGCGGATCCTGGCTGCTGCTCCTGCTGTCGCTGACGCTGTTCCTGATCGGAGCTCTTGGACTCGGTCTGCTGATCTCGACCATCGCCGACAGCCAGCAGGTGGCGTTCCAGGTCGCCGTGCTCGCATCGTTCCTGCCCACCGTCATCCTGTCGGGATTCATCTTCCCGATCAGCAGCATGCCGCCGGCCCTGCAGGCGATCACCTACATCGTGCCGGCCCGGTACTTCCTGATCGCGCTGCGAGGCGTCGTACTCAAAGGCTCCGGACTGCACGTCGTCGGCCCATCGCTTGGCGCCCTGGCAATCTATGCGTCGGTGGTGCTGGTGCTGGCGTCCATCCGCTTGCGGAGAGAGTGGGCCTGACATGAGACGCCTGCTTCACATCATGCGGAAGGAGCTGATCGAGCTCCGCCAGGATCCCAAGCTGTTCGGCGTCCTCTTCATCGCGCCGATCGTGCAACTCGTGGTGCTGGGGTACGCCGCGACCACCGACGTCAAGAACGTGCCGATCGTGATCGCGGATGGCGACCGCAGCAGCATGAGCCGCCAGCTGATCGCCCAATTCGAGGGATCGCCCTACTTCACCGTCGCCGGCACGGTGACGACTATGCGAGAGATCGATGACTGGCTGGAGCAGGGCCGCGCCTGGATCGCGGTTGGCATTCCGGCGGACTATCACCGGTCGATCGGTTCCCGGCGTCCTGCAGTCGTGCAGGTGATCGCGGATGGAACGGATTCGAATTCGACGTCCGCGGCGATGAACTACGCGCAGCAGCTCATCGCCCAATACGGAGCGGAGCTCGCGGCCAAACGGGCAGGACTGGCCGCTCTACCCGAGCCGGCAATCGAGTCGCGTATTCGTGTGTGGTTCAATCCGCAGCTCGAGAGCCGGACCTTCATGATCCCGGGCATCGTCGCCATGCTGCTGCTGGTGATCACAACCAACCTGTCGTCGATGGCTCTGGTCCGTGAGCGAGAGCTCGGCACGCTCGAGCAGTTGAATGTCACGCCGCTGGCGCGCTGGCAGCTCATCCTCGGCAAGCTGCTGCCGTACGGGCTTCTTGGCATGGGCGACGTCGTCCTGGTCGTTGTCGTGGCGCTGGTCTGGTTTCGCATCCCGCTGTTGGGGAGTCCGCTGCTGCTCTTCGCCTGCTGCCTGATCTACCTGTTGACCACGCTGGGGCTGGGTCTCTTCATCTCGACGGTGTCCGAAACACAGCAGCAGTCGATGATGACGGCCACGTTCTTCTTTCTGACGCCGATGCTGTACCTCTCGGGCTTCATCTTCCCGATCGAGAACATGCCGGTCGTGATTCAGAAGATCACGTACCTTGTTCCCCTCCGCTACTTCATCATCATCGTTCGCGGCATCTTCCTGAAGGGCGTTGGTGTGGCCGTGCTGTGGCCGGAGATTCTGGCTCTGCTGGCATGGGGCCTGGCGATCACCGGCCTCGCGGTGCTCAGATCGCGAAAGACCACAGCGTAGGCCCGGTCACCTGTTTTGGGTAGACTGGCAGGTGGTCCGTCATGCAGAACGCCGCCGTGCTGGCGGCGATCCTGCAACAAGGAGCGCTATGGTCAATCTGGCCGCTGCACTGTGTCTGGCAGTGCTGGCAACGCAGAACCCGCCGGCGGGTGCACCCGCGTCTGATCCCGCCGAGCTCGTCAAGCAGGCTCGCAAGCTCGTGGCCGACGGACGCGTCGATGAGGCACTGCCGCTGTATCGCCGCGCGCTCGAAGGCGATCCGAACGGCTTCGACGTCAACCTCGGACTCGGCAATGCACTCGATCTCGCAGGTCAGGGCACCGAAGCCCGCACACACTTCACCAAGGCGATTGCCGCGGCGACCGACGACACGCGCGCACAGGCGCTGACGGCGATGGCCATTTCGTTTGCGTTCGAAGGCAACGCCCGCGAGGCCGCGACCTTCTACCAGCAGGTGTACGACAAGCAGACCGCCGCGTCGAATTTCGGCGCAGCCGCTGGCACGGCCAACGCGCTCGGACGCGTCTATCTCGAGACTGGCGATCTCGACAACGCGAAGCGCTGGTATCAGACCGGCGTCGAAGCCGCGAAACGGCAGCCGGCGGGCGAAGGCGCCCAGCTTCCGCTCTGGGAATTCCGCTGGACGCACGCGCAGGCCCGGATGGCAGCGAAAGCCGGGGATGTCGATAACGCCAGGAAGATGGTAGCCGCCGCGCGCACGCTCGTTGACTCCAGTCCCGACGTGAAGGATCAGCTGCCATTCTGGTTCTATCTGGCTGGCTATGTCGAGCTGCAGGCCAAGCAGTATGACGCCGCCTTGGGCTTCCTGACGCAGGCCGACGCCAACGATCCATTCGTCCAGATGCTGCTGGCACAAGCGCACGAAGGCGCCGGGCACAAGGACGAAGCGCGGACGGCGTGGACGAACGTGCTCAAGTCGGGTGCTCACAACGTGCAAAACGCGATTGCTCGACCGGCGGCGCGTAAGGCGCTGGGGAAGTAGGTCCGCGATCGGCCATGCCGTACACGCTGGCGCATCCCGCGGCGGTCTTGCCGCTTCGATCGGCCACGCGACGGCACCTCGCGTTGGCACCACTCGCAATCGGTGCGACGATGCCGGACGTGCAGTACTTCACGCGGCTGTCGGCTGAAGGCCGCTTCACGCACACGCTGCCCGGCCTTCTATTCGTGTGTCTCCCAGTTGGATGGATCGTCCTGCTGCTCTTCGATCGGTTCGGTCGTGCCGGAGTGGCGGCGCTGCTCCCGGCTCAATGGAGACTGCCCGACGCTCCGGAGTCGCGGCCGCTGCTCCTCACGAGTCTTGCGCTCTTCATCGGGTCGGTCACGCACGTCGTGTGGGACGCATTCACCCACGACTACGGATGGGTCGTCCGCACTCTGCCGGTCCTGAAGACGCCAGTCGTCGCCGGCCTGCCGGGTCTCCCCTGGTATGCGGCCCTTCAACACGCGAGCACGATCCTGGGTCTGTTCGCGCTCGCTGCCGCCGTGTGGCCGTGGCTCCGGGATCAGCCACCGGTGGCCCTGCAACCGCTCGTTGTCAGGACGTGCGCGGTTCTTGCGGTCCTCGCCGCCGCCGCGCTGGTGAACGGCTTGCGCTTCATGCACGCCGGCAGGCGTTCCTTCGTCGTGGCCGGCGGAGTCGCCGTCACGTTCGTCGTGGCCGTCGGGCTCCTCGCGATCGGATGGTGGACGACGCGTTCAGCAGCCGACGAATTGTGAGCAGAGAGACCTGGTAGTCGCTATGCCCAAGCCGAGCGGACGTGCCGAACAGGCGGGCGTCATTGCGGTCCGGCGGAGTGTGCGCGGCATCCAGGTGTGTCTGATTCGCAAAGGCAACAATCCCTGGAGCATCCCGAAGGGTCTGATCGAACACGGCGACACGCAGCGCGCAACCGCCGTGCGCGAAGCGTGGGAGGAGGCCGGGATTCGCGGACGATTGGTGGGCCGATCGATTGGCCGCTATCAGTATGACAAGTGGGGTGACACGCTGACGGTGGCCGTGTATCTCATGAGAGTCCGGTCCAGCCAGCGGCGATGGCCTGAGAGTAACGTCCGCCGGCGGCAGTGGATGGCGCCGGGTCGAGCGTCCGCGGCGCTGCGACGGCATCCGGCGCGTGCGCTCCTCAAGCGGATGCTGGAGCGACTGAAAGTGGGGTGAAACGGGCAACGGGTCGGGATAAGTTTCAGTTCCTGCGGGAGATCGAGGGCATGCTGATCGCAGGAACTGAAACTTATCCCGACCCCGTTGCCCCCGTTTCCGCGCGGGCGGCGCGCTGGCCTGCCTCCACATCCACCATCGCCAGCAGCACGGCTCCGACGACGAAGAACGCGATGACCGACAGGATCGCCTGACGGCTGGACCCGGTCACTGACACCGTGACCGCGAACAGCGCAGGTCCGAAGATCCCGGCAAACTTCTCGAACACCGCAAAGAATCCAAAGAACTCCGAAGACTTGTGCCTCGGCACCATGGTCGCAAAGAGCGATCGTGACAGCGCCTGACTGCCGCCCTGCACGGTTCCCACGAGGAACGCCAACAGGTAGAACTGCCACGCCGCCGTCATCCGGTACCCAATCACGCTGATGACGACGTAGACGATGAGCGCGAGGAAGATCGCGCGCTTCGCTCCAATCCAAGCGGCCAGCTGTCCGAACAGGAATGCACAGGGAATCCCGACGAACTGCACCATCACGATCGCGCCGATCAGCGCGGTTTCAGGCAGTTTGAGCTCGGCGCCGTACAGGCCCGCCATCCGGATGATCGTCCCGATGCCGTCGTTGTAGATCAGGAAGGCCAGCAGCATGAGCGCTGCCTGGCGGTATGACCGGAACTCGCGAATCGTGTCCAGGAGCTGTACGAACGACGCTTTCAAGGGCCCACCCGCACGCAAGGCGTCGGCGTCGGGCTTCGCCGCCGGCTCCGGCACGTGTCGGAACATCGGGATCGAAAAGACGACCCACCAGACCGCCACGCTCAGAAACGACAGCCGCGACGCGATCCCGCTGTCGGCAAGGCCGAACCAGTGCGGCTTGAGGATCCACAACAGGTTGATCAGGAGGAGCACGCCGCCACCGATGTATCCGAGCGCGTAGCCCGCGGTCGACACCCGGTCCATCTCGTCATCGGCCGCGATGTGAGGCAGCAGAGAATCGTAGAAGACGAAGCTGCCAGAGATCCCGATGTTGGCGATGACGAAGAGCCATTCGGCAAGCCTCCAGTCGCCAGGACCAATGAAGACCATGGCCGCGGTCGCGGCGACGCCGACGGCCATGCAGCCGCCGAGCATCCGCTTCTTCGCCCCTGCGAAGTCGGCATAGGCGCCGAGGATCGGCGAGACGATGGCGATGAAGGTCAGCGCGAGGGTGGTCGCCGTCGCGAAACGGGCCGTGGCCTCTGCGCCCGTCAGACCCCGTGCGGCGACCGTGCTGTAGTAGACGGGAAAGACCGCGGTGATGATCGTGCACTGGAACGCCGAGTTGGCCCAGTCATACATCGCCCAGGCGCGCAGCTCCTGCCGGTCGAGTCCGAGGCGAGCCAGCAGGCCCGGCCGAGCCGCCCGTCCTGTGTCAGCCATCAGTAGGTCCTTCGCGCGATCCATTCGCGCATGAGCGAATCGATCACCACCCAGCGCGTGCCGTCGCGCGCCGCGAGATCCTCACGCGCGAGCGCCGCGAGCGCCGCCTGCACGCTCGAAGCCCCACCCAGCCGATGTCGAGACCGCGTGTCGGCGGCAAGCAGCTCGCGCCCATCCTCGAGCACCACCGCTCGCAGCGTGGCACGCTGAGCCAGTGTCAGGCGCTGCCAGGCACTCTCAAAGACCACCGCCTGCTCCGCGAGCAACCGATGCAGCGTGTCGTGCAGATGCTCCAGCCCAACCCTCTTCACGCGCGCGGCCCGCACATCGTCCCAGACTTCGTGCGCAAGGCGCTGGACGTCGTACGGCAGGTGCCCGGCCAGATCGAGGACCGCGGCACCGACGCCAGGTTCGACGCGGATGCCGGTGCGGACGAAGCGGGACTCGATGAAGGAGGCGAACAGATCCGGCGGAATCTTTCCAAGGCGCATCACCGGCCCTGCCTTGTAGAACGGCCGGCGCGGTCCGATCATCCGCTCCATCAGCGAAGGCTCCGAGCCGGCGAACACGTAGCCGACCCTGCGCTGGTGCTGCACCGCCCCGCGCAGCGACTCCTCGACGCTCCCGCCGTTGAAGCCGTGGATGGCCTGGAACTCGTCGAGTGCGACGACAACCAGGCGGCGCCGGACGTCGGCCAGACGCGCCGGCAACAGGAAGACGTCTGCCGCGAGGCGGGAGACGTCTCGGGCCGTTCTGGCTGCGGGAAACGAGACGGCGAGCCTGGACGTCCCGTCCGGTCCGCGCTCCATCCGCAGCTCGCTTCGCGTGCTGCCGAGGGCTTCCCGCAGCCAGCCGACGGCGCGCTCCCACCTGGTCTCGGCCGTGGCGACTGCTCGTGCGAACCCTTCGAGGAAGGCCACGTACGAGCTGTAGCTCGAGACGGTGAGCTCGACGGCCAGCGTGCCCCGGCGCTCGAGCGTGTCGATGGCGCGGCGCATCAGCGACGACTTGCCGTAGCGCCGCGGAGAGATCAGAAAGACCTTCTGACCCGATCCGAGGTCGGCGACGAGCCGAGCGAGCTCGTCTTCGCGGTCCACGAACGCATCGGACGGGACGACCTCGCCATAGACGAAGGGATTCTGCATGCGCCGTTACGTTCTACCGCGTAATGACTACGTAGTTTAGCGTAACGGTGCCTCCGGCGCCACCTCGGGCGCCCAGGCCACCGGCGCCACGTGCAGGCCGCGGGCGTACCAGACCGTGCGCTCCTGTCCGAGCCAGGCGGGCTGCTGCAGCCAGCCCGTGCCGCCGGGCAGCGCGCGCGTGGCCAGGCCCACCCGGATGTCGTTCAGGTGGGATTGGAACGTCGTGGGCAGTGCGAGGTTGAACGTGACAGGTCCGGCCGGCGCCACGAAGGCGGCTCGCCACGAACCGTTCCGGACCGTCCCTGCGATCGAGGATTGTGAGGGCTCGACGCCTGGCGGCAGGAGCAACAGGACCGTCGCGCCCTGGAGCGATGTGGTGACGTCCACGTCGACCCGGAGCACATCGCCGTCGATGCGGCTGCGGCCCGTCGCCGAAACGGGGGTTGGGTCGATGGCCGCCGGCGCTTTGAAGGCGAACGGGAAGGGCACGGGCGGCACGGGTACGCCGGGTAGGACCTGTCCGTTGTTCAGAGTCCAACCGGTGGGTGCGCCCGCGGCGTGGATGTCCAGTCCGGGTTCGTTGCCCGCCACCTCCCACGCCGCTTGACCGGCGCCGTGATCGGCCACGTATTGCACGAAGCGCCGGAGGGGACGATCGTGGGTGTACGCCTCCGCGAGATAGGCCCACGCGAAGGCCGCGACGAGCGCGACGGTCAACGCTGGCGTCAGCAGCTGCCGGACGCGACGCCGCCATACCGGAAGCTCTGCCAACGGCAGCGGCGCGGGACCGGCGACGAGGAGCGCGAGCATCGGCGGGACAACCATCAATCCGGCAGCGCCGAGCACGAAGGCGAACGCCGACACGGGCGTGACCGTGGGCAGGCGCCCCAGCAGCGCGACTGAAAATGCCAGTAGCTGCCGGCACTCCGGCAACCAGAGCGTCGATGCGGTGACGAGCGCGAGTCCGGCCACGAGCCTCGCGATCCATCCGGTCGCTGCCGGTGCTGCCGCCACGGGCACTGCGGTAATCAGCAGCGGAACCGTCCAGAGATAGGCGGCAGATGGAATCAGCACGTGGGCCGACGCCGTGGCGACCATCCACGCCGGAACGGTGGCCAGCCAGACCGACGATGGGTGGCGAGGCGTTTGGAGTGCAAGCGGCAGACGCGAGCCAAGCACGAACAGCAGATGCACGACTACGAGCGCCGAGACGACCAGCAGTGTCCACAGCCGCTCCGGATGCGCGTACCACGGGTGCAGGACCTCACGCGACACGCGCAGCAGGGCGGTCGCGGCGACCATGGCACAGGCCGCGCCGATGACACCGACAATCCCCCAGGCGATCGGGGCGACGAGGCCGCGCCAGCGATAGGTGCGCCAGGCCCAGAGGACGACGTGCAGCCAGGCGGCGAGTCCGGCAACGAGTGCCGCGATCCCCGCAATCCGTGAGCCGAGCACCGACCATGTCACGGTGGTGCGGCTGGCCAGGTCGAAATAGATCAACTGCTCGCTATCGGCGGGATCAGGCGTGACGTGGTCGAGTGCCTGCGCAGTGGCGAGCACGTTCTCGCCCATCTGCCGGATCACCGCATCGGTCAGCCGATCGGGCGTGTCCCGCGGCGTGTGATATGCGTAGCTGTCGCCGACCGCACCGATATTGAGGCCGGGGATGCCCGCCCGTTTGAAGATGGTGAAGTCTGTATCGTTGGGCAGCCGTTTGTAGACTTCCTCCGCGACCGACCCGCCCCGAGGCTCCGGTGCAACACTCCACGCTGTCATCAGCGCGCGATTACCGGGACCGGTTTCGAACAGGACGGCGGGCACGTCGCTGCCCGCGTTGTCGAGATTGATGTACGCGCGCACGCGGTTCCGCACCTCGGGGTCATTCACCAGAGCGGCGGCTCCGAGCAGACCCAGTTCCTCGCCATCGGTGAGGAGCACCATCAGGCCGCTCTGGCGGTCGCGCTTCGACGCCAGCTGCCGTCCCACCTCCAGACACACCGCGACACCGAGGCCATCGTCTGCCGCACCGGGCGCGGCATCGTCCGAGTCGTAGTGCGCGACGAGGGCGATGGCGCTGGCGTCGCGTCCGGGATGCACCGCGATGATGTTGGCGACGTGGGCGGTCAGTCCGTACTCGGCACGCGCCGCGTCGGCTTCCTGCACGCGCACGGTAAAGCCGTAGAAGCGGAGCTGCTCAATCAGGTATTCGCGCGCCCGCCGGTTGGCGTCGCTGCCGAGCGGCCGGGAGCCGATGGTCCCTGCCAGGCGGTTGACGTGTGCGCGCGCGTTGTCAACGGAGAAGAACGGCGCCGGCCGCGAGCAGGCCGGACCAAGCGAGAGGAGGCACGCCAGGATCAGGGTGCTGCGATGCAATCGGGCCGTCACGCCGACAGCCTATCGCAGGTTGGGCCAGGGCTTGCTCAGCAGGACAGCAAAGGTGCGGACGAAGGTGCGGTCACAAGGTGCGGACGTAAGGTGCGGACGGAGGGTGCGGTCACAAGGTGCGGACAGGAGGTGCGGGAAGGGTGCGGGCGAAGGGTGCGGACGGGAGGTGCGGGCGAAGGGTGCGGCAGGGCGGTGCGGACGAAGAGGTGCGAGGGTGCGCTGGTGCGCGGTGCCGTCACCGAATGCCAAGAGCCGAAGCCCAAAGCCGTGAGCCATGCGCCATGCGCCCTGTGCCGTGGGCCATGTCCGAGGTCGAACGTGGCGGCGGGGTCATTCGCATCGTGGGCCAATGCACCCCGCCGTCTTGACGAGGGCTATTTCGTGATGCGCACGTCACCGCTGAAGGTCTGCAACGTCAACTGGGCCGAGTTCGGTCCGTCAGCGCTGTTCAATTCGGCCTTCAGATTGTGTTTCGACTTGTTGCGGAAGGTGAGCGGCACGTCGCTCCGCAGGTCGCCGCTGAACGAGTCGAACTCGACCGACGCGTTGGCTTCCGCGGGCACGCGCACGCCGATGTCACCGCTGAACGTGTGGAAGCGCAGCGTATCGGCGGCCGCCCACTTGACTGGAGAGGCTTGGATGGCACCGCTGAACGTCTCTGCGTCGACCTGACCGGTTACGCCCTCGAGGGTGATTTCACCCGAGAAGGTCTTCACGTGGTTGTGACCACCCGTGACGCCGCGAACCGTGACCTGACTGCTGAAGACGTCGATATCGAGCGTGACCTGCCGCGGGACCTCGATCGTCATGTCGGTCTCGACGACGTTGTCGTTGTCGGTCTTTGGGCCGGTCCGCTTGTTGGCCTCGATGGTCACCGTGTTGCCATCGGACTGCACGTCCAGCTTGATGCGCTCGAGGCGCTCCTGGGGCGCACGCCGGACCGCATGGAGCGAGACGTCCGACCGATCGGTGCCCGTAATCTCGACTTTCCCAGAGAAATTGCGGACTTTCAGCGTGCCGCCGGCCGAGATAGGGGCCGTTTTGTCCACAGTCTGGGTTTCGGTCGCGGCCTGCGCACCAGCCGGCACACCGAGACCGATCAGGGCAGCGAGTGCGAACGATCCGAAAGAGAGACCGGGGCGAAGGCTCGACGGAACCAGCATGCAGACCTCCAGAACATCCTCATAGACGTAGGAGGCAGGCGCGAAGTTGCTCGACGGGAGTCCACGAGGTCAAGAAAAGGTCGAAAGGTCGAGTCACAGACCTGTGACCTTTGTCACTGACTTTGCGACCCCTTCTGACTCTTCGACTCTTCGACCCTTTTGACTCTGGGACTAGTGGTGGCCGTCCGTGATGTCCAATCGGCCGGTATAGATCGCCATCCCAACTACGGCATCGACACCCATGCGGTCGAGCGAGTCGATCTCTTCGCGGGTCGTGATGCCGCCTGCCGCCACCACTCGACGCGACGTGGCGTCGCGGACCTCGCGGACGGCATCCATGTCGATGCCTTGCATCATCCCTTCGCCGTCCACGATGGTGTAGAGGAACTCGCTGCAGAAGGGCTCCAGCGCGCGCGCAGCCTCCACGGCTGAGATCGGCAGCAGCGTGCGCCAGCCGTGGATCGCGACCTGACCGCCCCGTGCGTCGACGGCGGCGATGACGCGATCCCGTCCGACGGTGTCCACCAGCGATTTCGCGAATTCCAGATCCGGGCGGCCGTCCTTGAACAGCGCGGACCCGACGATCACGTGGGTGGCGCCTGCACCGAGAACCGCTTCCGCCCGCGCGAGACTCCGGATGCCGCCGCCCGCGCGGCTCGGTCTGGCCGCGCACACGCGCCGTACGAGCGCGTCGTTGTTGCCCGTACCGATGGCCGCGTCGAGATCGATGAGCTGCAGCTTCTCGAAGCTCGCAAAGCGCGCAATCCACTTGTCCAAATCGTCGTCTTCAAGCGCGAGCTTCTCGCCCCGGACGAGTTGGACGACTTTCCCGTTACGGAGATCGATCGAAGGAATCAGCATGGGCGAGTGCGGTGGCGTTTTGGTGTTGGTGTTCGTATTCGTCAAGTCCGGCCGCGATTCGTTTCTCGCTGCCCTTAGCCCTTGGCCCTTAGCCCTGAGGCTTATCCCCAAGCCGTCTGACCGGTATCCCGTGCAGATGGAGGTGCGTCTTGAGATCGGCGACGCTGTGCTCCGCGTAGTGAAAGATGGACGCGGCGAGCGCGGCATCGGCGGCGCCCTTGGTGAAGACGTCCACGAAATCGTCGAACGTGCCTGCGCCGCCGGACGCGATGACAGGAATGTTGACGGACCGTGAGACCGCCGCGGTCATCTCGCAATCGAACCCCGACTTCGTGCCATCCCGATCGATAGAGGTGAGCAGGATCTCGCCAGCGCCGCGATTCGCAGCTTCACGCGCCCATTCCACTGCATCCCGCGCAGCCGCGGTCGTCCCGCTTCGGGCGTAGACCGCGTATCGGCCGTCCAGCCGCTTCGCGTCGATGGCAACGAGGACGGCCTGACTGCCGTAGCGCGCGGCGAGCGTGGTGATGAGCGCAGGATCGGCGAGCGCGGCGCTGTTCAGGCTGACTTTGTCCGCTCCGGCATCGATGGCCGCCGCCGCGTCCGCTTCGCCGCGAATCCCTCCGCCGACCGCCAGCGGAATGAACAGCTCCTGTGCGACGGCTCGAACGGTGGCGGCCAGCGCCTGACGCTTTTCGAGGGTCGCCGTCACGTCGAGGATCACCAGCTCGTCGATCCCTTCGACGTTATAGCGGCGTGCGAGCGCCGCCGGATCCCCGGCACGCCGGAGCTCCTCGAACTTGATGCCCTTGACGACCTGTCCGTCGCGGACGTCAAGGCAGGCGATGATGCGCTTAGCCAGCACGACGCGCTCCAGTCAGTGCCGGCAGAGCGCCACGAAATTGTGAATCATCCGGAGTCCTGCGTCCGACGACTTCTCGGGATGGAACTGCACGCCCATGATGCGGCCGCGTTCGACGGCTGCTGCGAATCGGCTGCCGTGTGACGTTGTCGCCACGGTTGCGCCAGTCACGGGCGCCGCATACGAGTGCGTGAAGTACACGTACGCAACCCGGCGCGACGCCGTCCAGCAGCCGCGAATCCGGTGCGACTTCGAGCCCGTTCCATCCGACGTGTGGAATCTTGAGCGCGCCGCCCTGGTCGTCCAGCCGGGCACACATGCCGGCCAGGACGCCAAGTCCAGGAACGTCCGGCGCTTCGGGTACTGCCCTCGAACAGCCACTGCATCCCGAGGCAGATGCCAAAGAGGGGACAACCATCCGTAATACGGCGCGTGATCGCCGTCCGCCACGCCGCGTCGAGCGACTGCGTGGCGCCGAAGTGGCCCACGCCCGGCACGACGATGCCGGCGACGGTGTCCAGATCCGACGGGCTCTCTGGTGTGGACAGCAATGCGCCGGCAGCAACGAACGCCTTTCGGACCGACGCGAGGTTTCCAGCGCCGTAGTCGATCAGCGCGATGGATGGGGTTGGGGCCACGGCTAGATCAATCCCTTTGTGCTTGGCAGCGCGCGAGCCAGCTGCCGGTCCTTCGAGCATGCGACGCGAAGCGCACGTGCGAACGCCTTGAATACGGCTTCGACGTGGTGATGGCTCGATCGGCCGTACAGCACCTTCACATGGACGTTGGCACGTGCTCCGATCGCGAACCCTTCGAAGAAGTCGTGGATCAACTCGGACTGCAGATCGCCGACGCGCTGTACCTTCAGTTTCAGATCCACGGACGCATGTGGCCGGCCGCCGAGGTCCAGCGCCGCCACCGCCAGCGTCTCATCCATCGGCATGATGAAGTAGCCAGCGCGGTTGATCCCCCGGCGGGTGCCGAGCGCCTGCGACACCGCTTCGCCGAGGGCAATGCCGAGGTCTTCGACGGTGTGGTGCTGATCGACGTCGAGGTCGCCATCCGCCGCGATCTCGAGATCGAACGCGCCATGCCGAGCGACGAGCTCCAGCATGTGGTCCAGGAACCGGATCCCTGTCGTCACCGAATACCGGCCGCGGCCCTCGAGCCCGAGCCGCACCCTGATCTTCGTCTCGGCCGTGTTCCGATCGACTATTCCGCGCCGCACAAGACCTCCTCGAGTGCGCCGAGTCCGCGCCGCGTGTGCGCGACGACGCCGGTCGTCATTCGGATGCAGCCCTCGCACCCGGCATCACCGCGGCGCTCGCGCACGACCACACCACGGCGGGCAAGACCTTCCACCACCTGGCGTGCGCGCTCGCCGATCCGGATCAGCACGAAGTTGGCGCCGCTCTCCCAGAAGGGCAGGCCGTGAACGCGGCACCACTCGTAGACCAACTCTCGCGACGCGCGTACTTCGTCGCGATACCACGCAAGGCGCGCGCGATCGGCAAGGGCTGCGCGCAGTGCCACCGCCGCGCAGACGTTGAGGCTGTACGGCGGAACCACCAGCCGCAGCGGCGCGAGCGTCTCGGCCCGCCCGATGACGGCGCCGGCACGCAGCGCGGCGAGGCCGTGACCCTTCGCGAACGTCCGGCCGACGACGACGTTCGCGCGCGATTGCAGCAGGGGGAGGGCAGTATCCCCACAGAAGTCGTGGTACGCCTCGTCCACGAACACGAGGCCTCCTGGCGGCATCGCGGCTGCCACCCGATCGATGTCGTCCAGCGCAACCCGTACACCCGTCGGGTTGTTCGGACTCGTGATGAACGCGAGCCTGGTTGTAGGCGTGAGCGACGCCAGCAGATCGTCCAGCGGGAACGCGAAGTCGCCCCGTGGTTGCACGGTGATGAGGTTCGCACCGACCGCCCGCGCACAGACACCGTACATGTCGAATGCCGGCAGCGGGACAATCACGTCGGGCCGTGGAGAGCCATCGGCCACCGTCGCCCGAGCGGCGGCAACCGTCGCAGCGAGGATGCCCTCGTCGAGCCCGTTGGTGAGGAGCAGCTGCGACGCATCCACGCCCAGATAGCCTGCGCTCTCGGCAACGACCGCGTCGTACTCGGGGTAGTAGGCGAGATCCTCGCCATCCAGCGCCGCGATTGCCGCGAGCACGTCTGGAGACGCTCCTGCCGTGTTCTCGTTCAGATGAAGCCGCAGCGCTCCCGGGGAGGCTGCCGGCCGCTCGTACCCGCTCATGCCTTGCCTCGCCGTGCCGGCACGCGTCGCCCGCGCGTGCTGGCGGATCGCTTCGTCGTCGCGGGGATCGCGCTCGAGCCGGGCACCGCTGTCCGCATCTCGATGGACCGCGCGTGCGCCGTGAGTCCTTCGGCGTCGGCCAGCGTGACAATCGTCTGTGCGATGCCGCGAAGACCGTCGCCGGTCATCCGCTGCACGGACACGACACGCACGTAATCGGCGGCGCTCAGTCCTCCGCGGAATCGGGCGGCGCCGCCCGTTGGCAGTACGTGGTTCGATCCGATGGCGTAGTCGCCGGCGACCTGTGCCGTGTTTGCACCGATGAAGATGGAACCCGCACAGCGAACCTGAGCGGCCTGCTGTTCCGTGTCGACCACGAGGTGCTCTGGAGCCATGCGGTTCGCGAGCGCGATCGCTTCCCCCGGCGACGCCGACACGATGATCCCCCCGTGAGCGGCTAGCGAGGCACGCGCCGGACCTTCATCCGGCATCTGCGATGTCACCGCGTCGGCGACGGCCTGCGCGAGATCGCGCCGCGACGTGATGAACAAGGCGCGCGCATCCGGGTCGTGCTCGGCCTGCGCGATGAGGTCTGCGGCAATCCAGTCGGGCCGCCCGCGCTCTGACAGAATGAGGATCTCGCTCGGTCCTGCCTGAAAGTCGATCGCGCACTCGCCAGACACGTACGACTTCGCGGTGGCGACCCACCGGTTGCCCGGCCCGACGATCTTGTCTACTCGCGGGACCGTCTCGGTGCCCGTCGCGAGCGCTGCGATGGCGTGCGCGCCACCGATCCGAAACAGCCGTGTCACGCCCGCCGCCTGTGCGGCGGCCAGCACAACGTCGTCAGGACGCGGACAGACTGCCACGATCTCGCCGACACCAGCCACACGTGCGGGAATGGCGGTCATCAGCAGTGACGAGGGAAGGGGATGGCGGCCTCCGGGGACGTAGCAGCCTACGCGATCGAGCGGAGTGACGCGCTGCTCGACGGTGATGCCGGGCGCGACGGTGATGCGGAACCGGCGCGGGACCTGCGCGCGCGCCACCATCCCGATGTGCCGGGCCACGCGCTGGATGGCGGCCCGCACGGCGGCCGGAGCGCGTTCGGCACCCGCAGCGATTTCGTCTGGCGTCACCTCGAGCGGCTGATTCAGCCGGTCGAGCCGCTCTGCGTACACGCGCAGCGCGGCGTCTCCTCCGAGCCGCACGTCCTCCACAATCCGCGCCACACGGCGCGCGAACGCGCGATCGTCGCTCCGGCGCGGCGACAACAGACGGTCCACTCCGGCGGTGTCGGTGGAGGGCAGGATGGTGATCATGGCCCTCTACATCACAATCTTGTTCAGCGGATATTCCACGATCCCGTGTCCGCCGGCCGCCTTGAGTCTCGGAATCAAATCGCGCACGGTGCGCTCCTCGATGATGGTGTTCAACGCCACCCACTCGTCGTCACTGAGCGGCGAGATCGTGGGACGCTGGAGCGCCGGCAGCAGCTCCAGCACGCGCGACAGATCGGCCCGTGTCACGTTCAACATCAGGCCCACCCGGCCCTGCGCTTCGATCGCCGCTCGCAGCAGCAAGGCGATGTTTTCGATCTTCGTCCGCTTCCACGAGTCGGCGAGGGCATGCGCGTTGGCAATCAGCTGCGTGTTGGATTCGAGCACCGTATCGATGATGCGCAGGCGGTTGGCGCGGAGTGTCGAGCCGGTTTCCGTCGCTTCGACGATCGCGTCCGCCAGCACCGGCGGTTTGACTTCGGTCGCACCCCACGAGAACTCGACGTCAACCGGAACGGCCAAGCGGTCGAAATACGCACGCGTGACGCGCACGAGCTCGGTCGCGATCGTCTTGCCGGCCAGATCCTGCGGGCGCTGGAACTCCGAATCCTCGGGCACCGCGAGCACCCAGCGCACCTTGCCGAAGCTCTGCTTCGAGTAGACCAGATCGGCGATCCGCTCGATCACCTGCTCCTCGGGATGCCCGACCTCGTGCTCGGCGATCCAATCCTGGCCGGTCAGTCCCGCGTCGATGACGCCGTCGGCGACGTAACGGGCCATCTCCTGCGCCCGAATCAGCATGCACTCGATGTCGGGATCGTCGATTCCCGGGAAATACGATCGCGTGCTGACGTAGATGTTGAAGCCCGCCCGCGCGAACAGCTGGACGGTCGCGTCCTGCAGCGAGCCCTTCGGGATGCCGAGTTTGAGAGGCATCATCTAACTCCGTACTTCGCTGAGTGGGTCAACTCCCAACTCCCAATCTCCAACTCCCAAGTCGCGTTCGCCGCCGCATGCGGGACTCGTGGAGGTTGGGTGTTGGAAGTTGGGCGTTGGCGGTGACGAACGCAAGCCATTGCTGCCTTAGACCACTTCCTTGAAGAAGCAGCTGCGCTCGCCGGTGTGACAGACCACGCCGTCGCCGAGCCGCCGCGCGCGCACGAGCACCGTGTCTTCGTCGCAGTCGGTCAGCAGGCGGACGACCTGAAGGCGGTTCCCGGAGGTCTCGCCCTTGGTCCACAGGCTGTTCCGCGACCGGCTGTAGAACGTGACGTAGCCAGACTCCCGCGTCCGCGCGAGCGCCAACTCGTTCATGAACCCCACCATGAGCACTTCGTTGCTCTCGTCATCCTGCACGACCGCAGGAACGAGGCCGTTCAACTTTGCGAAATCCACTGGATACCTCGCGCAGCCAAAAAAAAACCCCGCCGGAGACCGGCGGGGCTGCGTGATTTCGTGGTGCGGAACCTGAGTGTTCGTCTACGCGCAGCGCGGCCGGCCTGTCCCCGAGAGGACAGCATGATGATGGCGCGCATGGTGCCGGCGGACGAACATGACGTTCACAGGGTATTGCAGCGGCACGGCGACTGTCAAACCGGGACGCGACCTGCTCAGCGGGTCAGGCGTTTCGGCGATGCATGGTCGCGAACGAATGCCGGCAGCGTACGGGCCAGCCATTCGCGGCCTTCGTCCGGTGCGACGCGGCGACCATCCACGACGTACGAGCGCTCGATGGTACCGTGCGATCCGGCGGTGGCGGAGAACTTCGACGTCCCCTGCTCCCCCAGCGACTCGTTGCCGGTCTCGATCATGAAATACCCATCCGGCTCGAGACTCTTCACGTCGTCGGAGGCATCGGTCAGTTCAATGCGGCCCTTCGCGCGAACGGTCATGGTTCGGCCGTTCTCGGACATCGACATGGACCACGTGCCTCCGGACTCGAATTGTGCGAGCGCGTGGACGGGCGGCGGAGGTGGAGCCGGCGCAAGCGGTGGCACCGCGACAGAAGGAGGCGACGGTGGCGCGGCAAGCGGCGCGACCGGCGCGATGGCAGCGGGCGGTGGTGGTTGCGGCGGGGGCGCGATCGGAACAGCTGGTGCGACGGAGGCCGGCGGTGGTGGCGGCGGCAGAGGCTGCACGGCGCGAGGAGCGTCAGTCGCGCTGGGACCCGGTGGCAACGGCGGTACGGGTGGAACGGCAACCGCAGGTGGCGGTGGTGGAACCGTCGCGGACGGAGCCGATGGTGGAACGGGAGGCGGCGGAGGCACCACACCGTTGTCGCGGCACCAGCGTTGGGCCCGCTCGGCAAGCACACGTCCGTGCGTGATCAGACGTGTTGCATCGGCACTTCGTCGAATCCGATCGCGATCGGCTCGGTCGGCGAGCTGCAGCTGACGCGTGAGTTGCGCCTCATTGACGGCGCGAGCACCGCGAAGCACTCTCAGTTGGCGTACGGTCTCGGCAAGCTGCACGTTGAAGATCGAGCCGCTCGAGCGCGCGGACGCGAATTCGTGCCGCGCGCGACATCTCGGTGACGGACCGTTGCAGCGTGTCAATGAGGTCGGCGACGGAAGCGACGTCTTCCGCAGCAGACGCGGCCATCACGGGTCCATCGAATCCGCCAACGGCGAGTGCAGTCGAAGATGCGGTCGGAGCGGCCATCACAGACGCTTCTGTCGCTGATGTAGCCTCGACCGACGCCCGAGGAGCACTCGATTCAGTCGATGTGTGCGGCGCGCCGGCGTCACTTCGTGCAGACGGGCAGCAGGCAGGCGCCTGTGGACTCGACAGTTCCACGTCAGGCAGGACGGTTGCCCACCCACTGACCCAGTTGGTGGCGCCGGCACCCGCGACCATCAGCACGGTCAGGGCCGCGAGGACCCAGCCCGACGAACCCAGACGGTCCGGCGGACGTGCGCCCACGAGGCGGCGAACACGGGAGAGCAGGGATCCGCCGCTGGCAGCCATCGCCATCCCGACGTCTGCGCGTCGGAGCGCTTCCATGTTCGTGAGCGCTCGTGCGTACATCAGCGGATCGCCGCACGCCAGTACCGCGAGATCGTCGCAGCAGTGTTCGCGTTCCACACGGATGACGTGTGAGACCCACCACACGGCAGGGTGATAGAAGAGCACGCACTCGACGGCCGATTGCACGAGATTGATCAGATAGTCGTGCCGGCGGATGTGCGCGAGCTCGTGTGCGATGACCGCTTCGACCTGCCGCGGCGTCAGGCCCGACAGCGCTGACACGGGTAGCAACAGCACGGGAACGACAGCGCCAACCACCACCGGCACCTCAATCCGCGCCGACGCCAGCACTCGAACCGCACGATGAACGCCGATGCGTGACGAGAGCTCGGAGACGAGCGCAGACCAGTCGCCGTGAGGCTCAGTCGTGTCACAACGAAGCAGACGCCGTGTCTGACACCAACCGCCGGCGAGGCGCACCGCGCAGCAACCGACACCGCAGGCCCACAGGACGGACAGCCACGGCAGCGTTCGCGCCAGATCGAGGCCCCCAATTCTCGCGGTCGAAGGCCATGATGCGTCCCTGCCGCTCGACTGAATGTCCGAGCTCACGGTCGCGCCCACCTCCGGCGTGAGTGCCGGGGCGATCCACACAGAAGCCCTGGCAGGATCGGCCGCGAGCCAGGTCAGCGTCGCGATCGGCGTGATCGCCATCGCCGCGAGTGCGAGACATGCCAACGCATACCTGACACGGGCCGCACGCGCCGGGACCAGCCACAGGACCGCCGCCAGAGCCAGCGCGACCAGCACGCCCTGCCAGACGAAATGCAGGAGCGCCCAGCCGACGGGCGTAAGGACAGAAGTCGAGCCGCTCATCGGTTTCCCCTTTCGGCTTTGTCGAGGAGATCGCGGATCTCGTCGAGCTCTTCGCGCGAGGCATGACGCGACGACAGCGCCTGCATGACGAGTTTCATGGCGGAGCCGCCGAAGGCACGATCCAGCAGGTCTTGCGTCAGCTGCCTCTGCGTCTGGTCTTCGGTCGCGTGCGCGGCGTACACGTGCGTGCGATCCGACTCATCACGGCGTACCAGCCCCTTTTCCGCCATGATCTGCAGCAGCTTCAGGGTGGTTGTGTATCCGGTCGGCCGCGTCGCCGTGAGCGCGTCGTGCACCTGGCGGACGGTGCTTGGTCCGCGCCCCCAGAGCACGCGGAGGATCATCAGTTCGGCATCGGTGGGCTTCGGCAGTCGTAGGGTCATGGCGTCCGGCGTTGAAGTGTGTCGGTCCTCGGCATTGTCTACGATGGTCTTCGTAGTAATCAACGAAGATCTTCGTACAAAAGTTCCAGGAGGCCGACGGCTTCTCGAGAATGCAGGGACGAATCGTCGATCAGCGGGGTTTTCGTCCCACCCGCAGGAACAACGGCCAGCGGACGCGGCGGATCGTGTCCGGCGTCGGCCAGCAGCGGTCGATGGCGGCCTGGATCAAGGGAAGCGGGTCTTGACCCACGGCTTGCCGGTATCGCTGCACCGCGGACCAGGTGCCAACGTAGCCCGCGAAGCCCTCGCCATTCATGTCCTGTTCGAGCGCGAAGGGCGGTGCAGCAATCTCGTCGAACGGCAGCACGACAGGCGCATAGCGCGCCTCGACGATGACACGTTCGGGCGGCCAGTAGGGGCCGACAATGCGGGTGTAGAAGTCGATGAACTCAACGTCGAAATCGGGCGAAACGGTCGCATTGCTATAGCCCCAGGCGGCAAGCACGCCGCGGGGCCGGAGGATTCGCGACGCCTCCGCGAAGAATCGTCGGTGGTCCAGCCAGTGTAGCGCCTGTGCGACGGTCACCAGATCCACCGACGAGTTCTCGATCCCCGTCTCTTCAGCGCGGGCCACGCGGTACTCGACGCGCTCGTGCGGCGTGGCGTTGGCCACCTGTTGAGCGCTCGCGTCGAGCGCGATCACCGACTCGAACCGGGACGCCAGTGCCACGGCTGCCTGCCCGTTTCCGGTGGCGGCATCGACGGCGCGCGCGCGAGCGGGTGCTTCGCGAGCGAGCCAGTCGAAGAGCTCGTCCGGATAAACCGGACGAAACTTCGCGGTACTGCGCGGCATGGCCCGAGAAGTGGTCTTTGAACACGCGGTCAAAAATGAGGTCGGGAGGATTTTCTCATTCAATGGACGCGATCATTTGGCGAATGTCGCGGTATCATGGACGTCCATGCACGTCGCCCTGGCCGGACTGCTGTCAGCTCTGCTGGCCGGCGCCCCTCCATCGACCGCCAGGTTCACGCTGACCGGCGAAGTCGTCGACGTGAAATGCCTCGAGCGGGGCGACGAGAATCGGGGTGCCATGCACGCCGACTGCGCGTTGAGTTGTGCGCGTCGTGGCGCCATGTTGGGTTTGCGCACCGCGGATGGCGTTTACACGATCACCGGTCCGTTCACGCTCGACAGCAACAAGAAGCTCATCGAGTTCGTGGCGCTGACCGTCAGGGCCACGGGGGTCGTCACGCAGAAGGATGGGCGAAGGCTCATCAACGTGAACGCGATCGTGCTCGACCGCTAGCCGCTCGCGGCCGCGCAGGCCGGGTCGTAGACCGATGCTGGAACTGTGACCACGCTGACCTTGGTTGCCGTAGTCGTCCTCACTGCCGCTGTGACAGCGGTCGTGACCTGGGCGCTGACCCGCGCCCACACAGCCGCGCGGATCGCGCGTCTCGAAGCGAACCTCGTCGCCGCCGGCGACAAAACCGCGCTCCTCGAACAGGCGGACCGACGCCTGCGCGACAGCTTTCAGTCACTCTCGCAGGATGCGCTGCATCAGAACAGCGAGGCCCTGCTGCGCCTCGCGCGCGCGTCCCTTGGCGAGTACCAGACCCGCGCGGCCGCCGATCTCGAGAAGCGGCAGCAGACGATCGCCGAGCTCGTGCGGCCTATCGCCGACACTCTCAAGCAGGTGGACGGAAAGCTCAGCGAGGTCGAACGCGATCGTGTGTCCACGACGGCTCGGCTCGACGAGCAGATTCGATCGCTCGGTCTCGGGCTCACGACGCTGACCGGCGAAACCGGCGCCCTCGTCAAGGCGCTTCGTCAACCGCACGTCCGCGGTCACTGGGGCGAAATTCAGCTGCGCCGCGTCGTCGAGCTCGCAGGTCTCACCGAACATTGTGATTTCGCGGAGCAGGCCACCATCACGACACAGGACGGACGTATCCGTCCCGATGTGATCGTCCGGCTGCCCGGCGGCAAGACCATCGTTGTCGATGCGAAAGCTCCGCTGTCGGCCTATCTGGAAGCCCTCGACGGCGACGAGAGCCAGCGCGCGGCGAAACTGATCGAGCATGCGCGGCAAGTGCGCGATCACATGTCACGCCTGTCGTCGAAAGACTACGCTGCGCAGGTACCGGGCTCGCCTGAATTCGTGGTGATGTTCCTGCCGGGCGAATCGCTCTTCAGCGCCGCCGTGCAGCAGGATCCCTCGCTCATCGAGGCTGGTGTCAGTCAGCGCGTCATCCTCGCGAGCCCCACGACGCTGATCGCCATGCTGAAGGCCGTCGCGTATGGCTGGCGCCAGGCGCGCATCGAGCAGAACGCCGAACAGATCAGCGCGCTCGGCCGCGAGCTCTACGTCCGCATCCTCGCCATGGCCAGCCACGTGGACGATGTGCGGCGCCACTTCGAGCGGGCGATCGACTCATTCAACAAGTCCGTCGGTTCACTGGAGTCCAGAGTGCTGCCGGCGGCCAGGCGTTTCCGCGAGCTCGGTGCCGCGCCAGGCGAAGAGATTCCGCAAGTCGAACCGGTGCAAACGACCCCCCGCATCCTCCAGGCGCCCGAACTGCGCACGCTGCTCGATGTGGTAGATGCCTCGATAGAAGAAGACGGTCGCGGGCGGGAGCCGCGGGACGAAGAGCGCCGCCCTGCAGCCGCATTGCGCGAGGAGTTCTCGCTGCCCCTCTCGCGGGGCTCGCTCGATGAGTGGTGACGCTGCGGCCGCGGAGGCGTTGGTCTATCTCGTTCACCACGCCCAGGCACTGGGGCCCAAGGAAGATCCGCAACAGCCGCTGTCTCTGATCGGGCGCGCCGCCGCCGATGAACTGGCACACGCGGCAGCCACGCGCGGTGTGCGCCCTCAGGCCATCTGGCATAGCGGAAAGCTTCGATCCCGCCAAACGGCCGAAGCGTTCTGGCGGACGTGCAATCCGCTCGCGACGTTCACCGCCGTCCGCAATCTCCAGCCGGCCGACCCGCCTGAGTGGATGCGCGATCAGCTGCTCGCGGAGCAGGAGCCCGTGCTGCTCGTCGGACACATGCCACACTTGCCGCGACTGCTACGGCTGATGGTTGGAGACGCCGCTGACTCGAGCGACTTCCCGACACACGGTCTGGTGTGCCTGGCTCGGACCGATTCGATCTGGATCGAACGCTGGCGCCTTGTCGCCTAAGGCCGGGGTCCATCTGACGAGGGGATGAATGATCCCGGCGCCAGTCGTCCTGCCTGTTCCTGCAAGAGGTCCCACGCCCGCTGCACGTGACGCTCGGTCGTCCGGAGGTTGCCCACGGCCAGACGAATCACGAAGCGTCCCCCGAGCTTCGTGTGCGAGAGGAAGATCTCACCCGATTGATTGACCGCCTCCATCAACGACGCATTGAAGCGATCGATTGCATCAGCGTTTGTGATTCCGGTGGGACGGCAGCGGAAGCAGACCACACTGAACGGCACATCGGCTGCACGCTCGAACATCGGCGACGCATCCACCCAGGATGCGAACAGCCGCGCGAGCCGGATGTGCTCCTCGAGGCGCTCGCGAATGCCGTCCGCGCCGAAATAGCGCAGCACCATCCAGAGCTTGAGCGCACGAAACCGGCGTCCGAGCTGTACGCCGGTGTCCATCAGGTTGCGGACCGCGTCCGGCTCCGTGGTCTTGAGGTACTCGGGCACGAGTGAGAACGCGGCGCGCAGCACGTCCATTCGACGACAGAAGAGCGCGCTCAAATCGAATGGCGTGAACAACCACTTGTGCGGATTCACGACCAGCGAATCCGCGGCGTCGGCGCCATCGAGGATGTGGCGCCACGCGGGCAGGATCGCCATGACGCCGGCGTACGCCGCGTCCACGTGCAGCCAGACGCGCTCCCGCTGACAGACAGACGCGATGTCGCGTACGGGATCGATGCTCGTAGACGAGGTCGTGCCAACCGTTGCGACAACGGCGAGAGGCAGGTCGCCGCGGGCACGATCCGCGGCAATCATTTGCGTCAGATCGGCGGGGCGCATGGCAAACCGCTCATCAGACGGTACGCGCCGGATCGACTCGAGGCCCAGTCCAAGCGCGAGCGCCGACTTGTCGATAGACGAGTGTGTGTGGTCGGTGCAGTAGATGCGCGGCGTGCCAAGCGAACGGCGAGCGAGTCCGAGCGTGCGGACCTCGGGCACGGCGACCTCTCGGGCGGCGGCCAGCGCGTGCATCGTCGAAATGGAGGCCGTGTCGTAGATGACGCCCTCGAACTGGCGGGGAAGACCCATCAGATCGCGCAGCCAGCCGAGCGTCACTTCCTCGAGCTCGGTCGCGGCGGGCGACGTGCGCCACAGCATCGCCTGCACGTTGAGACCCGCGGCCAGCATCTCGGCCAGGATGCCGGGCCCACTCGCGGTGATCGCGAAGTAGGCAAAGAAGCCCGGATGATTCCAGTGGGTCAACCCAGGGACGATGATCCGCTCGAAGTCGTCGAAGATGCGATCGAAGGATTCGCCGTGCTCCGGCGCCGCCGCGGGCAGTTGAGCGGTGATGTCTCCTGGCGAGACCCTCGAGAGCACCGGAAAGCGGTCCGGCCGCTCCAGGTAGTCAGCAAGCCAGTCCACGACTCGATGCGCCTCGCGGCGGAACGAGGCCGCGTCCATGTCGCGCGGACGATCACTCATCCGCCGGATTGTATATGGCTGGAGCTACGCGGGGCCGGCGCGCCCGCAAGCAGCAGGTCAGTTCTCGACGGTCACGGTGACGGGTGAGAGCACCCGCACGGTCACGGACGTGCCCGCGGGGAGAGCCGCGGGTTTACGTGATCCAGCCATGACTGCCGCGGTGCCACCGGCCGCGCCCGTCGAGCCGCCAATCACGGCCCCGCGAGCGCCGCCCATGATCGCACCGAGGATCGCACCACCGATTGCCGCGCCGCCGATTTTCGCGGCGCTCGCCTGCGCCGGCGAATCGCCTTCGCGGTAGACCGCGTCGGTCTGGATCGTCATGGTCGTGCCATCCGCAAGCACCAGCGTGTGGAAGCGGACACCCAGGCGCGATCGATCTTTCACCTTGCCGCCGCGATCGACGAGAGTCACGGCGCCACGAAGACGGGCGCCTGCCGGAATCGCTACGCGGCCATTCACCGTGACGTCGCGCGTCACGCGCGCATCGACGCGATCCTCGACGCGGGCGGTCTCACTCGACACACTCGTTTCGATTTGCAGGCCGATGACCGAATCCGCCGGCACAATGACATCCTCGAGCTGGTGCTGGGGTTCCGCGGGCGACGGCTCCTGATGGCTTGCGGTGTCAGGAGCGGCCGGAGGCGGCGTCTGCACGTCGCTGCTCTGGGGCTCGGTTCGAGATGTGCTCACCGGCTCCGGCGCGGGATCCGATGCGACGCGGGTGTCGCCCGGTGTCGCGGACGGGAGTGTCGGCGTCGGTGGCGTCGGGCGAACGGAACGTGCCGTTGGTTTCGGCTTGTCGGCTCGCGCCTTCGAGGGGGTGGGCGCGGTCGGCGGTGCTACCGTCACCTGGGGAGAAGGTGCCGCGACGGGTGGAGCCGAAGCTTCGACTGTCGGCGTAGCGGCGGGTGGTACTGGTGCGGAACTCTCAGCGACAGGGGCCTCGGTCTCTTGAACGGGAGCGGGCGCAGTGGAGGCCTGGGCCGGAGCGGATGCCGCGATGGCGGGCTGATCCGTCTGACGCATGGCGACAAAGCCACCGACGCCAGCAGCCACGACCGACGCAAGGCCAATGACCGCGAGTCCGAGCCGGTTGCTGACCATCACTGAGCTCCTTCAGGCCCTTCTGCAGCAAGCGTCGTACCTGTCGTTCCCGTGACGATCTGGCCGCAAAGTCATTGAATTCAAGAATTTGCACGACGGGACGCATCGGCTCCTGTCCTGCGGAGGTGAACAGCGTCCTGCCCCGGCGACACCGCCATGGTCCGGCAATCCGCAGAGACTCAAAAATCAGGTCGGGAGGATATTCTCAGTTTGGGGTCTGAAACTGAGAATATCCTCCCGACCTGATTTTCTGGCGATGACTCTTCGATTCTTTGACTTCTTCCGACTCTGGGACGCTCGTGAAACCTGATGTCATCGTGGTCGGCGCCGGCATTGTCGGCTGCGCCGTGTCGGACGCCCTCCTTCGCCAAGGCTGCCGCGTCCGCGTCGTCGATCCGCGCGGCATCGGCCTCGGCGCCACGAACGCATCCGCCGGGATGCTCACGCCCTTCAGCGAAGGACGCCACCACGCGGCGCTCGAAGCGCTGGGCGCCCGCAGCCTGGGGTTGTACGACGCGTTCATCGAACAGACTATCGGCAGGTCGGACCGGCCGTATTGGTACGCGCGGACCGGATCGCTCGAAGTAGCCGTCACCGAAACGGAGGCGCAGGAACTTCGCACCCGGGCTGCCGATCACGCCGCGCGAGGGATTGACAGCTCACTGGTCACGGGAGCCGACGTACGTCGTGCGGAGCCAGAGGTCACCGCGGACGCGGTTGCCGCGCTCCTTGTGCCGTCGCACGGACATGTGAGTGCGCGCGAGCTCACAGCGGCGCTCTGGGCATCGTGCGAGCGGCAGGGTGCCCGGCTCAATATCGGTTCGGTCCGCCGTATTGCGGCATCGGTCGACGGAGTCACGGTCACGACCGACACCGCCTCTTTCGGTGCCGCACACGTCGTCCTTGCCGCTGGCGGCTGGACTGGCCAACTCGAGATCGAAGGTGTTCCGGCGTTGCCCGTGCGGCCGATCAAGGGACAGCTCCTGCGGCTGGCCGGGGACGCACCGCGGCTCGCACGAATCGCCTGGGGCTCGCAGTGTTACACGGTGCCTCTCGCGGACCGGTCGTTGCTCGTCGGTGCGACACTCGAGGACGCCGGATTCGACGAGCGATCGACCGTTGCCGGAATGCGCGAACTGATGGACGCCGTCTGTGCTCTGCTGCCTGCGGCGGCACGCGCGGGCTTCGCCGAGGTGCGCGTCGGATTGCGGCCGGCATCTCCCGATGGGCTGCCGGCGCTCGGCCATTCGTCGCGAATCCGCGGCTTGATCTATGCAGTCGGTCATTATCGCAACGGCGTGCTCCTTGCGCCGCTGACCGCCGAGCTCGTCTCGAAGCTGGTCGCCGGCAGCGAAAGCGACGATCCGGCGTTGGCGACGTTATCGCCGCAACGGTTTGGAGATGTGTAATGCCACTACTGACCGATGCTCAGATTGCGGACGGACTGACGTCGCTGCCCGGCTGGACGCGCGACGGTGCATCCATCCGCAAACAGTTCACGTTTGCGTCATTCCCAGCCGCCGTTGACTACGTCCAGCGCCTCGTGCCCGGTGCCGAAGCCGCCGACCATCATCCAGACCTGACGATCAACTACCGGCGCGTCACGGTGGTCTACTCGACGCACAGCGATGGAGGGGTGACGGAGAAGGATCTTGCCGGCGCGCGCACGGCTGAAGCGCTTGCCAATCAGCTGGGTGCACCAGCGACGAAGTGAGTGACCCCGCCGCATGCCAAACGGGCCTGATGGTATGATGCGCGTCTATGGCGAAGAACGACGCAACCGGGCCGGCCAGCGACAAGCCCCCGCGCGAGGTGGGCGACGCTCTTGGCATGGTCGAGACGCGTGGCTTCGTCGGGATGATCGAAGCCGCTGATGCGATGGTCAAGGCCGCCAACGTTGAAATCGTCAGCTGGCAGAAGGTCGATGCAGGACTCGTCACCGTGCTGGTGCGCGGCGACGTCGGCTCTGTCAAGGCGGCCACCGATGCCGGAGCCTCTGCGGCGCGCCGCGTCGGCGAACTGATCGGCGTTCACGTGATTCCCAGGCCCGCCGACGATCTCGAGAAGGTCTTTCCGATCCGCTAGAGGCCGCGCCCTCCATCCCACGCGGCCAGTAGTTCGCCCTTCTGTACTTTTCCCAGTGCCGTCCGCGGCAGCGACGCCACCGCCACGAAGTGCCGCGGCACTTTGAACGATGCCAGGCGTTCACGACAGTACGCGTCGAGCTCCGCGCCGTTCACGTGCGACGCTGTCTGCGGCACCACGAATGCCACTGGGACTTCGCCCCGTAGAGAATCGGCTACGCCAACCACGGCGACTTCGGCGACGGCATCGTGTTCCGCGAGTACTTCCTCCACTTCCCGCGGATAGATATTGAAGCCCCCCGAGATGATGAGCTCGTGCGCGCGGCCCTGGAGCGTCACATACCCGCCATCGCCTCTGACTCCTAAGTCTCCCGTGTGGAACCAGCCATCCTGCATGGCAGAGGCCGTCGCGTCGGCCCGGTTCCAGTAGCCCGCACAGAGCGCGGCAGATCGAACGAGCAGCTCGCCGGTCTCGCCGTCAGCGACATCCGCCCCGGAGCGATCGACGATCCGCACCGAGACACCTGGAAACGGGTGCCCCACGGTGCCGGGACGACGCTCGCCGGCGTATGGGTTGCCGAGCAGCATCAGCGTCTCGCTCATCCCGTACCGCTCGAGGATGCGGTGTCCAAAACGCCGCTCGAACTCCGAAAACACCGCGGGCGCCAGCGGAGCAGATCCAGAGACGAACAGTCGCGCCGCGCGCCCGATTCGACGGGCCGCCTCTTCGTCAATCTCCAGCAAGCGAACGAACATCGTCGGTACGCCGAAAAACAGCGTGGGCACGAAGTCGAGGAATTCAGCCGCCGCAGTCGCGTGATCGAACCGCGGCAGCAATCGGAGTCGGCATCCGGAAACAAGCCATGAGTGGACGCCGTTGCCGAGGCCATGCACGTGGAACAGCGGCAGCGCGAGCAACTGGCGATCCGAATCCGTGATCTGCCAGCACGAAACGATGTTGGCGGCGTTCGCGGCCAGGTTGTTGTGCGTGAGCACCGCGCCTTTCGCGGGCCCCGTTGTGCCCGACGTGTAGATGATGCAAGCGGGCAGATCGTCGTGGGCCTTGTCGGGTAACGCGTCAGGGCTGTGCACCGTTGCGGCCGCCGTGAGGTCGTCAATGGACCATAGCGGCACCGTCTCGGTCGACGGTGGCAATCCCTCGAGCACGAGGGCACGCGGCGCCGCGTCACGCAGGATGTGACCGGCTTCACGCTCCTTGTAGAGGATGTTGATCGGAACGAAGACGATCCCGGCCTTGGCGCACGCGAGGAAGAGGTCGATGTACTCCGGCCGGTTGGACAGATAGACCGCGAGACGATCGCCGGCCGACAGCCCTCGCGCAAGGAGCTCTCGTGCGAGGCGGTTGCTCCTGACATCGATTTCGCCGAACGTCCTCGTCTGGCCCGCCCATTCGAGCGCCGGACGATCGCGCCGGCCCTGTAGCGAGAGCGCGAACAGGCGTGGCAGCGTCATGGCATCGGATGCCGGGCGCCGTGCGCCCGGACTACGCGATGATACCGAGGCGGCTGCCCGGTGGGGGAACGAATCCTGGGAACACCAGATTGGCGTTCGCGACGCCGAGGTGAACCGATGCAATTTCGGTGAAGACCGAGCGGAAGTCGGTCGTGACCTGCAGATCGCGGCCTTCGTACAGTAGGTCGCGCCCGAGCCCTGGCCACCGGCCATACACGCGGCCACCCCGAACAGGGCCTCCCATGATCATCATCGCGTTGCCGTGGCCGTGATCGGTGCCGCGCGCCCCGTTCTCGGTCAGCGCCCGGCCGAATTCCGACATGGTCACAACGACCGTGTCGTCGAGACGAGGCCCGAGATCCGTGGCGAGCGCCGACAGCGCCGCGCCGAAGTCGGCGAGGCGTGTCGCGAGTTGACCCACCGCGCCGCCTTCAGCGACGTGATGGTCCCACTGTCCGATTTCCGCAAACGCGACTTCGAGACCGACGTCGGCTTTCGCGAGTTGCGCCACCTGGCGAAGCGCCTGTCCGAAGGCCGATGCGGGATACTCGGCACCGTGCGCTGGCGCGTAGCGCGCCGGATCCGCCGCCTTGAGCATACGAACGGCTTCGAACGTTTCGTGTCCCGTGCCGGTGAGCACCTGGTCTGCCGCGGCGGCGTACTCGGCCTCGAACGAGGCGCCGACGGACGGGTCACGATCCGCGCCCCGGAGTCCAAAGCGAGACAGCTGGGCGATCGCGAGCGCTGGCGCCGGCCCTTGCAGCGATCGAGGCAACGTGGGTGCGAGAGCGACGGCCCTGAACGGACTCGGATCCGGCCGCGCAGGCGCCGACTGCGCCAGGACGCGATTCAGCCAGCCGTCGCCGGTACTCTTCACCCCGGGAGTACCACTCTCCATGTAGTCCTGCGCGTCAAAGTGCGATCTCGTCACGTCCGGCGATCCGCACGCGTGAACGATGGCGAGGTGGCGCGACTGCCACCACGGTAGGAGCGGTGCCAGCCGAGGATGGAAGCCGAAAAAGCCGTCCAGATCGATCGCACCGTCACCGCGTCCGGGCCGCTCGACCGCGATCGAGGGCCGCGCGCTGTAGTAGGCGGACTCGCCGTAGGGCACGATCATGTTGAGACCATCCACGGCGCCTCGCTGGAAGATGGCGACCAGGAGTTTTTGCCGCCGCGACTCTGCAGCCAGCGCTGTCCGGCCGAGAAACCGCGGCATCAAGCCGAGCGACAACAGTGCGATACTGCCGTCCTTCACGAAAGCGCGTCTGGTTATCATTCGCGTTCTCCGCGTCATCTGACTGCTGGCGCCAGATCAGCGCCGCTGAAACTCTGGCGCGCCCAGAGTCAGCGCAAGCAGCTTTGGCGTGTCGGTTGCGCGCAGCAGCGTGGCGCGGGTGCTCGGCGAGGCGTCACCCGCAAGGAGTGCGCGAATCGCCGCGTCGGCCATGTCATCCGCGTCCGGCCTTCTGGGACCGATCGCCTTCTCCGGATCGACCATCACTCCCCGCATCTCGCCGGTCGAAAGGGCGAGCGCAATGTTCATCCGGCTCATGAGCGCACCGGTGTTGACCCATGCCTCCGCCGTGTCCTTGTAGCCGGTCGGCGGCTGACAGAAGTACACCGGCATCCCGAGGTCCCGCAGCGCCCGTCCAAGCGGCAGGGCCGACTCGACGTCAGCCTTCGTCGCACGTAGCGCGCTCACGATGAATTCGAGCGGTGTCTTGACCTTCACGCGGTACGAGTCCGGTGAGAGGAATTCAGGCGATTCGAGGATCGTCCGCATGACGTCGCGCAGATTGCCATCGGTCGCCACGAACCGCGCGGCGACCCGATCGACCAGCGCCGGCGGGGGCGTGTCTGATACGAAGCGGCGCACGAGTTTGGTGGCGAGGAAGCGGGCCGTCGCCGGATGCCGCGCCAGAAGGTCAAGCACCTCCTCACCTTCTTTCTGGCCGTGGCTGCGAATCCGGTGGCCGAGCACGAGCTTGTCGCCCTCGTCATGCAGCCGCGGCTCGAACGCGAACATCGGCGTGTCATCGGGTGTGCGCTCGTCCACACGCCGCGGGCGATTGAGCGTCCAGCCGGTGAACACGCGTGCGACCGCGACCACATCCTGCTGCGTGTAGCCGCCATCGACGCCGAGCGTGTGCAACTCCAGCAGCTCGCGCGCGTAGTTCTCGTTGATCCCGGTTGGATGCTTCTTCGCGGCCTGCGCACCGCTGCCAGTGCTCGAATCGACAGCCGGCCAGCGCCATTTTGAGCTCGGCCGCCGCCCTGTCGTGCCGGGCGCAGCGCTCATCGCGTTGTCGAGATACACGAGCATGGCCGGGCTCTTTGCGGTCGCGCCGAGAAGGTCGCGAAAGTGTCCAAGCACGTGCGGGCGAATTGCCTCGCGTTCGTGCTCGACGACGAAGACGCGCACGAGGTTCTTGCCGGCAAACACGTTGAAGTGGTTGAACCAGAAGTCGGTGAGAACTTCTTGCAGCTGCCGTTCGCTGTAGACGGCACGCAGGATCTTCTGTTCGGTGAGGTCGGCGAGCACCTGGCGTTCGCGCCTGGCCTCGGGCGTCGTCATGCGCGGCGGTTGATCCAGCGCCTGGTCCCGGACCGCCTGCTGCGTTTTCTGCTCTCGCCGAGCTTCCTGCGCCGGACGGTAGTAGTCACGGAGGAGCGCCGCCGACGATTCGCGTGTCGTCGTCAACCGCACGAGCCGGGCGTCGATGTCTCGGTCGTCGATGCGCTCTGGATGCAACTGCCGATCGATGAACGCCTCGATGCCCATCCGCCGCACCTGCTCGACGTCGCCGGGTCGCGGACCAAATGTGATGCGGTTGAGGACATGGGCGATGGCCCGGTCGTCAACGGTCGCCGGACGACCGCTCGTCGCCGCCAAGGCCGATGCAGCGAACAGGACGAGGACGCCGAGACCGTGCAGCAGCCGGACGCGCCTGTGATGCACGCCACCCTTCCCTCGGAACGCGACGCCGTTTCCGCGTAGAATCGCCTCGCCTGCGTCCCTTCGGGCGCGGGGATCCCAGATGCGATTGTCGCTCGCTCTCGGCGCCGTGTTGTTGCTGCTGTCGCCGCTTGGCGCTCAGCCGCAACTGCCTTCAGCACCCGGCCTGCTCGTCCGCGGCGGAACCCTGTACGACGGCACCGGCCGACCCGGCCAGCGCGCGGACCTCCGCACGCGCGGCGACCTCATCGTCGAAATCGGCCTCTGCGCTCACGGCTGGCCAGGGCGAACGGGTCATCGACGCCACCGGACGAGCCGTCGCGCCTGGATTCATCGACGTCCACAACCACAGCGACGAGGCGCTCGGGACGACGCCCGACGGCGCGCCACTGCTGCGGCAGGGCATCACGACCGCGCTCGTCGGTCAGGACGGCTCGAGCGATCTGCCGATCGCGTCGTTCATGGCACGCATCGACGGGCTGCACCCGGCTATCAACCTGGCGACCAGCGTCGGGCACGGCACCGTACGCCAGATAGTGCTCGGCGCGGACTACAAGCGGGCCGCGACCGACGCCGAAGTTGGCGTCATGAAGGCCCTCGTGGAGCGTGGGATGCGCGACGGAGCGCTCGGCCTCTCGAGCGGCCTCGAATACGACCCCGGGTTCTACGCAACAACCGATGAGCTCGTGGCGCTGGCTGAAGTCGCCGCTCGCTTCGGCGGCTTCTACAGTAGCCATGTGCGCGATGAGGAGAACGAGTTCCTCAAAGCGTGGAGCGAAGCGGTCGAGGTGGGAAGGCGTGCGCACATTCCCGTCGAGATCTCGCATATGAAGGCCGCTTCCCGTCCCGTGTGGGGGAAGGCGCCGGCCGGACTTGCGATGGTAGACGCCGCGGCGCGCGAGGGTGTCACGGTGATGGGGGACTGGTATCCCTACACGTACTGGCATTCGAGCATGTACGTGCTGATTCCGGACCGCGACGTCGAAAATCGGGCGAAATGGCAGCTGGGTCTCGATGAAGTCGGCGGCGCGAGCCACGTCCTGATCTCGTCGTACACGCCCGACGCCTCGCTCGTCGGCAAGACGCTGGAGCAGATCGCCCAGGCGCGTGGCATCGATCCCACCCAACTCATCGTGGACATGATCCACGCCGCTGGCCGCGACATCGGTGTGATTGTGACCGCGATGGTCGAAGACGATCTGCGCGCGATTCTCGCGCACCCGCGGACGATCATCTGTTCCGACGGCATGATGACGGGCCGCCATCCGCGGGACTACGGCGCGTTTCCTCGCGTGCTCGGTCGCTACGTGCGCGAGGAACATGTGATATCGCTCGAAGAGGCGCTCGCCAAGATGACCGGCCGTTCCGCGCGCCAGATCGGACTGCGCGATCGCGGCGAGCTCGCGGCCGGCAAGAAAGCCGACATCGTGGTCTTCGATCCCGCGACGATTGGCGATCGAGGCACGCCGGAGGATCCCTCGCGTCCGCCGGTTGGCGTCGAGGACGTGGTGGTCAACGGCGAGCTCGTGCTCGACCGGGGTCAGGTCACAGACGCCCGGCCCGGCCTTGCGCTGCGCCGGCAGGACATCAGCCATCCAGCCGCGGGCTCGTCGAGCCGCGGTCCGAATGGTTCGTGATAGCGTCCAGTCATGTCTCGGCTGACGCCCGTTGACGGTGCGCTGCGCGACCGCATCCTCGATGATACGCATCCGCTCTGGCACGACGGACTCACGCGCGAGCGGTACGGCCTCTACAACCGAGGACAGATGCAGACGCCGTGGGGCGCGCGGGCGCTCACTCGGCTGGCGCTGGTCGATCGCGGCCAGCTGCTGGCGAGCGCGAAGCGGTACGACCTGGTAACGGACGTTGACGGCCACCTCGTGCCAACCCTGGGAATCGGCGCCGTCTTTACGCCGCCTGATCAGCGGCGACACGGCCACGCTGCACGGCTCATCGAGATGCTGTGCTCGGAGGCAAAGGCCGATGGCGCGCGCATGGCGCTGCTGTTCTCGGAGATAGGTCCGCGCTACTACGAGCGCCTTGGCTTTCGCGCTGTGCCGATCCGCGAGGTCGAAGTCACCGTCCAGCAGCGTCCCGGCGCACCGGCGATGCTGGTGCGGTTCGGCGACGAGAAGGATCTCGCCAGCGCCGCAGAGATGCACAATCGCCGCACCGCGCGGTACCGCTTTGGCCTTCGCTACGACGCCGACTGGCTGCACTACTCGCTGGCGAAGAAGCGGCTCCTTGCGGCGCTGGGGCCGAGCGCCGCGCGGCAGATCGAGTTCTTCGTTGCCGAGGAGGGCTCCCAGGCCGTCGCCTGGATCCTCCTCCACGTCACCGGGCGTGACCGCGCCGGCTACGTCGAGTCGTGGAGCCTCGAAGGCTGCGGCGACCGCGATCCCTCCGGCGCCCGCGTGGGCGCCATGCTGCAGACCCTGCTCGCGCGCTCGCCCGCGAATGTTCCGCCCCTCATCCGCGCCTGGTGGCCGCACGGCTTCGAGCCGCCGCAACTGACGCTGACCGAGCGGCCGTCCGCGTCCATCGTCATGATGGCGCGTGCGCTCACTGACGACATCCCGGCGTCATTTGCGCCATCCGACGTGCTGTTCTGGCACGGCGACGCTTTCTGAGCCGGCCCTGTTCTGTGGCATCGCCTGGGCGGTGGCGCTATAGTGGCAGCCATTCATCGATGCCTGTACGAGCGGGGATCGAAAGGAGATCATGGACACCGCGCCCACCACTGACTTCATCACGATGCTCTTCGTCTTCATGCTGGCGACGTTCATCGGGCTCGGGATCATCAGCCGGGTCTCGCGGCTGCTGCACACGCCGTTGATGTCGTTGACCAATGCGATCTCGGCGATCGCGGTCGTCGGTTCGATCCTCGTCACAGGGCGCGATCACCCGCCGCTCATCACGCTGCTCGGCGCCATAGCGCTCTTCGCGTCGATGACCAACATCATCAGCGGCTTCCTCATCACGGATCGCATGCTGAAGATGTTCAAGAAGGAGCCCACGAAGTGAGGCTCCAGGCCATCCAGCTCGCGTATCTGATCGCCACCGCGCTCTTCATCTTCTCGCTCCACTGGATGAACGACCCCAAGTCGGCGCGGCGTGGTGTGTTCGCCGGCGTCGCCGCAATGGCGCTCGCCATCGTCGGCACACTACTGTCACCTGGTCTCGTGCACTGGCACTGGATCGGGATCGGGGTGGTGCTTGGTGTGGCGGTGGGTGTGCCGCTCTCGTGGGTGCCGCTCACGGCGGTGCCGCAGCGAACCGCGCTCTCGCACGCCTTTGGTGGACTGGCCGCCGGCCTCGTGGGCGCGGCCGAGTACTACCTGTGGGTGGGCGGCGAACCGGAAATGCTGACACCCTTCCGGGTGTTTGCGATCGTCGCGGAAATCATTCTCGGCTTCCTCACGTTCACCGGCAGCCTCATGGCGGCAGGCAAGCTGCAGGAAGTGAAGTGGATCCCGCAGCGTCCGGTCACGTACCCGTTCCAGAACCAGACCAACTTCTTTCTGCTCGGCGTGGCGGTGTTGTGCGGTATCGGCATCGTCCTGAAGCCAGTCGAATGGTCGTTCTTGTTCCCCATCGTCATTGCGCTCGCCCTCGCCTTCGGCGTGCTGCTCATCATTCCGATCGGCGGCGCGGACATGCCGACCGTCATTGCCCTCCTCAACTCATATGCCGGACTGTCGGCCGTGGCGATGGGCTTTGTCCTCGACAACAAGCTCCTGATCACGGCGGGCGCCCTCGACGGATCGTCGGGTCTGATCCTGGCGATCATCATGTGCAAGGCGATGAACCGCTCGTTCGCCAACGTGCTGTTCGGGGCCTTCGGACAGGTGCAGGCCAAGTCCGTCGCCGGCGAGCAGAAGCTGGTGAAGCAGGAAACGGCCGAGGGCGCCGCGCAGATCATGGAACAGGCGAACCTGGTCGTGATCGTTCCGGGCTATGGGATGGCGGTGGCGCAGGCGCAGCATCGCGTGCGCGAGCTCTACGACCAACTGTCGAAGCGCGGTGTGGACGTGCGGTTCGCGATTCATCCTGTCGCCGGCCGCATGCCGGGACACATGAACGTGCTGCTCGCCGAAACCGAGATTCCCTACGACAAGCTCGTTGAGATGGACGACATCAACCCCGACATGCCGCAGGCCGACGTCGTCCTGGTGATCGGCGCGAACGATGTCGTGAACCCGGCGGCTCGCCACGAGAAGAGCAGTCCAATCTACGGCATGCCCATCATCGATGCGGACAAGGCGAAGATGTGCTTTGCGATCAAACGATCGATGAATCCAGGGTTCGCGGGCATCGACAATGAGCTCTACACGGCCGACCATACCTATATGTTGTTCGGTGACGCGAAGGGTGTGGTCGGAGAGCTCGTCAAAAACCTGTCTGGCGCGGGCGGTATGCACTGACCATGGCTTTGCTGACGACGCTCATCTTGCTCGTCACGCTCGGCGCCGCCGCGGACCCGGCACCCGAGCCGATCGTGATTTCGGACCAGGCGCGGCGGGTACACGCCGCCGCGATCGTGGTCGACACGCACGCGGACACGACACAGCGCCTGGTCGCGCCAGGCGGCTTCGATCTCGGCGTGCGGCACAGCGACGGCAACGTCGACATCCCCCGGATGCGTCAAGGCGGCCTGGGCGCGCAGTTCTTTTCGATCTGGATACCGAGTGACGTCACCGGGCCGGCTGCGGTGAAGCGTAGCCTTCAACAGATCGACGCAATCCGCGAGGCCGTGCGGACCCATCCCGGCGACCTCGTCCTCGCGACAACGGCGGACGGTATCCGGCAGGCGCACAAACAGCACCGGATCGCCGCACTGATGGGTGTCGAGGGCGGGCACATGATCGACAACGATCTGGGCGTCCTGCGGATGTACGCCACGCTGGGCGTGCGCTATCTCACGCTCACGCACTTCAAGAACAACGACTGGGCCGATTCGTCCACCGACAAGCCCGCGCATGACGGCCTCACGCCCTTCGGCAAGGACGTCGTCCGGGAGCTGAATCGACTGGGCATGATGGTGGACGTCTCGCACGTCGCCGACAAGACGTTCTACGATGCCATCGAGGTGTCGAAGGCGCCGGTCATCGCATCCCATTCGTCGTGCCGCGCCATCTCGAACCACGCACGCAACATGACCGACGACATGCTGCGGGCGCTCGCCAAGAACGGCGGCGTGGTGATGATCAACTACGAGGTCAGCTATCTCAGCGAGGAGCTGCGCGCCATCCAGGCCCGCGAAGGTACTGGAACAGTCTCCGCAATGGACGCCGCGGTCAAGGCTTGCGGCGGAGATGACGCCTGCGCGACTCTCGCAATCAGCAAACGCGAGCACGAGCTGGTGGAGCAAGGTGTCCATCCCCGCGTGAGCTGGGAGAAGATCGTCGAACACATCGACCATGCTGTGAAGGTCGCCGGGGTCGATCACGTGGGACTCGGCTCCGACTTCGACGGCGCGACGATGCCGTCTGGCATGGATGACGTGTCGATGCTGCCCAGGTTGACCGATGCGCTACTGAAGAAGGGCTACTCGCCATCTGACGTCACGAAGATCCTGGGTGCCAATCTGCTGCGCGTGATGGCGGAAGTCGAGCGGGTGGCCGGAGCGAAGAAGTGACCGACGACCCAGACGACGCAGCCGGCGAGGAGCTCGAGGCGCTCGAAACCGATGCGGCGCACGAAGCCGAGCCGCTGCCGGAGGAGTTCCTTTCTGCGGCGGTGTTGCGGCCGAAGCCTGCATTTCTGGAGTGGGTCCGAAGCGTCATGCCGCCGGATGAAGAGATCGACGGCGCCCTCGCCACGGTGGTCGTGCTCGCGCCGGAGCTGCCCCGCCAGTCGCAGCTGAGTACCTGGGTCGAGCAGCACCACGAAGAGATTTTCGCGAGACAACTCGCGGTGTGGACCGAAGACGAATCGCGCTGGCCCGAACTCTCGTTCGAAGCGCTGCGCGCGTGGTTCGACATCGACCTGGCCGCAGGCGTTGACGATCTGCGGCAACGTCCACTACTGCCCGACGTCACGTGCGAGCCGGTGTCGTTGAGACTGCTCGTGGCCGTGTTCGTCGGACTGCCTCCAGCCGGGACGCTCTACATCGACGTTCGGTCCGGCGCAGTCGTTGGCCTGTCGGAGAATGACATCGCGGCTATGCACGCTCCGGATCCAGCTGCTTACGGCCTTGCGCCGGCAGACCTCGAGCAGATGCGCCGCGTGTATGAGTCCGACACGCTGGTCGATGTTCTCGGTACCTCCGACGTGGACGAGCTCGAGCTGATGGGAACGTTTGCGGAGTCGCAAGACATCCAGGGACATCGCAACCGGCTGCTCGACGCGCTGAACGGCAAGAAGCCGAGGCGACACTTCAAGAATGCCTTGGAGGCGGCGGGACTGACCGAGCGTTGGGAGGCATGGCAGGCGTCGGCCGTGCAGGCCGCGCTGCGAGTCGCGCTCGACAGTTTCCGGATTCCTTACGTGGACGATGTCGAGGCGACATGATCGGGCCACAGGTCGCTATGCTGCCGGCTTTGGGCTCTCGGCCTTGGGCTTTGGAAGTTGGGAGTTGGTAGTTGGGAGTTAGCCTTTAGGCTCGGCCATGTCTGATTACGAAAAGCTCGGGCTGTTCTATCTGGGACGCGCGTTCGACCTCGAGAGCAAGACGCGCAAGACCGATCTCATCCTGTACGACTCGCGCGATCTGGTCACGCACGCGGTGTGCGTGGGCATGACGGGCAGCGGGAAGACGGGCCTGTGCATCGCGCTGCTCGAAGAAGCCGCGATCGACAACCTCCCGGCGATCGTGATCGATCCGAAGGGCGATCTCAGCAACCTGCTGCTCACGTTCCCGGACCTGAAACCGGCAGATTTCCGGCCGTGGATCGATGAGGACGAAGCGCGGCGGAAGTCCCTGGAGCCGGACGCATTCGCCGCGGCCGAGGCCGAGCGGTGGGCGAAGGGGCTGGGTGAGTGGCAGCAGGACGGGGCACGGATACGGCGGCTTCGTGATGCCGTCGATATGGTGGTCTACACGCCAGGCAGCCAGGCAGGCGTCCCTGTATCGGTCCTGAAGTCGTTCGCGGCGCCGAGTGCGGAGGTCGTGGACGACAGCGACTCTGATGCGGGAGCGCGTGAGCACGACGGCGACCAGTCTGCTGGGACTCGCTGGCATCGATGCGGATCCCGTGAAGTCGCGCGAGCACATTCTCATCTCGACCCTGCTCGATACCGCGTGGCGAGCGGGACGCGATCTCGACGTGGCCGGGCTCATCCAGCAGATCCAGTCGCCGCCGGTCACCAAGGTGGGCGTCCTCGAGCTGGAAGCGTTCTTCCCGTCCAAGGATCGCTTCGAGCTGGCGATGGCGCTCAACAACCTGCTCGCGGCGCCTGGCTTCAACGCCTGGATGGAGGGAGAGCCGCTCGACCTTCAACGCATCCTGCACACGTCTGCCGGCAAGCCGCGCGTCGCGATCTTCTCGATCGCGCACCTGAACGACGCCGAGCGCATGTTCTTCGTCTCGCTGCTGCTCAATCAGACGCTGGGATGGATGCGCGCGCAGTCGGGCACGACCAGCCTGCGGGCGCTCCTCTACATGGACGAGATCTTCGGCTATCTGCCGCCCGTCGCGAATCCGCCGTCGAAGATCGCGATGCTCACGCTGCTGAAGCAGGCACGCGCCTTCGGCGTCGGCCTGGTGCTCGCGACGCAGAATCCGGTCGATCTCGACTACAAGGCGCTGTCGAATGCCGGTACCTGGTTCATCGGCCGCCTGCAGACCGAGCGGGATCAGGCGCGCGTGCTCGACGGCCTGGAAGGGGCGTCCGCCACCGCAGGCGGTCACTTCGACCGGCAGGCGATGGGCCGCGTGATCAGCGGACTCGGAAACCGCGTGTTCCTCATGCACAACGTGCACGAGGATGCGCCGGTCACGTTCGAGTCTCGCTGGGCGCTGTCGTATCTTCGCGGACCGCTCACGCGTGCGCAGATCAAGACGCTGATGGATCCTCGCCGCGCCGAGTTCGCCGTCGCCTCCGGCACACCGGCTGCCGCCAAGGCTCCGGGCGCGGGAGTTTCATCCACGACCTCGGCCGCTGCGCCAGCCGCCCTGGCAGGTGGGGGGCGGCCCGTGCTTCCGCCCGACATTCCCCAATACTTCGCGCCGGCGCCCGGTGCGGCTGTGTTCTCACCGATGGTCGTCGGTGTGGCGCAGGTGCGCTTCACCGATTCGAAAGCTGGCGTGGACGAGAGCCGCGACGTCACCGTCGTGACGCCGATCACTGCCGATGCCGTTCCGGTGGACTGGACGAACGCGACAGAAGCGGATTTCGTCGCCAAAGACCTCTCGCGTGAGGCGCCTGCCGGCGCGACGTTTGCCGATCTGCCGGCCGCCGCGATGAAGGCGAAGAACTACGCCGACTGGAACAAGAGCTTCGTGGCATCCCTCACTCGGGACCAGGTGCTGACGCTCTTCAAGAGCAGCGCTTTCGGCGTGCTCTCGAAGCCGTCCGAGAACGAAGGCGCGTTCCGTGTGAGGCTGCAGCAGGTTGCGCGTGAAGCGCGGGACGCCCAGGTCGCATCGATTCGAGCCAAGTTCGCCGACGAGGCCCGCAAGATTCAGGATCGCGAACAGCGCGCGCACGACCGTCTCGACAAGGAGCAGCAGCAGTCCACGGCGTCCAAAGTGCAGACCGCCATTTCGTTCGGCACGACGCTGCTCGGTGCGTTCATGGGCCGGAAAGCGATCAGCATGACCACGATCAATCGTGCGACGACGGCGGCGCGCGGCGTCGGCCGGTCGATGAAGGAATCGGAAGACGTGACACGTGCGAACGAATCGCTCGCCGAGGTGCAGCAGGCCCAGGCCGACATGGAATCGCAGATGCAGGCCGAGATCTCGGCGCTCGATTCCGGCAAGACCGCGACGACCGAAACCTTCGAGACACTCTCGATAAAACCGAAGCGGGCCGGCGTTCAGGTTCAGTTGGTCGCGCTCACGTGGGTAGCCAAGCCCTGACACCGAAGGGCTCGAGGGCAACGAGAACTCGTTCGCGAAGGGCTCGAGGGCCGACGTCAACTCGCAACTGCCAACTTCCAACTCCCAAGCCGAAGGCCCAACGCCCAAAGCCTAAAGCCTGAATGTGTTAGTCCTCTCTGTCCTCGTCTATTTCCTGTCCCTCGATCTGACCGTTGGTGGCGCGGTACTGGCGGTCAATGCGCGACGACGCGGGACGCTCGACCACCGCGAGCTGTTGCGACGAATCGTGTCGGCGAGTCCGTGGACCGCGGCGGCGTGGCTTCTTGCGTCCGGGACCGTACTGGCTCTTCTGAGCGGCGCAGAACCGAGTGGCAGCGCGGCAGTCGTGCCGATCTGGACGGCGAAGGGCACGATCCCGCGCATCGTTCACATGCTGCTCGCCGCGCTCGCGGTCGCAGGCTTTGCCGCTGCGTACGCCTCACTCATCATCCGCCGCGAGGATCCCGTGTTCGGTCGCTGGCTCGCGCGACACGGCCTGGTGTGGTTCGTCCTGTGCAGCACGATGAACCTGCCGATGGGCGGCGCGTGGCTCGTCAAGCTGCCCCGGCCCGTGATCGAACGGCTCGAAGGCGGCGACGCGGTCGCGATGGCGGCCATCTCGGTCGGGGTCATCGCGGCGATCTTCGCACTTGGATTTGGCGCGATGGCCGCAGTCGTGTCGGAACCGCGCGGCTACCTGCACGCCACCGCCGTGTCGCTCGCGATTACACTCGTCACGATGGTGGTCGTGCGGGAGCAGCTGCGTCCGGCCGGCGCAATCTCAGTGGAGGCTGCCCATGGCGTAGCTGCGGCGCTGCTGATTGCCGGTGCCGCCGGATGTTTGTGGCGCGCGTCGAAGTCGTTCGTCCGGCCGCGCACGTTGTAGGCCCTACGGATTCGTCAGCTTGAGCGCGAGAGACTTCTGGTCGTCCTCGTTGAGATCGAACGGAGTCGAGACGCCGCGCAATTGTTCGAGGAACTCCGGATCTGATTCCTGGCCGTTCTCGATACTGTCCACGGCTGCCGCGAGGTAACGCCCCGGCGGCAACCCTTTCACGAGAAAACGGCCCTGCTGGTCAGGTCGTTCCGTGCGGATATAGCGCGACATCGGCACCCAGCGGGCCGAGTCATCCGGGAACACCACGACGGCGTAGTCCTTGGCCGGCAGCCCTTTGCTGTCTGCAACCTGACCGGAGACCGTCGTCGTCCGCATCGTCAACACGACTTGGACGTTGTCCACGTCTTCGCCGGGCCTGAAACCCTTCGACAGAACAATCGCGAGATCCGTGATGTCCACGCCGGCGACGTTGATCGGGACGTACGCGGATTCGCGCTCGTCGGGACTGCTGTCGGAGCCGACCTGCAGACTAAGCCCGTACTCGCCGGGTGCCACGCTTGGAACGCTGAAGGTTCCGTCGTGAATCTCACCTCCCGGACTCATATTGAACATGCCAGGGCCAGAGGTCGGTGACGGTCTGCCGCGCGTCGAGCGAAGCAGCACTCAGAAGAACGAGGATGACGATCGCGGCGCGGAGCATGTCACGCACATTCGCGGTGCGGTCTGCGGTCTGCGGTCTACGAACTACCGAATCACTCCATCCTGACGCGGCTCTGTTCGCGCATGAACTGCTGCACGTAGTACGGACCGCCGGTGCCGCGTCCGCTGGATCCGCTCGCCTTCCAACCGCCAAACGGATTGATCCCCGGCCACGCGCCGGTCGTCGCGCCCGCACGACGATTGGCGTACGTCACGCCGGCCTGGATGCCATCGAAGAAGTGCTGGATCTCCTGCTGATCCTCGCTGAAGATGCCAGCGGTCAACCCGTACTCGGAGCGGTTCGCGAGCTCCAGCGCTTCGTCGAGCGTGACGACGGGCGCAACGGCGACGATGGGAACGAAGTACTCCTCGGCGAAGACCGGATGATCGGCGGGCAGACCGTCGATGACCGTCGGCTCCACGAAGTAGCCGTGGTTCCACGGCTCGGTCGTGATGCGCTTGCCGCCGGTCAGCACGCGTCCGCCGTCGCGAACGGCGCGAGCGACCGCATCCTCGAACGTCTTGACCGCAGCCTCGTTGATGACGGGGCCAAGCCAGACATCCCGATCGAGCGGGTTGCCGACCTTGATCTTCTTCGTCTTCTCGACGAGTAGCTCGACGAAACGATCCCGCAGCTCCTTGTGCACGTACACGCGCGAGCAGGCCGAACACTTCTGGCCCTGCGCTCCAAAGGCGGAGCGGAACACGCCGTCGCTGGCCTTGTCGAGATCGGCGGATCGCATCACGAGTGCCGGATTCTTGCCGCCGAGCTCCGCGATCACCGGGCGCGGCACCGCGCGCGCCGCGTTGTCGCGCAGCATCTTCAGTCCAACCTCCTTGGACCCCGTGAAGACGATGCCGTCGATGCCAGGATTGTCGATGAGCTCCTGACCGGCCGTGCTGCCGCCACCGGTGACGAAGTTGAACACACCGTCCGGCACGCCGGCTTCGCGGACGACTTCGGCAAACCGGTAGCCCATGAGCGGCGTCGTGCTCGCCGGCTTGAAGACGACGGTGTTGCCGGCGACGAGCGCACCGCCCGCAGGGCCAGCCGCCAACGCGAGGGGGAAGTTGAACGGTGAAATCACCGCCCAGACGCCGTAGGGACGCAGCACGCTCGAATTGCGCTCGCCGGCGCTCAGCGTCTGCATCGGCTTCACGAACCCGTCGTGGGCTTCGACCTGGTCGCAGTAGTACGCGATGAGATCCGCGGACTCTTCGACGTCGCCGACGCATTCGAGGCGGTTCTTGCCGGCCTCATAGCCCATGATGGCGGACAGTTCCCACCGGTGCTGTCTGATCACGTCAGCGACCTTGCGCAGGTGGGCGACGCGCTGCTGCCACGGCAGCCCGCTCCACGACGGGTAGGCCTTGCGGGCAGCCGCAATGGCCTGCTGGACGTGCTCGCGTCCGCCGGACTGGAAGTGCCCGATGATCCAGCGCGTGTCGATGGGACTCTCGTCGGCGAAGGTCTTCGAGGCCGTGACCTGCTTGCCGTCGACGAGCATCGGGTACGTGCGGCCGAAGTCACGCTTGACCTCGACGATCGCCTTGTCGAGCGCGGCATGAAGGCGGTCGAGCTGGTCGCCACTCATCGTGGCGTACGTGATTTTGATGTCGTCTGTCTGATCGGTAGCCATGAAATCCTCAGCCTAGAGTCTAAAGCCTAAAGCCCAAAGCCCGAAGCCCAGGAAGGCACACGGCTTACGGCCCACGGCGCACATCGCGCACCTGTCTAGTGTTCAAGCGTCTCAGCGGCGCGATTGATGGCTGCCGCGACTCGCGCGCATTGCTGGCGGAGCCGCGTCTCGTCTCCCGCAGCGATTGCTTCGGCTGGACCGGGAAGGATCTCGGGCGCGTAGGTGAACTTCGGCGCATAGATTTGATGCCGGTACCACGGCCGCCCGGGAATGCCATCGGGATCCGTCAGCGCCCGTTCCACATCCATCAATGCTCGATTCAACCTCGTCTGATCGTCACGGCCGCCCTGAAGGACGGAATCGGTGCGTCCGCTGGCACGCTCTGCTGCGGCGGCAAAGCGCGCCACGGCCGCGTGGACTGGAGCAAATGGCGACGCCTGTGGCTCGCCCGGATGTGCGTCGGTCCAGCGTTTCTCGACCTCGGTGGTGAACTCGCCGAGCGCGGTGGCGTAGCTCCGGAAGTCGAACGGCAGGACGTCGGCATTGGCGAGACGAAGCGCCATCACGCCCCAGAGACCCGTGAGCGCGGTGTGAAAGCGAAAGCCGGGATCGCCGATGCGCGACACCCAGAAATGATTGTCGTACATGGAGTGGTACACGCCGTACGGGCCGTCGTACGCCATGTCCACGACCGGCACGCCAAGGAAGTTCAGGAACACCGTGTAGTCCGAACCGCTCCCCAGCCGGTTGCTGACGAGCGACGTGACCGACGCATTCGGGAGCGCACCGGCCTCGTCGCGCCCCTTGTGCCGTGGCGCATCGGCAATCGGCCACCCCCGCGGGTCCTTCACATCGCGCGCGGCTTCGGCGATGAAGCGGTTCAACGAAGGAACAGCGGTCGCCGTGAAGTTGGGTCCAGAGGCGGCACTGTCCACGTTGATATAGGCGACGGCGCGCTGCCGCAAGTCGTCCGCAAACTGCTCGCCCCACTCGGTGGACGAGGTCAGTGTGAACTCTTCGGCGTCCCAGCTTGCGAGGACGATCGTCCGCCGCGGACGGAAGCCTGCGCGCAACAGGGATCCCAGATCATGGGCGAGCTCCATCAAGGCTGCCGAGCCACTCGACGGATCCACACCACCAAAGACCCACGCGTCGCGATGGTTGCCGACGATGATTTCCTCGTCGGGCAACTCGGCGCCTCGGATCCGGCCTGTCACGGTCTGAATCTCCCTGACCTTGTCGTCGATGTGGACCCGTACGTGCAGCGCGGCCGGACCAGGTCCCGCGTGATAGATGAGTGGAAGTCCGCCTCGCCATGCCGCCGGCGCCTCGGGACCGCCGAGCGATTCCAGAATCACGCGCGCGTCTCGATACGACATCGGCACGCTGATGATCTTGGGGATTGAAACAGCGTCCTTCGCGTCGATGCGCTTCGCGCCTGGCACCGACGCCCAACCCGGCGTCAGCGGATCGCCAGGAACGAGGAAGTCGAACGGGATGCCGCCGCGCTGGATGTGGCTCTCGGGCCCCCACGGGCCGTTCGGAAACACCTTGCCCTTCTTGTACCCATCGTCGGCCGGATCGGAGTAAATGAGTATGGCGGCGAGACCGCGCTGCTGTGCGGTGAGCGCCTTGAAGCCGCGGTAGCTGTAGGGAACGGAGTAGCGGACCAGCGCGATCTTGCCCTTGAGGTCGACGCCCTGCTTCTCGAGCCAGTCGTAATTCTCTGGATTCCCGCTTCCCGCGTAGACGACCTCTCCGGTGACATCGCCCGATGCCGAGAACGCGTGATAGGTGATGCCCGGATCCTTCGACGTGTCGGGGTCGGTCGCGATGGGATCCTCACGGAGCGAGGCCTGCCACACGCGAGGACGGGTCATTTCCACACGGACTTCTTCCGGGTAGGGAAGGAGCACATCGTGCGTGACGATCTGGACGTCTTCGATACCCCAGGCCTGCCACTGTTCGCGCTGCCATTCGGCCAGATGTTTGTTACGTGGTGATCCGGCGACGTGGGGCTCGCTCGTGAGGTACCGATGGAAATTCGCGATCCGCGTCGCTGACGGCATCGCGAGAAACGTCCGCTCGATGGTCCTTTCATGCGCCAGTGTCGCCGGCGCGAAGCCGAAGATCCCGCGCGAGTCTCCCGCCGCGGCGAGCAGGATTGTCGCCGCTGCGGCACATCCGGCGGCTGCCACGACGCGATGGATGCGACCTGTCAATCGTTGACCCCTTCGACTCTTCGACTCTTCGACTTTTTGACCGCCGCGATGACGATCTTCGCGGCATGGGCCCCATTCGCCCCGGTGATGCCGCCGCCGGGGTGCGTGCCCGCGCCGCAGAGGAACAGGCCGCCAACTGGCGTGGTGTGCTGCGCCCAGCCGAGCGTCGGCCGCATGATGAACAGCTGGTCGAGCGCCATCTCACCGTGGTGAATGTGTCCGCCCGTGTAGCTGTGCGTCGATTCGAGGTCCACTGGTGTGATCGTCTCCGCGGCCACGATCCTGGATGGCAGGTCGGCCGCAAATTCCGACAACCGGTCGACGACGGCCTGCTGAAATGCGCTGCGCGCCTCGGCCCAGGATCCATCCCGCAGCCGGTACGGCGCGTATTGAGCGTAGATGGACATGACGTGCGTGCCAGGCGGTGCGATGGTGGAGTCCGTCAACGTCGGGATGACGCATTCGAGCCACGGCTTCGCCGACCACTGTCCGTATTTCGACGCGTCGTACGCGCGTTCGATGTCGTCCACCGTGGGTGCGATCAGGATGCGGCCGCTCGAGCGCGTGGTCGGCGGTCAGGCCCGCGGGCAGATTCCGTAACCCCGTGAACGACGGCAGGCCGTTCATCACGAGATTGACCTTCGCGACGGTGCCGCGCGCGCGATAGTTGCGAATTCGCAGAATCACGTCCGGCTCGAGGCGCACCGGATCGACGAGCCCGAGCAGCGTCCGCTGTGGATCGGCGTTCGAGACGACCGTCGTGGCGGCGATCTGATCGCCATTCGACAGCGTCACGCCTCGTACGCCTGAATCATCCACGTCGATGCGGAGGACACCAGCGCCACACCGGATCTCGGCGCCGGCGGCCGTGGCCGCGGCGGCCATCGCGGATGCCAACTGACCTGGTCCGCCTTGCACGAAGACGGGCGCGAAGGGAGACGAGGGCTGACGCGCCCCCTCGAGGATGAGCGCTGCCGCGGTTCCTGCCGATCGCGGGCCAAGTGCGGACGCAAAGACGCCTCGCGTCGCGAGCGTGGCGCGCAGCAGCTCCGTCTCGAATACGTCGGTGAGAAGGTCGGCGACGGGCATCGGGCCCCAGCGAAGCGCGCGAAACACCTGCTCGCGTCCAAGGCGGCGGAAGCGCCGGCCAATCTGCAGCAGCCTCCACAGCTCTCCGGTCGTTGGCGTGTCGATCGAGAGCGGCACCTCAGCAAGCAGCGCAGACACGACGCCCCCGATGGATCCGATCTCACGAAGGAACTGCGGATAGCGGGAGGCGTCGCGCGCGGAGAACTGCCCGATCGCCGCCGCCGCGGCGGCAGAATCTCGAGGCAGGACGAGCGCCCGGCCGTCCAGGTCGGGAGTGAAGCTGTCCACGCTCGGCCGCAGCCACTTCACGCCGTGCGACGCCAGGCCCATCGCCTCGGCAATGTCCTGCCGAATCGGGCCGACGGCATGCGTCAGATCGGGGACGCGCACGCCCGGTACCAGCTCGCGTGTGCTGGCGGCTCCGCCAACCCGATCCGACCGCTCCAGGACGAGGGGACGCAGTCCCGCTCTGGCGAGGTAGAACGCCGCGGCGAGTCCATTGACGCCCGCGCCAATGACGATGGGACGCGGCGTCATCGCTGGTCTCCGATCACCGCCATCGCCGCGTTGCGCCCGGGTGCGGCCATGATGCCGCCGCCGGGATGGGCACCAGACCCGCAGAGATACAGGTTGTGAATCGGCGTTCGGTACTTGGCCCAGCCGGCGACCGGCCGCAGGAAGAACAGCTGCTCGAGCGACAGTTCGCCGTGGAAGATGTTGCCTTCGGTCAGTCCGAACTCCCGTTCCAGATCGAGAGGCGTCAGTACCTGCCGATGCAGGATGAGGTTCTTCAGGTTGGGCGCGTACTCCGACAGCGTATCCACCACGGTGTCGCCGAAGCGCTCGCGCTCCTCGTCCCACGTGCTGCCGCGCAAGTGATAAGGCGCGTACTGCACGAAGCACGAGAGCACGTGCTTACCGGGCGGCGCGACCGAAGGATCGGTCAATGTCGGAATCACGACATCGATGTAGGGCCGCTTCGAAAACCGTCCGTATTTCGCATCGTCGTACGCGCGCTCCATGTAGTCGACGCTCGGCGAAATCGAGATCGCCCCGCGCAGATGCGGTCCGGCGCCTGGCACGCAGGTGAAGTCGGGCAGTCCGTCGAGCGCGAGGTTCACTTTGCCGGACGATCCTCGATAGCGATAGTGCGAGAGATCCTCGGCGAATTCCGTCGGCAGGTGCTCGCGGCCCACGAACCCGAAAAAGGTGCGATGCGGATCCGCGCTCGACGCGACGATCGTGGCGCGGATCTCATCGCCGTTCTCGAGGACGACGCCCGTTGCGCGCCCGTGTTCGAGGAGCACCTTCGACACCGACGCATTCGTCCGGATCTCGACGCCGGCTTCGCGCGCCGCTGCCGCAATCGCGTTCGAGATCGCGCCGGTGCCCCCGCGGGCGAAGCCCCACGACCTGAAGGCCCCGTCGATCTCGCCCATGTAGTGGTGCAGCAGCACGTAGGCCGTGCCTGGCGATCGCACGCCCAGGAACGTGCCGATGATCCCCGACGCCGACATCGTCGCCTTGAGCACGTCGGTCTCGAACCACTGGTCGAGAAAATCGACGGCGCTCATGGTCATGAGCTGGACGAGGTTGTAGCGATCGCCGGGCGTGAGTTGCAGGAAGCGGCGCCCGAGGAAACCGAGCTGGCGGAGGTCGCGCGGCTTGATCGACAGCGGATCGGCCGGTGTCAGATCCAGGATCGGTTTCACGAACCGCGCCATCTCCACCATTGCGCGTCCGTACTCGTCGTAGGCTTCCGCATCCACAGCCGAGTGGCGCGCAATCTCACGCCGCGTGCGCGCGTGATCGTTCACGCGCCACAGGTGGTCGCCGTTCGGCATCGGCGTGAACGTGCCGTCGAGGGGCAGGATCTCGAGTCCATGCCGCGCGAGATCGAGCTCGCGGATCACGTCCGGCCGCAGCAGCGACACGACATAGGAGCACTCGGAGAAGTGGAAACCGGGAAAAACCTCCTCAGTGACGGCCGCGCCACCGACGACATGCCGCCGTTCGAGCACGAGCACCCGTCGTCCCGCGCGCGCGAGATAGGCCGCCGTGGTGAGTCCGTTGTGTCCACCACCGATTACGATGACGTCATAGGGCACGGGGGGATTCTATGACAATGACGGGAAGGCCCTCCCTGACGGTGACTCCGGGCCCTCGCTCTGAAGGGGAAAGGGATAAGGGATAAGGGATAAGGGGGATGAGACCTGGCAGGCCGGTTGCTGTCAATGCGAGCGGGAGCCGTCAGGGGAAGGAAGTGGGCAGGATCAGAGATTTCAGAGACCTGCTGGTCTGGCAGAAAGCGATCACGCTCGGAGCGGACGGTTGCCGCCTTGCCATCCGATTACCTCCTACTCTTCGGCTGTCACTCGGCCTTCAACTGTGCAAGTCTTCGGTCTCGATCGCATCGAACATCGCTGAGGGACATGAGCAGTCGACGGCGGGATATCGGCATCATCTACGCATCGCACTCGGGTCGCTTGCTGAACTTCACACGCAGCTCGTGTTTTGTGTCGAGTTGGGCGCCCTGACGAAAGACCAATGGGCCGCGATGAGCCGCGATCTGACCGAAGTGCAGCGGATGCTGCGTGCGCTCCACGCAGCGCTCCCTGGGCGTAGCCGCCCTCCCGTCTGATTGGCTCGTTCCCCCAACCCTTACCCCTTGCCCCTTACCCCTTCCCCCTTCCCCCTTCCCCTTGCCCCTTACCCCTTCCCCTTCGTCTCCCCCCGCAGGGCTAGGCCCCGGAGTTGGCGTCAGGGAGGGCCAACCGTCCTGTCATAGAATCCTCCCCGTGCCTATCGGAACGCCTTTCCACCCGCGAACGCTCGCCCTCTGTGAGAGCCTCAACTACCGCGATTGGGCGGGGTACTACGCGGTCGGCGCGTACGAGGCCCACCACGAGCACGAGTACAACGCCATCCGCAACGCCAGCGCGCTGATCGACATCACGCCGCTCTTCAAGTACCTGATCACTGGACCAGACGCGACCCGGCTGGTGGATCGCATCATCACGCGCGACGCGACGAAGATTGGCGTCGGACAGGTCGTCTACACGCCCTGGTGTGACGAGCGTGGCAAGGTCATCGATGATGGGACGGTGACGCGGCTGGAGCCGCAGATGTGGCGGTGGACGGCGGCGGATCCCAACCTGCGCTGGTTCCGGCAGAACGCCCTGGGCCTCGACGTCCAGGTCGAAGAGATCAGCGAACAGGTAGCCGCCCTCGCACTTCAGGGGCCGACCTCCGCGCGTGTGCTGCGCAGCGTCAGCGACGCGGACATCGACGGCCTGAAGTACTTCCGCATGACGCGCGGGGCGATCGCGAACGTCCCGGTGCACATCTCACGCACCGGCTACACAGGCGATCTGGGGTACGAGATCTGGATGCCGGCGGAGCGGGCCATCGACGTCTGGGATGCGCTCATCAGCGGAGGGCGCGCGCACGACATCCACCCCGCGGGCATGCTGGCCCTCGACGTTGCCCGCATCGAGGCGGGGCTGCTGCTCATCGACGTGGACTTCCATGGCAGCAAGAAGAGCCTGATCGAGGATCAGCGCTACACGCCTTTCGAGCTGGGTCTCGGGCGTCTGGTGAGTCCGAACAAGGGCCCGTTCGTCGGACGTGCCGCACTGGCCCGGGAAAAGGCCGAAGGCCCGGTCCGGCAGATTGTCGGTCTCGAGATCGGATGGACGGCCGTCGAGTCTCTCTACGCGCGCGTCGGACTCCCCACACAGGTGCCGCTGACGGCATCCCGGGTGCCCGTGCCGGTGTACGTGCACGGCCGGCAGGTCGGCCGGGCGACCTCTACGACGTGGTCGCCGGTGTTGAAGAAGCTCGTCGCCCTGGCGACCCTCACTCGGCAGCACACCGCGGTTGGAACCGAGCTCGACATCGAAATCACCGTCGAAGCCGTACGCCATCGCGTCCCCGCGAAGGTCGTCGCCACGCCCTTCTTCAATCCCTCGCGCAAGACCGACACGCCGCCGCGCTAGGCGGACAGGAAACGGCATGGACATCGAGGTGGAGTGTCCCTACTGCGGCGAACCGCTGGCGCTCTGGATCGACGAAACCGGCGGGCGCGTCCAGACCTACGTTGAGGATTGCGCAGTCTGCTGTCAGCCGATCCAGGTCGTGGCGCGATACGACGGGGACGCGTTCGACGTGTCCGTGGCGCGGGGCGATGGAGAGAGTGCGTGAGCCGGCCCGCCGGATCCCGAGGTCCCTCCCGCTTCGTGCGCTTCACCCGTCAGGAATGGGCGGGTCTGCGCGCGGCCACACCGCTCACGCTCTCGGAATCCGAACTGCAGGCCCTGCGGGGCGTCAACGAGCAAGTCACGCTGCAGCAGGTCGAAGAAGTCTACCTGCCGCTCTCGCGACTGCTCAACCTGCACGTGGCGGCGACGCAGACGCTCCGCAAGGCGACCGATACATTCCTCGGCAATCCGGCAGTCCACGTGCCGTTCGTCATCGGGATTGCCGGCAGCGTGGCGGTCGGGAAGAGTACCGCCGCGCGCATCCTGCGGGCGCTGCTCGGGCGCTGGACCGATCACCCGCACGTCGATCTGATTACGACCGACGGCTTCCTGTACCCGAACCGCGTGCTCGAGGATCGCGGACTCATGCAGCGCAAGGGATTCCCCGAAAGCTACGATGTTCGCCGATTGCTCGACTTTCTGGTCGAGGTCAAATCCGGCCGCGAACACGTACACGCGCCCGTCTACTCGCACCTTTCGTACGACATCGTCCCCAATCAGCAGCAGACGGTGAGCCGGCCTGACATCATGATCCTGGAGGGGCTGAACGTCCTGCAGACTGGCGATCTGCAGCCGGGCCGCAGGGCGAACATGTTCGTCTCCGACTTTTTCGACTTCTCGATTTATATCGATGCCGACGAAGCCGACATCGAAGAATGGTACGTGGCGCGGTTCATGACGCTGCGGAAGACAGTGTTCACCAACGAGAAGTCGTACTTCCACCGGTACGCCTCGCTCTCGGAGCAGGAAGCGGAGAGGGTCGCGCGCGACATCTGGCGAGACATCAACCTCCTCAACCTGAACGAGAACATCGCTCCTACACGGCAGCGCGCGCATCTGATCCTGCGCAAGGATCGCGACCATTTCGTGCAGAGCCTGAGCTTGAGAAAGCTGTAACCCCATGACTTCCGACGTCATCGTCCGCCATCGTCAACACGCGTTCGACATGCTCACCGCCGCCGGCATCGTGTTGACGGATCGTGAACGGGAGTCGATCGAGATCGCGGATCTCGGCCTTGGCGAGTTCGAGACCTCCGGCCTGGCGCTCGTCGTGTACATCAACACGGCAAGGGTCTGCGCCAAGGAGCTCGTTCTGCTGCCAGGCCAGACCTGCCCGCAGCATCGTCATCCGCCTGTTGGCGGGGAACCTGGCAAGGAAGAGACGTTCCGCTGCCGCTCAGGTGAGGTCTATCTGTACGTGCCCGGCCCGTCGGCACCGTCGCCGCGGGCGACGCCGCCCGCGCATCGTGCGAGCACGTACACGGTGTTTCACGAGGTCGTCCTTCGGCCCGGCGAGCAGTACACGATCCCGCCAGATACCTGGCACTGGTTTCAGGGGGGTCCAGCGGGAGCCGTCGTGTCGGAGTTCAGCACGCGGAGTACCGACGAACACGACATCTTCGTGGACCCGCAGATCCGCCGCACGGAATGAGCCGATCCGCAACCCACCGGAGGCATCGATGACTCGTCGCGTGAGCGTCGTCGCGGCAGTGATGACCGTCCTGGCCGTGGTGATCGCTCTGAGACCGTACGGAGCGACGGAATCGCCCGTGCCTGCCGTCCGCGTCGATCAGGCAGGCTATCTTGTCGGTGCCCGAAAGCTCGCGATGAGCGTTGGCACCGGTGGCGCCTCTGCAACCGTCCTGCTCCAACCCTCACGACGTGAGGTACTCGCCGTTCCACTCGGTGCGGCTGTCACCGACCCGCAATCGGGAGACACCCTTCGCGCAATCGACTTCTCAGTCCTGACCGCACCGGGCACCTACACGATAGAAGTAAAAAGCGTAGGCGAGAGTGTGCCTTTCTCGGTCGCCTCCAACGTGTACAGCGATCCGCTCTATCTGGCTACGCGCGCGTTCTACGGGCAGCGCTGCGGAACGGCAGTAGACCTGGGTCCCAGGTTCAAGGGCTACGTGCATGCCGCGTGTCACATGGACGATGCGCAGTTCCACGCATCGTCTGGACGCACCGGTTCGAAGCGCGCCACCGGCGGTTGGCATGATGCCGGCGACTACGGCAAGTACATCGTCAATTCGGGCATTACGACCGGCGAGCTGCTCTGGGCCTGGGAGTGGTATCCGAAAGTCTTCGAAACGCTCTCGCTCGACATCCCGGAGTCCGGCAACCGCGTGCCGGACCTGCTCGACGAGATCAAGTGGAACCTCGACTGGATGCTGACGATGCAGGACGAGGATGGCGGCGTGTGGCCGAAGCTCACGAGCGAACGGTTTGGCTCGTTCGTGATGCCAGAGAAAGACGATGGCGGTCCACGCTTCATCATCGGCACAGGCTCGGAGCCGTACAAGAGTTCATGCGCCACGGCAGACTTCGCCGCGGTCTTCGCAATCGCTGCGCGTGTCTACCGTCCGTACGACACGCCGTATGCGGATCGCGCACTCGCTGCGGCGCGTAAGGCCCAGACATGGGTGACGGCGCATCCGGATGTTCTGTTCAGGAATCCACCGGGCGTCGCGACCGGTGAATACGGCGATAGGCGCTGCACCGACGAACGACTGTGGGCGGCCGCCGAGCTGTTCCGCACGACCGGTGAGCCGCCGTTTGGTGATCTGGCGAGTCAGCTGGCGGGCGGCTTCCATGTCGCGGGCATGGATCCGCAATCGTGGCCCAACGTCGCCAATCTGGGTCTCTGGGCCTACGCCTGGAGCAAGGGTGCGCCGGAACCACTCCGGACACGTGTCGCGACCGAGACGGCCGCCGCCGCGCGTGAGGTCGCGCAGCGCGCGTCGAGTTCGCCGTGGCGGCACAGCCTCACGGATCGTGACCTCGTTTGGGGCTCGAACGCAGTCGTCGCCAACTACGGAATTCTCCTCCTCGCTGCGAATCGGTTTGCCAGCGATCCAAGTGCGATCGAAGCCGCTCTCGACAACCTCCACTACCTGCTTGGGCGGAACACGTTCGGATTGAGCTGGGTCACGGCGATCGGCGCCAGGCCGTACCGTCATCCGCATCACCGGCCAAGCGGTGGAGACCAGAATGAAGAGCCGTGGCCCGGGATGCTCTCGGGCGGACCCAACGCGCGGGGTGGAGATCCGGTACTGGCCGGAATCCCCGCCACACCGCCGGCGCGGCGGTACGCGGATGACGAGCGCGCGTACTCAGCGAACGAGATCGCCATCAACTGGCAGGCTGCCCTGGTGCTGCTGCTGGCGGGCGTGCAGGGATCGTGAGCCGATTGCGGGCGGGATGTCGTGGCGGCGGGGTCACTCACCCCGTCAATCAGTGTGCCCCGCCCATATCGAGCATCTGGTTTGCGATTGCCTCGGTGGTGCTGCTCACCGCATGCGGCGGCTCACCAGCAACTCCGCCTCCGGCGACACGCGGTATCGGCGCCGTCGGCTGCCGTCGCACCGCGGTCTCGAGCGGCGCCAGCGCCGGCAGGCCACTACGACTTGGCGCGCGACGAACGGCGGGGAGGCCACACACTCGCACGCCACATCGGCCGCTCCGACGCCGAGCTGCGCGATCGGCTCCGTCGCGAACGCTCGATCTCAGCGGCTTCTACGTGGACCGATCTGCCGACTGCAGAAACGACGGTGGCTCGCGCACTCGACGACTCGGCGGCCCGCCTCGCTCGATGGTCCGCATCGACCGGACGACGAGCGAATCTGGCACTCGACTGGAAGGGGACTGAGACCGTCGGGCGCTCGCTCACCCGCGGGGCGCGATCCGCTCAGCCCGTGTCGTGTGCTGTCGTCGTACTCCGCTGGGACGATGCCGGCGAGTCGTGGTTCGTCTTGACGACGTATCCGGAGGTCTGCCGATGACGCGCAAGAAGGCGCCAGTATCGTTGCGCGCGGAAGACGTTCCTGCGTTGCACGCGTTCTGTCGCGCGTACCTGCACGAGGACGCGTTGGCGCTCTATGGATCGGCGGCTGGCGCAGTCGAGGCCTTCCGCGCCGATGCGCCGGCGGAGGACGTCGCAGCTCTCTCGCGCGACTGGGCGAGCTTCGTGCGTCTCACGAGCGGTCAGTCCATTGGGGCCATCAGATCGCTGCTGACCGGTTCGCTCGGCGGGCGCTGGCATCCGACGACCCGCCGAGAAATCGATGCGGTCTCTGCCGCCCTCGCTGTGCGCGCCTAGACGCCACTAGACGCGTCAGGACGGTTCCTGGCCAGCCAATGCAACCGATCCCTTCACGGTCAACCAGCCCTTATCGAAGTGGAACGTCAGGGCTTCGACGATCGCGTCGACGTCCTTTGGCAGCACCAGGGTCAAGGCATTCGCCTGCGCACGCCAGGATGTCAGTCCCTGGCCCACGAGCTGGTTGAGGAAGGCTTCAGCCAGCCGCAGCGAGAACGTTGCACGAGCGCCAGCGAAGAGTGGCAGGACCTCGCTGGCGTCGAACGCTGCTGCAGGCGCGGTTGGAAGCCCCGGGCCAGCGGCAGCAGACGGCGTGGGCACGGTCTGGCCGCCCTTGCCGGCCGCGACCTCGAGCGACGCGGTGATCCAGAGGACGCCATCGCGGACGGCACATCCGACTCGCGATACGTGCGCGACGAGATCCGCGTAGCCGGCCGACTCCGCGAGCGAGTCGAGGTCCAGGATGATTCGTCCGCTCTCGACGATGACGCCGCGCGGCAGCGGGAGGGCCGATTTCGCCAGCGCCAAGGCGGTGGTCATGAGACCCGGATTTTCAATAGTCAGTGTGACGCGAGGGCGCTCCTGTCCGTCTGGTACTGGATCCAGGCGAAGTCCCAGGTCGAATCGTTTACGGAATCCGAACATGGACGCCACCACCATGAGCTCGAGGCGATTGTCGCCCGCGAGCCGCAGGTAGAGTTGCTCGACCACCCGCGGCCAGGCGACGAGGCTGAGTAGACGATCGATGATCGCCTGCCGGATGGGCACGACAATCTCAGCGGCCGATCCCGCGGTATTGGCCCACCCGTTCTTTCGTTCGTCGTCGAGAATTGTTGTCCACACGGAACAAGCGTACTTCAGGCTTTGGCCTGTGGGCGTTAGGCTTTAGGCCTAGTCTCTGCGACCTTGTGACGGTTCGACCCATCGACTTCGATAGAATTCGCGGATGCCCCCAATCGTCCAACAGGACCGTCTGACCGCGCTTCGCGACCTGCTGGCGCGGGCCGAAGCGCACGCGCTGATCTTCCTGGAGTCGCTCGACAGCCGGCCCGTGATGCCGAGGCGGAGCATGGAGGACCTGCGCGCCTCGCTGGGAGGACCGCTACCGCCAGACGGCGAGGACGCGAACCGCGTCATCGACCTGATCGGACGCGAAGGACATCTCGCGTCGATGGCCAGCGCAGGCCCGCGCTTCTTTGGATTCGTGATCGGCGGCAGTCTGCCTGTCGCATTGGCCGCCGACTGGCTGACGAGTGCCTGGGATCAAAATACGGGCCTCTACGTCGCCGCGCCGGCCGCGTCCGTGATGGAAGAGACGACGGCGAGCTGGTTGGTCGAGCTGTTCGGCCTTCCAGCGCAGTCGAGTGTGGGGTTTGTCACCGGCGGGCAGATGGCGAACTTCACGGGCCTCGCTGCCGCGCGTCATGAGGTGTTGCGCAAGGCCGGCTGGGACGTGGAGACGCAAGGCCTCACGGGCGCACCGCCCATCCACGTGGTCGTGAGCCGAGAATCGCACGCGACCATCTTCGCCTCGCTGCGGCTACTGGGACTCGGCCTTCCTGACGATTCGCATCGTATCCCGACCGACGATCAAGGCCGCATGGATCCGGAAGCGCTCGCCGCTCTCCTGGTGCAGCTGCCGCCCGGTCCCACCATCGTCTGCGCCCAGGCTGGGAATGTGAACACGGGAGCGATCGATCCGTTGCGCGCAATTGCCGCGGCGTGTGAGGGGCGGGGTGCCTGGTTGCACGTGGACGGCGCGTTTGGATTGTGGGCGGCGGCCACACCGTCGTTGCGAGTGCTCGTGGACGGGGTGGCGCTCGCGGATTCGTGGGCTGTCGATGCGCACAAGTGGCTCAACGTTCCCTACGACTGTGGAGTGGCCATCTGCCGTCATCCGGCCGCGCACCGGGCGTCCATGACCGTCAACGCCGCGTATCTCGTGCCCAGCGACGGTGACGCGCGTGACGGACTCGACTGGGTACCGGAATTCTCACGGCGGGCACGCGGCGTCTCGGCGTATGCGGCCCTGAGAACGCTCGGTCGTTCTGGCGTCGAGGATCTGATCGAACGGCCATGCCGGCTCGCGCGCCGTTTTGCCGCTCAACTCGCCGCGCACGACGGCATACGCGTGCTGAACGAGGTCGTCCTCAATCAGGTGCTCGTGCGGTTCGAGGCTGAGGACGCGCAGCGCGGGGACGCGCGCACACGCGCCATCGTGACCGCCGTGCAGAAGGACGGAACCGCCTGGCTGAGCGGCACGACGTGGCACGACATGGGTGCGATGCGGATTTCGGTCTCGAACTGGTCCACGACAGAAAGCGACGTCGATCGGACGGTGCAGGCGATCCTCACTGCTGCGCAACAGCACTGACGATGACAGATGGGCGAATGACGACTGGCGGATCGGGTTGCGGCTGAGCCGGAAAGAAGGTAGCGTGAATCCTCACTTCATCTCACGAGGCAGCCTTCGTATGTCCTACTCACGTCTGTTGATTGTTGCCGCCCTCGTCGTGTCTGCCCTGACACGGCCGACGAACGGCCGCCGGGTCGAGCGACCAGGTGAAGGTTGACGCGGGCGTCCTGCAGGGCGCTGTTGATAACGGCGTGCTCTCGTTCAAAGGGATTCCGTTCGCTGCGCCTCCTGTTGGCGATCTGCGTTGGAAGCCGCCCCAACCGGTCACACCGTGGACGGGCGTGCGGCCGGCCACGGCCTACGGCTCCGACTGTATGCAGCTGCCATTCCCCGGGGACGCAGCGCCGCTCGGCACGCCGCCCGCGGAGGACTGCCTCGTAGTGAACGTCTGGCGGCCGGCTGAGGCGTCCAAGAAGCTGCCCGTGATGGTGTGGATCTACGGCGGCGGGTTCGTCAATGGCGGCAGTTCGCCCGCCGTCTACGACGGCTCCCAGTTCGCCAAGCGCGGCGTCGTGCTGGTCAGCTTCAACTATCGCGTGGGACGGTTCGGGTTCTTCGCGCATCCGGCGCTGACGAAGGAGTCACCGAGCGGTCCTCTCGGCAACTACACGTTTCTCGATCAGATCGCGGCGTTGAAATGGGTGCAGACGAACATCGCGGCGTTCGGCGGCGACGCTGGAAACGTCACCATCTTCGGCGAGTCGGCGGGTGGCATGTCGGTACTGACGATGATGACTTCGCCGCTGTCGAAGGGTCTCTTCCACAAGGCCATCATCGAATCCGGCGGTGGCCGCGACGGCATCTTCCCGACGCGCTATTTGCACGAACCCGGCGTGAATGGCCTGCCGTCCGCCGAAGCCGTGGGCGTCGAGTTCGCGAAGGCGAACGGGATCACCGGTGAGGACGCCGCGGCGTTGGCGGCGCTGCGCGCACTACCGGCGGACAAGATCGTCGCCGGTCTCAACATGGCTTCGATGATGACGCCAACCTACGCCGGACCGATGATCGACGGAACGATCGTCGTCGAATCGAGTGAGACGGCGCTCAAGGCCGGACGGTTCGCGAAGGTCCCGGTTATCGTTGGCGCGAACAGCGCAGATATCGGATTTTCGTTCGCGCGATCGATGGACGAAGTGTTCACACCATTTGGTGCGAACGCCGACAAGGCGCGCGTGGTCTACGATCCGCAGAAGACCGACAAGGTGCGCGAGGTCGGGACGCTGGTGGCGATGGATCGGATGATGGTCGAACCCGCCCGATTCATCGCGCGGACGGTTGCCGCTGCGGGGCAGCCCTCGTACCAGTATCGCTTCTCGTACGTCGCAGAATCGATGCGCGCGCAGTGGCCGGGAGCACCGCACGCGACCGAGATTCCCTTCGTGTTCGATACGGTGCAGGCGCGGTATGGGAAGGACCTGACGCCGGCGGACAAGTCGGCCGCCGAAGCGGCGAACGCGTACTGGGTGACGTTTGCGAAGACCGGCGACCCGAACGGCGACGGGCGGCCCAAGTGGCCGGCGTGCTCGGGCGCGTGCGACACGCTGCTGGATTTTGCCAACAGTGGTGCCGCCCCGGGTCAGGATCCGTGGACGGCGCGGCTGGATCTGACCGCAGGCCTCGCAACCAAATAGGGTCGGCCCCGCCACTCACTCACGAGTGGCCTGACAGGTGGCGCAGTGCGAGATAGAGGGCCTGCGTGCCCGCCCGCCCGTGTCCCTGTGCCGTCGCGGCGATGTACAGCTGGCGCACCAACGCCAGTCCTGGCAGTGCGAGCTGCATGCGCGCCGCCTCGTCCAGGGCAATCCCCATGTCCTTGATGAAGTGCTCCACGAAGAAGCCCGGCGCGAAGTTACCGGCGATGATTCGTGGCGCCAGATTGTCGAGTGTCCAGCAGCCGGCCGCTCCGCCCCGAATGGACGCCAGCATCCGCTCGAGATCCAGTCCGGCCGTGGCTCCGTAGAGCAGGCTCTCGCAGACGCCGATGATCGTGCCGGCTATCACGATCTGGTTGCACATCTTCGTGTGCTGACCCGTACCCGGTCCGCCCTCGTGGACAATCGTCTTGCCCATCCGTTCCAGGAGCGGCCGCGATCGCTCGAGCACCTCGGCTTCGCCGCCCACCATGATCGACAGCGTCCCGTTCCTGGCGCCAACGTCGCCGCCAGACACCGGTGCGTCGAGGGATCGCGCTCCGCGTGCCGCCGCCGTCTGGGCAATCTCGACCGCCAAAGCGGGCAGGGTCGTGGTCATGTCCACGAAGATCTGGCCTGGACGCGAGGCTGCCAGCACGCCGGTCTCACCGAAGTAGACCTCACGGACGTCAGCGGGGAATCCGACCATCGTGAACACGATCTCGGCGGCGGCGCCGACATCGTGCGGACTCCCGGCCCACGACGCCCCGCGATCGAGCAGCGGGCGGGCTTTCAGCTGCGTGCGCGAATAGAGCGTGAGCTGTGCTCCGGCCTCGAGCAGGTGGCCGGCCATCGACTGGCCCATCACGCCGGTTCCGATCCATCCCACGCGGTACGAAGACAGTTCACCCATGGAGGTGAGGATATCGCAGGCCGAAGACCGCCATACAATCGGCGGCATGTCCACTACCGTGTCCGTCGCGATCCGCCGCCTGCCAGGCAACGACGACCTGCCTCTGCCAGCCTACCAGTCTCTCCACGCTGCCGCGATGGACTTGCCCGCAGCCGTCGGCGAGCCCGTCGTGCTCGAGCCTGGCGCACGCGCGCTCATCCCGTGCGGCATCGCCATCGCGCTGCCGGATGGCTTCGAAGGACAGGTGCGCCCGCGATCGGGACTCGCCATCCGTCACGGCGTCACCGTCGTCAACGCCCCAGGAACGATCGACGCAGACTATCGTGGTGAAGTCATGGTCGCGCTCATCAACCACGGCGACGCCGCATTCACCGTCGCCCGCGGGATGCGAATCGCCCAGTTGCTGGTCTCGCCGGTTCTCCGGGTCGAGTGGGATGAAACGACCGAGCTGCCAACAACCGACCGTGGAGCCGGTGGCTTTGGCCATACGGGGCACTGACGAGAGTCCCAGAACGAAAGTCGAAGAGTCAAAAGGTCGAAGAGTCGAAGCCCTTGAGCCTTCGGGCCCCTGAACCCCGGAACCCCGGAACCCCGGAACCCCGGAACCCCGGAACCCCGGAACCCAGGAACCCACGAACCCAGTGAACCCCGGAACCGTGCGAACCCAGTTTGTGTGTTTTTGTTATGCTCGTCATTCTGCCGTGGATCCCTTCATGCGTCCCAGTAGTCCAATGAACCGTCGAGCCCTTGTCGGTTACGCCATCGTGGCCACGGTGCTCGCCGCCTCCGCCTGCGGCGGTCAAGGCGCGGCCGGCGGTCCCCCCCAGATGGGGCCCGTCTCGGTTGCGCTCGCCACCATCGCCGAACATCCGATCGATCGCACGACGGAGTACGTCGCCACGATCCGCTCGAGGCGCTCGAGTGAGATCCGTCCCCAGGTGGAAGGGATCATCACGAAGATCCTCGTGCAGTCAGGCGATCGGGTGCAGACGGGCGCGCCGCTGATGCAGATCGATCCGGCCAAGCAGGAGGCGACTGTTTCGAGCACGGCGGCGCAGCGGGCCGCTCAAGAAGCGACGGTGCGCTTTGCCCAGCAGGAGTACGAGCGGCAGAAGAGGCTGTTCGACGCAGGCCTTGTGAGCCGGCAGGCGCTCGACTCGGCGGCCGCCGCCCTCGACACAGCCAAGGCCTCGCTTCGCGCGCTCGAGGCGCTCGAGAGTGAAGGCAAAGTGCAGCTGCAGTATTACCGGGTCGCAGCTCCAACGGATGGCATCATCGGCGACATTCCCGTCCGCGTCGGCGACCGGGTCACGACCTCCACGATTCTGACGACGATCGACGAAAGCGCAGGGCTCGAGGTGTACGTCTACGTGCCGGTCGAACGGGCCGTGTCGCTCCGCCCCGGATTGCGCGTCCGACTCGTTGACGACAAAGGAGCCTCACTGGCGGACACGACCATCAACTTCGTCTCGCCGCAGGTCGACAACCGTACGCAGACCGTGCTGGCGAAGGCCCCCGTGCCCGGCCACGCCTTCCGCACCGACCAATTCGTCCGCGCCCGCGTCATCTGGGCCACGGAGCCGACGTACACGGTGCCCGTCCTGGCGGTGTCGCGCGTGAACGGCCAGTACTTCGCCTATGTGGCAGAGAAGGGCGACAAAGGGCTCGTCGCGCGTCAGCGTCCGCTCAAGGTCGGCGAACTCGTCGGCAACGACTACGTCGTGCTGGACGGTCTGAAGGCAGGCGACCGCGTCGTCGTGTCGGGCGTGCAACGGCTCGCCGACGGCGTTCCCATCACGCCGACTACTTCGTAGTTGATCGTTCGTAGTCGGTAGTGCGTAGCGGTCAATGCCGAACGCCCTAAAGTCCACAGCCTAAAGCCCAAAGCCCAAAGCCCAGTAATGTTCGTCGACACCTTCATCCATCGTCCCGTCCTGTCCACGGTGTGCTCGCTGGCGATCATCCTCGCCGGTGCCATCGCCATTCCGACGATGCCGGTGGCGCAGTACCCGCTGCTGGCGCCGCCGCAGGTCAGCGTGACGGCGGTCTACACTGGCGCCAGCGCGCAGACCGTCGAGAGTGCCGTGACGATCCCCCTCGAGCAGGCGATCAACGGAGTCGAGGGACTGACCTACCTGACGTCGACCAGCACCAACAGCGGACTTGCGACGGTCACGGCGACTTTCGACCTGACCCGCAACCAGGATCTCGCCGCCGTCGACGTCCAGAACCGCGTCTCGTCGGCACTCGGCCGCCTGCCGAACGACGTCAAGAACATCGGCGTCACCGTCACCAAGAGCTCGAGCGGATTCGTGCTCGGCGCCGGCGTCTTCGACGAGAGCAATCGTTACGACTCCCTGTTCCTCAGCAATTACCTCGATGTCTTCGTCCGCGACGCCCTGAAGCGCATCCCTGGCGTGGCCGACGTCACGATCTTCGGCGAGCGCAAGTACTCGATGCGGTTGTGGGTGGACCCGGTCAGGCTCGCTGCGCGCGGATTGACGGCGTCTGACGTCACCGGCGCGCTGCGTGAACAGAACGTGCAGATCGCGGCAGGGCAGGTCGGACAGCCGCCGACCGATGCCGGGCAGGCTTATCAGATCAGCGTGCGCGCCGCCGGCCGGCTCAGCGAGCCGTCCGAGTTCGAGAACATCATCGTCAAGGCGACACCCGACGGCGGACTGGTCCGCCTGCGCGACATCGGCCGCGCCGAGCTCGGCGCGGAGAACTATCAGAGCGCTCTGCGCTTCAACGGTCGGCCGGCGGTCGGCATCGGCGTCGCACAGCTGCCGGCTGCGAACTCGCTCGACGTATACGCCCGCGTGACTGCCGAGCTCGAGCGGCTGTCGAAGTCGTTCCCGCCGGGCGTCACGTACAAGGTCGCGTTCGACTCCACGACCGTCGTGTCCGACTCGATCCACGAAGTGCTGAAGACGCTGATCGAGGCCATCGCGCTCGTCGTCCTCGTGATGTTCCTCTTCCTGCAGGACTGGCGCAGCACGATCATTCCGACCGTCACCATCCCGGTCTCTCTCATCGGCGCCTTTGCCTTCGTCAAGCTGCTCGGCTTCTCGATCAATACGCTCACGCTCTTCGGCATCACGCTCGCGACCGGCATCGTCGTCGACGACGCGATCGTGGTGATCGAGAACATCCAGCGGCACATTCACGAACACCATCGCTCGGCTCGGGCCTCGGCGTCTTCGGCGATGAGCGAGGTGTTCGGCGCGGTGCTGGCGACGGCGCTCGTCCTCGTTGCGGTGTTCGTGCCGGTCGCGTTCTTCCCCGGCACGACGGGCCGGCTCTACCAGCAGTTCTCGCTGACGATCGCTTTCTCTGTGGCGTTGTCCGCTTTCAACGCACTGACGCTCACGCCGGCGTTGTCGGCGCTGCTGCTGCGCGGCGAGCAGGAGAAGGGCTTCTTCTTCCGGTTCGTGGAGCGCATCATCACGGCCGGCACCGATTTCTACCTCGGCCTGCTGCGCCGGACGATTCGGTGGCGTTACGCGATGATCCTGCTGTTCGTCGCCGGCCTTGCCGCGACGTACTGGGTCTACACGACCGTGCCGACGGGCTTCCTGCCCGACGAGGATCAGAACTTCGTCATCGTGCAGGTGCAGGCCCCCGACGGCGCGTCACTCGAGTACACGGGCCAGGTGGCGCAGCAGGCGGAGGCGATCCTGCGGAAGCAGCCCGAGATCCAGGAGATCTTCTCGGTGACCGGCTTCAGCTTCGCGGGAGCGGCGCCAAACCGCGGCATCATGTTCATCAACATGAAGCCGATTGCGACGCGCGTAGGCGACGAGCACTCGGCCATGGCGGTGGTGGGGCGATTGCGTCAGGAGTTCGGCGGGATCACGGGCGCCCTTGTCATTCCGTTCCTGCCGCCGCCCATCTTCGGCCTGGGCGCGCTCGGCGGCTTCCAATTCGAACTGCTCGACCAGAGCGGCGGTCCGATCGAGCAGCTCGGCGACGTGACGCGGCAGCTGTCTGCCGCTGGCAATCAGTCGCCGGCGCTCCGCGGTCTGTTCTCGAGTTTCACGGCCTCCGACCCGCAGCTGCTCGTCGATATCAACCGTGAGAAGCTGAAGAGCCTCGGGATGGACCTCTCCGAGGTCAGTGACGCATTACAGGTGTTCCTCGGGTCGCAGTACGTGAACGACTTCGACTTCAACAACCGGTCGTACCGCGTCTACGTTCAGGCCGATCGGCAGTTCAGGTCGAATCCGAGCGCACTGCGCGAGTTCTACGTCAGGACGCAGACCGGAAGCATGGTGCCCCTCGCGAATCTGGTGACCGTGCGCGAGTCCACGTCGCCGCAGGTCATCAGCCACTTCAATCTGTTCCGCTCCACGGAAATCAACGGCACGCCCGCGCCGGGATACAGCTCGGGGCAGGCGCTGCTGTCGATGCAGGCTCTGGCGGATCGGACGCTGCCGCAGGGCTTCGGCTACGCGTGGGCGGGTCAGTCGCTCGAAGAGCTGAAGGCGGGCAGCCAGTCGGTCGCCATCTTCGGTCTTGCGCTGTTGCTCGTGTACCTGACGCTGGCGGCGCAGTACGAGAGCTGGGTGCTGCCGTTCATCATCCTGCTTGCGGTGCCGCTTGCCGTCCTCGGCGCAGTCGGCGCGCAGGGCCTGCGCGGACTCGCCAACGACATCTACTGTCAGGTGGGGCTCGTCATGCTCATCGGGCTTGCCGCCAAGAACGCGATCCTCATCGTCGAGTTCGCCGAGCAGCTGCGCGGGCGCGGCCTCGACATCGTCGAAGCCGCAATCGAGGCGGCGCGCATCCGGCTGCGGCCTATCCTGATGACCTCGCTCGCCTTCATCCTCGGCGTGCTCCCGCTCGTGTTCGCGACAGGGGCCGGGCAGGCAGGCCGACACTCGGTCGGCACGGCCGTGTTCGGCGGCATGCTGCTCTCCACGTTCCTGAACGTGGTGTTCATCCCGGTGCTCTACGTCGTCGTCCGAACGCTCGTGCCCGGCGGTGGACGGCACGCCTCCGTAGCTGATTAGTCGATCGACCGACCGACCCGTCCCCATACGCGTCGACGCTGAGGCGCCCTGAGGCCAGGAATCAGAACGGTCAGCCAATGCACACGATGAGCGGGTTGCGGACTCTGGCGATGGCCCATCCCCTCGTGCTTTCGGTGATGTGCATCGCTGTCGCGTGGCGCATTGGCTCTTTGCGCGGCAACGCCCGAGTGCCGAGGTTCGCCGGGGCCGTCTCGATAACGGTCATCGGCTTGTACGTTGCGATCGTGGCGTGGTACCTCGTGGTGCCCCAGGTACCTCCGACCACGCCGAGGCCAGCGTGGCCGCCGTCAGCTGGATAGTCGGCCGTGGGGAATCACCGTACCCTGCCGCTGGCTCCAGCAGTCAATTCGGGTTCCCCTACGGACCGCTTCTCTATTCAACGAATGCCAGCACGATGAGGCTGCTGGGTCCGAGCCTCTTATCGTCAAAAAGCGCTGGCGTTCTGGCCGCCCTCCTGAGCCTGACCTTCGTCGCGGTCGCCTGCCGCGCTCGACAAGGTCTCGTATGGGCTGCCGTCGCGACGTCTGCGCTCGGTTACCTGACATTCGGCAGTGCCTCGTTTTGGGTTCGCTCGGAACCACTGCTCCTCGCGTTGATTGCGCTGGGCCTTCTTGGTTTGACCGGACCATCGTGGCTCGCGGTGTTGCTTGGAGGGATCGCGGTCGGTTTCGGGATGGCGACGAAAGCAAGCGCACTGGGCTACGTTCTTCCGATGCTGGTGATGATGTGGGCACGTTGGAGCTGGCGGATGCCGCTCGCCGCCCTTCTGATCGGCGTTGCCACCTTCCTGCTCGCGTTCTTGGGGCGTTCGTTCACACTGCTTGATTACGCCTACTGGGTAGGCACAGCGACGAAGCATGGCATTCGGTGGCGTTCCTTGCCGACCTCGCTCGAGTGGGCAATCGCGCTCAGCTTGCCATCGGCTGTCGCACTGTGGAGGGCCCGAGAGCGGCGAGGATCGTTGCCTTCGCTCAATTACGCGGGGCGTGTGGCATTGATCGCGTGTCTGCTCGGCACGCTGGTGCTGGCGGCCAAGCAGGGGACCGGTGCGCACCACTTTCTGCCATTCGTTCCGACGCTCATCTTTCTCGAAGGCGGTGGACCTCTCGCGGAATCTTCAGACGTCTACTATCGCCGCGTGATACTCGGGCTCGGGCTGGCGGCTCTCATCATCGGTGTCTTGCAGCAGACGTATTGGATAGCAGCCGTTGTCCGCGGGGCTGACAAAGAGGCGGTAGTCGAATTGGAACGCCTCGAGCACTCGTACACGGGACCGCTCGCGGTTGGTTACAGCCGGAACTACAGGCTCTCGTTCCTGAGGCCGCTGCCTGTCTTTGCCGGCGAACCCTATCAGATAGATGCCGTCGCCCTGATGGACGCGGAAGTGGCAGGCACGTCCATGCCGCGCACCGTGGTATCCAGCCTGAGGTCGTGCACGATGAAGGTCTGGCTGATTCCAGCCGGGGGCGAACCCTTCGACCTGAGGAGCGCGTACGATCCCAGTGTGCGCGTCTTTGACAACGAATTCGTGTCGGCGTTCCACGAATCCTATGAGCTGAGAGAAAAGGGGCGATACTTTGACGCCTGGCTCTGCCGGGATTGAGAGGAAGTCAAGGTACCGCGAGCACGGCGACGTCGGCGGACGTCTTGTTTCCCGTCGCGTCCCACGCAAAAACGCGAAGCGTGTAGGGACCGGGCGCCAGTCGTGACGTGTCCCACGAATCTTCGGCAGCGCCGGCGCTGCTCACGCGATTCGTCACGATGTAGCGGAACCGTGTGCGGCGTGCGCCGTACACGGTGATCCCACTGCCTGGGGCGTAGGCGAGCTGTGGCGCGCCCTGGTCCTGCGGCATCCCGTCGAACTGGATCGTGCTGAGCGGCGACTCGAAGCCGGCCACCGGCGTTTTATCGACTTTCAGCACCTGATAACCGAGGCGGTAGGCGCCGAGGCGCCGGCGCTTCGAATCGCCGTCCACCCGGTCGAAGGCATCCACGACAATTCGCACGCGGCCTCGGACGACCACGCGATTCGCTACGCGGACCTTCAGCGGCAGCCACGCCTCGTCGTAGAGCGTCACGCCGTGCGGCTCGATCGTGGGCGCGAGATGATCGACGAAGCCGGCGAGTGCGAGCGCGAGCGGGTTCGTCTCGCGTCCCGGCACACCGTAGTTCAGGTGCACGTGGGCAAAACGATTCACCGTGCCCAGCGCATCGCCCAGCGAGACACGCGTGCCGCGCCGCAGGCGGGCGACGATCGGGCGTCCCGTCTCGTCGGCGAGTACCTGGAACGGCGACGTATGTAGCCCGGCGGCCGCTCCGGCCAGGCTGGCTGGACCGCCGGCAAGCGGATCGCCTGCGAAGTCGATCGGCCGGTCGCGCATGTCGCGCCCAACCCGCATATGGATGTATGCGAACGGCGGCAGGGTCAGACTCTCGGTGAGTGAACCGAAGCCAACGGCCGAGACAGGATTCTGCACTTTGCCGCTCGAGACGGCTCGCACGACTGTGCCTTGCGCGGCTTGTACGTCGATGCCGGCGTGAAAGCGCTCGCGGGGATCGCCCACGCTGCCGCGCGCTTCCCCCAGCGTGCCCGCGATCTCGTGCCACTCGAACTGGGGATCGACCGGCCAGGGAACCGTCTGGTGGGTCCATTCGTCCCGCGCGCTCTCTCCCAGCGACATGAGCGGCGACCGCCGTGGATCCGGCTCGTATAAGCCTGGCGGCGCCACGCGTCGGATCGATGCATTGCCGGCATCCGCGACGATAACGGCGCCGTGGGCGTCGATCGCCACGCCAGTCGGATTGTTGAAGCGTGCGATCTCGGCCGTGCCATCTTCGAAGCCGTTCGACGTCCCAGCCAGCACCCGCGTGCGTCCGTTCTCGAGGATCTGAAGGATTCGGCCCCGCCGATCGGTAATGAACGTTCCACGTGGCCCGGCGGCAATCCCGATCGGACGCACCAGCGAGACATCTTCGGTGAGGGACCCCGCTGCGAGCTCGAGCGTGCTGACGGTCCGATCGCGCGCGATCCGCCGGACGACGTTGTTTGCGGTGTCGGCGACGAGGAGTCCGCCTGAAGGATCGACCGCGACGCCGCACGGCACGTCGAATCGCGCACTGGGCCCTGGGCCATCCTGGTAGCCGGCCAGGCCGTCGCCGGCTACAGTCCATACGGTGCCCGACGTGCTTATTGCGCGAATACGGTTGTTGTAGGCATCGGCGACGTACAGCGTGCCGTCGGGACCCACAGCAAGTCCCATCGGTCCGTCGAATGCTGCACCGGCTGATGGACCGTCGATATAGCCGGGACGGCCAACACCCGCGATGGTCGTCACGCCGCCGTCGCGCGAGATGCGTCTGATGACGTGAGTGCCCGTGTCCGCGACGTAGAGGGTCCCGTCAGCGGCGAGGGCAAGACCAGAAGGCGTATGGAACATCGCCCGGCCGCGACGGCCATCCTTCCATCCCTCACCCGAGCCGCCAGCGAGTGTGATGACGCGTCCATCGGGCTCGAGGCGGCGGATGCGGTTGTTGTCGCCTGCGTCGGCGATATAGACGCGGCCGTCGGAGGCTGCAGCCACGGCGAATGGGTCAGAGAAGCCAGCTCGCCCGGCTGGTCCCTCTGCGTCAGCCGGTCGTCCTCGCCCCGCTAGTGTCGTGACGTTCGCGGTCCACGCGCCAGCCGTGAGGATCGGCTCGGGTACTGGGCGCAGCAGCCAGGCCGTGGCGGCCGCTGCTGCCGCCGCGAAGCTGATCAGAATGAGGGCGACCCAACCCCTAACTCCCAACTTCCAACTCCCAACATCCAAGGCCGAAGGCCGAAAGCCCAAAGCCGCTGCGAAGCCGTAAGAGCAGCGTAAGGTAAAATGGAAGGCTTCGCATATCCGTCGCAACCCCGGAGTACGACCCGATGATTTCCGTCTCGAACGTCTCGATGCGCTACGGCTCGAAGATCCTCTTCGAGGAGGTCACCGTGACCTTCTCTCCAGGCCGGCGCTATGGGCTCACCGGACCCAATGGGTCGGGCAAGTCCACTTTCATGAAGGTGTTGTCGGGCGATCTGGACCCGCAGAAGGGCACCGTCGTCCGGCCCAAGAAGATTGGCCTGATCCGCCAGGATCAGTTCGCGTTCGAAACGCAGCGCGTCATCGATGTCGTCATCACGGGGAACGCCCGGCTCTGGTCGGCGCTGCAGGAGCGTGAGGTCCTGTATGCAAAGGCCGACCTGACTGACGCCGACGGGCTGCGGCTGGGCGAGCTCGAGGGGATCGTCGGCGAAGAAGACGGCTATACCGCTGAGAGCGACGCGGCCATCCTCCTTCAGGGCCTCGACATCGCGGACGAGCGCCACGAACGGAAGATGAGCGAGATCACGAGCGACGAGCGTGTCCGCGTGCTGCTGGCGCAGGCGCTCTTCGGCAAGCCGCAGGCGCTGCTGCTCGACGAACCAACCAACCATCTCGATCTCGATTCGATCCATTGGCTCGAGGAATTCCTGACATCGTACGAAGGCACGCTGGTCGTGATCTCGCACGACCGGCACTTCCTCAACCGCGTCTGCACGCACACGGCCGACATCGACTATCAGACCATCATCACGTACACCGGCGGCTACGACGAGATGGTGCTCGCCAAGATGCAGATTCGATCGCGCGTCGAGTCCGAGCAGGCGCAGCGCGACAAGAAGATCGCCCAGCTGCAGGAGTTCATCGCCCGGTTCTCAGCCGGCACGCGCAGCAGCCAGGTGATGTCGCGGAAGAAGGAAGTCGAGCGTCTGCAGACGAACGACCTCGCCCGATCGAACATCCAGCGGCCGTACATCCGTTTCTCGATGAAGCGCCCGCACGGCAAGATGGCGTTCGAGTGCGAAGGGATCGGCAAGGCGTACGCGAAGCACGAAGTCGTCCGGAACTTCAGCGCGTTTCTCGAGCGCGGCGAGAAGGTGGCCATCATCGGCCGGAACGGCGCCGGCAAGACCACGCTGCTGAGGGCGCTCCTGGCGGGCGAAATCACAATCGGCGGCCTGCGAGTCGCGGAGGACTCGCGCGACGAGGGCACGCTGCGGTGGGGCCACGAGGTCTCAATCGGATACTTCCTGCAGGATCAGACCGGTGTGATCGAGCCGGGCTGGACGGCCGCCGATTGGCTCCATCAGTTCGATCCCGAAAAATCACGCGAGGAGATTCGCGGGCTGCTCGGGCAGATGCTGTTCGCGCAGGAAGAAGGCATGAAGCCGACTGCGGCGCTCTCTGGCGGCGAGACCGCGCGGCTGCTGTTCTGCCGGATCATGCTGTTGCAGCCCAACGTGCTCGTGTTCGACGAGCCCACCAATCACCTGGATCTCGAAGCCGTCAACGCGCTCAACACCGCGCTCGAGAAGTTCGATGGAACTGTCCTCCTGGTCTCCCACGACGAAGATCTGATCGACGCCGTGGCAACACGAATCTGGCACGTGACACCGGATGGCGTCGAAGACTTCAAGGGCAGCTACGAGGACTATCTCACGGCGACGCCGGACAAGTAGGCCGAACGCGTATTCGTCTTCGGGGTTCGTGTTCGGAGGTGCGGCGTGGCGCAACTGGGCGACCCTCTGAACCCGAAGACGAATCCGAAAACGAACACGAAGCCGTTTTCGTCTCTCGGTCAGTTGTCCTGTCGCCTGAAACTCTTCTCCGCTCCCCACCCTCCGACGGTCATTTGCTTCGAGCCCCCATGTGCGTCGTTCGAGAACGCGACCCGCAGCGGCCCACCCGGTTCGAAGAACGCCGTACCAGACGAGGCCGCCAGTTCCACCGTGGAATGTTCGGTGTCGTATTTCAGGTGATTCCCTGCGCGCGACACCGTGACGAGAGTATCGCCCTCGACATAACGCCCGGAAAACGAATCCAGCGTGGTCGATGACAAGTTGACCTCGGGCGGATTGGTGAACGGCCGTCCGACCGCGAGCGCCGCCAGCAGATGCGCCGTCCGTGTAGCGACGCCGCTCGTGTCGTTCGACAGCACGGCCACGTACATCTTGTCGTCAGCGAGCCGCACCACGTGACAGGTGAATCCTGGAATCCCACCGCCGTGCTCGGCCAGCGCATGTCCTTCGTAGCTCGTGATGGCCCATCCCAGCGCGTAGTCCGCCGACTCGCCTGATTGCAGGCGATACGGGACGAACATCCGCGCGATCGACTCGGGCTTGAGCAGGCGATGCGCACTCAGGGCTGCGTCCCAGCGCGCGAGATCGTCCACGGTCGAGACCAGTGCTCCCGCCGAGAACGGATGCGTCATGCTCAGATATGGAGCGTTGGCGTACTCGCCGTTCACGCGGACATATCCGCGTGCGCGCCGCGGCAGAATCTTCATGGGATCGTCGTACATCGTCCGCGAAAGCCCCAGCGGGAGCAGCACCTCGTCGCGCATGAACTCAGCGTAGGTCTTGCCGGAAGCCTTCTCGATGATCATCCCGAGCAGGATGTAGCCGGTATTGCTGTACGCCCATCGAGCACCTGGCTCGAATTCGAACGTATCGGGCTTCACGAACGCGACGAGTTCGCGATGGAGTGAGATCCTGCCCCCACGTCGGTTTCCAGGCCGCGACGTCGGTGTAGTTCTTGATCCCTGACGTGTGCGTAAGCAGGTGCTCGACCGTGACGTGACGGCCGCCGGTGTCGAAATCAGGCACGTACTTCGTGATGTCGTCGTCGAGGTTCAGCGCCCCGCGATCGGCGAGCAGCAGCACGGCTGCGGCCGTGAACTGTTTGGTGACCGAGCCGATTCGGAACACCATGTCGGGCTCGAGCATGGTGCTGAATTCGAGATCGGCGAGCCCCGTGGCGCGCCGGTATACCGGGCGCCCCTCCTTCGTGATGATGGCCGCGGCGCCTGGACCGCCAATCGGGTACGCGCTGGTGAGAATCTCGTCAGCTTTCGCGAGAAAGCCCGGCGGCATCCGCGGTTCGATGCGCGCGGGTTTGCTGACGGGCGGCCCTTGACGTGCGAGCGTCCCAGCGGCCGTGAGCGTGCACGCCAGCGCGGCGAGGCCGAACACGCGGCGCATCGTCATTCGGGCGGCCACTGAGACCGCAGGTAGCGGCCCACGATCTCGCGCCAGAGAGCGTAGCCGCTCGCGTTCATGTGAAGTCGATCCTGGATGAACAATTCCGGCTTGGGCTCGCCATTGTCGCCGAGCATCGCCTCCCAGACGTCGATGAACGACAGCCTCGGATCACTGGCCGTGTATGTCTTGATCTGCTGGTTCAGATCGACGTAAGACGGCTTGAGGGACCAGCGCGCCGGATTGGGAGCCGCCGAGATGAACGCGATGCGCACCTGGGGCAGCGACGCGCGTACCGCACTGACGAAGTCCTTATAGTCGCGGACCACATCGGCCACGGTGCGTTGACCACTGGCGATGTCGTTCGCGCCGCAGTAGAAGACGATCAGCCTTGGTTTGTACGGAACGACGATCCGTGGCACGAACGCGGTGACGTGGTGAATCTGCGATCCGCCAAACCCGCGGTTCAGGACCGGCAGCCCAGGAAAATCCTCCGCCAGCGACGTCCACATCCGGATGCTCGAGCTGCCGGTAAACAGAATGCCGCCCGGCGCCGGCGGATGCTGCCGGTCGCTGGCTTCGAATGCGGCAATCTCCGGCTCCCATTGCGTGAGATCGTCGCTGGGCGCTTGACGCGTATCCGCCGCGGGTGCCGGCGTCTGCAGCTGGACACCCGTCACGGAAGGCGCCAGCGTGGGAAGCAACAGGATGGCGAGGGCGAGGGTTCTCAGGCGATTCAGTCGCATCCTCCGGAATCTACCAATAAATGAGGTCGGGAGGATATTCTCAAGATGATGAGAAAATCCTCCCGACCCCATTTTCGGCGGCGCGAGTTCCTGACGATGGCCGCGGCCGGTCTCGGCGCGTTCGCGGTCAAGCCGACCGGCTCGTTGGCAGCGACGGCGGACGAGACCATTCCGGCCCTGCATGCGCCGGTCGGTCTTCAGCTCTGGAGCCTGAGAAAGGAGCTGCCCAAGGACCTTCCCGGCACACTCGCGAAGGTGCGGGCGATGGGCTTCAGCCAGGTCGAAGGCGCGGGCCTCTGGAAGAAGTCGGCCGCTGAGCTGCGTGCCGCGCTCGACGCGGCCGGACTGACGACCGTCTCGGCTCACATGGACTTCGAGCGACTGCGCGACGACCTGCCCGGTGCGCTCAGCGAGGCCAAGGCCCTCGGCGCGTCCTGGGTCGTGTGTCCCTGGATTCCGCACAAGGGCGATGCTTTCACGCGCGAGGACACGCTCAAGGCCGCCGAGACGTTCAACAAGATCGGGAAGGGGACGTCGACTGCGGGCCTGCACTTCTCGTATCACTGCCACGGATATGAGTTCGTCCAGTCCAAGGAAGGCACACTGTTCGACACGCTGGCGGCGAACACCGATGCCACCAACGTGACCTTCCAGATCGACGTGTTCCACTGCTATCTGGGCGGCGGCGATCCGGCACCCTTGATCACGCAGTACGCCCCGCGCGTGAAATCACTGCACTTGAAGGACCTGAAGAAGGGCTGGACCGTAGTGCCGGGCAAGGCGATCGCTCCCGCCGAGTCCGACGTGCCTGTCGGATCCGGACAACTCGACATGCCCGGGATCCTCAAAGCCGCGGTCACTGCAGGCGTGGGGATGTATTTCGTCGAAGACGAGAGCGACGAGCCGCTCTCGCACATCCCTCAGAGTGTCGCGTTCTTGAAAGGACTTCGCGCTCCGTTGTAGGGCAAGGGGAAACGGGACATGGGATACGGGATTGCCCTTGTCCCTTTGCCCTTATCCCTTATCACGTATCCCTTTGCCCTTATCCCTTACCGCTTCTTACGTCTTCCCCCCTTGGTCCCACCATTTCGACAGGTGGGCGCTCGGGCGGCGTGGGTGCTCTCCGTAATGGCTGATGTCGTTGAACAACATCAGCCGCGCGCGGACGGGATCCTTGAAGTCCAGCACGTTCAGACACGCCGGCGCCTGATCGAGGCGATCGCGATACCCGCGTGCATCGAAGCCCAGGATGCTGCTGACGAGCAGCCGGATGGTCGCCTTGTGCGACACGACGACGACGTTGTCGCCGTCATGCGCCTCGACGATGCGGCGGATGACGGGGAGAGAGCGGGCCATCACATCGAGACCGCATTCTCCACGTTCGGGCGCGAAGGTGAGCGGATCTTGCTCCCACCGCTGGTACTCGCTGCTGAACTGCAGTTCCACTTCTGATCGGGTCCGTCCTTCCCAACGCCCGTGATCGATCTCGCGCAGGCCGATCTCCGGTATCGGCGTCAACGAGTGCGGTGCCGCGATGATCGAGGCCGTCTCAACCGTCCGCTTCATGGGGCTGCAGTACACCGCCGACACATCGACGTCTTTGAGGCGTTCCGCGAGCGCACTCGCCTGATGACGTCCTTCATCAGACAGTTCGACGTCCGTGGCGCCGGCAAACCGATCTTCGGCGCTCAACTGTGTGGCGCCGTGTCGAATGAGATAGATGCGGGTAATCACGGCAGAACGGGAGCAGGATAGCCCATCCGTCGGATGAGTGCCTCGAATCTCGGTTCACCGCGGAGCGTATCGAACCCAGGCTCCGCCTGCATGAACACCGCATGGCCCGAACGTTCGGCGACAACCCGTTCGAGTGCCGCGCATGCGGCGTCGAGGTCGCCGATCTTTCCGTACACGATCGCGTACGAGTAGGCGGGACACCGGTGCGCGCCAGGTACGTGCTCCAGCCTGGCATCGGCGTCGACAAGCAGGGCCAGCCGCTCGCGCCAGTAGCCCGAAGGGCCACCGGCATCCAGGGCACGGTGCAGCCGAACTCCGGCGTCCGCGCCGAACATGCCGTTGAACAACGTCGGCTGCCCGAATATGTCCGCGGACCGCTCGAACAGACCCAGCTGCTCGTAGATCCAGGCAAGCATCGAGAGGGCTTCCGGAAAAGCCGGGTCGATCGCCGTCACTTCGCGCAGCGATTCCATGGCCTCGCGGTAATTCCGCCCAAAATAGAGCGTCCAGGTGACACCCATCTGCGCCACGAGCGAGAGGGGATCGAGCTCACGGCCGCGCCGGCCGGCAGCCATGCTTTCGTCGTGGCGTCCCAGGATTGCGTAGAGCAGCCCGAGGAGCATGTGCGCGTTTGGATAGCGTGGATCGAGCTCCACGGCCTTCCGTAGCGCCAGCTCCGCCCCAATCCAGTCCCAGTAAAAGAACATCCGGGTGACGCCCATCGTCGCGTGCGCTTCCGCGAGGGTGGAGTCGAGCTCGAGGGCCTTGTACGCGGCCGATGATGCGCGGGTCATGGCGATCTCGGGCGGCAGATACCCGTAGTACCCCATCACGCCGTAAGTATCGCCCAGGCCCGAATACGCGCGCGCGTACTTGCTGTCCTTGGCGATGGCCGCCTCGAAGTGTTGAACGGCTGCCTGGAATCCCGCGGGAGTCCACTTGCCCCATTCGTGGCGGCCGCGGAGGTACTCGTGGTAGGCATCGCTGTTGTCGGTCGGACGCTCCTGCAGCTTCCGCTTCAGCCGCTTCTTTTCCTGGCCAGTCAGCTGGACTCGAAGGGCCTCGGAGATCTGCCACGCGATCTGTTCCTGCAGCGCCAGCAGATCCGACACGGGATGGCGGTACTGGTCGCCCCAGAGCTGCGTCTCGTTCGCCACATCCACGAGCTCGGCCTGCACGTTCAGGCACTTTGTCCTGCTGCACGACGCGACCGCTCACGATCACGTCGACGTTCAGCGCGAGGCCGACCGAGCGCGGGTTCACGGTGCGTCCCTTGTAGGCGAACACCGTGCTCCGCGGCACGACGCGCAGTTTCTCGAGCTGTGACAGGCTGTTGATGATGCTCTCGGTCACGCCATCGGCCAGATACTCGGCGTGCTGATCGGCGTCCAGACTCGTGAAGGGCAGCACAGCCACGGCGCGCCTGCGGCGCGCGCGCCGTGCTGGTCCGGCGACGCTGGCTGATGTCGATTCGACCAGCAGCGCGCGGAGCGCCGCAGACACGTCACGCGCCGACGCGAAGCGCCTGGCGGGATCCTTCTCGAGACAATGCGATGCGATTTCGCCGAGGCGCGATGGAATATCGAGACCGCTCGTCAGCAGGTTCGGGGCTGACTCGTGCAGCACGGCCGCGAGTGTCTCGGCCGCCGTCGAATGCGCGAACGGCCGCTGACCAGTGAGCATCTCGCTGAGCGTGCATCCGAACGCGAAGATATCGGTGGCAGCGCCGACCGGCATCCCGCGCACCTGTTCCGGCGACATGTAGCCAATCGTTCCCATCAGCCGTCCCGGCTCGGTGACGGCTCGGGTCATGTCGGACCCGCCGATTGGACCGAGATGCTCGGAATGCGCGAGGCCGAAGTCGAGGATTTTTGGGCGCTGGTCTTCGGTGACGAAGATGTTCTCGGGCTTGAGATCGCGATGGATGATCCCTTTCGCGTGCGCCGCCCCCAGCCCTTCCGCGATGCGCGCCGCCATCTTGACGGCCTCACGCCACGGCATGGGACCTCGCGACAGTCGCGTCCTCAAGCTTTCACCCTCGAGCAGCTCGACGACGGCGATTGGCTCGCCGTTGATGACGGCGAGCTCGTGGATTGCCATGACGTTCTCATGCGAGAGCGCCGCGATGGCGCGCGCTTCGTGCTCGAACCGCGCCCGCATTTCCGGATCGCGCGAGAGATGAGCAGGCAGGACCTTCAACGCGATGTCGCGCCCCAGACGGGCATCGTGAGCCCGATACACCTCTCCCATACCGCCGGCCCCGATGAGGGCCTGCACTTCATACTGCGCGAGTCGAGTGCCTGGAGCGAGTGACACCTGGAATCGTCCTTCCGCCACAAACCCTTCAAGTATTCTAGCTCGTGGCTCGGAAGGGACAGGTCGAGCCAGCATCGAGGAGACCGTATGGAACACGATCGACTGCTGAGGAAACAGCTCGCCAGTATCCTCGCGTGGGACGACGCGCACGTCGGATTCGAGCGGGCCGTCGCCGATCTGCCCGCTGCACATCGCGGAACCGTGCCGCCGGGCTGTGCGCATTCAGTCTGGCAGCTCGTCGAACATCTCCGGCTCGCCCAGCGCGACATCCTCGAGTTCTGCATCGATCCCGGGTATCGCGAACGCCGCTGGCCGGATGACTACTGGCCAGAAACCGCGGCGCCGAAAGGCGAGGCCGCATGGGTGGACAGCCTCGCCGGCTTCGTCAAGGACCGTCAGGCACTGGCCGACCTTGCGCTCGACCCGTCGATCGACCTGTTCGCGACCATTCCCCACGGGAGCGGACAGACCTACCTGCGCGAGCTGTTGCTCGTGGCCGGTCACGGTTCGTATCACATCGGTCAGATCGTGCTCGTCCGCCGTGCGTTGGGAGACTGGACCGGGTGATTGTGAGAAGGGGAAAGGGGTAGGGGAAAAGGGGAAAGGGGAAAGGGGAAAGGGCAATACGAACGCGAATACGGGACGAATCCGAATACGAATCCGAACACGCATCCGAATCCGAATCCGAATCCGAACACGAATCACGAATACGATCCCTTCATGTCCATGTCTCTACGCGACCTCGTCCATGGCTGCACGTTCGACGATTTCCTGCTGACGCCGCAGTTCAGTGTCCTCGACAGCCGCGATCCCGCGACGGTGGACCTCCGATCGCGGTTGACCCGGACGCTCATGCTCAATCGGCCCATCGTGTCGGCCAACATGGACACGGTGACCCGTGCACCGATGGCCATCGTCATGGCGGAGGAGGGCGGGATCGGCATCATCGACCGGGGCTACCGTCCAGGCGAGATCGAGCCGCAGGTGCGCGAGGTGCAGGCGGTGAAGCGCAGTCAGCACGGGATCATCCGCGATCCCTACACCATTCAGTCGGACGCCACACTGGCGGAAGCCGCTACGGCGATGCTCCAGTCGCGCGTGGGCACACTGGTCGTTCTCGAAGGCGACGGACGTCTGGCGGGACTGCTCACCGAACGCGACATCCGGTTCGTCGCCGACAGCACGATGCGAGTGAGCGAGCGGATGACGCCACGGGCGCGACTCGTGCTCCACGAAGGCGAGATCGAGCTGCCGCTGGCCGAGCGGATCATGGTCGAGCGCAAGATCAAGAAGCTGCCGCTCGTGGACCGCGAGGGACGGCTGCTCGGTCTCGTGACCTCGCGTGACCTGCTGCGGCAGCGCCGGCTGCCGTTTGCGACGCGCGACAGTCACGGGCGGCTGTGCGTCGGGGCGGCCATCGGCGCACGCGGCGATTTTCTCGAACGGGCCGCGGAGCTCCTGCGTGCGGGAGCCGACGTGCTGTTGATCGACATCGCGCACGGCCACTCCGTGGTCATGGAGCACGCGCTGGCCGCGGTCCGGAAGCGATTCCCGGAGGCCGACGTGATCGCCGGCAATGTCGCCACGGCCGATGGCGCCCGGTTCCTGACCGAGCGCGGGGCGACCGCCGTGAAGGTCGGCATCGGCCCGGGCGGCGGTTGCACGACGCGCATCACGACCAGCTTCGGCGTGCCCCAGCTGCAGGCGCTCGTGGAGTGCCGGGAGGCTGTTGGAGACGAGGTACCGATCATCGCTGACGGCGGCATCAGAAGGCACGGTGGCCTCGCCGAGGCGCTGCTCTTCGGCGGCGATACCGTCATGGTGGGCAGCGCGTTCGCCGGCACCCAGGAGGCACCGGGCGAGGTGGTCCAGAAATCGGTGCTGCTGCCCGAATCTCAGCGTCCCGTGCAGGTGCCGTTCAAAGTGCTGAGAGGGATGGCGTCAATCGCGGCGATCAAAGACCGCCTCGACGTCGAAGATGCCGACGCCGTCGATCTGCAGGCCCTCGGAGCGGAGGGGATGGAAGTCAGCGTGCCGCTCGGTGGATCAGCACGCACGGTCTTTGCGGACATGATGCGCCACCTGTGCTCGTCGATCAGCTACGGCGGCGCCGCGAGTCTTTCGGAGCTCAAGGCCGCCTTCCGGGCCGATCCAGGACGGTTCGTGATCCGCCTTTCGTCGGCGGGGAAGCGGGAATCGTACGAGCGGTAAGACGCTCGTAGGCTTTGGGCGTTAGGCGTTCGGCTTTGGGCCTGGTGCCCGTGTCAGCGCGAACGAGCCGTGCGCCCTGAGCCGTGGAGCCCAACGCCCAGAGCCCAACGCCCAAAGCCCAAAGCCCAAAGCCTAGTGAGAGCACCTGAGCGCCGTCACAAACTTCACGATCGCAGGACCGACGCCCTCGTCCGACCGGCTGAGCGACAGCACGATGAGTTCGTGACTGCCGCCGGGGACGACCATCAGGTGCACGGGGACCTCGGCCTCGCGCAAACGATCGACCAGCCACTCTGACTGCCGGCGCAGCGGCTTCGACTCGCCGCCGGAATGAACGACCAGAAACGGCGGCGCCTTCGACGTGAGGAACGTCATCGGTGACGCCTGTTTCTGCCAATCCGGCTCGCCACCCGTCGCGAAGCGTTCACGGTAGTAGTCGATGTGGGCGCCAAGGTCCCACGTCTGCTGGTCCGTCAGGTCGAGCGCGGCGCCGCTGACGGGGATGACGCCGCAGACGAGCGCCGTGGAGGCTCCGGCACGCGCGAGGGGATCCGGATCGAGCGCGACGCGCGTCATCAGCTGCGCGCCCGCCGAGTGTCCCATCAGGAACAGCGAGGCCGGCCGCCCGCCCCGCGCCACGAGTGCCGCGCGCGCCGCAACGATCGCCTGCGCCACATCGTCGATCTGATCGCGCCAGCCCACCGACGGCTGCAAGCGATAGTTGATGACCGCCGTGCCGATGCCATGGCCGGCGAGAAACCGTCCGATGTTGCCGTAGATGTCGGCGCCGCCGATCCGCAGATCCTTGTCGCCCTCGCGCCACCCGCCGCCATGAGCAAAAACAACTATCGGAAAATCTCGCCGTTCGGGAAGGTAGAGGTCGAATCGTCGGCCAGGATCCGCCGGTCCTGGTCCGTAGGACTGGTTGCGGACAACCTGAGAAGCCGGCAATGACGCTTCCACATAGAACAACCGAATCACCAGCCAATAGGCCACATGACGGCCGGTGAGGAAATCGGTCGCCACGAGCGCAGCCAGTACGCCCACGACCGCGGCCGCACGAGTCACGAAACGTCGCATGGGAGTGTTCTCGGACGCGCGGCACCGCCGCAGCTCTCCGGCGTCCTGCACGTCCTCGAAGAATACTTCTTCCGGCTGTCCCCATCGGACTTCACAGGTCAGGAGCCGCAATTTGCGATAATCCCGGCGTGTCCTCTCCGTCACCGACTCGGGTCATGGTCTCGGCCGTCGCCGGTCAGTTCCTCTTCGGCATCATCCTCTCGCTTCTTGGCACTCTGTTCGGCATCCGGGTGGTCACCGACGCACTCGCGCTGGACGTCTCGCGCCAGACCGTTCTCCTTGTCGTGCTGTTCGCCGGACAACTGATCTGCACGGCGCTTGCCGGGCGCGTCGTCGATCGCTTCGGTGGCATGCACGTCCTCGCCGGCGGCGCGGCAGGCATGGCTGCCGGGCTGGCATGTCTTGGCGTGGCCCACTCCTTCGCGATGACTCTGATCGCTGTCATCGTGATGAGCGCAGGGGGCTCGTCGGTCAACGCGGCCACGAACGTCCTCGTGTCCACGGTGTACGGTGCGCGCCGGGGCCAGATGCTGAACGTGCTCGGCATCTTCACGGCACTTGGCGCGCTCATGCTGCCTCTCGCGCTGGCGGGAACGGCCTCCATGGACGTGCTTCGCGCGAGGCTGCTGGTCCTCGCGGGTGCGGCAGGCGTGTCGGCCCTGGTCCACGCCGCTGCGCGCGAGCCAGCGCGCGCCGCACGCCATGCAACCGGGTTGTCAGCCTGGGTGCTGCTCCGCGACAACCGAGTTCGCCTGCTGACGGCGATGCTCGCGCTGGATTTCGGCAGTGAGGCGGTGGTGTGCGGCTGGATTGCCACCTACACGCTCGGCACGATCCCCGAGGCGCCGGCGACGGCGATGGTGGCGCTCTACTGGGGAGCGCTGATGACTGGGCGTGCGGTGTGGCCGTCGGTCCTCGGAAAGGTCTCGAAACTGCCATTTGTGGCGGCGGCATCGATCTGTGTGGCGGCCTCCTGTGTTGGCATCAGCCAGGCGTACTCGACGGCGACCCTCGCGATCGCTGTCCTGTGCGCGGGCTTCACGCTCTCGCCGCTGGCGCCGACGATCCTGTCGGTCGCCGGCGATTGCTATCCACGGCAGACGGGTACGGTGTTCGGCCTGCTCCTGGCCCTCGGCCAGATCGGCTCTGTGGCACTGCCCTGGATCGTCGGGCGGATGGCACTCGACGTGGGCTTCCGGCCGGCGATGTTCGTCCCGGCGGCAGCCGGCGTGCTCGTCGCGGGCGTCACGCTGTGGCTGCGCGCGCACGGGTCCGCCGAGACTCCGGGTGCCGTGGCGGCGCTGGAGGCATCGTGATCGCCGCGGCGGTGCTGTTCGATCTCGATGGCACCCTGATCGATACGACCGATCTCATTCTGATGTCGTGCGCGCACACGTTCGAGCGCCACCTCGGCACCACGCCGACCCGCGATGCCCTCATCGCGACGTTCGGCCGTTCGCTGCCAGAGGCGCTGAGAGAATTCGCGCGCGATACTGGCATCCGCGATCCCGATACCGCCGCAGACGAGATGCTCGCGACGTATCGAGCCCACAACGACGAGCATCACGACGCACTCATCAGGGAGTTTCCTGGCGTTTCCGCCATGCTCGACGCGCTTCAGGTCGCGCATCGCCGGCTCGGCGTCGTCACGAGCAAGCGCGAGGGCGCCGCGCGGCGCGGCTTGGATCACTACGGCCTGGCACACTACTTCGAGGTCGCCGTGTTTCACGACGACACCGAGCGCCACAAGCCCGATCCGGAGCCGCTGTTCGCCGCCGTCAACAGGCTCGGCCTCGACGTGGGAGACGTCGTCTATGTCGGCGACAGCACGCACGACGTCGTGGCAGGACGTGCGGCGGGAATCCGAACCATCGCGGCTCTGTGGGGACCGTTCGCGCGCGCGGATCTCGAACGCGTCGGACCCGACGCCCTGGCGGACACGCCGCGCGACGTGCTTCGTCTGCTGGACGTAGAGGAGCGCGGATGAACTGCGCCTGGCTCGCTCAGCGTTCGAGCCGCTCGCGGACGACCTGATCGAACTGCCAGAGCAGGCTCTCGCGCGCTGAATAGAGTCCGGGCCGGTACGCGCGGGACTGAATGCCACGCTGCGACAGCTCCGAGACGTGCCAGTCCTGGCGGTTCGTCTCGTCCCAGAAGTCGATCACGTCACTCGGATCGAACGCTGGGTTGCCGTGCTCGGCCGGATGGAAGAACCACTCACAAACAATTTCGGTTCGATCGAACGCCCTCGGCACGAGCGTGTGGACCATCACGTAGTCAGGATGCAGGCTGAGCAGCAGATTGGGCAGGATGGCGTAGTAGTAGACGTGCCGTCGCTGTTCCTCGCTGAGGCCTGGCAACGCGCGACGGCGCTGCTTGCCATCGCGGCTCATCGTGAAGATCTCTTCACGAAGCAGCATGCTTCCGCCGAGCCACGTGCTCGTGGCCGGATCGTTGTCGCCGGTCATGTAGTGCGAGAGCTTCTGCAGCGCGGGGTGAATGATCGGGCAATGCAGGCATTCGGAATAGTTCTGGATGATCAGCTTCCAGTTCGCCTTCACGTCGTACGTCAACCCGAACGCGCGTACGAGCTCGCCCATTCTCCACGCGCTGAATCGCTCCCGCAGCGGACCGATCTGCGAGTCGAAGGAATCGGGTTCCGGGGCCAGATTCACGAACAACAGGCCGTCCCATTCAGCCACCGCCACAGATGCCAGCCGGATGCCATCCCGCGTGAAGCCCGGTACAACATCCATATGCGGCGCGGCGACGAGCTGTCCGGTCAGATCGTAAGTCCAGGCGTGATAGGGACACTGAATGCGGTCCGCGAACTTGCCCGACGCTTCCGTACAGAGTTGGGTGCCGCGATGACGGCACACGTTGTAGAACGCTCCGATCGTTCCCTGGCGCTGGCGGGCGATGATGAGACTCTCGCCGGCGACGTCGCGGAGCACGTAGTCACCTGCCTCCGGTAGATCCTGGCTGCGGCCGATCGCCACCCACATCGTTCCGAAGAACCGTTCACGCTCGACTGCAAACTGTTCCGGGTCGGCATAGAAGCGTGCAGGAAGCGTACGTTTCTCGTCCGTCATTGTTGGAGCCCCTGGTGCGTTGGTGTCATCAGCGTCCACCGCTCGTCAAGGCCGTCACGTCGCGAAGGGCGTCGGTCACGTGGTCGAGAGTGTGTTCGATGATCGACGGCGTATGCGCCAGCGACAGGTGCCAGCGGTGGAGGGGTGAATTGTAGATGCCGCGTGCAAGCAGCGCGTAGTCCAGGGCGCGGCGGTGATCGAGCGCCGAAGCCCAGACGTCACGCGACGAACCAATGGGAACGCCGGTGAAGTAGAAGTCGGCCAGAGCGCCGCGTCCGATCACTTGCGCGTCGACACCCATACCGGCAAAGAGTTGCGCCAGGCCGTCGCGGAGTAGTTGGCCGATGGCGAAGAGCCGATCCAGCGCCCCCGCCTCTTGCAGGAGGTCCAATACGGCGTGCCCAGCGGCGAGGGCGACCGGCGTCCCGTTGTAGGTACCGCCGTGGAAGACATACGGTCCGAAGCGCTCGCCGCGTGCGCTTCGAGGCTCGACTTCCATCAACACATCGCGTCGTCCTGCGAGCGCCGCGAGCGGCAAGCCGCCGCCGATCGCCTTTCCAAGTGCAGTGAGGTCCGGCGTGACGCCAAAGAGCCCCTGGGCGCCTGCCAGCCCGACCCGCGGCCAGACGACCACTTCGTCGAAGATCAGGAGCGCTCCTGCACGCGTCGTGAGATCGCGAAGGAGCTGCAGGAAATCAGCGTGCGGCGGGATCACGCCGCGTGCGATCGGCTCGACGATCACCGCGGCGATGTCGTCGTGTTCGGCAAAGACCCGCTCGATGGCAGCCGCATCGTTGAATGGCACGACCGTCGTCAACCGCTGGACGCTCTCGGGGATGCCGTCGTTCGTTGCCCTTTGCGGCAGCGGACCATCGAGATTGAACAGCACGCTGTCGTGCACACCGTGATAGTGACCCTCGAACTTGACGATGCGGCTACGTCCAGTCACGCCGCGCGCCACACGCAGCGCGTGCATCGTCGATTCGGTGCCGGAGTTCGTGAACCGGACCATCTCGGCGGATGGAATCAACGACGCCAAGCGCTCGGCCAGTGTGAGCTCGAGCGGCGTGGGCGTGCCGAAGATTGTCGTTCCGCTGCGCCCGAGCTCGGCGGTGATCGCCTCCGTGACCCGCGGGTGTCCGTGGCCGGCGATCTGCGGTCCGAATGCCTGGCAGTAGTCGATGTATTCGTGACCATCGACATCCCAGAGGCGCGCGCCTTCTCCACGCGTCATGTAGATCGGGTACGGCGGGAAGAAGCGGACGTTCGACGTCACGCCGCCAGGGACGCGCTGGCGCGAGCGCTCCCAGGCTGCTCTCGAGCCCGGCGTCCTGGCGAGGTACGCGTCGAACATCACGCCAACCCCTCGTTCAGATAGCGCACCATCGGGGCGATTGCTTCGAACACGGCGACGACGCTCCCGTAGAAGCGCGGGCTCGCCGCGAGCGCCGCCGGGAATTCCCGTGACGCGAGAAACTGCTTGTATTTCAGGTACTCGCCTGCCGGGTGCGAGGAGGGAAACGGACGCGGCATTCGCGTGAGCTGCTCGCCGTGAAGCGAGCCGCATTGCTTCTTGAACGGCGCGGCCGTGATGAGACGCTCGAACGCGTGCAGGTCTTCCGCGATCCGTGCCCGTACGCGATGGAGCCCGGGCGAAGTCGGCATGTAGAGGCCGCCGCCCACCCAGACCCATCCGTGGGCCACCTCGAAGTACAGTCCGGCCGATTCGTGTCTGGGACTGCCGCGCCTGGGAAACACAGCGGCGATGTGCGTCTTGAGCGGAGACTTGTCTGCGCTGAACCGTGTGTCGCGGTAGATGCGGTAGATCGATGTCCGTGGATCGGCAGACAGCTCGGGTGCGAAGCGGCGCAGATCCTGTCGCCAGCGCGTCGATCACGGCCACCATCGGCGCATGCACGTGCTCGTCGTACGTCGCCCGGTGCGCGCGGAACCACTCACGATCGTTGTGGCGCTTCAGCGCGCGCAGAAAGGGAATCGTCTTTGGCGTGAAATGCGGGCCGGCCATGGAGCTCCAGGGTGACGGACGAGCCTGCCTGCATCATAATCGCACCGACCGCGGGCGGACAGGCCGCCACGCGATTCACGTTCGAGGATTGTCAGGTGACTAGCCCACGACCGACGTACGAAGACGCCGAACTCATCCTTCGTCTCTACGAAATGCGCCGCGAGCCCCGGCTGCGGCAGGGCCGCGCCTGGTTCGTCTCATCCTTCAAGGTCAAGAACCTGGCGGAATTCGCGGAGGTGTGCCCGCCCGGATCCGACCAGCACGCCTCCTACCGCATGGTGACCACCTATTGGGAAATGGTGGCGTCTTTCGTGACATCCGGCGTGCTCAACGAGGAGCTGTTCTTCCAGAGCGGTCGCGAGCTGTTGCTGGTCTACGAGCGGATGCAGGGCATCCTGCCGCTACTGCGCGAGCAGCAGGGCGACTCGACGTCGCTCGGCAACCTCGAGGCCGTCGCGCGCCGGTTCATCGACTGGTGGGAGCGGCACAGCCCGGGCGCGCCTGCCGCGTTCGCCAAGCGGATTCGCGGCTAGCCGGTCGTGCCGGCTATCCACGTCCTTGCGATTGACATCGACGGCACGCTGCTCGACAGCCACGGCAAGCTGCCGCCGGAGAACCGCGAGGCGATTCGACGCGCGCTCGCCGCTGGCGTGCATGTCGCCCTCGTGACCGGACGCGCGTTTCATTTTGCGCGGCCGGTCGCGGATCTCCTCGACCTGCCCGTGCATCTGATCGTCAGCAACGGAGCGCTCGTAAAAGCGCTGGACAGCACCACGCTCATGCGCCGCCTGATGCCGGCGGACGTTGCACGGTCGGTGCTGGCACAGACGATGCCATGGCGGACCGATGCGGCGCTGGTGTTCGATCGCAGCGGACGTCAGGTGGTGGCCGGCGGTATGGACTGGCAGCATCCGCAGCGCGCCGGTTACTGGAAGCGCAATCAGGCTGTCATCGACGAAGTCTTCCCGCTCGAAGACAGTCTCACCGAGGATCCGATTCAGGTGATGTTCAACGGAGGCGTCGAGCGGATGCGGGCGCTCGCGTTACACCTGGAATCGTCGGTCGCGAGCGGGGGCTACCAATTCACCCTGACCGAGTACGCAGCACGCGATTTCACGATGGTGGACGTGCTCGCCGCGGGTGTCACGAAAGGCACGACGCTGATGGCATGGGCGCGCGATCGCGGATACGGACGCGAGTCCATCATGGCCGTCGGCGACAACTACAACGACCGCGAAATGCTCGAAGCCGCCGGCACCCCGGTCGTCATGGGGAACGCCGTGGCCGAGCTGCTGGCCGCCGGCTATTACGTTACGGACAGCAACGACGCCGCGGGGCTCGCCAAGGCGATTGCCCGGTTCATTCCGTCATGAGCCCAGCAAGCGCATGGACGGTCAACGGCGACGATCCCTCAGCCTTGTTGTTCACGAGCACATATGCGCGCTGGCCGGCCGATAGGGATCGCTTCAGCAATTGCGTCACGTCGAGCCGCATCCGCTGATCGGGCTCCACGAGGCGGTTGAACGGGCGGAAGATCTCCCGCTGATCGTCGTACCGCGTCCCGGGGCGCAGCAGAAGCCGCACCACGATGAACCCCGCATCACCCGGCGGAACGATCGCGGCCTGGTCGCCCGGCATCGGCATGAAGCTCCAGTAGTTGTACACATGCGCCGCCCGATGCCGTGCGAGGACTCGCCGGTACTCCGGCGTCAGAAGCGCGCGCGTTCGCAGTTCCACGGCGAACGCGAACTCGTTCGGCACCGCGTCGAGCAGCCGATCCAACTGCTCCGCGAATCGGTGGGGATCGACCGACACATCTCGCGGCGGAGGTGGGAATTCGAGGATGATCGGTCCAGTGTGCGCATGGAAGGACCGGGCAAACGGTTCCAGCAAATCGATCGTCAGCCGCTCGGCTGAAAAGTAGTCCGGATTCTCGGCACCCCGCCGGGCGCCATCGAAGAGCATCGGTGCCGTCACCGCCGCAGGCGCTTTCGCACAGGCGAGAAAGCCCTCCGGCAACTGTTCCGCGTAGCGGCGCAGATCCTCGTCCGGAATCGGGGCGTAGTAGCTCCGATCGATCCCCACCGTCGTGAGGAGCGGATGCTTCGCATACTCACGCAGACCTTCGCGCGCCAGTCGGGACTGTGGGAGGTCGTTCGAATACACCAGTCCCCGCCAACCAGGAAACGCCCACGAGCTGGTGCCGAAATGAAGACGCGCAGGTAGCAGCGCGGCCAGGGCCGCGGCCTCCCTATGGACGTCCGCAAGCCGATCGCTATCGGTTGGGGCAGAAGGGGCGGGATCCGGCGGCTCGAACAGCGAGAGCTGCGGAGATCGGTCGCTCACGACGCGCCGCGCTATTCGGTGGCCTGAGCCGGCGTGCGTGCGTAGACGACGCGGCCGTCGAAGATGGTGGTCTCGACCACCGTATCGAGCAGGCGGACGTCGGGCGCGAAGATGTCGGATGAAAGGATCACGACATCCGCCAGCATGTCGCGTTCGAGGCGTCCCTTGCGCTGTTCGTCGAACGACGCGTACGCCGAGCCGCTGGTGTACGCATCGATCGCGGCCGCGAGCGACACCCGCTCCTCGGGATGCCAGCCGCCCTCCGGAGTGCCGTCGAGGGCCGTGCGCGTGACTGCCGTGTACAGCCCGAAGCGGGGATCGAGGCTCACAACAGGCCAGTCGCTGCCGAAGGCCAGGCGGCCATTGGCCGCTTCGATGCTGTGCGTTGCCCAGCCGCGTGCCGCACGCTCCGGTCCGAGGTTCGCGGACCAGATGTCGGGTCCGCTCGTAACCGGAGAGCCGTGATACGGCTGTTGCGAGGCGATGACGCCGAGTGCGCCGAAGCGTGGAATGTCGGCGGGATCGATCGTCTCGATGTGCTCGATGCGATGCCGCCTGCCGCGTGCCGGCATCGGATTGGCGCGCGCTGCCTGTTCGTAGGCATCCAGTGTCGTTCGGACGGCGGCGTCGCCGATGGCGTGGACGAAGATCTGCCACCCGTTCCTGTCGAGATCCGCCACCAGCGGGTTCAGCGCCTCCGGCGTGTAGCGCGGCAGCCCGCGGGTCGGCGCGTTCGCATAGGGTTCGAGCATCGAGGCGGTGTGGGTTTCGACAACGCCGTCCATGAAGATCTTGACGGCGCCGGTCTTGAAGAGTGGATCGTCGCCGTACCGAGCGCGAACGGCGTCGAACGCTTCGTGATCGGCGTCGTTGAACGTTGGCGTCATCGACAACGCCGAGTACACACGCACGTTGAGGTCGCCTGCCTCGCGCAGCTCTCGATAGAGCTCGACCTCCGCAGGCGATCCGGTCGCGTTCTGCACACTGGTGACGCCAACGCGCTGCGCTTCGAGGACCGCCGCTCGCAACGCCGCGAGCTGCTCGTCGTGCGTGGGGGCCGGCACGAGCTTTTCGACCAGGCTCTGCGCGCCTTCCTTGAGCGCGCCGGTCGGTTCACCAGTGCGGGCGTCCTTGACGATGACGCCGTCGGGCGGATTCTGCGTGCGGCGCGTGATACGGGCCAGCGCGAGTGCCTTGGAGTTGACCCAGGCCGTGTGACCGTCGAATGCGTAAATGAATGCGGGTCGGTCCGCCACCAGCGCGTCGAGCTGTTGCCTCGTGGGTAGCCCGCCCGGAAACGACGAATACTGCCAGCCCTGACCGACGATCCACGGCTTGTCGGGATGCGCGGCGGCATACTCACGCACGCGCTCGCCAATACTGTCGAGCCCGGCAGCGTCGCTCAGATTGACCTGTGACAGCGACAGGCCGCCATCAAGAAAGTGGACGTGCGCGTCGTTGAACCCCGGAAGCACGGTTCCGCCGTGGGCGTCGAGGACGATCGTCTGCGCGCGACGCATCCGCTTGATCTGACGGTTCGTGCCCACGCGCAGGACTTTGTTGCCGCGCACCGCGAGTGCTTCCGCGAACGAGTCAGCGCTGCCCGTGTAGATACGCCCGTTGGTGATGATGAGATCGACGGGACCGCTTTCATCGTCACGCTGCGCGCCGACGATGAGGCCGGCGATGAGCGTACCGGCGACGATGACGACAATGATCAGTGTCGTGAGCCGGGACGCCATGCGGCCTCCTGGCGGGTCGGCCGGGAAGTCCGCCGCGCCGCCGAACGGGAGGCAGGAATCTTATCACGCAGGGGCCGGGGGTTGAGGGCGGCCGCGTGTCCAATCGAAGGGACCGAGGGCAAAACGACGTGTTCAGTCGTAGGGCTTGGGGCCTCACGGAGCGCGGTAGACCACCCGGCCCGTGCGGACGACGAGGACGATCCGCGTCGTCGCCCGGATGTCCGTGAGTGGGTCCCCATCCACGACCAGGAGATCCGCGGCCTTGCCGATGGCGACGGATCCCGCCCGATCGCTCACGCCCAGCAGGTCCGCGGAGTCTACGGTTGCGCTGCGGATCGCCGCCGCGGGCGACAATCCGGATGCCACCAGCAACTGCAGCTCGCGATGGAGACTGAGGCCCGGCACCACATACGGCTGGGGTGCGTCGGTGCCCGCGACCACTCGTCCACCGGCCCGCACGAACCGTTGTACGAACTGCTGCTGCACGGGAAGCGCACGTTTGAAGTCCAGCAGGATGGCCGGCGTCCAACCGTTGCGCGCGATGACTGCCGCCGGATTCCATTCGTCCGACACGACGGCGGGTGGGACGCTGGAGAGCGCGGAGTCACTCTTCAGATCCGCGTCCCCGAGGCGGCCGATTGCCTCGTGCAGCGCAAGCGTCGGTACGGCGCTGACGCCGTTGCGCACCAGACTCGCGGCGACCAGCGCGAGCCGATCTGGCGCGACGCGCAGCCACTCGCGCTCCGAAGCGGTCCAGCCTGCGATCAATGAGTCGTGCGCGCGCCGCAGGCGGTCGGGGTCGTCGCTCGCGGCATCCGACACGCCACTCAGCTGCTCGAGGCTGGTGATGCCAGCAGCGGCCGCTTCGGTCGCGTTGGATTGCCCGGCCTGAGCGGCGACGGGCAGACCGCGGGCACGCGCCTCCTGCACGATGACCGCAATCAGGGCGGGATGCAGGCGCGTGGAAACCGTGATCACGCCAGCGCCCGCTTCGTCCTGGCGTCGAACGGCCGCTCTCGCCTCGCCAAACGTCGCCACTTCAATCGCGTGCGGCCAGGAACTGCCGGTCCCGTCGAGCAGCGCTCCGGCCGCCACGATTCGCGGCCGATCGGGTCCGTCATCGCGTGCCAGCGGCAGGATGTAGGACGGATCGTTGTGCAGGTCGCGGACGGTCGTGACGCCGTAGCGCAGGAAGAGCGGAAGCGTCCAGCCCGCTACGTGCACGTGCGCGTCGATCAGTCCCGGCAGCAACGTGCGTCCAGGCGCATCGATCTCCCGCGCGGCACGCGGGAGCGACACACCAGGCACGGTCGGCACGATACGCGAGATGCGGCCGCCGCTGACCACCACCGTAGCGGATGCAGTCAGGCGTCCGTCGCCATGAACGATGCGAACGTGGTGGATGGCGAGATCGGGTGGCGGAGGCCCGTCGGCCTGGAGCAGGACGAGAGCCGCGAGTGCGGCGGCGAACACGCGCATCGACCTGCCGATTATGCCGCACGCTCCCGGAAAGTACGGCAAGATGCGGAAGACGGTCGCGCTTGGGCGCACCGTACGTTCGGTTGATGGACGCTCACGCGCTGGTCCCCGTCGCCCTCACGGTCATCTTTGGAATTGCTGCCGGGACGATCGGGACATTGCTCGGTCTCGGCGGTGGCGTGTTCCTGGTGCCCGCGCTCGTGCTGGTCGTGGGCGTGCCTTTCAAGACCGCGGCCGCTGTCAGCCTCGCGGCCGTCATCGCAACATCGAGCGCCGTGTCGGCCGCGCGAGCCGGTCACAGTCTCATCAACCTCCGGCTCGGCATGGTGCTCGAGGTCGCGACCGCCGCCGGCGGCCTGGCCGGTGGCCTCACCGCTCAGATGCTTCCGCCTTCGATTTTGACCCGCCTGTTCGGTCTGGTGGCGATCGCGATCGGCGTCGTGACCCTCACGCGACTTCGGCACACAAATGCGCTTCCGGAAGGAGACAACGAGCCTGGGCCACTCGGCGGTTCGTATCCCGATGAAACGCTCGGCCGCACGGTCACCTATCGGGTGAAGCGAATGCCCGTCGCCATCGCCGCGTCGTTCGTCGCGGGCAATGTGTCGTCGCTCTTGGGCGTGGGTGGCGGATTCATCAAAGTGCCGGTACTGAACGCCTGGTGCGGAGTGCCTCTGCGGGCCGCTGCGGCCACGAGCGCGTTCATGATCGGAGTCACTGCCAGTTCAGGCGCGATGATCTACTACGGCCACGGCGACATGCAGCCGCAGCTCGCGGCGGCCGCCGTCGTCGGCGTCGAGGTCGGGTCGGCGGCGGGCTTTCACCTGGCCGTCCGGTTGCGAGGTGCCTGGCTGAAGATGCTGCTCGCCGCCGTGCTGTTCGTCGTTGCGGCCCTGATGCTCGTGAGGAGCTCGTGAGCGTGGACCCACTGGCGCGCACCGAAGCACGGATCGGACGGCTCCTCACGATCGGCACTCGCGTGAGCACGACGCTGCTGGCCGTCGGGCTCGCGCTCTCGCTGATTGTGCCCTCGTCGGACGCCCCTCACCGCTTGCTGGCGCTGGGCCTCGTGGTGTTGATGGCGACACCCGTGGCGCGCGTCGCGGCCTCGGTCGTGGGATTCTTCGGCCAGCGCGACTGGTGGTTCGTCCTCTACACGTCGATCGTCCTGGCCCTCCTGCTGGCCAGCATCGCTGCGGCCGTCTCCTAGTGGCCACTAGCCGGATCTGGCCCTGCCTTCCCTCGTGATGCGTTCGAATGCGCGCATCACCGCTTCGCGCTCGACCAGCGGTACCAGCGGGAACGTCGAGAGCACGTGCACGAGCGCCTCGCGCGACATGTCGTACGCGACGGCCGCGAGAGCCTGAAGGTCGGCGTGCACCTCCGCCGCGGCCGGGCGGCCGGTACTCAACCATCGCGCGCGCGCGGACAGTCGCCGCGCAACCGATGAACGGCGCGGCGGTCGCGGAACAGGAAGGCGCGCCATCATCCCCAGCGTTACATGCGAGGACACACGCTGCCGCACCAGGAAGTTGGCGATGAAGCTGTTGAGCAGCGCACACAGCAGCCACTGGTCGTTCATCGCGAGCTCCGTGCGCAGGCAGAAGACCGTATGCGTCGTGACCGCTCGCGCAGGGACGACGGCCGCGATGAGCGTGAGCCGGTTCGTGGCGCTCGTGACGTCACGGAAAGCCAGGCGCGGGCGACCGCAAGTGGATCGCGGACCGAGCAGTCGAGCCGCCACCGAGTCCGGAATCCGCAACGTCGTGCGCTCGACGGCAACCATGAACGGCGACAGGTGCTTGCCCTCGATGATCATCAGTCCGGTGCCGGAGGCAGAGAACGAGGCGCGGTCGTCTGTGGCGTTCAGCTCCCGCCCGAACGTGACGCCCCAGCCATCTGGTGACCCGAGCGCGGGATGGCGCGCGACGGCGCCCTCGGCAATCTGGAGATCGATCGGACTCCGCAGGTCCGGTATCTGAAGCCCTGGGCCCGAGAGCCGTTCGAGCAGCGCGGGAGTCATCGTGATCGGAAAGGCCTCATCGGGCCGCTCCTCGTCCAGATGCTCGAGCCTGTTCGGGTCGCGCACGCCGAACCGGCAGCGAATGCCTTTGGTGCACGATCCCTTCGTTCCTGTCGCGAGCAGGAAACGGACGCCCCGGTGAATCGGAAAGACGCCCGCCCGGTTTTCGATGCCGACCAGGGTGTCTGTGTCGCAGGTCTGGAGCAGCAGCCGCCGGAGCGGAGCGGCACCGTGATCGCTTGCCAGACCGTGTGGTACGACAAGACCAAAGCGTCCGCCCGCCCGCGTGAGAGAAACGGCACGCTCGACAAAGAGCTGATAGGCGTTGGCGTGCCCATCGGATTGCGCCGAGGTACTGTCGCGATTGCCGCGAGAATCGCACCGCGGCCGTGATGCCTTCCTCATGTGGACGCCCTTCGTCGGCGCGGAGCATTTCCCACGGCGGGTTGCCAATCACGGCATCAAAGCCGCGATCGACTGACCGGGATCTCGGCGTCGTCGCAGAACACTTCGGGAAACTCGAGCGGCCAATGGAAAAAGCCGTGGCGCACGGCGGCAGCCGCCACGCGTGCAAGCGCCGTGTGCGCGGCGGCGTCCGGCAGCGCGCAGGTGCCATGCACGATGTGTTCGGCCAGCGCAGCGAACTCGGCGCGGCGATTCGGTCCCTCGGTCCACTGGCTGCACCAGAGATCGCAGAGGCGACGAGAGCGCTGCCGATCGGCACGCGCGGCGAGGCTGGCGAGCTGCGTTTCCTTCCAACGTACGTCGCTTGGAGCACGGTCGTCGCGATCCGCGAGGTCGCGCCGGATGGGCAGCCAGGTGCGCAGCGAATCCTCCCACTCGTCGGGAGAAAACAACGTCAGTTGAGACGTCGGGCTGGACGCTCGTGCCCGCCCCGTGTGATGGACGACGAGATCGGACCACGATCGGACGCCGATGAGACTGTTCCCAGCCATGATGTGGTGGTCGAGGAATCCGAGGGGCCGATCGGCAGCGAGCGTGGTGAGCCACAACGACAATCGTGCGAGCTGGACGGCCGCGGGGTTTGCATCCACGCCGTACAGACAGCGTTGGGCCACGAGGCGCCGGTAACCGGCGCGCTCGTGCTCGTCGACGTCAGCCGGCAAACAGTGGCCAGCCTCCGCAAGCGACTGCTCGTACGCCGTCGCGAGATAGCGGCACGCCGCCACAAGGAATGCGCCACTCCCCATGGCCGGGTCGAGAATTCTGAGCGAGAGGATGTCCGCGGGACTCGCGTGTCGCACGAGCGGTTCGAGCGTCCGCGACACGAGATATCGCGTGAGCTGGTGTGGTGTGTAGAACGTCCCGGTTCGTTTGCGCCGATCCATGGCGCTTCGCTCCAGCCGCAGCACCGCGGAGTGGCGGGACTGCGGCCGTGGTTCGTGTTGCAGCACCGGTTCGAACTCGAGGAGCGCCTCGTAGATGCTGCCGAGCTCCTCGACGCCAAGATCGCCGTACGCAATCCGTTCGCGGCTGCTCCGCGTGCGGACGCTCGCCATCGATAGCGCCAGCGTGGCCTGCCGGGCGCAGCTCGCGCTGACGGTCGCGGACGCCAGCCGCGGCGCCCCGTGTGGCGAGAAGAGCCGTCCGTTGAACGCGGTGACCTTCAAGTCTCCCGCTTCACACCCGTGATGCGCGAGCCGCCAGATGGCCTGAAATGCAGGCCAGATGGCCTCTGGCCGCGTGCCGCGATCGGCGAGCTCGCGAAGTCTTTCGATGGTGTACGCGTTGCGGTAGATGGGATGCCACGTCGGCACGAGCGCCCGTGCCTCTGCGAACAGCAGAAAGAGCAACCGATAGATCGCGGTCTGCGCCTCGTCGTACGCGTCACCGACCAGCACCGGATCTCCGCGCCGGCCTGGCGGAATCAACCCATTCAGCAGGTGCTCGAGCGCCTCGCGGACGCCCGCCCGTAATGCCGCACAGACAGCATGGGAGTCGCGATCCGAGACCGCGATCAGGGATGCGAGCCCGTCGGTCGATTCCCCGTCCGCGAGAGCCGACGACGACAGCAGCCGATGCAGCACCGACGCCGTCGCGTCATCGTCCGCGGCACACTGCAGATTGATGTCGAGATGGCGTGCCGCGGTATGGCGACGGGCGTCCACGAGTCGAACGGTCGGACCGTTCAAGAGCAGCCACCACGCCGCTCCCGTCGCGAGGCCCAGGCGACGCCCCTGAGGCCATGCTCGTTCCAGTGGAGCCCCCCACGTCGTGATCACGGCAGGCACGCGCGTGAGGTCGTGGACGAACGTGACCGCCCAGATGTCGTCCGACACCCGGATGGGCCGCTGCAGCGAAAACCCGAGCATCGAGGCCAGCGGACCCGCCACCAGGTCGATTAGCGTCCGGATGCTGGAGGCCGGGCCGCACCGCAGGTTCGCTTCGGTCCACCACTGCACGATCGATCGAGACGCTTGCTCGGCGTGATCGATAGAACCGCGAGTCGCAAGGTGCCGTTCGACGAATGCGGTCGTCAGCAGCGATCCGGAAATGCCGGCCGGCATGGCGTCACGGCACGATGAGCGCGCCGATCACCTCAGGGGTGTCGGGAGGCCGCACGTCGAGGGCGGCATCGGCGAGGAAACGCGCCTCCGCGGCACGATGGGCGGCGCTCTCGGCTATTGCTCTCTTCCGCGCTGCGTGGGCCAACGCGCGCCGATCGAACAGTCCCGGCTGAAGCAAGCCGTCTTGAATCGCGTCTACGGCCGATTCACGGGCGATTGCCGCGTGCATCTCCTGGGCGCGCGCGAGCGAGGCGCGCATCCGCTGCCGATAGCACTCGATCGGAGCACGCAACAGGTCACGCGACGCATCGACCGCAGCCGACGCGGCCACCTGGTGAGCGGCACGCAGCAACACTCTGACGGACGATCGAGACAGCATCTCGGGTGCGAACTCGACACGAACGGGCACCACGACTTGCGCCGCCACGTGACCCGACGCCGCCCGGGCGGCGACGCGATACGCAATCACGACGCTATGAGGCCAGGGCTCCTGCGGCACACGCCGCACTCGAATCGCTGGCCGGGCCGATCGTTCCCTCAGCGTGCGACGTCCCGACCGCGACTCCAACCGCTGGAGAAGCACCATCGCACGGATACTGCACGCAAGCGGAGTGACATCTGGCGGCACGAACGGCTGCACAGAGCGCGCCGGTGGCGCGATCTCCGCGAACGCTGGCGGCGCCACTCCGAGGATGGCCGCACCGACCGCGAGCCAGTCGGGCGCGTCGTTGTCGCCCACAGCACGCCGCGAAAGCCCGGCACGCAGGATCAACCGCCGCAGCACGTCGCCCTCGAGAGCACTGTCCCATGCGCAATGATGGACGTGCACGGTGTGGCGTTGGCCGATGCGATCGACCCGGCCCACCCGTTGCTCAATCGTTGTCGGTGTCCACGGCAGCTCGAGATGAACGACCGTGCGCGACGCCGCGTGGAGATTCAACCCTTCCCCGGCCACGTCAGTGGCAAGCAGAACCGACGCGCGCCCGTCCTCGAGATCGCGGACCGCCGCCAGCCTGGAGCGGCGATCGCAGCCGCCGTGCATCGCCGCCACACTCGTTATCGTCGCCAATCCGCAGATCGCGGCCTCGAGCGTCGCCCGGTATTCCGTGAAGACCACAACCGGTTCGTGCAGACGCGCGACGAGTCGCCGGAGCTCGGCCAGTTTGCTGTCGCCGTACCCGTACACACGTCGACGCGAGTTCAACCAGACGAGCCAGCACCTCAATCTCCCGCTGGAGGTCGGCAAGGCCCCGCGCCGCAAGCGCTGGTGCACACTCGTCATCGCCGCTGTCACGTTCTCCGTCGCTGTCGAACGGGAGCGCGGTCTGCACCGCGACTGGATCGGCCGAATCGCGCGCTTCGAGACAGCTGAGCCGGTGACGCAGCGAACGAAGCAACGCTTCGTGTGACGAACCCGCCCGCTTCATCAACAGCGTCATCGCGAGACGCGGCGCAAGCGCCCCAGACGACGAGCTCCAGACCTGGCGGGCGTAGGTCAGCAGTGCCTCGTGCAGCTCCCGCTCGCGCGGGGCCGGAGTAATCCGATGCCAGCTGACTCGTCGATGACTGGCGAGCCCGACATCAGCGCGCGATCGCCTCACAAGCAAAACGCGATCGGACGACGGTTCGATGGCACCCAACCGGCAGAGGGCCTCGAAGTCGCGCGCCTCGCCTCCGTGCGGCGTCGCGGTGATGAGCAGCACGAGCCCGGCGCGCCTGGCGAGCCCGGCGACCGCGGTGTGGCGGTCGCTGCCGGGCGTTGCATGATGCGCCTCGTCAACGATGAGCAGATCCCACCGCGCCTCGAGCGCGTCCATCCAGACCGCGGGTTGCTTCAGAAAATCAGTCGACGTCACGGCGATCTGCGGCACCTGCCATACATTGGTGCCGACCGGCAGTCGGTAGCGCCACGCGCGGACCGCGGCGGCATCGACCGACACGGCCCCGAAGCCGAAGCGCTCGCCCAGCTCGTTGCACCACTGATCGCGCAAACCGGCCGGGCACGCGATCAACACGCGCGCAGTCGGGTCGCGCAGCCGGATCGCCGCCATTGCAAATCCGGCCTGCACCGTCTTGCCGAGACCCACCGCATCGCTGAGCAGCACGCGCGTGGCAACGCCTTCGTCGAACGCACGCGCCACCGCCAGCTGCCACGCGGGCACGCTCAGTCGCGAGGTGTAACGAGGCAGAGCCGCTGGGACGCCAGTCCTCACCACGTCGTGCGCGACGTCGCGGACCAGCGCTGCCGCTCGCGTGGTGCGCCATCGATCGGGACGCGCCTCTAGCGGCGCGACGCGATCGAACGGCGCGATGACTGCCTGCGGACAGCCGTCGCGCTCGAACGGCGTCAGATGGACGACCGTACATCCGGCATGCGGTGTGACGCTCTCGACCCGCGCTCTGCCACCCCTGACCAGGACGATCTCTCGAGCGGCGATGACGGTGTGCAGAGACTGCGACGCCGACGCGTCAGCCGGATCGCCACCGTTGCCGAACGGCGCCGTCGTCGTCTGTAATCTGGCGGATTCCTGCATGCGGCGCTCAGGACGGGCAATTCCGGTACCGCCCAAAACCCTCTTCCAGATCGTCTAAGTGGCATAAATCAAAAAATTGACTGGTCAGACCATAATTCGATCCAATCAGTTGGGACGGACGTACCGCGTCCGCTCCAGGCGTCTGGCCAATTTGGCGAGAAACTCGTGAAAGTCTCGTGGCATTTTGCCTGTTGAGCCTAGACGACGAGTTGAAGGCTGGCTTGACAGATGTTTGGATCGGGTGGTATTCATTTACTCGGATCACACAGTTTGTCAGGCCCTATGGTTTGACCTCTCGGGCCTGAAAGGGGTCGGTCGACATGAAGCCTACCGACGGGGCAACGTCGGAACTGGTCGTTCGGCACGTTCGTGGCCTGATTGAGCAGGGGCAGCTCCGGCCCGGCGATCGCCTTCCCCCGGAACGGGAGCTCGCGGTGCAGCTGGGTGTCAGCCGTCCCAGCGTCCGGGCGGGACTCCGCTCACTGGCGGCGATTGGAGTGCTGCAAACCCGTCACGGCGCAGGCACGTTCATCACGGATGGCCCACCGACGCTCGGCAGCGAACCGCTGAGCTTTCTGGCGGCGCTTCATGGGTTCACCGCGGACGAACTGTTCGAGGCGCGCCGGTCGCTCGAAGTCGGCGTGGCTGCGTTCGCGGCCGAACGGGCGAGCGACGAGCAGATTGCGACCATTGCCGAAGAAGTCACGGGCATGTTCGCGTCGATCGACGATCCACACGCGTTCCTCGTGCACGACATCCGCTTCCACCGCGCCATCGCGGCAGCGTGCGGCAACCCGATCCTGGCCTCGCTGGTCGAGATGATCTCGGCCCTCTTCTACGAGCAGCGCCGCAAGACGGTGCACCAGGGGCGCGATCTGAAAGAAGCCGCGCAGATGCACCGGACGATCTACCACGCGGTGCGCGCACACGATCCAAAGCGCGCGCGTGCGGCGATGCACGAGCATCTCGCCTTTGCGCAGCAGGCCCAGGCGATCGAGCCGCCACGGGACGTTCGCGCTGCGACCGGCACTGCCGCTGACATGCCGATGGCGCCACCGCCGACAACGCCCGCTGCCGCGGCGCACGCCATGGCTGCCATACGCACCGACCGGCCGCGGCCGCGCCTGGTCCACGCTCCGCTCCGGTAGTACGATACGGCGCATGCCGTTCTCACCTCTCGATTTGACTGGACGCGTCGCCGTCGTCATCGGCGGCACGTCCGGAATCGGCCGTGCGCTCGTGCGCGGCCTCGCCGAAGCGGGCGCGGATGTCGTCCCCACAGCTCGCCGCAGCCGACCTGGTCGAAGAAACCGCCGCTGAAGTCGAGTCGCTCGGGAGGCGCAGTCTGCGCGTGGCCTCCGACGTGGGGGAACGCGCGTCACTCGACGCACTGCTGGCGGAGACCGTCCGCGCGTTCGGAAAGGTTGACATCATGGTCAACTGCGCCGGCCGAACCCGCCGCGTGCCCACCCTGCAGCTCGAAGAAAGCGAGTGGGAGAGCATCCTCGACACCAACCTCACGGGCACGCTCAGGGCCGCGCAGGTCTTCGGGCGTCACATGGTCGAGCGGAAGTACGGCCGGATCATCAACATCGCCTCGTTGTCGTCGTTCGTGGCGCTGTACGAAGTTGCGGCCTATTGCGCCAGCAAGGCCGGCGTGGCGGCCCTGACGAAGTCGCTGGCCATCGAATGGGCGCCGCACGGCGTGTGCGTCAACGCGATCGCGCCGGGGGTCTTCCGGACGCCGCTCAATCAGAATCTGCTCGATGGCACGGATCGCGGACGCGAATTCCTCGCCAGGACGCCGATGCGTCGCTTCGGACGGCTCGAGGAGCTTGCGGGCGCCGCGGTCTTCCTCGCGTCGGACGCCGCCAGCTTCGTGACGGGTGAAGTGCTCGTCGTGGACGGCGGATTCCTCGCGAGCGGCGTGAACCAGTAGTGCCGAACCCGACGCCCTCCCGGCCAGAGTCGTCGCCTGCAGCGCCGGCCGGCCGCTACCGGTGGGTCGTCTGCGCGCTGCTGTTCGTCGCGACGACGATCAACTACATCGACCGTCAGGTGATCTCGCTGCTGAAGCCGACGCTCAGCGCGGAGTTCAACTGGAGCGAGCTCGACTACAGCTACATCATCTTCAACTTCACGCTCGCCTACGCGATCGGTCTCGTCGTCGTCGGCCGGGTCGTCGATCGGCTTGGAACGAAGCTGGGGTACGCGCTTGCGATTGTGTTCTGGAGCATCGCGGCGATGGCCCATGCCTTCGGACCGAGCTACACCGGACCACTCATTCCGTCGCTCGCGCTCGATGCGAAGACCGGCTTCACGTTCGTGACGCTCGGAGGCGCCGTCGCGGGATTCAGCCTCGCACGGTTTGGACTCGGCCTCGGCGAGGCCGGCAATTTTCCCGCCTCGATCAAAGCGGTGGCCGAATGGTTTCCGAAACGGGAACGCGCGCTGGCGACGGGGGTGTTCAATTCGGGCACCAACGTCGGCGCCCTGGTCGCACCGCTGGTGGTGCCATGGGTGACGATCAACTGGGGCTGGCGCTGGGCATTTCTGATTACAGGCGCGCTCGGGTTTCTCTGGGTTGCGCTCTGGTGGTGGGTCTATCGGCACCCGCGCGACCAGCCTCGCCTGTCGCGTGAAGAGCTGGCGTACATCGAAAGCGATCCGATCGAGCCCACGACGTCGGTGCCGTGGCTGCAGTTGCTGCGGCATCGCCAGACGTGGGCATTTGCAGTCGGCAAGTTCATGACGGATCCGGTCTGGTGGCTCTATCTCTACTGGGTACCGGACTTCCTGCATCGGACCCATGGCATCAATCTCCAGGCGAGCGCGCTGCCCATCTTCGTGATCTATCAGATCGCGACGATCGGGAGCGTGGCCGGCGGGTGGCTCCCGCACGCCTGCTGGCGCGCGGGTGGTCGCTCAACGCCGCGCGCAAGACGGCGATGCTCGTGCCGGCCGTGTGCGTGCTGCCCATCGTGTTCGCGGCAGGCGCCGCGAACCTCTGGGTGGCGGTGCTGCTCATCGGTATCGCGGCGTCCGCTCACCAGGCCTGGTCGGCCAATCTCTTCACGTTCTCATCGGATATGTTTCCCAAGCGCGCTGTCGCGTCGGTCGTCGGCATCGGTGGCATGTCGGGGGCCATTGGCGGCATGCTGATTGCCCTGGCCGTGGGACAGATTCTGCAGCACACCGGAAGCTACGTCGTCGGTGTTCCTGATGGCTGGGTGCGCGTATCTCGCCGCCCTTGGGCTCATCCAGCTGCTGGTGCCGGTCATCCGGCCGGTTACAGATTGACGGAACGTAATGCGCCGTGCGCCGTGGCCGTGTGTCTCGAGCCTGGAGCCCGAAGCCGAGAGGAGCTGACGTGAGTACAACCAGCATGCGCGCCATCGTGGCCGCCTCTCGCGGTGCTGCCGGTCATTGCCGTTGCGGCGCTTCCCGGTGCGCAGGGCGTCGAGATCGTTCGCAAGGACGCGGATCACCGAATCGACGTGATCATCGACGGACAGCCCTTCACCTCGTACCTGTGGCCATCCACCATCAAGAAGCCGGTGCTCTTTCCGATCCGCTCGGCGAAAGGCACGATCGTCACCCGCGGCGTTCCGCTCGAACCGCGGCCTGGCGAGCGCATGGATCATCCGCACCACGCCGGCCTCTGGTTCAACTTACGGCGACGTGAACGGGATCGATTTCTGGGGCAATTCGGACGCGATTCCGGAAGCCGACCGCGGCAAGGAAGGCACGATCGTGCAACGCGCGATCGTCAGCGCAACCGGCGGCGCGAAGACCGGCGAGATTACAGCCGATAGCGACTGGGTTCTGGCGGACAAGTCGGTGCTGCTGACGCAGCGCACCATCTACACGTTCAGCGGCGACGCCACGTCGAGGACAATCGATCTCGACATCACGCTGACAGCGCAGGGCACGCGCGCCGTGTTCAACGACACGAAAGAGGGGATGCTGGGCTTGCGCGTCGCGCGTTCGCTCGAGGCGCCCTCTACAGAACCGGAGATCTTCACGGACGCGGCCGGGCATCCAACGACGGTTCCGAAGCTGGATAACACCGGCGTCACGGGGAGCTATCTCACGGCAGAGGGCAAGAAGGGCGATGCGGCGTGGGGAACGCGCGGGAAGTGGTGCCTGCTCTCAGGAACGGTCGCGCAGGAGCCGATCACGATTGCGATCCTCGATCGTCCCGGCAATCCCGGCTACCCGACGTTCTGGCACGCGCGTGGCTACGGACTCTTCGCCGCGAATCCGCTCGGACAGAAGACATTCACCGAAGGCAAGATGACGATGAACTTCACGATCGAGCCGCACCAGTCGGCGCGCTTCCAGTACCGGATCGTGATCGTGACGGGAACGCCGGGAGCCGAGGGCGTCGAGCGCCTCTGGAGCACGTGGGCGTCATCGAAATAGCACGGGTCAGTCGCGCGGGAGCAGGGTGCGCAACTCCGCGAGATCGGCGCAGACCTGCACGACGTCACGCTCCAGGCGGGCGCACGCCTCGTCGATCGACTCCTGAGTTCCGTCGCGCGCTTCGTGTTCGACACGGCGGGCGGTCTCATACGCGGCGCCGGTCGTGAAGAGGCCGACGGAGCCCTTCAGCGCGTGCGCGGCCGCAGCGAGCGCCTCGCGGTCGCCACTCACTGCCGACCGCGTGACGGTCGCGAGGAGCGTCGGCGCGTCGGCGCGGAAGACATCGATCAGATCGCCGGCCAGCGCTTCATTCCCGCCGACACTCGCGACCAGTGTCGCGAGATTCACGGACGGATCGACTGGCGTCGCGCCGCCCGCGTGCGAGCCACTCCCCTGGGCCGCCTCGGTCTCGGCGCGGCCTCTGGCCAGCTGGTCGATCGCTGCGAACAACTCGTCGGCGCGCAACGGTTTCGATACGTAACCATCCATCCCTTCTGCCAGGAAGCGCTCGCGATCGCCGGCCATCGCGTGGGCGGTCATCGCCACGATGGGCACGTGGCCCCCCGTGGCGCGCTCGCGCTCGCGAATCGCCGCTGTGGCTTCGAGCCCGCTCATGCCCGGCATCTGAATGTCCATTAGGACGACGTCGAACGGCTCCGCAGTGAAGCGCTCGACGGCGTCCTGACCGTTGCCAACCATCACCATGTGATCGCCGCGAGGCTTGAAGAGCTCGACAAGCAACTTCTGGTTCGTGGTGTTGTCCTCAGCAACCAGCACGCGAAGGCCGCGCGTATGGTGCGTGATCGCGTCTGTCGCCTTTGGGCCCGCCGCCCTGCTTGCGCTTGTGGGTGCGAAGGCATTGGTGATCGTGTCGAGCAGGTCGGAGTGCTTGACCGGTTTCGTCAAGAACGCCGTGATCCGGCCCGACGCCGCGCGCTTCCGAGGTGGAATCGCCCCTGCCGACGTGAGCATGATGAGCTTCAGCCGGTTATGCCGCTTGTCGGCCTTGATGCGGCCGGCCAGCATGAAGCCATCGACGTCCGGCATCAGTGCGTCGGTGATCACCAGGTGGAATGGGTGCCGCCGGTCCGCGGCTTCGGACAGCGCAGCGATTGCGCTGACCGCGCTATCGGCAGCCTGCGCCGACATGTGCCAGCTGGTAAGCATCTCCTTCAGGATGGTCCGGTTGGTGGCGTTGTCGTCGACGACGAGCACGCGGAGGCCCCGCAGGTTGGCGACCTGCGGCATCGCGTCGGTCGAATGCGGCTGCACGCCAAAATAGGCGACGAAGTGGAAGCGGCTGCCGACGCCCACCTCGCTCTCGACCCAGATGCGCCCGCCCATCAGTTCGACCAGCTGCGCGGAGATCGTGAGGCCAAGGCCCGTACCACCATAGCGCCGCGTCGTGGACGCATCGGCCTGCACGAAGGCGCCGAAGATCTGCCATTGCTTGTCGGGCGCCACGCCGATGCCAGTGTCGGCCACCGTGAATCGGAGACCGGCCTGTTCTCCATCAACACGGTCGGCGGCGATGTCGACGACAACCTCGCCATGCTCGGTGAACTTGATGGCGTTCCCTACCAGATTGACGATGATCTGCCGCAAGCGGCCCGGATCGCCGATGAGTGCGTCGGGCACGTCCAGGGCCGTCCGGCACAGCAGCTCCAGGCCTTTCTCGTGCGCGCGCGGCGCCAGCAGCCTGACCGCGTCCTCTACGGTGTCGCGGAGGCTGAACGGCGTCTGATCCAGCGTCAACCGGCGCGCCTCGATCTTCGAGACGTCGAGGATGTCGTTGATGATGGTCAGCAGCGAATCCGCCGAATCCTTCACCGTCCGCAGGTACTCGCGCTGCTGAGCGGTGAGCCGGGTGCGCAGCGCGAGGTCCGTCATACCGATGATCGCGTTCATCGGCGTGCGGATTTCGTGGCTCATGTTCGCAAGGAACTCTCCCTTCGCCGTGGTCGCGGCTTCGGCGCGCCGACGGGCCGTGTCGAGCTCCTTCACGAGCTGAGCCAGCCGTGAGGCGTTGTCTTCCTGCTCCCGTCTCGCAACCTCGAGCGTCTGGGCGTACTGCCGCTGCGCTTCGTCCGCGCGCTTGCGGTCGGTGATGTCACGCGCCGCACCGTACACGACGCCTTCGTCCGGCACGGGCGCCACGACCCACTCGAGCCAGTGGTAGGTGCCATCGCTCGCGCGGTAGCGATTCTCGAATCCGACAAGCCGCGCACCGCTTTCGAGGTGGGACAGCGCGGACCCAGTCGCCTCGCGATCGTCGGGGTGTACGAAGTCGAGAAACGGGCGCGAGAGCAGTTCGAGGCGGGTGAGGCCCAACACCTGTTCCCAGGCCGGATTCACGCGAAGGAACCACCCGCTGAGCGTCGCCACGCAGAGAAGATCGAGCGAGAGCGTGAAGAAGCGGTCCAGCTCGGAGGCGGTCTGCTTGCGATCGACGTACAGCCCGATCTGCTGACCGATCGTCGACAACGTGTCGAGCAACTCCGCATCCGGCTGGCGGATGTCGGGGCTGAAGAACTCCATGACCCCCAGCACGTCGTGGTCATGAAGGATGGGCATGCCGAACGCCGCACGCAGACCGACCGCCTGCGCCACGGCGGTGCGCGGAAAATTGCTGTCGTCCCGGACGTCGGGAATCCACGCCGGTTGGCCTGTATCCCACACGCGGCCAGGCAGCCCGGCCCCGCGCGCGAACGTCATTGCCTGGCTGGCCTCGGCGAAGCGATCCACCTGGAGCCTGGGCGCCTGCCAGGTGCCCACACAACGCAGCTGGCCGCGCGCCAGGTCCACCTCCCACAGAGCGCCGTACTCCCAGCCGAGGGCCGCGCACACCGCCTCGAGCATTCGGGGGGCGGCGTCGGCCAGCGTGGCGGCAGCGGCAAGCGCGCATGCCGTTTCGTACACGACGAGCCGGTGTGGGAGCGGATGGCTCTCGCTGCCGGAGGGTTCCCGCGCATCAGGGGTCGTCATGGGCGGTGCCTCAACACCGGACGTGCAGTAGCATTAGACCACTGGCGCCTGCTCCCTCCAACGGAGCGGCGAATGGCACGTCCCGAATTCCTGGAAGCGTCCACCATGGGCACTGCCGACCCGGCGCGTATTCTGATCGTGGACGACGACCGCGTGCTGCGCCTGGCTGTGGCGCGGCTGCTCGAAGCCGAGGGCTTTTCCGTCACCCAGGCCCCTGACGGTCCCGCCGCGCTTTCGCTCCTGAACGCCGAGCGAATCGATCTGATGCTGCTCGATGTCGGTCTGCCCGGCATGAGCGGGCTCGAAGTGCTGTCCCAGGCTGGTGCGCTTCCATCGCGGCCTCTGATCGTGATGATGACGGCCGACGATGCGCCGGAGACGCTGCTGAACGCGGTGCGGGGGCAGGCGTTCCGGTACGTGCAGAAACCGATCGCGCCGACCGCGGTCGTAGAAGTCGTAAAGGACGTCCTCGCCGCGGCGCCTGCCGGCGCGCTTCCGATCGAAGTCGTCTCGGCGAAGCCCGAATGGGTCGAGATCGTGGCGCCGTGCTCGCTCCAGATCGCCGAACGGCTCCAACAGGTCGTGATGCAACTCCAAGCCACACTGCCCGAAGATGTCCGCGAGTCGGTCGGCGTGGCATTTCGCGAGTTGCTCACGAACGCGGTCGAGTGGGGCGGCAAGCTCGATCGCACTCGAACCGTGCGCATCGCGTGCCTGCGAACCAAGCGGATGCTGATTTACCGGATCGCCGATCCCGGAGAGGGTTTCGACATCGACGGGCTGCGCCATGCGGCCATCAGTAACCCGGAGGGCGATCCGTTGCGGCACGCGATCGTGCGGGAAGAGCAGGGTCTGCGGCCCGGGGGGCTGGGTCTGGCGATTACGCAATCCCTGGTGGACGAATTGATCTACAACGAGGCCCGCAACGAAGTCGTGTTCATCAAGTATCTGGACTGATGTTCGCCCATCACTCCAGCGTCAGCTCGACCCCACCCAGCCATCCCGCAAACAGGTTGTAGAGCAACGCGCTGATGAGCGCGCTCAACACGCCAATTCTACGACCGTCACCGCCGGTCCAAGCCTCTGACGCTGATCTCTCCTACCCTCACGCCGAACTCACGCCGGTCGTGATTGCCGCGAATCACATCGGCGGGTACCCAGGACGGCGTAACAGTCAGATCGATGCGGCGAGGATTGGCGGAGACGCGCGGCAGCATGATCCTGAGCCACTGCCAGTCCGGACCGACCGACAGCCGATTCGCCAGCCGCCCATCGAGTTGAACCTCGACCTGCTGCGGCAGACCGGACGGCAGCGTGCCGCTCAAGGGGATCTCGACTTGCCGGACGTCTCCGTCCACGAAGATCGTGGCTCGCGGGCCAGACAAGCGACATCTGACGCCGTTCGCGTCCGTCATCCAGTCGAACAGGCCGTAGGTTACCCGCGCGACATTGAGGGCGGCAATTTCCTGCCTGGACCGGAACGGCACGGAGAAGACGAGCACGCCGCAGAGCGCGATGCCCAGCGCCCATCGCCACCGGACGAAGCGATCTCGCCACGAAGCGGACGCGGGAGCCGTGTCGTGTTGCGTCTCGCGTGCTGCTGGTGAAGGCGGCGACTGTCCGACGGCCAGTCCGAGAGCAATCCAGAATGCGTACGACACGTCGCGCATCATCAGAGGATTGCTGACGAGGCTGGTCACGAGGAAGGCGACGAGTCCGCCGGCGAGACCAGCGAGCCTGGGATCGTGCGTCTGCTGCAGCAACAGCCACGTGCGCCTGGCCGCTCCAGTCAGAATCCACAGAAACAGTGCCAACCCGATGAGGCCCAGCTCGGCGCCGATACGCAGGAAATCGTTGTGCGGATTCTTGCGACCGCGCCACATGGCATTCAGCTCGGGCGATGCGACGCTTCCTGCCACGAGATAGAACCGGTCGATGCCGACACCGAACACCGGTCGCGTCGCGATGACGCGCAAGCCCGAGATCGCCAGCTCGCGGCGTATCGTCAGAGACCTTGCGGCCGTTTGCCCGGCGATGTCACGGCCGATCAGCCACGGATAGCTGACGACCATCGCCACGATCGCGACACTCGCAAACCCGATGACGCCTCGAACCATCCTGCCGTGTCGACGAATCACCACGAGGATCCCCAACACCAGGAGTCCCGCGACCATCGCCGCCATCACGGACCGTGACCCCGTCAGATACAACGCCGCGAGCAGCGGCACACCCAGGCCGAGCCACAACAGCCTCCCGCGTGGAGCCGCGACCGCGACGCCCAGCGCCGCCACCCAACACAGCGCGAAGTACGACCCGGCCGCGATGGAGTCGCCTATCTGCGGAGAGACGCGAAGGCCGGCCGAGGTGGCCCGCATGGCCGCGATGGCCGCAGGATTCCGCAGAAGGATTTCCACCAGGCGCACGACGCTCATCACGGCGAGGCCAGCGCCGCCGATAACGAGCATCCGCAGCGCGCGGTCGAAGAACGCCGGGTCCTTCTGGCACAGCGCGGCCACGACCACGTACAGCGCGAGTCCCTCGAGCATGACGGCCGCCGACACCAGCACCCAGAAATCGCCGGGCCGGGCGAAGTAGTCACGGGTCATGAACTGGAGGAGTGCCTCCAGGTAGATCGGATCTCCGGTCTCGAACCGGAGACGCGCTGCCACACCACCGCCGACGCGACAATCGCCGTCGCGAACACCGCGATCGGCATCGAGATCCGGGCGGTCACGGCGCGTCGCAACGATGTGTCGAGCAGCGTTCGGACGGCACATCCCAGCAGGGTGCCGACGACGAGAATCTCGGTGGCCCGTATGGGAGGCGCTCCGACCAGGTGCGCGAGGATGTTATTGAAGGCGACAAAGGCGACCGTCACGAGCGCACGCGGCGTCCGGGCGGCTGATTGCCAGGATCCCGAAGCCGAACACCGCCGTTCGCATCGTCCAGCTACTCGCCGGCGAGATGACCGCGGACAGGAGCACGACAACGAGCGGCAGCGCGACGGCGATCGACCCCGTCGCCTCCGAAAATCGCCGTAGTCCATCACGCAGTACGATCACCGTGACTCCGCGTTCCGACGCCGCACGTGATGCACGCCGATCGGTCCGTGCCTCGAGGATGATTGCACAGATGTGGTGGGTAGCACGGAGGCGGTTTCGATAGAATGCGCCCGTGCCCTTCCACGTCGCGATCCTTGGAGCAGGCAACATCTCCGGCACGCATGCACGGGCGGCGGCGGCGGCCGGCCTCGTCGTGTCGGCCGTACATGGACGGCACCCCGAGAAAGTACGCGCGCTCGCGGATGCCTACGGCGCCACACCGTACGCCGATCTGGACGCGTGCCTGGCGCATCCCTCGCTCGACGCGGTGCTCATTGGCAGTCCGTCCGGCGTACATGCGGACCAGGGCATCGCGGCTGCCGCGCGCGGACTGCACGTGCTGGTCGAGAAGCCGATCGACGTCACAGTCGAGCGAGCCGACGCGCTCATCGACGCGGCCATGCAGATCGGGCGTCCGCCTCGGCGTGATGTTTCAGGACCGCACGCAACCCGCCCTGGCCGCGCTGCAGCGAGCGATGGCGTCAGGACGGCTGGGCCGGCCCCTGCTTGCGTCTGCCACCGTGCGTTGGTACCGTCCGCCTGACTATTACGGCAAGTCTGCGTGGCGCGGTACCTGGGCGCTCGACGGCGGTGGTGCCCTGATGAACCAGGGCATCCACACGCTGGATCTGCTGCTGTGGCTGTTCGGACGCGTCGTGCGCGTGACGGCTCGAGTGGCGACGCTGCTGCACGCAATCGAAGTGGAAGATACCGCGCTGGCGCTGCTCGAATTCGAGTCGGGCGCCGTGGCGACGTTCGAAGCCACGACCGCGGCCTATCCAGGCTATCCACGTCGCCTCGAGGTCACGACGAGCGAGGGCACCATCGCCGTGGAGCATTCTCAGGTGATCCGCGCCGACGTGCGTACGGCTGCTGACGACCTCCTCATCACCGAAACCAGCCGTCCCGGACAGGGACCTTCGTCGCCCGTCGTCAGCGACATCTCCGGACATCAGCGGCTGGTTGAAGACTTCGCCGAGGCGGTTCGGCGCAATCGGGATCCACTCTGCAGTGGCATCGAAGGACGACGAAGCCTGGTGGCCGCGCGAGCGATCTACGAGAGCGCCAGGACGGGCCGCGCAGTGGACGTGGCGCCATGAGCGACCGGCGGATCCAATGGCTGCAGCGGCTGCGCGGTGCCGTGCTCGATGCATTCCCCGAGCGCACCGACCTGGAGCAACAGCTGTGGTTTCAACTCGGCGTCCGCCTCGACGAAATCGCCGCCGATTCCGCCAACCTCACCGATACGGTCTTCGAGCTGCTGAAGTGGTCCGAGGCGCATGGGCGGACGCAGGATCTCGTGCATGCGCTCGCCGATGCCAGGCCGGAGCGCGACGACTTGAAGCAGTTGCTACAGGAATGGCCGACACTTGACGCTGCCCACGGTGGCGGAGGCGACCTGCGGTCTGTCGATCCTTCCTCGTCAGTAGTGGGCGACCGCCCTGGTCCACTGCAGTCGTTCACACGCGGCCGTGCGCTGGCAGGAGCTGTTGTCGTTGCCGTCGTGATCCTGCTGGCCTTTGTTGGCGTGCGCGGCCTGACCGGCAAGAAGGACGGCGCTGATGTCCGTAACGGTAGCGTGGCTCCGCCAGGTCGGCCCGCGCCGAGTGTGCCGCCCGCGTCAACGGTGTCGCCCGAGACCGCCAAAGTCGGGGGAGAGGCTCGATTGAGCGGGAAGGAAGTTACGGCGCTTCGCCGATTGATGGTCGCTGAACCCGGGCGCTTCCGGGTGGATGAACAATCGCAGACCCGGATCACGTTCTGGCCCAATGGCTCGACCATCACTGTCGCCTTTCTCGACGGCTCGAAGCCGCTGCAGTTACTGGTCAAGCAGCTGGCTGCGCAATGGGAGCGGTACGCGAATGTGCATTTTGCGTTCGTCCCAGACCTGGCCGATTCGGAGGTCCGGGTGTCATTCCTCGGGCCCCGTGCCTACAGTCACCTTGGGACCGATGCGCTCGCGATCGACAAACGTGAGGCAACGGCCGTTCTTGGTGGTCTCGCGGTAGAGGATGACCAGCGGCGCGCGTACACCGTGCTGCACGAGTTCGGGCACGTCCTCGGACTGATTCACGAGCTGCAGAATCCAAACGCTGAGAACGTGGTGAACTGGGACGTGGTCTACACCAAAGCTGCAGAGCCACCCAATAACTGGGATCGCGAAACGGTCGATCAGGCGCTGCGTCCGCCGAAAGACCTGCCTCCGGCGTATCGCGACAAGCCATTCGATCCGAATTCGGTGATGATCTCGGACCTGCCCGACGACTGGCTTCTGGATGGGTTGTCCATCACGCCAGGCTCCACGTTGTCTCAAGGCGACAGGACATTCATCGCGCGCGTCTACCCGAAATAGATACCGAGCGGCCTCGGCACGGAGGGCACGCGCCCCTCGAGCTCGAGTCAGGGAGAGGTCATGACACGACGGGCTACGGCGTTGTATATGGCGCTCGCGGTCTGGTGTGGAGCGTGGAGTGCGGGTGCGTCGGCGAATGCTCAGGACCAGCCGCACCAGCATGAACTACCGCCCCCGGAGCGGCTCGGACAGGTCGAATTCGAAACGAGCTGCATTCCGGCGGTCCGCCAGGATTTCAATCGAGCGGTTGCGCTTCTGCACTCGTTCTCCTTCCGGAAAGCCATCGAAGGATTCGAAGGTGTCCTGCGACAGGACCCCTCGTGCCGCATCGCACTGTGGGGCATCGCGCTCAGTACGTGGAGCAACCCGTTTGCGGGGATCAAACCCGTCGCAGTGCTCGAGCAGGGTTCGCAGGTCGTCAAGCGTGCGGAGGCGTTGGCCGCCAAGACACCGCGCGAGCGCGAGTACATGGACGCCGTCGCCGAGCTTTACCGCGACTACCAGACGCGCGACCACCCGACGAGGGTCGCGGCGTACGCTGCGGCCATGCAGCGGGTGTCGTCGACGTATCCGGCCGATCGGGAGGCGCGCATTTTCGGTGCGCTGGCGACTGTCGAAACGGCGCCTCCAACCGACAAGACCTACGCCAGGCAACTGGCGGCAGGCGCGATCCTCGAGGAGCTCTTCGCCGCATATCCGGATCATCCCGGACTCGCGCACTACATCATTCACGCGTACGACGTGCCCGCGCTGGCGCCCCGCGCGCTCGACGCCGCGCGCCGCTACGCCGCGATTGCGCCGTCCGCTCCGCATGCGCTCCACATGCCGTCGCACACATTCACGCGCCTGGGCTACTGGCAGGAGTCCATTCAGTCGAACATCGCATCGGCGGCGTCGGCATCGGCCGAAGGAGCGACGGCCGAACAGCTGCACGCGATGGATTACATGGCGTACGCCTATCTGCAGCTGGGGCGCGACGACGAGGTCCGCAGGCTCGTGGATCAGTGTCAGTACTTTGCGCGATGCCCTCAACACTCCGGCAGCAGGTGGCGGCGCAGCACCCGTGTCGGTCGGGAAGTACGCCGTGGCGGCGATTCCGGCCCGGTACGCACTCGAACGCGCGGATTGGGTTGGCGCGGCTCAGCTGCACTCCGTCCCCTGGATCAACGCTGCCCTCGGAGGCCGTGACGCAGTTCGCGCGCGCGCTCGGCGCCGCGCGCTCGGGGGATCCGGACGCCGCAGCTGCAAGCCTGGAGCGGCTGGCCGCGATCCGGGAAGGCCTGCGGCAGGCCCACGACGACTATTGGGCCGGCCAGAGCGAGATTCAACGCCAGGCGGCCTCTCGCGTGGGTCGCGTGGGCGCGTGGCAATCGGGACGAAGCCCTGCGCCTGGCCTCCGCTGCCGCGGACGCAGAGGATGCGACGGAGAAGTCTGCGGCGACGCCGGGTCCGCTCATGCCGGCACGCGAGCTGCTTGGGGACATGCAGTTCGAAGCCGGCCGATTCGGTGAGGCACAGCGAACCTATGAGGCGGTGCTCTCGAAAGAGCCGCATCGCTTCCACGCCGAGTACGGTGCGGGCCTGGCAGCCGAGCGCGCCGGCGATCCAACCGCAGCGGCCGCCCACTACCGTACGCTCGTCGCACAGTGCGCGCCCGTGACGGCCCCGAGCCGCGACGCGCTCCGGCACGCGCAGTCGACTCTCGAGCCCTCGGGCCCTTGAGCCGCCGGGCGCTGAGTCAATTCAAGTACTTCGCGATCGGCGGCTTGAGCAGCTCTTGCGACTCGGGCCGGGCGAGATTGTCCTTCGTGATCATCCACACGCCGGTGTCGATCCGTTTCTCGACGGATTTTCCCTGCAGGTGCGCGACCATCGTCTTCACACCGAGGTAGCCCATGTTGAGGGGATTCTGGACGACGATCCCTTGCATCTGGCCGGAGGCGAGTGCGTCGATGAAGGGCTGACTGGGATCAAAGCCGACGAACGCGATCTTGCCCGCCTTGTCCACGTCCTGCAAGGCGAGCAGCATTCCCGCGGTGGACGATTCGTTGACGCAGAAGATGCCCTGCAGATCGCCGCCGAGCCGGTTGAGCAGGTTCTCTGACGCGCGTTTGGCCGTGTCTCGCGTCGGACCCGCGTACTGCTCGGAGGGGAGCACCGCGACCTTCGGGTGTGCCGCTTTCATCCGATCGAGAAAGCCCTGTTCGCGCGCCGTGGTGCTGGCCGAGCCTTCCTGATAGCGCAATAGCAGGACCTTCCCTTTTTCGGCGACGGCCTCCGCCAGACGATCGGCTGCCAGCTGACCGCCCTTGTAATTGTCGGTCGCGACGAAGCTCACGATCTGATCGGATTGCAGTGCCGAGTCGATGATGACGGTCGGCACGCCAGCCGCCTTCGCCTCCTCGATCGGACGGACCAGCGCGCGATCGTCGAGCGGTGCGAGCACGAGGCCGCTGATGCCCTGACTCGTGAAGCCTTCGACCACCTGCACCTGCTGTTCGCGGTCATCCTCGCGGAGCGGCCCTTTCCAGGTGATGCTGACGCTCAGACCTTCCGCTCTCAATTCGCGTTCCGCCTTGACTGCGCCGGCGTGCACGCTGTTCCAGAACTCGGCGGTCGTGCCCTTGGGGACGACCGCAATGGACAAGGCTCGTCCGGCGTCACGCGGGCGCTGGCAGGCGGTGAGTGCCAGCAGCCCGCAGACCAGCAACGCGAGCCGTGCACGAGGAAGGCAGATGAGGTGTTGAGGGGCCACGCGCTGGGCATCATACTCTGCGGCGTGTGCGCTAGAATTTGAGGTTGCGATGGCTGGAACCCGCTATTTCCTGACAGGCGCCCTGGGCTGTATCGGTGCCTGGGTCGTCAAAGCGCTGGCCGAACGAGGCGACGAGCCCGTCGTGTTCGACACCGGAACCGACAGGCGCCGTCTGACCGCGATCATGGACGATGGATCCATGAGCGCTGTGCAGTTCGTCCGGGGCGATGTGACCGACGCGCGCGGCCGTGGCGGCGGCGGTCTCTGACAGCCGGGCACAGCGCATCATCCACCTCGCCGGATTACAGGTGCCAACCTGCCGGGCCAATCCTCCGCTTGGCGCGCTGGTCAACGTCATCGGCACGCTGAACGTGTTCGAGGCGGCGCGTGCCGCAGGCATTCGCCACCTCGTCTACGCAAGCTCCGCGGCGGTGTTCGGCATCGCCGACGAGGCCGTGGACGAGACGGTCACTCCAGAACCGTTGACGCACTACGGCGTCTTCAAGCAGGCGAATGAAGGGAACGCGCGCGTCTACTTCCGCGACCATGGCTTGTCGTCGATTGGATTGCGGCCCTTCACGGTCTACGGTGTGGGACGTGATGCCGGCATCACGAGTGATCCCACACGCGGGATGAAGTCCGCACTGGTTGGACGTCCGTTCCACATCCGTTTCAGCGGCCCGACCGACTTCATCTATGTGGCCGATACGGCGGCTGCCTTCATCGCGTGTGCCGACCACGCGCCGGAGGGCGCCCACGTCTTCAACATCCACGGCGCGACGCTCGAAGTGGCCGACATCGTGCGCACGATCGACGCGTACCTGCCGGCAGACGCGCGCGGGCTGATTTCCTATGGCGGACCGCCAATCCCGATGCCGCCGGCACTCGATGACACAGCGCTCAGGCGCACGATTCCTGGATTGCCCCGGACGAGCGTCGAGACCGGGGTCGCCGACACGATTCGCCGCTTCACTGCGCTTCGCGACGGCGGGCGCCTGGACACGTCGGATATCGAAGAGCCCGTGCCGGCGCCGCGCGCCTGACACGCCAGCTTGCCAGACGAGGCCCTTGTGACTGACACCAGCACGATTACTCCTCTTTCTGACCACGCAGTCGTCGTCAACGCGGCCCAGGACAACGTGGCCGTCGTGAAGTACGGCGTGCCGGCGGGACTGCGGGTCCGGATGGCAGACGGCCGGGAGCTGACGGTCGCCGGGGCCGTCGGTCCCGGTCACCGCTTCGCGACCGCCGACGTACCGGCAGGCGCGCTCGTGCGCCAGTACGGCCAGCCGATTGGCACCTCGCGCGGCATCAAAGCTGGCGACCCGATTACCGTCCAGAACATGACCAACGACGTGCCGGTCGTCCGTGAGCTCGCCGCCGACCTGCGTCTTCCGGCCCCTGACTATTTCGCCGAGTCGACGCTGCGGACGTTCCGCGGCTTCCGGCGCGCCGATGGGCGAGTCGGGTCGCGCAACTTCGTCCTGATCGTGCCGACGAGCATGTGCGCGAGCCATGAGTCGCAGCAGATCGCGATGATGGCCGAGTTCACGCAGTACTCGCGCGCCAAGTTCCCAAATGTTGACGGCGTGGTCGCCATCCCGCACAACAAGGGCTGCGGGTGTTCAGACGGGTCGAATATCGAAGTCGTCCTTCGGACGCTGGCGAACTACGCCGCGCATCCGAACGTCGGCGGCGTCATCTTCGTGGGACTCGGCTGCGAGAAGACGAATCTGACCGCCGTCGAGGAATTCCTGGTCAAGCGCGGGATCGATCTACAGAAGCCCGTCGTGCGCTACGGCATTCAGGAGATGGGTGGGACGCAGGCCGTGATCGACCGCGGCCTTCGCGAGGTAGCTGCGATGCTGCCCGTGGTCAACGACGTCGAGCGGACTGAGGCGCCGCTGTCGGACCTGCTGCTCGGCGTGAAATGCGGCGGCTCCGACGGGTTCTCTGGACTGTCCGCCAATCCGGCCCTCGGCCACGCGGCCGACCTGCTGATTCGTTCCGGCGGCACCGTGCTCATCACCGAGGTGCCCGAGTTCTGCGGCGCCGAGCACGTGCTCGCGCAGCGGTCGAAAGACCGCGCCACGGGCGAGGCGGTGTACCGCATGGTGGATTGGTACAAGGACTTTGCCTCGAAGTTCGGTACGGTGCTCGGCGAGAACCCGAGCCCCGGCAACGTGGCCGGCGGCCTTCTCAATATCACCATCAAGTCGCTCGGCGCCATCGCCAAAGCCGGGAGCACGCGGGTGGAAGGCGTCACAGGGTACGCGCAAGTCCCAACCGGCCACGGACTCTGGTTGATGCAAGGGCCCGGCTACGACCAGGAATCGACACCAGGACTGGTTGGCGCCGGTTCACAGGTCGTGGTCTTCACGACGGGTCGCGGAACAACCATCGGCAACGCGATAGCGCCGATCGTCAAACTCACGTCGAATACGCCGGTCTTCCAGCGGATGTCGAGCGACATGGACCTCTCGGCCGGAGGGATCATCGACGGCACGGAATCGATTGAGCAGGTTGGCGAACGCGTGTTCGATCACGTCATTCGCGTCGCGTCAGGTGAGTTCCCTGCGAAAGCTGAAGAGACGAAGCATCGCGAGTTCGAGATCTGGGGCGAGCAGTCGGTGTCGCTCTAATTCAGGCTACGGTCTGCAGGCGACCGGCTGCGGGCCGGGCGGCTCTGACGCCCTCGGGCCCTCAGCCGACTCTTCGACCCTGTGACTCTCGACTTTGCGACTCTCGCGAATAGACTCTGGTGAATATGCGCGCTGCGGTGCTCGTGGACGTGGGCCGGATCGAAGTCCGCGACGTCCCTCTCGTCCCTCCAGGCCCGCGCGATGTGCTCGTGAGGCCGGTCGCAGTCGGTCTGTGCGGCACCGACTTCCACATCTTCGCCGGACACAGCAACTACAACACGAATTCACGCGGAGAGCCGATGCCGCTCCGCGAGTCGCCGCAGATTCTCGGCCACGAGATCGTGGCGGTCGTCGAGGAATGCGGGCGTGACGTACGCGAGGTGCGGCCCGGCCAGCCGGTGGTCGTCGACCAGGGGCTGAACTGTCTGAGCGCCGGACGGAGTCTCTGCGAGTACCTGCAGCACGGGCGACTCGCATCAGTGCGCCAACTACCGCGAGCACGGCATCACAGGACTTCCTGGAGGCCTTGCCGAGTTCCTCACCGTCCCCGTCATCAACACGATCCGCGTCTCGAGTGCGACACCGCGAGAGCGCGCCGCGCTGACCGAACCTCTCGGCTGCATCGTTCACTCGTCCGATCTCGTGCAGCGCGCGAACGCCCGCTATCGTCTGGACGCGGCCGCAGGAGGGAACCGGGTGCAGTCGGTGCTCGTGTCAGGAGCGGGACCGGCCGGACTGCTCTTCATTCAGTATTTGAGGCGTGCGCTGAAGTGGGATGGACGCATCCTCGTCGCCGAGCCCAATCCGGTGAAGCGGATGCTGGCCACGACCTGCGGTGCCGAGGCGCTGGATCCATCCGTGGACGTCACCGAGGCCGTGCTCGCAGCGACATCGGGCCGGCGCGTGGAATATCTGATTGACGCATCCGGCGCAGGCGTTCTCTTCAGACAGATTCCAGGGATCCTTCGGAAGCAGGGCACGGTGCTTCTCTACGGCCATGGACACGCCGGTGTGGATCTGAGCGTGTTGAACAACGTGCAGTTCCTCGAGCCGACGCTCGTGGCGCCAGTGGGCGCGTCTGGCGGCTTCCTGCCCGATGGGCGTCCCGCCACGTACCATCGCGCACTCGAGCTGATTGAGTCTGGTACGATCGACGTTGCGCCGATCGTCACGCACCGCTATACGTCGCTCGATCAGGTCGAAAGCGCCTTCGCCGGCGCGCATACCGAGCCCGAGTATGTGAAGGGTGTGGTGGAACTCTAGACAATCGTCGTCGTTTCGTGTTCGTGTTCGTATTCGGGTCCGACACGGCGAATCCACGAACACGAATCCGAACCCGAATACGAATACGAACATCCGATCGAGATCAAGCGCCATGAGAATCGTCGCCTACACCTCCAAGAGCTCGTCCAGCACCGTTCCTCGCGCGGGTGCCCTTCTGCCGGATGGCGAACACGTGCTCGACCTCGCCCGCGCGGTCGATCCAGACGGCAGCGCTCCGTCACTCGGTGCGTGGTACGACCTCGATGGAGAGTGGCTGCCGCGCGCGATCAATTACGTTCGTACGCACGCGCCGAAGATCGCGGGGGGCACGGTCGTTCCACGCGCCGGATCGCTCGTCGCGCTCGCAGACCTCCGTCTTCTCGCGCCCGTGCCTCGTCCGTCGAAAGTCATCTGCATCGGGCTGAACTACCGCGACCACGCAGCCGAAAGCAAGATGGCCGTCCCGACGTCTCCCATCACGTTCTCGAAGTACGTCACGTCGGTGCAGCACCCGAACGGACCCGTACAGCTGCCCGCTGTCAGCCATCAGGTGGACTACGAAGCCGAGATGGCCGTCGTCATCGGACGCCGCGCCAAGCATGTCTCGAAGGACCGCGCGTTCGACTACGTTCTCGGCTACACGAACTTCAACGACGTCAGCGCGCGCGACTTGCAGTTCGCCGACAAGCAGTGGCAGCGGGGCAAGTCGTGCGATACCTTCGCCCCGATGGGGCCCGCCATCGTCACGACCGATGAAATCCCCGACCCGCACGCCCTTCGCATCCAACTCCGCCTCAATGGTCAGACGATGCAGGACTCGTCGACGTCGCAGTTGATTTTTGGAGTGGACGAGCTCGTGGCGTTCCTCAGCGAAACGGTGACGCTCGAGCCCGGCGATGTCATTGCGACCGGCACACCGCCCGGTGTGGGATTTGCGAGGACGCCGCCTGTCTATCTGAAGGCAGGCGATGTGATGGAAGTCGAAGTCGAAGGGCTTGGCGTGCTGTCGAATCCGGTGGTGGCGGAATAGGCGGACCGGCTCCTTACGGAATCACGGCCTCGCCGGCGTCGGACCATCGCAGCTTTCCACTCGAATCGTGCCGCACCAGCCACCACGACGGCGTTCCCACGATGTTTTCGATGGGAACAGGACCAAACGCTCTACTGTCGTGACTGTCCGCACGGTTGTCGCCGAGGATGAAGACCTGTCCTGGCGGCACCTTCTGTGGCGCTCGATCCGCGATGGCGTCCTGTTCGTCCGCCGCGCCTGACGGATCGGTGACGAGCGCTCTGGTACGCTCGGGAACGCCGTTCACCAGCGCGCGATGGTTGCGAAGCTCCAGCATCTCACCGCCGTTCGCCACGACGCGTCCCAGTTGCACGACGTCGGTGTCGGGCGGGTGATAGAGCACGAGTGTGCCGCGACGCGGACGGATCGTGGGAGTGCGCGTGCTCACGATGCGGTCACCATTCTGCACGCTCGGCAACATCGAGCCACCCTCGACGGTGTAGACCTGTATCGGCAGCCGGGGCACGACCATCGCCGCGAACACGGCATCCGCCCCCGAGATGAGCAGCGAAATGAGGCTGATGGCCCACCACGTCGTGAACCATCCACGGTGAGGCGCTGGACGCGCGAGGGCCGCATTGCGCGCGTTGAGACCCGACAGCACGCTGTAGCCGAGCGCCAGCGCAGGTACCGCGACCAGAGCCGTCATTCGATCGCCCGGCGCCGACGCCATCCAGATCGGAACGAGGAACAGTACCGCCGCCACCCAACGGCCGCTCGCCCACATTACCGCCGGGAGCGGACAACCGGCGTACAACTGCCCGAGCCCCGGACAGAAGAAGCCCAGCATGGCCGCCACCCATGGGCGCGCTGGCAGGCCCCCCGACACCGCGGGGGGCTCGCGATAGGGACCTCGATCGGTGAGGTCAAAACTCTGGCTGGTCATAACGTGTCGATCGTCGCAAGTCCCGGAGCCGGCCAATCGAAGCAATTGACCGCGGCCCGTCGTGTGTATCTAATCATCAGCGCATGCCCCCGCTGCTGCGCGTCGAAGGCCTGCGCAAGCGCTTCGGACCGACCGTCGCGCTCGACGGCATGAGCTTCGAGCTCGGTACCGGCCAGGTCCACGCGCTCATCGGCGAGAACGGTGCCGGCAAGAGCACGCTGATGAACGTGCTCGCGGGCGCCCTGCGCGCCGACTCGGGCACGATGGCCATCGACGGCACGCCGTACGTGCCTGCCTCCCCTTTTGACGCCAGCCGCCACGGCATTGCTCTGATCCACCAGGAGCTCTCGCTCTGTCCGCACCTCTCGGTCACCGAGAACATCCTCATGGGCCGCGAGCCCTCGCGGTTCGGCCTCGTCGATCGCCGGCAGGCCGAAGCACAAGCTCTCGAGCTGCTGGCCAACTTTCCGCACCCCGAACTGCACCCCGCGCGCCTCGTGGGCGACCTGCCAATCGCGGCGCAGCAGGTGGTTGAGATCTGCCGCGCGCTGGCCGCGCGGGCGCGCATCCTGCTCATGGACGAGCCGACGAGCAGCCTGCAGCGCGCCGACGTCGATCATCTCTTCGCCCTCATCCGCCGCCTCCGCGACCAGCGCATCGGCATCGTCTATATCAGCCACTTCCTGGAAGAGATTCGCGAGATTGCCGACGTCTTCACGGTTTTGCGCGACGGCCGCAGCGTCGCCACCGGCCAGCTCGCGAGCGCCACGAACGATGAGCTCGTGGCCCAGATGGTCGGGCGATCCGTGGACCATCTGTTTCCTGAACGCAGCCGCCGCGATCCAGGCGAAACCCTGCTCACCGTCGAGAATCTGGCGGCCCCTTCCGTGCGTCAGGCCGGGTTCGCGTTGCGACGCGGTGAAGTTCTGGGCATTGCCGGGCTGATGGGGTCGGGCCGCACCGAACTCATCCGCGCAATCTTCGGCCTGGCCCCCGTTACCGCGGGTACCGTTCGTATCGGCGCGATGACCGGTGAACGGCAGGTCGATCCGAGCCATCCCGCTTCGCCGCGGGGACAGTTGGCGGCTGGACTGGGCTATCTGAGCGAAGACCGGAAGGGAGAAGGTCTGGCGCTGTCGATGTCGCTGTCGGACAACATCACGATGACGCGGTTCTCAGCATGCGCCACGCGGGGCTGGCTGCGTCTCTCCGATCAACGCCAGCAGGCGGCCCACTGGGTGCACACCCTCGGCGTGAAGGCCAGGACACCGGATCAAGCCGCCCAGACACTGTCGGGCGGCAACCAGCAGAAGGTGGCGCTTGCCCGCCTGATGCACCAGCAGGCGGACGTCCTGCTGCTCGACGAACCGACCCGCGGCATCGACATCGGCAGCAAGGCACAAATCTACGACGCCGTCGTGCGGGCCGCCGACGATGGAAAGGCGGTACTCATGGTGAGTTCCTACCTGCCCGAGCTGTTCGGACTGTGCGACCGACTGGCGGTGATGAGTCGCGGCCGCCTGTCTCCTGCCCGCCCGATCGCCGAGTGGACGCCGGAGTCGGTGCTTCACGCCGCGATCGACGTGGAAGGTCAGGCCTGACCATGGCGACGACCGCCCCCGCTGAGACGATGCCTGCGGCGTCGGCTCGCCGCCGCACGCTGGCGCGGCTCGGTCCGTTCCTCGGTCTGGTCGTCGTGATCGCGATCTTTGCGCTCATGACCGACTCGCCCTCGCAGTACCTCTCGATCAGAAACTTCCGCATCGTCGTCGCGCAAACCGTCATCGTGGCTCTCGGCGCGATTGGCATGACCATGATCATCGTGAGCGCGGGGATCGATCTGTCGGTCGGATCGGCGATCGCGCTGACGGGCGTGGTCACCGCCCTCGTGCTCCGCGCTGGGTTGTCGCCGTTTCTGGCGGTTCTGGCCGGAGTGGTGGCGGGCGGCATGGTGGGCGTCGTCAATGGACTGGCGATCACGCGCCTCAAAGTCATTCCCTTCATCGCGACGCTTGGCACACTCGGGATCGCGCGCGGGGTCGCAAAGTGGATTGCGGACCAGCAGACCGTCAACGTCCCCGAAACCTGGGTGAACGATCTCGCGGTCACGTTCCCGCGTCCAGACTGGCTCGTGGTGGCCCCAGGCGTATGGCTTACCCTGCTGCTCGCCATCGGCGCGGCGTTCGTCCTGCGCCGCACCGTGTTTGGCCGCCATGTGTTTGCGATCGGGTCGAACGAAGCGGCCGCGCGTGCGTGCGGCATCTCGGTGGATGGCATGAAGGTCGCGATCTACGGTCTGGCGGGCCTGCTGTTCGGATTGTCCGGCGTGATGCAGATGTCGCGCCTGCGGCAGGGTGATCCGACCGTGGCGATCGGCACCGAGCTCGACGTGATCGCCGCGGTCGTCATCGGCGGCGGATCCCTGAATGGCGGCGTTGGCACGATCCTCGGCTCCATGATCGGCGCGACGATCATGGCGGTGCTGCGGAACGGCAGCCAGCAGATGGGATGGCCGAACTACATCCAGGAGATCATCATTGGTGCGATCATCGTCGTGGCCGTCGCGCTCGACCGCGTGCGGACGAAGGCGGACTAACTGTCGGTCTGCGGTCCTCGGTCTACAGTTGGCAGTTGGGAGTTGGGCGTTGCGGAGTTGTCGGTAGGTGATCCTCGGGTGTCATCCTCAATGAAGCTGCTGCTGATTGGCTACGGCCGCATGGGCAAGCTGGTCGAAGCGCTGGCCCCCGAATATGGCTGTGAACTGGCGGGTGTCCTCGACAGCCGTGTGAACAGGCAAGCCGATGCCCTCGGTCCCGGTGCCTGGCCAGACGTTGACGTCGCCATCGATTTCTCGACGGCGGCGTGCGGTCGAGCAGAACCTCCCGCGGCTGGCGGCGCTCGGGATCAACACCGTGATCGGCACGACGGGATGGGATGACTCCGCGGGGCGCCTGAGGCAGCTCGTGACAGATGCCAACATTGGCGTCCTGGCGGCTCCGAATTTCTCGACTGGGGTCGTGCTGTTCGGCGAGATCGTGCGGCGCGCCTCCGAACTCATCGGATCGCAGGACGACTACGGCGCCTGGATCCACGAGCTGCATCACGCCAAGAAGCGCGACCAGCCGTCTGGCACCGCGCTGTGGCTGGAGCAGACACTCCGCGGAACCGGATACCCCCGCGGGATCGACGTGTCATCGTCCCGCGTCGGATCCATTCCCGGTACGCATACTGTGGGCTTCGACGGGCCGTCCGAGACCATAACGCTGACGCATACCGTCCGCGATCGCGGCACGTTCGCGCGTGGAGCCCTGGTGGCCGCGAAATGGCTCCACGGCCGGCGCGGGTGGTTTACCATGAGGGATTGCCTCGGCCTGACTCGAGAGGGATCGCGATGAGACGCGCCTGGACCGGACTTGGAACTGCACTCGTGACGCCGTTCAAAGCGGACGGCAGCCTCGACGAACCTGCCATTCGCCGCCTGGCCCAGCGGCAGGTTGAAGAGGGTGTCCATTTCGTCGTGCCGTGCGGCACGACTGGCGAGAGTCCCACGCTGACGCGCGAGGAGCACCTGCGCGTTGTGGAGCTCGTCGTGGACGCCGTTGCGGGACGCATCCCGGTGCTCGCTGGCGCCGGTGGCTACAACACGCACGAAGTCGTCGAGCTCGCGCGCGCGCTCGAGCATCTTGGGGCGCAGGGCATCCTTTCGGTCACTCCGTACTACAACAAGCCCACGCAGGACGGCCTCGTCCGCCACTACGAAACAATCGCCGCTGGCACCAGTCTCCCGGTCATCATCTACAACGTGCCGGGCCGCACCGGCTGCAACGTCGAGCCTCGAACGCTCGCGCGCCTCGCCGCCGTCCCGACGATCGTCGGCGTCAAAGAAGCGTCCGGAAACATGACGCAGATCTGCGAGGTCATGCGTCTCGTGCCTGACGACTTCATCGTCCTGAGTGGCGACGATGCGATGGCGCTGCCGGTGATGGCGGTGGGAGGACGCGGCCTGATTTCGGTGGCGTCGAATGTCGTGCCGGCGTGCGATGGCAGGGCTCGTCGAGGCCGCCGAACGCGGCGACTTCTCGGCTGCACGCAGCGCCCACCAGCGCCTGATCAAGTTCATGCTCGTCAATTTCGTCGAGTCGAACCCGATTCCCGTCAAGGCCGCGATGGCCATGCTCGGTCTGCTCGAGGAGCACTACCGGCTGCCGATGGTGCCGCCTTCAGCTGCGAGCCGCGCCCGGATTGCGGAAGCGCTCGAGGAATTGGCGCTCACGCCGGTCGGCAAGAGGTAGGTTGGTAGTTGGTAGTAGTTGGTAGTTCGTGGTTGAGTGCGAACACAAGCTCCTTCGAACCAACTACCAACTACCAACTACCAACTACCAACTCTCAGATCTCCCGCCCGTCCATGTCTCTTCCCGACCGCATCTCCGAGCTCTATAGCCTGGGTGACCAGGCGGACCGCGATACGGCCCGCGCAGTATTTGCTGAGCTCCGCTGCGCGCTCTGTCGGCGGGCACGGTGCGCGCAGCGGAGCCCGATGCCTCGTCGCCAACCGGGTGGCGTGTCAACGCCTGGGTCAAGCAGGGCATCCTGCTCGGCTTCCGCTGGGGCGTGTTGAGCGACCAGTCCGCCGATCACGGCCGGTGGCCGTTCGTGGACAAGGACACGCTGCCACTGAAACGACTGACGACCGCGGAGGGCGTGCGTGTCGTGCCGGGCGGCTCGACGATCCGTGATGGTGCGTATCTCGCGCGCGGCGTGATCTGCATGCCGCCGATGTACATCAACATCGGCGCGTACGTCGGCGAAGGGACCCTCGTGGACTCGCACGCGCTCGTCGGCTCGTGCGCGCAGGTCGGCGCACGCGTGCACCTCAGCGCGGCTGCCCAGATCGGCGGAGTGATCGAGCCGGTCGGATCGCTGCCCGTCATCATCGAAGACGATGTGCTCGTGGGCGGGAATACGGGTGTGTACCGAGGGCGTCGTCGTGAAGACACGCGCGGTGATTGCTGCCGGCACCGTGATCACGGGTTCCACGCCCATCTACGATCTGCCGCACGAACGGATCATCCGCCCCGAGGCAGGCGAGCCCCTCATCGTGCCCGCGGGCGCCGTCGTCGTGCCAGGTGCCCGCCAGGTGACCGTGGGTCAGGGCGCCGCGTGGGGCCTGTCGCTCGCGACGCCAGTGATCGTGAAGTACCGGGATGCTCGCACCGACACCCGCACCGAGCTTGAACAATGGATTCGTTGAGTCTGCTCACGCTGGCGCGTGCGCTCATCGACATCGATTCCACGACGGGGCGCGAGGATGATTGCGGGCGGTGGCTGGCCGCGTACCTCCGCGCGCGGGGTTATCGCGTCGAGGAGCAGGCCGTGTCGGACGGCCGGTTCAACGTGCTGGCCACGCTCGAGTCGCCGCATGTGGTGTTCTCTACGCACTTCGATTGCGTGCCGCCGTTCTTCCCGAGCCGGATCCTGGGCGGCCGGCTCTACGGCCGCGGCGCATGCGACGCCAAGGGCATCCTCGCCGCACAGGTGACCGCAGCGGAGCAACTGAGGCAGAGCGGCGTGCGCGACCTCGGCATGCTCTTCGTCGTCGGGGAGGAACGGGGGAGTGACGGCGCAAAAGCCGCGAACCTCGGGTCGGAGCACTGCCGCTTTCTGATCAACGGCGAGCCGACCGACAGTCGTCTTGGGGCGGCCCACAGAGGCGCGTTCCGCGTGCAGCTGTCCGCTCGTGGGCGGGCCGCGCATTCGTCGTATCCCGAGGCGGGTGAGTCGGCGATCGAGAAGCTGGTCGACGCCCTCGTTCGTCTGCGCGGACTGGAACTGCCGACGCACCCGCTGCTCGGCCGCACACACTACACCGTCGGCCTCATCTCCGGAGGAGTGGCGCCGAACGTCATCCCGCCGCAACGCAACGGCGGAAGTGATGTTCCGCACCGTGGGACCGTCCACGGCCCTGACGCCAGTGCTCGACGCGCTGAGCGACCTCGTCGAGGCTTCGGTTGTCCTCGATGTTCCGGCCGCCGAGCTGAAGACCGTCGGTGGTTTCGACACGGCCGTCTTTCCGTTCACGACCGACATCCCGTTTCTCGACAAGTGGGGCACGCCTCTGCTCATGGGGCCTGGCTCGATCTTCGCCGCGCACACCGACTACGAGTACGTCGAGATCGACGAGCTGACCGAAATCGATCTCTACGCGACCTGGCGACGTCGCTCCTGGCGAGGCCTGACAACGACGCCGCTTCAGGCCGGATTGGATCGGCCTTCGTTGGCGTGACGACGTCGAGGTCTGCTTAGGGCTTGAGCCGCTGATTGCCTGGCTTGAGCGGCACCTCGCGTCCCTTCCACGCAAGCGTGCCGGTGACCGCCTCGGGCAGTGTCACGTCGGCCGTCAACTCATCGCCCTTGCGCTCGTACTTCACGCTCACCATTCCCCGCGGCGTTGGCACGGAGGCTTTGAGCGTCTTGAGCGATCCGAGGTGCGGTTCGATGCGGACCTCACTGAATCCGGGCTTCGCGGGCTGGATGCCGGCGACGGTCGTCAGCAGATCGTAGTTGGGATGAGCGCTCCAGGCGTGCGAGTCGGAGCGCGTCGGCTCGGGCGTCTCCGCCCACGTTGACAGGCCCAGTTCCAGCATCGTCCGCCACGGTCCGAGCTGGGCGAGGTACTCGTCGGCAAGGCCGGCCTTCTTGAGCGCACGGATGATGTAGAAACGGAAGTAGTACGTCGCCTGCGTCAGCGACACGTCAGTCAGGATCTTCTTCATCAGTGCCGGACGGTCGGCTTCCGGCACGATGTCAGCGAGGATCGCGAGTGCGTTGACGTGCTGGCTGTAGGTCTTCTGAGTGGGCGTGTCCGCGAACACCTGCTTGGCCGGATCCCAGGCCGTGCGACGCACCGCCGCGGCGACGCGGTCGGCGAGACTGCGATAGCGCGCCGCCGTCTCTGGACTGCCGAACGCCGCCTCGAGATCGGCCGCTTCGCGAAGCGCCAGGGCGAACTGCAGGGACAGGATCGCGGATCCGCCGTCCTTCTCGGTCGGCGGTTCGCCGTCTTCGAAGCCGTGGCCTTCGACCCAGTCGACGAAGTTCCACCATTCGAGCCGACCGAGCAGTCCTGTCGGCATCCGGCGATCGGCAAACCAGTCGAGGACCGCTCCCGCACCGTGCAGGTACTTCCGCAGCGAGGCCGCGTCGCCTCCGTATTGATAGAGGTCGTGCATCATCCCGATCCAGAAGAGCGAGAACGGCGGGATGATCTGCGGCAGCATCGTGGGATAGCGGCTTTGCGTGAGTCCATCGGGCAGCCGCGACTCGTTGAACAGCTCGATCGCGTTCTTCACGAGCCGATCGTCGCCGGTCGAGTAGAGGGAGATGAGGGCCTGAATGCGGGTGTCGCCGACGTACTGGAGCTGCTCCCAGTACGGCGTGTCCATGTAGGTTTCGTGTGCGCAGAGCCGGGCCGTGCGCCAGCCGACATCCCAGATTTTCGACAATACCGGATCGTCGCTCTCGAACGTGGCTCGCAACTGGAACGGGTACGCCGAGAAGGCGCCGCGAACGTCATCGATCGAGACCGGATCGTCCGCCGTCGTCACGGCGACCTCGACGTAGCGATAGGCGCGCCACCACAGGGGACGGAAGGTCCGGCTCTTGCCGCCATCCGGCAGAAACTTGTCGGTCAAGCCAGAGATGATCTTGCCGGTGACGTCGTCGCGATTACCCTTCGGACCCTTGGTGCCGTCGGAGGTTGCTTCGCGCAAGGCCTCGGCGTAGGTGAGGGCCACTACGGCGCCCTTGCCGCCAGTCGTGACGACTTCGGGATACGCGGTCGTCAAATACCCGCGATCCAGCAACGCGCGTGCGGTCGTGTGGGCCGGGACCGTCCATGGCGACGAGCCCTGCAGGAATGCGTCCGGTGGCGCCGCGCCGTCGGTGCGGGCAACTCGGGTGAACCGTTCCGGAGTGTCTTCCATCGGCGGAATGGTTCTGGGGATCAGGAACCAGCGGGCGGGTGAGTCGCGGATCCCCCGCGGTCCGCCGATGGTGATCTCGTCCACTTCGCCCCAGCCGCGGTCGTCGAACTCTGCTGTCTCCCAGCCCCAGGGATACGCGGCGGCATCGACCTGCTCGCCCGTGCTGCCGACGTAGTACTCATGGAAGATCGCGGCGCGATCGATGGGGACGAGCGTCACGCTGGTGTTCTCGGTGCCCTTCCACGTCTTGTTGCTGTTGACGACGGCCTCGGCCTTCGTGTCGCCCTGGAGGAGGAAGCCGGTCTCGTACGTGACCTGCGCCATCGGCGCGTCGCCGGCAAAGTTCCAGACGACGGCCGCGAGCACGTTTTCACCGGCTTTGAGCTGTGGGGCCAGATCCACGGTCTCGAATCGCCAGTGATCCAGATCGCCTCGCGCCGGACCGGTTGCGGCGCGCGTGCCGTTGACGAAGAGCTCGTACCGGTTGTCGGCCGTGACATTCACGACGAACTTCTTCGGGACCGCGTCGAGCGTAAAAGACTTCCGGAGATGGTAGACGCCGAAGTCCTTCGCGCCGCTGCCCTGAGGCCGGATCCACTGGGCCTGCCAGCGCGTGATCAGGAGATTCGGGTTGAACGGCGGAGCCGTGGGTATCGGCGCGATTTCAGCTGGCGCCGCTTTCGCGGGCGGCTTTGGCGGCGGCTGAGTGTCCAGACTTCGGCGGCGGCGCGGAGGGCTTCTGCGTCGCCGCTGAGCCTGGCGCGTGTCCGGCGGCGTGTGCCAGGAGCACGAGAGCGAAGACCACCAACCAGGTACGCATGCCGCTCGTCAACTCCCAACTCCCAAGGCCCAACTCCCAAGAGCCCGGGCGCCGGAGCCAGCAGCCTGAGCCCGTAGTCGTGAGTCGGTTAGACCTGCGAATATGCCGTCGGTCTCAGAATGACCGACGTGATGTTCGAGACGATTTCGGGATCCGTGTAGCCGGGCTTCTGGCTCAGTGTCTTCCAGGCGGGATCGCCAATGAACGATCCCCAGTTCTTTTCGCGCGCAGCGAGATCGTCGAACACGAGCATGTAGGTCAGGCTCGGCAGGCGCTGTCCGATCAGGTTGTTCGCGAAGAAGACCGGCGCGAGACCCGTTCGGCGGAAGATCGCCAACTCGCCCAAGCATCCCCGAACATCTCGAGCTTCATCTTGTTGGCGCGCTTGCTGTGGCTTTCGTACGTCCGAAGCTCGAACACGCGCGGCTTGTTGCCCGAGGCGGCCGCGGGTACCTCGATCCGCCGCATGAACGGCACCGCCAGCATCAACTGACTGTCGATGCGGACGTACGCGGGATCGGAAGCCGGCAGCGTCGCGTGAGACTCCGCGGCTTTCTTGTACTCAGCGTCGGCGTTCAGGCGGCTGTCGAGCGCCATGAAGTCCTGGATCGACGAGTAGGCCAGCAGGAAGAAGATGCTGGGCGAGTCGGGTCCGAACTGCGGCGTGAACGCGCCGACCGTTTTCACCCCCGCACGGCCCAGCGCCGGCATCGACACGTTCTTCAGGTACTCGTGCATCCGGTCCACCATGGGACCGACCCTGAGATGATATTGCCGCAGCTCGTACACCTCGGCCGCCATCTCGCCACCGCCCGGCTGTCCCTCAGCGTATGCCATGGTGCCCAACCCTGCCGTCAACGACGAGGCCAGAAACTCACGCCGATCCATACCGAACTCCTTCAGGTCTTGAACCTCGGAACCTCAGAACCCCGGAACCTCGGAACTCCGGAACCTGGGAACCCGAGAAGATTAAGCAGTCTTCGCTTCTTCCTGATACCGGAAGAAGACCGCGAAGAGCACGAGCACGACGGCCGCGAACGCCGCCGGGATCAGCCAGATCGGCTGCCACACGTGAGCCTGCGCCCCGTTCTGCGTCACCGTGTACTGATCCACGACCCAGCCTGACAGGTACGACCCCACGAACATGCCGACGCCCAGCGTCACGAACGCGATGAATCCTTGCGCCGCGGCGCGGATGTGCAGCGGCGCCTTCTTGTCCACGTAGATCTGACCGGTGACGAAGAAGAAGTCGTAGCAGATGCCGTGCACGATGATCCCCAGGTAAATCATCCAGATGAGCGGTCCGCCGTTGCCGAACGCAAAGAGCATGTAGCGCAGCGCCCAGGTGAACATGCCGACGAGCAGCATCCACTTCACGCCCAGCCGCGAGAAGAACAGCGGCATGATCAGCATGAAGCCAATCTCGGACATCTGACCCATCGTCTGGATCGCCGCCGTGTTGGTGACGCCGAGCTCGGTCAGGAAGGGGTTTGTGAAGGAGTAATAGAACTGCAGCGGAATGCAGATGAGAAAGGATCCCAGCACGAAGATCGCGAACGATCGCTCCTTCATCAGTTCCAGCGCATCGAGGCCGAGAATGTCGCGCGCGGTGACCTTGTGGCCGATCTTCGCGGGCGGCGTGTGCGGCAAGGCCAGCGAGTAGACCCCGAGGATTGCCGACGCAATGGCAGCGACCTTGAACTGCAGCGCGACGGATTCCGCGCTCAGGCCGCTGATGACGAAGCCCGCGGCAATCCAGCCGATCGTCCCGAGCACCCGGATGCCGGGGAACTCCCGGCCCGGATCCGTCATCTGGTGGAACGAGAGCGAGTTCGACAGCGCCAGCGTCGGCATGTAGCAGAGGGTGTACGCCAGCAGCACCGGATAGAACGATCCGAAATCCGTGAGCGTCGAGACGTAATAGAGCAGCCCGGCACCCACCAGATGCAGCACCGCGAGAATCCGCTCGGTGGCGAAGAAGCGATCGGCCACCAGCCCGACGAAGAAGGGCGACACCATCGCCGCCAGCGCCGTTGTGCTGTAGGCGACACCGCTCTGCTGCCCGGAGAAGTTGAGGGTCTTCAAGAGATACGTGCCCATCGTCACGTACCACGCCCCCCAGACGAAGTACTGGAGGAACATCATCACCGAGAGCTTGACGCGCGTTGAGAGGTTCATAGAGTCTCCAGGCGGCTTCGCCTGCGGTTAGTCGAGCACCTTGATCTTGATGTTTCGAAACGCGACTTCGGCCTCGTGATCCTGCAGGGCGATGTAGCCCGTCTTCTCGAGGCCGTATCGCGGCATCTCATGGAACTTGCTCTTGGCCACCTGCGCCTTCCAGGCATCGCTCCAGCCCGTCGTCGTCTTGCCGTCGAACAGCAGACGCCACCCGCCCGCGGTTTCCGCTGCCGTGAGCGTGTTCAGTCCGGTCGACTCCGCCGCTGTCACAGCCATGGCCGCTGCTGTCAGCACGGCGAGCGTCATGAGTGCCTTTCGCATCATCTATCTCCTTCGAGGTGGCAACAGTATCCAGTAGCTCGACACGGCGTCAACGTCCACGCCAGTGCGACGACGCGACCCAGCGGACCGGGTGACCCGGGTCCACGATACCCATCAGCGCCTGAACGCCGGGTGTGTCGTCGGCGAGCCGAATTCCGGCCGCCGGTCCCAGCACCGCCACGGCCTTGGCCATGGCGTCCGAGGTCGTGGCGTCTCTTGCGATGATCGTGACGGCAGAGCGTCCGGTCAACGGCTCTCCCGTCCGCGGGTCGAGCACGTGCGAATAGCGGACACCGCCGAGCTCCATGAACTGCTCCGCGTCTCCGGATGTCGAAATGCCTCCGTTGGCCAGCGTGACCGCACGGACCGGCGGTGAAACGCCCTCGAACGGCACGATGTCGATTCGCCAGCCCGGCGCGCCCGGGGGAGGCTCGCCGAGGGCGATATCACCCCCGGCCACGACGATCGCACGGCGGATACCGGAATCGCGAAGCGTCTGAAGCGCACGATCCGCCGCGTAGCCCTTTGCGATGCCTCCCAAATCGAGGCGCACACCCTCCCTGGCGAGCGTGAGCGTGCGCCCCGCGGCATCGAGCGTCATCAGCCGAAAGCCCACGACCCGACGGGCGTCTGCAAGCTCCTTCGGGTCGGGCCGCTCGCCCTGCCGGCGGGCGTGGCGCCACAGTTTCGACAGCGCACCGACGGTCATGTCGAACGCGCCGCCAGAGCGTTCCGCGAATGCCTGACCGCGGACGAGCACATCGAACACATCCGGGCTGAGCGTCACGGGATGGCGCCAGGCTTCGGCGCATGCACGCATCAACTCGCTGTCGTCGCGATAGTCGGTCAGACGGCGGTCGAGGTCTGCGACCGTCGCGAACGCGGCATCGCGGCCGCGCGCCGCCGTTTCCTCGTTTGGCGCGTAGAGAACGACCCGGAAGGTCGTTCCCATGTGTTGACTGCTGAACTCGTAGCGGCGCAGGAGGCGCGCCGATGCGTGAAGCGCGGCGGCGCCGGCGAGCGCCGCCATCATGAGCACGAGGAGAACTGCAGCCGCCGGGCGACTGTGAGGAGCGATACGAGCGAGCCGCCGGCTTCGCGCGCCGATGCTCGGCAGACGGCTCGATTGCACGGGTCCGCTACATCGTGTCGGCGGAGCCGGGGATCGCAACGGGCGGCACCGGCATCGGTCCAAACGTCAGCTTCGAGGGCGCGAGGCTCTCACCGTCGGCCACGAGCTGATCGAATGTGACGACCTTACCCGTGTAGGCGGCCGTGCGTCCGGCGACCGCCGTCAGCGTGCTGCCCGCCACCTGCTTCAGCTCGTTGAGCGGCTTGCCGGCGCGGATGCTCGCGATTAGATCCGTGTGCTCCTGCACGTACGGGTTGGTGTACTCGCCCTTCCACTTCCACGCGCTCGGTCCCTTGATCTCGTACCGCACGCCGTCCTGCGTCTCGAGCACGCCCTTGGTACCGACGAGCGCTTCGGCGACGAGCCCGGGCGTCCCAGGCTCCTGGCGGCACATGCTCATCATGTGCACGCCGTTGGCGTACTCGAAGTCGAGGCCGAAGTGGTCATAGATGTGGCCGTACTCCGGCTGCGTGCGGGCCTGCCGGCCGCCGACGCCGACGACCTTGATCGGCACGCTGCCGACGCCCCAGTTCGCCACGTCCAGGTTGTGGACGTGCTGCTCGACGATGTGATCGCCGGAAAGCCACGTGTAGTAGAGCCAGTTGCGCACCTGGTACTCCATGTCGGTCCAGTTCGACTGGCGCGGCTTGTTCCAGAGACCGCCCTGGTTCCAGTACGCGCGGGCGGCCACGACGTCGCCGATCGCGCCGTCCTGTACGCGCTTCATCGCCTCGAGGTACGCGGCGTGGTGCCGGCGCTGCGTGCCCGCGACTACGCCGAGTCCTTTCTTCGTCGCCTCGTCGAACGCTTCGAGGACAGTCTTGTAGCCGTTCGCGTCCACGAAGACGGGCTTTTCCGTGAACACGTTCTTGCCGGCCGCGATCGCCGCCTTGAGATGCGTCGGCCGGAAGCCCGGCGGCGTCGCGAGAATGATGTAGTTGACGTCGGACGCGATGACTTTCTCGAATGCGTCCCAGCCCGTGAACTGCCGCTCGGCCGGAACGGCCGACTTGTCGCCGTGCTTCGACAGGTTCTCGAGGCTGTCCTTCAGGCGATCGGGGAAGAGGTCGCCGATGACGTGCAACCGGACCCCTTGCGCGGCCGATAGCACGTTGTCAACGGCGCCCGTGCCGCGTCCGCCCGCCCCGATCAGGCCAACTTTGATTTCATCAGAGCCTGCCGCCCAGGCACCGGGCAGGTTCATGGAAGTCGCCAGCGTGCTGCCGACCACTGCAGCGGTCGTCGTGCGGATGAAGTCGCGTCGCGACGCCGTGCCGTTCGGATCCGTAGTGCTCGTCATACCCTGCCTCGCAAACAAGAAAGAGATGCCGTCAGAGTGGGAGAGGTGTTGGCTGGCTCGCGAGCCAGACCCGATCAGACAACCTACTATTTGGCGCCTGCTTTGTCCACTTCGCGGACGACGCGGAAGCCCACGAAGGTGGCGTCGGTGTGCCACCAGACGCTCTTCGGATTCTGGGGGTCACGGCGGCTCCATTTCACGTCCGACGCGCGGCGTGCCGCGCTCCGGAGTTTGGCCGGATCGTCGTCCCACGAGCCGCCGCGCACGCTGTGCGGGTAGAGCGCCTTGCCGGGATCGTTGTAGGGATTGGCGGCGGTGGCTGCCGGTGTGCCGTAGAAGTCGGCCGCGTAGAGATCGCGCGTCCATTCGGCGACATTGCCGTGCATGTCGTACAGCCCCCAGGGGTTCGGCTTCTTCTTCCCGCCCAGGTGAGGCTGCTCTTCAGAATTCCCCCGTAGCCACGCGTAGTCAGCAATCGCCGAGGGATCGTCGCCGAAGCTGTACGCCGTCTTCGAACCGGCGCGTGCCGCATATTCCCACTCCGCCTCGGTCGGCAGGCGGTACGTCTTGCCCGTGCGTGCCGAGAGCCACTCGCAGTATTTCGTCGCGGCGTTGTGGGTGATGCCAATGACAGGCTGTTTTTCCTTTCCCCAACCCCAGGACTCATCGGCATATGGCGGCGTCGGGCGCGTGACGGCGTCTGCCGCGTCTTGCGGCAGGGTGATCCCGAGCTTCCGTTTGCGCTGGAGGTCGAGCTTGAAGCCGAACTGGTCGAATTCGTCCCAGGTCACCTCGAGCTTACCCATGTAGAACGCGTCCACCTTGACCACGTGTGCCGGACCTTCGTCAGGCTGACGGTTGGCTTCGCCGTCAGGGCTGCCCATCGTGAAGCTGCCGGCCGGAATCGGCACCATGTCGAACGTGATCTTGGTGTCGGGGATGCTCTCCGTATACGGCGCCGGCGCGGCTGGAGCAGCCACCGCCTGAGCGCCGAGTCGAGTCGTTGTCACGAGCTGCGCCGCAGCCAGTGCCGCGAGCGCAGAGCCAAACAAGATTCGCTTACGCATGGAGCGCATTCTATCTCCTGCGGCCACACGAGGGGCGAGGGCAAATGGCCACAGGCTGAAGGCCAGATGATGTATGTTCTCGTTCGGCTTCAGCCCTTGGCTCTTCGCCCTGTGTCGCTTGCCCTCAGCCCTTTGCCTTATCACCCTTACCCCTTACCCCTTACCCCTTTTCCCTTTTCCCTTTTCCCTTATTCCCTTACCCCTCTCTCCGGAGACCCCATGTCAGACATGACCCGTCGGGAATGGACGAAACGCGCGCTCGGTTCGCTCGCTGCGGCCGCGGCCGCCACGCAAGGCGTCGCCGAAGTGTTCGCAGCGCATCACGTAGTCCTGGGCGCGCAGAGCTACAGCTTCAGGGATCGCGGCTTCGATCAGATGGTCGATGGCTTCAAGGCGTGCGGTTTGAGCGACGTCGAGCTCTGGCAGGGGCACTTCGAACCCAAGACGAGCGGACGCGACGAGCTGCGGACCTGGCGGCTGAAGACGCCGGACTCGTACTTCAAGGATTTGCGGAGCAAGCTCGATGCGGCCGGGATCCACGTGTACGCCGTCAACATCAGCTTCCGCGATGACTGGACCGACGAGGAGGTCCAAAAGGGCTTCGATCAGGCCGCGGCCCTCGGCGTGAAGACGATCACGGCATCATCCAATCAGGAGACCGTGGGACGCATCGGTCCCATCGCGGAGAAACGTGGCGTCGTTGTCGGCGTGCACAATCACTCCAACATCAATCCCAACGAGTTCGCTACGCCGGACGACTTCGAGAAGGCGATGAAAGCGTCGCAAGCCATTCGCGTCAACCTCGACATCGGTCACTTCACCGCGGCCAACTTCGACGCGGTGGAGTTCATCAAGACGCATCACGCCAAGATTGTCACCCTGCACCTCAAAGATCGAAAAAAGGATCAGGGCCCCAACCTGCCGTTCGGTCAGGGCGACACTCCGATCAAGCCAGTCCTCACCCTGCTTCGCGACAAGGGATGGGCGATCCCCGCGGGCATCGAGTACCAGGTACAAGGGTGACGATACGGTGGAAGAGATGAAGAAGTGCGTGGCGTACTGTCGTGCGGCCCTCGGCTAGGTTGATGGGGTCGGGATGAATTTCAGTTTCTGCCCGCACTCGCGCCAACCAGTGGCAGAAACTGAATTCATCCCGACCAGACCCAGGCAGGTCGAATAAGGGACGAGTCCATCCACTGAGACGACGACGGCAAGTGCGATGGAAACGATTCGACCCGCCCTGCCGAAACGGCCATCGATTGCTGCGAGCGTCGTGGCGCCGAGGATGACGACGAGCGGCTCCGCCGCGAGATTTGCGCGCATCTCGACTGGCGTCACGACGCCAAGGATGGCAAACCCGCCTGTCACGACCAGCCATGCCGCCAACGCAAGGCTGAGGGGATCGCGGCGGCGCCGAGCGGCGACGAGGACCGCGCCGGCGCCGCACAGCACGAGGAGCGGCACACCAAAGTTCTCTCGAAGAATACGCAGTGATGCCGAAGCCTTCTCGCTCGCGGGTCGAACCATCGATCGCGGCTGGCCGCCGCCTTCGCCTGAACGGACTCGTGTCAGCGTCTGCTGGTATACCGGTATGAACCGCGAGTAGTACGATCACCCACGAGGTTCCTGCTGCGAGCGCGATCGCGAGCAGCATCCAGATTGCCGCGTTCTTCACGACAGTACTGTTCGCGGCTCGCATGGCCACCGCCACCCCGACGGCGAGCGGTCCACCGACCGACGCAGGTACTGAAATGCGACAGGAATCCCGCTGCGAGGAGCAGCGCTCCGACGACGACCGAGGCCGTTCGCTTCTCGCCGTCGCTTCTCAGGATCAGCCAGGCGAGGCCCAGGCCGAAAACTCCCTGGGCGAACAGGTTCGTCAGGTTCGCGCCTCCCAGCGTCTGCGTCCCGATCCTGATGAATGGATAGACAGCCGCTGCGAAGACACCGACTTTGTCGTCCTGCCAGAAGCGGCGCGCGAGCCCCCAGACCGTGAGGCCAACGGCGAGATCGGCGGTGGCAGAGATCGCCCGCAGCAGCGCCAATCGATCAAGATCGGCCGGCAGCCAATTCCAGAACGGCATGGCGGCGACGTAGAGCCCGATCGCGTACGGAAACTCGAAATAGGGAGCCGGCGTCGTCGAGGTGAAGAAGTACTTCCCGGCCTCGACCAGCTCCGCGCGATGGACATGGAAGATGCCGTCGCCCACCATCATCTGCGGATGCAGTGAGATCGCCAGCTTGATGCCAGTGCCGGCGAGCAGGAGGCTTGCGGCGGTTGTCCAGCCCCAAGGTTCCGCGGGTCGACGGCGGACGCGTGCGCCGATACCGATAGCCGCGCCAGCGGTCACCAGGCCAATAGACAGCGCAGTCAACCGGTCGATGTAGGTGCCAAAAACGGCGAGGTCGAACGCAAGCAACCACCCAAAAGCCCCGCCCACGACGGCGGCGGCGATGAGTGCGATCGACAGGGGAGGTCCCGACAGGGCGATCGCGAGTGTCGCCACGCCGCCAACCGCTGCGGCCGACCATACCGCACGGGCGCCGGGTCCCCCGCTCGAACGGCCGTCGCCGGGCATCAGCGCGATCTGTTCGACCACCACACCTAGCGCACGCGGGTCCTTCGGCCCAGGCGTGAACACGTCGCTGACATGAATCGAGACGTGCGCAGAGTCGGGGCCGCCCCGAGGAAGATCCGCGACAAGGTTCGTGGGATCGTTCGTGACGCGGATGGTTTGCGCTGTTACGCCATCCACGCTGATCGTGACGTCGGGCAAGGCGACGCCCCCGCCACGCCCAGCACGTGCACGGATCGCGACGCGCCAGGGAATGCTTCGATCGATGTGTTCGACACGAAGTGTCGCGTCGGCGGACGTCCAACTGAACTGGCGGCCGCTCGCTGCATCGAACTCGGGGCGGTAGAAGCCGTCGGCGGCGAACCAGCCTCGAACGCGCCCGGCCTTGCTCCCATCACCAAGTGGTCCCGCGTTCGGCCAGGCTGCCGGCCGTAGGACGAGGCCAGTGAGGACTGACGCGCACGCGAGCGCTCCGGCGAGGGCTGGAGCAAGGACGCGAATGACACCGGCGAGCCGTGTGGCGAGCCCGGGCGAGTCGGTCGCAGCGGTGTCCACTCGGCCGCTATTCTAGCGCCGGGCCGAGCCCTCACTCCGGATCGAAGCCAGATTGACGAATGACGGTCTTCACGTTGAAGCCCTTCCGTCGGGCTATTCGTCAATCGTCAGTCTGCCGTCGTCAATGTGTGATCCCTCAGAAAGTGGACGATCCGCCGCGCGGGCGCAGCTCGTCGAGCGCCCGGCGCGAGACGACGAGGGTCGGCGCGTCTTTCCGCAGAGGACGACGACGGCGAGCTTTGACGCGCACGCGCTCGATGCGGGCGCCGCGTGCGTAGCGTACCGCGGCAATCGCCGCGGGCAGCTGCAGGCCTCGCATCAAGGCAGCCATCTCATCGTCGGTCGAGGCCACCTGATCGGTGAGCCCTGATGCGAGCAGGTTTACCGGGGGCGCCGCTTCGTCGGTCCTGCGGGCCCAGATCGCCAGTTTGCGGGGGCCGCCGCGAAATCGACGCGAGGCGCGTCCCGAAGAGGATTCGCTCCGCTCGCCGGCGTCCATCAGGACGTCGGCCGCGGTCTGCGGCTCCTCTACGGGCTTACCTCGCTCCTGCTCCGACAGCTTCGCGAACAATGCGTCGAAGCCGCAGGCATTGGCGTCATGTAATCCCCACTCGTTCTGCGTCGGTTGAGGACGCGGCCGTGTGGGACGTTGCGGTGCTGGTGACGGCGTCCGCCTCGGTCTGAGCGAGCGGCGGCGGTCGTTGCCGGGTTCCTCGTCGCGCTGCTTCTCGCGCGCCGGGACGGGTACCTCGCGGACCGGCCGCGCCTCTGCCGCGGGCTCCCGCGGAGGAGCGGCTGGAGCCGCCGGAGCCGCCGGACGGGCGGGTGGTTGCGCCGGCTTCGGCGTGGGGACCGCGGCGCTCGTCTTCTGGAGCCGCTCACGCTCGGATTGCTCGCGCGCCAGCTGCTCGGCCAACTCCTGGGTGGCTTGCTCGCGTTCCGCCGCTTCGCGGATGAGCCGCTCGCAAACGGCGCGCTCCCGTGCGAGCTGCCGTGTGAGTTCCTGGACCTGCTTGTCGCGCTCACCGATATCCCGCGCGATCCTCTCGCGCTCGGCCAGCGCCTCCTCGGCTCGCGCCGAGAGCTCCGTCATCGTCTGTGTGTTATCCGCCAGCTGACGCTCGCTCTCGGCCAGGCGGCGTTCCGCCAGCTCCAGCGCGCGCCGCTGCCGCTCGGCCGCTTCTGCCGCGCGCTTTTCCTTGACGGCAAACTCTTCTGCGACGAGCTGATATTCCGCCGTCGTGCGCTCGGCATCGGCCCGTGCGCGTTCGGCGGCCGCGGTGGCGCGGCGCTCGCGCTCTGCGCTCTCGATTTCGACGTGTTCGCGTGCGGCTCGCGCGTCGTTCAGCTGTTCGGTGAGATCGTGAGCGAGACGGACCTGCTGTGTGTGCTCGCGCTCGACGCGCTCGCGGATCTCCCGTTCGCGGCCGTTCTCGGCGCGAAGTATCCGCTCGCGTTCAGTGAACGTCTGCGCCGCTTCCTGCCGCGCCACGCGCTCGCGCTCGGCCGTCTCGAGCATCGAGCCGATGATGCTCGGCCTGCTCCAGGGCGAGTTGGTCGGCCACCTCGATTGCCGCGCGCTGTCGCTCCGACAGCTCCCGGTGCAGTGCATCGTCGCTCTCGCGCACCCGGACGTCCTCGTCCTTCTGCTTCCGCTCATGCTCCTCGACGGCACGAACGCGAGCCTCGCGATCGGAGCGCGCCTTCGTTGCGCGAGCGCCTGCTTCCGCCGCGCGCGCCTGCCGGGCCTTTTCGAAGGCGTCGCGAGCTTGCTGCTCCTGTTCGTCCACGTGCTGCTCGGACTCGGCTGGGCGATCGGTCAGCGGTGCCGGATCGGTGAGAGCCGCGACCGCGATCGAGAGATCCTCCAACGGTTCTTCGCCGAGCGACTCGTCTTCGTGGGCGTCGGCGGCGGCTCTCCGTCTGCGTCTCGAGGACGGGCGCTGTCTCGACGTGTGCAGGCTCGTCGTCCACGGATTCGGAAGCCGCGTCGATCTCGAGGGGCGCGGGTTCGGCTTCAGCCTCCACCGCTGAGAGATCCACGTCTTCGAAGCCGTCACTCTCATCATCCCGTTCGAGGGCGACTTGTGCGGGCAGGACGGCAGCCGATTCGGTATCGGGCGGTCCTTCGACCGGATGTTTCAGCAGCACCGATGTTGCATCGAGCACGCCGGCCGGATGATGGTCGAGCGCCTGAACGGCGGTTTCGAATGGGGCGTCAACGCCGACCGGCGCCTGATCAAGAGCCGTCACCGGCTCCCAGCTCCAGTCGGATGCTGGGGCATTCGAGACTTCGGCGGTCACGTGCGACGGCTCATCGGCCGCTTGCTGTGGCGGTGCGACCGGTTCAACCGCGCCTTGCGACTCGTCGTGCTTCGCGGAGTCGGCCGATCCAAACTCGTGCTTCAACTCGCGCGCGAAGTCGAGGCACGATCGCACCTGCTCGGCAAAGGATTCCGGATCGCAGCCCTCGCCTGACGATTCGGCCGATCGACGCAGCGCGCCAAGGAGGCCGCGCCGCTTCTTCGGGCCTTGTCCGGCGGCCAGCTGCGGAAGCGTCAACGTCTGCACGTGGACGGCGCCAGGGATCGTGCGCAGGCGATCGCGGACCGCGTCACCATCTTCGACAGCGAGCAGTCCTGAGATCAGAATGACATCGGGGACGCGATCCGACAGTGCGGCGATCGCAGCCTCCGTCGAATCCGTCAGGAGCAGTTCGGCGCCGACACGTTGTTCCACGACCGCTTTGAGCGCGGCCGATTGTCGGGGATCGGGTTCAAGGGCGAGAACGAGCGGCACGTCTGATCCTGGTCAGTTGGAGACGGCCCGCACCGGCGGGCATCCGGGCGGTGCACACACCGATTCCCGGCGGAACGTTGGCGGGAAGTGAGGCAAGGCACATGCCTGCGTGTGCGACAGACGCCCGTTCGTACAAGCCACTTACCGAGAGGGACCTGCGGACAATCCCGTAATTGGGAATCGCGGCCGTGGCGACGCGCGTCTCGCCGGCGCGTCACGAAATGGATCGCGGGATTACAGAACCGTCAGCGGCGCCCACGCCGCGGTCCGGCCGGCATCGTGCGCTGTCATCCGAGTGCGCCGAGGCTGAGCACCTGGACGTGGGCTAAACCGATTGCTCCGCGCGGCATCGCGAAGGCGCGCATTCGTGGCACCCAAGTGGCTGTCTGGCGCGTCCCAGTAGGTGGCGACCAGCGGATGACGTGTCGAGGAGGGCCTGCACGATCGCGCGCTGCGTGCCGGTGCCGCGGCCGTGGACGAGTCGGACGAGTCGAAAGCCGGCCTCGTACGCGGCGATGAGGTAAGCATCAACGAGTGACGGGATTTCGTTGGGCCGGAACGAGTGCAGGTCGAGCACGTCGTCGATCGGGACTTCGACCGGGTCGTCGGGCGAACGATGGGATCATGACTGGCGTCGCGTTCGCTTTCGTGTTCGTCTTCGGACTGCTGTTCGTGTTCGAATACGAAGTACGAACACGAATACGACGTTCGCGGTCGCTACCGCGCTTTCTCGTACGTCGCCGTCACCAGCGGTCTTGATGCCGCCGCGCGGCGTGAAGTCACCGACGACGGTCATGCGTGTAGGCGCACAGGCGGCGACGAGATCGTCGAGGATGAGATTGGTAACGCTCTCGTAGAAGATACCCTTGTTACGAAAATCGACGAGGTAGTACTTCAGCGACTTCAGCTCGATGCACAGTTGGTCGGGAACGTACGTGATTCGGATCGTAGCGAAATCGGGCAGTCCGGTTTTCGGACACATGGAGGTGAACTCGGGGCAGTCGATGGCGATCTCGTACGTGCGCCCCGGCCGTGGATTGGGAAAGGTCTCGAGTGCGGGCGTTGACATCATCGAAGAATTCTACGTCTGTGTGTCAAAAACACTCGATTTCTCGGCCTGATCCGATTGACAGTGCCGAAGGTGCGCGCTAGCATACGCCGGATTTCGGGAATCATCCGCACGGTTCGCTCGCGCGCGCGATCACGAGGCGGTTGGCAGCAAGCGCGCTCCAAGCATTCAGGGGGAAAGCATGGCTGAAGCCCGGAGGATGGGCAAATCCGAGCTCTTCTCGCACTTCGCCGAGCGCTTCGAAGTGAAGCGGACGCAAGCGCGCGAGTTCTTCGACGAGTTGACGACTCTCGCCGAGAAGGAGCTGAAGCGTTCGGGAGAGTTCACTCTGCCGAACATGGTCAAGCTGGTGGTGCAGAAGCGGAAGGCGCGGCTCGGCCGCAACCCCGCGACCGGAGAGCCCATCAAGATTCCAGCCAAGACCGTCGTCAAGGCTCGAATCGCCAAGCCGCTCAAGGACTCCGTCCTGCCGCGGAAGTAGACCGATCGACTGGCCGGCCTCGCTGGCCCGCACACGGAAGCACGAAGTCTCGGCCGGTCGGCCGGCGCTTCGTGCTTTCGGCGTTTCAGGGCCTCGACGCCCGCGGATGCTGCCCACCTTGAATCGTCTTCTGCAGCTCGCGAATGCCCGACCGCTCGATCTTGAACTTGAGCGTTGAGAGGGGCAGTCCCAGGTAGCGCGCGGTGCCCGTCTTGTTCCAGCCGTTCTTCTCCAGCGCCCGCAGGATGAAGTTGCGTTCGAACGCGCGCGTGGCTTCGTCCCACAGGCTGGCCTGTTCGCTCGGCTCGCGATCGAGCTTGGCGAACACGAAATCGAGCGGAAGATCGTCGTCGGTGATCCACGGCTTGTCCGAGATCGCGACGAGCCGTTCGATGAGGTTCTCGAGCTCGCGGATGTTGCCCGGCCACCAGTAGGCCTGCAGCATCCGCAGCGTCGATTCGGAAATATCAGTGATTTGCTTCCGGAACTTGCCGTTGTAGCGCTTCAGGAAGAAGCGCGCGAGCAGGGGGATGTCATCGGTCCGCTCGCGGAGCGGCGGCACTTTGATCGGAATGACGTTCAGGCGGTAGAACAGATCCTCGCGGAAGCGTCCCTCTTTCACGGCCCGCTCCAGGTCGACGTTGGTGGCGGCGATGAGCCGGAAGTCGGTCTTGATCGGACGCGTGCTCCCGATGCGCTCGATCTCGCCTTCCTGAATCGCACGCAGCAGCTTCGCCTGCAGGTCGTGGCGCAGGTCTCCGATCTCGTCGAGGAACAGCGTACCGCTCGTGGCCAGTTCGAACTTTCCAATCTGCTGTCGAATGGCGCCCGTGAACGAGCCCTTCTCGTGACCGAACAGCAGACTCTCGACGAGCTCTCGCGGGATGGCGGCGAGGTTCACCGCGACGAACGGTCCGTTCGGCCGGTCCGACAGGCGATGCACGCGCCGCGCGATCAGTTCCTTGCCCGTGCCGCTCTCGCCGAGGATGAGGACCGTGGCGCTCAGGCCGGCGACGCGCTGCACGGTGTCGAGAATGTCGTGCGTGGCTTTGCTCGGGCCTTCAATGAAGGTCCGGTCGGAGGCATCCTCGTCCACCTCGGCCCGCAGGCGAAGCACCTCTCGATTGAGCGTCTGCCGTTCGATGGCGTGATTGACGAGCGCCCGCACCTGGTCGAGATCGATCTGCTTGGTGATGAAGTGAAAGGCGCCCTGCTTGACGGCCTGCACCGCGTGATCGAGATCGCCCACCGCCGAGACCATGATGACCTCGGTTGCCGGGTAGTTCTCGCGGAGGATCGGCAGGACTTCAAAGCCTGAGATACCCGGCAGCGTCACGCCGAGCAGTGCGACGTCGACCTCCTCGCGCGTCAGGAGCGTGAGGGCTGCCTCACCGCTCGCCGCCCGGACGACCCGGTAGTCGCGGCGAAGCGCGTCGGCCATGCGCTCTCGCGCCGCTTCGTCATCGTCGATCACGAGGATCGTTCGAGGCCTGTTCGACACGGTTGGGGGGAGTGTAGCAGACGGCCTGTGGCTCTCCGGCGCCGGTGCAGCCAGTGCCCGGCGGCCGCGGTGACCGTCCTTGACACCCCCGGAGGCGGCGGATAACGTGGCTTGGTGTGGCAATGGCTGCTGATGGGCGCTATCGGGCTCGTCGCCCTGGCGAGTTGGCTCAAGGCACGCGGACTGACGCGCCGGCTCGAACAGCTCACGCAGCAGGTACCTGGGAGCTGCGCTATCAGCACGGTGAGCTGCGCGCGACGGTGCGGCGCCTCGATCCCGAGGCGCCGCGCGAGGACGAACCAGCAGCTGCCGATCCACCGGCACAGGTCTTCATCCCGTTGGCGTCGCTCAAGCGGCCCGGCGGCAGCGGCGGCGAGGCGGCAGGATGATGTCCGCCTGGCGGCCGGATCGCCCCCGGACCGATTCATCCTTCGTTATCCCGCCAGAGGCCGGCAGTCTTGCCGGCAGCTACCGGCTCGTGGAGTGACCTCGTGGCAGACGCGTTCGACCTCGTCGTGATTGGCGCCGGCACGGGCGGCTATGTCGCCGCGATCCGCGCCGCGCAGCTCGGACTCAAGACGGCCGTTGTCGAGAAGCAGAAGTCGCTCGGCGGCACGTGCCTCATCTGGGGCTGCATTCCGACGAAGGCGCTGCTCGAGCACGCCCACGCCTTCAAAGTTGCGCAGCACGCGAAAGACTGGGGCATCACGCTCGGCGACACCGCCCCGGCCATCGACATGGCGCGCGTCCACGCCCGCAAAGACAAGGTAGTAACGGGACTCACGAAAGGCGTCGAGTATCTGTTCAAGAAGAACGGCATCACGTGGATCAAGGGAACCGCACGCTTGCTGGGCAATGGTCGCGTGACGATCACCGAAGGCGAGTCGCGTGAGCTGCAGGCGAAAGAGATCCTCGTCGCCACTGGATCGGTCGCGCGGAGCGTGCCGGGCGTCGCGATCGACGGCACGCGGATCATTACGAGCGACCACGCGATCCATATCCAGGGAGTCCCGCGCTCGATCGTCATCCTCGGCAGCGGTGCCGTGGGCGTCGAATTCGCCTCCATCTTCAACACGTTCGGCAGCAAGGTGACGATTGTCGAACTGTTGCCGCGGCTCGTGCCGCTCGAAGACGAAGCCGTCTCGGCCGAACTCGAGAAGTCGTACCGCAAGCGCGGCATCACCGTGCACACGAACACCAAGGTGACGTCGGCACAGGCCGGCGGTGATGGGGTGGACGTGGCCTTCACGCTACCGGACGGCAAGAGCGAGCAGCTGAAGGCCGACTACCTGCTCGTGGCCACCGGACGAGGACCGGTCACGACGGGACTTGGGGCGGAGGATCTCGGCATCGCGATGTCCGGCGGGTACATCAGCGTCGACGACCTCTATCGCACGAATGTGCAGAACGTGTCGGCCGTGGGTGACGTCATTGCATTGGCCGATCGGCCGCATCCGCAGCTCGCGCACGTGTCATCGATGGAAGGCATCGTCGCGGTCGAACGCATGGCGGGTCGCGAGGTCCGCCCCATCAACTACGATCACGTGCCGGCCTGCACGTACTGCGAGCCTGAAATCGGGAGCGTGGGCCTGACCGAGCGCGTGGCCCGTGAACGCGGCTACGACGTCCGGGTGGGCACGTTCCCGTTCGGCGTCCTCGGCCGCGCCAAGATGGCCGGCGAGACCGAAGGATTCGTGAAGATCGTGGCCGACACCAAGTACGACGAGATTCTCGGCGTCCACATGATTGGGCTCCGATCGACGGAGCTGGTCGCCGAGGCCGTGCTCGCGCTCAGGCTCGAGTGCACGGTGGAGGAGCTGATTCGCACCATCCACGCGCATCCGACCATGGCCGAAGCGGTTGGCGAAGCGGCACACGCCGCACACGGAGCGGCCATTCACATTTAGCGCGAGTCGAAGAAGTCGAAGGTCAGAAGAGTCGCAAAGTCAGGGTCGACGAGTCCCAGGCGTCCGAACGAATCCGAACACGAATCCGAACACGAGCACGACTCGACTGCTATGCCTACCCCAGTCCTGATGCCGCAGATGGGCGAATCGATCGCCGAAGGGACGATCGTTCGCTGGATCAAGAAGGTCGGCGAAAAGGTAGACCGCGATGAGCCCTTGTTCGAGATCTCGACCGACAAGGTGGACGCTGAGATCCCATCGCCGGTCGCTGGTGTGCTGAGCGCGATCGCCGTTCGCGAAGGCGAGACCGTCCCCGTCAACAGCGTTGTCGCCACGATCGGCGACGCCGATACCATCGTCATCGAAGACGAGCCTGTGGCCGCGACCGACACGGCGGGCCATGCGTCTCCGTCATCCGCCATCGCGGCTGCGCCGCCAGTCCGAGCGTCTGCGCCTGCTGCGCCTGCAAGCGGACAGGACGGAACCGACGATCAGCGCCGGGCCAAATCGTCGCCGCTCGTCCGCAAGATCGCGAAAGAACACAACGTGGATATCCGAGACATTCCGGGCTCGGGTGTCGGCGGGCGTGTCACCAAGCACGACATCCTGGGATTTCTGGATCACCGGCCGGGATCGCCGGCCCAGGCGCCAGGAACAGGCGGTCACGTGCCCGTGTACCGTCCCGGAGAGCACGTCGAAATCGTGCCCCTTTCGGTCATGCGCAAGAAGATCGCCGAGCACATGGTGCTCAGTCGGCGCACGTCGGCGCACGTCCATTCGGTCTTCGAAGTCAATTTTCACCGCGTGGCGCAGCTGCGCGATCGCTACAAGGCGGAGTACGAACAGCAAGGCGCCAAGCTCACGTACCTGCCCTTCATCCTCAAGGCGGTTGCCGACGCACTGCGGGCACTGCCCATCGTCAATGCCTCGCTCGACGGCGACAACATCGTCTACAAGAAAGAGATCAACATCGGCGTCGCGGTGGCGCTCGACTGGGGACTCATCGTACCGGTCGTGAAGAACGCCGACGCGATGAACGTGCTGGATCTGACGAAGGCCGTCACCGACCTCGCCGGCCGCGCGCGCGTCAAGCAGCTCAAGCCGGAAGACGTCCAGGGCGGCACGTTCACGGTCACGAATCCCGGCATTTTCGGCGCCCAGTTCGGCATGCCGATCATCAATCAGCCGCAGGTCGCCATTCTCGGCGTCGGCGCCGTCGAGAAGCGGGCGGTCGTGATCGACGATGCGATCGCGATCCGTCCGATGGCGTATCTCACGCTCGGCTTCGACCACCGGTTGATCGACGGGGCGATTGGCGACCAGTTCATGTCAGTCGTGAAGAGACAGCTGGAGAACTTCGACCCCGCCGCCGTATAGCGCGTGGATCAGAACCGCACGTTGCTCGTCCGCCGCCTTGGAGTCGTGGGCTACCGCGAGGCGCTCGATTTGCAACGTTCCCTCGTCGAGGATCGCAAAGCCGGGCGGACGGACGACCTGCTGTTGCTGCTGGAGCATCCAGCCGTCATCACCGTCGGGGTGAAGAGCGCAGATGCCCGCGAGCACATCCTCGCCACACCCGAGACGTTGCGTCGGCTCGGTATCGACGTCATCGAGACCGGCCGCGGCGGTGACGTGACGTATCACGGGCCGGGTCAGCTCGTTGGCTATCCCATCCTCGACCTGCGGCCGGATCGCTGCGACGTGCATCGCTACGTGCGCGACCTCGAACGCGTGATGATCGACGTCTGTCACGGTCTTGGTGTGACGGCGCGGCGCGTGCCGGGGTTGACTGGTTCATGGGTGGACACCAGCCGCGGACCAGAAAAGATCGGCGCCATCGGCGTCCGCATCTCGCGGTGGGTCACCAGTCACGGTTTTGCCTTCAACCACACGACGGCCCTCGACGCGTTCTCGCTGATCGTCCCCTGCGGGATTCGCGACCATGGCGTGACGTCGCTCGAATCGCTGGGTGTCTCGATTTCGCGCGCAGGATCTCGAGGGCGAGGTCATCCGGGCATTCGGGGATGTGTTCGGCAGGAGTCCGGTTGAGGCGTGTTAGCGCTGCCGGAAACCGTGTGGCGAGTTGGATCGTCTAAGCCATCAGAGCGATCGAACATCGGGTGCCGGGCTCCGCTGGGAGCGTGCTCGCCCCGACCACTCGCAATGGATGCGAGTCTGACGCCTGGTGTTCGGTCCCTTCCCGCTCATTCCCGGTAGCCATCCGGCCAGCCGAGCTGTTCACTCCGACAGGGTTCCTAGGCCGACAGCGCCCCGTCCAGCAGCACGCGTTCGCGCGCGCTCAGAGGCGGCCATTGAACGGCTCTCACGCCGCCCGAGTCGAGGCTGACGGGAACTGCGACCACCGCCCGACGGATGTCGAGCGTGTGTTCGACCGGCGTGAAGACCGTGAGCTGCCGGAGTCGCCCGTGGGCAATCGCCCGCACCACAGAGGCTGCGGCAGAGCCAAGTGCAGAGGGGCCGGGGGGCCAGCTGGCGGCCACCTGCGACTCAATGCGCGTCAGGGCGAGCGGCGCCAGCCGGGCAGACGCGGGTCCCAGTCCGATCCGCGCATCGCTCCAGCCGAAGACCCAGCGTCCCGGCATGCCAAGCACCGGCACCGATACGTCCACTGGAGACGCACCAGATGCGGCGCCGGTCAGCGCCCGAGCCGCGGAAGCGAGCGCCTCAGCCGCGGACCCCAGAAGTCTCCGCGGATCGACACCGAGCTCACGGTGCGCGGCGCGGAGCAGATCGTCGTAGTGGGGACCAGCGACGATGAGCGGACTTCGTCCAGCGACCGTGAGAAGGCGTCGCAGCAACGCGAGGGCCTCGTCACCGGTCCATTCGCCGGCTCCGTGGCGATCCGCGATCACAACCGCGTCTGCGCCTGCCACGGCGTCGAGATCCGCTGCGCCGGTGACGCGAGTGTCGGATCCTTCGATCGGTCCGCCCTGTGTGATGTCGAGCGCCTTTCCGGCCGCGACGAGCGACGACTGATCGATAAGGCGGACCTCGCGCACGGTCTCGTGCTCGGCCAGCGCCCGGGCAACGGCCGCGCCGATCTCTCCCGCACCCACGATGGCGACGCGCTTCATTCGTGCGGTATTGTATTACCCTCGCAACGAACGCGCTGCTTTCGGAGGATGCTGCATGTCGAGTGACCCGTCTCTGCGATCGAAGGTGGCCATAGTCACGGGCGGCTCGCGCGGCATCGGATTGTCGATTGCCGAAGCCCTGCTCGCGGATGGTGCGGCTGTCGTGATCAGTGGGATGAGCGAGGAGCATCTGCAACAGGCCCGGCGGACGTTGGCCGGCGCCGGACGCGTCGAGCCGAGGCTCGAGGCCGTTGCCGCCGATATCCGCAAAGAGGCGGACGTCGAGCGTCTCGTCGCGCGAACGGTAGAGCGGTTCGGTGGCGTGGACATCCTCGTCAACAACGCGGCATCCGGAAAGATGTCTCCCCTCGCGAGCATGACGACAGAGGATTGGAACGCGGTCATCGACACGAACGTCACGGGCGTGTTCTTCGCCTGCCGTGCGTCGATTCCCCACATGCGCGCCCGCGGCGGCGGCTGGATCATCAACATCAGCAGCCTCGCCGGCAAGAATCCGTTCCCGCGCGGCGGCGCGTACTGTGCCTCCAAATCGGCGCTGAATGCGTTCAGCGAAGTGCTGATGCAGGAGGTCCGCTACGACGGCATCCGCGTCAGCTACGTCATGCCGGGATCGGTGGCGACCGAGTTCACGCCCGGTGGCAGCGGACCGGGCAACGAGTGGAAGCTGGCCGCCGAAGACGTCGCCCGTGTCGTGGTCGATTTGATTGCGCACCCGAGCCGGAGCCTCGCGAGCCGCGTCGAGCTCAGACCGTCTCAGCCGCCACGGAAATAGGGGACTCAGAAGACTCGTCGTGTTCGGATTCGCGTTCGTGTTCAGCCCTTCCGGCGTTCACATGGACGGAGCGGCGAGCGAAGACTAGCCCGAATAACGAATACGACAACGAAAGCGACTGCGAAGAACCCCCGTGCCCGACTCCATTGGTCAGTATCAGGTCCTCGAGGACCGCACCGCGTCGGGTGGCCCAATCCGCGCACGGGATCTGCACGCAGGCCGGACGGTACTGATCCGCCGGATCGATCGCGCGCGGCTCACCGACAACGCCCTGGCCGCGGCTCGCACGGCCACGACGATCTCGCATCCGAACGTGGCGTCGGTCTACGGGCTCGCCGAAGACGAGAAAGGTCCTTACATCGTCACGGAGTTCGTGGCGGGTGATGCGCTCAACAAGGTACTGGATGGGCGGCCCATGAATCCGCAGCGAGCGCTCGAAGTGGCTGCGCAGCTCGCGGACGGACTGGCCGAGGTCCACTCTCTGGGTCTCGTGCACGGCGACATCAGCCCCGCAACGGTGGCCATCACCTCGAAGGGCCAGGTCAAGCTTTTCGATGTCGGCGTTCCTCTGGAGGCGATTGGTCAACCCGCCCCCGATCGTTCATCATCCGCCAAGTCTCTGGCTCCCGAGCAGGCGCTTGGTCTGCCCACTGATGCGAGAACCGACCTGTTCTCGTTCGGGTCGCTGTTGTACACGATGGTCGTCGGCGAGCCGCCCTTTGCGGCGGCGACCACGACGGATCCCGTGACGGCGGTACTGCAAGGCAAGTTCGTGCCGCCCACGACGAAGAACCCGTCGCTGCCGCCCGCGCTCGATCGAATCCTCGAGCGCGCGTTGAGCCGCAGTGTCGAGACGCGCTATCAATCGGCGGCCGAGATGGCCGCCGACCTCAGAGAGATCGCTGAAGTCGCCGAAGCTCGTGCGGCAGTACCGCCTCCGGCGCGCGAGCATCCTCGCGCCTCCGGTCGCGGCTCTCTCGTGGGAGTGCTGCTGGTTGTCGTACTGCTGCTTGCCGCCGCAGCCTGGTGGTTCCTCAGCCGGTAAGGACCTGGACGAGTTTCTCGACGTCGATATTCGATCCGCTCAATACGACCGCGGCCGTCCGCCCTTCGAGGGGCAGAAGGTGTGCTGCGAGCGCGGCGGCGCCAACCGCGCCTGCACCCTCAGCGACCAGATGCTCCTCCGCCACGAGTTGACGCATGGCCGATCGGAGCGCAGCTTCCGGCACGACCACGGTGCTGTCCACAAGGTCGCGGATGTACGGCCACGTGCTCGTGTCGGGATCAGGGTTCCCGCTCAACCCATCCGCGATCGTTGGTCCCACATCGACGGTGACCACGTGGCCCGCGCGGCGTGCGGACGTGAATGGTGTCGAGGCTTCGACCTCGACTCCGATTACTCGAATAGCCCGATTGATGGTCTTGGCTGCTACTGCCATACCGCTGGCCAATCCACCGCCGCCGAGGGGGACGACGAGGATACTGACGTCGGGCTCCTCCTCCAGGATCTCGATCGCCACGGTGCCGGCTCCGGCGATGACGTCGAAGTGATCGTACGGCGAGATGAACGGCAGGCCGGACGTCCTGGCGTACGCTTGTGCCATCCGTTCGCTCTCCTCGTAGGAATCGGCCTCCGCTCTCAGCTCCGCGCCGTGTTGCTCGATGCCGCGGCGCTTGACGGACGGTGCGCCCTTGGGTGTGAAGACAATCGCCCGCAGACCGAGCGTTTGGGCGGCCCAGGCGAGCGCCCGCCCATGGTTGCCTGCCGACGCGGTGACGATCGCCCGGTCTCGTCCAGCTTCTGCCGCAAACACGGCTGCGGCGTTCAGGGCTCCCCGCGCCTTGAAGGAATTGGTGACCTGCAGAGTTTCGAGTTTGAGCAGGACGCGGCCTCCGGCGCAACTGGAGAGCCAGGAAGACTCCACGAGCGGCGTTCGCCGGATGGAGTCGCCAATCCGGCGCCGCGCGGCGACAATGTCAGACAACGAGACCCTGGGAGCTTCAGCCATGCTGCTGTCTACTCATACCGCGCCGCCGTTCTACAAGAACGGCTACGTCCTGGGCTGCGAAGCCACGCGCGAGGCCGTCGTCATCGATCCAGGCGACGAAGTTGACGACGTGATCGCGGCGGTTCAGCTCTCGGGGCTGACGGTCACGCACATTCTGCTGACCCACTCGCATCTCGATCACATCACCGGGGTCAGCCGCGCCAAAGCGGCGTTCAAGGCGCCAGTGTGGCTCCACCACGCAGACCGTCCCCTGTACGACGCCGTCGTTCAGCAGGGACTCATGTTCGGACTTCACGTGGAGAGTCAACCACCACCAGATCGCTCGTATCAGCGTGGCGAAACCATCGCGTTCGGAGACTACCTGGTCCGCGTCCACGAGACCCCGGGTCACTCGCCAGGCGGCGTGTGTCTTCAGGTGGGTCCGAAAGACGACCAAGGGCTCGATCTGTTCGTCGGTGACACGCTCTTCGCGGGCTCGGTCGGCCGGACCGATCTTCCCGGTGCCAATCACGCCACGCTGCTGCAGTCGATCCACTCAGTACCTGCTCGCGTTTCCAGACGAGGCTCGCGTGTACGCCGGCCACGGCGACCCGACAACGATCGGACGGGAGCGACGGTCGAATCCGTTTCTCACGTGACACGAACGGCGAGACGCGTGCCAGACCACTAGGCGCGTTCCACGGTCAACACCACGCGTCCCACCCGCAGCCGATCCCCATCCGTCAGGGCGCGCCGTTCGACACGCGCGTCGTTGACGAACGTTCCATTGGTGCTTTGCAGATCCTCGACTTCGAGGGCGCCATTGGGCAGGACGGTCAGCCGGCAGTGGAAGCGCGAGACCAAGGCGACATCCAAAACGAAATCCGCTCGGGTTGCACGGCCGACGGTCTTGATAGTTCCAGGCAGGAGCCGAAACGTGAAGCCTTCGGCCTCTGATGAGTCACGTGTCTGCAGGATCCACATGAGCGACGGGTCAGCCAGCTGTCATCCGGCGGCGGAGGCGCGACCATGATACCCCGAAGTGAAACTTCCGCCTGGAGTTCCTCGTAATCAACAGCGGTGGGCGTGCTCTGCCGGGCGGGCCTCCCACGTGTCATGTCGGGGGAGATCATGAGGAAGTCTCGCAAACTGTCGCTCATCGTCGGCGCCGTCGTCGTCCTGGCCATTGCGGGCGTCTGGGGCATCACGTCGCTCAACGGAGCGACAGCCGACGTCGATCCGTCCAGAGTCGTGACGGTCGAGCGCGGCACGATGGTCAAGTCGGTCGTCGCCACCGGCAAGATCGAGCCGATCACCAAGGTCGAGATCAAGTCGAAGGCCAACGGCATCATCGAGCACCTGAACGTCGATGTCGATCAGATCGTGCGCACCGGCGATGTCCTCGCCGAGCTCGACAAAGAACAGCTTCGCGCGCACGTGCGCGAGCTCGAGGCAAGCCTCGAGGCCAAGAAAGCCGCTCTGACCGGCGCGGACGCGCAACTTCGGAAGAACCGCATCGAAGCGGAATCTCCGGACGTCGAGCTCGCCAAACGCAACTACGAACGCGCGTCCACGCTCTTCAGCCAGCGCCTGATCGCTCAGTCCGGCCTCGACGATGCGAAGAGCGCACTGGACGTGGCGACAAACCGTCAGCGCGCGGCGCAGGGGCAGTTGATCATCAGCGAAGCGCACGTCGCAGAGGCGAGAGCCGCGGTGGCCGAAGCGCAGGCTGCTGTCGAGCGCGCGGCCGAAGACCTTGCGAACGCCACGATCCGCGCGCCGATTCGCGCGACCGTGCTGACGCGCGACGTCGAGATCGGCAGCCCCGTCTCGTCGATCCTGAATCTCGGCGCCAACGCGACGCTCGTGATGACCCTGGGCGACATCGAGCAGGTCTTCGTCCGCGGCAAGGTGGACGAAGCCGACATCGGCCACGTGCGGCTCGGGCAGACCGCACGCATCCGCGTCGAGACGTTCAAGGACAAGGTGTTCACGGGCAAGGTGACGCAGATCTCGCCCATCGGCGCCGAGAAGGACAACGTCACGACCTTCGAAGTGAAGGTCTCGATCGAGAACGGCGCGAAAGAACTCAAGGCCAACATGACGGCCAACGCCGAGATCGTGCTCGAGGAGCATCCGAACTCGCTGATCGTCCCCGAGGCCACGATTTCCTACGACAGTCAGCGCGTCGCGTCGGTTGACGTGCTCGATCCGGCGGCGAAGAACGGTCGCCGCAAGGTCGTCATCACCACCGGCGTTGGCAACGGCACCAAGACACAGGTACTGAGCGGCCTCAAAGCGGGCGACCGCGTCGTCACGCCCAGCTAGCGCGGAAACTGCGGCGGGGTACAAGCCCGAGTGCGATGGCTGACCCCGCCTCCACACCCGGTCTCGCTGGTCATGAAAGAAGCCTTCCTTCAGACGTTCGAGAACCTGCGAGCGAACAAGCTCCGCAGCTTCCTCACGATGTTCGGCATCCTGTGGGGCGTGATCTCCGTCGTCATCCTGTCGGCGACCGGCGAGGGTTTCCGACAGGGCAACGAGCACGTCCTGCGTGAGCTCGGCAAGAACATCGGAATTGTGTGGGGTGGTCGCACGAGCAAGCAGGCGGGCGGTGAGCGGGCCGGCCGTCAGATCTGGCTGACCGTTGACGATGCGCGGGCGATCAGAGCTGAGGCCCGCCTCGTAGCGGTCGCAACGCCAGAAATCCAGCGAGGATCCATCAAGGTCAAGAGCCGCTACAACGCCGCGGCGCCGCAAGTGCACGGCATCGAGCCTTCCTATCAGGACATCCGCACGCTCGATCTCGAGATGGGCCGTCAACTGAACTGGGACGATGAGCAGCAGGTCAGGCGGGCGGCGCTCATCGGCGCAGACCTGTGCGAGCAGTTGTTCGGCAAGCGCAATCCGCTCGGCGAAGAGGTCACGCTCAACGGCATCCGATACGTGATCGTTGGCAAGATCCGCAAGAAGGAACAGGACAGCAACTACAGCGGTCCTGACAACGACAAGCTCTTTGTGCCGTTCGCAGCCATGTCGCAGGACTTTCCACGTCCGGATGCGCAGCCTGGCGTCGTCTCGAACATCATCGTTGCGCCGAAGCCCGCCGTCGTGGACCAGCTGCCCAGTATCCTCGCCGGTCGTACTGGCCGCATCGATGACATCGACTGGCCGTTGGCACGCGACGTCCGTCTCGTGCTGGCGCGCCGGCACGGATTCGATCCGACCGACCGCGAAGCCATGTGGATGTGGGACACCTCGGTCAACTCGCTCATGTTCGGCCGGATGGTCGACACGATGCGGAATTTCTTCGTGACCGTCGGCTTCATCACGCTGGCGCTGGGCGGAGTGGGCGTGATGAACATCATGTTGATCGCCGTCCGCGAACGAACGCGAGAGATCGGTGTGCGCAAGGCGCTCGGCGCCACGACCGGCGCGATCCTCCGGCAGTTCTTCCTGGAAGGCTTCATCATGACGGCCGTCAGTGGTCTGCTGGGCATGATGGTGGCGCTCGCGTTGTGTGCGGCGGTGAATCGGCTCGTGCACATGCCGGAGCGATTCACGGGGATGATTCTGTCGCCGTCGGCCGCGGCCATGACCGTGTGTGCCCTGGTGCTCGTCGGGGTCGTGACTGCTTTGCTCCCGGCGCGGCGCGCGGCGGAACTGCCGCCGGTCGAAGCCCTGCGCTACGAGATGTAGGGAACTGCGATGACCACAGCCGAATCAGTTCTCGAGCAAGCGCCGAGCATTCCGTCCGTGCGCCGGCGCCCTGACAGCTTCACGCTCCTCGTCGAGGTCTTCCGCGAAGCGCTCTACGGTCTCTCGAGAAATCGCTTCCGCGCGAGCCTGTCGATGTTGGGCATCTCGTGGGGGATCGTGTCGGTGGTCATGCTGCTGGCCTACGGCAACGGCTTCAGGGACGCGCTCGCGCGTGGCTTCGCGAATGCCTTCGGAAATGGCGTGTACATCGTGTGGCCCGGCCAGACCAGCATGCAGGCTGGCGGCGAACGGGCCGGCCGCCGCGTGCGGCTCACGGTCGATGACGCGGCGGTCGTGTCGGAATTGCCGCTCGTAAAATTCGCCAGCCCCGAGACCGTCGAGACGATGAACGTCGCGGTCGGAAATCGGCAGTCGAGCTACCTGATTCGCGGCGTCGCGCCGGAATACGGCGCCATGCGCAGTGAGAATCCGGCCCCGGGCATGGGACGGTTCCTGAACGCGGAGGACGTGCAGCTGCGACGCCGTGTCGCCTTCATCGGCTACGAGGTGCATCGCAAGCTGTTTGGCGACGCGCCAGCAGTGGGTCAGACGATCCGCGTCGGAGGAATGGCCTTCGAGATCATCGGCGTCATGAAAGACAAGGCGCAGCTCTCGAACTACTTCCGGCCCGACAAAGAGAGCATCTTCATCCCGTACAGCGTCGTCAGCCAGCTGTGGTATCAGCCATGGCTCGACGTCCTGATCTGGCAGGCGGTTGACACGACGCTCGCGACGAAAGCCGATCTGCAGGTGCGCGAGTTGCTCGGCAAGCGCCACGGATTCAGTCCGAACGACGAGCGCGCGTTGCGCGCGTTCGGGTCGGTGGAGGCCGAGAAGATCACCGGCGGCATGACGAAGGGACTGAAGATCGTCCTCGCGTTCATCGGCATCTTGACGCTCGGCATCGGCGGCGTCGGCGTCATGAACATCATGTTCGTGTCGGTGCAGGAACGTACGCGCGAGATCGGCATTCGGAAAGCACTCGGTGCGCGCCGTCGCGACATCCTGCTGCAGTTCCTGCTCGAAGGCGTCGCGACGAGCATGGCCGGCGGCGTCGTGGGCGTGGCGCTGTCGTACGTGCTCGTATGGCTGTTCAGCCCGCGGCCGTTTCTTTCCGAGCTGTTGGACGACACGACACGTCAGCTCGACATTCACCTGATCCTGTCGGCCGAGCTGCTCATCGTGTGCACGGGGATCCTGATGGCCGTGGGACTCGTCAGCGGACTGCTCCCCGCAATCCGCGCCTCGCGGCTGGATCCGATCGAATCCCTTCGCTACGAGTAGGCGGGACCGTCAGTGCGGCGTGCGATCGGCCGCCGCGGCCGACGGCGTCGTTCGCGGCGCCACGGGCACGCCCAGTAACGCGGTGATTTCGCGCTCGAAGTCTTCGTTCGGCGTGTACCCCAGGTGCGTTTTGCAGATCCGTCCATCGCGGCTGATCAGGAACGACGTCGGAAGGCCTGAAATCGACCCGAACGCGGTCTCGACGTCTTCGCGATCGTTCGCGTCCAGCACGGTGTAGTTCAAGCCGAACTCCTTGGCGAACGCCGGCACGTTCGAGATCGGATCCTCGGTGATGAGGCCGACGATCTCGAAGCCCTGGGCACGGTAGCGATCGTAGAGCTTCACGAAGCCAGGGATTTCCACCTTACAGGGCCCGCACCAGGTCGCCCAGAAGTCCACGAGCAGCACCTTGCCCGCGTACGAGCTCAGGTTGACCGGCTTGCCTTGCGCGTTCTTCATCGTGAAGCGCATGTTGAGCTTCTTGGCGCCCTTGTCGCACGCCGCGGCCGGAGCCTCCGCGTGGACGAATGACCCGATTGCGAGAACGGCTCCGATCGCGAACGCGACCGCGAGCGACCGCGCGTACGTGCGCATGCTCTTCTCCTGCATCCGTTACTTTCGCTTCTGCTTACCAAGGAACTCGATGACGGCCTTCGCGACGTCGGGCGAAACGGCCCGTCCCGAGAGTCTGCTGTATTCGGCGACGTCACCGGTCTCTGCGGGAACGAGCAGGTGATTCACGCCGGGCAGCTTCACAAGCGAGACCGAGTCGGCCGAGGTCTTCTTTCGCGCCCTGGCGAGCTCCGCCAGCTTGTCGGCATGGTACGGCAGAACCTGTTTGTCGAGCTCGCCCTGAATAATCAGAACCGGTTGACGGACCTTCGAGATCACCGGGCCCGGTGTGAACGTGAGGAACGTGTGGAACCATTGCGTGTCGGCCTGCTTTCGCAGTTCCGGATCGATGCCGGTCCAGTCCGCCTTGCCCAGGACGGCGGCCTGAATCCGCTTCTGCAGCGCGATCCGGCTCTCTTTGTCCGCGTCCGAGAGCTGCATCGTGCCGAGCAGATACTGCTGCTGCTCGAGAACGAGGTCCGCGCCACTTCCGGACGGACAGCCTGCCAGCGCCAGCGCCTCCACATCCTTCAGTCTGGAGCCCGACGACGAGGGCGATGAGCGCTCCTTCCGAATGACCGAAGATCGAGACGCGATCGTCGAGCACGTCTTTCCGCTCGCGCAAGTACGCGATTGCGGCTGTCGCATCATCCGCGAAGTCGAAGATGTCGGCGGTCTCGGCGCGGCCGCCGCTCTGGCCGATCCCCCGCTTGTCGTAGCGCAGCACCAGATACCCAGCGTCGGCGAGACTGCCGGCGAGCTGGCCGAAGATCGGGATCCCCGCGACGGTCTCGTCGCGATCGTTGGGGCCCGATCCGGCCACCAGGACGATGGCAGGGTACCGGTTCTTGGCATCGCCTTGCCCGGAGGGTCGGCTGACCGTGCCCGCCAGGTTGAATCCGTTGGCCGGGATGGAAACGCGCTCGTCGCCGGCCCGAGCGATGTTCTGCCGACGCGCCGTCACGGATCCGATGTCGTCTCTGATCACCACGAGCGATTGCGAAGGTACCTCGAATCGCAGCAGGCGTCCGCCGTCGTCGGTCCAGACCTCGGAGGCGAGCGGACCCCCGGGATTCTGAAACGTCGCCGAGTAGCGGTGCGCGCGGACCGTGCCGTGCGACGTCTCGATCGCCTGGACGTCGAGCCGCTGGATGTCCACCGCGATCTCGGCCTGCGGCGCGACGTACGCCCGGAGCTGTCCGGTGTCGGCCGGCAGCGCCGACAGGCGCATCGAGAGCACCTCGTACGCCGGGAACAACATGTTGGGCAGCACTATCGTGTCGGGACTGACGGTATCGACCTTGTGGTTCGGCTGTCCCTGCTGCACGACGTCGTTTTCAGCCGTCGTTCCGTTGAACGTCGTGTGGACCGAGAAGCCGGATCCCTTCACCGTGCCGTCCACCGACAGTTCCGATGGCTTCCAGTCTTCGCTGTACCGAACGAGCACGCGCCGTGCCGTGACGTCGAACGGCGGCGACAGGCGGCTCGACCCGGTCACGACCCATCCTTCGGCGGTCTTGCGAATAGCGCTCTCCACGGTCCCGATTGCCGTGCCGCGGATGTAGACGAGCAGCTGCGAGGGATCGCTCGAGGGGCCGCTCGAGGCACTGGGAGCCTGCGCGCGCGCGCCACTCCCTGCAAGCAGGGCCAAAAGACAGACAGCGGTGACCCGTGCGAGCATAGAAAGACCGGAGCGGAAGGGCATGTGGTCGAGCATAGCAGACGGTGTACACACGGCGGAAGGTCGGTCGGCATGACAGGCGGGACGGCACGTCGCGGAGCCGAAGGCTACGAACAGGCGAGAACGGGTGCGGCGTACGAGACCGATACTCCACGCGGTCTGATCATCGTGGAGGGAGCGGACGCGGTCAGCTTCCTGCACGGGATTCTCACCAACGACATTGCCGGCCTGCCGGATGGCCAGGTGTGCTATGCGGCGTGGCTCACGCCGCAGGGACGCATGCTGACCGACATGCACGTGCTGCGGACGGCCGCTGGCGCGTGGCTCGATCTCGAGCCGGCATTGGGCCCTGACATCGCGAAGCGGCTGGATCTGTCGCTCTTCAACGAGGAGCTCAGGGTGACGGACCGTTCGTCCGCCACGCATGCGATCACCGTTCACGGTCCGGGTGCGCTGGACGCCGCAGCCCGCGCGCTGGAGCAGAACGGTGCGGATGCCTCACAGGTGCGCGCGCTGGGCGTGCTGATGCACACCGCGGTGGCGCTGCCAGGTGATCGCGTCCTGGCCTACACGGCACGCTGGCTCGGAGTGCCAGGCGTGCGTCTGCTGTCGACCGAACCGACGATCGCCGCACTTGCCGAGGCGCTGGCGAGTTGTGGCGTGCCCGCCTTGAGTGGCGGCGCCGCCGCTGCGCTACGCGTCGAGGCCGGCATGCCGCTCTTTGGTGTGGACATGACGACCGACACGATTCCGCTCGAAGCCGGCATCGAGTCGCGGGCGATCAGCATGTCCAAGGGGTGCTACGTCGGCCAGGAAGTGATCGTCCGGATCCTCCATCGGGGGCACGGTCGAGTGGCCCGCCGGCTGGTTGGTCTGATCATCGGTGGCGGCGATCCGCCGGCCGTTGGGACTGCGATACACGCGGCATCGCACGACGTGGGCGCGATCACCAGCGCGGCCTGGTCTCCGGCGCTCGAGCGGTCGATCGCGCTCGGCTACGTCCACAGGGACGCTGCGGAGGCCGGGACGCTCGTCCGTATCGGATCCGCGGAAGGTCCCGAGGCCACCGTCTCACAGCTGCCGTTGGTGTGATTCGCGGGGCGCGTCTCTTCTATCCGCGAGCGATCTCGCTTCAGCTGCTCGATGAGGGCCGCGTCCGCAGGCGGGAAGTCGAGCGCATCGAGCTCGTCGCGCGCGACCCAGCGCATTTCCTGATTGAGAAGGGGCTGCGGGACGCCGTCGATGGCGCACGTCATGAAGTGCAGCTCGATGCTGCGATCGGCGTACTGATGGACGGTCGTCATCACCGTCGGGCCGACCCGGGCGCTGACACCGAGCTCTTCGAGCAACTCGCGCGTCAGGCACACTTCGAGACTCTCACCAGGCTCGCACTTGCCACCAGGGAACTCCCAGGTGCCCGCGAGGTGCGTTCCGGCCAGGCGCCGCGTGATGAGCAGGCGCCCGTCCCGTTCGATGACGGCAGCGGCGACGACGATTGGCGGCATGGCCACGTGTGACGGGATCAGCCGCCGACCAGACCTGCCGAACGGCATCGGCGCGCGAGGGGACACACGAGGCATCGCGGCTTGCGAGCGGTGCAGACCATGGCGCCGAGGTCCATCAGGGCCTGGTTGAAGTCGAAGACGTGCTTGTGAGGTACGAGCGCCTCGGAGATCTGCCAGAGATGGCGACGCGTCGCGTGTGCCTTCGGCTCTCCGGCGGCGACGAACACGCGGTACAGCACGCGTGCGACGTTGGTATCGAGGATTGCCGCGCGCTCTCGGAAAGCAAAGCTCCTGATGGCTCCAGCGGTGTATTCACCGATGCCTTTGAACGAGAGCAGCGTGTCCTTGTCCGATGGCAGCTTGCCGCCAAACCGCGCGACCGACTCGCGCGCGATCGCCTGCAGGCGGCGCGGGCGGATGTTGTAGCCAAGCGGCCGCCACGTGTTGGCGACCTCGTCTTCCGAGGCGCTCGGCAAGCGCCTCGAACGACGGGTACTTGCCGAGCCACTCGTGGTACTTGGGCAGCACCCGATCCACCTGCGTCTGCTGCAGCATCACCTCGGACACCAGGATGTGGTACGGATCGTCCGTCGTTCGCCACGGGAGCGATCGGCCATGCCGTCCGTACCAGGCCAGCAGGCGAGTGCGAAACCATCGGCGGTCGCCCGGCTTGGGCAGGGTGACGGAGGCTCGCACGGCCTTGGCAGGCGTGGGCCGCGTCGGATGCGCGGATCTGGGTCGTGATGGCACGGGACTCCTGGCTGGCGATCGACGGCACACTGTACCTCAATGACGACCCGGTCCTGGCGGACGCGAGCCTCCCACGGGGCCGCGATAGAATTGGGCCGTGAAGATCTACACGCGGACCGGCGACTGCCGGAGAAACCGGTCTCTTCGACGGCACGCGCGTGTCGAAAGCCGATCCGCGCGTCGACGCGTACGGTCACGTGGACGAGCTCAACGCGGTGCTCGGGCTGGCCTGCGCGATGGACCTTGACGAGAGCCTGCGCGCGAAGCTCCGGCTGCTGCAACGGGACCTGTTCGCGCTGGGCGCGAGACTCGCCGACCCGTCCGAACGCATTGCGGATCGCGTTCAGAAGGCCACACTTGGTGCGTCCGACACGGCCCGCCTCGAAACCTGGATCGACGAGGCCGAGCGCGAGCTCGCTCCGCTGCGCCGTTTCGTCCTGCCCGGCGGATCCCCCGCGGCAGCGACCCTGCATCTCGCCCGCACCGTCTGCCGGCGCGCCGAGCGCCACATCGTGCTGCTCGGTCCGGCCGCCGTGGACAACGAGATCCTCGCCTTCGTCAACCGGCTGTCTGACCTGCTGTTCGTCTTCGCCCGGCTTGCCAACCGGCGCGCAAGCGTGGCCGACGAAGAATGGTGAGTGGTGCGTGATGGCACGAAGCGCGGCCTATGAGGCCTGCGAGCGGCTGGCGCGCGCCCACTACGAGAACTTTCCAGTCGCGTCGCGCCTGTTGCCGGCCTCGTCGCGGCCGCACGTCGCCGCGGTGTATGCCTTTGCGAGGGTCGCTGACGATTTCGCGGACGAAGGCTCCATCGCGCCTGGCGAACGGCTGGCGCTGCTCGACGACTGGCAGGCGCGGCTGCACGCGGCGGTAACCCCCGGCGCCCGCCAGCGCGCGACGCGCGAGGTACGCGTGAAGGACCAGGTGGTCGATGCTGGGTTGACGTTCGAGGCCGTTGCCGAGACGATCCGGACGTGCCAGCTGCCCGTGTCGCTGTTCGAGGATCTCCTGAGTGCGTTCAAACAGGACGTGACGGTTCGGCGCTACGCGGCGTGGACTGATGTGGACGACTACTGCCGGCGATCGGCGAATCCGGTCGGCCGCATCGTGCTTGAGAATCGCAGGCTATCGCGACGGCTCCCTCGACGCCTCGTCCGACGCGCTCTGTACCGCGCTTCAGTTGACGAATTTCTGGCAGGACCTGGCGGTCGATTGGGCAAAGGGGCGTCTCTACGTGCCCTTGCAGGAGCGTGATGCTGCCGGCGCGCATGACGCTGATCTCGATCGCCAGCTGATGACGCCGGCATGGCAGGCCGCACTGAGGCGCTGCACCGCCGTGACTCGTGATCTGTTCGCGCGGGGTCGAGATGTGTGCGATGGCGTGCGGGGGCGGCTGCGGCTCGAGCTGCGCGCCACCTGGGTCGGTGCCTCGCACGTGCTCGATAGACTCGAACGTCAGGACTTCGACGTCTTCACACGCCGGCCGTCTCTGGGCGCGACCGACGCACCGTTGCTCGCGTGGCGCCTGCTGACCTGGCGCCGCAGTCGCGGCATCGGACCGACCGCCGACCCCGTTGTGCCCGGGCGGTAGGCCCGCAGGACGATCAGAAAGCGACCGTGGCTCGCGACACCAGCTTCTATTACTCGTTCCTCGTGCTGCCGCAGGCGAAGCGGGACGCCATCGTGGCTGTCTGGGACTTCTGCCGTGCGGTGGACGACACGGTGGACGAGCCAGGGCCAGTGCCTCCTGTCGAGGCGCTGGCATCGTGGAGGCAGGAGCTGGCCCGATGCTACGACGGCGAGCCCGAGACGCGGCAGGGCCGGGCGCTGCAGCCCTTCATCCGCCAGTTTCACCTTCCGCGGCAGCCATTCGCCGATTTGATCGACGGCGTCGAGATGGATGTCTCGACCTGCCGCTATGCGACGTTTCCTTCGTTGTACGAATACTGCTGGCGTGTCGCGTCCACGGTTGGATTGATCTGCATCGAGATCTTCGGGTGCACGCGCCCGGAGGCGAAGGAGTACGCTGTTCAGTTGGGCGTCGCGCTGCAATTGACGAACATCATCCGCGACATCGCGACAGACTTTCATCGCGGGCGGATCTACCTGCCGCAGGACGATCTCGCACGCTTCGGCGTGACAGAAGCGGACCTCGCGGCCGGACGACCGGTCGATCGTGTGCAGAAGCTGATCGCGTTCGAGTGCGATCGCGCTCGTGAGTACTACCGGAAGGCTGCCGCGCTCCTTCCTCGCGAGGACGCGAAGTATCTCGTGGCGGCCGAGATCATGGCAGGCATCTACCGCGAGATTCTCACGCGCGTCGAACGAGCGCGATACGACGTCTTCAGCACGATCATCCGCGTACCGCGGCCCAGACGAGCGGTCATCGCGGCCACGATCTGGCTGCGCTCGCTGGCAGGACTCGGTGCCAATCCTGACATCGTCGTCATTGGCGGCGGATTTGCCGGGCTCAGCGCCGCCGTGGCCCTCGCCGACGCTGGCGCGCGGGTGACCGTGTGTGAGGCACGGCCGGGGCTGGGGGGCCGTGCCACCGCATTTACCGATCCCGCGACCGGCGAACGCGTGGACAACGGGCAGCACGTGCTCATCGGCTGCTATCACGAGACGTTCGCCTTTCTTCGCCGGATTGGCACCGATGGGCTCGTGGCGCTCGACGATCGCCTGAGCGTGGACTTCGTCGACAGGCAGGGGACGCGGACTCGACTGCAGTCGGCGTCGCTGCCGCCACCCTGGCATCTGCTGGGCGGGCTGGCGCGCTGGTCCGCTCTCTCGTGGCTGGACCGCCTGGCCGCCCTGCGACTTGGTCCCGCGATGCGGCGGGCCGCCCGCGCGGTGTCGAGTGGAGAGCCGCTCGTCATGCAACCTGGCGAAACGCTGGATCGCTGGCTGGTGCGTCACGGGCAGACGGATCGCTTGCGGGAACTGCTGTGGGAGCCGCTCGCCGTGGCGGCGTTGAACCAGCCCGCTTCCCAGGTAGAGGCAGGGCCTTTCGTCCGCGTGCTCGCACAAATGTTTGGCGGCACGCCGCGAGACTCCGCCATTGGCCTGCCGCGCGTGCCGCTCGACGAGCTCTACGCGCTACCAGCGGCTCACTACCTCTCCCAGCACGGGTCGGGCGTGCGAGTGAACGCAAAGGCACGAATCGTCTGCAGCGGCGATCGGGTCGCCGCGGTGGAGATCGCCGGAGAGAGGCTGACGCCAAGCGCGGTGGTGTGTGCCGTGCCCTGGCATGCGGTCAGCCGCGTCATCGATCCAGCACCAGCCAGCGCTTGCGCCTCTCTTGTCGTCAGCGGATCGGATGGCCTCGTCGCCGATCGTGACGGTGAACCTATGGTTGGACAGGGCCGTGACCGACGTGCCCTTCATCGGACTCCCGGGCCGTGTCATGCAGTGGGTCTTCGACAAACGGCACGCCTTCGGGACGAAGGCCTCGCATCTGTCGCTCGTCTCGAGCGGCGCCGCGGACATCGTCGCACGGGCGAACGAGCGATCTCATCGATCTTGCGCGTCGCTGAGGTCCGTGACAGTCTGCCGTCCGCACGCGATGCGCGTGTCGAGCGGGCGACGGTCGTGCGGGAGAAGCGCGCGACGTTTTCACTGGCGCCAGGCGAGCCGCCTCGTCCGGAACCAGTCACTCCCATCAAGGGGCTGATCCTTGCAGGCGATTGGACGGCCACGGGCTTGCCCGCTACGATCGAGAGCGCCGTCGTGAGCGGTCATCGAGCGGCCGCGCTCGCCCTGCGCGCGTCGAGCTAGATCGAGTTTCGAGATGCGCTCCATCGTCATCCATTACCAGGAGATTGCCCTGAAGGGGGCGAACCGTCCGTGGTTCATCGCACGGCTCGTTCGTCATGTACGCGCGGCGCTGGCGGATCTCGATGTCACCGAGGTGCGCCCGTTGATGGGACGCGTCGAAGTCATGCTCGGTCCAAGCGCGCCATGGGACGCCGTCCGGCACCGGCTGGCTCATGTGTTCGGGATCGCCAATTACTCTCGCGCGGGCCGCACTCCGGCCGACCTCGACGTGCTGACGCAGGCAGTGCTGACGGACTTGGAAGGCGTATCGCCGGGCAGTTTTCGAGTCGCGGCTCGCCGTGCGGACAAGCGCTACCCGCTTCCGAGCCCTGAAATCGAGCGCCGTCTCGGTTCGAGCATCCAGACCAGGTACGGCTGGCGCGTGAAGCTGGATCGTCCCGAGCTCACCGTCCACGTCGAGATGCTCCACAACCACGCGTTCTATTTTTTCGGGAAAGAGCCCGGGCTCGGCGGCCTGCCTACTGGCGCGAGCGGACGCGTCGTGTGCCTGCTCTCAGGCGGCATCGATTCGCCGGTCACCGCATGGCGCATCATGCGGCGCGGCTGCACGGTCAGCCTGGTGCACTTTCACGGGCAGCCGTTCCTGCCGGCGACGTCGCAGCACAAGGTGCGAGAGATCGCGTCGGTGCTGGCGCGCTATCAGCTGCGCATGCGGCTTCACATGATCGCGTTCGGCGAGCTGCAACGGCAGGTCGTGCTTGCGGTGCCTCCGGCCCTCCGCGTTGTCGTCTATCGCCGGCTGATGCTGAGGATTGCGGAGGCCGTGGCGCGCAGAGAAGGCGCTCGCGCGCTGGCGACCGGCGACGTGATTGGACAGGTGGCATCGCAGACCATCGAGAATCTTTCCGTGATCGACTCGGTCGCCACGATCCCGGTCCTGCGTCCGCTCATCGCATTCGACAAGGAAGAGATCATCGCCGAAGCCGAACGGATCGGCACGTTCCCCATCTCGATCATTCCAGACGAGGATTGCTGCACGCTGTTCACGCCCAAGCATCCCGTTACGCGCGCGCGGCGATACGAGATCGAGACGGTGGAAATGCAGTTGCCGATTGTCGAGATGGTCCGCACCGCCGCGGCTGGCGAGGACGTCGAAGAGTTTGTGTTCCCGGCGGTTCCGTCGGTCGTAGGGTAAAGACCGCTTCGTCGTGTTCGGATTCTCGTTTACTGGAACCGGGATTCGCGATCCCCAACAGAACCGAAGTCTGAGGCTATACGTTGTTACCGGACGCCTTCCAATGCCGCTCTACGTAGGCTACGGAGCGCTTCGTATGTGCTGCGGAACGCGAGATCGTCCCACGGAATCTCATCGCGAGCGAACGTGCGGGCTTCGAGCGACTCGTCGTCGATCGTCAGGACGCCGCTGGTCATGGACGCTGCATAGACAATGATGATGGGCGCACGGCCGCTGTACGAGTAGATGTCGACGAGGCCGTGCAGTTCGATCTCGAGTCCGCTTTCTTCCCGCGCCTCCCGGCGCGCCGCGGCCAGCAGCTGTTCACCGCGATCGACATAGCCGCCCGGGAACACCCACTTGCCGTAGCCCGGATCGATCGCGCGGCGCACGAGCACAATGCGATCGTCCGGTGTCCGGATGATCGTGCCCACGGCCACTTTGGGATCGAGATAGAAGACGAAGCCGCAAGCCTGACATACCAGCCGGGCGGGGTCGCCCGCCTTCAGCTGCCGCTCGTCGAGGCGGCCGCCGCACACTGGACAGAATTGAAACGGCGGTTCGTTCATCGCAGAGACGATCAGAGCCCGGGCACAGGACGAGTCTGGACTGACCCCGGACCCCCATCCCGCCGGGAAGTATAATTTCCATGCATGTCGATTCTGAAGGTTGCCCGCATGGGTCACCCCGTCCTGCGGGCGAGGGCGCGCCCGCTGGAGCGCGCCGACATCAAGTCCGCGTCCATCCAGAAGCTCATCGACGACATGATCGAGACGATGGAGGAATATCACGGAATCGGGCTGGCGGCGCCCCAGGTGCACGAAAGCGTCCGCCTGTTCATCGCCGGCCTCCAGGAAGACAGCCGGAGCGATGAAGACGAGCCGGCGATCGTGCCGGTCGCGTTGATCAATCCCGAGATCATCCCTGTCGGCAGCGAGATCGATACGGACTGGGAGGGGTGTCTGAGCATTCCCGATGTTCGCGGTCAGGTGCCGCGCTACAAACGGGTGCGGGTCCGCGCGCTCGATCGCGAGGGATCACGCGTCGAGTTGCAGCTCGCCGATTTTCCCGCGCGCGTCGTGCAGCACGAAAACGATCATCTCGATGGCGTGCTGTTCTTCGATAGGATGAAGGCTCTCGAGACGCTGACGTACCTCGACGAGTACTCGAAGTACTGGCGGGACGAGAAAGACTAGGCCGCCTCGCACATGGATTCCGTTCGCCCTTCGCTCTCCACTGCCCCGCCGCTGGTCACGCTGCGCAATGCACCCGAGCATGCGTTCGACGGGGCGATTGCCGCGGCGCGCACGTGCTATTCCCCGCGCGTTGTCGCAGTCGACGAGGTCACGGATCGCCAGCGGGACACGATTGGCGCACTCACGTTCGAGGCGGGCCATCACACGGTCTACCAGCACGCACACTTCGAGTTCGGACTCGAGAACATCTCGCGGCAGTTCGTCTGGAGCGTCCTGCACGGCTATCCCTTCTACAACTCCGAGCAATCGAGCCAGCGCTACGTCAAGTTGAAGGAGCCGCGGGCGTACGTCCCTCCGCTCTCCGGTGAAGCGCTCGACGTCTACGAGCGCGCGATCCTCGACGCGTGGGACCGGTACGCCGAGCTGTCCGTGCTGCTCAAGGACGATGCGTTCAGGATTCTGAAGGAGCTGCGATATCTGACACCGCGCGCGTCGGCCGAGCGCATCAAGGCGGTCGAGCGGGAAGCAGAGAAGAAGGCCATCGAGACCGCGCGGTACGTGATCCCGATCGGCGCGTTCACCTCGATGGTTCACACCGTGTCGGGCATCACGCTCCATCGGTTGCGGCGGATGGCCGCCGCTGGCGACACGCCGGCCGAAGCGGCTGCCGTGATCGGCCGGATGGTGGAGCTCGTCCGGAACATCGACCCGCTGTTCTTCGAGAAGGTCGGCTGCGAGGAACTGCCCCCGGATGCGCTGCCCGAAGCATCGTTCCCGCGCCCGCGGGCCGGCGCGGACGCGTTCGTCCGTCAGTTCGACGAGCGCCTCGAGGGGCGCGTCTCGAAGTTGATCGACTGGTCGGATCGGGCTGAGACGATGGTTGCCGACGCGGTGCGTTCGACGTTCGGACTCTCGGCCGCGGAGCTGTCAGACGAAGAAGCGATTGCGCGTGTGCTGGACCCCGGACAGAACCGATACCGGCTCGACGTGTTGAACGTCTCGTACCACTCGCCGATGATGCGGTCGCTCCATCACGCCTCGTACACGTTCGCCAAGCGCCTGAGCCACACCGCAGACTCACAGGATCAGCGCCACAGGATGGTGCCGGCCTCGCGTCCGCTCATGACCTTCGCCGACACGACGGCTCCAGACTACGTCGTCCCGCGGCTGGTGACCGCGAATCCAGCGGCCCTGTCGGTGTTCGAGTCGGCGATGCAGGCCGCCTGGGTTGCGAAGAACCGGTTGCTCGCCCTCGGCGTGCCGCTCGAGTTCGCGCTCTACGTGCTGCCGAACGCGACCGCGCTGCGGCTGATCGAATCGGGTGCGCTCATCGCCCTGCTGCACAAGTGGACGCTCCGCACGTGCTTCAACGCACAGGAAGAGATCTACCTGGCCTCGATGGACGAGGTCGCGCAGTCCGCGAGCGGCACCCGCGGCTCGGCCGGTATATCGGTCCGCCGTGCGTCGTCCGGAATGGACACATCGCTCCGCGCTGCACCGAAGGCTCGCACTTCTGCGGGGTGCCGGTCTGGAACAGTTTTCCCAACGCGGTGCGGCGCCTCTAGCGCCATCTGACCGCCGCTCGTGCCGACTCACCTGTCCTGAATGTCCCCTCTGCTGGTCATCTTCGTCACTGTCTTCATCGATCTGCTCGGCTTCGGGATCATCATTCCGCTGCTGCCGTTCTACGCGGAGCACTTCGGCGCGTCGGCGCTGGTGGTGGGTCTGCTCTCGACGTCGTTCTCGCTGATGCAGTTTCTGTTCGCGCCGTTCTGGGGACGGTTATCGGATCGTATCGGGCGCCGGCCGGTCATCCTGATCGGACTGATTGGTTCGGCGCTCTCGTACTCGCTGTTTGCCCTGGCCACGTCGCTTCCGATGCTGTTCGTGGCGCGCTGCCTGGCGGGTATCGCTGGCGCGAACATTCCGACAGCGCAGGCGTTCATCGCCGACATCACGACGCGCGAGAATCGTGCCCGCGGCATGGGCATGATTGGCGCGGCGTTCGGGCTCGGGTTCATCTTCGGTCCGGCCATTGGCGGATTTCTGAGCCACTGGGGCTACGCCGCCCCCGCGTGGTTCGCGGCCGCGTTGTCGTTTGCGAACTTCGTCGCCGCGCTCGTGCTGCTGCCCGAATCGCGCTCGGCAACCGGACGAGGGCGCCCGGCCGGGACGGCTGGAGGCATTCAAGCGTGCGCTCGTGCGGCCACACCTGCCGCTTGTTTTGCTGGTCTACTTCCTGGTCCTCGCGGCGTTCTCGAGCTTCGAAGCGACGTTCGCACTATTCAGCGAGCGGCAATTCGGATTCACGTCGACGACGATCGGTTACATGTTCGCGTGGATCGGCATCGTGCTCGCGACCGTGCAGGGCGCACTGGTGGGCCGCGTGGCCAAGAGAGTTGGGGAGCAGCGCATCGTCCCGGTCGCCATCGTGACCATCGCGGTCGGACTGGTGCTGATCGCGGCATCCGGTTCGGTGCCCGCGCTGGCGCTCGCGAGCGGAGTGCTGGCCCTTGGGATGGGTTTCAACAGCCCGTCGATGCTGTCGGCCATCTCCCAGCTGGCCGATCCGCGCGACCAGGGCAGTACGCTCGGTGTGTCGCAGTCGCTGGGAAGCCTCGCGCGCATCGTCGGCCCAGCCTGGGGAGGCTGGGTGTTCGATCAATTTGGCATCCGTGTGCCGTTCGTGACCGCGTCCGTCGTGATGCTTGCGGCTGCCGGGATGAGTCTTGGTGCGTTTCGCGGATTCGACCGCCGTCCCGCAGCCGTGAGCGGCGATTCTCCGGCGAGCTGACCATGTCCTGGTTCGAACACGAACTCGAAGTGCGCTTCCGTGATTGCGATTCGTTCGGGCACGTCAACAATGCGGTCTACCTGACGTATCTCGAGCAGGCCAGGTTTGCATACTGGCAACGGCTGAGTGGTCAGTCCGCGAGTGTGCGCAACATCATTCTCGCCAGGGTGGAATGCGACTACCGGAAGCCCGCCGTGGCCGGAGATCGACTGATCGTTCGTCTGCGCGTGAGCGCGATTGGGAACAGCAGCTTCACGCTGGAATATGAAATCGTGAACGCGAGAACGCGTGACGTCGTTGCTCAGGCTCGCACGGTGCAGGTCACGTATGACTACACGGCCGGCCGCAGCGTGCCAATTCCCGATGACATGCGCGCGCGCCTTGAAGCGTAATTGGGCGCTCCAGGCCTTCGCGCGCCCGGAAGAACCACGAGCCCTGCGGCGCGACTTCGACGGCAGGCGCGCTCCGCACTCCGCACTCCGCACTCCGAATTCCGAATTCCGAATTCCGTTGGTACTGCAGTTGCGTTCACGACGCCGACGGTCCCGTCGGCGTCTCACCTACCAGGGAAAAAGGCGTACTGGCCGGATCGGATTGTCGGAGTTCCGCCACGCATGTCGTCCAAACGACAGACCAGCCGAACCGCGCCGCGCCGCCCTCCCGCCCCGTCAGGCGCTTCGTCTGCCGTTACGGCCGACTGCCTTCAGTCCTGGTTGACAACGTCGACGCCGCCCTGCTGATCGTTGACGAGGATTACAAGATCGTCCGGACGAACGACGTTTTCTGTCGTCTCTTCGCCCCGGACCAGCAGCCGTCGGATTTCAACGGGCGTGATGTGCGAGACGCGGCCCTGCGTTGGAGCGACATCACCGCGGCGCCCGCGCGATTCACCGCCCGGCTCGGCGAAGTGGTGGCGGCCGGCGTCTCCGTGACGTCGGAGGCCGTGCCCCTCGCCAGCGGCGTGGTGTGTGAGTGCGACTACATCCCCGTGACGCTCGGCGACCGGCGCCGCGGCCACGTGTGGATCTATCGGGAATCGGCGTCCCGCCAGGCCACCAAAGCCGATCTCGAACGGTACGTACGGCAGATCGAGGCATCGCGCGACGAAGTGCATCGTCAGGCGTTCCTGCTGTTGCGTCAGGCGGAGGAGCTGCAGGTGGCACGGGACGCGGCGTTGTCCGCGGCCCAGACGAAGAGTGCCTTCCTGGCGTCCATGAGCCACGAGATCCGCACGCCGATGAACGGCGTGATTGGGATGACGAGCCTGCTGCTCGACACGCCGCTGTCGGCGGAGCAACGCGAGTCCGTCGAGACCATCCGCAGCTCCGGAGAAGCGCTGCTCACCATCATCAACGACATTCTCGATTTCTCGAAAATCGAGGCCGGCAAGCTCGAGCTCGAGCGTATCGAGTTCGATGTGGCCGCCGTCGTGGACGATGTGCTGGATCTGGTGGCGGAGCAGGTGCGAGCCAAGCAGCTCGAGCTGTCGGCGCTGATTGCAGCCGACGTTCCCGCGAGGGCTGTTGGCGATCCGGGACGCGTCCGCCAGGTGCTGCTGAACCTTGTGAGCAACGCGGTGAAGTTCACGGCGAGTGGCGAAGTCCTCGTCCGCGTCACACTCGACGGAGCGGGCGACGAGGCCAACGTCGGCCTCTACTTCGAAGTGAAGGACACGGGCATCGGTGTGCCGCTCGACGCGCTGGCCACGCTGTTCATGCCGTTCGCGCAGGCGGATGCCTCCACGACGCGGCGATACGGCGGAACCGGACTCGGCCTCGCCATCTGCCGGCAGCTGACGGACATGATGGGTGGTGCGGTCGGCGTCGAGAGCGAGCCGGGATCGGGCAGCACGTTCTGGTTCACTATCCTTGCCGGACGCGCGGGACAGGACCTCGTAGCCGGCACGCCCCTTCAGAGCCTTCGTACACTCGTCGTGGACGATCTCGAGATCGGCCGCCTGGTGCTGGCCCGTCAACTGGAGCGGCTTGGCGCGACTGTCGAGTGCGCGTCGGATGGGATCGAAGGGCTCGCCAGATTGCGAGGCGCCGCCGAGACTGGCGCTCCCTTCGATATCGCCGTGATCGATCGACTCATGCCCGGACTCGACGGATTCGACGTTGCGCGCCGCATCCGCTCCGATGATGTGCTCGCCAGGACGGCGCTCGTGCTCGTCACCTCCGGTCCCTACGCGCGGCTGTCGATCGAGGCACGTGATGCGGGTTTCGACGCCTATTTGACGAGACCGCTCAAACTGCAGCAGCTCGCCGATGGTGTCTCGCTCGCGCGAGGGACTCGAACGATTCCTGCGACGGCTCCGTCCACGCCGGAGGCGGAAGACGCCGGGCTACGCGTCGTTGGTGCACGGGTGCTGCTGGCCGAGGACAATCCCGTCAACCAGCGCGTGGCGATGCGGATGCTGACGAAGCTCGGTCATCGCGTGGATGTCGCGGGCAACGGAGCAGAGGCCGTCGAAGCCGTGCGCCGCCAGCCGTACGACATCGTGCTGATGGACTGCCAGATGCCCGAGATGGATGGCTTCGAAGCAGCGGCGGCAATCCGCCGGTTGCCGTCAGACCGATGCCGGGTCCCCATCGTTGCGTTGACGGCAAATGCGATGGCGGGCGATCGCGAGCGTTGCCTGGAAGCGGGAATGGACGACTACCTCGCCAAGCCCGTCAAGATTCAGGACCTGCGCACCGCGCTCGAGAAGTGGCACGTCCCGGGCGGCGCCAGTCTCGACGCCGCCTGACGCCTTCGGCTCAACTTCCAACCTCCAGCCTCCAGCCTCCAACTCCCAAAGAAACCCCAACGCCCAAAGCCTAAAGCCCAAGGCGTGCGTACGGCACATGACCCATGGCCCAGGCTGGAGGTGCCTAGTGGCGCGGTATTGGAAGTTGGGAGTTGGGTGTTGGGAGTTGGAGTGCCGTCGGGCACGAGAGTGGTACTATTGCTGCTCCCTGCAACCCGGAGGACGGAATGAGAGTGGTGCTGGTCCTGATCGTGTGCGTCGTCGCTGCCGCTGTCTCACTGGGCGCGCGACAGGCGGCGGTGCAGTCGCTGTACAGCCTGAAGGTGCCCGCCTTGAGTGGTGAGACGGTCGATCTGAAGAAATTCGAGGGCAAGGTCACGCTCGTTGTGAACGTCGCCAGTCAGTGTGGATTCACGCCGCAGTACAAGGGCCTGCAGCAGCTGCAGACCGATCTCTCGTCACGCGGGTTCACGGTCCTCGGCTTCCCGAGCAACGATTTCGGCGGCCAGGAGCCCGGCACCGCCACGGAAATCAAGTCTTTCTGCGAGAAGAACTATGGCGTGACGTTCCCGATGTTCTCGAAGGTCGTCACGAAGGCTGGGCCAGACCAGTCGGCCGTGTACACGTTCCTCGGCCAGACCGGCAACCTGCCGCAATGGAACTTCAGCAAGTACGTCATTGGAAAAGACGGCAAGGTCGTCGCGTTCTTCCCGAGCAAGGTCCCGCCCGACGCGCCCGAGCTGCGGCAGGCGATCGAAAAAGCGCTCGGATCGTAGCGCGACCGTCGTCCGGCCGGGCTCCGGCCGGCGACCAATGAACGATACGGGGCTGGTGTAGAGTTGAACACCATGCCGCTTCGAATTGTCGCGGATGCGAGCGCGCTCGCCGACACTGCGGCCCGTGAGGTCGTCGAGGTCGGGCGGGCCGCGCTCGCGGAGCGCGGCCGTTTCCTGATCGCGTTGTCGGGCGGATCGACGCCGCGCGCCATGCACGCTCGCCTGGCACAACCGCCGCTCAGCGCCGCGCTGAACTGGACGCAGGTCGAGTTCTTCTGGAGTGATGAACGCAGCGTGCCGCCGGAGTCGCCCGACTCGAACTACGGCATGGCGCTCGCGACCCTCCTTGACACCCCTCGGGATTCACCCTGCACGGGTGCACCGCCTCGAGGGCGAAGCGTCGGACCTCGACGCAGCTGCCCAATCGTACGAACGCGTCCTCGCCACCGTCGCAGGCGCGGATCCGCGCGGGGATCCACCGGCGCTCGACCTCGTGCTCCTTGGCATGGGCGCAGACGGACATACCGGGTCTCTGTTTCCTCGCACTGCCGCGCTCGATGTGACGGGCCGCTGGGTCGTAGCGAACGACGTGCCGCAGCTCCACACGCGGCGGCTGACGTTTACCTTCGACCTGATCCTTCGCGCGCGCGAGGTCCGGGTGCTCGTCGCGGGGGCTGACAAGGCCGCCGCGCTGGCGTCGGTCTGGAGCGGACCGCCCGCGGCGCACGACTTTCCCTCGCAGCGTCTGGCCGGACAGGATTCACGGGTCGCGTGGCTCGTCGATCGCGCCGCCGCGAGCGCCTTGCCGGCTACGCTCACGGCTGGCTGACAACGCGCGATCCGAATCCGAACACGAACCCGAATACGAACACGAACCGAATACGAATCCGAACACGAATCGGAGCGACAGACATGCAGCTCGGAATGATCGGACTGGGCCGGATGGGCGGCAACATGGTGCGGCGGTTGATGCGAGGTGGCCACGAGTGCGTCGTGTTCGACCTCGACCCGTCGAACGTCTCGGCCCTTGCCAAGGAAGGCGCCACCGGGGCGGGCACCCTTGATGCGTTCGTCCAGGCGCTCACGCCTCCACGCGCGGCGTGGGTGATGGTGCCGGCCGGTCAACCGACCGAGCAGACCGTTGAAGCGCTTGCGTCCCGCATGCAGCCGGGGGACATCATCATCGACGGCGGCAACTCCTACTTCAAAGACGACGTGAGGCGGGCGACGGGTTTGAAGGCGAAGGGACTGCACTACGTGGACGTCGGCACGAGCGGCGGCGTCTGGGGACTCGAGCGCGGGTACTGCCTGATGGTGGGTGCGTCGCAGGAAGCCATGCGTCAGCTGGAGCCGATCTTCAAGACGCTCGCGCCGGGACCGAGCGGCGTTGCGCCATCACCGGGCCGCGAAAATCGAACGAGCTCGGCCGAAAACGGCTACCTGCACTGCGGACCGCCCGGCGCCGGCCACTTTCGTGAAGATGATCCACAACGGTATCGAATACGGCCTGATGCAGGCTTACGCCGAGGGCTTCGACATCCTCAAGAACGCGTCCTCCACGCAGCTTCCCGAGGAGCTGCGCTTCGACCTCGACCTCGCCGACATCGCCGAAGTGTGGCGGCGGGGCAGCGTGGTCGCCTCGTGGCTGCTGGATCTGAGCGCGAGCGCGCTTGCGGAGGACCCCGTCCTCGACCGCTTCACCGGAGCGGTGCAGGATTCCGGAGAAGGCCGCTGGACCATCTTCGCGGCCATAGAGGAAGCCACTCCTGCAGACGTGCTTGCCGCCTCGCTCTTCGCGAGGTTCCGTTCGCGCCAGGATCACACCTTCGGCGACAAGCTGTTGTCGGCCATGCGCTACAAGTTCGGCGGTCACGTCGAGAAGAAGTGAGCGGAGACCATGCCTGATCATCTGGATACCGACCGCTCACAGCCGGCCGCGAAACGTACCACGCCACGCGAGAGTCCACCAGCGTCGCCGTGTCTGCTCGTCATCTTCGGCGCCTCGGGCGACCTCACGAAGCGCAAGTTGATTCCAGCGCTCTACAACCTTCGCCAGGGACGGCTCCTGACCGACCGGTTCGCGGTCGTCGGCGTGTCGCGATCGCAAATGAGCGACGAGGAGTTCAGGCAGCGTGCCGCTGAGGATCTGCAGGAGGCGACAGGCGGGAAGCCGGACGGCACCATCCTGTCCTGGCTGCTCGAACGCGTGCACTACGTGCCGCTCGATGCCGAAGATCCGGCCGCCTACGGCCAGCTGTGCCAGCGCCTCAAAGCGCTCGACGAACAGCGCCAGACCGGCGGCAGCGTCGTCTTCTATCTGGCGACGGCCCCGCAGCTGTTCGGGCCCACCGTCAAGCAGCTCGGCGACGCAGGCCTCACGACTGAACGCGACGGGCACTTCCGCCGGGTCGTCATTGAAAAGCCGTTCGGGCACGACCTCGAATCCGCGCGTGCGCTCAATCACGAGATCCTGCGAGGTGCTGCGCGAAACGCAGATCTACCGCATCGATCACTACCTCGGGAAGGAGACCGTCCAGAACATCCTCGCATTCCGGTTCGGCAACGGCATCTTCGAGCCCATCTGGAACCGCCGCTACATCGACCACGTGCAGATCAACGCTTCCGAACGCGTCGGCGTGGAGCAGCGAGGCGGCTACTACGACACGTCCGGTGCGCTCCGCGACATGGTGCCGAACCATCTCTTCCAGCTCGTCTCGCTGACGACGATGGAGCCGCCGATCTCGTTCCAGGCCAACGCGGTGCGCGACGAACAGGCGAAGGTGCTGCATGCCCTGCAGCCCTTCACGCCCGAAGACGTGTTGCGTCGGACGGTGCGCGGGCAGTATGGGGACGGCATGATAGACGGACGTGCTCAGCGGGCATACCGGCACGAAGACAAGGTCCGGCCGGATTCGACGACCGAGACCTTCGTCGCCCTGAAGCTCTTCATCGACAACTGGCGTTGGGCCGATGTGCCCTTCTATCTGCGCACCGGCAAGATGCTGCCCAAGCGTGAGACCGAGATCACCATCCAGTTCAAGCGAGCGCCGTTCCAGCTGTTCCGCGATACGCCGGTCGAGACGCTGACGCCCAATCAGCTGGTGATCCAAATCCAGCCCGACGAAGGCGTGTCTCTCAGCTTCAGCGCGAAAGTGCCGGGCCCCCAGCTTCGGCTGGGCGACGTGAACATGAACTTCGCCTACAACGACTACTTCGGTTCGACGCCGAGCACGGGCTACGAGCGCCTCCTCTATGACTGCATGATGGGCGACGCGACGTTGTTCCAACGCGCCGACATGGTCGAGGCCGGCTGGTCCGTCGTGCAGCCGATTCTCGACGTATGGCGTGCGCTGCCGCCGCGAGATTTTCCCAACTACGCGGCAGGCACCTGGGGCCCGCCCGAAGCCGCCGAACTGCTGCGCAGGAGCGGCAGGAGCTGGCGCGATGGCGGCAGTTAGCACGGGCGGCATGTCCGCAGACGCGCGAATGACCCCGCCTCCACGCCCGTGAGCTGTGAGCATCCCGATCGAGGTCGGCGCAGCGCTCCAGACACTCGTCAGTAAAACGCTGCCGAGCGGCGTGCGGATCGTCGTCGATCTGGCCGACCACGCCGTCGGCGCGAACATTCTCGAGGATTGCTTCGAACGGAACGAGCTGGATTTCGTCGAGCGCTCGATTGGCATCGGTGACCACGTCATCGACGTCGGTGCGAACGTCGGCTACTTCGCACTGTCGATGGCGAAACTGGTCGGACCCGCCGGATCCGTCGTCGCCGTGGAGCCATCACCGGCAGCCGTGCAATGCCTGCGGCGGGGCGTCGATGAGAATGGCTTCGGCGACCGCTTGACTGTGATCGAGGCCGCCGCCGGCAGCCGTGGACGGAGAGGCTCGATTCGTGTCGGTGCTCCACTCCACCAACGGAGGCAGCGGATTCGTGCTCGAGGACGCCGCCGTCCGCGTTCCCGAGAACCATGTGGCGTGGCCGGTTCCGCTTGTTCGCCTCGACACGTGCGTGCGCAGGCGGCCTGTCACATTCCTCAAGCTCGATGTGGAAGGCTGCGAGTTGCAAGTCCTCTCGGGTGCCGACGCCCTGCTGCGCGAGGACCGGCCCGTCATTCTTGGGGAACTCGATCCGTTCTGCCTTGACCGCGTCTCAGGAATCCGGCCACGCGATCTGATCGACTTCATGTCGACACGCCGCTACGTCTGTCATCGGCTCGGCGCTGGAACGACAGGCGAGCGCATCGACGACTGGCACGCCAATGGGACCGAGCCCGTCGTGTTCCTGCCTGCCCGCTGATGCAGTCCACAGCGATGCAACTGGAGATGATTCCCGCCGGGAATCCAGGGCCGTATACGGGTGAGGGCAATCGTACCTGGCTCGTCCGCGGACGCTATCCGACGCTCATCGACGCTGGGACGGGAGAGGCGTCACACCTCCAGGCATTGGAGGCGGCGCTGGCATCGGAGCCGGCACCGCTGGCGCGCGTCATTGTCACGCACGCCCACAGCGACCACATCCAGGGCGTCGCGAAGCTGGCCTCGCGCTGGCCGGGCGTTCGTTTCAGCAAGGTGCCGTGGGCGGGGCGCGACGAGAAGTTCTACGAGCGCTTCGAGCCGCTTCAGGACGGCTATGTGATCGAGGCCGGAGACACGACGCTCCGAGTCGTGGCCACACCTGGGCATGCGCCCGACCACATCGCCCTGTGGCATGCGGGCGAGCGTGCCGTCTTCTCGGGCGACCTGCTCGTGCAGGGCGGCACGGTGGTCATTCCGGCCACCCGAGGAGGGCATCTCGGCGACTACCTCCGCTCGCTCGAGCGTGTGCTGGCGCTGGATCCTTTACGTGCGCTTCCTGCACACGGACCGATCATCGACCGTCCGGTCGAACTCATCCGCGGCTATCTCGTCCATCGCGCGCGGCGAGAAACACAAGTCCTCGAGCTGCTCAAGGACGGCGCCGCAACGCCCGCCGATATCGCGTCACGGATCTACGAGCTCGTGCCCGACACGTTACGTGACGCCGCGGAGGAGAGCGTGCTGGCGCACCTGCAGAAGCTCGCGTCCGAGGGGCGGGTGCGCAGCGACGGGAACCGCTTCGCGCTTGTGTAGCCGGTAGCACCGGCCGCGCACGTCGGCCATAATGTATGGTCCGGCGCACACGAGGTTCTGGATGCCAACGTCGTTGCTCGTTTCTCCTCAGGCCCTGGCCGCGAGTCTGGCCGATCCCGCAACCCGCCCGCTGCTGCTCGACGTTCGTGCGGCCGAGGCATTCGCGTCGGGACATCTCCCCGGCGCCGTGCATCTCGATCTCTGGGGCTTCAGCCTGAGCGATACCGATCCGGCCCCGCTCAAGGCGTTCCTCTGGATGATCGAACACGTGCTCGCGCTGCGCGGCGTGACCACGGACGTCCCCATCGTGGTCTATGGCGACACGTCGGATGTGAAGGCCGCCAGAGTCTTCTGGTTCCTCGAGTACTTCGGGCATCCGTCCGTACGTGTCCTCGACGGAGGCGCCGCTGCCTGGACGCGCGCAGGTCTGCCACTCACTACGGAGGTCACGACACCGGCAGCATCGGCCTGGGCCGGTACGCCGGTGCCGTCTCGGCTCGCGACATACCGTGACGTGCTCGATCGCCTCGATCGACCTGACGCGACCATCGTCGACACGCGCACGGACGGCGAGTATTGCGGCACCACCGTGCGTGCCGCCCGTGGCGGAGCGATTCCGCACGCCGTTCATCTCGAGTGGACCGAGAACCTTCAGCCGGATGGCACGTTCAAGCCGCCAGACGCGCTGCGCGCGATGTACGCCGCGCGCGGGATCACCCCGGACAAAGACGTCGTGACGTATTGCCAGGGCGCCTACCGCGCCGCCCACACCTATCTCGCACTGCGCCTGATCGACTACCCGCGTGTCAGGAACTATCTCGGTTCGTGGAAGGAGTGGGGAGACCGGGCGGAGCTGCCGATTCAGACTCCGGAACTGAGACTCAGACGATGTAGTAGGTTAGAGTTCGGATTCGTGTTGGTCGACGGATCACGGTGTTCGCATGTGGACATGGTCCAGTGCGCTCCGGTCGCGGCTTCGAGCAACGTTCGTGTGGCAGCGCGCGCGGTCGTTGTGCCGAGCGATCGAACCGCTGGCTGCGATGGCCCACAAGCAACACGACTACGCGCTTGCGCAACAATTGAATCGAGCGACGCTCTCGATCATGGCAAATATCGCAGAGGGTTACGCTCGCCGTTCGAGGAAGGAATTTGCTCGGTTCACTGCAAATCGCGGCTGGATCGAACGCTCGAAGCTCAGGCTTGCCTGTACGCTGCTCGCGATCGGGGTTATGTCGACAACACGGCCTTCGAGAGCTGCCATACGTCGAGGTGACAAACGACATCGGCCGAATGTTGGACGGGTCTGTGGCAACGTCTCAATCACAGAGCCACGGAACCAACTGGTTGACTGATGCGTAGGCTACGAATCTCGTCTCTAATCCCAACCTCGAATCTCTAATCTCGAATGCGAACTCTGATCATCGCCGCCGAAGAGCTCATCCCATGGACAACGTCATCGACTTCATCAACCTCCATCGTGATCGGTACGTCGAAGAACTGAAGACGTACCTCGCCATCCCGAGCGTCAGCGCGCTCCCCGCGCATGCGGCCGACGTGCGCCGCTGTGCCGAATGGACCGCCGGCGAGGCCACACGGATCGGCATGCAGAACGTGCGGCTGATCGAGACGCCGGGGAATCCTGTGGTGTACGCCGACTGGTTGGGCGCACCCGGCAAACCCGACGATCCTCTTCTACGGCCACTATGACGTGCAGCCCGTCGATCCGCTCGACAAGTGGGTGTCGCCGCCGTTCGAGGCCACGGTGCGCGACGGCGAGATCTACGCGCGCGGTGCAGCCGACGACAAGGGCCAGGTCTTCATGCACTTCAAGGCCATCGAAGCGCATCTGTCGCAGACTGGCTCGCTGCCGTGCAACATCAAGGTGTTCATCGAAGGCGAGGAAGAGGTCGGCAGCACGCACCTCGATGACTTCATCCGCTCGCACAAGACCGAGCTCAACGCCGATGTCGTCGTCATTTCCGATTCGGCGATGTTCGACCGAGGCGTGCCGTCGATCTGCTACGGCCTGCGCGGACTCGCATACTTTCAGCTGGATCTCACTGGCACGGCGAGCGACCTGCACTCCGGATCGTTCGGCGGAGCCGTGGCAAATCCTGCCTCTGTGCTCGGGCAGGTCATTGCCCAGTTCAAGGATCGCGGCGGACGCATCAAGATTCCGGGCTTCTACGACGATGTGCGGGACCTGCGGCCTGAAGAGCGGGCACAGTGGAAGCAGTTGCCGTTCAGCGAGACGCGCTACCGGAAAGATCTCGGCGCACCCCGCCTGTTCGGCGAGAGCGGCTACACCACGCTCGAGCGGACGTGGGCACGCCCGACTGTCGAGATCAACGGATTGCTGTCAGGCTTCACGGGCGAAGGCGCCAAGACGGTGATCCCCGCGACCGCGATGGCCAAGATCAGCATGCGTCTGGTCCCCGATCAGAATCCGGACAAGATCGCGGAACTGTTCGAGGCGTACCTCGCGAAGATTGTCCCGAAGACCGTCCAGTACAAGCTGACGCGGATGCACGGTGGCAAACCCTGGATGACCGACTTCGACAACCGGTACGTGCAGGCCGCCGCCCGGTCGATCGAGCGGGGTTTTGGCAAAGTCCCTGTGTTCACACGGGAAGGCGGGTCGATTCCGGTGGTCTCGACGTTCCAGGAGGAGCTGGGCGTACCGTCCGTCCTCTTCGGCGTTGGTCTGCCCGACGAGAACGCTCACGCGCCGAACGAGAAGCTCGACCTCGGCAACTTTCACAGCGGTGTGATTGCGTCCGCGTACCTGTATCAGGAGATTGGCGGACTGTCGTAGCTGCCGTCTGCAGGGCTAGTTCAACGAGGCCAGCCGACGCTTCAGCGTCTTGACGTGCTCCCACACCTGCTGCTGCTCGCGCCGGTCATCCTCGTCTGCCGGCGCGGGCACGAGGCGCAGGTAGCTTTGAAGGTCTCGGATCGCTGAAGAATAGTCTTCGACGTGGTACGCCAGAAGGCCGCGATCCCGGAGCTCGGTCAGGGCCGATGGATCCAGCGCGAGCAGCAGCTCGGTGGCGTGTCGCGCGTGTCCGAACGACCGCATGCGCACGTACGCGCGCTTCAGATTCAGGAGCATCCGGACGAGAATCTGCTGCCGGCTGGCCGTGGCGAACATGCCTGGACTGAGCGTCGCGTCCTCTCCCAGGTGGCCACGCAGCAGGCGCGAACAATCCACCTCCGAGACGATGGCACCGCGGTGGAACGGATCGATCAGCAGGTCGTGCGCGCCGGGCTCGTCCGCGGCCGCAGGAGCGCGCACCAGAAAGTGGCCTGGAAAATTGACCCCTTCCAGGTAAACGCCCGCGCGCGCGCTCACTTCCATCAACACCACCGCCAGGCTGATCGGAATGCCCGCCCGGCGATCCAGCACGACGTTCAGCAGACTGTTACGCGCATCGTCATACCGCTGGCGATCGCCTTCGTACCCGAGCTCGTCGTAGAGATAGTGCGTCACGGCCGCGAGGCGGGAAGCGCGTCCGGCCCGCTCCCGTTCGGCGGCAGCCACCATTTCCCGGGCGGCTCGTCCCATTTCATCGAGCTGATCGAGATAGGGCTGCGGGTCGAGGTCGGGATACTCGATCTGCGCGAAGCACAATGCTGCCGCTGCCAGGCCCTGGTCCGGTCCAGACGCGACCTTCACGAAGGCCCCGCGGAGAGAGCTGCTCATGAGCATTTGGCCCTATTGTACCGGACCGGCGGAGCATGGCGACGAAGTCAATGCGAGCAGACGCGATTCGGTGACGCCGGTGATGTCAGACACGATGAGCTCGGCCACGCGCAGAGCCGTTGCCGGCAGCGTCGTCGTCACGGCAACTCGGCGGAGACCTGCGGCACGCAGGGCAAGCAGCCCCTGCACCGTGTCTTCGACGCCGACGACGGCGGCCGGATCCAACGGCCGGCCGGCATGCGCCGACAGTCTATCGAGCGCCCGCAGATAGGGATCGGGTGCCGGCTTGCTTCGGGGCGTTTCACCAGCGGCGACGACGGCCACGAACACGTCGCGCAAGCCCGCGCTCTCCAGGACCTGCTCGATCTCCGGCCGGAGCGCGCCTGACGCGAGAGCCAGCGGCCAGCGCTCGGCCAGGAGGCGCACGTGCTCGGCCGCACCCGGGAAGAGCGGCGAGTTGCTTCGAAGCAGCGCCTTCACGCGTTCCGTCTTGCGAGTGGTCACCGCCGCCACCCACGCATCATCGTGTCCGCCGCGGTGCCTTTCCGTGATTCGCGTGAACACGGCGGCGTCCGAGAGCCCGACGAAATCCTCGTAGTACTCGCGGGCACTGAACTCGATGCCTTCCTCGTGCAGGACCCACTGGTACGCACGAAGGTGCAGCGGCTCGCTGTTGACGATCACGCCGTCGAAGTCGAGCACAATCGCGTCGAGCACATCTGCCTACTTCTTCATCCGCTCGCCGGCATGCACCGGCAGCGGCAGACGGTTCTCGCGGGGAGGATAGGGGCAGTCGTATGTCGGGTTGTAGTAGCAGTACGGCTGGTAAGCGCGGTTGAAGTCAACGATGTACAGACCCGTGGGAGTGCGATCGAGATCGAGGTAGCGGCCGGCGGGGTACGTCTCAGTGCCACTCGTCATGTCCGTGAACGGCACGAAGAGTCGATCGAGCGTCGGCGACCCGGCTTCTACGAACGCCGTGAGACCGAGCTGCTGGCCTTTCAGCGTGAATCCCAGGCGGCCCACGCGGATCATCTGGCGCAGCTGTCCAGTCGACGTGGGCATCTGGATGGTCGTGTGGTCGGTGGATGCCGTCAACGACGCCGGGACGCGATAGTCGATGGACGGCGGGAAGTAGGCAAGGGGGAGCAGCTGCTGCCGGCGGGCCGGAGGAATCGGCGAGTCCGCGGCCTGCATCGCTTCGTTCTTCGTCGCGCGAAACTGCTCGAGGTCGGCCACGAAGGCCCGCTCGTCGATCTCCGGACTGGGGCTGCATGCCCACGCCGCCGCCAGCAGCACAAGCGCGAGGATCCGGGCGATTCGCACCTGCCGATCACACACCAACCGCCCGCTGGTTCGCAATCGGCGCGCACGAAACTGGCGGGCCGTCACGCGAACAGGTAGCCGCCCTTGGCGATCGTCTCGTCGGCCAGGCGGCGCCGGAGCGCGACGGTGTCGCACGGCGCGACCTTGAGCAGACGTCGCAGGGCCGCGAGAAGCACACGGAGGTCGTCTCCCTCGGCCACGGCTGCCAACGCCTCGCGGACCGCCGCCTCGATCCTGATGGCTGCGCCGCTGACAAAGACGCGAGCCGCGTCCGCTTGAAGGGAGGCAGCTGGATGCTTGCTCGCGCTCGCTTTGCTCGCGCGCAGCACGGCACTGTCGGCCGCATACACGTCGATGATGACGTCGGCGAGCCAGAGCAGCAGCTCCTGTTCCTGATCCAGCCGCTCGCGATAGCGCTCGGCTGCCGTCCCGGCCAGCAGCAGCGCGGCCTTCGCGAATGCGCGAACGGCCTGACGCTCGGCGGCCAGAGGCGCCTCGTCCACGTCAGCAGGCAACGGCGGCGACATCACTTCGTCGCGAAGCGCCCTGGCAGCTGGGAACAGCGGCAGGTCGCCTCGAGCCGCGCGCTTCAGGAGCATCCCCGGGATCAGCAGCCGGTTGATCTCATTGGTCCCCTCGAAGATGCGGTTCACGCGTGCGTCGCGATAGTGACGCTCGGCCGGGTAGTCGCGGACGAAGCCGTTGCCGCCGTGAATCTGCACGTTCTCGTCCAGAACGTAGGTCTGGGTCTCGCTCCCTGCGACCTTCGCGATGGATGCCTCGACCGCGAACTCTTCGAGCGCTGCCAGGACCGCCTGGCTGCGATCGCCCGCAGCCGCCGACACCGCCGCGTCGATGGAGCCGGCGGTGCGATAGACGAGGGATTCCACGGCGAAGGTACGCGCGGTCATCTCACCGAGCTTGTGTCGAATCGCACCGAACTTGCCGATCGGCTGCCCGAACTGCTTTCGGGACGCCGCATATCTGGCGGCTTCGGCAATCGCCACTTTCGCACTGCCGGTCACCATCGCGCCGAGCTTGAAGCGGCCGAAGTTGAGGACGTTGAAGGCGACTTTATGGCCCTTTCCAATCGTGCCGAGCAGGTTGGCCGCAGGGACCCGCACGTCCTGCAGGACGATTGGCGTCGTCGACGAGCCATTGAGGCCCATCTTGTGCTCTTCCTTGCCACTCGAGACGCCCGTGAAGCCGCGCTCGACGATGAAGGCACTGAAGTGCTCGCCATCCACCTTCGCAAAGACGATGATGACGTCGGCGAAGCCGCCGTTCGTGATCCACATCTTCTCGCCGGAGATCACGAAGCTGCCGTCTTCCTGGCGCATGGCCCTGGCGCGCGCACCAAGCGCGTCGGAGCCCGAGCCCGACTCGCTCAACGCGTACGCCCCCACGAGCTCACCGCTCACCAGGCGAGGCAGGTACCGCGCCTTCTGATCCTCTGTGCCGAACATCACGATCGGAAGGATGCAGAGGTTGGCCTGCGCGCCGTGGGCTGCGGCAAACGACGCCACTTGTCCGAGATGCTCGGCCACGATGACCGAGCTGACCTTGTCGAGCTCGACGCCACCGTACGCCTCTGGCACATTGAGGCCAAGCAGTCCGAGGTCACCACACCGCGCCATCAAGGCGCGCGCGACTGTCCAGTCCTTCGCCTCGAGCCGATCGAGGACGGGGACGACCTCTTTCGTCATGAACTCGGCGGTCGTCGCGCCGATCAGGCGATGTTCATCGGTCAACTGCTCGGGCGTGAACGCATCGGTGGATGCGCTCTCGAGCAGCCACGCACCGCCTCGCGACGTCTGCACGGTCGGCATATGTCTCCCTCGAGCCCTCAGGCCCCAAAACCTTTGTACCTACCCTCAGGCCCTCGAGCCCTTCCTCCTATTGTCCCTCAAAGATTCCCGCGGCACCCATGCCGCCGCCCACGCACATCGTGACGAGGCCGTAGCGCGCCCGCCGGCGACGCATCTCGTAGACGAGCGTCGTCGTCAGCTTGGCGCCCGTGCACCCGAGAGGATGTCCCAGCGCAATGGCGCCGCCGTTGACGTTCAATCGTTCGGGATTGATGGGCAGCTCCCGCAGACACGCGAGCGCCTGGGCGGCGAACGCTTCGTTGAGCTCGACGAGATCGATGTCGTCGAGCGTGAGACCCGTTCGCGCGAGGACGCGGCGAATCGCCGGCACCGGTCCGATGCCGAACCGCTCCGGCTCGACGCCGGCGGTCGCGTACCCGACGAAGCGTGCCAGGGGCCGCAAGCCGGCCGCCTTGGCTCGCTCGGCGGACAGCACGAGTACCGCGGCGGCGCCGTCGCTCGTCTGCGAGGAATTCCCTGCGGTGACCGTTCCAGTCGCGTGAAACGCCGGGCGCAGCTTGCTCAATACCTCCAGCGACGTATCGCGCCGCGGGCCTTCGTCGGCAGCGAAGATGCGTTCCAGCACTCTGGGTCCGTGGCCGTTCCCGTCTTCGACGTAGCGGATCGGTACGGCGACAGTCTCGTCCGTGAATCGTCCGCTGTCGAGGGCCGCGATTGCCCGCTGGTGGCTGCGGAGCGAGAACTCGTCCTGCTCCTGACGCGAGATGCCATATTCGCGTGCGTGGTTCTCGGCGACCAGTCCCGTCGTGAGGTACACATCGGGATGCGTGTTGACCAGCGTGGGGTTCGGCGCAATCTTATGGCCGCCCAGCGGCACCATGCTCATCGACTCCGTGCCGCCGGCGAGAATGGCGTCCGCACTGCCGGCGATCACACGCTCCGCGGCGTACGCGATCGCCTGAAGACCCGAGGCGCAGAACCGGTTCACGGTGACGGCAGACGCCGTGACGGGGACACCCGCGCGAAGGCTCGCGAGACGCGCGACGTTCATACCCTGCTCGGCCTCCGGCATCGCACACCCGATGATGACGTCGTCCACGTCGGCCGGATTGATACCAGGCGCGCGCGCCAGTACCTCGCGGAGCACGATCGCCGCGAGCTCGTCCGGCCGCGTAGTCCTCAGCGTACCAGCCGGAGCCTTGCCGACCGGAGTGCGGGCCGCGGCAACGATGACGGCGTCCGCCATGGCTAGTCCTTCTTCCTGACGAGCGGCTCCGCCTGCAGGTCTGGTTCGAGGAGACCCGCCAAAGCGCTGCTCATCTGTTCCACGTGGCCGTTGAAGAGGTGATTCGCGCCTGGCACGATCGCCAGCCGCTTGGGTGGCAAGAGCTCCGCGTAGAACGCCTCGAGATTTGCGAGCGGACAGATCTCGTCGAGCGCGCCCTGAACGAAATACTTCGGCTTGTCGCTCTCTCTGAGCGCCGTGAAATCGTACATGTGGAGCGCCGGCGCGATCGCGATGAGACGAGTGACGCGATGGTCGGTCGCCCCTGCTGTCAACGCGACCCAGGCACCGAACGAGAATCCCGCGGCCCAGGCGTCGCAGTCCGGATAGAGGGTGGTCATGGCATCCAGCGCCGCTCGAAAATCCTCGAGCTCGCCCACGCCATTGTCGAACATGCCTTCGCTTCTACCGACTCCGCGGAAGTTGAACCGCAGCACCGCACAACCCAGCGCGGCCAGCGCTTTCGTCCCGCGGTAGACGCCTTTGGTATGCATCGTCCCGCCATACAGTGGGTGCGGATGCGCGAACACGACGGCTGCACGGACTCGAGCACCGTCTGAGAGCTGCGGCTGCTCGAGCAGCGCTTCGAGGCGGCCCGCCGGACCGGCGATTTCACGCAGCGCGATCGGCGTCGTCATCGAGCCACCGGTTCCGGCTCGCGCGTCCGCCGCTCTTCGAGACGCGCGGCAAACGCGGCCAGCAGCGTGGCGAAGTCGTCGGGCCTGGTGACGGTGCCCTGGTGTCCGGTCCGCTCGCAGTTGCACGTGCTCGACGGATCGGAGGAGATCGCTCGTACTGCCGCGTATGCGCGACCGGGACCACGCGGTCCAGCCCGGGGTCGCCGGTGACGAGCAACGTGGGCGCCACGACCCGTGCCGCCGAGGCCGAAAAGTCGACGTCATCGAGCAGCAGCAGTCGATCGCGCATGAGACGCGGGGCGGGCGGCGCCTTCGCGACGATCCAACCCTGGCGCACGCTGAACCGAAGCCGCTCGCGCCACGTCGGAAACGCCGCACATACCTCTTCTCTTGCACGTTGACTCGCGCCTGCGAAGAACAGCGGCATCAGCAGTCGTGGCGCGCGCATGTAGAACCTGGCCCGTGAGTCCGGCTTGAACCCCGGTGCCAGTGCGGATGCCAGCACCAGCCCGCGCACGGTGCCTGGTCTGCACGCGGCGTAGCGCAGCGCAATGAGTCCTCCGTACGAGATGCCGCAGACGATGGCCGAGCGCACGGCCGCCTGTTCGAGGACGCGATCGATCTGGATGACGAAGTTGTCGAAGCCAAGGTGCGGGTCGAACGGCTGACCGCTCGACCGCTCGCCGGCCAGCGTGAAGGTCAGCACTCTGAAGTGCCGGGCAAGCGCCTCGACGGTGAGCCGCATCCATTCCCATCTGCCCTGGACGCCAGGGATCAGGAGCAGGGGAGGTCCACTGCCGACGTCGATCAATCGTGCTCGTCCGTCGCCCACGATGTCAGCTCAGTTCCTCAGCGTCTTTCCAGTCTTGAGCGTGTGCTGGATGCGATCGCGCGTCTTTCGTTCGCCGCACAGGGACACGAAGGCCTCGCGCTCGAGATCGAGCAGGTATTGCTCGTCCACGCGTGTCTCATGGGGAAGCGCGCCACCCGACAGAATTCCGGCAAGCTTGCGTCCGATCAGCGCCTCATGGTCGGTGATCCGGCCCGCGCGATGCGCGAGGTGAACACCCAGTAAGAGGGTCGATAGGACGCCTTCACCGCCGACGCGGATCCCGGTACGAGGCGCGAGCTGCTGGTGTCCGGCGCGCACGCGCTCCAGCGCCGCATGCTTGGCATCGTCGAGAAGCCGCTCCCGGTTCATCGAGATGCGGTCGCCTGGACGCAGGAATCCGAGCCGGCGCGCATCGGGACCACTCGAGGAGACCTTGGCGAACCCGATCGTCTCGAAGGCCTGTTGAATCGACGGCAGCAGATCGGCTCCCGCGGGCACGCTTTCGGCGGCGCGCGCGGTCATCTCCTTCGTGCCGGCACCACCGGGAATGAGTCCGACTCCGGCTTCGACCAGGCCGATGTACGACTCCGCCGCGGCCTGGACCTCGTGCGCATGAAGCAGGATCTCACACCCGCCGCCGAGCGTGAGTCCTGCAGGTGCCACCACGACGGGGACCGCTGCGGTCCGCAAGCCCGTGGTGGCTCCCTGGAACGTCCGGACCATCAGGTCGATCTCGTCCCAGTTCCCCTCCTGCGCGTCGATGAGGACGAGCACGAGATTGGCTCCGGCAGTGAAGTTGATCGCGTCGTTGCCGACGACCAGCGCCGCGAAATTCCGCTCGGCCTCCGCGACTCCCGCCCGGAGCATCGCCAGCGTGTCGCCGCCGATGACATTCATCTTCGTGTGGAACTCGACGGCCAGGACGCCGTCGCCGAGATCGACAAGGCTGGCGCCTGCATTCCGCTTCACGATCGCGCTTCGGTCGCGCGCGGCGCGAAGGATCTCGAGGCCAGGTCCGGCCGGCGGGAGGGGTGCGCTGCGCAGGCGATTCTGACCGGATGCCAATGCCGTCTCGAGCAGCGCCGGCGTGGGATCCGTACTGCCGGTCTGGCGCCACGCCTCGAGTACCTCGGCGATGCCGATGGCATCGATGAGCTCGAACGGCCCGAGCTCCCACCCGAATCCCCACCGCATGACGCGGTCCACGTCATCGGTGGAGTGCGCTGTGTCCGGCGTCACTCGCGCCGTGTAGACGAGGGTTGGCGCCAGCGTCTCTTTCAGAAATGCGCCGGCGGAGTCTGCGGCGAAAAACAGCTTGCGCACCCTTTCGCCGACGTCCGTGATGTTGCGGCTGGCATCGAGGCTTCCAATTCGCGGCGAACGGCGCGGCTCGTAGTCGAGGGTCGCAGGATTCAGAGCAAGAATCTCACTCGCTCCGTCAGGACCGGTCTGCCGTTTGTAGAAGCCGCGGCCGGATTTCTCGCCCAGCGATCCGCGTTCGACCAGGGCCGCCAACAGCGGCGTCATCGCAAAACCGCCTCGGTCACGCTCGGGCAGCCGGGTACGCAGATCGGCGACGACGTGCGCGAGTATGTCCAGGCCGGCGATATCCATGGTCCGGAACGTGGCGCTCTTGGGGCGTCCGAGCGGCGGACCGGTGATTGCGTCGATCTCCTCGACCGAATAGCGTCCCGACGCGAGCGCCTCGAGCGCCCGCATCACGCCGTAAAGACCGACGTGGTTGGCGATGAAGCCAGGAGTGTCTTTCGCAATCACGACGCCCTTGCCCAGCCGGTGGTCGGCGAATCGTGAGACGGCGTCTACGATTGCGGGATCCGTGTCGCTCGTCGGAATGACCTCGAGCAGGCGCAGGTACCGCGGAGGATTGAAGAAATGCGTGCCGAGCCAGTGCGTCCGGAAGTCGTCCGAGCGGCCTTCGGCGAGTGCGGTAATCGAGATGCCCGATGTATTCGACGACACGATGGTGCCTGGGCGCCTTGCGCCGTCAACGCGCTCGAGAATTCCGCGTTTCACGTCCAGCTGCTCGACGACGGCCTCGATGATCCAGTCGCAGTCCGCGATGTGCGGAAGATCCGTCTCGAAGCCGCCCGTGCGGATGAGCGAGAGCGTGTCGCGCGTGAAGAAGGGATCGGGCTTGAGGGTCGTGGCGCGCTTCAGTCCCGCGCGAGCCACGTCGGCATCGAGATCGAGCAGCAGCGCCGGAATTCCGGCATTCGCAAAATGCCCGGCGATCTGCGCGCCCATCGTTCCGGCGCCCAGTACCGCAACCGATCGCACGCGGGGCACGCCAATGGTCAACGCGGCGTCTGGGCGAGCGGCGACACGCACAGGCTCTACATAGCGGACGGGGGTCCTGAGAGTCAATCGAGAACGGATCCTATTTCCATCGCGTCAGAATGGTCTCGCGCTCGAACAACGCGACGCCCGCCGCCACCAGTGCCAGCCAGACAACGCTCAAGCCAGCGATCAACGCCAGAATTACCCCTGTCGTCAGAGGCACCAGTCCGTTGAACTGCATGACGAAGAGGCCCGTGAGCGGCAAAATGAGGAGCGCCCCAAACTGTTGTGCCGTCCGCGGATCGTTCACCCGCGATGACACGAGTACCGTGATCTGAAGCGCGACCAGCGCGGCGAGTGGACCGAGGGCGAAGACCAGAAGCGCCGAGCGAGCGTTGATGACCGCCGAGAGCACGCCGTGGTGCGCGAAGATCGCGATGCAAGCGACATAGGCGAGCGTCGCCGCGATCATGATGCCGAACGACGGCAGCAGCGCCCCGAGCCCTTTGCCGATCAACAGTTCGGGTGTCGTGATCGGCGTCGCGAGCAACGGCTCGAGCGTGCGTCCCTGCTTTTCGCCGATCAGACTGTAGCCGGCAAACGCCATCGCGCCTGTCGCCGGGATCAACAGCTGCAACATCAGGAACTGCTGGAAGACGAACGCCTGAACGGCGCCCTCATTGGTCAGAGACGGACGATCGATTGGAATGCCCCCCCGCTGCACCAGGCGGAGGAACTCCGGGTCATCCGATAGAAGCGAGCCTGTGAACGCCGGTACCGCGACGGCGATGAGAAGCGGAAGACCCACCGAGAACAGGCTCAGGATCACGACCGGTACGAGCGCCATCCGGTTCCGTCTGAGCTCCGCCAGCTCCTTGAGCAACAGCGCCCGGATCCGGGCGCCAGACACGGTCATGATTCCGACGCTCCTTCAGAGGACTCGCCGAGCAGCGTGAGATACACGTCCTCGATCGCCGCCTGCACCGGCGTCACGGCGAGCACCTCGGCGCCGGCGTTGACGAGAGCACGCACGAGCCCTGGCGTCGTCGCGGTGGGATCGTCCACGCCCACCGAGAAGCGGTCTCCGTTGATGATCGGGTCGCGGCCACCCGCGCGCACCGCAAGCTCGGCGAACGTGGCGGCCTGCGAACGGACCCGCACGTCGAGCCGGTGCCCGAACAGCTTCCTGCGGAGGGCATCGGGTGTATCGACCGCAATCAGCGTCCGGCGAAGTACCCCGATGCGCGTCGAGATGCGTTCGGCTTCGTCGAGGTTGTGTGTCGAGATGATGATCGCGTGGCCCCGGGCGCGAAGATCTGTTACGAGCTCGCGAACCAGACGCGCGGTCTGAGGATCGAGTCCCGATGTCGGTTCGTCCAGCAAGACCACAGGTGGCTCGTGAATCAACGCTCTGGCGATCGCCACTTTCTGCTTCATGCCCTTCGAGAGCTGAGCCGCCAGCGTCTCCCGGCGGTCGCCGAGCCCGAATCGATCCAGTGCCCGCGAGACTGCGCGCTCCGGATTGTCCACGCCGTAGAGCCGGGCGTAGACGAGGAGATTGAGGCGAACCGACAGCCGGTCCCACAGGCCTGGGGCTTCGGTGAGGAAGCCGACTCGCGTCCTGACCTCGTCGAGGCGGTCACGCGTCAGCGGGATGCCTGCAATGGTCGCACGACCTCCAGAGGGGACGATCAATCCACCGAGCATCCGGAGCGTCGTGGTCTTGCCGGCGCCGTTTGGGCCGAGGAGGCCGAAGATTTCGCCCGGCTCGACACGAAGCGACACGCCTTCGACGGCCACACGATCGTCGAAGCGGCGCGAGAGATCGTCGGCTTCGATCATGCGCGCGACCGTATGAGATACGACAGCGCGAATGCGCTGACGCTGGCGGCCAGACCGAGTGGAGCCGGCCCCCATCCATGCCAGCCTGCGGCGCCCACCGTCACTTGTGTTGCCACCGTAACGGCGACACCAGAGCCCATCGCGAGCAAGGCATCGGCGCCGCCGACGTCTTTCAGGGCCACGGCCGCGATGACCGGCACGAAGAGCAACACCGTCAGCAGCGAGTAGAACGCGGTCAGGGCCGTCACGACCGTCGGCACTACGACTGCCAGCGCCATCCCAACTACACCGCCTGCCACAGCCGCGCCGCGCGCAGCCAGCAACACCTGCGCATCGCTCGCGGACGGTCTCAGAAAGCGGCGATACAAATCCTGCGACAGTGACGTCGCCAGCATGAAGAGCGCAGCATCGGCGGAGCTGACCTCCGCGGAGAACACAGCGGCCAATCCCAGAGACCCTACAGCAGGTGGCACATCGTGAACGAGTACGGTCGCAAGCGCGAGATCGGCGGAGGGCAGCCCCGGATGAAGGGCGTGCGCGCACAATCCCAAAAGCGGTGGAAGGAACGCGAAGAGCATCAGTGCCAAACCGCTCAGACCGACGCCCGTACGAACAGCCCGTTCGTCAACGGCCCCATAGACTTTCTGCACGAGCCCTGGCGACACGATGAAGGCGGGAACGAGCAGCGGCACGAGAAACGTCCCCTGGACGAACGACTGGGCCCCCGAAGGACCCGCACCTGCCGTGACGGGCACTCCGTGCGCCGCGCCGATCGCAAACGGAACGGCGGCAAGGAACCCGGCCATCATCACCACCAGTTGCACCAGATTGACCCAGGCCGAGCTGAGAAGTCCACCCGCCACGAAGTACGTGAGCATCAACGCGCCGCCGACAACGGCTCCGACCCAGCGCGGCTGTCCCGCAACAACCTGAAGCACCGAGGAGACTCCTATGAGCTGTGCCGCCAGCACGAACACCGTGATGCTCCAGAGCACGAGTGCGGCTACCAGACGTACGGCCGGCGAATACCGAAACTCCAGATAGTCGCCCAGCGTCAGGAACCCCCGCGTGCTGGCTTCGCGCCACAATCTCGGTCCGATCCACCAGGCGAGCACCAACGTCCCGAGACCAGCCGACCCGTTCCACCACCACGCGCCCCAGCCGATCTGATAACCGAGACTTGAGGCACCGACGGTCGATCCCGCACCGATGTTGGCTGCGAGCATCGTTGCGAACACGAGCACCGCGGACAAGCCGCGTCCCGCCACAAAGAAGCTGCCGCTGCTGCGGACCAGCCGTCCGACCAGGAGTCCAAGCGCAACGAGGCCCGCGGAATAGATCAGGAGCAGGATGAGGTGCTGATTCACCGCAGGTCCCGTTGAGACGGTTGCGGCGGTCGCGGTTCAGACGCCCGCATGTCAGTGCGGCAGATCGCGCAGTGCGGGAACACCGCCAGCCGTCGTGGCTTGACGGACGGCCCGTACGATGGCCAACGCGGTGACGTCGGCGGCCAGTGCTCCCACAATCAGCACGTCGTCTTTTTGAGTGCGGCCGCCTGTCGCGAGCGCGAACACTGTGTCGCCGTCGAACGGCGTGTGGACCGGGGCAATGGCGCGCGCCAGACCATCCTGTGCCATTTGAGCGACCTTGCTGGTCTGTGCCTTCGTGAGCGCCGCATTGGTCGCCACGACGACCAGTGTCGTATTTTCGCCAGAGGCATCGGCGATACCGGCGTTCGCACGCAGCACGCGGCGTGCGTCCGCCAGTCCCCGTCCGTCCGCGGTCCGCAACCCGGCAACGACTCGCCCGGTCGCGGGATCGATGACGTCTCCATAGCTATTGACCGCCGCGATCGCTCCGACGACGAGACCAGCCGATGTCGCGACCGACGCTGTGCCGATCCCCGACTTCATCGCGCGCGACAGGCCCATCAACTTCCCGACGGTCGCACCGGCGCCCGCGCCGACGCTGCCTTCCGCGACGGGGCCCGAGCCCGCGATTGCGGCCGCGCGGTACCCACAATCCGCGGACGGCCGGATATGCGGATCCCCCAGACCGAGGTCGAACAGGATGGCAGCTGGCACGATGGGCACACGCGCGACGCTCGTCTCGAATCCCTCTCCGTGTTCCTCGAGCCACTTCACCACACCAGTTGCGGCATCGAGGCCGAACGCACTGCCGCCGGAGAGGACGATTGCGTTGACGCGGTCGACGGTGTTCACGGGATCCAGAAGGTTCGTCTCGCGGGTGCCCGGCGCGCCCCCGCGGACGTCAACAGCGCCGACTGCTGGAGGATCGGCTATCACGACCGTGCACCCGGTCGGCCGCTCGGTCAATGTGTGATGCCCGACGCGGATCCCGGGAACGTCGGACAGCGTGCCGTTCGGTGCCTCGCGGGCATTCCCGACGGCAACGACAGACAGAACCGCCGCCACCGGGAACAACCGCGTGCGCGCGGGCATCAGTTCACCAGGCTGCCGGAGTGCGAGGCTTGCGGCGTGAGAAACGGGACGGGCGACGCGTGGTGCACCACCATCCGCCACCGGCCGTCGTGGCGGACGAAGAGGTTGGTCGCCTGCGCCAACGACGTGTGGATGTGTTCAGCATCCGCGGTGGCGATGCGCTCGAGACATGAGACCCACGCCACGTCGCCGAGCATCCGCACCCGCACCTCGCTCAGGCTGACGGCCACGCGAGCGCCGTTCTCGAAGATCTGGCGCCAGCTGTCGCGGATGGCGTCCCAGCCGCGAAGCGACACCGAGCCTGGATGCACGCATTCCGCCCATTCCGCCGGAAACCAGAGATCGGTCATGGCGTCAAGATCCGCGTGCGACAAGGCCTTGTAGAAGGCTTCGTTGGCCTCCGCCACGGCAAGCTGCTCTGGCGTCATGTCGTCAGATGAGGCGATCGTAACATGCCAGCTCGATTGTCCCAGAAGAGGCTACCGGCCGGCGTCGAACACGAAGCATCCGGGCGTCGCGAGCACGTGACCGTCCGGAGTGAACGAAAGGCTCTCGGGTGACAGCGTGCCCGCCGCTTCGAACCGCACGACGCGCACTTTCTCACCATCCTCATCGAACACGTACGTGAAGGGCACGGCAAGTGCGACCCACAACTCGCCGTTGGGACCCACCGCCGCCGTCCTGACGACCGGTGGCACCGCTGGTACCTCACGCGATCCCGATCCGCGGGTCGGCCATGTCGTGGCCTGCCGGGCGAGCAGTCCATCGAGCTCGCGGCCTTGGATCACGCGCTCGAATACGAGCGCGCCCGTCGCATCGTATTTGCGGAAGCGCGGTTCGCCGGTCTGGAACACGAAGTAATAGCCGCCGCGCGGATCGACCAACGGTAAGCCAGTGTTGAACGCGCGATGGAGCTCCACATCGGTGGACGCATACGGCGTGTCGCGCAGGCGGCCAATCGTCAGGTCGGGACGTCCGTCGATCGTGTATCGCGTGATCAGCGCCCCACGCTCGGGTTCGTTCACGAAGATGTGATCGCCGTCGTATTGTAGGGACCCCACGCCGTTCAGCACGAGTCCACCCAAACGCACGAGCTCCGCCACATCCCCCGGCAGCGTCCATCCGCCGATCTGCTTCCCGTCCTCACCAAACAGCTGCACGCGCTGGCGGCCGAATGGCGCGTCGGCGACGACAAAGGTGCCATCCACGCCGACCGCGAACGCCACGGGCTGGATCAGCCGCCCGTTCTCGTGGCCGATCGATACGAGCTGGCTGGCGTTCGCACGGTCGCGGTCCACGCGATAGACGGCGTGCGCTCGTCGATCGAACACGAGAAAGCTGCCGTCTTTCAGCGCGACGAAGCCGGCGGGTTCGCGAAAGAGCCCGGTCACGTGCGGCGGCAAGGCGCTCGAGGGGCGGAGTGTCTCCACACGTCCTGCTGGCTCGCCAATCGCCGGGATTCCGGCGGCCGACGCCAGAGCAATGAGCGGCCAGGCCACCGTGCACGCGAACATCCGACGCCATCGGCCAGATAGGGTAGAATTCATAGCTCTGCTTTGGCATTACTTCCCAGCATGCTAGGACAGCTTGCGCGACAAAGGCACGCGCGGTCCATTTCGATGCGCGTAGCCAGGCCTGGTGTCGCGCTCCGGCAGGCCGCCGCTCTGGTCCTTCTTGCCACGGCCGTGGCATGCGGTGGCTCGCCGAGCCAGCCCACGCCGACTCCGGACGCGCCCACAATCTCGTGCCCCGGGAACCTCACGGCGTCGTCCACGAACGGACATTCCGCGGATGTCACCTTTGTCATGCCGACGACGCAGAATGGGTCGCCGCCTGTCTCGGTGGCGTGCGCACCGGGATCTGGCAGTACCTTTGACATCGGGACGACGACAGTCGCATGCACGGCCACAGACGCGACGAGCCGCACCGCTTCGTGTTCGTTCGATGTGTCCGTAACCGCACCGGCGAAACTCAGCGCCGTCAAGTTCATGGCATTCGGCGACAGCATGACGCAGGGCGTGACGTCGCTCATTCCCACGATGCTCGCCTACAACCCAAACGACGCGTATCCGCTGAAGCTCGAAGGCCTGCTTGCCGCGCGTTACACGGCGCAGGTTACACAGGTCATCAACGAAGGCGCCGCCGGTGAACAGGCCGACGGCACCGGCAAGCGCCGGTTCGGCACCGTCCTCAACGCCGACAACCCAGACGTCGTCCTGCTGCTCGAAGGTGCCAACGATCTGAACCACTACCTGATCGCCACTGGCGATTCGGACGGCGGCGTGACGCCGGCGGCGCGGGCGCTCGAGGAGATGATCGATACGGCGCGCAAGAAGGGCGTGCCCGTGCTCCTCGCGACCCTCCCGCCACAAGACCCCGAGGGCAACAACGGCCATTCCGCCGGGATCGGTGCCGAAGTTGAACGACGCCATCCGGCGTCTCGCCAATGGCGACGAGGTCGTGATCGTCGATCTCTTCAACGGGCTCGGAGGCGTGCCGGATGGAAATATCGGCGCCGACGGCTTACACCCGACCCCCGCCGGCTACGATCGCATCGCGCAGGTCTGGTTCGACGCGATCCAGCACCACTACGAAGAGCCGGGAACAGCGCCGACGCTCTCACTGAGAAAACCGCACTGACGATTTTCAGATTGACGAATGACGATTGGCCCGCGGAGCTTTGAGGGCTATTCGTCAATCGTCAATCTGCATTCGTCAATGGACTGTTTCAGTAACGTCCTATCTCTCTGATCGCTGCCAGGACGTCGGACGACTGAGGCAGGATTTCTTCTTCGAGGTCTGGGGCGTAGGCAACCGGAGTGTCGAGCGCTGCGACACGACGAATCGGCGCGTCCAGCCAGTGAAACAGCTCGTCGGCGATCCGCGCCGAGATCTCGGCACCGAATCCGCACGTCAACTGATCCTCGTGTGCGACGATGACACGGTTGCACTTCTGGACGTGCTCGCTGATGCCGTTCCAGTCGTAGGGGATGATCGTCCGCAGATCCAGCACTGCCACCGAAAGCCCTTCGCGTTCGGCCTGTTGTGCGGCCAGCAGCGTGCGCTGCACCAGCGCACCCCAGGTGATCACCAGGACGTCTTCGCCGGCGCGCCGCAGCGCTGCGCGTCCAAACGGCACGGTGTAATCCGCGCCCGGATACGGCGCCTTGTTGTAGGTCTGCCGGTACAGATGCTTGTGCTCGAGGAAGAGCACGGGATCGTCGCAGCGTATGGCCGTACGCAACAGGCCGGCCGCGTCCTGTGCGTTCGACGGATACGCGATTCGGATGCCGGGGCAGTGCGCGAAGATGCTCTCGCCAGACTGACTGTGATACGGCGCGCCGCCGCGGAGGTAGCCGCCAATCGGTACGCGGATCACCATCGGGCACGAGAAGCCGTTGCCCGACCGGTAGCGGAGCATCGTGATTTCGTCGCGAATCTGCATCATCGCGGGCCAGATATAGTCGAAGAACTGGATCTCGACGACTGGCTTCAATCCGCGCACGGCGAGACCGAACGCGCGACCGACGATGTTGGCCTCGGCGAGTGGTGAGTTGTAGACGCGCGTGCTCCCGAACGCCTTCTGCAGTCCGTGCGTGACCTTGAAGACACCGCCCTTGCCCGACACGCGCGGAAGAGATTCTTCGCGGCTGCAGTCCGCGACGTCCTGGCCGAACACGACCATGCGCGGATTGGCGCGCATCTCGTCGTGCAGCGTGCGATTGATGGCGGCGACCATCGTGTCTGACTTGCCGGACGTGTCCGGCGTCCGCTCGAACTGCGGGCCGGCGGGATCGACGTCGGGCGAGTACACCCACAGTGCGGCTGTTTCCTTGCCGGGACGCGTCGCGGTCAGCGCGCGATCCACCGCCTCCTGGATTTCGCGGTCCACCGATGCCGACATGTCGGCGAGATCGTCTTCGGTGACGAAGCCCGCTTCGAGCAGCAGGCGCGCCAGGCGCGGAATCGGATCGCGCGTCGCTTCTTCCTCGCGCTCTTCCGGGGTCTTGTAGAGCCGCTCGTCATCCGACAGAGAGTGCGAGTAGGGCCGCGTCACACGGGCATGCACGAGGGCCGGACCCGACCGCGCGCGCGACCATGCCACGGCTTCGCCCAGCGCGCCGTAGCTCGCGACGAAGTCCGTGCCGTCGACCTCGATCACTTTGAGGTGCGGAAAGGCCTGAACGAGGCGCGCGATGTTCCCACCAGGGGTCTGCACCTCGACCGGTACCGAGATTGCGTAGCCGTTGTCCTCGACGACGAAGACGACCGGCAGGCGTTCCTGCGATGCCGTGTTCAAGGACTCCCAGAACTCCCCTTCGCTCGTGGCGCCGTCACCAATCGAGCAATACACCACATCGTCGGGATGAAAGTGATTGGCGCGGTCCGAAATGTCAGTGATGCGCTGGTAGAGCTGCGAGGCTTCGGCGAGCCCGACCGCCTGCAGCGCCTGCGTGCCAGTCGGACTGCCCTGCGACACGATGTGGAGTGACGGGCTGCCCCAGTGCGAAGGCATCTGCCGTCCTCGCGACGCGGGATCGTCCTTGGCGCCCACCGCTTGGAGGAACATGTCCAGTGGCGTGACGCCCAGGACCAGGCAGAGGGCGCGGTCGCGGTAGTACGGACAGAACCAGTCGTAGCCGCCTCGCGTATGCATGGCGGAGGCGACGAGGATGGCTTCGTGTCCGGCGCCGCTGATCTGAAAGTAGATCAGACTCTGATTCTTGAGCTGGATCTCTTTGTCGTCGATGCGCCGCGACAGGAGCATCCAACGATATGCGTCGATCAGGATCCGGGGGGTGAGATCGTGGGGAAGCGTCACGCTCGTGCCGTCGGCGCGGGCGTCAATCGCCCCTCCTGGTCGTGCGGCCGTAGCCTTCATGCAGCGCTCGAGAATGGGATCAAGGTCGGCGCGACCGCAAGCGCGCGAGGCAGGCGTCTCAAGCCAGACCCTATCGCAGTATAGCACCGGCCGGGTGGTATACTCAGGGCCCGCGATTGGCGGCAAATCCTTCAAAATAGGAGCAATAGTGGCTGCAATGCGAGTCCAGCCGCGCTCCTCGGAGGCAAGTCGCCGGGCGTGCCGCGGAGTGAGACGCGGAGAGGGTCATGGCAACCAAGGACGCCGTACGTCTGCACCGGTGGGACGAACTCGCGCTCGAGAAGGTCACCGAGATGATTTCGCGCAAGGTCATCAGTGGTGAACGCGAAATGCTCGCGCAGAGTTATCTGAAGCGCGGCGCCATCGTGCCGATGCACGCCCACGAGAGCGAACAGCTGACCTATGTCCTGCAGGGCGCGCTGAAGTTTCTGGTGAACGGGGAAGAGATCGTCGTCCGCGAGGGCGAAGTGCTCCACATCCCAGCTCACGTGGATCATCAGGCCGAGGCGCTCGAGGACACGTTCGACCTCGATGTGTACAGCCCACTGCGCCGCGACTGGATCGACAAGGCCTAGGCATGCCGCGGTATCCCCGATCTCCTTACATGGTGCAGGCGTCGTTCGGGCCCGGGCCGTTGACGCCGGCCGTGAAGGTGCTGCTCATCGCCAACATCGGGATGTTCGTGGTGACGGCGTTCGTGCCGTCGCTACGCCTCGTGCTGGGACTCCAGCCGGCATCCGTGATCGGATCGCTCGCGGTCTGGCAGCTCGTCACGTACATGTTCGTCCACGCGGACGTGATGCACATCGTGTTCAACATGCTCACGCTGTGGATGTTCGGCGTGGAGCTCGAGCGCCTGTGGGGCACCGCCTTCTTCTCGCGCTACTACGCCGTGACGGGCGTCGGGGCCGGGCTGTGCACGGTGCTGGGGTCGTTGCTTCCGTTCGGCTTCTCGCAGCACATGTATGTTGCTGTCACGATCGGCGCGTCAGGAGCCATCTACGCGCTGCTGCTGGCCTACGCGCTCTACTTTCCGAACCGGCAGATCCTTTTCATCATCTTTCCGCTGCCCGCGCGCGTGTTCGTGATGATCTTGGGCGGGATTGCGCTGCTGCTCTCGATCAGCAATCCCGAGGGCGGTGTGGCGCACATCGCGCATCTCGGCGGGCTCGTCATCGGCTACGTCTATCTTCGTGGCGGCAGCCTGCGTATCCACCCGCTGGACGAGCTCCGCTACCGCTACAACAAATGGCGGATCGATCGCATCCGCCGGCGTTTCGATGTGTACTCCGGCGGCCGCCGCGACGACAGCGATCGTCGCATTCACTGACCGGGCAGCCCGCGGCGGATCTCTCCAAGGATGTCGTGAATCTCGGTGACGCCGAGGATGCGCGCCAGCCCGGCCAGCGTGACGAGTCGCGATCCCGATCGACGTACCGACACGGACAACCTGTCGCAGCAGTTCGCGACCCGGCAGCATGTGATCCAGCCCGTACTGGCACCCCCACGCAACGGCGGCCATCACGATCGAGGCCACGGTCACACGCACGAGTACGCCAGCCAGCCGTGCGCTCTCGATGCCCTGGAGGCGCCGCCGCAGCAGCTCCAGCAGCACTCCCGCGTGCAGCACTGAGGTCACTGACGTGCCAACGGCCAGGCCCAGATACCCGAAGTGCCGGACGAGCAGCAAATTGATCGCTGTGTTGAAGGCAACACTGGCCACGCTGACGACGACGGGCGTCCGGCCATCGTGAAGCGCGTAGAAGGTCGGCGCGGCAATCTTCACGGCCGAATAGCCGACCAGGCCGAGTGCATAGCAGACGAGCGCCGCCGCCGTGCCATCCGTATCATGCGATGTGAACGCGCCGCGTTCGAACAGCATTGACACGATCGGACGCGCGAGGACGACCAGGCCGAACGTCGCCGGCACGTTCAGCAACAGCATCATCGCGAGACTGTTCGCGACTTCATGGCGGACGCCGTCGCCGTCGTTGCGCGCCGCGTGCCGCGAAATTGCGGGCACGGCTGCGGTCGCGAGCGAGACGCCGAAGATGCCGAGCGGCAGGTACATCAACCGGAACGCGTAGTTCAGCCACGACACCGCTCCGGTGCCTTCAGACGTCGCCAGGATCGTGTTCACGAAGATGTTCACCTGGGCCGCCGCCAACCCGATGGTGCCAGGACCCATGAGGACGAGCACGCGCCGCAACCCGGGGTCCGACACATCCAGTCGCACGCGATATCGGTAGCCGAGCTTTCTGAGCGCCCACCACTGGATGGCGACTTGTCCGATGCCGCCAACGAGTGCGCCGATCGCCATCGCGGTGATTGGGGGCTGACCGATCGGCGCCATGAGCGGGACCAGGAACAGCGCGCAGGCGATACTGGCGACGTTGAACATCGCCGGCGACACGGCCGGAACGAAGAACTGGTCGAGCGAGTTCAGCATTCCCATCATCGCGGCCGCGATCGCGACGAACATGAGGAAGGGCAGCAATTCTCTCGTCAGCTGGATGGTCAGCTCGAGCTTGCCCGGTACGTTCGCAAAGTCGCCCGCGAAGGCCGTGACGATCGGACGAGACAGTAGCAGGCCGACCACTGCGAGGAGACCCGTGGCGACGATGAGGGTGGTCACGACGTTGTTCCCAAGCCGCCAGGCCTCGTCGCGTCCGTCGCGGGTCAGCGTTCTGGTAAACGTCGGGACAAAGGCAGCGCTCATCGCGCCTTCTGCAAAGAGGTCGCGGACGAGGTTGGGGATCCGGAACGCGACGTTGTAGGCGTCAACGGCGTTGCCCGCGCCGAACAGGTACGCCATGACCTGATCGCGCACTAGACCGAGCACACGGCTCGTCAGTGTCGCGAATCCGACAACGCCGGCTGAACGGGCGAGTCGCGTAGCAGCGGGAGCCGCCCGGCCGGGCCCGGAAGGGCCGGGCGATGCAACGGACATGAGGCGGGCGGATCGTACCACAGCCGTCTCGACCGTCCTGCTGTTGTCGAACTGTCATCATGCCGAGAGATCTCTCGCAAGCGGATTCGCAAACTTTCGCTATCGAGGAATCGTCTAATCACGCGAAAGAGCCCAACTCTTTCCATCCTCCTCTTGGGGTCGGCGGGTCACCGTGGGCCCCGTTTTTTTGTACTTCCGCTTGTAGGGCTCGAGGGCTCAAGGGCCTGAGGGCTGAGCTGATAGCTGCCGGGTTTCCGCTCTGAGTGTCCTTCGAATTGAACGATCTGCACGAGCCAGTGAACAGCTCGGCTTGGACACAAGCGCCTGCATGACAGCACGTTAACGAGCCACAGCGGTCGAGCTGGATCGCGGTACTGCCTTTGCCCCATTCACCTGCGAGGGGAGGCGTCCATGAACGCTCAGATCCTTCGAACCGTGCTGGCTACGACAGTGGTCGTTGGCCTTTCCGCATCCGCGACGGTGGCCGCGCCGGCCCATGGTGCGGCGTTCGATCGCGCCGTGACGCTGCCGGCAGGCACCGTGTTGCGTGTTGCTGTGGGGCAGCGTTTCGGATCCGACATCTCCAGTGTCGAGGATCCTGTTTCCGCCACACTCGTTCGCCCGATCGTCATCGACGGTCGGGACGTGCTGCCACGAGGCAGTCGAGTGAGCGGTTACGTCACACACGCGGTGCGCTCAGGTCGCGTGAAGGGACGTGGTTCCGTCGCAGTCCGTTTCACTGGGATTACCGTCGCCGGCGATGACGCTCGGTACTCGCTCCGGACTCGCCCATGGACCGCGGTTGCGCCCGCGACCAAGAGGAAGGATGCACTCGAGATCGGCCTTCCCGCAGCCGGGGGCGCCGCGATCGGCGCGATCGTCGGCGGCAAGAAGGGCGCGGGTATTGGAGCGCTTGCGGGCGGCGGCGCGGGAACCGCGGTGGTCCTGTCGACACGCGGTCGCGACGTGCGGGTTGGACGCGGCGCAGTGATCGCCGTTCGCCTCGCCGAACCGTTGCGCGTGGCCTATCGGTAAGAGCGTCGCCGATCGTGGATGGGAAGTGGTCGAGTCGAGAGGCTCGAGGGGGTCAGTTTAGGCGAGCCTTTTCCGGACGGCTTCGTTGACCACCTTTCCATCCACGGTCTTGCCCGCCAGCTTGGCCATGACTGCCTTCATCACCATTCCGATGTCCTTCGCGGTCTTGGCGCCCGTTTCAGTCACGGCCTGATCGACCGCAGCCGCGATCTCTTCAGGAGACACGGCGGGCGGCAGGAAGCGTTCCAACACGCCGATCTCCGCGGCTTCCTTGTCCGCCAATTCCTGGCGTCCCGCCTTCGTGAAGAGTTCGATGGAATCGCGGCGCTGTTTGACGAGCGTTTGCACGACCTGCTGTCCTTCGCGTTCGTCGAGATCGCGTCCCTTCTCGACAACTTTCATCGTGAGCGCAGACTTGAGCATGCGCAACGCGTCGAGCGTCACTGGTTCGCGCGCTTTCATGGCGGTGGCAATGCCGGTTGTGACCTCATCGAGTAGAGCCATCACATCTCCTGAATCCTGCAATGACGATTGACGAATGACGATTGACGATTGATGGGAATTGGGGTCGGGATAAGTTTCAGTTCGTGCACTGAAAGCAGTCTCGAGGAGTGCAGAAACTGAAACTTATCCCGACCCCAATCCGAACACGAACACGAACACGAACACGAAGACGACGCACGAAGTACCTAGTGTCCAGATGCAGGGCGCAGTACACGCTCGTAGATTGCCTTGTATTGCGCCTGCACGGCTGGGGGACGAAACTCGCGCTCGAGGATCTCGGAGGTCGCCGCGCGAGCACGCCGCTTGTCGTCGAGTGACTGGATCATGACATGCGCCAGGGCCAGCGGCTGCTTCCTGGGAACGACAGACACGTCGAAGCCGAACAGTTCCCGCAGCTCGACGCCTCCCGGGTTGTCGGACGAGATGACTGGCGTCCCGGTCGCCAACGCCTCGAGTGCCACTGTCGGACAGGCTTCGAGGAGCGATGGCAACACGAACGCGTCAGCGGCCGCGTCGTACTGCGCGATCGTCGCATTGTCGAGGAGTCCGGTGAAGGTGACGTGGCCCTCTACGCCACTGGCGCGCGCTGTGGCCTTCAGATCGGCGAGCAGCCCGCCGGTTCCGCAGATGACCAGCCGTGTGTCTGGATGCGTGCGGATCACCTCGCCCAGTGCCTCGATCAAATACTGCTGGCCCGCGAGCGGATGCAGGCGCTTTACGTTCACGAAGAGGTGTCGGCTCTTGACGCCCAGGGCGGCCCGCGCCTCCGCCTGGCCGCGCTCGTCATGGAACGTGAACTCCGCGGCGACTGGCGGATAGATCACGCTGGTATCCCGTCGTCCCAGGCCGAGCTCCGTGGCCCGTGTCTGCAGACCGTGGCTGTAGAACACGACGTGCGACGCGCGCTGATAGGCACGGGTGAAGAGGTCGATACCGCGCCTGGGCTTGTAATGCCAGATCTCGGTGCCGTACAGCGTCAGCACCACGGGCTTCCGCTGCCGGTTGGCCACAAGCGCGCCCATCTCCGCGATGAGTCCGTTGCTGTGAATGTGGACGATGTCGGCCCACGCGACGGCCGGACGCACTGCGCGCGCGATCGAGAGGGCCGTCATGCCCGTCGACAGGCGCAGCGCGCGCGCAACGCCGCGGGACTCGAGATGCGAATCCACCCAGGCGACCCGGCCAGGGATCGCTGACGATCCCTGATCCCGCCGCCCGCGTTGCTGTCGGGGTGGGTGTGCCACGTACCCGACTTCATCGCCTGCCGCCTCGGCCCACGTGCCGAGGTGGAAGGGAAGCAGCGCGTTTGCCGCCTGGTCGGGCGGCAGATGCGGGGTGATGTGAAGGATGTGCACGGCGGCTTGGCGTCAGTGCCGCAGATACGCCTCGCGGAACTCGCGATACGTCACAGGCGTTGCACCCAGCTCACGGACGGCAAAGTGGAAGAATCGCTCGAGCCGGTCGAAGAAGGCATCGAGCTCGCCCTGCGTCCGATTGTACGGGCTCCCGCCGACGATCGCCTCGCTCGAATGGAACAGCATGTTCAGGACGACCTCGCCGCGAGCGACCAGCTGCCGGGCAAGCGCCTGCATGTCTTCGAGCGACGAGTACGATGGCCGCAGCCAGCGCATCCGCGCAATCCCCAATTTTCTCAGGATGCGTTTGGTCTGATACGGCCACGGTGCGCGGGCGTACATCCAGGCCAGGCGCTGCGGGATCTGGCGGTTGAGTGCGGCCGAACACGGCACTTCGAGGACGTCGCTCGATCCCGGATCGACGGCGCTGTCGTAGGCCAGGAAGTAGGGCCTGAGCGGCGCTTCGACGAAGTCGGGTCCGCCCTTGTGCGCTTCGTAGAAGAGCGGCGCCACGCTCGACTCCACGAGATAACCCGCCCGCTCCAGCGCTGCGACGTGCGACGCGGCGAAGCCAAACCGGCCGGATCGGTACGTGACCGGCCGCTCGTCGACCGCACGCGTGATGGCCTCGGTCAGCGCGACGAGCTGCTGCTCGAACTGCCCGGACGGCAGCCACGCCGCGTATCCATGCCGCGCCACATCCTCGGGCGAACAGGGCGGCGTCTCCCAGGCGTGATGATGCGCGCCGATCTCGCAGGTGCCTCGAAGCAACACGAAGCGGAGCATCTCGATCGAGCGCGGATCGGTTGCGACCGGATGGGTGACGACGTACGTGGGACGCACCCCGTGGCGCTCGAACCGCGCGTGCAGCTGCGGCAGCACGTACAGATTCTCGAAGCTCGGAGTGGCGCGGGACTTCGCGTCCCACTGGTTGTCGCTTTCGGTGTCGATCCCGACGAGCAGAAACGGGCCGGCTCTCATCGGTCCTGGTCGGAGTCGCCCAGCGTGACGTGCCACCGGTCGGTGTTCTGATAGAAGTCGGCCGGCAGATCGGTTCCGTTCACTTTGACGGTGAAGTCCATGTTGGATTTCACCTGGAAGTAGCCGGATCGCTTGAGCAACCGGCGGTAGCCGGCGTGTAGAGCGAATGCGCGCACCTTGTCGGAGTCCTCCGCTCGAGCCTCGCGATCGACCCAGCGGAGCAGCGTCTTCATGCCAGGCTCGTCTTCCGGATCGACCAGGAAGTCCACGAGGCTCGTGACACGGCCTCGCGGCTCGCGCCGGTGGCGGTAGACCGCATAGCCCTCCACGCGGCCCTCGCGCTTGAGCGCGGCTACAGAGTACCGCACGTGGGGCGCTTCGATGTACTTCCAATTGAGATAGCGCGCATCGCGGCGGACGGCGAAGTCCAACTTTGGCGCCAGTCGTTCCCACAGCTCCGAGAACTCGGCCGGAAAGCGCCGGATCATCTCGATTTCCGCTCGCAGAGGACGCGTGCGCGAGACGACCTTGACGAGTGGCAGCGTGACCGCCGACACGAGGCGGTTCACGCTCTCCGGCCAGTTGGCGCGGCGGAACGCGCGCCGCGTCAGCGGCTTCACCAGGCACGGCACCGGGCCGGGCTCGGGCCAGCGCAGCTTCTGAAACAGGCGATGCGAGGATTCAGACAGCCCGAGACCCAGCGACGCACCAGTGTTCCGGTCCCACGTGCGGAAGAGAACCTCGCCGATCCCCTGACGCTGGCGCTCGGGCGCGACCATCACGTCCATTCCCCACGACGCGTCCACTTCACGGCCGCCCACCCACAGCCTCACCGGCATCGTCGCGTACTGGCCGACGATCGTCGGTCCTTCACGCGCGATCCAGATGACGGGCGTGCCGCCGGGATTGTTGGGATTGCGCCCGTACTGCCATTCCCAGCGCAGCCGGCTTGCTTCTGCCGCATCGGTCCCGAAGACACGGCGGTACAAGGCCTCGACCGCGCGGCGGTCATCAGAACGGTACGAATCGACTTCGGCCATGGCGAGCACGACGGGGAGGACGATCGCGTGATTCTACATCGCGGCTCCGGCGCGCTTTGGTACGGGACGGATCAGCTCGGGGCTGCGCGGCGATCAGCGGGCAGACGAGCCCTTGCGTAAATAGTGTCCAGCAGAGCCAGTTCGTTGCAGCGGTCCCAGCGCCCGTGCGGCGAGGAATTCGTCCACTGCGCGCGTGCACCCTTCCCAGCGCGCATAGTCGTCGAACACGACGAAACCGCCGGGTGCCACGTCGTCCCAGAACCGTTCAAGACACAGACGGACGGAGTCGTACCAGTCCGCGTCCACGTGCAAAAGCGCGATGGCGCCAACCGTTGTCTGCGGGAAGGTGTCTTGGAACCAGCCCTTGACGAAGTGGACGTGCGGGCTGAGGAGGCGCAGCCGGCCGAAGATCTGCCGCACCTCATCCTCGCTCCCAGCGCACCAACCCGCCTGGTAGGCATCGAGAGCCTGCTGGCCGTCCTTCGCACCGGGCGGAGGCAACCCCTCGAATGAGTCGAACAGGTAGATGTCGCGGCTGGGAGCCGCGTGCGCGAGCAGCGCTGCCGCACCGCCCTTGAAAACGCCGCACTCGACGATGGCGCCGGGTACAGACTCGCGATCGATCTGGTGCGCGAGGTCGTACAAGCGGTTCAGTTTCTCGCGCGACACCTTCGTGTGCGACGACACCTGCCGGAAAAGCGTCAGCCGCTGGATCGCGTCGAGGGGTGATGACCAGTCGAGATACGACAACACGCGATCACTCCGTCGCTGGACTTCCCGTGCCTGCGCCGCGCGAGCTCACGGCTTGCGCAACAGGTATTGCACGTGACCGATGACGATGTCCTGCGTCAGCGGGCTGTCGCGCAGCCAGCGTGCGATCGGCAGCCGGCGAAACGTGCCGGTCACGTAGAGGTCTTCAGTGCCAACGACGAACCCCGCATCGGCCACCTGCCGACGCAAGCGCTGGATGCGTACCTTCTCGAGCAGGTCGTCGTGTTTGCTGATCCCCTGCTGGGCCAGCTTGATGAACGAGTTCTCGTTCGCCTGTTCCTTGAGCGTCCAGGTCGCGTGCCGCGAGAGATAGCGGAACGTCGCGAATGCGGCGCGCCGCCCTGCAATGAGGTGCAGCGGGATGGGCACCTTCAGCCGCGGAAGGTGCGCGCCCGCGAACGAGAGGTACGGAGCGGTCGAGAGATACATCCAGCCGCCCGCCTTCAAGACGCGCGCGCACTCACCGAGATAGCGCGGCGCTTCTGCTACGTGTTCGATCACTGCGTGCGACAGGACGACATCGAAGGCTCCGTCCGCGAATGGCAGCGCCTGGCCGTCCGCCTGCAGAAAGTGAAGATTCGCAATACCACGCTCCTGAGCCAGGCGCGTTCCCGCGTCCTTGAATCGCGGCGCGAGGTCGATGGCGACGACTTCGTCGGCCTCTTCCGCGAATGACAGGGGCATTCCTCCGCCGCCGCAGCCGGCGTCGAGCACACGGCCGTGGAAGCGCGCACCCGCGGCGTCGAGAAAGGCGAACACCTTGGCGCTGCGGTAGTACTCGAAGAGCGCGTAGTCGTACTCCGAGCGGAAGCGGAGATCTGCATGCGCCTTGATGGCGCGGTCGTCAATGCTTCGCACTCGGGCTCCGGAGGGGTTGGCAGCTGGCCGGCTTCAGGATGAGCGCGGCGCGATCGTGCCCGCCGGCTGTTTCGGCCACATCGAAAGTTCTCAGAATACGCCATCCCGGGCATCCGTCGAGCACGTCGGTGATCACGGGACCCTCGTACCCGGGCCACGGTGTGAGGTAGGTCAAGACGTAGCGCACATCGGTCCTGGTCAGGCGGTCGTCGTAGTTGCCGAAGCCGCGCCCGACGAAGATCGGCCTGATGCGATTGTCGAGTGCGAGCCCGTTCGCGAGCTTCCCCTGCACGAGGGTCCCGGGCGGCAGCCACTCACCAATGAGCCGTGATGCCGTCACGTTCTTGTACGTCCGGTCAGCGGCCCATTGACCGAACTGAGCGAGGTCACCGGCCATCAACACAGCGAGCATCACCAGCGCGGCCGTCATCGACCACGTCTGGCCCGCGAGCCAGGGTCCCAGTCGCTTCCACGACGCGTACAGTCCGAGCGTTACGAGGACTGCCGCTGCCGCAGACGCGCGAACACTCGGCCGCACGTCGTAGAAGAAAGGCATCCGCACGATCGCGCCAGAGACGATGTACGCGGCGTACAGCACGAGCGGGAACGCCAGCCACCGCGCGCGCGCAGGCAACGTGGCCGCGGCTTCCGGCACCAGCCTGCGGTCGCGCACGACCACCAACGCCGCCAGCACGATGAATGCCGGGATGAGGAAGATGTAGCGGCGCTCGTTACCGACGTCGTGCACGATCATTTCCAGGATCCCGAGCACGATCCACAGTCCGAGCAGCCGTTCGGGCCCGGAAGCCGAGCGCCACCGCACGAGGAGCCCGAAGCACCCGGCGAGCGCGGCAACCGTGATGAGCCATTGCCGGGTGAAGAAGTCGTGGACGACCGGCAGCCACGACGCGCGGTCCACGAGCGCGTGAAGGCCGTAGGTGGGCTTCCGGGTCACGGACATCTGCCAGTTGTAGAAGCGGAACTCCTGCCAATACGGCAGGACGAAGAACAGCAGGAAGAGCCCGCCAGCGGCCGCGAGCCCGGCGAGCGTCCAGAGCGCCGCGCGGCGAGCCTGGTCGTCCTCGTCGCCCGCCGTTGGACTCGAGTCCATCGTGCCGGACCGATGACTGCGGCCACAGCAATGACGGCTTCCAGGCCGATCGCAGCCACGTAGAACGCGGCCGCCGCCTTCGTGAAGAACGCCAGGATCGCGGTGGCACCGGCGACAGCACCCCAGATCGGCCGGCGGTAGGCAAGCGCGTACGCGCTCCAGGAGATTGCGATGAACGCCACCATCGTCGTCTCCATGAGCGCCGCGCGATTCCACATGACCCAGATGTAGTTGGTGGCCAGGAGCGCTGCTGCAGCGGTGCCCGATCGCCGTGACGCGGACGCGGCCACGCCAACGCCGACCGCGAGGATCGACAGCAGTCCCATCACCTCAGAGACCACGCGCACTTGCCATTGACCGACGCCGAACAGAGAGAGCGCGACGTACTCGAGGCCGGTGAACACCGGGGTGAGATACATCGGATTCCACCGATCCGTGGACCATTCCCCCCACAGCACTTTGTTGCGCGCGTTGTGGACCCAGGGTCCTTCGTCGTGCCAGGTGATGCCGACTGCCGCGTGCCAGGGCGGATCCGCAGTGGGATACACGAAGCGGAGGCCGGCGCCGAGCGTCACGAGCAGCACCAGCGCAATCGCGAACCGACGGGGCGTCAGGTCGCCAGTCGCATTCACGACGGGGCCTGCCTCGTCCAGATTTCGAAGTTGTGCAGATCGGTCGTCTTCACGTAACGCGTCGTCAGCCACGCGACCAGTGACGGCTGGGTGCGCCAGAACTGATCCGAGTTCAACCCGTCCGGATCCCAGTCGCGATGCTGAAGCACCACGATTCTGGGCCTGGAGGCCTCGAGTTCGGCGAGCAGACCAGAGACTCCGTATCGCGCCTGGTCAGTTTCAAAACCCACGATGACGGGACGGCTCCAGAAGAAGCGCGACGCGCTGATCCGATCGGAACCGACGTAGGCCCAGGGCGAGAAGCCGAAGACGAACACGCGGTCGCGATCGGACGAGTGCGCGCGCAGATAGTCTGCGAGCTGGTGCACGGCAAGAGCCGAGTACTTGTCGCCAGAGTCGGCGCGCCCGTAGCGGGCAAGATAGGTGTCGCGATCGAGCCGGCCAAGCGCGCCGGAGAGGTCGTAGGTGGTGTATTCCCAGCCGCGTCGAAAGTCACCGACGCGCCAGACGGCGATCGCGACCAGCACGACGCCGGCGATCCGGACGGCACGTCCGGCGCGCCGCCACAGCAGGACAGCTGTGCAGCCGGCCGCAAGTGCAAGCGCGGGAGCAGCCTGGACGAAGTACTGCGGCAATCCCCGGCTGCCGTTGATCGCGATAGAAAGACAGGCGGCCGAGACCCACACGACGGGAAGCCAGAGCGCACGTTTCCCGATCCCGAAGAACAGGAGGCCGGCGCAGCCAGCGCCGCCCACGAGCCATAGCGGATCCACCCTCGCATATCCAATCGGGAACGTCAGCACGTAGCTCAGCGCGTGGAGCGGGCCACGGTACGTCTCGCCCGAGTACCGCACGTTGTACGTCACCGTCGCCAGAAGGAAATCGGCGAATGCGCCGTGATACACGAAGTGTGCGACGGTCAGCATCGGGACCACGAGCGCGCCGGCTGCGACGAAGACGAGGCTTCGCCACCGTGCCGTCGATGGCAGGCCCGCATCGGCGTGCAGGCTGAGCGCTGCGAACACGAGCGGCACGACGTACGCCACCGCGTTGTACTTGAACACGATGGCGAGCCCCAGTAACACACCAGCAGCCAGCGGCATCGATCGCCAGAAGGGGCCTGGCCGTTGGGTGTTGTCCGGCTTCAGCTTCGCGACGAGCAGCAGGCCTGCGGTGATGAAGAGCGCGATGAAGACCTCCGCCTGAGATCGCACGCGCACGCCACCCAATCGGGTCAGTGCTGGATTGCCCAGCAGAAGAAACAGCAAGGCCGAGATCCATCCTGCCGCTTCCGATCCGGTCACGGCTCTGCCGAGCGGGATCAACAACACCGCAGTGACCGCGGCGATGGCGAGGTCGGCCGCCGGCACGACCGACTCGTGCGGCCACAGGCCCCAGAGCGCCGCGTAGGCGAAGTGAATCCCCGGAGGCTTCTGATCCCACGCGTCGCGATAGGGCTGGCCGCCGTCGAGGATGCGCTGGCCGACGTAGGCGTAGAGCGCCTGATCGGCTCCGGCCGGCTGCGCCAGCTGACGGCAGGCGAAGCAGCAGGAGCGCGGCACATGCGGCCGCAAGCAGGAGGCGGGATGGCAGGCGTGACTCCAGAAAACCGTTTGGCGCGGCTGCGCGCTTGCGCCAGAATCACTCTACTACACGGCTTGGTCCGACCCGCGACTCCTCACCTGTGTCTGCAGTGCCTCCGACAGAGAACCCCCTTGCGCTCGAACTGTCGCTGGTGGTGCCGACGTACAACGAGCGCGGCCGGATCACGGAGCTGGCCGAGGCGGTCTTTGCCATGTTTCGCTCCGCGGGAATCGTCGGCGAGCTCGTCATCGTGGACGACAATTCGCCAGACGGGACCGGGCAGGTGGCGGATGACCTCGCCAGGCGGTTTCGCGTCCGCGTCGTGCACCGCGCCGGAAAGCTGGGGCTCGGCTCGGCCGTGATGGAGGGCTTCAACGCCGCTGAAGCGCCAATCGTCGGCGTGCTGGACGCGGACTTCAGCCATCCGCCCGACGTGATTCCCCGCCTGCTGGCCGCACTCAAGACGTCGAACGTGGACGCGGTGGTCGGCAGCCGCTACGTCGCCGGCGGCGCGGTGAGGAACTGGCCGTTCACTCGCCTGGTCATGTCGCGCTTCGCGTGCCTGCTCGCGCGCCCGCTCACGCCAGTGCGTGACGCGACGTCAGGCTTCTTTCTGATCCGGCACGATGTCGTGCACGGCGTACGGATCGAAGCCGGCGGCTTCAAGATCTGCCTCGAGTTGCTGTTGCGAGGACGCGTGACGTCGGTGGCGGAAGTGCCGTACACGTTCGTGGATCGCACGACCGGTCAGAGCAAGATGTCCACGCGCGAGGCGCTGGGCTACTTCACGCAGCTCCGCCAGCTGTTGTCGGTGAAACTGTCAGGCCGCGCGCCGCACCCGCGGTATCTGCGGATCGACCTGTAATCGCCGGCGAGGCAGAACTCACGCGTGGCGCGACGCGGCAGCCGACGCACCAGCATGCGCGCCCGGCGCGGCCACCGCTGGCGCGACCGGTTGGCCCAGCAGAATCCGTCGCATCAGGCTCAGCACGATGCCCGGCTTGGTCTGTACGATCTTCAGCGCATCGCTGAAATGGCGGGCCAGATAGGCCGGCCGCAGGAAGAACCGCCGCTTCGCTCGATTGATGGCCTTCATGACCAGGGCCTCGTCGAGACCGCCGGACCGAAGCAGGTAGTACCAGGTACTCCATCCTCGACCAGTCCTGGCTGACGAGCAGACCTTCACGCACGCACTTCTCGTACAGCTCGGTGCCTGGGTACGGCACCGCCGGATAGAAATTCGCGAAGTCCGCGTCGAGCTCGATGGCGTAGTCCACCGTCGCGGCCATCGATTCCGGCGTGTCGCCCGGATACCCGAAGATGAAGAATCCGAACGACTTGATGCCGGCATCGCGGAGGTTCTTGAAGGCGGCGCGAATCTTCTGCTCCTCGAGCCGCTTCACCATGTCTTTCCGCAGCTCGGGCGACGAGGATTCGATGCCCATCGCGAGCATCCAGCAGCCGGACTTGCGGAGCCGATGAACGAACGCGGGATCCGTCAGATTGTCAGCCCGAGCGTTGCCGAACCACCGGATGTCGAGATTGCGCGCGATCAGCTCTTCGCAGAATGCGCTGAACGTCTTCGCGTTCAGCGTGACCGTGTCGCCCCAGAGGTAGAAGAACTCGACGCCGAGTTCCCGGCGGCTCTTTTCGATCTCGTCCACCAGCTCCTTCGGCGATCGTTCGCGGAACTTGTGGCCCTGATGGATCGGAGCGACGCAGAAGTCGCACGAGTACGGACATCCGCGGCTGGTCTCGACGATCACATAGGGAGTGCCGACCATCGGCAGGCGGTAGCGCCTCAGATCCAGCAGGTCCCACGCGGGATACGGCATCGTCGCCAGCCCCGAGAAGCTCCCGCGCGCGGTGTTCGCGACGACCTCGCCGCCGCGGCGCCACGTCAGGCTCGAGACCGCGGCAGGATCGAACGCCGCCTGCGACGCGAGCGCGACGATGGCGTCCTCGGGCTCGCCGACGATCATGGCATCCACGATCGGCGCATGCGCCATCGACTCGAGGGGCGCTGTGGACGCATGCGGTCCGAACGCCACGATGGGCGCACCGAAGGCAGCCTTGAGCTTGGCCATCTCCGCTGCATCCGCGTCCAGGGTCGGGGTCGTCGTCGGGAAGACCACGAGATCAGGCTTGAAGCCGGACCGATTGAGCTCGTCAATCAACGACTCGGTCGAGCGTTGTTCCGCTGTCAGGTCTACCAGGTGAAACGGCAGACCCCGTTCGCGCAGCAGCGAGGCCGCCAGCACGAGGCTGTACGGCGGCTTCGTCGTGCCGAGGACGTCTTCGCGTTCCTGACAGCGGCCCTGCCTGGTGAAGGCGATACCGCCAACCAGCGGAGGATTGACGAGCAGCAGACGAGGGGCGGGCGAGGTCACAGCTTCCAGAATTCAATCACCGGGCCAGGCCGCTCGAGCGAGGAATCGATCCTGGCGTCTGAGTTGTGGAGAAACGGCTCGGCGGCGTGCTGTTGATCCGCCGGCGACGGCCGGTACGGAGTGAACACGGCCACCCGGCGCGCCTCGCGCGCCAGCGCCACCGCCAGCGGGTACGCCGCAGGGCTCCCGCCATTGTAGCCTTTCAAGACGACATACTGCACTCCGAGGTCCCGGAGCGCGGCCAGCCCTCGCTGCGCAATATCCGCTGGATCCACATAGATCTTGTCCACGTCCAGTCCGCCCGTGCCGAGGTAGATCACACGGTAGGCCGGTGCCGGCCACGGCGTCGATGCCCAACTGCAGCTGGAACTTGATGGATGCCTTGGATTCATCGCCGAGGTGCTTTCGTAGTGCCTCGACCAGGCCATCGCGCGATTGCACGAGCGGCACAGAGTAGGGCTGCACGAGCATGGTCGCTCCCGCCGGGACGTGCGACTCGATGAACGCGCGCGCGAGCGTCCGCGTATCGGCCTGGCGGAAGAACGACCCCACGGTGACGCTCTCGAGCGTGGCCGGCACGGCGGCTACTCACGACCAACTGCCGTCAACACGACTGCCGGAAGCCGGGAGCTCGAGTGTGATGCCGGCGATCCGATTCGCGATCCACACCGCGCCAGCTCGCCGCAAAGATGCAGAGAAATGGCAGCACCGGGTTCAGATACCGAGTCGCCGCCACGGTGTTGCTGATGAAGACGAGAAATGCCACGGGAAACGCGGCCAGCAGCAGCGCGAGTCGCGGAGCGCGGCGGGCGAGCACGACGAGTCCGAGGGCGGCGAGCAGCGCCACGGGCCATCCCACTGCGTCGATGCTCAGCATCCGAGCGTAGGCACTCGCACTGGGAAAGAGTCCACCGCTCGCGTCAACCGCGCGGTCCATCACGATGCGGCGATTGGCAGCAACGTCGCGAAGTGCCGTCGCGGGTTCGACGAGAAGGAACGGTGATCCGGCGAAGAAGCCGGCCGCGGCATGGCCGCGACCGCCAGGCCAGCGCTTCGAGCACGAAGGGCGACGGTGGCTGACGAGGTGCGATACCACACGCGCGATCGCGAGAGGCACGCCGACGAAGATCAGGTAGTAGTGCACCGACACGGCGAGGCCCGAGACGAAACCGGCCAGGAGCAGTGTCCTGGTCATCGATTGGGCGGGGCGCATTGAAGGACGGGACGAATGGCCCCGCCCCGCACCATGGCCCGTCCGACGCCGATGTAGCGGCGGGGTCATTCGTCCCGTCCTCCGATGCACCCCGCCAGAGCAGACACGATCGCGAGTATCGCCACGAGAGACTGCGAGCGTCGCCGGCACGTCGTGCTTCACGTAGTGCGCGTCGCGCACGGCGAACGGGGCGACGGCCAGAAACGCCGCGGCGGCCAGCCCGGTCCTGCCATCCGCGATGCGGGATCCCAACCGCCACGTGGCAAGGATCGCCAGCGCGCCGCACACCACGCTGAGTACGCGCCCCGCGACGTAGATGGCCGTCGGATCGACGAACAGGGATTGCTGGAACTGGGTAATGGACCCGAAGATGCCGAGCAGCCAGTCCACGGCAAACGACGCGGCGACCCACCCAAACAGTGCGTAGAAGTAGAGCGAGGGATACAGAAAATTGTGCGGATTGAGATCGCCCTTCGCAAAGCCCAGGGCCCGGGACATGATCGCAATCTCGTCAGGATTGTAGACGGCGGGGAGCCCGTACGCGAGGCCGCGGACGCGCAGGACGACGCCGGCAACCACGATGACCGCGAGGACGACCGCCGTGACCCGCGACCGCGATGCCGCGCCGGTCATGGCGTCTTCGCCTGTTCGTCCGGAGTTGGCACCGGCCTGGCCCGCTCCTCGCCGGCATCCTCGGCCGTGTCGGTCATCGGAGCCCCGACCAGCTCGCCTGCCATGTCGGCGGAATCGACGGGAGGTTCGATGGTCCGGCGGCGCCGCAGGCGTGCCGTCAACTCGCTCAGGCGCTCGAGCTCCATGGGAACGAAGAAACCGCTCACCGCCAGGACCGCCGGAAACGCAGCCACCACCGTCGTGCCGCGCGCAAGGACTCCGACGACGGGCCCGACGGTCAGCGGCAGGAAACGTCCCGCGAGGAACGCGATGACTCCCGCCGCGAGGACGCGCGCGATCCGTCCGTATTCGTATTGAATCGGATAGAAGCGGTGCGCGAATGCTCCAGGATACGCCGGCGAGGACGGCATACGCGGTCACGTTGGCAATGCCGGAGCCGACGATTCCGAGCCACGGGATCAGCAGCAGGTTCATGACTACGCTCGTGGCCGCCGCGACACCCGTAGCGATCGGGTAGTACTCGGTCCGTTTGGAGATGTTCAATCCGATCGATGTGAGCAGGTACACGCCCTGCAGCGCGACGCCCAGCGCGATCCACGGCACGACACGAGCCGCGTAGTGATACTGCGACGTGGTCATGACCGCCACGAGATCGCGTCGCAATTGCGGAAAGGCCGGCGGCGAGCAGCGCGAGCACGGCAATCCCGTAGGTCGTGACGCGGCTGAACGTCTCCTTGGCGTCGGGCTCCTTCATCAATCCGAAATAGAACGGCGCCCACGCGTATTCGAACGCGCTCAGAAACAGCTTCATCGCCAGCCCGAAGCTTGCGCCAATCGAGTACAGCCCGAGCTCGTGCAGCGTGACAAAGCGGCCGAGGATGTAGCGATCGAACACCGCGATGATCTGGTGCGCCACGCCGTGTGGCACTCGTGGAAGGCCAAACCGGAGCGATTCGTTCAAGACCTGCCGCGAGAACACGAACCGCACCAGTGGGACGAACCATCGCGCCAGCACGAGGGTGAAGATCGCCGTGACCGCGATGTCGGCGAGGACGACGCCCAGCACGCCGTAATGCAGCACGATGACGAACACCAGCCGCAGCACGAGCGTCGCGAGCGACCGCGAGAATCCAAGGGCGATGAACTGGCGCGGCTGCTCTTCGATCCGCATCACGTGGAACGGCACGAAATAGAAGCCGATCACGAACGTGTTGATCAGCACGAGCCGCAGCGTCAGCGTGTAGACGCCGGTGTGGAACAGGTGATGGCCGAGCAGAGGCGCGCCAAGGAGTCCGATCGCGAGCAGCGTGCCGTTGGTGACGAGGAGGAACCAGATCTGCGTGCTCGCGAGCAGCTGACGCGCGCGCTGGTCGGCGCAGTCGTAGTACAGCCGCATGAACGACGCGTCGATGCCCCACCGGAACAGAATCTTCGTCACTACTTCCGTCGTCAGCAGCAGCGACAGGACGCCATAGTCGTCGGGCGAGAGGTAGCGGACGTAGATCGGCAGCAGGAAGAAGCTGATGATCGTGGTCGCGACGTCGCCGAGCCCGTAGATGACGAGGTTGGTGAAGAGTTGTTTGACCTTGGCGAACACGTCAGTGGGCCGGCTTCCGGAGTCGGATCACGGCGAGGAATCCCCATCCTGGCACCGGCAGGATCCGCGTGAGCAGGCGATGCAGCCACGCCAGCTGCGCCGGGCGTCGCCGAATCAGATGCGTGAGGACGGGGACGGTCGGAAAGATCCCGCGGGTACTGGACGATGTCGAAGCGTGCCCGGCGGGCGAGCGCGAGGTATTCGGAGGCCGGCCGATCGCCAGGGTGTTTGGTCTCACTCGCGGTGCGGATGAGCGCGCCCCGCAGCAGGAAGTGGATGCGCGACTGCAGGTGCGCGAGGTTCGGCACCGTGACCAGCAGTTCTCCGCCAGGGATCAGAACGCGCCAGAGCTCTGCGAGAGCCTTGGGCTGGTCCGCGTGTGGCAGATGCTCCAGCACGTCGAGACACAATGCGCGATCGAATGTCGCATCGCCGTATGGCAGCGCGGTGACCGATCCGCGACGGACGGTCGCGGACGTGTAGTTGTCATCCACGCCTTCGATCGCGAGGCGGTCCGCATACGCGTCAACGAGCACGCCCTCGCCGCAACCGGCGTCGAGCACGCGCGTGCCGGCCGGGAGCGCGTCGAGGTAGGCCCGGACGCGCGTCATTTTCGCGAGATAGGTCGGGTAGTAGTCCCAGTGTGGGTCGGGATTGCGATGGTAGTCGCCCCGGACGGCGTACTCGCCGTCCCGAACATCACTCGGGGCAGTGGGGGACATCGCGCCAGGAATTATCCCCCGAAAGATGGGGTCGGGGTGATCCGGACCCCAAATTCCTGACTATTGCGGTGGCTCGTTCGCCGGCGGCTGCTGCTGCTGGATCTGGCCGGGGTTCGGGACCAGCACGGTGCCGGGCTGCATTGGCGAGGGCCCAGGCGGCTGAATGGCCGGAGGAGTGCCATCGTTGTTTGGTTGCTGCTGCTGTTGCTGCGGCTGCTGCTGATACCCGCGCAGCGGGTTCGTGGCGTCCGGCGTGATTTGCGGCGGCACGGCGCCTGGCACGACCACGTTGCCGTTCGGTCCCATCACCGGCGGGTTGCCCATGAACCCGTTCGCGCCAGTCGGCATGGGCTGGCCCTGCCCCTCGCCGCCGGGCATCCCAAAGGTCGGCTGCTCCATCTGCGGGCCCACGGGCTCGTCAGAGTCTTCACCTGGCTGCAGGTCGACCTGTGGCTGCGGCTGGTACGCCGGCATCATGCTGCCGGCCATCCCTGGCGGCTGCGTGCGGGGCGCGTTCATGGCAGGCGGTGCCGAGCTCGTGGGCATCACCACAATCCGATCGAACGCCGACGCGCCAATCAGGACAGCGGAACGAGGTGCGGCCAGGTAGCCGGCCACCGAATGCAGGACGATTTCGAGGGCCTGCTTCTCCGGTACTCGAGTCAGCTCGAGCGTGACCGGCGCACCGGCGATTTTCTCACCGTTCATGATGCGCGTCTGACCGCGCCGGGCCCACTCGGCCAGGATCTGTTTCACCGGCACGTCTCGCGCACTGAGCGTGACGAACCCGTCCTGGAACTCCATCCGCAAATCGCCCGCGGCAGCCGGCCAGACGGACCCCAGGCTCAACAGCAGCGCCAGAGCAGCAGCTTTCATGATGATCGAGTATACGCCCGTCGACTGGCGCAGGCGAGGTGAACAGCGGGTCGGGCCTTCAGGGCCGGGCGTGCGGGTCGGTCTTCAGGATCGGATGCGCCAGCCGCGCGCAGCCGCACGCAACGAGTGACAGGCCGCTAAAGGAGCTTGCTCACCCAGAGCGGCGAATCCTTCTTCGGCAAGTCGCAGGATCGGCAAATCTCTGGTCCGCCGCTTTCGAGGTGTTCGCGCCGGACGGCCCGGTAACGATCCGAGTTCCAGATCTCCTTGATCGTGGAGGTCCGGAGATCCCCAAGGATGGTCCGTCCGTCGAAGTCGGCGCAGCAGAGCGACACGCGGCCATCCCAAAGGGCCGTGAACGTCAACCACGGCCGATAGCAGGGGTAGCGGACGTCGGAGGTCTGATTGAGCGTGCCCGCCCAGTTGTGCAGATCCGTCACATGGATCTTGTCGGCGATAGCGCGCCAGTGCTCGATGAACGCGCGCTCGTCTTCGGAGTTGTTCTGGCGAACGAACGAGAGAATCAACTTGGGCCGGACCTTGCCGGCCTCCTGCCGCAGCCGAACCAGCCGCTCGATGTTTGCGATGACCTTGTCGTACTTGAGACCCACCCGGGTCGTCTCGAAGACCTCGCGGCCCGAGGCGTCCACGCTGATGTTGATGGCGTCGAGACCCGCTTCGATCATCCCGCGCGCGGCCTCATCGGTAATGAGCGATCCGTTGCTGATCATCCCGACCTGCGGAATGCCCTTCTGCTTCGCGTAGCGCACCTTCTCGACGAGCGATCGATCGACGAACGGCTCGCCATAGTTGTGCATTCGCACGTGCTCGATGCCGAGCTCGGCACATTCGTCCACGAGCTTCTGGAACAGGGGCATGTCCATGATCCCCTGCTTGCGCGCCATGTCGTCGCGCGGACAGAACACGCACTTTGCGTTGCAGATGTTGGTGCTCTCGATCTGGACGATCTCGGGCAGGGGCGCGACGTCGCGGCCGGTTGCGAGCAGCAGCTTCCTGACAGGCTTCGCGCCGGTCAACAGCGCCGATTCAACGCCCGTCCTGATTCGTTTCGAAATTCCCACCAGTGAGACCTGCTAGCGCTTCTGGAAATAGTCGATGACGCGCGCGAGTGTCTCGTCGAGTTGCACTTTGGGCCGGTACCCGATGAGCGCGGCGAGCTTGGTCAGATCCGGTACGCGCCGCGGCATGTCCTCGAACCCTGCTTCGTACGCCTGATCGTACGGCACGAGAATGATGTCGGATTGCGATTGCGTCAACTCGCGCACGCGCCCCGCGAGATCGAGAATCGAAATCTCGTGCGGATTCCCGACGTTGAACACCTGACCGATGGCGCGTGGTTCCTGCACCAGCTTGACGAGCGCGTCCACGACATCGCCCACGTACGTGAAGCTGCGCGACTGCGTCCCGTCGCCAAACACCGTGATGGGCTGCCCGGCCAGCGCCTGCCGCACGAACGTTGGAATCACCATCCCGTACTGGCCGGTCTGGCGCGGCCCGACCGTGTTGAAGAACCGGACGATGATGACCGGCAGCTTCTTTTCCTTCCAGTACGCCAGCGCCAGGAACTCGTCGATCGCCTTGCTGCACGCGTACGCCCACCGGTGCTTCGTCGTGGGCCCCATCACGAGGTCCGCGTCCTCTCTGAACGGAACTGCCGTGCTCTTGCCGTAGACCTCGGAGGTGGACGCGATGATGACGAGCTTCTTCTTCTTGTTCGCGTGCCGCAGGACGACTTCAGTCCCGTGAACGTTGGTCTCGATCGTGTGCACCGGCTCTTCGACGATCTTCTTCACGCCAACCGCCGCGGCGAGATGGAAGACCACGTCGCTGTCGTCGATGAGCTCGGCAAGGAGCGGCTCGTTTTCGACAGCGTCGATGGTGTACGAGAAACCGGTCCGGCCCTTGAGGTGCGCGACGTTTTCGATCGATCCCGTCGAAAGGTCGTCGAGCGCCATGACGCGGTGGCCGCCGTCGAGCAGAGCTTCGGCGAGATGGGATCCGATGAACCCGGCACCGCCGGTAATGAGTACTCGCATCGCAGGTCGGGAGGCGTCAGCCCTGCCAGGCATGTCCGGCGGGTGCGCGACAGACCATGATACAGCAGGCGCCTCGGATAACCGGCGATCCGCCAGCTTCCCGGCGTCTGCCAACCATCAGAACTGGAAGTAGATGAAGTCGGTTCCGCCGAAATTGCCGAAGAGCAGCGTCAGCCATCCCGTCGCCGCGTAGATCGAATACCGCACGGCCACCGGGAGTTTCCGGACCGCCAGGACATCGTCGAACGACGCCTCAATCGCATGCACCGCGACGAACGGGAGCGTGACCAGGAGGAATGGCACGAGCAGTCCGGAGACGTTCAATGCGGCAGGCGAGAAGCGCGTGGTCAACGCGGTTATGAGGTCCACCACCTGTTCGAACGACTGCGCGCGGAAGATGAGCCAGCCCAGGCAGGTCAGATGGAACATCACCAGCCAGGCCGCAAACCGCAGGCCGATCCCGCCAGCACGCTCGATCGACGCGCGCCCTCGCGCGATCCGCCACTCGTCGATGGTCCGGTACGCGATCAGCAGCACGCCGTGGTACGCGCCCCACATGACGAACGTCCACGCCGCACCGTGCCACAACCCGCCGAGCACCATGGTGATGAACAGATTCAGCCGCGTCTTGGACGGTGTGCCGCGATTGCCTCCGAGCGGAATGTAGAGATAGTCGCGGAGCCAGGTCGAGAGACTGATGTGCCAGTTTCGCCAGAATGCTTGCGGCGTGGCCACGAAATACGGGAAGCGGAAGTTCTCGATGAGCTCTATGCCCATCAGCTTGGAGGTGCCGCGCGCAATATTCGAATAGCCGGCGAAATCGCCAAGAATCTGAAAGGCGAACGCATACGTTCCAATCAGCACATCCACGCCTGGCGGATGCACGCCCGGGGCATAGACGGACGCGACGAGCGGCGCCAGATTGTCGGCGACGAAGACCTTCTGCAGATAGCCCCACGCAATCAGCCAGAGGCCGTCGTAGATCTGCGTTGACGAGATCCGCCGCTCGTGCGCGATCTGCGGCAGCAGTCGCGTCGCACGCAGGATGGGTCCGGCGACGAGATGCGGGAAGTACGCGACGAAGACACCGAAGTCGACGAGATTTCTGGTGGGCTGGATCTCACCGCGATACACGTCGATGACATAGCTCATCGTCACGAACGTGTAGAACGAGATGCCAATCGGCAGCAGCACGCGCAGCGTGACGAAATCGGGATGCCATCCGGCAGCGGCGACGAGTGCCGAGAAATTTGACGCGAAGAAATTGAAGTATTTGAAGAAGCCGAGCAGGCTCAGATTGAAGCCGATGCTCATAACGAGCAACAGGCGGCGGCGTCGGGGATCGTCCGACGCGGCCATCCCGCGCGCGCAGGTGTAGTCCACCAGCGTGGACAGGATCAGGAGGCCGAGAAAGCGCCAATCCCACGCCGCGTAGAAGTAATAGCTCGCGACGAGCAGCAGCGCGTTCTGCCCGCGATGGGGCAACAACCGGTACAGCGCGTAGACGACGAGGAAGAAGGCGACGAAGTGGAGTGAGTTGAAGACCACGCGTCGGGCTACCGCGCGACGCCGCTTGCCGCGGCCATCGCATCGAGGAACCGCACCAGGCCGTCCGCCACGATCTCGTGGCCGTGCGGCGTCAGGTGCGCGGTCTGCTGGAAGAAGAGATCCTGGCCCGGCAGCGCGGCGCGCATCACGGGCAGCAGGTCGAAGCGCGGCACATCGAGCGACGCGAGCGCACCGTTGAAGCGGACCGTCGCGGCATCGCGCACCAGCTCGCCGCCGGCGCCGCTGACGATCTCACGCAGCCGGCCGTAGTCGCCGTCGTCAACTTGCAGCCGCGCGGGCATGAAGACGATACCAAGCCGTGCGCCGGACTGTCGCGTATCGCCGTTCAGGCGGGCCACCGCGTTGCGCGTGACCTCGAGGCCGCGAGCGATCCGCGGTGCGGGTGACGCCGCAAACGTCTGAAGCGGCGGTTCCGGCGGCGCGAGTCTCGAGAAGCGGTTGGTGACGCTCACCACGCGTAACCGGACCGTCTGCAGGACCATGCTCCGGCGCACGATGCGCCGGAGTGGTGACGAGAGACTCGCCTGCGCCGCGTCGGGCATTGGCGCGGATCCCGGCGTCAGCCGGAAAGCGGAGCGGGCTGCCTCCTCCGCGTCGTTCCCGACATACAAGACCAGCAACACGAAGTCGGGCTGCAGGCGGGCGATGACGCGTTCGTAGAACAACACCTCCTCGACAGGACCGTACCCTTGAACGCCCGCGTCGATGACGCGATACAGGTAACCGTCGGCGCGGGCATTGAGGCGATCCTCGAGCCGCTTGCAGAACGTCTGTCGAAGGGGGACCTGCACGGCCAGCACGATCGAGTCGCCCAGCACGACGACCCGTCTCTCGCGAGGTGCCTTCGGCCCAATCTCTGCGTCCTCGCGCACGCCAGACGCGTTGATGGCGATGTCGGTCTCGAACTCGGTGGTGGTGAAGCGCGTCCGCGCACCCGGCCGAAGGCGGTAGCCGATCGCCGCGTCGCTCATGAACAGTTTCTGAAAACCGGGCTCGGCTTCCGACCCGCCCCAGAGGCGCAGGCCCGCCTCGAACAGCAGCAGCTGCGCGGCCACGATGGCCAGAAAGAGGATGGTCCGTTCGGCGAGGAGCCTACGCCTGGCGCGGAGATCGGCGGGTGTGGGTTCTTCGGCGTCTGGCATCGAATGGCGTACGGCGCTGAGGCCTTGTGCGCGGCGGCGACGGACCCCTCAGTTTACCGTGAGCTGCGCTCGGCTTCCGGCTGGTCGATCGACCAGCGTCAGAACGGCTGCTGCGGCACGTTCGGCCGCACCAGGCGGTTGGACGACGGCGTACCGCGCACAGAACGCCGCCGCGGCCGCCAGCAGGTCATGCCGGGCCCGGTCGTCGTTGATGACGTGCGACAGCGCGCGGGACAGATCGTCCAGACGGCTCACTCCCGCCATTGCTCCCGCGTCGACGAACGGCGACAGATTGGTCGGCAGGCCGACGACCAGGGACGGCACACCGATCGCCATTGCTTCGATGGCGGCCGTCGAATTGGCGGTCACGACGACGTCAGCGACTGCCGTCAGTCGAGCGAGATCCGCCTGTGGTGGTGCGATGAAGACAGAAGGCGTGCCCGCAGCGTCACGGGCGTACGGTTCGGGACCTTCCGCTGGATGCGGTTTCACCACGATCCGGACGTCCGGCATCTGCTTTACTGCGTCGACCAGTGCGCGGAACCAGCGCCCAAGCTGACTGTGCTTCGCGGCGACGAGAACGATGCGGCCGGTCGAGCCGCCGCCGGCTTCGCGCCGGATTCCTTCGCGATCCGCAGGCGTGAGCGCCGCGGCGGTCCGGACGAATTGCTCGAGTCGCGTACTGCCGGTGACGACCGTCGAGCCGTCTGGAAAGTGACCATTCCGGCGAAGGTGTTCTTGTGCGAAACCGTCGAACAGCAGCGTGCATGTCGGGTGCGGAAATCCGGCATTGGCGGCGTTTCCAGGAGATGGCGCCATCTCGTCTGGCTCGTGCAGGTAGTTCAACCAGTGGCGATAGATGAAGCCGTGCTGAGCCCCGATCGTCGCGATGTCCCTCCGCCTCGCCTCGAGCATGATCGCGCGACCCCAGCCACCAGCTTCCGCGTACGTGAGGACTGCGCCTGGCTCGAGATGATCGAGCGCGGCGCCGGCTTCGTCCATGGCGCGAGCCGACCACGGGAACTGCAGATCGGCAATCCCTCCAAGCTCGGTGGCGACCAGCGGCCACAGATCGATCCCGTTCACGATTGCGTGGCTGCGGATGTCAGGGCTTGCAAGGAGCGCATTCCGTGTCGCCCGCCGGTCCGCCCACACCTTGCGCGAAGGCGCGAGCGATGCCCATCCCGTAAACGATTCCACCGGCGTCAACGGAAGATCGCGCGCGGCGGGATCGCCGAACTCGGCGACACGATCGCTCCAGCGTCTGATGCGGAAATTCGTACGTGGACCAACGCCCACGAGTCGTACGACGCCGTGACGCTGACGATCGAGCTCGCCAAGGATCGGGCCCAGATATGACTCCTCGTCGCGGTCCCGGCTCCAGAACGCGCTGTGCACGAAGGCTGCGACTCCTCCGCGATCGGGAGGCGGGGGTGCTTGGGGCCGTGCGCGATCGAGGAACGCCGCCGTGGTGTGGAACGTCGCCTTGACGAGCGCGCGCAACCTGGAAGCACCCAATCTGCGGCGGCCGCGTACCTCCACGGGAATCTTCCGCGCCGCGCCGACCACCCTGGCGACGTGGATGACGACAGGATCGCTGGTGTGGAGGACGAACGCAGTGGGAGACTGGTCGGCCACCAGCGCGTCGAGGCTGGCCAGCGCCCGGAGGGCACGCGTGATGATGCGCCGCTTGTGCAGGTAGAGCTCGGCGAACCACCACAGCGAATCGCCGCGCAGTTGGAACCGGTCGCGAAACGGGACGCCATCCACGTGCGCGTGGCGAAGCTGCTTGATCCACGCGTTGGCCGACCGATCGGCTCCGTCGGCGGCGTCTGGTGTCAGCCAGTCCTCGAGCCGTACCTCACGCCTGGCGGATCCAGCATGCGCGGTGAGATCGGCCTGCGATGCCGCCATCACGAACGTCCGGCCGCGGAGTGCTTCACGGACCACAGTTCGAGCGCCGCGGCAGTCACGCGATCCGTCGAGACGTGCTCCAGACAATCCGGCGTGTGACCGACGCAGCGGGAGGGAGGCAGCCTGATGCGGTTGCATGGGCTGCAGGGCAAGTCCACGCGCACGACACGCGCGCTGGCTGACAGGGGCGCATACCGCGCGGGATCCGACGGCCCGAAGACGCCGACGACGGGTGTGCCGACGGCGGCAGCCAGGTGCATCGGTCCCGTGTCACCAGTGACGACGAGGCGCGAGCGCTCGAGGATCGCGCCGACGACTGGCAACGGCAGATCGGCGGCCACGGAGTGCGCTGGCGTGCCAGTCGGCAGAAAGGCTACCGCCTCGGCGACTCGAGCGCTGTCTGCCGCAGTGCCAGTGAAGATCAGACGCGCGCCGGTCTCCCGCGCCAGCCGTGCAGCGGTATCGGCGAAACGTTCGACGGGCCACTGTTTGATCGCGCGGCCGCCCGGGACATGTACGGCGACGAGAGGCTGTGTCGATCCTCGCGGGACGCCGGCGTTCACGAGTGCCTCTTCCGCCGCAGTTCTTGCGGACGCCGGTAGATCCAGCCTCCACAACGATCGCCCCTTCGGCTCCAGCGGCCCGGGCAGCGATCCCGGTTCCAGATCGAAGGCGCGCTCGACCAGCGCCAGGGCATTCATCGCCGTATGGCGTCTCGGATCGTGCGCGACCGGATCGGTCAGCACCGATCCGCCACCCGCCATGGGAAAGCCCACACGACGACGCGCGAGCGACGCCGCCATGAGCAGGTGGCTGCGGATGTCTCCCTCGAGATTGATTGCGAGGTCGTAGTGCTGACTGCGCCAGCACTGGGTCCGCAGCCACATCCGCGTTCGCGAGACGCGCGCACCACCGCGCGCGAGCCAGGGCGTGTCGAGCACTTCGACCCGATCGATCCCGGGCACCAGCTGCGCAAGCTCCGCATTCCAGCTGCCGACAACGAGGTCGATCACGGCGTCCGGTGCGTGAGCCCGTACGGCGCGAATCGCGCCGAGCGACATCAGGAAATCGCCAATGCGCTCCAGCCTGAGCAGCAGGATCCGGCGCGGCTCCGTGCCCGGCGCAGGTGGCCGCACCCACGTCAGGGGCCAGGCCGTCGCAGTCAGAGCCGCGTCAGCCAGCCCGACGAGCCAGCGCTCGCGCGGGTCGTAGATGTCCAGGTGCTCGAACACGGTTCCTCAGTGCACCTCGATGCGATCGACCATGACGCCGAGGTCGCGATCGTCGTTCGCACCCTGCGACGCTCGCGGATTCCATGTGCTGCTGACCAGTTTCAGAAGGGCGGCTTCGTCGGTCTGCGCAGCAGCCGCGGCGAGATCGGGCGGGATAGCGAAAGAATACGCCTGCCGGCCCGTGCCAACGGTGACCTGGCCAAGTGGACGGTCGTTCAACAGCACCTGCACCTTCGCCGGCGCCAGGCCCGCCGGCCGTCCGCCGTTCTCCATCGTGATGCTCAGCGCGGTCGTGCTCGGATCGATCCCGAGCACGGAGACGTACGACACCGGTCGCGTCCAGCGGAACGAGTGGTCGCCGTTGCGCTCCTTCGCGTGGAAGCGGACGACGTTCAAGTCGTCGCGGGTCCCCACGTCCAGAACGAATCCTTTCGCCTGCTCCTGAGGTGTGACGAAGCGATAGATGCCGAAGTCGAATTCCTTCTGACGCACGTGCGTCGGGTAGGCATTTCGCAGCGACTCGTATTCGGGGATCTGGAACCGGTCGTCGCCGACGACGGCGACGCCGATGCGGCGCGAGAGCAGGTCGGTGCCGCCTCCGCCCACGAAGTACACCTGACGATAGGACCCACGCGCCCAGTCGAGAAACCCGGCAAAAGACGCTTTATCGGGTTTGGGCGAGTTCAGAACCAGCACGTTCCTCGCGTAGATGTAGGCCAACGGCAGCGCGAGCACGTGCAGGTCCGACGCGTTTCTCGACTCCACGACGATCAGGTCGCGATCGTCGAACCTCTTACTGAGCGCTTCGAGGCGCGGGATGATCCCTTCGTATTCCACGTGTGTGAGGATCGGGCGTGTCGCCTGGAGCAGAGTCGCTGCGAGCAACCCGAGGACGGCGAGACGAATGCCGATCCGCGTGAAACGGTCGCCCGCACCGAGCAGACTGCCAGGACGCGCCGGCCGCCTCAACTGAGCGGCGAAGCCCATCAGTGTGGCGGCCGACGCCAGCAGCAACGCTGCGGGCATGATGATCATGACGAAGCGGCGAGCCATCCAGAAGTGCTCGGGCACGATCTGGATCTTGTAGAAAACGAACAGTCCATACACGGCCGTCGTCACGAGCAGCGCCGGGTCCTGCCAGAACTTGCGCCACGCGACCAGCACGAACCCAATCAGCGCCGCCGCGAGCCCGGCCGGATGCAGGTACCACGTGAACATCCGCAGCGAGTTGGCGTCGTGGAAGGCGAGCTTGCCGCCAGGCTCGCGCAGGAAATACGCATAGGCGGCCGCCGTCACCACCACGAGGGCGAGCGTCCGCGGAAGCCACACCTTCGCGGCCGACGCGACCGCCGGCATGCCCGAGCACACGTAGACGGCGAGCACGAGAACGACGGCGCCGCCGAACACCGCGATCTGAAACCACGTCGGATTGCGTAAGACGAGGAGCGGCAGCGCCGCGTACGGCGAGAGCACGCTCACGAAATACGCGAGCGCAGCGAACGACAACAGGATCAACGGTCCGAGGAAGGCCGCCTTGAGCGAGACACCGACGATCCGGAGCATGAGGGCGGTAGCGACCACGGCGCCTACCGCGAGGACGGCGTCGATTCGTGCGAACAGCAGCAGTCCGAGGAGCAGGCCTGCCACCGGCTCGAAGAAGGGATCCTGATCGACGTGCGATCGGGCGAAGGCCAGCAGACCGGCCATCAGCAGCGCCTGCGCCAGCATTTCCGCATTCGGATAACGCGCGAACCAGACCTGAACGATGGAAATCGCCAGCAGCGCGCCGGCGACGCCCGCCACACTGCGTCCCAGCAGGCGCGCCGCCAGGAAGTACAGACCAAGGACTCCCGCGATGGCACAACCGGCAAGTGCGTAAAGCGCTCCTGTGAGTCCGTTGACGCCGTACCCGATGGCGATCCAGGACGGGAACAGATGCGGGAATTGTCCCACCACGCTCCCATCGTCGGGATTCTTGATGAAGAACCCCATGAAGCGGAGCGAGTAGTACGCACTCGTCTTGTACGACGGATAGAAGAGATCGCGAAACGGCGCCGGAACGGATTTGATGACCGGATCGGATGTGATGATGGACCCGCGCTGTGCGATCTGGATGCCTTCGTTGATGTAGACACCCGGATCCTTGCCGCCGAGGACGTATTCGGCCGGCGGCACGAACATGTACGCAGAGAGCACTGCGAGCAGCACAGGAACCGCTGCGCTCGCCGTCACGCGCGGTGCCTGCTCGAGGCGCAACCGCCCGCGCGCGGCCGCCGCGAGCAGTGCGGATCCCACCAGATTGATCAGCAGCAGGCGCTCGAAGCGATAGAAGCCGGCGGCGGCCAGGCCGAACGCGACGACCGATGACCAGACACCGCTGAGGACGATCGCCCAGTAGAGCCGTTCCTCCGCGTCGAGCGCGGCCCGCCGCGCGCGCTCGAGGACAGGCAGCCTGAACAGCACCGCGCCCGGAACGTAGAGGACCAACAGCAGACTGGCGGCCGCGCCCAGCATCAGTTCAGTGTCCGTCACCGGTGGCTCCGCCGGCAACGGCGCGGGCGTACGCCGCCTCGTACCGGTCGATCACCTGCGGCCAGGTGCCGGAGTGTTCCATTGCCGCTCTGGCCGCCCGACCCAACCGGGCTCTCAAGTCACCGTCGGCGAGGAGGCGCGCAATCGCCTCCGCCAGGGCCTCCACGTCACGCTCGGGCACCAGCAAGCCCGTGGATCCGTCCGAGATCACACTGCCAATCCCGCCGGCAGTCGTCGCGACGACGGCGGTGCCAGACGCAAGGCCCTCCAGCACGACGTTGGGCAGTCCATCGACGTTCCCGGCTTCGTCGCGCACGGACGGGACCGCAATCACATCCGCGGCCGCAAGCCAGCCGGGGACCGTGTCGTGCGGGACCAGACCAACGAACTGAATGCGATCGGACACACTGAGCTGGGACGCGTGCGATCGGAGCGTCCCCTCGAGATCACCCCAGCCGGCCAGCACCAGTCGGACGTTGGGGACGCGGGTCCGTAGACCGGCGATGGCCTCCACGAGATACTCGAAGCCCTTCTTCCGTACGAAGCGGCCGATCGCAAAGACGACTGCGTCGTCGCCGGTCAGGCCGTGCGCCGCCCGTACGCGCGCTCGCGCACCCGGATCCGGTGCGAAGCGTTGCGTGTCCACGCCGTAGGGCACGGTCTCGGTCCGTGACGGATCTGCGCCAAGGCCGATCGCACGCTGGCGGAGATCCTCGCTGCAGGCGACGATCGCTCGCGCGCGCGTCAGCGCCCGCCGCGCGGCAAGACGCGCGGGCCAGTGCCGCTCCGCGACGTAGACATCGGATCCGTGCAGGCTCACGACGAGCGGCCGCGCCCCGGCAGCCCAGGCTGCCATCGCGCCGCCGGGGACGACCCAGTGGCCGTGAACGATCGTGGCGTCGATGTCGCGCGCCACGCGTGCCGCCGTCCGCCAGCCTGCGAGGAGCGCGGACGGCGCGACAGCCATCGCCATGCCGCGCAGATGCACATCGGCCCGCAGCGCACCCGCGTATCCGAAGACATGCCATCGTTCGACGGGCGAGTAGTGGAACGGATGAAAGTGCACCCCCTCGTGGACCGTTCCTCTCGCCAACTTCGGATGCCACGGCAGCACCATGTGGATGGCGTGGCCGCGCGCAGCCAGGCCCGTCGCGATGGGCCGCATGAAGGTGCCGACGGTATCTCCGTCGAAACGCGGATAGGACGTCGCCACCATCACCACTCGGTGTCTGGTGTTCACGGCTTTCGACTGAACCACGAGCGGAACTGCAGCCGCCACGGAATCAGCATCGACTCGAGCACGATACCGGTAGACAGCTTCGACACGCCTTTCCGGCGTTCGACGAAGATGATGGGCACTTCGCCGATCCGCGCGCCGCGCCGCGCAGCCTCGAACAGCATCTCGACGAGGAACGCATAGCCGTCCGATACGACTTGCTCGAGCGGGAGCAGGGCCAGCGCTTCGCGCCGCCAGCAGCGATATCCACTGGTGCAATCCCTGGGCGACAAGCGGGTAACGGCGCGCACGTACCGATTCGCGAACGTGCTCAGGATGATGCGCTGTAGCGGCCAGTTCACCACGCTCACGCCGTTCAGATAGCGTGAGCCGATGACGACGTCGTGAGAGGAGGCGGCCTCGACGAGGGCCGGCAGGTACTGGGGATCGTGCGACCAGTCTGCGTCCATCTGGCAGATGCGATCCGCCGGCCCCTGGAGCGCCCGCTGCAGCCCGTCCACATACGATCGGCCCAGCCCCCGCGGTCCGGAGCGATGCACGACTTCGACCCGTCCGTCGAACTCGCGCGCGAGAGTGTCCGCAACTGCGCCTGTGCCATCCGGCGACGCGTCGTCCACGACCATCACGCGGTAGCCGTCATGCGCCAGGACCGCACGAACGAGGCCGGGCAGGTTCTCGTGCTCGTTGTACGTCGGGATGATGACGAGGACGTTCATCGCGCGCCGCTTACACCGCCGCGCGCTGGCGCGCGAAACTCACCCAGATTGCGGTGCCCACGATGAGCGCTGGATCGATCACCGGGATCCGGAAGCGCTCCTGCGGCAGAAAGACGAGCGCGACCAGCACGGCCGAAGCCAGGAGCCACAGAAGCGCACGGGGAGTGCGCCCGCGCCGGCACGCCTGCACGAGGCCGAGCACGCCGAGCGGCAGAATCAGCAGGTAGGGAACGATGCTGGCGGTGCGATAGAGCCACGAATGGAGAGTATAGGACGGGCCGAGCGGCACGACCGTGTAGAAGAGTTTGCGGATGAGAAGTCCGCTCCACCAGAGCGGATCCATACGGATGGCCGCCAGCGCTTCGCGGTAATAGATCGGCTCCATTTCTTCTTCGGTGAGTGATGGATGCTCCGCGCGCAGACGGCGGCTCTCCAGCTTGATAGCGGGGTTCGCCGCCATATCACCTTCGCCGGGCGACAGCGGATGATTGCCCGTCCAGAACGTGATGCCCCCTTCCGACGCCACCAGAATGAACCGGTGGTATTCACGGACGTTCCGCACGGTCCATGGCGCCACCACGAGCAGCGAGCCCAGGGCGAGCACAACGACGAGCCGAACGCGGCGCTTCATGAGGAGCGCGACCGCGGCGACGACCAGGAAGAAGAGCATCGCCGGCCGCGTCAGCACCGCGACGCCTGCGAGCACACCTGCGGCGAACCCGACCCGGCGATCGCGCGACGGACTCGGCGGTTCCGCCCGATCATCGACGAGGGTGCCGAGCAGCAGGACCGTACCGAGTGCCAGCACGACGTAGAGGCTTTCGCTCAGCATGAACCCGCACAGCCAGACGAGCGGCGGATAGATGGCCGCCAGCCAGGCTGCGACGAGACCGGCCCTCGGCCCTGCCGTCCGTCGTGCGAGCATCGCCAGCAGCAGGACGGCCGCCGTGCCAGCGAATGCCTGGGCGATGCGCACGTTCCTGACGATGGCGTCGTGGCCGAGCGTCCATTCAAGAGCAGCGATGAATGTGGGATAGAGCGGGGCTCGCCCGTACCGCTCGTTCGGCAGGTCGATGTCTGCTTCGGACGTGTAACGAAGTCCCTGTCCGCTCGCGAGGCTGTGGCCGAGGTGCAGATATTCGAGCTCGTCGTGCGTCAGCGGCTTGCCGGTCCAGTAGCCCAGTGCGAAGGCGAGCCGCAGCACCAACGCCGCCAGGAGGGCGGCCGCTAACAGCCGCCGATCCATGCGCGTGAAACGGGCATCGACGTCAGGCGCTCGATCCACGGTACTCGAGCCTACTGCCGGCTCTCGAATCTGAGGGCAGAGATCTGCTCCGACACCAGTCCCACGAGAAAGATCACGACCGACAGCGTGATGAGGAGCACCGACGAGTTGGTCACGTGCGACTGCGTGGCAATCGTCCAGACGGCATAGAGAAATCCCGCCGCGAACGTCAGGGCGCTGACGGGCACGAAGATTCGGAGCGGACTGAAGATCGTCACGATCTTCAGCAGGATGAGGAAGAACTTGGCGCCATCGCGCGCAAACCTGATCTTGGACTTGCCCTGCCGCTGTTCCGCCTCAACCGGCACGAAGTCCACGCTATAGCCGGCCTTGATGAACGCCAGTGTCGTGGTCGTCGGCGTCGAGAATCCATTCGGCAACAAGTGCAGGAACTGAGTCAGCTCGGCGCGCTTCGCCGCGCGGAACCCCGACGTGAGATCCGGAATCTTCCGGCCGGTCAGGTAACTCGCCAGCCAGTTGAGCAGCGCGTTCCCCAGCCTCCGTGACAACGTCGCCTGTGTCGAGGCCGAGCGTGCGGCGATCACCAGGTCGTAGTCGCCGAGCCGCTCGATCAGCCGCCGCGCGTCACCGGGCTTGTGCTGCCCATCGGCGTCGATGATGAGGACGTGAACGCCCGTCGCGCGGCGGATGCCCGTCTTGACGGCCGCGCCATTGCCCTTGTTGTACGGATGGCGCACGACGATCGCTCCGGCGGCCACCGCACGGGCTCCCGTGTCGTCCGCCGACCCATCGTCCACGACAATGATCTCGTGCCAGGGGCCCGCGGACTGCAGCGAGCCCACCACCGCGCCAATCGCGTCGGCCTCGTAGTACGCCGGAATCACGACCGACGTCGTGGAGGGATCAGCCATGCGTGACCTGATGGTCGTGCTCGACGGCGGCGACCGGCTCGGACGGCGCCGGCGGCTGCAGCGTCAATTCGATCGAGCGGACGCGGTAGAGCAGGTCTTCGATCAGTTTGCGGTTGCCTGAGATGACATCCGCCACGAGGCCGATGAGCAACACCTGGAACCCGACGATCATGAGCACCGCCGACAGAATCAGCGACTGCAGATGTCCGTAACCGGTGCCGGTGAAGTAGTAGTAGAGAAAGCGCACCGAGATGCCGAGCCCGGCCACGGCCAGCGCCGAGCCGATGTAGGTGAACACCTTGAGTGGCTCGTACATCGCGTAGATGCGCACGATCGTCGCGCCAGACTGCTTGATGTACGTCCAGGCGTTGTCGAACAGCCGCGATTCGCGTACTCGAGCGTTTGTGCGGATGGGGACGTGAGCGATCGCCATCCGCTTCTTGCCCGCCTGAATGATCGACTCGAGCGTGTACCAGAAGTCCGAGACGATCGTCATCCGCAGCGCCGCCTCCCGTGTGTACGCGCGGAAGCCGCTCGTCGTGTCCGGCACTTCGGTGCCTGAGACCTGCCGTACGACCCAGCTGCCCAGCGCCTGCAGCCGCTTCCGCCGCTGGGTCAGGTGTTTGATCGCCTGGATATTCCTGTCGCCGATGACCATGTCGGCCTGGCCCGAGACGAGCGGCGCAATCAGCGTGGCGATGTCGGCACCAACGTACTGATTGTCGGCGTCCGTGTTCACGATGAAGTCGGCGCCCAGCTTGAGGCACGCGTCGATGCCGGCACGGAACGCGGCCGCCAGGCCTTTATGGCGTCGAAAGCGCACGACGTGGTGCACGCCATGGGCACGTGCGACGTCGGACGTGCCGTCGCGGGACCCGTCGTCGATGATCAGCACCTCGATGCGATCGATTCCGGGAATGCTCGTCGGCAGGTCCGCGAGCGTCGCGGGCAGTGTCGCCGCCTCATTGAGGCACGGAATCTGAATGATGAGCTTTGAAGGCATCATCGGCCTGGTGGTGCGACCGCGGGCTCGTTCTGGAGCAGCGCCTCGATGACGCCGTCCCACGTGACTGCCGACGCGCGTGCATGACCGGCATCGCCATGTGACGCCGCACGGCGCCGGTCGGCAGCGTACGCGTTGATCGCCGCGGCAATCGCCCCCGCGTCGGGCTCACAAATCGTTCCGTTTACGCCATCGTCCACGAACTCGAGCGGGCCGCCCGAATCGCGGGCCGTGATGACCGGCTTCCGCGAGAGGAACGCCTCGAGGGTGACGTAGCCGAAATCCTCGTCGTACGGGGCATACACGACAGCGAGCGCACCGGCGTAGAGATCGATCAGCGTGTCAGTCGGCACAGACCCGGCGAAGCGGACCCGATCGCGCAGGCCGAGGCGCTCGACCGCCGCTTCGGTATTCGCGCGCTGTGTACCGTCGCCGACGAGCACAAGCGACACACCGGGATCGACCGAGGCCATGGCTTCGATGGCGAGCTGCGCCCGCTTCACCGTCTCGAGGCGGCCCACCGACAGGACATACGGGCCGTACTCGCCGGCGTGCAGCCTGCTCGCCAGATGCGGAGGATGATACAGCGGCTTGGCCGCGATGCCGTTGAAGCGCTCCACGCGGCTGGCCGTGTTGCGGGCGTTCGCGAACACCTGCCGCGACTCGCCCAGCATGCGCGTGTCGAGCTCCAGCAGCGTCCGCCGCAGAGCAACGTCGCCTTCGATGTGATCGAAATCGCTGTACGGCGTTCCCGCCAGCTCGTACGCGGCCCGATACTGATGGATCAGCCACGTGACCTTGTGCGGATGGCGGACGAAATAGGTCGGGAACTTTGTCGCGATGACGCAGTCGATCGGGCGTCCGTTGCTCTCGGAGAGGTCGATCAGACGCCAGGCCGCAGCGTGCGCGAGGATTTCTTCCTTCGGATACCACTTGAAAGGAATCGAGACGAGCTCGGCGTCGTAGCCGCGCGCCCGCAGCTCGCTGACGAGGCTGCGCACGTGCAGCTCGGCCCCCCCTTCCACGAAGGGCACCTGCGCCTCGCACACGAGCACGGTGCGGATCGTCATCTGAAAAATGGGGTCGGGATGAATTTCAGTTTCGGCCTGGTCCGCGCGACCGGCCACGGCCAAAACTGAAATTCATCCCGACCCCACCAACTCCTCTACGTCGCAAACCTGAAGTTGATGATGTCACCGTCCTGGACGACGTACTCCTTGCCTTCGAGGCGAACCTCGCCGTGATCCCGGCAGGCGGCCATGGAGCCGCGCGCGGTCAGCGCATCGTATGCCACGACTTCCGCGCGAATGAACCCACGCGCGATGTCGGAATGGATCTCGCCGGCGGCGTCCTGCGCGGATGTGCCGCGTGGGATCGACCACGCCCGGCACTCATCCTCACCCACCGTGAAGAACGACATGTAGCCGAGCAGGTCGTAGCTGGCCCGGATCACGCGGGCTAGGCCGGATTCCTTGAGGCTCAGATCGGCGAGAAATGCCGCGGCGTCGGCCGGGTCCAGCTCGGCGATTTCGAGCTCGATCTTCGCGCAGAGCGGGACGGTGCCCACGGATCCCCGTGAAGCAAACGCCGTCAGGCCCGACAGGGCAAGCGCCGCCGCGGGATCGCCGCCCGCGGAGCTCACATCGGCCTCGTCCAGGTTGATGACGACGAGCAGCGGCTTGGCCGACAGCAGCTGAAAGCCCCGCAGCCGCTTCCGTTCCTCCGTCTCGAGACCGAGGACTCGGAGCGGTGTGCCGTGCTCAAGCGCCTCGCGGCACCGGATCATCAGATCCCGCTCACGTTCGAGCTCGGCGGACTTCGTCTTCTTCAGATCCTTGTCGAGCCGTTCGAGCCTTCGCTCTGCGACGCCAAGGTCGGCGAGGATGAGCTCGTCCTCCATTGCTTGCGCGTCGCGTGCGGGATCCACGCGTCCTGACACATGCGGTATCGCTTCGTCCTTGAACGCGCGCACGACGTGCACGAGCGCGTCCGCATTCCGGTAGGCCGCGACGTCGAGGAGGGCCTGCGTGCCTCCGCCCCCGGTGCCGGCAATGTCAGCGAACTCCACCGTCGCAGGGACCCGTTTGCGCGGGTTGTACATCGCCGGTGAGGCGATCCAGCCGGTCGTCGGGCACACGTGAGACGCCGATGGCAGCTTCACTGCGTCCGTGTCCGCGCGTTGGTTCGCGGACGGCCGTCATCAGCTGGAACAGCGTGGTCTTGCCGGTGGAAGGAAAGCCGATCAGTGCCGCGCGAAGCATCAGTGGACCGTGATGGACCCCTCACTCCGGGGGCGTTCGAGGGGTTCACAAACGACACATCGTAGCACGCAGATCTCCGTACGCTGCGGGTCGTGCGCGCAAGCTGGGCAATAGGTATCGGACGATGTGCCTCGGTCGAATACCCTCTATTCGAACAGAAGGCGAAACTTTGGCGTAAGTTCAAATGATAGAGAGTTTTGCGTTGACAACCCCGGACCCCTTGCCTACTATCCCGGTGGACTACAGTGGAGTCTGGTGGACCAAGAGACCGCGCTACGGGGGAACGCGCCCGCCAAGATTGATGACAAGGGACGCCTCAAGGTCCCCAACGGCTTCCGTGTGCTCATGCAGCGGGAGTACGGCCGGGACGTCTTCGTCACCAGTCTCACCGGCGACAGTGTCCGCATCTACCCGATGCCGGTCTGGCAGGGCATCGAACAGAAGCTCGCCGCAATGCCCTCCACGCATCCGGCCCGGCTCAAGTTTCTCGATCGCGTGAACTTCTACGGACAGACCGCGGAGATCGACGTTCAGGGGCGTGTGGTCATTCATCAGCGGCTGCGCGATGGCGCTGGGACGACCAGCGAAGTCGACGTCCTCGGTCAGTACAACTACCTCGAAGTATGGAACCACGAGCGGTTCCTCGCCAAGCTGCAGCGTGATCCCTTCACCGACGATGACGCGCGTGCGCTGTCGGAGTTCGGGATCTAGGGCGGAGGCTGGTGGTGGCGATCCACGAACCGGTGCTCACGACCGAGGTGGTGACGTGGCTGGCGCCTGCCGGCGGCGGACTCTTCGTGGACTGTACGGTCGGGCTCGGTGGACACACGCGTGCGCTCCTCGACGCGGGTGCGTCGCGCGTGATCGGCCTCGACCGCGATGCCGACGCGCTCGCGCTCGCGTCGGCGTCGCTCGCCGCGTACGGCGATCGCCTCGAGCTGGTCCATGCCGACTACCGGTCGCTGCCTGCGGTGCTCGATGCGCGAGGCATCGATCGCATCGACGGCGCACTCGCCGACCTGGGCGTGTCGTCGCTGCAGCTCGATGCCGAAGGACGCGGATTCTCGTTCCGGCGCGACGAAGTCCTCGACATGCGGATGGATCGGAAGCGACGGACCCACGGCCGCGGATCTCGTCAACCAGCGCGGACGAGCACGACATGGCCGACGCGATCTTCCGCTTTGGCGAGGAGCGCTATTCGCGGCGCATCGCCCGGGCGATCGTGCTGGCGCGTGCGGCAGCGCCTGTCACGACGACCGGCCAGCTGGCGTCGATCGTGCGGCGCGCCGTGCCCACGCGCGGCTATCAGCGCATCGATCCGGCCACGCGCACCTTTCAGGCGCTGCGGATCTGGGTCAACCGCGAGCTTGACGATCTCGACGGCTTCCTGCGCGCCGCGGTGCGGCGGCTGCGCGAAGGCGCCAGACTCGTCGTCATCAGTTTTCACTCGCTCGAGGATCGGATCGTCAAGCACACCTTCCGCGCCCTGGATCGCGGCGGTGAGGCCATTGCCACCGTGCTGACCAAGCACCCGGCGGTGCCTGGCGACGAGGAAGTCGCCCGCAACCCGCGCGCGAGGAGCGCGAAGCTGCGGGCCATTCGGCGCCTGTCAGACCAGGCAGTCTGACGCGGAGCATTCCATGGAAGCTTTCGAGTACGCGATCAAGAAGGACATTCGCAACAACGCGATCGTCCGCGAGATCGACCACGCGCGGCACCGAGAGCTGTGGCGCTGGGCCGCCACCGTCGCAATGGTGGCCGCCCTGCTGCTCTGCACCGCGTGGCAGCACTTCGAATTGCTCCGTCACGGCTACGAGAACGACCGCCTGCAACGCGAGCGCCGCGAGGCCGAGGCGGTCAACCGCACGCTGCGCCTCGAGCGCGAGACCTTGCGGGCACCGAAGCGGATCGCGCACCTCGCCGAAAGCAAGTACGGGATGGTCCAGCCGAAGACGAGCGACATGATCGTAATCGAGCGGGTCGAAGCCGCCGAGCCGCCGGCTCCATCCATTGTCGCCAGCCGTTGACCGAAGGAGTCGCCGATGAGCGCCCCGACTTCTGACTCCTGGCGGTTCACGATTCGTCCCCGCCTGGCTACCGTCCTCGTGATGCTGGTGCTCTGGTCGACTGGCATCTCTGCGCGCCTGGTCTACCTGCAGGTGTACCGGCGGACGGACTACCTGGCGAAGGCGGACCGGCAGCAGCAACGCGTCATGCGCTATCCCGGAACGCGCGGCGAGATCCTCGATCGCGATGGTCGCGTCCTCGCTTACAGCGTGCCCGCGCCGTCGGTGTACGCCGTACCGTCGGTCATCGAGAATCCGGCAGCCGTCGTCACGGGGCTTTGCAGCGTGCTGGGCGACTGTTCACCGGACGTTCGCGCGCAGCTCCGCGAGCGGCTGTCCCAGAAGAAGCGCCAGTTCGCGTGGGTGCGCCGCCTGGTCACCGACGCCGAAGCGGCCACGATCGAGAAGCTCAAGCTCGAGGGCATCGGTCTGTGGACCGAAAGCCGTCGCGTCTATCCGAACGGCACGTTGATGGCGCCGACGCTCGGGTACGTGAATCTCGACAGCGACGGACTCGGCGGCATCGAACGGGCCTGGAACAAGTCGATCAGCGGTAAGCCCGGCGTGGACGTGGTGCAGATCGACGCCAAACAGCGCGTCTACAACCGGACCGAGCAGCCCTCGACGCCGGGGAACACCGTGGAGCTCACCATCGATGAGCCGCTGCAGTACGTCGTGGAGCGCGAACTGGCCGCTGGCGTGGCGGCGAATCGAGCCGCGGCCGGCACCGCGATCGTGATGGATCCGGCGACCGGTGAAGTGCTCGCCATGGCCAGCGTCCCCACGTTCGATCCGAACGACGCCGGCGAGGCCGTTCCGGGGGTCCTCCGCAATCCCGCGGTCGAGAACGTCTACGAGCCGGGATCGACGTTCAAGATCGTCACCGCGTCGGCCGCGATCGAAGACCAGGTGGTCAGTCTCAACCGCGTGTTCCCAGTCACCACCGGCTACATCATGATCGGCGATCGCCGCATCAACGACTCGCATCGATCGGCGGTGGACCTGACGTTCGAGGAAGGGCTGATCAAGTCGAGCAACATCGTCGCCGTCCGCGTGGGACAGATGCTCGGCGCCGATCGGTTGTCGCGGTACGTGACGCGGTTCGGATTCGGCGCGCGCACCGGCATCGGGCTCTTTGGAGAGACAGCCGGAATTGTGTGGAACACCCTGACGCCGAGTGCACTCGCATCGGTATCGATGGGCTACCAGGTCAGCGTGACACCCCTGCAGATGGCCACGGCGGCGAGCGCCGTCGCCAACGGCGGTCAACTCATGCAGCCGACGCTGATTCGCGCAGAGCGTGTCGGCGACCGGCGCACGGTCGTTCAGCCGCGAGTCGTCCGCCGCGTGACCTCGGCCGAGACAGCGTCGATCTTGACCTCGGTGATGGAAGAAGTCGTCCAGCGCGGCACCGGCAAGGCCGCGCAGATCGAGGGCTATCGGGTCGCGGGAAAGACTGGCACCGCGAGCAAGATCGAGAACGGGCACTATTCGAAGAGCAAGTACTACTCGTCGTTCGTGGGCTTCTTCCCGGCCGACAAGCCGAGGCTGACCGTTCTGGTCGTCGTCGATTCGGCGTCGGCGGGTCAGTACTTCGGCGGCGCGGTCGCCGCGCCCATCTTCAAGCGCATCGCAGAAGCGGCTATCCGCCAGTTCGGCATTCCGCGGAGCCTCAACCCGCTGCCGCCCGTGCTCATCGAGCGCCGCGACGCGGCACGGGTCAACGTCTCCTCACCGGTCGTGACGCCGATGCCGACGCCGACGGCCGAGGATCCGGATCTCGTGCCCGATTTGAGCGGACTCACGGCGCGCGAGGCGCTGCGCCGGCTGGATCGAATGCACGTGCGCGCCCGGCTGCACGGCGACGGGATTGTCGTGCGCCAGCGTCCGTCCGCTGGTACGCCGCTCGATCAGCCTGGTGAATGGCAGGTCTGGCTGGAGCGGACCGGGCCCACGTCGTCAGCAATGATGACCAGCGACGACGGCGGGGAGACTCGCCCGTGACGGTGGGGGCGCTGCTCGAGGCCCTTGGTCCTCCAGGGTTGCTCGCGGAAACCGCGCGGGTCCCGGTGGACGTTGCCTCGACGCGGGCGACCGGCGTCGCGTACGACTCGCGGCGCGCGACGGCGGGCACTATCTTCGTGGGCCTTCGCGGTCAGCAAGCCGACGGCGCTGCATTCGCGCCCCAGGCCGTGGCTCGGGGGGCGTCGCTCGTCGTCGCAGAAACGCCCGCACCCGCCGCGCTCGATTGTCCCTGGGTCCTCGTCACCGATGCGCGGCTGTCGATTGCCATCCTCGCCGCCGCGTTCTACGACCATCCGACACGAGCGCTCCGTCTCGCGGGCATCACCGGCACCAACGGCAAGACCACGACGGCGTACCTGCTCCGTTCGATCTTCGAAGCCGCCGGCCTTCCGTCCGGCCTGCTCGGTACCGTCGTCTACAGCACGGGCGGTGAAGATCGCGACGCGACGCGGACGACGCCTGAGGCCCCCGATCTCGAGGCGCTCTTCCGCGACATGGTCGATCGCGGCCGGCACGCGGCGGTCATGGAGGTGTCGTCGCATGCGCTGGCACTGCGGCGCGTCGACGCGCTCCATTTTTCGGCCGGCGTCTTCATGAATCTCACGCGAGACCATCTCGACTTCCATGGCGACATGGAATCGTACGCCGCCGCGAAACGCAGGCTGTTCGAGCTGTTGCCACAGGGCGCTCCCGCCATCGTCAACCTCGACGATCCCAAGGCCGCGTATTTCCTCGAAGCGGCGCGCACGCCGGTGACCTACGCGCTGCGGCGCCCGGCGGACGTCACGCCGGTCGACTTGACGCTGTCGCTGACCGGGCTCCGCTTCGACGTGGCAACGCCCGCTGGAACCGTACGCGTGCGGTCCAGCCTGGTCGGGCGCCCGAACGCCTACAACATCCTCGCGGCGATCGCGACGGCTGTCGGTCTGGGCCTTCCAGCCGCTGCAATCGAACAGGGTCTCTCCTCGCTCGCGGGCGTGCCGGGACGCTTCGAAGTGGTTTCGTCGCCGAATGACGACGTCACCGCCATCGTGGACTACGCGCACACCGACGATGCGCTGAGGAATCTGCTCGAGACCGCGCGAGCAATGGCGACGGGACGGTTGATCACCGTCTTCGGATGCGGCGGCGATCGCGACAGGACGAAGCGTCCGTTGATGGGCGCGGTGGCAGGCCGCCTGAGCGAGGTCGTCGTCGTCACGTCGGACAATCCGCGCAGTGAAGAGCCCGGCCGGATCGCCGAAGAAATCATGCGCGGCATGCCGGCTCCGAGCGAGCACGTCGTGCAGGCCGGCGGCACGACACGAACGGTCTACGGGCCGGATGCCGTGACCATCCTCGATCGGCGCGCAGCGATCGAGCACGCCATCAAGGTGGCGGCGCCCGGTGACCTCGTCATCCTCGCAGGCAAGGGTCACGAGAAGACGCAGGTCATCGGCGACCGCGAGATCAAGTCCGACGACGTGGAGCTGGCTCGCGGGGCGCTGATGCGGCGCCGGGCACGCACGAAGGTGAGTTGAGTGGCGCCAGAGGGTCCCCTGGTGCTGACGGCCGCCATCGTGGCGGCCGCGGCGGGTGGAACGGCGCTCTCCGAAGGCGGGCAGGTCTTCGGGCGGTTTTCGATCGATTCGCGGACGCTGCAGCCCGGCGAGGCGTTCATCGCGCTCAAGGGCGAACGGTTCGATGGCGCGGCGTACGCCGAAGCGGTGCTGGATCGCGGCGCCTCGGGCGTCGTGATCCACCGATCGGCCGGATTGGGTGCGTCGCTGGCGGACCGGTGGCCGTCGGCAGCGGTCGTGGAAGTGGACGATTCGCTTGAGACGTTGCAGCGGCTGGCGCGTTACGTGCGGCGCGAATCGGGTGCGCGCGTCGTTGCCATCACCGGCAGCGCCGGCAAGACGACGACGAAGGAGCTGGCCGCCACGTTGCTGGCGGCCCGCTACCGGGTGTTCAGAAACGCGGGAAACCTGAACAACCACGTGGGACTCCCGCTGTCATTGCTCGAACTGGTATCGCGACCGGATATGGCCGTCGTCGAACTCGGAATGAACCATCACGGCGAGATCAGGCAGCTCGTGGCCATCGCGGAGCCGGACGTGCGCGTGTGGACCAACGTCGGTGACGCGCACCTGGGGCATTTCGAATCGGCCGATGACCTCGCGAAGGCGAAGGCGGAGATCCTCGAGGGCCCGCCGCCGCTGTCACTCGTCGTGGCAAATCGCGATGATGCGCGCGTCATGCGCCATGTGGAGGCGTTTCCCGGCCGCGTGACGACGTTCGGCTTTTCGGAACAGGCGGACGTTCGGGCCGCGGACGTCGAAGACGCAGGCACGCTCGGTACGCGAGCACGGCTGGAGACGCGGGCCGGAGCCGTCGATGTGGAGGTGCCGCTCGTCGGGCTGGGGAATCTGCTGAACGTCCTGGCAGCGACGGCGGTGGCCCTCGAGTACGACGTGCCGCTGAAGGCGGTGGCCGAGACCGTCCGATCGGTGAAGCCCGCGAGACATCGCGGCGAAGTGGTCCGGCTGCGCGAGGGCGTCACGCTCGTGGACGACTCGTACAACTCGAGCCCATCCGCGCTTGGCCGCGCGCTCGATGCGATCGCGCGCGATCGTGGCCACCGGCGGCGTGTCGCCGTACTCGGCGAGATGCTCGAGCTCGGCGACTTCAGCATGGCGCTCCACCAGCAGTGCGGCCGCACCGTGGCGGCGGCTGGCGTGGACGTGCTGGTGGCGGTCGGCGGCCCTCCCGCGGCGCAGCTGGCGGCCGCGGCACGGGCCGCGGGTCTCGAAAAAGGTTCGGTGCACTACGTCGCGACGAGTGCAGAAGCCGCTGATCTGGTGGCGCAGACGGTTGCGGCCGGAGATCTGGTGCTCGTGAAGGGGTCACGCGGCATCAAGACCGATGTCGTTGCCGAGCGAGTGATAGCGGAGTGGAGCTGAATGCTGTTCTACCTGCTCTATTCGCTGCACGGCACGTTCTCGGTGTTCAACGTCACGCGGTACATCACGTTCCGCACCGCTGCCGCAAGTCTCACAGCGTTGATGCTCAGTCTGTTGCTCGGCCCATGGATGATCCGCAAGCTGCGCGAATTTCAGATCGGTCAGGTCATCCGCCACGAGGGTCCCGCCTCGCATCGCGCGAAGGCGGGCACGCCGACGATGGGTGGACTGCTCATCCTGACGGCGTCGCTGGTGCCGACGCTGCTGTGGGCGGATCTGGCAAACGTGTACGTGTGGATTGCGGTCGTCGCCACGGCCGCCTTCGGCGCGATCGGGTTTGCGGACGACTATCTCAAGATCACGCGGCACTCTCATCACGGGCTCCTGCCGCGCTACAAGCTGGGCCTGCAGGTCGTCGTGGCGCTGGGCGTCGGCTTCTCGATGATCGCGTTGGCGCACTACAACGTCTACTCCACGCGGCTCATATTTCCGTTCTTCAAGTGGCTCATCCCGGACCTGGGATGGGGCTACGTGCTCTTCGCGGTCGTCGTGCTCGTTGGGGCGACCAACGCAGTGAATCTCACCGACGGACTCGACGGTCTGGCCATCAGCACGTTCGCCATTGCGGCTGCGGCATACACGGGACTGGCCTACGTGACGGGTCACCGTGTGTTGGCGGAATACCTGTTGCTCGTGCGCTTCCCGCCGGCCGCGGAGCTCACGATCTTCTGCGGATCGCTGGTGGGGGCGAGCCTTGGCTTCCTTTGGTACAACTCGTACCCCGCCGACATTTTCATGGGCGACGTCGGATCGCTGGCCCTCGGGGGCGCGCTCGGCACCGTCGCCATCCTGATCAAGCAGGAGCTGCTGCTCCTCATCGTAGGCGGCGTGTTCGTGCTCGAAGCCGCGTCGGTCATCGTGCAGGTGGCGTCGTTCAAGATGACAGGCAAGCGTGTGTTCAGGATGTCGCCGCTCCACCACCACTTCGAGCTGATCGGGTGGAGCGAGCCGAAGGTCATCACGCGCTTCGTCATCGTCGGCATCATCTTCGCGCTCTTCAGCCTCACGACGCTGAAACTGCGGTGAGTGAATGGGCGTGGAGTTCTCGGTCGAAGGACAACGCGTGACGGTCGGAGGCGCGGCGCGGAGCGGAGTAGCGGCCGCCGAACTGCTGGCCGCGAGAGGAGCCCGGGTGACGGTGAGCGAGGCGCGATCGTCGGTGCCTGAACGCGGGAGGCTGGAATCGCTGGGCATCCGTGTCGCCGCGGGCGGCAATGATCCCGCGCTGTTCCGCAACGCCGACTTGATCGTGTTGAGCCCCGGCGTGCCGGTGGAGTCGTCGTTCCTGGACGAGGCACGGCGGGCTGGCATCCCGATCATCGGCGAGCTGGAGCTCGCCTCACGCTGGCTGCGCGGACGCGTGATCGCCATCACCGGGACGAAAGGGAAATCGACGACCACGACGCTGACGGGCCGGATGCTCGACGCCGCTGGCTTCAGAACGCGCGTGGCAGGAAACATCGGGACCCCGCTCAGCGCGCACGTGAGCGATTCGACGGCCGACACGCTCCACGTCGTCGAGGCCAGCAGCTTTCAGCTCGAGACGATCGAGCGGTTTCACCCGTGGATCGCTGCGGTGCTGAATCTGTCGCCAGACCACCTCGATCGCCACCCGACGGAGGCCGCGTACGCCGCGGCGAAGGCACGGATCTTCGAGAACCAGGATCGCGGCGACTGGGCTGTGGTCAATGCAGACGACGAGGGGGCGAGGGCGGTCGGCGCGCGAAGCATCGCGAGGCGCCGCTGGTACGGATTCGCCGACGTGACCGAGGGCGTCACCGTCGTCGGCGACTCTGTCGTCGAGCGCGGTACGGATGGCGACGTACCGCTCGTTGCGACGAGCGCCGTGCGCGTCGGTGGCCGCCACATCCTGAGTGACGTGCTGGCCGCGGCCGCCATCAGCCGCCTCGCAGGCGCATCGCCCTCGGCAATCGCGGACGCGGTGCGCGGCTTCACCGGGCTCGAGCACGCCATGGAGCTCGCCGGCGAGGTGGGCGGCGTGCGGTTCATCAACGACTCGAAGGCCACGAACATCGCGTCTGCGCGCCGATCGATCGAGGCGGTCGATCGCGGATTGGTCGTGATCCTCGGTGGACGGTTCAAGGGCGGCGATTTCCGCGACCTGCGGGAGCCGCTGCGCGGACGGGCGGAAGGCGTCGTCGCGATCGGCGAAGCGCGGCCCCTCATCGTGGACGCCCTTGACGACCTCGCTGCCGGTCCGCGAGGCCGGATCGATGGCTGATGCGGTGCAGACGGCGTGGACGATGGCCCGCCCCGGCGGCACGGTCGTGCTCGCGCCGGCGTGCAGCAGCTTCGACATGTTCGCGGACTACGCGGAACGCGGACGGCGGTTCAAGGAGGAGGTGGCGCGGCTGGCCCGGAGTGGGCCGGCTTCCGGAGAGCCGTGAGCAGTCGTCAGTCGGCGTGCGCGCTTGAGAGCTGGCCGCTGGGAACGCAGGCTGCCCCGGCCTGCGAGGCTGGTGTCTCAACCCCGACGACTGATGACTGCTGACGGCTCCGCGGACGGGTGGACCAGGCGTCCACCCGCGCGCGCCTCATGTTTCGGTCGAACGCGCGGAGACCATTAGGCCCGCGCACGAGCACGACGGCAGGATGCGATGGCGAGGAAGCTGAAATCGGACAAAGTGCTGTTCGTCACCACGGTACTGCTGGTGTTCGCCGGCGTGGTGATGGTGTACAGCGCGTCGGCCATCATGGCGCAGCAGAAGTATCACGACGGCTACCACTTCCTGTTGCGGCAGGTGATGTGGGCCGCGCTGGGGCTCGGCGCGCTGTCGCTCGTGATGCGGGTGGACTATCGCGTGTACCGGCAGCCGATCGTGATCTGGACCACGCTCGGCGTGGTCGGTCTCGGGCTGATGGCCGTATTGCTGAGCACGCCCATCAATGGCACGCGGCGATGGTTCGGCTTCGGCGGCTTCGGCATTCAACCCTCGGAGCTGGCGAAGCTCGCGATTGTCCTCTTCACCGCGGCGCTGCTGGAGAAGCGGATGGCGCGAATCAACGACGTCCGCTACGCACTCATGCCCGTCGGCATCGTGGTCGGGCTCGCGGTCGCCCTGATTCTTGCGGAGCCGGACTTCGGGACGTCGGTCTCGATCCTGCTCGTCGTCGGACTGATGGTGATTGCCGCTGGACTCAACTGGCGTTACATCGCCGCACTCCTGCTGACGGCAGCGCCGGCGATCTGGCTCCTGATCTGGCTCGCGCCGTACCGGATGCGGCGGTTCACGATCTTCATGGATCCCGAGAGCGATCCGCGCGGCACTGGCTTCCAGATCCTGCAGTCGCTCATCGCCGTCGGCACCGGCGGCGTCAGCGGACGCGGTCTCATGCAGGGCGTGCAGAAGCTCTTCTTCCTGCCAGAAGCTCACACGGATTTCATCTATGCCGTCATCGCCGAAGAGCTTGGCCTGATCGGCGCCGTGCTGGTGCTCGCGGCCTTCGTCGTCATCGCCTGGCGCGGATTGCGGATTGCGAGCCGTGCTCCGGATCCATTTGCCGCATTCATTGCGATCGGCCTGACGGGCATGGTCGCGGTGCAGGCGCTGATCAACATCAGCGTCGTGGTTGCGTTGATGCCGACGAAGGGCATTCCGCTGCCGTTCGTCAGCTCCGGCGGCTCGTCGCTCGTCATCAGCCTGATTGGCATCGGCATCCTGCTGAACGTGTCGCAGCATGCCTCGACCGCGCAAGCCGTCGATGGCGAACGATGAGCGGGGCCGGCGATGGCCGTGCGCCTGTCGTGCGTGATCGCGGGCGGTGGAACCGGCGGACATCTCTACGCGGGCATCGCGGTGGCCCGCGAGTTCGTCGCCCGTGACGCCGGTACGACGGTGACGTTCGCGGGCACTGCGCAGGGCATCGAAGCGCGCGTGGTGCCGAGGGAAGGCTTCGGCCTCGACCTGATTCGGAGCGGGGGGCTGAAGGGCAAGTCGATCGGTGCGCTGGTGCGTGGGCTTGCGGTGCTGCCGCTCAGCGCGCTGGACGCGTGGCGGGTGCTCTCGCGCCGCGCGCCGGATCTGGTGGTCGGCGTGGGCGGCTACAGTTCCGGTCCCGTCGTGTTGCTGGCCGCACTTCGCCGCATTCCGACGGTGCTGCTCGAGCAGAACGCGGTGCCGGGATTGACCAACCGGCTGCTCGGGCCGTTCGTGAACGCTGCGGCCGTGTCGTGGGACGACACGCTGCCGTACTTCGGACGAAAGGGGTTCGTCAGTGGCAATCCGGTGCGTTCGCAGTTCTTTGCCATCCAACCGCCGCGTCGCCGCGAACCGGCAGGCGACGCGATACGGGTCCTGATCTTTGGCGGCTCTCAGGGCGCGCACGCGATCAACGTGGCCGCTGTGGCGGCAGCGCCGCGGCTGGCCGGAGCAGACACGCCTCCTCGGATCACTCACCAGACCGGGGAGCGAGACCTGGCGATGGTGCGGGAAGGGTACGAACGGGCGGGGCTCCTGGCCCGGGTCGAGCCGTTCCTCTATGAGATGGACAGGGAAGTGAGCGACGCCGACCTCGTCGTCTGCCGTGCAGGAGCCAGCACGCTGGCCGAGATCACCGCCGCCGGCAGAGCGGCCGTGCTGGTGCCGCTGCCGACGGCGACTGACGATCACCAGCGGAAGAACGCGGCGGTGCTGGCCCGACGCGGCGCCGCGGAGGTGATCGACCAGTCCACGCTCACCGGCGATCGGCTGGCGGACGTGGTTCTCGCGATGGCGGGGAATCCCGAACGGCGCGAGCGGATGGCGGAGGCGGCGCGGACACTCGCCAGGCCCGGCGCGGCGAAAGGGATCGTCGATCGTGGACTCGAACTCGTCTCAGCCGGAGGCCGGTGAGGCGCGCTCTGTGCTCGGACACACGCGCGCGGTCCATTGCATCGGCGTTGGCGGCAGCGGGATGAGCGCGATCGCGGAAGTGCTGCTGCACGAGGGACTGCGGGTCAGCGGCAGCGATGCCGCACCGAGCGAGGTTACGGCGCGGCTGGCCTCGCTTGGACTCGAGTTTCACGCGGGCCACGCACCCGCGCACGTGGGAGATGTGGACGCCGTGGTGGTGTCGTCGGCCGTCCGCCCCACGAACCCGGAGGTGGTCGAGGCGCGCCGGCGCGGCCTTCCGATCGTCGCGAGGGCCGACATGCTCGCGGCGCTCATGCGTCCGCGATTCGGGATCGCGATCGCGGGAGCGCACGGAAAGACGACGACGACGTCGATGGTGGCTCTGATGCTCGAACGCGCAGGACTCGATCCAACCGCCGTGATCGGCGGACGCCTGCCCGCGTTCGGGAGCAACGCGCGCGTCGGCCGTGGCGCGATGTTCGTGGCGGAGGCCGACGAAAGCGACCGATCGTTCCTGCGGCTGGACCCTGCGATTGCCGTCATCACGAACATCGATCGCGAGCACCTCGACGCATATGCGGGCTTCGACGATCTCGTCTCGTCGTTTGCCGCGTTCGCGAACCGGGTGCCCTTCTACGGCGCGGCAGTCCTGGGAATCGACGATCGATACGTGCGGGACATGTCGCCCGACGTCACCTCGCGTGCCGTGACGTTCGGCATCGACAGTGCCGACGCGCACGTACGTGCGACCCATGTCACGCTCGAGGCGGGCGGCAGCCGTTTCGGCGTCGTGAGAACGAAGGGCGATTCGTCCACGGCGCTGGGCTCCATCCAGCTGCACGTGCCCGGACGACACAACGTCGAGAACGCACTCGCGGCCATCGCCGTTGGATTGGAGCTGGACCTCGAGCTCTCGCAGATGCGGCCGGGCCTCGAGGCCTTTCGTGGCGCCGAGCGGCGCTTCGAGCTGAAGGGCGACGTCCACGGCATCCGCGTGGTGGACGACTATGGTCACCATCCGACCGAGATCGCCGCCGTGATTGCAGCCGCGCGCGCGGGTCATCAGGGACGCGTCATCGTCGTGTTCCAGCCGCACAGGTACACCCGGACCTCGCAGCTCGCCGCCGAGTTCGCCTCCGCACTGTCGGCAGCGGACCTGGTCGTCCTCGCCGACATCTATGCGGCCGGCGAAGACCCGATTCCCGGCGTCACGATTGAGCGCCTCGCGGCCACGGTCGAGGAGGCGGCGCCGGGCCGCGTGCAGTTGGTGAAGGCATTGACGGACGTCCCGGCCGCTGTCGCACGTCTGGCACGAGCGGGTGACCTCGTCATCACGATGGGTGCCGGGTCGATCGGCCACGCGGGTCTGGCCATTCTCGAGGAGCTGGCGCGATGCCGGTAGCGGCTCCCGCGGACAGACGATTCCGGCGCACGCAGGCGAAACCCGTGCGCCGCCGGCGCGGAGTTCTGCTGCGCGCGCTGCACGTCGTTCGAGTCATCGGGACGTTTGGGTGTTTCGTCTGGGGCACGTACCTGCTCGGCCACCAGGTTGCGCATGCCCGCAGTCTCCACGTCGATCGCATCGTCGTGCGCGGCAACGCCAGGCTGTCGACGCGTCAAGTGCTCGAGCGGCTGCAAGGCCTGCGCGGTGAACACGTGCTCCGCGTGGATCTCGAGCACTGGCGGCGGCAGGTGTTGACCTCGCGATGGGTGGAATACGCGGCGATCAGGCGCGTGCTGCCCTCGACGATCGAGGTCTTCGTCCGCGAGCGCCAGCCGATGGCGATCGGACGGGTCCACGACGAGCTGTATCTCGTCGATGCAGGCGGCAACATCATCGACGAGTACGGCCCGGCCTACGCCCAATTCGACCTGCCGCTCGTGGACGGCCTGTCGCCGCAGACTGCGGGTCAGCCGATGGTGGACGACCGCCGCGCGGAACTGGCGGGACGTGTGATTACCGCCCTCCGGCGCGACGACCGGCTGTACCGGAAGGTCTCGCAGATCGTCGTGAACGACGAGCACGACGCGGCCGTGATCCTCGACGGCGATCGCGCGCTCGTGCGGCTCGGTGAGGATCAGTTCAGGGAACGGCTGCAGATGTACATGGACCTGGCACCCACGCTGCGAGCGCAGGTGCCCGTCATCGACTCGGTAGACCTGCGGATCGATGGCCGCGTGTACGTGAAGCCCGTACGCACGGCACTGTCCGCGCAGCGGTAGGGACGCGCGCGACCCCAGGCGCGCAAGGAGCATACGTGGCCCGGAACGAGAAATACGTCGTCGGACTCGACGTCGGCACCTCGAAGGTCGCCGCCATTGTCGGCGAGCTGATCGACGAAGACAGCCTCGACATCGTCGGCATCGGCGTCGCCGAGTCGCATGGCATCCGCCGGGGCGTCGTCACCAACCTCGAAGCGGCCGTCGAATCGATCAAGAAGGCGATCGAGGAAGCCGAGCTGACGGCCGGCGTGGAGATCGACTCCGTGCATCTCGCGGTCGCCGGTCCGCACATCAAGGGCTTCAACAGCCGGGGCGTGATCGCGGTGGCCGGCAAGAGCCGCGAGATCATGCGCGATGACGTGCGCCGCGCCCTCGACGCGGCAAAGGCCGTGTCGTTGCCCAGCGGACGCGAGATCCTGCATGTGCTGCCGCAGGACTTCGTGGTGGACGAGCAGGACGGTATTGGATCGCCCATCGGCATGACCGGCGCACGGCTCGAAGTGAACGTGCACATCGTCACGACCAGCGCGACGGCGATCCAGAACGTGGTGGGCTGCGTGAACCGCGCGGGAGTCCGCGTCGTCGAGAGCGTGATCGGGCAGCTGGCGTCCGCGGAATCCGTACCTGACGGACGACGAGAAGGAGCTTGGCGTTGCGCTGGTGGACATCGGCGGCGGCACGACCGACGTCGCGATCTTCGAACGCGGCAGCCTCTGGCACACCGGGGTGATCGGGATCGGCGGCGATCACTTCACCAACGACATCGCGGTCGGGCTGCGGATGCCGATCCCGGATGCGGAGAAATTGAAGCGGAAGTGCGGCTGCGCGCTCTCGGCGATGGTCGAGGAAGACGAGACGATGGATGTCGCGAGCGTGGGCGGGCGCCGATCGCGGGTGATGCCGCGGCGGATCCTGTCGGAGGTGCTGCAGCCTCGCGCGGAGGAGATCTTCCACCTGGTGTGGGACGAGATCCGGCGCGCCGGCTACGAGAAGTCTCTCAACTCGGGCATCGTCCTGACGGGCGGTGCCTCGATTCTCGAGGGCATGCCGGAGATCGCCGAGCAGATCTTCGACCTGCCAATCCGCAGGGGCGCGCCGAGCGGTATCGGCGGGCTCGCCGACCACGTCAGCAGCCCGGCGTTTGCGACGGCCGTGGGGTTGGCGATGTACGCACAACGCAACGTGACGAGCGACCGGTCCAATTCGAGCGTCGGCGCGTTCAGCCGGGTGGCAGACCGGCTGCGGCTGATGTTCCGCGAGTTCTTCTGACACTGGGGAGGGGAGGCGCGATGTCGGATTCATACGAATCCGTTCCTGTGTTCCGGGACGTCCTGGAGCACCATCCGAAGGAGCTGCGGCTCATGCTGGACGAGGAGCGGCGCGCGGGAGCGCGCATCAAGGTGATCGGAGTGGGAGGCGGCGGCAGCAACGCCGTGAGCCGGATGGTGCAGGCGGGCTTCGACGGTGTCGAATTCATCGTCGCCAACACCGACCTGCAGGCGCTCAACTCGAATCCCGCGCCGGTGAAGCTGCAGATTGGCAGCAAGCTCACCAAAGGGCTCGGCGCTGGAGCGGATCCGAACGTCGGCCGTCAGGCGGCGCTCGAGGACACCGATAAGTTGATCGCGGCCCTCGGCGGCGCCGACATGGTCTTCGTGACGACCGGACTCGGCGGAGGTACGGGCACCGGCGCGGCACCGGTCATCGCCAGTCTCGCGAGCGAGCTCGGCGCCCTGACGATCGCCGTGGTCACGAAACCCTTCAAGTTCGAGGGGCGGAAGCGTCAGGTGCAGGGCGACGCCGGCCTCGAGTCGTTGCGCGAGTGCGTCGACACGGTTATCACGATCCCCAACGAACGGCTGCTGTCGATCATCAACCGCGACACCTCCGTTCTTGACGCGTTCACGACGGCCGACGATGTACTGCGCCAGGCGATTCAGGGGATCTCGGATCTGATCCTGGTGCCTGGACTGATCAACCTCGACTTCGCGGACGTGAAAACGATCATGTCGGGCATGGGCCTCGCCATGATGGGCACCGGCACGGGCGAAGGCGAACACCGGGCGATGGACGCTGCCCGCCGCGCCATCTCGAGTCCGCTGCTCGAAGGCGCGTCGGTGCAAGGCGCCCGCGGCGTGATCATCAACGTCACAGGCGGTCCGGACCTGTCGCTCATGGAAGTGAACGAAGCGTCGCTCATCATCCAGGAGGCGGCGCATGAAGAGGCGAACATCATCTTCGGCGCGGTGATCGATCCGCAGCTGCACGGACGGGTGAAGCTGACGGTGATCGCGACCGGCTTCGATCGCGCCACCTCGACGCGCACGCCTGCGGCGACACACAGCAAGACGCCCGTAGACCTGCACGACTACACACAGGGACGTACGAGTTCGGCGTCGATCGACATGTCGGCCACGGCAAAGGCCTCGTTCGGCCGCCGCGCTGGTATCGACATGGGCAGCATGCCGATGGCAATGGCGGTCGGCGCCGAGGATCAGACGGCCGACGGCGAACACGAATCACCGCTCGATGTGCCGGCGTTCCTGCGGCGGCAGTCGGAGGGGTGAGACCACACACGCCTGCAGTGACGAAGGCAGATTGACGATTCGACGATTGGCTCCGTCGAGGCGGACAGCCTTTCGTCATTCGTCAATCGCTCTTCGTCTGCGCCTAGCGTGCGTTCAGCAGCAGCACGCCTCTGCGCCGACCTCTCCGTCGACGGAACCGTAGCAGACGCACGCCGCCCGTCATGTCGACTGCAACCCGCTCGCGCGGTCGTGGCTGACTGACGCGATCTTCACGATCGCGCTTGTGCACGCGTCTCGCACAGCGAGAGCGCGAGGCTGCTCACGACGAGGACGTCTGCAGCATCAGCTCGCGACGGCACTCTCGGCCTCGAACTCCTGATAGGCCTCGAGGATTGCTTCCCGCACCCGCTCCTGTGCCGTCGCGTCGACGATCGGCCGCAGCAGCGCGAAGCTGCGGCGTTCGCCGTTGACGGTGTACTGGCGCGCTGGGAACGTCACGTTGCGATGGCCGCCCGACTTCCGTTCCCAGATGCTGAAGCCAATCAGTTTCAGTCCCGCCAGGATGCCCTCGGTGAAATGCAGCTCGGCATCCGCGAGTTTGCCCGGTGGATTCCCTTTGTCGTTGGGCGTGATTTTCACGACCATCTGCGCCTCCCCGCCGGCCGGTCATACGTCGGCTCGACGCCTCTTCCGAGGGCAAAGGCTGCGCCGGATCGGGCCGTGCGGAATCTGTTGCCGCAAGCTGCGGCAATCGTGATGGTTGGCCCGTCACGACTCGAAGGGGGATCGCAGTGCGGCAGGCGCCGGCGATGAATGTTGGAAACCGAGGTTGTCAGTCGCCCACGAGAATCACGTGCGCCAGCGCAAGCGTGTCGGCGTGTGTGATGGTCAGAAAGGCCTGTTTGGCGCCAAGCGCCTCGAAGTGCCGGCGTGCGGCGCCATGAAACGCCAGTTGCGGGGGGCCGCCCCTCCGGATCACTTCGATGTCGCGCCAGAGCACCCCGGCGCTGTGGCCCGTGCCGATCGCCTTCATGCCGGCTTCCTTCGCCGCGAACCGCCCCGCCACCGATGGCGCCGGATCGCGATGACGACGAACGTAGGCCTGCTCGCCGTCCGTGAGGATCCGCGTGAGGAATCGTTCGCCGTATCGCTCGATGGCAGCGGAGATCCGCGGGATGTCGGTGGCATCCATCCCGATCCCGACGATGCGCATGCGTCTACTCTACAATGCGCTAACCGCGATGGATCGTCCCGCCAGAGGATTCGAATGGGTCGAGGCGTCCTGGGGCCCGGTCCTGACCTGTCCGGCCCTGTCGCCGGTCGCCATCCACGGATGGACCACGCGGGCACTGAAGCTCGAACTGCCCGATGAGCAGTGCGCGTCTCAGTGGACTGCGCTCGCCGCATACGCGGATCTCACGATCACCGAACTCAGCCGTCTGACGCAGGTTCACGGCCGGGACATCGTCGCGATCGATCGGCCGGGTGGCGTCGTTACGCGTGCGGACGGGCAGTCCACCGCGCGGCCGGACGTGCTGCTGGCTATTCGCGTCGCGGATTGCGTGCCACTGCTCGTTGCCGACAGGCGGACCGGTGCTGTTGCCGCGGTCCACGCGGGATGGCGCGGTACGGCCGCAGGGATCGCGCACGCTGCCGTCGCGCATATGTCCGCGCAGTATGGGACGACTCCTGGCGATGTGGTCGCGGCCGTTGGCCCGAGCATCGGGCCATGCTCGTACATCGTCGGCGAGGAGGTGCGGGCCGCGTTTCGCGAGTCCGGCTGGGGTGAGGCGCAGGTCGGGGTCGTGGTTCGTCGAGCGCTCCCGACCTCCGCTCAGCTCGATCTGTGGCGCGCGAACCGCGATCAGCTCGTCCAGGCCGGAGTGCCCGCGACAGCGGTTTATGTAGCGGAGCTCTGCACCGCCTGCAATCGAATGCGTTCTACTCGTACAGGCGCGACGGGAAGGGTACCGGACGGATGGTCGGATTCATCGCACGACGAAACGTGCCGGCTTTGGGCTCTGGCCTTTAGGCTCTTGGCGACCTAGGACTCAGGCTCAGCGGCGGCTTCGTCCATCGCGAGATTGGCGAGTCGGTCGGCTTCCTTGTTCAGTTCGCGGCGGACGTGCTCGAAGCGTACGCGCGACAGCCGTGCGGCGATCTCACGGGCTTCTGCGTACAGCGGCTGCAGGCCGGGGTGCTTCACGCGGTACTCGCCGCGCATCTGTTTCACGAGCAGCTCGGAGTCGGATCGAATCAGCACGTGCGGTTCACCGTGGTCGAGCGCCCACGCAAGGGCCGCGATCAGCCCACGGTACTCGGCGACGTTGTTGGTGGCGCTCGGCAACGCCCCGTGCAGCTCCGCCAGCAGGCTGCCGTCACCGGCTTCGATGCGGACGCCGTAGCCCGCGGGGCCTGGATTGCCTCGCGATCCGCCGTCGGTATACGCGGTGATCATGCCGTCGGGGTCGCCTGCGACGCCGGCGGGGGCACGTAGTAGAGGATGCGCTTGCAGCTCTCGCACTGGATGATGCTGTCGTTGCGACGGACCAGGCCGACAGTCTGCACGCGGAGGCGCACGTTGCACGCGGTGCACAATCCGTCCTTGGCTTCGGCGGTGGCGATGCCTTTGCGCGTCCGCGACAGGCCCTCGAACAGATTCAGCACGTCGGGCGGCAGTGCGCCGGCGACGGTGGATCGTTCGCTCGCGAGCGACTCGAGCGAGCTCTTCGCGGATTCGACCTGCGCTTCGATCGCCGTGCGCTCGGCCGCGATGTCTTTGTCCGCCTGCTTCAGCCCGGTTTCGGCGGCCTTGATGGCGGCCGCGATGTCGTCCGCCGCCACCATCAGCTCCAGGTCGCGATCGTCGAGCCGCGCGATTTCCTGATCGGCGACCTCAATCTCCTTCTGGATGGCGTGGAACTCGCGGTTCGTCTTCACCTCCATCGTCTGATCCTGATACTTCGAGCGGCGCGCGCGAATGGCGGCGCGGTCTTTCTCGACGGCGCGCCGCTCTTCCTCGTTCTCGGCCTTCCGGGCGCGTCCCGACGCGAGCGCGTCCTGCGCGGCGTGAAGCAGCGCGTCGAGGGCGGCAATGCGCTCGGGCGCCGAGCCGACGACGCGTCGAGCCTCATCCACGGCGAGGTCGAGTTTCTGGAGGCGGATCAGATTCTGGAGATCGGAATGCATCGTCCCATTTCAGTGTGCGAGAAACCCCGACCGGGCGCGATGCGCCCCGCCGTCGGGCCAATCAATCCCGAGCTCGTACACAAAAAAGGCCCCGCCCGAGGCGGAGCCTGTGGTCAGTCGGGGCGTGTGCCCGGTGCCGTGCCCGTGTCGATGGCGGCATCCGAAAACGATACCACACACCGCGGAGCTGACGCCGCACTGACGACTGCAGGTTGACGAATGACGAATGGCCCGACTGGGGGCCGACATGTCGAGGGCCGATTGACGAAAAGCCGGGTCTACCTGCGGGCGGGAGGAATCGGATTGCTGGTCGCCGGGCGCAGGCGCGATCCGACGAACGCGGCCAAGACGAAGGGCGCGCTGAGGATGGTCGAGAGCGCCACGGTCAGCGGCCACAAGCCGCCCGAGTTCGCCGCTGCGCACCATCATCGTCATCACCTGGCTCGGCACGATCACCGCCGCCCAGGTCCAGTCCCGGTCGCGCGCGAGATAACCGATGGCCAACGCCGCCAGGCCGGCCAGCGGGAGGCCGATCGTCCAGAACTGCGGACTGTCCCACGCTTCGCGCCGTCGGCTGAGCGCGTGGATGCCCAGTTCGAGCGCGACGCCCGTCACGATCCCAAGCAGGATGATGAGCCGCCTGCCGACCATGTACGCGCTATCGGACGAACGCGTCAGAGAGGCCAGGGAAGGGAAGGGGAAAGGTGGAAAGGAGGGGGAAAGGGGAAAGGGAACAGGGGCAAGGGGCAAGGGAACGGGCAAGAGGCCAACGGCAACGCGCGCGTCGTGGACTACGCACTCTGCGATGTGACCGTTTCGGCAGGCAGTGGCACATGAACCTCTATCGTGGTGCCACTGTTGGGCCTCGACTGGATCGAGATGTCCCCGTCCACGAACCGCACCCTCTCGCGCATGCTGATCAGTCCGAGGCCGTCGCTGGCGAGCATCTTTGTCGACATCGAACCCGACGCCCTTATCGCGCACACTCAGATGAACGCCGCCAATGGATGAACCGAGGTGAACGTCAAAAGACGTGACGCCACTGTGCTTCAAGGCATTCACCAGTGCCGCCTGCACGACGCGGAACAGGCAGAGTGAGATCTCCGGCGGCAAGCCATCGGGGATCGGATCGTGTGAGAACTTCGCGTCGACTTGATGCTGATTCGAGAACTCCCGGCAGAAGCTCCGCAGGGCGGCGACCAGCCCCAGGTACTCGAGCTTTGAAGAATGCAGACGATGTGACAGCGCATTCACGCTTGTCGACACCCTGGTGGCATCGGCTTCCAGGCCCTCAAGGCGGGTCTGGATTGCAGCGATCGAATCCGGTGGATGCCGACGAAGTTCGTCGAGCGCCACTGAGAGGAGCGCGAGTTGCTGGTTGATGTCGTCGTGCAGTTCTCGCGCAATTCGAGTACGTTCCTCCTCCTGCGCGAGGATCAGCTTGCCCCCGAGGCTGGCGAGTGCTTGTTCGGCCAGCTTGCGTTCAGTGATGTCCAGGCTCGAACCGATGTAGCCGGCAAACGAGCCGTCGGCGTTGAATCGTGGGACGCCCGTACCGAAGATCCACCGAAATTCTCCGTCGTGGCGGCGAAGCCGGTATTGCACGTGGAAGGAGTCCCGGCGGTCGAATGCGCGTTCGTATGCCTCCAGGTATGACGGGAGATCTTCCGGATGGACTCCGAGTGTCCAACCGTTCCCCACTTCGACTTCAGGGGCACGCCCAGTGAAATCCAGCCACGGCTTGTTGAAGTAACTGAACGAACGATCGGGACCGGACATCCAAATCATCACCGGCGCCGTGTTGGTGACCAGCCGGAAACGCTCTTCGCTCTCGCGAATGACGGACTCCGCCTTTTGTGTTCGCGCGCGCTGCCACAGCAAGTCCAACGATCAACACCGACTGAATGACCATCGACGGCGCTTGTGGCGATGATGTATTGCCAATAGCGCTGCCAGAGCGTGGGTTCCCGATACAGGACCCGAGTACCCGGCGGCAAGGCCGATTCCGGAATGTTCCATCGGCGAAGCTGCCGCCAATCCACGGAGACCAGCACATGGGGTTCTGCACAACGGGAATGTCGTCCGCGCCGCTCACCCGCCAACACGCGCGCGGCTAGCTGTCCCGCCAATACCGCATCGTTCGTGGCATCGTCGGTTGCGACACCAATGGCGCCGCGGTCCAAATAGGCCAGGATTGAATAGACGGGCCAATGCTGTGCGACCGACATCGAAGACATCAAAGGCGCCGAAGGCCAGTTGATCTGAATCCTGCGGATACAGTTGAAATAGCACCACGGTATCGGGGCGGGAGTGCGGCAACTTTCTGAAGCAGTTCGGGGCTTGGAGGTCCGATGAGGTCGATCTCTCTGACCTTGTCCCGATGCCGACGAAGTTCTGCGCGCTCGGCGTCCAACCAGTCGTTGCTGACTCCCGTGTCATCGGTGATCACGGCGACCGCTTCCGTATCCGGATGAAGACGGAGCGCCAGGTCGATGATTTCCCGCACTCCTAACGGGGACGTGACGCCCGTCACTCCGGGCCACATCTTCTCGGGCAGCGGAGTGTTGAGTGACATGAAGACGACCGGCACGCCGGGAAACACCTTGTCGCGGTATTGCACGGCAAACTCGAGCGACGGGGTCCCTAGTGCTACGACGAGATCCAGCTTCTCGCTGGCATACCCACTGCGCAGCGCTTCTGCAAGGTGGTCCTGATACGCGTTCTGTTCGAAGCGCGGGTTCTCGAGGTCGACGATTGAAAAGTTCACAGGCCCTGAGAACCGGCTGCGCACCGAGGACTGCATCAGGTTGATGGACGTACGGCCGCGTCCGCCAGACAGTACCAAGACGTTTTTGGCTTTCGTCTGGGCCGCGACCGGCGTCGCGTTAACGGCGAGCAGGATCAGGAGGAGTACAAGCAGACACTGACGATTGCAGGGTGACGAATGACGAATCGGCACGATGCGGGACAGCCAATCGGCAATCGTCATGCTGCGATCGTCAATGGGGCTATGAAGGAGTGGGCCCACCAGGATTCGAACCTGGAACGAACCGGTTATGAGCCGGCCGCTCTAACCGTTGAGCTATGGGCCCAAACGAAATACGGATTGCGGAATTCGGAGTGCGGAATGAACGCCGCCGGCCGGATGCGGAGATCGGAGCTACTCAGCTCCGCACTCCGCATTCCGCATTCCGAATTACGTACGTCCTTCGAGAAATGCCCGCAGCTTGCGGCTGCGCGAAGGGTGCCGCAGCTTGCGGAGCGCCTTCGCCTCGATTTGGCGGATGCGCTCGCGGGTGACCGCGAAGTTCTGCCCCACTTCTTCGAGGGTGTGCTCGCTGCCGTCGCCGACGCCGAACCGCATCTTGATGACCTTCTCTTCGCGGGGCGTCAGTGACTTCAGTACCGACTCGGTCTGTTCCTTGAGATTCAGGTTGATGACCGCGTCGGACGGCGACACGACGTTCCGGTCCTCGATGAAGTCTCCCAGATGCGAATCTTCCTCCTCGCCGATCGGAGTCTCGAGCGAGATGGGTTCCTGCGCGATCTTGAGCACCTTCCGGACCTTCGAGACGGGAATGTCCATCCGCTGCGCGATCTCTTCAGAAGTCGGTTCGCGTCCGAGCTCCTGCACGAGCGCGCGCGACGTGCGAATGAGCTTGTTGATCGTCTCGATCATGTGCACGGGGATGCGGATGGTGCGGGCCTGGTCCGCGATCGCCCGCGTGATGGCCTGACGAATCCACCATGTCGCGTAGGTCGAGAACTTGTAGCCGCGGCGGTACTCGAACTTATCGACGGCCTTCATCAGGCCGATGTTGCCTTCCTGAATGAGGTCGAGGAACTGCAGGCCGCGATTGGTGTACTTCTTCGCGATCGACACGACGAGGCGCAGGTTCGCCTCGACGAGCTCCTTCTTCGCCGTTTCGGCGCGGTACTCGCCGCCGATGATGGTCTCGAGCGTGCGCTTCAGCTGCTCGGGTGTTTCCTGCAGCTCGTCGGTCATCGCCTTGATCTGCGCACGCAGATCCTTGATCCGCTTCAGCGCGTTCTTCTTGTCTTCTTCCTTGATCTTCTGCTTCTTCAGCTTCGGATTGAGGATGCGGTTCACGCTGTCGTGCTCTCGCTGGACGCGCTGGACGGCCTCGACCTGATCCTTGATCTCGTCGATCAGGCGGCGCTTGACCGCTTCGGTGAACTCGATGGCCCTGATCCGGCGCGAGAGCTCGACGCGGCTGCGCAGCATCTTCCACCGGCCGCGCCGGTACTTCCGCTTGTCCTTCTTCGGGATCGTCTCGAGCTTCTCCTCGGTCTTCTGCACGAAGGCGCGTGCCTTCTTGACCGCTTCGATCTGCCGCAGCACCTCGCGCTTGCGGTCCTCGAGCTTGTCCTCGGTCAGCTCGTCGTCCGAGAAGGTGACCAGCTCGCGGATGGTGCGCTGATCGTTTTTCAGATCCTCGCCGAGCTGAATGACGCGCTTCATGATCGTCGGCGTGCGGGAGATCGATTTGATCACCGACAGCTTGCCGCGTTCGATGCGCCGCGCGATCTCGACCTCGCCCTCCCGCGTCAGCAGGGGCACGGTGCCCATCTCGCGCAGGTACATGCGGACCGGATCGTTGGTCTTGTCGAGTGCGCCCGGCGTGAGATCGAGCTCGAGCTCTTCGGCGCCCTCCGACGTGCGATCGAAGCCTCCCTTCTCGTCCCGGAACTTCATCTGATCCGAGTCGAGCACCTCGATGCCGGCGCTGCCGAACGTGTTGAACAGGTCGTCGAGCTCCTCGGACGAGGTGATCTCGGACGGAAGCAGCTCGTTCACTTCGTCATAGAGCAGGTATCCCTTCTCTTTGCCGATGTTGATGAGTTGCCGGACCTCGTCGTACTTGTCTTCAATCGACAAGGGTTCTCCTCCTTCAAACCATCGCGGGCTGCCGGATACCCGGAGTCCCGCTGCCATACAGACCGTCCCGGAGGACGGCTACCACTGCTCGCTGCTGAGCGCCTCGATGCGGCGCTTCAAATCCACTTTGAGCAGGCCCAGTTCCTCGATGCGCGCGTCTGCCGCCGCCGAGGGTTGCCGCTGCAGCCGGTCAATCTCCTGCTGGAGGGCTGCGCGCTCGCGGTCATACCGGAGCAGGCGCAGCGTCCGGACGCACTCATCGGGCTCGGCTGGACGGGCCGGACCCGCGGCTATGCCTGTCACCAGGCGCAACTCCCCCTCAGTTAGACGCTCCAGAAGCGCCGACGGCACATGATCCGGTGTGCGATCGGCCAGGCTGCGTCCAACCTCGAGGATATGCCGCCCGGCCAGCCCCTCGAGATCGCCGGCGTCGAGCGTGCTCATGGCCGTCAGCGCGGCGGCAGGCTCGTGCACAAGGGCCCAAATCAGGCCTTTTTCGACGATTTTGAGGGGTGCCAGCGGCGGCAATTCCCGCTCGGTGACCACGGTTTTCCGAGCCACGGCCGCCTTGCGGATCTCAGAGCGTACTACGTCTTCAGTGATTCGTGCTTTGTGGGCCAGCCGGTCGGCAAACTGGTCCCTGGCGGCGGCGTCCGGGATGCGGGCGGCGACCGCCAGCATCTCTTGAAGGAACGTGCGCCGGCCCTCGTCGGTTCCCAGGTCGTGGTTGCGGGCGGACCGGTCCTGCAGGAAGTCCAGGTACGGCTGCGACTGGCGCAGCCGCTCCTGATAGCCATCGCGGCCAGCCGTTCGGACAAACGTGTCCGGATCCTGACCTTTGGGCAGCAGCGTCACGTTCACGCTGAATCCCTCCGACACCAGCAGTTCGCACGACCGAACCGCCGCGCCCTCGCCGGCGGCGTCGGGATCGAAGCTGAGCACCACTTTCGACGTGAACCGGCGCAGCAACTGCACCTGCTGCGCAGTGAGCGCCGTACCGCACGACGCCACAACGGGACCGATACCGTGCTGCAGCAGCTGCGCGAGGTCGAAGTACCCCTCGACGAGAATCGCGTAGTTCGACTGCCGGATCGCCTGTTTCGTCACGTGCAAGCCGTACAGCGTGCGGCTCTTCACGTAGATGGGCGTCTCGGGCGAATTCAGATACTTCGGCTGCTGGTCCGCGTCCATCGCGCGGCCGCCGAACGCTACGACCGATCCGCTGTCGCGCGCGATTGGAATCATCAGCCGGCCGCGGAAGCGATCGACGACCTCTCCCGAATCCCGCCGCAACACCAGTCCGCTCCGGAGCAGCAGGTCCAGCGAAAACCCCTGCGCCTGCAGATAGCGCTTCAGCTCGTCCCGGCCGCCGGGCGCGAACCCAAGCCCAAGCCTGTCTGCTGTCGCGCCGCTCGACTTCACGCTCCGTGAGCAGCGCCCTGGCTCGCGCGCCCGCGGGACCAATCAGCTGCTGCCGGAACCAGGCGGCCGTCACCTCGTGGACCTTGAGAAGTGCCTCACGGTCCGCCGCGCCACTATTCTCGGGGCCCTCGTCCACCTGTGGCAAGGGGATGCCAAATCGTTGCGCGAGCGACCGCACTGCATCGTTGAATCCGACTTTCTCGTGCAGCTCGACGAACTTGAAGACATCGCCGCCCACGCCGCACCCGAAGCAGTGGAAGAAACCCTTGTCGGGATGCACGTGGAAGGACGGTGTCTTTTCGCCGTGAAAGGGACACAACCCCTTGTAGCTCGTCCCCGCCCGCCGAAGCGAGACATGGTCCTGCACGACGCGCACGATGTCGGCCTGCAGCCGCACGTCGTCGATGAAGGACTGGGGGAACAGGGGCATTCGTGTTCGTCTTCGGATTCGTCTTCGGTCTTCGGATTCGGATTCGGATTCGTGTTCGTCTTCGGACTCGTATTCGCCTTGATTCGGATGTTCACTCGAAGGCGAACACGAACACGAACACGACGTGCGAAGTGCTATTCCTTCAGTTCGACCACCGTGACGCCTCCGCCACCCTGATTGGGCGGAGCGGTGTGAAAGCTCGAGACCTGTGGATGATCCTTCAAGAGCGCGGCGATCGCACGCCGAAGTTGCCCGGTGCCGTGCCCGTGGACGACGCGGATCGTCTTCTGATCGGTGACCAGCGTTTCATCCAGGAAGCGTTCGGTGCGGTCAATCGCCTCGTCCACGGTGCAACCAATCACATTCAGCTCGCTCAGCGATCCCTCGCGAGGCTGCAGGGTGACGTTGACGCGCACGGGTGGAGCGGTCGCGGCCGCACGTCCAGGACCCGCAACCAGCCGCAGGTCCGACAGAGCGGCGCGCAGCCGCTTCCCGCGCACATCGATCTCCGCTTGGCTGCCCGAGATCGACTCGACCAGGCCTTCGAGGCCGAATCCGCCGACGGCCACGCGGTCACCGACGGCCACCGGACGTGCGGGAGGCGGTTCGACTGGCGGCGCGGGCGCGTCCACATCGGCGCGGAGCCGCTGCGCGACTTCGTCGATGGCCGACTGCGCCTGCAGGCGCGCGGCACCAGCATCTCCGGTCGTCAGCCGCGGCGCCGACTGCTGGGCCGTGACGCGGGTGACGAGCACTGAGGTCCGCTTCTTCAAATCGTCAACGACGGCGTCGATTTCCCGCCGCGCCTCGCGGACGCGCTCATCGAGCCGTTGCCCGAGCTTCCGCCGGAACTGCTCCTCGCGTTCGCGCAGAGCCGACTCGCGCGCGTGCAGTTCACTCTCGGCGGCGCGCAGCGTCTGCCGTTCGCGTTCCACCGCCGCACGATCCCGCTGCAACTGCCGCAAGCCCTCATCCACCCGCGTCAGATGATCCTGCAGCTGCGCGTCCTTCACGTCCACGTGCTGCCGCGCGTTCTGGATGATGGACGACGCCAGACCCAGCCGCGCCGCAACCTCGAGCGCCAGACTCCGCCCGGGCGTTCCGTAGTTCAACCGGAACGTTGGCCGGAAGCCGTCCGGATCGAAGCCAAACGCTGCGCACGTCACCCCGGGCGTCGTGGAGGCGTAGGTCTTCAACGCATCGTAATGAGTGGTGCCCAGCACGAGGGCGCCGCGTGTCCGGAAATGCTCGACAATCGCGATCCCGAGCGCGCCACCTTCGGTCGGATCCGTACCTGCGCCGATTTCATCGAGCAGCACGAGCGCGGGACGCTGCAGATCGCGATCCATCGACGCGATGTTCGTGACATGCCACGAGAAGGTGCTCAGGCTCGCAGCGATCGACTGCTCGTCACCGATGTCCGCGAAGATCGTGCGGAAGACAGGCAGCGTCGAGCCGGGCTCTGCCGGTACCTGCAGCCCGCTCTGCGCCATGAGCGCCAGCAGCCCGGCCGTCTTGAGCGCGACGGTCTTGCCGCCAGTATTCGGGCCCGTGATGAGCATGGCCGTCGCCGGCGGTTCGAGCGTGATGTCCACCGGTACAGGCGCGGCCGGCAGATGGTCGAGCGCGTCCGAATAGCGCGACACGACCCCACGCATCAGCAGCGGATGGCGGGCGCCGATGAGCACCAGCCGGCCGTCCTGCGCGAGTGCCGGCGCGCGTGCGCCCGTGACCTCGGCAAGCCGCGCCTTCGCCTGGAGCACGTCGAGCTCGGTCGCCACATCCATCGCGCTGGCAAGATCCCCGGACCGGCTGCGGAAGCGCTCCGTCAGCTCCAACAGAATCCGCCGGACTTCTTCGCCTTCCTGCTCTTCGAGGGCGACGATGTCGTTGTTGACCTCCACGGTGCCGAGTGGTTCCACGAACAACGTCGCACCGCTCGCAGAGCTGCCATGGACGATGCCCGGAACCGAGCTCCGGTGCTCGGCGCGCACCAGGATTACGAAGCGTCCATTGCGTTCGGTGATGACCTGCTCCTGCAGGTACTTGGCCGTATCGCGTCCGCGCAGGTACGACTCGAGGGTCCCGCGGAGGCGCGTCCGCTGCTTGCGCAACCGATCCCGCAATCCCTGCAGCGCCGGGCTTGCGTGATCCAGCACATCGCCCGCGTCGCCGATCTTGCGCCGCACGTCGCCGATCTCGTCCGAAAACGACGCCAGCGGTTCGACGATGGACCGAAGGCGGGGAAAGGTGCCTGGCGCTCGGCGCACGGCTCCGCCAGCCGATTCGATCGACTCGAGGAATACGGCGAGCGCGAGCAGCCGCAGCGGCTCGAGAAAGCGGCCTTCAATCCGCAGCGCCGCCAGCAGATCCTCGAGGTCCTCGGGTGCGCGCAGCGGGAACGGCGGCTGGCCCTCGAGATAGCGCACCGCTTCGGCCGTCGTCTGGAGGGCCTCCTGCACGAGGCGCGGCTGTGTCTCCGGCAGCAGCGCGTCGAGGCGTGTGGCGCCGAGCGGCGTCAGGGCGAAACTCCGGAGCGCCGCCGTGACGCGGTCGAATTCAAGTGCCCGAAGGGCGCCGGGGTTCATGCCGCAGGAATACCGAGCTTTCAGTCGAAGGAAGAACGGAAACGTTGGAAGGCAGTCGCGACAGCCGGCGTCGACCGACCGTAACTTGAACCCCCAACTATAGCGTCCTAGGTGCGAACCGTCAAGACCCAACAGCCGACTTTCACTGCCAGCGGGAATCACTGCCGACGGAAGGCCGCCGGCGCTGGTACAATGCCTTCTCCTGTCGGGTTTGATTGACTGTTGCAGCGCGTGACAGCCGTCCTCCGGCGAGTGTCGCCGTGACTCTCCACAATCAGCTCGCCCCTGCGCGAGACGTACCTGGCCCTCGACGGGCCCTGGAATCGGGCTGGCTCTGGTTTGCCGCGTGGAGCGCCGCGTATTTCGCGGTCGGCGTCTTCGGGTTGACCTCCCTCCGCCATCCCGCACCGGTGGCGCCGGTCGTGCTGACCTCGGGCGTCGTCTTCGCAGCCCTGTTCCTGACGCCGCGGCGAGCTCGACTGCGACTAGCCCTGCTACTCGTTCTAACGGATTTCATCGTCGAGCGCCTGTTGGGCCAATGGGGGCCCGTCGCTCACCTCGCCGTCTCGTGCATTGTCGTGTTCGAGGCCTGGTTGGGCGTGATCGTGGCCGAGCGCGTCGGCGGACCGACCGTGGCCCGCATCGGGCATCTGCGCGATGTGACGTCCCTGCTGGTTGGCGCCGCCGTCGGATCGCTTGCCGGTGCGATTCCCGGATCGCTCCTGGAGCTCGCGATGGGGCCCGGCGATCCGGGCTTCGCATTCGTCCAGTGGTGGGCGCCGGACTTCGTCGCCTATACGACCATCGCACCTGCGCTGCTGACCACTGCGGCGGTGCTCGAGTCGCGCGCGTCGATGAAGCCGACTCGCCGCGCGGAATTCATCCTCGTGCTGTCGCTGACGTGGTTGGGCTGTTGGTACGTTCAGACCGGGTGGGTCACGCTCCACGGTCCGCAGGCCCCGCTGACGGTGGCCATGCTTCCACTGCTCGGCTGGGCCGCCGTGCGACTGGGCACGTTCGGCACGACGTGGACAACCCTGCTGATGGGCGGCCTGAGTGTCTTCTACACCCTCGAGGGCGGTAGTCTCTTCAGCCGGCTCACGGACTCACTTGTCGGGCAGCTGCTCTGGACGCAGGTATTCACGGTCACGATCGGCGTGTCGATGCTGGCGCTGGCGGCCGCACTCGCCGAACGCCAGTCGAACCTCGCCGCCGCCGCGGCCGCGCTCAACGAGAGCCGCAGCGCCGCAGAGCGCTTCCGCGCGTTCTTCGAGGGCACGTCCGAAATGATTGCCGTCGTGGACCGCGAGCCGCGTCTCGTGATGTGCACGTCCGCCTGGTCGCGGAGCTACGCCGAATGGTTCGGGACGGCACCACGCCTTGGCGCTCGACTCGACCAGGTTGCACTCGGCGGATCCCAGACCGCCACTCGAGAGGTAGCGGATGGCTGGCGCCGCGCGCTCGGCGGGGAGCGGGTCGCGCTCGCGCATCGCATGGCGCCGCACGGCCGGCCCGAGGCCGAGATCGAGCGGCTGTTCGTGCCGCTCCGTGATGTCACCGGCGAGATCATCGGTGCTACTGAGAGCGTGCGGGACGTGGCCGAGATCCGCCAGCGGCAGGCGAGCGAGGCGCATGCCCGGCGGCTCGAGAGCATCGGCCAGCTTGCTGGCGGCGTCGCCCACGACTTCAACAACATCGTCTCGGCAATCCTCGGTTATGCGGAGGTCGTCGATCAGAGTCTCCCGGCAGGAGATGCGCTGCATGCCGACGTCGCGGAGATCACGCGCGCGGGGGAACGTGCGGCCCGCCTGACCGGGCAGCTCCTGGCATACGCGCGCCGTCAAGTGATCGAGCCTCGCGTGGTGCACGTGCCGGCGCTTCTGGCGGGACTCGAGCCCATGCTGAATACGTTGCTGGGCGAGCACGTCACGACGCGCTGGATTCTGTCGCCCGACACCAAAGCGGTTCGCGCTGATCCGGGACAACTGGAACAGGTGGTCGTGAACCTGGCGATCAACGCTCGCGATGCCATGCCCGATGGTGGCCGTCTGACAATCGAGTGCGACAACGTCCGCCTCGACGCACAGCGGATCCGCACGCTGCCGGCCGGGGATTACGTCCTCATCACCGTCTCGGATACCGGCGCGGGGATGCCGCCAGAGGTCCGCGAGCGCGTCTTCGAGCCATTCTTCACCACCAAGGGAACCGGTCGAGGCACCGGTCTTGGTCTGGCGACCGCGGAGGGCATCATCACGCAGGCGGGTGGTGCGATCGTCGTCGAGAGTGCGGTTGGCGCAGGCTCTACATTCAAGGTGTATCTGCCTCAGACCAACGCGGTCGCCGCGGCGGTGCCACCACCTCCGGCATCCGCGGACTTCCGTGGCACCGAACGCATCCTGCTCGTCGAAGACGACGCGGCGCTTCGGGCGCTCTCGGCGAGAGTCTTGCGCGACCAGGGCTATACGGTCGTCGAAGCCGCCTGCGCCGCCGAGGCCATCGCGGTGGACGATCACGTGCTTCGATCGTGCGCGCTGCTCCTCAGCGACGTCGTGCTGCCGGACATGAACGGCGCCGCGACGGCCGGACGGCTATCAGAACGGCATCCCGGCCTCCGAGTGCTCTTCATCTCAGGGTATGTGGAGAACGGAGCGCAGCAGGGTCTGCCGGCCGGTGCGCCGCTGCTCGCAAAGCCATTTCCGCCAGACGCGCTGCTTCGGCGCGTGCGCGCGACGCTCGACAGCCATCCCGCTACTCGAGGTGATTGATCAGGCTCGCGATGCACCCGGCGCCAAAGCCGTTGTCGATATTGACGACGGACACGCCGTTAGCGCAGCTGTTCAACATGCCGAGCAGAGCTGCCAGGCCTCCGAAGCTCGCGCCATAGCCGACGCTCGTCGGTACGGCTATCACCGGCACACGGACGAGGCCAGCCACGACGCTCGGGAGCGCTCCTTCCATGCCCGCAGCGACGACGATCACCCGAGCAATAACCAGCCGGGACTGTTCTCGAAGCAGACGGTGCAGCCCAGCCACACCAACGTCGTACAAGCGATCCACCGTGTTTCCCATCACCTCTGCCGTGACGGCCGCCTCTTCTGCGACAGGCAGATCCGAAGTGCCAGCGGCGGCAATGAGCACCGTGCCGCGCCCTGGCGAGATGTCGTTCTGGCGCAATGTGATAGCTCGGGCGATCTCGTGATAGGTCGCCTGTGGCACGACGCGGCTCACCTCGTCGAAAGCCGCGCGATCCGCACGGGTGACGAGCAAGCTCTGCCCGCGGCTGACGATGCGCTCGGCGATGCCGGCAATTTGGGCCGAGGTTTTGCCTAAGCCCAGTACAACTTCGGGGAAGCCTTGGCGGAAGGCCCGCTGATGATCGACGCGCGCGAATCCAAGGTCCTCGACCGGGAGGGCGCCAAGACGGGCGGCGAACGATGCTTCGGCGGCGGCGGGTGTGACCTCGCCTTTGGCCACCTGTTCGAGCAGCTCGCGAAGCTCAGGACCGATCATGCGCGCAAATCTCCGTGTCTATTGGGGTTCTTTGACGGCACCCGGCCCAACAGTATAATCATGCAACTGCTTCCCCGGACGTGCACCGAACGCAATGACGCCTCTTGAAACGCTCATACTCGCTTCGTACTTTTTCATCCTGATCATTCTCGCCGTCTACGGCTGGCACCGGTACTACCTTGTGTACGTCTACATGAAATACAAGGATCGCGTGCCCACGCCGGCCGGTCATTTTTACAACCTGCCGGCCGTCACGGTACAGCTGCCCATCTACAACGAGATGTACGTCGTGGATCGGCTGATCGACGCGGTCTGCGAGTTCGACTATCCGCGCGATCGCTTCGAAGTACAGGTACTCGACGATTCGATCGATGAGACCCAAAGTGTGGCCCAGCTCGCGGTGCGTCGCGCCGCGCTCCGTGGGGTGGACATCAAGTACGTCCACCGCACCGATCGAAGCGGATACAAAGCCGGCGCGCTCGAAGCGGGGATGCGCGAAGCACGCGGCGAGTTCATCGCGATCTTCGACGCCGACTTCATTCCAGCACCCGACTTCCTGCAGCGCACCATTCACCACTTCACCGACCCGAAGGTCGGCATGGTGCAGGCGCGCTGGGGCCATATCAACCAGGACTATTCGCTGCTGACGCGAATCCAGTCGATCCTGCTCGACGGGCACTTCGTCCTCGAGCACGGCGGCCGCAACCGCGCGCAGCACTTCTTCAACTTCAACGGCACGGCCGGCATCTGGCGCAGAGAGGCGATCGACGATGCGGGCGGCTGGCAGCATGACACGCTGACCGAGGATCTCGACCTCAGCTATCGCGCTCAGCTGCGCGGATGGAAGTTCCACTTCCTGCCCGACGTCATCTCGCCCGCCGAAGTGCCGGTCGAGATGAACGCGTTCAAGTCGCAGCAGCATCGCTGGGCGAAGGGCTCGATCCAGACCTGCATGAAGCTGTTGCCGCGGATCCTCAGCTCCGATCAGCCGCTCGGCGTGAAGGCGGAGGCGTTCTTCCACCTCACCGCGAACTTCAACTACGTGCTGATGGTGCTGCTCTCGATCCTCATGTTCCCGTCGATGGTCATCCGCTACAACATGGGGTGGTCGGAGATGCTGCTCATCGACGTGCCGCTGTTCTTCGCGGCGACGATGTCGGTGGCGAACTTCTACATGGTGTGCCAGCGCGAGATCTACAAGGACCGATGGATCACGCGGCTGAAGTACCTGCCGCTCCTGATGTCGATCGGCATCGGTCTCGCCGTGAACAACACGCGCGCGGTCTTTGAGGCCGTCTCTGGCAAGCAGACCGAGTTCGCGCGCACGCCGAAGTACCGCATCGAGCAGGATTCGGACGAATGGATCGGCAAGCGGTACCGGCAGGCGAGCCTGGTGCAGCCGAGCATCGAGCTGGCGCTCGGACTGTATTTCACGTTCACCGTCTTCTATGCGCTGTCGAACCGGATTTACGGAACGCTGCCGTTCCTGGTCCTGTTCCAGGTCGGGTTCCTCTATACCGGTCTCCTCTCGATCGTCCAGCAGTTCGCCGACGACAGCGTCCCGTTGAAGACGCAGGTCGCGAGCGGCGACTGACGAGTCTTCGCGCGTTCAACTCCGCATCCCGGGCATCGACACCGTGCGATGCCCCGGGGCTACAAGCGCATTTCGTCGACGAACGCCATCCGGCCCGTTGACGGACGGGCCCGGATGGTTGACGATTACTCCACGCCTGCATCGTTCGTGTGCCGGTCGGGAGGTGTGCTGTGTCGTCTCGCCGTGACTTTCTGAGACTGGTTGGCGGAAGCGCCGTCGCTGCAGGGGCCGGTGCGTGCGGGCCCAAGCGCGCCGCGAACGTGGCTCCAGGCGCCGCTCCGGCCGCCGCCGTCCATAGCGCGGGACTGGTGCGGATCGGCAGCAACGAGAACGGCTCAGGACCCGGCCCGGCCGCCCTCGAGGCTATTCGCGCGGGCGTTTCCGAAGCGAACCGGTATCCCTTTTCAACGATTGGCGAGCTGGTGTCGTCCATCGCCGCCAGTCTCCAGGATCGATTCGTCACAGATCCTGCTTGGCAGCGGATCGGGCGAGTTGCTCGATGCCTCGGTCACGGCTTTCACGTCGGCCGACCGGGGTGTCCTGACGGCGTCGCCCTGTTTCGAAATGCCGGCGATGCGCGCGCAGGCGCTCGAGCGACCGGTCGTCTCGGTCCGCGTGGACGCGGCGGGGCGACTCGATCTCGACGCCATGCTGGCCGCCTCCTCGTCTGCCGGCCTCGCCTACATCTGCAACCCGAACAATCCCACGTCCACGGTGCATGCCGGCGCAGACGTCGAAGCGTTCATCGCGGGCATTCACAAGCGCGCGCCCGAGGCCGTCGTGCTGGTGGACGAGGCGTATCACGAGTACGTGGAGCTCGCCGGATATCATTCGGTCGTGCCGCTCGCGGTCAACGATCCGCGCGTGATCGTCACGCGCACGTTCTCGAAGATCCACGGCATCGCCGGTCTCAGGGTGGGCTACGCCGTCGGCGTCCCGCAGACGCTGGCGCGCTTGCGGCAGTGGGTGGACGCGCTGAACATGAACACGATAGGCGTGACCGCGGCGCACGCCTCGCTCGGCGACACGGCGCACGTGGCTCAGCAGCGGCAGTTGAATCACGACACGCGCGCCCGGCTCGTGGACGCGCTCGCGAAGGCCGGACACCAGGCGTTCGAATCGAACGCCAACTTCGTGATGGTCCATGTCGGACGCGATCCACGCAGCTTCGCCGCGGCGTGTCTCGCCAAAGGCGTGCAGGTCGCGCGGCCGTTCCCGCCGCTGATGGAGCATGCGCGCATCACGGTCGGGACGCCCCAGGAGATGGAGCGTGCCACCCGCGTCTTCCTCGATGTGCTGGCGCAGCCGCCGGGTCCCGTCGCGACGGGCGGTCCCGTGACGGCCTGGACGCGGGATGACGGCCGCCGAACCTGCTGACCCGCGCGCCGGATTGTGCGCCACCTGCTCGTTCGCCCGGATCGTGCGCTCTGACAGGGGCAGCGAGTTCATTCGCTGCGCGAAGAGCGAGACCGATCCTCATTTTCCGCGGTATCCCCGGTTGCCGATGCTCCGCTGCGCGGGCTACGAGCCCGTCGCCGACGCGTGAGCCGGTCCCGACACGCTGACTCGTCGTGCGCTACTCCTTCCTCATCGTGCTCGTTGCGGCCGTGCTCACCTGCGCGGCAGATCTTGGCCGCCCTGCGATCACCGATTCCGACGAAGCGTTCTACGCAGAGGCGGGCCGCGAGATGCGCGAGAGCGGCGATCTGCTCACGCCGCGGTTCAACTACGCCAACCGGTTCCAGAAGCCCGTTCTCTACTACTGGGGCGTGACGGCGTCGTACGCCGCGCTGGGCGTGACCGAGGCCGCTGCGAGACTGCCGGCCGCGCTGTCAGGCATCGCGCTCGCGTTATTGGCGTGGGTCTGCGGCCGCCGCTGGTTCGGCGAGACGACGGGACGCATGGCGGGACTCGTGGCGGCCACCAGTCTCGGTCCCGCCGTGATGGCGCGGCTGGCGTTGCCCGACCTGCCGCTCGCGCTCTTCATTTCACTGGCGATCGTCGTCGGCATCGAAGCCGCGCTGGTGCCGGAGCGGCCGCGGCCGTGGCTCATGGCGCTGGCGGGTGCCGCGGCGGGAGCGGCGTTCCTGACGAAGGGTCCCGTTGGCCTTGCGCTGCCCGGACTGGTACTCGCGGCGCTCGTCGTGATCGAGCGGCGGTGGGCCGCGCTGGCGCCAGGTCCGATAGCGCTTGCGATTGGAGCGGCGCTGCTGGTCGGGACTCCGTGGTACGTCGCGATGGCGCACGTTCATGGCGCCGCGTACCTCCAGAGCTTCTTCGTCGGCGACAACCTGGAACGCTTTGCCACGGAGCGCTTCAACGATCCTCGTCCGATCTGGTTCTATCTGCCGATTCTGCTGGCCGGCGCGTTTCCGTGGAGTCCGTTCGTGGCACTGTGGGTCACTGCCCGCGTGGCGCACGATCCGTGAGCGAGTGCGGCCGGATCCGGTGCACGTCCGTCTGCTCGTCTGGGGCGCACTACCGCTCCTGTTGTTCACCATCTCGATCGGGAAGCAGCCGCGCTACATCCTGCCGGTGCTGCTGCCGCTGGCTGTCGCGATCGCCGCCAGCGTGCAGCGCCGGATCAGCGTTGGAGCCGCGAGTCCCAGCGGGCTCTTCCGAACCTGCGGCACGGTGGCGAGCGTGCTGATCGTTCTGCTGGGGCTGGTGCTGGCGCTGCTGCCGCCGGAGCCGCTCGGCGTCGCGCGCGTCGTGCTCCTCGCGGGTGGCGGTTTCGCGGCGATGGCGGGCCTGTGTGGGGCCGCGGCAGCGATCTGGCGTCCGCGGTGGCTGCCCAACACGCTGTCCGCCGCGGCCATGGCGCTCATGCTGGCGGCGCAGTATGGCCTGCTCTCGGCGCCAGGGCCGGACCGCGTCCAGGATGTCGCGGCGAGCGTTCGTGCGTCGCTTCAACCGGGCTCAGCCTGGACGACCTACGAAGTGTTCGTGCGCAACCTGGTGTTCTACGTGGGCCAGCGCGAGGACGGCCCCTTCGACGCCACCGGCCTGGTGCAGTGGCTGGAAGTCGACCGTCCGGCGCTGGTGGTGCTGAAGGACCAGGACCTGGACCGGATTGCGCCGCACGTGAAGGTGCCGCTCTATCGGTTGGCATCCTGGCGATATTTCAACGTCGCGGGGATCCGTGCCGGCCTGCTGCTGGACAGGAACCCCACCCGACGCGTGCGGACGGTCGTTCTGGTCTCGAATCGCCCGCCGGTCCCCGGGCCTGCTATGATGCGCGTTCCATGACCGCGACGGACAAAGGTAAAGGCGGGCTCGAGGACGTCGTCGCCACATCGTCGTCCATCTGCTATATCGACGGCGACCGGGGCATCCTCGCGTACCGGGGCTACGACATCCACGATCTCGCGACGAACGCGACGTTCGAGGAAGTCTGTTATCTGTTGTGGCACGGACGGCTGCCCACACGCGGCGAGCTCGGCGAACTGCAGTCGCAGTTTGCGACGGCCCGGCCGCTGCCCGAGGGTGCGCTGCGGTTGATGCGGTCGCTTCCGCCGTCGGAAGCGATGGACATGCTGCGGACGCTCGCGTCCGCCCTGGCTCATTTCGATCCCGACGTGGCGGACAACAGCCCCGCCTCGAACTATCGCAAAGCGGTCCGCCTCACCGCGCAGCTCGGCAGTCTCGTAGCCACCATCGGTCGGCTCGAGCACGGCGGCAGCTGGATCGAGCCCGATCCCGCGATGGGCTTCGCGGCGAGCTTTCTCTACATGTTGACCGGACAGCGGCCGGATGCCCTGTCCACGCGAGCGTTCGACATCGCGCTGGTGCTGCACGCGGACCACGAGCTGAACGCGTCCACGTTCGCGGCTCGCGTGGCGGCGGCGACCTTGACCGACGTACATTCGGCGATCGTGGCGGGCATCGGCACGCTGAAGGGACCGTTGCACGGCGGCGCCAACGCCGAAGTCATGAAGTTGCTGCTCGATCTCGGTCCGACCGCCACGCCGGAGAAGATCGAGAGCACGATCAAGGGCAAGCTGGCGCGGAAGGAGAAGATTCCGGGCTTCGGCCACCGCGTGTATCAAACGATGGACCCGCGTGCGATTCACCTTCGGCAGATGTCGAAGGATCTGGGCAAGCGCGTCGGCCAGCCTCAGTGGTTCGAGATCTCCGAGCGCATCGAAGCCATCGTCAAGGGCGAGAAGAAGCTGAATCCGAACGTGGACTTCTATTCGGCGTCCACGTATCACGCGCTCGGCATCCCGATCGCGCTGTTCACGCCGATCTTTGCGGTCAGCCGGTGCTCGGGCTGGACGGCGCACGTGCTGGAGCAACTGTCGAACAACCGGCTGATCCGGCCGAGGGCAGACTACACCGGGCCCTCGGTCCCGCAGCCCTGGATCGCAATCGACCAGCGGTGACAATTCGGAGTTCGGAGTTCGAAGTGCGGAGTTAATTCGGAAGTTCAGCTCCGCCTTCCAGACTCCGCATTCCGCCTCCGCACTCCACATTCAGTTCGCACTCCGAATTCATTCCGCCCTCCGAATTCCGAACTCCGAATTCCGGGTACACTGTTTGGTGGAGCTGCCCTATTGTCACCAGCTGGAAAGATGCCGCCACCGGCCTCGTGGCGCTGGATCGTGCTCGTCGCGATCAGCACCGCGATGCTGGGCAACTACTACGTCTACGATTCGATCGGGCCGCTCGCCGACAACCTTCAGCGCCTGCTGGGACTGACTGACACCCAGATCGGCACGCTCAACGCCATCTACAGCTTTCCGAACGTGATCATGGTGCTCGTCGGCGGCATCATCGTCGATCGGATCGGCACACGTACAGCCACCATCGCCTTCTCGGGGCTGTGCCTGCTCGGCGCCATTCTGACGGCGGCGTCGGACTGGTTTCCGATGATGGCAGCGGGCCGCTTGATCTTCGGACTTGGCGCTGAATCGATGATCGTCGCGATTACCGTTGCGATCGGTCAGTGGTTCGTCGGCCGTCAGCTGGGATTCGCGTTCGGCGTGAACCTCAGTATCGCGCGTGCGGGGTCGTATCTGGCCGACATGTCCACGACGTGGGCGAAGCCGTTCTACGACGCCGGCTGGCAGCCGCCGCTGTGGCTGGCGGTCGGACTGATGTCGGTCGGTGTCGCCGGCGCAGTGACCTACTTCTTTCTCGAACGGGCCGCGGATCGGCGCTACGACCTCGCCCAGCCACCTCCACCGGATCGCATCGTCTGGAGCGATCTCTGGCGCTTCGATCGGTCGTACTGGTACATCGTCGGCCTGTGCGTGACGTTCTATTCCGTGATCTTTCCCTTCCGCAGCACGTTTGCCATCAAGTACTTCCAACACGCGCACGGACTCACGCTGCAGCAGGCCGGATCGATGAACGGTTACGTGTTCCTGGCCGCGATCTTCGCGACGCCCGCCTTCGGGTTCCTCGTCGATCGGCTCGGCCGGCGGGCGCTGTTCATGGCGGGCGGCACGCTGCTGCTCTTCGCGGTCTTCCCGCTGCTCGCCTACACACACGTCAATCTCTGGGTATCGACCGCTCTCATCGGCATCGCGTTCTCGCTGGTACCGGCGGTGCTGTGGCCGGCCGTGCCGTATCTGGTGGCACCGAACCGCCTCGGCACCGCCTACGGCCTGATGACGATGGTGCAGAACATCGGGTTGATGACGTTCAACCTGGTCGTCGGAGGATTGAACGACGCGAACGGCGCGAGTGCCGCGAATCCGCGCGGCTACCTGCCGATGCTCTGGACCTTCATGCTCCTGAGCCTGTTCGGATTCGTGTTCGCCGGACTTCTACGGCAGCGCGAGATGGGACCCGACGGTCACTCGCTCGAGTCCGTGCGTCCGCGCACGGCGGCGTAGAGGGAGGCTTTGGGCTTTAGGCGTTGGGCCTTTGCCGAAGGCTCACGGCGCAAGGCGCACGGCACAGGGCTCAGAGCACGTCGCACCTCGCACGTCGCACCTCGCACCGCGCACCTCGTGACCGCACCTCCCGGCCGCACCTCCTGCCGCACCTTCCGCTCGCACCTCCGGCCGCACCTGGCTTTCCTAGTGCGGCCAGCCGTACAACGCGGCGGCGTTCTGCCGCAGCACGCCGTCCGCGATGACTTTCGCCCGTGCCAGCGTGATGGCATCGTCGTTTATCAGCTGGGTCAAAGCGATCGCGAGCGCGCGTCGCGTCTTGCGGGACGCAATCCACGTCGCCTCTTCCCATCCCATGCCGACGCCGAATGGACCGGCGTCGGTGCCGAAGATCACGTGCTCGGGCAGCGTGTCGAGCCACGGCCTGATGATTCGCGCGACTTCGTCTGGCGAGTAGATCAACGACAGCACCGACGTGTCGACCCACACGTTCGGCTTCACGATGAGCGCCAGGTTGTGGCGGTCGAACGGCACCCCGCCGTGGAGCAGGACGAACTTCGTCGAACGAAGGGCGGGGTCGTTGAGCACGGAATCGAGGAGCATCGGATCGGATCCGCGGTCGTCGAAGAACTCGCCGCAGCCCGCGCCTGTGTGGATGTGCACGGCGAGCCCGAGGCGCCCTGCCTCGCGGGCAACGTATCGAAACAGGTAGTCCTGCAACAGCGTGTACGCGGCCTCGGCCGGTGCTCCGCCGCCGATGTACGTCGCATAAACATCGGAGGCTCGGGCGGCGGCAGCGGGCGCAAAATCGAGCGGCCGCAGGTACGCCACCTCGAACTTGATCGCGACCGCACCCGCGCGTTTCTGAGACTCGAGTGTCGCCGTCACCACATCGTGCAGATAGGCGTCGAACGCGGGGGGCGGTCGGCTGAGCCCCGAGGCGCGCAGGTAGTCCTTCAAGTGCTGCTCTTCTGCCTGGAACAGCCCATTCCGGTCGGGATTCGCAGCTTTCTCGAGACTGTTGTCGAGTGGAAACAGCAGGGCGTCGTCGTACGGCACCCAGCGATAGTGTGCGGATCCGAGCTCGCGCGCCATGGTCACCCGGTTGGCGAGGATGACGTCCATACCCGTCTGCTGCGCCACCCAGTCGAAATAGCCCGCGCCGTGCTGCTGCCGCACGACCTTCTGCGCCGCCTGCCACCGGCCCAGATTCTCTGGGGACGCCGTGTCTGCCGTGACATTGAAGAGCGCCTTCCATGCGGCCTGCACGTCGGCGCCAAACCGCGTGTTCGCCAGCGGCGGTGGCGACGTGCTGGGCAGGGTATCGCAGCGAAGCGCATCGAAATCGGTGTCGTGCTCGAGGTCTGGCGCGACGACGTGGGCGTGATTGTCGACGGCCTTGATGGCGTTGATGTACTCGAGCAGCCGCGGATCGGCATCTTGAGCCCCGAGAACGGCCGGGAACAGCAGTAGCACGACGATTGCACGCACAAGAGTCATGGGCGCCTCGCGACTGGACGGGCTGGAGCCCGCAGGAGAGGCCCATACTAGTGGATTCCGGACCCGCATCCCGTGCCTCTGGCATAATGGGACGTTACCGTCCTGGACGCGTCCGTTGCCTGGAGCCCGAATCCTCCCTTGGATCAGCAGTTCATCCGCAACTTCTCCGTCATCGCGCATATCGACCACGGCAAGTCCACGCTGGCCGATCGATTCCTCGAGTTCACTGGCGCCCTGCAGGCGCGCGAGATGGAGTCGCAGGTCCTCGACAGCATGGATCTCGAGAAGGAGCGCGGCATCACGATCAAGGCGCACCCGGTGCGGCTGCAGTACAAGGCGCGCTCGGGCCAGGTCTACGTCCTCAACCTGATCGACACACCCGGCCACGTGGACTTCTCCTACGAGGTGACGCGCTCACTGGCCGCGTGCGAAGGCGCGGTGCTCCTCGTCGACGCGTCGCAGGGCGTCGAGGCGCAGACGCTCGCCAACGCGTATCTGGCGGTCGAGAACAATCTCGAGATCATCCCTGTCATCAACAAGATCGATCTGCCCAGCGCGCAACCCGAAGAGGCGCGGCGTCAGATCGAGGAGATCGTCGGTCTGCCCGGCGACCATGCAATCCTGGCCAGCGCCAAGCTCGGCATCGGCACCGAGGAGATTCTCGAAGCCATCGTCGAACGCCTGCCGCCGCCGGCAGGACTGACGGACGCGCCGCTGAAGGCGCTCATCTTCGATTCGTCGTACGACCCGTATCGCGGCGTCGTCGTGGTCGTCCGGCTGATCGACGGCGTGCTGCGGCCGGGCATGAAGATCCGGCTGATGGCGACTGGACAGGACTACCCGGTCGACGAGATCGGCGTCTTCCAGCCAAAGCCGATGCTCGTGCAGGAGCTCACGGCCGGTGAGGTCGGCTTCATCAACGCTGGGATCAAGAAGGTCAGCGACGCGCAGATCGGCGACACGATCACGGAGACGGCTCGCCCGACCGATCAGCCGTATCCCGGGTTCAAGGAGCTGAAGCCCATGGTCTTCGCCGGGCTCTACCCGGTCGAAGGCCACGAGTATCCGCAGCTGCGCGAGGCGCTCGAGAAGCTGCGTCTGAACGATTCGTCGCTCTTCTACGAGCCGGAGACATCGGCGGCGCTGGGCTTCGGCTTCCGCTGCGGATTCCTCGGCCTGCTGCACATGGAGATCGTGCAGGAGCGGCTCGAGCGCGAATTCGACATGGATCTCGTGACGACGGCGCCGGGCGTGCTGTACCGGGTCACGACGACCGACGGCGAGGTGCAGGAGATCGACAGTCCCGCCAAGCTGCCGGATCCGGCCCGCATCGAGATTCTGGAGGAGCCCGTCATCACCGCCACGATCCTGACTCCGTCCGAGCACGTCGGTGCGATCCTGCAGCTCTGTCAGGACAAGCGCGGCGTCCAGAAGACGCTCGAGTACCTGGCGTCGGATCGCGTGATGGTGACCTACGAGCTGCCGTTCAACGAGGTCGTGCTCGACTTCTACGACAAGCTGAAGACGATTTCACGCGGGTATGCGTCGCTCGATTACCACGTCACGGGTACTGGGCGTCGCCGCTGGTGAAGCTCGACATCCTCGTGAACGGCGAGCCGGTCGACGCGCTGTCGATCATCGTGCACCGCGATTCGGCCTACGAGCGCGGCAAGGCGCTGGCGTCGAAGATGCGCGAGCTCATCCCGCGCCAGATGTTCGAGGTCGCCATCCAGGCTGCGATTGGGAGCCGGATCATCGCCCGCGAGTCAGTGAAGGCGCTGCGCAAGAACGTCCTCGCCAAGTGCTACGGCGGCGACATCAGCCGCAAGCGCAAGCTGCTCGAGAAGCAGAAGGAAGGCAAGCGGCCGCATGAAGCGCGTCGGGCAGGTCGAGATCCCGCAGGAAGCGTTCCTGGCGGTACTGAAGGTTGGCGAGTGACGGCACGATTCGGATCGTATTCGTGTTTTTCGTGTTCGGTCATTTTGCGGCGGTGGTCTGACACGCTTGAACACGATCCGAAGACGAAACGCGACGAACACGAAGACGACACGACGCACGCTGTGACAGATTCGATGTCCGCGAAGAAATCTACCGCTCGCGAATACTTCGAGTCGATCGTCATCGCCGTGATCCTGGCGCTGTTCATCCGCACGTTCGTCGTGCAGGCGTTCAAGATCCCCACCGGATCGATGGAGAACAACCTCCTCGTCGGCGATCATCTGCTCGTCAACAAGTTCATCTTTGCGCCGACGGAGTCGCGGATCGAGCAGGCGCTGCTCCCGATTCAGCCGATCAGGCGCGGCGACGTGGTGGTCTTCAAGTTCCCGTCGGAACCGGATCGCGACTTCATCAAGCGCGTGATCGGCCTGCCGGGCGAGACCCTCGAGCTGAAACACAAGAAGATCTACATCAACGGCTCGCCCATCGACGAACCGTACGTCCACTTCCTGCGCCCGCCGTCTCTCGAAAACCAGGAGATTGCGAGCTACGACCTCAGCGAGAATTACGGTCCGGTGACCGTCCCGCCCGACCAGTACTTCGTCATGGGCGACAATCGCGACAACTCCCAGGACAGCCGCTACTGGGGCTATCTGCCGCGCGATTACGTGAAGGGGAAGGCCCTGATGGTCTACTGGTCCTACGAGAGCGACCGAGACGATTATCAGGACGCTGGTCTCGCTGCGACAGTCAAGGGCCTCGTGTCCGTGGTGACACATTTCTTCACACGGACGCGCTGGGACCGACTGTTTCACATGATTCACTGACCGCGCCCTGAGGCGCATGAAAACCCTGCTGAAGCTCGTCGTCATGGCGCTGATCATCCACGCCAGCTGGCGGATCGGGTCTGCGTACTGGGTTCACTACCAGTTCGAAGACGCGGTCAAGGAATCTGCTCAGTTCTCGGAGCGGAAGAAGCTCGAGACCATCCAGACCAACGTGATGCAGATCGCCGAGCGGCTGGAAATTCCGATCCAGGCCGATCAGCTCGACGATCACGAAGACGAACCGCAAGATCACGGTGGAAGGCACGTACTCGCGTGACATCGAAGTGATCCCCGCTACATCCGGCACTGGGACTTCACGGTCAACGTGGACGTGCTGAGCGTCAACTAACCCGAGGATCCCGGCGAGCGCGGCCCGCGCCAGCGTGAGGGCCTCTGCCATCGAGCCTTCGAGTCGCTCGACCTCTCCCCGAACGCCCTCCACATAGCCGGCGTCTTTCAGGCTGCCCACGTTGATCTCGACGTTGGCAGCGGCGCCCCTGAACGCCGCATCGAGCAGTTCGAGCGCGACGGTCACGTCGCTCGACGCCGACGGATTGCCGTGCGATGCCACCTGGATTGCCTCACGCGCAGCTGCGTGGGCCGCGCGCATGACGTCGAGCGGCACCTCCGTCGCTCCGTGCATCGCGTCCTGGATCGCCAGCCGGCGCACCCGCGTCTCCTCGTCCGTCCCCTTGGGGAGCCTGTAGGCGGCTGTGACGGCATCGTAGGCGCGGCTGTCGCGATCGACGAGCGACGCAAGGTGGTCGCGGCCGTCGAGCAGCCCCGGCAGCACGCGGTCGAGCACTGCGCGCTCCGCAGCGCTTCCGCCGCGGGTCTTCGTCATTCCCGCCACCATCGCGAGCAACGCCGCACCAACCGCACCAGTCAGCGCCGACGCCGATCCACCGCCGGGTGTGGGCGTCGGTGCGGAGAACGCCCGCAACAGGTCCGAGACGGATAGATCGACCAGTTGAGTCATGACACTCCGGCCTTCAGTGGAAGCGGCCGCGTTTCGTGGACAACGCGCCCGCGCTTGATGACGTGGCGGATGGCCGTGCTACCGACGCGAACCAGCTCCATGGCGTCGCCATCCACGACGACGGCGTCCATCTGCTTACCCAGTTCGAGGCTGCCGGTCGTCGTGTGCCGCTGGAGCGACCAGGCCGCGTTGATCGTCGAAGCGACCAGCGCCTCCTCGAACGTCATGTTCATCGCGAAGCACGCGAGCGCGATCGCGAACGGCATGGACGGCGACAGGCCGCCGCCAGGATTGACGTCTGTCGCCAGCGCAACCGGCACGCCGGCTTCGATGAGCATCCGCGCGGGCGCGAATCGTCCGCAGCTTCAGATAGAACGCCGCACAAGGCAGGAGCGTCGCGGTCACGCCGGCCGCCGCGAGTCCGTCGCGCATCCTCGCGGCTGACGTGCACGAGGTGATCGGCGGATCGAACGCCGAGCTCGGCCGCCACGCGGGCGCCGCCGCTCGACGCCAGTTCGTCGGCATGGACGCGCAATCCAAGACCGAGTGCTCGCGCCGACTGAAGAATCGCGCGCGTCTCGTCGGGCGTGAACACGCCGTCTTCACAAAACACGTCGCACCACTCGGCGAGGCCTTCGCCGGCCACTGCCGGCAGCATGCTGGTGATGACGTGGTGGACGTACTCGGCCGCGGCGTTCGCGATACTCGCGCGGCACTTCGTGCGCGCCCATGAAGGTCGCGCTGATCTCCACGGGCTGCGACGATGCCGAGCGCCGCAATCGCCCGAAGCATCTTCCGCTCATCGTTCGAGTGAGAGTCCGTACCCGCTCTTGATCTCGCATGTCGTCGTGCCGCAGCGAAGCATTTCGGCGAGCCTGGCGCGGCCCAGTTCGACCAGCTCGTCTCTGGTGGCGGCGCGTGTCGCATCGACCGTGGAGACGATGCCGCCTCCCGCGTCCGCAATCTCGGCGTAGGTCTTCCCAGCCAGCCGCTGACGCAGTTCGTGGCGGCGGTCACCCGCATACAGCAGGTGCGTGTGGGGATCGACGAAGCCGGGGACGATGGCACACCCGCGTGCGTCGAAGATGCGCGCATCGGGCGTGGTCTCGACTGAGCGCGCGAGATCGCTGCGACGGCCCGACGAACACGATCCGTCCGTCGGCGGCTGCGATCGAGGCGTCAGCGGATGGCGCCGGCCTCGCGTTGGCGCGCCCCGGCACGCGGCGCCGGACCGGCACACGTCAGGATCTCGGCGGCGTTGTGGAGGATGAAGTCGGCCCGCATGGACGGAGACTAGCACGACAACTTTGAGGTGCGGAGTGCGGAGTGCGGAGGGAGGTGCGAGAGTGCGGAGATGCGGAATGCGAGCCTGCGCCGTGGGCCATGGACTCGTGCGCGTGTCGTTACGTGCGCGATAAGGGCGCGAGCATCGCGTTCAGGTCCGCCGCTCGGCGGCCGGCGACGAGGATCTGCTTGGTTCGGCTGCGCTCGCCAGACACGATCCGGATGTCACGCCGCGGGACGTCGAGCGCCTCACTGAGCACGCCGACCAGTGCGTCGTTCGCGGCGTTGTCGACCGGAGCCGCGGCCAGCTTCACCAGCAGCAGCTCGTCGCGCGTGCCGCTGATGCCGCTCCGTCCCGCGCGCGGGGTCACGCGGATGGTGACAGTCGGCGCCGGCAGGCGTGTCGCGGAACATCTCGTCATTCTAACGATGACGGTACGGAGAAGGTGCGCGGATGCGGACAGGTGCGGACGGTGCGAGGTGCGGACGACGGTGCGGGCGGAACGGTGCGGACGGTGCGCGGTGCGGAGCGCGGGCGAGTGCGCCGTAGCCTGTGCCGTGGGCCATGCGCCGAGGCCCAAAGCCGAAAGCCCAAAGCCCGCGACGAGCTCTGGGCTTCGTGAAGCGCTACCGTGCCTGCGCGATGTCGCCCGCGTCGATCGACCGCAGCGACGGCGCCGCGAGCGGCGTCGTCAACGGCGTTTCGACGATGCGGGGACGATGGAGGACGATCTTGTCTTCGCGCTCCTTGACGTCCTGCTGGCGGATGAACTCGAGCGAGTTGCGGAGCGACGCAATCGTGGATTCGAGCGACGCCTCGGCGTCCTTGCGCTTCACGCGGATGGTCTCGACCTCGCGCTGCACCTCTTCGAGGCGCGACTGAGCCTTCTGCAACACGAGCTCGGCGCGTCCTTCGGCCTCGCGCACCAGACGGCCGGCCTCCTGCTCGGCGTTGTTCCGGATCTCGTCGGCGAGCTTCTGCGCGGTGAGCAGCGTGTTGCGCAGATTGCGCTCGTGGTCCCGCAGCTCCTCGAGCGACGCCTGACTGCGCGTCAGTTCGTCCTTGAGGCGATCCGCCTCGCGCAGCGCCTGCTCGTAGTCGTCGGCTACTTCCGAGAGAAACGAGACCACCTCGTCTCTGTCGAAGCCGCGCATGACGCTCTTGAACTTCTGCTGCCGCAAATCGAGAGGCGTGACCTTCATCGACTCTTCTCCGTTCCGCCGGGAACCTGCCGTTCCCCGAAAATCGCGGTGCCGACGCGCACCATCGTGGCGCCTTCCTGGATAGCCACTTCGAAATCGTGGCTCATCCCCATGGAAAGCTCGGCCAGCCGTTCCGGCGGATTGCCCTCGCCGCGAAGCCGATCGGCCAGCTCGCGGAGGCGCCGGAACCAGGGGCGCACGTCCTCTGGGTTTTCGGCGTAAGGAGGCAGCAACATCAGGCCTACAAGACGAGCGGCGTGCAATTCTGTGCCAATCAGGCCTGCCACATCTGTTTCGGGATACCAAATTTGGTCGTTTCCCCGGCCAGATCGACCTGGAGCAGCACGCGTGGCGACGCTGCCCTGTTCGGCGGCCGCGCGATCGACGCGGAGCAGCAGATCGCAGGCTGTCGATGGCATGGATGGCGGCGAATCCCGCGACACGCTTCACCTTGTTCGATTGCAGATGGCCGACCAGATGCCAGTCGATCGCGAGGTCGGCCGTCTGCTCCATCTTCTGCAGCGCCTCCTGCACCTTGTTCTCGCCGAAATCGCGATGGCCGGCGCGGTACGCGGCACGGACGGCGTCCGCAGAGAAGGTCTTGGAGATGGCAATGAGCCGAATCGTGGCGGGATCCCGGCCCGCGGCACGCGCCGCCCGTTCGAGGCGGGCGCGCACCGCGGCCAGGTTGGCAGCGATCGATGTCGGAATCCGTGTCGGGCACTACTGCTTCGGCTTCAGCGCATCAATGGCCTGCTTGACCTCGGCGGCATGCGACCCGTTCGGATCCGCGGCGAGGTACCCCTCGAATGCGCTCACGGCCTTGGGCATGTCGCCGAGATTCATGTAGGCCATGCCGAGGCGATAGAAGGCTTCCGCGTACTTCGGGTCGGCCTTCGTGGCCGCTTCCCACTTGTCCTTGGCCTCGGTGTACTTGTTCTGATTCCAGAGGATGACGCCCTGGTTGTACAGCGCCGGGCGCGCTGCCGCCGCCACCGCCAGGCGTGCCAGGCGCACCCGCGGCGCCGCCACCACCGGCCGCAGTCGCTTTTTCACTGGCCTGCCGCCGCGAGGTCGAACTTCTTCTGCTGGTTGTACAGCGACGCGAGCGCATTCCAGCCGTCGGCGTAGTCGGGCTTCATCTCGACCGACTTCTTGTAGTTCTCCTCGGCCTTTACCTGGTCTTCCTTGCTGTAGTACGCCGCACCGATGTTGAAGTAGCAGACGTGGCAGTTGGGCACGATCCCTGCGGCTTCGGTGAACTTCGCAATGGCGTCGTCCCACTTCTCCGCCTTTGCGGCGGCGATGCCTTCCGCGAAGACGGCTTGCACCTTCGCGTTCTGATCCGCCGCTTCCTTGCTGGGGGCGGCCGGCGCCAGCTTGATGTCGAGGATCGTCGGGATCGCCGAGGCCAACCCTCGCGTCGACCGACGCTGAGAGGTTGTCCTTGCGTCGCCGTGATCTTGTACTCGCCGGGATAGAGACCGATCTGGATGTACTCGCCCTTCTTGTTCGTCTTGACCTGAGGTTCCGGCTCATCGCCTTGCTTTCGATCTTGACGACCGCATCCGGAACGGGTTGGCCAGACTGATCGAGTGACCTTCCCGCGGATCCCGCCGGTTTGCGCGAGCGCCGGGACGGCGAGGGCGAGCGCCGCCAGCAGCACGATCCCGCCCACCCACGGACGGCTGATACGCATCATGTGTGTGTCCTCCCGAAATACGCGTGCGGAGCATGAGAGCGGTCCCTAGTTTACTCAAACTTCAATGAGCCGGCGGTGCCGGACGTCGGAGGGCGCCGGCGGGCCCGTTGGTCCAGGAAATGTCGCGCGGCTGGATCGAGTCGCGTCGCGGAACCGCCGAGTATCGAGGCGGAAGCCAGCCCGCGTATGCAGCGTCCATGCCGCGGCACCCGCCTGTTCCGCGCCCCGCATCGAGATCGAAAACGCGCTCGGCCCGCGGCCGTACGCTGGAACGGTCCGGCTCGCCTGCGAAGATCGGCCGCTCGAGACCGGCCTTGGCCAGCGCCAGCCGGAATGCCGTCACCTGCGGCCCCGTCCGCTCAGGCCACTCCTTCGTGCGAGGCCAGTCGTGGAATGTCAGGATGTCGAGGCCGGCGCGCTGCAGCGTGCGGACCTGCCTGGCGGATCGGGATCGAAGCTGGAGGCGGTCACGGGTCGTCCCGGCGCATGCCGCGTGAACCGCTGAGGCGAGCGCGGCGATCTCATCGGGAGTCAGACGTCCCCAGCCGCCATTGACCTCGTTCTGAACGTCGACGAGCACGTGGTCGAACGCCGGAGCGTCGAGTGCCTTGGCCACTTCGCCGACGGCCCGAGCGTACGGCTCGAGACGCACCTGATTCTGCACGCTGCTGCTGGACCCGCAGACGTCTCCGTCGGCAGTGCCTTCGAGCTTCGACAGACCCTTGACCGATTCGTACGAGAACGTGAGATCCACGACGAGTCCGTGCGACGCGCGCGGCAGCCAGGACGGCCTTCAGCCGATCGAGACGTTCAGGAGAGACCGATACCGTGCCATCGGGGTTCGCACGAATCAGGGTCCGGTCAGAGAACCGCGTGGCGCATCGGCGGCGATCGTCGAAGTCCCACCAATTGACGAACACGCGGATCCCATCCGCACGCGCGGCGATCCAGGTCAGATCCGTATCGAGATACGCGGCGTTCAGCGCGTCGAAGTAGGAGACGAACACCAGGAACCTCGGCGTGCCGGCAACGGTCAGGCGCGTGCCGCTGACGGCGAGCGTTGGCGCGGGCGGCGAGGCCCGCGGCGCATCCGCAGATCTGGCCGTGCGGTGGCGCTCGCTGGAGGCCACGGAGCGAGGCCAGTCGTCAGCAGTACGCCCAGCGCCATTCCGGCCGTGACGTCTCGCAAGGGCGACGCCTCACGTTGCGCGCGGACTCCGCGTCTCCTCTTGGAAGAAGCGCTGGATTGCTTCGAGATCCGACGTGACCGGCGCGGGCGGCAGCGAGGTCAGAAACCGCCGGCCATATCCCATCGTTCGCAGGCGCGGATCGAGCACGGCGAGCACGCCGCGATCCGATCGATGGCGCAGCAGCCGCCCGAGCCCCTGACGGAGCGTGAGGATTGCCAGCGGCACCTGGAAATCCGCGAACGGATCGCCGCCCTGTCGCCTGATCGCTTCCATCCGTGCGGCCGTGATCGGATCACCCGGGCGAGGCAAACGGCAGCTTGTCGATGATCACGCAGCTCAGCGCCTCACCGACGACGTCCACGCCCTGCCAGAAGCTGGACGTCGCGAACAGCACCGCATGTGGCGTCTGGCGGAAGCGCGTCAGAAGGGCCGATCGAGGCGCGTCGCCCTGCACGAGGATCGGAAACGGCACGGCACCTTCGAGCGCCTGGCGCGTGGCCCTGAGCATGGCGTAGCTGGTGAAAAGGACGAACGCACGGCCCTCGGTGCGGCGGAGAATCTGTCCGATTTCATGTGCGGCGGCCGCCTGGAATTCCGGTGACTTCGGCGACGGCATGCGGCGCGGCAGATAGAGCAGCGCCTGTGTCGCGTGATCGAACTCGGACGAGAGCAGCAGCTCTCGCGCCCTGCCGACGCCCAGCCGTCCCCGGATGTAGTCGAACGACTGCTCGATCGCCATGGTCGCCGACGTCAGCACGGTCGTGCGCGCGCCGATCGAGCACGGCGTCGCGCACCACATGTGCGACCGCAATTGGTGCGGCGCGCAGGTACACTCCACGCCCGCGCACCTCGAGGAAGAAGACGAAGTCGCTGTCGGACGCCCGCAGCAGGAAGCGGGCATCGTCTTTGAGCTCGCCGGCACGCCGCGCCAGCGATGTCAGTTCCTCGAGCGCCTCGCCGGTGATGGCGCTCCTCGTCGTCAGGCACCTGACGGAGGAGCTGCAGGGTCGCGAAGAGGCCGTCGAGCGTGCCCGTGACGTCGGCGGCGATGTCGGCAACACCCGCGAGCGAGATCTGGCGTGAGCCGGATGCGCTCTTCGGGACCGGTCCGCTGCGCGTCGAGCGTCGGCGAACAGACGCCGCGCGTGGCGGCGCACGTGGTCGGCGCCCGACTGGACCGCATCCCGCTCGGCGGCCGCGAAGGACACGGGATGCCCAGCGATCGACATCGCTCGTGAACTCGTCGACACGATAGCTGCTGACGGCGACGCCGAAGTATTGCGTTGCGACGTCTTCGAGCTGATGCGCTTCGTCGAGCACCGCGTGCGGAATTCGGGAATCACTTCGCCATACGCGCGATGCCGGACGGCGGCATCGGCGAACAGCAGATGGTGATTGACGATCACGACGTCCGACTCGGCCGCGCGTTGCCGCATCCGCGTGACGTAGCAGTCGTGAAAGCGAGGACAGTCGTTGCCGAGGCAGTTCTCCGCTGATGCGGCGATGTCTTTCCAGACGGGCAGATCTTCGGGGAGATCCTCGAGCTCCGCTCGATCGCCGACCTCGGTGACCGAGACCCAGGCCGTCAATCGATCGACGACGCGGCCAGATCGGGCGTGCCGGTCAACCCTGGCAGCGACGACGGGCGCGCCGCTCGCCGCCAGATCCTGCCGGAGATGTTCGAACCGTTGCAGGCAGAGGTAATTGCCGCGGCCTTTCATGCACGTGGCCGAGATCGGCAGGCCGAGCGTTCTCCGCAGCAGCGGAATGTCCTTCTCGTAGATCTGTTCCTGAAGGTTCTTGGTGCCGGTGGAGACGAGCACCGGTTCGCCTTTGAGAATGGCAGGCACGAGATAGGCGAGGGTCTTTCCGGTGCCGGTGCCGGCCTCGGCGAGCAGCATCCCGCCGGCTTCGAGGCGTCGGCGACGGCAGCTGCCATCTCGCGCTGCGCCGGCCGCGGCTCGAAGCCGATCAGCTCATCGGCCAGCGGCCCGCCATTGGCGAAGACGGCATCGACACGTTCCGCGAGACGCATACAGATCGTCAGTCTAGTCTCAGTCTACGTCTTCGGACGCAGACTGCAGACTGAAGCCAGATCTGCTCCGCAGTACAGAGCGGGAACTGTGCGCAGAGCGCTTCCACTTCTGATTTGACGGCCGCAAGCGACGCGGTCGTCGTCGGGGCTCTGCAGGGCGCGCGTGATGAACTCGCCGATCTGATCCATCTCCGGCTCGGTCATGCCGCGCGTCGTGATGGCCGGCGTGCCGATGCGGATGCCGCTGGCGACCATCGGCGGATTCTTGTCGAAGGGGATCGCGTTCTTGTTGACCGTGATGCCGGCCTTGCCGAGCGCGGCCTCGGCGGCCTTGCCGGTCAGGCCCTTCGAGAACACGTCCACGAGCATCATGTGGTTGTCGGTGCCGCCGCTGACGAGTCGGAAGCCCGCCGCCGGCGATGCGCAGCGGCCAGCCGTGCCGCGTTCGCCACGATCTGCCGCTGGTAGACCGCGAACGCCGGCTCCGCGGCCTCCTTGAAGCACACGGCCTTGGCCGCGACGATGTGCATCGAGCGGCCCGCCCTGGACGCCAGGGAACACCGCTCTGTCGAGCTCCTTCGCGAACTGCGCTCGCGGCACAGCACCAGGCCGCCGCGCGGACCGCGCAGTGTCTTGTGCGTGGTCGTGCGTCACGAAATCCGAGTGCGGCACGGGGGTCGGATGCACGCCCGCCGCGACCAGGCCGGCGATGTGCGCCATGTCGGTCATGAAGAGCGCGCCGACTTCGTCGGCGACTGCGCGGAACCGCGCGAAGTCGATGACGCGCGGATACGCGCTGGCGCCGGCGATGATCACCTTCGGCTTGTGCTCGTGCGCCAGCCGCCGCAACTCGTCGTAGTCGATCCGCTCGTCGTCCTGGCCGGACGCCGTACGGAACGACGTTGAAGTACTTGCCGGAGAAATTGAGCGGATGGCCGTGCGTCAGATGCCCGCCGTGGCGAGGTTCATGCCGAGGATCGTGTCGCCGGGCTTCAGCATGCGCGAGGTACACCGCCATGTTCGCCTGCGCGCCGGAGTGCGGCTGCACGTTGGCGTGCTCGGCGCCGAACAGCGCCTTCGCGCGGTCGATCGCGAGCTGCTCGACGACGTCCACGTACTCGCAGCCGCCGTAGTAGCGCTTGCCCGGATAGCCCTCGGCGTACTTGTTCGTGAAGACGCGAGCCGGCCGCCTCGAGGACGGCGCTGCTGACGAAGTTCTCCGACGCGATCAGCTCGAGCCCGTCGGCCTGTCTCGCCGTCTCGCGCGCGATGGCCTTCGCGACGTCGGGATCGGTGTCGGCGAGCGATCGCTGCATCAGCGATCGGGTGGGCGCGGACGAGGCACTCATGGCGACTCCAGCAGGTCGAGGCGGCGGCATCCGCGCCTCGCGTTCAACGGTTCATCGAGCGGCGCGGCCAACGCCGGGCGCGCGCCGGCCGCTTCGCGTTCGAGCTCGGCGATCTGGTCGATGCGGCGCTGATGGCGGCCGCCCTCGAACAGCGTCGCCAGCCAGACGCCGAGAATCTCGTCCGCGAGTGCCGGCGCCACGATGCGGCCGCCCATGGCGAGGACGTTCGCGTCGTTGTGCTGCCGCGACAACCGCGCGGTGAAGAGGTCGTGACACAACGCGGCGCGGATGCCGGGAACCTTGTTCGCCGCGATCTGCTCACCCTGCCCGCTGCCGCCGATGACGATGCCGCGTTCGAACGCGGCCGGAGACGACCGCGCGTCCGACGGCGGCGCAGATTGGCGGGTAGTCCACGGTCTGCTCGCTGTGCGTGCCGAAGTCCTCGACGTCGTGGCCCAGCCGCACCAGCGTCTGCTTCAAATGTTCCTTGAGCAGGTAGCCCGCATGATCGGCGCCCACGGCAATCCGCATCCGCGCATTGTACTATGCGATGGCCGGCGCTCGCGTCACGCGCCCGCCCGGCGTCGTCTTCGTGTTCGTCTTCGACTACGCGCGAGTGCGAAGCGATCAGACATCGAACACGAACACGAATACGAATACGAATACGCACGGAATACGATCCTCCGTCCTCCCATGCCCACCGTCACGATCTCACCGCGCGGCGAAGAGCGGATCCGCGGCGGACATCCCTGGATCTATCGCGCAGACCGTCGGCCGCGTCGATGCCGACCGGCGGCGATGTCGTGTCGTGTCCTCGGGCCGCGCGGCCGTCGACTGGGCGATGCGCTTACAGCGATCGATCGCAGATCGCGCTGCGGATGCTCACGCGCGGCGATGCCGTCGCCGATGAGGCCCTCTGGCGGCAGCGACTCGAGGCGGCCGTCGCGTTCCGCGCACAGCTTGGTCCCGACGCGACGGCGTATCGCCTGGTGCACGCGGAGGCCGATCTCCTGCCCTCGCTGATCGTGGATCGGTATGGCGACTGGCTCGTCATGCAGACGCTGTCGCAGGGCATGGATCGGCGGATCGACGACATCGTGCGGCTGCTCGTCGAGATCCTTCATCCAGCGGGCGTGCTGGCACGAAACGATCCACGCGTCCGTGCGCTCGAAGGCCTGGAGCAGACGGTCGGCGTCGTCTACGGCGAGGTGCCCGAGACCATCGAGATCGAGGAGCTCGGGATCCGCTACCAGTCGATCCCTGGAAGGGGCAGAAGACGGGACTGTTTCTGGATCAGCGGGAGAATCGCGCAGCCGCTGCCGCTACGCCCGCGGCCGGGTGCTGGACGCGTTCAGCTACAACGGCGGCTTCGGCCTGCGGCTGGCCGGCCACGCGACGAGGTGATGCGCCATCGACATCTCGGAGGACGCGGTCGCGCGAATCACCGCCAACGCGGCCGCGAACGGCATCACGAATCTCACGGCGCATGCGGCCAACGTCTTCGACGAGCTCCGGCACTTCGAGCGGACGCGGCGAACGGTTCGACACCATCGTCCTCGATCCGCCAGCGTTCGCGAAGAACAAGGCGTCGGTCGAGAAAGCCATCGCCGGCTACAAGGACATCAACATGCGGGCGCTCCGCATCCTGTCGCCCGGCGGCACGCTCGTGACCTGCAGTTGTTCCTACAACGTCGACGAAGCGCTCTTCCTCGACATCGTCCACGCGGCCGCGCTCGACGCGCATGCGCTCGGTCACGCTCGTCGAGAAGCGCATGCAGGGACGCGATCATCCGGTGTTGGTCGGTGTTCCAGAGACCTATTACCTCAAGTGCCTCGTGCTGCGGAAACTCGATAACTGACAGCGACGAACGGCCAACTGGGAACTACCAACTAACCGTAGAGTGACCATGGGTCGCGAGCATACCTGTGAGGCGAGTTATAACGGGGAGCGCGGCGAGGGCAAGGCGCTTCCTCGAAACCGACGAAGTGATGTTCCGCGGCGGCTTCCGGGCGCGGGTGACGTTCAGCGCGGTGACGGGTATCACGGTTCGAGCTGGCGCGCTGTCACTGAAGACCGCCGACGGCACCCTCACGCTCCATCTCGGCGAGTACGCGAAGCAGTGGGCGGAGAAGATTCGGAATCCGCCGAGCCGCGTCGAGAAGCTCGGCGTGAAGTCCGGTCTATCGGTGTCTGTGCTCGGCCTTGATGATGACGAGGTGTTCCTCGACGAGCTCCGCGAGCGGACGGCCAAGCTCACCACCGGCCGGGCTTCACCTCACAGCGACATCATCTTCGTTCACATCGGACGAGAGTCCGATTTTCGCCGTCTCGACCGGCTCAAAGCGTCGCTGACACCCGATGGCGCCATCTGGACGATCCGGCAGAAGGGCAAGGATGGCGTGTCCGAGAGGGCCGTGCGAGCCGCCGGACTCGCGGCCGGCCTCGTGGATGTCAAGGTCGCGCGATTCTCGGATACACACACCGCTGAGAAGTTCGTCATCCCGAAAGCGAAGCGGCGTTGAGCGCTAAGCCTCTTCGCGAGGGCAGCGTCGCCCAGTGCGCGCGCGAGCCTGCCTCACGGCTTGACCGTCACCTCGCGCAGCTGCGCGGGTGCGAACGTGAAGGACGCCGTCTTCCGTGCGAACACCGCCAACCGATAGTGGCCTGGCGGGAGATGGCTCACCGCCAGGTGGAACCCAGAGGTGAGGTATCGATCACCCCACACGGCCGCCACATCGGCTCTGGATTGCCGTACGCCGCCGCCCCGAGAAATACCGCCCGTCCATCGTCTCGATACGCATAGACATGCACGACATCGATACCGGTGCCGAGGTCGCCGATGCCGGGCGCAGCCGGCCGCAAGGTCGAGCGCCCAACCGCTGTATCACAAACGGCCCGCGAAGCGAGCCCGCGAGAGGCGCATCGATGATGATCCGCGCCGAGGTGTTGATCGACGTTGGCCGTCGCGCTCGCGGCGTCTGACGAACGTGTTCGTGAATGCCGAATGCGTGTACGCCGTCAGCGTCCAGCGACCCGCAGGCAAGACACGGCGCGCGAGAAACCCGCAGCGGCGTATTGGCACCGAATGCGGCCGCGACATCGGGCCGCGATACGCCGACCGTTGCTGCGCCCATGAATGTCGGCGCACTTCCATCCCTTGGAAACGCCCAGAGGTGCACAGTATCGATCCCGGAGGCGTCCACGGCGCTCCTATCGAGGGCCCACCCCGCGACGTCGAAGATATTCGGCACCCAGTCACGGCCGGGCACGTCGATGGTGATGAGCGGCCGCGGCGGTGGTTGTATGACCTGGAGCAGGACATGGTCGAACATCACGTGCAGACCGTTCCCGGTCCACACGGGCCGACCGCCACGTGACTCGAGGACGATCGAGGGCTCCCGGCCGGCTGGCGCGTCGAAGAGTTGAACCTCTGGTTCGTCGTAGCTGCCCTGGAGACGGCGGTTGAACTGTACCGAGCCCCCAGCGCCCATGGTCAAGATGTCATGGAAGGCCGTCCTCAGCCCGGCTCCCGCGAGTGAAGACAGCTGCCGGACCGTTCCGTCGGGGCGCCGCAGCCACAGACTCGACGTACCATCGTGCGTCCTGCGGGTGAAAGCCACCCATCCACCGTTCACTTCGTAGTCAACGCCAGCCCGCAGATTGCATGCCTCGCCTTCACACGTGGCGAGCGTCTCCTCACGCCCGCCGTCAGTCAGTGCGATCGCGGTCGAGCCGTCCGCGAACGACCGTCTCGTGAACACCGTGACCGTGCCATCACTACGCGGAGCCGCATCAAAGGAACCGCGGGTCGCAAAGGTAACCTGTTCGGACGCACCGTTCACGTAGCGCCAGATTTCGGCTCCGCCTGGCGTGGGCTTGCTGTAAATGAGCACGCCATCGGCAGTGAGATCGAACTCGTCAACCGAGCTGAAGGGTGACGGAGTCAGGATGTCGATCGCCGATGTCGTTCCTGTCGCGAGATCACGCAGGTGTAAGACCACTTGGCCCGTGACCGACGAGAGCGGCGACAGCCACGCGAGAAACGAACCATTGACGACGAGGCGTCCGCTGCTGACGAGGGGACCGAGCGAGACGAATACACCATCCCGCCACTCCCAGACTGATTCGCTCACCGGAAACGCGTCGATGACGGCAAACACCGCTCCGTGCCCGGTCAGCGTCCCGCGCCCATCGAAGGTGAGCGTACCGGGCGGTCTCTCGATCGTCTCCGTACTGCCGGCTGCGCGATCCGTGATCAGCATCCTGCCGACGCCGTCGGTCGCGGAGAGCAGTCTGTCCGCCGTCGCATCGAGTAGCAATCGGCCAGGGGCGAAGCCCACCGGCAGTGCGTGTGCTGTGGTTTCGAACACGATCGCCGTGTTCGTGCTCGTGTGCTGCAGCCGATCCGTCGCGGTGAACCGGATCGTGTGGACACCACTTGCCGTTGGCCGAAGCGCGAGGCTCAGGCCGACTCGGTTCGTGCCGACCATCTTCGAGACTCCATCAACGACCGCACGGACAAGGCATCCGCCCGGCGAGTCATCGACGCACGTAGCTGCAAGGGCCACGTTGCCTGACCAGACCGAGAATTGGCTGGCGATTGGATCGTGAGGTACCGGGTCCCGATCGATCAGGACGGCGATTGCCATCTGCGCCTTCTGTCCGTTGAGGTCGGTGGCCGAGACGATGAGCTGTTTCGTCCCGCGAGGGACGCCGTCCAGTGCAAGCAGACCGGTAAAGAAGCCGCCGGACCTGGGCGAAAGCGCCACGGTTCTGTCGGCCACCGTCACCGACACGTCCGCGATGCCAGCGGGACTCAGAACCTGTACGGCGACGAACTGAAAGTCGGCGAGCCGTTCGCCCGGCGCTGGTGAATAGACGCGAATGAGCGGAGGAGCGGCGTACGCAGACGACGCCGACAACAGAAGCGCCGCGAGCCACACCAGGATGAGGATTTGGCTACGCGCTCGGCAGAGCGCTCGCCGCGGAGTCATGGACTCGGGCACCTCGAGGACAGGGCAACAGGCAAGGTTAGTAGGGCCAGGTAGCTAGGGCGCAAGCCTACAGGGAACCCTGTTATAGTCACCAAATAGCCGCCAGGGGCATCATCTTCGCGCAATTCCGGGAACGGCCGTGCAGAACGGCTGAGTTGGAGTGGCGCGATCGAGGCGCGGACGCGAGTTCGCGCGGGCGAGATGATTGAGACTGACCCTTGGAACCTGACCCGGTTGACACCGGCGGAGGGAGCGCGGCCGCCCGCCTGCGTTCCGTCCCGCCTGCGTTCGCCGCAACGCCTAGAGCCCGAGGCCTAAAGCCCAAAGCCCAAAGCCCTAAGTCACCCCTTTGGAGCCGTCATGAGCGCCCACGTTCCGACCGCGTCCGACTTCGCCTCGGCGTTTCCGGGCTCGCGCAAGGTCACGGTGCCCGCGGGCACTCCCAATCTGCCTTTCGCCGTGCCGATGCGCGAGATCGCGCTCTCGGGGGGAGAGCCGCCGCTCGCTGTGTACGACACGAGTGGACCGCAAGGACACGACGTGCGCGCGGGATTGCCTGCGCTCCGTGCTTCCTGGATTCGCGCGCGAGGCGGTGTCACCGAGGTGCCCTCGTCGTATCGCGCTGCAGCCGGTGCGCCACGCGCCGAGGTCCCGCCCAGTCTGCGACGGACCATCCTGCGCGGCACCGGCGCCGTGACGCAGCTGCACTATGCGCGCAACGGTGTCATCACGCCCGAGATGGAGTTCGTCGCAGTCCGCGAGGGCTTCGATGCCGAATTCGTCCGGAGCGAGGTGGCGCGAGGGCGCGCCATCATCCCCTCCAACATCAATCATCCCGAGCTCGAGCCGATGATCATCGGCCGGCACTTCCTCGTGAAGATCAACGCGAACATCGGGAATTCCGCGGTGAGCTCGTCGATCGACGAGGAGGTCGAGAAGCTGCGCTGGGCGACGCTCTGGGGCGCCGACACGGTCATGGATCTCTCGACCGGCAAACACATTCACGAGACGCGTGAGTGGATCGTCCGCAACGCCGCGGTGCCGATCGGCACCGTGCCGATCTATCAGGCGCTCGAAAAGGTCGGTGGCCGTCCCGAAGAGCTCACGTGGGAGATCTATCGCGACACGTTGATCGAACAGGCCGAGCAGGGCGTGGACTACTTCACCGTCCACGCGGGCGTCCTGCTGCGCTACATCCCGATGACCGCCCGGCGCGTCACCGGGATCGTGTCGCGCGGGGGGTCGATCATGGCCAAGTGGTGCCTTGCGCACCACAAGGAGAACTTCCTCTACACGCGCTTCCGCGAGATTTGCGAGATCATGCGCGCCTACGACGTCTCGTTCTCGCTGGGCGACGGGCTCCGCCCCGGCTCGATCGCCGATGCCAATGACCAGGCACAGTTCGCGGAGCTCCAGACGCAGGGCGAGCTCAACGCGATCGCCTGGGAGTACGACGTCCAGGTGATGAACGAAGGCCCCGGCCACGTCCCCATGCATCTCATCAAAGAAAACATGGAGAAACAGCTGGAGTGGTGCCACGAAGCGCCCTTCTACACGCTCGGCCCGCTCACGACCGACATCGCTCCCGGCTACGACCACATCACGTCCGCGATTGGCGCCGCGATGATCGGCTGGTACGGCACGGCGATGCTCTGCTATGTCACGCCGAAGGAGCATCTCGGGCTGCCGAATCGAGATGACGTGAAGGCCGGCGTGATCGCGTACAAGATCGCCGCTCACGCCGCCGACCTCGCCAAGGGCCATCCGCGCGCCCAGGCGTGGGACGATGCGTTGTCAAAGGCGCGGTTCGAGTTCCGCTGGCAGGATCAGTTCAACCTCGCGCTCGATCCCGTGACCGCGCGCGCGTATCACGACGAGACGCTCCCTGCCGACGGCGCGAAGGTCGCGCACTTCTGCTCGATGTGCGGACCGAAGTTCTGCAGCATGGAAATCACGCAGCAGGTGCGCGACTACGCCGCCAGCCATGGGTCGGACGTCCAGACGGCGGTCGAAACAGGGCTCACGGAGAAGTCGGTGGAGTTTCGGAAGGGCGGGGAGATCTACGTGCCGACTGAAGCGAAAGGCTGACGTCGTGTTCGTGTTCGGTTTGGTATTCAGAAACTGCTCAGGGCGAACACGAAGACGAATACGAAGGGCGCCGCCAGTTCCGCGCAGCTACGGCGCGCTCGCCCCTGGCGGAACGATCTGAATGACGGTTGCGAACGCGGCCGGCGTGGCGCCGGCCCGTGGATTCGGATATCCCGCCGATCCCGTGGCGGTGAAGTCCTTCACGGTCACGCCGGGCGACACCGCCATCGCCTCTTCCCGAAAGCGGCCGTTCTCGAAGAACTGCGTTGCCGGCCGCTCGAAGACGAGCTCACCCCGTTGCTTCAGCGTGTTCCGGTAGTAGTTCACGACGTCGGTGAACGAGGATTGCGTGGCGAAGATGTAGAACCGCTGCCCGCGCCCGGCGTCGTACGAACGAATGAACTGTGCCGTGGGATAGAGGCTGACTCCCAGCACGGCGGCCGTGGGTGCAGATTCCTGGGGAAGCGACGGCAGCTCGATCGGCTGAGCCGGCGGCGCGGCGGGTTGCGTCGGCGGCGCTGGACGAGGCGGTTGAGGAGCCGCGGGACGCGGCGCGGGCGTCTGGGCTCCGAGCGAGACCGCGTAAACGGCCGCGAGAAGACCCGACACGAATGGCGCCGGCCTGCCCTTCCAACCAGACGATCGCATCCCTCATTATTAGCACACACGACACAGGCCGTTCCCAACCCGAATACGAACCCCAACCCCGAATACGAACACGAACACCAACACGAATCCGAACACGACGCCGAGCCCACTCCACATGACCTCCCGCCCGCCCGAACCAATCTCGGAGCTACTCACGTACTGCGAGCGCGAACGCGAGTGGGCGATCACGTTTATCGAGGCGCTCGCGGGTATCGAGTCACCAAGCTCGGACAAGCCCGCCGTCGATCGCCTCGGCGCTTTTGCCGCCGATCAATTTGTCCGCCTCGGCTGGCGGGCCGACGTGCTGGAGCAGACCGTGGCGGGCAATCACTTGCGCCTCTCGTGGGGCACAGGCGACACACAAGTGCTGCTGCTCGGCCATATCGACACCGTCTGGCCGATCGGACAGCTCGCGCGGATGCCCGTTCGTCGCGCGTCGGGCCGGTTGTCGGGCCCGGGTGTGTACGACATGAAGGGCGGCATCGGCGTAGGCGCGTTCGCGGTGCGCGCGCTCGCCGCTCTCCGGATCACGCCGCGCCATCGCGTCGTCTGGCTACTCACCTCGGACGAGGAGATCGGCAGCCAGACGTCGCGCGCGATCATCGAAGACGAAGCCAGGCGCAGTGTGGCGGTGCTCGTGCTCGAGCCCTCTTTACCCGGAGGCGGCGTCAAGACTGGCCGGAAGGGTGTCGGCGAATTCACCATCGAGGCCCATGGCGTGTCGGCGCATGCGGGCATCGAGCCCGAGAAGGGCGTCAGCGCGATCGTGGAGCTCGCGCATCAGGTGCTGGCCCTGCAGACCGTGCAGGATCCATCGCGCGGATTGACGATCACCGCCGGACGCATCGAGGGTGGCACGCGCACGAATGTGGTCCCCGCCTACGGCCGTCTCGAGCTCGATGTCCGCGTGTCAACGATGCAGGACGCCAAGGGGATCGAGCAGGCGCTTCACGCCTTGAAACCGCATCTCCCAGGCGCCCGCCTGCAGATCGGCGGCGGCATCAACCGTCCGCCGCTCGAACGCACGGCCGGCGTGATTCGGCTCTACGAGCAGGCACGTGCCGTGGCGCACGAACTGAAGCACGAGCTGGCGGAAGGGACGACAGGAGGCGGGTCGGACGGCAACTTCACGGCGGCCCTTGGCGTACCTACACTGGACGGCCTGGGTCCACTGGGTGGCGGTGCCCACGCCATCGATGAGCATGTGGAGCTCGATCCGCTCGCCTGGCGCGCTGCGCTCATCGCCGGCCTTCTCCTGCGGCTGTGAGGTCGCTTCGGCGCCAACCCCCTGGCCGCCGGGGTGTCGGCTGGCCGTCGCAGCGTCGGTCCTCGCCCAGGACCGACCGACTTCCCACTCTGTCCAGGAATTGCCGCATCCCGCAACACCGCCCACTTAGCCGCCGGCGCTCCGCAGGCGCTGGCGAGGGTCGAAGAGTGTATCCGTGGCCTCGGTTTTGCTCGATATAAGGGTGGAGGGTGGCACCCATGGACGAACTGGACATTCCACCGGGAAAGTTGAGCGAGTCGGCGCAACGGATCGTCGACCGCGCGGTGGAGGAGTCGCGCCGGCGCGACCACGCCATGGTGGGACCGGAGCACCTGTTCCTGGCGTTTGCGCAAGTGGAATGGAACCTGTTTGCGGAGGTGATTCGCGAGCTCGATCTGAATCCGTACGCCATCCTGCAGACACTCGACGATCACCTCCACACGATGCCCAGTGCCGGCGGGCGGGAGGTGCGCGCTTCTGCTGACGCGAAGCTGGTGTTCAAGCTTGCGCTGCAGCACGCGACCCGCAGCGGCCGGCAGGGCATCGACTCCGGGGACCTCTTCACGGCGATCTTCGAGGAGGCGCAGGGAGTGCCGGTCTCGCTGCTGCGCAGTCAGGGCGTCGAGCCGGACCTGCTGGTCGCGCGCATCTCCAACAGGATGCGCGACGTCGAGGTCCGCGACGAGCGTCTCAAGAAGCGGTTCGAACTGCCACCGTTCCTCAAGCACTTCGCGACGAACCTGAATCTGCTCGCCCGTCAGGATCGAACTCCGCCGGTCTTCGGCCGGGACGCCGAGATTCAGCAAGTGGTCGAGATTCTCTGCCACAGAGAGCGCGCGAACTCGGTGATGCTGGTCGGCGAGCCGGGCGTCGGGAAGACCGCAATCGCCGAAGGCCTCGCGCGACGAATCGAGTTCGACCCCGAGACGCTGCCCGTCCGGCTGCGCGACTGCCAGATCGTCAACCTCGAGATGAACAGCATGGTGGCGGGCACGATGCTGCGCGGGATGTTCGAGGATCGCATCCAGAACGTGCTGCGCGAGCTGAAGGAGCGGCCCAACCTGATTGTGTTCATCGATGAAGCCCACACGATGGTGGGCGCGGGATCCGCGCTCGGCGCACCGTCGGACGCGGCCAACGTCTTCAAGTCGGTGCTGGCTCGCGGCGAAGTCCGCATCATCGGCGCGACCACGCTCAGCGAGTACAAGCAGTACATCCAGGAAGACGAGGCCCTCTCGCGTCGGTTTCGGATGGTCTACATCGCCGAGCCCACGATTGCCGAAACGCGCCACATCCTCTACGAGCTGCGGCCCCGACTCGAGCGCAACTACGCCGTCCGGATCACGGACGCAGCGATCGAGACCGCGCTCGAACTGTCGCCGCGCTACATCCGCCACCTGCGGCTGCCCGACAAAGTGATCGGGTGGCTCGACACCGCCTCGGTGCGAGCGGAAATCGATCGCCGGCTCGAGGTCCGCGACAGCGACGTCGTCTCGGTCATCGCGCACGCGGCCAACATCCCCGAAGACATGGTGTACCGCGAAGTGAGCGACCGCTTCCGTTCGGTCGAGGCGCAGCTCGCGAAGCGCGTCATAGGACAGAAGGACGCGATTCGCGCGGTCGCCCACCGGCTCGTGCTGAACAAGGGGCCGCTGAAGGACGGTTTCGATCGACCCGACGGCGTGCTGCTGTTCCTCGGCCCAACCGGCGTCGGGAAGACGGAGCTCGCGAAGGCGGTCGCCGAATTCCTCTTCGGCGACGACAAGAAGATGATCCGGATCGACTTGTCGGAGTATCAGGACGGCACCGTCGGCGTGGACAAGCTGATCGGCATGCCGCGGGGCATCGTCGGATCCGAACGCGGCGGCGTGCTGACGAACCAGCTGCGCGACAGACCGTATTCGGTCGTCCTGCTGGACGAAGTCGAGAAGGCGAGTCCGGCGCTTCTCAATCTGTTCCTCCAGGCCTTTGACGAGGGCTGGCTGACCGATGGCCGCGGCAAGCGCGTCTACCTGAGCGATGCCATCGTCATCATGACGTCGAACGTCGGTTCGGAACACTTCCGGCGGCTGACGAGTCCGCTTGGCTTCAGCACGACTGCCGTCGACGCCGACGGCGTACAGGCAGAAGTGCTGCGCGAGTTGGAGCGGCGATTCCCGCCGGAGTTCAGGAACCGGATCGACGAGGTGGTGGTGTTCTCCCCGCTGACGAAAGACGAGGTGCGGCACATCGCGTGCCTGTATCTCGATCGCGTCGCCGAAACGCTGCGGCAGAAGAATCGAACGTTGACGGTGGAAGCTGACGCGCTCGAGCACCTGGTGGAAGAGGGCCACAGCCTGGCGTACGGCGCCCGATTCTTGAAGCGCGTCGTGGATGAACACGTAAAACTGCCTATCAGTCAGCGCTGGAACGAAGCGCACAGCTTTCTCGGTGCGCCTTCGCAACGGCGCGATCGTCGTCGAAACGGCGGGTCCCCATCTCGTCAGCCATCTGGCGTACGGAGCGTGAACGGAGTGTGGAGTTCGGAGTGCGGAGTGCGGAGTGAACCGAGTTCGGAGTTCGGAGTTGGGAGTTGGGAGTTGGGAGTTGATCAGTCCCTCCAGTTGAACGTTCCCTGAGCGTCGGGCGGGCTGGGCGCCGGCGTGCCATCGGGATCGACGGGACGTTGGCGGCGGGCGAGACCGGCACGCTGCTGCACCAGATCGACAACCGCTCTGAGCTGTGCGCGATAGTCGGTTCGCGCCTCTGACGATCCCTTCGGATAGAGATTGCCATAGCCGTTCACGAGACCTGGGTACTCGCGCGCGAGGAAGCCCAGGAAATGTTCCCGCGTCCCCGGGTCGAGCCGCAGCACGTTCGCGCCGACGAAGCCGGCGCCCGAATCGGCAATGGCCCTCATCGTCTCGGTCAACAGGCGGGGATGCGACGTGATCCCGGGAACGATCGGCGCCATCAGCACGCCGGCCCGCAGTCCAGCGTCAACGAGCGCGCGCACGGCCTTCAGCCGCTGAAGCGGAGGAGCCGTGCCGGGCTCCAGACGCCGCCAGGCATCGATGTCCACCGAAGGCACGCTCAGATAGACCGTGCACGACGACGCCGCATTCACCGACTGCAGGACGTCGATATCGCGCACGACCATCGGCCCCTTGGTGACGACGCCCACCGGTGTGCGTGCGGCCGCGAGCGCGACGAGCGACTCGCGCGTCAGCCGATATGTGCCTTCAATCGGCTGATACGGATCGGTGGCAGTTCCCATCGCGACGACCTCGCGCGTCCATGACGGACTATCGAGCTCACGCTTGAGCACGTCCACGAGGTTCGTCTTGACGAGGATGATCGAGGCGAAGTCATCACCGGCGCCCAGCTCGAACTGCGCGTGGTACCGACGTGCGAAGCAGTAGTGGCAGCCGTGCGTGCAGCCGCGATAGGGATTGAGCGTCCACTTGAACGGCATCCCCTCGACTGGATTCAGTGCGCTGCGGCACTGGACTTCCTGGTAGCTCGCTTCGTCGGCACGGCGCTGCGCTTCGTCCAGCGCGTGTGGACCGCCGCCGTCTTTCACGATCCGCGCGATGTCGCGCGTCGTGGGCCGATCGGCCATTGGGAAGAGAGTCTCAGCCTTTTCCGGCATGTTTCGACTTTTGTTCGCCTATATCTTGCGGCATTCCTCCACGAAGATCAAGTCTCAGCGGGGACTGTGAACGGCGAGCGACGACGCAGTTAGATCTGCGCGCGCCAATATTCGAGCAGGTCTGTCAGCGTCTGTTCGAGGGGAATGGCGGCGTGCCAGCCCGTGTCGGCGTGAGCCTGCCGCAATCGCCGAGCACCAGCGGCGCGTCGTGAGGACGAAAGAGCGCGGGATCGGTCTCGACCGAGACCGGCACGGTGGCCATCGATCTCAGACCGTCCACGAGGTCCTGCATCGCGAGCGCGCGGCCCGAGCACACGTTGTAGACGCGGCCGGGACGCCCGTGCTCGACGAGCGCAACATATGCGCGCACGGTGTCGCGCACGTCGGTGAGATCGCGGCGAGGCGCAAGGTTGCCGGCTCGCAGCACCGACGGTGCGCGTCCGCGCTCGGCCAGCGCGATCTGCCGTGCGAAGCTCGCGGCGGCAAAGGCAGGATCCTGCCGCGGTCCGATATGGTTGAAGGATCGCGTGACGACGACGTGCGTGCCCTCCGCGGCGGCGGCGAGACCGAGCTGTTCCTGAGCCATCTTGCTCACGCCGTACGGGCTGTCTGGATGAACGGCGGAATCCTCGGTGAGAGGGCCGTTCACGGCAGCGTAGACAGCTGCCGACCCGGGGACCAGGATGCGCGGCGCCAGGCCGAGCAGTCGCGCGCCTTCGAGCACGTGATGCGTACCGATCACGTTGGTCTCGAGCGTGGCTGCTGCAGCCTGCCACGACCGGCCAACGTGCGCGGCGCCCGCCAGATGGAAGATGGTGCCTGGCCGGAGGGCCGACAAGCCGCGCCGTCACCGACGGGCGATCGAGGAGCTCGACGATGGCCCACGCTGACACCAGAGGTGTCCAGCGCCGCGAGCGGCGGTGCGTCGGGCCGCATCCACGCTTCGATCGGTAGTCCCATCGGACGCAGCAGGTCCAGCAGGTGGCTGCCGACGAAACCGGCTGCGCCGGTGACGAGGATGGGACCGTTCACGTCAGCTCAGGCGCGTGCCGTATTGCGACTGATAGAACTCGCGGAAGGCGGGATCCTGCTCTTTGATGGGCCGCCACCACCACTCGTTGTCGCGGTACCACGCCACCGTCGAGGCCAGGCCCTCGGCGAAGTCCTGCCGCGGCGTCCATCCCAGCCGCTGCAGCTTCGTCGTGTCGAGGCTGTAGCGCCGGTCGTGTCCCGGACGATCGGCAACCGGCCTGATGAGCGAGGCGGTCCGCCCGGTGAGGGCGAGGATGCGATTCGTCAGATCGACGTTCTTGACTTCGTTGCCGCCGCCGATGTTGTAGACCTCGCCGTTCACGCCGTGCTCGATGACGACGTCGATTCCCCGGCAATGATCGATCACGTGGAGCCAGTCGCGCACATTGCCGCCGTCGCCGTAGAGCGGCACCTGGAGGCTATCGATGGCGTTCGTGATGAAGAGCGGAATGACCTTTTCGGGAAACTGGTACGGTCCGTAGTTGTTCGACGCGCGTGTGACGACCACGGGCACTCCGTAGGTCGCGAAATAGCTGTATGCCAGACGGTCGGCGCCTGCCTTGCTCGCCGAGTACGGATTTCGGGGCCGCAGTTCATCGGTCTCGCGGCTCGATCCCTCGGGAACGCTCCCGTAGACTTCGTCGGTCGAGATCTGGATGAACCGCCGCAGCGCGGGAGCCTCGCGCGCCGCCTCGAGCAGCACGAACGTCCCGATGACGTCCGTCCGGATGAAATCGCCTGCGGCCTGAATCGACCGATCGACGTGCGTCTCGGCGGCGAAATGGACGACGATGTGCGACCGCCGCACGAGCGGAGTGGTCGTCGATCGATCGCAGATGTCCGCGCGCACGAACGCATGGCGCGGATGGTCCATCACGTCCTTCAGGTTCTCGATCCGGCCCGCGTAGGTCAGCTTGTCGAGCGTGGTGACACGCCAGTCGTCGTGCGTGGCGAGCGCGTATCGCACGAAGTTGCTGCCGATGAATCCGGCGCCGCCCGTGACGAGGACTTCAACCATCGCGCCGGGTCCAGTCGTACGGCAGCGTGCCGTGCGGTTCGAGCCGGTATTCGTCGGGATCGGCGTACCGGTACGGTTCGTTGGGGACGTTCACGACGAGCGACATCTCAGCGCTGACGCACTTCCAGCCGTGATACACGAGGTTGGGAACCTGGACGAGCGTTCGATTCTCGGTGCCGAGGAAGAATTCATTGACGGCGCCCTTGGTCGGCGAGCCGTCGCGCGTGTCAACAAGGACCAGTTTCACCATTCCGGCCACGCATACGAAGTTGTCCACCTGCTCGCGATGGTAGTGCCACGCTTTCACCACGCCCGGATAGGTCGCTGACAGGTACACCTGCCCGAATCGCGTGAACAGCTCCGTGTCGTCGGCGCGGAGGATTTCCATGAGGTACCCGCGCTCGTCGGGAATGAGCTTCAGCGGCTTCACCTTGACGCCCTCGATGCGCGGATGCCTCGCGGGCGCCGCGGCCGCATAACGGGTGGGTTCGGTCACACCTGCTCCTGTCACCATCGGATGCCGACTTCGGAATTGTCGCCCAGCATGAAGCGGTACGCCGACGGTTTCACGGGAAGCCGTGAAATCGTCACGTTCTTGCCAATCAGGCTGTCTTCGACGCGGTGGGCGAGGTTGCTGATCCGGCTGCCCTCGAGCACGATGCTGTGCTCGATCTCGGAGTCGCGAATCTCGACGTCCTTCATGATCGAGGTAAACGGTCCGACGTAGGCGTGGATGATTCGGGCATTGGCACCGATGATTGCGGGTCCGCGGATGACGGAACGCTCGATCGTCGCGCCGGCGTCGATCACCACCTTGCCCTCGACTCGAGACTCGCTGTCCACGGCGCCGTCGATTCGGCGGTCGAGCGTCTCGAGGATCAACCGGTTCGCTTCGAGCATGTCTTCGAGCTTCCCGGTGTCCTTCCACCAGCCGTCGACGATGTGCGGCCGCACGGCGAGTCCCCGATCGATCAGGTCCTGGATCGCATCGGTGATCTCGAGCTCGTTCCGGAAGCTGGGCTTGATGCGGCGCACCGACTCGAACACCTCAGGACCGAACATGTACACGCCGACGAGCGCGAGGTCGCTCTTCGGCTCCTGCGGTTTCTCCACGAGCCGCACGACCATGCCGTCGTTCAGCTCCGCGACGCCGAACATCTGCGGATCGGGCACGCGTGCCAGCAGAATCTGCGCGGCAGGGAGGTCGCGCGAGAACACCTCGACGAACGGCGCGATGCCTTTGTTCAGGAGGTTGTCGCCCAGATACATCACGAAAGGGTCGCGTCCGATGAACGGCTCGCTGATGAGAACTGCATGCGCCAGCCCCCGCGGTGCGTCCTGCTCGATGTAGGTCACGCGCGCGCCCCACGCCGAGCCGTCGCCCACCGCGGCCCGGATCTCGGCCTGCGTGTCGCCGACGACAATGCCGATGTCGCGGATGCCTGCGGCGACGATCGCCTCGATGCCGTAGAACAGCACCGGCTTGTTGGCAACCGGAACGAGCTGCTTCGCGCTCGTGTAGGTCAGGGGGCGCAGGCGCGTCCCCTTCCCGCCGCTCAGGATGAGACCCTTCATCGTCGTCGTGTTGGAGCGAACTAATAACGGCTGCCGCCGAGTGGAGAGTTGCCGCCCATCGAGCCGAAGAGGTTAGAGAAGGTCCCGATGCCGGCGAGGCTGATCGAGAAATTCAGCCGATGGTCCTGAGCCACGGGACTCGTCGTTATCCGGCTCAGGTCCCACGTCTGGTACTCGACAGCAAACCCACAACATTGCGCATTGTAGTATGCCACGAAGCGCTGCTGCAGATAGGAGTGGCGCAGGATGTCGTAATTGAACTGGTGGATGCCGCCGAAGCGATTCTGCTTGAATCGCACCGTGGACGCGCCGTTGAAGTAATGATCGAGCCGGGTCGGATCATTGAAACCGGCCAGGCCTTCGATGAAGCGCCGCTGGCTCCAGCCGAGGACCGACTGCAGCCAGTCGCCAATCCGGAAGCTGGTGTCCGCGCTCATCGTGCGGACCGCGTGAAACTGTGTGTCGTATTCCGTGCGGAAGTTGGCCGTGACGAGATCGGTCGGCTGCGCCCGTACTGACAGCGCCAGCGGCGAGAAGTGGCTCGGTGCCGTGCCGTTGTTGGACTGATACCGCTGATCGTAGATCGCGGCCTTCGCGTCGGTGTAATAGCTCTGGCCGATCGTCGCCGTGATGAACTCCCGCGACCGTCCGCCCTTCACCTTCTTGAACAGACGGTTCGCCATCCCGTAGCTGACGCGCGTCGTCTTGCCGACGACCAGATCGGTCGAGTCGATCTGCACGTACCGATCGAAGTCGTCGATCGCCGAGTCGCGGGTGACGTTGAAGTACGGTTCGATCGAGTGCTTCAGTTTCGTGCCGCTCTTGAATCCCCAGATCCGGTTGAACACCGGCCCCGTCATATTGGCCGACAGCTCGTAATAGTTACGGGTGATCGGCTGTTCTATCTGCACGCCGTTGAGGTCACGGCTCTCGGTCCAGTACGTGTACCGGTAGCCCGCCGTACTGTTGATCGTGAACCACTGCCACTTGGTGAACGGCACGCGCACACGGGGGAAGAGGTCGAACCGCGTCAGGCTCTGATCGACCAGCGTCGTACCGCTCGTGCGCTCGACATCCATGTGGTTGAAGTCGCTGTTGACGGAGAAGTAGACCGGCGAGCCGAAGAGCGGACGCTCACCGCGGCTCGCGAGGATGTGCGGCGTGCCGCCGCGCAGGCTCGAGCTCGTGGTGCCGTAGAAGTACTCGGTGCGATCCACCGTGCCGACGACGTTGTACTCGCGCCAGTTCCCCGTGAGCGATCCGCTGTACGACCGCTGCCGGCGCGAGGCGTCGTACACGTTCATGTTGTAGGTCTGCTGCACCTCCAGGCTGGAGAAGTAGTCCACGCGGCCGCGCGCGCGCAGGCTGTTCGAGATCTTCTGGCTCATGTTGCCGTTGATCTGGTAGCTCGTGCGCTCCGGTGTGGTGGTCTCGACGCCGTTCTCGACGTAGGAGGCTTCGTGCTCCAGCAGGTTATAGGCCCTGATGTAGCCGTCACTCCCCGGACCCTGGATGTAGCGGTACTCGCCGCCGAACGCCTGGCCGGTCTTGGAGAACCAGTCGTGCATGAACGTCGCGTCCATGCTGCGCGAGATCGCCCAGAAGAACGCGTTGCTGAGCGTCTGACCCTTGATCGTGGACGCGCCGTAGGTCGGAATCAGAAAGCCCGTGGCGCGGTCGTCCTTCCGCACCGGGTAATAGAAGACCGGCAGGTAGAGGATCGGGACATTCTTCACCTTCATCAGCGAGTTGGTCAGCAGCGCGTAGTGTTCGAGCTTCACCGTCACCGTGCCCGACGTGAGCTTCCAGCGCGGCGTCGGCTGCAGGCACGTCGTGAACCCGCCTTTGGTCACTCTGTATTTCTTCTCGCCAACCTTGTCGATCTTCTCGCCGTAGAAGTAGACGTCGGCCTCCTGCGTCCCGAACATGCTCTTTTCCGGCTTCACGGGACGGCCCGGTTTCGGTGTGGGCGGCTGATCGTCCTGCAGCGTCGCACTGCCGGCCGCCTGATAGAACGTGCCGGTCTTCGTGACGGTGTTGAAATCCACGCGTTCGGCCGCGATCCGGCTCGTGCCGCTCGTGAACACGACGTTGCCGGTACCGATCACTCGATTCTGATCGGTGAACATCTCCATCTCGTCCGCGAAGAACGTCTCGTCGGTGCAGTTGACCTGGACCTGTCCGATCAGCTTGATGTGATCCTTGCCGAGCCGATCGATCGTCCATGACTTGGACGTCTGACAGCCGGCTATCTGCTGTGCCGCGGCCGGACGAGGCGACAAGGTGAGCGCCGCGATGAGGACAAGAGGCGCCGTGAACGGCAGAAGAGTGGTGACGCGGATCGGGCGTCTGGACGCGCGCATGTCTTCGGTTGATTCTGTCGGCGATGCGCTGAACGCATGATGAACAGCGCGCACCGGAGCGAGTGACAGAGGCTAGCTTCGGCAGGATATCACGCGGCCGTGGCGCGACCAACGCACGATCACCATGCGAGGCTCAGCTCTTTCATCACGGCGCCCGCGAGATACAGCGAACCAGCCACGACGATCAGTGAGCCGTGCCGCCAGGCATGCTCTATCGCCGATCGAAGCGATGGCTCGACAACCGGTGTGATCCCCCGCTCGCGTGCGATTCGATCCAGGATGGCCGGATCGGCGGCGCGTTTCCCTGGCGCCACGGTCAAGACAAGAGGCCGCGCCACGCTCCCGAGCGCCGCGAGCATCTGCGCCAGGTCTTTGTCGGCCATCGCACCGAACACGATCGGCACGCCCTGCGGCCATTCGTCCACGATGTAGGCGGCGAGAGCCGCCGCGCCGGCGGGATTGTGCGCACCGTCGATGAGGACCTGCCGCCCATCTGGCAACGAGCGGAGATCCAGGCGCGCCGGCCATCGGGTCTCACGAAGCGCCGACTCCAGCGCCGAGGGACCGACGGCGACGCCAAGAGACTCGAGCGTTTCGACGAGGCGCACGGCGACCAGCGCGTTGGGGATCTGATGCGCCCCACGCAGGGACATCTCGAGCGGGCCGTACTGCCGCACAGGCGTGTCGAGAGTGAGCCGGGTCAGGCCGCCTCGTCGCACGGCGTGCACCGCGCTCCCCGTTGTCGCGTCGACCAGCGGCGCCCTCTGTTCGATCGCGATCCGTTCCACTTCGTGTCGCGCATCGCCGGCCATCCGGCCGATGACCGCCGGCACACCTGGCTTCAGGATGCCGGCCTTCTCGAACGCAATCTGCCGAAGCGTCGAGCCGAGATGTTGCTCGTGGTCGAAATCGATCGTCGTAATGGCGGTCGCGATCGGCTGCAGGATGTTCGTCGCGTCGAAACGGCCGCCGAGCCCGACCTCGATGACGCCCATCTCGACACCGGCCATGCGGAACACATCGAACGCCGCCGCGGTCGTCACCTCGAAGAACGTGGGATGTGCCTGGAGCATCCCGTCCTGCCGCAGTCTCTCCGCGGCGTCGCGCACGCGTGCGAGCGAGGCGTCGAGGTCGGCTTCGGCCACGGGCCGACCGTTGATGACGATGCGCTCTTCGAGATGGAGCAGGTGGGGCGACGTGTAGCGGCCCGTCGAGTGACCGGCGGACTGCAGCGCGTGAGCCGTCAGCGCGGCCACGGAGCCCTTGCCGTTCGTGCCGGCGATGTGGACGGCCTTCCACCGACGCTCCGGCGTGTCGAGCGCCCGCGAGATCGCCCGCATCGCGTCGAGCCCGAGCTTGATGCCGAAGAGTTCGAGAGACGAGAGCCAGGCGCGGATGGCCGAAGGCTGCGTGTCGATCACCGTGCGGTGACGGGAGCCGGTACCGCGTCGGGCGTGGCGGCAGAGACCATGAACCGGAAGGCGCGTCCGATGGTGCCCTTCAATTCGCGCCGATCGAGAACGGCGTCGATCATGCCGTGCTCGAGGAGGAATTCGCTGCGCTGAAATCCGTCCGGCAGCTTCTGGCGGATCGTCTGCTCGATCACGCGCGGTCCGGCGAAACCGATGAGCGCTTTCGGCTCGGCAATGTTCAAGTCGCCCAGCATCGCAAAGCTCGCCGTCACACCGCCCGTGGTCGGATCCGTCAACACCGAGATGTAGGGCAGTCGGGCGCGGTCGAGCCGGGCGAGCGCGGCGCTGATCTTCGCCATCTGCATGAGCGACAGCGCGCCTTCCATCATCCGCGCGCCGCCGGAGCACGACACGATGATGACGGGAAGCCGCTCGGCAAGAGCACGCTCGATGCCCCGCGTGATCTTTTCTCCAACGACCACGCCCATGCTGCCGCCGATGAACGAATACTCCATCGCGGCGATGACCGTTCGATGCCCGTCGAGCGAACCGGTCGCGACGACGACCGCATCGTGCTCGCCGGTTGCCGCGATGGTCGTGCGAAGGCGATCCACGTACGGCTTGGTGTCCACGAACCGCAAGGGGTCCGTCGACACGAGATTGGCGTCGTACTCGACCCAGTCACCGTCGAAGAGCGTGCGCAGCCGGTCACGGGCCCCAATCCGGAAGTGATGGGCGCATTTGGGGCAGACGTACTGATTGGTGGCCAGGTCTTTGTTGAAAAGGGCTTGCGCGCACCCCGGGCACTTCACCCAGAGGCCCTCCGGGATCTTGCTGGCCTTCCCCGGAGTCGCTTCCCTGGGCTTGCGGCTCTTCTTGAACCACGCCATGGAGGGCGAGCTTAGAGCCTGCCCGCGCCCGAGGTCAAGCGTGGTCTGCGCAACGAATTGACTTGTAACGAGTTGTACGTCTGACCTGTCGGCCTACCGGGTTCGGGGCACGTAGTACTGTGTGCCTCCCGCCATCGTCTCGATCTGCCGGATCAGATCGTCGATCGATTCGTCGGTGCCGGCCGGATCGAACTGCGCGGTTTCCACCACCAGCAGGGAGCTGGCGGAGTAGTGGAAGAAGAAGTGCTGGTACGCCTCGTTCAATTCCTGCAGGTAGCGATCTCCCGGCACCGCCACCTCGAGCTCAGCCCGGCGGGCTCGGTCGCGCAGCCGGCGCGCAAGGACGTCCGTCGCGGTCTGGAGGTAGATCACCAGGTCAGGCGCCAGAAGGTCTCGTACGAGCAGGTCGTAGAGTCGCTGATAGATGAAGAGCTCGTTGTCGTCGAGATTGAGGAAGCCGTAGATGCGATCCTTGTCGAAAATGTAGTCGCAGATCGTGACCTGATTAAAGAGGTCGGATTGGCGCAGCGAGCTTTGCTGGCGATGGCGGTTGAGGAGAAAGAAGAGCTGTGCCTGCAGCGCCGCACCGGGACGCTCGGCGTAGAAATCCGCAAGGAACGGATTGTCCTGGTCTTCGAGGACCAGCGTGGCATCCAGGCGCGTGGCGAGCCGCTCTGCGAGCGCCGAGGTGCCCGCCCCGGCCGGCCCCTCGATAGCGATGTGGCGGAACCGCAACGTGGGCGGAGTATAGCCACGGTCCAGTCAAGCGGCAAGCGTGCCGACGCGCGTGCTATCATGCGCCTCTCCGACAGCCGCAACCTGCACGCGTGACACCCGATCGCCTCGAGCTCCGGCTGCTTCGCCTGCCACTGGTTCGTCATTTCGAGACCAGCTTCGGGCGCAGCTACGGGCGCACCTTCGTGCTCGTGCGGCTGTCAGCCGACGGCGTTGACGGCCTCGGCGAGTGCGTGGCCGACGACAATCCGTTCTACAGCAGCGAAACGACCGAGACCGCCTGGCAGATCCTGGCGACGTTCATCGCGCCGCGGGTGCTCGGCCACCGGTTCGGGCATCCCCGTGAGATCCTGCCAGCGCTGCAGATCATCCGTGGCCACCGTATGGCGAAAGCGGCCATCGAGATGGCCGGGTGGGACCTGTACGCCAAGCAACAGGGTCAGCCGCTGTGGCAGGTGTTGGGCGGTTCGGGTCAGCCGATAACATCGGGCGTGTCGATCGGGATTCAAGACACGCTCGACGAACTCGAAGCCCGCGTCGCGGAGGAACTCGCCGCGGGATACCGGCGCATCAAGATCAAGATCAAGCCGGGGTGGGACGTGGCACCAGTCGAGCGACTGCGCTCGCGCTTCGGGAGCATCCCGCTGATGGTGGACGCGAACGCCGCCTACACCACTGCCGACGCAGACCATCTGGCGGCCCTCGACGCGTACGATCTGATGATGATCGAGCAGCCCCTCGACTACGACGACATCGTCGAACACGCAGGGTTACAGCGTCGCCTCAAGACCGCGGTCTGTCTGGACGAGTCCATCCACGGCACGAAGCAGGCGGTCGAAGCGATCGACGCAGGTGCGTGCCGGATCATCAACATCAAGCCGGGACGAGTCGGCGGGCATGCCGAGTCGATCCGCGTGCACGACGCCTGCGCCGCACGCCGTGTTCCGGTCTGGCATGGCGGCATGCTCGAGTCGGGCATCGGCCGCGCCCACAACATCCACTTGTCCACGTTGGCCAATTTCACGCTGCCGGGAGACGTGGCGGCCAGCCGCCGCTATTACGCGCCCGATCTCATCGAACCGCCGATTGAGGTCCGCGCGGATGGCACAATCGACGTGCCGCCCGGTCCCGGCATCGGCGTTCATGTCGTCGCCGAGCGCGTCGAACGCGCTACCGAGCGGACACTCAGCCTGACACATCCGTGACTCGTCACTCGATTGCCCTCCGTAGTCGCCGCCACTTTACTCACCTCCGCGTGCGCGAGCGCGCCGCCGCCCGCACCGGCGGCGCCGCCGCCTACGTTCGAGAAGAAGCTGTCGTGGATCCTGCAGATGGAGGATCAGCGGGTGCTGCACCTGCCGGCGCCGCCGCAGCCTGCGCCGCCGGCATCGGCTCGGAGACCGATCGTCACTCCCATCGTCGTCGCGCCGGATCTGTTGCGTCTCCTGACCGACAGCGAAGGGCGGGTTCGTCGTCGTGCCGCCCTCGCGGTGGGCCGTGTGGGTTTGCCGGCGGGTATTCCGCCCCTCGCGCAGCTGTTCTCCGATCCCGAACCAGAGGTCCGCCAGATGGCGGCGTTCTCGATCGGTCTCATCGGCGATCCCGCTGGTGCGAAAGCGTTGACGATGGCGCTCGGTGACAGCTCACCGCTGGTGCAGGGGCGCGCGGCAGAGGCGTTGGCGGCCGTCGGCGCGCGCGATCAGGCTGGAGCCGTCGCGGCCATGGCCTCCAAGTACGTCGCTACTGGCATCCTGAAAACAATCGCACCGGACGACCTGACGTACCCGATGAGCCCGGAGGTCGAAGCCGTACGGCTTGCCGTCTATGCCCTGGCGCGGATGAAGGCATACGACGCGCTCGCATCAGTCGTCCTCGATGCGTCAGGACAGCCGGTGTCGGCCTGGTGGCCCGTCGCGTACGCCCTGCGGCGGATCGACGATCCCCGTGCGGGTCCGGCGCTGCTCACGCTCGTGAAGGGCAGCGGCGTGTACACTCGCGCGTTCGCGGCGCGTGGGCTCGGTGCGGTCAAGAGCGAGGTCGGGCACGACGTGCTCGTCACATTGGCGGGCGACGCCGCGCGCGATCCGTTCGTCGGCATCGAAGCCATCCGGTCGGCGGCCGAGCTGAAGCTCCATACCGCGGTCCCAGGCCTCGAACGGTTGATCCAGGGTAATGCACCCGATGCGGTGCGTGCCGAGGCCGTTCTTGCGTTGGCATCGACCGGCGCCGCCGCCGATGCGGATGCGCTGCTCGATCTGTTCTCGAGCCGACAGGCGTGGCTGCGCGCCGCCGCATTTCGAACGGTCGGCGCGCTCGATGCCGATCGATTTCTCACCGTCCTGTCGGGGCTCGATCCCGATCCGGAGTGGTCCGTGCGTGCGGCCGTGGCCGGTGCGCTTGGGGCCCTTCCCGAAGGCCGCGGCGTGGCGCAGTTGACCGGGCGGCTGAATGATCCGGATCACCGCGCGTTGTCAGCGGTACTGACGGCGCTCGGCGCGACGCACAGCGCCGCCGCGGTCCCGCTCATCGTCCCGAAGCTGGTTGGAGACGATCCGATCGTTCGCGCGGCAGCGGCCGCCGCGCTCGGAGAGCTCAAAGCGACCGCGGCGATCGCTCCGCTGAGGACGGCGTACGACGCGTCACGCGCCGACGACACGTACGTGGCTCGCGCGTCGATCCTGCAGGCCATCGCGGCCATCGATCCGGGGACGGCCGGCCCGCTGGCCGTGCAGGCCCTGCAGGATCGCGACTGGGCGGTGCGAGTCAAGGCCGCGGAGCTCTTGAAGACGCTGGAGCCGGCGCGTGCGGTGGCGGACACGATACGTCCGGCACCGACGGCGCTCGGTGTCGAGACCTACGCGAGTCCCGCGATCGTCTCACCGAGCTACTCGACACAGCTGTATCTCGATACCGACAAAGGCACGGTGCAGGTGGACCTCGCGATGCTGGATGCCCCGCTGACCGTTCACACGTTCGTGGCGCTGGCGCGTCGCGGCTTCTTCGACGGACTCGCCATCCACCGCGTCGTGCCTGGCTTCGTCCTGCAGGACGGCGATCCGCGCGGCGATGGCGAGGGCGGGCCCGGCTACACGATCCGGGACGAGATCAATCAGCGTCCATTCCTCCGGGGCACGGTCGGTGTGGCGCTCGATTGGAAGGACACGGGCGGAAGCCAGGTACTTCATCACGATCACGCCACAGCCGCATCTCGATGGCCGCTACACCGTGTTCGGTCAGGTGGTCGACGGCATGGACGTGGTCGATCGGCTCGTGGTCGGCGATGTCGTGCGGCGCGTGCGCGCGTGGGACGGAAAGAACTGACGGCGGCAATGACGAAGGCAGTTTGATGATTGACGATTCGCCCTCGTCATTGCAGGGGCTTTTGTCATGCGTACAGAAAAACGGGGGCGTTCACAGAGCGCCCCCGGAGTCGGTTGACGGAGAGGTCGGCTACCGCTTCTTGGCTGCCTTCTTCTTTCCGCCCTTGGCTGCTTTCTTCGCCATGCTCCGTATCCCCCCTTTCCTCGGGTTTCTGGTGTGCGAGTGAGCTATCCGCGCCAGCGCTCGGCCGCTGCCGCCTGGCACGCTGACCGGCGACTGCCGGATGCCCTTCGCCTCTGTGCTCACTCCCGCCCGTGCAGGAGATCTGCGACCTGAAACGAAGGGGGGGTGCATGGTGGCACCCCCCGAGCGGACTTACCGCTTCTTCGCGGCCTTCTTCTTGGCGGCCTTCTTCGCGGTCTTCTTCGCCATTTCTCCTCCTGGAGCGGTGGTTGCTCAGCGTTGCCCACCATCACGTGGTTCTGACTACGGGTGGTCTGAGCCATCCACCCTCATACAAGATGTAGATTATGGATGAGAAAATATCCGTGTCAAGCACAAACTTTGCGTGTTGTCAAAAAAACAGCGCGCACTGTGCAACCATTTTCTCACCTCAGTTGTCAAGCATGAGCGTCCCATGACACTCGAGAAGAAATGTCGGCGCGTCCGCGTCGTGACTACAGGGGTCAGCGCGGTGGCGTGACCGATCGACCGCGCGTCGTGATGCGTGCGATCGCGTCCAACGCGCTCGCGCGCGTGGCCGCGTCGGCGCCGAACACATACGCCGCGGATCGAAACGCCTCGATTGCGCCGGCCTCATCGCGCCGAGCGTCGAGCAGCAGTCCGCGATCGAGGTACGCGCGTGCGAGGAACACCGGTGGCGCCGTGGAACGCGCCGCGATCACACGTTCGAACGCCAGGAGGGCCTCGTCCGACCTCTGCTCGGCGACAAAGACGCGACCGCGCCGGTACTGCATCACCGGATCCTGTGGCGTGAGACCGAGTGCACGATCCAGGAGGCGTGCAGCCGTGGCGGGATCGTTCTCTTCGAGCGCGCGCCAGCCATCGAGCGAGAGTCGATAGGCCTCTGCGCTCAGCGGCTCGGACGTTCTCCGCATCCCGTCCCGCGCGCGCGCGGCCAGATCGGACTGGCCGGACGGCATCACCGCGAGCGCCGCGGTGTAGGCGGCCACGGCGCGATCGTGACGGCCGAGACGGTCTTCGAAGCGGCCGACAAGCACCTGAGCGCGAGCGGCCGCTCCCAACGGCGCCGTCGGTTTCGAGGCGGCGACGGCGGAGGCGAGCGTCAGGGCGCGATCGGTTTCATAGAGCGCGTCGAGCTCGTCGGCCGCCCCGAGCCGCGCGCGCGCGAACGCCAGCGCCGCTTCACCGACGCGCCCCGCCTGCGCCGCATCAGCCAGCGCCAGCCACGCGGCCAGGCTCGCCGAGGGATCGTGGAAGTACTCGATCTGCACTTCGGCAATCCGCTGCGCGAACAGCGGATTGTGCGGGTATCGGCTCTGCAGGTGCTGCAGCGCCGCGAGTCCGCGTCGAGGCTGTTGTTCGTACCAGAAGTAGATCCAGTGCAGCTGGTATTCCGCCTCGCCCCGGACCAGCGCCCCGTGCTCCTGCGCCGTGAGCATGTCGCGCAGTCCCTCCTGCCGATCGCCGCCGGGCAGGAGCAGGAGAAAACGGAGGAACTTGGCAATCGCGGGCGCGATATCGGCGTAGTACTTGTAGAGGCCCAGGCCGAACCGTGCGTCCGCCATCTGCGGATCGAGTGCCAGCGCGTGATCGAGTGACTCCTTGATCCGTTTGCCGTCCCGAGCGGCCGCCATGCGCTCCAGCCGCAGCACGCGCCACTGCACCCGTGCGCCGTACGCAGCGCCCAGATAGAACCATGCCTCCGCCCGCTCCGGTTCCCGCATCGTCCAGGCCTCGGCAGCGGCGATGGCGGTGTCCACTCGGGTCGAGAACGTCGCGTCGAGAGCCGTGCTGTCGGGATCGAGCTGTATCCGCCACCAGAGCGAGGTGACCTCGAGCAGCTGGCAGGTGACGGGTGGAGCAGGCGGGCACGCGCGTGCGATGTCAGCGGCCGCGTCGCTGAATCGTGCGTCGAGAATCAGATCGTAGATGGCCGCAAGGCGGCCGGCGTCGCTCAACGGGGTGGCCGTCGGCGCCACCAGGGCGCTCAGGAGAGCACTGATCGCGAGGCCGGCCGTCCCGACCCGCGGCATGTTCAGAACGCGCTCGTCTTGAGCCGCTGCTTCGCGGCGTGGCGATCCATGGCCAGCTTCACGAGGCGATCCAGCAGCGTGGAATACTCGACGCCGCTGGCGGCCCACAGCTTCGCGTACATGCTGATCGTCGTGAAGCCGGGCAGGGTGTTGATTTCGTTGACGAAGATCGCTCCCGACGTGCCGTCCATGAGGAAGTCCACTCGAGCCAGACCGGCGCCATCCACGGCGCGGAACGCTTCGAGCGACATGGTGCGCGCGGAGTCCTGCTGCGCGGGAGTGATCGACGCCGGGATGAACAGCTCCGACGCGTTGTCCAGATACTTCGCCTCGTAGTCGTAGAACTCGCGCTTGGGCACGATCTCGCCGACGACGGACGCCTCGGGATCGTCGTTGCCGAGGACCGCGCATTCGAGCTCGCGTGCGTGCGGGACCGCCTGCTCGACGACGACCTTGCGATCGAACTCGAAGGCGTGCGCGATGGCGGCTGACAATCCGGCGGGATCCTTGGCCTTCGAGATCCCGACACTGGATCCAAGATTGGCCGGCTTCACGAAGAGCGGGAACCCCAGCGCCGTCGCCGCTCCCGTGGCGATCCGCGGGCCCTGGCGCGCCCATTCGTGATGCAGGATGACGTGGTAGGGCGTCACCGGCAGCCCACGCCCGGCAAAGACGACCTTCATGATCGCCTTGTCCATGCCGACCGCCGACGCCAGCACGCCTGCTCCCACGTAGGGCACGTTGGCGAGCTCCAGCAGGCCCTGGACCGGTACCATCCTCACCATACGGACCGTGCAGGACCGGGAAGACGACATCGAGCCCGAGCCCCGTCACCAGCGCGTTCTCGCGGTCGTCGTCGCCACCGCGTCGGTCGATGGTGAGCAGCGGCTCCTGCGCCGGGTAGGCCACCATGTGGGCTTGCCGGCCGTGGCGGACGACGTGCGTGCCCGCCACGCGGCTCTGCTCGATGACGTCCGAGGCCGCGAGCGCGGCGGGCGGGCGATCGGCCAGCAGCCAGCGGCCGTCCTTTTCGATCTTGATGGGAATCGGCTCGTAGCGTTCGCGATCGAGGAACTTGAAGACGGACGCCGCCGAGGCGACCGACACTTCGTGTTCACCCGATCGCCCGCCGTAGATGATCCCAATCCGAAGCTTCTTCACGACAGAGGCGACTCCCGCGACGGAACTAATATTATCCGGTCCACGGGTTCAAGAGGTTCAATAGGTTCAACGGGTTCAAGCGGTTCACTCCGCATTCCGCATTCCGAAGTCCGAACTGGATGAGTTCCTTCTCGTTTCGACTCACGCACACTGACGGGCGCGCGCGGCGGGGGGTGCTCGCGACGCCGCACGGCACGATCGACACGCCGGTCTTCATGCCGGTTGGCACGCAGGGCACGGTCAAGGCCGTGACCCATGCGCAGCTCGAGGCGATGGGGGCGTCGATCATTCTCGGGAATACCTACCACCTGCACCTGCGTCCCGGCGATGCCTTGATTGGATCCCTTGGTGGATTGCATCGCTTCAGCGGATGGACCCGGCCCCTCCTGACCGACAGCGGCGGATATCAGGTGTTCAGCCTCACCGACCGCCGCACGCTCACCGAAGACGGCGTCGCGTTCAGGTCACATCTCGACGGGAGCGCGCACGTGCTCACCCCCGAAATTGCGGTCGACATCCAGGCCCGCCTCGGGGCCGACATCTCGATGGCGTTCGACGAGTGCCTGCCGTATCCCGTCGATCACGAGGTCGCGCGCGAGGCGGTGGAGCGCACGCTGCGATGGGCCGCGCGCGGGCGGCGGCGATTCCAGGAGGTTTCGAGTGACGCTGCCGGAGCGGTCCAGCCAACCAATGCCGGGCAAGCGCAGTTCGGGATCGTCCAGGGTGGGGTGTTCCCCGACCTGCGCGAACGAAGCGCCGACGGCACCCTGGCTGTCGGCTTCGATGCCTATGCCATCGGCGGGTTGAGTGTCGGAGAACCCACTGACGTGATGTACGACGTAGTCGGGTATACGACCGCGTGGCTGCCCGATGACCGGCCTCGCTATCTGATGGGAGCGGGTACGCCGGCGGATCTGGTCGAATGTGTCGCGCGTGGCATCGACATGTTCGACTGCGTGCTTCCGACGAGGAACGCCCGCAACGGACAGCTCTTCACGTCAACCGGCCGGCTCAACATCAAGAACGCGGCGAACGCCAGCGACGACCGGCCGATCGACGACGCCTGCCGGTGCTACACCTGCCGGACGCATTCACGGGCCTACCTGCGTCATCTCTTTCTGGCGCGGGAGATGACGGCAGGAACCCTCAACTCCCTGCATAATCTACAGTTTTACCTTGACACCATGGGGCGGATTAGGGAGGCTATTGAATTCGGTCGGTTCGAGATTCTCAGGCAAGGGTTCCATCAGACCTGGTCCCGCCGGTCGCAGGATTCATGACACACGAGTTGCTGTTCGCTCGCGCCGTCCTAGCCATGGCGACGCCCCCGGATGGCGTCAGCCCGCTTATCCAGCTCCTGCCGTTTGCGCTCATCCTCGGCATCTTCTACGTCCTGCTGTTTCTGCCGGCCCGCCGCCGTCAAAAGAAGGTGCAGGAATTCCTCGACGGGCTGAAGGTGGGAGACCGTATCGTGACGTCGGGGGGCCTGTACGGTACCGTCACGAAGCTGAACGACAAGTCCCTGCAGCTCCAGATTGCCGACAAAGTGCGCGTCGACATCGCGCGGTCGGCCGTCGTCGGATATCAGGGGCAGGAACCCGTCGTGGCGGACACCACACCCTGAATCCCGAATCGACCCATGACGAGTGTTGACTGACGAACGCAGATTGGCGGTGCGCGGCGGCCGAAAAGTGGAGGCCAGTCGTCATTCGTCAATCGCTCATTCGTCAATGGTGAATGGCTGGTATGAACAAGAATCTCCGTTGGAAGGGCTTGGCGATCGCTGCCGTCATCGCGCTCGCGGCCTGGATGATTTACCCGATCGACAAGAAGGTTCGACTCGGTCTCGACCTGAAGGGCGGCGTCCATCTCGTGCTCCGCGTGCAGACCGACGATGCGTTGCGGTTGGGGTCTGAAGCGGCGATGGAGCGCATGCGCACCGAGCTGGCGAAAGCCGGCGCGACCGGCGTGACGGTGGCGCTCGATGGACCGACGGCGTTCCACGTCAATGGCGTGCCCGACAGCCAGGATGCATTGCTCCGCCAGCTCGGGAGCGAAGTCGAAGGCACGTACGACCGGTCCGGTTCGGGCGGCAACTACCGCTTCCAGATGAAGCCGAACATCGGCGTGCAGCTGCGCGACGAGACGGTCTCGCAGGCCATCCGCACGATCGAGAACCGGATCAACGAGCTCGGCGTCGCCGAGCCCGTCGTGGCGCGTCAAGGCAGCGGGCGATCAGATCCTCGTGCAGCTGCCTGGCGTCACAGACGTGGGTCGTGCGAAGGACATCATCAAGTCCACCGCCCTTCTCGAACTCAAGCTCGTCGAAGCGGGTCCCGCGTCGTCGCGTGAGGCCTTGCTGCAGGCCACGGGTGGACAGGTGCCCGCTGGCGCCGAAGTCGTGCCTGGCGTCGCCGAGCGGCTCACGCCAGGCGAATCACCGTCGCCGACGTTCTGGCTCGTGCAGCACGCGCCGGTCATCACGGGCCGCGATCTGCGGACCGCCAAACCGACGCTCGACGAATACAGCAAGCCGGCGGTCAGCTTCTCGCTGAAGGGCGATGGCGCCGTGAAGTTCGGAAACGCCACCGGGGCCAACGTCGGCAAGCAGCTGGCGATCATTCTCGACAACCGCGTCCAGTCCGCGCCGCGCATCGACAGCCGGATCAACGACGAGGGGCGTATCGCCGGCAGCTTCACGCAGCAGGAAGCGGCGGACCTCTCGCTCAAGCTGCGGTCCGGCGCACTCCCCGCCTCGCTGACCTATCTCGAAGAGCGGACGGTCGGCCCGACGCTCGGCATCGACTCGATTCGCGCCGGCATCATCGCCTCGCTCGTCGGCCTCGGCCTGGTCGTCGTCTTCATGCTGGTCTACTACAAGCTGTCTGGCGTGAACGCGATCGTGGCGATGGCGATCAACCTGCTCGTGCTGCTCGCGATGATGGCCTACTTCGGCGCGACGATGACGTTGCCCGGTATCGCGGGCTTCATCCTGACGATCGGCATGGGCGTTGACTCGAACGTGCTGATTTTCGAGCGTATCAAGGAAGAGCTCGGCACGCAGAAGGGTCCGCGTGCGGCAATTGCTGCCGGCTTCGACCGCGTCTTTTTCACGATTCTCGATACGCACGTGGCCTCGCTCATTGCCGCGGCGTTCCTGTTCCAGTTCGGCACCGGCCCGGTGCGGGGGTTTGCGACCACGCTCAGCATCGGCCTGCTCATCAACGTCTTCACGTCGGTCTTCGTCTCGCGCGCGCTCTTCGAGTTCGAGCTGTCGGTGCGCAAGTCACATACGATCAGCATCTAGGCCGCGCGAAAGGCTCGTTCCCATGCAGATCTTCAAGAACGCGAACTACGACTTCATCAAGTGGCGGTGGCACGCACTGGTCCTGTCGTCAGTCGTCATCATCGGCGGCTTCCTGCTGATGCTGGTCGCGCGGCGGCCTGCCGCTCGGCATCGACTTCACCGGCGGCACGCTCGTCGTGCGTGAAGTTCGAACGTGCCCGTGCACGAGGACGTCGTCCGCAAGGCGCTCGACGTGCTGCCCGGCGACAAGGTCGTCCAGCAGTATGGCGATCCCGCGCTGAACGAGGTGCTGATCCGGTTCCCGCAGGTCGCGGGTCAGGAGCAGGGCTTCGGCCTCGAGGCCAACTCCCAGCGCGCGCTTGCCGCGCTTCGCCAGGCCAACGTCGGCAAGTTCGACGTCCTGAGCACCGAAGTCGTCGGACCGATCGTGGGTCAGGATCTCCAGCAAAAGGGTCTGTACGCCACGCTGGCCTCGATTCGTCGGCCTGAGCCTCTATATCGCCTTCCGATTCCGCTTCATCTTCGCGGTCGGCGCGCTCGTCGCGACATTCCACGACATCTTCGTCGTGCTGGCGATGATGGGTTTTCTCGGCTACGAGCTCTCGCTCAACGTCGTGGCGGCCATCCTGACGATCACCGGCTATTCGGTCAACGACACCATCGTCGTGTTCGACCGCGTGCGCGAGAACATGAAGTTGATGCGCGGCAAGCCGCTCGATCAGATCGTCAACGCGAGCGTCAACCAGACGCTGGGCCGAACCGATCATCACCTCGACGACGACGTTCCTGGCCGTGCTGGCGCTGTATCTGTTCGGCGGCGAAGTGCTGCGCGGGCTTTGCGTTCGCGATGCTGGTCGGCGTCATCACCGGCACGTATTCGACGGTGTTCATCGCCGCGACGATTGCCATCATCCTCAGCCGTCGCGAGATGAACGTGCGCCGCGGGCAGCAGGCCGCCAAGGTGGCCGACGTCGCCTCGCCCTCGTCGTCCCGTCCGCGGAAGCCTGGCCGGAACGTCCGGGCGTCGTAGCCGCGCGCGCGATGATCCTCAAGGCCGTCGTGCTCGGCATCGTGCAGGGACTCGCCGAGTTCCTGCCTGATCTCGAGCTCTGCCCATCTCATCCTCGCGCGCGCCTTCTTCGGATGGGACGGCGAGCAGTTCGGCCTCCCGTTCGACGTCGCGCTCCACGTCGGCACGCTGCTCGCCATCCTGGTCTACTTCCGCGACGATCTGCTGCGAATGCTGGCCGCCGTGCCTGACATGTTCAGCCGCGACGCGAGTGGACCGGCACGCATGGCGTGGCTCGTGGTCGTCGGCACGATTCCCGTCGTCATCGTCGGATTGCTGTTGAGGAACCTCGAGGACGCGATCCGGTCGCCGATTGTCGCGGGATGCACGCTCGCGCTCGGCGGCCTGCTGTTGCTCGCGGCGGAGCGCGTGGGATCGCGAACCCGCGACGCGGAGTCGCTCAGCGCGGGAGAAGCGCTCGGGTTGGGCACCGCTCAATCGGCCGCGCTGGTCCCAGGCGTGTCGCGGTCTGGCGCCACGATCACGGTCGGACTGTTCATGGGTCTGCGGCGCGACGCGGCCGCCCGCTTCTCGTTCCTGCTGGGTGTGCCGGCCATCTCGGCCGCCGCCGCGCACGAAGGACTCAAGCTGCTGCGAGAGCCGCTCGCGGCGGGTGCCGCACCGCTGTTCCTCACGGGCATGATCGTGTCGGCCGCGGTCGGGTACCTGACGATCAAGTACTTCCTGCGGTACCTGGCGTCGCATTCACTCGCGGTCTTCGCGTGGTATCGACTGGCGCTCGCGGCCTGCGTGGCCGTGTGGTGGCTGCACGGCCGGGGCTGAGACGGTCCGAACTCCGACTTCCGAGCCTGACTCCGCACTCCGCATTCCGAATTCCGAAATTGCATGTTTGTCTGGTTGCGACGCAGCTTCATCACCGGCTTCTTCGTGATCGTGCCGCTGATCATCAGCGTGGCGGCGCTGGTCTGGATCTTTCGCGTCGTGGATGGCGTCGCCTCGCCCCTCGTCGCCCGCTGGCTCGGCCACGACGTACCGGGGCTGGGACTGGTCACGACCGCGCTGCTGGTGCTGATTACGGGAGCGATCGCGACCAACGTCGTGGGCCGGCGGCTGCTGCAGCGGGCGGAACAGTGGCTGCTCCTCGTGCCGGTGTTCAAGACCGTGTACTCGCCAGTCAAGCAGCTGGTGGCGGCCTTCTCGCCCGACAATGACAGCGGCTTCAAGCGCGTGGTGCTGGTCGAGCGCGGGAACGGCTTCGTCCTCGGATTCCTGACGCGCGAGTTCTCCCTCACCTCCGAGGGCAAGGCCGAATCGCTGGTCGCGGTCTACGTCCCGACCAATCACCTCTACCTTGGCGACGTACTGATCGTGCCGACGGGACCAGGTGCGGTATCCGGATCTGTCTGTCGAGGATGGCGTCCGGATCTTCCTCACTGGCGGTACGGCCGTGCCGTCGGTCGTTCCCGAGCGCGGCGGGCGCGAAGGGAGCGACGGTTAGCCGGCACCGGTGCCGGGCCACCTCCGTCCCCGTCCCATATATAATCGCGCGCTGGCCGGGCTGTCATGCCTTGTTCAGGGCCGACCGCTTCGTGCCTCCGGTCCGTCCTCATTCGTTCTGTGAGAGGTTCCATGCCGTTCATGACGTCCCAACTGCTCCGCCGTTCCGCGGCGACAGTCGCCGTGGCGCTGCTCTGCGCCTGTACCATCGCTCCGTCGCTCGTGGCCGCACAGCCCGAAGCGACTGAGGCGATCGCACCGGCGGCGGGCCACGGGCACACGCCCGGTGGCGAGGTGAACATCCATCTGCCGGATCTGGCTCAAGGCGAATTCCTCGGCCTCAACGGGCACCAGATCCTGATGTCGGGCCTGCTGGTCTGCGTGCTCGGACTGCTGTTCGGTGCGTGGACCTATACGAGCGTCAAGCGCCTTCCGGTCCACGGCTCGATGGCGGAGGTCTCCGATCTGATCTACGAGACCTGCAAGGCCTATCTGGTGCAGCAGGGAAAGCTGCTGCTGGTGCTGGAGCTCTTCATCGGCACGATCATCGTCGCCTACTTCGCGATGATCGGGTTTGCCGCGTACAGGATCGCCATCATCCTGCTGTTCTCGCTCATCGGCATCGGCGGGAGCTACGGCGTCGCGTGGTTCGGCATCCGCATCAACACGCTCGCCAATTCACGGACGGCGTTTGCGAGTCTGAAGGGCCGGGCGTGGCCGGTCTGCGAGATCCCGCTCCGCTCGGGCATGAGCGTCGGCATGATGCTCATCTCCGTGGAGCTGCTCTTCATGCTCGCGATCCTGCTCTTCATTCCGGGCGAGTACGCGGGCTCGTGCTTCCTTGGCTTTGCCATCGGCGAATCGCTCGGCGCCTCGGCCCTCCGCATCGCCGGCGGCATCTTCACGAAGATCGCCGACATCGGATCGGACCTGATGAAGGTCGTCTTCAAGATCAAGGAAGACGATGCGCGGAATCCGGGCGTGATTGCGGATTGCACCGGTGACAACGCCGGCGACTCGGTGGGTCCGACCGCGGACGGCTTCGAGACCTACGGGGTCACCGGCGTCGCGCTCATCTCGTTCATCATGTTGGCGGTCCACGATCCGTTGATCCAGGTCAAGCTGCTCGTCTGGATCTTCATGATGCGCGTGATGATGGTGGTGGCCTCCGGGCTTTCCTATCTGGTCACCAACGCGGTGGCGCGGGCGAAATTCGGACAGATGGACCGCTTCCACTTCGAGACGCCGCTGACGTGGCTGGTCTGGGTCACGTCGATTGTGTCGGTGGTGCTCACCTACATTCTGTCGAGCCTGCTCATTCCCGAGCTGAACGGCAACACGTCGCTCTGGTGGCAGCTCTCCACGGTCATCACCTGCGGCACGCTGGCCGGCGCGATCATCCCCGAGCTGGTGAAGGTGTTCACGTCCACACAGTCGTCACACGTGCGCGAAGTGGTCGCCGCGTCGCGTGAAGGCGGCGCCTCGCTCAACATCCTCTCCGGCTTCGTCGCCGGGAACTTCAGCGCCTACTGGCTGGGCCTGACCATCATGGGCCTCATGGCCGTGGCCTATTACGTGAGCATGTTCGGCTTGGGCACGCTGATGGAGGCGCCAGCAATCTTCGCGTTCGGCCTCGTGGCCTTCGGGTTCCTTGGCATGGGGCCGGTCACGATTGCCGTCGATTCGTACGGGCCGGTCACCGACAACGCGCAATCGGTGTACGAGCTGTCCACCATCGAGACGATTCCCGGGATTGCGCAGGAGCTGCAGAAGCAGTTCGGCTTCGCGGTGAACTTCGACGCGGCGAAGGATCTGCTCGAGGAGAACGACGGTGCGGGCAATACCTTCAAGGCGACCGCCAAGCCCGTCCTGATCGGCACCGCGGTCGTTGGCGCCACGACGATGATCTTTTCGATCATCATGGCGCTGACGCAAGGGTTGAAGGACGCACAGGCCATCAGCCGCCTGTCCATCCTGCACCCGCCGTTCCTGCTCGGTCTGATCACCGGCGGTGCGGTCATCTACTGGTTCACGGGCGCGTCCACACAGGCTGTGAGCACGGGCGCCTACCGTGCTGTCGAATTCATCAAGAAGAACATCCACCTCGAGACGACCACCAAGGCGTCGGTCGAAGACAGCCGCAAGGTCGTGGCCATCTGCACGCAATACGCGCAGCGGGGCATGTTCAACATCTTCCTCGGTGTCTTCTTCTCGACGTTGGCGTTCGCCTTCGTGGAGCCGTACTTCTTCATCGGCTACCTGATCTCGATCGCGATCTTCGGGTTGTATCAGGCGATCTTCATGGCCAACGCCGGTGGGGCGTGGGACAACGCGAAGAAGATCGTCGAAACCGAGCTCAAAATGAAGGGCACCGAGCTGCATGCGGCATCGGTCGTCGGCGACACGGTCGGCGATCCGTTCAAGGACACATCATCGGTGGCGATGAATCCGGTGATCAAGTTCACGACCCTGTTCGGCGTCCTGGCGGTCGAGCTCGGTGTGTACCTGACCGGGAGCCACGGTGCGGCTACGACCAATGCCCTGGCGCTGGCGTTCTTCGCGGTGTCGCTGGTGTTTGTCTGGCGGTCTTTCTACAGCATGCGCATCGGCTCGATCCAGGCCTAGCTACGGGTCCGCAGCGTTTTATTGACTTGCCCGGAGCGGGGTGCTTACAATGCGCGCCGGTTTTCCGCGCTGCGTGCCCGCTCCGGTCCCCGCGCATTCCCGCGCCCGCGACGAGGAGTTTCGAACGCAGCGCCAGTCGGAACCCGACGGACGCGTCCGGGCGGGTCCATCCCAGCCGGTCAGGAGCACCGGTCGTCGACCGAATCCCATCAGCAGCCGTCAGCACGGCAGGGCGCCGGCGGAGTCAGCCGTAGCGTCCGTGGTGGACCGTCGAATCGAGTTGTTCGGGATGGTGTCTAAGCCTCTGTCCGGGCGGTGTCGGCGGGCGAGACCGTTCGTTGACACCGTTTTGGGGCTGTCACTATAATCGGCCGCTTTCGGCCGAAGCTGCAGGGTCTCAGGAGGGACAAGCGCCGTGCCACGCGATATGTTCAGCGACCCGAACATCAAGGTCGGCGGCCAGAAGTGGTACACGGTACCCCTGTCGATTCTCGTGCACTCGGCCATCATCATCGGGATCATCATCATCCCGCTGCTGGCGGCCGACGCGCTGCCCGAAGTGCCGTCGATGATGGCCTTCGTCGCCGCGCCGCCTCCCCCACCGCCGCCTCCGCCGCCACCCCCCGCTCCCGCCCAGGCCCAGCCGATCAAACCGATCGTCCAGGCCAACCCGAATGCCGCGCCGATTGAAGCGCCCACGGAGATCCGCAAGGAAAGCGGGATCGACGCCGGGCTCGACATGGGCGTCGCCGGTGGCGTGGAAGGTGGCGTGCCCGGTGGCGTTGTGGGCGGCGTCGTGGGTGGCATCGAAGCGCCACCGCCACCGCCCCCGCCGGCCGCTCCCGTTCGCGTCGGCGGCAACATCAAGCCCCCGACGAAAACCCGCGATGTGCGTCCGACCTACCCGGCCATCGCTCAGTCGGCGCGCGTCCAAGGGATAGTGATTATCGAAGCCACCATCGGGCCGAGCGGCAAGGTCACCGATGCGAAAGTGCTGCGGTCGATTCCGTTGCTCGACCAGGCCGCGCTCGATGCCGTGCGGCAGTGGGAGTTCACGCCCACCACCCTCAACGGCGTGCCGGTGCCCGTCATCATGACGGTCACCGTGCAGTTCACGCTGCAGTAGAGATCCAGTAAAGAACGTCACCCGGGTCGTAACACACATCTGAGGAGAGAACGATGGAAGGCGGACTCAATATCATTGACCTGTGGAACCAGATGACGTGGGTGGCCAAAGCGGTGGCCTTCGTCCTCTTCTTCATGTCGATGTGGTCCTTCGGCGTGGCCATCGAGCGGATTTACACGTTCAGCCAGGCCCGCAAGCAGTCGAAGCTGTACGCACCTCAGGTCGCCAAGCACCTGAAGGACGGCCGGCTGAAGGATGCCATCGCACTCAGCACGTCCAAGAACTTCCGCTACAGCCACCTTGCGAAGGTGGTCCTGGCGGGTCTGCAGGAATACCAGTTCCAGCAGGAGGCCGGCGGCGGGCTGAACCGTGACGACCTGGTCGACTCGGTGCGCCGCTCTATTCAGCGCGCCACCGCGCTGACGCAGTCCGACCTCAAGAAGGGCGTCAACTCGCTCGCGACCATCGGCACGACGGCTCCGTTCGTCGGACTGCTCGGCACGGTCGTCGGCGTCATCAATGCGTTCGTCGGCATCGCGGCCACCGGCTCGGGTGGTATCGGCGCGGTATCCGCCGGTATCGCCGAGGCGCTCGTCGAGACCGCGCTCGGTCTTCTCGTCGCCATCCCGGCGGTGTGGTTCTACAACTACCTCACCGGCCGCCTCGACTATTTCAACGTGGAGATGGACAACTCGTCCTCGGAGCTCGTGGACTACTTCATCAAGAAGACCGCCTAGCAGGCACTCGGCTCGGCGGCGTCGCGGGTGCACAGCCCGCGATGCCGCCGGGCTCATCGCATTAGGTCCGGGAGAAACGCACCATGGCCATGCAACTCGGCGGCAAGGGCGGCGTCAAGTCCGACATCAACGTGACCCCGCTGGTCGACGTGATGCTGGTGCTGCTCATCATCATGATGATCATCGCGCCGATGCTCCAGAAGGGCGTCGACGTGAAGCTGCCGACCGCCACGAACACGCAGGACAAGCCCGAGACGCAGGACCAGACCGTCGTGGCCGTGACCGCGGACGGACGGATGCATCTCAACTCGATCCCCGTGCCCGACGCGGACATCGCGCAGCGCATCACCGACACCCTCGAGAGCAAGAAAGAAAAGATCGTCTACTTGAAGGCCGATCAGGACGCTCCCTACGGACGCGTCATGGCCGCCTTCGACGCGCTCCGCAAGGCGCAAGTCGAGAACATCGGCCTGATCGCGGAACGGAAAGTGGTCGCCGGCCAGACGACCGGGGGAGGCAAGTAGATGGCGGCCCACGCACACCACGGAGCCGAGACGGTCTTCCACGGCGAGGCCCCCAAGGTCAGCGCCGACATGAACGTCACGCCGCTGATCGACGTGCTGCTCGTGCTGCTCGTCATCTTCATGGCTGCCCTGCCGCTCACGCAGAAGGGCGTCGACATCAATCTGCCCGCGGAAACGTCCACCGCGCCACCCGACCAATCGGTCAGCCAGATCGTCATCGAGTACACGGCCGATCGCCGAATGTCGATCAACAAGCAGGACGTGACGCTGGCGGATCTCGAGAGCCGGCTGCGGACGGTCTTCGAACAGCGCAAGGACAAGACGCTCTTCATCGCCGGCGCGCCGTCGCTCCGGTACGGTGAGATCGTCAACGTGATCGATGCCGCCAAGGGCGCTGGCGTCGAGAAAGTCGGCATCGTCACCGAGGGCATGCGGTCGGAAGCCCAGGGCGGCGGGTCGGCACCCAAGAGCGAGTAGCCCCCGAACGTCCGTTCGAGACAGCTGACGGCCACTCTCCACGCGGGGAGTGGCCGTTGCGCTGTACGGGCCCTCAAGGCCCGCCAAGGCCCAAGGCCCAAGGCCCAAGGCCAAGGCTAAGGGCTACGGGACACCGCTCATCGACGTCCTGCTGGTGCTGCTCGTCATCTTCATTGCGGCGCTGCCCATCCTGCAGAAGGGACTCTCCGCGGATCTGCCGTCGCCTGCGCCTGTGTCGGACTCGCCATCGCCCGAGGCGATCGTGCTCGAAATCAGCGCGACACAGCACCTGTCCATCAACCACCAGGATGTGCCGGCGGTGGCGTTGCGGACGCGGCTGCACGAGATCTACGACAACCGCCGCGACAAGACGTTGTTCGTGAAGGGGGACGCGGCGCTTCACTACCGCGATGTGATCGAGGTGATCGATGTCGCGCGAGGGGCTGGCGTCGAGCGCGTGGGCATCGTGCCAGTTGCGCAGTAGGACCTACTTCTCCAAGTCCGGCAGATTCCCGTCTCGCGTCTCGGGATCGGTCGCTTCGGCCCGACCCTCGGCAACGATCTCGACCGCGCGCTGCGCGTCCTGGTTCAGCCAGTCGTAGACCGTACCGGCTCCCGCGCTGCCGACGCTCCGGCGTCGCCGTCGGTGTCGCAGGAAGAGCACGCCCACGACCAGGAACACGGCGAGCCAGATCAATCCGCCGAATAGGTCCGGTTCCATGGCTCCCTCAAAACAACAGGCCGCACCGGGGGATGCCGGCGCGGCCTGTTCGGATCGAGGACGAGAGCGGTCGCGGACCGAGGGCTAGCCCGCGGTCGCCCCGGCGCCGGTGTTCTTCGTCTTGCGAATTGCCTGGGCCTTGTCGCGCAACTCGTCGGCTTCCTTGATGAGCGCCTTCTGCTTGTTCACGTCCTTCTCCAGATTGGCCTGTAGACGGAGCAGAAGACCTTTGTAGACGAGCGCTTCCATGTAATCCGGCTTCAGCTGGATCGCCTTGTCTTCAGCATCGAGTCCGGTCTGGATGTACTTCAGCTTTTCCGGGTCCTTGAGTGCCTTGTCGCGGAAGCACTTGTCCCAGAAGTAGGTGGCCAGCGTGTGGAAAGCCTCCGGGTTGGTGGGCTCCTTGACCGCGCGCTGCTGCAAGGCGTCGATCGTCTTGTCGAACTCGCCCTGGCGATTGTAGTAGCCGGCGAGCTGCATGTAGACGGTCGGATCGTTCGGACGGATTTCCTTGGCCTTCTGGAGCGTGGCCTCGGCCTCGTCGTACCTGCCCGCGTCCTCGTAGATCTTGGCGAGCGCGAAGTAGTTGGTCGGCTCGTTCGGCTCCATCTGGATCATGCGCTGCACGACCGGTTCGGCCTGTCCCGGGTCGTTGAGTTTGTCGCGATAGGCCGCCACCAGATACTCGAGGGCCAGCTTTTTCAGCTTCGGATTGCTGGACTGTTCACCAGCCTTCTTGTAGTTCTCGATCGCTTTCGTCAGATAGCCGTCGTTGGTGGCATCACCCTTCTTCGCCGGCTTGAACAGATTGTCGTAGCTGTTGGCGAGATAGAAGTAGGCGTCGGTGAAGTTCGGGTCCCGGCTGATCGCCTCTTCGTATTTGGCCGCAGCCTTCCGATAGTCATTCGCCTGATAGGCGACGTTGGCGTCTTTGAACGCCATCTTGGCTTTGAGGCCGGCGATTTGACGGCAGCTGGCCAGCGGCATGGCTGAGAAGACAAGTGCGACAGCCAGCACCGCTGTGCTCAATCGCGTCCGCATTCGTGCCCCCTTATGACTCGTGCGCTAATGGTGGTGAAGACAGTCACCAAGACCGGTGAGGACCCGGTTCCCGGAAAGAAATCTGGCGGGTGGCGCGGCGCAAGGCGCGCTCGCCCAAAACCGCGCAAGTATAGTGAACGCGAAAAACGCAAGTCAAGGAGCCTGTGTGAGTTGGCCCCCGCTGCCTTGACGCCCCTTCCGACCGCCCTCTATCATCCAACAAGTCCACGTTTTCTAGTGAGTTAGACACCGCAGCCCATGATTCGCTTCGAGGATCTTGTCGAGAAAGTCCGGAGCTACAGCCCGGAGGCAGACCTCGAGCTGCTGAGGCGGGCGTACGTCTTCTCCGCTTTCGAGCACAAGGGACAGGTGCGCCACTCGGGCGAGCCCTACATGGTGCATCCGCTCCAGGTAGCCGACTTCCTGGCCGATCTCAAGCTCGACGTCGTCGCCGTGGCGGCCGGCCTCCTCCACGACGTCGTCGAAGACACCCTCACCAGCATCGAGCGGATCAACGAACTGTTCGGGCCGGAAGTGGCGCATGTCGTCGAAGGCGTAACCAAGATCAGTGCCATCACCTTCTCGTCGAGCGAAGAGCGGCAGGCCGAGAACTTCCGGAAAATGCTGCTGGCGATGGTGGATGACATTCGCGTCATCCTCGTGAAGCTGGCGGATCGCCTGCACAACATGCGGACGCTCAATCACCTGTCCGAAGAGCGCCGCGTCAAGATCGCGCAGGAGACGCTCGATATCTACGCCCCAATCGCCAATCGTCTAGGGATGAGCAAGGTGAAGAACGAGCTCGAGGAGCTGTCGTTCCGGTATCTCGAGCCGCGCACCTACGAGAGCCTCAGGAGCAAGGTCGAAGCGCGACGGCGGCAGACGGAAGGGACGATCGAGGATCTCAAGCGGACCTTGCGCGCGAAGCTGCAGGAGGCGCAGGTGCCGATCGTGGAGCTCGAAGGTCGGGTCAAGCGGCTCTACAGCATCGCGCAGAAGTTGAAGAAGCAGAAGATCGATCTCGAACAGGTCTACGACTTCGTCGCGCTCCGCGTCGTCACCAAGACCGTGCGCGACTGCTACGCGGCACTCGGCATCATCCACAACACGTGGTCTCCAGTGCCGGGCCGCATCAAGGACTTCATCGCCATCCCACGGCCGAACGGCTATCAATCCCTGCACACGTCGATCATCAGCGAGCGCGGCACGCCGTTCGAAGTGCAGATCCGGACCGAGGAGATGCACCTCCAGGCCGAGGAGGGCATCGCGGCGCACTGGAAGTACAAGGAAGGCCGCGTCGGCGATCAGCGCGACGAGCGGTACTTCCAGTGGCTGCGGCAGCTGCTCGAGTGGCAGCAGGAGGTCCGCGACCCGCAGGAGTTCATCCACAACCTCAAGATCGATCTCTATCCGGAGGAGGTCTACACCTTCACGCCGAAGGGCGAGGTGAAGGCGCTGCCGCGCGGATCGACGCCCGTGGATTTCGCGTACGCCATCCACACCGATGTCGGTCACCGCTGCGTGGGTGCGCGCGTCAACGGCAAGATGGTGCCGCTTCGCACGCGCCTCAAGAACGGCGACATCGTCGAGATCGTGACGGCGGCTGGGCACGGGCCGAGCCGCGACTGGCTCAGTTTCGTGATCACGGCCCGTGCGCGGAACAAGATCCGCCACTTCGTGCAGGCAGAGGAGAAGAAGCGGAGCATCGAGCTCGGGCGCCGCGTCTTCGAGAAGGAAGCGCGCCGCTTCGGACTGAATGCAAAAACGCTGATGGAGACCGAGGCGTTCCGGAAAGTGGCCGAGGAGTACGGCGGCGTCAAGGACGACGAGCTGCTGGCGGCGATGGGGTACGGGAAGCTTGCCGCGAGGACCGTGCTCTCGAAGCTGGTGCCGCAGGAGCAGCTGCAAGAGCGGCCGCCGGAGGGGAAGGTCGCGTCCGTCGTGCGCCGGGTGCTGCGTGCCGGCGGCGCCGGCGGCGATCGCATCAAGGTCAGCGGTGTGGACGATCTGATGGTCTTCCGTGCGCGCTGCTGCAACCCGATCCGCGGTGAGAAGATCATCGGCTACATCAGCAGGGGCAAAGGCGTCTCCGTACACGCGGCAAGCTGCCCCAATGTCGTGAATCTGATGTACGACCCCGAGCGGCGCATCGACGTCGAATGGGATCGCGGCGGCGACGAGGCCCGCTACAGCATCCGACTGACGATGCAGGTGGAGGATCGGAAGGGGATTCTTGCCGACGTGAGTGCGAAAGTGTCCGACATCAACACCAACATCACCAGCGTCGAAGCCACGACCGACGAGGATCACCGTGGCCGTATCGATATGACGGTGGAGATCAACGACCTCAAGCACCTCGAGCGGGTGATGAAGTCGCTCCGCTCGGTAGCAGGCGTCCTGGGAGTCGAGCGAGCGGCTCGGTGATATCGGGCTACGGTCTACGGACGAAGACAAAAACGAGCGCGAATACGTTCAAGCGTAGGGTCTTCGCAACCATGACGAAACCTCCCTCCCGCCGCGATTTTCTCGCTACCGCGAGTGCCGCTGTTCCCCTGAGCGTACTGGGCGTGCAGAACGCGCAGGCATCGGCGTCGGTCCAAGTGCCCGCACCATCCACGGCGTCCGCCTCGGACCGGATCGTGGACGTGCACCTGCACTTCGACGAAAAGATCCCGACCTTCCTCGATGACTTCCTGCGGGTCTCGGACAAATTGAATCTGACAGCGTGCATGCTGACGGCCTTTCCACACCGCAAGGTCGTGGCTGAAGCGGTCCGAAAGCACCAGTCCCAGATCATTCCATTCGGCTACGTGGAGCTCGATGCGCCAGACGTTGCGCAGCAGGTGCGGGAATTCCACGATCTCGGATACCGTGGCCTCGGTGAATTGGAGTTCCCAAGGAAGCCGTTCACGGATCGCTCGTACGACCCCGTTTACGAGCTGGCGAACGAGTATTCGTGGATCGTCCTGTTCCACACGGGCATCGTCCTCCGGCAGGTGTTCGACAAGCCCGAAGACATCACCTCGGCCCGCATGCGGCCGGTCCATCTCGAGGAGATCGCGCGGCGGTTTCCACGCCTGACCGTGCTCGGGGCACATTGCGGGAATCCCGAGTACGAATGGGCAGCCGAGGTGTCGCGCTGGAACCCGAACGTGTTCTTCGATCTCAGCGGGTCCACCTTGACGAAGATGCGGGGACGCTTGAATCACTTTCAGGACGTCTTCTGGTGGTCGGGCGTTGGACAGGACACCGCCACACCCAACAACGATCCCAGCGCGTTCATCAAACTGGTGTTCGGCTCCGACACCGAGTTGGGGCATATCGAAACGGTGGTCGCTCAGTACCGCGCACTGTTCGACGCGTGCGACGTACCGGCATCCACACGGAAGATGATTCTCGGCGGGACGATGTCGAAGCTTTTGGGACTGCCGTAGACCGAAGGCCGGAGCCGAAGACTAGCGAGTGGGCAGCTGCGCGACCACTTCGATCTCGACGCGGGCGTCGCGCGGCAGACGGGCCGCCTGAACGGTCGAGCGCGCCGGCGCTGGCGCGGAGAAGTACTCGGCGTATACCGCGTTCATCGCGGCGAAGTCGGTCATGTCGGCGAGGAACACCGTCGTCTTCACCACGTCGTCGAACGTGGCGTTCGCCGCCACCAGAATGGCACGCACGTTCTCGAGGACGCGTCTGGTCTGGGCGTCGACGTCGCCCTCAATCATCTGCCCGGTGACGGGATCGAGCGGGATCTGTCCGGAACAGAACAGCAGCTGGCCGGCCACGATCGCCTGAGAGTAGGGACCGATGGCCGCCGGCGCACCCGCGGTGGCCAGAGCATTACGCACGATGGACCGTCAGGCGGCCTTGACGACCTTGTTCGACCGCAGGCAGCGGGTGCACACGCGGATCCGCCGGACCCCGCCGTTCACGACCGCCTTGACCTTCTGCAGGTTGGGCTCGAACCGGCGTGCGGTGACGTTGTGTGCGTGACTGATATTGCGTCCCACCACGGGACCCTTGTCGCAGATTTCGCAGCGCTTCGCCATGACGTCCTCGAAACAGCACTGCCCGCAGCCCCAGAGCGGGCCCGCATGGGCAGGACAAACTCCAGATTCTACCACGGTCGCCGGTGCCCGGCCTACCCTGGGGGCAGAATGAGCCCTGAGGGCTTCGGCGGGTCAGGCGTCTGAGTGACGTCCGCCTCGCCTGGGCGAGGCCGCAGCATCCGGGCGACCAGCTGCAGGTAGGCACGATCGCCGCCGGGCAGCACGCGTCCGAGCTCCGCCGCGCCGTGTTCGATGGCACGCAGCGCGACCGGACCATCCCGCTTGACCAGCGCCTCGCCTCCCTCGCGCGACGCCGACGTCCTTGAACAACGCCTTCCAGTCGGTCACGAGCCGTTGCGCTGCCATCGTGGCGGGCTGGTGCTCGTAGATGACACCGCGGTTCGCCGTTTCGAGCGTGGACGCCAACGACCGGGCCGCCTCTACGACATCCGCGTCTACCAGCGACTGCAGCGCGTCGCCTTCGTAGCGCCGGGCGATGCCGAGCAGCAGAAACATCAGCTGCTGCTGACGATCGGTCACGTCCCGCATCGTGTGCATCAGCGCCGATACGTCCCGCTGCTGTTCGCGCTGGACGACCGCTGGTGGATGCTCGCGCGCGCTCGCCAGATAGGGACACGTCTCGGGGCAGTGAATCTCCACGAGCCGTTTGGTGCCGCAACAGACGGCACAGATCTGTTCGCCGAGCGCGGGGCAGGTGCGGCGGGCTTTCCGCTGACGGCACAAGGGACAGGTCATCGGACGGTCCAGCATACTCCCGACGGTTGCTTTCGGCTGCCTACTCCCAACTCCCAACCCCCACCTTCCGCCCGCACCCGCCGTCCGCACCTTCCTCACGAACGCCCCTTTGAGACACTATTTTGTCCTCGCCGGTTCACACCGTGGCGTACCAACGCACGATCGTGCCTCGATTGACGCAGGGAACGAGGGTTGCAAATCTCGTCGGTAGTGCCGATTCGAGGCGCAGGAGGAGGTGGATGTCCATGGCGACCAGCCTGGTGCACGCCGACACGCCACTCGCGTTCTTCTACGGTCTCGTCGAGGACGCGCTGGAGCGTCAGCGCGTCCGTCCGCGCGAGGAGACGACGTTCTATCTCGTCACGCTCCTTGCCGGGTTCGTGAACCCGCAACGGCCAGGCGCCGGTTTGACTGACGATCCGCTCGCGATCCGTCTCGCATCCGCGCTGCAGTCAGGGGGCACGGCTCGACGTGAAGGCCTTCGGCGCGTCGGCGATTTGTCGCTCTTTGTCTCCGGCTTCTTCCCCGACAGCCTGACCCGCACGCTCGTGGACGTGGACTACTACATCGCCATGGGCGGCGCCGCGTACGGGTCCCTCGGCCGCGAAGGCGCGGACGCACGTGCCGCGACGTTTGCCGAGCTCGCGGATCGGTTCGTCGAGTTCGTGGACGTACTCACCGAAGTCAGTGAACACACGTCGAGCGCCCCGAACAGTGACGTGTTGCGCCTGTACGACCGGTGGATGCGCACGGGCAGCCGGGGAAGCGGCCGGCGGCTGGTGGAACGCGGGATTTTGCCGGTTCCCGCGACGCCAAAGCGCCGGCTCATCCAATAGGTTTCGACCTCGACCACGGTCTGGCTTCGCAGGTCCGACGCCCCGCTCCGCTGGACGTTCCTCCGTCGCCGTGACAGCACGGCGTCCGTCATGTGCGAAAATGCCACGTCTCAACCGTGGGTAGTTAGCGTCCTGTAATGTGGACGAACCTCGGGCAGAAAGGCGAACCGATCCCTTCTGGCCGGCGTCTAATGCAATAACCGGCAGTGAGGAGCGGACGAGCGTTTTCGAGGTTCTTCGCTGGCAAGTCACAAAGCGCGAAAGGTTTACGGGCTGATTCTCGAGGACGGAATGTGACCTGAGTAGGTGACAATCCGATATAGACGGCAACTGACGTCCCTCCCTCAGACCGAGCGTTTTTCCTGACATCCGGGTTATCCCGTGGCCCAGTCGCGGCGCAGCCAGATCGGCAACGCGTTTGCTTCAGGGCAGGCATCAAACGGCAGCTGCTCCAGAAAGGGGCAGCGTAGCCGAGGAGGAGCACGTCGTCATGAAGCGGACCAAGGTGGATCGGCCGAAAGCAACATCTGCGCGCTATGCCGATCTCAAGAAAATCCTTGAGGACCGTCGTCGCGAGATCCTGAGCGAGGTCCAGGACAAGATCCGCGACGTACGGACCGAAGGCAACACGCAGAAGCTGAATGAGGTGTTCGACGCGGGCGAGAGCTCCGATACGGACATCCAGGAAGATATCGAGCTCGCGCTCATCCAGATGAAGGCCGAGACGCTGCAGAAGATCGATGTAGGCGCTCGGTCGGCTCGAGGACGGCGCGTACGGGCACTGCTACGAATGCGGCGATGATATCGCCGAGCAGCGCCTTCGGGCGCTGCCGTTCGCGGTCCGTTGCAAGGACTGCGAGCAGGAGCGCGAGCAAGCGCAGCAGCGTGAACGGCTCTCGCAGCGTCGCGGGTCGTCGTCGTTGTTCTACGATATGTCCAGCTAGGCGGCGTGCCGCCCCGACAGGGCCCCGCCGGTGGCGGGGTCCTGTCCATCCCCCCGCGTCCGGCTCCGGCCTCCTGGATCACTACACCGTTTCAGTCAGCAGGGAGGGTCGCTCCATGGGCGATCAGGACGAGACCCCGACGCTAGAAGAGGTCTCGGGAGAACGGCCGCTGTCGGTGCCGCCGGAGCTGCCCGTATTGCCGCTCCGCGACACCGTCCTCTTTCCCAACTCGTTCATGCCGCTCGCGGTCGCGCGCGAGAGCTCGGTGCGCCTGATCGATGAAGCCATCGCGGGCAGCAAGCTGATTGGCGTGTTCACGCAGCGCGACGCTGCGCTCGACGAACCGCACCAGGACGACCTCTATCCCGATCGGTACGGCCACCCACATCCACAAGATGTTCCGTCTGCCGGACGGCAGCCTCAGGCTGATCGTCCAGGGTCTGGCGCGCATCCGGCTCGACGAAGTGATTGCCGTGCAGCCGTACCTGCGCGCGAAGGTCAGTGCGACGCTCGACTGGCTGAACGACGACGATCACCTCGAGATCGACGCGCTGCAGCGCAACATCAAGAGCAACTTCCAGAAGGTCGTCTCGCTGTCGCCGCTGCTCTCCGACGATCTCCAGACGCTCGCCATGAACATCGTCGAGCCTGGACGGCTGGCGGACTTCATCGCCTCGAGCCTGAGCACGATTGGGACGCCGGTCAAGCAGGAGATCCTCGAGACGCTCGACGTGCGCGCGCGGATGGACAGCCTGAACCGGATCCTGATCAAGGAGCTCGAGGTCCTCGAGCTCGGGTCGAAGATCCAGTCGCAAGTGCAGTCGGAGGTGGGGAAGAACCAGCGCGAGTACTTCCTTCGCGAGCAGATGAAGGCGATCCAGAAAGAGCTCGGCGAGGGCGACGATCAGACCAAGGAAATCGAGGAGCTCCGCGAGAAGATCCAGGCGGCCGGGATGCCCGAGACGGTCATGAAAGAGGCCGTGAGGGAGCTGGACCGGTTGTCCCGCATGCCGGTAGCGGCCGCCGAGTACACCGTGTCGCGCACGTATATCGACTGGCTCGTCGCGCTGCCGTGGAGCAAGCGCACCGACGAAGTCATCGATCTCGCCCGCACGAAGAAGGTGCTCGACGATGAGCACTCGGGTCTCGAGAAGGCCAAGGACCGCATCCTCGAATACCTGGCGGTGCGCAAGCTCAATCCGCAGATGAAGGGGCCGATCCTCTGCTTCGTCGGCCCGCCCGGCGTTGGCAAGACGTCGCTCGCGAAATCAATCGCGACGTCGCTCGATCGGAAGTTCGTTCGAGTGTCGCTTGGCGGCATGCGCGACGAGGCGGAGATCCGCGGGCATCGCCGGACGTACATCGGCGCGCTGCCCGGGCAGGTCATCCAGGGCCTGCGCCGCGCCGAGTCGAAGAACCCGGTGTTCATCCTCGACGAGATCGACAAGCTCGGATCCGACTTCCGTGGCGATCCGGCGTCGGCCCTGCTCGAAGTTCTGGATCCGGAGCAAAACGACACGTTCCGCGACCACTACCTCGACGTGCCGTTCGATCTGTCGGAGGTGCTGTTCATCACCACGGCAAACGTCCTCGATCCGGTCCCGCCGGCGCTGCGAGACCGCATGGAAGTGCTCGAGCTCCCGGGATATACCGAAGAAGAGAAACTGCAGATCGCGCGCGAGCACCTCGTGGACAAGCAGGTCCTGAACCACGGTCTGACCGGCGAGCAGCTGGTGTTCACGGATGCGGCCCTTCGAGCGGTGATCCGCGGCTTCACGCGTGAGGCAGGCGTCCGCAATCTCGAGCGCGAGATCGGTTCGATCTGCCGGAAGGCGGCGCGCCGTCGTGCCGAAGGCGACGACTCGGCACTCACCGTCACGCCGGATGTCGTCGTCGAGATGCTGGGAGCGCCAAAGTTCCTGGACGAAGAGGTCGAGGAGCGGACGAAGAATCCCGGCGTCGCGATTGGACTGGCATGGACCGCTGCCGGCGGTGAGGTGCTCTTCATCGAAGCGTCGAGGATGCCGGGGGCGAGCGCGCTCACGCTCACCGGATCGCTTGGCGACGTGATGAAGGAATCCGCGCGTGCGGCGCTGTCGTGGTTCCGCGCGCACGCCGGCGAGTACGGCGTGGACGCGGACTTCTACAAGAACGCGGAGATACACCTCCACGTGCCCTCGGGCGCCATTCCCAAGGACGGTCCGTCCGCTGGCGTCACGATGGTGACGGCGCTGGCGTCTGAATTGACGCGGCGTCCGGTGCGTGGCGATATCGCGATGACGGGCGAAATCACGCTGTCGGGCCGGGTGCTGCCGGTTGGCGGCATCAAGGAAAAGGTGCTTGCTGCGCGCCGCGTGGGTGTGCGGGAAGTGATCCTGCCGCGTCAGAACGAGAAGAACGTCAAGGAAGATCTCAGCGACGAGCTGCGGGCGGACATGACGATCCACCTCGTGTCGGAGATCTCCGAGGTGCTGCTGCTGGCGCTGTCCCCGGCACCGCCCGCGGTGGTCGACCGTCCGCGCGAACAGCGCGCCCAAAGCCGGCTCCAATAGGAATTCGGAGTGCGGAGTGCGGAGTGCGGAGTGTGATCCGCACTCCAATTCCGAATTTCGCACTCCTCCGATCTTCACTCCGCGCTCCGCACTCCGCACTCCGAACTCCGAATTCAGAGGTAGGCGAGCCCTGCGACCGTCTTTGCGTCCTTGATCTCGCCTCGCCGGATCATCTCCCGAACCGCGGCGATCGCGAACGTTCCCACCTCGATGTGCTCGTCCTCGTCCTGGTGCGCCTGTTCGCCTGGGCGCGGCGCGCGAAGCTCCGTCGCGCGGAAGAAGGTCATCAGTTCCGTACAATAGCCGGGCAGGGGGTAGAGCTCACCGAGCCGCTCGACCGTTCCGGCGATCACTCCCAATTCTTCGTGACATTCGCGAAGGGCGGCGGTGGCGGCATCCTCGCCGGGATCGATGCTGCCGGCCGGCAACTCCCACAACCAATCACGTGCCGGATGACGGTACTGCTTCACCAGCGTGACGGAATCCGGTGACGGCATGGCCGCGATGACGACGGATCCCGCGTGCTCGACGATCTCGACCTCAGAGACGCGGTCGCGATGGGGCAGCTGGACCTGCTGAACCACGGCCTTGAAGATGCGTCCGTCGAACGCGACACGTGACGAGCGGACTTCGGCGGGCTTGGCCATGTCTATTCGGTACCTTCCTGTGCCTCAACAATCGCGTCGAGCACCTGCTGCAGATCGGCAGGCAGCGGAGTGGTGAACTCCATCCGGCGCTCTTCGGTGGGATGTGTGAACGCAAGCCGGGCGGCGTGCAGAAAGGGCCGCTGGAGCCGGAGGACCGGCCGCAGATCCGCCGCGACGTGCCGGCGGACGCCTCCATACGTGGTGTCTCCGACAACGGGATGGCCGATCGCACTCAGATGCACGCGAATCTGGTGCGTGCGTCCGGTGGCGATTGCCACCCGCACCAGCGTCACGCCCCGCAGCTGTCGCGCTTCGACGACCCGTGTCACCGCGGAGCGTGCGCGTCTGGCCTTGGCCGACATCTTCTGCCGGTTGTTCGGATCGCGGCCGATGGGCGCGTCGATCCGCCGGCCGGCCTGCACGAGTCCCCACGTCAGCGCGATGTAGTCCTTCTCCACCTCGCGGTCCTGAAACTGTCGCGCGAGCTCGTCGTGCGCGCGATCGTTCTTCGCCACGACCATCAGACCTGACGTGCCGCGATCGAGCCGATGGACGATCCCGGGCCGCAGCTCTCCGCCGATGCCGCTCAGATCGGTCACGTGATGAAGCAGCGCGTTGACGAGCGTCCCGCCAGGATGCCCGGCGGCCGGATGCACGACCATTCCAGCCGCCTTGTTGACGACGATGACGTCGTGATCCTCGTAGACGATGTCGAGAGGCAATGCCTCGGGAGCCGCCAACGGCGCAACCGCGTCGGGGATGTCGAGTGTGACGCGATCGCCGGCCCGCAGCACTGCATTGGGCTTCGCGGATCGTCCGCCCACGAGCACGAGGCCGCTTTTGATCAGCCGCTGAAGCTGCGAGCGGGAGTGTCCGGCCAGCGCAGCCGTGAGAAAGCGGTCGAGCCGCTCGCCGGCTTGATCGTCCGGCACGTCGAGCTCGACGTGAGACACGTCAGCTCGCCCGGGACGCGCGCGCCAGCGGTTGCGGCGTCGCGCCCGCCGACTGCGCCGGCCGTCCAAGCCAATACAGCATGAAGATGGCCACCGGCACGATGAGGAGCGCGATGAACTGCGACGTCGAGAGGACGCCGAACACCACGCCGCGCGGATCGCCACGGTAGAACTCGACGACGAAGCGCGACGCCCCGTAGAGCAGCATGTACAGCCAGAACGTCCGACCCGCGAACGGACGTCCCCTGCGTTCGGTGAGGAGGAGCAGTACCAGGATGACGAGGTCTGCACCGCTCTCGTACAACTGGGTGGGATGGAGCGCCACGCCAAGCGGCGTGCCGACGTTCGCGGCCGCTTCGGGATTGGTGAAGGTCACTGCCCACGGCACGCTGGTTGGCCGTCCATAGCAGCAGCCCGCGGCAAAACATCCAAGGCGCCCGATTGTCTGGCCGAGAGCGATGCCTGGGGCGAACACGTCGCAGGTCTGCCAGAACGGCAGTGCCTTGCGCCAGATGTAGTAGAACGCCACCACCACCGCGAGGATCAGGCCGCCATAGAAGACGCCGCCCGATCGCGCCAACGACAGCAGCTCACCCAGGTTGCTCTTGTAGTGATCGAACTCGACGACGAACAGCAGCAGCTTGGCGCCAACGAGCGCGCTGATGATGATGTAGATGCCCAGGTCGAGCATCGTCGTGGGGTCGAGACCGCGCGTGCGAGCCCGGGACATCGCAAGCCGCAGGCCCAGGAGGTAGGCCGTGGCCAGCAGCACGCCGTAGCTGTAGACAGTGAGTGGACCGAGGTGAAAGAGCTCGGGATACATGAGACCTACTCGCTCCCGCCCTCAGCTGCTGCGAGGCCGGCCGGATTCGGCCGCAGCAGGTCGAGGATGATGATCATGACGCCGATCGTGATGGCGGAGTCGGCGACGTTGAACGCCCAGAAGTGCCACCCCTGCCAGTACGCGTCCACGAAATCCACGACGTAGCCTTGCCGGAGGCGATCCACGAGATTGCCGGCGGCGCCGCCGATGATGAGCATCAGGCCGGTGCGCGCCAGCCGGTGCGAGGCGGGCAGGTGCATCGCGTAGGTGCCGACTCCCACCAGCGCCAGTAGCGCCACGATCGCGATCACGACCGGCTTGCCTGGAAAGTCGGCCGCATTCAGGAACCCGAACGCTGCGCCGCTGTTCCTCACGTGTGTGAGGTCGAGCAGCCCGGGCACGAGCGTGATGCTCTCGTGCAGGCCGATGCCGTACACGACCAGCACCTTCGTGATCTGGTCGAGCACGACGATGCCGCCGATCAACAGCCATTCGGCGAAGCGGGCGCCCGTCCTTGCGGGGTGCGGAGCGTTCACGGCTCTACGGGCACCGCCAGTGCATCGACGCAGCGGTCGCACAGGCCTTCGCGGCCGGCCGCCGCGGAAATCGACGGCACGTACCGCCAGCAGCGCTCACACTTCGTCCCCTGCGACCGCTCCACGCTCACGGCCAGCGTCTGCTCACCGTGGGCGTCGGCGACGGCCACTTCCGAGACAATGAACAACGTCGGCAGCGTTTCCTGGTAGCTGCGCAGCAGGGCCAGGTCGTCGCCGCCAGCGCTCAACGTGACGCGCGCCATCAGCGCGTTGCCAATCACCTTTTTCTGCCGTTGCTCTTCGATGGCGACGTTCACAACGTCGCGGATCGCGAGCAGGCGCTCCCAGTCCGCTTGATGAGCCGGATCCGCGAGCCGATCGAGCGCCTCGAGTGTGGGGAATTCCGCAAGATGGACCGATTCCTCACACGCGCTCGACGCCGGAATGACCTTCCACAATTGCTCGGCTGTCACCGGCAGGATGGGTGCGATCATCCGCGCCAGCCCGTCAGCAACGAGGTACAGCACCGTCTGCGCCGACCGGCGGCTTGGCGAACCCGGTGCCAGCGTATACAGGCGGTCCTTGGACACGTCCACGTAGAAAGCGCTGAGATCCGCGGTCGCGAGCGTGTTCAGCGACGTAAAGACAGTCGAGAACTCATAGTTGTCGTAGGCCGTGACGATGCGCCGGGCGGTCTCCGCGTAGCGGCCGAGCGCAAAGCGATCGACCGGCTCGAGGCGATCGAGCGGCACGGCATCGGTTGCAGGATTGAAGTCGTAGAGATTCGCGACGAGGATGCGGCAGGTGTTTCGCAGCTTCCGATACGCCTCGACGACGCGCGCGAGGATTTCTTTGCTGACGCGCAGCTCCTCGCGGTAGTCGGTCATCGCGACCCAAAGGCGCAGGATCTCGGCGCCGCTCTCCTGAATCACTTCCTGAGGAAGGATCGTGTTACCGATCGACTTGGACATCTTCCGCCCATCCATGTCGATCAGGAATCCGTGCGTCAGCACCTGGCGGTACGGCGGCCGGCCTCGCGTGGCCAGCCCCACGAGCAGCGAGCTCTGGAACCATCCGCGATGCTGGTCGCTGCCTTCCAGATAGAGATCCGCCGGCCACGTCAGATCGGCGTTGAACGGCAGCACGGCCTCGTGGCTCGAGCCCGAGTCGAACCAGACATCGAGAATGTCGCGTTCACGGACGAACTCCGTACCGCTGCACTTCGGGCACGCGAGGCCAGGCGTCAGGAATTCTTCGATGGGGCGCTCGTACCACGCATCGGCGCCGTGCTCGTCGAAGACCGACGCGGCGCGCTCGATCAGTTCTGACGTCAGGAGGGCCTCGCCGCAGGCCTTGCAGTCCACAGCCGGGATGGGCACACCCCACGCACGCTGACGGGAGATGCACCAGTCGGGCCGGTTCGCGATCATGTTGTGGATGCGATCGTGGCCCCACTCGGGAATCCAGCGGACCTCTTTGTCGATCGCCGTCAACGCGGCATCACGGAGCGTGCGTCGCGCACCACCATCCCCGACCGTCGGTTCGCCTTCCATTCGCACGAACCACTGCCACGTCGCCAGGAAGATGACCGGGTTGTGGCAGCGCCAGCAGTGCGGGTATTGATGCGTGAAGTTGTGATGGTGCCACAACCGTCCCCTGTCGTTCAGCGCCTCGATCACGGCCGGATTCGCCTCGAACACCTGCTCGCCGGCAAACAGCTGTACATCGTCGGTGAAGTGGCCATCCGGTCCGACCGGAGCGTAGATCTCGAGGCCGTACTTCTTCCCGGTCAGAAAGTCGTCGGCGCCGTGGCCTGGCGCCGTGTGCACGACGCCCGTGCCTTGTTCGAGGGTGACATAGTCGCCGAGAACCGCGACTGAGTCGCGGTCGTACAGCGGATGCCTGAAGCGGAGGTGCTCGAGCGTTGCGCCCTTCATCCGCGCAAGAGGAGCACCGAGTGGCCGGCCGACGGCGTGTCCGACGGCTTCGGCAAGACCCTCCGCGAGGATCACCGCCCGGCCGTCCACTTCATACGCGCCGTAGTCGAATGCGGGGTGGAACGCGACCGCAAGGTTCGACGGAACCGTCCACGGCGTTGTCGTCCAGATGAGTACCGACGCGTCGCGTCCCCTCAATGCCGGCACACGCTCCGCGAGATCCGCGCGACTCGCGTCCGCGAGCAGGAACTCGACGTAGATCGACGGTGAGACGTGATCCTCGTACTCGACTTCGGCTTCGGCAAGCGCCGTCCGGCAGTGGATGCACCAGTGGACGGGCTTCTTGCCCTTGTAGACGAGATCGCGATCCACGAAACGGCCGAGGGCCCGTGCGATGGCCGCCTGGTACTTGAAGTTCATCGTCAAGTACGGGTGCGCCCAGTCGCCCTGGATGGCCAGCCGCTTGAACTCGTCGGTCATCACGCCGATGAATCGGTTGGCGTACGCCCGGCAGGCACGCCGAATGTCGGCGAGGGACATCTCGCGCTTCTTCGGTCCGAGCTCTCGATCGACTTTCAGCTCGATTGGCAGCCCGTGGCAGTCATAGCCAGGGACGTAAGGCGCATCGAAGCCGGCCATCGAGCGCGACTTGACGACGAAGTCCTTGAGGATCTTGTTGAGTGCGGTCCCGAGGTGAATCTGGCCGTTGGCGTACGGCGGTCCGTCGTGCAGGACGAACTTCGGCCGGCCCGCGCGGGCGGCGCGGATCCTGCCGTAGAGGTCCATCTGCTCCCACCACGCGATCGTTTCCGGTTCGGTCGTCTGAAGGCTGGCCTTCATCGGGAACGTCGTGCGCGGCAGGTTCAGCGTCTCCTTCCACTCGGGCATATGAACTCACAATTGTACCGCAGGCACCCCGGAGAGCGCCGTACATGACAGCGCCCCGCCCGGGACTGTGCCGGACGGGGCGCTTGGCAGACGTGCGACGTTTCAGCGAGTGATGACAGAACCTGGCCGCACCTGCACCAGGAACTGTCCCTGATTGTCCTGCAGGCCGTCGTCGTTCACACCAAGGAACAATCGGCCGTCTGCCGGCATTGGCAGTGGTACCGTCTGGTCGCCGATGCCGAACATCGTTCCCGTCCCAATCCGCCCGATGAGTGCGCCTGCCAGATACTGACGCATCGGTCCGCTCGGGTACCGGCCGCGCAACGATCCCGCCGGCGACGCCTTGTCGTTCGCATCGCTGCTCAACTGGACCTCGCCCGAGGCCGTGAACGTCACCCGCTGTCCCCGCCGCACGGTGATACCGGTATCGACCCAGCCTTGATTCGCGGGTACCGGAATGCCCGCGGCCGAAGGGCCGACGACCGGCGGCGTGGGAACGGCGGTCGTGGACGGCTTCGACAGATAGACACGCCGTACCTCGTTGCTCGTGTAGTCGTGGCTGCCGCCGCTCGACAGATTGACTGTCAGCCGCAATGGACGCGTTCCGCCGATGTCGTCGAGCCGGCCCTGGACGACCTCTCCGCTCGTGAGCACGACGGCCTGACCGCTTCCGATCCTGTTCAATTCGCTCGCCGGAAAGTTGCGTGCGTCGCCACCGAAGTCGATGACGACGACCTCTCCGGTCGGGATGCGGCGCTCGGTCCCATTTACGTTGATGGTGAATCCCACGCCGCCGAGATCCACGAGATCGCCAGATACCCGCTCTCCGGAATTCAGCAGCAGCGTTGCGCGCTGCTGTGCTACGGCTGAGCCAGCCACCGCCAGCATGAGCACAAATGACAAAATCCCTAACCGTCTACTCATCGTTCCCCCTCGAAGGAGTGCCTGGGGAAGGTCAGAGCAAAGGCCTGGCCAGCCAGTCCGATGGGTCATGCCAGAAATCGCTGAGATTGCGGCCTTTTCTTGCCAGCCTGCTTCGGTTCCTGTCCTCTCAACCCGACATCTATAATTGACGGATGCTCTCCGCCCCGCGCGCCATTCCGATGCCCTCGGCGCCCACCCGCGTGGTCCTCGACAACGGCCTCACGGTCCTCGTCGAAGAGATGCACACGGCTCCTTTGGCGTCCGTCTGGTGCTGGTACAAGGTGGGCTCGAAGGACGAGCGGCCGGGGTTGACGGGTGTGTCCCATTGGGTGGAGCACATGAACTTCAAGGGCACCACCAACATCCCCCGCGACAAGGTGAAGGGCATCATCGAACAGTTCGGCGGCACGTGGAACGGGTACACCTGGATCGATCAGACGACCTACCTCGAGACCGCCACACGGGACGCGCTCGATCGCATGCTCTTCATCGAGGCCGAACGCATGGCGAACGGACTCTTCCTGCCCGAGGATTGCGAATCGGAGCGCACGGTCATCATCTCCGAGCTCCACGGCGGCGACAACGATCCCGAGCAGCTGCTCGACACGGAGGTGACGGCCGCCGCGTTCAAGGCGCATCCGTACCGGCACCCGACGATTGGCTGGCTGTCGGATCTCGAGACCATGACGCGCGAAGACCTGTACGGCCACTACCGCCAGTACTACATCCCGAACAATGCGACCCTCGTGGTCGTGGGCGACGTCGACGCTGCAGACGTGATTCGGCGCGTGCAGGCGCAGTTCGGCGGAATCCCGGCCGGATCAGAGCCGGGCCGAATCCGCACCACCGAGCCCGAACAGCTCGGCGATCGGCGCGTCCGGATCGAGAAGGAAGGCACGACCGCGTATCTCAAGCTGGCGTGGCATGCGCCGTCGGTGTCGGATCCCGACTTCTTTGCGCTGCTCGTCCTCGATGCCGTGCTCACAGGCGCGAAAGGCATCAACCTCTGGACGTCGTTCCGCAACCCGCCGCAGAGAAGCGCTCGGCTGTATCGTGCGCTGGTCGATCGGCGCCTCGCATCGTCAGTGTTCGGCGCGCTGCTGCCCACCGAACATCCGTTTCTCTACTCCGTGTCGATTACCGCGACCGATGGAGTGCCGCTCGACGTCGTCGAAGAGGCGGCACTGGCCGAGATAGAGGCCGTGCGCCGAGACGGGATCACGCCTGCGGAGCTCGAGCGCGCGATCCATCAACTCCGTGCGCGGCTGGTGTTCGAATCCGACTCGGTGACCAACATCGCGCATCAGCTCGGCTACTTCGCGACAATCGCCGACGTCGAGGTCTATCGAACGATATGGCCCTCGATCGCGGCAGTCACGCTCGACGACGTGAGCCGCGTCGCGACGCGCTGTTTGAAGACGTCGAACCGCACCGTCGGCTGGTTCCAACCGTCGGAGGTTGCCGGCAGCCGCGCTATCGAGCGCGCGACGGTGGAGCAGGCGTGACAACCTCCACGACTCTCCGCGGCCTCGCACCGCTTCGCGAGACGCTGCCGAATGACGTCGTCGTCCTGGCGCAACAGACGAGGACGCATCCGGCGGTGACGGTGTCACTGAGCCTGCGTGCAGGGAGCGTATTCGATCCGCTTGACCATGCCGGCCTGTCGCACTTCGTGTCGCGAGTGATCGACCGCAGTACCGCGCGTTATACGGCCGACCAGCTGGCTGAAGCGCTCGACGGCCGCGGCGTGTCGCTCACCACCTCGGTTGGCAGGCACTTGTTCACCGTGAGCTTCACCTGCCTCGCGGAGGATGTGGAAGACGTCCTTGGTCTGGCGGCAGACGTGATCCGGCAGCCGACGTTCCTGGAGGCCGAGCTCGTGACCAGGCGCGGCGAAGTCATCACGGCCATCCGCCAGGACGAGGACAATCCTGCGACAGTTGCGACCGAATCCCTCTACGAGGCTCTCTTCCCGAACGGCCATCCGTACGGACGGCGAACGAAGGGATCCGTCGCCAGCGTCGACGCGCTCACCCGCGAGCATCTCGTCCAGTTTCACCACAGACACTTCAAACCGGCCGGCATGCTGGCGGTCCTGGTAGGCGACCTCGACCCGCGCCTCGGGGTCGATCTGGCCGTCCGTGCTTTTGGCGATTGGCGCGGCGATCCGCGAATGGAGCTCGAATTGCCGCGTGCGGCCCGCAGCGCCCGTCGTACGCAGCACGCCGTCGTCATTCCGAACAAGTCGCAGGCAGATGTTGCCTACGGCTTTGCCGCGATCGCACGGAGGGATCCCGGCTACTACGCTGCCTCGTTGATGAACAACGTGCTCGGCCAGTACGGTCTTGGCGGCCGCCTTGGCGACAGCATCCGCGAACGGCAGGGCATGGCCTATTACGCCTTCAGCAGTCTCGAGGCCAATCTGGCGGATGGCGCGCTTCTCGTGCGTGCGGGTGTCGCGCCGGAAAATGTCGCTCGAACGATTCAGTCGATCGACGAAGAAGTCGGTCGCATGGCACGGGAAGGCGTAACGGCTGACGAACTGAGCGATACGAAGCGTTACCTGATTGGATCGCTGCCGCGCACGCTCGAGACCAACGGCGGGATCGCGTCGTTTCTGCAGAGCGCCGAGGTCTTCGGCCTTGGACTCGATTTCGATCGCCGCCTGCCAGACCTGCTGCAAGCCGTCACGCGCGAAGAGGTGCAGGGCGTCGCGGCGCAACTGCTCGATCCATCCCGGGCGGCCATCGTCGTCGCAGGCCCGCCATCCGCGCTGCCCGCCGAGCCGCCGGCCTCGTGACTCGCGCCGTCTTTTTCGACGTCGACTTCACGCTGATCTACCCGGGCCCGACGTTCCGCGGCGAAGGCTATCAATCGTTCTGCGCGCGTCACGGCATGACGGTCGATGTCTTGCGTTTCGAGGCCGCGGTGGCGCAGGCATCCGCCATCCTCGACGAAGCGCGAGATCATATCTACGAAGCCGGGCTCTTCCACCGCTACACTGCCGCCATCATCAGAGGCATGGGCGGTGCGGGACCGGCTGTCCAGACGTGCGCCGAAGAGATTTACGACGAATGGGCGGCCAACCGTCACTTCGAGCTGTACGACGGATGTGCCGGGCACGCTGCGGATCATCGCGAAGCGGGGGATCCGGATCGGGCTCATCTCGAACAGCCATCGATGTCTCGCGTCGTTCCAGAGCCACTTCGAGCTCGAAGGGCTCATCAGCGCGGCCGTGTCATCGTCGGATCACGGCTACATGAAGCCGCATCCGAGCATCTTCGATGCGGCGCTGCGGTTGATTGGTGTGCCGGCATCGGAATCGGTGATGGTGGGGGACAGTCTGACGCACGACATTGCCGGCGCACAGCAGGTCGGCATGCGGGGCATCCTGGTGCGGCGATCTGCCGACATCGGTCCCGGCGCGACGGGCGCCGTCCCCGACTCTGGCGTTCCCATCGTCCGCTCGCTCGCGGAACTTCCCGCACTGCTCTGAGGTCCGGCGCTCGCAGCGCGGCGCCATTCCAGCGGGCGCTAGCCACTAGTCCTGTCGCAGCGCCGCGACGGGATTCAGGCGCGTGGCACGACGCGCTGGGGCGAATGCCGCCACCACCGACACGAGTCCGATTGCAGCGACCACCCCAACGAGCGTCAGCGGATCGTACGTCGAGACGTCATACAACAAGCTGCTGACCGCGCGCCCGACCACAAACGACAGGGCCAACCCGACCGCCAGCCCGACGGCCACCGGCTGCAATCCCTGTCCGACGACCATCACGAGAATCGCTTGCGGGGACGCACCGAGGGCCGTGCGGATGCCGAGCTCCGGGGTCCGCTGCGCCACGGCGTAGGCGATGACGCCATAGATCCCCAGGCTTGCGAGCAACGCTGCCACCGCCGCGAAGAACAGCACCAGCGTCATTTGAAATCTCGGCTGCGCGACCGACTGCGCGACGATGTCGTCCATCGTCTTCGGCATCGGCACGGGGAGTAGCGGATCGATGGCATGGACTGCCGCCGCCATCGACGCGCCCGTCGCGTGGGCATCACCGGCAGTCCGGACCGCGATCGAGACGCCTTCCCGGCTCATCTGCCAGTATGGGCGATACACGGTCATCCGCGGCGCCTGTCCGAGTGCAACGCCGCGCACGTCGCCAACGACACCGGCCACGGTGAGGAGCGGCATGTCGTCTCCGCCGACACGGAAGCGCTTTCCGATCGGATTCTGGCCGGGCCACACTTTCGTGGCCACGAGTGACGACACCAACGCGACCAGGTGCTGGGCATCCGAGTCGTCGAAAACACGTCCGCTGACGAGCGGGATGCCCATCGTCTTGAAGTAGTCACGGCTGACCGACCGGATGTCGGCCAGCGGCCGTTCCATCATGCGAAGCGTCGAGCCTTCCGCTGCTATCAGGTTGTTCCCGCCTTCGCCCGCGAGCGGCAGCTGGTTCGATGAGCCGGCCGATACAACACCGGGTCCGTGGCCGACCCGCTCGAGCAGCGTGCGCACGAGCGCCGCGCGCTGAGGCGTGTCCGGGTAGCGAAGCTTCGGCAGTTCGAGATCGAGCGTGACGATCCGAGCGGGAGCGAAGCCCGCATCGACAGACAGCAACCGCGCGTAACTGTGGAGCAGCAACCCGCCGACGGCCAGGCAGACGGCGCACAGTGCGACTTCCATTCCCACGAGCAGATTGCGCGTACGACCTCCGCGAGCCGTGCCAATCGCGCCACGTGCACTCGCCTGCATCGCATCCTGGGGGTCGATGCCGGCCGCGCGCCACGCCGGCACCAGGCCGGAGACGAGTCCCGCCACCAACGAGAGGGCAATCGTGAAGGCGAGGACCCGCGCGTCGACATGCACCTCGTCGAGCCGAGGCAAATCCACCGGCGCGAGGCTCACGATCAACTGCACACCGGCATACGCGATGGCGATGCCCGACAGTCCGCCAGCCACGGCGAGTACCAGACTCTCGACCAGCATCTGTTGTGTCAGACGGCGCCGATCGGCACCGAGCGCCACCCGGACGGCCAGCTCGCGCCGCCGCCCGGTCGCCCGGGCCAGCAGCAGGTTCGCGATGTTCGCGCAGCCGATGAGCAGGACGAGGCCGACCGAGCCCAGCAGGAGCACGCAGTCCGCGGCGCGAGCGGCCGGTGATTTGATCCTGCAGCGGCACTAGTGCGGCACGGACCTCCACCGGTTCTGGGAACGACTTCATGAGCGACGCGAGCACGCCGTCGAGTTGTCCGACGCCTTCGGCGAGGCCGATCCCGGGCTTGAGCGCCACGATGCAGGCGAAGTTGAAATCGCCAAGCGGTTCGAGCTCTGTCGGTGCCACGGCGAATGGCTTCCAGAGGAGCGGCCGCTGCTCGGCCACGGTCAATTCGTAGAGCTGCGAGAGCTTCGGGAACCGGAAGCCTTCTGGCAGCACGCCGATGACACGATACGGGCGGCCATCGAGCGTGATGGATCGGCCGATGACGCCAGTGTCGTTGCCGAAACGCCGCGTCCACAGCGCATGGTCGAGCACGACGACGTCATCTTTGCCGGGCTGGTCTTCGCTGTCGGTGAAGGTACGTCCGAGTGCGGCCTCGACCCCGAGCATCCGGAAGAGCGCCGGCGACACACGCGCCGACGGGATGCGCTCGGGATCTCCGCGTCCGGTGAGGCTCATCGACGTGCCGCCGACGAGCGCCATCTGCTCGAACGCCCGCGCGTTCCGCCTCCACTCGGCGAAATGCATCGCGTTCACCGGGATCATTGGTGCGATGTGTGCGAAGCGTGGCACCACCTCGTGTACGGCGTACAGCCTCGTGGCGTCGCGATAGGCGAGCGGCCGGAGCAGCACGTTATCGACGACGCTGAAGATCGCCGTGTTGGCGCCGATGCCGAGGGCAAGCGTGGCGACGGCGACGAGCGTGAAGGCCGGGCTCTTCCGCAGCGCGCGGCTGCTGAAGCGCAGGTCGGAACGTAGGGCGTCGAGCATGGTCCTCACCGGGCAGGGCGGGGGGCGTAGCGCTCCGCTGCCGCTTTAGACGAGCGCGCGTGGCGGGTTGTTCATGTCAAGGAAAGAAGGTGCGGACGAAAGGTGCGGACGAAGGGTGCGGACGAAAAGTGCGGACAAAAGGTGCGGACGAAGGGTGCGGACGAAGGGTGCGGACAAAAGGTGCGGACGAAGGGTGCGGACGAAAGGTGCAGACGAAGGGTGCGGACGAGGGGTTCGGACGAAGGGTGCGGACGAATGGTGCGGACGGACGGTGCGGTCGCGGGTGCAATTCGCCAAAGCCCAAAGCCCAAAGCCAAGAGGTACCGTGTGTCGTGCGCCCACGAGCCGTGCGATAAGCTGGCACGCAAACGCGGAGCGTCACCAATGACCGAATTCAGGGACCTGACGACCATCGAGGACTTCGAGCGCGTCGTCGAGCTCGAAATGCGGATCTGGGAGTACACGAACGGTGACGATGTCGTGCCCATCCCGGTGCTGGCGGCGACGGCGCATCGCGGCGCGATCCTGGTCGGTGCGTTCGACGGTCGAGCGATGGTCGGATTCGTCTATTCGATTCCTGCCATCTACCGTGGAACGCTGTCCCACTGGTCGCACATGCTGGGCGTCCTGCCGGCGTTTCGCAGTACGGGGCTCGGTGGCCAGCTGAAACTCGTCCAGCGTGATCGGGCGCTGGCGCTCGGCATCGACCTCGTCGAGTGGACCTACGATCCGCTGCTCGCACTCAACGCCTACTTGAACTTTGCGAAGCTCGGCGTACTCGTCGAGGAATACGAGGCGAACATCTACGGGCTGTCGAGCAGTCCCCTGCATGGCGGGCTGCCCACGGATCGATTCGTCGCGCAGTGGTGGATCCGGACGCCGCACGTCGAGCGCCGGATCGCCGCTCGAGCCCAGACGCTGCCCCTCGTGTCTCCTCGCGCCGTGTCGTCGCAACTGGTCAATCCGACGCGGCAAGTGGGCCGATGGATGGCGCCGGGAGCGATGCACCTCGACGTCGACGCAGACGCCGTCCGCGTGCAGATTCCACCGGAATTTCTGCAGATGCTCGAGGGCGCGCCGGATCTGGCGGGGGAGTGGCGGGCCTCGACGCGTCAGATCTTCACGACGTACTTCGCGAGACGCTACCGGGTCGTGGATTTTCTCTTCGATCGCTCGGCGGGGACCGGCAGCTACCTTCTCAGCCGGGAGGCCACTCCAGCCCACGGCCAGCCAGCAAGTGCAGGTGGAGGTGGAACACCGTCTGCCCCGCCTCGCGATTGCAATTGAAGACCGTGCGGTAGCCGCGCTCGCCGAAACCCTCATCGACCGCGAGCTGGGCGGCCCGCCTCAACATGCGACCGACAAGGACGTCGTCCTCCGCCGTGAGGTCGTTGGTGGTCGCGACGTGCTTCCGCGGCACGACGAGCAGGTGCATCGGCGCCTGCGGGTTGATGTCGCGGAACGCGACGAGATCGTCATCCTTGTAAACAATCGACGCTGGAATCTCTCCGGCGATGATGCGGCAGAACAGGCAGTCCATGTGAGGATGATAGATCGCCTCGACGGCGACGGCTACGTGCGCGCGATCGAGGCCACACGCGGAATGCGCTGAATGTCCTCGTGAATCGCTTCCAGACGGAGCCGTGGCCGCCGGGAGACGACCTCGCTCACACGATCGTCCAGTCCGGCACCGAACTCCATCACCAGGTGGCCGCCTGGCCGCAGAGCATCTGCGGCCTGATCGAGCAGCCGTTCGATGACCACGAATCCGTCATTGCCGCCAAAGAGTGCGACTGCGGGTTCGTAGTCGCGGACATCGCGCGGCAAGCCGTCGCGCGCGTTCGACGGTACGTAGGGTGGATTCGAGACGATCAGGTCGAAGCGGTCCGCGATGCCGTTCACGAGGTCGGTGCGGACGAACAGGATGCGGGCCGACACGCCGTGTCGATCCGCGTTGGAGGCAGCTACGCGCAGTGCCGGCATCGAGACATCCGTCGCGACGATTGAGGCGCCGGGCCACTCGCAGGCGAGCGTGACGGCGAGGCAGCCCGACCCGGTCCCGACGTCCACGACATGGAGCGCCCCGGTCTTTGCTGGCGGATGCAATGACAGCACGGTTTCTACGATGAGCTCGGTCTCTGGACGCGGTGTCAGCACGTCGCGCGTCACGACGAACGAGCGTCCCCAGAACTCGCGTCGGCCGAGGATCTGCGAGACGGGCTCGCGCAATTCGCGACGGCCGAGGAGCACCTCGAATCGCTCGGCGAAGCCCTCGGGAGCACGCTCGTGCCGCCGCGCGAGAAACTGCGCGCGATCCCACGCCAGTACCTCCCGCGCGAGAATCTCGGCGTCGATGTCTGCCGTTCCGGAGGAAAGCCCGGCGCGCAGCAGACGTTCGCGCCCCGCCGCCACGTGGACGAGGATGGCCGCGTCCAGCGTCGGCGAGCTCACGGCGGAATCAGGCGTCGGCATCCTGGCCATTCTCGGTGTCGGTCGCGTCCTTCAACCTCTCCGACTGGAAGTGCTGCGCGAGCACGTCGATCAGCTCACCGAGATCGCCGTTGAGCACGTTGGTGAGCTGGTGGGTCGTGAAGTTGATTCGATGATCGGTGATGCGGCTCTGCGGCACGTTGTACGTGCGGATTTTTTCTGAGCGCTCGCCAGTGCCCACTTGTCCGCGCCGCTCCTTGGCGATGGCCTCCTGCTGCTTGCGCATCTCGATCTCGTAGAGGCGCGCGCGGAGCACTTTGAAGGCTTTCTGCCGGTTCTTGATCTGCGATTTCTCGTCCTGCTGCGAGACCACGAGGCCGGTCGGGATGTGCGTGAGTCGGACGGCCGAGTACGTCGTATTGACGCTCTGACCGCCGGGCCCGCTCGAACAGAAGGTGTCGATGCGGACGTCTTTCGGCTCGATCTGTATGTCCACTTCCTCGGCTTCGGGCAGCACCGCCACCGTCGCGGTGGACGTGTGGATCCGTCCGCTGGCTTCGGTGGCTGGTACGCGCTGCACGCGATGAACGCCACTCTCGTACTTCAACCGGCTGTACACCTGCCGGCCCTCGATCGAGAGGATGACCTCGCGGACGCCGCCGATGCCGGTGTCGCTCAACGACATCAGCTCGAGGCGCCAACCCTGGCGCTCCGCGAAGCGGCTGTACATGCGATACAAGTCGCCGGCGAACAACGCGGCCTCGTCGCCGCCAGTGCCGGCGCGGATTTCGAGCAGAACGTTCTTCTCGTCGTTCGGATCCTTCGGAACGAGCAGCAGCTTCAGTTCGTCGCCCAGGCGGTCGCGCTGCGCGCGTCAACGCGCTGACCTCTTCCTGGGCGAGCTCGCGCAGCTCGGGATCGCCGCCGCGTGCGAGCTCCTCAGCCTGCTTGATCTGATCGAGGACGCCTTTGTACCGGCGGTACGTCTCGACGAGCGACACGATCTCGGCAAGCGCCTTGGCATGCTTGCGGTATTCGGCCTGATCGGCCTGCACGGCCGGATTCGCCAGCAGGGACGAGAGCTCGGTGTATTTCCGTTCGACGGATTCCAGCTTGTCCAGCACGACTAGTCGGGATCCTCACCCGAAGATGCGTTCGTACCGCCACCCGAGACCGGTGGCAGGAACGCGACTTCATCGCCCTCCTCGACCGGCAGCATCCGGACGCGCGTACTCGAGATTCCGAGCGGCCGAGATCGTGCCGCTGTACGGCTCGAGGGCCGGGAACGACTCCACCAGCCTCGCCCATACGCTGCCAATCGTCGCGGGCGCGGCGACCTCGCGTTCGAGCTCGCTGGCGCCGGCCAGTTCACGAAGCCGGGCGAACAGCCGCACGGTCACGCGCACGATCGCCGCCACGCCTCGGACCGCGCCGCCTCATCGTCCGGATCGGCCGTGGCTCCTTCGATCCAGACCTCGCCCTCGTCGAAGTACTCGTGCTTCCAGATCGGCGCAATCTGCTTGAGACGCTCGATGGCGTACCGGCACGCGACAAAGGCATCCCCGCGATGGGCTGACGCCACCGCGATCGCCACACTTGCTTCGCCAACCGCGAGCCTTCCCGTCCGGTGATGGACGCCGATGACCACGTGCGGAAATCGCTCGGCCAGCTCGGTCTCGATCCGTGCGAATGCCCGTACCGCCAGCGACTCGTACGCTTCGTACTCGAGATACCGCACGCGACGGCCCATGTTCTCTCCGCGCACGAGGCCGACGAACGTCGCCACCGCGCCGACGGGCATCCTGCTGGCCGACGAGACTGTCGAGGCGAGGGCCTGCGGGTCGAGCAGCGCCTGTGTCACCGCCAACCGGGGCAGGGCCATCCTTCGAGTATAGGTGAAAGGTCGAAGGGGTCGAAGGGGCGGGGAAATGGGGGTCGGGATAAGTTTCAATCCTGGCCAGAGGCCGGCGCTGTCGTGGTTGCCAGGATTGAAACTTATCCCGACCCCATTTCCCAATGCCAATCAGAGGCAGACCCGCTATCGCTGCATCCAGAAATGATCCAGCGGGCCGTGGCCGTGGCCGATGTTCGGGCCGTGCCGCATGGCCCCGGCCACATATGCCGTGGCGCGCTCGACCGCTTCCGGCAAGGATCGCCGCAGTGCGAGCTGGCGCGGCGATCGCGGACGCGAACGTGCATCCCGTGCCATGGGTGTTACGCGTCTGGAGCCGCGGCGTCGTGAACTCCGAGAACGCCTGGCCATCGAACAGCAGATTCACGACGGTCGGACCTTCGAAGTGGCCGCCCTTGATCACGACGGCCGCCGCGCCACGTCCGTGCAGCACGCGGGCCGCTTCGCGCGCATCCTCGAGTGTCGTGACGGAGCGGCCCGTCAGCACCTCCGCCTCGAGACGGTTCGGCGTCACCACGCGAGCGAGCGGCAGGAGGCTCATTGATGACGTGATCGACGGCATCCGCCGACAGGAGGTGATGGCCGCTCTTCGAGACCATCACCGGATCCACGACAAGCGGAGCCATGTTCCAGCGCCGGAGTGCGTCCGCGACCGCGGCGACGATCGCGGCGTTCGCGAGCATCCCGGTCTTGACGGCGTCGAGCGCGATGTCTGACGCGACGGCGTCAATCTGACGGACCACCTCGTCTGGCGCCAGCGTGAAGACAGCTTCAACCGCGCGCGTATTCTGCGCGGTCACCGCTGTGAGTGCGCTGGTGCCGTAGACGCCGTGCGCGGCAAACGTCTTCAGATCCGCCTGGATGCCCGCGCCCCCGCCCGAGTCGCTCCCCGCAATTGTCAGCGCTGTAGGCATGGGCTAAGATCGCGGCGTCATGAGTGAACGACCGTCAGTTGCCGTGGATTCCCGTTCAACGCCATTCATCACCGCCGCACTCGGGCACTCCGACAGCGGCGTCATCGGCGCCGCGATTCGCGTGGCAGCCGTGCTCTTCGTAACTGCACTCACCGCCGCGGCCGCACAGATCAGCGTGCCGCTGCCCTTTACTCCCGTGCCGTTCACGTTCCAGCCGATGGTCGTCCTGCTCGGCGGTGCGCTGCTCGGGGCCCGCCTTGGCGCGGTGAGCCAGGTGCTGTACCTCGCGCTCGGCGTTGCTGGTCTGCCCGTGTTCGCCGCCTCGGCCGTGCTTCCACAGGGACCGGCCCGGCTGCTTGGACCGACAGGCGGTTATCTGATGGCGTACCCGTTTGCGGCCTACGTGACCGGGTGGCTGGCCGAGCGTGGATTCGATCGGCGCTATCTCACGGCGGTCATCGCGATGGGCGCCGGGCTACTCGTGCTGTTCGCCTGCGGTGTTCTGTGGCTGGCACGCGGCCTTCCCACGGTGGACTCTCGGCTGCGCTCAGCGCCGGTCTCTATCCGTTCGTCATCGCCGACCTGATCAAGTTGTGCCTGGCCGCGTCGATCCTTCCGGCACTCTGGCGCCTAACGGGTCTCGGCCGGACCTGACGGACGTCCGAGCACCAGGAAGTACTGGAAGGGCAGGAACGTCTCCTTCCGGATCAATCGCAAGCCCGCGCGTTCCGCATCGCCGATCATGCTGGACTCGTCTACCCGTTCATCCTGAGGCGGTCCCGGTCCGCCACCCACTTTCTTGTATTCCACGAGTCCGATCCGGCCGCCCGCCCGCAAGGCCGGGCCGAGATGCCTGAGCACCTCCACGCGGTGCCTGAATTCGGATGAATCGACGATCAGGATCGCGTCGACGCTCTCCACGGGGAGCCGCGGATCCAGCTCGTCACCCCGGACAATCCGAACGTTGTTCAACCCGTCGCGATCGACACGACGACGGATGGCTTCGATCATCTGCGATTGCACGTCCTGCGCGTAGACGATGCCGTTGGGGCCGACGCGGCGGGCGAGACGCACCGTGAACCAGCCGCCCCCGGCACCGATGTCCGCCACGGCCGATCCGTCGGCAATCCCGAGCGCATCCATCACTGCATCGGGCATCTGCCACGCGTCGCGATCGGGTCCTTCGAGCACGCCCAACTCTTCGGGCGGAAACAACCGTCCGTGACGCGGGCGGTCTTGCGCGAAAGGCGCCGTGGCGCTGCCCGCCAGCACGATCGCAAGTGCAACAAGGCGGAACGTGCACAGCCGCGCCGACTGCACCTTCGCATCGAGGCGCGCGTGAGTCACATCATCGCTCCCGGCCGGTCACGCCAGGCCTGGTCATCGCTTCAGGCGACAGGATCCGATCGAGGGCAGCCGCATCGATCAGGCCCCGTTCCAGAACGATATCGCGAATCGCCCGGCCCTGTGCGACCGCGGCCTTTGCCACTTCCGCCGTGGTCGCGTAGCCCAGATACGGACTGAGCGCGGTGGCCACGGCCGTGCTGCGATCGAGCAGTTCGCGGCAGCGATCGACGTCCGCCTCGAGGCCTTCGACGCTCCGCGTCCGGAGGACGATCATCGCCTGACGCAGGATGGTTGACGCGTGAAGCGCATTCCACGCAATCACCGGCATCATCACGTTCAGCTCGAGCTGGCCGCCTTCCGCCGCCGCGGCGATCGTCAGGTCGCAGCCGAGGACCTGGAAGCAGACCTGATTGACCATTTCGGCTACTGAGGGATTCACCTTGCCCGGCATGATCGAGGAGCCTGGTTGTACCGCCGGCAGCGTGATCTCCGCGAGCCCCGCGCGGGGACCCATGCTGAGCAGCCGGAGGTCGCTCGCGATCTTGCTCAACTCCACTGCGAGGCGCCGGACCGCGCCCGACCACGCGAGCACGTCGCCCATGCTTTGCGTCACACGGAAGCGGTTGGCGGCGGGCACCACCGGCAGCGCCGTGTATCGCGCGAGATTCGCGATCGCCGCCGTCGTGTAGTCGTCTCCGGCGTTCAATCCGGTGCCGACCGCAGTCGCTCCGAGATTCAGTTCCAGCAATTGCGCCGACTGGTGCTCCACCTCGTCTGCACCTCGCGCGAGACACGCCGCGTAACCCCCCAACTCCTGACCAAGCGTGATGGGCACGGCGTCCTGCAGGTGCGTCCGTCCCACCTTGAGCACGCTGGCGAACGCTGCCGCCTTTCGGTCGAATTCCGCCGCGAGCCCGCGCGCCGCGGCGACGAGCGCCGGCGTCGTCATGAGCAGCGCCAGCCGCGTTGCGGTGGGGAACACGTCGTTCGTGCTCTGCCCCATGTTCACGTGGTCGTTGGGGTGCACTCGCGCATAGGCGCCGCGTGGAGCGCCCAGCAGCTCCGCGGCGCGATTGGCGAGCACCTCGTTCGCGTTCATGTTGTGCGACGTGCCGGCGCCCGCCTGATACACGTCCACGATGAACGCGTCCCGGAACGATCCGGCCAGCACCTCGTCGCTCGCGCGCACGATCGCATCCGCCACGCCGGCGTCCAGACGGCCGAGCGCCCTGTTGGCTTCTGCCGCAGCCTTCTTGATGAGTACGGTGGCGGTGATGAGATCGGGCGGAGCCGTGAGTCCGCTGATGGGGAAGTTCTCGGCGGCCCGCAGCGTCTGGATCCCGTAGTAGGCGCCGGCTGGCACCTGGCGCTCGCCGAGCGGATCGCGTTCAGTGCGCCACGTCACGGATGCCCGTCCAGAAAGGCCCTCGCGGCCGGAGTGCGGAATTATACTCTTGACCATGATCCCGTCTTTCTTCGACAGCGTCTTTCAGCTCATCGTCAAGACCTCCACCGATCTGCCGCCGGATGTGCGTGCCGCCATGCGAGGGGCGATGGTCGCGGAGCCCGAGGGCACGCGGTCGGGTCAGGCTCTCAAGATCATCGCGCAGAACATCGATCAGGCGGCCGAAGGCGAAGGGGCGATCTGCCAGGACACGGGGATGCCCACCTTCGAGATCAAGACGCCGATTGCCGCCAACCAGGTGTGGATGAAACAGCAGGTGCGTCTCGCGGTGGCCGAGGCGACCAAGCAGGGCTACCTGCGTCCCAACTCCGTGGACTCGATCACCGGCACCAACTCTGGCGACAACCTTGGTCCGGGGACACCCATCGTCCACTTCGAACAGTGGGAGCGCGACGACATCGACATGCGCCTTCTGCTCAAGGGCGGCGGCTGCGAGAACATGAACGCGCAGTACTCGCTGCCGGCCACGCTCGACGGCCTCGGACGCGCCGATCGATCGCTCGAAGGCGTCCGTAAGTGCATCCTCCACGCCGTGTGGCAGGCACAGGGCAAAGGCTGCAGCCCCGGTGCGGTCGGCGTCTGCGTCGGCGGCGACCGTACGTCCGGCTACCTCAACGCAAAGGAGCAGCTCTTTCGGACGATCGACGATGTGAATCCGGACCAGCGGCTGGCGGAGCTCGAGGCCCGGATCATGGGGACGGTGAACACGCTCGGCGTCGGCACGATGGGATTCGGCGGCAACGTATCGCTCATCGGGTGCAAGATCGGCGCGTTGAACCGGCTCCCTGCCAGCTTCTTCGTCTCGGTTGCGTACGACTGCTGGGCCTACCGGCGTCTGGGTGTCGTCCTCGACGGCCGATCGGGCGCGATTACGAGATGGCTCTATCGCGATCCGGCGACACCAGTGCTTCCGATGATCGATCAGGAAGGTTTCGCTCGGACCGGACGCGAGGTGTTGCTCACGACGCCGATCGACGAGGCCGCAATCCGCCAGCTGAAGGTAGGCGACGTCGTGCTCGTGTCAGGACGAATGTTCACGGGTCGAGACGCCGTCCACGCACACCTGATGAAGCACGAGCCGCCCGTGGATCTGCGCGGAGCGGCGCTCTATCACTGTGGTCCGGTCGTGCAGAAGGATGGCGAGGGCTGGCGGATCACCGCTGCGGGTCCGACGACGAGCATTCGCGAAGAGCCGTATCAGGCCGACATCCTGCGCCGCTACGGCGTGCGAGCGGTGATTGGAAAGGGCGGGATGGGCGCCCGTACTCTCGAGGCGCTGAAGGAGACCGGCGCCGTGTACCTCAACGCGGTGGGTGGCGCCGCGCAGTTCTACGCGCGCACCATCGAAGCGAGTGGATGGCGTCTCGCTCCTCGAATTCGGGACGCCAGAAGCGATGTGGCATCTGCGCGTGAATGATTTCCCCGCGATCGTCACGATGGATGCCCATGGCAACAGCCTGCACAAGGACATCGAAGACGCGTCAGCGAAGGAACTCGCCGCGCTCAAGGACTAGCGGCCTCTGTCCAGTCACTTTCGCTCTGAAGCCGTGGTGCTGCGCGGCGCGATCGAGATCGTTGGTCGCGAAGTCTTCCACGGCGAGCAGTGGAAACGGCGTCGGCCTTCCCACATCCAGCGTCTTGAGATAGCCGCCGCACGTCCGGCAGAGTTCGAGGCGTCTGCCCGGCCGCTCGCGATCGGGCACGATCGTCCCGAACGGCTCGCCCCTCTCACCGCAGTACGCGCACGCGCCAGGCGCCACCGGCCATGCACACGCGCAATAGCTGCAGCGATTGAGGCGTTCCCCGTAGAAGAACTCCGCGACGACGGGCCACGCACCGCAGGCGGGACACGGACCGCGCTGCCAGCCGCCGATTGCTTCCCGGACCGCGTCCCCGCTCTCTTCGAGTGCCATGCGCTGGCGGAGGTGCATCACCGGCGCGCTCGCCACTTCCGCGATCAGCCAGAGCACTTGCAAGTTGAGTCCATGCTCACGCGCGACTGCTCGCATCGTCTCCACGTCGCGCTGGCACGACGCATCGAACGCGGTGCGCCTCGTCCTGCCCGTGAGGGCCCCGCCAATCTTCAGTGCGGCCTCACCCGCGCCGCGTCCGGCGATCGTCCGAGCGAGATCGGACATCGCGGCGAGCGCGGACTCGGGTGCGTCGAGTGGCGTATCGAGCACGCGGCGTCCGGCCGCGAGGCGTTCGAGTGACTGTCGTGCATCGGGCGGGTTGGAGGCGGCCGCCGCACGGACACCCGGATCGTCGAGCAGGTCGATCTGAGTCGTGATGAGGTTCTGGTGCAGCGACAGAGCTGCGTCCACGTCAGGACGCTCGACCCGTATCTGCGCCCATCTGGCGGCGGCCAGTTCCCGAAGTGGGATGGCCGGCATCATAGAAGTGGGTGTTTTCTCTGGCAGTGATGCGTCCGGAGCATGATCGCAAGGTCGAGCTTGGGCGTGTGTCGCGTCAAGCCGACCTCGGCAGCGGCGGCAACTCCCTGCACAGATTGTACTTGCCTGATGCCGCCGGGGTGAGGTCGCCTGGTGGATTGCTGCCGCGCCTGCCGATGGCGCGTTATAATTGATGGCTCAGGAGCTTAGCAGATGATCAACGTGTCCCAGACGGCAGCGTCCAAGATTACCGAACTGCTCGCCGAAGAGAGCAAGGAAGGCAGCGGCCTGCGCGTGTTCGTGCAGGGCGGTGGCTGCTCGGGCTTCCAATACGGCCTGATGATCGAAGACGGCGGCACCGACGCCGATCAGGTGTTCCAGTCGAACGGCGTCAAGCTGTTCGTGGACCCGATCAGCATCCGCTATCTCTCGGGCGCCGAGGTGGATTTCGTCGACACGGTGACCGGCGGCGGCTTCACGATCAAGAACCCGAACGCGACGTCCACGTGCGGGTGCGGGTCGTCGTTCAGCACGAGCCACTAATCACTCTCGCCGACGGACGCCGGTGGCATCGGCGTCCTGTGCGTGGTTCTCTGGCTCGGAGTCCCGGATGGTGCCGCAGGGGCAGATGCACACCTCTCTACCCGACATCGAGCAGCTACGGCCAGCCGGAGGCAAGCGCTCCAGCAAGCGCGACCTGATCCTCAATGTATTCCTCCGTCAGGAGGGACATCTCAGCGCCGACGACCTCGTGGACATCATCCGCCGCGAGGATCAGCGCATCAGCCGCGCGACGGTCTATCGCACGCTCCAGTGGATGGTCGATGCGGGCATCGCCCGCAAGGTGGATTTCGGCGAAGGCCGCTTCCGCTTCGAGCATTCGTACCGCCACCCGCGTCACTTTCACCTGATCTGCAAGACCTGCAACCAGTCGTCCGAGTTCCTCAGCTCCGACATCGAAGGACTCATCGAGGAAATCGCGGCAGCGCGCAACTTCGGGGCGCGCCAGAGCGTCGTCCAGATCTACGGCGAATGCGAGGCGTGCCGGACCGGCAGGAAGACCGCCACCATCGACGGCAGTGTCACCGAATTGCTATTCGCGCGCGATGCGCTGCGCATTGCGATTGCGACCGAACGAAGCGGGCGCGAGTTCTATGCGCGCGCGGCGTCGATTGCGCGCGATCCGCGAGGACGCGCGGTCTTCAAGAAGCTTGCTGAGGACGAAGACGGACACCTGAGCAAGCTCGAAGATCGGTACCGTGAGCTGCTCGCGCGTGATCCGCAGCTCGAGGCGCGGCCGACGTTCCTCTTCTTCAAAGGCGCGGCCAACGGTCTGTTCGCCGATGGAGCCCAGCAGCTGCTCGCCGCCGGCGTGAACGACCAGCAGGCGCTTCTGATTGGCATCCGCTGCGAGCGCGGGTCGCATCGCTTCTTCAAGCGCTACGGCGAGCGGTTTGAAGACTCCGAGGGCAAGCAGGTCTTCCTCGAGTTCGCAGACGAAGAACGCGATCATCTCGAACTGCTGATTCGCGAGTACAAGGCGCTCGTCAAGCGCCAGGAATCCCGCCGTCGACCGACCCGGCCGTCCTCGGGCACACGCGGTGCCGCCGCCCGGCGCTGACGCGCCGTGATCGATCTCCACATTCACAGCACCGCCTCCGATGGATGGCACGCGCCGGACATCGTCGTTCGACTGGCAGCCGAGGCTGGTCTCACCACAATCGCCATCACGGATCACGACACGCTTGGCGGCTGGCCGGACGCATCCGCGGCTGCGGCCGCACGGGGCGTTCGCCTGATCAGCGGTATCGAGATCACCGCGGTCCACAACGGCCGCGACATCCACATCCTGGGCTATGGCGTCGATCCGGCGTACGCGCCGCTTGTCGCATTTCTCGTGCGGCAGCGCGAGAACCGGATTGCGCGCGTGCGCGAGATCGCACGCCGTCTGGCGGATCGCGGAGTGACCATCGATCTCGATGCCGTGCTCGGATCGAGTGACGCTCGAACGGGAAAAGCGATTGGACGGCCGACGATCGCGCGCGCCCTCGTGGAAGCAGGCCATGTCCCGGACACCAACGCCGCATTCGCGACCTGGCTCGGATTCGGCCGGCCGGCCTTCGTCTCGCGCGCCGGTGAGACGCCGGCCTTCGTGATCGCGCTGATTCGGAGCGCCGGAGGCGTCGCGTCGCTGGCACACCCGGTGCTCCTTCGAGGCGATGGCCTCATCGAGCCGCTCGCGGAGAGCGGACTGGCAGCGCTCGAGGCGTATCACAGCGAGCACCTCGTCGAGGACACCGAACGCTATCGCACGATGGCGCGTCGCCTGGGCCTTGCCTTGACGGGAGGATCCGACTTTCACGGTGATCCGGAGCATGGCACCGCGCGCCTTGGGACGATGACGCTGCCTGCGGAAGACTTTGAAGTGCTCGACGACCTGCTGCAATCGTTCCGCGCAGCGCCTACGCGGCGAGAACGTCCGAGGCCGGCACCGATGTCTGACGAGGCGCCGGCACTCGAGTTCGTCGGCGTCGTCAAGCAGTACGGCGCGCTGAGGCCGTTGCGGATGGCGGCGCTCGAGTCTCTCGCGGGGCGCGATGGTTGCGGTGATGGGGCTCGATGCGCCAGCAGCAGAGACCTTCGTCAACCTCGCGACGGGCGCGACGCTGCCCGACGAAGGCGAGGTCCGCGTGTTCGGACGATCCACGGCCGCGGTCACAGAAGCGGATGAGTGGCTCACGTGGCTCGATCGGTTCGGCATCGTCACCGATCGCGCGGTCCTGCTCGAGGATCTGACTGTCGCGCAGAACCTGGCGATGACGCTCTCGCTCGATGTCGATCCGATTGCGGCCGACCTGCGCCTTGCCGTCGAGGAGATTGCGGCGCTGTCCGGATTGACAGCCTGCGCTGATGGACCGGAAGATCGCCACGATCGGTCCGCTCGATCGCGCCCGCGTACGGCTCGGCCGCGCCGTGGCGCTGGGTCCCTCCCTCCTGTTGCTCGAGCATTCCAGCGCGACGCTCGAGGCGTCCGATGCCGCCGCATTCGCCGCGCGACGTGCGGCGCGTCGTTCAGGCTCGACAGCTGAGCGCCATCGCGCTCACCGCCGACGCCGTGTTTGCCTCAGCCATCACCTCCGACGTGCGGACGCACGTACCCGCGACGGGGGCCCTGGCCGCCGATGGCGGCGCATGGACGCGCGTGCGCCGCTTGCTGGGCCGCTGAACCGCCGCGCCGTAACGACTCACCTTCAAACGCGACTGTCGTCGACGGCTACACCTGTGCCGGACGTTGTACGGAACTAAATTCGAGCCATCTTCCACATTGAGGCCAAAGGCGGTGGATTCGACGCCCATCCGCGCGGTTCTCGCTCGTGTGGCACTGGAACGGAACTTGATACACATCCCGGGCTCGTGTGCCCGCCGACGGAGGACGACTCGATGCCGAATGGATCCATCAAGCGCCTCGTGCGCGACCGCGGATTTGGATTCATCCGCGACGACAACGGACTGGAGTGGTTCTTTCACCGCACAGCCGTGACCGACGGTACGTTCGATCAGCTGAACGAAGGCCAGCGCGTCACGTTCGAAGAGGAACCTTCTGCGAAAGGCCCTCGTGCGGGCAACGTGCGAGGCCAGGCGGCGTAAATCTCACCTGAACCGATTTCCCGACGCGCGGTCCCGCCTCCTTCCTGCAGCCGCGTTCGGCTTGCTGCTCAGCCACGGCACGGCTCCTGCACTTCGACCGGCCGTGGCTCTCGATTTCCAGCTCCGACAACCGTGCTGGTGTGCCGGTACGGTGGATTTGCGCCAGAATCCAACCGGTTTCGATGTGACGGTTGTACGGGATGCTCGTCGCCTGTCGAGCTCGTGCAGGATCTGCCGTGACGCCACCGCGCATGACCGACCAGCCAGGCATGGATGTCGCGCGACGGGACGAAACGAATGGCACGAGTCCCGACACGACGGCGCTGTCAGCTGCCGTCATCAACATCGAACGTGCGGTGGCACCCGTGCGGTTGCTGGCGCTGCTGGCGTTCGTCGTGACGCTCTGGTGGTGTCAGGTTTTTCTGATCCCGATCGTCCTCAGCATCCTGATCAGTTATGCGCTCGATCCGCTCGTCGAGCGCCTGGTGAGCTGGCGCGTTCCACGAGCGCTCGCGGCGCTCCTCGTCATGTGCACGCTCGCAGGCGTCGTCGGCGGCTCTGCGTATGGGATGCGCGGGCAGGCAATCGCGTTCCTCGAACGCGTGCCATCGGCCGTGCACATGGTGTCGCAGACGATTCGCAGCATCACGCGCGGTGAGCCTGGCACGTTGCAGAAGATGCAGGCGGCCGCGCGCGAGCTCGAGACGGCGACGACAGGCCGCCGGACGAGCGACGGGGTCACTCCCGTGCGCGTCGAAGAGCCTACGTTCCGATGGTCCGACTGGCTGTGGAGCGGCTCGCGCAGCGCGGGCGAATTCGTGGCGCAGATGTTCTCGGTCCTGTGCCTGACGTACTACCTGCTGGCGTCCGGCGATCTGTACAGGCGGAAGTTCGTACGCATGGTGCCGACGCTCTCGGACAAGCGCGTCACCGTCCAGATCCTCGGCGACATCGATCGACAGATCGAGCGCTTCCTCATGGCGCGCGCTGCAGTCAGTCTCGTCGTCGGCGTCGTCATCTGGGTGGCATTTCTCCTGCTTGGGGTGGACGACGCGGCGGTGTGGGGCGTGGTGGCGGCGGTGCTGGTGGCCATCCCGATTCTGGGTCCGACGCTGCTCGTCCTGGCAGCGGGCGTTGCGGCGTTCGTTCAGTTCGGATCGTTGCCGATGGCCGCTGCTGTCTCAGCCGTGTGCGTGGCGGTCGGCGCGCTCGAGGGCAACGTGCTCACGCCATGGCTCATGAGCCGCGTCGGCGAGATGAACGCGACCGCCGTCTTCGTCAGTCTGCTGTTCTGGGGCTGGATCTGGGGATTCTGGGGACTGCTGCTGGCGGTGCCGATCACGGCCGCGATCAAGGCCGTGTGCGATCGCGTGTCGGATCTCGCGCCGATCGCGGAGCTCTTGAAAGAGTGAGGTGGGGTCAGGTCTTGAAACCACACATTTTGCACGACCTGGCACCAGCGGTAGTGCCAGGTCGTGCGAAATGTGTGGTTTCAAGACCTGACCCCACACTGGCGGAAGCGCCTGGGAGTCGAACCCAGCCTTCCCGCTAGGCGGGAAGCGCCGATTTTGAAGACCGGGAGGGCCACCGGGCCCCCTTCGCTTCCGCAACAGAAAATACGTGAGGTGTGCCGGCCGGGCCGAGGCGGGTCGGACCAGAGGAGAAACGGCGAGGGCACCGGCCCGGCCGTGACAGCCGGGCCGGCCGACCTAGCTTTCGAGCAACCGGACGTCGCCGGCGCGTGGGCCCTTCGGCGAGTCTTCGGGCGTGAACTCGACGCGTTGTCCTTCGCGCAGTAGCTCGAACACCGAGTGACGTACGGCGCTCCGGTGGAAAAAATGCTCCACTCCACTCTCGTCGCGAATGAACCCAAACCCCTTGTCGATCAAGAGCCGTGCGATGGTGCCGGTCGGCATGCGTATCCTCCGCTCCCCGCCACCGCGCCCCGCCGCAAGTGTCTCTGCGAGTCGCGGTTATCGGCCTGTCGAGGTTGAATCAGCGCCACTATAGGGACGAAATCCGACGAAAGTCAAGGCAACGACGCTACGAAAGTCCCGACGTTCCAGCCCGGCTCCTCGTCCTCCTCGTCCTCGTCCTCCTCTTCGTCGTCCGAATCCTCGTCCTCTTCGTCTCGTAGACCTCGTCGTCATCGTCGGAGGATTGGTCTGCGAACAGGCGTGCCCCCATGAGGTGACCTCCGCAGGAATTCTACGCCCGCTTGGTCGCGCGTGCTCGCGGACCTTCGCGGACGCCCTCGGGGGCGGCAGCCCGGGCTAGACTGCCTGACGACATGCCGGACGCGTCATTGACGACATTCCCCGCCGATCGTGCTGGCTGCCGGACGGTCGCGGCGCATGGGCCGTCCGAAATGCGCCCTGCCAGCCGGCGGCGTCCATACCTTCGCGTCACGCCTTGCCGCGACGCTCCACGCGTCGGGCCTGTCGCCCATCGTGTTCGTGACCAGCAGAGATGGAAGGGGCGAACTGGATCAGTCGCTTGGCGAGTGGCGAGCGCACGTGGTGACGATCGAGAACCCGCATCCAGAGCGCGGACAGCTCTCGACGCTGCGCTGCGGACTGGAACACATCGGCGTCGAGTCGCCGGCGGCGCTCCTCACGCTGGTGGATGTGCCCTTCACGACCATCACGGTCAATTGCTGCTCTCATCGACGCATGGCGTGAGCACCAGGCGCCCGTCGTGCGTCCGTCCAGCGGCGATCGACACGGACATCCGATCGTGGTGGGGAGCCCGGCGATCCGAGCGCTTGCCGCAGCGGATCCCGGCGAGGCAGACGATGCGCGAGGTGCTGGCGAAGTTCGCGTCGGGGCGCCTCGACGTCAAGGTGGACGAAGAATGGCGGCTCGCGGACATCGACACCCCAGAGGAGTACGAGGCCGCGCTGCGCCAACTCACGATCCGTGAATGAACGTCGGACGGCCCGGTCGAAGCGTGACGAACAACGGCGCGACGCCGAAGACCGCGAGCATGTACATCATGCCGGCCGGAGCGCGATTGATGCACGTGAAATGAACGTGCGTGCCGGCCGGCGCGATGAATTCGACCGTCTTCCAGACGAGCGTGTTGTTCGCGCGCAGTCGATGCGGCACCGGGGTCGATGTCACACGTGAATGTCTGCCCGTAGAAGAGTTGCGTGAGCCGCTTGCCATCGAGCGACATGATCACCTGACGATCCCGCACGTCGTCGGGCGAGGTGCGATGGATGGTCAAGCGTGTCTGCACGGGGCGTGGGGCCTCGTCTGTGCCGAGCAACCCCGCCAATGCCGCTTCGGGATCGAGCACTGCTTGCGCTGGTGGCTGCGCGCTCTTCGGTCCTGCGCGAAACCGGTCCGTCATTGGCTCACCGGTTCGATCCGCGCGTACCAGAGCCGGAACGCGACGGGCGTCGTCGTGTCGAGGGACGCGAAGTTGACTCCGGCATCAGCGGCCGCGACGGTGTGCGTCGACACGAGATCGATGGTGTTCATGAGGCCGCGTGGGCTGCCGGCCGGGATCGAAAACCTGTAGGCACCGACCCGTCCCGGCGTGCGGGTGAGGGACACGCTGCCGAGCGGCTGCCGGTTCAGGAACACCGTCACGGCCGGTTGTCGCGCCGGATCGGTCGTCTCGGCCGGGTCCATCCTCAACGTGAGCAGCACCGATCCAGCCGTTGGAAGCGGGACGTGCATGCTGACGTGCTCGCGTTCTGCGACTCTGAGCACCACCCCGTTCTGACCCGACGGCCGAGACCAGCCGCCGTCAAAGAAGACGGTATCGCGAGCCCCGGCCGTGATCATCGCGACCTCTCCGCCCTGCAGCGACTCGCGGGCCGTAAAGAAGGGCAGGAGCATGTAGAGCGGCACGATCACGGCTGCGGCCGCCACGAGCCCGATCGCCGGCCACTGATACGAGCGGAGCCAGGCACGACGCGAGAGCGGCGAGTTCATCCACAGCCTGGCCGCGCCGACCGCGCGGCGCACGACGTCGCACGCGAGGACGAGATAGATCGGGTACGCATGTTCGGTGAAGCGCCATTCCCTGCCGCCACCAACGGTCCACGTCAACGCGTACGGGATCAGCGAGCTGAAGAGCAACACGAGGAGCAGACGCCCATCCGGTAGCAGCAGCGCGGCCACCATTCCGGCAGCTGCGAGCCACAAGAGACAGGTTCCTGCGCCCGGGATCCACGCGTCGTACGAATACCACTTGTTGGACATCGGGAAGGTGAAGAGCCCGCCAGACAACGTGTCGATTGATGTCAGCGGATGGCTCACCAGCTTCGCCCGAACGTACGATGCCGCACTGACCGACTCGTCTTTCTGCAGTCCTTCGGCGGCGCGATAGTACCGCGTGTGGTAGTTCACCGCGTACAGCGGGTCTCCGTACTCACGCGCACAGGCGATGAGGTAGGGCGCAACCAGGATCGCAGTCACCGCTGCCGCGAGGCCGACCGCGCGCGCGGCCTGTCGCCGTTCCGTTCGTGCCGCTTCGACGAGGATCCATACCAAGCCGGGTACGAGGAACGTGATTGACGTGATCCGCGTCAGACACGCCGCCGCGCCAGCCACGCCTGCCGTGAGGGCACGATCGTATGTGGGACGCTGCTGAAGCCGCACGAGCTGCCACGCCGTGAGCGTCACGAACAGCGCAAAGGTGTCGTCGCGCCACCCGCCGACGCTCCATCGGATGGCTTCGATCTCGATTGCCATCAGCAGTCCCGCGACAAGACCAACGGCGGGTGAGCCGAACGTGCTGCCGAGCAGGATCGTCGCCAGTACCACGAGCGTCGAGGCGAATGCTGACGCCGCACTGAGACCAACGTCGGCATCCGAGAAGATCCACAGCCAGCCCTTGGCCAGTGCGAGAAAGACCGGCTCACGCACGTGCGCCTGGTAGAAGTTGGTCATTTCCCGCGCGAACCGCAGGTAGTTGATGGGATCGCCGCCGACATACGGGCACCGCTACTGGCGTCCATTTCACGGATCGCGGCCTCAGAGCCGCGCCAACCCGCGCGGCCCCATCGAGCACGTGCGTCCACGCGGGGCGAGGACGATGACCATACCGGCCGACGAAGGCGTCGACGCGCAGCAACAGGGCCAGCAAGACGATGAGCACTGCGAGTGCCGGGATCAACCATCGCCGCCACTTCCTCGCAGGCGAGAGATCGGATCCAGTCCCAGCCGGACCAAGTCCGGCAGTGAAGTCATTCGCCACTGGAGATGCGGGGCTGTTCACGTTGCTGTGATGCGGTGGATGCATCCTCACGCAGAGGTCAGAGCAGTCACGGACTGTGTTCTCGAGACACTACTCTACAAGCCCTCGGGCCGTGCGGCGGCTGCGGCCGACGCGGTCAGGGGGAGGCCCGCCATGGATTTCATTGCCTACCACGACCGGACGAGCGCAGACCATCAGGCGCATTTCAATCAGCTCTTCCCGCAGGGCTACCGGATGATCAGCGTGAGCGTCTACGGTGCCAGGCACGACGAGCGCTACGCCGCCGTTTGGGTGCGCCGACCCGGGCCCGACTGGTCGGCCGTGCATGGCGTGGATGGGGCAGGATATCAAGGGGCCTTCGATCGCGCCGCCGCCGCGGGCTTCAAACGGCTACTTCCTGCTCGGACACGTGGTCATGGCCGTGACCGGCAGCGCAACGCTCGTTCAAGCGCTCACCGGCCTGCTGTTCCAGCCTCTCGGCATCACACGGATCCGTCAGGCCCGTACGCGGATCGAAGACCAGCCGCCAGACGAGGCCCGGTATCACGCCACGACGCTGCCGGTCGCGCCCAGCATGGTCCTTCCCGATCGCCGTCTCATGTCGAGCGCGTACGGCGGATTCTGGAACCTCGAACGCGACGATGCGGGTGGAGGGCTCACGGGATCGGTCGTGGACGTTGCGCGGCTGCTCGCGATGCTCGACGTTCGCACCAACAACCCCGTCCTGACGGCCGCGACGATTGGAACGCTCTTCTCCAATGCGGCGGCGCATGGCGGCCACGGCTTCGACACGGCGGTGGTGTTCAACGCCACCGCCGGCACCTTCTACGGAATGAAGGGCGGCGATCTACCGGAAAGCAGCCAGAACGGCGTCCGGTATCAGACCGGCGATCTGTCGATGGTGGTGTGCTGGAACCGGAGCGACATCGCGGAGGGCGGTTCGGACGGCTGGTGGTATCCCGACTATCCCGCGGTCCTGACCATCGCGCGCGCCCAGTCGTGGCCGACGACCGACCTGTTTCCAGGATTCGGCATGCCGAGTCTCGTGTAACACGCACGGTCTCGCCCGATCGATCCGGCGTTCGTGTGCTGATGCAGCGCACCACCGTGGCAGAATCAGCGCCATGTCAAGAATGGCAGGACGATCGACGCGCTGGCCAGCCGTCCTGGGCGTGACGGGCGGCAGTTTGATCTCGCTCAGTTCAGGTGCGCATTCGTTGCTCGGGTGGCCGCAGGTGCGGCAGCAGCTCACAGCCGCCGGGGTCGGGCACGGTTTCAACCCGTTTTTCTTCGTGTTTATCGTGCCGGCCCTGCTGCTGCTCGTCGCGAGCCTGGGCTGAAATCCCCTTCCTGAAGTCCCCACTTGACCGACCAAGTTGGTCGGATATATTCTGCTCGGGCAGAAGTGAGACTGAGTCTCATTACTGATTTGGCGACCACGAGGGTCCCAGATGAAAACGCCCGCCCGGTGCGTGAACACCGGACGGGCTGTCGAACGCTTGGTCCGGAGAGACCATTCATTCGCTCGCGCGCCTGATGCGTCCGACGGCTCCATCTTACGAGCCGCTGACCACCGGCGCAACGAACTGGAGCTCGTCATGCGCCGTCTCGTGCGACTCGTTCTCGCCCTCTCTACTCTCTTCCCATCGGCTGCCATCGCCGCCGTGCCCGCACCGCGCGCCACCGTGCGCGGCACCATCGTGGACCCTTCACGCGCCGCCATCGTCGGCGCGAAGGTGACCGCCGTCCCGACGCCACAGGGACTGACGACCGAGACCACGACCGACGATCGCGGATCGTTCTCGCTGATCCTCAGCGAGGGCCAATACGTCCTGACGGTCGCCGCGCCTGGGTTCGCGACGCAGTCCCAGCCAATCATGGCCGCAGTCGGGGATGCGACACCTCTCGAGTTCGTCCTGCAGCTCGCGGGCTACCAGGATCGGACGACAGTGACTGCCCCCACTGGATATGCGGTGCCGGTCGTCACGTCGGCCACACGCACGGCGACGCCGCTCCGCGACGTGCCGCAGTCGATCACCGTCGTCACCAACACGCTGATGAAGGATCAGCTGATGCTGGGCATGGGTGACGTCGTGCGCTACGTGCCGGGCATGGCCGCACATCAGGGCGAGAACAACCGCGACCAGGTCGTCATCCGCGGCAACAGCTCGTCAGCCGACTTTTTCGTGAACGGCATCCGCGACGATGTCCAGTACTACCGGGACCTGTACAACCTGGATCGTGTCGAAGCGCTGAAGGGGCCGAACGCGATGATCTTCGGCCGTGGTGGTGGCGGCGGCGTGATCAACCGCGTGACGAAGCAGGCGCTGTTCACGCCGATGCGTGCGTTCACGGCGGAGACCGGCGCCTGGGGGCACGCGCGGTTCAGCGGCGATCTCGACCAGCCACTCTCGGATTCCGTGGCCCTCCGGTTCAACGGCGTTTACGAGCATTCCGACAGCTTCCGCGACAACGTCGACCTCGAGCGGGCCGGGTTCAATCCGACGGCGTCGCTGAGCCTCGGAGACCGCACAACGGTTACGCTTGGCTACGAGTTCCTCCACGACACGCGCGTCGCCGATCGCGGTATCACGTCCTATCAGGGCAGGCCAGCCGATGTCGGCGTGAGCACGTATTACGGCAACCCGCGCGACAGCCATGTGCGCGCCACCGTCAATCTTGGCACCGCTACGATCGAGCACCGGTTCGGCGGCGGGTGGACCCTCACGAACCGCACGCTCATCGGCGATTACGACCGCGGCTATCAGAACTACGTGCCGGGCGCCGCGTCAGCGGACAAGTCCCTCGTCGCGATCACGGCCTACAACAACGCCACCCAACGGCTGAACCTGTTCAACCAGACGGACTTGACGAAGTCGTTGGCGACGGGCAGCATCCGGCACACCTTGCTCGTCGGCACGGAATTCGGCCGACAGCTCACCGATAACTTCAGGAACACAGGGTATTTCGGCAACGTCGATACGTCGATTCAGGTCCCCTACGACAATCCGCTGGTCACGACCCCCGTCACCTTCCGCCAGAGTCTGACGGACGCCGACAATCACCTGACGACGAACGTCGCTGCAGCCTACGTCCAGGATCAGGCCGCACTCTCATCCCATGTGGACGTCATCGGCGGACTCCGCTTCGACCGGTTCGATCTCAACTACACCAACAATCGGAACGCGGATCAGCTCGGGCGGGTGGACAACCTGGTGTCGCCGCGCGCCGGCGTGGTCGTGAAGCCCGTCACTCCGGTATCGCTGTACGCCAACTATGGTGTGTCGTATCTGCCGAGCTCAGGGGATCAGTTCTCGTCGCTGACCGTCATCACCCAGCAGGTCGAGCCCGAGAAGTTCACGAACTACGAGGTGGGCGCGAAGTGGGACGTGCGGCCCCTGCTCTCATTGACGACCGCCGTGTACCGGCTGAACCGGACCAATACGCGATCGACGGATCCGAACGATCCCACGCGAATCGTGCAGACGGGCAGCCAGCGCACCAACGGCTATGAGATCGGTGTGAATGGACAGCTGACGCCAGACTGGAGTATCGCGGGTGGTTATGCCTGGCAGGACGCGTTCGTGACGAGCGCCACCGTATCAGCCAAGGAGGGCGCCCAGGTCGGCCAGGTGCCGCACCACACGGTGTCGCTCTGGAACAACTACCGCGTGCACCCGCGCGTGGCGGTCGGCGTTGGTGTCTTGCACCGCACGGACATGTTCGCGGCGATTGACAACACCGTGGTGGTGCCTTCGTACACGCGCGTGGATGGTGCCGTCTTCGTCACGCTCACGCGCGCGCTCCGCCTGCAGGCGAATCTCGAGAACCTGTCGAACGCGCGATACTTCATCAACGCCGACAGCAACACCAACATCTCGCCAGGCTCACCGCGTGCCCTGCGGATCGCGCTGACGACGGCATTCTAGGCACACCTCAGACTGGTTCGTAGTTCGTGGTTCGTAGTTCGTCGTGAATCCGCAGTGGTCGGAATGTGACACCAACTACGAACTACGGACTACGAACTACTGAGTTAGAGGGACAGCGCCTCGACTGGATTCACGCGTGCGGCTCGCAGTGCTGGTCCGACGCATGCGACCAACGACGTGAGACCCAGCACGGCGATGACGGCGAGGATCACGGCCGGATCGAAGGCCGTGATCCCGTACAGCTCTGAGGCGATGACGTACCGGAGCGCAAAGGCGCCCATCAAGCCGACTGCCAGCCCGACGGCGAGCAGGCCCAGCCCCTCTCGCAGCACCAGCCGCAGCACACCGGTCGCATCGCTGCCGAGCGCCATCCGAATCCCGATCTCACGCGTGCGCTGCGCGACCTGATACGCGAGCGTGCCGTAGAGGCCGATCGCGGCCAGCAACAGTGCGACGGCGCCGAACGCGACCGACAGCAGCATCGGTGTCCGCCGCCGCTCGAGGGAACGCTCGACGCGGTCGGGCATGCTGAGGACGTCGTAGAACGCGATTTCGGGGTCGAGTGAGGACAGGACGCGCCGCGCTGCGGCCGTCATACCGATGGAATCGCTGCCGGTCCGTACCGCGATGCCAATGATCCTGGTCGGGTCTTGCGCGTACGGGTAGTAATACGCGCCGACGCCCGTCTCCTCTTTGTCGCTCAGTCCGGCCATCCGGACCGTGCCGACGACACCGACGACCTGCATCCAGGTGACCTTGGGACCGGGCTTGACCACGTCACTCGGTTCCCCCGGCAAATACATGCGTCGTCCCACGGGATCGATGCCAGGCCAGAACCTCTTGGCCAATGCCTGGTCCACGATCGCGACTCGCGGAGCGCCGGCCGCGTCACTGGCGGTGAAGAATCGTCCACGGCGGAGCGGGATCCGCATCAGCTCGAAATAGCCAGGCGAGGCACGCAGCTGGGCGGGTGAGACGACCGATTCGCCGGGCGCCATCACGTGGCCCTCGGCGAGGATCACGCTGTTGGTGATGTCGCCAGAGAACGGGAGCGTGCTTGTCACGGCAGCGGCCTCGACACCGGGAAGCGCCCGCAGGTTCGCGAGCGCGCGATCGGCGAAGGACCCCAGGGCCGCATCGTCTTTGTACCGTGCCTCGGGCAGCCGGAGGCGCCCGGTCAGCACGCGGTCTGGCTTGAATCCGGGATCGACCGCCAGCAGCTGTTGAAAGCTCGCCAGGAGCAGACCGGCGCCGCACAGGAGGACGAATGCGAGGGCCACCTGCGCCACGACGAGTGTGCGCCGCGTCTTTCGCGAGCTTCGTCCGGCCGTACCCGATCGCCCCTCCTCGCGCAGGACGCTGTTCAGGTTGAGTCCCGTCAATTGCAGCGCAGGCACAATGCCGATGATCAGTCCGAGCGCGAGCGCGAGTCCGATCGTGAACAAGACGACGACCGCGTCCATCCGAATCTCGGACGCTCGCGGCAAATCGCTGACTCCTATCCATGGAAGGGCGCTCAGGCTCCACCGCGCGAGCGCCAGCCCGAGTGCCGCGCCGGCCAGGGTCAACAGTCCTGTCTCGGTCAACAGCTGACGCGTCACTCGCGTCTGCGCCGCACCGATCGCGTGCCGCGTCGCAAGCTCGCGCACGCGGCCGCTGGTCCGCGCCAGCGCCAGGTTCGTGATGTTGACGGCGGCGATGAGCAGCACGAACAGGACGCCGCCCCAGAGCAGCTGGAGCGCCGTCCTCACGTTGCGCACGCGGTCGTCCTGAAGGAACGCGATCACCGTTCGAGCGCCCGCGTTGATGAGCGCTTCTTTGAGCGGACCGGCCTGTTCGATGTACGTCTTCGTGAGTGCGTCGAGGCGGGCCTGCGCCTTCGCGAGCGTCACACCTGGCGCGAGCCGTCCGATGAAATCGTGATTCTGACTGTGCCGCGCCTCTTCAGATCGCTCTTCAGGCGAGAATGCCAGAGGCACGTAGATACGCACATCGGGATTCAGGAACTCGAACGACTCGGGGACGACACCTACGACGGTGTACTGCTCTCCATTCAGGCGGATGTCGTGTCCGATGACTGCGCCGCCGCCGAACTGCCGCTGCCAGTAGCCGAACGTCAGAATCGCGACGTGTTCGTGTCCAACCTCACCGTCGGATTCGGCGAAGAGCCGTCCACTCGCCGTCTGCGCGCGAAGCACGTGGAAGAATGACGGCGTCACTTCGGCACCCTCGGTACGCTGTGCCGAGCCTTTCTCACCCGCGTCGAAGCCGCGGAATCGATACAGTGCGGCCGACTCGAACACCGTCGGCAGCTGGCGCCGATCGAAATAGTTCGGCACCGATGTCCCGGCTCGTTCCACTCCCGCACCCGGATACGAGTCGTACGCCGCAACCAGGCGATCGGGCTCCGAATAGGCCAGTGGCCGCAGCAGCACCGATCGGACGATGGTGAAAATCGCAACGTTGGCAGCGACGGCCACACCAAGCGTGAGAATCACCGCGAGCGCGTACGAACGATCTCTCCGCAGCAGCCGGAGCGCGAACACGAGATCCTGACGCAGCACGTCCATGGCACCGATCCTTCCAACGGACACATCTGACAGACGGCGGACCGCGGCGCGGCGTTGTTCCACGCGCCAGCTCTCCAGTCGATCGGCCACGCCACCCCAGAGCACGCTGACGATGGTTCTGATCCAGAGTCGTGTCGTCGCGGTCCGGCCGCGCGCGGCCATCTCGTCATGGACCTGGGCGAACGTTCGAGACGCTTCCGCACCGCAGGCCTGCCGGAACTCGCTCGAGTAGGCGAGCAGCAGGGCGGCGTAGATCCGTTCGGGACGCAGCGAGCGGTGGCTCATCGCGTATCCCCGGGCAGGAGCTTCCGCGTCCGTGCCAGCTTCGCCAGGCGGTTCAATCGTGCCGCCTCCTCAGACGCCACCCGTCGTCCCGCCGGCGTCAGACGGAAGTAGCGGCGCTCGGGACCGTCGTTGGAATCGGGGCCAGTGGAATCCTCGATGAGTCCCTCCCGCTGGAGACGGCGCAGCGCGCGGTAGAGGTTGGCCGGATCCATCCGCACGCGGCCCTCCGATTCGGACTCGATGGCTTTGACGAGGCCGTACCCATGGAGCGGGCCGCCCGCCAGCGCGAGCAGAATGAGAAAGTCCCGGGGGCCCACGGGCTCGGTGAGGTCGGTCACGATGCGCTACTAATAGTCATCTGACTATTAGTCAATGGCGTTCTAGCATTCGTCAGTCCCATATCGTCATTCGTCAATACGTATCCGTGCCCTCCATGTCATCCTGGACCATGCCGTCGCCGTCCTTGCTGTATCTCGAAGACCTCGCGGTCGGTCAGCGCTTCACCAGCCGATCGCACACGTTAGACGAAGACCAGATCGTGCGGTTCGCGCGCGAATACGATCCGCAGGTGTTTCACCTGGATGCGGAAGCGGCGAAACAGACGTTCTTCAAGGGGCTCGTCGCGAGCGGATGGCACACCGCAGCCATCAGTATGCGGTTGTTCGTCGAGGCCACCCCGATTGCCGGCGGGCTGATTGGCGCGGGTGGTGAGGTGTCGTGGCCGAGGCCGACCTATGCGGGCGACACGGTGCACATCGAGTCTGAGATCACGGCCATCACGCCGTCCCGCTCCCGGCCCGATCGGGCGATCGTGGCCATCCGCACCGAGACCAAGAATCAGGACGGCGCTATTGTCCAGATCCTGCAGGCAAAGATCGTCGTCTCACGCAGACCGCAGGCGGGAGGATAGCGCGAACGCGATCCTCCCGACCCGACCTTCCGCTTACTTCGCGCGTGGATCGCACTGATTCGGCCCCGCATCGTTCGGGGCCCACACGCAATTCACGCCGTCCTTCTTGAAGCGTCCCTTCTTCGGCTTGCACTGGTCGGGACCATCATCCTTCGCGTCCCAGTAGCACTTGTCGCCGTCCGCCTTGAAGCGGCCCAGCTTCGGCGGCGTGCACTGGTTCGGCCCATCGTCCTTGGCGTCCCAGTAGCACTTCCCGTCGGATCCCACCTTGTAGCGCCCTTTGGCGGCCGCGACAGGCGCCACTGTTCCGACCGCGATCCACGCGAACAGCAGACACAGTGCGACCGCGACTCTCGAGTGATGTCTCATGACTGTCCTTCCTGAAACGACGTGACGATTATAGGGAACCTGAACGTCGGCAGAGCTTCTCAAATGTCGAGCTATGTAGTCGAGCTGCTGAAGAAAATTCGGTGCAAACACGCAAGGACGCATTGACTTCGATCGTCAATCTCCTTATGTTCGGGCTCTTCACGTGAGGCGCACATGGATGACGGCAAGAAGAAGGGCGCCGGTAAATCAGCTCCCGACGAATCCTGGGTCGACAAACTCAGCGGGGGTGGATCGTCGCCGCAGGGTGTAACGAGCTACGTCGGGCTCCTTCGTCAGAGTCCGAACGACGACGATGCGTACGAGCTCTATCTCGGGCTCGACATGCGCTCGCACATGCGCATCCAGAAAGCGGACGTCGTGCACTGGGAGAATCTGTCGCCGGAGAAGTCTCCGTTTGGCAGTCTCGGTGGATGTCGCGTGTTCGTCCGCAAGGGCGCGCGCATCACGTCGGTACGCACGGCGACGTCGACGTTCGAGTCTGGCGCGTCCGATGATTTCGACCTCGATATCCGCCTGGGCGCTCGCGCCTCCGTTGGCACTGGCGGCGGCAACCAGACAATCCCCGACACGGGCTGCGGCGCCGCCTGCGAGACCATTCCGCCGTTCAGCGATCCCGACGTCGGCGGGTGTCAGACCGTACCGGCAACGTTCTGCGGATGCACGGCTCAGTGCACGATCGATACGTGCCCATGCGTGCCGACGCAAGGCGGCAAGACGTGCGGCGTCAACTGCCAGTTCACGAAATCGTTCACCTGCACGTGCCCCACGCAGTTCTTCGGCACGTGCCAGACCAACTGTGGGACGTGCAATACCAACTGTGGAACGTGCGCCACTCAGTGCGGGACATGCGCGACACACTGCGGCACATGCCGCGTGAACACGTGCAATACGAAGTGCGGACAGGAGACCTGCGTGGCGTGCACCCATATCTTCACGCAGTGCAACCAGCACGGGTGCGGTCCGGCCTGACGTCCGACCGCTGACGACAGGCCGCCCATTGGACGCTGACGTCGTCCTGACCGAGCCGCAACGGACAGCGGCGATCGCCGCCGCTGTCCATGTCGCCGGTCGGCTTCGGGATCCCGAATTCGTTGCGGCCGCGGCTCGCCGCGCCTCCGCGCAATCACAGTTCCCCTCGTTCAATCACTGGATGCCACCAAGCGTGGCGCAGGGCAACGCGGGTCTGGCCGTCCTGTGGGCCTTCCTCGATCGCGCCGACCCCACCGACGGTTGGGATCTCGTCGGCAAGGCCCATCTCGAGATTGCCGGACGCGCCGCCGAAAGCGGCGTCGGTGTGGGTACCGGCTTCTTCTCGGGATTGAGCGGCCTGGCTTTCGCGGCGTGGCAGCTGTCACGAGACGGCCTGCGCTATCAGCGGCTGCTCGCGACGCTCGATGCCGCCGTCGCGCAAGAAACGCTGGGGCTGGCCGCACGGATCCGCTCGAGCGGCAGCAGCGGCGTGTCGGTCGGCGACTTCGACGTGATCTCGGGTCTGAGCGGCATCGGCGCATACCTGCTGTGCCGGCACGACCAGCCGGCCATTGCCGTGGCGCTCGCCAATGCCGCGGACGCCCTGACGGCATTGATCGTTCGCGACGAATCACTACCGGCGTGGCACACGCCCGCACGATTGTTGTACGACGACATCGCCAGGCAATCGTATCCATCGGGCAACTTGAACTGTGGTCTCGCGCACGGGGCGCCGGGCATGCTCGCGTTCCTGTCGCTGGTTCGATCATGCGGCTTGCCGTTTGCCCGGCTCGACGAGGCGATCGTCGTGATTGCGGATTGGTTGAGCGCGAATCGTCTGGATGACGAGTGGGGCGTGAACTGGCCGACGGCCGTTCCGCTGGAAGAAGTGGAGAGCGCTGCCGACAGCCAGCTGCGCCCGAGAGAGCGGAGCGACTGGACGGGCGGACCGAGCCGATCGGCCTGGTGCTACGGGAGCCCGGGTGTGGCCCGATCGTTGTGGCTCGCCGGCCAGGCGCTCGATCGACCCGACTATCGCGATCTCGCCGTCTCCGCGATGGAAGCCGTCTTCCGCCGGCCAGTGCCCGCACGGATGATTGATTCGCCGACGTTCTGCCACGGCGTGGCCGGCCTGCTGGCGATTGCGCTGCGTTTTGCGCGAGAGACGCGCTCGCCGCTCTTCGTGATGGAGTCGCAGAAGCTCGTCACGCAGCTGCTCGACGCGTTCCAGCCGGACTCGCTGCTCGGGTATCGCAACCTCGAGTACGGGGGGAATCAGACCGATCAACCTGGCCTGCTCGATGGTGCGGCCGGCGTCGCGCTGGTGCTCCTGACGGCCGCCACCGCCGTCGAACCCACCTGGGATCGCGCGTTCCTCCTCGCGTGAGGGTGCGGGATGGCGACGCAGGCGCTGTACCGGCCCCTCGAGTTCGCCATGGTGCGAACGCCGCTCCTTCCAATCGAAACCTACACGTCGCTCGTGACCGAGGCCGACCACCTCGCGTTGCTCGACGACCCGCGGGTCCGCCGCGCGGTGGCTGTGGGCAGTCTGTCGCTGTTGAACGCGCTCGATAAGTTCGCTCGGTCGTCTGCCGCCGGAAAGGACAGCGATCGGGCACGTGCCAAGCTGCAGCGTTATCTGATCCGGATGTCCACGCGGCCCACACCGTACGGGCTGTTCGCCGGGTGCACCAACGTGCCAATCGGCGACTCGACAGACCTCGCCGTCAAGACACCCTTCGGCGCTTCGCACACCCGGCCAGACATGGCGTGGCTGATGGACGTCGTTGCGGATGCGGAATCGAATCCAGCGATACGGCGGAAGCTCCGCTTCGTCAGGAACCCCCTGATCGTCGCAAGCGCTGATCGTATTGCGCTTCATGCACGCGTGCCGGCCGGCCGCGGTGGACGCCTCGATGCCGTCTCGGCGAGGGCGACTGCCGTCGTTCGCCTGGCGCTCGATCTTGCAGCGCGTCCGATCGACTACAGCACGCTGGCGGCTCGCATCGCCTCCTCCAGTACGACGGCGACACCTGAGAAGGTGGATCGATTGCTGACCGAATTGTGGGAGCAGTCTTTCCTCTTGTCCGATCTGCGCCCGCCGCTCACGATCGAGAGCCCTGCGCACTACGTGCTCGATCGGCTTGCCGGGATTTCGGAGGCGATCGATCTGTACGAAAGCCTCGCCGCCGTGCTGGAAGGCGCTGCCGAGTGGGATCGCACACCACACGAGCACAGCGTTGCCGCCTACCGCGCCCTGCTGAAGAAGACTGGCACGCCCGACGATGCGTCGAAGGGCGCGCCGCTTCAGGTCGATCTCGAGTTGTCGGTCGAAGGACGTCTGGGGGCACTCGTGGCGGCCGAAGCGGCCCGCGCTGCCGAAATGCTCGTTCGGCTGTCACCGTCCCCGCGCGGCCTGTCGAGTCTCGCGGCATATCGCGGCGCATTCCTGACGCGCTATGGTCAGGAGCGTGAGGTCCCGCTTCTCGAGTTGTTGGACGGCGACCGCGGCCTGGGCTCTCCCTCCAGCCACGGTCACGGATACGTCGGTCCGGATCCCATCCGTAACGCCAGACGCTCCGCCACGCTGCTCGAGCTCGCCTGCACCGCGCTCCACACCAATCAGCGCGTCGTTCTCCTGGACGAGACAGTCATGTCCGCGTTGGAGACGTGGGACGAGCGGTCTGACGATGCACCGCTATCGCTCGACATCAACGTGCTCGTCGGCGCACGGTCGGCTGCAGCGATCGATGCAGGTGAGTTCTCACTCGTTGTGGGTCCCAACCTCGGGGGGTGGGCAGCCGGGAGGAACTTCGGGCGATTTGCCTACATGGACTCCGGACGTGCCTCCGATGCCTTGCGCTCGGCCGCATCCGCCGAGCAATCCGCCCATCGTCAGGATCATCTCTGGGTCGAAGTGGTCTACCTGCCGTCCAACATCCGCTCGGCCAACGTCGCGATTCGCCCGGCGGTTCGCACTCACGAGGTCACTTTCGGCGTGTCTCCCGGTGTCGCCGCCGATCGCGTGATTCCACTCGACGAGCTCGTCGTTGGCGTGACCGATGGCCGCTTTCATGTTCGATGGATCGCAACGGGTCAGCGCCTGAACTTCGTGTCGGGCCACATGCTGAACCCGATGGGCGCACCGATCGCGGCGCAGTTTCTGCTGCAGGTCGCGCACGACGGGGTCATACCGTTCGTGTCGTTCGACTGGGGGCCCGCGGAAGGATTCCCGTTCCTGCCCCGCGTGCAGGCGGGTCGCATCGTCCTGCGTCCGGCCGAATGGACCGTCCGAAAGGAAACAATCGATCGGGGGTTCGACAAGTGGAAAGAAGTCTGGGAGGTGCCGCGTTACGTCTCACTTTCAGCAGGAGACAACCGGCTCGTTCTCGACCTCCATCGCCGCGACCATGTCGCGCAGGTCCTGGCCGAAGGCCGCAAGCTGCCAAACGATCGGTCACTCGTGCTGCAGGAAGTGCTGCCGGCACTCGACGAGGCCTGGCTCGCCGGAGATGAGGGACATTACTACGGCGAGTTCATCGTCCCGGTGGTCCGCCGGCCGCCGGCCGTCGACACCGGACGAACGGAACGTCCCGCACGGCAACCCGTCGCTACGCCCGGTCCCGTGGACGCACCAACCGTCGCTGTCGCGCATCACACGACGTCCTACGCGCGGCTGCACCCGCCAGGTAGCGAATGGCTGTACGTGAAGGTCTACGCGCCACCTGGCCGGCAAGACGAGATCATCGGCGAGTCTCTCGGCCGGCTGGCAGAGAATGCCGTTGCGGCGGGCCTCGCCGAATCCTGGTTCTTCATCCGGTACGCCGACCCGGATCAGCACCTTCGCATCCGCTTTCACGGCGTCCCCAACCGGTTGACCGAACTGTTGTTCCCGCAGGTCTGCCAATGGGGGCATGAGTTGATGGACGCGGGCCTCGTGAGCCGGTACCTCTTCGACACGTACGAGCAGGAGCTCGAGCGGTTCGGGGGACCCGGCGGGATGCAGGCGGCCGAGGCGGTCTTCTACGCGGACAGCCGTGCCGCGGCAGACCTCGTGAAAGTGCTTGCCTCGAAATCGTGGAGTGTCGCGGACGACCGGACGGCGCTTCTCGCGTTGACGACCGACAGTCTGCTAGCCGCACTGGGCGTGGATGACGAACACCGGACGGAGTGGTACGAACGGCAGGTGGAACGGTCAGGGCACGATGCGGGCGCAGACTACCGCCGGTTGAAAACCGGCCTGCGCGCGGCCCTTGGCAGCACGCGCGCGTGGCTGGCCGGCAAACCGTTCGGGTCAACGATCGAGCGGGTCCTTGCCCAGCGCGGGGACGATGTCGCGGTTACGTCCAGCCGGCTGCACGCCCTTACTGCCGAGGGCACCCTGGATCAACCGCTGAGCGCCCTCTTGTCGTCATACACTCATCTCCATTTGAATCGGCTGGGTGCGGCTGCGAGCGAGTCGTCGCTGCTCGGCCTGCTGCACCGTACACGAGCCGGTCTGGCCAAAGCTCCGGCGACACGTCCGGATGATGGCGGCCAGCTCCGGCGAGGAGATGACCATGCGAAGTCCATGGCTGATGGCGGTCCTGATGTTGGCGCTGCCAGGCGCCGCGATGGCGAGTGATCCGCCTGCCCCGACACTGAAGAGCATTCTGCTCGAACAGTTGCGCACCACGCACAACCAGAAAGACTGGTTCGTGCCGCCGAGCCTCGCCGTGGAAGGGCTCACCGCCGAACAGGCCAGCTGGAAGGACGGGAGCGGTAACCACTCAATCGGACAGCTGACCGCGCACCTGGTCTTCTGGAACCAGCAGGTGCTGTCGAAGCTCAAGGGGCAGACGCCGGCGGCCTACAGCGGCAACAACGACGAGACGTTCAACAGCTTCGACGCCGCGAAGTGGGCGGCGACCGTACAGGCACTCGATGCCGTCCTGTCCGAACTCGAGCACGTGGTCGAAAGTGCGGACGATCAGGCGCTGGCCAAGATGGCGTCCACGATGGCGCACGTCGGAACGCACAACGCGTATCACACCGGCCAGATTCTGTACATCCGCAAACAACGCGGCTGGTGGGATCCGGAGAAAGGTGTCAAGTGACCCATCGCTCACTCGTCTCGCAGGATCGCGGCGGGATCCACGCGCGCAGCGCGCATGGCGGGGACGAGAGATGCGAGCATGGCGATCGCCGCCAGGAGCATGGTGACCCCGGCGAGCGCCCCGGGATCGAACGGATCCACCTTGTAAAGGAGCGCTGACAGCGTTCGCATCAGGGCGAGTGCGCCGAAAACGCCAACTGCGATACCGGTGCCCGCGAGACGCATCCCCGATCCGAGTGTGGCCCGGACGACCTGCGCACTTTGCGCGCCCAGTGCGCGCCGGATGGCGGTCTCGCGCCGCCGCTGGTTCACGTGATAGGCCATGACGCCATAAATGCCGGTGGTCGCCAGCACGAGTGCCAGGCCGCCCAGGAGCGAAAACAGCAGACCGCGGAACCGTGGCAGCGACACCGATCGATCGAGCCGCTCGCTCATCGTCGCCACGTCGCGCAATGGAACGCCGGCATCGAGCGCACTCGTTTCACGCCGTGCTGCGGCGACGAGCTGTACGGGATCGCCGGGCGTCTTGATAGCGACGAGGGCAGACCGCAGCCACCGATTCTGACTGGTGGGCTCGTAGAACGTCGGCTGCGATCCGCCCCAGACACCGTTCGTGTACGGCACGTCGGCGACTACGCCCACGATCGTTGCCCACGGTGCCTGCGCGTCCCAGTCGCCGCCCTTCAGGCGTTTGCCCAGGGCGCTTTGTCCTGGGAAGTGCTTTCGCACGAACGACTGATTCACCAGCGCGACCGAGGGTGCACGTGCGGTGTCTGCCGTCGTGAACGCGCGTCCTTCGAGCACTCGGATGCCAAGCGTCTCGAAGTATCCGATGCTGACCGAATTCCACTCCGCGACACCGTCCGGGCCAGCGGTGCCGCGGGTCTTTCCTTCGATGGTGTAGTTGTTCTCGACGTCCAGCATGTTCGGCGGAAGGCCGAGCGAATAGGCGACGGAGGTCACGCCGGGTAGCGCACGCAGCCGGGCCTCGAGCGTCTCGAAGAACAGCTGCGCGCGTTCGTTCGAGTACGCCGTCTCAGGGATCCCGATGCGGAACGACAGCACGCCGGCGGGCTTGAAGCCGGGGTCCTGTCCCTGCAGTCTGATCGCGCTCTTGACGAGAAGTGTTGCGCCGCAGACGACGGTCAGCGTGAGCGCCACTTCGCCCATCACGAGCATGCGGCGAAGACGGCCGTGGCGCAGGCTTTCTCCGGAGGTCCGCCCTCCCTCGCGGAGCCACTGCCCCAGCCGCGCCCACGGCAGGCGCGCCAGCGGAAACACGCCGGCCGCGAGACCCGCCGCGGTGCCGAGTGCCAGCGAAAAGACGATCACCGGGAGGTCGACCTGAATTTCCGCCATTCGTGGAAGGAGAGCGGGCAGATTCGTGCGGACGATCTCGAGTGTTGCGATCGCAATCGCCAGACCGAGGACCCCGCCCATGACGCCGAGCACGCACGCATCCGTCAGGAGCTGGCGGGCGAGACGCCCGCGCCCGGCACCGAGCGATGCCCGCACGGCGAGCTCGCGCGAGCGGACCGCGCCGCGCGCGAGCAGCAGGTTGGCGACATTCGCGACGGCAATGCACAGGACCAGCGCGACCACGCCGAAGGTGAGCCAGATGGTTTCGCGCATGTCGCCGACGAGCACGTCCTTCTCGGGCCGCAGTCCGTAGCGCCATTCGTTCTTGATGCCGTACCGATCGCGAAGGATTGCCCTGACGCGTGTCGTCAGCGCGGCTTCGGCCTGGCGCGGCGTGACTCCGATGTGCAGCCGCGCGACGGTATTGAGATAGAACGGACCCCGACGCTTCGGCTGTCCGAGAGGCACTGAGATCCAGACCGAGCTGTCATACCGGCCCGGCACGTCGAATCCCCGCGGCATCACGCCGACGACTGGACACGGCTCTCCCTCGATGACCAGATTGCGTCCGATGGCGTCCGACCGGCCGCGGAAGCGACGCTGCCATAGCGCCTCGCTGATCAGCACCTCGCATGTCGCACTGGTCACCGAGAGTCCCGGCCCGAGGAACGGTGCGGTCCCCAGCACACGCGGGAGCTCGGCAGTGACGAGAGCTCCCTCGACGAGCTCGGGTCCCTGGTCTCCGCGGAGCGCGAAGCCGTTGTCAGGGAACGTGAAGCCCCCGACGTCGGCGACGCCCGTGCCGGACGCACGAAGTGCGAGGAAGTCGGCCGACGACAGCGAGGCTGAAAAATCGTTCCACCAGATGTTGACCAGGTGCAGCCGATCGCTCTGTGGATACGGCAACGGGCGCAGCAAGACGCCGTAGACGACGCTGAAAATGGCGGTCGTGCCGCCGATGCCCAACCCGAGCGAGAGGACAACCGCTGCCGTGAAGCCGGGCTCGCGCCGGATGCCCCGGAGGGCGGTCCGCAGGTCCCTCATGAGGTCCGCGAACAGCCGGCCGGTCCGTCCGTCCCGGACGGCGTCTCTGGCGCTCTGGTGTCCACCGATCCGCAAACGCGCTGCACGGCGCGCGCCTTCTGGAGACGCACCGGCCCGAATCAGGCGTTCCACCTCGCGCTCGAAGTGATCACGCAGCTCCTCGTCGATTTCGAGGTCGCTCGCGTGGGGCCGCAGGAGCTCACGTGCGCGCTGGGCCATCCCCTGTATCCACGACATGATCGCCTCCGATCGAGTTCGATCAGGCGTCGGCGTTCAGAATCCGGCGCACCGCGAGGCTCGCGCGCTCCCACGACACGCGCTCGGCATCGAGCTGCCGGCGGCCCGCGGCCGTGAGCCAGTAGTAGCGGGCGCGCCGCCCGTTCTCGGTCGTCCGCCATTCCGACTGAATCCACCCCTGCCGCAGCAGCCGTTGGAGTGCCGGATACAACGTGCCCGTCTGCAGCTGGAAGACGTCGCGCGAGAGTTGCGCGATGCGCTCGCCAATGCCCCAGCCGTGCATGGGCGCAAGGTCGAGCGCCTTCAGGATGAGCATGTCGAGCGTGCCTTTGAGGACATCCTGCTGCGGGTCGTCAGCCATGGCGGTGTTTCTCCCGTATCGATTCTTCTGTAGAATACATACATGAGCGCCACGTGTAAAGCGACGCTCGCAGACCGCTCCCGACGCGGTATTGTTTCAGGGGAGACAGGCCACTAGGCTGTAAAGATGCCGACACCGTTCGCGATCGCTCCGCCCATCGAGCCCATGCTCGCGGCGCTGGCCACCGCCATCCCGGCTGGAGACGACCTGCTGTACGAACCCAAATGGGATGGCTTCAGGGCGATCGTGTTCCGGGGGGGAGGTGACGTCTACATCCAGAGCCGGGACCTGCGGCCGCTCGATCGCTACTTCCCCGAGCTCCACGACGCACTGCTTCGTGGACTGCCGGATGACTGCGTCCTGGACGGCGAGATCGTGATTGCCACACCAGAGGGGCTCGACTTCGATGCGCTGCAGATGCGCCTTCACCCCGCCGCGTCGCGCGTCGCCAAGCTCGCCCAGCAGACGCCATCATCCTTCGTCGCGTTCGACGTGCTTGCGGCGGATGGTCTTGACCTTCGCGACACCGCGCAGTCCGGGCGTCGCGAGAGGCTCGAGGCGCTCTTGCGCGGAGCCGCGCCGCCGATCCATCTGACACCGATGACGCGCGATGCGGCTCTCGCCGCCGAATGGCTGCAGCGTTTCGAGGGTGCCGGCCTCGATGGCGTCATCGCGAAGCTGGCGCAGGCGCCGTATCAGCCGGGCAAGCGGGCGATGGTCAAGATCAAGCATTCACGCACGGCGGACTGCGTCGTTGCCGGATTCCGCTGGCACAAGACAGGACGCGATGTGCTGATTGGATCGCTGCTCCTTGGCTTGTTCGATGACAACGGCCGGCTGCATCACGTCGGAGTCACCTCGTCATTCACGATGGCGAAGCGGAAGGCGCTCGCGGAGGAGCTCCAGCCGCTGCGCGAACGCGCCCTGGAGGGACATCCCTGGCGTGAATGGGCGGAGGCCGGCGCCGAAGGCACGCGGATGCCAGGCGGACAGAGTCGCTGGAGCGCCGGGAAGGATCTGTCGTGGGAGCCGCTGCGTGTCGAACGCGTGTGCGAAGTGAAGTACGACCACATGCAGGGCGACCGGTTCCGGCACGCAGCCGTGTTCGAACGCTGGCGTCCGGACAAGCCGCCTCGCGACTGCCGGTACAATCAGCTCGAGGTCACCGCCCCTTACGAGCTCGAGAAGGTCTTCGGTGCCATTGGTCGGCGCCCGTGACGTTCTTCCACTCGTCCGCCATGTCGTCGTCGGGATCGAGAGGTTCCTGCGCGGGTCGGAGCGCTGGCGGAACGTGCTGCAGGTTGACGCGGATGCGCGTCCAGGTCTGGAAGCGTCCGCGCATCCGGTCCACCAGCACGTCGGCGTCCTGCAGATGCGCGCTCGCCTCCGGGTGTCGGACCTTCCAGCGATCGAGACCGGCGAGGGCGTCCGGCTCCTTTCGTGCCCGTCCGATTTCGATCAGCGGATGAACGGGCACGCGGCGCCGTGATGGCGCAACGCGAGGAGCCTCGCCCGGCTGCTTGCGATAGTGCGGCGGCCACGGCGCGTCGCCGAGGCCGTCGGATTCCTGCCGTGCTGACAGATCGAGCAGGACGTCGATCGATCCCACGTGCTGGTCCATGGCGGTATGCGGATCCCCGACCTCGGCGAACCGCGTCGGCATCGTGGTCAGCGTGAAGTCGCCAGGCTCGGATGCCTCCACTTCGTCCCAGGTCAGCGGCGCTGAGACGCGGGCATCCGGACGCGGCCGGACGGAGTACGCGGCGGCGATCGTTCGATCCTTGGCGTTCTGGTTGTAGTCGAGGAAAACGCCGCGACGCTCCTCTTTCCACCACTTGCTGGTAGCGAGGTCGGGCGCCCGCCGCTCGACTTCGCGCGCGAACGCCAGGGCGGCGCGCCGGACCTTCGCGAACTCCCAGCGCCGCTCGATCCGCACGTAGATGTGCATGCCGCGCGACCCGGATGTCTTGGGCCAGCCGACGAGACCGAATTCCGCGAGCGTCGCCCGTACGATCAGCGCGACACTCCGAATCTGCGGCCACTCCACACCAGGGACGGGATCGAGATCGATGCGCAGCTCGTCGGGATGATCGAGATCGTCGTCTTTCACCGGATGCGGATGCAGCTCCAGGCACGCGAGGTTGGCCATCCAGACCAGCGCGGCCGCATCGCGCGGCACGACTTCTTCCGCGGTCCGTCCCGACGGGAACTGGAGCGCGACGACGTCGATCCAGTCGGGGCGGGATTCAGGCGCGCGCTTCTGGTAGAAGGACTCGCCATCGATGCCATTCGGATACCGCACGAGCACGTTTGGACGGTTGCCCGCCGCGCGCAGCGCGCCCGGTGCAACGGCCAGGTAGTAGCGCGCCAGATCGAGCTTGGTGTGTCCGGCGTCAGGAAAGAGGACCTTGGCCGGATTCGAGACGGGAACATCGCGGCCGGCGACAGAGACGATCTCAGCTTCGACCTTCGGCATCTCTCACAACGTCGCGTATAGGCTTTGGGCTTTTGGCCTTGGGCTTGGGAGTTGGAAGTTGGAAGTTGGGAGTTGATCTCGCGCGCCCTCAGAGTTTGATGGCGCGCGTAAGCAGGTAGCCCTGCCGCACCATGTTGTCGTCGAGATAGTCGGCGGTGAGCGCGTCGTACTCGCGACGGAACGTCTCGAGCTTCGCAGGATCGCTGGCAGCCAGCGCGTCGACGAGCTTCAGGATCGGACCCGCGGTTCGCTCGATCATGACTCGCACGTGATGCGCGCTCAGCGCCGGAACCCGCATCGTGGCGCGATCGAACACCAGGTTCGCTACGGCCGATCCGAGCCGCTCGCGGACGACCTGCGGATCGCCCCACAAGCCCGGCGGCGCAACGCCCGGCGGTGGCGGGGGCATATAACCGGCCACCAGTTGAAACGTGCGTCCGACGAAGAGCTCGGGGGGCCACGTCGAAAACGCAATCGTTCCACCAGGCTTCAGCACGCGGAGCATCTGGGCCACAGCTACGTCTGGTCTCGGTGCGAACATGTGGCCGTACTGGCTGAGGACAACGTCGAACGAGGCATCGGGGAAGGGCAGGGCTTCGACGTCGCCTTCGTGCCACTCGACATCGATGCCCGCGATCCGCGCATTCTCTCTCGCGCGCTCGAGCAGCTGCGGGGTGAAGTCGAGGGCGGCAACAGAGGCGCCGGCACGTCGGGCCGTGATCGCGGCAACTCCGGTTCCGCAGCAGACGTCGAGCACGCGCTGTCCGGCTCGGACGCGGGCGTGGCGGATGAGGCGGGCCGCCGGCGGGGTCGTCATGACCTCGAGCGGCACGAAGTGCGCCCAGCCCTGCTTCTGCGCTTCCTTGAATTGTGCGAGAGAGTCCATCGGTGGGCTCCGTGGCGGACTACGAGGACGACCTTTCCATCTTATCAGCCGGCACACGTGTGCGACTTGTGCCCCAATTGAGGCTGAGTGATACCAGTGGTCCGGTCATCGTGGTCGTCACAAGGGCCATCAGCACCATCATGGCGAAAATCTGGGGCGTGAGAATGCCCAGGTCGTAGCCGACGTTGAGGGCGATGAGCTCCATCAACCCACGTGTGTTCATGAGCGCGCCGAGCGCGACCGACTCGCGCCACGGAAGACCCGTCCAGCGCGCGGCGAGCACCGTGCCGCCGAGCTTGCCGGTCGTTGCCACGACGATGATCGCGAGACAGATCGCCCAGCTCGCCACAGTGTCGAGCAGCCCGATTTGTGTGCGAAGGCCGGTATAGGCGAAGAAGAGCGGCAGCAGGAACACCGAGGTGATGCTCTCCAGCCGAACGCGAAGAGCGGCGCGGAACGTTCCGCCGACCGGCATGATGGCACCGGCGACGAACGCACCAAAGAGCGCATGGATGCCGATGATCTCGGTCACGAGCGACGACGCCAGCAACACCAGCAGCACGATCGCCAGGTGTTCTTTGCTGAGCGAGTCGCCGAGCCGGTCCGGGTCGAGTACCCACCGCAGGACGGGCCGGCCCAGAAAGATCATCACGATCACGAACATCACCGACAGCGCCACAATCACGAGCAACGTTTCCATGGCACCACCGGCCGTCGCGATTGCGACCACGAAGGCCAGGATGCTCCACGCCGTCACGTCATCGACGGCTGCGCACGTGATGGCCGTGGTTCCGAGCGGCGTCTGCGTCAGGTGGCGCTCCTCGAGGATGCGCGCGAGCACCGGGAAAGCGGTGATGCTCATCGCGATTCCGCAGAACAACGCAAACGCATGGAATGGCACGCCCGGAGGCGCATAGTGCGTGTAGAGCGCGAGGGACAGTGCCACACCCAGCGTAAAAGGAATGACGATGCTGAAGTGGCTCACAGCAATGGCCGTCTGGGCCTTGCCGCGCAGGTAATCCGGCTCGAGGTCCACGCCGACCACGAACATGAACAGCAGTACGCCAATCTGACTGAGGAGTTGCAGGATCGGCATCGAGGTGGTCGGAAACAGGAACCCACTCGTGACCGGCGCCATCCATCCAAGCAGCGACGGGCCGAGCAGCACTCCGGCGGCGATTTCGCCGATCACCGCCGGTTGTCCCACACGTTGCGCAACGAACCCACACACGCGCGCCGCAAGCACGATGACGATCAGCTGGAGAATCAGGTGCGGCAACGGAAGGCGCAGGTTGTTGCGCATGTCCGCGAAGCCGCCGGTAGTCCGTGCGGGCGCAATGGCTTGGGCCACCTGCGGTGATTGCTCAGCGGCGCCGAGGTGCATCAGTCCGGCGACTGCCAGCACGGCCGCCGCGAGCACGAGGAGGTAAATGAAGACTCGGCGGGGCATGAATTGGCGCGCCGAATCATCGGTCGGCGACGCCGCATCATCTCATGCTTGCGGAGACATGCATTACCTCGCCGGGAGGCCTCCTTGAATTGTTCGCCTACGTGCGTCAACATCCTGATCGCATGAAGAGGCGAGTCAGCCTGCGTGACGGGCGTGCGCTGGGGCTGGTGACGGCGTGGCTCCTCGCGCTGACCCTGGGGCTGATTGCAGCTCCGAAGGGCTCACCGGACCAGGCGGTGTCTCCGTACGAGCGTGAGCTGCAATATTGCGTCGACCGCACGAACGCGTATCGCGCCAGCGTGAAACTGCCGGCCCTGGTGCGCTCGGCCGATCTCGAGCGCTATGCCGATGCTGCGGCGCAGCACGACGGCAAGGCCCACCAACCGCACCAGTATTTCAAGAAGACGCACGGCGGCGGAATCGCGTTCGCGGAGAACGCGATTCCGTGGTGGTCGCTGAGCGACCTTGGCAGCGTCCAGACCATCGTCGACAAAGGGCTGGCGATGATGTGGGCCGAAGGCAAGGGCGGTGCGCACTACCGGAACCTGACCGGTCGTTACACGGCGGTCGGGTGCGGTGTCTTCGTCAACGGCGACGAGGTGACGGTCGTTCAGGCGATGCGGTGAGCGAACAAGGCAGTCCCCGGAGCCGGCTCATTTCGCGAGATCGGCGTTCGACGCGTGCAGGTGGACGATGCGCCAGACGCCGGCAGTCCGCTTGAAGACGATCGTCCGTCGCGCGATTCGCTCGGCGTTCTCGAGGTGGAAGGTCACCAGCGCCACTTCCCGACCGATGATGTCGATGCGCAGATCCTTGGGCCGGAGCTGTTGATACGGTGGACCGCCCGGTGTGGAGGCGCGAATAGCCTTGAAGACCTCCTGGAAGTGGGCTTCAACGGCGGCGCGGCCATCGAACCGGAGCGGTGGCTCCGGTGTCGGAAAGAACACGGTGACGTTGTCGTCGAAGCTCGAACGGAAAGTCTCCCACTCGAGGTTCTCGAACGCGGTGAGGAATCGGGTGAGGGCGAGGCGGACGTCGGCCGCGTCCTTGGTGTGCGCGTCGGCCGCGACAGCCCGTGCCGGTGCGAGCACCAGACAGAGAACCGCAAGGGCGTAACAGACGAATCTCATCGGTTCGGCAGCCACATCCGAATCGTGCAGCTGAAGGCCGGATCGTAGGGAGCGGATCGCGGTAGTGGGCTGTGATGCGCGCTACTCGACGATTGTGAAAATCTCCCGGTGTCCGGACTCCACCAGCGGCACCATCTTTTGATAGTTCGCCTGAAACTCCTTGTCGCCAAAGACCCGGGGCGCCATGGCTTCGAATGCAGCGAGATTTGGCACCGTCATTTCCAAGACGAGCGTGTAGTGCCGGCCTGTGAGATCGGTCAGCAGTCGTGCAGAACCTTCCGCTCCCAGCCGCTGCTGAATGCCGACGCCTTCCTTCATCACGGCCAGAGCCTCACGGGCCTTCCCGAACTTCAACTGGAACACGTTGCGGACGAGGATCATGAGCAGCTCCCTTTTCTGGTAGTGCGTCCTTGTCGCGGGAAGGGTCAAGTCTAGCGCAGCAGCCTACAAGCCCGCTGACCGATGCAGAACCGGCCGTCCAGGCTGTCATGCGGTCAACATCAGCAAGGCGAAGCGAATCCGTGCCGCACATTGTTCACGTCGGGTTCATCGAGCAGCGATTCTTGTACTGCCGGGTTGCGGGGCCGCGGTGACCCGCGCGCCCTCAGTGCGTGGTGGGTCGGGGCCCTGTGCTGCTCAGTACGCGTCGAATCATCGCCTCGAGGTCCTCTTGGGACCGGGCGAACGGGCCGGCGCTGGCCGCGCCGAGTTGAATCTCGACGGTCACCAGTTGCCCCGCCCCTTCAAACGGACTGACGATCCAGCTGAAGCCGCGGAGCGCGATCGGCCGATCGGCCTCAGCCCCAGGATGCTTCGCGCGTTCGATCGCGCGGAGAAGCTCCTCGAGCAGACGCCGGACGTCATCGTCGGTCCACGTCGCGGGGTCGGCCAGCGGCAGGTCCACGAGATCGGTGACGGCATAGTCGTTCTCGCGAAGCCAGACTTCGATCTCGAGAGGCATGGGGCAGTGTAACAGGCCAGTGTGCCAGGTCAGCGAGACGCGATGCCGATCGGAAACCCCCACGTTGGGCGGGCTCGGCTTGCGACAATTCGAGCGGCGCTGAACGACGAGTAGTCGATCGTCTTCAGCCGGCCCGCTCGGCGAAGCAGATGCCGTTGCCGTCGAGGTCGCGGACGATGAAGTCGCGTCCGCCCCACGCCTGCGTCTCGAGTGTCTGGTCGAACGTTGCACCCGCCGCCACATATTCGGCGTAGAGGGCTTCGACGTTCTCGACCTCGACGAACGCGGTGATGAATCCTTCTTTGTCGTGTGGGCCAACGGCCAGGACGGGCTCGTGCACGAATTTGAGATGCACGCAGGCCTCCTCGCGCGACACGGAGCCGTAGAAGGGTGGTTCCCCATGCAGGAAGTCGATGGAGAAGCCAAGGGTGTTCCTGAAGAACGAGGCAGAGTGCTGCACATTGGCCACGAAGATCACCGGCACGGCGCGCATGAGTCTGGTGGTTGTCGGCGACATGGGAACAGTCAGTTTAGCGGGCGGATGTGACTTCCCGTAGCTCAACGTGCATACCGTGCCCCGACCATCTGCGAGCCGATGCCGCTCGCGACGAACGCCAGACGATGGTTCGACGTAATGGTGCCGAGCCAGTTGAAGGCGCCGCCGTCGATCAGCGCGTGCGACTCGCTCTCATCAGGCGGACGCGCCGTGACGGTGAACCTGAGGCCATCGTGTACGGATGGTCGAGCACATCGCGGACGACCGGCAGGTCGCCAAACTGTGACGCGACCCGATCGGCGGCGCCAGCCCGCTGTGGCGTCGCGAGCACGCGAAGTTCGCGGTCGCCGAAGCCATACCCGTGGCGTTCCAGGCGATCGAGCGCCGCAAGGTGTGTCCTGATGTGCTCGATCAGGTGCTCGACCGTGAAGCCGTGATCCACACGCTCGCGGCCAGCCGTGACCAGGCAGAACAGGCGGAAGTGCTGTGCGTAGCCAGGGCCCTTCGGGGCGGGCTGCGCGCGAACGGCCCGGTGAGACGCCGCCAGTCGAATGACCTGCTCCGGTTCGGCCTTCAACCGCCGCGCGCACTCGAGGGCAAGCACGTTTGTCGGGTCCGCAACGACCTCCGTGCCGCGCAACGCTGAGACCACGCGGCGCTGGCTCGTCGGCGCGACACGTGAACAGACACCAAGCGGTGCCAGAGGCGACAGTTCGATCGCCTCGAAGTCCTTTGCGATTTCGAAAAGGACGGCGTCGATGCCCAGCAGTCGGCGTGCGTCCACAACGGACGGCCGCGTGAACCGATCCTGTTCCCACTGCGCACGCAGGTCTTTCGGGGTGCGGCGGGCCGCCCGGCGATTCACCACCTCGAGGAGCAGCGTCCACAGCTCGGAGGCTGGCATGCCTTCGGCAAGCGCTGCGAACACGTTGTCGCCGACGCCGCTTGTGCTCCAGGAACGCTCGCTAGCCATCGAAACGCATCAGGACAGGACCACGCGGCCGCGCGGCGTGTCGATTGTCGCCCTCAGCGCAATGTGCGGCGAGGGTACGGGTTCGATCTTGATCCCCAGCCGCGCGAAGGTTTCTCCGAGCTTCGATGCATCGGGGTGCTGAATGTCGAGCGCCACGAGCCGGCAGCCCTTCGGGGCGTCCTCGGAGGGATGCACGGAGCCGGCCGTCCACTGGATGAAGAACGGCATCACATCCACGTCACCCTGACCAAATCCGGCACGAATGCCCGCTGTGCGCCAGCTCAGCGTCACACCGTCAGGCCGCACGCGTGACCCGTCGCGTGGACCGAATACGTCGAGCTCCGCGGCTCGGGCGCGCGACACCACGCCGTCGAGCTCCTGCGTTGAGGCCGCCCACGTAACCAGCTTGGGCGTGGTGAGGCGCCGCAGATCGATCTGAAAGTTGAAGGTTGGCTGGGACGGATCAGGCGCGATGATTTCGAGGTACTGATGATCGCCCAGCGACAGCAGCGCGTTGCGCGTGCCAACGCCCGGATGGCTGCCGCCGACCTGCGCCTTCACACCTGTGCGTTGCTCCACGTACGCGATGCCCTGGTCGAGATCGGACGCCCCGAGCAGCAGATGATCGACGGCGTCCCGCACCGTGCGCTCCTCAGCGGCACACATCGTTCCCAGCATCGATCCCACGGCGGCAGTGCCGGCCGTCCGCAGGAGCCAGTCGCGTCTTGTCATCGTCACGCTCGGTGATGATAGGACCTGCCGCTGCCGATCGCACGGAGAAATCGTGTGGACCTGCCGTTCCGTGGCGCCGATTGCCGCCGGAGTCCGGCTGCGATATCGTGCGCCGCCATGGTCGTTCCTACGCTGATGTTGATCGCGATGGCGGGGCAGCCCGCGCCGCCGCCACCGCCCTTCACGGCCCGATGCGCCGCCTGCCACGGCGACCAAGCGCGCGGTACGGCACAGGCCCCTGGTCTGGTGATGAATCCGCGGGTCGCCGTGCTGTCGGTGGATCAGCTGCGCGCGTATCTGGATCGCGGAAACCCAGGCGCCGGCATGCCCGCCTTCGCTGACATCCCCGCCGACGATCTGCTCACGCTGGTGCACTACCTCCGGCAAATCAACCAGGAGACTGTCATTCCACCGCCCGCCGCACCTGCGCGCGCGATCGCGCTCGGCCCGGCGCAGCCGGGCGACTGGCGCACTTACAACGGCCACGAGTCCGGCAACCGCTACAGTCCACTGACGGAGATCTCGCGGGCGAACGTCGCCTCCTTGAAATTGAAATGGGTGTACCCGATGCCACACTTCGGCCTCGAGGTCACGCCGCTTGCCGCAGACGGCGTTTTGTACGTCACCGGCCCGAATCTGGTCTTGGCGCTCGACGCCAGCACCGGGCAGGCGGTCTGGACTTTTTCACGCCCGCCGACGCCTGGGCTCGATGGGGACTCACAGCTCGGCACCAACCGCGGAGTAGCGCTGCACGGCGACCTGGTCTTCTTCGTCACCGACAACGCGCACTTGCTGGCGCTCGATCGAACGAACGGTGCGCTGCGCTGGGAAACGCCGATGGCGCCCGATCCACCATCGGCGGAGCCTCGTCATCACTACGGCGGTACCGTTGCGCCGCTCGTCGTCGGCAACATGGTGATCGCTGGAGTCTCCGGCGCAGACTCAGGCATGCGCGGCTTCGTCGCGGCCTTCGATTTGGCGACGGGGAGGTTGGTGTGGCGGCGGTGGACGGTGCCTCGCGCGGGAGAAGCGGGGATCGAGACGTGGCAGGGTCCGGAGCCCGTCCGGGGCGGCGGATCGACCTGGCTGACCGGCTCCTACGATCCCTCGTCCGACACACTGTATTGGGCCACGGGTAATCCGTGGCCGGGCAATGACGATCGTGATCGCCCCGGCGACAACTTGTATACGGACTGTGTGCTGGCGCTCGACGCGGCGACCGGCGCACTGAAGTGGCACTACCAGTTCACGCCGCATGACGTCGCGGATCGCGACGCCGCCGAGCCGAACGTGCTGGTCGATCGTGTCTACCGCGGGAAGTCGTCGAAGCTGTTGCTCCACGCCGACCGCAACGGATTCTTCTACGTGCTCGATCGCACCAGCGGTGCCGTGCTGCTCGCGACGCCGTTCCTGCGTCGCGTCGACTGGGCATCCTCGATTGGCCCCGACGGCCGGCCGGTCGTCAAGGATCCGCGGGGCTGCCCGGTCGATGCGACGAGCTGGTCCTCAACCGCGTTCTCGCCCGAGACCGGCTTCTATTACTTCCTGGCGTTGGAGGAATGCGTCGGCAAGCCGACCGGATACCCCGATCAGACGGGGCAGCGGTTCCTCCGTGCCGTGAACATCGAGAGCGGCGCGATCGTCTGGGAGGTGCCGCAGCCCGGCGCGGCGCGCGCCAAGACCTGGAGCGGCGTCCTGGCGACGGCGACGGGGCTGCTGTTCTACGGTCAGCCGAACGGCGGATTCGCCGCCGTCGATCAACGCGATGGCCGATTGCTCTGGCAGTTTCCGACCAATGCCCGCATGAAGGCGGGACCGATGACGTTCAGCGTCGGCGGGCGCCAGTATGTCGCCGTGGCGGCAGGCCCCAACATTCTCTGCTTCGGTCTCTGATCCCAGCGGGCTGACTGGTCGCGTGACGGGCGGCGCGTCAGAGGCGTGTCCCGCGTGCGTTGACGGCAGGGTGGGTCAGTTGCTACGATCTGAGGTTCCTTCCGACGTGGGCCTGTGGCGCAGCTGGGAGCGCGCCTGAATGGCATTCAGGAGGTCACCGGTTCGATCCCGGTCAGGTCCACCATCCTTTCATTCCCGGTCTCAATCGCCCGCAAGTAGCTGAAAGCCGGTGCGGTTACGCGCGGTTCCAACAAAGCGATTTCCGTCGAACGCAATTCCCTGCGGAAAGAACAGTTGTTGGAACCGCTGGCGCTGTTCGAGTGACGCCTGCACCCAGAGGTCGGCGGCGCGCGGCAGAACGCGTTCTGCGAACGCCAGGATGCCCTCTACGTCGAGTTCATCGAGCTGGCCTGAGTGACGGTCGATCCGCGCGAGCGTGAGCTCCTCGCGCAGTTTCTCGGCGTGCCGGTCGTACGTCTCGATGTCGATCGAGCGCTCGAAGAGGAACGCCTCGTCCAGACGGTCCAGTTTGTCTTGGATCGCTTTCGCGGCTCGCTCGGCGCTCGCGATCTCCTCGCGGACGGCTGCCTTCCGCGCCTTCCAGATCTGCAGCACCGATTCCTTGAGCAGCCGCATGTAGCCTGGCGTCGGCTGGAGGAGTGCCAGTTCGTCTGCGAACAGCCCTTCGAGTTTCGCCTTCGTGACGTTCACCGCGCGGCAGCCAGGGCGGCAGTGGTAATAGGCGTAGTACTCGCTGCGTCCCTTCGACCAGCTGCCGGTGAGGCCTCGGCCGCACGACTCGCAACGGACGAAGCCGCGTAGTGGGAAGTCCGGGTGCGCCCGCTGCTGCGGAGCCGTGCTCGGCAGCCGGCCCGAAAGCACCGCCTGTGCGAGATAGAACAGGTCTTCGGAGATCAGCGGCTCGAAATCGCCGCGCTTGCCGCGAACGCCGTACTCCGGCACGTTCACGATGCCGGCGTACAGCTGATTGCGCAGCAGCATGCCGATCGCCTGCGACGTGAGCGGCCGACCGCGACGGTTGGTCAGGCCCCAGGCTCTCGCCTGCTTGCAGTAGCTGCTCCTTCGTGAAGCGCCCGGTCGCGTACTCTTCGAACGCGCGTCGCACCAAGGGCGCCCGCTCGGGATCGTGGATCAGGCTCTTGCCCATCGACCGCGGGGCGTTCAGGTAGCCGATCGGCGCCAGGAACACCCAGCGTCCGAGTTCCAGCGCCGCCTTCATGCCGGCGCGCGTCCGATCTGAGCGACAGTCGTTGTCGAATTGCGCGAATGCGGCCAGCACGCCTTCCATCAGCTTGCCGGTGGATGTGTCGTCGATCGGTTCTGTCGCCGAGCGCAACGAGATGCCGAGCGACTGGAGGTGCGAGCGCAGCGCGAAGTGGTCGTACTTGTCCCGCGCGAATCGCGTCAGGTTGAACACGACCACGAAGTGCACGCGGCCCTTGTTCAAGCGGCAGTACGTGAGCAGGTTCTGCAGCTGGCTGCGGTCCGTGGTCTTGGCGCTCTCGCCTTCCTCATGGAAGCGCTCGAGGATCTCGTAGCCCTGACGGCGGCAGTACTCCTCGCAGGCGCGGAGCTGCGTCGGCAGACTCAGGTTCTCGGTCTGCTCCTTCGTGCTGACGCGAACGTAGATCACCGCGCCGACCATGATCGGCAGGGTAGATCCATTCGTGAGGCGCGTGCAAGATGCGTTTCCGAGGCACGACTTCTACTCGGGAATCCGGCAACCCTCTTGATACATCTCGACCACGACGCACGCCATCGTCTCTGCGTGGCGGCGAATGTCCTCGACGTCCTGATCGGTCATCGATTCCGCCTCGTCGCCGAGCAGTTCCCGACAGCGCGCGATCGAGATCGGACCCAGCCTCGAAATCCGCACGTTCAACGTACTCCTTGGCACCCCTGCGAACGCGGTGGGAGAATTGTCCTGCTGTGGAGTGCGCTGGAAGCGCGCCGACCTGAGACCGGCGCGCCGACACGATGAACGCTGATGTGGCGTGACGCCGACATCGAAGCGCGTGACTTGAAGTCGAACGCGCCGATCGCGCGAACGTCCGCAATCAATCGACAGGCCGTGAAGGGGGCTGACAGCTTTGCTCTGCGAGCGTCCGCTTCAGCGCTCCGCACGTGGCGAGATGTGGAGGGGTGCACGATGCACCGGCGAGATCTTCACGATACGACCGCCGGTGCGCCCCGTCAACGCCGAAATCAGGACGAGGTTCGTCGGCCATCACATAAGTGCGACCTTCGAGCTGCGCGGAAGCGCCGTCAAGGCCGCAGCCCGAAGGGGCGAGCACAGCGAGCGTCTTGACGGCGTCGAGCACAGCTCGATCCTTCTGATGGGATGGCCGCGTTCTTCACCGAGATCATCGGCAGATGTGCAGCTAATTCTCGGGGCGATCCTGCGAGAGTTCTGGCGCAACGACATATGTGAGATCAGCGCGGGGATCACCGGTCGAACACCGGAAGGATCCCGTGGCGGATTTGAGACGGAAGGACCGGTTGAACACTCGCGATGCATGCCGCGGAACTGCCGCTGCCAATATGGGCGCCGGGGTCCGTCAGCGTGGCGTGAGCGACCACATCCGTGGCCGCGGGCTTGGCAGGCCGACCGGTCATTTTCGGGTGGTCGCTCACGCCACGGATCGGTGTTGGCGCCCGCTCCGTCAGTGGCGCCAACGGGTGGGCGGCACAGAACGCCGCCCCGACGACGACAGGTCGCAACCTGCGCGAGGCTAGACACTTACTCCGTGCGCTCGCTGCGAGCAACTCGTACACGGTGATCGGGAACAAGCCTCATCACTGAGTTGTCCAGGGGGAACACCTCGCGCGAGGGTCCTGTTCCCCCACCCTGTTCCCCCCTTTAGTGCTGCTAGGTTGAGGCAGGTCAGCGAAGGCGCGGGTGCTGCCAATGAAGATTCCATCTGGCCAAGACCGCGACTGGCGCGGTTATCGGGGCAGCCGATAGACACTGCTTAGGAGAATGTTTTGACGGCCAAGATCGAAGCAATGGACGGCGAGATCCTGAAGCTCGCGAACAGCTGAAGGTGTTTCAGGACGTGGGATTGTGATTGTGGTCATCGATGAGAGCGACCTGACGACCATTGCGTCAGGTGCCAACTTGATTCAACTGCTTCGGCGGCGCTACGAAGCGGTGCGCCTCGACCTCCGTGGAACTGCAGGCGCCGACTGATGACCGGCTCAGTCGAGTGCCGCGAGGCCGGTCAGGATCACCGGCTCCTGGTCTGGGAACTCCGCCACGAGTGACAGCTTCCCGCCCATCGCCTCCACGTAGCCCCGCAGCGTAGAGATGAGCAAGTCGCTGCGCTGCTCGAGCCGCGACACGCTGTCCTGGCCGACGCCGAGGACCTCGGCCATCCTCTTCTGCGTCAGCTTGTGGGCGCGGCGAAGCTCCTGCAGGGAGCGCTCCTCCGCGATGATCGTCGCCACTCGTGCGGCAATCCTCCGCTTGCGCTCCGGGCTCAGCTCCTTCCGAAGGCGATCGACGTTGTTCATGATTTCCGCTCCCTCTTCTTGGTACGGTCCTTCTCGGCCTCTGCCTTCAGTGCGGCCATGTGCGCATCGAAGCGCCTGTCCGCCTTGTCGATCAGCTGCCGGTAGAAGCGCTTCTGACTGCCTCCCGACTTGTCGCCACCGCAGAGGATGATCGCCTTGCGGGCAGGGTCGAAGGCGAACGCGAATCGCCAAACACCGTCAGCCGCATCGAACCGCAGCTCTTTCATGTTCGCGTGGCGCGACCCCACCAGCGTATCGACGCGCGGTCGTCCCATCTGAGGCCCGAAAACCTTCAAGACGTCCGTATGGGCGAGGAGCTCATCTTGAACCTCCTCGTGCAGCACCTGGAACTCCGGCACGAACAGGCTATGGAAGTCGACGTCCCAAGCCATGATGAATTATGGACTCAGAGCAATATGTAGTCAAGTCCATATTATGTTGGTGGCCGCTCGGTAGCTGGTTTGCGGGCTCGCCTTGTTCGCCGTTTCATCGCCTCCGCGACAGTCGACTCTGACGCACCGTCACTCGGCAACGACAATCTGGCTGTGCGCCGACTTGATACGGCGAAGCGATTGGTCTGTGAGCCGCTCCGCAGGGATTTGCTGTCCAAGTCATCAGTGGGTCGGTCAGGTGCCGCGACCATGAGCCGATAAACGAAAACGAGATGTTGAGGATGTCGAAACAAACAGCCATGAATGTGTGGGAGTGGCTGCGCGTGTTCGTGATCTTCGGCGTGTTTCTTGCCGCGGCAAACGCATGCCACTTGGGTCTCGGAGCGGTCGCGGCGCAGCAGCTGACGGCGATCATGCCGTCCAATCTGCAGCCCGTGACCAACAGGCAACTTCCGACTGCCGAGCGTCTCGCGCAGCTTCATAAAGCCCTCGCGTCCGCCGAAGATCCGCACGACGTCATTCTGGAAATCGGGCGGATCGGCGATGCCTCGTCGGTGCCGTTCTTGATCGAGGCATTGGCGAAATTCGGGACAGTGCCGCGGGGAGGACAGTGCACGGCGCGATCGACACTCGTTTTCATGTGCTCGACGCCTTACAGGCAATCACGAATCACGATGCCGGACGAAACGCGGACGACTGGCGGCCGTGGTACGAATCAAGCAAGGACAAGACGCAACAGCAGCGGATCAAAGAAGGGTTCGCCGAGCACGGTTTTCCTGTCTCCGACCCACCGGACGACGCGTTCGTCACGGCCTTGATCCGGGCTTCAGATCCCAAATACCAACCGCGATACCTGCAGACAAACGCCCTAAAGACGCTGCAGACAGTCTCTTCAGAGACCGTCGTGCGATTGGCGAAGGCATTGAGCACATCAAAGGAGGCTGCCGACAGAAGGGCCACGGTCGCAGCTCTTGAAAGAGTTAATGGCGCTGGACGACTGGACGTTCTTCGCGACATGACAAAGGACATCGACGTTGATGTTGCAGAGAATGCTCTCAGGACGCTCAACGAAGCCCTTCGCTCGAATCTACCGACCATCCCCACGGAGACGGTATGGGAAGTCCGACTGGCCAAGGCTGGAGTTCACGTTCTCAACGTTCTCGATGATCACACCGTCGTCCTCGGTATCGGATACGGAATCGTCGACAAGACTCGAGTCGCGGGATTCAACCTCGTCACCCACAAGATCACTTGGACTTACCCGACCACAGATAGCGTGCGGTCAAACGCGGTTCGGATTGAAGACCGCTTGTACTTCGTCTCCGATGACCGAGTGCTCCATTGCATTTCAGTGTCAGGCAAGCCCGTGTGGGCGAAGCGCCTGACGTCGAATCCCGACTTTGGAACAACCGGTCCGGCGATCGTCGCGGCGTTCGGCCGACTGTTCGTACCAGACGACAAGTCGTTGTACGTCGTAACGCCCGATGGTCAGATCCAGACGTACGCGATGAGCGAGCACGTCTCTCGGAGACTGGTGCAGGGACGACGGCGCGTGTTCTCCGCCGTTGACAACGCTCTCTTGGTCGTCGCCGATCCGACCCAACCGCCAACTCGTGTGAGTATCGGATTGAAGATTGCCACCCTTTCCGCCTCCGGCAACGCGGTCTGTATTGTGAGCTTTGGCTCTATCCAGCAGATCCAGTGTTTGGATCAGGACACCCTGCGTGAGTTGTGGCGCGCCGATTTGCCGAATGAGTCTGGCGGTTATTGGCTCGAGCAGGGCGCTGAAAATGTTTACGTTCTTGCGCAGGGCCGTGCGCTGGCATTTGATGTCGCCAGCGGAAAGCGACTGTGGGTCACCAACGAATTCAGGAGCTTCCCGCCGTTTATGCTTCTGCGTGGCCTCGTGCTTACGCGCAATTCCGGTACGCCGCTCGAGTGGCGGGACCCGTTGTCAGGTGAGGTCATTGCGCCTTGGAACAAACAAGATCACAGCTACGCCACGAATGCTGAAATCGTCGGCGACAAATTGCTCGTTGAGGTTGGCGATCTCGATGAAAAGGGCGACGGTCTCAAGCTCGTCAAGCTGCCGGACGCAGTCACGAAGCGCTTCAGAGTCCGCTGACTGCTCTCAGCTCGGCGATCTGCCGCAGCCATTGCCTTGTTTGGTTCCAACTCGCGATGTTCTGGTCCACCAACTCCCTCACTTCGTTCGGTTCTTGGCGGACCTGACCGTGCTCAGGCAGGTCGGCTTCGCCCTTCTGGCTCGCCTTACCGGCACGATCCCAGTCAGGTCCACCATCCTTTCATTTCAATCCCCGATCGTCCGCAAGTAGCTGAAGGCCGGTGCGGTTGCGCCGGTTCCAATAAAGCGATTTCCGTCGAACGCGGCATGAAGGCGGCGCTGGAACTCGGACGATGGGTGTTCCTCGCACCAATCGGCTATCTGAATGCGCCGCGATCGGAGCGCACGTCGTTGTCGAATTGCGCAAAGGCTGCGAGGACCTTCCATCAACTTGCCAGTGGAGGTGTCGTGATCGGTTCTGTCGCAGACCGCAGCGAGATGCCGAGCGATTGAAGGTGCGAGCGTAGAGCGAAGTGGTCGTATTTGTCTCGCGCGAAGCGCGTCAGGTTGAACACGACCACGAGGTGCACGCGGCCTTTGTTCAACCGGCAGTACGTGAGCAGGTTTTGAAGCTGGCTGCGATCCGTGGACTTGGCGCTCTCGCCTTCCTCGTGGAACGTTCGAGAACTTCGTAGCCCTGGCGGCGGCAGTACTCCTCGCAGGCGCGAAGCTGCGTCGGCAGGCTCAGGTTCTCGGTCTGCTCCTTCGTGCTGACGCGAACGTCAATCACCGCGCCGACCATGGTTGGCAGCGTAGATCCATTCGCGGGCTCGGGCTAGCTGCGTTTGCGAGGCATTGTTGCTACTCGTAAACCCGGCACTGCTCCTGGTATATCTCGGACAACGATAAAGGCCATCGTCTCTGCATGCGCCACGAGTGATGCTACGCTACCCGGCGTGGTCAACGACATCAGGCTTGCCCTGAGGCGGCTCGGGGCCACACCGCTCTTCACTGTCTTCGCGATCCTCTCGCTCGCGATCGGCGTCGCGATCACGACGGCGGTGTATTCCATCGTCGACTCGGTCCTTCTGCGCGGCCTCGGCGTCCGAGAGCCCGGTCGGGTCGCCATCGTCGCAACGCCCTACAGCGGACGGCTGCTCGCAGGCACGGTGTCGGCGCCGGACTTCCACGATCTGCGAGCGGCGCAGACATCGTTCTCCACATGGCCGCGTCGGCGACGCTCATTCGGCGCGTGGCTCTGCCTTCCGCGACACAGATGCTGATGGGCGAGGCTGTCAGCGGCTCGTATTTCGCGACGCTCGGCGTGAGCGCCGCGCGCGGACGCGCGATTCAGCCGGCCGACGATGACGGCGCCGCGCGCGTGGTGATGCTGAGCGACGCGCTCTGGCGGCGAACCTTCGCGTCCGATCCCCGCGTCGTCGGCACTGTCGTGACGATCTCCAGCCAGCGATACGAGGTGATCGGCGTCGCGCCGCCCACGTTCACAGGTCCGCGCGGATGGCTTGCCAGCACGCAGTTCTGGATTCCGCTCGGCACCCAATCAGACGGGGGGCGCGAGAGCCGGCGGCTCACGATCTTCGGCCGCCTGGCTTCAACAGTGACGATCGCCGCGGCGTCGTCGGAGGTGCGGACCATCGCCGCGCGCCTCGACCAGTCGTTTCCACCGCGGTACCCGGGGAAGAGCCCCACCGCCACGGATCGCCATGGCGGGCAAAGACGATGGCCGAGATCGCGGACGAGGACACGGCCGTGCGCCGGTTCGGAATGACGCTCGTCGCGCTCGTCGGGCTGGTGCTGGTGGTCGCCTGCACGAACCTCGGCAACCTCGTGCTCGCTCGAGGGATCACGGCTGCGCGAGATCGCGGTGCGCCGCGCGCTCGGCGCGTCGAGGTGGCGGCTCGTGCGGGACAGTGCCTCGAGAGCCTGATTCTCGCGGCGGGCGGGGCGATCGCGTCCTACGTCGTGTTCGAGCTGCTGCGCGCCGCGATCGACACCGAAATCAGCCTCGCGATGCCGTTCGGCGGACACACGACGCTGTCGTTTCATCCGGTGCTGAACGTGACGGCGTTGGGCGTCGCCGTGTCGTCACTCCTCGTGGCGCTGGTCGTCTTCGGCCTCGAGCCGGCAATCCAGATGACGCGCCCGATCGATGTGCGCGGCGCGCTCGCCGCCCGGATCGACCCCCGGGCCGCCG
>CAVUPP010000012.1:0-590189 GCA_963743245.1 Vicinamibacteria bacterium | reverse complement strand
CGACTTCGATAGCAACCCGAATGATGTTGCGTCAGGCGCGACCCGCATCTCGGCGACCTTCATCCAGGGGGGCAGACTGACAGGTCAGATCAAGAACTCGGCCGGTGCTGTGATCCTGTCTTCGACGGTAGCCTGCGAAGTGCGATAACGTCGGTTTGTGGCGGGCCGACGTTCGTCGCGTCGGACTTTCTCGTCACGAAGGCGCGCACCGGTCGTAGCTCGTCCCCGATCCTTCTAGAGCGGCGGAACACGCTTCATACCATCTGAGCCGTTCAGGCTGCTGAGCGCGACGATGGAGAACGTTGTTCCGCCGCGGCTGACGAGAGTCACCGTTGAGTTCAACCACCTCCGGCAGGGGCCGATTGGGGTCGGTGGTTCTCCTTGGGTCTTCGGTCCGCCACCCACACGTTGGAGACGATGCGACAAGCATGGATCCTGTAAGGACCATGTGGACAAGGCGCAGTGGTGAGTTCGCAAGTGACGCGAGCCTCACGCGGTGAGCGTGCGAGAAAAAATCGACATGACACGGCCTCGCATCGGTATCATCGGCGGCGGGTTAACCGGCCTTACGGCGGCGTACCGGCTTATCCAGAACGGCGTCGACGTGACCATCTTCGAGGCTTCGGGCGATCTCGGCGGCCTAGCCTCGGGCTTCACGCTGGCGGGTCATCCGGTCGAGAAGGCCTATCACTTCCTTTACAAGACCGACGAATACATCCTCGCTTTGGTGGAGCAACTCGGGCTGAGTAATAGGCTCGCCTATAACCCGTCGTCAGTGTCGACGTCCTATTGGTGGCATCCTGTATCCGATGATGACGCCGATCGACCTTATCAAGTTCACGCCAATCAGCTTCATCAACCGCATCCGCGCAGGGGTCACTGTGCTCTACCTGCAGCGATTGCGAAATTGGCGCACGCTCAGCGAGATCACGGCGCTCGAATGGCTGCGGCGCTGGGCCGGGCGCGAGGTCACAGACGTCATTTGGGAGCCGCTGCTGCGCGGCAAATTCGACCGCTACTACGACAAGGTGACGATGTCGTGGCTGTGGGGGAGGGTGAAGCAGCGCGTCGACAGCCGCGATGCTAAGCTGGGCGGCGAAGCGCTCGGCTATTTCGACGGCGGCTTCAAGATTCTAATCGACGCACTTTTGGACCCTGTGCGCGCGGGCGGCGCCGACATTCGTCTGAACACGCGCGTCTCCAGCTTGAGGCATGATTCCGGCCAGGTGATCGTCGCTGCCGAAACGGGCGAGGAGCGCTACGATCGCGTCCTGGCCACGGTCCCTCACAACGTGCTGGCCTCCATGATCGCGGGCTATGAAGGGCGCGACCCGGAGTTATTTCGCCAAGCTGCGCAGCATCGACTATCTCGACGCCTGCGTGCAGGTGTTCGCCACTCCGCAGAAATTCACGCCCTATTACTGGCACAACATCAACACGCCGAACGCCCCGTTCGTGGTGTTCCTGAGCCTCACCAACCTCGTTGGCAGCGAGAAGTTCGGCGGGCTGAACATCTACTATATCGGCGCCTACGTGCCTGCCGAGCATGCTTATGTGTCGATGGACGCAGGCGAACTCAAGCAGCGCTGGTACGGCGAACTGAAGAAAGTCTTCCCGGAGTTCGACCCCGCGTTCGTAGTCGACGATGGCGTGTTTCGCCTGCGCAACGCCCAGCACATTGTCGACATCGGCTTTGAGGACAACAAGCTCCTGGCGCACGATACGCCCTGTCCGGGCGTGTTGATGTGCAATTTCTCACAAATCTATCCGATGGACCGGGGCACCAATTACGCAGTGCGCGACGGCGATCGGATGGCCGAGAAATTGATGGCGAGTCTCGAAGGGCGTGTGGAGCGTGAAACCGCGCTCACAGATCAAACGTCGGGCGCGGCGAAGGGGTCCTCCTTGTTGTGGAGACGGCGGTAGAGATTAAGATCCCGATGGTGAACGTGAAGAGCGATTGGACCGAGCCCTGCGACGGTAGTCCGTCGCTCGGTGAGCTGCAACGAGGAGCCGATCTACAAACGGGCGGCGGTTGGCTGGCAACCAAGAGAGCCCACTGCAGCAAACTCAACACACGAAGGCGTCCCTGCTAGTGTCCCGAATTAGAGATTCGCTGACAAAATCCGGCGACCTTGGCGAGGATTTCGTCAGCGGTTTTGGTCCAGACGAATGGTTTGGCCGACCCGTTGCTGATGGTCAGATACTCGCGAATCGCCGTTTCGAGAGCCCGCGTGCTGCGATGCGCGCCGCGTTGATCTGTTTCTCGGTCAACGTGGCAAACCAGCGCTCGACGAGATTGAACCATGACGCGCTCGTCGGCGTGAAATGCACATGAAACCGGGGATGGCGAGCGAACCAGCGCCGCACGCGCGGCGTCTTGTGGGTGCCGTAGTTGTCGAGAATCAGATGAATGTCGAGGTCCGCTGGGACCTGCGCGTCGATGGTATTGAGAAACTGCAGGAACTCTTGACTGCGATGCCGCCGGTGCAGTTCGCCGATGACCCGGCCGGTCGCGACATCGAGCGCCGCGAACAACGAGGTCGTGCCGTGGCGCACGTAATCATGCGTGCGCCGTTCCGGTTGGCCCGGGCGCAACGGCAGAATCGGCGCGGTGCGGTCCAGCGCTTGAATCTGGCTTTTTTCATCGACCGACAAGAGCAGCGCACGATCCGGCGGGTCAAATACAGCCCGACGATGTCGCGCACTTTGTCGATGAACAGCGGATCCTTCGACAGCTTGAAGGTGTCGACGCGATGCGGCTGCAACGCGAAGGCCTTCCAGATGCGGGCGATCGCGGTCTGGCTCATGTCGCACTGCTTGGCCAGGCTGCGCGTGGACCAATGCGTCGCATCGCGCGGCGTCGATTCCAGCGTCGTCGTCAACACGCGCTCCACATCGGCATCGGTGATTTTTCGCGGCACGCCCGGACGCGGTTCGTCGAGCAAGCCATCCAGCGCGCGGGCCAAAAGCGGCCGCGCCATTTGCCGACGGTTTGTTTCGTGACATGGACGTCCTGCGCCATCGCGGTTGCGGTGTCGCCGGCCGCGCACCGCAGCACCAGCGCGCGCGCAAGGCCAGCGCTTGGGCCGTGGTTGGCCGGCGCGCCCAGCGCTCCAGCGTTTCGCGTTCCTCGGTCGTCAACACAATGGGAGTAACGGGTCGGCCCAATCGCATCGCGTGTCCTCCTTGTAGCCGAGTACGACGGTCGGCCGATATTTGTTTCGCGAATCTCTAACTCACCACACTAGACACGGGGCCGGCGGCGGGGCCGAGAACGGGCATTCCGTTAACCCGGACACCGTCTAATCCAGAGCGTTCTTCGGTCGGCGGCGCGGCGCTCGAAGCGTGACGTGTAGGAGACGAGTGCGACTGGCCGCGCCGGGTGACTGAAGAACGGATTGGACTAAGCCGCGGGCTCGGCGTTGGCTCTGGCGATTGAATCACGGGGGAGGTCGAACGGCGTGCTGACGCGGGGCGAGTCGGGAGGGATGCGCGAAGCCGGTGAGATCTCAGCGGGCCTGACCCAGGAGTCGGCGCGACTGTGCTATAAGCTGCGTAAGGACGACCAATAACGCTTGGTGATGTGAAAGGTAGAGGGACGGCGCGCTCAGTGTCGTCCGTCTTTTTTCTCTGCCTCATAGTGTCGTGGAGCTGGCGTTGCGCTCAGCGGGACGCCAAGGTTCGTCGGCAAGCGTTCGTGGATCGGTCAGGTGAATCCGCTTCACTGCCGAGTGCACACGTTGGGATCGTTGACTTGTGTGAGGTCGTGATGGAGCACGAAAGAGCAGCGCGTCTGGGACTCTATCGCGATCGTGTCGATCGCAAGCAGTTGGTCCAGCTCACTGATACAAGCTCGCTGATCCTGCTGGCAGTGTTCGCTGTGCTGCTGACCGTGGTGTTCTACGCGCCGACCAATAACTGGCGCTGGGACCCGTCGTTCTATTACGCTCGCTCCGCGCACCGTTTATCGACCACCAGCTCGACTTCCGCGCTGAAACGATCCCGCATAACGGCGTGCGAGATTATACGGTCAACGGTCTCCAGCCGAGTCCCTGGCCGATCGGACCGGGCCTCCTGTGGCACCCTTTTTCGTGGCCGCGCAACTCTACACGCGGCTGGGGCACGGCATAGCACGCCCGACCGGCTTCGAGCCGGTCTCGATCGCCGCCGTCTCGGCTGGCTCAGCCTTCTATGGCATGCTGGGCGTACTGGTCGTCTTCCGAATCTGCCGCTGCTTCACGTCGTCTTCACGCGCCGTGCTGAGCGCCGGCCTGGTCCTCCTGGGAACGCCGCTTCTCTATTACACCTACCGTCAGCCGATCATGGCGCATAGCACCAGCTTCCTGGCGTCCGCGAGCCTCATGCTGATCTGTCTGCTGGTGTATCACCAACGGCTCGATCTCCGGGTCAGCGGCCTGGCGATCGGCGTCTGTATCGGGCTGAACTTTCTGATGCGCTGGACGGGCGTGCTGCTCGCCCTGGTTCCATTGACCTTCTGGATCGTGTTCTCGATCGACGCATTCAGACGAGGCGAACGGGCAGCGTTGCGGCGCGCAGGTGTGCAGTTCGTGATCGCCGGTATGGCCTCTGCTATCACCGTGCTCCCACAACTCGCGCTCTGGCATCAACTGCATGGTCGCTGGCTCGTCTTTCCACCGCAGGACTTTTCGACCGCAAGACTTGCCGCGAATATCAGCAACGTCTTCATCAGCACCAATCGCGGCCTCGTGTTCTGGTCACCGGTGATGCTGCTGGGGATGATCGGTTTGTGTTGCTGCGCTCACGGACCATCCAGATGGCCTCGCTGCTGTACTTGCTCGCGCAGCTTGGCATCTTGGGCGTGAGGCACGACTGGTACGGAGGTGGTGGCTTCGGGCCGCGCTTTCTAATCGAGAGCTTACCGGTCCTGGCGATGGGGCTGGCCGTGCTGCTGGATCGGCTGCCTCCCCGGCATGGCGTATGGCTCGGCGGCGCATTGCTGGCCGTGCTCGGATTTCATCAACTGGTGCTCGTGACGATGGTTGAGCAGCACTGGCTACCGATGCAGAACTATTATCAGGGCCAGCCGATCGGTTTCGATGTTCAGTTGATGGGACTGATCCGCGTTCTGCGCGAGCCTGGCGCGCTGCTCCTGCCACGACCATCAGTGGGGGGCGAACGGCAGGCACTGCTCGTCAGCCTCGTACAGGGCCAGCGCGGACTCTCGCTCTATGGTATGCCGCTGGTCGCGCTGGCTGTGAGCGGCCTAGGATTGTTCGCCGCACTGCTGGCACGCACGCTGTTCGCCCCACTGCTGGCACGCACGCGCTGGATCGCGGTGGGCGCGGCGCTGCTCGCGTGCTATATGCTGGGCTGGTGCTGCTTCCTGCTGGCGCTCTAGTCCGGCTGGTTTGCCTACGCGATGGAAGGCGTGACCGGTAGCCGAGGGAAGATCCAGGTAAGTATGTGCCGGCTCTGGCGGCAGTCCTTAACCCTTCCAATGAACATTGAAAACCGATCCTTTTCAACGTCCATTGGGAGGGCATGTTTATGACCGCGTGCAGCTGGTGTCGTGTAAGTTGATGGATACACGGTATCCGTATATCGTGAATCGATGATCCAGTCGTTCGCGGACGCGACGACCGCGGACCTATGGGAAGAGCGAAACAGCAAGGCCGCGCGGCGGGTGCCCCGCGACCTTTGGCCGGTGGTGCATCGGAAGCTGACGATGCTCGACAGCGCCCAGCGGCTCGATGATCTGGCCGCGGTGCCAGGCAATCGCTTCGAAGCCCTGGCTGGAGACCGGAAGGGCCAGCACAGTATTCGCGTGAACCAGCAGTACCGGATCACCTTCCGATGGGAGAAACATGATGCGCACGACGTCTGCTGCGAGGACTACCACTGAGAGCATCCCGCGTGATGCCTCCAGCCTGGGACCGGCGATTCACCCTGGCGAGATCCTCCTGGAGGAGTTCCTGAAGCCGCTCGAGATGACGCAGGCCGCGGCGGCCAAGACGCTGGGGATGTCCACCGTGCGCCTGAACGAGCTCGTGCGCGGCAAGCGCGGCGTGACCGCCGACACGGCGCTCCGCCTCGCGCAGCTCTTCAAGACGACGCCGCAGTTCTGGATGCACATGCAGGCCAACTTCGACCTAAAGGCGGCGATGGTTCGACGGCGCACGCTGAAGCTGGCCAAGAGGACGTAGGCGACTGCGCATGAGCCTGCGGACGTGATTGCCGTCAGCGTGCAACACCGTGCGAGACGCCACGGCAGTCCTGGCAAACACGGCAACGTCGGCATTGTGGAATCGGTAAGTTACAGATTCCACAGGGTCGTGTTGGGTTCGAATCTCGCCCTCTCAGCCAATCAATATCGAGACTCCAATTTCGCCAGAACCCTCTGCGAGCCAGTGCGGCGCGAGTTCTAGATCTACGGCCGCTTTTCGCAAGACAATCTTCAGGGTCGTAGCGTTACCGTCGGCAATTCGGCGCCGGCCGGACCCGCTCGCGCTGTCTGGCGGCATCGGTCTGTGAAGCCGGCGACGGTCTCGCCGGCTTCGTTCCCCACCATGGCTGGAGCAAACCCCCTCTGAACCGCGATGCCGGTTATTCCAGATCCTCGCAAGAACTTGCAAGGCGCGTTGAGACTGGCGTCCTCAATCGGGTCTAGACGTCCGCGACACGGGATAGCCGACCCCGGTTTTCCGGGGTCGGCTATCATCGTCCATCCTTCGGTCAAGCTTGAGGGGCTGGCGCCTCCCAATGTGCGGCTCACCATTTCGCCTGCTCTCCCCTGTTGAACTTCACTTTCGTCATCCGGAACGACCCGCGCGGGTGCCCGCGGACGCGGCAAGTGTCTCAAACTGATGCTGGGCCAACGGCTAACGATGGCTCAGCTCACGCGCCCCACCGACGAGTTCGATTCCCTCCGCGCCGTTGGTACGGCAATCGACTGAACTGTTCTCTGCGCCCACCACTGCGCCCACCACTGCGCCCACCACTCGCGAATCGTCGCGAGATTTCCTGAGGTTTCCTGCGACGTCTGGAGACTGACTGAGGGGCCCAGCATACAAAACACTCAATAAACACGGACATGAACTCGATATTTCAATAATTTCTTCGATTTTCTTGAACCCACCGCTCTTCTGGCGGTACTCGAGGATGCGCTGGGCGGTCTTCGGGCCGATACCGGGCAGGGCCTCGAGCTCGGCCTGCGAGGCGGTATTGAGGTTCACGATACCGACGTCGCGAGTCGCCGACGCGCGCGAAGGCGCGGCGTCTTGCGCGAACACCGCGAACGGGCGCCAGCGTGAACAACGAGACGAGAATTGATGCGAATACGGTCTGCAGCATGCCGTCACCTCCGCGGGCGGTGCCCGCGCTGCGCCGCGCGCGGGCGCGGCGGGACCTGAGAGCGCCTCTCCGGGCACGACCGTGCAGAGACGAGGTCGGGCTCCGCTTCGTCGCGGCCGGAGAGGCTGCCGCGTTCAGAGGCAAGGCTGACGCCGGATTGCTATTGGCGCGATCTGCGCTGGTAAGCGCAACGTGCGACGACTGATAGAGCCCACGTGCCTAGGCAGCCGTGCTTGGGCCTCCCGGCGGAGCGCGCCGAGATGTCAACGTCAGTTGCCGATGAATGAGGAGCTAGCGAGTGTTCGGCGTGATTTCGTGCGGGGACGAATGCGCAACGCGTGTTGCGTGACGCGCAACTCCAGTGGCACTGGCGGAATCGTTCACTTCAGGTTCTTCGACGTCGCGACGGCAATGGCACGATGCTCTCCCTTCGTGCCGCCGACCGCGCAGTAGAAGTGATACACGACGCCATCGTGCTTGATCAGCCACGGCTTGTGCGCGAAGGGGGTGTCGTAGGGTTCGGACGGCTGAATCAGATCCTCACCGGACCACTTCGTCCAGGTGACGAGATCCTTCGAGGCGGCGAAGGTATCGAAGGCGCCCGGCTTCCAGAACGCGCCGAAGTAGAACATGACCCACTCGTCTCCGATGCGGACGACCTGTGGATCGCCACTGATCACGCCACGCGCCGGATCGGGTGAGAGATTCTCGATGACTGGTGTCGCGCCAAAACGCCGCCACTGGCGCAGGTCGTCGGACACAGCGGCGAAGATTTTCTCGCTGCCTCCGAGGGGTTTGGCGTTGTAGAAGATCACGAAGCGTCCGCCGAGCGATCTCGATTCGTCGTCCAGGATGTAGCTCTTGTAGAGCGTGCCGGTCTCGCCGGCCCGAACGTCATCGTCTTTTGTGGTGAGAATCGGGGCCGGACCTTTCGACCATGGCTGCGGCGTCGACGGATCGGTCGTAGAGGCCAGACCGATGTGCAGCGGCGTCGCCTCGTAGCCATATCCCTGGCCGCCGATGTACGACAACCAGTAGCGGCCCTGGAACGTCCGGAGCTCGCTGCTTCCGCCCCAGGCGGGATCGAACAGCGCGACACCGCCCGCGGCGTTGGCCTGATCCCACGCGCCTTTCTCGCCGCGCGAGAGGATGGTTCCAAGCGGTTTCCACTTGAGCAGATCGTCGCTCTCCGCCAGCTGCGTGGTGTATCCCTCGAGCGGCGGCGGCTCGAGCTGCACGTAGACCATGTACCACTTGCCGTGGTAGCGGAACACGGTTGGACAGTCGACTTTCTTCCCATCCGGCGGCTCGAGGACGATGCCGTACTTGAAGGGCGTTTTCACTTCCTCATAGATGGCCCGCATGCGGTCCTGAGACACAGTCCCGGACGCCTGGCCGGCCGGTACCCGCGGACCGGACATGAGGACAGTCAACGCGCCGAGGATGCAGACGTACCGGAATTGTTCAGTCATGACGCGCGTGCCAGTCCAGCACCCGGAGCGCGCGGAGCGTGATCCAACGATTCGGTGCCCCGACGACACCTGCCATCTCCTCGTGCAGGGTGTCCCGATGTCGCACGTCCAGCAGCCACCGCCCATCGTCCTGCCGCCGCTCGCGGACGATCGCAACAGCCTCGTCCACTCGCCCATCCGGCTCCACGCCGGCCACGCGCAGATAGTCGAGTGCTCGCAGCACGTCATAGTGCCAGAGCGGCGGAAACGCGAATTGCGTCCATGCCGGCTCGATGATCGCGCCCGTCGACAGCCTGCGGAGCAGGCGACGCTCGAGTAGATACTCCTGCCCGCGCTCGCGCGCCTCAGTCACCGCCGATGTGGCGCCGAATGCCTGCTCGAACGCGAGCAGGCCCTCGAGCACGCAGATCGCGGTGTGGAACGACGAGCGCACCGAGCCGCGCTCCGCCTCGCAGTTCCAGCCGCCGTCTCCGAGTTGTTCGCTCAGGAGTCGATCGACGAGTCGATCGCTGCGCTCGCCGAAATACGCGCCCAGCGCGACCACGCGGCCGTTGATGCAGGGTTCGACCTCGCCCTCGAAGAAGGGCGAGTTTCCGAACTCCGGTCCCCATGTGACGCGGTCACGCACGAGATCGATGGCGGCACGCGCGCGCGGGCTTGCCGGGTCGAGTCCCAAGTCGCGGACGAACAGCAGCGTGTACATGTTCGTCCACCAGAACGGCGTACCGATCCCATCGCCCCACTGGCCGTCGGGGCGCTGTAGATCGAGCAGCCGCGGACCCCATCCCTCCACTGCGACGCGCGACCGCTCGGCCGCGACGATCTCTGCCGGCATGTAGGTGAGGTCGCGCATCACCTGCCAGCGGATCGACGGGTCGCTGTCGAGGAGCCAGTCGATGACAGGATCCTCAGAGGATGGAAGATGCGGATCGCGGCGTGTGGACGTCATTCGCTCATGACCTGCGTTCAAGTATGAGCGCTCGAATACTCAATCGCCTGTTTTGGCGTCGCGGACGGGCGTCGTGGCGGGCACGTCCCAGTCTTCGCCGAAAAGCTCGATCGGATGTGGCGTGCGGATGGTGCCGTTGCCGCAGCCGAGATCCGTGTCGCTGCAGCGTCGCTCGCATCCCCAGCAGATGCGCTCCGGGTGGGCAGGATACAACTCCGAGTGCTTCATTCTTCCGCACTTTTTCGCAACCCTCGTGCCAGTGCGGGCGCACCGTGTTTGCCGGATTTCCGCCGATTTGGCCGGGGCAGCGGCCGATGATCGGAGTATTCCTCGACGCCGTGCGAGTTCTTCCGCGGAAACCCACGCCTGTCGAACCGCCTACGGCGGCGGAACGGTCCCGAAACGGCCCTCCAAAAGCGGCCGTGCTGGGCCCCAGTGCATCGGGCCGTAGTACCTGCTCTTTCCGGGCCGCCGACCCGTATTCGTAGGTGCTCGGGTCCTTCGTTGCCTCGAACTCTCCCGACCCGAGCAGTTGATGCACGAATTCGTGAACGGCGGCGCGGCCGACGCCACGTCCGATCGCTGCCACGATCCCCGCCCGGTCCACGTCGGGAGGTGCGTAACTGTCCGCATAGGCGGCCAGCATGGAGAAGTTCACGGCACCGTCGCCGGCGAACATGGAGATCGCTCGTGAGGCGCCCGCCACGCCGACGTCGCCGCGAAAGCGAGGATCGCTCAGCTGCTGCATGACGCGCACGCGATAGCGCGTATCCCGCCGCTCTGTGACGGTGACGCGAAGCCCGGCGAACGCGTCGGCGATTTCCGTCCTGGCGATCCGGACGACCACTTTCAATTCGTCAGAGGTCAACGCTCCACCGAGGCGCGACGAGCGGTAGGTGACCTCCTCGAACCAGAAACCGAGTGCGGCCGATCGCGCAGACGAGCATCCCACACCGGCCGCAAGGACGGCCAGGCCCACCACACACGCAGACAGCCCTTTCCGGCGCGCGCCCCCTGGAGCTCGCGCATCTCGCTCGTCCACTACTGTTAGTTTCCGATCGTGAGCGTCACCACAGAGACCGAATGCCTCGGCAGCGCCAGCGTGAAGTGATTTCCCGCTGCCAGGTCGGTCTTCGTGGCGTGAATGGCCTCGGGCGTCGTGAATCCATTGAAGCTCGCGAGCGAGTCCGCAACGATGCGCTCGACGATGGCGCGAGCGCCGACGTGCCCGCCTTGCACGGTGACCTCCGCCGTATGCGCGCGCTGCAAGATCCGTGTTGACCACCTTCAGGAAGACGCGCCCATCAGCCGACAGGCTGGCGACGACGTCGATGAGCGGCACGTCGCTGCCCTCGTGAGTGGTTGATTGTGTTGGACCGTCCACGCGAGCGGAGAGCCGCGACGTGCCGACGTGCGTGGCATACAGTCGATTGACCAGATAGATGGGCGTGACGAAGAGGCCGTGGCGGCCGGCCTGGATGATGCCGCCCGGCCAGCCGTTCACGAGATCCGAGACGGCAGTCATCGCGACAATGTCGCTCTCGCGCTCGAAGACGTTCATCAGCCGTGCCCCGTAGAGGGCGCCCAGGATCGAGTACTGCTGTGGCTCCGGCAGGTCGAGTCCCCACTCGTTGATCGCGAGCTTCGGACGCCGATCCGCCGGCAACTCCTGCATGCGCAGTGGCGATCTCGCCGTACGCCCGTTCGTAGTGGAGCGGACGTGCAGTGAGATTGCCGGGATCGCCCGCGATGTCTTTCTGGCCGTAGTAGTGATGAAGAGCCAGGAACTCCATGCGCTCGGTGGCCAGCTGCAACACCGTACGATTCCAGGCCATGTCGTTGTCACCGACGCCAATGACCTGGATCGACGGATCGACGGCCCGCATCGCGGCGACATACCGGTTGAAGTTCCGTCCGTAGGTCGTGGCATCCGAGTGTCCGCGCACCCAGTCGCCCCAGATCTCGTTGCCGATCTCCCAGTAGCGGACGCCGTACGGCTCCGGATGTCCGTTGGCCGCGCGCATCTTGCCGTAGGTGGAAGTGGCCGGTCCATTACAGTATTCGACCCATGCCGCCGCTTCCTCCGGCGTCGCGCCGCGTCCATCGACGTTCACGGTGATCGACGGCGCGGCCCCGATGATCCTGGCGAAGCGGATGAATTCGTCGGTCCCGAAATCGCTCGGCTCCGGCTCGTTCTTCCACGACAGGTTGATCCACGTGGGTCGCGCGTCGCGAGGACCCACGCCCCATTGCCAGTGGTAATCCTGCGCGACGTTGCCGCCGGGCCATCGAATGAACGCCGGATGCAGCGCCTTCACCCGCTCCACCACATCCGCCCGCACATCGTCCACGGCGTCGCCAGGAATCAGCGACACCTGATCGATCCAGAGCGTGCCTGTGCCTGAGACGCGGATGGCGAAGCGCGCCAGCGGATCGCTCGTCGAAGACTTCAGGCGTGAATGGATACTTCTTCCAGTCGCCCGTAATGCCGGTGATGCGTGAGCCGCCGTAGACGCGGCCTCCGGTCCGATCCGCTTCGAGCGCGACCTCGACCTCACCCGCAAAGGCGTCGGCTTTCACCCACAGGTAGCCCCGGTACTCGAGTCCGCTCCTGACCGGGATGCCAGACTGATGGACACCGTGCAGAGCGATGTTGCCGGGCTTGACCTCGATTCGAAGGGAATGCCCGTTGATGAGACCCTCGGTCTGCGTCGTGTTCGGATAGGCGACGTCGCTCGCCCACGCAAACGCGATCCCATAGTCGTCGATGCGATCGTCCGGGTTGCGCTCCCAGTAGCGCGAGAGCCCAATCGCGTTCGGTGCGTCCTCGAAGCTCCGGTTCCGAACGAGTTCCGCATGCAGTCCACGCTTGATGTCCTCGTACATGAACTCCATGAACTGGCCGTACAGCGTGGGGCTGATGTGGCCCTCGACCTTGCCGGCATCGACCGTGATCTGAACGGCCGGGCGAGGCGGCGGAGGTGCCTGCGCGCCCGACGAGCAGCGGCGAACAGTACGAGTGCAATCGCGATACGCATGACCACACCTACTTGAACTTGTCAGTGCGGACGACGCCGCTGCCTTCACGGATGACCACCAGCTGATTGGCATCGACGCGCGGAATCGCCTCGGTCGCGCCGTTGGGCCAGCGAATCGTGAGCGCCGCCGACGTAGCTGGTCCGAGTCCGAAATGGAGGCGGCGGTCGTTCGCGGAGTAGAAACTCGACTGCGCGGTGATGTCCTGTGTCTGCGTCCGATCTCCGTACCGAACGGTCACGCGCCCCCCGATGGCGCTGCGGTTCGATGTGACACCGACGAGCAGCACTTTCAGCCAGTGGCCGCCGCCAGATACGTCGTTCCGTAGCAGCGACGGCGGCTCGTTCATGTTCATCACGAGGATGTCCACATCGCCATCGTTGTCGAAGTCGCCGAACGCACACCCACGGCTCGCGTGCGCTGCAGCGACGCCGGGGCCGGCCTCCTCGATCAGTTCCTCGAAGCGGCCGTCCCCGAGGTTGCGGAACACCAGCCGCGGCGTGTGAAAGGGATAGGCTGGCAGCGTCTTTTCGACTTCCGGATATACGCCGCCCGTCACCACGAACAGGTCCGGGTGACCATCGTTGTCCAGATCGACCATGCCGGTGCCCCACCCGATGTATCGCGTTTCGACGCCAATACCGGCACGGATCGTGACGTCGTTGAAGTAGCCCTTTCCGTCGTTCCGGTAGAGCACGTTGGTGTCGTCGGTGAAGTGCGTCTTGAAGACGTCGAGATTTCCATCGAGGTCGTAATCGCCGATCGAGATGCCCATGCCGGCCTGCTCGAGGCCATCTTCGCTCAGCGCCACACCGCGCTCGAGGCCCTCCTCGTGGAACGTCCCGTCGTGCTGATTGCGAAACAGCCAGCTGGGCGTGGAATCGCAGGCGACGTAGATGTCCGGCCAGCCGTCGTTGTCATAGTCCGCTGCCACCGCGGTCATCGGGTACGACCCTGCAGCGGCCGCGACACCGGACTGCCGGCTCACGTCGGTGAAGGTCCCGTCCCCGTTGTTGTGGAACAACTGGACGAACCCGGTCGGCAGTCCGCGGGGTCCGCAGTTGACCGGCACGCCACGCCATCGGCAGTCGGAGTTCTCTCCAGGCTTCGGCAGTTTCTCGAGCGTCGTATCCAGGTACGTGGCGACGAAGAGATCGAGGTGTCCGTCCCGGTCGTAATCGACCCACGTGCAGCCCGAACCATAGCGCACGGCCTGCTGACGAAGTCCCGCCTGGTCGGTCACGTCGGTGAACGTGCCATCCCCGTTGTTCCGGTACAGCACGTTGTGCCCGTAGTAAGTCACGAAGAGATCGTCGAACCCGTCATTGTTGTAGTCGCCGACCGTGACCGCCGAGGCCCAGTCAGTCGCCCGCAATCCGGCCTTCTCGGTGACGTCGGTGAAGGTGCCGTTGCGGTTGTTTTTGTACAAGCGATTGGTCGCGTCCGGGGGCGCGCCCTCGAGGCGCGTCCCGCCCAGTACGAAGATATCGAGCCAGCCGTCGTTGTCGTAATCGAGAAAAGCCAACCCGCACCCGACGACTTCGAGCACGTAGTGCTTCGATTCGAGGCCGCCATAGACGATGGGATGCGTGAGACCGGCTTCGGGTGCGACGTCGGTGAAACGGGCGAGGAAGGGACGGCCCGAGGGCTTCCCGCGAGGCTGCGCTTTGACGCCGCGCGACGAGATGCCCTGGGCGAATCCAGGGTCGCCGGCCGCCGCGGCGGCGAAAAGCGCCAGGAGCGCGCGACGGGTGATCATTGCGGCTCCGTCGCGGTCAGCGTCTGGCCAGCCGGCACGTTCTTGAACGTCTGCACGGTCCCCGACGGCCAGTGGATCTCGACCAGCGCGGCAGTGCCGTCGCCACCGAGGCCGACGATCAGGCGCTTGTCGCTGGCCGACAGATACCCGACGGCCGTGTTCACCGTATAAACCTGTGTCTGGCCCGATGCACCGACGACTTTCACGAGACATCCGATCCCGTCGCGGTTCGATTTCGTGCCGACGGTCCGGATGGCCAGCCACTTCTGGCGGTTGCCGCCCTCATTCCGCAGCACGAGGGCATCCTGTCCGACGTTGCTGACGACGATGTCGACGTCGCCGTCGTTGTCCAGATCGCCGAACGCCGCACCGCGGCCCGCCCACTCCTTCTGAAAGACCTCGCCGGCCACCACTCTGGTGAATCGTCCCGAGTCGTTGCGCAGGAGCAAGGGCGGCTGCAGATACGACAGATTGGGAGACGTCTTCTCAATCGTGTCCATCACGTGTCCCTGTGCGACGAAGATGTCCTTCCACCCATCGTTGTCGTAGTCCACGAAGCGCGTGCTCCAGCCGGAATACGGCAACGTCACTCCCCCAACGCCGGTCGCGTCGGTCACATCACGAAAGCTGCCGTCCTCGTTCTGATGGAAGATCTTGTAGCGCTCGTTGGATAAATCGGTCACGACCAGATCGGGTCTGCCATCGTTGTCGTAGTCCGAGAAGTCCACGCCCATGCCGGCGAACGTCTTGCCGTCTTCGTTGAACCCGACGCCCGGCGAGGAGCCCGACTTCGCTGAACGTCCCGTTGCGGTTGTTGCGATACAGGAACGACTGGACCGAGTCGTTGGCGACGTAGATGTCCATGTAGCCGTCGCGATCGTAGTCGGCGAACGAGACGCCAAGTCCTTTGCCACCAGCATCGGCGATACCGGCCTTGGCCGACACATCGCTGAAGGTGCCGTCTCCGTTGTTGTGGTAGAGGATGTTCGGCACGCCCGCATAGTTGTCGGGATGGCAATACGCACGGTAGCCGGGCTTCTGCTCTCCGCAATACCGATTGGTCTTGAAGGTCCAGTCCACGTAGCGCGTGACGAACAGGTCGAGCTTTCCGTCGTTGTCGGCATCGAAGAAACCGGCGCTCGCACTCCAGCCGCCGCCGCCCACGCCCGCGCGCGTGGTCACGTCGGTGAAGGTGCCATTTCCGTTGTTGCGGTACAGCGTGTTGCCGCCGAAGCCGGTGACGTACAGATCCTCGAAGCCGTCGTTGTCGTAGTCGCCGACCGCGACCCCCATGCCGTAGAAGTTCTGTGATTGGCCTGTCAGGCCGGCCTTCTCGGTCACGTCCACGAACGTCCCGTTCGCCTCCTGGTGAAAGAGGCGATTCCAGTACTTCGGGTCCGACTTGTCGGGGGCCTTCCCCTCGGGCATCGGATCCTCGAGCTTCGCGCCGTTCGTGAAGAACACGTCCGGGCGGCCGTCGTTGTCGTAATCCAGGATCGCGACGCCACCGCCCATCGTCTCGATGAGGTACTTGTTCGACGTCGCGGACGACTGATGGGTGAACGTGAGACCGACCGTGCGGCTCACGTCCGTGAAGTGCACGTCGGGCGAAGGTGCGGCGCGCAATACGGCCAGGAGGGATCCGCACACGACCAGTGACGCGAGTGACAGATGCAGCGACACGGACCTCGAACGGACTGCCGTGCCGATTGCTTGCCTACTGCCCAGTCGTCGAGCCATTCGCGATGCCTCGTCCCTCCTCGACCACGACGAGGCGGTTGCCGGGCACGTCCCGCAGAGTGTCTCTAGCGCCCGAGGGCCAGGTCAGCTCGACGGTGTCCGCCTTCGTTGCCGCTCCCAGGCCGAAGTGGAGGCGGAAGTCGTTCTGCGAATAGTAGCTCGACCCGCTCATCACCTCGTCGATCTGCGTGCGCCCGCCGGCGGTCAGCTTGACGCGCGTGCCGATGCCCGAACGATTTGACCTGGTGCCCACGCACTTCACCTGGAGCCAGTTGTTGGTGTTCCGGCAGTCGTTGCGAAGAAGGGTTGGAGGCCCGTCGAGGTTGTTGATCAGAATGTCCACATGGCCGTCGTTGTCGAAGTCGCCGAACGCGCAGCCACGGGCGACATTCTGCGTGCGGATCGCATCGCCCGCCTTGGTGGAGACGTCCTCGAAGCGTCCGGTGCCCAGATTCCGGTACAAGAGCTTCGGCTCCCGGTATGTGATGTGAAAGCTCCGCGTCGCCAGCTGCGAGTACACGTGCCCGGTGGCAATGAAGAGATCCTTCCATCCGTCGTTGTCGAAGTCGAAGAATCCGACGCCGAAGCCGACGTACTTGCGATTGACGCCAAGGCCGGCCCGGATACTGGCGTCGCCGAAGCCGTTCCCGGTGTTTCGATAGAGCGTCGGCACCTGTTCCGAGAAATTCGTGCGGATGATGTCGAGCCAGCCGTCTCCGTCGTAGTCCCCTACGCCAACACCCATCCCCGCGAGGGCGACGCCACTTTCGTCGAACGCACATCCGGCAGGCACCGCGATCTCCCGGAAGGTGCCGTCGTGGTTGTTGCGATAGAGGAGGCTGGGCGCACTGTCGCAGGCGACGTAGATGTCAGGCCATCCGTCGTTGTCGAAGTCGGCCGCTGCCACGCCCATGCCGTACGATCCGCTCGTCCGCCAGTTGCTCGAGACGAACGCCATCGATGAGGCGCCGCGGGGTATCGCGATGCCGGACGCTTCCGAGACGTCCTGAAACGTGCCGTCCCCTCGGTTGCGATAGAGCAGGTTCGTACCGCCCGCAAAGCCCAAGGGACCGCAGGGCACCGGGATCTCGTTGTACTTGCAGTAGGCCGATTGCCCTGGCACAGGCGCCGTCGCCGGATCGAACGGCAGATAGTTCGCGACGAACAGATCGAGATGGCCGTCCTTGTCGAAGTCCAGGAAGGCGCAGCCGGCGCCCCAGGCGCCTCCAGATCCCGCGATACCGGCCTTCTCCGATACGTCAGTGAACGTGCCATCACCGTTGTTGTGATACAGCACGTTGTGACCCCAGTACGAGACGAACAGATCGTCGTAGCCGTCGTTGTCGTAGTCTCCGACGCAGCAGGCCTGCCCCCATCCCGAATGCGTCAGTCCGGCACGTGCCGTGACATCGGTGAACGTGCCGTCGCGGTTGTTGTGAAACAGATAGCTCGTTGGTCTACTGTTCTGCACCTTCGGATCGAGGCTGCTGCCATTCACGAGGAAGACATCGAGCCAGCCGTCGCGGTCGTAGTCGAAAAACGCCGCACCGCATCCCATCTCCTCGAGCAGATACCGTTTGTTCTCGCGGTTGCCGGAGACGTTGACGGCCTTGAGGAGCCCGGCCGCGGCCGTGACGTCCGTGAACAGGACGCGATCGCCGCCGTCTCGAGGCAGCAGTGGCGCGAGATCGAAAGCGGGCGCGGCACAGGCGGCGGCGCATGTTCCCGCGAGCCGGAGGAACCGGCGCCGGGACGAGAGGCAGTCACCGCTCGTCACGCGGTTGTCCGGGAGGGTGAGGTGCGGCTGCGGCATCTCCGCCGCGGCGCCGCTTGTCGAGCTCGGCCGACTCGCGCTCGAGCCGCTTGAACGAATCCAGCGCCTTCTTGCTCTCGTCCAGCCAGCCCAGATTCCGATAGACCCCGGCCAGCACGTAATAGTACCGAAGAAGCTTTCGGATTGATCGCAATGGCTTGATTGAGCGCTCCAACCGCGTCGTTCAGGCGTCCCTGGTGTTCGTCGGCTCGTGCCTTCTGGAACAGCGCGCGATCGGATCTCGGATCGAGCGCGATCGCTCGCCGCGCGTACTCGAGCGCTTTGTCAGGATCGCCGGTCCGGTTGTAGAAGGCGCTCATGTTCACGAGCGCCGACGTGAACGTGCCGTGGTGCTCGTCGTTGATGGCAATCGCCTTCTGGTAGTTGGCGACCGCCTCCTCGTCGTGACCGAGCGCTTCCAGGGCGAGACCCAGCGCATCGAGCGCCTCTGGATAGTTGGGATCGATCCGGAGCTGCGGTCTCGAAGCCTTGCGCGCCGGCTCCCAGTTGTCCTGGATGGAATAAAGCTTTCCGAGGTTGTAGTGCAGCTCCGCCGAGTCGGGCTTGTAGCGGATGCCCTGCTCGAACTCCACCTGCGCGACGTCGAACCGCCCGATCATCATGAGGCTTCGGCCGAGGATCTTGTGAGCTTCGGCGTTGGTGACGTCGAGCTCGAGAGATTTCGCGAGCGACTTGATCGACTCACCGATCTTCTGCTGTGCGAACTGGCTGTACCCCAACGCGTACCATGCGCGGGCAGACTTCGGATGATCTGCGACGTACTGCGTCAACGGCGCCTCTACGTCCTGAAACTTGCCTTCCCGAATGGCTTGTTCGTACTCATCCAGTGCTGCTTCGGTCTTCCCGTTCTTTGCCAGCACCGTGTCGAGCAGTGCCTGCGCTTCGGCCGACGGCGGACCGGACTGTATCGCATGCCGGACTTTCGCTTCTGCCTCCGCCAGCTCGCCGCGTTCCAGCGCGGCACGGGCGTCAGCCAGATCGAGATTCGCGCTCTGCGTCCTGTCGTTCGCCGCAATCAGCTCGCGGCCCTGCTTGAGCTCGCTCGAGGCTTCCTCCTTCCGTCCCGCGCGTGCAAGCGCGAGACCCAGCTGATAGTGCGCTTCCCCACTCTCCGGATCGAGCCTGGCCGCCTCCTGGAGCTCCGTGACGGCCTCATCTACGGTCCCGTGCTGCATCAGCGCCTTGCCGAGAGCCAGGCGAGCTCGCGCGAACGTCGGATCGAGCTCGACGACCTTGCGCAACTGTTCGATCTGCTTCTCGGGCGGAAGACTGGTGCTGGCCCCGTACGCCATGGCCAGGTTGTACATGGCCTTGACCGACGTCGGCGCGAGGCGGACTGCTGTTTCGAGCTCGCGGATGGCTTCGGCGGCGTCGGTGGGTGTCAGCGCTGCCCCGAGATTGTCGTGCGCGTCGGCGTAGTCGGGGCTGATGCGTACCGCCTCTCTCATCGCCGCGATCGCCCCGGCATCGTCGCCGGCCTGCAGCAACACGAGACCAAGATCGTTGTAGGCCTCCTCGTAGTCTGGACGAAGGCGAACGGCCTCACGAAATTCGGCAGACACTTCGCGTGTGTCGCCGCCTGTGCGGCCGAGCATCAATCCAAGCGCATGGTGCGCCTCCGCCGATCCGGGCTGGGCGGCGAGCAGCGGCCGCAAGCTTGCGACGGCCGCGGCCCAATCAGGCATGGGCAACACTGACGCCGGCAGGTTCAGACCAGCCTCGAGCTGTCCAATCGCTTTCTCGAGTTCGTTCGTCCGCAAGTACGCAATCCCCAGATCGACGTACACCGCGGCCGTCGGCGGCAAGACCGCGATCGCGCGCTGCAGACTGACGCGCGCGCCGTCGAGGTCGCCGTTGTCTCGTTGGACCGTGCCCAGAAACGCATAACAGGACCCGCATGCCGGATCGAGCGTGACGCTCGTCCGCAGTTCAGACAGCCCCTTCGCTTTCTCGCCGCTGTACCACTCGACGACGCCGAGATTGTAGTGGGCGTCGCTGGAGTCGGGGCGCAGCGTCACGGCGCGCTCGAGATGCGTTCGCGCGGACGGCAGATCGCGCTGCTGGCCCAGGACGAATCCAAACAGATTATGTGCGTCCGCGTTGCCATCGTCTGCGCGAACCGCTTCGGCGAGGAGGTCGTGCGCGACATTCAGGTCGCGTTTTCCGAGCGCCTCCTGGGCACGCTTGACGAAATCATCGGCAGGACTTGGCGACGGTGCCTGCGCTTTCTTGGACGCCGCACTCAGCTCTTTCAGCGCGAGTCCCAGGCCGTAGTAGCCTTCACGCATCTCCGGCTCGAGCCCAATCGCTTTTTCGAACGCGGCGATCGCGCCGGTCAGGTCGCCGCTCTGGCGGAGCGTCTGTCCGAGCTCGTATTGCAGACCGGCGTTTGTCGGATTGGCGACTGCCACCGGGCGCAGGTGAAGCAACGCCGCGTCGAGGTCGCCCTTCTCGCGCAGTGCCAGGCCCAGGTTCACGTGTGCGGACGGATTGGCGGGATCGAGATCCAACGCCTTTTGAAACGCGTCGACCGCTGCCTCGAAGTCGCCGCTCTTGGCCTCGGCGGATCCGAGGTTCGTGTACGCGCGCGCGTACTTGGGATCGAGCGCGAGCGCCTGCTTGAACTCCGCAATTGCTCCAGGCAGATCGGCCTTTCCCGTGAGCGCCACGCCCAGCCAGTTGTGTGCCTCGGCCACGCGCGGTCCCGTCTTCACCGCGCGTTGAAATGCCGCGAGCGCGCGGCGGTAGTCGTTCCGATCCCAATAAGCGATGCCCAGTGCGATGTGCAGCTTCGGGTTGTTGGGATCGCGCTGGACCTCGGCCTGGATCTGAGCGATCGACTGCGAGCCCGGCTGCGTGGCCGGTTCAGCCGCTGGTTTTTTTGACAGCGGCGCAGCTGGCGGCTTGGACTGCGCACCACTCGCCGACCCAGCGAAGAGGGTCAACAGAAGGCCGATCGACAGGCAAGACAAGGCGTTCCTCGTCATTGCTCGGGCTCCAGCAGACGCAATTGCAGACGTGATGTGGCTTCATCTTCTTTCCGAAGCGATTTGGCCAGCTCCAGCTGTCTGTCCGCCTCCTCTTTCTTGCCCATGCGCGCAAGAAGCAGCCCCAGCTGGTAGTTGGCTTTGACCGATCCTGGATTCAGCCGGATGGCGCTGCGAAGTTGACTCTCGGCCTCCTCGTAGCGCTGCGCGTTCATCAACAGTCCACCCAGCGCCTCGCACGACGGCGCGTGCTCTGGATAGCGCGCGAGCAGCTTCTGCAGGCGTTCGATTGCGTCAGCGTCGTTCCCTCGATCCCGCGCGACGAGTGCCAGGTAATAGTTGGCCGCCAGTTGATCGGGCTTCAGTTTGACGCTCGCCTGCAGATGCTCGGCCGCGTCTGGAAGCCGGCCTTCGAGATACAGAACCGAGCCGAGCGCGTACTGCAGCTGCGCCTCGTTCGGATGCGCGGCGACGAGAGCGGCGAGCAGCGTCTGCGCCGCGTCGAACTGACGTTTGCCGACTTTGGCGGCGGCGAGCGTGTATTGATAGGCGGGATCCGCGGGCTTGAGGCTCACGGCCCGACTCAGCGCGGGCTCGGCATCCTCCAGTAGATCCATCTTCAGGCAGACACGGCCGAACGCGTGCAGTGTGGCCGGGTCGTCAGGCTGCAGCTTCTTCAACCGGATCCAATACGAGAGCGAACGCTCGAGGTCGTTCCGCTGCTCGGCCGTGGTTGCCGCCTGCTGCAGCGCCTGGACAGCGTCTGGCTGCACGCTCAACGCCTGGTCGTATGCGGCCAGCGCCTTTTCCGAGTCACCTTTTACGAGATACGCGCTGCCCAGATTGAAGGCGAGCTCGTACGACACCGGCGTGCTGCGTTTCGCGTGCTCCAGGACATCGATGCCGTCTTGCACCGCCCCACCCTGAATGAGCACGAGCGCAAACGAGACGGACCAGGGCTGCGGAACCTCGTCCAGCCGCATCCAATCTGCAGCGAACGACGCGGTCGCTTGCCGGTGCCCCAGCTTCAGGCTGTCTGTCGCCAGCACAATCAATCCATCCGGAGACGTCTTGATCTGATCGAGCACAGGCTGTAATAGCGTCCACGACTGCGAATAGCGGCCCTTGGCGGTCTCGTCTCGCGCGAGCGCCAATCGCGCGAGCGCATTCGACGGATCGAGCTCCAGAACCTTCCGGAACATTGCCGTGGCTTCGGCAGACTTCCCCTGGTCCGAGTACACCTCGGCCAGGTTGAGATGCGCTCCCACCAATCGCGGTTCGAGCTGGATGGCTTTCTGGAGCAGTGTCGCGCTCTCGTCGAGCCGCTTCTGCTGATAGCGGATTGCGCCGAGGACCGAGTACGCGCCGGCCTTGGTGGTGGGATCGGTGAGGGCGATCCGCGCTTGCTGGTCGGCCTCGTCGAGCCGGCCCTGCTGCACCAGGACGGCTGCCCGCTGAAGGGCCGGGCCCGCCTCAACGGCGGATGGGGTCGACGCTGGTGCCTGGAGGGCGCACAACCAGAGGGGAATCAGCAGCTGGACGCCTGGGGGCATAGGGTCTCACCCCTTATACCCCTAATTCCACGAGGGGCGGCCATGGGAATCCAGCCGGGTAGCCGCACGCGCGGCTACCCGGCACGTCGAATCAGAAGTCGAACCTCAAGGCCAGCTGAATGGAGCGCGGCTGGTTGCACTGCGTGTTCACCGAGCCGAAGCTGCCCGAGCTCCAGTTGGTATCAGGATCGCAGAACAGTGTCCGGTTGAAGATGTTCCCGAACATGGCCTCAAACCGAAGCTTCATGTCGTTCTGCATCGGGAAGACCTTGAACACGTTCACGTCCTCGCTGTAGATCGGGAACGACCGCACGGTCCCGTCGCGTTTCGGCGCGTTGCCGAACTGGAGCGGTCCAGGATCGGTCCACGCAGCCGGGTTGAAGTAGCGGTCTGCGTTCGGGTCGAAGTTGCTGAGGTCGGCGACTCCGCCAGTCCCCCCGACGCGATTGGGACGCTTCTGGCTGTTGAACAGGAATCCGCCGAGATCGTTCGCCATCACGATATTGAGCGGGCGCCCGCTTTCGTAGCGGAGCACACCGGCGATGTTCCAGTCGCCGAGCACCGCCTTCTTGATGCCCGTCGCATTCCTGCCGTACGGCAATTCCCACGTGAAGCCGCTGAGGAACACGTGCGGCGTGTCGTCGGCGCTGAGCGACCACTCGAGCGGATCGGCGGGATTCTGGACGGAGTCGTTGATGCCGTTGTCACCCTGCGCGCTCTCCGCGCCGTTGTTGTGTAGCTTCGAGTAGGTGTAGCCCACTCTGAACTGCAGCCCTCTCGAGAAGTGGCGTTCGAGCACGAACTCGAGTGCGTGGTACTGGCTCTCACCAGTAGGCACGCCGCGCCATTGGATCTGCTGGTATTGGGGAAACGCGCGGAGCGCCTGTGCCACATTGCCGACAAACCCGGCGTACGGGATCGGAATACCGGCGTTCCGTGCGACGTCGGAGTTGATATCCGCCTGCAGCACACTCGCGCCGTAGTTGAGGACACTCGGGTCGTTCATGTTCGCGCCCACACCCAGACTATTGAAATGGTGATTCAGGCGGCTCCCATGGTTCCCGATGTACGAGATATCCAGCATCGTCGACTGGCCCAACTGATGCTGCAGGGTCACGGACCAGTTCTGGAAGCGTGGCAGCGTCAGCCCGTTCGGTGCCACGGCGATGACGGAACCACCATTCGCAAACGTGGGATCGATGAATGGCGGATGGATGATGCGGTCCTGCGGGAAGCCGTTGTCGAGATAGAACGCCGGCTGCAGGCCGTTCGACAGGTTCGGGGCGACTGGATTCCCCTGGAACCCCAAGGTTGGTGCCCCGACGAATTGCGAGAACGCGACGCCCGAGTAGTACATCCCGTACCCGCCGCGAATGACGTTCTTGTCGTTCACGCGGAAGGACGCACCGATGCGGGGCCCCCACGAGTTGGATTTCGGATCCTCGAAGGTCCGGTTGCCCGTCCGGTTCGTTCCGCTGCCGGCGAAGATCAGGGCGCCGGGTATGCCTCCCGCGCCGGGGTTGGGCGTGTTCGGGTCGAACGTCGAATACTGGTCCGAGCTTTCCGTGCGCGCGAATTGATAGTCGAAGCGGAACCCGAGCGTCAGGGTCAGTTTGTCGCTCACCTTGAACTCGTCGTTGATCCACGCGGCTGTGTACGCCTCATTGAACGTGGGATACACAGGAATGGTCTGCTGCGACGAGAACACCTGGCCGAGCAGGAACGACGCGAATGGATCGCCGGTCTGCCCGAGGTTGTTCCCGCTCGCGTCGTAGCCGCCCGTGTCGAGGCGATTGAAGTCGAACTGCCCTCCGACTGCGCCCACTGACCACCCTCGCGAAGGGAACTGGTGTTTGCGGTACTCGAAGCCCACCTTGATCGTATGGCGGTTCTTCACCCACGTCAGATCATCCGAGAACTGCCAGCGGTTGTTGACCTCGTAACCGAATCGCGGCCAGGCGTACTGACCGATCGAGTTGTACGGGGTGTTGCCCGCGAAGTTCATCAGGGGCGGGCCCGCATCCTGCGCGAGGATGCCGCCTTGATTGGCGCCCCACAGCAGCTGCGGCCAGCCGGCGCCGGCTGACAACGAGTTCCCGCCCATGAACCAGCGGTCGTAGGCGACCGTCGTGTGGTTCAGCAGGTTCGGCTTGATGATCCAGTCGAACTGCTCGTGGGCGTGATGGGTCGAGATGCGCTGATAGAACCCGTTGCCGTAGTAGCCGGTGTTCTTCTCTGGCGTGGTCTCACCGTCGAACTGCGTATTGCAGCCCGCGACTTCGCCGCAGTTCCTGATCGACGGACGATGGTTCCAGTAGAAGCTGAAACTGTTGCGGAAGTTCGGTGTGAACACGTTGTCGAGGCGGAACATGATGTTGCGCGCGTCGAGGTTCCACGTCTGGTCGCCGGCGGGGTTGCCGGCCACATTGAAGGCGTTGCCCGCCCTATCGGGATGGACCATCAACGCCGCGACCTTCGCGGCCACGGCGCTTCGCAGCGGATCGCCGGCGGGAATGATGTTTCCGGGATACGGGTCGCGGACCGGGATGCCGTTGACCAATCGCGTGGATGCCGGATTGAAGATCTGACCTGCGAAGACCGGACGGCCGAGCACGTCCACGCCAATCTGCGAACCGAGCAGCGAGCTGAAATCGCCCGCCTTGAACGCGTCGGTCGGCGTCGTGTTGCCGAAGCCGGGCAGCACGCCGCTGCGCAGGCGCGTGTAGTCGATGTTCGTGAAGAAGAACATCTTGTTGTGGCCGTCTATCACCTTGGGAATCACGAGCGGACCACCCAGCGTGAACCCGTAGTTGTTGTTGCTGAGCGGCGTCTTACCGACCGCGAAGAAGCCCTTCGCGTTCAGACTGTCGTCGGCAAAATAGCTATACCCGCTGCCATGGTACGAGTTCGTGCCCGACTTGGCGGTGTATTCGATGAAGCCGCCGCTCGTGTGGCCGTACTGCGCGGAGTAGGTCGTGGTGATGATCTTCATCTCCTGGACTGCCTCCACGGGCGGCGCGCTCTCCTGACTCTGCTGATGGCCTGACGGATAGCCGAAAGCGGCCCCATCGAAGAAGTTCTCGGTGGCCATCGTCTGGCCGCCGTTGATTCGCGAGTTGAACTGGCTGCCGCGGAACATCGGATCGCCGTTCGGCTTCATGGGCAGATAGCCAGGCTGCATCTGCAGCACGGATTCCGCGAGCCGAACGTCGCCTGCCGTCACGATGGGCAGGTCGCGGTAATAGCGCTCATCGATGCTGTGGCTCACGTCGGGTTTGGTGTTGTCGAGCCCAGAGGTTGCCTGCACCTGCACGGACTCGGTGAACTGCCCCACCGACAGGCTGACATCGTGCCGGATGGCATCACCGCCGCCGAGCTCGATGCCGCTGGTCACCGACTTCTTGAATCCAGTCAGTTCGACGGTCACGGAATACCGTCCCAACACCAGCGGCGGCGATTGGTACGCACCGGACGCGTTGGTGACGAGGACGGAGTCGATGCCCGTGCCATCGTTGTGGATGGTGACTGTCGCACCGGGCACCGCGTTGCCCTGCTCGTCGGTGACGACACCGCTGATCGCAGCCCTGTCCGAACGTTGGGCGAAGAGTGGACTACCGTAACAGAGGGCCAGACACGCAGCGATGCCGACACTTCGGAGCAACGGGAGGGACATCCTCGTCATCGTCAGCCTCCGGATGGGGGTCGGATTTGTTCGCGTGTCACGTTTGAGCGGCCTGGCGGCCATGGCGACACGCAGATGAACATTTCGAGGCGCCCCCTCAGCGTCTCTTCACGGGCAGGCCCGTGAACGTTCACGGCGGGACCGTAACGCCGAATGGTAAGACCTGTCAAGCTAAGCTATTCGGAGAACTAGGCGGATTTAGTCGAGTTAGCGCGCCAGACGTTTTGGACTAGGCCCCGGCGCACTGGCCACGCACGCACCACTTGCTCGTGGTGCCCGACCCCAGTACGGGGGTCACTGGTTCGGCGGCCGGGACCAGCTAAGATTGGCACCCGATGTCTCGCGGCAAGGATCGTGTGCCGGCGTCCCCACCGATCGGGATCAAGGACATTGCCCGTGCGCTGGGCGTCTCTACCGGCACCGTGGATCGCGCACTGCACGGCAAGCCGGAAGTCAGCCCTGCCACACGCGCCCGCGTGCTCAGCATGGCCGAGAGCCTCGGCTACCGGCCCAATCTCGCCGCGCGCTACCTGAAGTCGCGTCGTCAGCTGCGTATCTCGGTGCAGCTCCCGCGCAGGATCGCGCTCTTCTGGGACTCGCTGCGCGAAGGGATTCGCGAAGCGGCGGCACCATTCGCGCCGGCGCTGCACGTGGAGTTCGCCAGCTATCCGCGTCTCGGTAAAGGCGACACCCCGCTGTTCGAAGACGCACTCAATCGCGGCACCAACGGTCTCATCATCGCGCCCGGGAATCCCGCCGCACTCGCTCCCCACCTCGCGAAAGCCGCACGCCGTGGCATTCCGGTCGTCTGCGTCGTCACCGATGCGCCGGACAGTCCACGTCTCACCGCCGTCTCGCCCGATCCGTTCACGGTCGGTGCGGTGGCGGGGGAACTGCTTGCGCGCTTCCTGCCAGAAGGCGGCGAAGTCGCGTTCTTCACGGGCTGGCTCGCGATGCAGGATCACGCCGACAAGCTGCGCGGGTTCGAGACGAGTCTGCGCTCGATTGGCCGATCGCTCACCCTCGGGCCGATCGTCGAAGCACACGACGATGAGCGCGAGGGCTACCGGCGGGCGTTGGCTCTCTTGCGCGCGCGTCCGGGCCTGAAAGCCGTGTACGTGAGCACGGTCAATTCACTCCCCGTGCTGCGGGCGGCCAAGGAAGCCGGGCGTCTGTCGAACCTGACGTTCGTGACGACCGATCTCTTTCCGGAGCTGGTGGAGTGGATCCGCGCCGGCCAGGTGGCGGCCACGATGTACCAGCGGCCGCTCAGTCAAGGACGCCTCGCGTTGCAGGCGCTCTATCAATACCTGCTCGACGGCACCCGTCCCGCCTCGAAGCTTCGAGTCGTGCCGCACGTCGTGATGCGCAGCAATCTCGACCAGTTTCTCGAGCGTCTCTCGGTCGATGTGGATCCTTTGGATAACTCCCAACTTCCAATACCCAGCTCCCACAAAGCGTCCCGCCATCGCTGAAGAGGCACACTGATCGGGAGTTCGTCAACTCCCAACTGCCAACTCCCAACTTCCAAACGGTCGATGAACCTTCGTGAGTTCCGCGTTTACGTCGTCGCGATCTGAGCCACCGTGTAGGAGCGCGGCGGCAGCTTGAACGTCATGCGCGCACCGGGCTGCGGCGCGTCGAACGGGTGCGGCACGACTGTCTGCGGCTGTTCGAAGGTGTTGAACGCCTTCAGATCCGGTCCCGTCAGTGTCTGACACGCCACGACGCGCGTCGGCGTCGCATCCTTCCAATCCAGCACCACTTCGCGCTCGCCTGCGGTGTCGCGGTTGAGCATCAGGACGGCCGCCTGGCCCGACGATGGATCGAGGGTCGCTGCGACGTCGATGTAGGGCACCTGATCGTTCCGCGCGAAATCGGAGCGGAGTCCCGCCGCCGAAATCGGATAGGTCTCGCCTTCGACCTGCAGATCGAGCACGCGGCCGCGTGCGTACTGAAGCGCCCAGGCATACGGATAGTAGATGCTCTGTCGCAGCACGGACGTCTTGTTGGTCACCAGCGGCGCTATGACGTTCATGATTTGCGCGAGGCATGCGAGACGGACGCGATCCGAGGTGCGGAGCAACGAGTTGATGAACCCGCCGACGAGCAGCGCGTCCTCGAGGTTGTACACCTCCTCGAGCAGCTTCGGTGCGAAGGTGCGCTGACCGTCGAGCGCCTTGCGGTCGCGCGCGCGATACCAGACGTTCCATTCATCGAACGACAGCCACAACCGCTTGGGTGACTTCATCACGCCCTGCACGTAGTCGCAGACCGCGCCGATCTCGTGGATCTGGAGCTCCATGTCGAGGTTCATGGCGAGGTAGCGCGCCGTGTTCTCGCCCGAGAGCTCCTTGGTGTTGCCGTAATAGCAGTGCAGTGAGATAGCGTCCACCTGGTCGTAGCACTCCTCGAGCACCTCACGATCCCATACCAGGTACGTGGGCATGACGCGGTTGCTCGATCCGCAGGCAATCAGCTTGAGATCGCGATCGATATCGCGCATCTGCCGCGCGACGTCCCGGGCCTTCCGCCCGTACTCGCGAGCGGGCATGTGTCCGATCTGCCAGGGCCCGTCCATCTCGTTCCCGAGGCACCACACGCGGACGTTGTGTGGCGCCGCGTAGCCGTGCGACCGACGGAGCTCGCTCCATTTCGTGCCCTTGTCGACGTTGCAGTACTCGACGTAGGCCATCGCCATTTCAGCGGTGCCCGTGCCGAAGTTCATGCCGAGCAGCGGCTCGGTGCCCACGAGCTTGCACCAGTCCATGAACTCGTTGGTTCCGAACTGATTCGTCTCGATCGAGTTCCACGCGCGCTCGAGGACCGTCGGGCGCTGGTTCTTCGGGCCCACGCCATCGAGCCAGTTGTAGCCGGAGACGAAATTGCCTCCGGGATACCGCATGATCGGAACGCCCAGCTCCTTGACCTGTGCGACCACGTCGGTGCGGAAGCCGCTCTTGTCCGCGAGCGGCGAATCCGGCTCGTAGACACCGGTGTAGATCGATCGGCCCAGATGTTCCAGAAACGCGCCGAGGAGTCGCCGATCGAGCTCCGATCGGACCCGGGCCGGGCTGATGACGACGCGCGCGGGTCCGCGGGCTTGCGCGAAGCCGATGCTGCCCAGCCAGGACTGCGCGGCGAGCGCCGCGCCGGACGCACCGAGGCTCTCGAGGAATCGGCGTCGAGTGTGGGTGAGGGTCATGGAGGCGGAATTATCGTCGTGTGAGTGCGGATGTCAACTGACGACGGTGTACATTGAGCGTGACGTGCGGATATGATCCGCGGCCTCCCCCGCCATGCCCCGCACACTGCTGGCAACACTCGCCCGTCATCTTCATGGCGGCCTCCGGTTCCGCCGACTTCCAGTTCCGGTATCACCTGATCTCGACCGATCTCTTCGTCACGCCCCAAGGCACTGGCGATTACGGCCTCACCGCGCTGGTCGATCTCGACAAAGACGGCGACCTCGACTTCGTCCTCGGCGGACGCCAGGTCAAACCGTCAACGCTCTACTGGTTCGAGTACAAGAGCGCCGACACCTGGGTGAAGCATACGGTCGGCACCGACTACCAGTCGGACGTAGGCCTCGCACCGCTCGACGTGGACGGCGACGGCTGGATCGATCTCGTCTGCAGTGGCGTCTGGTACCGCAACACCGGCAAGCCCGCCACTGAGCCCTTCGAGCGCATCGTCTTTGCCGATCACGCCGCCGGTGCTCACGACATTCTCGTCGCCGACGTGAATGGCGACGGGCGCAAAGATGTCGTGATGATGGGCGACAAGAACACGGCGCTGAACGCGCTGACGTGGTTCGAGATTCCGGCCAATCCGCGCTCGAGCCGTGGATCCGTCACGACATCGGACCTCCCGTCCACGGCGCCATCGCGCCCAACGGGGCGCTCGACGTCGATGGGGACGGCGATCTCGACATCCTGCGCGCGGACACGTGGTTCGAGAACGCCGATGGCAAAGGCCTCACGTGGACGGCGCATCAGAACGTCCCGCTCGGCCGCATCGGGCCCGTACGGCATGTGCGTCCGCACCGCGGTCACCGATCTCGACGGCGATCACACGTCCCGACATCGTCGTCGCCGATGCCGACATTGTCGATTCGCACGTCATGATCGTGAGAAATGACGACGGGCGGGGCGGACGATGGACGGTGACGGAGCTGCCGAGAAGCGTGACGTTCGGATCGCTCCACGCGCTGGCCGTGGCCGATCTCGATGGCGACGGACTGCCGGAGATCATCGTGAACGAGCAGGAAGAGCTGCTGCCCGAGTCACGTCAGAATCCGCGGTGGGTGGCCTGGGAGAATCTCGGCCACCTCGCATTCCGCGAACACGTGTTACTCGACACCAAGCTCGGCGGCCATGAACTGCAGGTGGGTGACGTGGATGGCGACGGCGACATCGACATCTGCTCGAAGCCCTGGGGCGTGTTGCCGTGGAACGGTGCTGGCGGCCGGATGCACGTGGACTTTCTCGAGAACCTGCTGAAGCACAGATGACATCACTCGCTATGCGCGCCCGGCGTCATTGGCTCACGCTCTGTCGCCCTGGCCGCACTCGCCGCGGCGGCGCTGGCCCACGCCGCACCGCAGCAGTGGCCCGAGGCGCATCCGCCAGTCGGCCAGCAGCCTCGTCGTCCGGCCGGCTACACGCCGTACACATATCCGCGAACGCCGAAGATCTCTGGCACGCGGAGACGGCGGCGCTGCTGGAGCACTCCGCGAACGCGCGCGCCGTAATCGAACGGACGATCGCACACGGCCCCTACCGCGCGACGTTCGAATCGATCTCCACGCATCAGGCACCAGAGTGGTTCCTCGACGCCAAGTTCGGCATGTTCGTGGACTGGGGTCCGTGGTCCGTCGCCGGCTGGGCGCCGCAGGCTGAAAAGGCCACGTATCCCGATTGGTACGAGCAGAAGCTGTTCAAGGAGTACCGCGACTACCACGAGAAGACCTGGGGCGCCGATATCGGTCCCGACGATCTGATCCAGCTGCTCGACGGCGGCGGCTTCAATCCCGCCGCGCTCGCGTCACTCGCGAAAGCCGCGGGCATGCAATACGTCGTGCCATTCCTGAAACATCACGGCGGCTACTGCCTGTGGGATTCGTCATTCACGCATCGCGACGCGATGGAATGGGGTCTCAAGCGCGATCTCGCCTCCGAGCTCGCGACGCGCCTTCCGCAAGGAGGGCCTGCGCTCCGGCGCCTACGTCTCGCTCAGCGAATGGGCCTATCCCATCGTCCGCGACAATGCGCTGTGGCAGATGTCGTTCTCGGGCGCCGTGACGGAACCGCTCGATCCGGCGACGCCATTTCTGTCTGGGAAGATTCCGGTCTCCGACTTCGCGCGCGACTATCTCGTGCCGTCGCTGACGGAACTGATCGATCGCACGACTCCGGATGTCCTGTGGTTCGACGGTGAATGGGAGCCGGACGCGTCGCACGTGGCGCGCGCCAGAGATTGCCGCGTACTACTACAACCACGCCGCCGCGCACGGACAGCAGGTCGCCATCAACGATCGCTTCGGCAAAGACACGCGTGGCAAGCCAGGATGGGGCGACTTCTACACGAGCGAGTACCACGTCATCGAGGGGTTCCAGGCCCATCCGTGGGAAGAGAATCGATCGCTCAGCCACTCGTACGGCTACAACTGGGAAGAGTCGTTCGACGATCGCTACGTGCTGTCAGAGAGCGACGCGCTCGACCTCCTGCTCCGCGTCGTCGCCAACGGCGGCAACCTGCTGCTGATGGTGAGCCCGGACGGCAGCGGACACGTGCCGCCGAACCAGGAGCGGCGGCTGCGGTTCATCGGCACTCTGGCTGCAGAAGTACGGAGAAGCCATCTACGCGACACGTGCCGTCTGGCTCTCGCGCAGCAGCCGTCGTGGGGCTACCTGACTCGCAGCAAGTCAGGCGACCGCGTTTACTGCATCGTCCGCCACTGGCCAGCTGACGGCCGCCTGGTCATCCCACTGTCATTGAAAGCAACGCAGGCGGCGCTGCTCGGCAGCGGAACACAGGTGCCGATCAACATCGGCGCGAACAACCGTGACGATCGATCTCAGCGGACAGACGGCCCCGAGATCGCGATGCCTCCGTCGTCGTGCTCACGCTCGCCGCTGCGCGTTAGTTAGCAGTTGGAAGTTGGTAGTTGGAAGTTAGAAGTTGGTAGTCTAAGGTCGTGAACGTTCGTCGTTCCGTCCTCCTCATCGCAGGCGCCCTGCTGGCCCTCGCCATTCGTCCTGCCGCGCAGAACGCGAGCGACCGTCCGCACTTCAGCTCACTCACCGCCGCCGTTCAAGTGGACGTCGTTGTCCGCGACAAGAAGGGCGCGACGGTAAAGGGGCTCACCGCGGAGGATTTCGATCTGTTCGAAAACGGCGTCAAGCAGAAGCTGCTCAGCTGCGACGCGGTCGGACAATCAGGCCCCGACCTGGCTTCGGTGCTCCGCCGCTGCCGCTCTCCGTTTCGACGACTTCGGCGACTCCACCGCCGGCCGCACAGCCCGACGCGCCCACCGCCGGCCAGACGGTCGTGGCGCTGGTCTTCGACTGGCTGTCGGAGCAGCCGCGCCAGGCCGCCTGGACTGCCGCACGGACGGTGTTGAACGACATGCAGCCCGGCGACTATGTCGGCGTATTCTGATCGACCACTCGTTGCAACAGCTCGTGCCGTTCACGAGGAACACGCGCGCGCTGAGCGCTGGGTTCGAGCTCGCGCTCAAACATCCACGCCCCACGGCCTCGCGCGCTAGCGGCGCCCTGGCGAATGCGCTTGTGGCGCGGCCCGAAGCGTCACCCACGGCTGGCGCTGACGATCCAGGATCACCGGCGAGTGCCGGTAGCGTCTCGCCCGGAGGCCAGGACGCCGGCTCTGGCAACGCCGATGCGGCGTTCGCCGCCATGCTGGCGCGCATCGATGCGGCGGATAAATACGTCAACAAGGAAATGCAAGCCAACGCTGGATCCGACTCGCTTCGGGACTTGGTCCGCGCGCTGGCTCCCCTTGCTGGGAGGAAAACGGTCATCCTGTTCTCGGAAGGCTTGTCCGTCACCAATGGGTCCGTTCTGCGCTGGCGCAACTTGCAGAACGAGGCCAACCGGCACAACGTGGCCTTCTATACGTTCGACGCCGTCGGCCTGCGCGTCCAGAGTCAACAGGCGGAAATGGGGCGCCGCATCAGTCCGCAGTTCGGCGACGGCTTCTCACGGGGCCAGTTCGACGACACGTCGGAAGCACGGCTCGAGCAACTGCTTGGCGGTCCGACGCACGGACTCGCCGAGCTCGCCAACTCCACCGGCGGTCAATACATCAGCGACACGAACGATCTCGCGAGCGCGTTCGCGCGCGTCAACGAAGACCGCCGCTCCTACTACATGCTGTCGTACGCGTCGAGCAATCCGACCATGGATGGCTCCTATCGCATCCATCAGCGTGAAAGTGCGTCGACCGGATATGACAGTCCGCGCACGGCCCGGCTACGTCGCCGTGCCGACCGTCGAGCGCATGGAGACGCGCGACTACGAAGCGCCAGCGCTCGCGGCGCTGTCGGCGCCATCCGTCGCCCATGGCGTTTCCCTTCAGGCTGCAAGCGCTCAGCACGCCCATGCCAGGCCAACCCGGTATGGTGTCGCTCATCGCGTCGATTGACGCGTCGGCGCTGACCTTCACCGTCGACGATGCGACCGCCAGGTACGAGGGACAGGTGACCGTCCTCGCGCGGGTGAAAACAAAGACCGGCGAGACATTGTTCACGCGGAGCGAGCACTACAACCTGACTGGCGAGACGGCGCGCCTCGAGAAAGCCAAGACCGGCCAGATCCTGTTCTTCACCGCGCCCGAAGTCGCCGCCGGATCGCACACGATCGAGTGGGTGGTGCGAGACGATGAGGGAGCACGTGCGAGCGTGGCGCGATCTGCGATCGATGTACCTGGCGCGGACGAGCACGGTCGTCGGCGATGTGATTCTCGTCGGACGCACCGAGGCCGCGCCGAAAGACAAAGCCGTCGAGACCAATCCGCTCGCCTGGAAGGGGCAGCTGCTCTACCCGCGCCTGGGCGTGCCCGTCAGCCGTGCCGCGAACGGGATCTGTCGTTTGCGTTGCCGATGGTGGTCCCACGCGGCGGTGCGCGCCCGCTGCCGTGCTGCGCCTGCTCGCTGAGGAAATCGCCTCGCCGAAACGCCGCTCGACCTGGGCACTCCAGCGAAGGATGGACGGCTCGTCGCGCTTGGTCACCTGTCCATCGCGGCTCTGCCGCCGGGAGTCTACGACCTCCAGATTGTGGTCTCGGTAGGCCAGGAACAGGTGATCCGCTCGGCCGAATTCATGGTGATCGACTGAGCTCGGCTACCGGCGCGGTTGGCCCAGACGTGATATAGTGTTTGGACGCTTTCCTGGGCCCTGTCGCACCCTCCGGCGCTTGCCGCCAGACCGCTCCAGCCACTCATCAAAGCCGTCGCTTGCACATTCGTGCGGCAAATCGATCGACTCGACTCTATTTTGGGAGTTTCAGCAGATGGCAACTTCGAACGGCACGATCAAGCGCTTGGTTACCGACAAGGGATTCGGCTTCGTTGCGGCGCAGGACGGCAACGAGTATTTCTTCCACCAGTCCGCCGTCAACGGCGTCTCGTTCGATGAGCTGCGCGAGGGTGAGAGGGTCACCTTCCAGACGGGCCAGGGCCAAGGGACCGCGCGCCGAGAACGTCACCCGCGCATAGCGCCGCAAGACCTTCGCACGCACCGCACTCGGTCGCCCGTGTGCGCGTGCGTGCGAATCTCTCTCCCTGATCCGACCGGTCCGGTCGAGGTGTCAGCTCGCCAGCTTGAATCGATCCTGCAGCACACAGGCACTCAGGATCACATTAACACCGGGTCGATCGCCGTGCGCGCTCCATGTCCAGCGACGGCAGTTCGTCCAGCAGATCCGTCACTTTGCGCCGGTCGTAGAACGGCAGCGACGCCAGGACGGGGCCGCGCAGCGTGTCCTGCACCAGTTCGTGCAGCCGCTCGTCCGGCTTGAGGGCCGCGGGCGGGCTCAGGAACGGGTGCTTCTGCCGGCGGTAGACGGTGGCCGTCAGCACCGGCCGGGCCGCCTCGCGCAGCACGTACTTCTCGGTCATCCCCCGGATCTTCTGCGACACCGGCAGGCGCGGACCAGCTCGACCACGTGGTGGTCCAGGAACGGCACGCGGCCTTCCACCGAGTGCGCCATCTCCATGCGGTCGCCCAGCACCGCCAGGATGTAGTTCGGCAGCACCGCCTTGGACCACAGGTACAGCGACTGGTTCACCGGCTCGCGGCCGGCGAGCTGGCCCGGCACGTCGAGGCCGTCGAGGAGCGGCGGAAGGCGTCGCGCCGGGCGAACTCGGCGGCGAAATCGGCCGCGAACAGACCCGCGCATCTTCGCGACCGCGCGCGGAGGCCGTCTCCATCCAGGACGGCGCAAACCCGAGCACGCCGCTCACGCTCGTCGAGCGACCCGGCCTCGCCGTCGGGCAGCAGCAGGCCGCGCGACACCGGGTTGCTCGCGTTCCAGCTCCTCCAGCAGTTCGCGCGACCGCGGCCGGGTCCTGGCCCCCGCTGTCGTAGAGCAGCATGTCCCGGCGGAAGTGGGGATAGCCGGCCAGGATCTCGTCGGAGCCTTCGCCGGTCAGCACGACCTTGTAGCCGGCGTCGCGCACGGCCCGGCTCAGCAGGTACTTGGCCACGCCGTGGGCGTTGAAGCAGAGCGTCTCGGCCTGCCAGATCGCATCGGCGAAATGGTCGGCGAGGTCGGCCTGGCGGATCGGGATCGGGTGGAACTCGGCCCCGGCGTGCGCCGCCATCTCGCGGCCATCGCGCCCTCGTCGTAGTCGGCCCGGTCGAAGGTCAGCGTGAAGGCGCGGATCGGCTCGGCGATGGTGTCTCGCCGCCAGGCCGAGCACGGCGCAGGAGTCGAGCCCGCCGCTGAGGTAGCAGCCGACCGGCACGTCGGCCCGCAGCCGCAGGCGGACCGCCTCGTCCAGCGCGTGGCGGAACTCGCTCGGCGTACTCGGCGTCGGCAGCGGCGCCGCGCGCCATCGTCGGCCGCGGATAATCGAAGTCCCAGTAGCGATGCAGCTGCGATCTGCCCGCGCGTGGCGAGCAGGTAGTGGCCGGGCGGCACCGGGAAGATGCCGTCGAAGAGCGTGCGGTCGGGTGCCCGCCGAAGTGGTTGGCCTGATAGACGGCTCGGCGTCCCAGCGGGCGGGCACGCCGGCCGCGAACAGCGCCTTGATCTCGGAGGCCAGGTACAGCGTCCCGCCGTGCCAGGCGTAGAAGAGCGGCTTGATGCCGAAGCGGTCGCGGGCGGCGAAGAGCGTGTCGTTCGGCTCGTCCCAGAGCACGAAGGCGAACTCGCCGCGCAGCTGGTGCAGGCAGGCGGTGCCGAAGTCCTCGTAGAGGTGCAGGGCGATCTCGCTGTCGGAGCGGGTGCGGAGGCGGTGGCCCGGCCTCCAGGTCGCGCTGGATCCGCTCGAAGTCGTAGAACTCGCCGTTGACGACGATGCGGAGCGCCTCGTCCTCGCTGGCGATCGGCTGATCGCCGGTCGCCAGATCGATGATGCTGAGCCGGGCGTGGCCCAGCCCGACCCGACCGTGCGGAGCCATCCACTTCCGCTGGCCGTCCGGCCCGCGCCGCACAAGTTGCCCGGTGGCGCGCTCGATATCACCGAGGGCCACAACACCGCGCGGCGAGAAAAGCGCAACGATTCCACACATCCAAAAGTCCCCTACACCACGAGGCGGTGCCATCAGCGGCACTGCTGTCTGCAGCTCAGCCCGACAATGTTAGTCGCAATCGCGGCCGGACTGACGAGATGGGGAGTGCTGCGGCAGCGGCGCGAGGACAGGATGCAAGGATTCGAACGCTTGAAACGCTAGGTCGCCAGCGTCCGCCAGGGCGCGTTCATTGACCGCCGGCTACAGGGCGAGTACCGACGAAGGCAGCGACCTCGGCGTTCTCCGGGAAATTACGGCGAGGCGCAACGCAACTTCCATGGCCTTGCCCATGTCACGTTCACGGACGCGCATGTCCCACAGCGCGAACTCGGCTTCGGCATGGCTGAAGAAGTCCAACTCGATGCCCGTGGCGTCGGTGATTGCCAGGAGGGCGCGGTTGCGACCGCCACCGCCCAGAATCCACCGCGTGCCCCACGGCATCCTGGTGTCGACGATGTAGTCGATCCAGGCCCGTGCGACGCGGCCTCGCACGTGCCGCGGATGTGCAGCGAGGAGCCCATCCAGAGATCGTCGTGCTTCCCATATTCGTCCCGCACCGGTTTTTTCCCCATGGGACCGAGCTGCAGCCCACATAGTTCAATTCAACTTGCCGAGGAAGAACAAGGCCGCCTCGTCGCCGGGTCTGGTCTGGAGCTGAGTACGGGCCAGCGCCTGGCCATGCTTGATGTCGGCGAAGAAGGCCGCTATCAGGGCCGGGCAGGTCGCGCAGGCTTTGAGCGCCTCGGCCTTACGGACGTCCTTGCGGCCCGGCGTGTCGAGGAGGGCCTTGAGCTGGAACAGCAACGCAGAGGTCCGCAGTTCGTCATTTGCCAGGTCGTGGGGTCCTGACGCCCGGAGGGCCAGCGCCGCGTCCGCTGCCGCTCGGTACCGGGCGTTGTAGAACAGACGTTGGGCGTCGGCAAACGTCGTCGGGGCCTGAACCTCCATGCGCCCGGCGGCAGGCTCCGTCATGTCCTGGCTGGCTCGCAGCGGCGCGATCACCGTCAATCCCGCCGCCAGTACCGTTTCCAGCCACATGGTCCGCAAAATCAGCTCAGCTCCACCACGAAGGTACAGTAATTCGTGGGCCGTGGGGGGGGGCAATTTGCACCACACACTCCGAACGGTGAGATCTCACCGGGTAAGTGTTGACCGATCGTCACCCATGGCGCTGTTCCGTTCTGCACAGCGCGTGGCGGGCACGCGAGGGTCTTGTATTCGCGAACCGATGCAATCGAGTGGGAGGATCGATCGGTCAGTGACGCGCGACACGCCCTCGTGAGCGCCGTGAGGCCCTCGCTCGATGCTGCCGTGTCTTAGCGGTTGCCCGCGGCCAGCGGACAGGGCAAGAGCTTCCCTACAGACGGCATCTTCGGTTGCGGCGATCCAGGCGGCGGTTTCAGGATGAACGTCTGTCGGCTATGGCGTCGGATGGCAGGATCGGCATCCGGCAGACCATCGTCGGTGCCTCGACGATGATGATGTGCTGGCGTACGGCATCGAGCAATGCCTGACGCAGTACCTCTGGTTTCGATCCAGTTGTGAGCGTCAGTGTCGTGGTCAGGGCAAGCGCGGCTTCGATCATCGGCCCTCCCCTCCGTCGTGGTAGGACGTCGCCCGCGCCCGAATGGTCGGGAGGCGATCGTGCAACACCTCGCTTCCTCCGTCACCAGCCGAGTGACGGATCGATCTCCGTCCGCTTCGCGCTTTCTCGAAAGCGTGGTGGAGAGACTATGCCCCGAATTCCCCTGACGAAGTATGAAGACCTGCCCTGCTGTCCCCAGCTCGACACAGACCCGATTTGCGACGCCCTCGACTTCCGGCGTCGCTTGGTATTCCCGACCCCCGTCCGCGGCCCTCAGGAACAACCCGTGAAAGTGGAGGTGATCATCCACACGCGCTTCACGCGCTGCTCCGGACCGTTGGCTCTGGGTGACATCGCCTACACCACGACGTTGCTGCCGGGCGAGAAGGTCCGGCTGGCGACGACGGACCGGCGGAGCCGGTTCAGTTTTGATTCCGAGTCCAAACTCAGCTATCGCAGCGAGCAGATCAGCGAGGAGCAGTATCGCCTGCGAGCGCTGCGAGCCTTCATGAGCGACGAGAACGTCGTCGATCGAGGCAACGACAACTACACCGAGCAGGGCAAGTGGGACTTCCACGGCGATGCCAGCGGCTCGCTCGGCTTCTTCCGGCCAGCGCTGACGCGAACGCCCGCGGCAGCCACAGCGCGTCGAGTACACGCGACTACATGCGGGAGCACCGCGCGCACGCCGAGGCGTCAGACAACCAGTCCGTCGAGGCGACTCGCCGGGCACACTCGATCAGCGTCGGCGAAGTCTCGTCGCGCACGCAACCGAAGGCGAGAGCGAAGATCATTTCGAGTCGTCGTCGCGGGAGTTCACGAACCACAACCAGTGCCACGCGGTGACGTTTCTGTTCTACCGGATCAACAAGACCGAAACGATCAAGTTCGAGCTCGTCTCGATTGAGCGGCGCGTACTCGACGCGGCGGCGCCGATGCCAATTCCGGCGAATCCGTTCCGATCGATCGGTCAGGTCGCGACGATCCCCCAGGAAGTGCCCGCCACGAACGCGCAGCGGGTCACCACGTTGAACCGCAGCATCGAGAGCGATCAGACGGTGCAGCTCCAGGCGCTTGCGGTCCTGCCGCGCGCGACCAGTGGACCAGGTTTCGTCAACCGCGGCATGGCGTCAGTCCGGCGGCGCTCCTCGGCGAGCAGACGCCGCTCGCCGATGCACTCCGCGCGAAGGCGCTGGAATTCGTGGACAAGGAACTGGTGACGCAGGGACTGCTCGACACAGTCGGCGGCGTCGCGAGCGAGAGTGCCAAGACCGAGATCGGCTACGAGCGCAGGACGTCGATCCCGACCGCCGGCGTCATCGTGGAAGACGTGTCTCGACCACTGCACCGCGTGTGAACCGGAGTCGAGAAGAAGATCGAGCTCGACTTCCAGCGGATGGACTTGCAAAACAAGCTCCTGGCCAACAGATCGAGTTGCTCGAGAAGTCACAGGAATATCGCTGCTGCCCTGCTCCCGTATCGGACGGCGACTAGCTCCGTCGTGTCGGACGGGGCGCGGATCTGTGCGCCGCAGTTACCTGTGTCCCTGACCGCTGACTGAACGACGGCACAGCTTTCTCGTCCAATGAGTCAGCGGCCCTCAATCCGACACGCGCATCCCGGCGACCCGCCACAGAGTTGAAGGAGACACCATGGCTGACCAGCGCTTCGAATCCGTGTTGTACGCGACCTCGTCGACGAGACCGCAGCGATTGGAGAGCTCGGCGAAATTCTGAAGAGGCATTCCGTGCCGCTATTGCGCTTTTCCAACCGCCGACCGCACGGCGTTCCAGGCGGTGCTCGAGAAACTGCAGCTGACCGTCCATGGGTGCCGCCGCCCGGATTGGCGGCCGGATCACCCGTGGCCGGCCCCGACCAGAAGAACGGTGTCGACGCGGCGATTGTCTTCCAGGCGACGCGTGTCAGCACCATCGCCGCCGTGAACGGCGGAGCGGCGCCGGACTACACGAATCAGCTCGCGAAGATCCGCATCAACAACTGGGGCGAGGTCATGCTGCTCGACATCCTGCAGTTCCATTCGGGCAGCGGCACGCCGTGTTCGCCGCTGTCGACCGATCTGGACATCGAGTCACGACCGACCACGAGCTCATGGCCGCGTGGTCCATCGAAATGATCACGGCAGCCACGATCGTGCCTGCGCCAACGTTCCCGAGCGGCGTCGGGCCGCGAGGCGGCGCCGGAACCGATCATCACAACATCTCGACCTGGCCGACGTGTTCGTACGCGATCCGGCTGCACTCGCGGCGGGCGCTGACGGACGGACTGAACGACGATTCCGACAAGTTCATCGAGAAGACGTTCTGCATCGGCCGGCGCAACGGGCGGCCGACGCCTCCATAGGCGAGAGAGAGGTAGGGGCCGGCGCCAGCGTCGCTCCAACGGACGCTGGCGCCTGGCCACGTCATCCCATTGCAGCGGTGGCGCCGGCGGCAGTACCATGGCCGGTCTACGAGCCGCTCCGGCGGCCATAAGGAGGCGCAGATGAAGGCAGTGTTTACGTGTATGGCGGTCGCGATGCTGGCGACCGGGGCGAGCGCCCTGGCTCAGGCGCCCGCTGCGGATGCTGGTGCGAAGCCGCCGAGCACCGCGAAGATGGCCACGATGTCGGCCACGGGCACCGTCAAGAGCGTCGCGGCCGATTCCGTGGTCGTCACCGACAAGGACGGGAAGGACTGGACGTTCGCGGTCGATACCGCCACCAAGGTGATTGCGAAGGGCGCGTCACACAAGTCGGACGAGAAGAAGGCCGAGCACGCGCCGATGATGATTACCGACGTGGTCAAGACCGGCGACAAAGTCAGCGTGAAGTATCACGACATGGACGGCAAGATGCACGCCGCGTCCGTGCGCGTGATGTAGTCGCCCGGACCAGACCCCAGGCGCGGTGCAGGGCCTGCCCCTGCGCCGCGTTCCTATTCAGAGCACACGGCGCAGCGGCACAAGGCGCACGGCTCGGAGGCACAGGCGCAGAACCAAGCACGTTCGCACCGCGCACTTGCGCACCTCCGCGCCCCTCCGCACCCTCCTCGGCCCTTACCGCGTGAATGACTGCCGGCGTGCTCCGGCTCGATCCCGCCGACCCCACGGCCGAGACCGTCGCGATGTAGTTGCCGGGCGCAAGCGCGCCGATCGTCGCACCCGACGTCGGCTGTATCCGTACCACCCGAGGGCACCGGCTTCCCCAGATTCTTCGTGGCGATTGGAGCAGCCGTATTCGGGTTTGCCGTGCTCGCAAACACCTCGAACACGTAATTGGTCACGACGGCATCGTCGGCTGACGGCGTGAACGTCACCTTTGTCGGATACGACGATGTCGAGCCGGTGACGGTGACCGTGATGGTCGACGACGTCGTGGACGCACCGTTGTTGTCGTATGCAATTGCCTTGAAGGAATACGATCCGGCCGCGAGGCTGCCGACGCTCACGGAGTAGGGGCTGGTGGTATCGGTTTTCAACATCGTCGATGCCCTGATAGAGCTCGACACGCGCGATGCTGCCGTCGCTATCTGCGGCCGTCGCCGTCAGCACGAACGACGCCGGCGCCGTGAACGACGTGCCCGCTCTGGGCGACGCGATGCTGACCGTCGGCGGCTTGTTGCGCGGTGCCCCGCTGACGGACACGTTCGTGAACGTCGCCGTGGTCGTCTTCGACGTTACGTGACTGGTCGCGGCGAGTCCCGCGTAGATTGTTCCCGTCATGCTGATCGTGGTCGATCCAATCGTCGTCCATGTGCTGCCATTTGTGGAGCTGTAGCCGTCAGCTTCGACCCGGCTCGCACGACCTTCAGCCACACGGGGATGCTCCCCGTTCCGGAGAAGTTCGTCGTCGATCCGCCGACGGTGTTCCGCCGGCGGCCGGCGAGCCCGCTCGTCGGCGTGACGAAGATACTGAAGTGTCTGGCGTTTGCGGCGAGGCCCTCCCGGATCATCACGCCGGCCTTCGCCCAGGCATTCGTATTGGTCAGGCTGGTGACGCGCGCCACGATCTGCCCATCGCCCGCGAGCGGCTGATAGACGAACCGAAACTGATCCGACGTGCCGCCGATGTTCGCAGCCCGTGCCCTTGAGCGTGAAGGTGCCCGAGGCATAGCTTGCGTCACCCGCGAGCGATGGACTGCCGATGTCGCGTGTCAGCCACGGAGACGGCAAGGTGCTGCGGCGGTGACGGCCGCAGCCGTGACGTCCTGTGATGGCGCCGCCAGCGTCGAGACAGTGCTGCTCCTGTGGTGCTGACGACGCGGCGGACGAGGGCGCGGACGACGCAGCCGCCGTGTCCGCACCGGGCTCGACCGATGCCGGGCGGACTCGCCGTCCACGTCAGTCGGTGCCTGGCTCAGTCGCGGCACGCGAGGCACTCGCTGACGGCCGGCCGACTGAGAGATGCAGGTCGCCACGGCCGGATTCACGAACAGGTCGGCCGTAGCCGCGGAATCGTTGTGCGATGTCGTCGCACGCCGGCTTCCCGTCAGATCGATTGGCGCATCGGTCAGGTTGTTGGCGATCGCCGCTGGCGTGTCGGATCCGCCCGTACTCACGGCGGCGTCGGCGGTGCCTCGCGTCAGGATGGTGTTCTGAACGATCACCGTGGGCAGATCGCCCGTCACCTGGATCGGGGCACTGAGATCGCCGGAATCATCCGTTCGCGTGCCGGACGATGAAATTGTTGCGAACGATGGCGCCCGCCCCGCTCGCTCCCTCGGTGCCGATGGCGATTTCACGCAGGCAGCCGAGAGAACAGATTGCCTTCGATCACGACTGCGGTCGCATTGCCATCGACACGCACGGTGGCGCCGTTCGGCTCGCGCGGCCGGATGCCCTGGAAGCGGTTGCCTCGCACAACCCATCCTTTGCCGCCTGTAATCGCGATCCCGTCGAGCACTTGAGCCCCACCCGACGCCATGAAGCGTGAGCGCTCGATGATGCCCTGACTGGGAGCGCCCAGTGCAGAGCTCTCGACGCGCATCAGGTGCGCCGAATCGCCGACGACGACGTTGGAGAGTCGCGGAGCGACGGCACCCTCACTCACGGCAATCGCCGTATCGCGAAAGCCTGTCATGGTGAGGTTCGCGATCGTGACATTTGGGGCGGCGATCTCGAGACCGCTCGGTGCGCCGGCCTCCGGTGACCCTTGGTCGCCGGCGCCGGTCAGAACGACGTCGGTGGGGTTCGTCGGTCGCGCCGCGGAGCGTAATGTGATCGGCGTTCGCGAGCAGCAGTGTTTGACTCAATCGGTACTGCCCTGGCTCGATCAGAATCGTCGTGTAGGGCGTCAGCCGGCGTGATGGCGGCCTGCAGCGCCGCATCAGTGGCAACGCGAAGTACTGGTCCGCTCGGCGCGGCAAGCGTGGGCGCCTGTGCAGCGGTGACGATCCCGCCGCTGATCGCGATCAGACCCGCCAGTACACACGTCGGCCGTGCGCGAAACACCGAAGTTTTCACGTGAGAGACTCCTGTCGTTATGTTGTACGAACTGAGCCCGAGGACGACGGGGGAGCTGCCGCGTCTGCGCTCGCTACCGAGCGAGATCACCTCAAAAACGAATGCCGCCGGCACAGGGGCAAGCTCAATGCCAACGCAGATTGGGCGTGTTTTCAGGAAACGTGATCGAACGACCCTGTTACCGATGAAGGCACCTTCGCGCAGAAGTTACACCCACGCCGTCGAAGGCGCTGAGACGCGCGGGAATTTCTTCGGTGTGAGCGGGCCGATCTGAATGGCTCAGTTGCCTGAGACGACAGGTCGGCTGTTTTGCACGGCCTGACAACGATTGGGTCAGGTCTTGAAACCGCGCAATCTGCACGACGTGACCCTGCGGCGGAGACGGTGGGGGCACGTCGTGCAGATTGCGCGGTTTCAAGACCTGACCCCACCACGTTCCACGCGAACGGCGACGTTGTAGTCAGGCTCGCCGGAGTCGGGATCGACCAGATCCGGCGCCAGCAGACTCATCCCCTCCGGCCAGTGCACTTCGAGATTGCCCGGGAGGATCGGCGCCACATGCGCGCGGCCGTCGAAGCGGCCGTACGGCGACACGAGCGCAATCGGATCGCCGTGACCGATCCCCAGCCGACCGGCATCGTCCGCGCTGATGAGCACGGCGTCGCGCGCGGCGCCGGTCAGCGGATCCAGCTCGCGCTGCACCATCGAGTTGAACTGTTTCCCGCGCCGCGTCGACACGCAGGAACTCGTCCGGTCCGGCGCACGGCCCGCCATCGGGACCGCAATGGCCTTGGCTCGACCGTTCGCCGTATTGAACTGGCCCTTGGCAAACAAGTGCGGACCGCCCCACTGCACCGCGTCGCCACGCGCGGCCAGGCGCTCGATCCCAGCGTAGAGCGGCACCGCCTCCGCGATTTCGCGCCGGATCGCCTGAGCGCTCTCGAAGCCGACCGCGGCGGCCACCGCCGGCCGCACGCGCGCTATGACCTCGCCGAAGACCTGCCATTCCGGTCGCGCCGTGCCGATCCGGCGCCCGGGCACCTCCGGCGAAAAGATGATCCGCCGCTCGGTCGAGGTCTCGGTGCCCCCGCCAGGCGACTCGTAGCGCGTCGTGGCCGGCAGGAGCAGCACCGTGTCCGACGGCTCGACGAGCATCGCGGAGGTGACGACGATGTCTTGATGGATGCGCAGACGGGGGCGCCGCAACGCCTCGCGTATGCGGGTCTCGCCAGCAAGCGTTTCGAGAAAATTGCCGCCGACAATCCAGAACGCATCGATCTCGCCGCGCGCGGAGGCCCCGACCATCGCGCTTGCGGTCAGTCCCGGCCCCTCCGGGACGGCGAATCCCCAAAGGTGAGACCACCGGTCGCGCGTCGCCGCGTCGATGCCGGGCGCGCAGCCGACTTCCGCGCCGCCCTGCACACCGGAGTGCCCGCGTATCGGCATCAGCCCGCGATGCGGAACGCCGAACAGGCCGCGCGCCAGCGCCAGGTTCACGAGTGCATGGATCGTGCGAACGCCGTGCGCATGCTGCGTGAGTCCCATCGACCACACGAAGATGGTGTTCGGCCTCTCGCTGAGCAGTCGGGCAAATCGCTCGATATCGCCGCGGCTCGTGCCGCTCTCTGTCTCGATGTCGCTCCAGGCGGCCGCCCGTACGGCATCGAGGACTGCTGGGAATCCATCGGTATGTGCCGCGACGAATTCGCCGTCGATCCCAGTGCGTCTCGTCGAGCGCTTTCAGGGCACCGACGAGAAACGCGAGATCGCCGCCGGTATGGACGGGGAACCAATGAGTGGCGAGCTTTGTGCCGAAGAGCGCGCTCTCGGCGACCGACGGGATCCAGTACCGTTCGAGCCCGGGTTCGCGCAGCGGATTGACAACGGCAATCTCGGCGCCCTGTTGCCTGGCGTAGTGGAGGTACTTCACGGTCACCGGCTGGTTGTTCGGCGTGTTCGACCCGAAGAACACGATGAGGTCGGCGCCAATCCAGTCGCTGTAGCTGCACGTCGACGCACCGTGGCCGAGCGACTCCTTCATCGCCACCGTTGATGCGGCGTGACAGAGCCTGGCGGAATTGTCGATGTGCGGACTGCCGTACGCGCGGGCGGCCTTCTGGGCCGCGTAATAGACCTCGTTTGTCAGTCCGCGAGACGTGAGATAGAACGCCGCGCGTGCCGGATCGATGCTTCGGAGCGCGTCCGCCGCGATCGCGATCGCCTCGTCCCACGAGATCTGCCGGAATCCAGCATCGCCCGCACGACGCACCAGCGGGACGGGCAGTCGGCCGAGTGCGCGGAGCGCCGCAGAATCGAGCGAAGCGAGTGCGCTGACGTCCTCGAGACGCTCGACATCGAGCGCGGGCGCCGTATTCAGTCTGAGCAGCTCCAGCCGCACCATGCACAGGTGCGTGCCGGCCATCGTCCAGTCCGACAGCCCGGCGGTACCCAGCGCACAGCCATCACAGCAGCCCTGGCTCAGGATGCGCCACGCGAACGGGAGCTCATCCCGGTTCTCCCACGCGACGCGCAGCATGTCTCGGTAGTGATGGGGCTTCTGCTGACCGATGCCGGTCGGGATCCATGAAGCCCAGGAGGAGGGCGACCACATGGGGGGACATTACCACTTGGGCAATGGGCGTTGGGCGAAGGGATCTGAGGGCGTGAGGGCCCGAGGGGCTTTGACGCCTCGGGCTGTACGCCATGTGTCGTGGGCCAACGTGGCGAGGACCCGAAGGTTCGAGCTACACCTGTTTGATTCGTCCCGGGTGCGTATAGACGTTGAACCGTTCGTCTCGCACGAAGGCGGCCAGCGTGAGTCCGCCGATCTGGGCGCACTCGATCGCCAGGCTTGATGGAGCCGAGACGGCAGCCACGAGCGGGATGCCGGCGATCAGAGCCTTCTGGACGATTTCGAAGGACACCCGTCCGCTCACCGCGAGCAGCATGTCTTCGAGCGGCAGGCGGCGTTCACGCAGCATTCGCCCCACGACCTTGTCGACAGCGTTGTGGCGGCCGACATCCTCCGCCGAGGTGACGAGCGCGCCGGCTCGATCGAAGAGTGCCGCTGCATGAACGCCACCGGTTTCGTCGAAGCCTCGCTGTGTGGCGCGCAGCGTCGAGGGCAGGGAACGGACGACTGCGGCGGCCACCGACCACTGAATAGGAAGTGAGACACCGTCGTGGCGCAGCGACTCGATTGTCACGCGGCCGCAGAGCCCACAGGCGGACGACATCGCCACACGCCGCCGCCCGGCAACCGCGGCGGCGGCGGCGTCCGCCGCGAGCACGACGTTGATCCGGTTGGCCAGTGCGGGATCATCTGGCCACGAGACGATTTCGGCGATGTTTTCGGATCCGTCGATGACCGATTCCGAGAGGAGGAAGCCGAGCGCGAGCACTTCGTCGTCGCCCGGCGTGCGCATGATCACGGCGAAGGGCTCGCCGTTCAACCGCACCTCGAGGGGTGCTTCATCTGCAACGCGATCGGTCCGCGGTTCTACGCTGTGCGGGCCGAAGGCGGTCAGTTGGATGTCGCGCGGCATAGGGGGTTGGGGTCAGGTCTTGAATCCACGCATTTTGCACGACCTGACCCCCGCGCCGCTGGGGTCAGGTCGTGCGAAATGTGTGGATTCAAGACCTGACCCTCCCGGCTTTGTACCACGCTATCGTCGAGGCCAGGCCGTCTTCGAACGAGACGATCGGCTCGTAGCCGAGGAGGCGACGAGCCTTGGAGATGTCCGCTTGCGAGTTCCGCACGTCGCCCAGCCTCGGCTCCACGTGGACAGGGCGGCTGTCGACGCCGGCAACCCGCGCCATCAGACGGCACAGCTCGTTGATGCTGATCGTGCCACCGGTCGCGACGTTGATGACCTCCCCACTGGCGTCGGCCGTGCAGGCGCGAAGGACGCCATCCACGACGTTGGCCACGTAGGTGAAGTCCCGCGTCTGTTCACCATCGCCACAGATCGTCGGTGCATCGCCATCGAGGAGCTTCGTCGCGAAGAGCGAAATGACGCCCGAGTACGGAGAAGAGGGATCCTGCCGCGGACCGAACACGTTGAAGTAGCGGATGCTCACGGTCTCGAGGCCGTACAGTTTGGTGAAGAGCTGCATGTACTGCTCGCCCACCAGCTTCTGCAACGCATACGGCGAGAGCGGCGCCGTTGGCATGTCTTCGCGCTTCGGGCTCGTCGCGGCATCACCGTACGCCGAAGACGACGCCGCATAGACTACCCGCTTCACGCGGGCCTCGTTCGCAGCCACGAGGACGTTCAATGTCGCGTCGATGTTCGCACGATTGCTGGTGACCGGGTCCTTGACCGATCGAGGCACCGAGGGAATCGCGGCCTGATGGAGCACGTAGTCCGCACCGGCCACCGCGCCGCGCGCCACGTCGAGATCCGCGAGGTCGCCCTCGACGAACTCGACACTGCGCAGATGGGCAATATTGCTGCGTTTGCCGGTGATCAGGCTATCAACGACGCGGATGCGTTCGCCGCGGCGCTCGAGCGCCTCAGCCAGATGCGATCCGATGAAGCCCGCGCCGCCGGTGACGACATAGAGAGACATAAGACGACCTACCTAGCAAGAACCTCGCCCCGGTCCTTGGCCGGGGCGGCCGTCAGAGCGGGAAATGCAGCCGCGGGCAATCCTGGCACGAGGTGCAGCGCATTACCGTAGTACAGCTTCCGCAAGACCCCGTCGGGCAGGTCCATTCCATACAGCTTCCAGAAGGCGTGGTAGTCGCGGTAGTAGTCGAAGTACTCGTCAGAGGTCTCGAAAGTCCGCCAGAAGTACGGATATTCGTTTGGTGCCCAGGAGTCTTTTCCAAAAAGGATGCGGTCCTGGTACTTCTCGAAGAATGCGCGCGCGGCGCGTGGCTGACGCCCCAACTCCGCAAGGATCGCACCGGTCTCGGTGTACACGTTCGGCAGGCGATCCAGCAGCGCACCCAGGCGCGCCAGATCGTTCGCATGGAACCCCATGTGCGCGGCGATGAAGTGCGTGTGCGGATGTCGCGCGAACAGGCGATCCCGCTCCGCCATCAGCGCTTCGAACGTCGGATACTGGCTCGGCGGACGCCGCCGCTCCGGATGCACCTGCAGCTCGAGCCACCGCTCGTTGCTGGCATCGACCGGATCGAAGAATGGAGCAGGCTCGCCCGTGTGAATCAGGACTGGGACGCCGAGCCGCCCGCACGTCTCGAACACCTGATCGAACTCGGGATCGTCCACGTGTACGCGTTCGCCGTTCGCGCGTTTCAGCGTGAGGCCGAAATCCTTGAAGATCTTGAGTCCCTTTGCCCCGGCCTTGATGTCGGCTTCGAAGCGTTCGGCTACCCGCGCGCCAAACCCTGGCTGATCGATGTCGTCGTAATCCATGTTCGCGAAGACGACCATCCGATCCGGCGACGGACTGGTCGCGATCACGTTGAGCATCTGGCGCAGCCCGCTGCCCGAGCCCCCGCTCAGGTTCACCAGGATCCGCAGATTGAGCGAGTCCATGTCGCGAACAACCTGGGCGTAGCGCTCGGACGTCAGACCCCAGTGGTGACTGTGGATGTCGATGACGGGGTACTTCGCCCGCGGCACGGGGTGCTGCGGTACGACCAGCGTCGACTTCGGCTTGTACTTGCGTATGCCGATGTCTGGCGACTGGTCCTGGGCCATGCCAGGCGACTGCGCGGTGAGCGCAAGCAGAATCGCAGCGAAGGAAGTTTGACGAAGTGCTGCAGTCACGCCGTAAGCCGAATTCTGTCCGCCTTCGCTCACCAAAGCCCGCCTTCGCGCGTTGCGCTCCGGCAGACGTCGACGGCTACGGCGTGACGACCATTCCTCTAGTCCCGGCATTACTGACGGGATCCAGCAACCGACCCGGAGGCTTCGGACGGGCCGTCCTCAATCGCCTCCCTATTTGGTCTTGCTCCGTGCGGGGTTTTGCCTGCCACTCGTGTTGCCACGAGCGCGGTGCGCTCTTACCGCACCTTTTCACCATTGCCCGCCTCCGCCCTTGCGGGCGTCGGCGCGGCATGCCGTTCGACATGCCGTTGGCTGTGTATTTTCTGTGCCACTTTCCTTCGAGTCACCCCGACCGGGCGTTACCCGGCGCACTGCCCTGCGGAGTTCGGACTTTCCTCCCGCCTTCGCGCTTTGCGCTCCGGCGGGCAAGCCCGCCTGAACACTGCGCTACGGCCGGCGGTCGCCTAGCGTCACTGCAGCCCTTCCAGTATGGCACGGACTCGGGTCGTGTTCGTCTTCGTGTTCGTATTCGGTTGCCACCACACTGGAATACAAACCCGAAGGCGAACACGAATCCGAATACGGACAGGAATACGACTCCCTACCCGTCTGTCTCTTGCGTGATGTGATACTGCTCGAGCTTCTTGTACAGATTGCTGCGCGGCGTATCGATCAGCTCCGCGGTCTTCGAAATGTTCCACCCGGTCTCCCGCAGCTTGAGCACGAGGAACTGGCGCTCCGACAGCTCCTTGTGCTCGCGGAGTGTGCCCGCCTTGACCGGATCGCCGCCAGCCTCCACCGGACGCGCGGGCGCCTCGACTCGCACGCTCTCCGGCAGGTCCGCGACGTCCACGGTGTCTGTCGGCGTCATGATGATGAGCCGCTCGAGCGTATTGCGCAGTTCGCGGATGTTGCCCTTCCAGCGATACCGCTGCAGCAGATCCATCGCCGCCGGCGTCACGCGCTTCGGACGGAAGTTGTTCTCACGGCTGAACAGCTCCACGAAGTGCCGGACCAGCAGCGGCACGTCTTCACGCCGCTCGCGCAGTGGCGGCACGTAGACGGGAATGACGGCCAGGCGGAAGTAGAGATCCTCGCGAAACGTTCCCTTCTCGATTTCTTCCTCGAGCTCCTTGTTCGTCGCGGCAATGACGCGGACGTCTACTTTGATCGTCCGCGCCGATCCCAGCCGCTCGACCTCGCCCTCCTGCAGGACGCGCAGCACTTTTGCCTGCGTCTTGAGACTCATGTCGCCGACTTCGTCCAGGAAGATCGTCCCTTTATCGGCCTGCTCGAACTTGCCGATCTGCTTCTCGGTCGCGCCCGTGAAGGAGCCTTTCTCGTGACCGAAGAGTTCCGATTCGATCAAGTCGTCAGGGATCGCCGCGCAGTTGACCTGCACGAAGCGCTCGCGGCTTCGCAGACTGTTGCGATGAATGGCACGCGCCACCAATTCCTTGCCGGCGCCACTTTCTCCAGTCACGAGCACCGTGGCGTTGGTCGGCGCAGCCCGGCGGATCGCGTCGGTCACCTTCTTCAGCGAGGCGCTCTCACCGACGATCTGGTGCCGCACTTCCATCACGCGCTTGAGCGACCGGTTCTCGTCGGCCAGCCGGCTCCGATCGAGCGCGTTGCGGATCGTGACGAGCACGCGTTCGCTCGCCAGCGGCTTTTCGATGAAATCAAACGCGCCCAGCTTCGTCGCCTCGACCGCGGTTGTGACCGTCGCGTGACCCGAGATCATGACGACCGGCAGCGCTTCGTCGACGGCGCGCAGGCGCTGGAGCGTCTCGAGCCCGTCCATCCCGGGCATCTTGATGTCGAGAAACACGAGATCGGGCGACTCGCGCTCGGCGATCGTGAGCCCGTCCTGGCCCGTTGCAGCTCCGAAGAATTCGTAGCCTTCGTATTCGAGGATCATCCGCAGCGAATCGCGAATGGCCGCCTCATCGTCAATCACCAGGATGCGCGATTTCATAGGTCGGCGTGTCCGGCACCGCGGCGATCGGCCGGACCAACGGGATGTGTGGTCACGGTGTGTCGATTCTGACGGCGCGCAACAGTCGCTGGTTGGATTCCGGCAGGTAGAGATAGAGAGCGAGCACGTCGCCAGCGTGCGCGGATCGCGTGAGGCGCTCGTAGTCCGCGACGGATCGCACGCTGCGGCGGTTGATCTCGAGCAGCACGTAACCCCGCTCGATGTCTGCGTCGTACCCGGGACTCATGGGATCCACCTTCGTGACGACGACTCCGTCGAACTCCCGTGGAATCTGGTAGTGAGCGCGGGCGTCCGCGTCCAGATCGCGGACCGTCAACCCGATGGATGGCATCACCTCGGTGGCAGACGACGGTACCGGATGCTCGTCATGAATTCGTCGTCCGTCGAACAGGTCGCGGCCCGGACGTTCAGCGAGCTTCAGGTCCATCGACAGGAGTCTGCCGTCCCGACGCACGTCCAGCTTGACCAGCGTGCCTGGTTCGCGAGCCGAGACGTCACGGATCAACTCGCCGGTCGTCGTCACGGGAGCCCCATCGACCGCCACGACGAGATCGTACGTCCTGAGCCCGGCGCGGTCCGCCGGCGAGCCTGGGCTAAGGTCCTGGACCAGCGCGCCACGGACATCACCGAGCTTGAGCGATCGACTCAGATCGGGATCCAGATCAGTGAGCGCGACGCCGATGTAGCCGCGCGCGACGCGGCCTCGCGACTTCAACTGCGGAAGAATTGCTGCTGCCTGATTCGCGGGGATGGCAAAACCGATGTTGCTCGCGCGCGAGCTGATGGCGGAGTTGATCCCAATCACCTCGCCGCGCGCATTGATGAGCGGACCTCCGCTGTTGCCGAAGTTGATCGCGGCATCGGTCTGGATGTAGTTGTCGAGGCTCTTGTCGAATAGCTTCCGCCCCAGGAACGAGACGACTCCAACGGTCACGGTGTGCTCGTACGCGAGCGGATTCCCGATCGCGCACACCCACTCGCCCACCCGGACGGTGTCGGAATCGCCCAACGGAGCCACCGGCAGCGGCGTAGGCGACTCGACCCGGATGAGCGCGATATCGATGTCAGGGTCCGATCCCACGAGATGTCCGCGGAGCGTCCGGCCGTCGGCCAGCTTGACCGAGATGCGCTCCGCCCCGTCGATAACGTGCTGATTCGTGAGGATGTACCCCGCTGGATCGATCACGAATCCGCTGCCGGTTCCCTTTCGCGGAATGTCTTCGCCATGCGGGTTCCGCACCTCCCCATCGTCCGGGATCGGCGGGTGCCCTTCGGGCAGCTCCCGACTCCGGCTTCTCGACGTGGCGTCGATGTTTACGACGGCGGGATTCAGCCGCTCGGCGATGTCCGCGAAGTTGACCCCGCCAGCGGTGACCCGGCCCATGGCGGGCGCGGCCTGGATGGCCGACTGACCGGTGCGAGACACGGTGGACGATCTCGATGGCCGCACCAGCGAGGAGGCGACCACAAGCCCGACCAGGAAGGCTGCGATAGCGGTCAGGCTGACCGTCACGAGCGCGAAACGCCGGCTCATGAATCGATTATAAGGCGCCGGAACGCGGGCTCGTCCATGGTTTCGACGCCGAGGGTCCGCGCCTTGTCGACCTTACTGCCGGGATCCGAGCCGACGATGACTGCGGTGGTCTTCTTGCTCACCGAGCTCGACACCCGTCCGCCAAGCCGCTCGATGGCGGCCGTCGCCTCGTCGCGCGACATGCCTTCGAGGGTCCCGGTCAATACGAACGTCTTCCCGGTCAACGGTCCTGCGGCCGGCGCTGGCGGCAGCGTCGAGACCATCGTCAGCCCCGCCTCGCGCAGGCGGTCGACGAGCGCGGCATTGTGTGGCTCGCCGAACCACGACTGAACGGACGCCGCGACGACGGGGCCGATCTCAGGTGTGGCCTGCAAGCGCATCGACTGATGACGCACGCAGGCGGTCCATGTCGCCAAAGGCCTGCGCGAGCAGCTGCGCCGCACGTTCGCCCACATGCCGGATGCCGAGCGCATGGATGACGCGCCAGAGGTCTGCGGTACGGCTCGCGTCGATCTGCGCCGCGAGATTCGTGCCGACTTTCCCGAGCTTGCGGGGACGCGCGCGATCCGAAGCCGGCTCGCGCGGCGCGACGACCAGTTGCTCCAGACGCTCCGCGGTGAGCGAGTACAGGTCGGCGACCGTGTGCACGAGGCCTTGCTCGAGGAGTTGATCCACGATCGCCTCGCCGAGTCCCTCGATGTCCATCGCGTACCGGGACGCAAAGTGCTCGAGGCTCCGGCGAAGTCGCGCCGGGCACGAGGCGTTCTCGCAGCGCCAGACGACCTCGTCTTCGGGACGCACCAGCACGCTCTGACACTCGGGACATGTCGCCGGCATTTCCCACGGCGCGGGACGGCCGGGCCGATCGGGATCGACCACCCGCACGATTTTGGGGATGACGTCGCCGCCCTTCTCGATCACGACGCGATCGCCGGGCCGGACATCCTTGCGGCGAACCTCGTCGGCGTTGTGGAGGGTGGCCATCGCGATCGTGGAGCCCGCGAGGAACACGGGATCCAATTCCGCTACGGGTGTGACGGCGCCGGTGCGGCCAATCTGCAGATGGATTCGGCGCAGCGTGGTCTCGGCCTGCTGCGCGGGAAACTTGAACGCAATCGCCCAACGCGGAAACTTGCTCGTGGCGCCGAGGCGCTCTCGAGCGGCGCGATCCTCGACCTTGACCACGACGCCGTCAGTCTCGAATGGCAGCGATCGGCGCTTGTCTTTCCACGAGTCGCAGAACGCGACGACGGCGTCCATTCCTTCGCAGCGAGCGTGATGGGACTCGACGGGCAGGCCCCACTCCCGGAGCGTGGCCAGCACGTCGGCGGGCGCCACATCCGCCCCCGCAACATCGTAGGTCCAGGCACGGAGTGCGCGCGCTGCCACCTGCCGCGGATCGAGGTTCCGCATTGTGCCGGCGGCAGCGTTCCGAGGATTCGCGAAGAGTGGCTCCCCCGCTTCTTCGCGCTCCCGGTTCATCCGATCGAACGACGTGCGCGGCAGATAGACTTCGCCGCGGATCTCGAGGCGCACTGGCGGCGCGTGCTTGAGCGTGAGCGGGATGGAGCGAATCGTGCGCACGTTGGCCGTGACATCCTCGCCTCGGCTGCCATCGCCCCGTGTGGCGCCGCGCGTGAGCCGACCGTCCTCGTACGTCAGCGCGATGCTCAGGCCGTCGATCTTGAGCTCCGCCACATAGGCGATCGGACCGTCAGCACCGATACCCTTTCGGACCCGCTCGTCGAAATCGCGCAGCTCCTGCTCGTTGTAGGCGTTGTCCAGGCTGAGCATCTGCCTGAGATGCTTGACCGTCGAAAATCCTTCAACGGGCCGACCGCCCACGCGCTGCGTCGGCGAGTCCGGCGTCGCCAGCTCGGGGTGATCGCGCTCGAGGTCCTGGAGCTCGCGCATGAGCGCGTCGAACTCCTGGTCGGGGATCTCTGGCGCGTCGAGCACGTAATAGCGCTCTTCGTGGTGACGAATCAGATCGCGAAGTGCAGCGGCTCGAACGGCAACGGAAGGCACGACTCAATCCGGAATTCGGAATTCGGAATGCGACGTGCGGAAGGCAATGCCCAATGCGGAAGACGGAGGCCGGAATGCGAGCCGAATCAATTCCGCACTCCGCACTCCGAACTTCGAATTCCCTAGCGGTCTCGGGTGAGAACGTACTCGGCGAGCGCCGACAGCGCCTCGCGCTCGGGAGTGGCCGGGAACACCGACAGATAGTCCCGCGCGGCTTCCCCGTACTGCATCGCACGCCGCGTGGCGAACTCGAGGGCACCGGTCTCGTCGAGCAGCCGGCAGAGCTCGGCCCATCGATCGAGCGTCACGGTTCGTTCGCGAACGATCTCGGCCACGAGCTCACGCGCGACCGGATCTCCGCCCTGAAGCAGCCGGATGACCGGCAGCGTCAGCTTGCCTTCGCGGAGGTCGCCGCCGACCGGCTTCCCGAGCGCGGCGGAGTCGCCGGTGAAGTCGAGCAAGTCGTCCATCAGCTGGAACGCGATGCCGAGATGGAACCCGTAATCGCGCAGTGCCCTGAGCTGTTCCGGCGTCGCGTTCCCCAGCATGCCGCCGATCTGTGCGCTGGCGCTGAAGAGATACGCGGTCTTGCGGCGGATGATGTCGAAATGCTCGTCTTCGGAAATGTCGACGTCACCGTTCTTCGTCAGCTGGTAGATCTCGCCTTCGATCATCCGCAGCGTGGCATCGCACAGGAGGCGGACGATGTCGAGCGAGTCCTGGCTGAGGGCCAGCGACATCGCCTTGATGTAAAGGAAGTCGCCAAGAAGAACGGTGATGTCGTTGCCCCACTGCGAATGGACGGCGAGACGGCCGCGGCGGAGCTCCGAGTCGTCGATGATGTCGTCGTGCACGAGCGTCGCGGTGTGAATGAACTCGACCACCGCGGCGTGCAGCACCGCGCGGTCGCCGGTGTAGCCGCAGAGCCGTGACACCATGAGCAGCACGGCCGGCCGCACGCGCTTGCCGCCGCTCGTCTGGATGTATTTGCCGATGCGGGGAATGAGGTCCACCTGCGATTGGAGGTGGCGTCCGAACTCGCGCTCGACCTTCTCGAGATCGGCGCGGATCGGCTCGAAAAGCCGCACCAGGTCTGCTGGCGTTCGCTGGATCGTCCGGTTCAAAGCTCGTCAATCTGACCACAGGACGCGCAGGGTGTCAACGCGCGGTGGCCATGTCCTCGCCGCAGAGCCGGCCAAAATTGTCCGTGACCAGACGAGCAATTGCATTGCGGTCGGAGCCGCGAATCTCGGCCAGTTGCTCGACCACTCGGGTCACCCACGCGGGCTCGTTCCGCTTGCCTCGGAATGGCACGGGAGCCAGGAATGGGCTGTCAGTCTCGGCGAGCAACTGCGCGTCAGGCACGACGTGGACGGCATCGCGCACGTTCTGCGCACGCGGGAACGTGACGATCCCTGCAAACGACACGAAGAAGCCGAGCGCGACGGCCCGTTGTGCCGCCGCCACCTCGCCGGTAAAGCAATGGAACACTCCGCGGACGCGTCCCCGGCCCTCGCGCTCGAGGATGGCAAACGTGTCTTCGTCCGCTTCGCGCGTGTGGATCACGACAGGCAGATCGCGATCGATGGCCACGGCGATCTGCTCGGCGAACACGGCCTGTTGCACGTCCCGCGGCGAGAAGTCGTAGTGATAGTCGAGCCCGATTTCGCCGATCGCGCGAATGCGCGGGTTCGTCGAAAGCGTGCTGGCCAGGAGTGCCGTCGCCTGCCCCGCAGTGGCGCAGGCATGGGCCTGATGGGGATGCACCCCCACTGCGAATCGCACGTCGGGCCACAGCGCCACCAGGCGCTCCGCCCGGCGAGCCTCACCGGCATCCCCGGCCGCAAGAATCGTGAGAGCCGACGTGAGACCTGCCTCGCGGGCACGCGCGACGACGAGGTCGAGGTCGCTCTCGAAGGCTTCGTCGGCCAGATGGCAATGGGAATCAACCATCAGTTCGGAGTTCGGAGCTGCGGAGTGCGGAACGAAGTTCGGAATGCGGAATTCGAAATTCGGAATGTCACGCCGTACTCCAAATTGGACCTTCATTCCGCACTTCGAACTCCGCACTCCGCATTACTTGATCTTGTCCCCGGCTCCGCCTGGCCATCGACGCTCAACAGCATCGGCCGGCCATCGTCGCCCGTCGCGGCGAGGATCATGCCGTTGCTCTCGATGCCCATGAGCTTCGCGGGCTTCAGATTGGCGACGATCACGATCGTGCGTCCCACCAGCGTCTCGGGCTCGTAGGCTTCGGCGATACCAGCGACGATCGTCCGCTGCTCGGCGCCGAGGTCGATCCAGAGCTTCGCCAGCTTTTTCGATTTGGGGACACGTTCGGCGGTCAGCACCTTGGCCACGCGGAGCTGGACCTTGGCGAACTCGTCGATCGAAATGCGTTCGTCAGCTGCGCGCTCGCTCGACACAGGTGCGTGCGAGGGACAGGCGGCGCGCGCGGCAGCCGGGCTGGAGCGGGAGTGGGGTCTGGACGATCCGTCACGGGAGACTCCGTTGGTTGAGACGTCTCTGCAGATGGCCGCTCATGCTCGAGACGCGGCCACAAGTTGGGTCCTTTCACGAGCGTCCGCGGACGACTGGCCTGCCATGCCGCATCGCTGGCAAAGCGGAGTGCAGTCAGCGCGCGATCTTCGCCGGCGCGCCGCAGAATCTCTGCGCACGATCCAGGCATGATTGGCAACAACAGGACCGCCGCGACCCGCACGGCCTCGACCGCGTCGTAGAGTACCTGCGACAGCCGATCGGCGTTCGCGGCATCGCGCGCCAGCACCCACGGCTGCGACTCGGCGATGTACTCGTTGGTCGCGTCGATCAGCCGGAATGCTGCGGCGGCACCGTCGTGCAACGCGAACCGATCCATGGCCGCGCGATAGTCCGCGGCGGCCTGGGTCGCGACAGCCTGCAACCGTCCCGAGCCGAGCGATGTCGGCTCCAGCCGCAGCTGGCGATATTTGTCCGCCATCGCCGTGACGCGGCTCACGAGGTTCCCGAGATTGTTCGCGAGATCGACGTTGTACCGTTCCTCGAATCGCTCCCACGAGAAATCGCCGTCGCCGCCGTAGGGAATCTCCTTCACCAGGTACAGGCGGAGCGGATCGGCGCCAAGCCGGTCCGCCGCGTCGAGCGGATCCACGACCGTGCCGAGCGACTTGCTCATCCGCACGCCCTTCAGGTGCACCCAGCCGTGGCCGAACACCTGACGCGGGACGGCCAACCCGGCGCTCATCAGCATCGCGGGCCAGATCACGCAGTGAAATCGCGTGATGTCCTTCCCGACGATGTGGAGATCGGCCGGCCACCATTTCTCGAACAGCGACTCGTCGGTGCCATAGCCGACGGCCGACGCGTAGTTGATCAGCGCGTCGAACCAGACGTAGACGACGCTATCGGGATCGAACGGGAGCGGGATGCCCCATGACTGACCGGCGCGGCTGACCGAAATGTCTTCGAGCCCGCTTTCGACGAGACGCAGGATCTCGTTCCGCCTGACTTCGGGCTGGATGAACGTGGGATTCGCGGCGTAATGATCGAGGAGTGGCTGCTGATACCGGGAGAGGCGGAAGAAGTAGTTCTTTTCGCGGATCCAGTCGGGCTTCGTGAAGTGGATCGGACACAGTCCGTCCACCAGATCCTTCTCCTGCTTGAAGGCTTCACACCCGACGCAGTACCAGCCCTCGTAGACGCCTTCGTAGATGTCTCCGGCGTCGCGGCAGCGCTCGACCAGCCGTTGGACGCCCGCACGGTGGCGCGGCTCCGTCGTCCGGATGAAATCGTCGAACGACACGTCGAGGCGCTTCCACACGTCGCGGAAGACCTGCTCCATGCGGTCGCAGTATGCGATCGGATCCTCGCCCAGCTCACGCGCCCGACGGAACACGTTCTGCGAGTGCTCGTCGTTGCCCATGACAAAGCGCGTCTCGAAGCCGTTCAGACGGCGATCGCGCGCGATGACGTCGGCCGTGATCTTTTCGTACGCCGTGCCCAGGTGCGGACGGCTGTTCACGTAGTCGATCGCGGTCGTGAGAAAGAAGCGCATCTAGTGGCCGTCCGCCGATCCAGCCAGGCTTTCGTCGCCGCGGCCTGCACATCCTTCACGGGGACGTTCGCGCTCGTGTGCAAGCCGGGCGCAGTCCTCGAACTCGGGCGCGGCGTTGAGCACCACGCCGCCGCGGCGCGCGATCTTCATCGCGCACGGCACCGAGCGGAGTGTCGAGTGTCACGATCTCGCGGTCCAGGCAGTCGCGGTCCATCTCCTGATACCGCACGCCAATCGTCGTCGTCTCGCGGAAGAGCACGCTGGTCAGCGCCTCGCGCTGCGACGGCGCGGCAAGCACGGTCACGAGCGTGCCCGGCCGGTTCTTCTTCATCTGGACGGCCTGGTAGAACACTTCGAGCGCTCCGGCTTCGTACAGCCTGTCCATCAGCACGCCGAAGATCTGCGGATTCATGTCGTCGGTCTCACAGGCCAGTTCGACGATCCGCTCGGTCGCCGGAGTGTCCGCTGACTCACCCACGAGCACGCGCAGGACGTTCGGCGTGTCGGCGAAATCCCTCTGACCCGCGCCGTAGCCCACCTGCGCCGACACGCATCGACGGCAGCGGCCCGAACGCATCCGCGTGCCCGGTCAGGAGCAGCGCGCCGGTCGGGGTCAGCAGCTCCGCCCGGGGCCCCTCCGAATAGATGGGCGCGTCCCCGAGCAGGCGGACAGTCGCCGGAGCCGGGACCGGGAAGACGCCATGCGCCGAGTGCACCATGCCGCCGCCCACGTTCATCGGCGACACGACGACACGGTCGGCCTTGAACCATTCGAGCGCGAATACGCGCGCCGACGATGTCGATGATCGAGTCGAGGGCTCCGACTTCGTGGAGATGCACGCGCTCCACGGGCATCTGGTGGATGGCGGCTTCGGCCTCGGCCAGACGCTGGAACAAGGCGATCGCTCGAGTCCGTCCACTCGGCGGACAGTGACTGACTTCTCGATCAGCGACAGGATCTCGGGCAGGCTGCGGTGTGGGTGGCTGTGGTTGTGACTATGTTCGTGTTCGTGTTCGTGTTCGTGTTCGTGTTCGTGGTCGTGATGCGACGGTGCGTCGTGCGTGGTGCGCGGTGCGCGGTCGTGACCGTGATCGTGCGAGGGTGCGGCGTGCGAATGCACGTGAGCGACGCCCGCGCGCTCGATGAGCCGGAACTGTGTGGCCGAGACACCCGCCCGGAGCACCCGATCGGCCGCCAATTCGTATTCGGCCAGACCCAGACTGCCGAGCGCGTCGCGGAGCGCCTGCAGCGGCAGGCCCGCGTCGAGCAACGCGCCCAGGATCATGTCGCCGGAGGCGCCGTTGAAGCAGTCGAAGTAGAGGATACGCATCGCGAATCCTTGATCTTACCCTACGCGGTGCAGGTGCCCGCAGTCAGCCGCAGGCGCCCGTCTCGCGCAGGCTCACATAGCGGGCATCCGCCAGGATCAGATGGTCCACGACATCGATTCCCATCAACCGTCCCGCTTCCACCATCCGCCGCGTCACCGCCACATCGTCCGGGCTCGGCGTGGGATCGCCGGAGGGGTGGTTGTGGAACAGGACGAGCGCCGCCGGCCGCGCTGAGGGCGGCTTCGCGGAACACCTCCCTCGGAAGGATGACGGTCGCATCGAGGCTCCCGACACTGACGACTGTCACCTTCAGCAACCGGTGTTTCACATCGAGCAGGACGACGCCGAAGTGCTCGACGGCGCCGGCCGCCAAACTGCGGCAGCAGGAACTCGGCGAGATCGCGGGCCGTCCGAAAACGCTGGCGATCGCCCGACGCGGCCAGCAGCGATCGGCGGCCCAGCTCCAGAGCTGCCAGCACACGACCGGCGCGCGCCTGACCCAGTCCGGGCACGTGCGATAGCTGCGCGAGTGACGTCCGCGCCAGCCCGCGAAGCCCCCCGGTTCTGACCAGCAGCGTGTTGGCCAGGGCCATCGCTCCAAGCCTCGCGCTGCCATGGCCGATGACGACGGCCAGCAGCTCGTTGTCGCCGAGCGATGAGGGGCCCATGCGCGCGAGCTTCTCGCGGGGACGGTCGTGAGGCGCGAGATCCTGCAACCGCGGGCCCGATGCCACTTCGGTCTCCGCCGACACTTGCGTATACTTGGCGCCGATGCGCGTCTTCGTTCGTGCGGCCCGTGCGGCCGTCCTCTTGGCCATCGTGCTTGCCGCCGCTGGCTGCGGCGATCCTCCCACCAAGGAAATGAACCAGGCGCAAGGCGCGATAGACGCCGCGCGCGCCGCAGGCGCCGAGCAATACGCCAGCGACGAGTACAAGGCCGCGGTCGATGCGCTGCGCCGCGCGCAGGACGCCGTCGGCCAGCGTGACTACCGCCAGGCGCTCAACGACGCACTCGACAGCCGCGAACGGGCACAGAACGCCGCACGCGAAGCCTCCAGCCAGAAGGCCCTGGCCAGGAGCCAGGCGGAGCGCCTCCTCGCCGAAGTGACGACCGCGGTGGCAGCCGCGACCGGCCGCCTCGACGCCGCGCACGCCGCCAAGGTGCCGGCAAAATCGCTACAAGGCCGCCCAGGACGTTGTCACGGCCACTCAGCACGCCTTGCAAGAAGCGGGGACGGCGCTCGGGCAGGAGGACTATCTGACGGCTCAGCGGGTGCTCGCAGACCGCGTGGCCAAGGTTCGCGCGGCCACCGCGCAGATCGACCAGATTCTGTCGTCGCACGCGGGCAAGACACCCCACAAACCGTAACGGAATTCGGAGTGCGGAATTCGGAGTGCGGAGCTGAGCCTTCGGAACTCGGACTGCCGGACGTGCGGAATCTGATGGCAGATTCTGAGAGCGGCGACGTCGAATTGCCCTCCCCACCTCGCGACGCGTTTGGCGCCGACCGAGGTCACGAGCGCGACGGACATCAGAGGTCAGCGAGCCACGTCCCTTCCCAGACGACTTCCGCCCATCCCGTCAGGAAGACGCCTTCGTCGGTCCAGTCCACCTGCTGCGCGCCACCAGGCGCGATGACCTCCACGGATCGGTCGGCACCGCCGTGCGCGATAGCCGCAATCGCCGACGCGCACGCGCCGGTGCCGGACGACTCTGTCGGACCGACACCCCGCTCCCAGATCCGGATCCGCACGCGGCTCAGGTGATTCGATGGCGACGAACTCGACGTTCGTGCGCTGAGGGAAACGCGGGATGCGCTTCGAGCGCTGCTCCGACTCGCGCGAACCGCTCGTCATCGGGCAGCGGGCCGAGCAGCACGCATTGCGGATTCCCGATCGAGAAGACCGACGCGCGAATCGACTCGCCGCCGGCCTGCAGCGTCTCTTCGCGCAGTCCGACGGGCGACGCCCATGTGCGCGCGGAACGTCAGGCGTGCCCCTTCACGGGCGACCGAGCGTGAGGCGCCTGGGCCCGGCGTCGGTCTCGATGACCACATCGCGCCGGTCCTCGGCCGAACGTCCACGGACGATCATCGCCGCCAACGCCCTGAGACCGTTCCCTGACAATTCCGCGGGCGACCCGTCCGCATTGACGAGACGCATCCGCGCGCCGTCGGACGTCGGCGTGAACAGGATCAAGCCGTCGCCGCCGACACCCCGATGGCGGTCGCAGAGCCGCCGCGCCAGTCGGGCCTCGTCACGGCCCACAGCCTGTTCCGCGGGCAGATAGAGGAAGTCGTTGCCGTACGCGTGCGCTTTGGTCAGTGTCAGCATCGACGATGGGCGATGGCAAGTTGCGCGAGACGACTACTTCCGGCAGATGGCGATCAAATGCCAGCCGAGCCTGCCGGTCAAGGCCCGTGGCAGCGCGTTGAACGTGCCGACGAACACACCGTTGAACAGCGCGCCTTTCCAGCCGCCGTGCAGGCGGCTCTTCACCGGGAAGCGCTCGGTGATCAACTGAACCTCCGAAAACCCCGTGAGCAGGTCTCGAAACTCGGCGTGCGTGTACTTGCCCAGAACCGGGGCGTCCACGTGCTCCAAATCCACTTTCATCAGCTTCGACAGCGCGTTCAACCACGAGACGCGGTTGTAGACCTGAAAGAACGCGATGCCACCCGGCTTGAGGACGCGCCGGCACTCCGCAACGAGCTGACGGCCGTCCGCCGTGTATTGGACGACGCCATGCGCGAAGACGTAGTCGAAGCTCGCGTCGGCGAAACGGGAGCGCCTCGCCATCCGCAATGGCCAAATGCGCGGACAGTTGTTGCTGGGCGAAATTGGACTTGTGCGAGGGCAATTGCCGACGCGGCGACATCCACACCAACCGGGATCGCCCCCGCTCGCGCGAATCGAACGAGGTCCACACCCGTGCCGCATCCCACATCGAGCACACGGCGGCCGCGCTGTCCGTCGAAATCGACGAGGCGCAGCAGGTGGTGAAGCTTCTCGAAGTGGTACGCGTCGAGGTCCTGAAAGAAGCCCGGCGATCCAGGCGGGTGGGTCGAGATGGCGAGGTCGTGGATGTGATCGTGCCAATACGCGCGGACCCGGCGGCCCAGCGCGCCGGCGTCAGACGAAGCAGTCACGGCCAAGAACTATAGTTCATATAATTCAGCCATGCGGCCTTTCGCGGCTCCGTCCGCATGACGCGTGATCCGGCGCGGCTCGCCGACGAGTCCTTCGACGTCCTGATCGTCGGAGGCGGCATCTACGGACTCACGCTCGCGTACGATGCCGCTCTTCGCGGATTGAAGACCGCGCTCGTCGAGCGGCGCGATTTCGGCAGCGGCACCTCATTCAATCATCATCGGACCGTCCACGGCGGCCTGCGATACCTGCAGGCGTTCGATGTCGGGCGGATGCGCGATTCGATCCGCGAACGCCGCGCATTGGCGAAGATCGCGCCATCGCTGGTGTCGCCGCTCGGCTTCCTCATGCCGACCCGCGGCGCGGCTGACGCGGAGCACCTGGGCCATGCGCGCCGCGTTCGCTGCCGATCGGCTGGTCGCGTGGGATCGCAACCAGGGCCTCCCTGCGTCGCACCAACTGCCGGCCGGGCGCGTGCTCTCGCGCGGAGACGCCCAGTCGCTTGTGCCTGGGGCGGATTTCACGGGCACGACCGGCGCGGCGTACTGGTTCGACTACCGCATCGACGAAGGCGACCGGCTCACCCTGAGCTTCGCGCTGGCGGCGGCCCGGCATGGAGCCGTGCTCGTCAACTATGCGACCGCGATCGAACCCATCCGAACGCGCGCGCGGCGTCGCCGGCATGGTGGTGCGCGACGATGTGACCGGCACGCGAGTCGAGGTACGAAGCGCCCTCACGATCAATGCGGCAGGCGCGTCCGCCGGACGGCTGATGGCGGCGTTTGGCACGCGACGCGTGTTCCCGCTCGTCAAAGCGATGAACCTCGTCACCCGGCGTCCTTGGCCTGACGTCGCGTTGGCGAGACCGACTCCGGCAGGGCGGCTGCTCGTCGCACTGCCCTTGCATGGACGACTTCTCGTCGGCACGTCGCACGGTGAGTCGCTGAGCGGAAGCGACGACACGCTCGTGAGCGCGCCGGAAGCCGGCGACTTTCTGGCCGAGGTGAATGCCGCGTTTCCCTGGCTCGCCCTCACCACGGACGATGTGACGCTGGTGCACCGAGGCGTGGTGCCCGCGAAGCACGCGCCGGGCCGCATCGATCGAGCTGCTCGACACGCCGGAGATTCGTGACCATACGCGTGATGGTGTCGAGGGCGCGATGTCAGTCGTCGGCGTCAAGTTCACCACCGCACGCGGCGTCGCCGAGCGAGCCATTACTTTGGCGTGCAGGAAGCTCGGTCGCGGCTCGCCACAGAGCGACAGTGCCACCGGGCCGCTCATCGAACCCGCGAGTCACGACATCGCGGCCGTGTCATCGCCGTTCGCTCCCACGAGCTTGCAGCGCCTTCGGCAAGCTGTACGGCCGGGCCTCCGAACGCGTCCTCGCGCTGGGTGCCGAACGTCGCTGCGTTGGCCGAGCCGGTGGAGGCTGACACGACGGTCACGGGCGCCGAGGTCATCCACGCGATCCGCGAAGAGTCTGCGCTGACGCTCGAAGACGTCGTGGTCCGGCGCACCGGGCTGGGTGCGCTCGGCTATCCCGGCGACCCGTGTGTCAGTCGCTGCGCGACCCTCATGGCTGGCGAACTCGGGTGGACCGCGGAGCGGACCGCGGACGAGCAGGCAGCGGTCCGGCAGTTCTACGAGATCGGCAATCCGCCAGCGCGACGCGATGAGGCTGTGATCAGTGAGCCGTGATTACGGCGTGCCGAACGCCTTGAAAATCCAGGTCACGCCGGTCGTGAAGCCGATCTCGGGACTGCGATCGGTAAGTCCTGTCACGACAGCGGCATCGAGTCGCGCCGAGCGCCAGGCGTAGCGAAATCCCGCTCGGGCCGCCGATCGATTTTCGGCTCCCGGACTGGGCGATGGTGTACGAGAGCCACTGCCCTTCGATCTCGCCCACAATTGACGTCCGCGCGGAGATCGCGTGCGAGACCGAGACGCCATAGAGCATCGGATCGTGCTGGACGGCCGTCTCGGTCGGATCGCCCGTGATCGCCATCCCGAGATTGCCGACGATCCGCGTCGAGCCGAGCGACTTCCCCACCAGCAGACTGAACGAGAAATCGGTCTGGTCGGTGCCGAGGCCCGTTTGATTCGGCGTGTTCGGCAGCTTCGTCGCCAGACGAAACGCGAACGCGGGCCGATGCTCGCGCTCGGTCACAAACCGGATCTTCGTCGCGATCACCACATCGTCTTCCGAGTGCGTCGTGTCGCCGGGGATGTCGAGGATCGCGGACAGTGGCGCGTCGATCCGATCGGTGACGTGCAGCCAGCGATAACCGCCGTCGATCTGGATCTCGGCTCGCGATCCGAGGCCGAGGTTCACGCCGATGGCCGGGAGGTGCACGAGATTCCCGGTGAGGCCGTACAGGGGGATCTCGAGTTGGTGCTCGTAGTCGAATCCGGCTTCGACGAGCACGCGTCCGTCGCCGATGGGGACGGGATCTTCGGTGACGAGCGGCCGCTGCTGCGCGAAGGCGGGCGTCGCGGAGAGCAGGAAGAGCGCTGATGGCAAGAAAATGCGGTCGAGGGGATGTTCCCAATGATGTGCCCTGAGCGAATCTCGAGAGATCGCTCCTTTCGGACCTGCCGGTAGATGGTTTCAGCATTGGCCCGAAAGCAGCGGTACTTGCGCGTCACGAGAGATGGAAACGGCCTCTTCGTGCTCTCGCCGGCGACGCGCTACGTTGCACCGTTTCTTCTCGGTCATGAGGCCCATGCATGCGATACGATGCGCCACGTCGACTGCAGCGACTGGCCGCCATACGGAGGGGTGTTGGGAAGCGAGCACCGTTGTCGTCCGTTGCCGCGTCAGTGGGACTCATCGAGGCATGGGGACAAGGCGGGTGAACGGCAGGCTTCCTCGCCGGGTGCAGCCCACCGGCAAGCACTTCCAAGTCCAACACATGCACTGGTACGTGCTTCGAGATGGAAAGATAACCGATCATTTCGCCAGCCGCGATGATCTCGGAATGACACAGCAGCTTGGTTTGCTCCCGTTGCCCCCCGCAACAGGTGTTGCCAATCAATGAGAGTGAAATTTAATGGGGTCCAGAGAATCAGAATTCAGCAACTCGCGACTGCGGCTGATCGCAGCTATTGGGCTCGTGACCGGTGCGGTTCTCGGCATCGCCGGCACGTTTGCCCCGTCTGCGTCATTGCGAGGGCTAGCGTGGGGCGTAGACGGCACAGTTCTAGTCGTGGCTTCGGCGTTGCTGGCTTTTCATCACGGTCACCGGGGAAACGTTCTCGCGGCGGCGGGCTTTGTGGTCTTTGTCGCCGGGGAAACACTCGTTCTGTCTGGCTCCGCCATGCCCCTTGAGGCCAGTGCGCCGTCGTTTGCGGCCGGTGTCGGCCTCTGGGCTGCGTCACTCGCTCTCGTGGGTGCGTCCAACATCATGCCAGTCTGGCTTCGGGGGGTCGGCTTTATGGCGGCGCTGCTGTTTGCGGTCGTCGCCGTGCGCATCTTCATGGGCGCGGCCTTGACGCCACTCTCCGAACCGTTGCCGTTTTTCGCGTATCCCTTTTTGGCGGCGACTCTATTCGGATGGGCGTGGGTGCACTATCGCGGCGCCGCTTAACAGGCCGCTGCAGCCGACGAGCGGCAGCGGGAACCGACCGAGTCGAAAAGGCTTGATGAACGCCGCTCGCGACCCGGGGCATCCCCGACTGGAACACCTACGCAGTTGTCGCCACCATCGAGCTCGCGCGCGGCAAGGGCGGGAATCCCGAGTACCGGACTGGTCGCGCGAAGCCTACGACAAGGCCCTCCGGGAACTGGCAGACACCGGCTTACGAGGAGGTTGGGACGCTCGTCTGGCCAAACGGTGCGGACTTCGACCCGACCACCTTGCACGACTGGAGCCAGGTGCGAGACGAACTGCTGGCTCGGGCCCGCGAATGGGCTGCGCAACCCTCGAGTCCCTCGCGGGCTGTTCGATGGAGTCACTAACGACCTCGGGCGTGCGATCAAGCGCGAAGATGTCGCAGCCACTCGCCGACTGCTTGCCACTTGTCGTGACGTCAACGCGCCGTGTGGGGGTGATCCAACCACGAAGGGCAACACGCCCCTCATGATCGCTGCATCGCGTGGAAACACCGCGATCATCAGAATGCTGCTCGAGGCCGGCGCGAACCCCAACGTTTCCTGGCCGGGCCATTGGTCCGCTCTAGCCCGTGCTGCGACGTCGAAGTCGGCTCCAGCCATTGTCCTTCTCTTGCAGAATGGCGCTGACGCAGGAGCCGCATTTGCGGGCAGGACGGTGGCTGATTTCGTTCGCGAGAATTGGTCCCATCACGAAGAGATCATGCGGATGTTGACTCGCAACCCCGAATCGGCAGGCTAACGCCCAAACGGAGCCGACGTTATCAGCGCACGCTCAACGCGATGCGGTATCACCTGCCGAACCACCCTCGAATCAGCGCGCGGAAAAGAGCGCGTGGAAGTCCGCGCGACCCTTCAGCGGCGCAAATGCCGGATCCGTCTCGATCTCGGTCGGCAGATACTGCGTCGGGATGGTCTTGAGCCAACGGATCGCCGCGTCACCATCGCCCTTCATCAAGCACGCACGCGCGGCCGGCAACCCGCGATCCCGCGCGCCCAGATCTTTGTCGCGCAGCGTATCGAAGACGGCACACGCCGCGGAGAACTGCGAGTCGGCGAGCAGGGCCTCTCCATACGCGAGGCCCAGCCGCGCATCATCCGGATGAGCGGCCACCAGTGTCGCGTAGGCCGCGGCCGCCTCGCGTGAACGGCCTGTGAGCACGAACGCAGCCGCCGTGGCTTCAGGCAGGCCCTCGCGGAGCGCCACCTGGTAGCCGGGCGCCGTGGTCGTCTTGACGAACGTGATGATGCGATCGATCACTTCCCGCGTGGCGTCGGTGTTGTCGAAGATCTCGAAGCCGTGATGGCCCGTCGAGTGATTGAGCAGCGTCACCGGTGCATTCTGGCTGACGGCCAGCGCGGCCAGTTCGGTGATCTTCGTGTTGACGGCGGGCCGATCGAGCCCCGCCCTCACGAACAGCAGCGGCAGATCACGTCTGAACTCGGTCACCGGCCCCGTGCCGTAGAGCATCACCGCCGACCGGACGCGCGTGGTCTTCGGGTTCTCCACCACGGGCAACGCCGTGTACACGTTGCCCGAGCCCGCATACACGGCGATCGCATTCGCATCAATGCCCAGTTCACCTGAATGATCGGTGAGGTACGTCAAGAGCCGATCGAAGTCATCGGCCGTCGTATCGTCGCGAAGATCCGGGACAATCGCGGTCAGACCCTCCGCCGCGGCGTGCTGGGCCCACCCCGTGTAGAAGTGGAACGCCCGGTCGGGACCAAACGCCCGGTTGAAGAACACCAGTGCGGGCAGGCGCGGGAGGTGGGGTGCGACGGACGGTAGACGTCCATGGCCAGCGTCACGGTACCCAGCGAGCCGTACGTCACATCCTTCGTGGTGGTGATGCTCGCGGGGTCCGCTACCGGATACACGAAAGGAAACTGCTGCGCGGAGGCGTCGGCGGCGGCGCCGAACAAGCACAGCGCAAGAAGAATGTGGCGCATGCCGGATTATTGGGCGTCGGGTCGGGCATCGTCCACATGCAAGGGACGAGTCTCTGGCCCACAGGGACCATTGCCTCGTCAGTTGAGGTGGACGACGCGAGATGACACACTCGGAGCTCCTGGATCCTTCCTTCGACGCGCAACGGACCGTATGCGGAAGGTGTATGGTTCCAGCCGTGCTGCTTTAACGTCACGTCTGGTGGATCCAGCGTGATGCTGAAGGTCTCCCTGGCGCCAAACAGAACGACAGCCGCTCAACTCGATAGCGTCCTTGACTCGTTATGCTGGGACAACGGGCCGGCCAACTAGGTCCCGTGGCCGATGTCAACGACGTGCTCGCGGCCAATCGCGCCGCAGTCAGCGACGCTGTCGCGGCCGCGGAGAGATCAGCGGCGACTTGGGACGACGCCGCGGGCGCCGCGGAAATGGCGCCGAGCCAGGCCAGAGGCCTATCGCCGCTTGGACGTATGCTGCCGAATCCAATCAGCCAGCGATCTTTGAGGCCCTTTCATCCACCAGCGCCACGATCTCGGCGACCACGTCGGCATCGGTCGCTTCCAGTTCGTGGTCGTTCAATCCAAGACTACCGGGAACAGCGCGGGTTCTCCGCCGAAGGCATCGGCCATGCGAAGCCGGAGGACGACTCGCTGCCGTTCGTGTTCAAGGATGCGCACGGCGAAGTCTCCTTTAAGAACACCTTCGCCTTACGGCCCGGCGAGCCGTACGTGGGCGTGGGTCATGGACAACCTGGACAAGTGCGTCCCCAAGCCGTTTGGTCGCGTCACGCTCCGCCGGCGCTGGAGGCGCTCGGGTAAGTCTCGGTTCGGGCCTTGTTGATCTGTCAAGAGCTGCGACGATCGGAAGTAGGAGGGGTTGCCCAAGAACCGAGAAGTTGACAAGGGGCGTACGGCGTTGTGGTGTACGCTCGATTTCGTGCCGCAGGCGTGCGGCCGGACTACCCAAGGGGACCATGCGACCTCTCATGGCGCTACTCACGACACTGGTTCTCGTAGCTGTGCGCACCGTTCCGGCTGCTCGCGGTCAGTCCCATCCGCCGAACGCTTCGGCGAATCCAGCCGTTGAGTTTCTATTGACCTCAGCCGCCACTGATTTCCATACCCACCGCCCCCCGCAGCCTGTCCGCTTTCGTGATGTGCGAAGCGGGTACGTCGTGACTTCCGATGGGACAAGACAGTACAGGCTGTGCGGCGAGTTCCTGCCAGCGCAGGAAGGCGGCACGGCTAAGTGGACGAAGTTCGTGACCATCAAGACATCGGGGTACGAACAATGGCTTGGAGCTCAAGCTGTGAGCTTTTGCAACCACTCATCACTGACGTGGGACAAGGGAGAGTTGTCCTCCTCCCTGCAACACCGCTTTGATTGCTGCGGTAGCAGAACGGTGGCAGGAGCTGTGGTAAGGGCGATGTCGCCGCGACCAGTGGGAGGAGTTCTGGAATGAACACTGACGCAGCATCCGCACCTTGGCGTTCGAAAGCAGCAGACGCCATGCGACTGGCACTCGGGCTGTTGCTGGCCGCGTCACCGTATTCTCTGGCACGGCACAAACCCGGCCGCGCGGGCGCGACCTCGGCATTCCGTTCCCCGGCCAGACCGGTCCGCTCAATGCCATCACCGACGTCGCCGGCATCGCCGTCGGTCACGTCACGCTCATCGAGGGCGAGGGCAAGCTCGTGCCGGGCAAGGGCCCGATTCGCACCGGCGTCACCGCGATCCTGCCGCGGCCGCGCGGCAACTGGGATCCGGTGTTCGCGGCGACGTTCAATCAGAACGGCAACGGCGACATGACCGGCATCAACTGGATCAAGGAATCGGGTTTCTGGAGGGCCCGATCCTGCTGACGGGCACGCACAGCGTCGGCACCGTGCGCGACGCGGCGATCCAGTGGCAATTGAAGAACGGCCGCGAGTTCGTCTTCACCTACCCGATCGTCGCCGAGACGTTCGATTTCCTGAACGACGCCAACGGCGAGCACGTGAAGCCCGCCCACGCCTTTCAGGCGCTCGATCGCGCGAAGCCGGGCCCGGTCGAAGAAGGCGCCGTTGGCGGCGGCACCGGCATGGGCTGCAACGGATTCAAGGGCGGCATCGGCACCTCGTCGCGCGTGCTGTCGGCCGCAGCAGGGCGGCTACACGCTCGGCGTGCTGGTGCAGTGCAACTACGGCGGCGATCTGCGGATCCTCGGCGTGCCGATCCGTCCGGAGATCACCGATCTCGGTCACCTGCACGGTGCTGCCGCAGCCGCTGACCCGGCCGTGGACGCGCGGATTCCGCCCTGCCCGGCGAGCCGGCGGTGCGAGGAACGCGCCGTCGCGGCCGACGACAGAAGGCCGCGGCTCGATCATCGTCATCGTCGCGACCGATGCGCCGCTGCTGCCGCACCAACTCGAGCGCATCGCCCGGCGCGTCGGCATGGGACTCGGCCGGCTTGGCAGTTGGGCCGGCAATTCCTCCGGCGATCTGTTTCTCGCGTTTTCCACCGCGAACGCCGGCGCGGCGCGGCCCGATGGCACGCCGTCGCTGACGATGCTGCCCAACGATCGGATCGATCCGCTCTTTTCAGGCCACGATCGACGCGACCGAAGAAGCCGTCGTCAACGCGATGCTCGCGGCGCAAACGATGACCGGCGCCGACGGCATTCGCGTGTTCGGCCTGCCGGGCGATCGGGTCGTGGCGGCGTTGAGGAAGTACAACCGGATGAAGTGAGTTTCGCGACCGGTGGGTCTGCAGCGGCACGTTGGACGGACAGATGAGACGCTGGAGCGGAACATGATGGCACTACCTCCACGCCTGACAGCCTCGGTCGCGCTTGCCGTGGCTCTCGGAGCAACCACGGGGGCTCCCGCTGAGTCAACGAAGCAGGTCACTGCGTTAACTCCGCAAGACATCCGATGGTTCACTCCCGCCTACTACACCGACGGTAGACAGCGAGCGCACTTTCGCGGCGATTCCAGCCCGGGGGGCGAGTGAGATCGACAGAGTGAGAATCCTGGCGGATCGCGATGCTCGCGCATACCCGTCCGGATGATGAAATCGTCACCGTGATCGAAGGTCTACTGGTTATTGGGGATTGGAGAGCGGTTCGACGAGACGAAGTGAAACCTACCCCGCTGGCAGCTCATATTCATTCCTGCAGATGTGCCGCATTTTCTCGCGACGAGAGAGGGTCCGGTTATCGTTCAGGCCAGCGGTCGGGGCATATTCCGGACGAACTCTTTGGAAAAGTAGCGTGTGATGGCGAGTGAGAGTATCGAGATGGAGCGCGTGTTCGTCGTCGTGCGGTCGCGCGGGCCAGCGTGGGACGACTCGAAGCCACTCGAGAGTCAGGTGGCCTGGACCGCACATGCCGCGTTCATGGACACCTTGTTCGAGGAACGCTTCGCTGCGCTCGTCGGTCCCTTGGAGGTACGCGCGATGCGCTGCTCATTCTCCGCGCGTCCAGCACGTCCGAAATTGTCGAGCGCCTTGCGGCGGATCCGTGGACGACCAACGGACTGTTGGTGACCAAGCAGATCAGTCCTTGGCAACTCCGCCTCGGCACCGTGGGCTAGGCGGTCCGCAAGAGAACAACGGAACGCGGACACAGGCGCCGACGTGGCCGCACGCTGGCAGCGCTTCACAGCCTGTCCTCGGCGTGAGACCGTCGAGGTTCATCTCATGTGGAGGCTTCGTGGGGTCGACAACGCTTCGGACGGTCTTTCTGTGATCGCGATGGTCGCAAGCCTCCAAGACGTCGACGCGCAGGACCTGGGCAAGAAGACCTACACCTACAAGACGATAGGAAGCCTTCTCATTCGGGCCGACGTGTACCGGCCACCTGACGACACCATCAGACCCGCCATCTTGTACATCCACGGCGGCGCGCTCATCATGGGCAGCCGTAGCTGGCTGAATCCCGTTCAGGCTAAAAAGTATCTGGACGCCGGCTACGCGATCATTTCAATCGACTATCGGCTGGCTCCCCAAGCCAAGTTGCCTCAGATCCTCGAGGATCTCGACGACGCCTATCGATGGGTGCGCACCGATGGTCCAAAGCTCTTTCGGATCGATCCGAATCGCATCGCCGTGGTCGGGCATTCGGCTGGAGGATACTTAGCGCTGATGGCCGGTGTCCGACTCAAGCCGCGGCCCGCCGCAGTTGTGTCGTTCTATGGGTACGGTGACATCGCTGGGGAGTGGTATAGCCGACCCGACCCGTTCTACAACCGGCAGCCCGCCGTAACAAAGGAAGAGGCGTACGAGTCCGTTGGCACTCGTGTGATTGCTGAAGATGAAACCGCGAAGCGGGAACGGTTTTACCTCTATACCCGTCAGCAGGGCCTCTGGCCACGAGAAGTGGTCGGGCACGATCCAGACAGGGAACGAAGGCTATTTGATCCGCTGTGTCCACTTCGCAACGTCACGACAGGTTACCCGCCGACGTTGCTGCTTCATGGAGACAACGACACCGACGTGCCGTTTGAACAATCCGTGCTCATGGCCAAGGAGTTGGAGCGCCAGGGAGTCCATCACGAATTCATTGCGATGCCGGGCAGGGGACATGGTGTTTGACACGGACATGTCGGATCCGACGATCGTGGCTACCTTCGATCGGGTCATGTCTTTTCTGAAGAGGCAGCTGAGCCGGTAAAGGTTGGCGCATGCAGCGGAGCCGCCGGGGCTGAAGCCGGGCGTCAGGACAGCTTCCTGGAATGGAGAACCTCGATGATGACGCAGGATCAAGCTTCTTCTGGAGCCGTGGTTATCGATCAGCTCCCTGTTCCTCGCGGTGCCGAACTGCGACGAGTGGCTTGAAGTATCTCGTGGTAAACCAGACATGAATGACGCCGAGATTTACAGGCCGCCTACGGCCGGGCAAGGCATCGTGTCTGACACGACCGCAATGTCGTTCACGATGGTCTCCGAAGCGAAGGTCGGTTCGTTGCTGGCGGCGCTCGCGGCGTCGAAGCCTGCAGGACGATTTCTGGAGCTGGGGACTGGGACGGGCCACGGTACAGCATGGCTCTTGGCGGGCATGGATGCCGCTTCGACGCTCGATTACGGTTGATACCGACGAACACGTCGTCGACGTCGCGCGGCGACATCTTGGGGGCGACGGTCGCGTGAGGTTTCATGTCATGGACGGTGCGGAATATCTGCGTGGAGTCAGTGCCCAGCAGTTCGACTTGATTTATGCAGACGCATGGCCCGGCAAGTTCAGTCATCTCGACGACGCGCTGGCGCTGCTTTGCCCGGGCGGCATGTATGTCATCGACGATCTGCTCCCTCAGGCGAACTGGCCCGACGGCCATGCGCCGAAGGTGGCCGCCCTTGTCGCGGACCTCGAGCGGCGCGACGAGTTCAATGCCGTGAAGCTGGCATGGGCATCCGGGCTCATGCTTGTCGTTCGGCGCGCCAGCTAACAGGCGGCTGCGCCGCGATGTGCTCGCAGAATCGGGAACGGCACGATGTCATCCACGCCCTACGACGTCCACGAAGTGATCGTCACCGCGCGACCGGTCGCCGGCGTGCACGCACAGGTCCCACGCGGCCGTGTCGCGCAGGAGTTCGGCCGCCACCTGGATCAGGTGTATGCGGCGGCGCGTGCCGGCGCCGTGCACCTCGACGGGCAGAACATCTTCATCTATCGCGCGGCGACCGCGGATCAGCTGACGGTCGATTTCTGCGTCGGCGTCACGGCGCCGTTCGCCGCCGTGGGGGCGGTCGTTCCCTTGGAGACCCCGCACGGCGTCGCGGCGATGACGACGCATTACGGCGACTACGGACGACTGGGCGAGGCGAATGCCGCGATCCTCGCGTGGTGCCGCGCGAACGATCGGCTGCGCGCCGGTCCGTCCTGGGAAGTGTACGGGCATTGGCACGCGGATCCCGCGCAGTTGCGCACCGAGGTCTACTACTTGTTGCAGGCAACGCACGTGAGGCCGACAGACGAGAGGACCCGAGACTTCCGCCGCTGAACCGTGGATACTGACGATTCCGGCCTTCTTCGGCGAAGGAGCGCGTTCATGTCCGTCCGACAAAGCGACCTTAGCGCAGCTGGCTCCCGGGTTTACCGGCCGGCTGCTTCAGCCTGCCGACGCGGATTACGAGGACGCGCGGCGCGTTCACAACGGACTCGTCAACAAGCATCCCGCGTTGATTGCGCGTTGCCGTGGTGTTGCTGACATCTGCGATGCCGTCAAGGTGGCCCGGGCGCTCAATCTCGAGGTCGCAGTCCGTGGCGGCGGGCACAACGTCGCGGGTCATGCCACCATCGACGGCGGGTTGATGATCGACCTCGCGCCGATGAAGGGAATCCACGTCGACCCGCGCGCCCGTGTGGCGCGCGCCCAGGGTGGCGTCTCTGGTCCGAGTTCAATCGCGAAACGCAGGTCCACGGGCTGGCGACGACCGGCGGGGTGGTCGGCAGCACGGGCATCGCCGGCCTGACGCTTGGCGGCGGTCTGGGTTGGTTGATGCCGAAGTACGGTCTGGCGCTCGACAACCTCCGGTCGGCCGAGATCGTATGGCGGACGGCAGCGTCAAACACGCCGAGCGCCGACGAGAACGCGGACTTGTTCTGGGCGATTCGCGGCGGCGGCGGCAACTTCGGGATTGCCGCGTCGCTCGAGTACGACATCATCCAGTCGGTCCGATCATCGCGGGCGGGCTCGTCGCGCATCCGCACGCGAAGGCGAAGGATGTCTTGAAGTTCTTCCGCGAGCAGTGCGCGTCGGCGCCAGACGAGCTGATGATGGCGCCGGACTCCTCACCGCGCCGGATGGATCCGGCGCGAAGCTCGTCCGCCATTGTCGGCGCGCATTGCGGGCCCCTGTCCGCCGGCGAGGCCGCGCTGCGGCCGTTCAAGGCGTTCGGGCCGCCGGTCATGGACGCGATGGGCCCGATCTCCTACAGCGCCCAGAACGCCCTCTTCGACGCGAGCCTGCCCAGGGGCGCGCTGAACTACTGGAAGTCCCAGTTTCTCACCGACCTCAGTGACGAGGCGATTCGCGTCCTGGTGGATCGCTTCGAGTCGTGCGACTCGCCGATGAGCCAACTGCTGATCGAGCATTTTCATGGCGCGGCGAGCAGGGTCCCGTGTCTGCCACGGCGTGCGCCTTGCGCGTGACCGGCTTCAACGTCGCCATCATCTCGCAGTGGATGGATCCGCGTGAGAACGACCGTTACATCGCCTGGTGTCGCGGGACGTTCGACGCGTTGAAACCATTTCTTGCCGAGACCCGCTATGTGAACTATCTCGATCACGATGAGGCCGGCGATCCGGCGGCGGCCGCGTACGGGGTCAATTACGCCAGGCTGCGGGAGCTCAAGGCCAGATACGATCCCGAGAACTTCTTCCACGCGAACGTCAACATCCGCCGTTAACGCCTATCGCAGATACGGATGACACGAGCAACAATGCAGGATCGAAAATACACAGAGGAGGACCGATGACGCCCAGGCACGTCTTTCGAGCCGTCAGTCTCGTGGTTGCGCTGTTCGGGGTGGCCTTGTTGATGGAGACAGGTCGGCTTGCCCTAGCGCTGGGCGCGGTCGCCGGCACCGACACCTTCGTCGCTTCGACGTCGGCTGTCGGCTTCTGGTACCAGCTGTCCTTCATGCGACTGTTTGGTGTGGCCCTGATTCGCCTGGCGATCCTCTCGCTGTGGGGCGCTTCGCAATTGATAGCGGCCCAGCAGCGATCGCTCGCTCAAACGCTGGGCGGCCTGTTCGCGGCCCTTCTGCGGCAATGGCTGTTGCCCAGCAAGTGGCCATCTGGGGAACGACAGCCGGCTGGGGGATCGCTGCCGTGTTTGGTACCGGTTGCGGCGATGTAAACGGGCCAGTACGCTTGGGCGTCTGCCTGGGCAGGCACCTGAAAAGCGCAGCGTCTGACAAGAGACGATGCGTGGAGACGACGCTGTGTTGGCGAGAGAGAGCAGCGTGGGCTATCCGCTATCCGGGCGGCTTTGCCGCGTGGGACCGTCGATATCGGCCTGGCATCAGACACAGTATCACCGGGCGGTTTCACATCATCATCAATGGTCTGCTCCTGGTCGCTCGTGACGATGTGTGGGCACTGCGTTCGAGAGCATCGGCGTTGGACTGTGGCTGACGGTGACCGCGCCGCGCAGGCTGAAACCGTCAGAAGCGCTTCCGGCTGTCGAGCAGCAACGTGACAGGACCGTCATTCACGAGCTCGACCTGCATCATCGCGCGGAACGTCCCCGTGGCCACGGTCAGGCCGCTCTCGCGCAGTGACGCGATCACGGCTTCGTAGAGCACCTGCGCCTCCGCTGGAGCAGCTGCGTCATGAACGAGGGCGCCGCCCGTTCCGGCAGTCGCCCGCCAGCGTGAACTGCGAGACGACCAGCACCGCGCCCCCCGCATCCACGACCGATCGGTTCATCTTGCCCGGCTTCGTCTTCGAAGATGCGCAGATCCCGGATCTTGTTCGCGAAGTACGCCACGTCCTCGGGACCATCACCGTGCTCGACGCCGACGAGCGCGAGGATGCCCGTCGCGATCCGGCCCGTCTCGCGCCCGTCGACGACGACGCGCGCGGACGACACTCGCTGGAGCACGGCGCGCATGAGAGCTGGGCGTGCTAGTCCGATGAGCGGGCGTTCGACACGACGAGCGGAATGATCCGGCTCGGAGCGGCGATGCACCGACAGCAGCCTCGTCTGACTCGGGGTCAGACGGATCCTCGGCGAGCATGGCGGCGAGTGCGCGCCGCATCTTGCGGCGAGGACGAGCCACGAGCGTGTTTCACGCCCTCGAGCGGATTCAGGCGCCGATCGAGCAAGTGCCTCGGCATGACATTGCCGAGCGCCTTCAGCAGCGACGACTTGACGCCGGGATGCTCGCGTTCCAGATCCATCAGCAGGCGCTTGATGCGTTGACGCTGCAGACTGAGGTCTCCGCACACCGGACAGCAGCAGCCGATGACCGGCAGCTCGCACGCCTTCGCGTACAGCCGCGCCTCGTCCTCGGAGACGTAGACGAGCGGCCGAATCACCACGTGCCGCTTGTCGTCCGACAGCAGCTTTGCCGGCATCGCCTTCAGCGCGCCGGCGAAGAACAGATTGATCAGCAGCGTCTCGATGAAATCGTCGCTGTGATGGCCCAGCGCAATCTTGGTGGCGCCCAACTCGGTCGCCAGCCGATACAGCACGCCGCGGCGGAGCCGCGCACAGAGTGAGCACGGCGTGGCGTCCGGATCCAGCAGGTCGTCCATCACCTCGCCGATGACGGTGTGCTCGATCCTCAGCTCCCAGCCGCGTTCGGCGCACGTCTTGGTCAGGAGGTCGTGCCGATAGTTCTCGTACCCCGAGTCCACCGTGACCGCGACGATCGAGAAATCGATCGGCGCGCGTCGCTGGAGCACGTGCAGGATCTGCAGCAGCGCCCAGCTGTCCTTGCCGCCGGACAAGCCGACCATCACGCGATCGCCGGCTTCGATCATCTCGAAGTCGAGGATGGCGCGCGTCGTCTTCTTGGCGATGCGCGATTCGAGCGGCGTCGCGTAGCCCATGTCGATCAGTGTAACGGAAGGAGCAGCCGATTCACCGTGGCCGCCCAGGAGAGCGTCGCGGACCGCCCGGCGGCACCCGCTCCAAGACGACAGCCAGTGTTTCGCTGTCCGCCAGCTCACGCAGGGCACCCGCGAGCGCCCCAGGCTCCGGAGCGACGACCCTGCCGCTGACCCCATCCTCCACGAGCTCGGCGGGTCCGCCGCTGTCGGTGGTCGTAATCACCGGCTTCCCGCTTGCGAACGCTTCCACTGTGACGAACCCGAAGTCCTCGTCGAGCGGCGTGAAGACGACGGCACGGCATCGCGCGTAGTAGTCCACGAGCGTCGCGTCGTCGATTCGGCCGGGCAGCGTCACGCGATCGGCGATCCCGCGATCCGACGACGAGTTGACGGATCGCAGCCCACTGCTCGCCCTCGCCCGCGATGACGGCGCGAATGCCCCGCGGCTTCCGGCCTGGCGAGCGCCTCGACCAGCAGGTCCAGCCGCTTCAGCGGCGCGAACCGCGACACCGCGAACAAGAACGGCTCGAAGGCATCGCACCGGTACGCCCGCTGAGGAGCCGGCGGATACACCACTTCGGATTCGAGTCCATTGAAGCGTCGAAGCCGCTGCTGCACCGTCTTCGATTGCGCCACCAGCCGCGTCACGTTGGAGCCAGCAGCCAGTGTCGGCACGCTGGATGATCGATCGACGGACCTGCTCCTTCATTCGATTTGCGCTCGAGAGCCCTGCGCTGAATCGATCCCACAAATCGTAATACTCGCGCGCGGTGTGATTGAGCCACGACACGTGGGCGGGATGCCGCACGGCATAGCTCGGCCACCGCAACGAGATCACCTGATCGACGCGCCGGCCATCGGCAGTGCGGCCGACATCGGTCAGGCGATTGGCGAGGTACGAGGAGACGTTCCGTCCGAATCGATTCTGCGGCGTGATGACGATGTCGGCGTCGTGTCCGGCATCGCGGAGGGCGGTCACGAGCGACCGCGCGATGACCAGATGCCCTCCCTCCGCCAGTGGCGGGCTCGACGTGACGACAGCGATGTGCTCATGGCACGAGCACGGGCCTGACGCGCACGCCGAGATAGCGTGCGTCGGTGCCGCCGTAGAACACCGGAGAAAAGCCGGCCGAGCTCGACACGGACGCCGTCCAGACCAGACGGCCCATGTACGGAAAACCTTCGCCGAGCGCCAGGGATACGTGCTGCGTCTCACCGGGTGTCAGATGCAGACGCTCCGTCTTTCCACCGATCGTTCACCGTCACGTCGGTCGGAATTGGACCACCCTCGAGACGCATCGTCGCCATCCGGACCTGACGGTCCGTCTTGATCAGGAACTCGGCCCTGATTCGCCCCGGACCCAGAAGCTCCGGTCGGGCTCGCGATCGTAGGCGTTGTCGTCGAGGAAATAGATCTGGAACGGCGGATCGTGCAGATCGGGATTGTCACCAAACGCGACGCGGACGCGCGCAGGATTCGTGTTGATGGGCAGATCGTTGACGTTCGTCAGCTCCACCGGGAGCAGCCGCAGCGGACCGTGTGAGGCGTACTGCCCTGGCCGGAAGAACTGGCGAACGGATTGAGCACCAGCTGCGCGGTGAAGAGTCCCCCGACCAGCCATGGCACCAGAGCCCATCGCGGTCTGCTCAATCGGCGGCAACAGGAACAGGAACGCGCCGTACGCACCGACGAAGTAGCGATTGCCGACCGAGCCTCCGCCGCCGAACCACGTGTACGGCAGAGTGATGACGAAAAACACGATCTGGAGCAGACATCCGCCCAGCACGAGGTACTGCCAGCCTGGCCGCTTCGGACGCCACAGAAAACTCGCCAGACCGAAGACCGCCGGGAAGAAGTACGCGACGAGTCCCGAGTACCGGCCCACGAAGTAGTACACGAGGTTGTGCGACAGATTGATCCAGAAGACTTGCGGATCGAACAGGATGTCGGTCAGCGCTTCGTCGCGGGCGCGCGGCGCCCCCGCTCGTACCCAGTGTTCGGCGTCTGGAACGGAAACGCCGCGTAGAAGGTGCTGCGCTCGCCGCCCTGATAGTTCCAGTCGCCCGAGATGGCCAGGTTGGCGGCAAAGAGCCCGGCGGTCACCGCGCCGAAGACGAGCCCGCGATGAGGCAACGGTGTCCATCGGCCGCTGCCACACGTGCCAGAGTGCGATCGGGATGTACAGCAGCAGGTTCGATGGCTTCGAGAACGTCGCGATACCGAGCAGGACCGCGGCGCCGATATCGGTCGATGGCGACAACAGCCAGCGGGCTCCCCGCGGCACAGTCGAAGAGTCCGCCACCTCCTTGAACAGCCAGCAGGTGTACGCCAGAACGATGAGGCTGAAGTTGAACAGCTCGGGCGTGATCCAGACGAAGTACACCGGCACGACGGTCGCCATCACGAACGCCGTCGCCAGCAAGACGGCCACGGTCGCCTGCATCCGCGCATGCAGGAACAGATAGCCGCTGAGAATCACGAGCGACAGCAGCAGGGCGTGCAGCACCAGAAAGCCGTTCGTCCCGAACGCCAGCACGAACGGCGCCGCAACCAACGGGTAGATGAATGACTTGCCGAAGTAGAGTCTGCCGGCGTCGGGATCCGGGCGCCGAATGCACGTCGATGAACGGCGGCCGCGCGGTGAGTCCATCCCGGTGACGGATCGGCCCTTCTTCAGAAAGACACCCGCCGGGCCCGATGGAAACTCGCGCCACACACGCGCGAGATCCTCGCGGCGGTAGGCCAGGTCGCCATCCTCGGCGAGGCTGTGGCCCATCATGTAGTACGTGGCTTCGTCGCTCTGGATGCCCAAGTGCCGCGGACGGAAAGTCCACCGTCAGCGCGAGCCCGCCGTAGATCGCGAGCACGATGCCGGCGGCGGCGAGGCCGGTGCGAGTCGCATGGACGAAGTCACAGGGAGTCGTGGCACCTACGGTCGCATGGCAGTCTGCCCGGCCCCGGCACCATTTGCGTGGGAATCTCGAGACATCACGCGCAGGGTCGCCGGGCTATGCCGACCGGTGTTTCCGTAACGAGTGTAAGCGACTCGCTGGGATTCTGTCGCGTCCGAGAACGGAAAAGCAGGCGCGGAACGGAGGGGTCTGCGGATGCGATCGTTGGATGGCGTGGGAGGGTCGGCTGGCGGCCCGCGATGCATCGAGCGCCCGCCAGCCAACTCTCTGGCCTCAGTGAATCGGCAGGCTCATGTCGGTTTGAATCTCACTAACCGCGAGCGCGCGATTGTAGATTCGCACTTCGTCGATCAAACCTCGGAAATACTCGCCCCAAACCGAATTTCCACCGAATCGAAGTGGTCCCGCGGCAGCGGCCATCGAGCCAGAGACCGCGGCCGTTCGAACCTGGACTCCATTCACGTATAGCCGTTCTGTGCTGCCATCGTACGTGAGCGCCAGGTGCGTCCACGTATTCAACGCAAGCGCCGCTGTTCCCGCTACCGCGATGTCGCTGTTGGTATGTACATAGCCCGCAGGCCGGGACGCATTGTTCAACGCATACAACGCATAACCGAGGCCGTTGGCTGACTCCTTCATTACGACGGATCGCCACCCTGTATTCGCCGACGGATTCACCCAGGCTTCGACGGTGAATCCCGTCGTGAGACGGAGTGTTGGCGTATCTGCCACGGTCACCCACGAGGATGCGCCGTCGAACGACAACGCTGAACCAAACTTGCCGATCGGTGTCCACGTGGCACCTCCGAGCGTGCCCACGTTGCCCTGACCCGACGCATCAGCGGTCTGGACGCCGCCTCCTTCGTCGAACCCGTAGGCAGCCACGAGGCCAGGAGCGGTCGTCGTCTGGTTGAACACGCTGACCAGCAGGCTGGTGGCTTGGGTGAGATTTCCGGCGGCGTCTCGCGCCCTCGCCGACAGCGTATGCGTGCCATTCGCCGTCCCCGCACTGTTCCAGGAGATCGAATACGGTGGTGCGGTATCTTCCGCGCCCAGCGAAGCGCCGTCCAGCTGGAACTGGACCCCACTCACCGCCACATCATCGGAAGCAGTAGCGGACACGATCACGGATCCAGTTACCGTGGCGCCGTCGGCGGGAGCTGTCATCGACACGTTCGGCGGCGTCGTGTCCGCCAGAATTGATACCTGCACCTCATTGGAAGGCTGGCTGATGTTGCCGGCCGCATCCTGTGCGGTCACAACGTAGGAAAACGTGCCGGCGGCCGTCCGGTCGATGAAGCTGGTGGCCGTCGACTGGCCGATACGATTGGCCGCGGACGGAACGAATCCCGCGGTCATCGAGCGATGGATGTTGTACAGCGCCACGCCGTTGTTGTCCGTGGACGCCGTCCAGCTCAACGTAGCCGTTCCGATACCACCCTGACCGTTGAGCGACGACGGAGGCGCTGGGGGGAACCGAATCCTCGGACGGCGATGGCAATCGCACGAACTGGGCAACCGACGGAACGCCAGTGCTGTTCACGAGAAACAACATGTAGTATCCCGGCGGCGCAAGGTTTCCATTCGCCGGCGCCTGCACAGTCAGCGTACCAGCAGCGGCCGTGAAGCTCAGACTCAGGTAGCGCTGGTCCTCATCGAACGCGTGCGTCACAGAGCCTGGCCTCACCAGGGAGACAGTTGCGATTGACGCAGCATCGGGCGTCTGCACGCTGAAGGGCACTCCATATTGGAGCGTTCCAGGGGTAGACGAGATGGTGGGTCGGGTCCCCTTGAACAGGTACGGTGGAGAGAACACCTGGGCCTGGGTGTAGTTGACTGCTGGACCGTCGTCGCCGCCTCCTGCGTTCAAGACCCGGCCGTCCGGAAGCAGCAGAGCCGTGGAGTGATAAAGCCGAGGGAACTGTGCCTTCGAGAGGGTCTGCCACGTCTCGGTGATCGGAGACCACAGCTCAGCATCGAGAATGGCCTTATTGCCATCGTAGCCATCGAGTCCCGTCATGCCGCCGGTCACCAGCAGCGTGCCATCGGCAAGGATCGTGGTGTTGTGAAACGCGCGTCGAAACGACATCGATGCGACCTGTCGCCACGCGGGCGTCGGCTGGTTCATGTCGATCACGAACGCCGTGGACGCCGCGGTGCCATTGGTGCCGCTGTCCGCCGCTGTGCCGCTCTTGAGAATGCGACCGGGTAGGTACATCGCGCTACTGTGGCCGTCCACCGACAGTCTGATCGGCCGCGGACCATGTGCCCGCCTGCACGTCGAGGGTTCGCGATGCGACCGACTGTTGGTCTGCGCCGGCGTTCATCACTTTGCCATTCGGCAAGACGTACATGAACGGGTAATACGGCACGCCCAACTCGTAGCACTGCTCAATACCGTCCATTTGTTGGTCGTTGGATTGTAGATTTCGGGTAGGTCGGCTAAACAGGTTTCACAGCTCTGTGCACCTGATGTGAGCAGGATCCTTCCATCGGGCAGCGTGGTGGCGGTCGGATACCAGCGCCGATACGTCATGCTCGGTACGGGCGACCAATTCGACGTAGCTGGATCAAAGATCGTGGCATTGGGGGCGCCGAGAGATGACGAGTCGTATCCGCCCGCAACGAGTATTCGGCCATCGGCCAATTGCGCCTGACCGGAGCAAAAGATGTTGTACTGAGGGTCGGCAAGGGGCGTCACGACTCCCGAGCTCGGATCCCACACGATCGGCGAGCCACTGGTCACGAACTGCCCCTCGAACATCAGAACCTTACCCGTCCGCAAAAGGACGGCATTGACCGCCACCATCCCGAGCTCGAACGGCGCACTCCATTGGCCGACAACGCTGGCGCTTGGCGCATTGCCGACCGTGACCGCGATGGGCGCAGACGTCGCTTGATTGCCAGCTGCATCACGAGCAACAGCCGTCAGCACGTGTGAACCGTCAGCCGTAGCCGTCGTGTTCCACGATGTGGAATACGGCGACGTCATGTCTTCCGCGCCCAAGTTCACGCCGTCCAAGAGAAACTGGACGCCGACAACGCCGGTATTGTCATTGGCGATCGCCGATACGGTCACCGACGCCGAAACGACCGAGCCATTCGATGGAGCGCTCATCGATACCGTCGGCGGCGTCGTATCCCCGCCCGAGCCGCCAGATGCAGCAAGGATTTCGCAGATCGTCAGGTTGAACCTGTCGCCAGTCGGACCCGTGTCGTTGATCGTGGCCGATGCACCCGCACCGGCGACAGGATTCGACAGCCGCTGAACCCAGTACGTGTCGCCAATCGGCGACAGATATTGATGCACCAGGGTCTGACCGGCCGGCACCGAACGGCCAACGGCGTTGTCGTAGTCGTTGCCCACGCCAACGACGATCGACCCGGCCCGAGTCGTGGTCAGCGTGGCCGTAGGAGCGCCCTGACCCGCACTGTTCGATGCCGTTGCCCCCACCGCTCCGGACCCGTTCGTTCCTGTCGTGTCGACTCCGCTGAAGGTCATCACCGTCATTGACGATGACACGGCGCGCGACAAGGTTGCGGTAACCGTGACGTTGGTCAGCGCACTCGAGGCAAACGCTCGCCAGATCTCGGAAGTGCCGGATTGCGCGTTGGTCCGGCGCACGAGTTGCCACGTCAGGCCTGCTCCGGCAACGCTGCTGACGGTGGTGTTGGCCCCCGACAGCGCATCAGTTGCAACGAATGCGAGAATCAGTTCGTTGGCAGCCGACGTCGAGAATGCGGTGCTGGCAACGGTCGTCTTGGCCGTCCCTTGATCCCCGAATGCCGTCACATCGATCACTGGAGCGGCCAGCGCAGTGGAGGCAAGAAAGCCAGCAAGAACGACTGAGCCAACCACGGCGCCCCGGACAGACAGAGGAGTCATCACATCGCCCTCAATGGGTGGTGAGGAAGAGTTGCCGAACGTAGCTAGACTAGTGCCAACACGTAAATAAATGAGCCGGCTGCGGATACGCGATCCGCACGATCTTTAGGCTCTCCTCCGGAAGACATTTGTCGCGGCGGAATCAGACTTGAGCGCACCAAGAGTTAACGGCACGCTCTACATCCCCGCGGTGGCGTGCGGCCTGATTGGGGCACTCGGGTTGGCCGTCAACCTGGCGGCCCACTCCAGGCGTACCACCGTCTTCTGGTCAACCGACATCGCTCCAATCCTTCAAGGGCATTGTGCGACCTGTCACACGAAGGGGGGCTTCGGACCCATGCCCCTGGATTCGTACCGACGACGCACGGAAATGGAGGAAGGAGATTCGAATGGAGGTGATCTCGCGCCGCATGCCGCCCTGGTCGGCAGCGAAAGGCTTCGGTGACTTCCGCAATGATCGAAGCCTGACGCCTGTCGAGATTGAGCTGATTACCTCGTGGGTCGATGGAGCCACACCGGTTGGCCCCTCACTCAATGCTGTTCCAGCGACGCCACAACCGCAGGCCGGTGCCTGATCTGGTCCTTGAGTTGCCTTCTCACGTCGCACAGGGCGTGGTCGACTTACGCGTGCCGACCGAAGAGCGGCATGATCGCTGGCTAACGGCGTGGCAGTTCCTTCCGGGGGATCGCACCCTTGTCGAGCGAGCCACGATTTCGATCGTTTCTGGGGTAAGCGTCGGCACGTGGACGCCGTCCGATGGCATCACGCAGTTCGGACCACGGTATTGCGCAGCGCCTGCCAGGCGGAGCGACCCTGGCAATCGAGTTGAGATATCGCAAGACATCCGGGTCTCACGATGGATCCGAACCGATCCAGCGTCGAGGTCACGTCGCGTTGTACTTTTCCGGCAGACCCAAGCATCCACTCCAACATCTCACGCTGCCGTGCGGTGCGCACCACGTGCCAAACGGTCTCGCTATCCTCGCAGTAACGCCCCGACGTCGCCAGCGCAGGAAGCAATATCGAAGTCATCGCGCGCCGCCCGAACGAGATCGTTGAACCGCTCGCGGTTGTACGCGGATACCAGCCGGCTTTCGCACCGACGTATTGGCTGCGCTCGCCTATTCCGCTACCTCGTAACAGCATCCTCGAAGTTCGGTCGGGCGACCCTGGCTGTGATGCCGATATCGGGTTCGTGCGCAGATAGCGTTGCAGCCTCGCCGACACACCCATGGCTAGAGATCTGGCGAGAGGGTTTCACGGCGCATCGCGCACCTGGACTGTGAACTGGGCCGTGATGATGCGGCCGCTCCGTTGAAACTGCGCCCACAAGCGATACGCCCCCCGGCGCGGGAACAGCACCTGAAAGACCACACTCGCCCCCTGCAGCGGCGCCAGTTCAGGTGTCGGATGCTGATGCATCGCAACTGCCATGTCCGCACTGACGACCAGCAAGTGACCTGGCGCGCCGAGGAACAGCTCCAGGTCGTGAATCGGCGCGTCATCGTCAGCGTCCGTCAGTTGAAAGGTGATCAACTGCTCCCGCCCGGCGACCGGGTCAGGCATCGTGAGTCTCACATGACGTGCGGGAGACGATCTTGTCACCAGTATCGGTGGCAAGCATCGGCACATCCGCCAACGGCCCTTCATAACCGGCAGTGAGAAACGATCGCTGAATGAGCTGCGGCGATCCGCCTTCCGGCAAGAAATCTGCGATGAGCTGATATGCGCCGGCCGTCGGCACCGTGATCGTGACCCTGAGTCCGCCATCGCGAATCTGAGTGGGATGCACATGTGCGAAGTATTGAAGGTCCTGGCTCACTACAAAGAGATGAAAGATGCGCTCGTGCACCAGTTCGAACCGGCGAACGCGGGAGCCAGTGACCGGGTGACTGACCAAGAACTCGACTTCAACGGGCTGGCCGGGCCGGACGAGTGCGGGCTTCATTTCGATGTCCAGCAAATACGCTCCGACAGACGCCGGTTCGGCCGCCACCAGCAACATGCCGCAACGGGGGCATCTCCCACCTCTCGGACCCCGTTGGTCGGGATGCATTGGGCAAACGAATATTGTCTGCTGAGCTGCGACGCTGACGGCGCGAAGTGCCGGGAGACTTGCGAAACCAGTCAGCCGAAGCATGAAGCGTCGGCGAGTCAAGGAACGGCCCACCGCTGGCACGAGCGAGCTCACAAGATCGTTCCTGCTACTGTCGTATGCCACGAGACGGGTTCGACCCCTCCGGTCATCATGTCACCGAATTGGCGAATTCAACCAGACTTCGTGGCCATGCCCGGAGTCGTCCAGAAACGAAAGATCCTCTGTCAGGATGCCCTGCCGCTTCGTGCGTCGCGAGACGTTCGCAAGCAGCGTGTACAGGCGCTCCATCTTCCTCACGAACGCGTCGATCCCGTACTGCCGGCCTGCGTCGTGCGCAGCGGCAGCCAATCGGGCGCGCTCGGCGGGATCGTCCATGAGCGTCACGATCGCCGCCGCGAGCGCCTCGGCATTGCGCGTCGGGACAATGCGCGCGGTACGGCCGTCCACGAGTACGTCGCGGAGGCCATCGGCGTCGGTCGCCACGATAGCCTTCCCCATCGCCAGCGCCTCGAACACGGTCAACGGCGTCCCTTCCCACAACGACGGAAACACGCTCAGATCGAATGCCGAGAGCGCGCTCGACACGTCAGAGACGAATCCGACGAAGATGAATCGATCGCCGAGACCGAGTGCCCGCGCCTGTGCTTCGAGCGCCGGCTGAAGGGGACCCTCCCCCACCAGAAAGAATCGCGCGTTCGGACGCTGCTTCACGACCTCCGCGGCGGCCGCCACGAGGTACGTGTTGCCCTTGGACTCGTGCAACCGTGTCACCGTGCCGACGGCAAACGTGTCCGAGGAAATACCGAGCGCCGCACGTGCCGCGGCAATCTCGCCGGCCGTTCGAATCCGTCCGAACTCCTCGAGCGGAGCCCCCAGGTACACGACCTTCACACGTTCGGGTCGCACGAGTCGCGCGCGCCGGACGAACTCCGCGGTGCTCTCGGACACGGCGATCGCGATGTCGGTGTACGGCTCCAGGAAGCGGTCGGCCACCTTCTGAAACCAGGGCGTGTCGGTCAGGTTCGCGTGCTCGTGGAGAATCGTCGGCACGCCTTTCATCGCACCTGACAGCCTGCCGAACGTCGTCGCACCGTATCCGTGCAGATGCAGGATGTCGATCTGCTGGCGATCGATGATCTTGTTCAAGTCGGTCAGCGTGGCCGGATCGAACTTGCCACGATGCAGATAGCTGACCTCCACGCCGAGGCTGTCGAGCGTGTCTTCCGAGACATCCTTCTTCCGCAGGCTGACCAGCGAGACGCGGTAACGGGACTTGTCGAATCGCGGCAGCATCCAGGCAAAGAGGCGCTTGACCCCGTGCATCCGCGACCCGTCCCAGCCGAGGTGGTCGCACACTTGAAGCACGTTCAGCGGACGTGTGAGCGCTGGATCGCTCATACCCGAACGCTCTCGCCGGCGCCTGACTCACCGCGCTGGCCGATGACGCGCGCAGGGACGCCCACGGCAATCGCGTTCGGCGGCACCGCCACTCGGACGACCGCTCCGGCTCCGACAATGGCCCCGTCGCCAATCGCGCAGCCGTCGAGAACCTTCACGCCGGCACCGAGCCACGCGCCGGCGCCGATCGCGACGCCAAGCGACGTGCGCGGCTGCTGGAGGACCGGACGGGTGGGATCGCTCCAATCGTGATCGCCGCCAATCACGTAGCAGTACGCGGCAAGCAGCGTGTCGGGACCGATGGTCACGCGGCTCGCGGAGAACACCTCACAGTTGAACCCGATGTTCGCGCGCTCGCCAATGGTGACGTCGCCGTTCTTGCACGAGACGATGGTGTTCCTGCCGACAAACACACCCGATCCGATCGTGATGCCCGCATTGCTCTCGCCCTTGGCATCGAGCAGGCAGTTGTCGTCGATCACGACGTTGTCGCCAATCCTGATCTTGTGCGGGTGCCGGAGCACCACGTGCTGACCGAAGACGACGTTCTGTCCGCACCCGCCCAGGAGCAGCGGATACAGCCGCTTGCGCAGCGCCAATCCTGCCGCTCCCGGCATCGACTGCGCGGTCATCGTCACCAGCTCGTGCCGAATCAGCGCCGCGAGTCCTGGCTGCCCCACCACGAGCGCCTGATACTTGGCGCGCGCGGACTGACCTGGCGCAGACAGTTCGTCCTGGACTCGACGAATCTCAGGCATGAGGCCTCATAGCCAGCCCTGGTCCCGATACCACGCGAGCGTGCGGCGCACTCCGTCCCTCAACCCGACGGCCGGCGCGTAGCCCAGCTCGCTCTGCGCGCGGTCGATCGAGAACGCGCGGCTCTTGGTGAAGAAGTCCACCCGGCGCCGATACAAGGGCGGCTCGATTCCGAATGGCGCACAGACCGTTTCACACGCCGCCCCGGCGATCCAGAACGGCCAGACGGGCAGGTGCAGTCCGAGGGGCTTCACGCCGGCTTCGTCCGCAATGACCTGCACCAGTTCGTTCAGCGTGCTGACCTCGGGGCCTGCCAGGATGTACGCCCGGCCAGCGGCGGACGGCACTTCGCCGGCCAACCGGATGCCCTCGACGAGATCGTCCACGTGCGTCAGATGGTAGAAGATGCCACCGTCGCCGAGGATCGCGAAACGCCGGCGCGCCACGCCTCGAAACAACTTCAGGAGCCGGCGGTCGCCGGGACCGTAGATCCCCGACGGCCGCACGATCGTGAATTCGACGCCCGTTCGAGCCGCCGCGTCCTGCCCGAGCCGCTCGCCTTCGACCTTCGTCTCCTGGTACACGTCGCCGGGGCGGAACGGAGCGTCTTCATCGGCCGGTGGATGTTCGACGTCGCCGTGAACGCCGACCGTGCTGCAGTGCACGACACGCCGGACCCCCGTCTTCGACGCGGCCTCCACCAGCGCCGCGACGCCGACGGCATTGACCGCGCGATAGACGTCGCGAGGGAGTCCGGCCTGACGATACAGCGCCGCGATGTTGTAGACGACGTCCACGCCGGCCATCGCCGGCGCCAGCGTCGCGGCATCGGCCAGATCGCCGCGCATCAGCTCGATTCCGTCGCGACGGAGATCGCTCGGCCCGCCCGGGATCACGCACGAGCGCCCACACGCCGTGCCCACGCGCGCGAAGATGCCGGGCCAGGTGCCCGCCGGTGAAGCCGGTCGCGCCGGTTACGAGGACGCGCACCGGTCCGCCACGAGGGTCACGGGCGATCCCACCAGCCGCAGCAGTCCTGCGCGTGCGAGCCAGCCTTCCACCCGCTCCGTGGCGGCCCGGGATCCGATCAACTTGTGGAACCCAATGGGCAGCACGAACTGACGGTGCAGGGCCCTGACGGCAAAGCCATTCGCGACGAGCTCGCGTCGGATCGCGGCGTGACGGAAGACCCGGTAGGCTTCGACGTTCCTGCCGGCCAGCCGTCCGACGCGACGTCCGATGACCTGAACGGTCGCGGCGCTGGCGAGCGCCGGGTAGTCGACCACGACACGGGCGCGCGCCACGCGGCAGAGTTCGCCGATGCACTGGCGCCAGTCGGGCGTGTGCATCAGCACGCGCAGACTCACCGCGACATCGACGCTGCGGTCGTCGAGCGGCAGATGATGCGCATCTGCGACCTCGAAGGTGACCGCAACGTGGCTCTCCGCGGCGCGTGCCTCGGCCACCTTCAGCATTTCGCGAGAGGCATCGATGCCGATGACCTCCGCCCCGCGCGCGGCCAGCGCGATCGCAGCCCGACCGGTGCCCGTCCCGACGTCCACGACGCGACAGCCGGGCCCGGCGCCAGCGAATTCGATCAGTACCCGCTCCTGCGTCTCAGCGAGCAACGATCCGATCGGTCCGCCGAAGCGCGCCTGCTCGAACTGCTGCGCCATCGCGGGATCGGCATAGACGCTATAGCTGTAATGCTCCGCGCGACCAGGCGAGGCCGGTGGAGGCGCCACCGGCCGGCTCACGCGAGACTCCCCGCAACGGGCGCGGCGGCTGGTGGCGCGAGACGGGTCACGACCAGGCGCGTGCGATCGAGGTAGGCCTCGTAGCTGTACTTCGTGGACGCGAGCCGCGCCGCACGCTCACCAATCGCGCGTGCTTCGCCGGGATCGCGGAGCGCGCGCAGAATACCTTCCGCAAACGGTCCTGGCGCCGCCTCGGTCAGAATCGCCACGTCATCGTCCAGCACCTGCGTATGCGTCAACAGCCGCGTGGCCACGATGACGCGGCCGGCACGAAGATATTGATAGATCTTGAGCGGCGTGTTGGTCCCGCGGCTGCGGGGCGACACGAGCACATCCGCCGCCTCGAGGAAGTCGGGAATCTCGGGCGAGGGCCGCTCGCCGGCAAAGATCGCGGCGTGGCCGATGCCAGCGCGCCCGGCTTGTTCGCGCGCCGATGCCACCTGCTCCGGCCGTCCGCCAGCGAGCAGCAGTCGCGTGTCTGGCTTCACGGCCAGAACGTGCCGGACCGCGTCAAACAGGAGGTCGAGCCCCTGGTACGCCTCGAACGTCCCGGTGTAGACGACGAGCGGCGCGTCGGTTCGCAGCCCGAACTCGGCGCGCACGCGCGGACCGCCTCCGCTGGCGGCAAGATCACCGGCGCCAGGAGCATTCTCGATCAGGATCGGATCGGCGGATCGATCCACTTCCCGGACGAGCCGGTCAAGTTCGGGGCAAATGACGATCACGACTCGCGATCGGCGGATGACCACGCGCTCGAAGAGGTGGAAGATGCCGCGCAGCAGGCGCGAGCGGCTGTAGTCGAAATTCCCGAGCTGCTGCGGAAGGCTCGAGTGCATGTCGTAGACGTGCGGAATGCCAAGCAGCGCGGCGATGACCACACCCATCGCGGCGCCCTCTTCGTGTGAGTGCACCACGTCGTACGAGCCGGTCACGGCTCTTCGCAGGACGCTCGCAAAGAGCGCGAGATCGAGCGGGACTTTCGCGACCGAGGGACCGATGTTGATGCGGTGGACGAATGGCGGGCGCAGACACCGGAAGACCCGCAAACCCGGCATCGACACGTCCTTGCCGAACGGATAGGTAACGAGGTCGACCGTATGTCCGAGCTCGAGCAGCGCGCGAATGCGGTGGTACTCGCTGAAGGGAGTGCCCCTCGGTTCGAAGAACGGCTCCGGGGCAATCATCAGGATGTGCATGCGTCGGCGGCTGGGCCTTTGGGGACCCCTCGTCGGGGCGTCGGCGATCGAACGATTTTAGGCAGTCCGCCCGTTGTGGTCAACGCAGGGTGTGTGACGGGAAATCTGGAATGGACAAGACGTTAGGTGCCGTAGTACTCTTTCGACTCCAAGGGAGTTCCCTCGACAGCGTGTTCGTGCGGTTCCCGATGTTTGCCTGATGGAAGTACGTTCAGAGACCGCTCCGCCTTCGCCGGCCCGCCGCCGGATCATCCTCCTCGTCAAGATTGTTGTCAGCGTCGGTTTGTTGGCACTGCTCGTCACCCGGAGTGATGTGCCGCGGCTCTGGTCGTATGTCCAGTCGGCCTCGATCGTGTGGCTGGCGGGTGCGCTGGGACTCTACCTGCTGATGGTGCTGGCCAGTGCCTGGCGCTGGGGTCTCCTCCTCCGCGCCCAGGGCACGCCGGTCCCCACCCGTCGCTTGACGCAGTCGTTTCTCGTCGCGACGTTTTTCAATAACTTTCTCCCGAGCAACATTGGCGGCGACGTCGTACGAATCACCGACACGGCGAAAGAGACGCAGTCTCGAACGCTGGCGGCGACTGTCGTCCTCATGGATCGCGGAATCGGGCTCCTCGGGCTCGGCCTCGTCGCGGCTGTGGCCGCGACCGTGGCCACGGCCTCTGGATCGGTGCGCGGTCCTGTCCCCTCGTGGATGCTGTGGGGCGGTCTCTTGATGGCCATGGCCGTCTCAGCCCCTGCTGTCCTCGCCCCTGGCGGGCTGGAACGGCTGCTGCATCCACTTCGCCGGCTCCACCCTGAGTGGGTCGGTGCGCGGCTGCAGCAACTGACGACCGTGCTGCACCGCTTTCGCCAGGCGCCTCGCGCTCTGGCCGGCTGCTTCCTGGGGGCCGTCATCGTCCAGGCTCTACTCGTCGCGTTCTACGTGGCGATTGCACATAGCATCGGCGTGCCGATTTCGCCATGGCACATGGCGGTCGTCGTGCCGATGTCCTTCCTCGTGCAGATGCTGCCCGTGTCAGTCAACGGACTGGGTCTGCGCGAGGCCACGTTCTCGTACTATTTCAGCCGGCTCGGGCTCCCCATCGAGGCGGCACTCGTTGTGTCGCTCGTCGGGGCCGGACTGGTGATGTTGTTTTCGCTATCCGGGGCTGCCGTCTACGTGACCCGTGGCACGTAGTCGCCGTTCCGTACACCCCGCCTCATAAACGCGCAGGCATCCCAGGCCAGCGCATACGACACCGGCTGCGCCCGTGGTGCGGCTCTTACGGGGGTGTCTGCTCGTGAACAAGTCAAGGGAAGGCATGATGCGACTGAATCGATTGATGAGTGCCCTCGCGGCTGGCGTCGCCGCGGGCAGCGCCCTGCTGCTGGCGGGCGCGACCAACGCAGCAGCCCAGGGTCCCGCGCCCGAAGACAACGTGTTCATCCAGGTCAACGTCGGCGGACAGGGTGGTTCGCACACGTTGAAGCAACAGGGCACGTTCGACATCTACGACGACCAAGCAACATTCTCTGACGCCGTCAAAGTCGGTGGCGGCGGCCTGTTCGATATCGGCGGCGGCGTGCGTGTGTGGGGCAGCAATCTCTACGCGGGCGTCGCGTTCTCGACGTTCAGCGACAAGTCGGACGCCGTCGTGGCCGGCAGCATTCCGCATCCCTTGCGCTTCGATCTGCCGTTCCGGAACGTCAGCGGCACGGCGCCGGGTCTCAAGCACTCGGAGAACCAGTGGCACCTGGACGCCGTGTGGAAGCAGCCGATAACAACGCAGTTCGATGTATCTGTGTTCCTGGGTCCGACGATCTTCAATGTGAAGCAGGATGTCGTGACCGGGATCAACGTGAACGAAGTCGGTCCGCCGTACACGGAGGTGACGCTGGCTGGCATCTCGACCGAGCGCGCATCGAAGAGCTCGGCCGGATTCAACATCGGCGTGGATGGCACCTATATGTTCACGCACCGGATCGGGGCGGGCGCCTTGATTCGCTTCGTGACCGGATCGGTCGATATGCCCAATGGAACGAGCGGCACCACGAAACTCGACGTCGGTGGCGTGCAATTTGGCGTCGGCGTGCGGGTCCGGTTCTAGTGCGGCCACACTGACAGGAGCAATGAGACATGAAGAAACTGATAGTCCTCGGAGCCGTGGCCGCGCTCGCGATCGCCATGGCCTGCGGCGGCGGAGATAAAGGCAATCCGGCGGCGCCCAGCGCCAACAGCACGTCCACGGACGGCAACCTCGGACCCGACGGATCCACCCTGAAGGTGACCGCGCCGTCTCCGGTGTCGCCGGCGAATGGATCGACCCTCGATGCGGCATCCGGCGCCCTCACCCTGAGAGTGAACGCCGCCAGCGCGAAGTTCGTCCAGGGCGAGAGCTTCGCGTACCGGTTCCAGCTGCTGAAAGGCAGCACGGTCATCGAGGAAAATCGCACCTCGTCGCTGCAGTGGGCGCCGGAACGCGTCGCTCGATCCCAAGGCGACCTACGGGTGGCACGCCCGTGCGGAGCAGGGCTCGGCATTCGGCCCCTGGTCGGACACCTGGACGTTCATCACACCCGATCAGCCCGAAGGCTACATCCATGGCGGCGAGCTCTACGATCCGCTCGTCAACGGCAAGACCATCGGCCAGGTGGTCGGCAGTGTGACGTTCATCCCTGGTCAGGGTGTGCGGATCAACGATCTGGGCAGCTACATTCAGTACCCGCTCCAGGCGACCGTGACGGGTGGCGAGTTCTCGATCCTGGTCACCGGCATGGACGACCAACACCGAGGGCGGCAAGACCAAGGTGATGGCGATGGCGCAGGGCCTGTCGGACATCACGACCAACGATCGGCGGTACACGATCGAGAAGCGCGGGAACCCGGCAGGCGCGGTGGCCTTCCGTGTGATCACGAGCGACGATCAGATCGAGACCAGCGGCGGCGAGCGCCGGATCGTCCAGTTCAATCCCGAGCGCCACGTATACTTCTGGAAGACGAAGTGGGGCGGCAACCACTTCAACCTGCGAGATCAAGAACGGCGGGGCGAACGGCGGCACCATCTACGACTTCGGCAAGGGGTACAACGGCGTCTACGATCCGAGTCCGCACTACGCGTTCATCGGCGGACCGGCGGGTCGTGGCGGCCTCGACAGCGGCAGCGTGCCTGGCATGATCATCCGGCAGGTCTGGCTCTCGAACCGGCCGCGCCCGGGCTTCGCAAACCAATAGCTCGACCGTGGAGATGGGCCTCGACAGGGGCCCATCTCCCTCTTGACCAACAGCTTCCAGCCTCGTATAGTTCTCCTTCGCCTCGCCAGATCTCCCGGTAGGTTCCCAGCCTCCGGACGTCTAAACTCCGACCCTCATCGCGTCGATACCCGGATCGGCACGGATCTCTGTGGTGCCAGACCCGTGGCGCGGAGCTCGTATATGAAACGAACACTTGCACGTTTTGGCGTGCCCCTGTTGGCATTGGCCGCCTGCGCACTTGCTGGCTGTGAATCCAGCAAGAGCGCCAATCCACTCAGTCCCACGGTCGCTGGCCCCATTCCTGGCGTCAGCATCACGGCACCCAAGCCACTCGATCCAACGAGTGGAGAAAAGGTCGCGCCTGATAATCAGCCGATCACCCTGACCGTCGAGAACGCCTCGACGACAGGCGTTCGGCCACTGGAGTATCTGTTCGAGGTCGCAAGCGATTCCGCATTTTCGCAGAAGCTGTACTCGCGTGACGGCATCACCCCGGGTGATGGACGCACCAGTCTCCGTCTGCCAGACGCGCTGGCTATGGGTCACACGTACTATTGGCGTGCCCGCGCACAGGACGGGGCCAACACCGGTCCGTATTCGGCTCCGATCGCGTTTCAAGTGACGCAGCCCATTTCGATCGACGCGCCGGCGTTGATTGGCCCGGTGGGTGGAGTGACCGTGACCGACAACCCGCCGCAACTGCGGATCAAGAACGCGAATCGATCCGGTCCGGTGGGCGCGATGAAGTATCAGGTGCAGGTCTCGGCCAACGACACGTTCACAGCGCTCAAGTACGAAGAGCTGGCGCCAGAGCAGTCCGGCGAGACGCACGTGACACCAACCAGCCCGCTGCCGGGCTCCGCGAAGTTCTACTGGCGCGCGCGCGCGACTGACGGCGCCGACACGGGCCCGTGGTCGGGCACGGCGTCCTTCATCACGCCTGCTGATGCACCAGAGCCGCCCGGCGGTGGTGGTGGTGGCGGAGGTGGTGGCGGCGGCGGAGGTGGTGGCGGCGGCGGCGGTGGCGGCGGCGGCAGCTGCGCCTCGAGCAATGGCAAAGCGATCGTCGACTGCGTCTGCAGCGAAGTACGCGTCTTATCGACGCGCCGGCGTCAGCTCGGCCACGCGGCGTTCGAACATGGAGTTCCTGCGCGACCGGATCATCGAGGCCGGTCTGTGCGGTGGGCTCGATCTCGGCTGGAATCTGAAGCGCGGCGGACCTGATATCAGCGTGGACTTCCTCACCGAGCGCAGAGGCGGCTCGGTGATTGGCCACGACATCGCGTTCGACTACGACAACACGAGTAAGGAGCTCGAGCTCTACTGGGGCGGCGGGGACTTCCCCTTCTACACGAAGTACACGAACGGCTATTCGTGTAACTAGACGAGAGTCGAAGAGTCGAAAAGTCAAAAAGGTCGAAAAGTCAAAAGGTCGAAAAGTCACAACGGTCGAAGAGTCGGGGCGGGTTGGCTGACAGGCTGGCCCGCCCCTTTCTCTATGTTGGGGGCAACAGGCCCTCGGGCCCTGCCAGCGGAGCAGCAAACGGCCCTCGGGCCCTTCAGCCTGTTATACTTAGAACCTCGGCATGTCCACCGACACCTTCCGCCTCCAATATCTCGCCCGCACGGCTGCGGGGGTCCCACGGGATCTCGCGAACACGTTCATCGTGTCGAAGATCAAGCCCATCCGGCCGACCGTGCTCATCTACAACTGCACGTTCGTCTGCGATGCCAAGTGCGAGATGTGCAACAACTGGAAGCGGGGCGACCGGAAGTCGGACATGTCGCTCGAAGAGCTCGACCGCGCCATGCATCACCCGTTCTGGGGCGCGCTCGAGAACCTGAACATCTCCGGCGGCGAGCCGACAACCCGGCTCGATCTGCCCGAGATGGTGGAACTGTTCCATCGGCGCTTGCCGCGGCTTCGCAAGATCGGCGTCAACACGACGGGTCTCACGCCCAGCCGCGCCATTCCGATGCTCACGCGCATCGTCACCTTCTGCGCCGAGCACGATCTGCCGATCAGCATTCGCGTGTCGCTTGACGGCATCGGCGACATCCACAACCAGGTCCGGCACGTCAAGAACGGCTTCGACAAGGCCACCAGGACCATCGAGGCGATGCAGGCCCTCGCCGCGAAGCACTCGAATTTCCAGTTCGGGATTGCCGCGACGATCTTCCAGACGAACCTCGAGGACGCGAAGAACATCCTGGAATGGGCGCGGGCGAAGAAGCTCGACATCGTCTTCAACATGCTGCGGTTCACGGACAACATGCTCGGGAATCGCGACCTCGAAGAGAACATCGGGTTCAAGGCCAAGGAAGAGGAATTCATGCGCCAGTTCTTCCTGGAGCGCGTCCAGGAGGAATCGGTCCTGTCCGGCCAGGCGTTCATGTACCTGCACTACGCCGACATGATCGCGAACGGCTATCAAGCGCACGATGCCGTGCCCGTTCCGCACGCAGGGCCTGCTGCTCAATCCAGACGGCACGCTCTTCTACTGCGAGAACTCGAAGCCGCTCGGCAATGTGCTCGATGACGGCGCCGAAGCGCTCTACTTCAAGGCCGAGCACCTCTCGGACCGCGCGACCTTCGAAGAGACCATCTGCAAGAACTGCCTGAGCCCCTGCCAGGTCAACGTAGGCGCCATGAAGCAGTTCGTGCCGTATGCGAAATTCCTGGTGCGTGCCTATCAGGTGAAGAAGGATCCGCAGCGGCACCTCGAGACACTACCCGTCCCACGGTGAGCAGCATTCTCGGCAGCCGGTGGGTCCGCCTGGCGGTTGCCATCGGCCTGCTGGCGTGGGCGCTCTGGAAGAGCGAGCCCGCTGCGACCTGGGCCGCACTCCTTCACGCACAACTCCTGCCTCTCGCCGGCGCGGTGGGTCTGACCCTGTTCGATCGGGCGCTGATGGCCTACCGGTGGCTCGTCCTGCTCGCCCCCGTACCCCCCGAAACGCGGCCGCCGCTCGTCCGATTGATGCGGATTTTCTTCGTCAGCACGTTCGTCGGCACGTTCCTGCCGGCAAGCGTCGGCAGCGACGTCGTCAGGGCCTATGCCGTCGGCGAGGAGGGCGTGCCTCTGCCGATGGCGGTGGCCTCCGTGATGATGGATCGCGCGCTCGGCGTGCTGTCCATCCTGCTCCTCGGCCTTGCGGCCGTCGTCGCTGTGCCGCAGCAGGCTCCGCCCGGGGTGGTGACGGTCCTCGTCATTGGCGCCCTCGTGTGCGTGGCGCTCGCCTTCGTCATCTTCAGTGAGCACGTCGCGACGATGATGACGGCGATGTTCGATCGACTGCCGTGGAGCAGCCTGCAGCGGCTGGCGCATCGTCTGCTCGAAGCCGTCCGGACGTATCGTCATCATCACGGCGCACTGACGAACGTTGTCGCGGGATCGCTGGGCGTCCAGGTGCTGCGCGTCCTGCAGGCGTGGCTGTTGGGAGTGGCGCTCGGCATCACGGTGCCGCTCTCCGCGTACTTCGTCTGCATCCCGATCATCCTGCTCATCATGCTGCTGCCGGTGACGATGAATGGCATCGGGACCAGCCAGGTGGCGTTCATCTGGTGCTTTGGCGCGATAGGCGTCGGCCGCGCCGAGGCGTTTGCGCTGTCCGTGCTCTTCGTCGCACTGGGTATCGTGGGCAATCTGCCAGGAGTCGTGCTGTACACGACCGGCGGGGTCACCCGGCAGACGGCATGATCGGCTTCGCCGCGGCAGCGCTCGCGTTACTCGTTGGCACGGTCGCGGTGACTACCGGATGGAACGGACTGCTCTACCTGCCGTTCTGGCTGGCCGCCGCAGTGCCCGGCGTTCCGCTCGGCCTCCGCGCGGCCGGACGATCGGCATCGGGACTCGCCATGGGCCTGGCCGCGGGCTACGGTGTGACGTGCCTGGCGTGCTGGACCGCCATTCGCTTCGGCGGTCCGTCTCCATTTTTTCTGGTGGCCGCCTGGACGACCGGCGGACTCTTGCTCGTCGCGGGCGCCGCGGCGATCCGGACACCAGTTGTCACGCTGCCATCATTGGATCCATCCGATCGCGCAGCGCTGCTCGGCGTGTTGGCGCTCGTGCCGCTGTTGATGGCCGCGCCGTATCGCAACCTTGGGGCGACCGATGCCGAGGGGCGTCGCTACTACCGCGCCTACTTCACCGCCGACTTCGTGTGGCACATGGCGCTCACCTCGGAGCTGCGGCGCTTCGAGATGCCGCCCGCAATCCATATCTCGAGTCGAAGCCGCTGCACTATTACTGGACGTATTTCCTCGTCCCCGCCGCCATCACGGGCGCAGGCCCCAAGGCCGTCCGTAACATCGACGATGCGCTCAAAACGAACGCCATCGCGACCGCGTTCGTCCTGGCGGCGTCGCTCTACGCATTCGCGGCAACGGCCGTCCGGCGCCGGATGGCCGCTGCGCTTGCCGTCGCGCTCGTGATCCTGGCGTCGAGCGCCGAAGGCCTGGCGCTCATCGTCAATCAACTCGGCGGCGGCGGATCGCTGTCAATCCTGCGCGGCGTCAACGTGGATGCCGTGACCGCCTGGTGGTACGACGGACTCCGGATCGATGGCGTGCACCGGACAATGTTCTACACGCCGCAGCATGGGATGTCGTGCGCGTTTGGCGTCCTCGCGCTGCTCGTCCCGAGCATCGCTGGCGCGGCGGTGCCTCCCGCGGGCGCCACTCTGGCGGGACTGCTGCTCGGGCTCTCCACGGCATTCAATCCATTTCTGGGCGCGGCGTTCTGCGCCGTCTACGGCGCCGCAGTGTTGCTCGATCTCGTTGTGAATCGACGTCCGCTGACGGGCCTGCCCGTTCATGCGCTGGCCGCGCTGCCTCCACTTCTCGCAGTCGGATGGAGCATTGCGAATGCGATGGGCGACGGCGCCGGCGCGGCGCTGACCATTGGCTGGGTCGGTTACGCTCGCAACGCACCGGTTCGCACCCTGCTCCTCTCCGCCGGGCCCGTGCTCTTTCCAGCGATCGCCGGCTTCTGGCCGGACCGCCGCCTCCCGGCCCAACCGGCGCGAGCTGCCGCGGCCGCCCTCGTCGTCTCTCTCACTCTGCTCTACTTCGTCATGCTGTCGGACAAGTCGTGGGTTGGGTTCCGCGCTGGACAGCTCCTGCTTGCGGCGTTGACGGTGCCGCTCGCGCGGCTGCTGGATCGAATGCTGAACGCCGGCCGCACGCGTCTCGCCACGGGGATCGTGTGCGGTGTCCTGTTGCTTGGAGTCCCCACGACTGCCGTAGACGTCTATAACGCCGCTGACATCACGAACACCGCCATGGGTCCTGGATTCCCATGGACGGTGGTCTTGTCCCGCGAGCAGCGCGACGGCCTGTTGTGGATCCAGCGATTCACGCCCGCGAATGCCGTCGTGCAGGCGGAACCGTTCGTGCGCGGTCGCACCGAATGGAGCCTGATCCCATCGTTCGCCGAGCGCCGGATGGCGGCCGGCCTGCCCATCTCGCTCCTCTCCACGCCGGACTACGCGGCGGGCGCGCGAAAAGTGCAGTCCATTCTGCGCGCGCGATCGGCGAATGACCGCGCACCAGATCGCGCGGCAGCTGGGCATTCAGTATCTGTGGGTGGATCGGCGACGATCGGCGTGTCTACGGTCCTGGCATCGCCGTGCTCGACGCCGCGCCGGCGCTCTTCACGCCGCGTGTTTCAGAGAGGGAGAGGTCGTCGTCTACGGGGTGAGGTGACACGCGTCGGATTCGTGTTCGGATTCGGATTCGTGATTCGTGTTCGCCGCGATCGCCGAATACGAACTCGAACACGAAAACGACAACGGCTCCGACGACGGCGCAGCTACCCCTTCCTGTACCGCCAAAAAGTCCGCGCGCCGATGAACCAGTCCCGCAAGCCGATCTTCTTGCCTTCCGCCTTGCTTCGCGGGTGATACCGGACCGGCACCTCGATGATGCGAAGACCGCGAGCCAGGACCTTCGCGGTGATTTCGTGATCGGTCTCGAATCCGGTGGTCTCGAGCCGCAAGTCGGGCAGCAGCTTTCGTGGAAACAGCTTCAGCGCCGTGACCGTGTCGGTCAGATAGTGGCCCGTCGACGCCAGCATCACGAGGCTCAGACTGCGTCCGCCGAGATATGCGGCCCACGACTGATTCGGATGCCGGCCGGCGCTCATGTAGCGGCTGCCGTAGATCACGTCCGCACGCCCGTCGAGTATGGCGCGAACCATTGGGATGTAGTCCTGGGGGTCGTACTCGAGATCGGCATCCTGGATGATGAGGTAGTCGCCTATCGCGAGGTCGATGCCAGCGCGAACGGCCTTGCCCTTGCCGCCATTGACCGGCATGCGGTGCACGCGGACGCCGGGCACGGCAGAAGCGATGGCCGATGTGCGGTCGCGCGAGCAGTCGTCCACGACCACGATGTCTTTGTCCACGCCCAGCGGCTGAAGATCCACGCCTTGCACGAGGCCGAGCAGCGTGCCGATGAACGCCTCTTCGTTGTAGGCGGGAATGACGATCGAGAGAGTGGGCACGACGCTAGCGGCTCCTCATCCAGCGGCGAGGCGGTCCAGTTCTTCCGGCGTGTTGATTCCGACGGCTTCGAGCGGATCGAGCGGTTCGCAGGTCGCAACCGGACCGCGTGCGGCCGCCCACGCGATGAACGGGAGAAAGTTCCGCTCTCCGGTCGCGGCACCCGGGAGCTATCGTGCGCGCGTACTCCGGCAGCCAGTCGAACGCGGCGCGTGGGGAGAGACTGAACAACCCCATGTCGCTCTCGCCGCGAGGCGGCATCATGTCGCCCTCGCGACGCTGGAGCACGCGCACGATCGCGCCGCTCCGAATTCCGCTCAATGCGAGATGTACGGCTCGTCTCGCGACACGGTCGGTAGTGCGAGGTCGGCGCTGGCCTCGACCGCCGCCAACCGCTCCAGCGTGCCCGCCTGCACGCCTACCTGATCGCCCCAGGTGATCCAGACACGGCCGGGCGCGCGATCGGCGGCCGCCGCGATCCCGATCGAAATCGCGTCGAGCATGCCGGTCGGTGCCGCCTGCGTCGCGACGTCGGCTTCGAGGGCGACCGCCCGCGCTGCGATGCTGTCACGGCGTCGCGCGCGTCCGGTGCCGCCACGACGATCACACGTTCGACGAAGGGCGCGTACAGATCGAGCAGATGGTGCAGCATCGGCCGCCCGTTGACCGGCACGAGCACTTTGGGGACGGCGGCACCCAGACGCAGGCCGCGGCCGGCCGCGGGCACTATGAGCACGCGGGTCGAGATCATCGCGTGCGTGGGTGAGGGCGACGGACGCTGCGACCCGGCGGCCGGGGCCGGAGACGGCGTGGACGGGCGTTTCAAGCGGCTTGCGACGATCGTGGCCATCGATCGGAGCCCGTCGAGGACCGTAGTCCGCTTCACCTGCTCCGGCGAGACGGAATAGAAGTGCACGGGCACTTCGAACATTTCCGCTTTCCGGCTGAGGAGCCTGGAGAGCATCTGTTGATTCGCACGCCGGTGCGTCAGCGGCAGCGAGATGCTGCACGCGTCGTCCACGCGCACGGCCCGGGCGCCAGACAGCGTGTCGGACACATAGCGGCCGTACAACGCCAGATACATCAGGCTGAGGACGTGGCTGCCGACCGCGCTGGCCGCGCCGAGCAGCGCCCGGTGCCGGTACTTCAGGCGGAGTGACTCCTCGATGTCGCGCACCGACAGCCGCCGGCTGCCCCACACGGCATCCAGACGGCCCGTCAGATGCGAGACGAGCCACGGCACGTCTTCACCGTTGTACATCCCGGACGATTCGAACAACACCACGTACTCGAATCCGCCGTCGCGCAGCGCCTGGCGGAGCGGCGGATCGCCAGCGCCGTTGAGTGGAGGCGTGACGGTGCGCACGCCGAACGGCATCGTCGCGACAAATCCGCGATCCAGCGGACCGGTCGATCTCACAGAAGACCGTCACGTCGAAGGGCAGATTGGCGAGGCCGCCGCGCACCATCTCGACGAGCGTCTGCGCGATCTTGTCCGTGGAGATGGCGTCGTAGAGAACCACCGCAATCCGCCGCCGTTCCTGCTCACGCTCGAGCGCGCGCGAGAGAAATGGTCCCAGCACTTTCAGCGCGTCGTGACGGCCGGTGAGTCCTTCTTCCCAGTGGCCGACGCGGACCAGGCGCGGGTCCTGCAGCGTGTCGAGGCGGCCGAGGGGCACGTACGCGTCTGACGCCGTCGTTCCGCCCGGATCGTTCAGCAGATAGTGCGTGATGAGTGCCGGCGTCGGCGTCGAGAGGCGCTCTTTCTCTTTCAGGTAGTAGACGGCGCGACCGATGATGTCCACGGCGCTACTGCCGGCAATCTCGGCGTCCGCCTGGATGTTCGTGATGAGGAGCTTGATCGCCTTGAGGTTGGCGGCGATCGCATTGCTCAATCCGGGCGTCAGATACGAGGGGAACAGGCTCGAATGCTGCGTACCCGGCGCGTAAATGATCATGTCTGCGTCGCCGACGGCGGTCGCGAGACGCTCGTTCAACGCGGGGATGACGGATCGCGCACTGAGCCGGGCTGCGGCGTCGCCAGGCCCAAGCCGCGACAATGCGCCGCTCTCCGCCGGACCGAGCGGGTGATCGATCAGGAAGATGTCGCTGATGGCGTTCCGCTGCGTCGCGTCCACGATATCCGCTTCGCTCCCGAGCACGCGGCCGTCGGCATCGATCGCCACCAGGAACGCGTTGGTGCCATCGGTCACGTTCTCGATCAGGCCCGGCGGCAGACCGACAAGAGCGGCGTAGGCGTCCACCGCCTGATTGAAGCGCCGCTCCGACTGCAGATAGAGACCCGCGAACACCAGATTGCCGACGCTGCAGTCATCGAAGCGGAACGGCCGACCCGAGGACGAGAGCTCGCGGAGGAATGCGCCGAGCGCTGCGCCGACTGCGGCGGCGGCTTCTCGGCCCACGCCGCTGGCGGACTCACCGCCCTCGTCTTTCTGCAGGCTCGCGGCGAGCGTGGCGACCGTGGCGCTGTCAGATCCGTCCGGCAGCCGTCGATCGAGAGCCGCGATCAGCGCCGGCGGACAGCGTCCGCAGTTCGCGCCGCGACACGCGACGCATTCTTCCTGAAGTCCGACGGTCCGAGAGCATCGCCGAGGAAGCGGCGGACCTCACCCGTGGACGCCCCATCGTCGTAGCCGTTGATGGCGATCGTCAGGTTCACGCCTGGCGTCGCGACCAGCGCAGAGGTCAGCGCACCGGACCCTCGGCCGCCTGAGAACAGCACGACCCGGAGGCCGTGCGCACGCTGAGACGAGGATGTCAGTGCCACGGCAATGCGACCGGAGCGTTGACGTAGCGCCGGCGGTTCAGCAGCCCAACAGCTCACGTGTGCGTTCCGCCTGGGCGACGGACGACTCTCGAATCTCTCGAATGACGTAGATCGGCTTGTTCTGCGACTCGTGATACGTGCGCGCCTGCAGCTCCGCGAGCAATCCCAGCGTGATGAGCTGCACGCCCGTGAAGATGAGCAGGATACCGAAGAGAAGCAGTGGGCGATTCGCGATGGACTGATAGCCGAACAAGCGTTCGTACGCCAGCTCCGCGGTGATCAGGAAGCCCGCGAACCCCATGACGCCGCCGACGAGACCAAAGATCTGGAGCGGCCGCGTCGAGTAGCTCAGGAGAAACTTGACCGTCAGCAGGTCGAGCACGACGCGCACCGTGCGGGACAAGCCGTACTTGGATCGTCCGTGGACCCGCGGACGGTGATTCACGACCTGCTCGGCAATCGTCACGCCCATCTCGCTCGCGATCGCCGGAAGAAACCGGTGCATCTCCCCATACAGCCGCAGTGGTTTCACGACTTCGGCCTTGAAGACCTTCAGCGAGCAGCCATAGTCGTGCAGCCGGACACCCGTGGCCCACGAGATCAATCGATTGGCGAGTATCGACGGCAGACGTCGCGTGAAGAACGGATCCTTCCGATCCTTGCGCCAGCCGCAGACGATGTCGTTGCCTTGTTCGAGCAGCGTGACCATGGCGGGAATGTCTCGCGGGTCGTTCTGCAGATCGCCGTCCGAGGTCACGATGGCGGAGCCGCGGGCGTAGGCGAAGCCGGCGGCAAACGCCGCCGTCTGGCCGAAGTTTCTGCGAAAGCGAATGATTCGCAGCCGGCTGTCGGATGCCTGCAGCGCCGCCAGCTGCTCAAATGTGTCATCCGTGCTCCCATCGTCCACGATGAGGATTTCGAACGTGCGTCCGGAGGCGCCGAGCGTCTCGACCAGCTCATGGTAGAGCGGTCCGATATTGGGACTCTCGTTCCTGACCGGGATGACAATCGACAGCTCAGGCGGCATGGAGACAGCGCGACCGTGGCGCGCAAACCCTGGAATTCTAATGGTTTCTGGCGGTGTCGGTCAAAGCGGCCGCCGCCGCCGCCAGACCAGCCAGCCCGCGGTGGCCACGAGGATGAGACCGACGACCACGAGCCCGACGGTCCGCTGATGCTCATGAACGAAGTCGATGGCCTCTGCACCGTACTCTGCGGCGAGCACACCGATCAGCAGGAATCGCGCGCCGCGGCCGATCGAGGAGGCGACGACGAACCGCCAGATCGGAATCCCGGCGACGCCGGCCAGCAGAATGAAGATCTTGAACGGCGCTGGCGGCGGCAACAATGAGAGGACCAGGATGGCCAGGACACCGTGGCGTTGCAGCACGGCGGTGGACCGCGCCATCCGGTCGCTGCCAAACCTCGACCGAACGAGCGCTTCCCCGCCGCGGCGTCCGATGAAGTAGAGCGTCAGACAGCCGAGAACGGATCCCGCCGTCGCCATGACCGCGTAGTAGACCAGCCGGTATGGATGCGCCATGACGGCGCTCACGACGAGGAGATCGTTGACCTCGGGAAGCGGGAGAAAGGAAGAGTCGAGAAAGGCGATAATGAATAGTCCGGGCCCGCCGATGGACGCCGCAAACGCCTGCAGCCAGGCAATCGCCCGCTTCATGCGCCGCACCCGTCACAACAACTCGATTCGAATCTCATGCCCATGTCCTCGGGGATTATAGCGACCGCACGTCGTGGCGCCGCCGAGGTCTCGTCGAACCGCTTTGCGTGGTGGTGCGCGGCGCGTCGTGGTGGTATGGGGCCTCGCGGCGGCTCTGGTGTACCACAACCAGGGACTCACGCTGAGCCACTACGATGCCAAAGGCCATCTGGTCGTCGCGCGGCGTGTGTTCGACAGCCTCACGCCGACGTGGCGGCAGATCGGCGCCGTGTGGCTGCCGCTGCCGCATCTGCTGAACCTGCTTGCCCGTGCAGGTCGACTGGCTGTATCGCACGGGAGCGTCCGGCGTCCTCATCTCGGTCCTCGCGTCCGGGCTTGCGGCGTATGCCGCGACACGCATCGTGCTGCACGCCACGGGCTCGCGATCCGCAGCGATCCTGGCCGTCGCCATCATGGCCAGCAATCCGAATCTGCTGTATCTCCAGTCGACGCCCATGACCGAGCCGCTGCTGCTCGGTCTGCTGATGCTGACCACGTGGCGTCTGCAAGTCTGGGTCGACGAAGACACCCCGAGCTCGCTGCGGTCGGCTGGATGGGCACTCGCCGGCGCGGCGCTCACGCGTTACGAAGCGTGGCCCTTCATGGCGGCGGCGATTGCGTTCGCGGCGTTCGCGCGTTATCGGCGCGGCACGCCGCTCGATGTCGTGCTTCGTCGTACGGCGCGACTTGCCGCATATCCCGTTTGTGCGGTCCTGGCCTTTGTCATCAACTCCAGGTTGAGCACCGGTGCGTGGTTCGTCACGGGCGGCTTCTACGTGCCCGACCCGCGGATTCAGGGCAAAGTGTTTCAGGTGACGGGAGCCGTCTTGGTGGGGGGTGCACCAGCTCGGATCCGCCACGCTCGCCTACACAGCCACCGTCGCACTCGTATTCGTGCTCTGGCGCGGGCTACGGGATCGGCAGCAGTCCACGTGGCTGATCACGCTCGCCCTGGCCGCCGTCGCCGCGCTGCCGTGGTATGCGTTCTTCGAGGGGCATCCTTTCCGTGTTCGCTACATGGTGCCGCTGGTTGCCGGAGCCGCGGTCGGCACCGGGCTCCTCATCGGCTCGATACGTACGCCCGCACGTCGGCTGGTGGCGTTGGTGGTGCTGGTCCTCATCGTGATCAGTGAGCCGCCGTTTTCGCCAACGGCCCCGATGGTGCTCGAAGCCCAGTGGGACGTGCCGCACAGCCACGAGCGCCAGGCCGTGACGGCCTGTCTGGCCGAGCGCCGCCACGGCGAAGCCATTCTCGCCAGCATGGGATCGCTCGCCCACTACATGCAGGAGTTGTCGAGCGCAGGCTTTCAGATCGCCGACTTCGTGCACGAAGGCAATGGGGAGATCTGGGTGAGCGCGCTCAAGGATCCTGCGCGCTATGTCGGGTGGATTCTGACCGAGGAACAGGCGGAAGGTGGCGACGAGCTCGCGAAACGCGCGGCCGAGCATCCGGCGTTCGTCTCGGCGTTCACCCGCGTCTGCAGTGGCGGCGGCGTGGCGCTCTATCGCATCAACAGCGGATTGCCGATCGCGAGCGCCGCTCAGACGTCGGGCGCCCCGGCGACCACGGAGCTGCCGGACGCGCGCCCGATGCGCGCGTCCGACTCGTCGCTCAGAACCGGAACTGCACCAGTCCCTGGTATGTAAAGCCGCTCAGATCGATCCTGTCGCCGAGAAATCCGTCCGGCAGATCGCTCCCTTCGGCCTTCTGGTACCGCACTTCCCCGCCCAGGAGTACGCCGCGGGTCACGCGGAACTTCACGCCACCGAACGCGACGGGCCCGAAACTCGTGCCGCTCTTGCTGTAGGACGCACGGAAGATCGAGCCGTCGCCGGTATCCACGAAGTCGCCGGCTTCGCTGTAGCGCCAGTTGAAGATGCCCAGCCCGCCGCCGACGTACGGCTGAACGGCCGCATGGCGTCCCGTCGGGACGAAACGGACGGTCGCGGTGACGGGCACGATGCGCAGCTTCAGATCCTGCTCGATCTCGGTTCCATCGTCGTACGTCAGGTTCTCGTAGACGCTGTGCGTGGTCTGCTGGTAGAAGCCCACGCCAGCGCCCGCCTCGAAGAACTCACCGAGCCCGACCAGCCATTCGCCGCTGAACGTGAAGCCGTTGAAATCCGACATGTCGAACAGCAACGGCTCGCAGCTGCCGACCGTGTTGAGGCATCGATCGGCACTCAACACGTCGCCATCAGCGCGGGCGTCGAAGCCGCGCGGGACAAACCCGCCGATATTCAACACGAGAGACTGATCCTGCGCACGCGCCGCCGGCGCCGCTGTCAGCGCGGCCACTCCGACCAGTACCCCCGCCATCGTCTGTCGCCACATGGGCCTGCTCCTTCGATTCACGCTGCGGCACGGCCTCGTGCCATGCCTCGGCCATGAAGGGAGCATGGTGGATGCCAAGTGTGACAACGGGCAGATCCAGGCTGTTTTCAGCGCATTCCAGCGAACTGGCTGTCTTGGCGAGGGGTCAGTCCGTCCGGTTTCGACGACGGTTGCGGTGCTCTGCGATCGTGGCGAGCATGTCGTCGTGCAGGTGGCCGTTCGTGGCGAGGAGCCGTCCTGTCCGCAACACGAACGGGGAGCCGTCGAGATCCGTGATGCGGCCGCCTGCCTCTTCCAGGAGGAGCGCACCTGCGGCGATATCCCAGGCGCCGAGGCCTTCCTCCCAGAAACCGTCCATGCGGCCCGCTGCGACGTAGCAGACATCGATCGCAGCCGAGCCCAGACGCCGGACGGCGCGCGAACGCGTGATGAATCGCGCGAAGAGTCCGACGAGATCGCCGCCGTCCATCTGGATGCTGTACGGAAAGCCTGTCACGAGCAGCGCGTCCTTGAGGTTCGACGTGCTGGATACGTGGAGCCGCTCGCCGTTCAGCCATGCGCCCTGACCGCGCTCGGCCGCGAACAGTTCGTCACGATTTGGATCGTACACGGCACCCACCCGCAGGACGCCGTCAATCTCGAGCGCGAGTGACGCGCAGAAGATGGGCACACCGTGGGCGAAGTTGGTCGTGCCATCGATCGGATCGAAGATCCAGCACGGACGGGCCGCGTCAGCCTCCGACGGCGCCCCGTATTCCTCCCCGAGCACGACGTGATCGGGGAAGGTGGCCGCGACTCGCTCGCGAAAGTGCCGCTCGATCGCGAGGTCCACATCGGTGACGAGGTCGATGACCCCTTTCTTGTGCACCTCGTACGAGCCACGAATGGCAGCGCGTTGCGTCTCACCGGCTTCGCGGACCGCGGAGATGGCGAACGACAGATATGGAGACGGGACGGGGCCGAAGGGACTGAGAGTCAAAGAGTCAAAAAGTCGAAGGGTCTAAAGTCGAAAGGTTTAAGAGTCGAAGGGTCTAGGATCGAGGTCCAAGAGCCAGGTCACAGAGGCATGTACCGCGGATTTTCGACCTTTTGACTCTTCGACTCTTCGACCTTTCTATTCGTCCGTCTTCGCGACTTTCTTCGTCATACGCACTTCCATGCCGCCCTCGGGGCGCTTATGCAGCGAGACATCGTCCATGAAGCTGCGCATGAGAAAAATACCGCGTCCGCTCGACTTCAGCATGTTCTCGGGCGCCAGAGGATCGGCCACTTCCTTGGGCTCGAAGCCTTCGCCTTCGTCGCAGACGCTGATGACCAGTTCGCCGTCTGGTTCGACAGTGGAGCGGAAATCCACGTACACCATCTTGCTCTGATCGTGCTGATTGCCGTGCTTGATCGCGTTGATGACCGACTCACGCACGGCGACGCCCACCCAGTGCATCGAGTCTTCGTCGAAGCCGATGCGACGGCACAAGTGATCGCTCACCAGCTGGACGAAATCGAGCATGTCGAATGCGCTGCAGAATTGGAGCCGCACGAGGTGGCCGGGAGTGGACATGCGCGCCAGTAGGTTACGTCAGCGTGACGGGTCTGAGTACCATATGGTGGATCGGCGGTCAAGCGACCGAAGTGCCGTATCCACCGCTTCGAACGCCTCGGGAGTCGCCGAGAACCGCATGGTATAGTGCCCGGATGCCCGCGCTCGGCGAAACCCTCGTGCGCCCGGCCCCCCGCGTCCGGGGCAGGATTCGCGTCCCCGGGGACAAGTCGATTTCGCACCGCTACGCGATGCTCGCCGCGCTTGCGACGGGGCGATCGACCATCCACGGCTACGCGCCTGGCGCCGACTGCGCATCCACGCTTGGATGTCTGCGCGGACTGGGGGTCGACATTACCGTGACCCCGGGCGACCGTGCCGGCACGGCGACCGTCTCGGTCGAGGGCCGCGGCCTTCGCGGGTTTCAAGCCCCGGCGGCGCCGCTCGATGCGCGCAATTCAGGCACCACGATGCGCCTGATGACGGGCATCCTGTCTGCCCACCCGTTCACTGCCGTGCTCGTCGGTGACGCGTCCCTCAGCCGCCGGCCGATGCGCCGCGTCATCGAACCGCTCGTGCAGATGGGTGCGCGGATCATTGCCGACCAGGATCGCGCCCCTCTCACTATATCGGGCGGATCCCTCACGGCCATCGACTATACGCCCCCCGTCCCAAGCGCCCAGGTGAAGAGTGCCATCTTGCTGGCCGGCATCCAGACCGACGGCACCACCACCGTCCGCGAATCCACCCCCACCAGGGATCATACGGAGCTTGCCCTCCGCGCGTTTGGGGCATCGATCGACGCCGGCGGCGACGGCCGGATCAGCGTGACCGGCGGCGCGCCCCTGCGCTCGTTCGAGGTCACCGTGCCGGGCGATCTGTCGTCCGCGACCTTCTGGGCCGTAGCCGCTGCGGGTCTCCCGGGCTCCGAGATCGAGGTCGAGGATCTCGGGCTGAACCGCTCGCGGGTTGCGCTTTTCGACGTCCTTCGCCGCTCCGGTGCTGACGTGCAGGTCTCCACCGAACGGGTGACCGACGGCGAGTTCCGAGGCAGCGTCCGCATCCGTCACAACGAGGTGCGCCCCGTGGTGCTGACGCCAGCGGAGGTACCCGGCGTGATCGACGAGTTGCCGGCACTCGCGGCTCTGGCGACGTTTGGCGGCGAGCTGCACGTGACGGGGGCTGCGGAGCTCCGCGTGAAGGAGAGCGATCGCATCAGCGCCCTGGCTGCAGGCTTCCGGTCGCTCGGCGGGGACATCGAGGAATTTCCCGACGGCTTTCACATCGCCGGACGCACCCGGCTGCGTGGAGGCACCGCTGATGCCGCCGGCGATCATCGGCTGGCGATGGCGTTTGCGATTGCCGCGCTCGGTGCGGAGCGGCCCTCGACCATCACGGGCGCGGATGCTGTCAGCGTCTCGTACCCGGGATTCTTCGAGACGCTCGATTCAGTCACCCGTGACGGCCGATAAAATCTACTTGGTCGGATTCATGGCGGCCGGCAAGACGACGCTGGCCCGGGAACTTGGCCGCCGGTTGGATTGGCGTGTGGAAGACATCGACGAGCGCATCGAAGCCCGCGAAGGGCGTACCATCGCGTCCATCTTCTCCCGCGACGGAGAACCGTACTTTCGCGCCGTTGAACGCACCGTCCTCCTGGATCTCCTGCCGCTGAGACATGTGGTCATCGCAACCGGCGGCGGCACATTCGTCGATCCCGAGAACCGCGCCCTCATCAACCGCGACGGCTTTTCCGTCTGGCTCGACGCACCGTTCGACGCCGTGGTCGGACGGCTGCCGGCAGACGGACGCAGGCCGCTCGCGGCGGATCGGGAACAGTTCGAGCGGCTGTACTCCGTACGCCGCACTGCCTACCAACAGGCCCACCTGCGACTCGACGCCGGCTCGAGGCCGGCGGCTGCACTCGCCGAACAGGTCATGGCCGCTCTGGACGAGTGACTCGTGCGCTACCTGGTGCTGAGCGACATCCATGCGAATCTCGCCGCTCTCGAGGCCGTTCTCGCTGCCGCCGAGGCTCGCGGATACGACCAGACGCTGGTCCTGGGCGACATGGTCGGCTACGGCGCCGAGCCCAACGAGGTCATCGATCGCGTCATCGCGCTCAAGCCGGTCGCGACCATCCGCGGCAATCACGACAAGGTCGCGGCGGGCATCGAGGATCCAGAGGAGTTCAACGCAGTCGCCAAGAGTGCGGTGACGTGGACGGTCGACACGCTCACGCCTGAACATCGGCAATGGCTCGCGGATCTGCCCTGCGGCCCCCTCGCGGTGGACAGTCTGATCGAGATATGTCATGGCACGCCATTTGATGAGGACGCCTACGTCTTCGACGAGCTCGACGCACTGCGAAGTCTGGAGTCGGCGTCGCGGAGGTTGTGCCTCTTCGGCCACACACATGTGGCGGTCGCGTTCACGCGGGCAGGCGACGGGCTCGATGTGGTGACGGGCGGCGAAGGGTCGGCGATCTCGATCGTGATCGCGCCCGATGCCAGGTATCTGATCAATCCGGGCTCGGTCGGACAGCCACGCGACGGCGACCCTCGCGCCGGTTGCGCGCTGGTGGACACGGACGAACTGCGCGTCGAGCTGTGGCGGGTGCCCTACGACGTGCAGCTCGCGCAGCAACGCATCATCGAAGCCGGCTTGCCCGACGTCCTGGCCAAGCGTCTATCGGTGGGCCGCTAGCAGCCTAGGTGTTCTTCCGTTCTCGCGCTTCGCGCTTCCGCAGCTCGACGGCATACGCGTCACGGACTGCCCGGCCTCCCAGAATCCAGCCAATCACGATCCCGACCAGCAGCACGCACGGGATGAAGATGAAGTGCCCGGCGCCCATGCCTTCGATCACCGTGTGCCGCCAAGCTCTTTCCTGAGGGCGGCGAGCTCGCGGTCCACGGTGGCGAGCCTGCGCCAGAGTGAAAACACGTAGGCGATCGTCGCCAGCCACATGAACGCGTACGCCCCGGCGACGAGCGGTGTCGCTGGCAGCTGCTCCGTCGCTGGCGGAAGCTGTGACACCGGCACGAAGCCGTCCTGGGCCGCCGTCCCGGGCGCCGGCTGCATCGCGCCGAGCGCCGGTGCCATCGTCAGCACCAGGACGCCCATCAGAATCCATTCACGCATTCTGCGCATGAGAGCTCCTCAGGCTGAGGCGCGGTCGCCCGCCTGCAGGTACAACGCGTCGACTTCGTCGAGCTGTTCGGCCAGCCGGACTCGGGCGGCCAGCAACACCAGGAACAGCAGCACGAAGGCACCGACACAGAACCAGAACGGGCCCCGCATGCCGGGCTGCAGCGTGGCGACGACGCTGGTTTTTGGGTGGAGCGTGCGCCAGAAATTCACGGATACGTACACGAAGGGCACGTTCGCCATGCCAAAGAGCGCGACCGCGGCGCTCAGTTTTTCCGATCCCGGCCCGCCGTACCGGCGCACGAGCAGGTACGCCACGAACATCATCCACAGCAGCAGCGACGAGGTCAGTCGCGCGTCCCACTGCCACCAGACGCCCCAGGCTTTGCGTCCCCACATCGGTCCCGTCACGAGCACGATGGCGCCGAAGAGAACGACGAGCTCGGCAGCCGCGGCCGCGATTCGATCGGCATTGCGGGTGCCGCGAAAGAGATAGACGGCGCTCGCGATCCCGCTCACGAACGCGCCGAGGAACATCGTCATCCCCGCTGGTGCGTGGTAGTAGAAGATCTTCTGCACGAGGCCCATCGTGGATTCGTAGGGTGCGCCGGTCACGAGAAACGGCGCCACTCCGAACATGAGCGCGCAGAGAACGGCGGCAGGCACGAACACGCGTTGCACTAGGACTCCGTCATCAGGGGCTCGAAGGTCCAGAGAGCCAGCACGAGGAAGACCGCGTCGAAGAACGCGAGCAGTGACGTCCAGAATCCGGCCATCACGAGATCGGCAGGATCGGCGAGCAGTGCCGACGTGCCACGAACTCCCGCAATGATGACCGGAATGGTGATCGGATACAACAACACCGGGAGCAGCACGTCGCGCGATCGGGCGCGCACCAGCATCGCCGCAAACAGCGTTCCCACTGCGGCGAACCCGATCGTCCCGAGCACGATGATTCCGATGAGCCGCGGCGCCTGTTCGAGGAATGGAGCCTGGAACAGGAACGCGACCAGCGGAACGATCACTACTTCCGCCGCGCCAATCATCAGCACGATACCGAGGAGCTTGCCGACATAGATCGCCGGCCGATCGGCCGGCGCCAGCAGCAGCGCCTGGAGCGTATCGGTGTAGCGTTCGCGCTCGAACGTACGGCCGAGTGCCAGCGTTCCGGAAAACGCAATGGCCACCCACAGGATGCCGGCCGCAGCGTCGACCACCGTCCGTCCCTCGCGCACGAGCGCGACCGCGAACACGAGCACCGCCGACAGTGCGAAGAACAGCGTGGTGGACAGAATCTCGCGGCTCCTGAACTCGACGGTCAGATCCTTCCGCATCACCAGCCAGGCGACCCGGACGAAGGGCCCCATCAGATCCTCGACTCCGACCGGGAGCGATCCTGCGAGCGCCTGCGTGTACCGCTCACGCACCGATCCGTGGCCGTCGTAGAGCGCCGCCAGGCGCCCATCGCGAAGAACGGCTCCGCGAGTCACGAGGCCCTCAACGAGATCCAGATCGTGCGTCGCCAGGACGATCAACCGTCCCGCGCCGGCGAGTGCGCGGAGCCGGCCGACCAACGCCACCGCAGACGTCTGGTCGAGACCGGTGAAGGGCTCGTCGAGCAGCAGCAGACGGGGCTCGTGCAACAGCGCACGCTCCAGCGCCAGACGCTGGCGCATGCCGCGCGAGAATCCCGCTACGGGATCGTCCGCGCGCTCGACCAACCTGGATGACACCAGCGCGGCACCGACGCGGCGTTCAACGTCGTCGAGGCCGTGCAACCGGGCGAAGAAGCGCAGGTTTTCGGCGGCGGTGAGCTCGGGATACAGCTGCAGCTCGTGGCCGAGCAGCCCCAGACGCGCGCGAACACGCGCGCCGGCTGCGCGGGCAGTGCTGCCGCCGTACCGCACATCACCTGATGAGGGCTGGAGCAGCGTGGCGAGGATGGCGAGCAGCGTCGACTTCCCTGCCCCGTTCGGTCCCAGAAGACCGAACACGTCGCCGGCGCTTCGACTGGAGCGTGACTCGCGATAACGCTCGCCGCCTGCCGAACGTCCGCGACACGTCGGCAACGGTGAGCGTGTCGAAGTCGAAGGCGCTCACGCGTTGACGCCCCGCCCTCCGGACGGCCCGCTCTGTCCGTCGAGCTCGCCGTAGATGCGCTCGAGTTGCGCCATGAGCGCAGGCGCGCCGCGGCTCGTAGCGTCCCGACGCCACCGAACCAGCAGCCCGATCGCGCTCCAGGGCAGCCAGGGCTGCGAGCCCCTCGTCACGGCGTGTCTCGAGGGCGCGTTGCCGTGACGCGCCAGCGGGCTCGCCCGACGGAACCATCGAGAGCCAGACGCCGAACGCGACGATCGCCAGCGCAAGACCCACCGCGACGTATTCGCCCGTCCGATTGTGCACCGGAAGGCCCGAGAGCTGGATCGACAGCGCCGTGCCGGCCGGAATGCCGGGCCCGGTGCCCATGATGAACGGCTGACCGCTCAGCGTCGTTTCGGTCGTGCGCGTGAGCTGCGCCGAGCGGAGTGACATCGCGCCGAGCCGTTGGATTGCGACAGCCACGAGATCCATCGGCAGCGGAAACGTCGTGCTCAACGCCACGTCGCTGCCGAACGACTCCAGGCGAAACCCGATCTGGACCGGTGTGACGCCCGGCGGAAACGGGCCCGGTCACGGTGACACGCGGTCCCTTGGCGTTAGCCTGACGAGTCGAACCCTCGAGGACGGTGGTCCCTTCAGCGCCGGTCGGCATGTCGAACACGAGCGCTGTAGCCGGCGACACCGGTGTCTGGCCGTGATTGACGATCTCGAGCAGGTAGAACACCTGCAGCGTGTCGTCGTTGAACTCGGCGGCGACGCGTGAGCTGCCGCCAATCGACAATGCCGCCGTCCCCGAGGTCGCGCCGGCTGCAGGCGGCACGCCGGCTGCGGGCGCTGCGGCGCCAGGGGACGCGCCGGACGTCTCGGAGAACACGAGGATCGTGCGAATGCCCCCCTGCGCCGGCACCTCGAACGGCTGCGACTCGCGGCGTTCGTCGCGCACGACGGCGACCGCATGGACCGTCGATCCAGCAGGGACGCCGGAAAACAGTGCACGGCCGTCAGCTCCCGTCTGGCCGTGGCGCGGCTCGCCGGCTCCGATGAGATCGACCGTCACGCCTTGCAGATTGTTCGTGAGCTGGCCCCGAATCACCCGGACCGACACCGTGCCGTTCGGCAAATCTGGTGTCGGCATCGACAGACCGTTCATCTGACTCGGGTCGGGCATCTGCGCGCCGAGAAAGGCCGGCGTTCCCAGAAGGAGAAAGGCGGCGACGAACAGCAGGCGGCGCGTCATGGCTTCAAGCGGACACGAGCAACGCCTGCCCGCAGCGCTTGCAGAACCGCGCATCCGCGTCGCCGACCGTGCCGCATTCGCTACAGGTCGGAAGCGGTTTCGGCATCGCCGTACCGCAGGTCTTGCAGAACCGGGCGTCGAAGTCGTTCGCAGTGTTGCATTGCGCGCAGGTCGCGGTATGCCGGCGACACGACAGATCCAACACGAACGTGCGCATCCACGGCGGCTGCGGCTGGCGCATCTGCATTCCGTCCGATGGCAGCCGGGACAAGGCGCGCCTGAAGATCGCGCTCGATCTGCGACCGGTACGCAGTCGCGCCATCCAACTGGCGCATGAGGCGGATTGCCCTCGCTCGCAGCCGATCGCGCATCTCGGTGTAGTCAGCCGGACGCGACCTTGCCCATGGCGTGGTCGAAGTCCAGTTCCTTGAGGCTGCGCAGCGTGAGGGCCTTGTCGCGTTCGAGCGCCGCCCGAGTCCGACCGCCAATCATCACCGCGTCGGATCCGGCTTCTCCGCTCACCAGGGGCAGAACCGAGCGGTACAAGCGCATAGGCCGCGTACCCCGCCGCCGCGACCGTGAAGCCGCCGAGCACGATGACGGCCGCCGGTTGCTGCCGCAAGGCGATCGCCGCTGCCCCTACGAGGAGCGCCGTCGTGATGACGAAGAAATGTTCGGGCCCCACCGCGCGAGGTGCGTCGTCGGTTGGGGTCGTCGCAGACGGCGCGCGCCCGGAGGACGCCTGCCGTCGCACCGATTCAGTCAAGGTCGCTGAGCTCATCGTCCAGGCGCGCTTCGATCGCCGCATCGGTGAGTTCGGCGGAACGCGATTGGGCGGGTTCGCGATCGATGGTCTCGGCACTGCGGCGCGACCAGCGGACCGCGACCAGACCGACGCCGACGAGCCCGCCTGCGCCGAGCACATATGGCACGGCCCACGCGAGCCGGTTGAATCCCGTATCAATCGGAGCAGCCAGCGGCTCCTGGCTGCCGTACTTCGCGATGTAGGTACTGGACGATCTGGTCGCGTGTCTTGCCCTCGTCGTTGACGAGGCGCGCCAGTTCGGCCCGCATGTCGGCGGCCCGGCTGCACTGACACTCGGACAATAACTGACGTCCGCACGTTCCGCACATGCAGATGATCGATCGCTGCATCTCGCGCTCGAGCGGAGAGCGCGAGATGATCGGCACGGCCTGCCCGCTCTCGATGTGTTGGGCGCTGACGACGCCCGAGAGCAGCAAGACGATCAGCAGGACGAGCGGCGCGGTCGTGACCGCTTCGACGGGTAGCTTCGCGACCGCAAAGCTGAACACGCGCTCCGGCAGCAGCGCGATGCCCGTGCCAAGCGCCATCACCCCGAAGCCAATCCAGATCCAGTCCACGAGCGGATTGATGACGACGTGCAGGCTCGCGCTCTGGTCTTTCAGGTCGAACGCGGGCATCACGATGTAGAGGTCTTCCGACACACCGCGCCGGATGGCGACTTCCGTCGTCGGCTCTTCCTCGTGGCGGCGGAAGAACCACTTCGCCGGATACATGTGGCCGGTATCCTTGTCGCCTTCGAAGACGGTCAGATGGCCCGTGATCATCTGCTTCTGACCGTCGTCGGTGACCTGCACGGAATCGAGGCGGACCGTGAAGCGGCCCACGGTGCCCTGTTGCCCGGGCTTCAGCAGCAATTGCTCTTCCTGCTTGAAGCCACCGCCCGCAAAGCCCAGGAACACCAGCACGATCCCGACGTGAACGATGTAGCCGCCGTAGCGGCGCTTCGAGCGGCCGACGAGCCCGACCAGCGCTGTCAGCAGATCCGTCCCCGTGCCCTCCTGACGCACGCGGGCGCCGCGGACGAACTCCTGGACAATCGTCGCGGTCACGAACGCACAGAGCACGAAGCAGATGCCGGAGACCCACACGCGTACGCCCAACGCCGCGAGCACGACGCCGGTGACGACACTCGTCACGACAGGCCAGGTGAACTGCTCGCGGAGGTTCGCGATCGTGGACTTGCGCCAGGCCATCAACGGCGCGACACCGGTCAAAAACAAGAGCGCCAGGCCAATGGGCGACATCCACCGGTTGAAGAACGGCGGGCCGACCGTCAACCGCTCGCCGGTCACCGCCTCGCTCAGCGTGGGGAACATCGTGGCGAAGAGGACGAAGAGCGCAGCAAACAGCAGGATCCAGTTGTTGGCCAGGAAGGCCGCCTCGCGCGAGACCCAGGAGTCGAGCTCGTGGCGCGACCGCAAGAGCGGCAGGCGATACAGGACCAGGCTGAAGCTGAAGACCAGCATCACGATCATGAAGATCGTGAACATCGTGGCCAGCGCACGGTCTTCGCCAAACGCGTGCACCGACTGCACGACGCCAGACCGTGTCATGAACGTGCCGAAGATCGTCAGGAAGAACGTGACGATCACCAGCGCCACGTTCCAGACACGCAGCATCTGGCGGCGCTCCTGCACCAGGACCGAATGCAGGAAGGCCGTCGCGGTGAACCACGGCAGGAGGCCCGCGTTCTCGACCGGATCCCAGCCCCAGAAGCCTCCCCAGCCGAGCTCCTCGTACGCCCAGATCATCCCGAGCGTGAGACCGAACGAGAGGAACAGCCAGCTGATCATCGTCCAGCGGCGCACGGCGCGCAGCCACGAGTCATCGAGGTGACCGGTGATGAGCGCCGCCATGCCGAACGCGTACGGAATGGTCATGCCCACGAAGCCCGTGTAGAGCGACGGCGGGTGAATGACCATGTAGCCGTTCTGGAGCAGCGGATTCAGTCCCCGCCCTTCCGTCGGCGCGTCGGTCAGGAACGTACTGAACGGGTTCCTGTGAACGATCATCAGAAACAGGAAGAACAGCTCGACGGTCGAGATGACCGCGACCACGTACGGAATCAGCTCGCGATGCCGTTCGCGATTGATCCAGACGGCTGTCGCTCCGAACACCGAGAGGAGGAACACCCAGAAGAGAATCGAGCCGTCGAGGCCGCCCCAGTACGACGTGATCTTGTAGAACAGCGGCTGAACGGAATCGGAGTAATGCTGGACGTACTTGATCGAGTAGTCCTGCGCGAGGAACGCGTAGACGATGACGCCGGAGGCAACGGTCATCAGCGCCGCCGTGAGGTACAGCGCGCCGATGCCGCTCTCAATCAGACGCCGCGATCTCGCGCCGCGCACCCGCGACGGAGATTGCCGCCGCGTAGGCGGCGACGACGAATCCGGCAAGCAGACAGAACTGTCCGAGGGATGCCATGGGCGGATCACACGCCCGGAGGCTTGGCGGTGGCCACGCTGCCAGGCTTGGCTTCGTACTTGGACGGGCACTTCGCCATCACTCCGTTGGGTTCCACGTCGAATCCCGACGGCGACAGCGTCCCCTTCAGCACGACCTCGGCGTCGTCCTTGAAGGTATCGGGCACGATGCCCGTGTAGGCGGCAGAGACGATCTTGCCTTTGCTCTGCACCTGGAACCGATAGTCGAGCGTGTTCGGCCGGCGCAGAATCGACGCCGGCACGACATAGCCATGCAGCTGCAGCTTCCGTCCGTACCACGTGTCGGGCTGCGTCATGACTTCCTCGACGTGTTTGTAGTACTCGGTGCCGTCACGGAGCGTGGACCACAGCAGGCCGCCAAACGCGAGCACGAGCACACAGGCCGTCAGGCCGATTCGAACAACCTTGGCATTCATAAGGTGAGTCGTCGCTCAGAATACTGCCCGGACGCGCGACGGTCAAACGATAGACGATGCCAAATCCGGGCCATTCCGAGGCGTCGTCGAAGGCCCCATCCGGCGCTACGGCTCGAAGCAACCGCGCCACGACGCTGACCGGCAGCCCGACGACATTACTGTAGGAACCCTCGATTCGCTCCACGAACCGGGAGGCCAGCCCCTGAACGCCGTAGGCCCCGGCCTTGTCGAACGGCTCACCGCTGGCGACATACCATGCGAGTTCTTCCTCGGTCAGGTGAGTGAATTGCACCACTGTCCGCGATACCTCTGCTTCGCTGCGCCCGGCGACGAAGACGGCAACGCCCGTCCAGACCTCGTGCGTCCGGCCGGAGAGACGACGGAGCATGTCCTGTGCGTGCGCCGCATCATTCGGCTTGCCCAGAACGACATGGTTCACGACCACGACCGTATCCGCTCCGATCACGACGTCGTCTGGACGCAGGCGGGCGATGGCGGCGGCCTTTTCGCGGGCGAGCCGCTGGACGAACGCGTCGGGCGGTTCGCCGCTGCGGACCGCTTCATCGACGTGGGCGGGCTGGATGTCGAACCGATAGCCCGCCAATCGCAGCAAGTCGGCTCGACGGGGCGACTGCGAGGCGAGCACGAGGCGCACGGACGCGATGTTACACTCACGAGAGTCCCAGAGTCCGCAGAGTCCCAGAGTCGAGAGTCGAAGAGTCCAATTCATGCGGCCAGCGTCATCCATTCTCGCGAGCGTCCTGCCGACTCTGCTCGAGCGCACGCCGTTGACTGCCGAGAAGACCGAGTTCGCGTGGCGAACGGTGGTCGGCGATGCCGTCGCACGGGCGACGCGGGTCAATCTCTCCAATGGCGTCCTGTGGGTCGCAGCAGACGACCAGCGATGGTTGCGGGAAGTGAACCAGGCGCGCGAGAGCATTCTGGCGCGGCTCAACGCGCTGCTCGGCGCCGACACGGTTCGGGTGATCAAGGTCCGGCAGTGAGCGGCGGGTATCGGGTTCGGCACTCCGCACCCCGAACTCGGACTTTCATTTCGCACTCCGCACTCCGAACTCCGAAATGAGTGGTTCTCGTTCGTCCGTCATCGTTTCCGCGGTTCGCACTCCGACCGGCAAGTTCCTCGGCGCCCTGAAGGACTTCACGGCGCCGCAGCTCGGCGCGATGGTGGTGCGCGAGGCCGTGGCGCGCGCCGGGATCGATCCGGCCTCCGTGGACGAATGCATCATGGGCAACGTCGTGTCCGCGGGGCTCGGGCAGAATCCTGCCCGTCAGGCGGCGCTCCATGGGGGGCTCGGCGAACACGTCGCGGCGCTGACGATCAACAAGGTGTGCGGGTCGGGGCTGAAGGCCGTCATGCTGGCCCAGCAAGGCATCGGCATGGGTGACATCGACGTTGCCGTCGCCGGCGGCATGGAGTCGATGAGCAACACGCCGTATGCGTTGCCGCGCGTCCGCGAAGGCCTTCGCATGGGACACGGCGAGGTCCGTGACCTGATGATCCACGATGGACTCTGGTGCGCCTTCGAGCAGTGTCACATGGGTCTGTCAGGCGAGGTCGTGGCCGAGAGATTCCACGTCACGCGCGCCGAGCAGGATACGTACGCCGCCGAGAGTCACCGCCGTGCGGCAGCGGCCATCGCCAGCGGCGCGTTCACCAAAGAGATCCTCCCGGTCTCGATCGCGCGTAAGAAGGGCGAGCCACTCGTCGTGGATCGCGACGAGGCCGTGCGGTCCGACACCACCGTCGAAGCCTTGTCGGCGCTGAAGCCCGCCTTCAAGGCCGACGGCACTGTTACCGCAGGCAATGCGCCTGGCGTGAACGATGGAGCAGCCGCGATCGTCGTGATGGCCGCGGAACGTGCGGCGTCGCTGGGCCTGACGCCGCTCGCGCGGATCGTCGGGCAGGCCACCAGCGGCCTCGCGCCGAAGCTCGTCATGATGACGCCCGTCGACGCCGTGCGGCGCCTCGTCACCAGGATCGGCTGGCGCCTCGAGGACGTGGATCTGTTCGAGCTGAACGAGGCCTTCGCGGTGCAGGCGGTTGCGGTCAGCCGCGAGCTGGGCATCGATCTCGCGCGTGTCAACGTGCATGGTGGCGCGGTCGCCCTCGGCCACCCCATTGGCGCCAGCGGTGCGCGCGTGCTGACAACACTGCTGTTCGCGCTGGAGCGGATGAACCTGCACCGTGGCATCGCCACGCTCTGCCTCGGCGGCGGCAACGGCGTCGCGCTGGCCGTCGAACGGTAACGCAGCTTCGCACCCTTTCGCACCTTCCGTCCGCACCCTCCGTCCGCACCCTCCGTCCGCACCCTCCGTCCGCACCCTTCCGTGCCGCACCCTTCGTCCGCACCTTTCTCATATATATCGTTCTACGATATAATGGCCCGTGCCCTCCCGTATCACCGACCGCCAGTATCGGGCACTGGCTGCGTTGCGCTATCGCATCCGGCACTTCCTCGCATTCAGTGAAGCCGCCGCGCGCCAGTCCGGCCTGACGCCGCAACAGCATCAACTGCTCCTCGCCGTCCGGGCGTGTTCCGAGCCGGCATCCATCGGCGAACTCGCAGGCGTGCTGCTGCTGCGGCACCACAGTGTGGTCGGACTCGTGGATCGCCTCGAAGCCCTCGGCCACGTCCACCGGACCCGCGACGAGCGCGACCGACGCCTCGTCCACGTGACCTTGACACTCAAGGGCGAGAAGCTGCTCGCTGGATTGTCGGCGGCACATCGGCACGAGCTCCGCGGTCACGGCCCCGAGCTCGTCTCCGCCCTCGAGTCTTTGCTCTCTGACAGCGCCTTATGACCTCACACGCTCACGCCGGATCCGCCGTGCACGAAGAGCTCGGCGACTTCACGACGACGCCGCGGATGCTGACCATCGCGGCCATCGCGATTGCCATCGGCGCGGCCGCATCGATCGTCGCTCGCCTGCTGCTCGATCTGATCGCGCTCGCCACCAACATCAGCTTCTTCGGGCGCATCAGCCTCGTGCCGGTATCGCCTGCCGCGTCGCATTTGGGGCCATGGCTCATCGCCGTGCCGGTCGTGGGCGGCCTCGTGATTGGCGTGATGGCGCGATATGGATCCGAACGCATCCGCGGACACGGCATTCCAGAAGCGATCGAATCGATTCTCATCAACGGCAGCCGCGTGGCTCCGCGTGTGGCGATTCTGAAACCCATCTCGGCGGCCATCTCCATCGGCACCGGCGGGCCGTTCGGCGCCGAGGGCCCGATCATCCTCACGGGCGGGGCGATGGGATCGCTCGTTGCGCAACACTTTCATCTCACCAGCAGCGAACGAAAGACCTTGCTCGTCGCCGGAGCCGCAGCCGGCATGTCCGCAACCTTCGCGACACCTGTCGCGGCCGTGTTGCTGGCAGTCGAACTGCTCTTGTTCGAATGGAAGCCGCGCAGTGCGATCCCTGTGGCCTGCGCCAGCGTGACAGCGGCGCTCCTTCGCCCGCTGTGGTTGGGAAACGGTCCTCTCTTTCCCGTGCCGGTGCACGCGGCACACGTCTCGGCGTCCGCCGCTCTCGCGTGCATTCTGTCGGGACTTGCGGCGGGTGGACTCTCGTGGCTCCTCACGCGCGGCGTGTACGCCGCAGAAGACGCCTTCCTTCGACTGCCGGTGCACTGGATGTGGTGGCCCGCCATCGGTGGTGTGGCAATCGGCCTGGGCGGTCTGATCTTTCCGCCGGCGCTCGGCGTCGGCTACGACGTCATCGGCGCCCTGCTGCAGGGGAATGTCGGCGTGTGGCCGCTTGTGGGGATCCTGACGGTGAAATCCGCGATCTGGATCGTGGCCCTTGGCTCCGGCACGTCCGGCGGCGTGCTCGCCCCCTTGTTGATGATGGGCGGCGCGCTCGGCGGCCTCGAAGCCAGCGTCTTTCCGTTCGAAGGCGCGGGCTACTGGCCGCTCGTCAGCATGGCCGCGATTCTGGGCGGCACGATGCGCGTCCCATTCACGGCGGTGGTGTTCGCGCTGGAGCTGACCTCGGATGTGACCATGCTCCTGCCGTTGTTGATTGCCGTGAGCGCGGCCTACGCGATCACCGTCCTGACCCTGCCCCGTTCCATCCTCACCGAGAAGGTGAGCCGGCGCGGGTATCACGTCAGCCGTGAGTACGCCGTCGATCCGCTCGAAATCCTGAGCGCACGCGAAGTCATGCGCGATCGGGTGGTCACGGTCAACGCCTGCGAGACCGGAGAGCTCGACCTCTCAGGTCTGGTGCCGCCTCCCCCTGGCCAACGGCTCTATCCCGTCGTCTCATCGGAGGGACGCCTGCTGGGAACCGTGACGCGCGCGCGCGTCGCTCACCTGATCGAGGGAGGCACCGATCTCCACCGCGTGCCGTTCACCACGGCCTGTTCGTCGCGCATGGTCGTCGCACGGCAGGATGAACCGCTGCGTGTCGTCGTCCGGCGGATGGCCGAGACCGGGCTGACGCGCTTCCCCGTCGTGGACGAGTCGGGACGGTTTCTCGGCATGATCGCACTCATCGATCTGCTCCAGGCGCGCCGGCGGCTGCTCGAGGCCGAGTCGCGACGCGATCGATTGCTGCCGCTCGCGCCTCGCTGGCCTGCCGCCTTCGCCAAACTTCGACGCGTGTGAATCCCGTCGCGAGGCTTCGGCGCGCCACTGTTCCGTCTTCAGTCCACGGTCTACAGTCTTCGGGTATCCCGCAGACTGAAGACCGGAGACAAGACCGGAGCCGCCCTACCGTGGCAGATCAGCGGCAACCGGATAGTATTGCCTCGGGCGGCTCGTTTTCGGCCGCCAAAGGGCGGAGTCCCCGACATGATCTCCGATATTCAGCGCGTCGGCGTGATTGGCAGCGGCACGATGGGGAGCGGCATCGCGCAGGTGTTCGCGCAGCGCGGCTTCTCCGTGCTCGTCCACGACGTCAGTCTTGCCGCGCTCGATCGGGCCCGCGCTGCGATCGAAGCCAGTCTCGCAAAGTTCGTGGACAAAGGACGCCTTGCGGCAGCCGACCGCGATGCTACGCTCGGACGTCTCACATTCGAATCCACGTTCGATCGCTTGACGGACATCGATCTCGTGGTCGAAGCCGTCGTCGAGAACGAAGCCGTGAAGAAGGAGCTGTTCGCGGAGCTGGACGTCATCGTGCCGGAAGGGCGCATTCTCGCCTCGAACACCTCGTCCATCTCGATCACCGCGATCGGCGCGGCGACGAAACGGCCGGAGCTCGTGCTCGGGATGCACTTCATGAATCCCGTCCCGATGATGACGCTCGTGGAACTGGTGCGCGGGCAGGCGACATCGGCCGACGCCATGGCCGCGGCCGCCAATCTCTGCGCCCGTCTCGGGAAGACACCGGTCGAAGCGGCAGACTATCCAGGTTTCATCAGCAACCGGATTCTGCTGCCGATGATCAACGAAGCCGTCTTCGCGGTGATGGAGGGCGTCGGCACGCCCGAGGCCATCGACACCGTGATGCGCCTCGGGATGAACCATCCGATGGGACCGCTCACGCTCGCGGACTTCATCGGTCTCGACGTCTGCGTGGCGATTCTCGACGTGCTCTACAAGGGGTTCGGCGATCCCAAGTATCGGGCCTGCCCGCTGCTGCGCCGCATGGTGGCCGCCGGCCATCTCGGACGCAAGAGCGGCCAGGGATTCTACACCTACCCGGCATCGGCCAAGGGCTAGCGGCCAATGGCTGAGGGCCAACACTCAGGTGCAAAAAGAGAAAGGCCAGGAGGTGTGCGCCCCTGGCCTCTGTTATCCACTCCTTGGCGGGCCTTCAGCCGTCAGCCTTCGGCCCCTGGCCGTTACTGTGTCGGCCGCAACACCTGTCTGAAGCTCTTGGTGTTCACGTCACGGAACGCCGGTGACTTGGGCGGCAGCAGTGACAGCGTCAGGAACTCCGTGTCGAACCTGTATCCGCGGGTAGGCGGGCTATACACGTTCGTGCAGCACTTGTAGATGCCGGTGGCCTGCCGCGACGTGAAGAAGCTGATGATCGACCCGCGATAGCTGATCGTGCCGTTCCACCCTTCCATGTACCGCAGGAAGTTGTGCGCGCCGCCGTCGGTGCCGAAGTCCTTGCGGCGCCCAGTTCGGCCACGGGAACGACAGGCCCTTGCCGGCCACGATCGCCATCCGGTAGGACGTGTTGGTGCCACTGCGGGCGCCCGGGTTCTCCGCGCCGTAGCACGAGTTCGCATAGGGGGCGATGCCCGCGCACCCCGTGCCCATGTAGGTAAACGACCGCAGATCGTTCCAGTTGTTCGACAGCAGCGTCACCGCGTCCGCGATCACCGCGGCAGGCCGATGATCGGTCTGGGCCGCGCCGAACGTGCCCGCCTGACCGGTATTGAAGTTGCCTTCCACGTAGGCCGGATTCTCGGACACGATCGGTCAGTCCGCGGCCCACGGCCATGACGGTGAGCGGCGAGACGGTGGCATCGGCGGCCGTGCCCCAGCCATCGACGATCTTGAGCGCGCGGCGGAAGAACAACGCCGGATTCGAGCGGGCGACACGGCTCGTGACCGCAGTCGTCATCGTCAACCCCGCCAGCGCGGGCGCACCGGCCCGAAGACCGCCGGGCGGCACCGTCGGCGACGCGCCGAGGGTGTCGAGCAACCGGCCGTCACCGTCCTGGTCGATGCCGTTGACGTCCTCACCGGCGTCCAGCGTCGCGTTGGGCGCGCCGTTGGCCTGGTCGGCGGGATTCACGTTGTCTTCCGCGTTGAGCTCTCCCGTCTCGAGGCCGTTCAGCGCACCAGCCGCGGGCCGGGCGTTCGAGCGTCGATCGGAGAAGTAGACCACGTAGCCGCCGTCCGAGAACTCCGCGAGGTTACCGCTGGCGCCGATCTGCCCGGCGAACCACCGCGCGACGTTCCGCGTGTCGAGCTCGATGTAGTGCACCACGCCGCCGAGATACGTCGTCGCCAGTGTCGTCGCGTTGGTGTCGCGCAGGTTGCCCTCGCGCGGATCGAACATCGCGTTCGGGATGTAGTCGAACCGGTTCGGGCTCGGGTTCGCGATGGCCAGCCGCCGCGAAGCCGCACGGCCGCATCGGGTTGTGATCGTCGCGCACGCGCTGGATACGGATGACGGCGTTGGGGCTGATGTCGTTCGGGCACGACTGCGCCGCCTTAGCGACGCCGTTGTCGGGCGCGCTGCCCCACACGTAGTCGTTCAGATAGTAGGTCGTGTTGTTCATCACGAAGCCGTTGACACGCGTTGCCCGGATTGCGACTCGAGATCCGGCGGCCGGTGAAGCCCAGGCCCAGGATCTCCTGCGTGACGTCGACCCAGGTCCCGTTGGGGCGCTGCAGCTCGATCTTGATGAAACCGGTGATGAGACCGGTGCCGGCCGCATGCCAGCTGCCGAGGCCCGCGTAGTAGTTGCCGGCGCAGCCACCTTGTGCCGTGCCGTTGGCATAGCCCGGCGATGCCAGGATAGAACTGGCCGGCGTTGGCGCCACCAGCCGGGAAATTTGATTCGTATCGGGCGTTCGCCTGGTTCCACCAGGCGGTTGGCAGGGCAGGCGCAGCCGCGACCGGCGCGATTCGCTGCATTCGCATACCAGGCCGCGCCGCCGCCAGCGGCTCCGAGCAGCGTCGAGAGATCCACAGGGGCCGTCGCCGTGACGCCCGGCAGGTTCGCCAGATCCGCAGCGTTGTCCGACAGGAGAATGCGGAGGCTCGCGCGGGCGAAGTAGCGCTGTCCGAAGATCGTCGGCTGAGCGATGTCCTCGTTCGAGTTCACCAGCGGACGGCGAACCAGATCGATCGGCTGCGCACCCATCTGGACGAGCGGCAGCACGAGCGGACGGGCACCGGTCCGAGCGTTCTTCAAGTTGCCGCGGAACTTCGTGACCGATGTCGTGGTCCACGCCGGGCTGGAGTTTTCACCGGGCGCCGGTGTGACGCCAGGAACCGGCAGCGGCGGCAGCTGCGGAGTCGACGCCGCCCAGCTGCCCTCGGTGGTCAGCAGCGTGTCGCCCGTCGTGTCGCCGGAGTAGCGCGCGATGTTCACGTGCCGGTGTAGTTGGTGACTCGTGAGCCAGCCGTTGGACAGGTTCAGTCGGACGACCTCACCCACGGCGGTGACGCGATCGCGCAGCCACAGTGTGTTGCCGTTGCCTTCCGCCAGGAACAGGTTCCTGTTGGTGTGCACCGCGCCTCCGAAGTCGAAGGTCGGACCGGCGAAGAAGCTCAGATCGTTGTCCGAGAACACGCCGAACTGGAATGCCGGGATGAGCATCGTGAACATCTCACGCCGCATCCGCGCCTCGCCGCCGTTCGTCGTGCGCGCCGTCACCTCGATCGTGAACGGCGTCGCCACGCCCTGGAGGCCCTGGTACGGTCCTTCCGTGATGTGGCGCGGGTTGGGCTCGGTGTCCGGGAACCCGTCCGCCGGCGTCGTGTCCTGAAAGTTGATGGTGTAGCCCGAGCCACCGCCCGGCGACACGAACGAGATACCCAGCGACGCCGGGAATGTCGGCGCCGTGGCCACGAGCGCGTTGACCTGCGCGTTGGTCGGCCGGTAGTTCGTCGCGAACAACTGCCCGAGACTGGCGGTCAGCTGCTCGAGGCCGCCGTGGGCCGCCGCGTACGCGGTCGTCTGATCGCGGTTCTGCATCATGGCGCGCGTGTCGGAGTTGATCATCGCCATGAAGCCGATCAGCATGGCCGAGATCAGCACCAGGATGATGAGTGCCGCGATCAGCGCGACGCCGGATTCACCGCGGCGCAACGACGACGAGGGCTGTGGAGTGGGATACATGGTCCTTGGCCTTCTATTGATAGCGGTCGACCAGCGCCAGGCTGCGGAGGCTCACCTGCGATGACATCGACATCCGCAAGAAGTCGTTCGTGTTCTTGAAGCGATCCGACGATCGCGCCGCCAGGAAGATGTTGACCTTCCGGATCTGCGTCGGGTCTGCGGGATTGCGCACGTTCGTGGGGTTGGTCACGCCGTCCACCATGTCGTAGGTGTACTGGAGGTACTCGAGCCCCGACGCGACCCGTTGCGCCGTTCCGAAGTTGATCTGGCGCATCAGCTCGTACGAATCGTTCTCGGACTGCGCCTGAATCCAGTAGGTGACCATCTTGACGCGCTCGACGACGACGTCGAACGCTAGGCCGGGCGTCGGGTTGATCCGCGCGACCGACCCCGACGGCGCCGCCGGCTGGTTCAGATTCATCGCATCGCCATCGTCGAAGTGCGCCGTGTTGGCCGGCGACACGGAGGTCACCATCATCATCGTCGTGCCGGTGCCCGTGACCATCAGCAGGTCACCCGCGCGAAGCTCATCCAAAATGGTCCCGACGTTGGTCGCGAATACGCAGGTCCGGCCGTTGTTGGCCATCGTGCAGTGGCGCGGATTCTCCGCGGCCACAGCCGGGTTGTCGAACGCAGGATCCACGTAGAGCATCGAGATCACGTCCGACTGCACGCCGTTGATGATCGGACCCAGCTGCGCGCCGGGGATGACGGCCGAGATGTCTGTCGTCGCCCCGAGCGGAAAGTCCGCGAGCGATGGACCAGGCCGGTGGATGGCACCCGCACCGGTGCCGTTGGGCACCGGCATGACCTTGCCGTTGGGCAGGCCGTTGCCAATCTGGATGAAGTCGCGCGTCATCAGGTCGAGGCCGATGCGGACCTGGTCACCCATGCCGAGCCGGAGCCTCGCCATGTCGGTCCCCCGAATCGCCTGGTCGAACGCGAGCAGCGCGCCTCCGGTCACGACCAGCGTCAGGAGCATCCCGACGAGGAGCTCGGTCAGCGTGAACCCGCGCGCATTGGCGTTGAACGTTCGCGTGGCAGCCATCGGCGTCCTCTAGGAGTACGAAGAAATGTAGGTGACGAGCACGAACGGTGGCGGACGCAACTGGCCGACCCTGTAGTTGATCGTCACAGTGATGCGCCGGAGCGCCGGCATGCCGGCCACGTCCTCGATCAGGATCTGGCGCGTGAAGTTGTCGAGCGGCTGCCGCACGTCGTCTGACGTGCCGACCTTGCCATCCGGCCCCGGCAATACGATTGATTCGAGGATCGACGGACATGAGGGCAACGACACCGCCGTGCAGTCGTCGGCGGTGTTGACCATGTTGTCGGGCCCCGCCATGTGGAGCGTCAACGCTGCGTTGGCAAAGATGCCGCCCTGATTGACATTGCGGATCTGCGCCCACGTGATGACTTTGGTATCGCGTGCCGTGTGGACGCTCTCGATGGCTTCGCGCGCTTTCTCGCGAGCCACCATGGTGGCTCCAGCCGCGGCGCTCTGCCGCAGGCCGAACGTGAACACCTGCGCGAGCCCGAGCAATCCGACCGTCAGGATGCACATCGCGATGAGCGCTTCGAGCAGCGTCGATCCCGTCTGTTCCGAGAGTGATGACTTCATGACTGCCGTTCCTCAGTTCTGCCAGGCGGCACCGTTCCAGCGGTACCCATGCAGGAGCGCCGTTGGACCGAAGACCGTGACCGCGCGCGCTGCGAGCGGGTCGTTGGCCCGCCCCAGGAACACCGTGCCGTTCAGCGGCTCGCCGCTCTGGTCCACGAACGAGCCCTCGGACGTGAACATGTACTTGGTGGCGGAACCGAAGGCGACGGGCGAACCGTTGCCGAAGCCGTCCGGCGTGTCTTGCGAGATGTAGGTCGATGAGGGCGCGGTGAACCGGACGCCGTTCTCGAGCACGAGCGTGTCGAGCAGCGTGAGGGCTCCGGTCTCCGTGGTGCCGTTGACCTCGCGCCGGTAAATCGTGATCGAGTTGTTGCTCGGGAATTGGATTTCGATGTTGCGGCGATCCGCGATCGCACGCTCGCGCGCGCCGCGCAGGGTGGCTATGACGCTCTGCATCGCGCCGTCGCCTTTCGCGGCGTTCAGCGTGGTGCGTGTCATGAGGATCGACATCGCCATGATGATCCCCATCAGGGCGAGCACCATGAGCACTTCGATCATGGAGAAGCCGGCGTCTCGTCTGCTCTGTCGCGTTGTGTTGATCATGGGCGAACCGCACGAGCTGGACTGCACGTTCCATGCCCGGCTGTTCGCGAGGCCGTCGCAGAGATCGCTCGAATCAGGCCGGAAATCGCGTGAATCGAGAGGAAGATCTGGACGTCTGACCGGCGTCGGATCTTACGGAATCGAGATCGATCTGACGGTTCTGTGAGTGGCGTGCCGGGCTGACACTTTTCGTAGGCGCTGCGGACACGCGCCACGCGCTCCCCTCTTATCGGCGGATCGGGTGCGACATCGCGTGGCATGGCTCGCACGGCGCACGGCGCACGGGGTGGACGTTAGGCTTTAGACTTTGGGCTTCAGACTCTGGGCTTTGGCTTTGGGCTTGGTCGCAATTCCTTCGACTCGGCGTTGCAGGTTCTTCAACCAGAAACTGCGATCGCGCCAGACGGAGAGGCGAAAGTCTGAGCGCCCACAAGATAGTGATAAAAATAGGCTTATCGTATTTGTCTTGCGAGTTTTCGCTTGACTTTCTGCCTGGCATCTCTCTAGAATGCACACCATTCCGTGGAGGCGGGGTCGTTCGTCCCGTCATCAACTGCACCCCGTCCGCGAAGGAGCACCATGCCGCCAGAACGTGAAGAAGTGAAGGAACGCCTCAAGGCGCTCGAGCTGGCCGTCGGTCAGATCGAGAAGCAGTTCGGCAAGGGATCGATCATGCGTCTGGGCCAGCGCGGAGGCGTGACCCCGATCGAGACGATTCCCACCGGCGCGATCAGCATCGACTATGCGCTCGGCATTGGCGGCATGCCCCGCGGACGCGTCGTCGAGATCTTCGGACCCGAGTCGTCGGGCAAGACGACGCTGGCGCTGCAGGTGATTGCGCAGGCGCAGAAGACCGGCGGGATGGCGGCGTTCGTGGATGCCGAGCACGCGCTCGACGCTTCGTACGCGCAGAAGCTGGGCGTGGATCTCGACGGGCTCCTGGTCTCGCAGCCCGACAACGGTGAACAGGCCCTCGAGATTGTCGAAGTCCTCGTGCGCTCCGGTGGCGTCGACGTCGTCGTGGTCGACTCGGTGGCCGCGCTGGTCCCGCGGGCAGAAATCGAAGGCGAGATGGGCGAAGCCCAGATGGGCCTGCAGGCACGCCTGATGTCGCAGGCGCTCCGCAAGCTGACGGGTGTGGTGTCGAAGTCGAAGACGTGCCTCGTTTTCATCAATCAGCTGCGCGAGAAGATTGGCGTGATGTTCGGCAATCCTGAGACGACAACGGGTGGCCGCGCGCTGAAGTTCTACGCGTCCGTGCGCGTCGACATCCGGCGCATCGCGAGCATCAAGGATGGCGACGCGGTGATCGGTGGTCGCACTCGCGTGAAGATCGTGAAGAACAAGCTGGCGCCGCCGTTCCGCGAGGCCGAGTTCGACGTCATGTACGGCGAAGGCATCTCACGTGAAGGCGACCTGCTCGATCTCGCGGTCGAACACAAGATCGTCGAGAAGAGCGGCGCGTGGTTCGCGTATGGCGGCGATCGGCTCGGACAGGGCCGCGAGAACGCGAAGACGTTTCTGCGCGACAACCCGGTGATCTTCAAGACAATTGAAGAGCGCGTGCGCCGCGAGCTCGGGCTCGTGCGCGAAGTCGAGGTCGCCGCCGTTTAACGACCGCAAGGATGCTGGCCGGGGTGCGTTCGCCAACTACGAACGACCTCGGCCCCACGGCGATTGATGTGTGGGGGCGTGACCATTCGTCCCGTCCTCCAATGTGTCCCGCCCTGCTCTCATGTTGCACGCCATCCTCGCCGCTGACGTCTCGCTGCGTGCGTGGCTGTCGGCACACCACACGGGCTGGCTCGATCAGGTGATGCTGGTGCTCAGCATGCTGGGCGAGGGCGGTACGATCTGGCTGATGATCGCGGCGGTCGCCACAATCCGGCAGCCGCGGCTGGCTGCGCAACTCTGGCAGGTGGCCCTGGCGGTGCTGCTCGCCTACCTTGCAGTCGATGTGGCGCTCAAGCCGCTCATCGCGCGGGCGAGGCCGTTCGATGCCCTTCCCGATGTGCACGTCGTCGGCTGGCGCCCCGTGACGTACTCGTTCCCGTCCGGACATTCCGCGTCTGCTGTCGCCGGCGCGTTCATCGTGTCGCTGATGCTGCCGGAGCTACGCGTCCTGCTGTGGGCGCTGGCGTTTGCCATCGCCTTCTCGCGGATCTATCTTGGCGTCCACTATCCTGTGGACGTCGCGGGCGGCCTCCTCGTCGGATGGGCGATTGGTCTCGTGGTCACAGGAGGCCGGCACTGGTATCGCGGCGTGGTAGATCGCGTCCCCGCAGATTCCATTCCGTCGGGCGCTGGTCCGACCAGGAGCCGCGTGATATAGTCAGAAGTCTTTGGCCGCCCCAACCGGCCCGCAGGGAGCGCAGCATCGAGCGTTCGTCTGCGACGCGCTCTCCCCGAGTGCCGAGGTAGCTCAGTTGGTAGAGCACGTGACTGAAAATCACGGTGTCGGCAGTTCGATTCTGCCCCTCGGCACCAATAGAATCAGCAACTTACAGGCGATTCAACAGTCAGCCAACGGCCTCGTGGTAACCCAGTGGTAACCACGCTGCGTCAGTAGGGCTCGGATCTAGTTCGCATCCGCCGCGACTCTTGACGCTGTCGCCTGACACACTCCGCCGCGATTTCACGATTGCGAAACAACGACTGATCGATCACGTCGGCGACCGCGACGTACGAGACGTGTTCGTCGGACCCGATCATCCGATCTTCGCGGGCTTGGTGCCGACGACGTTCTGGCAACTCGAGAGATCCTCGCTACTGCATCTCCTCAGTTCGGCGTTTCCGAATGACTATCAACCGCCAGCGAACGGCTGGGGGGCAATGGTGGCCGAGTTGCAACAGGCGGACCCGACGTTCGCAGATCGGAAGGGCCGCTTTTGTCGGGCGGTCAAGGACCTGATCGACCGATCAGAACGTCCCACCTCTGTCCGCGTCATCGATCTGGCCGCGCAAGTTGGCCTCCCTGTCGGCTGGTGCTGGAATGCGATTCGCGGAAACCTGTTCACGCGTGTGCATGATGCCGCCCGATGGGGGCAACTCCAGTACGACGATGAGCATGTGACGTTGCCGCCGACCTGGGGGCAGCGATACTAGCAGGCCTTGACGATGACGAACTCCGACTGGTGGAAGGCCGCGCACGGGACTTCAGATGCACCCAAACCGCTTGAGTCCGATTCGCAAATCACGCGCCTGGACGTGCTCTGGACGCTGCGGTACAAGCAGCACGTCTGCACGGCGGAAGTCGGTATGGACTTCGCGTCCGCATGGATTCGAGGTCGCGAGCGATGACCTATCAGTCGGCCTGAGGTGACAACGGTGCGTCTCTGGCCAGTTCTCGGAGCCGCCCTTTCGCTGCTCGCGGTATCGTGCGTTGCGCCTGCGTCTCTGATGACGTGGCACCAGTACCCGAGCGTCGGCGCATCATTGGCCCTACATCATGGAAGCGACTGCAACGACCGGGCGTCTCTACTACTTCGGCGCAGAACACACCAACGATCCGCTTAATACCGAGATCGCCGAACTTGAGACAGCTTGGAACATGATCAAGCCGACTCGCGCGTTCAATGAGGGTGGAGATCCGCCGGTCGTCAGTGCCCGCGACGAGGAGATCCGCCTGTACGGCGAAGCCGGATTTGTTCGATGGATCGCCGCGAGAGATGGAGTTCCGGTTGAAACGCTTGATCTCTCGCGTCGTGAGCAGGCACAGAGCCTCCTCGCCCGATGGTCGGTAGGGGAGGCGAAGACCTTCTTCATCCAACGCGCGTTGTTGCCCTGCGAGGACCGAGCGGATTGTGATCGAGAAGTTGAAATGAACCGGATCCTGCCCATCATCGAGACGAGTAGCGGCTTGACGACGCCGCCGCACAACTGGCCGGAATTCCAAGATCGCCTGAAGCGAGTTGAACACGCTACATCGAACAGTCATCGCCAATGGTTCGATCCAACTCAAGATGGACATCCGTTCAACGCGATGACGCGTGAGGTGGAGGATGCTCGCGACCGACACATGATCGCGGTGCTCCTCGAAGCTGTACGGCATGGAGCGCGCGTCTTCGCGGTTGCGGGCGGCTCGCACGTCGTTCGACAAGAGCGAGCACTACGAGCCGGGATGTAATATCTGAACCTTTGAGACCATCGGGGGCTTCGGCTCCGAGAGATCAGAGACGCCATCACCGAGCGTTGTACGGCGCTCGCCGTCACGAGCACGGTGGGGCTGCTCGTGATCTGGAAATTGCGGCACTGGCTGAACGGCGAGTAACAGTCTGCTCGACGCGGGCGAGGCTCACCCGGCGGTGGGCCCGCCTCGCGCGCGACGCCGATGGCGTCCACCCGCACCACGAAGTTGATCCCACGCCTTCGAGACGACCGCGCGCGATTGCGCGCGCGGCCTGCATGGCGGCGACGGCACTCGTCTTCTAAGGCACGTCTGTCGACAAAGAAGGACGCCGCCGGGCAGGTGTTGCGGGCGATGGCAAGTAAGCGCCGCACCGAAGCGCGGGCTCACACGAGACCGAGTTGATCGCAGATCGCCTGGACCTGCCGACCTAACGCCTCGCGACCTGCGCGCTCGGCCTCGTCCTGCTGCTCGTTGATGAAGTCGAAAACCTCATCGAGGTCGGCGTTATACAGGTGTTCGTCCGCATCGGCCAAGAGGCGCGTCATGAACGTGCGGCGCATGTGGCGGTAGTAGATATCCAGCCAGCACTCAGCGCGTGCCATCGCCTCGGCGCGCGTCTGGCAATCGTCAAACGACAGGGCGGTCATCGCGTGGAATCCTTCCCGTTTTTGCCGTCGCGGCCATCGGCGCCGCGTTTGGCGATCAATTGCCACGCGCGCGACGCAAGGGCGGGCTCGCCGGGCCGTGCGATCGTCGTCTCGCGGCAGAACCAGAGCGATCCGCGATCCGTGACCAAGTGGCCCGCGAGGTACTCGCCCGCCTCCCAGGTGCCCCGGTAGACCCAGGCGGGCCGCTCTTCGAGGCGCTTGACGCGCTCCGACAATGGGATCGGCCGACGCAGCCTGACCGACGCCGACAGTCAGGAGGATTCCCACGCTGATCCGATGCAGACACTTACCCATCGTGACCCCCTGGCGGTTGCGTGTGCTGTCGCCCGAGGAGCGCGCCCCGTCATGAGTTCGTCCTTCTCACGTCCTCGGGTTGGCTGCACCCCACACGCGCCGTAACGCGAACGCGACCAGTCCTGAACCGATGAGGAGCATCGATCCGGGCTCAGGCACCGGCGTCAACTGGAAATCGAGGTCGAAACCCGCCCTGTGGTGAGAGAGGGGCCCGACACCCGACTCAGGGATTGAATTCCCCAGTGCTGCCGTGGTCGCCACGGCCTGGAAGCTATGGAACCCCGCCGACAGGATACCGCTGCGCGTGAGTTGCCGCGTGCCTCCACTCCCGAGACCTTCCGTGAATGGAAACGACGACTCCGCGTTGCTTATGAAGACGGCGACGAGGCCAGATCGCTCTCCCGTCCCGATTGATTGGAAGTCATCCACGAACATGAAGTCGGTGAGCGTGAAGCGGTACGGGAACGGCAGCTCGAAGTCGACGCCGAAATCGGAGAAACCAAAGGTAGAGGCGAAATCGCCGACGTGCGGTGCGGCCGCAAAGCTCTCTGCCATCCCAGTCGCGTGGAACCGTGTCGCACTGACCGAGCTTCGCAATGCGTCCGTCGACGTCGCGATCGCGCTTCCCTCAGAAGCGGTCACGGTCGTGACCTCGTCGAAGAACGCAAACGGTGCCGACGGCGTCACGTTAAAAGGATTTGCGACGAGATCGTTCACTCTCGCGCCTCTCCCCAAGACACGTCCATCCGCGAGGAGGATGGGATCGGCCGACGCACCCTGACCGACGACGACGGTCAGGAGCAGGGCCAAGCTGAGCGACTTTAGAAGACCTCGCATGGCGACCTCCTTCGCTTCGGAGTAGGCCACGGGCCCTCTCCACGTTCAGAATCGCGCTCGCAATCCAACATGAATGGCAGCGTCCAGCGGCCGGTATTGTCGTTCGTTGACTCCAGACCCGTACCCTTGAGCCCATCAATCTGCGAAAGCCCCGAGATGTGCCTGAAGCCCAATTCGCCCTCCACGTCCAGGCGGTCAGTGACGGCATAGAGCACGCCGCCATTAAGTCCGAGCCAGCGCTCCTGTGATCATACCCGGTGAGGCTGAAGCCACCTGAGCGGCACCGCGGCATTGACACTAATCCGCGCGCAACGCGATTGTCGGATCGATGCGGGCGGCTCGACAGACGGGCACGTAGCACGCGATCAACGCGGTCACCAACACGACCGACGACACGAGTAACAGCGTCGTGAAGTCGGTCGCGTACAGCTCGAACAGCTGCGCTTCGACGAGTGGCCGCGTCGCGTACACGCCAGCGATGCCTGCGCCCAGCCCGAGGCCGCCGAGGAGCAATGCGCGGCCGAGCATCATGCGCACGATCCGCCGCGGGGCGGCGCCAAGCGCGATGCGCACGCCGATCTCCCGCGTCCTCGTCGCCACGGCGTATGCGAAGACGCCATAGACGCCGAGGAGGGCCAGGGCCAGGGCAATCCCTGCGAATGTCACGATCAGGATCGCCGTCACGCGACGGCTGGCGAGCGTCCGCGAGAGGAAGTACCCGAACTCGTGCACCCCGACCACCTGCGCGCCGCCCCCAAGACGCGCGACCTCTTGCCGGATCGCGGGAATGGCATCTGCGGGACGTCCGGTCGTGCGGATTACCACCGACATGTCTCGCCACGCATGCTGGGCAAGCGGACGATAGATCGCGGGAGTGGCTGCCCGATCCGGCGATTCGAGCCGCGCATCGTCGGCCACACCGACAACCGTCATCCACGGCAACGCCGCCACGGGACCCGCGAGCTTCATCTGTTTGCCGACGGCATCCTCACCGGGCCAGATCCGGCGCGCGAGAGCGGCGTTCACGACGGCCACGGGCTGACTCTCGGTGCGATCCGCATCCGTGAACGACCGCCCACGCAGGATCGACACTCCCAACGTCTCCAAGGTACCTGGGATGACCACTCTGATGTCGGCGACGGGCATCGCCGAGCCATCCGCACCGCTTCCGGCACTGAGAAACGCCCAGCCGAAATCCGCGCCGCTCAGCGGCAGCAGGTTCATGGCGCCTGCGGCACGGACTTGAGGCCTCGAGACGAGTCGGGCGGCCAGATCCTGGTAGAAACGCAGCGTGTCACTTTTGGAACGGCCCTGCGCCGGCAGCGACAGCTCGCACGTGAGCAGCGCATCTGGATCGAAGCCAAGATCTGCATGGAGCACGGCGACCAGACTTCTGCCGAGAAGAACCGCGGTCGTTCCGAGCAGAACAGCGATTGCGATCTGCGCAACGAGCAAGGCCTGCCTGAGATTGACGGCCCAGCGCCCTTCCGTCGTGCCGCGCGGTCCCGCAGAGCCAAGCGCATCGCGAGGCGCAATCGCGGTGACACGCTGTGCGGGCAGAATGCCCACCGCCAGGCTGGTCAGCCACGCGACCCCGATAGTGAACAGCAGGACCGTGCCATCGATCGTCATCTCGTCGGCCCGCGGTAGAAAGTCGCTGAGCGCGTAGCGACCCACGCGAACCACCGCCGCAGCCATCATGAGTCCAATGGCGGATGCACTGACCGCCAGAACCAGGCTTTCCGTGACGAGCTGCGACAGGAGCCGTCCCCGTGTCGCGCCAAGACTGACGCGAACCGCCAACTCCCGCGAGCGGGCCGCCGTGCGCGACAAGACCACGTTCGCAGTGTTGGCACACGCAATCAAGAGGAGGGACGAGACCGCGGCCCACAGCAACAACAGCATCGGACGCGATTTCCCGACCACCAGTTCATGCGCCGGCAGCGCGGCAAGACGCTGGCCCCCATAGGTCGCCGGATTCTGACGCTCGTAGGCGTACGCCGATGCGTCGAGCACATGCTGGATGGCCGGCCACGAGACATGCGGAGGCCGCCGAAGCAAGAGCGACATGTATCCCGCACCGCGATCAGATGCCTCGCCTGGCGAGAAGGCCAAGGGCGTCCAGACCTCGGGCCTGAACGCCATGCCAAGGAGCGGTGGGAAGCGGAAGGTGGAAGGCATGACGCCGATGATGAACAGCGTCTCCGTTTCCGTCTGCAGCGTTCTCCCGACCGTGCGCGGGTCGCTCGCAAAGAGACGCTCCCAAAGGCCGTGGCTGATGATGGCCACCGTGCCTGCGCCGCTTCGGTCGTCTGCCGGGACGAAATCGCGACCCAATGCGGGGGTTACACCGATCGTCCTGAAGAAGCTCGACCCGACGCGCACGCCGGACACGCGGGCCGCGCCACCCTCCTGACGGAGAACGAATTCCGTCAGCGTGAACGGCACTCCCTGCGCGTACGGACGCAACCGATCGGCGACCTCGAGCGCGTGCGCCGGCGCCAGCCCGAGGTCGGGCTCGCCGCCAACCGGACCCTTTCTCACGACGGCGAGTTGATCGGCGTCAGGAAGCGCAAGGTCCCGCAGCAGGATGGCGTTCACGGCAGAAAAGATCGACACGCTGGCGCCGATCCCGAGCGACAGCGACAGGATGGCCGTTGCCGCGAATCCCCGATGCGCCAACAGCTGCCGGATCGCGTAGCGCGCATCACGCGCCATGTACTCGATCACTCGCAGACGCCGCTCGTCGCGAGCCTGCTCGTGCAGACTCGGCAGACTTCCGAAGCGCATCGCCGCGCGGCGACGCGCTTCGTCCAGCGACAGGCCATCCTCGAGATATCCGGCGATGAGGCGATCGAGGTGACCCTGCATCTCCTCGATCAGGTCGGCGTCCTGTGTCTGCCGTGTCCACAGCCCGCGCAGCCGGAACGAGAACCGTCGCCATCGGTCCATAGGGACTCTCGCTCTCAGGCGTTCTCCATGACCTGAAGAATGACTGCCTGCAGCCGCTCCCAATTCACCCGCTCGGCCTCCAGTTGCCTGCGTCCCGCGCGCGTCATCTTGTAATACTTCGCGCGCCGGTTGTTCTCGGAGGCGGCCCAATGCGATTCGATCCAGCCCTTGGCCTCCATGCGATACAGAGCCGGATAGAGCGTTCCTTCCTGGAGCTGGAGGGCCTCTTTGGACACCACGCTCAGGCGCTGTGTGATGCCCCAGCCGTGCATCTCACCAGCGCTCAGGACGCGCAGGACGAGCAGATCGAGCGTTCCTTGTGGCAGGTCGATCTTGTTCACACCGTTCCTCAGAAGTGCTAGGGAACGGTACCTTAGAAGGTCTAAGGATGCAAGTTTGGTTGGGAAGACGCAGGCCTCGTCCGTGACTCAGTTCTCGCGGCGCCACCAGACCCGCCACACGAACAGCACGAACACGACCGCAGCCGCGACAAGGAGCCGCTGCCTCGTCAGGACGATGTGGTTGCCGAAGAGGTTGAATTCGAACACGTGCCGGGTCGTGTATAACGTCCGTCAGTGACGGCTCGGCCGTCTAGGCTCTTGAGCGTCGGACTGATCGTACGCTCGGCGGCCTCCAGGCGTGGGACGGCCTCGACGGTCCTCCCCTGACCGGCGGTCGCGTTTGGGGATCAGCATCCCCGGTTCCAGCACATCGGGCGGGCGATGTCTGGTCGAATCTTTACTCAACGAAGACGAGCGTGGCAGTGAGGTTCGTGGACATTTCAAGCCCCTAGGCTTCGACAGCCTACAACAGCTCTTCCGACGATGCGATGACAACCACGACTGGTCCGTCCAGAATGTGGTGATGTACTCTTTACCTCTGCCGCTGCAGCCCCAACTGTCCGATAAAGGGACGAGCTCAGCGGGAGGGATACAGTAACTCCATTTCCCAGCTCTAGTGCCCTCCGGGGAACCTTCGTTGCACACAACCCGTTCCGACACGCCGGCAGCAGCCCCGCCTCCTGCCGCCTCTCCCACCCGAAAAACCCATTTTGCGGTCGCCCTGGTGGGGCCTGCCGTCATCGCGGCCTCCGGGGCCGTTCTAGCCGCCCAATCTGGCTGGACCACCGGGCTAACAGTAACGGCATCACTGACTTACCTGGCGCTCCAGGGATTGGCAGGCTGGTGGCTCTGGCCGCGGCCCTCCGCTCCCGACACGGTTACGCGACAGGAGCGGGCTGCGGACCAGCGCTTTCTCGCGGCACTCGTCCAGGAGATGCAGGAAGGCGTCGTCACGGTCGATCCTGCCGGCGTCGTGCGCACATGGTCACCGGGTGCCGAGCGGATGTTCGGCTGGCTCGCCGCCGAGACCATCGGCCAGCCCTTGGCCGACTTCCTGGCGGCGGCAATTCCCAAATGCGATCCAGAGCCCTCGGGTGCTGGCCTGCCGCGAACCGAGACCCGCGGTCCGTGCAAGGATGGTCGGGAGATCGTCTGCAACGCGGCTTCGACGATCCTCCGCGATCATGAGGGCTGTCCGGTCGGCGTCCTGATCGTCTTTCGCGACGTGACGTTCGAGCACGCGGCGCAACAAGCACTGCGGCGCAGCGAGGAACGTTATCGTTCCGTCGTCGCGGCCATGACAGAAGGCGTCGTCCTGCAGCGCGCCGACGGGACCATCGACGCGTGCAACGCATCCGCCGCACGCATCCTGGGTCTGCCCCAGGGGCAGACCGGCAGCCGTACGCCCATCGAGCCCCGCTGGCGGGCCATCCGCGAGAACGGAAGCCCGTTCGCGCCCGACGACCATCCCGCGATGGAGACGCTGCGGACCGGGCGTCCACAATCAGGCGTCGTGATGGGCCTGCAGAAGCCAGATGGCAGCGTGACATGGGTCGCCATCAACACGCAGCCTCTTCGTGTCACGGCGGCGTCGGCGCCGTATGCCGTCATCGCCACGTTCAACGACATCACCGCGCGGCGGCAGGCGGAAGCCGACAATCTGCGGCTGCAGCGCGAAGTACTCGACACGCAGCGCCGCGAGAGCCTCAGCGTACTTGCCGGCGGAATCGCGCACGACTTCAACAATCTCTTGACGTCGATCATGGGGAGCGCCGAGCTCGCGATCACCGACATCAACGACCGCTTCGGGGTGCTCGCGCACCTCGAGCAGGTGCGTGCAGCTGGCCGACGCGCGGCCGGGCTCTGCGCGCAGATGCTGATGTACGCCGGACGTCACGGTGCGACCTTCGACGCCGTGAACGTCAACGAGGCCGTGAAGAATTCCGCCGATCTGTTGAGTGCGTCGCTTCGAGAGGGCGTCCGACTCGAGCTCGATCTCGCCGATCAAGCTGCCGCAGGTGTGGGGCGATCCGACGCACCTCCAGCACCTCCTGATCAACCTCGCCACCAATGCAGCGGAGGCGTTCACGAATCGCACGGGCACGATCAGGCTGCGCACGCGCTGCGAACACCATGGCAGCGGGTCTGAGACCGGCCAGGTGCTGACCCAGGGCTCTCACGTCTGCCTCAGCGTGTCGGACGACGGGCACGGCATGTCACCCGAAGTACTGTCGCGCGCGTTCGAACCGTTCTACACGACCCGCTTTGCCGGCCGCGGCCTCGGCTTGCCGGCGGCACAGGGCATCGTCCGCAGCCACGGCGGTACGATCAGCCTCAAGAGCAGTCCTGGCCAGGGGACGCAGGTGGACGTGGTGCTGCCTGCGCTGCATCCCTCGCGCATGGCTGTAGCGCCGCCGTTGCCGTCGTCTCGAGCGAGTGAACCGGCCGTGTCCTCCGAGGATGCCCGTCTCGTACTGGTCGTGGACGACGAGGATCCGGTGCGGGACATGTGCAGGCAGATGCTCCTGCGTCTCGGGTTCGATTCGATCGGCGCCCGGACCGGCTACGAAGCCGTGGCGATCTATCGTGAACAGCACGCCAGCATCGTCGCCGTGGTCCTCGATCTGACGATGCCGGGGATGAATGGATACGAGACCCTGGAGGCGCTGCGCGCGATCAATCCGCGCGTCTCAGTTCTGCTGTCGAGCGGGTATGCCGAGCCAGGCGTGCTCGCGGGCGTGTCGGGGGCGCCGGTCGCCGCGTTTCTTGGCAAGCCCTTCACGTTGCCCGATCTTCAGGCCCGCCTTGGCGCCGCCCTCGTCCAGGGAACCGGCGCGCGGCGTCAGCCCTGAGTCGGGGTCGGGATAAGTTTCAGATTCCGCCACCCGACTTCAGCACTTCGATCGCAGATAAGGAACAGGACGTTCTACGTCTGAGCCGCCGCATTCGTCGGCACCGCGTCCGTGATCGTCTTGTTGCTGCTCTCCCTGCAGGCATGGAAACGGACGCCCGCGCTACGACCCAGGCCTCGTCCACCGAGCGCGCGTTCGGGCGCCTCCACTACGGATGGCGCACGGGCTCGAATTCGTAAAGCGACGCGGCCAGCCTTTTCAGTCCACGATCGTGAGCGATGAGATCGAGATGGAGTGAAGACCAGTCCGATAGCAACAGGGTCTCGTTGCCCTGCCCGTCGTATGTCTTGAGGTAGCCGCCACAGGACTCGCAGTGGTCGATGCGCAGGCCGGGTTCTCCCTCGATGGTCACGCTCGCGAGCCGTTGAGAGTCGGTTTCACAGAACGGGCAGCCGGTTCGCTTGAACTGCCAGCGCGTGCCGCAGCAGCCGCACGAGAGCAGACGCATGCGCCCGGGGTCGACGCCGACCAGCTGGGCCATCGCGGGCAGGGATCCGCACGTCGGGCAATACCGGCGAAGCCACCGCTCCTCGTCTCGCCAGCCGTCGAACGCGTTCACCACGGGACGGAGGAACCGCGCCATCGCCGTCCACGCCAGATAACGCAACAGCCCGGGGAACGGCGGTGCTGAGCGTCTCGTCGCCCAGCAGAAAGTCCGCGATGCGGCGCGAGACCTGCGGCTCGCGCCGCAGTTCCGTGTCGAGCGCGCGGGTCTCGGCCGCGAGCCATTCCCGGACGACGTTCCGGAGGCCAGTCGTTCGAGAAGCGCGGCCGCCATTCGCCCGCCCGGTTCGAGATCGACGGCGGCGTCGGCGCTCGACAGCAGCGGCACACCGGCGAGAAAGTCCGCGCGGTAGTCCTCCCAGTCGGGAATGCGGGCGTCGAGGACGTCGATCCCGGCCGCCGCGCGATCGACCTGCGCGGAGAGGTCGGCGAGCGGCCGGAGGTACGAATGCGCCTCCAGCCACGGATCCGGAGTCATCGGCTCAATGTGCCTCGGCTGGGCTGCGGCCTGGGAGAGCACCGGCATCAGACGGGCCGCCAGGCCGAAGAGGAAGATCGTCGCGGCGATCAGGCCGATCGAAACGCCCCACTCGACGATCGACGGCATATAGCTTTCCGGTGCGCCCCAGGGCATCCGGCCCCGGAAGGTCATCGCGAAGAGGACGACGTTCATGCGGTTGTACGCCACGCCGACCACCGCGAGGAGCGACGCGACGCAGAGCACGTCGGCCCGCTGCCGAAGCGACTTGCGGGCCAGCAGGATGAGCGGCAGCACGCCGCCGAGGAGGATCTCGGCCGCGAAGGCCATGCCGAGCCTGCCGGCGAAGGCGCCGGAGAGCTGGTTGCGGATCGCCATGTCTCCGAGGCGGAACACCGAGGTAGACGAGGAGCGCCCAGAACGTGATCTGTCCGACCGAGGCGAGCCGCGTGATCTCGAGCGGGCGGCGCCATCCCTTCGCGATCCACATGTCGATGAGGATCACGAGCGCGGTGCCGGCCGCGATCGACGACAGGAAGAAGGAGACCGGCATCACGGGCGACCACCACTGCGGGGCGAGCATGTTCGGCATCAGCAGGTACAGGGAGCCGAGCGAGCTCTGGTGCATGGTCGACAGCGTGACGGCGGCGATCGCCAGCATGATCGGCTCGGCCTTCTGCGTCGCGCGCGCGGAAGATCCAGGCGAGGGTGCCGAAGATCACGGCCGTCGCGAGGGCGTAGAGGACGTTGCGCGACAGCAGGTAGACGAACAGCGTCACCGCCGCCGCCACGTAGGCGCCGTTCCATCGCCGCAACGTCGCCGCGGCCCGGTCGTATCCCCAATGCGCGAACGGCACCGGCAGGAATTCGAGCAGGAGGATCGTGACGTAGAGGCCGACGCACCACGAGACCTCGAACATGGCCGAGTGTTCCGGCGCGTTCAGGGCGAGCGCGTAGGAGTGCCAGGGCAGGCCGAGGTCGGCGATGAGCGTGACCGTCACGAAGGAGTAGCTCAGGAGGCCCATCAGGACGGCGGTGCGGCCCAGCCCGTAGAGATCCTTTCGCTGGAAGACATAGATCACGCCGGCCATCGCGAACGCGCCCGCGGCCACCGCGATCCACACCAGGTCGAAGAGGATCCACAGGCCCCACGGGTAGGTGTCGGAGAGGTTGGTGCTGCCGCCGAGCCCCAGGGCGAAGCGCGCGACGAACGAGACGGCGCCGAACGCCATGAGCAGCAGGAGGACCCAGTTGAACGGCGTCAGCAGCGCGTTCCGGAGCGGCTCGAATTCGACGTGGCCGTGGTCCTCGGCATGCTTCGACGCAGCCGAACTGTCCGCCACCGCCTGAGCCCGCTTCCGGAAGAAGGCGTACGCGGCGCCGAGCAGGGCGCCCACGGCCATCACGGCGGGAGGCACGGCGCCGAGCGCCGTCTTGGTGAAGGCCGGAAAGGGCTTCTCGCCGTACGTCGGGAAGCCGAGTTTCTCGAACGGCACCGCCGACAGGTACAGCACGCTCGTCCCGCCCAGCTCCTTCTCTCCGTAGATGTGGTCGACGTACCTGTCGGGCCGGTCGGCGATGCGCTTGTGCGCGAGCGCCAGCATCTCGTCCCGCGTGCCGTAGCGCAGGGCGTCGGCGGGGCACGCCTTGACGCAGGCGGGAATCGCCATGGTGTTGGCGAACTGCTTGGCCGCCGTCGTCGGACAGCGGCTGCCCGTTGAACGCGACCGGCGGCGGCTGAGCGGCGCGGTCGGCGCAGTGCGTGCACTTCGAGATCTTCGGGGCGCGCGAGTTCCATTCCGCGGTCGGCACGTCCCAGGGACACGCCAGCATGCAGTAGCGGCAGCCGATGCACTCGTCGGCGTCGTACGACACCGGACCGTCGGTCTGCCGGTGGAGCGCCGTCGTCGGGCACGCGGAGACGCAGGCCGGCTCCAGGCAGTGGAGGCACCGCTGCATCACGAAGGCCGATTCCACGCCTCCCGGCTTCTCCGGGTTCTCCATCTCGTGGAACGCGATGAGCGTGAGCGTCTTCGCGCTGAGCGTCGCCGGGTTCTGGAAGCCCATCTCGTCGCTCCAGCTCGGTCTGCTCGCCGTCCTTCTCGTTCCACTGCTTGCAGGCCACCTGGCACGCCCGGCAGCCGATGCAGTTGGCGATGTCGATCAGCGTCGACCTGATCGGGCCGCGTCGGCCGTGGCTGACGTCATGTGCGTCCCCTCGGTGCTTCGGATCTTCGTGTGGCCGGGCGGCCGGCCCTGACCACGTTGACGAGGCACGCCTTGGTCTCCTGGGTTCCCGCTCCGGGATCCGAGGCGTCGATCGTGAGGTGGTTGACGCTCGGGCCGGTCGACAGCCCCTGGAAGCCCCAGTTGTACGGCATCCAGACGACGGTGACCTCCTGGTCGCCGATTTTCAGCGCCTTCATGCGGGGCGTGACGAGGGCCTTGACCTCGAGCTCACCGCGCGCCGACGAGACCCGGACCCAGTCCCCCGATTCGACGTCGAGCTTCTTGGCGAGGGCGATCGGCAGCTCCAGCACCGGTTCGGGGACGAGCTCGTTGAGCCAGGGGATGTTCCGCGTCGTCGAGCCGGCGCACCAGTGTTCGGCGACCGTCGACGTCATCAGCACGTAGGGGAACTTGTCGACGGTGCCGATCGGCTGATGCGACGCGACGCGCGGATACTTGAGCATCGGGTTGCTGTTCACGCCCGGGTGAAGGACGTTTTCCACCGGGCTCTCGACCGGCTCGTACATCTCCGGCAGCGGGCCGTCCTTCGGCACGTAGGCCACGTCGCGCCAATACTCGGTGATACCTCGCGTCGGGGTCCGAGTAGACGGCCGCGAAGAGGCGCCCGACGCCCTCCGCGCCCAGATGGAAGGCCCGCTGGCCGTTCGGCGTGTCGGGGCCGTCGGTCAGCGACGGGGACGTCCGGCACGTCGTATCCCGTCCAGCGCTTCGCCTGCTCGTCCCACCAGACGATCGGTTTCGAGCCCGGATAGGGCTTGCCGTGCCGGTCGCACGACGCGCGGTTGTAGAGGATGCGCATGTTGTTCGGCCAGGTCCACCCGAAGCCCGGATAGAGGCCGAGGCCTCCCGGATCCGTCTGTCGAGTCGCGGCGCTTCGAGAGGTTCTCGCCGTTGGCGAAGACGCCCGCGTAGATCCAGGCGCCGGACGAGGTGGAACCGTCGGCTCGAAGATCGCTGACCTTGCGGATGAGATCGCCCTTCTTGAGGCCGGTCTCCGGGTTGTCGCGCAGGGCGTAGCCGTTGATCTCGCGCAGGACGTCCTCGGCCGTGGTGTAGGTCCAGAAGGCCTTGTTGATGATCTCGTCCCTCGGCTCCTTCGAGTCCTTGACCAGATCGCGCACCGCGCGGAAGACCTGGTCCACGATCTCGCCGTCGGGCTTGGCCTGCCCCGGCGGCTTCACGGCGGCGTGGCGCCATTGCACCATGCCGCCCGAGTTGCTGATGGTGCCGTTCTTCTCCATGAAGAACGCCGCGGGCAGCAGGATCACCTCGGTGGTGATCGACTTCGGGTCGACGCCGGGCCGGCGCCAGAACGCCGCGGTCTCGGTCTCCCAGATCTCCTGGACCACGAGCGTCTCGAGCTTCGCCATCGCCTCGAACGTCAGCGTGAGGTTGGGCAGCGTGACCGCGGGATTCTGGCCGACGATCCAGAGGAGCTTCAGCTTCCCGGCGAGGGCATCCTCGAACATCGGCAGGGTGCCGTAGTCCTTGGCCGCGTCGCGCTTGGGCAGCCACGCATAGGCATAGTCGTTCTCGGCGGTGGCCGCATCTCCGAAGAACGCCTTGAGCGTGTTGACGAGGTACCGGCTGTCGGCGATCCCGTTCTTGCGCACGTAGTCGTAGATGGTCGGCTCGGCGTTGGACGGCGAGTTGAGATAGCCCGGCATGTAGTTGTAGAGCACCGCCATGTCGCACGCGCCCTGCACGTTCGGCTCGCCGCGCAGCGCGTTGACGCCGCCGCCGGGCTTGCCGATGTTGCCGAGCAGGAGCTGCAGGATCGTGAACGACCGGATCCCCTGCACGCCGGTCGTGTGCTGGGTCATCCCGAGCGCGTAGAGGATGGATCCCGGCCGGTTCTTCGCCATCGTCTCGGCGATCTGCCGGATCTGATCGGCCGGAATGCCGGTGATCCGCTCGCCCATCTCCAGCGTGTAGCGCGAGACGAAGGTCTTCAGGCGCGAGAACACGCAGTGCGGGTCGTCCAGGCTCTTGGCGACACGCGGCTTGCCCTTCGCGTCGAGCTGGTATCCCCAGGTCTTGGTGTCGTACTTGTGGTGCTCCGCGTCGTAGCCGCTGAAGACGCCGTCCTTGAAGTCGAACGCCTCGTCGCCCAGGTAGAGGGCGTTGGTGTGGGTGACGACGTAGTCCTCGTCGTACAGCTTGTTGACGATGATGTGGTTGATCATCGTGTTCTGGAACGCCGCGTCGGTGCCGGGCCGGATGCGCGCGTAGACGTCGGCCGCCGACGAGGTCCGGGTGTATCGCGGATCGACGTGGATGATCTTCGCCCCGTTTTCCTGGGCCTTCCGGATCCACTTGAAGGCCATGGGGTGGTTTTCGGCGACGTTGCTGCCTTCCACCAGGATCGTCTTGCAGTTCTGCAAGTCGACCCAGTGGTTGGTCATCGCGCCCCTGCCCGAATGTGGCCCCCAGACCGGGGACCGTGGGGCTATGTCAAAGCCGGGCCTGGTGCTCGACGTACGACAGGCCGAGCAGCCGGGCCGCCTTCTGAAAGAGGTAGCACTCCTCGTTCGTGTTCTGCGCGCCGCCCATGAAGCCGATCGCGTCGGTCCGATTGACCGGCACCTCCTTGGCCGCCCTCTGAGGGAGAATGTGGGGCGTTCGGACGATCGCCCGCGCGCGATCGACGACAGTCAGGCGCATCCACCTTCTCGGTGGCGATCCAGGTCTCGTCGCGCGTCTTCCGAATCTTCTGCGCGACCCGCGCGATCGCGTCGTCCCAGGAGATGTCCTCCCAGTGGTCGCTGCCCGGCGCCCGGTAGCGGGGCGTCGTGAGCCGCTGCGGGGAGGCGTGCGTCGCGAACATCGAAATGCCTTTGACGCACAGCGACCCGCGATTCACGATGTGGTCGTAGTCGCCCTCCATCTTCAGGAGCTTGCCGTCGCGGACGGCGGCGATCATGCCGCACCCGCACGAGCAGAAGTTGCACGAGGTGGTGAACTCGCTGACGTCCGAGAGCTTCAAGTCCTTCGTCGCGGCCCGCATCGCGGGAACGTCGAGGAGCCCGCCGAGCGCGAGTCCTGCGCCGCCGCCGAAGGTCAGCCTGAACAGGTCTCTGCGGCTGATTGTCGACCGCGGTGTGCATCCATCGACGGTTCCTCCGATGCGATTCGGACGAGCGGCGCATCCGAGCGACTCGTCCATGCGCTCGACGACCGCGCGATGCGAATGAGCGGCTCAGTGCAGGCGATTCTCGCATTGCCGCTGACAATCAGCCGTCGAGATGGCGCGACTACGGCGCGCGTCTCGTCGCAGCATCCGGCATCGGCGTCGAGCATCCGGCCGGCGCACGAGACATGTCGCGATCTGCTGAATCAAGCCGCTGCACGTTCGACTGGCGATCGGACTGCGACTCGCGCAGGTCGACTGATGCCATGCTGCTGTCGAGATCGACGGTAGAATCGCGGTCAACGCTCGTAGCGCGTGAGCGGCATCGATTGAGGTAGCCATGCCGCGGTCTGGTCTTGGTCGGTCGTGCTGGCTCTGGGCGGCGGTCGTCGCTCGGGTCGCAGCGCCGCCGGTCCTTCGCTCGCAGCTGCTCGCATCGCAACGACGGCTCGCCAGCACCGCAGCTCCCGCGCAAGCGCCGGCTCCGCAGGCCGGCTATGTCGGGAGCGATACCTGCGTCACCTGCCACACCGACCAGGAGGCCAGCATCAAGGGCACGAAGCACGGCGCAGGCGAAGAATCCGCGGTCGCCGGCGGCGACGAACGGGTGCGAGAGCTGCCACGGCCCCGGGCAGGCGCACGTCGACGACGACGCCAAGGGGCACATCCTGAAGTTCGGCGCGATGAAGCCCGCGGAGGTCAGCCAGACGTGCCTCACCTGCCACAACCGCGGCACGCACGCCGGCTGGGAGGGCAGCGCGCACGCCGCGCGCAACCTGTCGTGCACGACCTGCCACAGCGTGCACAGCCCGAAGTCGGCGGAACGCCAGCTGGTGAAGCCGACCGAGACGCAGCTCTGCGCGACGTGCCACCGGCTGCAGGTGACCAAGACCGAGCGGGCCGTGGCGCACATGCCGGTGCGCGAAGGCAAGATGTCGTGCATCGTCGTGCCACAACCCGCACGGCTCGATCAGCAACGTCAAGAACCTGAAGACCGGCAGCTCGGTCGCCGAGCTCTGCACGAGCTGTCACACCGAGATGCGCGGACCGATGCTCTTCGAGCACGCGCCGGTGCGCGAGAACTGCGCCACGTGCCACGACCCGCACGGCTCCTCCAACGACCGGATGCTCGTGGTCCGCATGCCGATGCTCTGCCAGCGCTGCCACATCGCGAGCAAGCACCCGGCGACGCTCTACGACAAGGACCAGATCACCACCAACAAGAGCAACCGGATGTTCGGCCGATCGTGCGTGAACTGCCACTCGAACATCCACGGCTCGAACCATCCGTCGGGCCAGTTCTTCATGCGGTAAGCGGAGACCGTATGCATGCGCCGATTCGCCATCACGACTGATCGCTCCTGCTCGGCCTCGCCGCGCCCGGCGCCGCACACGCGCAGGCAGCCGCGCCCGCCGGCGCAGGCGCCGCACGCCGCAGACCCCGGCGCAGCCGGCCGCGCGCGCCGCCGGCCGCCGCGCCGGCGGCCGACGCGTCGCGCAGCCTGTTCGAGCCGACCTGGCGCGAGTTCCTCATCGGCGGCCGCGTCACGCAGCATCGACGGCGATCCGGCGCGCTTCCAGCGCTACCAGGACCAGCGCGACGGGCTGCTCTTCTCCAACTTCCGCTACGCGTTCGCGCAAGCCGGACGGCACGTGGCGACTTCCACGCGCGCGCCGACAATGTCGGCTACCGCGACCAGGAGTATCATCGCCAACTACGACCGCGACCGGCAAGCTGTCGCTCACCGGGCAGCTGGCAGCAGATCCCGCAGTTCTACAGCGTCGACACGATGACGCCCTATACGGGCAGCGGCGGCACGCTGGTGCTCGACGACGCGACGCAGCGCGCGATCCAGAACGGCCAGGCGAAGCTCAACGCCTACGTCCCGCTCGCGCCGCAGTTCGACCTGCGCGAGCGGCGCGACATCGGCCGCTCGACGTGGTCGCGACGCCGAAGCCGAACCTCGACGTCACGGCCAGCTTCACGACGCAGAAGCACAGCGGCGAGCTGCCCTGGGGCGCCAGCTTCGGCTTCAGCAACGACGTCGAGGTGCCGCTGCCCTACGACTCGCGGACGAACGACTTCACCATCGGCACCGAGTGGACGAACACGCAGCAACATGCTGCGCGTCGCCTACAGCGGCTCGTGGTTCGACAACCTCGCGCCGACGCTCGTCTGGGACAGCCCGCTCCGCCTCGACGACGCGTCGGGCACGCCGGGACGCGGACGCATGTCGCTCTGGCCGTCGAACTCGGCGCAGACCATCAGCTTCGGCGGCTACACCAAGCTGGCGCACAAGACGCAGGTGACCGGCTTCTTCTCCTACGGACTGTGGAGCAACGACGAGCCGCTGCAGCCGTTCACGATCAACTCGGCGCTGCCGCAGATCGCGCTGCCGCGCGCGAACACCGAGGCCGAAGCGCACGTGTTCTCGACCAACCTGAACCTCGACGTCGCACCCCGTCGACCGACTGGCGGTTCAGCGCGCGCTTGCGCAACTACACCTACGACAACCTCATGCCGGCGACGAGCATCACGCAATATGATCAGCTACGACTCGACCGTGTCGACGACGCCGACCGGCGGTCCGGATCTCTACGCGCACAGCCGGACGAACTTCGACGGCGACGCGACGTGGACGAGCTGAAGCCGCTCGCGCTGACGGTCGGCTACACGCACAACGGAACGGCTACGACGCGCGGATCTTCGAGTCGAGCGGCGAGAACGTGTTCCGCGTGTCGGCCGACGCCGTCGGAACCTCGTGGCTCACCTTCCGGGCGCAATACGAGGTCGGCGAGCGCACCGGATCGGGGCTCGACGAAGCAGCAGCTGATCGCATCGGCGAGCACCCGGAGATGCGGCACTACGACCTCGCCGACCGGACGAGGAACCGCTTCACGGCGCAGGTCGACATCGTCCCGTCGGACGCCTGGATGTTCAGCGTCTCCGGCGGCGTCCTGCAAGGACGACTATCAACAACAGCTTCTACGGACTGCAGGATTCGACCGGCCGCACCTTCTCGCTCGCCGCCGACTTCCACCTGCCGAACGGCTTTGGCGCGGGCGGCAGCTACAACTACGAGCGGTACGCCGGGCTGCAGCGATCGCACGAAGGCGATTCGTCGGCGGCGCAGTTCAACGATCCGCTGCGCGACTGGACGGCCGACTCGACCGAGACGGTCAACTACTTCTCGATCTACGCGACGCCGCCACGCATCGGCCGCAACACCGAGGTGCGGTTCTCGTACGACTTCAGCCACGCGAAGGGCAACTACCTCTACACGATCCCGGCGGGCAGCCCGATTACGACGCCCAATCAGCTGCCGGACGTGTTCAACAAGCTGCAGCAGCTGCACATCGACGCGCGGTACCGGTTGACGCAAGAGCCTGGCCGCAACGTTCTCGTACCTGTACGAGCCGCTGAGCATCTACGACTTCGCGTTCGATCCGAGCGTGGTCAACGGCATCGTGCAGCCCAGCTCGCTGGTCATGGGCTACGTGTATCGGCCCTACACTGCGAACTCGTTCGATCTTCGGCGTCAGATATCTCTGGTAGAGTTGGCGCGCGACCGCTCATGTCTTCCTTGGAGGTTCCATGCATGACGACGAGAAGACGCTCTAGTCACGACCGTACTCGGGCTTGCCGTCGCGCTCGCGACCGCGCTCGCCGGCTGCGGCGCAGGACGCGGCGCAGATGAAGAAGGGGCAGGAAGTCTACGCCGCGCAGAAATGCCAGATGTGCCATGCCATCGCGCGGCAAGGGCAGCAAGGCGAACCCGCTCGACGGCGTCGGCGCCAAGCTGTCGGCCGACGACATCCGCCAGTGGATCACGAATCCGACCGAGGCCGACCGCGAAGGCCAAGTCGACGAAGAAGCCGCCGATGCCGACGAAGTACGGCAACCTGCCGGCGGCCGATCTCGACGCGCTCGTCGCCTACATGCAGAGCCTGAAGTAGCGGCGACGTGACGAGGAGCGAAGCGCTCGTCGCCATCCGCTCGCGATCGCCGGCGTGGTGATCACCACGGTCTCGGCCGTGGTGTTCATCACGCTGGTGATGGCGGCCTCGCGGGGATGTTCGACAAACCCGTACGCCGGTCTGGTCGTCTTCGTCGCGCATTCCGGCGCTGTTCGTGTGGGCCTGCTGCTGATCCCCGCTGGGATGTGGCTGACAGCGGCGAAAGCTGCGACGCGATCCGGACGCCGTCGCGGACTGGCCGGTCGTGGATTTCCGCCTCGCCGGCGTCCGGCGGACGGCGCTCCTCATCGTCGCGCTCACCGCCGTCAACGTCGTCATCATTCTGCTCGCCGGGTACGGCGGCCTGCACGGGATGGAAACGCCGGCTTCTGCGGACAGACGTGCCACACTGCCGATGCACCCGCAGTTCACGGCCTGGCAGCGCGCGTCCGCACGCGCGGGTCGCCTGCGTCGACTGCCACATCGGCGAAGGCGCCAAGGCGTTCGTGCACGCGAAGCTGGGCGGCGTGCGGCAGCTCGTCGCATGGTCGCGACCAATTCCTATCCGAGGCCGATCCCGCCGGGCGCCGACATGCCGCCCGGGCGCGCAGGCGGAGAACCTGCGGCGGCTGTCACCAGCCGGGACGACACGGTCGGCGATCGCTCCGCGTCATTCGCGAGTACGCCGACGACGAAGCGAACACCGAGACGGTGACGTGCTGCAGATGCACGTGGGCGGCGTGCTGACGTCCTCGTCGCGGCCGCGCCATCCACTGGCACGCCGATCCCGGCGTCCGCATCGAGTACGTCGCGACCGACGCCGAGCGGCAGACGATCCCGTACGTCAAGGTGACCGACGCGAAAGGCCAGGTGGGGGAATACCGTCGCGCCGGATGCGACGACCAGGAGATTCGCGACGGCGAGCCGCCACACGATGGACTGCATCGACTGCCACAACACGGTCGGGCATCCGATCTCGCGCAGACGCCCGAGCGGGCGCGTCGAATCAGCGCCATGGCCGCCGACCGGCGAGCACGGACGAGCTTCCCTTCGCCCGGCGCGAAGGCGTCCGTCTCGTGAAAGCGTCGTACCCCAGCCAGGAAGCGGGCGAGCGCGCCATCGATGAAGGTATTGCGCGGCTTCTATCAGATCGCGCGGCGGATCCATCGACGAGACGGCACTGGCGCAGACGGTTTGCGCCGTCCAGGACGCGTATCGCCGCAATGTGTTTCCCGACGATGAAGGTCACCTTCGGTTCCTATCCCGACCAACAAGGGGCACGTCACCTCGGCGGCTGTTTCCGGTGCCACGACGATCGCACACGTCCAGCGGCGGGCAGACAACGATCGGCGCTGACTGCGAGCTGTGCCACAAACAGCTTGACGGGGCGTCTTGATATGGAGATCGAGGCGCTCGCCGGTCGGGGTTAGAGTCTCGCCGCAGAACGCCGCATTCCGCCAGAGTTCAGCGGAACTGAACGCCTTCGGTGCACGGGACGTTGGCGATGGCGTGTGTGGACTGCCACGCCGACTGAAATTCATCCCGACCCCTATTCACGGGCGTTACTTCTTCAGCGACTGCAGGTAGCCGACGAGCGCCGTCATGATCTGCGGCCGGCAGGTTCGGATACGCCTTCATCGGCGGCTTCCGCTCCGACTTGCTCTTCTCGGCCATCTCCTTCGGATTGGTGATCCAGGCCTTGATGTCGTCGGCCGACAGCTTGCTGCCGACGTCGTCGAGCGGTCCCTTTGGATTCCCCTTGCCGCCGATGGAATGGCAGAGCGAGCACTTCTGCTCGCCGTAGACCGCGATGCCGCGGGCGTTGTCCTGCGCCGATGGCCATCCCTGCCGAGAGCAGGACCGCCGCCGTCGTCGGCGCCCAACATCGTCGAGAACCTGCAAGCCATCATGTGCCCTCCTGGATCGTCGCCTCGTGGCGGCGAGCCGCTGATGCCCCGCGACGCGAGGTCAGAAGAAGTACCGCAGCCGCACGTAAACGGTGTTCCCGCTGTACGGGCGGTACACGTATCGGAGCAGGCTCAGGTACTGCGCGGAGGTGCCGGCTTGTCCGGGCGGGTTCAAGGTCAGCCCGTCCACGGTCATCGTCGGCGACGGCGCCACCGTCGGCGTCCCGCCGCTGCAGACCGTGCCGCAGTCGTTCCACCCCCAGTCGTGGACCTCGTAGTTCTCGTAGTACCAGCCGAGGCCCGCCCCGAGGCGCTTGCTCAGACGATACATCACATCGACCATCGAGCGCTTCGTGTCCTGACTCGACCCGGGAAGCTGGATGAGGGGCACGGTCGTGAAGATGGTCTGGTCCGGCCGGAGCCCGTAGGTGATGTCGTTGGCGCCGTACATCCAGTCGAAGGTGTACTTGACGTCCACCTTCGGGATGATCTGGAGCAGGTCGACATACGCAAACACCGTATCGACATCGTCTTTCCAGTCGGTGGTCCAGTCACGGGTGACGTCGAACTCCTGCGTCGCCTGGATTCGCCTGCCTCGACCTCTGGAGGGTCTTGTACTTGTCCTTGCCGTAGCTCAGCCCGAGCGCGACCTTCTGGTTCGGCGTGACGTTGACACCCACGGAGTAGAAATCGCCGTCGGTGTTGAGGAGCCCGAACTGCGTGTCTGGGCCGATCCTCGCGGAAGATGCCCACCTGCGCGTCGAACGAGAACACATCGTTCGGCGTCACGTTGGCGATGAAGGAGAACCGATGGCGGTTGCGGTCCGAAATGTCGAACTGCCGTGGCTCGGCCGACCCCCTCGTTGTCGGCGTCGAACACTTCTTCCTCAAGCCCCTTGCCGGTGCGCTTCGAGTAATCGTATTGCGCGCGGAACGTGGCGAGCTTCCAGCCGGTCGTGTCAACGGCGACCTTGAAGATGTTGTCGGTCGTCTCTTCGAACTGACGGAACGTCCGTCGGTCGGTCTCGCGGCTGTAGCCGACTCGGAGCGCGGTGAACGGCGCGAACGCTGTACGACAAATCCGCGTCGAGGTACTGCCGCTTGTACGAGAACGCCTCAGTGCCCTGGGCGTCCGAAGGGAACGGTTGAAGCGTCGTGTCGAACCGCACGGTGTTGATCACCGCGAAGTGCGGCGTGTTGTTCTGGTAGTCGTAGAGCTTGTACTTGATGTTCGAGCCATAGCCTGTCGGTCGGACGGCTGGCGAAGCCCACGAGTGCTGAGGTCACGTCCGCGCTGGCTTCGGCCGTCGGGCGATCCAGTGGAATCGGTGTGATGGCGGTGTTGATCGTGAACGGCAGCAGGGCGTCGTTCTGGTCCCACTTCGAGAAGCCCAGGTTGCCGTAGAGGCGGCTGTGCCCTGGCAGCTTGTAGTTGGCCGTGCCCGAGAACATGTTGGTGGAGCTGTCGGGCCAGAGGTCTTCGCGGCCCTGCGATCGGGCCGAGCCGTAGTCGAGTCGGTGATGCGCAGCGGATTGTCCCAGGTGAGCGAGTCCACGTTGTTGTGGAACCATGAACCGTCCCACCCGGCCTTGACCATCCCCTTCTCGTTCGAGAACTGGATGGCCGCACCGATGTCGGTCGACCGCGTATCCACCGGCGCGGGCAATTCGACGACCTGCGAGAACCCGAACGAGGCGTTCCACGGCTGCTCGCCCGACTTGGTGGTGTTCTGGAGGTGCAGGAGCAGGTCGGTGTGCGACCCGAGGTTGATCGTCGCATTCAGCAGCGCCGTGTCGCGCCGGTGCCGGATGTCGAGCGACTGCGCCTGCGCATTCACCAGTTGGTACAGCAGCGCCTGCCGCACAACCGACTGGGCCGACGTACACGAGGTGGTCGGGCAGACCGCCTGCACCTGCGTCTGGAGGCTATCGTCCAGGCGGTACTCGCTGCTCCCGATGCCCGTGTAGGGCGTCGCGTTGAAGAGCCCGAACTGATCGCGTCTCGCCGTTGACGCCGTATGTGAGCGGGATCTGATCCCACATGAAGGTGATCTTGGCCTTCCCATAGGCCCAGAACTGCGCCTGGTAGCGCTGGTCGCGATAGCCGACATGCGTGGCCGTCATGTTGAACTGCCACGCGTCCTTCGCACGATCGTACCGGAACGCGTCGAGCAGTGCGCCGGAGCGGAGATCCTTGTACCGCTCGTACCGACCCTCGTCGCCGCTGGTCGTCGTGAACTGTCCACCGAAATCGACCGAGCCAACCGAGGGCTCGTTTGCTGCTGCTGCCTTCGTCCTGCGCTCGAACGGTCGCCGCAGGGACCAGCAGAAGCGCGGCGAGCAGTGTCAGAGCTCTGATGCGCATCTCATTCTCCCTGCGGTTACCGGGCGAACACGTTGCCGGCCGGGTGGTTCGATCCGTGAATCTGCTGGTGACAGTTGATGCAACCCCGCGTCACGAGGCGATCGTTGCTCTGCGCCAGGGCCGTGCCGTCGTAGATGGTCGACGGGTGCCGCGTACCGATGTGGCAGCGCTGGCACAGCATCGGTGGCCGCGCCACGAGCATCCGATCGTTGTTCGAACCGTGCGGGTCGTGGCACGAGCTGCAGGCCTCACGGCCGGCAGCGTGTTCCCACAGGAAGGGTCCGCGCTTCTCGGCGTGGCAGCTGAAGCAGGCCTCGTTCACGTAGTTGCCTACCCGAAGCTGCTTGACGTTGGTCGAGCCGTGCGGGTTGTGGCACGTCACGCAGTCCATCTTGCCTTCGCGCACCGGCATATGCGAGGAACGCAGCTGCTTGTCGACCTGCGGCTTGTGACAGGTCGCGCACACTTCGATGACCGATGCCTTGACCAGCTGTCCCTTCGCTGACACCGGACTGTGTACCGAATGACAGGTCGTGCAGCCGAGGCTGCGCGCCGCGTGCGCACTGCCCTGCCACATCGCGTGTTCCGAGTCGCTGTGGCATTTCAGACAGGTCTCGGTGACGACCGAGGCCGGCAGTTTGGCGAACTTCTGCTGGTGGCCGTGCTCGGGATCATCCACGTGTGCCTGACCTGGTCCGTGGCAGGTCTCGCACCCCTTCTGTGCCGCGGGCGATCTCGGGATCTTCGGATTGCCATGCGGCGTCGTGTGCAGGCTCTGCGTGTCGTGACAGATGAGACACGTGTCGGTTCCCACATAGCCGTCCTTGGACGGTGTGGGAGACGTGGCAGGCGCAGGAGCAGGCGCCTGAGGCGCTGGCGCTGCCTGCGCGTCGCGGCCGGCCGCGAGAATGGCCGGACCGGTGAGCACGATCAGCCCGCACGCGAGTGCACACGCAACGAGGAAGCCCGTGATCAGCTGTTTCGACAGAGCTGCCGTCTTCCGGGGCACACGAGCCTCCTTCTGAGTATGAGTGCACCCTCCGGGCCCACGCTGGGACCGGCGGGCGATGTCTGGAGTCGGCCGAAGCGTTCACGACAACCGCGCCTCCGCGAGGCGTTCAGCGTCGCGAGGTGTCGCCAGCCCTGCCGCGGCAAACAGCGAGGGACCGTGCCTGGTAATGCGATCCGCCAGCGTCGTCCGCTTGATACGGAGGAGCGCCGCCGCACGCGACTTGTTCCCGTTCGACGCACGAAGCGCCCAGGCGATCAGTTGGGCTTCCACTTCGCGCAAGCGGTCATCGAGGGAGACTGAGAGCGGCTCTGCCATTCCATCCTCGTCATGCGCAGCGGGCTGCGCAGCAGTGTCGACATGTTCGTCGATTAATATTTCGGGAGCAAGACATCCAGCGCGGACCATACCGCACATGCAGGTGTTCACCATCCGCTCGCAGGTGTTGTCGAGCTCACGTACGTTTCCGGGCCAACGGTAGTGAACCAGGGCGCGTTCGATGTGAGGAGGCACGATGGGCGACGGCTGTCCGTTGCGCTCGCTGGCCGCCATCAGAAAATGACGCACCAGCGGCAGGATGTCTTCGGGACGGTCTCGCAAGGCCGGAATGGGGATGGTCACGACGCTGAGCTGCAGCTGCAGGTCCTGGTCGAAGCGTCCGTCCGCCACGAGCCGGTCGAGATCGTGACGGCTGGTCGCGATGATGCGCGCTTCGGGTGTGGAGGCGTTGTGTCCGGCCGGCGACGCGAAGCGTCGATCGCGCAGCGATCTGGCGAGCCCCGCCTGGACGTCGAGCGGCAGTTGGTCGATGCCATCGAGCAGGAGCGTACCTCCGGCGGCCAGCTCGAACAGATCCTGCCCCGGGTGACCGCCACCGCGGAGTGCGCTGTGCGTCGTGCCGTTGGACGCCAACTCGAGCACCAGCTCCGAGGCCTCGCAGCGAACCGCGACGAACGGTCCCCGCTTGAAGGGCTGGCTTCGTGAATCATCCGCGCGATCAGCTCCTTGCCGGTGCCGATCTCACCCACGATCACGACAGGGCTGTCGGTCGTGCTGGCCATCCTGAGCCGCATCGAATACCGCGCGCATGCGCGCGCTTGGTCCGGTCACGACGGTATCGAACGAGAACGTATCGGCAAGGCAAGTCATAGGACCTCCAGGCGGCCGAAGTCACGACGCAGGCGATTGAGGACGGCTTGAACGGACTCGCGTGAGAAGCATCGCGGTTACTTGGATTGCGCCGGAGGTCTCGACCCGGCACAGCAGACCCTGCCGAGCAACCGTCATGCCGGAGCGGAAACGCGGACGAGACGTCGAATTTGTCGAACGTTTGCAGGGGGGAATGCCGGCGCGTCCGGGCGAACAGGGGAATATTCCTCCACGTCATTCGGGGGATTCCCCTGCGGCGGCGGGATCAGACTTTGAGGCTGAACTTCTCGATGCGGTAGCGGATCTGGTCGCGATTGATGCCGAGGAGCGAGGCGGCGCGGGTCTGATTGCCACCGGTCCGTGCCAGAGCCTGCACGACCAGGTCGCGCTCGAGTTGTTCGAGATCCACGCCGGCGGCCGGCAGCTCAAAGCCCTGCGAGACTGCCCCACGCGGCACCAGCACCGGAAAGTGCTCCGGCGACAGGGTGTCGCCTTCGCCGAGCAGCATGGCGCGCTCGACGGCATTGCGCAGCTCGCGAATATTCCCTGGCCAGGGATACGCTTCGAGCGCTTTCACCGTGTCGGGTGCGACACCAGTCACCGACTTCCGGAATTCCCGATTGAACTGGTCGATGTAGTAACGGAGGAGCAGCATGATGTCGGACGGGTGGGCGCGTAATGGTGGTAAGGCGAGCGGCAGGACGTTCAGCCGGTAGTACAGGTCCTCACGGAACTTTCCCTGCCGGACCGCTTCTTCGAGGACACGATTCGTCGCCGCGATGATTCGCACATCGACCCGGATGTCCTGCGCGCCGCCGACCCGCTTGAACGCCTTTTCTTCGAGAACGCGCAGCAGCTTCGCCTGCAGCGCGGGCAGCATCTCGCCGATCTCGTCGAGGAAGACCGTGCCGCCGTCGGCCGATTCGAGCAGCCCGCGCTTCTGCTGCCGGGCGTCGGTGAAGGCCCCACGCTCGTGGCCGAACAGCTCCGATTCGAGGAGCGTCTCAGGGAGCGCCGAGCACGTGATGTTCACGAACGGCCTCGGCGCGCGCTCGCTCGTGTAGTGAATGACCTTCGCAGCGAGGTCCTTTCCCGTCCCGCTCTCGCCCGTCAGGAGCACCGTCGAGGCCGGGCTGGCCGCGACCTTCAGCAGCAGCGCCTTCACCGCCTCCATCGTCGGCGAGTCGCCGACGATCCGGTCGATGCTCCATTCCTGTGCCTGGCTCGATCGCAGCCGCCGCACTTCACGGCGTAACCGCGTGGTCTCGAGCGCCTTCTGGACCAGCAGTGAGATCTCATCCAGGTTGAAGGGCTTGTTCGCGTAGTGATACGCGCCCTGCTTCATCACCTCGACGGCCGTCTCCACGCTCGCGTACGCCGTCAACAGAATCACGAGCGTATCGGCTTCGTCCTGCTTGATCTGCTTCAGCAGCGTGAGGCCGTCGGTGTCAGGCAGCTTGAAGTCGAGGAGCACGAGGTCCACGGGCTCCTTCAGCCGCTCCAACGCTTCGTGTCCATTCGAGGCTTCGAGGACGCGGTAGTGTTCGGCGGTCAGCCGCTCGACCAGCGACCAGCGGATCAGCGCTTCATCGTCGACGACCAGGATCGTGGGAGTGGGCATCGGAGGCGCTCAAGTATAGGACGGAGGTGGCTGCTGCGCCCATCGACCGCGCGCTTCACTCTGCCCGCAGTGGGCAGAGCTGCTGAACCACCCGGACCATGTCGTCGAGGTCGAATGGCTTCACGACGACACGCAGGGCGCCACGGCCGCTGGCGGCACGCAGCGTGTCGACGCTGCCATAGGCTGTCATGAGCACAACGGGACAGTTGATCCCGCGTTGATGCGCCTCATCGATCAACGTGAGCCCGTCGGTATCCGGCAGTCGCAGATCCACCAGGATGGCACCGAGGCCCTTGCCGTCGCTCAGTGCGCGTCGGGCTTCCGCACCGTCTCCCGCGACCACGACCTCGTAGCCGGCAGCGGCCAGTGTCTCGGCGAGCGACCACCGCAGCAAGGCTTCGTCGTCCACGACGAGCACGCGGGACGTGAGAATTTTCGCCATGCGCTCGGGAAAAATCAGGTCGGGCGCCGTCGGTCTACTCGGGTCATGTTCGACCACGCCGGCCGAAGGCGCGCTAGAATGACGCGGTTCTCGGTCACAGGCCAGCATCGCGGACCAGCCAGATCGCTATCGCATCAAACTTCGCGCCATATGCCGGGCTCTTCGCGCCGCCCCGTGCCGCCTGCCGTCTGGCTCAGCATCACCGGCCTCGCTTCCGCACTCGTCTTCGTCGCGGACCGCCTGGCGCCGCCGGGGGTGGCAGTCTCGGCGCTCTATCCCCTGATCGTGCTCGCGAGTCTCGCGGCGCCGACGCCATCATCCGTCCTGGCCGTGGCGGCCGCGAGTACCGGTGCTCGCCACGATCGACACCGTGCTGAGCAACGCGGCCACACACGACCCCGAACTGTTCATGACGCTCGCCGTAGTCGTGTCGGTCATCTGGGCGTCAGCGGTGGTGGTGCGCCGCTCCATGGCAGCGGCGCGTGCGACCGCGAGCCGGTCGTCGAAAGAGCTCGAAGACATCAAGTACGCCCTCGATCAGTCCGCCATCGTCGCGACGACCGATACGCGCGGAAAAATCAAGTACGCGAACGACAAGTTCTGCGAGATCGCCAAGTACTCGCGCGAGGAGCTGCTCGGCCAGGATCACCGGCTGATCAACTCCGGCCATCATCCCAAGGCGTTCATCCGCGATCTGTGGCAAACGATTTCACAGGGACGCATCTGGAAGGGCGAGCTGCGGAACCGCGCCAAAGACGGCACGATCTACTGGGTCGATACGACCATCGTGCCCTTCCTCGACGAGGCCGGCCGCCCCTACCAGTACATGGCAATCCGGTACGACATCACTGAACGCAAGCGAACGGAAGACCTGCTTGGCGAACAGGCGGCACTCACCCGGCTCGGGGAGATGGCAGCCGTTGTCGCACACGAAGTGAAGAATCCGTTGGCGGGGATTCGCGGAGCGCTTCAGGTGATCAGCGCGCGGATGCCCGAAAGCAGCCGCGACCGGGCCGTGGTCGGTGACATCATCGCCCGTCTCGATGCGCTCAATCAGATGGTGCAGGAGATGCTGCTCTTCGCCAGGCCGAGCACTCCGAAGATCCGTCTGGTGGCACTGGGCCCGCTCGTCGAGGCCACCGTGCATCTGTTGAAGCGCGATCCGCAGTTCGCACAAGTGGAGGTCCAGATCGACGGCGGCGATCACACCGTCGGTGCCGACCCTGAGCTGCTCCAGATCGTCGTCTCGAATCTGCTCCTGAACGCCGCGCAGGCGATGGCTGGGCGCGGGCGTATCAACGTCACCGTCGTTCGCCGTCCTGATCGCCTGGAGCTGCAGTTCCGCGACACGGGACCTGGGATGACAGGCGAAGTGCGAGCGCGGATATTCGAGCCATTCTTCACGACCAAGCATCGCGGGACAGGGCTTGGTCTCGCGACGGCACGACGCCTCGTCGAGCTGCACGGCGGATCCATGTCAGCCGACTGCCCGCCCGATGGTGGGACGATCGTGATCGTGTCGCTGCCGAACCGCGGCGCGATCCCTCAGGACGCCAGTGGACGGCCCGCGTCGGCCCCGTCGTGAAGCGCACGCGCGCGCACCAGCGCCGCCTGCACGTTGTCTACGATGTTCTCGCGCCCGAGGTGGGCGTGAAACTCCGCTTGCTCCATCAACCGGCGAGGCTGCTCGCGCGCGCCGCAGAGCAGCAGCGTCCGTCCCGACGCGTGGAGCGCATCGGCAAGATCCTCGATCGCTTGCAGTCCCGTGCCGTCGATCGCGGTCATGTTGCGGAGGCGCAATACCACGATGGGCGGGAGGTCCGCCATCCGCTGCGCGACGCTATCGAGCTTGTCGGTGGCACCGAAGAGAAACGGTCCGTGAATTCGGAAGATCGAGACGTAGTCGGGGATGTCCTTGTCCTGCAGGACGTGCACGCGGCCGCCTTCCACGTCGTCTTCGGTGACCTCCGTGACGGTCGTGGTCTGGACCACGCGCCGGATGAACAGAATGCTGGCCAGCACCATGCCGACTTCGACGGCGACGGTGAGATCGGCGAGCACCGTCAGCGCGAACGTCGCCAGCCACACGCCAATCTCGGTGTAACTGAGCTTGAGCAGGTCAGGGATTTCGCGCCACTCCCCCATGTTCCAGGCCACGAGCATCAGGATGGCCGCGAGGACAGCCATGGGGATGTAGGACGCGAGTGGCGCCGCAACGAGCAGGACGAGGAGCAGGGTCAGCGCGTGCACCATGCCTGCCACCGGCGTCTGCGCGCCCGAGCGGATGCTGGTGGCCGTTCGCGCGATCGCTCCTGTCGCGGGCAACCCGCCGAAGAGCGGCGAGGCGATATTGGCCACGCCCTGCGCAACGAGCTCCACGTTCGGGTTGTGGCGATCGCCGGTCATGCGATCGGCGACGACTGCCGACATCAGCGATTCGATGGCGCCGAGCATCGCGACGGTCAGCGCCGGAGAGATCAGTCCCAGGATCAGGTCTGGTCGAAACGACGGCACTTGGAACGAGGGCAACCCGGACGGGATTCCGCCGAAGCGGGATCCGATGGTCTCAATCGGCAGGCCCAGTGCGGCGACGGTCAGCGTGCCGGCGATCAACGCCACGATCGTTGGCGGTACCCGCCGTGCCATCCGCAGCGTGCCCACCATCAGGAGCAGAGATCCGCAGGCGATACCGGTGGCCTCGACCGAGAACGACGACGCCCGTTCGAGCAGCACGTGCATTCGCCCCAGGAAATCGCCGGGCACCGAGGCGATCCGCAGACCGAAGAAATCCTTGAGTTGCGTGCTCGCGATGAGGAGCGCGATCCCATTCGTGAAGCCGACGACTACGGGACGCGGAATGAACCGGACCATCGAGCCGAGGCCCGTGGCTCCGGCAAACACGAGCAGCGCGCCGGCCATCATCGTGCACATGAACAGCCCGTCCACGCCGTGCTTCGACACGATCCCGGCGACGACCACGACGAACGCACCGGTGGGTCCGCCGATCTGGTTGCGCGATCCACCCAGCGCCGATATCAGGAACCCCGTGACGATCGCGCAGTAAATCCCGGCCTGGGGGCTCAGCCCTGACGAGATGGAAAACGCCATCGCCAGGGGCAGCGCCACCAGTCCGACGGTCACGCCCGCGATCAGGTCGCGGATGAACGTGCCCAGCGTGTACTGGCGCAGGCACGTGACTGATTTTGGAAGATAACCGTCGATATCCATGGCGGGATGGTCAGACAACCCCTCGGGCGTGGAGTCGGTCCTCCGGGACCTCCCGCCGTGCCTGAGACAGGGAAATCGGTGTATTCTCTCTCATACGGAGATCGCTAGCTGATGCCAGTTCGCTTGTTTGTCGGGAACTTGTCGTACGACGCCACCGAGGCGGAACTCCGCCAGCACTTCGGCACAATCGGGCCAGTTTCCTATTGCTACCTGCCGACTGATCGCGAGACCGGTCGGCCGCGAGGATTTGCGTTCATCGAGTTCGCCGACGATGCGCTTGCGCAGGAAGCCATCAGTCGCCTCAACAATCAGTCGTTCCGGGGTCGCCCGCTTGCGGTGAAGGAAGCGCAGCCGCGCGAAGCGCGGCCACCCGGCTCCGGTCCGCCGAGCCGTCCCCCGTTTGGTGGCCCTCGTCCGGGCGGTCCTGGCGGTCCGCGCCCGCCGATGGGCGGCGGATCGGCGCCGTTCGATCCCGCCGCGCCACGTCAGCGCCGAGAATCCGTCGGCAACTTCGGTCCGGATGCACCTCCCCGCGGGAAAAAAGGCAAGTTCAAGGCCTCGGAGCCGCGCGGCCCGAAGGGTCCCATCCGGGTGAAACCGAACGGCCGGATCTACAGCACCGACGAGTACGGCGAGGAGGAACCCGCCGAACCGGTCGACGCTCGACAACTTTGCGACCCGTGCCGACGGCGACAAGGAGAAGGACGAGGACGCCGGCGGCGACAACCTCGCGACCCGCGCCGAGAGCGGCACGGACGAGGACGCCAGCGAGGAATAGAGGTGCGATGAGGCCGGTCATCGACCGACGGCCGCGTCGCGCATACCTGCCCAGGGCGGTGCGCCCGCCCGTTCCCTCCAACCCGTGAGGCAATTCGTGAGAACGTCTCTTTGGCTCGCGGCACTTCTGGCCGCGTCCGTTGCGTGTCAGAAAGCGCCTGCGTCGTCTTCGTCATCCAAGGCGCCAGCGGCGGCGCCGGCCTCCGCGCAGGCCGCTCCGGGCGCTCCAGCGCCGAAGTCCGCGCCCGCCGCGGCGCCGGCTGGCGCGGGGCTCGCCGGTCCGCCGGCCGGGCCACCCAAAGCCAAGCCGGTGCCTGCCGGTACTGCCCGCGGTCGTCGCGCACTGCAATGGCGAAGATCTGCGGAAAGACGATCTCGAGCTGGCCGTGCACAACATGGAAATGCAGGCGGGCCGTCCCGTTCCGGCCGAGCAGCGCGACGAGGTCTATCGCGGCATGCTCGATCAGATGATCGCGTTCCGTCTGTTGAAGCAGGAATCGCTGCGGCGGCAGGTCACCGCGACCGACGCCGAGCTCGAGGCGGCGATGAAACAGGTGCGCGCGCAGTTCCCCAACGACGCGGCGTTCCAGGACGCGCTCAAGGCGCAGAAGATCACGGTCGACGAGTTGCGGAAGGAAACGCGCTCGAATCTGCTGATCTCGAAGATGCTCGATCAGGAAATCACGCCGCAGCTCACCGTGAAGCCAAGCGACATCAGCGCGTTCTACGAGAAGAATCCCGACAAGTTTCAGCAGCCCGAATCGATCCGGGCCAGCCACGTCCTCATCGCCGTGCCGCAGGCCGCCGACGCGCCGACGCGGCAGAAGGCGCGCGCGAAGGCCGAGGACGTCTTGAAGCAAGCCAAGGCCGGTGCAGACTTCGCGAAGCTCGCCGAGACGTACTCGAACGACGCCAGCAAGAGCCACGGCGGCGATCTCGGCTACTTCCCCAAGGGACAGATGGTGCCGGCGTTCGAGGCGGCTGCGTTCGCGCTGAAGCCCGGTGGACTGAGCGGCGTCGTCGAATCGCCGTTCGGGTACCACATCATCAAGCTCACCGATCGCAAGCCGGCGCACACCGTGCCGTTCGGCGAAGTCTCGAGCCGCATCGAACAGTTTCTGCAGCAGGAGATGCGGTCCACGAAGACGCGCGAATTCGTGGACGGCCTCAAGGCGAAGGGTAAGGTCGAAGTTCTGATTTGACCCCCGGATTACGTCCCGTGACCGATCAGACCGCCGTTCGCGTGGATGTCTGGCTCGATGTCTCCTGCCTGTTCAAGACACGGTCGGAAGCCAAGCGCGCGTGCGAAGGCGGCAAAGTGGACGTGAACGGCCAGGCGTCCAAGCCGCATCGGATGCTGCGAGTCGGCGACGAACTGGTGATCAGCCGCCCGCTCGGAAGAAAGCAAACGGTGGTCGTGAGGAGCCTGGCAGAACGATCGCTACCAAGGGCCGAGGCGCGTCTGCTGTACGAGGACCGGACGCCGCCCCCATCTTCCGAGGAAATTGCCGCGCGGCGCGCCGAGCGCTTGTTCCGTGCGTTGAATCCTGCACCGCGAACGCCCACCACGCGCGATCGCCGCGCGATCCGAAAGCTGAAGGGCCGCTAGGCCACTAGCCATCAGGTCGGGGATCAGACGTCCTCGTCGTCGCCGTCTTCTTCCTCGAGGGCCCGCTTCTCTTCCTTCTCGTCCTCGTCTGGATCGTACTGAAGGCGGCGGTCGGTCTGCCGGTGCGCGCCAAAGCGAATGGCGTCCTCGCGCTCGCGGCGCGTTTCTTCGTCGACCTCGACTTCTTCTTCAGGGATCGACAGGCCCGCCTGCGCCAACAGGACGCCGACGGCCATGCCCAGATGAAAGGCGCCCTCCTGCTGGAGCCAGACCTGGGCGGCCTGATTGTCGACCAGGCTCTCGACCAGACTCTGGCGTCCCGCCGGCAGCGCATCGCGAATGGCGTTCACGAGCTGCTCTTGCTCGTCGAGATCGGCCGCTGCGTAGATCTCGTCGTCGTGAAGGATGGCAAGGAGCTCTTCGTACTCGTCGCCGCAGAGCTCTTCCATCTCGGCAAAGCTTGGGAAGTTCCGCAGCCGGGATGGACGCGGCAACCGCTCGGCGCACGTGCGGGCCAGACGCATGAGTTCATTGGAGGTTGGCATACCGATCCTCGAAAGGCGTGGGCCGCATTGTAGTGCACGTGAGCGCCTCATAGCGGTTCGCAGTACGATATGGCGAGCGTCCCGGCTCCGGTCCCGATCGACCGCCCCCTGACGCCCGAGGTCCTCCTGTGACGCGCTCGCTCCGCTTCGGCCTGCTCGCCGTCGCCGCGCTGCTCTTCTTCGGGTCGTCATCGCTCGTCGAGCTCTACACCGACTGGCTATGGTTCGGCGAGGTCGGCCTTCAGAGCGTGTTCCAGACGACGCTCGGCGCACAGGTGCTGCTGGGGAGCGTGGCGTTCGTGGTGTCGGCGCTCTGGCTGGCATTCAACCTGCGACTGGCGGTCTCCAGCCTTCGGGTGGCCGCGCCGATCCTCTGGACGGGACAGGGCGTTCCCCTCCAGCTGCCAGGCCGTGAAACGCTTCAGCGGCTGGCCTATGGCGCGGCGCTGCTCGTGTCGATCCCCGCAGCGCTGATCGCATCGAGTCAGTGGATGACGTGGCTGGCGTTCCGCTACGCCGTCCCGTTCAACGCCGCCGATCCCATCCTCGGGCACGACATCGGCTTCTACATTTTCACGTTGCCCTTCATCGATCTCGTCCGCGGTGGCGCGATGGCGCTGGTCGTCGCGGCGGCGGTGACGAGCGCGATCGTGTACGTCGTGACCGGTGGTCTGGGCGTGGCCCCGAGCGGACGTCCGATCGTCACCCACGCCGTTCAGCGTCACCTCGCCTGGCTGGCCGCGGCGTTCTTCGGACTCCTGGCCGTCGGCGCCTGGCTGGATCGGCCGCGCCTTCTCATCGAATCGTCGGGACTGGTGTTTGGCGCGTCGTACGCAGACGTCGCGGCGCGAATGCCGGCGGCCTGGTGTCTCCTCGCTGCCGCCGTGGCTGGCGTAGCGCTGTCGATCCTCGCTGCCAACGGCCGGCTGCTCCTGATCGCTCGGCGCCGCGGGTCTCTACCTGGCCGTGTCGTTCGGCGGCGAGGCGGTGGCCTCGGCCGTGCAGCGGTTCGTCGTCGCGCCAAACGAGCAGGCACGCGAAACGCGGTACATGGAATTCAATATCGCGGCCACGCGGGCGGCATTCGGCCTCGAGCACGTCGAAGAGCGTGAGCTCTCCGGCGATGCCGTCCTGACGCGGGACGACATCGTCCGCAACGCGGCCACGCTCCGCAACATCCGTCTCTGGGACCATAAGCCGCTCCTCGACACCTTCGGCCAGCTGCAGGAAATCCGGCCGTACTACGACTTCGTGTCGGTGGACAACGACCGTTATTCGATCGGCGGCGAGCTGCGGCAGGTGATGCTGTCCGCCCGCGAGCTGAACTCACAGGCGCTGCCCAATCGCACGTGGATCAACGAGCACCTCACGTTCACCCATGGGTACGGACTGACGCTGGGACCCGTGAATCAGGTGACGCAGGAAGGCCTGCCGGTGCTCTACATCAAGGACCTGCCGCCGGCCTCGTCGGTCGACCTCCCCGTCGCGCAGCCCAGTCTGTACTTCGGGGAGATGTCGAACGAGTACGTCTTCGTGCACACCACCGCCAGAGAATTCGATTATCCGAAGGGCGAAGACAACGTCACGACGTCGTACACGGGACGAGGCGGGGTGCCGGTCGAATCGCTCTTCCGCAAGGCGCTCTTCGCGCTGCGCTTCAAGTCGCAGCAGATCTTCTTCAGCTCCGACATCACGGCCAACAGCCGCGTGCTCTTCAACCGTCAGATCTCCGAACGCGTCCGGGCCATCGCACCGTTCCTGGAGTACGACGGCGATCCCTATCTCGTCGTCGTCGGTGGACGGCTCGTGTGGATCCAGGATGCGTACACGACGACGGACCGGTATCCGTACTCGACGCCCGGCGCCGAAGGCGTCAACTACATCCGCAATTCCGTCAAGGTCACGGTGGACGCCTACGACGGGACCACGCTCTACTACCTGGCGGACGATCACGACCCGCTGGTGCTCACCTATCAGCGCATGTTCCCCGCCCTCTTCCATCCACTGAGCGAGATGCCAGCGGCGATCCGAAGCCACGTGCGGTATCCGGAGGCGATGTTCGGCCTGCAGACGGCCGCGTATACGACCTTTCACATGACCAATCCCGTGGTCTTCTACAACAAGGAAGATCAGTGGGAGATCCCGCTGATCGAAGGCCAGCAGACCGAACGCGGGGATGAGGCGAGGTCCGACAAGATGGAGCCGTACTACACGATCATGCGGCTCCCCGGTGAAAAAGACGACGAGTTCCTGCAGATGGTGCCGCTGACGCCGCGGCGCAAAGACAACCTGTCGGCGTGGATGGTCGCGCGCAGCGACGGCGCGCACTACGGCCACCTGCTCGTCTTCCGCTTTCCAAAGCAGAAGGTCGTGTTCGGTCCACGGCAGGTCATCGCACGGATCAACCAGGATCAGGTGATCTCACCGCAGATCACGCTGTGGAATCAGCAGGGCTCGCAGGTCATTCAAGGGACGCTGCTCGTGATTCCCATCGAGGAGTCGCTGCTCTACGTGCGCCCCTTGTATCTGCGCGGGCAGGGCGGCCGGATCCCGGAGCTGAAGCGCGTCATCGTGGCCTACCAGAACGCCATCGTGATGGAAGAGACGCTCGAAGGCGCGCTCGACCGGTTGTTTGGGGCGGGAGCGACCGAAGGACTGCGCGTCCAGACCGACGTGCCCGGTCCGGGCCAGAAGGCACCGAAACGCACCGTCCCGACCGTGCCGGCGACCACGTCTCCCGAGCTCGGCGACCTCGCCGCACAGGCGCGGTCGCACTACGATCGCGCGATTCAGGCACAGCGCGACGGCAATTGGGCGGTCTACGGAGATGAGATCAAAGCGCTCGGTGCGATCCTGCAGCGGATGCAGGCCCGTTGAAGTGGGAGTGGGGTCAGGTCTTGAATGCACACATTTTGCACGACGTGACCCAGCGGCGAGCCGGTGGGGTCACGTCGTGCGAAATGTGTGCATTCAAGACCTGACCCCACTCCCCGTTTCTAGCCGGCCTTGCGGGCGGGGTCGGAGGGAACGCCCATCACAGGCCGGCCGTTCTCGAAGAGCCGGCTCTTGGAGGGGCGGACGACCGACCGCAGGATTCCCTTCCCTTCCGCCTTGGCCTCGTACAGCGAACGGTCGGCGCGCGTGACGACGTCGGTTGCCGAATCGTGCGTGGTCCATTCGGTCAATCCGGCGCTGGCGCTGACGATGTACGGCGAGCCGTCGTCCAGTGTCGCACTCACCTTGACCTCTTTGATACGGGCGAGCGCCGTCCGCATCCGCTGCTCGGCGTGTGCGAGGTCTGCGCCAGCCAGCAGCACCACGAATTCGTCGCCGCCGTAACGCGCCACGAGGTCCGTGGAGCGCACGTGTGTCCGCAGAGTAGTCGCGATCTCGCAGAGCACGCGGTCGCCTTCCGGATGACCGCACGCGTCGTTGACCTTCTTGAAATCGTCCACGTCGACGAGGGCGAGCACGAACCGCTGCCCCGAATGCTTGTGCATGCTCACCCAGCGCCGCAGCGTCCGGTCGAAGCGAGCGCGATTGGGGATGCGCGTCAGACCATCGAGCGACGCCTCTTCACGCACGCGGTCCAATCGCTTCTGCAGCAGCGCCACCTCACCAGACAGCTTGCGTTGATGCTCTTCGTGCTGCAGCCGCTGCTCGTCGATCACGCGGCGCAGGGTCACGAGCTCCAGCGAGAGCCGGCGCTTCAGAATCCGCAGATCGTCGATCTCGACGATGCGCGTCAGCCGATCGGAGCTGCCCGCCAGTTGTCCATCGAACGCCACGGACTGGCCGCTCATCAGGGCCACCAGCTGTTCGACGACGCGCACGAGGTCGGTGACTTCGCTTTCGCGCTCGGTCAGATGGCTCTGGAGCTTCCGCTGGAATTCCTGACAGAATCCCACGCACTCCCGCGCAATCGTCTCCTCGACTTCGCGACTCGCCGCGCTCTCCAGCCGGTGGTAGTACGTCTCGAGCGCGTGCCGGAACTCGGCGAGGCCGAGTGCCTCGCTGTCGATCGGCACGTCACCCACGATGGCGAGCAGATCGTGGATGAGCGGCAACCATGCGCCGCGCGTGTTCTGTGGCTGTGTCGGTGAGGAACCGGCGGATCCCTCGCTGACCGCCTCACCGTCCGCATCGCCGCGGACGGGCGCCGATTCAGCCGCGGTGCGCGCTGCCGACGGACCGGCCGACCCTGCGACAACACCAGGAGCGCTCGGTGCAGCCGGTGCGGCGATCCCCGGTGTGGCAAGGCCAGGTGCGCCAGCTCCGACAGCGCTCGGTGCGACGGCTGCGTGGGGTGCGACAGGTCCGCTGCGTGCAACAGCTTCGTTGGGTACGCCACGTGCGTCCGGTGCGACAGGTACGATGGCTGCGTGTGTGGCAGCGCCTGCCCGCGCGGTCAGCGCAGCCGGTTCGTCCACTGCGCGAGGAGCAGCCCGGCGATCGAGCAGTGCGTCGACGGGCGGTACCTCCCGCGACGCCGACCGCGGCTGGGCGGCGGCAGGTCCGGCGTCCCGACCCGGTGAGATCGATTCGTCGCTTGAATCCGACGCTCGCCGCGCCGGCGTGGACACCGTGGTCCGTGGCTCCGCAAAGGTGGGAGTCTCGACGGTCGGGCTCGTGTGACCCGATCCGGCAGCGCCGGGTTGCACTCCTGGCGTCAAGGGGCGCGGCTCGACGCCACGGCCCCGTCCCGCCGGATCCTCGGGATCGGCGGGCGGCGGAGGCGCTTTCGGCTCCGGCCGGAACAGTCCTAGCTCGATGTGCTCACGAGGCATACGGGTAGCGGTGCATTCCGGCACACGTGGCCGTGCTCTCTCTGAAATCGGCAAGGACCGGGCAGAACTATAGCGATCGCACGCAGCTTACTGGTTGGGCCCGCAACAACTGTGCAAAGGTACGGTGGGAAGAGAGTGAGTCAGCGTGGCTGGCGGTATCGGTGACGGGACGAAGCGCAAGGATTGCGTGGAACTGCACGGCGCGGCACCACGTGGCGCCGAAGTGCCACGGGCATGCAGTTGGTAGTTGGTAGTTGGTAGTTAGTAGTTGATAGCGGTAGGCGCTTCGAGCTACCGACCACCAACTACCAACCACGAACTACCAACTACCAACGTCTCGAAGCTCAGGCGCCGACAGCGACTTGCGCCTTCTCCCAGGGCAGGCCGGCCTTGCCGAAATGCCCGTAGTTCGTGGTCTGTCTGTAGATGGGCCGAAGGAGGTCGAGCTCCTGGATGATGTTCGCGGGCTTGAAGCTGAACTGCTCGACGAACTTCACCGCCTTGCCCTCGTCGCCCGTGCCGAACGTGTCGACCTTGATCGACAGCGGCTTGGCGCGTCCGATCGCGTAGGCCACCTGTACTTCGGCCTTCTTGGCGAGCCCCTCCTGGACGATCCGGCGGGCCACATACCGGCAGTAGTACGCGCCGCTTCTGTCCACCTTCGAGGGATCCTTGCCGCTGAACGCGCCGCCGCCATGCCGCCCGGCGCCGCCGTACGAGTCCACGATGATCTTGCGGCCCGTCACGCCGCAGTCGGCCGACGGTCCGCCAAACACGAAGCTGCCGCTCGGATTGACGATGAACTCGGCCTGCGGGTTGTGCCAGGTGCCGAGCGCGCGCGGTGCCAGCACGGTCCGCACGTATTCGGCAATTTCGGCCTGCGACACTTTGTCGGTGTGCTGCGTGGAGATGAGGATGGTTGCGACTTCGACCGCGGTGTTCCCGCGATAGACGAGCGAGACCTGCGACTTGGCGTCGGGGCGGAGCCACGAGACGCGTCCGCTGTGACGGTCGTCCGCGAGGCCCTTGGTGAGCCTGTGCGACAGCAGGATCGGCAGCGGCATCAGTTCAGGGCTCTCGTCGCTGGCGTAGCCGAACATGATGCCCTGGTCGCCGGCACCCTGCTCACGCGTGTCGTCGGTGGCGACGACGACGCCCTGATTGATTTCGCCGGACTGCTTGGAGAGGAGGATCAGGACCTGCACGTTGTCGGCGCAGAACGGCTCGGACGGGTCCGTGTAGCCGATCTCGCGAATGGCGCGGCGCGTGATCTCTTCGTAGTTCAACTTCGCGTTGGTCGTGATCTCGCCGCCGAGTACCACGGTGTTGTGTTTGCACATGACCTCGCAGGCCACGTGGCTCTGCGGGTCCTGCTCGAGACAGGCATCGAGAATCGAGTCGGCGATGTAGTCGCAGACCTTGTCGGGATGCCCCTCAGACACCGACTCCGACGAAAACGTGTAGATCTGTTCGCTGCTCATGGACGCGTATCAACTCCAAACTGCGGAAATGGCCGTACAACAAAAAAGGCTCGCCTACTGTCGCGAGCCTTTCGATCCGCGACTTAGATGGCTGTGGCCAGCAGATGCTGACTACGCGCGGCCCATCAAGTCGGGGGAAAACGCCGCGCCCATCAACTATGGGCTACGGCCGGGGGCCTTGTCAAGGAAGGCCGCGCCGTCGATCGCCGGCAGCGGCGGAGCCCTGGCAGGCAGGGCCAGAATACAGGCCTGATTCTTCGGATTCCTCGTCCTCCGCGGCATCGTCGTGCAGCGTGACGGTGTCCAGTTCTTCGCGGGAATCGCGGGTCTTTCTGCGCGGCCGATCGCGCCAGGCAGGACGGGACCGGGGCGTGTCGGCGGCGGCCGGCGCGGCGCCAGGAGCCGTGACGAGCGAATCCACGAAGGGAGCAGGCGGATCGGCGATGCCGGGAATGCGCATAGACGCCTCCTCGAAGGCACAATCGGCCTGGCGCCCGTCCAACTGCAACCGGCCCGCGTCCGCGCGCGAAAGGACCGGAGAATGCCCCGCTTCAAACTGACCATCGAATACGCCGGTACGCGCTACAGCGGCTGGCAGATCCAGAAGAACGCCAGGACCGTGCAGGGCGAGATCGATCGCGCCGCTCGCGAGGTGACCGGCGCCCGGGATCTGGAGCTCTATGGCGCCGGCCGAACCGATGCCGGTGTACACGCGCTGGCGCAGGTGGCCCACCTGGACGTCCGGACCTCACTGCCGCCTGAAACACTGCGTCGCCGGATCAACGAGGAGCTGCCGGCCGACATCAACATCCTCGCGATCGAGTCGGTGCCTCATCGGTTCCACGCCCGCCACGATGCGGTGTCGCGCACGTACCTCTATCAAGTCGCGAGGCGCCGCACGGCCTTTGCCAAACCGTATGTGTGGTGGGTGCGCGACGAGCTCGATCTGGACCGGATGCGCAGGGTCGCCGCAGCACTCCGCGGCTTCAACGACTTCGCCTCGTTCACCGACGACGATCCCGACGAGAAGTCAACCGACGTGGCGGTGTCGCGGTTGGACGTACTCGAGGCCGGCGCGCTCGTGCTGGTCCGCATCGAAGGCAGTCACTTCCTCTGGAAGATGGTGCGGCGAGTTGTCGGCGTGCTGGTGAACGTGGGCATCGGCAACCTGGCGCCCGGCGAGGTTGAGCAGTTCCTTCGACGGCGGTCGGAACTGCCGGCCCGTCTGACGGCGCCCGCGTCAGGACTGTTTCTCGAGCGCGTGACGTATCGTGCCGACCGACCCGCAGCGGACCCACCACCGTTTCTCACGCTGCGATGAACAGTCTGCGGTCTACAGTCTGCAGACTGCGGACCGTTGCCTGAAGACCGTTGCCTGAAGACCGCAGACTGAAGATTGAAGACTGACCTTCGCTCAAGTCAGAAGCCTGTCCGGCCGATTGAACACGATGACCATGACCGGCTCGTTTCCAGTGCAGCCCGCCCCCGGTGCCAGCGCGGCATCGGCCGACGTGGCCGCAATGCGAGTGCCCGTCGCGGGTCGAGTCTCGACGGGCGGCACCGCCAGCGGCCGGAGAGGCGTCAATCCCGGGCGAGGATGTCGTTCGGTCGCAAACCCTCGCGACCCTGCCCCTTCTGCTCGGCGCATTGGCAAGCGCAGAACGTTCGTCCGCACCGTCGAGCGCCGTGCGGTTGATGGAGGCGGTTCTTCAACTCGCTCGCGGCGGCCACATGCCAGAGTCGCTCGCGGGACGGTTGCTGGAACTGCTCACTCCCCCATCCATCGAAGGCGACACTCGAGCGCTGGCCAGGACGATCCAGCAACAGGTGGAACATGGCGGCCTGCTGCTCGAGGCGCAGATTGCGCGGGCCCTCGAGGCCGGCACGGTGGGCTCCACGCGTGTCGCCGCGGACCTTCGTGCGGTGCTCGGCCAGCTCGTCGCGGCACTGGAATCGATGGATGACGCGACCGCCGGGAGCGCACGGCCGGTGGCGACGTCGGCAGCCGCTGCCGCTCGGGATCTCGCAACAGATGCGCTCGTGGGACAGCTCCAGACGGCCGCTGATGTGGCACGTCACGGGATCTGGCGATTCGATCTCTCGTTGATCCTGTCGGGGCGTGCGGTCCCGGCTGCCGTCGAGTGGGAACCGGACGGAGAGAGCCGTCCGGATGGCCGGGGCGCGGCGCGGCGGGGCCGTGTGAGCGTATTCATCGACGTCTCGGCCAGCGGCATCGAAGCACGCGTCGCCTGGTCGCCATCCACACTGCAGGTGGATCTGTTTGCAGGCAGCGACTCGGTGCGCGATCGCCTGCTCGCCGCAATGGAGGCTCTAACCGTGCGGCTCTCGTCCCTCGGCTTCTCTCACATCATCGCCAACGCATGGACCAATCCGGCGCGCCTGGCGCGCTGGCGGACGGGCGCGTCGCCCGACACGCCTGCCGCGGCACGCGTCTTCAAGGCCGAGGCCTAGTGTGGCGGAGCGAAAGACCAGGCGAGCCGCCGCGCTCCGGTACGATCGCGACGAGTCCCCGGCGCCACGAGTCGTCGCGCGGGGGGACGGGCTGCTCGCGGAACGGATCCTCGCCATTGCGCGCGAACACAACATCCCGATCCATCAGGATCCGGCGCTCGTGAACGTGTTGTCACAGCTCGATCTGGACGAGCAGATCCCGCCGGCGCTCTACCTGGCAATTGCCGAAGTTCTGTCGTTCCTCTACCGGACCGGCGCGCTCGAACAGCCTCCGCGCTGACGGTTCGGCGGGGTGCATCGCTGGACAAGACGAATGACCCCACCACCACATGTGGGGGCGGGACCATTCGCCCCGTCCGCCGATGTGCCCCGCCCAGCAAATCGGCTATGGTGAGTCACGCATGGCCGATTTCGACGTCGCGATCGTCGGTCTGGGCGCCGCCGGCAGCGCGGCCGCCTGGCAACTGGCCAGGCGTGGCGTACGGGTGATCGGGCTGGACCGCTTCACGCCGCCACACTCGTTCGGATCGTCCCATGGATACGGACGGATCATTCGTGAAGCGTACGCGGAGGGTCCGGCGTACGTGCCTCTCGTGCAGCGCGCGTTTACGCTCTGGGATGAGCTCGAAGCGCTCACGACCACTCCCTTGCGGATCGTGACCGGCGGGCTGACCGTTGGCGCGCCCGGAAGCGCCCTTGTCGCAGGTGCCAGGGCCAGTGCCCGCCGCTATCACATCCCCGTTGCCGAATGGGATGGCGCCGAGGCGACACGCCGGGTTCCGGGACTCTCGATCCCCGCCGAGTACGAAGCCGTGTGGGAACCACGCGCCGGCGTGGTCTTCCCCGAGCGTGGCGTCCAAGCCATGCTGTCGGACGCGTCGCGGCACGGCGCCCAGCTGCTGTTCGATACGACCGTTACGGGTTGGCGGCGCGACGGCCCGGTCATCAGCGTGGCGACGGCTGCGCGGGACATCTCCGCCGATCGCCTGCTGATCTCCGCCGGTGCATGGACGAGCGAGCTCTCGCCGCCGCTCGGGGTACCGCTGACGGTCGAGCGCGCGATCCAGTTCTGGTTCACGCCGCCGCCCGGCAGTGTGATCTTCGGCCCCGATCGGTTCCCGGTCTTCGTCATCGACACGGTGACCGACGGTGTCGTGTACGGGTTGCCCGATCACGGACACGGCGTGAAAGTCGCGCACCATCATGGGGGCGAGGTGACCAGCGCCGCATCCGTTCGCCGCACGGTCAGCAGCGACGAGCAGCGGACGATTGTGGATGTTGCGCGCCGCTGGTTGCCCGCGCTCGGCAGCGCGATCTCCGAAGCGATCGTGTGCCTGTACACGAACACGCCGGATCAGCACTTCCTGATCGATTGGCATCCCGCGGATGCCGCCGTGCTGGTCGCGAGTCCCTGTTCGGGCCACGGGTTCAAGTTCGCGCCAGCGATGGGAGAGCTCCTCGCCGATCTGCTGCTCGATCAGCCGACACGCGTAGACGCCACGCCGTTCCACGCCTCGCGCTTCGGGAAACCATAACGACGGTTCTGCTATTCTTTTCAGTCGGCAGGGCCATCCTGCCCGGCTTCTACGGGGTCTTCTTCGAGACATGTCGCCACAGCGGTTCGTCATCAAGTTTGGAGGAACGTCGGTCGGCACGGCCGTGGCCGTCGCACAGGCCGCCGAGATCGCCGCATCGCTTCGCCGGGATGGCCACCAGATTGTCGTGGTGACATCCGCCATGAGTGGCGTGACCGACCTGTTGATTGGCGGTGCGGCCGCGGCCGTACGCGGCGAGCGGGCGCACCTTCGCGAGCTGACCGCGTCGCTGCGCGCCAAGCACCAGGCAGCCGCCGCCGATCTCGTGACGTCGGTCGACGAACGTCCCGTTGTGGCCGATCCAATCGACCAGCGGCTCGCGGAATTCGCGATGCTCTGTGACGCGCTCGCCGTGCTCGGTGAAGCGTCACCTCGAGCCCTCGACGCCGTCTCGTCGCTCGGCGAACGCATGAGCGTGCATCTGCTCGCGGGCGCGCTTCGCGCCGGAGGCACGCCGGCGCTGCCGGTTGACGCCGCCGAGATCGTCCGGACCGACGATGCGTTTCAATCGGCGGAGCCGGACATGGCCGAGACCAAGCGGCTCTCGCAGGAGATGCTGGGGCCGATGCTCGCAGAAGGCATCGTCCCGGTCGTCACCGGCTTCATTGGCGCCACCGAGGACGGCGTGGTCACGACCCTCGGGCGCGGCGGCAGCGACTACAGCGCCGCGATCCTGGGGGCCGCACTCGACGCCGATGAAGTCTGGATCTATACGGACGTGGACGGCGTCATGACCGCCGATCCCCGTGTCGTGTCGTCGGTACGGACGCTCGAGACGCTGTCGTACCGGGAGATGTCCGAGCTGGCGTACTTCGGCGCGAAGGTCCTCCATCCGAAGACCGTGCTGCCGGCGCTCGAGCGCGGGATCCCCATCCGTATCCGCAACACCTTCAATCCATCACACGTCGGGACGCTCGTTGTCGGCAAGTCCGACGACACTGGCAGCGTCTTCAAAGGCGTGACCGCCGTTCGCCACCAGGCGCTGGTGACGATTGAAGGCCGGGGGATGCTCGGCGTGCCGGGCATCGCCGCGCGAGCCTTCGGCAGCGTCGCACGAACCGGCACCAGCGTGTCGATGATTTCTCAGGCGTCGTCCGAGCAGAGCATCTGCTTTCTCGTGCCTCAGGTCTCGTCCACGACAGTCGTGGATGCGCTCCGTCGCGAGTTCGAGCACGAACTGGTGCGGAGGGACATCGAGAGCATCTGGACGCTGGACGAAGCCGTGATCGTGACGGTCGTCGGTGCGGCGATCAAGCAGACGCCCGGCGTGGCCGGACGGGTCTTTGGCGCGCTGGGCGCCGATGGCATCAACGTAGTGGCAATAGCGATGGGATCGTCAGAGTGCAGCATCAGCCTCGTCGTCGAGGCCCGCGACGCCGAGCTCGCTGTGAGGCTGTCTACATACGTTGATCTGAGGGCTTCTGGCCAGCAGACTGCGGACTGCAGGCCAAAGCACAAACACGGCCCGGAGCCTGGAGCCCGTAGCCTGCTAGCCGCCTAGTTCGTCTTCGTCGACACGTCCGTCCCCGCGTATTCCTCCAGGATCGTGTTGCCCTTGTATTCCATCTCTTTGTGGATCCCGATGTCGGACGAGTAGTAGGCGCCCGCCGCACTGCGCTTGAGCTCGCGGAAGAACTTCTCGGCATCGGTCGTCGGCGTGCGCTCGTTGGCTGCCATCTTGGTCATGACGTCCACTCGCTGCTCGGGCGTCAGTTTCATGAACGGCTGCCCGTGCGTCGAGGTGGCGAGCGCGTCCACACTCGCGAGGCCGCTCCTCCACGCCGTCCTCGGCGTGTCGTCGAACGACTCTGCGAGATGGGCGTCGATGAAATTGGCCACTGCCGCGGCGCGCGCGCCAGGCGAGTGATCGTCGGCGGGGATCAGGATCTCGCTGAGCTCGTCCACCAGCGCGTACTCGGCATCGGTGAAGAACTTGTGACCGGAAGCGGCGACCACGGGCCCGAGCGCCGTGACCTGCGAGGCGACAACAGCGCCTGCGGTGAGCCTGAGGACGTCGCGGCGTGACAGCTCGTCGTTGGTGCTCATCAGAGCGTCCCCTTCTTCAACTCATCCGCCAGGTAGTCGCACGAGCGCCAGGCGAGCGCCATGATCGTCCACGTCGGATTCTGGCACGATGCGTTCACGTGACTGCTGCCATCGACAACGAACAGGTTCTTCACGTCGTGGGATTGCTGAAACTGGTTCAGGACGGACGCCTTCGGATCGCTGCCCATCCTGGCCGTGCCGAGCTCGTGGATCGACCAGCCCTCCGGCAGCATGTGGGCATCCGCATGAAGCACCTCGAAGCCGGCAGCCTCGAACATCTCACGGCCCGTCGTCGCCATGTCGGCCGCCATCTTCCGCTCGTTCTCGCCGAAGTGATAGTCGAACCGCAGGACCGGAATGCCCCACTTGTCCTTCACCTCGGCATCGATAGACACGGAGTTCTCGTAGCGCGGGAGCACTTCACCGAATGCCCCCATGCTGACGAACGCGCCAGCGTAGTCGCGCACCTCCTTCTTGAACGAGGAGCCGAATCCCGGCGTGCTGAACGCGTTCTCCGGGATCATCCCGACGCCGCCTTCACCCTCAAAGCCATAGCCGCGGATGAAATCCGGTTGCTTGTCCTTCAGGTTGCGGAAGCGCGGCACGTAGAATCCGCCCGGCCGTCCGTCATCCAGCGTGCGAGGTTTGCCGATCAGTTCCTTCATCAGGCCGTGGACGCTCGGCCCCATCATGTGCTCGCAGAAGTTGTGGCCGACGTGCCCGCTGGAATTGCCGATCCCGTTGGGATGCGATGGCGACTTCGAGAGCATCAGGAGCCGCGCGGATTCGAGCGTAGAAGCGGCGAGCACGACCACCTTCGCACGTGCCTCGTGCGTCTTCATCGTGACCGTGTCGACGAACGAGACCCCGCGCGCTTTTCCGGTCTTTGGATCGACCGTGATTTCGTGCGCGGTGGCGTTGGTACGAAGCGAGAGGTGGCCCGTGTCCATCGCCGGATAGATCAAGCCCGTCGGCGAGTCGAACGCCGCATGGATGTCGCAGCCTCCTGCCCTCCGGTTGCAGGCGCCCCTCGCCCAGGCAGCGGCTGCGGTACTTGTTGTGTTTCAAGCCGTCGCTCGTGACGCCTGCGCGGTATGGCGTCAACACCCGCCCCATCTTGGCGAGCGACTCGCGCAGCCGCACCTCCGATTCGTTCAGGCGCGTCGGCCTCTGGAAGATCCCGTCGGGCAGGTAGTCGAGACCTTCCTTGACGCCCGCGATGCCGAGATACTGGTCCACGCGATCGTAGTACGGCGCGAGATCCGCGTACGCAATCGGCCAGTCTTCACCGTAGCCGTCGTGAGTCTTGCCCTTGAAGTCGTAGTCCGACAGACGCAACGCCAGTCTGCCCCAGATGGCGGTCTTGCCGCCGAGCAGTCGGGCACGCACCCAGGCATAGTTGGTCCCTGTGTACGGGTGGTCTTTCTCGTCCACGACGATGTTCTTGCTGTAGTCGCTGCCGCTCCAGCCCTGCACGTACGAGAACACCTTCTCGAAATTGGAGCCCTTCGCGTACGGCGGGCGGCGGATCGTGTACTCGTTCTGCGTCAGCGCGTGATAGGCGGGTGGCATCTGGCCGCGTCGCGGATGGTCGTAGGGCCATTCCATCGACTTCAGCTCCGACTCGATGTCGAGCTTGCGGCCGGCTTCGAGCAGCAGCACGTTCAGTCCGTGCGAGGTGAGCACGTGCGCGGCCATACCGCCGGCGGCGCCGGATCCCACGACGATCGCGTCATAGATCTTGGTGAGGTCGGCCGTCGGCTGAGCCGACGGCAGTACGCGCAGCAGCATTCGCACTCTCCGTGATCGACGGGAAAACGACTCTCAATCGCGAGTCTACACCGATTGGTTGCTGGTGGACGCCGATGCTGGCACGATGGACCGCATGAGCGACGAACGCCGCGCGATCGCATTGCTGGTGGACGATGCAGGGGAGACGACCGCGACACGATATGGCGGCGACGACCCGACTCGTCCGTGCTTCATCCTCGCCCATGGCGCCGGAGCCGGACAGCAGCATCCGTTCATCGTGCAGACATCAACCGCGCTGGCCGCTCGGGGCATCAACGTTCTGACGTTCAACTTCCTCTACATGCACCGAGGGCGCGGCGGACCCGACCGTCCACCCGTGCTCGAGGCGACGTGGCGCGCCGCCATTCGCTGTGCGATGCAGTTGGGATGGGGATCGACGCGGCTCGTGATCGGCGGCAAATCGATGGGCGGTCGCATCGCGTCGATGGTCCTGGCCGAGACGGGCGCGCCTCAGCTCGCGGCGCCCGTGCATGGTCTCGTCCTGCTGGGTTATCCCCTGCATCCGCCGGGACGACCCGAGACGCTTCGAGTCGAGCATCTCCCGCGGCTCGAGACACCAACCCTTGTCGTCCAGGGCGAGCGCGACGAGTTCGGCAGCCCCGCGGAAGTCGCGCAAGGCTTTCAAGCAGTCACCCGCACACGTGGACTGGCTCGAGGTTCCCGACGGCGATCACTCGTTCAAGATCAGGCGGTCCGCCGGATCGCACGTCAGGCCGACGTCCAGGCGCACATCACTGACGTCGTCGCGACGTGGATTCTGGGGTGACGAGTTCGGGCGTGGGCGCCCCTTCGTGACCGAGCGTGGTTGGACCGGCGCTCTCCGCGTCCACTGTCGGGCCGGCGGCGCAATTTGGACCACGCGAGACCGATGAACGCCGAGAGCAGGTACATGTACGCCATCACCACGAGCACGATTTCGGGGTGCGTGACGATGGCGATGATGAGGAGCGCGACGAGGAAGAGGACGCGGTACGGCCGCCGAGTCTGAAGATCCAGCGTCTTGAAGCTGCGGAACCGGATCGTGCTGACCATGAGCAAGGCCGGCACGACGACCATCGCGAGCGCGGGAAGAGCGGCCCGCATGTCCGTCAGACCGTACGGGTAGGCGAACACCGTCGCCGCCGGTACGGCAGCGGCGGCCGGACTCGGCATCCCGACGAAATAGCGCTTGTCCGCCGACGGAGTCTGGATGTTGAAGCGCGCGAGCCTCAAGGCCGCTGCCGTGACGAAGAGGAACGCCGCGGCCCATCCCAGGCGTCCCAGCGACGACAGCCCCCATGCAAACGACAGGATCGCCGGCGCCATCCCGAAGGAAATGACGTCCGCCAGCGAATCGAACTGCAGACCGAACTCGCTCTCGGTGCCCGTCATCCGCGCGATTCGTCCGTCCAGCATGTCGAGCACGATCGCGATGCCGATGAACGGCGCGGCCGTTTCGTATTCCCCCCGCATCGAATAGATGACGCAGGCGTAGCCGCAGAACATGTTCGCGAGTGTGAAGAGACTGGGCAGCAGTGAGACGCCGCGCCGGAACCGCCGCTTCGGACGATCGCTCTGCCGGCGTAACGGCACGCCGATGCGGCGCAACGGGGATTCGTTCGCCACCTAGCCTCCCAGCGCGGCAAGCCGCGCAACGATGGTCACACCCGCCTGGACGCGATCGCCGACGCCGACTTCGAGTCTGGCGGACGGCGGCAGGAACAGATCGATTCTCGATCCGAACTTCATCACACCAAAGCGGGCACCGCTCTCGACGGCCGCGCCGGGCCCGACACGGCAGACAATTCGTCTCGCCAGGATGCCCACGACCTGTCTGCACACGACGGTCTGACCGCCGTGATCGATCCAGACTTCGTTTCGTTCGTTCTCGGTCGCCGCTTCATTCCGGTACGCGGGCAGAAATCGGCCCGGGTTTGTAATCCACCTTGAGGACGCGGCCCGAGATGGGGACCCGGTTCACGTGCACGTCCATGGGCGAAAGAAAAATGCTCAGCTGGCGCCACTCACCCGGCGGGGCCGCGCCGGGCTGGACGTCCCCGGCTACCACGACCCGGCCATCCGCCGGCGAGAGGACATCGCTCGCGGCGGCCCTGCGCCTGCCGATCGGGATCGCGAAAGAAGTAGAGAAAAACCGCCAGGAGAACCAGAAAGGGGACCGCCCAGACCGGCCCCAGCAGCCAGCCAGTCGCGACCGCCGCTGCCAACGTCGTCAAAACGAACGGCCATCCGGCCGGGTCTATTCGCATGCCGCCGCCATTGTACTGGACCCGTACAACAGGAGGGGCCCCGTAGCCGGGGCCCCTAGCCTCGGGCGGCAATCGAGCGGACCGGCTACCCGGACGGGCTCACACCGCCCGGTGCTGGCGCAGGATACCTTCCATCTTGTCTTTGAGGTGCAGCTTCCGCTTTTTCAACTGCACTTCTTCGAATTGTTCGGTTTCGTTGAGGTGAGATCGATGCGCAAGTTCGTGAAGACGATCGTCGAGCTCGTGGTGCTTGAGGGCGAGGTCGCGATACTCCTGGTCCGAGCGTAGCAGGAGCTCGCGCAACTCGTGCGTATCGACAGACATGCACCGCCTCCTAGCAGTTCGGCGCGGCGCCCCAGGGGCGAGCCACGTGACGCGACCCGTCCGGACCGGCCCAGGGGTCGAACCGCGAGTTGGCCCTGACGGCTTGCGCTGCCACCGTCAGGCTCGAACCCAACCTACCACACGACCCAGGGGGGTTCAAGTTGAACGATTGGGCTGCTCAGTCCTGCGCTCGCGCCACAGGATGAGCGCGTCCTCGACCGGGTGCGAGTAGTAGTCCTTTCGGATGCCGGCCACCCGAAATCCAAACCGTTCGTAGAGCCGGCGCGCACCATCGTTCGAGCGCCGCACTTCGAGCGTCGCGCGATGCGCACCTTCCTTGGCGGCTTCCTCCAGTGCGTGCGACAAGAGCGCACTCCCGAGGCCGAGGCCCTGACATGACGGACGCACGGCGAGGTTGTTCACGTGGACCTCGTCGATCACGATCCATGTCGCGATGTAGCCAGCAACCCGGTACTCGGGTGTGCGCAGCACGTGCAGCCGGCTCGTCGTCTGATTGAGGAACTCCGACTCGTACATCGTCCGCGTCCACGGACGCGTGAAGCATTCCTCGTCAACCGCCAGGACCCCTTCGAGGTCTTCGGGTCCGCGCAGCCGCTCGATGATGAAGGCCGGCGCGGTCATCGGCGATCGGGAATCGCCGCGTGCGCGTGCGAGCTCGGCATCTGGGCGACGGACGTACAGCGGATGGAGAGCGTGCGGCGGACCCGACTTGCCCCGCGGCATGTGCGTCGTATGCCAGGCGGCCGGCGCTCGCCGCAAGCACACCGGACGGGCGCACCACGACCGTGCCGATCGCCACCCGCGTTCAGCGCCTCCGTGCAGGCGATCGCACCACTGCCGGTGAGGCGCACTCGGACGCGTGCCGGCGAGAGGCGCCCAGCGCTCGAGAGCCACCGCAGCTGACGACACCGCCGGCGGCTCGATCGCACGCAATGTGACGATGGTGCCTTCGACCGACGCGTCGTACAGCGCAGTGAATACTTCACGGCGCGCGGCATCCAGCAAGACGCCAATGAGGCCGTCTGCTGGATCGGCGTCCAACACCGCGTGTGCGGACGCCTCGAGCGCGGAGATGCCAACGGCGGGCCGACTGTTGGCGAAAGCGAGTCCTTGAATGGATGCGATGCCGATCCGGAGTCCCGTGAACGCGCCTGGTCCGGTCACCACCGCGAACAGGTCAACATCCGACGCCGACAGCCCCGCACCAGCCAGCAGGTTGAGCACGTCGGCCGGCAACCGTCTGGCGTGAGGGACGGTGCTGTCGCCAGTGGTGCTGGCCAGCAGCTCTCGATCGCGCAGGAGCGCGACGCTGCCAGCGGCAGTCGAGGTATCGAGACAGACGAGGATCACAGCCTAGGGCCCAGGGCCTAGGGCCTAAGGCCCATGGGTGAAGTGTATACTTTTACCTGCCTGCCATCGAACGCCTGCCGTTGCGCCCGGCGCAACGCTCCGGCGGCTGGCCCACCAGACCATCCGTCATGGCCGTTCCGCCAGAAACCGGCGCTCCCGCGCCCGCCCGCGCGTCATCGCCGACGCCGGCGATGCGTCAGTACCAGGACGCGAAGCGCCAGCATCCCAACGCTATCGTCTTCTTCCGGATGGGCGACTTCTACGAGATGTTCTACGAGGACGCGCTCGTCGCGGCGCGCGCGCTCGAGCTGACGTTGACGTCTCGGTCGAAGGATGCCTCGGGCGGCGCGATCCCGATGTGCGGCCTGCCCTATCACGCCCTCGACACCTACCTGCCCCGGCTCGTGCGCAAGGGCTATCGCGTCGCCATCTGCGAACAGGTCGAGGATCCCAAGAAAGCCAAAGGCCTCGTCCGGCGCGAAGTCGTGCGCGTGTATTCTCCAGGCACACTCGTCGATGCCGGCTCGCTCGAGGCTCGCGAGCCGGCCTTCCTGCTATCGCTCGTTCCCTCCGCGGACCGCATCGGGGTAGCCCTGCTCGATCTCTCGACCGGCGAGTTCAGTGCCAGCGAATACGCCGGAGCGGATCGGTGGCAGACCATCGCCGATGAACTCGCCGTGCTGCGTCCTCGTGAAGTCGTCGTGCCGGCTGGGATCGATCTGGGTACACAGCTTCCGCAGCTGGGACGCACGGCGGTCACGGTGACACCGCTCGAGGCCTGGAACTTCGAGCTGAGCGCCGCGGAACGGACGCTGACCGAGCAGTTCCAGACGCGAGGACTCGAGGGCTTCGGTCTGTCCGGCCACACCGCCGCAATCGCAGCCGCCGGCGCGCTCGTGCATTACCTGCGCGACACGCAGAAGGCGGATCTCGCACACGTGCGGGCGATTGCCTACCGGCAGGCCGCCGAAGCCCTGATCATCGATCCCGTCACCCTTCAACACCTCGAGGTGGTCGAAGCGGCCGACGGCGGACGCGCGGGATCGCTCCTCCACGAGATCGACCGCACCATCACGCCGATGGGCGGACGACTCCTCCGCGGCTGGCTGCTGCGCCCGCTCGTCGCGCTCGAGCCGATTCAGGATCGGCTCGACGCCGTCGAAGCCCTCGCCTTCCGCGCGACGGACCGCGGCCGCTTCCGGGAGACCCTGAAGTCGGTCCACGACCTCGAACGGCTCGTCGCACGGGCCGCATTCGGCGTCGCCGGACCGCGCGATCTGGTCGGCCTCCATCAATCGCTGCTGGCTATTCCCCGCGCGCGACTGATGCTCGACGAGGTCGATGCGCCCCTGGTGAAGAGCCTCACCGGCGCAGCTCGAGGATCTGACCGATGTGCGCGACGACATTGGCGCCACGTTGATCGACGAGCCGCCGGCATTCGCGCGCGACGGCGGCATGATCCGTGACGGCGTGGACGCCGAGCTCGACGAGCTCAGGACGATCAGCCGATCGGGCAAACAGGTCATCGCTGCGATGGAAGAGCGCGAACGGCAGCGCACGGGCGTCGCCTCGCTGAAGATCCGGTTCAACCGGGTCTTCGGCTACTACATCGAGGTGACGAAATCGAACCTGCACGCCGTGCCCGACGACTATCAGCGCAAGCAGACCATTGCCGGCGGCGAACGGTACATCACGCCGGCCTTGAAGGAGTACGAAGAGAAGGTGCTCGGAGCGGACGAGCGCATCCTGACGCGCGAAGTGGAGCTGTTCGAGGCACTCCGGGCGCGAGTGGCCGCCGCCTCGGCCCGCATCCAGGACACCGCGCGTGCGCTCGCGGCACTCGACGTGCTGGCGGGTCTGGCCGAGCAGGCAGCGCACGGCAACTACATCAAGCCGCACGTGCACGACGGCGACGACCTCGCGGTGACCGAGGGGCGGCACCCCGTTGTCGAGCGCCACGCGCGCGATGCGTTCGTGCCGAATGACATCGTGCTCGACGGCAGCAACCACCAGCTCGTCGTCCTGACCGGACCGAACATGGGCGGCAAGTCCACTTATCTGCGTCAGACAGCGCTCATCTGTCTGCTCGCACAGGCAGGATCGTTCGTGCCGGCGCGCACGGCCAAGCTGTCGATCGTCGATCGCGATCTTCGCCCGGGTCGGTGCGTCGGACAACATCGCGCGCGGCCAGTCCACGTTCATGGTGGAGATGCAGGAGACCGCGAGCATCCTGCACCTCGCCACCAGCCGCAGCCTCGTCGTGCTCGATGAAATTGGCCGTGGCACCGCGACGTTCGACGGCCTGAGCATTGCCTGGGCCGTGGCCGAGTATCTGGCCAGCAACACGCGGGCGCGTCCGAAGACACTGTTCGCGACTCATTACCACGAGCTCACCGATCTCGCGGATGCCTGGCCAGGCGTCGTGAACTTTCACGTGGCGGTGCGCGAGTGGCAGGACGACATCGTCTTCCTGCGGAAAATCATGCCGGGCCGATCCGATCGCAGCTACGGCATTCACGTCGCGCGGCTCGCGGGCCTGCCCGCGCCCGTCGTCGCTCGCGCGCGTGAGATCCTCATGGCTCTCGAGCAGGACGAGCTCGCGCGTGGTGGACGGCCGTCGATCACCAGGACGCCGAACGAGCCGGCCGCACAGCAGCAGCTGGGACTGTTCCAGCAGTCCTCGCCCGCCGATCACGTGGCGGAACGGCTGCGATCGGCGGACATCGATCGGCTGACTCCGCTCGACGCGCTGACGTTGCTGGCGGCATTGAAGAAGGACCTCGCGGACGAGTCTTGATGTCCGTCGCCCGCATTCTGTTCGTCCTGCTCTTCCTCGTCCCGCTCATGGCGTCCCCGGCACGCGGCCAATCGCTACGATCCTCGCCTGCGCTTCCACTCGCTCACGACGACACATTTCGTCATCCACTACCACCAGGGCGAGGAGGCGTTGGCGCTGCGCCTGGCCGTCATCGCCGAGGACGAGTACCAACGGCTCGTCGTGCGCCTGGGGCATGCGCCTCGCAGCCGTACGCACGTCGTGCTCTCAGATCAAGACGACGAGCCGAATGGTCTGACGACGGTGCTGCCGTACAACCTGATCGAGATCACGGCCAGCCCACCGGACGGTGAGTCGTTCATCGGAAACACCGATGACTGGCTGCGCGTGGTGTTTCGACACGAGTACACGCACGTCCTCAACCTGGATCCCGGCCGCAGCTGGGCGCACGTCGCCCGCGCCGTCTTCGGCCGCGCGTTCTTCGCGTTCCCGAATCTCACGCTGCCTGAGTGGCAGATTGAAGGCCTGGCCGTATTCGAAGAAAGTGCGGACGGTCAGGGTCGGCTGTCGGCGGGTGACTTCCGCGAAGTCGTCGCCAGCGGCGCGCGCGCCGGCCGTTTCGAGCCGATGAATCGCGTCAATGGCGGACTCGTGGCGTGGCCGTCGGGAACGGGGTGGTACGCGTACGGCGGCTTCTTCCACGAGTACCTGGTCCGCCGGTTTGGCGAGGATAGATTCGCCCGCTTGTCGGCTCACACGGCGGGGCGCCTGCCGTACTTGTCCGCCCCTGCGTTTCGTGCGGAATTCGGATCGTCGCTCGACCAGTTGTGGCGCGATTTCGAGGCCGACGTGCGGGCGCGAAGCGCGACGGCGCCGTCCTCTGCCGCCCGCCAGCTGACACATGACGGCTACATGGTCGACGGTCCCCGCTTCGATCGTGACGGCGCGATTGTCTACGCACAGTCGGATGCGCACGGCTTTCCCGAGTTGCGGCGCGCTGGCGACCGACGGACGCACCACCCGCGTTGCCACCCGGTACGGCGGACGGCAGACCGCGCTCGGCAGCCGACGCCTTCTACTTCGATCAGCTGGAACTCGTGCGGAACGCGGGCTTGCAGTCCGATCTCTATCGGGTCGAGCGATCGTCAGGACGCGTGACGCGCCTGACATATGGCGCGCGGCTGACGGATCCCGATCTTTCGCCTGACGGCACGAAGCTCGCCGCCATTCGCATCGGTCAGGGCCATCGATCGCTGGTCGTGCTCGATCGCGCCACTCTCGATCGGGCGCGCGGCCAGCGCGCAAGGGTGGGAGCATCCGGTGCTCGTTGCCGGCGACGACCGTACCGCGATGGCGGCACCTCGATGGTCACCCGACGGTCGCCTCATTGCGCTCGAGAGCCGGCGCCGTGGCGGACCCTCCGAGATTGTCGTGATGGACGTTGCGAGCCGCCAGACTCGTGTCGTGGCCACATCGACGCGGGGAAGGAACGTTACGCCTGCCTGGACGCCCGACGGGCGCTTCATTCGTCTTTGCCTCCGACCGCGACGGAGGACCGTTCCTTCTTTACCGCGTCGAGGCCAGCGGTGATGGAGCGACGACGCACGAGCGCGGAACGACTGCCAACGCCCGCTGGCGGCGCCCGCAGTCCCGACGTCTCACCTGACGGCACGTCGGTCGTCTTCGTCGGCTACACCGACTGAGGGCTTCGATCTCTTCAGTGTTCCGTTGCCGCAATCAGCGGGTTCCGTCACATCGGCCAGCGAGCCGCAGCCGGACGCGTCGCGTCAGGGGCACGCCGAGTGCGGAGGCCGACTCGAGCGGTCAGGGACACCGCCTGGTGAGTCGTATCACCCCTGGCGGTCCCTGCTGCCGCGGGCGTGGCTGCCGCTTCTCGATACCTCGAACGACGAGGTGCGGCTTGGCGCGTCCACGAGTGGAACGGATCCATTGGGGTATCACGCGTGGGCGGCGAGCGTGTCGTGGTCTGTGGCCCGCGACCCCGCCCTCGACCCGGTATCGCCGGGTGCGCGGCCGGACTTCACGCTCACCTACGGGTACGCGCGCTGGCGTCCGACGCTCTACGCGCAATTCCAGGACGAGACCACTCCACTGCTCCTGCCGTCGGCGGATGGCAGCAGCGTGGAAGCCGTTGCGCTTCGGCAGCAGAGTGTCGATATGGGAGCGTTCCTGCCGTTCCTGCGCGTTCGGCAGGCCCAACAGATCTTCGGCGCCTACCACTTGGAACACGACCGCGCCGAATCGGCCGCGGCGGTGGGAACGCTCGATCGTGGTGCCGTCCGGCTCGGATGGTCGTTCACGAACGCCAAGCGATATGGCTACTCCATCAGCCGGGAATCGGGTGTCGCGGCCGGAGTGGTCAGCGAACTTGGCGGCGCTGCGCTGGGCGGTGACGGCACGTCCACGCTGGTGCGCGCCGACGTCCGCGGGTTCGTGCCCATGGGTCCCCGCCACGCGATGCTCGCAGTACGTGGCGCGGCAGCTGCCTCCGGCGGCGACACGGGCATCCGGCGGATCCTGCGTCTTGGCGGCACCGACGGCGATCCGTCGGTCGTCAGCTTCGACGATGACGGAACGAGTCTGCTGCGGGGATTTCCGTCGAACGCCTTCCGGGGAACGCGAGTGGGACTCGTGAACGTCGAGTATCGCATGCCGATTGCGTGGATTGAGCGCGGCCGCGGCACCTGGCCGGCCTTCGTGCGAAATCTGCACGTCGCACTCGTTCCTGGACGCAGGCGACGCCTGGATGCGCCGCGCAAGTCTCTCAGATGTGAAAGTGTCGTGGGGCGCAGAAATCGGGAGCGACGTGGTCGCCGGATTCGTTCTTCCGCTGACGCTGACTGCAGGCGTCGCGTGGGGACACGACGGCGCCGGCCGCTACCCCGATACGCGGCAGACCTACGTCAGGCTTGGATACGGATTCTGAATTGGGCGCTCGGCACATGCTGAGGCGAGTGCGGACTGATTGGGAGTGCTGGAAGTTGGGAGGTTGGCAGTTCGAAAGCTGGCAGTTCGAGCTGCGCGCTAACTGCCAGCTCTTCAGTGTTTCGATTTCTTTTCTCGCGTCGGCCGCGTAGGCGGACGTCGGGAACTCGTCGGTCACGCGCTTGTAGGTCTGCGAGGCTTCGACCTTCTTGCCGGCCGCCGCGTAGGTGTGCGCGAGCTGCATCAGGATGCCGTCCACCGGCAGATCCTTCGCGGTCGCGGCCATCTCCTTGTACGTGGCAATCGCGGCATCGTACTTCCCCTGCTGCGCCTGCACGCGCGCGAGGCCGAGCCGCGCCATCCGTCCGTAGATATCCGAACCCGCGCGGTCGATCACTTCCTGATAGCGTGTCGCCGCGTCCGCGGGCCGTCCAAGGGCGCCAAGGTGCCGGCGGCTGAATAACGTGCTGCGAGTCCAGGACCACTCGACGGATACGCGTCGGCCGCCGCGAGGAATTTTGGCAGCGCCGCTTCGAGCTTCGCGCGCTCCGTGGGATAGCTGCCGGGCGTTGGAGCCGGCGCCGGTGTCGTGGTCCCCGGCGTCGCAGGCGGCGCGGGCGGCACCACGGGCGCTTCGGCCACGACCTGCGCTTCGGCCAGGAGGCCCGCCGCCTTCGTGTTCACGTCCTGCCGCCACCAGATGACGCCGCCGGCCGCCACCGCGATCACGACGAAGGCCACGATGGCCCACAACACCTGCCGCCGGTGCTCGTCGATACGGGTAAACGTATCGTGCAGGGTCGTGATGAACTCGTCTTCCTTCAGATGGTGGCGTTCGATGCTCTTCATCGGTCCTGGAGGCCCGGGCCGCGGGCACGCTCCACGCGTCCTCGTCCTGGCCGGGTCAACTCCCCATTATACCGGAGCCACGGACTGCCCTGCGGCCAATCGCCTGGACGCCGCGCTCAGTTGACTACGAGCACGTCGGGTGGCCGCGGACCGGACTGGACAAAGGCTGTCTGCGGGTCATCGGCGTCCGGGTCGGCGTTCAAGCGCGGGCGGCTGTAGGCGACGGAGGCGTGGTAGCGCTCCGCATCCGAGAGCTGGCCGGGTGCGCAGCTGCCGGAGTCGGTGGGGTACATCACCGAATTGCGGTCGCTCACGTGCCAGAAGCCGAGTGCGTGCCCCACTTCGTGGACGACCACGGCAGCCGGGATCTTGATGTTGCCGCACGAGCAGTTGTCGTCGACGAACTCAATCTGCCCGTCGGTGACGCCGATGTATGCCTGCCCGCAGAACCGCGCCTTGGAGTCGTGGATGATGTTCACGACGATCCAGCCGTCGCTCCGGGGCCGCGTCTCGGTGCCGGTCTCGAGCGTCGTCACCGACAGCGCACCATTGCTCCACTCGCCGACCGCCCGTGTGAGGTTCGTCCGTACGAGATCGAGCACCTCCGGCTCGATGGCGTTTCCGCTCTGGTCGATGGTGCGGATGTACAGGCGCGGACTGTCCTGGAGCCGCCGGCTGACCTCGTACGTGCCGCTCGGCCCCTCGTAGCTGTTGCGCAACAGCTGGCGGTAGAACGTGAGCGAGAACGGGGCGGCCTCGCGAATCAGCGTCGCGTCGATGCCGCCGCGGGCCGACGGCTGATACTGCACGTAGAACTCGCGCTGCAGGTAACCTTGCGCCGAGATGACGGCGTGCACCGAACTGCCGGGCGCCGACCCGTACGCGAGCTTGTACCGGCCATCCGCATCGGTATCGGCAGGCGTGGCGCCCGCGGATGCGGTGACGTGCGCGCCGCTGACGGCGGTATTCGTGCCGAAGGCGGTGACGCGGCCGCTGATGCTCCAGACTTCGCTTGTTGGCGGAGGCGCTCTTGGTGTGTCAACGACGGGATCGGCGCCGGATTTCCACCGCCACAGGCCGCCAAACCTCCGAGGGCCACGATCGCGATGGTGCGTCGAATCATCATGACGGAGTATTGGAACCATCCCGTCCGTCAAGCGATTACTCGACTCGCATGAGCGGAGGCTTGTTCCACTTCCCCTTCAGGGCTTCCGGCTTCGGCGAATAGAGCCGCAGAGCGAGGAAGAACTCCCCCGAGGGCGCGGGCAACCAGTTGGATTCCTTGTCTGAACCCGGCGACTCGTGCTGCACGTACAGCGTCAGCCCTCCATCGGCGTCCTTTTTCAGGCCCGAGAGCATCGGCGAGTTGATCAGATACCGGTTCAACGGATTCGGAAACAGCAGCTGCGAGGGCAACGTGTAGAGCGTCAGCGACCAGAAGGCGTTCACGGGCGGGAGCTTACCGGGCGCGAACCGCAGCGTGTAACGGTGGCGGCCGTTCGGGACGCTGCCTCTTGCATCGACGCGATACGACGGGTAGATGGCTTCCTCTTTTGCATTGCCGTAGATGCCATTCACCGCGCCCATCATTCGATGGAGGTAGTTGTCCTTGAGATACTCGCGCGTGCCGAAAAGGTCGGCGCTCGTGATCTTGCCGCTCTCGCTCTCCTGTCGGAGTGCGTCGAAAGCCTGCCACGCGTCGGCAATGCCGTCTTCCATGGCCTTGCGCGTCTCGGGTGACAGCGACGCGACGTCAATCGTCTTGCCGGGCGCGACGCCAATCCTCGCGAAGCGCGCCATCAGCGCGCCTTCGGATTGATGCATCGCACAGAACTGCAGCACGAAGTTCAGCTCGTTGAAGAACTGGAGTGACGTCCGCTCCGCGTCCGGGCTGAGCGGTGTCATGAACGACACTGCCGGCGCCGCGGCGGGCGCAGGCTGCTTCAGAAATGCCGACAGCGGCTGCACGGCATAGCCCGCTTGAATCTTCTTCACGTTGTCGAGATCGTCCGGACCGAAGAGTTGCGTGCGATAGAGGACGAGCACGAAGTCGGTCTCGGACCTGATGACCGCCTTGATGCCCGGCGGCGGTTCGCCCTTCCAGTGCGGGCCTGCCAGCAGAAACGTTCCAGGGCTCATTGCCGGTCGTGCGCGTGCCGACGTACGCGAAATTGAATGTGTACCAGTCCACGAATTGCGCGTGGTAGAACCGGCCCTTCTCGATGGCCGGCATCGTCAGCACCAGGGGCTCGGTGCGGAGATCGGCGCCGATGAACGAATAGGGCGTGTCGGAGTTGGGCGTCTGCACGGCCTTGTCAGCGGGCGTGTAGACGCGCGCGGTGTTGTAGATCTGATTCCAGGTCGTCTTGAACTCGGGGTTCGCGCGGTCTGCGAAATAGGCGTACTGGATGCGGTAGCTATCGACCAGCGGGAAGCCGTAGATGTAGGCCTCCTTCGCAAGCGCCCGGATCTGCGCCGGCTTGAGCGTCTGCGCTCCACCCGCCCCCGGCACCAGCAAGGCCAAGCCAATCAGGAACCACATCACACGCGCCATCGTTTCTCCTCGCTCCCACGCCCTTACCCTTCTTACCCCTTGCGGTCAGTGCTGCTGCCCCGCGAACGCCGTCCATGCGGTAAGCATCTCGTCGGTGAGGCGCCGGGCCGTTTCCCGCATGCGCGGCTCCAGCTTCACGACAGCCTCCGCGACACGCCGCCTGTGGTCCTCAGCCGACTTGTCTTTGAGGGAGATGGCGGAGCTCCCGAGCTGAAGGCCCGCGTCGAACGCAACCTCCGAAATCTCCTCCGCTGACGCGTAGTCGCCGGAGTTGACCTCCGTGTACGCCGGCGACCAGTCCTGAATCCACCAGTGCCGCAGTTCGGTTGTCCCCATCATCAGTCGAGGCACCAGCGACAGCACCGTGTGCTTCAAACGGCCTACCTGCTGTGCACCCGCGAGTACCCTGACGGCTGGACTCTGTGGAGGCGGACGCATGCACGTCAAGCCGCTCAAGTCGGCCGCCGGCTCCTTGGCTTCGAGGATCACGTCGTCGTCTGGGCTCGACGTCAGCCCCTGCACGCGGATCAGGAGCTTCGGAAGCTCATGACTCCCGACTCCCATGTGCAGCGCGCCCACGCGCTTGACGTCGAAGTAGCTCGAAGGCACGTGCACGACGCCTATCGCCGCACTTTCCGCCAGCGCCGAGAGACCGCTTCGAGTCGCCTCTTCGACGGCGGCCGGGACAGGCATCATCAATCCCTCGGCCCACGCGAGGAACGCGGGCTGATCTCGAACGGGCCGCTGCCGCAGCCGCTGAACCACTTGTGGCGCCGCAACGGTGGCACTGGGATCGGCGAGACCGCGCTCGTAGCCCCGGAAGAACGCGTCGGTGAGCCGCTCGGTGTCGCTGGTCCATCCGCGCTCACGCGTCACGAGACGGATCGATCCGATGAACCGGACGAGATCGATGACCGCCGAACCCTCCGTCGTGTTGTCGAAGTCATCCAGACCATAGGCAGTGTCGGTGAAGGCGTACTGCTCGAGGTGTGCATCGCCGTGGAGGCGCACGATCGGCATCTTCTTCATCGCCGGGCCCAGCTCGCGGCAGACGCCGCTCACCCAGCCCCTGTTCACAAACCGGAAGAAGGTGTACGGATTCTGGCGCAACAGCGCGAGGAACTGAGGTGGGAGCTGGTCGGCTCCGATCGGAAGCCAGCTGTCCGCGGACGAGGGAACGGCCTGCGCTGCTGTGCTCATTCCAAACGGCACGCACGCGAGACACAGCGCGACGACTACACAACGGACGAGGCGGAAGGCCGGCATCAGGAAAGCAGCAGGGCTCGTGCTGCGCGCCAGTGTATCCCGCCGTGTCAGGTGAGCGGCTCCCCTGGAGACGACCTGGCCGCTCTAGACGCACGCAGCGCACCCTGCTCGGCGCACCACACGACCCCCCCCTCCATTTCTACCGCTTCCACCCTCCACTCCTCCCACCGCCCCCCGAGCCGTCGGCCCGCGAGGTTCCGCTACGTGCAGGTGATTGGCTGGCCTTGCAATTTCGCGAGTGGTAATTGACGCCTTGTCCCCTGGGCGCCGGTGCGACACATGATGGGAGGCGTTGTGCGGCGGCCGGCGATGTGGTTCGGCGCCCTGATCCTGATCTCGCTCGCCACCCGCTGGCTCTCGCTGGCGGTCGATGTGGTCGATCTCGACGAGACCTGTCACATCGTCGGCTCGTGGCAGCTGATGCGAGGCGGTTTGCTGTACACGGACTTCGTGGATAACAAGCCGCCGCTGCTCTACGTGTACTACGCGGCCGCCCAAGCGATCGGCGGACGCGGCCTGTTCGCGGTGCATTTGCTGACCGTGCTCTGCGTCGTCCCGCTGACGGCGCTGGCCGTGTCCGCCTGCTATCCCAGGCGGCGCACGGGAATGATCGCAGCCCTGACGTTCCTCCTGTACAGCGCTGCCTTCATCGGCCACGACATGCTGGCGACCAACGCCGAAATCCTCATGGTGCTGCCTGCGTCGTGGGCGATCGTGCTGATGCGTGATGAGGACTGGACGGCCGATCTCTGGCGGGCAACCGCCGCCGGTCTCCTGCTGGGCGCTGCCGTTCTGTTCAAACCACAGATCGGGACATGGATCGTCGCGGCGCTCGTTGTCCTTCTCCGGCCAGGCGCCGTTCGCCCCCGGCGTGAGCGCCTGCTCGCCGCTAGCGCCCTCATCGCCGCCGCGATCGTGCCTGCGCTGTGTGCGCTCCTTTACTTCTGGGTGCGCGGCGGACTGGGCGCATTCGTCTATTGGGCGGGCCCCCACAATCTCTGGTACGCCGACAATCCCATGACGCTCGTGGAAGCCGGGAGGAGATTCGGCGGCACTGCCATTCCGTTCCTTCTCGTCACGAGCCCGCTGTGGATCGGATGGTGGCGTGGCTATTCCCTGCCCCAACCGCGGCACTGGCAGGTACTCGTGACTGCGCTGGTCGTCGCGTCTGTTCCTCCGGTACTCCTGGGGTTCCGCTTCTTCCCGCACTACTTCATTCAGCTCTACGTGCCGCTGGCGCTCGCGTCAGCTCCGTGGCTGGAGCAACAGCTGGCGCCGATTACTCGCGTGGGCCGGGTGGTGATCGCCTGGACCGCAACGGTCGTCGCCGGCTTTGCCCTGGCGAACACGCTCCTCTACTTCGGTCCGTTTCACGTGTACCGCGAACGTGATCCCGTGTTCCGCGCGGTGGCACAACGGTTGGAGTCGGATCCATGCGCGCGTGCCGGATCGGTCTTTGTCTGGGGGTGGGCGCCGATGATCTACTACTTCGCCGGCTTGTCCCCCGCCAGCCGGTTCGTCGCCATGGCGCAAGCGCAGCTGACGGGCTACCTGCCAGGCAATCTGTCGAACAATCGCGGTGAGTCGCCGGAAGGCCGCGAAGTGCCAGAGCACTGGGACTGGTTGATGCAGGACCTGGATCGCTCGCACGTGACGTTCATCGTGGATACGGCGCCCGCCAACGTCTTCCGGTGGGGCAAGTACCCGATAGCGCGTTATCCACGTCTGCGGCAGTACGTGGAGGCACAGTTTGATCCGGCGAGCACGATTGGCGGGATCGTGATCTACCGGCGGCGAGACTGCCAGACCGCGACCGCTCTGGCGGTTCGACCCTGAACCGCCGTCGGTATTGAGCGACCTTTGCGTAGCCTGAGTTGACGATCTTGACCTGGATTTTCTTGGCGGCTGCGTCGAGCAGGATCTGCTGCGGGTAGCTCGTGCCGTCGGGCAGCCGGTTGAACTGCACGCCCAGCGTCACCGCATCGTCTTTGGGATCGTCGAGGTACGACTGCACGTCGTAGCTGCTGAGCGCGTTGGCGTCGTCATTTGAGGCCAATCGCCAGCGATCGCCCGCCTTGAGATAGTCCTTCACGGCCAGCGCCACGACGCCCGTAGCCTGGTCTGGCTTCGTCGAGACATTGCCCGCTGACGCAGCAGCCTGATGCGTTCCTTGTCGGGCGGCACGTAATCCTTCACGAGCGCCCGCGACGCGCTCCATGTAGTCTTTCATGTCGTCCACTTTCTTCTCGACAACAGCTTTCTTGACGCGTCCCACCCCGGCGTCCGCTCTGCTGCTTCTGTTCCTGTTGTGGCTCGTCGCCCTGGAGCGCCGTCTTCTGGACCTTCCCGTCGGGACCGTAACGGCAGAGTTTCTGCTGCCGCTTTTTCACTTCGCCCTTGAGGCTGATCTCGGTGGACTCGTCCAGGTGTATTGCTTGAGCGCCGCCTGATTCGCGCCAGCGCCTGTTTGAGCGCGGCGACCTTCTCCTGCATTGCGGGATTAGGGCTGGCGCCTGCGTACTGACATTCGCGACGTCAGCGCGATGATTCCTGCGCCAGAAGCAGCGCGACTGCTCGACCGGACATGTAGCCTCCGTGGCGGCTCCGGCCCGTGCTCCCTCGAGCCTGCAACCTCAGGTGGATGTGACGCGCCGCCGATCACCTCCGACCCCTGAGAGACTCGTCAATCATATCATCGTGTTACTGCCTGTCTCTCGCCGGTTGACGCGTTCCGGAACGGATTCGGTGATGGTACCCTGAGACCGGTTTTCAGGAGGGTCGTCTCATGGAACGCCGCACCTTTCTCAAGTCCACCATGGCAGGCGCTGTGATGGCGTGGAAAACACCCACGACCTCGGCCATCCCCCGCCGCACCTACAAAGGCGACGTCACGATCTCCATCATCGGCTTTGGCGGCATCGTCGTCGTTGGCATGGACCAGCCTGCCGCCGACCGCATCGTGGCCGAAGCCGCCGATCGCGGTGTGAACTACTTCGACGTCGCGCCGAGCTACTTCGACGGTGAGGCCGAGATGACGCTCGGGCCGGCCCTGAAGCCTCATCGCGGCTCGTCGTTCCTGGCGTGCAAGACGATGGAGCGGGACGCCGCCGGTGCCAGACGCGAGCTCGAGCAGAGCCTCGTACGCCTGAAGACCGACCACTTCGACCTGTATCAGTTCCACGCAGTGTCGAAGCTGGACGATGTGGAACGCATTGCCGGGACGGGCGGCGCGGCGGAGACCTTCGTGAAGGCACGCGAGGAAGGAAAGATTCGCTTCATCGGCGCGTCGGTGCACAACGTCGAGGCCGCGTTTGCGCTGATGGAACGAGTGCCGCTCGACTCGGTCATGGTACCGTTCAACTTCGTTCTCGTGCAGGAGGGTGGCTTCGGCCCGCAAATCGTCGAGCGCGCTCGCCAGAAGGGAATTGCGCGCATCGCGCTCAAGTCGATGGCCCACACGACGTGGCCGCAGCGCGAGCACGAGGCCTGGAAGAAGTGCTGGTACAGGCCGGTCGACGATCCCGTGCTCGCAGAGAAGGCCGTGCGATTCACTCTCGGTGACGACTTCACGGCTGCGATTCCTCCGGGCGAGGAAGCGCTCTTCAGGATGGCGATGGACATCGCAGGCCGCTACCGGCCCCTGGACGCCTCCGAGCGGGAGGCGCTGCTGGCTTCGGCCAAGGGCGTTCACCCGATCTTTCACGCCTAGCGCACGGCCGCGCGGCGGATGCTCCGAGCCCCACAGCACGGAGAGCGCTGTAAGCTCACTCCCCGTCCGCAGCGCCTCACGTTCACCTCATCCTCGATCGCCAGCACTCGAATGGGCATGGTTCGCGATTAACAGAGTCGTCATGTTCACGCCGCGTAAGCCTCTTACACGAGCCGTATCGCAGACGAAGCCCTTGCCAATCACTCACGGCCACGTCACGAGAGATCATCATGTCCGCTGTCTGGCGTCGAAATTGCCGTTGCGCTCGTCGTGCGTTGAGTACGGCGATTGTCACAGCGCCAACGCCAAGAACGACGAGGAGGACACATGAATCGCTCGAAGACCGTTGGGAGTCACTCGATCAATCGGCGCGGCTTTCTGCGAGGCGGCCTGATCGCCGCCGGCGCAGCCACCGCGGCGACTCAAATGCCAAGCGTCGATCTTTCGGCCGAGAGGAGGTCGATCACCGAAGGCGACGTAGCCATTCTGCGGTTCCTGGCAGCAGCAGAACTCCTCGAGACTGATCTCTGGCAACAGTATGCCGAGCTCGGCGGGGCGAACTCGCCGGAATCAGGCTATCGTGCGGCGCTGGAAGTCCTCGACGAAGACATGCCGCAGTACATCTCGGACAACACGGATGATGAGCTCAGCCATGCCGCATTCTTGAACGCGTATCTGGGGTCCATCGGCGCCGCACCAGTGAATCTGGATCCGTTCCGGACGCTCCCGGGTAGCCAGGCGACAGGCGCGCAGGCGATCGGCCGACTGACGAACCTGATGCAACTCACTGTCGACACAAGCTGGTGGACGCGCTACCGCAGTACCGAAGAACCCCGATTTCGGTGCAACCTTCCCGCAGGCCATCCCGAGTCTGAATGTGGGTCGGCATCCTGCGATTCCGCGTAACGACGCCGAAATGGGCGATCCGAACAACATCAGCGCTCATGTCCAGGCCATCGGCAACACTGCTGGATTCCACTTCGCCTTCATCGAGCAGGGCGGCACCAGCCTCTATTCGGCGATGGCTCAGAAGGTGACGCATCTGGAAGTACTTCGCGTCGTCGTCAGCATCGGTCCGACTGAAGCGATGCACTTTCAGACGTGGCATGACAAAGCAGGGAACGCGCCGGCCCTCACCGATGGAAACCTCGTATTCCCTGACCTCACCGCTGGCAAGTTCGCCACCAACGAGCTCTTCGAGAAGAGCCTGATCATGCCGGAGCCGTGCGACTTTCTGCGACGGTCGTTGCCGCCCTGTTCAATCGTCCGCCCGACGGCCACGGCACACATCGCGATGGACGCAGTGCGGGCGCTCACGGCGGATGGCCTGTTCATCGGTCAAACGCGCGAGTTCTTCGCAGCGCTCCATGAGCTCGCCGAGGAAGCTGACGAAGCCAGACGCGAGGTGTAGATTCATCGAGTCCGTACGCCGCACGAGGTCTGAGTGATCGCCAGGCTTGCACTCGCAACAGCGCGAAGCCTGGCGATCACTTGCCTCGAGCATGGTCGGAGAACTTCAACGAAAAGCGGTCTGTCGTCCCAAGCTTCGTCCCAACCAGTGTCTCGACGGACGCTGCCTCTCGCGCGCTCGATGCTGCATGATGATCGGCAGTGGGAAGCAGCATACAGGGACGACTGCTCGTGGCGCTCCTCGCAAGCGCGGCACTGATCTCGGGTCGGGACAATGCTGACCGGCGCGTCGGCCTGTGGATGTCGGAAGGCTACGGCCTCTTCTTCCGGATCGAGCCGCACCAGATGCAGGCCGCGGAAGTCACCGCCATCAGCTGCCTGCCGGCGTGGACGGCAGCTCGCACCGAGGATCGCGATGGTGCCTGGGTCTTCCGCGGTGGATTTGCGAGCGGCGATGAAATCATCCGCCTGACGGCGAACGAGGATCGCGATCGCCTCGTGCTTCGTCGGTCAGACGACCTGGCAGCGATGCGCCTCCAACGCGTGCCCGCCGCGCCTGAGGTGTGCTCGACACCCGCGGCGAACTCGCCGCGCGTGAACTTCGACGTCTTCTGGACCACCTTCGCCGAGCACTACCCTTTCTTCAAACTGCATGGCATGGACTGGTACGCCGCCCGTCGGCGGTTCCAACCACTGGTCTCGGAACACACGACTGACTCCGAGCTGTTCGAGATCTTCCGTCAGATGCTCGCGCCGCTGCGCGACTCTCACGTGGTGCTCGACATGTTTCCTCCGGGGACGTCCCGCGGGAAAGACTGGCTGAAGACGCCACTCCAGGAAGTGTGGCTGCACAAAGCAGACCCCGATCCGCTCGACGACGACGCTCTCGATCGGGCAAACGCGATCATCGAATCGCGCTACGTGGAGGGGCGAGTCGAGCGGTACTGCGATGGGCGCGTTCGATTCGGGCGGCTGCGCGGAGGACGGGTGGGCTACCTCGGAGTGCTGTCGTTCCACCAGTACACGCCCGACGACGATCTGCCAGCGGGCCTGGCGTGCCTGCGGGCAGCCGCTGACACAATATTCAGGAAGACCGCTGGCCTCACTGGCCTCGTCATCGATGTTCGCAGCAACGGAGGTGGGGAGGACGCGCTGGTACTCGAACTGGCGTCGCGAATGACCAGTCGCCCGTACCTGGCGTTCAACAAGCAGGCCCGGCTCGTCGCACCAGGGGCGGTTCGCTTCACGCCGCCGCAGGGGATCGTCGTCGAGCCCTCGTCAGCACCCTCATACCTCGGTGAAGCGGTCGTCCTGACAGGCCGCCACAGTGCGAGTGCGGCCGAAACGTTCCTGATGGCGCTGATGGGACGGCGACCCGGGATCCGCCGAATCGGGGCAGCGACGCAAGGCGTGTTCTCCGACGTGCTCGACCGGCGGCTGCCAAACGGCTGGAGGCTCGTGCTGCCGAACGAGGTGTATGCGACCGAGGATGGTCGGACCTTCGACGTCGTCGGTGTTCCTCCGGATGTCGTAGCGCCAGACTTCTCGACGCGTGCCATCGCCGAAGGACGCGACGCTAGTCTCGAAAAGGCACTGGCGATTCTGAGTGGGCACGATTGACACCGCGGGCCTGCTAATGTCTCCTATCGTCGTGTGCGGACCCGCGCACCACACATCACCCTTCGTGATGCGGCCGACCGACGGTCCACTCCATGACGACGAGAGCGGCGAGAGCCCCGGCGCAAACCATCTCCGGCGAGCAGGCCGCGGGGCTCGTCGAGGCTGGCATGTGGCTCGACTACGGCGCGTCATTGTGCCAGCCGGATGCCTTCGACCAGGCGTTGGCCGCGCGCATCACTGACCTGACGAACGTCAAGATCCGCCACTGTCTGACGATGCGGCCCCGAGCCGTGCTCAATGCCGATCCAGATGGCAAGCACGTTCACGGGTTCAGCCTCCACTTCTCCCCGTACGACCGGAAGCAGCACGACGCGGGGCGCTGCGGCTATCTCCCCGTCAATCTGGGTGAGATCCCGGATTACTACCGTCGCTTCATCAACCCGGTCGACATCGTCATCCTGAAGACGTGCCCGATCGACGAACACGGCTACTTCAACCTGAGCGCGGCCAATCTCTGGCACCGCGCGATCGTCGAGCGCGCCAGGGTAGTCATCGTCGAGACGAGCCGTGGGCTGCCCTACGTCTACGGTGACGAGACGGGCGTGCACGTGAGCGAAGTGGACTACGTGATCGAGGGCGACGACGCCCCGCCACCGGAGCTCCCGAACCCTCCGCCGACGGCGGTCGATTGCGCGGTGGGGCGGCTCATCGCGGCGAACATCGAAGACGGCGACTGCCTGCAGATTGGGATCGGCGGGATGCCGAATGCCGTCTGCGCGCTCTTGCTCGATAGCGGCGTCCGCGACCTTGGCATCCACACGGAAATGATGATCGATGGCCTCGCCGATCTCTACAAGGCGGGGCGGGTCACGGGCGCAAGAAAGCGGCTGAACCCGGGCAAGATCGTCTACACGTTCGCTCTCGGGTCGCGCCATCTCTACGCCACGCTCGACCGCAATCGAGACATGGCCTGCTGCCCCGTCGACTACACCAACGCCCCCAACGTCATCATGCAGAACGACCGTGTGATCTCGATCAACAACACGACGCAGATCGATTTGCAGGGTCAGTGCGCCTCGGAATCCGACGGCCACCGTCATCTGAGCGGAACCGGCGGCCAATTGCAATTCGTGCGCGGCGCCTACGCCTCGAAGGGCGGCAAGTCGTTCATCTGCCTCTCATCGACCTACGAAAAGCGTGGCGAGCCACGCAGCCGGATCGTGCTCAACCTGACGGCTGGCAACGTCGTGACGACACCTCGCTCAGACGTCATGTTCGTCGTCACCGAGTACGGTGTCGCGTGTCTGAAGGGCAAGTCTGTCGCCGAGCGCGCTCAGGCACTCATCGGGCTCGCGCATCCGGATTTTCGTGAAGGTCTCGAGCGGCAGGCATACGAGCACCGTCTGATTCCGCATGGTTTCGCGTTCTGAGGCTACGAAGACGGAAGGTTGGGACATGGACGTCACATCGACCGCCACCACTGAGACCAGGGTGTGCTGTTCGTCGACGCGACGGAGGGGATGCGACGGTCACCGGGCCGTTCGATGAAGATCGGCGATCCCGGAGACTGTCAACACCCATTTGAAGCAGCGCAACGTCCGACCGGTGCGGGCCCGAGCCCTGCCGCACGGGGTTCATCGGGGAACACCTGATCGATGAGGTGCGCGGCCCGCTGGGCCATCAGGCGTCGTAGCAGAACCGACGCGCAGAACTGACATCCCTCCGTTCAAGAACCTTGATGTGGTACCGGCAGGGTCTGACGGTCGTTTCACCACCGATCGCGGCGCGTTTCGATCCCAACTCGATCGCAAACCAATCAGTGACACCGCATGAAATTCTGCTCTCCTGCCGATAACCGGGCGGCAGTTGTTGTTGCACGGATCTAAGCGCAACAGTAGCGTGCGCCAAACTCAACCATTAAGAAGAGCTCAGCTATTTCGGCGAGCTCAGCCACAGCGTCGGAGGGCCACACTCCAGGCGCTAAGGAACGCGTCATGACCAAGCGGACATCGCTGATTCTGGTCTCGGGGGCGCTCCTCGTGCTCACTGCGTTCGGGCGCCCGGCCTTCGCGCGGGAACCTGCCAGCCAGTCGAAACTCGAACCGCTCGCAAAAGCCGAGGCCGCCCGCCCGACCGGCTGGTCACATGTCATCGTTCGCGCCGTCGACGCCGGATCGATGCGCGCGATGCTGCCGATCATCCGGGGTACCGGTGCTCAGCTTGGCCGCGCGCTGCCGATCATCGATGCCTGGGCGGCCATTGTGCCGAACGCGGCGTTGGCTGGCCTCGCGCACAGCCCGTTCGTCGGGCACGTCTCCCTCGACCGCCTCACGGTGGGCGCAATGGAACTGACGGGGGCAACGGTCGGAGCCACCGCCGTCCGGCAGGAGTTCGGGTACGACGGATCGGATATCGGGGTCGCCATCATCGACTCCGGCGTGACGTCGTGGCACGACGATCTGACCGGTGCGGACGGGGGCCAGCGTGTCTCCGAGTTCGTCGACTTCGTCAATGGCCAGCAGGCGGCCTACGACGATTACGGCCATGGCACGCACGTGGCCGGGATCATCGCGGGCAACGGATTTGATTCCGGCGGCGCCAGATCCGGTATTGCACCCGGCGCGCATCTGATTGCGCTCAAGGTGCTCGACTCGACAGGCACTGGCCGTATCAGCGACGTCATCGCGGCGCTCGACTACGTGGTCACGAGAAAGGATGCGCTCAACATCCGGGTGGTCAACCTGTCGGTGTCGGCAAGTGTGTACGAGTCCTACAATTCCGATCCCCTCACGCTCGCCGCAAAGCGCGCGGTCACCGCGGGCATCGTCGTCGTGGCAGCGGCAGGCAATGTCGGGCGCGACTCGCAAGGTCGGCCGCTCTACGCGGGTGTCACGGCCCCCGGTAACGCGCCGTGGGTCCTGACCGTCGGTGCATCCAATCACCAGGGAACGATCGATCGCGCCGACGACGTCACGGCGGTGTTCAGCTCACGTGGACCCGGTGGCGTTGATTACCGGGCCAAACCGGATGTTGTCGCACCGGGTGTGGGCATCGAGTCGCTCAGCGATCCCACCAGCGCGTTGTACACGAGCGCGTCCGCGTATCTGCTCAGCGGCACGCTTGCCACCTCGTATCTGCCGTATCTGAGCCTCAGCGGCACCAGCATGTCGGCGCCCGTTGTCAGCGGCACGGTCGCCCTGATGCTCCAAGCCAATCCGACGCTGACGCCCAATGCAGTCAAGGCAATCCTGCAGTACACGGCGGAGGTATCTCCGGCCCACGATCGGCTCACACAAGGCGCCGGATTCTTGAACGCCAAAGGAGCCGTCGACTTGGCGCGGTTTTTCGCCGCGCCGCCGGGTTCCGCATATCCCGCAACCAAGGGTTGGAGTGCACAGCTCATCTGGGGAAACCAACTGCTGACCGGGGGGCGCATCATGCCCGCGGTCAACGCCTGGGCGACCAACCTCACCTGGGGTGCCGCTCTCACATCCAGTAACCAGAACATCGAGTTTGGTCTCACCCTGAAGAATTCCCATTGGATGCGCTGGCGAACGAACTGCCTGAATTCATCGTGCAGCGCAGTGGATTGGGGCTCCGCGGTCGCGCAGAACGTCGTCTGGGGAACGGTCTGCGGCGGCTCCGATTGTCAGACGTCGTGGAACGTTGAATCTGGAACGACGTCGGTCGCAGATGCCAACGCTGCGACGGTCGTCTGGGGTAGCACTGTCGTCTGGGGAAGCACGGTTGTCTGGGGCAGTACCGTCGTCTGGGGAAGCGGCGACGCCGACCCGATCGTATGGGGAGCAGGCTGCACCGATCCTGCCTGCGAGCCGATCATCTGGCCCGCGACCACACCGTAGTACATCATGCGACCTTTACACCCGCTCACCGGTTTCCGGCATCGCAGAACGACGCGGCAGAATGCCGCGCCCGCCGCCTGACGCCAGCGGCTGCGACGTGGCGATCGTTGCCCCTCGCCGCGCGGTTGTACGTCGCGATGGTGATCGTGGCTGGCGCAGGCGCGCTCGTGGCGTTCTTCCCGCACACGCTCTCACAGCCACTCCTGTTTGCGGTCCTCCTCCTCTTCGCGTGCATGACTTCCGCTTGGAAGGTGACGCTGCCCATTCCTGTGGCGAATGGCTCGACGCTGTCGGTGTCGTACGCGGCGAATCTGATGTCGCTGCTGCTGCTGGGCGCGGAGCCGGCGATTATCATCGCCGTAGTGGGTGTCTGGACGCAGTGCAGGTACAAGCAGCGAGAGCGATATCCGCTGCATCGCACTGTGTTCAGTGTCGCGATGGCGGTGATCACGATGGTCGCGACGAGCGCGGCGTACCGCTCGCTCGGTGAGCCCATCGCCCCAGCCAACTTCCTGGGGCTGGCGAAGCCGCTCGTCGGCGCAATCGGGACCTATTTCGTAGTCAACACCGGTCTCGTCGCGACCGCTATCGCGCTCTCGACCCGGCGAACATTCCTCAACACGTGGCGCGACGATTTTCTCTGGAGCGGCGCCAGTTACATGGTGGCCGGCACCGCAGGCGCGGTGGCGGCACTCGTCGTGCGGCAGGGCGATCCCTGGAAGGCCGTGCTGCTGGTGGCGCCGATCTATCTGACCTATCGCACGTATGAACTCTTCGCCGGCCGTCTCGAGGACCAGAAGCGGCACACGCAGGAGATCCAGCACCTGCACCAGGAGACTGTCGCCGCCCTCGCGCAGACCCGAGACACCGAACGGGCTCTGGCAGCGGAGAAGGAGCGCCTCGCGCTGGCGTTGGCCGAGATGACGCGTCTGGAGGAGCTGCGCCATGACCTCCTCGCGCGCGAGCAGGCGGCCCGTGCAAGCGCCGAACACGCCAATCGACTCAAAGACGAGTTTCTCGCGGTCGTCTCGCACGAGCTGCGCACGCCGCTCAACGCCATCCAGGGATGGGCCGACATGCTGTGCAAAGCCAAACTGCCCGATGCACTGCGCGAGCGTGCGTCGCACGGCGTGTCGCAGAGCGCCAAGCGGCAGGCGCGGCTCATCGAGGACCTGCTCGATGTGTCGCGCATCGCGTCCGGCAAGCTGCGGCTCGCGCAAACCTTCGTAGACCTGAACGACGTCGTGCGGGAGGCGCTCCAGGTGGTGCAACCCAGCGCCGAAGCCAAGGCGATCAGCATCGGGTTGAGTGCCGATGGATCGCAGGGACGCGTCTACGGCGACGGCGCGCGTCTACAGCAGGTCGCGATCAATCTGCTGTCGAACGCGGTGAAATTCACGCCCAAGGGTGGTGCCATTCACGTCAGAGTCAATCGGGTCGGTGATACGGCCGAAATGGTCGTGACCGACACCGGACAGGGTATCGCGCCGGCCTTTCTGCCATGGGTGTTCGATGCATTCAGGCAGGGAGACGGATCGACCACGCGTATACACTCCGGTCTGGGTCTCGGGCTGTCGATCGTGAAGAATCTCGTCGAGGCGCACGCCGGTACGGTTACCGCGCATAGCCGCGGCGAAGGATGCGGCGCCACGTTCACCGTGCGACTGCCGTTCGCGGAGTGCGGCGAATGGGGCGAGACCAGCGTCCTCGCCCGTCCAGCGTCGTCTGGAGAGCTCCTCGAGTCCGGGGTGTCCCTTGAAGGCATGGCCGTGCTCGTGGTTGACGATGACGAGCAGAGCCGGGACGTGGTGGCAGCACACCTGCACGAGTGTCACGCCGATGTGTTGACGGCCGCGACAGCTGCCCAGGCGTTCGAGCTCTTGCAGCACGAACGTGTCGACGTGCTGCTTGCCGACATCGGTATGCCAGAGGAAGACGGTTATGGGCTGATCCGCCGGGTCCGTGCCCTGAAGGCGCCGCAAGTCGCATCCATTCCGGCGGCCGCCCTTACGGCATTCGCTCGCGACGAAGATCGCTTGCAGGCGCTTCACGCAGGATTTCAATTGCACCTCGCGAAACCGATCGACGAACGCTCCCTCGTGGCTGCGGTTGCCAGCCTTGGGACGATGAGCCGCGCCCGTCCAGGCAATCAGCGACTGATCCATTAACAGGTCGACCACGGTCGCGGAAGGCGGTCCACCTGTGACCGTGCTTCTCGAAGACCTCGCGTGAACGTCTCGGCTCTCAGCCACGCCGACCCGTCTTCCGCCTCACCGCGGCAGGTCGATGCGCAGGGCCATTGTGTACGGGATCGGACGGCCGTTCCGCGTGGCCGGCTGGTAGCGCCAGGTGCTCGCGACTCCAACCAACATCTCGTCGTACACCGGCTGTGCCGACTCGAGAATCCGCGCGGCCACAACCGCTCCGCTCGCGTCGATGACCAGCTCCATCGTCGCGAACGCCCGTAGGGGCACCAACAGCTTGTCCGGCCAGGGAGGCAATCTCCGGGACAGGGCGACGGGCGGAACGATGAGGGGTGGCTGGACGGCGACGGGTAGGCCGCCTGCGACCCCTGTGGGGGCGAGCGACGGAGTGAGCGACTGGGCCACCGCGGAGCCTGTTTTCGACACTGGCTGCAGTTTCTCGCCCGCGAGCCGCCCGAAGCCCTCGGCAAGCAGCTTGAACTCGCCAAGCGACCCTCCGCGGTCCGTCACGTCGATGGTCTCGACGATGTGGACCACCAGGCGGAATTCGTCGGCGGCCACCCGGTAGTCACCACTTTCGAACGCGCCGCGAGCTCGGCGGTAGTGTGTCTCCACCACGCCCGGCAGCGTGCGGCGCCGGGCAGCCTCGAACAGCTGTCGCACCGAGGGCGAAAGGCTCGCCGGATCCGGCTGAAAGAGCGGCTCGCGCTCGACGAGCGTCGTGAAGGCAGCGGCCGCTTCCTGCTGCCGCCCGAGCGCAAGCAGGCAGAGCGCGCGGTACTCGTAGAGGGCTGGCGGCGCATCCGAACCGTCAACGCGGACCAGCACGTCGAGCGCTTCCTGATACGAGGCGGACGCGTAGAGGTCGCGGACGGCGGAGACCGTGGCTTCCGAGCAGGCAGGCGCCTGCTCGGTGGGCCCGCTCGCCATCGCGACCAGCCAGGCAAGAACGATGAGCGGCATCGCTTGATCCTCGCGGCCCATCGGCCGCAGTCTTCACGTTACTTCCACATGTCCACGCTGACGCGCGCCGGAGTGTCCGCGCGGACGAGCACCTGCAGCCGTCGCTCGCCGAACTGCGGGTGCTTGAGCACGACATCGTGCTGGCCAATCCGTACGGGCACGTTGCCGAGCGGCGTTTCGCCGACGCGCGACCCATCCACCCACAACTCGGCCCACGGCATCGCGTTCACGCTCAGCGCGCCTTGTGGTACCTCCACCGGTACGCGCATCGTCTTGCCGGCCACGACGTCGATGGTCAGGCGTGTGCGATACCCAAGCTCCGTATTGACGAAGTCGAGCACGTGCGATCCCGAAGCCATCATGACGCGCGCGACCCTGCTCGAGCCAACCAGCACGCCGTTCTCCAAAATCTCCACGGGAACCGGGCAGGCAACGACTATCCACCCGGAGGACGCCTGGGGCGTGACCGGGGGGGGCGGGACGAACGCCACCGACATCTCTGTCGTGCGGTCTTGTTCTACGCTGACCTCGTGCCGCTCCGTGACTCTTCCCTGGACCACGGCCACCTGGTGGAACCCCGGCTCGAGTTGTGCGAAGGTCATTGGCGTGAGGCCACGGTACTCGCCATCGAGGGTGATGCGTGCGCCCGGGATGGGCGTCGAGACGCGCAAGGCGCCAACGGCCACGCGGTCCGACGACGTCACGTGCACGTGGTACACATCATGTGCTCGTGGCGCAATGGACACGGCCAACGTTTCTCTCCAGCCTCCGCTCGTGAATTGCACCGCGTGCGGACCTGGGTCGAGCGCGACCTCGAGGGGGGTCACGCCGCGCTCCTGTCCGTCGATCGACACCTGCGCGCCAGGCACATCGCTCACGATTGACAGCCGGCCCGTCGCCGCCGCCGGGGACAAGACTGGCGTGACAGTCCGCTGCGCCACGGCAACCACGGCCACTCCGCCCGCGATGACTGCGGCACCCAGAAGGAGCGTCAGCGGGCCCAGACGAAGCGGGAAGGGGCCGGGATGTGCGGCCTTGGCCGTGACGGGATCCGCCTGTGGTTCTGGCGCCGGCTTACTCGAAAGGCGCTGGTCTTCGCCATCGCGGGTGTCGCCGATCCGCGGCAGCAGCAGATCACGCAGTTCGGCAATGGAGAGCATCCGCGCGTCTCGCTCCGGAGGCGCCAGCGTGCCCGCGGAGAGCGTCGAGGTCGAAGATGTCTGGGGTCCTTCCAGGCCAAGGAGATCGAGACCTCGAGTGGGGTCGGCATCGGCCAGCTCCCTTGGCAGCGGCGGCGGCTGACTCGGCGTGCGCGAGCGAGCTGGCGCGCTGAGCTCGGGCCAGGCATCCTCGGTGATCGCCGGTGCAAACAGTAAGGACTTGGCTTGTGCGGTGCCCGTCATGGCTGACACCAGTTCGAGTCGGTTGTTACGAACGGCCTTGCACGGCTCAGGTCGACTGGAGGTCGGCCTCAATCTGGACACCCGAGCGGACGGAACCGATCACAAAACATCACACCGTTTCGCCGGACCGTACTACAGCGCCAGGCCCGGCAACATCAGGTACTCTAGGTCACCACAGGCCCGACGCCATCGGCGTTGGCCTCCCGTCGTGGCACAATCACGCCGTGCGAACACTTCTCTGTGCGGCCTGTCTCCTTGTCGCCGCCCCAGTGGCCGCTGCCTCTCGTGATGTGACCTTCGATCCGGCGACGCCGGCGGTCCAGGCCTACGAGATCGCCGAAGTGACCGTGCACGTCGCGTCGCCCGACGCGAAGAATCCGTTCACCGAGGTCACTCTCACGGGCACGTTCGGGAAGCGCGGTGACCCGACGCGAACTGCTGTCGAAGGCTTCTGCGATTCGCCCGACGGCAGTGTGTTCCGCATCAGGTTCGTACCCTCGTCGCCGGGCGCATACACGTACTCGGTGACGTACCAGCCAGGGCGACGTCGAGAAGACCGCCACCGGCAGCTTCGCCGCGACCGACGGCCACCGTCGCGGCCCGATTCGCGTCGATCCGAAGTACCCGTGGCATTTCATCTGGGAAGGCAACGGCGAGCACTATTTCTTCAACGGGACGACGGCATTCTGGATGGCGGGATGGCGCGACGATCACGTCATCGAGTACAGCATCGAGCGGCTGAGCCGGCTCAAGGTGAACCGCATTCGCGCGCTCGTGGCGGGTGCGGCGAACATCTTCTGGGGCGAGCCCGTCATGACGGGCGACAACTTCACCATGATGCTGCGACCCTGGGTTGCGGCCGATCCCGGAAGCTTCGAGCGTCCCGGCATCGACTACACGCGCTTCAACGTCGCGTACTGGCAGAAGTGGGAGCGCATGCTGCGCTTCGCCCGCGACCGCGACGTGATCATCTCGGCGATCATCGACATCTCGACGCACAACGCCCAGGCGACCGCCGGCAGCGACGACGAGCGGCGCTACATCCGGTACATGGTCGCCCGTTTGAGCGCGTTCTCGAACGTCACGTGGGACCTTGGCGACGACCTCGACAGCTTTCGTGACGAGACGTGGGCACATGCCACCGGCACGCTCATCGAGCAATGGGATCCGTACCACCATCTGGCGTCGAGCCATCCAGTGCACCGCGAGCACCAGGACCGCGCCTCGCCGTGGTTCGGGTTCACGTCAATCCAGGAGTGGTCGCGCCGCCAGCACGCGCTCATGCTCGAGGAGCGCCAGATCCAGCTGAAGACCGGACGCATCATTCCGCAGGCCAACGAAGAATACGGCTACGAGGATCACTACCCGAGCTGGGCGCCCAAGCCTCCGGGCGACTCGGCCGACACGCTGCGCCGCACTGCCTGGGACATCGCGATGGCAGGCGCTTACGGCACCGCGGGTGAAACGTGCCGGCGCGGCACCAACATCTGGCCCGACACCGGCGGCGGCTGGATCAACGGCCGGAGCGACGACACGACGACGATGCTCAATGGGTACGCGCACATCGTGGAATTCTTCACCAGCTTCGAGTGGTGGAAGACGGATCCGCACGACGAGCTGGTCACCGGCGGCGCGTACTGCCTGGCGAAGCCGGGCGAGATCTACGCGATCTACGTGCCCGATTCGCGTCAGGTGACGGTGACGCTCGGGCCTGGAACGTACGATGCGAAGTGGTTCAGCGCGGTCACCGGCGAAGTCGTGTCCATCGCGCCGGTCACGGGCCCGCAATGGACGCTGCCGCAGCCGCCTGGTGCCGAGGACTGGGCGTTGCGGTTGCAGATCAAGCGCTGAACCGGGACGTCGTGCGGCCCTCCACAGGCGAGGCTCTCGCGACCGCCTACGATCGAGACTTCTACGATCGCCGCCACGCGAAGACCGTCGATTCCGCGCGCGCCATGATCCACGGCGCTGCTGCCGTTGCTCGGTGGCACACTGCCGCGCAGCGTGATCGACGTGGGCTGCGGCTTCGGCACTTTTCTCTCCATGTTCCGGGAGTTCGGCGTGCACGAGCTCTGCGGTGTGGAAGGCGGCTGGGTCTACCCGGCGCAGCTGCAGATCCCTCGTGAATGTTTCCAGACGCGGAATCGGCGTGCAGGCAAGTACGGTACGAGATCTGGTAGGCATGATGCGGCTCGGAGGAATGCGTGACGTCGAACGACGAGGCCAGGCGGGCCGTCCGGTAATAATACCGGCGGTGCCGACTCCCTTCACGCCGCTTCGCGATGCGATCGGGCCGGGCACGCGCGTGCTGCTCGTCGGCATCAACCCTGGCATCCGCTCGGCGACGATCGGGCATCACTTCGCGGGCTACTCGAATCGATTCTGGAAGCTGCTGTACGAGTCGGGTCTCATCACCGAACCGCTCACGGCCGAAGACGACGCCCGGCTGCCGGAGTGGGGACTGGGGATCACGAATCTCATCCGGCGACCGACGCCGGGAGTCGCGACGCTACGGCCTGAGGAATACGTCGCGGGCCTGCGCACGCTCCGCCGCAAGGTGCGACGGCTGAGGCCGGAGGTCGTCGCCTTCATCGGCGTCTCGCTGTATCGGGCGATTGCAGGTGTGAAGGGCGCGATTCCCCTCGGCGAGCAGCGCGGCACCTTCGACGGCGCCCGCATCGTCGTCCTGCCGAATCCGAGCGGCAGAAACGCGCACTTCAGTTATCGCGAGATGCTGGCGGCGTTTCGAGAGCTGAAACGGGTTGCCGGCGAATGAGGCGGGCTTCCTCGAACGTCGGCGCTCGCCAGAGACGCATGGTCTGATCGACGCTGACAGTGGCCAGCGTGCGTCCGTCCGGCGAGAAGGCAATCGACGAGAGGATCGAACGATGAGCGTCGAGCGCCGTGACCTCGCGGTGAGCCCGAACGTTCCACAGCTTCAGGAGGCCATCCACGGTTCCAACAGCAAGCGTCTGGGAGTCGGGGGTGAACGCGACCGCGTGGATGAAACCTGCGTCCGCTTTGAAGACCATCGGGTCACTGGAAAGATCGCTGGGCCAGATGTGCACGGTCGTGTCGGAGCTGCCGGTCGCCAGCCAGCGTCCGTCCGGCGAGAACGCCAGCGAACTCACCCGATCGGCATGATCATGGACTACGCGCCGAAGACCCCAACTGCTGGTGTCCCACACATAGATGTTTCCGCCCGCGTCGCCGGCAACGAGAACACCACCCGGACCGCTCGCCAAAGCCAGCAACTCCGCGTTGTTCCCCGCGCCCCGGCTGAGCGTTCGTACCCTTCGGCCGAGAGCGTCGCACACCACGATGGTCGATGGCGTGCCCTGCACCGCCACGGCGAGTCCGCCGGGAACGAATACGGGCGGATGAAGGGCAACTGCGGGGAGCCGCCCCGTCCGGATGGACCGGGGCTCGTGCGACGAGACATCCCAGAACGCGATCTCGGTACCAGATGTCGTCACGATGAAATGGCCGTCGGGTGATAGCGCGCCATGATCCTGAGACAGCACCCCCAGGCGCTCGAACGTGTGTGCATCCCAGACCTTGACCTCGTGTCCGTACTGGTCCGACCGGAGGAGCAGGCGGCCGTCCGACGAGAACTCGACCGATGCGACGTTGCCACGATGCCGATCGAACACCTCGGGCGCGGTCGCCACGTGGGCGTCCCAGATGCGGGCCGTCCCATCGAGGCTTCCGGTGACGATGAACGTGCCGTCGGGGCCGTATTGAACGCTGAACACGCGCGAGCTGTGGCCCCTGAACGTCGCCAGCAGTCGGCGGCCCGCGACGTCCCACACCCGGGCAAGGCCGTCGAGTCCGCCGGACACGAGTCGCGTTCCGTCGGGCGAGAAGGCGAGCGTGTACGTCGCCCCTTTGTGCGATCCGAGCACGGCCAGGAGGCGGCGATCCGCGACGCTCCAGAGCCGCACGGCTCCGTCGAGCCCCGAGGTCGCAAGTGTGGACCCGTCCGGCGAGAAACGTGCGGCGACGACGAGCCCGACGTGCCCTGTCAGGTACAGCTGCAATTCGGCGTGTCCGGACGTCCCAGAGGGCGACGGTACCATCACCGAGAGGCGTGGCGAGCACTGTCCCATCTGGTGAAAAGGCGGGCCAGCCCGCTGAGGCGTGGTGGCCCGTGAGCACCGCGACCCGCCGCGCCGACGCCACGTCCCAGAGAGAGAGTTCCGCTGGCACGTCGACGGCATAGGGGTATCCGGCGGTCGAGACAAGCGAAGCGCCATCCGGCGAAAAGGCGATCGCGAGCACGCTTCGCGCGTGCGGTCCAAGGCGCGCCCGAACGGTGCGTGTCGCGACGTCCCACACGTGCACGTCGTGAGTATCGGTGCTGGCTGCGAGCAGTGTCCCATCCGGCGAGAACGCGAGGCAGTAGGTCAGGTGGCCTCCGCCGTCGAGCGTGGCGACGGGCGCTCCGGACGGCAAGGCCCACAAGCGAATCTTCCCGTCGCCCATGCCGGTCGCGAGCAGGTGCGCGTCTGGCGAGATCGCCAGTCCCCAGACGCCGGCCTGACCGGCCGCGATCGACAGGCGCTCGCTGCTGCGCGTGAGGCCGAAGAGGTACCGCCACTCGAAGGTGCGCAGCTCGCTCTGGCCGTCTTGCGGACGCTGGGCTTCGAGCAGATCCCGGGCTTGTGTGACGTTTCCGGCATTCCAGGCTTGGAACGCCACGCTCATGTCGGCTGCGTACAGACTCTCCCGGAGCGCGACGGCGTTGCGCTCGGCACGACGCCATTGCGTGCCCGACATGACGATGCCAACGACGATGGCGGCCGCGAGCGCTGTCGAGAGGCTGGCGACAATCGGCTGTTGCCGGCACCAGCGCCAGACGCGCTCGGTCGCGGTCACTGGCCGGGCCGCTATCGGTTCTCCCGCGAGCCATCGGGCGAGGTCGTCAGCGAAGGCTTCGGCCGACCCGTAGCGATCCGGTGCGCGCTTGGCGAGACACTTGAGGCAGATCGTTTCGAGATCCCGGTCGACGGCGGCGTTCACCGTGTGGGGAGGGGCCGGGTCGTCCTCGACGACCTTCCGCATGGTTTCGAGTGGCGAGGCACCTCGAAATGGCAGCCTGTTCGTGAGCAGCTGATAAAGCACCACGCCCAGGCTGAACACGTCAGCAGCGGTCGACAGTCGGCCGGGCTCGCCAGTCGCCTGCTCGGGCGCCATGTAGTCCGGCGTACCCAGCACGGCGAACGACTGCGTCACGGGGCCCCGACCCGTCAGCTGCTTCGCGATACCGAAGTCGGTGACCTGAGGTTCACCGTTCGTGTCGATGAGAATGTTGCCCGGCTTGAGATCGCGGTGCAGGATGCCGTGCTGATGCGCAAAGTGCACCGCACGGGCGACGCCCACCATGAGGCGAGCGGCACGCCGTTGTCGTTCGAGGGCTTCGGCACGGTCGACTGGCGCGGAAGGCGCGGCATACTCGCCCAGCCGTTGCTCCAGACTGCCACCTTCGATCAGCCGCGCGCTGAAATAGTGCTGGCCGCCGGCCTCGCCCACTTCGTAGATTGGAACGATGTTCGGGTGATCGAGTTGGGCGGCCGCTTCCGCCTCGGCACGGAAGCGCTCGACCATCGAGGGCGACGCCAGCGCCCCTCCCGCGATCATCTTGAGCGCGACGACACGATTCAACCGGACCTGTCGCGCGCGGTAGACCACCCCCATGCCCCCGCGCGCGATTTCCTCGACGATTTCGTAGCCGCCGACCGTACCCTTCGCCGCCGTCGCGTCCTGCACGAGGCTGTCCGCCGCCTGCCCGAGCGCGATCGACGCGGTACGACGGTCGCCAACTGCCATGAACGCTCCCGCGCGGGCGTCCGAGTCAAGCAGTTGCTCCACTTCGCGAAGCAACTCGGGATCGCCGCGGGCGGCCTCCTCGAGGATCCGGGCGCGCGATCCCTCATCGCTGTCGAGTGCTGCGACGAAAAGCTCGGCCGCCCGGCGCCATCGATCGGGGTCCATCGGTCCCTCCGTTACGCCGTCATCGATTCGTGGGCCGTAGTATCGGCCTGGTCCGTCGAAATGTCAGCAGGAGTCCCAGTGCGACGCCGCGACCCACGCATGGCGGCCATCGACGATTCACCGAATGGGCGCACGGAGGCACAGCTGCCCGCTGTACCCTGAACACCGTGCGCCCCGTATTGAGGTCCACGGCGCCGATGTTCGTGACCATCCCACTCGCCCCCTCGAAGGCACCCGTCCCTCCGGTGATGGTCACCGGATACGAGACGATGCCGAACAGGTTGGGAGCCGTCTGTCTGGCGACCGCGTGGGCGACCGCTACCCGGACCGTATCACCCGTTTCTGTCACCCAGTGATGCTGCACGGTGAAGACACCGGTCTGCTCGTCCTGGAACGTGACGTTGAGGAGCACCGCCGACACCGCGCCCGCAAGGTCGCCCGTGGCGGTGCCGAGTGTGGTCGTCTGGTCGATGAAGTTGGTGGTCACGGTGCCGCCGATCGAACGGCAATGCGGCGACGCTGTAGTTGCCTGCGCCGCGACGATGCCCGTGGCGCCGAGCCAGACGACGAGGGCTACTGAGGCGCGAAGGGCTGCTGAACGAACTGCGCAACGGTGTGAGCGATAGTTCCTCATCTCTCCTCCTCCGCCGCGCGCCGGCAGACCGACGCATCGCCAGCCCGCGAGCGACAGACCCGCGTGCTAGACTTTGGCGCCCTGCGATGGCGTTCAGGCCGGCTGTTATGGCGGCTATCGCTATAGGCGGAAAGCACTCGCGAATGCTGTCATCCGCGAGTCGACGCGGAGAGAAATGGACCCACCCGCCAGACCGGACGCGACACACGACGTCACCGGCCTTCTGCTGGCGTGGCGGGCGGGCGATCCTGCGGCGTTCGACGCGCTGATGCCCCTCGTGTACCAGGAGCTGCGCCGAATCGCGCGCCGGCAGCTGGCAGGAGAGCGCCATCAGAGCCTCCAGACCACGGACCTCGTTCACGAGGCGTACGTGCGGCTGGTGGATTCGAGCCGGGTGCACTGGCAGAACCGCGCCCACTTCCTCGCGGTCGCGGCCCGGTCGATGCGGCGCATTCTCGTGGACGCGGCCCGCACTCGACAGGCGCAGAAGCGCGGCGGCGACGCCGCGCGGGTGGAGCTCGACCCGGACGTGCTCATTGCGCTCTCGCCGGGTATCGATCTGATCGCACTCGACGACGCGTTACGGGAACTGGCGGAAGCCGATCCACGCCGGGGCCAGGTGGTAGAGCTGCGCTACTTTGGCGGGCTCACGGTCGAGGAAACGGCGCTCGTGCTCGACATCTCGCCGGAGACCGTCTCTCGCGACTGGAAGGTCGCGCGCGCCTGGCTCCATCGGCAGCTGACATCGTCGTCCGCACCGGCGAGGCACTGAGGACGGGCCACAGAGTACGTCTTCCGGATCAGTCCTCAGGATTTCGATCCTGTGCTGCCACCGGATCCGCCGAGCGTGCTCGCATTTGCCCGAATGTTAGTGATCCGTCCGCCCTTCACGTCCGCCGCCGGCTTGAGGTTGCGGATCTTGACTTTCGCTGGGCTCTTTCCTCGCTTGGGCGCCTTGCTCATGATCCAACTCCTTCGGTGAACAAGATTCTACTGTCCACCCGAATCTCTGACCACTCCCGTCGTCGCGCGCCGCTGCAGGCGGTGGCCAACGGACGAGGCCTTCCTGCGGCGCATCCATGCAAAGGTGTGCGCCAACGGCCCCACCAGGGATGAGTACCCGACAGACGGGCCTCTCGCGCCGGCGCTCGTGTAAGCTGGGCGCATGCGCCGGCGCCTCTGGTGGGGGATCGCGGTTTCGCTGGTGGCGCGCTGGCACGTCCGCTCGGCGCGGATGATTCCATCGAGCCCGCCGTACACGCGCTTTCGGTGCACATCACTTCGCCGCTCGGCCGCACCGGTATCGCCGGGACGATCCGGATCGTGGCTCAGGTCGCCCACGACGTTCAGATCCCGCTGCGGTCCGTCACGTTCTTCGTCGACAACAAGCGAGTGGGTGAGGACGCGCAAGGCCCTGTCTACGCGGTCGACTGGACCGACGAGAACCCCTTCGAGGCCAGGGAGATTGCGGTGGAGGCGATCGATGCCGCCGGCCGCGAAGCGCGCGACATCATTCGGCTGGCGCCGTTCGAGTTCGTGGAGACAGCGCAAGTGTCGAGCGTGCTGCTCGAGGCGACGGTTCAGGACAGACAGGGCCACTACGTCGACGGCCTCGGCGCGGACGGCTTCGTGCTCAAGGAGAACGGCATCCAGCAGCAGCTGGACGTCGTTCGACCCGAGACGATGCCGGCGACCTATGCGCTTGTGGTCGATTCGAGCCAGAGCATGGCGCGGCGGGTGGACTTCCTGCACGATGCGGCGGCGCACCTGGTCCGCTTTCTACGCCCACAAGACCGCGTGCTCGTTGTCCCGTTCGCAAAAACGCTCGGCGCGATCACCGGCCCGACCAACGACGTCCCGACCATCACGGAAGCGGTGGAGCACATTGAACCGCGTGGCGGCACCGCGATCCGCAATGCGCTGATCGATGTCAGCCATCGACTCGCCGGGGTGGAGGGCCGCCACGTCATCGTGCTGCTGACCGACGGATACGACGAGCACAGCACGGTGCCATTTGCGGACGCGCTCGAGGCCGTGCGCACCAGCGGCTCGACCGTATTCGTGATCGGGATTGGCGGCGTCGCCGGCGTGTCGTCAGAGGGGGAACAGCTCCTCAAGCAGCTGGCGGCCGAGACCGGCGGGCGCGCCTTCTTCCCGTCGCGCGAGACGCAGCTGGCGGGGGTGCACGATCGCATCGCGTCCGATATCTCGAAGCGCTACCTGATCGCCTATACGCCGACGCATCAGACGAACGACGGCGCGTGGCACGCGATCACGCTGGCGTCGAGCAACACCTCGTACACCGTCCGGACCAAGCCGGGTACTTCGCACCGAAGCCCGCGCCGGTCCGACCGATTCTCCAGTTCATGGTGTCCGGGCTCGGCAGACAGCGACCTGACCCTGTCCCGCGACGACCTGCGTGTCGTCGAGGGATCAGTGGAGCAAGTGGTCGACACGTTCTACGAAGCGACCAGCCCTGTCTCGATCGCCATGCTCGTCGACGAGAGCGGGAGCATGAAAAGTGCTGTGGAGCAGGCCAAGGCCGCGGCCAAGGCCTTCGTCGAGGCGCTGCGTCCCGAGGACAGCCTTGGCGTCATCCGCTTCTCCGACCAAGTCGTGCTGGCCCAGGACTTCGGCACGAACCGATCGGAGAGCCTGGCAGCCCTCGACCAGTACCAGGCCCATGGCGGCACGGCGCTCTACGACGCGCTGCACCGCGCCATCGCCGGCCTGGCGCACGTCGACGCACGCCGCGTGATCGTCGTCTTCACGGACGGTCGCGACGAGAACAATGCGGGCACCGGCCCAGGGAGCGAGGTGACGCTCGCCGAAGTGATGGACGAGCTGCGCGACTCAGGAGCCCTCGTGTTTGCGATCGGGCTCGGCGCGAAAGTCGATCGCGGCGTGCTCGAGCACTTCGCCGCGGATTCGGGGGGCGAGGCGTACTTTCCGGAGACCGTCGATTCGCTCGGCGACAACTACGCGCGTATCGTCGAGAACCTGCGGCGGCGTTACACGATCAGCTACACCTCGACGAATTCCACGCGCGACGGCAAGTGGCGCGATGTCCAGATTTCGGTGCCCGATCAGCACGTGCGAATTGTTCAGCGAGGCGGTTACTTCGCGCCGGATCGATGATCGCCACAATACGCTCTACTTCTTCCGCTGGCCGGGCTTCCAGCGCCACTCATCGTTGCCGAAGACCTTCTCGAGTAGCGTTTGCGAGGGCGGGATCGTGAGTGTTCAGCTCGGCGCGCGTGCATCATTCCGCAACTCCTTTGTGGGCCAGAGGGAGCCCACGCCGACCACGTCTTGCGGGCCCCCGCCGCGCCTTCTCAAGAACACCCTTCTTCGCCAGCCAGTCGCGAACGGCGATCCGAACCTGCACCGTCAGCGACAAGCCTTCCCGCTCCTTTACGGCCTGCATCCCTTCCAGCAGGTCATCCTCGAGTCTGAAATTTGTGAGACGTCTAGGGGTCATCGACTGCGCCGATTGTAAAGCATATAGATTTACGATGCTAGAGTAATTGCAGAGCTGCTGTATACTCCGCGTCCCAATAGGTCGGCCTCATACTGAAATGAAATGCAGAACCGGAACGATGTAGGGACCCGCCTTGGAAATCCCAACTCGGGATTCGCATTTGCAATCCGTTTGCAAAGTACGGGGTCGGAGGCGCGAAAGTTGGCGTCCCCGGGCAGACTCGAACTGCCGACCCCCTGCTTAGGAGGCAGGTGCTCTGTCCAGACTGAGCTACGGGGACGTTGAGGTCAGTGTAATCCGGCTGGCGCCCGCCGGCCAGCGCCAGCACCCCGGTCTTCGGCCTGCAGCTTCGGGTACGCCTCTGGCCCCGAGCCTTCAGCCACTGGCCGCTTAGGGTGTAACGCGGACCATCAGAACGTCGTGCGACGGCACAGTTGCGGTGAGTCCATCCGACGGCTGGCGTGACGGGCTGATGCGTCCACAGATCGCGCACTTGGGATGGCGGCTTGGTGAGCCCAATCTCCGACCAGCTCGCGTGAATCGCATGCGCTGACGTGCTGCGATTGAACAGAATCACCGCCCATCCACCGTCGACAAGCGGCTTGGTCCACACCTCGAAGTCTCCGTCGTCGCGGATACGACTGCCCTGCCGTCCGAGCGTGTCCTGATCGATCGCGATGACATCGGCGTTCATGAGGATGTTCTTCGTGTCGTCCGACATCGACCGCACGTCGTTGCCTGCCATCAACGGCGCGGCCATCAGCGCCCACAACGAGAAGTGCGCGCGATACTCGGCCACGGTCATGCCGCCGTTCCCGACTTCCAGCATGTCAGGATCGTTCCATCCGCCAGGTCCGGCGTAGCGCGCGTAGGGCTCATTGATGTCGAGGAGCTTCGTGAAGCCCATCGAGTTGTATTCGTCCTTGCAGTCCCAGCAGTCGAGGATGTCGTCGGTCGTCCGCCAGAGATGTCCGACCCCGCGTGCCCACAGCCACGGTTTCGAGACGCCCCATTCGCACATGCTGAAGACGATCGATCGGCCTGTGGAATCGAGAGCATCGCGCATCCGCGTGTAGCCCACCTTGGCGTCGATGCCTTCGCTCGCGCACCAGTCGTACTTGACGTAGTCCACACCCCACGACGCGTAGTCGGCCGCGTCCTGTCGCTCGTAGTCGTGGCTGCCCGGACGGCCCTGACACGTCTTGGTGCCCACATCGGAATACACGCCAAACTTGAGGCCCCTGGCGTGAATGTAGTCGCCCAGCGCGCGCATGCCGTTCGGGAAGCGCTGCGGGTCCGGGACGATACGGCCGTCCGCGGTCCGATCCACCTGCCAGCAGTCGTCGATGACGATGTACTGGTAGCCGGCGTGCTGCATGCCGGTGGCTACGATGGCGTCGGCCATCTCGCGTAGCAGTGACTCGCTGACATCGCAGCCGAACTTGTTCCACGAGTTCCAGCCCATGGGAGGCGTGGAGGCGCGACCGTCTTCAGGCGCGCCGATCGACACGACTGGTGACAGCACGAGGATGACGGTCGCGACACCCACGAGGCCGGCGACGACCTTGATGGAGCTCATGTTTTCGAAGACGAACTCATGCGCCGGCAACGATACCAGCAGGAATCCGAACACGAATCCGAACACGAACACGAATCCGAACACGAATACGAATACGAATACGAACCCGACTTAATACTTCAGCACCGAGTAGAGCTGCTCGCCCGCGAGCTGGGCACGTCCGTTGAGCGCCTCGAGCTCGATCAGAAACGCCAGGCCATGCACGGTGCCGCCAAGACGACGGACCAGGGCTGCGGTCGCACGCGCCGTCCCGCCCGTAGCGATGACGTCGTCCACGATGAGCGCGCGCTCACCCGGACGGACCGCGTCATCGTGAATCTCCAGCTTGTCGTTGCCGTACTCGAGCGCGTAGGTCTCGTGAATCGTCGTGGACGGCAGCTTGCCTGGCTTCCGAACGGGCGTGAACCCTGCGCCTAACCGATCCGCCACGGCCCCGCCCAGGATGAAACCCCGGCTCTCGATGCCGACGACAACGTCGATGCCCGCATTCTTGTAGGGGCTGGCGAGCGCCTCGATCGTGTCGCGGAAGCCGGCGGGATCACGAAGCAGCGTGGTGATGTCGTAGAAGAGAATGCCTGGCTTTGGAAAGTCGGGGATGTTCCGGATCTTGTCTTTGAGCGTTTGCATGATGGGCTGTGATCTCACGGTTCGATGCGAAAGGCCCCTCCGGTCCCGCTCGGCGGAGCCGGTTCGGCCAGGACGTCGTCAACCCGCGCACTGCGCGGGCCGCGGCGGATGGCCATCTCGAAACGCATGAGCGCCTCGGAGTCCCCTTCCGCCTCGATTTCCACATTGCCGTCGTCCAGGTTCCGGACCCAGCCAGACAGCCCTTCCCGCGCGGCCGCATCCCTCGCAAAGAACCGGAAGCCGACGCCCTGGACACGTCCAGTGACGACGTAGCGGCGGGCCATCAACATGGAAACATGAATTATAGCTGAGGCTTTTGTGAGCGTATCTCCCAGGATGAACTGCCGCTAATTCGCCACAGCGTGGCGCTCCTGCGCGCAGCGTGGGTGCGCGCGTGCACAGCACATCCGAGTAATTGCCAGTGATTTTGCGCGTTGTTCCAGAGAATTCGTGGTACGGGCCTTGTGTAGGCAGTTGTGGGCGCCGAATGGTCGGTGCACTCATCTGACGGAAGGGATCGACATGAAACTGGTGACCCGTTCTCTCGTGCTGGCCGCAGCGGCTCTTCTGGCCGCGCAGACCTCGCTCTTCGCGCAGGCGGCCGCACCCGCGGCTCCGGCGAAGCCGGCGAAGCATGAGCACTCGGCCGCGGCCTCCAAGCCGGCAGCCGATCTGGTGGACCTGAACACGGCGACCAAGGAGCAGCTCGTGGCGCTCCCGGGCGTTGGCGACGCGTACGCTCAGAAGATCATCGACGGCCGGCCGTACAAGGCGAAGAACGAGCTGGTGTCGAAGAAGGTCGTCCCCTCGTCCGCGTACCAGAAGTTCAAGACCCTGGTCGTGGCCAAGCAGCCCGCTAAGGCGAAGTAACAGCTCAGTGACTCGATCGGGAGCCGCGGCTGTTCCGCGGTTCCCGGCCAAACTCGGGCTCAGGGCTCACGGCCTAGGGCACAAGGCTCCCTGTAGCCGGCACCTCGCACGTTCCGGCCGGACCTCTCGTCCGCACCTTTCTGGCCGCACCTTCTCGTCCGCACCTCCGTCCGCACCTCATGCCCACACTTCCGCGCTGCGTAAGCGCTTACTCGACCTGAAACCAACTCGACCGACTCACTGAGTGGACAATCACGGTGATCTTTGCGCCGGAATCCTTGAAAATCATACGGTTACGGCCGATATCGCGAGTTGGCCTGATGTTCGCACATGCGTCCGCAGCGATCCGTCTGCTCCGCCGCGCCGGCTGAGCGACGCGTCATTTCGGAGTCACTCGATGACGTTCACGCCGCTGATTCTCGCCGCCCTCATGACCGCCGGGCCTTCAGTCTCCGCCGCGCCACATTCAGCCCCGGTGTGCATCGTGGGATCGGACACCGCGACACATGACGTCATGTCGTCACCCGCAGGTCGTGTGTGGCAGGTCTCGTTCACGGCCGCACCTGCGGCATCGATCAATGACAGTGCGAATGGCATCGTCGCCTCGCTCACAGCGGATGACGAAGGGCAGGCAACGCGGCCCCGCCCCAAGGCATACGAGTACAGCGACGCGTACCGCGTGCGGTTGAAGATCCACAAGATCGCCAGCTTTGCGACGATTCCCTTGTTCGTCACCGAAACGATCCTTGGGCAGAAGCTGTACAACTTCTCGGGCAGCGACGGAGTGCGAAGTGCGCACCAGGCCATCGCGACGAGTCTCGGTGTGTTGTTCGGGGCGAACACGGTGACCGGCGTATGGAACCTCGTGGAGGGTCGGCACGACCCTAACCGGAAGACCAAGGTCCTCGTGCACAGCATCATGATGCTCGGCGCCGATGCCGGGTTCACGGCCTCCGGCTTGATGGCGCCCAGCCGCCACGATCTGGAGAACTATCAGGATCGGTTTGCACCGCATCGTGCGATCGCCCTCACGTCGATGGCCGTCGCCACCACGGCGTACCTGATCATGATTTTCGGCAAGTGATCCGATGCTGCCTCCGTTGACCGATCCCGGCGCACTCATCAAGTGGTGGTCCAGCCTCTATTCGGACCACACCAACCTCTCGAACGGGATCATCTTCCTGCATCTCGCAGGCCTCATCGTGGGCGGGGGCGCGGCCGTCACGACCGATCGTCAGATCCTGAAGGCATGGCGTGCGGGCGGCGACAGGCGCCGCGCGGTGCTCGAGGACGTCTCGGCGGTACACGCGTTCGTCATCGGCGGACTGGTCCTGACGATCGTCACGGGCGCGCTGATGATGCTCGCCGACTGGGACACGTTTCTCGCCTCGCGGCTGTTCTGGATCAAGATGGCGGGCGTTGCCATCCTCATCGTCAACGGCGCTGTCCTCGGATGGGCCGAGCGGCTCGCGCGTCAATCATCGGGCAGGCGCGGCTGGCCGGTGCTGGCCACGGTCTCGACCATCAGTCTCGTGATGTGGATCACGGTGCTCGGGCTGGGGACCTGGCTCAAGACCGCGGCGTCCTAACGGAAGTCGAAGAGTCGAAGGGTCTAAAGCGTCAAAGGGTCTGAGGGTCAAGAGTCGAAGGGTCTGAGGGCTCAAGGTCCAACGGGGTGCGAGGGTCAAAGGGTCGTAATGTCCAAGCGTCTTCACGTTCAATCCGACGCCTGCGACGGGTGCACGTCGCGCAGAGGGTTTCTCGAGTCCACACTGGCTGGCGTCGTAGTCGCTGGTGTCGCAGTGCTGGTGGGCGACGATCGGTTGCCGGTCGGCACGGCACGTGTCCTGGCGGCGCAGGCGGACGAGCGGAAATACCCGATTCCGCCGGCAGACGGCGTCACGATCGATCGCGAGAATCAGGTGATCCTGGTGCGGTTCCAGGGCGCGATGTATGCCTTCAATCTCGCGTGCCCGCACGAGCACACGGCGCTCAGATGGCGCGACGGCGACGGGCGATTCCAGTGTCCGCGGCATGAATCGAAGTACAAGCCCGACGGCACGTTCATCTCGGGTCGTGCGACGCGCAACATGGATCGCTTTGCCGTGCGACAGGAAGCCGACGCCATCGTGGTGGATCTGTCGCGTCTCTTCGAATCAGACAAACAGGCCGCGGAGTGGGCGTCCGCGATGGTGAAGGTCTGAAGGATTGTCCTGAGACTTCTGAGAAAATCCTCCCGACCTCATTTATAGAGCGCGATCGTCGCGGCGATCTCGTGCGTCTCGTCCGGGGCCAGCGTGAGCGCTGACGCGCCAACAGCCGCGGTCTCGACGCAGAGCATGCCCCGCCAGACATCCGGCCCCATGTCGGCCATGGCGCGGCTGCGACCCTCCCATGGATTCCAGACAACCGTCGTCGCCGACCCGCGCTTTGCGATCACAATCCGACGGTTCCAGCCTGCGTCCGCGATCGAGCACGTGGCCACGGTGTCGAGGTAGACGCGGTCGGTCTCCTGACTGAACCGGATAGGACCGTTGCCCTCGCGCTTCCGGGTGAATCCTTCCACCTTGTCGAGATACTCGGTGCCTTCCAGGCCAGACAACGCGACGGCTTCGATGTCGCTGACTGCGAAGTAGGTGTGCAACGCGGCTTCGACACGAGCGGGCGCGGGCCCGGTGTTATGGATCGTCAGGCTCAGGTCGAGGTCACGCCCCGCCGTCACCTCGAACCGCGCGTCGAACCCACCGGGCCACAGTGGCGACGATCCAGCGGCGTGATGAAGACCGAATGCCGCGACGGTTCGACCATCCGGTTCGTCGCGCGCTTCCTCCAACGTCCAGGGGCTGGTCCGTACGAAGCCGTGGCTCGGCGCCGACGGAGTGTCTGGATGCGCCCCGAACCACGGCAGGCAGATCGGTACTCCGCCGCGGATCGCCTTCCCGCCTTCGAACGCGCTCGACGGGCTGATCCACAGGACTGGCCGCTCGCCTGCCGGCTGCCACGCCGTGACGTGTGCGCCCTGCATGTACGCCTCGGCGTGGCACAGAGCATTGTCGATCGCGATCGAGTCGAGACCGCCCGAGCCCGCCGTCCGTCGCACAGTGGTTGGCAACGTCATCGCATCATCCGTTCAGGACTGGTCAGCGCTGGGCGCCGGCACGGCGTTGTGCTGTAGCGGCTCGGCTCGTGGGGCCTCCCCGGGCGCGAGCGGCAGCCGTACGGTGAACGTACTCCCGAGCCCGGGTCCAGGGCTTTCGACGGTCATCCGTCCGCCGTGTGCTTCGACAATTCCCGACGCGATGGCAAGACCCAGCCCAAGCCCGCCGTGCTCCCGTGTCGTGCTGCTGTCAGCCTGGCGGAACTGATCGAACACGAACGGCAGGAAATCGGGCGCGATCCCGATGCCGCTGTCCCGCACTTCGAGCACCAGGTCTCCCTCGTCGCGCCGCGCACCGATCGAGACCTGGCCGTTCCTGGGCGTGAACTTGACCGCATTGTGGACGAGATTTGCGAGCAGCTGACGCAAGCGGGCGGCATCGCCGAGCACGGCGAGCGTGGGCTCCTCGACCACGACTTCGACCTGAATCGCCTTGGCCGCTGCACTTGGACGCAGCATGGCGACGGCGTCACCGACCACGGGTGAGATCGCCACGCGGTCGGTCGCGAATCTGAATTTGCCGCTCGCGATGCGCGACACGTCGAGCAGATCCTCGACGAGCCGTGCCTGCAGCTGCGCATTCCGTTCGATCACTTCGATCGCGTGCTGGGGCAGCACCGCTCCTGCCTGCGACATCTGCGCATAACCGAGGATCACGTTCAACGGCGTCCGCAGCTCGTGCGATAGGGTCGCGAGAAACTGGTCCTTCAGCTCGTTCGCGGCACGCGCGGCATGTTCCGCGTCACGCAGCGCCTGCTCTCGATGGCGATCGCTCGTCACGTCGATCACGAGCGCGAAGAATCCTTTGTGCGCCTGGTCCGGCACGTAGGTCGCCTGGACCAGTCGCGGACCGCCGTCGCGATGCATGACCAGGCTCTCGAACCGGACGCGCTCGCCCCGTCCAACTGCGCCCAGATGAGCGCGCGCATCCTCGTACGCCTGCTCGCCAAGCACCGTGGACATGTGCTGACCGACAAGTTGGTCGCGACTGCAGCCGAACCATTCTTCGTAGCTGCGATTCACGAAGCGATAGCGGCGCTCCGCGTCCACGTAGGAAATGAGCGCGGGAACGGCATCGATCAGAATCTGCAGCTGCGCTTCGCGAGCGCGGAGGCCGACCTCCAACTCGTGCTGCGCACTGACGTCCACATCCACGCCCGTGAAGCCGACGATCGTGCCGGCATCGCGCAGCGGCGTGGCGTGTTGTCGAATCCAGACCTCGCTTTCGCCCGCCGGCCGTGGCTACCCGGAACGACGACTGATACGCGGTGCCGGCGGCGAGCGCCGCGCGCACGACGGCCTCGTGTCCCGGGCGATCGTCGGCGTGAATGCCAGCCGCGTCGCCCGGTGTACGGTTGCCCGGTGCCGTCGTCGCGCCCGACGCCGGGGTGTAGCGCATCACGCCGGTGCGGCGATCCCACGTCCAGGCGACCATGTGCGCCGCACCCAGCGCCTGTTCCAACCGGCGCTCGGCCGTTCTCAGCTCCTCGGCTGCACCCTGCCAACGCTGCTCGCCTGCGCGCGTGCGGCGCACGAAGAAAGCCGTGAGACCACTGACGAGGATGAAGATGAGTACGCGGACGTGTTCGAAGGGCGGCAGCTCGAGTATGCCCTTCCCGAGCACGAGTCGGTAGTTGACGACGAGGAGCGTCAAGCCAACGGCGAATCCGATCGCGAGATCGTCGCCGAGCAGCGCGGCCAAAAAGACCGGAAAGACGAACACGCCTGGGGGCAAATCGAAGCCCCAGCCCTTCGCGTGCTCGAAGACGATCGTCGTCACGAGCACGCTCGAGGCGGCAATCGCGAGCGACCGCAGGACGCGCCGGACGGGGAAGCGGCCCCACATATGGTCAGTCTACCCCGCCCGCGCGACGCTGGATCGGCGCCGCCAGTGTCGGTGTGCATCGAGCGGCGGACAATAGCGCACGGCCCACGGCGCACGGGCAGGGCTTCGGCCCACGGCGCACGGCGCGGGGCTCACGGCAGGAAGATCGGAATCGATCAGTCGGACCAGATGATCACGCGCGATCCGTCGCCGCGATGATGGTCGAGCAGGAGTCCGGGACCGGCACGCTCGATGTCACCCACTGTGACGTTCACGCCGTGCAGCTCCTTGACGTCCTTGTCGTCGAAGCGGATGGTGCCGTGCTCTGGCGAGAGCCGCACGAGCCAGAACGGGACCGTGACACGTGCGAGCTTGTGGGCGGCTGGCGTGTAGACGAGTACATGGATGGAAGAAACTTCTGCGGTTCCAGGACGGGCTGTGCGCTGGACAACTCTCCCCGCCCCATCCTCACCAACTTGGATCAGGGGAGGCTGACCCGCAAACTTCGCCCGAGCTTGTTCGAACTCCCGCTCGGCGGCATCGGGCGGGATGAAATCGGCCTTGAAGGAAAAGCTCTGATACCCGACCAGGGCCAGGGCCCCGAGCAAGCCTCCCGCCACGACACACACGAGGATCGCGACGCCAAGCCCGATCCAGATGCACCCCTGGCGGGATTTCTTGTCCACTAGCCGCTGCCTGCTACCGACACAGTAATCAGCGTCGCATCGTCCTGCAGTGTGTCGCCTGCGAATGCGAGCACGTCGCTGAACAGCGCGTCGTTCAATGACTGCGCGGAGGCGTCGTGGTGGCGGCGGGCGATGGCGACGAGTCGATCTTCGCCGTACTCCTCGCCCTGACCGGACATCGCCTCCGTGATGCCGTCGGTATAAAGGATGAGACGATCGCCGGCGGCGAGCGTGACCGTCTGTTCCTGATACGCGCTCTCCGGGAAGACGCCGAGCACGACGCCGCCAGTCGCCAGGCGCTCCAACTCACCCGATGCGCGAACCAGCAGCGGTGGATTGTGGCCCGCGTTGGCGTACGACAGTTGCCGACGCTCGCAATCGAACCTGAGGTAGCAGCACGTGACGAAGCGCCCGCTGATCATGTGGCCGCACAGCAGGCGATTGACGTTCGCACAGACGGCGGCCGGGGGCGTGTCATCGTGCACGAATGCGCGGATGGCCGCCTGCAGGTTCGACATGAGCAGTGCCGCGGGCAGCCCTTTACCCGCGACATCCGCGATCGAGAGTCCCAGCCCGCCTTTCAACGGGATCACGTCGTAGCAGTCGCCGCCATAGCCACTGGCGGGGCGCCAGGCCGCTGCCAGCTCGTACGGCCCCACCGACGGAGGCGTCACGGGCAGCAGGCTACGTTGGATCAGTCGTGCGTCTTCATCGTCGCGCTGACGTCGAGCGTCGCGCTGGCGTGCGGCGCGACCGTCTTCGATCTCTCGCTCGAGAATTCCAAGGAGGGCCGTGTTGTCCCACGGCTTCTGGACGAGGCTCCGCGCGCCACGGCGCATCGCCTCGACGGCGGTGTCGATGGTCGCCCATCCAGTCATGACGACGACTGGCAGCATCGGGTCCGCCTGACGCACCCGCGAGAGCAGCGCGAGGCCTTCCTGGCCCGATGTCGTATCCGTCGCGTAGTTGAGGTCGATCAGGAGTGCCTGGTATTGACGTGCCGACAACCGTTCCAGAACGGCGGCCGGTGAGGTGACGAAATCACCTTCAAGGCCCGTCCCCAGCAGCAGGAACCGCAGGGCTTCGAGTACATCAGCCTGGTCATCGGCGACGAGGATACGGGTGGCTGTCTGGCTATCGGACATGGTCACGACTGGGACAACGCGCGTGCCAGCGTCGTGGCACGCCTTGACAATCATTTAGCCTCGAAAACTCCGATCCGACGTCCCAGCCCTGGGATCGCATCGTCCCGGAATCGGCTACGGCAGCCCGACCCTCATCCCAGCATATCCCGCTGTTGGCAGGCATGCCGGGCCAGTCCGTGGAACTTCACCGGCGATGACAGGTCACTCCCAACATCATGACGGACCTCGGCGGTGCCTGTGTTCCTCGTTTCCGTCGCGCGCTGGTGGTGCCCTGCCTGATGGCGGCGGCATTGGCAATGGCGTGTGGGGGCGTCGGTGACCTGCCCAGCGACACTCCCACCCCCACACCCACCACGGAGAACTTCACAGGATCCATCGGGAAAAACGGCGTCGCGGTCTTCACATTTGCAGAAAGCATCACCGGCGACATCACGGCGACGCTGACAACCCTGTCGCCCCAGACTGACATCTCGCTGTCATTCAGTCTCGGGACGTGGGATGGATCCGCGTGCTCAATCGGTGTCTCGAACGACGCTGCCATCACGAACACCATCTTGACCGGCACCGCCGCGCCGGGCAGTTTCTGCGTCCGAGTGGCCGATGGCTCTGGAAAAGTCAGCGCCATGGAAAACGTGGGTGTAACCGTCGTCCATTACTGAACGAGACGATTCTCCCCGGCTCAAGGTTCTCCCAGTCGCGCCGCCAGATCGCGATAGCGTCGCCCGAGCGCATCGAAGCCGCGGGATGGCACCGGGGTGTACCGACGCAGGGGTACGTGGTTGGCGGTATGTGCGCGCGCCGCCTCGAGCGACGTGAAACGTCCGTGCGCGATCGCCTGGACGATGGTGTTGCCGATGACGGTCGCTTCGACCGGTCCTGCCAAGACAGGCAGCCCCGTTGCATTTGCGGTCGCCTGATTCAAATACTCGTTCTGACTGCCACCACCGACGATGTGCACGCCCGACGTACTGCAGCGTGTGATTGCGCCGATCATCTCGAGCACCGACGCATAACGCCACGCGAGCGAATCGAGCACGATGCGCGCGAGCCCAGCCGGCGCGTCGGGCACGGGCTGACCTGTCTCGCGTAACTGGGATTCCACCGCCGCAAGCATGCTGGACGGACTGAAGAATCGTGGATCATCCGGGAAGATGACGCCTGCCGGCTCTGGAAGCGCGGACACGTGGGCCAGCAACGTGTCGTAAGGCAGGTCGAGACCCGCGGCCCGCCACTCCTTGCGGCACGACTCGAGAATCCACAGTCCCATCACGTTCTTCAGAAAGCGGACTGTGTCGAACGCGCCTCCTTCGTTGGTGAAGTTGTGTCGGACCACGTCGTGGTTGACGAGGACGTCTTCGCGCTCGACTCCCACGAGTGACCAGGTGCCCGACGAGATGTACGCCCAGCCCTGACGGAGTGGCGTACCCACCACGGCGCTGGCCGTGTCATGCGTCGCCGGCGTGACGACCTGCGTCGTCGGCAGGCCGAGATCCCGCGCAAGCGGCGGAACGATGGGCCCGAGGTCCGTACCTGCTGGAACGATCTCCGGGAACAGGCGCGTCGGGAGATCCAGCCGTTGAGCCAGGGCGAGATCCCACTCGCCGGTGCGCGTGTTGACCAGTTGCGTCGTGGAGGCGTTCGTGTACTCGACGACCGCGTGATGTGTGAGAAATCGATGCAGCAGATCGGGGATGAGCAGGAGTCTGGCCGCCTGCGCCGGAATACCTTCACGCGCGTGCGCGTAGAGCTGATAGAGCGTGTTGAGCGGGAGACATTGAATGCCGGTGCGCTCGACGACATCAGCGCGCGGCACTCGCGCGAACACGGCCTCCATCACGCCGTCCGTGCGATGATCCCGGTAGCATACGGGCGGCTCGACGAGATCGCCGTTGCCATTCACCAACCCGTAGTCAACGCCCCAGCTATCCACGCCGACGCTCGCTACTGGCCGGCCGAGCAGCCGTGCACGATCGCCCGCGGTGCGAAGTCCCGTCAGCACTTCGGTCACGATCACTCCGAAGTCCCACCGCAGATGTCCGGCATGCTGGGAAGGCGGATACTGAAACCGCCGGATCTCTTCGAAGTGCCACTCGTCGGCACCGACGCCAGCGAGAAACACCCGTCCGCTCCCAGCTCCCAGGTCAACCGCGAGATAGAGTGAATCGTCCATACGTCGCGCCGCGCGCAGGCCGATAGACTACCGCACCGGCGTGCGTGGTCGCGGGCGACTGTTCGAATCCATGGGAAAGCGTCTTCTGCTCTACTTGGAGCTCGGCCCCGCAGGTTGAACGAGTTCGACGTCGATCGTAAGCGTGACGGTTGGCCCCACGATGCCGGGGGCGCCCGAGACACCGAAATCGGCCCGCTCGATCGTCGTCGTCGCCGACGCGCCCATGTGCAGGCGGCCGTTTCCGTCGTTGATTGGCTGAGACGGTCCTTCCACGTCGAGGGTGACCTGTTTGGTGGTTCCTCGGATCGTCAGATCGCCGGTCACTTTCAGTTTGCCGGCACCGGCGGAGTCGACCTTCGTCGACTTGAACGTGATAGTTGGGTACTTCTGCACGTCGAAGAAATGATCGCTGCGAAGATCGTTGTCGCGCATCTCGACACGTGTATCAACCGACGCCACGTCGATGGATACGTCCACGGAATCGTTCTTGGGGTCCGCAGGATCGTACCTGACGGTACCGCTGACCTTCGTGAAGTTGCCTCGCACCGTCGAAATCCCCAGGTGACGCACCGCGAACTGCGCGGTTGAGTGCGCTGGATCGAGTTGCCACGCAGGCGACTGCGCGCGAATCGCCAATGACATGGTGAGAACGATGAGAGCCGTAGTTCCGATTTGCTTCAAAGCAGGCCTCCTTCGGTGATGCTTACGGCGCCCGAGTCGCGCGTCCGCACGTCCACAATTGTAGTCAGTACTTCGCGCTCCACGCGGATCCGTGGTCGCGCCGCCGACACGGTGGCAAGCCTCCGACAGCCGGCGCGGCGGGGCTGCGCGAATGCGGCCTGATTTCCCGCCCGCGCGTCCTGGGCGTCGCGCCGGCCGCTGGACTGCGCGTTGCGTGCCCTCACGCCTATGGACATCGTCCAGAAGATGAAACGCGACTGGAACCGCCGCGCGAGCCATCACGCCAAGTTCTGGATCGCGACCGAAGACTGGCAGTCCGACGATGCGTTCGCGGATTCGGGGCGGGAAACTGCCGAGCGCATCCGCCGGCTGATCGGCGCCAACTGGCAGCCAGGGTGGCGCGCGCTCGAGATCGGGTGTGGCATCGGTCGCGTGATGCGGGCGCTGGCGCCTTTCGTGGCCGAGATCCACGGCGTGGATGTGTCGGCGGACATGATCCGGCAGAGCCACGCGTGGCTGGCGGGCGTCGCTCACGCCCGAACGCACGAAAACAGCGGCATCGACCTGGCGCTGTTCGACGACGCGTATTTCGACTTCGTGTACGCGTACGTAGCGTTTCAGCACATGCCGCGCCCGGTGTTCGCCGCCTATCTCCGCGACGCGCGCCGGGTCCTGCGTCCCGACGGGCTCGTCGCCTTTCAGATCTACCTGGCGGGCCCAGGCTTTCTCGATCCCGAGTTCGACGACACGCTGACCGTCCGTCTGTACGCGCGCGAGGAGCTCGATCGAGCGCTCGCGACCAGCGGCTTCACGAGCCTCGACGAAGTCTGCGAACACCGCACGCCGCAGGGCCTCGAAAGCTGGCTGATCCTGGCCGTCGCCGATCGCGAGCCGGCGGCCGCGGCACTCACAGAGGATTGGCGCACGACCGACTGCGGCGCAGACGTCTCGCCGATGGATGAAGCGCTGTACACGGGCTTCGCGCGGCGATCGCTGGCATCCGGCGATGCGCAGGGTGCGCTGCTCGCGCTGGACGAACTGGTCCGCTGTCAGCCCGGCAACATCGAGGCACTCCTGGAATTGGCAGAACTGGCGCTCGGCCAGGGCGATCTCGCACGTGCCCGCGATGCGCTGCGGCGTGGCACCGAGCTGGCGCCCGGCAGGCTCGAACCCTGGCTGCAATGGATGATGCTGGAGGTTCACGCAGGACGGCTTGGCGACGGCGCGGACGTGGGTCTCGCGCTGCTGCGCCAGCACCCCGACTACCTGCGCGGCTACACGAGCGTCGTCACGCTGCTCTGCCTGACGGGCCGCCGCGACGAAGCGGCCATGACGGTCGAGCACCTGCGTACCTTCGGAGCGGAGCCCGCGATCCTCGCGGAGGCCGAGCACGTTCTTGCGCAGTCGGCATCCGTCGAGAGCTCTTCCGCACCTCGGCCACGTACTGGCGCCATTGGCGACGCCGCTGCGTAACTCGCGCCGGGTCGCGGCGGCGGCTCAGCGCGGCTTCTCTCCTTCGCGCAGGACGAGATGCCCGGCCGTCAGCCGCACGCGCATGTCGTACGCGCCGGGTCCCGTCCACGTGAACGATCGAAAGAGACCGCTCTTGGCGGCGCCGAATGGCCCTGCCTGGAACTCCCCTGCGGTCACCGACACATCGACCCATTTGTAGTCGTTCGCGCGCGGCACTTCGATCTTCATGTCACCGGCCCAGGCCGACACGTCCTTGTTGCCCTGGATCTGTGCGATCGTCAGATCACCGGCGGACAGGCGGATCGTCAGATCCGACTTGAACGGTACCTGAATCGTGACCTCGAAGCCGTTCGACGGCCCGTCGGTCTCGATGCGCGCCGCCGTGCCCGACGTCTCGACTCGGGTCCACACCTTGGCGGCGTCGCGCGGCTCCCTGGTCTCCCAGGTCAGATGGATCCGCGGGTCGGGCGCACCTTCGATCACATACCGTCCGGCGGCCAATTCCATCGTGACCTGCCCGCCAGCCGCGAAGGCACGGTCGACGATTCGAGCCGGTTCGGCTGCACTCACAACCGCGGCCCCGACCCCGGCCAGCAAGAGCGCCGCGATCGCGGCAGTGCGGGACAGATGGCTCACACACACCTCCCTTGGGCGTCGGGCCCACTGTTCACTACGCCGATCGCGCCTGCAGAGTTTCAACGTAATCCGGAATACGGAGTTCGAAAATGCGGAGGGACAATGCGGTGAACTCACGGAGTGCGGAGTGGAACAAACTCCGCACTCCGCACTCCGCACTCCGAACTAGCTTTGCGGTGCCTGGACGATCCCCGCGCCGATGTCGCTCGGATCGAATCCAGCCTTCAATCCGACCGTCGTCCCCGATCCGACGACGCGCGTTGCGAGCAGGGACGCGTTGAGCTGGTTCGCGATTTTCAGCTTCTGCGCCCAGAGCGTCGCGACACCCGCGACGTGCGGCGTGGCCATGCTCGTGCCGCTCATCGCCGTCAGGCCGCCGCCACGCTTGGCGGAGATGACGCCGACGCCGGGCCCCGACACCTGCGCGCCCACATTCGAGAACGGCGCGACCGTGAAGCCGCCGGCCCCGGTATCGAGCGCCGCGACCGACACGATGCCTGTCGCCACGGCGGGGGGGCTGACCGAGATTTCGAAGTCGGGATTCACGTCACGCTGACTCTCATTGCCCGCCGCCGCCACGAGCACCGTGGCTTGCATGAACGCGCCTCCGGCCTGGACGAGCCCCGCCAACCGCTCGAACAGCAGCACGTTGGTGCGATAGCCTTCGAGCGCGATCGACGTGGCCAGTTCGGTCGGCAGTCCCTGCCCTTCGAGCTCCTTTACGAATCCGGGAAAGTCGATCCCGAGCGACATCGAAATCACGTTGGCGCCATTCTGGACGGCCCACTGAATGGCTTGCATGATCACATCGCTGCCGCCCCCGTTGCCGCCCAGCACCTTGCCGATCACGGCCCGCTTCACGCCGGGGGCGACTCCGATTCGTGTGCCGCCGACGCTGCGCCCGAAGATCGTGCCTGCGCAGTGCGTCCCATGCCCATGCTCGTCGTCGTCGGCGGCGTCGGTGAAGTTCTTTCGAACCAGATCGACGCCGGCAAAGGCGGGATGGTTCGGATCGATGCCGGTGTCGAGTACGGCGGGGATGATGCCGTCGCCGTCAAATGGCGAGGTGTCGGCTTTGACGGCCTGCACGCCCCACGTCGAACCAGCCAGTGGTACCGCGACGGCCGCGATATTCACGGGCGCGATCAGTCTCATGGGAATGACCGGCGCCACGCCCACGACACCCTTTTCACGTGCGAGCTCCGCGGCTTCACCGCGGGGCAGTGTTTCGAGTTGAACATCTACCGACAGTTTGGGGGCGAGCGTCGCAGACCCAGCGGTGGGCATGCCCTCGAGACCGCCACCCGATATGCTCCGGAGAACGACGTGCTTCATGCTCATGCGAGCTCCTTCCTGGCGTCAGCTGACCGCAGCTGGCGTACACACGCAGTCACTGCCTAGGTGGACGCGGCAAGAGCCGAAACGTATCAGAGGCGCCCGAAGAAACCATCGCAATCTTTGACACCAGCTCATCGGGCCCTTGAAATCCCGCGCAGGCGTGGCTATGGTAGGGGCGCTTTCGAAGGAGACGCATGTCCATATCGGCTGCCCCGGTCCGTTTGACCGTCCGGCGCTTCGGTGAGACCGAACGCCGCGACGCCTGGTGGGTCCAACCCGTTGTCGTGTTCCTCGCGTTGTCCACCTTCCTCGTCTACGCCACGTGGGCCGCGTTCCAAGGCGATCACTACACGTTTGGCCCGTATCTCTCGCCTTTCTATTCACCGGAAATCATCGGGCCGTCGCCGCATGCGTGGTTCGGTCCCAGGCCTGCCGCGTGGCCTGTCTGGCTGCCGTTCTCGCCGGCGCTCTTCATCCTGCCGATTCCCGCGTTCTTCCGCTTCACCTGCTATTACTACCGTGGCGCGTACTACAAGGCGTTCTGGGCCGACCCGCCCTCCTGCACGGTTGGTGAGCCCCGCTCGACGTACTGGGGCGAGAATTCGTTTCCGCTCATCCTGCAGAACATCCATCGCTACATGCTGTTCCTGTCGGTCGGGATCCTGGTGGTGCTCGCGTACGATGTCTGGAAAGCGTTCTGGTTCACGAGTCCAGCGACCGGCACCGTCTCGTTCGGCGTCGGCGTCGGCTCACTCGTGCTGACAGCGAACCTCGTGCTCCTCAGTGGCTACCTGTTCGGTTGTCATTCGATGCGCCACGTACTCGGCGGGTGTGTCGATCAGCTCTCACGTGCGCCCATGGGCGTACGCGCGTATTCGTGCGTGAGCTGCCTCAACCGCCGTCACATGATCTGGGCATGGTGCAGCCTCGTGAGCGTCGGCCTCAGTGACCTGTACGTCCGGCTCTGCTCGATGGGCGTGCTGACGGACGTCAGGATCTGGTGATGCCGGAGTACCAGACGCACGACCACGACGTCCTCGTCATCGGCGCCGGCGGAGCAGGACTCAGGGCCGCGATCGAAGCCTCGGCGGCAGGAGTCTCTGTTGGCCTCGTCTGCAAATCGCTTCTCGGCAAAGCGCACACCGTCATGGCCGAGGGCGGCATCGCGGCGGCGCTCGCCAATGTGGACGACCGCGACAACTGGAAGGTGCATTTCGCTGACACGATGCGCGGCGGCCAGTACGTCAACAACTGGCGGATGGCGGAGCTGCACGCCAGGGAGGCGCCTGACCGCGTGCGGGAGCTCGAGGCCTGGGGTGCGGTGTTCGACCGCACGAATGACGGACGCATCCTGCAGCGGAATTTCGGCGGCCACCGGTATCCCCGGCTCGCGCACGTCGGCGACCGGACGGGACTCGAATTGATCCGCACGCTCCAGGACCACGGCATCCACCAGGGCATCGACGTCCACATGGAGTGCACCATCGTCACGCTCCTCAAGGACGGCGGCCGCGTCGTGGGCGCCTTCGGCTACGAACGCGAGCGCGGCCGGTTCAAGCTGTTTCGCGCGAGGGCGGTGGTCCTCGCGACCGGCGGCGTCGGCCGGGCCTTCAAGATCACGAGCAACAGCTGGGAGTACACCGGCGACGGACACACGCTCGCCTACGATGCGGGCGCAGATCTGGTGGACATGGAGTTCGTGCAGTTCCATCCCACGGGGATGATCTGGCCGCCGAGCGTCAGCGGCATCCTCGTCACGGAAGCCGTGCGCGGTGAAGGCGGCGTTCTCCGGAACAGCGAAGGCCGCCGGTTCATGTTCGACGACATTCCGGACAACTACCGCCCGCAGACCGCGGACAACGAAGACGAAGGCTGGCGCTATACGCAGGGCGACAAGTCCGCACGCAGGCCTCCCGAGCTGCTGACGCGCGATCACGTGAGCCGCTGCATCAACCGCGAGGTCAAGGCGGGACGCGGCAGCCCTCACGGCGGCGTCTTCCTGGACATCGCGTGGATCAAGGCGCGCATTCCAAACAGCGCCGAGCACATCAAGAAGAAGCTGCCGAGCATGTACCACCAGTTCAAGCAGCTTGCGGACCTCGACATCACGAAGGAGCCCATGGAGGTCGGACCCACGACGCACTACATCATGGGTGGCGTCAAGGTGGACGCCGACACGCAGATGTCCAGCGTGCCCGGGCTCTTCGCGGCGGGCGAATGTGCCGCCGGCATCAACGGCGCCAATCGCCTTGGCGGCAACTCGCTCTCGGACATCCTCGTCTTCGGTAAACGCGCCGGCGAATATGCCGCGAAGTACGCGAAGGATCAGGGGTCGGCGACAATCGATCCGTCACAGGTGGACGCGGCCGCGACGCGAGCGCTCGAGCCCTTCGAGCGGGGCACGGGGGGAGAAGGTCCGTATCAGGTGCAGTACGCCCTGCAGGAGATGATGCAGGACCTGGTCGGCATCGTGCGGAACGAGGACGAGATGCAACGGGCACTCGAGGGACTGGCTCCGCTCCGCGCGCGCGCCGGCAAAGTCGGCGTCGGCGGCCACCGCGAATACAACCCGGGATGGCACGCGGCGCTCGATCTGCACAGCCTCCTGACGGTCTCAGAGGCCATCGCACGATCGGCCATCGAACGCCGTGAAAGCCGCGGAGGGCATTTCCGCGAGGACTATCCCGACAAGGACAACGCGTTTGCAACGTTCAACTTCGTCGTCCACAAGGGACGCGATGGCGCGATGGAGCTCTCGCGGGTGCCCATCCCCGAGATGCGCGACGATCTCAAGCAGATCATCGAGGAGATGAAGTAGATGGCGGCCAGCGCGACGTTCCGGATCTGGCGCGGCGATGCGCAGTCGGGGTCGTTGGTGGACTATACGACCGATGTGTCCGAGGGCATGGTGGTGCTCGACGCCGTGCACCAGATCCAGGCCCAGAAGGCGAACGACCTCGCGGTCCGATGGAACTGCAAGGCGGGCAAGTGCGGGTCGTGCTCGGCCGAGGTGAACGGGCAACCTCGCCTGATGTGCATGACGCGATTGAACGAGCTCGACTTGACGAAACCGGTCTCCGTCGAGCCGATGCGCGCCTTCCCGCTGGTCCGCGACCTCGTGACGGATGTCTCGTCGAACTTCCGCGCGAAGAAAAGCATCAAGAAGTTCAAACCGCGCCCGCCGGACGCTCCCGACGGTACCTGGCGGATGGCACAGGTCGATGTGGAACGCGTGCAGGAGTTCCGCAAGTGCATCGAGTGCTTCCTGTGTCAGGACGTTTGCCACGTGCTACGCGACCACGCCCTGTTCGACGAGTTCGTCGGGCCGCGCCACCTGGTGTATGCCGCGGCGCTCGAGATGCACCCGCTCGACACGGAAAACCGCACGCGTGACCTGAAGGCAGCTCACGGGGTCGGCTATTGCAACATCACGAAATGCTGTACGAAAGTCTGCCCGGAGAGCATCACGATCACCGACAATGCGATCATCCCGTTGAAGGAACGCGTGATCGACGAGCTCTACGATCCGGTGGTCAGGCTGTTCCGCATGTTCCGCTCCTAACGCTGGCACGTCGAGGGCGCCATGGACTTCCAGCTCAAAACCCTCTCTCCCGAAGCCGTCGAACGCGCGCTCGCCAGAGCCGAGCGATACCGCCTCCTGAACGAGCCCGGACAGGCCGTGAGCATCTGTCTCGACGCATTGGAAGTGGAGCCCGAGAACCAGGCGGCGTTGACGACGCTCCTGCTGGCACTGACCGATCAGTTCGACAGCGATTCGTCGTCGGCCGCAGAAGCGTGGGCTACGGTTTCGCGGCTGCGCGATCCCTACGAGCGTGCCTACTACTCCGGCATCGTCTTCGAGCGCCGGGCGATTGCGCGATTGCGGCAGGGGCGTCCCGGGTGCGGACCGCAGGCCTATCAATGGCTGCGCGAGGCGATGACGTGGTACGAGAAGGCCGAAGCGCAGCGCCCTGCGGGCAACGACGATGCGCTGCTGCGCTGGAATGCGTGCGCGCGCCTGATCATGCGCGATCCGCACCTCGTGCCGCACGTGGACGAGCCCGGCGAACCGATCCTTCTCGAATAGCGCCGAGGAAAGCAGGGCGCCCGGTCGATCACCCGCGGCTGGCGAGGACCTCGCGCTCGTAGCGTCGGACCTCCTCGAGCCACGACTCTCGCGGTGGCACGCCAGCGGTCACGCAGTAGTAGTCCCAGATCGCTCCGAACGGGAGCGTCTTGCCATCTTCGAGCAGCGCCAGGCGCGCAGTGAAATCCCCATCGGCTTCGGCAGCGCGAAGCCGCTCGACGGGTTCGAGCATGGCAGCGAGCAACGCCTTGATCAGGTTGCGGGCGCCGATCACCCACGCTGCGACGCGGTTGATGCTGGCGTCGAAGTAGTCGAGGCCGATGTGCGTCCGCGACAGGAACCGTCCGCGGACCAGCTCCTGTGCCAGCGCCATCAGTTCGTCGTTCAGGATGACCACATGATCGCTGTCCCAACGAACGCCGCGGCTCACGTGCAGAAGCACCTCCGGCAGAAACATCAGTACCGCGCTGATTTTGTCGGTGACCGATTCGGTCGGGTGGTAGTGTCCGGTATCGAGCGTGTACAGCAGCCGCCGCGACAGCGCGTAGCCGAAATACAGCTCGTGCGAGCCCACGGTGAAACTCTCCAGGCCGATGCCGAACAGCTTGCCCTCGACTGAGTCACGCGCGTGCGACGGCGGGATTGGTTCCTTGAAGATGGCATCCAGCGAGTCGATCAGGCGCTCGCGCGGGCCCACGCGATCGATCGGCGTGTCTTTCATCCCGTCGGGGATCCAGTGATTGACGATCGCCGGCGTCTCGAGCTCCGCGCCGAACGCTGCCGCAATCCGACGGCAGGCGGTGCCGTGATCGATCCAGAACTGTCGCGTCGCCGGATCGGGATGCGAGAGCGTCATGTTGTCGGCGGCTCGACGGTGTGAGAAGTACGTCGGGTTGAAGTCGAGGCCAACGCCAATCGCCTTCGCCCAGTCGATCCAGCCGCGGAAATGCTGGACGTTGATGGCATCGCGATCGACCATCTGATTTCCGAACTCGCCATAGAACGCGTGAAGGTTGAAGCGGTGTCGCCCAGGGATGAGCGACAGCGCCCGTTCGGCGTCTGCGCGGAGCTCCTCTACGGTGCGGGCCTTGCCCGGGTAGTGACCGGTTGCTGCCAGGCCGCCCCCGAGGGCAGTCGCCGACCGCTCGAAGCCGCCCACATCGTCACCCTGCCAGCAGTGAAGAGACATGGGCACTGCGGCCACGGCGGCCAGCGCGGCCTCGACGTCGACGCCCAATTCGGCGTACCGCTCGACGGCGAGCCCGAAGGCGGCCTCGATGGTCGTGGCACTGACGGCTGTCTGTCCTCGCGCCATGGAATCCCTCTCGATCAGGCAACCACCAACCGGTGTGCCCTGCTCACCGTTTCGCCGTGAAGACCCAGCGGCCGGAGGGCGTCTCGTAGAGGACACGCCCTGGACGTCTGGCCGAAGCCGACAGCGCCGGCTGTGCATCCGACGTCCCGCCCGCCGTGGACACATCGGCGGGTGATTCCGCTGGTACGGCTATCGTCGCAGTCGTGTTGGGTGGGATCGTCACCTCGAGCCGGAACACTCCATCGCGCTGCGTCCACTCGCTGGCGACGGTTCCGCGCGGCGTATCCACGTGCGCCTTGACCCAGGTGAGATCCCCGACCGGTTGCGGCGCGATGACAACGTGCTTGAAGGCAGCGGCCGCCGGATCGGGAGCGATGCCAGCGAGGTCGCCATAGAACCACTCCACAATCTGACCGAGCATGAAATGGTTCTGTGACGAGCGCGGATCTGCGTTCCACGCTTCGGTCAGGCTGGTCGCACCCATCTTCAGTTGATAGCCGTATCCGGGCTTCTCCGACTGATTGTTCATGTCGAATATCACGTCGGAACGGCCACCGTCCGCCAGCGCCCGAAGGAGGTAGCGGTAACCCACATCCCCGGCAGTCAAGGCGTTGCCATGCTGGCGTATGTCAGCGACAACGGCGTCGAGGATGGCACCCGCTACGCCGGGATCCACCAGCCCCATCACGAGTGGGATGGCGTTGGCTACCTGCGAGCCGGTCGCGTAGCGATGGGTCGATGGCTCGAAGAACCGCGCGTTGAAGGCCGTTCGGATCTCGCCGGCGAGCTTCGTGTAGCGCGCCTCATCGTCGGGTCTGCCGAGCAACGCTGCCACGCGGGCGAGAATCGTCGCGTCCTCGAAATAGAAAGCCGTGGCCGTGAGCGGAATCGGCGTCAGCTGGGCGTAGCCGGGCCGGTCGGGCCCGATGTCGTACCAGTCGCCGAGGCCGTGCGACACGATGTGCCCTGACGCCTTCGATCCAAGGTAGCCGACGTAGCGCGCCATGCCGTCGTAGTGGCTGCGCAGCAGATCGAGATCCCCGGTCCACACGTACTGCTGCCATCCGGCGAGGAGGTATGCACTGCCCCACTCGGGCGAGTCGCGGAAGCCGCCCTCGAACACCGTGTACTCGGGCGCGATGTCGGGGACGAGTCCGTTCGACAGCTGGCTGTCGGCCATGTCTCCCATCCCCTTGCGGTACAAACGGGAGAGGTCGAAGCCATAGCGCAGCGACGGACCGTTCAGGTGATACTGCTCCAGCCACCCGAGCCGCTCGCGATGCGGGCAGTCCGTCAGCACGCTGACCATGTTGCTGCGCTGCGCCCACCGCACCAATCGGTGAATCTGGTTGAACAGCTCGCTCGACGATTCAAAGCTTCCAATAGGCGGCGAGGCCGATTGCACGACGAGCGCCTGGAGCTCGTCCACCTCTGGCAACGCACCGCCCGTCACTGCCGGAAAGCGTTCGACCTGCAGGTAACGGGACCCGTGATAGTAAAAATGCGAGCTCCAGAATTCCGGCTGCGCGCCGTTGGCCAGGGTGTACTGCCAGTACGCCTCGCCACCGCCCACGGACTCGCGATCGACCGTACCGTCCGCCTTCAGCAGTTCCGCCGGAGTGACACGGATGTAGGACCCGCGTGGGCCGTGAACGCGAGCCTTGATGACGAGCGACACGTTCTGGCCGGTGTCGTAGACAACGATCCGATCGCCATGATGCGACTGGTCGTGGACTGGTAACGCTTCGAACGTGCGGATGGGCGGCGCCGCGGTCGTCTGCCCTTTCAGCAATCCTCCGGGTCCGCCGACCACGACAGCCTCCTGCCAGTCCCGATCGTCGAACCCCGGGGCCGACCACCCCTTCGGATCCAAGCGCGCATCGAAGTCTTCACCACCGTAGATGCTCGAGAACGTGATCGGCCCGGCGTGAGTGCGCCAGCGAGTATCGGAACCGATGGTTTCGACCGTGCCGTCCCCATATTCCAGGCGAAGCTGCAGAATCGCCATGAGCTGACCGAACGAGCCGGTGAATTTCGTATACCGGCCCGCGTGCACGCGGTACATCCCGTTGCCCAGGAAGAGGCCGAGCGCGTTCCGCCCCGGACGTACCAATCGAGTGAGGTCGCGCGTGTCGTAGAGGCAGGTCTTGTCGTACTTGGTCCATCCGGGGCTGAGCACATCGTCCTGGCCTGTTGCACCGTTCACCTGCAGCTCGTACTGACCGAGTCCCGTAAGGTGGACGAGTGCGCGTCGGAGGCCCGGCTTCACCTCGAATTCGCGGCGGAGCAACACTGTCTCGCCGTTGCCTGCGTCCGCGATCCAACGCGATCGCCACTCCTCCGCCGTCAGCAGCCCCATCGTCCATGTCGCCGCTTGGCTCCAGGCGGACGCTCGCCCCTCGCGATCCCAAACCCGCACCTTCCAGAACACCTGCTGCGAGCTGGCCAGCGAACGTCCGGCGTACGGTCACGAACAGCGTGGCGTCGGAAGCGACCTTGCCGCTATCCCACAACGCGCCGGCGTTGCCCGCGAGACCGGAGAGTGAGGATGCGGCGACAATCTGATACGCCACCTGCCGGTCGCCCTGAACGGTGCTCGCGAGCGACCAGGACAGTCGCGGATTGGTCACGTCGACGCCCAGCGGATCGACCGTGTACTCGCATCGGAGATCGCGAGCGATCAGGGCCACGGGCACACCGTCTGCCACGTGCGACCGCATCGTTCGGCAACACAGCACCGAGAGCGATGACCCCTGCGACGAGAGCACGTCGAAGCCAGTTGCTCATTGAGGGTTCGGCGGCAGTTCCTGTCTCGTCACGTCCTGCCGTGATGGCGGCGTCGTACCGCGTCGCGCGGCGTGAACACGCTGGAACGTGTCGAGCGCTTGCTGCTGGCCGGCCGCGTTCCCAACGGCGCGGTAGGCCTGCGCCAGCTGGTAGAACGCCACATCGTCATCAGGCGAGAGCGTGGTGGCCTTCTGCAGGAGTTCGATGGCGGCGTCGGCGTGGCCGAGCGCGGTCAAGGTGCGTCCGAGCCCGACGAGCGCCTCTTCAAACTCGGGGTAGGCCTTCACCGCGACGCCAAACGCCTCGGCAGCCTTCTCGAGCTGTCCGGCCTTGCGCTGGATTTCTCCGAGCTCGTATGCGGCGTTCGCATTGGTCGGATCGAGCTGGAGCTCCGCCTCGAATTCCTGCTGGGCCTGCGACGTGAGCGAGCCAGCGTCAGCGTCCGGCTGCTGGGCCTGTGCGAGCAGGACGCGACCGATGCGGAAGTGCAGTCCTGGCCGGCGCGGGGCAACCGCGACCACCTGCTGGTATTCCTTGATCGCGGCGTCCCACAGGCCCTGGCTCTCGTTGGCCTCGCCCGCTGCCTGGTGCATCCAGACCGAGTCGGGCGCGACCCTCGAGAGCTTCATCGTCTGCAGGTAGGCGTAGTTCGCGAAGAGTCGCCCGGTGTGGTACAGCACCTCCGCGTCGTCTGGAAAGCGACGGCTCAATTCGAGCGCCACACCCACCGCGTCGGCATCTCGACCGAGGCCTGTATAGACGCGCTGAAGATGCAGTCCGACAAGGCGCTGCAGTGGCAGGTCAGTCGTGCGCGCGAACGCCTTCTTCAGACCCGGCAGAGCCTCCTCGTCCCGTCCGAGTTCGGACAGTGACATCGCGAGGAGGGCGTCGAGATTCGGCAGACCAGGCTTGAGCGTCAGGGCCTTCCTGAGCACCGGCACGGCCTCGGCGAACTTGCCTTCCTGGTAGTACGTGACGCCCAACTTTGCGTGTGCCTCGGCGAGAGTCGGGGCCCGTTTTCGAACTTCGTCGTAGAGGCGCTCGGCCTCATCGTAGCGGCCAGCAGCCAGCGCCTGCTCCGCGGCCTTGAACGTTGCCTGGATCGCGTCCGCATCGGAGGCCGCCGTGCCTGGCGATTGCGCACGGAGCGCCGTCGACGCCAGAGCGAAGACCAGACAACCAATGACGACCCTGCGTGTGTGCACCCACATGCCCCTTGCTCCAGGACGGCCGACACGCACCGGGCAGGACCCCATTTGCGCGAGCCGGCCCATCCTATCCGCAGCGGGCCCAGGGGTGTGACCCAACCGGCACGGTGTCGTGCCGGTTGGGTCGAGCGCAACGGGAATGACGGACCGGCGACGTGCCGCTCAGAAGAGGAACTTTATCCCCAGCTGATTGATACGTCCGGGTTTCGCCGATCCGATGATGCCAAACCGCGGCGAGCTGACGTCGGTGTCAGGGGCGTTGAACTGCGGGTGGTTCAAGGCGTTGAACGACTCCAATCTGAACTGCAGGCGCATGCTCTTCGGAAGCTCGAAGTTCTTGAACAACGCCAGGTCCCAGTTGTTCGTACTCGGACCTCGGAGCGTGTTGCGACCGACCGTACCGAACTGGCCGAGTGCCGGCTGGCTGAAGGCCGCGGTGTTGAACCACTTGTTGATGTCGGGATTGAACCCGCTCGGAGTCGGGTCGCCAACCAGGTCCGCGCGATTCGTACCGAAGGTGTCGAGCACGCCGCCGAGATCCTGGGCCGTGACCGTCAGCGGGAATCCATGCTGCCAGGTATAGATGCCGTTCACCTGCCAGCCGCCGACGATCGCATTCTTGACCCCAGTCGAATCGCCCGCGAACTTCTCGCCCGCGGCCGAAGGGAAGGTTGTAGACGAAGCTGCCGACGAGACGGTGATCCACGTCGAAGTCGGACAAGCCGTGATCCCGCTTCGGATCGTGGTTGTCGAGGAACCCCTGCCAGCCGTTGAAGCCCGAGGCGCCGATGCCAGCCGCGGCGGACTTGCTGTCGGTGCTCTTGGCCCAGGTGTAGGCGAGAGTGACCAGCGCACCGCGGGCCCGGTGCTCCAGCTTCGCGTTCAAGGCGTTGTAGTTCGAGTAGCCGCTCCAGTCGCTGTTGATGTAGACCCCGAAGTTCGGGAACGGCTTCCGCTCCTGCACGCTCGGTTGCGCCGCGGTGTATGGCAGCGCCTGTGCGATATTGCGTCGCATCAGCAGGTTCGATCCCTTGCTGCCGACGTAGTTCAGCTCCACTGTCGTGTTGCTGGTGATCGACCGTTGCGCGCCGAGCGACCACTGTTGCACGTACGGGTCCTTCGGGTTCTCCGAGATGATCACCGCGATGAAGCTGTTGGCGGCGGGTGTGACCGGCCCTGGATTGCTGAAGACCGGGAACAGCGCATCGGTCGTCTGGAGCGGGGTGAGCTGGCCGATCGATTGCGGATAGTTGCCACGGCTCACATACGGGTAGATGTCGGCCGACCCGTCGATCTCGCGGCCCTCGGCCGAGTCGTAGAAGACGCCGTATCCGCCGCGGATGACCGTCTTGCCATCAGCGAAGGGAAGCCAGGCGAAGCCGAGACGCGGCGCGAAATCTCCCTTGGACGGATCCTTCGGATTGCTGCGACCGCAGTACCTGTAGAAGCTGCCATCGCCGACGATGCCGGCCGTGACGAGGCTCTGATCGGCGATGCACATTCCGCCGAGCGCGTTCGACGTGTCGAGCCAGCCCATGCGGTCGTTGGTCTCATAGGGCGTCGTACGGTAGTCCCACCGCAGCCCGAGATTCACCGTCAGGCGCGACGAGATCTTCCAGTCGTCCTGCACGTAAGGCGCGAAATACTTGAAGTTGTACTCGCGCGGGTTGCCAGACTGCCCGGGGACGCCGAACGGCGCCGGCTGGAACGCGCCGGCTCCGGAGTAGTAGCCAAGCAGCATGTCGGCCACCGGGTTGCCGGTGAAGTCACCACTGAACGCGAAGGCGCCCAGGAATTCGTTGGCCAGGTCGCGATTGAGCGTCCATTGCCGGTAGTTGAAGCCGGCATTGAACGTGTGATTGCCTTTCGCCCACGTCATGGTGTCGCTGATGTCGTACATCGGCTGGTAGCTGGTCGTGTAGACGTTCGTGCCGCCTCCCAGCTGGGAGTAGTTGTTCATGTTGATGCGCGGGTACGCCCGCTGCGCGTCGGTGAGGTCGGTGAACACGCCGGTCAGACCAAGCGCCGTGATTTCGGCGGGATCGGCCGGGATCGACGCGCCCTGGTTCGCCGTCGCCTTCACGCGACCGAAACGGAAGTTGTTCACCAGATTGCTCTGGACCACCCACGTGTGCGTCAGCTGCCAGTTGGTCGAGTCCTGCTCAAAGGCCGTGTCACCGAGGTCGCTGACACTCCCGCTCGAGATGTTGCTGAAGGTGGTCTTCGTGAAGCGCCCGAACACCGTCCCGTAGCGACCGAGGTTGTGATCGATCCGGATCGTGTACTGATCCTGATCCTGCGGCAGCGTCCGGATCACCTGGTAGTTGCCCTGCGGCGCACTGCTGTTCGGCGCCGGCGCGAACTTGCTGACCGCCAGCTGCGCCAGCTGCGAGAAGCGCGACTGCGGAATCGTGTTGTTCGCGAACGGCAACCCGCTTGCCGGATCGATGATGGGGCTCGAGAAGTGTCCGGCGAGCTCGTCGGGCGTGGGGACGGTGTTGAATGAGCTGAAGCCGCGCTTGATGCGGACGCCCTCGTAGTTAAACAGGAAGAACGTCTTGTTTCGGAAGACCGGCCCGCCGACGACAAACCCCGGCTGCTTCTGATCGAGCTGCGGCTTCTCCGCATCGTGCGGATCGAAGAAGTTCTTGGCGTCCAGCTTCTCATTGCGGATGAAGTCGAAGGCCGATCCGTGGAACTGATTGGTGCCCGACTTGCTCACGATGTTGATCTGGTTGGAGCTGAAGCCGGTACTCGGCCGAGTAGGTGGAGGTCTGTTCTTTGAACTCCTGGATGGCGTCTATCGAGAGGACGGCGGCGACGGTCCCGAGCGACGTGTCCACGTTGGCGGTGCCGTCGAGCATGAAATTGTTCGACGTGGGTCGAGCGCCCATGATGCTGATGGCGCTGCCCACGCCCTGCCGCATTCCCCCCTGCTCGCCGTCGGTCATGACAGCGCCGGCGCCCAGAAACAGCAGCTGAATGAAGTTGCGGCCGTTGAGGGGCAGGTCGGTCACCTGCTTCTCGGACACCACCTGCCCGATGGTGGATGTTTGCGTGTCAATCGAAGCGGCGTTGGCCGTGACCTCGACCTTCTCCGAGACGTTGCCCGCGGCGAGCTCGAGGTCGATGCGCTGCACCTGGTCCACGTTCAGCGGGATGTCCGAGCTGATGGCCAGCTTGAAACCCGTCTGCTCCGCCGTCACGAGGTAATTGCCGACCGGCAGCAACGGCACCACGTACGTTCCATCGTCGTTGGTCGTGGTCTCGCGCGTGAGTCCCGTCTGCTGGTTGGTGACGGTCACCTTGACCTTGGGCATCACGCCCCCACTCGCATCCCTCACCGTACCTGTGATTTGGCCGGTGGCGGTCTGTGCCCACAGCACGCTCGCCGAACACAGCACGACTGCCAGCACGGCGAGAACCAGTTGGACTTTTCTCATGTGGAGTCTCCGGCGAATTGTCGTCAACGCTCTCCGGGTGGCGTGCTAGCGGAGGCAAACAGGCGACGCTGCGGCCACATGAATAGAGAGGGACGGCGCGAGTCTGGGCGTACGCCGGATTCTCGGCAAGCTTGTTCCGCGTTTTGACTGTTGTTTCACCTGACAGAACAAGAAGTCAGCCAATTAACGCCCCGTAACTGCTGGTATGACCAGACTTACCTTTCGAATGCGGCGTGACGCTCGGCCCTCGGGCAACCAAACGGACGGCCGCTCGGGTTGCGCCACGCGCAACAAGGCAGCAATTGGTGAGTGCATGCGGAGATAGGCCCGGTGCGCCACGTCTGGCTGGGCCAGCGGGGATCCCCGGCGGCGACGACCACTATCGTTTGAGTCGTATGACCAGTCAGACTTACGGCAGAGGCCGGTGCAGACCGGCGAGCGTTTGTTTCGGAGAGAAGAACAACTCACGACGGTCGAAATGGACGCAGCGAGAGGACGGGGCCGCGTCGCGACGTCAGCAACCGATCAGCGGGTCGCGCTGCCGGCTGCCTTGGCGGGCGCAGCTATCGGGTACGAGAACTGATACTGGCCCGAACCCACTTCGATCACGACAGCAGTGCCGTCCTGCCGGCTGCCGGTGATGCCGTTGCCAGTGACGACTGGCTTGCCACCCTCAGTGACGCTCGCCGCGGTCGCCCCGGGCAGGCGCACCGTCGCGCGCGTGTTCGGCGGGACCATCACCGTGAGCTCGAATGTGCCATTGGCCAGCGACCAGGTCGACGTCACCGTGCCGTACGGTGAGTCGTGACTCGCCTTCACGCTGGTGAAGCCTCCGCCCGGATGGGGCTGGACCAGGAGGTGCTTGTAACCTGGCGCGGCCGGATCGATCTCGAGGCCCGCCATCACGCGGTACATCCAGTCGCCAATGGCGCCGTACGCGTAGTGGTTGAACGAATTCATCCCCTTGTCCTGGAATGAGCCGTCAGGCTTCTGTCCGTCCCAGCGCTCCCATATCGTTGTCGCCCCGGATTTCACGGGATAGAGCCAGGACGGGTACTCCTCGCGATTGAGGAGCAGGTACGCCTCGTCCAGATAGCCGAAACGACTGAGCACGTGGCATAGATACGGCGTGCCGACGAACCCGGTCGTCAGATGTCCTCGCTCACGCACTTCTTGCGCGAGCCGTTTGGCCGCAACCGGCCGCAGATCTTCCGGCAACAGGTCGAACTCGAGTGCGAGCACGTACGCCGTCTGCGTGTTCTCGCCCACTCGCCCTGTCGGCGACACGAACTCGTGTGTGAAGGCCGCCTTGATCTTGCCGAGCAACGCTTCGTACTTCGTCGCCTCGTCTTCCTTCCCCAGTACGCGCGCGGTCCGTGCGAGCAGGTCGGTCGAGTGCGCGAACATGGCGGTGGCGATCAGATCCTTGCCGGTCGTGGCCCCCGGGTAGTCGGAGCGCGTCGTCGCGAATGCCAGCCAGTCGCCAAAGTGCTGGTCGCCATCCCAGATGTTGTCGTCGCCGGCGCGGGTGTGCTCGAACTCGACCCAGCGGACCATGCTGGGATACTGCTGTTCGAGGACGCGCGTGTCGCCGTAGACGAGGTACATGTTCCACGGCACGATCACCGCCACGTCGCCCCACGCGGCGGAGCCGCCGGGTTCTTGACCCTGAAAGTTGCTGAGGACGTTGGGAATGACGTGCGGCACACTGCCGCTCGGAAACTGATCCGCCGCGACGTCCTTCAGCCACTTCGTGAAGAAGGCGGCGACGTCCATGTTGAACGCCGCCGTGCGCGAGAACACCTGCGCGTCGCCGGTCCAGCCGAGACGTTCGTCACGCTGCGGGCAGTCGGTCGGCACGTCCAGAAAGTTGCCTTTCTGGCCCCAGCGGATGTTGTGCTGCAGCTGGTTGATGAGTGGCTTCGACGTCTCGAACGTGCCTGCCGGCGCCATCTCGGAATGGATGACGATGCCGGTGAGACTGTCGAGCGTGAGATCGCCGGGGAACCCCGCAACCGCGACGTATCGAAAGCCCTGGAACGTGAAATGCGGCTCGTAGACCTCTGGACCGCCGCCTTTCAGCGTGTACCGCACCGTCGCTTCCGCATGCCGCAGGTTCTCGGTGTAGAAGTTGCCCTGCTTGTCGAGCACCTCGGCGTGTCGAAGGGTCACGGTCGTGCCCGCGTCACCCTGCACCTTGAGACGCACCCAGCCGACCATGTTCTGCCCCATGTCGACGACGGTGTCACCTGCGGGTGTCTTGAGGATTTTGACCGCCTTGACCTCTTCGATCCGCCGCACCGGTGGACCGGCCGGCGCAACGAGGTGATCCTTGCCGCCCTCCACGACCTTCACGGGTGTCCATTTCGCATCCGCGAACCCGGCAGCAGACCATCCCGCCTGCTCGAGGCGCGCGTCGTAGTGCTCGCCGAGATAGATCTCCGACGCCACGATCGGTCCTGTCGACGCTTTCCACGCCGCATCCGTGCCGACGATCTCTTCCCTTCCGTTGCCGTAGGTGATCGCGACCTGCGCCAGGAGCCCGAGATGCTCGCCGTAGAGATTGCGATGACCGGACCATGCGAGCTCGCCTCGATACCAGCCGCTCCCGAGCACTGCACCGACGACGTTGGCGCCGGGCTTCAGGAGCGCGGTGACGTCGTAAGTCTGGTACTGCAGTCGCTTGTTGTAGCTTGTCCAACCCGGGGTGAACAGCTGGTCGCCGACGCGCTGTCCGTTCAGGTATAGCTCGTAGAGCCCGTGACTCGTGACGTAGGCGCGGGCGCGCACGATCCCAGCTTTGGCCGTGAATGCTCGACGCAGCATCGGCGAAGGCGCGGGTTTGCTGCTGTCCTCAGGCAGACCAGGCTCGATCCACGACGCCTTCCAGTCCGTTGGTTGCAGCAGACCCATCTCGAACGACGCGGGTGCGCTCCAGGGAGTCGGCGTGGCCTCTCCCTCGAAGGCCCGCACCTGCCAGGCATAGCGGCGACCAGACTGCAACGCCGGACCACCATACGGCACCAGCACCGATCGATCCGAGGCGACTCGCGCGCTGTCCCAGACCAGGCGCTTGCCTGCGACGAGATCGCGATCGCTGTCGGCGACCCGCAGCTGGTAGGCGGCCTGCATCACCCCGCGGCGGCTGCTCTCGAGCCGCCAGCTGAAACGCGGCGCCATCACGTCGATGCCCGCCGGATTGGCCTTGAACTCCGTGCGCAGATCCACGACGGCAAGATCCGTGGCAGCGGCCGTGGTACCGGCCGAGCGTAGAGGCCGGCTGGCGACCAGGGCGAGGAAGATTGGGAGCGCGATGGCGGCCTGCTGCAACCGGCGGCGCTTCGATCTGAGAGTGGTCATGGTTGGTTTCGACTCTTATGTGCGACATCCGCGTCGAGGTGGAAGACCTCGCGCAGCGCGCGTGAGACCGGGGAGCTGTCGGCGTTGGACGGCATCAGCTCACGCATGTGGTACCACCATCGTCGGCACACATCCGTCGACGCGACTGCCGCCCAGCGTTCGTCGCTCTCGAACTCGACGTAACCGAACAAATCGTTGGTCGCCTCGTCCAGGTAAATCGAATACGTGGATACGCCGTGCGCAAGCAGCGTTTCTTCGAGGTCCTCCCAGATCGGACGGTGCCGCCGCTCGTACTCTTCAGCCTGGCCTGGGTGGATGGACATGCGAAACGCACGGCGCACTGCGGGCATCCTGAGCAACCTCGTGTTGAGCCAGAGCGGGCAGTGTAGGACACAGCGAGGCGATCGCAACGCAATTCCAAACGGCGCGGGCTGTTTCACTGGCTGAAACGACGGCGAGGGCCCGGGCCGACGGAAGGGATCCGGGAGGTCGAGCCGAAGCGGCCTCACAGTCCGTGCTCAGCCGCCTCACACGGGCCCGCGCCCACATTGCTGGCGCAGCCGGCGTCAACCGATGCGCGCTGCCTCTGTTATGCTCTGCGCAACGCGCGGCCAGAACGCCGCGCCGGGACATGACGCCATCCAGTCCTCACCCGTATGTCGTCGAGTCGGTGGTGCACGCATCACAGGTGCTCGAGGCGTTTGCATCGCCGGGTGAGGTGCTGCGCCTCCGCGACGTCGTGTCGCGCACTGGCCTCAGCAAGGGCCGCTGCTTCCGCCTGCTGCACACGCTCCATTTCTGCGGCCTGCTTGAAAAAGTCGACGTCAGCCGCTATCGCCTGGCGTTCGAAGTCAAACGACGCCGGCGCTACCGCCTCGGCTACGCCGCACAAGGGTCGGTCAGCTCCTTCGCTCGTGAAGTGTTGACCGGCTTGCTGGCCGCCGCCGAGCAGGCAAACGTCGAGCTGATTGTCGTCGACAACAAGTACCAGCCCCGAGTCGCTCTGAGGAACGCGCACCAGCTGGTGCGCGAAAAGGTGGACCTGGTCGTGGAGTTCCAGACCGACGAGGCCATCGCGCCGGCGATCGCGGCGCTCTATCTCGAAGCGGCCATTCCCTACATCGCCATCGACATTCCCCATCCGGGCGCGACCTACTTCGGGGCGAACAACTACGAAGCAGGCCTGCTTGCGGGCCGGTACCTGGGCCGCTGGGCGAAGAGCCACTGGAATGGTCGCGTGGATGAAGTGGTGCTGCTCGAGCTCGCCCGCGCGGGAGCGCTCGTGCGAGCACGCGTCAGCGGAATCCTGGCGGGTCTGAAAGATACCGTGCCCGACGCCGTGGAAGCGGGCCACGTCACTGCCCTCGACGGCGACGGCCAGTACAAGGTGTCGTTCGATCACATGCGGAGACACCTCCGTGAGTCAAAGGCGAAGTACGTGTTGGTTGGCGCAGCCAACGATGCCAGCGCGCTCGGCGTGGCCCGCGCGTTCCAGGAGGCCGGCCGGGCGACCACCTGCGCGATTGTCGGCCAGAACGCCGAGCCCGATGCGCGCGCCGAATTGCGCGAAGTCCAGTCGCCGCTCGTCGGTTCGGCCGGATACTTTCCCGAACGCTACGGCGATGGGCTGATCCGCCTTGCGCTCGACATCCTCGCCAACAAGCCGCTTCCTCCAGCGGTGTTCGTGCGTCACCAGATGGTGACCCGCGACAACGTGAATCACCTCTATCCGAACGACACGCTGCTCGGCGTGAAATCGTCTTGCTGATCTCTTCTTCGTTCTGTCAGGAGTGGGACGGATGAACAAGCGTGAACCACCCGCGTGGTACCGATCCGGATCCGCGCTCCAAGCCGCGGTTGCGCACCTCGCGGCGACGTTTCCGTCATTCAACTGGGTTGGCATCTACGTGCTGCGCGGCGACACGCTCGAGCTCGGGCCGTACATCGGCGCTCCCACCGAACACACGCGTATCAAGGTCGGTGTCGGCGTATGCGGCACCGCGGTGGCGCGCAACGAAGACATGAACGTGCCGGACGTGCGTGCGCTCGACAATTACCTGGCCTGCAGTATCGAGACGGCCTCGGAGCTGGTTGCCCTCGTGCGTGCCCCGGAGGGCCGGATTCTTGGGCAGATCGACATCGATAGCCACACGCCAGCGGCCTTCGGTCCTGCCGAACAAGCGGCCGTGCGCCGGGTTGCGGACGAGCTTGGAATGGTGTGGGAAGACTAACCACATGAGTTACGGCAACTCCCAACCTCCAACTACCAATTCCCAAGGCCCACGGCGCCGGCGCCGGCGCCGAAGCGATCGCGTATTCGTGTTGGGAGTTGGAGGTTGGAAGTTGGGAGTTGACGTACTCAAGGCGAGTACGGCGTCTAAAATAGAGCTATGGCTATCCCGGTCAAGAACACCCGTGGCGCACTCGCGATTGCGGTGTTGGTTCTGCTTGGCGCGCTCGCCATGCGCAGCTTCCCCGCTTTGGCTGATGGTGGACGCGCGCTGCCGCCGCCCGCGACGGACGTCAAGCCGTCGCCGTCAGGATCCGCTGTAGCCGTGTTCGCCGGCGGATGCTTCTGGGGTGTGCAGGGCGTTTTCCAGCACGTCAAAGGCGTGACGAGCGCGGTGTCGGGATACGCCGGCGGCGACAAGAAGCGGCCGACTACGAGACGGTGAGCATGGGAACGACTGGACATGCCGAGTCCGTGCAGGTGACCTACGATCCGCGACAGGTGACCTACGGGCAGCTGCTGCAGGTGTTCTTCTCGGTCGCGCACGACCCGACGGAGTTGAACAGACAGGGACCGGATACGGGCACGCAGTATCGATCCGCCGTCTTCCCGACGAGCGACGAGCAGGCGAGCGTCGCCAAGGCCTACATCGCGCAGCTCGATCAGGCCCACGCGTTCCGGACTGCGATCGTGACCCGCATCGAACCGGGACGGGCGTTCTACGCCGCCGAGGACTATCACCAGGACTTCCTGACACGCCACCCGACCTATCCGTACATCGTCGTCAACGATCTGCCCAAGATCGATGATCTGAAGCGGCTCTTCCCCGCGCTGTATCGGGATGCGCCGGTACTCGTGAGCACTGCGCGCTAACCGATCGAGTCTGAGGAGGCGTCGTCTTCGGATTCGTTTTATTCGTCTTCGGATTCGTGTTCGGATTCGGACTCGATTCGATTCGGATGTAGAAATTCCGCATCGGCTGTAGCAATCGACTGCAGGCCGGCGGCAATTGCCTTCCCGCTCGGCACGGATTCCTGAACGCCCCAGGCCATGGAGGCGTGCTGGCATCCGACGTGCTCGTCTCGCGCTTGAGCATGCCACCAGAGCTCAACCCACAACTCGACGGCGTTATCCGCCTCTACCTGATCCCGATGGGTTGGCGGCTCTCGGGCGCCCTGGTCATCTGGCTGATGGGCAGCTGGGCGATACGGCTGCTGCGATCCGGCCTGCGGCGCGCGATGAGAATCCGGCAGGTGGATGTGACGCTCGCGACGTATCTCGACACCGGCGCCGGCGTCGTGATGCGAGTGTTAGTGCTGATCGCGGTGCTGGGCGTACTCGGCGTCGAAACGACCTCGTTCGCGGCACTGATGGCGGCGGCGGGCATCGCCATTGGCGCCGCGTGGTCAGGCCTGCTCGCGAACTTTGCGGCGGGCTTGTTCCTCCTGACCTTCCGTCCGTTCAAGGTCGGCGACATCATCGCCGCGGCAGGGATCACGGGCACGGTCCGCGAAATCGGCCTGTTCGTCACGGCCATCGACACGGCCGACTACGTGCGCACGTACGTCGGCAACAATCGACTCTTTTCGGACAACGTGCAGAACTTCAGCGCCAACGAGTTTCGGCGCGTCGATCTGACGGCCCAGCTCCCGTCCGGCCTCGACATCGAAGGCACGACCGGCCGCATGCGGGAGGCCTTGCTCACGATCCCACACGTGCTACGGACGCCGACGCCGCACGTGGAGATTCTGACGTTCAACCCTGCAGGCTCCACGCTCGCGGTCAGGCCGTTCTGCCACAACGACCACTACTGGCAGGTGTACTTCGACGCGAACCGCGCCATCAGCCGGATCCTGCTGTCAGACCCGGTCATCCGCCGCGTCTCATGAGCCCTACTGCTGCCCGAGCGCGATGACCGGATCGACTTTCGACGCCCGTCTCGCAGGACCGAGACACGCTATCAGCGAGACCACGGCGAGAATGCCGGTGACCGCGAGCAGGACGCTCGGATCATACGCACCCACACCATAGAGCTGCGACGCGATGAGCGCACGCAGGAAGACCGCTCCCAGCAATCCGACGGCGAGTCCAACGACCACGAGCACGGCGCCTTCACGCATCACGAGGCCCAGGATCCGCTGCGTGTCGCTGCCGAGCGCCATGCGGATGCCGAACTCACGCGTCCGCTGCGTCACCTGATACGCGAGCACGCCATAGATGCCGATTGCGGCCAGCATCAGCGCCACGACGGCAAACGCCATCGAGAGCAGCAGAGGCGTCCGCCGCGGATTGAGCGACTTCTCGACGCGTTCCGGCATCGTGAAGATGTCGTACATCTGCGTTTCAGGGTCGAGGGTGGCGAGCGCACGCTGCACGGTGCCGGTGATCGCGGACGGCTCCCCCGCCGTGCGGATGGACAACGCGAAGTCATGGTCAGTGTGCTGAGCGAACGGCTGGTAGTACGCCCCCAGTCGCGCGCCCTCGCCTTCGATCAACCCCTGCATCTTCACGTTCGACACCACGCCGACGACCTGCATCCACACGACCTTGGGACCTGGCTTCACGACGTCTTCAGGCGAGTCGGGCTTGTACATCCGGCGCCCGATCGGGTCGGCGTTCGGCCAGAACTTCTTGGCGAGTTGCTCATCCACGATGGCCACCTGCGGTGCCTTTTCATCATCGCTGTCGCTGAAGTACCGCCCTCGCTTGAGGCTCACCTTCATCGCCTCGAGGTAGCCGGGCGACACGTGTAGCTGGTTGGGCGACACGACCGACTCACCCGCCGCTGGCACATACCCCTCTGCCATGACCACGCCGCTGCTCCCATCCCAGCTGAATGGCAGATACGTCGTGAGCCCGACGGCAGTCACGCCGGGCAGCGCGCGGATCCGTTCGAGCGCGCGGTTCGCGTACGTCCGCGCCGATGCATCGCCCGGATACTTCGAGTCGAGCAGACTGACCCGCCCTGTAGCGACGTGCTCGGCGGTGAAGCCAGGATCCACCCGAAGCAGCAGGCGGAAGCTGCTCAGCAGCAGTCCGGCGCTGACGAGCAGCACGAATGCCAGGCCCACCTGAGCGACGACGAGTCCGCGCCGGACCCTGCGCGCGCCACGTCCGGCCGTGCCACCGCGGCCCTCGTCGCGGAGCACCGCGTTCAGGTTCGTGCCTGCCAGCTGCATCGCCGGTACCGCGCCGATGACGATGCCAAGCATCACCGCCAGGCCCAGAACGAAGAGCACGACGACACCGTCGAGCCTGACCTCGTACGCACGCGGCACGTCCGCCAGGCCGACCGACGTGAGCCAGTCGAGGCTCCACCATCCGAGAGCGAGACCGATGGCCGCACCCAAGACCGTGAGCACCAGGGCCTCGGTCACCAGCTGGCGAGCAACCCTTCGCCGCGCTGCGCCCAACGCCTGGCGCGTCGCCAGCTCTTTCAAGCGGCCGCTGGCGCGCACGAGCGCCAGGTTCGTGATGTTCACGGCCGCGATCAGGAGAACGAACAGCACGCCGCCCCACAGCAGATTGAGGACGGCGTGAACGTTCCGGACGATGTCTTCGCCGAGCGGGACGACCACTGTGTGATAGCCCGCGTTCTGAAGCGCCGTCTTGAGCGGGCCGGCACGATCGAGCAGCTGCACGTTGAATGCGGCAATACGAGCCTGTGCCTTCGCGGCCGTCGCGCCAGGCGCGAGACGTCCGATCGCCTGATGGTTCTGGCTGTAGCGCTCGTCTTCCGCGCGCTGCTTTGGCTCGAACGCGAGCGGCGCGAAGATCCGGACGTCAGGATTCAAGAACGTGAAGCTTTCTGGCAGCACGCCCACGACGGTGTACTTTTCCTCGTTCAGAAGGAGGTCACGGCCCACCACATGATCGATGCCGCCCTGTTGCTTGACCGCGAACGCGTGGCTGAGGACGACAACGTGGTTGTGACCAACCTGCCCGTCGTCTTCGGCGAAGAGGCGGCCGCGCACGGCCTGTGCGCGCAGGACGCGGAAGAACGACGGGGTGACGGCCATCGCCGAGACCCCTTCGGCGCCCACGCCCGTTCCCACCTTGTAGCCGTTGAACCGGTACAAGGCCTGCGATTCGAGCACATCGGTCATCGACAACCGGTCGAAGTAGTTGGGCACGGAGGTACCGGCCCGCTCGACACCGGCGCCCGGGAACCCGTCGGTACTCGAACACGAGCCGGTCGGCCTCCGGATACGGCAAGGGCCGGAGCAGCACCGACCGGACGACCGTGAAGATGGCCGTGTTGGCGCCGATGCAGACCGCGAGGGTCAACAGCGTCGTGGCCGCAAACGCGCGATCCTTGAACAGCAGGCGGATGGCGAACTTCAGATCCTGAAGGAGTGTGTCCACGCGGCCTCCGGAGACTGGCTGACGACTGCCGGCAGTCCTGTTGAAAAATACGTCCAGGCCGGGGTTGGAGTTTCACCGAAACGTAGACTGAGGCGGGTCGCCGCGGTATCGTTGACACGCCAGCTGCCCTTCCAATTGGTGAGCCATGCCGGGTGTCGTGACGAAAATGGCGACTCGAGCCGGTGTCCCGCTACTCGCCGGGCTGATCCTGGTGACGGGACGCCTCGCCGCACAGCAATCGCCGCCGCCAGAGAACCCACAGGCGCCTCCGCACTTCGGCGCACGGACCGAAGCGGTCCTGGTGGACGTGTCTGTCACCGATCATCGCGGCCGTCCGATCACGGACCTCACAGAAAACGACTTTCAGATCTTCGAAGACGGCGTGCTGCAGAAGGTCCTGACCTTCGGCCGTCACCAACCCGATCCCAGCGCGACAGCAGCTGATGCGGCGCGGTCGGCAGGCCTGGTGTCTGGCGCGGCGGTGCCAGGAGGCCAGCCAGGTGCGGCACCGACCAGCCGCGGCCCAACGGTTGTGGCATTGGCCTTCGACCGGCTCTCACCTGACGGGCGTGTACTCGCCGTAAAGGCAGCTCGGGCATTCATCGAGGACAAGCAGGCCGACGAGCTCGCCGGCGTTTTCATCGTCGATCAGGCGCTCGCGACGGTGGCACCGTACACGACCGACAAGAACAGACTCACGAAAGCGATCGATCGCGTTTCGACGACGGCGACAACACAGATGGCACGCGAACGTAATCCTACGCTCGACAACTATTACGCATCGCCTGACGTGCCCTGGGTGGCTGGCGCCGAAGAAGCCGGACGATCCGCCGGCCAACAACCCTGGGTGGATCCGATCGCACAGGCGGAGGCCGGCGGCGGCGATGCCGGTCGAGCGCTCGCGAACGTGCTCGAAGTGCTCATGCGCATGGACCGCAGCTACAAGGACATGCTGTACGAGATGCAGGGCCAGGCCTCGATCAATTCGCTCCTGGCGCTGGTCGATTCTCTCGGCAGCATCCAGGGACGCAAGGCCGTCATCTACTTCTGCGAAGGATTGACGATCCCGCCCACGGTCGAGCCGAAGTATCGGGCCATCATCGACAACGCAAACCGCAACAACGTGACGGTGTACACACTCGACGCCGCCGGATTGCGCGTCCAGAGCAAACAGGCCGAGACGGCGATGGGCATGAACGAGCTCGGCGCAATGGGCGTTGGCGACGTGCGACGCGGCGACAAGTATCTGGAAGGTCTCGAAGACAACGAGCGGTATCTGAAACTGGACCCGGCGGTGTCGCTGGGCATTCTTGCGTCGCAGACCGGCGGTCTGCTGATCGACAACACGAACGATCTGGCACGCGGCATCCAGAAGATCGACGCTGACCGCCGCAACTACTACCTGCTGTCGTACTCACCCACCAATCCATCGCAGGATGGCTCGTACCGGAAGCTCTCCGTGCTGGTCAACCGGCCAGGCGTCGACGTACGCGCGCGCAGCGGCTACCGCGCGACACCACGGACCGACACCGGCCCGACGCTCTCGTACGAAACCGAGGCTCTGGCGGCCCTGGCAGCGAATCCGGCGCCCGCGGAGGTCCCCGTCGATATTGGTGCCTACAGCGTCCCGATGCCGGGAAGGGCCGGGCTGAGCGCCGTCATCGCCAATATTCCCGGCAGCAGCCTGTCGTTCCTCAAGAACGACGCGAGCCACGCGTTCTCGGGTGAGGTCGTCGTGCTCGCGCGGGTCGGCGGAGGATCAGGGGAGCTGCCGCGCAAGTTGAGTCAGCAGTATTCGCTGCAAGGCGATCTCGACAACCTCCCGGCCACGAGAAGCCGACGCATTCTCTTCTTCCGCACGGCGGACCTCTCGCCGGGAGAACACACGATCGAAGTCGCCGTCCACGATCGCCCGGCCAAGCGCAATCAGGTGTTCCGCACCACGCTTCACATTCCTCAGCCGACGCGGCCGGTCGTTGGCGATCTGATGATCGTCGATCACGCCGAACGGCTCGAGAACGGCGAATCGGCTCCCGGCAATCCGCTGGTCGCCAACCAGCTCGCCCTGGTCCCGACCTACCGTCCGATGTTCAGCCGTCGTGAACGCAGCGAAGTGAACTTTGCCGTTTCGCTGCTCCTCGAACCTGGCGCCCCTCTGCCCTTCGCCAAGTTGACCCTCACGGACAACGGCGCAGCACTGTCATCGATCGCGCTGCCGCTCCATCCCCCGGACGCCGACGGCAGGCTCCTGGCTGTCGGCCGGATCCCGATCGCATCCATTCCCGCCGGCCACTACGAGCTGGAGCTCACCATCGGAACCGGACCATCGGCGCAGACCCGCCGCACCGAGCTGACGCTGACCGATGCCCCGACTGGAGTCTCGACGATGGACATGACGCGCTTGAAGGATTTCGCCGCGCGCTACGCGCAGGCGTGGTGCAGTCACGACCCCGCCCAGGTGGCGTCGTTCTTCGCGCCCGCGGGATCGATCACGATCAACGCTGGCGCGCCTTCCGTTGGTCGGACCGCGATCGCCGCGGCGGCGCAATCCTTCATGACGACGTTCCCGGACATGGTCGTCTCGATGGACGATGTGACCATCGCTGGAGCGCAGGCGATCTTTCGCTGGACGCTGACTGGCACGAACACGGCCCCAGGCGGCACCGGCAAGCCTGTCCGCATCAGCGGCTACGAGGAGTGGACGCTCGGCGAAGATGGCTTGATCGCGCGGTCGCTCGGTCACTTCGACGAGGTCGACTATCAGCGGCAGCTGAAGGGCGGGGCCGGATCCCGATGACGCTCCGGGCGATTGACTGAGTCAGCAGGGTCGCACGCATTGCTTTTGGGCTCTTCGACCTGACACTGCGACCCTTCCGACTCTTCGACTTTTCGACTCTGCGGACTTCAGTTGACGCGGAGCGCCTCGATCGGCGCCATGCGCATCCCGCGACGCGCGGGTACGTAGGCCGCGACCGTCGCAATCCCCAGGAGCAGGACTGCGGTTCCAGCGAACGTCCAGGGATCGAGCGGCTGAACGTCGTACAGCAAGCTTTCGAGCGAGCGGGTCAGCAGCATCGCCGCGGCGAGTCCAATGGCGACACCGACCAGCACGAGACGCAGCGCCTGGCCGACGATCAGGCGCGCGACCGATTGCTGTGTCGCGCCGAGCGCCATGCGGACGCCGATCTCCTGCGTCCGTGCGCGCACCGAGTACGCCATGACGCCGTAGACGCCCACTGCCGCCAGCGCCAGCCCGGCAAGCGCGAACACGGCCAGCAGAATCGACAGCGCGCGCGGACGCGCGATCGTGTTCCCGACGATCGTGTCGAGCGTTCGAATCTCGACGGGTGCTCGCGGCTCCACGCGGCGGACCGCGTCAGTGACGCTCTTCGACAGAGAGAACGGATCATGGGTTGTCCGCGCGAAGAGCGTGATGCCAAACCCAGGACGCTGCGAACGCGGCACGAAGATCGTCTGCCGGACAGGTCCATCGAGCGTCGATCTGACGTTGCCAACGACGCCGACAATCGTCCACTCGACATCGTCGCGGCCGCTGACGTGCTCGAAATCGACACGCAGACGATGGCCGATTGGATCCTCGCCATGGAACTGGCGCCTGGCGAGCTCCTCGCTGACGATCGCCACGGGCGCAGAGCTTGCGGTGTCGGCTTCGGAAAAGTCGCGGCCACTGATCTGCGGAATCCCCATCGTCTTGAAGAAGTGTGGCGTCACCGGTCTCACCTGGCTGCCAGGCAGCTGCCCTTCCGGCGGTCTGACGCGATCGACACGCCAGAAGCTGGTCCCGATGCACGAATATGGCACGGGCTGGCACGACGAGCCCGCCGCGCTCACCACGCCAGGAAGCGCCGCGACGCGCGTGATCACGCCGTTCAGCATGAGCTCGGCATGCGACAGGTCGTAGTCTGTGCTGGGGAGATCCACGCTCGCGGTCAGAACTCCGTCCGCCTGGAAGCCCGGATCGACGTTCTGCAGCTTGATGAAGCTGCGCAGAAGAAGACCTGCGCCCGTAAGCAGCACCAGTGAGATCGCGACCTCCGCCACGACGAGCGTCCGGAGCACGCGGTGGAGCCGGCGACCGCCGCCGTGCCGCCCGCCGTCGCGGAGCGCCTCATTGGCGCGACTCGTGGTCACGAACGCCGGTACGATGCCAAAGAGAAGGCCCGTCCCAAGTGCGACGATCGTCGTGAAAAGAACGACGGGGAGATCGAGCCGGAGCTGGTCGATGCGTGGGATCGGGATACGGTCGCCGACGAGCGCCAGCAGTCCCCGATGACACAACGTCGCGACGACGATCCCACCGGCACCGCCCAGGACAGCGAGCACCAGGCTTTCGGTCAGCATCTGCCGCACGAGCCGCGCGCGTCGTGCGCCGAATGCCGTCCGCATGCCGAACTCGCGTTCACGGGCAGCGCTGCGCGCCAGCAGCAGGCTCGCGACATTGACACAGGCGACGAGCAGCACGAGTGCGACCGCTCCGATGAGGGCCAGTGACGCGGGCCTGAGATCGCCCACCATCTGTTCCTGGATCGGCATCAGCAGGACCTTCCGCCCTGCGTTCCGCTCGGGGGCTTCTTTTTCCAGCTGTGCGAAGATCGCCCGCATCTCGGCCACGGCCCGGTCGAACGACACTCCGTCGCGCACACGCGCGAGGCCATACGACGCCGCTCTTCCCCTGTAGGCCCGGAACTGCTCGGGCGTTTGCGCGAACGGGATCAGGAAATCAAATTTCTCGCCCGCCACGGTGAAGCCCGCAGGCATGATGCCGACCACGATTCGCGGGCCGCCATCCGTGCTCAGCTTCATGCCCACGACGTCGGGCCGCCCGCCGAGGCGGGCCTGCCAGTATTCGTGGCTGAGGACGATCACCCCTCCCTTACCACCGAGGTCCTCGTCGAACGTGTAGGCGCGGCCCAGCATCGGCTGGACGCCCAGTCCCGCAAAGAGGTCGTACGAGAAGTCGAGCCCTCTCAGTTTGTCGGGTTCGCCGTTGACGATTGCAGTCAGGCCGTCAGGTCCGACCATCCCCTGGTGCTCGAGTGTGCGGCTGCGCTCGCGCCAGGCGACGTAATTGGCGGGAGCAATCACGTTCTGTGTGACGCCATCCTGCGTGGTCTCCCAGATGCCGACGAGGCGATCCGGATTGCGGTACGGCAGCGGCTCGAGCATCACCGTCCGCACGACGCTGAAAATGGCAGCCGTGGCACCGATGCCGATCGCGAGCGTCGCCAGCGCGGCCAACGTGAAGCCCGGTGCGCGCCGCAGCACACGCGTGCCGAACCGGATGTCGCGGATCGAATCGTCGATGAGCGCCGGCCGGATTTCGTCCCGTGTCTCTTCATGCACGCGGACCATTCCGCCGAATCGCAGCATCGCCCGGCGCCGGGCTTCAGCCGGGCTCAGTCCCGCTCGCGTGTACTTCTCGGTCTGTTGATCGATGTGGAACTGCATTTCCTCATCGAGCCCGCGCTCGAGCGCACCGCGCCGGACGATCGATCGCATCCATTGCCACACGTGTGCGAGCCGCTGGTTCATCGGGTTCATAGGAGTTCACCGGTTCAGGCTTGCCTCGAGGACGAGGTTCACGGCGCGTGACATCCGCTGCCAGTGTGCCAATTCGTCGCTGAGGTGGCGGCGGCCTTCGCGCGTCAGTGAGTAGTACCGTGCGCGGCGGTTGTTTTCGGTCACCTTCCACTCGGATCGAATCAGGCCCTGGCGTTCCAGCCGGTAGAGCGCCGGATAGAGCGTGCCCTGGCCGAGCTGCAGGACACTCTCGGACCATTGCTCGATCCGCTCCGTGATGCCCCATCCGTGCATCGGCTCGAGCTGCACGGCTCTCAACACGAGCATGTCGAGGGTGCCCTGGAGAATGTCGCCGCGTTCGGGAGCCACGCTACTCCTTTCGATAGACGAAAGAAGTCTACGCGCGGTTCCTTTCGAATGTCAAAAGGAATGGGGGAGGTGACGGATCGTGGCGTCCAACACGGTCGACACGAAACCAGCCACGAGTGCCCTGGCGAGATGTCCCGGTTCCGGTCAGCGAGCAGGCGCAGTCTCGCTCGTCATGGGTTCGTACCGAAACCACGCCGTCGCCTTCGCGTCGCGATCGGTCGTGACTCGAACCCAGTGTGCGGCGAAGCCGTCTGGCAAGCGATAGTCGATCGTTTGGCCCGGGGGAACCTCGACGACCTCGAGCGTGTTCCAGGAGCCATCAGCGAGGAAGTCCACCTGGATGGTGAAGCTGACGGGATCGGTCGAATCGTGGGAAAGCGCGACGGTCTTTCGGCCGAAGTTCGTCATCAAATAGGGATCGCTCGGTTCGCCGGCTTTGACAGCCGTGTCCTTCCACGGCCCTCCTTCTCCAGCGGGTGCGCCCAACTTGTAAAGATCGTCGATGGCGCCAAACCATAAACCGGCACCCGAGGCCGCCGCGCGGAAGAGGTGACCGTCGGCTGGAGCCTGGAGGTTGGTTCCGGCAAGGACCAGGAGGCCCCGCCAGGTGCAAAAGTCGGTAATGTGAGCACGGTGTGAGGCGATAGGCTTCATGTGACGGAAATCGGGGCCCGTGCTGTCGGCGCGACGCGGGATCTCGTAAAACGTTCCGTCGAAGTTCGCAAGGTAGCGTTCGGAGATGACCTCACGGAGACCGCGCTCCGCTGTGTGCTCCACCGCGGGCATCCGTTTCGGCAGGCGCCAGCGGTCCCCGCTGTCATCAATCACGAGCACGGACGCCGCATCCACCGTGTAGTCGTTTCTGAGTTGCCCCACGCGTTGGAGCTCAGTGACCAAGGCAGGCGCATCGACGCGCGTGAACCGCAATCCCTCGTCTACTTCGTAATAGGTTTCCGGGCCCGGGCGGCCATCAGCGTCAACGGTTCGCGCGAGGAACTGCAGGTCGCGCGAGAGGTGCGCCGGACGAAGCAGTCCGCCCGTCCAGCGACCGTTCGCGTCGACGGACATCAGGCTTGCGAAGACGCGTGAGGCGGACGTCGACGCTTCGGCTGGCGTTTCCATGTGCAGGAATGCCGTCGCGGTACAGTCGCGGTCGGCGGTTACCCGCAGCCACTCGCCCGGAGCATCCGGCGGCAGGAGAAGCGAGGAATATCCGTTTCGCGGAACGCGAACCGTTTTCCACGGCTGCCAATGCCCGTCGCCACGCAGGTCAATCTCCAGGGAGAACGTCACCTCGGAGGCCGAATCGTGCGCGAGGTGCAGATACCGCTGCTCGTAGCCCGCGATCAGAAATGGCGCGCTCGGCTGACCAGCCTTGACCGGATCGCGCACCCACGGCCCTCCCCAGCCGCTGCGGGGCCCGAAATCGTGCGCGAGCTCCGCGAGCGTCACGAAGCGGAGATTCGACTGCGGTTTCGCAGCGAGCTCGTTCTGCTGAATGGACGTGTCATCACCCGCCAGAACGACGCGTCCGTTCCACTCGGTGAAATCAGTTGTGTAGTGAAGGTGCGTGCCCAGCGCACGTATGCCGGCTGTCCGCCCGACCGTGAACGTCGACGGAAAGTCGAAGAAGGTGCCGTGCATGTTCAGGAGCATCTGGCCTTCGCCAATGCTGCGGATCCGCGGCCACTCCGTGAACCACCCGTGCGTCGGATCGTAGGTGTAGCTGCCCTTCGGTAGCCGGTATGTGTGCCACTCGCCGTCCGCCCGCACGTCGAGCAATACCGAGCGCTTGTCCCAGCCGATGCTCCACACTGGCGCATCTCCGCCACGCTCACCGAGCAACCCGCCCGGACCGGTCACGTCCGTGTGCGACCGGCGGCTGACGATGGTCCACTGCCGGCCGTCGAACTCCGCGAGCACGCCGGCGTCTTCCGGTCCGCGCGTCCACTGGGATTCTGGCAGCTCCCATGTGAGCCCATCGAGGTCGGCCGTGCGCCGCTCGCCGTTATTTGCAACGATCAAACGTCCCTGGCTGGTGTACGCCCCCTTGCCGTGCCACCCGGGCACCGGCTTGACGAACAGACGCTCTGCAGCAAGCGTGTGGACATTCACTTCCCAGATCGGCCCCTCCATGTCGTAGACGTAGACCTTGTTTGCAGGATCGGTGAGGTGCCTGGCAATTGCGGTGATGCGCGCAGGAAATCCGTTCTTCTGATCGATGGCTCGAACATTCCCCTCGGCATCGATGAAGTACGGACCGAGGATCAACTGCTGCGATTCCCAGTGAATGAGCCGGCCGGCATGCGTGCCGCCGACGCTTTCGGGCCGAACCGTCATGTGCAGTGAGCCGTCGATCTGGTACAGCTTGTCTGCGCTCCCGGTCCGTTGGTGAGGCGGGTACGTCAGCAGCCACAACCGTCCGGCCCATGCGACCACCGCGCCGATCCCGCACTCGTTGTCTTGCTGCGAGCCGGTATCGTTGAACACCGCGAGATGCGGATAAATGCCGCTGATCTGAAGCGGCGGCGTCTCGACACTCCCCGCCTGGGAGTGCACCGTGACAACGGGGATCGCTGGCAGGAGCGTCAAGCTGACGATGACTGCGAGTCGGCGCATCTTCTACCAATACATCTTCGCGCCGAACTGGACACGACGAGGAAAGTCGGCACTCGTAATGAGACCAAATTCATCCGAAAGAAAGTTCGTGTTGGGTAGATTCAGGTTGGTCCTGTTGAAGAGATTGAACGCCTCCGCGCGCAACTGGACGGAAAACCTGTCGCTGAAGACGATATCCCTGGTCAGCGAGAGATCCACCGCCGAAAACCCCGGACCGCGAGCGTTCGACAGCGCCCGCGGCGTGTCACCGTACGTGAATGGTGCCGGAGCCGCGAAAGCGTCGGTGTTGAACCAGCGTTCGGCGCTCCGATCGCCGGAGGGAAGTTCAGGGTCGCCAACCATGTTCGGCCGATCGGCGGCGCCGTTCTTGGCATTGGCGCCCCTAACCACGAGCGGCAAACCGCTCCGCAGCGACAGAATGCCATTGACGCGGAATCCACCGACGATGCTGGCGAGCGCGCCACCGGACGAGAGGAACCGCCGCCCAGTGCCGAACGGCAGATCGTACAGCGCGCTGAGTACGAACTGGTGCGTCACGTCCTGCGGCTCGATCGACCGGCAGGAGAGGCGATCGAACTTCGAATCCTGCCCACATGGCACGTTGCCTTGCGGCGCTCCGCCCACCGTACCGAAGTCGATGATGTTGCGACCGACATCGCCAAACAACCTCGAGAACGTGTACGAGCCGAGAAAGCCCCATCCTCCCGAGAATCGTCGCTCCATTTTGAGTTGAGCACTGTGGTAACTCGTCGCACCGAGCGGCGGATTCTGCACCGTGATGTTCAGATAGTCAGGATACGGCCGCAGTGACTGACGCCGCGACATCGTCGGACCGCTCAATGGCCCCTGTGGGATACGTCCGAAGAACGGGTTCGGAACCGGGTCATCGAGTTGCAGTCCCAGGGCAAGGTATTGCGGATCGAGTTGATTCAGGTCGTAGCCGAAACCAACGATGTGCGTTCCGCGACTCCCGGCATAGGCAACGTCGACGAGCATGGATCCAGGCAATTCGTGCTGCACGTCCAGATTCCACTGCTGCGAGCTCGGTGTCGGCCTCTTGCGCTCGAAGTACGTCACGTTGTTGCCCAGGAAGCTGAGCGGCCCCAGCGAACTCCCGGACGGCTCGAGAAGGACCGGTGGCCCGGCTGAGAGCTGAAACGCCGGAAAGTTCGTGCCCTGCTGCGACTGAAACGGCGTGCTGACGGAATATCCCTGCGTGTCGGGGTATTCGAAATTGGCGCTGTGATAGTAGAGGATCCCGTACCCTCCGCGGACGACAGTCCGTCCGTTACCGAACGCGTCAAACGCGAACCCGGCGCGTGGGCCTATGTTGCCGTAGTTCGTGTCGTAGGCCTGTCGACCGAAGTCGACGCCGGCATACTGCAGAACGCCCGGAGTACCGGTAACTGGGTTGATGGCGGTGGGGTTGAAGTTCGAATAGCGGTCGAAGCGATCGGTCGGCGCCGTGATGACGTCGTAGCGCACGCCGAGGTTCAGCGTGAGACGAGGGTGTACGCGATAGTCGTCCTGAACAAATACTCCGTAGTAGTTGAACGCGTCGGCGCGAGCGAGCGACGAATTCAGGTTGCCGCCGCTCACCGCGCCCAGAAGAAATGTCGCGAGCCCGAAGCCCGTGCTGCCTGATGTGTCCTGCGGGTTGCCGGTCATCGCGCGCGCGAAGTTGAACTGCCCCGACACTGCTCCAGACTGGGTGTTGTTCCGCTGGTGCACGCGAAGATCGACCCCTGTTTTGATGGAGTGCCTGCCGCGCAGCATGCTCAGACTGTCGGTGAGCTGGCCGACGGTCAGGCCGCGCTGAGACAGTTGACCGAACGAACTCCCAAGCGACTGCATGTCCGAGCCGGTGACGTCGTTTCCAATCTCGAACCGCGGAAAGAGCGTGCTCGGGATGATCGCTGGAAGCCCGATTTGGGCAGGTGCGTCGATGTTGTACCCGGCCGGTGCGCTGAGCAAGTACTGACGCGAGAACGACAGCCGCGCCTCATTGAGCGCACCGCTGCTGAACGCGTGCGTGTCCCCGATGGTCCCGCTCTTGTTGTGCCGGGTCTGCAGCGACAGCCCAGGATCGGCAATGTTGACCACGGAGTAGATCGCGTTGTTCCCCGTGTTCTCGTGGTCCTGCTGCGAATACCGCGCGAACAACCTGTTCGACTGGGTGATCTGGTGGTCGATACGGCCCGTGTATTGATCGGAGTCGCTGACGATTTCGGGCGTGCTGATGAAATTGTTCCGTCCCGTTTTATCGTCTTGCTCGCGGTTGGGCAGTGGATAGTTGCCTATCGCCTGGACGGCCGCCGGATCCAGACGCTCGCTCGGAATCACGCTTGTGGCAAATGGAGTACGCACATACCCGGATCCGGCGGGATTCGTCCTTGTCGTCGCGGGATCGTACAACCGGACCGGAATGAAGGCGCCGCTCGACGTGCGCACGAAGGTCTGGCTGAAATCGCCCTCGCGCTCCAGCGTGGTCGGCACGTGCGACAAGACCGTTGTCGCGCTGGTGTAGCGGATGCCTTCATAGCTGAAGAAGAAGAACGAACGATTGTGTCCATCGTAGGCGAGTGGCCCCATCTTCTTCGGCAACCAGATGGGACCTCCCGATCGTCCCGCCGAACTGGTTGTAACGCAGTGGCGACTTGGGCAGATTGTTGCGATTGTTGGTCCATCCCGTCGCGTCGAAGGCATCGTTTCGCAGGAACTCGAACACGGAGCCACGGATCTGGTTGGTGCCGGACTTGGTGACGAGATTGATCGTGCCGCCGCCCGTCATGCCGAATTCGGCGGCGAGCGCGTTGGTCTGCACGCGAAATTCCTGCACCGCGTCGACGTTGGGCACAACCGAGTATTCGTTGCGCTCCGGCAGCGTCACCGATCCGCCGTCCACCAACACGGCATTCGATCCGCCCTGGCCGCCGTTGATGCTGACGCTCGTCAGGTTGAAATTGCGCGTGTCGAGGAAGGCCGTTGCCAGAAGTGTGACGCCAGGGGTCAGCCGCGACAATTCGAGCGGGTTGCGGCCATTCAGCGGCAACTCGCGAATGCGCGTGTTGTCGATCACGTGACCGAGCGACGACCCGCGCGAATCAACAAGCGGGACGCTTACCTGCACCGTCACCGATACGCCACCGACGTCGAGGGCGAAATCCAGCTGCACGGCCTGCTGCACTGCGAGGACGAGACCGGTCCGTGTCTCGGTGCGAAAGCCCGACAATTCTGCCGTGATCGTGTAGCGTCCCGGCGGCAGCAGCGGAATCTCGTATAGCCCTGCCGCATTCGATGTAGCGATGTTCCTGATGCCGGTGTCGACGTTCGTTGTGGTGATAGTGGCGCCGGGAACCATCGCGCCAGACGCGTCAACCACCCTTCCGGCGATGCTCGCGTGCTGGGCATGGACGAATTCGGCCGATGTGAGGAGAAACGCCCCCAGCACCAGGACAACGCGAAACCGGGGTTTCCCAGACCAACCCACTAATATTCCCGACCACCTGTTTTCAGACACTTGGCGCTGGAACAATCGGACGTTCAGACGACTTACCGGTCGGCCGCGCCGAGTCGGTTGAGCCACTCGAGAGTGACGGTGATGGGCGCGGTGCCCAACGGTTGGATCGGTTTGACTCAACAGGAATCGTTGGCCGTCTCTCGTCACCACGTAACCACTCAGGTATGGTGGACTCGGTTCATGAAACGCTGTCGGAAACAGCCGCCGAGCGGGGCTTGGTCGAATCGGATCGTCGAGTGGCACATCGACCGCCATCATCGTGCCGTCGGGCGAGATGAAGAACAGTTCGCGTCCGTCGGCGCGCCAGCGCGGATCGAACCCTCCATTTATGGACACATTCGTTGTTCCTGTGCTTGCCTGGAGGGAACGAACCAAAACCTGGAATGTGCCGGATTCATTAGACGTGTACGCCAAGCGATTTCCTGGCGCGAGCTGTCCTTGCGCTTCCTCATTTGGAGTCTGAACCAGCGCGCGTGCCGCACCGCGCGCACGATCGAAAGCCCAGATGTCGTGCTTCGTCGATTTGCTCAGCCCATGGAAGACGATGGTGTTCCCGTCGGCCGACCAGTCGGTGGGGTACATGCCGAATCCTGCTGAATAGAGGAAGACGTCGTCGCCGCCGCCGTGCGACGGCCTCTCAAAGAGGTCGTGCACGCCGCGCCGGTTCGATCGGAAGACGAGGCGCTCGCCATCAGCGGACCAGACGGGGGATGCGTCGGTCTGCGATGACGAGGACAGTGCGGTCAGTGCCCCGGCTCGTTCCAGATCCATGACGGCAAGATCCGGCATGTTCGAGCGCGGGTCCACGCGCGAGACCGCGAGGCGCTTGTCGTCAGGCGAGAGACGGAAATCCACATATCTGTCGGGTGACCCTGCCTTGCCGAGTTGTCGCCCGGTGCGATCGAACCAGACCAGTTCGCTCATCGCCCCCGCGCTGCTCCACGTCGCAAGCACGGAGTCGCCCACTGCGGATACGGCAGAGCTGTTCGAGCTGGAGACACTCACCTTGAGACCGACTGGCACCGCCTCGCCGGAGAGCCGGAGCGTGTTCAGATCCATCGGCTGCGCGACAAGCTCCCCATCCACGACGAACAGCAGGCGGCCCGCAGCATAGACCCCGCTGCTCCCGGTGGCGCGCACCTGGTGCAGTTCCTGCGGATTTGCCAGCGACGTCACGTAAATGCCCTGTATGTTGGGGTCTTTGCTGCGCACAAAGAACAGCACGCGACCATCTGGCAGAAACTGCGGCCAGCGGTGTGTCAGGTGGCCGGCGGCGAGTCTGGTCAGCGCGACCGGGCTCGCGCCGTTGGCATCCGTGCGGAAAAGCGCGGTGGCCGCGTCGCCCGAAAACACGATGGTGCCGTCTTCCCGCCACGCTCCTCCACGGCCGTTTTGCGCCTCGCAGATGCTCTGTGCTGGCCTGCCGGTCAGCCCCACTTTCTTGAGGAAGTGATCGGCGAAGAATCCAACGAAATGGCCGTCGGCCGACCAGAACGGGTACGACGCGCCAGAGGTACCGGGTATCGATCGAGGTTCCGGCCGACCGAGGTCCCTGATCCAGAGCTGGTAACCTCCGTCTCCCGCGCCGACAAAGACGACCGCTCGACCGTCGGGAGACACCGCGAACTGGGCACTCCTGACGCTCGACTCGCTCAATCCAAACATGCCACCGTTCGGTGGGAGTACGGACAGGCTCACCGACCCGCGGCCATCACCTGTCCTCTCGAAAATGGACCGCGACAAGAAGAGCGCGCCCGCCGCGAGGCTTGCAGCAATCACTACGGCAGCCGCGGCAAGCCAGACGGCCGGCATTCGTCGATCCCGGCGAGTCACCTCCACCTGCGCGGTTTGAGTGATGTTCTGAAGAACCTTCGCGGCATCGCCACTCGATTGCCAGCGGGCATCCGGGTCCTTGATCAGGCACTGTTGTACGAGCCACTGGAATGCCGGCGGAAGGCCCAACTCCGGATCGATGGGTGCCGGCTCTGATGAGAGAATCGACGCAATCAGTCGGGCTTCACCTTGTCCTTCGAACGCTTTCCGGCCAGTAGCCATCTCGTACAACATCGCGCCGAACGCAAAAATATCCGACGTCGCTCCAGCCGGGCGCCCGTCGAAGCGCTCCGGTGAGAGGTACTGGAGCGTGCCCACGACACGTTGGTCCCTGGGCGCGCCCAGCGGTGTGGTGGCAAGCCCGGACGCCGAATCGCCGCGCGGTGTCGCCGCGCGCATCGTGGCGATGCCAAAATCGAGCAGCTTTGCCCCGCCGGTGCGGGCCAGGAGTACGTTTGCCGGCTTCAGATCGCGATGGATGATGTCTCGACGATGGGCGTACGCGAGAGCCTCGGCGATCTCGGTTGCCGTGCGGAGCAACTCCTTGACCGGGAGCGGACCCCGGCGCAGGCGTTGCGCGAGACTTTCTCCCTCCAGGTATTCGAGGACCAGGAACTCGGTGCCCTCATGTTGTCCTGTGTCATACAGCGTGCAGATGTGGGGATGGTTCAGGGCAGCAATCGCCCGCGCCTCCGCGGCGAAGCTCCGGCGGAGCTCGGACTGGTTGCCAAGGCCGTTGGCAATCACCTTCAAGGCGACCGTGCGGCCAAGTCGAGTGTCCCGCGCCTTGTAGACTTCGCCCATGGCGCCGGCCCCCACGGGTGCGATGACCACGTAGGGTCCCAGGGTGTCACCCGGTTCGAGCGCCACGTCAGACCGCCGTGCTTTCTAGCTCCGTCTTCATGTCGAGGTTCCGGATCAAGCGGTGCAAGTAGTTCGGATGAACACCGAGCAGTCGTGCCGCCTGCGTGTAGTTGCGCCCCGCCTTGTGGAATGCGGCAAGCACGGCGCGCCGTTTTGCGTCGACCACGATCGCCTGGAGATCCTCGTGCGCGCTCGTTGGCGCCGGGGCCGACGCCGTTTCCAGCAACGACTCAGGAAGGTCCTCGGGCAGAATCTCGTCGGCGGTGCCCATCACGATGGCCCGCTCGATCGCGTTCTCAAGTTCGCGAACGTTGCCGGGCCAATGATAGGCGAGCAGCACCTGCATGGCGGCGGGAGAGATCCGCGTCACGCGCCGGCCGCACTTGCGAGCGTAGACGTCGACGAAATGGCGCGCGAGGAGCGGTACATCATCATGCCGATCCCGCAGCGCGGGGAGCTGAATCGCGACCACGGACAGACGAAAGTACAAGTCCCGTCGGAATGTCCCTGCCGATATAGAGGCTGGCAGGTCACGATTGGTCGCCGACAGCAGTCGGATGTCGATCTTGATGGGCCGTGTGCCGCCGACGCGCTCGAGTTCGCGCTCCTGCAGGACGCGCAGCAGCTTGCTCTGAAGCGCCGGTGCGAGCTCCCCCACTTCGTCCAGAAAGACGGTCCCACCATCGGCGAGCTCGAGCTTCCCCTTTTTCTGCGCGACGGCCCCTGTAAAGGCGCCGCGTTCGTGGCCGAACAGTTCGCTCTCGAGCAGAGATTCAGTGAGCGCGGCACAATTGATGGCAATGAATGGCCGGCGCGCGCGAGGGCTGTTGAAGTGAATGGCGCGCGCGGCGAGTTCCTTGCCGGTACCGGTTTCCCCTGTAATGAGGGCTGTCGTGTCCACGCGCGCCACCTTGGCAATCGTGGAATACACCTCACGTACCGGCGCGCTGTCGCCCACCATCTGATGTGAGAGGTGGAGGCTCGCCTGGAGTCGATCGGTCTCGCGCTCCAGCGACGTGATCTGCCGAATGTTATTGATGGCAATCGCCGAAATTCGGCCGACGGCCGTGACCAATTCGAGGTGCTCCTCGGTGAACGCCGAGCCGGGAGCCGCTGCCAGAAAAATGGCGGCAACGGCCTTGTCGTGAACGCCGATGGGGGCCGCCATCACCGAACGCGTGTCGGCGCCCAGAACGCCGACGCCCTCTCGCATCGCGCGGCGGACCATGACGGCGCTCACTTGAACGGGACCCCGCGGGCGAGCCGGCCAAACGGCTTCCACTTCGAGCGCATCGCCGCTTCCCGGCCGGAGGATGACCCCTTCCTCGGCCGGCACGGCTTTGAAGAGAAGGTCCAGCAATTCCCGGCACAAGCGCTCCTCCTCTCGAATGGAGTTCACGACCGTGCTGATCGCGAGCAGCACTCGAAGCCCGCTCTCCGTTCGTCGGCGCTCTGTTGGGGGAGATGGCCCGGATCGCAGGTAAGGCGCCATGTCCGGCACGAAGCAGGTGGTGGCACCCGGCTGTTCGCGCTCGTCGAGAACGACGGCCGATACGGCACGTGGAGCGCCGTGCACGAACAGCAGCATCGATTCGCCGACCGCGACGTGATCACCATCCGACAGCAGGTGACTCTGAACCTGCACATCGTTGACGAAGGTGCCGTTGGAGCTTCCAAGGTCGCTCACGCGCCAGCCTGCCGCATCGCGGCGGAAGGCGCAGTGGCGGCGCGAGATCGCGCCGTCGGGAATGCCGATCGTGTTGTCGGGGTCGCGCCCGACGGTGATCTCGTCAGCGGCGAGAGGAAACACGTCGCCCGTGAGCACGCCGCCGATCATGACGAGCTTCGAGGCGACGACGTCTGGCATGTCGGTGACCGCGGCAACGCACCGGAGCGAACGCGCGACGGTGCTGAACTGAGCGAGTGAATCCTGAAGTGGAACGGACGCTTCGTCAAGCACATCCAGCGGTGCTGCCCGCCAGCACGGTTGCTGGCACGTTTCGATCGACCGAGGTCTCATCGATCGGTGAGGGACCCTATCCTGTCGGTTAGTATCGCTCGCGATCCGTGGGATCGCTCTCACGGATCGTACTCCACCCGATCCCGCACACCCTCTACAACTTAGCGCCGTCCGTTCGCGCGCCAGAGCACGCGATTCATCGCGGCCCTGTGCTTGCCCTTCCGTGTGTGTAGCCAACACACGCTGAGCGACACGCGGACGCTGGACGACCAACAACGTCATGCCACCCGTGCGTCTCTCAGCGCCAATCGCAAGGAGAGCCACGTGGACGGACAAGCGCGACGGATCATCGTAGGTGTTGCTCTATCGGTAGCCGTGATTTCGCACTCGCCGAGTGCGAGCGCGCAAACGACGGGCGCAGAGTTGATTGTCGACAACACCCAGGCCGAAGTCACCGGAGCCTGGACGGCGTCGACGTATCTGCCGAATTACTACGGAACGAACTATACCTTCCACAAGAGCGGAACCGGCGCAGACCGCATCGCCTGGCGGCCACTCCTGACAACGGACGGACAGTACGCCGTCTACTGCCGGTTGCCGAATGGCGCCGCCGATCGCGCTCCGGACGCGGTCTTTACCGTGCACCATGCCGCAGGTACCACTGCCATCAGCGTCGATGAGCGGGCGTCGCGCGGCGAATGGAAACTGCTTGGCACTTTCGGGTTTGCCTCGGGGAACGCAGGGTTCGTCGATCTGACTGACGGGGCCACTGGAACCTACGTCATAGCTGACGCGATCAAGTTCGTGCCGCCAACGGATGCAGCGGCGTCGACCACGCCTCCGGTGTCGGTTCTGCGTGAGGTCGTCGTCGACAACGACGCGACCGTTTCGGCCGGGACCTGGAGCCTGTCCACGTCGAGGCCGAATTTCTTCGGCTCGAACTATTCAACTCGTGCGAGCGGCGGCACCGGAACCAACTGGATCCGATGGACGCCTTCGCTCCCTGAAACAGGCCGGTATGTCGTGTACTACCGCCTGCCCGACGGTTACACGAACCGGGCGCCGGATGCGCCGTTTGCCGTGACGTCAGCGACCGGCACCACGGTCGTGAGCGTCGACGAACGTCAATCGTCGAATGGCGAATGGATGTCGCTTGGTGTGTTCACGTTTTCCGCAGGCACGACCGGCTACGTCACGCTTTCGGATCAGGCCACCGGCAGCTACGTCATTGCCGATGCGATCAAGTTCGTGCGCACCGACCACACGTACACCGTCCGCACGGACCTTCGACGACAGACGATTCTCGGCTTGGGCGTAGAGGTACAAGCGGACAGCATCGGTTCGGGCAACGACGGACTGCCTGAAAAAGTATCGGGAGTGCCCCACGATTTGACACCGCTCGAGAGAACGCGGTTCTACGAGGAGATGCTGAAGGGGTTCCGCTACGTTCGCCTGGCCATGGGTCTCTACATCCGCGGACTGACGTTCGATCACCAGAACATCGTGGAACGCTATCCAGGTCAGATGGCGGAGCTCCGCGACATGATCCAGCAGTCGGGGATCGAGGGAGCCTCGGTCGAATACTGGTCGCCGGGACCCGACTGGAAGGACTCAAAGAGCTTGATCGGCGGATCGCTCAAGCAGTTCGATGATGTGTTCCTGTCGGACTTCGGGGACTCGGTCGTTCGCGATCTCCGCTACCTGACAGACAACGGCATCCCGGTGAAGATGTTTGGTCTGCAGAACGAGCCGAAATACTCGTACAAGAAGACCTACTGGTACACGACCTACACCGATCAGCAGTACTACGACGCGTTCCGGCACGTGGCGCCCAAGGTCAGAGCGGCCTACCCGAAGGTGTTGATCCACAACGACAGCCAGGGCGGGCAGACCGGGATGGGCGCCAAATTGATCCAAGCCGATCCGACAGCCCTCTCCTACATTGACGGCTGGACGTGGCATCGCATCGGCACGAACGCAAACGAGCAGATGACTGACCGGTTGACATTCAACAGCAACACGTTCGGCCGGCCTGTGTTCAACAACGAGTTCGAATATCTGTCGGGCGGCACCAGTGTCGACCGGATGCTGAACACCGCGCAGTCAATCATGAACTGGATGACGTTCGAGAACTCGCCGACATGGTTCTGGCTGCACGCCTTGAAGCCGACCTACAACAGCGAGGGGGAGGGCTACGCGCTCGGCTTGTGGCGACCTGATGATGACAACGACTTCACGAAGTACGCGAACATCAACAAGGGAGAGTTCGACTACGTGAAGACGAACTGGCATGCCGTCGCCGGCTTCCTGAAATACATGCCGTGGAATTCGGTCCGCTATCACGTGGACGAGGGTGTGATGAGGCAGAACCAGCGGATCATGGCGTGGCGCTCGCCGGCGGGCAAGCTCACACTCGCACTCACCAACAGGAGCACGACGGCTTACACCTTCGACATCGGCCTGCTCGGTTCAGCGCGCCAGTTCACGGGGCACCGGTACGACGCGACGCGCGCAGACGTGAATCTCGGGACGGTCGGTGGCGCGGCTCTGCCAGTGACAGTACCCGCGTACTCGATCGAGTTCTGGGTCGAAAACTAGCCCTGAGCCTGCTGCTGGACGCCATCAACCCTTTATAGCGGCAGCTAGTCCCTGCCACACCGCGGCGTCACCGTCGCGGCCCACTCGTCAAACGCGACGTGGTACTGGAGATCTGAACATGAGTCACAAAGAAACGTGCTCGTTGGGACGTCGGGCGCTCGGGAGGCGTCGCATGCGTGACACCTTTTATTGGGCTGGCACTATCGCGCGGCTCGGCGCGAAATTACTGGTCGCTTTGTCGCTAGTCGTGGTGATGCCGACCGGCGCGCGCGCTCAAGGAATCGCGTACTCGTTCACCAAGATCGCGGACACCCTGCGCAACGATGCGGGCCTGGGCGGAGTGCAATGCGTCGGCATGAGCGATCTGGGCACTGTAATCGTGGTCTTTGCCCCAGCCGGATCAAGTTCCTACCAACTCTGGCGCGGAGACGGTCAGTCGTTCACTCAGGTCGAGACGAGCCTCGCGAGTCGGTGCGCTTCAATCAATGATTCTGACGAGACTGCCTATCTCACTCCGCTGAGCTCCGGGTCGAGTGTGGTGAGGCTCGTGAAGAACACCATGGGAACGCTGACAACACTGGCACGTTCGGACGTGGCACCGTTCCTGTCCGGCCCCACGACCCATCTGCCTTTCCTCAGTAACAGCGGCAGCGCAGTGTTCATGACGGCCCAAGGAAACGGCATAGCGGTGGGACCTGCGGGTCCAATCGTCTACGACCCATCCATCGGTCGTCCGTTGACGCTCATCTCAGCCAGCATGAATGACAGCCTGACGGTCGCCTTTCTCGCGCTGGACGCCGGAAGGGCTGGCATCTACCGTGGATCGGCAGTGCCTTTGATCGAGACCGGGGGCGTGGTTGAAGCTGGAACGGTTGAGATCTCTCTCGTTCGGCCCGTCATCAACAATTCGGGGACAGTTGCGTTTGTCGGAAGTGTCGGTGGGGCCGGAGCGCACGCCTACACCACGTCGGACGGTGTGTCAGTGACCCTCGTCGGTACGAATCCAGTTGACCGACTCGCCATCAACGACTCGGGCGCGGTCGCGTATCAGGAAGAAGACGTCGGGAGGTAGCGCAGCGGGCGAAGGCCTTTACGTCGGCCAACCCGGGTCGATCGACAAACGCGTCATTGGTGTTGGCGACCCGCTTGACGGCTCGACCTTCCAGACCGGGTTTGTGTGGGAGGAATCACTCAACAACTCCGGACAGCTTGCTTTCTGGGCGCAGCTTGCCGACGGTCGTTGGGGAGTGTACCGCGCTAACCCTGTGCCGGTACCTGACCAGCCTATCGCCATCCAGCGCCACGGTGGGTGGCGCGGCCTACACCCTCACGGTCACTGGCAGCCACTTCGTAAACGGCTCCCAGATTCGCTGGAATGGAGCGGCTCGCGCGACGACTTTTGTCAGCAGCGGGCAGCTCCAAGCCGTCATCCCCGCCAGCGACATCGGGGCGGCGGGCACCGCCAGCGTTACGGTCGTCCACCCGGCGCCAGTGGGTGGAACGTCCAACGCGCTGCCGTTCACGATCACTCCGGCGATGGCACTCGACAAGACCAAGTTGACGTTAGGCGCTGTGACGTCTGGCACGGCGGTCCCTTCGAGCATGCAGATCCGTCTCGTCGCCGGCACGGAAACGGTGAATCCGTTCGGCTACACGCAGGCGACGGCCATCCGCGACGGCAAGCTGTACCTCGTCCAGTGCAGCGGGACGTGCGACTCGGTGGCGGGCGTCATCCGTGAGTTCACCTATGACCTCGCCGCGAATACCATCACTGCCACCGGACTGGTGATGACGTTGGCCGATAGCGGGTGGGCACTCCTCCACCCGACGAGCCTCACTTTCGATCCCACCAACTCCAACGTGGCATGGGTGGGCAATTCGCTCGGGTCGGAAAGGGCGTACTACAAGATCGACTGGGCCAAGATGAAGGCCAACACGCCGGGAAAGTTCGTTCGCCGGGTCGCCGAGGACCGAACCACCCCCGGACCCGCCGGCTCCTACGTCCGTCCCGAGTTCGTCCAATACCAGGGCACCTGGTACATGGCTGTGGCCGCGTACCAGTACACGGGCACGCCGTACGTCCTTCGGCTCTACAACAAGGCCGCGATGGACGTCGCCTCCACGACGAGCGAGGCCGCCGTGTTCACGCCAGGCAACTCGTTCACCATCCCGACCCAGCTCACGCAGAACCTCAACTGGGACAACGCACGCGGAATCCTGACGCTTGCGCAGAACCAGTCGCCTCACGCTAAGAACGGACGCTTCGTTTACGTGGATCTCGCCGCCTCGCTTGCGAGCGGAACCGCCGTTCAGATCGGGAACACGTACCAGAACTGGTCGTCACCGACGCGCGGCGGCACGGTTCCCACCGGCACGCTGGAGACGTACCGCCTGCTGAGCAGCACCAAGGGCATCGTCGCCGAGGACAGCAAGTGGTACTTCGTGAACCTCGACGTCCAGGTCCAGGAAGTTGAACCGGGTGAGCTGACTCGCTCCGGTTGGACCGGTACTGCCTCTCCCCTGAGCGCGTCCCATCCGCCGGCAAGGATGCTGGACGGCGATGTCAGCACAAAGTACTCGAGCGGCAGGACGCTCAGGCCAGGTGACTACTTCACCGTCAACATGGGCGCCGCCCGGACGTTCGACAAGATCGTCATGGACAGCCAAAGCTGCGGCTACGCGCGCGGCTACGAGGTCTACGTGTCTTCGGACGGGACGAGCTGGGGCTCGCCCATCGCAACCGGTACCCCGACGGCCTCACCGGTCACCGTGACGTTCCCCTCGCAGACCAAGCAGCACCTAAAGGTCGTGCAGACGGGCAGCGACGCCGTCTGCTGGTGGGTCATCGCCGAGTTGAAGGTCTTTGCCTCCTCTGCAGCCTTGAGCCGATCCGGCTGGACCGGCTCCGCGTCGCCGCTCAGCACGTCCTATCCGCCGTCGAAGATGCTGGATGGCAGCTTGAGCACGAAGTACAGCAGCGGAAGGGCACTGCGTCCGGGCGACTCCTTCACCATCGACATGCAGACGCCGAGGACGTTCAGCCGCATCGTCATGGACAGCGGCAGCTCGACCTGTGACTACGCCCGGCAGTACCAGGTGTTTGTCTCTGACGATGGGACGACATGGGGTACGCCCATCGCGACGGGCACCGCGAGCGCGTCGCCGGTGACCGCGGCGTTCCCGACGCAGACCCACCGGCATTTCAAGGTGGTGCAGACGGGTAGCGAGCCCAACTGCTGGTGGACCATCGCGGAGCTGAACGTCTTTCCCTAGTGGAGCGCCTTGTCGCGGCGCGCGTGTACGAAGCAAAGGCGCCGCTGAAACGGCGCCTTTAGTTCCTCCCGTAGCAAACCCGTTGCACACGCGGAGGCTAAAAGTTGGTCGGGGCGAAAGGATTCGAACCTTCGACCCCTCGGTCCCGAACCGAGTGCTCTACCAGACTGAGCCACGCCCCGACAACCCAAGGATTCTACCCCACGCGCGCGTCTGCGTCGAGAACTCAGCGACGCGCCTCTCGGGCGAGGGGAAAAGGGCGAAGGGGTAAAGGGGTAGGGCGAAGGTCAAGGGTAAGGGCAAAGAAAAAAGGGCAAAAGGCCGGGGATGAGAGGATATGCCGTCCCCTTGCCCCGTGCCCCTTGCCCCTTCAGCGAGAGCTCCTTGCCCGTCGAGCGTCAGCGCTTCTTGTAAGGGGCTGCGAGGCCCTCCTCCGGCGTCACGATGTAGATCACGCCATCGTCGCCGCCGGTGCGCTTGTATACCGAGAACCCCTTGTAGTCACCGACCCGCCGATAGTCGGACGCCGAGAAGTCTGCCGACGGTCCTGACAGGAAGTAGCGCGCGCCCTCGTACGTCACCCACACCGCGGACGCGTACTCGGGTCTCTTCGCTGTCGTGACACCGCCGGGACGCAGCAGCCGCCGTGCGGTCGGAGTCAGGACGTCTTCCTCGACGCGCGTCACGCCGATCGTGCCCACGGGCTCGGGCGTGAACGACTCGTCGGTCGCCTGCATCAAGCCGCGCGGTTCGGTGCGCCCTTCGTCCAGAGCGAGCTGTTCCTGTGCGGACAGTGCCGGCGCCTCGGCGTAATTCTGAACCGGGAACGACGGAACGAAGCTGCCGGTCGTACCGGCGAGCTCGCCGCGCCGCCGCCGCTCGTAGGGCTGCACCAGACCCCGCCCGATCGGCACGAAGACGACGCTGTACGGCTCGAGCGTGGTGTCCTGATAGATCGGCACGCCGTCGTAGAAGGTGCTGGCCACCATCCGGTTGCCGTCGAAGAAGCGCGTGGATCCTGCGGGAAAGTAATAGTCGCCAAGCACGTAGAGCGGCTCACGGCTGGCGTACCAGGCCTCGCCGGCCGCCGTGCGATCGGGTCCCGGCGTGGAGCGGCTGAAGACCTGGGCGGAGACCGCCTGCGAGACCACGAGGGTCAGCAGTGCGGCAATGGTCGCGTTTCGCATCACACACTCCTCCGGGTCGGCCCTAACTTCACGTCTTGTACCACGGAAGCTCGGTGCTGCTGTCCGCTCGTGTCTCTTGGCGTCGGCTCCCAGTCGCCCCGCGGGATGCCTGATCAGTACGCCGCTGTTGGGATCGCCGACATAGGTCGCCGTGGAGGAAGAGATCGGGATGGGGTCAGGTCTTGAAAGCGCGCAAAATGCGCGGTTTCAAGACCTGACCCCACCAAGGTCCATAATGGCGATCGTGGCGACGCTCAAGGAAACACTCGACCGCCATACCAGATTCGTCAGTGAGCTCGTCGAGCCGATGGGCAACGGGCGCGTGCGCTGCCTGGCGTGCGGACACCGATGCCCGATTCCGCCCGGCGCGGTGGGTGTCTGCAAGGTCCGCGGAAATCGCGAGGGACAGCTCTACGCGCCGTGGGGCTATGTCGGCGGTGTGCAATGCGATCCGGTCGAGAAGAAGCCGTTCTTCCACGTCGTCCCGGGCGCGCTTGCGTACAGCTTCGGCATGCTGGGCTGCGATCTCCATTGCGGCTATTGCCAGAACTGGGTCACTTCGCAAGCGATACGCGACCCGCACGCTGTCTCGCCGCCTGACGCCGCGACGCCGGAATCGCTCGTCGCGGACGCCGTGGCTCACGGCGCGCGTTTGCTGGTGAGTACCTACAACGAACCGCTCATCACGGCGGAATGGGCAGCGGCCGTCTTTGAAGTGGCGAGGCACGCGGGACTCCTGACCGGCTTCGTATCGAACGGCAACGGCACACCCGAAGTGTTGCGATTCCTGCGGCCGTACCTCGACGTCTACAAAGTGGATCTCAAGAGCTTCGAGGATCGCCGGTATCGCGAGCTGGGTGGACGACTCGCGCCAATCCTCGACACCATTCAGGCTCTGCACGCGATGGGTGTCTGGGTCGAGATCGTGACGCTGCTCATCGAGGGCTTCAACGACAACGACGCGGAACTCGCACGACTCACGTCATTTCTCGCCGCCGTCTCACGCGACATTCCGTGGCACGTGACCGCGTTCCACGGCGATTACCGCATGCGGGATCGGCATGACACGACGGCCGACATGCTGGTGAGGGCGGCCGCGATCGGACGCGATCAGGGACTCCTGTACGTCTATGCGGGGAATCGGCCTGGGCTCGTCGGTTCACTGGAAGACACGCACTGCACGGCGTGCGGCACACTACTCGTCGGACGAGACGGCTACTTGATTCGGTCCTATGCGATTACCGCCCGCGGCACCTGCCCATCGTGCGACACAGCCGTGCCAGGACGATTCGATCGAGCCTTTGCGCCCCAGCTCACCTCGCGCCCGTTCCTCCCTCTGGCCGGCCTCCGAGCGCGCCGCTAGGCGGCCGCATATACAATTGGGATGACGTTCGCGTTCGGATTCGTGTTCGGGTTCGGGTTCGCGTTTGAATTCGTATTCGGTTTCGTGTTCGGATTCGGATTCGTGTTCGGATTCGGATTCTCATCCGTCAGTCGTAAATCTGGCATCGCCGTTGGCTGAATCTTTGTCCGCGCCCACAGACCTCTTCGCTCGCCCGCTGCGCAGCCTGCGGGTCTCCGTCACCGACCGCTGCAATCTCCGGTGTCAGTACCTGCATGCCGGAGGAAGAGTACGTGTGGCTGCCGCGGGAAGACATCCTGACGTTCGAAGAGATCGAGCGGCTGGTCCGCGTCTTCGTCGGCCTGGGTGTGGACCGCGTCCGGTTGACGGGCGGCGAGCCTCTGCTGCGGCGTGATGTCGCGGTCCTCGTCGATTCGCTGAGCCGCGTCGCTGGACTTGCGGATCTGGCGCTGACGACGAATGGCGTCCAGCTCGCCGATCACGCGGAGCGTCTGCACCGCGCCGGATTGCATCGCATCACGATCAGCCTCGATACACTCGACCGCCGCCGCTTTCAGCAACTCGCGCGCCTCGATGCGCTCGACTCAGTGCTGAACGGCATCGCTGCCGCCGCTCGCCACTTCCCCGTCGTCAAGATCGACACGGTGCTCGTGAAAGGCGTGAATGACGATGAGGTGAGCGCGTTGCTGGACTACGGGCGGCAGGTCGGCGCGGAAGTGCGCTTCATCGAGTACATGGACGTCGGCGGTGCGACTCGCTGGTCGCCCGATCTCGTTGTCTCACAACGCGAGATCCTCGAGCTGGTCGCCCACGCGCGCGGAGGCGCAGTGCCGCTCACGCGAGACAGCTGGGCACCTGCCGAACGGTATGTCACAGGCGACGGCCAGACGTTCGGCATCATCGCGTCGACGACGCAGCCGTTCTGCCGTACGTGCGACCGAAGCCGGTTGACGGCAGACGGCCTGTGGTTTCTCTGTCTGTACGCCCGCGACGGCCATGACCTGCGGGCGCGATTGAGGGACGGAGCCTCGGACGAGACGCTCGCCGCGGTCATCGCGGAGGCCTGGACGGCACGCGACGACCGAGGAGCGGAACTGCGGGTGTCCGAGCGCGAACGAACGCCGTTTGTGCCGGTCAGCCGGCTACGGCGCGATCCGCACCTCGAGATGCATACGCGCGGCGGCTAGCACTACCCCTTGGCCGGCTGGGCGCAGGTACTGGTCGAACGCGGCGGTGATGTTGCGCGCGATCGCTTCGGCGTGCTGATTCTCGATCTGACGGCGCTCGAGCATCCACACGAGCTCTCCATCACGAAGCAGTGCGATCGACGGCGAAGAAGGTGGATAGCCGGTGAAGTACTCCCGCGCGCGAGCGGTCGCCTCCACGTCGGCGCCGGCAAACACCGTAGCGACGGCATCCGGCTTCACGCCGTGCTCCATCGCCATCGCGATGCCAGGGCGCGCCTTGCCCGCGGCGCATCCGCAGACCGAATTCACCACCACCATCGTCGTGCCCGGACGCTTGACGGCGGAATCGACATCCGCTGCGGTCCGCAGCTCTTCAATCCCCAACCGGGTCAATTCCTCGCGCATGGGCGCGACGAAGAACTCGGGATACATGGCCACGCGTCAACTCCTTAGCTGTCCTGCCACCGGTGTTCAAGACGATCCGACTGATCCACGGCTCGCCTGCCGTAGCGCGAAGCGCATCTGTGGGCTTGCCCACCGTAGCGCATGGCGCGTAGGTGAGCGCGGTCGGTGGCACCCGCGCGCTCTTCCATTGTGACTCAAGTCGCCTCGAATCGCACCCAGGTCGTTCGTGACGAGCCCGTCCGGCCCGACGGCGCCTACGTTCTGTATTGGATGCTCGCGCAGCGCCGGATGGTGTCGAATTTTGCACTGGAGCGTGCGGTGGCCTGGTCGCGGACGCTTGGCCGACCGCTCCTGGTCTTCGAGCCCTTGAACGTTCGCTATCCCTGGGCGAGCGACCGGCTGCACCGGTTGGTGATCGAAGGCATGGTCGACAACTCCGCCCGATGTGCTGCGCATGGCGTCCGCTACCTGCCGTACGTCGAGCCCCGCCACGGAGCGGCGCGAGGGCTGCTGCACGCGCTCTCGACAAAGGCGGCCGTGGTCGTCACCGACGACTATCCGGCCTTCATCATCCCCGAGCTGGTTGCGGCAGCCGCAGAATCCATTCCGGCACGGCTGGAATCCGTTGACAGCAACGGGCTGCTGCCGGTCCGGAGCACCTCCGAGGTCTTTCCCACAGCGTATGCCTTCCGGCGGCACCTGCAACGGGTCCTTCCCGAACACGTGAAGATACGGCCGGTTCCAGAGGCACTCGCGCCGCTTCACGAGGACGAGATCGCCGCGATCGATCCTGACGTGCTCGAGCGGTGGCCCGCCGCCGATCTCGCCGCACTTCTCGCACCTGGGGGAATGGCGGCGCTGCCCATCGACCATACGGTGGGTCCGGTCGCCACGCGAGGCGGCTCCGTGTCCGCTGAGCGCTGCCTGGACCGTTTTCTCGACGAGCGCCTGGCTCGCTATGCGGACGATCGCAACGCCGTGGACCAGGAGGTCACGAGCGGTCTGTCACCGTTCCTGCACTTCGGGCACATTTCGAGCCACGACATCTTCTGGCGCCTGATGCAGCGCGAGGGATGGCTCGGCGATCTCTCGCGGCGTCCGTCGGGTGCGCGCGAGGGGTGGTGGGGCGTCAGCCGGCCCGCGGAAGCCTTTCTCGATCAGCTCGTGACGTGGCGCGAGTTGGGATTCAACATCTGCGCGCACCGCCCCGACTACGATCGCTACGAGTCCCTGCCGGCCTGGGCTCGCACGACGCTGGCGCGGCACGCCAGCGATCGGCGCGACGAGATGTACACGCTCGACGCGTTCGAGCGCGGGCAGACACGCGATCCGCTGTGGAATGCGGCTCAGGGACAGCTCGTCGTCGAGGGGAGGATCCACAACTATCTGCGGATGCTGTGGGGCAAGAAGATCCTGGAGTGGACCGCGACGCCTCAGGATGCGCTCGCAGTGATGATCGAGCTGAACAACAAGTACGCCCTCGATGGCCGCGATCCCAATTCCTACAGCGGCATCTGCTGGACGCTCGGCCGCTACGATCGGCCCTGGGGTCCGGAGCGGCCGATCTTTGGAACCATCCGCTACATGAGCTCGGCGAATACGGCGCGCAAGATGGACGTGCGTGGCTACATCGCCCGCTACGCGCCGCAGGATGGATTGGGGTCGGGATAAGTTTCAGTTTTGAGATGCGCGGTCTTGCGAGCGCAGCGCAAAAACTGAAACTCATCCCGACCCCGGTCATAAGCGCGCGTTCGGGCCGTCATTAGGCAGACCGTCCCGTTGGCGTGACCTGATAAACTCCTGTTATGGGCAAGACACTGCTGCAGAAGGTCTGGGACGCGCACACCGTCCGGCGTCTTCCGACCGGTCAAACCCAGTTGTTCATCGGCCTCCATCTCGTCCATGAGGTCACCAGCCCGCAGGCCTTCGACATGCTCCGCGCGCGGGGCTGGCGTGTGGCGTTCCCTCAGCGCACCTTCGCGACCGTCGATCACATCGTCCCCACCACGTCGCGGCAGCGGCCGTTCCTCGACACGATGGCGGAGCAGATGATGACGGCCCTCGAGCGCAACTGCCACGAGCATGGGATTCCGCTCTACGACCTCGGCAGCGCCGATCAGGGCATCGTCCATGTGATCGGGCCCGAACTGGGACTCACGCAGCCGGGGATGACGATCGCCTGCGGCGACAGCCACACCTCGACGCATGGCGCCTTCGGATCGGTGGCGTTCGGCATTGGCACGTCCCAGGTCCGCGACGTCCTCGCGAGTCAGTGCCTCGGGATGGAGCCGCTGAAGGTTCGCCGCATCACAGTCACCGGCCGGCTCTCGCCGGGCGTGTACGCGAAGGACGTCATCCTCAGCATCATCGAGCGCCTGGGCGTGAAGGGCGGCGCCGGCTACGCGTACCAGGTACGCGGGCCCGGTCGTCGAACGGATGTCGATGGACGAGCGCATGACGATCTGCAACATGTCGATCGAGGGCGCGGCAAGGGTCGGCTACGTGAATCCCGATCGCACCACGTTCGAGTACCTGCGCGGGCGGCCATTCGTGCCCCAGGGCCCGCGATTCGACGAGGCAGTCGCCTGGTGGCAGTCAATCGCGTCCGACGCTGACGCGGCGTACGACGACCAGGTCACGATTGACGGCAGCCAGCTCGAGCCGACCGTGACGTGGGGGATCAATCCTGGACAGTCCGTCAGCGTCTCGAGCCGCATTCCCTCGCCCGACGACGTGGCGCCTGGCGAGCGGGCCGGTGTCAGCGAAGCGTTGACGTTCATGGGGTTCGAGGGGGGAACGCCGATCAAGGGGACGCCGATCAACGTCGCGTTCATCGGCTCGTGCACCAACAGCCGTCTCTCCGACCTGCGTGAAGCGGCGCGCATCGTCAAGGGCCACCATGTGGCGCGCGGCGTGCGGGCCCTGGTCGTCCCCGGATCGGAGCGAGTGCGGCAGGCCGCCGAAGGCGAAGGCCTCGACGCCATCTTCCGCGACGCCGGCTTCGAATGGCGCGGGGCGGGATGCTCGATGTGTCTGGCGATGAATCCAGACCGCCTGCAGGGACGCGAGATCTGCGCGTCTTCCTCGAACCGCAATTTCAAGGGCCGTCAAGGCAGTCCGACCGGCCGGACGCTGCTGATGTCGCCCGCGATGGTGGCGGCGGCGGCGCTCGCCGGCGAGGTGGTGGACGTGCGACAGGTTGCGGCCAGCGAGGTGATGGCATGAGCGCCGGGGCCAGCCGCATCCAGCAGGCCGCGGGCCGCGCACTGCCGCTCCGCGGCCACGACATCGACACGGACCGCGTCATTCCGGCGCGGTTTCTCGTCGCCGTCTCGTTCGAAGGCCTCGAACGCCACGTCTTCGAGGACGATCGCGCCGGCGGCGGACATCCGTTCGACAATCCTGCCTACCAGGGCGCGTCGATCCTGATCGTCAACCGGAACTTCGGATGCGGATCGTCGCGCGAGCACGCACCACAGGCCATCCAGCGCTGGGGCATCCGCGCGATCGTGGGCGAAGGCTATTCCGAGATCTTCTTTGGTAACTCGGCGCAACTCGGCCTGCCCTGCCTCACGGTGTCGCCCGAGGATGTCGAGCGCCTGTTGTCGCGAGCCGAAGCGGATCCGAAGGCCGAGTTCGTGGTGGATCTCGTCGCGCAGGAGGTGCGGTCCGGCGAACTCATCGTGCCCGCTACGATGCCGGCGAGCGCACGCGACGCGCTCACGAGTGGCCTGTGGGACGGCACTGGTCTCCTGCTCGAAGACTTCGAGCAGGTGAGAGCGACCGCGGCCCGCCTGCCCTACGTTGCAGGGTGGTGACCGGCCGCCGGCTTCTTGTCGGTCTCGGGATGATGATGGCGCGCGGCCGCGAGGAACGCGTCGGCCGCGTGTGACAACTCGCCCACCCGGCGATAGACCAGCCGAAGCTGCCGGGCGAGACGAAGCTGCGGCATCCGTACGGCGACAAGCTGTCCTCGCGCAATTTCGGTCAAGGCGCATCGCTTCGGCAGCAGCGCCACGCCCATCCTCATTTCCACCGCACGCTTGATGGCCTCCAGGCTGGGCAGCGCGATCTGAATATTGATCGGGGCATGCTTCTGCTCGAAGACGCGGAGCACGCGCTCGCGCGCCGGCGACGGATCGTTGTGCGCGATGACGGTCTCACGTCCGAATTCGGCCATCGTGACTTGTGCGCGCGTAGCCAGGGGATGCTGCGGATGCACGAGGACGACGAGCTCGTCGGGACCGAGCCCCATCGAGAGCAGGCCGCGCTCGGCGGGCTGGAATGTCACCACGCCGAAGTCGAGTCCGCCCTGCAGAACTTCAACGCCGACCTGCCGCGACGCCACGCGCCTGACGTCCACCTGAATCTGTGGATGTGCGCTGCGAAAGCGATTGATGAGCGGCAGCAGCGCGTGCACCGCGCCTTCGTTTGCTCCCACGAGCACACGCCCGCGGCGCAGGTCCCGCAGTTCGCGCACGGCCTGCTCCGCTTCGTCCGAGAGGCGCATCAGGCGCTGCGCGTAGTCGCGCAGCACGCGGCCGGCTTCGGTCAACGCGCCCTGCTTTGACGATCGATCGAACAGGCGCTCGCCGAGCTCGTCCTCGAGACGGCGGATTGCCTGGCTGACGGCGGGCTGGGTCCGATGGAGCTTCGCTGCGGCGCGCGAAAAGCTTCGCTCGGCCGCCACGGTCAAAAAGACCTGCAATTCGGAGAGATCCACGTTGCCCCCGGGAATGGAGCGCCATAATACTCTATTATGGAGTCGTAAGAATTATAGACTTGACTGCATAGTAGCCCGGCCTGACAATTTTCAGTGGGAGGGCCCATGGCAGACCGGATCATCATCTTCGACACGACCTTGCGCGACGGCGAGCAGGCACCGGGATTCTCGCTGAAAGTGAACGAGAAGCTGCAGCTGGCCCGGCAGCTCGACGCACTTGGCGTGGACGTGATCGAAGCCGGTTTTCCCATTGCGTCCGAGGCCGACGCCGAAGCCGTCCGTGCTGTCGCGGCAGAAGTTAGACGGCCGGTCATCGCGGCGCTCGCGCGATGCCGGCCAGACGACGTCGAGCGCGCCGGTCAGGCGCTCGTCCCCGCCGCCCGTTCCCGCATCCACACGTTCATCGCCACTTCCGAGCTCCACCTCACGCGCAAGCTGATGATGTCGCAGGAGCAGTGCCTGTCGCAGGCCGTGGCCGCCGTCACGCAGGCCAGGACCTATACCGACGACGTGCAGTTCTCGGCGGAAGACGCGACCCGGAGCGATCTCGATTTTCTGTGCCGCGTGATCGAGGAAGTGATCAAGGCCGGAGCCACGACGATCAATCTGCCCGACACGGTGGGTTACTCGACGCCCGATGAGATCGGCGCATTCTTCCAGACCATCCTGGGCCGCGTGCCGAACGCCGACAAGGCCGTCTTCAGCGCCCACTGTCATGACGATCTCGGACTCGCGGTGGCCAACACCTTGGCAGCGCTCCAGGCCGGTGTGCGTCAGGTGGAGTGCACGGTGAATGGCATCGGCGAGCGTGCAGGAAACGCGTCGCTCGAAGAGATCGTGATGGCGACGCGCGTGCGGCAGGATCTGCTGCCCTTCGCGTGCGGGATTAGCGCTGCCCAGATCTACGCCAGCAGCCGGATGTTGAGCGCACTCACCGGCGAACCCGTCCAGGCCAACAAAGCCATCGTCGGACGGAACGCCTTCGCGCACGAAGCCGGCATTCATCAGGACGGCATGCTCAAGGATCGCCGCACCTACGAGATCATGCGGCCCGAGGATGTCGGGGTGCCGGCCACGACGCTGGTGCTCGGCAAGCATTCGGGCCGGCATGCGCTGCAGCACCGGCTGCAGCAGCTGGGCGCCGAGCTGTCGCGTCTCGAGCTCGATCGTCTCTACCGCCGCATGATCGCTCTGGCCGATGCGCAGAAGACCGTCACCGACGCCGAGCTCCTGAACATGATCACGGCCCTTCGCTCGTCAGCCTCCACCGGCACCGAACCCGCCGCCGTCGCTGGCGGACAACGGCATCCCGACGAAGTCGGCTACGGCCACGGAGTCTAAGGAGTTCGCAGCTCGGAGTTCGGAATGCGCCCGCCGTCGCGTATCGCCCGTATGATGACGCGCTATGGCGCGGCCAACCCGAAGTGCTCGCGAACCTAGGCTCGCGAAGGCGGGGAATTATCGGTGCAACTGAGCGTGGCGGGCGGGAGTTTTGAAAGATAGAATAGAAAGTACTCCCCGCGCTCATTCATGCTCGCGATCGATTCATTCCCATGTCCACAATCGTTCTGTTACCCGGCGACGGGATAGGTCCGGAAGTCGTCGGCGCCGCGGCGCGCGTCCTCGACGCCGTCGCCGCCCGGTTCTCGATCCAGATCACGACAGCGTCTCACCCCATTGGCGGCGTGGCCCTGCGGCACGGCCTGCCGGCGCTTCCACCTGCGACGCTCGACGCTTGCCGATCGGCGAAAGCGGTGCTTCTCGGGGCCGTCGGCGATCCATCGTTCGATCATCTTCCTTCCGCCGAACGGCCTGAGGGCGGGTTGCTCGCCCTCCGGCGTGGACTCGGTGTCTACGCCAACCTGCGACCGGCTCGGCTCTGGCCGGGCTGTGAAGACGCGGGACCGTTGAAGCCCGAGATCTCGAAGAACGCCGATCTGCTCATCGTTCGCGAGCTGACGGGCGGGCTGTACTTCGCGGAGCCGCGGGGATTCTCGCCGGACGGGAATTCCGCGTTCAACACGATGCGCTACTCCACCGAGGAGATCACTCGCATCGCACGCGTCGCGTTCGACGCCGCGCGCCGCCGGAAGAAGCACGTCACGTCCGTGGACAAGGCGAACGTGCTCGAGACGTCGCAGCTCTGGCGGCGGGTCGTGACCGCTGTCGCGGCCGACTATCCTGACGTCACCCTCTCGCACATGTACGTGGACTCGTGCGCCATGGCGCTCGTCACCTCACCCGCGAAGTTCGATGTCGTGCTGACCGAGAACCTGTTTGGCGACATCCTGTCGGATGAAGCCGCCGTAATCGTCGGGTCGATCGGTCTACTGCCATCGGCCAGCATTGGCGATGGTCCAGGGCTCTTCGAGCCAGTGCACGGATCGGCGCCCGACATCGCAGGCAGCGACAAGGCCAATCCGATTGGTGCCATCGCGTCTGTGGCCATGCTGCTCGAGCACGCGTTCGGCGCGACGGACGCCGCGAGAACGATCGAGCGTGCCGTCATCCGAGTGCTCGAGGCCGGACATCGGACGTCGGATCTGGCGTCCGGAGGCACGGCCGTTGGATGCCGCCGGTTCGCGGATCTCGTCTCGACCGCCGTCGCCGACGCCTAAGGCCGACTGCCACTGACGTTCGTCACCGTCAACTCCCACGAAGCCACGGGTCACCTGCCGGGTGCGCCCTGCGGTCAGTCCGCCGAACAGCCCTGTCGCAGCACCGACGATCCGGGCGGCACGTCACTCTCCAAACTCCCGTAAATCGGCCGATCACGGGCGGGCATGAGCGTTGCCCTCAGGGGGCATGAATGCCGGCGGACCCCTGGGGCTCCGTAGCGGAGCGCCCGTTCAGTGGCGGGTTCGCCGGCGTAGAGGACATGATGTCGATTAACCCGCTCCAGTCCACCTCCACGTTGAACGACTTGGCGTCGGCCCTTGTGGCACGCTTCGATCTGAACAAAGACGGTCAGCTCACGACGGAAGAGTTCACCCAGTTCCTGTCCACGATGCTCGGCAGCACCGGGCTCTCGACGCCGGCGAGTACCACCGGCGCGACCGGCACCACAGGCACGTCCTCGCCGACGTTCCACGGCACGACTCGCCCCACGATGGCGGGGTTCGACGCCGGCAAGCTGGCCGACGTGACGCACACGACGATGAAGTACAAGTTCGGCCGCGTCGCACAGCAGTACAGCCTCGAGTCGGTCAACGACAAGACCAGCGCTCAGGCGCTGCTGACGACGATGAAGCCGGATCTGGAGGCTGCTGGTCTTCAGGTGCTCGCGGTGGATGGTGACTCGATCAAGGTGAATGACAACGGCCAGGAAACCTGGATTGATGTCATCCGCGGGTCGAAGAGCGGCTCGCCTGCGTGGCAGTGGCTCGTCTGATATAGATCGCCGGCACGCACCCTTCGACGCGCTGGCCGGGTCACACCGCCCGCGTGTTCGAAGCTTCTGCCCGACGAGCCGGCAGATGTCCGGCGTCGGGCGGAAGCTACTCGCCTGCCTGACTCCGATTCATCGGCGTCCTACGCCGGATCGTTGTGGAACGCCAGCCGCACCAGGCAGGGCTGCCTGTTGATCGTCACCAACAGACAGTCGGCTTCGGGCGTGACCTGTTCGCGCTGCAGACGCGAGATCTTCCGGAGGACGCAGTGCATAGTGGTGATTCACCGTGCGGGCGAGCCACCCTCCGCACACCATATTGGTGAACTCGCCGACCAAGTCGAACAGCCGGGCATCCATCGCGACTACACCGCGCTCCGCACCGATACTGGCCTGGAACAGATCCCGCGCGAGCGTCTCTGGCATGACCACGAGCACCGCGCCCGCCAGCGCTGCCTCGAAGAGGACGGACGCGCCAATCCAGAGCTCCACACGCTTGGCAACCTCGCGGAAGTGCTCTTCGTCAGATCGGCCGACGATCGCCGAGAAGCTGCACTCTGCGACCTCGATTAGCGTGCCGCGTAGGGCCTCGTAGTGATCTGCCAGCGTTTGGGGCGGTCGTGAACCCGGTAACGACATCTGCCTCTCCTATAGATCCCGCATGTGGTCGCGGCCCGAGGCAACCTGCAGCCGTCCGTCCGCCACCCAGAGCGTCACTGTCCGCGCCGCACGCCCCCCGACATCCTCTTTGTAGACGGCAACGCCGTTCTCGGAAAGCGAGGTCCGCGCGGCAAGCTGATTGCGCCGTCCGATGTTGAAGGTGCTGCCAGGGCCCGATGAACCGCCTGCCAGCTCCGCCCCACCGACCAGCGACACCCGGCAATTCCCTTTCGTCGCGCCCAACGCATAGGCGGCCTGGAACAGCAGTGGAATACCGCTATCGGCAAACGCCGCTGGCTGTTCGATGGCGCGTTGCATGTTGATCGCAGAGTCTGGCAAGAGGAAGTGGAGCAGGCCGCCCACACGCCGTTCCACGTCCCACACGCAGACGGCAACGCAACTGCCAAGCGCGTGCGTCACGATCGCATCCTCAGGCCTGTCCGAGACGGCGAACTCTCCGATACCGACCACAACGCGGTGCGCGGATCGCGCAGCCGTCCGAACGGGCGAACGAGCCGGGCCGCTGAACGTCACCGTCCGCCCCGCTGGTAGACCGCGGGCGCCACTTGATGCAGTGAATGCGTGACGCCGTTCAACGTCTCGGCATGCGAGAGGAAGAGATAGCCACCCGGCAAGAGGTGCCGTTCCAGCACGGCCGCCACGCGTTGCTGCATCGCACGATCGAAGTAAATCATCACGTTGCGGCAAAAGATGACGGCGAAGCGCTGGCCGAGGTCGTTGACGTCGACGAGGTTCAGTCGCGCGAACGTGACGAGCTGTTGTGCCCGGGCGTTGACACGCGCCAGCCCGGTCTGCGAACCCAACCCCTTCTCGAAGTGGCGGCGGATGACGTCGTGCGGCAGGAGCGCGAGGCGGTCCATCCGATAGACGCCGCCGCGGGCATGCTGCAGGGCCGTGGCCGACAGGTCTGACGCGAAGATCCGGATCGCAGGCAGCCATTCAGAGGGCACTGTATCGATGAGCGTCATCGCAAGGCTATACGCCTCCTCGCCGGTCGCGCAGCCAGCGCTCCAGGCGTGCAGGCGCGTCCCTCGTCCGCTGGTCATCAAGTCAGGCAGGGCCACCCGGACCAGGAAGTCGAAGTGCTGCGCTTCTCGAAAGAACGCCGTGTGATTGGTCGCGATCGCGTCCAGCAGTTGGACGAGCTCGTCGCCGGACTCGTCGTCCTCGACGAAGCGCAAGTATTCGCCGAACGTGCGGAAGCCGCCGGCGCGTACGTGCTTCTGCAGCCTGGCGGTGACGAGCGCCCGCTTGCCGTCGTGGAGTGCGATGCCGCTCCGGGCATACACGAACTGCGCGATGGCCTGCAGGTCCTGATCCGACAGCTCGAGCGCTTCAGCCATGCTCTCTACCCTGGCTGGGACGACCCGAGTAGCCGATCGAGGTCCAGCAGCATGGTCACCTCGTTCTTCGACGTGGTCACTCCAATGACGCCCCGCGATGCGTCTTTTCCGCCGAAATCCGGCAGCGCTTCGATGTCGCCCGCAGCGATGGGCAGCACCTCTGACACGGCGTCCACCGCGACGCCCATCAGGACCTGCGACGACGCCATCAAGATGTCTACCACGACGATGCAGGTGCGATCCGTGTACGTGGCGGCAGGCGCACCGAACCGCGCCCGCAAATCGACGACAGGCAGGACCCTGCTGCGCAGATTGAATACGCCCTTGACGTATGCCGGCGACTGCGGGACGGGCGTAATCGCGGGCATGGTCACGATCTCGCGCACCTTCGACACCGGAACGCCGTAGGTCTCATCCTGGAGCCGGAACGTGAGGTATTTGTCAGCCGTCACGCGGCCTCCGGAATCGCAGGATTGTCGATGAGCCCGACCAACCCGGCGGGGTCCAGAATGAGGCCCACTCGCCCGTCGGCGAGTACCGCCGCTCCCGCAATGCCGCGCACGCCGTTAAAGGCGGCGCCGAGCGGCTTGATCACCACATCCTGCGTGCCGTGCAGCTCGTCAACGGCCAGAGCCACTTCGCGGCCGCCGTCTTCGATCACGACCACGATGTCGTCGTTCACGGGACGACGATGATGGTGGAATCCGAGCACATCGCCGAGCCGGGCCAGGGGGATCGTGTGATGCCTGATATCGAGAAACCGGCACGAGCCCTGCGCCGGACGGATTTGGCCGGGGACGGGTCGGAGGGATTCACGAATGGCAGACGTTGGCAGGACGAACCGATCGTCCCCGACACGGACCAGCAGGCCATGCAGTATCGCGAGTGTCAGCGGAACACGCATGCGGAACGTCGTGCCCTGGCCCTCGACCGTGTGCACGTCCACTCGTCCGTGCAGGAGGTCGATATTGCGGCGGACGACGTCCATTCCCACGCCGCGCCCTGATATCTCGGTCACCCGGTCCGCGGTGGAGAAGCCGGCACGGAAGATCAGGTCGTGGATCTCCTGTGCGGTGATCGCGGCATCTGGTGCGATCAAGCCCTTGGCGACGGCCTTTGCCCTGATCCTGCCGGTCGGCAATCCCGCGCCATCGTCTGCGATGGCGATGACCACGGCGCCCGCCTCGTGATACGCGCGGATCGACAGGCGCGCTGTTCCCGGCTTCCCGACAGCCGTGCGCGATGCAGACGGCTCGATGCCATGATCGATGCTGTTTCTGACCATGTGCATCAACGGATCCTGGATGGCTTCGATGACCTTGCGATCAAGCTCGGTGTCTTCACCTGCCAGATCGAGTTCGATGGCCTTCCCAGACTGCCTCGCGAGATCGCGGACCAGTCGGGCCAGCTTCTGAAATGTCTGGCGAAGCGGTGTCATGCGCATCCCCAGCGCCGTCTGCTGGAGAGCGCCGGTCACGCGAGCGAGCTGAGCCAGCGCGCGCCCGAGCGGCTCGTCGGTTCGGGCCAGCACGGGATGCGCCCGGATCATCGACTGAGCGACCATCAGCTCGCCCACCAGGTCCACCAGCCCATCGAGTTTCTGTGTCTCGACCTTGACCGTTGCCAGACTCGAGTCGGAGCGCAGCTCCGCGGTCTGAAGCTTCGCCACGGCGACACGCGCGTTCGAAGCGGGCCGGTCGCTCGATTGCAGGATGCCGTCGATCTCATGGACGAGGGCCACGTGAGCACCCTCGACGCTCGCCGCAGGCCGGCCGGCGAGTCGATCGCGGACCGACGCGATCATCGCGCCCAGAACGTCTACCGCGCGCAGGATGATTTCGATCTCTGTGGACCCGACGGTCAACCGGCCCGATCGCGCCGCGTCGAGCAATGTCTCGACGGTGTGCGCACAGGACTGGAGGCTGGTGAGGCCGAGCGCGCCCGCGTTGCCTTTGATCGTGTGGAACGGGCGGAAGACAGCGTTGAGCAGGTCGGTGTCGCCGGGTGTCGATTCGAGGCGCAGGACCAGCGCCTCGATGGAGCTGAGGTGATCCAGGGCCTCGGTGATGAACATGCCCGCCAGCTCGGGATCGCCCGCCAGCATCGCGAGGTCGTCACCGGGGCGATCGGATTCGGCTGAAATGTCGGACATGCGTCAGCCTGCCAGGGCAATGCGGCGCGGCGCCAGCGACCTAGAACGAGCCGAATGTGCCCGTCCCGCGCGGATATTCGCCCTCTCGATTCGGTGCCCCCGGCTTGCCGTCGCGCGTGGCGAACCGGGAAACGTTTGGTGCGTGAGAGGTTGGCATCGAGCCGTCGCGCCCACGTCGCCGCCCATCGCTCGCGCGCCGGCCCAACCCGACCATCGCCTGCAGCTGGTGCACGATGCTCATAGCAACCTCGGCCTGGGCGCTCAGCTCTTCGCTGGCTGCGGCATTCTCTTCGGCAGTCGCGGCGGTGTTGTGCGTGACGCGTTCCATCCGTGCGATCGCCTGCGACACCTGCTGGATGCCTTGCGACTGTTCGTGGCTCGCCGCGCTGACATCTTCGACCAGCCCCTTGACGCGGGACACGCCGGACGTGATGGCCTGGATCGACTGTGCGACCTGGGCCACGTTTCTGGCACCATCGCCGGATGTCGCGAGCGACGACTCGACGAGCGAAGCAGTGTCTCTGGCCGCTTGCGCGGATCGTTGCGCGAGGTTCCGCACTTCGTCGGCTACGACCGCGAAGCCCATCCCCGCCTCGCCGGCCCGCGCAGCCTCGACGGCCGCGTTCAGCGCCAGAATGTTGGTCTGGAACGCAATCTCGTCGATCGTCTTGATGATCTTGCTGACCCGATGACTCGAGTCTTCGATGGCGGCCATCGATGCCACCATGGACGTCAGGGCGGCATGCGATCGCGCCACCGTGGCGTCCACTTCTGCCATCACGTCGGCCGCCTGCTGCGAGTTGTCTGCGTTGCGGCGGGTCATCGCCGCCATCTGCTCCATCGACGCAGACGTTTCTTCGAGCGACGCCGCCTGTTCGGACGCGCCGAGAGACAACGCTTGTGCCGACGTCGAGACTTGTGCCGCCGCGGATGCCACGTGCTCCGCGCCATCACGCATCTCGCCAGCCGATCGGCGCAGCTGACGCGTGGCGCCGCGCACGACCAGGATCACGAGGCCGGCCACAGCGATCGTGCCGACAATCAGCGCGAGCAATCCCCAGCGTGCACGGAGGTACGCCGTCTCCTGGCCCGTGACCGCGTCATTGCCGCGGTTCACGAGCTGGGCCAACAGATCGTCGGATTCGTGGTCGATCGCATCGACGAGCACGTTGCCGCGGGCGCGCGCGAGCGCCACCGCATCCTGCATCCGGCCCGCCGCCATCATCCGGACGACTTCATCGTTGACCTGTTGCCATTCGTGGGTCGCGCCGGCAATGGCTGTCAGATTGGCGTGGCCGCTCCCGGCTTCCAACGACGACTCCATGTCGTGAATGTGTCGGTCCTGGAGCGTCAACACGCCGTCGATCGCGCGCTGCGCGTCGCGCAGCATCTGGTCATCCTTGCTGAACCCGGCGAGCAACACGTGCCGCTGCTCGCTCCGCATCGTCTTGGCATTCATCTGCAGGCGAAGCGCGAGATCGGTTTCGCGGCCGGTGCGCTGCGTGGCGATGTCGAGCTGCTCCTTCATCGACGCGAGGACCCAGACCGACGCGCTGCCGGTCAGGACCAGCATGCCCGCCAGAAGGGCCACGCCCGTGAAGAGCTTCCTGCCGACGGTCCAGCCGCTCATGCGCGTCAGTGTTCCTTCTTGCCCTGCTCAGCGGCAGCCGCTGGGCCACTGTCTGCGTGCGGTGCGATGTCAACTTTGCCGGTCGTGGCCGGTGGCGGCGCGCCCGTGTGCGCCGCCTGGTCTGCAGTCATGTTCGACACGATGATCGAGACGCGCCTGTTCCTGGGATCGAGCGGGTCCGCCGGAACGCGAAGCCGCGTGTTGGCATACCCACGCACTTCACTGATCTGGCCAGGATGCAGGCCTTCCTGCTCCATTACGCGGCGAGCGGCGTTGGCGCGATCCGACGACAGCTCCCAGTTGGAATAGATGCCCGACGTGGAGTAGCGGCGGCTGTCGCTGTGCCCTTCGATCACGATCGAGTTCGGCAGCGATCCGAGCTCGGTCGCGATGATGCCGAGCAGCTTGATCGTCTCGCTCTTGAGCGCCGCGCTGCCCGTATCGAAGAACAACGAGTCGGACGTTTCGATCAGTTCGATCCGAAGGCCGTCACGCGTCAGCTGGATCTCGACCTGCTTCTGCAGCTTCGCGAGCTCGGGCACGCGCGCCAGCCGTTGGCGCAGCAGTTCGCCCGTGTGCTGGAGGTTGGCCTGGTCCTCGGCCGATGGCTTGTCAACCTTCCCGTTGCTCGTGGATGCGTCGAGCTTGGGCGGCGCGTTCGGCGACACGCCCTCGTTTCCTCCGGGCAGGATGCCATTGGATCGCGAGCTCTCCAGCACGCCGGGATCGCGGAAGTAGCCGGCGACGCCTGCCTTCACAGGGCGGCTCTGACCAACGATCCAGAGTACGAGAAAGAACGCCATCATGGCGGTGACGAAGTCGGCGTACGCGACCTTCCACGCACCGCCGTGGTGACCGTGGCCGTGTCCCTTCTTCTTCTTGACGATGATGACCGGTGCGTTCTTCATGGGCGACCTGTTCGCCTACGCCGCCGCGGCTTGCGCCTCAGGCGCCTTACCCGCGTTCTTGCAGTACTTCTCCGTCTCGTCGAAGCTGGGGCGCACCTCGAGCGGCAGCACACGACGCGCGAACTCCACCGCGATCGCCGGCGGGAATCCCTTGTAGACCGCGAGCAATCCCGTCTTCAGGCACTGCTCGTAACGGCCGAGATCGTTGACCCGGTGTTCCATGAACGTCGCCATCGGGCCAACGAAGCCGTAGCACATCAAGATGCCGAGGAACGTTCCCACGAGTGCCGCCGCAACCTTTTCGCCGATCTCCGAGGGGGGACCGTCGATAGCGCCCATCGTGATGACGACACCGAGGACTGCGGCGACGATGCCGAGTCCGGGCATGGCATCGCCGGTCTTGTTGAGCGTGGCGGACGGCTTCAACTCGGCCTCGTGCTGAACGGAGAGATCTTCGTCCATCAGCGATTCGAGGTCGTGCGGTGAAATGCCGCCGATGATGATCACCTTCACCGAGTCGGACAGGAAGTCGAGCGCGTGATGTCGGTGCAGGAAGCTTGGATACTTCGACAACACCGGACTCTTCTCGGGATCGTCAAAGTGCGACTCGAGCGACATCACGCCGGACTGCTGAACCAGCTTGAACAGCTGATACTGGAGGCCCAGCAGCTCGAGATAGTCGTCCTTCGAGTTCCCGCCCGAGAAGAACCACTTGAACTGCCCCACCATGCCCTTGACGATCGAGAGCGGCGTGGCAATGAGCAACTGGCCCAGTGCGGCGCCGCCAATGATCAGCACCTCGGTCGGCTGGAACAGAACCTTCAGGTTGCCGCCCTCCAGCATGTAGCCGCCGGCGACGCACCCGGTCACGATCAGGACGCCAATTACTAGGAACATCGCGCTACCGTCTCCACGGTGCCCGGCGCCTGCCGGGCGAGATCACATTCGCCGCGGCTCACGCAGCCGCGGGCTGAAACTGCTCGGCCACTCGAAGCCAGGCATGCACGACGAGGGGATCGAACTGCGTGCCTGAACAGCGCACGAGCTCGGCGGCGGCTCTCGCGTACGACACGGGGTCTCGATACACACGTCCCCACGTCAGCGCATCGAACGTATCCACGACGGCGGTGATGCGGGATCCCAGCGGAATGTCATCGCCGGCCATACCCGTCGGATACCCCGTGCCGTCCCACGACTCGTGCGAATAGAGCACGATGCGCGCGGATTCCTTGAGCGAAGGCACGACCGCAATGATGTCGTGGCCGATCTGCGCGTGCGTTCGGATAATCGCGATTTCGTCCTCGGTCAGTGGACCGGGCTTGTGAATCAACGCATCAGGCATCGCCACCTTGCCGATGTCGTGCAGCAACGCGCCGCGCTCGATCTCCAGCAGATCCGCGTCGTTGACGACCAGCGCCTCAGCGAGCACGACGGCCATCCGTGCCACGCGCTTGGCGTGCGCGCAGGCCTCGGGATTCCTCGTGTTGAGTGTGACGAGCAGCGATTCGAGCGTCCCGGCGGATGCGTGCTCGAGCTCCAGGAACGCCTCGGTCAGCGCTTCGCTGCGGCGGTCGATCTCCCGCTGCAGGCGCGCCTGCTCTTCGTGAATCCGGACGACACTCAGCCGCCATTCGTCGGCGCGGTAGACGGCCTCGAGCAGTTGACGGCGCGTGAACGGCTTCAGCAGGTAGTCGAGCACACCGATCCGCATCCCTTCGACTGCGGCGTCGAAGCGCTGGAGGCCAGTGACCATGATGAGCGCCGTGTCGCGCCGGAGCTCGCGCAGCTCACGTGCGAGCCACACACCGTCCTTGCCGGGCAACGCAAGGTCCACGAGGGCAACGTCGGCGGGACGCTCCTGCATTGCCGCGATGGCCTCCGTCGCGTCGGACACGGCCGTGCAGCGATAGCCGGCGCTGACCAGCCAGGTGGTCAGCATCTCCCGGATGCCGGGTTCGTCATCCACGACCAGGATGTGTGCAGACATAGCCCCCTTTGAATCGGCGCGCAGGGACGCTTCTTCAAATACCAGAGACCGCCTGCGTGTGCGCCGTGGGCCGGTGCCGCCGCCGCGTGTCGACCGACCGACACGAGCGACGGCTGGTCGCCACCGGACCTGCAATCGCGCACACACCACGAGCGGCTGACGGTGCAGGACTGACCGAAAAGCATCGAAACACTCAGGGTTCTCACGTTGGCTGGAACTGGACCGCCGTGAGCTGCGGGTGCCGGGCGGAGCGGGCGCGGACCGCTTCTTGCCACTCCGCAGTCGGGCCTGATAGCGCCGGAATGATGTCGCACGCTCGTCCTGGTGTCCTCGACACGCACGAGGAGATGCTCGCGGAGCTCTCGTCCGGTGTGCATCCGTCTGCGGTCATCGTCATTGGACTGGGCACAGGAGATGTGCTGGACCGGATTGCCGAACGGCTGCCGGCTGCCAATGTGCTCGCCCTCGAGCCATCCGCAGCGGCGGCTGAGCGCGTCGCCGCCCTACCCGGCGTGTCGAGCCGGCTCGAACAGGGTCGACTGATGTTGTTGACGGGCCCTGACTATTCGGGAGCGACCGAGGCGTGGCGGCTGTTCCCGAAGGTCACCGGCATGCCCCCGATGTTCTTCGACGCAGGGCTCGAGCAGCAACGGCCTGAGGAACTGGCGCGGGCGAAGCTCGCGGCCGCCAAGATCGTGCTGGGAGCGAAGGAGAACAACGCGGCCCGCCAGAAGTTCGCCGGACCCTACCTTCTGAACACGCTGACGAATCTGCCGGTCATCGCGACTGAGGGAGACGCGGCAACGCTCGTCGGTGCGTTCCGAGGCGTGCCGGCGGTGGTCGTGGCCGCAGGCCCCTCGCTCGATCACACGATCGCCGCGTTGGCAGACCTGACCGGGCGCGCCCTGATCATCGCCGTCGATACCGCGGTGCGGCCCATGCTCGCCGCAGGCGCCCGCCCGCATCTCATCGTCTCCGTCGACCCCAGTCCCGTCAACGCCAGGCACCTCAACGATCTACCCGATCCGCACGGCATGTGGATGGTGGCGGAGGGCAGCCTGCATCCGACCGTCTTCAGACAGTTCGAGGGGCGCACGTTCACCTTCAAAGTGAGCAACCACCATCCGTGGCCGTGGCTCGCGGACCTTCACGCCGACCGAGGACACCTGCAAGCGTGGGGATCGGTTCTGACGACGGCCTTCGATCTGGCGTGTGAGGCTGGCTGCAATCCCATCGTGTTCGTCGGCGCGGATCTCGCCTATACCGACGGGCAGCTGTACTGCCGCCACACGATTTACGAACCCGACTGGCGCCATCTCGAGACGACACGGGCCCGAGCGGACTTCTTCGAGCTCGCGTATTTCGCGAGTCATCCAACCTGCCTCGAGCCGGATCTTCAAGGCACGCCCGTCCGCTCTGCATCGCGCTTCGTCCAGTTCCGTGACTGGCTCGTAGCTCGCGCGGCGCGGGCATCAGACCGTCAGGTGGTGAACGCGACGGGCAGCGGCATCCTCCACGGTGCCCCGATTCTTCAAAGCGACCTCGCAGCCGTGACCGCGACCTGGCAACCGCTTCCAACCGCCTCGACGCTTCAAGAGCGCCTGTCCGCCGCCTGGCGACGCGGAGCCAGCCCCGGCGTCGCCGCAAGACTCCGGCGCAACCTCCGCGACGTGCAGCAGCGACGCAAGGGGTCGCAGACGCTCGATCAATGGAATGAGTTCGCACGCGACACGGTTTCGCCAGCGCGGATCGGCGAGCGGATCGATTTCGCACTCCGGGGCCTCGCGGATGCTGGTCGAGGCTGGACGCCCCGTCGCACTGACGACCATGCACGGCTCATGAAGGGACAGGACGAGGACGACGTCGTCATGACACAGATACAGACGCTCGAACGAGAGCGCAACGAGGCCCGCGCCGCGCGGGATGCAGCCATGGCAGAGCGGGATCACGCCCTGAAGGAGCGCGACTTGGCCATCAACGAACAGGAAGAGGCGGCGGCGGCCGCGTTCCTTGGACACTATCCCACGTGGCGCACGAGTCGGCTCCGTTTCCTGATGGATCTGTGGGGCGTGCACGCATTCCGCGGCGCAACCGTCCTGGAGCTCGGTTGCGGACACGGCGACATCGGGGCGTTCTTCCTGTCGCTCGGGGCCGATGTCACCTTCTCAGACGCCCGCGAAGAACATCTTGCCGTCGTTCGTACCCGCTATCCGGGTGCCGCCACGGTGCTGCACGACAGCAACCGCTCACTGCCAGTGCCGAGAGCGGGCGGCTACGACTTCGTCATCCACATGGGCCTGCTCTACCACTTGCACCCTGACGCCATCGCCGGCAGCATCCGCGACGCCTGCGCAACCGGGCGCCGTGTCGTTCTCGAAACGGAAGTCTGCGATTCGCTCGATTCAACGCTGATCGTCGAGACGCGCGAAGCGGGGTTTGATCAGGCGTTCGACGGTATCGGCGCCCGTCCGTCCGGCGCGTTCATCGAGGGCGTGCTCAACGACTGCAACGTCCGTTGGCGGCGTCACGACGACGCGCGCCTGAACACCGACTTCCACCTCTACGACTGGCAGCCGCAGAACAATGGACGGTATTTCGACCCGGATGCGGCGCGGCGCGACCCGCTCGCGCTGCAGCAGGCGCTCCGCCGTTTCTACACGATCGAGGCGATCTAGGACGCCTGCCACCGGCCGGGAAATGCAGATATGACACAAGCGCTCCAGCAACCGTCGCCACTGCAACTGTACCCGGGCTATACCGAGGCTGACGTGCAGCTGCTCGAGCGCTTCCGCGTGCCCGGCCGCCGGCCGAAGCCTGGATTCATCGTCGACTTCCTCGACGTGAGGACGCGCGTCACATCACTCGCGAATCCGCAGCGCGCGTTCGAAGGAGTGCTCGATATTCCGGTGCCTGGTGACTATCACGCCGAGGCGATTGAGTACATCGGCCTGCTGAAGAGCGTCGTCGCCGCGCGCGACCGGTTCGTCGCCCTCGAGCTCGGAGCAGGGTGGGGCCCCTGGCTCGTCGCCGGTGCGAAGGCCGCGCGGCTTCGGGAGATTGGCACGGTACGCCTCTATGGCGTCGAGGCCGACCCGACGCACTTCGAATTCATGGTCCGCCACTTCATCGACAACGATCTCGATCCCAACGGCCAGCACCTGTTCCAGGCGGCCGTTGGACTGACCCGGGGTCGTGCGCGGTGGCCGAAGATCGCGGATCCCGCGAACGACTGGGGCTCGCGTCCGGCTCGCCTCGACGCCGGTGGCGCCAACGAGCACGATACGTCCTACTTGGGATCCCTGCTCGACGAGTACATCGAAGTTGACATCCTGCCGGTGACCGATCTCCTCGAGCGTGAAGACCGCTGGGACCTGGTCCACATCGACGTCCAGGGCTGGGAGCGTCTTGTGTGCGAGCACGCCGTTTCGCTGCTCAATGCCAGGGTGGCGTACCTCGTCGTCGGCACACACTCGCGCAAGCTCGACGGCGATCTCGTGGACCTCTTTCACGGAGAGGGCTGGGTGCTCGAGCACGAAAAGCCAAGCCGATTCACGTTCGTGCCCGGGGTGAAGCTGCTCGAGAGCATGAACGAGGCGGATGGCACGCAGGTGTGGCGAAATCCTCGTCTGACGTAGGACGACTGATGCGACGACTCAAGATCATCCTGGATCTCCAGGCGTGCCAATGCGTGAGCCGCTATCGTGGGATCGGCCGCTATTCCCTCGCGTTCGCGCGGGCACTCATCGCGGCAGCGCCGCACCACGACGTGCACGTCATGCTCAACGGGATGTTTCCTGAATCCCTCGATGACCTGACTCAGACCTTCAGCACCCTTCTCGATCGGGATCGCATCCTGACCTGGACCGGTGAGGGACCGACGGCGGAGTGCGATCCTGCCAACCGGGCCAGACGCGAACGCGCCGAGCGCAGCCGCGAAGAGTTTCTCGCCGCGCAATCTGCGAACATCGTCCATGTCAGCAGTCTGTTCGAGGGTTTTCCCGACAACGCTGTCACATCGGTCGGCGAGTGCGCCGGCGGGCCATCGACTGCAGTGACGATCTACGACCTCATTCCACTCGTGCATCGACGGCACTATCTTGGTGACGACCCCACAACGCCAATCTCCCAGTACTACTTCCGCAAACTGAGCTACGTGCGGCGCGCCGCGCTGGCGCTGGCGATTTCGGACGCGACACGCCGGGAAGCCATCGATCTCCTGGATCTGAGCCCTGACGCCGTAGTGAACATCTCAACGGCCGCTGACCCGATGTTCCGCTCGTATGCCAGCAGCGATCTCGATGAGCCCGGCCTCCGCGGACGGATTGGAATGTCACGGCCGTTCGTCATGTATACGGGCGGTCCCGATCGCCGCAAGAACATCGACGGTCTGATCAGGGGATGGGCTCTGCTGCCATCGGCACTTCGGCAGTCTCACCAGCTGGCCGTCGTCTGTCAGCTGAGCGACGGCCATCGGAAGTCACTGCAAGCACTGGCCGCACAGTGCGGTATGGCCAACGACGAGTTGATCCTGCCAGGCTTTGTGTCGGACGAGGATCTCGTCGGACTCTACAATCTGGCGAAGGTCTTCATCTTCCCGTCGTGGCACGAAGGGTTCGGCCTTCCGGTCCTGGAAGCCATGTCGTGTGGCACGGCGGTCCTCGCCGCCAATACCAGCAGCTTGCCGGAAGTCGTCGGACGCTCGGACGCCCTGTTCGATCCGATGGACGCCGCCGCCATTGCCGCGGCCCTGCAGCGGGTGCTGACGGACGACAGCCTGCGAACGAACCTCCGCGCGCATGGCCTGCAACGGGCGTGCTTGTTTTCGTGGAAGGCGACGGCCCAACGCGCTCTCGAGGCCTTCGAGGCGCTCGCGAGGCGCCTGGGGTCGGCTGAAGAGCCCGCGGCATGAAGCGTCCCGCCGTCGTCGTGCTCTCGGACGAGCACATCGGCAGCTATGCAGTCATTGGCGACCTGCTGGTGCGCACGCTATCGGCCGTGGGCGTCGCAGCAGAGCACCGTCCCCTCAGCGCGGCGCGGACGACAGGCGTTCCAAAGGGCGCTGTCGCAATCCACAACACCATCGGGCCGCGCTTCGCGCCGCTTCCGGGCTGCCGGAACATCGCCATGGTCCATCATGAGTGGGACCGATATCCGAAGGGCTGGGTGGACAGCCTCAACGCGTTCTCCGAGGTGTGGGTCACCACGGCGTTCGTGAAGCGAACGCTGGTCAACAGCGGTGTTGTCGCTCCGATCGTCCTCTTGCGACCCGCGCTCGACGTCGATCCAATTCCGGTCAAAGTCAGCTATGACGTTGGCCGGCCCGTCCAATTCTTCGCCTGTGGAGCCCCCCACTTTCGCAAGGGGCATCACCTCTTGATGGAGGGTTTCCTGCGGGCGTTTCCGCGCGCGGGATCGGCCAGACTCGTCATCCATACGGACGCACGACGAGACTGGGACTCACCTCGGCGCGACATCGAGATCGACGATGCCCCGCTGACGCGGTCCGCTCTGCTTGGCCGCTACCGGGAGTTCGATCTGTTCGTGAGCGCCAGTCTGGGGGAAGGTCTCGGACTGCCGGTGGCCGAGGCGATCCTCGCTGGAGTGCCGGTCGTCGCGAACGATTGGGGCGGCCACAGAAGCCTGCTGCGCGCTGGTGCATTCTTCGCGCTGCCGCATACGGTGGTGCCGCAGCCGTTCTGCAGCAGGCCTGACTATTTCGCCGCCGGCCAGCGGTGCGCGGTCGCGACGGTCGAGGGAATCGCCAGGACGCTCCGGCAGGCGGCTGGCACCTCGGCCCGGGTGAGAACCCGTATGGCAATCAGCGCCCGCGAGACCTTGCTGGCACGCTACGGCCAGCGTGCCGTCGTTCAGCGACTCAAGACCAGTCGCTGCATCACATCCTTGCTCGACGCCTGACGTCCCGGTACGACCCGCTCGAGCGGATTCGAACGGAGCACCGGCTCCACGAACGCGGCCCGCGCCTCAGAGCGCAGCCGGGCGTGGTCGAAGGATTCTGCCAGGGCTCGTCGGAGGCGGGCCACCGATTCGGACGGGCTGTCTGCCAGCATCACCGCTCCGGACAGCGCGAGCTCCTTCATCGGACTCACGGGATATGTGGCGACCCGGCACCCTTCAAGCTGTGCCTCGAGCAGGGGGAGGCCGAGACCCTCGAACCGCGAAGGGAACAGCAGGACACTGCTGCGCCGAAAGACGTCGCGCACCTGTGAAGCCGTCGCACCGAGGTGCCACACGATCCGCTCGATCCTGAGATTCGCGAAGAACGCTTCAGCCTCTGCCTTGCGACACCGCACGCCACCGTAGACGACCACTTCATCGATCACGTCCGCCAGACCGTTCAGCAACGCTGGCAGCTCCCGCAAACCCTTACGCGGGTCGAAGCAGGCGGCCAGCGCAATTCGTGCTGCGCGCGTTGAGACGCAGGCCTTCGTCGGCTCACCGAGCGCATCGTACGGAGCGAAGGGAGGCAGCGCGACTACGTCCGGTCCGCTTGCGCCAGGTCGCCTGGAGCGAACGAGATCGACGTACGCCTCTTTCGTGGCCTCGGAAATGGTCAGAACGGTGTCGCAGAACTCCTCGTAGTACTTGAAGCCTTGCTGGTGCTGGTGAGCGAACCCGAACGGCTTGCCATCGTCGACGAGCACACCAAACAGGTTTGGAATGAGATCCAGAACCAGCCCCATCAGGTGAACAACGGGCAGGCGCTCCCGCCACTTCACCATCCACGGATTCGTGATCAGGGCTGCCGCGTAGTGCTCGGACGCCAATGTCGATCCGATCGGCATCACGGCCGGCCGGCGAATTCCCGCGGATGGCGGCTTCGTAACAGCGACCGCGGTCTTCGGTGTCTCCTTGAATGCGACGTCACGCAAGGCCGTCCAGACCTCGGCGGGCGACCCTGAGGCAGACGGCGCCGCAGACGAGAACAGCGACTCGTCGCGAACGTCGATCTTGCTCCATCGGAGCTCGCCGGCGTTCGAAGCCTGCGGCATCACGAAGTCGACGGTCCATCGATGTCGCTGCAGGACCTTCGCGAGCGAGTAGAGATAGACGCGCACGCCCCAGTGGCGTTCCAGGAACTCGGGTTCGACGATGAACGCGATCTTCGTCATGGCTCAGCTGAACGGGTCGACAGCGCTGTCGCGGCGCCACTGCGTCGGCGGCGCCTTCGCGATACCAATCGTCGTTGCGCTCGACAGGTAGTTCATTCGTGGGGGCATGCCGGCCTCGATGAACACCCGCGAGACCTCCACGTCCTCGGCCTGATTCCAGTAGAGCAGATCGTTGAACTTGAGCTCTCTGAGCGCGTGCGTCTTGAAGACCATCAGCCCGCCGTTCACGTACTGCGTGGCGTGCAGGACGTTGTAGTTCTCGCAGTGCACCGTCGGAGCCCACAACAGGCCGCTGGCATTGAGTGCGCAATACGCCGGATAAGACTCTCCGTCCTCGTAGGTCTGACGGACGGCACACAGATCGAAGTCGTATCCAAAGCGCTCGAACCCGTCGAAGAACCCCTCGTCGAGTACGTAGCGATCGTGGGCGATCAGGAGGTTGGGGTGAGACGCCTCGCTGGCGATGGTGTTCTTCTTCTGCCCCAGCGTGACGGATCCCGGGTCGTCGGCGACTGTATCGATGTAGCGAATGCCGTAGCCCTCGTACGACGGGTGGCTGGCGCCGTGCACGAGAATCTCGTGCTGCCCTTCGGGATCCTGCGATCGCACCGACTGACAGAACCGCGCGACGTTCTCGACGCGAATTCCTTGCGTGACCACGGCCACGGTCCACGGGGACCGGCGATAGCGGCACAGGTCGTCACGCCGCACGCGCATCACCGAAGTCGCCACGAATCCGGAGTCGGTTTCCACACCTTCTTCCCACACCATCTCGATCGAGTACCCGGGGCGGCGGAAGAGGAAGTTCTTGAGGCCGAAGTTGCTGAACGTCACCCGGCGTGTCTTGTATCTGAGGACGAGCAGGCCGCTCTCACCGAACAAGCGCAGGCACTCATCGAGCGCGAGCTTCCAGGAATCGAAGTCCGAGATGAAGCGCTCGTACACCCAGACGACGTCCCATGCCTGATGCAGGCAGGGAGAGACCCTGAACGCCGTGGCGTTCTCCAGATCGACCGCCGGCATGTCGAATGGCGGGTTCTGTCCGACCCAGATGTGCTTCACCGGGCTCTTGATCAGGTCGAGTAGTCGGTTCTTCATGGTGTCAGGCGATCGCACGGCGCGACATGGGTGACGTCAAGAAGCTGTCGAGGTCCGCGGGCGTGCCCAGGCCGTGCATGCCCGCACCGTCCCGGCCGACATTGTGGATGGCGATCCGCGCCCCGCGCGCCAGCAGTTCGTTGTAGACCGGCGCCACGTAGAACTCGCCGTTGACTCGCAGGTTCTTGGCGATCATCTGGTCTGCGCCCCACACGAAATCGCCGCCACGCCGGAAGTTGTAGATCCCGACGGTGGCCTCGTCCGAGATCACCTGCTTCTCGACCACCTGGGTCACCCAGCCCGCGGCATCCAGCCCGACGAACGACCACTTCGGATCGCGTGCCTCCATCGTCATGATGAGACCGTCGGCGTGCGGCTCATCCATCGACGCGAGGTAGTCGTCGATGCTGACGTTCACCCATTGGTCGCTGTTCGCAAGCATCAAGGGATCGTCCGAGTCGATCAGATCGCGCGCCAGCAACACGGTGCAGGCCGCTCCGTCCGTGACCTGGCCGACCGGCACGATCCGGCAGCCTGGGGCCGAGCGCTCGAGTGTGGTTCGCAAGCCGAGATGCTGCAGATGCTCCTCGAGGGCGAGGAAGATGAAACGGTGCGGCACGCTGGGCCTGACGTTCTGGACCACCAGCTCGATCATCGGGACGCCATGCACCGGGATGAGCGGTTTCGGCAGGTCGTAGCCTGCTGCGACGAAGCGGCTGCCTCGGCCAGCAATCGGAAGGACGATGTTCAGCATGCGATCTCGAGGCGGGCGCGCCGTGCGGCTTGGAGGCGTTCTACTTCTTCCGGGGTGCCGAGTCCGTGCATCTGATCGGCGGTGATGGCAAAGGTACCGATGCGTCGGCCCTGCAGGACGAGCTCGTTGTAGACCGGCGCGACAAAGAACTCGCCGGCGCGCGAGGCGTTCTTGAGCAGCATCCGCTGAGCGCCTTCCGCGAAGTCGATTCCGCGGCGGAAGTAGTACAAACCCGCCGTGGCATTCCGGCTGATGGGCTGCTTTTCGGCGACCGCGACGACCTGCTCGTGCTCCGTGCGGACGTACGACCAGCGGGGGTGCGTGTTTGGAAACGTCATGATGTAGCCGTCCCATTGCTCGGCGCGTGCTGCCGACAAGAACGGGTCGACTCCCACATCCACGATCTGATCCGAGTTGGCGACCAGGAGTTCGTCGTCTGTCGCCAGATGTTCCATGGCCAGCAGCACACTGCACAGCGCGCCAGCGGTCGGCTGCCGCATGCTGATGACGTCGGAGCCAGGCGCCACCAATCGGAGCACGTCGCCCAGCGCGTAGCTCTGGACGTGTTCCTGCCGGCAGACGAACACGAAGTGATGGGGTTCGGCCGGCGTGAGGTTCTCGACGACCAGCTCGATGAGCGGTTTGCCGTCAATCTCGACCAGAGGCTTCGGGAACGTATATCCCCGTTCCACGAACTGGCGTCCCTCGCCGCCCATCGGCACGACGATCCGAATCATGCGGCGACTCCGGTCTCCGGCTGATCGTGCCGTTCCGCGCGGTCGATCGCCGCGCGAACGCGGAAATAGTCCACCTCGTCGAAGCCCCGCACGCGACACACATGCGCGCCCGAACGGCGGGCCGCTTCGACGCCGTGCGGTGCGTCTTCGACGATCACCGTGTCGGCTGGTGCGACGCCCATCCGCTCGAGCGCCCGGGTGTAGATCTCCGGATCCGGCTTCGGTCGCGTCACGTCTTCGTTGCTGATGAGGAACTCGAAGTACTCGTGCAGGCCGGCCTGACGAATCATCAGCTCCACGCTGTCAGCGACCGCGTTCGAGCAGACCGCCAGGCGATAGCCTTCGTGCCGCAAGCGGCTCACCATGTATTCCTTCTCGAACACCGGGCGGCACTTCGTCAGGACTTCTTCGCGCGTGTAGACCTGCTTCAAGTCGTTGATGACGTCGTGCAGCGAAGGCGGCAGCCCCTTCTCGACCGTGAGCATCTGGAGTTTCTTACGTGTCGGCAGGCCGTTGTAGTCGGAGAGGTGCTCGTAGCGCGTGATGTCGAATCCAAAGAGCCGCAAGCCTCGATTGAGCGCCTCGTAGTGCCACTCGGTGGCATCAATGAGCACGCCGTCCAGGTCGAACAGAATCGCCGAGATTCGGCTCACGTCGGACTCCTCACCCGCTCAAGCTGGATACTTGTCGCCGCGAACGCTCGGCATCTTCACCACGACGGTCGTCGTCTGCTCGAGCGTCCGGAAGTCGGCCGGCTCGCCAGGCTCGAGGATGATGATGTCGCCGGCTTTGAATGCGGTCCCGTTCATCACGACGCTTCCGCTCGCGATCAGCGTCAGCTCGGTCGCCACCCGGTGGACATGTCGTGGCTCGGCGGCTCCTGCCTCATAGTGCTTGCACGCGACCTCGCAGGCCGACGTCCGCAGGCACGATGGTTCGAAGTCGCCGACGAACCAGCCGCCGGTCATGTCAACGAGCCGCGCGTGTTTCATCCACGGACTCCCTGCATCACGCCGTTCAGGTAATCGCGGAGCTCGACGGAATAGTCGGTACAGATTCCATCCACGCCCCACGCGTTGAACTGGGCCCATCGTGCACGGCTCCGATCCAGGGAGCTGCCATGGAGATCCGGCGACACCGCATAGACGATCCGGCCCGACTGCTTCAGACGACGAACGTCGCGCTCCGTGGCCCAGGCTCGATCGAACTCGTCGAGCCAGACGATCGATGCGGGACCGATCGTCAGGGCTCGTTCGATCGACTCACCGCGATCGCTCACCCGCGCGGCGATACGCACGTCACGATCGAGCGCTCGGAAGCGCTTGGCCATCTCTCCAGGAACGGATTCGATGAGCTCCATGTCGAAGAGGAATACCTGCCGTAGGACCCGCTGGTCTTTCAGATAGTCCAGCAGCGCCCCTTCGTAACCGGTTTCCTTGACGTTCAGGGCCACCGTGCGCTCGGGATACGAGCGGACCAGATCGAAGATGTCGTCGGCCAGGCACTCGTCGGCGGTGGGCTGCGGGTCGTGGGCGATGTAGAAGCGTCCGTCCGCCGCACGCCGGATGTCGGTCTCGATGCCAAAGCCGCGTGTGAGTGCCGCGCCAATGGCCACCCGGCTGTTCTCACCGCGAAGGGTGCGGCCTGCGACGTTGCCGCGATGTGCGAGCACGGTGCTCATACCACCCGCCGCTGCAAAGCCGCTGCCCGGGATTGGGTTGGCGTCCCCGGAGCGACCCCCGAGAACATGGCGATTTCAGGCGGGATTCTGGCCGCGGTGTCGCGTTGCCCTGTCATTGGGGCGGCGATACTGTCGGTCTGGCGTCACTTCACGAGAGTCCAAAAGTCGAACAGTCCAAGAGTCGAAAAGGTAGTGCCCTTCGACCTTTCGACCTTTGGACTCTTCGACTCCGCTATGCCGACCTCGCGTGGGCTCCGTGGTTGCCTGACGCATGCCCCAACGTCACCGCGGCCGCCCGGTCGCGCGCTTCGCGGCTGGGCATGTACTCAGGAACGGCGGCGTGGAGGTCAGCAAGGGCCGTCAACGCGTCCCCGCGCTTGACGTCTTCGCGCAGCGCACGAAGCACGCGTGCCACGGCCGCCCTGTCCAGTTCCGGCTGTCGAGCGACCCAGACACGCCGATGCTTCGTCCGGCACAGCTCCAACCCTTGTGTCGTCAGCTCCTCGCGCAGCTTCTCGCCGGGCCGCAGTCCGATGACTTCGATCGGCACGCGCTGCAGACCGGATTGCTCGGCCCAGTCAAGGAGGCGATCCGCGAGATCGACGATTCGCACCGGCTCACCCATATCGAGCCAATAGATCTCGCCGCCGTCGCCCAGTAGATCGGCTTTCAGCACGAGCGATACGGCCTCAGCGGGCGTCATGAAGTAGCGCGACGCCTGACGATCGGTGATGGGGAGCGGCAGACCATCGGTAATGCGATCGAGGAGGATCTCGAGCAGACTGCCGCTGCTGCCGAGAATGTTGCCGAAGCGAACGACGACCGGCCGGAACGTGCTCGTTGCGTGCACGAGCGCGGCGAGCTCCGCGACCCGCTTCGTCGCTCCCATCACGCTCGCCGGCTGTGCCGCCTTGTCCGTCGAGATCAGCACGAGCCGTGCGCCGACTTCCGCGGCTGCCCGCGTGGCGTTCACGGTGCCGAAGACGTTTGCCCGAACTGCCGCGCAGACCGCCCGCTCCGCCATCGTGACGTGTTTGTATGCGGCGGCATGATAGATGACATGCGGTCGTGCCGACCGGACCACGGTGCGAAGATCTCTGAGTCTTGTGACATCCGCGAGGATCGGCTCGAGACGAACGTGCGGAAACCGCTCCGTCAGCTCACGTTCGACCGTGAACAGGTTGTACTCGGACTGATCGACCAGCGAGAGACGCGCGGGTCCGCACTCCGCCAGCTGCCGAGCGAGCTCGGCACCCACGGAGCCGCCCGCACCGGTGATGAGCATCCGCTGCTGCGCAAACGCCTGCCGATCGGCCGGCGTGAGCACCCGGCGCTCACGGCGCCCCAGCAGGGCCTCCTGGAGCGACGCGTTTCGGCTAGCGCGGCTTGAGACCGACAAGGGGCTCCTCCCGATCCTCGGTGTGGGCGTTGAGGACGATGACGTCTACGCGACGGTTGCGCGACCGGTTCGCGGAGGAATCGTTCGGCACCTTCGGATGGAACTCCCCATAGCCCGCCGCCGACAATCGCCGTGGATCGACGTGCGTCCGCTCCGCGAGAAATGCGACGACTGCGGTCGCGCGTGCGGTGGAGAGCTCCCAATTCGAGGAGTACCGATCGGTATGAATCGGCACGTCGTCGGTGTGGCCTTCGATGCGGATGGCGTTCGGCAGATCGCCGATGGAGTTGCCGATCTCGGCGAACAGCGCCTGCGCGCCGTCGGTCAGATCGGCGCGGCCCACCGGGAAGCTGCCACTCTCCCGCACGGTAATGACGAGCCCCCGATGGTCGCGCGCCATTTCCACGCGGTCCTCGCCGATCGCGCGGAGGCGATAAAACAGTCGAGACTCCACGTTGGACAACATGCCGTCCGGAATGATGTCTGCCGCCGCCGCTGCTGTACCCACTCGAGCACCTGGCATCAGGCCTTCGCCCTGCCCGGGATGCGGTGCGACCTTCCATTCGGAGAACGCCACCTGGAAGGCGGTGACGGCGCGATTCAGCTTGTGGTTGTCCACGTTTGAAATCGCGTACATGGTCACGAAGAACGCCAGCAGCAGCGTGACGAAATCGGCGTACGACACCAGCCAGCGTTCGTGGTGACCGCCGACATGGTCGCTGCTCCGTCTGCGACGGATCATGCGGCCCTCCGCCTCGGCTTGACGGGCGGATCGGCACGTGCGAGGAATCCGCGCAGCTTCTCCTCAATCAGGCGCGGATTGAGGCCCTCCTGAATGGCAAGGACACCTTCCATCATCAGCTCGCGCCGCTTCGCGGTCCGGCGGGCGCGGAGCTTCAGCTTCGTGGCGAACGGCAGGTAGATCAGGTTCGCGAATCCAACGCCGTAGACCGTCGCCACGAAGGCGACGGCGATGCCGCCCCCGAGCTTGTCCGGCTCGTTCAGGTGGCCCATCACCTGAATCAGACCGAGAACCGCACCCAGGATGCCCATCGTCGGCGAGTAGCCGCCCGCGGCCTCGAACACACGCGAGGGCGCCTCGTCGTGTTCCTCTTGGTTGACGATCTCGATCTCCATGAGCTCGCGCAGCGTCTGGGGCTTTGCGCCGTCCACGGCATGACCGATGGACTTGCGGAGGAACACGTCCGCACGGTTGTCGAGCTCGTCTTCGAGCGAGATGATGCCGTGGCGACGCGCCTTCGTCGCCAGACGCACGATCTGATTGATGGTCTCGTCGGCTGGCTGGTAGGAGTCCATGAAGATCGTCCGCAGGCTGCGTACCGCCTTCCAGAGATCGTGCGTCGTGAAGCTGACCATGACGGCTCCGAGGGTGCCGCCGAGCACGATCAGCGCCGCCGTCCACTGCACGACGGACCGCACCGATCCGCCTTCGAGCGCCTGCCCCAGGAGGATCAGTCCGAATCCGACGACCAGACCGGACATCGTGGACCAGTCGATCCGCTGCCCCTTCTTCATGGCGCGCCGCCTTCCGGATCCGCAGCCGGGCGCACCACAGGACCAGCGAGCAGCGCGCGGCGAAAGGCGATCACACGATCGACGATCTCGGCCGGCGTCTCACGGACGACGAGCTTCGAACCGTTCGCGAGACAGATGAGCGTGTCTGGCGTGGGTTCGACACTCTCGACGAGGTCCGCATTCAGGAACATCTCGGTGCCGTCGAGCCTGGTGACCGGGATCATGCGACCTCCTGCAGGCTCAAGGCGTCCGCCGCGCGGATGATGAGCGCCAGAGGGAGCGCGGGCGCGGCCGCACCAGCGCGGGCGAAGACACGCTCCATCCAGGCGAGATCGTCCGGCGTGTCGATAGACAATCTGATATCCGGACGGCGCAGGCGCTCGGGAGCCTGCGCGTCGAGAACACGGTACCCGTTCGCGGGATCCTTCATGTACGGCGTCACGTGCTCGCGATCGTACGGGGCGTTCGTGCGCTCGGCGGCGTCCAGCAGGGCCTCCGTTCTGACTCCTTCGACCGCACCTCCGCAGGGGAGACCGTGTTCGATGACGTAGTCCACTGGATGGGCGTGGAGCAGTGCCAGCACACGTCCGGGCGCGTCGATATCGACGGCGGGATTGTCCGCAGTCGCCCGGATGATGTACCGCGGCTGCAGCAGCGACGCCGCCAGCGCGAACCGTCCAAGCACATCGTCCCTGGAGCCGCGCACCGATGACACACCGCAGCGTTCCGCCTCACGAACGAGCACGTCGTCCTCCCGCCGCGTCGTCGTCGCCAGAATGACCGGCGCCGCGTGGCCGGCGAGCAGCCGCAGCAGGCAGCGCTCGACCATCGTGTAGCCCTCGAGGCGGCGCATCGCCTTGCCTGGCAGTCGCGTCGAGCCCAGGCGGGCCTGGAGCACGATGAGCGCGTCCGGCCGGTTCATGCCACGTCCTCCAGCGGGCGGGCGGCGCACGCGGCCAGAGTGGCTGCACGATCGTTGTCCAGGAAGATCGATGCTTCGTAGCTCGTCATCCAGAGATCGCCGACGAAGCTGCCGATCGCAGGCTCGACCCGCCGGCCCAGCGCCAGTTCGACGAGCCAACGTGGAAAGTCGGCCCCGGCTGCGATCGTCAGGGGAATACCGCCCGAGAAGCGCGGGTTGATCTCGAAAACGGTTGGACGGCCGTTGACCACCCGGCACTGGATGTTGATGGCGCCCGCGAACGGGAGCGCCCGCGCGCACGCCAGCGCGAGATCGATCAAGGCCGGATCGCGTTTCGTACGCCCGCGGTCGATCACACCCGAGCGAATGACGACGCGCTCGCGAGGCACGATGGAAATCGGCCGCCCGTCGAAATCGCAGAGCAGGTCGAGCGTGAACTCGGGACCATCCAGATACTCCTGCACGATCGGGTCGGTCACGTACGACAGGAAGAACTCCAGCTCACGCCGATCGTTGACGCGGTACGCGCCGACGCCTCCGCGGCCGCTCCTCGGCTTGACGAAGAGCGGAAACGCGACGGTGGCGGGAAGGGTCGAGGGCAGCCAGGTGGGCGCGGCGGCGATCCCATGCGCTCGAAGGTGATCGCACGTCGCGAGCTTGTCATTGCACGTGCTCGCGGTGGCCGCCTCCGAGACGGCCACGAGCACACCAGCGGTCTCGAAGCGGCTCCGGGCGCCGCCAAAAAGCTCCAACTCGTCGTCGATGGTCGGGATGACCAGGCGGACGCCTTCGTAGTCGCAGATCCGCGCCACCTCGTCGAGATATCCGCTCGCCTGCGACTGGGGCACCAGATACGCGCGATCGGCGACATGCACCGCAGGCGACAGTGGATTCACGTCGGTCACGATCACGACGCCGGGCTCGCCGAGCGCGTTGAGCGCCTGCTTGAAAGCGAGCACCAGCGGTACGCGCCTGGACGCCGCCGTGATGAGGACGTTACACGGCATGCGGCACCTGGCTTCGCGAGGGGCGCACACTCGGTTCGATCGACGTCCGATCGATCGCCTGACCTGCGTCGAGCGGCGCGATCAGACGCTTGCCGACGATCGTGTGCCACTCGGCGGCGGTCACGCCGGCACTCGGGCGAAGCGCAACGAAATCGCTCTCTGCGAGGACGTGTCCAGGCGCCAGGGTACGGGCTGCATAGAGTCCACGGCGGCTCGCCGTACGGTTGCCGGCTTCGGCGCCGAGGCAGGTCTTGACGCCATCGCCGAGGGCACACCGCGCGCGTTCGGCGCCGCTCACGATCGCCGCGAGCTCGGCCGGTGTGGACGACACCGCGCGGTCGATACTGTCGGACTCGGAGCCGCTGACCAGATGCCGTTCGTAGATGGCTGCGCCGAGCGCCGTGCCAATGACCGCGGCGTCTGGATTCGTCCCGTGGTCCGAGAGGCCGACCAGCACATCGAACGTGCGGGCCAGTGTCGCAATGGCTCGCAGATTCTCGCTGCCCGGTGGGGTCGGATACGCAGAGACGCAGTGCAGCAGTGCCACGTCGGTCGCGCCTCCAGCTCTCGCGCACTCCAGCGCGGCGCCGATTTCATCCAGTTCGCTCATCCCGGTGGACACGACGAGCGGCTTGCCGGTCGCCGCCGCCCGCCGGATGAGTTGATGGAAGGTCACATCGCCGCTCGCGATCTTGAACGCGTCCACGCCAACGCGCTCGAGCAGGTCCACGGCGTCCAGGTCGAAGGGCGTCGACATCACCGCCAGGCCGTGTGCGTGGGCACGGGCCGCGATCGCGACGTGTGCGGCTTCGTCGAGCTCGAACTGCGCAAAGAACTCCGCGAGTGAGCGTGCGGCCACGTGCATCGGGGCCGGACACCCAGGTGCGACCAGGCGGTCACCGCGCAGCGTCTGCAGCTTGATGGCGCTGGCACCCGCCACAGCCGCCGCGTCCACGAGGGTCAGCGCCTCGTCGAGCGATCCTCCGTGGTTCAGGCCCAGCTCCGCGATGACGAACAGGGGGGCGCCGCCGCCTACCTGCCGCTGCGCAATGCTAATCGGCATCTCGGAGCCTTTCGTGAAGGAGCCGCTCGGCGACGGCTGGTACAGCCGCGAGCGTCGTCACCACGGCGTCCGGCCCCGCCCCCGGTGTATCCATGGCATCGCGCAAGCGGCCCCGCCGCATGCGAATGGTCTGCATGCCCACCGCCCGCGCTCCAGCCACGTCGCACCACGGGTCATCGCCCACCATCACCGCGTCCGCTGGCCGTACGTCGAGCGCACCGAGCGCCTCCATGAAGACTGCGGGCTCGGGTTTCCCACAGCCGGCGCCGTACGACTCCGCGAGGATCACGGCATCCACGAGGGCCGAGACACCGAGTGCATCGACTTTGCGCGCCTGCACATCCGGGGGTCCGTTGGTGACGATGGCGGTGCGCCAGCTGCCGTGAACCGCCCCGAGCACCGCTTTCGTCAGACGTGACAGTCGCAGACACGGACGGTGTTCCCGATAGATCGCGAGGAGCGACGGCACGACCGACTCGTCGAGGTGCCAACGACCGCACACCTCCTGAAACGCCGTACCACGTCGTCCGCACCTGGCCGCACGTACCAGCTGATCGAACACGGTCCGCCGCGGCGCATCCACGCGCGTGGCGATCGCCGTGGCAACCGCCGCAAAGCCGCTGAGCATGAACCGCCGCTCGGCATACAACGTGTCGTCAAGGTCGAAGAGAAGTGCGCGAGGACTCATCGCTGCCTCCGCGCCTGGTTCGCGAGCGCGACCAGCGCCGAGGCCACGCGTGCCGCGCCGCGGCCGTCCACGAGGCGAGGGCCCTTCGACGCAATGCGGGTACGGAGCGGCGCCGAGCACAACAGCCGCGTGACCAGCCCGGCGACGTGCCGGGCCGAGCGACGGACTGCCGTTGGTGTGGCACCGCCGGCGAGGCCTCCGTCGAGCGTGGCTCCCACACGTGAGAAGGCCCGCACCGCGGGACGCTGCGCAGGCACGACGGACAGCGCTACTGCCGGTGTGCCCACGGCCGCCGCCTCATAGAGAGTCATGCCGCCTGCGACGACGGCAACCTCGCAAGTGCGCAGCTCCCGCTGAAGCGAAGCGGACGAAGACAGCCATACCGCGCGCGCAGGCAGGCCGTGGCGATCGGTCCGGGCTGTCCAGCCTCCGGCTAATCGGACCTCGGCGGCCGGCTGTTGCTCGACTACGTGAGCGGCAATCATCCGTGCCAGTCGGGCACGAGGGCCGCCCCCGAGCGTCACGAGCACGCGGTTCTTGACTCTCGAGCGTGCCTGTCGTGCCGCGATCGATGGATCGAGCAGCGCGTAGCTCGGGCCTGCCAGCAGTCGCGCCGCAGGGACTGAGCCGGGACAGATGCTGCCATCGATGGCCAGATCCGACGCCAGCGGCGCGATGCCGCGGTCGTGAATGCTCGCGACGGCGTGGCCCATTCGACGGGCCGCGCGCAGCGACGCGTAATCCCTCACGGCGGCTGGGATCGTCGATGACCACGAGATCAATCATGGAATCAGCCAACGCTGCTTCGATCGATCCGGTGACGAGCGGCAGAGCCATCTGTGCCGCAATGTTGACGATTCGTGGCGTTCCGCGAACGCTGACACGTACGTCGGCATCCAGGACGCGCGCCAGCGTGCGGGCGCGGACCAGATGGCCGAACCCCAGGCGCGGACCAGCGGCCACTCGGAGCAGGATGCGTGGACGGCGGGACACGGCAGCCTCAGGCGGCGAGCACCTCGCCGACCGAGCCGACAACGATGTCGACGTCTTCCGGCGTGGTGGCCGCGGAGAGCGGCAGTGACAGGGTGGTGTCGGAGACCAGCTCCGCGTTCGGAAATTGACCGCGGCGGAGTCCGAAGCGCTCCGCGTAGAAGGGGTGCAGATGAAGCGCGCGGAAGTGAATGCTCGTCCCGATGCCGGCCTGCTGCAGGGCGCGCTGCACCTCGTCGCGCGTCTGGCCGCAGAGAACCGGATCGATGAGGACGGTGTAGAGGTGATGGGCGTGGCGCTCGCCGAGCGCGGTGGCGGCCGGCCGCTCCACCGGCAGCGCCGCCAGGCCCGCATCGTACTGAGCCGTTCGCGCGGCGCGCGCGCGGTGCATCTCGTCGATGCGTGCCAGCTGCTGCAGGCCCAGCGCTGCCTGCAGATCCATCATGTTGTACTTGAAGCCCGCCATCACGATGTCGTAGTGCGGTGTCCCGGCCGCCGCGTAGCGGGTCCACCCGTCGCGGCTCATCCCGTGAAGGGCCGCGGTGCGGATCCACGCGGCGGCCCGATCCGACGCCGTCGTGACCATGCCGCCTTCGCCGGTCGTCAAATTCTTGGTCGCGTAGAAGCTGAAGCAGGTGAAGTGCGCCGTCGTGCCCACGCGTCCCGCGTTCGACACACCCTCGACCGCATGGGCCGCATCTTCGATGAGGATCAGGCCGTGAGTTTCGGCCAGCTGCTGGAATGCGCGAACGTCCACCGCCCGCCCGGCATAGTGCACCGGGAGGATCGCCCGCGTGCGCGGCGTGATCGCACACTCCACCGCGGCGGGATCGAGGTTGTACGTGCGCCGGTCGATATCGGCAAACACCGGACGCGCACCCGTGTGGATGATCGCGTTGGCCGTCGCGCAGAACGTGAGCGGGGTGGTGATGACTTCGTCGCCCGGCCCGATGCCGGCCGCGAGCAGCGACAGATGCAGCGCCGCGGTGCAGGAATTGACGGCGATCGCGTGCGGCGCCTCGACCCATGCCGCGAAGTCACGTTCGAACTGTTGTACGCGCGGACCAGCCGTCAACCAGCCCGACGCGAGCGTCGCGAGCACCTCGCCCACCTCGCCCTCGCCGATCGAAGGACGTGCAAACGGAATCGGCGGCCGGCCGGCGAGCGACTGCCTCACACGAGATGCCGCCGTCATGGCACTGATACTCCTCGGTGTCCCGGTTTCATCAGTGGTGGGCGCCCACGGTACTGAGTGCGTCGAGGAGCGGCCGGCAGGATCGAAGGGCCGGTTCGATGTCGAACTCGATGACGTCGGCGACGGTCAGCCAGTCCTCACGCTGCTGCGCCTCGATCAGCGACTCGAGGTGCACGCCAAGGCCGTCGAGCAATGAGGCGATCGGTTTCCCTTCCCACATCAGCACGCTCGTGTCGGCCTGCAGAACGGCGCTCACGGTAGCGACGAGGGACGTGAGCACCTGCAGGCCCTGCACCAGCTCCAGCAGTCCCTGCTGCGCCGGTGCCAGCTGGTGTCCGCGGAAATGCCGTCCCACGTCGAGCGCGTGGCGACAGAGCTGATCGAGGCCCGTCGATGCCTCTCGAATCGCGTCCGCCAGGAGCGTCGCGGGTGTCACTGCTTCGACCTCGATGACCGCAACGGCGTCGAGCGCGCGCCCACCGACCGACGGTTCGCGGAATGACGGCTCATCGACGCCATCGAGTCGCGCCGCCGTCACCACGCGCCCCTGCGCATGGCACGTGGTGTCGAGGGCCGTCAGCAACTCTCCCCACGTTTTTGCGCCGGAATCGAGTGTGACGTCCTGGTTGTTGACGATCAGCCGCTGCATGCCGAACCTCCGCACGCGGCCATCTCTGCCAAATCGTTGCCAGGACTCGGCAACTTGACGCGTCGACTCATGGACGCCACTCCGTGACCCTTTCCGACCCGTCGACTCTCGACTTTTCGACCTTCCGACTTCTCGACCTTTCGACTCTTCGACTTTTTGACTCTTCGACTCTTCGACTCTTTTTGAAGGCACCGCGCTTGCACCACCGTATCGCCGTGCGTGTTTTGACATTCAACTGGCACGAGAGCTACCTGCACATGCTCGCGTCGGTCGGCTTCGACTGGGATGCCGTGCGGTGCGACAAGGGCGGCCGGCAGGACTGGTGGATCGAGTCGCGTCCACAACCGGCCACTCTACGGCTCGTGGACATCGACGATGCGCGGTACGGTCTGGAAGCGGGGCGCTATCACGCCGTCGTGTGCCACTCCGTTGCGGACCTGTGCAGACTGCCCGCCACCAACGTGCCTCGTATCGTGGTGTTTCACGTGAGCCGGGATCGCGAGCTCGCGCACGGTCAGGATGCGGCAAGCTTCGACGCTGTGGCGACTCCCCTGCTCGCCGGAGCGTTGTGCGTGTTCATCTCCGGGACGAAGCGACAGTCGTGGGGGCGGGACGGACTCATCATTCCGCCAGGCATCGATCCTCTCGAATATGGCGGCTATCGCGGTGAGACCGCCGCGGGCCTCGTCGTCGGCAACCTGTTGTGCGAGCTGGCCGCGACCAACGCGCTCTCGACCATCGAAGCGGTCATGCGCGGCCTCCCGCTCGCGATTGCAGGGCTCAATCCGCGCATTCCCGGCAGCCGCTTGTGTGGGAGCTGGGACGATCTCCGCGAACAGTTCCGATCCCATCGTCTGTTTCTGAACCACACACGTGCGCCGTTCGAGGATGGGTATAACCTCGCGATGCTCGAGGCCATGGCCACAGGGATGCCCGTCGTGACGCTCCCGAATCCAACCAGCCCCATCCAGGACGGCGTCAACGGCTTCGTGAGCGACGACCCGGCTCGATTGCGTGACGGCGTCATGGAGCTGCTCGAGGACGGCCGCAAGGCAGCGCTTCTCGGCACCGCTGCCAGGAAGACAGCGCTCGAACGGTTTCCCGTCGAGCGTTTTCGCGATCGGTGGCGCCAGGTGCTGCTGAGCGCAACAGCCGGAGCCTCGCCACGCGAGGTGCTCGACGCCCTCGCGTCGTAGCCTGGTCTCTACACCTACGAGGCGGCGGCGCTCAGGTCATCCGTGGCTGATGCTCCGCGCCCCGCGGTATTGCTGGCAAGGAGTCCGGCCAACATCCGAGCCCGCAGCGCGGCATCGCCAAACTCCGCACAATATCGGGACGCCACGATGTCAACGGATTGGGCGGTGATCGACTGGATGGAGATCTCGAGGAACGCTGCAATCGTCTGACATTCGGGAACCCGCTGCGCAAGGCGACCGATCTCCGCCAGACATTCCTGAATGCTTTCCGACCGGCTCTTTTGCTGCCGGGTGCTGGCCGTTGCCAGTCCGGCCGCCAGACTCCGCCCTCGCTCGGCCTGGGTGGACAGCGCCTGCAGCGCGAGGACGATGGTGGCCAACGCTGAGTCGAGATCGTGACTCGCAGACGCGTCGGCCGCCGATCGCGTCCACTGATCATCGAGCGTCAGCTCCCACATCTGACCGGCTGCCCCGCGAACTCGATCTGCCGTTGTCGTCGCCGGCCGCCATAGCGGCACGTACTCCAGCCTTCCGGTCGCCGTGGTACGAGACTCGAGGACGCGCGCCTTCGCCGGCCGGGGAAGCGGACCGTACCCGAGCGCATACCCGACGATCGCCGCGATCTCGTCAGGAACGAAATCGTCGCGGCACGACAAGTGGCTGCAGACGGATCCCGGCGCACAAGGGAAACATGCGATCGTGGGCTCGACGGCCAGGTGCCCGCTCCCATAGGGACCTGTTTCGTGCACGTATACGGGCCCCGTGGACAAATCGACGACGCGCGTGCCGACGGCGGCGGCCACGTGCATGGTGCCGGTGTCGTTTGTCAGGAGGAGGCGGCACTGGCTGAGCAGTGCGCCGAGCTCCGGCACCGACGTCGCGCCCGACGCGTCGAATGACGGCCTGCGAAGCGCCTGCCTGGCTTCGTCGATCAGTCCGCGTTCTTCCTGCGTCCCCACGAAGACGATCGCTCCCCACTCCGGGGGCAACCGATCCAGCGCGGCGGCTACCTGGGGCCGTGGCCATCGCTTCCGCTCGTCGCTCGCGCCGACCTGCACCGCAATCAGCGGCAGGCCGAGCAGGCTCCGTTCGCCGAGCCACGCAGTCATCCGGTCCCTGGCCGCAGCAGGAATTTCGATCTCTGGGCCGCGTCCATCGGGTCGTACGCCCGCCGATCGCGTCATGACATCGACGACATTGAAGCAACCCTGCGCGCGGGCCTGAATGCTCGCCCAGAAGTACGTCATCCACGCACCGTGCACGACGCGCGTCCGATCGGCGGCGATGGCCCCGCCCTGGACGGCCTTCGACGGGATCACCGTTGCGAGAAGATTGCTGAGAGTCGATCCCGTGACGTTCACGATTTCGTCGTAGGGCTCCAGACCAGCATGACGGACGAAGCCGCGTACCTCGCGCAGCGCTTCCTGCCATCGGCTGGGCACGGCGGCCGTCAGCGCGCTCACCTGTCCGAAGGGAAATGCCACGAGTTCGTCGAACAGGCGGCGTGGAATTGGTGCGTGGGCGAAGCCATCGAGCACGACGAGCGTCACGTGCGCATCGGGCTGCGCCGCTCGCAGGGCACGCAGCATCGGCGTGGTCTGGATCAGGTCACCCAGGCGGCAGAGCTGCAGGACGAGAATGCGGCGCTGACTCATAACGCGCGGGTCGTGTGGCGGACGTCCATGACGATCCGGAGCAAGGCCTCTTCAGTGGAAAGGCACGGTCCGGCCACCTTGGCCACTGCGTCCTCGATCGAACGAGGCGTGTCGTCGAACTGCGCGCCAGCCACGAGATTTGGCGGCAGCGTCTCGGCAATCACGCGCCGCATCCGTTGCGCATACGTGTGGTCACGCAAGGCGCGCGCGCGAGCGCGCGCCGCAATCGCGAGACGCTCCCCGTCGTGAGCGAGATAGTGAGTGACGAGCGACCGGAGCTCGGTCACGTCACGGAAACTGACGACTTCGTCGGGTTCGAAGAGCTCGCGGAGACGATCTCTCGCATCCACGAGCTGGAACGCGTTGCTTGACGCAAGCTCGAACGTCCGCGGATTGACGTAGTCCGGCGTGGGATCGAGGCCAGTCGTATGTGCGGCCGAGTGCAGATTGACGTTGATTCGCGTCGCCGCGGCGATCCCAAACTCGTCTTCACCCAGCCGGACGCCGCCGCCGGCCGCGTGTGTCGCGAGCGGCGTGTGCTGCCACCCGTCTCCCCACAGCTTGAAATCGAAGTCTGTCAGGCACGTGAACACGTGTCGGCGATTGAGGTACGGCGACCCGGCAAAACTGACATCCGACGCGAAGCGTGCGCGATCGGCATCGGTCAACGCGACGGGTGCGTGAGCGACCGAATCACAACCCATCGGCAGATAGGCCGGATGCGCGGCTCCCGCGGCACGGAGATCCTCGAGAAACGCTCCAGGCTGAATGGCGTAGAACCAGTCGTAGTGACGGGCCATCTCGCGCCAATAGGTGATCACGCGAGAGTTTTCGACGAACCAGAACGCCGTGGGCACGCCGCCCGCACGGAGCGTCGTGAGCGAAGGCTCGGAGAGTGGCGCTTGCGCGAGAGCAAAGACGAGATCCGGCCCGAACGCTCGCGCCACCTCCACGATCGCCTCGCCGAGCAGCAGCATGAGACGGCCCTGGAGCGCAGTCTGAGCGCGGACGTGCACCGGCATCTTGCCGAGCGCTTCATGCCCGCCTGCAAAGGCCGAGGCATCGAAGAAGGACACATCCGCACCCGCTTCTGCGGCGGCGCGTGCGACGAATCGAGCGCACCCCAGGGATCCGCCGTACACGGGCCCGACCACCAGCAGGCGTGGACGCCGCGCGGGCCTGATGCTGGACCACCGTGCCGCGACATCACGCAGTTCAGGCGTGATCGACGCCGACCCCGCGTGCACGACGACGTCGTCGCCGAGCGCGCGCAGCCGGGCGAGCTGCACACGATCGATCAGCTGGTCGAGCAGGAAGACGGGCGTGGACGAGAGGATCGTGTCGAACGCACGCGCAGAAAGCGCCGCTCTCAACGCCCCGACATCCGGCACGACGATCGCGCCAATGGTCCTGCCCTGCTCCAGGATGGCCTCCGCCAGATATCCGGCACCCAGTCCGAACAGGACGACGCGATCACCGGTGGCGATTGAGGCGGCCTCACGGGCCGCACGAACGGGGTCGCGCCGACTGTCGAGCGCCCGACCGTTCCACTCGATCACCCGATCCCCCGACGCGGCGGCGGTGACGGCGTACCGATCGTCCGCGCCGGCGGCCTCGAGCGCGAGCGCCACTTCCGGCGAGCGGTCCGCGAGAGCACGTGCATTCAGCTGCAGCAGATCAGCCACGTGCGGCCTCGTCCTGCACGCCTGGCCGACACGCGAGGGGACGGAAGTCGTGCCACCGCTCGCCGGGGTGTTGTGCCCGCCGACCGCGTGTGGACGGAGGAGCGTCGCCATGCGCAGCGGAGTGAAGGCAACCAGCGGATTTCCGATTACCTCCACGCCTGTACGCCGCCTGGACCGCGACGTCAGGACGGCCCGGCAAGGATGCCGAGGCGTCTGTCTCAAGGAGGATCAGCATGGCTTCGTTTTCAGTTGTCAGCAACATCGCGGCCGCCAACGCGCAGTCGAACCTCGGCACCACCAACATCGGACTGCAGAAGGCCCTGACGCGGCTCTCGAGCGGTCTCCGCATCAACTACTCGGGCGACGATGCGGCGGGTCTTGCGGTGGCGAACGCGTATCGGTCTGACATCGCCGTTCTCAACCAGGGCATCCGCAACGCCAACGACGGCTTGTCGGGCCTCCAGATCAAGGACGGTGCGCTCAACAACATCTCCACCCTGCTCGATCGTCTCGCGACTCTGTCGGCGCAGGCGGCTTCCGGTGAGACGAGCAACACGAGCCGTACCACGCTGAACACCGAGTTCGCGGACGTCCTGTCGGAAATCGACCGCGAAGCCACCGTGGCCGGGCTGTCGACGACGGCGACGTTCTCGGTGTTCGTCAGCAACTCCACCGGCACCAACGGCAAGATCAGCGGCACCATCGGTCTCGCCAGCCAGGCCGCGCTCTCGCTGACCGGTCACGTGATCACGTCGCAGGCGTCGGCGCAGTCGGCAGTGGCGGCGGTCGCTTCGGCGGTCACGCTGCTCGGCAGCTCGCAGGCCACGGTTGGAACCTTGGAGAACCGCCTCCAGTTCGCCATCAGCCTGGCGCAGTCGCAGGTCGTGAACAACAAGGCGGCCGAGAGCCGCATCCGTGACGCCAACGTCGCGGAGGAATCGGCGAACCTGACCCGGTTCAACATCCTCAGCCAGAGCGGTATCGCGGCATTGTCGCAGGCCAACCAGCAGTCGGCGTCCGTGCTCGCCCTGCTCCGGTAGGCGCATACGGCGTGCCCGACGCGCGGGCCGCCGTCTCGATCGGTCGGGCCGGGAAGACAACGGTCTTCCCGGCTGTTTTTCGTCGCGTGTCACGTGCAGCCGGTCCGACAACCGGCGCATGAGTCCGGTCTGCCGACACCACGGACCGCTGATGCGACACGCGCCGGGAGTTGGTGGCCCGTTGGGATTCGTCGTGGGCGACTCCGCCTGTCCGGCTGCCGGACCTGGCGTGGCCGACATTGGCGTTCGTGCGTTAAAGAACGCCCAACGGCTTCCGATTACTGACCCAGTTCTCGGCACGTGGCGGCCATGAGCCGCCAGCTCCGGCAGGGAAGCCGGGGGGTTGCCTCAAGGAGGATCAGGGTCATGGCATCGTTCTCAGTAGTCAGTAACATCGCGGCGGCCAACGCGCAGTCGAATCTCAGCACGACCAACATCGGGCTCCAGAAAGCCCTGCAACGGCTCTCGAGCGGTTACCGCATCAACTACTCGGGTGACGATGCGGCGGGTCTCGCGGTGGCGAACGCCTACCGGAACGACATTGCCGTCATCAATCAGGGCGTCCGCAACGCCAACGACGGTCTCTCGAGTCTGCAGATCAAGGACGGCGCGCTCGGCAACATCTCGACGCTGCTCGACCGCCTAGCGACGCTGGCCACGCAGGCCGCGTCAGGCGAGACCACCAACGGCAGCCGCGCGACGATCAACACCGAGTTCCAGGACGTGCTCGCGGAAATCGACCGCGAAGCAAATGTCGCCGGGCTGAGTGCCACGGCGACCTTCTCGGTGTTCGTCAGCAATTCGGGCGCGAACGGCAAGATCGCCGGAACGATCGGTCTGGCCAGCCAGGCCGCGCTCTCGTTGACCGGGCACGTCGTGACATCGCAAGCGACGGCGGAGTCGGCGGTGGCGGCTGTGGCGTCCGCCGTCACGCTGCTCGGCACTGCACAGGCGACGGTCGGCACCCTGGAGAACCGCCTGCAGTTCGCGATCGGTTTGGCTCAGTCGCAGATTGTGAACAACAAGGCGGCCGAGAGCCGCATCCGTGACGCCAACGTGGCGGAGGAATCGGCGAACCTGACCCGGTTCAACATCCTCAGCCAGAGTGGTATCGCGGCATTGTCGCAGGCCAACCAGCAGCAGGCGTCAGTGCTGGCCCTGCTGCGGTAGCCGGAACGAGTTTGACGACGAGACGCGTCATGCGTCTCGACAACTGAATCGGGCGGACGCCAGCGCGACCCGTGGGGATCGGCTGGCCGTCCGCGTTTGGGCCGGCAGGAGGCTGGCCCACATCTCGCAAGAGCGTTGAGCCGGGCCGCGGAGGCCGGCCGGCCGGCGCAGCGAACGCGCGAACACGGCCCGGGCCTCTCCCGCGGAAACAGGCGCTGGAGGGGGACAGTCGGCGATAAAGGCAGCAGCGGACGATCGGTCCGGATCAAGACGAACCGGCGACGGTGCTTCGGCATCCCGAGCCGGCGGACAGACGATGTGCGCCGGCTGTCGAACAGGTTCTTGAAGGAGTACTGTTATGGGTTCACCAGTCACATTCAGCGGATTCACCTCAATCGACTGGAACTCCGTCCTCAACGCCGTGATGGCGCAGGAGTCGCAACCCGTCACGGTGCTGCAGTCACAGCAGTCCACTCTCAAGTCCCAGCAGAACGCGTTCACCACGTTGGCCACGAAGCTGACCGCGCTCGAGTCAGCGACGAGCAAGCTCTCCAGCAGCACGACTGGCGTCGGCGGTCGAACCGGAGCCAGCACCGACAGCAACGCCGTCCAGATTTCTGCCGGGCCTTCGGCATCCGTCGGCATCTACGACGTCGTCGTCAGCCAGCTGGCGCGCGCGCAGGTGACGGCCAGCACGAGCCTGCACCCGGATGCCGACACAACCGCGGTTGCGAGCGGCGGATCGCTCGTGATCAACGGCAAAACGGTCACGGTCACGGTTCCGACGACGCTTCAGAAGCTTGCGGACGCGATCAACTCGACCCAGGACATCGGGGTCACGGCAACGGTCGTGAGTCCGACGCCGGGGCAGTACCAGCTCGTGCTCACGAGCCACTCCACCGGCGCCGCCAACGGCTTCACGGTGCAGAATCAGCTGACGGGCGGTGCATCGGCCGTGACGTTTGCCGACACCGATGGGGACGGACTGAGCGGCAACTCCGCGGCAGACAACAAGGTCAGCGCCACCAACGCGATCGCGACCGTCAACAACGTGCAGGTGTCCAGCGCGACGAACACGATCGATTCCGCGATCTTCGGCGCCTCGATCACGCTCCTCAAGAAGGATCCGGCGACGACCGTGACGCTCAGCGTCACCGAGGATCTGAGCGCGGGCAAACAGCAGATCAAAGACTTCGTCAGCGCCTTCAATGATCTCATCTCGTTTGCGTCGGACCAGTCCAGCGCGGCGGCGAAGGGTCAGACCGACAACATCGGCCATGATGCGCTGTTGCGCGGCCTGCGGTCGCAGCTGCGCAGCAACCTCTCGAGCCAGTACGCCACCGGAGGCAAGTTCACCTATCTCTCGCAGGTCGGCCTCGGCTTCGATCGTAGCGGCAAACTGACCTTCGACGAGTCGGCGTACGACGAGGCCGTGAAGGGCGGGACCGACGCGGTGCAGAAGCTGTTCACGGGCGGCGACGGCGTCTCGGGAGGGTTTGCGACGCTGAAGGCCAGCATCGGGTCGTACACCCAAGCCGGCGGGCTGCTGCCGAACGCGAAGGATCGGATTGACACGCAGCTTCAGAACGTCGCGACGCGCATCGACGACATGAACGCACGCCTGGCCATCCGGCGAGCGGCGCTCCAGAAGGAATACCAGGCGACTGACAGCGTGATCTCGTCGCTGAACAGCTCGGTCAATTCGCTGTCAACACTCGGCAACCAGTACCGACTCTTCTAGAAGCCGGCACGGGGCCGGCGCGGACCCGGGATACGCGAGGACATAGAACAATGCAGGGTGTGCAGGCACGAGGCGCAAACGCATACATCCAGACGCATGTCCAGTCGCGTTCACCGCTGGAACTGGTCGTCATGCTCTACGACGGAGCGGTTCGGTTCCTGACCGAGGCTCGAACCGCGATGGAACAGAACGATCTGGGTCGAAAGCGCTCGGCAATGTCGCGCGCGCTGGCGATCATCTCCGAGCTGCAAAGCACGCTGAACCTGGACGAGGGTGGCGAAATCGCGGTCCAGCTCGACGCGCTGTACACCTACGTCAACGGCCGCATGCTCGACGCGAGCATGAAGAACGAGGTCGAGGCCGTGGACGAATGCGTGCGGCTGCTCTCGACTCTCCGGAGCGGCTGGGCCGAGATCGCCGCGCGCGAGACGGCACCGGCCGTCGCGTCGCGCGGATGACCAACGACGCCCTGGCCCACGCCCTCGCCGCATACGCGGCAGGGCTGGAAGCCGAAATCTCGCTTCTGACACAGCTCGACGCGCTGTCGGTCACGCAGCACGCCGCGTCGTCGGCCACGGACATCCGGGTGCTGCATTCCCTGACGGACGAGCGCGAGCGCCTGCTCGGCCACCTGGTCCGCGTCGAGCACGATCTCAAACCCATCCGCGCGACGATTGCCGCCGAGCGGATGCGCGCAACGCGCCACCCGCAATTCGCAGCTGTGTCACGCCGCCACCAGGAAGCCGCGGAGCTCGTGTCTCGGATCATCACCGCCGACGAGCAGACGCTCGCCGGTCTCCGTGAGGCCGAGACTGCCCGCCGATTCATCGCGCAGGCGATCGAGGCGGGCGGACAGACGCTTGCCGCCTACCGCAAAGTCGTGACTCCAACGGTGTCGAGCGCGGCCCTCATCGACCGCCGCGGATAAACGCCCGCTCAATCCACCAGCGACGCGTAGAACAGCGTCGAGAACGCCTCGAACAGGTGGTGCTCGTTGTGCGGAAAGTGCTGCGTGAAGACGAGCACCATCGTGTGCTCGTGCGGGTCGATGTTGAAATAGGTCGTTGCCGCGCCGGTCCAGCCAAACTGTCCCACCGAGCCAAGGCGGTTACCACGCGCGAGCTCGACGCGGACAGCGCCTCCGAAGCCAAAGCCGTCTGAGTCGCTGAACTGATTCGTGACCTTCGCCATGTGTGACAGCTCGTTGGCTTCCATGAGCTCCACGCTCTTCCGTCCGAGAATGCGTACGCCATCGAGCTGTCCGCCATTGAGCAGCGCCTGACCGAGCCGCGCATAGTCGTCAATCGTCGAAAACAGCCCTGCCCCACCGAACGGCACCCCGCCGGCGTCGACGGAAGTCATGGTCAGCGGCTCCGTCACCTTGGACAGGGCGCCGTCCTTGGTCGTGTACACCGTCGCGAGTCGGCTCCGCTTCTCGGCAGGCACGTAGAACGCCGTATCCACCATCTTCAGCGGACCGCACACCTGATCGGCGACGTACGCTTCGAACTTCTCTCCCGAGACCTTCTGGACCACGGCTCCGAGGACGTCGAGCCCGATGCCGTAGCTGAAGCGCGCACCGGGCTGGTGTGCGAGAGGCAGTGCCGACAGCCGCTGGATGAACTCGTCGAGGGACTTCGCATCGGCGAGAGCGGCGTCTTTGTATATCTCGTCCAACGGGCCCTTGCTGTACATGAACCAGTACGGGTAGCCCGACGTGTGCGTCAGGAGGTCTTTGATCGTGACCGCGCGAGTCGCGGCGACGAGCCTTGGGTGCTTGGCCGTCCCCCCTGCAAAGACTTTGGGTGAGGCCAGCGCCGGCAGATACTTGCCCACCGGATCGTCCAGGGCGATTCTCCCCTGCTCCACCAGCTGCATGACCGCGACCGTCGTGACCATCTTCGTCATCGAGTAGATGCGGAAGATCGTGTTGCGCTCCATCGGCAGATGCTGTTCGCGGTCGCGCAAGCCCCACGCCTGGACGTCAACGATGTGGCCGTTGCGTGCGATGAGGCTCAGGATGCCTGCATGCTGCCCGTCGTCCACGAATTGCTTCATGCGGGCATGCAGACGATCCAGTCGATCGGGCGCGAATCCCTCGGACGCAGGCGCGGCCGTCGGCAGAGCCTGACCGGCGGCGCCGGTCGCTGTCACCAGGAGCAGTCCCGCGACAATCGCGATCACGAGGGGCGAGACACGTCGATCGATTCGCATCATCACGTCCTTCAGCGATCAGGGACGCGGGCGCGCAGGCAGCACCGCGTGCAGCGCCCAGCCGACGAGACTCATCACGAGCGCCCCGAGGATGGCCGCGACACACCCGTGCACCTGGAATCCCGGCACGAGTGCCGCCGCCAGCATGAGGCAGGCGCCGTTCACGACGAGGTAGAACAGGCCGAGCGTGAGAATCGTGAGCGGCAGCGACAGCAGGGTGAGAACCGGCCGCACGGTGGCGTTGACCAGCCCGATGACGAGCGCCGCGATGACGAGCGTGGTATTGGAACTGAGCTGGATGCCCCCCACGAGGCGGGCGGCGACGTAGAGCGCGGCGGCCTGGACGGCCCAATGAACGAGAAACGACAGCATGTGCGCCTCCCTTGCGACTCGACATGTCGCGCGCGGGAGTCTAGCAGAATGCGGAGTGCGGAGTGCGCTCGCCGGAGCGTTCGTTGCTTTTGGCGGCGCGGAGGCGGGGAGAGCGGATTACAAAAATGATGCTAGCATCCGCGGCACATGACGGCAGAGGCGCCCCCCGCTGACGAGGGGCTCGTTCGGGGGATTGGCCTGTGGTCGCTGGCCGCGAACACGGTGAACTTGACGATCGGCGCGGGCGTCTTCGTGCTGCCCGCCACCGTCGCCGCACAGATGGGCGCCGCCGGTCTCCTGGCCTATGGGGTGTGCGGGGTGGCGTACGGCCTCGTCGTACTCTGCCTCGCGGAGTGCGGCAGCCGGGTCACGCGGTCTGGGGGGCCCGTTGCCTATGTAGGTGTCGCGTTTGGACCCTACGCGGAATTCCTGATCGGGATGCTGCTCTGGCTCGCGTGGGGCCTCGCGTCTGATGCCGCCGTTGCCGCCGCGTTCGCAGACCTGGCGGGACGTGCGGTGCCCATCCTGCACTCCCCTCCAGGACGGGTCGCCTTCCTGATCGTCGTCCTCGGCGGCCTGGCCACGCTGAATATCGTCGGCGTCCGCGGAGGCGCACGGTTTGCGACGGCGCTCACGATCCTGAAAATCACACCACTGATTGGCTTGATCCTGATCGGTCTTCCGGCGGTCCAGTTCCAACACCTCCAGCACCTCACTGATACGACGCTCTCGCAACTCGGTGCGACGTCTCTTGTGCTCTTCTTCATGTTCAGCGGCGCCGAGACGGCGGTCGTACCCGCTGGTGAAATCGATCGTCCCGGCCGAACGGTCCCTCTTGCCATCGTGAGCGGCCTGGGAATCATTCTGGCGATCTATGGCGGCCTCCAGTTCGTGTCGCAGGGCGTTCTCGGCGATCAGCTGGCGGCGGCCAAAGACGCTCCCCTTGCAGCCGTCGCCGAGCGCCTCGCGGGCTCGGCCGGACAATCGATCCTGATGGCGGCCGGAGCGCTCTCGATGTTCTCGCTCATTGCCGGGGATCTCCTGGCCACGCCGCGTGCGATGTTCGCGTTGGCGCGGGTGGGTTTGCTGCCGCAGGTCTTCGCCCGGGTGCATCCGCGGTTCCGCACGCCATGGATTGCGGTTGCGACATACGCTGGCCTCGCGCTCGCGCTCGCGCTGTCGAGCGCATTCGAGCAGTTGGCGAAAGCCGGCAGTGTCTCGATTCTGATCATCTACGGGGCCGTCGCCGCCGCGACGATTCAGCTGCGACGTCGAGACGTCCGCGAACAGGCCGCCGCGTTTGTGATCCCGGGCGGCTGGACGGTCCCGGTCCTGGCCCTGGCCGTCGTCGTGTGGCTGCTCGCGCACACCGAGGCGCCCGAGGCTATCGGGCTCGCCATCCTCAGCGCGTTGATCTCCTTCATCTACGTCCTGCGGCGTCCCGCCCGCTAAGGACTCCCTCGGCGCTCGTCAAGGTTTCGAGTGCTGCTTTGGTGGAAGGCCGACGATTTCGGCGACGCGCTGTACACGATCGGCGCGGGTCTGTCTGGCAGCCTGACCACGCGCACGACGATGAAATTCGGCGTCCTGGATACGTACAAGTCGAAGCCGCCCGACGTCACGATCAAGAAGAACGACGTCGTGCTGCTGCTGTCGGTTGGTTACAAGTTTTGAGGGCCTGAGGGCTCCAGGGCCCGAGGGCTCGAGGGATCGAGAGCCGAGACGCCGGACACGTCTGTCACGGCGAATCTTCGCGGCGCGGCTCCTCGATAGCCGTAGAGGAGCGCGCCAATGGTGGTGAAGCCGAGCCCGGCGTAGAGCGCCTGCGCGGCCGCATTTCCTGGCGAGACGATGAGTGTGAGGCGGCGCGCACCAGCCGCCCGCGCGCGTTCGGCGGCGGCGACCAACAGCTGCCTGGCCAGGCCACGGCGACGCATCGCCGGATCCACCACGAGTTGGGCCACGTGCGCGGTTCCCGGCGCGATGGTCGTCATGGCAATGGCAGCCGCAAGCCCCGACGGCGTGGCGTCGGACGGCACGACCAGACTCGCCTCTGGCAGAAACGCGCCGCAGCCAGGACCGTGCAGCAACTGTCCGACGTAGTGCGCCCACTCGCTCAGCTGCCCGTGTGGGGCGAAACAGCGCGCTGACGCGTCGCCTGCGTACGCGCGTGCCACGAGCCGAACCGCAGAGGCAGTTTGCTCCTCCTGCCACGCTCGAATCTCGGCCTCGACAGCCACCGGGCCGCCGCTCAGCACTGGTCCGGCTGTCTGGAGGCCGACCGACAGGTACTCCGGGTGTTCGAGCACGAAGCGCTGCCGGTTCAGGGCAGATACGACCGACGACGAGACTGGATACAGGAAGCAGGACAGCTCCTGTGCGACGTGCGCCTCGGGCGAACGGAAGATGCGATCGAGCAGCAAGCGGAGCCCGCCTGCCGTCGTGGCATTCAGCGCGCCGATTTGGACGCTGCCCTGGCTGAGGATGTAGTAGGCCCAGCCGGCGGGAACGCCGCGGCTGTCACGCAGCACGAGACCGGGGACGTCTCCGGCGACTCGGGCCTGCTCGACGAGACGCAGCGACGGGCCGAGATCCCACCCGAGCTGTTGCGCCCAGCGCCGCCGCTCGGCCGCGTAGAGAGGCACGAGCACTTCGGGCGCTTCGTCGCGCCAGTCGAGACAGATCATCGAACGTCCGGATGCGCGCCGGGCACGCCCCGTACCGCACGGCGGACGTGATCGGCGAGATCGCCCGGCGCCACGGGAAGGGCTGCGGCCTGCTCGTTCTCGGCGCGGATCTGATCGTAGATTTCCCGGCGGTGGACGGACACACTGGGCGGTGCGGATACGCCGATCCGCACACCCTCCTTGCCGATCCGCAGCACCCGGATTTCGATGCCGTCGCCGATGACAATCGCTTCCTGGCGCTTGCGCGTGAACACCAGCACGTGGCTACTCCGCGATGAGCGGATGACGCAGCGGATACAGGCTGTCGTGCGGCATGACCTGACAGCCGAGCATCCGGGCGGGGTTGATGACAACGGGCGCGCGCAGATTCACGCTGGGCCCCTGGCCGGCGTCAACGGTCACGAGCGCCAGCCACAGCAGCGGCGTGTCGTCGGCGGTGACACCGAGTTTCGCGCGATCCGAGTCCGCCAGCAGGCAGCGATAGGCGGGCATCACGACGCGGGGATCCACCGCGAGAAACGACGCGGACGGTCCATCGACGGCGTGCAGGCAGTGCAATGGCGCGATATCGTCCGACGAAATCACGATGAACCGGCGGCAGCGCTCGAAGCCGGGCAGGCCGTCGGTGAATTGGATTGTGTCGGCGGCCGCCACGTCGAACGTGCCGACATTCGTCTCGACACGCCGTGGCGCGTCTTTGGTCGCGTGAGCAGACTGAGGCATCACAGGTAGTCCAGCAGCGAGAGTTTGTTGATCGTGGCCGCAGCGCCCAACGCGGCCTTGTGCGCGGTGTCAGCGGACGAGAGGCCCGTGATGGCAGCCGCCATGTTGGTGTCTTCCTCGGTCGAGAGCCGAGCCGCGGCCGCACGACGCATCGAATCGAGCCGCGACTGTTCGTCGGCCACGGCGTTCTCGTCGGTGCCGACCTTCGACTGCGTGCTGATGGCACGATCGAACGCGCGCTTCAACGCGTCCATACCCGTCTGCATGTTGGCCTGATTGCCGGACTGCACATCGGCGATGAGGTTCTGCAGCACGCCAAAGACGTCTGTCGCATCCGTGCCGCGGGTGACGCCGTCGGCGTTGTATGTGACCTGGACCGCCTTCTGACGGTTGACGTCGACCGACTGCGTCGTCGTGGAGCCCAGGTAGGGACCGATCGAACCGTCCGGATTCTGCACGTAGGGCGCGGTGGTCGTGTCCGTGCCGCCGAACAGATAGGTGCCACGGAACGTCGTGTTGAAGCTCGCGAAGAGCGAGTCCCGGATGCCGGCCAGGTCGTCGGCGGCGGATTGGCGCTGCTGCGTGGTAGCGGTGTTGCCCATCGCGCTCGCCGTGGTGGCCTGCGCCTGCGTCAGCTTGTTGATGACATCGCTCAGCACGGTGTCGATCACCGTCAACCGCGAATTGGCGGAATCCGCCGACTGCGTGAACTGGTCGAGCGTGCCGATCTCGGTGTGCTCCTTCACGGCGCCGGCCGCGGCCGTCGGATCGTCGCTCGGGACCTCGAGACGTTTCCCCGACGAGACCTGCTGCTGATACTTCGCGAGGTCGGCGGCACTCCGTTCGATATCCGCCAGAGCGTTCCGATAGCCGGTCTGGAAGCTGATTCGCATATCAAGGCACCATGTTCATGAGCGTGTCGAGCGCCCCGTTGATGGTCGTGAAGAACTTCGCGCTCGCCTCGTAGGCCCGCTGGAACTTCAACATCGACATTGCTTCTTCGTCGAGCGACACGCCAGAGGTGGCATCGCGCAGCCCCTCCATCTGCTGGACGATCTCGTCGTGGCTGCTCACGTCGCTCTGCGCGGTCGCGCTGTCGGTGCCGACGCGGTAGATAATGCGGCCCCACGCATCGTTCATCGTGGCCGTATTGCCTGACATCACGCGGGCATCCCGCAGCGCGGAAATCGCGCGCGCGGTCTGGTTGTCTCCGGGCGAGGCGATCGAGGCGGCCGCGACGAGCGACGGGTCTGCGGCGACGTTCGGATCGACGGCGATGGCGGCCGCTGCGCCCGTGGCGCTGCCGAGAGACGTGAAGAAGACGCCGGCGCCGTTTCCATTCAGATCGAATCCGGCGTCGTGGAGCGTGTTCACCTGATTGGCGACGGCATACGCGATCTGATCGAGATCGCTGCGGTACTGCGGCACCATCGTGTCGCGCACCTGGAGCAATCCGCCGATCGAGCCCGCCTTGATTTCGTTCGTGACCGTAAGGCCATTCGATGTCAGCTGCGAGAGACCCAGCGGACCAGTGGGGATCGCGGCCAGCGCGTACGTCACTTCCCCGATCACCAGCGGATGACCTGCTCCGAAGGTCACGTCCACGCCGCCGTCCTGCCGCTGCATCACCGAGACATCGATCAGCTTGGCCAGCTTGTTGACGGCTTCGTTCTGCTGGTCCTTCAAACTCTGTGCATCGGCGCCGGCGCCGTTGGCCTGGGCGATCGCCACGTTCAGCTGCGAAATCTCCGTCACCAGGCTATTGGTCGCGTCAACGGCTCCGACGATGCTGGCGTCCGCGCTGCGCTGAGCCGTGTCGAGGCGACTCGACATGTCGTGGAAGGCTGTCGCGAGCGACTGGCCCTGTACGACGACCTGCTGCCGCGCGGTCGCCGATGTCGGATCCTGCGCCAGTCCCGAGAACGCGTCGAAGAATGCCGTCAGCTTCGCGTCGATCGACTCGCCCGGCTTGCCAAGCGCGGTCTCGACGACGGCGAGCTGATCGGCGATCGCCGAGGCACGGCTTTGCGTCGGGAGCTCCTGACGGTATCGCCGTTCGAGCAGCATGTCTCGAACAGCCCGAATGCCTTCGACCTCGACGCCGTTGCCGGCGCCGAAGCGTTCGTACGGCGGCACTTCGGCGAAATCCACTTCACGGCGAGAGTATCCGGCTGTGTTGACGTTGGCCATGTTCTGGCCAACGACATCGAGACCGGTACGCTGTGCCTCGAGAGCGCGTGCGGCGATCCCGAGCGAACCAAACAACCCCGACACTAGCCCCTCGCAGTCAGCGCGTGCACGCCGGCGGTCGGCGCGGGTCGTCCGTGACGCGCGTAGTCAATGGCGCGCCCTTGAGCGAAGAGGGAGCACTCGACGAAGCTGGCCAATCCGTCGCCGAGATGCTCACAACGGCGCAGTGCGTTCCGGGCCCGGTCGAGTTCGGATCGGAGTGCGGGATCGGCGTCCCGATCAGCGGCCGCGCCAAGGACGGCCGCGGATGCCTGGGCCAGCCGAGGTTCACTGGCGAGGAGGCCTGGCAGATCGTTGGCGGCGAGCGCGTCGCCAACGCCATCGAGCGCGGCCACCAGCTCTCGAACGAGTCCACACACGTCGTGTTCGGGCACGGTCATGCGATCGCTCCGGTGGCGGCTGCTCGACGCCAGCCTGCGTGGCTACTTGCCGAGCAGACTGTCGATCATCTTGTCGGCGAGCTTCACCACGTCGTGGCCCACCTGGCCGGCGGCGAGAGCCTGGCGTGCCTGGTCCACACGGTCCTGACGGATGTCGGGCGCGTTGGCGACCGCGGCGGCCGCTTCTGTCGCCAGCTGGGCATCCGATGAGACTTGCACGCGGTCCCGGTGCGCATCGGCGCCACGCCCCGTCCGGCCGGTCCGGTCCGACTGGGTCTCTCCGACCCGGGTCGTCGTCACGGCCTCAGGATTGGGCCGATTGCCGTCGATCTTCATCAGCTACTCCTCGGTGGCGGGTAGAGGATCCCCGCCGGTGGGAGAATCGGCAGACCCTGCTCGCGCCTTGAATCCGTCCAGCGCGGCGAACCGGGCTGCCGCCATTTCGGGGTCGATCCGCCGTCCGTCCTGCTCCACTTCGAAATGCAGGTGGGCACCAGTGGACCGGCCCGAACTACCGACCCGCCCAATGGGCTGGCCGGCTGCTACCTGGTCGCCTACACGCACAAGTGATGCCGACAGATGGGCGTACCGCGTCCGAAGCCCTTGCGGATGCGCCACCACCACCGTTGTCCCATAGCCGCCCTGCTCGCCGGCGAACACGACCGAGCCCTGTGCAGCTGCGGGCACTTCTGTGCCGTAGGCCGCTCTGACATCCACGCCGCGGTGGAACCGGACGTGTCCGTCGAGAGGATCGGCACGCCAACCGAAGTGCGAGGTCAATGGTGCGGCGACCGGCAACGGGACGGCTGCCTGATTGGACGCAGCCACGGCGGAGACCGCCGGCCGATCCACCGGCACCACCGGCCTGTTTTCCGACACGGGCAAATCGAGGTGCGGAGGTGCGGACATGAGGTGCGGACGGGCATCATCAAGCTGCGCGGGTGCGGAGGTGCGCGGGTGCGAAGGTGCTAATCCAAATGAGAGTCCGCCAGGCGGCGCGACGGCCTTCGTCGCCGCATCCCCATCCGTTCCCTGCACGAGGTGCTTCGAGACGAACCCATCCACGATGACGTCGGCGACGCCGACGCCGCCCGAGAGACTGAGTTGCCGTGCGAGCTCCGAGTCGACGGTATCGGTCATCGCCTCGTTGCCGAGCCCGAATCCATTCGACTCCTCGTCGGAGTCGCCACTCTTTGCCATCGACTGCCGCATCTGCCGAATCATCTGCAGCAGCAGCATGCTCTCGAACTCGTGCGCCAGCTCCCGCACCTTGACCATCTCGCCGCCCTTCGGCGGCGTCACCGACATGGATGGTGTCAGCGGAATGGCGGGTGTGGTCGGGGACATGATGGAGTCGGGTTCGGATTCGTGTTCGCGCGCGTGTTCGGATTCGCGTTGGCAGTTGGAAGTTGGGCGTTGGGAGTTGTCAGCTCTGTCCCTAGATGATCACGAGCTCGGCGCGGAGCGCACCCGCCGCCTTGAGCGCCTGCATGATCGCGATGATGTCGCGAGGCGTCGCGCCCAGTGAGTTGAGGGCATGCACCACCGTATCGAGTGTGACGCCGGCCTCGAGGGTCACGAGCTTGGCGTTCTGCTCCGAGACATCTACCTGTTGTTCGGGAACCACGACAGTGTCGCCCTTGTACGAGAAGGGTGACGGCTGGGATGCCGTGTAGTGCGTCGAGATCTTGACCGAGAGGCTTCCGTGAGCCACAGCTGCCGCGCCGATCCGCACATTCGCCCCGACGACCACCGTTCCAGTGCGCTCGTTGATCACAACCCGCGAAGGAAGATCGACTGAAAGGGCGACGGGCTCGAGCCGTGCCATCAGATCGGGTACGGACGACTGATACTGCTGCGGCACCGCCACCCGCACGGTTGAAGGATCGATCACGTGGGCGGCATCGGTCCCGAGCTCGAGATTGACCGCGTCGGCCAGCTGCCGCGCGTTGGTCCAGTCCGCCTCGTAGAGCGAGAAATCGATGGTCTGCATCGAGCCAAGCGTGGTCTGCTGGCCCAGTTGCACCAGTGCGCCGCTGGGGACGCGACCGACCGTCAGGTGATTCACCTGCACGCTCGTGTCGCCCTTGCCGCCGCCAAATCCACCAATTGAAAGCGGCCCCTGTGCGAGCGCCATGACGCGCCCGTCGGGCCCGTGGAGAGGCGTGGCGATGAGCGTGCCCCCTTGCAGGCTGCGGGCATCACCAATCGAGGACGCCGTGACGTCCAGGCGCGCGCCCTGTTTGGCAAATGCCGGCAGTTCGGAGGTCACCAGGACGGCAGCGATGTTCTCGACCTTCACTTGGTCCGGCACGACCACGACGCCAAAACGCTCGAGCATGTTCGCCAGCGTCTGCGTCGAGAAGATCGTCTGCCGCTTGTCGCCGCTCTTGTTGAGACCGATCACCAGGCCGTAGCCGACGAGCGGGTACTGGCTGTACGCCTTGAAGCGTCGCGATATCCTTGACGCGCACCGGGCTCAGCGTACCCAGGCCGACCGTAGGCTGCGACACCATCGCCGGCTGCAGCTCCGATGACGTCGCTGTCTGGGCCGCAACGGTGCGCGAGCCACTTTGTGCGCGCGAGACCGGCGCACCGGACTTCGCGGGCGCCTGTGCCGACGCACTCGAACCAGCGGCGATCACGGCAAGAGCAATTCCTGCGAACCTGAGTGGCGTGGTCATTGGTTGTGTCTGGGCTTTGGGCGTTGGGCTTTGGGCTCTAGGCGTTGGGTGTGAGCCCTTCGCCATTGGCCTTTCGCCCTTGGCCTCAGAAAATCTTGTTCATGATGCGAATCAGCCAGCCCGGCTTGAGGTTGTCCTTCATCAGCCCCTTGCCGAAGTAGCGAATTCGCAACTGCCCGACCTGTGTGGAGAAGACCACGTTGGCCGGCGTCACATCGGCAGCGCGCGCGACGCCCGTCAAGACGACGATTTGCCGGTCTCCGTTGATCTCGATCTCGCGTGCGCCTTCGAGCACGAGATCGCCGTTTGGCAGGACCTCCGCCACGCGGACGGTCATCGTGGCGGTAAGGCTGCCGGCGCGTGACGTGGCACCTGTGCCTTTGAAATCCGTCTTCGCGGTGCCGCTCACGAGATTGGTCGGATCGATCCACGCGGGCAGCTTGTGTTCGACGCCGAACGCGTTGGTTACAGCCGCAGCACCCTTACCGTCCTTGGTCAGCGTCGAATCGGCGCTTCCCGTGCCGGTGATGTTCTCGATGACCTGCACCGTCAACAAATCGTTCACGTGACGCGCGCGCCGATCGCCGGCCAGGCCGGTCATCCAGCCGATGTCCGGGCCCGTCGACGGCGGCAGTTGCCGAGCCGCCTGCAAGTACCGCGCGAACTGTTCGTCGTAGTTGTCCGATGTCGCGGTCACGTCTTTCGACTTGTCTGTCGATTTCGATGAGGGAGGTGTCGCGGCAGACGACGACACGACGCACGCGAGAAACAGAGCCGCAATTCCGACCGATGATGACGCCGAACGGCGATTAGGATTCATGGATCACCTCGACCTCTCCGGCTCCGACGATGCGCCCCTGCAGCGTCCGGCGGCTGTCGGGGTTGACGAGGCGGATGACATCGCCTGCCACGCCGTTCTGTGAGGCGATGGCCCGGCCCTCCGCTTCAATTCCCCCGACTCGTGCGCGCACGACGACCAGATCGCCGCTCCGCACGAGCGGCACCGCCTGGACGACGTCACTGCTCAGTACGGCGCCTGACGGCCACGTCCCGCGTCAGCCGTCCGCCGGCCAGCACACCAGGAAGCGCCAGCGCGCGAAGCGGCACGTCCACGAGCGGGCTCGAGTCGTCCGCGATGTCTCCCGCGGCGAGGATGGTGCCCCTCGACAAGGCGCGCAGCGCAATGGCGTGTGGTGCCACCACCGACAGTTGTGCGGTCGTAGATCCGATCCGTCGCAGTGGTTTGCCGTCCATCCGCCCGCTCAGCGAGAACACGATGAGCCGGCCGGTTCGAGCACCAGGCTCGGGCGTCGCCAGCAGCGGTCCGGTGCCGAGCGATCCGTCGATCGACTGCACGTCGATGGTGACGACGGCGGAATCCCCCATGCGTTGTCGCACCGCGTCGGCGATGGCGCTTCGTACACGCTCGACGGCCTCGGTCTCGAACGGAATGGCGGCCGCCACCGTGGCACTCACCATCAGCGCCAGGACGAGCCCGGCGCTAGCGGACCAGGTTGTTGACTTGAGAGAGCATTTCATCGGCAGCCCTCACGACTCGCGAGTTGGCTTCATAGGCGCGTTGGCCGAGGATCATGTTGACCATCTCTTCGACCACGCTGACGTTTGAGTCTTCGAGGAACCCCTGGGCGAGCGTGCCCATTCCTTCGGACCCAGGCGCGCCGGTCGTCGGGGTGCCAGACACCGACGTCTCGGCATACATGTTTCCGCCGAGCGCGCGCAGTCCGGCGGGGTTCTGGAATGTGGCGAGTTCGAGCGTGCCCACCTGCTGGGTCGAGGTCTGCCCCGCGATCTGGACGGAAACGACGCCGTCCTTCGAGATCGAAACCGACACCGCGTCTTTGGGAATCGTGATGCCGGGTTGTACTTGATAACCTTCGGATGTCACGAGCAGTCCGTCCGAACTCAAGTGGAAGGCGCCGGCTCGCGTGTAACCGGTTTCCCCGCTCGGTAACGTGATCTGGAAGAACCCGGCGCCCTGCAGGCCGAGATCGAGCGGTCCGTTGGTGGCTTTGAGGTTCCCCGTTGAGAAATCTCGGGCAGTCGCGATGGGACGCGTCCCGAGCCCGATCTCGAGGCCGACGGGCGCGACGTCTGCGGACGTCGAGCGCTCGCTGCCAGGGACCGTGATCTGCTGATACACCAGGTCCTCGAACTCCATCCGGCTCTTCTTGAAGCCGGCGGTGTTCACGTTGGCCAGGTTGTTCGCCACCGTGTCGATGTTGGCCTGCTGGGCGGCCATGCCCGAGGCTGCTGTATAGAGTGCGCGAATCATGTCGCTAATCCTTTGTCGCGTCCGTCGTTCACGCCGCGTGCGATCGCGTCACCGCCGTCCGAGCTCCGAGATGGCCCGTCCGTCCACGTCGTTCATCAGCAGCCCGACCCCGCGCTGAAGCGCTTCGAAGGTCCGGGTCACTTCAGTCAGCTCCGCAATCCGATCGACCACCGAGACATTCGATTTCTCGAGCGACGCACCTTCGACCAGCGTGTTCGTGGGCGCCACGGGCGTCGCGCCATCCGCGCGGAAGCGCGCCGACCCCTCGCGTGACAGCTGCGAGTAGTCGGAGAAGTCCACGATCTTCAGCTTGCCCGCCGCCGCGGATCCGGCCGTGACCGTGCCGTCCTGTCCGACGCCGATGGTTCCGAGCCCCAGCTTGATCGGTCCGCTCTCGCCGGCAACGACCGAGCCGTCGGACGTGATCAACGTGCCGTCGGCCCGCCGCTCGAACGCACCGTTTCGCGTGTAGCGAGGTCCGGCCGGGGTGTCGATCACGAAAAACCCATTGCCGCGGAGTGCGACGTCGAGATCGCGCCCTGTCGGCACCAGCACGCCCGAATGGAAGTCGAGCTGCGACGGGCCCGGCGCGACGTCGATGGCCGACTCGAGCATCCGGTCGAACGTGGGCCGCTCGGCGGCGCTCGTCGTCCCGCGCTCGGCTTTGTACCCGGACGTTCCAGCGTTTGCGATGTCGGAGGCGAGCCGCTCGAGGTGCTCGGCCCGCGAGCGCAGCCCGCTCAGTGCAATGTAGGCGCCGCCTGCCATGACTGCTCCTTGGTGTCGGTGGCCCCGACGATCAGATCATCCACTTCCGATCCGTTCTCGACACGGACCCACAGATACGGATCGCATCTCGCGTGCGCCAGCCGGGTCTCGCGTCCCGCGGACGCGACCTGCGCGATCCGCGTCGCCGCCGCGAAGGGCGTCAGCACGCCGAGCACGCCCGACGACTGCCTCACCTCCAGGCCGTTCTCGTACGCCGACAGCAACTCGGGCAGCGCATCGTCCGCAACGATGAATGGATCCGCGACCCATCCGGTCAGCTCCGTCAGCGCTCGCAGCGCCAGTCGCGGGACGGGTGCCGCGCACGCCACCTTCACGCGGTGACGCGTCGTCTCGACTTCGAATGGCACGAGGCCGAGCGCGCGCACGACACTCGGGCCGAGCGCCGAGGGCACGTTCCGCACGCGTTTCGGATCGAGGACCGGCAGCCACGGTGCGCCGCTCTGTGCGGCAAGGGCCCGCAGCAGCTCCGGTTGCGACACGAAGGCAAGATCCCGCAGCTGCCGTCCGAGGCGATGACCGGTCTTGCGCTGCGCGTCGAGTGCCGCCGCCAGCTGGACCGGGGTGACGACACCTTGATGGACCAGCAGCATCCCAAGCTTGAGTGGTGGAATCGGACGCGGCGCCGGCGGGGGCAGTTCGCTCCGCGCCACTTCAATCCGCTCGGCCGCTGCGCGTTCCACGCAGCGCCGCGAGCAGTACCACGCGTGTTCGAGCACAACGCCGACGCCTCCCTGCTTGGCGAGGACGTCCGGGCGCCAGGTGCCGCACTCACGCCGAGCGCAGCGTGCCATGGTCTCCCTTCCGCTTCTGTGTCTTGCGGGCCGGCAGTACCGCCGCAGCCGCTGCCGAGCGCGCCGCCGCCGTAGCCGCCTGTGCCAGATTCAGACGCAGCCGGACTTCGCCTTCCGAGACCTGTTCGGCCGCAGCGATCTCGATGGCCGTCTGTCCCTGTTTCGAGGCGCGCACGACGCGGCTCGTCGTGGTGCGAATCGACTGGTCTGCCCTGCGAGCGCCGGGTGCCGGGGAGACGGTGACGGGCAACACGATCTGCTCGGTCAGCGACCGGAAGCCGGTTTCCGTCGTGTCGGTCAGAAGCGCGAGCGCTTCGGTCAGGCGTGCCACGCGATCCTCGAGACCCGACAGCGATCGCAGCAGACCAACGGCTCTCCAGAGGACGAACACCCAGGCACTGCCGACCACCACGGCCAACGTGCCGACTCCGACCGCCCACAGCCACCCGTTTGCCATCGCTACGCTCCTATCGAGCGGATCCGCTCTGACGTGCTGACGATCTCCGTCACACGCACACCGTAGTTGCCTTCGATTACGACGACTTCGCCGCGGGCCACGACCTTGCCACTGACCATTACGTCCACCGGTTCATCCGCGGAGCGGTGGAGGTCGATTACCGATCCGGGGCCAAGACGGACCAGGCTGAGGAGCGGCACGTCAGTTCGTCCGAACCTCACGGCGACCGGCAGCTCGATATCGAGCAGCACATCGAGATTGCGCGCCTCTGGTGGCGGCGCCGCCGCCGCGGCTGCCGCCGGGGTGGATGCCGCAGCTGCAACAGGCACCGGACGAGGTCCGGCCGCCGATGTCTCTGCACTCGCAGACAGCTCCGGCTCTACGTCAGCCTTGCCGGCCGTCGCCGAGCCAGAGGCGACATCTGCGGCGACCAGCAGGCGTGGAGCGAAATCGTCCGGCAGCGGAAATTCGAAGGCACGGGCACCGGCGAGCGCCGGCGATTCTGTGGCCGCGGCCGCTTCGATGGACAACGCCAGGTTGCGGGTCTCCTTGCGCTCCCGCAGTGACCCGATGGTCTGATTGCACAGCTCCCGCAGCGTGTCGACCGCCGCGTCGCTGGTCACCTCCTCGGCCGTCATCGCAAGGACGACGGCGCAGAGCCGGCGCAGGTCGTCCTCGGACAGCCCCAGGGTGACGGTGCCATCCAAAGCGCCGGTGCAGCGCAGAGTGGCGACCCACCCCGCGGCTCCGCTCGACTCCGCGGCACGCGGCGTCGTCGCCGTTCCGGTGAGCGCTGCTATCGCGTCGCCGAACTCGGCGGCGACTGCGTCAATGAGCACGTCGAGCGTCAGAGGCGCGTCCACTACGCCGCTCCTTCCAGGATGGGGGCGCGTGTCGTCGACTCGATGACCAGTGCGGCCCGGTAGTCGGTGCGCTTCAGACGCGCACCGAACTTCGACGATCCGGAGACCTGGACGTCGAGCGCGTCGCGGACGTCGCGATCCAGCACGATGAGGTCACCGGTCTGCAGCGCGAGCAGGTCCGATCCGTTCATGGTGGTGTCGAGCACAGCGGCCACTGAGAGCGGAACGCGTCCGAGGTTTTCGGCGAGGTGCGCCCGGTCGGTCAGCGACGGCTCCTTGCGGGTCCGCCATCCCTGAGTGAAGTTCTTGCCGGCGGCCTCGATCATCGACGCCGGCAGGGCGATGTTCATCGTGCCCTTCGACTCGCCCACGCGGACGTTGAACACCATCAGGATGATGATCTCGTTCGGCGCCGAGATCTGCAGCATCTGGGGACGCGTCTCGCGCGCCTGAATCCTGAACTCGACGCCGCCAATCGGTTTCCACAATTCACTCAGCTGCTCGAGCATGAGCCGCACAACCGCGTCCACGACGTTCTGCTCGATCTCGGTCAACGCTCTCGTCATGTTCGCCGCCAGGCCGTTCCCGCCCAGCATCCGGTCGATCATCGTGAACGCGACGGCCGGCGTGAGCTCGAACGCGGCGAGACCTTCGAAGGGCTGCAGCGAGATGGCGTAATACGCCGTCGGGTCAGGCAGTGACATCACGAACTCGGCGTACGCGAACTGCTCCACTGACACGATGCTGATGTCGGTGACGGTGCGGAGATACGCGGACAGTGACTGCGCCACGTTTCGCGCGAAGCGATCGTGCATGAAGTGCAGCGACCGGATCTGTTCCTTGGACACGCGATCCGGACGCCGGAAGTTGTACGTGATGTAGTTCTTCCCCGGCTGCGGGCGCGGAACAGCGGCGTTCCGCTCGCGGTGCAGATCCTCGGCGGATCCCAGCAGCGCGTCGATTTCCTCCTGTGAAAGAATCTTTCCCATTCGTCAGCGCCTATTGGACGCGGGCCTGGCCGAGGGACTCGCGGAGCGTCGTCCGCAGGCGGGACAATGCGAGCGATCGGAGCTGCGAGACGCGTGACTCGCAGACGCCGATGACCTCGCCGATCTCCGCCATGGTCAGTTCTTCTTCGTAGTAGAGCGCGAGGATCTGCCGTTCGCGGTCGGGCAACGACGTGAGGGCTCGGGCGAGATGTGCCCGCAGCTCGGTGCGCTCGAGGCGGGCCTCTGGCCCTTCGTCGGGATCGATGCAGAGCTCGATGAGCGTGGTGCCGTCCGGCGTCGGGGCATCGAGCTGGCGGAGCGCACCGAGCTCGAGTGATCGAACCTGTTCCAGCGCCCGAGCGTATTCCGCTTCCGAATAGCCCATCGCCGCAGCGATTTCGTCTTCGTTGGGCTCGCGACCGAGCTCGTGGCGGAGACGCGCGACCGCGGCATCCAGATCGCGCCTGAGTTTTCGAAGCGACCGGGGTGCCCAGTCGAGGTCGCGTAACGCGTCGAGCATTGCGCCCTGCACGCGCCGGCGGGCGAACGCGTCGAAGGGGACGCCCGTCGAGGGCTTGTATCGCGTGGCGGCGTCAATCAGACCGAGCACGCCGACGCTGACGAGGTCAGTCATCTCCACCTGCGCCGGCAGTCGCTGCGCGAGGCGCTGGGCCAGGGATTTGACGAGACCGACGTGGTCCATGACGAGCTGATCCCGGGTGGAGCGCTCGGCCGTCTGCGCCGTCACTTGGAGGGCCGCGGCGTCCACGGCGACACGGCGCTGGGGCATGTCGCGGTCCCGAGCCATTCGAGCTGTCGTCATGCCTTGTCCTCCGACACAGGCGCCGCGTCGCCGAAGACGGCCGCCGCCAATCCGGCGGCAGTTGCCGCCTGCAGGTCTTCCGGCACGCGCTGTCCCGTGCCGAGATACGACACCCCCAGCCGCCGGTCGCGCAGCACTCGAAGCACAGGCGCGATCGTTTCGGCTTCATCGACTTTCGTCAGGACGACGCGATCGGGCCGTGCGGCTTCGTACCGCTCGATCACGCGGACCGCTTCGCGCGGCGTGATCGTGGCGGGCAGCACGAGATGCGTACGGACGCCGGGGCGGCCGGCGAGCGCGTCGAACAGATCGCGGATGCCGCGGTCGCTGGGCGATCGGCCCGCCGTGTCGACCAGAGCCGGTGTGCGGCACGTCGTGACCGCGCGATCCAGATCGCGAACCGTGCGCGCGACGGCGAACGGGGCACCAAGGATGTCTGCGTAGAGGCGCAACTGCTCCACGGCGCCGACCCTGTAACCGTCGGCGGCGATGAGCGTGCGGCGCCCCGCCCGGCGAGTGCGTGCCTGCGCGGCTATCTTCGCAATCGTGGTCGTCTTGCCTACGCCCGGGGGGCCCACGAAGACCTCGATCGGCGAGGCATCGTCAACAGCACCGGCGATGAGCGTCAAGCGTGACGCGAGCGCCTCGCGCAGGATTCGTGGTGAGGCGCCGCGACGTGCCCGGTGTGGTACGGCGGCCGCCACTTCCGAGGCCATGGCCCGATCGAGGCCAGTCGCGAGCAGCCGTGCGATCAGATCGTCATCGGTCGTCTCGGGGTCTGGCGCGACTGGAAACGGGATGGCTGCCGGTCGGCTTTCCGACACGATGGCCGGAATCGCTGCCGTCACTTCGACCTCCCGGCGTCCACTCAACCGCCGCCAGCCGCGCATCGGCACCATGGTGGTGGACACCACGAGCGCATCCGGGCCGAGGTCGCGCTTTACGGCCGCGAGGGCGTCACGCACAGTAGATTCACGAAATCGTTTGACCTGCATCTCAGTCGATGACGGCGATCGGCGCCAGACGGACATGAGCGGGAACCTCGTTGTGCGACAGCACGCCGAGGTGCGGTAACACTCGCGTGAACAGCCGCCACAGATGCGGCCGCAACGCCGGCGAACACAAAAGCACAGGCTGTGCCACGGCACTCTCCACCGTCCGCGCGATCCGTGCGGCGATGTTCTGTGCGTCCGCGGGATCGATCGCGAGGACTGCGCCGTGATCGGTGCGCACGACTGCACCAAGGAGCCGTTGTTCGAGCGCCGGCGCCAGACCGATGGCCGGCAGCTCACCCTGGTCGTTCTGGTACTGGCGGCAGATTGCGCGGCCGAGCGCGACGCGGACGGCTTCAGTCATTGCGTCCGGGTCCTTCGAGACCGTGGCAGCGTCGGCAATCGCTTCGAGAATCGTCGCGAGATCCCGCACGGGGACGCGCTCGCGCAGGAGCTGCCGCAGCACGCGCTGGATGTCACCGACCGACACGAGCTTCGGCACGAGCTCCTCGACCAGCTTCGGCGCCGACTGACCGACCCGGTCCACCATGTCTTTCGTCTGTTGCCGGCCGAGCAGGTCGGGCAGGAACGTGCGGATCGTTTCTGAGAGGTGCGTCGAGAGCGCTGTCGTGGGATCCACGACCGTGTAGCCGGCGGCGGATGCCCGATCGCGATGGTCCGCGGCGATCCACCACGCCGGCAGGCTGAAGGCCGGCTCGCGCGTCGCGATGCCATCGATGGGGGTCGTCGCCGTTCCGGGATTGATGGCCAGCAGCCGGTCCGGATAGAGCTCGCCACGCGCCACTTCCACGCCTTTGACGAGAATCGTGTAGGCGCGCGGTCCGAGCTGCAGATTGTCGGCAATATGCACCGCCGGCACGACCATGCCGGTGTCGCTGGCGATCTGCTTCCTGATCGAGCGTACGCGCGTCAACAGCGTGCCGCCCTGACGCTCATCGACCAGGGCGATCAGGGCGTAGCCGACCTCAACGCTCAGCGCATCGACCGTGACCGCGCCTTCGAGCACGTCGGTGGCGGGTGCCGGCGTCGCGGCGGATTCGGCTTCCTCGGGCGCCGAGGCGTGCGCGTAGGCCGCGAATCCGAGGGCCCCGGCGACGAAGAGGAAGGGCAACGTCGGGAGCCCGGGTACCAGCGCAAGGAGCGTCAGCACTCCGGCGGCCATCCCGAGCGCTCGCGGCTGAGCGAAGAGCTGACCGGCAACTTCCTCACCGAGGTGAGTCTCTGATGCGGCCCGCGTAGTGATGAGCGCGCCCGACATCGACACCAGCAGGGCCGGGATGGCCGTCACGAGACCTTCGCCAACGGTCAGGATGGTGAACGTCGATGCGGCGGTCGCGAGATCCAGGCCGTGCATGAACACGCCGATCACGAGACCGGCGACGATATTGATGGCGGTGATGAGCAGCGCAGCGACTGCGTCGCGCTGCGTGAAGCGGATGGCGCCGTCCATCGCGCCGTAGAAGTCCGCCTCGCGCCGGATCCGGGTGCGCCGCTCGCGCGCCTCCTTCTCGTCGATCAGCCCGGCATTCAGGTCCGCGTCGATCGCCATCTGCTTGCCGGGCATCGCATCGAGCGTGAACCGGGCCGTGACTTCCGAGATGCGGACCGCGCCGTGGTTGATGACGATGTACTGGATGGCGATGAGGACCAGGAACACGACGACGCCGACGACGAAGTTGCCGCCGACGACGAACTGGCCGAACGCCATGATGACGTGGCCGGCGGCGTCCACACCCTCGGCGCCGTTGAGCAGAATGAGACGCGTCGAGGCCACATTCAGGGCAAGCCGGAACAGCGTCAGCACGAGCAGCAACGACGGGAAGACCGAGAACTCGATCGGCTCCCGCACGTAAAGCGACGTCAGCAACAGAACGACCGCCAGGCCGATGTCGACAGACAACAGCACGTCGAGCAGGATGGGCCGCAGCGGCAACACCATCAGCAGCACCACCGACACGGCGGCTACCGGCGCAATCATGTGCGTCGGTTGGAACGTCGACTTCGTCGTCGTGGAATCAGCCATCGTTCGTCAACCTACAGCACCAGCTGTTTCAGCCGGATCAGGTACGCGAGCACTTCGGCCACGGCCTCGAAGAGATGCGCCGGGACGGTATCGCCGACCTCGCACGAGCGGTACAGCGCCTGGGCGAGCGCGACGTTCTCGACCATCGGCACGCCGTGCTCGCGCGCAATGTCCTTGATGCGCTGCGCGGTGTAGTCCTTCCCCATCGCCACGATCACGGGTGCGGGCATGGTGTGCCGGTGATACTCGAGTGCCACAGCGAAGTGCGTCGGGTTCGTGATGACGACCGTGGCTTTCGGCACGGCGGCCATCATCCGGCGCTTGAACATCTCGACCATCACGCGCCGCACGCGGCTCTTGGTCTCGGGGCTGCCCTCGGTCATCCGCGTGTCGTCCTTGACCTCCTGCTTGGTCATCATCACGGAGGTCATGTGCTGCTGCCGCTGGAACAGATAGTCGGCGCCCGCGACGGTCGCGAGCACGATCACTGATTTCCAGAGCAGCCCGCGCATGGCCGTCCAGGCGGTGAAGGCCGCATCGGCCGGAGCGATTCGCGCCAGCCTGGGCGCGTCGAGCACCAGATCGGTGACGAAGCTTCGGCTGATCCAACCGATCACGATGACGAGGGCGAGCGCTTTGAGCGCCTCCGTGCCGCCGCGTTTCAAACCGAACTGCCGGAGTCCGTTGACCGGATTCAGCCGCCCGAAATTGAGCTGCAGCGGCTCGAAGGTGACCATCCAGCCCACTTGCGCCGCATGCGCCGCGACGACGGCAGCGCCGGCAGCGGCCGCGACGGGTCCGACGAGCAGCGCCAGAGCGCGTGCCGCCGCGATCACCACGCCAGTGACCTCGCCGGGCGAGATGACGTGGGCGGGGCCTGCACTCGCCCGCGTGATGCCATTGGCCAGCTCGGTTTCGAGTCCGTCAATGAGACGGCTTCCCCACAGCGAGAGCGCACACAGCGCCGCAATGAAGCCAGCGACTTCGCCCACGTGCCGGCTGCGGGCGACCTGGCCCTTCCGGCGGGACTCGTCGAGCTTCCGCGCTGTCGGTTTCTCTGTGCGATCGCCTTGTGCCATGTCGATTGCAGACGCGGTGTCTCAGCGGATCGAGCCCGCGAGACGAACTGCCAGTTCGAGGCCGTAGTGCGCGAGATCCGCGGTGAGCCCTGGCACGACCTGGATGCCGGCGACCAGGGCCGCCAAGCCGACCAGGAGCCGCACAGGGGCACCCACCACCATCAGATTCAGGGCCGGCGCGGCTCGCGAGATGATGCCAAGGAGAACTTCGACGAAGCACAACACCAGCACGACGGGAGCGGCCAGTTGCAGACCGACATGAAAGATGGCGCCGAGCATGGCAGCCACGGTTCCCGCCATCGAGGCATTGAGACTGCCGACGCCAAGCGGCATCGCCTCGTACGATCCGGCCAGCGCGCGGATCAACGCGTGGTGCGCGTTGATACCAATGAGCGTCAGCGTCGTCAGACCGGCGTAGATGGCCGCGACGACGTTGTTGCGGACGCCGCTTTGCGGATCGATGATGCCGGCGTACGAAAACCCGAGCTGAAAGCCCACGAGATAGCCACCCAGTTCGGCGGCCGACACGAGGACGCGGACACTGAGCGCCAGGGCGAAGCCAATCAGGAACTCGCGCGCGGCCACGAGCGGCAGGCTCGCCGCGACGAGCGACGCCGGAACAGGGACGACTGGAACGAGCACGATCGTCAGAAGTACCGAGAGCCCGATCTTGATCGTGGCCGGTGCGTAGGTGCCGCCGAGCAACGGCGTCGTTGCGACCAGCGTGCTGGTGCGAATGAGCAACAACCCGAACCGCAGGAGCAGCGAAAGGTCCATCACCGCACCAGCTCGGGCAGCCGGCGCACGAGATCGGCGGAGAAGCCCGTGAGCAAACGGAGCATCCAGGGGAACGTCAGCGCGAACGCGACGAAGATGGCAGCCGCGCGCGGGATGAATCCCAGGACGTTGTCCTGGATGGACGTCACGGTCTGAAAAATCGAGACGAGCACGCCGGCGACGAGGCCTGCGGCCAGCATCGGCAGGCTGACCACCACGGCCAGCTCGATTCCCTGACGCAGGATGCCGACGGCGAGGGCCTCAGACATGCGGCCTCACATGAAGCTCCGCACGAGTGAGCCGACCAGCAGGTTCCAACCGTCGATCATCACGAACAGCAGCACCTTGAACGGCAGCGAGATCATCGCTGGCGGCAGCTGCAACATGCCCATCGACAGCAGCGTCGTCGAGACGACCAGGTCGATCAGCATGAAGGGCACGAACAGAAAGAAGCCCATCTGAAAGCCCGTCTTGAGCTCGGAGATCACGTATGCCGGAATGACGATCCGCATCGGGAGATCGTCGGGCGTCTGCGGGCGCGGCGTCTTGGCGAGGTCCACGAAAAGAGCGAGATCATGCTCCCGCGTCTGCTTCAACATGAACGTCCGGAGCGCCGGCGTCGCGCGCGTGACCGCTTCGGTCAGCTCGATCCGGCCGCTCATGGCAGGAGCGACGGACTGGTCGTATATGCGATCGCCGACCGGCGCCATGATGAACATCGTGAGAAACAGCGCGAGTCCGATCAGGATCTGGTTCGATGGCATCTCCTGCGTGCCCAGCGCCTGCCGCAGAAAGTGGAAGACGATGACGATGCGCGTAAACGACGTCATGGTCACGAGGATGGCCGGCAGGAACGACAGCAGCGTGAGGACGAGCACGATCTGCAGCGGCGCCGAGACCGTGCCGATGCCGTCCACCTTCAGATCGAGCTGACGCGCGGCCGCGGGCGGCGGCGGTTGCGCGTAAACGGTCGCGGTGCCGATGACGAGGCACACGCCCACCAGGAAGCAGCACCAGGAGCGCGCGGCGCGTCATCGCGACTCCCCGTTCGCCTGTCGATTGAGTTCGGTGCTGAATGGACCGGCGGCCGTCGTAGACAGCTCGGTGACGAGCGACACCGTTGAGGGTGTCAACCCGAGCAGCAGACGTCGCCCTTCGACCGCGACGATGACGAGCGATCGCCGCTCTCCCAACGGAATTGCCGTTTCGACGGCGACCGGGGCACCCGGCCGCCGGCCGGGCCAGACGAGCGTTCCCCGCTTCAACAACCACGCCAGCACCACAATCAGCGCCAGAACGACGGCCGTCGCAACCAGGCCTCGAATGGCCCCGGTCAGATCGGGGCCCGGCAAGGCGCCTGCGGGGTCCACGCCCCACGCGGCGAGCGACACGATCATGGAACCGCCTTGGCGGGTGCCGGAGGAATGATCTCGGTGATGCGCAGCGACGCGTTGTCTTCGACGATCACGACTTCACCGCGCGCGAGCGCCACGCCATTCACCACGACAGACAAGTCCTCACCGGCCGACTGGCGCAAAGCGACAATGCTGTTCACCGTCAGGCCCAGACACTCGCGCAGCGTGATCGATCCGGTGCCGAGCATCACGGCTACCGGACACGGCACGTCGGCCAGCGGCATGTAGACCGCCAGCGGCCCGAGGTCAGAATTGGACGACGAAGTCGGTGAAGAGGACATCGACCACCTCGGCCTCACCGAGCACGTGGGTCGCACGCTCGGCGATTTCTTTTTTCAGCTCGGTCTTGCCCTCGGGCGTCACCAGATGGTCCGAGGTCTTCGTCGTCAGGAGCTCGAGGATCGCCGAACGCAGCTTCGCTTTGAGGACCGCGTGCTCCCCGCCCTCTTCCTTCGCTCCAAGTTCAACAGCGAGCTTTTTGTTGTCGATCACGAGCTGCAGCGAGACGCGGAGGAAGCGCGAGGATTCCTTGTCGGCCAGATTCACGAGAAAGGGCTCCAGCATGACCGCCGCGGACTCGCCCGACGCCGCCTTCTTGGCGTTCTTCTCGCCTTCCTGTCCGGCCGCCGCCTGCGCGCGATGGGAGTACCACCACCAGCCGCCTGCTCCACCGGCACCGAAGACGAGCACGGCGACGGCGATGAACACGATCTTCTTCACACGCGGATCCTCCGGATTGACGTGTCCGGGCGGCTGTTGGCATCCGACCGGCAGCGCGCGGTGACGTTGCTGCGACAGAGGGAGCAAGCCAGGTGCCGCCTGAACTATTGACGGCGTGCTCAAGAAACCGCGTGTTCTGGCGATTGATCGTGCAGTGGGGATCCGTCGTGCCGACGCGCTGTGACGTCGGGACGACACTCACTTTCTAGGGGTTCCGGAGGTTCCGCGCGTTCCGCAGGTTCCGAAGGTTCACGCAGGTTCGCGGAGCCCGTGCGCGCGCAGCAGTGCGCAATCGTGCGCTTATGCTTCCACTTCGAACCGAGGCAACTCGCCCGTCGATGTACGGCGCGCCCGGCGGGGCGTCTGCGGCTGCTGCTCCGCGGGCGGCTGCTGACGGCCTCGCTGGCTGTCTCGTTCACTGACCTGCAGATCGTCGAGGCGCAGGCCCACGTCCGCCAGGCCAGCGCGCAGATCGTCCTGGTGCGTCGCCAACCAGCCGCGGACGGCCGGCGTATCAGCGCGAAGCGTCGCCACCACACCATCCTTCTCGACACGCATCTCGACGACCACTTCTCCGAGATGTTCCGGCGCCAGCGTGATGCGCGCTTCGCCTACATTGCCCTTCATCTGCAGCTGCATGCCGCGCACGATCTGGTCTGTCACCGCAGCTCCAGACGAACCGTCGAGAGACGGTCGAGCCATCGTGACGCTGGTCAGCATCCGGTCGAAGGCCTGTCGCAGCTCCGGAGAAGTGACGACGACGCCAGTGCCGGCCGCGGAAACGAGCAGCTGTTTTGCCTGGGGCGCGGCCTCCTGTCCACCGCTCCCTTGGCCGCTGCTCCGATGTTCACCCGCTGCGGTGTCTGCATTGCTGGAAGCGAGGGTCGCGGCAATCGAAATCGTGTCTCCGACAGGAGCGCGTGCGACTGTGGGCTTGCCGGCCTGCCTGGCCGACTCAGGAGATGGGGAGCCGCTGATGAGTGCGACGCGCGCCGTTCCCCCGGCAGCAGCCACAGCCGCCGATGCCGGCGCGGTGGCTGCCTCCTTCGCGGCTCCATCCTGGCGAACGACTTTGTCGAGGACCGCCTGCGCGGCGACACGTGAGGTCGCTCGACGAGCGGCCGTCGCCGAGGCTTGCGTCGCAGCGTCACGCACGGCGGGCTGCGGGGCGATAGTGGTCACCGACGCCGCGGCGCTCGCTGCCTGTGCCTGGTCCGTAGCTGAAGGTACAGCTGTCTGTGCCTTCAATGCGGACAGAACGGCGGCATCCTGCGTTGACGCTGGCCCCGGCACGGTCTGTTCGGATCGAGTCGTGCCTGGTTGAACCGACGACGCCGTGTTGCTGGAAGCCTGCGCCCCAGTGGGTGCAGCCTCTGGCACGTTGCCGTGGTCCTGCGGAAGATCGACGTGCTGCGCGAATCGGTCGCCTGTGGCAGCCGCTTCGCCCTCTTTGCCTGCTGCCTTCGGTACGTTCTGATCGCCCGCCTGCCCGGGCACGAACGCGCGCGCGGTCCGGGCGACTGGCTTCCCGACAGCCTCGGTCCCGATCGCCAACCTACCGGCCACGTCTGCTGTGACGTTCCCGTCCGCACCGTCGTGGTGATTTTGCGCCGGACCAGGTTGTCGCTGCGACTCGGCCGCAACGGGCACCAGGACCGCGGGGGGAGTGGGTGAACCTGCCGGGCGCACGGCGTCCGCGAGCGCCGACTCCGAGATGGCCGGATCGTCGTGGTGGTTCCGATCGTCGTGCCCTGCCGCCGCTCGTGCGCGTGCAGCACTACGATTCGCCGCCTGCGGTGCCGTGTCGAGAACAGCCACCGGCACGGGAGCCACGACGCACAACTGTCGCCTGAGCCTGGCTCGCCTCGCTCGACGCGCTCTCGGGATCGCTCTTGTCGTCGGGCTTCGATGTCTGCGAACCGGACGACGCCTTGTCATTCTTCGCGGCGTGCACATCGGACAGCACGTCGTCGAAGTTGCGCGACTCGCCAGAACCTTGCGAACCCGCCGGCCGGCTGCCCTCTACGGGTGTGCGCGAACCGCGCACCTGTGACGAGGCCGGCATCGTGCCAGCGTTCGCTGCAGACAATGCGCGAGGTGGAGGTGCTGCCGTCGCCGACACGACCGGCAGAGACACAGAGTCCATGGCCATGAATCGAAGCGATCCCCGTTAGTGAGAAGCACCACCGGCTGCCTCGAGAGACAGCCGGTGATTGCCGTGACTAGCGCTTCAACTGCAGCGTGTCGACCATCAACTCGTCGGAGACGGTGATCGTCTTTGCGTTCGCCTGGTATCCGCGTTGCGCGAGGATCATCTGTGTGAACTCCTGCGCGATGTCCACGTTCGACTGCTCGAGGGCGTTGCCGATGAGCGTGCCCACGCCCCCCGGTCCCGGCCGTGCCCACGTTCGGACTGCCCGACGACTGGCTCTCGCCGAATTTGTTCGAGCCCAGCTTCATGAGCCCCTTCGGGTTGTTGAAGTTGACGAGCGCCAATCTGTCCGACCGCCACCGTCTGGCCAGCGCCGAAGGTCGCCTGGATGGTGCCGTCCTTCAGGATGCTGATGTTGTCCACCATCCCGGCTGTCGCGCCGTTCTGGCGAAGCGATGACGTGGCCGACGCCGCTGAGAACCCCGTCAACGAGTTGACGTTGTTCGTATCGGTGATGTCCCAGGTCATGGTGTTGGCCGCCGCACCGTTGGTCCACGTCGGCGAGGTGAACGTCACATCGAGGTTGGTGACGGCGGGCAGCGTGCCGCCGCCGGTGCCGGGTGCCGCGATCGTGACGCTGTTCAATTGCCCGGTCGCATCGAAGCCGACCGTCCCGCTCGCCAGCGTCGATGGCGTCCCGGCGGTTCCGCCGGTGACGTCGGCGCCGTCAACCGTCATCGCCCAGTTCCACGCGCCTGCGCCGCGTGTTGGTGTACGTGAGCGTGGTGAGGTGCGACTGGCCGAGCGAGTCGTAGATCTGGACAGACGAGGTGAAGGTGTCGTTGACTGCCGCCGACGCGCTCAGGTTGGTGACGGTGGCGAAGTTCGCGGTCGCGACCGGCGGGCGGAGAACGCCGGGCGGGACGGCGATGTCGGCCGGCGTGCCCGTCGTGATGATGTTGCCCAGCGAGTCTGCCGCGGTCCAGCCCTGCACCTTGAAGCCATCGGGGCTCACGAGCACGCCGTTGCTGTCGAAGCTGAAGTTCCCCGCGCGCGTGTAGGCGTTGCCATCGTCGCCCTTCACGAGGAAGAAGCCGCCGCCCTGGATGGCGACGTTGGTGGCCTCACGGGTCGATTCCGGCGCGCCCTGGCTGAACACCGGGGAAATCGATCCGGTCACCACGCCGAGGCCCACCTGCATTGGATTCTGGCTGCCCCCGCCGATCGTCTGGCTCACGAGGTCCATGAACGTCACGGCGCTCGCCTTGAACCCGACGGTGTTGATGTTCGCGAGGTTGTTGCCGATGACACTCAGGTAGACAGCATTGGCGTTGAGACCGGAGAGACCGGCGGAAAAAGCTCCGACAGACATTACTGCCCTCCTGAGGATGATGGCGTCTTCTGCTGCTGGTCGAGCAGCAGCTGGCCGATGGCCGTGAGCGACGAGTTGATGCTCGTCAGCTGCTCCAGCGACGAGAACGTCGCCAGCTGCGTGATCAACTGGGAATTGTCCTGGGGCTGCGTCGGATCCTGGTGCTGGAGCTGCGTCACGAGCAGCTGCAGAAAGGCTTCCTTGCCGAGCGAGTTGTCCTTGGGCGGCGCGGTGGCCGTCTGGTCAGCGCCGGTTGGCGTCTGAGCGGCACTGGTCGTCGGAGTAATCGTCACTGGTCCTCTCCCGGGCGCCGCTGCCGGGCCGCATAGCGCAACCCACCGAGCAGATCGAGCGCCTTCTGGTCTTCGCGCCGCGCGAGCACGTCATACGCGCGCCACGCGCGTTCCTTGAGCCGTTCGAGCGCGCGCACGGCGCGTCGTGCCTTCATCGCAGCCGCCGTTGCGGCCTGCACGTCCATGCGCCGTTCTTCCTCGACCTGGCGAGCACGCGCCAGATCGCGCTGCAGCCCTACCATCCAATTGCGATGCCACTCGAGCTCGTGCGCGCGCTGGATCCCCGTCATCGCATCACGGCTCGTGTTCGAAGCGGTCTGAATGACGCCGCGCGCCAGCACCACGTGCTCTGACGCGCGCGTCAGATGCGCCTCCGCGAGCGCGAGAGCGCGCAACGCTGCCTCCTCTTGTCTATGCCGGAGGTCGAGCGCCGCCTGCGGACGAAAAACGAACGGTCTCAGGACGCGCCCCCGCTAGAGCGCCATCAGGCTGTCGACGGCGTCCTCGAACGACGAGGACTGCTCCATCGGCTGGCGCAGAAAGGCGTGAATCCCGTCACGCTTGGCCAATGCATCGTCAATCTTGGGGCTGCTGCCGGCGACGTAGGCGCCGACGCTGACGAGGTCTTCGCTGTCGCGGGCCGTGGCCAGCCAATCGCGCACCTGCCCTGCCTTGAGACGATGCTCCACGGACGTCACGTCCGGCATCGTTCGCGACACGCTTTGCAGGACGTCGATCGCCGGGTAGTGATTGCGGCTCGCGAGATCTCGAGACAGGACGATGTGACCGTCCAGGATGGCGCGTACGGCGTCTGCAACCGGCTCGTTGGTGTCGTCGCCTTCGACGAGCACGGTGTAGAGCGCCGTGATGCTGCCGCGGCCCTCGACGTTCCCAGCGCGCTCGAGCAGTCCCGGCAGAAGCGCGAAGACCGAGGGCGGATACCCCTTCGCGGTCGGCGGCTCGCCAGCCGCCAGCCCGACTTCGCGCTGCGCCATCGCGAAGCGCGTCACCGAATCCATCATCAGGAGCACGTTGAGCCCCTGGTCGCGGAAGTACTCGGCGATCGCGGTTGCCGCGTACGCCGCACGGATGCGCACCAGCGGCGGATTGTCGGATGTCGAGGCGATGACGACCGACCGTTCGAGCCCTTCCGGACCGAGGTCGTGATCGATGAAACCGCGGACCTCGCGTCCGCGCTCCCCGACCAGGCCGATGACGGCGACGTCCGCTCCGGTGGTGCGCGCCATCATGCCCAACAGCGTGCTCTTGCCGACACCGCTGCCGCCGAAGAGACCGAGCCGTTGCCCGCGCCCGCACGTCAGCAGGGCGTCCACGGCCCGGACGCCCGTGCCAAGAGGAGCGACGATGGGCTGCCGCTCCATGGGATTGAGCGGCGGTGGATAGAGCGGATAGTCGTCGGTGGTGTCGATCTCCCCCTTGTCGTCCAGCGGACGTCCGAGGCCGTCCAGCACGCGCCCGAGCAGCTTCTGACCGACTCGCACGGACGACACGGCACCGCGGGCGACGATGACATCGCCGGGACAGATGCCGCTCGTGGTGCCGAGCGGAACGGTCAGGAGCGAGCCGTCGCGGAACCCGACGACTTCGAGTGGGAGCGCTGGACCTCCAGCGGCACTCGTCAGCTCGCAGAGCTCGCCGACTCGGGCCCGCGGCCCGCGCGACTCGACCACGAGCCCGACCGTCCGCGTGACGCGGCCGGAAACGGGCATCGGATCGACGCGCTGCAGTCGATCGAGGTAGCGATCAAGCGGCCGTGGCCCGGACATGACGGATCTCACCTCGATCGCCGACGAGCGCGCGCATCACCTGATCGAACTGCGCCTCGACGCCGGCGTCGATGTAACCGAATTCGGATTCGACCTGGCAGCCGCCGCGGCCCACGGCTGGATCCGCCAGCACCCGTACGCGGTTTCCTGCCCACTCTTCGCCGTGTCGCTGGATGGTGTGCGCGTAGTCTTCGGGGTTCAGTCGGATGGTCGCCGACCCGGCATCGCCGAGACGTTCGAGCGCCACATGCGCCATCGCGATGATCAGGTCGCCGTCGAGCGTGACCTCGCGCCGCAGGATCCGGCGCGCGATCGCCAGACTGAGCTCCACGAGCTGACGTTCGCTCTGCTGGATCATCGTCTGCCGTAGCGTGGTGAGTTCGTCGAGCGTGGCAGCCAAGCGCCTGCAGCATGGCCTCGGCCCGTGTGTTCCCGGCTTCCAGGCCCGCTCGCTCGCCCTGTGCGTAACCAGTGGCGAAGGCTTCCCGCTCGAGCGCCGCCAGGTGCGCCTGGTGCTGCGCGGAGTCGTCGTGCGCCGCGCTTGGTGCCGCGGACGGCGTGGGCGTGGCCACGCCGAGCGAATCGGACGGGCCACCGCCTCCCCAGTCGTACCGGGTCACGGCGCCCTCAGGAACCCGGCGGGCCCTAGGTGACATAGGGTTCTCCCGCCGCGGCGCCAGTGACGATCAGTCCTTCTTCTTCCAGCTTCCGTGCGATGGCCACGACGTCCTGCTGCGCCTTCTCGACCTCGCGGAGTCGGATGGCGCCGAGCACGTCCATCTCCTCTTTCAACATGTCCGCAGCGCGCTTCGACATGTTCTGGAAGAAGCGGCTCCGGATCTCCTCTGTCGCGCCCTTGAGCGCGATGGTCAACACCTTCTTGTCCGCGCGCTGGATGATCTCGCGGAGGCCGTTGTCTTCCACCGTCGCGAGGTCGTCGAAGACGAACATCAGGTTGCGGATGGCGACGGCGAGCTCCGGCGCCTGATGCTCGATGGCCTCCAGCACGGGCTGGCTGACGCCGCGATCCAGGCGGTTGAAGAGCTCCGCCACGGCCCGGACGCCGCCGTAGGATTCGCGCTGGGGTCCTCCCAGCGTCTTGAGCCGCAGGTCGATGACCGAGGAGATGCTTCGAATGACTTCGGGAGAGATCTCGTCCAGGTTCGCCATCCGCGTGAGCACGTCGGGCCTGAGCTCGTCGGGCAGCAGCGTGATGAGGCGCGCCGCATTGGTCGCGTTCAAGTGCGCCAGGATGAGTGCGATTGTCTGCGGATGTTCGCCCTGAATGAACTTGGAGAGCTGCTGCGGGTCGGCCTTTTCGAGCGCGTTGAATCCCGCTGTGGACTCGAACGACTTCAGCAGCCGGTCGATCACGCGCGGCGCGGTTTCGGGAGCGAGAGACTTCTGCAACATCGAGCGGGCGACTTCGACGCCACCTCGCGTGGATAGTCCGGCGGCTGTGGACAGGTTGTGGAACTCTTCGAGCACCTTCTCGCCCAGCTCCATACTGACGGCGCCGAGACCGGCGACTTCCCGCGTGATCTTCTCGACTTCGTCTTCGCGCAGGTGACGAAACACCTTCGAGGCCTGCTCCTCGCCCAGGATCAGGCTCAGGATGGCTGCCTTCCGCGCGCCCGTCAGATTGGTAGGCTGGACGACCATGGGATCAGCGCTCCTCTTCGTTCAGCCAGCCCCGCACCAGGCGTGCCGCACTCTCGGGTTCGCTCTTGACGATGGCACTCGCCTTCCGCGCGAGAACGGGCATCCTCAGCGTGTCGAGCGACTTCTGTTGTGCGGAGGCGGCGAGCTGCGCTTCGATCTCGCCTTCCATTTCGGCGACCGTCCGAAGTGGAGCCGGTGAGGCGGACGGCAGCTGTCCCGGAGCCGCGGCCACAGCGGCCACCGCCGCGGCATCCCGCGGGCAGGGCGCGCACTGCGGGCGCGGCGCCGATCTGCCCGACCATGGGCCGCAGGACGAAGAAGATGAGCAGACCAGCGACGGCCAGCACCGTGAGCATCCGGCCGGCACTGCCCAGACCGTCGCCGTAGCGCTCGATGAACGTGGGCGCGGGGATTTCCTCGGCCGCAGGCTGGTCGAACGAGATGTTCTCGACCGTGAGTTGATCGCCGCGTGTCGTGTCGATGCCCACGGCGGACGCCACGATGCTCTGCAGCTTCTGCAACTCGGCCGCCGACCGTGGCTTCGATTTCTGCGTGGGCTTGCCCTCTTTGTCGGTACCCGCCACCGATTCATCGTCCACGACGACGGCGACCGACATGCGCGCGATGTCACCGCGCGGACGGATCGTGTGGACTGTGGTCCGGCTGATCTCCCAGTTCGTGGTGTTCGACGTGCGCGATGCCATGTTCGCCGGAGTTGGTGCCGCAGGCGTTGGTGTCGAGGCCGGCGTCCCCGCGGGTGACGAGGGCGCTGCCGGCGGCAGGTTGCCGCGCGCCCCGGCTACGCCGCCCAGACCGCCGGCAGTCGGCGTGATGTCGCTCGTCTCCTGCTTGCTGCGAATGACGGGAGCCGCCGGATCCCATTTTTCTTCCGTGCGTTCCTCGCTGGCGGATGACAGACGGACGGCGACGTTGGCGCGCACGCGATTGGCACCCGACAATCGGTTCCACCAGGCCCACGACCGTGGACGCCAGATGTTGTTCGACGCGCTGCTGACGTTCCGTCTCCGCGCTCCCGAGCGGCGTGTCATCGTCTGGCGCCGGCGGACGCGCGAGCGGATGGCCGAAGCTGTCCATCACGACCACGGCTTCGGCCCGAAGTCCCTCGACACTGCCGGCGACGAGATTGGTGATTCCCTGAATCGTGGCCGGTGCCATGGGCCGCGCCGATCGCAGCTTCAGGACAACAGACGCCTTGGCGGGCTGCTCGCGCGCCCCGAACAGCGACTCTTTGGCGAGTGCGATGTGCACGCGCGCGCTGGCCACTTCCGAGAGCGTCGAGATCGTCCGGGCGATCTCGCCTTCGAGGGCCCGGCGGTAATTCACGTGCTCTTGAAACTCCGTCGCGCCAAATGCGGTGCGATCGAAGATCTCGAATCCGATGCGGCCTGACGTCGGCAGCCCCTGGGCCGTCATCTCCAGCCGCAGCTTGTCAACGTCGGCCTCGGGCACCCGGATGCTGCGCCCTCCCGCATCGATCTGGTATTTGATTTTCTGCGCGTCGAGCTTCGCGAGGACTTCGGCGGCCGACTCCGGATCCATGTCGGCAAACAGCAGCGCATACGTCGGCCGGGAGATGAACCACGCGGATCCGCTCACCAGGCCGACCACCGCGACAAACGCAACGGCGAGCGTTACCAGCTGTGTGGCCGTCAGCGAACCAAATTGCGCTCTGAGGCGCGCGAGAAGCTGCTGGGGATTCATTCGGGACGGCGATTCTCTCGACTATGTGACTGCGAGTCGTTTTCGGATTCGTGTTTTGTATTCGGATTTGCGTTCGTGTTCTCGGCCAGGAGCCCGAAGCCTGTAGCCCGCAGCCCGTTAGACCGGCATCCGCATGATTTCGTTGTACGCGTTCATCAGCTTGTTGCGCACCTGGACGGTCATCTGCAGCGAGAGATCCGCGCGCTGCATGGCGATCATCGCGTCGTGGACGTCGCCGCCACCGTCGAGCATCGCCGCGACCTTGACGTTGGCGTCGTGCCCGGCTTCTTCCGAATCCTCGACCAGGCGGCTGAGTGCCTGCGAGAAGCGATTGCCCGCGCCGGCGTCTGACTGCGGCGCTGACGCGCCGGGCACCGTGGTCAGCATGCCTCCGATGGACGTAATAGCCATTGACGCTTACCTCCCGAGATCCAACGCGCGCTGCACCATGTCGCGAATGAGACCGATCGCCGTGAGATTGGCCTGATACGCGCGCGCCGCGCCCACCATGTCCACCATTTCCTCCGCAGGATCGACGTTCGGCAGCGCGACGTACCCTTCTTTATCCGCGTCCGGGTGCGACGGCTCGAAGCGCCGGCGGAACGCCGCCTGATCCTCGACGACGCCAGCCACACGCACCCCTGTCGCGGACGTCGCGCGCCCCAGCGCCGAATCGAAGCTCTCGACCGGCGCGGTCTCGAGTACGACGTCGCGGCGGCGATAGGGCTGACCATCGGGTCCCCGCGTGGACTCCATGTTGGCCAGATTCGAGACCGCGGCTTCCATCCGCGTGCGCTCTGCCGACAACGCACTCGCCGCCGCATCCACCGCCGCTCGCAAGCCAGGCATGACTACTTCGCCTCGTTGATCGCGTACCGCACCAGGCGGAACTTCGCAGCCAGGGCCGTCTGCGCCGCGGCGAAGTCTCCAGCCGCGCGCGTCATCGACAGCAGTTCGCGATCGAGTTGCACGGTGTTGCCATCGCGGCGGGATGACAGATCCGCGCTTTCTACAGTGGCGGGGTCCGACACGGTCACGCCTCCCAGGTGATTGGGATTCGTGGTCACCAGCCGCGCGCCCGCCTGGAGCTGGTTATCGAGCAGCTGCTCGAAGTCGACCTGGCGCGCCTTGTAGCCTGGCGTGTCGACGTTGGCGAGGTTGCTGGCGGCAACCGACTGACGCGCCGCGGCGGCGGTCAGTTGCCGGTGCAGCGCTGACATGATGGCGGCGTCGCTGATCTCTCCCACCTGGCGCTCCAGTTGTGTCCCGGGATGTCGATTGACGGTTAGGGACTGGCAGAGCCGGTGAGCAAGAAGGGTGCCCCAGAGGTCGAGCTGGCGTCGCGAGAGCGCCGCGGCGGCACCTCGGAGTGGTGAACACCACAGGAGTCGGAACTCCGACACCTATGTCAGACTTCCGTCACTCTGTGGTTATCGCTGAGATTTGGCCAGACTTAGCTGTGTGAGAAGGGCTTCAATCCGCTGTAACCGGCCCTCAATCGCGTCAAGACGAGTGCCGACGGCGTGGCGGAGATCGCTTGGATCCCGGTCACCGGCTTGACGGGCCAGCTGTCGGTTTTCCGCCTCCAGTGACAGCCGGTCGGCCATCCGTTTGACGATCACATCAATCTGTCCGAGCGAGAACGGCTTCGTCAGATAGTCGTAGGCGCCAAGGCGGACGGCTTCAATCGCGGAGTCGAGCGAGGCGTAGCCCGTGATGATGACGACGTAGACGGAAGGATTGGCGTCGCGGGCCGCGCGAAGAACCGCAAGCCCATCCAGACCAGGGAGTTGCAGATCGGTCACGACCAGCGTGTACCGGCCCGGCGTACGCTGAATCAGGCCGATCGCCTCGCGGCCTTCAGCGGCCGCCGTGACCTCGCATCCGCGCTCGCGAAAGTACTCCACGAGTAGGTCGCGAACGTCCGGTTCATCGTCCACAACGAGCACGGTAAGCGCGCGCGGGCTCAGCTGTGGCATTCCACTTGCTGCATCGGCGGCGGCCGATATTCCTCCTGAGTGGTAATCGGCAGGTTGCGGCAGGCCCTGAATCGTCACGTCACGAGGACCCATGGGTATAATACCGATCTATCCAGCGTCACCGAAGTCTCACCCGACGACGCTGCCCGCCTCCGTCTCGGCGCCGCAGGACAATATGCCCGTAAGAACGCAACCGTGCGTACTCGTGGTCGAGGACGAAGCCGACCTGCGGGAGCTCGTCTGCGAGTCACTGACCAAGGAAGGGTTCGTCGTCGCGGAGGCTCCAACCGGCGCCGAAGCGATGGAACGGTTGAAGGCCTTTGCCTACGACGCGCTGGTCGTCGATCTGAAGCTCCCCGACGCCGACGGCATGGACATCCTCGACGCGGCGATCACCCGGTACCCCGAGATGTTCGCGATCGTGATGACGGGTTTCGGCGGGGTGAACGAGGCGGTCCAGGCGATCAAGAAGGGCGCGATCGACTTTCTCATCAAGCCGTTCCAAATCACGCAGTTGACGCGGGTGCTCACCGCGGCGCTGAACGAGCCGCGCCTCCGCAAGGAGAACGCCGAGCTCCGCGCCCAGTTGCGCGATCGGTACCGATTCGACAACGTGATCGGGCAGAGCCCGGCGATGCAGCAGGTGTTCCAGGCCCTGGAGCTGATTGCGCCGATGAACAGCACCGTGCTGATTCACGGTGAGACCGGCACGGGCAAGGAGCTCATCGCGCGCACGATCCATCACAACAGCCCGCGGGCCGATCAGCGGTTCGTCGCATTCAACGCAGCCGCCATTCCTGAACCTCTCGCCGAGGCGGAGCTGTTCGGGCATTCGAAGGGTGCGTTCACGGGCGCCGTGACGAGCCGCGTCGGCCGCTTCGAGCTTGCGCACCGCGGCACGATCTTCATCGACGAAGTAGCGCTCATGAGCCTGCCTCTGCAGGCCAAGCTGCTGCGCGCGCTGCAGGAACGCGAGATCGAGCGCGTGGGCGAGTCGCGCCCGATCAAGTTCGACGCGCGCGTCGTTGCCGCCTCGAACAACGATCTGAAGAAGATGGTGAAGGACGGGACGTTCCGCGAGGATCTGTTCTATCGCCTGAACGTCATTCCCATCGGGCTGCCGGCGCTGCGGGAGCGCCGCGAAGACATCCCGCTCCTGGCGCGCCACTTCGTGCAGAAGTCCTGCAAGTCGAACAACCTGGCGCTGAAGACGCTGACGCAGGAGGCCGTGCGCGCCTTGATGGCGCACGCATGGCCGGGCAACATCCGCCAGCTCGAGAACGCCATCGAGCATGCGGTCGCGATGACCGGTGCCGAACGTGAGATTCCGGCATCGGCGCTGCCGCACGACATCAGCGAGTCGGGCGCCTCCCTGCTGCTCCCGAGCGTGACGATCCCCGACGAGGGCATCAACTTCACGTCCGTCGTGTCACAGCTGGAACGCGAGCTGATAACGCGGTGTCTCGAGAAGACTGGCGGGAACAAACGTCAGGCCGCACGGTTGCTTCAATTGAGCCGCACGACGCTGATCGACAAGCTGCACCGGCTGAACGTGGCCGGAGGCAACGAGGCAGTAGCGTAACGGTCCTCGGTCTACGGTCTACATGCAGACCGCAGACTGCAGTCTGAAGACTACTGAGTCTCTTCGCTCGGAAAATCCGCGACGAACGTCGCTCCCGGCGACGTGTCCGCCAGGTACAGGCGTCCGCCGCACGCACGCGCGATCCCGGCGCCGACGGTCAGCCCCAATCCGATCGCGCGCGATGCGCTGCGCGTCGTGAAGAATGGTTCGAAGATCCGCTCGCGCAACTCCGCTGGCACGCCGGGACCCGAATCCTCCACCGACAGACTGACGCGCCCTGGCGCCCGGTTCAGCGTCATTCGAAGCTGCCGATCCGGCTGCCCCTGCAGCGCCTCCTCCGCGTTCACCAGGAGGTTCAATACGAGCTGCTGGAGCTGACGCTCGTCGCCTTTGACGCGGAAGGTCTGTCCGGCCTGACGGTCCCAGTTGATCGCCACGCCGTTCCTCCCGAGCTGGTACCGCCGCAGGGCCATCGCCCGATCGGCCGTGGCCGCCAAATCGATGGCGGCCATCTCAATCGCGCCATCCCGTGTGTAGGCGAGCACCTGCCGGATGACATTGTTCGCGCGATCGGCTTGACCGCCGATCTTCTGGATGCGCACGGCCGCATCCGCGGGCAGATCCGTGCGATCGGCCAGCAGCTCCACCAGGCCGCTCATGACTTGCAGCGAGTTGTTGAGCTCGTGCGCGAGCCCCGAGACGAACCGCGCAATCGTGGTCAGGCGGTTGATCTGGGCCAACTGTCCCCCATCGAGACCAAATTGGCGTGGCTGGTCGTCCAGACCGGACGGCGGATTGAGGGCCTCTGACATGTGGGCGAACCCGCTCAAGTAGACGGAGGAAAAGACGATTACCGGACCACAGCCGGGTGTCGAGCGCGTCCGGCCGCTCGCCGTCCGACTGCAAACGGAGCACTCATGCGCTTCCTGGTCGTGGATGACTCGTCGACGATGCGGCGAATCATCATCAACACGCTGAACAAGCTCGGGTACCAGGAAGTGCTGGAAGCCGCCAACGGACGCGAAGGCATCGATCGCATGGCGACCTCCGACATCGACCTGGTGATCACCGACTGGAACATGCCCGAGATGAACGGGATCGACTTCATCCGCGCCCTGCGCGCGATCGACAAGTCGAAGGACATGCCCATTCTGATGGTCACCACCAACGCCGCGAAGGACGACATCGTCGAAGCCCTGCGTGCCGGCGTGAACAGCTACATCATCAAGCCGTTCACGACCGATACGTTCAAAGAAAAGATCGAGGCCGTGATTCCGAAGTAGCTGTGCGACGGCCGGAGCCCGACGAAATGACCGCTCAACCCGACCTGATTCTACAACTGGTGCAGGCGACTCAAGACGTGTTCAAGACCATGGTCTTCAGGAAGCTCGAGCCGGTGCCGCCCGCCGACAGCGACGGCAAACGGCCGCGCTCGAACGTCGTCGGCATCGTCGGGTTCGGAGGATCGATCTCGGGACTGGTGGCGTTCTATAGCACGCTCGACGCCGCGCAGGAGATCGCGGGATCGATGCTGGGCCTCGACCCCTCCGAGGCGAACGGCGAGATGCCGGATGCCATCGGCGAGGTCACCAACATGATCGCGGGCGGCTTCCGCCTGCGCATGGCCGAGCGGGGAGAAACGCTGGCCATTTCCATTCCGTCGGTCACGGTGGGGTCCGATTTCTACACCCGCTTTGCCACCGACGTCCGGCGGGCGATGTGCCCATTCAAGATGGGCGACCGCGATGTATCTGTCGAGTTGATCCTGACGAGGAGCTGACGTGGAAACAAACACGGTGCCCAATCCAGCCGGCGTGGAGGCGCTGCGCGAGCGGCTGGCCGAATGCGATGCGGCCATCCCCATGCTGCCCGACTTCGCCATCAAGGTGATCGAGCTGGTGCGGGATCCCGATGTGTCGATCGCGCAGTTGTCCGGCATCGTCTCGAAAGATCCGGTGCTGGCGTCGCGGCTCCTCGGCCTCGCGAACTCCGCGTACTTTGCCTCGATGCAGGAGATCTCCACCGTTCAGGAGGCGATCGTCCGCATGGGCACGGGCGCGGTCCGCAACCTGGTCGTGACTGTCTGCTTCTATTCGCGGATGCAGGACCGAAAGGTCTACGGTGAACGCGGCAAGCCGCTGCTCGAGCACGGCATCGGCACCGCGTACATGGCGCGCCTGTTGTCGGATCCCGCTGATTTGGACGGCGACGAATCGTTCATGTACGGCCTGCTCCACGACATCGGCAAGATGGTGATCCTGAAGGTCGCCCACGACAGCTACCGGCAGTCTGGACTCGTCATCGCGCCGGAGGCGCTCGAGCAGGTCATCACCGAAATGCACCCGGCCGTCGGCGCGCGCGTGCTGCGGCGGTGGCACCTGCCGGCGATGCTCGATGAGCCGATCGTCTATCACCACGACTGGCAGTCCGCGACCATCGAGCCGAAAAAGGCCGCGCTCACCTACTTCGCGAACAGGTTGAGCCACCGCTACGGCTTTGGCGTGGAACCGGATTCGACAGAACTGCTGGGGGACCCGGCCTGCGCGATGCTCGGCATCGACGCGGAGTGGATGGAATACGCCGATAGCCACGCGCCAGGGCTGGTGGACGTCGCGAAGACGATACTCGCGTAGACGAGAGTCGAAGGGTCCAAGAGTCGAAAGGGTCGAAGAGTCGAAAGGGTGAAGGGTCGTGCGATGCATCGTGCCATGGCCATCATGGCCCTCGCGCATCCCCCGCGAGGTGGCTCTCGGACTTCCGACTCTTCGACTTTTTGACCCTTCGACCTTTTGACTCTATTGACCTTCGACCCTTGGGACTCTCGTGGATCAGTCCAGCCGCCCAGCGACGTAGCGCAGCGAGCCCGCGCGCTCGACTTGGAGGGTGAGCGCACCGCCGCTCTTGACCAGTGCCAGCGCCGAGCGCAGGTCGGCGAGCGTCTTCACCTGCGCGCCATTGGCCGCATGAATGACATCGCCGGGCTTCAACTCGCCTTCCCATTCCGGCGGCACGTCATGGGTCGTCAACGCCACGATGACGCCGGCGGATGCCCGCAAGTCGGGCAATAGATCTTCCAGATCGCTGGTGAGTTCGACGGCGAGGATCCCGAGCCTGGGGATGACCTGATCCTCGGGCTTCAGAAGTCCTGCGAAGCGGTTCGGATCATCCGTCCGTTCGACCACCACCACCGGCAGGTCGAGCGTGCGCTCGCCGCGCAGCACGCGCACCGACACCGTCTCGCCGATCGAACGGCCGTACAGATTCACCTGCAGCTGGCGTCCGTTCTCCATCGCTTTGCCGTCGAGTGCCACGACGATGTCCCCGACATGCAACCCCGCCCGTGCGGCGGGACCGCCCGGCACCACGTCGCCCAGGACGACACCCCAATCGCGCGCGAGATGAAGTCCTTCGGCAAGCGTCGGCGTGATCGTCTGCGCGCGCACGCCGATTTCTCCACGCCGCACGTGGCCGTACTCGCGGACCTGTTCGAACACGTTGCGGACGATATTGCTCGGGGCCGCGAATCCAAGGCCCTCGTTGCCTCCAGACTGCGAGAGGATGAGCGTGTTGATGCCTACCATCCGTCCTTCGGTGTCTACGAGGGGACCACCGCTGTTTCCCGGATTGATGGAGGCGTCGGTCTGGATGTAGATCATCGGGTCGTCCGATTCGAGCTGACGTGCAACGGCGCTCACGACACCGAGCGTGACCGAGCTGTCGAGACCCATCGGGCTGCCGAACGCCAGCACGAGCTCGCCGGGCTTGACGGTGTCGGAGTCCGCGATCGGCAGCGCCGGCAGTCCTGTCTCGTCCACCTTGAGCACCGCCAGGTCGGTTTCGTCGTCTTCCGCCACGATCTTCGCGGTCAGCACGCGCGGGCGTGGATTGAGAATCGAACGCTGCCCGGGACGGCGAGGCGTCTGAATCTGCACCTGCACGCGATGAGCGCCCTCGACGACGTGCGCGTTCGTGACGATGTAGCCGGACGGATCGACGATGACGCCGGAGCCGGTACTACGCTCCTGGCTGAGCAGCGACTTGTCGTCGGCATTGCTGCCGTCGGGCAGCGAATAACCGATCGCGAAGACCTGCACGACCGCGGGTGCGACCTGTTCGCTGAGCGACTCCAGCGTGTGGCTGATCGCGGTGAGATCGCCGTGCCGAATCGCGGGAGCGACGGCTTGTGCGGCGGTCTGACCAGTTGCCGCCAGGGTCGCGAGCCAGACGAACGCGAGAACCAGTACCGATAGAACGTCCAGCGGGGAGCCCTGAGGGTGCCGCTGGCAACTGGATGGACCTACCAGGATGACGAGCGCCGCCGCTCCGCCTCAGCGATTGTGAGATACACATGCACGCTTGGCACGACATCTACGTTGACGACCACTTGATCGAGAAGGTCTTCCCCGTCGTGATCGAAGTTCCGATGGGCAGCAAGAACAAGTACGAACTCGACAAAGAAACGGGCCTGCTGAAACTCGACCGGGTACTGTACAGCGCCGTCCACTATCCCGCCAACTACGGCTTCATTCCACGTACGTTCTGTGAGGACGGCGATCCGCTCGACGCGCTGGTGCTCAGCCAGCAGGAAGTCATGCCGCTCACGATCGTCGAAGCACGCGCGATTGGTGTCATGCGGATGCGCGACGAGAAGGGACTCGACGACAAGATCATCGCCGTCAGCGTGCGGGATCCCGCGTTTGCCGACTACACGGATCATCCCCAGCTGCCCAGCTATTTGCTGCGTGAGGTGCGCCGGTTCTTCGAGGACTACAAAATCCTCGAGCACAAGCAGGTCGTCGTCGAAGACTTCATGGGACCCGCCGACGCAATCCGGATCGTCCTGGAGTCGCTCGACCTCTACCGGAAGCTGCGCCGGGGAGAACTCGGCAAGGGGACTTCTCACTAGAGTCCAAGAGGTCGCAGAGTCAGCAAGCGTCGCAAAGACAAGACCTCTTGACCCGATGCTCTGCGACGTTTTGTGAGTCTTCGACCCCTTCGACCTTCAGTAATCTATGCGACCTCTTGTGACCCTGCGACTCTTTCGACTCCGCTGAAATAGAGCCGCCTGACATCCTCCCAGCCGTTCACCCGCAGATAACGGGTTTCGTGCACGTTGTGCGGCGCCGAGAACAGGATGCCGCGACCGCGGAAGCGGGCGAAGTGCCGCGGCGAGTCGTCGATCAGGTCGTCGGCGTCGATGACGCTCTTGTCGCCGCAGAAGACGATGTGCGACGGCGGGATGAAGGGAAAGTGCTGCGCCAGCCACTGGAACTTCGCGTCGAATGAAATCGGCACGTCCATCGCCGCCGTGGCAATGAACACATCGTGATGCCGAGCGAGTTCTCGGACCACCTGCTGGGCGCCCGGCATCACGGCCAATCCCGCAAAGAACGACGCGTCGAGCAGCGACACCGCGCGCTCGACTTCGTGTGGCTCGACGAGGTCTTCGATGAAGCGGCCACGGGCCAGATCGGCCGTGAACGGGCGGCCGAATGCGGTCGTGCAGCGCGCGAGATGCTCGGTCAGGGCATCCGCGAGCACTTCGTCCATGTCGATGGCAATCCGCCTGCGTGCATGAGCGAGATACATGATGCTCCCAGTGTGCGGCGTCTGGCGCGATGCTGTCCAATGAAACATCTTCGCGTTGTTTGATAATCTAGAGTTATGACACTCGAGACCGCCGACCTCCTGGCCGTGGTCACGCTCGCCGACGAGCTCCACTTCGGGCGTGCCGCCGAGCGCCTGCACGTCTCACAGCCTGCACTCTCGAAGCAGATTCAGCGCGTTGAAGCCAAAGTGGGCGGTCCCCTCTTCGTGCGCGGGTATCGCGACGTGCAGGCGACCGAGGCCGGACGGCTGCTCGCAGCAGACGCGCGGCACCTGCTGCAGGTCTCGGCAGGCGCGCTCGATCTGGCCCGCCGCGCCGCCCGGGGAGAGGCGGGACTCCTGCGGGTCGGCTTCGGGATCGCGACGATCTTCGATCTCCTGCCGGACGTGTTGCTGCGGTTCCGGCGCGCGCATCCTGGTGTCGAAGTGCGCCTTCAGGACATGTCCACACCCTCGCAACTGGCGGCGCTCGTGAGCGGGGACATCGATGTCGGCTTCGTCCGGCTGCCAGTGACCAATCCCACGATCGCGGTCCGCGCGGTGCTGCGCGATCGGCTGGTCGCCGCCATGCCGCCCGCTACCCGATGGAACGTCGCGCTCGGCTTGCGGTCGCTTGCGGGCCACCACTTTGTCGTCTGCGCGCGGTCCTCGTCGGCGAGCTACTACGACCATGTCGTGAGCGTGTGTCGCGCGGCGGGATTCGCACCTGCGATCGTGCAGGAAACCGATGAGCTCTACACAGTGCTCGCGCTGGTGAGGGCAGGGATTGGCGTAGGACTGGTCCCGGCAGCCGCGCGCGGGATGCGCCTCCGCGGCATCAGGTTCCGAGACGTTGGCCTGCCCCAGGCGCAGTGGGACATCGGCGTCGCCTGGCGGCGCGACCGCCCAGCCAGCCCGATCGTCGAGCGATTCGTCAGCTTTGCGGCCGCCTATCGCATGCGCCCGCAGCCCGGTCGGGCCGAATCGAACGGGCGGTGACTAGGGGTAGGTTATGCGAATGAATCCTGTTTCCCGACAAACATGCGCGGCGGTGTTGCTGGCCGTTGTGACCGCGCCTCTCGTGCTCGCCGCAAACGTCCATCATTACGTTTTCGTCGGGATGGATCGCGAGAAGCTGGCCGAGCCCGGCTTCCTCGATCACAAGGGCGTCGAAGGCGTGCAGGTGAAGTACACCTGGAGGCAGTTGGAGCAGGGGAAAGACCATTACGCCTTCGACGACCTGCGGACCGATCTGAGTCTTGTCACAGCCAAAGGGAGAAAGCTGTTCGTCCAGGTTCAGGATGCGACATTCGGGCTCGAATTCATGCCCGTCCCGAAGTACCTGCGTGAAGACCCCGCGTATCACGGCGGCGTGGCACAACAGGCCAGCTACCCGGACGGCAAACCCGACGAGGCCAAGCCCTACGGCTGGGTCGCTCGGCGATGGGACCCGTCAGTCCGCGAGCGATTCCATAAGCTCCTGGCGGCCCTCGGCAAGGAGTTCGACGGCGAGATCGAGGGAATCAATCTGCCCGAAAGCGCGATCGACATTCCCTATGCCGGCCCGCTCATGCCCAGCGGCTACACGCGTGCGGGATACCGCGACGCGCTCCTCGAGACGATGACCGCGCTGAAGAAGGCGTTTCCCAAATCGACCGCGCTGCTCTACGCGAACTTCATGTCCGAGGCTGACCCGAGCGGGAAGCCGGTGTACCTGCGAAGCCTGTACGAAAAGGCGGCCGAATTGAAACTCGCCATGGGTGGCCCGGACCTGTTGCCCCATCGGAAGTGGCAGTTGCTCAACAGCTATCCGCTGATCCGAGAGTTCTCAGACCGAATCCCAATGGGCATCGCGGTTCAGGACGACAATCTGGCCGACATCAATCCTCAGACGGGCAAGAAAGTGACGGTTCCCGAGCTGGTGACCTTTGCGACGGACAATCTGCACGTCACGTACATGTTCTGGGGCACGCAGGAGCCGTACTTCTCGCGTGATGTGTTGCCGTTCCTGGCGTCGCGCTAGATCGTCCCGGAGCGGACTCGAGGCCGAGCGGTTGAACTCCTGCCGAGGTGTCCGTTTATGGGACGGCGGGGTCCCAGGCACGGAACGGAAGCCGGGCGAGGCGGGTCAGCGAACTCGTCGGAACATCTTCTCGTCAAAGGGCTTGGACGAACTCTCTGGCGTGGCACATCATTTGGAGTTGCTACACCACGGAGGGGCCCAGTCGCCCGCTCCGGAACGGCATCATGGACATAGCTCGCCCTTCAATTGCTCGCAAGAAAAAGATTCGCCGCATCGTCCTGTCGGTCGTGGGATTGATTGCCGTGGCGCTGGTCACGGTTGCGCTCGCCCGGCTGAAGCCGGCCGCGCCCACAGTCGAGTATTCCTCGCTCTGGCCCGACACGGTCAAGCGCGGATCGATGCTTCGTCAGGTGCGCGGACCAGGCACGCTGGTCCCTGAGGACATCCGATGGATCACGGCCGCCACCGACGCCACCGTTCAGCGGATCGTGACGCTGCCGAGTCCGAATCCGCTGCCCGCGGACACGGTCATCCTCGAGCTGCGCGACGAGCGCGTCCAGCAGGAGATGCTCGATGCCGAGCTGCAGCTCCGCGCCGCGGAAGCGGATCTGACCAGTCTGGAAGTGCGGTTGAACAACGAGCTCCTGCAACAGCAGTCCGAGGCCGCCAACATCCGCGGCCAATTCCACGAGGCCAAGATTCAAGCCGAAGCGAACGAGCAGCTGTCCAAAGAAGGACTGCTGTCCAACGTGACCACCCGCGTGTCACGAGTCCAGGCTGACGAGCTCGAGAAGCGGAACGCCCTTGAAGAGGAGCGGTTGAAGATCCGGGCTCAGTCGACGGCGGCGCAGATGAAGGCGGAACAGGCGCGCGTGGACCAGCGTAAGGCCCTGTACGACTTGAAGCGCAGCCAGGCCGAGGCCCTGAAGGTTCGGGCCGGAATCGAAGGCGTCCTGCAGGTCGTGCCGGTGCAGGTCGGCCAGCGCGTGCCGGCGGGCACCAACCTGGCGCGCGTCGCTGTGCCGGGAAAACTGAAGGCCGAGCTCCGGATTCCGGAAACCCAGGCCCGCGACATCGAAATCGGCCTCAGGGCCACCGTCGATACGCGGAATGGCGAGGTGGAAGGGCGCGTTTCCCGAATGGATCCGGCGGCACAGAACGGAACCGTGCTCGTCGACGTCAGATTTACCGCGCCCCTGCCGCGCGGCGCGCGACCGGATCTGAGCGTGGACGGCACGATCGAACTCGAGCGGCTGGAAAACGTCCTCTATGTCGGGCGCCCTGCGTTCGGCCAGGAGAACGGGACGGTCAGCTTGTTCAAGCTGTCGGGTCCATCCGAGCGGCCTGACGCTGCCGAACGCGTGCAGGTGAAGTTCGGGCGTCAGTCGGTCAACTTCATCGAGATCGTCGATGGCCTGAAAGAAGGGGACCGCGTGATTCTGTCGGATATGTCGGCCTGGGACGGTCGCGACCGTCTCCGCATCCGCTGAGGAGTATCCATGAACGCATCGTCGGACGTGCTGATCAAGCTCGAAGGCGTCACCAAAGTCTTCTACACCGACGAGGTGGAGACGCACGCCTTGGCGGGCATCCACCTTGAAATCCGGAACGGCGAGTATCTGGCCATTGCGGGACCCTCGGGCTGCGGCAAGTCGACGCTGCTCTCGATCCTCGGCCTCCTCGACTCGCCCACCGACGGCACTTACGTCCTGAACGGCCGGCCGGTGGCGAATCTGTCGGCCGCCGATCGGGCGCGGACCCGCAATCGCGAGATTGGGTTCATCTTCCAGAGCTTCAATCTGATTGGCGATCTGACGGTGTTCGAGAACGTGGAGTTGCCGCTCACGTACCGCGGCATGAAGCCGGCCGAGCGGCGGACGCGGGTTGAAGAGGCCCTCGAGCGGGTGGGCATGGCGCATCGTGCGCGGCATCTGCCCAGCCAGCTCTCCGGCGGTCAGCAGCAACGAGTCGCCGTGGCGCGCGCCGTGGCGGGTCAGCCGTCGATTCTGCTCGCAGACGAACCCACCGGAAACCTCGATTCGAAGAACGGCGAGGCGGTGATGAGTCTGCTGCAGGAACTGCACCGCGCCGGTGCCACGATCGCGATGGTCACGCACGATCCGCGCTATGCGCGTCACGCGGACCGCAGCATCCATCTGTTCGACGGCCGCATCGTCGAAGAGAACGTCGCCGAAGCGGTGTAGACCGGCCCGCCTGTCGTTCGCACGCGTGCCTTTGGTTGGTCGTGGGGCGCCTGGACGCCTCGTTCGCTATGCGTGTCTTTGCCCGCCGCGCCCGTCCGGGCTCTGGCGAATCCCCTCAGCACGTCGCATGCGGCCTCGGGCCGCGTCGCCGGCCCGGGCCGGACGTAGGCTAAGATTCGGCATGACGGTCGTTTTTCCCGAGGAGTTGCCGTGGATCCGGTAGCCACCACTCATACCCCGGTCGAGCTCGCCGAGAGCGGGCGCGCGATCATCAGCCTGCGCGGCATCGAGAAGTTCTTTCAGCAGGGGTTGCAGCGGAATTACGTGCTGCGCCGCGTTGCGCTCGACTTCAGGCCCGGAGAGTTCGTCTCGATCATGGGGCCGTCTGGCGCCGGGAAGAGCACGCTCCTCCACATCCTCGGCATGCACGACGCGTCGTGGACCGGTGAATACTGGCTGCACGGTCAGCCCATTCACGCGCTGGGCAAACGCGAGCGCGCAGAGCTCCAGAAGAAGCACGTCGGCTTCGTGTTCCAGAGCTATCACCTGCTGGATCACATGACGGTGTACGAGAATCTCGACATGCCGCTGTCGTACCGCGACATCAAGAAGAAGGAGCGCGACAGCATGGTCTGCGACATGCTCGATCGCTTCCAGATCGTCGGCAAGAAGGATTTGTACCCATCGCAGCTCTCGGGCGGACAGCAGCAGCTGGTCGCGGTCGCGCGCGCACTCATCTCGAAGCCGACGCTGATTCTCGCCGACGAGCCGACGGGCAACCTGCATACGGCGCAGGGACGCGAGATCATGGAGTTGTTCACGCGGCTGAATCAGGATGGCGTGACCATCATTCAGGTCACGCACTCGGAAGCCAATGCGGAATTCGGCAGCCGCATCGTCAAGCTGCGGGACGGTTGGGTGGTGGATAACTGATGCCCACTGAGGTCTCGGGGTCCGGGCGAACCGGCAGCCAGGCGCCAGACGTCCTCTTCAGGGCGCGCATCCTGATCGCTGACGATCAGGCCGACGTCCTGCAGGCACTCCGCCTGCTGTTGAAGGGAGAGGGCTGCGAGATCGAGACCGCCACATCGCCGGCGGGGGTTCTGGCCGCGGTCGAGGCCCGTGACTTCGACGTCGCGATCATCGATCTCAACTACACGCGCGACACGACGTCGGGCGCCGAAGGACTCTCCCTCCTCTCCCGACTGCAGAATCTCGACACGCCCATGCCGGTCATCGTGATGACGGCCTGGGGCACCGTGGATGTCGCCGTCGAAGCCATGCGCCGCGGTGCGCGCGATTTCATCCAGAAACCGTGGGACAACGAGCGCGTGCTGACGGTCGTCCGCACGCAAGTCGAGCTCGGACGGGCGCTGCGGCGCAGTCAGCGGCTCGAAGCCGAGAACCGCGTCCTCCGGGGCGACGAAGGAACGTCGCGTCCATCGCTCATCGCCGAATCCGCGTCGATGCAGCCCGTGCTGCAGCTGATCGCGCGCGTGGGTCCGTCGGATGCCAACGTCCTCATCACGGGTGAGAACGGGACCGGCAAAGGGACCGTCGCGCAAGCGCTGCAGACGGTCTCCGGGCGGGCCAACAAGCCGCTGGTCGTGGTGAACGCGGGCGGCCTTTCCGAAGGTGTGTTCGAGAGCGAACTGTTCGGACACGTGAAGGGCGCGTTCACCGACGCCAAAGTAGACCGCGTGGGACGCTTCGAGTTGGCCGATGGCGGCACGCTGTTCCTCGACGAGATCGCCAATATCTCCCTCGGCCTGCAGGCCAAGCTGCTCCGCGTGCTCGAGACCGGTGAGTTCGAGCGCGTGGGATCCTCGCGGACGCGCCGCGTCAACGTCCGCATCCTGTCGGCCACCAACGCCGACCTCCACGGGGACGTGGAAGCGGGACGCTTCAGACAAGACCTGCTGTTCCGGTTGAATACGATCGAGATCGCCCTGCCGCCGCTGCGGGACCGGCGTGAAGACGTGCCGCTCCTCGCCCGGCACTTCCTGCAGCAGCACGCGCAGCGCTATCGAAAGCGCATCAACGGGTTCGATCAGGCCGCCATGCAGCTGCTGCTTGATCACGCGTGGCCTGGCAACGTGCGCGAGCTCGATCACGCCGTGGAACGGGCCGTGCTGATGGCGCAGCAGGATCCGATCGGTCCGCGCGATCTGGGACTTCGTCCGACGAGGGACACCGCCAGCGCGCGCCTCGAAGACATGAGTCTCGAAGACGTCGAGGGCTTCCTGATCAAGAAGGCCCTGGCCCGCTACGGCGGCAACGTCAGTCAGGCGGCCAAGGCGCTCGGATTGAGCCGCAGCGCGCTGTATCGCCGGCTGCAGCGGTTCGGACTCTGAGGGACGGGAAGCAGTGACGATTGCAGAATGACGAATGACGAATCGTCCGATGCGCCACATTGTAGTCACGGGCTAATCGTCAATCGTCATTCTGCAATCGTCAGTGCCCGATTCTCCTGATGTTTGCCTCCCTCGAACGCTGGCTGACCCACGACCGGCGCGTGCTGCTGCTCGCGCTGTCCGCTGGCGCACCAGGAGCCATCGTCGCCCTCGTCCTGCTCTGGTCGGGCCCCTACTCTGCCAAGGTCGCGTGGACGCTCACGCTCGGCATCCTGGTCCTCTGGCTGGGGATCACCGCCGTACTGCGCGAACGCGTCGTCTTTCCCCTGCAGACGCTGTCGAATCTCCTGTCCGCGCTTCGCGAAGAGGACTTTTCGATCCGGGCGCGGGGCTCGCGACGGAACGACGCCCTCGGCGAAGTGCTCATCGAGGTCAACGCGCTGGCCGATACGCTGCGCGCGCAGCGGATGGGTGCGCTCGACGCCACGAGCCTCCTGCGGGCGGTCATGGAAGAGATCCCCGTCGCCGTGTTTGCGTTCGATCCCGAGCGCAAGTTGCGCCTGGTGAACAGAGCCGGTGAGCGCCTCCTGGCGAGGCCGTCCGAACGGGTGCTGGGCTTGAGTGCCAATGCTCTCGGGCTCGATGGCTGCCTCGAGCACGATCACTCCCCCACGATCACCGCCACATTTCCTGGCGGAGCCGGCCGGTGGGAGGTGCGGACGAAGAACTTCCGGCAGGGCGGCCTGCCCGTCGAACTGCTCGTGCTGACCGACGTCAGCCGATCGCTGCGCGATGAAGAGCGTCAAGCCTGGCAGCGGCTGATCCGCGTGCTTGGCCACGAGATCAACAACTCGCTCGCTCCCATCAAGTCCATCGCCAACAGCCTCGAACGTCTGCTGACGCGCGATCCCAAACCGTCGGATTGGTCATCCGACATGCGCGACGGGCTCGCCGTCATCGGGACGCGTGCCGAGTCGCTGGGCCGCTTTACCGCCGCCTACGCACAGCTTGCGCGGCTGCCGGCCCCGACGCTTCAGCGCGTCGCACTGGGTCCGCTGGTCACGCGCGTCGCAGGACTCGAACAGCGTGGCACGGTCACGGTGCGGCCGGGGCCAGACATCTCACTGCAGGCTGATCCCGTCCAGATCGAGCAACTGCTGATCAACATGGTGAGGAACGCTGTTGACGCGACGTTCGACAGCGGCGGGCGTGTCTCGCTTGGCTGGGAGAGCGATGACTCCGTCGTGCGCGTCTTCATCGATGACGAGGGGCCCGGCGTCTCGAACACCGCCAACCTGTTCGTTCCGTTCTTCACGACGAAGCCGGGCGGCTCGGGCATCGGGCTCGTGCTGAGCCGCCAGATCGCCGAAGCCCACGGCGGCACCCTCGCCCTCGAGAATCACACCAACGGCCCGGGCTGCCGTGCCACGCTGATGCTGCCGCTCGCTCAATTGACGCTCGACTAGCCGCCCTGGATTCATCGCAGACTTGCACTTCCGCGGGCGACCGGAGAGGATCGACGTGTGCTTCGTTCGTCGATCGTCGCATTCCTTCTCCTGGCCGGATCGCACGTCGTTCTCGCCGACCAGCCTCCGCCACCCCGCGTCGTTGACTACCGCATCGACGTACGCCTCGACGCGGTCAAGAAGCAACTGATCGGTTCGGAGCACGTCGTCTGGACGAATCCGTCCACCGACGCGGTCACCGATCTCTGGTTCCACCTGTACCTCAACGCCTTCCGCAGCGACCGCACGACATTCTTCAAGGAGTCTGGCGGTCAGTTGCGCGGCGACTACATGCCCGACGATGGATGGGGATGGACTGAGGTGAAGTCCATTCGCCTGGCCGACGGTACGGATCTCGTATCGCTTGCACGATTCGAGCAGCCAGACGATGGCAATCCGGAGGATCGGACGGTGCTGCGGGTACCTCTTCCGCATCCGGTGCCTGGCGGCGGTTCGATCGCGCTCGATATCGCGTGGCACGCGCAGCTCCCCAAGGTCTTCGCGCGCACGGGTTACGCGGGCGATTTCTACCTGATCGGCCAGTGGTTTCCGAAGCTGGCCGTCTACGAGCCGGCGGGGGTTCGCGGACGCAGCAGCGGCGGATGGAACTGCCATCAGTTTCACGCGAACAGCGAGTTCTACGCCGACTTCGGCCGCTTCGACGTGCGCATGACGGTGCCGTCGACCATGGTCGTGGGTGCCACGGGCGAGCGGCTTTCGGCCGACCATCACCAGAACGGCACCACGACGTATCGCTACGTACAGGATGCGGTGCACGACTTCGGCTGGACGGCCGATCCACGATTCGTCGAAGTGAACGACACATTCTCCGCGACGCGTGACGTGACCTCCGACGAGTACCGCCACGCCGCGGTTGTCCTCGGCAGATCGGCGGATTCGCTCCATCTGAGCGACGTATCGATCCGGCTGTTGATGCAACCCGGCCGCACACCGCAAATCGCGCGGTACATGGCTGCGGCCAAGCTGGCCATCAAGTGCTTCGGTCTGTGGTACGGCGCGTATCCCTACCGGACGCTCACCATCGTCGATCCGCCATCCGACGCGCCTGGCGCTGAAGGGATGGAGTATCCGACCTTCATCACGGCTGGCACGCAGTCGCTGTTCAACTGGTGGCCGTTCAATCGCATCCGCGAACCAGAAGAAGTCGTCGTCCACGAATACGCCCACCAGGTACCTGGTACGGCCTCGTCGCGAGCAACGAGTTCGAAGAAGCGTGGCTCGACGAAGGGTTCACGTCGGTACTCGACCGGACAGGCGATGGAGCTGGAATTCGGGACCGGCAGCACGCTTGATCGATCTGCCGTTCTTCAAGGTCTCCGAGCGCGATCTGCTGCGCCTGACCAACTCGCCGGAATCATGCGTTCGATCGCGTGAGGCAGCCGGCATGGACCTACAGTCCCTGGCGAGTATCCCTTCTATTCCTACGAAAGGCCCGAACTGCTACTCCGCACTCTCGAGCATCTGATTGGCCGGCAGACCATGGCGCGCGCGATGCGGACCTATCACGAACGCTGGCGGTACCGCCATCCGTCGAGTGATGACTTCTACGCCGTCGTGAACGAAATTTCGGGACGCGACATGGGAGGGTACTTCTCCAAGGTGGTCGAGAAGCCAGGGATTGTTGATTACGAAGTGTCTTCGCTGACCAGCGACCCGGTCGGTCGCGCCGGCGCCGGCGCCGTGGGACGGACAGCCCCAGCGCGTGGGGAACCAGTCGCCGCGTGGCGTTCCAGAGTCGTGCTCAAACGGCGCGGCGAGGTGCCGCTGCCTGTGCACGTGCTGCTGCAGTACCGAGGATGGCAGGCGCGAGCGCGTGGACTGGGACGGGCAGGACCGCTGGAAGGCGATCACCAGAGAAGGGCCTTCGCGGATTGCATCCGTAGTCCTTGATCCTGACGACGAGCTGCTGCTCGACGCCAGTGTGCTGAACAACGGGCAGCGACTTGCCACCGACAATCGTGTGGCGTCCTCGTGGGCTGTGCGGTGGCTCTTCTGGGTGCAGCACCTGATCGCGGGAGCCGGCCTGTGACGCCCTGGATGGCTCCCCGCGCGCTCGCCGACGGAGTAGCCGCCGCAGCGCGCCGGCCTCGTCTGATCGTGGGGCTCTGGTTATGGCAGCTCGCAGTCGCCGTGGCAGGCACTCTCCCGGTCTTTCAGTGGCTGCGCGATACGACTGGCCGGCGTCCAGCGGCGGATCGGCTCCTCTATCGCTTCTCGCTACCCGATTTCGTCGACGCGGTCAGAACGTCGCAAGGGTCGCCAACGGCGACCTGGAATGCCGCTCTCGGCGGAGCGTTGCTGCTCACCGTTGTGACTACGCCAATCGTCGTGGCAATGACGGTCGCCGCTCTGCGTGAGCCGGGTGGTGACGACGCGGCCGGTGCCATCCGCCACGCCGGCCAGAGCTATTGGCGACTGTTGCGCCTGACCGTCTTCGGCCGCGGTATCGCGATCGCCGCCGCGGCGCTCGCGATGTTGGGACTCGCATGGGCGCTTGGACCGGTGCGCGAGACGAGTGACTGGAGCTTTCTCGCCGCGTTGGGGCTTGAGACCGCAGTCGCCGCCTCCATTGCGGCGTGGTTGTGGACTGCCGTGGATGTCGGCGCGATCGCCATCGTCCACGACCGGGCGCGCGGCGCGTTCAACGGCTGGATGACCGGGCTGCGAACCGTACTGCGAACGCCAGCGTTCACGCTGGTCCTATGGGCCAGCTTCGCGCTCGTGTTGATCGTCGGACTGTTGCTGCTCGCTGCTGGCACGGCAAGCCTGCCAGCGACGACACTGCCTCTCATCGCGTTGATGGCCGCGTTGCATCAGTCGTTCGCGATGTTGCGCGTGATACTTCGGGTCGGCGTGCTATCGGCGGAAATGGGAGCCTGGGCGCGCGTGTGGCCACCGACTCCGCTACTGGCGACTCCTGCGACGACGGCCCTCGAGCCGCTGGCGGACTCAATTCATCACGAAGAGTACCCACGTCCAGGGCAGGATGGCGAGCGCGAGGTAGATGATCGTGAGAGTCGCGAGTAGGCGGTGGAACGACAGCAGGTGCAGCGTCGAAGCACCTGCGACCGCGACGAGCTTGGCGATCGCGAGGCTCGTGCCCAGCCCCATCGCCTGCATCGAGTGCTCGAGGAGAGGATTGCCCTCACGCACGCCAAAGGCGACGACGCCGAGATAGGTGAAGACGAAGTCGAGCAGCTGTGCGACGAGGAACAGCAGGACGATGACGTCGCCGAACCAATCGCGCGCCATGGGGACGACCACGGCCGCCGACGTCGAAGAACCAGGAATGACGAGGCCAAACGGTGCATGCGCCTCGGTGGCAGGTCGGTCGAAGATCGAAGCGACTGACGGACGGCAGCATGGGCACCTGCTCGGCGGATGATGTCCCTACTGCCTCTATATTTGTTCAAACCTGATGCCCAGATCCAATCGGCCGTTCGGCCAATTACACTTCTGCCCAAGCGTCTGATGACACATTGCTTACAAAGCCACTTCGAGCGCCGGCGCGCCCGGATGAGCTGTATTAGTCAGCTCCGGCGGCGACTTTAGTTCACGAGGCGGAGCGGCAGAGAAGCCATGAGCGATCGTGCAGCCACGTACGGCGAGCCAGCCGTCCTCTGGCGTTTGTCCCACCGTGACGGAGGCCGCGCCCGTGCCACGCTCATCCCCGGGTCCCCCGAGAGCACTCTCGTTTACTTTCTCAACGATGAGTTCGAACGCGGGGCGAATTTCGCGGAATGGAACGAAGCACTGGCCGACGCGGAGGCCGTGCGGCAGCGGATGATCGAGGCGGGATGGACTGACGACGTGACTGGGCGTTAGGCGGGCTCGGGTTCGTCGTCGAGGCGGCCGCGCTCGTCGGACAGCATGGGTGGCAGGCCCTCGAGCTTGCCGCACCCTGCACGAAGGCCGATGAGGTATGCGGCGCGTTCGTAGTGCTCCTGGTGGGAGCAGATCGCTTCATAGAACTCTCGAAGCAGCGGGCGATCGTCGGGGGCAAGCCGCGCCTCGAGACGCGCGTAGAGCTCGCTGCTCGCAGCGAGCGATGTGGCGCTGTCGAAGATGCGCCCAGCCTGTGCGTCGATCTGTCCGCCCACTTCATCGAACCGCGGAAAGCGGTCCCACGGCAAGTCCGACGGCTGGAAACGTGGATCGAATCGGATCACTCGAGCCAAACCTGCCCCTCCCTTCCGACCACAATCGGCACGCGTTCAAGAAACTGGAGTGCTAGTCCGAGCTCTTCACCGCCTGAGCGCCGGGCCAGGCGTCCGACCGCTGAGCCAGGTCGATGACAATCGACGATTTTGCCAGGAAGATCGCCCCGGCTCGCCGGACTACTTGCCCGCCGGTCAAGGGACTCTCCGGGGAGGACCGCACGCCGCAGAAGCGATCGCCGGGCGTCAGACCGCTCACGCCCGCAAAGACGACGAAATACAGCGTCGAGGTGATCAGCCACAACAACATCAATGCGGGCCACGCGGACAGTACGAGCGGCCCCACACCGACTCCAGCCGCAACTGCCGCGAGCACGGCGATCAGCAGCTGTAGGGCCAAGAGAGCGAGCCCATCCAGGAGCGTGCCGCCGAACCGGCGCCAATCATCGTCGTGGCCGTTGGACCAGGACGCAGCTGCGGCAATCGGACGGCTCGGTCGGATTCGCGAGTGCCCGCTGATGGGGCCGTCGGTGTGCCTGGCAGCGAATCCAGTCCGGGCAATAAGGGTAAGAGCTCGGCCAGGGTCGCTCCCGGATCGAGGCCGAGCGCGGTTGCGACCGACCGCACGTAGGCGCGCGCATAGAGCCCGGCAGGCAGTCGGTCGAACTGACCGTTGTCCATGGCGCGCAGGAGTCCCGGCGCGATGCACGTGGCCAGCGCCAGGTCGTGGAGCGACCGCTTCGCCGCAAGCCGTGCGCGGTGGAGGATCAGGCGATCGGGTATTTCCGTCACAGTGTTCGCGTCGGGCCGGCACGACGAAGCGACGCAGACATGCTGTGCGTGCGTCGACCGGCGACCTCAAGGGGAGCAGGTGCACCCATGGTAGTCCAACCGGCGTTCAAATTGTTGACCCGATTGGACCGTCTGCCACTCGATGTGGCGGCACGTACGTTGCTCCACCTGATTCGGCTCATCCGCTGTGGCCCGACTCTTCACACCCTTCCTTGACGCGCCTGACGGCACGGCGACACCAGTGTCGCCCAGCCGTCGTCCGAACGCTGATCACTCGCGCCGTCGTGAAGGCGGTCCGGTGGCGCCCGACGCCCATCGTGGCCGGCTGCATCTTCCTGTCGCTGGCGCTGTGGCAGGCCATGGCCGCGCGCAACGAAGGCGACAGCCACGTCCGCCAGCTATCCACCTACGAAGCGCAATCGGCCGCGCAGCTCGTGGACCGTGAGCTCCGCGGCATCGTCGAACGCCTCGAACAGGCGGCAGGCGATCTGACGCTCGGCTCGTCGCCGGCCGAGTGGGACCGCACGACCGCGGGGCTCGTCGCCGACTCGCGCCACGCCATGATGGAACTCTTCTGGGCAGACAGCGATGGCGTCGTGCGGCGCCAGGTGCAGGTCGAGCGCCAGGGCGCGCCGGAGCTGCTCGTCGCGCGGCAGCAGACACTGCGCGAGGCGCAAGTGCTGCGAACGGCGATCTTCTCCCGTCCCATGGGCGTCGGAGACAGCGGGCACGCGCTCGTGGTGGCGCTGCCGCTGACCCGCGAGGGACGGCTGATTGGTCTCCTGGGTGCGACCGTGCGGCTCGACGAACTGCTTGGTGAAGTCCTCCGGTCGCGCCGCTACGTCGTCGCAGTCTTCAACGATGACAGCGCCGTTTACGACGAATCGCTGCGCTTCGCACAGACCGAGTTCGGCGGCACAGAGACCATCACCATTCGCGGGGAACCGTGGACCGTGCGCGCGTGGCCGACAGTGTCTGTCGTGGACGAATTGCGATCCCCAATGCCGCTCTGGATTCTTGTCCACCGGCTTGCTGCTGGCGTTCCTCTGCGCCACCAGCATCTACGGCGCCGCGCGTGCGCTTGGAGAGCAGGCCGAAGCCGAGCGCGTCAGTGCGGAACTGACCGTGTCGATGGCGCACGCCGCGCGCCTCGCACACGCCGCCGAACAGGCCTCCGTGGCGAAGTCTGCGTTCCTTGCCAACACCAGCCACGAGATCCGGACGCCGCTCAACGGCATCATCGGCCTCAGCGATCTGATGCTCACGACGACGCTGACGGACGAGCAACGCCAGTGGTCCCTGACCGTGCACGACTGCGCCGATCATCTGCTGCACATCATCGACAACGTCCTCGACCTGTCGAAAGTGGAGTCGGGCGAAGTGAAGCTCGAGTCGCAGCCGTTCGCGCTGCGCGACGAGCTCGCGCGGACGGTGCGGGTTGTCGAGCCGGCGGCCGGACGGAAGAGCGTAGCCATCGTCTGGAACGTGGCCGACGAGGTGCCCAGGGATTTCGTTGGCGATCCCGCGCGCATTCGCCAGGTGCTGCTCAATCTGCTGGCCAATGCCGTCAAGTTCACGGAGACCGGGAGCATCACGGCAACCGTGGAACCGAGCAGTGCGTCGGTGGCCAGCGGTCAGTTCGGCATCCGCGTGCGCATCATCGACACCGGCATCGGCATCCCCGCCAATGCGCTCGACCGGATCTTCAAGCCGTTCGAACAGGCCGACGTCTCGACGACGCGCCGGTTCGGCGGAACCGGTCTGGGACTCTCGATCTGCCGGAGGATCGTCGAACTGATGGGCGGTACCATCGGGGTCGAATCGGTCGTCGGCAGTGGGACGACGTTCTGGTTCGAGCTCTCGCTGCCTGTGGCGACCGCGGTGGTCGCTTCAGGAGACGCAGACTCGCCCGATCAACGCGCGCGACGGGAGCCATTGCGCGTCCTCGTGGCTGAAGACAACAGGGTGAATCAGTTTGTCGTGAAGAGCCTGCTCGAACGCCTTGGCCACAGCTGCGTTCTGGCCGCCGACGGAGAGGCCGCGGTCGAGCGTGCCTCCGAAGACCGCTTCGACGTCATCCTCATGGATTGCCACATGCCGAAGCTCGATGGCTGGGACGCGACGATTCGGATCCGGTCGCTCGAACCCGAAGGTCAGCGCGTACCGATCGTCGCCCTGACGGCGAGCGTGATGACCGAGGATCGCAACCGGTGCTACGCGTCAGGCATGGACTCGTTTCTCGGCAAGCCCATTACGTCCGCCGCGCTCGAAGCCGCGCTCGCGAACGTCGTGAAGAGCGCACCCGACAAAGACAAGGCCGCCTGACTTCTCTGGGCTTTGCGCCTTAGGCTTTGGGTTTGGGCTTTAGGCGTTGGGCGTTGGGCGTTCCGCACTCCGCACTCCGATTTTCAACTCGCACTCCGACTTTCAGCTCCGCATTCCGCCCTCCGAATTCCGAATTCCGTTAGCATGTGCGGATGAATGCTATCGACCTCGCCGGCCGGCGCGCCGTGGTCACGGGCGCTGCGCAAGGCCTCGGCCGTGCCATCGCAGAGCGCCTGCTCGCGTCCGGGGCATCGGTCTCGTTGTGGGATCGCGACCCCGCACTCGTGGACGCCACCGCCCTGGAGCTGAAATCGATCGGACGGACACACGCCGTGCATGTTGACGTCACCAAAGAAGACGACGTCGCGCGCGCCACTGAAGAGACCACCACTGCGCTCGGCGGACTCGACATTCTGGTCGCCAACGCGGGCATCTCAGGTCCCAACACGACGCTGTGGGAATATCCACCGGATGCCTGGCGTCAGGTCGTGGAGGTCGACCTCATTGGTGTCTTCCTCTGCTGCCGTGCAGTGGTACCCACGTTCATCCGCCAGAACTACGGACGCATCGTGTCGGTCGCCTCCGTCGCCGGCAAGGAAGGCAATCCAAACGCGTCCGCCTACAGCGCCGCCAAGGCCGGCGTGATCGCGTTGACGAAGTCCCTTGGCAAGGAACTGGCTGGCTACGACATCGCGGTCAATTGCGTCACGCCGGCAGCGGTGCGGACACGAATCTTCGAACAGATGACCGAGCAGCACATCGCGTACATGCTCTCGAAGATCCCGCGCGGACGGTTCCTTCAGAGCGACGAGCTCGCGTCGATGGTCGCCTGGCTCGTGTCGCAGGAGAACTCATTCGCGACCGGCGCGGTGTTCGACGTGAGTGGAGGCCGGGCGACGTACTCGAGGGCTTGAGGGGGGCCGTGGGCGTTGCGCCGTGTGCCCTGGGCCTTCGGCCGTGAGGAAGTTGGTCGGGATGCCGGGATTCGAACCCGGGACCTCCTGCACCCCAAGCAGGCGCGCTACCAGGCTACGCTACATCCCGATACGGGGTTGTCGTGTCTCGATCGCGTCAGCGCGCGGCACGTTTCGAACGGCCGGCCTTTTTGGCCCTCGTCGCGGTCACGATCGGCGCGGGCGCTTCGTCCATCGGCAGCAGCGGTTCTTCGGCCGGCGCTGCCTCAGGCGTCACGGCGTGTCCGTTGCCAGAACCTCCTGCGGACTGGGCGATCTGACGGCCGAGCAACTGCAGAATCGCCCGCAGTCCTTGTTTCACCTCGTCGATCCGAGCGCGGGCATTCGGGAGTCCCGCGGGTGGCACCACGACGACGTCTTCGAAGGGCAGGTCATCGTCGGGCTGCCCTGCACGCTCCTCTTCGAGCCGGCGCCTGGCTCCCGAGAGCGTCAGCCCTTCACTGAACACCAGCTGCTTGATGCGGAGGACGCGCTCGACATCGGCTCGGCGGTAAAACCGCGGACCACCCGCCGATCGCGTCACGCCAAGGTCCGGGAACTCTTTCTCCCACGAGCGCAGCACGTACGGCTGCACCTTGGCTAGGTCGCACACGTCAGGCGCCTTCAACAGCGCGCGCTTCGTGGTCTCGGAAGTAGGCTCAGCCACGTTCGCGGGTTCAAGCCTCTGGCGCCGTCTGGGTCCGGGCCGACCCCGAAGTATAGCACGCAGCTTTGGGGCGGCGCCGCATCCAGAGCCCGTTCCACGCGTGTTCCGGCATGCGCGGAGCTACTTGCGCTCGCGCTTCCGGACCTGGATCCGGATCGGTGTCCCAGCGAAGCCGAACGACTCGCGCAGCCGGTTCTCGAGAAACCGGATGTACGAGAAGTGGAGCGTCGTGGCGACGTTGGTGAAACAGACGAACGTGGGCGGCGCGACGTTCGTCTGGGCGGCATAGAGAATACGCACCTCCCGCCTGCCCGGGCTGGCTGGCGGATGTGCCGCCGTAATCGTCGCGATGAAGCGATTCAGCTCGCCGGTTGCGACGCGCTTGTGGCGCGACTCTGCCACCCGATCGATGGCCTCGAGCAGCTTCGGCGTCCGCTCCCCGGTCGCGGCCGAGATGTGCAGCACGGGGGCATAGTCCAGGAACTTCAACTGGTGCCTGAGGTTCTCGTCGAACTCCTTCGAATAGTCCTGCCCGCGCTCCTTCATCAGGTCCCACTTGTTGGCGACGATGATGATGCCCTTCCCGGCCTTGTCCGCTTCGCCCGCGATGGCGGCGTCCTGGTCGGTCACGCCAGCGCTCGCGTCGATCACGAGGACCACGACGTCCGCCTTCTCGATGGCCCGTCGAGCCAGCAGCACGCTCAGCGTCTCGACCTGGCCGCCACGGCTCACGCGGCCCGGTCGCCGGATACCCGCGGTATCCACGATCCGGAAGTCCCGTCGATGCCAGCGCATCAAGGAGTCAACGGTGTCGCGCGTGGTGCCGGGGACCTCGCTCACGATCATCCGCTCTTCCTTCAGCAAGCGATTGACGAGCGATGACTTACCCGCGTTGGGCCGTCCGACGATGGCGACGCCGACCTCAGTGGGCGTATGCGGGACGGCGTTCTCCGGTGCCTCGCCGCTCTCGCGCTTCCGCGATCGCGCCGCGGCGGGCAGACGACGGACGATTTCATCGAGCAGATCACCGACGCCGGTCCCGTGCTCGGCCGACACTTCGTGGATCGGGTCCAGCCCCAATTCGTAGAACTGGCTCAGGGCCTCCCGCGCACGCCGGACGTCCGTTTTGTTCACGACCGCCACGACGGGCAGGTCGAGCGCTCTCACCTGCTGGACAATCTCATGGTCGCCGGAAACCAATCCTTGCTGTCCGTCGAAGACGACGACGATAAGGTCTGCTTGCTGCAACGCTTTGCGGCCTCGCTCCACGACGAGTGCGTGAAGGGGATCCTCGCTCGCGCCGAAGAGTCCCCCGGTGTCGAGCAGCGAGAAATCCACCTGCTCTGATGTCACCGGATGCTCGATCACATCCCTCGTCGTGCCGGCAACAGGCGTGACGATGGAACGCCGCGTTCCAGTAATGCGGTTGAACAACGTGGATTTACCGACGTTGGGACGGCCGACGAGCACGACCAGGGGCAGGCGGCGGGCCATGGATCAGTCCAAATCTCCGCCAAAACGTGCCGGAGTGAGAATCAATGGGTTACGGGAAATTGCTGCAGGTGGCTTGACAGCGTAAGTCCAGCTTTTTATGATAGTTAACGTTTCTCGAGGAGCTGTCCGCATGATCAAGCTCGACATCGTGAACGAGGTTTCGAAAATCGCCGACATCACGAAGGTCAAAGCCGAGCTGGCGGTCGATGCGGTGTTCGATGCCATGCGGGTGTCCATGCAGCGTGGCGATCGAATCGAGCTCCGCGGGTTCGGTGTATTCCAGGTGAAGCCGCGAAAGCGCGGGATCGGCCGCAACCCAAGGACCGGTAAGGAAGTGCGCATCCCACCGGGACGCACGATTCGCTTCAAGCCCGGGAAAGACCTTCAGAATATCAGCTAGCTGGTTCGACCACCCGGACATACCCGCGTGCAGGATTCCGAACGGGTGCCGCCTCCGCCAGAGTCGCTTCCGCGACCCACCGAGGCCTGGGCACCTCTGCCGACCACGACCGAACCGGATTGGCTGCTCGCCCGGGCAAGGCGTCGTCGCCGTCCGACCCGGCTCTGGGTTCATGTTGTCCTGCTCCTCCTGACCATCCTGACGACGAGCGCCTGGGGTCTCGCCCACTATCTGTCGTTCGTCGGCGGCTTCGCCGGCCGTGTGCCTCCGGTCAATGTGACGGCGGTTCTCGGTGCGTTCTGGTACAGCGGCACGGTGCTGACCATCCTCGGGTGCCACGAGATGGGTCACTACCTTGCGTGCCGATTCTACGGAATCGACGCGACGCTCCCCTTCTTTCTACCCGCACCTATTGTGATCACCGGCACGTTCGGGGCGGTCATCCGCATCCGCGACATGTTCCCGGATCGCCGGTCGCTCTTCGACGTCGGCATTGCGGGTCCCATCGCGGGGTTCGTCGTGGCGGTGCCCGCGCTGTTTCTCGGCCTGTGGCTCTCGCGCGTCGAAGCCGTGCCATCAGGCTTCACGGGCTATTCGCTGGGTGAGCCGCTCCTGTTCAAAGCCGCGGCGTGGGCCGTCTGGGGGAATGTGGCCGATGGTTTCTCGATCAACCTGCATCCAGTTGGCTTCGCGGCGTGGCTGGGGCTGATCGTGACCTCGCTCAATTTGATCCCCATCGGTCAGCTCGATGGGGGCCACATTTCGTACGCCGTCCTCGGGCGCCGCACGTCACTCTGGGTCACGGCGACCGGCATCACAACTGGCGTGCTCGTCGCCGCTTACTACCGGTCTGTGACCTTGGGAGTGTTCGTCGCGCTGACGATCGCCATGCTTGTCATCGGCGGCCTGCGGCACCCGGCGACGCTGGACGACGGCGTCGCGTTGGGACAGAGGCGCATGGCGCTCGCCATTCTGGCGATCGTGATGCTGATCCTCTGCTTCACACCCGTGCCGATCGAGGAGCTGATCCCACACTGAATCGTGTCGTATTCGGATTCGTATTCGGATTCGTATTCGGATTCGTTGTCGGATTCGGATTCGGCGTGGCGCGAGCGACAGGCTGAGCCTGATCGCACCCCGAACACGAACACGAATACGAACACGAATACGAACACGACTCGTTCGTCTCCGCTACATCATCGTCACCGGATCCACGTCAACCGTCACTCGACGGGCCAGCTCGGGACTCGCCGCAATAGCGTCGAGCAGCGCCTGCCGCATCACAGGACGATGAGATCCCTTCACGAGAATCTGCGCGCGGGTACTCGCCGCGAAGTTTGCCGAGCGGCGCTGGCGCGGGACCGAGCACGCGGAAGTCGGATCCCTTCGACGCGCTCGCCAGCCGCCTGGCCAGGTCGGTTGCGTCCGTCATGGCCTGTTCGAACGTCTTTCCACGAACGATGGCGTTGACGAGTGCGATGGCCGGTGGATAGCGCATGGATCGGCGATACACGATCTCACGCTCGTAAAAGGCCTCGTATTGCTGCGCGCAGGCCAGCTGGATGCTGTAGTGCTCGGGAAACAGCGTCTGAATGTATGCCTCACCCGGTAGCGATCCCCGCCCCGCCCGGCCGGCCACTTGAGTCAGTAGTTGGAACGTACGCTCACTGGCGCGGAAGTCGGGAATCCCCAATCCGACATCGGCCGAGATGACGCCGACAAGCGTCACAGCCGGAAAGTCGTGGCCCTTCGCGATCATCTGTGTGCCGATGATGACGTCCAGCTCGCCGGAGCGGAACTTCGCAAGCACGCGTTCGATGGCACCACGACGCTGCATGGTGTCGCGATCCACACGAGCGACCCGCACAGATGGGAATAGCGTGCGGACATCGGCTTCGACGCGCTCGGTGCCAAATCCAACGTGTTCGAGATAGGGTCCCGCGCACCGAGCGCAGGACTTTGGCACCGCCATCGAGTAGTTGCAGTAGTGGCACCGCGCGCGTCCAGTACCGCTCCGCGCGCGATGGAGGGTCAGCGAGACGCTGCAGTTCGGACAGTCGAGCGTCGCGCCGCATTGCCGGCAGAACACCGAGCTCGCGAACCCGCGGCGGTTCAGGAGCAGCAGCGCCTGCTCGCCGCGAGCCAGCCGGGCCTCGAGCGCCGACGCGAGTGGCCGGCTCACGACGACGTCTTCCCCGGTGGCGGCAATCTCCTCGCGCATGTTCACGATCGCGACCAGCGCGAGCGGACGATCCTGAATGCGCCGCGTCAGCGTGAACAGCGCATAGCGGCCATCCAGCGCATTCCGGTAACTCTCCATCGACGGCGTCGCCGATCCGAGCAGGACAAGCGCTCCGGCGGCGCGCCCTCTGACAATGGCGACGTCGCGCCCGTTGTAGCGTGGTGTTTCCTCCTGCTTGTACGAAGAGTCGTGCTCCTCGTCGACGATGATCAGGCCGACCGTGTCGAGGGGCCCGAATACGGCGGACCGCGTCCCGACGACCACGTCGACCAGCCCCTCTCTGATGCGATGCCATTGGTCATGCCGTTCGCCGTCAGAGAGACCACTGTGCTGGATAGCGACCCGTTGGCCGAACGACCGGCGGAACGCCGACGCGACCGCCGGTGTCAGCGCAATTTCAGGGACCAGCACGAGCACTCGCCGACCGGACGAGACGACGCGGTCGGCGAGCCGCAAGTAGACTTCGGTCTTGCCGCTGCCAGTGACGCCATGGAGGAGCGCCACGTGGAAGGCTCGCGTAGCGGCCAGCCGTTCGAGCTCCGCGAGCGCCGCCGCCTGCTCAGCGCTCAGGATCCTCGGCTCGAGCGTCGCCTCGACGTTCTCCGCCATCGGCTCCATCGTTGCGAACGGATCGCGTTCGAGGGGATCCTGACGGAAACTCACCAATCCGCGCATTGCCAGCCGACGGAGCATGTCGCCGCTGATGCCGCGGCTCTTCAACTGACTGACCGGCACTCCCATCGGGACGCCCTGCAGCACGGCGAGCGCCTCACGGTGGCGGTCGGTGAGCCGTAATCCGGAGTCGGCGCCTCGCTGCGCGAGGTCATGGCCGGCGGCCGTGAGCGAGGCCACGCGGATGGTTCTGAACGCGTGCGCGCGGCGCGGGGCGAGCTGTACGGCGCCCGGCGGCATCGCCGCCGAAATCGCTTCGCCCGGACCAGCCGCGTAGTACTCCGCGACCCACGATGCGAGATCCACGACGTGCGGCGGCACGTACGCGCCGGTGTCGATGACTCGGATGAGATCCCGCGTCTCAACGCCTGATGGGACGTCCACGTCCACCGTGACCACGCAGCCGGCGACCTGCCTCGTGCCGAGCGGGACGAGGACGCGTGCCCCGCGCACGGGCGGATCGACGCCGTCAGGCACGTGGTAGGTCAGGAGGTCGAGAAACGGAACGGGGACGGCGACCGCGACAAACACTGGGGGGTTGGATTCGGATTCGGATTCGTATTCGTATTCGTATTCGTGATTCGTGTTCGTCATTCGGCGGATTTCAATCGCTCCATGACCTGCTTCATGTCCTCCCACACTTCGCGTTTGGCGGAAGGGGTCCGCAGCAGGTAGGACGGATGAAACGTCGGCATCACGTCGTAGCGGCCCAGTCGGTGAAAGCGGCCGCGCAGGCGAGAGATCGGGTCCTCCGTCCTGAGCAGCGTCTGTGCGGCGAACTTTCCAAGTGCGACGATGACCTGCGGGCCGATGACGTCGATCTGGCGCATCAGGAACGGCTCGCATTGCGCGATCTCGTCGGGCTCGGGGTTGCGATTGTTCGGCGGCCGGCACTTGACCACGTTCGCGATGTAGACATCGTCACGTTCGAACCCCATGGCCTTGACGATCTGCGTCAGCAGCTGACCAGCGCGGCCCACGAACGGAATGCCCTGCAGGTCCTCGTCGGCGCCTGGTCCCTCGCCGACGAACATGAGCTGAGCGTCGGGGTTTCCGACGCCGTACACGAGGTTGGTGCGGCCTGAATGGAGCTTGCAGCGCGTGCAGTCACCAATGTCCGCACGGATGGCGGCCAACGCCTCGCCGCGGGAGCGAGCGACCTGCACGACTGGAGAGGGCCCACCCTGGCTCGCGTCGGCGGAAACCGACGCGTCCGAACCCTGCGCGCTCCCGTCCGTCGATGCGCGCGCGCTCTCGGCGCGAGCCCTCCAGGCCGGGTCACGGCTGATGCCGTCCACACCAAGCTCGGCGTAGTAGCGGAGATGACTGACGAGATCGTCCGACATGGCGCCGATCAGCGGCCCGCTGGCGAAGGTGCAGGAACCCTGGCGCCGGCCGGTCCGAGCAGTTGGATGATGCGATCGAGAATGGCGACCGAGATCGCGGACTTCGAAGCGAGCGAGACGGACTCTTCGCGGTCCGGTCCGATCAGTGTCACGGCGTTCGTGTCTGCTTCGAATCCCGCATCGGCGCGCGACACGTCATTGGCGACAATGAGGTCGATGCCCTTGCGCTGACGCTTCGCCCGTGCGCGTTCGATGACGTCACTCGTCTCGGCGGCGAACCCAACGATCAGCGGCCGCTCGGAGCCGCGGTCACGGCGCCACGCCGCCGCATCCACAAGAATGTCGCGGGTCGGCACGAGCGTCAGGACGAGATCGTCGTCTTTGTGCGCGATCTTTTCGCGCGAGACGTGCGCCGGCGTGTAGTTCGCGACCGCCGCCGCCATCACGAGCACGTCCGCGTCCACCAGATTCGAGAGCACCGCCTCGCGCATCTCGGCTGCCGTGCGGACCCGAATGGCGTCAGGTACCGGGAGCGGCAGCGAGGTCGGTCCCGTAATGAGCACGACATCGGCACCGCGGACCGCGGCTTCGGCAGCCAGCGCGTACCCCATGCGACCGCTGGATCGATTGCCCACGAAGCGCACGGGATCCAGATCTTCGTAGGTAGGACCGGCCGTCACGACTACACGCCGGCCGGACAGTGACCGATCGCGGCGAAGTGCCTGCTCAACCGCAGCGACCACATCGTCAGGCTCCGCGAGCCGTCCCTTCCCAATCCAGCCACAGGCCAGGTAGCCCTCGCCCGATTCGACGAAACGCACGCCGCGCGCCGCGAGTGCGGCAAGGTTCCGCTGGACCGCGTCGTGCGCGAGCATGTTCGAGTTCATCGCCGGCGCGATCAGCACGGGCGCGCGGGTTGCCAGATAGAGCGACGTCAGGAAGTCGTCGGCAATCCCGTTGGCAAGCTTCCCGATCACGTTCGCCGTGGCCGGCGCGACGACGAGGAGTGCAATGTCCGTCGCCAGCGAGATGTGCTCGATGTCGGCGTTGGCTCCCGGCGACCATTGGTCGGAAATCACCCGGCGCCGCGTAATGGCTTCGAACGTCACTGGACCGACGAACCGGCGTGCAGACCGCGTCATGATCGCGACGACGTCGTGTCCACGCTTCTGTAGACCGCGAGCGACCTCGACGGCCTTGTAGGCGCCAATCCCGCCGGTAACGCCGAGGGCGATGAGGGGCATGAGAATACAGTCTTAGGGTCCGAGGGCCTGAGGGCTCAAGCAACACCAACACTAATACTAACCGCTGACAGAGCGTTACGAGTCCGTCTTGCCACGAAAGCTGCGGATGATGGCATCGGCCGTGGCCCGCATGGATCGCAGCCGCGCCCGCTCGGCAGCGACAATCGCGGCAAGGCGGCTGACGGCCGGCTCGACCTCGTCGTTGATCACGACGTAGTCGTACTCCTCCACCGCGCCCACTTCCTGTCGTGCCACGGCCAGTCGCCTCTGCATCTGCGCTTCCGTGTCTTTGCTTCGGCTGCGCAACCGCGCTTCGAGCACCTCGAACGACGGTGGCAGGATGAAGATTCCGACATGGCCGAAGCCGCACTGACGCACCTGCCGCGCGCCCTGCACATCGATCACCAGGACGAGATCGTGGCCCGCGTCGAGCACTCGCTGCGTATCGACTGCGCCGGTGCCATAGAGATTCCCGAAGACATCGGCCCACTCCAGGAATTGCCTGCCGGCCGCCATCGCCTCGAATCGGCTGCGCTCGATGAAATTGTAGTCAACGCCGTCGGTCTCACCCGCCCTGGGGGGCCGAGACGTGTACGACCGCGACAGCCTCAAATCGGGAGTCGCTTGCACCAGCCGCTCCACCAGCGTGGTCTTGCCGGTGCCAGACGGCGCCGAGACGATGAACAGCAGGCCGGGCCGCCTACTCGACATTCTGGACCTGCTCCCGCATCTTCTCGAGCTCTGCCTTCGTCGTCACGATGAGTTCCGAGACGCCGACGCCATCGGCCTTGGATCCGATGGTGTTTATCTCGCGGTTCATCTCCTGCAGCAGGAAATCGAGCTTGCGGCCGCACGGTTCGGGATCGTCACTGAGCGAGTCCCAGTGCGACAGGTGGGCGCTGAATCGCGTCACCTCTTCACTGATATCGGAACGCGCTGCGGTCCTTACAATCTCCTGCGCGAGCGTTGCCTTGTCCACCTGGACGTCGCTCGTCAATTCCGCCACCCGATCGCGCAGCCGCGCCTCGAGCGCGGTGCGTCCGGCTGCAGCCGCGGCGGCCAGGCGATCGAGCAGCGACGCCAGGAGCTGACGGCGGCCGTCGAGGTCAGCACGCAGGTGCCTCCCTTCGTGGACGCGCATCCGATCCAGCGCCAGCATCGCCTCGTCCACCGACCGTTCAACAGCGTCGCCGAGTGCCGAGGCAGGCTCCGCCTGTGCGGGCGCATCTCGAATCGTGAGCGCCTGCGGCAAGCGCATCAGATCGCCAGGTGTCAATGGACCGCTCACCAGGCCCTGCTCCCGAGCCGTTGCCAACGCGCTGTGGAGGGCACTGATGAGCGCGGCATTCACTTCCACCGTCGGCGTCGTCTGCTGCCGGGCTTGAGCGCTGACACTCACCTCCACGCGTCCGCGCGCCACGCGCTTCTGAACGATGGCGCGCAGTGCGCTCTCCCGGTCGTTGAACGCAGCGGGGAGCCGCAGCTGCACATCGAGGTAGCGATGATTCACGGCACGCACGGTCACGCCCACCACGCCCGCTTCGTCCTCGTGCGATACCGACGCAAACCCCGTCATGCTCTTGATCATCGGATCACCGGTGCTGGTTGCAGCCTTGGGCCGTGTGCCACAGGCCGTGAGTCACTTACGGTACCGTCGTCGCCTTCCGGGCCTCGAGCAGCTGCATGTCGTGCAGCCGGGCGTACGTGCCGCCCGGCCGCGCCAGTAAATCTTCGTGCCGCCCGATTTCGACGATGCGTCCGCGTTCCATGACGATGATCGCGTCGGCTTTACGGATCGTGGACAGCCGATGCGCGATCACGAATGACGTCCGATTGCGCATCAGATTGCCGAGGGCATGCTGGACGAGCAGTTCGGATTCGGAATCGAGCGCCGATGTGGCCTCGTCCAGGATCAGAATCGGCGAGTTCTTCAGGATGGCGCGTGCGATGGCGAGCCGCTGGCGCTGGCCACCCGACAGCCGCTGACCGCGTTCGCCGATGACCGTCTGGTATTGTTCGGCGAGGCCCAGGATGAAGTCGTGTGCGTTGGCCGCGCGCGCCGCGGCTTCGATCTGCTCGTGCGTAGCGTCCGGGACGCCGTATGCGATGTTCCGCTCCACGGAATCGTCGAAGAGGATCGTGTCCTGCGTGACCATGCCGATCTGCGCGCGCAGGGACACGAGCATCACGTCGCGGATGTCCACGCCGTCGATCGTGATGCTGCCGCCGGTCACGTCGAAAAACCTCGGCAACAGGTTGGCCAGGGTCGTCTTGCCTGCGCCGCTCCGCCCCACGATGGCGATCATCTGACCGGCGCTGACGTCGAACGACACGTTGCGCAGGATCGATCGATGTGAGTCGTCATACGCGAACACCACATCGCGGAACGAAATGGAACGCTCGAAAGGCGGCAGGGGCGGCGCGCCCGGCTTCTCGACGACCTCAGTGTGGCGGTCGAGCACCTCGAAGATTCGTTCCGCCGCCGCGATCGACTGCTGCAGGCTCGCATTCACCCGGCTCAGTTTTTTGACGGGACCGTACATCATCAGCAGGGCCGCGATGAACGAGGTGAACTGGCCAGGCGTCAGCCGGTTGCTCGCAATCTCACGGCTGCCGTACCACAGCGCAACCGCGATCGCGACACCGCCGAGCAGTTCCATCAGCGGCGGCAGGATCGACACGATGCGGGTGACGCTCATGTTGATCCGGTACAGGCGCTCGGTGGCACCCTCGAACCGTCTGGCTTCGCGATGCTCTGCGCCAAATGCCTTGACGATGCGGTGCCCCGTGTACGCCTCGGTGGCGATGTGCGAGAGATGCTCGAGCGCTTCCTGGCTTCGACGCGTGGTCTTGCGCAGCCGACGTCCCAGCTGCGCCAGCGGATAGACGATGAGCGGCGCGCCGGTGATACACACGAGCGCCAGGGCTGGATCAAAGTAGAACAGCAGCACCGCGTAGCCGATCAACGCCAGCGATTCCTGCAGCAGGTCCCCTATCGTCTCGGAGACGGCTTGCTGCACCTGGCCGACGTCATTGGTCACGCGCGAGAGCAACTGACCGGTCGTCCGTCGGGCAAAGAAGCCTGCCGATTGCTCCAGGATGTGGCGGTGCAGCTGGCTGCGCAGGTCGCGCACGACGCGCTGGCCGATGTCGACCATCAGGTAGGCCGAGAAATACGCCCCCAGCCCTTTGACCACGTAGAAGCCGATGATTTCCGTGATGACCCGAAGCAGCTTCTGGCTGTGCGGGAGCACGTTGTCGAGGATGGGCTTGATCAGATAGAGGAGGCCAGCCGACGCCGCCGCGTAGACGAGCATCGCCGCAATCGCCGCGATGAACCGCAGGCGATAAGGAGCGGCGTAGCGGAACAGACGGAGGAGCGCGGTCACTCGGTGAAGCGGTACTTCAGCAGCACCCACAGCGCGACGACCCCGTCGCGCCACGTGATCTTCTTGCCCTCGTCATAACTGCGTCCGTCATAGGTGATTGGCACCTCGTAGACGCGGTACCCCCGCTTGAATATCTTGGCGGTGATCTCGGGCTCGATCCCGAAGCTGTTCGACTTCAACGTCATCGATCGGAGGACTTCGGTGCGCATCACCTTGTAACAGGTCTCCATGTCGCTCAACATCGTGTTGTAGAGGACATTCGTCAGCAGCGTCAGCAGCCGGTTCCCCAGATAGTGCGTGAAGAGGAACACGCGATGCCGTCCCAGGAAGCGGGATCCGTACACGACGTCGGCTCGCCCCTGACAGATGAGCTCGATCAGCCCGGGATACTCCTCGGGTGAGTACTCCAGGTCCGCGTCCTGGATGACGACCAGGTCACCCGTGACGTCCTGAAATCCGCGCCGCAGCGCCGCGCCCTTCCCCTGGTTCCTCGGCTGCAGCACGAGCTGAAATCCCCGCTCGCGCTGCAACGTCTGCAACACGTCGCGCGTGCCGTCCGTCGAGCCATCGTCCACGACGATCAGCTCGGTGCGGATCGGCACCCGCAGCACCCGCGAGATGATTTCTTCGATGGTCGCCCGTTCGTTGAACACGGGCATCACCACCGAGAGCAGTGGATTCTCGATGACGCCGCGCAGTCCCGACATCAGCGGCCGATGGACAGATACGTGAAGCCGTGTGCGCGCATCTGTTCGGGACTGTAGATGTTCCGCCCGTCGAAGATCACCGGCTGCCGCATCAGTTTCCGCATTCGCGCAAAATCGGGTTCGCGAAACTCATTCCACTCCGTGATGAGCGCCAGCGCGTCTGCCCCCTTCAATGCATCGTAGCTGCGCTCACACAGCTGGATACGCGTTCCGAAGATGCCCTTCGCAATCTTCATCGCCTCGGGATCATAGGCCTGCACCTTCGCGCCCGCGGCCAGCAGCTTCTCAATCATCGGGATCGCGGGCGCTTCGCGCATGTCGTCGGTGCGAGGCTTGAAGGCAAGCCCCCAGATGCCGATGGTCTTGCCTTTCAGGGTGCCGAAATGCTTCTCCATCTTCCCGACAAGGATGCCCTTCTGGCGCTGATTCACCGCCTCGACCGCTCTCAGGATGTCGAAGTCATACTTCTTGTCGGCGGAAAACCTGATGATCGCCTTGACGTCTTTCGGAAAACAGCTGCCACCGTATCCGACACCCGGGAAGAGAAATGACGAGCCGATTCTGCGATCCGAGCCAACCGCACGCCGGACATCGTCCACGTTGGCGCCGAAGATGTCGCAGACATTCGCCACTTCGTTCATGAAGGAGATCTTCGTCGCCAGCAGCGCGTTCGCGGCGTACTTGCACAGCTCGGCGCTCGCGCAGTCCATCACCATGATGGGAGCGCCGGTCCGCGTGAACGGCGCGTACAGCTCCTTCATCAGTTCGGCAGCGCGCGGATCCTCAGCTCCGATGACCACCCGGTCGGGCTTCATGAAGTCTTCGACGGCGGCGCCCTGCTTCAGGAATTCCGGATTGCTGACGACGCTGAAGGGATGCGTGGTCTCGCGGCGAATCGCGTCCCGAACGCGAGCGGCGGTCCCCACGGGCACCGTGCTCTTGTCCACGATCACCTTGTAGTCGTTCATCGCTCGGGCGATGTCACGAGCGACCGCCATCACGTGCTGCAGGTCGGCGGACCCATCCTCGTCCTGGGGTGTGCCCACGGCGATGAAGACGATCGTGGACTGCCGAACGGCCTTGCTCAACAACGTCGTGAACGTCAGACGTCGCTCGCTCGTGTTTCTGGTGACGATTTCCTGCAGGCCAGGCTCGTAGATGGGAATGCGCCCGCGCCGCAACAGCCGGACCTTGGCCTCGTCCTTGTCGACGCAGACCACTTCGTTGCCGTTCTCAGCGAAACAGGCACCAGCAACCAGGCCGACGTAGCCTGTACCCACGACCGCGATTTTCATATCGGAACGCCCTGGAAGATCACCGCGACAGGCCACCGCAGCCGTCGAAATCTAAATCCTGCCACCGTAGCACAACAACTAAGTCATCAGTCAAATAGCTGAGAGATAAGGACTTGAGGGTTTCTCAGCCATCGACAATCCCTTGATGCACTGCCCGTCGCCTGTTAGCCTTGCGCACGGTGGAGCTGCTGTTCGACTATCGGCCGGCACTGAGAACCCGGAGCGGCGTCGGCGAGTACGTGCACGAGCTGCTGGCCGCCCTCGCCGACCCGTCCGACCCCGGGGAACGCCTTCACCTCTTCACGAGTTCCTGGAAGGACCGTCTGCAGGCCGCCGCTCTGGCGTCGTTGCCCGGTGTCATCCCCCACGATGCCCGGGTGCCCGTCCGCACGCTCAACTGGGCCTGGCACCGGCTCGGCTGGCCACCGGTCGAACTGCTTGCGGGAGGCCGCTTCGACGTGGTCCACGCCGCTCATCCGCTGATCATCCCGACGCGCGGCGCACGCGTCATCACCGTGCACGACCTCGACTTTCTCGATCATCCTGAGCGGACGACGGCGGAGATCCGCCGGGACTATGGACCGCTCGTCCGCGCTCACGCCCGACGAGCCGATGGCGTCGTCGCCGTGTCTCAGCACACACGCGATCAGGTCATCGAGCGACTTGGTGTCCCGCCGGATCGCGTGAGTATCGTGCGAGCTGGCGTCCCGCACTGGGCCCGCGACGGCAGGCGGCGGCCACGCGATCCGGGTGGTCCGATCCTGTTCGTCGGTACGGTCGAGCCCAGGAAGAATCTCGCCACGCTCTTGGATGCGTACCAGATCCTGATCGGGGAACGCCCTGATGCACCGCCGCTCGACGTGGTCGGCCGTGTGACTGAGGCCGGGGCTCCACTCGTGGAACGCGTAAAGAGAAAGCCGCTGCTCGGTCGTGTCCGATTCCGCGGCTACGTCAGCGAGTCCGACCGCCGGGCGGCGTATGAGGGGGCGTCGGTGTTGGTACTGCCGTCCTGGCATGAAGGCTTCGGCCTTCCTGCACTGGAAGCGATGGCGCTCGGCGTGCCCGTCGTGGCGGCGCGGCGAGGTGCGCTGCTCGAGGTGCTGGGCGATGCTGGCGCGCTGGTCGACCCAAATCGCCCAGACCAGTTCGCGGACGCCCTTCGGCTGCTCCTCGATGACCGCGCGGCGGCTGACGGCATGGCAGCTCGCGGGACGGCGCGGGCGGAGGGGTTCACCTGGGCGCGCGCCGCGGCCGCCGCCCGACAGGTGTACCGGTCGGCCATCGAGCGTGCGGGACAGCATGCACATCGCCATTGACGCGCGCGAGCTGACGGGCCAGCCGACCGGCGCTGGACGCTATCTCGTCCAGCTGCTCGCCCATTGGAATCGCTCGCCAGCGGCTCTCCGCCATCGCGTGTCGCTCTACGCACACCGCCCGCTGTCGGTCTCATCGATCGGCTTCACCACGAGATCGTCATATTGCCGGGCGCTGGCGGAACGCGTTGGGAACAGCTCACGCTGGCCCGCGCGTTGCGTCGAAGTCGGCCGGACGTGACCTTCGCGCCCGCGTACACCGCCCCGCTGCTCGCGCCGGCGCCGGTCGTCCTGGCCGTGCACGACGTCTCTTTTGCTGCGCACCCCGAATGGTTCCGCCCGCGCGAGGGCTGGCGGCGCCGGACCGTCACGGGCGCCGCGGCCCGTCGCGCCGCGCGTGTCCTCACGCTCTCGGAGTTCTCACGGAGCGAGATCGTTCGGCACCTCGGCGTGCAGCCCGAGCGCATCCGAGTGATCCCGCTTGGGGTAGGACTCGTCGAGGATGGGCAGGCACCGGCAAAGGCGAGGCCTATGTCGAGCGACCCGCTCATCCTGTTCGTCGGGTCCATCTTCAACCGCCGGCACGTGCCCGCTCTGATTCGTAGCCTGCCGCTCGTCAGTCAGCGCTTTCCGGGCGCGCGTCTCGTCATCGTCGGCGACAATCGCTCGTGGCCGCACGAGGATCTCGCGAACGTAGCAGCCAGCGGCCGGTGTCGCGCGCTCGCGTCCAAGAGCTGCGGTTCGTGGAGGATCGCCAGCTCCGCTCGCTGTACGCCGAGGCGGCTGTCTTCGTGTTCCTGTCTGAGTACCGAGGGATTTGGGTTGACGCCGCTCGAGGCGCTCGCCATGGGCGTACCGGCCGTCGTGCTGGACACGGCCGTGGCGCGCGAGGTGTACGGTCCGGCGGCCGTCTATGTGCCGCGCCCAGACCCGGCGGACGTTGCGCAGACACTCGTCACGGTACTCGAGAGCGACGAGACGCGATCGACCCTTCTGCACGAGGCCACAGGCGTGCTGGCCCGTTACCGGTGGACCGATGCCGCCGCTGCGACGCTCGAGGCGATCGAGGACGCCGCGACGTCATGAGCCTCAGCATCGTGATCGTGTCGTGGAACGCGCGAGCCGATCTCGAACGGTGTCTCTCGTCGCTGAGCGTGTCGCCGCCGAGCACCGATCACGAGATCGTGGTCGTGGACAATGCGTCGACCGATGGCGCTCCCGAGATGGTGGCCGAGCGCTTCCCGCGTGTCCGTCTGATTCGGGCCGGCGGCAATCTCGGGTTTGCCAGGGCCAACAACGTTGGTATTCGCGCGACAACCGGCGAGCTCGTGCTCTTGCTGAACCCGGACACGCTCGTCGAAGCGGATGCGGTCGATCGACTCTCGGCGCGGCTCGACGAACGGCGCGAGGTGGCGATTGCCGGGCCGCGCATCGTGGATGCACAGGGCCGCGCTGAGCTGTCGTTTGGCTCGATGCCGTCGCCTCTGACCGAGGCGCGCCAGAAACTGATTGGCGCCCTGCACGATCGGGGCGTCGGTCCGGTCTCGCGGTGGGTCGAACGTGTCACCCGGCACGAGCAGATCGTGGACTGGGTGAGCGGCGCCTGTCTGCTGGTCCGCCGGGCGGATGCCGAAGCCGTGCAGCTACTCGACGAACGCTACTTCCTGTACTGGGAAGATGTGGACTTCTGCACCGCGGTCCGCGAGCGCGGCCGCCAGGTCCTGTTCACGCCGACCGCGCAGATCGTCCATGTGCGGGGCCGGTCGGTCGCAGGACACCGTTCCGCCGTGAACCAGGCCTACCGGAAGGGTCAGCTCGCCTTTTACGAGAAGTACCGGCCAGGATGGCTGCCCTTCGTGCGGTCTTACCTCGCACGCCGCGGCCGGCTTCCCCGTTGAAACCAGTCCGGCACGAGTAGTCCATTGCCCGGCGGTCCCGCTATCATGGTGCCCGCCGTGCGGATTGCCATCGATGCCCGAAAACTCCATGACTTTGGAATCGGGACGTACATCAGAAACCTGCTGAAGCAGCTCGCCCGTCTGGACCGCGAGTCCGAGTACGTGCTGCTCTGCCAGGAGCGTGACGCCAGCTTTGCGCCCACGCTCGGCGAGAATTTCCGCGCGATTCCGGATCGGTCTCGGCCGTATTCGATGCGCGAGCAGATCTCGCTGCCGTGGTCGCTGCGCCGCGAGCAGGTGGACGTCTTCCACGCACCGCACTACGTGCTGCCGCCGCTGATCCGGAGTCGATCGGTCGTGACCATTCACGACTGCATCCACCTCATGTTTCCGGAGTACCTGCCCAACCGTCTCGCGCTGGCGTACGCGCGTGCGTCAATCTGGACAGCGACCCGCGTCGCAACGCGGATTCTGACCGTGTCAGAGGCGTCGAAGCGCGACATCCTTCGCTACTTCGACGTCCCGGCGTCGAAGATCACGGTCATCTACAACGGCATCGACGATCGGTTCCGCGTGCAGCCGACGGACGAAGAGATGCTGCGCGTGTCCGAGCGCTACCAGCTGCAAGGCGACTTCATCCTCTACGCGGGCAATGTCAAACCGCACAAGAATCTGGAACGCCTGATCGACGCATTCCATCTACTGCGCCAGAGCGGCCTCGATCACCTCACGCTGGTCGTCATCGGCGACGACATCTCGAAATATGCGGAGCTCCGGCGGGCCGTGCACCGGTACAACCTGCACAAGCACGTCCGCTTCCTCGGATACATGCCTGATGATGCGCTGGCAGTGTTGTATCGGCGCGCGGCAGTGTTCGTGTTTCCGTCGTTGTACGAAGGTTTCGGGCTGCCGCCGCTGGAGGCCATGGCGAGCGGCGCGCCGGTTGTCACGTCGAACGTGTCGTCGTTGCCCGAGGTGGTAGGTGGTGCGGCGGTTCTGGTCGATCCGCGCGATGCGCGGTCGATCGCCGACGGATTGGCGCGCGTGCTGACCGACTCCGGGCTCCGCGCGGATCTCCGCGCGCGAGGCTTCGTGCGGGCTGCCGAGTTTTCGTGGGAGCACGCCGTCCAGCAGATTCTGTCGATCTACGGCGCTGTCGCCGGCGAGGGCTGATGCGGGTCGCGCTCGTTCATGACTGGCTCACCGGCATGCGCGGAGGCGAAAAGACGCTGGAGGTGGTGAGCCAGCTCTTCCCGGGAGCCGATCTCTACACACTGGTCCACGTCAGAGGATCCGTCTCGCGGACGATCGAGCAGCACCCGGTTCATACGTCGGTCGTCCAGTGGCTGCCGGCCGTCAAACAGATCTACCGCCACTACCTGGTCACGTTCCCCACCGCGATCGAATGGCTCGATCTCGACGGCTACGACCTGGTCGTCAGCACCAGCCACTGCGCGGCCAAGGCAGTCATCGCACCCAAGGCCCGGCACCTCTGTTATTGCTTTACGCCAATGCGGTACGCCTGGGACCAGTTCGACGCCTACTTCGGACCGGCTCGACTTGGCCGCCCGGCCAGCAGCCTTGCCGGCATTGTGATGCGCCATCTCGCCCGATGGGACCGGGCTACCGCAGGCCGCGTAAACCGCTATGTGGCTATTTCACACTATGTTGCCAGCCGGATCCGTCGATACTATAATCGCGAAGCTCTGGTGGTGTACCCGCCCGTGGACACTGGGTTCTATCATCCAGATGGCCGGTCGCCAGGCACCTACGTCCTCGTGGTTTCTGCCCTCGTCCCGTACAAGCGTGTCGATGTGGCCATTGAGGCAGCCCGCCTCGCCGGCGTACCCTTGAAGATTGTGGGCGAGGGCCCTGAGCGAGCCGGGCTGATGGCGCTCGGGGAACGGGTTGGCGCCGATGTGCAATGGCTGGGGCGGGTCGCCGACGAGGAGGTCCGGGACTTGTATCGGGGCGCAGCGGCCGTGGTGCTGCCGGGCGAAGAGGACTTCGGCATCGTGCCGGTCGAGGCGCAGGCCTGCGGCCGACCCGTCGTCGCGCTGGGCCGCGGTGGCGCCCGCGAGACGGTCGTGTCAGGAATCACGGGAGTGCTCGTCGATGAGGCCACAGCGGACGCCCTCGCCTCCGGCGTGAAGACGGCAGTGACCACCACCTACGACAGTGCGGCCATTCGCGCGCATGCTGAACAGTTCGGCATCGATCGGTTCTTGACCGGCGTGACCGGGGCGGTGAACGAGTTGCTGGCGCGGCCGCAGGACACGCGATGGTAAAGCGCTACAACCGGCTGCTCGTTGCGGTCCACGTGCTGTCGGACGCGCTGCTTGGCATGGCGGCGTTCCTCATCGCCTACGCCATTCGATTCGAAACCGGCCTCATCCCCGTCACCAAGGGCCACCCGCCTTTTCAGCAGTACGTCAACGTGCTGCCGTTTGTCGGCGTGCTGGTGCCGTTCGCCTTCCATGTGCAGGGCCTCTACCGTTTGCGCCGCGGGCGCTCGCGCGTCGACGACTTCTTCGCGGTCTTCGTCGGCAGCATTCTGGCGGTGGTCTTCGGCGTCATCGCCACGCTCTACTTCCAGGCGTACTACGTTCCCGACGAGCTCAAGGACCGCGGCGCGTACGAAGTCTCACAGCTCGTGTGGGCAGCCTTCCTCGTCGTCAACGTGATCTTCACGTTTGGATCGCGCGAGATCGTGCGGGAGACGCTCGAGCGGCGCTGGCGCGCGGGCATCGGCCTCAAGCGGATCGTGATCGCGGGTGCTGGCGAACTGGGACGGCTCGTCGCCGACAAGATCCTCGAGCACCGCGAGCTCGGCTATCAGATCATCGGCTTCGTGGACGATCGCGCCGGCGGCGATGCGATCGGCTACCGCGGACTGCCGCTCCTCGGCACGCTCGACGAAGCTGCCGAGATCGCGCAGCGAGAGACGATCGATCACCTCTATGTCGCACTGCCCGCCGAAGGGCATGCGCGCATGCTGCAGCTGCTGGAATCCGTCGGACACGAGTGTCTGGACGTGAAAGTCGTACCAGACCTGCTGCAGGTGCTCGCCCTCCGCGCACGTCTCGAGGATCTCGACGGCATCCCCATCATCAACGTCAACGACGTGCCGCTTCAGGGCTTCAACAGCGTCCTGAAGCGTTCCATCGACGCGGGGTTATCGGCCGCAGCGCTGCTCGTTCTCGCGGTGCCGTTCGGCCTGGTGGCTCTGGCCATCAGGCTGACGTCGTCCGGCCCGATCTTCTACCGGCAGGAGCGCACGGGCCTCGACGGCAAGCCGTTTCGTGATTTACAAGTTCCGTTCGATGTACGAAGACGCGGAGCGCGAGACGGGCCCCGTGTGGGCCGTGCACGACGATCCCCGCTGCACGCCCTTCGGACTGTTCCTCCGCCGCACCAACATCGACGAGTTGCCACAGCTCTGGAACGTGCTTCGCGGCGACATGTCGCTCGTCGGTCCGCGTCCGGAGCGGCCGTTCTTCGTCGATCAGTTCAAGCAGCGGATACCGCAGTACATGCTGCGCCACAAGGTGCGCGCCGGCCTCACGGGCTGGGCCCAGGTGAACGGCTGGCGTGGCAATACCTCGCTCGAGAAGCGTATCGAGTACGACCTTTACTACATCGAGAACTGGTCGGTCGCGCTCGACGTGAAGATCATGTGGTTGACCCTTGTGAAGGGGTTCTTCCACCGGCATGCCTACTTGAGTTGCTCAACCCGGTCAAACCTCTGAGCTACTCGAACGACTGCCCGAGGGCTCGCGTGAAGAGTAGAGTCGTCATCACCGGCGCCGCCGGTTTCATCGGTTCACATCTGGCCGAAGCCCTGCTCGATCGCGGCTATGCCGTCGTCGGCATCGACAACCTGCTTACCGGCTCGATGTCGAACATCGCCCATCTGCGCGACCGCGATTTCGAGTTCATCAAGCACGACGTCACGAACTACATCGACGTGGATGGCCCGGTGGACTACGTGCTCCACTGGGCGAGTCCCGCCAGTCCGATCGACTACCTCGAGCTGCCGATCCCGACGCTCAAAGTCGGGGCGCTGGGCACGCACAAGGCGCTGGGGCTGGCCAAAGCCAAGGGCGCGCGGTTCGTGATTGCCTCGACGTCCGAGGTCTACGGAGATCCCCTCGAGCATCCGCAGAAGGAAACGTACTGGGGCAACGTCAATCCCATCGGGCCTCGTGGTGTGTACGACGAAGCGAAGCGCTTCGCCGAGGCGATGACCGTGGCCTACCACCGCTACCACGGCCTGGACGCGAAGATCGTCCGGATCTTCAACACGTACGGTCCCCGCATGCGGTTGCACGACGGCCGCGCCGTGCCCGCGTTCATCTCACAGGCACTGCGCAACGAGGACGTCACGATTTTCGGCGACGGATCGCAGACGCGCAGCTTCACCTACATCTCGGATCTCGTGGACGGCGTTATCCGCCTGATGCTCTCGAACGTCAACGATCCGGTCAATATCGGCAATCCACACGAGATGACGATTGGCGAGATCGCCCGCACGATCGTCAGGATGACCGGTGCCTCCAGCCAGCTGGTTTACAGAGACCTGCCCGTAGACGATCCGAAGGTGAGACAGCCTGACATCACGCGCGCCCGCACGCTGCTCGGCTGGGAGCCGAAGGTCACTCTCGAGGAGGGATTGACCACGACGATCGCGTACTTCCGCGAGAAGGTTGCGGCTCTCGACAAGTCGGCCCGGAGGTAGCGCTCAGGCGGCCGCGGCGGCCGTCGTTCCCGCAACCAGCCGGCGCAGCGCGGCGAGCACATCCGCGCGGTATTCCGTACCCCGCGCGTCCAGCCACGCGACAGCCTCGTCGCCAGTCTGACCCGCCGACAACAGATCGTCGAAGTCCGCCGCCACGCGCAAAAGCTGGCCGCCGAGCGTCAGGCGATCGAGCGCGGCGCGGCTGCCGGGCGGAAGACCCGGCACGGTGTACGGCTCGCGCTGCCTGCAAACCATCTCACGGACTGCATCGAGTCGGCGGACCTCAGACAGCAGATCGCGTGCGACGAGGGGATGCGACGCCAGGGCCTGTTGGTCCTCGTCGCTCAGGATCTCACCCGCGGCGAGCCGATCGCGCGTCGACGGCGGCAGCGTGAGACGTCCGATCTGCGACAGCCGAGCGGCAACTTCGAACTCCCAGGGCTGGCTCACACCGAGTTCCTCGACCAGGCCTCGGACCACTCTCGTGAGACGGACAGTCCGCTGGTGCACGTCGGGCGCGACGAAGCGCAGGAGCTCGGTCATCAGTCGGGATGTTTCGAGGAGCGTCCCAGCCACCGAAATTCGCTCGGCAACTGGTGGCATTCCGGATGGGGCGATCTCGTCGTGCGCGAGGACGAGCGGCGGCTGTTCCACGCTCGTCGGCGATCCTGCGGTCATCGTGAGTCCCTTCGACCGGAGGATCCGCCTCCGTGAAAGGGCAATCGACGGCTGTCCAGGCCGCTTGAGACCCCGCGATCGGCCTGTTTACCGAGGAAAACGCGCGATCCCGTCGTGACTGCCGTCGTGGGTGCCGACAGGACTGTCGGCCGGGTGACGGTCGGCGCCGCCCCGGAAGCCCACCGCACACGCCGTGTGCGGAAGCGCACACTCCCCGGTTCGGGAACGGCGGCTAGGCGGCTGGTCGGATCAGAGGCCGTCAGCCGCGTTGATCATGCGGGCGGCGTAGCCGATGTAGTGGAGGCTCGACACGACGGTGATGGCAAGCGACGCGTAGATCGCAACGTCGAGCATCAGCCAATCAGCGCCCATGTAGTTGGCCAGCATGAAAAGCAGGCCCGTGACGATGTACGTGGCCGTCGCGACCTTGCCCCAGACCGAGGGACGGAACGTGCGGCGACCGACGGCCAGGTTCACGATGGTGACCGTCAACACGATCACGATGTCACGGCTGATCACGAGAATCGTGAGCCAGAGCGGGAGCCGGTGCGCCAGTGGCGTACCCGGGACCGTGAGGACAATGAATGCACTCGTGAGCAGCAGCTTGTCGGCCATCGGATCGAGCCACGCGCCGATGGTGGTCTTCTGACTGGCAAGTCGCGCGATGAGGCCGTCAAGGGCATCCGTGATTCCCGCGAGCAAGAGCACCAGGAGCGCGCTGCCGAGCTGACCGTAGACGACCAGCAGCACGAATGCCGGTATCAGCAGCATCCGGAGCAGCGTGACCTGATTTGCAACGGTGAACATGGTCATGAATCAGCGAGCCTGGGGCTTGGGCAGGAGCAGGCTCGCCAGCCGATCCGCGGCCTCGACGAGCTCGGCGCCTGTCGCAATCCGCCCTGGCTGGAACGCGCCGCCGTCGCCCGTGCGCAGCACGCCGGCCGCGATGGCTTCGGAGATCGCGGGATAGACCGGATGCGACGGAGGGACGTCCGCGATGGTGAGCCTGGCATCGCGCCACGGTGCGGTACGGCCGGGGCCGTCGGCTGCGAGGTCGAGGGCGCGTACCGTGATCCGCGCAAGGTCGGCGCGCCGGACCCGCTGACGCGGCTGGAACGTGTGGTTCGGAAACGGCTCCATCACGCCGGCGCCGACGACTGACAGGATCCACATGGCCGCCCAGTGCGTGCGGATGTCGGTAAGGAGCGGCGGCTGCGCGGTGCGCGCCGAATCGAGCCAGCCTCCCAGCCGCACACCGAGCACGGCCGCCACGTCGCCCCGCGTCACTTCGGGCGCCGTTGGAATCGCACGGTACTCCGCCGGCAATTTCGCGATCGCGCCGCGCTGCCGGACGTCCAGCAGCTTCTGATCGACTTCATGAGACGGCTCGATGGCCGCTGCCGCTGTGTACTCGCGCTCGGCATCCTCGAACTGTCCGTCGGAAGCCAGGAGATCGCCGGCGAGCACGTGCGAGCGCGCATCGGCCGGATCGAGCGCCGTCGCCTTGCGATAGAGCTCCAGGGCACGCGCACCGCGTCCGGCTCGGGCCTCGACCATACCGAGCTCGCGATACAGGAACGCGCTGTCAGGCGACGCCACGAGAGCGCGCTCGTACGCATCGCGGGCGGCATCGAGGTCGCCCTTCTCCGCCGCGCGCCTCCCCTGTTGCACGGCGTCGCCGGCGCCGCGAAACCGCAGCACCTCGATGCGTGGTCCGAGATCCAACGACGGATCGGCAGCGGCAGCCTCTTCGTAGCTGCTCAACGCTTCTCCGTCGCGGCCCAGCGTCACCAGCGCCTGCGCGCGTCCGGCCAAGGCTGGCGCGTATCCCGACACATGTTCGAGCGCCCGGTCGAATCGTCCGAGAGCGTCGGATGCCTGATGCCTGGCCAGCGCCACATAGCCGAGGCCCGCCTCGGCTGGCGCGAAGGCAGGCCGCTGCCGGAGCAGATCGTTGAAGCCGCGTTCAGCGTTCCGGACGTCGCCGGCCTGCAGGAACTTCCACGCCTGCTGCTGCAGCTGCCCAGCGATCGTCTTGTCGGTTGCAGCCACGGCTGGGTAGATGAAGTCCGGAAACTGGGGCGCTCCTGGCGTCACGGCTATTGGTGGGCTGGCCGTCTTGCACGCGATGAGCGCTCCAACCATGAGGCAGGCGGTCAGTGTCGCCGCGTGCCTGACGCGCATACGGGAGTCGCGCCTCATGGGAGTGACTCGCCCGTTCGCAGCCACGGCACCAACCGCCGCGGGACGTCGGCTTCGACGGTGACCCGGCCGTCAATCGCCACGTGCCGCACGACACGCCCGTGCCGGTACAAGCGGCGCACGCGGTCGTCAGCGGATTGATCGCGCGCGTCGAACTCGAAGACGACGCGGCGCGTATCGAGCGCCACTCGTGATGTCACGATCTCCAGCAGCTCGGCGCACCCGTCGCCACTCCTCGCTGAGAGCAGGATCGCCGCAGGGTCGGCCTGACGGAGACGCTGGCGCTCCCCCGCTTCGAGCAGGTCGCACTTGTTGTAGACGTCGATGCGCGCGACATCCATGGCGCCGAGCTCGCTCAGCACGGCATGGACGGCCCGGATGTGGCGCTCGCGCTCGGGACTGGCGGCGTCGATTACGTGCAGGACGAGATCGGCCTCGATGACCTCCTCGAGCGTCGCACGGAAGGCGGCCACCAGCGCATGTGGCAGACGATCGATGAATCCGACCGTGTCCGACAGGAGAAGTTCGCGGCGATCCGGTAGCCGCACTCGCCGGACGAGCGGATCGAGTGTCACGAAAAGTGCGTCGCTGGCCTCAGCGCCTTCACGCGTCAACCGGTTGAACAGTGTCGTCTTGCCGGCGTTCGTGTAACCGACCAGCGCGACGGTCGGCACCGCGCGCTTCTGTCGCCGTTCCCGCAGCTGCGCGCGCCGCTGGCGGACGTGATCGATGTCGCGACCGATCTGTTGAATCCGCTGACGTATCCGCCGCCGATCGGTCTCGAGCTTGGTCTCACCTGGCCCCCGCGTGCCGATCCCGCCGCCCAGGCGTGACAACGCATCACCGGAGCCTGCCAGCCGCGGCAACAGGTATTCGAGCTGCGCCAGCTCGACTTGCGCCTTGCCCTCGCGCGTTCGCGCGCGCTTGGCAAAGATGTCGAGGATCAGCTGTGTGCGGTCGATCACCTTCCGCTCGAGACGGGCTTCGATGTGGCGGAGCTGCGCCGGGCTCAACTCGCTGTCAAAGATCACCACATCGACATCGGCCTCCGCGCATGCGGCTGCCAACTCGTCGAGCTTGCCTGTTCCGAGGTACGTCGCAGGATCGGGGCGCGGCCGCTCCTGCGCGAGGCGCAGTGCCACGCGCGCACCAGCGGCCACCGCCAGCCCCGCCAGCTCGTCGAGCGATCGCTCGGACTCCAGTCTGCGATGAGTGCTGCCGGTGATGAGACCGACGATGGCGGCGCGTTCTTGAGAAGGAGGAGCTATCGAGGTCATCGGCCGGACGAACCGAGCAGAACGGGCGAAGACGGTACCCGGCGCGACATGTTAGCACGCTGAACCCGAAGTGGCTTCACCAGTTGGGTTGGCGGCACGGCTCGGGCACAATACACGCAACGCCTTCGCTACCGATATGTCGCATCTGCTCCAGCTCCTGCTGCTGTTGGCCGCACTCGTCGCCACCGCGAAACTCGCCGCGGCGGCGGCGAACCGCATCGGGCAGCCGGCGGTCTTCGGCGAGATCCTCGCCGGACTGATTCTGGGTCCGACGTTTCTCAACATCCTCGGCTGGCCCATCTTCGCGTCCGTGGACGCGGTCGTGCACGGGCCGACGCCTCCGGCCCTGCTCGCTTCCATCAAGGATCTCGCCGACGTCGGCGTCATTCTGCTGATGTTCGTCGCGGGTCTCGAGACCGATCTCGTGGAGATGCGGCGGGTGGGTGCCGTGGCGTTCTGGGCGGCGCTTGGTGGTGTCGTGCTCCCGCTCTTCGCCGGCGCCTTTGTCGCGGCAGCCTTCGGCCAGCCGCTGGTCTGGACCGGCATTTTCATCGGCACGATTCTCACCGCAACCAGCGTCAGCATCTCGGCGCAGACGCTGATGGAACTGAACGCGCTCCGCTCCCGCGAGGGGACCACGATTCTCGGTGCAGCGGTCATCGACGATGTGATGGGGATCGTCCTGCTCTCGTTGGTCGTCGCGTTCGCGCGGCAGTCTGGCGGCATCGACCTGCGCGAGCTCGGGGGCATCGTCCTGCGGATGGCCCGTGTACTTCGGCGGTGCTCTGTTGATGGGACGCATGTTCGGCCGCATCGCGCAGTGGGCAGAGCGCCTTGGTGTCAGCCAGGGGCTGCTTGCGATCGTCCTCACGGTCGCGTTTCTCGTACGCGTGGGCTGCGGAATACGTTGGCGGCGTCGCCGCGATCACGGGATCGTATCTGGCCGGCGTCCTCTTCGGTCAGACGTCCTTCAAGTCAGCCATCGACCGCGGCATTCATCCGCTCACCTATTCGATCCTGGTGCCGGTGTTCTTCATGAGCATCGGGCTCATGGCCAACGGACGCGAGCTCGGCAATCACGTCGCATTCACCGTCGCGCTCGTGATCGTCGCGATCGTGACCAAGGCATTGGGCTGCGCCGTGTGCGCCCGGCTCTCCGGCTTTTCCACGACCGAGTCGCTGCGCGTGGGCGTCGGGATGATTTCGCGCGGTGAGGTGGGCTTGATCGTTGCGGGCTACGGTCTCGCCAACGGGCTGATTGGCCTGGACGTGTTCTCCGCCTCCGTCATCGTCGTGCTCGCGACGACAATGGTGACGCCGCCGCTGCTGCGGCTCGTGTTCCCCAGGATCGGCCCCGCGGCGCCGCACGAGAGTGTCGAAGAGAGTGTCGCCGTGTCTCCACACGCGGCGAAGAGCTGACCCATTCCCACCTACGCATCCTCCACGATCGGCGAGGCAGACTGCATCGGTCGCTCGACCATCACCCGTCCGACGAGCACGGCGACCAGGAGCAGGACGATCGCGTCGGCGCCAAATACGGTGCGGATGTCGGTGGCGGCCATGAATCCGCTCAGCACCGGACTGAGCGCCATGCCCACGAGCGATGAGCTCGTGAGAAATCCGAAGCCCGCGCCGCGCACATGCGGCGGGACCACGGTAGCCGCGACGGTATAGGCGGCGGTCATCGACGCGCCGACGCTCAAGCCGAACACGGCGGACGCCAGCGCCATCCCCCACGGCCCGCCCGCGAAGATGAATGCCATCGCCGCGCCAGCAGCCGCGACGGCTCCACGGCTGATCACCACGCGCGGCGACCAGCGCGCGAGGAGCTGTGCACACACGTGGTGGCCGAGCGCCGCCGCGCACGCCAGGATCGAGAACAACGCACCCGAGACGAATGCCACGCGCGTCGCCGACACACCAACGGCAGCGACATGGAGCGGCAAGACAGGGCCGAAGCTTCGGTCCACGAACTGAAACGCAAAGATGACACCCATCAGCAGCAGGAAGTTTTCGAAGGCGAAGACGCTCCGGAACGTCACCTGCTCGGCATTCGCGGCATCGTCTGCGGAGTGACTCACAATCGGCGGTTCCCGATACAACACGAGCAACTGCACGAGGGCGATTGCGTAGAAGCTCGCCGTGACGTAGAAAGACGCACGAAGGCCGACGAGCCCGGCGACCACCCCGCCCAGCACCGGTCCAAGCGCCGGACCGAGTCGCTGCGCGGTCTGGACGACGCCGATCGACTGCGCCAGCCGTCCCGGCGGCGCGGAATCGGCGGCCATCGCGAGACACAGGGCACCGTAGCCGGCGAACAGTCCCTGAAACGCTCGAAGGGCCAACACATGCCACGGATGCGTGGCCAGCGCCATCACGGACATGAGGACGACGAAGCTCACGAGGGACCGCGCCACGAGGATCTTCCGGCCGAACCGATCTGCCAGCCGGCCCCACGCGGGCGAGAGAAGCGCCGTCAGCGCAGGCGTCACTCCCAGCGAGAGCCCGGTCCACAGCGCGATGGCGCGGACATCGGTGAGACCGAGCACCGACATATAGAGCGGTAGAAACGGCATCACGAGCGTGAAGCCGGTGAAGCCAATGAACGAGGCCGCCGAGAGCGCGATCAGATTCCGCCGCGCCGCCTGGTCGTCGAACGGCGGATCACTCGCCACGGCAGGGTACCGACCGCGTCGTCGGGCGAGACACGGCTAGAACCGGATCTCGACATCGTCCGCATCACGCACGTGAATGCTGTCGACGAAGCGGACCTGCCGCGGGTGGGTCTGCATCACCAGGGATTCGGTTCGAATGCCGTCGCCGAAGAACCGGACGCCCTTCATCAGGGATCCGTCGGTGACGCCGGTGGCGGCGAAAGTGAGCGACGCGCCGGGCGCAAGATCCGCCGCGCGGTAGATGCGTTTGGTGTCGCGGATCCCCATGGCCTCGCAGCGCGCCTCGTCTTCCGGCGTGCGGACCACGAGACGCCCGAGAATCTCGCCGTTCAAGCAGCGCATCGCGGCCGCAGTCAGCACGCCTTCCGGCGCACCGCCGATGCCCATCACGGCGTGCACACCGGTACCGACCACCGCGGCCACGATGGCCGCCGACAGGTCGCCATCGCTGATCAGCCGGATGCGCGCCCCGGTGGCGCGGATGTCGGACACGAGCTGCGCGTGCCGGGGACGATCGAGGACCACGATGACGAGATCGGCGATCGCGCGATCGAGCGACGCCGCAATGGCGCGAAGGTTGTCGCCGACCGGCGCGTCGAGGTCCACCACGTGTTTCGAGGGTGGGGGCACGACCAGTTTCTCCATGTAGAGATCCGGGGCGTGCAGCAAGCCGCCTTTCTCGGAAGCGGCCAGGACCGCGATGGCTCCCGGCGCGCCCGTCGAGCAGAGATTGGTGCCTTCCAGCGGGTCGACGGCGATATCGATCTGTCGAAAATCGGCAGACGCGCGGTCACGGCCGGCGCCGACAGGTTCACCGATATAGAGCATAGGCGCGCGATCGCGCTCGCCTTCGCCGATGACAATCGTGCCGTTGATGGGAACGCGGTCGAGCTCGCGGCGCATGGCCTCGACGGCCGCACGATCAGCGCGGTGGCCGTCGCCCTGCCCCATCGTGTGCGCGCTGGCGATCGCCGCCTGCTCGACGACTCGAAGAAACTCGAGAGAGAGATCGGTCTCCATCGGAGTCTACAAGGGGGTGCGGAGTCTCGAGGTCGCAGGAGTCACTGGGGTCAGGTCGTGAAAAATGTGAGGATTCAAGACCTGACCCCACCGAATCACTCCGCCAACGCGGGTAGCTCCTGGCGCGTCGGCCGGTCGACGCGGTACCCGAGCACGTAGTCGGCCTGCATGACGGTGTGAATCTCGCGCGTCCCTTCGTAGATCACGGCACCCTTGCAGTTGCGATAGAAGCGCCCGACCGGGTACTCGTCGGAGTATCCGTTCGCGCCGTGCACCTGCACCGCATCGCCGGCGGCACGTTCGGATGCCACCGTGGCGAACCACTTCGCCAGTCCGGTCTCCCGCGTGTTGCGACGGCCGATGTTCTTCAGCCAGCCCGCGCGCAGCCAGAGCAGGCGAGCGGACTGATAGTCCGACTCCATGTGCGCGATCATCTGTTTCACGAGCTGGTGCTCGCCGATCTCGACGCCGAAGGTCTTGCGCTCGCGCGCGTACTTCGCGCTGGCATCGCGGCATGCGCGGATGAGGCCGGTCGCGCCCGCGGCCACGGTGTAGCGGCCCTGGTCCAGCGCGAACATCGCGATTTTGAAGCCTTCTCCTTCGCGTCCAACCAGGTTCGCCGCCGGCACCTCCACATCGTCCATCTTGAAGTAGCCGGTGTTGCCCGCGAGGATGCCCCACTTCTCTTTGAGCGTGCCGCTCGAGAACCCTTTGTAGGCGCGCTCGACGATGAAGGCACTGATGCCGGAGGTATCGCGCTGGCGCTTCTTCTCGAGATCGGTCCAGGCGAAGACGAGGAAGTTGTCCGCGACATCGGCGAGCGAGATCCACATCTTCTCGCCGGTGATCCGGTAGGTGTCGCCGTGCTTCACCGCAACCGTCTGAATTCCGCGGGCGTCGGATCCCGCGGCGGGCTCGGTGAGACCGAACGTCGCGATCTTCGTGCCCTGCGCCTGTGGAACGAGGTAGCGCTTCTTCTGATCGTCGGTGCCCCACGTCAGCAGCGAGAGCGAATTCAATCCAACGTGGACGGACAGGATCACGCGGAGCGACGTGTCCACGTATTCGAGCTCTTCGCTCGCCAGTCCGAGCGCAATGTAGTCCATGCCCGCGCCGCCGAACTGTTGAGGAACGCAGACGCCCAGCAGGCCAAGCTCGCCCATCTGCGGCAGGATGCGGGGATCGAAGCGGTGCTCGCGATCGAGCTCTTTGATGCGCGGCGCGACTTCGCGTGCGCCCCACTCGCGGACCGATTGTTCGAGAAGCTGCTGTTCGTCGGTGAGATCCAGGTCAATCATGGCTAGAACAAAAGTCTCAGAGTTGAAGAGCGAAAAAGTCGAAGAGTTGAAAGGTCGAAACGGTCGGCAATGAAACAGACCCGAGACTGTCGGCGATGCTATCACAGCGCCCGCAGACAGCCTCCTGACGGACGACTCCCTTACTCGGCGCGGCGGATCGAGACCGTCGCTCCGCGCCCGACGCCGAGGCGGCTCGCCGCAGAGCCTTCTCGGCATGAGATCTCGAGCGCGTCGGTGCTCCCAATCAGCGCGCACAACGCTCCGGCAGCCACATCACCGTAGGTGCCCGCAATCCGGTCGATGGTTTCATCGGCCACGTGGATCCGAACGCCGCCGGAACCGGCAAAACGTTGCAGCGCGGACCGACCAAGGTCGGTGACGAGGTTGCCGAAATGGTCCACGTGAATGACGTGGGCATCGATGGCCGCGTCGCCGATCCACGGTCGCGACAGGATGATCCGTTGCGGATCCGTGATCGCCGGACCGAGCACGTCGAGCGGAACACCCATTGCGAGCCACGCCGCGGCAGGTGCGAAACGGTCGCGGCCTTCGAACGTCCGACTGAGGACAGCCCCGCGGTACCGTGGATTCTCGATCGCGACGACACGGCCAGGCCCGAGATCCTCGAAGACGGGTGTCAGCACTCCGTTGTCGGGCGCGACGAAACGATACGCACCGAGTTCGGCGGCAATGCCACGGCGTGCCGATCCCACTCCTGGATCGACGACCACGACAAAAATGGTGTCCGGCGGAAAATGCGAGTACGCCGCCGCGAGCGCGTACGCGCCGTGGTGCACGTCCTGCGCTACGAGAGCGTGCGTCACGTCGACCAGCGCCGCGTCCGGGCAGATGCCGAGCACCACGCCCTTCATGACGCCGACGTAGACGTCGGCCGAGCCGAAATCCGTCAGGAACGCGACGACCGGGCGCGCCATACCGTCGCGGGCATTCCGCCGCCGCTAGCTGCCGGATCCGCCGGACAGGTACGCCGGCTTGCGGAAGAGGAGCTCACGGAGGTTGGTCTGCAGGAGGAACGAATCGGAGACGCGGAGGTTTTCGAAGAGCTTGATGATGTCGCGATTCTGCAGGACGCGCTGACGAGCACGCGATCCGGGATACTCGCGATGCCGCAGCGTGTGTTCGTCAAGGACCACGAACTTCGTGTAGTGCGGGACTGTCTTGGGCTGCGCCGTGCTGAAGAACCCGAGCAATGCGGCATCCACCCGCATCATCCGCACGAGCTCTCCGGCGAGCGCCTGCGCCGATGGCACGTCGAGATAGTCGAACAGGTCCCACGCAAGGATGCCGTCCACGCTGTTCGCGGGCTGCGTGAAGCGCCGCTTCAGAAATGCCGGGAACTCCGCGATCGTATCGGCGCGCGTATGCCGCTCGATGTCGGCATACAGATCCTCGATGAAGACCTTGCAGCCCAGCGTCTCGCCGAAGAAGTTCAGGTTGACGCCGATGACCGGGCCGAGGTCGAGCAGGACGGGCGACTCTTTCGTCGCGAGTGTGGCGAGGAACTTCTTCAGCGCTTTGGTGGGATACGAGGGCGCCTCGCGGATCACGCCGCGCGGCGCGTCGGCGGGCGCCGGAGTTTCGTCGGACGGCCGACGGGTCCCGAGGCGCGACCACAACCCCGTCAGCCCGCGACCCGACTCGTCCGACAAATCGTGCTCCTCGATCCGTTGGAAGGAAGCCGACGGCGGCCGCCACGGACCGCCGTCTTCGAACCCGGCTTAGACGCCGACCTTCTGCGGTGCCGGTGCCGGCGCCGGCGCCGGCACTTTGACGCCGTCCTTGCGGACGTTCCCGTGCTGCATGTCCACGCTGCCGCGGAAATGCGCGCCCTCCGCGATCGCCACGCGCGGTGAGACGATGTCGCCGTCCACCGAGCCGTTGTCGCGGATGTCCACTTTCTCGGTAGCCGTGACGTTGCCCGCCACTTCGCCGAGAACGATCACCGCCTTCGCAAATACCTCTGCGCGAATGCGGCCGTTCGGTCCAATGGTGAGGACGTGATCGCGCAACTCGATCTTGCCTTCGACATGACCTTCGATGGTCAGGTCTTCGCTGCCGTTCAACTCGCCCTTGATGACAACGGATTTTCCAATATTCACAACATCTCGCGAACCGGCTGTCCGGTGATCATCCGACCGTGCGGCCGGGGGCGCCGCTGCCGGGGGGGTCACAGCCGCCGGCGCTGGTGCGGCTGAAGGCGCGGCCGCCCCGGTGGGCTTGACCGCCTCATCCCGTTTCCACATGTCTACCTCCGCCTGTGGGCGTCTTGCTGGTGTAGTCAGGGTGCCAATCCCGTCGCGCGGGATGACGTGCCGGCGGGGAACCAGGCCCGAAGAGTATATGGGACGCGTTAAAACGTTGTCTAGTCGTTTTATTGCTGAGAGTTAGGGGCGATGCTACCATGTGAGACTGGCGCATGCACGTCTACTTGGACTACAACGCGACAACCGCACCCGCTCCTGAGGTCGTGGACGCCATGGCGGCGGCATTGCGCGACCTCCCTGGCAACGCATCGAGCGTCCATCGCTTTGGGCAGATGGCCAAGGCCGGGCTCGACACGGCGCGTGAGCAGCTTGCCGCCTTGATTGGCGCGGCGCCGACCGAGGTCGTGTTCACCGGCAGCGGGACCGAGGCCGACAACCTCGCCCTGCGGGGCGCGGCCGAGGCGCTCGAACCCAGCGGGCGCCGCGAGATCATCGTCAGCGCCATCGAGCACGAGGCGGTCCTCAACACGGCGCGGGCGCTCGAGCGCCGCGGGTGGACGTTGAGCGTCCTTCCGCTCGGGGAGTCGGGCATCGTCGCTCCCGACGATCTGAGATCGCGCATCTCGCCGCGAACCGCCATTGTGTCGGTGATGCATGCCAACAACGAGGTCGGGACGTTGCAGCCGATCCCGGAACTGGCCGACATCACGCACGCGCACGGCGCGCTGTTCCACACCGATGCCGTCCAGTCCGTTGGCAAAGTACCCGTCAGCGTGGCGGCGCTTGGTGCGGATCTCGTGGCGCTCTCGGGCCACAAGTTCTATGGTCCCAAGGGCACGGGCGCACTGTGGGTGCGACGGGGCGTGCGGCTCATCGCGCAGATGACCGGCGGACGTCAGGAACGATCTCGCCGTGCGGGCACCGAGAACGTCCCGGGACTCGTGGGCCTCGGGGTCGCCGCCGCGCGTGCTGCACGGTCGATGGACGCTGAAGGCCCGCGGCTTGCCGCGCTGCGCAATCGGCTCGAGACCGGCATTCTCGAATCGGTTCCTGGGACCGCGGTCAACGGCGCGCGTGATCGCCGTGTGCCGAACACCACGAACATCAGCTTCGATCGCGTCGAGGCGGAATCCCTTCTCATCGCGCTCGATCTGGAAGGGATCGCGGTGTCGACGGGTTCGGCCTGTTCGTCGGGCACGCTGGAGCCGTCCCACGTGCTCCGGGCGATGGGCCTCGGTCCATCGCGCACGCAGAGCTCACTTCGTTTCAGTCTCGGCGCCTCGACATCGGAGGCAGACATCGATCGTGTGATCGGCGTGCTGCCGAAACTCGTCGTCAAGCTGCGCTCACTGACGCGCGTGCCCGCGCGCGCGTAGCGCCCCACTCGAAGACCATGCGTATTGTCGTCGCCATGTCCGGCGGAGTCGATTCGTCGGTAGCCGCTGCCCTGCTCGCCGAGTCCGGCGCGGACGTCGTGGGCGTGTCGATGCAACTCTACGATCAGCGCGAGGGCGCATCGGGCCACGGCTTTGGCGGCTGCTGCTCGCTCGATGACCTCGCCGATGCGCGCCGCGTGGCGGCGCGCCTGGGCATCGCGCACTACGTGATGAACTTCGAGCGCCAGTTCGAGGAGATGGTCCTCGCCGACTTCGTCTCCGAGTACGCATCAGGACGAACCCCGATCCCCTGTGCGCATTGCAACAGCGATCTGAAGTTCTCGACGCTGCTCGAGCGGGGACGAGCGCTGGGCGCCGACCAGCTCGCGACCGGCCACTATGCGCGCGTGGACTACGACGAGCTCGGTGGACGCTACCGGCTGCTCCGCGGTCACGATCGCGACAAGGACCAGTCGTATTTCCTGTTCGCGCTCACGCAGGACCAGCTCTCGCGGGCTCGCTTTCCGGTGGGTGCGCTGGCGAAGTCGGACGTGCGTCAGCACGCACGCCGCTTCGGGCTACAGGTTGCGGAAAAGGCGGACAGCCAGGAACTGTGCTTCGTGCCCGACGGCGCGTACGCCGGCTTCCTCGAGCAGCACGGCCATCAGGCCGCCAGTGGACCGATTGTGGATGTCGAAGGGCGCACGATGGGCTCGCATGCCGGCATCCACCGATTCACGGTCGGACAGCGCAAGGGCCTCGGACTCTCGTCCACCGAGCCGCTCTACGTCGTCGCGATCGATGCTGGTGAGCGTGCAGTGGTCGTCGGACCTGCCAGCGCGCTGGAGCGGCGGACCTGCGTGGTCGAGCAGGTCAACTGGATTGCGGGAACGCCGCCCGCATCGGCCCGGCGGCTCGACGTGCAGATCCGCTCACGGCACGTCGCCGCCGCGGCGCTGGTGCAGTCCATTGAGAATCAGCGTGCGTCGGTGACGTTCGAAAGCCCGCAGCGGGCCATTACGCCCGGCCAGGCAGCCGTCTTCTATGATGGCGATGAAGTCGTCGGCGGAGGGTGGATCGGGAATTCGGAATTCGGAATTCGAAGTGCGGAGTGAGATTCACGAGCTGAGTCCGACTCTCCCCGCTCGACCTTTTGACTCTTCGACCTTTTGACTCTTGGACTCTGGGACTTCCCTCAGGCCGTCGCCGTCGTTTCGGTCTCGCTCGTGTGCTGCGGAAGCGACTCGAGATAGCGCTCCGCATCGATCGCGGCCATGCAGCCCGATCCTGCGGCCGTGACGGCCTGACGATAGACGTGATCCTGTACGTCACCCGCGGCGAACACACCCGGCACGTTGGTCCGCGTGCCCTCGCGAGTGATGATGTAACCGTTGGCGTCGGTCTCGACTTGACCAGCGAAGTGCACGGTGTTCGGTGAGTGGCCAATCGCCACGAACACACCGTCGACGGCCAGCTCGGTGCGCTCACCCGTCACGATATTCCTGGCAATGAGCCCGGTCACTTCGCCGCGCTTCGCATCGGTAATGTCTTCGACGACCGAGTTCCACAGAAACGTGATCTTCGGGTGCGCGAGCGCCTTGTCCTGCATGATCTTCGACGCGCGCAGCCGATCGCGACGGTGAATCACCGTCACGTGCGACGCGAACCGCGTGAGGAAGAGCGCCTCTTCGAGAGCGGTGTCGCCGCCGCCAACCACGGCGATCGGACGGTTCTTGAAGAAGGCGCCATCGCAGGTGGCGCAACTCGACACGCCGCGCCCTACCAGATGGCGTTCCGACGCCAGGCCGAGCCACTTCGCCGAGGCGCCTGTCGCGATAATCAGCGCGCGGCTCGTGTAGCTGCGCATCTTCAGTGCGCACCGCGAACGGCCGGGCCGAGAGATCGACACCCGTGATGTTGCCCTGGACGATCTCGGCGCCAAAGCGCAGCGCCTGCGCCCGCATCTCCTCCATCAACGACGGCCCGAGAATGCCATCGCGATAGCCGGGCCAGTTCTCGACCAGCGACGTCAGCATCAACTGACCGCCGGCATCGATGCCTTCGATCACGAGCGGATTGAGATTGGCTCGCGCTGCGTACAGCGCCGCCGTCAGGCCGGCCGGACCGGATCCGATGATGATGACCTCGCGCGTCATATTCATGAGATGTGCTTTTCAATGAGCGACGCCAGCTGTTCGCGCGTCACCTGCGATCCGACGACAGAATCGACCACCTGGCCGCCCTTGAAAATGAGCAGCGTCGGGATGCCGCGCACCTGATATTGCGCCGGCGTCCGGGGATTGTCGTCCACGTCCATCTTGCCGATGATGGCGCGCCCGTCGAAATCACCTGCGATGGCGTCCACGGTCGGAGCGATCCGCCGGCACGGCATGCACCAGTCCGCCCAGAAGTCGACGAGCACCGGCACCTTGGCGCCCAGTACAGTGTCCGCAAAATTGCCGTCCGTGATCACCGTCACCTTTTCAGAAGCCATCTCGTGTCTCTCCGTAACCCTGTGGGCCGGGCACTCCACCTGTGGGCGCACCCCAACCCCTTCAAATAGTCGAGTGTAGCAGAACCAGCCGCCCCGGACCCCCGAGGCGAGCGGCCTCTGCCTTCGGGCCGTCAAGCCCTTTATCTCTTGCCCTCTTTGCCGTTTGCCCTTTGCCCTTTACCGCTTCAGAGGTCGCCGTTTCTTAGATGCTCCCGGGTGTCAAAGCGTGACGGGGTTGCGGAACAGCCGGCCGCCGGGCAAGAATCCTCCGTGCCCGCCGACGGTTTTGCCCGCCTGCGCCCTGGCCGCGTGGAACCACGCGACATCGTCGAACTCCGGTCATTGAAGACGCGGCACCCGGAGCTTGGGGCAGCGGTTGACATGCAGGTTGACCTGGCCGAGCTGCAGCGGCGCGTTCACGGACGGCTGAGGACCCCAGTGCCACAGCGGCAGGAGCCCGAGGTCGCGGCACGCATCGCACGCGGCGAACGCCTCATCGACTTCGACGATCTGCTCATCGAGTGGTCCGACTTCCGCCTGGTCTTCCGCCAGACGGCAGACATCCTCCATCGCGCCGGCGTGATCGAGTCATCCGATCAGGCGGCCCTTCAGGATCTGGTCCGCACCGGCCATCGGGTCGAGCCGCTGGCTCGCGACTACTACGAGCGCACCGCGCATCCCGATCGATACGCACCGCCGGCGGAGACCGAACCCGGCATGATCGACGAGGTGCTGTCCCTGTCCATGAAACCGTTCCTCGCGCGCTGTGCGGAGGTCTGGGGACCGCGCGTGCCGCTCGATCAATGGCGGCGCGGATGGTGTCCCCTCTGCGGCCTCTACGCCGATTTCGGCACGATCACCGACGGCGACCTGCTGCTGATTTGTGGACGATGCACGGTCCAGTGGCCGTACGACATCGGCACCGTGCGCGTTCTGCGGCCACGGAGCCGTTCGATCGTTCGCGAGCGCCGATGGCCGCTATCGCGTGCTTGGTTGCAACCACTGCAGGAAGTACCTGAAGGCGTACGACACGCAGGGCGCGCTCGCGCCCGGTACTGCCATCCGTAGACACGATCGCGACGCTGCCGCTCGACGCGGCCGCGATTCAACAGGGGTACGACGGGTAGGGAGATCGAGGTCGGATCGTATTCGGGTTTGTATTCGTATTCGAGTGCGGGTTTGTATCAGTGAGTCGGCGAGACGGGCCGAATACGAACACGAAGACGAACACGACAGCGCAGCAGCTTACTGCGGTTGTGCGTCGTCGGTCGCGGGCTCCTGCTCCTTGAAGAAGTCAGGCGCCTTGCTCGCGAGCCAGTTGAACAGGTGCCGTGTTTCCATGAACCGGCCAGCGTTCGACCGTGCACCGAGGACGACGACTGCGACCTGCTGTCCGGTCTGCGGCAACCGCAGGAGCGTGGCGAGGCAGTAGCCCGCCTTGGCGATGAAGCCCGTCTTGCCGCCGCGCACGTCCACATCGCCCTTCATCACGAGCTGATTCGTGCTGTGCACGGTGAGCGGACCGCGCCGCGTGCGGAAGGTGTAATACGGCGAGCGCATCACCGATGCGATCCGATCGTCACTCGCGGCGGACGCAATCAGACGCGCCATGTCGTACGCAGACGACATGTTCAGGGGATCGAGGCCCGACGGATCGGCGTAGGTCGTGTTGTCGAGACCGAGCTCCGCAGCCTTCTCGTTCATGCGCACGACAAACGGGCCCGTGCCGTTCGTCGAGACGCGCGCGAGCGCGCGCGCCGCCGCGTTGTCGGATGCGATGAGCGTGAGGTGCAGCAAATCGTCGACCGTCACGTGGTCGTTCGCGTGGAGGTAGGTGTGGCGTGCACCGAAGACGTCGCCGCGCTCCACGACGACTTCACGCGTCAGGTCGGGATTCTGCTCGAGGAAGACCGACGCAGTCATCACTTTCGTGATGCTGGCGATCGACCGCTTGTCCTGTGAGTTCTCTTCCCAGAGCACCTGCCCGTTGTCTGGGTTGTAGATGATTGCCGCCGCCGCCCGGATGTCCGGCACCATGGTGCCCGAGTCGTCGAGCTTGTAGCGAGGTGTCTGCGCTTCGAGCCACATCGCCCGCGCCCGCGCCGCACGGGCCTTCGAGTAGCGCGATGGCCGCCGCGCACGGCGCACCGCGACAGCCGACGGCGTGGCGGTCGCCGAGCGAGCATGCGGCGCCCGACGAGCGTGGCTGACGGTACCCGGCTGCGCAGACGACGAGGCGACGGCTGCTGCGGGGACGGCCCCGCTCATCACCACCGCCCAAACAAGCGCAGCGCCAGAAAGCAAACGTAGAAATCCGTGTGGACACTCTGACCACGCTCCGCGGGAAAAGTCTTTCCAGACTCATCGGCATGATAGCAGACAATCTATAGCGCACAAAGAGGTTACCCATGGCTGCGCGAGCTCAGGCGCATCTGGGTGCCATGAAAAGTCAGGCAGTTGACAAATTCGGTACCACTCGGCTCCGTTTCTTTGATGCCTGATCCAAGTGGTTGGTCGCCGCGATCCAAGTTGCCACGTGGCGTGCGCGGTCGATCATGGGGCGCTGTTTACCACAAACGACACAGACGAAACACATGTTCTGCCCGGGGCCAAAGTTTGCTCGTTCAATCGGCAGACTGCTGGCCCAAGCCGTCACGTCTGAGACCGCCATAGCGACGCCGTGGCGCCCGGTACACAGATTGCTTAGCTGGCGCGCATGGGAGGACCAATGAGCCTCGTTCGCCTGCTCGGGTTCACCACGCTCGCGTGCGGATGCGTGGTGGGCCGCTATCGAGAGGTCGCTACCAGCCGGGAAGTCGCCTACGTCGAGGAGAAGGGCGCGCAGTGCACGTTGCACGCGCATCGGCGCAACCACACTGTGGCTGCTGCCGGCCGTGTCCGCTCCCGCGACGCTCCTCGCTGCACGCGCATCCTGAAACGCATCGGCCTGTCCGGCTTTCCGGTAAGATGGCGAGCCGGTGCCGAAACCAACACCTGTCGCCGTCCTCCGCTCAGGGGACGCGATCCTGCAGTTTTTCCTCGGCGATTGCGTCGAACTTCTCCCCCTCCTCACCCCCGCTTCCATCGACTGCATCGTCACATCGCCGCCCTATAACCTGGGCGTCGCGTATCGCACGTACGCCGACCGTCTGCCTCGCGAGCAATACCTCGAATGGACCGGACGATGGGTGGCGGCGGCGCGACAGGTGCTGTCGCAGAACGGCTCACTGTTTCTCAATGTGGGCGGCAAGCCGACCGACCCGTGGACGGCGCTGGACGTGGCCCAGGCCGTCCGTCCGCATTTGCACCTCCAGAACACGCTCCACTGGATCAAGTCCATTGCGATCGAGCGCGAGGCGGCCGGACAGGCGGCTGGACTCGAGCGCGACGTTGCCGTTGGGCACTACAAACCCATCAACAGTGACCGCTTCGTCAACGACTGCCACGAGTTCATCTTCCACTTCACGCCAACGGGGCACACCCCGCTCGATCGGCTCGCGATAGGCGTCCCGTATCAGGACGAATCGAACGTGACGCGCTGGCAGGGCGCCCGGGGCGGGCTGCGCTGCCGCGGCAACACGTGGTTCCTTCCCTACGACACCATCCAGAATCGGGACAAAGACCGTCCGCATCCGGCCACTTTTCCGCCCCGACTGCCGGAGCACTGCTTGCGCCTGCATGGCCTCACGCGGATCCGGACAGCTGCCGATCCGTTCACCGGCCTGGGGAGCACGGCAGTGGCCTGTGCCCAATTGGGCGTGAATTTCGTCGGAATCGAGCTGGACCCGGACTATCTCGAGGAGGCCGTTGCGCGGACGCGCGCGGCCATCGACGCGAAACCAGGGCGACCCGCGCCAGCCAGCAAGCGCTGACCGGCGCGCCGCATTGGTCGCGCTACTGGGTCTTTGCCTTCTTCGGTGCTGGCCGAAGCTTCAGCGAGTACGACTGACGTGCCTTGATGTCCAGACCGGTCTTCTTCGACGTGATCTCGAGTTTCCGCGTCCGCTTGAGCGGGTCGGGGTTGGTCGAGTAGTAGCCGAGGACGTAGTAGTCGCTCGTCTCGTTGTCGATCCGTTTGATGGCCTTGTCGAAGTCGTTCGAATTGACGGCCGCAAATCCGCCGGTCTGCTCCGCGAGCACCCGCAACGTGTCTTGGCTCGTCCGAAGATAGTTGTTCCATTCGGTGGGATCGACGTCCTGGTCGATGTCGGCACCCGCCACCAGCCCGCGCGGATCGATCGTATAGAACGTGGCGTTGGCACGGTTGGCGGCCCGGGTGAGCTCCGCAATCTCGCGAATCAGGTCGCCCTCGCTGAACTTCGCTTCAGATCGGGAAAACGGGTCGAACTCGTCGCCCGTCATGGATTGCGCGTTCGAGGCGCTCGACGGATTGATCATCTGGCCCGGCGTCTGGTACTTCTGGCCCACGAGGTTCGGATCGCCGTAGCGGGCGCCTTCGAAAGGATTGAAGTCGTAGCCGTTGCTCACGTAGATGACGGCCTTACGCCGGTTGTGGACCTGTTCGAGGTTCCCGATGATGTCGTAGGCGGTCGAGAACGCCACGTGCGCGCGGTACTTGACCTCGCTCAGGCCTTCCGGACCGTGGCCGCCGGCTTCGATGATTTCGTTCGGCTTCAGGGCACTGCCCGAAATCTTGTTGATGGCCTCGTCGAGCCGCTTCGGGTCGTAATTGAGATCGATGGCAATCGATGTCGGCCCGGTCGACACGACGCCGAACATGTCGCCGTCGTGCACCAGATCCTTCTTGAGCTTCTGAAACAGCTGCCGGATGCGAGCGGTGTCGCGGAAGTCGAGGTGCAGGTCGTCGATGAAGAACAGGAAGATGCGGCCCGCGGCGTCGTTAGCCGGCCGCATCGGCGGCAGGATGATCCCTTCCTGCGTCGGCGGGGGCGGCGGCAGGAGCTGATTGAGTACTCGACCGCCGTGAACCAGGACCAGTGAGGCAACTTCCTGTCGCACGCCGTCTTCCAGGATCTGGAAGTCGTCCTTGTTCATGTTCGCCACGAACTGACCATTTTGGTCACGCACGATGACATCCGTCGTCACCAGATCGACGGTCATGCGGAAGTTGGGCGCACCGGGCTGAGCGTCAGTGCCGGTCGCCGGCGCCTGGCCGGGTGGCGGAGCCGCGGCGTCATTGCCCGGGGGCGCAGGTGCCTGCGCCAGCACGGATGTCGTCAGAAGGCTCGCGAGAATACCCATGCGAGCCAGGCGTCTTGAGTTCATTGCCATAAGGTCAGTATAGCGTCCGGCAGGCGGGGCGGCTGCGTTCGTTTGACGTTCGTTGCCGGCGGCTGGCCGGACTCTGGGATCAGATCGTCGGCTCAGGCTCGCCATCCGGCGAATCATCATCGGATTCTTCGAAATCATCTCGAGCCTCAGCCGTTTCGTCTGGAGGCCCAGCCGAACTGGTTGTCAGACGCCGAGCCCGCTGCGGAAGGTGGTGCGCCGCCCTGGCCGGCCTGCATCCGATCCCTCCTCCTTCGGTTCCGCCGTCCGCCTCGGCGCGTCCGTCGCCTTGGCGTCCCGACTTGCTCAACGACCTCGGCAAGGACCTGTTCGAACTTATCGAGTCCTTGCGTGACGTCCTCGGCGGTCACCCAGCTGTCCGGATTGAGCAGCTCGGCGCGCTCGGCGATCTTGTCGCGAGCCGCCTGGTCGAGGGGCGCTACATGGACCCGCGCCATGACCTCCGCATACCGGCCTCTCAGCTTCGAGAGGCCAAGACTCCCGAGCGCCTGCTCGGCAGCCGAGAGCGAGTCCGCGCTAGGAGCTTGCCGCGCTGGCTGAGGTTCCGCGTCTGGACCATTCCAGGCCGACTCAGGAGGGACGTCGAGCGCCTCCCTCTCGGCGGAATCCGCGGCAGTAAGGCCGGGCGGCGGTTCGAGATCCGCCACCGCTTGTTCGGGAACGGGTAGTGTTTCGATGCGGGGCTCCGGTTCTGCGCGCGGGGGACGTTCGCCCCGGCTCTCGGAATGCCGATCACGGTCGCGTCTCGCGCGCCAGCCCTGGCCATCCTCCGGCTCGACCGGCGCCGGCGGCTTGGCCTCGAGGATCCGATCCCAATCGAACGCGATGTCCGGATGCTGGCTCTCGAGCGCCCGGATCGCGTCTTCGTCGATCGCCGCGCGGCCCACCTTCACGTGCGGCGGCGTCCGGAACCAGTACAAGACAAGAGGACGCTCTTTGCCCCGCCGTCGGGCCGTGTGCACCAGGAACGTGCTCTCGTATCCGCGACGGTCTCGGGTGAATTTCAGATGTGGCACTGCGTAGCGAACTCAGCGGCGCTTCGCGGCAGGAGCCTTGCGAGCCGCGGTTTTCCGGCTCGGCGCCGGCTTGGCGCGCTTGGCCGCGACTTTTGGAGCCGGACGTGCCGGGGCCGCCCGTCGAGGAGCGGCCGCGCGAACAGGTTTCTTGTTGACCGGAGCACTCTTGGCCGCGGTGGCCGAAGCCGGGCGCGGAGTCGGAGCCGGGGGTTTGGCCGTTGCCCGGGCGGGGGCGGCGACCGGGCGCGGCGGCGTGACGACCGGGCGCGGCGTGGCGATTGGGCGCGTGGCGGCAGTCGGCCGGGGAGGATCCGGAGCCTTGTGGACCAGCGTGAACCGCACCTGGTCCCCGATGTTGTCGTACGTCCAGATTTCGGTCACCGCCACGTCGTGATCCAAGGCCAGTCGGCGGACCATATCTACCGCGCCGATAGGCACATACAGGTGGAACGGCACTCTGAGACGGCCGTAGGCGGCCCACTGGGCCATGGCTTCGAGGTGGTTGATCGACTCCCCGGTCTCAACCTCGACCACGCCTTCGACGCGCCGTGACCGCTCCGTCGAATACAGGACGGCGTCCGGGTAGGTCGCTTTGACCCCCACGCCGATGCCGGCATTCTGCTCGGCACCAGGGTTGATGCCGACTTCGAACTTCCGCTTGTACTTACCCGGCAACAGGCGGATGATCCGGTCGTGCTCGAGCTGCTCCCGGACAGGCCGAACGAGGATCGGGCTCACCTAGCTCCTCCGAAAGAACGGGCGTCGCAAAACGACGCAATACTATATCAGCGCCGGTTGAGATGCTTCGGCGTTTCACCTCGCCACCGCCACCCGATATCATTGCCAACTTTCCCGACTCCTCATATGAACCGACTCATACTGGCCACTCTCGCCCTGCTGCTCGTCTCTCTCGCCGCCCCCGGCTCCGCCCAGACATCGGCTGAAAGAGCTGCGATCGACCCCCCGGCGTCCGTTCGATCCGTTCTCGACGACATCCGGAAAGCCGACACCGGCAGCCTGGCCGTCTCAGAAGAGGACGGCCGCTTCATGCGCCTCCTCGTCGCGTCTTCGCGCACGAAACACGCCCTCGAGATTGGCAGCGCCAGCGGGTACAGCGCCATCTGGATCGGTCTCGGCCTTCGCACGACCGGCGGCTACACTGGTCACGATCGAGTACGACCCGCAGCGGGCCCGCGAAGCCAAGGCCAACATCCACCGCGCCGGCATGGACGATGTGGTGACGGTCGTGGCCGGTGATGCGTTCAAGGAGATCCCGAAGCTGTCGGGAACCTTCGACTTCGTCTTCCTCGACGCGTGGAAGCGCGACTACCAGAAGTTCTTCGATCTGGTGTTCCAACGCCTCGATCCCGGCGGACTCTTCCTCGCGCACAACGTGATCAACAAGCAGAGCGAGATGGCGGATTTCCTCGCCACGATCCAGAAGAGTCCGTCGTTGTTCACGACGATCGTGTCGCCTGGCACGGAGGGTGTGTCAGTGTCGTGGAAGAAGCGTCCTTGAAGCCCGTCCACATCATCGGCGTCCCGCTGGATCTGGGAGCCGGCCGGCGCGGCGTCGACATGGGGCCCTCGGCTATGCGCATTGCGGGCCTGAACGAACGGCTCACGGCGTTGGGGCGGACGGTCGGCGACAAAGGCGACCTCGTGGTCCCGATTCCGGAGACGCAGCGTCCCGGCGACGAGCGGAAGAAATACATTCGCGACATCGCCAAGGTCTGTACACGTCTCTACCAGAGCGCCCTCGCCAGCCATGTCGCCGGTGCACTGCCGCTGGTGCTCGGCGGGGATCACAGTCTCGCGGCCGGATCCGTGTCCGCGAGCGCGGAGATGGCGCGCCGCGAGGGCTTGCCGCTCGGATTGATTTGGGTGGATGCCCACGGCGACATCAACACACCAGCAACATCCCCGAGCGGGAACGTGCACGGCATGCCGCTCGCCGCGGTGCTCGGGCCGGAGCCCGCGGAGTTGGCCACGATCGCCGGCTTCTCGCCGAAGGTCCGGCCCGAGCACACGGTCCTCATCGGTGTCCGCAATCTCGACGACGTGGAAAAGACGCTGGTGCGCCAGTCCGGCATCCACGTATTCACCATGAAAGACATCGACCGCGCGGGTATCGCCGCGGTCACCGAGCAGGCGATCCGGCTGGTCGGCCGAGGCACGGCGGGCATTCACGTCTCGTTCGATCTCGACGTCTGCGATCCCGGCATCGCGCCCGGAGTCGGAACGCCGGTCAAGGGCGGTCTCGACTACCGGGAGGCCCACATGGTGATGGAAATGATTGCGGACTCGACGCTTCTCCGCGCGCTCGACATCGTCGAAGTGAATCCAACGCTCGACATCCAGAACAATACGGCGGTACTGGGGACCGAACTGGTCCTCTCGGCGCTGGGAATGAAGATTCTGTAGACCACGTCCGCGGGGTGCCGCGGCATGCTGCTACCGGAGGCGGAGAGTCATGTCCATTCGATCACTGACGGTCCTGTGCGCGGCCCTGCTCGTCGCACAGGCTTGTTCCCTCGGCGCGCAAGAACCTCGCAAGAGTCCGCACGAAACCGTCAAGGCCACGATAGACGGCGCGAACATCTCGATCGAGTACGGACGTCCGTACATGAAGGGCCGGAAGGTCGAGGGCGGACTGATCCCGTATGACGACGTCTGGCGGACCGGTGCCGATGAAGCGACCACGCTGACGTCTGACAAGGCGCTGGTCATTGGCGGCACGACCGTGCCCGCCGGAAAGCACACGCTCTACACCGCCGCCACGGCTGGAGACTGGAAGCTCGTGATCAACAACCAGACCGGCCAGTGGGGAACGGTCTACGACCAGAAGCAGGATCTTGCGCGCGTGGCGCTGCAGAAGACGGCCATCTCGCCTGCGGTCGAGCAGTTCACGATTCTCATCGAACCGGCCGCCGGCGGAGGCGTGATCAAGTTGCGCTGGAACGTGACCGAGGCGTCGGTACCTTTGACGGTCGCCAAGTAGACGCGCCCGGCCACGACAGTGTCTGCAGCTACTTCGGGAGCTGCGGTCGCAGGACGTCCACGAGCTCTTTCACCGCGTTTGCGGACTTCTGAAGGGCCGCCTGTTCGTCGGCGTTGAGCGTGATCTGCACGATCTGCTCAACGCCGTTCTTTCCAAGCTTCACCGGCACGCCGACGAACAGATCGTGGATGCCGTACTCGCCCTGCAGGTAGACCGAGCACGGCTCGATCTTCTTCTTGTCCTTCAGGATACATTCGACCATCTGAGCGGCGGCCAGGCCGGGCGCGTACCAGGCTGACGTGCCCACCAGCTTGGTGATCTCGGCGCCGCCGTCGGCCGTGCGCTTGGCGATCGCCTCCACCCGCTCCTTCGGCAGCAGCTCCGTAATCGGGATCCCGGCAACCGTCGAGTAGCGCGGCAGCGGCACCATCGTGTCGCCGTGGCCCCCGAGGACGAAGGCGTGCACGTTCTCGACCGACACGTTCAGTTCAGCAGCCAGGAACGTCCGCATACGCGCCGAGTCCAGGATGCCGGCCATCCCGATCACCCGCTCGCGCGGAAAGCCGCTCAGTTTATGGACGGCCCAGCACATGGCGTCGAGCGGATTGGCGACGGGCACGATGATCGAATCCGGCGCGTACTTGACGATCTTCTCCGTGACCGCCTGCATGATCTTGAAGTTGGTCAGGAGCAGATCGTCGCGACTCATGCCTGGTTTTCTCGGCACGCCAGAGGTCACGACGACCACGTCCGATCCCGCGATGTCTTCCCAGCTGTCGCCGCCGATCAGGCGCGAGTCGGAGCCTTCGATCGGACACGCCTGATAGATGTCGAGCGCGACGCCCTTGGCTTTGTCCGCGGCGATGTCGATGACCACGACATCGGCGAGCTCGCGGTTGGCGATGGCACGGGCAACCGTGGCGCCGACGTTGCCAGCGCCGCCGATAACGGTGACCTTCCGATTCATAGTCTGCCTTAGCCCTTCAGATTCTCGATGAGCGCGTCGGCGAACTGCGATGTGCGCAGTTCGGTGGCGCCGGTCATCTGTCGCGCCAGGTCGTAGGTGACGCGCTTCTGCGCAATGGTCGCGGCGATGGATCGCTCGATTCGCTCGGCTGCATCATCCCAGCCCAGGTGCCGCAGCATCATGACCCCGGACAGGATGACCGAGCCGGGGTTGATCACGTCCTTGCCGGCGTACTTCGGCGCGGTGCCGTGCGTCGCCTCGAAGAACGCGATCTCGTCACCGATGTTCGCGCCTGGCGCCATCCCCAGTCCGCCAACCTGCGCCGCACACGCATCCGACAGATAGTCGCCGTTGAGATTTGGCGTCGCGAAGATGTCGTAGTCGGCCGTCCGGGTCAGCACCTGCTGGAACACGCTGTCGGCGATCCGATCGTTGATGAGCAGCTTGCCTTCCTTCGACGCTCCTGCCGACGCCTCTTCTTCGGTGACGATGCGATCGCGGAATTCGGTTTTGGCGAGCTCGTAGCCCCAATCGCGGAACGCACCCTCGGTGAACTTCATGATGTTCCCTTTGTGCATGAGGGTGAGCGTCTTGCGGTTGTGCGCGAGGGCGTAGCGGACGGCCATACGCACGAGGCGCTTGGTGCCGGTCTCGGAAATCGGTTTGATGCCAACGCCCGAATCGGGCGCCACCTTCTTGCCCAGCTCCTTCGACAGGAACTCGATCAGCTTCGCGGCCTCCGGCGTGCCCTTCGCAAACTCGATGCCCGCGTACACGTCCTCGGTGTTCTCGCGGAAGATCACGACGTTCATGCGCTCCGGGTGCGTGACGGGCGCGGGCGTGCCTTGGAAGTACCGAACGGGCCGGACGCACGCGTAGAGATCGAGCACCTGGCGCAGCGTCACGTTCAGGCTGCGAATGCCGCCGCCCACTGGCGTCGTCAGCGGCCCTTTGATGGCGACCTTGTAGGCCTTGACGGCTTCGAGCGTGTCTGATGGCAGCCACTCGCCAGTCAGCCGCTGCGCTTTCTCGCCCGCGAGGACCTCGAACCAGACGAAACGCCGGCTTCCGCCGTACGCTGCGGCGACGGCGGCATCGAACACGCGCACGCTGGCCCGCCAGATATCAGCGCCGGTCCCGTCGCCTTCGACGAACGGAATGATTGGATCGGAGGGGACGACGGCTTCGCCGTTCCTGATGGTGATGGCGGTGCCCTCTGAGGGCGGCTTGAGGTGTGTGTAGTTTGGCATACGGATTAGGACGCGGCCGCGTGGCGAGTTAGGTCACGTCCCCCCGCGACGAACGTCGGCGTGCACAACTGCTGTGGAAAACCCTGTGGAAAAACCTGTGGACGCCCGCCGCGAACCCGCGTCAAACCGATGTGATGTGCGGTTTGCACCATCGTGGTGCGTTCGAGAGGAGCCGCCTCCGCGTGCGCCACGGTCGGCCACCACAAAACTCCCAGAGTATACTCTAGGGTCCCTGCAAGCGATGGCGTCCAGCGACCAGTCCCCTATCCTTCTGGCCTCTCATTCAGGTTGGTTCCTCAGATGAAGATTGTTATTGCGGATGATCTACCGGCTTCAGCCGCCGACTTGCTGCGCGCGGTCGAAGGCTGGACCATCGACGCGAGAGCGGGCCGGCCGCTGCCCGAACTCGAAACCGCGCTCGCCGACGCCGATGCCCTCATCGTTCGTAGCGCCACGAAAGTCACGGGCGCGTTGATTGCAGCGGCGCCAAAACTTCGGGTCATTGCCCGTGCGGGCACCGGAGTGGACAACGTCGATCTCGATGCGGCAAGTACACGCGGCATTGTCGTGATGAACGCGCCCGGCGCCAACAGCATCAGCGTCGCTGAGCTCGCCATGGGGTTCGTCCTCTCGTTGGCGCGGCCCGTGCCGGCCGCCGACGCGGCGATGAAGGCCGGCAAGTGGGAGAAGAAGAAGTTCGCCGGCGTCGAGGTTCGCGGCAAGACGCTTGGCATCATCGGACTGGGCCGGATCGGACAGGAAGTCGCGCTGCGCGCGCGGGCGTTCGGGATGGAAATCGTCGCGCACGATCCGTTCATCTCCGCGGAGCTGGCCGCTCAGGTCGGAGCGCACCTGCGGACACTCGATGAGGTCTGCGCGGAGTCCGACTATCTGACGCTGCACCTGCCCGCGACCGCCGGCACGCGCAAGATGTTCGACGCCGCGCGCCTGTCGCGGTGCAAGAAAGGCATCAAGATCATCAATACGGCCCGTGGAGAGCTCATCGACGAGGCCGCGCTGGCGGATGCCATTCGCGCCGGACACGTTGGCGGCGCCGCACTCGACGTGTTCACGGAGGAACCGCCGAAGGACTGGACGCTGCCGCAACTGCCCGCTGTGATCGCCACGCCGCACATCGCGGCGTCCACTGGCGAGGCGCAGGAGATGGTTGGCGTCGAGACGGCGGCTGCCGTGCGGGACTTCCTGCGCGAAGGCGTGATCCGGAACGCCGTCAACTTTCCGTCAGTGCCCGCCGAGACGTTCGCGCGGCTGCGTCCGTATCTGACGCTGGCCGAGCGCCTCGGTTCGCTCGTCGCCCAGATGGGCGAAGCGCGCACGGGCGCCGTGGGTGTCCGCTACTACGGGGAGCTCGCCCACGGCAGCAATCAGCTCGTCGCAAGTGCAGTGCTCGCAGGATTGTTCCGCACGATCCTGTCGAGCGGCGTCACACTCGTCAACGCGCGCGCCGTCGCCGCCGAACGCGGCGTCGAACTCATCGAGTCTCAGAGCTCACGCGCGCGGAACTTCACCAGCCTGCTGTCCGTGAAGCTCCACACGAGCGCCGGCGAGCGCTGGGTCGAGGGAACAGTCGTCGAACACCACGGTCCACGACTGGTGATGGTGGACGGCGTTCCCGTCGAAGCGCCACTCGAGGGGACGCAAATCATCATCAAGAATACGGACACGCCGGGCGTCATTGGCGCGGTGGGCACGGTGCTCGGTCAGCACGGCGTCAACATCGCGACGTTCGCGCTCGGCCGCAGCGAGCGCGGGGCGATCGGAGTCGTCGGCGTGGACCCCGTTGACGCGGAGACGAGCGAGGCAGCCATTGCGGCGCTGCGGCGCATTCCCGCCGTCACATCCGCTGAACTGGTGCGTCTCTAGCCCTAGGGAAGCGCGAGGCGGATTGTGGTGCCGGCGGCGAGATCTTCGAGCTCGACGGCGTCGGCCCCGATCCGCCGGACCTGGTAGCGCAGCGCGATCGGCTCGCCTTCGTGGACGAGAAAGAGCCCATCCATCACTGAGATGATGGCCGTGCGCGAGGGCTGGCCCTCATGCGTGTCCTCGGCAATTCCCAGCAATTGAAGATCGGGAACGACTGGCGTGTGTACTGCCGGCTCCGCGGCCGTCTCGGCGGCGACGGCGGCGCGAGGTGGCTCGGTGCGGGGAGGCGGCGCGCCGAATTGGAAGGGATCCCGGTGTGAATCGTCCGCGGCCGGCATGGCCGCCAGCCGGTCCCGCAACCGTTCCTCATGCGAGGGCCGCGGCGAGACCGCGCTCGCGGCCGCACTGTTCCGCTGCGCCTCAGGCGCTCGGTCAGGTCCCGGCCCCGACGCGATGACCCACGCGGTCACGATGACCGCACCGCCGGCGACGATCGCTCCACGGCCGATGGTCATGACGTTCGCTGGATCCTAGCACGGCCCAGGCGCCCACGGCGCACGGCACAGGCACAAGACGAGGCTTTGGGCTTTGGGCTTTCGGCTCTGGACAGGGACTTGGAAGTTGGGAGTTGGAGGTTGGGAGTTGATCGTGGGCGCGCCATGATTCACCGCGACCAGCACCGGAAGTCGTTGTGCTATGATTCGATGTGCTCGCTGGTCCTGCCTCAGAGCCGACTGCACGTTCTCACTTCCGCCGCATCGTCGCCATCATCCCTGCACGCTACGAATCGACGCGCTTCCCCGGTAAGGCGCTCGCGGACATTGGCGGACGCCCGATGATCGCGCACGTGCACGAGCGTGCGGCGGCCGCGCGATCCGTGGACGCCGTCATCGTCGCGACCGACGATGAGCGGATTGCCCGGGCGGTCGAGGCGTTCGGCGGCGAATCGCGGATGACGAGCCGCTCACATCGCAGCGGCACGGATCGGCTGGCCGAGGTCGCGCAGACGCTCGACTGCGAATTGATCGTCAACGTGCAAGGCGACGAGCCTCTGCTGGATCCTGTCATGATCGACCAGGCCGTCGCGCCCTTCGCCGATCCCGGCGTGCAGATGAGCACGCTGCGGCGGCGGATTGACGATCCTTCAGATCTGGCAAGCCCGCATGTCGTGAAGGTCGTCGTGGATCTCCACGACAACGCTCTCTATTTTTCGCGCGCACCCATTCCTCATCGCCGCGACGTCGGAACGGCTGCGGCCGTCGCGTACAAGCACATCGGCTTGTACGTCTACCGCCGGCGGTTCCTCCTCGATCTCGCGGCGCTCCCGCCGACGCCGCTCGAAGAGCGCGAGATGCTCGAGCAACTGCGTGTGCTGGAGCATGGCTTCCGGATCAAAGCGGTGGAGACGACGGCGGACTCGATCGGTGTAGACACGCCGGCTGACCTCGAGCGCGTGCGTGCGCTCGTGGAAGCTGGAACGGCACGGATGCGCTAGTTGGCCAAGGCCGCGACAGGCGGCTCGCGACGTTAGGTGGTGTTGATGGACACGCGGGACTCGAGGGCGGTGAAGTACATCTTCGTGACGGGTGGTGTGGTGTCGTCGCTCGGCAAGGGGTTGGCGGCGGCCTCGATCGGGTGTCTGCTCGAGGGACACGGCTACAAGGTCTCGCTGCAGAAGTTCGACCCGTACATCAACGTCGACCCCGGCACGATGAGTCCGTTCCAGCACGGTGAGGTCTACGTCACCGACGATGGCGCGGAGACTGACCTGGACCTGGGACACTACGAGCGGTTCACCAACCTCACCACCACGCGGAACAACAACTGGACCACCGGCAAGATCTATCAGTCGGTCATCCAGAAGGAACGGCGCGGCGAGTATCTCGGGCGCACCGTTCAGGTCATCCCGCACATCACGAACGAAATCAAGGACAGCATCCAGAGCGTCGGCAAGGACGTCGACATCGTCCTCGTCGAGATCGGCGGCACGGTCGGCGACATCGAGAGCCTCCCGTTCCTCGAGGCCATCCGCCAGTTCCGCCAGGATGTCGGCAAGGACAACACCGCCTACGTCCATCTCACGCTCGTGCCGTGGATCGGCACGGCCGGCGAGCTCAAGACCAAGCCCACGCAGCACAGTGTCAGAGATCTGCGCTCGATCGGCATCCAGCCCGACATCCTGTTGTGCCGCACGGATCGCGTGCTGCCGCGCGACGTGAAACAGAAGATCGCGCTCTTCTGCGACGTGGACGAGGAAGCGGTCATCACAGCGCGTGACGTGGACACGATCTACGAAGTACCGCTCGCACTCGCCGACGAAGGCATCGACCCCATCCTGCTCCGTCTGTTGAAGCTGCCCCAGACCGAGCGGCGGATGGAGGCGTGGGAGTCTCTGGTCGAGCGCATCAAGAATCCAGCCGACGAGATCACGATCCATGTGGTCGGCAAATACGTCGGATATGAAGACTCGTACAAGAGCCTCAACGAAGCGCTGTACCATGGCGGGATGGCGCACGGCCTCAAGGTGGACATCCACTGGGTCGAGGCCGAGGCGCTCGAGCAACCGGGCGGCGAGCACCTGCTCGATGGCGCGTCCGGCATCCTCGTTCCGGGTGGATTCGGCAATCGCGGTACGCGCGGCATGATGAAGGCGGCGGAAGTCGCCCGTTCACGCGCCATCCCCTACTTCGGGATCTGCTACGGCTTCCAGTGGGCCACGGTCGAGTACGCGCGCAACGTGTGCGGGCTCGCCCAGGCCGACTCGACGGAATGCAATCCCGACACGCCAGACAAGGTGATCTACAAGCTCCGCGATCTGCTTGGCATCGACGATCTCGGAGGCACGATGCGGCTTGGCGCATACGAGTGCGTGATTGCGCCCGGCTCACTGGCGCAGCAGATCTACGGCGCCTCCGCGATCACCGAGCGGCATCGCCACCGCTACGAATTCAACTGTCTGTACGAAAAGACGCTCCACGAACACGGCCTGATCATTTCCGGCCGTTCACCGGACGGTAAGTTCGTCGAGATCGTCGAGCTGCCGGGACATCCCTGGTACGTGGCCGTGCAGTTCCATCCCGAGTTCAAGTCCAAGCCGCTCACGCCGCATCCGCTTTTCGCGAGCTTCGTTGGTGCCAGCTACCGGACGAAGCAGCTGGGCACGCCGGCGGGCGAAACGGCCAGCCTCAGCGCGTGATTCGAGGTGCCGGGCCCGCCTGGGCCCGGCCTGCCACTCATCGTCCCGGCTCCACCGCGTTCACGGTCCATCAGGTATGATCGGACCCGTGCCATCCGTGACCGTCGGGCCGATCACCATCGGTGGTGGCCGCCCGCTCGTCCTCATTGCCGGACCCTGCGTCATCGAAAGCGAAAGACACGCGATCGAGCTTGCACGCGCGATCAGCGCCGTCGCCGCCCGGTGCGGAGTGCCGTACATCTTCAAGGCCTCGTACGACAAGGCCAACCGCACGTCGCTGACTTCGTTCCGCGGTCCGGGCCTGGAGGATGGCGTACGTGTCCTGGGCCGCGTCAAAGACGCCGTCGGCGTCCCGATCCTGACCGACATTCACGAGGCCGATCAGGCCGCTCCCGTTGCGGCGGTCGCGGATATCCTGCAAATCCCGGCGTTTCTCTCGCGGCAGACCGATTTGATCATTGCCGCCGCCAAGACCGGCCGCGTCGTCAACATCAAGAAGGGTCAGTTCCTGGCGCCCCTCGACGTCCGCCACGCGATTCGCAAGGTGACCGAATCGGGCAACGATCGCGTGCTCGTGACCGAGCGCGGGTTCTCGTTCGGCTACAACAATCTCGTCGTGGACATGCGCGCCTTCCCGATGCTGCGGGAGCTGGGCGCGCCAGTCATCTTCGACGTCACGCACAGCCTGCAGCTGCCGGGCGGCGGCGACGGCGTGACGGCCGGGCTCGCGCAGTACATCACGCCGCTCGCGTCTGCGGGTGTGGCGGCCGGCGTGGATGGCGTGTTCCTCGAGGTCCACGAAGAGCCGGCGCGAGCGAAGAGCGACGCGCAGAACGCGCTGGCGCTCGATCTGCTGGAGCCGCTGCTGCGCCGCCTGACGCGCCTCGACGCGGTGGTGCGGGAGTCCTGACGATGTCGCAATCCGTCCTGCCCGATCTCGCTCTCGCCCGCCGCGTGCTGCGCACCGAGGCCGACGCGATCCTCGGCCTGATCGACCGCCTCGACGAGCGCTTCGCGCAGGCCGTGCTGATGCTGCGCGACTGCAAGGGCCGCGTGATCGTCACCGGCATGGGCAAGTCGGGCATCATCTCGCGCAAGATCGCCGCGACGTTCTCGTCCATCGGCACCCCCGCGTTCTTCATGCACCCGGCCGAAGCCATTCACGGCGATCTCGGGATGCTGCACCCCGACGACGTCGTCGTGGCGCTGTCGTACAGCGGGGAGACCGCGGAGGTGCTGCGTCTGATCGAAACGATCCGGCGGCTGGGTCCCCGGCTCATCGCCGTGACCGGGTCGCCCCGATCGACGCTTGCGCAGGCCGCGGATCTGACGCTCGACTGCCACGTCGCCGAGGAGGCGTGCCCGCTCAATCTCGTTCCGACCGCCAGCACGTCGGCGGCGCTGGCGCTCGGTGACGCGCTGGCCATGACGCTGCTCGTCGAGAAGGGCTTCCGCGAGGAGGACTTCGCCAACCTGCATCCCGGCGGCAAGCTCGGAAAGAAATTGATGCGGGTCGAAGCCCTGATGCACGCGGGCCCGCTGGCGCCCGATCGTCGACCTCGCCACGCCGATGCGCGACGTGATCTACGAGATGTCGCGCAAGCAGCTCGGCATGACCTGCGTCGTCGACAACGAGCGGCTGGTCGGGATCATCACGGATGGCGACCTGCGCCGCCGGATGATCGACACGCCGAATATCCTCGACCTCCGCGCCGCGGACGTCATGACCGCTCATCCCGTCACCATCGCCCGCACCGTGCTCGCACCGCAGGCCCTGCTCATCATGGAGCAGCGGAAGATCACGTCGATCATCGTGGCGGCCGACGATGGCCGCGTCGAGGGCGTCGTGCATCTGCACGATCTCTGGCGGACGGATCTCATCTAGGAGCTGTCGTGCCGACGGTCCAGAGCCGCGCGGCTCGCGTTCGCCTCGTGCTGCTGGACGTCGACGGCGTGTTGACGGACGGCACCGTCGTTCTGCACGGAGACGGGACCGAGTCGAAGCGGTTCGACATCAAGGATGGCGCAGCGGTCGTCTGGGCGCAGCGGCTCGGGCTGCGCGTCGGCTGGCTGTCGGCGCGGCCATCGCCGGTGACCGCGCGGCGCGCGGCGGAGCTTCGCGTCCGTCTCCTCGTCGAAACCTCGCAGCCGAAGATCACCGCGTATCAGCAGATCCTGCGGCGCGCCAAGCTACCCGACGAAGAGGTCGCCTACATGGGCGACGATCTCCTCGATCTCCCGGTCCTGCTCCGCGCCGGCCTGGCGCTCGCTCCAGCCGACGCCGTCGCAGACGTACGCGCGGCCGCGCACCACGTGACGTCCGCTCGCGGTGGCCGGGGCGCCGTGCGCGAAGCCATCGAGCTGATCCTGCGCGCACAGGGACGCTGGCAGCCGTTCGTCGACGACTGGACCCGTCAGGCGGATCGGCCGTGAACCTGACCTCAGTTCCGCTGCTCGTCGGGCTCGTGGCGCTGCTGGTCGGCCTCGCCGTCGGCAAGGCCTGGGAACGCTACAAGCTCCGTGACGGCCGGTGGATCGATCGGCGCCGGGCGCGCCAGTCGCCGCACTACATGGTGGGGCTGAACTTCCTCGTCTCGAACCATGTGGACCTCGCCATCGAGGAGCTCTCCAAGGCGTCGAAGGCGGATGCGGATGCGCTCGAGATCCACCTCATTCTGGGCAACTTGTATCGAGAGAAGGGACAGGTCGGACGTGCCGTCACGGTCCACCAGGCGCTGCTGCAGCGGCCGCGCCTGACGCCGCTCGAGCACGCGCACGTCCTGCTCTGCCTCGGGCTGGATTTCCGGCGCGGCGGTTTCGTCGATCGGGCGCTCGAGACGTTCAAGGAAGTCCTGCACCTCGATCCCACGAACCGGTACGCGCTCGCGAATCTGCAGAAGCTGTACGAAGAGCAGCACCAGTGGCAGGACGCCTATCAGACGCGGCTGCAGCTCTCTGGACTGGAAGGACCGACTGGACAGAAGCGCGGGGCGACCGTTCTGGCGTTTCTCGAGAACGAACTGGGGGTCGAAGCGCGCTCCCGTGGCGAGACCACCGAAGCGGCGCGGCGTTTTCAGGCCGCGATCGACCTGGATGCGGCGACGGCGCCCGCATACCTCCACCTCGGCGATTTGCGCCTGGAGGAGAAGGGAGCGGCCGAGGCCGCAGCCACGTGGGAGCGCGTCCCGGAAGTGGCGGCCGATCGCTCGTACCTGGTGTTCGAGCGGCTGCGCGGCGCGTATGCCACGCTCGGCGCCGACGGCCGCTTCGTCGATCTCTGCAAGCGCCTCATCGCAGCGAACCCGCAGGACTGGCGTGCGCGGCTCGCACTGGCGCGCGAACGATCGCGCGCCGGCCAGCCGGCCGACGCGCTCGAACTGCTCTTCGAAGCGCTCGCCCAGAATCCTCACGCCCTCCTGGTGCACCAGGCGATCTGGACGGCGTTGGCGGAGTATCGGATCCGGGCCCACGGATCGCGCGGTATCTCGCGCTCACGCGAGAGGTGGTCTTCTACCTGGATCCCCACCTGTGCACGCGGTGCCGGTACCGCAGCACCGAGCTGCTCTGGCATTGTCCGCAATGCCACGAGTGGAACACGTTCATCGAGGAGCGGATGACGTCTGCCCTCGATGAGGAAGTCTCAGACTGACCACGCCGCAAGCAGGGCGTCCACCTGACGGTTGGTGTCTTCGATCGAGCCGTTGGTGTCGATGACGACGCCGGCCCGCGCGACTTTCTCGGCGATGGGCCACTGAGTCGCGATGCGCGCAAGCGCGTCGGCCTGCGCCAGACCGTCTCGCGCTACCAGCCGGCGGACCTGCTCGTCTGCCGAACAGGCGGTCACGACCACGAGGTCGAAGTCCGCCTCGTGGCCCGTCTCGAAGAGCAGCGGAATGTCGGCGACGCCCGCATGCGTGCCGGCAGGAAGCGCGGCGAACCAACGCTCGATGGCGGCATACACGAAAGGGTGGACGATTCTCTCGAGATCCTGACGTGCCTGCGGATTGCTGAACACGATCCGGCCGAGGGCCCCGCGATCGATGGACCTGTCTCGCGCGAGAATGGCGTCGCCAAATCGATCGATGACGAGGCGTTCGCCCTCGCTCCCGGGCGCGATGGCCTGGCGTGCGAGACGATCCGCGTCGATAGTGGGAACGCCTCGACGCGGCCACTCGTGCGAGCACGTGTGACTTGCCTGTCGCGATCCCGCCCGTCAGCGCCACTCTCAGCATCTTGGGGGCCCTGGTGAGAGGCGCATCCTCAGCCCGCTGCCGCCCGGCGTTCCGCGGCGACGAGCGTGTTGTGGAGAAGCATGGCGATCGTCAGCGGTCCGACGCCACCGGGCACGGGCGTCAAGGCTCCAGCGACCTCCGCCACGCCCGGATGCACGTCGCCAACCACGAGCGCGCCCCGTTTGGCGAACGCCGCGCGCCGCGGCGAGTCAGGCGGAAAGAGGCGCTCCACTTCGGCGGCCTCGGTGACGCGGTTGATGCCGACATCCACGACGGTCGCGCCCGGCTTCACCCAGTCCGGCTGGACGAACGCCGTTCTCCCTATCGCGGCGACGACGATGTCGGCCGCGCGGACGATTGCCGGCAGGTCCTTTGTCCGCGAGTGGCAGATCGTCACCGTGCAATGGCGGTGCAGCAGCAGGAGCGCCATCGGCTTCCCGACGATGTCGCTGCGGCCGATGACGACGGCGTTGGCGCCGGCGAAGGAGATTCCGCTGCGTGCGAGCAGCTCGATGACGCCCAGCGGCGTGCAGGAGACGAGGGACGCGCGATTCTGGACGAGCCGGCCGACGTTGATGGGCGTGAACCCGTCGACGTCCTTCGCCGGATCGATCGTGTCGAAGACCGCCTGTTCCGCGTCCGTTCCCATGCCCGCTGGCAGCGGCGACTGCACGAGGATCCCGTCGTGTGCGTCGCTGGCGTTCAACTGACGGACCGCCGCCAGCGCGTCGTCGAGCGACGCGGTCGCCGGCAGCCGGATCAGATCGGTCCGGCAGCCGATGTCACCGGCCGACTTCAGCTTGCTGCCGACGTAGATGGCGGAGGCCGGGTCGTCACCGGCCAGGACGATCCCGAGTCCGGGCTGGCGTCCGTAGCGATCGGTGAACGCGGCAATCCGCGGACGAAGCTCCTCACGAATCGAATTGGCGACGGCTGTGCCGTCGAGCAGTCTCGCTGTGGACATAAGCAAATGCGTGTGAACCGGGTATGAAGACGCGCGCTAGGCGGGACGGCTCGCGAGTACCTCGAGGTCGCGCAGACTCGGAGCCGCGACCCAGTACCGACGAGCTGATCGCCGGCCTGCATGACCGCCTCGGGCGACGGATTGAATTCGAGCTGGCCTCCGCTGCGCTCGATCCCGACGACGATGACGCCGAAGCGCTGGCGCAGGTTGGCCTCGACGATCGATCGCGCGGCCAGCGACGAACCCGTCCGATATGCGGACCTGCTCGATCGAGAGGTCGAGGTTCCCCGCCCCTGTCGCCAGCTGCACGAAATCCACGACGGCCGGCCGCAGCGCCGTCTGTGCCATGTGCACCGCGCCGATGTGATACGGCGAGACCACGCGATTGGCGCCGGCCCGCAGCAGCTTCCGCTCGGCATCGTCGGTCTCGGCGCGGCCCACGATGAAGAGGTTGGGCGCCAGCACGCGCGCGGTCAGCACCGCGTAGACGTTCTCGGCATCGGTGCCGACGGCCGCGATGAATCCGCGGGCGCGCTCGACGCCGAGCCGCTGGAGCACTTCCTCACGGCTGGCGTCCGCTTCGACGGCCAGCATGCCGGCCGCGATGATCTCGTGGACGCGCTCGGGATTGCGCTCGACGACCACGAACGGAATCCCTTGCCGCTTCAGCTCGGTGGCGACGACGCTGCCGATGCGGCCGTATCCGCAGACGATGAAGTGCTGGTCGAGCCGCTCGATCATGCGCCGAATCCGTCGCTGCTCCAGCCGGAGGTGCAGGCCGCCCTCGACCACCGCGGTCGCGAGCAGCGTGAAGGTGTAGAGCGCCGTTCCCACGCCGCCGATCAGGAGCAGCATGGTGAACGCCTCGCCGGCCCGCGACATGACGTGCACTTCGCGGTAGCCGACGGTCGTGACCGTGATGACCGTCATGTAGAGCGAGTCCCAGAACGACCAGCCCTCGACGATCATGTAGCCGACGGTTCCGCCGACCATGACGAGGCCCAGCAGGCCCACGGCAAGGCCCGGACCGGGCAGCCACCACCGCGGGCTGCGCGGCGTCCTCGCTCTTCGCGCCGTGCCCGGCATCGCCAGCGTTCCTGCTACCGCGCGCCGGTTGCCTGGTTCGAATCCTGCCGGCCCGCGCCAGTCCCCGGCCGACGAGAAACAGCACGGCGCCGACGATCAGCACGCCAATCCCGACGACATCGGACTGCTGCGCGGTCACACCGATCTCGTGCCACTTGGTGGTCGTCTCGGTGGTGATACCGAGCGCGGTCATCAGGCCGAGCAGTGTCATCGCCAGGCCGTTGAAGAGTACGAGTGCGCCGAGCACGATCACGAAGTTGCCAACCGATTCGAGCGTCGTCCGTCGGCTGGATTCCGCCGGGTCGAACAGCGGACTGTGCACGCGGCCGTAGAACCAGTAGATGACCATCCCGATGTTCAGCCACACCAGGAACCGCACCCACGTCAGCACCGGCAGGCTCAACATCAGATAGAGACAGAAGATGATGCCCAGCACCGGGAACACGGGTCCGAACGGCACGCGGAACGGCCGCACGGCCTCCGGACGCTTGACGCGCAGGACGAGGACCGCCGCGCACACCACGACGAAGGCGAACAGCGTGCCGATGCTGGTCATCTCGCCGACGACCTGGATCTGCGTCAGGCCGGCGATCACCGCCACGACCGAGCAGGTAATGATCGTCGTGATATAGGGCGTGCCAAAACGCGGATGCACGCGACTCACTCCGGCCGGCAGCAGGCGGTCGCGGCTCATGGCGAAGAAGATGCGCGGCTGACTCATCAGCATCACCAGCAGCACGCTCGTAATGCCGGCGACCGCGCCAGCAGACACGAGGTACGCCGCCCAGTCCTGGCCGATCAGGCTGAGTGCGAAGGCCACCGGCGCATTCAGGAACTTCGTGACTTCGGTCGGTGCGGCGATCGGCGTGCCCGGCAGCGCCGCCACCGAGGACCGGTAGTGCGTGACGGGAACGATCCCCGTCAGGACCGCCGACACCGCCAGATACAGCACCGTGCAGATAACCAGCGACGCGATGATCCCGATCGGCAGATCGCGCTGCGGGATTCTTGGCTTCCTCGGCCGTCGTCGAGACGGCGTCGAATCCGATGTACGCGAAGAAGACGACGGCTGCAGCCGCCATGATGCCAGACCATCCGTACGGCTGATAGGGCGTCCAGTTGCCGGGATCGACGTACTTGACGCCCGCGGCAATGAAGAACAGCACCACGACGCCCTTGATGGTCACCATCACGGCATTCGCCCGCGCCGATTCGCGGACGCCGACCACGAGCAGGATCATGATGAGCAGCACGATGAGCACGGCCGGCAGGTTGATGACGGTGCCTGGCGCCGACCCGGGCGCGGCCGACATCCACAGCGGCAGCTCGATGCCGAAGCCGTGCAGGAGCTTCTGCATGTACCCGCTCCAGCCGATGGCGACGGTCATCGATCCGACGGCGTATTCGAGAATCAGGTCCCAGCCAATCATCCACGCGAAGACTTCGCCGAGCGTCGCATACGCGTAGGTGTACGCGCTGCCGGCGATCGGGATCATCGAGGCGAACTCGGCATAGCAGAGCGCGGCAAACGCACACCCCAAACCCGCCACGAGATACGAGACGCCAATGGCCGGCCCGGCCTGGTTCGCCGCCGCCGTGCCCGTCAGCACGAAGATGCCTGTGCCGATGATCGCGCCGATGCCGAGCAGCGTCAGATCGAGGGCCGAGAGCGTACGGCGCAGCGACTTGCCCCCGCTTTCCGCGTTCCCGATGAGTTGCTCGATCGACTTCGTCTTCAGCAGATTCGAATCCATTCATCCTCCCGAGGGCGCCTCACGCACACCTCGACCGACACCGCGCTGGCAGAGCGAACGGCGCGATTATACCGGCTACTCAACCGGCTCCACCATGCATTGCTCCAGCCGTCCGTCCGGCATGGTGAAGGTGCTCATCGCCACGGTTTTGCTGTCGAAACGGATGCGGAAGCGGCGGAAGACCATGCCCCCACGAAGCGAATGCGCCTGCTCGGTGATGTCGCGGGGCGGACCGAGCGGCTCGAGGCTGTCCTTGAAGTCCGCAAGCGCCTGATCCGAGAAGTAGGCGTTCAGGTTGTCGGTCAGGCGCGCCCGGTCGATGCGCCCTTCCTGCAGGCCGGTCACGATCGATCGAACGGCGGTGAGTGCCGCGGCGGCTTCCGGGTCCTTGAGCGAAAACACGACATCGGCAACCTTCGACGCGATCTGGCTCGACGCGTCCGTCGCATCGAGATTCGTGAAGACCACAATGGCCGTGCGGTCGTCCGGATAGACGTCGTTCCTCGTCGTGAATCCCGAAACCTCGCCGCCGTGCGTAATGAGACGCCGGCCGCCGGCCATTCCGACCGAAACCCCGAGTCCGTAACCGGTGCCGACGCCGTTGGCGAGCTGCACTTCCCGCTCGAGCAGGTCGTACGACGCGGGCTGCCAGCACCCGGCGATCCATCACCGAGATGTCCCACCGGGCGAGGTCCTCGGCCGTCATGGCCAGCTCGCCCGCCGCAAACAGCCATCCCTTCCCTTCTTTTGGCGCGGGCCGGGGTGGACCAAGGGCATACCGCATGTAGCGTTCCGGCTCGGCGGGTCCCGAGCGGCGCGTTGTCGATGTCGGTGACCGTCGTCATCCCGAGCGGCGCGAAGATCCGGCTCGTGAGGAACTGCAGCAGCGGCGTACCGGTGATGCGCTCGAGGATGAGACCCGCGATGACATAGTTCGTGTTGCTGTACTGCCACTTCGTGCCCGGGTCGAAGTCGAGCGGCTTCCTGGCCCAGGTCTTGAGGATGTCGGCCGCCGTGACGGGATGCAGCATCGGCGGCATCACGTAGTCCTGAGGCCAGTAGTCCTGGTACCCGGACGTCATCGACAGCAGGTTCTTGACTCTGACCTCGCCTGCTCGCGTCAGCTCCGGCAGCCAGCGCCCTACCGCATCATCGAGCGTGAGCTTGTGCTCCTGCGCGAGCAGCAGCAGACCGGACGCCGTGAACTGCTTGCTGACCGATCCGATGCTGTAGCGCATGGCCGGCGTCGCTGGCGTCTTCGGATCGAGTCGGGCGAAGCCATAGGCGTGCGTGTAGACGATCCGGCCGTCCTTGACGATCGCGATCGAGGCGCTGGGGGCGCCCGTGGCAGTTCAGGACGCTCGGTCGCCGCGGCGTCGATGCGCGCGATCGCGTCGGCCGGCAGCGCGTCCTGAGCCGGCGACAGCTCGCGGTGACAGACAGGAGCGCAAGGATCAGGAAACGCAGGAGAACATCCGCATCGAAGCGCCTCCGGAGAGATCGTCGACGAGGCTCCGCATGCGGCGCTCGCCGCCGACCGATCATCAGGCGGGATGCGAGAGTGGCCGGCGGGCGACGCTCATCGAGGACCGACGGTGACCGTGGAGTCCGCTGCGAACGCGCGGCGCAGCCGGGCATGCACGGATCCAAACCGGATCTCGTCGCCATCATGGATTGGCGTCATGGCCGTGACCTGCACGCCGTTCACCCACGTCCCGTTCTTGCTGCCAAGGTCCTCGAGCATCCCCGATTCGTCCTCCAGGACGAGCCGCGCGTGCCGCCGCGAGACGGAGCCCGCGTCGAGCCAGACGCTGGCCGCCGCGTCCCGTCCGACGATGTGTTCGCGGCCCTCGAGTCTAATCTGCCCCTGCGGCCACAGAAGCCACCAGGCGGTAGAGCTCGCCGCGTGCGACTCATCGATGGTCGCTCATCGCGCTGGATCTCGGCCGCGAAGGCATAGCCGAAGCCGTGGACCGTCCGCACGTAGTGGGCCTGCCGGGGATCGTCGTTCAGCGCAGCCCGCAGCTCGGACACCAGCACGGTCAGATTCGCTTCGTCGACGAAGGTCGCCGGCCAGAGTCGCTGCTGCAGCTCGTCCTTCGACAGAGCCCGGGGACTCGCCTCGACCAGGGCGGCCAACAGCTGATAGGCCTTCGGAGTGAGATGGATCGGCGATGCTCTCCCGCAGCACCTGGCGGCGATCCGCATCGAGAACGTAGGGCCCGAAGCGTGCGCGCACGGGATCCTCGCACCAATTCTTGGAAAAAACCTGTCAGGTCTTTGGGATTCGCCCGCCGGACGGGTTCATTATTAGCTTCAGCCAGTCCGAGTGCCAGCCCCGCGGCAAGCGGGGGCAAGACGGTCGCTGGCGTGCACACGGCGATCGACAGACGGGAGGTCCGGAGATGACCGCAAGCGGGAGACGACGAGCGGGGTTCTGGGCGATGGCCATCGCCGCAGGCCTGAGCGCGTCGGCGCAGGCGCAAACGGCGGCTGACGCGGGAGGAGATGGCGAGCTTTCTCACGACCGCGCGCGTCGTCGCCAGCAAGGGACTCGACAAAGGCGTCACACATCCGACGCGCCTGACGCTCAGCGATGGCACGACGACGCATGACGCGGCGTTCTCGATGGTGGACGAGCACGAGGCGATCATGGAATTCGCCAGTGGCAGGACCGAGATCGACTTCATCGACTCGTACAGGTACACGCTCGCCGCGTACGGACTCGCCGGCCTGATCGGCCTCGTGGACATGATGCCGGTCACCGTTGAACGGGAATGGGACCACCACAAGGGCGCACTCAGCTGGTGGGTGGACGTCCAATTCGACGAAGGACAGCGGCTCAAGCGACACGTCGACCCGCCCGACCGTGAAGCGTGGAACAGACAGATGTACCGCATGCGCGTGTTCTCACAACTCGTGGCGGACACGGATCGGAACGTCGGCAACGTGCTCATCAGTCCGGACTGGAAGCTGTGGATGATCGACTTCACGCGGGCGTTCCGGCGAACGACCACGCTACTCGCGCCGGGCGATCTCACCAGATGCGATCGTGATCTGCTCCAACGGCTCCGTGCGCTGACAAAGGACTCGGTGGCAAAGGCCACCAGTCCGTACGTCAGTCCACGGGAAGTCGGCGCGCTGCTTGCCAGGCGCGATCAAATCGTTCGGGTCATCGAAAAGCAGGTCGCCGAGCGCGGCGAATCGGCCGTGCTCTATTAGGGTCCCGGAGGCCCATTCTGGAGGACAGCATGAGGAAAGGGCTAGTTGGCTTCACGTGCGCGGCGGTCGTGGTGAGCGTGTCGGCCATGGGTGCGCAGGCCGACCGTCCCGCAGCGACCACGTTCTCGGGAATCAAGCTGGTTGACATGCACGCGCGGACACCGGAGCAGACCGTCACGCTCAAGTTCGACGCGAACGCGCTCCGGATCGTCGATCCGCTCGGCGGTGCGGGCCGGCAGTTCGAGTACAGCGGACTGACCGCCACGCACACGTTCGCCAGTTCGCCACCGGCCTCCGCTGGAAACCCGGATGCGGTGCCGACGCAGCCCGGCGCCTTCCCGATGTACATGGGCAAGCCGCAACGCAACTGGCTCACGTTCAGCAGCGCCGGCACGCACACGACTCTGCGCGTGAGCTCGAAGGTGTACGATGAACTGAGGCTGGCTCTCGCCGAACACAAGATCCCGCTCGATGAAGGACACTGAGTTCCCGAGGCGCCGGGCCCTCCTGCCCGCCCGGCGCTAGCTAGCCCGCGAGACGAGCCAGATACTCGCGCACGCGGGCGTGCGGATTGCCTCCGACGAACAGATCCGAGATCACGGCCACGCTCGAGGCCCCTGCCGACACGACAGATGGCGCGAGGTCGAGCGTGATGCCCCCGATGGCCACGACGGGGATACGATCGCCGCTGGCGCCGCCCGGGCCAGAGTTGAATCGCACGGCCTCGCGTACGAGACCGAGACCGACGGCCTCGTAACCCGTGTCTTTGGACGCCGTCCCGAACACGGGCCCCACGGCCAGATAGGTGATGGGTTCGCGCCGGGCTCGCTCGATCTGCGCGATCGTATGCGTCGAGAGTCCGACGATCGCCGGCGGCTCCGACGACTCGCCGCACCGCTGACGGCGCCAGGTCCTCCTGTCCGACGTGTACGCCGGCCGCATCGGCCATCCGTGCGACGTCAGCCCGATCGTTCACGATCACGTCAGCGCCGTACGGACGTGCAATCCGGACGACCTCGTCAGCCAATGCGAGGAGAGAACCGCTGGCGAGCGTTTTCGCCCGGACCTGCAACAGGCGTGCGCCTCCGTCGCAGCAGGCCCGCGCCAGATCCGGCACGGTCCAGCCGTGCGCCGCGGCCACGTCCGTGTCGAGAATGGCGTAGAGCGGCGACAGGGTCACACAGCCGCTTTGAGCCGTCCGTCAGCGGAAGAAGGGGGCGCCATGTAGCGATCCATGAACGAGGTGCTCAGGCGTCCGGCGAGGAAATCGGGATCCGAGAGAATCTTGAGGTGCAGCGGAATGGACGTGCGGATGCCCTCGATGACCGTCATCTCGAGGGCGCGTCGCATCCGGGCGATGGCTTCCTGCCGATCGCGTCCGTAGGTGATCACCTTGGCGACGAGCGAATCGTAGTACGGCGGAATCGTGCACTCGGTGTGAGCGCACGTGTCGATGCGAACGCCGGGGCCGCCCGGCGCGCTGAACGCGTGAATCACGCCGGGCGAGGGCACGAACGTGTCGGGATCCTCGGCATTGACCCGGCACTCGAGCGCGTGGCCGCTGAAGGTCACGTCGCTCTGCTTGAACGAGAGCCGTTCGCCCGCCGCAATCCGGATCTGCTCCTTGACGATGTCCACGCCCGTCACGAACTCAGTGACCGGATGCTCCACCTGGAGCCGCGTGTTGATCTCCATGAAGTAGAACTTGCCGTCGCCGTCCATCAGGAACTCGAACGTGCCGGCGTTCGTGTACTGCACGGCGCGCGCGGCGTCGACGACCGTCGCGCCCATGCGCCGGCGGATCTTGTCGGTCAGCGCCACCGAAGGTGACTCTTCGATCAGCTTCTGATGCCGGCGCTGGATCGAGCACTCGCGCTCCCCGAGATGCACGACCAATCCATGGTGGTCGCCGAGCACCTGGAACTCGATGTGGCGCGGCGACAGGACGTACTTCTCGATGTAGACGTCGCCGACGCCGAACGCCGCTTCGGCCTCGCGCTGCGCGGTCTTGAGCGCATGTCCGAGCTCGCCAGGGTTCTGCACGACCCGCATCCCGCGTCCGCCGCCGCCAGCCGTGGCCTTGATGATGACGGGATAGCCGATGTCTTTCGCCACCTTGAGCGCACGATCCTCGCCGTCCACCGGACCGTCGCTGCCCGGCAGGATCGGGACGCCAGCCTTCTTCATCGCCCGCCGCGCCCGGGCCTTGTCGCCCAGCAGACGGATGACGTGCGGATCGGGACCGATGAATCGGATGTGGCAGGCTTCGCACACCTCGGCAAGGTACGCGCTCTCGGAGAGGAACCCGTATCCCGGATGGATCGCGTCGGCGCCGGTGATTTCGGCCGCGCTGATGATCGCGGGCACGTTGAGATAGCTGTCGGCGCTACGCGGCGGTCCGATGCAGACATCCTCGTCGGCGAAGCGCACGTGAAGCGAGTGCTCGTCGGCTTCCGAGTAGACGGCGACCGTCTTGATCCCGAGCTCGCGGCACGCCACGATGACCCGCAGCGCAATTTCTCCGCGATTCGCGATCAGCACCTTCTTGAACATGGTTACTTTGCCTTGATCGCGAACAACCGCTCGCCGTACTGCACGGCCTGGCCATTCTCGACATACGCCTTGACGAGCTCACCCTCGTACTCGGAGGTGATCTCGTTCATCAGCTTCATGGCTTCGATGATGCACAGCACCTGGTTCTTCCGCACCGGCTGTCCCACCTCCACGAACACTGGCGCGCCCGGTTCGGGCGATCGATAGAAGGTGCCGACAATCGGGGACTTCACCACGGCAAGCTCGACCGAGCCATCGTCGTCGGCCTCGGCGGCAGGTCCGGCTTGTGTGCCAGGCGCGTGCGCCGATGCAACGGGCGCCACTGGCGCGGGCCCCTGGATGGCCACGGGCGCTGCGAGGGCCACTGCCGGTGGTCCCGCCGGCTGCTTGCGTACGCGAATCTTGAAGCCTTCGCGCTCGAGCTCGAATTCCGAGAGCTCGTGCTCGCGAACGACTTCCAGCAGTTGCTTGATCTCGTCGAAAGTCATCGGTTCGGGTATGCCGGTCCGTTTACCTGCAAGACGCCACTCAACATACGCGCAAGGCGCGATCGACAGTTGTCAATACGTCGCGCCCGTCGTCGGTCACCAGCACGTCGTCTTCGATCCGGACACCACCGAACCCCGGCACGTAGGCCCCGGGTTCGATTGTCACAACCATGCCGGGCTCCAGGCTGGTCGGTTCGAGCGGTGCCAGGACACCCTGCGCCGACTCGGCCGGCCGCGCTGGACCAATTCGTGGTGCCTCGTGCACCTCGAGGCCAAGTCCATGACCCGTGCCGTGCACGAAGTGCTCGCCGTACCCGGCCGCCGCGAGGACGTCACGCGCAGCCGCGTCGACGTCCACGAAACGCGCGCCAGGACGGACCTCCGCGATTGCCGCGGATTGCGCCGCCTCGACCGCGTTGTACAACCGTCGCGCCTCGTCCGACGGCTCGCCCAGGCTGACTGTCCTGGTCATGTCCACGGCATACCCGTCGAACATACCGCCAAAATCGAGGACCACGAGGTCTCCAGGCGCCAGGACCGCCTCCCCAGCCCGTGCATGGGGTAAGGCAGAGTCTCGCCCGGAGGCGACAATGGTATCAAAAGCCGGCTTCGTGAAACCGATTCGCGACATGCCGGCCTCCAGAGCCCTGCGCAGCGTCGCGCTGCCGAACGCCCGGACCAAGCTCCGCCAGCACGCCCTCAGCCACGGCCGACAACCGGCGGGCGGCCTCGCGAATTACGGCAATTTCCGCAGAATCCTTCCGAATTCTCAGGGATTCGATGATCCCTGTCGTTGGCGTCAGCGCCGTGGCGGGCGAAAGTGCGAGCCATGTGGACAGGGACAGATGAGCCGCCTCGACCCCGAGTGGCCCGCGAACCGGCCGTATAAGCTCAGCAGTTGCGGCGTCGTAGCCCGCCTCTGCGAGCGTCAGAGTCAAGTTGGGACAAGCCTCAGGCCCATCCTGCCGAGCCTGGACGACGGTCTTGTACCGGCCGTCCGTGAGCAGGACCAGCCTGTCGGCCGTCAGTAGCAGGCGCGCTGCGGTGCCGGTGAACCCCGTCAGATAGCGAATGTTTGGAAGGTGGCAGACCAGCAGTCCGGCGAGTCCGATGGATCGACACGTCTCGCGGGCGCGGGCGATCCGTGCCTCCAGCAGCGATGGACTGTCGGGGGTCATTGGGCCGGGTTGTGATCCTGCGCGCGGGCGGCCTTGATCGATTCCAGCCAGCGTTCGAGGAGTTCGACCTGCGCGGCCTCGATCGGATTCAGCTCGGGCTCGACGTCTACCGGCGCCCTGCCCACCAACCGAATCGGGGACGTTGCAACCTCCTCGATCACCGTTGGCGCGCCCGCCGCGAAGAGCGGAGGCTCGACGCTGATGTCCGTTTCTTCCGGGGTGAGCATCAGCAATGGCGTCAGCGTGGACTCCAGCGTCGGCGGCGGTTCCGGGCTCTCCACCCGTTCCAGCATCGGTGCTGCAGGCGGCGGTTCGAACATCAGCGGAGGCGGTGGAGGCACGTCGGCGGGCACCGGATCCACGGGAGCCGGTGGGGGCTCGACGCGCGGTGGGTCGACTGGAGGAACAGACCATGACGCCAGCATCTCACGAGCGTCCGGCGTGATCCGATCGTCCGCCAGTCGGCTGCGACGCGAGCAGGTCGTGCAGATCCGGCGTCGCCTCGAGCTGCGCCGTTGCACCGCGTGCTTCGGCAGCATAGTGGTCGCTCGACGCCTCGATCGGCTCATCGGCCAGGCTCAGGTGTTCGCGTTCCGCATCCGAGGGCGGCGCACCGAGCAAGTCGAGCGCGGCCGTGTGCGCGTCGCCGTTGGTCGGCTGCGGTACTTCGATTTCGTTGACGGGCAATCCAATCGGGCCGATCGGATGCCGTCCGGTGGGCGGCGTCACCTTCGCGACCGGATGAGGGCCGGTCTTCTGCGATGGCTTCGCGATCGGGTGCGATCCGGACGGCGGCGGCCACTTACGGCTGTCGCCGTTGCCGGGCGGCACCGACGGTTGAATGGCGCTGACGAGTGCGGCCAGCTCGGCGTCGTGCGGCGCGAGCGCCAGCGCGCGCCGGAACACAGTGAGGGCAGCCGCCGGGTCGCCGCGACGTTGATGCGTCTCGCCGAGACCGCGCAGCGCGGCCAGATTCTCCGGCGCCGTGTGCAACACTCCCGACAGCTCGATGAACGCGTCGTCGAGACTATTGGATGCGAGGAGGGCGCGGCCGAGTGTCACGCGAGCGGAGACGTACTCGGGATGGTACTCGAGGCCTGCGCGGCACACGCGGATGGCCTCGTCGAGCTCGCCCGCCCGGCGCAGTTCTTCACCGAGCTGGGCAAACGCGAGCGACGCCGAGTCTTTTTGGACTCGGCGTCGTAGGTCGTCGATGCGAAGAAGGGCGTCAGCCACGAGTGATTCGGCAGGCGGTTGTTCGCCGCCTGCCTGTCATCGGACGTCTTGGACGTCGTCTGCGTGCGGCCTTTGCTGTCCTTGACCGTCAGGGTGACGGTGTAGGTGCCCGTGACCGCGAAGGTTGGTTCACGATCTTGTTCGACCAGGGGCCGCCGTCACCGAAGTCCAGGTATTGCACATCGGGTCGCTGAGCTCGTGGACGCCGACGCGTTGAAGCTGACCGACTGCCCGACACCGGATCGGTCGGCGAGAAGGTGTAGTCGGCCTCGAGACCGCCCTCGCTGTCGCCCCATCGTGACTGCGATGCTCGTCACGCCCTTCAGGCCAGCGTCGTCCGTGACGGTGAGCGTGACATTGTAGTCGCCGGCCTTCGTGTACTTGTGCGAGGTGACGCTTCCGCCGCCGCCCTTGCCGTCGCCGAAGTCCCACTGGTAGTTGGTGATCTGTCGCGGCGGCGTTGCCGTGGAGCCGCGGCGTTGAAGAACACCGCCTGATCGACGGTGGGCGCCGCCGGCGAGAAGACGAATGTTGCGGTCGGCGCCTGCCTGCACCCACCTCAATCGACTTCGACGTCGTCGCGAGACTCCGTCATTCATGGTCACGCTGAGCGTTACCTGGAACACACCGCCCCGGCTGTACTGGTGACTCGCGATGCGGCCCGTGGCACTGCCGCCGTCGCCAAAAGCTCCACGAATAGTTCGTGACCTTGCTGTTTGTCTCGGCCACCTGGAAGCTCACCGTCTGGAGCACCAGCGGCTTATCCGGGTCAATCGTGAAGTCTGGCGCCGTGCCGCCAGGAGGCGTGATGACGCCCGGCGGAACGAGGCGAATGTTGACCCACCGGGCCACCTGCGTCGCCGCATCCGAACCGACCGGCGTGACCCTGAGCGACACGAGAGTCGAGTGATCGATCGTGTCGGCTGCCTTCGGCGCGGTATAGGTGACGCTCGTGCGGCCGTCTGAACCGGTTGCGACGTTTCGCGCGGACAACTGGCCGAAGTCCTGCACGATGCCGTTCACCGTGATCTCGATGCGTACGGCGAGCGACCGAATCGGCGCGTTGTTGGCGTCCCGGGCCTCGACGACGATCTGGGACTGCGAAGCGCCGTCCTGTGGCAACGTGTCGGGCAACGCCTGGAGTGTCAGCGACGTGGCGAGCTCGGAAGGCCCGCTGACCGGCGGCGCCTCGGTCTTGTGGACCGTGCAGGCCGAAGCGGCCAGCGAGCACCGCCGCAGCGAAGGCCATCCGTGAAAAACGTGACGTCATGATGATTTCACCCTGCTCATCTACTAGGAGCTGCCGCCCCCGGTTATTGGTCGGGGTCGCCCCAATCAGCGAAGTTCACACTGATCGTCCCAGTGGCCTGAATGTCGTTGCCGGCCACGTCCTTGCCGTAGAACGTCACGTGGGCGATGGTGTTGATGGCGATCGCGCCGCCATCCCCAGCCAGCTGGATGAGCGGTGCTTCCTTCTTGCGCCTGCAGGCGGACGATCTCGAATGCGCCCGTCGCTGCGTCGGTGCCGGACACCGTGAGGGTCAAGGCTCCGTCGAACGGATACGGCACGTCCACGCCTGGCGCGTTTCGTCCGTCGGTCCGTTCGTACTCGACGTGGTACCGATTGATGGTGACCGCGTTGTTTGGCTCGGGCGCGGTCGGGTTGCCCTGCTGGCCGACGTCTTTCATCGACAGCTGGAAGGCGGCCTGTCCCGAGTCGGTGAAGACCGTCGGAATCTTGCTTGCGTGCCGGCGCCGCTGGCCTTTACCAGTGTCAGGACGTCGGAATACAGCACGCCACTCATCTTCGTGGGGTCCGCGCCCGACGCGCCCTGCAGGTTCTGAATCACCAGGTAGACCGGCGACCGGCCCGTGCGCGATGCCTCGCCGCAGCCGGCGATACCCACTGCGAGCGTCAGAGCCGCGAGCCCGACGCCAACCCGTTTGCAGATAGCAACACTCATGGCTTTTGCCCTACTCCGCTACGAGCGAACGATGCGCGGCGTGAGGAAGATCAACAGCTCGCGCTTGGAATCCGTGATGCCGTCGCGTTTGAACAGCCAGCCGAGAATCGGCAGACGATAGAGTCCCGGCGTCCGGTCGTTGGTCGTCTGTTCCTGGCTGACGTAGATGCCTCCGATGACCGTCGTCGCGCCGTCGTTCACGAGCACCTGTGTCAGCGCGCGCTGCGTGTCGATCGGCGGGATGCCGTTCACCGACCGGCTGTAGTCGGGTGACGCGTTCTCGAGCGAGATCTTCATGATGACGGTGTTCGCGCTCGTGATTTGCGGCGTCACCTTGAGGGTCAGTGCCGCGTCCTTGAACGTAACGGTCACGGTGTTGTTGGCGACCGTCTGAATGGGAATCTGCACGCCCTGCGTGATCTCGGCTTCCACGTTGTTCTGCGTGGAGACGCGCGGCGATGACAGCAGCTTGCCCTTGCCGGCCTTCTCGAGCGCTGAGAGCGCCACGTCGATTCCGAACGATCCGTTGACCGAACCGAGCGCGAGACCGAGCGCGGACGTCGCAGCGGTCGTCCCCAGGTTGACCGCGGTCGGCACCTTGGCACCGAGCGGACCCTGTTCGGGACCGACGCGGCCATCGAGGGCGCCGTTGTTCGGGAACGCCAGCGGGGTCGTATTGCCGAGCAACGCGTTCGCGCGGCCGTTGATGCCCCACTGCACGCCGATGGTGCGAGCGAAGTCGCTCGTGGTCTGGATGATGCGCGCCTCGATCTCGACCTGCGGCTGCGGCGTGTCGAGCTCTTTGATCAGGTTGGAGGCGGTGGCGAGCGAAGCCGACAGGTCGGAGATGATCAACGTGTTCGTGCGCGGATCGAACTGCACCGTGCCGCGCTGCGACAGCGCGCTCTTCTCGAGCAGCGGCTTGATCTCTTCCGCCTTCGCGTAGCTGAGCGTGTGCGTCAGGACCTTGATCTCGCCTGACAGCGCCTGCTCCTCACCGAGCTTGCGGCGCTGCTTCTCTTCTTCGGCGAGCACCGTCAGCGGCGCGACGCGGACGATCGTGCCGTCCACGAAGTAGCCCAGCTTGTTCGCACGCAGGATGATGTCGAGCGCCTGGTCCCAGGGCACGTCGCGCAGCGCGACGTCCACCGATCCCTGCACGCTCGGGTCGATGACGATGTTGAGCCCGCTGATCTCGGCGAACGTCCGCAGGACGGCGCGAAGGTCCGCTCCCTGGAAGTCGAGGCTGACCGGATGTCCGCTGAACGCCTTGTTCCCGCCGCTGCGCGTCATCGACTGCGTCGTGTCGACGGCCGGTGCCGCAGGCTGGCCGGCCTGCGCCTGCGCGCGCGCACCGGCGCCCACGACAACGGGCGGATCCTGGGAGACGGTGGCCTGCGGAGCGTCTGCATTGAGTGTCAACGCCGACATCGGATCTGGCGTCGAGCCCGACGTGGAGCGCACGCGAACGATCGCGGACGGCCGCGTGTCGCGTGTCGGCGGCGGCGTCACGACTTCGACGGCTGCTGCCGACGATGCCGCGGGCGCCACGGCGGCGGCGGCCGCCGGCGCGGTCTGACCGTCGACTTCGACGAAGATCAGATTGCGTTGGCTGCGGACGCGAGCCTGCGCGGTGCCGGTCAAGGCCACGCGTACGCGGGCGACCTGCTCGCCGGCCGCGCTGTTGCCGTGCTCGACTGCGACCGCGCGGATGGGACTACCCGGAGCGGCCGTGAAGCCGTTCGCGTAGTCACCCGGGACCACGTTGCGGAGCTCGACGACGAGCGTCGAGGCATCCGGCTGCGAGGTCTGATAGGCGACCGGCTCCGAGGCCTCGATGAGGAGGGAGGAGCGGTGGCCGTCGACGGTGGACGAAATGGCCGTCAGCCGCGCGACCGGTACGGTCGACGCAGCGGAGAGGCCCCGGTCACGCGCCAGCACGAGAGCGGCCAGCGCGAACGCGATCATGGGAATGGCGGAACGGCGGCGCATGAGTGGCTACTTCCCTTCGTCTGATGCACGCAGTCCCTTGCGCACTTCCTTCTGCTTCACGGGGGACAGCGGGTCGGTGACTTCCTGCAGGATGACCAGCCCCTGCGCATTGATGGTGCGGATGGTGCCGTCTTGCAGGTGGTCACTCGGGCGCGCGAGATAGGTCTTGTTGTCGGTTCCCTGGACGATGGCGACGTAGCCTCCGTGACTCTGCATGACGCCTCGGACCGACACTTCGTCGACGGCGAGGCCCGCCAGGCCGTCCTTCCGGATGCCCTTCCCCTTGACCCCGGGGCCCTGGCCGCGGGCCAAAAGATTCAGGAACGGATCGCGCCGACCGTCGGCGTTGTAGGTGTAGTTGTCCACCGGCTTCAGCACCGGCGGCGCTCCCGGCTTCCCGGGACCGGCGGGCGGTGCAGGAACTGCCGTCGCGGGGGGCGCCGACGCGGGCGCCGACGGCTTCACGGCCGTGGTTGCGGCAGCAGCCGCGCTGGCGGTCACCGGTGTGGCCAGCGCGAGCATCAGAATCGCGAGCGCGTATCGGGCCATCATCGTCAGTCCGCCTTGTTGTTCTTGGGAACTTGACGCACCACCCGCGGCTTCGCTGCCGGCTTGGTTGGCGTTTCCATCAACACGAACGTCGTCGCCACGCATTCAGCGGCGATCGTCGAATCGTCACCCGGCTTGTCCTTCCCCTTGATGTGCATCGCACTGATGTTGATGATGCGGGGGAACTTCGACACCTGGTCGAAGAAGCGGCCCAGGTTGTGATACGTGCCGTCGAGCTCGAGATTGATCGGCCACTCGGCGTGCATCTGCTTGGTCACGATCGCCGCGGGCTTGAACCCTTTGATCTGGAGATTCGACTGCATGGCGAGCGTCTGAAGCCGACGAAGCAGATCGCCCACGTCTTTTTCCTCGGGCAGGACCGTCCGCAGGTTGTCGAGGCGTGCCTGCAGATCGGCCACTTCCGCGCGGAACTCGGGAAGGCGCCGCGCGGTTGCCGCGCCCTTGTCGATGTCGGCCTGCAGAGCGGCGAGCTTCTTCTCGCGCTGCCCCATTTCCTCCTGCAGCGGCATCACGTAGAGGTAGACGAACGCGCCGACCGCGGCCAGCGAGATCGCGAGGAAGACACTGACCTGCGCCTTCCACGACATCTTGCTGAGTGACATCTGCATGGACCTAAACTCCCTATCGGGGTCATTCCGCCCGAGCTTTACGCGTGCGCACTATCGCGCGCGCGGCGGTGGCGGGCCTTTGTGCGCAGACGGCGTCTTGGACGTCGGCAGCGCGTACGTCGCTTTCACCGAGAACTTGATCAGCTCACCAATGCCGGGCGCAGAGACGACCTGGCTGTCGATGATTTCAACCGGCTTCACGAAGTACCCAGAGCGTTCGAGATTGCCGATGAGGTCCGAGAGCGACGTGAGATTCGCGCATCGGCCTTCGACCGTCAGCGCGCCGCTCTCGTCCTGCTTCATCTCGGTCAGCCACAACATGTCGGGGAGCGCGCGGCTCAGTTCGTCGAGGATGTGCACCGGCGCGCTCTGGCCCAGGCGCAATTCCTCGATGAGCGCGACACGCAGCTGCAGCTGCTGCTTCTGCTTGTCGAAGTTGTCCACCTGCGTGAGGATCGTGCGCAGGCGCGTCACTTCGCGCTGCTTGGCGAGCACTTCGCCGCTCAGCCGCGCCGACGCGCGGTCGAGCGTGAACCATCCCCATCCCAGCCCCAGCCCGGTCACGATGAGGATCAGGCTGCATGCCAGCGTGACCTTCTGTTCCGGCTGAAGACCGGTCGGCTTCCGCGACTCGCGCGGCTTCTCGGTCGGAAGGAGGTTGATGCGAATCATCGGTCGCCTACCCGTCGTAACGCGAGTCCTACTGCCACGGCTGCCGTCGGCGCGATGTCCCCGGGCGTCTCCACACCGAGGCGCTTGCTGTCGAAGGCAATGGAACGGAACGGGATCCAACTGTTCAATCGGCGCGCCGAAGCGTTCGTGCAGTGCCTCGGCGAAGCCGTCGACCCGCGACGCGCCGCCGCACAGCATCACGCGGTCGATGCGGTCGAGGCCCGTCGTGTTCTTGAAGAAGTCGAAGGTCTTCTGAATCTCGAGCAGCGCGTTCTCGGTCGTCGCGCGCAGCACCGGACGCACATCCTCGAAGCTGACGGCGTCGACGGGAATGCCCTTCTTCGCCTGTTCGGCCGCTTCGAAGGGCAGGTTCAACTCGCGCTGCACTGCCTCGGTGTAGGCGTTGCCGCCGAGCGAGATGTCGCGCGTGAAGACCGACTGATCGCCCGCGACGATGTTCACGTTGATCGCGCTCGCGCCGGCGTTCAGCAGCACGCTGACCGCGCCAGTCTCGACGCCGTAGTTGGCCTCGAACGCGTTCTGCAGCGCGAACGCATCGACGTCCACGAGAACGGCATTCTTTCCCGCCTGGGCGATGACACTCGTGTAGTCGGCGATCTTTTCCTTCTTCGCCGCCACGAGCAGCACGTCCATGCTGCCCTTGCCGTCCGTGCCGGCATCGAGGACCTGGTAGTCGAGGTTGACGTCCTGGATGTCGAACGGGATGTACTGCTCGGCTTCCCAGTGGATGGACTCGTCGAGCTCCTGTCCGGTCATCACCGGGAGCGAAATCTTTTTGACGATGACGGCGTTGCCCGAGAGCGAGGCCGCGACGTCTCTGGCCTTGAAGCCGTGATCGTCGAACAGGCGCTTGATGGCTTCGGCGACGGCCGTGCCATCGATGATGGCGCCGTCGACGATCGCGTCAGGAGGCACTGCCGCGCTGGCATACGCCGCGACCCTGTAGCCGCGGCCAGCGGGGCGAAGTTCAACGGCTTTGACGGCACTCGATCCGATGTCGAGGCCAACGAGTGGCCGCTGCTTGCGGAAGAGGTTTGTGAATGGCAGACCCATCGTGCCTGTTGGACCGCCTGACGCCACGTGGCGCGCACGGCCGTGAAAGACTGCGCCTAGGGTCAGGGCTCATTCCCTGCCCGGTTACCTTATCGGTCGAGACTAGGGGCGGATTAACGTAAGTGTTAGTAAACGCAGGGCTGTGCAAGGATCTGCAGCACGTGGCAGGCGCTGCATCACGCAGGCGATGCGCGAGGGTGCGAAAAGTGCGAAGTGGTGTGTCACTCGTACTAGTCGGCGTGCAGACGGTGAGGTGCGGAAGGCAGGTGCGGTACGAGGTGCGGTCACGAGGTGCGGTCACGAGGTGCGGTAAAGACGGTGCGGAAAGACGGTGCGGTAGAGAGGTGCGGTTGCGAGGTGCGCGTGCGCGGTGCGATGGTGCGAGGTGCCGATTCCTGCGGCCTTTGAGCCTTGGGCCACGTGCCGTGTGTGCCCTGCGCCTAAAGCCTAGAGCCGAAAGCCCAAAGCCGACGGCGCGCGTCTTGACACTCTCCGGAAGAGGCCGTATCATTTGGGTTTGCCGTTGTCCGGTTTATCCCCGAAGGGACGTTCTCAGTATGCGCACGTTCATCGCCACCGTGGGCAAGACGAATACCCGGTGGCACGTGATTGACGCCGACGCCCAGGTGCTCGGCCGCGTGGCCAGCACGGCCGCCAAGCTGCTCCAAGGCAAGCACAAACCCATTTACACGCCGTTCATCGATACCGGGGACCACGTCGTGGTCGTCAATGCCGCGCGCGTGCGGCTCACCGGACGCAAGGACGAGCAGAAGATCTATCGCGCCCACAGCGGCTACGAAGGCGGGTTGCGCGAAGAGCGCGCCACGATCGTCCGGGGCAAGCGCCCCGCGCGCCTCGTTGAAGAGGCTGTGCGCGGCATGCTGCCGAAAACGACGATGGGCGACGCGATGTACCGCAAGCTGAAGGTATACGCCGGGGCGGAGCATCCGCATGCGGCGCAGAAGCCCTCCAAGATCGAGGTAGCGTAAGTGGCAGCCACCGAGTTTTACGGCACGGGTCGTCGCAAGTCGTCCACCGCTCGCGTGTTCCTCCGGCCAGGCGCCGGGGCCATCACCATCAATCACCGCACCTTCGAGGCCGCGTTTCCGACGCAGGTGCTGCGAACGGCCGTCCGCCTGCCGCTCGTCCTGACCGAAACCGTCGACAAGTTCGACGTGCTGGTGACCGTGGCTGGCGGCGGCGTGGCCGGACAGGCCGGTGCCGTGCGGTTGGGCATCGCGCGCGCGCTCGTCGCGTTCAACGCGGAGCTGCGCAAGACGCTCAAGAAAGACGGGCTCCTCACGCGCGACGCACGCGCCAAGGAGCGGAAGAAGTACGGGCTGGCCGGAGCGCGCAAGCGGTTCCAGTTCAGCAAGCGCTAAACCACGAAGAGCAGGAGCCAACGCTTGACCGCAATTGCCATGAAAGACCTGCTGGAGGCCGGCGTCCATTTCGGCCACCAGACGAAGCGCTGGAACCCGAAGATGAAGGAGTACATCTTCGGCGAGCGCAACGGCATCTACATCATCGACCTCGGCAAGACGGTGAAGCTGTTCCGTCAGGCCGAAGAGTTCGTCGCGTCGCTCGCCGGCGAGGGCAAGACCGTGTTGTTTGTCGGCACCAAGCGGCAGGCGCAGGATGTGATTGCGGAAGAGGCGGTGCGCTGCGGGATGTACTACGTCAATCAGCGCTGGCTGGGCGGCCTTCTCACCAACTTCACGACGATTCAGCGCAGCCTGGGCCGCCTGCGCGACCTCGAAGCGATGGTCACCGACGGGCGCTACGACACGCTCTCGAAGAAAGAGATTGCGCGCAACGAAAAAGAGAAGCGCAAGCTGCAGAAGAACCTCGAGGGCATCCGTAACATGGGCCGGCTGCCCGACGCGGTCTTCATCGTGGACACGAAGAAAGAGAAGATCGCCGTCGATGAGGCACGCAAGCTCAAGATTCCCGTCATCGGGATCGTGGACACGAATTGCGACCCCGACGAAGTCGACTTCGTGATTCCCGGCAACGACGACGCGCTGCGCTCGATTCGGCTGTTTGCCGGGCATGTCGCCGACACGATTCTGTCGGGTCGCGCGCATCCGCGAATCGGCGCAGGCCGAAGCCTCCGAGGGCGCGGATGCCGACGACGATCGCCGCGGCGGACGGCAGTCGCGCCGGCCGCGCAGCGAGACGCCCGTCGCGTCACCGGCGTCGGCCTAACGGCGTACCAGCGCGCCCCGCTCCAGCGCCGGCCAGGAGTTCAACGGGCCGGCGCTTCTTCTGTACCCCTGTGACACCAGGAACGGCCGCGGCGTAGCGGCCGCTCCGCAAGCGAACGACCGACGTCCGCAGTTTTCCGATGTGAAGGATCGACGATGGAGATCACAGCTGCTCAAGTGAAGTCCCTCCGCGACAAGACCGGCACGGGCATGATGGAGTGCAAAGCGGCGCTGCAGGAGGCCGCGGGCAACGAAGAGAAGGCGATCGAGCTCCTTCGCAAGAAGGGCCTCGCTTCGGCCGCCAAGCGCGCCGGCCGCACCACCACCAACGGCGTCGTCGGCAGCTACATCCACATGGGCGGCAAAGTCGGCGTCCTCGTGGAGGTGAACTGCGAGACCGACTTCGTCGCTCGGACCGACGACTTCCAGACGCTCGTGAAGGAGCTGGCGCTGCACATCGCCGCAGCCGATCCGCGGTGGGTGCGTCGAGAGGACGTGCCGGCCGACGTGCTCGACAAGGAGCGCGAGATCTATCGCGCCCAGTTCGAGGGATCGGGCAAGCCGGCCCCCGTGGTCGAGAAGATCGTCGAGGGCAAGCTCGGCGCTTTTTACGGGCAGGCCGTGCTGCTGGATCAGCCGAGCGTGCGCGATCCAGCGGTCACCATCTCGCAGCTCGTCGCGCAGGCGTCGGCCAAGACAGGCGAGAACATCACGGTTGGACGCTTCGCGCGCTTCAAGGTTGGCGAGCTGTCCGCTGACTAGCTCAGGCTCGAGGTCAACTGCTCCACGTCAGTCGCGGGTGCGCCCGGCCGTCGTCGATGGCTCGGGTGCGACCGCGACGGCCCGCTCCCGCCGGCGCCGCGCTGCCCTTGATATAATCCGCACCGATGTCCGCAGCCCCGCAGGAATCCAATCCCGTCCCCACCTACCGACGCGTTTTGTTGAAGCTGTCCGGCGAAGCCCTGATGGGCGAGAAATCGTACGGCATCGATCCAGCCGTCACGACACAGATCGCTCAGGATGTGAAAGGGATTCAGGCCCTCGGTGTCGAAACCGCCATTGTCATCGGGGGCGGCAATATCTTCCGGGGTCTCGCGGCAAGCGCACGGGGAATGGATCGGGCAACCGGCGACTACATGGGGATGCTGGCCACGGTCATCAATGCGCTCGCTCTCCAGGACGCGCTCGAGCAGCTGAACGTCGTCACGCGTGTCCTGTCGGCCATCGAGATGCGTGCGGTGGCGGAACCGTTCATCCGGCGGCGCGCCATCCGGCACCTCGAGAAGGGCCGCGCGGTGATCTTCGGCGCCGGCACGGGCAACCCGTACTTCACGACCGATACGGCGGCGGCCTTGCGCGCGCTCGAGATCAAGGCCGACGTGATCATGAAGGCCACGAAGGTGGATGGCATCTACACGGCCGATCCCCTCAAGGACGCGGCAGCCGTCCGCTACGATCGCATCTCGTATCTCGAGGTCCTCGAACGTCGTCTGCAGGTCATGGACGCGACCGCGATCTCCCTGTGCATGGACAACCGGCTGCCAATCCTCGTCTTCAACCTCCGTACACCGGGCAATCTGCGCCGCGCCGTGCTCGGCGACGCCGTCGGCTCGGTCGTCACCGCGTAAGCCGCCATCGACGCGGTCCCCAGGAGTTGCGCTATGGATGTGAACGATCTCAAGGGCTTGTACACGGAGGCGAAGAAGCGTATGGACGGCGCGCTCGAGCGAGTGCGCCACGACCTGGCGAACGTGCGCACGGGCCGCGCGTCGGCCGGAATCCTCGAGAGCGTGCACGTCGAGGCCTACGGAGCGAAGGTCCCGCTCAATCAGGTGGCGGGCCTCTCGATCCCCGAGCCGAGCCTGATCGTGGCGCAACCCTTTGACCCATCGCTGATGGGAGCCATCGAGAAGGCGATTCGCGCGTCCGACCTGGGGTTGAATCCGTCGAACGACGGCAAGGTCGTCAGGATCCCGATTCCCCCGCTCACCGACGAGCGGCGGAAGGAACTGTCACGGCACGTCCACAAGCTCGCCGAGGAAGGGCGCAATTCGCTGCGCATGGTCCGGCGCGACGCCAACGAGCGCCTCAAGAAGCTGCTCAAGGATCATCAGGTGTCGGAAGACGACGAGCGCCGTGGACTGGAAGAGATTCAGAAGATCACCGACGGTCACATCAAGCTCGTGGACGAGCAGCAGAAGAAGAAAGACCAGGAGCTACTCGGACACTAGACGGTCGACCGCAGACAGCAGACCGTAGAGCGGAGAGTGACGCAGAGCGGTCAGCGGTCCAGTCTTCAGACTGCTCTCTACCGTCTGCGTCAATCGCCGAACGAGATGCCCATCGCTCGCGCGGTGCGCACGATGTCGATGTCGAGCGGGACCTGGCGGGTCTTCCCGACGATGTCGATGAGCGGTACGGCGCCGATGTTGGGTGGTTGAAACGCGACCATCTTGTCGGAGTCGCCGGCGAGGAGAAGTTCGACAGCCTTGCCGCCAAACCGTGTCGCGAGGACGCGATCGAAGCTCGTCGGGGATCCGCCACGCTGCAGGTGGCCGAGCACGACGGTCCGCGTCTCCTTCCCCGTCAGCAGTTCGAGCGCCTGCGCCACGCGATGGCCGGCGCCGCCGAGACGTTCGGCACGTCCAACCCCACGTTCCTGGATGAGCGACACGTCGCCGTCCTTCGGCCGCGCGCCTTCCGCGACCACGATGATGCTGAAGTGGGCGCCGAACTCGTCGCGCTCCTTGATCGACTTCGCCACGACGTTGACGTCGTACGGAATCTCTGGCATGAGGATCGCGTCTGCGCCGCCGCCGAGGCCCGCGTACAGCGCGATCCAGCCGGCGTAGCGGCCCATCACTTCGACCACCATCACGCGGCGATGCGCTTCCGCCGTCGTGTGGAGGCGGTCGATCGCGTCCGTGGCGAACGCAACGGCCGTATCGAAGCCGAAGCAGTTCGTCGTGCCGACGATGTCGTTGTCGATCGTCTTGGGTACGCCGATGATGGGAATGCCCAACTGAATGAAGCGGTGCGCCAGGCCGAGCGTGCCGTCGCCGCCAATCACCACCAGGCCGCCGAGTCCCATCTTGCGGAACATCTCGACCACGCGGTCCGCGTAGCGCTGCTGCGTGCCGTCAGAACCGACCACTTCCTTGACGAACGGGTCGCCGGTGTTGACCGTGCCGAGGATGGTGCCCCCGCGCCGGAGGATGCCGGTGACGTCCCTGGTGGTCATCACGCGCATCCGGTTGAATTCGAGCAGTCCGTCGAAGCTGTCTTCGATCCCGATGACTTCGAGGCCGGCGTTGCAGCCGGCCTTGACGACGGCGCGGATGACCGCGTTCAGGCCGGGGGCATCGCCCCCGCCGGTGAGGACGCCGATTTTCTTGATCGCTGTGGGCATGAACGGACGAACGGTCGCACCGAGTCGCTGCGGTGAGCGGGTGACACGCTCACGCGGAGTCGGTGCCGGGAGGCGTCGCGTGAGCGAAGCCGAACAAGAAACCGGGGTCAGTATAGCATCGGGAACACGCGGAACCCGGGACGTCCGACCACTTCGCCGGCGCCGGCACGTTGTCCGAAAGCCATAGCGCGTGTTACAGTTGCAGGTCTGCCGCGCGTCGCACGTGACGCGTGGATGCGGTTCGGATCGGCCACGACGTGGGCGGCTAGCTCAGCTGGGAGAGCGCTGCGTTCGCAATGCAGAGGCCGGGGGTTCGATCCCCCCGCCGTCCACCAATTCCCGCAAGAATTTTTCTTCGGCTTCACAATCGCGCATCGTGTGCGGAGCGACCAGACCGTTTCCGCGTGCTCGTAACACCGTCTTCTTCTTCCACCACACACCGCGACGTGCCTGTTGCGATACGTTTCGTCAACACTCATCCGCCCCTCATCCGGCTGTGATAGGCTGAGCGCCCCCAGAGTCAGGAGCGCCGGTAACTTTATTCAAAACTGAGCTATATGCCGCACTACGTGATCGGCCGCTATCCGGACCCGCCTGAGCGACGTCGTCACGGACGCGTCGCGATTCGAGCCTGCCCCGCCTGCGCATCCACCACAGTGTCTGTCACGCTCCGCACCTCGGGCGCCATGCTGGTCCGCTGCACCGCGTGCGAATCCGTGTGGATCATGCGGATGGATTCCGGCCGTGGATCGTTCCGGTGATCTGACATTCGCCACCGCGCATTGACCCGCTCGGCGCCTGACATGGTGACAGGAGCCTCGCGATCGTCCGCCGTGAGCCAGCGGCTTTGTGCCATGGACCGGTATCGTACGCATTGCCGGCGAAGTCGGATGACCGAAATTACGATTCTGTGAGTGCGCGACGAATTTTCGACGCGCGATCCTGCCCTCCGCTCCTCACTTTCCCGCGAACCGACGTTTTGCGACGCAGGACTGCGCGTCATCGCACGCATTCGCGTGTTGTCGTCAAGTGGCACACCGCTTGCGGAAGGCGACGCGCGCACGCATGGCGCGTGGCCCGACGCCCGGCCCACGCCGCCCCGTGCAGGATGGCAACGGCCATGCTCAAGGCTCTCTACTGCTTTCTGACGGGACAACACGAGTACGCCGTGACGTGCGACTCGTCGGCGATCTTCCTCCAGTGCCGTACGTGCGGTCAGCGTTCGAAAGGCTGGGCCGTGCGGCAGCCGGCGGCGCTCGCGCCGACGCGAGTGGAAGTCGCCGCGCGTCTCGATCGCCCGGTACACGTGGCCCAGCGCCGCGCCGCCTGATCATCTGCTCCGCCGCGGCGGTTCCCATGCCGCCGCCGAAGTCGAGGTGTGCCTGTCAGCCTTGGGCTTGGGCTTGGGCTTTAGGCTTTAGGCTTTGGGCCTCAGCCGCACGGCAGCACGCGCTATCCCCCGGCCTCCCGTCCGATCCCTCGTGCTCGTAGCACGAACGTCTGCACCGCCTGAACGTCTGAACCTCTTGAACCTCCTGAACCCCCTGAACCACAATGAAGTGAGTCCGAACGCCTGAACCATCCGGGCCCCGCCGCAACGCGCTGGTCCGCCTCCGACTGATGCCGCGGTCCGAGTCCACCTTCAACCTTCTCGCCGACATCGCCACCATCCGCGGCCGTCTGACCGAGGCCGCGCACCTTCGGGGCGGGGCGGACTGGCAGGGAACCAACGATCCCGACCGACTGCAGATCGTCCGCGACGCGCTCGCGGAAATGCAGGCCGTGGGCGACGAGCGTGCCGTTGCCAACGCATTGCGGGAAGTTCCGCGGGACGTCCGTCTGCTGATCAAACAGAAGCTGATCGATATCCCGACGGCTGCGCGCTTGGCCTCTGCCGGGATCGTCACGCTCGCCGATCTCCAGGTAGCCATCGAGCGACACCCCGAGCTGGTGCCGCCATCCGTAGATGAAGCGGCACGAGCTGCACTGCCTGAGTTGCGCGCGGCACAAACGCCAGTGCCACTCGGGCGCGCGTGGGACATCCTCGACGATCTCCTCGCTGTCATCCGCGAGACAGGCCCAGAGGTCGAGCGCGTCGAAGTAGTGGGCAGCACACGCCGTTTCGCGACATTTTCGGCCGATCTCGAACTGCTCGTCTCGTCCTCCGATCCGGACGGCACCGCCACGCGGCTGGCGGCACTTGGCCCTCCGCAGTCCCTGCTCCATGCCACGGCTGGACGAGTCATCCTTGCCGTCGAATCGATCTGAGATCGGCCTCCACCTCGTAACGCCGGACGTGTTCGCTGCGGCGCTGTTCCACCTCACCGGATCGCGGGCACACGTGGCGGCAATCAGGGCGCGTGCGGCCAATCGCGGGGTCAGCCTCGGCTGGCATTCACGCGACGCGGCGAGCCTGCCAGCCTTTGCGCAGGAGGCGGACATCTACGCCGCTCTCGACCTCCCCTACATCGCTCCCGAGTTGCGCGAGGGCGACGGCGAGATCGACGCGGCGCTTGCCGGTACGCTGCCGGTGCTGCTGACCGTCGGCGACATGCGTGGCGATCTGCACATGCACACCGATTGGAGCGACGGGCGCGACTCGATCGATGTCATGGTGGACGCCGCCGAAGCGCTGGGGTACGACTACGTGGCGGTGACCGACCATTCGAAGAGCTCCGCCATCGCCCGCGGGCTGGATGCCGATCGCCTCGCGCGACAGCGCGACGCCATCGCGGCTGCGCGAGAACGGCATCCGCGCATCACGATCCTCCACGGTGCGGAGGTAGATATCCTTCGCGATGGCTCGCTCGACTTTCCCGACGACGTGCTCGAGAGTCTCGACGTCGTGCTGGCGTCCCTCCATGACCCGGGGACGGACTCTGGCTCGCGAACTGACCGATCGATATGTTGCCGCCATGCGGCATCCACTGGTGCAGATCGTCACGCATCCGACCAACCGCCTTGTGCCGGGACGAGCGGGCTATGATCTCGACGAAGATCGGTTCTTCGCCGCGGCTGTCGAGACAGGCACCATCGTGGAGATCGACGGGGCGCCAGGCCATCTCGATATGGACGGCGCCATGGCGCGGCGGGCCATTGCGGCCGGCGTGGACGTGAGTGTCGATGGTGATTGTCATCGCGCCGAACGTCTGGGCCAACAGATGACGTTTGCCGTCGCCACCGCCCGCCGTGGCTGGGTCACTGCCTCCGACGTGGTGAACACCCGGCCGATCGTCGCACTGAAAGCCGCGCTCGCGCGAAAGCGAACGGGCTCGTGACGCCGGCATCCGCGCCGACCTCTCGACATCCGGGCCTGGCACCGCCTTGGGCCGCGGCACTAGGGGCCGTGGGTGTCGCGCTGGTCGCATTCGCGCTCTATCACGCGACATTGCTGCCGGGGCTCGACTTCGGCGACACCGCCGCGTTTCAGGACGCTGGTGGCGCGCTCGATGTCACACCGCGTCAGGGCTACCCGCTTTATTTCGCCCTCGGGAATCTCGTGGTGTGGGGCGTCGGAGGCGAGCCCGCGTACGGAATGAATCTGGCGTCGGCGATTGCCGGCGCACTGGCTTGCGGCGCTCTGACGTGGTTGGCGATTCGGCTGCTCCGATCCACACCGGGGGGCCTCTTCACGGGTCTCCTGTTCGCGGGGTCCTACACGTTTTGGTCACAGGCCGTCATCGCGGAGGTGTACGCGCTGCACGTCCTGATGCTGACGCTGTCGCTGCTGACGCTGCTGTGGTGGAGCGAACGGCCCGGGTCGCTGCAGCGGCTGGCGCTGTTCTTCTCGGTGTATGCGCTGGGATACGGCAATCACCTGATGATGGTGCTGCTGCTCGGACCAGCGACATTGTTCCTCGCGGTGTCGATGCCGCGCGGCATCAGAGATCTCGTCGCGCCGCGCGTCCTCGGGCTCGCGATTGGGATCGCGGCGCTTGGGTCGCTGCAGTATCTCTGGAACCTGCGATTTCTCTACGCACTGCCCTATCCGCCGGCGAGCCTCACCGAGGCCCTGCAGACGTTCTGGTTCGACGTGACCAAGAGCGATTGGCGCGCGACGATGATCGCGGGCATCGACAAATCCGCCTACCCGCGGCGGGTCGGGATGTATCGTTTCGATCTGCTGCAGCAGTTCGGTATACCGGGGACGGGACTGGCCCTCGTCGGCCTGGCGTGGCTCTGGGTGCGAAGCTGGCGGACGTGGCTGTTGCTCGTCTCTGGCTGGCTCGTCGCGGCGGGGTTTGCGTATACCTACAACGTTGGCGACGCACACGTCTTCTTCCTGCCATCCCACCTGTTCGTCGCGCTGTTCGCGGGCGCGGGCATCGCCGCGATCGCGGCCCTCTCCGAGCGGCAGGTCGCGCGCTGGCCACGTGCGGTGAGAGTGGGTGCCGTCGTGCTGATCCTCGCCTATCCTGCGTGGCGCATCTGGGATACCTGGCCTGCCGTGGATCGAAGTGAGGATCGCCGTCCGGAGCAACTGGTGGCCCAGTTCACGGCGGGCCTCCATCCCGACTCGTCGATCTACCTGGCGGACCTGAACTGGCAACTGCAGAACGGCCTCGACTACTACACCCATCATCTGCGGCCTGACGTGGTGCAGATGGCCGGCTCGGATCGTGTCCTCACGCTGCCGTGGCTGTTCGCCAGCAATCTGTCACGCGGCCGCGACATCGTGCTGTCGCCGCAGACCCGCCGCATGGTCGAGACGGCGTACGGATCGCTCTACGCCATCGAGCCGGACCCCGACGCATCGCCGGCATCCCTCACCCGGCGGCTGGCCTCCCTGCCCCGTGGGTCGGTCTACGTCCTGGCGCTGCTACGCGCTTACAACGACATCCCGCTCGATACGGCGGAGCTGGCCGCTGCCGTGTCCAATCTCACGGACGCGACGGCTACGCTACGGACCGATGGTGTCTATACGATCATGGCTGGACGCACCGGCGAGGCTCCCGCGATCATCAAGAGCGAGAAAGAGCCGTTTCGGCTCCGGCTGTCGGTCGGGACGGTTCCGCTCGACATCCGCATGGAGTCGTGGTTGCCGGTCGACACGATGCGACGCGCCGGGTTCGGGCAGGTCATCGTGGAGCACCGTCATGTGTTCACATTGGAGCGCGGCGTGAGTGTCGTCGCGTTTGGACCCGACCGGCGGCCGCTGGTGGCGACCTATGCATCGGGCCTCTTCGCCCCGCCGACGCGATTCCGGATACGGGCCCGGCCGTCGGCCTAGAACAGGGACACCGTGCTATCGTATCGAGACATCACGCGCACCGTCCGCCGGGTTCTGCCGATTGTGGTGTGCGCCGCCTGCGCGGCGCCGGCGTGGGCTCAATCCACGGCACCGCCTGCGCCAGAGGCCCTGGCGCGCGCCCTGCAGCGCCGCTACGAGACCGTGCGCGACTTCAAGGCCGACTTCGTGCACAGCTATCAGGGAGGCGTCCTGTCGAAGACGATCACCGAGCGAGGCACGGTGCTCGTCAAGAAGCCGGGCATGATGCGCTGGACATACGAGGGCCCGGACGCCAAGGTCTTCGTGTCAGACGGGCACAAACTCTATTCGTATCTTCCGGCGGACAAGCAGGTGTACGTCGGCACGGTCCCTGACGATCAGGCATCCACGCCGGCCCTGTTCCTGACCGGCAAGGGCAACCTGCTGCGTGACTACACGATTACGGCGGCGCCGGTGCCGGCGGGAGCGCCGGCTGGCAGTGTGGCGCTGCGGCTGATGCCGACGCACGGCGATCGCGACTACGACTGGCTCGTGCTGGTCGTGGATCGCGAGTCGCTCGCCTGGCGGATGCTGCTCGCCGGAGACCGCCAGGGCGGACAGTCCGCGTTCACGTTCTCGCACGTCGAAGAGAACGTGGGGTTGATGGATCGCGATTTCACGTTCAAGATTCCTCGTGGCGCTGATGTCATCACCGACACGCCCCCACGGCAGTAGCGCGCGGCGGCCCTGGCTGCTGCTGGCCGTCGTCACGGCTTGCCTGGCTGGCGCCTGCGCCACCAACAAGCTGCTCGACCAGGCACGGCTCGCGGAACAGCAGCAGGACTACGATCGCGCGGTCCTCGAATACGGCAAGCTGGTCAAAATCCATCCGGACGATCGCAATCTCCGTCTGGCGCTCGACCGCTCCAAGCTGCGCGCTGCGGAGGACCACTACAACCGCGGCCGGCGGCTCGCTTCCAGCGGCAAGTACGAACAGGCGCTCATCGAGCTCCAGCTGGCCTCTGAGCTCTCGCCCGACGAACGGCGACATCGACGCGTTGCTTCGCCAGACGCGCGCGGCCTTCAAGAACCGGATCGCGGTGTCGCGCGAAGGCAAGACCCAGCTCGAGACCATCATCGACCACGCGCGCGAGATGCCCTCACCGGGTTTCGACCTGCCTCGCGACATCAAGCTGCCCGCGTCGGTCGTGTTCAGCGAGGCGAGCTCCAAGAAGGTGATCACGGCACTCGGCCGGCTGGGCGGCATCAACGTGATCTTCGATCCCGCATTCCGCGAGCAGCCGGTCTCAATCGATCTGCACAACGCCACGTTCGAGGATGCGCTGTCGTCCGTCACGACGAGCACGCACAACTTCTATCGAGTCACCGCGCCTCGCACGGTGACCATCGCGCCCGATACGGCCGCCAAGCGACGTGAGTACCAGGAAGAGATCGTCCGGACGTTCTACCTGAGCAACGCGGATCTCAAGGAAACCATCGACCTCCTGCGCATCGTCATCGACGCGCGGCGGATCGCCGGCGTGCCGGCGACCAACGCGATCACCATCAAGGATTCACCGGATCGCATCGCCGCCGCCTCGCGCGTCATCAGCGCGATCGACAAGGCGCGGCCCGAAGTCGTGATCGACGTCGAGCTCCTCGAAGTGGACCGCACGCGCCTTCAGGAGTACGGGCTGCAGATAGCCACGCCAGTCGCCACCGGCGACCCGACCGGCATCAACGGCGCCGTCGCAGTCAACAAGGATCCGTTCACCCTGCGCGACCTGCGGAGCCTCACGTCGGCCGACGTTCTCCTCACCGGCTTCCCCACGCTCTTCTACCGCCTGCTCAAGAGCGACACGAACACGCGCACGCTGGCCAACCCTCAGTTACGGACGAGCGAAGGCATGCCGGCGCAGGCGCGATTCGGCGAGCGCGTGCCCGTGCCCGTCACGACGTTCGCGCCGATCGCGAGCGGCGGCGTCCCGCAGCAGCCGATCACGTCGTTCAACTACGAGAACATCGGCGTCAACATCGACATCACGCCGCGGACCCACCACAACGACGATGTGTCGTTGGTGCTCAAGGTGGAGGTGAGCAGTATCTCGGGAACGGGATACGGCGGGCTCCCGACATTCGGCAATCGATCGATCAACACCGTCATCCGGCTGAAGGACGGCGAGACGAACATCATGGCCGGACTCATTCGGGATGATGAGCGTCACGTGCTGAACGGCATTCCCGGGCTGAGCGACCTGCCGCTCATCGGCCATCTCTTCGCGCAGAACCGGAAAGAGACACAGCAGACCGACATCATCCTGACGCTCACACCGCACATCGTCCGCGTGCTCGACCTGAGCGAGGCGGATCTCCGTCCGTTCCAGATCGGTCGCGACACGGTCACGCCTGCGATCGAGCTGCCGACGGAACCGGTGCGCGAGGAGCCGGCGCCGGCGCCACCTGTCGATCAGCCGGCGGTGGCGCCCAAGCGGCCCGAGCCGCAGCCCATCGGTCCAGTGCTCCCTCCGCCACCCTCGACACAAACGCCAGGGCAGCAGCCGCCGCCTCCGACAAACGATCGCCCGCCGCAATAGCATGGTCACGCGCGGTGGAACTGCGTGCGGCGCGCAACTGGACGTCTTCACCACGCCTCGTCTGCGCGCGGAGCGACTGACGACGGCACATCTGCCCGATCTCAGGCGGATGGACATGAACCCGGACGTCATGACCTATCTTGGTGGGCTCCGCGACGAGGCCGGCACCCTCGCGTACCTGAAACGCAACCTGTCTCATTGGTCCACGCATGGCTTCGGCCTGTGGATGTTGCGGTCTGTTGGATCTGGCGAGGTCGTCGGTCGAGCCTGCGTGCGCCACGTGGCTGTCGAAGCACGAGATGACATCGAGATCGGCTACGGGTTTCTGCCCGCGTATTGGGGACAGGGATTTGCGACCGAGATCGCGAAGGCTTGCGTCGATCTGGCGTTCACGCAGCTTGGATGTCCGTCAGTCGTCGGCCTGACACTGCCGGCGAACCTCGGCTCGCAGCGGGTCCTGCGGAAAGCCGGCCTCGTGTACGATCGCGATGTCCAGTTCGAAGGCCTGCCGCATCTCTTGTTCCGAACGGTGCGGCCCCCGGGCGTCCTATCGGTTCCTGCGGTCAGGACGTGACCACGTTGCGCATCGCGTCCGCCCTGTCTGTCGTCGCAGGCGCGCTGGGTTCGATCGGTCTGCTGCTGCGCGCAGGTCAGCGCACTCCCCGCCTCTTGCTTCTCCTGTTCACCATCTGGGTGCTGTCACCCTTTGTGGGCCTGCTCTGGGCGAACGCCATATCGCAGCGCTGGGCGGTTGGGACCCGTGCGACGCTCTATGGCGTGGGACCCGTCGTTGCCCTCGGCTCGGTCGCCGTTTACGGCGGATTCCTCGCCGTCAAACCGCCGGGGTCAGCGAATGGGTTTCTCTGGGTCGCCGTGCCCCCGGTCACGTGGGCGTTCATGACGATCGCTGGAGCAATGGCGGCCATCGCGGCCAGGCGATCCCGTTAGATCGCCACCGGGTCACCCGTCCCACGCGTCGGACTCGAAGCTTCTGACTAGTCGAGGCGTGTGACGCGCGCGCCGAGTTTCTCCAGGCGCTCCACGACTCTGCTGTAGCCGCGCTCAACCGTCTCGAGCGGCGCGACGCGGCTCTCGCCGTCTGCCGCCAGAGCCGCCGCGATGAGCGACATGCCGGACCGCAGGTCGCGGCTGTCGAGCACGCGGCCCCGCAGCTTCCGCGGGCCCGTCACGATCATCCGGTGCGAATCGCACAGGAACAGATCAGCGCTCATGCCGCTCAATTGTTCGAGCGCGAAGAGCCGTAGCTCGTACATCCAGTCGTGGACGAGCGTGCGTCCCTCGGCTTGCGTGGCCAGCACGGTCACCAGGCTGACGAGATCACTTGGGAAGCCGGGCCACAGTCCGGTCGTGATGCGTCCGGCAGCCCGGAGCTTCGAAGGCTCGACCCTCAGCAGGCCGTCCTCGAGCGTGCACTGCACCCCGAGCCGGCGGAGCACCGCCACGCAGACTTCCACATCGTCGGCCTTTGCACCGACCACGTCGATCGACCCGCCGGTGATGGCGGCGACGACAGCCCAACTGCCGGCCTCGATGTAGTCGCCGCGCAGTGTGTGTGTGGCGCCGCCGGGCCTGGCAACGCCCTCGACCCGGATTCTCGAGGATCCCTCGCCGCTGATGCCCACCCCCATCGATCGCAGGAACTGACACAACTCCACGACGTGCGGTTCGGTCGCCGCATGTCGAATCTCGCTCGAGCCTGGAGTGCCCGCGGCAGCGAGCAGGACGGTCTCGGTGCCCGTGACCGACGCCTCGTCGAGATAGACCGACACGGGCCGGAGGCCGTCAGGTGCGTCGAGATGATGTCCGGATGCGGCGATCTCACGCGCGCCCATCGCGCGCAACGCGGACAGGTGCGTCGAGATGGTCCGACGGGCCGGAAAATCTCCTCCTGGTTGGGCGATGTGCGCCCGGCCGGCCCGTGCCAGGAGGGGCCCGAGCAGGAGGACCGAGCCACGGAGCCTTCCGACGAGGCTGGCGTCAGGTTCGTGCGTCCGCACGGCCGGGCAGCGCACGCGCAGGGTCGTCGTGCCGATGCCGTCGACCTCGGCACCGAGATCCAGCAGCAACCGGGCCATGACTTCCACGTCCGCAATCCGCGGCACGTTGTGGAGGATGCATTCCTGGTCCGTCAGGAGGCACGCGGCAAGCAGCGGCAGCGCGGCGTTCTTGTTCCCCTCGACTTCAACGCGGCCCGAGAGTTTCTGGCCGCCTTCAATCAACAGTGTGGACATGTGGGGGCGGATTCGTGTTCGTATTCGTGTTCGTGTTCGGATGGTTCGTATTCGGATTCGGATTCGTGTTCGCCGGAGCCGATCCTGCAATCGTCAATCGTCATTCGTCACTGCTCGATCGCACCTTTGCGTGTTCTCCGAGCAGGACGATCTCGTCGAGAAGCTCGACGCCGAATCGCTCCCGCACGGTCGTGCGGCATCTCTCGACGAGCGCCAGGATGTCGGCGGCTGTCGCGCCACCCGCGTTCACGATGAAATTGCCGTGCGTCGTGGACACGGCAGCCCCTCCGATTCGCGCGCCTTTCAATCCTGCTCGATCCACCAATGCGCCGGCGGATCGTGGAATCCCCGACGGCATCGAGACCTCCGGCAACGGATTCTGAAAGATGCATCCCGCGCTCGGCGTATCCAATGGCTGGGTTCCCTTGCGGTATGCGAGGGACGTTCGCGCCCTCGCGCGCAGTGCGTCCGGCTCACCTCCCGGATCGAGCACGAACCGAGCTGCGATGAGTACCTCGCCAGACGTCTGCAGCCGGCTCGCATCGTATCCGAACGACATGTCGGACGCAGCGATTTCGGCAACGGGTGCTCCAGCAGACCACAACCACACGCTGTGGATCCGTTCGCTCAGCAGGCGGCCGCCCCAGTGTGCGTTGCCATGGACGCCGCCGCCCACCGTGCCCGGAGTGCCCGCCCAGGCTTCCAGTCCGGCCATCCCATGGCTGATCGTCCAGCGCACCAGCCCGTTGATCGTCAGCGCCGCATCCGCGCGAACGTGGCCTGGCGCGATTTCGACTGCGCGACCGCCGCGAGGACGCACGACCAGGCCGCGGATGCCACCGTCGGAGACGAGTACGTTCGACCCGCCACCAAGCATGGTGACTGGCACACCGAACACCGTGGCACGTTCGAGGATCACGGTCAGCTCCTCGCCGGACGCCGGCTCGACGAGCAGATCTGCCGGGCCCCCGACACGAAACGTCGTGAGCGGCGCCAGCGGCGCGTCCACTTCAATGCGGCGATCGACGAGACGCGCAGCGAGATCGTGTTGCAGTGCTTCCATCCGGTCGCGCGCCGGTTTGGGACTACTCACGATTTGCCCCCGAGCCACGGTGCGCGGCCGCGCGCCTGGCGTGCCTCGTCGAGCGAGCACGGCACGAACCGTACGGCGCATCCGGGGGTGAGCTGGCCAGCCAGGGGCAAGTCCCCGCTGATCACAACGGCCACCTGGGCATAGCCGCCGGTCGGCTGCCGATCCGCCATGAGCAGAATGACTTCGCCGGACGGCGTGACCTGCACCGATCCCATGGTCGTTGGCATCGACAAGAGGTCGCCACTGGCGGTGACTGTCTGGCCGGCCGTTTCGAGCCGGTAGCCGACGCGATCGGATCTGGCGCCGACGGTGAACAACGCGCGACACAACGCGTCGAAGGCTCCCACCGCATGCGGACCGGCAACGACCCTGAGCTTCACGAGCTCGCCCCGAGTGGGCAGCTCCTCTGCGGCTGGTGGCGCCGTCTCGGAGAGTGGCCCATCGGCAGCTCCGAGCGGCAGCGTGTCGCCTGCGGCCAAGGCGCGGCCTCCGAGCCCGCCCAACCCGCTACGCGCATCAGTGGCGCGGCTGCCCAGCACCAGTTCTGTCGCGATGCCTCCGCGGAACGCAAGGTAGAGACGGCCGCCGCGCCGGAGCGGGGACACTTCGAGCCGCGCCGGTGCTGCGATTTGCACCACGGCCGGCGTCTCGTGCGAGCGGCCATCGACGAGCAACGCACACAACGCTCCCGCGGCAGCGACGACGCAGTCGGACGGCAGGTCGAGCACCGGCCCCACGAGCGTCGCTTCGAGGAGCGCCGCGTCCGCCCGATTACCAGCCATCGCGTTTGCGCGACGATGGGAACGCTCATCCATGGGTCCAGAGACCGGCACGCCAATCGACTGGTAGCCCCATCGACCGAGGTCCTGAACGGTCGTGAAGAGGCCGGCCCTGACCACGGTGATCTCGCTCATGCCGTTCTCGCCGTCGCGACCGCCCGACGGTCGAACTCGTCGCGGCTGATCGCGTCGAAGCGCACCCGGCTGCCGGCGCGAAATGGAGTCGGTGGCTGGCGCGAGGGATCGAAGAGCACGAGGGGAGTTCGTCCGATGATCTGCCATCCGCCCGGGCTCTCACGTGGATACACGCCGGTTTGACCGCCGGCAATGGCAACCGACCCGGCCGGAACACGCGCCCGCGGTGTCGCCTGTCGCGGCATTGCCAGCCGTGAATCAACAGGGCCGAGGTACGCGAAGCCCGGAAGAAATCCCAGCATGAATACGCGATACTCCCGCGCGGCGTGCCATCGGCTGACCTCGGCAGCGGTGCACCGGGCCCAGACGGCGAGCGCCTCGAGATCCAGACCAAACTCGGGATCGTAGCAGACGGGAACCCGCACGACGTCGCTTCGGCGGGCCGGAGTGTCTCGCTGCGCCATCACCTCGTCGGCCACGCGCCGCACCGTTGTCGCGCAGGCGGTCGAGATCGAGCCGCCGGGGATCCACATGCACGGCCAGCGAGGCGTAGGCGGGAACGACGTCACGAATGCCGTTCACGCGGAGCGCCTGGAGGCGCTCCGCAATGGCCAGCACGGCCGCATTCGTGGCTTCATCCATCGTCGATCCGACCTCGACGAGAAGTGCGGCGTCTCCGAGAGGCAGAATACGCACGGCGCGCGGTTCAATGCGGCGAGGCGGATCCCTGGCCGGCGTGCGATTGCTGCAGCGCGTCCACCAGTTTCCGATGAATGCCGTCGAAGCCGCCGTTGGACATGATGAGCACCACATCGCCAGGCTGGTGCTCGGCCACAATCGCCGCGATGATCCCGCTCGTGTCGTCGAAGTGACGTGCGTCCTTGCCTGCTCGCTTGAGGTCGCCGACGAGCTGGTCCACCGACAATCGTTCGGCCTCGGGCAGCGACGAGCGGAACACGCGCGCCAGGATCGATTGATCGGCTCCGCCGAACGCGTGCGCGAATGCGTCCTGGAACACTCGCCGGCAGGACGAGGCCGACCGTGGCTCGAAAACGGCCCAGAGCCGGCGGCCCGGATGCCCGGCACGCACCGCGGCAATCGTCTCCTCCACGGCCGTGGGGTGATGAGCGAAATCGTCGTAAACGGTGACGCCATTCACGCGGCCCACCACCTCGAGCCTGCGCTTCACGCCTTTGAACCCGCGCAGGCTGGCCGCCATGGTGGCGTCAGGCAGGCCGACGGCGTGTCCGACCGCGAGTGCCCCAAGCGCGTTGCGCACGTTGTGGATTCCGAGCAGCGGGAGCTCGAACCGGCCGATCGAGCGCTGTCTGTAGCTCGCGGAGAACTGCGTGATGCCGTCGGCGACGCGTCACATCAGACGCCTGCCACACGGCATCGTTCGACATGCCAAACGTCTCAACCGGCGACACCGCGACCTGCGCGAGCGTCAGCCGCGTGCGGGCTGTCCGCACCAAGCAGCAACAGCCCGTTACGCGGGACGAGCCCCACCAGCCGCCTGAACGCGAGCCGCACGGCATCGAGATCCGCGTAGATATCTGCGTGATCGAATTCGATGTTGTTGATGATGGCGATGTCGGGCAGGTACTTCAGGAACTTTGCCGTCTTGTCGAAAAAGGCGCTGTCGTACTCATCGCCTTCGATGACGAAATCGCGTCCATGGCCGACGCGATAGCTCGAATCCCTGCTCACCAAAGTTGATCGCGATACCGCCGATGAGCACGGTCGGATCGAGGCCGCCATCCGCCAGCAGCCAGCCGACGAGCGAGGTCGTGGTCGTCTTTCCGTGGGTGCCGGCCACGACGATCGATCGTGCGCCCCACAGGAAATGCTCGCGAATGGCTTCAGGCAGGGAGCAGTGCCGGATCTTGCGCTCGAGTACCGCTTCGAGCTCTGGGTTTCCACGCGAGATGGCGTTGCCGACGACGACGAGTGACAGGTCCGACGTGATGTGGTCGGCGTGGTAACCGACCAGCACCGGGATACGTTCGCGCTCGAGGAACTCGTCCATGGGCGGATACACGCCCTGATCCGAGCCCTGGACCTCGACTCCGCGGTGCTTCAGCAGCGCCGCCAGCGTCGCCATCGCCGTTCCGCAGATCCCAATCAGATGCACCTTCACGATGGCCTCATTGAACGGCGGCTTCCTCGACGAGAAGGTGTCCCGCGGAGTCGGCGACGACGCGCCCGGTCACCCCCAGTGGAAGAGTCAGTGCCGGTCCTTCGACGTGTCCGACTCGAAGGCCGAACACGACCGGACCCGCGAAGTCGGCAAAGAGATCGGCCAGCACCTCACGCGCGGTCGGCGATCCTCCAGGCTCGTCACAGCCGGGAAACGTGCCCAGCACAATCGCCGACGACGATTCGAACACACGAGCGTGGCGAAGTTGTGTGATCAGCCGATCCAACCGGTACGGCCGTTCACCAACGTCCTCGAGGAACAGGATGTGACCTGCCGGAGGCGTGAAGGCCCACGGTCCGCCGAGAGACGACGCCAGCTGCGTCAATGTTCCCCCGACAATCGTACCGCGCGCGTCGCCAGGCCGGAACACCTCCAGCGAGTCCGCGATGGTCCCGGGAGGCTCCGGCGTGCTCACGACGCGAAGCAGCGCGTCGCGATCGTAGCCTGCCGCGCCGCGTGCCAGCCGGCCCTCGAGCATCGGCGCCTGAAATGCGACAACGCCCGCCTGCTGCAGTTGCCAGACCTGCAGCGTGGTCAGGTCGCTGTAGCCGAGGAGCACCTTCGGGTGGCTGCGCACGACGAACCGGATCGAGCAGCGGCAGCAGATGTGCGCTGCCGTACCCTCCCCGAACCGACACAATGCCCGGCAATCGACGGATCGCGCCACGCGCGATCGAGCGCGGCAGCCCGGAGCGAGGGTGATCCCGCGACGTAACGCTCGCGCGCGAAGACCGACTCATCGTAAACCGGATGAAAGCCAAGGCTCCGCAACTCCTCGAGGCCGAGCTCGAAGGCCGCACGATCGAACGGACTCGCGGGAGCGACGACGGCAATCGAGTCGCCGGGGCGCAGCGCCGGTGGTTTGCGCATGGGTCGGGCGGCCTACAGGTGGCGCGCCATCTCCTCGGCAATCGCTGCATGGGCGTCGAGCCCGATCGCCGCGCGTAGAGCGCGACCAGACAGAGGCCCCCGCGCGGGACGACCCTCACGGACCGGTTGCAGCAGAAAACGCTCTTTCATGCGGCGCATTCGGCTGAGCGCCTCCTCGACGCGGCGAAAGGGCACCCGCTCGTCCTCGACGGCGTGGATGAGTGTCTCAATCGCCGCGGCCTGCACCTGGACGTCGCCGCTGCAGATGAGCACTGCGTCGCAGCCGGCCAGAATGGCATCGGTCGCCGCTTCGGGCACCGGATAGCGCGCGCTGATGGCCTTCATGTCGAGATCGTCGGTGAAGACCACGCCGTCGAAGCCGAGCTCGTCCCGCAGCAGCGGCTTGACGATCTGCGGCGACAGCGTCGCCGGCCTTTCCTCATCGAAGGCTGGCACGAGCACGTGACACGTCATGAGCGACGCGACGTCGGCGCGAATCGCAGCACGGAACGGTTCGAACTCCACCGCGCGCAGGCGATCGGGCGGATGCTCGACGATCGGCAGCTCGTGATGCGAGTCGACGGTGGTGTCGCCGTGGCCTGGAAAGTGCTTGCCGCACGATGCGAGCCCGGCCTGCTGCATCTCCTCGATGATCGCCGTCCCGAGGCGGCTCACCATCGCCACGTTGTCAGCGAGTGCCCGATCGCCAATCGCCGGGTTCTTCGCGTTCGTGAGCACGTCGAGCACGGGCGCGAAATCCAGGGTCACGCCTACGGCCAGGAGCTCGGCGGCCAGCGCTTGCGCAAATCGGCGTGCGAGGGATTCATCGCCCGCCCTTCCGAGCGAGAGCATCGGCGGCCATTCGGTGAACGGCCGCTTCAGCCTCGCAACGCGTCCGCCTTCCTGGTCCACGGCCACCCACACCGGGATATCGGTCGTCAGCGCTCCGGCCTCGACCGCAATCTCGGCGACCTGATCGGGTTCGACGACGTTGCGTTTGAAGAGGATGACGCCGCCGAGCGAGAACTCGCGGGCCAGCGCCCGGAGTTCGACAGGGATCGACGTGCCGGTGAAGCCGGCCATCAACAGCTGGCCGATGGACGAGCGGAGCGCACGCGGCGACATGGGTACGATCGCGATTATACCTGTCGCCTCTGCGGTCCGGACCCGCGCCTATAATGCACGGCGTGGACAATGTCGCCGTCGCCCGCCTGCTCGCCGAGACGGGCGACCTGCTCGAGATCAAAGGCGACAACCCCTTCAAGATTCGTGCGTATCGAAACGCCGCTGAGACCGTGTCGACCGCGGCCAGCCCCGTGACCGGGATGACCGAGGCGCAGCTGTTGCAGCTGCCCGGCATCGGACGCGATCTCGCTGCGCGGATCCGCGAGATGGCAGAAACGGGCAGCACGGTGTTCCACCGCTCGCTGCTCGCCGAGTTTCCACCGACGATCCTCGACCTCCTCCACCTTCAGGGCGTCGGCCCGCGGACCGTCAAGCAGCTGTACACCGAGCTCGGCATCAAGACGATCGACGACCTCGAGGCGGCGGCACGCGACGGACGGTTGAAGGGCCTGCGCGGCATGGGCGACAAGAAGCAGGCCCTCATTCTGCGCGCCGTGGACGAGCGGAAACGTCACGCCGGCCGTCACCTGCTGACCGAGACGCATGCAGTGTCTTCGGCGCTCGTCGCGTACCTCCAGGCGGCGGCGCCGGACGTGGAACTGCTCGCGGTGGGCAGCCTGCGGCGGGGCTGCGAAACCTGCGGCGACCTCGACATCCTCGCCGTGGGAGGCACGGTCGCGCTCGCCGAGACCTTCCTCGCCTACGGGTCCGTCGAGCGGGTGCTCGGACGTGGAGACACAAAGGCCAGCGTGCTGCTCTCGGGCGGGTTTCAGGCCGATCTCCGCTTCGTTCCTCCAGCGAGCCGCGGAGCCGCCATGCAGTACTTCACCGGCTCCAAGGCCCACAACATCGTGCTCCGGGACCGGGCGATCCAGCGCGGTCTGAAGCTGAACGAATACGGCCTGTTCGATGCCTCCGGCACGGCGGTCGCCGGAGCGGATGAAGAGGGCATCTATGCGGCGCTGGGACTGGCGTGGGTCCCGCCCGACCTGCGCGAGAACCGCGGGGAGATCGACGCCGCAGTCGAAGGCCGGCTTCCGCGCTTGATCGATCGAACCGATCTCCGCGGCGATCTGCATTCGCACACGACGGCCACCGATGGGAAAGACGACATCCTGACCATGGCGCGTGCCGCACGGGCGGCGGGCCTCGAGTACCTGGCGATCACGGATCACAGTAAGGCGCTCGCGATGGCCAACGGCCTCGACGAGCGCCGCGCCCTCGAGCACGCGCGCGCGATCCGCGCGCTCAACGGGCGTGTCGAGGGCCTCACGCTGCTCGCCGGCATCGAATGCGACATCCGCGTCGATGGCACGATGGACCTGGCCGACGACTGCCTCGCCGAGCTCGACTACGTCGTCGCATCTGTGCATTCGAGCTTCACGCTCGACGAGGCGGCGATGACCGATCGGCTGCTCAAGGCCATCGAATGTCCATGGGTGGATACGATGGGCCATCCGACCGGCCGCCTTCTGTTGCGACGGGAACCCATCCGCGCCAGGCTCGACACGGTATTCGAGGCCGCCGCAGCCCGCGGCGTGGCCTTCGAAATCAACTGTCTCAGTGACCGGCTGGACCTCGGCGACGTGCAGGCCCGTCAGGCCCGCGAGCGTGGCGTCTCGATCGTCATCGCGACCGACTCGCACAGTCAGGCAGGCTTCGAATCGCTGCGCTGGGGAGTGCAGGTGGCGAGGCGCGCCTGGCTGACGCCGGCCGATGTTCTCAACACCAGATCGCTGGCGGACTTTCGATCGGCACTGCGACGCAATCGGCCGACACGCGCCAAGTCGAGACGACGATCGTGAAGATGCTGCCGATGCTGGACCCGCTGGCCGAAATCAGGCGCCTCTATTTCACGACGACGAAGAAGACGATCGAGCAGGATTTCGCGCGCGCGCTGGATCTGCTCAAGTCCATGGGGAGCGAGGACGACCGATCGCGCGCCACCGTGTTCATGCACGGGCTGGCGCAGATGCGCGCGGAGTGGGGAACGGCACGGAAATCCGGCGCCAAGAAACAGAAGCCGAAATAGCTACTTGCGATTCTCAGACGCCTTCTTCCGCGCCGCGATGCGTATGGGCTCGGGCACGTTCCGATCGGTCGAAAGCGTCTTGACGTCCCGCTCATTCAGACGGTGCAGCAGGTTGAGCGACATCGCGATCGGCGTCTTCGGGTTCCTCACGAGATTGGCGGCCACAGCTGTAGTTCTTCACCCAGCTGCGATTGCTGCCGATCACACGAAGGACTTCCTCGCCGACGTTCGCCATCCGCGCGAAGGATTCGATCTCGTTTTCGGTGAGCTTCGGACTGCTCAGCACGGCTGAGCCGAGACCATCCGGTTCGGATCGCGGATGAGAAGCGAACGCTCCTCTCGAGTGCCCTTCGTCGCGACCTTCATCTTGTCCATCACCGACATCGTCGCGAGGCGCTGCAGCCGGCTCCTTTGATCGGCGTCTTCCTCGCCGCCTTCTGCGGACGCCACACCGGTATCGCCGGCCGTGTCGATGAGCGGTGCATCCGTCGCGGCGGCGCCGGCGAGAGGCTCGACACCCCTGGCCACGAAGAAGGCGCGCATCTCGCCGGGTACATCGGTGCGAGCGAGAAACGCCGCAAGGGCGCCCAGAGGGAGCACGTCGAGCGTTGCGGCAGCGGCAGAGGCGATCTCCGCGTCGCCGTCGTCCTTCAGGATCAAGAGCAGCGCGACCTGATCGAGTGCGGCGGGAGCAAAGGCGCCCTGCGCAGCGAGCAGTCGAATATCACGGGCGACTTCTCCGCGCCGGAAGAAGTCTACGAGGGGCGTGCGAACACCTGGGTCCATGTCTCAGTGTGCAGATTCGGAGGGCAGAAAGTCCTGATAGTTGTCGGGAGTGACCCGGATCGTCATGACCTGCCCGGCGCGGCCGAGCGAACGTCCAGGTCGTCCGTTGATCGTCAACTGCATCGACGCGGCGTCGCCCACTTTGACGACCGCGAGCTTTGTCCACGCGAACGAGCAGGTGCTCGCCTTGCGTGAACAGTCGAGCATCGGGCGGCCGGCCGTCCACGGTCACCTCGACCCAGCACGGAGCCGACGCCGTCAAGCCCAGCGTCAAGCTGGCGCCAGGCAACGTCGGTGACGTCACGATTGGGGGCGGCTCCGGCCCCACTGGTGGCGCGTCGGCCATCGCCGCTGCCGATGGTGGCTTCGGTGCACGAACGGCCGGTGTCGCTGGGCGCAGGAGATGGCTGTGCGACCGCTGCGGGCGCTTGAGCGGGCGGTTCACTGGGAACCGTCGGCGTCTGGTGAACCTGATCCGGCGCAGAATGGCGCCCATAGAGATAGACCGCGCTGCCGACGATAGCGGCCGCGAGGAGCGCCAGCACTGCGAGCCGCGTCCAGGGAATCCTGTGGTACCACCGCTCGGTCGTGGGCCCGTCGATCGACTCCGGCGATCCTGTCGGAACCGATGCGATATCGTCGGGACACTCGGCGAGGAACGACTTCAGGGCGGCGTCCGGATCCAGCCCCACTTCGCCGGCATACGCGCGAACGAACGACCGCATGAAGATGCCGCCCGGCAGGCGCGAGTAATCGCTCCGCTCGACGGCCTCGAGCGCCCGGACCGAGATTTTCGTCACCGCCGCAATGTGCGCGAGCGACAGCCCTTTCGCTTCGCGCGCCTTGCGAAGCTGTGCCCCGAACGGGCTGACGGGTCTAACGGCCATCGGTACTCTTGTCGGCTGACAGCTGAGGTAAGAGCAGCCATCTTACCCCGGCGTCTACGTGCTTTCTGCCGGTCTCCGCGGCCTGTTGGAACGCACGTCGCACGCCCGCAGCGATGGAAATCAGGTCGTTCCCGTCGCCGGATGGCAAGAACAGGTCGATTCCTGCCACGCCAGCCGCCCCACTCGCGGCAACCGTCGCCGCCCGCGCAAGGGTCATCCCGCCGATCGCGAAAACGGGAGTGCCCCCTGCCCGGCCGACGACTTCCGCCAGCTGGTCGGCCCCCGCGGCCGCGGCTCCATCCGGCTTCGAACGGCTTGTGAATACCGTTCCGAAGGTGAGATAGCTGGCGCCAGTAGCGGCCTCTGCCTCGTCAGCTGAGTGCACCGATCGCCCGATCAGGAATCCCGTCGGCGTCAGGCGCCTGGCTCGCTCGATCGAGAACGAGTCACCGCGCAGGTGCACGCCGTGGGCGCCCGCGGCCAGGGCAACGTCCAGCCGATCGTTCACGACCACCCGAGTCGCCGGAACCGGCAACGGCATCGAGACAAGCCTCGACGAGCCGCGCCAGAGCGCCGGCTTCGAGATCGCGCTCGCGGACTTGAACCAGGTCGATACCCGCACCGGCCGCGGCCGCCACCAGGCCGGGCAGTCGAGAGAGCGCCTCGGATGGATCGCATCCAACCCGGCCGGCAAGACGATGCCGGTCCGTCACCAGGCAAAGCATGAACGTGGATCTGTCTACTGCTGGCTTGGAGGGCCGATAGGGCCGCCGCCTGCAGTGCGCGTCTTGCAGTGGATGTCCAGACGCGCCAGGCCTCGGCGACCTCCGCAATCGCGAGGGCGAGATTGACGACACCCAGTCCGGTGACGCCGCCGCGCAGATAGCGGTTGCGCATGAATGTGTGGAGCCACGGAGAGAGATCGAAGAAGACGTTGCGCTCCCAGAAATTGGACCATGGGATGACAACGAGCAACAGCCCGACCTCCACGAAGTACGCAGCGACGAGCAGACGGCGGAGCAGCGTCAGCCTCCCGTCTGCACGCGCGAGAGGCGCTCCACGCGGCGGGCGACGTCACGGAAGTCTGCGGCGTCGGCCTGCAACTCGAGGAACACCGCAAGCGCTCGCGCCGTCTCGCCGCCCGCTTCGAGCGTGTCGCCGAGGTCGTACAGCAGCGTACGTCCGGCTTCGACCGTCGGTGCGGGCGCCTCGGCGGCTCGTTCCAACCATTCGATGGCGTTTGCCGCTGTCACCGCGCTCGAGGAACAGGCGAGCGAGAAGCGCGGACGCTTCGAAGCGCAGACGCGGTGACGCGGCCGCGGCCTGCAGCTCCCGGATGGCCTCGTGGCTCATGCCCATGTCGCGATAGGCCAGCGCTACTTTGTAGTGCTTCTCGGCGGCGCCGTGCCCGCTCTGCCGCGCAGCCTGTTCGCGGAGTCCGCCGAACACCTCATCGAGATTGCGGCCAGCGGGCTTCCGTGACGTTGGATCGCCACTGCGCCCCTTGATCGCCCTCGCCGGGCTGTTGCGAAGCAGGCTGATCGCCGAGGATGTCCCGCAGGTCGATCGCGACGGGTCCCAGCCGGAAGGGATCCTGGCCATCGCCAGCCGGCTCGCCTGCCACAGGCTGCTCCGGCTGCGATTCCGTCTCTGCCGCGCTCGGACTGGCCCCGGTCGTCGCCGGCGCTTGATCCGCGTCGGGCCCGCTCAAATCCAGCTCGCTGTCGTCAACGACATGAGGCGTTTCACCCAACAGGGCGAGTGCCTTCCGGAGGCGTTCGACGTGTCCGGGCTCCTCGGGGTGGCGCGCCAGCAGCTCCTCGGCGATCGTCCGGGCCTCGGCGCCGTTGCCCTGCGCGAGGTAGGCATCCACGAGAGTCGTCTGTGCGAGATCGGTCGTTGCGGTCAGCTCTCCCTCGACACTGATTTCCGCCAGCCGCAGCAGGGCGGCAATGTGGTCCGGCTGCTGGAGAACGAACGCCTCGTAGGCGATCGCCGCGGCGGCGAAGTCACCGTGCAGCAGGAAGATATCGGCCGCAGCCTCCAGATGCACGAGCGCGGCGTCGGGATCGAGCGCGGCCAGCCGCTCCCCTTCCGCGGCCACGGCTGGAGCCCGATTGGGCTCACGGGCGAGGAGGCGCCCAAATGCGGCCCGTGCCCTGTCGACATCGCCCTGACGAGCGCGGATGGTCCCCACGGCGAACTGCAGATCGAGGTCGTCGGTCTCGCCGATGGCATCGACATAGGGAGCCGCCTGATCGAACTCGCCCAATGCGCCGTGCGCGAGCACGAGCCGAGTCGCGATGGCGGCGTCGGGAGCCGCGATGTACGCCTCCGTCAACAGGGCAATCGAGGCGCGCGTGTCGCCGCGAGCCGCCGCCAAGTCCGCGAGCGCGACGAAATCGGCGGGAGTCCGGGCATGACTGCGCGCCTGTTCGAGGTCGCCGCGCCCCGCATACGCGCGCGCGAGCGCTGCACGAATCTCATCGTCGTTGGGCACGATCCGTGCGGATTCGACCAGGACCGCGAAGGCCTTGTCGTGATGGCCGGCCGCCTCGTGTGCCTGTGAGACGGCCAGCAATTCGGCCGCGACCAGCTCGCCGCCGCCCGTCTCCGCGATAGCCCGTGCGCCGGCGAGCCGGGCACCGAGATCCGACGGATCCAGCGTCGCGATCCGCAGCAGGATCTCTGCTGCGCTCTTGGCCTGGCCGCGCTGCTGCCGCCGCGCCGCCAGCTGCTGCAGGTAGTGCTTCGCCTCGACCAGCGTGGATTGGCGGATGGCCATCTCCGCCGCCTGGCCGAGCGCGTGTTCGTCTGTTGGGAGAATCTTCAGCGACTTCTTGTAGATGGCAGTGGCCTTCGTGAAGAAACCTTCCTTCGCGAAGTGGTCGCCGATCTGGTTGTAGAGTTCGGCGGCGCGCTCGACCATCTGGGCGCGAGCGTAGCAATCGCCGAGAGCGTTGGCGGTGTTCCAGTCGTGCGGGTACTTGTCCAGCACGCGCTGGTACTCTTCGATGGCCCCATCGAGGCGGCCCTGCCGCAACAGCTTCTCCGCCTTTTTCAGCGTTTGTTCGCGGTCGATGGCCACACCAGTCTTTCGGCGGGCGCGCGTGTCGCGGTAGCGCCCGTCACACTACTTCCATCGTATCAAACAGCGAGGGGGGCCTGAACGTCCGGCGATGCGCCGGCGAGTAGCCAAAGCGTGCAACGGCGGCGAGATGGTCGGCAGTCGCGTAACCCTTGTGGCGATCGAAGCCGTACCGCGGGTCCTTCGTGTGCAGATCGCACATCAGACGGTCGCGGGTGACCTTGGCCACGATCGACGCCGCCGCGATTGCGGCGCACCGGCGATCGCCTTGTGCTATCCCTCGCTGGGGGATGAAGAGGTCCGGAATGCGGAAGGCGTCCACCAGCACCAGGTCAGGCAGGGGGATGAGCGCCATCACGGAGCGCTGCATGGCTCGCAGCGACGCCTGGTGGATGTTGAAGGTATCGATTTCGTCGGGCTCGGCGGCAGCAACCGCCCACGCGAGCGCCCGACGGAGAATCACGTCATAGAGGCGATCGCGCTCCGGCGCCGGCACAATCTTCGAATCGGCGAGTCCGCCGATATGGCGCGCGGGATCGAGCACGACGGCCGCCGTCACGACCGGACCGGCGAGACAGCCTCGTCCCACCTCGTCCACGCCGGCTACGTGCACGAAGCCGAGCCGGCGGTACGTGTTCTCGATCGTGCGGCGCGCGGGCGAGCGGCCCATGGCTGCTGGCGACGCTCGACGTTCCGGAGCGGCCGGTTGCCGCGCTGCGGACGAGGCGCGTCGGCGCCCGTCAGGCCGGTCGGCGAGTGGTTTCCTTCATCCGGGCGGCCTTGCCCTTGAGGTCGCGCAGGAAGTACAGCTTTGCGCGGCGCACGCGGGCCGACCGCACGACGTCCACCTTCTGGATCGTCGGCGAATGCAGCGGGAAGATGCGCTCGACGCCCTGCCCGAACGACACCTTTCGGACCGTGAAGGACGCATTCGCGCCGCCGCGGCGGAAACCGATGACGATTCCCTCGAAGATCTGCACGCGCTCTTTGTCGCCCTCGCGCACCTTCACGTGTACGCGCACCGTATCGCCGGCGCGCATCTGCGGCCGCTCGGTGAGCTGCGTGCGGTCCAACTGTTCAATCGCCTTCATGATTCGCTCCTTCGTCCCTCAATTCCCGGAGAAGCTCACGCTCCTCGTCGTCGAGCTGCGCGGCCGCCAGCAGGTCCGGCCGTTCGCGCAACGTGCGGCGCAGCGCTTGGCGCTTGCGCCAGCGGCTGATCCGAGCATGGTGCCCCGACACGAGCACGTCAGGCACCTTGAACCCGCGAAACTCGGCCGGCCTCGTGTAGTGCGGATAGTCGAAGAATCCGCGTGAGAACGAGTCGGCCTCCACCGATTCCCGGTCGCCCACGACGCCCGGCACGAGCCGCGCGACCGCGTCCACGATAACGAGCGCCGGCAGTTCACCGCCGCTCAGCACGTAGTCGCCGATCGACAGCTCGTCGGTCGCCAGGGCCGCACGAACGCGATCGTCCACGCCCTCGTAGCGCCCGCACAACACCACCACGTGCCCGAGATCCCGCAGGCGGCTGGCCTCGGCCTGCGTGAACCGGCGGCCCTGCGGCGAGGTCAGCACAATCGCGCCAGGCTCGCCGCGCGCCACACGGATCGCGTCGACCGCGCGGAACAGCGGCTCGGGCTTCAGCACCATGCCCGGTCCGCCGCCATACGCCACATCGTCTACGACACGGTGCCGGTCTTCCGTGAAGTCGCGCAGGTCGTGCACGGCCACATCCAGAATCCCCGACGCGATCCCGCGGGCCACCACGCCCTCGCCGAGCGTCGTGTCGAACATCCGCGGGAAGATCGTGACGATGTCGAACTTCACCTGCGTTCCGGATCGAGCGCTTGAACGGTCAGGCGTTCAGCTCGATCAAACCGTCCGGCGGGTCCACGATGATCCGCCGCGCTCGCACGTCGATGACGGGGCAGAACGGCTCGACGAGCGGGATCTGCACTTCGGCCCGGCCCTCGCCCACCACCAGCCGTGACACGCCCGAGCCGCCTTCGACGGCTCGCACGCGGCCCAGCGTCTTTCCGCCCGCCGTGACCACCTCGCAGCCCACGAGTTCGTGCTCGTAGTAGCTGCCTGCCGGCAGCCGCGCCAGGTCCGATTCGGGCACCCGCAACTCGAGTCCCGCCAGCGATTCTGCCGCGGTCATCGATTCGATGCCCTCGACGCTGACGACCGGGCGGCCCTGGTGCACCCGCATCGCCGTCACGCGCAGCGTGAATTCGCCTTCCTGCCCGCGGGTGTGGAGCACGGAGCCGACCGCGAATCGCTGCTCGGGAAAGTCGGTCAACGGATTCACGATCACCTGACCCCGGTGGCCCTGCGTCCGCGCGATGGTTCCGACGAGCACCATGTCGTCGAATCCCGTCATCTCGCGCTACCGTCCGCCGGGATCGCGAATCTCGAGCGTCGCCTTGACACCGTGTCGATGGGCCGTCGCCGCGAGCAGCGTCCGCAGCGCATCGGCCGTACGCCCCTGGCGTCCGATCACCTTGCCGACGTCACCGGGCGCCACCGTGAGCTCGACGACCGTGGCGCCGCGCTCCGATGTCTCGGTCACGCTCACGGCATCCGGCGCGTCCACGAGCGCGCGCGCGGCGACCTCGATGACCGCCGCAACCGGGCTGCTCATGGCTATTGAGCCGCTGGCGCCGCTGCAACCACGCCGGCAGCGGGTGCAGGTGGCACATGCTTCGCAAGGAGCGTCCGGACAGTGTCCGACGGCCGGGCGCCCTGCCCGATCCAGTAGTCGACGCGCTCACGCTTGATGTCGAACTTCGCGGGCTGTGTCCGCGGGTAATAGTGCCCGAGAACCTCCACGAAGCTGCCGTCACGCGCGGCTGTCGAATCCGCCACCACCACGCGGAAGAACGGCCTCCGCTTCGACCCTACCCGACGCATCCGAATTGCCAGCATGCTTTCCTCAGTTCGTAGTCGCGTTCGAGTCCGAGTTAGGCGCTGGGTAGGCCTACCAATCTGCTAACTCTGAGCTCGAACCTTCCTAGTTACCGCATCCCGCGCAGCAGCCCCAACGCGCGCCGCTTGCCGCTCTTCCCCTGCGATGCCAGGCCGCCGAGCGACTTGAGCATCTTCCGCATCTGCACGAACTGCTTGAGCAGGCGGTTCACCTCTTCGACCGACGTGCCGCTGCCCTTTGCGATCCGCTTCCGCCGGCTGCCGTTGATGACCTGGTGATTCCGCCGCTCGCCGCTCGTCATCGACGAGATGATCGCCTCGATTCGTGCGAGCTGCTTGTCATCCGGCTTCTGCTGCGCGATCTGCTTGAGATTCCCCATCCCCGGCAGCATGCCGAGCAGGTTCTCGAGCGGCCCCATCTTCTTGATCGCCTTCAGCTGTTCGCCGAAGTCGTCCAGCGTGAAATCTTCGAGCCGGACTTTCTCTTCGAACCGTGCCGCCTCTTCGACATCGATGACGGATTCGGCCTTCTCGATGAGCGACAGCACATCGCCCATCCCCAGCACCCGCGAGACGACGCGGTCGGGGTGAAAGACTTCGAAGTCCTCCGGCCTCTCACCGCTGCCGACAAACGCGATCGGCACGCCCACGACCGAGACGACCGACAGCGCCGCGCCGCCGCGCGCATCGCCGTCAAGCTTCGTCAGGACGACCCCCGTGACGCCCACCCGGCGGTTGAACTCGCCGGCCGACTTGATCGCGTCCTGGCCCGTCATCGCATCGGCCACGTACAGCCGATCCGTCGGCGCGACCACGCCTCCGATCGCTTCGAGCTCCGTCATCAGCGCGTCATCGATGTGCAGGCGGCCTGCCGTATCGACGATGAGCGTGTCGAACCCGAGCGTGCGAGCTTCGTTCAGCGCTCCCTGCGCGCGCGCGACCGGGTCGAGCTCGCCCGGCGGATCGTAGACGCGCAACTCCGCCGCCTTCCCGAGTACCGGTCAGCTGCTGGATCGCCGCGGGTCTTCGTACGTCGGTCGAAACGAGCAACGGATGCCGGCCCTGCCTGGCGAGCCAGCGTCCGAGCTTGCCGGCGGTCGTCGTCTTGCCCGAGCCCTGCAGCCCGAGGAGCATGATGACGCGTGGCGTGCCGCTCGCTGGCTGTAAACCACCCTTGGCGTCGCCGAACAGCGCCAGCATCTCGTCGCGCACGATGCGCACGACCTGCTGGGCCGGCGTCAAGCTGCGAAGGACCTCCTGGTCCATCGTCCGATCGCGGACGCGATCGATGAATGCCTTGACGACCTTGAAGTTGACGTCCGCCTCGAGCAGCGCCAGACGAATCTCGCGCAGCGCTGCTTCGACGTTCGCCTCGGTGAGCCGTCCTTCGCCGCGGATGTTGCGGAAGACGTCCTGGAGGCGTGTGCTGAGCGCGTCGAACATGTGAACCGTCACCCGCCGGCCGACGCCGCACTTGGCAACCCTGCGCCTGCGCCCGCGACGAGGCTCAAAGCAAGGGCCAAGTCGCTGACGCGCAAACCCTTATCGTAGCCAACGGGGAGCTCGAGTGTCAACCGGCGGGCAGGATTCGACCGCCAAGGGAACGGGCAAAGGGGCAAGGGGGAACACCCCCGCTCTTTAGAACTACCGACTACGAACTACGAAGAACTCCTAAACGCCAGTGAGTTTGTGCCCGAGCTTGTCCTTCTTGGTCTTCAGATACCGCCGGGTGAAATCAGAGGCGGGAATTTCGAGTGGGACCGACTCGGAGACCGCCAGGCCATAGCCCTGCAAGCCGACGAACTTTCGCGGATTGTTCGTCAGGAGCCGCATCGTCTTGACGCCCAGGTCGCCGAGAATCTGCGCGCCGATGCCGTAGTCCCGCTGGTCCGGCTTGAAGCCCAATCGCTCGTTCGCTTCGACGGTGTCGAAGCCCTGGTCCTGCAGCTCGTACGCGCGGATCTTGTTGGCCAGGCCGATCCCGCGGCCCTCCTGATTCAGGTACAAGAGCACCCCTCGACCTTCCTCCGCGATGCGCTTCATGGCTGTGTGCAGCTGTGGACCGCAGTCGCAGCGCGCCGAATGGAAGACATCTCCGGTCAGGCACTTCGAGTGGACGCGTACCATGATGTCGATGCCGTCGCCCACTTCTCCGCACACGAGCGCGACGTGCGTCTGGCCATCGAGCAGACTCTCGAACGCGAACAACCGGAACTCGCCGAACTCGGTCGGGAGGGTGGCGGCAGCCACGCGCTTCACGAGGCGCTCGTTCGCCATCCGGTAGCGGATCAGATCAGCGATCGTGATGACGAGCAGTCCGTGCCGCTTCGCGAATTTGATGAGATCGGGCACGCGCGCCATCGTGCCGTCGCGGTTCATGATTTCGCAGATGACGCCTGCTGGGGCAAACCCGGCCAGCCTCGCGAGATCCACGGCCGCCTCCGTGTGTCCCGCGCGAACCAACACACCGCCTTCACGTGCGCGAAGGGGAAACACGTGTCCGGGACGAGCCAGGTCACTCGGCCGCGTGCCGGCGTGCAGCACGGTCTGGATCGTGGCCGCGCGGTCGGCTGCCGAGATTCCGGTGCTCGTCCGCTCCTTGGCCTCGATCGACACGCACATGGCGGTCTCGCGTGCCGACGAGTTCTTCGAGACCATGAGCGGAATCTCGAGCTGATCGAGCCGTTCCGGCGTGAGCGCGAGACAGACGAGCCCGCGTCCGTGCGTCACCATGAAATTCACGAGATCTGGCGTCACGCGCTCGGCCGCGATCGTCAAATCCCCTTCGTTCTCGCGATCCTCGTCGTCAACGACGATGACCTGTCCGCCAGAGCGGATGACTGCAAGAGCGTCTTCGATGGACGCAAACGGACTCTTCGGTCGCGCTCCCTTCGCGATGCGAAGCGCCGGTGCGCTCCGGCGGCGAGCGGTCGAGGACGGTTTCGTTCGGCGGGGCATTCTGGTCATGGCAGTGGGGAGCTCGTCTGGCGTGCCGCCAACAGAGCGGCGCGCACGGCGTATTTGCCGAGCACGTCGTATTCGAGGTTCACGCTGTCGCCCACGCCGATCGTGGCGAGATTCGTGTGCGCCAGGGTGAACGGGATGATCTGCACATCGAAACGATCGTCACCGAGTGTCGCGATGGTCAGACTGACGCCATCGACAGCGATGGCGCCCTTGAGAATGAGATGCGCCGCGTCCCCGGCGGGATACGAGAACGTCATCCACGTGAAGTCCGCCTCTGGACGGATCGCAAGCAGCGTCCCCGTCGTATCCACGTGGCCCTGGACGAAGTGTCCCCCGACCCGGGCGTCCGCGCGCATCGCGCGTTCGAGGTTGACCGCGCGCCCCGGACTGAGTCCGCCCAGCGCTGTCACGCGCGCCGTCTCCGGACCGAGCTCGAACATCAGCTCGCCCGCCTGTCCAGAGACCGCAGTCAGGCAGACGCCGTTCACCGCGACGCTGTCACCGAGCGACACCTCTCCCGCCAACGGTGTGACGACGCCGAGGCGAAAGCCGCCTGGCATCGGGTCGAGGCTGCGCACACGACCGACGGTTTCAATCAATCCGGTGAACATCGCCTGCAATCAGGACGTCGTCGCCGCACGGCTCGGCGCGTCGCCGTTCGAGCGCGAAGCTGGCAAAGTGCGACAATCGCGGCAGTAGCCGGACGCCGTCTGGGCCGAGCGCGGTCGGACTCACGAACAGCATCACCCTGTCGATCATACCTGCATCCCACGCGGCCTGCTGCACGCCGGGTCCGCCCTCGAGCAGCAGCGACATCACGCCCCGGCCCCCCAGGAGTGCCATCGCAGCACGCATCGAACCCTCGTGGGTTTCGAGGAGCTGTGCGCCCGCTTCACCCAGCGCAGCTGCCGCGCCCGGGTTGGCGGCGCGAGCCGCGGACGTCGTGAGGATCCATACCGGACCCTGACCGCGCGTCGTGAACAGGCGCGCCGTTGGGGGCGTCCGGAGCCGTCGATCGAACACGACGCGTACCAGCGGACGTTCGCGGAAGACATCGCGCGCCGTGAGGAGCGGGTCATCCACGAGGACCGTCTCGGATCCGACGCCGATGGCATCGACCTCGGCGCGGAGCCGGTGCGACATCCGCCGACTGCCGGGGCCCGTGATGGCCGTCTGGACACCCGGCGCCGCGGCGACCGCCCCGTCGAGGCTCACGCCGGCCTTTGCAATCACGAAGGGACGGCCACGGCGGATATAGGTGAAGAACTCGGCGTTCAGTGCCGCCGCCTCGGATGCCATCAGTCCGCTGTGGACGTCGATGCCGTGCGTGCGCAAGAAGGCGAACCCGCGGCCCGAGACGAGAGGGTTGGGGTCGCCGACCGCGGCGACGACGCGCTTGATGCCTGCCGCTACGATGCGTTCGGTGCAGGGCCCGGTTCGCCCGGTGTGGCTGCACGGCTCGAGCGTGCAGACGAGCGTCGCGCCTCGAGCCAGCTCCCCGGCGGCGTCGAGCGCATGGACTTCCGCGTGTGGCCGTTCCTGCGCGCTCGTGATAGCCGTCGCCCACAATGACGCCATCGTCGTCGACGACGATGGCGCCCACCATCGGATTGGGGCTGGTGCTTCCTCGCCCGCGTTCAGCCAGGACGAGCGCCCGTTCCATCAGGGCGCGATCGTCCACTACCACTTCTCCTCGAAGAGTGCGTCCACGTACTCGTCCGCCGAGAACGGCACGAGGTCGTCGATGCCTTCGCCGACACCCACGTAGCGGATTGGCAGCCGCAGATCGTTGGCGATGGCGACGGCCACACCGCCCTTCGCGGTGCCATCCAGCTTGGTGAGGACCACGCCGTTGACGCCTGCGACGGCCATGAACTCGCGCGCCTGCGCGAGGCCGTTCTGTCCGACGGTCGCGTCGAGGACGATGAGGACTTCGTGCGGGGCGCCGGGCACCTCCCGAGCGGCGATGCGCCGGATCTTCTCGAGCTCGTTCATCAGGTTCACACGCGTGTGAAGCCGTCCGGCCGTATCGACGAAGATCGGACTCCGGCCCCGCGCCTTGCCCGACGCGAGCGCATCGAAGACGACGGCCGCCGGGTCCGAACCCTCACGCGCGCGCACGATGTCTACGCCTGCGCGCCGCGCCCAGATCTCGAGCTGCTCGACGGCCGCAGCCCGGAACGTGTCGGCCGCGCAAATGAGCGGCGCGCGGCCTTCGGCACGCGCGAGATTCGCGAGCTTGCCAATCGTGGTCGTCTTGCCGGTGCCGTTGACGCCGACCACGAGCACGACATGCGGAGCGTGTCCGTTTGGAGGCGCTGCAGCCGTTTCCGCGAACACCGCGCGCAATTCCGCTTTGACCAGATCGCGCAGGCTGGCGTCGTGCCGCGGCTTCGTACGGACGGCGGCGATGATGCGCGCCGTCGCGGCAACGCCGACATCGGCGGAGATCAGCAGCTCTTCGAGTGCGTCGATGGAATCGACGTCAATCGGACGCGTCCGGCGATCGGGTGCATCCGCGCGGCTCACGATCTCGTCGAAGCGCGCGACGATCTGTTGTGTGGTCCGCGCGAGACCCGCGCGAATCCGTCCAAGAAAACCCATTGGAGGCATTGTACTGCGCGGGCTCGAGGGCCACCGCGGCGGGACGTCGACGCGCAGCCGCTATGAGGGTGGCACGGGCTCGGCTTCGGCCCGCTGCGGACGCAGCATGAGTTCGACGAGAGCGGTGCGCGCGTCGGTCCGGCCGTCGAGCACTTCCACCATCTTGGTCGTGATCGGCAGCTCGACGCCCTCGCGTGCGCCGAGCGCGAGTGCTGCATGCGCGGTCTGCACGCCCTCGGCCACCATCTTCATGCTGCCCAGAATCTCGCCCAGCGGACGCCCCTTGGCCAGCTCGCTCCCAACGTGCCGGTTGCGGCTGAGCGTGCCGGTGCACGTGAGGACGAGATCGCCGAGGCCGGTCAGACCCGCCAGCGTCTCTCGTCGCGCGCCAAGCGCCGTCGCGAGCCGGCCGATCTCCGTCAGGCCGCGCGTGATCAACGCCGCCTGCGCGTTGCTCCCGATCCCCAGGCCGTCGACTACGCCGGCCGCGATCGCAATGACGTTCTTCATCGCGCCGCCGATTTCGACGCCGACGACATCGTCGCTCGCGTAGAGGCGGAGTGAGCTCGAGCGCAGTTCGGCCTGTACCCGGGCAGCGGCGTCCAGGTCGCTCGATGCGACGCACACGGCAGTCGGCATCTGGCGTGCGAACTCGGCCGCGAAGCTCGGGCCGGACAGGACGACAACGGGATGAGCGCGATGCAGGACCACGTCGAGCAGTTCCGACATGCGAAGCAGCGAGTCGCCTTCGAGGCCCTTCGTCGCCGAGACGACGATCGCGCCGCGCGGCACGAGCGGCGCCGCGGTGGACATCACCGCGCGGACCCCGTGCGACGGCACCACGCAGATGATGAGCTCGGCAGCCTCGAGGGCTCGATCGAGCGACGCCGTCGCTTCGACGCCCGGTGGAAACGCGATATCCGGCAGATACGTCGCGTTCGCGGAACGCCGCATCATTTCGGCGGCCAGCGCGGAATCACGCGCCCAGAGCCTCACCGGATGCTCGAGGCGAGCCAGATGAACGGCAAGCGCCGTTCCGAAGCTTCCTGCGCCGAGCACCGCGGTGCGCATCATGATGCCCGATGCCCGATGCGGCGCTCAGTCCCAGCGGCGAGACGGGCGAGGTTCGACCGGTGGCGGAACAGGATTACCGCCGCGGCTGCCATCGACACGCCCACGACTACGCGAGGCGCGTCCATCGCCCAGGCGATCGTTCCCAGCGCGACAGTCGCGACGATCGATCCGAGCGACACGAACCGCGTCAGCCACACGGTGGCGACGAACAACGCCAGCGCCGCCGCCGTCGCCGCTGGCAGCAGCACCGAGAACACGCCGCACGCCGTGGCCACACCCTTCCCGCCTTTGAAGCGGAGCCACACGGGATAGATGTGGCCGACGATGGCCGCCAGCCCTGCGGCGGCTGCCGCCGCGTCGCCGGAAGTAAACCGCTGCACGACGAGCACGGATCCAATGCCCTTGGCGATGTCGAGAGCCACCACTGTCAACGCTGTCAGGACGCCGCTCGTCCGCAGCACATTGGTCGCGCCGACATTCCCGCTACCCGCGCTCCGAATATCGATGCCGCGCCACTTTCGTGAGAGCAGGAAGGCGAACGGCACCGAGCCGAACAGGTACCCGACGGCGATCGGCCACACGGCGTTCATGCGCCCACCTCACCCAAGAGCGGCGTCTGCCGCAAGGGAGCGTAGATCGAGCCCTTCGGCGACAGCCGGCTCTGATAGAGCGTGACATGCCCCACCGTCGACGGCGCGGGGGCGGGCAACGGGACATCGGCGAGTGCCTGCCGCTCCGAGACGGTGCCCGGCTCCCGGAACCGCGCGAGCGTGAGGTGCGGCGAAAACGTTCGCCCGTCGCGCGCGAACGGCACGCCCTCGAGCCGGGCGAGGACTTCCTGGTGCAGCCGCCGCAGCGGCTCCGTCCCTTCGTTCACCCCCAGCCAGATGACCTGCGGACGCCCGCCGGGCGGGAACAGGCCGAGCCGACCAACACGAATGACAAACGGCGATAGCGGTAGGGGCTGCACGAGCCGCGCGTTCACGTCTGCCGCAATGGCGTCACTGACCTCACCGACGAATGCCAGCGTGAGGTGCAGACGATCGGGGCTGACCCAACCGATGCGCGTCGCGTGTTTCAACCGCTCCATCCGCTGGCGCAAGGCAATCGTGATCTGCTGCACGGTCGCCCGCACGCCGTCGTCGAGATCGACCGCAACGAAGAGCCGCATCTCACTGCCCTTTCGCTTGGAAGAGCGCGCGGCGCAAATCGTCCATCGCGGCCTGGGTGGCGAAGAACTTCACTTGCTCGCGTCCGCCCGGGAACGTACGCGTGCGCGCAGCGGCACCCCACGGCCCCTCGACCGCGATTGCAACAGTGCCGACCGGCTTCTCGGGTGTGCCGCCGTCTGGTCCGGCGATGCCCGTCACACCGATGCCGATGGAGGTCGCCGCGCGGCGCCGGATTCCCGCTGCCATTGCCAGCGCGACGGGTTCGCTCACAGCGCCGTGCGCCTCGATCAAGGCCCCCTCCACACCCAGCAGATCCTGCTTGGTCTGATTGCTGTACGCGACGATACCGCAGACGACATAGGCCGAGCTCCCGGGTACGTCGGTAAGGCGCGAACTCAGGAGGCCGCCAGTGCAGGACTCTGCAACGGCGATGGTGAGGCCGCGCTCACGGAGCAAGCCGCCCACGACATGTTCCATGCCGCGGTCCTCGGTCGCGTACGCGTCGGCGCCGAATGCTGCCGCGAGCTCCCCGAGCGCCTCGTCGAGGATGCGGCCTCCAGTGTCGCGATCGGTCGAGCGAACCGTGAGGTGAAAGTCGATGCTGGCCGGCGCTGCCAGCGTCGTGGCCTCGATCGGCAGGCCGGCGTCCCGCCACCGCTCGTAGAACGGTTGTGCGCGTTGCTCGGCGTGCGACTCGGTCTGTCCGGCGACGCGCACAACGCCTCGCAAGAGGGGCACGGTGCCGGCCCGCGCCGCCAATCGCTCCCGTACCACCATCTCGAACATGGGCGTCAGCTCGCGGGGAGGGCCCGGCAGCAGCACGATGGTACATCCCTCGTGCTCAAGCCAGAGCCCGGGCGCCGTGCCATTCGCGTTCGGCAGGACTTCGGCACCCGCCGGCACCATGGCCTGGCGCCGGTTGATCGCGGGCATCTCGAGACCGCGCCTCGCGAACCTCGCCTGCAGGCGGGCAACCTGTTCGGGATCCTCAGCCAGCGGGCGGCCCAGGTACTTCGGCCACCACCTCGCGCGTGACGTCGTCGTCGGTCGGACCGAGTCCTCCGCTCAGCACGACGAGCTGTGACCGCGTCAACGCGTGGCCCAACACTGTACGCAGGTCCTCCCGGGAATCGCCCACGATCGTTTTCAGTCGAACGTCGATCCCGATTGCATTCAGACGTTCGGTGAGGACGAGCGAATTGGTATCGAGACGCGTGGGCGTCAGGAGCTCGCTGCCGACCGCAATGATCTCGGCAGACCGGATAATCGTCACACGCCCACGGCTATAGCAGCCACGCGGCCGCAATCCAGACGAGACCGCGCATGATCAGGTTCCCGTACACGGCCGCCATCGCATCGTCGGCCATCATGCCGAGACCGCCATGCAGACGCTCGAAGCGGTTGGCGGGCCATGGCTTGAAGACGTCCAGCGCACGGAAGACAAAGAAGGCGGCAGCCATGACCGGCCAGGTTGGCGGCAGCAGATACAGCGTGATGAGCATGCCCGCTACTTCGTCGATCACGCCGGGCCCAGGATCGGTCGTGCCGAAGTAGCGCTCTGATTCCGTTCCGCTCCAGACACCGGCGATGAAGAGCACGGCGATGAGCACGAGGTCTGTTGCCGGTGGGATACCCGCGTACCGCATCACGGCATAGAGAAGCAGTCCGGCCGCAGACCCGACCGTGCCCGGAGCGAATGGTGCGAAGCCGATGTAGCCGAACGTGCAGACGAAGACGGCCAGCCGTGTCATGTGTCTCGACGGATCAGTCGACTACGTCGTCTGGCGGACCACACGCGTGTCGGCAATGCGGTCCTGCAGCGCACGACCATCGCCACCGAGCACCGCTGGCAGGAAGCCGGCGCCGAGACATACCGTGGAGGCGACGCAGGTGAGCGCACGCAGGGTCGCGACACCGATGGAGACCGGTCCATTGCCTCCGCCGATCACCTTCAGGCCAGTGGCCATCTTCCCGATCGTCTGTCCGCCAGCGGTGGTGAACGCGATGAGGTATCCGCCGTTCAACACGAGAAAGAAAACGCCGACCGGCAGCAGCGGCAGGATGCGCCACTCCTCCATCGTCAGACCGCACAACCGCAGGGTGAAGTAGATGGTGAGCGCGTCGATGGCTCCGAGAATGAGGACATCGATGATCGCCGCGACAAGGCGTGGCGCGAGACCCGCCGTCTCGGGGACCGCACTGGTGTCGCTCGATGCCGCCGGCGTTGGGACCGGCACAGAGGCTCGAGGAGGAACCGGGGTCGAGCGGACTGACGGTCTCGGAGCTGGCGCCGATGCCTCGGCAGGCATCGACAGATCCAACGTGGGTGTCCGTTCCCGCGATTCCTCACGGGCGCGCGGGCGAAGACGTGCCGGATCCGGCGTGGGCCGACGGACGGACAGCGGCCGTCGCGGCGTCTGCGACGGCGTCACCAGCGGAGGCAGATCTTCGGCCGCCTCGCCCCCCCACTGAACAGGGGCAAGTCCGCGGATGGCTCGGGAGCCCCGATCAGCCGATCAAGGTCGAGGGGCGCGCCAGATGGCGTACGTCGTGGTTCCGCAGTCCGCGGCGTGAGCGAAAGGTCCGGCAGCGGACCATCCGCTTCGTTCGCGACACGCATCGACAGCTCGGTCGCGGGTTGCGCGGGATTCGCGAGCGCGAATTCGTAGCCGCAGTTGCGGCAGCGGTCACCGGCTTCGTAGCCGATGTACGCGCACTTCGGACATTTCATGGAGCGTGAGGCGCCGCCGCAGGCGTGGATGGCGCGGGAGCTGAAGCCAGGAGCATACGATCGATATCCGCGCGCAGGCGAAGCGCCGCCCCTTCGAGCGGGTCCGCCGGTCCAATGGCATCGAGCGTGCGGAGTGCGTCCGCCGGGAAGCCCGCCGCCAGTTGCGCGCGAGCGCGAAGCAGCGACAGTTCGGCAATACGGGGCACCGGCAGCGGGTCTTCAGGAGCCGGCGGGGGCAGCGGAACCGGTGGAGTCAGGTCGAACGCGGCGCGGAAGTCCGCCACTTCCGCAAACACCACGCCGGCCCAGACGGCGGCCGCGCTGGCAAACGCGATGATGGCGGCCAGACGCAGCACGCGAGTCGCCCGACGTGCGGGAACCTGCGGCGCGTCGGCAGCCGTGCTCGGACGAAGGGCGGCTCGGCTCGTACCACGCGACTCGCCGGATGCCCGCGCGGGGGTTCGCGTCACTTCCAGGCGATCCAGTCTGCCCAGGTATGAGAGCGCCACTTCCGGCTCCGTCCCCTGGCTGACAGCCGCTGTCAGCAGCTCTCGCGCGTCGCCAGTGTCGCCGCGATCGAACGCCGCTACGCCACGATGCAGCAGTTCTTCGGACTCGCGCTGCCGTTCGGCCTGGGCGCTCCGCGCGCGCTCGATGTAGGCGCGCGCCCGCGCATGCCCTCGATCGAGAAAGAGGACGCGGGTCCAGACATGAACGGCAGTGTCGTAATCGCCGCCGAAATAGTGGTCGAGCCCGTGCAGGAGCAGCCGCTCGACGCGGGCGTCGCGCTCCGCCCCTGTAAGAGCGTCAGCGGGCGCCGGTACGACGGTCTTGAGCGGATCCGACATGAAGACGCGTCAGATTATACATTTTGAGACAAACTAACACTTGAACCTTCTCCAGGTTCAGAGGTCCACGAGGTTCAGAGGGTTCACGGGTTCAGACCGAGGCTGAGTTGCCGATTATCGAGTGCGTTCCCAACATCAGTGAAGGACGACGACCCGACATCGTCGACATCGTCGTCAAGGCCATCGCTACGGTGCCCGGTGTCACCGTACTCGACAGCTCATCCGACGCATCGCACAACCGGTCCGTCCTGACGCTGGCAGGCGACGCGAGCTCGCTTCGTGCCGGCGTTCTCGCGCTGGTCGAGGCCACGCTGGAAGCGGTGGACCTCCGCAGGCACCGCGGCGAACATCCGCGGCTGGGCGCCGTCGATGTCGTCCCGTTCATTCCGATCGAAGGCGTCACCATGGCCGACTGCGTGGCCCTGGCGCGCGACGTCGGTGCCGCGCTCGCCGCACAATTCGCACTGCCTGTCTTCCTGTACGAAGAGGCCGCAACGACACCCGCGCGGCGCAACCTCGAAGACATTCGCCGGGGCGAATTCGAGGGGCTGGCCGCCAAGCTCGCGCAGCCCGAGTGGGCACCGGACTTCGGTCCCGCCACGCCACACCCGACCGGCGGCGCGGTCGTCGTGGGCGCGCGCGCTCCTCTCATCGCCTACAACATCAATCTCGCAACGGATCGGCTGGACGTGGCCAAGAAGATCGCCGCAGCGGTCCGCCAGAGCAGCGGCGGGTTTCGATTCGTCAAGGCGATGGGTATTCCGCTCGCGGACCGCGGCATCGTTCAGGTCTCGATGAACCTGACCAACGCCGAGAAGACGCCGATGTTCAGGGTTTTCGAGCTCGTGAAGCGGGAAGCCGCGCGTTACGGCGTCGCCGTGCTCGAAAGCGAAATCGTGGGGCTCGTACCCTCCGCTGCCTTGGTCGCCTCGGCCGAGTGGTATCTGCAGCTCGAGGGCTTCGCACCCGATCAGGTGCTGGAGCAACGCCTGCGCCTGAAGCGCAGCTGAGGGATTGGGTTACGCCTTCGCGGCGTTGTCGTCCTCGGGTTCGAGCTCGGGACGCCGCGGCGCGATCCCGAACGCGCGCATCTTACGGTACAGATTGCTGCGCTCGACGCCGAGGACCTCTGCGGTTCGCGACATGTTGCCTTGTTGCGCCGCGAGCGCGCGCAGGATGTAGGCCTGCTCGAAGCGATCGCGGGCTTCGTGCAGCGGCAGGAGGGGCTCGCCTGCGTCCACTGGTGCCGAGATCATGGGATCGCGGTTCAGCGACACCAGATCCTTGCCCGTGATCACCTCACCGGGCACCATGATGAGAAGCCGCTCGATCAGATTTCGGAGCTCCCGGACATTGCCGGGCCACTCGTAGCGCTGGAGCTCCGCCGTCGCCTCTGGCGCGAAGACCTTCGACCGGCGCCCGTGCTCCTGTGCCAGCGTCGCCATGAAGTGATCCGCGAGCAGCGGGATGTCGGATTGCCGCGCGCGGAGGGCCGGGACGAAGATCGGGATCACGTTCAGCCGGAAGTACAAATCCTCGCGGAACGCCCCGACCCTGATGGCCGATGGAAGGTCTTTGTTCGTCGCAGCGAGCACGCGCACGTCCACGCGGATGCGCTGTGTGCTGCCCACCGGCTCCACGACCTGCTCCTGCAGCGCACGCAGGACCTTCGCCTGCGTCTTCAGGCTCATGTCGCCGATCTCGTCCAGGAAGATCGTTCCGCCGTCGGCCGCCTCGAACTTGCCTTGCCGATCGGCAACCGCGCCCGTGAAGGCACCGCGCATGTGTCCGAACAACTCGGATTCGATCAACTCCTCGGGGATGGCCGCGCAGTTGACTTCGACGAACGGACCCTGACGGCGGCGGCTCATCGCGTGAATGGACCGCGCGACCAATTCCTTGCCGGTGCCGTTCTCGCCGTAGATGAGCACGCGCCCGTTGGTCGGCGCCGCCATCGACACCTGCTCGCGCAACTGGACCATCGGATGGCTGTCGCCGACCATCGTGAGCTGCCGGTCCACATGGGCGCGTAAGGCGCGGTTCTCGACTTCCAGATGCCGCTGTCGGAGGGCGTTCCGCACGACGAGCACCGTCTTGTCGAGCGAGAGGGGCTTCTCGACGAAATCAAAGGCGCCCATCTTGATCGCGCGAACGGCCGATTCGATGTTGCCATGGCCGGAGATGAGCACGACCTGGGTATCCGCCTGACGCTCACGCAGGCGCTGCAGGGTCGTGAGGCCATCGATGCCGGGCAGCCACACGTCGAGAATCACGAGATCGTACGAGCGGCGTGCCAGCCGCTCGAGACACGCTTCGCCGCTGTCGACCGTTTCGACCTCGTAGCCTTCGTCGCGCAGCACGCCCCCGAGGGCCGACCGCACGCCGGGCTCGTCATCGACGATCAGCACCGTTTGCTTCATCGCACCGTCACACGCACGTTGGCCACCCCGCGCACCTTCTATACCTTCCGCACCGCGCACCGCGCACACCGCACCTCTCGGCAGTATTGGTGTCAGGCCGGCAGCTCGATCGTAAACCGCGCGCCCTGGGGCACGTTCTCGGCGACTTCGATGCTGCCGCGGTGCTCGGCGACGATCCGCCGGACGATCGCCAGCCCGAGCCCGCTGCCGCGGCGCTTCGTCGAGTAGTAGGGCATGAACAGCTTGTCACGCTCCCCCGCGGGCACGCCGGGACCGTCGTCCGACACGATGATCCGGACGAGATTGTTCGATGGATCGAGCTCGGTCTCGAGCCAGATCGTTCCCTGACGCTCCATCGCTTCCACGGCGTTGTCGATCAGATTGATGATGACGCGCTTCACCTGCTCGGCATCGAGGCGAACCAGGTGCACCTGCGGATCGTAGCGGCGCTCGAATCGGACGCCGGCGAACAGCCCTTCGTAGAGCGACAGCGTTTCATCGAGGAGCGCGTGCAGCGCCGTCGGCTCTGCCCGCGGTGCGGGCATCCGCGCGAACTGCGAGAACTCGTCCACGAGTCCCTTGAGTGCTTCGACCTCGCCGACAATTGTGGTCGTGCACTCGTCAACCAACGCTCTCGTCACGGGTGGAGCGCCACCGAAGTGACGGCGAAGCCGTTCGGCCGACAGCTGAATCGGCGTCAGCGGATTCTTGATTTCGTGGGCGAGCCGCCGTGCCACTTCCCGCCACGCCGCGACCTTCTGCGACCGGATGAGCGGCGTCACGTCGTCGAACACGAGCACCGCGCCCTCGGGCGCCCCTGACTCGCCGTGGAGTGCGCTGGCGACGGCGGCCAGGTGCATCTCTCGTCCGTCCGACACAATGGCAATCTCCTGCGGAGCCGGCTCTGTTCGCGAGTGCGCAACCTGAGCGAGCAGCGCCGCCAGCGGCTGGACTTCGGGCTTGTCGAGCACCTCGTGCACCAGCCGCCCCGACGCGTCGGATGCCAGCCCGAGGAGGCGTGCAGCGGCGGTATTCACCGTCGTCACGTGGCCAGACGCGTCCACCGAGATGACACCGGTCGCGATGCGCTCGAGGACGGTCTCGATATAGCGGCGGCGCCGATCCACTTCGAGGTTCTTCCTCTCCAGATCGGTCGTCGATCGTTCCAGCTTGCCTCGGCTGGCCGCCAGCTCGGTCGCCATGCTGTTGAACGCCTCGACGAGCGACCCGAACTCGTCTGCGGTCTCGGGCTCCAGCCGGCGATCGAGATGACCCGCCCCGATCTCCCGGGCGGCTGCCGACAGGAGCTGCACCGGACGCGTGATGCGCTTGGCAAGGTACAGCCCCATCCACGTCGCGCCGACCATGATCATCAAGGTCAGCATCAGGAAGAACGACAGGTAGGCACCGGTGAGCGGTTGCTTCAGGACGCGCAGCTGCTGGTAGTCCTCGTATGCCTGCGTCATCCGCCGCGCACGCTCGGCGAGATCGCCGGTCAGGAGGTCGGTGGCAATCACTACTCCCTGATGCTGTCCATCGCGGCTTCGCACGACCGCCGCAGCGCGCATCAGTTCGCCGCCGCCGAGCAGCGGCTCGAGCGAGCGCGGCTCACCACTGCCAGTCGCTACGCGCGCGGCCAGCCGATCCGCCGTCGCACGCGAGGATCCCGGCGGAAGCGTGGGCGATGCGACGTCGATGATGGGGCTCACTTGTGGGGGAGCGCCCGGGACGCGCACGATGCGATAGACCTCCACCATCCGGAGGCGCTGCAGCGTCACTTCCGGCGCGACGAGATCGCGAACGGCGCCGGCCGACGCGTTCTGCAGGTCCGTGCCCGCCAGCTGGCGGGCAATGCGGTCCGCGTGATCGCTCACCTGCTTCTGGCGATCGTGATAGTAGTCGCTCGCAATCCGGTTGGCGGACGACAGCATCTCGTCCATCGGGGCATTGAACCAGCGATCCGCGCTCGTCCGGATCACTTCGCTGCCCACGATGAGGACGAGCACCGACGGAATCAGTGTCATCCCCAGCAGTACGGCGACCAGCTTCGCGCGGAAGCGTGCGAACGGCAGCGCCCGCCGACGCTCGACGAGCAGCTTGACGATGTTGCGGGCCAGCACGAACACGAGGGCGGCCAGCATCGTGAGATCGGCCACCGACAGGGCATAGAGCACGACCTCCGTCAGAAAGTCGGGCGCATAGCTCGTGGATCGGCTGGCCAGGGCCAGCAAGCCGCCGAGCGCGCCGACCAGCAGCGCGATGCCGGCGAGCAGGAGGCGTGGATTGTCCCGGATCGGGCGGCGCCGAGGCACCGCCAGCGTGTCAGGAGCAGGGCGTCGCGTGCCCGGAGGCGAGGGCGCCGGCGCCGGGTCCCGAAGGCTGACCGCCATGGCCCCTCAGGGCAGGAAGGTGAAGCGGGCGTGGCCCCAAGCGCCGCTGCGGTCCCAGGGCAGCAGCGACCAGGTGCTGCGCGGACGCGCACGCGCACGGACACGGACGTAGTACTCGGCGTTGGGTTCCAGATCGGAGGTCGTGAACAGCGGCAGGCGGTCGAAGCGGGTCAGCCAGCGTTCGACCTCCTCTTCGTTCTCGCTGACCTGTGCTGATTCCACGCGTCCGTCGATCGATCGCGACAACTGATGCCGCCGCGTGAGGTTGTCGTATTGGACCGACGCGGTCACGGTGACGAGGGCGAGCGTCCGGTCGAGCCAGAGTGTGACGCCGCGCCGTAGTTCGAACTCGTAGACGAACGAGGTCTGCAGGCCGCTGCGGATGGTCTGACGCACCTCGTCGGTGACGCCGCCTGCGAGATCGAACGAGACGAGCACCTGCCCATCGCGCACGAGTGGCGTGATCCGAACTTCATCGCCTGGCGCGGCACCGACCACGACCGACAGCGCGGCGACCAGAGCGACGCAAAGCAGCAAACGACGAGTCATTCGCGTGCGTTCAAGAGATCCTTCAACTCGTTCATGAATTCGCCGATGTCGCGGAAGTGCCGGTAGACCGACGCGAACCGCACATAGGCGACCTTGTCGAGCCGCTTCAGTTCCTGCATCACGAAGGCCCCGACCTCGGCGGTGGGGATTTCCTTCTCGGGCCGCTCCTGCAGCATCGCTTCGACGCGATCCGCCACCTTCTCTACCGCGCTGATGCTGACCGGACGTTTCTCGCACGCCTTCAGCAGCCCTGCAATCAGTTTCTGCCGCTCGAACCGTTCCCGGCTGCCATCCTTCTTGATCACCATGTACGGGATCTCGTCGATCCGCTCGTAGCTGGTGAACCGGCGTCCGCAGTTCAGGCATTCCCGACGCCGCCGGATGACCTCTCCTTCCTTACTCTCCCTCGAATCGACGACCTTGTCTCCCAGGTGCGCGCAGAAGGGGCACTTCACGCCGCTTCCTCCGCACGGCTGGACCGCACGAGCGTGGTGACCCGTGAGAGGCTCAGCCCTTCCTGCGCCAGGAACAGCAGGCCAACGATAGTCACCGGTCCGAACGATACCGCGTGCAGCACGATCGCGGCCCCCACGGCTCGATCATTGGTCGCGCCGAAGAACGCCGTAGCGCCGAGGCGGTAGAAGTAATGGAACCCGCCCACGGCCCCTGGCGTCGGCACGGCCACGCCGACCACCAGCAGCGCCATCAGCAGAAACGCCCCAATGTAGGGCATTTCGATTGAAAATGCCCGCGTCACCAGGAAGATGCCCCCGGCAATCGACAACCACAGCGGCACAGACAGCGCCAACGCACCGGCGAGCCGGGCAGGTTGACGCACGATCGCCAGTCCGTCCGCGAACGTCCGCGTGAACCGATCGGCTATTGCTGCCAGGCGGCTCGGCAGCAGCGCGTGAAACAGAGCCTCGATCCGCGAGAGCGTGCCCGGGTGTCCGGCCAGCACGAACATCACAACGAGTACGACCACGGACACGGCTGCGGCACCAGCCCCGCCGATCTTCAAGCGGCTCAATGCCGCCGGGTCTCCGCTCGTCGCCTGCGGATCGCTGACCAGCAGAAACACGGCGAACAGTGCCAGCACGGTCACCGTGTCGAGCACGCGCTCGAGGATAACAGTCGCAAACGCCGACGTGGCGCTCAGCCCTTCTTTTCGGGCGAGCAGCCATGGACGAAGCACTTCGCCGGCGCGGGCCGGTAGCATCGTGCTCGCCGCGAACCCGATCACCGTCGTCCGGAACGCGTTGGCTAGCCCGACGCGTCCGATGGGCCTCAGCAGAAACTGCCAGCGAATGGCCCGAAGCAGATACGTCAGACCGGTGACGCCAATCGCAAGCGCCACGAACTCGATCCGCGCATGCGTCACCTCGCCCCAGACATCGCGCAGGTTCGCGTTCCAGAGAAACAGCGTGACCAGCCCGAGACCGAGGACCGCCACCAGCGCCGTGCGCAGCCAGGAACGCATGCGGTACAGTCTGCCGGCGGCCGGACCCGATGTCCTCCGGCGTCCGGAGCCGCGCGTACTATAACCGTTTCAGCAAGTTGAGAGAAGCGGAACGCCGCCGGGGTGTCACCAAACGCCAATCCCAACGGCGGTCGCCTTCTGCTAACATGCCGGCTCCCAACCGAGGTTCTGTCGTGCCTGTCGCTCCACCGCTCCTTCAAAGCCGACTCGACGGTGTCCCTCTCTTCCGGACCGGCAAGGTCCGCGACGTTTACACCGTCGGCGATCGGCTGCTGATTGTCGCGACAGATCGCATCTCAGCCTTCGACTACGTGCTTGGATCCGGCATTCCCGACAAAGGACGCATCCTCACGCAGTTGTCGGCCTTCTGGTTCACCTATCTCGCCGACGTGGTCCCCAATCACCTCATGTCCCTCGATGTCGCGGACTATCCATCGGCGCTCGCGCCCCACGCGGAGATCCTGCGGGGACGGAGCATGCTGGTGCGACGGACGGATCCGGTCCCGATCGAATGCGTCGCCCGTGGCTATCTGTCCGGCTCTGGCTGGAAGGACTATCAGCGCACGGGCAGCGTCTGTGGCGTCGCGCTGCCGGCCGGGCTCAGGGAATCGGATCGTCTGCCCGAGCCCATCTTCACGCCCGCAACGAAAGCCGAGAGCGGCCATGACGAAAACATCTCGGAAACCCAGGCGGCTGCCATCGTCGGCGACGAGACCGTCCAGCGTCTTCGTGAGCTGACGCTGTCGCTGTACACGAAGGCCGCTGCGCACGCTGAACGGTCGGGCATCCTGCTCGCCGACACCAAGTTCGAATTCGGGTGGGTTGGCCGGCCCGGCGAGAGCGCGCTCATCCTCATCGATGAGGCCCTCACACCCGATTCCTCGCGGTTCTGGCCACGAGACGGCTACGCCCCCGGGGGCCCGCAGGCGTCGTACGACAAGCAGTTCGTGCGCGACTACCTCGAGCAGATCCGCTGGAACAAACAGCCACCGGTTCCTGCGCTGCCCGACGATGTCGTGGAGCGCACCCGGGCGAAGTACCTCGACGCGTTCCGCCTGATCACCGGTAAGGATCTGTTGTGAGTCCGACAGCCCTTCGGGAACTGCTCGATCGCCTCATCACCCTGATGGTCGACGGCCGGATCACGCTCGACGAGGGCCGGCGCGCATTCGAAACGAGGTTCATCGAATGTGCACTAGCGGAAGAAGACGGCCACCTGTCGAATACCGCTGACCGGATCGGCCTCCACAGGAACACGCTCGCCCGCAAGATAGCGGAATATCGGATCAAGCATCGGACATGATCTCGTAGTTGGTAGTTGGTAGTTGGTAGTTGGTGGACCCCAGATGCACCGTTCGCTGCCTCTCGCTGCGGCCCTCGTCACCGTCGTTGTCGCCCAGGCGCCGCCAGCGTCGGTCCCTCTGCGGGTTGGGCTGACGGTCGTCACGGCCATCAATTCCGAAAAAGGCGACTACGAGTCGATCAAGCGGATAACCGCCGTGAGTGACAAGAGCGTCACACTCTCGTACACGGCCGACAATCCGCCAGCCGATAACCCGTTCGGCGACGATGACGCGAAGGAGAAGGAGAAGAAGCCGCGGACGGTGCGCACCCGCCGCACAGTGCTGATGGCCGATCTTCAGAGCGCGCACGAGTACTCGCAGGTCTTCAGCGAGCAGCACCCGGAAACCTTCCCTGGCACCACGGCAATCGGACTGTCGGCGGCTATCCTCACCGACCTCAAGTCCAAAGGCTCGACCGCGATCACCGTCCAGGCCGAAGGGCTCGCGAGTGCGTTGGGCGGCATGCTGAGCGGCATGCTCGGACAGAAATCCAAGGAGCTCGACGCGCTCTCGAAGTGGAGCGGGACGATCACGCGCGACAAGACGGGGCCGTCAACGCTGACGGTGCTCGTGAATGGCGCGGCGACGCCGCTGCCTGTCGTGCATGCCAAGGGCACCGTTGGTGACGACAACGAGACGGCGGAGTTCTACTTCCTCGACGATCCCAGGAACCCGTTGAGTCTGAAGTTCACGATTGGCGAGACGACGCTCGAAGTCGTCCGCATCGAGTTCCCGGCTCGATCAGCCGTCGCAAACGGCGAGCGGTGCAGCAAAGCCGGCCGGAGCCGGCGCCGGAACGAGCGGAAGTGGCGGAAATGGCGACGTGGCATCGACGTCGGCGGCCACCATTGCGAGCGCGCTCGAATCGACCGGTTCGTTTGCCGTCTATGGCATCTACTTCGATTTCGGGAGCGACGTCATCAAGCCGGAATCGGATCCCGTCCTGCACGAGATTGGCAAGGTCATGGCCGACCATCCGGCCTGGGTGTTGACCGTGGACGGGCACACCGACAACATCGGGGGAGACGCCTACAATCTCGATCTCTCCAAACGTCGCGCGGCTGCCGTGAAGCAGGCCCTCGTGACTCGCTTCAAGATTGCAGACGCCAGGCTCGCGACGGGCGGTTACGGCGCGTCGAGGCCCAAGGCCACCAACGCTACGCTCGAAGGCCGCGCGCAGAACCGGCGGGTCGAGCTCGTCAAGAAATAGGCTCCCTGCCCCACAGGCGCCTGGCTCCAGGTGCCTGGCTCGGCCGGCCCCCCGCGCACATCCCGCACCCTCCTCTTGACACCGTTTTCCCGGTCCAAATAGAATTAGCAGTCGCGCTGAGCGAGTGCTAACCGCCAGAGCAGTCCTGAACGCGTTCATCAGCTGATAGGCCGTTTTGACGGCCCCAATTCACCGACACACGGAGTGCACCATGAAGGTCCGACCACTACACGACCGCATCATCGTCAAGCGGATCGAGGAAGGCGAGCAGAAGGTTGGCGGGATCATCATCCCCGACACCGCCAAGGAAAAGCCCCAGCAGGGCAAAGTTATCGCGGCCGGCAATGGCAAGGTCAAGGACGACGGGACGCGCGTGGCCCTCGATGTCAAGGCCGGCGACACGATCCTGTTCGGCAAATATTCCGGCCAGGAAATCAAGATTGACGGCGACGAGCACCTCATCATGCGGGAAGACGAGGTACTGGCGGTCGTCGAGTAGTGACCGGGACGTTCGAGCATCCGAGGAATACGCCGGGACACGTCCCGGCACGAGGTTGATACATGGCAAAGCAGATCATTTACGGTGAGCAGTCGCGGCAGGCCATCCTGCGCGGCGTCAACCAGCTGGCGGACGCCGTCAAGGTGACGCTCGGCCCGAAGGGCCGCAATGTGGTTCTCGACAAGAAGTTCGGATCCCCCACGATCACCAAGGACGGCGTGACCGTCGCCAAGGAGATCGATCTGAAGGATCCGCTCGAGAACATGGGCGCGCAGATGGTGCGCGAAGTGGCGAGCAAGACATCGGACATCGCTGGCGACGGTACGACCACCGCGACCGTCCTGGCGCAGGCGATCTACCGCGAGGGTGCCAAGAACGTCGTGGCCGGCGCCAACCCGATGGAAATCAAGCGCGGGATCGAGAAGGCCGTCGAGGCCATCGTCGAGTCGCTGAAGAAGCAGAGCAAGCCGGTCAAGGGCAACATGATCGCCCAGGTCGGCACGATCTCGGCGAACAACGACGCCACGATCGGCACGATCATCGCGCAGGCGATGGACAAGGTCGGCAAGGACGGCGTCATCACGGTCGAAGAGGCCAAGACGCTCGAGACCTCGCTGGACGTGGTCGAGGGCATGCAGTTCGATCGCGGCTACCTCTCGCCGTACTTCGTGACGGATCCGGAGCGCATGGAAGTGGTGCTCGAGAATCCCGTCATCCTGATCCACGAGAAGAAGATCAGCTCGATGAAGGACCTGCTGCCGGTACTGGAGCAGGTGGCGCGGCTCGGCCGTCCGCTCGTGATCGTCGCCGAGGACGTCGAGGGCGAGGCGCTCGCGACGCTCGTCGTGAACAAGCTGCGTGGCACGCTGCAGGCTGCGGCCGTCAAGGCGCCGGGCTTCGGCGATCGCCGCAAGGCCATGCTCGAGGACATCGCGATCCTGACCGGCGGCAAGGCCATCACCGAAGACCTCGGTCTCAAGCTCGAGAACATCAAGCTCGAGGATCTGGGCAAGGCGAAGAAGGTCACCATCGACAAGGACAACACGACCATCGTCGAGGGTGGTGGCACGAGCGCCAACATCGAGGGCCGCGTGAAGCAGATTCGCGCGCAGGTCGAAGACACGACGTCGGACTACGACCGCGAGAAGCTGCAGGAGCGGCTGGCGAAGCTCGTGGGCGGCGTCGCCGTCATCAAGGTCGGTGCGGCCACCGAGACCGAGATGAAGGAGAAGAAGGCGCGCGTCGAAGACGCGATGCACGCCACGAAGGCGGCCGTCGAAGAGGGCATCGTGCCCGGCGGCGGCGTTGCACTCGTGCGCGCGGGCAAGGCGCTCGAGAGCCTCAAGCTCGAGGGCGACCAGGCGATCGGCGTCAACATCATCAAGCGGGCCATCGAAGAGCCGATGCGCTGGATTGCCACCAACGCCGGCCAGGAGGGCTCCATCGTCGTCCAGAAGGTGAAGGACATGGACGCCGAGTCCGGGTTCAACGCGCTGACCGACACGTACGAGAACCTCGTGTCGGCTGGTGTCATCGACCCGGCCAAGGTAGTGCGGTCTGCGCTTCAGAACGCTTCGTCGATCGCGTCGCTCCTGCTGACGACCGAAGCCCTCGTGTCCGAGATCCCCGAGGACAAGAAGGACTCGGCGCCTGCCGGCGGCCCCGGCGGCGGCATGGGCGGGATGTACTAAGAAGGACGGGAGATCAGGGCTCAAGGGCTCGAGGGCCAGGGCCTGAGGGCTCGAGGATGTTCCGATTCGAGGGCTGGCGGCGCAGGCTGCCAGCCCTTCTTTTTTGCGCAGTTCAACACCCACCGTCCGCACCCTCCGTCCGCACCCTCCGTCCGCACCCTCCGCCGCACCTTTCGTCCGCACCTTCCGTCCGCACCTTCCGTCCGCACCTCATTCATATTCACGTCGGCATCGCTGTGATATGTTGAGGTGGGTCTTTTCGCCACATGCCACGCGTCCTCAGAGCGATCCTGGTTGGCGCTCTCCTGCTCGCGCCTCGTGCGGTTACGGCTCAGCAGCCGTCCGACTTCTTCACCGCTCGATTCCAGGCGTACCTCGAAGCGCTTCGCCGTCAGGCTGGCATCCCCGGGATGTCGGTGGCGATGGTGCAGGACGGCGTGATCGTCTGGGAGGCCGGCCTCGGCTCGCAGGACATCGAGAACGCGGTGCCAGCGTCCCCCGACACGCCCTATTACGTGGGCGACCTCACGCAGACGCTGACGGCGACGCTCGTACTGGAGTGCGTCGAGCAGGGCACGATGACGCTGCAGCAGCAGGTGCCCGTGCCGATGCCCGACGGCACGACCGTGCAGGCCACGCTGCGTCAGCTCCTGAGCCACACGAGACCGACCGACGGCGCCTTCGAGTACAGTCCCGCCCGCTTCACGGCGTTGACAGCGGTCGTCAGCTCCTGCTTCGACGACTCGTACCGGGAGCGGCTGGTACGCGGCATCATCGATCGGCTGGCGATGACCCGCACGCTGCCGGGCGTCGAGGTGATCGGCGTGCAGCCGTCCGAATTTCCAGACGAGCGCCTGGCAGCGTTTGCAGAACTGTTGCCGCAGGTGGCAAAGGCCTATCAGGTGGACGACAAGGGCCATGCGACGCTCTCGGCGTTGCCCACCGATCCACTCAACGCGTCGGTGGGCGTCGTCACGACCGTCCGCGATCTGGCCAAGTTCGACGCGGCGCTCGATCAGGCCGTTCTGCTCCGTCCCGAGACGATCATCGACGCCTGGACGGCGCGGGTCAGCGTGAGCGGGCTCCCGCAACCCATGGGCCTCGGCTGGTTCTCGCAGATCGTGGATGGCCAGCCTGTCGTCTGGCACTTCGGCTATACGCCAAACGCCTCGTCGGCGCTCCTCCTGAAGCTGCCGAACCGCCACCTCACGTTCATCCTGCTGGCCAACAGTGATGCGCTGAGCGCGCAGTCCTCATTGGCCAGCGGCGACATCACGACCTCGCCGTTCGCGCAGTTGATCCTCAGCCTTCTGCGCTGACGCCAGCCGTGTCACCATTGCGTATGGGCCTTCTCCGCGCCGGCGGGCCGGGGCGTTGCCTTGCCTGCTGCGTACGCCGCTCGGTCGCGGCGCTCGTGTTGCTGATGATCGCGCCGGCTACGGTCCGCGCTGACTGGTACTTCTCGCCGTTTGTCGGTATCAAGTTCGGGGGCGATACGACATTGGTCGAACCCGAGCCCAATGCATCCTCGAAGAACAAGCTGACGTACGGCGGCAGCGTGATGTGGCTCGGGAGTGGCTTGTTTGGCGTGGAGGCTGATATCGGGTTCGTCCCCGACTACTTCAGCGGCGACCTGATCAATCTTGCGACCTCCCGGCGCACCGCCGCAGTATCTGCCACTCGTTCAATCGAGCCGACTGACGACGCTGATGGGCAATGCGGTCTTGGCCGCGCCGCTCTCGTGGACCGGTCTCTCGTTGCGGCCCTACGTCTCGGGCGGATTGGGGCTCGTGCGAGCCAGCCGCACCGGTTTCGCTCCGGACCCAATCTCGACATCGACGAATCTCAATGGCTTCAACATCGGCGGTGGCGCGATGGGCTTCGTCAGACCGCACGCCGGCGTGAAATGGGACGTGCGCTACATGCGCGGCTGGGGCTCGAGTGAGAGTGGAGAATGCTTTGGCGGCTGCAGGCTGCACCTGTGGCGCGCGACGATGGCCTTGGTGCTGCGGTACTGAGGGGTAAGGGGTAAGGCTACAGCGGCGCCTGAAGAAGTGCGACTCAGCGCAGAGTGAAGGTCAGCTCGATCGTCACCAGCACGGGCACGGGCTGCCCGAAGCGCGTACCCGGCATGAACTTCCACTGCTTCGCGGCCTTGAGCGCTTCCTGATCGAGACCGAAGACGTTGTCGAGCGAGCGCACGACCTGCACTTCGCCTACGCTGCCATCCGGCAGCACCACGGCTTCCACGAGCACCGAGCCCTGGACCTTCGCGCGCATCGCGTCGGCCGTGTAGTTCGGCCGCACGTCGCGGACCAGACGCGGATACTCGACACCGTTGCCAGGGCGGTAGGCGCCGCCGCCGGTGCCGCCACCGAATCCCGCGCCGAGGCCGGAGCCCTGTCCCTGACCCATACCTGTGCCCTGCCCGGTACCGGCGCCACCGCCAGTGCCGCTTCCCTGTGAATCGGTCACCGCGGCGTTGACGCCCTCGAGCGTCCCCGGCAATTGCTGTCCGGAGTCGCCGAGCGTCTTGGCTGGAATGGTCAGCTCCTGCTCCTGTTTCGGCGGATCCGGCTGCTTGGGTGGCGTCGGCGTCACGTCCGGCTTCTTCACCGCCGGCACCGAGATCTTGTCTTTGCCGGTCAGTTCGACCTTGCGCGGCGGCTCCTTGATCTGATTGCCGCCGCCACCACCGCCGCCGCCGGGGCCGGGCACATTGAGCCACACGATCTTGTCGTTGGGATTTTCCCGGGCTATGGGTGCCGCGATCTGCGGAGTCGGACCGAACAGCGTCATCAGGATGGCGAAGAGCGCGGCCGCGCCGTGGACGCCGAGCGCGCCCGCGAGCGAATTGCTCATGCGCTTCGGCTCGCGCTCGAACGAGAAATGGAGCTCGGGCGGATGCAGGCCTTCGACCACTACGGCCAAATGCCCGTCGTCCGCACGAACGCTGCTGGACACTCCCTCGCCCACCTGTGACATCGCTAAAGGACGTACAGTCACGATTGTGCCACGAACGGGGGGACTCGATGCAAGAAGACTGCCCCGCTGGAGACGCGCCACTTCTGTAAATTTCCTGTGGCGTCTGGCGCGTTTCCGCCGCGCTGTCCCTCGCTGGCGACGAATTGCGACATTCGTTACCTTAGACGTCGCCCGGGCCGGTTCAGACGCGTGCCGCTTCCTCGGCTTTATGCGGTATTCATCGAGGTAATCCCGGATTGATGCGAGTGGCTGATGCTATGATCCAGCTACTGTCGAGCGGCCACCGCTGGCGGGGCACGACAGGTGGAGGTCCTCCATGGGAAGTCTCGGCCTCCCCGAGATGCTGGTGATCCTCGTGATCGTGATCCTGATCTTCGGGGCCAATCGTCTGCCTGAAATCGGACGCGGCCTTGGCAAAGGGATTCGCGGGTTCAAGGAAGCCACCCGCGACGGGATGAAAGACGACAGCGACGCGTAGCTGCCGTCCAAGGCGGCGCTGTTCACAGCACGAGCCGCACGTCGCCGGTGCGGCGCGTGACCCGTTCGCGATCGAGGTACTCGAGGAGCGGAATCGCGTACTTGCGCGACACGCCGTATCGATCCTTGAACGCCGCCACATCCACGGTCGCGGCGGCTCCGCCCGCTTTCAGCGCCACCACATCACTCTTCAGCCGCTGCAGCACCTCGTTGTGGAAATAGAGCGCCTCGAGTTTCACCAGGACTTTCTGGCGCACCAATAGGCCGAGCACACGCGTCACGAGACCGGGCGAAAGCTGCAGTCTCGCGGGCAGCTCGCTGGCGTCTGGCGGCTTCAGGCCACCTTTTTTGATCGCCGCTTCGAGCCGTTCGCTGGCGCTGGCCTCTTCTGCGTCGAGAGACACTTGCCGTCCAGCCAGCGCGAGACGGTCACGTCCGGCGACCCTGCCCGCTGCCGCCAGGTCCGCCAGCACGCGCTCGAAAAGTGGAAGGGGCGCGTCCTCGAAGAGTCGCTCGCGGACTTCCTCGCGCGGAATACCCTCCGACAGGGGCTGAGCCTGATGGAAGTCCCGCACCAGCCGCTCCACACTTTGCGCGAGCCGCGCGCGTAGCGCAGGGTCGAACAGCGTGCCTGCAACTTCGTCTGCCATCCCCGCGGCGACGAGGCGCGCCGCCAGCGCCGCGGCGCGGATTGGCGGCACGCCGGCCCGAACGGTCAGCTGTGCGATCGGGAATCCTCTGAGCCCCTGCTCTTCCACGAATGTCCGTATCGCCTCGTCGTGGGCGTCGGGTCCGTTGCCCCGAGCGCGAAGTCGCGACGAATCGCTGAGACGCTCGCGCATGGCGGATCCCACTCCGCGGCGCGTGCGGATCGAGGACGATGCCGCCGCCGGTCGTCAGCGGCGGTGAGTACGCGCGCATCACGAAGCGATCGCCGCGTGTGACGGCTAGAACCGACTCGAGCCGGAGCCGGGCGACGGTTGTCTGGCCTGGCTGCAGGGACTCGTCGAGCAAGCCCGACGGAAGGCTGACCCGCGCCAGGACCTCCGCGGTTCCCTGATGAACGCGTACGCGCGCGCCCTGCCGCAGCGGCCGTGCCGTAGGCAGCAACCGCAACTCGACGTCGATGATGCGCGTGGGCTCGAGGGTCCCTCGCGCGGCCAGCGTCTGTCCGCGTGCGATGCTCGCTAGGTCGGGACCGCCGAGGTTCACGGCGACGCGCTGGCCCGCCCGCGCACTCGCCTGTTTGTCGTTGTGCACCTGGATGCCGCGTATCCTGGCCGTCATCCCCCCAGGCAGTAGCGTGAGGTCGTCGCCCTCTGCAATCTCTCCGCTGACGAGCGTACCGGTCACGACCGTCCCGAAGCCGCGGACGCTGAAGGCCCGATCGATGGGCAGGCGGGCGGCGCCATTGCTCGGGCGCGTCGGAACGCTCTGCATCAGGTCGCGCAACGCGTCTCGGAGTCTGTCGAGACCGGCACCGGTCGTCGCGGACACCGGCACGATGGGCGCACCTGCCAGCGGCGATCCGTCGAGCAGTGCGGCGACGTCCTGCCGCGCGAGCTCCAGCATCTCGTCGTTCACGAGGTCGGCCTTCGACAACGCGACCACGCCGCGCGAGACGCCGAGCAGATGGCAGATGTCCACGTGTTCGCGGGTCTGCGGCATCACGCCCTCGTCTGCCGCGACGACGAGGAGGACGGCGTCGATGCCGCCGGCGCCCGCCAGCATGTTCTTCACGAATCGCTCGTGTCCGGGCACGTCCACGAACGCGAACGTCCGCTCGCCGTCGATCCAGTGGGCGAAGCCGAGATCGATGGTGATCCCGCGGGCCTTTTCTTCCTTGAGCCGATCGGGATCGATCCCGGTCAGCGCAAGAACCAGACGGCTCTTGCCGTGATCGATGTGACCGGCGGTGCCGACGACGAGATGAGCCATGGGGGTGGGGTCAGGTCTTGAAACCACGCATTATTCACGATGTGGCACCGGTGCCACATCGTGAATAATGCGTGGTTTCAAGACCTGACCCCACCTCGCCTAGCGCCGCTTGCCCTTCTTGAACGCCTTCCGCGTCGCGCGCTCGCGCTTGCCTGGCCGCTGCGTCCGACGCGCCTCCGACTTCGGCTTCGCCTTGCTGCGGCGCGGACCACGCCGCCGCTCGTCCTCCCGCAGCGCGTCGAGGACGTCGCTCAGGCCGAGATCGATCTGACGGCGCTCGAGGTCCACGCGGATCACCTGGACGCGCACGCGGTCGCCCAGCCGGAACGTCTTGTGCGTGTTCTCGCCGCGCAGCGTGTGCGTGGACTCGAGGAAGCGGTAGTAGTCGTCGGCCATGCTCGAGATGTGGACGAGCCCTTCCACGAAATGCTCGACCAGCTCGATGAACAGGCCAAACGCCGCAACACCCGTGATGAAGCCGTCGAACTCGTCCCCGACCTTGTCCGCCATGAAGCGGACCTTCTTCCATTGCACCAACTCGCGCTCGGCCTCGTCCGCGCGGCGTTCCATGGCGGAGGTGTGCCGCGCGATCTCGGGCAGATCGTCGTCGAGCTCCTCGCGGCGCGCCTCGTCCATCGCCCCCTGTCGAATCCCGCGAAGCAGACGATGGACGACGAGATCCGGATAACGCCGGATCGGCGAGGTGAAGTGCGTGTAGTACTGCGCTGCCAGGCCGAAGTGACCCAGATTCACGTGTGCGTAGCGCGCCTTCTGCATCGTCCGCAGCATGAGGAGCGCGATGGGCTTCTCTTCGGGCTTGCCCTTGATCCGCTCGACGAGCTTCTGGAAATGACGCGGACGGATCGCGCTCGAAGGCGTGGCGAGCGAATAGCCGAACCCTTCGATGAACTCTTCGAACTGACCGACCTTCACGTCGTCGGGCTGTTCGTGGATACGATACAGGCCCGGCGCGTCCTGTCCGGCGATGAACTCGGCGACCGTCTCGTTCGCAAGGAGCATGAATTCTTCGATGAGCCGGTGGGCCACGTTGCGCTCGGCGATCGTGATGTTCTCGATGAGCCCCTGATCGTCCATGACGACTTCTGGCTCGGGGAGATCGAAATCGATCGAGCCGCGGCGTCGCCGCCGGACGTTCAGGATGCCGAAGAGCTCGTGCATCAGCTCGAACATCGGCAGGAGGGCCTCGTACTCGACGAGGGTCGTCGGGTCCCGATCGGTCAGGATCGCGTTCACGGCCGTGTACGTCATCCGCGCCGAGCTGTTGATGACGCCGTCGTGGAACTCGGCGCGCACGACCTCTCCGTTCGGTGAAACCTCCATCAGGCAGGACTGCACGAGCCGATCCACGTGCGGATTGAGTGAACAGAGCCCCGTGGCCAGTGCCGACGGGAACATGTGCACCGCCCGCTCCGGGAAGTAGACCGACGTGCCCCGCTCGTAGGCTTCCGAGTCGAGCGCGCTGCCTTCTTCCACGTAGTGCGACACGTCCGCGATGTGGACGCCCAGCCAGAAGTTTCCGTTCGGCAGCTTCTCGATCGTGATGGCGTCGTCGAAATCGCGTGCGTGCTCGCCGTCGATCGTGACCGTCTGCCGCCCGCGGAAGTCGGTCCGCCCCTTGAGATCCCGCTCGCGGACCGTCCCGCCGAGGCGTTGGGCTTCGGCGACGGCCGCTTCGCCATGCGCGTCTGGGATGTTGTGCTTCCGGATGATGATCTGTGTATCGACACCGGGCCGATCGATCGGACCGAGCACTTCGATGATGCGCCCGAGCGGCGGACGCGCGGGCGTCGGCCATCGCGTGATCTCGACGAGCACCATGTCGGCCGGTGCGGCGCTGCGTGTCTCGGCGGACGGCACCTGCACTTCGGCAAGCAGCCGCTTGTCGAACGGCACAACGTACCCAAGCCCGGAGTCGTCCACTGCGTACCGTCCGACGATGGACTGGTTCGCCCGCTCGAGGATCCGGATGATCCGGCCCTCGATGCGCTCTGCGCCATGCCGGTGCTCGATGCGTGCGACCACGCGGTCGCCGTGCAGCGCTTCGGTGAGGTTGGGAGCCGCGATGTACAGATGCGGCTCGTCGTCACTCGTGTCCGGAATGACGAACCCGAACCCACGAGCGTGTGTCTCGAGGCGCCCGACCACGACGTCCATGCGATCCGCCAGGCCGAAGCGATTGCCACGGATCTTGATGAGATCGCCGCTGGCAACGAGCGCCTTGAGATGCCGGCGCAGCGTAGACCGCTCCTGCCGCGGCACCCGCAGTACCTGGAGCAGTTCCTGGGCGGTGGCCGGATGATCCGCGCGCTCGCGGATGAGCGCCAGCACCTGATCGCGAGAAAGCATGGTCAGGGTTGTGGGTGCGCGGCGGCAGAGATCGCCTGGGCTGCCCGGTCTGCAGGCGTCTGTGCGTCCTGCCGCATCTGCGCGGCGAAACGCTGACTGGCCGCGAGATCACCGAGCGCCGCCCGCAGGCGATCCAGACGAGGATCTTTTGCGTCGGCGGCAGCCAGCATCTCCGACGTCGCTGTCACGATTTGGCGGGCCGCCTCGAAGTTTTGTGACGCCGATCCAAAGTTGAGGCTGTACAGATCCACTCGGCCGCCGAGGACCCGGCTCCGCGCGTCAGTCAGGCGCAGGCGCAGCTCCGTCTCGGCCAGCCGCCGCTCCGCAGGCCATCGTCCCGCGGCCCCCCAGAGCCAGCCGATGGCCAGCGCGAGCGCGAGTCCCAGCGCGGCCAGCCCCGCAATCTTGAGGTTGCGCATGTTCATCATTCCTCCGCCCGCAGGTCCGGCCCCGCGAGCACCACCTGCAGATCACCGACATTGGTACCGGTTGGCCCTGTCTTCACAAGCCCGTCCAGCGAGTCGAAGAACGTGTAGGCGTCGTTGCGCTCAAGATACTCCAGGGGGTCGAGCCCGCGCGCGGCAGCGGCCGTCAGTGTCGACTTCGACACCGTCGCTCCCGCGGCGTCGGTCGGACCGTCCACGCCGTCGGTGCCGACGCTGGCGACGAGAACCGCTCTCGACGCCGGGAACCAGGAAGCAAGAAGGGCAAGCGCAAACTCCTGGTTGCGTCCGCCACGGCCGGTGCCCCGGACACGTACGGTCGTCTCACCAGACGAGATGACGCAGACGCGCCCCGGTCGCGATGCGATCAGCGGCAGAATCCGGCCGGCATACTGAGCCGCGGCCTTGCGCGCCTCGCCAACGACCGGCTCCTCCAGCACGAGCGGCTCATATCCCTTACCGGCAGCCTCCCGTGCGGCCGCGGCCATCGCATCGCGTCGCGATGCGATGACGGCATAGGACGATCCGGCGAGACGCGGGTCGCCGGGCTTGGGCGTTTCGGGCGCTTCGCCCCGCGTGCCTCGCTCGAGGCGCGTAATCGCCGCAGCTGGAAATTCGGATCGCGGGGCTGCACTATCGATGACGCCGAGTGCGTCCTGAAACGTGCTCGTGTCGGCGACCGTCGGTCCTGACCCAATCACGCTCGGATCGTCGTCAACCACATCCGAGATCGCGAGTGTCAGAACGGGCCCCGTGGCCGCGGCAGCCAGTTGGCCCCCCTTGATGGACGACAGATGCTTGCGCACCGCATTCAGCGCATGAATGGGCACGTCCGCTGCGAGCAGTTGCCGGGTGACGGCTTGTTTGTCCGCCAGCGTCACGGACGGTGCCGGCAGCGCCATGAGCGCAGACGTCCCGCCCGAAAGCAGCACGAGCAGCGGAGACACAGAGCTGGACGAAGCGGCCAACGCGAGTGCCGCGTTCGCCGCCACGACGCTTCGGACGTCCGGCACGGGATGAGTCCCAGGCAACCACCTGAACCGAGGGGGGACCGGACCGTCGGTGTGCGTTCCGATGATGAGTCCGTCACGAACCGGTGCGCCCTGATCCATGAGCGCGCGTGCCATGGCTGGCCCTGCCTTACCCACGGAGAGCACCGTCAAGGGAAGGTCGCGGAAGACGGAGTGCGACGAGGTGAAAATTCGTCGGCTGAGCGCGGATGCGCTGACCCCGGCGATAGCGGCTGAGACCACGGCCGCGGCATCGGCGCGAAGCTGAGCGTCTGTCGGGATCAGTTGACCTGCTTGGGATCCGACCAGGCCGAGAGCCCGGTGAGGACGTCTATCTTCTGAAGCAGCTTGCTGACGACTTGTTCGGCATCCTGCTGGGCGCAGAGCCGATCGAGCTGCTTCAGGATCCGCTGGAGCGCCGCTTCGACGTCACAGATCACGCGTTCCGAGTAGTACTCACGCTGCAGCTCGAGACAGCGTTGATGTTTGAGGAACTCTTCGCGGTAGAACTCGGAAAGGGTAGGCACTGGAGCGCGCAGCTGTCGCGGACCGGAGAGGAAGCTGGACATGCGAACCCTCGGGTGAAGCATCCAGGCGGACCGTTTTTCAGTGTAGGCCCGCGTCGCGGCGCGTGTCAACGGGTTGTCATGTACCGACGTGCAGCCGTGTGCGCGTCCGCTCACCGCGCGCTGCGGGACGCGATGATACCGCCGAGGCACCCGACCACCATCCCGCCACCAATCAATCCGAGCATCCACAGGGGCGGCAGAAACGCCAGCGTCTGCACTTGCGCCACGCCCAGGCCAGTCGTGAGCGCTCCGAAACGGGTCCTCGCGACGAGGTACGTCACGTAAAGGCCAGCCAGTGCGGTGGTGGCGCCTACCCCGCCCTGGAGGATCCCTTCGACAATGAACGGTCCGCGGATGTACGCCAACGGAGCGCCAACCAGCTGCATGATGTCGATCTCATCACGTCGCGCGTGGAGCGCCAGCCGGACCACGCTGGCGACGGTCATCGCCGCGGCGACGACGAGAATTGTCGCGAGTGCAATCCCGGCCAGGCGTCCAGCGGCCGCCACCGCGGCGAGTCTCGCGATCCACCGGCGGTCGTAGCGCACATCGGTGACACCGGGGAGCTTGCGCAGCTCGGCGGCCAGCAGGTCCACCTCGCCATCGGTGCCCGCCCCAGGGGCAAGCCGGACCTCGAAGGATGCAGGCAGCGCCTGATCGCCGATGGTCCGAGCCGACGCCGCCAGTTCCGGGAACAGTCGCGCGAAACGGCGCATGGCCTCGTCGGGCGACACGTACTCCCGCGAGACGGCGGCACGGTTGTGCGTCAGGACTTCTTCGATCGCGGCTCGCTGCTCGGCTGAGAGATCGCTGGCCAGGTAGACGGACACTTCCGCAGCCTGGCTCCAATCGGCCAGCCAGTGCTGGATATTCGCGTGGAGCAGCAGGAAGACGCCCAGGACGAAGAGCGCGATCGTGATCGTGAGCACCGACAGTCCGTTCGCACGCCTGCGGCGCCACAGACTCAGACTGGCCTCGTCGATGGCGTAGCGAAGCGCGCTCACGCGCCCTCCGAGAGCACACCGTGTTCGAGCGTAATCGTCCGCTTCCCCACCGTCCGAATCAACTCGCGGTCATGCGTGGCCACGAGCACGGTCGTCCCCTTCGCGTTGATTTCGCGGAACAGGTTCATCACGTCGAGGGCGAGGTCGGGATCGAGATTCCCGGTCGGTTCGTCCGCGAGTATCAGCGCTGGCTCGTTGATGAGTGCCCGCGCGATCGCGACCCGTTGCTGCTCTCCACCCGACAGCTCGATGGGATACGCGTTGATGCGATGCTGAAGGCCAACCCACTTCAGCACCTGGAAGGCCTTCTTCCGCTGTTGATCGACAGGCTGGCCGAGCACGCGCGGGACGAACGTGATGTTCTCGAAGACGGTCTTCGGCTTGATCAGCTTGAAGTCCTGAAAGACGAAGCCGACCGTCCGGCGGTAGTCCTGCACTTCCGTCGGCGTCATCTTCGTCAAGGTGCGGCCATTGACGACGAGGCGGCCGTCAGTCGGAAGCTCCTGCCTGAGCAGCAGGCGCAGGAGCGTGCTCTTGCCGGCGCCGCTCGGACCCGTCAGGAACACGAATTCGCCGCGCCCGATCGTGAGATTGAGATCGCGCAACGCGAACAGGCCGCGGCTGTACGCCTTCGACAGACGCTCGGTTTCTATCATGGAGTGCGGGAACTAGCGGAGCGCGGCCAGTCTAGCACAGGGATCCCGGCCTCTCCGGTGCCGTGCACGTCACGCGCCTTCGATTTCACGCTTGAGCAGCGCGTTCACCAGCTTCGGACTCGCCTTGCCGCCAGTGGCCTTCATCGCCTGACCGACCAGGAAGCCGAACGTATTCGACTTGCCGGCCTTCACCTGCGCAACGGCGTCTGCATGCTGTTCGACAATGCGGCGGACGATGGGCAGAATGGCGGCCTCGTCGCTGATCTGCGCGAGACCCTCGGCGTCCACAATTGCGCGCGCACTCTGGCCGGACGCAGCCATCTTGCCGAATACGTCCTTTGCAATCGTGCTGCTGATCGTCGCGTTCTCGACGAGCCCGATGAGTTCCGCCAGCGCCTCCGAGGACAATGGCGACCGCGCGATCGACTGACCGCGTTCATTGAGCCATCGACTGAGCTCACCCATAATCCAGTTGGCGGTGGCTTTGGGGTGTCCGGACGCAGCCGCCGCAGCCTCGAAGTAATCCGCCGTCTCGCGCGCGCGAGTCAGTTCACCGGCGTCGTACTCGGGCAGTCCGTACTGCGTCATGAACCTCGCGCGCCTGGCCGCAGGCAGCTCGGGCAGCGCCTGCTCGATGGACGCGAGTCGCTCAGGACCGAGTTCCACGGGCGGCAGGTCCGGCTCGGGAAAGTACCGGTAGTCGTGCGCCTCTTCCTTGCTGCGCATCGAGACCGTGCGCTGCTCAGACTGGTCCCAGAGGCGCGTCTCCTGGACGATCGTGCCGCCATCCTCGAGGACCTCGATTTGCCGCACGATTTCGTACTCCAGCGCCTTCTGCACGTAGCGGAACGAGTTGAGGTTCTTCACTTCCGCTTTGGTGCCGAGTGTCGTTGACCCCGCCGGACGCACAGAGACATTGGCGTCGCAGCGCAGGCTGCCCTCTTCCATGTTGCCGTCGTTCACGCCCAGCCAGACCAGGAGGTCGCGCAAGGTCTCGAAGAACAGCGCGGCTTCTGCTGCGGACCGGAGATCGGGCTCGGTGACGATCTCGATGAGTGGAACGCCGCTCCGGTTGTAGTCGAGATACGTGGCCGTCGCGGAATCCTGAAACCCCTCGTGCAGCGACTTCCCCGCGTCCTCTTCCATGTGCACACGGGTGATTCCGATCCGCCGGACCGCGCCGTGCACGCGCAGATCGACGTGGCCCGCACTCGCCAGGGGCTGGTCGTACTGAGAGATCTGATAGCCCTTCGGGAGATCCGGATAGAAATAGTTCTTCCGCGCGAATTCTGAGCGCGGATTCAATCTGCAGCCCAACGCGAGCGCCGCTCGCGCCGCCAGAAGAACGGCGCGCCGGTTCAGCACCGGCAGCGCTCCTGGCAGCCCGAGACAGACGGGACAGATGTTGGTGTTCGGTGGATCCCCGAATCGTGTGAGACAGCCGCAGAAAATCTTGGTCCGGGTCAGCAGCTGCGCATGAATCTCGAGGCCAATGACGGGCTCGAACGACGGCATTCACCGATTAGAACTCTATGTGCGCGGGGAAACAAGACCTTGCGCTCATGGGTAGACGACGGTCACAGAGTCTAAAGGGTCGAAGAGTCGCAGAGTCTCTTCGACCGAACTGACTTTTCGACTCTTGGACTTTCGACTCTTGAACCTTACGAGGTCGGCCCGGCCGCCTTGACCTCCGCGCCCACGTCGTCCGCGTACGCTTCGAAATTCGCCTTGAACATGCCGGCCAGACGATGGGCTTGCGCGTCGTAGGCAGCGGCGTCGGACCAGGCATCGCGCGGCGAAAGGATGCCGTCGGGAATGCCCGGACACGACACCGGAACGTCGAGCCCGAACACTGGATCGCGGCGAGTCGGCACGCGATCGAGCGCGCCCGACAGTGCCGCATCGATGAGCGCGCGTGTGTGCTCGATCGAGATGCGATGGCCCGTGCCATACGGACCGCCGGTCCACCCTGTGTTGACCAGCCACACCCTCGGCACGTGCGCGGCCAGGCGCTGTCCGAGGAAGTGTGCGTAGACGCCTGGTCGGCGAGGCAGGAACGGCGCGCCGAAACATGCGCTGAATGTGGCCGACGGCTCGCTCACACCCCGCTCGGTGCCGGCCACACGGGCCGTGTAGCCCGAGAGGAAATGGTAGATGGCCTGAGGGACGCTGAGCGGCGCGATCGGAGGCAGCACACCGAAGGCGTCCGCCGTCAGCATCACCACGTCTTTCGGATGGCCTGCATGTCCCTCCGGCAGGTGGTGTTCGATGAACGACATCGGATATGCGCCGCGCGTGTTTTCAGTGAGCGATTGGTCGTTGAAGTCCGGGCGGCGAGTGACCGGGTCGAGCACGACGTTCTCGAGCACCGTGCCGAAGCGGCGCGTGGTGGCGAAGATCTGCGGCTCCGCGTCGGCCGACAGCCGAATCAGCTTCGCGTAACAGCCGCCCTCGAAATTGAAGACGCCGCGATCGCTCCATCCATGTTCATCATCACCAATCAGCCGCCGGCGGACATCGCTGGAGAGCGTCGTCTTGCCGGTTCCCGACAGCCCGAAGAACAGCGCGACGTCACCTGTCTCACCGACATTCGCGGAGCAGTGCATGGGCAGCACGTTCCGATCGGGCAGCACGTAGTTGAGGATCGTGAAGATGGCCTTCTTGATCTCGCCCGCGTACGCCGTACCAGCGATGATGACCAGCCGCTCCGCCAGATTGACGGCCACGACGACGTCGGAACGCGTACCGTGACGGGCAGGATCCGCCTTGAACCCCGGAGCGTCAATGATGGTGTATTCCGGACTGAAGAACGGCAGCGCGGCCGGCGACGCTGGAATGAGCAGATTGCGAGCGAAGAGGCTGTGCCACGCGCGTTCGGTGACGACCCGGACGGATGTACGGAACCGCGCGTCGGCACCGGCAACGCAATCCTGGACGAACCGCTCCCGGTGCGACAAGTGCTCCACGACGTCGGAGGACAGCTGCGAAAAGTGCTGCTCCGTCATCGGCTGGTTGACCGATCCCCAGGCAATGTGAGCGTCCGACTCAGACTCCCGGACGAAAAACTTGTCCTTCGGGGATCGTCCGGTGTGGAGGCCGGTCCGGCAGGCCAGCGCGCCGTCGGCCGTGAGCTCGCCTTCGTCGCGGCGCAGGGCTTCTTCGTACAGCTGGGCGGCTCCGAGGTTGCGATGGGACGCGAGCCCTCGAACGAGTGCATCAATGGATGAGGTTGTGCTGATTGCGAGCCGCATTGATACCCTCAGCAGACAGATGACTATCATGCGTTTCAGGCATGAAGCATTTATCCTACCGAGCGGAAGCCGAGTCGTCAACCGGACCCCGACGCCTCGGCCTGCTGGTGGCTCCGCCATCATGTGCAGTGTCGTGCAGATCTAAGGCAACCCGCGTCAAACGTGCTACCGTCGCGCGGCGGGCTATACTTTCAAGGCGAACGCGACGTTTCGGCCGGTCGGGCTCGACAGCCCGCAGGCCTCGGTCTGCTGGGCCTCATGCCGCCACTCATTTTCCGAAAAGGACTCGATCTCAAGGAGGCCGTTGCCGGTCAGCTGGCGGCGAGTTATCACAGCCAGCTCGTCGATCGCGTCAAAGCCTCCGGCTACCGCTACGAATCCGGCCGGCTGACCCTGCATCTCGCGCGCGAATTCGGCTTCTGCTATGGCGTAGACCGCGCGGTGGACTATGCCTATCAGGCCCGCACCCGTTTTCCGGATCGCGCGGTCTACCTGACTGGCGAAATCATCCACAACCCGCACGTGAACGATCAGCTGCGCGCGCTCGGCATCCGGTTCCTCAGCGATCCCGGCCACGCCTTCGATGCGCTCGGTGAGCAGGACGTCGTCATCCTGCCGGCGTTTGGCGTCACGATTGCGATGCTGCAGGACTTGAGCAGCCGTGGCTGCACGCTCGTCGATACGACGTGCGGGTCCGTGTTGAACGTCTGGAAGAACGTGAAGCGATACGCGCAGGATGGCTTCACCGCCATCATCCACGGAAAGTATTGGCACGAAGAAACGCAGGCGACGGCGTCACAGGCGCTGCAGTACCCCGGCCGGCCGGTATCTCGTCCTGTACGACCGCGCCGAAGCGGCCATCGTCTGCGAGTACATCCGATCCGGCGGCGATCGGCAGGCCTTTCTCGAACGCTTCAAGAACGCGGTATCGAGCCGGTTCGATCCCGACGTCCACCTCGCACGCATCGGTCTGGCGAACCAGACGACGATGCTCTCGACCGAGTCGCTCGAGATTGGGGAGATGTTCCGGGCTGCGATGGCAGATCGCCACGGCGAACACGCGCTCGAGAGCTGCTATCGGGCGTTCGACACGATCTGCAGCGCGACCCAGGATCGGCAGGACGCCATCATCCGCCTGCTCGCGGAGGAGCCGGTCGACCTGATGATCGTCATCGGCGGCTACAACAGCAGCAACACGTGCAACCTCGCGCGCATCTGCGCGGCAACGCGGCCCACGTTCCACGTGGCCACTCCCGAATGTCTGCTCTCCCACGCCGCGATCCGCCACCGCGACGTCGCCGCCAAAACCGAAGTTGTCACCGAAGGCTGGCTGCCCCCGACGGTCCGATCCGCGTCGGACTGACGTCGGGCGCCTCGACGCCTGACAATCTCGTCGAGCGTGTGATCGAGATGCTGGACGCGTTCTGCAATCCAGTCGCGGTAGCCTGACCCTTCGACTTTTTGACCTTTCGACTTTTCGACTTTTCGACCTTCGCTCCCTTATTAACGCCTCAGCGCGCTTTTGAGCTCGGCGATCGTCCGGCCCGTCACGGGATCGACGAGGTCTGGTGCGATCTCGGCCAACGGATCCAGGACGAACGCACGTTGCCGGAAGCGCGGGTGCGGCACGATCAGGCCTGGCTCGTCGATGATCGCGTCGCCGTAGAGGATCAGGTCGAGGTCGAGGGTCCGGGGTGCGCCCGGACCAGGACGTTGGCGGCCGTGCGCATCTTCGATGGCGAGCAGGCGCGCCAGCAGCGTCGCCGGGTCGAACGTGGTCGTGGCGGTGGCGGCGGCGTTCAGGAAGCGAGGCTGGGGACCGACGTCGACGGGTTCCGTGTCGATGAACGTTGAGACGCGGAGCGAGGGAAGAAAGCGGCGAAGGGCAGCAACGGCGGCGCGCAGATGCGACTCGCGATCGCTCAGGTTGCTGCCTAGAGCAATCGCGACGGGCACCATGCGGCGATCAGTCACCGACCCAGCGGCTGGCCATGACGGCGCCGCGCCGGGGTCCGGCATCGAGACGACGTCCGAGCAGGTCTTCACGTCCTGCCAGTGCCTGTTCGAAGAAGCGCTTGTGCTCGAGCGCCTCGCCGCAGATCACGCGCAGCATGCCCTGGTGTCTCGCGTTGGTGACCTGTTCCACTCTCGGCTTCCACGCGTCCACGAACGCCTGGGCAGCGGCGGCATCCTGCCGGAACAGATCAGCGACAGTCACGCCAGGGTCGATCGTCGGTGTCGGCGAGACGACGGGCATCACCCCGCCGAGCTCCTCGATCGCCGCCTGCAGCCAACCGATGTGCGTCTCTTCGCGGGCGATGACGTACTGATACGTGTTGTTGAAATCCAGATTGCCGACGAGACGTGCGGAAGCCTGGTGCCGGTTGACGAGGGCGAGTCGCTGGTCGGCACAGGCCTGGAGCAACTGCAGAAGCTCGCTGGGTTTCACGCCTGTTGCTTCTCCTTGCAGCTGATACACACCCGCGTCCACGGGATCGCATTGAGACGCGCCTCGGCAATCGGCTCACCGCAATCGCGGCAGACGCCGTAGGTCCCTTTGTCGAGACGGACGAGCGCTTCTTCGATGGCCTGCAGGATCTTCGCGTCGGTCTGTTTCAGTTTCAGCGCGATATGAACTTCATTGTTGCCGCTGGCCTGGTCTGCCATGTCTCCCTGGCGCGTGTTGTTCTCCATCGACGCCTGGAGGGGCTTGATGCCGCCGGCTCCGATGATTTCTGACTTCTTGCGGAGCAGCGCATCTTTGTACGTGCTCACATTCATGACGCCTTACTCCCTCCCCAGGCCCATGGGGACTCGGCAAAACGCGATCATAGCACGTCCCTTTCGAGCCCCAGACGACGACGGGCGGGTCTCGACGGTGGTTCCGTTCCTCATTCGGCGCGCAGTGTGGACAAGGGTTTACGGCGCAGGACGTCGAGGCTCGACACCAATCCGACTGCTGCGACGAGGACCGCGGTCGCGGCGATGCCGGCGACCGAATCCGCCACTGGCGCATGCCACGGCACGTGAATGACCCAGCGACTGAGGCCCCATCCCAGCGCGCCGCCCGCGATGGCCCCCACCAGGCCGGCAAGAAGGCCCAGAAGGCCGTACTCGATGAGGAGGATGCTGCCCACCAGCCGTGAGGTGGCCCCCAGCGTCTTCAGCACCGCAGCCTCGTGGATGCGGCGGAACTTCGTCATCGCCACCGCCCCGACGAGGATCAGGACTCCCGTGAAGACGACCACCCCGCCGACGACCGAGATGCCGAGCGTAACGTTGCCGATCACGCGGCGCGCCGTCTCGAGCACTTCGCGGACGTCGATCACCGACACGTTCGGATAGGCGGCGACGAGGTCCCGCTGAAATCTGCGCGCGGGCATCGACTGACGTGGGCCCCCGGAGCGGCGCAATGTAGGTGTGCGGCGCCTGTTCGAGCACGCCGGGTCTGAACACGAACATGAACCCGCCGGTCCGCGCGTCGCGCCAGTTCACGTCGCGGATGCTGGTGACCTTCGCAGTGATGGGCTGTCCGAGGACGTCGAAACGGACCGAGTCGCCGACGTCGATCCGGAACCGCTCGTGGAGACTGCGCTCGATCGACACTTCAGGCACCGGTGAGGGTGTGCTGTCCCAGAACCGGCCGGCTATCACGCGCTCGTTCGGCTGCAGCGACGGGCGGTAGGTGATCGTGTACTCGCGGGCGAGCGATCCCTGCCCCCGGATCGCATCCACCGTCTCGAGCGTCGTCTGTTTCCCGCGCACCTGGGTAACACGGGCGCGGAGGACCGGAATGAGGCGCGGCGTCTGTCCGGTGTGGCCGCTGACGAGCGCGCGGACGCCAGCGAGCTGATCCTCCTGGACGTCGATGAGAAACATGTCGGGCAGCTGATCGTTCAGCTCGAACGAGAACTCGCGCAACAGATTCGACTGCACGCCGCGGATGGCAAAGATGAAGAACACACCCAGCCCCACCGCGAGCAGGACGACGCGCGTCTGGTTGCCCGGGCGACTGAGATGCCGAACGGCGTGACGGATCGCGAACACTCGGGATGACGCCAGCGGGCGGGTCGCGCGAACAAGCGCTGCGGCCGTGAGCTGCAACACCGCAACCACCGCAACGAAGCCGCCGCAGACAACGAGCGCCACGCGCACGGATGAGGCCTGCCACGCAGCCAGGAGGACGACGCCGCTGGCGACGAGCACAATGGCCAGGATTCGGACCCAGTCGCGTCCGGCCGCGGGCTGCGACTCCTCGCGCAGGAGCAGCGAGGGCCGGACGTGTCGGACGCTGAGCAGTGGAATCAGCGAGAACAGCAGCGACACCAGCACGCCAATTCCGAACGCCTGCGCCATCGCCCCCGCAGAGAGCGCGTGCGACAGCGCGAGCGACGCCCCGCTGCTGCCAATGCGGTCCGGCGCGGCGGCCAATGCGGCGCGGCCAATCGCCAGCCCCGCGAGACTGCCAACCACGCCCAGCAGCAGCACCTGCACGACGTAGACCGCAATGACCTGCCGCGTGCCTGCGCCGACGCACTTCAGCACGGCGATGCTCTTCAGCTTCTGCTGGATGAACACGCGGGTCACGCTGGAAATGCCGATACCCCCAAGGATGACGACGGCCAGACCGACCAGGCTCAGGTAGTTCTCCGCACGCTGGAGGTCTTCGCCGATGTCGTCTTCAGTGGATCGATACGAGCGGACGCCGATAAATGCGCTCTTGAAGTCCGCCTTGAGATCGCGCGTCAACGCGGCGAGCTGCGCGTCAGGCACACGCACCATGATCTGGTGCCGCGCCCGGCTGCCAAACGACAACAGACCGGTCGACGGGAGATCGTCGTAGCCGATGATCACGCGCGGTCCCAGGCTGAGGCCGCCGACCTGACGTCCTGGCTCGTTCTCGATCACACCGCGGATCGTGAACGTCGTCTTGCCGATGACCAGGCCCTCGCCAACGCTGACGCCGAGCTGCGTCAGCAGTTCGGGCCGCACGAGCGCGCCCTGACCGGTGAGCACGCGTGGTGTGTAGGTCGCGCCGCGCAGTTCCAGCTGACCGTACAACGGAAATCCCGACTGAACGGCCCGCAGTTCGACCATGCGCGCCACGGGCTTCGACGGATCGGCCGGCCGCACCATCGTTGGCGTCTCGACGCTCTCCGTGCGCGCCGAAACGCCGGTCTGTGCGAAGCGCGCATCCAGCGTTTGACGTTGAGCGGGGGTGAAGGCCTGGCCGGCGGAGACGACGAGGTCGGCCGCGATCAGCGTACGGGCCTGCCCGGTCATCACACTGCGCACGTTCTGGATGATCGAGCGGAGAGACGCAATCGTCCCGACGCCAATGGCGATGCAGAGGAAGAAGAACAGCAGACGCCGCCACGACGCGCGTGTCTCGCGCACCGCCATACGCCAGATGAACCTCATGACGAGCGATCTCCTGGAGCGTTCACGGTCGGCAGCGTGGTGCGATCGGGCACTGGCCGACCATCGGCGAGCGCCAGTTGGAACGTGGCGAGCTGCGCGAGCGAGGCGTCGTGCGTCACCAGCACCAGGGTCGTCTGCCGCGTGCGGTTGATCCCAACCAGCAGGTCCATGATGTGGCGGCCGTTGTGCGAATCGAGGTTGCCCGTCGGCTCGTCAGCCAGCAGGATCGGCGGATCGTTGGCCAGTGCGCGCGCGATCGCGACCCGCTGTTGCTCACCGCCCGACAACTGCGACGGATAGTGATGCCCACGCCCCGTCAGCCCGACTTCGTCGAGAAGCGTGCGTGCGTGTGCCTCCGCATCCGCGCGACCGGCGATCTCCATCGGCACCAGCACGTTTTCGAGCGCCGTGAGTGACGCGATGAGATGGAAGAACTGAAAGACGAAGCCGATCTTGTCGCCACGCAGCCGCGCGAGGCGATCCTCGCCAATCTCTGTGATATCGGTGCCGGCGATCAGAATCCGTCCCGCCGATGGTGCGTCGAGGCCGGCGATCAACCCGAGCAGCGTGGACTTGCCGCTGCCGGAGGGTCCCGTGATGGCGACCGATTGACCCGCCTCGATCTTCAGGTCCAGCGTATGAAGGATGGTGAGCGGCGTACTGCCGCTCATCACGGTTTTTGACACACCCCGGAGCTCGATCATCGGGTCGCGGACTCGTTCAAGAGAGGAGCAATGGTCTTCAACATGCGCGCGGCGATGAGACGCTGGCCTTCGGCGGTCGGATGAATGCCATCGCCCTGGTTCAACGCCGGATGGCCCGCGACATCGATCAGGAAGAACGGAATGAACGCGACGTGGTACGTACGGGCCAGGTCTGCGTACACCTCCCGGAAGCGCCGCGTGTAGACGTCGCCGAAGTTCGGCGGCGCCTCCATGCCCGCCAGCACCACGCCGATCCCACGGCTCTGCGCCCGCTCGATGATCGCCGCCAGGTTCTGCCGCAGCTCTTCCACCGGCAATCCACGAAGCCCGTCATTCCCGCCGAGCGCGATGACGAGCACTCGGACGTCGCCTCGCAGCGACCAATCAAGGCGACGCAATCCGCCGGCCGATGTGTCGCCCGACACACCAGCGTTGACGACGTCGTAATCGTGCCCGTCGTGTTTGAGGCGTTCGCCGACGACGGCCGGATACGCCTCGCTCGCCGACAGACCCAGGCCCGCGGTCAGACTGTCGCCGAGGAACACAATGCGCGGCGCCTTCGAGGTCGCATCGTTGAACGGCGCCGTCGTCGCGCTGTCGTTTGCCGTCGTGACAGGCGGAGCCGCGTCTGATGGGGGTTTCGAACACCCGATCGCGATAACGACCAGCAGGGCCAGTGCCGCACCGGCCCCGTGGCTCGCCAACGCGAATCCGCGCATTCGGGATACGAGATCAACCAGCCGGATGAGGCGGCCGCCCGCGGCTCCGGCCGGCCGAAGCGGCTGCGGCAATGACGGCATCACGACGTCCTGCACTCATTATGGCAGTACGCCGTGACGTGACGTCGCTACCAGGGACGGGGGAATTGTGTCGGCGGATCGGGCGGTGGATCCGGCGGCGGACCACCGGTGGCGGGTCCTGCCGGTGTGCCGTCGCTCCGGACGAGGAGCGCCGTCACGTTATCGGTGGCGTTTCGATCCAACGCCGCCACGACGAGTTGCTCGGCCAATCTCTCGACCGCCCCGCCGCCCGCAAGTATCGACTCGAGTGTCGAATCGTTCAGGGATCCGTGCAGGCCGTCGCTGCACAGCAGCAGGAGCTCGCCGTCCTTGAGCTGGCGCTCTGCGGCTTCGACGTCGGTCTCGTCCCGTGCGCCGACGACGTTGGTGAGCACGTGCCGCATCGGATGGTGCGCGAGCGTCGCTTCGTCAACGCCGGGCTCGTTGGCGAGGACGGTCGCCACCCACGAGTCGTCGTGCGTCAGCTGCGTGAGGTGGCCGTTCGCGAACAGATAGAGCCGGCTGTCTCCGACGCCGCAGAACGACACCTGTTGCTGGTCCACGAGGACCGCCACGATCGTGGTGCCCATGCCCGCGTAGTCCGGCTGATCCTCGCCGGCGTTGAACACACGGCGATTGGCGAGCTTGACGGCTGTGACGAGACGATTGCCGTTGAACGACAGCCCAGGATTGAAGCCGAATGGCCAGGTCAGATCACGATCGCCCCGGCTGCTCTCGAGGAAGGCACGGACCGCGTCGATCGCCAGACGGGATGCGACTTCGCCAGCCTGGTGCCCGCCCATGCCGTCGGCGACGACGAACAACCCGGTCTGGAGGTCCCAATGCATCGAGTCTTCGTTGCTGGGACGGACCTTCCCGGGGTGAGTAACGCCATAGGCGGTGAGCATCAGCACACGTTTTCGAAGACGCGTCCTCGCGAGGCCGACATACTAACTGGAGTCGGGCAGCCCGTTCAACACGAAGGCCGGAACCGCCGCGGCTGGAAACGCGTGGTCCTGCCATCAGTCGCCGCCCGTGTCAACGGCCCCAAGCCCGCGCGTCCAAGACGGTATACTGCCCTCGTGGTCAGTGTCGCACTACAGCCCATCGTCGGGCGTGCCCAGGCCGCGCTCGAACGGGGTCACGCCTCCGAAGCGACACAATTTCTCACGCAGGCACTGCGCTCGACGTCGCTCACGCGCGAGGACGAGCTCTCCATCCGGGTGCTGCTCGCCGAGGCGTCGTTCCTCCAGGACGACGTCACGCAGGCCGGGGCGGCACTGGGCCGGGAGCCCGACACCATCCGCGAATCGGTTTCACAAGCCCTGGTCTCGCACCTCTGGCGGCTCCACGGACGCGTGGCGCAAGCCAAGGGCGACCAGTCGCGGGCGATCGCGCTCCATCAGCGGGCTCGGCGGCTTGCGGAACAAGCACACGACACGCGGGGCATTGGTCTCGCGCATTTCGAACTCGCCCGCTGCTACAAGCAGCTCGGCGACTCGGCGACCATGCGCGAACACTTCGGTGAAGCCGCAACTGCGCTGCATGCGGTCGGCGATCGCCGCAATCTCGCGCTGGTGCATTCGCTCTCGGGCAGTGCGCTGGCCCAGACCGGACGCTGGGACGAAGCACTGACGGCGTACCGCCAGGCAGAACGGCTGGCCACGACGGTCCAGGCCGAAGACGTGCTGGCCATTGTCTGCGGCAACCAGGCCAACGTCGCGATGATGCGGCATCGCTACGAGCAGGCGCTGACCCTTGCCGAGCGCAGCGTCGGGTTGCACGAACAGTTCCCGCCCGGTCACGGCCTGGCCGTTGCGCTGGCGACGCTCGGACAGATTTGCATTCATCTCGGTCAGCTCACGCGCGCCGAACGGGCGCTGGAGCGGGCCCTCGAGGTCCGCCGCGACTTCCTGTTCCACGAGACGACAGGCGCGATCTTCGATTCGCTGGCGCAGATCCATCTGATCCAGGGTTCGTACGACCAGGCCGAAGAAGATCTCCGTAACGCCCGCGAGGCATACGGCGATTACGGCGAACAGACGCCGCGCTGGTACGACTGGTCGCTGCGCCTGCTCGAAGCGAGACTGGCGACGCGTCGCGGCGTACTGACCGACGCTGTCGCACGTGCCGAGGCCATCGTCAGCGCTGCGACCGTGCCGCCAGCCGACATGCTGCTGGCGCATCTGATCGCTGTAGAAGCGCTGCTCGAGGCGAGCTCGCTGCCCGAAGCGGAGCGTCGCCTCGACATCGTCGCGGGGAAGGTCGACGCGCGCACGATGCCCGGCGTGTGGGGCGAATATCTGCGCCTGCGCGGCGCCTGGCACGCCGAGCGCGGAGCACCCAGCGAGGCGTATCACGCGCTGGCACAAAGTACGAACGTGTTCGACCTGCTGGGTGAACGATACGAAGCAGCCCGCAGTCACTTCGTGCTGGGGCGGCTGGCCGCGCGCGCCGGCGCGCGCTCGCTGGCCCGCCGATCGCTCGCGTCCGCCAGTGCGACGTTCGAAGCGCTCGGCGCCGTCCGCGATCTCGATGACCTGTCCAAAGCGCAGGCGCTGCTGACCTCACCGGGCACCGGTGAGTTCGTCGGCTCTCCGGCGGATGCCGATGACGCCATCGTCAGGCGCCTGGTCGACGCGGCCGCCATGCCGGAGCTGCTGGCGCGCGAAACGCTCTCAGCGCTCCTCGAGACCGTGAATAGCGACACCGCGGTTCTGTTCGTCCCGCTTCCGTCCCGAGAGATCAAGTTGATCGCATGGACGGGCTGCGAAGCCGACGAAGCCAAATCGATCGCCCAGAGAAGCCTGCACGAACCGCCGCCATCCGGGCTGTTGGCGCTCGATGGGCTCGGCGCCGATGCCGAAGGCCCACGACGCGTCGCGATCGCCCAGGCTGGTCCGCCCGGCCACCTTGCCGGCCGCCGCCAGCGAATGCTGCTCGCCGTCGCGCGTCAGGGGTTCGCACTGTGCGAAGCGCGCGAGCGTCCCGTGCCCTCGAGCGACATGAAGGCCGATCCGAGCCTCGAGCCGCTGCTCCCCGGCTTCCTGTGCGTCAGCGCCGTGATGCAGCGGGTGGCCGAACAGATCAAGCGCCTGCAGGGGAACGGGATCACGGTCCTCATCACCGGAGAGAGCGGCACGGGCAAGGAGCTCGTCGCGCGAGCAATCCACGCGGGTTCTCCGCGATCCACCTCGATGTTCCTCCCCTACAACTGCACCACGACAACGCGGGAGCTGGCCGACAGTCAGTTGTTCGGCCACCGGCGCGGCAGCTTCACGGGTGCAGTCGCCGATGCGCCGGGGCTCATTCGATCAGCCGCGGGGGGCACGCTCTTCCTCGACGAGATTGGCGATCTGCCGATTGACGTCCAGCCGAAGCTGCTGCGCTTCCTGGAACAGGGAGAGATCATTCCGCTGGGCGAATCGCGCCCGCAGCCCGTCGATGTCCGCGTGGTGGCAGCGACCAACGCCGATCTCGAACAACGCGTCAGCGACGGACGGTTCCGTGAGGATCTCTACTACCGCTTGAGCATGCTCCGGCTGCGCGTGCCCCCGTTGCGCGAGCGCCGCGACGAAATCCCTCATCTCGCGATGTACTTTCTGCGCGAAGAGATTGAGCGGCTGGCGAAGCCCGACGTCGAGCTGAGCGCGCAGGTGTTGAGCGTGTTCTCGGAATATTTATGGCCCGGCAACGTGCGGCAGCTGCGGAACGAAGTCCAGCGCGGCGTCGCGCTGAGCGCCCCGGGCGGCACGATCACGCTCGACCACCTGTCACCGGAGCTCGTCCACGTCGAAGACGAACGCGGGTCGGCCATGATCCCCGCCCGGCGAACGCCGGCCGGCGTCACGCTCGCGGCCGCCGTGGATCAGCTCGAGCGGGATCTCATCCAAGTCAGCCTCGATCGCGCGCAGGGTAACGTCTCAGAAGCAGCGCGCACCCTCGGTCTTTCACGACGGGGTCTCTACATGAAGCTCCGCCGCCTCGGACTCGAGCCATCATCCCCGATGTATACAAAGTAGTCAGTTAATCGGCTGACTGGATACTAAGTATCCATGTCTTGACCGCTCCCCTCCTCTGCTTTTTGACACTAAAGCCACTAATATCAGTGAGTTATAGGCCATATATAATCTATGGCTCCGGAAGGGTGTGGATGTTGATAGATCACTTGGCAGGGACCCATCACCGAGGAGAAGCCAAGTGGCTGACCGCATCCACGCCAACACGCTCCGCCCCAGACCCACCGTCAAGCGCGGGACCGACCGTCAGGCCGTTGCCGTGCCGGGACGACTCACGTGGAAGGATGCCCGCGGAATGATGCGGTTCGCCTCGGTGGTCACGCGGGACATCAGTGACGAAGGCGTCTATCTGGACTGCCGTGCCGGCGATGCGATTCCCCTTCATCGTCTCGTCTACCTGCAGTTGGAACGGGAAGCGCGCGATGTACCGGAGCTGCCGGTCGCGCTGCGCGAAGGCCGCGTGCTGTCGGCGGTCTATCGTGTCGGGCCCTGGGAGCCGACGACCGGAACACCGTCCGGCTACGCGCTGCGACTGCTGGTGGATCCGAACGCGCGTGCCTGCGATGAGCGCGTGCAGCGCTCGATCGCCTAGTTCGCGAGTGTCTCACCGGAGACTGGCCCCTAGGAGCGGACGTCGGACGGAGATCCGTAGCGTCCCACTCGTAACACCGCCGCAAGTCCGATCGCGGCGACGCTGGCAGCGAGACTGAGCAGCGCACCCATCTTCGTCTGATCCAGCAACGGACCTGGCGGAAACGCCGCGGTCGCGAAAAACAGCGCGACCGTGAACCCGATACTCGCTATCACGCCAACTGTCACCACGTCCCGCCACGTGACGGACCCCGGCATTTCGAGCGAGAACGCGCGGCCGAGAGAAACCGAGAGCCCAATCCCCAGCGGCTTGCCGAGCAGGATCGCAGCGACGACGAGCCATGTGCCGGTGCCGACCGCTCGCAGTGACACTCCGGCGTTCACCAATCCGAAGAGCAGAAGCACGACCTCGACTGGCGTCTTCCACCAGTGCTCGAACTCGCTGAGTGTGTCGGCGTGATCGACCGCTGCCGCGGTCTGCTCGTGCGGATCTCGCGGCGCGTGTGGCATGAAGCCCACGATGGGCACGAGCGCGAGCGCGGGGTGCAATCCACCTCGAAGCAGACCGAGCCATGAGGCGCCACCGGCGAAAAGCACGTACGGCCAGAAGCTCCTGACGCCACGGCGCCTCATCACCAACGCGATCAGCACGCCGGCGCCGACGAGGATGACGCCATCAAGGGGATGTACGGGCCCGCTCGGATAGAAGATCGCGAGAATGAGCAGACCCAGTGCATCGTCCACGATGGCAAGCATGAGGAGGAAGGGAACGGCCGGATGGGAGGTGCCATAGACCCTGCGCGCCACGAGATAGCTGAAGGCGATGTCGGTGGCGCAGGGGATCGCCCAGCCGTTCACGAGTTCCGGGACCCCCTCCCAGTGCACTAGTCCGATGTACACCGCGGCAGGACCGGCCATCCCTCCCACCGCGGCGAGCAGCGGCAGCGCCGACGTCCGCGGCGACGACAGCGACCCTCCGGGCAATGTCGCCTCGAAGACCTCTTTGGCTGCGATGCCAAAGAAGAAGACCATCCCGATGTCGTTGACGATGAAGCGAAGCGACTCACTGACGGTGTGATAACTGCCTGGTTCGACGTTGACCCAGAACAGCGCGGCCGTGGCGCCGACGAGCAGGAGCAGCGAGTTCTCGACCAGGAACCAGAGCCATCGCGGCCGTCGTTCGCTGTGTGTCATGAGTCCTATCCCCGAGTGGCCGATGGAACCATCCCCACGAGGCGCAGGGCGCGGCCGATCTCCGGGTTTGCCATGAACCATCGCCAGATGCGGCCCGATCGCAGATTCTCGGCGCTGAGGAGCGTAATCCCCAGGTTGATGCCCAACACGTCGGGGTTCGTCCACGAGGTATTCGGGTTGAACGCGTCTACGAAGCCGTAGCGCCCGTAAACGCGCTCGCCGAAGCGATCGCGCAGCGCGCGGATGACCGGCATGCTCAGATCCGGCGTGAACATCAGCGAGCCGGCCGCGGCGCACGGCACGACGGATCCGTCGATGCCGGGCAAACGCGGTGGTCCTCCCCACGCGACGTACCCATGCTCGCTATCCGAGGCGCTGATTCCCCACAGGTCGTCTCGATACGCGGGAAACTCCTTCCCGAGATCCAGACAGAACGCCTTGTGCGCCTTCGTCGCGGTCACCGAGTTATCGAACCAGCGAATCCCTGTCTCGCGCTCCTGCAGGCCGCGAAAGTCCACGAACGCGTGCGAGAACTGATGGACGAACAGGGGGTCCGGGTAGCTGACGTAGTGATATGGGCCATACGCCATCGCCGGCCGGGACCACGCCATCCAGGATGCCGCAGGCAGGCTGTGTGTGGCGGAGCCGATGCCGAGGAGATACAGCACCATCAGCTCGCAGTAATGATCCCACCGCGCGTCGAGAAATCCGCTCTCGTCTTTCCATCCCATGGCGAGCAGATGGGGATGACCATTGAGCATCCACCGAAAGTCGATGCGTTCGTAGAGTGTGCTGGCTGCGCGCGTGATTCGGTCGTCGCGGTGGAAGGCCTGGCGTGTCGTCAACACGCCGGCCATGAACAGCGCCGTGTCGATGGGCGACACTTCGCACCGCCACTCGCGGGCACCGGTACGACGGTCCATGAAGTGATAGAACCACCCGCGCTGGTGCGGCAGGTCTCGTGCCGCGAACTCGAGCGTCGTCCGGACGCGGGCCGCGGCGTCGTGTGGGGTCACCCAGCCGCGAGACGCTCCAACGGCCAAGGCCGCGAGTCCGAACCCTGTCGCGGCGATACTGGCGACGTCCGGTTGGGGATGGATTGATCCGTCGGCGCGTGCGCGGTCCAGCACCTGGCCGGTGCGCGGATCGGCGTGGTCCCAGAAGTACTGAAACGTACGACGCTCGAGATCCTCGAGCCCAGCATCGTCAGCGGGAGACCACGGCAGGTGGTCTGACGCCGCGGCGGGAGAACCGCCTCCCGAACGCGCAGCCACCGTCAGCAGCGACCCGAAGAGAAACTGACGCCGGTCGAGACGATTGGAAGGCACCGGAGCCCGTACGGCACGAAGGCGGCTCTACTCGCGGCCGCCGGACACACGGGGAGGCAACGACGCGAGATAGTCGGCGAAGACTTCGTTGAAGAGCGCGCCTGGTCGGCGTGCGCGCAGCATCTCGACCGCATGCGATCCCGTCACGCCAAGCTCGGTCAGGATCACACCCGCAACCAGTGCCGATCGGTTGAACCCCATTCCACAGTGCGCGAGGACGCGATGGCCCTGGCGGATGAGATCCGCCCCCATGCGCCCGACCGCATGAAGGGTCGCGAGATCCGGCAGCTGCTCGTCGAAGATGGGATGGTAGAGGTACAGCAGATGCCCGGGGCGCGTTGAGACGCCCTGGTCGATGCCGCCCTCGAGGTCGATGACGACGCGGATCTCGGCGTCGTGGATGGGACCCCATTCGACGATCGCCGGCGAAATGAACAACCGCCCTTCGTCGTCGATGGGAAACAGCGTCGTCGAGAGCAAGTCGTCGAGCATAGGTGCTGAGCTCCGGCGCCGGTGACCGTCGATTCTACGACATCGCGGCCGCATCCTCATCCGCAAACAGGAGCGTATTCGCGTGTGTACGGAGCAGGCTGGCTGGTATGGCGTCGGTGACGGGCCCCCGGAGCGTCCGGCTGACAATGGCCGCTTTCCCGGCTCCCGTGGCCAGTACCCAGATCTCGCGTGAACGCAGAATCGTGCCGACACCCATCGTGACGCCCCATGTCGGCAGGTCGTGCTGGCGATTGAAGTACCGGGCGCTGGCAGTGACCGTGTCGGCCGCGAGAGTCACGCGCCGTGTGACACTGTCTGGCGGCGAGCCTGGCTCGTTCATCCCGATGTGCCCGTTGCTGCCGATGCCGAGCAGGCTGATGTCGCAGCCACCGCCCACGGCGGCTTCGAAGGAGGCGCACTCTCGTTCGACATCACCTGTCAGATCGAAACCGTGGAACTGCGCCGGTGGAAGATCGACACGATCCAGCAGTCCACGCCGCAGCATGCTGTCGCATCGGCCAGGATCGTCGGACGCAACACCGCCGAATTCGTCGAGCAGAAAGATCGTCGCGCGCGCCAGTGAGACGTCGCGGCGGGCAATGGCTGCTGCCAGCCTGTCGTAGATGGGCACCGGCGTAAGCCCGGTCGGCAGACACAGGCTCAGCGTCGGCGTGCGCTGCAGGCGTTCGACCAGCAGGCTGGTGACCAGCTCGGCCCATGCATCGATTGTCGCGGCCCGCTCGAGCTTCATGCGCGATCTCCACAGTGAGTCATCGGTCTCCGGGCGGGACTATACCGCAACCGCGAGTGCTAAAATCCCGCCGCGATGTTGTTCTTGATCCTCGCCACGATTGCATCGCTGCCGCTGCAGCCGCAGGCCACCGACTCCCGGAATCCCGATCCGCTGTTCGGCCCTCCGCCGCGCGTGACGATCGCAACGTCCGCGACCGCGCTGCCAGTGGGCTGGAAGGTGATGGCCACGGTGACGCCGATGCCTGGCATCCACGTCTACGCACCGGGCAATCAAGGCTACATCGCAGTGTCGTTCGCGGTGACGCTGCCGGCAGGATGGAAAGCGACCGCAGCGGCATTCCCCGAGGCGGAACCGTACGTCTTTGGCGAACTCAAGGAAGTCGTCAACGTCTACCAGAAGCCGTTCATCATTACGCAGACGATTACGCCCTCTGCGCGAGGGTCGAAATCGGCGACGACGCTGGTTGGCTCGTTGAAGTACCAGGCGTGCACCGACCGGGTGTGCTACCCGCCCCAGGAACAAACGGTCAACGTGGCTTTGCCGGTCGCGGCCTCCCCCACCAAGAAACACGACTGACGTCTGGAGCCTAGCGGAGCGTCACCGGTTGCCGCGTACGCGCTGATTCGTACAGCGCGACGAGCGTGGCGGTGTTGCCCCGCGAGTGCGCGAGGCTGATGCGAGGCGCCGTACCGTGCAGGATCGCATCCGCCATGTCCTCGACCTCGCCTGCGTACAGGGCTTGCCCTTCAACGGGCACGACCTCCCGCTCGCCGCCGCGCGAGATGAAGAGCTGCTCGTTCTCGCCGGGCTTGAAGGGCACCGGCACCGAGATCGCTCCAGTCGTTCCGACAATCTCGAGTTCGGTCCTGAAGGGTGCCGCGAATCCGCAGTCGAACTGCGCGAGGGTACCGTCGAAATCCAGCATGCCGACGAACACGTCGTCGATGCCCGACGGCGCCGTGACGCTGCCAGCCGACCACGCGCGACGGTTCGCGTCCGGTCAGGTAGCGCGCCATGCTCACGGGATAACATCCGACGTCCCAGAGGCTGCCGCCGCCCATGTCGGCGTCGAGACGGACGTCGCCGGGGCGCGTGAGCGTGAACGTGAATGCGCCGCGAATCACGAGCACGTCGCCGATCGTTCCGCTGTCGAGCAGTTCCTTCAGCTGCATCGTCTGTGGATGATGGCGATACATGAACGCTTCGGTCACGACGACGTCGTTTGCAGACGCCGCAGCCTCGATCCGATCGACTTCGGCAACCGAGAGCGCCAGCGGCTTCTCGCACAACACGTGCTTGCCGGCCTGTGCCGCGCGAATGGTCCATTCCGCGTGCAAGCCGTTCGGCAGCGGGTTGTAGATCGCATCGATCTCCGGATCTGCGAGGAGTGCTTCGTAGCTGCCGTACGCAGACGGGGATGTCCCACTCCGCCGCGTATGCCTTCGCTGTGGCGGCATCCCGACTGGCCACCGCGCGCAGGCTGTGCCTCGGGAGGCTGGTGATGGGGGGAATCAACGCGCGATTGATGCGGGCGGTGCTCAGAAGACCCCAACGGATACTGCTGGCCATGAGGCAGTCCTCTCAGTTCGAAGCGGGTGTCGCCGCCGCGGCAGCGCGCCGCGCCAGGCGGACGACCTGCTCTGTCGGAAGTGTCGAGATGAGAGCGTACACGAGCGATCCATCCTGCCAGCAGACGATCGTCTGCGTGGCCTTGTGAAACAGCAGCAGCTCTGGCCTCTGCTCCACGCGCCGGTCGTCGGGCGCTCCCAGCTGCGCCAGCGGCGCTTCGAAGACTTCGACGAGCACCAGGTCGGCATCCGCCGATCGATACATCCATGCGCCAGTCGGACGATCGTCTACTGTCGTGGTGCGGCCACCCAGTAGCTGGAAGTCGGGCGCGAGGACGGGAACGCGGGCGGTGAATGGAAGGCGGTCCGTCCGCAGCGCCTCGGCGAGTCGTGCCGGATCCGTGATCCGCAGGCTCGGTGCGAGCGTGCCCGCCATCATGGCAGTGAATTGCTGGGAGAGCTGCGCGACGAGATCGGGCTGCCGGCCCAGGCTGGCCAGTAGAACGATCAGGATCGAACCGACGACGATGGCCCCGATGACGACCGGGACACCAGTGACGCGCGGACGGCTGCCGGTCCAGGCTTCGCGGTCTCCGGCAGGGTCGGGCGGCGGCACGCGGCGATCCTAACCCTGGAACGCACTCGAGGTTGTCATGACCGCCGGCGCTTGCGCCGGCTCTCGTACAGCTGGCGGTCGGCTTCGTCGAGCAGTTGCTGAATGGTCCAGGAGCTGTCGGGATCGAACTGCGAGACGCCGGCGCTCAGTGACAGCCGGAACGGCTCGCCGCTGGCCTCATTGTAGCCATCAACGTTGAAGGCCAATCGCTCCATCAGGAGTTGTGCACTGTTCCCGGCGGCCTCGAGCGGGAAGACCGTGAACTCGTCGCCTCCCAGCCTCGCGATGATATCCGCGCTCCGGAAACTGCGGCGCAACAGATCGCCTGCCGCCATGATGGCCCGATCGCCCGCGGCGTGGCCGTAGGTGTCGTTGATCACTTTCAGGCCATCCACGTCGCAGAACAGGAGCAGCAAGCCGATCTTCCGCCGCACGGCGAGCTTCAGATGCCGCTCCGCCAACGTCAGAAAGCCGCGGCGGTTGTAAAGGCCCGTCAACTCGTCTTCGAGCGTCAGCGAACGCAGCGCCTCTTCCTTCTGCTTGTGGATCGTGATGTCGCGGCCGACTCCCATGAGTTCGACCGCCGTGCCATCGCGTTCCACGACTCGCAGCCGCAATTCCAGCATCAGGCTGCCGGTCGGCGTGCGAATCGGAAGCTCGTAGGTGCCTTCCTGCCCTTCGGCGGTCCGCTTCACCAGCTCGCGCGTGTTGTCGGCGTGCGCGGGATCGATCAGTTCATCGAGGTGGCGGCCCACTGCCGACGGACTCGGCAGGCCGGCGATGCGCGCCCCAGCCGGGTTCATCGACGTGATCCGCCCGTCGAGGTCACAGGTGAAGACGACGTCCGGCGTCGTCTCGATGAGGATCCGCAGCCTGGCTTCCCGTTCGGCGAGCTCCTGCTCGAAGCGATGGCGCTCGGTGACGTCGATCAGGCTGCCGCTCGTGGCCGCACGGTCCGCAAACGTCGTGCGCCGGCCGAGCGTCTCGATCTGGCGCACCTCGCCGTCCTTTCGGAGGCCGCGCCACGTGTAGCGGACTTCGTCGATCTCGCCCGATGTCCGCTGGCGCAGGAGGTCGCGGACGCGATCGCGGTCGGAGGGGTGCACGACCTCCAAGGCAGACGCCAGGCCCATCAACTCGGCAGGCTCGTAGCCGAAGATTCGCCCCATCTGGGGATTCGCATAGACGAAGCGCTCATCCTGAACGATGTAAACGCCCGTCGGCGATTGTTCGACGAGAATGTCGAATCGCAGTGCAGCAGGCTGACCCGTATCCATCGGCTCCGACAACGGCCGGCCGGTGCGGCCGTGACGGCCCGCAGCGCCTGCGAAATCCTCTCACATCTCGGACAACATCTCTAGCGCCACCGGAACAGGCGCATCGCAAGCAGAAACGAGACGCCGCCCCAGAGGGCCAGTGCCGTGACCTGCGGCGCTATGGCCGGCAGCGGCTGCCCTTCGAGCAGGACCGCGCGCAGCGCGTCATTGAGCGCAGTCAGCGGCAACACACGGATGACTGGCTGCAGCGCGTCGGGAAAGTTGGCTGACGAGAAGAACACGCCCGACACGATCCACATCGGCAGCATGATCAGGTTCATCAGCCCCGAGAGCGCCTCGATTGTCCGGACGCGGCTGGCGACGAGAAGCGCCAGTCCCGCGAAGCTGAGCGCGCCCAGCGCAGAGACCAGCGCCACCAGCCACACCGGCCCGTGCAAGGGGACGCCGAACAGGAATCGGCCCGCGCCAAGCAGAACGCCGGCTTCGAGCACGAGAAACCCGAGACGCGCGAGAGCATGGCCGAGCAGGTAGTCGCGACGTCGCATGGGTGTCGCGCTCAGCCGCTTCAGCAGATTGCGCAACCGAGCCTGGACGATCGAGAACCCGATGCCCCAGAGGCTGTCGCTCATGATGGTGATGCCGAGCAATCCCGGCAGCAGCCAGTCCACATAGCGTGCACCCGCGGTGGACGTCTTCTCCTCCCGAGGCACGAAGGAATCGGTCCGTCCTGCGGCCCGCTGCAATGCATCATCGACGACCCGTCTCGCGAGACGGCTTTCAGGCCGGGCGGGATCGAAGCGGTAGGACGGCGGCGTGCCGGGCTCGATGACGAGCTGCACGGTGGCACGGCGAAGGGCGAGCGATGCTTCGTCCGGCGTCAGCGGTTTGACTTCCACGCCAGGGACCGCGGTCAGGACCTTCGTGGTCTGAACGGCCTGGGGCCCCTCCACCACACCGACGATGACCGTGTCTACCGTGCGTGAGGGGAAGGCGATTCCCAAGGCGACGGCCATCAGGACTGGAAAGACGAACATCCAGAAGAGCGCCTCGGGCTCGCGTACGATTTCGAGCAGGCGAGCGCGCACGAGCTCGACGAGCGCGGAGTACACACGCGGTGTGTTCTCAGGCATCGCGAAGGTGCCTGCCCGTCAAACGAACGAAGACGTCCTCGAGGGTGGCACTGTGCGTGGTGAGGAGCGACAGGCGTAGACGGCCCTCGTCCAGGACAGCCAGGAGCGCCGGGATCGCCAGGTGCACGGCCGACGCGCTGAGCAGCACGTTGGCCTCCTCGTAGCGCACGTCGATCACGCCGGGCAGTGCCCGCAACTCGGCATCCGGCGGCGGCTGCTGACCCGCTTCGAGCGCGAATTCGACGACGTGCTCGGCGCCGAGCGACGCAATCAAGGCGCGAGGCGTGTCCGACGCGATCACGCGGCCGCGATCGACCACCGCGATTCGATCGCACAGTATCTCGGCTTCGTCCATGTAGTGCGTCGTCAGGAGCACGGTGCCACCGCCGGCGCGAAAGGTCTCGAGCAGCGTCCACAGCTGGCGGCGTGACTGCGGATCCAGGCCGGTCGTCGGTTCGTCGAGGAACAGGATGTCGGGCGTGCCGACGAGCGCGCAGGCGACGGCCAGACGCTGCTTCTGTCCGCCGGACAACTTGCCGACGTGACTGTCCCGTTTCGATTCGAGCTCGACCATGTCGATGACGTCGTCGATCGTCCGACCGCGGTCGTAGAACGACCGGAACAGCCGCAGCGTTTCAGCGACCGTGAGTTTGTCGTGAAGCTGCGTGTCCTGGAGCTGGATCCCGAGCCGCTGGCGCAGCGCGCGATCGTGGCGGCCCCACCGCATGCCGAGGACCTCGACGTCGCCCGCGTCATGTGGGTTGAGCCCTTCCAGGATCTCAATCGTGGTGGTCTTCCCGGCGCCATTCGGACCGAGCAGACCGAAGCACTCCCCCGTTTGCACCTCGAGATCGAGGCCGTCAACGGCCGTGACATCGCTGTAGCGCTTGACGAGACCGGCGCACCGGATGGCAAGAGTGCGGTGATCCATGAGGCTCGGTTCCGAGATCCTACTCTGACCGGTCCGACTCTGCGCAGCGCTGCGCCGCTCGACCATTCGACCGAGCGTTCACCTCTGCGCACCGCCGCACAGCGATCCCGCTGCACGCGCGCCTGTAATAGACTGAGACGATGCCGGGCGAGTTGGTGATCGTGATCGTGCCCGCCGCAGTGGCGGATGTCGCGCGCGATCAGATGGAGAACAAGGACACCGTCGTCTTTGCGGACGCGGAAGTGCTTCGCGCGCTCGAGGCCATCAGCACGCGACGGCCAGGGAAGGTGCTGCTGGAGCGCCGCTTCGCGAAGACGTCGCGAGGGAACGCCCTCGTCAATCGTCTTCGCGCCGATCCCTCCCTCGCGCAGATCCAGATCGACACCATCGACTACACGCCGGAGCCAGCGCTCGCGAAAGAGCGGCAGTCGCCGTCGGTGACCGTCGTCGATGATCCCCCACCGAGCCCGCCGGCTCCAGTGGATCCGCCGGCATCTGTGTCCTCGTCCACCGCGCCGCCGGCCGTCGCGACCGAGCCACCAGCGCCACCGCTCGACAAATGGGGCACGCGACGCGTGCAGCGCGTGAGGGTCGAGGACGGCCTGAGCGCCATCGTGGATGGCGCGACAGTGGCGCTCGTGGACTTGTCGGCCTTCGGCGCGCAGGTCGTGTCGCCTGCCGTGCTCAAGCCGAATCAGCGCCTGCGCTTCAGCCTGACCGATCAATGGGGCGCCGTGCGATGCAATGCCGTCGTCGCCTGGGCCACCTTCGAGTTGCCGCGCGGCGGCGGCCCGGGACCGCACTATCGAGCGGGTCTTGCGTTTCTGGATGCCGAAGCCGACGCAGTCACGGCGTTCGTCAGCCGCCACCGGCGCTCGTCGTAGGAGTCTGGCGCTCGCTACCCGCCAAACCAGCGGCTCAGGACCGAGTCGGTTCTGAGGATGGTTTCGTCACGGTCCGATCCCGTCGAGATGATTGCCGCGGGAACCCCACTCACTTCTTCGAGCCGCCGCACGTAGGCGCGGGCGGCGTCGGGCAGGTCCTCGTACCGGCGAACGCCGCGCGTCGGCGAGGTCCAGCCCGGAAGCGTCTCGTACACGGGCTCACACGCCGCGAGGATCTGCAGGTCGGCTGGAAAGTCGGCGATGATCCGGTCCCCGCACTTGTACGCGGTGCAGACTTCGATCTGCTCGAGCCCGTCGAGGACATCGAGCTTGGTGAGCGCCAGCGCATCCAGCCCATTGGTACGCGCGGCGTACCGGACGGCCACGGCGTCATACCATCCGCACCGGCGGGGCCTGCCGGTGGATGCGCCGTACTCCTGGCCCGTGTCGCGGAGCCGCTGACCCATTTCATCGAGCAGCTCGGTCGGCAGCGGACCTTCGCCCACCCGCGTCGTGTACGCCTTGGCCACGCCGAGCACGCCGTGCACCGCTCGCGGCGGCACGCCGAGCCCCGTGCACACGCCGCCGGCGGTCCCGTTCGACGAGGTGACGAAGGGGTAGGTGCCGTGATCGATGTCGAGGTGAGTCCCCTGCGCGCCCTCGAACATGACCGCCTGACCTGAATCGATCGCGCGCGCCAGCACGGCCGACGTGTCCGCCACCATCGGCGCCAGCCGCTCCGCGAACGACAACAGCTCGTCGCGCACGGCCTCCCAGTCCAGATGCGGCTCCGGAATCAGCCGGTTGCGGGCCGTCACGTTGTCGCGGACCCGCTCGGCCACGATCGCCGGGTGCGCCAGGTCACAGACGCGCAGCCCGCGCCGCGCAATCTTGTCTTCATAGGCCGGCCCGATGCCTCGAGACGTCGTGCCGATCTTGTGGTCTCCGCGGCGCGCTTCCGACAGGACGTCGAGCTCGCGGTGATACGGCAGGATGAGATGCGCGCGATCGCTGACCAGCAGACGGCCACCCGTCGCGATCCCGAGCGTCGCCAGGGCGTCGACCTCCGCGAACAGGGCATGCGGGTCTACCACGACACCGTTGCCGATGATGCATGTCACGCCGGGATGGAGGATGCCGGAGGGGATCAGATGCAGGACGAACTTGCTCCCACTCACGAACACGGTGTGGCCGGCGTTGTGACCGCCCTGGTACCGCGCAACGAAGGAGAACCTGGGCGTCAGCAAGTCCACGATCTTGCCCTTGCCTTCATCACCCCACTGCGCGCCGATGACCGCGATATTCATCCCCGCTCCGCTCCTCTACCCTGTCTGGCCCGAACGACCCACCGTTCACCGAACATGTGATCCTACACCAGTCGGCGACTCGGATCGGTGTCGACCGCGGGTGCAGTAGACTCGTCTGCCGGCATGATCATTCCACTCGACGGCCGCTCGCTCACGCTGCACCAGCTCGCGTCGGTGGCACGCGAGAACGCTCGCGTCGTACTCGATGATGCGGCGCGCGCCCGGGTCGCCGCAGCCCGCCGCGTCGTGGATCGGGCGGCGGATGGCGACGTCGCCGTCTATGGCGTCAATACGGGATTCGGATCGTTTGCCGACGTGCGCATCCCGCAGGATGCCCTGAGCACGCTTCAGGCCAATCTGCTGCGAAGTCACGCGGCAGGCGTCGGCGATCCGCTGCCGGTCCAAGCCGTACGCGCCACGATGGCGCTGCGGGCCAACGTCCTCGCCCGCGGTTCGTCGGGCGTACGCGTCGAGACGCTCGAAGCCCTCATCGCGCTGCTGAACGCGGGCGTGCATCCGGTCGTCCCCTGCCGTGGATCGGTCGGCGCGAGCGGCGATCTCGCCCCCCTGGCGCATCTGGCGCTGGTGCTGGTCGGCGAGGGCGAGACCCTGGGTCCTGACGGACGGCTGCCCGGCGCCGTGGCGCTGGAACGAAACGGTCTCGTGCCCATTCAACTCAAGCCGAAGGAAGGACTCGCACTCATCAACGGCACCCAGCCATCGACCGCGATCCTGGCGCTGGCTGTGCTCGACGCCGAGCGCGTGGCCCATGCAGCCGACGTCGCCGCGGCGCTCTCGATCGACGGCCTGCGAGGATCCACCAAGCCGTTCGATCCTCGGATCCACGCGGCGCGTCCGTTCCGTGGCCAGCAGCAATCCGCCGGCATCATCGGCACCCTGCTTGCCGGCAGCCCGATCAACGCGTCCCACGCCGACTGCGGACGCGTCCAGGATGCCTACTCGATGCGCTGTGCCCCGCAGGTCCACGGCGCGGCGCGCGACGCCCTGGCATTCGTCCGGCACGTGGTGTCGGTGGAATTGAATGCGGCGACCGACAATCCCATGGTGTTCGCGGAGGAAGGCGACCTCGTGTCGGGCGGCAACTTCCACGGCGCGCCGGTGGCGCTCGCGGCTGATCTGCTCGCCATCGGCGTGACGCACCTGGCGACGATCAGCGAGCGCCGCAGCGACCGGCTCGTCAACCCGGCGTTGAGCGGCCTGCCGCCGTTCCTCACGCGCCACGGCGGGCTCGAATCCGGGCTCATGATGGCGCAGGTGACCGCCGCGGCGCTGACATCGGAGCTGAAAGGCCTCGCACATCCGGCGTCGGTGGACACGATCCCGACATCGGGCAACAAGGAAGATCACGTCAGCATGAGCATGACGGCTGCATTGAAGGCCGAGCGTGCGGTTGGCCTCGCCCGTCAGGTCACGGCAATCGAGCTCCTCTGCGCGACGCAGGCGATCGATTTGCTGGCGCCGCTCACGACGTCGCCGCTCCTCGCCGACGCGTGCCGCATCGTGCGCGCGCGTGTGCCGACGCTCGACAAGGACCGCTCACCGGCGCCCGACATCGCCGCGATCGACGAACTCATCGCCGACGGCGCGTTCGATCACTTGCCCGGCGCCGTTGTCAAGTGATTGATGGAACTTTTTCAATTTGACAACGCGAGCCTGCGTCCATACTTTCTTACCTTCGCATCGCACGATCCCCTCGTCACGTTCCCGGGCCATGCAGACCGACGCACGTATTGTTCGAGCACCACGCGGCACGACACGGTCGTGCAAGGGCTGGCCGCAGGAGGCCGCCCTGCGGATGCTGATGAACAATCTCGATCCCGATGTGGCCGAGGATCCCGCCCATCTGATCGTGTACGGCGGCTCGGGCCGCGCCGCCAGGAGCTGGCCGGCCTTCGACGCCATCGTCTCTTCGCTGCAACAGCTCGACGGAGACGAGACCCTGGTCGTGCAGTCGGGCAAGCCCGTCGGCATTTTCCGCACGCACGAGCACGCGCCGCGCGTCCTGATTGCCAACGCGCTGCTGGTGCCGGCGTGGGCGACCTGGGAAACCTTCCGGGACCTGGAGGATCGCGGGCTGACCATGTACGGCCAGATGACCGCCGGCAGCTGGATCTACATCGGCAGCCAGGGCATCCTCCAGGGCACCTACGAAACGCTGGCCGCCGTCGCACGGCAACAGTTCGGCGGCAGCCTTGCCGGACGGCTCTTCGTCACCGCCGGGCTCGGCGGCATGGGCGGCGCTCAACCGCTCGCGGCCACGATGAACGGCGCGGTTGCCCTGTGCGTGGAGGTCGATCCGCAGCGAATCGAGCGGCGCCTCGCGACTCGTTACGTGGACGAAGCGACGTCGTCGCTCGACGAAGCACTGGCGCTGACCGCCCAATGGAGCCGCGAGAAACGCGCCCGCTCGATTGCGCTCTGCGCGAACGCAGCCGACGTGCTGCCGGAGCTCGTGGCCCGCGGCGTCCGTCCAGACGTGGTCACCGATCAGACCTCGGCGCACGATCCGTTGAACGGATACGTGCCCAACGGCTGTTCGCTCGAAGAGGCGATGCGCCTGCGTGCGGCGGATCCCGCCCGCTATCTGTCGGCGTCGTATCGGGCGATGGCCGCGCACGTGGCCGCGATGCTGGCCATGCGGCGGAACGGCGCCGTCGTGTTCGACTACGGCAACAACCTGCGTGCCCAGGCGGTCCGCGGCGGAACCGCCGATGCGTTCGAGATTCCCGGCTTCGTGCCCGAATACATCCGCCCGCTGTTCTGCGAGGGCAAGGGCCCATTCCGCTGGGCCGCCCTTTCGGGCGATCCCGACGATATTCGTGTGACCGACGATGTCGTTCTCGAGCTGTTTCCGAATGATGCGGCGCTCCGGCGATGGATCACGCTCGCCCGAGAGCGCGTGGCGTTCCAGGGATTGCCGTCGCGCATCTGCTGGCTGGGCATGGGCGAGCGCGCGACGTTCGGGCTGCGCTTGAACGAACTCGTCCGCCGCGGCACCATCAAGGCGCCGATCGTCATCGGGCGCGATCATCTGGACACCGGGTCCGTGGCGTCACCGAACCGTGAGACCGAGGGCATGCGTGACGGCAGCGATGCCATCGCCGACTGGCCCGTTCTCAATGCACTGCTGAATGCCTCGTGTGGAGCCACGTGGGTGTCGGTCCACCACGGCGGCGGCGTCGGCATCGGCTATTCGCTCCATGCCGGGATGGTGATCGTGGCAGATGGATCGCGAGACGCGGACATCAGGCTGGAGCGCGTCCTCACCTGCGACCCCGGAATCGGCGTGGCGCGGCACGCTGACGCCGGCTATCCCGAAGCCCTGGCAACGGCCGAGCGGCATCACATCAAGCTGCCGATGCGGCAGACACGAGTCGAGGTCTAACCCATGCGGATCCGACGGCCGGCACTCGAGCGCCGGCTTATCGCCCTCATCGACGCATCACCTTCGCGCATCCCCGTCGTGATGGGATCGTGCTTCAGCGGCCGCACGACCGCGCTGAACGACGTCCGCGATCACGTGGGCCGCGAACTGTGCCAGTACGTGGATCTCGAACGGGCCGCGACAACGCCGGAGCACTTTCACCGCGCGCTCTGCCTCGATTCGCCGTTTGTCGCTCCCGATGTCCCGCTGACGGCTTCGTCCCCGCGTGAGGCGTTCGACGCGACGCTCGCCTTCTTCACCGGCGCGCGCACCCAGGCCGGCGCGCCCGCCACGTTCCTGCTCGACGAAGTGCTGGAGCTCCGCACGTTCGAGAACTTTCCGGGACTCCGCCATCTGATGCGAGACCTCCTCGCCACGCTCGCGGTGAGCCGGAACCGCTTCGTCCTCACGTCGCGATACACCACTCGTGCGCTGCGGCTGTTCCGCGATGCGGACTCCCATTGCGAGGTCGTGCAGGTTCCACCGCTCGACGTCGACGAGATTCGCGAGGCCGTGGCCAGCGTCCCCGGACTCGCTGACGACGTCGAGTACACCGCGAGAGCGATTCACGGCCTGACCGACGGGCACGCCGGGTACGCCCGCGCGCTCATCGAAGCCTGGCAGGCCTTGGAAGGGCACACGAGTGCCGATCCGGTTGCCGCACTGGCGACACTTCTCGAACCGGATGCTCCATTGGCGCGGCGCGTCGGCTGGTCGTACGAGCTGCGGCTGCACAGGGCCCGGGGCTACGGCGCACTCAAGGGCATTCTCGGCATCCTTGCCGAGGACGAGCCCTTGACGCTGACCGAGATCGCCGTGCGCCTTCAGCGGACGCCGGGCTCAACCAAGGACTATCTCTCCTGGCTCGAAGACGTGGATCTCGTCGCGGTCAGACAGAAGCGGTACAGCTTCACCGATCCACTCGTTCGCCTGTGGGTCGGGCTGCACTGCCGGCCGGCGCCCCCGAACGACGACGAGATCGCGAGCGCGGTGCACCAGTACGCCCTGGCCCGCCTGCCTGCCGGCGAACCGGCGCCAGCCCTCGCGCTTGCGGGCGGGATCGCCGTCGATGGCGACGATAGAAAGTCGTGGGGAATAATCGAGATCGACTGATCGGATCAGTCATCGCGGCTGCCGTCGACTGACGACGGAGGGCGCAGACGCTCGAGCGCAAGGCGTGCGGCTTCCTGCTCGGCGTCTTTCTTGGTGCGTCCGGCGCCATCGGCCAGCACCTCGTCTCCCAACCGGACCTCGATGTGGAACCGCTTGTCGTGGTCTGGCCCGGTGGACCCGGCCAGCACGTACTCGGGAAGCGGGCGATCGCGAGCCTGCAGAAATTCCTGGAGCGCAGACTTGAAGTCGCGAAGGAATTCGGGCGTCCGCACGCTGGCGATCTCGTCGCCTGATTCACGCAGGACGAACCGTCTCGCCTCTTCGAACCCGCCATCGAGATAGATCGCGGCAATCAAGGCCTCGCAGGTATCGGCGAGGAGCGCCTGCTTGCGGCGACCGCCCGTCTTTTCCTCGCCCCGCCCCAGCAGCACGTGGTCGCCGAGGCCGATCCGCTCGGCGAGGCGCGCAAGGGCCGCCGTCGACACGAGCGTGGCCTTCACCTTGGACTTCTGTCCCTCGTGGAACTGGGGGAACTCCCGGAACAGCATGTCGGCGACGACCAGGCCGAGCACGGCGTCGCCGAGGAACTCGAGCGACTCGTTGTCGAACACGCCGCCGCTCGCATCCTCGTGCGCCCGCGATTTGTGCGTCAAGGCGTGTTCGAGGAGGCCGCGGTCGCGGAACCGGTAATCGATCCGCCCCTCGAGCGATTCGAATTCCTGCCTGATCGGGACGACGACGGCACCGGGCGTGTCGGCCCGGTGTGACGCGATCAACCGTTGCGACTCGTCGGCGAACTCGGGTGGAACCGAGAGGCGCAGATCGCTCAGGCCCTCCAGCCGCAGTGGAAAGACCGACGGAGCCACACCGAGGTGGCTGACGACTGGAATGCCGTTCGCCTCGAGGAGCCCGCTGACGATCCGGGCCTCGATTTCTGAGGACGTACGAAAGATGACGGGCCAGTCGGACATTTGCGCAACTACTGACGCACGAGGTTCAGCACGTTCAATAGGCTCAAGAGGTTCGTCAGTGTGCCGGGCGTTCGTAGACGACGCGGCCGCCCACGATGGTGAGGACCGGCACGGTCGTCAGAATCTCACGCGGCGGCGTTTCGAAGATGTTGGCCGACAATACGACGAGATCGGCGAGCTTGCCGGGCTCGATCGATCCTTTGCGGGTTTCGGCGAATTCGGCATACGCAGAGCCCAGCGTGTAGAACGTGATCGCCTGCTCGAGTGAGATGCGCTCCTCCGGGAACCAGCCGCCGGGCGGCGTGCCGTCCGTGAATTGCCTCGTGACCGCCGCATAGAGCCCGAGCATCGGATTGAGGGGCTCGACGAACCAGTCGGTGCCAAAGGCGATGTGCGCGCCGGCGTCCACGAATGACTTGAAGTCGTACGCAATCGCGCACCGGGTGCGGCCGATTCGCTTCTCGGCCCAGCGCATGTCGTCGATGCAGTGGCTCGGCTGGATGGACGCAATCACGCCGAGCGAGGTAAACCGCTGCTTGTCGGCATCGCGGACGACTTGCGCATGTTCGATGCGGAAGCGCCGATCCTTCTGCCCGCGCGCTTTGATCAGCTTTTCGGCGAGATCGAGGACGAGGGCATTGGCGCGATCGCCGATCGCGTGGACCTCCACCTGGAAGCCGGCGGCGTCCGCGTCGAACACGAGCTTCTCGAGCTCCTCCGGCGAATGCACGAGCAGTCCGCTCGTCGTCGGGTCGTCGGTGTAGGGCTCGTAAAACGCGGCGGTACCCGCTCCCATCGAGCCATCCGCGAAGTACTTCACCCCGCCAATGCGCACCCAGTCGTCTCCGAAGCCGGTGTGGATCCCCGCCTTGACGAGGTCGACGATCGGACGGGCCTGGACGGAATAGATGCGCGCGGGAAGAGTGCCCGCAGCGCGCAGCGCTTCAAAGGCTCGGAGCTCGTCGGCGCTGATGGTCAGGTCCTGGATGGTCGTGACGCCGACCGATGCCGCATGGGCGAGCCCGGCCTGGACCGCTTCGAGGGTCTCCTCGTACGACGGCGGGGGTATGACCTTCGAAACGAGATCGACCGCGTTGTCCTTGAGGATGCCCGTGGGCTCGCCCGAGGCATCGTGACCGATCGCACCGCCTTCGGGCGCCTCAGTCGCACGCGTGACGTGTGCCAGCGCCAGCGCCTGCGAGTTCGCGACGGCGACGTGTCCGTCGAGCCGCATCAGGAGTGCGGGATGGTCGGGCAGGGCGCCGTCCACGAGCTGGCGAGTAGGAAGGGGGTGCCCCGGCCAGGCTTCGTGGTCCCAAAAGCCACCAAGAATCCAGCGACCCTTGGGAACTTTGGCGGCGTGCGCCCGCAGGCGCTCCGCCATCTCTTCTGGCGATTTCGCGTTGCGGAGATCGACACCGAGCAGCGTCTTGGCTCCGTCCACCAGATGCACGTGCGCATCGTTGAACCCCGGAACGACGAGTCGGCCGGCCAGATCGACCACCCGGGTCTTCGGTCCAATCTCGGCTCGAATTTCAGACGTGGATCCGACGCGGCTGATCCGATCGCCGCAGATCGAGACTGCTTCGGCCCAGGGCCGCGAGCGGTCCACGGTAAAAATGCGCCCGTTGACGAGGGCGAGATCCACGGTGCAGGGCTGAGCGTCGAGAGACGTAGGCATGAACAGGACGAGAAGGGCCGTTGACAGCACGGCTGGGAGCGAGAGAGACCTCGACACGAGCATCAGGAACCGACTCCTACGAAACGAGCGCTTCCATGTCTTCGACCGGTCGATCGACGCGACGCGCCTCGCGCTCGACCCGGAGCAGAATGAACGTCATGTCGTCGTGCTGCGCGGCATCGCCGGCAAAGGCCTGCACTTCGCGCACGATGCGTTCCCGCAGTTCGTCGAATGGCAGTTCGCCGTGCTCTTCGAGCAATGCGCCCAGCCGGGCTTCGCCGAACAGATCCTCACCGACGTTCATCTGCTCGCTCAATCCGTCGGTGAAGAACATGAAGAGGTCGCCGGGCTCGAGCGGGATCACCACTTCCTTCAGCAGATCGCAGAACCGCCGCTGGCCGTCGTCGATCATCAGGCCGACCACCAGGCCGTCGGGCGCGAGCAGGCGGGCCCGTCGTTCGGTCGGCGCGGCCGGGAGGTGCAGGAGCGGCGTATGGCCGGCCCGGGCAAACGTCATCGTCCGCGCATCGAGGTCCAGCACGGCGTAGGTGATCGTGATGAAGCTCCGATTGTCGAGATTCCCCGTGATGATGCGATTGGCCGCGATCAGCAGGTCACGAGGCGAGCGATGGATCTCGCAGAGCGACAGGACCAGACCCTTCAGCTCCGCCATGTAGAACGCGGCGGACGTGCCCTTGCCAGACACGTCGGCGATCAGGAGCCCAAGACGGTTGCCCTCGAGCCGCAGGAAATCATAGTAGTCACCGCCGACTTCACGGGCCGGGGCGCAGAGCGCCGTGAGCGTGATACCCGGCAACTGCACGGGCGGACGCTGCGGCAGAAGCGACATCTGCATGTTGCGGGCGATCCGCAGCTCTTCTTCGAGTCGTTTCTTCTCCGTCATCTCGGCCAGCAGCTGGCCCAGACGGCCGGTCATGTTGTTGAACGAATCGGCCAGCTCGCCGAGCTGATCCCGGGCCCGCACCTGAATCTGGTGCGTGAAGTCGCCCTGCCGCACCCGCTCGGTGCCGACGAAGAGCTCGTGCACCGATCCCGTGATCGAGCGCGCGAGGGCAAGCCCCATCACCAACGCCACGAACTGGATCACCAGGAAGAGGAGGCCCACCACCACGATGAAGGCCATGAGCATCTGACCGAAGGTCAGGCCGTTGGGCATGTTCGACGGCAGCAGCCGGTCGTAGATCTCCCCGATCCGCATGCCGAACGACTGCGTGACCGTGCCCGTGCGGCCCGTCCGCCAGTCGGTGTACGCGAGCAAGACCACCCAATTGGGTTGTCCGCGGGATGACGTGACGGCGGAGCCGCCCGGTGTCGCAGGCTTCGGCGTCCGCCGTCCCAGGAGGGGCTGCGCCTGCTCGTTACCGCCGAGGAGGCCTACGCCGCGCAGTTCGATGCCGGTCTCTTCCTGAAGGCGGACGGCGACCAGCTCGTTGATGGGCAGGTCGAGCACCACCGCGAATGTCGGCGCCGGTCCTTCGGGCAGCGCCACGGCGCGGACGAACAGCCGCGTCTCACCGGGCGCCTCGGCATCCTGACTCGTTGCCTGTCCCCGGCGCCGTGTGGCCAGGGTTTCGAGCGTCTTCTCGAGCGCCTCGGGTGAGCCGACCCAGTACGCCATCAGGCCCGAGAATCCTCCGCATCCGATCCAGCGAGGCAACTCTTCGACCGGCGCCACGTGCGACCACGGTCCGGCCATCTTGGCGCCGACGGAGCGGGACTGGCACCGGCTGACCTGGCACGTCGGACGCGCAGGTCCGGACTACCGGAACCACCGCCAGCGAGGCGTCGGGAAAGCGTGTCGAGAATTCGTGCTGTTTGCGCTCGAGACGATCCCCGAGATCGCCTGCCGACAATCCCTGTGAGACATCCATCGCCACCGACCGCGCCAGGAACTGCGCCTGTTCGGTGACGCTGCGCAGGCGCGTCTGCACCACGTACGAGCTGATGCTCATGAACAGCAGCACCCCGCACAGTGCGAAGAAGATGATGGCGAGCAGGACCGGGACGAGCCCGACGAAGATGTACGACAGGATCAACTTGCGGCGGACGCGCCATAGCAGCTGACGCTTCGCTCTGGCGATGAACCGCCACGTGAAGTACCCGATCGCCGCGAGGAGCGTGAGGGTCCCGACCGTCCCGACTGCGTCGATCGCGGGGGATCGGCCGATTGCGAGCTGAACCAGCGACGCAAGCAGCCGGATCGCCCCGCCTGCCACGAGCGCACGACCGGGCAGCGTGCGGAACAGGATGTGCCGCACGGAATCGGGGTCGGTCGGATTGTCGGCCGGAAGGCCAAGCGGCACTCGGGAAGGCATGGCGGGACAGCGCGCCGAGATTGCCCGAGGATCATATCAGAGAGTAAGCTGGCAGCCGGGCTGTGGCCCATCGGACTCTTCCGGACGAGACACGCGTGAAACTGACCAGCAGCGCTCGATTCAGCACGATCTGCATCCACGCCGGGCAAGAGCCCGACCCCACGACCGGCGCCATCATCACACCGATTTACCAGACCTCGACCTACGTGCAGCCGGAGCTCGGCCGGCACAAGGGTTTCGAGTACGCGCGGACGCAGAATCCGACGCGCAGCGCGCTCGAAGGCAATCTGGCAGCCATCGAGGGCGGCCGTGCAGCCTGTGCGTTCGCGTCCGGCATGGCCGCCATCTCCGCGATCACCAGCCAGCTGTCGTCCGGCGACCACGTCATCGTGACCGAGAACACGTATGGCGGCACCTTCCGGTTGTTCGACCGGGTGCTGCAGCGCTGCCAGATCGCGTTCAGCTACGTCGACACCGCCGACCTCGACGCCGTGGAGCGCGCCATCCGGCCCGAGACCCGGTTGCTCTTCGTCGAGACACCCACCAACCCCGTGATGACGATCACGGACCTTGCGGCGGCCGCCGACCTCGCGCACGCGTCACAACGTCCGTCTGGTGGTGGACAACACGTTCGCCAGTCCGTGCCTGCAGCGTCCCATCGAACTGGGAGCGGACCTCGTCGTCCACAGCACGACGAAGTACCTGAACGGCCACAGCGACAGCATTGGCGGCGTTGTCGTGGCGGTCCGAGACGAGGACATCGAGTGGCTGCGATTCGTGCAGAACTCGGCAGGCGCGATTCTCAGTCCGTTCGACTCGTGGCTCGTCCTGCGGGGCACCAAGACGCTGAGCGTGCGCATGGTCCAGCACTCAGCGAACGGGCAAGTGCTGGCAGAGTTCCTCGCGCACCACCCGAAGGTGCGTCACGTCTACTACCCCGGGCTTCCTACTCATCCCCAGCACGCCCTGGCGTCGAAGCAGATGAAAGGCTTCGGAGGGATGCTGGCGTTCGAGCTGGGCAGCCTCGAGGCTGCGAGACGTCTGTTGAACGGCGTCCGGCTGATGTCGCTGGCCGAAAGCCTGGGCGGGGTGGAAACGCTCATCTCACACCCGGCGACCATGACACATGCCTCTGTTCCCGTCGAGCGCCGGGCCCGGATCGGGATCACCGACGGACTCGTCCGGATCTCGGCGGGGATCGAGGATGTCGCCGACCTCTTGGCCGACCTCGATCAGGCGCTCGCTGCCGTGTGAGCTGTGGCGTCCACCGTCGCGTGGCACGCTTCGGTGGACACGCCCGTCACTCCTCGATCGCCGTCGAGGCGCTGACCCACTTCAAGTAGGCCTCGCCGCCCTGCTTCACCGGCAGGACGAGGAATTCAGGCAGCTCATAGGGATGCATCTCGTGTAGCCGCTGCTCGAGCGCGGGCAGGCGTGCAGCCGTCGTCTTGATTACGAGCTGCCGCTCCTGGTCACGCTCGACGGCTCCGTGCCAGCGGAAGAACGAATCCATTTCGGGCAGCGCGTTGACACACGCCGCCAGGCGCTCTTCGACCAGCCGCATGGCGATCGTCGCCGGATTCACGTCGACACCAATCGTCGTCAGGACAATCACGTACTCGTCGCTCACGGGCACCTCAGCGGAACAGTTCGCCGGAATTTGATGAGTCCAGCGCGTTTTAGACGTGTACTTTTTGCGTAAAGTGCGCTACAACAAGGAGTCGCCGTCAGACTTGTACTTTTGGTCTGTCTGCGGTACCTTCAAGAACAGCATGAAATCGGCCGAGAGCAAGCCCGCCCCGCGCCTCGACGCTCCTCGTGTGCCGATCAGTCAACGCCTGCTCAAAGGCGCGCTGCTGTTCGTCGGATGCGCTCTGTTGCTGAACGTCCTCGTGGGCAGCCAGGGGCTACCCGCCATCATGCAGGTTCGCCATCAGCAGGCTGGCCTCGCCAACGATCTCGCGCGCGTCCGCGCCGACAACGCCAGGCTCCGCGCCGAAATCGAAGACCTGCGGACCAACGACGACGCGATCAAGCAGCTGGCGCGCGAGCTGCTCAACTACGCCGAACCTGGCGAAAAAGTGATCGTCGTCCACCAGTCCACGCCGCACGGATCCCTCAAGACTCCCTGAACCCGGCTTGAACGGCTGCGTTCCCCCGTGAGCAGACCTCACCCGATAGGCTCGCCTTGCGGCGCATCGGGCGGTGACGTTTTCTTGCGCGGCTGATCGGGCCTGGCCAGGAAGCGCTCGATGTCCTCGCGTGTCCCTGTCGCGTGGGCGTCCGTCCGCGACGCCAGGCTGGTGGCCAACCGGCGAAGTCCCGCGCCGGCGATATGGCGCACCGCCGGATCCGCATCATTTCTGGCACTCAAATCCATGAGCCGCGACACGACCAGGGTCTGGACGGCCTCGGCAACGGCTCCGCGGAGCCCTGGCTCACGCGGCGCAGGGGCGCCAGTCGTTCCTTTTCCCCATGCGCGGTTCAGCAGCGCCGTCACGACTTCCTGAAAGCCGGGATCCGTCGACCGTTCGGCGTGGAACCGCTCGAGGCGCGCAGCTCGGGCCGGCTGCAGCAGACCGGAAACCGCCAGATCGGCCGCAACGACCGCCGCGGAGACGGGATCGAAAGCGGGACTCGTCGCACGCGGAAACAGTTCGGCGGTTCCGAACGTGTAGCCAGAGGCCGGTGGCGGAATGAGATCCACGATACGCTGCGGCAGCGTCAGCACCGCCGGATCCAGCGTGTCCAACACGGCCGTCAGTGCGCGGCGCTGATCGGCGCCAGGCACGACGCGGCGGACGTCCTCGGGCACGGCCTTGCCCTGCTCCTTGACCGCATAGGTGAAATAGAGGCCGCCAACCCATTTCAGCGCGGCCTGCAGCTGAAACCGGTGATGCAAATACAGCGGGACGAGGCGAGCCTCGAGCAGCGAGAGCGGCTGGCCGTTGGGGATCGACGCCAACCCAAACCGCTCGAGCGCCGCATGGCGCACCGCGAGCTGCTGCCGGAGCATCGCCACAGCGTCGTCTCCATTGTCCCAAAGGCTGGCGAGGGGATGCGCAGCTCCAAGCGGGCGGCCATCGTCATCGTCGATATAGAGAAGGCGGTCGGTGAGTCCCTGACGGACCATGCCGTCGAGCGCGGCTGGTTCGTCTGTGCCAGGAGGAAAATCGGAATACGCGTAGCGGACGAGCAACTCGTCGTAACGGCCGATCGACGTCGCATAGGCCTGAGACAAGTCGACCTGATCGCCCCGGAGCGTCGCGAGGGGTGCGGGATAGTCCATGACCGAGGCGCGCCCGTACGTGCTGGCCGCGAAGTTGTGCTCGAAGCCGAGGGCATGGCCGACTTCGTGCGCGGCCAGCTGACGGATCCGGGCAAGTGAGAGGGCTGCCGCGTCGGCGGCCGGATCTGCGTCCGCCAGGTAGCCCGCATCGGGTATCGCGTCCGCGTTGCAGAGCGCCCGAGCGTCGATCGGATCGGCTGCGTCAGCCCGCGCAAAAGGCGACGTAAGACTGTTTCCGATGAGCACGTCCTGACGGATGCGCTGCGATCCAAGCAGGACGTTGCCCTTGAGGATCTCTCCCGTTCGTGGATCGATGACCGAGCCGCCATACGACCAGCCGCGCGTCGAGCGGTGGACCCAGTGGATCACGTTGTAGCGAACGTCCATCGGGTCCACGTCCGGCGGAAGCACGCGCACCTGGAAGGCGTCGATGAATCCGGCCGCATCGAAGGCGCGATTCCACCAGGACGCTCCGTCCACGAGCGCCTGCCGGATGGGTTCAGGGGCACCGCCATCCACGTAGTAGACGATCGGCTCGACGACGGTCGAACGCGCCGCGGAGGGATCCGTCTTCCGAAGGCGATGCCGGAGGATCCACCGCCGCTCGAGCGGGGTCGTGATCGGCGAAGCAAAATCCAGGAAATCCAGCGTCAGGTTGCCGACGCGCGGATCGAACGCGCGCGGATGATAGTCGGTGTCGGGCAGTTCGACGAATGAGTGATGCTCACGGACGGTGACCGCCTGCGCATCCGCGGCGACTTGTGACACCAGCGCGCCGGGGTTGTCGTCGGTCGTGAAGGTCAGCGTCGCTTCGACCTCGGTGTTCTTCGGGAAGCCGCGGGTTCGCGCCAGGTAGAGCGCGCTGCGGCTCTCATCGAGGCGGTAATGGCCCTGCTCGGTGTCTCTCAACCTGCTGGCCACGCCATGCGCGTCTCTCAAGAAGAAGGCGGTCGCATCCACCAGCACTCGACCGTCCTGCGTGGCCTCGACCGGGAATCCCCAGAGGACCGCTGGCGCGAACGACTCGGTCACGGCCTGACGCTCTGACTGATTGCTGGTGAGTGCGCGGTACCTGTAGTTGACGGCCGTGAGTAAGACCCGCGGCCCGGTGCGCTCGAAGCGAACGACCCACGATCCACCAAGCTGTCCGCGGTCGAGCCCAACAGGATTCGACCCGAGACCGGCCGGCAACGACACCTGATACAGGCACTCGGCGTCGAAGCGCGAGATCTCGAGCAGCAGCCGGCCGCGCAGCTCGTCCCAGTACATCGGCATGAATCCGGGAATCGATCTCAACCCCGAGACCCGCGCGTCGATCGTGGGTGGAACGGGCGGAGCCTGTGCGTGGGCCAGCCCCGCGCCAGTCCACAGCACAGCACCGATGGCGATGAGCAGATGCAGCAGGAACGGACGGATGCGCGTCTGAGGTCGCATGAGTCCGCCGATTATAGTGGCTGCGAGAGCGGGACTTTACGATGTCGGCGGTTGGTCGGCGAGGGCGAGCAGGCCGGCGAGATCGAGCGGCGCCGTGAACATCTGCAGCTCGCCATTCACGACGGGCCACGCGTCCCGAGGACGGTCCACGTACAGCTCGAGTCCATTGCCGTCGGGATCCTGCAGATAGACCGCTTCGCTGACGCCGTGGTCGGACGCACCGGTGAGAGGCACTCCGGCGTCGAGCACTCGCCGCACGGCACGCGCCAGTTCGATCCGTGAGGGAAACAGGATGGCGGCGTGATAGAGGCCCGTGTGTCCGGGAGGCGGGCTCTTGCTGCCGCGACTCTCCCACGTGTTCAGGCCGATGTGATGGTGATATCCGCCAACAGAGAGAAACGCGGCCGACTGACCGAAGTATTGCGTGACTTCGAAGCCCAGCACGTCGCGGTAGAACCGTACGGACCGGTCGAGGTCGGCCACCTTCAGGTGAACGTGGCCGATCTGCGTCTCAGGATGAGCTGGCATGATAGAGCGCCGCCCGGACCCGCGAGACATTGCAGCGGGTCGGGCGAAAATGATGCCCAAGACCGCGGCTATGAGGTAAACCTCACTGCCGCATGGGCTTAGAGCTGTTACTCAGGCGTAATCGAGGTCCGGCCGCAGTCGTCGCACCGGAGGTACACAACAGGCAGCGCTTCGGATCGCCCGATGATGCGCGCACTAGCCACGCCGCATCGCGGGCACACAATACCGTTGGCGGGTCGCTTCGCCATATAAACTCTCCCCTTCTCTTGGACGCCCGCGGCGCCAGGAAGGATTCGTGTCGACACTGCAGGGCTGCCCTGCTTCGCTATTTTTTCTCTGAGCACTAAGCCTCCCGTTGCCGACTCATCAGTGGCGAACAGCGTGTGAACCACTAACCATATCACCGTGTGGCCCGGCGTGGATCCCTGGGACCCCTTCGCCCGTTTCCAGCCGGGTTCCGGTCCGGGCCCAGCGACCCGGCTGGAGAGCTTCCCGGCACTGGCGCGTGCGTGGTAGGGTGCTGCGGCGCCGACCCGCCAGAAGAGGCGCGACGCCCCAATGCGCATCGGCATCCTGACCAATGAATACCCGCCCAACGTTTATGGCGGGGCCGGCGTCCACGTCGAGTACCTGACACGCGAGCTCGCCGCCCTCGATGGCGGGCGCCACCAGGTCTCGGTGCTCTCGTTCGGGCGCCAGTCGGAGCGTCACGGTTCCCTCTCGGTCACCGGCATCGAGGCCCCGATCGATCTCCCGGCGGCCGACCCGCGCCATCACAAGTTCTACCAGACGATGCTGCAGAACCTGATGATGAGCGGGACACTGCCCGAGGTGGACGTCGTGCACTGTCACACGTGGTACGCGCACTACGCCGGGTGTCTCGTGCGCACGTTGCAAGGCGTGCCGCTCGTCCTTACGACGCACTCACTCGAGCCGCACCGTCCTTGGAAAGTGGAGCAACTCGGCACGGCCTACTACGCGTCGAGCTGGATCGAGCGGACGGCGTATCAGAACGCCGACGGCGTCGTCGCGGTCTCGCAGTCGATGAAGCAGGACGTGCAATCGCTCTACGGCGTCCCGGCCGATCACATCCGCGTGATTCACAACGGCATCGATCTCGCGGAATACCGCCCGTCGCCTGATCCGAATGTGCTGGCCCGGCACGGCATCGCGCCGGACGTGCCGTTCGTGCTCTTCGTCGGACGCATCACGCGGCAAAAGGGCATCATTCACCTGGTCCGCGCCATCAGACACCTGAGGGCCGGCGTGCAGGTGGTGCTCTGCGCGGGTGCGCCTGATACGCCAGAGATCGCGCGGGAGATGACTGACGCTGTCGAACGGGCGCGGCGCGAGTCCACGAATCCGATCATCTGGATCCCCGAGATGCTGCCGCGGCCGGCCGTGATCTCGCTCTACACGCATGCGGCCGTCTTCGTCTGCCCGTCGGTCTACGAGCCGTTCGGGATCATCAATCTGGAAGCCATGGCGTGCCGGACCCCGGTCGTGGCCTCAGCCGTGGGCGGTATACCCGAAGTGGTGCTGCACGGTGAAACGGGTCTGCTCGTCCCGGCCGAGGCGATGAGCGCTTCTGACGTCGAGCCGCGGAATCCGGATCAGTTCGCGCGCGATCTCGCGGCGGCCGTCAACACCTTGCTGGCCGACGACGACCTGAGAGCGGCGATGTCGGCGCGCGCACGCCAGCGGGTCGAGGATCACTTCAGCTGGTCGAGCATCGCCAGTCGGACGGTCGACTTCTACGAGGCGCTGATCGAGCGATCGCGACTCGTTCGTCGCTACGAGATTGAACGGTCACCAGCCTTTGCTCGACTGACCGCCCGAAGTTTCTTCACCAGCCAGCGACAGCTGCTAAGCGTCCCGGGGCAATGCTCAGCGGGCGAGCTCCGGCGTGCGCGCCGGCCCCGTGGACTCTTCCTTCTTTTCCTGACCGACCGGCTTCCGCCGGAGCAATCGCTCGCCCAGCCAATCGCGCACGTCCGTCAGCACCTCGTAGAACGTGGGGATGACGAGCAGTGACAGGATGGTCGAGGTGATGACGCCGCCGATGACCGCACGGCCGAGCGGTGCGCGGAAGTCCGCGCCCTCGCCCGCGCCGATGGCAATCGGCACCATGCCCGCGATGAGCGCGAACGTCGTCATCAGAATGGGCCGCAACCGGACCCGGCCGGCCTCGATGATGGCTTCGCGTCGCGACTTGCCGGACTCTTCGGACCACTTCGCGAAGTCCACGAGCAGGATCGCGTTCTTCGCCACGATCCCCATCAGCAGGATGACGCCGATCAGGCTCATGAGATTGAGCGTCGAGCCCGTGACGAGCAGCGCAAGCATGACGCCGATGAGCGACAACGGCAGCGACAGCATGATCGCGAACGGTTCGAGGAACGATCCGAACTGCACGACCAGCACGAAGTACATCAGCAGGACCGCGAGGCCCATCGCAGCAAGCATCTGACCGAACACCTGCTTCTGGTCTTCGCTCTGGCCGCCGGTGTTGATGACGTAACCCGCAGGCAGCGGCACGGCGGTCGGCAGCCGGGCCATGACGTCCTTCAGCACCTCGTTGAGGGCACGTCCCTGTGTGTTCGCCTGGATCGAGATCACGCGCTCGCGATTGAGGTGATCGATCCGCGCGGGACCCAGTCCGGTTCGGATGCGCGCCACCTGTCCCAGCGGAACGGCCGCGCTCTGTCCGTTCGCGCCGGGGACGAACAGCGGCAGCGACGCGAGATCCTGCACGCGCGCCCGCGCCTCGGGTGACAGCCGCACGTACACGTCTCGGGTCTTGCCCGTCGGATCGACCCAGTCACCCGAGTCGAGTCCGGCAAACGCGACACGGAGCGCCTGCGCGGTCTGCCCGACTGTGATGCCGAGCGATCCAGCCAGCCCGCGATCCACGGCGATTTCGACTTCGGGCTTCTGCCCGCGCGTGGAGAGTCCGATGTCCACGGCGCCGGGCACCTTCTGGAATTCCGCCTCGATGAGCGTGGCGAGCCGGTTGAGCTCGCGGCTGTCCGGTCCCTGCAGCTGAAGCTGAATCTGCTTGGTGTTGTCGAACGATCCGTTGCCCAGGCTCGCTGAGACACCGCCGAGACGGACCAGCTGACTCCGCAGGGCGGCTTCGATTTCGTGCTGTGCGCGCGCACGCGAGTGCTTCGGTGACAGCCGCACGTACACCACGCCGGTATCGACCGCCTCGGTGTTGCCGCCGATCGTCGTATAGGTGTACTGCACCTCCGGCATCGCGCGGGCGAGGCGCGCGGCTTCTTCCGCCTTCACCTTGGTGTACGCCAGATTGGATCCGGGCGGCGTCTCGATGTTGATGAGCATCTCCGAGTTGTCGGACACCGGAATGAACTCGCCGCCGACGATCCCGAGCGCAGGAAGCGCCAGCGCCCCGACCAGCGACAGCACCGCCAGAGCCGCCATCGTGAAGCGGTGGTCGAGCGCCCACCCGATGACGCCCTTGTAGCGATTGGCCTGCCGATCGAACCACTCGTTGAAACGAACCAGCCAGCGCGAGATGAACCAGCGCTCCTCGGGCCGCAAGTGCGGGTCAGGCCAGTAGGCCGACAGCATCGGATCCAGCGAGAACGACACGAACAGCGACACGAGCACCGAAATCGCAATCGTCAGCGCGAAGGGCTTGAACCACTGGCCGGCCAGGTCGCCCATGAACGCGACCGGCACGAAGACCACGACGATCGAGAACGTCGTGGCCGCGACCGCCAGGCCAATCTCCTCGGTGCCTTCATGCGCGGCCGTGTAGTGGTCCTTCCCCATTTCCACGTGCCGCACGATGTTCTCGCGCACGACGATCGCATCGTCGATGAGGATGCCGATCGCCAGCGACAGGCCGAGCAGCGACATCGTATTCAACGTGAAGCCGTAGGCCCACACGGCGACGAACGACGCCAGCACCGAGACCGGCAGCGCCAGACCGGTGATGACCGTCGAGCGCCAGGAATTGAGGAACAGGAACACGACGAGCACGGTGAGCAGCGCGCCTTCGACCAGCGCGCCTCTCGACGTCTGTCACCGAGTCGGCGACGCGCGGACCGGCATCGCGCGCGATCACCAGCTCCACGCCCTGGGGCAGCGTCTTGCGGATCTCCGATGATCCGCGCCCGGACGCGATCGGCGACGTCGGTCGTGCTGTAGCCGTCAGCCTTGATGATGTCGATCCCGACGGCGTCGAGGCCGTTGAACATCGCTGCCGTGCGCGGTTCTTCCGTGCCATCCTTCGCGATCGCCACATCGCCGAGCCGGACGAGCCGGCCGTTACGCTGCGTGACGACGAGTCGTCCGAAGTCGGCTGGTGTGTCGAGACGGCCGAGCAACCGGATCGTCCGCTCGTCCAGACTCGCCGGTCAGCCGGCCGACGGGCGCGGCGAGGTTCTGCGCCTGCACGGCCTGCACGACCTCACCCACACCGACGCCGGCCGCCTGCATGGCCCGCGGCTGCAGCTCGATGGTCATCTCGCGCTTGATGCCGCCCACCACCCGCACTTCGGCGACGCCGGCGACGCTCCGGAACTGGCGTGTCAGCGAGGGATCGGCGAGACGCGTGAGATCCGCGCCATCCAGCGTCTTCGACGTCAGCGTGAGCTGGACGATAGGGATGTCGTTCGGGCTGAAGCGCGTGAGGACGGGCTCCTTCATCTCGGGCGGCAGATCATTCCTGATCTGCGAGATGGCGTCGCGGATGTCCTGCGTCGCTTCCTGCAGGTTCTTGGAGAACACGTACTCGACGACGATCACGCCGTAGCTGTCGAGCGAGTTGCTCTGGACCTTCTTGACGCCGCTGATTCCCGAGATCTGCTCCTCGATCGGCTCGATGATCTCGCGCTCGACCGTTTCAGGCGAGGCGCCGGGATACGGAATCGCGACCGAGACGATCGGCGGCGACACCTCCGGAAACTCGTCGGTCTTCAGCGCGATCAGCGCGAAGACGCCGAACACCACGAGCCCGAGCATCGTGACGACGGTGATGAGCGGACGGCGTATGGCAAAGTCCGAAATGAACACGGCCGCTTACTCCTCTGCTGCCTGACGTTCGCGGAATCGAACAGGAGTGCCCGGCGTCATGCCCTGAGCCGCACCAAGCAGCAGGACATCGCCTTCCTTCACGCCCGACAGGAGCTCCACGCGCTCGGTCTGCTCGTCGTGAAGGCCGATGGTGACCGCGACGCGCTCGGCTTTGCCGTCGCGTACGCGAAGGACCCAGGGATCGCCGCGCAGGTTCACGGCCGTGACCGGCACCACCAGCGCCCGGCGCGCTTCACGCAGCACGCGCCCTTCGGCGAAGAGCCCCGACAACAGCCGGCCGCCGGCATTGGGAATCGTGACGAAAATCGGGACCTGGCGCGTGACCGGATCGGCCACGGCACCCAGCCGCTCGACTTTGCCTTCGAAGTGCTGCCCGGGATATCCACGCACGTCGAACGTGACTGGAGCACCGATGTGCACGTCACCCAGCTGCTCGGAAGAGACCGAAGCCTCGAGCCGCATGCTCGACGGATCGATAATCGTGTAGAGCTCAGTCCCCGGGCTCACTACGTCGCCGGCATTGACGCGCTTCCTGGCGACCAGACCCGAAATGGGCGCATGCACGGTCGCGTCGTCGAGCGACTTCTGCGCCGAAACGGCGCGCGTCTTCGCATCGTCGCGTTGGGCGCGAAGGCTGGTCGCGGTGTTCTTCGCCGACTCGAGATCGCGCTCCGCGAGCGCGCCAGCCTTGACCAGGCGTTCGGTGCGCGCCAGCTCACGTTCGGCGAGCGCCAGCGCTTCCTCCGCCGAGTGCACCATCGACTGCGCGGATCTGATAGGCGTCCTGCTGGGTGCGGCTGTCGATGCGGGCCAGCAGTGCCCCCTGCTTGATCGGTTGCCCTTCCTCGGCAGACACCGACAACACCGATCCACCGAGTTCGGCGCGGACCGTGGCCTCGCGCTGTGCGCGCAGCTCGCCCGAGATGAGCGGTCCGACGCTGATGTCGCCTGTCGCGACCGTGACGACGTTCTCGCGGCCTATCTCGATGGCCGGCGTCGCCACTTCGGCGGCCGCCGCGCCAGCATCTCCTCTTCCACATCCGGCGGCGGCCGCGACTGACACCATCAGGCCGAGGCCTGCCGCCAGTCCTTGCCACCGGATCGTCCACATGCCGTGCATGACTACTGTCCTCCCTGAGCGGCCGTCCGACCGACCGCCGCCGCACCCGCCGCCGTGTCCTGCTGTTGGTTGTGTTGCTGCCGCCGCGCCTTGCGTATTTGCCGTCGCCACGCCTCCACCGGAGGCGGAGATCGACAGACCGCCAAGCGGCAGCTCTGGCAGCAGCGCGAATTGCACCCGCTGCACCTGGAGGTCGCGCGCCGCGAGGGCACGCGTCACCTGCGCGCGCGCGAGCAGAAGACGCGCATCCGAGAGCTCCAGCTGCGTCGAGAGTCCTTCGCGGAAACGGAGATCCGCGATCTCGTACGCGCGTGCCGCCTGTTCGATGGTGGCGCCGCTCGCCTGCCAGTTCGCATGCGCGGCCAGCAGCTGCAGACGCACGCTGTCGTTGTCGAGCGCGGACAATTCCTTCGCGAGCTTCAGGCGTGCCGCCGATTCGGTGACGCCTGCCCTCGCCGCCGCTTCGTCGGCGCGCAGACGGCCGCCGGTCAGGATCGGCATCGTGACGCCCACGCCGAGCGTCCAGTTCGTGCGCCAGTCGTTGAACGACGGGACGCTTCCGGGATACGACACGAGCCCGTAGTCCGATCGGAACGACACCGCGGGGCGACGCTCACCCACTGCCGCGCGGACACCCGCCGTTGCCACGCCGACATCCTGAGCTCGCCTGTGTGACCGCGACGCGCTCAGGCGCCGGCGCCCGGCGCCTCGAGGTCGGCGAGCCGGCTTGCAAAGCGTGCCGGCGCCGGCAGCACCGAATCGTCCAGGTCCGCGACCAGCGACAGCGGCTGCTGCGCGGGATACTCGAGCAGCTGCTTGAGATGCAGGTACGCGACGTCGCGGTTCGCCTTGCTGCGGACGACGTCGGGCTGCAGCGTGTCGCGCGCGACGCGCGCACGGAGCTGTTCGAACTCCGACAAGCGTCCGGCGTCCCGCTGCGCGGTGGCCTGCTGCAGAGCCTGATCCGCCTGGCTGTAGGTCTGTTCCGCGATCGAGACGAGGCGGTCGGCCAGGGCCGCATCGTAGTACGCCTGCGCGACATCGAGCGTCGCCTGCGCGCGCGCCGACGTCACGCCGAGTGACGCTGAATCGCGGCGCAGCCGGGCCTGCTCTTCCGAGGCCGCAATGCGACCGCCGGCATACAGCGCCTGGCTGAACGAAAGACCGAGGCGATACACGTTCGCCTGGCCGAACGGCAGCGAGTTGTCGCTGCTGGTGCTGCCGCCGCCGAAGAGTCCACCCGACGGGCATCCGTACGCGCGCTCGAGCTCGGTCACGCGATCCTCGAGCGGCGCCGTTGGATCCGCCTGGAGCGGCGTGCACGGAGGACCCGTCGAGTCGAACAGACCCGAGAACTCCGACTTGAGCGTGCGGTCGTACGAGGCCGCGCCTATCAACTGCGGAAGCCGCGCGCTGTGTGCCTGCCGCACACCGGCGTCGGCGCGCGCAAGGCCCGCCGAGGCAATGGTGATGTTCTCGCTCGTTCCGGCGACGCGGTCGATCGCTTGATCGAACGTCAAGGTCAGTGCGATATCCGGCCCCGCGGCGGCGGCTGGTGCCGCCGGTTGCGCCGCCTGGTCAGAGGCGGCTGGCTGCTGGCCATGGACGCAGGCCTGTCCGGCCACGGCCAACAGGCCCGTAAACAGCGCGCGGCCCAGCGGGGCGCGCCATGTGGTCGATGCGAACATTGAAACTCCTGCGCCGTTACGCGACATCCGCCGATGCGGCCGCGTCTGTCGAGCAGCCGATCGCGCGGACGAACAGGCTGACGTATTGCTGGATCGCTTCCGCCTCGGATTGCGTGTAGTGCTCCGGCATGAACTCGCGACCCATGGCGTCGGCGAACAACGTGCCCATCAACATGGCCGCTGCTGACCGCGGATCCCAGTCGCCCGTCGCGAGTCCCGCAGCGCGCAGCCGCTCCAGATAACGTTCGAGGTCTGCCGCGATCCGGGCGGGCCCATCACACGTGACGCGCGTCGCGGCAGGCTGATCGGCGAACTCACTCATGCACGTCCGGATGAGCGCGCGCGCTTCCGTCAGACCCTGATGGTGCAGACGGCAGAACTCGTGCAAGCTCACGGACGGGATCGACCGGCTCGTCGGGCAGCGATTTCCAGAGTCCCTGGGTCGCGCCCCACGTCAGTGCCTCGGCGATCAACGCGTCCTTCGAGCCGAAGTGGCGGAAGAGTGTGACTTCGTTCACGCCGGCCTCTTCCGCGATGCGTCGCGTGGTCGCGCCCCGAGTGCCAGCGCGCGCGTAGACCTGCAGAGCGGCACGCAGCAGCTGCTCGCGGACGTCCACGGTCATCGCGCGTCACGCTCACCACTGAGTGTAAGTGCTTACTTGCATGATGACTTGGACGAACGTCAGCGCCCGGAAGTTTCACGGCCCAGTATGCAGTTGGCGGCTCCACGGTCTCGGACCTGTTGGCGAGGGTGACTAACCTAACTCGTTGATAAATCATGGAGAAGCTGGTCATCTGCAGCGCGGGCGTCCACGACCCACTCGACAAGGTCATCCGGGTGACGCTCCGTCGGGCTTCAGATTCGGCGACATCTCGCAGGTCGGACCATCGCAGCCGTCCGTGGACACCCCAGGGCCGAAGTCGGAGGCGGCCGTCGGCGGGTTCGACGCGGACTTCGATGAAGCTCTGAAAGAACGGCGCGACGTTGTAATCGAAGGCGGCGGACAGCCCTTCGGCCGAAAACGGCCACGCGCCGAATCGTCGCGTCCACCACCAGGCCGGACGCTTCCAGATCGGCGTCCACTGATCGATCTTGCCGACCACGTCGCCGCGGGTTGGATAGAACGCCCAGACAGGCGTCGGCGGCTGCGCCGGCCAGGCCAGCGCGGTCCCGAAACTCTGATACGCGCCGCCGCCACCGTTGACGAAGTAATGCACCGCACCGGCGCCGGCCATTCGTCCGTGACGGGCTGCCGGTAGTACTCGAGGTCGTGGGTATCGCCCGCCATCACCACATGGACGTGGTGCTCGCGAAGCAGCCGGTTGATGGCCGCGAAGGGCTCGTTGTCGCGCGTCTGATCGAGTCCGCCTGCAAGCGGTGGATGACCGAGCAGCGCCAGCACGACCTTCCCGTCCGATCGGTCGAGCGCTGCGCGCAACCATGTGAGCTGCTCGTCATCCACCTGCTTCAAGACGCCGGTGTCCACGGCGATCAGCGCAAACGTCGCCGTTCTGCAGCTGGAAGAACGGCCCCTGCTGATACCCGGTCGGCACGCCATATTCGCGGCGGAGTCGCGCGGCCTCCGCGATCAGTCGATCGACGGTCTCATCGGTCGTGCCCGTCAGGCGGTTGTCCACCTCGATGCGCGCGTGCATGGCGGCGCGAGCGGCGCGCGGTTCGAAGAACGTGGCGGTGAACGCTTCGAGCGCGTCGTACCAATCGTGGTTGCCCGGGATGGCGAAGACCGGCTTGGTCACGCCCTTGAACGGCAGCCAGAACCGCAACTCGTAGTCCCTCATCGCGCCCGTCGGATAGACGACGTCCGAGGAGATGACGACGAAGCGCACGTCCTCCTGCTCGGCGGCCTTGAGCAACTGATCGCGAAGCACGTGCTGTGATGCATCGCCTTCGCCCGTGTCGCCGATCACCAGAAACGAAAACGGCCCGTCGCCCACCCCGGCGGGGTGCACCTCGAACCCCGACGCGTCCTCACGAGCGAGCCCGTCACGCACCACCGCCTTGACCATTGCGGCGCGCCAGATGTCGGTCCTCGACTCGGCCCAGGAGTTCCAGATGCTCGCGGCCCAGTTCTCGGTGTCGAAGTACCAGCTCATGCCGAAGACCGGAATGGTCGCGACGATGATGGCGGCGAAGGGCACACCGATTTGAAGACCCCGCCCGAGCGCCTGCGGCAGGCTGTAGCGCGCCTGCCGAAGACGGATCGCGAATCGCATCCGCGACTCGAGCCACCACCGCACGGCCGGCGTGCCACCAGCGTGCCGCGCGCCCCACCGGCGCGAACCCGAGGGACCATTGCCAGGCACGGCGCTCGAGTCCGCGCGTCGCCTTGCGGAACGGCCAGCTTCAGAGGCACCACGATGGCGAAGGCGATCGACGAGCGCTACGGCCAGGTCGCCAATGACGGCGACGCCTGGCGACAGCAAGCCGAGCGTCGTCTGGTCGAGGCCCATCCTGCCGATGTGGATCGCGAACAGCGTGCCCACGAACGCGGCGAGCCATGCGACATCGAGCAGTACGCGCTCCTGTTCCTCGACCTGCATGCGCGCGCCCAGTTTCGCGAGCCGCGCATCGTCGGCGAGCCCGAGATCGGCGATGACCGTATCGTCGGCTTCCCGGCCGGTGAAGGCAGGCGCCGCGGCGATATTGAAGGCCGTGCCCAGGATGCGAATGCCCGCCGCGATGGCGACGGTCCAGTTGACCGCCGAATGGCGGAACAGGAGCAGCAGCGCCACGACGGCAAGATTGCCGGCGGCGGAAAGCGCGCTGCGGGAAATCCTGGCTGTGTGGGACCTTCTCGTGCCGCGATGGCTGCGTGGCGCACGCCGTCGATGGCAAACGAGACGCCGACGAACAGCACGAGAGCCGCGCCGGCGATCCAGGGCGCGCTGATGAGCACCACGGCCATCGCGAGCGTGATTCCGGCGCCAGTCCACGCCGCGCGCTGAGACGCCGCCGTCGCGCGCCGGAATCCGTGGGCAGCTTCGATTGCGGCGGTCACGAGCAGCAGTCCACCGACCGCCGTGGGTGGGTCGGATGCGTGGAACGGCGTGAGCAGGGCGAGGCACGCCCGCCGCCGCGACGAGCAGAGCCAGACCGCGCTGACGGCGGTGAGCGGGTCCCAGCCGTCGCCGCCGGGGTCCGCTACCGGTCCCGCTACTCAATGTGCGGCGGTCTGCGACCATGGGATACCAACGGCGCGCGCGATTGAATGAGACCAACGACTGCGATCACGCTCGCCAGCCGCTGTTTCACCGATCGACGCTTCTTGAACGGTGCGACACCGGTTGAACGTGACAGCCGTCGTGCGCGAGCAGGCCCGCCTCGACAGCAATGGGCTACGGAGCTTATCCGATCGGACACACATCGGCACAATCAGCTATCATTCGGGTTCGCCGCAGATCTCGACCTCCATGGCCTTCCGTGTCCCTCCTTTCAGAAC
>CAVUPP010000011.1:0-584781 GCA_963743245.1 Vicinamibacteria bacterium | reverse complement strand
GCGATCGCACGACGCCGGATGACGTCACGGCGATGATGCGAGAAGGATTGTTCCTGGCGATCGACGATGGTGGAGCGATCGTGGGCGCTGTCTTCGTCCGCCCGATGCGGCCGCAAGGCTACTTCGGCATGCTGGCCATCGACCCCGAGCGTCAGGGGCATGGCCTGGGCCGGGCACTGATCGACGCCGCGGAGCGGCACCTCGCGCGTGCGGGCTGCATTTACGCAGAGATCCACGTCGTGAATCTCCGCGAGGAATTGCCTCCGTACTATGCGCAGCTCGGATACGCGACCGTGGGCGAGCTCCCCTTCCCCAGGCCGGAAGAGGTCGGTCGGCCCTGTCACCTGATCGTGATGCGGAAGCCACTCACCAGCCTCTCTTAGCGTGGCGCGCCCCGGCGCATCCTACTCGTGTTCTTGCTCATATCATGAGTATTGTATACTCACGATATGAGTACTCGCCTCCAAGTGGTGCTCGAGAAGGCTGAACTCCGTGAGATTCAGGAAGCGGCGCGGCGCCACCGGCTGACGGTCTCCGAGTGGGTGCGGCAGGCATTGCGGAGCGCCCGCCGGGCCGAACCACGCACTGGCACACGCAAGAAGCTCGAAGTCGTCCGAGCCGCCGCGAAACACAAATTCCCGGTTGCCGACATCGATCAGATGCTGGCCGAAATCGAGCAGGGCTATCAGAGCGACGGCTCACGATGATCTTCGTCGACTCCAACATTCCCATGTACCTCGTGGGTGCCGCGCATCCGCACAAGGCAGACGCACAGCGGCTGCTGGAGGCGGCGGTCGTGGCTGAGGAGCGCCTCGTGACGAGCGCCGAGGTGCTGCAGGAGATCCTCCATCGCTACGTCGCCATCGACCGACGCCAGGGCATCCAGCCGGCGTTCGACGCGCTGCTCGGGATCGTAGACGAGGTGTTACCGGTGACGGGTGACGATGTCGATCGGGCCAAGGACATCGTGCTCGGCGCCTGGGGCCTGTCCGCTCGCGATGCGTTGCACGCAGCAGTCATGGAGCGCGAGCGGATCGAGCGCATCATGAGCTTCGACACGGGCTTCGATCGCGTGCCCGGTCTCGTCCGCCTGGGCGCGTGAGCTGCTGCGGCGTAGCTGCAGGTTGAACGACTACGCTCCGTAAGTGGGACCAATCGTCATCCGTCAATCCGCATTCGTCAATACAGGGTCCATCTCCCCACGTACGCCTGCGCCAGCACCAGCAGGCCTACCAGACACGCCAGCGCCAGGCTGTGCCAGAACACATACCGAAGAATGGCACCCTCATGCCCGTACCATCGCGTCGCCGTGCTCGCGACGACGATGCTCTGCGCGTCGATCATTTTGCCCATGACGCCGCCGGAGCTGTTGGCGGCCGCCATGAGCACGGGGCTCAGATGTAGCTGTTCGGCGGTGATGCGCTGCAGACTGCCGAACAGGACGTTCGACGACGTGTCGGATCCAGTGAGCGCGACGCCAAGCCAACCGAGCAGCGTGCCGAAGAACGGATACAACACGCCCGTTCCCGCGAACGCCAGGCCCAGCGTCGCGTCCAATCCCGAATAGCGAGTGGTAAAGCCCAGAGCGAGCATCGTCGTAATCGTGAGGATCGACGGCCGCACGATACCGAGCGTGCGCCAGTAGGTGCGCGCGAGGTCCCGAATGGAGCAACCGATCAGGAGCCCAGCCACGACCGCAGCAATAAAGATGCTCGTCCCTGTCGCTGACAACCAGGTGAACGCGTAGACAGCAGGCTCGGGTGTGGCGGTGCGCACAACGGGCGGCACGCGGATAACCTGGAGGTGGAGTCCGGGTACTTGCAGGCGCAGTGCCGAGACGGCGTCGAGCTTGGCACGAACCACTGGCAAGCCCCAGAGGAAGACCAGCACGCTCAGAATCACCCACGGCATCCACGCCTTGAGCACTTCAGCGCGCGAATGCGTCTTGGCGTCCTCGGCCGGTGGAGCGGCATCGTTCACCCATCCGTCAGTCGGACGCCAGATCCGGAGAAAGAGTACGAGCGCGCCCATGGACGTCACCGCCGCGCCCACACCAACGAGCCAGGGCCCGTGCAGCGTCGAGATGAGCAGCTGCGGAATCGCGAACGACACCCCCGCGACGAGAATGGCGGGCCACACACCGCGAACAGCCGTCCAGCCGCCGAAGGCCGCGATCAGCCAGAACGGCACGATCACCGAGAACACCGACAGCTGCAGGCCGACGACTGCGCTCAGTTGATAGAGATCGAGTCCCGTCACCGTTTGCAGCGCAAGGATTGGCGTGCCCAGTGCGCCGAATGCGACTGGTGCGGTGTTCGCGATGAGCGACAGCCCAGACGCCGTCAACGGACTGAAGCCCAGGCCGATGAGCAGTGCCCCGGTGACCGCGACCGGTGTGCCAAAGCCCGCTGCGCCCTCGAAAAAGGCACCGAACGAGAACGCCACGAGCAGGAGCTGCAACCGCGCGTCCGTGGTCACGCGCGTGATGCTGTGCCTGAGAATCGTGAACAGCCCGCGGTCGGCGGTGAGTTGATAGAGAAAGATGACGTTGGTGACGATCCAACCGATCGGCAGCAGCCCGAAGGCGGCACCGTAGGCGGCACTGGCCACCGCTATCCGTACGGGCATGCCGAAGATCAGAATCGCAACGGCGAACGCGGTGGCGAGCCCGACCATCGCCGCCACATGTGCTCGCAGCCGCAGAAAGGCCAGCGAGCCCAGCAGCGCGACCACGGGCAGCGCGGCGCACACCGTGGACACCCACGCGTGACCAAGCGGGTTGTAGGTCTGCTGCCACATGCGAATGTCGCCTTCCGCAAAGCCGATCGACGCGTCGAGACTGGTCAGCGGCAGCAGTATAGTGTCTAGCGAGGGAATGCCTCAGACCCATCGAGCATGACGTCCAGCGATCTGCTCCCGGCACTTGCGCGCCTCGTTCCAGCCGACCGGTTGCTGACGCGACCGGGTGCGCTCGCCGCGTACGAATCCGACGGCCTGACAGCGTTTCGCGCCCGGCCGAGAGCTGTCGTGGTGGTCGAGTCGCAGGACGAGGTCGTCGAGATTGTCCGGCTGTGTCACGCGGCACGCGTCCCGTTCATGGCGCGCGGCAGTGGGACGAGTCTCTCTGGTGGTGCCGTTCCGATCGAGGACGGCATCGTCATCGCCCTGAATCGGCTCAATCGCTTCGTGCGATTCGATGCCGATCGGCGAATCGCCGTCGTAGAGCCTGGTGTCGTGAACCTTGCGGTCACGACGCGCGGTGCACCGTTCGGCCTCTACTACGCGCCGGATCCATCCAGTCAGTCGGTCTGCACGATTGGCGGCAACGTGGCGTTCAACTCCGGAGGCGCCCATTGCTTCCGCCACGGTATGACCGCCAACCACGTGCTCGGTATCAAGGCGGTGCTGGCCGATGGAACCGTGGTCATGCTTGGAGGAGACAGCCTCGAGCACACGGGCCCCGATCTCACCAGTCTCTTCGTCGGCTCGGAGGGACTGTTCGGCGTCGCTCTCGAGATCACACTTCGGCTCGTGCAACGGCCGGCGGTCTACCGCACCGTGCTGGCCGCGTACGCCACACTTCAGGCCGCCGGCGATGCGGTGTCGCGCGTGATCCGGTCGGGGCTCCTGCCGGGTGCGATGGAGATCATGGATCGGCTCGCGATCGAAGCCGCCGAAGCAGCAGTGCAGGCGCACTACCCTGCCGGCGCGGCCGCCGTCCTGATCGTCGAGCTCGAAGGCGAAGGGCCGCAGGTCGCGAGCGAATTCGAGCGGCTGATGCGAATCCTGGACGAGTCTGGACTGACGGAGACGCGTGTCGCCGCGAACGAAGAGGAGCGCGCGCGCATCTGGAAAGGGCGGAAGTCGTCCTTCTCAGCGGTCGGCAGACTCAGCCCGGACTTCATCGTGCAGGACGGCGTGGTACCGCGCGCGCGGCTGGGTGAGGCACTCGTGGCTATCGAGGCGATGTCGGCGCGACACGGCATCCGCGTCGCCAATGTGTTTCATGCCGGCGACGGCAACCTGCATCCGCTGATCCTCTACGACGGACGTGAGTCGGGCGCACACGATCGTGCCGAACAACTCGCCGCAGAGATCATCCGCCTCTGTATCCGTCTCGGGGGATCGATCACCGGCGAGCATGGCGTCGGCCTCGAGAAGCGCCAGTTCCTCGCCGAGATGTACTGGAGACCGATCTGGACTGCATGCGCCGGCTGCGCGAGGCGATGGATCCCATGGGGATTGCGAATCGCGGCAAGAAGCTCGGGCCAGGCACCGAGTCTGGTTTTTCTCACGGCCTGCACCCCCTCGAGCGGGCGGGCATCATTTCACGATCATGACGCTCATGCCCCAGTCGCTGGATGCGCTGCAAGCGGCTGTGCTCGCTCAGCCGCGTGTTGGCGTGAGAGGTGCGGGCACCAAATCGGGTCTGTCATCCGCAGCCGATCGCGTCATCGACCTCGGCGCGCTCGCCGGCATCGTCGAACACACGCCTGAAGAGTGCACCTTCACGGCACTCGCAGGAACTCGGCTCGCCGACATCGAGCGGCAACTGCTGGCTCATGGACAGCGCTTGCCGTTCGACCCGCCGTTCGTGGATGCGGGTGCGACGATTGGCGGCACGGTGGCCGCGGGGCTGAACGGATCCTGCCGCCTGCGCTATGGAGGCATCCGCGATTTTCTGATTGGCGCCCGCATCGTGGATGGGCGCGGACACGTCGTTCGCAGCGGTGGTACGGTGGTCAAGAACGCTGCAGGCTTCCTGCTGCATCAAGCGATGATTGGCAGTCTCGGGCGATTCGGAGTGCTCGCCGAGCTCACCTTCAAGGTGTTCCCTCGCGCCGAAGCCTATGCGACCATCCGCGCCGAGGTGGCGAGCCTGGCAGAAGCGCTCGATGTCGTGACCGCGGCGCAGCGCGGACAATTCGATCTCGAAGCCGCGGACATCGAAGCACCGGCGACTGTCTGGCTGCGGATTGGTGGCTTTGCGGAGTCACTGGCGCCGAGGATCGACGCCATCCGCCGGGCGATCGGCGTGGCGAGCGACGTGCTCGATGGGAGCAGCGATGAAGCAGCGTGGCGCCGCGCACGTGAGATGAGCTGGGCGCCGGCTGGCGCGATGCTCACGCGTGTGCCGCTGACTGCGCCGCAGGTGCCCCGGCTCGACGCGCGGGTCGCAGCGCGCGGCGCGGTACGGCGTTACGCACTCGCCGGACACGTCGTCTGGATCGCATGGCCTGATACGGCTGACGCCCTGTCGGACATCCTCGCCGAGCTCGATCTGACAGGACAAGTCGTCTGCGGGCCACCAGGACATGCCCTCATCGGTGCGGTGCAGCCCAACGAATTCGAGCGGAGAGTCGCAACTGTGATGGATCCAGACGGACGCTTTGCCCCCGGCCCCTAGCCCCTTGCCCTTCTGAGGCCCCCGTGCGTCACGAGATACCAGTCGATTCGCTCGGACCCGAAGGCGCGGCGATGGCGCGCGCGGTCGAAACGTGCGTGCACTGCGGGTTCTGTCTCCCGGTGTGTCCGACCTATCGCGTCCTCGGTGAGGAGATGGACTCTCCTCGCGGACGCATCGTGCTGATGAAGCAGGCACTCGAAGGTGGGCTCACGACCGAGGACGTCCTGCCCCATATCGATCGGTGCCTGGGTTGCGTCGCGTGCGTGACGGCGTGTCCATCGGGGGTGCGCTACGCCGAATTGTTGACGCCGTTCCGGGCGAAGGCGCAGATGACCGCGCGGCCTGCGGTCACGCGACTGAGACAGCGGCTGCTGACCCAGCTGCTCGAATCACCGCGTCTGTTCAGGCTCGCGCTTCTGAGTGGCCGTCTCGCCAGCGTCGGGCAGACTGTGATGCCAGACCGACTGCGTCAGATGCTGTCGCTGCTGCCGACGTCCGTGCCGCCGGCAGACCCGCTGCCGATGGTGGTACCTGCCTCCGGTCAACGGCGCGCGCGCGTCGCTCTCCTGGCTGGTTGCGTGCAGCAGGTGCTGGCGCCATCGATCAACCGGGCGGCGGCACGCGTGCTGACGGCGAACGGGATCGAAGTGATCGTTCCACCGGGCCAGGCGTGCTGCGGAGCTCTGGCCATCCACGCCGGACAGGCCGTTCACGGACGTGACCTGGCGAAGCGCCTGATCAATCTCTTTCCGACCGACGTGGACGCGGTCGTGACAACCGCTGCCGGCTGCGGCTCCGCAATGAAGGAGTACGGACACCTCTTCGTGGGTTCGCCGATCGAATCTGCCGCCACCGCCTTTGCCGCTCGCGTGCGTGACGTGGCCGAGTTCCTCGACCAAATCGGTCTCGTCACGCCGCTTCGTCTGCCCGAGCCGATGACGGCTGCGTATCACGATGCCTGCCATCTCGCGCACGCGCAGCGCGTCCTCGCGGCACCACGCCGTCTGCTCGGCGCCGTCGAAGGTCTGACCCTGCGCGAAGTGCCCGATGGCGAAATCTGCTGCGGGTCGGCCGGACTCTACAATCTGGAGCAGCCTGCGATCGCCGGAACATTGGGCGCCGCGAAAGCGGCGTCCATCGTCTCGACGGGAGCACGCGCCGTCGTGACCGGCAACATCGGCTGTCAGACGCAGATTGCGTCGCACCTCGCACAGTCCGGACATGCCCTGCCCGTGATGCACACGATGGAGCTGCTCGCACGAGGACTCGCCTCATGAATCACTTCTGTGCCGAAAGCGTCTCCAGGCGACACGTGCTCCGCTGGCTGGGCTCGATCGCCGCGGCTGCCGGAGTATTGGCTCGCACTCGCGACGCGGGCGCCGCGCCAGAAGGCGAATGGCAATCGCTCTTCGACGGACTCGCGCTCGGTCAGTGGAAGCCGACGCAGTTTGGCGGCGAGGGCGCGGTCAACGTCGAGGACGGACGCATCGTCCTCGCGATGGGCGGCGATCTCACGGGCGTGACGTGGACCGGCGCAGTCCCGACCGTCAACTACGAGATCGAGCTGCAGGCCATGCGTCTCGCGGGCGGCGACTTCTTCTGCGGCCTCACGTTCCCCGTCCAGGCGTCTCACTGCTCGTTCATCGTCGGCGGCTGGTCCGGCACAGTCGTGGGCCTTTCGAGCCTCAACGGCCTCGATGCGTCCGAGAATTCGACGACGGTGAGGCGACGATTCGAGAACGATCGCTGGTACACGATCCGGGTCCGCGTGACCGAATCGCGCATCCAGGCCTGGATCGACGACGAGTCGGTCGTGGATGTGGACACCACAGGCAAGCGGATCAGCGTGCGCGCCGAGGTACTGGATTCGCGTCCGCTCGGCGTCGCGTCGTGGCGCACGAAGGCGGCGCTGCGGAACATCAGGCTGCGGCGGCGATGAGCCTGGACTTCCTTTCGTTCGCATCCGCCTGTCATTCGTCGGGCACGGTGTCCCGACCGGCAAGGATCGTCTTGGCGAGCTCGGCGTCGCCGGCCCGAACGAGCACCTGAACCCCCCGGCCCAGCCAGAGTCCCGGCTGCTCGCCGCCCGCGTCGTCGGCGCGCACGAGCGACTCGATCCCCCGGCATCCAGGGCACTCTGTGCCAGGTCGGCCTGGATGTGATTGGGGAAGGTCGTCAGGACCACAAGTTCGTCTGGCTGCATGGGCCGCCTCCGCTTGTCCAATCTTCGCGCGAAGCACGAGACGGCGTCCACCAGTGACTGCGAATCTCCAGATCGTTCGCATGCCGAGGAAACGGGCGGAGGTCACCGTGGCGGGCTGGATGCTGATGGCCCGCGCGCGCGTCAGCGTCACTTCCACGCGATCCCCGTGCCGCAGGCCTTGGACGAGTTTCTTGTCGGGAACAGGTCGCGTCATCTTGGTGCCGTCGGCGGTCCGGTAGGTGATGAAGAGTCCCTGCGGATCGACGTCCTCCACCGTCACGACTGCCGTCAGCTGCTGGACGACGGTGGCGTCTGTTTTCTGAGCATCGGCCGTCGAATCGCGCACGTCACTCAGCTTCGCGTCGCGGCGCACCTTCACCACTGCAGACTCGATCCATCGGACCGTCACGCGATCGCCGGCCTTGAGCCGATCGAACTCTTTGATGCCCGGATCGACCACCAGGCTCTGCGTCGTGTTGTCCTTGGTCCGCAAGGTCACCGTGCGCGGGGATTGGTCGATCTGATCGACCGTCGCCGTCGTGACGGTCTCGTGCGTGACGACGTTGGGGGGTTGCGGCGGGCGGCAAGAACTGCAGGTAGAGGGCGCAGAGTGCGAAGCCAGAGCCACGGGGTCGGGATGATTTGTCAGTTTCTGCACTGCGAAGTCCTCCCGAGCACGCAGGAATTGAAACTCATCCCGACCCCACTCTCCCTACTCCGCCAGATTATAGCGCCCAGTCGCTCATCGTCGCGTCGTATCATGCGCGCGATGATTCGCGCGGCTCACCAACACTTGACCCACCGATCGGGCATTCACGTCGCTGACGATCGCGGCCTTCGTCACGGCGCTGCTCGCGTGCGGCTCGACGGGAGTCACTGCGCAAACGCCAGCCGCGCAGACAACGCTGGCGGGCCGCGCCGTCGTGCTCGACAAAGACGGCCGCCTGCTTTCCTGGGTACAGCCGCAGGACACCGCGTACACCACCGTCGTCCGTCTGGCGTGGGAACAGCTGTTGACGGGGTTCCCCACTGAATCGAATGGGCTGCCGACGTGGCTGTCGTACTGCTGCTTCGACGCCAAGACGCTGCGGGGCACAGAGTGGCCGCACAATCCCGCCTGTGTGTATGCCGGGTTGGCGGACGCCGCCGCCGCGTACTACGCCTATTCGGGCGACCGGCGCGTCATCGACTTCATGCGCCGCGTGCTCGACTATCACCTGGCAAACGGCACGACTCCGGCCGATCGTGGATGGGCATGGCCATCGGTTCCCTATGCCAGCGCGGATCACGGCGACGTCCGGTATCGTGGCGCGCACGACTTCCGGTACGCAGGTCCACAGGATCCGCCAAAGCTCGGACGGGGCGACGGGTACGGCGTCATCGAACCCGACAAGGTCGCCGAGCTCGGCAACGCGTATCTCACCGTCTGGCAGCTGACGAGTGACCTCCGCTATCGGGATGCCGCAGCTTGCCTGCGCACGCGCACTCGCCAGCCATGTCCGCACGGGCGACCAGGATCACTCACCCTGGCCCTTCCGCGTCGTCGCCGAGACCGGATTCGTTCGCGAGGAATACGGCACGAACATCACGCCGGCGCTGCGGCTGTTGGATCGGCTGACCGCGCTTGGGATCGGAGAGGCGTCAGACTGGCAACGCGCGCGTCAGATCGCCTGGGACTGGCTGCTCGCGTATCCCATGAAGAACGATGTCTGGGCCAACTATTTCGAGGACGTGCCCTGGCAGCCGGATACGAAGAACGTCAATCAGTTCGTCGCCGGCGAGCTGGCGCGGTACCTCCTTGAACATCCGGACCGGGATCCCGAGTGGCGCGCCCATGCCGGCCATCTGATCGGATGGATCGAGCGTACGTTCGGCGGAGACACACCGAAGGAATCGGGCACGCAATGGGGCGCGGTGACGATCTCCGAACAGCGCGAGTACATGTACAAGATGGGCAGCCACACGTCGCGGTTCGCGTCGATCAACGCGTTGTGGGCCGAGAAGACTGGCGACGCGGCGGCGCGCGAGAAGGCGTTCCGGTCCTTCAACTGGGCGAGCTACATGTGTGACACGCGCGGCGTCGTGCGCGTGGGCCCGACGGAACAGACGCTGTGGTTCAGCGACGGGTACGGCGACTACATCCGTCACTTCATGGCAGGCCTTGGAGCGGTGCCGGACTGGGCGCCTCCGGGCGAGGACCATCTCCTTCGATCGACGTCAGTCGTGCCCGAGGTCCACTACGAGACGCGGCCGCGTGAGCTACCGGACGTTCGACGCATGCGGGCGAGGAAGTGTTGCGGCTGACGTTCGTGCCGGCGACTGTGATCGCGGATGGTGCTGCGCTGTCACGGAGGCGACGCCGGAGCCGGCTGGACCTACGACGCGGCGATGCACGTACTGCGCGTCCGTCGGTCGGGAGCACGGAGCGTGACGATCCAGGTCGCTGCGACGCGCTAGCCAGCGCTCGTCGTGTGGGATGTCACCCGCGAGCGAGCGTTGGGCGTCCGCGACGCCGCATCGCCCGCGAGGTGGTGCAGGCTACTTGGTGGTCGTGGGCCGCACGTCCACATGGGTGGCCGCGAGCTGCCCCTTGTCGTTCAACTTTCCGAGGCAGATGACCCGAACCCCGTTCGAGACATCGTCGAGCGTGCCGGGCTTGTTGTCCTTGGTGAACTTCGTGTGGTCGTCGTAGACGACCTGCGTCGGCGTTTCAGTGCCGGTCGCCCGCACTGCAATTGTCTTCGTGTCCTTGTTCACGAGCTGGACCTCGCCAGCGACACGATCCGGTTTCTCTTGCGCGCGAGTGACGACGGAGACGGGCCCAGCCAGGGCCACCCCCAGGAGCACGGCCATCGCGACGAACTGACGACGAGTCATTGCAACCCTCCTTGTGGCTCCGAAAGACTGGCCGGGCATACTCTAGCTGATCCAGGGCCTCTGTGGGGTCTGGATGAGTTCTCAGTGTTGACGACACTCGAGGCCACCGACCCCCTAGAACTGCGCCCCATCCCGACCCCAATTCCTCTCTCGTGGTAGCCTGACGCCGCCATGACGATTCGCACAGCGTTTTACCTCATCGTTCTCGGAACCCTTACGAGCGTTCCTCTCGACGCGCGCATTCCCGATGCCGACTGCGCCGGCGCGAATGTCCTGTCCGCCGCCGAAAAAGCAGCCGGCTGGCAGCTTGCTGTTCGACGGCTCCAGCAAAGCCGGCTGGCACGCCTACAACAAGCAGAGTGACGAGTTCTGGGCGATTGACGGCTGCACGCTGAAGACCGTCGGGACGAAAGACAACTATGGCGCCGACACGCGGGCAGACCTGGTCACCGACAAGGAATACACGAATTTCGAGCTCACGCTGGACTGGAAGGCCACCAAGGGAGGCAACAGCGGCGTCATCTACGGCATCGTCGAAGATCCGAAATACAAGACCCCATGGGCCACGGGTCCCGAGTACCAGCTGATCGACGATGCCGGGATTCACGCATCCGCTCGACGCCACGCAGAAGGCCGGCTCGAACTACGCGATGCAGGCGCCAGACAGTGCGAAGAAGCACCTGAAGCCGGTCGGCCAGTGGAACACGACGAAGATCGTCGTCAACGGCGCCCACGTGGAGCACTGGCTGAATGGCGAGAAGATCCTCGAATTCGAGCGTTGGACGCCTGAGTGGACGGCCAAGAAGAACGCAGGCAAGTGGAAGGACTCTCCCGACTACGGCATGTCCAAGACCGGACGCATCGCCATCCAGGATCACGGCAGCGTGTTCTGGTTCCGGAACGTCAAGATCCGCGTGATTAGTTAGCTGTCAACTCCCCCGCCTTCGCGCGCCTTGGCGCGCTTCGGCGAGGCCTCGCCATGTCGCTTCTCTCTGGGGGCGACAGCGGCGGCGGGCAATCTCCCAACTTCCAAGGCGTCCAGTGGGCCTTGCGCCGTGTGCCGTGTGCCTCAGAGGTCGATGATTCGCGCAGGACTGGCTCTCTTGCTGGCGGCGGCTGTCACGGTGGTTTCTGCCGACGCCCCGGTGTCGCCCTTCCCTCTTCAAGTGACACGAGACGCGCGGCACCTGGCCGATCGGTCGGGCACGCCGTTTCTTCTCGTGGGCGACACGGCCTGGTCGCTCATCGCTCAGCTCAACGAGGCTGACATCCGGCGCTATCTGGACGATCGCGCCCATCGCGGCTTCAACGCGATCATCGTCAACCTGATCGAACACAAGTTTGCCTCGCACGCACCGAACACCCTCGCCGGCGTCAGTCCATTTCTCGCAGCCAGGCGACTTCGCGCATCCGAATCCCGCCTACTTCGACTACGCGCATGCCGCGGTCGCGGAGGCCCATCGCCGCGGCATCGCGGTCTTTCTGTGCGCCGCGTATCTGGGATGGGATGGCGGCGACGAAGGCTTCTTCAAGGAAATCAAGGCCGCAGGACCCGCGGCGTTGAGGCAGTACGGACACTTCGTCGGCGAGCGTTTCAAGGATCTGCCGAACATCGTGTGGATGATGGGCGGCGACTTCGCGCTATCCGCGTCGGAACGCTGGGCGGGCAACGAACTGGCGGCTGGCCTGCGCGAAGGCGGCGCGACGCAGCTCATCACCGCGCACGGGGGGCAGACCGCTGGCGTCGAGACCTACGGCGATCAGCCATGGCTCGCGATCGATACGGTCTACAGCTACAAGGACGATCTTCGTCCGCCGCTGCTCGAGGCGTGGACGCGGCGGCCCATCCGTCCATTCGTGCTGATCGAAACCATCTACGAAGGCGAGCACGACTCGAAGCCGGAACGCATCCGTCGTCAATCGTGGACGGCCATGCTCTCGGGCGCCGCGGGACAGTTCTTCGGCAACAACCCGATCTGGCACTTCGATGGACCGACGCTCTTCCCGGCGGCGAATGATTGGCAACACGCGTTGGATGACGCCGGGTCGCGCGACATGAGCCGCCTCGGCGCATTCTTCCGTGAACACACGTGGGCCGAACTCGAGCCGGCTCAGGATCCGATCGCGACGATGGCAGGCAATATCCAGGGCGCCCAGGCGCCGGTCAGCGCCGCCACACCAGACAAGAGGCTGACGATCGTCTATGTGCCGTCACTCGGGACGGTGCCGCAGGCCGTGAGCGTGGATCCGAAGCGGCTTTCGCACATGTCCTCGGCGATGTGGTTCAATCCCGCACAGGATGGTGCGCTCGTGGACACGGACTTCCGCCGTCATCCGAATGGAACGCTCTGGACGCCCGGCGACAACGGCGCTGGCGCCGGTGACTGGGTGTTGGTGCTTCAGTCGAAGTGAGCCTCGGCGGGCGGGGTACATTGGACGACACCACGAATGACCCCGCCCCCACATAGGGCGACGGGTAATCGGCCACGACGCATGACCCGCCCCACACTGAGGCTATTCGTCAGTCGTCAATCCACGCTCGTCATTGCAGCTTCCGGCTCGACGAGCAGTCGCGCCACGTCCGTTCCGCTTGCGTATGGCGGCAGCAGCAGCGTCAACCCGGCGACAGCGAGCGTCGTGACGGCGAGCACGATCAGCAGCCGCTCGTACGACCCAGAGAGGTCGTATACACGTCCCATCAAAATCGGGCCTGCTGCGCCGGCACAGGCATAGACGGTCCATGTCAGGCCGTAGAGCCTGGAAAACGATCGCAGGCCAAAGTAGCGCGACAGCAGATACGGCGTGACGTCGGCTTCTCCGCCCATGCCGAAGCCGATGAGTGCCGCGCCGATGACACCCGGCAGAAACGATTGTGCGTTCGACAGGACGAAGATACCGAGCGCTGCGGTCGCCAGCAGCAAGGACGACACGCGGGCCGCGAAGAAGCGATCGAGCAGCCAGCCCGTCACCAGCCGGCCGATGAGACTCGCCGCGCCCATCGCCGCCATCGCCACGGCGGCCTCGCCGGCGGACACACCGCGATCGGTCAGCAACGCTGAAAGATGAGCGATCGTGCCGTTCTGCGCGATGGACGCGCAGAACAGCACCACGAGGATGAGCCAGAACGCGCGCGAGGCCAACCCCTCACCGACCGACGCGCCGGCCGTCGATGCGTGCGACAGCGAGGCGCGGCTTGGGTCGTTCACGGATGAACGCTGCGATTGCCGGCAGTCCGACGATCAGGGTCATCGACGCCCAACGCCAGGTACGTGCTGCGCCAGCCGATGCGACCGATGAGTGCCTGCGTCAGCGGCGGCAGCACCATGGCGCCAAGCGCGCCTCCCGCCATCATGATGGCCAGGGCGAGTCCGCGCCTGGCCTCGAACCAGCTCGAGAGCGCACGCGCGTAGGCCATTTGCGCGGTGCCGTTGCCGACCATCCCGAGGATGATGAACGTGGCCGTACCAATGCCAGAGATGCGGGGTCAGCTGTGAGAGCGAGGCGAAGGCCAGTCCGAAAACAACCAGGCACGGCAGAATGACGCGGCGCGGTTCGAAACGGTCGAAGAGGTAGCCGAGAGCCGGCGAGGCCACGGCGACCATGATCGCGGCAAAGCCGAACGCCGACGCGACCGCCTCCCGCGACCAGCTGAACTCCTGCGCGATCGGCTTCAGGAAGATGCCGAACGTATAGACGAAGACCGACGCAAAGCTGACGAAGACGCCGAGCGCCGAGGCCGCCGCGACGCGCCAGCCTTCGTACCGCGAGATCGTCTTCGCCAACCATGTGCGCCATGCCGCGTCGCGAACGCCTGCTTCAGAAGATCAGCTTCAGCGCGAACTGCATCAGCCGCGGCGACGCCGCGCTGAGGACTCGCCCGAAGTTGGCCGAGTTCAGGTCCGCCACCGGCAGCCCGAAGTTCGCGTGGTTCGCGACATTGAACACCTCGACGCGGAACTGCAGCCGCGTCTCGTCCGTAGAAATCGAAGTTCCGCACCAGCGACACGTCGACGTTCGTGAAGCCGGCGCCGCGCGCGATGTTGCGGCCGGCGTTGCCGAACTTCCCCGCCTGGTCAGCGGATTGAGACGGCGGAACGCGTCCCGGCTGATCCACGCGTCGACGGTGTGTGGACCATCGTTCGGATCGCCGATCAGGTCCGGCCGGCTCGCGGCGAAACCCGAGATCGGCGGGCTGTTGGCCTGCAGCGAGACGTTCGTCGAATCCGACACCGTGAACGGCGTGCCCGAATTGTGCACGGCGATGCCGTTCAACTGCCAGTCCTCGAGCATCGCACGCGCAGCGCCGTGCGCAGGCGTCGGGGACGTGCGGCTCCCAGCTGGCGCTCGCGACGAAGCGGTGGCGCGCGTCGAACAGCGACGGTCCGTGTTCGGCGTCCAGGTCGAACGGGTTCTGCGCGAGGTCGTTCTCGCCGGCGAGCGGCTTGGCCGCGGCGCCCGACAGGTTCATCGCCGAGAGGTAGTCGAGCGATTTCGAGAACCAGTACGACACGTTGAATCCGACGCCGGCCGAGAACCGGCGCGACACGCTCACCTGGCCGGCGTCATACGTCGAGTTCGTGATGTTGCGCAGCATGCGCGATCGTCGAAAAGTCGCACGTGCCGCCGTCGGACGGACAGTTGGCGTAGATGCGCCGGCGGTCCGCGTTCTGCGCCGTGGCGCCGGGACCGTACACGGCCGGGTTGGCCTCGACGTTTCGCGGCAGATGCGTTCCCTTGGCGCCGACGTAGCGGACTTCGACCAGGTAGCTTGTCGCCGAGCGAGCGCTGGACGCTGAGGTTCCAGTTCTGCGAGTACGGCGGCTTCGCGTCCTTGTCGATCGCGAAGACCGTCGACGGCCGCACGAACGTATTCGGCGCCGGATATGGTGCGTCCCTGGTACGGATTCGCGAAGTTCAGTCCCGCGCCGCTGAACTGGTTGAACTGCGCCGCCGGCAGTGACGCTGATCGGCACCTGTGACGCGCCGTGCCGGCGCCGTTCTGGAACTGGTCGTAGAAGAGGCCGTAGCTGGAGCGGACCGACCATTTGCCGCTCGCCGGTCGGATCCCAGGCGACGCCGACACGCGGCATGAAGGCGTTGACGCTCTTGGCGATGCCCTTGCGCCACGCCCGGATCACCAGGGAAGCAGCAGACCTTCGGGCGCAGTCGGGATCGACCGTCGACTGCTGACGCCGGGCACGAAAGCGTTCAGCCGTCTCGTCGATCTCGGTGAACGGATTGATCCGCTCGTAGCGCAGCCCGTAGTTCAACGTCAGCCGCTGGCCGAGCCGCCATTCGTCCTGCGCGTAGGCGCCGTGTTCCAGAGGCGCAAGCCGCGGCTGAAGTCGCCCAGCCCCTGATAGAACGTGACCGGCGCACCGAGCAGAAGATTGGCGACGGCGTTGTTGGTCGGAAACGTGCCGGCGAAGACGTAGAACGCGTTCGGCGCGATCGCCTGGAACATGTCGATGCCGGTGTGACGGATCTCGCCGCCGAACTTGAACAGATGCGGCCCCTGGTCCACGGACGCGCCGTCATTCATCTCGAAGGTGTTCTGCGTCGAGTTGCGCGGCCCGGTGATCGCGCCGCCGATGGGCGTGTAGCCGCTGACGTTGAAGAACGGCGGCCCTTGGCCGATGTCGTTCGCCGGCGGGTAGCCGAACCCGAGCTCGCTCGGCGGAGTGCGGTTCAGGCGCTGGTCGAAGTAGAACTTGTAGCGCAGGTACGTGACGCGGACGGAGTTGGTCAGCGTCGGCGAGAAGATGTGCGTGCTCGTGACCAGCGCGCATTGTGCGTTGATAGTCGTCGCGGGTCGGATAACCCGGCACGTCGGTGCCGCGAACCGACACCGGATTGATGTTGTGGCCGCCCGAGTACGAGTAGCGCGCGAAGAGCTGATCGTTCGACGACAGGTTGACGTCGACGCGTCCGCCGGCCTGATCGTAGTCGTTCTCGCCGACCACGCGTCGCGCGATAGATTGACGGCGAGACGTTGCCGAGCGGATACAGGTTGACGACGTTGAGCGCCACGGGATTGATCGCGGCGGCGGGAATCTGTTGCCGGGGAACGGCACGCCGCCTGCGGCGATGTTCATCAGCGGCGTCGACCATGCCGGAGAAGTCGCCCGTGCCGCTGCTGCGGCGTCGGCACCGTCGCCGTGGTCGTCACGCCCTGGCTGTTGCGGAAGCCCTCGTAGTAGCCGAAGAAGAAGACCGGTCTCGCTGCGCAGCGGGCCGCCCACCGTCGCGCCGAACTGGTGCTGCTTCAGCGGCTCGACTTCGTCGGAGAAGAAATTGCGCGCGTCGAAGCTGTCGTTGCGCACGAACTCGTAGACGCTGCCGTGCAGCTGGTTGCTCCGCCGACGCGTCACGACGCTGGTCGTCGCGCCGGCGGTGCCGCCGTATTCGGGCGGCGCGCTCTGCGTGAGGATGCGAAACTCGGCAATCGCATCGACCGGGATCTTCAGCGCATAGCCGCCGTCCATGCGGTTCATGTTCTGCGCGCCGTCCACCAGATAGATGTTCTGCTCCGGCCGCATGCCGTTGACCGCGTACGCCTGGCCCTGCCGCAGCGATGCCGCCCGCGGTCGCCACCCCCGCCGTGAGCGGCGCCACGCCGGTCTGCAGCAGTCCGAGCTGCGTGAAGTTGCGGCCGTTGAGCGGCAGATCGACGAGCTCGCGGCCCGTCACGACGCGCCCGAGCGCGTTGGTCGACGTGTCCACGATCTGCGCGCCGCCGCTGACGGTGACGGTCTCGTTGACCGCCGACAGCTCCAGCTGCACGTTCAACCGCACGGCCTGGCCGACGTTCACCTGCACCGGCTGCTGCACAACCGTGCCGAACTGCTGCGCTTCGACAGTCACGCTGTACGGGCCAATCCTCATCAGCGTGAACCGGTAGAAGCCGTCGGGACCGGCGACCATGTCCTTCGTGAAGCCTGATTCGAGGTGCGTGGCCGTGATGCGCGCGCCTGGAATCACGCCGCCGGTTTTGTCAGTGACGGTCCCCTCGATGCTGCCAGTTGGATCCTGGGCGGAGACGACGGAAGCCGCCAGGCACGTCAGGGCGGTGAACACAAAGGTGCAAAGAAGCCTTCTCAGTCTCATCGGGCAGTCCTAAGTCGAAGGGGTGAACGTCAGTGACTGACGGCGCTGTAAGTCGTGCTCCGGCTCGCCGGCGGTCACCGTCGCGGCCGGTATCGTCGCGGCCACGTTCGACGTTCGGCAATCATCGCGGCACGTTGGCGGTAGAATTCGGGATCGCCGGGCGTCCACGTTGCAAGGCCGTCCACGTAGCGGTTGCAGAGACAGAACACCGCGGCGATGAGTACGGTGTCGTGGATTTCGAGATCGGTCGCCCGTGTGCGTTCGTGCCCGTGCCACATCGTCCGCCGTCACGTGCAGGCCGCTCACCGCGGTCTTGCGCGCGATCGTGACGAGCGCGCGCAGCTTCTCCGAGATCGGCGCCTGCTCGTGATCCGTCTTCACCTAATCGACGAGCGCCTCGTTTCCACCGAGATGGTGCGCGGCGATGGCGCCATGAATCGTCTGGCAGTACTGGCAGTCGTTCGCGGCAGACACCGCGGTCGCGATCAGCTCACGCTCGCCGCGTGTGAGCGTGTGCGGTCCCCACAGCAGCACGTCCACCAGCTCGTTCAGCGGCCGTGCCGTCTCCGGCCGGAAGGCCATCGGACCGCGAATACCTGGGAATCCTTCGGGCAGCGTGATGTGTGCCATGAGTCTCGACTACTCTGAGGCGACCAGTGCAGGCGGCTGTGCCGCGGCCTGCGCGACGTATCCCGTCATTGGCGAGACGGCGCCCATGTGGTCGTACGCGGCAGGGGTAGGGGTCAACGTGGCAAGCCCGTCGACGTACCGGTTGTACATGCAGAACGCGGCGGCGATGAGCACGGCGTCGTGAATCTCGAGGTCGGTCGCGCCTTCCTCTCGGGCGCGGGCAACGTCCGCCGCCGTGACGTTGCGCCCGCCCTGCTGCACTCTCGCTGCGATCGCGAGCAGCGCCTTCAGCTTCGCGGAGACGGGCGCGTGCTCGTAGTCGAACCGCACGGCATCGACGAGGGCATAGTCGCCGTCCAGATTGTGTGCGGCCGCCGCGCGGTGGCTGGACTGGCAGAACTGACACTCGTTCCGAGTGGACACGAACGTGGCGATCATTTCGCGCTCGCCGCGGCTCAACGAATGCGGACCGCGCAGCAGGACTTCAGCGAGCTCCCGCATCGGCTTTGCGGTCTCGGGCCGGTACGCAAAGCCGCTCGAAATTCCCGGAAGCCCTTCGGGTAATGCGATATGAGGCACACTTCTCTCCTTCCGGGACACGCGCTCGACTCGACAGCGGCCAGCGCCCGGCACACGTGCAGAACAGAAATGTTGAGGGCCAGACTCTAAGGCGCGCAGGGGCACGCACTCAATAATGCGAATCGAGTAGTTGCCTGGAATCGAAGGAGGGGCAACCCGCTATCATCGACAGAGGGCTACCGTGGTGCCGACTCAATCGAGAGGAGCGCGTGCCGTGCGTGATCGCTGGAAGCTACTGCCGTTGATTGCCGCTCTTGCTGCGACCGGACCCCTGACTGGTCAGTCCAGTCAGCCCGTATCGCGCGCCGACTGGCTGCACGCAGCGTCGTTCGGTGCCTTCATGCATGTCCTGCCGTCGGACGCCACCACGCTGGCGGAGATCGGCGAGTTCGACGTCGAAGCCCTCGCGCAGCAATTGGTCGCGGGCCACGTGAAGTACTTCGTGGTGACGCTCGGACAGAACTCCGGATACTTCAACGCGCCGAACGCGACGTACGATCGCATCACCGGCTACCGGCACGGAGAGCGATGCAGCCCGCGCGACCTGCCGCTCGAGCTTCATCGCGCGTTGTCGGCGCACAACATCCGGCTGCTGCTCTACCTCCCCTGCCAGACACCGAATGAGGACGCGCGCGCGCAGAAGGCCTTCGGCCTGCCCGAAGGCGCAGCCGATCAACCGATCGATACGGCTTTCGCACGGCAGTGGGCCGACGTGATCCGAGAGTGGTCCACGCGTTACGGCGAGAAGGTATCGGGCTGGTGGTTCGACGGTGGCTACGAGAGCGTGCACTTCAACGAAGCCATCGCCGGGATCTACGCCGAGGCGGCACGGGCGGGCAATCGCGACGCCATCGTGACGTTCAATCCGGGCGTCGGACTCAAACGTCACACACGGGCGGAGGACTACACCGCCGGTGAGCTCAACGAGCCCTTCACCATACTTCCCGCATCACGGTTCGTGAACGGATCGCAGTGGCATGCGCTGACGTATCTGGGGTCCACGTGGGCCAGGCGCGACATCCGTACCCGACCGATCGCTGGCGTGCATGGTTCAAGCAGGTCGTGGCGCGAGGGGGCGCGGTCACCTTCGACGTCGGTCCCAATTGGGACCCGCGAAAGGGTCCGATTGGCGCGATTGACATTGCGCAGCTCGAACAGCTGCGCGCAATCGGGCACCCGTAGCGTGCATTACTCGGTGCGCAACGCCTCGATGGGATCAATCGACGCGGCGCGACGCGCCGGGGATGAAGCTCGCCAACAGCGCCGACGCCGCAAGGACGAGGGCCACCACGACGAGCGTCGGCACATCCCAGGAGCTGACGCCGAAGAGCAGGCCGCTCATCAGCCTTGCGGCGCCCACAGCACAGACCAATCCGCCAACAATGCCGGCCGAGGCCAACCGGCCCGCTTCGCCCAGAACGAGCTGGTACACCCAGCGCCGCTCGGCGCCGAGCGCCATACGGACGCCGATCTCGCGCGTCCGCTGACTCACCGAATACGAAACCACTCCGTAGAGACCCACGGCTCCGAGCAGCAAGGCCAGCACAGCGAACCCACCCACGAGCCAGGCCGAGGAGCGATGAAGATACGCCGCCGGCGAGGTCTGAATCCGCTGCGACATCGACTGGCCGCGGACAGTGACAATGTCCGGATCGATTTGACGGAGAGAAGCGACCAGAGTGGGTAACAGCGCGGCCTCATCCTGCGAGGTCCGGACGACGAGCCCGAGATACGTGCCGGGCGACTGGTTGAACGCGAAATACAGGACGGACCGGTTCGGCGTATCGATAGGTCCTTCCTTGACATCGTCCACGATGCCAACGATCTCGATCGGCTTGGGCGGATTACTCAAAAACGAGATCTGTTTGCCAATCGGATCTTCGCCTGGGAAATACTCGCGTGCCATCGCACGGTTGATCACCGCCACCTGCGGCGCCGAGGCGTCGTCGGCCTCGGTGAAGTAGCGACCGCGGATCAGTGTCGCGCCCAGGGTACGGAAATAGTCGGCACTGACGTCGCGCTCGGGCACTTCGTTGTGCTCTCCGTGCCACGGCCGGCCGAGCACCCGGAACCACGTGGTATCACCCCAGCCGGTCGTTGGCAGGTCGGTCGAGAATCCAACCGACGTGACACCGGGCAGAATTCGCAGGCGGTCCACAATCCTGCGCTGGAGCTGCACGCGGCTCTCGGGCGTTTCGTAGGCCTTCTGAGGCGCAGCCATTTCCAGCGTCACGAGGTGATCGGGGCGCAGACCGAGGTCGACCTGCAGGAGCAGGAACAGGCTCTTGCCGAGAAGCCCGGCGCCGACGAGCAGCACCATCGCCGTCGCAAGCTCCAGCATGACCAGCTTCGACCCGAGCCGCCGCCACACGCGACCGCCAGAGCCGCGGCTGCCTTCGGCCAGCGCCTCTCTAGTGTCGCGCATCGACCCACGGACAGCCGGCGTCAGCGCAAAGAGCACCGCAGCCGCCGCAGCAATGAGAGCCGCGAACGCCAGCACGCGTGGGTTGAGCCCGAGATCCTGCATGACGGGCATCGACGCCGCCAGATCGGCGGGAATCAATCCGGTCAGGAGGCGCATCATCACGACGGACGCGGCCAGACCGAGGACGCTGCCGGCCGTGACAAGCATCAGTGACTCGGTCACGAACTGGCGCATCAGTCGCGCGCGCGACGCACCCAGGGCGGTCCGCATAGCCATCTCGCGACGACGGCTCTCGGATCGGACCAGCAGCAGACTGGCTACGTTGACGGCCGCAATGAACAACAGCAGGCCCGCGCCTGCCAGCAAAACCAGCAGGATAGGCCGTACGTCGCCGACAATCACGTCGGTCAGCGGTGCAACCGAGGCTCCCTGGCCCTTGTTGGAATCGGGATAGGTCTGCTCGAGCTGGTGGGCAATTCCCTCGACGTTCGCGGCCGCGGCGGCGAGCGAGATGCCAGGCTTCAAGCGTGCGACGCCGTACAACCCGTGGCAACTTCGCCGCAGGTCGCATTCGCTCTCGGGGTGCAGGGCCGCCCAGTAATCCGCAGGCTCGGCGGGGGCGAAGTGAAAGTCGGCGGGAAGCACGCCGATCACGACATACGCAAAGCCGTTGAGGGTGACGAATTGGCCGAGGACATCGGGCCGACCGCCGTAGCGACGCTGCCACACGGCGTGGCTGAGCAGCACCGTCCGAGCAGCCGACGGTAGATCCTCGCCGGGACGAAAATCGCGGCCCAGGACTGGGCGCACGCCGAGCGTGCGGAAAAATCCATCGCTGACACGGGCGCCACGCGCCGGCTCGGCGCCGTTGGCACTGCGCAACATGAACCCGGTGCGATCGTAGACGTCAAGGGAGCTGAAGGTCGTGTTGAGGCGCTTCCAGTCCAGATAGTCCGGATAGGACAGGTTGCTGTGCGCGAAGAGCGGCACGCTCTCGAACACACCGACCAGCCTCGAGGGTTGTTGGTACGGCAGCGGCTTCACCAGCGCGGCGTCGACAAACGCGAAGATCGCCACGCTCGCGCAGATGCCGAGCGCCAGCATCAGTACGGCTGTGGCGGTGAAGCCTGGATGCTTGCGCAGCTGCCTCGCGGCAAATCGCGCGTCCTGGATCACGTTGTCGATCAGGTTCGATCCGCGCATGTCGCGACACTCCCTCAATCCTCATGTCGAGCGCGCCCGCCGCGCACCCATCAATAGCTGACATCAGAATACGGGATGCAAGCTGCTGAGGTTCAGCGTTCTTGGCTGAAGGTCGGGACCAAACGCGGACCGGAGGGACGTGTGTCTACGACGCGCGGCGTTCCAGCCAGGCGGCGCTGCGGGCGAGTGCGGCCTCGAGCTCCGCCATTCGCACGGGCTTGGTGATGTAATCGTCCATACCGGCGTCGAGACACCGCTCGCGATCGCCGGTCATGGCTTCAGCCGTCATAGCGACAATCCGCGGCTGGCTCGTGCCTGGTATCTCCGATCGGATGCGGCGCGACGCCGCCAGGCCATCCATCTCGGGCATCTGCACGTCCATCAGGATCACATCGTACCGCTGGCGGTGGACGGCTTCGACGGCTTCGAAACCATTCGATGCGATGTCGGCGCGATAGCCGAGGCGAGCGAGCACATGAACCGCCACCTTCTGATTCACGACGTTGTCTTCCGCGACCAGGATCCGCAGCGGCAGGCGCTCACCTAACACCGGGACGGGCGTGCCCGGCGACTCGGTGCGGGCCTGCGCCGAGGGTTCGGCGACAATCGACGCCAGTACGTTGAAGAAGGCGGAGGCCTTGATCGGTTTGGTCAGCTGCGTCGCGAACAGGCCAGGTTCTGGACGATTCAGCAACCCAAGCGACGTGAGCAGCACGAGTGGACTCGTCCGGACGCGCTCTACGGCCTGGAGCGCTCTGGCCAACTCAACACCGTCCATCCCCGGCATCTGCATGTCGAGCACGGCGATGTCGAAAGAATTGCCGGCCTTGACCCAGCCAATCGCGTCGGCGCCGTTCTCGAACTCCACCGCCTCGAGACCCCACGCCGTCGCCTGCCGCGTGAGGATCAACCGGTTCGTCGCGTTGTCATCCACCACCAGCAGCCGTCGTCCGGTCAGCGATCGCACATCGACGGGTGACGCCGTCGGCGTGATGTCGGTCGCGCGGGCGGCGAGCGTGAAGTGGAACGTCGATCCGCGGCCGACTTCGCTATCGACCCAGATGCGGCCGCCCATCATTTCGCAGAGGCGCTTACTGATCGCGAGACCCAGGCCGGTGCCACCGAAGTTACGGGTCGTGGACGCATCGACCTGACTGAACGATCGGAACAGGCGGTGCAGACGATCGCCGGGAATACCCACGCCGGTGTCCTTCACCGAGACGTGGAGCAGGCACGGATCCCCGGGCGCCGGTGCCGTCTGGGCGCGGCGAACGGCCACGTCGCTCGATGGCTCCGTTTCCTGATGCGCGAGGCGGACGTGCACGACCACTTCGCCGTGATGCGTGAACTTCACGGCGTTGTTCACGAGGTTGACGAGGATCTGCCGGACGCGTGTCACGTCGCCGACGATGGCCTCGGGCACGCCGGGCTCCATCAGATACCCGAGCTCCAGCCCGCGCTCGGACGCGCGCACCGCACACAGGTCGAGCGTTTCCTCCACGCACTCCCGCAGGTCGGAACGGCTGCTGCTCCAGTTCGAGCTTGCCGCTCTCGATCTTCGAGAAGTCGAGGATGTCGTTGATGATGGTGAGCAACGAGTCGCCGGACGTGCGTGTAATGCTGACGAACTCCTTCTGTTCGGGCGACAGCGCCGTGTCGAGCAGAAGACCGGTCATGCCGATGATGGCGTTCATCGGTGTGCGGATCTCGTGCGACATGTTGGCCAGGAATTCAGACTTCGCGCGGTTCGCCGCTTCGGCTTCGTCGCGTAGCGACGCTGCCACTCGCAGCTGCTCCCGAATCACCTCGGTCTGACGCCGCACACGCCGTCTGAGCACCGCGACCCACGCCGCGACTGCCAGAATGCCGGCCGTCACAAAGCCCAGCAGCGCCACGAGGTGGCGCAACGTCCACCATGGCGCGGCCACCACCACCCGGACGTCCGCAGGCGATCGCAGCAGCAGCCGGAACGACTGGACGAGCGGCCCGCCGGCTTGATTCAGAACCGACGGATCGGTCTGCGTCGCGCAGATGCCGGTCACCGACACGATGGTTCCGGGGGCCAGCTGGTCGAGCCCCGTCTCCGCGGGCGTTGCATCGAGTGTCGCAGTGAACAGCTGATCGGCAGCCTGAAGTGTGACGATCTGTTCGTGTGATCGCTTCACGACGTGTTCGATGACCTGCGCCTCGAGCCGGACCAGCGCCGCATGCCGCCCCCCGCCCATCGCATCCTCAACCGTCAGCAGCACTGGCTCGGGAGCGGGTCCGACACTCAGCTTGCGGATCAGTGCGTCCTCGAGCTCGGGCGCGGCCTCGCCAGCCGTCGGGAAGCCAACGACATCCACGCGATCGCCTGGAGTGAGCCGAACGGGATGGGACGTGGTGACTTTGAGGCCGACGCCGTGATCCCGGATGAACACGTGGCTGTCGCGTTGCATCGTCACGACACCACGAACACGAGTCAGCGCGCCCGGGTCCTCCGAAAGACTGAACTCCAACAGACCGGCACCGGATCGCAACGGCAGGTCGAACGGGTCGGTTGCCAACGCGCGCTGAACCGCGGTCTGGTCGAGCGACGGCGCCATGAGCTTGATGCCCACCAGCTGCCGCCGATCGTTGAAGACCGCGCCGCAGACGCCACGGACGCGCAGATGCCCACCGACGAGATTGGTGGGTGCCGCGACACCCGGCGTCCGCGGGACGACGACGCGATACTTGTGCGAGCCCGAGACGAGCGTGAACTCTACGTGGATGTCGTTGTCGGCGAGCCCGACATTCTGTACGAGTCCATCGGACTCGACCCAGGCGCTGTCGAACCGGCCCGAGAGCAACTGGTCGAAGGGGACGCGCTGTGGTGCCGGCAGTGCCCCGTGACCGACGACGCGGATCCGCGGTTCGACCACCATCGGCGCGAATCCGCCGCGGGCACTGAAGCCGTCGATCTCCACGATGTCGCCCGCCTCGAGTTTCGGGGGATTGGGGATGTCGGCGTGCACGTAGATTCCGCCGGAGGCATCCTGGATGAAGAGGTTCGACCAGGGTGGATTGTAGTACGTGACCACTCCGCGAAGCCGAACCGGATAGCGCTCTTTGGCCGCAACAGGTGGCAGGCCGTGAACGGCTGCGACTGTCGTCAGGAGCTGCATCGATCGCTCGGCCCGGCGGGCTGTAGCCGGCGCCTCACTTGCAGGACGTATCACGGCATTCTCGAGCACGCGATGCCTCGCGTCGCCACTCACGAAACCGAGCACGTCTGCAACGCCCCCCGCGGCGAGGTCTGCACTGGTGGCGTCCGTTTCTATCTTGCCGGTGGCGTCCGTCAGGACGAGGGTTCCGTCGGGCCGTTCTTTGACATGGCCCTGAAGCCGGATGCGGTGATACGGCGGGCGGCCGAGTGTGGCGAGACTGACCACGGTCCGGACGGCCACCGCGTACGGATCACGGGGAGGAGCCTCGAGCACACGCACCTGCGCGCGTGATGGAACCAGTACCTGTGCGTGCACGACTTCGCCGTCCGTCGTGCGGATCGTCTGCGCGACTCCGCGGACGCTCACGCGGGCGTTCACTACGGTATCGGCATCCGTGGCGCCATCGTCCGCGATCAATGCGACGAACCGTCCATCGTCGCCGTCGAGATCCCACCGCGCCAGCTGACCGTTGTTACGTTGCTCTACGACTGCGCTACGGACGATCCCTTCGACCTCGACGAAGTGGTCCGCGTGGCTGCCCGTGACGAGATCTGACGCCGACACAGGCAGCGCATATGGGAGGATCGTCGCGCCGAGCGAGGTTCCGCGCGTCGCGAGCACTAACGTCATGTGCCCGGACTCAGCGACGGTGCCGTCCACTTCGATCCGATCGCCAGGGGCGAACTGGAGCACTCCGAGCCGGCTCGTGTCCACGGTCGTGCTGTTCTCGTCGTTCTGAACCATCACGCGCGGCTGGCCGGGGAAGCGATAGGTGACGATCCCCGTGACGTGCGCGTGGCGGGGCGCAATGGCCGGACCAAACAGACTCCTCCCCAGTACACCGGCCGCGACGATCGCCACAGCGGCGCCTGCCCATGGCAAGTACCGGCGGCGGCCCGATCCGGGCGCAGCACGCTCGTGCGCACGATCGGCGTCGTGGACGCGAGGTTCCATGCTGGGTGAATCGGCGGACTACCGGTACTTCATGAGCCGTAGCCGCACACAGCGAAGAAAAGGTGCGGACGGAAGGTGCGGTCAGTGGGTGCGGTAGACAGGTGCGGACGGAGGGTGCGGACGGAAGGTGCGGACAGTGGGTGCGGTAGACAGGTGCGGACGGAGGGTGCGGACGAGAGGTGCGGCCAGTGGGTGTGGTAGACAGGTGCGGACGGCAGGTGCGGACGGAAGGTGGGGCAAGATGGTGGCGAGCCCGGCACGGGCTTTCGGCTCTGGGCTTTCGGCTTTGGAGTTTGGTCGGAAGTTGGACGTTGCGAGTTGACCTTGGAGTCGGTCCATCGACCCCCGTGGCAATTATTCGACGCGCAGGGCTTCGATTGGGTCCACGGACGCGGCGCGGCGCGCGGGGAGATAGCTCGCGGCCGCGGCGCACTAGGTGCCCTGGACCATGTGTCGTGGGCCTGCTGCGTGGGGACTTGGACGTTGGAGGTTGGGAGTTGATCTATTTCAAATTAAAAATGTTGAGCTCACCGTGGGTCACCACGAACACCTTGCCGTCGTAGACCGTTGGAATCGCGAAGCGGATGCCAATCGACATCGTGTCGGTATCGCCGCTCGGAGCGATGCCGGCCGCCTGCTCATCGATGCTCCCACTGCTCTTGTACAAGACGTGTGAGAGATCGGCGGCGTCGAAGGCATAGAGGACGCCCGGCGTAAACGTGTTCTCACCCGAATCCACCGCCCAGACGATCCCGCCCTGGTCCCCGTTGGCACTGATCGACGTCGTCATCCCCGGGAAACGGAAGGTCATGTTCGAGATCGACGAGGGTTCGTTGGCGAGGCCACCTTCGACGACGTCGAACCTCTTCAGGTGATCGCCCGCCGCCGCGATGTAGACATGACCGCTGAAGTACGACGGCGAGCTGAAGATGCCGTGGGCGTGGAACACGTCCGGCAGGCGGTCGTCGGCATCGGCGGCCGTGACGTTCTTGAAGACCTGCATCACTGGATCGCAGGTGTCGGTCCAGGAACGCGTGACGGCCCTCTGACGAACGGCGGCGATAGCCGCCAGCGCTTCGCCGGTGCAAATCGACTGATGCAGGTTGTCGGTCGTGAACTGATCGCGGTCGACGACATAGAGCAGTCCCTGCTTGCTGCCTGCGACCAGCACGTGACGATGCGCTCCCGGTTGGTCGGGCAGGAGCACTGTTCCCCCGGTCCCCAGGTCGAGATCGTTGTCGAGCAGGAACTGGGGATTGAACGGCTCGAAGTAGTCCAGCACACTGAAGTTCTTTTTATCGACGACCGTCTCTCGATCCACGGGCAGCGCCAGGATCGTGTCGCCCCAGTTGCCGGCGGCCGGGTCGTAGGGACCATTGCCCACCTGCAGGTACATCGTGCCGTTGGCGTCGATGGCCGGTGCCGCGCCGCTATTCCAAATCCCACTGTACTGGCCATTTGGTGACGTGTTGAATACCACCGCCTGCGCGAGGTGGTTCCGCGTGTCGTACCCGAAGAGCCACCCGTAATACGGCAGCTGGTCGCAGTACGACGCAAACGCGATATAGACGATGCCGTTGACGAGTGCCAGCGCGGCACGCTGATTTTCGCGGAGCGGGTTGAAGCGAACCGCACCGTTGGCTTCAGGGAAGTCGGGAATCCCGTTGCCGGCGACGGTACCGTCGATGACGAGCGGTGACCCCATCGAGGTCTGCTCCAGGCCCGTACCGAGATCCAGCGCGTGAAGGGCGAAGGCGATCTGCCCTGTGCTGTCCTTCGTCTTCGTGACGACGTAGATCGTGCGAGTGGCTGGATCGATGACCGGTGTGCTCGTGACGCCGATTTCAGTACCCACCGTGTTGCAGACGCCGGAACTGCCGACGTTGTCGGTGTTCGGTGCCGGCGTGGCTCCCTCCGGCACCAGCGCCTGCTGCCAGATCGGAGAGGACGCGTGTGCGGGATGCAGGTCCACGTCAGCATCGAAGGCGTACACCGAGTCGTGCTCGGTGGCGACGATGACAAGGTTGTAGGTACCACTCGGCGTGACGACGCCGGGCGCGTACAGTGGCTGTCCGTAGACAAGGCCGTCGAGCGCGAGGTGGGTCCGCAGCCGCCCGAACTGACGCGGGTTCACGGTGGCGGGCGACAACCGTGTTTCCGCCAGGTTCTGCCCCGTGCGCGCCCAATCGTTGTGGTAGGTGAACACACCAGGCGAGCGGTCCTCGGGTTCCGTACCGACGTGACGCCGCTTGGCGGCCCCCCCGTCATCGCCGCCGGGCGGCCGCATGCGCGGGACACCCTGCGTCGAGGAAAAGGCCAGGGGGCTGGCCAGTAAGCCGATGAGTGCCGTCCCAGGGACCAACAGCCTGAACAGGGCGCGTGACATTGGGATGAATTGCCATCCGGACGTGACGCGCCTGGGACAAAATCATGAAAAATCTGCGGCTGATCTATTCGGGCAGCCCGAATAGATCCCGTTCGCGAATCGACCCGGCCGGCGAAATCGGCGTGGTGGCTTGCGAGGTGCCCCCTTCGGCTTCGTCGTAGAATTAACAATTCGCCGCCGTTCGCGATACCGAAAGGATGCCCGTGACGACCCGAGCTCTCGTGTTGGCCGCAGCCCTGTTGTGCAGCGGAGCGGCTGCTGCAATCGCCCAAACGCCACCGGCGCCGCCGGCAAGCTCAACTACGCAGTCGGCCGCGCCTGTCAAGGTCACGTCCGTCGAGGGCATCACCGAGTACAAGCTCGGCAATGACCTTCGGGTTCTGCTGTTCCCGGATCCCACGAAGGCCACCGTGACGGTCAACGTCACGTACAAGGTGGGCTCACGGAACGAGAACTACGGCGAAACAGGCATGGCGCACCTGCTGGAGCACCTGCTCTTCAAGGGATCGACGAGCCACACGAACATCCCGCAGGAACTGACGGCGCACGGCGCGCGGCCGAACGGCTCGACCTGGTTCGATCGCACGAACTATTTCGAGACCTTCCAGGCCTCGGACGAAAACCTCAAGTGGGCCATCGAGCTCGAATCGGATCGGATGGTCAACTCGTTCATCGCCAAGAAAGACCTCGACAGCGAGATGACCGTCGTCCGCAACGAGTTCGAGCTTGGTGAGAACGATCCGGGCAACATCCTCAGCGAGCGCGTCCTGTCGACGGCGTATCTGTGGCACAACTACGGACATTCGACGATCGGGGCTCGTGCGGACATCGAGAACGTGCCCATCGAGCGGCTGCAGGCGTTCTACCGCAACTACTATCAGCCGGACAATGCGGTGCTGCTCGTCGCGGGTCGGTTCGACGAAGCGAAGACGCTCGCGCTCATCAACAACACGTTCGGCCGGATCCAGAAGCCGACGCGCGCGCTCATCACCACCTACACCGCCGAGCCCGCCCAGGATGGCGAGCGTCGAGTCGATCTGCGCCGTGTAGGGGATGTGCAGGCCGTGGCGGTCGTGTATCACGTGCCGGCCGGAGCGCATCCGGATGCCGCGGCGGTCGGTCTCCTGGATGCCATCCTGGCGGACGAACCATCTGGCCGCCTCTACAAGGCGCTCGTCGAGACCCACAAAGCCTCGTCGGTCCACAGCCAGTATCTGTATCTCCACGATCCGGGCTTCCTGGCGATCGGCGCGGAAGTGCGGCAGGAGTCGTCGCTCTCGGATGCGCAGTCCACCCTGCTGCAGACGCTGGATCAGGCGGTGTCGCAGCCCGTGACGAAGGAGGAAGTCGATCGTGCGCGAGGGACGCTGCTCAAGCAGATCGACCTGACGCTGAATTCCGTGGACCGCGTCGGACTCGAGCTGTCGGAATGGATTGGGGCTGGCGACTGGCGCCTGTTCTTCCTGAATCGCGATCGCATCAAGGCAGCGACGGTCGAGGACGTTCAGCGCGTGGCTGGCGGTTACTTGAAGCCGTCGAACCGGACGGTCGGCCTCTTCATTCCGACTCCCAAGCCCGATCGCGCGGCGATTCCGGCCACACCCGATTTGGCGGCTCTCCTTCAGAACTACACGGGTCAAGCCGCCGCTGCGACCGGCGAGGCGTTCGATCCATCGCCGGCGAACATCGACGCAAAGACGATCCGTTCAACACTTCCGAACGGCATGTCGCTGTCGCTCCTGCCCAAGAAGACGCGCGGTGAGACGGTCGTGGCGACGCTCACGCTGCGATTTGGCGACCAGCAGCGCCTGATGAACATGGCGGCGGTGTCGGACCTCACGGCGGACATGCTGCTTCGCGGATCGACCAAGCACACCCGTCAGCAGATCAAGGACGAGTTCGATCGCCTGAAGGCTCGCGTCTCGATCGGCGGCTCTCAGCCACAGGCCACGGCCACGCTGGAGACGACGCGCGCGAATTTACCGGAGGTGCTGGCTCTGGTGGCTGAAGTGCTGACCAGTCCGGCATTCCCTAGCGACGAGCTCGAAGCCCTGCGCCAGGAGAATCTCGCCGCCATCGAGCAGCAGCGGACCGAGCCGGATGCGCTGGCGCAGACCGCCTACCAGCGCCACATGAATCCGTACCAAAAGGGCGATCCGCGCTACGCCCCGACGCTCGACGAGTCGCTCGAGTGGTACAAGGCCGCAACGCTCGAGCAGGTGCACCGCTTCTATACCGATCTCTACGGGGCCTCGAACGCACAGATGGCGATCGTCGGAGACATCGATCCCACCGAGACAGCTGCGCTCGTCGGCAAACTGTTCGGCGCCTGGAAGAGCCCGAACGGTTACACGCGCGTGCCGCGGCCCTATCAGGCGGTGGAGGCCATGAACCAGGCGATCGAGACTCCGGACAAGGCCAACGCGTTCTTCATCGCCGGTCTCAATCTCAAGCTTCGAGACGACGATCCTGACTACCCGGCGCTGGTGCTGGGCAACTACATGCTCGGCGGCGGGTTCCTCAATTCACGGTTGGCGACGCGCATCCGCCAGAAGGAAGGGCTCTCGTACGGCGTTGGATCGCAGTTCCAGGCCAGCCCGCTGGATCAGTCCGGCATGTTCGTGACGTTCGCGATCTATGCGCCGCAGAACGAGACCAAGCTCGAAGCCGCGTTCAAGGAGGAAGTCGCCCGCGCCCTGAAGGACGGCTTCACGGATCAGGAGATCAAGGAGGCCAAGTCGGGTTACCTGCAAGGCCGCCAGGTCAGCCGGGCACAGGACGGTCCGCTTGCGAATCGGCTGGCGCAGGATCTGTTCCTGAAGCGGACGTTGAAGTGGGACACGGACCTGGACGCGAAGATTGCGGCCTTGACGCCGGCACAGGTTCAAAGCACCCTGCAAAAGTACATCGACCTCTCGAAGATCGTGATCGTGAAGGCCGGCAACTTCGCGGCACCGTCGGCGCCCACACAGCCCGCCGCTGCTCCGGGGACGTCCGCACCGAAGCCCTGAGCTCAAAACGGGGCATTCGGGCTGTTGCTCGAATGCCCCGTTCGGTCAACTCCCAACTCCCAACTTCCAACGCACAACGCCCAAAGCCCAAGGCCCAGGGCCCAAGGCCCAAAGCCTAGAGCCCTAGGTCGTGAGCCGTCAGTGCCTTGGTCCAGTGCCGTTGTTCAGCCACACATCGATCCGCGGCGCGTCCCAGTTGTAGGGCTTGTTGAGGACGTCGAGATCGCCATCACCATCCAGGTCGGCGAGGCGCGATTCGTGAAACCCATGTCCGACCGCCATCTCGGTGACGCGGAAGCCACCATTCCCGTCTCCGTAGAGGATGAAGGCCGTCGCCTTCGGGTTGTCGGGCGCTGTCTCCTTCTCGCGCCACTTCGCCATCTCGGCCGCGAAGATGTCGAGATGACCATCGCGGTTGATGTCGCCAATTTCGAGCGAGTGGCCGTGGACGAGGTCGCGGCCGATCAGATCGCGGCCTGACCAGTCCGCCTCGCGCTCGGGATTGCCGGTGCACGCGTACATCTTCAACAGACCGCTCCCATCGCCGGGTGCGATGACGATCTGCAGGGTCCTGCCTGGCTTGAAGCGTCCCGCGGCGATGCGGCCGCCGATCGTTCCAACCTTGATGGGCGTGAAGCGGTCGCCGCCGCGATGCTTGAACCAGAAGTTGCCCGCGAGCAGATCGACGGTGCCATCTCCGTCCACATCGGCGGCGGCCAGCCCTTCTGCATACTTGAATCCCCCTGAGGGATCACCGGTCTCGCCAGCCGATCCGGTGAAGATCGCCGTGCGCGGCCACGCCGTGGCGTCGCGCGGGCGGGCCGGAATGTCTGCGAGGAACAGCGTCTTCGCGCCCTGATTCCAGAAGGCGAGCTGCGGACGGCCCGTGCCCTTGAAGTCTCCAAACACCTGGTCGTGATGCTGCGTGTCGCCATCGCTCTTGATCAGATGACGGCTCCATGGGATCGCGGGATCAAAGTTCGGCGCCGGATTTTCCCACCACCAGACCTCACGGCTCTGCCAATCGCCGCCGAACACGAGATCGAGATCCCCATCCCCGTCGATGTCGTAGGCGGCGCCGCCGGCTTCGACCGTCAGAAACGCCGGCTCGATGACGATCCGTGTCCACGACGTGCCCGTCCGGCGATACCAGACCAGAGCGGGCGCGACCTCACGAAAGCTGATGACGAAGTCGGTGATGCCGTCCCGATCGAGATCGGCGACGAGTGCGCCGGTCTGCTGGGTCGAGGTGCCCGGCGCGGGCAGGTCGCCGCGCGTGCTCGAGAGATTCACCCACTGGGGATCGGCGCGCTGGACGTCGGCGCCCAGAGCGACGACCGCGCAGACGAGGAGACCGAGCGCGCGTGTATGCGTGCGCATGGGAGGAGTCAGTCTTCAGTCTTCAGTCTTCGGTCACGCGCCGGGCGCGCGATACATCGTGGACTTCTTGCAGGCGGCGTCCATCTCTTCGACCGTGATGAGCGGCGTCGTCGTCGCGTGCACGACGCCCGATCCATTCACCGCGAGGCTGAGCGCAATACCACTCACGGTGTCTGGCACATCGCAGATGACATAAGCGTCGGTCTTGCCGAACGCGAAGTGGAAGCTGTCGAGTTTCCCGCCGAGTGCGTCGAGCGCCTTCTGTACTGCGGCGCGACGGCCGGAGCCACCGTCCTTCAGCAATCCTTTGGTCCCCTCCGCCGTGTACGACGCGCTGATCAGAAACTTGGCCATAGTGCCTCCTTACGGCGGGTGACTATAGACCACCGGCGTTACACAGCCAACTCCCCCTTCGCGCTCGCGCCTTCCAGGGCGCTTCGGCGGCTGGCGACGGTCTATACTCGGGCGTTCATGACCAAAACGTTAATCGACGGGCTCCGCCGCTTTCGCAGCGACTTCTTTCCGCGCTTCCGCGATCACTATGCCCGCCTCGTCGAAGACGGCCAACAGCCGAACACGCTGTTCCTCGGTTGCGCGGACTCCCGCGTCGTTCCGGATCTCCTCACCGATACACTGCCTGGAGAGCTGTTCGTCGTGCGGAACATCGGCGCGCTGGTGCCGCCATTCGAACAGGACATCGGATATCACGGCACGTCGGCGGGCATCGAGTTCGCCACGGTGGTGATAGGCGTCAAGGACATCGTCGTGTGCGGACACAGCCACTGTGGCGCCATCCGCGCGTTGTATGAACCACCGCGCGAAGACACGCCGCACATCGCGCGGTGGCTTGGACTCGCCCGTCCCGCCGCGCTCGACGAGCCGGCCTCACCCGAAGTCCTGCGCCGCACTGAAATGCGATCGATCGTCATCCAACTGGAACGGCTGATGACGTACCCGATGGTCCGCGAGCGCGTGGAGCGCGGCGAGCTTGCCCTTCACGGCTGGTACTACGTCATCGAAGACGGCCGCGTGTTCGCTCTGGACTTCCAAACGGGCGAGTTCTCGGCGGCCACAGGGTGACATCGCGCCCTTCATGTACCAAATCTGTAACTCGGCGGCGCGATTAAATTTTAAGTCACAGATCTGTCGACGCGATCACGGTCGTGGTCTACACTGCTCACCCACGCGATCGCCGGAGTATGTTCTGAAAGCGTTCCTCTCGCAGGCATCGGCCAGCGGCGGTGATGCGGGGGGTCTCTTCCATGGCCAGAAGATGTGGGCGGCCGTCGTCAATCGCGATGGTGCCGTGTGCGCCGCCGCGACATCCACCGTCGATCCGTCGCAGGCGTGGCCGGGCAGCCAGGCCATCGCCAAGGCGAAGGCTTATACGGCCAATGCGTTCAGCCTCGACACATTCGCGCTCTCGACAGCCCGCTTGTACACGTTCACGCAGCCGGGACACTCGCTCTGGAGCCTTGGCCAGTCGAACGTGTTCAATCCTGCGTTTCTGGCGGCGCCGAGAACACCGACGCCGGTTGCCATCGCGGGCGGCCTGATCTTCTTTGGAGGCGGCGTACCGCTCTATCGCGGCGGCCGAATCATCGGAGGTCTAGGGATCAGCGGCGATACGTCCTGCACGGATCACGAGATTGCGAAGCGCGTGCGAAATCTCGCGAGCCTGAATCCTCCGGGCGGCATGCTGGCCGACGACATCACGTATTCGAGTGTGGACGGCGCGAGTGCGTTCACCCATCCGCTCTGTCTCAATACGTTCCGGAACGGCGCGTTCGTCGGCGACGAAGCCGCGGCAAGGGGCTACTGACCGGCAAAGAAAAAGAGGCGATGGTCACCCGCCATCGCCTCTTCCCTCACGATTAGATCGCTAGGCGCGCTTGAGCACGCGCGTCACGGCCACGAGGATCACCGCGCCGATAAACGCCACGATGATCGATCCGACGACCCCACCGCCGGGCCAGACTCCGAGAGCTCCGAAGACCCACCCGCCGACAATGCCGCCGAGGATACCGAGGACGATGTCCATGAGGGCGCCGTAGCCGCCGCCCTTCATGACCTGGCCTGCCAGCCAGCCGGCGATGAGCCCGACGATGATCCAGTACACGATACCCATTCGCATCCCTCCTCGTGCCGGGCGGTCGCACCCACACGCGGCGTTACTTAGACCGCGGCTGTCGGGAATGTCAACTCAGACCGGACGGGCTGGCGGAGGGACTCAGATCGTCGTTCGTCCGACCGCCCAAGGCGAGGGGATCGCTAGGGCCGGAAGAGCGCCGCCCATATCAAGCAGGCCGTGACCATGATCACGGCAATCAGGCGGACGTTGCGTGCGACGAGGGCGTCATGGCGAGCCCCCTTGGCTTCCCACTGTCCCCAGCGATCGTCAGGGCTGAGCGCCATCGCTGTTGCCGTGAGCGGCGGGGCGATCGCGACGCAGTCCGAGTCTCTTTTCATCATTGTTCCTCAATCAGCCGATCGAACCCAGGGAGGACTCGAAGCGAACAACCGACTCACAGTAGCTTGATCACTTCACTGACAAGCCGCACCAGCAGCGCCACCGGCGCACCGAGAACGAGCACAATCACTGCAAAGAGCCAGACGACAAGGATCAGGAACAGCGCATCCTGGAGCAGCCCCGGCAGCGTCCGCAGACGACGTCGGATGCCGCCTCCTTCGGGACGCGCGAGCATACCTGGCTCTTGCGGCGTCCTCGGCGGTCCAACGGCCCATCCCTCAGACATGGGTATCGAAGTCGTCACGATGCCTCCTCTGGCGGGCGTGACCGCAGGATACGCGTTGATGGCATCGCCCCGCGTTGTCGTCGCGTATCGGGGGTCGATCTCACTAATCACGGTTGCGGCGTTCGTGCCGAGTCAACGCGACGCAGCACTTCGGCGATGGTGGGAGACGCGGCGAATAGCGTGACCACGGTGAGTACGTCTTCCTGGGTCCGGCAATGGTGAAGAAGGAACACGACCGACGGGCGTCAGCGACTGGAGGCGGAATCCGCGGACACGTGTCGAACTCCATTGGTAGTGTTTGTCGGTTAACTATAATTGTCAAGTAAACTGTGGTCTCAGGCCGTCAACATGATTGCGGTCAACCAAAAAGAGTAAACAGAGGGTTGCCGTGGATTTTCAGGCCGTCGTGCGCCAGCGACTCAAGGAACTGAGAAGCGAGCAACAGGATTTGGCGGCGGCGGCTCAGGTGACCGAGTCCTACATTTCTCAGCTACTGAACGGGAAGAAAGCCCCTCCGGCTCCCGACAGGACCGACATCTACGAGCGGATGGAGGCCCACTTGCGGCTGCCGTCCGGCACGCTCTCGACACTGGCGGAGCTGACCCGCCTCGAAGCACTGAAGCGGAAGCTCGCGGACCCGCCAGCACCGCTACTCAGAGAAGTACGCGAGCTGATTCTTCGCAAGTACGCACGCGCAGGTGTGCAGCCCATCCGGCCGATGTTCGAGAAGGAACCGTTTGGTGCCCTCGAGCGCCTCGTGACACAGAAGCTGCTCGATGTCGTCCAACGTGTGACGAAGGAGGAATTGCACGATGAGGAGTGGCTCCGGCTCGTCGCGGGACTCAGTCAGCGCACCTATGAACAGATGCGCGTCGTCGCACTGGACTTCCTGGAGACGGACATCTTCAACGTGTCGCTGGAGCACTGCGTCACCTTCCTGGACCCGTTGATCGATTCATGGGAAATCGATCTGGCGACCTTCGCCATGGAAATCATCCTGAACGGCCGGCTGGCGTCCGCGCACCTCAAACGATTCGAATTCGTGGAATGCGATCCGATTGCGGCTGTCCCTGAAGAGCCGGGCCTTCGTGCGTTCCTGGACGATCCGTACCTGAGCGGCGACGCGACTGCGGAAGAGATCGCGTTTCTGGAGGCGCTGCGCTTCGCGAAAAATCGCCCGACGTCGCTCTACTACTACCGCGAGCTGCAAAGCCTGCGAGACCCGCTGCACTTTCAGCGGGCCCCGGCCGGTGATGAGTTGCAGTCCTGGCGCCGCACAACTGGTCGCGAGTAACAGAGTGCGCGCACCTGGCTGGCGCTTGACGAAGGGCTAACCGATCAAGCCCTCCAGATAAACTTTCGACGCGCGCACGTCTTCGAGCTGTTGAGGACCGGAGGTCTCGCGTTCGATCGTCACCGCACCACGGTAGTCGAGCGCCTTCAGGCGCGCGATGATTCGCGGAAAGTCCACCTTGCCCTTGCCGATGGGCACCTCTTCGCCGAGATTCTTCGGATCGGTCGGCCACAGCCCGTCCTTGGCGTGAATTCCCTGAACGTGCGGCCCGAGCAGCTCGATGGCATCGAGCGGATTCGCCTTCCCGTACAGAATCAGGTTGGCGAGATCGAAGTTGACCCCCTGGTTGTCGGTGCCGACGTCGCGCATCGCGCGAATCAGCGTGATGGGCGTCTCCTGTCCCGTCTCGTATCGAAACTGCTGTCCGTTGGTACGGCAGTACCGAGGCGACGACGCGCGCCGCGTCGATCGTCTCCTTGTAGAGCGGATCGTTCGGGTTCTCGGGAATGAAGCCGCAATGCGTCTGCACGGCCGGGATGCCCGCCTGCTTGGCGAAGTCGGACGCCTGCTTGATGTGGGCGACGCGGGCCGCACGGGTGGCCCGAGGCACGAGCCCGATCGTCAACGGGCCACGATAGAAGTCCCAGACTTCTTCGCCAGGACCGCCGACCACGAGCGCAGTGGCCTCGAGTCCGTGTGCGTCCAGCGAGGAGCGGAGGCGCGGCCGCGCTTGCCGCACTGAACTCGTCCACGGAGACCTGGCAGGTCGGAACACCCAGATCCTTGACTCTCGAAAGTGAGACATCGGGGTCTTTACCGACGCCGATGATGAGCCCGAGCCGCAACGGTTTCTTGCCTGCGTTGGGATCCGCCATCGGCAGGGCCGAGGCGAGTCGTGATGCGTGGAGAACCGGCGAAGGCGCGAGTGCCCCGAGCGCCGACGTGCCGGCGGCGATCGCCGCAGCCGATGCCTGCAGGAAATGACGTCGAGTGGTGGTCATGGCGCTGATTGTGCCAGAAGGACGAATGGGCCTGCCAGCGACGTCAGCGCGGCGTCGCCCCGAGTGTCGCTTGCCGCGCGCGCGCCAGGGTCTCCGCCTCAACGAGGCCCGTCTGCTGTGCCATGCGCATCGCCAGGTCGTACTGCGTGCGGGCCGCATCGCGCGCTCCCTCGTGCGCGAGGGCATCACCGAACTTGATCACGACCTGAACGATGTCGCCCGGTGCGGGCCTGCGGTCGGGTGGTGCCGCCGCCGCGAGCTCGAGATACGACCGGTAATGCGGGAGCGCGGACCGGGCGTCGCCTCGCGCGTCCAGGACACCGGCGAGATAGGCATGCACTTGCAGTTGAGTCGAGTCGCGCTCGAGCGCTCGCCGCCACCACTGCTCTGCCGCCGGCTGATTGCCGAGCCGGAACGCAAGCACTCCCGCGTTCACGACCATGTCCACATCGTCTGGCCATCTCGTGGCCGCCGCTTCTGCGACAGGATAGGCATCGGCAAGCCGGTTGGACTCGATGAGCAGGCGGACGAGTGCACGAGCGGGCGATGGATTGTCGGGACTGATCGACATCGCGCGGCGGAGGGCAGACTCCGCAGCGCTCGTATTGCCGGCCTTGCCTTCTGCCTGCGCCAGACGCAGGTAGGCTCCCGTGTCGTAGGGATTGATGGCCGTCGCCTCGGCGAGGCGCGCCGGATCCGAATGGCCGGCGGCCAGACCGTACCGCCATTGGTCGACGGCGGCCAGCGCCAGCAGCAAGGCGACAGCGCCGACTCGTATGCCCGTGAACAGGACGCGCCGGTCACGCCACCGCGGCTGGCGTGTCGACAAAGCGGCGTGCAGGTCGGGCGCGGGAGCCGAGGATTCGACGAGCACCTGACCGACGCGCGGGTTGCGCAGCTTCCAGACCACGCCATCGATCATGAAGTGATGGATGTTGACAATCGAGGCGACGATGAAGGCGCTGGCGGTGAAGTCCGAGTGCCAGCCATAGCTGGCCAGCCACGGCACGGGGAGGAAAAGCGCGATGCCGCCGATGACGAGCGTGGCCCAGTACACGCGGGCGCTCCACGGTCGGGCAGCTGGCTCTGCCGCGGCGTCGCGTGAAGCAAAGTACCTGGTGATCCACAGGTACTGCGCGGAGTGCATCACAGCGATCATGCCGGAGCTGTACCGCGTCTGCGGCGCGGACAACGAAGAGATCCAGCTGAGCGCGATGGGCAGCACGAACCACAGTGCCTGGGTCGAATACAGGGTCAACGGCGGAAGCAGCGCGCCGGACGGCGCTCTTCGGGCCAGCGACAGGAACGCCCAGCTGCCGGCTCCGAGAAACACGAGCCCCGCACCAATCTCGATCGTCTGCGCGACGGCATTGGGCAAAGCGAGGGACAGCACGAGCGGATCGTGCGACGGCCCGTTGTTGAACGCGGCCATGAGCAGCACGTACGACGCGACGAAGGCCACATGCAGCCGCCGGCGCTCGACAGGGGAGACATCGATCCCGGCGCGCCGCAGGAACATCATCAGCAGGCCGAAGTTCTGGCCCGTGTAGTGCCACGGGCTCCACAGCACATACGTCGTGAACAGCCACGGAACCAGCCAGAACCGCGCGTGCGCGATGACCGCAAGCGCGACCAGTGCTGCCGTCAGATAGCGTGTGTACAGGCGGTACTGCCCACGATCGTCGCTGCCGTAGGCCCGGTAGATCGTGGCCATGTAGTGCGGGTAGTTGCAGACGAGGGCGAGGCCGTAGAACACCGCCGACCAGCGCGGCACGTCGCGATCGACGAGCGCGTAGGACGCGAGCAGCAGCGGAACGGACCATCCGCCGCAGCCGATCAGGAGGTCCGTCCACGGGCCCGTGATCCAGACGGGACGGATGGGAGCGGGAACCGCACGCGAGGCCATTCGCGTGAGATTGAACCACAGGCGCCGCCGGCGCGTGACGATCTCGATTTTCCCTGTGTGCCTGTCGATCCGCGCGTGCCGTGTTCGACTACGAGCTAGAGAGCCCCAAATCAGTTCACTGGAGATTGAGTCATGCGTTTTCTGAGCCTCTACAAGACGGTCGAACGCCACACCCCTCCCACGATGGAGGAAATGGCACGGATGGGAAAGCTGATCGAGGAGAGCATGAAATCCGGGGTGCTGCTGGCGACGGAAGGCTGCATGTCGAGCCTCGCCGGTGCCCGCGTCCGCCAGTCGAACGGTACGGTGACTGTGACGGACGGACCATTCACCGAATCAAAAGAGGTGGTCGGCGGCCTGGCGCTGCTCCAGGTGAGCTCGAAGGCACATGCCATCCAGGTGGTGAAGGAGTTCATGCAGGTCGCCGGCGACGGCGAGTGCGAGCTGCGGCAGATCTACGAGCCGGGTTCAGCGATCAACCAGTGACGGCGCGGGCAGGGGGACCGTACCCGGCTCGATCCCGGCGGTCCACTCTGCCACCTCGTCGTCGCTCATCGTCCCATGTGGACCGAGCCGGGCGTCAGCAGCCCCCCAGCCATTGACGTCCACCAGGTACTGCGTTCTGGACAGCAACGTCCCTCGACAGACATTCGGGGCGGCGCCAGCTTGGCCGCGGCGCGCCCAGAGCTCTGCGATCACCCAGTCCGGCACGATATCCTGCGCGCCCGGGTAGACGTATCCGAACAGCACGAGCTGCGCGAGCAGGACGTCTCCGTGGTCGGCAAATCGATCGACCAGGCGCCGCCAATTCAGCTGCCGGCCCGAATGTCTGAGAATGTGCAGCACGTCCGCACCGTCGAATCGTTCGCGCTCCATTACGAACGCCTTCGACCAGATCATCTCCTCGGGCGGACACACGCGAACGGGCACTTCCAGCACCGTGCCCAGACTGCCGTGTGCGAGCCACGTCTCGTCCACGCGCGCGACACCATTACCGCTTGCAAAGATCAGGTCCACGAAGAAATCGTCACGGATGGCCTTACCGAGCCAGTGCGGGTATACGATGCTGCAGTCGATCCCGGCGTCACCCAATGCGTTGCAGGCAGCCGGCCAGTCCTGATGCGCGAGAAACAGATCCAGGTCCTTCGTCAGTCGTGAAATGCCAGCCAGGGCTTCCATCGCGTACGTCCCGCCGACGAGAAAGGACACGTCGGCACGATGGAGCGTCTTCAACACGGTCCGGTAGAACTCAACCGCACAACTGTCGTCAAGGCCGCGGGTGGGCATGTCACTTGCCTGGCAAGACCGATACCAGTCCGCATGCTGCGGGCTGGCAATAACGGACGAGCCGCATGCCGACGCAGACGATCAGGATTGGAGCCGTTGGCGACCTGCACTTCGGCCGCGCCGCGAAAGACGTCCTGTTGCCGGTATTGAAAGCCGTGCATGACACGCGCCCCGACATCATGCTGCTCCTCGGCGACCTTACCGACTACGGGACCGTCGAAGAGGCGCAGGCGGTGACGCGCGAGCTGGTGAATGGCATCAAGGTGCCGCTCGTGAGCGTCCTCGGAAACCACGACTACCAGGGAAACGCGTCGGACGCGATTGCGCGAACGCTGCGGGATGGCGGCATCGCGGTCCTCGATGGAGATTCCTGCGAGATCAAGGGCATCGGCTTCGCAGGAGCCAAAGGGTTTTGTGGCGGATTCGGCCGCGGCGCGCTCGGGCCCTGGGGCGAGCCTGTGATCAAGCAGTTCGTGCACGAAGCCGTGGACGAAGCCTTGAAGATGGAATCTGCGCTCGCCCGACTCCGGACGCAGGTTCGCATCGTCCTCCTTCACTACTCGCCCATCGTGGATACCGTCGTCGGCGAGCCGCAGGAAATCTTTCCGTTCCTCGGAAGCAGCCGGCTCGAGGAGCCGTTGTCGCGGCTTGGGGTGACGGCCGTGTTCCACGGGCATGCCCACAAGGGCGCCCCTGAGGGCCGGCTCGCATCGGGTGCGCCGGTTTACAACGTCTCGCTTCCCCTTTTGACCAGACTCTCGCCCAACCAGCCAATTCGCCTGTTTGACGTCCAGGTGGATGAGCCCGGCATCCCGACTGACAGCCAGCGGGACCGTTCGAACGTCTAAAACGCGTCACTGGAGGGACGCGCATGAAGGGGTTCTGGTACCTGATTGGTTTCGCAACGCTCATCATCACCATGCCGGCAGCCGCACAGACGCAGCCGCCACCTGTAAAGCCAGCTGCCACGGCGCCGGCGTTGGGATCGGCGTTTCCGCAAGGCGCGAGCGTCGGCTTTCTCGATCTCGAGCGGGTTGCGTCGCTCACGCGCGAAGGCAAGGCCGCAAATGCCAAGCTGGATCAGCTCCGCTCTCAGAAGCGCGCGGAGGTTGACGAGCGCGGGAAGCAGGTCGAGGCTCTTCAGACGCGGCTCTCGCAGACCGAATCCGTCCTGAGCGCGGATAGCCGCCTCCAGCTCCAGCGCCAGTACGACCGCGCGCAGGTGGACCTGCAGCGGTTTACGCAGGATGCGCAGGCCGAGGTCCAGAGCACGCAGGAACAGACGCATGCACCTTTTCATGCAGCATCTGTTTCCCATCGTGGGTCTCGTGGCGTCCGAGAAGAAGCTCTCGGCGGTCTTCACCGTAGACAGCTCGACGCTCTGGCACGACCCGGCGCTCGACATCTCTGATGAGATCGCCAAGCGTCTCGACAGTGCGACGCCGCCCGACCCCAAGCAGCCTTGATTTGCTGTCTTCGGTCTGCGGGACCGAAGACCGTAGACCGTAGACCGAAGACCGTAGACCGCGGCCTGTCTACAAGAACCTCTTGTCGTCGGCGGTCGGCCCGTAAACCGATGGCACGGGCTGCCCCAGCAGGCGCAGATACACCGTCAGCTGGCCGCGATGATGCGACCAGTGATTGATCGTGTCGCGCAGGACGACGTGGCGGGGATCGTTCAGGACCACCTGCCCTCCCGCCTTCAATCTCCAGTTCGTCGTGAGCAGATAGTCATCGGTGGTCTTCGAGAGGGCGGTATGCGCCTTCCCCACGAGCGTGTCGAGCGTGTTCACCAGCTCGCGCGTCGGTGGGGGTTGGTACTGGCCTCCGCCGGGCGGCGTGAGGTCGAGCTCTTCCTGTTCGATGATGAGGTTGACCCAGGACGGCATCGACGCCACGAGGCCGGCAAGGCGCCCGAACGGCATCGACTTCTCGTGGGGCTTCCAATCGTCCTTGTCTACGGGAACGTTTTCGAGGACGCGACGCGTCCTCGCGGCTTCGCGGTCGAGCTCATCCTGGAACAATTGGGTCAGCGTCATGCGCCACTCTCCCTGGTCCTACCATACCAGGATCATTCGTGGCGTAGCGCGACCAGCGGATCCACGGTGGCGGCCCGCCGCGCTGGCAGCCATGTCGCGAACAGTGCGACCACGGCCAGGATAGTGACCGCCGTCGCGACCGTCACGGGATCGGCAGCCGACAGACCGTACAGCCGGCTGGCAATGAGCTGGATGGAGGCGGCCGAGAGTGCCGCGCCGACGACGAGTCCGGCCACGAGCAGCCATCCCGTCTCCCGCATGATCATGCCGATGAGCGCATGCGGCTGCGCACCCAGGGCCTTGCGCACACCGATCTCATTGGTGCGCCGGCTCACGCCGTACGACAGCACGCCGTAGAGTCCGATCGCCGACAGCAGCAGTGCGACGATGCCGAAGCCGATCGAGAGCCGGGCCAGCAGCTGGTCTTGAACGAGCCGACGGCTCACGGCGTCGGTGACCTCCAACGCGCGTGTGACGGGCATGCCGGGTTCCATCTGCTGAATCAGCCGCCTGACGGACGAGATGGGGGACGCACTCTCACTCGCAGGCCTGATGATGAACGACAGCCCGCTGATCGGCCCGCCGCGGGCTGCGAGACGGGCATGTAGAAGCGATGCTCGATTTCACCGCGCAGGCGGTTCTGACGCGAGTCGCGGACCACGCCAACGACTTCGTACGTATGGCGGTCCTCTCCGTACTGCTGCGTCACGTGCAGACCAATCGGATTGCGGTTCTTGAAGAACCGCTTGGCGAAGGTCTCGTTGATGACGCACACCTGCCGCCCGCCGGTGCGATCCTGATCCGTGATCTCGCGGCCGACGAGCACCGGGATGCCAAGCGTCGAGAAATAGTTGGGACCTACAGCGTCGTATCGCGAACCCTGATCGCCTTGTCCAGTCGGCGTGTAGCCTTCGACGACGACCTGGTCGCCGTTGTCGGAGCCGCCAAAGAGTCCGTTGTTCGAGAACGTCGCCGCGCGGACTCCTGGCAGCGCGCGGATTCGCGCAAGGAGCGCATCGAAGGCTGCGGTCTGCTGCTCTGGTTCGTAGCCCGCCGCTTGTGCATCCAGCCGGACGGTCAGCAGATTCTCCTTCGCGTACCCGACGTCCACGTTCTGCAGATTGATCAGCGTGCGCACGAGAAGGCCAGCTCCGACCAGGAGCGGAAGCGACAATGCGAGCTGACCGACGACGACGAATCGTCCGACCCGCAGCCACGCGGCCGATCCCGCGATTCCTCGTCCCTCCTCGCGGAGCCCTGTGTTCGCGTCCGCCTTCGTCAATCGCAGCGACGGGAGCAGGCCGAGGAGCAGGCCCGCCGCGAGCGTGACGGCGAGAATGAATCCGATCTCTCGCAGATCGAGCGCCGCCGGGAGAGCGGCCGTATCCGACACGAGTCGCAGCAGGCCCTGACGCAACAGCGCGGCGGTCCCGATTCCCAGCAGGCCCCCGATTCCCGCGAGACACAGGCTCTCGGTCATCAGCTGCCGGACCAGCCGGCCACGGCTCGCGCCCAGAGCCAGTCGAACCGCCATCTCCCGGCTGCGCGCCGTCGTGCGCGCCAGCAGCAGGTTGCCGAGATTGGAGCAGGCGATGAGCAGGACGAACGCGGCGGCGCCCAACAATACGAGGAGCGGCTCTGAGAAGTCACCGCGCAGCGTAGACGCGCCTGTGGAGGCAGGCCGCACGCGGAGCCGCTGATCCATGAAGCGCTTCCGCATGGTGGCGTCCGCCAGGGGCGCGTAATAGCTCGCGAGCCCTTGCTGGAACGTGACGTTCGCATGCGCCTGCACCTGCTCGAGCGTCGCGCCAGGAGCCAGACGGCCGAATGCGTGCAGCCACATCACTTTCTCGAAGCTCCCGGGCGTATCGTGCAGCCAGTCGCGGCCGGTCAGGACCGCTCCCTGCATCGCGAGCGGCACCCACAGGTCCGGGCACTCGCCCACTGTTTCGCCCAGAAAAGACGACGGCGCGATCCCGACTACGGTAAAGACCGTACCGCGGATGGTGATCGGCTGGCCCACGCGTGTCGGCTCGACCACCGAAGCGGCGCTGCCAGAACTGGTAGCTCAGGACCACATAGGGCACGGTACCCGGCGCTGGCTCCGACGGCGAGTCGAACGTGCGCCCCACGAACGCCGGTACGCCGAGTGTCGCTGAAGTACGAGGCTGAGACCAGGCGCGTGCTGACTTCTTCCGGTTCGGCGCCTCCGATTCGCACGTCGAGACGATCGGCGCGACTCTGCGCGGCCATGAGCGACTGCAGCCCGGGAGACTCGTGTTGCAGCGCCACGAACTCGGGATACGTCAGCAGAGATCGGTCCCCATCCTCCTGGCCTTGACTGACGCCGGCCACACTGGGATCGGTCAGCACCACGAGCGTCTCCGGGTGCGGCACAGGCAGCGCGCTCAGGAGCACGCTGTTCAGCAGACTGAAGATGGCGACGTTGGCTCCGATCCCGAGAGCCAGCGAAAGAGCCGCGACGGCAGTGAATCCAGGCGTGGCGGCAAACACGCGAACGGCGTGGCGCAAGTCTTGTTGAATCACGTGACGATGCTCCCGTAGAGCGGTGGGAATGAGATCGACGAGCGTGGTGAGCCAGATGCCGATCGCGCCGCGCCGTCCGGCGTGCTGCGCATCCCGCAGTTGCGCGGTAAAGGCACCCATCATCTCCCGGCCATATTCGTTGCGGAACTCGGCCGGGTAACACCAGAGCAGCGCGCGGTAGACGTCTGGAGCGCGCATAGTCACAGGCGGCGGGGAATCAGGCCCGTGGCCCGGGCCTGACTCAAAAGATCGCTGATCCGGCGCGCTTCCGCCGCTGCGGCGGCGCGGCCGACATCCGTCAATCGATAGTAGCGACGGCGCTCATCGTCGCTTGCAGGATCGGGACTGGTCCGCAGTTCCTCGATCAGGCCCTGCTCGAGCATGCGGCGGATGGCGCTGTACAGCGTGCCGGCGCTCAGTCTCACCTTGCCGTCGGTCCGGTGCGCGACGTCCTGCATGATCGAGTAGCCGTGCCGGTCCCGGTCTGCCAGTGCCACGAGGATGTGAAAGACAGCCGTGGGCAGCGGCAGCAGGGCGTCGATGTCGGCGTCGTGTGGCGTGGTCATCTGTATCGACGATCACTATACCGTATATCGATATAGTTGGCCAGACGGTTGTCCGTCACTTGCGGAGGTCGACCGTGGGCGCGATGATGAGGCTCGATTAACCTCCTCTTTCCGACTCCACGGTCAGGCCATGGCGAAGAAACGTGCCACGCAATCGTCCTGGAGGATCAGTCCTTCGCCGTCAAAGCGGGAATCGCTCGCTCTCGATGCGGTGTTCACGGATGCCGAGGCCGAGCGCCTGATGCTGGGCCTCATCCCCGCGGAGATGGACGACAAGTGGTTCGTGTACTTTGACGAGGGATGGCTGCACTTCCATCGCAGTTGGACCGGTTTTCACATCTACGCGTTGCGGCTCGATGGATCGCCAGGCGGCGTTCGTGTCACCGACTCGTGGGTCAATCGCGATCCGAATCAGTACTCCAGCACGGATACCGTCTACGATCGACAGCTGGTCCACTTCCTGATCGATCGGCTCCTGTTGGGCAAAGACGTCGCCGCCCCTCCCCCGTCCCAGCCGGGTGGTGCCGCCAAGCCACCAGGATCGGCGGTGTAGATCAGCGGTAGCGCCGGGTGATCACCGCGACGCTGGACGTGAGAGCAGCTCCACGAACGTGCGATAGAAGCGCTCCCGGTCCAGATCCTCCTGCACGTCCACGAGCTGCTCGCCCAGGCCCGGTTGGTGTCCGGGCTCCCAGGCGAGGGTCTCACCGTATCCGGCGCCATGATCCACATCCACGTCGACGTAGAGGCGGCGTGTCTTTGTGATCAGGCTTGGATCCAGCCACGCGACGGCGGCGATCTCGTCCCACAGATAACTCTCCTCGGCGTACTTCGCGAGGTATTGCGCGCCCGGTGTCGACGCGCGCGTCAGCTCGGCGATGAGACGCTTGTCCATTCGCGTCTTCACTGAGATATCGACGGTAGTCAGCGTCACCCGTGGCCAGCGGGCATGCAGCACCATATGCGCGGCTTCGGGATCCATCCAGAAGTTGAACTCACGGCGGGCTGAAGGACCGAACTGCGGATCGTCGGTCACCGGACGAATGCTGCCGCCCATCACCACCAGCTCGTTGGTCAGCTCGGGAAACTGAGGGTCCAGGCCGGCAGCGAGCGCGAGGTTGGTCATCGGGCCAGCGGTGTACACCGTGACCTCGTGAGGGAACTGGCGCACCGTGCGCACGAGGAACGCCGCGGCCGACTCGGCCGACGGTTTGGTCGTCGGCTGGCCTTCGGCGAGCGGCGGGACCTCGTACGGTCCGTGCACGGTCGGCCGGCCGTAGTTCCACGCTCCCTGATACGGCACCTTGCCGTACAGGGTCTCCCACCGGGCGATGAACTCCTTGTTGTTGAGGAGCGGGAACACCGCGCCCGGCAGCACAGGGATGTCGGTCCGCCCCAGGACCTCCAACAACCGCAGCGTGTGCTGGACTTCTTCGTCCCGCCATGCGTCGCCGGTGAGGACGCAGATGCCCAGCACCTCGGCAGCCGGCGAGTTCACGATCGCCGCGATGGCCTGCATGTCGGTGCCGCCAGGCCCCGCACCGTCCTGGTCGATGATGACTTTGCGCCGGCCCTGCGCAAGTGCAGCGCTATCCAGGAGAGACGCGACGCACAGGACAACGAGCAGCACGCACGGTGGCGTGTGCAGGCGAGGTGCGATCGACGAAAGAGAGAGGCGACCCATGAATCACCACTCGAGGCTGGCGCGGGACTATAGCCGCCGGACACGCGTGACACAAGGGAATTGCGTCTCCATGGCAGCTGCCGCGCGATAGAATCGCGCGTCCCACGCATGTCATGTGAGTGCCCTCTCTGAAGGAGCGCGAAATGCGGTCAGTCTGCCCGGCCCTGATCCTGAGCATCGCAGTCAGTGCGGCATGTACCTCGAAGCCGGCGGAACCGGTCGCGTCGCCCGAGCCGTCCGCGTCCGCGGCACCACGCCCGCCCGGGTCGGTCCTGAAACTCGAGTCCGGTTTCGTAGACGCCCACGGCGTCCTCATCTACTACGAGGTCCTGGGCAACGGCACACCGCTGGTGATTCTGCACGGTGGGCCCGGCGCCTCTCACGACTACTTCCTCCCGTACCTGCTGCCATTGGCGCGCACGCACCGTGTGGTCTTCATCGACGAACGCGGATCGGGCAAGTCGGAAAAGCTCGAGGACCCGGCCGGATACACCGTCGAAGCCATGGTCGAAGACGTCGAGGCGGTCAGGCAGGCGCTCGACCTGGGACGCATCGACCTGATCGGACACTCGTTCGGCGGCGTGCTGGCACAGGCCTACGCATTCAAGTACCAGGCGAACCTGTCGCACCTCGTCCTGGCCAGCACGTTTCACAGCACACGTGCCCTGAACGACGTGTTTCGGCAGATGAAGGCCCACATGACGCCGGAGCTGCGCGCTCGCATCGAGACCATGGAGAAGGCTGGGCTCTATGGGCACGGCAAGCCGTGGGAACGGGGCCGGTACTCCGGCGAGGTACATGGCGGCTGCGTGGGGCGAGGGCTATTTTCCCTATCTCTATCAGCGCCGGCCGGATCCCGCCTACGATCCGGCCAGTTCATTGGACATGTCGTGGGACCTCTATCGGGAAATGTGGGGCTCGCACGGCGAGTTCGTCGTCGATGGCAATCTCACGTCGGTCGAATACGCCGATCGCCTGCACTCGATTACGGTGCCAACGCTCATCACCGTCGGCGATCACGACCAGGTCGCGCCGTCGGTCGCAGAGGCCATGCAGAAGGCCATCAAGGGATCCACGCTGAGCGTGATCCCCCAGTCAGGACACATGACGTTCGTGGACCAGCCCTCGTTGTATGTGAAGGTGATCAACGATTTTCTGGGCGGTCACTAGTAGGCCTCACTAGCGCGCCACGGGACGCGCCCCGACCCGATCCGTCTGGGCCGCGCGAGCCGGTCCCGTGCCCATGTCGAGCTGCCACGAGAGAAACGCGAGCTCGAGGGATTGATCCTCGACGAGCTTCTCGATCGGTCGGCCCCCTGCGTGGCCGGCCTTCGTGTCGTACAGCAACAGGATGGGGCGGCCCGATGTAGAGGCGGCCTGGAGGCGTGCCGTCATCTTGCGGGCCTGCAGCGGCGGCACGCGCGTGTCGGCATCTCCGGTCATCAGCAGGACCGCGGGATACTTCGTGCCGGGCGTGACGTGCTGATACGGTGAGTACGCGAGGAGATACCTGAACTGATCGGGCTTGGACGCGTCGCCGTACTCCAGCAACGCCGGCGGATTGTTGTTGGGAAACCGCCAGTACCCCACCATGTCGAGGTCCGGAAACTCGCAGAGCACCGCGCGGAACAAGTCGGGCCGCTGGGTCAGCACGGCCCCCATCAGGAGACCGCCATTGCTGGCACCGCGAATAGCGAGGCGGTCCGGCGCGGTGTAGTGCTGATCGACGAGCCACGATGCGGCAGCGATGAAATCGTCGAAGACGTGCTGCTTGTGCTCCAGCATGCCGGCTCGGTGCCACGACTCGCCAAACTCATTCCCGCCCCGTAGATTCGCGACCGCAAACACTCCACCCTGTTCGAGCCACCACGCCACGTCCGCCGAGAACCAGGGCGTGATGTTCACGGCGAAGCCGCCGTAGCCGTACAACAGCGTGGGTTGGTGGCCGTTCAGTTCCAGCCCGACACGGTGCACGACGAACATCGGGACCCTGGTGCCATCTTTGGAGGGGAACCAGACCTGCTTCGTCTCGTAGCGCGCAGGGTCAAAGGGAATCACCGGGCGCCAGAACGGTGCCGTGGTCCGCTGCGCCACCGTCGCCCGGTACGTCGATCCGGGTGTGGTGTACGACTCGAAGTCGAAGAAGAGCTCGTCCGCGTCCCAGCGGCCGGACAGGTTCCTGACCGTCCCGCGCGTGGGCAGTGCGATTTCGCCTTGCGGCGTGCCATCCAGTCCGTACACATCGAGGCGGGCCGTCACGTCGTGCAGGCGTTGGACGACCAGGCGTCCGCCAACGAGCGCGTAGGCATCGAGCGCATCCTGACCCGATGGCACGATGCCGCGCCACTTGTCCGGTGAGGGATCCGACAGATCGATCTCCACGATCCGCCCCAGCGGCGCGTGCCAATCGGTCTGTGCGATCAGCCGGTCGCCAGCGAATTGCGCAGTCACATGGGCGTCGATCCCGCGGACGACAGGCACTGCCCGGGACTCGACACCAGGAGGCGCTGGGTCGGAGAGTGGGGCCGAAGGGTCGAGCGACTGCACGAAGACCTCGGTGCTGGCCCACCCGTGCGCCACGGTGAACACGATATGACGCCCGTTTTCTGACACGCGCGCGTCGATCCAGTCGCTCGGCCCGAATCCCTTGCCGAAGATCTCGTCGTCCCGATCGATCGGCGTCCCCAGCACGTGGCGATGGATCCGGATTCCGGTCGCGCGATCCTGCCGGGCGTAATAGAACGCCTTGCCATCCGGCTGGAGGGTGACACCGCGATACAGGGCGCGCGGCAGGCGGTCGGGCAGGTCCTGTCGCGCGTCCACATCCTTCACACGGAGCTCGGTTTCGTCTTCACCGCCAGTCCGGACGCCGTAGACCAGCACACGGCCGTTCATGGCGATGTCTTCCAGCGACAGGCTGGTCGTGTGGTCGGCGCTCAACGGCCGCGGGTCCAGCAGGATGGCGTCCGTGCCATCACGGCGATCTCGGACGTAGAGGATCGGCAGGGGATCGTCCGCACCACGCCGTAGCGTGAAGTAGCGGCCGGCGCGCTCGATCGGCGCCCCCTGGGTGTCCCGCCGCATCAATGCCGCGAGACGCGACCGAATGGCCGCGAGGCCGGGAAGCGAATCGAGCAGACTGTGCGCGTACTGATTCTGATGATCGATGAAGGCGCGCGTGTCGGGAGCCTGCTGGTCTTCGAGCCAGCGGTAGGGGTCCACGAGCTCGACGCCATGAAGTGTTTCCCGAACGTTGTCCTGACGCGCCACGGGCGGACCCGGCACCGGTGCCGGACGCGGCTCCTGGGCGCGTGTCACGATGCGGGCCGCCATGGCCACAACGATCCATGCAGCCGCGACAGCGAGAACGGCCGCGCGGGAGCGACGAGGTGAGCCGGGCATGCGCATCACGGTACATCAATCAACTCGCGGATGCCTTGCGTGGGCGCAGGGCGCCGGATAAGCTCCTCCGCGATTCGCGGTGGGACGGCCTCTTCCCGCTGCCGCGCCCGGACGAACGATGGATGCAAACCGGATTTTCCGGAAGGCGGCCCTCGACCGCATGTCGTCGCCCGAGCAGCTCGATCAGCTCCTTCGGGTCACGGCGCCTCGCACGTGGCTCGCGTTGACTGCCCTGCTGCTCTGTCTTGGTGCCGCTCTCGGGTGGGGTTACTGGGGGCGTATCACCACCACGGTCGAGGCATCCGGCATCCTGGTCGCGTCAGGCGGCGTCCGGTCCATTCCCTCGCCCCTCGCAGGCCAGGTCTCGGACCTTCGCGCCGGGATCGGCGACCGCGTCGCCGCCGGGCAGGTCATTGCCATCGTCGCGACGCCTCAGCTCCTCGATCGGTTGCAAGCGGCGCGAACGAACCCGAAAGAGCTCGCGCTCCTCGGGCAGCAGTTGGACTCGTTGGGAGGAGTGGTCAGTCCCTACACCGGACGCGTGGATCGCGTGGCGGTGTCGGTGGGGGCGACCGTTCCAGCCGGAAGCCCGATCGTCACGCTGCGCCCCGAGCACGATCGGCCGGAGGCCGTGCTGTATCTCGAACCCGCACGGGCGCAACAGGTGCGACGCGGGATGTCCGTAACGATTCGCGTCGGCGCCGGTGAGGACGCGCACGTGCTGGCAGCACGGGTCGAGTTCGTTGCAACAGCACCTGGAATCGTAGACGGCGCTCAACGCGGGGCAGAACCGCGCATCGCGGTGTACGCCCTCGTGAGCCGCGACGCGACGCTGCCGGCGCAGACAGTGCCCTGCCATGCCGAGATCGTGATCCGCGAGCAGCGTCCGTTGAGCCTCGTCGTTCCCGGTCTTGACGCCCCGCCATCGAGGTAGCTCGTGCCGAAGCGTCAGCGCGCGCGCACGCCCACCGTCATACAGATGGAGGCGGCCGAATGTGGGGCCGCCGCCTTGGGAATGGTGCTCGGCTACTTCGGACGGTTCGTGCCGCTCGAAGAGCTTCGCGTGGCCTGCGGCGTCTCGCGCGATGGCAGCAAGGCCCTGAACATCGTCAAGGCTGCACGCTCGTTCGGCCTGCTCTGCAAGGGATATTCGAAGGACGCCGACCAGCTGCGGGACTTCCCCGCCCCAATGATTGCGTTCTGGAACTTCAACCACTTCGTCGTGGTCGAAGGCTTCGGCGCCGGCCTCGCCTATATCAACGACCCGGCGTTTGGTCCGCGAGCAGTGCCGGATCGCGAGTTCGACGAATCGTTCACGGGCGTGGTCCTGGGCTTCGAACGTGGACCTGCATTCGCGCCCGGCGGCGCCAAGCCCTCGGTGCTGCGATCACTCGCCAGCCGGCTGCCGGGCAGCCGCGCAGCACTCGCGTTTCTCGCGCTCGCGACGCTGGCGCTGGTCCTGCCGGGCTTGCTGGTGCCGGCGTTCTCACGCATCTTCATCGACCACATCCTGGTTCCCGGTGCGCCAGCCTGGTTGACGCCGCTCGTCGCGGCCATGGTCGTGACCGCCATCGCGCGAGGAGCACTGACCTACCTGCAACAGCGGGGATTGCTGCGACTGGAGCTCAAACTCGCGGTTGACGGATCGCGACGGTTCTTCTGGCACCTGTTGCAGCTGCCCGTCGAGTTCTTCGCGCAGCGCTTCGGTGGCGATCTCGTGTCACGCGTCGAGATCAACGACAGTGTCGCCGTCCTGCTGTCAGGCGATCTCGCGACCAGCCTGGTCAACATCGCCATGGTGGGATTCTTCGCCGCCCTGATGTTCCGGTACGACCCGATGCTCACAGCGATCGGCGTCGCCGTTGCCCTGACGAATCTCGTTGTTCTGCGGCTGCTGGCCCGCCGGCGGCGCGACACGAGCCTGCGCCTGCTGCAAGAGCGCGGCAAGTTGGTCGGCGCGTCGATGGCTGGCCTGCAGACGCTCGAGACGCTCAAAGCCTCCGGCGCTGAATCGGAGTTCTTCAGCACATGGGCCGGCTATCACGCCAAAGTGGTGACCTCGGAAGGTCACCTGGGAGCCGTCGCCGAGTATCTGTCGGCCGTGCCGCCGCTCCTCACATCCCTCAACGCCGCGGTCATTGTCGGCATCGGCAGCGTCCGGATCATCGATGGCGTCCTGACGATGGGGATGTTGATTGCGTTTCAGAGCTTGATGCAGAGCTTCATCGACCCGGCCAATCGGCTGGTGTTGCTGGGAGGAGCGCTGCAGGAGGCCGGCGGCGACCTCACGCGTCTCGATGATGTCCTGCGGTATCCACGGGATCCGTTGGCCAGACCTTCGGCGGATGCGGCAGAACCCATCGAACCGCTGCAAGGCGCCGTGGACGTACGCGGTGTGACGTTCGGGTACAGCCGCCTGGATCCGCCGCTAATCACTGACTTCAACCTTGCGGTGAAGGCAGGACAGCAGGTGGCGCTCGTTGGAGAGTCGGGCAGCGGCAAGTCGACGCTCGCGCGGCTTGTGACTGGCTTGTACAAGGTGTGGGAGGGCGACGTGCTGTTCGACGGCCAACCGCGCAGCCAGGTGCCGCGCAGCCGCGTGTCACGATCCATCGCGCTGGTCGATCAAGACATCACGCTCTTCGAAGGCACGATTCGCGACAATCTCACGCTGTGGGACGAGCGCATCGACGAGGCCGATGTCATCCAGGCCGCCAGGGACGCCTGCATCCACGACGACATCCTGGAGTACCCCTCAGGCTACGGCCATCAGATCGAGGAGCAGGGCCGGAACTTCAGCGGCGGACAACGCCAGCGGCTGGAAATCGCGCGCGCCCTCACCCGGAATCCCCGCATCCTCGTGCTCGACGAGGCGACGAGTGCGCTCGATTCGCTCACCGAGCAACGCGTGATCGACGCCATCCGCCGGCGCCGGTGCACCTGTCTCGTAGTCGCTCATCGGCTCAGCACGATCAGAGATTGCGACGAGATCATCGTGCTCGAGCGAGGCGTCGTCGTGGAGCGCGGGACGCACGACGCGCTGGTCGCGAAAGACGGGGCGTATGCCCGTCTCATCAGGACGAGCTGATGTCCACGACATCGCCCGAGACGGCCGTCGGCGATCCGTGGCTGCTGGCATGCCGCGAGGTCGGACGCCGGGCGGGGATCGAGTTCCGGGCGAACACCGATCCGGCAAGGACTGGCGGCGCCGATCCGCTCGTGGCGATCGCGTCGGCGTCGGGCGTCAGGACACGGGTCGTGGCACTCAGGGAGGGGTGGTGGAGTGAAGACGTCGGCCCGATGATTGGCCGCCGCGAGAGCAATGGCAACCCGGTTGCGCTGCTGCCCGTATCGCCCCGCCGCTACCGCCTGTACGATCCGCTGACCGGCAGCCACACGCCGCTCACTGAATCGGTTGCGGCATCACTCCAGCCGTTTGCGTGGTGCTTCTATCGGCCCCTTCCGCCCCGGGCGGTCACAGGGCTCGACCTGCTCCGGTTCGGTCTCAGGGGATTGGGGCGCGATCTCGCGACCGTCGCCATGACGGGGCTCGCAGCCGGTGCGCTGGCCACGGCGCTGCCAGTCTTGACCGGCATTCTCTTCGATGCGGTCATCCCACGTGCCGACACTGGCCAGGTACGCGTCTTGACTGTATTGATGGCCGTGGCGGCAGTGGGCGCGTCGATGTTCCAGGTGGCTCAGAGCTTTGCGGTTCGACGGCTGGAGGGCAAGATCGACGCCTCGCTGCAGCCCGCGGTGTGGGATCGCCTGCTGGCACTGCCGGTACCGTTTTTCCGGCGTTATGCGGCGGGTGACCTTGCGACGAGAAGTCTGAGCATTACGGCGATGCGTCAAGTCCTGACCGGAGCGGCCATCTCCACCGTGCTCGCAGGCGTCTTTTCGATCTTCACGTTCGGGCTGCTCTTTTATTACAGCGGCATCCTGGCCTTCCTGGCGGCGTGCTTCGCCCTCGTGATGGTGCTGGTGACGGTCTTCACCGGATACGTGCAGGTCGGCTTGGAGCGCGAAACGATCGCGATCGGGGGCCGTCTCTCGGGGATGCTCCTGCAATTCGTGAACGGGATCTCGAAGCTGCGCGTGGCGGCCGCCGAGGAGCGCGCGTTTACCGCGTGGGCGTCAGCCTTCAGCAGGAAGAAGCAGATCGCGGCGCGGGCGCGGCGGGTGTCGATCGCGTACGCGGTGTTCACGTCGGTGGCGCCCGTGCTCAGCGCTGCCGTCGTCTATTGGGCAACCGTGCGGCTGCTGAACGCGCATGGAGAGAGCCAGCTCTCAACTGGGGGATTCGTCGCCTTCAATGTCGCGTTTGCGCAGTTCCAGATGGCTGCGCTCGGTCTCGGATCGGCGGTAGTCAGATTGCTGGCACTCGTCCCGCTGTATGAACGGGCGCAGCCCATCCTTTCAGCGGTGCCGGAAGTTGACGTCGGCAGGCCCGACCCCGGCGTCCTGACCGGTGCGATCGACGTCTTGAACGTCAACTTCCGCTACGCCCCCGGCGCGCCGCTCGTGCTGCGCGATATCACGATGCATATCCCGGCCGGCAGGTTCGTCGCCATCGTCGGACCCTCTGGCAGCGGCAAATCCACGCTCTTCCGGCTGCTGATGGGATTCGAGGCGCCCGACTCCGGCGAGGTCAAGTACGACGGCCGGAGTCAGTCAGCGCTCGATATCAAAGCCGTACGCCGGCAAATCGGCGTAGTGCTGCAAAGCGGACGGCTTCTCGCCGACTCGCTCTACAAGAACATCGCGGGAGCGAGCGCCTATCTGACGCTGGACGACGCGTGGACCGCGGCAAAAATGGCGGGCCTCGAACGCGACATCGAGAACATGCCCATGGGCATGCACACACTGCTCGGCGAAGGCGGCAGCGGCTTGTCGGGTGGTCAGCGGCAGCGTGTCCTGATCGCCCGTGCGATTGTCAGAAAGCCGTCGCTGCTGCTGTTCGACGAGGCGACGAGCGCACTCGACAACGAGACACAGGCACTCGTCAGTCACAGCCTCGAGAGCCTGAAGGCCACGCGGGTCGTCATCGCCCACAGGCTCAGCACGATCGTTCATGCAGACTACATCTACGTCCTCGACCGAGGCGTGATCGTCCAGCAAGGCACGTATCAGGATTTGATGCGACAGGAAGGACCGTTTGCGGACCTGGCCCGCAGACAGACCGCCTGACGCGAGGACACATCGTGAGACGAGCACTGTATTTCCTCGGCATCCTCGACGACCGGGACCTCGAGTGGATGATCCGGAGCGGCCGGAAGATGACGCTTGCCCCCGGGGATCAGCTCATCGAACAGGGCAAGGCCACCGAGTGGCTCTACTTCGTGCTGGACGGGGCGCTCGTTGTCCACACGCCAGCTGCGCCGAGGATTGCGGTCCTCAAGGCAGGCGACGTCGTGGGCGAGATCTCGTTCGTGGATGCTCGGCCACCGGTGGCGAGCGTGCGCGCCGAAGTCGAGTCAAAAGTCGGCGCGATTCCCCGGGCGACGCTCTCCGCAAAGCTGCGAGACGACGTGGGATTCGCCGCGCGCTTCTATCGAGCGCTGGCCGTGTTCCTTGCCGATCGGCTCCGGACAACGACGAGTCACCTCGGTACGCCACGCCTGCAACTCGATGAAAACGTGGAAGACGTGGATGAACTCGCGCCGCATCTCATGGCGAATGTATCCATGGCCGGGCTCAGGTTCTCGGAGATGCAGCGGCGGCCCTGGGGTGCGCAGTAGGACGGACGCGTTACGAACGACCGGGATCGGACACTAGAGCTTCGGAGGACGAGAAAAACATGAGTCAGGCCAATCTCAATCAGTTTCTGGCGAAGGTCATGGGTGACGCGAAGCTGCAGGACCAGCTCAAGAACATCACGGATCAGAACGCCTTTACGCAGTCGGTCATCCGCGTGGGCAAGGACAACGGCTACCAGTTCACCGCAGACGATGTGGACGTCGGTCCTGATGCAGAACAAGAGGAATCCGCTCGGCGAACTGAGCGAGGCCCAGCTCGCCCAGGTCGCGGGCGGCCGTCCGCCAGCGACCAAGGACGGCTGCGGTAGCGCATGGACGACGCTCTTCGGCGCCTGCTGAACTCGACGCGCAAACGGTTGTCGTCCGCGATCGAGGTGTGAGGGTCGTGGACGACTACCACTTCAGCGCCGACGACGTGAACGTCGTGTTGATGCAGAACAAGAAGAACTTAATCGAAGAGCTGAGCGATGCACAGCTCGCGCAGGTGGCGGGTGGCCGACCGAAGCAGGCGACCAGCGACGGCTGCACCGGCGCGTGGACGACGCTGTTTGGCTGCTGCTGACGCCGGAGATTCGTGGTCTGTTCCGCGACCGGGTTGCCCCGGTCGCGGACAGCACTCACCGGGCAGGTGACAATCGATGGACATCTCCATGGAGGGCTACGTGGCCCTCGTCGCACCGCACCTGCCTGCGGCGATCGCGACGCCGGGTGCGCTGACTCGCATCCGGACACTAGCCCGACAGCTGCCTCCGTGCTCGCTGGCCGGCCTCGAAGTGCGGCTGCACGACGACGAGCTCAACGTCGATTTCTTCGTCCGTCTACCCTATTCGAATCCTGAATTTTCGCCGGCGCTTCTGGTGCATCCGGCGTGGCGCACAGTCCGGCGAGTCTGCGACGCCGTCGCGGACCCATCCAATCCGCTTCATTCGCGCGTCAGATTGATCTTCCTCGAGTTCGATCTCGATAACCCGCCGCCTGCGGCGCCGACGCCGATCCTGTTTCTCGAGCTTCACACCGACCAGCCTCTTGACGCGTGCGATATCGCCGCGATTGCGGACGCTGGTGAACTCGACGGCTATCGCGCACGCCTGCCTTGCGGCGTGCTGGAGCGGTGCGCGCTGGCACTGCCGCCGGGAGCGCGCTTTGCGCACATGGGGTTGATGCCAGGGCGGCCCGGAAGCGCCACCCGGCTCGTCCTCGATCGGTTCCCGGTGACGTTGGTGGCGCCGTACCTCGATGCGATCGGCTGGCACGATCCCGCAGGCACGCTGGTGCCGCTGGTCGAAGCGATTGCGGAAATCGCGGATTCAGAGGTCCTGCTGGACCTTGACGTCGACACCTGCGTTCGTGACAAGGTCGGTGTGGAGTTCTACGTGCGGCGCGAAACCGACAATCTGCCGCGCTGGCGGGCGCTGTTCGATCTGCTCGCCGAGCGCGGCCTCGCAAGCCGTGAGAAGGCACACTCCCTGCTCACCTGGCCGGGCTTCACACCTGAAAGCCGCGCCGGCGGCGCATGGGCCGGCAACCTTGCGCTCGGTGATCTGCTGTTTCGCGGCAGAGCTACGAGTATGGTCTGGCGTACCATCAATCACATCAAGCTCGCCTACCATCCGGACCATGGTCCCGAGGTCAAGGTCTACCTCGGCTTCGGGCACAACTGGTTCTCGAACGATCCGATCACCGGCCAACAATGAGCGCGGCAACGGCTCGCGTGCGGCGAATCGCCGACCGATCGCTCTCCCTCTGGGAACGTCTCGCGCTCCACCAAGACACAACGGAACCACTCACTGCGGCGAGCGAGGAGAGCGATGCGCGTGTCGCACGCTGGCAGCGCGTCGTGGCGGGCGCCGACCAGGATCTGTTCCTTCGACGATTGACGATCGACGGGTTGACAGAGTTACGCGTGCGCGGCGTCTTGGCGCACGGGGATGCTCCCGCGCCGTCGCCGCCATGGCTGGATGTGCTCGTCGATCTGTTGGACTCGACCGCTGAGTATCGGCAACACCCTCCCGGCATCATCTGCCGGAACCTCGAACGTCCGCGCCCGTTCGAGGATGCGCTGCATCCGATCGTCTTCGGGGCCAGACGGCGCCTGCATCGCGCGCTCGGAAGTCCACAGTCGCTGTGGAACGAGCTACCGCGCGGATGCCTGAGCGACGAGGCGTACCGTTCGCTCGAAATCGGACTGCTCGATCGTCTCGCGCAAACCTGCGCGCTCAGTCTGCTGGCGGAGTTCTCGTCGTTCCGGCCGGCTGGGCACAGCTTGCTGAACACGCTCGTAGGTGCAACGGGCCGGGGCCGCCACCATCACTACGACGCGTTCATCACGCAACTGCTGTCTGCGGATCTGCTGCCGTTCTTCGAGTCGTACCCCGTGCTCGGCCGGCTCACGTCAACGCTCGTCGAGGGTTGGGTCGAGCACTGTGTGGAGTTCCAGTCCGCCCTTCGAGACGATGCACCTGCCATCGCGACGGCCTTCGATCTCACGCCGGGCGCGTCGCCTGGCGGCGTCGTCGGTCTACGCGTGGGGCTCTCGGATCCGCACCAGCGCGGCCGGTCGGTGATGAGGGTGACATTCGCAAACGGGCTCGTGCTGGCCTACAAGCCACGTCCGGTCGAGATCGATCGGGCCTTCGCAGAGCTCGTTGACTGGTGCAATCAGCAGGGACTGTCAGTGGCCCTCGATGCTGCCGCCACACTCACCTGCGGCGATCACGGTTGGGTGCGATGGATCGACCCGCGGCCTTGTGCGGATGCGGCGAAGGCGTCTCGATTCTACAGGCGTGCAGGCATGCTGCTCGCGCTCCTGCACGTGGTGTTGGGCACCGACTGTCATTACGAGAACGTCGTCGCCGCGGGAGAGCATCCTGTCCTCATCGATCTGGAGACAGTGATGGTCCCGGAGCGCGATCGTCCCGTCTCTGACCAGGCGTTCTGGGACTCGGTGGTTCGAGTCGGCATGCTGCCTCACTGGGAAGCGCCCCAGGCAACGACACCGTGCGACATCAGCGCGCTCGGAGGCATCGGTCCCCAGGAGACACCTGCGCCCGTGGCGCGCTGGAAGGACGTCAATACCGACGATGTGGACGTGTATTACGAGCCTGTCGCCCTTCCCTCGCAGGCGAACGCTGCCATGCTCGACGGGACGGCCCTTTCGCCCGCGGACTACCTTGGCGAACTGGTTGACGGCTTTCGCGAAATCTACCGGCTCATCGTCCGACATCGGCCGGCGCTGCTGGCAGAAGGCGGTCCACTCGCCGCTTTCAGCCGTCAGTCCATTCGGTATGTGTTCCGCCGTACCGAACACTACGGCCACATGCTGCGCCACGTTCTGACGCCCGAGTATCTGCGGAACGGCTGCGATCGCAGCATCGAGCTCGAGCGCGTCTGGCGCGGCTACCTGAACGACAGCGACGCAGATAGCTGGCCGGTCATCCGGGCGGAGCGCGACGTGCTCGAACGCGGCGATTTTCCGCGGTTCGACGCCATCGCAGCCGGCACGAGTCTCTGCTGCGACGGCGAGGTCGTCGTGCCACGCTTCTTCGAGCGAAGCGGATACGACCAGGTCGCCGCGCAGTTGGAATCGATGAGCGAGGCAGGCCTCGAGCTGCAGGTGCGGCTCATCGAAGCAAGCGTGCACGCCTGGCGCGCGCGTGGTGAGTCCCATTTCGAAACCTCACAGATTGTGGGTCCGAGTGGTGATCGGGGTGCTTTCGCGAACGTCGCTGCCATGCAGGCCGCGTCCGCACACTCGTGCCTGGTATTCACGGAAGCGGCGCTCGCGATAGCGGACAGGATTGCGTCCAAGGCTATCGACAATCCGGACGGCAGTCTGAGCTGGAAAGGCTTCACGCATCTGCCTCAGATCGGCCGCTATCAGTTGCAGCCCGTGACGGACGGTCTCTATGGCGGACGGACTGGTGTGGCGCTGTTCCTGGCCGCCTGCGATCGGGTGACGGGGCACGGCCGGTATCGCGAGACGATGGACCGAGCACTCCAGCCGCTTCGTGAGACGCTGCGCGACCGAGACGCCACGCGGCAATTCGTCCGCCGTGCCGGGCTCGGGATCGCCGAAGGTGTCGGTGGCATCCTCTACGCTCTCAGTCGAGTCGCAGAGTGGCGGGAGGAGCCGTCGCTGCTGGACGACGCCGAAGCGCTGGCCGGATCCGTGGCTGCGGACACCATCGATGCGGATGGCGGGTTCGACGTCATCGGCGGATCCGCGGGCGCCATTCTCGGCGTGCTCGCCCTTCACCGGGCCCGGCCATTGACGTCGATTCTCGAGCACGCATCTGCGTGCGCGCGCCATCTCTGCAGCCATCAGCTCCTGGATGGTCCGCATACCGGCGGCTGGCCGTGCACATTCGCGTCGCGCCCCCTCGCGGGCTTCTCGCACGGCGCGTCAGGAATCGCGTACGCGCTGGCTCGCCTGCACGCGGTGACTGGCGGCGCCCATCTGATCGATGCCGCGCGAAAGGCGGTCGAGTTCGAGCGCGCTGCGTACGTGCCATCCGTCGGGAACTGGATCGACTATCGCCGCGAATCGGATTCGCCCGCGTTCATGACCAGCTGGTGCCACGGTGCGCCTGGCATTGCGCTCGCGCGGCTTGCGCTCGCGGCCGAGATGCCCGCCGTTCTGGACGAACTGAACGCTGCGTTGGAGACGACTGCACGGCCACAGCCAGAGAGCGTCGATCACGTCTGCTGCGGAGGCTTCGGGCGCTTCGACATCCTGCGGCGTGCGTCGAGCCTGCTCGGGCGTCCGGACCTCGACGCCGCCGCAGGTGAACAGGCGCTCGAGGCGCTTCGACACGCGCCGGAGTTCCGTGTTCATCCGACTGACGTGCCGCAGGTGATCAATCCTGGATTCTTCGACGGCCTGTCGGGGATCGGGTACGTGCTCTTGAGACTCGGCGCGGGCCCGCTGCCGTCCGTCCTGGCGTTTGACTGAGCAGCACGGGCAGCTGGCTGGAATCAGCGACGATCCCTCACCGATCATGCAGGTAATTCCTGCCACGGCCGTTGCACATTCTGCGCGACGCGGCAGCATGCGCCGTCACCCATTGCTGAAAGTGCACAGAGATGGAGCGATCTCGTCGCTCCGACTGCTACACCGGACCCGTCATCGTGGGGCATCCTTCTTGCCACCTCCTCCACTGAATCGTGCGGCATCGCCGCACTTGGAGGATCCATGCGGTACATCGTCGGCTGGCTGCTAGGCATTCCGTTCAGCGTCATCGTGTTGTGGTATGTGGTCGCTCACGCCGGCTGCGGCCGCTGAGCGACGGCATGCCGAGGACTGAGGGTCGCGCCCGCCGCCGCGGGCGCGCGGTCACGCCCCAAGGGCGGCCGGAGTCCACGTCGGTCACCACCGGCGACGCGCTCACCGCCGGCATGCGAAAGAGCGTCCGCGAGGTCGCACGGCTCGAAGAAGAGGCGCTGCGGCAACGCCGGTTCATGTCGAGGATCAGCGACACCTTGACGCGGGCCATCGGTTCGGCGACCTCGCTGGCGCTTCATGGCGTCGGCTTCGCACTCTGGATCGCGATCAATACGGGACTGCTCACCCGCATCAAGCCCTTCGATCCGTTCCCGTTCAACTTTCTGACGCTCGTCGTGTCCCTGGAGGCGATTTTCCTGACGCTGTTCGTGTTGATCGCACAGAACGAGCTGACGCGGCTCACCGACAGGCGGGCACACCTCGATCTGCAAGTGAACCTGCTGGCCGAACGCGAGCTCACGGTGATGCTGAAGATGCTGTTCGGACTCTCCGAGCGCCAGGGCCTCTGCGACGACGAGCTTCGTACTCAGGTACGGGAGCTGCTGGCAGAGCCGGACCTCACAGCGCTGGCGAGCGACCTCGACGAGAAGTTGCCGTCGGCGTGAGCCTGTCCAGGCCATCGCTGCCGTCCACCGCCGGCTCGAATCCGCGTGCGGCACGGAAGAAGCGGTACAGCAGCCAGAGATCCAGGGCGACCACGGTGAGGAACAAGGCCGCAGCAGGTCCCACGTCCGTGAGCTGCAAGGCTCGCAGCAGTGACGCCAAGCCGAAGGCCACGATCCACGCGTCGAAACTCATACACACGCGCCGGAAGGTTTCCGTGCGGATGTGTCGGATGAGGAGCGCGCCAAGTGGCACACCGATCGCCAGGCTTGGCAGGATTTGAAGTGAGAGCGTCAGCGTGGTGGAGGTGAACAGCCCGACATACACGTACGCCGCCGCCGTCATGAGTGACTCCGCGACGCGGACGAAACCGAGTGCCGCACGGAACTCGCGCTTGGTGTATCCCTGGTTGCTGAGCAACACCGCCAGGGGCGGTCCTGAAATTGTCGTGACCGAATAGAGGACGCCCAATCCGGCGCCGAACGAGAGCCCGAACGATCGATTCCACGCGATCGGCCGCCGGTAGCCGGCCGCTTGGACGAGGATCAATGGCAGCAGACACGCAAACGTCGCGAGCTTCATCCACGAGGGATTGACGCGGGCCACGAGCTGCGTCCCGATCAGCACGCCCGGCGCAAGTCCGACCACCAGCGGCAACATGCGCCGCCACACCAGCGGCAGGCTGTCTCGATTGACGAACAGGACGTAGGCGTTGAGGACGACTTCGATCAGAACGAGCGCGGGGTTCAGGACGCGGCTCGCCATGAACAGCAGCGCCATCGGGACCGTCAACGAGGAGAACCCGTAGCCGAGCGCTCCGTTGACGATCGCGGCGACGAACGTGATGGCGGACAGAGCCAGCAGTTCGGTCATTGTGGGCTGTCCCGTAGTATGGCGCTCATCGGGCCGCGGCGGCGGACTGTTCCACCACGTTGGCGCTGGCAATCGGGCCCACGGGCGCTTCGCCTGCGCGCGGCTGCTCGGCCCACGGACGGCTGCTCGTCAGCGCCCGGCCGAGCGGCGTGTGGGCCTTCACGAATTGCTTCGCCTTGAAATAGGTCATGTACGTCAGTCGCATCCGTACGCCCGTCAGGCCGCCGTGCTCCCCGGGAAACGCCCGCTGATATCCCACCGCCTCGAGGTACGGTCCGACGAGCCGTTCACACAGTCTGACCTCGTTGGCAGCCTCCGCCGACTTCCATCGCCCGACGGGATTGAAGGATCCCTGCGCACGTTCCTCGCGAAACGACGTGTTCGGCTGCTTCAGCGCGTGAACGGGATGCTGCGCGATCCGTTCGACGTCGAGCGTGTGATCGATGAATCGGCCCACGTCTTCGAGCGCGCGCTGCGGGTCGCTCACCAGGTCCTCGAACCGGACTTCATGATAGTCCCTGGGGTTCCTGCGGCCGTACGCGCGCCCTGCCCGCACCATCGATTCCCAATAGAGCGCAGCAACGCCTGTGCCGCGGTGGCGGTCAAGGCCGATCCGGGAGACCCATTGATGCTTGGCGGTCGACAACGCACAGTCGCGGCCGTCTCTGATCACGTGCACGAACAGCGCATCGGGCACCGACGCTTTGATCGCGTTCATGTAGAGGACGTGGGCCGGCGTGCCTTCGAGCCACCGTTCCATTTGCTGCGTCTCGGTGATACGAGCCATGAGACGCGGGAGGAATTCGCCCGTCGCTCGGGACTCCGCAAGCGCACCACGGATCAACGGTTCAACGGCGAGGCCTGGAACGCGTCCGAGGTAGCCGCCGAGAAACTCCTGCAGAAACCGCTCGCGCGCACGGGCCGACGACAGCTCCGGGAACCGCGGCGCGACTTCGTAGAAATGGGTCTCCTTGCGATAGAACGCAAACCCTCCAGCGGAGACGAGCATCGAATACAACAGCGTCGTTCCGGAGCGCGGGCAGCCAACGATGAAGACAGGCCGTTTCATGTGTCAGGTCCTCGAGCGGAGTGGCCATTGACGTGGCGCAGCCATCGCCCAACCCCATGCAACTCAAAGACCCGGACATTCACCGTGGCGTCACGTTTTTGTAAATTCTGAGGTTATTTGCCGATGCCCACCCCCTGCGAATGTCGAGAACGGCGGGGATTTCGCGGATGCGGAGCGGTCGGGCACGCGCATTACCCAGATGCGGAACCAACTTTCCATTGATCTGGTGCTTGAGTGCCAACGCACAGGCCTAGCTCGAGCACAAGGTTCGCCGAAAGCTCCACCTCGACACGACTGCAGCCGGACCAGGCGCGGTCAGGCGAGATCGACAAAGACGACGATCGAAGGATTCCCGACAGCCGCGTAGTGACCGGTGAACGCCAGCGCACCGGTCGAGCGATCCACACGGAAGACCGTCACGGCGTCCGCGCGCTGATTGCAGCAGTAGAGGAACGACGCGCTCGGATCGAAGGCGAAGCTGCGTGGATAGTTCCCGCGCGTCCATTCCTCGCTCACGTACGTGAGGGCGCCATCCTGTCCCACCGCGAAGAGAGCAATGCTGTCGTGCAGCCGGTTGCCGGCGTACACGAAGCGCCCGTCAGCCGACACCAGGATCTCTGAGCAGAAGTTGCTGCCGGCAAACGCTCGCGGCAGCGTGGAGATCGTCTGTCGCGCGGTCAACCGTCCCGCCGTGCCGTCATAGTCGAACAACACGACGGTCGAGCCCTCTTCCTGAATCGAGTAGCACCAGCGCCCGTTCGGATGGAAATGGAAATGGCGCGGTCCATCGCCAGGAGGTAACGCCACCGATGGAGGATCGTTGGCTGTCAGGACGCCACGATCCGCATCGAACTTCCAGACGAAGATCAGGTCGAGACCGAGATCCACGTGAAGCACGAAGCGGCCCGACGGATCCGCCTGGATCATGTGCGCATGCGTTCGATCGTGTCCGCTGATGGCGAAGCTGCCCTCGGGTGCATGCGCCGCCTTCTTCGGACCAATCGCGCCGGCATCGACCTTCACGTCGGAGGGATCGCCCAGACGGCCGTCCGGGAGTATCGGAAGCACGGCCACCGACCCGCCGAAGTAGTTCGCCACGAGCAGGTGGCGTCCGCCCGGATGGATGCTGACATACGTCGGTCCGGTACCGCCCGACCGCACGGTATTCAGCAATTCCGGCTTCCCATCCGCGCGGCTGATCGCAAACGCACTGACGGTGCCCTGCTTGTCGTCACCAACACGATCGGTCTCGTTCGCGGAATAGAGCCGTGAGCCCACTTTATTGACGGCAAGACAGCCCGGGCTCGTGCCCATCTCGACGACGCCTGACGGCGTCATGGCGCCGGTCGAACGATCGACGCGAAAGATATGGATGCCGCGGCCGTTTCCCGGGGGCAGATCGACCTGTGTGGGTAGCGTGTCGCGCAGTGGTGAGCTGAACGTGCCGACGTAGGCGACGAGCGGCCCTGTGGAGTCGGGCGAGGGTATGCGGGTCATGAACGTGGCCAGGGGCGACACACCCAACAATCGGGTGGAGGTCTTCAGAAACGTGCGTCGTGACGATGTGCAGCGGGTCATCAGCGTCGGTCCGCCCGCAGCTTACCCCAGCCGCATGAGCCAATTCGAGCGTCGTTTGCGCAGTACCCCCTGGGAGGCCTTATGCGCCGCAGGATCTTCGTCTTTCTGAGCGTGCTCGCAATGGTTCAGACCACGACAGCTGCAGCACAGACGCAGACCACACCACCACTGTGGACCGCCGGTGCCACGGCCGGCTTTGGACAGACCTGGGACGACGAGGGCTCACTCGGTCGCGGACTTCTCCTCTCTGGCCACGTCGAACGGCGCTTCACGAAGGGCCTGTCGCTCGAATGCGGCGTCGATTGGTTGGCGCACGATCGCGGCGAGGGCGTGTTCCAGGCAGACGGCCACACGACGCTGCTGGCCGCCGCGGTGAAGTACTCGTGGACGAGCGAGGCGGCGGCGAGCTACGTCCTCGGGGGTCTCGTGATGGCCCATCACACCGGAACGACGCGGTTCGAAGACGAGGTGCGCGCGGATCGCACGATGATGCCTGGCGTGTCCGTGGGTGGCGGCGTGTTGTTCCCGGCGAGCAATGGATGGCGTGTGGGACCCGAAGGCAGGCTGCTTTTACTCAGCCCAGGGAACGAGGAGGCGCCAGCGTTGGGGATGTATGCCGGCGTCCGAGTGTCACTCCCGCTAGCCCTGTCACGGAAGCAGCGCAGCGGTACGGCCGGACCCGAGCGCTGAGATCTCGAACGTATCCTGGGCCGTGAAGTGCGCGGGGGTCGTTGACGGCCTGGCGGAGCAGCTTGGGGTGGTCGCCGCGCAGCGGCACGTCACGGGCTTCGGAGGCTATGCCTACCAGTACCAGAACCTGAACAGCGATGGCTCGCCGATTCCTCCCGACGAGCTCACGGCGGGTGGACCCAGAGGCCCAGGCGGCGACATCTATCTCTATCCGCACCTGCAGGTGGACATGCAGGGCACCGTGTCGCTGACGCACGCCGTGTCAGTCGTGGCCTACGTGCTGAACGCGAACAATGAAGTGTTCGGGTTCTACAACGGCTCGCCCAACTACGTCCTGCAACGCGAATTCTAAAAGCCAACATTCGCCGTGGGTGTGCGGTTGAACAGCTTGCACCCATAGCCCGCCGCTGCAGGTCCAGCGCGAGTAGATCGCCGTAAGTGGTCGCGCGTGACAGGTGAGCTGACGCGACTTCTCCCGCGCCTCGGTTCGCACCACTCACTGCTCGATCCCGCGTCCGAGAGGCGGATTCCGCGACTAGTTTCAGAACAGCCACGCGCCACGGGCCATGAATGCTGCGGCGAACACGATCGCCACGACGAGCGCAATTTCTGCAGCATTGATCCAGCGGTACGCTTCAACTGAGAATCGTGGGAGCGCCGTTCTCCGCCTGCGTGCGGTTCGTACGCGAATGAACGTCATCATCGGCATCAGCTCGAGCGCAAACACGAGTCCGAACAACGCAAGCTTGATCCAGAAGAAGCCGTTGTCCCAATAGAAGCTCGGGTCCTTCCCCCCAAAGAACACTCGCGCGAGACCTGAGGCGAGCCAAAGGCCGGCCGCAATGCCCCAAAGGTTGTCGGCGGCGAGCAAGCGCTGCCAGCCGGCCTCATCGAGGGGACGAGCGAGTGCGCGCCCGCGCATGACGACGGCTCCGAGCCCCAGCGCGAGCGTCAACATGTGGATCGCAGAGAGCAGCGCGCTGGTCACCATGACGTCCCAGTCTATTTTCTCCGCTGTTACGAAGCAGAAACGTAACGCCGTCCGTGACGTTCCACGATAGTACCGTCGCGAAGCGGCATCCCGTCATCTCACAACCGCCTTCCGACGAGCTACGGGATTCACGCCGGCCGTTTATCGGCGGGGCCGACAAGGGCGAATCGTGGGACTTGAACCCGCAGTCATGCGGCCAGATGAGCCAGTTACCAGGCCTCGTGCCTCTGGCCCCTGCGCTGATTCGCCGGATTCTTGGTTGGCGCGCGCGGCGAGCGCTGGTCGGTTTGTCAACGCGCCAATAAGCCGACGCCGTCTCGTCGTTCGGGTAAGTCGTCCCTCGCAGGCAACAAGCGAACACGCAGATGATCCAGGTTCATGTTGGTGCGAGTTGTGCTGGCGGGTCGTGAGTGCCAAGGCCGCGGCGAGCGTGCGGCCGTCGTGCCAGGCGCCCCCGCTCCTCAGCCCCGTTCGATCGGCGACCCGCGACCGCATCCGATACACAGCCTCGGCCCGTGCCGGTTATGAGCCAACGTCCGAGCTCTCGCGTCAGGTCAGGCCGTGACGGGCCGGCTGCAGTTGTCGGACGCGGAGAGAATCTCGTCTCCGCGATGAGTACGTTTCGCACTCGATGGCTTGCGGTCGGACTGCTGCTGGTACTCGTCGCGGCGTGGCGCAGTGAGGGTTTCCTGAACGCCGACGAGCACTTCCAGGTACTCGAGTTCGCCGGGTCCAAACTCGGCCGCACGCCGGTGAGCGCGCTGACCTGGGAGTACAGGGAGCGGATGCGCCCATGGCTTCAACCCGGCCTGTACACGGTCGGGGCGAAAGGCCTCTCGGCCCTTGGCGTCAACGACCCCTTTGAGTGGGCCTTCGCGTTCCGCCTCTTCTCCGGGCTCACGGCGTGGCTCGGCGTCGTGGCGCTCTCGCGCTGCGCCGACCGCTGGTTCGCTGATTCCAGCGCGCGCCGGTTCGCCGTGCAGGCCCTCGTGCTTCTCTATTTCGCGCCGTTCCTGGCCGTCCGCACATCCTCCGAGAGCCTGTCCACCTCATGCTTCGTCCTCGCCTTGTGTCTGGTCGTGCTCAAAGGGGACAGGGCCGGGCCGGGGACCGCGCTCCTGACGGGCGTACTGCTCGGCCTTTCCACTTGCCTGCGCTATGCCTCGGGAGTGATGGTGGCGTCACTGCTCACGTGGATGGTGGTGGAGGGCCGAACCCCGGCGCGGCGGCTCGCGTGGGTCGGGGGCGGGATCGGCCTCGCCCTGGCCGTGGCGGCGGCCGTGGACTCCTGGGGCTACGACGCGTGGACGCTCGCGCCGTGGAACTACGTCGCGCAGAATTTCGGCGCGGGCCGCGCGGCCCGCGAGTTCGGCGCGGAGCCCTGGTACGGCTACCTGCCGATCCTGGCCCGCGGGCCATTCGGCCCGCTCAACCTCACGCTCGCCGCCTCCGCAGTCGTCGCCTGGGTGCGCCATCCCCGCCACGTGCTCACCTGGGCCACTGCACCGCTGGCCATCGTCCTCTGCGCCATCGCCCACAAGGAACTACGCTTTCTCTTTCCGATCGCGATGCTGAGCGCTCCCCTCCTCGTCCTCGCGATTGGGCCCTTGCCGCGGCGCGCCTGGGGACGCGCGGTGGCCGTCGCGCTCCTCGCCTACGACCTTGTGGGACTTTCGGGGCTCTGCCTTCTCCCGGCGCGGTCGGTCGTTCCCTTCCAGCGCTTCGTGAGCCAGCGCTTCCCGCACGGCCTCGAGGCGTTCGTCGTTCCCTCGCGATCGCCGTGGGCCGTGGAGCAGAACACGATGTTTTTCTATGTCGCCCCACCGGCCGGTCTGCGGCGGTGGCCCGGCGTGTCGACGCTCCTCGCCGAGCGCACGGCGCAGTTCGACCTGCTGACGTCAGCGTGGGACCCGTTACGACTCGTCGCGCCCTACGTGTGTCGCCCACTCTACCGGTCGGTGCCAGAGTGGATCTCCAGCCGCGGGTGGCCCGCGAAGGGTGGAAAAGCGCCCGTCGCCTGGAGCCTCGATCATTGCGCACTGCCGGTGCCTGGCGCGCCGGCCGCGACGGGAGGCGACGGCGTGGGCGTACGGCTGAACAGCTCGCACCAGTAGAGGGCGGCTATCGCCTCGATGATTGACTCTCTATCGCCTCCGCGAGCGCTGCACGTACGCGGCGATGGGTGCGGCCAAGGGAACCAACAGCCACAACGATTGCCGCCGGTACCTGCTGAACAGGACCTGCAGGTTGCCTGATTCGTCGGCAATCGCCGCCTTAGCCGAGCGATGCCGCACGAGGTCGACGGCATGCCAGAGCATCGGCACATAGTTGAGCGCCATCGACAGCATGTACACACCGACCAGTGTCCCGCTCGCGGACGGCCACCGGTGCAGCGTCAGGATGCCGATCGCCGCCGGGCCGATTACGCCGCATGCGAACTCAACGACGGTCAGGCGTGGTCCGAGATACACCACGTCCACCGCTGCAAGCCGGCGAGGATGGATCATCGGTGCGCCCTTGGCGCGTATCCCATCCGGGCGCATGTTCAGAACTTGGTGCGCACCGAGAACTGCAGGCGACGCGCAGGCTGTGCCGACGTGGCGGACCCAAACAGTGGCGACGTCACGGTACCGACGTAGCTCGTGAAATTGGTGTGATTCAGCACGTTGAACGCGTCGATCCCGACGGTGAGCACCCAGGGATCCTTGGGTTGTGGGCGAGCGCGGACCCTGAAGTCTCGCGCAAGGCGCAGGTCGAGGTCCGCGTAGCCTGGACCCGTCAGACTGTTTCGCGGAACACCGGGAGGCCTGGCACTCCCGCGAGCATTGCCGTACAGATCCTGGCCCGCAAGCATCGTGTACGGCCTCCCGGTCGAGAGCGACGCTGCCACTCCGAATTGCGTCGCCGCTCCGATCCTGAATGTACCGAGTGCCTCGAACCCATGCCTCTTGTCGAAGTCGGCCGGCGCCCACTCGCCGCTCAGGTCGTAATCGTTGGCGGGGAACCACGCAACTCCACTGGTGTTGTTGAGGGCGTGACCGAACGAATACTGCATCTGGCCGTTGAACACACGCGTGACGCTGCCGCGCATCATGACCTGCACCGAGTGGCTTTCGAGACGCCCGGCCGATTCGACCTGCCGCACGACGCCGAGATCGACGTCGGGACGCCCGTCGTACGAGGGCGGGAGTGGCGCATTGATGTCGCGCGATCGGAACAAGCTGTACCCGCGCATGCCGGTGTAGGTGATCGATATCGTCGTCTTCGTCGCGACCTGCCGTTCGACGCCGACGCTGTACTGCAGAGTCGATGGAATATGGACGCCCGGCGCCAGCTGCACCACGTTCGCGGGCTGCGCGTCGAGAGACTGACCGGGCCCGAGAGGATCCGGATAGCCGGGGTCTGTAAGCACGTAGCGCTTCAGCAGCCCGGCCCGTGAGGTGAGCAGGTCGTTGATGAGGAGCGGCCCGCTGCGGTCGAAAAAGACGCCGGCGCCGCCCCGAACAATCGTGCGTGCCAGGCCGAAGGGGGCCCACGCGAACGAACCGCGCGGCGCGAAGTTGTTGCGGTCGTAAATGTAGTTCTGCCAGTAGTAGCGGATGCCCGCAGCGATCGTCAGACTCGGGCTGATCTGGATCTCGTCCTGGGCGAAGAGACCAAGTACTTTCTCGAGAAATGCCTGGTGACCGTTGCCCTGTTGCTGGATGAAGGCGTAAGGGCGGCCGGACTCATACTGCGAGAGGCTATCGAAGTAGAACGTCCCTTCGGTGTTCGTGTTGTCATCAAACCGCCGGCGGCTCCAGTCGGGAATATTGATGCCGGCCTTGAACGTGTGATGCGTCGGCGTCCAGGTGAGCGCATCGGTCAGTGTGGCGTGATGTTCGGTGCGGAGCCAGTTCTGCTGAGCGCCGCCGCTGATGAACGTATCCTGGACGACAACACGCGGTGCGTTGGACACACCGACGATATCGTCGTACTCCTGTCCATATCTGATCAGCGTCTGGTGCAGCAGGCGGCTACTCAGAATCGTATTCAGTGTATAGAACACTTGCGTCTCGCCCGAGTCGATATGCACGGCCCCTTCGGGCAGCGTCAGGCCTCCCGCCCGCGCGCCCGCCTCTGTATCTTCTTCGTAAGAGACGCGAAACGTCATCGTCGTCTTGTCGCTCTTTTGGAACGACACGCTGCCGGAGAAATCGGTTTCGCGAGTGGGGTTGGCGATGACGCCCTGAATGAGGCCGTCCGCGCCGACGGCGTGGACATATGCGTTGCTGTCCCGCTCGGTCCGGTTGGCCGACGCGACAAACGACGATCGCCTGCCGTCGCCGACCGGTCCGCTCAGATAGCCTTCAAAAATCCGCTTCTGACTCGGCGGCTTCGTGGTCGCGAATGGATCGCGCGCATCCAGGGACGCGTCGCGGAAGATCACATTGGCGGTGCCGCGAAAGGCATCGGTGCCTGCCTTTGTCACCACCTCGATACGCCCGCGGCCGGGCCGGGAGAACTCCGCCGAGTAGGGATCCTGATTGATTTTGATCTGCTGGATGGCCGACGGGCTCACGCCGACGCTGTTCGACTCGACGCCGTCGACCACGAGTGCGGCGCCGTCCGAGCCAATGGCGGAAGCGTCGAGGAATCGCGACATCGTACCGATGTAGTCCTGGTCGAGCACAGGCAGACTCTCGAGCGCCGACTGGTCCGCGACGATGCTGTTGAGATTTCGTCCCGCACCCAGGTCCGCCTGCAGTGCGGAACTGCTGACCGTGGTCTCCTGGCTGACGCCGGCCACTACGAGCGTGAGCCGCATGGCAGCCGGCACACGCGTGCCTACCGTCACCTGCAGGATCGCCGGCTCGAATCCTTCCAGAACGGCACGCACCTGATAGCGCCCGGGGACCACGTGCTCGAAGCGAAAAGTGCCCACGCCATCGGTCGTCGTGTGGCGAGTCGCGACGTCACCGCTCGCCGGTGACACCAGCGTCAGGTCGACGCCAGCGCCGGGAACGACGCCTCCGGTCGAATCCACGACCACGCCCGTCGCGACGACGCCCGATCCCGCCGCCTGTCCGAACGCGGCTGACGACAGTGCAATCCAGAGGAGACCCGCCCACGCGATGACCCGCATCCACGCTCCCTGTCAAGTATCGAGGGGCCGCGCTCGACGTGCACCTGAAGACTTGCTGAAGTTTGTGTCAGGCGGGCCGGACAGAAGGGCGATTCACGATACTGGCTGAGTCGACAACGGCACGTTGATCGTAGCAGAGCGCGTGAGCCGTGAACCTGAAGAGAACTTCAGGGACAGCCCATCAAAGATGCGCCGACCCGCCGCGTGAATTCCGGGTCGCTATTGCCTGATCACAATGAACCAGGCCGCGAGGATTGGTCCCTGCGGGCCACGCCCATAGCCGCCCGGTCCCGGCGTCGGTGGTGGTGTGCCCGGTGGTGGTGCAGGTGCCGGCCCGCGTTCTGGCTGAAACAGGTAGGCGTTGTGCGTCGCCGGGTCGACCGTAATCGTCTTGGCGCCCGGGAACGTCGGTACGGTGGTTACCACGGAGTAGTGGTCCGCCGAGTCCTGGTGGACGACCGTGACATTGCCCTCGCCTCCGTTCGGAATGTAAATGAGCTTCTGCGACGAGTCCCAGCCCAGCGCATCCACGCGCGTCCCGTTCGTGATCGACGCCACGACCGTGCCCGAACTGGCGTCCAACACGACGGACGTCTTGCTACATCCGGAGAAAATGCGGTTGGTCACCGCGTCGTACGCAATGCCTGTCGGTCCCTCGCACGGCGCGAGTGGCCACGACGCGGTAGCCTTCCATGTCGCGACATCGATGACTTGAATCGTGGACTTGCCTTCGTTGTTGACGAAGATGTGTCCCTTGCCATCGGCGGCAGCGCCCTCCGGCGAGGTGTCTTCGAGTTCGACCGTGGCGGCGATGTCTCCGGTTTGAGGATTGAGCGCGGTGAGCGTGCCGATGGGTCGACTGTGATTGGTGAGGATGATCTTGTCGTCGGCCGCATCGTACATGATGCCGTCGAGGCCCGGGCCGACCTTGATTTGACGCAGCACCGCCAGGCTCTTGAGATCGAACATCGTGACGGTCTCGTTTCCTCCGTTGGTCGTGAACCCGTGGCCGGCGTTCGGCGCGATGCCCACGCCGTGGACGCGCGGGGTGTTCGGGATGTCGCCGAGCACTTTACCCGTCGCTCCTTCCACCACCATCACGTGGTCGCCGCGAGAGACGAACACCCGACCAGTCGCAGCTTCGGCAGTGACGTAGTCGGTGCCACCGTCGCCTTTGATGTCGAACTTCTCGACCTTGAACGTCGGCGGCTGGCCGACGAGCGGGATCGCAAGGCCGAACGTTGCGAGGAACGCAAGTGCGGGCAGGACGCGTCTAGTCATGGGTCTCATCTCTCAAGAGCACCACTAAAGCACAATTCGGCCGACGCGCGCATTGTAGCTTCGGCAATCCCCTGTGATGATGACGGGGGAATGACAGCCATATCAGTCGGCGAGCACGTCGCTCTGACACCATCCGAACTCCGAATGGGTCGAGCTCATCGGGCAGGGGTAAGCTGGTCGCCAGCTGTTGACTGAGCCGAGGCAGCCGTCGGTCGGTCCGCGGCGCGGCAGCGTGACGCTTATGACCATCACTGTGAACGGCGTTCAGCTTCACTACGAGGACCGCGGCACCGGCGAGCCACTGTTGCTCCTGCACGGTGGCACCGGCATCGGGTCCGACTGGACTCTCGTCTTTTCGGGCGACGATCTGGATGGCTACCGCGCGATCGTGCCCGACTTTCGCGGACACGGGCGGTCCACGAATCCCTCGCGTGCGTTCACGTTTCGCCAGGCCGCGTTCGACATGTTCGCGCTGCTGGATCACCTCGGCATCCAGCGGGTGAAGGCGATCGGCCTGAGCATGGGTGCGAAGACGCTGCTGCACATGGCCACACAGCGGCCAGATCGCGTCGAGGCCATGGTGCTCGTCAGTGCCACGCCGTACTTCCCGGCCGAGGCACGCGCGGCCATGGCGCACCTATCAGTCGATGGTTTTTCTGCTGCCGACTGGGCAGCGCATCGAACGCGGCACGTCCACGGCGACGATCAGATTCGGATGCTGTTCGAGCAGATGCGGGGGTTGAAAGACAGCTACGACGATATGGCGTTCACGCCGCCGCTGCTGGCCACGATCACCGCCCGTACGCTCATCGTGCACGGCGACCGCGATCCGCTCTACCCGATCGAGCTCGCGTTGCAGCTGTATCGGGCGATTCCGTCATCAGCGCTCTGGGTGGTGCCCGACGGCGGCCACGGCCCGATCTTCGGCGCGTTGGCCGCCCCGTTTGCGAAGGCAGCGCTTTCGCACCTGCGGTCGAAGGAGACCGTCGATGGCGCGAGCATCAATCATGCCCAGGAATAACACGGACCCACGGGTCGATACCTACATCAAAACCCTGCCCGATTGGCAGCAGGACATCTGCCGCACGGTCCGCGATCTGGCGCACGGCGCGGATCCGGAGCTCAGGGAGACCATCAAGCGCACGCGATATCCGTATTTCGTGCTCGACGGCAACGTCTGCGCGCTGCTGGCGGCCAAGGGCTGGGTGAACGTCTTTCTCTACGACGGCGCGATCGTGCCCGACCCTCACCGCATCATCACGGGAGGACACGACAACAAGACCGCGCGGACTGTCGCCATCCGGCAGGGCGAAGGCGTCAACACTCGCGCCCTGACGGCGATGTTGAAGCAGATCATCGCGAACAATCGCGCGGGTGGATGGAGGAAGCTGAAGGCAAAGGGTTCGGCAGCGAGGATGTCGGCGCGCGGCCGGACGAAGCGCTGAGTCGGCGGACCCAGGCAGCCACTAGGCCCGGGCCAGAATTTTGCAACATTTGCCCCAGGCATTGCACGAGGTGGTGCTGTGGCGCGACACGCGGCCGAGCTGCGCTTCGCTCATTACGGACGCCGATCAAGAAGGGACCTTTATGAACACTGCGCAGTATCGCGGTCGGCTACTCGAGCTCGAGAAGGAACTGTCCGAGCGGATCGATCGTGAGGTGCAGCACGGTCGCGACCAGTTTCTCGATGTTGCCGCTGATGCGGGTGATACCAGCGTCGTCGCCGAAGAGGCGGCGGTGGAGTTCGGCGGAGCCGAAATGGACTCAACGCTGCTCACGCAGGTGAGAGACGCGCTCGGGCGACTCGATGCTGGCACGTTTGGCAGATGCGTCGTGGATGGCGGTCCGATCGAGCCGGAGCGCCTCGAGGCCTCGCCCTGGAGCCAGTACCTGCATCAAGCACCAGAAGTCGAGTGAAGAAGATTCGCCAAGACATTCGACTCTCTAATACCGACGACACACAAGCGAGGAGTCGCCATGAGAGGATTCGTCCTGGGGATTCTCGTCACCCTGGTCGCTATCGCCGTTGGGGTGTTCGCCGTGTCGTACTTCGGGCTGTACCCAATCGGCGCCGACAATCCTCCAAGCTCACTCGAGCGTGCGCTGGCGAGCCGCGCTCTGGACGAGCATGCGGACAGGCACAAGCCGGCGGGTGGCAATCCCACACCACTCACGTCTGCGAACCTCATGGAAGGCGCCAAGGAATACGAAGAGCATTGCGCGTTCTGCCACGGCGGCGCGAAGGCGAAGATCAGTCCGATGCGGGACAAGTTCAACCCTCCGGCGCCACAATTGATCAACCGCATCCCGCACGATGACGACGCCTGGCTCTTCTGGGTGAGTAAGCACGGCGTCCGGATGACCGGCATGCCGACGTGGGACGGCATCATGTCCGATGCTGAGCTATGGAACGTCATCGCGTTCATCAAGCACAGCGACAAGCTCCCGCCCGACGTGCAGGAGTCGTGGCAGATGATGGCGTCGACGCCTGGCGAGATCGAAGAGCACACACCCGAGCAGCACGAGCACGCGCCGTCGAGCGGGACGGGCACACCCCGGCCTTGAGCAGCGAACGCCCACGGCAAGCCCGGCTGGTCGCACGCGATGAGCAATTTATACTTGCCTTCTCGGGCCCCGCTGCTCATGTCCATCCATCGATCAAACCCGAAGCCCGGGAGAATACAGTCATGAGAGATGTTCGCCGTCAACTCCTGCTGATCGCAGGCCTGGCACTCGCCTGTCCGACGCCATCGTTCGCGCAATCGGGCCATCCGGCGACACTGCACTTCGTCCGCACCGTCCATCTCGTTGGTGCCGACTCCAATCGGGACGACGGGCACCTCGGCATCCTGGAAGGCCCCGAGGTGGACGCCACGTTCACCAAGCCGCAGATCTCGGGCACGACCGCGCCAGCGCGCGTGCCCGCTGCGCACGTGCCGACGCCGCCGGCGTCCGGGTTCGTATCGGAGGTGGTTTTCGGCTTCAACGGCCTCACGCACCGAGACCAGCGCTTGGCCCCGACCGGTGTCGCGACGGGCATCAATCTGAGCCTGACGCCACCCGATCAGGGCCTGGCGGTAGGTGCCGGCGTCGTCGTGGAGACCGTGAACAATGCCGTCGCCGTCTACAACGCGACAACGAAGGCGCGGCTGGGCGTGTGGGCGCTCAGCTTCTTGTTCGGCGTCGCACCGTCGCTCGACCTGGCGACCGGCGCGTCGGGGCCGTTTCTGAGCGATCCCCGCGTCTACTATGACTGGGAGACGGGCCACTTCTTCCTGACCGAAGTCACACTCGGCGAGGTGCCGGCAACGGGCGCCTTCGACGGGACGTCAGGGGTCTTTGTCGCCGTCAGCCAGACGAACGACCCGACGGGGGTCTGGAACGTGTATCGGATGGACACGACCTCCGACGGCACGGCGCTCTTTGGCACGTGCCCGTGTTTCGGCGATCAGCCGCTCATCGGGGCCGACGCCAATGGCTTCTACATCACGACCAACGCATTCAGCATCTCGGCCCGCACCTTCCGTGGTGCGCAGGTGTATGCCGTGGCGAAGTCCGCGCTGCTGGGCGGCGGCGGCACGATCACGGGACGCCGCTTTGCACCCGTGCTCCAGGCGCCCGACACGGTCGCCTACACGATCCAGCCTGCGACAGTCCCGCCAGGCGGGACGTGGGCGATCAATACCGAGGTACTTCATGAGTGCTCTCGATCCGAGCAACTCCCTCGACAATCGTTTGACGGTGTGGGCGCTGCAGGGCACCAACAATCTCGCCACTGCGACGCTCGTCAGCGGCACGGTAGCGACCGAGGTATACGGCCTGCCGCCGGCCATCCAGCAACGGTCGGGCCCGACGCCGCTCCTCGATCTCCTGGCCAACGGTCCGAGCATCTTCGTCGATGGCTCGCTCTTCAAGAATCACCTCGAACTCGTCGAGTCGAACGACGATCGCATGCAGCAGGTGGTGTACGCAGCCGGGGAGCTGTGGACGGGACTGACGACCGTGGTGAAACCGCCAAACGGGCCGGTCCGTACTGGAGCGGCGTGGTTTGCCGTGACTCCGACGCTGACCGCGAACGCCGTGACCGGGGTGGTGGCGAAGCAAGGCTACTTGTCGGTGAATCAGAACAGCGTGGCGTTCCCATCGATCGCCGTCAACGCGCAAGGCAAGGGAGCCATAGGCGTGAGCATCATCGGCCAGGGGCTGTTCCCCAGTGCCGCGTACGCGCGCGTGGATGCGGTCAACGGTGCGGGACCGCTGGTGCTTGCCGGCGTGGGCGCCGCGCCGCTGGACGATTTCAGTGGCTACGCGCCGTTCGGGTTCCGCGCGGCTCGCTGGGGCGACTACTCGGCCGCGACGGTGGACGAGAACGGTGATGTCTGGGTCGCTAACGAGTTCGTGCCGAACGCTGCCCGCACGGTCCTGACCAACTGGGGCACGTTCGTGTCGAAGGTCACACCCTAAGCACGCGTCGTGGGTCGGGCCGCCGGGCACCACGGCGGCCCGTTCGCCTCGTTCAGTCACGCGTTCTACAACGTGAAAGCCGACCCGGCATTCCGCGGCCTACTGCGTCATCAGTCGCACTGAATCACCGAAGCGCAGAGTCTGAAACCGAGCCGCCGGGACGTTCCTTGCGCGGCATGCGTCATCCAACGCCCGAACCGGCTCGTCGATGCCCTCGCTCGTCAGCTGGAACGTGCCGAAATGCATGCCAATACTTTTCGACGCTTCCAGGTCGAGGTGCGCCTGCACCGCTTCTGCTGGGTTCATGTGGACGGACTTCATGAACCAGCGCGGTTCGTAGGCGCCGATCGGCAGCAGCGCGAGGTCGATCGGACCAAGGCGCCGGCGAACATCGTGGAAGACGTCTCCGTAGGCGGTATCTCCGGCGAAGAAGATGCGGATGCGGTCGAGCGCGATAGTGAAGCCGCCCCAGAGCGCTCTGTTTCGATCGAAAGGTGTACGTGCTGAGAAGTGCTGCGCCGGCGTCAGCGTGATCCGCAACGAGCCCCGTGTGGTCTCCTGCCACCAATCGAGCTCCTCGACCCGACGAACCCCAACGGACTGGACAAGACGCCTGTTTCCCAGTGGCGTCACGACTGCGGGATCGAACCGCCTGGCCAGCATCCGAAGCGTGGGCAGATCGCAATGGTCGTAGTGGTTGTGGCTCAGGGCGATCGTCGAGATGGGCGGAAGGTCGTCGAAGCGAATCGCCGGCTGCCGCACCCGTCGCGGCCCGATCAGATTGAAGGGACCGGCACGCTGAGAGTACATCGGGTCGGTCAGGAGATTGCCCGTCTCGGTTTGGATCAAAAAGGTCGAGTGGCCGATGAACGTGACCACGGCGGCGGCGCCGTCGAGTTCTGGCGGCTGACTCGTGAGGACGTCAACATGGCGCGGCCATGGCGTTCTCGGCTCGCGAAGCATACGCACGACAGCAGGCAGCGACTGGCCGGCTGTGCCGGAGGGGTTGACGAATCGCTTTCCGCGGACATGATCGCTCATGCTGAGTGCGAGCGCCCGCCGAGTGGCGTGACACAAGACGTGGTTGAGGGCATGCGTTGAGGGTAACAGTTGCAGGCCGCCACGTGGCTGATCTACCCTTCCACTTGGCGTTTGCAGGACGCCTCCGGTCCGCGGGAAGGGCGGCGCCCACCTGTCGCGGTCGTGCTGCGATCATCACAGCGACCTTTCTTCAGCCCATGATGCGGACACGGGCGCAGGTGAAGGAGGTCGTCCGTGTCCACGCCGAACCCCCCGCGTACTCCCGTCAACCTCGAACAGCAGCGCACACTCGCGAAGGAACTTCTTCGAGACGCCCGCAGTGGCGATGCGACGGCGCTCGCACGCATCCGGGGCGTGCGCACCGACGCTGCGACTCCGTCGCGACCGCTCACGCTTGCCGATGCACAGCTGGCGGTGGCTCGCGAGGGCGGCTTCGAATCGTGGCCGAAGCTGGTGGCCGGTCTCGAGGAGCGCGACGTCAGAGCGTTCTGCGACGCAGTTCGTGACGGCGACATCCCGCGCACTCAGCAGCTCCTCGCACTGGCACACGTCAGCACGCGCATCAACGATCCGCTGTTCGCCTTCGGTCAGCGGTCAGCACACATCGCAGCCAAGAACGAAGCGTTGCTGACGATGCTGATTGCCGCCGGCGCCGACGTGAACATGAAGAGCGAGTGGGAGAACGGTCCCTACACCGTGCTCGACAACGCCAACGAGAGCACAGCGCGATTCCTTCTGACACGCGGTGCGACGCTGACACCGAACGTAGCGGCGCGGCTCGGCTGGTTCGACGAGCTGCAGAGACTTGTGAACGCCGACAGCGGGCTCGTGCACGCGCGCGGAGGAGACGGCCAGCAGCCGCTCCACGAAGCAAAGACCGTCGCGATTGCCGACTGGCTGCTCGACCGGGGCGCCGATGTCGACGCGCGCTGTCTCGATCACAAGTCCACGCCGGCACAGTACGCGTTGGTCGATCGACCCGACGTCTGCCGGCGTCTGCTCGAGCGCGGAGCGACGCCCGACATCTTCATGGCCGCCCGCCTTGGCGACGTGGCGCTTGCGACCCGGCTGCTGGACGCCGACTCGTCGTGCGTTGCCGCACGAATCAACGCCCCTGGCTATCCACTGGTGCCGCCTTTCAACATCTACTGCTGGACCATCGGCTTCGGCAGGTCTCCCCACGACGTCGCGTCACAGTTCCAGCACGGCGACGTCCGCGATCTGCTGGCGGCCCGAAGTCCGACGAAGGTCCGGTTCATCAACGCCATCCTGGCCGCGGATGAGCAGGCGGTGAACACCCTGATCGCTGAAGATCCCGAACTCCTCTCCTCATTGACTGAAGCGCAGCACGCGCACCTGTCACACGCGATCTTTCACGAGCGCTTCGATGCCGCCGACCTCATGATCCGTCTCGGGTTCGACCCGGCCGCGGGTGGTGTCGACGGCGGGACAGCGCTACACGCCGCGTGCTGGGTAGGCAGCGTCCGGATGGTCGAACGCCTCCTGGTCCGCGGCGGCGTGCCGCTCGACGCCAGGGACCCGACCCACGGAAGCACACCACTCGGCTGGGCGGCATTCGGATCCGTCCATCGTCGGGCGCCAGGCTCGGATTACCCGGCCGTCGCCGACCGGCTCGTGACCGCCGGCGCCGACATCAAAACGACCGGGAATGGCGCCGGCCGTACATTGCTGGAGATGGCACTGGGAAATCCGGCGATGCAGGACGCGCTACGTCGTCTCGGCGCTACGTAGAGCCCGAGCCACATGGATGCCCTCGCGCGGGCATCTAAACGGCGACGGTCAGCGTCGCGGTGAGCCCAGATCCAATACTGCCACTGATCGTCCCGAGTTCGAGCGTGGCACCGTCGCTGAAAACCATGTCAGTCGCGAGCGAGACGCGCGAGAGATTCGTCACGCTCTCCTCATAGCCGGAGGTTGCATACACCTGATCGCACGTCTCTTTCGGGAGCGCGATCTGCGAGGTCGCGATCCTGTTGCCCACGTCCGTCGCGGCCGACAGGCTCGGGTACACCTCGAAGTGGATGTGCGGCCAGCGCCCGGAGTAACACGCCGGGAAGATCGACGTGAAGCTGACGCGTCCGCTGCCGTCCGCAGCTTGTACGCCACGCAGATAGTTCTGATCCGTCGCGCCCGACGTATAGAGCGAATAGCGCCCGAGCCGATCGCAGTGCCAGACGTACACGGCGCGTCCCGAGAGCGGCGCGCAGGTCGATGCCGACACGATCGTCAGCGCGATGGTCAGCGGCACGCCGTCAGCGGTGCCCTGCAGTCCCGCAAAGCTGGATCGGATGTCGCTTCGCACGACACCAGACAGCGAGAGCACGTCGGGGCCATTCGATCCATCGCCTGGATACGGTCCGGCGGTTTCCTGCGGGACGGTACTGCACGCGGTGCCGCCCGTGCCTGTCGTGCCGGTGGTCCCCGTGCTGGTGTCGGTGTTGGTCGTGGTCGGACTGGTGGGACTACTTCCGCCGCAGTGAATCAGGGGCACCGCTGCCGCCGCCGCTCCCAGACGCGAGGCCAGGCGAAACAGTCCTCTACGGTTGATCGCTCCAGTCGCGAGCAAATCGCGTTGAAGTCCCCCAAAGTCGTCGTGCTCCTCGTGCTCCATCTCCATCCTTCCCCGCGGCGCTGGCACGCCTCCGTCGCAACATGACTGCTGTATTAAGCAGACGCGACGGTTGTTAACGAGCTGTTAGGGAAGTGTGACAATTCGTGGACAGTGGTGGAGTCATGAGACTCGGTTCGCAACGAAGCTCGTCCATGAGTCACTAGTCATTCATCTATAGTCAGGACCGAGGAGATTCAACATGCAGTCAGCTGACGATGACGCTGGCAATCCGGAACTCGATACGATCGAATTGAGCCGGGATCACATGGTCGATCATCCCGCGGGCGCGCACTACGTCCTCTGGAATGGACCTGCGTTTCTCGACGTCGGTGTGCCCGGCGGCGGGTTCGTCCGGTTCGCCGTCGCCAACCTGCCGCCGCAATGGACCCTCCTGATGGACGGCCACGGCCAGCCGTTACCGGTTGCGGCGCGCAATGATGGGCGCACGCTCTCGATCTGGTGGTTACCGTACGAGGGTCCCGCCGTCCGCCAGCCTCCGCAACGAACGGGCGGCCCGAGTGACGCCGACTACGCAGCTGCGCTTCAGAAGCTTTCGACGACGCGGTATCAGGGATTGATGGACGCAGCGTGGGGCATCGGTGGCTGGTCCACGTATCGCCATAGATAGCTTCCAGCTGCCGGCCGTTACGTCGCTGGCACCCCGCGGATCCCGCCACGCGCGCGGAGGCGCCAGAGCCAGTAGAACATCGCGACGAAGACGAGCAGGATCGGGAGGACGCGCATCGGCGCGGACAGGAATGGCTCCGGAAGTACCTTCGCGACCCGCGCGCGGATCGAGAAGAACGATCCCGCCGCGATGAAGAGCGCGAAGCACATTCGCCACAGGTGCCGCTTCAAGCGCGGCCGACCGCGAAGAGGTCCCGATCTCATCACACGCACGTCTCCGATGCTCCCCATCAGCGTGACTGACGCCAGAAAGAACAGCATGGGCGCCGGAACCCCGTTGAGCGAGAAGTGCGGACTGGCGAATGCCGTGACACCAAGCGCGATCTCGACCAGCCCAACAGCGAGCGCGAGGACCACAGCGCCGAGATTCAGGCGACGCGTCCATACGGAGACGGGGCGGACGGTCGTCAGCGCCGTGGTCACGAAATAGACCGACGTGAGCCCGCCGAAGATATTCGGGCCGAAGCCCTGGCGCAGGGCCAGGATCGATCCGCTGATGCCCATCGTGAGCATCGCAAAGACGAAGAGGATGCCGCTCTTACGATGCACGCTGCTGCCCTTCGCGGCCAGCAGCGCCACGCCGCCCAGGACGATGGCCAAGCTTCCGGCGACGATGTGAACCGGAAGGAGCGCTTGCATGGCAGATAGGACGAGGACCGGCTACGCCGTGGTTCCATGCCCCGGTGTCGAGGACAGCGTGCACGTTCCCGGCGCCGCAACGCGGATCACCGGAAGCCTTCAATCACCATCAGGTCAAAGCTGTCCCTGATCCGCCTAGGGTAGAGGACTGACACGCCGTCTGGGGAGACGGCAAGACCGAGGGGTACGAACTGGTTCTCGTACTTCTCCAGTCTGCCGAGGAGCCGGTCGGCGCCCGTCGCCGGGTTCATGACATGTAGCTCCGGGTCTGGGCGCCGATCGCAGGCCACGTAGTACACGCCCTCACGACCTGCGCCGAAGGCCGTTGGCTTCACGCACGCGACAAGCTGGCGCGCGACTCCGCCGGTCAGCGGCAGCGCAAGGAGGGGGGAGTCGGCGTCGACTGGCTGGTACAAAAGGGTTTGCCCATCGGGCGATTCACATGCGAAGTTGCCGCTTCCGCCCCGCGTCACTCGTTGTGACGGCCCGCCAGCGGCTGGCATGCGCCAGATGTCACGTCCGGTGCCGCGATCGGCGGAGAAGTAGATCCACTGGCCATCGCGGGACCAATACGGGACATTCTGATCCCCGGGGTCGTTCGTGAGCTGCCGCATGGCGCCGCCATCGGTGTCCGTGACCCAGATGTGCGTGTGAAAATCTTCGGCCATTGCATCGAACGCGATGCGCCGACCATCCGGCGACCACCAGGGGGAGCCCTGCTGGAACCCAGGGCCACGGGTGAGTTGCTGCGCGTTCGATCCGTCGGCAGCGGCCACCCAGATTCTGAACGTATCGGCGGAACGCATCGAACTGAATGCGATCCTTCGACCATCCGGTGAGAAGCGCGTCTCACCGTCGAGAAAGGTCGAGGCGAGCACGGGTACGCTGGGGATCCCCGGCCGGAAACGGTACACGTCGGTATCGACCACGATGCGCACGAAGGCCAGCCGGTCGCGCGAGACCGCCGTTGCCGGCATGGCGGCGCCGAGTCCGGCGACCTCGACCCGTTCTGGGGGCCGGCTCCCATCGATATCAACTCGCCAGAGATAGGTGATCAACGGGGAAAGCGAGTTATAGATGACGGAGCGCCCATCGCGACTCCACGCCAGGGACGCGATCGACGGGACGGATGCCGGCGTGAGCCTCCGAGGCGAAGACGTCGGTAGCAGCGCTCGATCGAGCTCGAGCACGTACACGTCACAGCCGAATATCGGAGTTACACACGAGCGGTAGGCCAGCCGGCTGCCATCCGGGGAAAATGCGGGGGCGGAATCGGTGTGCGGTGGCTTCGACTCAACGAGACGGCGAGGCTCGCCCCCATCCATTGGAATCAGGTCGATACCGGTCGGCGCCACGAGTCGTTGAGCCGCGAGATACCGACCGTCCGCGGACCACGCCAGCGGCGCAGCATACGGGATGTCGCTCAATTTTCGATCGGATCCGCCGAGCGGTGAGATCAGGCGAATCCGGCCTCCCGATTCGGGAGTGTTGCGGACATAGGCGATCTGACGGCCGTCGGGTGACCAACTGGGTGCACGGTCAGCTTCGGGATCAGTGGTGAGCCGCCGAACCTCTGACGAACCGACCATCGTGATGTAGATGTCGGCGTTGTCAGCGCCTTCGCCGTCCCACTCGAAGGCCACCTGATCGCCGTTCGGGGAGAAGGTCGGCCACCGTTCCTTACCGGGCAGAATTGTGAGCGGTACGACCCGCGGAGGCGTCGTCATCTCGCTTTGGAACCGAGAGCGCACCCACCACGCCGCAGTGGCGGCGACGAGGATCAGCACACCGGCGACGACGATGATGCGCAGCCCGCCCCAGCCTCGAGGCAGCACCTCCGAGAGTGGATCTTCTCTATCGCTTGTCGTCGGCCCGGCTGGCCCTGCCAGTGTCGTAGTGGCTGCAGCCAACGGCACGACCGGGGCGATCAAGCGATACCCGGCTTTGGGGATGGTCTCGATCACACGGGACTGCTTGGGGTCGTCGTCGAGAAGCCTGCGCAACTCGGAGATGGCGCGTGTCAGGACATCGTCGGTGACCGAGGTGTCCGCCCAGGCCGCACGGAGCAAACGGTCCTTGGGTACCATCTGACCCGCATGCTCGGCGAGGCAAACCAGTACCAGCATCACCTTCGGTTCTAGACGGGTTATGCCGTTCGGACCGGTCAGGCGGTTGAGCGACGGCTCGACGAGATAGGCCTGGTCTATCCGGAATGTATCGAGCAAGGGCCCACTTGGTGAGGCGGGATCATAGCATCCGCGTTCCAGCGTGCAAGGACGACCCCCTCCGAAATTCCCTTAAGGATCAACGGCACATCGCGGAGGTACACTTGCGCGCGCAGTAGGGCCGGGGCTTCTCCCCTTCAGTTCCTTCGGTAGATCAGGGATGCGATCGCTCATCGGCTGGATGCTCGCCTCGACCGCTGTCGCCGTCCTGGCAGGACAGGCTGATGCACCGCCATCCCTCACATCGCCATCGTCGACCGGCGCCCCCGTTGCCGGATTCACACCCCACACCATCGACACCGGGCTCGAAGGCGGCTATCAGGTCGTCATCGCCGATTTGAACCGCGACGGCAGGCCGGACGTCATCGCTCTCGCCAGCGGCCTCACGGAGCTACGCTGGTACGAGAACCCGGGGTGGCAGCGGCATGTGCTCGTCACCGGGATCGCGCAGGCCATCAACGCGGCGGCGGCTGACGTGGATGGCGACGGCATTCCCGAGATCGCGCTCGCGCACGCATTCTCGAACGTCTACGCACAAAGCCTCGGGACCGTGTCGATCCTGAGCCACCAGGCTGACCCTGCGGGCCTGTGGTCGATCAAGGAGATCGACCGCGTGCCGACGTCTCACCGGCTGAGATTCGCGGACATCGACGGTTCCGGCAAGAACGTGCTGGTGAACTTCCCTCTCATCGGACCGCACGCAGTGGCTCCAGACTATCGCGACCATGTCGCGCTGCTGATGTACAGGCCACCGCAGTGGACGCGCGAGGTGATCACGGACGCCGAAGAGGGCGTCGTGCATGGCATCTTCCCCACGTCATGGGACGGCAGTCCGCGCGAGTCTCTATTGAGCGGGAGCTTCCTTGGCATCCACCTGCTGCAGTTCGATCGGGGGCACTGGACGCGCTCGTTCCTCGCGCGAGGCGATCCGGCTGACTGGCCGAAGGGAGGGACGAGCGACCTGGTGGTCGGGCATCTCCGCCGCGAGCGGTACCTCGCAGCCATCGAGCCGTGGCACGGCGGCAACATCGCGGTCTATCGGCAGGATGCGCACGACGCGTGGACCCGTCACGTCATCGACGACACGATTCGCGACGGTCACACGATCGTGGCCGGCGACTTCGACGGTGACGGTCAGGACGAGTTCGTCGTCGGCGAGCGGGCGGGCCGTCGCAGCGTCTATCTATATCGTGCGATCGACGTCGCCAACGACCGATGGTCGAAGGAAGCGGTCGACGATGGCGATATGGCGGCGGCTGGGTGCGCGGTGGCGGACCTGAATGCTGACCGGCGGCTCGACGTCGTGTGCATCGGCACGGCGACAGCGAACCTGAAGTGGTATGAAACGAATTCTCCCCCAGCTCATCCCCAGCGGTGAGAACGTGGCGGGCCGGGCCGAGTCTGGCGAAGTCTGATAGCATCGCCGGCCTCGTCGAACATGGCGCGCAGCGCTGCAGCTCTGAAGGGTGGATCTCGATGCCGGCCGACGCACCAGTCGCACCAGCCCGGGTCACGGATGCGAACCGTGCTCGCCGGCTGGCAGCACTCTTCATCGCCGCGGCAGCGGCGATCTTCATGTACGCCGCCATCGCCGGCATCGCGGACGGCCGCGTCATCCCGCTGCTGGCCGCAGGCGCGACTGCCGGTCGTCGTCGGCTTCCTTCAGTGGAAACAGTCCGACCGTTCCGATCGATCTGAGCGGCTCCTCACGCGCGTTCCTCGGCATGAGCACGGTCGCGGCCGTCCTGGCGCTCATCTTCATCTCCCGCCTGACTGTCTTCATGGTGGATCCCGCCCGGACGGCGTATTCCACGGTGCCGTCGAGCGACTGGGAGGTGCGGCATTCCTGCCTGACGGCGTACTTCGTCGCGGGAGACGTCGTCCGACGCACAACGAACGTGTACGATACGGCCCTCTACGCGGCGCCAGACGACGATCCGAGCAAACCGAGGAGGCCGCAGACGATCGGGATCTTTCGCGTCGATCAGGACCAGTACCCGCCGCCATTTCTGCTCGCGCCGCGCGCTCTCTCGATCGTCGCGCCAGGATTTCTTCGACTGCGATCGACGTGGTTCGGGCTGAGCGGTCTCGTGCTGCTCACCGGTCTGCTCGTTGCCGCGCGTGCCATGGCACCGGCTGCACGCAGCCGCGCCCTGCTGCTCGCACCGGTAATGCTGGTCTCGCTCGTCACCCTGAACACGCTCCAGAAGGGCAACGTGCAGCTGGTGGTGATTGCCGTTGCAGTGGTGGCAATGGCGGCGATCGAGCGGGAGCGGCGGGCTCTCGGAGGTGCACTGCTCGCATTCGTCACCGTCGCGAAGCTCTATCCGGGCCTGCTCATCGTGTACCTGCTGGTCCGGCGCGATTGGCGCGCCCTGGTGTGGACAGCCGGTTTCGCAGCGGTCTTCGTGGCGCTGACCGTCATCGACATCGGGTGGCAACCATTCACCGCGTTCAGCGAGCACTTCTCGGGCCTGCTCAGCGGGGAAGCATTCCCCGCATTCCGGAACCCCGGGGCCGTGGCCATCAACCTCTCGATTCCGGGGATCGTGTTCAAGCTGAAGCTGCTTGGCATCGGCAACATGGGCTTCGGCGCCGCGCGCGTGGTGGGTACGCTCTACATGCTCGTCGCCGTACTGGCTACAGCGGTCCTCGCGCTCCGTGCGCCTCGCGATGGCACCGGGCCACTGATCTGGCTGACCGTGCTGCTGCTCGCGACGTTGCGCAGCCCTTTTCTTCCCTGGGCGTACGGGACCTTCCCTGCGCTCTGGCTGCTGACATTGTTCGTGGCCGCTGGCGTGCCTCGAACGTGGACAGTTCCGCAATTCCTGATGGCGGCGTTTCTGCTGGCCGTTTTGGTGCCTGTTGATTTCCCGCTCGATCCACGTATCAAGGCACTCGTCAGCACGGTTCCGCAACTGCTCATGGTTGCGATGGCCGTCATCGGCATCCGGCTACGCAGTCCCGGCAGCCAGGCCATTAAACAGTCAGGGCTCGAACCTGCAGCTCCTCGCGTGGAAGTTCGATGATCGCGCGAATGGCCACTTCGAGCTCGTCGATGCTTTCGCCACATTTCGCGCCGATCGCGGGAGGCTGGTTCACGATGGGCACGGAGCTGGGCCATGAGGACGAGCGGCCGCCGCATCGCGTCTTCGTCGACGCGTTCGAGCTGGGCGTCTGTCCGGTCACGCGCGCGGAGTATGCATGTTTTCTGGATGCCACACGACATCAGGTGCCTTGCGACTGGTCGCATCCGCCGTTTGCACAAGCCGACCTCCCCGTCGTGGGGGTGAGCTGGATCGATGCCATCGCCTATTGCGCGTGGCGATCCGATCAAGAGGGGCGCACCTTCCGCTTGCCGACTGAAGCCGAGTGGGAGTTCGCCGCGCGCGGGCGACAGCAGTCGCTCTTCCCCTGGGGCGATGGTGTACCGGAATGGATTCCAGAGGGCGGCCGCGGCCCGTTGCAGGCGCCGTGGCCGGTGACACTCGGCGGCCCGAACGACTTCGGCCTGCTGGGCATCGCAGCCAACGTGCACGAGTGGTGTGCCGACTGGTACGACAAGAACTACTACGGTCGATCACCGAATCGGAATCCCGGCGGCCCCGACCAGGGCCTGCGCCGTGCCGCACGCGGCGGAGCGTGGCGTCATGCGCGGACGATCTGCCGCGTCACATTGCGCAGCAAACTCGATCCGTCTTTCCGATACAACGATTTCGGGTTCCGCGTGGCGCGAAGCCTCTGAGCCGCGAGATCGTCTGGCCGGGCAACCAACGACGTCAATGAGGCTGTGATGGACTCGAACGTGACTCGGCGGATTCTCTTGGAAACGATCGTCGCGTTGGCCTGCTCGCCGATGACAACGAGCGCGGCAGCGTCGGCGGCCACTCCGCCGACGCCAGTCTTTCAGAGCGACCTGCCCGACCTGTCGCTGAAGAACTGGTCGGTTACGGCGGTGGAAGTCGCGTACGGTCCTGGGCAAAGCACGCCGGCGCACCGCCATCCGGGTCTGACGCTCGTCTACGTGCTCGAGGGCGAGATTCGCTCGAAAGTCGGCGACGGCCCCGAGACGACGTACACCCCAGGCCAGATGTTCATCGAGACGCCAGGCCAGCTGCATGCCGTGTCGGGGAATGGCAGCGCCACGCAGCCGGCGCGACTCCTCGCGATCCTGTTGGCCGAGAAGGGTGCCGAGCTCACCACGCTCGCGAAGTGAGAGGTCTCTGACAAGCGGGGCTAGGCCAACTCATAGTCCAGCGTGAAGGGATGGTCCAGCCCGTGCCCGACGGCCGAACGGCCCTCGCCGGCGAGGCCCTGCAACTCTCCCGACGCAGAGCCGGGGATCACGGAATACGACTCCTTCGCCTGACCGCCTTCAAAGACGCCGGTACGTTGAAGAACGAAGCTCCCAGCCTTGCCGGCCATGCGTCCGACGACCCGTTCGAGCCCGAGGAAGGTCGCCGTGCCGTCACTGCGGTACATCATGAGGTACTCGACGTGGCCTTCCCCCGTGATGTCGCCCGTGTACGTCTTCGACACGCTGGCTCTCGTGAGCTTTGGAAGGTCCTGCCCCTCACTGTAGGGTTTCTCATCCCAGCTCTTGATGGCGAACCGAGCATTCGCGGTGTGTTTCATCGGTGTGTCCCGCGTCCACTATCGAATGATTCAGGATACACCGCACCGGTCTTGAGCGGCTTGACCACGCTGCCTATCCCGGGGTCGCTATCCGGCGAATGGTTGCCACGCGGTCGCGCATAGATCAGCCTCGCGTGGAACTGCTCAATCGGCGTCGGTACGACGTTGGACCTGAGTCCCGCTGGACCGATTGTGCCAACGGCGCCAACGTCCTGCGGCAAACGATCCTCACGATGGACGAGACCTGAGAACCCGTAGCGCTAAGACCCGTGCGTGTGCTCGACCACCCTGAGCGGCGGCGCGGCAACGCTCGCGCGGTTTCGGCCGAGCCGCTTTGCATCGTAGAGGGCGCGATCGGCGGCTTTGAACAGAGATTCGCCATCCGCATATGGTGAGGCGTCACTGGCCCCTTCGGCGGTTCGGCGTCGTGGATCGTCCAGACAGGCTACGCCGATGCTGATCGACAACGCGCCGCGCGGAAAGCTGACGCCTGCAAGCACCGGCGCGAGCTCGGAGACGCTGTGGCGCACGTCTCCCGCCACGACCAGGGCCTGCGCGGCCGTGTGCAGTGGGAGCGCCACGGCGAACTCGTCGCCGCCATATCGACACGCAACCGCATCGGGAGGAAGTCGCGCCGCCAGGACGCCACCGACCGCGCGAACCGCTTCCGCACCGGCCAGGTGGCCATGACGGTCGTTGATCGACTTGAGGCGATCGACGTCGAGCACGAGCATCGAGAGCGGCATGCCGCTGGCCGCTGAGGAGCGAACAAGTTTGCCGAGGCGTGTTTCAAACGACCTGAGATTGTGCAGACCCGTCAGATCGTCCGTCGCGGCCAGCTGCTCGAGCCGCCTCGCATCGTCGGACAGCTTGGCGGTCACCACAGCAACGGCCACGAACAGCACGACCTGGACGATGTCGCCTTCTTTGTAGCCGGCCGTGACGATCCACGGGTTCGCGACATGGTAGAGAACGACAGCGGCAATCGAGGCGGTGAGCCCGGCCCGACGACCGATGCGCAGGCTCGCAAGAATGATCGGCAGATAGTACAGATGTTGAACTGGGGCCGACTCGGTCGCCCAGTCCAGCCAGAAGATCACGACGAGTGCGACGATCACGGAGGCGTAGACCGACGCCCCCGGCGAAGACGGGCGTCGCGTGTGTGTCTGCTCGAATTGCGCTCGACTCAGCCGCATCCAGTCCCCGCGGGTTCAGATCCTCATCATTCGCGACGTCGCTCTGCGTACACACGACGTTCCACCGTGCTCCTCTATTTGACGAGTAATGGGTCGAGTCAGACGTGAACGGCCGATGAACTCTGTCCTTGGACCGAATAGGCCCGTCATTCGCTCCGAAGGGCGATCACGGGATCGACGCGCGCAGCCCGGCGGGCCGGAAAGGCCCCTGCGAGAGCCGACACGACGGCCACAACGGCGCAACACGCCAGCGTCATAGAGACGCTGACAGGGCCGATCCCGTACAGGAAGCTCGCAATGACATGCGCGCCTGCCCACGCCAGCGGGACGCCGATCGCCAGGCCGCCGGCAACCAGTCGCCCAACGTGGCGCAGGATCATGCCCGTGACCTCGGAGGTGTGGGCGCCGAGCGCCATCCGCACACCGATTTCGCGGGTCCGTCGCGTCACGGCCTGTGTCATCGTGCCGTAGAGCCCCACCATCGCGAGGAACAACGACAGCGTCCCCGATGCGCCGACCAATTGCGCCAGCGAGGCCTCGGCGCCGCTGCTGGACGCCACGAGGGCCGCCTCGGTGTCGGTCCAGGCCGGGACGAGCGTTGGCCCGACGCTTTGGATCTCCCGCCGAATCCTGGGGATGAGCGCGGTCGGCTCGCCGATCGTACGAATCTTGAGCCACATCTGACCGAGCATCTCGGGCGGCGCTTGCGTGTAGGCGATGTACACGGCCGGCGCCGCGCGTTCATCGCGTGGATCGAAGCGCGTGTTGCTGACCACGCCGACGATCTCGCGGCGGACCCCGTCGAACTCCAGGCTCCGCCCGACGGCGCGGCCGCCCGCGAAATAGCGGTCCATCATGGCTTGATTGATCACGGCGACGCGAGTGGTCTTCGCTGTGTCAGTCGATGCGAAGTCCCGGCCGTCGAGGAGCCGCAGGCCTATCGCGCGGAAGAGGCGCGGCGCGGCGGCGTCAACGACGAACAGGACCTCGGGGTCGACGATGTCGCGATCGCCATGGGCCACCAGGCCACGCGTGCGGCCGCGCCGCAATATGGAGAATCGCGAGAAGCTCGCGGCCTCGACGCCTGGGATGGTGTTCAACCGATCGAGCAGCTGCTGGTACACCGTCAGCTCGCGCGCCCCCTCGTACCCAGCCAAGGTCGGGTAGATGGACATCACGATGAGGCGCGTGGGGTCGAAGCCGAGATCGACGCGTGCCAGCTCCTGGACGCTTCGAACCAGGAGCCCGGCGGGAATCAGCAGGACAATCGAGAGTGCGACCTGCGAGACGATGAGCGTCCAGCCCGCGCGAGATGTCCGGTCGCCACCGCGTGTTCTCAGCGAGTTCGAAATGCCGGAGATCTGATCGGCGCGGGTGAGGCGCACGGCTGGCATGACGCCAGAGAGCAGCGCGGCCAGGATGATCAACGCGAGCGTGAACGCGATGACCGGCCCCTCGAGAACCTCGACGGATGGGGAACCGCTGGGGATCGTCAGAGCCAGCAACATCTCGCTGAGCCAATCCGCCGCAACGACACCGATGACGCCGCCGGCCACGGACACGAGCACGCTCTCCGCCAGCAGTTGACGTATCAGGTGCAAGCGTGTGGCACCCAGCGCAAGACGCGTGGCGAGCTCGCGCTGTCGTCCAGCACCGCGCGCAAGTTGGAGACTGGCGACGTTGATCGCCGCCAGGAGCAGCACGATGCCGGCCACCAACTGCAGAACCCAGACCTCGCGCGCAAACCGCTCGTTGTCGAACTCGCCGCGCGTCGCAGGCTCCAACTCGATACGCGAACCCGCAGGCCCGCTGGGCCCGTGCGGGGCCGACGAGCGACCCTGCTCCTCGAGTGCGCCCTGATAGCGCGCATCGAGTTCGGCGCGGGCGGTGTCGAGTGTCACGCCAGGTCGGATGCGGCCGAGCAACCCGAGGGTGACGTGGTCCTTCAGCCCCAGCACACTCTTCCACGTCATCGGCAGCGTCAAGGCGGGCGCTTCGCCCGCGGTCTGACGGCCGAAGTACGTAGGACTGGTCACGCCAACGATGGTGCAGACCAGATCCTTCATGACAACGGTCTTCCCGACGACCTCCGGATCGGCGCCAAACCGCTGTTTCCAATAGGCGTAGCTGATCACCCCGACCGCCGGACGTCCGGGCAGGTCGTCCTGCGGCGCCAGGGGGCGGCCAAGGGACATGCGGACATCGAGCAACGGAAAGTAGTCGCCACTCACGAAGTCGGCATAGACGATTTCGGGCTGCCCGCCAATAACGGCGGTTATCGTGGAACCGTCGAAGGCAGCGAGGTCCTCGACGGACCGCATAGGCTGACGCAGCCGCTCGACGATCGGCCACGGAAAGTCATCGACGCGGTCGCCGTCCGTTGCGCGCGCGCGGACAAAGAACAGCTGCTCCGGACTACGCACCTGCCAGACGCGGAGGAGATACGAGTGTGCGACGCTGAAGATGGCGACGTTGGCCCCGATGCCGAGCGCCAGCGAGAGCACGGCCATGGTTGTCGCGGCACGACTCCGGCGCAATGCCCGGATCGCGTTCCGCACATCCTGGCCAACTTGCTCGACGATCCGGCCCAACATGCGCTCTCCTCGGCGATTGCCCCAGAGCAAGCGATGTGCCGGAGCGGTCCCGAGCCCACGTCTCGCCCGCCAGGCGATGCGATGCTGCTCGGAGTGAGGAACTGTCCGCCAGCGACACGCGCGTGTCCCAATGACGGACACCACGGGCCCGATTGGAAGGCATTAATGAGCTGACGTCATGCACACATGATCAACTAACGGGATGGAGATGGGGCGCCCGGCAGACTCGTGCCCGCTGCCGGCGAGCGCAGAGAGTCGCCGCGTGCCGGGAGACTGCCCGGACCGGCAGGGGGAATCGCGCCTGTCACCTCTTCAAAGCCGCAGACCAATTGAGCACGATTGTCACAGGCACCGAGCGTGCCTCGTCGGTCGCACTGATGATTAGGAACCTTTGTCCATCTGGAGCGGGGGCATAGTGGTGTGCAGCCGCCTGAATCTCCATCCACTTGATGCGAGTGGCAAACAACGCTTTCGGCGGACCGACTTCCAGGGTCGTCTGGTTGCTCTTCACGTCTACCGCCATCAACATCTGATTGGGCGCTAGATAAAACAGCTCTTTACCGTCACGTCGCCACTGCGGCTCGTAGCCGCCCTGCGTCGAGACTTGCCGCTTGAATCCTGTCGCAGGAAATGATTCGACGTACACCTCGTAGGCGCCTGTCTCGTTCGAGATGTACGCCATCCAGTGTCGGTCAGGCGAGAGCGTGCCGTACTGCTCGTCGGCCGCGGTGCGGACAACTGGATACGGCTCGGACTTGCCGACTAGGGGAAGCGCCCAGATATCACCGCCGGTCTGCGGATTAGTGGTCCCGTAGATGAGCAGGCTTCCGTCGCTGGACCACGATGACGGGCTTACCGGGTAGCTGGTCTTGAGAAGAAGCTTCTCGGTCCCAGCGCTGTTCGCATTCAGCGCGTACAGCTGTGGCGGAGGGTTGCGAAGGGAGCCGAATGCGATGCGAGTGCCGTCGGGCGACCAAAGCGGGAAGAAGTCGTGAGACGGGTGGAACGTCAGCCTCGAAGGGATGCCACGGGCAAAATCCAGGCGCCACAGATCGAAAGTTCTGTTGCGGGGTTCGGCCTGATTGTAGACGACGCTGGTAGCCTCGGGTGACAACGACAAGCTGTTGACGACGCCCTTTGGCCCTGGACTCCCGATTTGCCGGCCGGCCCGATCGAACCAGACGAGCTCTGACTCACCGACGGGACCGGCGAAGAACACGAGGGTGCCGGACTCTGACACCGAAAACAACCCTTGGTTGGTCAGTGGATTGAGTCCCACCGCAGGCGCGACCGCTACGGGGTTCCCGTGCACTTCCAGAGTGGTTTCATCGAACGCTTGCGCCAGCAGCGCCCCTTCCCGCCAAAAAAGAAGATATCCGGGCGTTGCATGAACCGCACGGGATCGAGTGGTGACCAGCTGCCTCGCCGTACTCGAATCGAGCGAAGCGACAAACACGCCCGCGTTCTCTGGCTGGGCGGGAGCCGGTGCGAAGAACAGAAAATGCCGGCCGTCCGGCAGGAATGAAGGGAACCAGGCGAGCCCACCTCCTGCAGTCTCGATCTTCACTGGCGTCGGCTGGCCGCCCGCAGCGGAAATGCGATAGAGACCGGTCGCTGGACGTGGCACAAACAGAATGATGTCGTCCCGGTTCCAGGTGCCGCCCCGGGCGGCCCCGGCGTCGGCGAGCGTTCGGATTTGTCCTGTCTCTATGTCAACCGTCTTGAGCTTGCCTTGTCCAAAGAATCCGGCTGATTTGCTGTCGGGCGCCCAGAAGGGCAACGAGGCGCCGATAGTGTTTGCCAATGGCTGCGCCGGACTGGCCACGTCGAGGGCAAGCGTGTAGAGCAGCTGGTTCCCGGTGGAGTCGTGTGCGACGAACAGGAGGTGGTTCCCGTCGGGCGAGACGGCTGGCGCTTCGTCTGTCTCGAGCGACACACCGTGAGGGGGCAACGCGGATGACACATGCGTCCGCACACCCGGCGTGGGGCGTTGGAGACTCCACACCCAAAGCACCACGACCGCGAGTCCCGCCATTGCCGCGATCGTCCATGCGAGACGCTCACGCCATCGGTGCGCGACACCGACGGCTGCCGGAGACGCCGATGGCTGTCCAGCAATCCAGTTCAGCTGCAGCAGTAGGTCATGGGCACTCGCCCATCGATCGTTGCGGTCTTTCGCCAGGCAGTTCTTGATGACCTGATCCAGGGCAGGCGGTGTCAGCGGTTGCAGCACGGCAACCGCGGGAGGGTTGGTTGACAGGATCGCGGAGATCACGCTCGCTTGACTCGTCGCCGCAAACGCCATCCTGCCTGTGATCATCTCGTAGAGGACCGCGCCAAATGCGAAGATGTCGGCGCGTGCGTCCACCTCGTGTCCCTCGAGCTGTTCCGGCGCCATGTACGGCAGCGTCCCGACGATGAGTCCCGCTGTCTCGTTGCTGGGAAATGAACGCGTCGCCGATGAAAGGCTGGACCCGGCCGGGGCACGCAGCCGCGCGAGGCCGAAGTCGAGCAACTGCGCGCCGCTCGGAGTGAGCATGACGTTGGCCGGCTTCAGGTCGCGATGCACGACACCATGCGCATGCGCCGTGGCTAGCGCATCGGCGATCTCGACAGCCGTGCGGAGGGCCTGCGTCATCGGCATCGGCCCTTTACGCAGCCGCGCCGCCAGCGTTTCACCCTCGAGATACGACATGACCAGGAAGTCGATGCCGTCCTGGCGGCCCATCTCGTGCAGCGCGCAGATGCGGGGATGCGAGAGGCGCGCGATGGCGCGGGCCTCGTGGGCGAAGCGCGCCCGGCGGCGCGGATCCGTTGCCGCGTCACGCGAGAGCACTTTGATTGCGACGTGGCGATCGAGTCTCGTGTCGTGGGCTTTGTAGACCTCGCCCATGCCCCCTGCGCCGACAAAACTCTCGACCTCGAAAACGCCGAGCCGCATCCCGGGCGTCAAAGAGGGTGGTACGGCGCCCGATCGATCAGGGTTCACGGCGCCTGCGCGAGCGGGACGGCCGGAAAGGAAGCCCTCGGCGTCACCGTGCGCCGCTAAGAGCGACTCCACCTCCTGGCGCACGTGGGCATCGTCACTACAGTGGTCGGAGAGAAAGGCCGCGCGCTCAGCCTCAGGCCGTTCAAGGGCGGCATCGAAGAGCGCGAAGATGTGTTCCCAGCGGTCGGAGATCATTCGCGATCTTGTGGTGACGGTTATGCCGTGTGACGGTCCGTCAGTCTGCGTTCAGCGGACGGTGCAACTTGCCCGGATGACGCTCGTCAACGACCCTCCGCAGCTCGCGGAACAGCCATGCGCGGGCGCGCGACCAGTCCCGCTTGACCGTTGCGGGAGACAGATCGAGGCTCTCTGCGGCTTCCTCGACAGTCATCCCTCCGAAGAACCTTAGCACCACCAAGTCGCCCAGACGGGAATCGATCGTCCCGAGCTTCTCGAGCGCCGTGTCCAGATCGAGCAAATCAACGTCTCGCGGCATCGTCGCGCCGAGATGATCTGCCAGCGGCATCTTCCAGCCGGGGCCGCCCCGCTTGGCGGCCACATGCGCGCGCGCATGATCCACCAGGACCTGCCGCATCAAGCGCGCCGCAATCGCGAAGAACTGCGCCCGGTTCTGCCACTGCACTCGGCGCAGGTCGACGAGGCGCAGATACGCCTCATGGACGAGGGCGGTCGGTGCGAGCGAGTGGTCAGCCCGCTCCGCGCGCAATCGCCGGCGCGCGACCCGACGCAGATCCTCGTAGACGACGGCGAGCAGCCGGCTGTCGGCGGCCCGGTCCCCCTGCCCCCACGCCACCAGCAACCCTGTCACATCGTCTTTGTGAGCCACTCGTTCCCGGTGACCTGATTCTACCCCCCCTCCGACTACCACTCGATGAGCCTCTTTTGGGTCCGCTTCCGCTTCTACCAGGCGCGCGGTACCGACGCCATCCAGACGCACACGCCGCAGGAACACGGGGACGCCCGCACAAGGAGGATTGAAGATGAATTCGACTAACCAACGCTCGATACGGACGCTGGCTCTGCTTTCCGTGCTCGCTGCCGCGATAACGCTCACAACGGCGGATGTCGCGGCTGCAGGGCGGGCGGCTGGGCCGACATCCAACTCCGAGGCGAAACAGATCCAAGGAGCGTGGATTTTGCAGGTCAGCGCCTATGACTGCCTAACGGGCGCCCCAGTGGCGAACTTCCATTCCCTCCTGACATTCGCGCAAGGAGGGACGCTCACAAACGTCACGACGAGTGGCAGTCCTGCGATGCGCACGACGGGTCTCGGCACCTGGGAAAAGACAGGCGGGCACACGTTCACGGCGGTCACGACTGTTTTCCTGTTCAGCCCCACGGGCGCTTGGGCGGCGACACAGAGGCTCGCGAATACGTTTGAGCTCGGGAGCAACCCGGACGAGCTCACCGGAAGCACCGTAGCGAGTTTCTTCGACACGAATGGAAACCTCACCTCGACGGTCTGCGCAACCGTTCTCGGCCGGCGCGTGGAGTGAGTTCGGAGCGAAGACGAGTGAGATCAGCGACGCGCGTGGGTCTCGCCGAGGCATTCGCGTCTCGGCGAGATCGCGCGCCGCGAGGATGTCTCGATCAGGTACCCGGAGGCAAATCTCGATCCGCGACTGGAACCAGTTGCGCGGTTCACTGCGCCGCGTGCTGAGCGCTTCGAGGAAACGCGATGTATCAGTGGCGGATCGTGAACTGCGTGCCCCAATTGCGCGGCTCGCCCGGACGGGCGGTGAACGCGGTCGGCGGCGACATTCGCCGTACCGGTGATGTATTCTCGTGTTGCCCGCATTGCGCACGTAGACGGCGATTTCCCATCGACGGCTCCGCGGCTCGAACCCGGCGCGAAGGTGCACGAGCCCATACGCAAGCTGTCTCTCGATGGCGTCGTTGACCGGCGTGAAGAACACGCGGCTCTGCCAGGACACATCGCCGCGCACGGAGGCCGTTCCCGTCCGACCAGTCGCGAACTCGTAGACGGCGGAACCGCTGCCAGACCATTCAGGCGCGTTGTTCAGTCGATTGCCCGCCGCGTCGAACGTCCTGCCGCCTGGTACGGTCGCGACGTATCGGTCGTAGGTCGCCTCGAGCCACGAGACGTTCCCCGCGAGCTGCACGCCGCGCCCCGCCGCCGCGGCCACCTCGACTTCGAGCACCCTTGATGGTCGCGGCTCCGGCGTTGCTGATGTCGATTACGGCGGGGCGGACGAACGACTGCACCTGCAGGTCCTGATAGGCGTTGTAGAACACCGCCGTGTTCGCACGGACCCGCCCGCCGGCCATCGTGCGCTTCAGGCCGCCTTCATAACTCCAGGCGAACTCGGGGCTGAACGCCTTCCCGGGTTCTTGCGCGGTGATGTTGAATCCGCCGCTCTTGAAGCCTCGTGTAGCGGAGAAGTAGACAAACGTGTCGCGCGACGCTTGCACCTCGATGCTGCCCTTGGGCGTCCATGCGTGGTAGCTGGCGCTGTCGACGAAGTCATAGAACGACGCTGGATTGTTGAGGATTGCCGTGCCAAGCACGTACTCCCCGCCGGTGTTGTGGAGATCCTTCTGCTCGTCCGTGTACCGGACCCCGCCCGTCAGCGACACCCGGCTCGACATCCTGTAGGTGGCCTGGCCGAAGAGTGCCCAGGCGCTTCCGCTAATCGTCGGGAAGGGCCGGATCTGGGTTCCCCTGGGATACAGCGTGATTTCGACCTGCCCTTCATTGTGGTCGTCGAAGAAGAATGCACCGCCGATCCAGGTGAGCTTCGATGTGCGCTGCACGAGCGTCAGCTCCTGCGAGACCTGGTGTTGGAGGTCAGGAACCTCGGAAGTCATGACCGGCAGTTCGGTCGCGTCGCGAGTCGATGAAGAAGCGATAGTTGGATCTTCGATACGCCGTCAGACTGGTCAGCGTCGTCGTTGGGTTCAATCGGACTGCCAGCTTTGCCGAGGCGCCCTGCTGGCTGTTCTTCCCGGATGTGAGATGACTCGTGCGCACCTCCCACAAGCTCGTCGGGTTGTTGAAGCTGAACCCCGGTTTCGCCACGATCGGCTTGGCATACGTGAGCGGAATGCCGTCAGATCGACCGTAGTCCCCCGACAGCAGCAACTCGCTGTGCGTCCCGAAGACGACGCGCACCTGCCCTCGGCCGGCCCACGTGTCCTCGCTGCCGAGGGAGTGGTCAGGATGATCGAGGTCGGTCACGAAGCCTTTACGCGTGCCGCGGAGAAACGCGAAGTTGCCCATCACCTTGTTCTTGACGAGCGGGCCGCTGACAGCGCCTTCAGCGCGGAGCTTGTCGTAGTTGCCGGCGGTAAGCCGAACGCTCATCTCCGGCGTGTTGGTCGGCTGACGAGTGACGATGTTGATCGTGCCGCCGACCGAGTTACGTCCATACAGCGTGCCCTGCGGACCGCGCAGGACCTCGACGCGCTCCACATTCAGAAAATCCATGAACACCATCGCGGGGCGTCCGAGATAGACGCCGTCGAGATGAACGGTGGAGCTGGGATCGGCACCGGCAACCGTGCTGTTCGTGCCGATGCCGCGGATGGTCACCTGCGCCGCCCCGGTGTGCTGCGAGATCGTCACGGCCGGCACGATGCCGGCGAGCCCTTCGACCGTCTGGATCCCGACCTGCTCGAGCGTCTTCGCAGGAAGCACCGTCACGGCAATGGGTGTCGACTGGATGTCGGCAGCGCCCGTCTTCGTAGCCGTGACCGTCATCCGCTCGGAGAACGAAGAGACAGCAAGGACCAGATCGAGCGTCGCCGAACCGCCCTCAACATCGACCTCGGTCGTCTTCGGCTCGAACCCGCTAAGCGCGGCCGTGACCAGGTAGTGGCCGGCGGGGAGCGAATCGAGCACGTATCCGCCGTGATCGTCCGTGACTACTGTTCGTGGCGCCGCCAGAACGGGCCCGGCGACGGTCAACGTCACCCCCGGTAATACGCTCCCTGTCGCATCCCGAACGACGCCAGCGAGTCGTCCTTCAGGCTGCGCCGACGCGGCGCCTACTCCAGGCGCGAACAAGCAGGCGGCGCATATGAATATCTGCAGACTCAGTCGCATACGAGCTTAGGTCCTCGTCCCCGTCGGAATCCTGCCCTCGTGGCCGAAGCCCGATTGATCGCCATCCTGGCCGCCTCGGCGTCTGGCGTGTGCGCCGGGCCGACTCCACTCGCTTTCGACGTGATGAGCCCCTTTTCGTCCCGCCTCCGCTTCTGGTCAGCGCGCGGCACCGACGTCACAGCGACGTGCGGCGGCCCGCGCTGGGAGGAGGCCGGCCGTGGGGTTCTGTTTTCGCATTCGGGCTGTCGGGCGCGCGAGCACGTCGCGTGTGCAAAGTCTGCGGAGCGCGTGGACCAGGCTCCTCGCGGTCTGCGGTTCCGCCGCTCTGGCCGAGCATCGGACGACCGGTCTGTTGGCTGTCGTCGCGACAGTCCTCCTTTCCTGGACGCCCCTATTGTCTCTCGAGACGGTCGCAGAAGTGCCCTTCGAGCTCTATCAGCAACATCTCATCGTCACGAAGGGTTCCATCGGCCCGCTGAACGGTCTCAGCCTGCTGATCGATACCGGCACGATTCCAAGCATGGTCGACGGCAGAATCGCCCGTAAGCTGCACGTGCAGGCCGAACCCTCAATGCTCGTCGCGTTTGGTCAAAGCGTGGCGATTCAGAGCACGATTTTGCATGGATTCCGCATCGGCGCACTGACAACCGGGCCCGGTACCAGCCGGCGTCAGCGATCTCTCGTACCTCGAAGGTGTGCGCATCGACGCGATCGTCGGACTCGACGTGCTCGCGCGCACCAGTTTCAGTATCGATTATCGGAAGCGCGTACTGAGGTTCTCGCCGGGCGACCGAGAGGAGTCAGTCGCCCCTCTCGAGCTCGTGTGGCCGTTTCTGACCGTGCGGATGACCATCGCAGGACAGCAGGTTCGCTTGTTGGTCGACACCGGCAGCAGCGATCTGGTGCTGTTCAAGTCGCGGATGCCCGCCGCCCTCTCGGGTGCGCCCTGGAGAGGCGACAAGACCGTGCAATATGCGTCCGGTGCTGCCCGCCTGCAGCGGCTCGATCTCCGGCAGGTTCGCCTGGGAGCACGCGTCTGGGACAAGCTGCCAGCCTGGGCGCTCGATCGCGTGCCGGACGGATACCCGCCGAGCATCGACGGCGTGCTCGGTGTGCTGGCCCTCGATTGCGAGCGAGTGCAGTTCGACTTCGAGCGAAACGAGCTCGGGTGGAGCCGCTGAATCTGCTCCGCGCCGTCGCCATGGCCCGTGCGCGGTGAGGTCCGCGGGTCGGCATGGGCCATGCCTCGTGCCATGCGCCGTGAACCTGCGCCTTGAGCCTTGGATTGGCCTCTATAATCCGCGGCATGGCAATCACGCGGCGTGAGGCGATCGCCGGACTCGCGCTCGCTGCGCGTGCATCCGCGCTGTGCGGGCGTTCGCGAAGAGCACTGCCTCGTCACATATCAACGCGGAACGCCTGCAACTCAGCCGCGAGCAACGGAGCGTCTTCGGGCCCGTCGGACCGTCCTGAGGATGGATCGAAGGTGAAGGCGCTCTCCTGTTACCATTTCCTCCGGCGCCCGTACAGCTTTCAGTTGGATAGAGCACCGGCCTTCTAAGCCGGGGGTCCCGAGTTCGAGCCTCGGCGGGCGCGCCATTACAGGTCATTCAGTTCACGGTGGTTGGCTTGTCAGCCGGAATGTCGTTGCGATTAGGCTGCGGCTCCTGTCACCAGCCCCATTCCGAACAGATGGCAACGCGATGCCGCCAGTGTAGGCCGCCATCGACGTCCTTCAGTGGTCCTGCGACGAGCTCCACCAGGCCCAACTGCTTGACGATGGAGCCATCATGGCTGGAGCGGCCCACCCGTCCATAACGATCGGTCCCGCGCTCGATCCACAACTCACCGAACTTCTGGAACATCAGCGCATCGGGTGACACGTCCGGGGTCGTCACCTTACGAAACGTCCCGGCGCGGATGGAGAGCCGGATCTTCTCGGCCTCGTCCTTCGCGTCACCCCTGGACTTGATGTGCGTGTGCAGTTCCTTGTTGAGGGAGATGCCGTAGTGCACGCCGCTCCACTTGTAGTTCATGTGCCAGGCGTGCAGACACTTCGATCACTTCGTGCGCCCGCAGTCGCAGGTCATTCGCACGCCGCCGTTATCGCGCACCGGGATCTCCCGGCCGTCGGTGAGTCGTCGCGTCTTCATCGTTGGCCTCAGAGCTTTCCAAGGAAGGGCCTCAGAATCTGCTGGGCCAGCGCGCGAGCCGATGAGATCTCTGTCTTGCTACCGTGCGCGGCGATGAAGATCACGTCGCCGCTGCCGTTTGCACGAAATACTCGTTCGCTCGAAAATTCCTTGCTGAACTGCGTCGGCTTCTCTATGCGGGTCACAATCCCTGCAGGATGAGCGCCCGTCCTCTGTCGCACTTCCACGTGCAGCGTCTCGGTCGCAGGCCAGTCGCTGCGAATCGTGAGCGTGGGCCCGTAAAGGCGATCGTCAAGCTTCAATTGAGGGGATAGTCACGGCGCCGTTCCATGCGCCGACGCCGTTGACCAATTCCTTAATGAGGTCCTTCCAAACCCTCTGGGTGCGCGCATCCTCGTCGGCGCTCCAATGGCGGCGTTCCTCTGCGCTCGCCATCGAGTTTATGATCACGACGTCTGTCACGAATTCCGACCACGACGAATCGGTCTGCACGTCTGCCATCACGCCCAACCTTTAAGCAATAATTCATCGCGTTTGTTCAACGCCTTCAACGTCGCCTTCGTCCGCCGTCCACGCCGCGGAACAACTCCGTCGAGTGCAGCTCGCCGTCGATGAAGAATCGCAAGTCCATGCCGATGTTCGGCACCGCCCAGACTTCCGCGCGTGCGGTGTGCGTCTTCCACGCAAGGGTCCGAATCGTGCCGGCATGGAAGACGCCATCGACAACGCGAGGTGTCTCGCCGGCGACGTATGCGCAGTTGCCCACCACTCTGAATTCGTCATGGTCAGTTCACACCGATCCGAACAACTAAATTCTTAAGAGCATCAGATCTTGACCGAGCATTGGCCCTTGTTATAATTCTGTTTTACCAACAGTTTTGCGAGGTGCCAGTGGAGCAATCAGCAGCTGCCTCCGCCGACGCCAGTTTTTAGGGCGGGTTGGTGTGCCCCCACTGCTTCGGCAAGGGCACGACGATTGCCGCCAGCGACGTCGAAATCGATCTGGTTTGTAACGCTTGCGGGCCCGCTGGACCGCTGAACGCCAACACTCACTCACCCCCTACAATCCGCCAAAATAACGCGCACTCCGCATCTGGTCGTCTTGTTGCACCTGCGCAGACTGTCACACGTCCATTACCGTACCCGCGCGCGTTTTCGGCGCTTTCAGACAGCGCGGCGTCGCGCCCTCTCACCCTTGCTGCAGCAATTTCCGAACTTCCGCCTTCGTCAGCACGGTCTTGGTCGGCCAAATACTTGTCGATGGCCCGCCGAATCTGTGCGGCGACCGGCGCGTCGGTCCGACTTCGATCGCCTTCAAGATCGCGAGCTGGCCAAAGAACTAGAGAAAACACCGGAAACCGTTGCTTGGGTGACATCGGTGCTAGTATGTGCCTATAGGTTCATGTATGTCAAGCAGCCGTCTCTCCATGCTCATTGCAGCTCGGCTGGATACTCCCCGCGGAGTTGCCCGACAGCTATTCGAAGGTTCATGACCTCAGCCCTTCGTTAGACTGCCCCTCGAAACAAGACATGCCAGCCTGCACCCGACGCGCGTTTCTGGCCGCAACTGCCACCTTGATGGCGACCTGCTCGCAGCCATCCAGAACGCAAAGCCAAACGGCCAGGACGAGACTGATCCTGCTAGGGACTGGTGGCGGACCACGGCCCCGGAAAGCGAGTTCGGCGTCTGCCCAGGTCATTATCAGGAACAACGCCGCGTATGTCATCGACTGCGGAAACGGCGTGGCTCGCCAGCTTGTCTTTGCCGATGTGGCACTGCCCACGCTGCGCCACATCTTCTTGACGCACCACCACTCGGATCACAACGCTGATTACGGAAATCTGATTGGGCTGGCTTGGACGGCCGGACTCCGGACGCGGGTCGACACGTGGGGACCGCCGCCGCTCGCGAAGATGACCAGGCTGTTCTTCGAGATGAATGCGTACCGACATCGGCACGCGGATCGCTGACGAGGGCCGTGTGCCGCTCGTACCGCTGGTTCATGTCCATGAATTCCGCGAGGGTGGTCTGGTCATGCGCGATGACCAGATGACGGTCACTGCCACGCTCGTCGATCATCCGCCCGTTGTGCCGACGTTCGCGTATCGGTTCGATGCTGCCGATCGGTCGATCGTGATCTCTGGCGATACGGCACGGTCCGACAATCTTGTGAAGCTCGCGCAACGTGCCGACGTTCTCGTCCATTCCGCCGTTTACTTGCCCGCGGTCGATCGGCTGGTGGCCCGAGTGCCCAATGCGACCGCGCTGAAGCGGAGTATCATCGCGGGCCAAACTCAGCAGAAGACGTTGGCCGCGTGGCACAGGCGGCCGGCGTCAAGACCCTGGTGCTGTCTCATCTGATACCTGCGGACGATCCAGAGGTCACAGAGCAAATGTGGACCGCGGCGGCTCGCATCCACTTCCGCGGCTCGGTGATCGTGGGCAAAGACCTACTTGAAGTCTGATGAAGGGGCACTCTAGCCGCTCTTGATGTCCCGCTGTCGTGTGCATCGCTGTCGCAGAGCACCCAAACATCAAATTGACGATTTTTCGACACCATGGTGCGATTTCTTACGAAGACATGGGGAAACTCCCGTATTGAAATCGTGGTGGTTGCGAACTACAGTCTGCAAGTCTCATCACTTCTCAGAGGAGTGCGCATGACCCCATCGCACCCGCCGGTTCCGCCCGCATACTCCCTCCGAAGAACTCACCCGCGCCGAACTGATCGCAGCGGTCGTGTGGCTTGCCAGTGGCTACCAAAAGGCGATTGACCTCACGGACACACTGTTCCGGACGCCTCCGACAACGATCCAGGAGCGGATGACTGCTGCCGACGCGATCGCGCAACGCCGCGCAGAGCTCACTGCCGTGCGCGTCCGTGTCGCCAGCCTGCTCGACGAGTCGGCGCACCTACGTCCTTTGAAGACCGACCCGTTACTCTCGCAGCAGCGCATTCCGGCGCTTACGCTTCTTCGCGCGGCAGGCGGGGCACCACGGGCTCAGTGACCAGCCCGCCTCATCGCAGCGCAGCTGCTCTTCCACCCCAATCACATGGGCCGCCTGGCACTCGCGGCACACCCTTTTCGATTCCTACCGTAGCCAAAACGCGTCATCCATCGTCCGATTCTTCAGTCCGCGAAAATGTTCGCGTGGCTGTTCAGGACGGTCGTCTGCACGATCGCCTCAGTGCTCGAAGCGCCGCGCGCCGCCCCTGCAGGCCGTCTTGGACCTTAAGCGCCCGTGCCAGCGCCTGCTCGGGTGGCTCATTTAAAGTTCTCGATCAGCATCAGGTCGCTGGAGAGTGACTGCTGCTGGATCAGGACTGTTTTTCCATCGGGTGCCACCGCCACGCGCTGGAAGTCGAAGGGGAACGTGTCTCTAATGTTCCCGAGCACACGATCTCGCCCAGTCTTGTCGAGCAGGTGGATGGACCGCGCGGGGCCACGACCGCAGGCGGCGTAGTAGGTCCCGGCAGGGCCGACCGCGAAGTTCACGTCCGAGACGCACGGCAACAACTGACGCGTGGGACCTCCCGCAAGCGGCAGCGCGAGCAGCGGGGACTCGGCCACGTCTCGCTTGTAGATGAGGTCCTTGCCGTCTATCGATTCGATTGCAAAGAACGCACTCCCCCCGTGCGTGACACGCTCGGCTGATCCGCCGTTGGCGGGCACGCGCCACGTGTCGTTCTTGCCCTCCTGGTTGAACGAGAAGTAGATCCAGCGCCCGTCTCGCGACCACGTCGGCGTGTTTTGATCGCCTGGTCCCGTCGTGATCCGGCGCGGGGACCCGCCGTCGGCGTCGATGGTCCAGACCGCCAGGCGGCCGCCCTCGCCCTTCGCGTCGAAGGCGATGTGACGCCCGTCTGGCGACCAGGACGGCGAGCCCTGAACGGTCCCGGGGCCGTGCGTTAACTGGTGCGCATTGGAACCATCGGCGGACGCGAGCCAGATGTTGAGTGACTCGCCCGAACGCGACGAGGTGAAGACGAGGTGGGTGCCGTCTGGCGAGAACTGCGGCTGTATGTCCCAGAAGGAGGAGACGAGCACTGGGCGTGGCGCGGCCTCCAGCGTGTAGACGCCGGCGCTGTTGAGGTAGCGACTGAACGCCAGGCGGTTCCCTTCCGCCGAGAGCGCCGGCATACGCGCACCAAGCCCGGCCAACTCGACTCGCTCGGGCGCCCGTCCGCCGTCGACCCACGCGCGCCAGAGGTAGCACATCTCCGGGACCGGGGAAATCGTGTAGAGCACGGATGCGCCGTCCGGACTCCAGACGAGCCCACCCGGCACGACGCCGGCTACCAGGCGACGCGGCGATGACACGGGCTGCAGACGGTCGTCCAGCTCCACAACGTCGACCCCGCAGTTGGACCCGCCGCTTGTGGCCATGCACGTCATGTAGGCCAGTCGATGGCCGTCGGGCGCGAGCGCGGGGGAGCCGAGCAGCTGCTGACCCTTGGGTTGCATCACACGACGAGGTTCGTCTCCGTCCACCGGGATGACGAATATGCCGCTGCCGCCTGGCGCCGACGGACCGCCTGCGGCCACGATCCACTTCCCGTCCGGAGACCAGGCGAGCTGCGGCGCCCCGAAGACCGGAAACGCGACGAGCTTGCGCCGGGCCCCACTCACCGTCGATATGAGCGAGATCATCGCTTCCGTGGATTCCTGCGGCTCTTCGTGCAGGATTGCGAGCTGTCGGTCGTCCGGGGACCAACCTCCCACCCAGTTGCGCCCGGGATCCGTCGTGAGCCGCCGGACGTCAGATGCGCCGACCAGCTTCAGATAGATGTCGAAGTGGTCCCACCCGCCCGTGCCCGTGTGCTCGTTCCCGTTGTCCCACGAAAACGCCACCTGTTCGCCATCGGGAGACAGCCGCGGCCAGATCTCGGCGCCATTGAGGCTCGTGAGCGGCACGACGCGCATGGCTGGCGGTGCAGGCGCGGCCCGAGATCGGAACAGCCAGCCCGCCGCAGCGATGATGACGAGTCCCGCCGCCACCGCCGTGGCCACGACCACGAGACGCCGGGGCTGAGCGCGAGCGGGGATGGGTGCCGGCAAGCGCCCCGAGTCGGACTCCTCCTTGATCTCCTGTAGCTCGAGGCTGACGTCGCGAATCGTCTGGTACCGCCGGTCCGGCTCCTTGCGCAGGCACCGCTGAATCAGGCGCTCGAGCTCGCGCGGCAGCCCGGGCACGGCCACACTCGGCGGCTTGGGCTGCGCGTGAATAACGGCGGAAAGCGTATCGGCAACGGTCGCGCCCCCGAACGGCCGCGCACCCGTGGCCATCTCGTAGAGCATCGTGCCGAAGGTGAAGATGTCGCTTCGCGAATCAACCTCGCCACCGCTGGCCTGCTCGGGTGACATGTACGCGGCCGTGCCTGCGATCGTCCCGGGCGCACTGAGGCCTTCGGCCACGACGACTGTCTGCGTTTGCTCGTCCGGCGCCGACTCGCTGGCCGTCAGCTTCGCCAATCCGAAGTCGAGCACCTTCACCGCCCCGTTCTGACCGACCATCACATTGGCGGGTTTGAGGTCGCGATGGACGATGCCGTGTGCGTGAGCGGCTGCCAGCGCGTCGGCGACCGCAATCGCGATCCGAACGACCTCGCTGAGCCCCATGCCGTTCCGCGGAATGAGAGTGTCAACGCTCCTGCCCTGCACAAGCTCCATCACGATGAAGTCGCGGCCGTCCGCCGACTCGATTTCATGAATGGTGACGATGTGAGGATGGTTGAGCGCGGATGCGGCCTGCGCTTCCTGAACGAAGCGACGGCGGCGGCCCTCGTCCGCGACCCGTTCGGGCGGGAGCACTTTGATGGCGACGTCACGATTCAGTCGCGGGTCGCGCGCACGATAGACCTCGCCCATGCCGCCCGCACCAATGAGCGCGAGCACTTCGTACGGGCCGAGCTGAGTTCCGGGGGATAGTGGCATTCGTGAGTCGCGCCGACGCGATTGTAGCAGTCATGACTGCGAGCCTTCCTGCTGCGCCTTCAGCTCGCGCAGGACCGCCGTCACCCCGCCGTCATATCGCTGCCTGTGCGCTTTAGGACAGCGGCGCCTTCGACCGGTCCTCTACGATCACGGTTCCGAGGCCCACCAATGGCAAGTCCACTGAACCCCAACACGCCGAAGTGCCCGATGTGTGCCGCGCGGGCGGCAAAGGCTACCGTCGCCACCGCATACGCGCAGTACTACCGATGTCAGGTCTGCGATGCGTTCTGGGGCGTCCCCAAGGCGCTGCCGTCCGACGCCATCCCTCAGGCTGTATCCGCGCCGAGTCGCCCAACAAGATCGGTCACCTACGCGACGGACAAAGGCTTGCGACCCCTCGGCCTGGCGAACGCATAGCCCCCGCGACTGGGCGGCCCAGGCCGGCTTCGCGCGTCACGACTGCGACTCCTGCTGCTCCTTCAGCTCTCGCAGCACTGCGCGGCAGGCCGCGCATCTCTTTGGGGTACGCAATCCGCGCCGAATAAACCAGTCAATTTGAGCCGGGGTAAGCACAAACTGTCCCCACACTCCCTGCAAACTTCAATCGAATCGGTCTGTGCGTCACTCATCGGTTCACTCATTCCGCGCGGGCGGAGACGCCGTGCGATGGCCGCACGTACATCTCCGCTGCCGTGTCGCTGTGTGTGGGCAGCGACCCGCGCACCCGCTGTCGATGGCGTCAACATCGGGCGGTCTTCCTTAAACGTCGCGGTTCGGACTCGATCCGGGAGCCGTCTCGCTGTTCGGCGTTTTCCGTCGGTAGCGCACGCGTGTGGGTGGGGACATTGCGGCGCACTATATGCGAACCGCCTCGGCCGGCTCACTTCACTTGCTCGTACGCAGGTGTGGGATACCATTTGCGATTCCATCAAGCTAAGGCGCCGATGAACTCGATGAGACACCTTACCTGCCTGCTCCTCGTTGCCATTGCGTGCGTCTCGGACGCGTACGCCCAGCGTGTGACACGGGATATCCCCTATGCGACGGAGCACGAACGGCAAGTCCTGGACGTGTATGCACCAGAAGGCGCGAAGAGCCTGCCCGTGGTGTTCTGGATTCACGGCGGCGGCTGGCAGGCGGGCGACAAGAGCATGGTCGGCGTCAAGCCGAAGGCGTTCATGGAGGCCGGATTCGTCTTCGTGTCCGTCGACTACCGTCTGCTGCCCACCGTCGACATGACCGCCCTGACCGGCGACGTGGCAACCGCGCTCGGGTGGGTACATAAGAACATCGCGACGTACGGCGGCGATCCAACCAGGCTCCTGGTCATGGGCCACTCGGCGGGCGCTCAGCTCGCCGCTTTGATGTGCACGGACGAGAAGTATGTGAAGGCGGAAGGCTTCTCACTGACGACTATCAAGGGGTGCGTGCCCGTGGATGCCGACACCTTCGACATCCCCGCCATCATCGAGGTGGCCGAAACGCGCGCGCGCGTGCACCACTTGCCATTGCCAACCAACGGTCATCGACAGAAGTTCGGCAACGACCCGGCAAAGCATCTCGACTTCTCCCCCGTGACCCACGTGGCGGCGAACAAGGGCATTCCTCCATTCCTCATCCTTCACATCGCCGGCAACGACGACACCAGCGCGCAGGCGCAACGCTTCGCCGCCGTTCTCCAGTCAGCGGGAGTGTCTGCAAAGGTCGTCGGCCGCGATACCACGCACGAGGCCCTCAACGACGAGATCGGCGCGCCGGGCAGTCCCGTGACGACTGAGGTGTTCGCGTTTGTCGCTGCGGCGTTAAACCGCTAGCGCCAGCAGATCGCGCTGGCGGAAGGGAGAACAACTCATGAACAACGAACATGACATGCGTGCATCGCTCGATCGGCGACAGTTCTTCAAGGCGGCGGGCGCCGGGCTGACGGCCGCGGCAGTGATGACGCCCCGAGAGACCGTCCTCGCGCAGGAGGCGGCGCGGAAGTCAGCGCTGGAGCGGATCGCGAGCAACTCCTATCCGATTCGGCCGCTGTTCAAGTCGCGCATCACCCCAACGGCGGCTGGCATGCCCGCCGGTCGGCGGGAGGCGGCAGGCACTGATTCCGGTGACGACACGCTCGCCAAGAACCCCAACGCCGTGGGACCGCTTGCCGTCGCGACCGCGGCGGCCGCCGCGCGTGCGAACCTGCCGAACGCGTCGCAGATGAAAGAGAAGTACGGCGAAATCACGATGCTGGACTTCCCGCAGTTCACCAAAGACACGTTCGCTGGCGTGACGCGGATGGACCTGTTCTCGGGGTTGTTCGGCGACGTCACCGACGAGAGCATGTTCTTCCCGCCGTCAAACGGCCGGTCCGGCGGGTTCGATCCGTTGAGTGAGGCAGGGCGGAAATGGCTCGACACGCTGGCCAATAAGCTGGTCACCACCGGCACCAGGGTCCAGCACATCTCCAACAACGCGCCCACCAACCTCGCTGCGTACGGCTCTCCGGAGGAAGACGCGAAACGCAAGGCCGGCGTGGACATGGCGAAGCGCTGGCTCAAGGGGTGCGCCGTGCTGGGCGTGAAATCGATGCGGATGAACTCGCCGCAGGCGCTCGGCCCGAGCATCAGGCCAAACGCGATTCTGCACGGACCTGGCGACGGTTATCCCAGAAACATCGACATCGTGCCGATGATCGCGGCGGCCGTTGAGTCGTACAAGGAGATGGCCGACTTCGGCGGAGACCTCGGCATTCGGGTGACGATCGAGAATCATTGGGGCCTCGCCGCGGATCCGATCAACATCAGGACCATCATCGACGAGGTCAACCATCCCTACTGCGAAGCGTCACCAGACTTCGGCAATTGGGAGCACGAGTACATGCTGTTCAACGGCCTCAAGGCCTTGGCGCCGTACTCGCATACGAACGTGCACGCCAAGTACTGGGACCGGTGGGGCGACAGAAACGACGTGCAGCGCTCCACGCGAATCATGGTCGCGGGGGGATTCAAGGGCACCTTCGCGCTGGAGTACGAACAGGGCCCGCTGAACGGCGTCGAGGGCGCAAAGTACCTCTATAACGAGGTGCTGGCTGCGCTGACCACACCCACGCCCGTAACGGGCGACTGAGCGCGCGCATGTTCCGCTGTCCACGCATCGTCCTGTTGCTGGTTGCTGTTGCCGCCCTCGTCGTCGCGTCCTTCGGCGACTACCCTCTCGCGGCGCAATCCCCGATCGGCTCAACGCAGGCGCCTCGGCCACGCTTCGAGAACGTCCGCAAGATCGACGTGCACGCTCATATCTACGAGGACATGCCCGTCGTCAACGCGATGTTGCGGCGCCTCAACCTGCGCGTTGTGAACATCAGCAATCCAGGCACCGACCGGTATCTCGATTTCATGCACCGGTTCAACGCCGAACTCGTGAAACGGCATCCCGACATCTTCTCGTTCGCCTCGACGTTCGATCTCACGACGCGCGATCAGCCGGATTACGGCGCGCGCGTGGCGAACGCGCTCGATGAGACGTTCGCGCAAGGTGCCGTGATGGTGAAGATCTGGAAGGAAGTCGGGCTCGAACTGAAGCGTCCCGACGGCACGTTTCTGATGCCTGACGATCCGATCCTGGATCCCGTGTACGCGCATCTCGTCTTGCGCCGGAAACCACTACTGGCCCATCTGGCGGAACCGCGCGAGGCATGGTTGCCACTCGACCCGAAAAGCGTGCACTACGGCTACTACTCACGAAACCCGGAATGGCATCTCTATGGAAAGCCGGGCTATCCGAGCCACACCCAGATCATGGAGGCACGCGACCACGTCCTGGTGAAGCACCCGGAGCTCGTCATGATCGGCGCGCACCTCGGCAGCCTGGAGTACGACGTCAACGAAGTGGCGAAGCGGCTCGACGCGTACCCAAACTTCTACGTCGAGGTCTCGGCGCGTACCCGCGACCTCACACGTCAGCCCTCGCCGAATGTGCGTGCGTTTTTCCTGAAGTACCAGGACCGGATCATGTACGGCACCGATCAATCATGGCGACCGTATCGGACACCAGACGTGACGCCGACCGGCGCCGACCGCGCGAAGTTCGCCGCCGATCTGGAAGCGCAGTATCGTCGCGACTGGGCGTACTACACCGGCGCGGGTGCGATTGACTACGGCGGCCAGACCGTCGAAGGCCTCGCTCTGCCGCACGCTGTGCTCGAGAAGTTCTATTCGAAGAATGCCGAGCGAATCATCGGCGTGCACTAACGAACCGCAGACGTTACGGCACGCACGCTGAGGTCCCGCTGTCGTGAAACAGCTCCCCAGCGGCTGACAGGAACTCCCACGCGTACTCTGTGCTGCCGAGCGTCAACTTCAGCACTCCGTACGACCGATTGCTGCGCACCTCGCTGTTCGGTCGGATCTGCTTGAACTCGTAGAGGCCTCCTCCACCCGTGCCGACGACGAATTCCCTGACGCCTCGTTGCGGATCGGCTTTGCCTTTCGGGTCCTGTGGCCCGAACCGTTCGTAATCGTGATCGTGCCCATTGATCACGACGTCGGCATGAAACTCGTAGAGGACCCGCCAGGCCTCCAGCATGTGCGCTGATTCCCGCTGGTCGCTCCCATGAGGACCTGAGCTGAAGACCGGAATGTGCCAGTAGGCAAGCGTACACGTCGCGTGGTTGTCGTTCAGATCCTGACGCAGCCACTGAATCTGTGCTGAACCGCGATCGGCGGCAATGGAGCTGTTCAGCGAGACGATATGCCAGGAACCGAGCGTGTAGCTGTAGTACCCGCGCCGATCCGGGCCCGCGCTGTCGCCGAAATACTCGTAGTACCCTTTCGCGTTGGCGGTGAGGTAATCGTGGTTGCCTGGTGCGGGACGTGTCCGCGCCTTGTGACGCCCCCAGCTCGCATCGTAGCAGTCCGTGAACTGCTTCATCGCTCCCGACGGATACGCGTGATCCCCGACCGTGAACACCGTCCCGGGAATTCTATCGAGCAGTGCGGCGGTCGCAACGGCGCCCGAGCCGCGGTTGATGTCACAGTTGGCGACATCCCCGGCGCCGACCAGGACGACCGGCTCCTGAACTTGACCTTGGACGCGGGACGCGGCTTCACCTGTCACCGGTCGCCACGTCACCACTGGCGCTGCGCCGCTGAAAACGCAGAGCGTCACGACAGAGCCGAAGACAGTATGGGCGAGACGCCGCGTCATGCTCATCAACTCCTTTACCTCGAGAAGTGTGAGCACAACTTTAGCAGGGCTGCTCGTGCTCCTCGTCCAGCTACGTGGTCTTCGTGTCCGTTCGGCCTAAAGACTGCGTGACGAGCGTCCGGTTCGGCGGAGGGACCGCCAAAATCGCCGAAACGCGCCGCTATAGTCCCTCAACTGGGCTGGACGACGAAATCAGCCGCATGGTCCTTCGCCCAGTCGAGGAAGGAGCGGGCGGGCACGCCCGTGACGTCGGCCACCGTGGACGTCACCAGCGCCGGCAAGCCGATCGCGGCCGCGTAGGCATCTAACAGCATGTCGGCGGCCGGCGGCGGAAACATCATCCCCAACATCTGCTTCCGTGCGGATTCACGCGAGAGCTCTTCGAAGCGCAGCGGCCGGGCAGTCGCCTCGCCGATGATCTGCACCTGCTCGCGCTGAGTCAGCGACGCCGGTCCGGTGAGCACGTGCTCGCGGCCGTCGTGCCCCTCATTGCACAATGCGCGAACCGCCACTGCCGCAATGTCGGACTCGTGCACGGGCGCCGTCGCGGCGTCGGCGTAACACCAACGCAAGACGTCGCCCTGACGCAGCTGCGGTGCCCACCAGTTGCGGCAATTGAGCGCGAATGGTCCGGGCCGCAGGAACGTCCAGCGCAGACCAGACGCTTCGATCAACTGCTCGATGCCCGCATGAATCACGCGAAGCGCGTTCGGCTGCTGGAAGAACGGGTGAGGCGTGCGATGCGGCGATGTGAGCAGCACGACCTGCCGGGCGTGTGCAACGATTCGCTCGAGCGCTGGTGCGAACGCCCCGAACGGCGCGACCCACACGAGGAACACGCTGTCGACGCCGTCCAGGCACGCGTCAAGTGTGTCAGGCGCAGAGAGATCGCCGCGCACGACTTCGACGTGCGCCGGCAGGGGCCCGGAGTGCGGATTACGGGTCATGGCGCGAATCCGGCAGCCAGTTCCGCGTAGTTGTGAAACCACCTCTCTGCCAATCTGGCCGGTCGCGCCGGTCACGAGCACGCGCTTCATCGACTTATCATCGCACGTACGTCACAACTGAATATCAATCGGCCGGCCTGCAAACACGACGTCGTGAACTGAGCGCTCACCAGCGATGCGCACGTGGAAGCCCCGTTCGGATCTCGAAGGCTTCGATCCCGCAGTGGCGCGCAGTGCGAGCCGCCGTCGTCCATCGTCCCACGTGCCCTCGATTCCCTTCCAGTCGCCTGCTTGGTACGCGAAGCTCACACCGTCGTCTTCGTAGAGACTGAATCTGCCAGAAGCCCCGGGGTAGATTGTCAGCGTAAGCGGCGCGTCGGAGGACTCGGTGACGTACTGTTTCACCGGGCCCATCGGCAGCACCGCCCCGGCCCGCACAAAGAGTGGCATCGTCTCGAGATCGACCTCACGCGCGATCTCGCGACCGCCTTGCTGACGTTCTTCCGTCCAGAAGTCGTGCCACACGCCTTCCGGCAGATAGACGCGACGTTCGGTCGCGCCCCTCTCGACAACGGGCGCAACGAGGATGTCGCGGCCCCACAGATACTCGTCGCCGCGACCGGCTGCCTTCGGATCGGCCGGATAGTGCAGCCACAGAGCGCGAACGATAGGAAGGCCGGTGCGATGCGCTTCACGTACGGCGCTGTAGAGATACGGCAGGAGCCGATAACGCAGCTCGAGATACTTCCGGCAGATCGGCTCGACCGCTGCGTTGTGCAGCTCGCTCGCGTCTGGATTCGCCGCACCGCCCGTGTAGTTCGCAATTTCGTCCGGCCCCAGCTCGCCGGTATTCCACCCCCACGGCAGCCGCAGCTTCCACGTGCGTCCGTGCGCGCGGAACAGAGGGCAGAAGGCGCCAAACTGGAACCAGCGCACGTACAGCTCGCCCGTGAGCTCCCTGGTCGGGACGAAGCCGCCGATGTCGGTGCCCCAGAAGGGGATACCCGACAGTCCCGTATTGACCGCGACCGGCACGTGCGTGGCCAGCGTGTCCCACGTGGAGTAGACGTCGCCCGACCAGAGGAACGCGGCGTATCGTTGCATCCCCGCGAGACCGTTCCGGTGGAGCGCGTACGGGCGCTGGTTCGGGCGGAGTCGGCGGCAGCCATCCCAGTACATCCGGATGCGGGCAAGGCGTGAGGGCGGGTCGAGGCCGTCGCCCTGATCCGGCCACCACCCGTCAACGCCAAGGCCGAAGATCCGCTCGTGCACAGGCCAATAGCAGCTCACCTGACGATCGTCGGGCCAATCGCCGGAACTCACGGTGCCACTCGGCAGCGGCGGTGCCGCACAGCGGTCACCAATGCTCCCCGTGAGCGTCTTTCCTTCGAGCACGACGTGCAGGACCACCTTGAAATGCTCGTCGTGCAGATGGCCGAACATCACTTCCGGATCCGGAAACACCTTCGAGTTGAATGCGAACTCGCCGTTCTTCGTGTTCCATCCCGAAGGGCAGAATCCTGTCCCGAGATAAATCAGCGCATCGCATGGAAGCTTCTTGTCGCGAAACGTCTTCGCTTCCTGTAACACCTCGTCGCGACTTGCGAGCGTGCGGTGCGACTGCTGATAACCCAACGTCCAGAGAGGCGGCAGCTCGGGATGCCCGGTCAGCGCCGCGTACTCGGCCATGATCACGATCGGATCGGCCGACGCGACCACGAACAGATCGATCGGCAATCGCTGCTCCGTGGCGAGTGGCGCCAGCCGACCCTCCCTGCCGGTCAAATCGAACCATCCGTAGGGACGATGCACGAAGATCGCCCAGCCCGCGGTCCCAATCAGCCACGGCACCGGCACGCGGCCGCCGTGGGTCCTCAGCTGGTACCCGTCCTGACCGCTCCGCATCTCGTCCGAATGGCCGCGTCGATCGAATTGCGGTCCCCCTTCTCCGAGGCCGAGAATCGGACCGTCGCCGAGTGCGAAGGCAAGAGACCCCGTTTGTGGATCCAGGCGCAAGTGCTGGACGAGCCGTTCCGCCGATGTCACTCGGATGGACAACGGATCGGCTCCGAGCTCGATCGACAGGTCGGCGTGCTTGAGCGTCGTCGGTCGATCGAGGGCGGTCGTCCGCAGCGCCGGTCGCGGCCACTCCCGAGGCGCGAGTACGCCCTCGTCCCGCGGAACGGTGGCCGTGAGGTCACGCCGGATCTGTGAAACCGTAATCCGGACCGTCACGTCACTGACGAACGTCACTGCCAGGTCGACACGTTCGCCAGCGATCGAGAGCGCGGGGTCCGCTCCAGTGTTGCCGCCTCGCAAGAGGGTCGCGGTGCTGCCAAAGCCGGCACTCTTCAGAAGGTCGCGGCGGGTCAACTGTGCGGCCAATGCTTCCTCCAGTCACGCGTCGCAGGCTTGCCGTCGATAGCCAGCGGTTGGGGATCATAATGTGCTGGGCGACCGCCGAGCAAAGATCGAAGGACGCAATTCATTGCAGCGAGAACTTCGGGTCGATCTTTTGAAGTCTCGTGATCGCCGTCCTGCCGTTCGCGTATCGCAGATCCATCACATTTATCTTTGATATGTCGATCCCTTTGACCCTGCTGACTCTTCCACGCTTCGACTCTCGTGAGGCTGAGCGTAGCTCGATAGGGACGCTCGATCGAAACGGCTGACCGTCGCGCGTGACACTGCGAGCACGCGACGCGTGTCGCGCACGCGGAACGCGCGCGATCGAGCGCGATGCAGCAGGTATCGTCCTTGCTCTCCTTCTACGCGGCGGCGTTCCGCCGCCATTACAGCAAGGAGAACGCGATGAAGTCACTGATTCACGCAGCCGTCATGGCAGGCGCCATTCTCGCCGCCATAGTCATGACCACGCCGCTCTACGCGCAGGTCGACGAACCCCTCACTTTCACGACCGACTTCGCATTCATCGTCAATGGCAAGACGATGCCGGCGGGCCGATACGAGCTGCGTCCCCTGGACGATGGACTCGGAGTGATCCGGCTCACCGAGAAGAATGGACGGGCGAGCGTATTCTTCGACGTCGTGCCCACGAGCGGACCGGCGCCCCGGCAGAGTGAGATCGTGTTCGATGAGACCACCAAGAACACGTACTTCCTCCACACGATTCGGATCGCCGACGAAACCACAAGCGCCACCGTGATCGGATTGCCGAAGATCGAGGAGCGTCTGGCGTCGAATGCGAGCCAGAAGCATGTGCCCGCATTCCGGCTCCATCCCGCGACGACGTAACGTCCAGTCGTCCCTCACCTGAGCGCTCGGTGATGTGCGCCGGGCTCCTCAGGTGTCCCGGACGGCCCAGGGATTGGCCTTGCGTTGGCCGTGACCGGTGCGATAGGCTCGCGCTATCTTCGCTGCACCCCTGCTCGATCCCGCCTCTGACCGCCCGTAGTTCTTAGCCTCTTCCCCATCGCCCTTTGCCCTGTCGGTGAGCGATCAACTAGCGATCTGAATCGTGGGCCAATGTCGGCCCGCCGATGAGGAGGCGCGATGACCAATCCCAGGAACCTCCACGAAGTCGCCGTGCGACCACTCGTTTACGAAACCGTCGAAAGCCGAAGCGTTCTCGTCACACGTGATCTGCCGTATCCCGGCAGCGGCAGCCGCGAACTGCGTTTCGACCTGTATCGGCCGGCACACACCACTCTTCAGCGAGTGCCCGTCGTTCTGCTGACGACCGGCTTCTCGGACCTCGGGATGCAAAAGGCGATCGGATGTCCGGCGAAAGAGATGCAATCGTATCGCTCCTGGGCGCGTCTCATCGCAGACGCCGGCCTCGCGGCGATCACGTATACCAACGAGGAGCCGGCCGAGGACGCGCACGCACTCGTGGAATACCTGCACCGGGACGACGAGGTGCCCGGCATCGATGCGAGCCGAATCGGGCTCTGGTCGTGCTCGGGTAACGTGCCCAATGCGCTCTCTCTTCTCATGACGTCCCCATCGGCCTTTTCGTGTGGCGCATTCCTCTACGGCTACATGCTCGACCTCGAAGGCAGCACGGTTGTGGCTGATGCCGCTCGCACGTGGAACTTCGCCAACCTGAATACCGGCCGTGGTGTCGAAGACCTTCCAGCCGACGTCCCGCTTCTCGTCGCGCGCGCGGGACGCGACGCCATGACGGGTCTCAACGAGTCGATTGATCGATTCGTGACGAGGGCGCTGGCGGCCAACCGATCGTTCACGCTCATCAACCTGCACGCGGCACGTCATGGCTTCGATACGGTTGACGCGGGGCCTGACTCCCGGCATGCGATCGCCTTCGTGCTGTCTTTTCTAAGTCGTCAGCTCACCGGCGAACCCTCGTCGCGGTGAGTCAACGGGAGGTCCGTGGCCAATGCGAGTCACGGATTCCCGTCAATTGCAGGAAGGCGCTCCGACGCGCGATGATGGAGCGTGTGCCGCGAGGCACACGCCTCTATCAGAAAGGCCAGCATCATGGCCAACACTCCCGCATCAGTCGCAGCGTTTCTCCAAGGTCGTCGCCTGGCCGTGGCCGGCGTCTCGCGTCAATCGACACAGCCAGCCAACGCCATCTTCCGCAGGCTGCGCGACACCGGGCATGAAGTGTTCCCAGTCAATCCAAATGCATCGGAGGTGGAAGGCACACGGTGTTATCGCGACATCACAGAGGTGCCACAGCCGCTTGACGGCGTCGTGATCGCAACGCCGCCGCAGGCATCGGCAGACGTCGTTCGGCAATGTGGCGACGCGCACGTGCCTCGGGTGTGGTTCCACCGATCGTTTGGCGCTGGCAGCGTCTCGGATGACGCCGTGGGCGCCTGCGCGGCACTCGGCATCGTCGCGATCGTCGGCGGGTGTCCGTTGATGTTCTGCGATCCGGTGGACGGCGCGCACACGTGCATGCGCTGGTGGCTGCAACGGAGAGGGCGCGTACCGAAGTAACCATAACAGTCGCGTGACAGACCGCGGGCTACCTCATCAGTAAAATCTTCGAATCGCTGAGTCAATCCCGGTGTGCACGTGCTAGCGTCGTAATGTGCGCGTTCGTCTCGTCGCGTCGGCTACCGGGTTTTTCGCGCTCCTCGCGCTCGTGAATTCGTTACCGCTCATCACCAATCTGAGCGGGTTGATCGGAGAGCACGGCGACTCCTACTTCTCGGTCTGGCGGTTGGCATGGGTGGCCCACAAACTGCCGACCGATCCGCTTCATCTGTTCGACGCGAACATCTTCTATCCACACCAGGCGACCCTGGCGTACTCCGACGCCATTCTCCTGCCGGCTGTGGTGCTCTCCCCCCTGCAGTGGCTCCACGTCAATCCAGTTGCCGTCTACAACTTGACGCTTCTGGCGTCCTTTGTGGCGAGCGGCGTCGCAGCCTGTGTGCTCGTCACCGAACTGACAGGATCGTTTGCCGCCGGCCTGCTCGGCGGAGTCATCTTCGCGTTTTCGCCTCATCGTCTCGAGCACTTCGACCATCTCGAGCTGCAGTTCGCGTTCTGGATTCCGCTCGCCGTCCTCGCCTGGCATCGGGCGATCACGCGCGATGGCGGCTACCTCGTGGTGGGGCTACTGGCGACGGGTCAAGTGCTGAGCAGCATCTATCACGGCATGTTCCTGCTGCTCTGGCTGTCGGTGTTGACGATGGTGCGCCTTTACCGCACGCCGCGTCTGGCGCTGCAGGCCGGCCTGCGGATCGTGGCGATCCCGCTCGTTGTGATGGCGTTGTACTCCGTTCCATACATGCGCAGCCGAGCCGACGTCGGCGAACGCGGGCCAACGGAAATCGCCGGCTACAGCGCGGTCCCATCCGACTTTTTGAGCGCTCCTCGCAACAATCGCCTGTACGGCTGGACCGCGTCGATCGGGGCCAACGAGCGCCACCTCTTTCCCGGCCTCGTCGCGCTCGCGCTGCTGATCGTCGGTTTCTGGCCGCCGCTCGATCGGACCCGGCTGCTGCACGCCGTTGGTCTGGCGCTGGCACTCGATCTCACGTTCGGCTTCAACGGCGGGTTGTATCAGCTGTTGTATTCCTGGGTGCTGCCGTTCCGCGGATTGCGAGTGCCTGCGCGAGCCGACATTCTCGTCCTGATGGGAACGGCGGTGGTCGCCGGCTTCGGCCTCACGCGCATTACACGGTCCATCCGCAGCCCGAGGCTGGCGGCAGTGGTGAGCGTCGCCCTCGTCATTGCCGCTTCTGTCGAGTGCCTGGCGGCGCCGCGGCTGATCCGAGTACCCAGCGACATTTCGGTGTGGTACTCGGCACTCCGGAACCGGCCGGGCACGGTGATCTTCGAGTGGCCCGTGACGGTTCCCTGGCGCCTCTACAACATGCTCGACGTCGAGTACATGTATCGATCCACGCGGCACTGGCAGCCGCTGATCAATGGCTACAGCGGCAACTACCCGAACTGGTACATCGGACTGCTCTACGACATGCGGTCGTTTCCGGATACGAAGACGCTCGCCGAGCTCCAGCGCCGGGGCGTGACGGTGCTGGTGTTGCACGAGGAGCGCGGCACACGGCCGTCGTACGTCCAAGCCGTCGAACGGCTGGTGCGCGATCCGTCGACCAAGATCATCGCTGAGGATTGGGAGGACGGGCGGCGTGTGACTGTTCTTCGAGCTGCTGCCCGGCACAGCGCGCGCGGACTGAAGAGAGTCTGCGGGCTACGGTCTACGGTCTACGGTCTACGTAGGGCATGGACAGGTGGAGAAGCCGGTAGACGGTCCAGCCAGGCCGCAGACCGAAGACTGAAGACTGAAGACCGTTGGGCTGCAGACCGTTGACCGTTAGACTGTTTCATCTCTGCGCCGATAGGCGCCGATGGCCGTGCGGCTCAGGAAACCCATACCGACAAGAACGTGCAACGCATCGAGCACGTTCAGGACTGGCAGCGACCACAGGCGTGCGCCCTGTTCGGGTGTCAGTACGAGGCCGGGCATCTCGCGGTACTCGTCTTCGATGCGCTGAAGGATCGCAGCGTCGCGGGGGAGCGTGTGTGTGACCAGCATGAGGTACCTCGGCACAATCAGGATGTGGGTGTTTCCTCATTAGACGCGCGAGGCGTCTCAGAGTCGTTAAACCGATGTCAAGATTTGGCGACATGGGAGTGACGACAACGGGTTCAATGGGTTCAAGAGGTGGCACTGTGCGGGATTCAGTCGGGCTTCAGCGCGGTCGAGCGGTTGACGGATGACACGCTCAGGGTTCGAATGCGCGGTTCAGCTTGTTCGTCTGCACTCATGCACCATCTGGAACCGCTCGCAGGCTGAACCCTGTAATGAAGAATGATATGTTTTCGCACTCATGATCATGATGCCGTCTCTCTGCTGCCTCGTCGCGCTGTTCGTCCTGTGGCCGGCGCTCGCGGTCGCACAACAGTCAGCCGACGCCGCAACCGCCGACCGTGCAGGAGCGCGTCGAGGTCGTCGCCACGCGTACCCTCGAGCCTGCCGTCGAAGTGCCAGCTCCGATCGAGGTCTTCACCGCGCAGGAGCTCACCGATCGTGGTGCCCGCGACCTCGAGTCTGCGCTCGCGCTCGCAACTGGTGTGACCATTGCGCCTGGTGGCGACGGTGGTCCGGCGTCGTCGGTCCCTGAATTCTGGGGACTCAAGGAGTTTGACGCCTTTCTGCTCGTCGTGGACGGCGTGCCGTGGGGTGGCGCATTCAATCCCGCGCTCGCGACACTCAGCCTCACGGATGTCGCGCGGATCGAGGTCATGCGCGGCCCGGCGCCGGTCACATACGGCGCCACGTCGTTTGTCGGAGTCATCCATGTCGTCCACAAGCCTGCGGGCGAGACGGCTCGAGCCGTCGGCGCCCACGCGGGCTCATTCGGGAGCGGCGGCGTCGTGGCGGCTCTGCCCTTCTCGTTCGGCGGCTTCGACTCACGATTGACGGCCGACGTCGATCGGCAGGGGTATAGAGACGACCGGACGTCGTTCATGCGCGCCCACGCGCTGTGGCGCAACACGCGTGCCCTGAGCAACGGCCACTTCTGGTTCAACGTGGACGCGACGTGGCTCGACCAGGATCCGGCCAGTCCACATCCACGTGTCGGGCAGACGCTCACGCCGCTCGTGCCGGTGGACGCCAACCAGAATCCGGACGGCGCATTCCTGAACGAGAAGCGGGCGGCGTTCATGGCCGGGTTCGATCGGAAGGTCGGGAGCGCCGACTGGACGCTGACGGGCTCGTTCTCACGAAGCGCGCAGGATGCGCTCCGCGGCTTTCTCAATACGGTCGAGGAGACCGAGGGCAACGCGACCGGGCTCCGTGAGCAGATCGACCTCACCGACGTGTACGTCGATACGCACTTTGCGTGGACGTTGTCGCCGAAGACTCGCCTGATCGCCGGTGGTGATTACCTGCTGGGCGTCGGCGAAGCCCATGGCGCGGACTTCGACTATGACGCGCCGCTCGGCGGCGTCCCGGTGCCGCAGGCGGTCGTTCCCACCGGCCTCGACCTGCGCATCGAAGATCATCGCAACTTCGCCGGGGGATACGGCCTTCTCGAGTGGCGGCCCTCGTCGCGGATCAGAGTGGACGGCGGCCTCCGCCTCAACATGACCAACGAAGTGCGGGATGGCGGCGAGGGCGAAGAAGTGGACGGCGGCAAGGGAGAGCAGGGCGACACGCACGTCCGCTTGAGCGGCAGTGCGGGCGTCATGTTCGACGCCTGGTCGCGTGGAAGCGATTCGGTTCGCCTGTATGCGAACTACCGCGACACGTTCAAGCCGGCGGCAGTTCGACTTCGGTCTCGGCGAGGCCGAGGGCGGCGAAGAAGGTGAAGGCGAAGGCCTGCTCGAGCCAGAGACCGCACGGAGCGTCGAGGGCGGGATGAAGTCCCGCTGGATGGATGGGCGCCTCGGCCTCGATGTCTCGGCCTTCCTGATGCACTTTGAGAACCTCGTCATTGCACAGGCAGTCAACGGCCTGCCGGCACTCACCAATGCCGGCACCGAGCGCTTTACGGGAGTCGAGACTGGCGTGTCGATGCAGTTCGCCCACGACATCACCGGCCGGGCGACGTACAGCCTGCACGACGCCACCTTCGACGACTACCTCACGGAGTTCGACGGCGTGCCCACACAGCTCGCGGGCAAGCGGATCGAGATGTCGGCGCGGCACTTGGCCTCGGTCGGCGTACTGCGCGCGCCCGCTCGTGGAGTCCTGGCGGGAATCGAAGTCGGATACGTGGGGAGTCGCTATCTGAATATGCGCAACACGGCGCTCGCGGATGGCTACGGCACGCTCGGCCTCATGGCCGGATGGCGGGCTCAGCGGTGGGACGTGCGGCTGGACGGACGCAATCTCACGGACGAGCGTCCACCGATTTCCGAGAGCGAGCTCGGCGAGTCTCAGTACCTACCTGCTGCCCGCGCGGTCGATCGACGTCTCGTTCACGACGCGGTTCTGAGGGGTGGTGGGGTCAGGTCTTGAATCCCCACATTTTTCACGACCTGCCCCCTGCACGATACCCAGCAGGGGGCAGGTCGTGAAAAATGTGGGGATTCAAGACCTGACCCCACCCAACACCCTGTCGAGGACGTTCAGGCCCTCGTCCAGCACATCGAGCGGCGTCGTCAACGGCATCAGGAAGCGGATGACGTTGCCGTAGGTACCCGCCGGCAACAGCAACAACCCATTCGCACGCGCGCTCGGCCACGATCGCGGCGGTTTCGGCGGCCGCCGGATCCTTGGTGACGCGATCGCGCACGAGCTCGATCGCCAGCATGGCACCGAGGCCGCGCACCTCGCCGATCAATGGCACGCGGGCCGCGAGCTCATCGAGCTGCCTCGCAGCCGCACGGCCAGTCGATCCACGTGGCCGCTTGCCAGAAGTCTCTTCGATGATCCGGATCGCCTGGAGCGCCGCCACCGAGGCCAGCGGGTTCCCGCCATACGTCCCACCGAGAGCGCCTGGCTGGATTGCATCCATCAGGTCGGCACGTCCGACAACCGCGGCCAGCGGCAGTCCTGCAGCAAACGACTTCGCGACGGTCATCAGATCCGGCGTCACCCCCAATGTCTGACACGCGAACATCGATCCGGTACGACCGAATCCGCTCTGCACCTCGTCCAGAATGAGGACGATACCGTAGCGAGTCGCCAGGTCCCGCAGCTCTTGAAGGAACGGAACGGGTGAGACGAGGAAGCCGCCCTCCCCCAGGTACCGGTTCGACGATGATGGCTGCAAGGTCGTCGGGACGCACGATGGTCTTCAGCGCGTGCTCGATCGATCCCTGGACACCCTGCCCCCGGTACGGGTATGGAAACGGCAGGCGATAGATCTCCGGGGCGAATGGCCCGAGCCCGGCTTTGTACGGCACCGCCTTCCCCGTCAAAGACAGGCCGAGCAGCGTGCGGCCGTGGAAGCCGTGATCGAAGCAGAGCACGGCGCCGCGCTTCGTCGCGCCGCGCGCGATCTTCACCGCGTTCTCGACGGCCTCGACGCCTGCCGAGACGAGCAACACGCGCTTCTCGAAGTCGCCCGGCGCGATCCGGATGAGCGCTTCGGCCGTTCAACGTAGGCCTCGTAGCCCATCACCTGCCAGCTGACGTGCGTGAAATCGCTCGGCTTGCCTGGCGACGGCTCTGGTGACGTCGGCCTGCGCGTGCCCGACGTTCATGACGCCGATGCCGCCAGTGAAGTCGATGAATGTGTTGCCATCGACGTCGGTGACCGTCGAACCCGACGCACGCTCGATGAAGATGGGATGCATCGTGCTCACGCCTGGAAGCACAGCCGCCTGACGGCGCGCGAGCAGTGCGGAGCTCTTCGGACCAGGGACAGGAGTTTGGAGATCGATCATTGGAGTCGTATTCGTGTTCGTGTTCGTATTTGTGTTCGAATTTGGCGTCGTGTTCGCTACGCGGCGTGTTTCGTATTCGTCAATCGTCAATCTGCCTTCTGCATTGCAGGTGCAAGTGACTCAGTACCACGCGATCGGCGCCTCGGACAGATTGAGGTTGATCTGCTTGGTCTCGAGATAGTGCTCGAGGCCGTACGGGCCGAGCTCGCGGCCGAAGCCCGACTGCTTGTAGCCGCCCCACGGTGCTTCGTTGTACGTCGGGTGATACGTGTTGAGCCAGAGGATGCCTGCCCGAATCTGCTTCAGCACGCGGATGCCGCGAAACACGTTGCGGGTCCACACCGCACCCGCAAGGCCGTAGGGCGTGTCGTTCGCCAGCCGCACCGCCTCGGCTTCGTCGGCGAAAGGAATGACGACCAGCACCGGACCGAAAATCTCTTCCTGCGCGATACGCGCCGAGTTGTTCACATCCGCAAAGATCGTGGGCTCCACATACCAGCCCTTGCTCAAGGCCGGGCTCGCAGGTACGCCCCCGCCGACGAGCAGCCGACCTTCCGCGCGCCCGACTTCGATGTACTGGAGCACCTTGTCGCGATGTTCGCGTGTCACGAGCGGCCCCATCTTGGTCTCGCGATCCAGCGGGTCGCCGAGCCGGATCCGCGCCGTCTTCTCGACGAGCGCCTCGAGCATGCGGTCGTAGATCGATCGCTCAACGAGCAGGCGCGACCCCGCCGAGCACACTTCGCCCTGATTGGCAAAGGCGCCGAACAGCGCGCCGTCCACGGCCGCATCGAAATCCGCGTCCGCGAAGACGACGTTGGGATTCTTCCCGCCCAGCTCGATCGACATGCGCTTGATCGTGTCTGCCGCCCCACGGATCACCAGACGCCCGGTATCCACCCCGCCGGTGAACGCGATTTTGTCCACACGTGGATCGGTAACCAGCGTTGCCCCAGCGACTGGCCCATCGCCCGTGACGATATTCACGACTCCCGGCGGCAGGTCCAGCGATTCGAGAATCTCAGCGAGGACGAGTGCAGAGAGCGGCGTCTGCTCGGCCGGCTTCAACACCACCGTACACCCGGCTGCCAATGCCGGCGCCAGCTTCCACGCGGCCATCAGAAGCGGATAGTTCCAGGGGATGATCTGGCCGACGACCCCGACAGGCTCGCGCACGACCATCGAGAGCGCGTTGTCGGGCACCTCGAGCGTCTCGCCGTGGATCTTCGACGCCAGGCCGCCGTAGTACTCGAAGCAGTGCGCCGCGTCGCTGACGTCGAATTCGGCTTCGACGATGGGCTTGCCCATGTTCTTCGTATCGAGCTCGGCGAACTCCGCGGCTCGCGCGCGGATTGCCTCCGCGATGCGGAAGAGAACGGTGCCGCGGTCGCGGCCCGGCAGTCGCGGCCACGGCCCGTCGTCGAACGCCGCCCTCGCCGCCGCAATCGCCTTGCGCACATCGTCGGCCGTGGCTTCCGGAACGCGCGCCAATACGGAGCCGTCCGTTGGATTGACGACTTCGCGCGTCGCACCGCCGCTGGCGTCGGTCCAGGTGTTGGCGATCCACATCTTACGAGGCATGCACCCTACTTTGCCGCAGCTGCGGCACGCGAACGGCTGCGATTGGATGAGAGCGGCCACGGCTGGTGCCGCTCGGTGATTCGCATCCGGCGCCGGCGGAGCTGCCGGAAGAACGGGGCCGCTGGGACGACTCGTTCAGGAGGCAGGACGCCGGTTGCCGCAATCTGACCCGATACGATCATCTGCGCCGCGATGGACGGTGGCGCCCCGGTGTCGATGTCCACACCCACGTCCCACGCCGGCATGCCGGGCACGTGGCAGTCGAGCACGGTCTCGATGCGCTTGGCGCCGGACTGGCCGCGCACGATAACGCGGAGCACTTCATATTCGTCCCGCCGCCCGACGGTGACGGCCTTCGGCGCCCGAGCCAGCAGCGCCAGCAGCACGTCACGAGGCACGACCTGTCCAGCGCCGATGGCGCGCGGCGTGGTGGAGGTGAGACCAAGCCCGTGGACGAAGCGCAATCGGTCGAGCAGATCCCCTGGAAAATCGATCCGGAAGCTCACTTCGCGGATGCCCTTGTCGCGGAACGATAGGGGCAGCGTCGCAAGCTCGGAGTGAAGGGTGCGCGCCGGGAACATCCGTCCAACCGGCTGTGGGAAATCCACCGGCTCCCCTCCGCTCAGCGGCGCAACGAACCGCAGCGTGCCGCCCGTGAACAGCGCTGCGGGCTGAGAGGCTTCGTCCAGTACCGTGAGAATCGAATAGGACGTATCGAGCAGTGCCGCGCCCTCGCGGCGCGTGCCATCCCGTGTGCCGACGGCGATATGGATCTCGTGGACACGATCGAGTGGAGCGCCCCCAGCGTGCGCCATGACGTTGACGATCCCCGGTGCCGATCCGATCCCGCACAGCGCCAGCAGCCGCTTCCGCTTGAACTCGGCGTGGCGCCGCAGCTGTTTCTTCGTCACGTGAAACAGGCCGCCAAGGTCGCAGTAGTGAGCGCCGAGCGCCACGGCGGCATCCATTACCAAGAGATTGAAGTCGTGATGGCAGGCATTGACGACGACCGTGGCGCGTCCGACACGTCGCGCGAGCGACTCAGGGTCGCTGGCATCCACCTCGATGCCGCGGGTCCCGTTTCCCAACGATCTCGCCAGGCGATGCGCGGCAGAGCCATTGCGATCCGCGATGACGAGCTCCATGTCCGAAGCCGTTTCCGCGAGGTCTCTGGCCGTAATGCGCCCCATCGCTCCGGCGCCGCCCACGACGACGATCCGGGGTCGGGCCAATCGCCGGATCACTCCGGAATCTCCTCGCGCCGCTGACGGTACGGGAACCAGAAGTTCTTTCGTTCGGGCACGAAGTCGAGGTGGACGTGCTTGGTCTCGCGAAAGGCGTCGAGTCCTTCCTCGCCCAGCTCGCGGCCCATACCGCTCTTCCTCATGCCGCCAAACGGCGCAGCATCGTTGTCGGTGAGCGGATCGTTGATCCAGAACGTGCCGGCTTTGATCTCCTGCATGGCCTGGAGGGCCCAGGTCAGGTTGCGCGTGTAGATATTCGCCCCAAGACCGAAATCCGATCGCGCCGCGAGCGCGATGGCCGCATCGGCGTTCCTGACGACCTGAATCGACGCAATCGGTCCGAACACTTCTTCACACACGATGGTGTGCGACGGCTGCACGTCGGTCAGGACCGTCGGCTCGTGGAACCAGCCAGGGCCCGCGGCCGCTGGCCTCGCCCCGCCCGACAGGAGCGTCGCCCCCTGCGCCCGCGCCCGGCGTACCTGCTCCTCCACACGCTCACGCGCCCGCTCGGAGATGAGCGGACCGAGATCGGTCTCCGGATCCATGCCGTTGCCGAGCTTCAGTGAGCGCGCATGCTCGACGAATCTCTCGACGAACGCCTTGGCGATGGGCTCGACGACATAGATCCGCTTGGCGGACGTGCAGACCTGTCCGTTGTTCAGGAAGCGGGCCCACGCGGCGCCCGGTACCGCGACATCGAGATCGGCGTCCTCGAACACGATGAGCGGATCGATGCCGCCCAGCTCGAGATTCACACGCTTCAAGTGCTCCGCCGCGCGCACCGCGATCTTGGTCCCCACCGCGGTCGACCCCGTGAACGCGATGCACGCGACGTGCGGATCGTCCACGAGCGCCGCGCCCACCTCGGGGCCGCCCGTCACCACGTTCACCACACCGTTCGGCAGATGGTGCATCGCATGCTCGACGAGTCGCAACGTCGCGAGCGGCGTGAGCTCGGAGGGCTTGATGACGACAGTGTTTCCAGCGGCGAGTGCGGGCGCGATCTTCCACACCAGGAGCAGGAGCGGATAGTTGAACGGAACGATGGCGCCGACGACGCCGAGCGGCTCCTTGATGGTGAAGTTGATCTGGTGTTCGGCCGTGGGCGGAATCGAGGAGCCGTGGGAATTGCGCGCGATCTCAGCGTAGTACTGGAAGCAGGCCGCGCACCACTCGACTTCGTCGAGGTTTTCGATTCGGGGTTTGCCTCCTTCCAGCGTCAGCAGCCGCGACAGCTCGGAGCGATCGCCTCGCATGAGACCCGCGGTCTCATGCAGCAGTTTGCCGCGTTCGATGGCCGGCACGCGTCGCCAGCGCCGCCACGCGTCGGATGCAGCAACGCATGCGGCCTCGACGTCGGCGGCGTCCGCTTCCGTCACATCGTCGAGCGGTTCAAGGGTGGCGGGGTTGATGATGGTTCGGCGTCCGTTGCCCACCGAAGGTCGCGGGCCGCCGTCGATCCAGAGCGCACGCATCTCCGAATTATGTGCTCAACAGGTGCGGTCGCGCAGCATGGACGAAGGCCTCGGCGGCCGCGACGCCGATCTCGCGTCCGCGAAATTCTTCCATGGGGCCGTGATGATCGCGGTAGATGGCCTCGCCGTCCTGGCTGACGTGGGCGAATAGCGCGCGCTTCTTCTGATCGCGCACCGGGGTGATGTCCACGTACTCCGTCGGCAGGAAGAGACGCGTCTGCTCGCCGGCGTTGACCTCGAAATAGAACAGGCTGAAGGACTGCCGCGCGGCCAGCCACGCACGGAAGACGAGAAGGCTCGCCACCTGGTGGTCCATGTGCGTATCGACCGGCCAGTGGGTGAGGACGATGTCGGGCCGCTCCTCAGTTAACAGCTCGATGAACGCGCGGACGCGGTTGGCGGTGAGCTCGGTGGCGCCGTCGATCTGGCCGGCGAAGACCGGGACAGCTTTGAGGATCTCGCAGGCGCGCTGCGCCTCCGACGTCCGGATCCGTGCGGCTTCATCGAGCGACTTGCCGTCGATGCCGCGCTCCCCCCGGGTCAGATAGACGATCGACACGCTGTGTCCCGCCGCCGTGAAGAGCGCCAGCGTGCCGCCGCAGCCCGATTCCGGATCGTCTGGATGCCCGCCGACGCAGACGACCTTGAGCGGGCGCCGCGCACTCTCGTTCTGGATCGTTGACGTGGCAGCCAAGGCCGGGGCTGCCAGAAGTGATGTGGCGAGAAACGAACGGCGATCGGGCAGAGTGTTCATCACGGTTCGGTCGATTCGGCGGAGAGCGTCTTGTAGACTTCGCGGGCGCGATCGTAGGCGCGCCGTGCTTCATCGCGCTCAGAGTCGCGGATGTTGCGCGCCTTCTGCGTCCAACACTGATTCACCCCGGCGAGGCACCACGCCGCGCTGGCGCGCGACGCGCGGATTGGCGCTCCGCCAACCATCGCGAACATCGGATTGGTGTGCGCGGCGCCCGGCACGCGCACGGCAATCCACGAGCTACGGGCGATCGGCACCTCGAAGGTGAGCGGCCGGATCTGACCGTCCGCGGGTGTTGTGGTCCTGGCCGCGACGCGTCCGTTGACAACGACCTCCACGGCGACGTCCCGTGACACGCCGACCCGTGCGCGTTCGACGGACCAGTACCGGCTTCTCGTCCCACGGGCGCGTGGCCATCCGCGAATCGGGCGTCACATCGAGCAGCGCCGCGGCGGAGACCGTCACGTGGGCCGAGCCACCTGCCGCCGGCAGTGCCACCTCGCTATTGGCCGTGCCGACTGCGGTGCCGTTCACGGCGAAGTTCATCAGATGGGTGCGTCCGTCCGAGACGTACGCCGCGCCACGCTCGATGGCATCGGCCCAGCCGCGGTACGACAGCCGATCGAGCTTGGTATACGTGCGCCCGGCGCCGACACGTTCGTCGGTGATGCAGGGAAAGTCGGTCTCTCCGCTGATGCGCGTCCTGAACCCGACATTGAGCGTGTGATACCAGATGTTGAGCTCCCACGGCCAGGGCGTGTCGACCGTGGAGATGAAATTCACGGCGTTGGGCTCCGTGACATCCACGATGTATTCGTTCGCGCCGATCCCATCGAAGGCCGGCACTTCGTCGTTCGGCACGTCGGTGGCCTTCGATTCGAGCCCCCAGCCGGAATGCGCGAACCCCACGACGGCGCCCTGCGCGCGCGCCCAGCGCAGGATCGGCAGATCCCACGTGGGCCAGTCTTCGAGGCGCTTCGTGCCCGGATAATCCTGGTCTTTGAGACCGAGCAGCACGAGGTGGCCCGCAGGGCTCGACGGGAAACCCGACACCTCGACGTCGTAGTGCAGGAGGCGATCTGCGGTCGACAACGGGTGATCGCTGCCCGAGAAGAACTGCTTCTGGTGGTAGTAGCAGGGGCCCCACGTCAGGACGGCGCCGATGTTCAGCGCCTCACCGCGCACCTGGCGGAACATGTCTTCCGGGTTCACACCGAGCGTTGGATCCTGATAATGCGAGCATCCCGCGGCGTGCACGTGGTGATCGCCAGAGAACCAGCCGAGACGAGCCGGATCGATCCAGCGGTGCAGCTGCACGGTCACCTCTGATGCGTGCGATGGTCCCACCTCGAGAGTCGTACGTCCGGACTGATACTCCGGCCCCGCCGTCCACGCGATGTCGTACCGTCCCGCCGGCAGATCGAGGTCCTCATCGTCGCCGCGATACACCTGTGACTGGAAGGGCAGATCCGGCGCGAGGCGCTTCGCGGTGGCGGGATAGACGCGTCCGAACGCGTCGGTGATCGTGAACGACGCAATCGACGGACGCCCGAGTTCGTCGCGCACGTGGAACCGGACGTTGAATGCCGGGGCGGCCGTGAAGACGATCGACACCTGGTTCCTGAAACCAACGTCCGCGGAGCCCTGCCCGACATCCACGCCGATGTCGGCCGCCCGCTGCCCGCGATCGCGACTGTAGACGTCGAGGATCGCGTACTCGAGCCCGAGTCCGGAGAGCTTCGCCGACATCGGCGGCTTGTCGTACAGAGTGAAGTCTGCCCAGCGGCTGGTGACATCGCTGGGCTTGATGGTGACGGCGGGATCCGGTGCGCCTCCGCTGGTCCAGGATCCGATCGACACGCTGCCGGCGTTGGGGCTCGTCACACGAATCGGCGCGGTCGTACCCGCCAGGTTCCGCAGGCGGATCAGGAAGAGTCGCGAGCCGCCTTCGACGAGCGACGGTCGTGCATGTCCCTGCGTCACGCTGACGCGGCTCTCGGGATTGATCGTCACGTCGAGCAGCACGTACGAATCGAGCGCGGCCTCGATCCCGGCGATGGCGCGCTCCTCATCGGCTTCGCCAACCGCGTCGTTCAGCCGGGCATGATCCGCCGCCGTCAGTGGCTGGCCGAGATACGCGAGGGCCGTTTCCAGCCGCCGCACGTGCTGCGCCAGCGGCTGCAGAGCCACCGGTGCGATGACCGCGTGCGTCGGCTGTTCCTGTTGGTGCCGGGGTGCTGCGGCGATAGGAGCGAGGAGCACGGCCGACACCACGACACAAGCGCCGAACCGTTCGACCGAATGCATAGGGCGAATATTGAACCACCCTGATTGCCGCTTCAAGGAGTTCAAGGAGTTCCAGGGTTCCGGAGGTTCCGGGGTTCATTCCGACCCGGCAACCTTGTGTCCGTTGAAGATGGTTAGTATTGACCATGCCCCAGAACGTGAAGGATCGGCTGCAGGCCATTGCACGCAGGGCCATGCTCGAGCGCGGATTCGAGCCGGTTCTGCCGCCCCAGGCCCGCCAGGAGCTGCAGCGTCTGCCGGCGCCGAGCCTGGCGGGGCTGCGTGATCTTCGCCATCTGCCGTGGTCGTCAATCGACAACGAAGATTCCCGGGACCTGGATCAGCTCGAGGTGCTCGACCAGCCGCGCGACGGGCACCGGGTGCTTCTGGTCGCGATCGCAGACGTGGATCTGCTCGTGCAGCGGCATTCGGCGCTCGACGACCACGCGCGCGCCAACACGACCTCCGTGTACACCCCCGCCGAAGTGTTCCCGATGCTCCCCGAGGTGCTATCCACCGATCGGACGTCCCTCAACCTTGGCGACGACCGGGCGGCCATGGTGATTGAGCTGCAGGCGGACACGAGCGGCCGCATTGCCACCAGCACGCTCTACCGGGCGCTCGTGCACAACCACGCGCGGCTTTCGTATCCGGCAGTTGGCGCGTGGCTCGACGGAGCCGCTCCGGCACCGACGGCCTTGACCGCGGTGCCCGGTCTCGATCGGCAGATCCGCGAGCAGGACGAGCTCGCACAACAGCTTCGGGATCGCAGCCACGACGACGGCGCGCTCGCGTTCGATCGTGTGGAAGCGCATTTCACCGTGCGCGACGGCGACGTCGAGGATGTGGCGGAAAACGGCCATGCTCGCGCACGCGATCTGATCCAGCACTTCATGGTCGCGGCCAATGGCGCGACCGTGCGCTTCCTGTCCGATCGCGGCTCTCCGTCGATTCGCCGGGTTGTCCGCACACCAAAGCGCTGGGATCGGATTGTCGAAGTCGCGGCAGGCTACGGCACGAGGCTCCCGGAGACGCCGGACGTCCTTGCACTCCAGGGCTTCCTGCAGGCGCGGCGCGCGGCGGCGCCGGCAGACTTCTCTGAGCTGTCACTGACGATCATCAAGTTGCTGGGCAGCGGCGAGTACACCGCACGCGCGGCTGGCGCCGATCCCGAACCGCATTTTGCCCTCGCCGCGCAGGCGTACACGCACGCGACGGCGCCCAATCGGCGTTTTCCTGATCTCATCACGCAGCGTCTGCTGAAAGCCGCCCTGGCCGGCGAGGCGCCGCCGTACCCGCTCGGCGATCTCGCGGCGCTGGCCGACCACTGCACACGCCAGGAAGACGCAGCCAACAAAGTGGAGCGCCTCGTGCGCAAGGCCGCCGCTGCGCTCTGGATCGGACAGCGCGTCGGCGACGTCTTCGACGCGGTGGTGACGGGCGCCGGGCCGAAGGGCACGTGGGTACGGCTCACGTCGCCCGCGATCGAGGGCAAGCTGGAGCGGGGCTTCGAGGGCCTCGACGTCGGCGACCGCGTTCGCGTGCGCCTGATCGACACGGATCCGGACCGCGGCTTCATCGATTTCGCCCGGAACTGAACGACTCTGCGACCTGACTCTGCGACTCTTGTGACCCGTGGACTCTTGACTCTCGTGAAGCCCATGCCGCACCGCATCCTCGTAGTCCTCACGTTCTTCGTGCTCGGTCTCCTCGCTCAAGAGCCAGTCGCCGCCCGAAGTGAAGCGGCGCCAGCAGGTACCCCGTCCCTCCTCGCCTCGTGTTGCACCGAAATGCGGTACCGCATGATCGGGCCGTTCCGGGCCGGCCGAACCAAAGCCGCGGCGGGCATCCCGGATCAGCCCAACGTCTTCTACATCGGCGTCGTCAACGGTGGCGTCTGGAAGACGACCGACTACGGGCGAACGTGGGATCCGATTTTCGACGACCAGCCCACGGGCTCCATTGGTGCCATCGCGATCGCGCCGTCGAACGCTCGCGTGATCTACGTCGGCAGCGGAGAGGGACTCCAGCGTCCTGACCTGTCCACAGGCGACGGCATCTACAAATCCACGGACGGCGGCGCCACATGGACGCACCTTGGATTGCGCGACGGTCAGCAGATTCCGCAGATTGCCGTCGATCCGCGAAACGAGAATCGCCTGTTCGTCGCCGTCCTCGGGCATCCGTATGGGGCGAACAGCGAGCGCGGTCTCTTCCGATCGCTGGATGGCGGCCTCACCTTCACCCGCGTCCTCTACAAAGACGACGACACGGGCGCGGCAGACGTGGTCATCGATCCAGCGAATCCCGACATCGTCTACGCGGTGCTCTGGGAGGCGCGCCAGGCTCCATGGGAAAACGGAGAGTTCGTCGGCCCTGGCAGCGGCGTCTACAAGTCGACCGATGGCGGGACGACGTGGCGGCCGTTGACGAACGGCCTTCCGACGTTCGCGGCCGATGGGTTGGGACGCGTCGGCCTGACGATCGCGCCCAGTAACCCACGGCGACTGTTCGCGACGGTCGAAGCGGAGCGCCACGGCGGACTCTATCGATCGGACGATGCCGGTGAAACGTGGGCCCTCGTGAATCCCGGTCCGCTCGTCACCGAGCGTGGTGACGACTTCGCCGAGGTGAAGGTCGATCCGTTCAATCCAGATGTCGTCTACACGGCGAGCGTCGTGGCGTGGAAATCCGTCGACGGCGGACACACGTTCGCCGCGTTTCGAGGCGCGCCGGGAGGCGATGACTATCACCGGCTCTGGATCAACCCCAAGCATCCCGAAATCATCCTGCTCGCGGCCGATCAGGGCGCCGTGATCACCGTCAACGGCGGACAGACGTGGAGCAGCTGGTACAACCAGCCGACCGCGCAGTTCTATCACGTGAGTACCGACAACGCGTTTCCCTATCGCGTGTGCGGTGGACAGCAGGAGAGCGGATCCGCCTGCGTGAGCAGCCGCGGCGACGATGGGCAGATCACGTTTCGTGAATGGCACCCGGTCGGCGCCGAAGAATACGGCTACATCGCGCCCGATCCGCTCGATCCCGATATCGTCTATGGCGGCAAGATCACGCGCTACGACCGGCGGACCGGGCAGGTGCAGAACATCGCTCCAGAGATCTTCCGGAGCAGCACGTACCGGGTCATCCGGACGATGCCGATCGTGTTCGCGCCGACGGATCCCAAGACGCTGTACTTCGCTTCGAACGTGGTGTGGAAGACGACCGACGGCGGCACGAGCTGGACGGCGATCTCGCCGGACCTGACCCGTCAGAGCTGGGAGGCGCCAGCCAACGTCGGGAAGTACCGAGGCACCGACGCCGCCAGGGCGACTGCGCGTGGCGTCGTCTACACGCTCGCACCGTCACCGATTGATGGCTCGCGCATCTGGGCCGGCACCGATGACGGATTGATCCACGTGACGTCGAACGGCGGAGCCGCGTGGACCAATGTGACGCCGCCCTCGTTGGGACCGTGGGCGAAAGTGTCGATGATCGAAGCCTCGCACTTCAACGCGAACACGGCGTATGCAGCCGTCAATACGTTCCGGCTCGACGATCTCAAACCGCACATTCTGAAGACGACAGACCTGGGAAAGACGTGGACCGAGATCGTCCAGGGCATTCCGGATGGTGGCATCGTCAACACCGTTCGGGAGGACACGCAACACGGGGGGCTGCTGTTCGCTGGCACTGAACAGGCGGTATACGTGTCACTGGACGATGGGGCGACATGGCTCTCGCTGCGGTTGAACATGCCTGCCACGTCGATTCGCGATCTCGCGATCAAAGGCGATGACCTCGTCGTCGGGACGCACGGGCGATCGTTCTGGATTCTCGACGACATCACGCCGCTGAGGCTGGTCACCACGATGACCTCGTGGCGCAGTCCGCGGTTGTATCAGCCGCAGCAGGCGATACGCGTGCGGTGGAACCAGAACACCGACACCCCGCTGCCGCCCGACGAACCGCGAGGGCAGAATCCGCCGGAGGGCGCGATTCTCGACTATGCGCTTACGTCGGACGCGGAGTCGGTGGCGATCGAAATCCTCAATGCACAAGGCGCCATCGTGCGCCGCTACAGCAGCGACGATGCGGTGCCGCCGGTGAAAGACGTCGGCAACTGGCCAGCCTACTGGCAGCGGCCCTTGCGTGCGCTCCCACGAACGGCCGGTTCGCATCGCGTGTCGTGGGACCTGCACTATCCGCCGCCAAAAACGGACCGATTCGAGTATCCAATCGCGGCGGTCGCCGGCGGGACCACGCTCGAGCCAAAAGGACCTTGGGTGCTGCCCGGAACGTACAGCGTGCGGCTGACGGTGGATGGTGCGACGACGACACAACAGCTCGTCGTCGTGATGGATCCCGCGGGTGAAAACGCCGATGGAAGGCCTGCAGCAGCAGTTCGCGCTGTCATGGAAGTTGTATGAAGCCATTGGCCGTGTGTTCGCGCGACTACCCGCGCGCGGACACTACGAGGAAGACCGGCCCGCCGACCCGGAGCGGCCGCCTCCATGGACGGTTGCTGCAGGTGTACGGCGATCTTCAGGCGGTCGATGCGGCGCCCACGACGCAACTTGTGCGCGCTGTCAATGATCTGCTCGCACAGGTGAAGTGACCGCGTGAATTGGGGTAGCCCCCAAAAGGCTGGATAGACCACTGAAGCCCGATACGGCAGAGGCAGGCCGTGCTATAAATACAAAAAAACTGTGCAAGACGTTTCGCGCGGAGCGCGCGATCGGTCTGCGAGGAACCCCGGTGGCTGAGTTCGAGTCGCGACGTTCATCATTTCCTTCCTTCATCCCTTCGGCGCGTTCGGGCAGTGAACTCGTCACGGACCCCGAGAGTGAACCAGCAGACGTGGAACCCCTTCCGCCACAACGCGAAGGGCTCCCGCCGGGGTACCGGATGCGCGCCGACCAGCACTACGTGGAACAGTTGACCGCACGCGCGCCGCTCCCGCAGCTGCGGGCGACTTCCGATTCGCGACATCGATGCGGTTGCCCCGCCGGCGCCACTGGGCGGGCTCGATTCGCTCGTCGCGTCGATCACTCGATTTGGCATCGTCCAACCGCTCCTGGTGCGATCGCGCGGGGCACGCTTCGAGCTCATTGGCGGGTACCGGCGGCTCGCGGCCGCCGCCAAGGCCGGTCTGACCGACGTGCCGTGTCTCGTCTACACGTGCGACGAGGCACGTGCGCGGGCGCTCGCGGAAGCCGACAACGTTCGCGGCGTCGCCGAGCCCGAGCCGGCGCCTCTCGTCGAGCCCACACCCGATGCGCCGATCTCCGCCCTCGATGAACTGCGCCGCAGCTTCGGCACGATCGAGTCGTGCCTCCATCTGGTAAGCGATCGCGAGGTGTCGCTCCGCGATCGTGTCGCGCTCGAGTTGATCCGGACCGAGACCCATCGCGCGAATCGCCTGGTCCAGTGCCTGTCGGCGGTGTCCACCGACCCGGCCCTGGCGTTCTCTCCGCTGTCGCTGCGTACCGGTCGTCGATCAGGCGTTGGAAGTCTTTGGACCCGAGCGCCGGCTGTCGGGCATTGACCTGCAGACCGACGTTGCCGAAGGTCCGCACGTCGTCAGTGGAGATCCGGAGTGGCTGGCTGTGGGTGTCGCTGGTGCCATCGGCGGCATGCTCGCGCTCGTCCAGACCGCGCGGACTCCAGCGATGACCCTGCGGATCAGCACCGCGCCGTCGCGTACCTCGGTCCTCGTCGAGCTGATGCAGCGCGCGGTGCCGGTCTCGGCCCGTGATCTACAGCGCTTCTTCGACGTCAGCTGGAGCGATCGTCCGGGCGGATACCAGGCCGCGGTCGAGCTTGCGGCGGCCCGTCGAATCGCAGACCTGCACCGCGGCACCGCCGAGGTCACGAGCTACGAGCGCGGTGGATGCCGGCTCACGCTGGTGATCCCCTCGCTGACCTAGAATTCCTCCGTCGCACCGGAGGGTCTCCGGTTTCCAGTGACGCAGCGGCACTCGCCGCGACACGCAAAGCGCGGCCTCATCTTCGACGCACGTTCGCTCGCCTTCGGTGTGCCTTCCTGAAACGCTCTGACAGACGGTCACACCATCAGGTGTGGCGACAACGGCTCAGGTCGCTGTTTACTGTACACCACCTGGTCAGTTCTGCGCGTAGTGACAAATCTGTCGTTGGAGGTTCACAAATGCACACTCGTCACGTCGTGAGATGAGACACATCGGGCATTGCGCTCATACGGCGCCGGACTGGCGGAACGCGACCTCCAGAATGCGTGAGCAGGCCCGCGCCACTGCGCGTGCACGCAGACTGCAGCTCGACTGACGGTTCCGTGCAGTAACTAGGACACATCCGGCACGCCATTTGATAGCGCCGAGTCAGGGATCTAGCGATCTCGATGTGGTCCGAGTCGAGTATGCCCAACCCTGACAGCGAACAGCTCCCGCTCGCACCCCCGCAAACGGCAGCACCCGCCACCAACCCGTGCCGGGAACGCGTGCTGAGCTGGAAGTCTGGATCCGCGATCAACTCGGACTCGAGACCGAGCGCGAGACGGCTCTCTGCCACGCGATCGACGAGGTGATGACGCGTCAGGAACGCCTCTGGAAACAGTCGAAAGACGAGGCCATCAAAGCGCTCCTCCAAGGTTTTGCGGAGCGGATGACGGCGCTGCGTCACGAGATCGTGGAGCGCGACGAGACGGTCAGCAACATCTCGCACTACTTCGAGCGGCTCGTCAGCGATCTGACCGACAAGACCCGGCGGGACCCCAAAACGAAGCTGATGAACTTCGGGCGCTTCATGGAACAGCTCGAGTCGTTCCTCGCCCTCGAACAGCGCACGCGATGGTGCGCCGTCGGCCTTGTCGATATTACCGGCTTCAAGTGGTACAACGATGCGCTCGGGCATGCGGTCGGCGATCGCATCATCGAGCGCGTTGCGACCATCCTCGGCGAGCAGATCCGGTCCGACGACTTGATCGCGCGGCGAAGGCGGACGCGGACGGTCGCGCGATCTGCACGCGCGCCTGGGCGGTGATGAATTCTGCTTCCTGATCCCCGACCTCGCCGACTATGGCGTGGCCTGGCTGATCGCCGAGCGGTTTCGCGACGCCGTCGAGCGACACGATTGGGTATCTGTGGATCCTCGCCTGCGAGGTCCAGCCCGTACGCGTGGACGTCGGCGTCGTGTGCCTGCTGATGGGTCCGGTCAGCGATCGGCGGTCGGGGCGCGACAGATCGCCAGCGACCTGCTGCAGCGGGCCGACAAGTTGATGTACGACGCGAAGGGAGAACGCGCCAGCCACGCGTTTACTACGCGCGTGCGCATCGAACAGAGCGAGCTCGTCGAGATCCCGCGCCACGAGCCCTGAGTCGAGCGCGGCTCCGTTGCCAGGGCAATTCCGGCTCTGCTACACTCTGATGTTCCCCCTCATGGTGGATGTAGCTCAGGGGTAGAGCGCCGGATTGTGGATCCGGAAGTCGCGGGTTCGAAGCCCGTCATCCACCCCACTCTCCCCCTCCCCAGAAATTCGATCCCCGCTGACGGTCGCGCCTCTAGGCTCCGGGCTCCAGGCGTGTTGGTCTGCCAACAGGTCTGCGCACGCGGGGTCAGGTCGTGCAAAATGCGTGGATTCAAGACCTGACCCCACCCTCGTCAGGCGCGCCGGTGCACGCCTGTCCTGAAGTTCTCGAGCATGTGATCGCAGGTGCGCATCGCGAAGGCGACAATCGGCATCGTGGTTGTCTTGTCCGTCGAACCCGGGAAGATGCTCGCATCGCAGATGTACAGGTTCGGGACATCGTGAGTCTGCGCCCACTTGTTCGTGACGGACGTCTTCGGGTCGTTCCCGAAGCGGCAGACGCCCGTTTCGTGCAAGCTCGTCCCCGCGCGATTGGGTTCGGTATCGGCGCCCCACAGCTCGCCGCCTGCGGCCTTGAACAGATCGATCATGACCTGCTTCGAGTGCTCCCACATCATCAGCTCGTTGGCGCCCCACTCGAAATGGAAGCGCAGTGCAGGAATCCCGAAGATGTCCTTCTTGTCCGGATCGATGTCGACGTAGTTGGTGGGGCTGGGGAGCGACGGCGCCTGGATCAGCGCGCTGATTGCGGAGGGGTAGTACCGCTTGATGTCGCGCTTGAAATCGCGGCCAAACCCCTCGAGGTGCCGATAGTGGCCGGGGAATTCGCCGCAACCCCCGCCCATGTAGATTGAATAGCCGCGGATGAATTTTTCCTCGCGCGGGTTCGTGAGATTCTGCCAGCGAGGCATCCAGGCGACCGTCGAGTCCGCGATGTTGTCCGGCGTGGGCGGCTGGCCGACGAGCTGAGGAAGACACCCATAGCCCGGACTGCCGTAGAGGTGGTCGCACAGATTGCGGCCCAGCTGGCCGCTGGAATTCGCGATGCCCGTCGGCCACTGCCGGGAACGCGAATTCAGCATGATGTGCGCCGTCTCGACACAGGAGGCCGCAAGCACCACGACCCTGCCGTAGACTTCGACCTCCTTCGTGGTCTTTCGATCGACGTACGCCACGCCCGTGGCCATGCCGTCCTGGTCGACGAGCACGCTCCGCACGAGCGCATCCGTCAGCAGCGTCAGCTTCCCGGTGGCCTCCGCCTCCGGGATCGTGAACCACGTGGGAGAGAAGAACGAACCCACGTCGCAGCCCGCGGCTGCAGTTGCCGCAGTAGTGGCACGCGGGGCGCCCGTTGTGCGCCACCGTGAGCTGGGCGCACCGGTCGGGCAGGTACGGCACGCCAATCTTCTCGCCGGCCTTCTGCAGGATGTAGTCGAAGCAGCGCCACGGCATGGGCGGCAGATACTCGCCGTCGGGATTGCTGGGTCGATTCTGGACGGTGCTCGCCACCCCCATGTAGCGCTCGGCCTTCGAGAACCACGGCGCGATCTCCGCGTAGTCCACCGGCCAGTTCTCGCCGACGCCGTCCAGGCTCGCGGCCTTGAAGTCGATGTCTCCAAAACGGCACGACGATCGTCCCCAGAAATTCGCCTTGCCGCCGGTCCCCTTGCACCGCTTCCAGTACCAATCGGTGCCCGGAGCGTTCGAATACGTGACGTCGTGCTCCCACAGGTGGGGGCCCTCGTTGTACTCGCTCTCCTCGACCGAGTAGCGTTCCTGATGGGCCGAGCCCGCCAGGGCCAGCGGATCGCCGAAGCCGCGGTACTTCAGGTCGTACACCTGACGATGATGGCGATAGTCCGTCTCGGGATTGGTGCGGGGCCCTGAATTGACGGCGAGCACACTCAGGCCCGCTTCACAGAGCACCTTGATGGCTGTGCCGCCGCCGGCGCCCGTACCCACCACGATCGCGTCGTACATCTGTGTCGGCACGGAGGTTCCTCAGCCCTTCACGACACCGGGCGCCGCGGGCTCGCCGGGCCGGGCTCCTCGAGATGCGCGTGTTCCGGATCGTCGGGATGCGTGCAGCCGGGCATGGCCGGCCACACTGATTGCAGGCCGGGATAGCCGAGGCTCTCCAATCCGATCTTCGTCGTGTAGTAGCCCACAACGGTGTAGTCGCGGATCAATTGGAAGAACTCGCGGCCGGCCTCCGTCGTCGGTGTGTACTTGTCCTTGTAGGCGATTTCCTGAAGCAGGCGGTGCTGCTGCTGCTCGCTGCAGTCCAGGAAGCCGTGGCCGAACTCGGAGGTGCTGTGGGCATCCAGCCAACCGAGGCCGGCCTGGAAGTGGCCCTGCACTTCGGCACCGATGGCCAGGTTCCGGCTCATCTCCTCGCTGCCATTGACGGGAACGCGATTCGCCACCATGAAGTCGATGAACTCGGCGACGCCCGCCTCCCGCGCGCCGGGCGTGTCATCGGCGGGGATGATCATCTCGGCCAGACGCTCGACGAGCCTGAACTCGGTCGGCGAGAAGAAGAGGGGCGTGTAGGCCGGTTCGGCGGCGTGTGCACCGCCGGCGGCTGGCGAGTCATGCGAGCAGGCAAACGCCCAGCGGCGGAAGCCCGGAAAGGTACTCGCGACGGACGCCAGCCCGATGTAACGGAGGATGTCGCGGCGTTCGATGCCCTGTCCGCCCATGCTGAAGACTCCGCGGGAAGCCGTGTGTCGCACGCCTTCCCGCATCCTCAGCTCACGGCCTACTTCTTCTGACTCTGCAGGCTCTTCTGGACGACCGTCACCTGAGAGGCGTGCATCTTCCCGTCCATCTCATGGTAGGTCACTTTGACCATGTCGTCTGTGGCGACGCCATCAGTGATCGTCAGCGGCTCATTCTTCGCTTTCTTCTCACTGGCCATCGTCCCTATGCCTTTGCCCACCAACTTGGTGGCGGAATCAACCGCAAAGGTCATCGTGTCCGCCCCGTGGCTGATTGTGAGGGACTCGTTCGTCACAGCGGTGACCTTCCCCTGCACCGTCGTGGTCTTCGGTTTCTGGGCGGCGAGAGCAGTGCTCACCGCGCCGGTCAGGAGCAACGCGACGGTGAATCGGACGATCGTGTTCATGACAGCCTCCTTACTCCATTACTCATTTCGCGACAGGTTGGCTGGAAAGCGCTCAGAGCGTAGGCCTGGACGCAGGTCACGTCAAGGCGCGCCAGGTCAGCAGGACGAGGACGCGGCCATAGCGATCCCTTTCCCCCCAACTTCCAACGAACTGCCAAAAGACCCTTCCCCAAACGCTGGCGCTAGTATAGGCGTCACCGCCATGCTGACTTCGTCCGTCCGACGCCTGCTCGCTCCGCTCGGGACCATCGCCCTCGTGACAGCGGCGATAGGCGCACGGTCGCAACCCAGTGTGACGCTCGTCTTACAGCACCCTGAGCCCGTCATCACGACGCGGACTCACGGCGCCGAAGGCAACCGCTTTGGCTTCGAGGGCGGGCGTGCCGTGAAAGTCGGCAGCACCTATCACCTTTTCACCTCCGAGATGATTGACAACCCGATGTGGGTGCGGATGCGATTGGGCTATTGGACGAGCCCGGATCGCCTGCATTGGACACGCGCGGCCACAATCCGCGAGTCGAGCGCCGAGTTCGCGGGAAAGGATCCACGCGCGGCCCTCTGGTCACCGCTGCCCGTCTGGGACGACACGAACCGCCGCTGGAACCTGTTCTATGTCGCGTATCACGCGATGCCGGGTGACGGGACGGCGTTCAAGCTGAACATGAACGGCCGCATCTGGCGGGCCGTGTCGCGTACCGCGGGCGAGACTGGCATAGGAGGTCCCTACGACGACGTGGGCGTGGTGATGCAGCCGGGCCCCGACTCGATGCCGTGGGAAGGACTGCAGGGTACGGACTCGTTCTTCCCCTGGCATGCCGGGAACCGGTGGCTGGCGCTCTACGGCAGCGCACAGTCGGAGCGGATGCCGATCAAGCACTGGCTGGTGGGCCTCGCGTCCGCGGCTTCGCTCGGGGGTTCCTGGTCGCGCGTACCGGCACACAGTCCCGCACCTCTGGAGAAGGTCTTCGTCGAGAACCCCATCGTCACGCCCGCGCCTGGCGGCGGATGGCTCGCCGTGTACGACACGAACGCCGCAGATGCAATCGGCTGGGCCTGGTCGGCCGACGGCGAGACGTGGCAACCGGGACACGCCCTGGCCGTCCAACAGACGGCGGGCGAATGGGCGAAGGACGTGCGCACGCCGCTCGGTCTGATCGATGAGGGTGGCGGACGCTTCACCGTCTTCTACACCGGATTCGAGCAGGCGCCCGACTGGACGCGCCTGCTCAAAGGCGAGGGACGAGAGACGTGCGCCATTGGATTTGCCGAGGTCCAGGTCAAACCGTGAGTGCGCTGGTGAGACTGGACCGGCCGGTATAATCCGCTCGATGCGCCTGACCGCGCGATTCCTGTTCGGCGCGGCAATGCTGGTGGCGACGGCTGACGTCCACGCAGCGATTCAACCGCCGGATCTTGCGCTGACCGATCTCTCCGGACAGACCGTGCCGCTGGTCAACTCGAGCGTGGCGCGCGCATCCATTTTCATCTTCATCAGGACCGACTGTCCGATCTCCGATCGGTACCTGCCGGAGCTCGAGCGGCAAGAGCAACGGGCGGTCGCGTCAGGTATCGAGTTCGCTCTCGTGTTCGTCGATGCGGCGGAATCGTCGGACGCGATTGCGGATCATCTGCGTTCGTTCAACTACACGGGCCGCGTGATTCGCGACGATCGACATACTCTGGTGCGCCTTGCCGGCGCAAAGACGACGCCCGAAGCCGCGGCGTTCGTCGACGAACACGGCGTGCCGCGGCTCGTCTACCGCGGCCGCATCGACAATCGGTATGTGGACTTTGGCCGCATGCGGCCTTCGGCCACCGATCACGACCTAGCCGACGTCATCGATGCGCTCGCAGCTGGAAGGCGCCTGACGTTCCGGACCACAGAGGCGATCGGATGCGTCATCGCCGACCTGCGTTGATCCGTACCGCCGCGCTCGCCACCGCGCTGGCACTCGCCGCCCTTGCCGCTCGATCCAGCGCCGGCGCACCTGCCTCGTCTGCACCTCCGACCTACGCGCACGATGTCGCACCGCTTCTCAATACGCACTGCGTGCAATGCCACCACCCAAACGGTCCTGGACCGTTCTCGCTGCTGACGTACGACGGTGCACGGCGGCGCGCGCGGCAGATTGCGCGCGTGACCGCGCGGCGCTACATGCCGCCCTGGTTACCCGATCCCGGCCACGTCCGCATCGTCGGTGAGAATCGTCTGTCCTCCGCCGAAATCGCGATGCTGGATAGCTGGGCCGCCGCTGGTGCACCGGAGGGGACGCCTGCCGAGACGCCCGCTTCGCCGACATTTGCGGCGGGATGGCAGCTCGGGACACCGGACCTCGTGCTGACCGTCAAGGAGCCGTTCGTGCTGCGCCCAGAAGGGACCGATGTCTTCTGGAACCTGGTGCTCCCCGCGACGGTGGCCGACACGCGGTGGGTGCGGGCGCTCGAGATCCTTCCAGGCAACCGCCGGGTCGTCCACCACGCCAATGTGTTGCTCGATCGCAGCGGCATGGGCCGCGCGCGTGATGCGGAGTTCCCGGGTCCGGGATTTCCAGGAATGGACATCGAGATCGCGTCCAATCGATTCGAGCCAGACAGTCACTTCCTGTTCTGGAAGCCGGGCACGCCTGCGCTGGTCGAGCCTCCGGATATGGCGTGGCGGCTCGAACCAGATACGGACCTCATCCTGAACCTCCATCTGCAGCCGTCCGGCAAGGAGGAGACGATCGCGCCGTCGATCGGGTTGTACTTCAGCGATCGACCGGCGACGCGCGTCCCGATGCTGCTGCAACTGGAGCACGATGGCGCGCTCGACATTCCACCCGGTGTCGCGGCCTTCACGGTGACGGATCAGTTGACGCTGCCGGTGCCCGTTACTCTCCTCGGCGTGTATCCGCATGCGCACTATCTCGGCAAGCGCTTCGAGGGCACTGCGCGACTGCCGGATGGCTCAGTGCAGACGTTGATCACGATCTCGCACTGGGATCTGAACTGGCAGGGCGTGTACCAGTTTGTCAAGCCCATTGCACTCTCCAAGGGGACGGTACTGACGATGCGGTGGGTCTACGACAACACGAGCGGCAACGAGCGGAATCCGAATTCGCCGCCGATTCGCGTGCGCGGCGGTAACCGCGCGTCAGACGAGATGGCGCACCTGTGGCTGCAGGTGCTCACGGATCGTCCCGAGGATCGACTCGTCCTGCAGGAATCGCTCATGCGTGCACGGCTGCAGAAGTATCCCGGCGATTTCGTTGCGCTGGCCAATCTCGGATCGGCACTCCAGACCGAGGGGCGGCTTGACGAAGCCGTGCCATTGCTTCGACAGGCCGTCGCCGCACGACCAGACCACGCGCCCGCACGGAACAATCTCGCGACGGCCCTGCGGTCGGCCGGACGGATTGACGAGGCGATCGCGGAGTTCGAAGAGACCCTTCGCCGCCAGCCGGCGTACCTCGACGCCGAGTACAACCTGGCCACGACGCTGCTCGCGGCCGGACGCACCGCCGACGCCATCGATCGTTTACGCCACGTGTTGCAGGTGCACCCGGCCGATGCGGCGGCGATGTCGGATCTCGGGGCTGCGTACGCAATCGCGGGACGGTACGATGACGCGGTACCCATCCTGGAGCGTTCGCTCGAGCTCGTTCCGGCCAACGCGCAAGCGCACTTCAATCTGGGCCTGATCGCCGCGGCACGAGCAGACACGCAGGCGGCCGTCAGCCATTTCGAAGCCGCGCTCCGCCTTGATCCGGACAACAAGGAGATCGCGCAGGCACTTCGGGAAGTCCAAGAGCAACATTAGAGAGGGTGCGGACGAAAGGTGCGGACAAAGGTGCGGACGGATGGTGCGGACACAAGGTGCGGCACAAAGGTGCGGGCGGATGGTGCGAACAGACGGTGCGGACGAAAGGTGCGGACACAAGGTGCGGCACGAAAGGTGCGGGCGGATGGTGCGGCGGGAAGGTGCGGAGAGTGCGTAACTGCTGGACTTGGGTCCTGGGCCCTGGGCCGTGGGCCAAGAGACAGCCGCATCGAATCAGGTCGGCTTCTGGCGCCATGGCATGTGCGCTGGCACTTCTCGCCGTGGGGCTTCAGGCGGGCAGCGGAGACGCAGCGCCGAACTTGACCTTGGAATGGATTTACAGCGACGCGGGCCGTGCGCTGACGCGACTGCCGTCGTACGCCTGGCTGAACGATGGCACCGCGCTCTATCTCGACGCGCGCGCGGCCGGTTCCGTCCGTCGCCTCGAGCGTCTGGATCCCGCAACCGGCGCGCGGCGGCCGGCCGTAGACGAAGCGCGTGCGCGTGCGAGTCTCACCGCCGTCGCGCCAGGCATGACGCTCGGGTTGCTCGAGTGGCCGGAGGCCATCGATCGGAGCGGACGCCGCGTGTTCTATCTGATCGATGACGACGTCTTCGCACTGGATCTGACGGCGGCGACGTTCACGCGCCTGACGTCAACGCCGTCCGAGGAGAAGGACGTCAATGTGTCGCCGGACGGAACGCACGTGGCGTTCGTCCGCGACCACGACCTCTACACGATCGACCTCGCCACGCGTGCAGAGACGCGGCTCACGCACGATGGATCCGAGACCACGCTCAATGGAACGTTGTCGTGGCTGTACTGGGAGGAAATCTTCGGCCGCAAAGACACCGGCTGGTGGTGGGCGCCAGATGGCCGGTCCATCGCATACCTCCAGTTCGACGAATCGGCCGTTGCCGTGAGCGAGTTCGTGGACTTCCGGCCCGAGCAGCCGCGCATCCTCCACCAGCGGTATCCGCGCGCGGGGTCTACGAATCCGCGCGTTCGCGTGGGCCTCGTGAGCGTGAACGGCGGAGACACTCGATGGGTGGCCATCGACGACGCGCCGTTCGAATACGTGTTGCGAGTTGTTTGGCTGCCAGACAGCCGGCAGGTCAGCGTCCAGACGCTCACGCGCGATCAACAGGAGCTCGCGCTGTACTTTGCGGACGCCGGCACCGGGCGCGCGCGGCGCATTCTGACCGAGCGCGATCCGGCATGGGTCAATGTGACCGACGACTTGCGGTTCCTGCCGTCCCGCGGTCAGTTTCTCTGGGCCTCCGAGCGCAACGGCTACATGCACTTGTACCGCTACGCACTGGACGGCTCCCTGGTCAACGAGGTGACACGCGGCGACTGGGCGCTGGCGACCGCGGACGAAACGGTGTTCTGGGTGCGGCAATCCGTGGCGGGCGTCGACGAGCGCGAAGGCTGGGTGTACTTCGTGTCGCTCGAGCAGTCACCGGTCGAGCGTCAGCTCTATCGGGTGCGCCTCGATGGCTCGGGCTTGTCGCGCGTGTCTGCCGGCCGCGGCAGCCACGGTATCTCGATGTCCCCTGACACGAGCCGTTACTTCGACGCGTTCACGGACGTCCGCACGCCGCCGGGGCTCACGCTGCGCCGTGCCGATGCGTCGCTCGTCGCTGAACTGGCGCCGCCGCCGGTGCCGGCTTTTGCGGGCCGCACGCTGTCGTTCCCGGAGATCACGACGATTCCCGCCCGAGACGGCTTCCGCATGCCGGCGCTCGTCTTCAAGCCGGTGACGGTGCCGGCGGGACGCCGGCTGCCCGTGATCATGTTCGTGTACGGTGGTCCGAGCGCGCCAACGGTCAAGGACGCCTGGCAGGAATACACGCTCTTCTATCAGCTGCTTCTCGACGCCGGCTACTCCGTTGTCCAGGTGGACAACCGCGCAGCAACCGGCATCAGCAAGACGCTCGAAAACACCATCCTTCGAAAGTCCGGCGGCCCCGAGACCGAGGACCTGCTCGACGCCGCGCGATGGCTGAAGGCGCAGTCGTGGGTGGACGGCGAGCGCCTTGGTGTCTTCGGGTGGAGCGGCGGAGGAACGATGACGCTCAACCTGCTGACGCGAACGCAGGAGTTCAAGGCGGGCATCTCGATCGCACCAGTCACCGACTGGCGCTACTACGATACCAAGTGGGCCGAGGCGTTGATGCGTCGACCTGCGGACAATCCCGAAGGCTACAACGACTTCTCGCTCGTGCGGCGCGCGCCGCAACTCCACGGACGACTACTGCTCGTCTTCGGCACCGACGACGACAACGTCCATCCGCAGAACGAGCAGGCCTTCATCGACGCACTCATTCGAGCCGGGATCACGTTCGATACCGCGATCTATCCCATGCGAACGCATGGCATCGGCGACGACGCGGCGCGCATTCATCTCTTCAAGACGATGCTGGAATTCTGGAACAGGTGGCTCTAGACGCGAGTCCAAGGGTCGCAGAGTCGCAGAGTCGCGAATAGTCGAGAGCTAGAGGCCGAGGCGATCCTGGCCCGCGTCGCTATCGCGGCCCGGAGCCTGCAGCCTGGAGTCCGGAGCCGTTCTACTCCAGCGCCTGAATGAGATGCGCGCCGGACTGCAGGTAGAACCGCCCGCAACCAGTCGGACAGTGAAAATGATCCCAGGAGAAGTGTTCGACGCGGCTTCGCGCGTCCCATTCGAGGTCAGTGCCGCACGAGGGGCACCGGTGAGGACGTTGCTGCACCCGCCGAGGCATGACCAGCAGGTCAGGCGGCGTGGGGGGATGCGGGGTGAGGCGATCGGGCATTCACGGCCTCCCGCGGATCATCGACACCAGCCTCCATCGCTGGCAGTCGGCACCGCAACCAACTAAAAGATCTACTCCGATCGGCGTGCCAAGGGAAGCGATTTTACGGACGGGCTTCCGTCAGCACTCGCGCTCCTCAGCTGGCAGATAAAACCGGCACACAGAACTGCACACGACCGTTGCACCGATTTTGCAGGTGACTACGGCATGACTGTGCTGTTTGAAGAATTCACGAGAAATGCAGACGAGCCGGGCAGGCGCCGAACCTCCGCCGTTGTGCGCGGCTCCGCCGCGTTCACCCTCGTGCTCGGCACTCAGCGGATCGGCGATCGCCCAGACCGTCGTGACGCCGCCCGCCAACAAGTACAGCGCGCAGGACGACGTGAAGGTCGGGCGCGAAGCGGCTGCAGCGGTCGAGCGTGAAGAGCCGATTCTGCACGACGATGCGGTGACGTCGTACGTCGCGTCGATCGGAGAGCGACTCGTCGCGGCGCTTCCGCCGGATCTGCAGCACCCGGAGTTCCGCTATGCCTTCAAGGTCGTCGATGTTGGCAGACATCAACGCGTTCGCCCTTCCGGGCGGGCCGATGTACGTGAACCGCGGGATGCTGGGCGTGGCGCATACGGAAGGCGAGATCGCGGGCGTGATGGCGCACGAACTGTCTCACGTGGCGCTGCGCCATGGTACGGCGCAGGCCACCGCCGCCACGAAATACGAAGTTGGTGAGCTGGCCGGCTCGATCATCGGCGCGATTATCGGCGGCCGGGTCGGCAACGTGGTCGCGCGCGGCAGCCAGCTCGGGATTGGCATCAGCTTCCTGCGCTTCAGCCGCGAGTACGAGAAGCAGGCCGATCTGTTGGGTACTCACATCATGGCGCGAGCCGGCTACGACCCGACAGAGATGGCGAACGTGTTCCGCACGATTGAAGAGCAATCGGGCAGCGGTGGCGTGGAATTCCTGAGCGACCATCCCAACCCCGGCAACCGGGTGGAGTACATCACGGCGGAAGCGCAGTCGCTCCGAGTGGCGCATCCTGTCGACGCCGGGCCGGAGTTCGCCCGCATGCAGGCGCACTTGCGAACGCTGCCGCCGCCGCGCGCACATCCGAAGGAACAGAGTGGACGGTAGCTTTACGGTCTCGCCGGTCTACGGTCTACGGTCTGACGGACTACGGACTACGGTCTGCGCCAGTCAGTCCTTGCACGTGAATCCCATGCTGCAGGACTCGGGATAAGTGGGTGAGCACGTGAAGGCGGCCAGGGGCGCGGGATGGCAGCCTTCATCGCCAAGCGTAGATGCCGTCTGACACACGCACGTACACGGTGGAATGTCCATCGGGTCGCGCGAACGGTCTGTCACCGCCTGCTCATCGCTCGTCAGCTGAGCGGGACGCAGTTCCGCCGCGTGGCGTGCCTGTTCGACAATGGCCGGAAGCCCGCCGTGCACGGACCAGCGCTTCCGCGCGCTTTGGACGCTTTCGAGCACCGCGACGAAGCGATCCTGCGGCACCGCCCCCTTCACTTCCAGGGGAAACTGGAGCGGCTGGCGCGTTCCAGGCTGCAGGATCGATCCGATGCAATAGCCGACGCTGCCGCGCAGACGCCGGCGATCGTCGAAGACGACGATCCGGAGAGAGACGCGCATGGGCTCGAAGCTGCTGTTCCGGATCGTGACGGTCATCACGCTGCCGTCGCCGAAGAACTCGCCGGCTTCAAGTCGGATGGGCATCCCTTGTGGAAAAACGATGACGGCGTCGGACTGCGGGACGCGAGCCTCGATGACGGCAGACAGCCGTGGGCCGAGCCCGGCACCGGCAGACAGCAGGAACGCCGCTCCCGCGAGCCACCGGCACAGCCCGGCGATGCCGGCGTGAAACAGGCCACGCGTGGCGGGCCGCTCAGTCACGGCCCTGCTTGATGCCGCGCACCTTCATTGGCAGTCCGAACAGATCGATGAAGCCGCGGGCGGCGGTCACGTCGTAGTCCTTCATCGCGAAGCTTGCCAGGCGCGTGTCGTAGAGCGATCGCTTCGACGTCGCACTGACGGCGGTCGCCCGTCCCTTGAACAACTTCACCTTCGCCGTGCCCGTCACGACGTCGCTGGCGCGATCGACGAACGCCTGCAGCGCTTCGCGTAGCGGGTGGAACCATTGACCGTAGTACACGAGCTCGCCGTACTTCACCGCCACCTGCTGTTTGAAGTGATAGAGGTCGCGCTCCAGACAGATCTGCTCGAGTGCCTTGTGGGCTTCGTAGAGCACGGTGCCGCCAGGCGTCTCGTAGACGCCGCGCGACTTCATGCCGACCAGGCGATTTTCGACGAGCGTCACCTGTCCGACGCCATGTTTGCCGCCGAGCGTGTTCAGTCGTTCGATGAGCTCGTGGCCGGCCTTCGGAAAGCGGTCGCCGTCGATCGCGACAGGTGTACCTTCCTTGAAGGTGATCTCGACGTACTCGGGCTTGTCGGGCGTCTCACTGACGGGCCGCGTGATCGTGTACACGCGTTCCAGGGGCTCGCGCGCGGGATCCTCGATCTCGCCGCCTTCGTGCGAGATGTGCCACAGATTGCGATCCTGCGAGTAGATCTTCTCCTTGCTCTGCGCGATCGGGATGCGATGCTTCACCGCGTAGTCGATCGCCGTCTCACGATCGTTGAGGCCATCCGCCAGAAATCGCGGATCCTTCCAGGGCGAGACGATCTCGAGCGCCGGATCGAGCGCCATATAGGTCAGCTCGAAGCGCACTTGATCGTTGCCCTTGCCCGTGGCGCCGTGTCCGACGGCATCCGCATGGGTCTGATGGGCCACGTCCACTTGCGCCTTCGCGATGAGCGGGCGGGCGATCGACGTCCCGAGCAGATAGTCGCCCTCGTAGGTGGCATGCGCACGCAGCATCGGGAAGCAGTACCTGCTCGGCGAATTCACGCCGCATATCCTTGACCACGACCTCGTCGGCGCCGCTCTTGTACGCCTTCCGCTCGATGCCTTTGAGCTCACTTCCCTGCCCCAGCTCCGCGGCAAATGCTACGAGCCGGACCCCGGGATACCGCTCTTTCAACCAGGGAAGGATGACCGAGGTATCAAGGCCACCGGAATACGCGAGCACGATCTTCTTTGGCATCAACGGGACTCCACGCAGAGACGAAGAGGTTAGAGATTAGACGTTAGCGGTTAGACCTTGGGCTTTCGGCTTTCGGCGGTTGGTCGTTGGGCGTTTGCCGCAGACCGAAGACTGTTGACCGAAGACAGAAAAGTGTACCGCAGAAGTGTATCTCTTGGCCGCCGCTGGAGCTAAGATGCTGCCGTGCCGCCTACGTTCGATCTGGCCGTGAGATTCGCCGTCGCGTATCTGCTGGCGCTCCCGGTAGCGTGGGATCGGGAGCACGAAGATCGAAGCGCTGGCCTCCGCACGTTCCCTCTCGTCGCCATCGGGGCGGCGGGTTACGTCACGATTGCGCAGGTGGCGTTCGCGGGAAGCCCGGACGCGCAGTCGCGCGTCCTTCAAGGGCTGCTCGCCGGCATGGGATTCATCGGCGGCGGCGCCATCCTGCACGTCGGACGCGGTGTGCACGGGACCGCGACTGCGGCCGCGCTCTGGTCGACGGCCTGCATCGGCGTGGCGTCGGCGTACTCGGCGTACCCGGTCGCCATCCTCATGAGCGTCTTGAGCTTCCTCACGCTCCGCTTCATGAAGAAATGGAAACCGGAAGACAGAAGAGAAGGATTTTGAGAAGTGCGGAAGGTGCGCCAGGAAGGTGCGGCCGCATGGTGCCGACTAGCGTGCGCTCGATCGCGCTCACATTGACTGCGCTCGTGGTCCCTGCGTCGGCGCAGCCGCCGGCGCCGACGCTCGTCATCCTCGTCCGGCACGCAGAAAAAGCGACGCAGCCCGCCGACGATCCCGACCTGTCGCCTGCGGGACAGGCGCGCGCCCAGGCACTGACAACCACACTCGAGTCGTCTGGCGTGGACGTCATCATCACGACTGAGTTCAGACGGACCAGACAGACCGCCGCGCCGCTCGCAGCGGCGCGCCACCTCCAGCCGCTCGTCGTTCAGAGCTCCGACGACACGGCCGCGCATGCGCGTGCCGTCGCCGCGGAAATTGCCAGACACCCGGGCCACACGATCCTCGTCGTCGGACACTCCAACACCGTACCCGCCATCGTCGCGGCACTCGGTGGTCCGACGCTGGCAGACATCTGCGAGGACCGCTTCGCGACGCTCCTGCTGGTGAGTCTGTCGCCGCCAGCCGTCCCGCGGCTGGTCACTGCCACGTACGGGGCCGCCGATCCGCCGTCGACGACATGCGGTGGCAGCATGCGTCAGCGGTAGCCAGCGGTCGGCGTCTCCATCACACACGCGCACCGCTGCACGCCAGTGCACGTCGGTTGGTCCCTGTGCTCTATCGCCCACCCCCCTCCAGCCGACATTCTCATCAGCAGCCGGTATTGCCGCTGTTTGCTAAACGCGTCCAGTCAATCTGCCGATATACCTAGGTGATAAGCGGCCTCTAGCGTGTCAGCCACCCTTCGAGCCTCCGCCGTCGTCGCCGGTGTCGACGAAACGCCCGTCGAAGCACATCTCCGGCGCGTCGTCGAATCCCAGCCCGTTCCGCTGTCTCGCGTCAGCGATGACGGGATCTTCCTGGCCGTCAACGACGCTGCCTTGTCGATGCTCGGAGCCGAGCGTCTGGAACAGGTGCTCGACACGTCGCTGCTCGAAATGGTGGCGCCGGGCTCGCGGGACTCGTGCCGTGTGTTCCTGTCCCGCGTGGCGGCCGGCGACCGCGGCTCCACCGAAGTCGAATTCACCGGACTCGGCGGACTGGCGCACACGCTGCAGCTGCACGCCACGACACACCCGCTGTCGCCCGACGGCAAGACGTCGGTGCTGGTCACATTCCGCGACGTCACCGAATACCGCCGGCTCGAACGCGCGGTCGTCGAAGCGGCCGCCCGCGAAGAGCAACTCGCCGCCGCGCATGCCGCCGAAGTCGCCCGGCTGAGCACGCAGATCGCGGACAGCCACGCGAATGCGAAGGCACGGTCGGGAGACGAGGCCCGTACCGCGGCACTCGAGCAGCAGCTGGCGGATGCGGAGCGCAAGCATCACGAAGGCGCGGAACGGCATGCGGTGCTCCAGGCTCAGGCGCGCGCTGAAGTCCAGGCGGCGCAGGACCAGCTCGAAGCCACGATTGCCGAGCACCTCTCGCGCCTGACGGAAGTCGAAGAGGCGCTGCGTACGGCGGAAGCGCGCGAGCGCAAGATCGCCGAGCAGCACGAGAACGATGGCGCCTCGCTCCGCCTCGCGCTGCAGCAGGCGCAGGACGATTACGCCCAGCAGGTCGAAGAGCTGCGAAAGGCCGTCGCCACGCTCGAGGAAACACTGGCCGCGGCCAAGACCCGCGAACGCGACCTCGCGGCTGCCCACTCGCGTCGACGAAGCGGAGTGGCGGCGCTCGCTCGATGAAGCGATCGCGACGCACGAGAAGAGCACGTCCGAGCTGCGCACGGCGATCGACGAGCTCGAGAAGTCGCTGGCCGAGGGCCAGGAGCGGGAGCAGCAGATCGCGGCCACGCACCAGGCCAGTCAGACGGATTGGCAGCGGCAGGCCGAACAGGCGGCCGCGGCGCACGAGCAGCACGCCGGCGAGCTGAAGGCCGCCATCGCCGGCCTCGAGACGTCGGTCAGCGCGCTCACGCAGGAGTTCGAGACCGCCGTCGCCGATCGCAACGCGCTGCTCAACGAGCACAAGGACGCGCTCAACAATCTCGACGCCCTCGCGCGCGAGCGCGACGCGGCGCTCGCCGCCAACGAGGAAGACAAGCGCACACTTGCCGCCGAGCACGAACGCGCGCGTGCCGAGTGGGAGCGCGAACATCAGCAGGCTCGCACCGCAATGGGATCAGGAGCACCAGCAGCTGCAGGCGAAGTGGGCCGCCGAGCACTCCGAGGCGCTGGCCAAGTGGAACGCCGAGCAGGATGTCTTCACGAAGCACCGCGCCGAGCTCGAGGAACGCCTGCAGGCGCTCGAGCAGCAACTCGAGGTGCTCGAGGCCGAGCGCACCGTTCAGACAGCAGCGACCGAGAAGGTCCGCGCCGAGCTCACTGCCGCGATCGCCGCGCACGAGACCGAGCGCGACGAGCTGAACAGTCAACTGGGGATGGTCGGGCACGAGCGGCTGGCCTGGTCGGCACGGCTCGATCACGCCGAGCGCCTTGCGCGCGCAGGTCGCCTGTCGCTGTCGTTCGCCGACGATATCGAGACCGCGCTCGAGGGCGTGTCCGACTACGGCCGCCGACTCATGGCCGATGTCGGCCAGGCACCCTACCGCGCGAGCCTCGAACAGATGCTGGCCGCAGCCACTGCGGCGCAGGCGCTGGCGCGCCAGCTGCGTCACGACGCCCGGACGGTCGAAGTGGATCCGTTGGAGATCTCGCCGGTCATCCACAGCCTGGAGCGCACGCTCGCGGGACTGCTCAGTCCAGACATCACGCTGAGCGTTGTGGCCGGCGCCGAAAGTGCACGGGTCGGCCTCACGTCGCAGCAGGTCGAACAGGTCGCGCTCACGCTGGCCGCCAACCGGCGCGCCACGATGCTCAAAGGCGGCCAGGTCACCTTCGAGCTCGCGGAAGTGGATATCGACGAAGCCTGCGCCCGCGAGCGGATGGCCTCGCCAGGCCCGTACGTCCTGCTGGCCGTCCACGCCAGCGGGCCTGAAGTCGAACACGGCATCGCGCCGCAGCTGTTCGGCATCCCGGCCAACGAAGACACGTGGCAGACGGCCGGCCCCGGCATGTCCGGCCTCTTCGACATGGTGAACGAATGGGGCGGGTATCTGTGGGCCAGCCAGGAAGGCCCTGACGCCATCGCGTTCGAAATCTATCTCCCGCGCGTCATGGCCGGACGTGACGCCTCGCCCGGCGGAGCACGGCGATGAGCAAAGAGGCGGCACCGGTTCAGGCCGATACGCCGATCGATCCCCGGTTTCCAGCGACGGCGGTCCCCACCATCAAAGCCGTGAAGCTGTCGCCCGGCGACACGGTCGAGCTCGTCAACATCTCACGCAGCGGAGTGCTCGTCGAAGGGCGCACGCGCTTCGTTCCAGGCACGCGCGTCACGGTGCACTTCGACGGCGGCTTCAGCCCCGCGCAGATGAAGGGCAAGATCGTCCGCTGCCAGGTGTCTTCGATCAGCAGCGGCGCGCTGCGATATCAGTCGGGGATTCAGTTCGAGAAGCGGCTCGAAAGCAATCCGGGCGAGATGGCGGTGGCGCTGCCCGTGCTGCCGAACCCGCCGGGCGCGCTCAGCACCGTGCAGGCGGCCAGCGCAGGTGGGGCCGCTGCGGCCGCACCCGTCCCACGCCGCATCGTCAACCGCTGGTAATCAGCAGCCTCTTCAGCTCGAATAGCGATCGTTGAACCACGGCTCGGCCGTGTCAGAGTAGCCGCGCTCTTCCCAGAACCCTCGCGTGTTCGCGGCGAGGAAGTCGATCCGACGGATCCATTTCGTGCCCTTCCACGCATAGAGCTTCGGCGTGATCATCCGGCAGGGACCGCCGTGCTCGCGCGGCAGCGGCGCGCCCTCCCACGTGTGCACGAGCAGTACGTCGTCCTCGACGGCCCGGGAGAGCGGGAGGTTGGTCGTATACGGGATCCGCGTCCCGGGTGCGTGATCGTAGCCGGTACACAGCACGAAGCGTGCTTCGGGCTTCGGCACCGCGAGCTCCGCGAGCGTCCTGAAACGCACGCCGCGCCAGTGATTCTCGAAGCGGCTCCATGTCGTGACGCAATGGAAGTCGCTCACGTCGTCCACGTGCGGCAGCGCGAGAAACGCTTCCCACGTGAACGTCAGCGGATTCTCGACGAGGCCTCCGATCTCGAGCGTCCACTCGCTGGTCGTGATTGCGGGTACGTCTCCGAGGTCGAGCACCGGCCAGTTGCGAACCTGATGCTGCCCGACCGGCAACACGGGCATGCCGTCACGATTGAGGGGCCCGCTGCCCGACGGGGTCAGTCCTTCGAAGCGGACGTCCACGGCCTCGCGGTGCAGCGCGCGCTGGCGCTCGATGTACCTCAATCGCTTCTCGACGAGTGACTCAGACACGAAACCGTTCTCCGGGCTCTAGCCGTTGGCCCGTGGCCTCTAGCCGTCAGCCTTTCGCTTGGTGCCGACGGCCACCTGCGCGGGCCTCAGCACGTCATCGCCGATGCGGTATCCGCGCCGGACCACGCCGGCGACGTGATCGTCCAGTTCTGATGCATCCACCGGCACGACGGATACGGCTTCGTGGAGTGTTGGTTCGAACCGTTGACCGATCGCCTCGATTTCGCGGACGCCGTAGCCTTCGAGCTTCGAGAGGAACTGGTCTCGCACCATCCGGACGCCCTGGAGCAGCGGTCCCGCGTCCGCACGGCTTTCCGCCGCATCGAGGGCCCGGTCGAGGTTGTCGATGACTTCGAGCAGATCGACCAGCAACGTCCGGCGGCCGCGCTCGACCTCGCGCGCGACTTCCCGCCGTCCTCGGACCCGGGCCTGCTCGAACTCGGTGCTCGCGGCCTTGAATTGTTCGGCGTACGCCTGAAGCATCCGGTCCTTCTCGGCCAGCCGCGCTTCAAGCTCTTCGACGTACGCCGGCTTCGCCTGCGCCGTCCCGGCGTCATCGTTCGCGCCCGTCTCTCCTCGCGCCCACCACCTGCGATCCACGACTTTGACCGAGGCCGCCGAGGCCTCGTCAGAAGTGAGATTCTCCTTGTCTCGCCGCGACTCCATGATCAAAGGATATCAGTAGCGATACTGCTGGCACGAATCGTGGTTATCCTGTACTACACCCATGCCGCTCGGCGACGACCCGCTCTGGTTCAAAGACGCCATCATCTACGAGGCGCACGTCAGATCGTTCTTCGACAGCAACGATGACGGAATCGGTGATTTCAACGGGCTGACGAGCAAGCTGGACTATCTGCAGGACCTGGGCATTACCTGTCTCTGGCTGCTGCCGTTCTTTCCCTCGCCGCTCAAAGACGACGGGTACGACATCTCGGACTATCGGAACGTCCATCCGAGCTACGGCACGCTCGCGGACTTCAAGGCCTTCGTCGAGGCGGCACACGCTCGAGGCATCCACGTACTGATCGAGCTCGTGGTCAACCACACGTCCGATCAGCACCCCTGGTTCCAGGCGGCGCGCCGCGCGCCGCGCGGATCGCGCCAGCGGAACTTCTACGTCTGGAGCGACACTGACAAAGCGTTTCCCGAGACGCGGATCATCTTTACCGACACAGAACCTTCGAACTGGACCTATGACACGGTCGCGGGCCAGTACGACTGGCATCGCTTCTTCGCGCACCAGCCCGATCTCAATCACAACAACCCGGAGGTCGTGGACGCCGTCATCGAGATCATGGCCTTCTGGCTCGAGGCGGGCGTCGATGCGTTGCGTCTCGATGCGGTGCCCTACTTGTGCGTGCGGGAGGGCACGAGCAACGAGAACCTGCCCGAGACACACGAGGTCCTGAAACAGATCCGGCGCACGATCGATCAGCGCTTTCCGCATGCCATGCTGCTCGGCGAGGCGAATCAGTGGCCGGCCGACGTTCGTCCGTACTTTGGCGACGGCGACGAATGCCACATGGCGTTCCACTTTCCGCTGATGCCCCGGATCTTCATGGCCATTCGCCAGGAGGATCGCCATCCCCTCACCGACATCCTGCGGCAGACGCCGGAGATTCCGCCGAACTGCCAATGGGCGCTGTTCCTTCGGAATCATGACGAGCTGACGCTCGAAATGGTCACCGACGAAGAGCGCGACTACATGTATCAGGCGTACGCCACGGATCCGATGATGCGCCTGAACGTCGGGATCCGGCGGCGTCTGGCACCGCTGATGGACAACAGTCGCCGCCGCGTGGAGCTGATGAACGTCCTGCTCTTCACGCTGCCCGGCACGCCCGTCGTCTATTACGGCGACGAGTTGATGATGGGCGACAACATCTATCTCGGCGATCGCAACGGGGTCCGCACGCCGATGCAATGGAGCGGCGATCGCAACGCCGGCTTCTCCCGGACGGATCCGGCGCGCCTGTACGCGCCGCCGATCATGGATCCGGTCTACGGCTTCCAGGCGATCAACGTGGAAGCGCAGCAGCGGTATCCGTTCTCGACGCTGAACTGGATGAAACGGCTGATTGGCCTGCGCAAGCGGCACCCGGTACTGGGCCGGGGCGGTATCGAGTTCGTGTCGTGCACGAATCGCAAGGTGCTCGCCTTTCTGCGCCGCGACGCGCAGGACACGCTCCTCGTCGTCTGCAACCTGTCGCGCTATCCGCAGCCGGCGTCGCTCGACCTCTCTGCGCACACCGGGCTGGTCGCCGTCGAGTTGCTCGGCGAAACCGAGTTTCCGCGCATCAGCGGCAACGACTACTTCCTGACGCTCGGTCCGTACGGCTACCTCGTCTTCCGGATCCAGCGGTCCGTTGCGCCGGTCACGGCGCGGCCGCCCATGCCTGAGCCCGCCAGCGACGCCGCGGAGCTCGTCCCGACGCTCCTGGCCGGCACAGCGTGGCAGACGCTGCTGGATGGCGCGGTGCGATCGTTCATCGAGCGTGACGTCCTCGTGCCGTTCCTGCGGCGGCAGCGATGGATGTCCTCGCGCGCCGACGAGATCGCATCCGCTCGATTCGCCGAATGGGCCACGCTGCAGGATGGCCTGCATCCGGCCTTCCTGACGATCGTGGATACGACGCTCAGTGACGGCGCCACCGTGCAGTCGCTCGTGCCCCTGGTCACCACGCCCCAGTCCCGCGAACGCGCGACGTCCGCCGTCATGGCACGGATCACCGGCGCACGAAAGGGGCTGATGGTGGATGCAACGGCGGACGACGCCGCGAGCCGGCGGCTCGTTGACCTGGTCGCGCACGAGCACCGCGTCGTCGGCCACGCCGGCACGTTCCGGGGCGTGCAAGCCCAGACCTACGAAGCCGAGGATCCGAGCAAGCTGGCGCCCATCAGCCGGCCGGGGCGCACCCTTCGCCACACGTCCGTGCATTTCGGCACGCGCAAGGCGCTGCGAGTCTTCCGTGAGCTCGTCCCGGGCGTGCATCCGGAGATCGAGACCGCGAGCTATCTGGCGTCTCGGGGCTATCGACGAGTCCCGCCCCTGGCCGGATGGAATCGAGTACGAGACCGCCGGCTCCCCACCGATGACCGTCGGCGTCCTCGAAGGCCTGGTGCGAAATCAAGGCGATGTGTGGAGCTATGCGCTCGACGAGCTCAGCCGGTACTTCGAGAGCCTGGCTGCCGCCGGTCAGCAGCCCGATGGCGAGCTGCTGTCGCCATCACGAATGGCATGGGCCGGCACCGAGCCTCCACAGGCCGTGAACGAGCTGCACGGACTGCCGCTCTCGGCGGCGATGCTGCTCGGCCGGCGGACGGCGGAACTTCACCGGGTGCTCGCTGCGGCCGGCGACGACGCGGCCTTCGGCTCGGAGCCCCTCACTCAGGACGCACTTGCCGAAGCCATCGTGAGCACACGGAAGTCGGCCGAGCGAACCCGTTCAGCGCTGGCGGCGGCGCGGGAACAGCTCGACGAGCGCCTCCGGACGCGGACCGAGATGTTCGTCGAACAGCATCTGCCGCGCCTCGAGGACCATGCCGCGTTGCTCGAGACGGTCGAATCGGCCGGTGTGCGGATCCGGGTGCACGGCGATCTGCATCTCGCACACGTGCTCTGGGTGGAGCACGACTTCGTCTTCGTCGCCACGGGAACGGATCCACGGCTGCCGTGGTTGGACCGGCGGACGAAACGGTCGCCGCTCGTCGATGTCGCGACGCTGGTGCGCTCGTTCGGTTATGCCGCGGCCGTTGGCCTGCTCGCAATCGTGCGGCAGCAACCCACCAACGCAACGATGCTGACGGCATGGGCGGGCGTGTGGGGCGGCTGGATGGGCGCCGGGTTCCTGCGCGGCTATCGCGCAGAAATGGCGGGCGCCGGGCTGGTTCCGGATCAGGCCGATCGGTTTGCGGTGCTGCTGCAGTGGTATCTGATCGATCGTGCGCTCGACGAGCTCAGGCAGGAAGCGTCCCACCGGCGCGAGTGGATGGACATTCCTCTGGCGGCGCTCGAACAGCTCCTGTCATAGGGCCGTCGCACCGGCCACTCACACTACACGTCGGACCAATTCGATTCCCGCGTGAGCGCTTGCTACAATAGAGATGCTGCGTGCAGGGGATCGCACAGGCGTAGCTAGCAAGGAGCATTGAGCAGGAATGGCAAAGCGTACTATCAGCAAGTCCGACGAAAACCCGACGACTCCGACCCGACGCCGCAAGGTCAATGGTGACGCGGCAGCCGCCGAGATGGCCCCGAAGGCGCCGCGGCTGCGCCGCAAGGTCGACGCGGACCCGGTTGTGACCGCTTCTGTGGACACATCCGCGCAGAAGACACCGGCCACGGTTGCAAGCGTGCCGCAGGCATCAAGTGTTTCGACGCAGGTTCCGCACGAGCAGATTGCGATTCGCGCGTACCACCTCTATCTGGCTCGAGGCGGGCGTGGCGGCGATCAGTTCCAGGATTGGCTGATCGCAGAGCGCGAACTGCGCGATGGTCGCGTCGGCGCGGCTCAGTAGCCACCGGCGTTTCCGCTCGGGCTGCTGAGACTCATCCCCCTGGACGCGTGCGGCGCACCGCCGCCCGCCTGGTGACGGTCTCTCGTCTGCGACGGTGTCCGAGACACCGATCGGCTGGACTCGGTCGAGGTGTATTCCGCAGTCTACAGTCTGCGGTCTACAGTCTGCGGGACGCGCTAGCCTCGCGGGTGCTGTCGACGGACAGCCACGGGATAGCGCGACGGCGCTCGCTCGTGTCTGCGTGTCGGTACGCGCACCTGCGCTACTTCGTCACCTGCGCGACGAAGCCGCCTCGCGGCAGCAGATCCACCGTCAGCGCGGTTCCGGCCGCGACGGTCTTGGTCGCGCTTGTGAGCGCGCGTGGGGTCGTGCCGTCCAAGACCATCGAGAGCGAGTGCGGGCCGGCCCCAAGCGGCGAGAGGCTGACCGTCACTGTCTGCGGAACATCGGTTCCGCTGATCCCCGCGATGAACCAGCTGTTGCCCTTTCGTCGAGCCACCACGACGAGCTTGCCCGGCTCGCCGGCCAGCAGCTTCGATTCGTCCCACGCCGCCGGCACCGCCTTCAGAAACGCGATGGCCTCGGTCGGCAGCGCACGATACGCATCGACGCTGTCGGCGTAGTGCTGCAGGCCCGACTCGAATACCACTGACAGCGCGAGCTCGTGACCGAAGGTGGTCACGTGCGGGTTCCGGCTGTCACTGAAGGTGACCGGCGTGTAGTCCATCGATCCCACGACGTTGCGCGTGAAGGCGAGCACGGTGTTGTGCCATGCAGCCGCGGCCGGATACTTCGGGTTGAACTTGTACTGCTCCGCCCCCTGCACGGCCTCCATCGACATGAGATGTGGAAAGGTGCGCTCCCAGCCGCGGGGCAGCGTGCAGCCGTGGAAGTCCACCATCAGGTGGTAGTCGGCGGCATCGCGCAGCGTGTCGAGGTACTGTGCGATTCTGTCCTGCTTGTCGCTCTGCCAGAAGTCGATCTTCACACCCTTCACGCCCCAGTCGCGGAGCATCGCGAATTCCTTCCGGCGCACGTCGCGCAGGTGCATCCGGTCGCGAGGCTGCTCGGTGACGACGTTGTGCGGACCGCCCGAGTTGTACCAGAGAAGGAGTCCGACGTGCTTCTCCCGAGCGTGCGCACGGATGCGCTCGAGCGCGGAGGGATCCATCAGGTTCCAGTTCGCATCGATGAGCGAGTACTCCCAACCCATGTCTGCGGCGAAGTCGGTAAAGCGATTGAGCGCCGCTTCGTCCTTCGGGCTGTTGTCATCCGACCACCAGCTCCAGGCCGCGCGGCCCGGTGCAACCCAGGTCGTGTCGGCAATGGCCGGCGGCGCAGCGAGCTCGTCGACGAGCGTGGACTCGAAGATGCCCGCAGGCGTACGGCTGGCGATGATGACGCGCCACGGCAGCGTCCAGGGCAACGGCGAGGAGGGTTCGCTCGCGCCAACGCCCTGCCCCTCGGCCTGATCGGGCAGCCGCAGCACGTATCGGCCGCCGGGCGCGTCGGCCGCGAGGTGCGACGCGGCATAGTGCTCGTTGACGTCGGACTCGGTGATGAGGATCCACACCTTCCCGGCGACCATGAACAAGGCAGGCAGGTCCCATCCCGCCGCAATCGGCGATGTCGTTCCTGCCGGGTCGCTGACGTACAGCTCCTCGTACGCGGGTGTGTACTTTCCAGGCGCGGACCGGGGAGCGATCCAGCCGTTCGCACCGGCAGGCACGACGAACCCGGTGCGCTCCTCGCGAACGGTCCGCACGACCGCATTCGTCTCCGGGAACTGGTAGCGGAACGCCGCTCCATCGTCGGTGACCCGCACGACGAGATCGATCGGCGCTTTTGCTTCGCTGGTGAAGGAGAAGACGACTTCGCTCGCGCGGTACTGCACGGTGCTGCGCTTGCCGTGCTGCGACGTATACGATTCCTCGATCCGGCGGACAGGCGTCTTCCCGGTGAGGCTGAGACCTGTCGCGAATGCCTGGTCGTCGCGCACGACCCCCAGAGGCGACCACTCCAGCACCTGCACTCGATCGCTTGAGGCGCCGAGCCCAAGGCGGTACGACAATGCCCCGTTGTCCAGCCGCAGCTCGTACGCCAATTGGCCGTTGGGCGACTGAACAGTCCACGTGTCCGCCGCGGATGCCGATGACGCGGCCACGCAGACAAACAGTGCGGCAATGATTGAGGTCGCAGGATTGGTGAACATGGTCTCGATGATATCCTCCGCCTCATGCCATCGCCACGGCAATGGCGCGGCGATGTCGCCGCGCTGCGTCCAATGCTCGCCACGCTGGCCGAGCATCCGTTGAACGATCGCGGCTTTGTCTACGAGCCGAAGTACGATGGCATTCGGGCCCTCGCTGCGGTCGATCCCGGTCCGCGCGGCCCGTCGGTCACGCTCCTGTCCCGGCTCGGCAACGAGAAATCTGCGCAGTTCCCCGACATCGTGCGAGTGTTGACCGACCGCTTCAAGCGACGTACGGCTCCGCTCGTCCTCGACGGTGAGATTGTCGCGCTCGACAACGGCGGTGCGCCCACCAGCTTTCAGCACCTTCAGGGCCGCATCCACGAGACTCATGGAACCGCCGACGCGCCGGTCGCGCTCATCCTGTTCGACGTGCTCCGTGATGGCACCGAGGACCTGCGCGACCTGCCGCTGTCCAACCGGCGCGAGCGCCTTCTCAAGATCGTCGGACGACAGTCTTCTACGCGGCTGCGAATCAGCGAGCAGGTGCAGGGCGACGGCCGCGCACTCTGGCAGCGGGCGATGGCGCAGGGTTGGGAAGGCCTCATCGCCAAGCGCGCGTCATCGCCGTACCGGAACGGCAAGCGGTCGCCCGACTGGATCAAACTGAAGCTGGTCGCCGAGCAGGAGTTCGTCATCGGCGGCTGGACGGAGGCGCGCGGGACGCGCTCGTACTTCGGCGCACTCCTGCTTGGCGTGTACGAGCGCGACGGATCGCTCACCTACGTCGGCCACGCCGGTACGGGCTTCGACGAGCGCGAGTTGAAGAAGGTCTGGTCTCTGCTGAAGCCGCTCGCGATCGCGGACGTGTCCGTTCAGCGAGCGGCCGCGCACGAACGAGCGCGCGCACTGGGTCAAACCCACGCTCGTCGCACAGGTGAAGTTCACCGAGTGGACCGACGATGCAAAGCTTCGGCATCCGACGTATCTTGGCCTGCGTGACGATATCGATCCGGCCACGGTACGCAGGGAGCCTGCGGCAACGATGAAGCGGCGGGCGGCGATTGGGAAGGCCGTGGCCATGGCAAAGCCTGCGGGAAAGCGCCCAGCGGCGCTCGACGTGAATCTGCAGCCGTTGATCGACATCCTGCAGGATCTCGAAACCCGGCGGAAAGACGGGCACCTTGTCCTGCCGGATGGCCACCACCTCAAGGTCAGCAACCTGCAGAAGGTTTTCTGGCCCGAGGCACGCGTGACCAAGGGCGATCTGTTGCGGTACTACCTTCGCGTCGCGCCGTACATCCTGCCGGTCGTCGCCGATCGCCCGCTCGTGATGAAGCGCTTCCCCAACGGCGTGACCGGCCAGGCGTTCTACCAGCAGCGTGCGCCCGACCAGGTGCCTGCGGGCGTGCGCGTGGACGTCCTGCCCGAAGACACCGACGTCCCGAGCCGCCTCGTGGGCGGGTCGCTGACGACACTGCTCTACATGGCGCAGTTGGCCGTGATCTCGCAGGACCCGTGGTTCTCGCGCGTGCAGTCGCCGGCGGTTGCCGACTTCGTCGCGATCGATCTCGACCCGCCCGAAGACGTCGCGTTCGCGCAGGTGCTGGACGTGGCCCGCTGGGTACGCGACGAGTTGGCCATGCTGGGCGCGCCATCGTTCCCGAAGACCTCCGGGTCGGACGGCCTGCACGTGTTCCTGCCGATGCCGCCCGACACGCCGTACGAAGCCGGGATGCTCTTCTGTCAGATCGTGGCGACCATGGTCGCGATGAAGCACCCGAAGCAGGCGACGGTCGAGCGCACGGTGCGGGCGCGTCCCAAGGGCACCGTCTACGTGGACTACCTGCAGAACATCGAAGGCAAGACACTCGCGTGTGCGTACAGCGCGCGCGCCAGCGACTGGGCGGGCGCCTCGACGCCGGTCACGTGGAAGGAGATCGATGCCGGATTCGATCGGCGCGACTTCACGATGCAGTCGCTGCCTGATCGGATCGCGCAGGTTGGTGATCTGTGGGCGGAACTGCGCACGTCGAAACCGGTCGATCTGCGATCCGTGGAGCGCTACGCCGGCAGTGGGCCTTCGGACAAGAGCGCCAAACGACCGGTCAGAAAACGCGCACGGTGAGGCCGGTCTTCAAGGCGTAGCCGACGCGGCGCGTCGGTCGGCGGCAGGTCGCGGATGGCCCCGCTCGATCGGCCCGTGTCGGCCGGATGAAACGCGGGTCCGCCCGTGGCGTTCAATTGCCAGCGGCGGCCGCGCGGCGCGATGTGGAGGGACGGTCCAGCCAGAAGTCGCGCGCCGCCCTCGGCTTCCTCGGTGTCCCAGAAGCCTTCGATATCTTCGGCGATCCCTTCGAGTCCGACGGCCACCGATGGCGTGATGCGAACCGCCCATCCCACCGATGTGATCAAATCGATGGCATCGCGCTTCGGGTCGAACGGCTTCTGCAGGAGCACGTTGCCATGCAGCCTCCACGTGGCGCCCTCGTGCGCGATGGTGCTCCGGACGAGGAGCACCATGGTGCCTTCGGCCTCGTGCAGCACGCCGCCGCCCGCCGCGAGAGCGAGACCCGTCCTGCGCGGATCGGTGAGCGAGACCAGCAGCTCGCCGGATTGTGCGCTCTGGTAGGCGCTGCCTTCGCTGACCAGTCCCACGCGTCCGAGCAAGGTGAGGCGTCCATGTGATGCGTGGAGGCCGATCCGTTGCTCCGGCTGCATCGACTCGCTGCTCTGGAAGATCCGTTCGCCGGCGCCGAGGTCGTAGTCCACGCGAAGCGCCGGGCCGTCATCGGACGCGGGGCTGGCCGCCACGGAGAGCAGAAACGGTCGATCCTGGGCGGCGGCCGGTGCCACCACCACGAGCAGCAGACACAGCGAGCAGGCAATGCGCACGGAAGCCCTCGACCCGGCGGTGTGTGAGGCGAACGGAGCCGGGAAATCGGTATGGTATGCTTTTCGTTCGTGCGCCCGTAGCTCAGTTGGATAGAGCGCCGGACTTCGAATCCGTAGGTCGCAGGTTCGAGTCCTGCCGGGCGCGCCAGCCTCCGCGCGGTGAATGGTGACGCGCTATGGCTGGCAAGCCGCTGGTCTTTCCGTTCGCGCCCGTAGCTCAGCTGGATAGAGCGTTGGCCTCCGGAGCCAAAGGCCGCAGGTTCGAATCCTGCCGGGCGCGCCACACTTATCAGCGCGGCACCATCGTGCCCCGGTCCGTCACGCGATCACCACGGGGATGACCCTGGGAGTCGCCCCCTTCTCGGCCAGCCAGAACTGCTGCTCCTTCACGACATCAATACTGAGCTTGTAGTCGCCGCGCTCCAGCTCTCCTGGATCGAGCACCAGGCGGAAGGCAACCGTATCCTCCGCGGTTTCCGGCAGCCGCTCCAGAAGAGCACGGAATTCGCACACGGCATCCTCCTCGACGGACTGTCGGAAGAGGCGGGCGCCGAGCCTCAGCGGCTCGCCACCCGCGCCCGTGGGCCACGGCTTGCCGCAGGTGTTGCGCAGCGTGCCACTCAGCACGGCCGTGCCGCCGGGTGATAAGGTCACGGCGTCGGCGTCCACCGCGATCGCGTGGCTGAAGGCCTCGATCCGGAAGGTGCCGCTGGCCCGAACCGCCCCGTGGAACGCCATCCAGTTTGCAGGCTCCTTCAGCATGTCGATCCACACCTCGTAGAGGCCAGCCGGCAGACCTCGGGTGTCGATGGGCAGCACGAACTCCAGTTCGCCGTTGGGCGGCACTCGACAGTCCGGCGGGCTGGTGCGAAACTCGCGCAGCCACGGCTTGCGGCGCCCGATGCGGGTGAGGTAGCCGGCGACGCTCCACCGTTCCGGTCCGCTGCCGACCTGCCACGCGGTGTGAGACACGTTGCGAATGCGGCCAGTCAGCATCAGGACGTCTGCCATCTGTACGCGCGTGACGGGGTTGTCGAGCATCACCTCGTAGCGACAATCGATGAACACCAACTCGTTCCCCTGCTTGCCGGGCGACGGCGCCCTCTCCTCCAAGAAGGCGCGCTCGGGGACCGAGTAGCGCGAGATGTTGCCTTCGTTGTCCACACCCTGCCAGGACAACAGCGTGAAATCGACCTGGTTCTGTTCGCACCACGCTTTGTACTCGGGTGCGAGATAGAGCTGCAGCGGATAGCCCACGAAGTTGACCGAAACATGGAAGCCCGCGTTCCGCAGCAGGAGGACCGAACCCTTGAAGAGCTCCCAATTGAAGCCCTTGGAGGTGGGGTGCAGGCTGGCGTTAATTCCAGACAGTCCGATCGGCACCTGACCGAAGCCTTCCACGACACTCGGCGAGCTCGCCGGGCGAATACGGCCGCGGGTGAAGTCCATGATGTTGCGGCTGATGTTGGACGTTATGTAGCAGGAGAACTTCTGCGTCACCAAGCTGAGCACCGGGACCGTCGCTTCGCTGAGCAGCGGCTCGCCGCCGGTGATGGTGAGCATGCCGTACTCGAAGCGCTCCAGGATGTCGCTCCAGATGTCGGTCCACTCGTCGACGGTCAGCTCGGGGTACGAGGAGGGAAATTCGTTCCGGATCTGCTTCTCGCCGGCCGCGCAACCGCAGTAGGCGCAGGTGTAATTGCACGTCAGCGTTGGTGACCAGATGAAGTACGCCATGCGGCGCTCGGGCGCCTCGAGGCGCTGCGACCACAGGAAGCGCCACACCTCGTTCGGATCGGTGTTCTTGCGCTGGCCCTCGTACGTCTTCTCCGGCTGGCCCTGACCATCGACCTGCCACTTGGTCGTCCAATCCAGGTCGCAGGCGTTGTAGCAGCGCTCGTGATCGCATTTGGTCGGATCGACGGCACCCTTCCAGCCGTCGCGCTTCAGGTTGAACATCGGCGTCCGGCGGGCGTTGTAATCGGCCAGGCAGCGGTAGACGTCGCCGTTGGGATAAACGTGAAAATAGCTCACGCCGGCCGAGCACAACACATTGCCGGCCAACTCAAGTGTCATGAATGAGCTCCGGGAAGGGGACACCCGCACGGCAGTGCACGCACCGCGGAGGGCGGAGGCCAGAACAAACGCATCGGACGATCAAAGAGCCGTCGGGAGAGTCACCCCTGTGCGCCGAAGGGGAACGGCAGGGCTAAATGCGAACCAATCTGGCTCGGTTTCAGGGTAGCACAGAAGCCATACTCAAATGATGAGCCGGAGGCCCTGGCAGAACGTCAAGAACGACACCGTGCGTTGGATGACCCAGAACATGGCGACCGCGCCAATGGCGTAGGGCGGCACGAGCTCCGTCCAGCGCGGCAATGGCCTGCCGGCACGAGAGACCAGCGCGATCACAGACAGCACCACACCGACGAAGAGGAAATGACCGGCCTCGACGCCGGCGCTGAAGAACAACAGCGCCGTGGGGATGTGTGCCGCCGGCAGTCCGGCGTCGCTCAGCCCGCCAGCAAAGCCCAGACCGTGCATCAGCCCGAAGGTGAATGCGACCAGCCACGGAGCGCGCGCAGTGATGCTGTCGGCGCCACGGCGCATGCGCACAATCTCCGCCGCGACGAAGACGATGCTCAGCGCGATCACGGCTTCGACCGGCCGTTGTGGGACATGGACAAACCCGAGCGTGGCCGCAGTCAGCGTGAGGCTGTGCGAGATGGTGAAGGCGGTGACCGTCTTCACCATCTTCCATCCGCCGCGCGTGATGATGAGCAGCGCGAGCACGAACAGGAGGTGATCGATGCCCGTCAGGATGTGTTCGATGCCGAGCACGGCGTACGTCCGGGCGACCTCCAGCGTACGTGGCGAGGCTTCGACCACGAACGACGCCGCCGACGGCGTGAGGCGCGTGACCTGCGTCGTGCCGTCGAGACGCTCCACGCGCACGAGAACGTCGGTCATTGTCCCCGAGAGACCTGCGATGTGAATCGTGCCGCCGGTCAGTCCGCCCACACACGTCGCGGTCCAGCGTTCCGTGTAGGCGTTGCTGACCATGGAAGCCCGCGGCGCAGTGATCTTCGTGCAACCCCCCGGCAATTCCACGTAGAGTCCGAGGCGCAGATTGTCACCGAGTGCCGGGACCTTCCAGAAAGCGTCGTACGTGTCAGGTTTGGTCTGGCGGAGCTCGAGATACGCAGGGCGCACCTCGTGGGCCTGCGCACCAGACGCGGACACGGCGAGCAGGGTCACGAGAAGAATCGCGGTCTTCATTTCGCCTCGGCCAGCTTCTTCTGCTCCTCGACCGGCTCGAGGCCCTCGAATTTCACGGTGTACCGCGCGAGGAGCTCTCGGTAAAAGAGAGCATTACCGTCCAGTCGCCGGGCGTTGGCCCACTCGCGACGCACAGCGTCCCGTACGTCGGCCAACTCGGACAGGTGTCCTTCCGTGCGTTTGCCGACCAGTACCAGGTGCACGCCGTAGCCGGACTCGATCGGCCCCTGCCATTCGCCAAGTGGAAGTCGGCCCAACGTCGCCGCGAACTCTTCGCCGAATTGTTTTGTGATCTCGCCTGCCGGCACGGCGTGGAACGTGTGTGCGAGCAGCGTCGAGTCGCCGAGCGCTGAGCCCTCCACTTTGTCTCCGCCGTCTTTCAACCGCGCCAGCAGCCGCGCGATGTCGCGCGCGAGGTGATCGCGGTGCACAGCCGGGTTGAGATACACCTGGCTGAACGTGAACCGTGGCTCGACGCGGAACGACTCGGGATGCGTCTGCAGATACGCGTTCAGGTCGGCGTCGGTTGGCTCGCTCTGGGCAACCGAGTCATCGGACACGAACTCCAGCTTCTGCCGCAGGCGGCGCCGGATGACCGTGTCGTCTTTATCCAGGCCGAGCGCCAGCGCCTCGCGCGTCGCGATTTCCTCGCGCACCCAGTCGTCGATCAAGCTCTTGAGCTCCTGGTCGGTCGGCCGCCGCTGCCAGGTTTTCTCAAAGCCAGCCACGAGGTGCTCGACGCGCCCGGCTGTCACGACGACCGTTCCTGGCGCGCCGCTCCCGGGTGGAGATACGAGCCCGTACGCGATGAAGATCGCCGTCCCCAGCAGGAGGAAGTGCAGCAGCGGTTCTTTGAGGATACGTTTCATGGCATGTGCACTAGAGCTCGCTCGAACAGGAGGAAACGGAGGGAACAGAAAAACGACGAGGCGGTCGGTCCTCCATTGTTTCCGTTTCGTCCTGTTGAATGCGCTCCTGTTGAGTGGACGGGGTCATCGGTTGGCCCCAGGCAGAATCAACCGGCAGACGCCATCGGTGACCCTCGTCGCGTGAAAATTGACGAGCAGACCAAGGGGGATGTCCAGAAGCTTCATATAACTCAAGAGTTGTGCCTTGTGGATGGGGAGAACCGTCTCCACGGCTTTCGCTTCTACTAGCACACCGTCCTCAACCAGAACATCGAAGCGGAGCGGTTCGTCGCGTCTGAAACCCTTGTATTCGATCCGGACCGTCTTTTGACCCACGCAGTTCAACCCGCGTAACCCGAGTTCTTTCGTGAGACACCATTCATAGATGGATTCAATCAAGCCGGGCCCCTTGTCGCGATGCACTTCGATGGCGGCGGCAATGATGGTCTCCGTCAGCCCTGATGCCTTTTCAAACAATGGGTGCATGCGGTGGACCTAGAACCTCAGATCTCAACAGGAGAAAACAGAGGGAACAGAGAAACGGCAAAGGTGCGCTCCGTTGTCTCTGTTTCCTCCTGTTCGAATTGAAGTTCGTTTCACGTACTCGGCGAAATCGGCGCGGTCACTTCGCCGGTGTATACCAAATCGGCGAGCTCCAGGCACGTTCCTGGATGATCGCCGGCACCTTGGTGAGGGGCGCCATCTTCAGTCGGGCCGCGTCGTAGGTGTTCCAGCGCGGCGTCGGGATCTCGAGAACGCGCGCATAGTAGAAGGCGTTCTCGCCCGGCTTGAAGTCGGGATCGGTCCAGCCCGTCGCGAGTTGCGCGGCGCCGATGTCGTTGGTGTACGTGGCGGACTTCACGTCAACGGTGTTGCCAACCGGAGGCAGTTTCCCATCCGCGCCGATCGTGCGTTCGCCGGACCAGATGACATTGAAGATCTTCTCGTGTTGCTTGCCGGCAGCGTCGATCCAGCCCTTGACGATCTGGATTCGATCGAGGTTGCCGCTCTTGGGGTCCTTGAGCGCCATGACCAGGAACGTCGGCGCCTTGCCTGACCCCGGCCTTCAGATCGCTACCCATCGGCACGCCCTTGGCGTACGCCATCTTTACGAAATCCGCGTTCTTCACGTCGTCGGGCGCATAGTCGAAGCTGCCGAAGAAACGCAGTTTCATCATCGGGCCCGACGTTCCGAACGTCTCACGGCGCTGCATCGCGTCGAAGATGGCCTCTCGTGTGTTCTCTTTCGCCCATACGCCGGCCACACCCGCCGAACTGAACTCCTGAATCTGTTGAATCTGACCAGCCGGCGCACCCGGGACGCCGGTCAGCCGTTCCTTCGCATTGTTTTCAAACGCGAACTTGCCGGTGAAGTTGAACTCTTCGAAGCTGGCGGCGGCATTGTGCGTGTCGGTATCGCCGATGAAGCCATACTTGAACGGATTGCCGGCGCCTGCGGCCGCCTGGCTCATACCATCGAGCAGCGCCTGGCGCACGAAGCTGCCCTTCCGATGAGACGGCCGCTCGAAATCCGCCGACAGCGTGTAATCCCACTGCTCGAAGCCGGCGAATTCGTCGGTTGGCGACAGGTCCGGATGCGTTTCCGATGTGCCCTTGATCTGAGTGATTTCGTACAGCGGCTCGTTGGCGGCGCGGGTCTTGTTGTAGACCGCATCGATCGGCTTGCCGTTGCGCTTCACCGTGTCGAACATGAGGCCGTCGCTCGCATTGCCGTTGTGCGGAATCGCGAGCAACGTCGAGCCCTTGGCGCGCTGATCGTCCATCCACTTCCACAACATCTCGGGATCGTCGGAATCGAGCGCTGACAGCACCCGCTCCGGCAGGTGTGCGGTATCGCGGAAGACGACGACGCGGTGCAGGTTGCGCTTCTGCGGATTGGATGTCCATTCGAAACCGGCGAAGGTGGTGAACTTGCCAGGGACATAGTTGGCGTCCGCGCCTTGATGATCTCGGCCCAGACCGTGCGCGCCAGCTTTGGATCGCTCAACTGCGGGTCGCGCTTCCCATTGCTCATGTCACGCAGGATGCCCGCAAAAGTCTGCAGCCGCACGTTCGCGTCCGGCGAGGTCACGCCCTTGGCAATCTCTGTTTTGCTGATCGGGTTGTCGGGGTTCGACATCTGGTTGAAGACCCCCATGTATTCCGCGTGGTCGGCCACCATGTAGAAGTCCAGTGGCGTCTTGATCTGCATCTCTGGCCCGCCGCTGCCGGTGATCGGCTTGCCCTGCGCCCAGGCGTACGCATCCATTGGCGTGGTCTTGGAACCATTGGTCAGCGCGTCGAACGACCAGCCTGTGTGCACGTGCACGTCGCCGAAGTACACGTTGTTGTCAGGGTTCGGCGTAGGCCGGTCGGCCGCTGGCGCGGATGACGCAGCTGGAGGGGCTGAGGTGGTGCTCGGCGACGGTTGCGAGCAGCCGGCCAGACCCAATGCAACGCTCAAGGCGACGAATACGGATTTGGGGTTCATCGATCTCCTCGTGTTGACTCACACCGGCGGCGTAGGCCGCATAGCGTAGCCCAAACGACTCCATCCGCGATGCACGCCGTTGTAGGATGGTGAGGAAGGGAGTGGATCGGATGCTGGGAATCGGTCATCTCACTGGGCGAGTGTCGGTCGTCGCCCTTGTCGTCCTGCTGCTGGCCGTCTCTGCGTCCGCCCAGCACAAGATTCCGCCTCTGCCGGAAACCGCCTCGGCGCCGGTAAAGCTGCCGTCAGGCGTGAAGATCGTTGACATCAAGATCGGCACTGGCGTACCTGCGGAGAAAGGGCGCCAGGTCCGCATCGCGTTCATCGGCTGGGTCTCGAAGAGCCAGTTGATGTTCGACTACCGCGATCCACCGAGCCCGTTGGCCTTTCACCTGGGCATTCCGGACCCCGCCGTCGTCGAGGGGTTGAACGAGGGCGTCGTGGGAATGCGTGTGGGCGGCAAACGGCGCATCATCGTACCCGCGCGGCTGGGGCACGGCTCACGCGGCACGAAGCTGATTCCGCCGAACAGCGAACTGACCTTCGACGTGGATCTCGTCAGCGTCGCCCGCCCAGGCGCGTGAGGGCAGCGTCGCTCACCGTGCGCGATCTTCGGGGTTCGATTCGGTGCAGTGGCGAGTCGTCCCTCCCTGGTCGAAGGTCACGTCCCGGCCCTTGTTCCAGACCGACACGCCATCCTTCTCGTAGTGTGCGCCGCTCGCGCTCTGGACCTGCGGCAGCGTCCAGGTCGTGTCGTGGAACGTCGCACGCGCCTCGCCCGTGCGATAGTCCACCGCCAGGCTCGCCGCATCGTCGCACGTGTAGATATGCGCGTTGGCCGGCGGCGCGGCGGGAGCGGTGGCGGCCATCTTCGGCCCGCACGCCGCCACCAAGACCGCAAGCGTCATTGTGACGGTCACGAGCCATAGTCCTCGCACGACGCACCGGCCTTCCTTCACAATCCCACCAGTTGAGAACATCACGGTCTCCTCCACCCTTTCAACTCAGCGCTCTTTGGACTCTTCGACTCTTGGACTTGGACTCTCAATGTCTGGCGCTCTGGAACACCGCGCGGTCTGGCAGGCGCACAGCCGTCAGCACACCGTGCGCGATCGTGTCGATGCCGATGGTGTTGCGGATGACTCTCGGGCGCGGCCAGCCGGCCTCGATGACGGCATTGTTCCTGTGGCCGTACACGATGGGCTTCGAACCGTTGTAGCGTTCCGGGAACCCACCTCCGCCCCAACGGAGATCGTGCGCGGTCTGCTCGCCGAGCGCGACATCGGTGTCGACACCAGCATGCACGCAGATGCAGTCGGGGGTCTCGTGACAGTCCGCGAGTTGATGGAAGAAGAGCCGGTGTTCCTCGGGCATGGCATCGAAGAACATCTCGTACGGCAGCGGACACTTCTCGAGATAGATGGCCATCCTGGCGGCAGCGATACCCGCGAGCAGAGATTCGGCCGCGGCTGGCGAATAGCTTCGGATTGTGTCGAGAGGTGCCATCCCCAACAGCCACGAGTGCCGCCGGAAGTCTTCCCAGGTATGAAGCATCCACTCTTCGTGGTTGCCGCAGAGGCAGACAACGCGCGCTGGACTCTCTGCCTGGAATCGCAGAATTCGATCGATGCAGCCTTTTGAGTCCGGGCCGCGGTCGATATAGTCGCCGAGAAACACGACCGAGTCCTCGCTGCCGACGACGCGGCCGACTTGCTGGAGCAGATCGTCGAGGGCCTCCAGATTGCCGTGGATGTCGCCGATCGCCAGCGTGGCCATTGGGGCGGATTGTACGAGGAAACGCCGGAACCCAAGCGCACGGCGTCGGCACGATCGGGCCCCGTGCGATGTGCTCCGGCGTAGAGACGACCTGCGCTACAGGATCTGACGACGACGAAGCGTCGTGAGCGTGAGCGCAAGCGCGAGTGAGAGTCCACCAAGCAGGCCGGCGAGCGGCAGCGAGCTCGCGGTCTTCGGCAGATGCTTGGCACCGCCGCCGGCTCCAGCCGCGGTTCCTGCGCTCGAGCCTGTCGTGGCCGCTGCAGACGCTGCAGACGTGCGCCGCCCGCACTTGACGTGGCCGCCGCTGGCGCGCCGGCCGCGCCCTCACTGCCAGGCGCGAGCGTCGCTTTGACCTGGCGCTCTGTCATGACCTTCGGCGGATGCTCCGTGATGATCGTCGCCGAGAGGTGATCGCCCTCGCGTAGTTCGGACACCTGCACCGGCTGGCCATCCTTGATGATCCGCGCCTGGCGTTTGTCCACGTCGCTCTGCGTGAACATCTTCACGTTGTTGTTCGCGTCTCTGACGATCACGCTGTTGGCGACGACTTTCATGACGGTGCCGTTCTTGACCTCGGTGACCGTGACCGGGTGCACGGTCTTGATGGTGGTGATCGTAGCGGTCCCCTTCATGCCTGGTTTCAGGTCGTGGACCGACAGCTGCTTACCGTTCACGTCGAACCTGAAGTCCTCGGGGATCGTGTACTCCTTCGTGCCGGCGGCGGTGCGAGCCACCACCTGATTGCCATCGACCGAGATGACCTCGAAGTGTTTGGATTCGGTGGATTTGCTCACCTGTTGCGCCGTGGCTGAGACGACGCACACGGCAAGGACGAACAGACCGGCCATCGTCACAGTGCGCGCGAGTTGCTGTCGCATGGGATCTCCTCTCCTCACGATGGAACGTAGGGTTTCGTACAGTCGTGCAGTCAGCTCTCCGAGCGCGCGATGGGCACGGCTCGGACGATGAAGCGCTGGGGGGCGGATCCGATGAAATAGAACGGATAGCAGGTCACGAGCGTCACCGCGCGCGTGACGGTCGGTGCGATCACCGACACATCGTCGGGACCCACGATCCAGACCCGTTCGATGCGATAGCGCTCGGTGCCTCCCGTGGTCGCCAGCTCGAGCGCGTCGCCGGGCGCGATGTCTTTCAATGCGCGGAAGAAGCCGTCGCGATGTCCGGCGATGCCCACGTTGCCGTCGGTGCCCGGCCGCGCGGTGTCTTCGATGTGTCCGACGGCGCGATTGAGCGTCCAGTCGTCCGTGCCCTCGAGAACGGGAACTTCAATGCCGAGTCGCGGGATCCGGAGGACGGCGAGAGCGGGTGGTGGGGTCCGGCTGAACGAATCCTGCCACGCCTGGATCCGTTTCGGCGACCAGAGAGACTGATCCGGATGGGCGGAGTCGGGCGGGACACTCCGTTGCCACGCGGTGAACCGAGCGACGTCGGTGCGGGCGCTGATGCGTCCACTGAGCGTGAGTCCGGCCCAAACGGCCAGGGACAAGAGGCTTGTCGTCCAGGCGAGTGCCTCGAGGATGCGCCACACGCGGGATCGCGTGCGTCCTGCGCCGACGGCCGCAACGGTCGAGCTTGTCAGAAGTCCTCCTGTGCCGTCCGAAGCGCGCCGAAGATAGCACGGATTGATGTCGTATCATCTTCGCCTTTCCGCCGGTGTTCCGGGAGTTGGGCATGGCAATTCGGCAGAGTAGACGGGATTTCGTCAGGCTGTGTGTCGCAGCCGCAGGCGGGGTCAGGCTGGGCCGCCACAGCGGATCGCTGACGCTGCAGGCCGCAGCTGATCCAGGCCTGACCAACTGGGCGGGCAACTTAACCTACAGCGTGTCGAGTGTCGCGAGCGCGGCCTCACGTGAGCAGGTGCAGGAGTTCGTCCGCACGCACGCGAATCTCCGCGTGCTCGGCACGCGCCATTGCTTCAACAGCATCGCGGACAGCACGGCGAGCCTGCTCTCGGTCGGTGAGATGCATGGCGTGGTCGCCTTGGACAAGACCGCCAAAACGGTGACCGTCGAAGCGGGCATGAGCTACGGGCAGCTGTGTCCGTGGCTGCACGAGCAGGGATTTGCCCTCCACAATCTTGCGTCGCTGCCACACATCTCGATCGCCGGCGCATGTGCCACGGCGACACACGGGTCCGGTGTCACCAACGGCAATCTCGCGACTGCGGTGTCGGCTCTCGAAATCGTGACGGCCGACGGTGGAATTCTTCACGTGTCGCGCGCGAAGGATCCGGCGGTCTTCAACGGCTGCGTGGTGCATCTGGGTGCGCTCGGCGCGCTCACGCAGGTGACGCTGAACGTGCAGCCGACATTCGATGTGCGCCAGGACGTCTATCTGGATCTGCCGATGAGCGCCGTCAGGGATCACTTCGAGGCCATCGTCTCCGCCGGGTACAGCGTGAGTCTGTTCACCGACTGGCAGAAGGGGCGTGTCAACGAGGTCTGGGTGAAGCGACGCCTCGAGCCAGGGAAGCCTGTTACCGTCGAACGCGAGTTCTACGGCGCCAAGGCGGCGACGACGAACGTGCACCCGATCGTCGAGCTATCGGCCGAGAACTGCACCGCGCAGATGGGCGTGCCGGGGCCGTGGTACGACCGCCTGCCCCACTTCCGCATGGGGTTCACACCGAGCAGCGGCAAGGAGCTGCAGTCCGAGTATTTCGTGCCGCGCACGCACGCAGTCGAAGCCATCCAGGCCGTCGAGCGTCTGCGCGATCACGTGAGTCCACATCTGATGATCACGGAGCTGCGCACGATCGACGCGGACGAGTTGTGGATGAGTACGTGTCACCAGCGCGCCAGTCTTGCGATCCACTTCACCTGGAAGCCGGAGTGGGACGCCGTGCGGCAGGTGTTGCCCATGATCGAGCGTGAGCTGGCGCCCTTCGACGTGCGTCCGCACTGGGGCAAGCTGTTCACCATCCCGCCGAAGACGCTGCAGGGCCGTTACCCGAAGTGCGAGGACTTCAAGCGGCTGGTGGCGGAGCACGATCCGAAGGGCAAGTTCCGGAACGCGTTTCTGGCGACGAATCTGTACGGAGACGCGCATGCGTGACGCGGGCTGCAGGGGCGGGTTGGTGCTGGCCACGTTCGTGCTGGTTGCGGCGGCAAGCAGCGCCACCGCGCAGTCGCCTGCCGTGGAGATTGCCACCGGGGCGAACATCGCCGTGGCTCCCGGCGCGACGCTCGAGTTGCTCGCCGTCAACGGCGAGGCGTCGTTCTTGAAAGCGCCTGGCGATCAGGTCGTGATTGAGTACGCGCGGGCCGTGCCTGCCGACGTCAAGATTGTTACGCTCACGACGCCAGAAGGCGTGACGGTCTGCACCGTCTACGCGTCAGCCGATCCGAAGAAGCCGACGGAGTGCCTGGCTGGCGGTAAAGGACGGCTCGCGCCCGGCAAGCCCAAGGATCAATCCCGCGTTCAGTTCAGAATCCGCGTGCCGTCGGGAGTGCACGTGACGGCCACGATTGGCCAGGGCGACCTGAAGTCGATGGGGATCACCGGCAATCTCCGCTTCTACTCGAACAACGGGTACGTGCTCGTCCACGACGCCGGCGGCCCGGGCACGATCCAGGCGGGCGTCGGACTACTCGGCAACGTCGACGCCGTGATTGCGAAGGTCCAGAACGGGCCGGCGCTGCGACAGGTGCGGCTCCAGGCCATCGGCAGCGGCCGCGTACGCGTCGCCATGCCGACCACGGTCGGCGCCAGCTACAGCATCGCCACACAAGTGCCCGCAGCCATCGACGCAGTGTTCGGCGTCGAGAAGGTCGCTCCGCCAATGCTCATCGGGCACCTCGGTCCCGCCGGCGACAGCCAGGTGCGGCTGGACGTAGACACCGGAATCGCCGGTCAATTCGTGCTACAGCCAGAGAAGTGACTGTCGCCGTCGGCCAGACATTGGAGAACGCAATGAAGAGGGCCCGTTCTGCAGCTGCTGCCTCAATCACCATCGTGGCCGCAGTCGCCTGCGCAACGACGTTGGCAGGGCAAAACAAGAAGGAGATTGTCGCGACGACGCCGGACGACGTTCGGTGGTTTACTCCCTCTTCGTACACGGATGGCAGACAACGAGCGCAGCTGTTCGGCGACTCCAGCCAGGGGGACGCCTGGATCGACCGGGTGAAAATACCCGGTGGCGCGCGTGTCCTGGCGCATACGCACGCGCAAGACGAACTGGTCACGATCATCGAAGGCACTTGGTACCTGGGCGAAGGAGTGAAGTTCGACGCAGATAAGCTACGGGGCTACCCGAGGGGTAGTTTCATCGTCATTCCGGCCGGGGTGCCTCACTTCGTCGCTGCGGAGCAAGGTCCGGTCGTCGTTCAGATAAGCGGTACCGGCAAATTTCAAACAGAGTACGTGGAGAAGTGAGGCCGATGTGGCGGTAGCAGCCGCCGGCACACGGTGAGAAACCGACCATAGCGGCGATCGAGGCGGCCTGACGTTCCTCCTCGACAAGAATCCCAAGGTGAAGATCTACGCGCCTCAGGATCGACAAGACGACCGAAGTGGCACCCGGCGTTACGCTGATCGCGCGGATTTCCGATGCGCCTGAAGAACGCGCCCAGCACGACGAAATACGCAGCGTCAGCGCCACGCGTTGTTACTTGCCAGTGTTGGGTGTTGCGCACTCGCCGACCGCGCAGAACGCCGCAAGGGCGCCGTCTACTTCCTTCCGCGCTCGGCGCTCGACGCGCCGGCGCTTGTAATCGACCGCGGCCGATCGGATGTTTTCGATGCCGTTCATCAACAATTCCCCCACTGACGGCAAACCGTATGTGGGATCGAATGGTTTTTCGTCAATGGGCTTCAGAACAAATGGTCGTTCTCGGACCTCGATCCGGAATGTGGGTACGTCGACTGACGGCTGAGGAACCTGCAGACGCGACGGCGGTCGCTCCAGGCCTGCACGAATCCGTTCCATCGACACTGGCAATTGTGAGGCGGCGTCCTGTGCCTGAATCGGCGATTGGAGGGCGAGAATCGTGCCGAGGCTCCACGACAGGGTCAGGAACGGTACTCTCAACATGCCTCCTCTCAACCTATCTTAGACAGTTCCCCGCGTGATCTGGTCTGACCCTGCTTGCGACCGCGATGAGCCCGCAATCGCAGGTGTGCCTTGCGGGGCATAGGGATGAGGCTGGATCCGCGAATGTCGGCGCGTGGCCGCTTCGAGGCCGCGTCAGCGCGATGCCTTCGTCCGAGTCGTTCGCGTGGGTGCGTCGTTGCGAGGGCGTCCGCCGAGCCGGCCATTGACACGCGAGGCCCGCGCCTTCGTGTTTCGTGCAGCACCTCAGCCTGCTTGGTCACACACAGATGAGGTCACGGCCTGGCTGCGTCCGGCAGAAGTAAGGTCGCGGACGCGGAGACTAACTGACCTGCGAATCGCTTCCCACGTGACGCGTGCATGATCCTGCTACGACGATAACCACCTCCAATCGAAGCGGTTACTGAACCGGAACGAGTCCACCAGCAGATCGGCGACCATACGAGATTCATGGACACGGAATTGCTGCCGGTACCCACCCGCAACCAGCTGCAGTTTTTTCTCCGACTGAGAGTTCAGATGCGCATTGCGAATGCCGCGTGGACTGGTGGTTCCCTCGTTGCCGGTCTCTTACTCGCCCTGGGAATCGCCACATCAACGACGGAACCCGTGCTCGCACAGGCCGGCACTCAAGGCAGCTGGCGGACGGTGAGCAGCCAGGTGCCGATCAATCCGATCCATGCCGCGCTGCTGCGGAATGGTCAGGTGCTCATGGTCGCTGGCTCGGGCAATGTTGCTACCGAGACGAACTTTCAAGCCACCGTCTGGGATCCGGTGACCGAGACGTTCCTGACGCAGCCTGTCGCCTGGGACATGTTCTGCAACGGCATGGTGACGTTGTACGACGGCCGCGTCCTGGTCAACGGTGGCAATCTCCATTACGACCCGTTTTTGGGCGAGCCGCGCAACGCGGTCTTCGATCCCGCGACGGCTCTCTTCACCGACATCCAGAACATGGCTCATGGCCGCTGGTATCCGACGGTGACGACGCTTGGTGACGGGCGGGTCATGACTTTCTCGGGGCTGCTCGAAACCGGGGGCACGAACACGTCGGTCGAAATCTATACAGTGGGTACGGGCTGGAGTCAGGAATACCCCGCCGGCTGGACGCCGCCTCTCTACCCCCGCTTGCATCTGATCACGGACGGCCGCGTGTTCTATTCAGGATCGACGCGCAGCTCTCGCTTCTTCAATCCTGCAACCGGCGGCTGGTCATCGCCTATCGCGACCACCAATTACGGCTCGTCGCGCACGTACGGCTCGTCCGTGCTTCTGCCTTTGACACCCGCGAACAGCTACAGGCCACGGGTGATGATTTTCGGCGGAGGCAATCCGGCAACGGCGACGACCGAAATCATCGATCTCGCAGCCGCGACGCGGGTGTGGCAGTTCGGGCCGCCGATGAGCCAGGCGCGCATTGAGATGAATGCGACGATTCTGCCGACCGGAAAGATTCTCGCCACCGGCGGATCGGTCAATGACGAGGACGCCCTGACCGCGAGCCTGAACGCGGACCTCTACGATCCCGCCACGAACACGTTCAGTTCGGCCGGCGCGAACGCATTTGCGCGGCTCTATCACTCGAACGCGCTCCTGCTGCCTGACGCGACGGTGCTCCTGATGGGCGGCAATCCGAAGCGCGGCAACTATGAGCCACGACTGGAGATCTATTCGCCGGCATACCTGTTCAACGGCGACGGTACCCCTGCCGTCCGCCCTTCGATGACGAGCGCCGCTGAAACCGTGAATTACAACTCTCCATTTGTCGTGGAGACGCCGGATGCGGCAGACATCGCGTCGGTCGTCCTCGTCAGGCCCGGCGCGCCCACTCATTCGTTCGACATGGAGCAAAGGCTCGTGGGGCTGTCGTTCACTGCGGGTAGCGGCGTGTTGAACGTCACGGCACCACCGAACGGCAACATCGCGCCGCCGGGGTATTACATGTTGTTCGTGCTGAACAGCGCCGGCGTTCCGTCTGTCGCGCGATTCGTGAGACTGCTCATCGGCAATCAGGCCCCGGTTGCCACGATTACGACTCCGGCGGGCAATGTCACGGTCAACCCTGGACAAAGCGTGTCGTTCTCCGGAAGCGGAACGGACCCGGATGGCACAATCGCCGCGTACAGCTGGACGTTCCCCGGCGGCGTTCCGGCCTCGAGCTCCCTGGCCGCTCCCGGCAGCGTGAGCTACTCCACGCCCGGAAGCTATGCGGCGTCGTTCACCGTCACCGATGACAAGGGACTCGCCAGCCAGCCGAAGACCCGGACAGTCACGGTGTCGAACTTCACGCTGTCAGCCACGCCGTCCTCGCTGGCCGTGACGGCCGGACAGAACGCGATGTACACCGCCACGGTGAACCCGGTTTCTGGATTCACGGGCACCGTGGACTTCACTGTGACCGGCCTCCCGTCCGGCGCTACCGGCGCGTTTACGCCTGCGTCCCTCACCGGCTCAGGATCGACGACTCTGGTGATTTCGACGAGCGGTGCGACTCTTCCGGGAGCCTATCCGTTGGTCATCCGGGGCACGAGTGGACCCATCACACGGACAGCCAGCGTCACGCTGACGATTAGCAGCGTCGGCGATTTCACGATCTCGGCGAGTCCATCCTCCAGCACCGTCAACCGGGGCGGTTCGACGACGTACACCGTCACGATTACGACTGAGCCGGGATTCTCCGGGCCCGTGAACCTGACGGTCGACCGAAAGACCGCGACCTTCAACCCCGCGTCCCTTGCAGGCTCGGGCACGTCTGTCTTGACGCTGAATGCGCCGAAGACTGCTCAGAAGGGACCACGACCCGTGACGATCACAGGCACCGGAGGCGGCCGCACGCACTCTGTGATCGTGACGCTGGTCGTCCAGTAGCCATGGCCATCTCACGCAGAACGCTCCTCGAACGTCTCGGCGTCGGAGCGCTGGGCGCCGCCGCGGCCCGTCAGTTGGCGTTTGCAGAGGGCAGCGCACCGGTCGCATCGCCGTCGAAGGAATTCATACGCCTGCATCGCAATGAGAGCGCGCATGGACCATCGCGCGACGTGCTTGCGGCAATACGGGACGCCGCGTCACAGTCGGCGCGGTACCCGGATGCGGCCGCGGCATCCCTCAGGCGAAAGCTCGCCGTCATTCAAGGCGTGCCAGTCGACCGTGTCGTCCTGGGCTGCGGATCGACGGAAGTCCTGCACATGGCCCTCGACGCGTTCGCGAGTCGAGGCAGGACGGTACTGGCGGCTCGCCCGACCTTCGAAACGGTCGCGCAGCTCGCGCGGCGAACCGGATCGCACATCGTGGACGTGCCCCTCGCGAAAGACTACTCGCATGATCTCCAGACGATGCGCGACCGTGTGGATGCCCACACCGGCCTCGTCTACATCTGCAATCCCCACAATCCGACAGGAAGACTCACGAAGCGGCAAGACATCGACGCCTTGCTTGAGAGGCTCCCGGATAGCGTCCATGTCGTCCTCGACGAGGCGTATCACGATTTCGTCGGACATTCGGCGGACTACCGATCGTTGATCGACCGGACCGACGATCCTCGTGTGATCGTGACGCGCACGTTTTCGAAGATCCACGGGTTGGCGGGCCTGCGCATCGGCTACGGGATCGCGGCCGCGCCAACCGCAGCGATCATGGGAGCCCACGCCTCGTCGAACGACATCAACATCGTCGCCGCGCGTGCCGCGGAAGCGGCGCTCGGGGATCCGGAGTACGTGCGCGCGCTCGTGGACACGATCGAGGATGAGCGTCAGGAGTTCCTGAACCAGGCAAACGCGCGAATGCTGCGGTCGATTGACTCGTTGACGAACTTCGTCATGCTGAACACCGGCCGGCGTTCGACGCAGGTCGTGGACCATTTCGCGCAGCACCGCATTCTCGTCGCCGGACCTGTTTCCGGTTTCGACACGTATATCCGTGTCTCTCTCGGCACGCCGGCTGAGATGCGTGAATTCTGGCGGGTCTGGGACCTCATGCCAGGCGGTCACATGCAGATGTAGGCAGATCGCCGTCCCCACTCGTTGCGCAGCTCTCCCTGCCTCGACGAGCTGCATGACGGCCGCAGCGGTGAAAGTCTTCGAGATCGATCCGACGCGGAACGGCTACGCGGCTGACTTGAAGCTATCCGAGGGGTCAGCCGATCATCATTCCCCTAATCGCAATCAAGGTCAGGAATAACGCGCCGGACGCGGCGGCGATGAGAAAACCTATCTGGATGTTGGTTTTCCGCGCGACGACGCCGACGATCATCGGAACCACCGTCCAGCCGACGGATGCGAAGAAGAAGAAGAATCCTACGGCGCGGCCCATGGTGTCGGGCTGCACGCTCAGCAAGACAACAGCCATCATCGTGGGGAACACGGGTCCGCAGGCCAGCCCGGCGAGGAGGATCGTCGCGGAGGTCGCCGCGCGGCCCCTCACAAACGCCAGCGCGAGCATCAGCGCCATGCAGGCGACGCCTAGCGTCACGAGCAGCGCCTGCTCGTTGGTCCTGCCAAGAACCCGCGTCAGGACGCCAGTGGCTCCGAGGATGGACACAATCAAGCGGCTACCGGTGAATCCAAGCCAGAAACCGGACAGCGTCAGCGCGGCAAATTGCTTCGCGCGTGCGTCGGGAACATCCGATGGAGTCTGTCGAAGGACGAGCGTGGTGGCCCAGCCGGCCGTGGACGTCTCCAGTGGCACGAAGAACAGGAAGGCGAATCCAAGTACCCAGAAGACCGGGCTCGAGAGGAGTGCCGCGGATCCACTTGTCGGCGCCGTTTGCCCGATCGGAGCGGTCGCGGCCAGAACCTGCGGCGCCACCGGCGGAGGGTGCATCTCGGCGAAGGCGCCTAACACCACCGGCGTCGTGGCGAGCATCGCTAGCAGCAGGAGCCCTTTCGTGTACTCGAGCCGTCGCAGGATCAGCGCCAGCAGCATCGGCGTGACGAATGCGCCAAATCCGAAGGCAAAGTCGAAGAAATTCGTCGCCCACACGAGTTGCTCGCGCGGGCGGTCCGCAGGAACGGCCACCCGCATGAGGACGTTGCTCACGTTCACCTGCGCCGCCCATCCGATTCCCAACAGAACCACAGCAACCAGCGCGGCGCGGTAGGTTCGTGTGCGGGCGAGCATCAGGATGGAGACCGAGACAGCGGCGGAGCCTGCGAGCCAGACGCCCTTGCGGCCGACCGTGTCCGTCAGGAATCCGCACAGCAGGATGGTCGGGCCGAACATCGTTCCGAAGCCGCCGACGAGACGGCCTACCCTGGCTTCATCGATCTGCAGTCGATCGACCAGCGAGAGCTTCAACCCTCCGACCAGCGCATACGCCAGACCCATGATGGGCAGGCTTGCTGTGAGGAAGATCTGGAGGTAGGTGGGATGGGCAAAGTCCATGTGCAGCACCGTTGTCGTGCGCGCCAAGAGCGGCGGCCGGACCTATTCTGACCGAAGGTCGATCACGGACTCCACTGCGAGCCTTCGAGGACGACGCGCCCGATCCACCGGACGCCAAGCAGGGCCTGTTCCCGCGCATTTTCACGAATTGGAGCCGGACTGCGATCTGGCTACGTCACGGCGTTCAAGAGAGCCACTGAGCCACGCGCTGGAGGCGCGGGCCGGCGTGCTCGACATCCGGCCCGTGCTCATTCGGCCGGGCTTGCCACCGAATTCTCACGCGATTCTCACCGCACGCTCACGACACGTCGATCGTTGTATCCCTATGATTCGTGGGTGGTCCAGGACCGGGCGGCGGTCGAGTTTCATCAACATCCTGTTCGGAGAACACTCATGGCGCAGATCGAAAATGTCAGCGGAACAGCATTCGTCGTCGCGGAGTTCAGAGCGGAGGAAAACCGGGCAGCGACGCCGCTGTACAAGGATTTGGTGGTCGGCCTGTTTCTCAGTGAGGACAGCAGGAACGCGGCCGGACGTGTCGCGGCGAGCTTTCCACCGGTCAAGGACTTGGTCAAGATTCGAACCAAGTACCTCGATGACACGTTGGAGAAACAGATCCTGTCGAAATTCCGGCAAGTCGTGATCCTCGGCGCCGGCCTGGACACTCGAGCAGTGAGAAAACAGCGCGCCGGGGTGACCTATTTCGAGATCGATGATGCGGCAACGTTGACGTTGAAGCAGACCTGTTATGAACAACAGGGGATCGATGCCCATGTGAAGTTCATTCCCGGCAACTACGTGACCGACGGGATGATCGACCTGCTGCGACAAAACGACTTCGATTTCGATCTCCCCACGTATTTCATCTGGGAAGGGAACACCATGTACTTGTCGCTGGACAGCGTCAAGGACATCCTCACGCAGCTCAGGCGATACGTGACGAGATTCCGGTTGTCCTTCGACTACATGGCGGAGGCCGTGATTTCGAAAACCACCGGCGATCCGGGCATCACGAGGCTGGTTGAAAGCTTTGAGTCGATGGGAGCGCCATGGCTTTCGGGCATCCGGGACATCCAGAGCCTGGCGCGCGAGATGAGACTGAACCTGCTCGAGAACTTCAAGACCTCAGAGCTCCATAAAATCTACCGGCTCGGCCCGATGACGTCGCCGATTTTCGGCTTTTACTCCGTGTGCACGCTGGGAGCGTAACCGACCCGGCCGACGGCCACGAACAGGAATGCCGCGCGGAATATCACGCGGCCGGGCGGTTCGACGCTCTACTTCGAAGGTCGCTCAGCGTGACGCCTTGGCGGGGCGTCGTGCGGCGGCCCCGACAGCACGAGGCCGACCACCAAGTCGGCCGTTCCTCCGCGAGGCGCGCGCCTTCGTGGTGCTCCGATGCGCGCCCACCAGCGCCGCGACGCCAACGATATCGACCTTCCTCTTTCCGACGTCAGAAAAGCGTGCCACGCGGACTCGTGCGTCCGGCCGACTGGCCGGGTGCGCGTGCAGGTACTCCGTCAACACGGTGCGAATGGCGCGCTCCGCCTTCGCATGGGTCTCGGCTGCAGCATAAACGGGCAACCCCGGCACGTAGGCGCTCACGGCGCCGCTCAACTCGATTTCAAAGACGATCGGATAGAACATTGTCATTCGACACCCGCCTCGCGGAGGATACGATTGCCGAGCCGCCCGGCGTCCTTCTTGGTGTGAACGGCGACCCAGACTTCCTGGCCGGATATGGGATGCTTCAACAGTCGGTGACTGCCTTTCCCGGCCCGGACCTCGACGTATCCCGCAGCCTTCAACTTGCGGAACACCTCGGCCCAGCTCACCCCAAGATCGTAAACCTACCGCTAGGTTTCGTCAATGCGGCGAGGGCGGGTGTCGACGGTCCCGGCCGCAAGTTGTTGACCGCACGAATATGCAAGGTGGCGAGCTTGATATTCGCCAGTTGGAACCAGGTCAGCGGTTTGCTCCGACAAATCGACGCATTGCGTTGCGTCGCCTGAGTCATCGACGTCAGGCGAATTCTGTCCGGGCCGTCAGCCCATTAACGCGGATAGCTGGTAAACAGGGGAAACTGCTACAGCTCGCGCACGTGCCGGAGCGACGCGAATAGCAGCACCTCGATGCGGATGACGTTACGTCAATGGTAACGGCGGGCCGACGATGTCCATACCGCACTCGCGATACAGCTTCTGGTCCGCAGCGAAATCGCGAAGCTTTGCGGCTTCGGCGAAGAATTTCTCCATCTGCCCGGCGGGTGCGAAGCCGATTATGATCTTTCCAGGCTTCTCGCCGACATAGGCCCATACATGCGGCACGCCGCGCGGACCTATGAGCGAATCCCCCGGCCCCATACGGATGCGTTGCTCGCCCACTTCGAAAACGTATTCACCCTCCATAATGTAGAACCATTCCTCCTGCGCGTGATGCAGGTGGCGTGGTGGACCACCCTTACGCTGGCTGACCTGCTCGATGATGAACAGGCCGTTGTGCGTGTCCTGCGCCGCCACCTTGAACGCCACTTCGTTGGCGCCTGCGACGGTGTAGGGATGTTTGAAGCGATCGGCGCCATGTTCGACGTAAACGGGCCGAGCAGTTGTCTGCGCCGAGGCCAATTTGCCCAAACCGGTCAGAGACAAGAAGGCGACTTCGAGGAAGGTTCGTCGTTCCTTGGATTCCATAGTCTGACCTCACGCATCACGTTTCCGCGGCGCCTATGGCGCCTCGTCGAGTTGCGCATCCGTGTACGCAGCATTCTAGAGCAGGCGAATGAAGTCGCAGATCGATTGCTGCCCCCCGGAGGTGTACTGCCCAAAGCAATCCCCGGTCGGTCTCTCCGTTGCGCTTGAGCACGAGACCCAGCCCATGCTCGATTCGCCGCGATGGCTACGAGTCAGGGTTTCCCTATGACCACGCACTAAACGCCGCGGCGACACGCCCAGGCGTTTCGGTGCCTTTCTGACCCCCCGCACAGCCACTGCCAGGGCGTTTCACGGGCAAGCTACGAGCAGGCCGCGCGGCTGCATCTCATGCCCCGCATCGGCAAGGTTCCGCTCGCGCGGCTCACGCCTGCACAGTTCGAGACGTGGTTCGCTGAGCATCGAGCGGCTGGCGCCTCGACGCGGTCGATCCGCTACGCGAGGACGGTCCTGGGTGCGGCGCTCCATCAGGCGAAGCGCTGGAACATGGTCGGCACGAACGCCGCCGCGCTGATCGATCCGTCACGACATCAGCCGAAGGAGATTCAGCCGCTCACGCCCGAGCAGGCGCGCGCGCTGCTAGCGGCGGCGGCCGATCATCGGCTCGGCGCGTTGGTCTCTGTCGGGATCGCGAGGGGCCTCCGGCGTGGACTTCAAGTGCGGCCCGCTGCGCGTTCAGCAGGCGCTAGAGCGCTCAGGCGGTGATGCGGCGCACGGCGCTGATCGTCGAGCGGGAGCAAGCTACGGAAGGCAAGCACACGTTCTTGTCGCATTTGGCGATGCGCGGCGCCGCACCGCTCGCGATGAAGGACCTCCGGGCACATCGGCATCTCGCGACGACGATGCGCTACTTGCACCTGAGCCCGAGCGCCACGCGCACGGCGATCGACCTGCTCGAACCGTCGACGAGCACGCCCGCGCGTGGAGACATTGTGGAGACGGCGGATCCAGCGATCGAAAAGATGAATGGTTAGAAGCAGTTAAGTGGTGAGCCCGGAAGGAAAACTGTGCGTCGTGACGCCCGGACCATCTCAGGGACGCGTTGACCTCGAAACCGGCCAGAGCAATGTTGTTTGATGTGTGCAATATCGAACAGACACCCCAAGTGCGCTCCTGGCACTGTCTCTCGCAATTGGGCCAACCGGCGTTCTCGATCTTGGGATTCCAAAATGGAAATCCCGGCAAGGAGGCTGTCATGACGTGCCGAGCCAGCGACGGTGCAGTAGGCCGAGTGATCCTGAAAGTGTGGCTACTCGTCGTGTTCGCCGGGCTGGTCTCGCCTCCGGCCATCGCGGCGGAAGACATTGTGCTGAAATGGAGCGAGATCGCGGCGCGGACCGCCGCCGGGGCCACGAACCCGTTCAACGGGGCACGGGTCGTCGCGATCACTCAGCTCGCCGTATTCGAAGCGGTCAACGCAACAACCGGCGATTACGAGCCGTATCTCGATCCGGCGACGACGGCCCCTGCAGGTGCGTCAGCTGACGCTGCGGCGATCGTGGCGGCCCACCAAGCCCTGACGACCTATTTCCCCGGCGCGATGCTGGCCCTCGACGCCGCGCGCGACGCCGATCTCGCGGCAATCCCGGAGAGCCAGGCGAAGACCGACGGGATGGCAGTGGGCCTCGCGGCGGCCAACGCCATGATCGCGCTTCGAATGAACGATGGCTCGGCCACTCCGCCGCTGACATGGGCTCCACCGCCAGGATCGGCGGGCGACTACCAGCTGACCACGGACTGCCTCGCGGGGTTGTTCTACAACTGGCCGCACGTTACGCCGTTCGGCATCCGCAGCCCGGAGCATTTCCTGCTGCCTGCGCCGCCCGCGCTGACCAGCCAGGAATACGCGAAGGACTATTACGAAACGCGCACCGTGGGTGCGAGCGACAGCGTCGTTCGGCCTCCGGATCGGACCGACGTAGTGAGACTCTACGCCGTGACGTCCCCCAATCTCGTGGCGAGCTTGACCACGCAACAGATCTCCGCGGCGAAAGGCTTATCGACGTCGGAGAACGCGCGGTCGCTCGCGTTGATCAACATGGCGATCAACGACGCCCTGATCGCGTCGTTCTACAACAAGTATCACTACAACTTGTGGCGACCCGAAACGGGGATTCGGAATGGCGAGTCGGATGGCAACCGCAAAACGGATGGCGATGCGGAGTTCACGACGCTGATTCCAACGCCGTGTTTCCCTAGCTACCCATCGAATCACGGCAGCGGCACCGGGGGGGCTGTCGAGATGATGAGGCGTCTGTTCGGAGCCGCCGGTCACGACATCACGATCAGCAACACTGTGCCTGCGCTCGGGTCGCTCCCGGCGACGGTCATCGCGCTGCACTACACGCAGTTGAAAGATATCGCCGATGATGTGGCGGATGCACGCGTCTACGGCGGGATCCACTGGCGGTTCGACCAGGTCGCCGGCAGCCAGCTCGGACAGGCTGTTGCCACGGAGGTGTCCAAGAGGTTCCTGCGCCCGGTGCATCCCTAGGTTCCCGGGCCGAGGCAGACAGCAGCTGGGGAGCCAGCGACCTTGAACGATGCGAGCTTGACGGCCAGCGGCGCCGCTTCGGGCGAATCCTTGATGATGTTTGCGCCGCCTGTTCAAACTTGACAGCTACCGCGAGTTTGCGAGGCCGATTAGCACTACATTGTCAGGTTCAGCGGGCCTGAGCTTCACACGCGACGGAAATGGCGTGGGATTCCCGCAGTGAGCGCGCGGCCATACCGAGTGAAAGCGCGACGAACACCCTGCGCCGACTGGACTTGTCCAGCCGATCTGCAGACTGTCCAGCAACGCTTTCCCTCGTCACAGCCACAAGCACCGCAATGGTGAACGCAAGCGCGCTCTCTTCCGGCACAGACTGAATCGCCCGGCGCAATACTTCCAGGGCATCGGCAGGCCGACCGGCGGTGTTCTGGACAGGCACACTCCAGACGAGGACCGGTTGATGCAGACAGGGCGGACGCAAACCGTGGGCAGTCGAGCGCCCCATGCTTGCTATCAGCTGCTCGCGCTTCGGTCGGGCGGACTGTGCCTGCCGGGCTCGGGCGGCCAACCGCGACACCGCGCATTCCCGCGCGCGACGATCGGCTTTGGCTACAGTGTTGGCTACACTTCGCGCCGCCAGAGCGGCGCATCCGGCCTCAATTGCTTCGATATCAGGGTTTTTTGGTGAGCCCGGAAGGAATCGAACCTTCAACCTACAGATTAAGAGTCTGCTGCTCTGCCAATTGAGCTACGGGCCCACGCGGGGACTGGCACGAGGATCTGCGGGCAGTGACTGTGTGGTCGGCCTGCGGCGATCCAGCCGAAGAATTGTATCCGATTTCGCCGGCCGTCGCACCCCTTCACTGGAAGAGCCCGGAACGCACTGGCCACTCGGACGGGCCTTCCTGCTCGAGGAAGCCGCCGGTGCCACGTTCTTCATGCTGGGCGAGCTGCATGCAGACGCCGAAACGCCCGCGCTGAGATGGCAGCGACCCGTCGATTGGGCGTCACGCCGGGTGCGTGTACCGCTGCTCCACGGCCGCATGAATCGCCATGCGGGTCGCCTGGGTATCGAGCTCCTGGTCGCATTCGACGCGGCTGGCTTCGGCCGCGAGGTCTTCGTCCCGTATCACATCACGAAACCATCGCGAGTAATCGCCGCGCCGAAGGTGATGAAGCCAGGTGGCATCGTCGACGCCGTCCCCGAGCTGGAGGAAGAGAATGAGATTCTGGGCGCGCAGGTTCAACTTCTCCTGGGGACCCCGAAAATAGAAGCTGTGGTACTCCGGAATTTCTCCTTCCGCGTACTTGCGACGGTGCCTGCGGCGGTCGCAGCGCGGCGAGGTCATCTTGAAACGAAAAGCCGGCGAGTCCTCGCCACGTCTCCACGCGAGCACCTCGCCGGTCTCCAGCGTCGTCGGCTCGAGGCCGGCGGGCTGAAGACCGAGCATCGCGCTCCATGCGTGGATGCAGGTTTCAGGCGACGTCCCGACTCCGATCATCAGCTCGATGGCCGCCAGCGCGGGAGTTGCCATCAGTTCCGGGTGCACCGTGATGAAGAGAATGCCGTCGAGCTCGCGCGGTAACGTCAGCGCGGCGGCATGCCAGGAGGCCGGCAGCAGATGATGGGCCTCGTCAACAACGATCCAGTGCGGCCGGCCGGTGGCCGCACGGAATTCCTGGAGCTGCGGCAAGAGCGCGTGGAAGAACGTTGGCCGACGGTCGAGCTCGATGCCGAGCAGGTTGACGACCACGCTCTGCCCGGGCTGTGCCAGCACGTCAAACACTTCCGCGACACTCGGCTCGCGCAGGGAATCGCCCAGCACGATGGGGCCCTCGAGCTCGGAATAGTCGCCTTCTGGATCGATCACGCAGAATTGGTACCCGCCCTCCGCGAGGCGTTCGAGGATGGCCGCGGCCAGCGTCGATTTGCCGCTCCCCGACGAGCCAGCGAGCAGAACGCTTGTGCCGTGGGGCTCTAACAGGACCTCCGTGTGATCGGCGCGGCGGCCAAGCAGGATGGCGTGGCGCCCGAGCCGAGGTTCCAGATCGCGCAAATCGGACGCGAGCAATCTCTCAATCAGCTCGCGAACGCCGGCCCCTTCGTCGCGCCTAGTCACCAAGTCGGCGCCGTCCTTTAACATCGGCACGGCGTTCGCCACCGCGATCCGGCACTCGCACAGGCGCAGAAACGCGTGATCGTTCTCGCCATCTCCGACGCCGACGACGTTATGTGCTGAGAGACCGAGCTCGCGGAGCGCCTCGGCGAGGCCGGTCGCCTTACTCAGGCCTGCCGGCAGCACCATCACGGCGTCCTTGTTGAACGTCACATGCAACTCGAGTCCGAGATCACGGATGACCTCGAGTACGGTGGTCTCGTGAGGTTTCCACGTCGCCACGATCACCCGGCCGACCGCGAGCGGGGACACCTCACGCTCCCGCAGCGCCCGAACAAACGGCTCGGGCGGAGGCTCGCCGAGGAGTTTTTCCTCGCGCGTTGCCGGGCAATAGACGACAGCGCCGTTCTCAGCGACGACTCGGTCGAACAGCCCCACACGCGGGCAGACCGCCAGCACGTCCTTCAGCTCGCGACCGGTTACGAGGATCAGCCGACGGCCGGTCTCACGTAATCGGCTGAGCGCTGCAATCGTCTCGTCATCGACGCGTCCGTGATGCGCGATCGTGCCGTCGTAATCGCAGGCAAGCGCGTGATAACGCATGGGGCGATCCCTTTCAATGACTTCCGCGATCAACCGTTTTACAGAGCCCGAGATAGGCGCTCAGCGGGACGAGTGGCCTGCCGTCCCCGAGCAGAGCCAGTCGGATCTGCAGCACTCGCTCGCGGATCCATTGGAACTCCTTGAGCAGCTCGGTGGTCGGTCGATCGTCGAACGACGGATCGGCAACCGTGTACTCTCCTTTTCCTAGAGACACCGGTCTGGTGAACGGATCGGCGAAGAGGTACGCCTTGTCCGCAAGATCTTCGCCATACTCACACGCAACGCGGTGCAAGTACGGCGGCGCCATCACGAAAATCGCGGTCGCCTCACTACACAAGGTGCGGGAGAGTTGCTGGGGCCGATGTGCGCTCGCGTCAATGCCCCACTCGCTCAGCATCCGTTCCGCGCGATCATTGATCCGCTCTCCCACCTCTACTCCAGCCGAGAGGGCCGGAGCCTCATGGCACAGATGTCGATAGAGGTAGTAAGCCAACACAGATCGGCAGCAGTTCGCGTGGCAGACGAACAGAGGCAACTCATGACCTGGTGTCATCATCGTTCCGCGCGAACGAGACGCCGTCGCGTATGGCCTATGGCGTAACGTCACGTTACTCAACAACGGGCGGACACGCTGGATGTCCAGGGCTAGCAATCATGGTACCGAGAGTCCTCCCGTTCAGGTCGAGTCGAAAGCAAGGAAAAGTACGCTAGAGCTCCGACCTTGACAATCCCTCACACTCCCTCACTCGGCCCGACACTCGAAGAGCGGCGCCACGCCATCGTGTTGGCACCCATGGAGGTGCTGATGCGACCGAAGACTACGTTGGGATGGAGTACTGCCGGTGCGGCCTTGCTTGTGGCCGGCTGGTTCTTACAGACGCCGCTGACGGCCGCAAAGCCTGCGCCGCCGCCACCAAACCCGAGCTGCTCGCTCACGTTCGACGACACGCTCACCTATACCGACCCGGTCACGCTCCAGGTCCACACCATCCCGACGATGGTGCAGTCGGATGGCCAGGGTGCGTACGTGGATGGCGTGGACAGCGCGTGCTATGTGATCCAGGGACTCAACTCGGGGAACTACCAGAACCTGTACGCGAATCCAGGTACTCGCTACTGGTGGATGCCCGGGCAACTGGCCATCACCCCGTACACCCGCGCCGGTTATACGGATTTCGAGGACCGTCCGCCCGCCTACTTTGACATCACAGACATCGACACCGTCAAGACGCTCGGTCTTACCGAACGGCGGCGGATCAGGGTGGGCGTCGGCTACTTTATCTCTCTCAATAAGAACCAGGGCGCGATCATGTTCGGCGACTCGCTCAGCTCCGACCCCTTGCAGGCCGGATCGTCGTCGGCGTGGGTCACTCCCCTTACACTCAACAGCGCCGGCACGTCTGCGTGCAGTTGGCGCATCCGGTTCTATCCCTATGCGGCCGTAGAAGCTGGTGACACCGGCGCCATCGCCGGCACCCGGTACGTGGCTCTCCGGGAAGGCAACTCGGAGAAGTTTTATGTTCGGACCGCCGACTTTGCCCTGCCGCTCTCCGCGACCGCGCGGATCAAGGCCGGGGTCAACGGCTGTTCGTAAGCCCGTTGTTTCAAAGCTCGGCTATTCGTCTACCATGGGTCTGCCGTGACCCGAATCCTGTCGTCTGGGTCACGGCGCCCGGTTCTCCTTTACCTGGGCGCCGTGGTCGGGCCGACTCTCGTCGTGCTCACGCTGGGCGCGTTGGCGGCGGTTCGCCAGCACGAGGCCGTTGAGGCTCTGCGTGTAACGACCCGCCGCCTGCAGGCGTCGCGCATCGCCGACGAGGTGGACCGCGCGCTTACGGCGGCGGCGACCGCCGCACTCGCAGACCCGGCGTCGGTTGCAATGGCTGCAGGCGTGGCGGATGACGATCCAACGAGCCTCGACGGGGTGCGGCGGCTGGCTGGTGTTCTGCGCCAGCGTCACCCCCTTGTGGCGCACGTGTTCGTGTTCCGTCCAGACGGGATGACCTACCCGCTGCTGGACGCACCGCTCCCTCGTGATCTCGCCCACTGGATCGCCGCCGAGCCGAGGGGAGTTCGTCAGACGATGCGCACTGCTCTCGACGTTGGGTCGGGTCTCGAAGCCGCGCTACGCCCCCGCGATGCTGCGCGGGCGTACGAGCGTGCATACCAACTGGCGACCACCGCGCCATTGTCCGCATTCGCGCTCGCGGGGCTCGCGCGATCGGAGCAGCAGGCCGGCGACACCACCAAAGCGGTGCGTGCGTGGGAGGATCTGGCTCGTTCGTACGGCGGCACGTCCTCGCTCGCGGGCCGGCCCCACGCGCTCGTCGCCGCCCTCGAGCTGCGCGCCCTCGTGACGCCCGCTTCCCCCGTGGTCCGCGAGGTGTCTGAGGCCCTCGAACGTGGGACCTGGACGTTGACACCAGATCAGGCTGAGTACTTTCTCGCCGCCCTCGGCCGGCCGCCGGCCTCGAGCGCGCTCGCCCCAGAGGTCGCGTTCGCACGCGCACTCCGCGGGTGGCAGGCACCAGCCGCCCCAGGCCAGTTGCAAGCGGCGTGGATGGGATCGGGAGATCGGGGCTGGCAGGTGTTCCAGGTGCAGGGAGAGGACGGCGTGACACGCGGCCTCGCCGCGGATCCCGACTGGGTGCGCGCGGTGCTTGTCCCTCGCGCGGGCACGTCAATCGTGACGGATGTCCCCGTGCAATTCGCGCGCGGCACGTCAGAGGGCGTTCCACTCCAACGAGTTTTTCCCGGCTGGAAGGTGTCGCTCGCCCCAGATCCGCAGTCCGCACAGTGGCTGCGCGCCGACGTGCTCGCGTTCGTCGCCGCGATCGGCGTGGTGCTCGGGCTGCTGGTAATGGGTGTCGTCCTGCTGGTGCGGGATGTCTCGCGCCAGGCGGCGCTGAACCGCATGCGCGCGGACCTCGTGAGCGGCGTGTCGCACGAGCTCAAGGCGCCGCTCAGCGTCATCCGCGTGTACGCGGAGACGCTCGCCGACGCCAGTGACGCGCCGCCCGCAGATAGGATCCACTTCGCCACTGCGATTCTGCAGGAAGCCGATCGGCTGCACCGGGTCATCGACGACGTGGTGGACTTCTCCAGGATCGAGCAGGGGCAGCGCTCGTACAGGCGGGTGTCGACGCCGATGGCCGCGCTGCTCAATCGCGTGATCGCGCGGTTCGGGGAGTACGCCTCGCTCCACGGGTTCCGGCTCTCGGCGGCAGTCCCGCCCGATCTGCCGGCCGTAACGGTCGATCCGCTCGCGGTTGAGCAAGCGGTCCACAATCTGCTCGACAACGCCTGCAAGTACTCGGGCGATGCGCGTGACATCGAGTTGTCCGCCGGCCGCGGCGACACGCATCTCACCATCGAAGTGCGAGACCACGGGATCGGCATCGCGCCCGACGAGCAGTCACGCATTTTCGAGCGGTTCCACCGCGGCCGCCACGATGATCGCGGCGGTTACGGACTCGGGCTGTATCTCGTGCACCACGTCATGGAGGCGCACGGCGGGCAGGTGGACGTCGACAGCTCGCCGGGTGCGGGCAGCCGGTTCCGCCTGCACTTCCCACTCGAGGACACGCGTGCCGAAAGTGCTGCTGATCGAGGATGACGAGGCACTCGCGCGCGGCCTCGAGTACAACCTGGTGCGCGAGGGGTTCGAGGTGGTGCGCGCCCGGCGTGGCGACACGGCGGCTGACGTGATCGTCCGTACCGCGCCGGACATCGTGACGCTCGACGTGATGCTTCCGGGACAGAGCGGATTCGACGTGCTGCGCGAGGTGCGCCGGCGCGGTCTCGACGTGCCGGTGATCATGCTGACCGCGAAGGGTGAGGAGCTGGATCGCGTGCTGGGCCTCGAGATCGGCGCCGACGACTACCTGGTGAAGCCATTCAGCGTGCGCGAACTGATCGCACGGATCCACGCGCGGCTGCGGCGCGACGGTCGCACGGGCACGGGCGCGTTTACCACGTGCCGGTTCGGCACCTGCGAGATCGACTTCGAGCACTTCACGGCGACACGCAGCGGCACGTCCGTGGAACTCACGGCCAAGGAGTTCGCCATCCTCAAGTTGCTTGTCCAGTCCCGCGGCGAAGCCGTCAGCCGCAACCGCATCCTCGACGAGATCTGGGGGGCCGACGCAGCGCACGATGCGCGGCGCATCGACACCCACATCGTCAATCTCCGCCGCAAGCTCGAGGACAACCCGGCATCGCCGAAGTTCGTGCAGTCCGTTTACGGAGAAGGCTACAGGTTCGCGGGATGAGACAGGTACTCGCCCTGGCAGTCGCCCTGCTGGCGGCCGCAGGGGCACGCGCGCAGCGGCCCGTCAGCGATGCCACACCTGCGCGCCAGTTCGAGGAGGCCGTGACTCTCGTCGACAGCCGAAACGATTGCGCGGCGGCCGTCCCCCTGTTCGAGCGCGTCGCGAGCGCGACAGAGCGCTCGCTCGCGGCACGGGCGCTCGTGTACCTCGGCGCCTGTTACGAGCGGCTCGGCAATGAGCGCGCGCGGCAGGCGTACCGGAAGGTGCTCGATCAGTTTTCCGACCAGCGCGCCGCGGTCACCGAGGCACGTGCCCGGCTGGTCGCGCTCGACCGCGCCGACCAGAAGCCGGCGCGGTTGACACTCCGACCGCTCTGGATCGAAGACCCGCAGGGCCTCGACATCTTCGGCAAACCGTCGATCGACGGCCGCGTCCTTCCAATGGAGGACGGGCAGGGACGTCTGGTCTTGACCGATATCGATCTCCGTCACCCCCGGGCACCCATCGCGCTCGGCGCCGCCAGCGACGGATTGCCGCCATGCACGGTGCAATCGGAGGTGGTGTTGTCGCCCGACGCCAGCCGCGCTGTTTTCTCGTGTGAGACGGCCGGCGGCGGAAATGAGTTTCGCGTTGTGTCGACCGACCCGTCATCGCCGCGGCAGCGACGCATCCGGGCCGAGGGCTACGGGCCGATCGAATGGTCACAGCCCCAGACCGTGCTCGTGCAGCAACAGGTGGAGGGTCGTACGTCGCTCGCCGTCATCGACCTCGCCAGCGGGAACGTGCACGTGATCACCTCCCTGGAAGCGCCAATCGACGCGGCGTCCATGTCGCCCGATGGCGCTTGGGTGGCCTTCGACGGGCCAGACGCTGCAGAACGACACGATGTCTTCGTCGTAGCGTCGCGCGGTGGCGCGCCGGTCGCGGTCGCCACGGGCGCATCCGACGACCTCCTGCCGGGATGGAGTCCCGACGGCCGCGGTGTGCTCTTCATCAGCGATCGAACCGGCTCGCCGGGGTTGTGGCTGCAGCCGGTCACCGGCGGGAAGATCGCCGGCTCGCCACAGCTCCTATCACAGGACCTGGGCCGCGTGGCCGACGTCTGGGCCTCCACGCGGGACGGGGCGTTCATCTACTTCCGCCAGACCGGCCTGGTCTCCGTTGCGATTGCATCGCTCGACGAGGGCGGACGTCTGTCGGGCACGCCGATCATCGCCGAAACGGGCCAGTTCGGCGGGACCATGATGCCCGCATGGTCGCCGGCCGGCCGCAAGCTCGCATATCAGGTTTCCCTGACAGGATCGCGCGTGATTGCGCTGGGCATTCGCGACCTTCAATCGGGTAGCGAACGCCTGCTCCGCCCGCGGCTCCGGGAATTGTTTCGGCCGCGCTGGTCACCTGACGGTCGCCACCTCGCCGTGCGCGGACGTGATACCGCAGGACGTGACGGCGTGTACCTGATCGATCCGGAGACGGGCGGCGCTGCGCCGTTGAAGGTGATGCCCCGGTCCGAGGAGGACACGCTCCGCGGGTTTCGGTGGACGCCGGGCGGTGATCTCGTCGTGCGCGTGCGCGACGCGCTGCTCCGCGTCGACATCGCCTCCGGCGCCGAGCAGCACTTGCTCGATGTGCCCCAGGGTATCAGGGATTCGACGTCTCGCCGGCGGACGGTGCAATCGCGTCCTTGAGCCACCACGACGACCTGCAGGCTGCTCCCGCGAATCGCTTCGGCGGCATCATCACGATTCACGTACCCGGCGAGCCGGCACGCGAGCTGCTCCGCATCCCTGCGGGAGTGTTCCTTGGCGATCTCGCCTGGGCGCCAGACGGACGCTCACTCCTGTTCACGCGCACGCCGAACGATTCTTCGCTCAAAGGCGAGGCCAGATGGCCTGCCGTATGGCGGGTCGATGCCACGACCGGTGAGGCTCGGCCGCTCGGGCTCAGGATGGATCGCCTCCGTGATCTGGCGGTGAGCCCGGACGGCCGGAAGATCGCGTTCACGACCGGGGCGCCCCTCCGCTATCCGTGGATCGTCGAGAACTACCTGCCGCGACCCCCTCGGCGGCAGGCACGATAACCGACATAGGAGATGTACACATGCGATGCTCCCCTCGCACGTGGTTCATTCTCATCGCCCTTGCCTGCTCGGCCGCGCCTGCCGCGTCGCAGACGGCGCAGCGATCCACGATCGAAGGCGTCATCCTCGATCCCACCGGCGCCGTGATCGTCAACGCGAGAGTCACCTTGTCGGGGCCGCGCGTACTGGGCGGTGCGAGGACGGTGACCGCTGACGACGTGGGGCACTACGGATTCCGGGAGCTGCTGCCGGGCACGTACACGATCGAGGCCACCGCGCCCGGGTTCAGTGGCGCGCGACGGACCGACATCCCGCTACCGGTCGAGACGACGTATTCGGTCACCCTGCAGTTGCCGATCGCCGGTGTGACCGCGGCGATAGAAGTGGAGGCGCGTCAGGCGCTCATCGACGTGCACTCGTCGGCGATCTCCACCATCGTGGACGAGCCGATGCTGCACGACCTGCCAACCGACCGCACGCTGCGTTCGGTGCTGGGTCTCGCGCCAGGGGTGACGACCACCCCGACCGGGGGCGGGGGCGAGGTCTCGTTCGGTGGCACGCAGGGCAGCAACGGCTTCACCGTGGACGGCGTGAACCTCACCGAATCGTCGCTGGGCGACCAGCAGGCCCAGATGCACTACAACTGGCTCGAGCAGGCCCAGGTCACCGGGCTCGGTGCACCTGCAGAGTACGGCGGAAGCACCGGTGCCACCATCAACGGTGTCCTGCGATCGGGCAGCAACCGACTGGCAGGCATGGGTGAGGTCCTCACGATCCGTCCGAACTGGACCGGTGACAACCTCGCCAGCTATCCCAGCGCGCAGAACAAGCCGATCCCGCCCAAAAAGATCCTCTCGTGGTGGGATGCGAACGGGCAGCTGGGAGGCCCGATCGTGCGCGACCGCCTGTTTGCGTTCGGCGGCTACAGCGAGCGCCATCACGAGTACCGCCAATACGGGTTCGCGGGCCCGGGCAGCACCGACGACCGCACGACCCGTATGCTCGCGAAGATAGACGCGTCGGCCAGCCAGAACCTGTGGTTCCAGGGATTTGTCTCTCGCGAAGCGTCCGACATCATCGGAGCGTCGATCTCGCAGTACAACCCGACACCGGAGAGCTCACCCGACAACTTCACCCGCACCTACGCGTGGAACGTCCGCGCGACCGCCATGCTCTCCCCAACGACCGTGCTCGAGGCCCGTAGCAGTGGCAACGACACCAACGGTCGGTCTCAGCCGCACGCGCCAGCCACATTGGATGGTCCATCGCCGTCGAGCGATATCGACACAGGCATTGTGTGCTGCAACTGGTACTGGGGCGAGGGGGCTCGATCGTCGGTGCTGGGCACCGTGACGCTCGCGCATCACCATGACGGCCTGGCGGGTCGTCACGACCTCAAGGCCGGCATCGAGTTCGAGCGCGCCCCCGTCCGCCAGATCTCGGGCATGCCGACCGGCCGCTGGCTGTCGACGCAGAATGGAGCCGTCGTCATGGTGGAAGAATGGGCCGGCGACGACATGCAGTCCACATCGCGTCGGACAGCCATCTACGTCCAGGACCGGTGGGCTCTCAGCGAACGGCTGACGCTCGAGCCCGGGCTGCGGGCCGAGTTCAACAACGGATCGGTCCCGGGGGTGTCGTCGAGTTACCGCAACTCACCGGTAGCGCCGAGAATCGGCATGGCCTGGGACGTGACCGGGACACAGCGTACCGTCGTCCGCGCGCACTACGGGCGCTACCACGATCCGCTGTACGGCGGTGTCTACCAATACACACAGCCGCACGCGCACAGCCCGCACGTGTTCTACCAGGTGGTGGACGGGAGCCTCGTGGAGTTGTTCCGGTACGTCGAGGAGTTCGCCCTGCCGGCACCATCCGCCCTGAAGCAGTCACACGTGGACCAGTGGATTGCCGGCGTCGAGCAGGCGCTGGGATCAAACACGACGATAGAAGCGCAGTACATCGGCAGGCGGTTCGGCCACTTCATCGGGTGGATCGACAATCGCATCGACGACTGGACCCCGATCACCGTGCAGGATCCGGGCCCGGACGGTAGAGCGGGCAACGCTGACGACGGCGGCATGGTCACGGTGTACCAGGTATACGGCCGGGGCCAGGACACGTCGGACCGCGACCTGCGCCTCGGGAACCCCGACGGCGCGTATCGTCGGTACGATGCTCTCCAATTCATCCTCACGAAGCGGTTCGCCGGCAACTGGCAGTGTCAGGCCTCGTACACCTGGTCACGGTCGCGGGGGAACACCGGCAACGATTACCACACGAACGCCACCTACTCGGAGATGAACCCATTTGGCTACGGCGCAGACCCGACCCTGCAGGCCGCGCCCCCGGCGCCGCCCAAGTACGACTACAGCGAGCTCAAGGCGATTGGGTCGTATCGCGTACCGGTCTGGGGTGGATTCACTACCGGAGCCGTGTTCCGCTGGCACAACGGGACTCGATGGAACCGGTACGTGACGGTATACGCGCCGACTTGGACGCGATTCGCGGCCGAACCCGTCGGAAGTCGCACGACACCCAGCCTCGGTAGCCTCGACTTGCGGATGGAGAAGACCTTCCACCCCTCGCGCGAGGGGACGCTCGGGCTGTACGTGGACATCTTCAACGCCACGAATCTCGGACGCGCGACGGCGTACAACCCGAACTCGGGGCCGACCTTCGGAGCGGTCTGGAACTGGACCGACCCGCGCACCGGGCGTCTGGGCCTCCGCTATTCGTTCTAGGGCGGTGCGATTGCACGCCTCATCGGCGATCCGCGGCAGCGCGGCGTTAGCGCGCAATCGCGGTGACGCCGTCGGCATTGTTTCCGGCGCGTCTTCCCGCGACAACACTCGGGGACCTGAACTTCCTGGCGGTCTCGCGCGACGGGTCACGCTTCTATATTCCGCAGGCGGTGGAACAGCCGGACTCCGACGTTATCCACGTCCGCATGGGGTGGGCGAAATGATGGGGAGAACCATCAATATCGAGTCCGCTACTGCGGGACGTACCAGTCTCTAAGCCGCACTTCGATCCCCGTGTCCTTCACCGCCGATTCAAAGACTTTCGGATCCGACTCGAAGTAGTGGTACGGATAAACGATCCGTGGCTTGAACGCCCTGGCACACTCGGCTGCTTCAGATGGCGACATCGTGTACGGCACATTCATCGGCAGGAATGCCACGTCGATATTCTTCAGGGCCCTCATCTCAGGTGTGCATGACGTATCGCCCGCCACGTAGAGTCGTTTGCCCCCAACCGTGAGAATGTAGCCATTGCCGCGGCCCTTCACATGAAGGGTCGTACCGGACGTACGATCCGGCTGGAGGTTGTACATGGCAATCGCTTCGATGGTCAGGTCACCAATAGCCCTCTTCTCGCCATTGGCCATCGGTTCGGCCGCCTGAACGTCAAGCATGCGCGAGCGCGCGGCCACCGGGACCACGAGCCTTGTTTTTTGCGACTTCAGTTCGGTTATCGCCCGAGGATCCAGATGATCCGTGTGAATGTCGGTCACAAGGATGAGTGTGGGCGTCGGCAACGCGCTGAAACGATCCAGCTGACCCGACCGCACGAAGAAGGCTGAGACCAGCGTTGCGGGCGCCGGCTCCCCATCGGGCGGGACGACAGGGAGTGCGTGCTTGAACTGTGCAACTTCTGCGTCGGTTGGTTTTGGCGCCGGCGACTGTCCAGGGACAAACCGCGCTGGATCGATCAGAATCACATCGGACCCATACCGAATGCTCACGGATGCGTGCGTGATGGGCAGGATCGTCAGGTCGCCATCCGCCGCCGCGAGGACATCTGGCCCCGGCTTCTGAGCCAGAGCGATGTGCACTGCAGTCAAGATGCTGACGGCGATTAGAGCGGAATGAGACCTCATCGGCGTTCCCACAGACGTCTAAACGAATAGGCTGACCAGCACGTCTCAGCCGACCCTGCAAGACCCGCGATCACTCCTCATTCGACGATACGTTATACGATCAGGTCGTATTGTCTTACCGGCACGTCGCGAGCGGTAATGACACCGCGGCGCGCCCTCGCGGGCCGACGCCGGCCGCACCAATGCTCGGCTCTGCGGTTCGGTTGAGTGACTGACGATGCTCTATCTGGACTCGGCAGTTCTGGACGCCACGGAGTGGGTCTGCCGCAGGTTTCAGTTGTTGACCGGCAAGACGAACGTGTGGGTGGCCGTTCAACTCACCAACCTCAGCATCGTGGTGTATTTCGTCTGGGCTGCGATGTCCTTCTGGAGCACCGACGTCGTCACCCGCACCATAGTCGGGCTGTTCTGCGGCGGATTGTTGTACGCCCTGAGCCAGACAGTCTTGAAGGAGCCGATCGAGGCGTACGAGAAAAGCGCGTATCTTCGGGTCGCGAAAGGACTGAGGAATCCACGGCGGATTCGTGACGTCCTGATGCGAACCTCGTTTCTGACGCTGTCGATCATCCTCTTCGCGCCCGCATGGTACGCGTACACGTATCTTCGCGTGCCGGTCGTGCTCTTGACGTACTCGCTCATCACACTGACGACCGTCCTCCTGTACGTACTCGCCTGCGATCCTCTTCCGCCATGCACCGGCAAGGTCCGGGAGTGGTTTGGCACACTCGTGCCGGCGCGGGTTGTCCGGCCCACGACCCCGCGCCTCACAGAACGCCGGACGCTCGCAAGAGAGCACGCCCAACGCAGTCTCGTTCGCAAACGCGGCGTGTATCCGCTCCTTCGAGCCTCAGACGATGGGCCGAACGACAGTGCATCCCACCAGGACGCGACGTCCAACGCGAGGCACTGACCAATCAGTCCAGATCTACTTGGACAACACGAACGTCGCTTCCCGTGCGATGAGCGCGTGCACGGCCCGAGTCGGATGAACCCCATCCCAGAACAGAAAGTCGTCCGGCCGGCCGCAGACAAATGGGGCTGTGGTGCTGATGCAAGCGTCCGTCACGTTGGTCAAGGCGAATCGCGACGGATCGGCAACGATATCGTTGAGCAGTCGAAACGCGTCCAGCCGCTTGATCTGAATGCCAGGCAGGCTCTCCAGCGGCGCGGTAGCGCTGTCCAACCCGCCGTTGAACCCCTGTGTCAACACCAGGGCGAATGCGGCCGCACCAGGAAGACGGTGGTCGAGGCCGCGTATCGCCGGGGTCAGCGCCACGTTTGGGGCATTCCAGATCAGAAACCGCCTGGCGCCTGCGGCGTGGAGCACCCGCACCGCTCCGGCAATCGACGAGAGCGATTGCGCGATGATGACTGCGCCGTTCTCTCCCCCTGCGAACGCCGCGAGCGCGTCGCGGACGTCGTTGCCGCCCATCTCGATGACGTACAACGCGTCGGGCGAGGCAACGCCGCCCGAGTCCCGGAGAAACGCCTCCACTTGCTGCCGGAGATTGAGGTTCACGCCATCGTCATAGGCTCGAGCCCCGCCGACCGCATAATTGCTCGCCGCCGGGTCCGATCTGCGGAACGCGGGGTTGACGCTCGCCGAGAGTCCCTTCGTCCTCGCCAGCAACTCGATCCAGGTGCTTCCGTTCGTGAAGTGATGTCCTCCCCGCGCATATGGTCGGTCTGGCACCAGAAACGGGTCCACCGAGTAGTCAGGCGGCGTATTGACACCGCCGCGCAACGCGAACGCGTTCCCCGAATCGGAGAGACTCGTTCCGAAGACGACGATCTGATCGTAGCTGGCCGGCGGGGATGCCTTGACCGACCCGGTCAGGGCCGAGGCCGCCAACGCGATCGCTACCAATGTCCGAGTCGTCCGAGGGCGATTGATCAGTCTTGCCATACATTTTCCTCCAGCCCGGTGAGCAGCAGCCGCGAGGCTGCCTTCAGTGGGGTACTTCGGGAAAACGCGAGGAAGGTTACAAACGGCGGATAGGTCGCAGTCAGCGCCCCAGCCAGTGCACGACGCCGACGCTGAGCGCGGGCCAATACGTGACCAGCAGCACGCCGATCAGCTGAACGGCAAGAAACGGCAGGACCGCGCGTGTCACCTGCATCATCGACCAGTTGAACCGATAGGACGACAGAAACAGATTCATGCCCACAGGCGGCGTGAGTCCGCCCAGCTCCAAGTTGGTGAGGAAGATCACGCCCAGGTGCAGCGGATGGACTCCGTAGGCCGCGGCGACCGGCAAGAGCAGCGGCACGACGACGACCGTCGCCGAGAGGATGTCCATCGGACAGCCCAGGATGAGAAGAAACACGTTCAGCGACAGGAGGAACATCGGGCGGGACGTGATGCTGCCCTGCACCCAGCGGGTCACCTGCGCCGGCGCGTCGATGTCTATCAAATAGCTCGTCAGCCCGAGCGACGCGCCCAGCACGATGAGCGATCCGCCCACGAGCAGGGACGACTCGCCGAACACGTGCGCGGCTTCGCGGGTCAGCGACACTTCGCGCTGCACGACGCACTTCATCAGGACGGCGTAAAAGGCCGTGAGAGCCGCGGCTTCCACCAGCGTGGCAAAGCCGCCGAACACGCTGACGAGAATGACGACGGGCAGAATCATCTCAGCGCGGGCCGCCCAGAGCGCATGCACGGCCGCCGCTGGACGCATCGGTCGAAACCGACCGCCGGCCCGCCAACCGACACGCATGCAGTAGGCGCAGACGAGGACGACCATCACGGCGCCGGGCACCATGCCGGCCAGGAACATCTGGTCGATTGGCGTCCGCGCCGCGACACCGTACAGGATCACCGGCAGACTCGGTGGGAACAGCAGGCCGATGCTGCCGGACGCGGTCAACAGACCCACCGCGAAGGTCGGCGTGAATCCGTTCTGGAGCAGGACGGGATAGAGCAGCCCGCCGAGTGCCAGGATCGTGACGGCGGACGCGCCCGTGAACGATGTGAAGAACGCGCAGACGAGCACCGTGGCGACGGCAGCTCCGCCGGGGAGCCAGCCGATGGCTTCGTGGAAGACGGCGACCAGGCGTTCTGGCGTGCTCCCGCGTGCGAGCAGCGCGCCCGCGAGCGTGAAGAGCGGAATCGTCGGCAGCAGCGGCGACGACACGATGTCGAAGATCTCGGTGGGGACGGCGGCCAGCGGCCCACCCGTCGTGAGAAACAGCACGAGACCGGTACCCGCGAGCACTGCGAAGATCGGTGTGCCGAGTATCATCGACACCCCCAACACGGCGAGTAGTGGAGCGCGCCACCCCGCGACCACTTCGAGCGGCGCCACGCCAAGAGCCACGATGGCCCCGAGGCTGATGACGGCGGCAGCGGCGGACGCGGCGCCGTCCAGGCGTGCGGCCAACCGCCATCCGATCACCGCGAAACCAAACGGCAGGATCGCCTGCGCGAGGGAGATCGGCACCCCGCCCGCGAGCGAGACCGCCGACGTACGCTCCGCCAGGACGAGCTGCAGCGACGTCCACGCCAGCGCTCCGCAAATCGTGCAGGCGACTGTGGTGGCGGTCACGTCGGCCGCGCGCCGTGCCCGCTCTGGAATCCATGCCGTCGTCGTCATACAGAGGTGCCGACCGTCGCGTGCCGCCGCCATCGCACCGAACAGCGTCAGCCAGAGCGTCAGGTGCCGCACGTAGTCGATCGATCCGGGGACGCCGTGGCCCAGCAGCCGGCGCCCGGCGATCTCGGCGAGCGGCAGCACGACGATCGCCATCAGCGCGCACGACGAGACGAAGTCTTCGATGCGTCGCACGAGACCCATCGCCGGTACTGGCATATGGGCGTCGCTCGCTCCCGCCACGAGGTCCGGTGTGGCCGCAATCACTTTCCTGCCCCTCGCGCGCGCCGTTCGTGGACGAGCGTCACGACCTCATCGAATTGAGCGGCGGAAATCATTCCGCCGCGGACCTTCGGGTAGATGGCGGCGGCCGCGTCCCGCCACTGCTGCTGGAGCTCCGGTGTCGGCGTCACGACCTGCAGCCCGCGGGTTCGCATCGCGGCTATGGCCTCGGCGTCCAGGCTTCTGATGCGATCCCTCAGCCGCGCCCCGACCAGCTCCGACTCCTTCAACAGGGCCGGTTGCAGCGCAGGATCGATTCGTTCCCAGGCCGCCCGCGAGATCACCGTCGCGCCGACGATGGGCGCGATCTTGACGTCGATCATGTATCTCGAGATGCCGAACCACTGGTACGCCAGCGCCGCGGTGGGTGGCACGGGGCAGCCTTCGATCAGCCCTGCCTGCAGGCTCGTGAGGATGTCGGTGGGCGCGAGTGGCACGGGGTGGAACCCGGCCTGCTTCCACATTTCCTCGCCCAGCGGATTGCCCGCCCACGTGAACGTCCGCATCCTCCGCACGTCGTCGATTGTTCGAGCGGGACGCGTCGTGAAGAAACGCACCCACCCGCCGTCACCCCAATTCAGCACGATGAAACCGCGCTCACCGAGGCTCTGCACCAGCCGCGGTGACATGCGATCGCGCACGTAATCCAGCTCATCGTACGACTCGAACAGCAACGGCACCGAGAACGCGCCGAACTCGGGTGATATGGTGCCAAGCCCGTTCGACGTGATGCTGACGCCCTGGAGCAGTCCGATGCGGACTTTCCGCACCAGCTCCGCCTCATCACCCTGCGTACCACCTGCGTAGATCTTCACTTGCACGGCACCGTGCGATACGCTGCGCCACCGCTCGGCGAGTTCCAGCAGGACGTCGTGCCACGGTGAACCGTCGGGTACGATGGTCGCGATCTTCAACACGATCGCTGGCGACTGCGCGTCTACCGAGCCCACCAGCAGGGCCGCGCTTGCGAGCACCGCTGCGCCGACGAGACGCGTCAAGGTCATGGCTGCTCCTTCAAGAACAGGTCGTCGGCCGATTGCTGCAGCTGGCGGGCATGTCGCTGCGCGAGGATGTTGGCGAGGCGACTGGCAGGCGCCCGGTTTACGTCGAAGGCAAGGGCTCGGGCGATCAGCGTGTCGAATTCGTCGCGATTCTGCTCCTGAACGACTACTTGCTGGGCCAGTGCGACCACGGGGCCGATTCGCAGGCCGCGGTTCAACGCCATCGCGCGCTCGTAGTGCTGTCGCGCCCTGACGAGGCTGCCGCCCATTGCCGCGCCCCGGCTCTCGAAGGTGATGAGAAACTCGTGGATCGCGCCGTCGTCCCACGCGTCGTCGAGCGCTTCGGCTCGCCGGATCAGCCGCTCGACAATGGGCACGTCCGCAACCAGATCCATGTCGCCCTTGCCCACCGAGATGGCGGACCCCCAGGCAGCTGCCGTCCAATAGAGATCGGGCAGGTCGTCGATTCTTGTTTGTGTCACCGCCTGGTCAGCGTTCGTGCGAAGCGCCGCGCCAAACGAGTGGGTACCGGACTTCGAGCGCCCGCAGACCGTAGTCACGGCCGCGGAGGAACAGGCGGCGAGCGCGGTCGCGCTCGGCGCGGGCCGCAACGACGTCCACCACTTCGAGCCGCTCCGATTCCGGGATGACGTACGCCACGGCGTAGGAGGTGAAGCCGCTCGCGAGCGACCGCAGCAGCGGACGGTGCCGTGGCAGATCGGTCGCGAGTCCTTCCAAGGTCTTGAGGCCGAACGGCAGCGCGTCCCGAATCAGCTCGGGGTCGTCGTCTTGCGCATAGGTGGACGACCCGTGGGCCATCGAGTCGGCGATGGTCTTGCCCGCCATTTGCCGCAGGGAACAGGCGGAGAGGACGGAGACCACCAGTCCGAGGGACGTTACGCGTATGATGCCGGTCGGCGTCATTTGCCGATCAATACCGGCTCGGGCGGGTATCGTTACACGCCGGTCGGCCGGGCGGCATCCACCAGAGAGGTCGACATGCCTGAGGGCCGCCGCGGGTTCGTCACGACACGCTGGAGCCTCGTCGTGGCGGCAGGCGCGCGCACCGAAGCCTCAGAGGAGGCGCTTGCGACGCTGTGTCAGACGTACTGGTACGCCCTCTACGCGTACGTCAGACGGTCGGGATATGACGTCGAGCACGCTGAAGACCTGGTGCAGGGATTCTTCGTGCGTCTGCTTGACCGCGAGATGCTGCGACGGGCGCAGCCGGAGCGCGGCCGGTTCCGATCGTTCCTGCTCGCCTCGTTGAAGCACTTCATGATGAACGAGTACGAGCGGGCACACGCGGCCAAGCGAGGCGGCGGCGCGGCGCCTTTGACGCTCGACGTCACGGCCGCCGAGGGACGCTACGCGCTCGAGCCACGGGACACTCTCGATCCCGAGAGACTGTTCGAACGACGGTGGGCACAGACGTTGCTCCGCCAGGCGCAAGTACGACTGCGCACTGCATGCGCACGGTCCGGGAAGGCGCGTCTCTACGAACAGCTCGAGCCGTTCATCTCCGGCGAGGATGACAACGTGCCGTACCGCCAGGTCGCCGTCGCTCTGGACACAACAGAGGGCGCGGCCCGTGTGGCCGTGCACCGGCTGCGGCGGAAGTTTCGCGATCTGTTGCGCGAAGAAATCGTCCACACAGTGGACGACGAATCCCAAGTCGATGAGGAAATGCGGTTCCTGCTGAAGACGCTCGCGAACACGTCTTCTTGAAATACGCGCTGGCCGATCAGTTGCGGACAACGGCAGCGGTGCACGTCGCGAAGATCACGGCATGATCCCACCCGTGGCCTCTCAGGGCGTGCTTCGGCAACCCGACTCCCGCATTCACGGTGACGCCCTTCCACATCGAGGTCAGTTCAACTCCTGCGCCGTACTCAGATCGCCCCGAGGTGAGGAGATAGCCGGCGCGGGTACCCACCTCCCAGGCGCGTGACAGCCGCAGGTGCGCGGCGCCGCCGAGCGTTGCGCCGTGGCTGAGCCTGAACTCGCCGTATCGATAGCCCACGAGCGCACCTGGAAAATCCAGATCCCACGACCCGCCGACCAGCAGGGCGCTGACCGTGTCGAGGTGATGCCCCCCGAACATTTCGCCGCGTCCCGAATAGTGCAGCGGCCCTGCGCGTCTGCCAACTCCGGCGCGCAGGGAGAACTGCGACCAGGTCCGCGTGCCCGAGAAAATCCTGGCGCGGCCGTCGACCTTGATCCCCTGCCAGCGTGACCCGAACAATTCCTCGGCGGTCAGGCGCTCGTAGTGTTCCGTGACTTCGGCGCCGACGAAGGGCAGGTTCCATCCGTCCCCGCCGCGGTCCGCTGGCAGTCCCCGCACCCATTCGTACAGCGCGAGCGCCCGATAGCCTCCGACCCACCCGCGACGATGCGTCAGTTCGATCCCGCCGCCAACCTCCACAGCGGAGCCGTCGTGACTCGGAGGGTTCGTCACGCTCGCCGTCGGAATAGAAGTAATCGCTGTTGTTCGCATTGAACGGGGTGACGTGCACGAAGAGGTGCCGGCGTCGGGTGGGTCGATCTACCTGCCGCCAGTCGGCGCCGAGCGTCCACCCTACGACGCCCAGCGTCCACTCTCGACCCTCGTCCGAGCGGAGCGCCACGACAGCAATCGGCACGGCAAGGGTCGGCGATTCGTACTGCAGGCTGACCACGGCGGCACGGGACTGCGCCGCAAGCACGCCAGGCCATCCCGCGCCGATCATGCCGGCGAGCACGAGCGGCAGGCGCCGGCTACGACGCATAGCGGTCCCACTCGGCAACAATCCGGCGGCCTTGATAGCGTGCCAACGTCATGACCGAGAGCATCGGGTTGGCGCCGCAGGACTCGGGAAAGACGGAGCTGTCACAGACGATCAGATTGCGGACCTGGTGGGACTCGCCGCGTGCGTTCACCACGCTCGACGCGGAGCTCGCTCCCATCTTGACGGTCGCCTGGCAGTGGGCCGACGAGATCGGCGTGTGATACGGCTCGAAGCGAAGCAATTCGATGGCGCTCGCCTCGGATGCGGACCGGAAGCGTGCAGACGGCAGCCCGCCGAGCGACTCCTGCGACGCGAGCAGCGCCTCTTCGGCACCCGCTGCAAACATGATGTTCACCGCGGTCGACGCTGCGACACGGAGACGCGCCTTGTCTCCATCTGCGAGGTGATAGGTAATCCGCCGCTCGCCAGTCGACGGATGCCACGTCACGCGGTTGGTTCCGACCGCGGTATCCACGAGCATCACGCCAAAGCCGGCCAGGCGATCGAACTTGCGCATCACCTCGAAGTGATCCGGGCCGATTCCTGGAACGACGACAGCACCGTAGACGGGATGCCCGAAAAGACACTCGTAGTAGAAGCCGTGTGACTCGTAGAAGTGATCGCTGTACACGGTACCGGTAATGCCCCGGTAGTTCGTCATGCGCGTGGGCATGACGCCGATGATGGGCAATCCCGGATGCAAAATGAGTCCGCGCCCGATCTGGTCGTACGGATCCGGGTGCCCGGAGCGCTGGAGCAGCGTCGGACTCTCGATCGAGCCGCCACAGACGAGAACGACAGTTGCGCGGATGTCGAGCGATCCGGCCTCGACGCTGTTCGGCTGCGAGCCGGCGCGCGTCGGCCGTACGTGGGCATGAACACCAGTGACGGTCAGCGCACCCCGGCGGCGCTCGAAGAGGAGCCGTTCAACTTCGCAATGGTGGATGAGTTGGACGCCACGTGCGACGGCATCCGGAACGTAGGTCACAAGCGTCGATTGCTTGCGATCGTAGGCGCATCCCTCGGCGCAGAATCCGCAGCCGAGACAGCCCCGCATGTTGAGCGGGAACCGCTTCGCCGAGAGACCCAGCGCGCGCAAGCCTCGTTCGAGGACGCGGTTGTTGTCGTTGATCTCCTCATCGGACGGCACGTGCACGTTGATCCGTGCCTTGACGTCGGCAAGGCACGACGCCATGTTGAGCCCGGTCACGCCGTAATCCGCCGCAGCAGGATCGAATGAAAAGCCCGTCAGCTCGCGCGCGGCGCTCCATCGCGCCCACACCGACTGAACCGGATCCAAGGCCAGCGCGTAGTTGACCGTCGTTCCGCCACCTACGCATTCACCGCCGCGGACGACGATGGCGCCGTCGACCGTGGAGCGGCCGCCTCTCCCGGCGTACAGGACGCCGCTGTCCCATTCGCGCTGCGAGAAGAAGTCACTGGCGTAGTGGCCGCCCTTCTCCACGAGGACGATTCGCTTTCCGGATAGATCGGCAAGCGTCGCGGCCAGCACGCCACCGGCGGCACCCGACCCGATGATGAGGACATCCGCCGTGATGCGTGTCATGAACGAGTGGCAGCCCGCGGCAGCAGCGGCCCCGCATACCCGATCGCAGGCCACACTTCGTCCATGGAGTACGCGGTGATCATCACGAGCGATCGAGAGGTGGCGTAGAACGCGCGTCTTAGAAGGAAGCGACTGCGGCGCCAGAGATCGAAGTACTCGCGCTGGCGGTCCAGCGTGAGCGCGGTGAAACGCGAGGGGGCCGCGGCGCGCGCGAACATCGCGTACTGCTCACGATCGTGCGACAGATCGTCGGCGAACACTTGGCCGGGGCCGGAGCTCTCCGGGGACGCACGCCACCGGCGTTCCTCGTGCGCCAATGGCCGGAAGTGTGGAAACAGGTCCGTCTGATCGAACAGGACGAAGCTCCGCTGGAGCAGCAGGAACCTCGGATCCCCTTCCAGCTCGAACATGCGTAAGAGCCGTGCCTGGACCTGCTCCGCCGTCACAGGGAAGCCGTTCTGCTCGCACGGAAGCACGGTGCGGATCAAGGCACTCAGGATCGGCTCGTAGTTGGCGAGCGGCGGATCGGTCAGCAGCGCGTACCCCGATCGGGTATCGGGTCCCAGCGTTGCGCACGCAGCGCCACTGACGGCCAGGGCGGAGCAGCATGTCAGGAACTCGCGCCGCGTAAGGCGGAGCGCGGCGTCAGAAGGCTTTCGCACGGGCTCCACTCTGCGCCACCGTGAGGGACGGGAGATTGATGCGGCGCAGAATGGCGTCGAACCGAGGGTCCCCGCGAAGGCCGTCCATGGTGGGTTCGACGTTCATGTAATCCAGATACGACGAGTGCTCGGTAGCGGCGCGATCGAGCTGCTCGAAGGCCGCGTCCTTCATGCCGAGATTGCCGTACGCGGTAGCGAGCGCGTAGGCGGGAACATAGCGGCGCGCAGCCACACGCTGGAGTTGCTGCACGACCTCCAACGCTCCGGCGCGATCACCGGTGGCGCCGCGTACGTAGCTGAGGATTCCGAGGAACGGTCCTGGCGGCGCAGGGGTCGCCCGCAGTTGCTCGCGCGCACGATCCGGATCGCCGATTTCGAGATGCGACACGGCGAGCAGCTGACCGGCGAGGAAGAAATGGCTGTCCAGCGCGAGAGAACGACGGAAGTGCTCGATCGCGCGCGCAAAGTCCCGCGTGTAGTAGTAGTGGCGTCCCAGGTTGAAGCTGATGACGGGCGACAGCGGATCCAGCGCCTCAGCGGCCTCGAGCTGAGTCAAGGCCTCGTCGAAGCGGCCCTGGGTCCAGTAGTGGCTGGCCAGCCACTGACGGCCGGTGGCGTAATTCGGATTGAGAGCGACCGAGCGTTCGTGCTCCCGCCCTGCGCCCTGACGGTCCCACTCGTAGCGGAGCACGAAGCCCATCGCCGCGTGGGCTTCCGCGAGTTGGTCATCCAGCTGGAGCCCCCGCAGTGCCGCCTCCTTCGCCTTGGGCATTACTTCGGAAGGCGGCAGAACGTCGTAGCCGAGCGAGCCGAGCACGTTGTAGGCATCGGCGAGGCCGGCGTAGGCCAGCGCGTATTGCGGATCGGCGACGATGGCCTGCTTGAAAAACTCCACGCTGCGCAAGAGGTCATCCGGCGTGCGACGGTTCCAGTAGTACCGTCCCTTCAGGTACAGCTCATACGCCACGGTGCTCTCGGTGAAGCGTTGCGCCCGCCGCGCCTCGCCACTTCCGGCCACGCGCAGCCTGACCGCTTGAGAGACTTCACGCGCGATGTCCTCGTCGATGTTGAGCATCTCGGCCGCTGTCCGGGAGTACTGCGCTCCCCAGAGTTGGCGGCTGTCGGAGGGATCGATCATCTCCATGCTGACGGAAATGCTGCCCGCCCGCTGCTCGAGTCGGCCCACGAGCAGCGCCTTGACGTGCAGCGTCGCGGCGATCGCCGGCAGATCGCGTGTCTTGCCCTTGAATCTGAAGACCGAGGCGCCTGACATCACCTTCAGGCCGGGCACCGGCGACAAGGCTCTGATTACGCCTTCGGTGATCCCGTCGCTCAAATACTCGAGGCTCGGATCTCCACTGGCGTTCTCCAGCGGCAAGACCGCGATTGAGTTGATCGGTTCGTCACGTCGGTTCAAGACACTCCAGCCGCCAAAGGCCAGCACTGCTGCCGCGATGACGCCGAGGGCGGCGACGATGGTCCGGCGTCGGACAGACGGCGAGCGTCCCGATCGGCGGTCGGCGACCCACTGCACTTCGCTCAGCAGGTCACGCGCGGTCTGCCAGCGCTCGTTGGGGTCGGGTGCGAGGCAGCGCTTGACGATCCGATCCAGAGATCTTGGTGCATCGCTCCGGATCTGTGAAACGGCCGGCGGCGGACCGGCGAGCAGCGCTTGGATCACCTCGGCCTGCGTCGTCCCGGGGAACGCTTTGCGACCTGTGACCATCTCGTAGAGCACGGCGCCGAAGGCAAAGAGATCGGCGCCCGCATCGGAGTCGCTGCCGGCGAGCCGCTCGGGTGCGACGTAGCCAGGCGTGCCGACCACCATTCCCTTCGCGGTCAGAGCCGCACTCGTGACCCGGTCACCGGCCGTGTCGGCGGCGACGGGCCAGTCCGCCAGCCACGGGTGCGCAAGGCCGAAATCGAGGAGCTTTGCGCCGCTCGACGTCAACATGATGTTGCCTGGCTTGAGGTCGCGGTGAATGATGCCGTGGCGGTGCGCCTGATCGAGCGCGTCGGCGATGTGGATGGCGCAGCGCAGCGCTTCGTCGATGCCCATTGGACCGCGCCGGAGCCGTTGCTCGAGAGTTTGGCCCTCGAGGCACTCCATGACGAGGAAATCGACTCCGTCCTGATGACCAACGTCGTAGAGCGTGCAGATATGCGGATGATTGAGGCTGGAGATCGCCTGCGCTTCGCGCTCGAACCGCGCCCGCTCGGAGGGATCCGACGCGCGCCCCGACGAGAGGACCTTGATGGCGACGGTCCGATTCAACCGAGTATCGACGGCGCGATACACGTCGCCCATGCCGCCACTGCCGAGCAGATCGCGGACTTCGTACCGGCCCAGGGCAGTGCCGGGCGCAATGGACATGTTGCGGTGGCGCACATTATAGGGCCTCGGTAACGAATCTAACGAAGGACGTTATTAGGAGGTGAGGCGGCACCAATGCCGTCCGTGGCGGCAAACTTTGAGCCAGGAGGTCATTGTGGTCTCCCGTCGTGCCTGCACCCGGATTGCCACTGTCCTAGCGGGCCTGTTCTTCCTCTGCACCCAGGCGCAGGCCCAATCAGCCGATCTACGCGAGACTGGCGGATCGCCAGCGCCGCCGACCGCGGATCTCGTTCCGGCAGGCCTCGACACGCTGACCCAGGGAGACGAGCTGCGGATTGTCGGCGTGGATGCCCGGGAAACATACGGGATCCTTCAAGGTCTCTCCCCGTCCGCGTTGAGGGTCGCCACTAAAAACGGATCGTCTGAAGTGCCGCTCACGGAAGTCCGACAGGTCCGGCGCCGCGGCGATCGCCTGTGGGACGGGCTCGCAATTGGCGCTGCAGTCGGAGCGGCCTTTGGTGCGGGAACCTTCGTTCCATGCGAATCGGACCCGATCGCATGCGGCACCAACCTCACCACGACCAGGGGCGGTGATGCACTTGCCACCGCCGCAATGTTCAGCGCCATCGGTCTTGGCATCGACGCGCTACACCAAGGCTGGCGGACTGTGTACACCAGGCGAGCCACGGCGCTCCGTAAGCTGCCGCCAGAAGGGGCCGCGACTGCGGACCGATACAGAACTGTCGGGACGCCGCCCGGGCAGGCTCTTCTCGAAGGCGTAATTCTTCCGAGCCCAGAGTGCTGTCCGCAGAACTGACGTATTACCTCCTATGGCACGTGAGCACGAAGGTGGGCCACGATACTCGCTCAGAGGAGTGTTGATATGCGAAACGCACTGATAGTCGCTGCCGTTGTCCTGCTGCTGCGACCAGCCGGTGCTCAGGAGGTGACGGGCTCCGTAGTCGGACTCTGGCTTGGCGAGAACCGAACGCAGGAGGGACTCGGTAACTGGCTCGACTTTCACGGGGATGGCACCGTCGAGATCGGGTTCGGCGCGTTGGTCGGCGCCCTGCTCGACGACACCTACCATCTGGAGGGCACGACACTCACGTTGCGACTCTTCAGCGGAAAGACGACGGCCGCCGGCGCTCCGGTATTCGAGTCGAGTCAACGGACAGTGCGGATCGACGGCGAGCACGCGGTCGTCGAATCCCAATGGCGCGACGATCAGCCGCGACCCGAGACGCATTCGCCGGAGGAGCAGGCGATGGCGGAGCGTCTCCGTCAGCCGGTCAGCATGACGAGAGTCGATCCGGCGCCGCCAGGAGTCTCTTCAATTGCCGGAACATGGTCGTATCAGCACTACACGGGCCAGACGGCATACGAAACGTTCACGCCGGGCGGGAAGTGGTATCTACGAGTTCCAATGCAGCGGCAGAACGGCCGCTACACTGTCACGCCGACAGAGGTGATCATCAAGTCGGCGCAACAGTCGGACACGTTCGAGCGTAGTGGCGACGTGTTGATGACGGGCCCTGCTGACGGCAAGCACTCCACGTATCGCCGTGCGCCTCGATAGAACTCGGGCTGCCAGGGCGACCCAACCGGCTTGAGATCCGGAGTCCGCAAGGGCATGCGACCGCGAGCGCTGAGGTGGGCGTGCCGGAACGCCCGAGAACCGATCGAGGGATGTGGCCGTTACCTCTTGGCTGTCGCGGCGGTCGACGCCGGCGAACGAAGCCACTCGGCAAGAGGCCTCCGCTGACTCGCAGCCACTCTGATGCAGGCGTCCGCGCGCTCGAAGCCCTGTTCGAGTGTGACCTCGGCCCCATCCAGCGGGTGGTCCTTGAAGAACGCTCGCGCATCATCGCGTAGCGTTGGATCGCAGAACCAGGCGACAACGTCCACGATGGCTGTCGCGGAGAGGGAGCCGACTCGGCCTTGGATCTCGGCGAAGTGTGCCTTGATGAAGGTCCAGGCCATCGGCCGGTTCTCAGAGAACCGGAGCGCGGTCAACAACACGAACAGCAGGTCCTGATTCCTCACGTCCGGTGACAGCAGACGCTGGAGCGTGCGGCCGAGAAGGATGGGCGAGCGAAACTGGGCGAGTCCGTAATCGAGTTTTGCACGACCATCGGGTGTCGCAACGGTCTTGAGATGGTCGAGCATGCTGTCATACAGCGTCGCGTCGCCGTATTTCGTGGCAACAGCCATCGCCACATCGACGAGTGATGGGTCCACAGACGAGGGGTCGGCAACGTAGCGCTCTGCCAGCGCACGGAGCCGGGTGATCGTCTCGGGGTCCTCTCCCACGACTGCGAGAAGGCGCAGGACGCGGGCGCGCAGCATACCGGTTTCAGCAGGCTCGCCAGGCGCAGGCGTGAAACCCAGGACGTCGCGCCGCGACTCCAGCAGTCGCCTGACCCACGCCGCGTAGGACGGACGCTCGGCGGCCGTGAGCACTTCATCGCCAATGAATTCCAGCGGACCCCATGCGACCTGCGTGACTGGCTCCGAATTCTCCGTGCCGAGCATCGCGACGAGCTGAAGGTAGTTCGTGATCGACTGCTGACCCGGATTCACCAGATCCCACTGATCCTTCACCAAGACGATGCGCTCTTCGGGAGTCAATGCCGTGTGCGCAACCGGACCAAGCTGCGCTTCGGTTCCGTCGCGGTATGCGGAGCGGTAGTAGCCGCGCCCTCCAGCGTTGGCGAACGTCCACGCCGAGCACCCGTCGAGCGTGAAGTCCTGTTTCTCGTCCGTCAACAGCACACACTCGGACTGGTTACTCGCGGTGCGCAGGCAGACCGGTATCGTCCACCGTTCCGGCGATGGGTGGTCGAGCCGCGCCGGATCCCAATAGAAGCGATGCTGCGCGATCGAGACCTTGCGATGGCTGCCTTCGCACCTGCTTGCGATCGAGAGGAGCGGCGCTCCAGGCTGCCGAACGAATCCTTCCATGATGCGGTCGACGGGCTTCTGCGACGCTGTTGTGACGGCGTTCCAGAAGTCCTCCGCGGTTGCAGTCCCGTACGCATGAGCCTCGAGGTATGCGTTGACGCCCGTTCGAAACACGTCGGCACCGACGTACTGCTCCACCATGTTGAGGACCGATGCGGTCTTGCCGTACGTGATCCCGTCGAAGAGTTGAAGGATTTCGCCTGGTGTGCCGGCCTGACTGGCCTGGATCGCTCGCGTCGAGGCCACCGCATCAATCGACAGCGAATACACGGTCTCCTGTACGTCGCGAAGGGGCATGTTCCACTCCGGATGCCAGGCCGCAAGTGGCTTCGACGACATCCACGTGGCAAACCCCTCGTTCAGCCAGACGTTGTTCCACCAGTCCATCGTCACGAGATCCCCAAACCATTGATGCGCGATCTCGTGTGCGATCACGCCGGCGACCTCCCGCTTCTCACCGACAGCGGCCGTTGGCTCGTCGAGCAGCAGTGCGGTGTCGCGGTAGACGATGGCTCCCGCGTTCTCCATTGCTCCGGCCATGAAATCCGGCACGGCAATCTGATCGAGTTTCTGGTACGGATAGGGAATGCCGTAGTACTGGTTGTAGAAATGGAGTACGAACTTGGTCACTTCGAGCGCGTAGTGTCCAAGGTGTTGTTGTCCTGGCACGCCACACACGCGCAAGGGAATCCCATCGATCGAATCGCCGAGGCACTCGAAGTCTCCTACGAGCAATGCCACCAGATAGGTGGACATCCGCTTCGTCGGGGCAAAGGTCACGGTATGCGTCCGCGCGCCAGGGCCAGGCGTGTCCGACGTGATTGGACTGTTCGAGATCGCCGTGTCTCCGCGATCGATGACCGCGACGATGTCGAACGTGGCCTTCAGTGCCGGTTCGTCGAAGCATGGGAAGGCCCGGCGCGCGTCGGTGGCTTCGAATTGGGTGACTGCGTATCGCCGCTTCGGGGTCTTACTGAGATACAGTCCCGCCAGCTGCTCGTTCAGGACGCCCGAGAACTGCATCCGCAACCGTGCCTCACCGGCATGAAGGGCCCGCGGGAAGCTCAGCGTGGCTTGCTGCTTCTCGTGGTCGAATGCGACAGTGCCTGCGAGTGACGCCCCGTCCTGAACCGCAGTGGCCTGTGAAATCCGGAGTTCCAGTGCGTTCAGGACAACTGCCCGAGTGGATTCGGACAGCGTTACCAGTATCTCTTCTGTTCCAGTAAAGGTGGCAGCGGCCAGGTTCGGTCTGAACGTGACGCGATAGTGAGACGGGACGACGGTGGTCGGCAGGCGCTGAGCGGCGGCAGGCAGGGCCGCCGCTCCCAGGGACACCAGGACTGACGCGATCTTCCAAGCGGCTCGTGGAATACCGCGGTTCATGGCTGTTATGCCCGTATTCCCGGTGTCGATGGTCGGTGGCCCATCATCGTGCAGTAGCCCTCGATGCGCCCGACTTGACCTGAAACGAAATGGCATGTGGCCGATGGCGCGGCCACCACGACACGAGCGAGCCCGCAGGCTGCCGCAAGCCTCGATGTCACGGCCGTGGATTATACGGACGGCCGTGCGCAATCACAAGGGAGCGTTTGCCACATCCCTCACTCGTGCGCACGGCTCGCCACGGCGGTGGAAGTCACTTGCAGCAGCTTCTGACCGATCTCACGCTCCTGCTCCGACCTGGCATGGGCAACAATCCGAATGGCGATGTGGTCTGCCTCTTCCGCTTGACCAGAGACCAACAGCGCGTGTGCGAGGGCCACACGATAGTGCACGACAGAAGGCTCCAGACTCACCGCCCGGCGAATGAGTCCGAGCGCTTCGTCGATTCCCTGGTTGCGAATGGTGAGCAGTGTGCCAAGCAATGAGTAGGCGGGCGCAAACCCATCGTCGAGTCTCAGCGCTTCCCTCAAATCACGTTCTGCGCTGTCGATCGCCTCCTGGGGCGGCATGGGCTGAGCGACTACGGCCGCCCCGCGTGCGTAGTGCGCTGCCACCAGTGTCGAATCCAGAGTCAGCGCCTCGTCCGCGTAGCGGCGCGCAGTGTCGAACTCTTTCCGGCGCAGCTCGATCAGGCTCATTCTCTCCAATGATGCGGCCGCAAGACCGTCACGCCTGGCTCGCTCGAGCAGTCCCATGGGTTCAACCGACGAGTCGGTGTGTCCGAGGAAGTCCCCGAGCGTCAGTGCAACCTCGGCCGCCGTCAAACGTCTGGCCGGCGGATTCTCCCGCGTCGCAAGCAGCGGCAGTGCTGACGATGTACCTTGCAGCCTCCCCGACCTGACGTAATCATCGAGTCTGCGCTTCAATGCATCCGTGTCCCCGAAGGCCTGCGCCGCAGCATCCGCATCGGACACGCCTCGTGTCAGCAGCCCGACGAAGGCCGTCAGTCGCCACGCCTGCTCGCCGCCATCGGCGAGCTCGAGGTAATGAACCAGCGCCCACGCCTGGGCGTAAAAGATCGGTGCGAGCGCTTCGTCGCGATAGCCGGGCGATGTGAGCCCCGTCGACAGCAACGATGGAAGCGGCAGCCATGTGTGCTGTTGCAACAGGCTGAGATACGCCGAATTCGGAGCGCCCACTCCGCCCTGCCTCATGTCGCCGGTCGCGACTAGTTCGGCGATGCCCTCGTCGAGCCAGAGCGGCAGTGGTTCAACATGCCGATCCAGAAGGAGGTGCGCAAACTCATGTCCAAGAACATCGGAGGAGCCGAAGCCCTCCGCATCGAGTGCGAGTGCCAGGTAGTCCCGATCAAGTCCCGGCAGGAAGAGGCCCGCGGGCTTCACGTGATTACCGGCGCACGTCGCTGGGAGCAGCGCGCACAGCGTCGACATCGACTTCAACGCCAGCACGACGACGGGCTTGGTGCTCGGATCGGCTTGCGGCCATATCCGCGCGAACGTGTTGCGCCATCCGCAGAGTCGAGCCGCGATACTCCTGGTCGGCCGTTCGCCCGCATCACTGACGATCACGAAGCCGGGCACGCGCGCTTCGTGCCAGCCATTGAGTGATGGCGGCGCCGGCTGCGCCGCGCCTCCAGACGCGAGTGTCATGGCCAGGGCCCACGAGCGCGAGGCGTTGAGGAATGAGGGTCGTCGACGCATGCGCATTGCAGACACCTCAAGCGAGTTGGGCCGCTTCGGCGCCGGTCCGCGCGACTGGGTGTGAGGCTCGAGCCGCGCGGACGCCGCGGAGAATGGGAAAACTGGTGCGCCTGATCTACGGCGCCAGGATCCTGTAGATGTAGACCTGTCCGGCAGCTGCGACGCTGCCAACATCGCGTGCGTGCTCGCCCACGAACAGCAGCCGACTGCCCGGCACACTCACCGTGCTCCAGCCGAACAGCAGTGCGCCGTCACCGTCCAGGCTCGGAGGATCGATGCGGTACCGGGTCCAGCCCGTCGTGCCGGTCGCTGGCGACCCCTGGGCCACGAACACGTACGTGACGCCGACGTTGCCGCTGCATCCCGGCGGGTCTGCGTTCGGCGCACCGACGACGACATCGGGCAGGCCGTCACCCGTGAGGTCGCTCACGGCGGCGCCCTTCGTGGCAAACCCGTCGCCTCTCCCATCTTCCGGCGCCAAGTGCAGCGCCGGCGTGGCCGGCTGGCCCGATGCCAGAATGGGCCCCTCGAAGATGTCGCCGCCCGGCGCGTCGTTACCTGGGGTGTCGAGCGCGACCAGATCCGCCTGATTTCCAGCGTCGGGGATCGCGTCGCCAACGACGACCTCGCCACCGAAGTACGGGTCGTTCGCCGACGAAGGCGCCACCAGCGTGAGCGGCGTGGTCTGGAGCATCGTTGGTCGTGTACCGGTGGACAAGTAGACGAGCACGGCAGCGACGGTTTGGCCGCCGAGCACCGTGTTTCCACCGCCGACGGTCACATCGGGCAGACCATCACTGTTGAGGTCTCCGGCAGACAGTGTGAGCCCGTAGTTGCCCGCGGTCTGCGGTTGGGGCGGTGACACCGTCTGGACGAGCGATGGCGTCCCGCCGGGCGCCGCGTAGATCAGGAGCGCGGGGTACTCGACGGTGCCTCCCTTGCCACCGCCGCCCCGCGACACGATGATCTCGTCGTAGCCGTCCCCATCGAGATCGCCCATTGCCACCGCCTTGCCGAAGGTGGCATGCTGCGCCGGCGGCGGCACCGTCACCAGCGTGTAGCTGATGACGCCACTCGCTGATCGCTGTCCCACCGAGAGCCGTACCGAAGAACCCTGTCCAATGTACTCGGCGCTCACGATGTCGGGAATCCCGTCGTGATTCACGTCGCCCATCGCAAGCTGCTGGTTCCCAACATTCGTGACGATGGTCACGTGCGGTTGCACGGGGCCGCCGGCCACTAACGCCGTGCCATCGAGCAGTGCGCCCGTTGTCGGATCGACGAAGAACACCTCGATTTTGCCTGTCCGCGTGCCGACCGCCACCGTGATCACGTCACGCGACCCGGTCGCAAAGATGAGCGTGGCGCGGCGCGCCGCTAGACCCGTGCCGAAGTCGGCTTGGTAGAGCGGTTGTCCGTTGACCGCCTGATTCAGCGCGCGAACCAGCTGGAATCGCGCGGTGTCGAGCGGCGTCAGCGTGCACTTCGCGGCGCCGCCGCCCTTCTGGATGACCTGGAACAGGTCGCTGCCCTTACCGCTTCGGCCGCTCGTGTTGGTCACCTTGATGTCGAACAGCGACAGCGCTGCAGTACCGGCGATGTCCAGGGTGGCATCCACTTCCGTGGAACTCACAAACTGCGTGCCCCGCACCGTGATGCCAGAGGGCTCCGTCGTCCCAGACTTGAAGAACTCGGATCGCGCGCCCGGCGCGAAGTTCTTGCCGGTGATCTTGACGACCAAGCTGACGGTGTCCTGCTCCCCCGACGGCGGATTCGCCGCCGTCACGGACACGTTCTGCGCGGCGGAAGATCCGGCCATCAGCAGGCCAGCCAGGACGACGAAGCCAAGCAGCGACAGTTGCGAGTGACGACGCGTCATGGGCATCCCCCTACGGGTACTTACGGACCCGTCCGAACCTTATCCGCACGACCTTCCCGTCCTTCGGCGATCTCAAACGCCGCCCAGTACCACGGATGCGCCTCGGGGCCCCCTCCATGCGCGCGCTGACGCTGGACGGATGCCAGCGCTTCCGGGAACGCCCGGCTCTGCGCGGCGCGATAGAAGGCCGTCATCAGCGGTGATGTGGCCTGGTCGCTGACGTCCCAGAGACTGGCGACGACGTTGCGGCTTCCGGCGGAGAGGAACGCGCGCGTCAGCCCGACCAACTCCTCGCCGGCAGGGAGGTCACTCAACTCTCCGGCGCCGAGCGCCGTGTCGCACGCGCTCAACGTGACCAGGTCGGCGCCTAATGGAAGGCCCAGGATCTCGAACACTTGCAGGCGCCCGTCATCCTCGCCGCCCGGCTCCAGCTCGACGCCGGAGAAGAGCGGATCAACGCGATTGAAGAAGCCGTGCGTCGCCAGATGGAGAACGCGGTAGCGGGCGGCGTCCGCCTTGAATCGCACTTCTGTCGCGTCGCGGCCGGAGAGCACTTCGTGCGAGGCGGGGAACAAGGCGGCCAGGGACGCGACTTCCTGTTGCGCGAACGGAAGCCCTGCGCGAGCCGGCGCAAGCGCCAGCAATCCGAGGGGCACGGGACGTTGTGTGACAGGCCGCGTGAGCGCCTCGGCCGATGGCAGGGTCACCGGCGCCACATCGTCCACGAGGAACCGGTCGCCTGTGGCGGTGTGATGACGCAGGACCGAGAAGGGAAGATAGTTCAGTTCGGCATGAGGGACGATGTACAGGCGCGACACGGCATCGAGCCAATGGAGCCGGCGCAACGGATCGACCAGATCGGCGTCGAGCTGCTGCGCGACGTCTTGCCAGCCGTTGGGCTCCTTGCGTGCCAGCAGCCCTCGCAGCAGCTCGATTCGCGTGCGCAAGGCCTCAGCGCTCACCGGGAGCACTTGAGCCCGGACCGCCCGTCTCGTCACCACGAACGCTACGGTCTCGTCACGATCGACAAGGTATTCGAGCAGCGCCGCGTTCCCGGACAATTGCTGTTGCACCCGCGGCGCTGATGGCTGCTCATCGAGGTTCAGCTCACGCGCCCACGTCGTCTTCGCCTTCAGTGAATCCACCGCTGTCGTCCAGGCCTCTTCGGCAGCGCGCAGCTCGCGCCGATAGAGTGCGACGGCCTGTCCCCGATGATCGGAAGCCGGCCGCCGAAGCTCGGTGTCTATCGAGGACTGCAGCAGCCTGATCCGGGCAAGCAGAGTCGCTGGCACAGAGTTGCCCGGGGCCCCCAGCGCCAGGCTGCGCCCGATCAGCTCGCGATACCCTTGAGCGCGTAGCCGTTCAGCGACTTGGAAAGCCTCCTTCGGCCTTCCGAGGCGCAACAGCAGCCGGACCAGAGCGGCGTAGACATCCCGCTTGTCGTCGAGAAACCCGCTCCGGGAACGATCGCTAGCGAGCGAGCTGCGAACCTGTTCGATCAATCCAACGGCACGCAGATAATCGGCCAACGCAGCGTCTGGACGACCCAGGCCCTCGAGCGCTCGCCCTCGGCCGAACGACGCGCGCCACTGCAGATTTGGGACGACGCTTGTGACCTCGCTTCGGAGGGCCTCGTCGTACCTCGCGTAAGCATCCTGAACTCGACCCGCCCCCATCAGCGCGTCACCAAGCGCGATGAGCGCCTGAGATACCAGCAGGGGGCCCTTCGTCTCGTGCGCCACCTGCACCGCCTTGTCGGCGGCGTGCAGCGCGGCCGCGACGTGCTTTTCAGCAGCCTCGATCCGCGATAGGAGTACCAGCGCCACTGCAGCTGTTGCCGAATCCTTTGCGAGCGTCGCGGTGCGCTGGGCACCGTCGACGAGTCGTGCCGCGGCCTCGGGGTTGTGCCGGCGCAGCTCCAACTCGGCCAAGGCGAGCTCGGCAGCGAGCTGGCCGTTGTAATACCGCAGCGAGTGCGCCTCGTCGCTGCCGCGCTCGAACTCCACCGCGGCCGCCGCCACATCGCCCGTGTCGAGATACAGCTCCCCAAGCGCCACTCTCGCGTTCACGCTCTCGCGCGCCAGGCCCGCACGTGCGTACAGACTGCTCGCGGCCGCGAGTGCCTTGTGGGCGTCGTCGAATCGGCCGATCTGCTCGAGCCACTGGCTCAGGCCTCCGTCGGCATCGGCTTCCTCGCGCAGAAGCCCCGCTTCATGCGCGAGCGTCCGGGCGCGTTCGAGGTACTCGCTGGCCGCGCGCGGCTGGCCTTCGCCGAGCCGGGCAAGACCGAGGTTGATAAGATCGAGGGCCATCGATTGTTTCGCGCCAAGACGCGTGCTGATGGCCAGCGCCTGCTCGTAACGGCCTGCACCCTCGGCGTAGCGCCCGAACAGCAGATCGATGCCGCCCAGATTGCCGAGGGTCTGGCTCTCGCCGACCTCGTTCCCCAGCTCGCGGTGGATCGTCAGCGCGCGTTCGTAGACGGAGCGCGATTGCTGAAAGTCACCGAGCGCGTCGTAACAGAGTCCTTCGTTGTTGAGAGCCGACGCCGCGAATCGCGGTTTGTCTAGGCGGGTAAAGATCTCGAGGCTCTGGCCGAAGAGCGCGAGCGCCTTGTCGCAGTGCCCCTCGGCTTCTTCAACCAGGCCCATGTTGCTGAACGTCTTGCCGATCTCGATCTCGTCACCCACTGCTCGCTTGATGACCAGCGCCTGCTGATGCAGGTCCATTGCGCGACGATAGTCGCCGAGGTTCTTGTACGCCGTGCCCATTTGGCCGAGGGTGAGTCCTTCGTGCTTCCGGTCCTGCGCGGCCCGCGCGGCGGCCAGGATTCCCTCGTACAGAGGCAGGGCGGCACGAGGTCCCTGCTGAAGCTGCACCTGGTAAGCGGCCGCGATGCGACCATCCAGGTCCGTCGACTCGACACTTGGGTGCCGGCAATTCGCAGACACGATCGCGGCGAGCGCGAGCGTGAAGACGCGCATTCGGTCCGGCATCACTGCTCCGCGGTCGTTATTCTGACCACGTTGGAGGTCATACGGCGCCCTTCGGCCATGTAGGCCGCGACCCAGATGTAGCAGTGCCGGCCGGCGGGCAGATCGGTGTCCAGCCGCAGCGAATGCTGCGCGCCTTCAACCTGGCGCTTCCACAACAGGTTTCCCGCTGATGTGGTGATCTGGACTTCATAGGAGGTCGCATCGGCCGGTCCACTCCAGCGCAGCTCCGGTCGCCCGGTCACGACCTCGCCGTCTCGAGGCTGCTCCAACGTGATGACGGTGTCCGCTTCTTTCGATCTGACTGCGTCAGCGGACGGGCGCGATGGGGCGCTCTGGGCCGGCGGCGGTGCAACCGAGGGACCGGGCTGGCTCGGAGTCTTCCACCAGGTGATTGCCACGAGGAACACCGCGGCGGCAGACATGGCCGGCAGCGCACGCATCACCCATTGAGAGCGTCGCGGAGCGCTGACCGCCGCGCGAAGCGCGGGGTCGACTACGGGAGGCGCCTGAGCGCCCAGATTGCCGAGCGTGGCCGCCAGATCGAAGCACGCCGAACACGTGTCGAGGTGTTGCTGGACCTGGTCCCGGTCCGCAATGGACAACGTGCCGTCCACGAAGGCGGCGATCTCTTGTTCAGACGGGCAGGGCACGTTCGTCATGCCACAATTCCTCTACTCTCTCTTCTACGGACCCGACCCCCAGACGTCACCGCGCCCCGCTCAGCATTTCCTTCAGACGCTCCAGAATTCCGCGCATGCGACGATGAACGGCCTGCGCATTGGGGAGCCCGAACATGCGGGACAGCGTTGCGAGGGTGACTCCGCGTTCGATGTGCAGCCGCACGAGCAGCCGATCCTCGACCGACAATAGCTGAAGCGCACCCGACAGGGCGGCATGCGATTCGCGCGTAAGTGCCAGCCATTCGGCATCTGGAGTCTCGGCCGGCAGTTGATCGCCCTCCACGTCGGGCTCCACGGACGCGCTCAGCGACTCGATCCGTGGACGGCGGGTCAGCAGCGTCCAGCGCTGTCGTGCGGAGACGTGACTGGCGACGAGAGTGTCGGCCTCGGCCAGTCGCGCCTCGGTGAGCCCGGGAAACTCCGGCGACAGCGAGGCCAGGGTCTGATCGAAGGTGAGCCCGAGCTCGTAGCGGAGGCGGAACACCCGTTGCTCGAGCAGTGGGAAGCGCCGGGTGACGGCGAAAGGCCGCAGACGTCCAAGACGTTGGCGCCTCGCATCGCGCGCGAGATTGATTGCGACGGCCCGCAGCCAGTTGTCGAACGACCCCTGCCGGTCGCAGTCGTACGCCGACAGGCGCGCGCATCGTCGCTCGCGTAGCCTTTCGCAGGCGAAGACGAAGGCATCCGCTGCCGCGTCCCGGTCACGCTCGAGGCCTCGGGCAGCTTGCAGGATCAGGGGCGCGTAGCGCTCGATGAACTCGATCCAGGAATCCTCGTCGCCTGCCCGGAGGCGCAGAAGGAGGCCGCGCAGCTCGTCGCGGGGCAGCTCCGCCACGGGCGCATACTATCTGAACTGCTGGAGTGCGGGGGGATGAAGTGAACCGCACCGCGAGCATCGTCATGACGCTCACGGCGTCAAACCGCGCACTGCTCCCGGCAGGTCGAGCAGCAAGTGAGGGTGAATACGCGATCCTCACTGCACGATGGCGTCGATGCCATCCGCGAGCACTGGTCGATGCCTCGGGTCCGCGAGAGCCTGAAACGCCGAGCGGGGCGTATCCGCACCGGCACGGCAAGCGGATCCGCCACTGTCCACTTTTCCCCGCATCAGTCGCGCCTGCTCCTCATGGCTTCCCACCCTTCTTCGTCACGGTGATCGATATGGTTTGAGTGGCCGATATCGCAGGCGAGCCCCCGCCGGCGCTCCCGCGTCGACTGAAAACGTCACGCTATCGCCGGAATCGGGATCGCTGGCTGTCGCTGTGAAGGTCAGACTGGAGAGTTCGCCGACGCTCTTGTTGCCGACCGAATTGAGGACGGGTGGATGGTTCGATGCGACCGTGAGGCGGAAGACCACGCCAGCATCCAGCCCGCTGCCTCCACGCTCCGCCGTCCCCACGAATCGCCCAGGTGACGGTTGGATCAACTCACCCATCGGCTGAAATCCGCGTGCGGCATCGAAGACCAGTAACGGCGTCAACGAGCCGCCGGTCGTGATGCTGAAGATCGCGCCTCCGGGTGCGCCGGTATTTGTGGCGTTCGCGCCGCTTCGGAGGGTGGTGCCGTACAGAAGACCGTCGCTGCACGCTGCGCGCGAAGGAGCGCCTGACGCGCGACGCTCACGCGGGCAGGGTAAGTCGGCTGTGAACGTGCGGACAAGCCGCCGGCAGTCGAGACGTCGTGAACTGGTGGCGGCGACTGCTTCCGGGTTATGCCGTGCCGACGGCGGCCTGCCGCAGCAGGAACTGTAACGTCTTTTCGTTGAACTCCTGGACGTTCTCGTACAACGCTGCGTGTGCGCAGCCTTCAAAAATCAACAGCTCGGAGCGTTTGATTTTCTGGACCATCGGGGGGGCGAAACGAGTGGAGGTCAACGCGTCGTGCCGCCCGAATGAGATCAGCGTCGGCGCGGCGATCCGATCGAGCTGCGACTCCACGTCGTGACGCAGCACGGCATCCGACTGCTGCAGAAACGCGTTCAACGGCTGCGCCGGTCGGCTCCGCACGAAGGCTGCCAGCGACTCGATGTAGTCCGGCCTGCTGGCATAGAGCTCCGGCGTGAAGCACCACGGGAAGATGCCGAGGATGACCATGTCGGGAACCCCCTCGAGTGCCTTCGCCATGACCTGCCAGCCACCGACGACGGTCTTGAGGAAAGCATCGGTCTTCGTCCACGCCGAATGCAGCGACAGAGACAGACACTCGTTCCGGATACTTGGCCGCGACCCACGCGCCCACGGCAGCACCCAGGGAGAGACCGGCAATGTGCGCCTTCTCAATCTTCATGGCGTGCATGAAAGCCGCCACATCGTCGGCAAGAACCTCCGTGGAATACGCACCTTCCGGCTTGTCAGTGTCACCGGTCCCGCGGAGATCGACTGAGATGCACGTGAAGTGCTTCGCGTACTCTCCGATTTGGAACGCGTAGCAGGCATGATCGGCGGCCAGGTAGGGAATGAGAATGAGGGGCTCGCCCGTTCCCTGCTGGTCGTAGTTCATCGCAAGCGTGCCCGCTCCGACTCTAGCCATGACATCTCTCCTTCCAGGTCCTGGCCTTCCGGGAGGCCGCGCCAATCGTGGGTGTTCTACTCCTGCATCGAGCGCTAATCAAGCTGATCGACGCCAGAACCCATCAGCACGCTCCGCACGATGTGGAACCGACGCGAGAGCTGAGACCGGCCGGAGGGGATGCCGGTTGCTACAATAACGAGCGCAGCGTCACATGGTGTGGGTTCTCGAGAGCGGCGACATCCTCGGCCACTACCGGGTGCTCTCGCCCCTCGGATCGGGCGGCGTGGGGCAGGTGTATCTTGCGGAGGACGTGCGCCTCGGCCGTCGTCTCGCCCTGAAGGTGCTCTCCCCTCGTGCCCGTCGTGACGAGGAGCTGATGGCGCGGTTCGAGCGCGAAGCGCGGACCATCTCGGCTCTGAACCACCCGAACATCCTCACCATCTACGACATCGGCCACGTCGGGGAAACGCAGTTCCTCGCGACGGAGTACATCGACGGCAACACGCTTCGGTCACTGCTCGAACAGGGCCGCCTCGACGTCCGCCGTGCACTCGACATCGCGCTGCAGGTCGCCAAGGCCCTCGCCGCCGCGCACGATGCCGGGGTCATTCACCGCGACCTCAAGCCGGAAAACGTGATGATCCGTTCCGACGGGTTCGTGAAGGTGCTGGACTTCGGCCTGGCCAAGCTCACGGAACAGGCGTCCTTCGACGTTGGCGGGGACACACCCACGCGGCTCGTGGACACCAGGGATGGCGTCGTCCTGGGCACGTTCAAGTACATGGCGCCGGAACAGGCACGGGGCGGCGAGCTGGATGCCCGCGCCGACCTCTTCGCGCTTGGCGTGCTCATCTACGAGATGCTCGCAGGGGAGCCGCCCTTCACGGGTGCGACAGCCGCCGACGTGATCGGCGCGATTCTGCTTCGCGAGCCGCAGCCGCTCGCCCGTGCGGCCGGCGTCCCAGAGGATCTCCACCGGCTCGTGGCGACCGCCTTGCGCAAGGATCGGAACGACCGGTACCACTCGTGTGCGGCCCTCATCGCCGACCTGCGCGTCGTGGTACGAGAGCTCGATGCAGGTCCCGACATCGACCTGCCGATGCCAGGCCCGGCCGCAGAGAGCGGCAGCACCCTCGGCCGCCTGCCAGCATCGGGCGCGGGCTCGAACTCCACGCCCGGCCATCTCGAACGGACACCCCGACGACGTCGCTCACGCCGGGCTATTGTCTCGCTCGCGGTACTGCCGCTCGTCAACCGCAGCCAGGACGAGGAGCTCGACTATCTGAGTGATGGCTTGACCGAGAGTTTGATCAACAGTCTGTCGCAGCTGCCGCGCCTGAGGGTGATGGCGCGCAGCACGGTGTTCCGCTACAAGGGCCAGAGTGCGGATCCACGCGTCGTCGGCCGCGATCTCGACGTGCAGGCGGTGCTCACGGGCCACGTCGTGCACCGCGGGGACGTGTTGACCGTCAGCGCCGAGCTCGTGGACGTGGATGATGGGGCGCAGCTTTGGGGCGTGTCGCTCAATCGGCGGACCTCGGACGTGTTCGTTCTGCAGGCCGAGATTGCCCAGGAGCTCACGACTGCCTTGCGGTTGCAGCTGACTGGCGACGAGCGGAGACGTCTGGCCAAGCGCTATACGACGAGCGCCGAGGCCTACCAGCTCTACTTGCGTGGCCGGTATTTTCTCAACCAACGCACCGGCGAGACCCTGGGGAGTGCTCGTGTGTTGTTCGAGCGGGCGGTCGCGGCCGATCCGGGCTACGCCCTGGCCTACGCCGGCCTGGCGGACTGTTGTTCGCTCATCGCCGTCAGCCTGCGCACGTCACTGGTCAGTCAGCTGGTTGCACAGGCGCGCGCGGCTGCGGTCCGGTCACTCGAGCTGGACGAACGGCTCGCGGACGGCCACGCTTCCCTGGCCTTCATCAAGTTCCGGTTCGACTGGGACTGGCAGGGAGCGGAGGCCGAATTCGCCATCGCCCTCGACCTCAACCCCGGCCACGCACCGTCGCGCCAATGGTACGCGATGTATCTCGCATCGCGCGCCCGGTTCGATACCGCGCTCGCCGAGATGCGCCGGGCGCTGGAGTTCGACCCGCTGTCACTCGTCATCCAGGCCGGCATCGGACGCATCCTGCACTTCGCGGGGCGGTTCGACGAAGCCGCCGATCAATTGGGGCACGTGATCGCCACCAACCCGGCGTTCGCTCCTGCCCGGATCGACCTGGCGCTGACGCGAATGGCGCAGGAAGATCTCGCGGCGGCTCGCGAGGAGCTCGATCGCGCTGAGCAGCTTCTCGGGCCGACGTCGACAATCCTGCTGCTGCGCGGGTGCTGCGCGGTACGCGAGGGCCACATGGGGGAGGGACGGGAGGCTTTCACCGTGATGCGCGAGCGCTACGAACAGGGCACCGCCGGTGCTGACGATCTGGCGCTGATGGCTGCGGTACTCGGCGACCGTCCCTCCGCGATGGCGTGGCTGACCGAAGCCTGTGCACAGCGATCACCGTTTCTCGGCTATGTGGACGTCGAACCCGCCATGAGGGCGTTGCTTCGAGATCCGGCCTGCAGTGCCTTGCTCCGGATACACGGCTTCTCGGCCGCGGTAGCACCCTGCTAGACAGGTCCGTAGCGTCGCGGGATCGGCGCGTCCAGCGCATCCCACTTGTGTTCCTGTTGGATCAGCCGAAGCAGCCGCGGAATCAGGGCACCGCCGCTATCACTGTTCGTCATGATGACGGCGCCGTAACCCTTCACACGATGCGCGATGAGGTTGCACTGGAAGCCCCAGTTGCTCCCGCCGTGCATGAAGTACCATCCCTCGCCCTCTTTGCTGATCTGGAACCCCACCGCGTAGGGACCTACGCCAACCGGCGACACCATCTCGCGAACCGTCGTCTGCGTGAGCACGCGATTCGACTTTCCGAGCAGCGACAGCTGGACCTCGATTGCAAGCCTGGCCAGATCGGTCGGCGTGGTCCACAGGCCTGCAGCGGCCTGTTCCGGATAGATGTGCCACGGATCGCCCATGCGCGCGCCGCTGCCGCTATGCGCTCGCGCTGCCTGTTTCTCGCGACTTGGATCCAATGGCTGCTCGAACGTGCTGTTGGTCATGCCGATCGGATCCAGGACCCATTCGCGTGCGATCTCCGCAAACGGCTTCCCGACGGCGTCCGTCAGGGCGAGCTGCTGAATCAACACCGCGCCACCTGAGTACTTGAAGCCGGTCAGCGGCGCGCGCTCCAGACGAACGGCCCTGAGATTCGAGGGCGGCACGCCGTCGAGGATCTGCGGGATCGACGGCAGCGTCGCCCCCGGCGCGTACCCGGGGAATCCGAATCCATCTCCCGTTCCCGATGTGTGGCTCATCAGGCTTCGCGGAGTGACGGGACGCTCCTTCGTGAACGGCCCATCCGGCAGCTTCCATGACTTCAAGATGGTGTTGACGTCCTGATCCAGCGAGAACCGTCCGTCCTGCACCGCCTTCAGCGACACCATCGCGGCCACGGGCTTACTGATCGACGCCGCCTGAAACATCGTCGCCGTCGTCGCCCGCGCGCCAGTTTCGACATCGGCCACGCCGTAGGCGTACGTCGCGACGATCTTGAAGTCCTTGATGACGGCGATGCTGACGGCAGGCACATTGAACTGCTTCATCAGCTGCTGGACGACCGATGGATCCGACACGCTTCCGCTGACAGCCTCCGATGAGGGGGCCTCCTGGTTGTTCTCCGGAGTCTGAGTTGCAGTGCACGCGAACGCGACGAGAATCAGGCAGCCAAGCAGGAACAACCGTCTCATGAGCGCCTCCCGAACCGTTGCGTCCTTAGACGAGAACCGAGAGCGAAGACGTTCAGTGACGGTAGAGTGACCTTGGCGCGAGTACAGTGCGGTGTGAGTGGAGTGGATCGCCCGGCTGCCGATTCCCCGCTAGAAGTAGTACTTCAGCACGAACTCGATGACCCGGTGGCCACGCAGGATGTTGATCTTCCCGAAATTCGCTTTCGTTACGTCGGTGAACGAATACCCGCCGGCGGGATCGCACACGCCGTCCGCGTAGCCGCCAACGCCGTTCGGCACGTGATCCACGTGGCGGTTGCATCTCGTGTCGAGCGTCAGATCCACGTCGTTGGCGATCGCGGTCGCCGCGGAGGCGGTGTTGAAAATGTTGAAGAAGCCCGTACGGAACTGCAGCTTCTGCGAGCCTCGCAACGCGAAGTTCTTGAACAGCGTCAGGTCGTGGGTCACGCGGGACGGTGTGCGGATGTCGTACGGCGGAACGAGCGACGGGTTGGTGCCGAAGTCGGGCACCTCGATGCAGTTGACGTCGAGCAGCGTCTCGCCGACGCGCGATCCGCCTCGCCGCGGGTCGCACGTGAAGGCGGGCGCGAGACCGTTCGACGGGCCGGCAGGACCGACGACGTCGGGCGTTCCGAAGTAGGCCTGGGACACGCCGGTACCCGCGGCGTCCCCGGAGAACGAAAGGTGGATGGGAACCCCACTCGTGAACGTGGAGATCCCAGAGAGCTGCCAGCCGTCGAGCACGGCGCGGGCGAACGCGCTCTTCGAGCGCACGTCAGGCAGCAGGGCGTTCCACGAGAGGTTGAAGACATGCCGGCGGTCCTCGTCGAGCACACCGTAGGTCCGGGCGGGATCGAAGGGATCGCGCTGGCCATAGTCGCCTGCCAGCGTTCCCTCCGCCTTGCTCAATGTGTACGCGGCCAGGTACTGCAGGCGGTGGCCCCCCTGGCGGCTGAGCGTCACCTGGAGTGAGTCGTATCGAGACCGGCCCTCGTAGTCGTTCGCGTAGATCTGCGCAAAAGCCTGGAACGGCCGGCGTGCGTTCACGACGCTCGGATCGAGGTTGACGCGATTGACGGGTATCGAGAGATCGGCGTTCCCTTCGACGCCGGTGCTCAGCGCGCCGAACGGCACCACGTTGATCGGAATCGCGCTGACGAGGTGTCGTCCGCGCGTGCCCACGTACGCGGCCTCGACCACCTGGTCCCAAGCGACGCGCCGCGCGAACGACACGCTGAAGCTGTCGGTCCTCGGGAACGTGAACGACGCCGGTGTCGGTGTCTGGATGATCTGAGAGCCGAGCAGCACCTGGAACGGAATCAGGTGAAACGTGTCGTACGTCAACCCCGTCCCGAGGCTCGCGGCGGCAAAGGCGTCCACCCCCACGTGATAGGCGTTCGGTGGGGTGTTCAGCGCCGGGCCGGCCTCCACCGAGCCCCTTGGGCGGTTCGCGAACATCCCGTACCCGCCGCGGAGCACGTTGACGCCATCGCCGTGGATGTCCCACACCGCGTTCATGCGGGGCAACGCGAACGGGCTCCGGTCCGGCAGCACCCCGAGCGGCGCCTGGCCCTTTGAGGCGTATCGCACGCCGTTCAGCTGCGTGTCGTAGGGAGGATCGGTGAAAGCTCCCTGCCCAGGATCGTATGCGGTGGGGTCGAACCAGTTCCCGAGGCCGTTCAGCTCTGCGTTGTTGGTCCAGTATCCGACGCGGACCCCATACTCGACGGTCACGTTCGACCTGAGCTTCCAGCTGTCCTGGGCGAATGCGTCGACGTTCCACATGCGGAACTCAGAGTCCATGGCGCGCGTGCCTTGGAAGATCTGCGCGGGACGGCCCACCAGCAGATCGCCAATCTGGCTGCCGGTGCCTCCCGGAGTCCAGGGCGCGAAGAGCAGGTTGCCGTTCTCGTCGTTCTCGCCGTTCTGTTGTCGCTGAAGCCGATCGACGCTCAATCCGAACTTCAGGACGTGCGCGCCGCGCACCTTCGTGAGCTTGTCTCCGAACAACAACTCGTCGTTGTGTGCGTAGATGTCATTGAGGTTCGGCCCGAAGTTACCGAGCTGGCCGCCGCCCCAATGGCTGTTGAACGGCACGTACGGGCTCTGGTTGGAGAAAACGCCGTCGAAGCGGACGTTCAACGCGTCGAGCCTGAGTCTCGCCGGGTCCTGATACGACGCGTCCAGCGTCTGCCGTGTGTACGTGGCCAGGATCTCGTTCGTCATCGTCGGGCTCAGCACCTGGACGATGGTGCCTGCGTACGAGTGCGCGCGATTGGTGCCGAGGCCTGGGGTCGGCAGGGCCAGGTCGGACGCGCTCGTCGCCCACGGGCCGCGAAGCCCTTCGGTGTCTTCGCGATCGCGCGAGATCCGGATGTACGCTTTCGTGCCGGCGCTGACGTTCCAGTCGAATCGCGCCCTCGCCTCCATCCGGTTGGTCGGCTCGAGGGCGCTGTAAACGTAGTTGTAGCGATTGGCGGCATCCGCGTAGTTCGGGCGCGGGTACAGGCTGGCCATCGCGAGGCCAAGCGGCGTCACGTATGGAGTGAGATCATTGCCAGGTGCCGGGGTGCCCGCGCCGGGAAACGAGGCCGGGATCAGCACGACGGAGGGGTGATTGAGGTTCTGGCCGCGATTGGCGAGGAACTCGCTCAGATCGCCGGTCCGCGCCGCGTCGCTGATCGTGGTACTCAGCCGGCTGCCGGAGTCCACGTCCTGACGCTGCACTTCCAGTCCGAACCAGAAGAACAGCCTGTCCTTCCTGGCGTTGTAGCCTGAGAAGGGCAGCGGAATCGGGCCACCGATGTTGCCGCCCGGGTAGTTGAACCGGCTCTTCGGCTTTTCGACGCCAGTGATCGAATTGGAGCGATCGTTCGCCGCGACATGCCAGTCGCGCGCGTAGTCGTAGAGGCTGCCGCCGATCTCCGCGCTGCCGCTCTTCGTCACGGCGCTGACGCTCACGGCCCCCGATCCGAATTCAGCCCCGAAGTTGGAGCCCTGGATCTTGACCTCCTGGACCATGTCGTTGTTCACGCCGGTCATCAGCCCGCAGTTGCAGGACGCCTCGACCAGATTCGAGCCATCCAGGCTGACGGTGTTGTTCGAAGAGCGTATGCCGTTGACCGTGTAGCCCGCCGTGTTGTTCGAGCCGCCGAAGAAACTCACGCTCTCGAGCTGGTTCTGATCCGGCGCCACGACGCCGGGCAGGATCCGCAGGAGCTCGAGCGAGCTGCGGCCGATGATCGACAGGCTGTCGATCTGTCGCGCTGTCAGGATACCCTCCCGGGCGCCGGTCTCCGTTTGCAGCACGTCGGCCTGCGCGGCCCTGACGGTGACGATCTCGCTCGCGCCGGCGATCTCGAGCCGTATGACGATGCCGCGCGTGTCGTTCGGACTGAGCACGATGCCGTGATGCTCGGTTGCCACGAATCCGGCGAGCGTGCATTGCAGGTCGTACGTGCCAGGGAACAGGCTGCTGAACGTGAACGCGCCACGGTCGTCGGTGACGGCGGTTCGAGTCGCTCGGGTGGCCGTGTTGACGATGATGACCGAGGCGCCCCGCAGGAGGCCGCCAGTCGCGTCTTCGACGCTGCCTCGCAGCGTGGCGGTGGTTCCGCTGACCTGCGCCGACATCGTCACTGGAAGAAAGAGGAGCAGGAGCACACAGCAGGCGGGCAGGCTGCGCGCGTGGAAGACGGTGTGACTGGATCGGCGCTCGTGGTCAGCGCTTCCGATCACTTGAAGTGCTCGATCAGCATCAGGTCCGCTTCGTCCCGGACCAGCCGGCTGTAGAGGAAGGTCCGGCCGTCTGGCGACACGGCGAAGCCCGATGGAAGCGTCTGGAAATCGAACCGTTCCAATTTCGCTGCTTCGCGAGTCGCGCCAGTGCCCCCGTCCAACACCCGCACGGGCGGATCGGGATCGGCATAAGGATCGGGACCGTCCGCGCACGGCACGTAGTAGATGCCTTCTGGATTGACCGAGAAGGCCGTTCCCGCGACACACGCGACCACCGCCCTCGGCGCGCCGCCGGACAGCGGCTGCGCCATCACCGGTGAATTCGCGGACTTCGAGATGTAGAACAGCGTGCGGCCATCTGCCGACTCGCGTGCGATGAAGCCTCCGCCGTGCGTGACGCGCTCGGTCGACCCGGTGCGGACCTGCACCCGCCAGATGTCGCGGCCGTCGCTTCGAGACCACGAGAAGTAGATCCACTCGCCGTCGCGCGACCACGTCGGGTCCATCTGATCGCCGGTGCCTTTGGTGATCTGGCGCGCGGTTCCGCCCTCGCTGTCAACGGTCCAGATGTGCGGGTGTTCCTCGGATGGTCCGGCCGAGTGAAACGCGATCAGGCGGCCATCCGGTGACCAGGCCGGATCTCCCTGGAATCCGCCACGGATATGCGTCAGCTGCGTCGGGCTCGATCCGTCGGCATCCGCGATCCAGATCTCCATCGCGTCGCCCGATCGCGCCGAGCAGAACGCAATGCGGCGGCCGTCGGGCGCGTACGCCGGCATTCCCTCGAATGCAGATGACCGGGCAACTGGCCGAGCGGCGCGTCCCGGCTCGAGCCGGTAGACGTCCTCGTCGTGGAGCAGGCGGACAAACGCCAACTGGTCACCCGCGGGCGCGATCGCCGGGAACAGCGCGTTGGCGCCCGCCATCTCGATGCGCTCCGGGGGATGGGTGCCATCCGCGGCCACCCGCCAGAGATATTGGACCTGGAGATTGGTGTCCACGGCGTTGAAAATCACCGACGTGCCGTCGCGCGTCCAGACCAGGCCGCTCTGATACATGTCGAGCCGCCTCGTCAGCGACCGCGAAGCGCCGGCTGCAGCGTAACGGGAGTCAACATCGAGCACCTGCAGGTCGCATCCCCAGCCGCCACCCTCACCACACGAGACGAATGCGAGGCGGCGCCCGTCAGGGGAGAACGCCGGCGACTGATGATTTGCGCGTGGTCGCGGCCGCGTCAGGGCACGCGGCACGCCGCCCGCAACAGGGATGAGGTAGATGCCGTGTCCAGCGACAGATGACGCCCCTTCAGGCTCTGCTGCCTCCCCAGCAACCAGGTACCGACCGTCGGGCGACCAGACCGCGGGCAGCATGACGTGGAAGTCGGTGATTTGGCGGTCAGATCCGCCGAGCGCGGATACCACCCGGATGTGTTGGTCGCGGACGTACGCGATCTCCCGGCCATCGGGCGACCAGGCCGGCGCCAGATCGAGGCCGGGACCTGAGGTGAGGCGCCGCATGTCGGCGGACCCTACGAGCTTGACGTAGATATCCCAGTCGCCCTGCCACCACGGGCGCACGCTGCCGTCGGACGGCCCAGGGTTCCAGGCGAACGCGATCTGCCGGCCATCGGGGGAAAAAGAGGTACCCAGCTCGGATCCGCTCAGCGTCGTGAGCGGAACCACGCGCATCTCTTGGGGCAGCGACGTTCGGCCGGGCCGCCACGCCCAGAAACCGCCTATGGCCAGAATGGAGAGGCCAATCGCGCTCGCGGCGACCGCGATCAGGCGACGACGTCTCCTCGGAGACGAGGACGTAGCGCGGTCCGCCGCCACGGCCACGCCGGGCGCCTCAACGAGTGGCGGCGCGACGGTAGGCACATCGGGCAGGACCGCCACAGCAGCGACGGGCGCGATCAACCGGTAGCCGCTCTTCGGGATGGTTTCGATGATGCGCGGCTGCTTCGGGTCGTCCTCGAACAGGCGGCGCAACTCCGAGATGGCGCGCGTGAGGACGTCGTCGCCGACCGCAGTGTCGGGCCAGGCCGCGTGGAGCAGTCGGTCCTTCGGCACCATCCGCCCGGCGTGATCGGCGAGGCAGGCGAGCACCAGCATCACCTTCGGCTCGAGCCGGGTGGCGCCGTTCGGGCCCGTGACGCGGTTGAGCGACGGCTCGACGCGGTGGCCCTCGCCAATCCAAAACGCGTCCTGCACGGTCGTGTCGGGTAAGGGCGACCATGATAGCACCCGGACCACGCTCGACCGTCAGACTCGCGCTGGACTGTTGCACCTACTTGCTCCAGCCAAGCTGGCCGCGTTCGAAGTCGAACCGCACGCGGCTGCCGCCGAGTGCACGTACGCCGAGCACGCCGTCGATCCCTTCCGGATAGCCCGCGGTGCTCGCGTCGAGAACGAACCCGTGCAGCGTGTCCCAATGATCGTCACCGAGCGTGACCTGACGCAGCTCGTACCGGAGCAGATGCGCCGCGCCCGACGCGTGCTGAACGATCTTGTCCCCCTTCCAGGGCAGTGGAAGCAGCGAGGCGGGCATACGCGCCTTGAACAGCACGAGGTCGCGGCTGCCGGTGTCCACGAGCAGCTGCATCGGGTGTCCCCCGATCGACAGACGCACGGTCAGAAACGGCCAGACGATCTTGAGTGGGGCCTCGGCCGATTCACGCTCCGCCGGTCCGAACGACAGGGTGTGCGCCGCGTAATCGATGCGGAAGCTCTTCCGCGCGAGCACGTCGAGTCCGACGATTGCGTCGATCCTGCGACGACTGCAGGTACGAGAGGTCCCCGATGCCCGCGGGCACGTCCCCTGGCTCGAAGGGTCCAATCCGCAGCCCTGACAGGGCTGCGCTCTCGAACTTGATGCTCTGTCCGAAGGCGATCAGCAGCGAAGGCTCGCCCTTCAACTTCAGTCGCTTGGCGACTCTCTTGTCGACGACGCTCGGGGTCGTCCCGGTGTCGATGAGCAGGTTCAGACCGCGCAGTCCCGCGATCGATCCCTTCGCGACGATCAGGTGCTGTTCCACCAGGTCGAATGGCACGTCGGCCGGCAGCAGGTCTCCGTGCAGGGTCACCAACGAGCAGAAAGAGAGGGCGGCAGCGATCGCGGCGCCGGCGTGTCTCTGGCGCATGGCTCCTCCTCGGTTGCGAGCGGTTCGCTCCGAGGGTCGAGCGCGGGCGCAGAGGAAGTCCTGTGGGGACGCCGAGGTCCGGGTGGAATTTCGCCGATATTACGAGGAAGGTGCGGGTGGGACGACCGGGGAGGGTCCGAAAGTCGTGATTGGGTAAAGAAGGGTTCGCCGTAACTCCTATGCGCGCGCGGACCTCGGGCTTCAGAGAAGGGCCGAGAGAATTCGAGTGGCGCGCCTCACGGCTCGACGATCACCCGATCTCCTCAGATTTCTGCTACTTCTCCGCTGTCACGCGGCTGGTGTCCGCGACGCTCCAGATCGAATCGCAGACTTCGCAACGTACCTGCAATTGATCATCCGTGCGAGAGATGACCGTGGCCAGCCTCAGGCAGTTGCCGCAGCAGGCGTTTTCGAGCGGTGCACGACGCCGGTCGGGCTTTGGCCGCAGGAAGTACGTGGGCGGGGCGTCATTGATGCGAGGCTGCCGCATGTGCGATCTCCGAAGAGGACAAGAGCGAGAGGGTACTCAGGCGGAACAATCGCGGCTGTACAAAAAGGAACACCGTGAGCGCGGACGAGTCCGCCCGTTTCACAACTGCTTTTCGATCGGCAGGATCCCGTAGAACCAGGCTTTGAACCGCTGCCAGCGCGTTGCGTGCGGCTCTCCCGCCAGGCGCACCGGCACGCCTTCGTCCCGGCCCACCCATTCGATGCGGGTGCCGCCGCCCGGCGTCTTCGTCAGCTCCACACGGTACGCGCCCAACGACAGCGTCTGTTCGAGCGCCGCGCAGAGGCGGCTGACCTCGTCCGGCGCGTCCACGACGAAGCCGATCTCCGTGTTGATGCGGGCCGAGCGCGGGTCGAGGTTCATCGAGCCGACAAAGAACTCGCGGCAATCGAAGACGAGGAGCTTGCCGTGCAGCGCGGCGGGAGGTGGCTGGGCGCCCTGCGGCAGCGTGCGGTTCGACGTCGTGAGCGGTCCTGCCGGCCCCTCGCGGCCGCCCGCGGGGTTGATTTCGTAGAGTTCTACGCCGGCCTCGAGCAGCGTACGCCGGTACTCTTGTACTTCCCGAAGACCGGGAGCTGGTCGGTGGACGCGAGCCCGTTGGTCAGGACCTGGACCCGAACGCCGCGCGCCCGGATGTCTCGCAGGAACTGCACGCCAGCCTTGCGCGGCACGAAGTACGGCGACACCAGGATAAGGTGATCGCGCGTCGCGCCGAACTCCGGCCTCAGCTGCGGCAACAGGTTCTTCGAAGGCTCGGTGCCTGGCTGTTCCACCTTGATCGGGTCGTCAGCCCTCACGCTGACCGTGGCGGCGCCGTACACCACCTTGCCGGCCAGGATCTCCTGCGCGAGCTGGCTGTCGCGCATCGCCTGCGCGTAGCCGCCTGCGCGCTCGCGGGTCTCGAACGCCTCGAGCGCCGCGACGCCACGGGCAAGGTCCTCGGCGCTGCCCCGGTGCTCGCGAAGTTCTGTGATGTGGTACACGACGGGGCTGTTCCAGTAACGGTCGAAGAGGTTGGACACGTCGGCCACCGCCGCGCCGATGGCCAGCGCGTCGATGTCCGCGTACTCGAGCGTGGCACTGGCCTCGAAGTACTCGTCGCCGATGTTGCGCCCGCCGACGATCGTTGCCCGGTTGTCGGCTGTGATCGACTTGTTGTGCATCCGCCGGTTGACGCGGGAGAAGTCGGTGACCACCCAGAAGCCCCGCGCCGAGCGGTTTTTCGCAGGGTTGAACAACCGGACTTCGATGTTCGGGTGTTGGTCGATCGCCAGCAGGGTCTCGTCCTTCGCCAGGGAGCCGATGTCGTCGATCAGGATCCGGACGCGCACGCCGCGCTCGGCCGCGCGCAGCACGGCGGCCATGAGGAGCTTGCCGACCTTGTCGGACTGCCAGATGTAGTACTGGAGGTCGAGGCTTTTCTCGGCGGCATCGACGAGCGCGAGGCGGGCCAGGAATGCGTCAGGCCCTCGGGGCAGCAGATGGATGCCGCTGGTGCTGCCCGGCAACTCGCTCATCCTCAGCGCCGACGCACGTCCGAGCGCGGTGTCAGCCGTATCGGTCAGTGCGAGGGACGGCTGGACCGTGCGGGTCTTCGGCAACGAGGCGCACGCGGTGAGCATCACGCACGGGAGGCAGGCCAGCGCCCACCACCGCAGCCCCTCGAACGCCGTCCTTCGACCGCCCACCCGTGCGCCTCGCGCCATCAGCACTCCCTGTCCGTATTGTCTCTACCGCGTGAGGCGTCGTCCGTTAGCGCATCCAGCCGCGACCCAGGACCGACAGGCATGAGGACTCGCGAGTCATAGTCCCGCCCCCTGAACGTACTTCCCTCGCAGGGGACGTCACGATCGACGGGCGGCGGGGGTGATCTACGACGCCGCAAGGTCGAAGCGATCGAGATTCATGACCTTGTCCCACGCGGCTACGAAATCCTGCACGAACTTCTCCTTCGCATCGTCGCACGCATAGACCTCCGCGAGCGCACGCAGCTCCGAGTTGGATCCGAAGATCAGATCGACTCGGCTGGCCGTCCACGTGCGATGGCCATTCCCGCGAACGTGGCCTTCGAACGTATCAACGGCGTCGGACGTCGGACGCCACTCCGTTCCCATGTCGAGCAGGTTCACGAAGAAGTCGTTGGTCAGCGTCTCGGGCCGCTTCGTGAACACGCCCTGGTCGGCCTGACCGGCGTTCACCTTGAGCACACGCAGGCCACCGATGAGCACCGTCATCTCGGGTGCGCTCAGCATCAACCTGACGGCTCGCTCCACCAACAGATGCTCCGCCGGCACCTCGTGTCCGTCCCCAAGATAGTTGCGGAAGCCATCCGCGTCCGGCTCGAGCACTACGAAGGATTCGACATCGGTCTGCTCTTGCGTCGCATCGGTACGGCCAGGCCTGAAGGGGACTTTCATAGCATGTCCCGCGTCCTTCGCGGCCTTTTCGACGGCTGCGCACCCACCAAGCACGATCAGATCGGCGAGCGACACCTGCTTGTTCGCGCCAGCCTGCGCGTCGTTGAACGCCGTTTGGATCCCCTCCAGGACCTTCAGTACCTTCGCCAGATCCGGAGGATTGTTGACGGCCCAGTCCTTCTGCGGCGCGAGACGGATCCTGGCGCCGTTGGCGCCACCGCGTTTGTCGGTGCCACGGAACGACGATGCGGATGCCCAGGCGGTCGAGGCCAGCTGGGAGATCGACAGCCCCGATGCGAGGATCTTGTCCTTCAGGCTGGCGATGTCCTTCGCGTCGATCAGTTCATGCGTCACCGCGGGCACCGGGTCCTGCCAGAGCTGCGGCTCCTTGGGAACTTCCGGGCCGAGATAGCGCGCGATCGGCCCCATGTCGCGGTGAGTCAGCTTGAACCAGGCTCTCGCGAAGGCGTCGGCGAACTCCTGCGGGTTGGCGTGGAAGCGGCGCGAGATTTTCTCGTAGATCGGATCGAACCGAAGAGCGAGATCGGTGGTCAGCATCGACGGCGCGATCTTCCTGGACGAGTCGTGGGCATCCGGGACGGTGCCGGCACCGGCGCCGTTTTTCGGCTTCCACTGCTTTGCGCCGGCCGGACTGCTGGTCAACTCCCACTCGTATTCGAAAAGGTGCTTGAAGAAGTCGTTGCTCCATCTCGTGGGGGTTGTGGTCCAGGTGACTTCTAGACCGCTCGTGATGGCGTGCGCGCCTGTGCCGGTCTCGTAGCTGCCTTTCCAGCCGAAGCCCTGCTCCTCGAGGTTCCCGCCCTCGGGCTCCGGGCCGACGTGAGTCGCCGGAGCCGCACCGTGGGTCTTGCCGAACGAGTGGCCGCCGGCAATGAGTGCCACCGTTTCCTCGTCGTTCATCGCCATCCGGCGAAACGTCTCGCGAATGTCCCTCGCCGCGGCAACGGGATCGGGTGTGCCGTTCGGCCCTTCGGGGTTCACGTAAATGAGGCCCATCTGCACCGCGCCCAGCGGGTTCGCGAGCTGCCGATCGCCGCTGTAGCGTTCGTCACCGAGCCATGTGCTCTCGGCCCCCCAGTTGACGTGCTCGGGCTCCCAGACATCCTCGCGGCCCCCGGCGAAACCGAACGTCTTGAACCCCATCGACTCGAGCGCGACGTTGCCGGTCAAGACGATCAGGTCGGCCCACGAAATCTTCCGCCCGTACTTCTGCTTGACCGGCCAGAGCAGCCGGCGCGCCTTGTCGATGTTGGCGTTGTCGGGCCAGCTGCCAAGCGGCGCAAAACGGATCTGGCCCGAACCGGCGCCCCCGCGCCCGTCGTGAATGCGATAAGTCCCCGCGCTGTGCCACGCCATCCGGATGAAGAGGCCCCCGTAGTGGCCAAAGTCGGCCGGCCACCAGTCTTGGGAATCCGTCATCACCGCCCCGATGTCCTTCTTCACAGCATCGAGATCGAGGGACAGGAATTCTTTGGCGTAATTGAACCCCTCATCCATCGGGTCGCCTGCCGGATGGTTCGTGTGAAGGGCGGTCAGGTTCAAGCGAGCCGGCCACCAGTCCTGGTTGGTCCGGCCGCTGTGCGCTTTGCTCGAGAACGGGCACTTCTTCTCACTGTCCATGACGACGTTCACCTCTCGTGTCGTGTGGCGATGACCTGCGTGTTCAGTCTTGCGGATTCTTTTCAGCGTCGGTGGATGGGGGCATCGAGCTCTCCGCGCCGGCGGTCCGCCAGCGTCGGCGCGCCGGTGGGTCGAGCGCGGCGGGCGACCCGGCCTGGGCTTGACACTCGGGACAGCGGCCCCAATAGGCGACCTCCGCCTCGTCAATCTCGTATCCCATGTCGTCAACCGCCGCGAGGCACGGCGCGGAGCCGGTCGCACAGTCAACGTCGACGACACGGCCACAGGTGCGGCAGATCAGGTGATGATGGTTGTCGCCGACGCGATTCTCGTAGCGAGCCGGCGACCCGGCTGGCTGAATGCGCCGGAGCAGGCCTTCGGCGACCAGGAGGCTGAGGGCGTCGTACACCGACTGGAGCGAGATGGCACCGATCTCGGCCCGGACTGCCTCGGCGACGCCGTCTGCGGCGATATGCGGTTGACCGGCAACCGCCCGCAGCACCGCCAATCGCTGGGCAGTTACCTGAATCCCGCGCTGTCGAAGGAGTTCTGCCGGGTCAGGCGCCACGTCCGACAGACTAGATCAAATCTTTGATCGATTCCAATCTTTGAATGCACTAGTAACTGTTCAGGATGTCAATAGTGACCCGACTCGCCGCACTCGCCGCCGTGCTCGTGGGGGCGATGTACCTGCTCAATCAGCTCCGCAAGCCGTCCAGATATCTCGGCCGCCTGGTACTGAAAGACATGAGTCGCCGGCATACGGCGTTGACCGACTGGGCGCTCAGTCAGATCTCGATCGGTGACCAACAGGCCGTCCTGGACGTCGGGTGCGGAGGCGGACGAACGCTTGCGAAACTGGCGGCGCTCGCGCCACAGGCGAGGGTCGTCGGCATCGACTACGCGACCGGCAGCGTCGCCGAATCCTGCGCACACAACGCAGCGCTCATCGACGCAGGCCGAATCCAGGTGAAGCAGGCTGTTGTTGATCGCCTTCCGGAACCGGATGGCGGTTTCGATCTCGCGACTGCGATCGAGACTCATTACTACTGGCCCGACGTTGTGGCGGCCTGTCGAGAGATCCGGCGCGTGCTGCGGCCCGGCGGAGTTCTCCTCCTCGTGGCGGAATGTCATCGAGACGGGCTCGAGGGCTGGCTCACGTACGTGTTCCTGCTCCCGCTTCGCGCCAAGGTCCTCAGCGCGGACGAGCACCGCCAGTGTCTGCTCGACGCCGGCTTCGACGATGTCCGCCTCGTCACGGAACAGCGGCGCGGCTGGCTCTGTGCGCTGGCAAGCCTTCACTCCTGAAGAACTGCCCATGGCGCACAGTCGGCGAGCCTGGAGCAGGGCTAGTGCCCCGCCCGGCCGGCAGTAGTGCTTTAGCGGAGACAGGCCACTAGTTGCAGGAAGGACCGACGACGTGCAGCGAGCTGAGTTTCAACTCGCGGCTCGCGAGCTTCCCCGTGGCAGCGACGCGTTTCCCGACACTCTTCGTCAGAGCAAGCGGGTCGGAAGGGTCGACAATCATCACAGGCGCCGCCCGCTTCTTGAAAAATCCCGAGCGCCAGCTGCGTGATTTTGGCGCATCGACGCCTTCGGTATCGGTCAAGCGGAACGTATCCCCACTCGTGCTGACTTCGAGGCAGCCCGTGATCGTCACCATGTCGGGCATGACATTCCCGGTCGCAACTGCCTCGGGCGCAGGCGGCGGTTCGGGCGGAGCCGCCGGTGCAGCGGCGTCCTCCTTCTTGGGTGCGTCGGTGATTGCCGCCGCGACGGGTGCCGGTGATTTCGCGGATGCCGCGGTGCGCTTCGTCACGGTCTGAACGGACGGTTTCTTTGGCGCCTCGCTCGCCGCCTGCGGTGTGACTGCGACGGGCACTGCAGGAGGCGCAGCGCTCGGCGCTGGCGCCGGTGCGATCGGCTGTGTGCTGAGCGCGACGTTGACGGGAGATTCCTGTCGTGCGGGCTGTCCGTCCGAACCAGCCGCGACGGGCAGCGCCGGTCCGCGTGGAAATGCGACGACTGCAATCACGAGTACTGCCGCTGCGACCAGGATGACCGCCTGCAGCCGTGTTGCTTTTGGCTGAGACACCGCCGGCGGATGCTGCACGCGACCGGTATCCAGCAACGGAGCGGCATCCAACGATGGAGCCGTTTCGACCGCGGGAGCGGTTGCCACGGCGGGAGCGGTTTCCACGGCGGGAGGCGTCCCGACCGCGGGCGCCAGTCCGACCGAAGCCGCCGGCCGCACACGCGTCTTCTTCACGACCGGCTTTGCGCGTTGACGCTTGGTCGGCGTGGGTTTCACGCGCGCGCTGCTTCTCTTCGGCTCGACATCCGCCGAGACCTCGAGCGTCCAGCGCACGCCTCGGCCCGCTCGGAGCCGTGGGACTCGCTTTGCCACGGCACCTGGGACCGCAATGCACGTGCCGGGCTGTTTTGTTGAGAGTTTTCGCGATCGCGAATCCGACGATTACAAATCGGTCATTCGACTTTCAACTCTGTGCGCGACCAGGGAGTCACAGAGTTTTGGAGTTCCTGAGTCTCAGGCATAGAGTTGAAGGTCGAAACATGTCCGACGAGCGGCCGCGCTACTTCTCGCTCGCGAAGGCCCTGAACGACTTCCACCCCGATCTCCAGCTGCAGGGTGGACTTCCCCAGGCACTGCAGGCGGCGTTCCACGACATCGGTTCGAACCTGACCGCCTCGTCCAGCACGTTCTGGGGCTTCCTCGTGCATGCCGTGGTGCGCTCGGGATCCAGGTCGTCTCAGATCTTTGTTGCGCAGGAACGCCGCTGGTTCTCCGTGGACTTCTGGGCTCATGGTGTGCTGCTCGCACAAGGGGGCACATCCGAGCTGACCGCAGTCGCACGGGCGGTCGATACGTGGATGACCACAGAATGCACGGCAGCGGTCCTCGCAGCCGCCTTTCCCTTTATCAGGCCCGAGGCAGACGCCGACGTGTACGAGCGCGGCGACGAGACGGAACACAAGTGGGACTACTACTTGTCGCAAACGGATTTGCCCGTCCACCCCTTCATCGTCGCAGCCTCACGGCGCCCTGAGTTGCGTCAGCTGTTCCCCTTCACGAGCCTCCTCTCGTTCCGATTCAGCCGTTGCACCGGCTACCCCTTCAGCGGCGAGACGCCGTACGTGTGGCCGCTCGCCGAAGGCCGCTTTCAGCTCAACAGCCGCTCGCACGAAAAGCTGGCGATGGGGACCGCTGAAGAGGTCGCGGATCTGGCCGTACGGCAACTGCCACCGGATTGCGGACCGGCGCGCCCCGGCACGGCCGTCGAGCTCGGGCTGCCGATCTGGTCTGCGCACTCGTGAACGACTTCGTTTGACTCTACGACCCTTCTGACCCTTCGACTCTCGTCTGAGGTGTTCAGCATGCCTACAGCACTTGCCCTCGTTACCGGCACGAGCTCGGGGATTGGTGCCACCGTCGCCGATTTGCTCCTCGCTGCCGGCTGGCACGTCCTCGGGATGTCCAGACGGACGGTCGAACGCGCGCATCCCGCGTACACGCATATCCCGGTCGATCTCGCTGACACCGGCGCGGTGGCGACGGCCGCCGACACGATCGTGGCGTCCCGACTGCACGGGCGGCCGTGGTCACGCATCGGTCTGGTGAACAACGCCGCGTACGGCGGCCGGCTCGGACCACTGGAACTGGTGACACCCGAGGATCTCGCCCGCACGCATCTGGTGAACGTGGTCGCGCCTACCTGGCTCATGGGCTTCTTCATCCGCACCATCCCGGCCGACGTGCCGCTGCGCATCGTCAACGTCTCATCCGGTGCCGCGGTCCGTCCTGTACACGGCCTTGGACCGTACTGCAGCAGCAAGGCGGCCTTGCGGATGGCGGGCATGGTGCTCGGAGCAGAGATCGAGTCGCCGCTGCGGCGCACACCGGTCCCCCGCGACACGGCGATCCTCAGCTACGAGCCTGGAGTCGTCGAGACACCGATGCAGCAGGCCGCGCGCGATGCGCCGGCCGATGACTTCCCGTGGGTCGGGATGTTTCTCGACTTCAAGGCACGCGGCATTGTTGTCGCGCCGGAACGACCGGCGGCGGAGATCGTGTCGTTTCTCGAGAGCCCACCCGGCGCGGCGTTCACCGAACGACGACTGGAGGGATGATCAGCGGATCAGACCGGCAGTTCCCACCCCTTGCGGTACGTTCCTTCGATCAAGGGCTGCGCCTCTGGCGCATTGGTCGCCTTCATGCCCTCGGCGTCCCACTTCACCACCTTGCCGGTGCGGAGCGCCAGGTTGCCGAGCAGCATGAACTCGGTGAGCCGGGCGCCGTACTCGAAGTTGCTGGACGCGGGTGTGCCGCCCTTGCAGGCCTGAAGCCAGTCGGCATGGTGGCCCGCCACACGCGGGATCGTCTTGGGCGGGCGCTTGTACGAGCGGTGCAGTTCGAGCGGCAAGAGACGCGGCATGCCGGACCAGCCGGCACAGGTGAGACTCCCCTTCTCACCCACGATCAAGAGCCCATTGTCTCCTTCGCCAAGCCGCTGCCGCGGATCGTCGGGATCGACGCCGGCCGGCACGGGCGGCCGAAGGCCGTTGTCGTACCAGTGGACCGTGAGCGGGCCGCGGTTGCCGAGCGCACCGTAGCGATAGGTCACATAGAGACTGCCCATGATCGTCACGGGATCGACTTGTGACGCGCTCGCCTCCATCGTGAGTGGCGCATCAAGATGCAATGCATTGAAGGCCGGATCGAAGTGATGGATCCCCATGTCGGGCATGGTGCCTTCGCCGAATTCCCAGTAGTAGCGCCAGCTGCACGGCGTGACGGCGCCGTTGTACGGCTGCTCCGGGCGTGGCCCGAGCCAGAGGTCCCAGTTGAGACCAGCAGGCATCACGGATGGACCGCCGTGGGTAAAGGGCTCGTTCGCTGCCTTCGCATCGCCGCTCCAGGCGTGCACCTCGCGCACGGCGCCAATGGCACCGTCGTTGAGCCACTCGACCGTGAGGCGGTGTCCTTCTCCCGAGTGGCCCTGGTTGCCCATCTGTGTGGCGACACCCGTTTCCTTCGCGACGCGAGCCACGATGCGTGCCTCGCTGATCGTGTGCGTCAGGGGCTTCTCGCAGTACACGTGCTTGCCGGCCTTCATCGCGAAGATCGACACGTAGGCATGCAGGTGATCGGGCGTGGCAATGAGAACGGCGTCGATCGCCTTCTCCTTCTCGAGCATCACACGGAAGTCTTCGTACACGGCGCATTTGTAGTTGGGCGTCTTGGCGGCGTAGCGCTCCTCGATGAGCGCGCGGCCTGGTCCCCGTCCCGACTTCCCGCCGTAGTACCACTGTGAGAGATCCCACTCCTCGGCCGGGTCGGCGAGGGCAATGATCTGGCAGTCTTCCTCTTCGAAAAGTGCGCGCGTGTTGTGGAGCCCCTGTCCGCCGGCCCCGATGAGGGCCACGTTCACCTTGTCGCTGGGCGCGACATAGCGCGGGCCGCCGAGGACGTGCCGCGGCACGATCGTGAAGGCCGCGGCAGCGGACGCGGTGGTGGCGATGAACTGACGGCGGCTGGTGGTCGGCTCTTGGTTCATGTCGGATCCCTTCAACACTCGGCGGCCGCACGCATCATAGACCAGTCCGCAGGGCGCGCTCTTCGGCGGCGATCGCAAATCCGGAGTTCGCCACCGGCACGCCGGCATAGACGGCGGTCTGCAGGAGCACTTCTTCCACGTCGCTCCACTCGAGATCGCGATCGAGGCCGGACGTCAGGTGCAGCCGGAACTCGTCCCAACGTCCGAGGGCGGCCGTCGTGGCGAGAACGAGCAGACGTCTCGTGTGCGGATCGAGTCCCGGCCGCGTCCAGATCTCGCCCCACGCGTATCGCGTGATCAGGTCCTGAAAGGCCGCGGTGAGTTCCGTGGTCGAGGCCTGTCTGCGCGCCACGTACTCGGCGCCGAGAATCGCGCGGCGCATGTCGAGACCGGACGCGGCCAGATCGCGTGATTCTGGCTCAACGAACTCGAGCACCGTGCGCGTGAACGTGCGCGGCAGGCCGAGATTCGAGAGATGCGCGGTGGCGAGGCGAACGCTCGCCGCGTGGGGGATGGCTCGCGTCAACACGGCGCCATGCGACGCCCACGGCATCGACTCGTCGAGATCGCCGCCGATGACGAGAGTCCGTGTCTGGATGCGCGCGAGCTCCGCAGTGCCGTCGAAGTCCCGCAGGGCCGCGCAGCAGCCTGCATAGCCGGTCGGATTGGTGGCCAGCAGCGTCGCTCGCGCGGACGCCACTCGTGGCGGATTCGTGTCGAGCAACACCCGGCCGAAGAACCGCGTCATGACGGTGTCTTCTACGGCCGCCATGCCGTCCCTCAACACCGTTTGGCGCCGCGCTTCCATCCCGGCAGGATCGGCGATGCGAGGCGACGTGTTGGCCAGCACCATCGCACTCAGCCGATCCGGTGCGTGCACCGCGAGCCACTGCCCGACGATGCCCCCGAGCGAGAGACCGCACCAGGAGACGCGTCGGAGGCCGAGCCGCTCGAGCAGAGAGAGGGCATCGTTGCCCAGCTGCTCCACGGTGTAGTCGCCGGGCGGAGCATCCGAGGCGCCATGACCGCGCAAGTCGTAGCGCAAGACGCGGGCGCAGGTCAGCAGACCCGCCATCTGCGGATCCCACATCGTGTGGTCGAGCCCCAACGAATGGGACAACACGATGACAGGCCGGTCGGCGCAGCCTTCGAGCCGGTAGTAGCAACGGAATCCGTCGAGGTCCGCAAAGGCCATGATTCAGTTCGACCCGGCCAGGAGGCGCTGGCGCAGCGTCTCAGCCGAACCGAGATACGCGGCCGGATCGTCGAGGCTCTTCGAGATCGCTTTCCGACAGCGCAGCTGCCAGCTGCGGCGTCGCACGCACGATTGTGGACAGGCTCTGGCCGCTGCTGACGCCTGCCGCCAAGGCGTCCTTCACCAGACGCCGCGCCGCATCACGTCCAAGCGTCCGCGCTGCGAGCATCATCGCCCGTTCCGCCATGACGGCACCGTTGGTCGAGCCGAGGTTGGCCCGCATGCGTGCCGAATCGACGATCAGCTCCGACGCCACACCACGCATCGCAGCGGCAGCCGCACCGGTGGCCTGCAGCGCGTCTGCCATGGTGGGCCACGCGACGAGCCAGCCGCCAACCGATCGTTCGTGTTCCTGCACCAGCGACGCGATGGCGGTGGCGGTCAGACCGGGCAGGCGCGCGGCCGCGGCGAGCGTCACGGCACATCCCGACGGATTCTGTTTCTGCGGCATCGTGGAGGAGCCGCCGCCCTCCTCACGCGCCTCCCCGACCTCGAACTGCATGAGGAGGCTCACGTCACGTGCGACCTTGGCAAGGCTCCCCGCATAGATGCCGCAGGCGGCGACGAGCGCGGCGAGGTTGTCGTGGTAGGCATGCCACGGCGCGGCAGGGCACCGGATGCCGAGCTCACGTCCCAGGCGTTCCGCCACCGGCACACCATTGGCCTCGAGCGCCGCCAGTGTGCCCGCCGCCCCGCCGAACTGGAGCACCACGGCCTCGCGACGCCTCGTGTCCACCCGCGTCCATCCGCGCTGCGCCGCCGCACACCATCCGGCCACCTTCAGGCCGAACGTTATCGGTGTCGCGGGTTGCAGCACCGTCCGTCCCAGCATCACATGGTCTTTGTGGCGATCGGAGAGCGTGCGCAGTGACGCGGCCAGCGCTCCCTGGTCGCGGCCGATCAGATCGACGGCGCGATCGACCAGCAGCACGAGCGCCGTGTCGGCGATGTCCTGGCTCGTGGCACCCCAGTGCACGAATCCGGCGGCGGCGGGATCGAGCGCGCGCACGCGCTCGGTGAGCGCCGTGACCAGGGGAATCGCGATCGTACCGGATTCCCGCGCATCGCGCGCGATCGCGGCGCTGTCGAAATCGCGCGCGACGGCGGCCTTCGTGATCGCGATCGCCGCGTCGCGGGGAACGAGACCGAGGGCCGCCTGCGCGCGGGCAAGCGCGGCTTCGACGTCGAGCATGGCCTGAATCGCCGAAGTGTCGCCGAACACTTCGCTCAAGTCATCGGTCGTGACCAGTGCGTTGCTGATGTGGGACGAGGACACCGTGCCTCACAAATCGAAGAACACCGTTTCGCGATCGCCCTGCAATCGTACGATGAATTCCCACGCCTCGTCGGGCAGGCGGGACGCCAGCAGTGTAGAACGGCGGCCGACCGGCACGATCGACAGCAGCGGATCCGCATCGAGCGCAGGGTCGCCCTCGAAATAGATGCGCGTGTAGAGGTGTCTCAGTAACCCGCGGGCGAAAAGGCAGACCGAGACATGTCCGGCTTCTCGACCGTCCGCCGTGTCATGGGCACCGGGCCGCACCGTCTCGAACACGCACCAGCCCTCGTCGTTGGTACCCAGGCGTCCGAATCCCGTGAATGCCTTCGGTGCGGCATCCTGGGCGACAGCCTGGGGAGGGAGGCCGTCAGCATCGGCCTGAAACAGCTCGACAAGGGCGTCAGCTACGGGCGCACCGTCACCATCCAGCACGCGTACGCGGAGTCGGATGTGTTCCCCCGGCGTATCGGCGCCGGCCATGCGACCGAGGCGCTCAGTATTGCCCGGTCCGACCTGAAAGAACGGACCAACTGTCTGCGACGAGCTCGCCACGAGCGACGAATCGCGCGCGGTCACAGCCGTCCTTCGAACGGAGTGGAGTACCGGCCCCGCAGGACGATGTCGAACCGGTAGCCCAGCGCCCAGCCCGGCCGTGTCAGCGCCAGATCGAAGGACGACACCAGCCGCAGGCGCGCGCGCTCGTCAGGGATCGACTGATACATCGGGTCGTACGCGCACAGCGGATCGTTGGGAAAGTACATCTGGGTCACGAGCCGCGACGCCAGCGACTCGCCGAACAATGAGAAGTGGATGTGCGCGGGGCGCCAGGCGTTGTCGTGATTGCCCCACGGATACGCGCCGGGCTTGATCGTCACGAACTCGTAACGGCCGTCCGCATCGGTGATCGTTCGCCCTGCGCCGCTGAAGTTCGGGTCGAGTGGTGCCGGATGGGTGTCCCACCGGTGGCGATAGCGTCCCGCCGCATTGCACTGCCACACCTCCACGAGCGTGTGCGGCAGCGGGCGTCCGTCTTCGTCGAAGACCCGTCCCGACACGATGATGCGCTCGCCCTGGGGTTCACCGGCATGGTGGCGCGTGAGATCGTTGTCGGTGTCGCCGATGGGCAGGTATCCGTAGAGCGGGATCGCCAGCTCGGTATAGCGCTCGGGGATCCGGATGAGCGGCTGCGCAGGCGCGCGCTTCACCGTAGACGTGTACGGCGGATACAGCAACGGCGGCTGCGTGCCCGCTTCGCGCGAGCGGCGATTGGTCATGTCGCGCCTCTGTAGACGAGCGGGCGACAAGCATAATGACGCGCTCGCACTCATGTCAAAATGCCAGGCCGTGACCACACGTGTGGCGGTCGGTATCGTCGGCGCCGGACCAGCGGGGCTGCTGCTCGGACATCTGCTGCAGCAAGCGGGGATCGAGTCGGTGACGGTCGAAGTCCGCAGCGAGCAACACGTGCTCGATCGCGTGCGCGCCGGCGTCCTCGAGCAGGCGACGGTCGATCTGCTCCACGAGGTCGGACTCGGCCAGCGGCTCGCTCGCGAAGGCATGCGCCACGAAGGCATCTTCGTCGCGTTTGGCGGCCGACGCCATCGCATCGATCTGGCGGAGCTCACGGGTGGGCGCGCGATCACCGTCTACGGCCAGCACGAAGTTGTCCGCGATCTGATCGACGTCAGACGTCACGGGGCGGCTCATCTGATCTTCGACGCAGAGCAGGTCGAGCTTTCAGAGGTCGACTCGAATCAGCCGCTCCTCCACGTGCGCGCGGCCGGAGAGCGCAGGACGTTCGCCTGCGACTTCATCGCCGGATGCGATGGATTCCATGGCGTCACGCGGCCGTCGATTCCCGAATCGGCCTGTCGCCTGTTCGATCGGACGTACCCGTTTGCCTGGCTCGGCATCCTGGCGGAGGCGGCGCCATCATCGCCGGAGCTGGTGTACGCGCTGCACGACCGCGGCTTCGCGCTCTTCAGCATGCGGTCGCCAGCCATCACGCGGCTGTACCTGCAGTGTGCGCCGGATGAACCGCTCGACGGTTGGTCCGATGCGCGGATCTGGGATGAGCTCCACCTGCGGCTGCGTACCGACGACGGTTGGGAGCCCGCTCGAGGGCCCATTCTGCAGAGAGATGTCGCGACGATGAGAAGTTTCGTCGTGGAACCGATGCAGTATCGTCGTGTTTTTCTCGCGGGCGACGCGGCGCATATCGTGCCGCCGACCGGGGCGAAGGGCCTGAATCTGGCCGTCGCGGACGTCTGGCGTCTCGCCTCTGCGCTCCAGGCCTACTACACGTCGGGAACCGGCACGGCGCTCGACGAATACTCAGTCCGCGGCCTGCGGCGCACGTGGAGGGCGCAACGGTTCTCGTACTGGTTGACGTCACTCCTGCACCTTGCGCCTGACGGGTCGCCCTTCGATCGGCGCCGCCAGACCGCCGACCTCGAATACTTGATCGGCTCGCGGGCCGCACGAACGATGCTCGCCGAGAACTACGTCGGCTTTCCTCTCGACTGATTGACCAGCTGAAGACAAGCGCTTCCGATCGCGGTAGGATGGCGCGCCGCCATGCCACCACGTGTCACTGCCGCGCGCCACGACGAGATCCTCGTCCTTGAAATCGACAACCCGCCGGTGAACGCGCTGAGTCCCGGCGTTCCCGAGGCGCTAGGTGACGCCGTCGCAGCCGCACAACAGGACGCCGGGGTGACCGCGATCGTCATCAGAGGGGCTGGCCGGATGTTCGTGGCCGGCGCCGACATCAACACGCTCGAAGACGCGGCGTGGGGCAACGAAGCGGCGGCGCCAGACTGGCACGGGTTGTTTCAGCAGATCGAAGACAGCCGCAAGCCGGTGGTGATGGCCATCCACGGATCGGCGCTCGGCGGCGGCCTCGAGCTCGCGATGACCGGGCACTATCGCATTGCAGCGCCCTCGGCGCAGATTGGACAGCCCGAGGTCAATCTCGGGATCATCCCCGGCGCGGAAGGGACGCAGCGCCTGCCACGACTCGCCGGCATCGCCAAAGCGCTCGAGATGTGCGTGACGGGGCGTCCGATCTCTGCCGCAGACGCCGTCGCCGCCGGCATCGTGGACGAGTTGAGTGGCGACGATCTCACGGCAAGCGCTGTGGCCTTTGCGCGCCGAGTCGCCGGACAGACCGGTCATCTCAGGACAAGCGAACGGAGCGACCGTCTCGGCGACCCCGACGGCAATGCGCCTCTGTTGGCCGATGCGCGCCAGCTCGCGGCAAAAGTGAAGCGGCATCAAACGGCGCCGCTCAAAGCCATCGACGCCATCGACGCCGCGGCTCGACTGCCATTCGCGGACGGCTGCCAGCGGGAGCGCGAGCTGTTCCTCGAGTGCGTACGAGGCGAACAGGCCAAAGCGCTCATACACGTGTTCTTCGCGGAGCGTGAGGCCGCGAAGCTGCCGGCGGCCGCCAAAGCTGCGGCCGCAAAACCAATTCGCACCGTCGCCGTCGTCGGAGCCGGCACGATGGGATCCGGCATTGCGACCGCCTGCGCCAACGCCGGCCTTGAAGTGCTCGTGACCGACGCGCAAACCCAAGCGCTCGACGGAGGCCTCGCGGCGATCCGCAAGAACTACGACATCTCGGTGTCGCGCAAGCGACTCACCGCATCGGAGGTCGGTGACCGCCTGTCGCGGATTCATGCGCTGCCCCACAGTGACTTTGCGGCACGCGCAGGCAGCGTGGACCTCGTCATCGAGGCGGTGTTCGAGGATCTGGCGCTGAAGCAGCAGGTCTTCCGCGAGCTGGACGCAGTCGCCAGACCAGGATGCATCCTGGCGACCAACACCTCCACGCTCGATATCGATGCGATCGCGTCGGTCACCTCGCGCCCATCGGATGTCGTTGGCCTGCATTTTTTCAGTCCGGCTGCCGTCATGCGGCTGCTCGAGATCGTCCGCGGACGAGCGACGGGGCTGGATGTACTCGCCACCTCGCTCGCCTTTGCCAAATCCCTGCGAAAGCTCGGTGTCGTTGTCGGCAACGGACCGGGCTTCGTCGGCAACCGGCTGCTGTTTCCGTACATGTACGAGGCACAGTTCCTGGTGGAAGACGGAGCCACGCCCGCGCAAGTCGATCGGGCGCTGACGGACTTCGGCATGGCGATGGGTGTTTTCGCCGTGGACGACATGGCAGGCCTCGATGTCGGCTGGCGCGTGCGGCAGGCCATGGGTCACTTCAGCAACCCGGCCGAGCGACGGCCGCTCGTGCACGATCGGCTGGTGGAGTTGGGCCGCTTCGGACAGAAGGCCGGCAAGGGCTGGTATCGCTACGACGATCCCAGGACGCCGACACCAGACCCGGACGTGGACGCCTTGATCAGATCGATGGCCACTGCGGCCGGTATCACGCCGCGCCCGATCGCGAACGATGACATCGTGCGGCGGCTGATGCTGGCGCTGGTGAACGAAGGTGCGCGAGCGCTCGAGGCGGGTGTGGCCGCGCGTGCGTCCGACATCGACGTCATCTACGTGAACGGCTACGGCTTTCCGGCGTGGCGCGGCGGTCCCCTGCTCTATGCGGATCTCATGGGACTCGCGCTGGTGCTGGAGCAGATTCGCTCCTTCTCTCGGGAATTCGGCGCCCGCTGGGAGCCCGCGCCCCTGCTCATCGAGCTCGTCAATCGCGGACAGACGTTCCGGGATTTCGATCGATCGAGGAAGGGATAGTGGAGGGCCTGAGGGCTGGAGGGCTCGAGGGCACGGGGGAGATGCTGGACGATCCGCCGCGCATTCTGTCTCCAGACACGTGCTTCAGCCGCGACTCGCAGGGCCGGCTACGTGCGCGGTCACCGCATCCGCTTGGTCCGTATCCCGAGCGACTGACCGATCGCCTCGTGCACTGGGCGGCCGCTGCACCGGACCGCACGTTCCTTGCAGCACGCGATCGCTCTGGCTCCTGGCAGCGATTGACGTATCGCGATGCCTTCAATCGCGTGCGGTCGGTCGCACAGGCGCTGCTGGACCGGCAGCTCTCCGCCGAGCGCCCGATCGTCATTCTTTCCGGAAACGGACTGGAGCACGCAGTCCTTGCGCTGGCGGCGCTCCACGTCGGCATCCCGTACGCACCGATTGCTCCCGCGTACTCGTTGATGTCTCAGGATCACCGGACACTCGCGGCCGTGTGGGCGTCGATGCGCCCAGGACTCGTGTTCGCCGCGGATGGTCCGGCCTTCGGGCGTGCACTCGCACGCGTCGCGCTGCACGACGTCGAGCTCGTGACGTGTACTCCGACCGGCGGACCTCACGCATCGAGCTTCGATGCGCTCGAGCGAACCACAGCGACCGCGCGCGTGGACGAGGCGCATGCCGCTGTCACCGCCGACTCCATCGCCAAGATCCTGTTCACCTCGGGCTCGACCGGCGGGCCCAAAGGCGTGATCACCACGCAGCGGATGCTCGCGGCCAACCAGGAGCAGATTCGCACGGTGATGGCGTTTCTCGCCGACGATCCCCCGGTGCTGTGCGACTGGCTGCCCTGGAACCACACCTTTGGCGGCAGCCACAACTTCGGCCTCACGCTCTACAACGGCGGCACGCTGTACATCGACGCGGGCGCGCCGACCCCGGCGGGCTTTCCGACGACCATCGCGAATCTCAAAGAGATCGCGTCTACCGCATGCTTCAACGTGCCCCGCGGCTACGAGCTGCTGCTGCCAGCGCTTCGAGAAGACCCCGGGTTCCGCCGCGTCTTCTTCAGCCGGCTGCGCATGTTCTTCTACGCGGCCGCGGGTTTGCGGCAGAACGTCGCCGACGAGCTGGAGCAGATGGCCCTCGAGACCTGCGGCCACCGGATTCCGTGGATCACGGGCCTGGGGTCCACCGAGACGGCCCCCTTCGCCATGAGCACGGGCGCAATGCCCGAGCCGATCACGGGCCGCATCGGCGTGCCGGTTCCCGGTGTCGAGCTCAAGATTGAGCCCGTCGGTGCGGTGTTCGAAGCACGCGTGCGGGGGCCGAACATCACGCCTGGCTACTGGCGCGACCCCGAGCTCACGCGCGCGGCGTTCGACGCCGACGGGTTCTACGCGATGGGCGACGCCATAGGATTCGTCGACCCATCCGATCCCTCCCTCGGCTTCACGTTCCAGGGCCGCATCGCCGAAGACTTCAAGCTCTCAACGGGCACATGGGTCCATGTCGGCGCTCTGCGGGCCGCGCTGCTCGCCCACGTCGGCGATCTGGCGCAGGATGTCGTCATTGCGGGCCACGATCGCGACGATGTGCGCGTGCTCGTGTTTCCGAACGTGGACGCGTGCCGGCAGGCGGCTGGTGCCACACCGGCCACCGCAATCCACGACGCCCTTGCCCACGATGCCGTGACCAGGCGGTTCTCAGAAGCGCTGGCGTCGTTTGCCGTCACGCACGCCGGCAGTTCTAACCGCATCGAGCGCGCGATGCTGCTGTCCGAACCGCCCTCGATCGACGGCGGCGAGCTGACCGACAAACGGTCCCTCAATCAGAAAGCCGTCCTCCGGCGTCGTCAGGCGCTCGTGGAACAGTTGTATTCGGCCCCGGGGCCACACGTGCTCGTCGAACCACCAGCCCCACAGACATCGGAGGGACGATGACACTGCCCTCTCTCAACGTGGACGCGCTCACTGCGATCGATGTGCACGTGCATCTCGAGCCGCCCGCCGACGATTCGGCCGCGGATCGCGCGGCGCGCAAGTATTTCGGCGACAGTGGCGCGGCCCGCGATCCGCAGGGGCTCGCGGAGTACTACCGATCGCGCCGCATGGCGTTCGTCATCTTCTCAGTCGACGAGCGTCTGTCAGGACGCCCGCAGCTCTCGAACGACGCCGTCGCCAGCTTTGCGGCGGCCAATGCCGACGTGGCCATCGCGTTTGCGAGCATCGACCCGAATCGTGGCGCGGACGGCGTGCGTGAAGCCCGCGAGCTGGTCTCGTCCGGGCGCGTACGCGGCTTGAAGCTCCATCCGCCACTCCAGCAGTTCGAACCGAACGATCGCATGGCGTATCCGCTCTATGAAGTCTTCGCGGAGGCGCGGCTCCCCGTGTTGTTCCACACGGGCCACAGCGGTATCGGTACAGGCATGCCGGGCGGCGGCGGCATCCGGCTCAAATACGGCAATCCCATGCCGATCGACGATGTGGCGGTGGATTTTCCGGAGATGCCGATTATCCTCGCGCATCCGTCCTTCCCGTGGCAGGACGAAGCCATCTCGATCTGCCTGCACAAGCCGACGGTCTACATCGATCTCTCGGGGTGGTCGCCGAAGTACTTCTCGCCGACACTGGTGCAATACGCGAACACGCTCCTCAAGCACAAGGTGCTCTTTGGATCCGACTATCCCCTGCTGACGCCGGACCGCTGGCTCGCGGATCTGGAGAAGACCGGCATTCGCGAAGAGGTGCGGCCGTTGATTCTCAAGGAGAATGCGGTGCGGCTGTTTGGACTGAGCAAGTGACACAAGGTGCGGACGGAGGGTGCGGAAGGAAGGTGCGGCCGGAGGGTGCGAACACACGGTGCGCGGGTGCGGTGCGCGGTGCGCTAATCGATCCAAGACCTTTCGAGCGTTCGACGTTTTGCCTTCCGACTCTTTGACCTTTCGACTCTTCGACTTTTCGACTCTTTGACTTTTCGACTCTCGTGATCACACCCGAACGAGCGCGGCGCCGGGCAAGCGCTTGAACCGCTCGCGGTCGGCGAGGATCGTGTCGAGATAGCCGAGCGCCAGCCGTGCGTGCTCGCGGGCGAGGGCTTCGGCACGGCCGCTCTGGCGTCCGGCAATCGCTTCGACCAGTCCGCGATGATGCGCTTGTGCGACCGTGAACACTCTGATCGCTTCCGATGACGTCGCCTGCGACTCGACAAACGCGTTGGGCGAGGCAAACGGCAGTGCGATCACCCGGGCCATCACGCCTTCGAGCCACGTGTTCTGCGCGAGCACGATCAGGCGCCTGTGGAACTCGGCATTCGCGACGAGATAGCGCTCGAATGCGTCCATCGACGGTACCGGCGCTTCCACGACGACATCCATTGCCTGCACGAGTGACGAGAGCTCCGCGAGTTCGGCGGGCCGCGTCTCCCGCTCGGCCGCAAACCGCGCGGCAGTCGCCTCGAGGGCTCCGCGCAGCTCGATCGCATCGCGAATTTCACGCACCGTGAACTGTCGGACTTCGAAGCCACCGCCTGGCCGCCGGGTGAGCAGGCCTTCGTGCGCCAACTGCTCCATCGCCAGGCGCAGCGGTGTCCGCGAGACACCCACGCGAACGGCGAGATCGAGTTCCGTCACCCGCTTCGATGCGGCCAGATCGCCGGTGAGGACGAGTTCCCGCAGGCGCAACAGTGCCCGGAGGATTTGCGGAGACGGGCCGCCCTTGGGTTTTCGTGAGGCTCGCGGCACGGTATGCTATTGTATGCAATCTGCCATATCCTTGGCCGCTGGCAGCTCTCCCGCTGCTATATTGCATGCTTTCCTGAAGTGTCTGGGTCGACGAGTCCCAAAGTCGAAAAGAGGCGGGGTGCCCATGAAAACGTGGCGAAGCGATGTCGTGGGCAGTCTGCTCCGTCCCGACTACTTGCGCGACGCGCGCGAGCGGCTCGCGAACGGAGACCTCGCACCCGCGGAGTTCAAACGCGTCGAAGATCGTGCCGTGGACGAGGCGATCGTGCTCCAGGAGGCTGCCGGTCTCGATGTCGTCACCGACGGCGAGTTGCGCCGCTATGCGTTTTACGGCCACCTGGTCGATGCGCTCGAGGGATTCGACAAGTACGGCGGCTGGTCGGTGACCTTCCGCGATGAACGCGGTCAGTCCGCCGCGCTGCGGCGTCCCGTTGTCATCGACAAGCTGCGGTGGCGCCGGCAGATGAGCGTCGAAGAATTCACCTACCTGCGTGGCCGGACGTTTCGCCAGGTGAAGGTCACACTCATCAGCGCTCAGCAGGCGGCCGCGTACTACGACCCCGACAAGTCGATCGCGGCCTACGCGACGCGCGACGCCTATCTCGCGGATCTCGTGGATTTCACCCGCCGCGAGATTGCCGAGCTCGCGCGCCTCGGCTGCACCTACATTCAGATCGACGCGCCACAGTACGCCGCGCTCCTGGACGAGACGATCCGCGACGGATACCGGCAGCGCGGCAACGATCCCGATCGCATGCTCGACGCGTGTATCGAGCTCGACAACGCGATCGTGGACGGTCATCCCGGCGTGACCTTCGGCCTCCACATCTGCCGCGGCAACCACAAGAGCATGTTCTATGCGTCGGGCGGCTACGATCGCATTGCCGGCCAGATCTTCAGCCGGGCCCGCTTCCATCGCTTCCTGCTCGAGTTCGACGATGAGCGATCGGGAAGCTTCGAGCCGCTGCGGCACCTGCCTGACGATCGCGTCGTGGTGCTGGGGCTCGTGAGCACCAAACGCGCCGAGCTCGAAGCCGTACCCGACCTGACCAGGCGCGTGGCCGATGCCTCCCGGTACATCCCGCTCGAACGTCTCGCGATCAGCCCGCAGTGCGGGTTTGCCTCCACACACGAGGGCAACGCCATCTCGCCGGCCGTACAGCGGCAGAAGCTCGAGCTCGTCACCGAGACCGCTCGCAGCGTCTGGAACGGGTCGGGCGCGCCCTTCCCCCGGTAGCGCGGCGAGGACAGCTGAAGAGATCACACATTGACGAAGGCGGAATGACGACTGACGATTGGCCCGACGGCCGGAATGGCGACTTGGCGCGGCGCCTAGCCGGCTTGTCCGCGTCCTGCGGCCATTCGTCAACCGTCAATCTGCATTCGTCAGTGCTCTATCGCAATCGTTGACGACATATGCGACACGTCCTCTTTGCCTGCGGCCTTGTCACCGTCATCGCCTCTTCGTCGGCAGCGCAAACGGCGACACCCTCACCCGCGGCCACCAATTGCGCGGCGCTGACCAAGCTCGAGATCCCGGGTGTGTCGCTAACGATCGACACGATCCAGTGGGTCGCTCCCGGTCCGGTGCCACCGGATCCGCCGTTCCCGACGCTCCCGGGCACGCTGCCAGGCTACTGCCGCGTGGACGGCACGATCGATCGCCGACAGGGAGTGGGTGGTCAGACGTTCGGCATCGGGTTCGCGGTTGCGCTGCCCGACGACTGGAACGGCCGGTTCCTGATGCAGGGCGGCGGCGGATTGAACGGTCGCGTCGGCATGCCGCTCGGCGCCGTGGCCGCGGGCGATCGGCCGGCGCTCGCTCGCGGCTTCGCGGTCGTCACCACGGATACGGGCCACAAAGGCGCCGTCTTCGATCCGGGCTTCATGCAGGACCAACAGGCGGCCTTGGATTTCGCTTACGTAGCGATCGGACGCGTGGCACGGCTGGCGAAAGTCATCGTCACGCGCTACTACGGGCGCCCGGCGGCGCACTCGGTACTACGCTGGCTGCTCGACGGGCGGACGCGAAGGCATGGTCATGGCCGAGCGGTATCCCGGATACTTCGACGGTATCGTGGCTGGTGCTCCGGCCATGCGGACCGGGCACTCCAATCTGGCGCTGCGAACCGTGTCGGTCGCGGTCAACCAGATCGCGCCGCGCGATGCAGCGGGCAAACCGATCGCCGCACAGGCGTTCTCTGACAGCGATCGCAAGACGCTCACCTCAGCAGTGCTCGAGGCGTGCGACGACGCGGATGGACTCAAGGACGGGATGATCTTTGCAACGCGGCGCTGCGCGTTCGATCCGTCCACGCGGGCGTGCCCGGCCGAGAAGGCAGACGGTTGTCTGAGCCAACAGCAGGTCGCGACCATCAAGAAGGCGATGGCCGGCACGAGGGATTCTAAGGGCCATCAGGTGTACCCGGGATTCCTGTACGACTCCGGCATCGCCGCCAGTGGTCCCGGCATCCCCGGACTCTTTGGTGCCGGCGCCGGGTCTCCGGTCACTCCAACTACCGCGCTCGACATGGATGTCGATACCGAAGTTCGCGCCGTCGAGCAGGACCCGCAGCAGACGGTCACCGACACGGCGGGATGGACGAATCTCACGACGTTCTCGATCGGCGGTGGCAAACTGCTCTTCTACCATGGTGTGAGTGACCCCTGGTTCTCGGCGCTCGACACGGTCGAATACTACGAACGGCTCGGTCACTCGAACGGCGGAGCCGATGCGGTCCGGGACTGGAGCCGGTTGTTCCTCGTGCCGGGGATGGGTCACTGCGGCGGCGGGGCGCAAACGCTCGATCGCTTCGATCTACTGACACCGATGGTGGAGTGGGTCGAGAAGGGCACGGCGCCCAATGCCGTGGTCGCGACAGGGCGCAGCTTTCCAGGACGCAGTCGGCCTCTCTGCGCGTACCCCCAGTTCGCACGCTACAAGGGGACGGGGAATCCCGAAGACGCGGCCAGTTTCGTGTGCTCGGATCCGTAACGGCGGGCAGTGTATCGTTACACCCCGCTCATGTCCCAAACCGCGCCTGTCGACGTCTCACGCCTCCTCGACACCGAACGCCTCGGCGGATATCAGCGCTGGCTCGTTGGCTTGACCGCGCTCGCGATCGTGTTCGACGGGATCGACATCCAGCTGATGGGCGTGGCGATCCCCAGCATCATGCGGGAGTGGGCCGTGCCCCGCAGCGCCTTTGCACCAGCCGTGTCATTTGGATACCTCGGGATGGTGGCCGGCGGTGCGACGGCTGGCCTCCTGGGCGATCGCGTGGGACGGCGAACGGCGCTCCTCGCGTGCATGCTGCTGTTCGGAGCGATGACTGCGGCCGCGTCACTGTCGCAGAGCGTGCCGATGTTCGCCCTGCTGCGGTTTGCGGCCGGCATCGGGCTTGGCGGGGCGATCCCCAATGCGGCAGCGCTGGCCGCGGAGTTCGTGCCGCTGCGACTCCGTCCACTCGCCGTCACCGTCACCGTCGTCTGCACACCGGTTGGCGCTACGGTAGCGGGCCTGGTGTCGATCCAGGCACTGCCGGCGTTTGGCTGGCGGGCGCTGTTCCTGATCGGCGGCGTCCTGCCGATCCTGGCGGCCGTGGCACTCCGGTGGCTGCTGCCCGAGTCGCCGCGGTTTCTGGCAGGGCATCCGGAGCGTCGTCAGGAGCTCATTCTCACGCTGCGGCGGATGGGACAGTCCGTTCGTGACGAGGCGACCTTGCCGCAGCGCGCAGTCGCCCCGGTCGATGGCGCCTCGATACGGATGTTGTTGGCGCGTGATTTTCGCAGAGACACGGTGGCGCTCTGGACCGCATTCCTCTCCTGCATGCTCACCGTGTACCTGGCGTTCAATTGGCTCCCCTCGTTGCTGGCGGGCGCCGGGTTCTCCTCGTCGCTCGCGAGCGCCGGCATTACCGCGTTCAACCTGGGCGGCGTCGTCGGCGCGCTGATAGGCGGTGTGAGCATCACGCGATGGGGCTCGCGTACGGCGATGCTCGTGATGGCTGCGATGGCTGTCGTGAGCGCCGGCGCGATGAGCACGATGACCTTTGCACCCGGGGTGCCGCCGTTCCCGATCCTGGCGATGCTGACGGTGACGGGCGCATTGATCAACGCGGTGCAGACCACCATGTTCGCGCTGGCAGCGCACGTCTACCCGGCCGGCATCCGCGCAACCGGTGTCGGAACGGCCGCGTCGTTCGGCCGGTTTGGCGCAGTCATCAGCGGCTACGTGGGCGTGTGGGCGCTCGAGTTTCGTGGCGCCGCGTCGTTTTTCGGCGTCATCGCACTCGCGCTCGTCGTGTGCTCCCTCGCGCTGGCGATAGTCACCAGCCACATTCCCCGGCGCGCTTGACGGGTGTGACTTCTGTCCTGACACACAACATCTACGTCTAATCTCTAACCTCTAATCTCTAATCTCTGCTTCACCTTGACACTCTAGGGAAGTCGGTGCTCTACTCTTTCCTCTTGGCTAGATTGTCTAGGTAAGAACCTTTCCTCCAGATGATCCGTATGGCTGTACGACGCGTCGATCTGCTGCACGGAACGCTCGACCTGCTGGTCCTGAAGACGCTCAGCGTCGAACCGAATCACGGCTACGGCATCGCGATGCGCATCCACCAGTTGTCGGACGAGGCGCTGAAGGTCGAGGAAGGGTCCCTGTACCCCGCCCTCTATCGAATGGAAGAACAGGGCTTGATCGATTCGGAATGGCGTCCGACCGAGAACAACCGCACGGCCAAGTTCTATCGCCTCACGCGCAAAGGCCGAACGGCCGTCCAGGCCGAGCTTCAGGGCTGGCTTCGTCTCTCCGGAGGCATCACCCGCGTGCTGCGGGCGCTCGAGGAGGGCGCCTGACGTGACGCGCCGCCTGCCACGACCCCTTCGCCGCCTGCTCGCGTCCTTCACCTGGAGCGCGCGCGACAGCGAGATGGATCGCGAGATGGCGTTCCATGTCGAGTCGCTGGCCGCCGAATACGTGCGTCAGGGCCTTACGAGAGATGAAGCCAAACGCAGAGCCATGCGGCGCTTCGGCAACGTGACCCGCCTGAAAGAAGCGGGTCACGACGTACGAACCGCCCGCCTCCTCGAGGCGGTATTGCGCGATCTCAAGCACTCGTTCCGATCGCTTCGGCAGAGCCCCGGGTTCGCACTGGCCGTCATCCTCACTCTGGCTCTGGGTATCGGCGGGAACACAGCGATCTTCTCAGTGGTCGATCAGGTGCTCGTCCGCCCGCTGCCATATCCGCGCGGCGACCAGCTCCTCATCCTCCGCGAGACCCTGTTCCTGGACGGGAATTGGGCCTCAATCGATTGGAACTCCGTTTCTCCGGCCAACTGGCTCGACTGGCAGCGCGATGCGCACACGCTCCAGTCGCTCGCGGCGTGGCGGACGCGTAGCTACACATTGACGGGCGCGGGCGAACCCGCGCGCGTGGACGCACAGGTCGTGTCGTCGGAATTCTTCCCGCTGCTCGGTGTTCAGCCGCTGCTGGGACGGGTCATCGACGCAGACGACGATCGTCCCAAGGCTCCGGCGGTTGCCGTCCTCAGCTACCGGATGTGGCAACAGCGCTTCGGCGGCGACACCGGCATCGTCGGACGTGTTGTGAGTCTGAGCGACCAGCCGGTCCAGATCGTCGGTGTCATGCCTGCCGACTTCCGGTTCGTCGTCCCAGGAGACGGATCTGTGGCGCGCGTTTCAGCTCGATCGCGCGAATCGCTGGCGCGAGACCGACGGGCGGTTCGTCAACGTCGTCGCCCGCCTCAAGCCGGACGCGACGCTCGCCTCCGCCCGCGTCGACCTGGAATCGATCGCTCGCCGGCTCGCGGCGACCTACGAGTACAACAAGAAGAGCAGCGTGCGCGTGGCTTCCTTGCGCGAGGATCTCACCGGACAGGTCTCGACGACGCTGCTGGCGCTCTACGCGGCCGTCGTCGTGCTGCTGTCGATTGCGTGCTTCAACGTGGCGAATCTCCTGCTCGCGCGAGCCGCGTCACGCCGGCGCGAGATGGCGATCCGCGCATCACTTGGTGCCGGCCGCGGCGCCATCGTCCGCCAGTTACTGGTCGAAAGCCTGCTGCTCTCGGTGATCGGCGGGACGCTGGGTATCGCGCTCGCGCGCTGGTCCCTCGACGCGCTCGTGGCGTTCGCGCCGCCAGACCTGCTCAAAGTGGCCGCCGTGACCGTCGACTGGCGAGTGCTGCTATACGCGGTGGGCATGTCGGTGGCGACAGGACTCGTGGTCGGCCTGGTGCCTGCCCTGCTCGCCGCACGCGAATCCATCGTGGCGACGCTGCGTGCCAGTGGTCCCACTGTTTCTCAATCCCATCGCGTCCGGCAGGGGCTGGTGATCGGACAGGTAGCCCTGACCGTCGTGCTGCTGTCGGGCGCCGGATTGCTCACGCGAACCGTGCTGGCGCTGGCGCGTTCGGATGCCGGCCTCGACAAGCGCAATCTGCTGACCATGGACGTCGCCCTGCCATCTGCACGATATGGGGCGGATCGGACCGTCGCGTTCTACTCGCAGCTCACGGCAGCGCTCCGTGCCTTGCCCGGCGTGCAGTCGGCTGCTGCCGCCAACAGTCTGCCTGTCATCGGTTCGCAACAAGGGGGCACGGTGTTCCATCGCCTGGGCACGCCTCTGCGACCGGTGAGCGAGCGGCCTTACACCACGATCCGCGTCGTGACGTCAGGCTATTTCCACACGCTCGGGATCCCGATCCTGCGCGGCCGCGAATTCACTGAGCGCGACGACACCAATCCCGATGCTGGCTTCATCGTCAACGAGGCATTCGCGAAGGCCTACCTTGCAGGCCTTGATCCACTCGCGGCCTCTCTTTCGGTGTGGATGGAGGAAAAGAATCCGTACCTCCCGATCATCGGCGTCGTTGGTAACGTGAACGAGGGGTCGCTGCGGCATGCTGCAGAGCCGACGCTCTTCTACAGTCAGTGCCGGATGCAGCAGCTGGCGATGACGCTGCTGGTCCGGGTCCCGCAGCCTGCTTCGATGGACAAGGCCGCTGTCGCTGCCGTTCACCGGATCGATCCCGGCCTTGCGGTCGCGAAGGTGCGCACGTTCGAGTCGGCCTTGTCCGACAGCGTCGCGCGCGAGCGCCTGAGTGCGGCGGTGTCGGGCGCGTTCGCTGTGAGCGGACTCCTTCTCGCGTCGCTCGGCCTCTACGGCGTACTCGCGTTCCTCGTGACCGACCGGACGAAGGAGATCGGGATCCGGATCGCGTTGGGCGAGCGGCTGGGACGATTGATGCGATCGGTGATCGCCGGCGGCCTCGCGCTCGTCGCGGCTGGTGCGGCGCTCGGTATTGCCGGCTCACTGCTCCTGCTTCGATCCTTTGGTCCACTGCTCTTCGGCGTCACTCCGTACGACGTCTCGACCTACCTCGGAGTGCTCGGACTACTCGCCGCCGTCGCCGCCGCCGCCTCGTATCTGCCCGCCCGACGGGCTGCGCTCGTCGAGCCTCTGGTGGCGCTCAGGCAGGATTGACTGGCGAATCGGTAAGTTCTGCTCAGCAGTCAGCTGGACCGTGGGTGGAGCTCGACTGCGGCTGACAGAATTGGTATTCCCGTGTCTCATTTGCATGATGACGCTGGAATTGGACGCCGTGTCGGCGATGACACACGGGGTGCCGTCGGAGGCTGTTCTGCGCAGCGGCGCACTCCTTGCTACCCGCCCTTTTCGTGGACTCGAAGGCCGCTCACGCGGGCGCACGGTTTGGCACGGGCCGGCAGGCGACGCCGGAAGTGCAGGCCGCCGTATCGGCCGGACTCCGGTACGTGACGGATCGCGCACCTGGGATCCGGCGGCGGCGAGCCGGTACTGGCTTCGCCTATGCCGATCCGACCGGTCGTGCAATCCGCGATGCTCGCGACCTGCGGCGTATCCGTTCGCTGGCGATCCCACCCGCCTGGGAAGACGTCTGGATCTGTGTGAACCCGCTCGGCCATCTGCAGGCGACCGGGCGCGACGCCCGCGGCCGCAAGCAATACCGCTATCACCCCCGATGGCGGCAGGTTCGCGACGAAGCCAAGTACGACCGGTTACCGAGTTTTGCCGCGGCGCTGCCGCTCGTGCGGCGACGTGTCGCTCGCGATCTCAGCCAGCCGGTGCTGTCGATGAACAAAGTCGTGGCGGCGGTCGTGCAGTTGCTCGAGAAGACGCTCATCCGGGTCGGCAACGAGGAATACGCGCGGAACAATCGATCCTTCGGCCTCACGACGCTCGAGAATGCGCACGCCCGCATCAGCGGATCGAAGGTGCGCTTCCGCTTTCGAGGCAAGTCGGGCAAGTTCCACGACATCGAACTGAGCGATGCGCGTCTCGCCCGCATCCTGCGCCGGTGCCAGGAGCTGCCGGGCCGTCAGCTCTTTCAGTATGTAGACGATGACGGCGTGAGGCGCGACGTCGAGTCGAGCGATGTGAACGACTACCTGCGCGCCGCAACCGGACAGGATTTCACCGCGAAGGACATCCGGACGTGGGCCGGCACGGTGCTGGCCGCCCAGGCGCTCTGCGAAATGGACGATGCGGCGTCGCTCACCGCTGCGCGCCGCAACGTGCTCGCGGCATTTGACAGCGTCGCCGCCTCCTTGGGAAACACGCGGGCGGTCTGCCGGAAGTGCTACGTGCACCCGGCGATCGTGGAGACCTATCTCGAGGGTGATTTACGCGACGCCATGCCGCCGCGCGCGATGTCGAAGGGTCCTCGGCTCACCGCCTACGGACTGACGACCGGCAGAGCGCGCCGTGGCGACGCTGCTGCAGCGGCGTACCGCGAGGGCCGAGCGAAAGACCGCGTAATTCGGGCGCCCCTTCGCACTCTCGTCCGCACGTCTGGCCGCACCTGGCGTCCGCACCTTCAGCCCGCACCCTCCGTCCGCACCTGGCCGTCTATTCGCTTCGTAGTGCCTGCATCGGTTCGACCGTGGCGGCCCGCACGGCGGGAACGAACGCGGCGATCGCGGCCGTCACCGCCATCACGGCCCAGGCCACTGCAATCACGGCAGGCATTCCCGCTGGAATACCCGAAACGAGGCTGTTCACCACCCGGCCGACGGCCACTGCCCCGGCGGACCCGAGGATCAGGCCCGACGCCACCAGCAGCAGCGCACGACGCCAGACGAGCCCGATCGTGTCGGCGCGGTTCGCGCCGAGAGCGATGCGGACGCCAATCTCGCGACGGCGCTTCACGACCATGTACGACAGCAGCCCGTACAGCCCGGCCACCGTCAGCAGCACGGCGATGAGGGCAAAGCCGCTCATGAGTACCGTGAGGAATCGTGCCGGTGCGACCACCTCAGTCGCAAGGTCGGCTCCGGTCCGCACCCGGCGCATTGGTACTTGGCGATCCAGTTCCGCGAGTGCGGCGCGCGCGGCGGATTCGACCTCTGCCGGCGGGATCGCCGCGCGGACCACGATCGTGCCAATGAACCACGGCAGTTGTTTGTAGGGAAGGTAGTAGATCGGTGTCGGGTTCGACGCCGAATGGCGACTGTCGCGCGTCGGCGACGACGCCGACGATCTCGCGCATGGGCGCCGGCGGCTTGCCCACCCCGGGCTGGATCCGCTTGCCGATCGGGTCTTCACCCGGAAAGAACTTGCGGGCAAAGGCCCGGTTGACGACGACCACCGGAGGCGTGCCGCGCTGATCCTGCTCGGTGAAATCGCGTCCCTTGACGAGCGGAATGCCCATGGTCGCGAAGTACCCTGGCGTCACGATCGCGATGTCGGAGCGCGGTCGATCGGCACGCGAAGTGGGCCGCCCCTCGACGTCGAAGCCGACCCGCATTTCGTGGCCCTGAAGCGGCAGCGGCGTACCGGCAGACGCGGATTGGATGCCCGCACGCGATCGCAACGTCTCGCGCAGTCGATCGCTGAACGCGATCTGCGCGTCGGTCGAGTATTGCGGCTCGGAGACGCCCACGTCGAATGTCAGCAATCCATCCGGCGCGAATCCGGGATCGCGACGGACCTGCTGCAGGAACATGACGACGAACAGTTCCGCCGCCACCAGCAGCACGAGGCCAAGCGCGATTTGACTCACGACCAGCGTGGATTGCAGCCGCTCGCGTCCCGCAGCAATCGTTCGCGCGCCTTCCTTGAGCTCGCCGGCCGGATCCGTGCGGCTCGCCTGCAGGGCAGGAACCAGGCCGAACACCACGCTCGTCGCCAGCGCCAGCGCAATCGAGAACGCGAGCACCCGCCCATCGATGCTCGTCTCGGCCAGCCGCGGAATACGGTCGCCGGCCAGCGGCAGCATGGCCTTGAGGATGGCCACGGCCAGCAGGCTCCCTCCCGTTGCGCCCACAACTCCCAGGGCCAGGCTCTCGACCAGCAGCTGCCGCACCACGGTCGATCGCGGGGCGCCGAGCGCCATGCGCAGGGCAAACTCACGCACGCGTTCGGCGCTGCGTGCGAGCAGCAGGCTGGCGACGTTGGCACACGCGATCAGGAGCACCAGCACCACGGCCGCGAATAAAAGGAGGATGAGGTTGCCGCCGTTCGATCTGAGACGCGTGACTTCGGGTTGGACGAGCGTCGTGGGAATGTTCTGGTTGGTGTCTGGAAACTGGCGCGCCAGCGCTGCCGCCACGAGGTCCATCTGGCCCTGGGCCTGTTCGATCGAGACACCGGCCTTCAGCCGGCAGATGGCGTCGAACATCTTTGCGCCGCGCTGGTTGGGACTCGCGTCTTCGTCGGAAGCAGTGACCCACAACTGCACGACGGGCAGGTCGATCGGAAACTGAAACCCGTGCGGAGCCACGCCGACGATCGTGAACGGCACGCCGTTGATCGGCACCGCACGGCCGACGATCGCGGGATCGCCACCAAAGCGACTGGTCCACAAGGCGTGACTGAGCACGGCCACGTGCGTGCCGGGGCGCTCCTCCTCCGGCCGGAATCCGCGGCCGATCGCCGGCTGGACGCCCAGCATCGCGAACAGATCCCACGACACGATCTCGCCGGTCACCTGGATGGCGGGCAGGGCCTCGTTGAGCGTGAACGCAGAGTCCCGATACGACACCAGGTGCTCGAAGACGCGGTTCTGCGCGCGGAAGTCCAGGAAGTTCGGATAGGACAGCAGCGAAGGCTCAGCGCCGCTGCGACGATCCATCGAACGGAACGCCATCAGGCGGTCCGGCGCCGCGTACGGCAGCGGCTGCAGGACCACGGCCTGCAGCACGGCAAAGACCGCGGTCGCCGCACCGATCCCCAGCGCGAGCGTCAGTCCGGCCGATGCAGTAAACGCCTTCGCGTGCACCAGCTGCCGCCAGGCGTGGCGGACGTCGCGCACCAGGGCGTCCACCGGTAATGCGCGTCGCTCGCGAATCTCCTGCTGCACCTTGGTCACGCCGCCGAATTGCCGGCGCGCCGCATAGAACGCCTCCTGCCGTTCCATGCCCTGACTGATGAACCGCTCCTCGAGCAAGGCCAGGTGCGCCCGTACCTCGTCGTCGAACTCATCGTCCAACCCGCTGCGCCGGAAGCTGGCGGCCAGCGCGCGACAGCAGCACCCTGAGCATCTGACTACCGCTCCCCCTGCACCCGCAGCACCCGCGTGATCACGCCGGCGATCCGCTCCCAGCTCTCGGTTTCGTGCGCCAGCCGGCGCCGGCCGGCCCTGGTGATCGAATAGAACTTGGCCTTCCGATTCGCGTCGGACGCGCCCCATTCCGATCGGATCCAGCCCTTCTGCAGGAGCCTCAGGAGCGAGGCGTACACCGTGCCTTCATTGAGCCGCAACAAATCGTCGCTGAGCTGTTCGAGACGCCGGGCGACGCCGTATCCGTGCAGCGGCCCGAGCGCGTCGAGAGCCTTCAGCACCATCAGATCGAGCGTGCCTTGCAGGACCTCGGATCTGTCCTTTGTCATGCCCATAGGAAGCCAGGATATCACGCTTCCTTTGGCATCACCATAGGAAGGCAGACCGCAGACCGCAGTAGACCGTAGACCGTAGACTGAGTAGACTGCCTCCAGCGCGCACTGGGGCGCCTCCTGTCCGCGGCAAGGGAGCTTGCTCCCACCCATCGATCGGGTTCCGAGCGGGAAGACACTTTCTTCCGGCCCAGACCAAGCGGACTCCGGGCATCAACGGAAGGAAGGTTCCATGCCGCGCACGATCACGCCCTCGACCTCTGTCGACACCCTCAGAAAAGAAGCCAAGCGGTGGCTGAAGCAGCTCCGGGCCCAAGATCCGGAAGCGCGAGCCAGCCTGGACCGCGTCCATCCCTCCCGGCCGGCCACGCCTGTCCTGCGCGACGTCCAGCATGCGCTGGCACTCGAATACGGCTATGAGAGCTGGATGGCGCTCAAGAAGGCTGTGAGTCTCTCCGCCGAACCGGCTCAGCACGCGTGGCGGGCGCTGAGCGTCGCCGGCTATGAGCAGCTCGCACAGGATTTCGTCCTGACGCACGATGCACACGATCTCGATGCGTTGCAGCGGCTGAACACCCACTACCAGCGGCTCTTCACGGTGGACGATGTCGGTGCAGAGATCTGGCGGCGGGTCTACTCCTACCGGCAACGGCGGAGCCGCGTGCCTAAGAACTATCTCGAGCTGGACGAAGCTCGCACGCTCGTCGCACAGGATGCGGGATTTGGCAGTTGGGCGGCGTTGACGGGCGCTGTCTCGAGCGGCAAGCGCCCGGTGCCGCCCTATGCGATCGATCCTGTGGCCAACCGCATCGCGCCGCGCCGCCGCCTCACCGATGCGGAATGGAACGAGCTCATCGAGGTGATGAAGGAGCGACGCATCACCTCGCTCGACGCTGGCGGGCTCATGACCGACGCCGTCCTCGCGCGCCTCGCCTCGCTCGATCACGTCACGGCACTCAACCTGGCCGGATCCCGCGAGGTGACCGCCGAAGGGCTACAACATCTGGCAGCCATGCCGCAGTTGCAGGGCCTGGATCTCAGCGGCGGCAACCTGACCGATCGCGGGCTCGTGGTGCTTCAGCACCTGCGCGACCTCCGCCGATTCGAGATGACGTGGCAGGGTGGCATCAGCGATGCCGGCGTCGCACATCTCTGTCACTGCGATCGCCTCGAACACGTGAACCTGATGGGATCGCCGACTGGCGATGGCGCCATCGACGCCCTGCAGGGCAAGCCAGCACTGCGCCGCTTCAGCACCGGCCGCCTGGTCACCGACGAGGGACTGAGACTGCTTCATTACTTTCCGCGCCTCACTACCTGGCAGCCGCCACCGTCATCGTCCGATCCCGGTGCCGACCGCGACCGGGCGGTGTGCCTGCTCGTGGATGGGCCGTTCACCAATCGGGGACTGGCCAGCCTTGCAGGACTCGACGGCGTCTTCGAGCTCGACCTGTTCTGGCACGTGACGGGCATCACGACCGACGCGTTCGAGCACCTCAAAGGCCTGCCGAACCTCGCATCGCTCGGCGCCGATGGCCCGCTCAGCGACAACACCGCCATGCGTCACATCGGGGCGCTGCCCCGGCTGCGACTGCTGCGTGCGCAGGGCACCGTGGCCACCGACGAGGGCTTCGAAGCGCTCAGCCAATCGACCAGCCTCGAGGGCTTCTGGGGACGCGAGTGCCCACACCTCGGGAATCGCGGCTTCCTGGCGTTGTCGAAGATGCCGTCGCTCCGCCAGCTCGGCGTCAGCTGCAAGAACGTGGACGACATGGCGCTGGCGGCGCTGCCCCACTTTCCGGCCCTGCGCGAGCTCACGCCGATCGACGTGAACGATCAGGGGTTCGTGCATGTGGGACGATGCGAACGCCTGGAGCGGCTGACGTGCATGTATTGCCGCGACACGACAGACGCGGCCACGGAGCACATCGCAGGGCTGCAGATTCAGTACTACTACGCGGGACTGACGCAGATCACCGACCGCAGCCTCGAGCTGCTCGGGCGCATGTCGTCACTGGAGCAAGTGGAGCTCTATGAATGCCGCTTCGTGTCGGACGCGGGACTGCCCTACCTGGCCACACTACCGAAACTGCGGGAAGTCCACCTCGATAGTCTGCCCGGCGTCACCCTCGATGGAACCGCCGTGTTCCCTCCGCATGTGCGGGTCATGTATACGACATAGGGCCTGAGGGCTCGAGAGACTGAGCGCTCGAGGGCCAGAGGCGAGATACGCTATGAGCATGAGAGCCTCGTCGATCCTCGCAGCCGTCGTGATGGCGGCCGCGCTCGCGCGCGTAGATGCACCGGCCGCAACGCCGGCCTTCAAGGTGCTGGCGTTCTATCCACACACCGACGATCTGGCGCACGTCAGCTTCATCGGCGAAGCGAACAAGTGGTTTCCCGAGCTGGCGCGCACGCATGGCTTCTCGTACGACGCGACCGACGATTGGAGCAAGCTCAATCGAGACACGCTCGCCGCATACCAGGTGGTCGTGTTCCTCGACGCCCGCCCGGACGATCCGGGTCAACGGCAGGCGTTTCGCGAGTACATGGAGCATGGCGGTGGATGGCTCGGGTTTCACTTCGCGGGCTTCGCGCTGACGCCGTCCAAGTTCCCGCAGGATTGGGACTGGTATCACAACGATTTTCTCGGCGTGGGGTCGTACGTCAGCAACACCTGGCGTCCGACCTCGGCCGTGCTCCGGGTCGAAGCGGCTGATCATCCCGTTACCAAGGGGCTGCCCGCCACGTTCCAGTCCGCGCCGAGTGAGTGGTATCGGTGGGAGCGGGACCTCCGCACCAACCCTGCGATCCGCATTCTGCTGTCGATCGATCCTTCGAGCTTTCCGCTCGGCACCGGACCCAAGCCAGACGAGATCTGGCACAGCGGCTACTACCCCGTCGTCTGGACCAACACGCGCTACCGCATGGTCTACATGAACATGGGCCACAACGACATGGACTACGAGCACAAGACGAATCGCGAGCTCTCGTCCACGTTCGCCAGCCAGACGCAGAACGAGCTCATCACCCGCGCGCTGCAGTGGCTCGGCAGCCGGGACCGCTGATTGGCGTGAAACGCGACGGCATCAAATACACAGAGGTCCAGTGATGTCCATCAGAGCCGTCAAGCGTCAGATCACCGCGTCTCCCACCGTCGAGGGCGCCGGCGTCAAGCTGCAACGTGCGTTTGGATTCGGCGATACCGAAGACTTCGATCCGTTTCTGCTGCTCGATGACTTCAGGAACGACCGTCCCGCCGACTACCAGGCCGGGTTCCCGTGGCATCCGCATCGCGGCATCGAGACGATTACCTACGTGCTGTCGGGCAACGTCGATCATGCTGACAGCCTCGGCAATCAAGGCACGATCGGGGCGGGTGACGTCCAGTGGATGACGGCTGGCAGCGGCATCATCCACCAGGAAATGCCTCACGGCGACCCCCAGGGGCGCATGCACGGCTTTCAGCTGTGGGCCAATCTCCCATCGTCGCTGAAGATGACCTCGCCGCGCTATCAGGACCTCCAGTCCAAGGACATTCCGCTGGTCGTGGACGACGACGGCACCAGCGTCCGGATTGTGTGCGGCGAGTTCTGGGGGAAATCAGGACCGGTCGATGGCGTGGCGGCCGACCCGCAGTACCTCGACGTCTTCGTGCCGCCAGACCGGAGGCGCAGCCTGCCGATTGAAACGACCCGGCACTCCTTCGCCTATGTCTTCGAGGGATCGGGCACGTTCGGCAACGCCTCCGAGCCAAGGCCGGTGACGACTGACACACTTGGACACGCCGACTCAAAGGCCGGCCAGCTTGCCGGCAATCGCTCTCTCATCGTGTTCGATCGTGGCGATGAAGTGGTGGTACAGGCTGGGCCGGCTGGCATCCGCTTCCTGTTGGTCTCGGGCAAGCCGATTGAGGAGCCGATCGCGTGGTACGGTCCCATCGTGATGAACACGCGCGAGGAGATTCAACAGGCGTTCAGCGAATTCAGGGCGGGGACCTTCCTCAAACACTCGAAGTAGAGTCAAAGGGTCGAAAAGTCACAAGGGTCGCAGAGTCGAGTTCAATCGTGAACGTGGAACCTCGCGGTTTGTTCCGCCGAACCGTGAGTGTCCCCCCGTGCGCCGTGATGGCGCGCTTGCAGATGCTCAGCCCCAGACCGTAGCCGCCGGTCTGTCGCGATCGAGATCGATCCAGCCGATAGAACGGTTCGAACACGTTCTCCGCCTCCTGCTCGGGGATCCCCGGACCATCGTCCTGCACTCGCACGATCACGCCCGTGGGCGCCTTCGCGATGCTGACGATGACGGGACCGCTGTCGGGCAGCGAGTGGGTGACCGCGTTCTCGATGAGATTGCGGAACACGACCGTCATGAGACGCGTATCGGCCGTGACCTGGATCGGCCGTTGCGCGGCCTGCACCGTGATGGCTGGTTGGGTGCGACCGAACGACGCCACAACATTTTCCGCCAGCAACACCAGATCGATCGGTTCCTTGTGGATGCCGTGCACGCTCTGGAGCCGTTGCAGCTCCAGCAGCTCGGTGACCACTGATTCCAGCTCGCGAACGTCGGCTGCCAGGCGTGCCCGCAGCTCGCTCTCTGGCAGCAGTTCCAACGCCACCTTCATCCTCGTGATCGGCGATCGCAGCTCGTGGCTGACGTCCACCAGCAGTTGCTCGCGCGACGCCAGCATCTCCCGCACGCGTGTCACCATCCGGTTGAAGGCGTCGGTCAGCGCCGCGAACTCGTCGCGGGACGAGGGTGAGATCGAGACGTCCAGGTCGCCGTGCGTCAGCCTGGCCACGCCTTCAGCCAGTGCGCGCAGTGGCAGCAGCAGCCGCCGCAGACGGTGGTGCGCAATCAGGATGACGCCGGCGATGATGAGCAACACCGGCGCGATGAGCGCGAAGTGCGCGGACCGGAGCCTCCTGTTCACCTCAGGCGAGCCGAAGTGCGGATTGACAGTCAGCGCGAAGAAGAACGTGAGAATGAGCAGGACCGCGACGGCGGTCATCGTCGTGATGAAGGCCAGACGCCGGAAGACCGACCGATCGACTTGATGTGGCGGTGCCCCGCCAGTCTCCCCTTCGCTCATGACTCGCTCGCCGTGAAGACGTAGCCGCGGCCGCGAATCGTCCTGATGAACGACGGATGCTTCGCTTCGTCGCCGAGCTTCTGCCGCAAGCGGCTCACCAGCACGTCGATCGATCGGTCGTACGATTCCCAGTCCAATCCGCGCGTTTCGTCCATGATGCGATCGCGGCTCAGAACTTTCCCCCGATGCCGGGCGAGCAGAACAAGCAGCTGAAATTCCGCACCGGTGAGTTGCAGCGGCGCGCCAGACAGGCTCGCCGATTGTGTGGTGACGTCGATCTGAAGAGGCCCGATCCGAATCACGTCGTTCGTTGCCGCCGCGGCATGGCGCCGCAGTACCGCCTGGATCCGGGCGACGAGCTCGCGGGGCTCGAACGGCTTCGGCAGATAGTCGTCGGCACCCGCCTCGAGCCCGATGATCCGATCGGCCACGCCGCCCCGCGCTGTGAGCATCACCACCGGTACTCGACTGGTCTCGCGGATCCTTTTCAGCACAGTCAACCCGTCCATTCCTGGCAACATGACGTCGAGCACCACGACGTCGTAGGCCTCGTCTTGAAGCGCGCGCAATCCGGCCTCTGGCGTCGCGCGCGACACGACGGACAAGCCGAACGTCGCCAGATACTGCGCGAGCAGCGCGTTCAGCTTGTCGTCGTCGTCGATCACCAGGATTCGTGTCATCGGAAGAGGAGTGCCTCTATCGGTGGCAGCCGGGCTGCGCGTCGAGCAGGCAGCGCGCCACAGAGCGGACCGGTCGTCAGCGCTAGAGCCAGCGATATCGCAAACACGGCCTCAGGTGGCGCAACGGGCCAGGTGGTGGCCGCCGCAAGGCTCGCTGCCGCCGCACTTCCAGCGGCAACTCCCACGCCCCACCCCGTCACCATCAGCGTTGCCGCCTCTGAGAGGAACTGGATCAGGATATCCTTCGGCTCGGCGCCGACGGCCATCCGCAGGCCAATCTCGCTGGTACGCTCCCGCACCGACACGAACATCAACGCCATGATGCCACTACCGGCAATCGTCAGCGCCGCGATCCCAAGGGCGGCGGTCAGCAGGTCCAGCGACTGGACGGCCTGCGCCTGCATCGCGAGCAGCCGTGACGTGTTCTGGATGTCGAAGTCGTCAGCGGTCGCGCGGTGGCGTGTCCGGAGCAGATTCGCGACTCGTGCGATGACGGGCGCCGTCCGGTCCGGATCCTTCACCCGGATGAAGATTTCATTCAGCCACGCCGTGTTCGAGACGCGCCGCAGCACCGTCCGAACGGGCACGAAGATCTGGCCGTCCTGGTCGGAGCCATCGGCAGCCATCCCCCTGGTCTCGAGCACACCGCAGATGTCGAATGGCGCGGTGCCGACCGTGATCGATCGTCCAATCGCCGATTCGCCGGGAAAGAGCGCGTCCGCGACCCGCGCGCCGAGCACCGCGACACGCTCGGCATGCTGCTCTTCCCATCGGTTGAAGAACCGACCCTCCCGGATGGTGACGTGACGAATTCTGGCGAAGGCTTCGACCGTACCCAGGACCGATGTTGTTGTCGCAATCCGTCCTGCCCTGTGCGCGTAGCCGCTTCTCGACGCCAGGCGCGACCGCTTCGATGGCCTGCTCGCCAGCGATTGCCTCGAGATCGTCCAACGTCAAGGTCGTGACGAAGCCGCGGACGGCCGGCCTCACCGGACCTGGCACGATTTGCGCCGGCCTCACGATAACGAGGTTCGTGCCCAGACGTTGGAGACGATCGTTCACAGCCGCCCGCGCGCCCGCACCAATCGCACCCGTCACAGTAATCGCCGCCACACCCACCGACACGCTGCCCACCGCCAGTATCGTCCGGACGCGGTGCGCCGAGAGCGCCCGCCACGAGATGACAGCGCTCCGCGTGAGCCTCATCGAAGCGCATCGGCCGGTGGCAGTGCCGCGGCGCGGCGCGCCGGCACGATGCCCGCGACCATGCCGACGATCGCCGACACGACGAAGCCGATCGCGGCGGCCTGCCACGAGAACCTGGACCCGAGACGCAGATGCGTGGTGGCCACGATCGCGCCGACGAAACCGAACAGCACGCCTCCAAGCCCCCCTGCGGCAACGGCGACAGAGGTCTCGGCGACGAACTGCCACCGGATGTCTTCCGGTAGCGCGCCAACCGCTCCACGCAATCCGATCTCGCCAACCCGTCCGGTCACGGAGCCGAGCATCAAGGCCGCTGCCGTGATGCCGCCGGCAACCAGGCAAACGCCCGCGACGAGCGGCAGGTACAGGAAGAGCAGGCGTTCCACAAAGCTCACCATCTGGCGCACATCGTCTGCCGTGATCATCTCGAAGTCGTTGGGGCGTCCGTCCGGGAGCGCGTGCCTGGCACGGAGGGCGCGGGTAACGGCCTGAGCTGTGGAGGACACCGCGGATGGATCGGCGACCAGCAGCTTGGCCTGGACGATCGTGTCGACGTTCATGACGCGGCGCTGGAGCGCCGTGACGGGCACGACCAGCTCGTTGTCGCGATCCATCCCGTGAATGTCGGTCCCGAAACGGGCGAGCACGCCGACCACCCGGAACGACGTCGACCCGACGAAGACATCCGACCCGAGTGGATCGTCGCTCCCGAACAGCTTCGCGGCGAGCGACTCGCCGATCAGCGCGACTCGCGCGGAGCTCGCCACATCCTGCGCGTCGAAGTAGCCGCCACGGGACACGTCGCGGTTCCACACCACTCGCGACCGCTCGGACTGGCCCAACACACGTGCGGTCGCCGTCCGATCGCCGTGGCGTATGGTGGCACCCGGCTTCACCAGCTGCGGGTCCCACGTCGCGATGCCCGGCACATCCGACGCGACCGACTGGATGTCGTCGATCGTGAGCCGGGCGGTATCGGCACGAGGTCCGCCAAAGAACTGGCTGCCGCCCGCCACGATGATGATCGACGAGCCGCCAAACAACTGGTACACGGTCTTCGTGATCTTCTGCGTAGCGCCCTGCCCGACCGAGATCACGATCGTGAGTGCCGCGACGCCGATGAAGCTGCCGAGCGCCATCGCGGCCGATCGAAGACGATAGCGCATGGCCAGGCGCGCGCAGTGGACGGCAAGTCTGGTGCGATTCACGACAACTCCTCGAGATGTCCGGATGTCAGCCGCACGGTTCGCCGGCACTGAGCGGCAAGCGCTGCGTCATGCGTGACGAGCACGATGGTCCGTCCCTCGCGGTTGAGGCCGTGGAGCAGGGCCATGAGCTCGTTGGCGGATTGTCCGTCCAGGTTTCCTGTCGGCTCGTCCGCCAGGATCAGCTCGGGATCGTTCACCAGCGCACGCGCGATGGCCACGCGCTGCTGCTGTCCGCCGGACAGCTCGCTCGGCGTATGCCGCATGCGATCCGCAAGGCCGACGGCGGTCAGCGCAGCCTGTCCGAGTCCCTGGATGGAACGCCGGTCGGAATAGAGCAGCGGCAGTTCCACGTTCTCGAGCGCGCTCACTCTCGGCAGCAGATGGAACGCCTGGAACACGAACCCGATCTTCTGGTTCCTCAATCGCGCCAGCTCGCGCGCCGACAGATTCGTGACGTCGGCATTGCCGAATACGTAGCGGCCGTCGGTCGGCCGATCCAGCAGCCCCAGGATGTTCATCAGCGTGGACTTGCCAGATCCGGATGCGCCGACGATGGCGACGAAGTCTCCGCGATCGACCTGAAGCGAGACCCGGTCCAACGCGCGGACCGCTCTGTCGCCCTTCCGTTCGTAGGTGCGTCCGACCGTCTGCAATTCGATCACGGCATGTCTCCCTGTGTGGCTCCTGGATCGTTTGGGACCAGTTCGTCCTGATCGGTGAGACCGTCCTTGATTTCCCAGGCCTGGTCGTTCCGGAGGCCCAGAGCCACGTCGACGCGGTCGACGGCACCGCCACGCCGCCGCCAGACGTAGGAACCGCGACCATCGTGGTGCACCAGCCGAGGGGGCACGCTCAGGACGCCGAGCCGCTCCTCCGTTGCAATCCGAACCGACGTCGTCATCTCCGGCCGCAGGCGTTCACCGGCTTCGGGACGGAAACGCACGACGGTCACGTAGTCCACGACGTTGTCGCGGATCTCGGGCTGCGGGTAGATCTGACGAACCTCCCCGTCGAACTCTTCGTTGCCAAACGTGTCGACTGTGAAGCGCGCGCGCTGGCCTACGCGGATTCGGCCGATGTCGGTCTCATCGACGTAGGCCCACACTTCGAGCCGATTCAGATCCAGCAGGGTGACAAAGGTGGGCGTGGCGAAACTCGCGGCAACGGTCTCACCCTCCTGCGTCGAAATGGACGCGACGACACCGGCGATCGGTGCTTCGACACGCGCGTACGCGAGCTGGGTGTTCGCGAAGTCGAGGGCCGCCTCGGCCTGCACCAGTTCCTGCTCCGCCACGCTGGCGGCGCGCTCGGCGACGTCGAGGTCGCTCCTGGCGAGGAGTTGTCCTGCCGCCAGCTCACGCTTCCGATGGACGTCCGCGACGGCGAACGCGAGGTTGGCCCGCGCCAGATCGCGCGCGGCGGTGGCCTGGCGGCTGCGTGCGATGAGCTCGCGATCGTCGAGCTCGGCCAGGAGCTGTCCGGGAGTCACACGATCCCCCACGCGCACGCCAAGGCGCCGGACGATGCCGGAGATGCGGGCGCCCACCCGTACCTGTGCGCCGGTCATGGGCCGGATGACGCCGGTCGCTTTGACTTCGGTCCGCACGTCACGCCGGGCGACGCGAACAGCGTCTGCATCGACAGGCGGGCTCGTGCCTGCATGGCGGGACCATGCCACGCCTGCCGTAACGGCCACGGCCACTGCCGCCGCGGCGCCGAGGATTCTTCTCAACACAGGTGTGCGCCTCGCACACCTCCAGCTTCGCTGCTGAATCCTGCTGGGTTATTGCCGGAATGTAACGAAGTGCAACGTCAGGCGGGATCGCCGCGGGACTCGAAGAACGCGACAACGTCGCGGCACGCGGGATTGTGCGACACCTCGATGGACGTGGCGGCCCAGCCGCGAGGCGTGCCGCGATACTGCTCGTCCCGTGCGGCGGTATCGGCCCCGGCCGAGACGAGCAGCTTGACCATCTGCAGGTCCCCATTCCAGGCGGCTGAATGGAGCGCGGTCTGGCGGGACTGGGCCTTGGCGCGCGCGTTGACGCTGGCGCCGCGCGCAATCAACCACTCGACCATCTCGTGGTGGCGGAAGTCCACGGCGGCCATCATGACGGCGTCCTGGCGAGCGACAGTGGCGTCCTGGTCGATCAAGGCGGAGAGCGTCGCCATGTCGCCGAGCCGCGCGTATTCCGGCGGCGCGGCCGGAACGCCGCGCGCGCTGAGGTGAGCGACGAGCGCTTGCCCGCGCGGTCCCAGCCGGCTCATCGCGTCAATCGGCGTCGAACCCCATCGATCCTTCTGGGTCGTCGAGGCTCCGAGCGCGATCAGGCGATCGATGGCCAACGGCGTCCGCGCGAACGAGAGGAGCGACCCGCCGTTTGGCGTGATCGATGGCAGCGCCCGTCTTTCAGGAACGCCGCCACTTTCCCGTCGTCGGCCATCATCAACGCTTCGACGAGGCCGATGCGTGCGCCGCGACGCAGCAGCTCGTCCCGCATCTCGGCCGGCCCATTGAGCGCGATCATCAGGGGCGACCAGTGGTCGTACTCGTCGTTCCTGCCGTCGATGTCGGCGCCGCTCTCGAGGAGCAGCTCGAACACATCGCGGCGTTTACCTTCGATAGCAAGATGCAGCGGCTGCGGCCGTCCGCCCCAATAGGGGTGTGGACCCACGGCGTTCACGAGTGCTGGGGACTCGGCCAGCATCGCACGCACCTCTTCGATGCGTCCGGTGGCGACATGTTCGAAGAATTCGGCGGTGCGATCCATGCGACTGGAAGGGACGGCCACTGTAGCGTCGCCAGGAAAATCCCGTCAAGCGCGGCTCGGCAAACGTTTGCAATTCTTACCGGTGGCCATCGAGGCGAGCACGACGCCAGGTGCGTAGAACCTGTCCCTCCGGGATGCCGGCGGGCACGAGCTCTGCGCGAATTCTTCCTGATTTTCTGCAGGCTTCACGCCGGAGCGAAATTTGAAACGCCTCACTCTGGTCCGGTACAGCTGAGTACGTTTCTTGCTCGGTCCAGCTTACGCGCGGTGTCGTTTGTAATCTTGACCAAACGGCGGCGCCGTCTCGCCGAACCACACGCAACACGATCGTAAACGTCACACGTTCGGAGACAGGCATGCCACGGCTCGACTCGGCGGCTCCGACGGCTCCCTCAGAAGGAGCGTCAACCGGCAGCGGGGAACTGTCCGCGCTGCTAGCGGTCCTCCAGGGCGTACGCGACGGCGACTTCTCGATGCGCCTGCCCGGCGATTGGACGGGTCTGCACGGCAAAATCGCCGACACGGTCAACGAAATTGTCGCCGCCAACGCAAAGATGGCGAGCGAGCTCGAACGGGTCGGCACGGTCGTCGGCAAGCAGGGCAAGACGCGTCAACGCGTCAAGTTCGGCCGATCGAGTGGCGCGTGGGCCGAGATGGAAACGTCGGTCAACACTCTGATCGACGACCTGCTCTGGCCGACGACCGAGGTCACACGCGCGCTGGCGGCCGTGGCCAAGGGCGACCTGCTGCAGACCGTCCGGCTGGACGTGGACGGCCGTCCGCTCGAAGGCGAGTTCCTCCGATCCGCCACCATCGTCAACACGATGATCGAGCAGCTCGGCGTCTTCACCTCGGAGGTGACGCGCGTCGCGCGCGAGGTGGGCACGGACGGCAAGCTCGGAGGGCAGGCAGAAGTCCGGAACGTGAGCGGCGTCTGGAAGGACCTGACCGACAGCGTCAACTCGATGGCCAGCAACCTCACCGGCCAGGTCCGGAACATCTCCGAGGTCACTATCGCTGTCGCGAGTGGCGACCTCTCTCGCAAGATCACGGTAGACGTCCGCGGGGAGATTCTCCAGCTGAAGGAAGCCATCAACACGATGGTCGACCAGCTGCGGTCCTTCGCGTCCGAAGTCACCCGTGTCGCGCAGGAAGTCGGCACCGAAGGCCGGCTGGGTGGACAAGCGGTCGTGCCAGGCGTGGCGGGCACCTGGAAAGACCTGACCGACTCGGTCAACGCGATGGCCAGGAACCTCACCGACCAGGTGCGGAACATCGCGGAAGTCACGACCGCCGTCGCACGCGGCGACCTCTCGCGCAAGATCACCGTGGATGTTCGCGGTGAGATTCTCGAGCTGAAGAACACCATCAACACGATGGTGGACCAGCTGAACGCCTTCGCCTCGGAAGTCACGCGGGTCGCGCGCGAGGTCGGCACCGACGGCAAGCTCGGAGGCCAGGCACAGGTCCCCGGCGTGGCGGGCACGTGGAAAGACCTCACCGACAACGTCAACTTCATGGCGAGCAACCTCACCGCGCAGGTGCGGAACATCGCCGAGGTCGCCACGGCCATCGCCAGCGGCGACCTCTCCAAGAAGATCACGGTCAACGTCAGCGGCGAGATCCTGCTGCTGAAGGAAACCATCAACACGATGGTGGACCAGCTGAACGCCTTCGCCGGCGAGGTGACGCGCGTGGCGCGCGAGGTCGGCACGGAAGGCCGTCTGGGCGGACAGGCCCAGGTGCCGGGCGTCGCCGGCACGTGGAAGGACCTGACCGACTCGGTCAACGCGATGGCCGGCAACCTGACCGTGCAGCTGCGCGATGTGTCCAAGGTCGCCACCGCGATCGCCAACGGCGATCTCAGCCAGAAGATCACGGTCGACGTCAGCGGCGAAATCCTCCAGATCAAAGACACCATCAACACGATGGTGGACCAGCTCAACGCGTTCGCGGGCGAGGTCACGCGCGTCGCGCGCGAAGTGGGCACGGAAGGGCGTCTCGGCGGTCAGGCCAACGTGCGCGGCGTCGGCGGCACGTGGAAGGACTTGACGGACAACGTCAATCTGCTGGCCGCCAACCTGACCACCCAGGTCCGGAACATCGCGGAAGTGACGACAGCCGTCGCCCGCGGCGACCTCTCCCGCAAGATCACCGTCGATGTGAAAGGCGAGATCCTCGAGCTGAAGAACACCGTCAACACGATGGTGGATCAGCTGAACGCGTTCGCGGCCGAAGTCACGCGCGTCGCGCGCGAGGTCGGCACGGAAGGCAAGCTGGGCGGACAGGCGCAGGTCCAGGGCGTCGCGGGCACGTGGAAGGACCTCACCGACAACGTCAACTTCATGGCGAGCAACCTCACCGCGCAGGTGCGGAACATCGCGGAGGTCGCCACGGCGATCGCCGGCGGTGACCTCTCCAAGAAGATCACGGTCGACGTGCGCGGCGAGATCCTGCTCTTGAAGGACACGCTGAACACGATGGTCGAACAGCTCCGTTCCTTCGCGGCCGAAGTCACGCGCGTGGCGCGCGAGGTGGGCACCGACGGGCGCCTCGGCGGACAGGCCGTGGTGCCGGGCGTGGGCGGCACCTGGAAGGATCTGACCGACAACGTCAATCTCCTCGCCGCCAACCTGACCACGCAAGTCCGGAACATCGCGGAAGTGACGACCGCCGTCGCCCGCGGCGACCTGTCCCGCAAGATCACCGTGGACGTCAAGGGCGAGATCCTCGAGCTGAAGAACACGATCAACACGATGGTCGATCAGTTGAACGCGTTCGCGGCCGAAGTCACGCGTGTCGCGCGCGAGGTGGGCACCGAAGGCCGCCTCGGCGGACAGGCTCAGGTGCCTGGAGTCGCGGGCACGTGGAAAGACCTGACCGACAACGTGAACGTCATGGCCGCCAACCTCACCGAGCAGGTTCGCGGCATCGTCAAAGTCGTCACCGCTGTGGCAAATGGCGATCTCGACCAGAACCTCACGGTGAAGTCAAAGGGTGAAGTGGCCGCACTCGCCGACACCATCAACAACATGACCGGCACGCTGGCCATCTTCGCGGACCAGGTCACCACCGTCGCACGCGAGGTCGGCGTCGAGGGCAGGCTCGGCGGTCAGGCCAACGTGCCCGGCGCCGCTGGCACCTGGAAAGACCTGACGGGCAACGTGAACCTCCTCGCCGCCAACCTCACCAACCAGGTACGCGCCATTGCGGAAGTCGCGACGGCGGTGACCAAAGGCGACCTGACCCGGTCGATTCAGGTCGACGCGCGCGGCGAGGTGGCGGAGCTCAAAGACAACATCAACACGATGATCGACAACCTGCGGTTGACGACCGACCGCAACAACGAACAGGACTGGCTCAAGACGAACCTGGCGCGATTCACCGGCATGCTGCAGGGGCAGCGGGATCTCGCCGCCGTCGGCACCATGCTCCTGACCGAACTCGTGCCGCTGGTCAATGCGCACCAGGGCGTCATCTATCAGATGAGCGCGGAGGACGAGCCGCACCTGCGCAAGCTCGCCAGCTATGCGGACGCCTCGGATCTGCCCTACCCGCAGACGCTCCGGGTCGGCGAGGGCTTCCTCGGTCAGTGCGCCCGCGACATGCGCCGGATCCTGGTGACCAACGTCCCCTCCGGCACCACGCCGGTTGGATCGGTCTTCTTCCAGGCCCTGCCCAAAAACCTGGTCGTCTTCCCCGTGGTGTTCGAATCGCAGATGAAGGCCGTCATCGGCATCGCCTCGTTGAACGAGTTCCTGCCGACGCACGTCGCCTTCCTCGAACAGCTCACCGCCAGCATCGGCATCGTCCTCAACAGCATCGAGGCGACGATGCAGACAGAATCGCTGTTGCAGCAGTCGCAGCAGCTCGCCACCGAGTTGCAGACGCAGCAGAAAGAACTGCAGCAGACCAACGAACAGCTGGGACAGAAGGCGCAGCAGCTCGCGGAACAGAACGTCGAAGTCGAGCGGAAGAATGACGAGATCGAACAGGCCCGCCGGGAGCTCGAAGACAAGGCGGCGGAGCTCGCGCTGACGTCCAAGTACAAGTCGGAGTTCCTCGCGAACATGTCGCACGAGCTCCGCACTCCGCTCAACAGCATCCTGATTCTCGGTCAGCAGCTGAGCGACAATCCCGAACGAAACCTCACCGGGAAACAGGTCGAATTCGCCAGGACCATTCACGCGGCTGGCACGGACTTGTTGAATCTGATCACCGACATTCTCGACCTGTCGAAGATCGAGTCGGGCACGGTGACGGTCGACGCCGAGGAGGTGTATTTCACGACCCTGATCGACATGGTGACCCGGACGTTCAAGCACGAGACCGAGAGTCGGGGCCTGGCATTCGACGTGCACCTCGATCCGGGACTGGATCGGACGCTCCTGACCGACGCGAAACGCGTCCAGCAGGTCCTGAAGAATCTGCTGTCGAACGCGTTCAAGTTCACGTCGCAGGGCGGCGTGCGGCTCACGGTCTCCGCAGCCAAGAGCGGCTGGAGCGTCGATCACCCCATCCTCGGCCAGGCCGGCAGCGTCGTCTCGTTCGAGGTCGCCGACACGGGCATCGGCATTCCGCCAGAAAAGCAGCGCATCATCTTCGAAGCGTTCCAGCAGGCCGATGCGAGCACGAGCCGCAAGTACGGCGGCACGGGGCTGGGACTCGCCATCAGCCGTGAGCTGGCGAGTCTGCTCGGCGGGGAGATTCAGCTGCGCAGCACGCCGGGCATTGGCAGCACGTTCACGCTCCTCCTCCCGCTCCGATACGTCGGTCCCACGGTTTCTCTCAGGCTGGCGGACAACCGCCTTGCGGTTCCGCTCGCAACGAGGGGCCACGGCTTCCTCACCGTGCCGACCGCACGGACGCAGGAGCGGCCTGCAGAGGTCGTGCTCGACGACCGCGAGCGGCTGGGGCCGGACGACACGACGCTGTTGATCGTCGAGGACGACCCGCACTACGCGCGCATTCTCATGGATCTCGCCCGGGACCAGGGTCTGAAGGCACTCGTTGCCATGCGGGGCGCAGACGCGCTGGAGCTCGCCAAGGAGTACCGTCCGACGGCCGTCTCGCTGGACGTCTTCCTCCCCGATATGCTCGGCTGGACCGTCCTCAGCCAGCTGAAACACGACCCGGATACGCGCCACATTCCGGTCCAGATCATCACGTTGGACGAGGATCGCCAGCACGGCCTCGCGCGCGGTGCGTTCTCATTCATCACGAAGCCGACGAATGCCGCTGGACTCGAAGCAGCGATCACGCGGCTGACGGACTACGCCAGGCCGCGCCGGAAGCGTCTGCTCATCGTCGAGGACAGTCCGGCGGAACAGTTGAGCATCAAGGCGCTGCTGGGCGACAACGACCTCGACATTGTCGTCGCCGATACCGGCGCCGCTGCGCTCACGGCGCTGAGTGAGGAACCCTGCGACTGCGTCGTGCTCGATCTGCGGCTGCCCGACATGTCGGGATTCGAGGTGCTCTCTCACATGAGTCAGCACGCCAGGCTGTCAGACATCCCGGTCGTCGTCTTCACCGGCCGCGAGCTCTCGGCCGACGAAGACGCACAGCTCCATACGCTCGCGCGCAGCGTCGTTGTGAAGGGCGTCGAGTCGCCCGAGCGTCTGCTGGATGAGACCTCCCTCTTTCTCCATCGCGTGGTGTCGAATCTGCCGCCAGAAAAGCAGCGGATGCTGGAGCGGCTGCATCGCTCCGACGACGACCTGGTCGGCAAGGCCGTGCTCGTCGTGGACGACGACGTCCGGAACATCTTTGCGTTGAGCAGCGTCCTCGAGCGGCGCGGGATGCGCGTGGTCTCGGCGAGCACCGGCAACGAAGCCACGCGCCTGCTCGAGTCGACACCTGACGTGTCGATCGTCCTGATGGACATCATGATGCCCGAGATGGACGGCTATCAGACGATGCAGAAGATCCGTCAGAACCCCGCGTTCCGGAAGCTGCCGATCGTGGCACTGACCGCGAAAGCCATGAAAGGCGACCGTGAAAAGTGCTTCGAGGCGGGAGCCTCCGACTACCTGGCCAAGCCGGTCAACACCGACCAGCTGCTGTCTGCCCTTCGGATGTGGTTGCATCGCTAGGGACACGCCATGCCGACGGCCACACGTATCGATCGGGTCAATATCCTGCTGGTCGACGACCAGCCATCGAAGCTCCTCACGTACGAGACGATTCTGGGCGAGCTCGGCGAGAATCTCCTCACCGCCAACTCCGCGAGCGCGGCTCTCGAGTGTCTGCTCCACAACGAGGTCGCGGTGGTGCTGGTCGACGTGTGCATGCCCGATCTCGACGGGTACGAGCTGGCGTCGATGATCCGGCAGCACCCGCGATTCCAGCGGACGTCGATCATCTTCGTGTCGGCCGTGCTGATGACCGAGCTCGACCGGCTGCGCGGTTACGAATGCGGGGCGGTGGATTACGTGCCCGTTCCGGTCGTGCCTGAGATTCTGCGCGCAAAAGTCAGCGTGTTCGCCGAGCTGTTCAGGAAGACGCGGGCGCTCGAATCGCTGAACGCAGAGCTCGAGCACCGTGTGGCGGAGCGGACGGCCGCCCTCGAGGCCTCGACGTCCGCGTTGCAGGAGGCCGATCGGCGGAAGAACGAGTTCCTTGCGATGCTGGCGCACGAGCTGCGGAATCCCCTCGCGCCCATACGCACGGCGGTGCAGCTGCTCCGCTTGAAGGAGCTGCCTGCGGCGCAGACAGCCATGGCGCGCGACATCATCGACCGGCAGGTGGAGCATCTCGTGCGGCTTGATAGACGATCTCCTCGATGTCTCGCGAATCACGCGAGGCATCATCTCACTGCGGCGCGAGCCGGTGCTCGTCGGCGCAATCATCGCTCGCGCAGTCGAAACGGCGCGGCCGCTCATCGACGCGCGGCGGCACGGCCTCAGCATCGAGCTTCCCGATGATCTGCTGACGATCGATGGTGACAAGACGAGACTCGTGCAGGTCATCGGCAACATCCTGCACAACGCCGCCAAGTTCACGCCGCAAGGCGGCAGGATCGTGTTGAACGTGGCCCGCGAAGGGCCCCACGCCGTCATCAAGGTAAAGGACACCGGGGTTGGGATTCCGTCTGACGTCGTCCCCAGGATCTTCGACCTGTTCGCCCAAGCCCATTCGAGCGCGGAAGCGGCGGAGGGCGGCCTCGGCATTGGACTCGCCCTCGTTCGGCGGCTGGTCGAGATGCACGATGGGACGGTCACCGCGCAAAGCCCGGGACCAGGTCTGGGGACGACGGTCACCGTGCGACTCCCGCTCCTGACGGCGCAGACGTGGGTCGGCGATCAATCCGAGCCACCGATCCCAATCCTCGCACCGCGGCGGATCCTGCTGGCCGATGACAATGCCGACGCCCTCGAAGCGCTGGCTCTGCAACTGCAGTTCGCCGGCCACGACGTGCGGACCGCACGGGATGGCGCCGAAGCCGTACGGGTCGGGGGCGAGTTCGAGCCGCAGGTCGTGCTGCTGGACCTCGGGATGCCGGGCATGAACGGCTACGAAGCCGCGCGCGAGATCCGGCGGCAGTCGTGGGGCGCGCGTGCGCTGCTCATCGCGCTCACGGGTTGGGGCCAGCAGCAGGATCGGCAGCGTACGTCCGAGACGGGCTTCGACGCCCACCTCGTGAAGCCGGTCACGCAGGTCGATCTCTTCCAGGCGATTGGTGCAAAGGCTGTGTGACCACGCATTGGCATGCTCCAATCAGGCCATCGGGGCAGCCCTCTCGTCCAGCCCGAGACGCGAGAAGACCATCTGGCGCAGTTCGCGGGCGTTCGCCACGGCCACGGCATCCGGATCGTTGTTGAAGTACGCGTAGACCGCGCGGCCGGCCCCCGCTTCCGCGGCCAGCCGGTCCGCCCACGGTTCGAGAGCCGTGCGATCGTAGCTGCCTCGGTACATGCCGCTCGTGCCGTGAAACCTGGCATACATGAACGGTCCCACGCGGCTCTCCGCGATTGCGGATCCCTGCTTGTCGTGCAGGCAGATCGCGACCTCGTAGTGTTCGAGGAGCGCGAGGATGTCCTCGACGTACCACGATGGATGTCTGAACTCGATCACATGCCGAAGACCTTGTCCGTGCAGGGTGCGAGGCAGTACAGCGAGGAACGTGCGCAGACGCTCGACATCACGCGTCATGCTGCCAGGGAGCTGGTAGAGGATCGGCCCCAGACGGCGTCCGAGCGCCTCGACGCGCGACAGCAGGCGCTCGATCGGCGCCGCGGGGTCTCGGAGACGCTTCATATGGGTGAGGAAGCGGCTGGCCTTGACCGCGAAGACAAAATCCGCGGGCACGCGACGCTCCCACGACGCGAACGTCTCACGCTCGGGCAGTCGGTAGAAGGAGTTGTTCAGTTCGACCGTGTCGAAGTACTGAACGTAGTACTCGAGCCACTTTGCGGGCGGGAGTCCGACGGGATAGAAGGCGCCGCGCCAGGCCGCGTAGTTCCAGCCCGAGCACCCGATGCGCGGAGTCTCCATCCTGATCCTCAGCTGGTACGGCTGCAGCTCCTCGCAGTCCCCAGGCCATTTCGGACGCTCCCGTTTCTCAGGCGTCCGGGAGCAATCGAAATGCCATCGCCTGGGTCCAGCATTGCATGCGGGCTATGATCGAGTCGCCCAGTCAGCCAGTTAGATCGAGAAGCTCATGCAGACATCCGCCACCGCAGGAACAGAGAACCCGACGCCGCAGACTCCCGACGCGCGGCTGCAGGCGTTCGCGGACACGCTGCCAGTGCTGCTGCGCGCAACCGATCTCGATCTGCACGCCACATGGTTCAATGCGCCCTGGCTCACCTACGTGGGCAGTACGCTCGAAAACGAGCGCGGAGACCGGTGGCAGCGCAGTATCCATCCCGACGATCGCGCGGCCTACGAGGGCGCGGCCGCTGCTGCTCTCGGCACGCAAGAACAGTTCTCGGTCGAGTACCGCTTGCGGCGGCAGGATGGCGAGTACCGTTGGATCCATGACCGCACCGTCCCGATCAGCGATGAGACCGGGGCGGTCACCGGCTATCTGAGCTCGTGTCTCGATATCACGGACCATCGGCTGGCAAGCCAGAGCCAGGCCTACCTCGCCGCGATCGTCGAGTCGGCCGACGATGCCATCATCGCGAAGAATCTGGACGGCGTCATCCAGTCCTGCAATGCCACGGCGGAACGCATGTTCGGCTACACCGCCGCAGAACTGATTGGACAGCCGGTCCGCATGCTCATTCCGGCCGAGCGGCAGGCCGAGGAGGACGACATACTCAGCCGCATCAGGCGAGGCGACAAGATCGCGCACTTCGAGACCGTTCGACTGACCAAAACCGGGCAGCCGCTCCACGTGTCGCTGGCCGTGTCGCCGGTGCGCGACTCATCCGGTCGAATCATCGGTGCGTCCAAGATCGTGCGCGACATCACCGAACAGAAGCGGGTTGCCCTCGAGCGCGATCACCTCCTGGCAGCTGAACGGGACGCGCGCGCCGAGGCCGAGCGTGCGAGCCGCGCCAAGGACGCGTTCGTCGCCGTGGTGTCGCACGAGCTCCGGACGCCGCTCCATGCGATCGCATCGTGGGCGCAGCTGATGCGGCACCAGCCTCGAGGATGCCGCCACCGCCACGCGCGGCATCGACGTCATTCTCAGAAACGCCCATCTCCTCGGGCAGGTCATCTCGGACCTGCTCGACGTCAGCCGCATCGTGTCCGGCAAGCTGCGTCTCGACCTCCAGGATGTCTACCTGCCGACTCTCGTCGATCAGGCGATCGCGACGTCGTCGCCGAGCGCCGACGCCAAGCAGATCGACTTGACGGCCGAGATCGACCATGCCACGCCGCCGCTGACCGGCGATCCGGCGCGCATCCTCCAGATCGTCGGCAATCTGCTGTCGAATGCGATCAAGTTCACGCCAAACGGCGGGCACGTCACCGTGCGCGTCCGCGTCGCGGATGGTTGTGCGCGAGCTCACCGTACAGGACGACGGGCTGGGCATCCGGAGCGAGTTCCTCGATCAGGTCTTCGATCGCTTCAATCAAGCCGACCAGTCCACGAGCCGGCGATTATGGCGGATTGGGACTTGGGCTCGCGATCGTGAAGCACCTGGTGGAACTGCACGGCGGACACGTGGCCGTGGCCAGCGAGGGCGAACAGCGCGGGGCAACGTTCACCGTCTGGCTCCCGCTCGGCACCGATCCGGAAAGGGTCGTGACGAACACGTCCCGCGGAGGCCTCGCCGCGGGCCACGTCATGTCGCCTCCCTCGCTCGATGACCTGACCATTCTGGTCGTGGACGATGAACGCGACACGCTGGAATTCATCGCGCGGTTTCTTCAGGGCCACGGCGCGCAGGTTCGACTCGCGGACTCTGCGGCAGCGGCGCTCGCGGCGTTCGATCCGGCCACCGTGGACGTGGTCGTCAGCGACATCGGACTTCCGGGAACCGATGGATACGCACTGGTTGCGCAGCTCAGCGAGCAGGCGCGCGCCGCCGACACGACGGTCTCGGCAATCGCCCTGACGGCGTACTCGGGCGACGATCATCGTGAGCGCGCCGTCAGCGCAGGATACCGGGCCTATCTGGCCAAGCCCGTTGACACGACGCAGCTGCTGTTGACGGTTGCACGCGTCGCCATCGAGCGACAGCGTGCCGCAGCTCGCGAATCCAAGGGACGGACCTGAACAAGATGCCCCCGGTACAGGCGAGCAGAGAGGCTAAGCGGCCTCTCTGTCATGGGGTGGGTGTGTTGCCGTCCAGCGTGAGGCCGAACGAGCGTGGCTGCCTGACGATTGAGCAACGTCAATGCCAGCGCGAATTGGCCCGAATGCGGTGCTTTCGACGGCCGAGCATGCACTTCTTGCCGGTCTACACCTGAACCGCTTGTAAATTGGCAGCTATGCGAGCGCAGGGACACACACCTCGACCACCTCACCTCGACGAGCTCACCGGCATGCCTCCTGCTACTGGACCGACAGGAGGAAGCCATGTGGGCGTGGGGCATAGGTGGACTGTTGACGGCGTTTGGTGTGGGTCTGCTGTTCTGGCTGCTGGGCGGCGCCATGGCCCCGACCGCGGGCGCCGGCGCTGCAACACCAAGTGCGCAGTTCAATCCGCTCCTCGCGATTGGCGCGGGATTGTCGCTGGCGTGTGGAGTCACGTTGCTGGGGCTGGCGGCAGGCCACTGGAAGTCGGCCCGCAGCAGTCAGGCCATGGGCATCGCTCGTACACCGGACTCGCAGCGAGTAACGTCGAGCCGCCACGCACGTTGATCATTTCTCGGTGACGAGCACGACATCTCCGCTCCGTCGCAGCACGCTGACGCCAACGTCTTCGCCGCGCCGCTCGCAGAGCACATCGATCTCGGCGCTGCCGACGACGAGTCCCGTCACCCGAAGCCAATCGAGCGCGGCGGGTAGCCGCGCCTGACGCAATGTCACTCGCTTGCGGCGTGCATCGATGTCGATCCCGAGCAGTGCCTGCACAAGGAGGAAGACCGACGCGGACGCCCAGGCCTGCGGCGCGCAGGCCGTCGGATACCGGGTCGGCGGCTCCCCATTGTGGCGGGTGAAGCCACAAAACAGCTCCGGCAGCCGCCGGAGCTCGAACTGCTGGGCGGCGCCAAACAGTCCTTCGGTGAGACGAACGACTTCGTCCTTGCGGTCGTACCGGGCGAGACCCAATGCCGCGAGTGCCGTGTCGTGCGGCCAGATGGAGCCATTGTGATAGGCCATCGGGTTGTAGCGCGCTTCGCCCGCACGAATGGTGCGCAAGCCCCAACCTGAAAACATGTCCGATCGCAGTCGCCGTCGCTGCCACGCGCGCCGCTCGCTCTGGCACGGCGATGCCGCTGATCAGGCACTGAACGGCGTTTGACGACACCACCTGGCACGGACGCTTGTGTCCGTCGAGCGCCAGTGCATAGGTACCGAGGTCTTCGCACCAGAAGCGATCCTCGAACGCCTGGTGCAGCTGTTCGGCCTGATCCTGAAGTTGCGCGGCACCGCTTGCCATCGCCCAGGGCCGAGGCCAATTCCGCTGCGTGGTGGCGTGCGGCATAGACGTAGCCCTGCACTTCGCTGAGCGCGATCGGCGCCTCGGCCAGCGTACCGTCCTTGTGGAAGACAGAATCGTACGAGTCCTTCCACCCCTGCTGGACCAGACCGCGGTCCGTCGCGCGCGCGTACTCCACGAAGCCGTCGCCGTCGCGATCGCCGTCGCGATCGATCCAGGCCAGAGCGGCCTCGATGTGCGGCCAGAGCTGCTTGATCGTCGCGAGATCGCCGGTCCGGTCGTAGTAGCGGCCCGCCAGCAGCACGAACAGGGGCGTGGCGTCCACGCTGCCGTAGTAGGCGCCAAACGGCACTTCGCCGAGTGCCGCCATTTCGCCGCGTCGCATCTCGTGCAGAATCTTGCCGGGCTCCGCGTCGCGTGCCGGGTCGTAGCTCGTGGCCTGTGTCGCCGCGAGGGATAACAGCACGCCTCTCGCGAGCGACGGATTACCCCAGAGCATCGAGAGGGCGGTCAGGATCCCGTCGCGTCCGAATATCGTGCTGAACCACGGGACGCCGGCGTACGGGTAGGGGCCATATCGGGTCTCGGTCACCATCATCGCGATGTCGGCCCGCGAACGCTGGATCCACTGATTGAACAGCTCGTTCGACGTCGTGATGCCACACAGCCGTCCGTCTTCGGCATCGATTGCGGCGGACGCGTCGGTCAGCGCGTCGCGCCATCGTTCGCGCAGTTCGCCGGAATGCTTCGAGCCGGCGCATCCTATCGCAACGACCACCTCGCTCCGCTGCCCCGGCGTCGAGATTCAGCGGCACGCGGCACACGTCTCTGTTCGACGATGGGTGCAGGCTCGATCTGGACGATCGTCTGTCGCGTGACGCCGTCCAATCCCGACGTAGCCGAGGATCAGCCCGTCCTCGGTGTGCCTCACCGGCAGGATCGTCCCGCGCGCAGCGCGGCGCGTGCCGCGAATCTCGAAGAGGTCGCGGAAGTCGTTGTCGAAGGCCGCTTCCATATCGAACGCGATCGGCTCCTGCCCGTGATTGGTGAGCGTGAGGTGCACGAAGCAGGTCGCGCTGCCACAGCACGGTCGTCTTCCGAACGTGGAGCGCGCCCCGCGGAACGATCACCTCTCCGCCGGCGGCCATGTCGGGATTCGTCAGATCGACTCGCAGCACATGACTCCGAGAATCCGGCGCCGAACCGAGCAGGAAGGGACGTTGGCCGCTCAGACGCAGGCGAAAGGCGGACAGATGTCTGGTGCCATCGTGATAGAGACCCTGTCCTCCCTTTTCCCGTGATGTCGCCGAAGACGTCAAAGACGGCAAATGTCTCGCCCTGTTTGAGCAGCCGCGTCTCGGGATCGTCTCCATCGGTTGCGGCCACGATGTAGTACGCGTCCAGCGCGTCGGCGGTCACAGTCATCAGCCTGCCAGCTCGAGCGAGCGATCGGGCTGTCGCTCGCGCAGAAGTCTCTGGTAGATCTGCACGTAGTCGCGCGGCCATGCGCTCGGCGACGAAGCGCCGCTCGAATGCCGCGCGACAGGCCCGCCGATCGACGGCCTCGAGTCGCGTGACGGCCTCGACGCCGGCGTCCTCGGAATCGATGATCCAGCCGGTCACGCCGTCTTCGATCAGTTCAGGCACCGACCCGTGATTCCAGGCGATGACCGGCGTTCCGCAGGACAGCGCCTCGATCACGACCATCCCGAACGGCTCCGGCCAGTCGATCGGAAACAGCAGGGCACGCGCGCCGCCCAGCAGCGCGGCCTTATCGTCGTCGGCGATCTCTCCGAGAAACGACACTCCGGGCGCGGCCAGCAGCGGCTCGATCTCGCGCTCGAAGTAGCGCTCGTCGGCAGGGTCTACCTTCGCCGCAATCCGCAGTGGCATGCCGGTCTGCCGAGCGAGCGCTATGGCGCGATCGACGCGTTTTTCCGGAGATATGCGTCCGACGAATGCGAGATAGTCGCCGCCATCGGGATTGAAGGGCAGCAGATCGTCCGGCAGGCCGTGATACACGGTTCCGCACCAGTGCATCCCTTCAAGCGGCTGCCGCTGTGCGTCGGAGATCGACACCAATGGAAGATCGCGGAACTCGTCCATCAACGGGACCAGATCCGGCACGTCCAGACGACCGTGCAGCGTCGTCACCGTCGGCACGCCGAGGCGTTTCGCGACTGGCATGTGCAGGAAGCCGGTATGGAAGTGCACGAGGTCGAACTGGTCCGCAATGCCCGCGACGAGCTCCACCTGCCGAATCTGATGCGCCAGTGGATCGATGCAGTTCTCATCCAGTCGCAGCGCGCGAGGTGACACGGCGAGCAGACGGGCTTTCGTGATCGAGTCACCGCTGGCCAACAGCGTCACGTCGTGGCCGAGCTCGACGAGTGCATCCGTCAAGTACGCGACGACGCGTTCCGTGCCTCCGTAGGCGACGGGTGGTACGCGTTCCACGAGCGGCGCCACCTGCAGGATCTGCATTCACCGATTCCCCTTCCACCACCAGACCAGACCAACACCCGCTGCCGCGACAGCAAGCCACCAGCGAACTCGACCGGAACGGCGAGGCCGATCGCGTTCGTGCCCGAATGCCATGCCTGTATGCAGTGCAAGATGGACTCCACCTGCCGGCCGGCCGAGACGCCGCGGTACAGCGTGTGCAGGCCGATCCCAGCAGGAGACTTGATGATCAGACAGCTGCAAATTTTTCCCACCGCCGTGCTGTTGCTGCTCGCGGCCAGCGCACAGCCCGCACACGCGGATTGGCTGCTCACGCCGTACCTGGGCGCCGCGTTTGGCGGCGATACGACGTCGCAACAGATCACGTACGGCGGCAGCGCGGCATTTCTGGGAGCCGGGGTCTTTGGTGTCGAATTCGACGCGGCGATCACTCCGGACTTCTTCGGCAACCATACCCCGTCGATCAGTGACAGCAACGTGACGACGGTCATGGGCAACTGATGCTCGCCGTCCCTGGCGAGCCAGGCATTCGCCCCTACGCGTCAGGAGGAGCGGGATTGATCCGTACGCACGCGACGAGTGTGGCAACGTCTTCGAGCTGAATGACAACAGCTTCGGCCTGAACGTCGGCGGCGGCATCATCGGTTTCGTGTCGCCGCACGTCGGCATCCGCGGGGATGTGCGCTACTTCAGGAATCTGCACGACTCAGATCGTGGGAACAACATCGATCTGGACCTCGGTGGATTCAATTTCTGGAGAGCGACCGCCGGCGTCACGTTCAGGTTCTGAGTCGATCGTGCAGGGCGCGGTCGTCCCCGCGCCCTCACCCTGTGCACAATCGAACACCCACCCCAGCCATTCGTGGCATACACTAAGGGGGTGGAATCATGTTCAAATCTTCGTGCTCTCGTCGAACCATTCGGTCGACCGCGACGACTCCAGGCCATCGTCGAGCTCCTGACTACGTTCGTACCGTACTTCTGCCTGAGCGCGGCCATGATCATACTGGTCAGCCGTGGCCACGTCTGGATCGCACTCGCCCTCGCCGTACCCGCCGCTGCGTTCCTGGTACGGGTCTTCATGGTGTTTCACGATTGCTCGCACGGATCGTTTTTCCGATCCCGCAGAGCCAACCGCTTCGTGGGATATGCTGGCCGGCCTGCTGACGCTGACGCCGTTCGAGAAATGGCAGCAGTCGCACGCCGAACATCACGCCACGGTGGGTGATCTGGACCGTCGCGGCGAAGGTGATGTCTGGACGTTGACGGTGACGGAGTACCTGGCGGCACCGCGATGGAAGCGGCTGTTCTATCGCGTCTTCCGAAACCCGTTCATCATGTTCGGGATCGGTCCCGCGTTCCTGTTCATGCTGGGCAATCGATGGCCGTCGTCTGATGCCAGCCGGCGCGAGCGATTCAGCGTGCACTTCACCAACGCCGGAATCGTCGCCATACTCGTGATCGCCTATCTGACGATCGGCGTGCGCGTTTTTCTAGTGGCGCAGCTGCCGACGCTGCTGCTGGCCGCGACCGTCGGTGTATGGCTGTTCTACGTCCAGCATCAATACGAGGACGTCTACTGGGCGCGGCGTCCGGACTGGGATCCGTTGAAGGCGGCGCTCGAGGGCAGCTCGTACTACAAGCTGCCGCGCGTGCTGCAATGGTTCACCGCCAACATCGGCCTGCACCACATCCACCACGTCCAGCCGCGCGTACCGTTCTACGGCCTCGTGGAATGCCAGGACACCATTCCGGCATTTCAGGCCGTGCCTCCGCTCACCTTCCGCCGCAGCCTGCACTCGCTGCGGCTGCGCCTGGTAGACGAAGCCGGACGGCGCATGGTGACCTGGAGGGAGGTGGAATTCCGTGAGTATCGATGATTGGACGCGGCGAGCCCGTGCGACTGTAGACGTCGGTCGCGTGCCGCCCCTCTCGTTTCGAAACCGAGGCAGTCTGATCCGGAAGATTGCCATCGGGCTGCTCGTACTCGTCACGCTGGCGTCGGCCTATTACCAGGTGAACGCCGACGAAGTCGGCGTGGTGCAGCGTTTTGGCAGGTACGTGCGGACCACCGATCCCGGTCCTCACCTGAAGATCCCGTTTGTCGAGCAGGTGACGCGCGTGCCCGTGCAGCGCCAGCTGAAGACCGAGTTCGGGTTCCGCACGACCGCCGCAGGGATTCAGTCGCAGTTCGAGCAGACCCCGGACACCAGGGCCGAATCGTTGATGCTGACCGGGGATCTCAACGTCGCCGTCGTCGAGTGGATCGTCCAGTACAAGGTGAAGGATCCGTACAGTACCTCTTCAAGGTCCGCAACCTCGACATCGTATCCGGGCAGGGCGAGACCTCGACGTTCCGCGACATGAACGAAGCGGTGATGCGCGAGATCGTCGGCGATCACAGCGTCAACGAAGTGCTGACCGTGGGCCGCGAGCAGATCCAGATCGACGGCAAGGTGCTCCTGCAGCGCCTCTGCGATCGCTACGAAACGGGTCTCGAAGTGCTGCAGATCGTGCTTCAGGACGTGAACCCGCCGGAGCCGGTGAAGCCGGCGTTCAACGAAGTGAACCAGGCCATCCAGGAAAAGGAGCGCCTCATCAACGAGGCGTGGGCGGACTACAACCAGACGGTGCCGAACGCGCGCGGCGAAGCGGAGCGGGTCGTGCGTGCCGCCGAAGGGTATGCGCTCGAGCGTGTCAACAAGGCGCGCGGCGACGTGGCCCGGTTCGTCAACATCTACGACGAGTATCGCAAGGCGCCTGACGTGACGCGCAAGCGGCTGTATCTCGAGACAATGAACGACGTGCTGCCGAAGACGGGGCGAAAGCTCATCATCGATTCGTCGATGAAGGGGATCCTGCCGCTCCTCAATCTCGACCCGGCGAAGCCGGAGGTGAAGCCATGAGCCGCCTCCTCCGGGCCATCGTTATTGCCGTCGCAGTGCTCACGCTGTGGTCATCGCTCTACACGATTTCCGAGACCCAGCAGGCGATCATCACGCAGTTCGGCGAGCCCGTCGGCGAGCCACACACCGATGCCGGCCTGCACATGAAGGTGCCGTTCATCCAGACGGTCTACACCTTTGACAAGCGGTGGCTCGAGTGGAGCGGCGACCCGAACCAGATTCCGACCAAGGACAAGAAGTACATCTGGATCGACACCTACACCCGATGGCGGATCAAGGATCCGCTCCTCTTCTATCAGCGCGTCACCGACGAGCGCAGCGCGCAATCCCGCCTCGATGACATCGTCGACGGCGAAACGCGGAACGTCATCGCGAACAACGACCTCATCGAGGTCGTCCGGAGCACCGACCGCGTGTTCGCCGAGACGGAAGAGAACGCCGACGTGGACATGAGCGCGGCCGCCGTGGCGGGCAAGATCACGATGGGACGCGACAAGATCACCCGCGCGATTCTCGAGAAGTCGCGCCACATCGTCGCCGAATTCGGCATCGAGCTCGTGGACGTGCAGGTCAGGCGCGTCAACTACGTCGCCGACGTACAGCAGAAGGTGTTCGACCGGATGATCTCCGAGCGGCGCCGCATTGCGGAGCGCTCGCGATCGGAAGGCAACGGCAAGGCAGCCGAGATTCGAGGCCAGAAGGAACGCGAGCTGAAAGGCATCCAGTCGGAGGCCTACCGCAAAGCGCAGGAGGTCATGGGCAAGGCTGACGGCGAGGCCACGCGTATTTATGCGGAAGCCTACGGCCGCGATCCGGCGCTCTACGAGTTCCTCAAGACGATGGAGACGTACCGATCGACATTCGCGTCGGACACGACGCTCATCCTGTCGACGGACGGTGAATTCTTCAAGTTTCTGAAGGAGAGTCGATAGCCAGCGACTGCGCCTTCACTTCAGATCCTTCTTGTAGCTGATCGCCATCCCTGCGCCGCGCGTGTCCAGTGTCGTCTCGAGACCCGGCATGCTCAGCAGGTGCTCGTAGTACTCGTGGTTCCATCCACCCGGCTCCCCCGAGACGTTGTGGGTGACGTAGCAGCCACCCGCCCGCAACTTTGGCAACGCCGCAGCCAGGTAGTTCGTGTACCACTCCTTGTCCGCGTCGCTGAAGACGAAGTCGAACGGCCCCTGTAGCGCCGGCACGAGCGTATGCGCGTCGCCCAGGCGCGCGTCGATGAACCGCGACACGCCGGCCGTCTCGAAGTTGGAGAGCGCCTCTCGGTGACGCCGCTCGTCGATGTCGATGGTGATGAGCGTCCCTCCGGTCTTGCTGAGCGCCCACGCGATCCAGATGCCGGAATGCCCTGTTGAGGTGCCGATCTCGAGGGCGCGACTGTACTTGTGAGCGAGGATGATGTCGTGGAGTGTCTGGCCGTCCGCCTCCGGGACGTTCATGTCCCTCCACTGGCCACGCTTCGCCGCGAGGAAGTTCCGGACGCGGGTGTCGAGATCGTCGTCACCCCTGGCGGCGGGTGATCGCAGAGACCATGCCGCGGCGATCGCGACCGCGAGAACCCACAGCACCGGAGCGCGCTTGGTCGTTGTCATGGTCGTCCTCCTCCCTGACTCCGCTCCATCGGGGTCGGGATAAGTTTCAGTTTTACTCAGAAGAGCCGCCTTTGGCGATCGCAGTAACTGAAATTTATCCCGACCCCACCTGCCCGCGGCCGGGGGCTTGACGCACATCCTCTACAGTGTTACTGTGCTATTAGACTAGTACAGTTTGTGAGGTTCCCATGAGACTCAGCGCCTTGACCTGGTCGTTCCCAATCGTCGGCCTCCTCGCCCTGCAACCCCCACCACCGGCGTCATCGGCAATCGCTCCTGCCGGTCACTGGGAGGGGACCATTCAGGTCCCAGGACAAGAGCTCGCTATCGAAGTCGATCTCGCCCGCCCAGCCAACGAGTGGCAAGGGCAGATCACCATCCCCGCTCAACACATCAAGGGACTGCCATTGACGGGCGTGTCGGCGGAAGCCGGTGCCGTGACGTTCGGCATGAAGTCGATTCCCGGCAACCCGCTCTTCAAGGGAACAGTCGGCAAGGACGCAAAGACAATGGCCGGCGAGTTCAGCCAGGGCGGCGTCACCATGCCGTTCACGCTCACATGGAAAGGCGAGGCGCGCCTCGAGGCGGCGCCGAAGAACAGCCCTATCACCAGGGAGCTCGAGGGGGCCTGGGAAGGGTCCCTCAATGCCGGCAGCTCGACGCTTCGACTCGTCTTGAAGCTGTCGAATGCGAACGGATCGGCGACCGGCGTGCTCATCAGTCTCGACCAGGGCGCCGCTGAAATTCCTGTGACCGCAATCACACAGAGCGCGTCTCACGTCACCGTTGGCGTCAGCGCGATTGGCGGCACCTTCGACGGCGACATGAAGGATGGACAACTGACCGGCACCTGGACGCAGGGGGCGGCGACGATGCCCCTCGTCTTCACGCGATCGCAGAAGTAGGGCCGATGCTCTTTCGCTCGAATCCCTCGTCGGGCGTGCCCGTCTACCTGCAACTGATCGAGCAGGTGAAGCACGCAATTGACGTCGGCGCGCTCGCGCCCGGCGATCAGCTGCCCGGAATTCGCCGCGTGGCAGAAGACCTGGTCATCAACCCGAACACGGTGGCCAAGGCGTACCGGGACCTGGAACACGAGGGAGTCATCGAGCTTCGACAAGGCGCCGGCGCGTTCGTCGCGGAACACGGTCGGACGGGCCGGGTGTCGCGCGTCAAAGCCGCCCAACCGGCGATTCAGGCGATGTTCGATCGCCTGGTGGCGGCGGGGCTGACGGTGGACGAATTGCGCCGGCTCGTCGACGCTGAGCTGCTGCGGCTGGACGACCGGCCACGCGCGAGGAAATGAATGAGTACGCCAGAGATCGCGATCGAGACCACCGGACTGCGAAAAGAATACGGCAGTGTGGGCGCGCTGCAGGGCCTGGATCTCCGCGTACCTGCCGGAGCGATCTACGGGTTCCTCGGCAGGAACGGCGCGGGCAAGACCACCACCCTCAAGGCGCTGATGGGCATCATCCGGCCGAGCGCGGGCGCAGGCATGGTGCTCGGCCATCGTATTGGCGATGCGTCGGAAGGCGCGGCAATCCGTCAACGTACCAGCTACGTCGGCGAGGATCGTTCGGCGTGGCCGGGCATGACGGTCGATCAGGTGCTGGCGATCTCGCGTCCGTTCTTCCCCTCGTGGCGGCGAGACGTCGAGCAGCGTTGCCTGGAGATCTTCGAGATTCCGCGGCGGCAACGCATCCATCGACTCTCGAAAGGCACCAAGACAGCGTTCGCGCTCGTACTGGCGTTGGCCCGGGGCTCTGATCTGCTGCTGCTCGACGAGCCGGCCGATGGCCTCGATCCGGCGATGAACGAACGGGTCCTGCAGGCTCTCGTCCGCGCGGCCGCCGATCAGCCCGGACTGACAATCTTCTTCTCTTCTCATCGTCTCGACGAGGTCGAGCGGATTGCCGATCGCGTCGGCATCATCGATCGGGGACGGATCGTGTTCGACGCCGCCCTCGACGATGTCAAAGAGCGCTATCGATGGATCGTGGCCACCTTCGACGGCCCCCCGCCCGATGCGCTCCGACAGGCTGGCGGCGTCCGCCGCACACGGGCAGACGGACGCATGCTGTCCCTGCTGGTGGGCGATCACGTGGACGACGTCGTGGCGCAGGCGCGCGCCCTTCACGCGCGCGATGTGGAAGTCAGCGCGGCCACGCTGAAGGACATCTTTCTGGATGTCGCGGGCACGGCAGATCGATAGAGGTGAGTGATGCTTTGGTACAAGTCGTGGCTCGACACGCAGCGCTGGTTCATCCTCGGCATGCTTGCGATGTCGGCGCAGGTCTTCGTGCTCTACATGTCCTACCCGATGGACCCGCTGACGACGTACCCGAACGGCGCGCTGGGCGTGTCGCCGGCCGAGATGGCGGCCATCCGCGTCGGCGGGTTTCGGGCATACGTCTGGGTGCGGTGGTTCAGCACCACGATGCTGATCTTCTGGCCGTTCTTCGTCGCTGCCATCGCCGGATCCGGATTCGAGCTCCCGGCAGGCCGGGAGTACCTCCTGTCGCTTCCCCTCACCCGCCGGCGGATTGTTTGGACGCGCCTTTCGGTCGCCGGAGCGCAGCTCGCGGCGCTCACCGTGCTCCCTTCGCTCTTGCTCTGCGCCATGGCGCCGCTCGTCGGACAGCACTACCCGGTTGCGGACGCGCTCGTCCACTCGCTCATCCTGTGCATCGGCGGGCTCAGTCTGTTCGGGCTGACGATGTTCCTCCGCACGGTGACGTCCGACGCGGCCGCGTATACGGCCGTCGCGGCGATCGTCTTCCTCTGGGGGCTGATCACCTTCGCCGCCAAGGACCTCACCCCGTACAGCGTCTTCCACGTGCTGAATGGCGCCGACTATTTTTTTGCCCATCGCATCCCCTGGACGGGCCTCGCGACGAGCGCGCTGGTGGGAAGCGCTTTGATCTACGCCTCGTTGCGGATGGTCGAACGCCGCGACTACTGACCGGCGCCGCCCCAGTCAAACGGCGAGCGACGGTGTCTAACTCCGAGTACCGCAAACCTCTCGATCGAGGAACGCGATGCTCGAAGCCGTCCACCTCGTCAAACGCTTCTCGGGCATCACCGTCGTCAACGACGTGAGCTTCGAGCTGCGCGCCGGTGAAGTCGTGGGCTACCTCGGACCGAACGGTTCCGGGAAGACCACCACGACGCGGATGCTCACGGGCCTGCTGGCCCCGACGAGCGGGCAGGTCCTCTTTCAGGGTCGCCTGATCGAGGCCGATCCGGTCGCGTTCCGGCGGCATCTGGGATACGTGCCGGAAGAGCCGCATCTCTATCCGTTTCTGTCCGGGCGCGAGTATCTCGAGCTCGTCGGGCGCCTGCGCGAGCTGCCGGCGCCGCTGCTCGACGTGAAAATTGGCACATTGCTCGAGCTGTTCGGGCTCCAGGCCGCGGCGAATCAAGGCATCAGATCGGTACTCAAAGGGGATGAAGCAGCGGATCCTCGTCATCGCCGCCCTGCTGCACGACCCGGATGTCCTGATCTTCGACGAGCCCGACTCCGGGCTCGATGTGACGACGATGCTCGTCTTGCGCCATCTGGTCCATGCGCTCGCAGGCCGTGGCAAAGCGATCCTGTACAGCTCGCACGTGCTCGACATCGTCGAGAAGCTGTGCGCGCGGGTCATCGTTCTCAACCGCGGCAACGTCGTCGCGGACGATTCCGTAGAGCAGCTGCGGCGTCTGAAGGCCAGCGGATCGCTCGAGGACGTCTTCGGCCAATTGGTCCAGCGGGAAGATCCCGAGCGAACCGCGCACGACATCGCGGAAGTGGTCGGCCTGCGTGCGTAGCCGGCTCCTGGTGATCCACTTCCTGCGGCGATTTCTGGACAACGATCTGATTTCGCCCGATGCCGATCGCCACGAAGTCCTCGCGGTGACCTTCGCGGCGCTCTCGACATCCGGCATCTTCCTCACGGTCCTGCTCTCGATCAAGTACCTGTTCCGGCCCATCCAGTCACGCGGATGGACGGTCATGGTCTCGCTCGACGACACGTTCGTCTGGACCGGCCTGTCGATGATCGTGATGGCACTGGTCGCGCTCGCAGTCTGGGACGCGCTCGCGCTCGACGCCCGCGACACCGCCATTCTCGGGCCACTGCCCGTGCGGCGGCGGGCACTTGTCGGCGCCCAGCTCGCCGCTGTCATCATCTTCGCGACGGTGTTCGCCGTCGTCCTGAACGCCATCCCGAGCGTTCTGGCGCCGCTCATCCGCGTGTCGCGGCTGCCTATCGGCTGGCTTGCGATCCTGCGGCTGGTCGCTGCGCATGCCGTCGTGGCCATGGCCGCAGGATTCTTCGGGTTCGTGACCGTCCTCGGTGTGCGTGAATTGCTCAGGGCCGTGCTGGGGTCGGACCGGTTTCAGCAGGTGTCAGCCCTGGTGCAGGGCACACTTGTGGTGCTGCTGGCGACGTCGTTTCTGCTCTTGCCCGCACTCTCGACGGATGTGGGCCGTCGATGGCTGACGTCGGCCTCACCACGCTTTGTGCCGCCACTCTGGTTTGTCGGATTGCACGAGGCGCTGGCCGGCGATGCCCTTGCGGGGCTGCCTGCTGTTCTGCCCAAGGCCGATGCGCCAGCGTATGTCTCGATCGTCGCGTTCGAGGCGCGCATGATCCGCGCTTACGACGACAAGCGGCCTATTCTTGCAGAGCTTCGGCGCCTGGCCCTCGTCGGTCTCGGCGTCGTGACAGCGGTCGCCGCTGCCGCGTGGACCTGGAACGGCAGGCGCTGGCCGGCGCTGACCGTTCCGCGAATGAGACGGCGTGGCCGCCGCCTGCGATCGGCGTGTGCTCGGCTCCTGCTGGCGACGCTCGCGAGGAGACCCATGGTCGCGGCGGGTTTCTTCTTCACACTACAGACTCTTGCGCGCAGCGCACCGCACCGTGTCGTGCTTGCGACGACGCTGGGCGTGGCCACTGCCGCGGCCGCGTTCACATTGCGTGGAATCGACGCCGCAGGTGTCCTGGAACCCACGGTCGTGCCGCTCGGCGTATTCGCCATGCAGACCGTGGTCCTGATGGTGGTGGTGACCGGGTTGCGTCACGCGACCCGAGTACCCGCTGATCTGCGAGCCGGTGGGACCTTCCTGCTGACAGCCGCAGGAAACGGCCGGCAGTTTCTGGAGGGCGTCAAACGTGCCGGCATCGCTGGCGCTGGGGTGTCCCACGATCGCACTGTTGTTCCTTGTAGACGCCTGGCTGGTGGGACCGCGCCTCGCTTCAGTGCACGCGGTGTCGGGGCTGCTGCTACTCCTGCTTCTCGTCGAGGTGCTGTTCTTCCACGTGCAAGGGTTGCCGCTGGTCTCTCGCGTCGAACCGGTTGGGAACGTTCTTCTCCTGGGCCCGTTGTATCTGGTCGTCGCGCTGGTGATCGTGTGGATGGTCGCGCGCGTCGAGCGGGCCGCCTTGGGAGACCTCGGGACCACCGTTGCGCTCGATAGTGACGCTCGGGTTGGCGTGGGGCGGCCTGCGCATGTATCAGCGATGGACGCCGGATCAGGCGGCTGGCTTCGACGACTTCCCCGCCGACGTGACACAACGACTCAATTTGAGCGAATGACCGCGTTTGGGGTCGGGATAAGTTTCAGTTTCGCTCGTGAAGAGCCGGCTCCGCGTTCGCGGTAACTGAAACTTATCCCGACCCCAAACGCCCGAACGCTACTTGCCGACGCGCTGGCAGATCGTGTCGTGGTGCTCGGCCATGTGCTGCCGCAGCTCGAGCGACGCCGCTTGAGGCGACGCGAACCCCGAGTTCTGCGCCGGCGGCGCGTCGATATCGTTCCAGGAGTCGTACCGCGTAATCTGGATGATATCGAACGGCCCGCCTTCGACGTGACGCAGCGAGAGCGTCCTCCCCGCCGGTCCGCTGGCGGCGATCTTCTTGAGCGTCTCGACGAGTTGATCGCGATGACCGTTTGCGGACCGGTACACGCCGACCACGTAGATACCGTCACCCGCGAACGCCTTCTGCGCCTCGGACCACGCCGGCCCGGCAGCGAACGAGTCCGTGTGCCGCTCTGCGCTGGCACGCACTTTCGCGTACAGCGCCATCACATCAGCAGACGGGGCCGCCGCACTGATCGTGTGGTCGGCCTTGCCGTACGGTGTGACGACCAGCAGATCCCAATCGTCGCCTTCGCGGTGCCGCAGGATGACGGGCTTCTGCTCGCCGGCCGGCACGGGCGCGTTCTGATAAACGGCGATCAGATCGGCGAGTTTGCCGGGCGCGGCCTTCACGAAGTGCAGGTGGTAGAGCTCTTGCGCGTCGGACGCTTGCGCGAACACCGGTTGAGCGGCCGCGCAAACGGCTGAAAGGGCGACGGCTGTGATGATGTGCCGCATGGATTGCCTCCTGATGATGAGAACCGCGAATTGCCTGTGAAAGAGCGCCGCGGATCGTACCTCATCCGTAGCAATTCACACGCATGAATTCGCGATTCGTCCCGGAGACGCCATGGAACAGGCGAGTTGTCCAGCCGACGCGCTATCCGCCTGCCATTGCGCCCGACGACGAGGAAGGGCTCGTCCCCACGGACCACGGCCTCGGGCAGCGGCGCATCGGGAACGTCGTGGGAGAGATCCTGCTCGCAAGCGAAGTAGCGGACGAACGGGCGCCGTCGGTACGTATCGTGATCCCGAATGGTGCCGCAGAGGACGGGATATGCCGCCTCGAGCGCGTCGAGCAGCGCGCGCTGCGTCACGGGGCCATTGATGGTGAGCTGTACCTCTCCGTCGACACGGGCCAGCGTCCGCAGATGGGAAGGCAGGACGACGCGAATCATGACGGCAACGTCTGGACTTCGACCGACAACACCGCGGGCAGGTCACGCACAATCGGCATCCAGCTGTCTCCCGCATCCGACGACACATAAACCTGGCCACCGGTCGTTCCGAAGTAGATGCCGCAGTGGTCGAGCGTATCGACGGCCATGGCATCGCGCAGCACGTTCACATAACAGTCACGCTGCGGGAGACCGTTGGTGAGCGGCTCCCACTCGTTGCCGCCGGTCTTGCTGCGATAGACACGCAGTTTCCCTTCGGGTGGATAGTGCTCCCCATCGCTCTTGATAGGAACGACGTAGATGGTCTCGGGCTCGTGGGCGTGGACGTCGACGACGAATCCGAAATCGCTCGGCAGGTTGCCACTCACTTCGTGCCAGGAATCGCCGGCGTTGTCGCTCCGCATGACATCCCAGTGCTTCTGCATGAAGAGTACGTCCGGACGTGACGGGTGCATGGCGATGCGATGCACGCAGTGGCCGACTTCGGCGTCCTTGTCGGGCAACTCATGGGGAGACTGCAGCCCGCGATTCACCGGACGCCACGTCGCCGCCGCCATCGTCGGTCCTGAACGCTCCCGCCGCCGAGATCGCGATGAACATCCGGTTGGCCTGCGTTGGATCGAGCAGGATGGTGTGCAGCCCCATGCCGCCGGCGCCGGGCTGCCAGAGATGTCCCTTCCCGTGGCCGCGGAGTCCTGGGAGCTCGTGCCAGGACTGTCCGCCGTCGGTCGTGCGGAACAGTGCGGCATCCTCGACACCCGCATAGACGGTGTCTGGATCCGACAGCGACGGCTCGAGGTGCCAGACACGTTTGAATTCCCACGGGTGCTGCGTCCCGTCGTACCACTGGTGCGTGCCCGTGACGCCGTCATAGACGAACTTGTTGCCGACAGGCTCCCACGTCGCCCCGCCGTCGTTCGATCGCTGAATCACCTGCCCGAACCATCCGCTGGTCTGAGATGCATAAAGACGATTGGAATCGGCCGGCGAACCCTTGAGATGGAAGATTTCCCACCCGGCAAACAGCGGTCCGGTTACGGTCCAGTCCTGGCGCGACCCGTCGGCCGCAAGGATGAACGCCCCTTTGCGCGTACCTACCAGCACTCGTACACGGCTCATCGCACGCTCCTTGGCGGGATCTCGACCTTGCCGGTCCTGCCCACCGTTATTGTCGATCGAGCCTGCCTGAAATCGACCCCGGCGCGGCTCAGGATTCAGGAAAGGGCTCCACGAATGCCGATTGAGCGGTAGAGTAGGCATGGCTGGGGTGCCCCGCCGCCCGAGACCCGCGTTGTCTTTTCGCTACCGGATCGATGCCGCCCATCGACGCGCCACGATTATCGTGGAGGGCATCGTGTCACCCAAGGCATTCGGTGACGCGATGGACAAGCTCTTTGCCGATCCCGCCTACAGGCCGCAATTCGACCTCATCTACGATCGGCGAGCCGTTCAGGCGCAGCCCGATCCGAAGAACGCCAGTCAAATGGTCGCCTATATGGCGGCGCACCGGGAACGGCTGGCGGGCTGCCGCTGGGCCATGGTCGTGGCCCCGGAGGTGCAGGCCGCGATGGCCTCCGTGGCGGCCGAAGCGACCTATAGCGCGCTCGTGGGTATCGAGGCACGCACGTTCCTCAGGCTCGAAGACGCGAACGCGTGGCTGGATAGGGAGGACGGGAAAGAGGGTAAAGGCTAACGCCAACGGTCAGGGGCTAGGGGCGAAGGGCAAGGGCCGCGAGGCTCCTACGCCGCGACGCAATTCCGTCCCGAGGCCTTGGCTCGATAGAGGGCCTGGTCTGCGGCGTTGACCAGAGCCTGTGGATCCTGACCAGCGTCGATCGTGCACGCGACGCCGATGCTCACACTGACGGGTGGAGCCCCGGCAGCGGCTGGCTCCGGCTCGGCAACCGCAAGGCGGGCGCGCTCCGACACGGTGATCGCCGCGGCCTGATCGCATCCGGGCAGAACCAGTAGAAACTCTTCCCCGCCGTACCGGCCGATGGTGTCGTACGCGCGGATGGCGCTCTGCAGGCGCCTGACGGCGCGCACGAGCGTGATGTCGCCGACGGCGTGCCCCAGCGTGTCGTTGATCTGCTTGAAGTGGTCGAGATCCGCGAGCATCACCGAGACGGGCGTGCCCTCGCGGCGCGCGCGCGTCAGTTCGACGCTCAGGCGGTCGAGGATCGCGGCGCGATTGAGGACGCCGGTGAGATAGTCGTGCGTCGCGTGAAACTGCAGCGACGTCTGCACAGCGAGCAGCCGCTCTTCCAGCGCGAGAACACGCTCGCCCGAGCGCAGGCGCGCGCGCAATTCGTCCGTGTTGAAGGGCTTCGTCAGAAAATCGTCTACGCCGGCGTCGAGCGCCGCGAGCATGTCCTCACGGCGATCCAGTGACGTCAGGACGATCAGATAGACATAGCGGTCGATGTGCCGGCGGACGGCCCGGCACACGCTCAAGCCGTCGGCTCGCGGCATCATCCAGTCGAGGATTGCGAGCCGCGGCCCTGTCGGGCGCAGCAGCGATTCTTCGGCATCCACGCCGTTGTTGACGGCCTCGACCTCGTGTCCGAAGCGCTCGAGCGTCAGCTCGAGCAGTCGCAACGAGAGTGGGTCGTCGTCTGCAATCAGAATCTTCAACGCGTCTCTCACGACCAGCCGGCTCGGTCTCCTCGCGGTACGAGCAACGCTGTACCTGGCGACACCCGCCGGCAGTCATGAAATCGGCCAACGGCGGGCCTCCCTTGAACAGGACGGCGGAATCGAGGGGATCGGGTAATTAGCGGCCGGAATCCGGAGGCTCTGGCGCACCCGCGATGACGCGCAGGTCGGTGACGGCCACGTCACGAGGTCGAGTGCCGTTCCGTGCGGGTGAGAGCCGATCGACCATGATGGCGGCTTCGTTCGAGCCCTGAACGAGTGCCCCTGGAGGCACGCTCCACTCGTAGGCATTCCATCCGGTGTGGAGGGGCTGCCACGACAGGTCGGTCGTATTGAGGCGGAGCCGCACCGTGGAGGCCGGGCTCTGGCCGCCACGAAAGACCTGCAATCGAATGCGGCGCGACTCGTGCCGTGTCACGGGTAACACGAGGCGGGCCTCCGTCGCCGTCATCCATCGGAAGGGCCCCGCTTCGTCGAAGTCCGCGGGTGACCAGCCGTCGCCGATCAGCTGCGATTGCTCATCGCGCCCCATCATGAGCAACTCGGTGGCGCGATCGGGCTTCCGCAACAGACCGAGCGTGTCGATGCGGAACGCAGAAGCGGCCTGCGTGCCCGCGGCGTCCGCGCGCGCCACGCCATGCTGCGGGATGCCGCCCAAGGCCAGAAACACCGCAGCCGGTGTGCTCGCGGGCGCGCGAACGGCCACTCGATACACGTTTGCATCGCGGACGACATCGGATGCGGTCAGGTTGTCGGAGCGGAGTTGCGCGTCCAAGGCCGCTCGTCCAGCGCCTTCGAACCCGCGGACGTCCACGTCTACCGGCACCGGCGGGCGATCGAACACACGCGGCTCGAGCGGTCGATCGTCGCCTGCGTACAGCACGACCTGACGCCCGGCGGGTACGTGAAGGAGCACACTGCCGGTCGCGAGGGAGCCGCCAATGTCCGCCCACGCCGTGGACGACAGATCCTGACCAGGCCAGGTTCCGCGGAGGGGATACACGGAGAGCGGTCCGATTTCCAGCGGAACGCGGAACCCGTTCGCTTCCTCGAGCACCATGGTCTGATCGACGTGGCCGTCCGGGTCCCACGTCGTGACGGTGACACCGTCCGCACTTCTGACGAGATCGCGGGAGCCCTGACGGATGGCCGCGTCGCCAATACCCGAGAAGACCTCGACCGAGCCGGGGGACGTCACGCCCGTTTCGCCGATCGGATTGCCAGCCGGCAGTTTCACCGTCACGTCATAGGGCACGACTTGCACGACGGCGCCCGCTCGCGCACCACTGACACCGACAACCACGACGCTCGGGTCGCGCTTCGTCGTCAACCGCGGCGGCCCGCCAATCGCGGTGAAGGACACGCCGTTGCTGCCCGCGAAGCGTTCGGCAAGCCGCGCGGGAACAGCGATCGCGACGATCGTGCGCCTGGGCAATCGCGACAGAAATCCATCCAGCGTGTCGTTGTTCAGCGCCAGCGGATCGAAGGCGAAATCGAGCGCGTCGTATCTCAAGAGCGTGGCCGACTTGCGGAATCCGAAGACGCGTACGCCGTCATTGAGACGGCCGCGTACACTGGCGGCATTCTTCGGCGCCAGCTCGATGTGCCGTCCGTGCGCGGACTCGTCTCCCAGGAGCTTGAACATCACCATGCGATCGACGACGAAGTCTTCCTGGACGATGGCCGTGCGGGCAGGGAGCGCATCGAAGAGCCGATCGAGCTGGACGGCTGCCTCGCTGTCCTGACTGCGATCGTTCATCGAGAAGTTGGCTGCGAGATTCCAGGCCGGCACGAGGCACGCCGACAAGCGTCAGGCTCGCTGCTATCGACGGCGTCTTCGCTGCCCACCCGACGACCTGCTCGGTGCCCACGGCGGCCGACAGCCAGAGGACGAGTATGGCGGGGATGAGGAAGACGGGCGTGTCGATGACCGCGTAGTTGGCGGCGAACACCACCACGGCCGCGCCGCCGACGAATAGCAGTGCGGCCTCCGCGAGACGCCGGCGCAGAAGCCATCCGGCACCGACGAGGGCCACCACGAATCCGACGAGCGTCAGTTCGTGGACGAGGACATTCCAGACGACCCACGGAAAGCGCTGCAGCAGCACCGTGCTCCAGCTGTAGGCAAACAGGCGCTCCTGGAACTGGCGCCCGAGCATGACCTTCACGAGGTCGCCGATCGTCTCCGCCGGCGACTCGACGTACGTGTTGGCCTGATGCGATCGGAGAACGATGAAGCCGTACTGCAGGAGCCCCGCGGCAATGATGGCAGCCGTCCACAGCACGGTGCGGAGGCGCATGGCAAACGCCCGGTCTTTCAGGAGGACGAAGAGCGCGATCCCCGGTGCAAAGCCGACGATGGTCGTGTGGTTGCCGAGCCCGGCAGCAAAGAGTCCGATGGCGACGAAATACCAGGCGGCTGTTCCGGTCTGCGCCCAGGCGAGAAGCGCGTAGACGATACCCGAGAGGATCGCGGCGTGCAGGGTATAGACCTCCGCGATGATGGACTGCGACCAGAAGACATGACCGAAGGCGAGGCCGAGGGCCGCGGCGGCAGCGACGACACGACGACAACCGAGCCTTCGCGCGACAAGAAACGACAGCGCGACGGCGAGTGCGCCGAGCAGCGCCGAGAACAGGTTGAGCCGGTAGGCAAGCGAGCCGACAGGCAGGTACGAGAACAGATGCGTGATCAGGACGTAGAACGGGTAGCCGGGATTGTGGGCGACTCCGAGCACGCGCCCGATGAACTGGAACATCGGGCTGTCCACTTCGTTGACCAGGCCTGGCGCCAGGGTCCGAACGTAGACGACCAATGCGCCGGTGCCAGCCACCGCCGCGCACAGCCAATCGACTGGAGTCGCGCTCGTCCCGCCTCGCGAGGTCCCCGCGGCGTCAGGGGACACGACTACCGTGTCTCCGAAGGAGTCAGCGGACCCAGTTTGCGGTTGTCGTCCACCGTCAGAATCCAGCCAGCCCGATCGACATAGCCAGAGATCGAGGGCGGTGCGGTCGCCTTCGCGTGCCTGGTCGCGCAGCCTCGGGACGTACACGACATCGTTGCCGCGGCTGCCGCGAGCAGGCCCGTGGTAGCTGCGGTCAGGAAGCCCCGTCGCGACAATCCGTGCGGCGGATGCGGCGTCACGCGGTACTCACCAGAGTGTCGGCCAGCCGCAGTGCGAGCGCGACGATCGTGATGGTCGGGTTGGTATAGCCGCCGCTCGGAAACACCGACGACCCAGCGACGAAGAGATTGTGATAACCGTGCACGCGACAGTCGTGATCCACGACCGACGTGGACGCGTCGCGACCCATGCGGGTGGTCCCGAGCGTGTGCCCCTCGCCCCACACATCCTTGTAGATCCGGTCGTTGTTGACGCGGATCCGGCCCCTCCCCATCTTGATCAGCGATTCACCGAACACACGGAGGCTGTTCTCGACGTTCATGAAGTCGCGGGCGTCGAGGACACAGCGCGCGATCAGACGATGGAATCCCGCGCGGTCCTGCTCGGCGCTGGGGACGACTCTGTTCGCGGGCGAGGGCAACATCTCCGATCGCGCGGTGATCTCGTAGTGGAAGAAGGGACGCCCGGTCTCGCGGGTCAGCCATCGCGCCAGTTCATGGTCGGCGGTTTTTCGCGAACACTGCAGTCCGCAGCCGTACAGTCCGTGTTCCAGCGACAACGCCTTTTCCACCGCAATCACGTGGACGCCCGAGTGCTTGTTGGCGGCCGGCCAGTGCCGATCGAGCTCGGCGTCCATCACGACCTCGCCGGCGTTGTTGAACTGCGGGTGCTCCATCAGGTACTTGCCCACTTCCCCGCTTTCGTTTCCAACGGGCACACCGCCATCGGCGCGCGGCTGCAGCAGGAGCTGAGCGTTGCCGAGTCCACCGGCGGCCAGGATGACGGCCTGTCTCGGGCGAGACCGCGACCTGGCGCCGCATCTGCAGCAGGTGGTCGTAGTAGTCGACGGTGGTGACCAGCGAGCGCGAGCGGTTGGCGTCAATCCCGACGATAGAGCGGCCGAGTGCGACGTCCACCCCCGCGTCCGCCTTCAACCGCGCCCGGTACTTGTCGCCAATACGCGTTGGAGGCGGAGTCGTCACGGGGCGGTACGAGAAGCCGGGATAGATGGTCTTCTCGAAGTCGATGAACTCGGCCTCGTGATCGAGGATGGGCGCAGCCTTCTTCCAGTACGGCAGGAGCTCCGATCGGCCGATCGGCCATTTCACGCCGACCGCGGGATTGTCGAGATCGAGCTCGCGAAGCGTCGTGCACCATCCGGTCCAGACGTTCGACGTCCCGCCGAGCGCGCGCACCCAATGTCCGTTCCAGTACTCGCCCCCGTAGTGCCCGTAGCCGATCGAGTTCGACAGCTCCGTCCTGGCGTTGTCCTCGTCACCCGACTCGAAAATCAGCACGCGCTTCTTGCGGTCAGCGAGCGCCAGGGCAAGGCTGACGCCGGCGGGCCCTGAACCAACGACGAAATAGTCGTAGCTCTCGGGCTTGAAACGATCGGAGACGTACATGGACGACTGGATCCTATCAGGGCTGTAGGCGTCTACGGCTTTGGGCGTTGGGCGTTGGCGCTTGGGAGTTGACCCGCCGGGTCACGCGTCTATCCCCGGCCGATGTATGGCATCTTCGCCGCCATCACGGTCAGGAAGGGTACGTTCGCGTCCAGCGGCAGGCCGGCCATGTAGACGACCGCGCGGACGACGTGATCGATGTCGAGCAGAGGCTCGACGGCGATTTCACCGTTCGGCTGGAGCGCGCCCACCGCGTGCTTCGCGGCCATCGACGTATTCGCGTTGCCAATGTCGATCTGACCGCAGCAGATGTCCCACGCGCGCCCGTCGAGCGCCGTGGCCTTGGTCAGACCCGTGACGGCGTGCTTGGTCGCCGCATACGGAGCCGAATGCGGCCTGGGCACGTGCGCCGCGAGCGAGCCGTTGTTGATGATGCGGCCCCCGTGTGGCTTCTGCGTCTTCATCAGGCGGAACGCGTGCTGTGTACAGAGGAAGACGCCAGTGAGGTTCACGTCCACGACCGCGCGCCACTGCTCGATCGTCAGGGCATCGACGGCGAGACCTGGCGCGGACATTCCGGCATTGTTGAAGAGCACGTCCAGACGTCCGAAGGTGGACTGGGTCTTCGCGAACAGCTGCTCGACCGACGCGGGATCGGTCACATCGGTCGGCACGGCAAGCGCGCGAGCGGGTGCATCCGCCAGCCGAACGGTCTCTTCGAGCGCGTCTTGCCGGCGACCTGCAACAACGACCGAATAGCCCTCGCCAAGAAGGCCCAACGCAACGGCACGCCCGATCCCGCTGCCGGCCCCGGTGATCATCGCGACTCTGAGTGGTGTACTCACGAGCCGAACGGTAACATGACACGGGCCGAACCCCGGTAACGTTCCTGGGACTGCGTCACAACATGAAGATCCTCGTCACCGGCGCCGCCGGCTTTCTCGGACAGCAACTGGTTCGGGCGCTCGCCGCACGGCCCTCGGGCCTCGCTCCCATCACGTCGATCGTCGGAGCCGATCTGGTGCCGGGCGCGTTCATCGATCCGCGAATCGAGTATCGCGTGGGATCCATCACCGATCCGGAATTCGTGCGCTCGATCGTTGATCCCGACGTCGGCCTCGTGTTCCACCTCGCGGCCGTGCTGAGTGGCCAGTCCGAGTCCGACTTCGACCTGGGCCTCGCCGTCAATTTCGACGCGACCCGTCAATTGCTCGAGCGCTGCCGCGGCCTTGGCCGCGCGCCTCGCCTCGTCTTCACCAGCACGATCGCCGTGTACGGCGGGCGGCTCCCGGCTGTCGTACCCGGAGGACATGGCGCTCAGACCCGACCTGTCGTACGGCGCCGAGAAGGCGATGACCGAGCTGTTGATCCTCGACTACGCGCGCCGCGGCTTCATCAGCGCGGTCCTCTGTCGCGTGCCGACGGTGGCGATCAGACCCGGCGTTCCGAATTCGGCGTTGTCGTCGTTCGTGAGCGGTATCGTCAGGGAGCCGCTGGCAGGCGTCGAGAGCGTGTGTCCCGTTCCTCTCGACACGCGTATCTGGATTACCTCGCCAGCGGTGGTCATCCAGAATCTGGTGCACGCCGCCGGTCTTCCACCCGACGCGTTCGATGGCCAATACACCGTGAATCTGCCCGGGATGAGCGTGACGCCGCGCCAGCTGCTCGACAGTCTCGAGCGAGTGGGCGGCCCGGCCGCCCGCGCGCTGGTCACGTGCGTCGCCTGACGCCCGCATCACCAGGGCGGTGACGTCCTGGCCGGGTGCATTCGATGTGTCACGGGCGCTCGCGCTGGGGTTCCAGCGCGATCAGGATGTAGACGCGATCGTCCGCCAGTATGCGGAGTGGGTGGCTCGAAAATCGGGTCGGGAGGATTTTCTCAGTCGGGTACAAGTCATTGAGGTGCCTTCGAGCCGACATACGACACCTTGCGGCGATCTACCTGCGATTTGAGAAAATCCTCCCGACCTAATTACGCGACTAGCGGCTGAGAATCTTGCCCTGGTTCGCGAGAATCTTGGCCTGATTCGCGCGAATCGCCTTCTGGTTCGACAGCACCGCGTCGAGTTTCTTCTGATTCCCCAGCAGCGTCTTCTGGTTGGCGAGGATCCGCGTCTGATTGGCGAACACCTTGGTCTGGTTCGACACGATTTTCGTCTGGTTGGCGAGAATGCGGCTCTGATTCCTGAGGATCGATTCCTGATTCGCGATCACCTGTTCTTCGGCCATGGGACGACTCCTATGAGCGGGTCAACGCCGACGGCGCCAGCTCGGCGGCCGACGTCTTCGGCAGCCGCGCGTTGGCCCGACGAGTGAGATAGATCTCGATCACATTTGCCGTGGGTCCGACGATGAAGAGCGCGTAATACGGCGAGTGGACGAACTGGAACAGCCGGAAGACGGCTTCGAGCGCGGCGACGAGCACGGCCACGAGGCACTGCGCCCACTTGGGATGCACGGTCGTCTTCGGGTCCGTGATCATGAAGAAGATGAACAACTGGTACATCGGGCCCGTGATGGGCGCCACTTCAGCGAGAAACGGATGACCCGTGACCGCGGAGCGCAGCACGGAGAAGACGACGAAGGCGACGACGTAGGACCCGGTGATGTGCAGCCGTCCGAGCGACGCGATGATGACGGAGCCGAATATCCACACCGCGACCATCGGCAGCAGGTTGTTGCCCCACTGGATGCTGAGTCCCGCCACCGTGTCGTAGGCCAGGAGCAGCATCGCCACCATGCCGAGATTCGACGGGTTGAAGATGTGGCGCCCGTCCACGCGGATGACGTACTTCGACGTAATCGAGATGGCCGAACAGAGCGCGTACGGCCAGAACTCCGGTGACCGCACGAGCATGCCGACGCTGATCCCCGTCATGTACGCGCTGGCCAGGTGCGGCACCTTCCCCACCATCAACCAGCCGAGAAGTGCGTCCACCGCGATGGCCGTCACAATTGCCAGCGCCGTCCGCGACCAGCTCTCGAGAAAGCCGAACGTGACCTGGCCAGTGACGAGCACGGCCGTCACGAGGATCGGCGCGAGGTAGCGCTTGTCGATGCGGCGCAGCGGGTTTCCGAGTGACCCCAGCACTCCGGGAGTCGTCATACAGGCTCCTTCACGCGATGGACCTGGTCGAGTTGTGGATGCGGCAGCTCACTCGTCACGTCCGGACGGCCAGCGGATCACGATCTTGTCCAGAGCTGTCGCATCACCCAGACCGAAGTGCAGCCGGCGCTGGTTCTGCGAGCAGAACCCGGATCCGCCCGAGACCTCCTGCACCTGCTGTTGCCCGCTCCAGAATACCTTCACCTGCGCGCCGATGGCGCTGCGGTTCGAACAGCGCGTCCCGGCCGTCGTCTCGGGCCGGCAGCCGCCTTCGAGCTCGACATCAATCCAGTGGCGCCCTGGAGCGACGTCGTTGCGATAGAACATCAGCGGTCCCCGCTGATTCGCGACCACGGCGTCGAGCACGCCTGGCCGTGTCAGTTCCGCCAGCACGATCGATCGCCCATCGTAGCGATCGGTCACGCCCACCATCGGCGCCACGTCGATGAATCGTCCGCCGCCATCGTTGATCCAGACCTTCTTCTGCTGATAGCCCGCCAGGCTGCGATGGCCCATCGGCGGCCAGTTGCTTGGCATCCGAGATGACGGCCTGGTTGCCGCCCGCCACTTTCGAATAGTCGTACCAGTAGCTCTCGTTTCTGTCGGCCGAGACATAGCCGTTGACGACGTACAGATCCAGCAGACCGTCGTTGTTCAGATCGCCGAACTGCGCGCCAAAGCTCCAGCCAGCCAGGTCGATGCCCATGGCCGTCGCCATGTTCGTGTACTGCGGAAGGCCGGGACCGTTCGCGGAGGGCACCCAGAGGTTGTTGCCCTGGAGCAGGATGCCTTCCTCGGAGATGTTCGACACGTACACCGCGAAGCGTCCCTGGTTCAAGACGTCGCCGAGCGACGCGTTCATGCCGCTCTTCGGCGCGTACCCCACGCCGGTCTCGCGTCCCGCTTCGCGAAAATATCCCCCATCGTTGAGGAACAATTCCGACACGCCATAGTCGTTCGCGACGAAGAGATCGGGATATCCGGTGCCGCGCAGGTCGCCGGCGACGGCTGCCAGGCTCCATCGCCGCGACGACAATCCGGCACGCTCGCTCACCTCTTCGAATTGTCCGCCGCCGAGGTTGTGGAACAGATATTTCCGTCCGCCGTTCGTCGCGTATTCGAAACTCTCCGGCATCATCTTCGTGTCGGCGAGCTTCCAGAGATTGACGGTCTCCGGGTAGTAGCCGCCCAGGAAGAAGTCGAGCCGTCCGTCACGGTCGTAGTCGAGCCACACGGCGGCGTTCACATTGGCCCATGCAGGCAGGCCCGCCAGATCGCTCACACGCGTGAAGCCGTGTCCTCCATCGTTGTGGTACAGCTCCGGCCGCCCCCAGCGATAGAGCAGCAGGTCGTCGTATCCGTCGTTGTCGTAGTCTCCCCACACCGACCCCATCGAGACGCCTGTCTCGGCGTGGTTCAGATCGGCGATCCCCAATTGCGCCGCGATATCTTCGAACGTGCCGTCGCCACGATTGCGATAGAGATGATTCGGCGGAGCCCTCGCGGCTGTTGGTGACGTACAGGTCCGGCAATCCATCGCCGTCCAGGTCCACGACCGACACCGCAGCGCCCATCGACGCCACCTGCGGCATGATGTGCGCGAGTTTGGGGTCGAGCGTCGGTGCTTCATGCACGGCCACCAGACCGGCTGCCTTCGCCGACTCGGTCATGCGGAATCCATACTGCGCGCGCGGATCGGTGCCGGCAGCCACTTCCGGCAACTGCCGCCGGTAGTGCCGAAGGACGACAGGCGTCGCGAGCAGCGCGACGAAAATCAGCGCGAGGATTGGCTTCTTATAGGCGCTCATCGCTGCGCTCCGCGATTGACCTGCAGCGCCTCGCGAGCCGCCGCGGCCGTGACGTAACGGGTGTGATAGATCGCAAAATCCTGCTCGTGCGCCCGGTATACAGGATCATCCTCGAGACGCCCGGGCTGCGTCGCGTAGCGGCCGGTCGCGTGCGTCGGCAGCGGCAGCACAGTCCGGGAGAACGTCGTGTTGTAGTCGCCGTCCTTGACCCACCCGTCGCTGACCACGATGAAGTCGCGGACGAGACCTGGGGCCGGCGGCGGAGGGGCCGGGAAGCGCAATGCAAGCTCGTCGCCAGCGTTCATGATGACGTAGCGATCGTCCGCGCGGGTCAGCAGCTCCTTCACATCACCGAACCGGGTGTAGAAGCCTTCGAGGTCGAGCCACCGCGGCGCGGTGCCCGAAAGCTCGTACATCGGACGTTCCGGCGCGCTGACGTTGCTCTGGCTCGTGACGGAAAATCCGCGAGCGCGGAGGTCGGCTGACGAGAGCGCCAGCGCGCGTGGCGCAATCGAGACCCCGGGCCGTCCCTCGGCCCATCCAATCCGATCCCAATAGATCTCCAGATTCGTGGAGAGACGGATCCGCCTCGGAGCACCGGGCACAAAGACGTCCGACAGATCCACGAGGATCGTCTTGTCTTTGCCTGCCGGGAATCCGAGGTTCGGCCGCACGATCCGGAAGCGGCCGGATCGGTCGGCGACCGACAGCGACAACCCGTGCGGCGGTTCGTGAAGGCCCTGTCCGATCGCGACGTTCACGGAGCTGTCGGTCGGATGAATCCATCCCTGGGCGACGAGCCACAGCGGACCGCCGCGCGGGGCCTCGTCTGGGCACGTCGATCTCGACGTAGTGATCGCGCGTAATACCCTGGTACGCCCCGCGCCCGGCGCTATCGAGATGGATATCGTCGCGCGCGGCGACGATCGTCGAGACATCGGTGCCGAGGTCGTCGTGCACGGCACGGAATGGACGAACCGGGCCCGTCACGATCGCGTCCAGCGACGGCGGCGGTACCGCGAAGCGCTCGTCCACGAACACTTCCGTACCTGCGGGATGGTCGACGACGAGCAGCGATACGAGGTCGAAGAAGTGGGTCTCCCACAGCTCCGCGGTGATCCGCAGATCGTAGGCGCCATCGCGCGGCACCAGGCGGTCACCCGGCACCTTGACGCGATCCTCGGTCATGAGCACGTCGGCGGTCGACTGCGCGTTGATCCGCAGCCCGAGCGGCGATCGCCAGATCAGATCCGTCACGAAGGCCATCTCGCGACCGTCCCACGCGAAGAGCCATGGACAGGATCCCTTCAGCCGTTGACTGGCCACGATCGAGGCATCGGCAGGCTTGTCGAATTCCGACTGCAGCATGCCGTTGGGCCATACGATCCGGATCACGTCGGCGTGTGAGACGTCGCCAAGGCCGACGTGCACGACCGGAGACGAGATGGTCTGCTTCTGCACCTGCAGGACGGTGCGGACCTCGACCTCGCCGCCGACGCCGAACGAGTTGATCCGCTGGTCGCCATGCGTGCTGGCCGCCCGCGGGCGTAGCACCTGCCAGTGGTACGCCTTGCCGCCGCGGCTCGTGGCGCGAACGGGCCTGACGCGATGCGTCCGAGTCCGAGGAGATCCAGGCGGCCGTCCCCATCGAGATCGGCGACGCCGTCTACACCCAGGGGAAGCGTGGCGGGCAGGAGCGTCAGCGTACCCACCGGCCCGCCCAACAGCACGCGCGTGTTCGCCGGTCCCGCCACGATCAGATCCGTCGCCGCGTTGTTGTCGAGATCGGCGGGTATCAGGCGGATGTTCCCTGCCGTCGCGTCGCCGGGCAGTCGATCGAGCCGGCGCGAGCGGCGCCGACTCCCATTGAGGTCCAGCGGTTCCGGGTCCAAGGCGGACGAGCGCGCCCGTCGGCAGTCAGGACGACCAGGTCGAGCGTCGATCCGCCGCTCACATCGGCGGCCGTCAGCGCAATGGCGTGCTCGAGGCCGGACGGAAGGGCCTGCTCGTGAAATGCGCCGCCGCGCAGGTTGAGCAGCACGTGGATCGCGCCCGTCTGATCGAGCATCGCCGCATCCGGCACACCGTCACCGTCGAAATCGGCCCAGACGAACCCACGGATCGACGTGACGCCGGTGAACGGCGTCTGTGGAGAGAACGTGCCGTCGCTGTTGTTCCGAAGCACGAGAGGATCGCCAGACGCGGGCGCGACCACCACGTCGAGATCGCCGTCGAGATCCACATCGGCGGCCCACACGCCGTACGCCGCCGCACCAGTGATTGCCGCCGGCAGGTGCGCGTCACCAGTTACGTCCGCGAACGTTCCGTCGTCGTTCTGACGGAGCATCGTGATCCCGCGCGGTGTGGCGAGGACCAGATCGGTCTTGAAGTCGTAGTTGAGATCCGCCGCCAGCACGCCGTCGCGCGTCACGTCGCGCAGCTGAAGCGGAGCGGCCTTGCCATTGACTCTTGATCTCGACCGGGTGGCCATTGATCGAGAGACCGTCAGCGCCAGCGGTCGCCGCCACGGGAGCGCCGTCGCCGCCCGCCGACCACGGTCCCACCCAGTTCGCCGAGCGCAGGTCCGGCCGCGAGCGGCTGAACGGTGAAAGTGAGTGTCTGATCGGGCGCGGCGGGTTGCGGTGTGGGATTCGGCAGCGCGAGGAATCCCATGAGCGGCTCGCCGACCGCATCGTTTGGCGTCGTCACGGCCGCGAGTGCATGGCGGTACGACACCACGGGCAAGAGCAGGTTCTTGAGAAATACGACGCGGGTCGCGGCGGCACGCGGATCGCCTGCGGCGCCTTCCTGAAGCGATGCGAGCTGCGTCTGCGCATCGGGCGGCCATCCGCTGACAGCGAGCCGAGCGGCGCGATGGCCTTCCGGAAGGCAGGCGCGTCACCGCGCTTGGCGGCCAGACGCGCAAGCTCGAGTCGCGCGGCGAGATTGTCCGATCGATCGAGCAGCCGCTGCAGCTGCGCCATCGCAGCGGCCTCGTTGTCGGCACCGCCCTGACGCGCGGTTTCCTGTGCGAGCGCGAACGCCGATTTGATGTCGCCGGGATCGAGCTCTATCGCGCGGGACCAATGCGTGATGGCTTCCGAGAGATTGCCTCGCCGGCTCTCGGCGAGGCCGAGCATGCGCTGAATGGCGCCGCTTTTCGGCGCGAGCTCGGCGGCCTTTCTCAGCCTCTGCTAGCGCGCCGTCGATCTCCTGCTGCCTGACCATCAGCAGCCCGAGATTGGCCCAGGCCGCAGGCTCATCGGGAACGATCGTTGTCACCCGCTCGAACTTCTGGCGCGCGAGCACTTCCTGACTCGTCTGGAGCGCGGCCAGCCCCGTGTAGAACGCTGAGACCGCTTCTCGATAGACAGGATCCGGCACGCTCAGTCCGCTGCGGCACGACGAACAGGCCTGGGCGGTGACGAGCACCGCCATCACGCCAACCAGCCAGGCGTACTGGCGCGAGGTTCGCGTCAGCACGTCACATGCCCCCCGCCGCGCGCGCCACGTCCTGCAACCCACAGCGTTCCACGAGCTGATGCAGTTCTTCGGATCGTCGCGCCGAGGCGCGGTGCCGCAGCCAGCAAGTCATCCACGCGCACGGGAAACCAGTCACGTCGCGTGCGATCGAGCAGTCCCGCGACGTTGATCGGGTCGATCGCGCGATCGATTCTGGCCATCAGCGCATCGCGAGCCGCGCCGGCGGGTCTTGCGAGCGCAGCCTCGCTACAGTCGCGAAGCTCTGGACCAAACGTCGGATCGTTGTGGAGCAGGAACCCGCGAGCGCGTTCCGGGCGGCCCAGCCGCCGGACGGTCTCGCTGAAGCTCGCCGCAGCGAAGTACAGAAGGCTGAGCCGCTTGAACAACGGGAAGTCGGTCATCGTGGCGTAGAGTGCCGCGACCAGCCGCTCGGTGGCATCCAGCTCCGCCTGTGTCTCGGCGGCATACCGCGCCAGCGCCTCTTCCTGTGCCGGCTGTTCCCACGTCGTTGTCACGACGTCCACCAGCCGGCTGATCCCGAGCAGCGTGAGCGGGAATCCGGTCGAGAGCAGCGGATCGATCACCCCCACGGCTGACGGCAGCAACGCCCAGCGGGTCCCGCAGACCGCTTCGCTGCGGAACGCCAGGCGCGGCGCGTAGACGAACGGCAGCGCAGCACGCGCCGATGCGAACTGCATCGCGGACTGCCGGCAGACGGGCAAGCAGACGATCCCAGGCCGATGCGCCTTCGTGCAGGCGCAGGTCGCGCGCGAGAGCGTCTGTGACGGCGGCACCCGCGCTCGTGATGCCATTCGCGAAGCGGAGCACCCAGATCCAGCCGCCGGGGAATACGTGATGGAGCGCAGCCGCATCCACCGGATACGGCGTGCCCGCGGCAGGCTTCTGCTGGTCCCATCGCGCAACGCCGGTGAAATGCGTATAGAGACCAGCCGTCGCCGGCAGCCACCGCGTCGGCGCATCGCCGAGGTGCAGCACCCGATGCAGGAATCCGCGCGGTCCCGACGCGTCGATCAGGAATCGTGCGGAGAGCTGAAGCGGGTAGTTGTCCTTACGTCCGTCGAGGCGAACGCCATCACCTTCGACGGTCATCTGTTCGAGCGTCACCTCGTCGAGGTACACGGCTCCGTGGCGCTCCGCCTCTCTGACGAGAAAGTGATCGACATCGGGCCTGTACCAATGCGTGTCAGCGATGTCGTCGTGCGGACTCGCGGCCACGAGCAGTTGCCGATCGTGTGCGTCGGTATCCTGGAACGGGCGATCGAATTCGTGATGGAAGAAGCTGAAGCCGCGCTTGAGGCCGCAGCCGATGTCGGGATACGTGCGTCGCCACGTGCCCCATTTCGAGAGCGGGCGCAGCCGCGGGAGATCGTAGGTGTCGGCCAGCTCCTCGATCAGGAGATTGGCGAGCGGTGTGGAGGATTCTCCAATCGCAAACCGCGGATGGCGTCCACGCTCGACGAGCAGGACGGATCGTCCGCGCCGGCGCAGCGCCATCGCCGTCAACGCACCGGCGAAGCCGCCGCCGACGATCACCACATCGGCGTCGCGTCTCGACCCCGAGATGGTCATGCCCGCACCTCGTCACAGCTCGCACAGACGACCGGCGGCAGGACGGACTGCTCCAGGTTCATGCGCGCCAGCCGCTGGCGCCGTTCGGAGAGACAGTCGTGACAGCTCGCGATCTGCTCGAGATCCCAGAGGTCAACGAAGAGGCGGCCGCGTGCGCGAACGAGGGCTGCCTCGAACACGCGTTCCACGTCCTTCAGCGCAGGCCGTACGACGGCGTCCGGCGGGCGCAGGGCCTCCAGGGACCCGTTGCCGGGCCGCAGGGGAATCAGCGACACGGCGGACGCACCGCACGCAAAGGCGGTTTCGACGGATCGGCCCAGCCACACGTCCTGTTCGTTGGCGGGCACGAACGGCGGAAACACGAGCAAGAACACCCGCAGCGACACGCCGCGCTCCCGGAGCTCGTCAGCCGCCCTGGCAAAGTCCGCCACCGTCATTCGCTTGTTGAGGCGATCCAGCGCCGTCGGATTCGTCGTCTCGAGGCCCATCGCGACTTCGAGCGTCGGTACGCCGCGCGGTCCCGGATGGGCGTCGAGTGATGCGAGCAGATCGTCCATCCGGGGTCCGACCAGGGCCGGGTGCGATTCGACAATCAGGTGATCGAACCGGCCGACCTGCGCGGCGATGGCGTCATAGTCGGCGGGCGGCACGGCACGCGGGTCGAAAAAGCTGCCCGCGTTGTACAGCTTGATGTGCGTGGGCAGCGGTGTTCCGGCGGCGCAGAGCTGGTCGATCGCCAGGCCAATCTGATGCGGAATCGCGCCGGCCGGGGTATCGCTCTCCAGCGTGAACCGCCAGAGGTCGCACATCACGCACCGCCACGGACACTCGCGTCCGGTGAGAAAAACCGTCGCAGCCCGAACGACGGCGCCACTCCGCGCCCGCTCTTCTTCGACGAGCACGCCGTGATGGCGCCAGGGATCGTGCGCGGGCCTGGTGCTGCGGTGCTCCAGGACGAACCGGTCGCGGTCGGCGTGTCGCTGCGGATAGGTGGTACTCACGAGTAGAGCGCGTGGAACGCCCGGCGATAGCCGGCTTCGTCGCCGCCCAGCGACGCGCGCAGGGTACCGACCGGCACCGCGCCATGCTGAAACCGGCGCTTGGGAAACACCGGCATGTCGAGTCCGGTGATGTCCTTGACGCCGCGCCGCACGATCTCGCCCTTGAGCGCGTACAGCGTCGGCACGTCGTAATTCGTCAACGTCGCGAACGGGAGCCCTTCGGCAACCTCGACCACCGCGGGACGTGTGTAGGGACTGAACCCGTCGAAGCCGTAGTGGCGCAGCGGCGCGTACGTCCGCACGTAGCTCCGGCTCAGTCCTCCGCTGTAGGTCAGCGAGTGCTTGATCCGGCCGACTCCCCAGCCTTCCTGGTAGAGCATCAGGTTGTCCACGACACTCCGGATCGTGAGCTCTGGATTCTCCTCGATCGGATAGTCCTTGAGGTTCTCGTCGCCGCCATCGCCGTCCACGAGGTACCGCCAGTCGGGATAGCGGGCGCGGATACCGCGGCACAGCAACAGGCCCATGGCCGCACATTCGACATCGAGGGCCTTGTAGTCTTCGAGAACGCGCAGTGTGGCCGCCAGATCGAGATCTCCTGGAGCTGCGTCCACTTCTTCGAGGAACAGCGACAGTCCGAGTGCAGACAGAAACGCGCGAGCCTGTTCCACGTCGGGCCCGTCACCCAGGTTCAGCGTGAACGCTTTCAAACGCGCAGGCGACAGGCCAAGGCGCTGCATCGCGTGGTACACGACGAGCAGTACCGCGCCGCTGTCGATCCCGCCCGAAAAACACACGCCAATGGGCGCCGCCGTATCCGAACGGTTTACCGCCTCGAGCCATTTCGCGACTTCACTTGCAAGGGCGCCGATGTAGCGCCGGCCGATCTCGTCCAGATCGGGCGGCAGCGCACTCCGGGTCGGTGTGAAGAAGCGTGTGTAGGTCGGATCGGGATCGGGACACCCCACCAGGCGCAGATCGACGACGTGATGTGCCGGCACCATGCGCGTGTAACTGGGATGGAACTGCCCGTCGAGGCCTTCCTCTGCGAGCGCACGATGGAGCGTGTCGATGCGATCGGCGACGAACAGCGCGGGACCGGCCTGGCGCTTTGCGAGGAAGTACCGCATCGGCCGGTCCATCGAGCGCGCCAGACGAACGGTGATGCCGTCGCGCGCCACCAGCGCAAACGATCCGTCGATGCCGCGCACGGCTTCCGGCGAGCCATCGAGGACACGAGACCGCGCCTCTTCGACCGACATGTTCAGGATGTCATTGAGGCCGGGATCGAGCAGGTCCACGACACGTTCCACGGTGCGGAGCATCCCGCGATTTTAGCCCACTCATCCGACCGCGGCCGCGCTCGGCGAGACGGTCTAATCCTTTTGTTGGACGCGACTAGTAGCTTCGAAGGTGACCGATCCTGCCCCGAAGGCCGAAGCGTCGATTCCAGCCGGGTAAACTTGAACGCGATGCTCAACTCGACGCGGCCGGCTACACCGCTCGTCGCGGTGATTGGCCCCGCCGTCCTCGTCCTCCTCTGGGCGGGCCTGGCAGCGCTACACCTGTTTCCGGAGTCGCTCTTCCCGAGCCCGCTCGCGGTCGCGCGGGGTCTCGTCGTCGAGCTCACGTCGGGCCGGCTCCTCGACGACTGCATCGCTTCGTTGTTCCGGGTGGCAGTCGGTTTCCTGCTCGCCGTTGTCCTGGGCGTTCCGACGGGCCTGCTGCTCGGCCACTCGCTCCTGGCACGGCAGGCCTTTCTTCCGCTCGTCAACTTTTTCCGCAGTCTGTCGCCACTGGCATGGATCCCGTTCGCGATCCTGTGGCTTGGGATTGGCGATCCGCCCGCGATCTTCCTCATCTTCATGGCGACGTTCTTCCCGATGGTCCTCTCGACCACCGCGGCGGTCGCCAACATCCCGAGCATCTATTTCCGGGTGGCGCGCGATCTGGGTGTCGAGCGCTTCGAGCTCCTGCGCGACGTCACACTGCCCGCGATCGCGCCTCAAGTGATCACGGCGCTCCGAGTCACCGCGGGACTCTCCTGGCTGGTCGTCGTCGCAGCGGAGATGATCGCCGGACGTGACGGCCTCGGCTTCGCGGTCTGGGACGCACGTAACGGGCTCAGGATCGATCTGCTCGGAGCCGCGATGGTCGCCATCGGCGCCATCGGCGCTGCCATCGATCGGCTGCTGGTGCAGCTCACGCGGATCCCCAGCGTGCGATGGGGCTACGAGCGATGAGTGCGCGGGCACCACGCGCGAGCGCCGCTGACGCGCTGCTCCGTCTCGAACACGTCGGCCATCGGTTCGGCGGCATAGACGTGCTCGCCGACATCGACTTCAGCGTCCGTCGCGGCGAATTCGTCGCGCTGGTCGGCCCGTCCGGTTGCGGTAAGACGACGCTGTTGAATCTGTGCTCGGGATGGCTGACGCCGACGACCGGACGTGTGGATCGTCCGGCGCAGGTGCGCATGGTCTTCCAGCAGGACGGCCTGTTTCCGTGGATGACCGTCCGCGAAAACGTCCACCTTGGTCTCCGACACGTGACGCGCGACGAGGATCGCACCGCGCGTGCCGCATCGCTGCTCGCCCTGATCGGACTGAACGGCTTCGAGGATCACTACCCCCATCAGCTGTCGGGCGGCATGCGCCAGCGCGTCGAGCTCGCCCGGGCCCTCGCGGGCGACACCGACGTGCTGCTGATGGACGAGCCGTTCTCGTCGCTCGACTACCTCACACGACTCAAGATGCGCGGCGAGCTGGCGCGTCTTCTGCGCGAACGCCCGAGGACCGTCGTCCTGGTCACGCACGACATTCAGGAGGCGGCTCAACTCGCGGACCGCGTTTTCGTGCTGTCCGAGCGCCCCGCCCGCATTCGGGATGAAGTCACGCTCGCGCTTGCACGGCCGCGTGACGTCACGCATCCTGAAGTCGTCAGGGCCGAGCATCGGATCCTGACGATGCTGGGTCTCGAGCGCGACGTCGAGTTGGATGCCGCGTCGGCCGCCGGCAGGGAGCCACGTTCATGATGCGATCGCCCATCGCCCGATGGATCCTCGGCGCCTTGATCGCGCTGACGGTGCTCGCAGTGCTCCGGCTGAAGCCGTGGAAGCCGTCCGAACGGACCGGCCGCGAGGGGACGGCCGAGATGCGCGAAACGCTCGCGGTCGGCTTTCTTCCCGTGACGTGCCACCTGACCTGCCCCGTCACCGACTACGCGTCAAAAACGAGCCGATCCACGCGCTTCGAGTCTCAGCGCTTCACCGATTTTCCGACGGTCGTCGAGACGCTGAAGAGCGGGCGCCTCGACGCGACGTTCATGATTGCGCCGCTGGCGATGAAGCTGCGCGAACAAGGCGTCGGTGTGCGGATCGCGTATCTCGGTCATCGCGACGGATCGACGGTCATCGTCCGCAAGGATCTGCCTGCGAAGAACATGAAGGACCTCAAGGGCCGCATCTTCGCGATCCCGAGCAAGTACAGCAACCAGAACCTGGTCATCCACAAACTGATGGAGGACGAAGGCCTGAGTCCCTCCGACATCCGCTTCGTCGAGATGCCGCCGCCCGACATGCCCGGGGCACTGGCCAGCAAGGCGATTGACGCCTACTTTGTCGGCGAGCCGCATGCCGCCCGCGCGGAGATGGACGGCACCGGCCGCGTCCTCTACTACGCGAAGGACATCTGGCCGCACTTCATTTCCTGTGTGCTCGTCGTCACCGATCGCCTGATCGCACAACGTCCCGCGGTGGTGAAGGATCTGGTGCGCGGGATTGCGGAGAGCGGCGAATGGGCCGACACGCATCGCGAGGAGGCTGCGCGCCTCGTATCGCCCTACTTCCGCCAGGACGAACGTCTTCTGCGCTTTGTGCTGACCCAGCCGCCGGACCGGGTCAGTTATCGAATGCTGACGCCGAGAGACGATGAGATGCAGCGGATTGCGGACATGGGGCTCGCGGCGGGCATCCTGGATCGCCGGCTCGACGTCACTGGTCTGATCGATCGCCGGTTCATTCCCGCAGAGTTCGAGGCAGCCCGCATCGAACTGCCCAAGCCGTAGATGACTCGCGTTTGTCAGGCGTCGTTCCACTGTTGCCGGATATAGACGAGCGCTCGCTTCAGCGCCGCCGCCGGATCATCCGTCGCCTTGCACTCCATCGTCAGCCATCCGTGAAAGCCCTGGCGTTTGAGCGCGCGGAAGCCTGGGCGATAGTCGAATGGCAGCGAGCCCGGCTCGGTGCGCTGCGCGCCATCGGCCAGATGGACGTAGGCGGTGTGCCCGCCGAAAACCGCTAGAGTGCGGCCGATGTCCTGCTCCTCCATCTGCATGTGGTAGAAGTCGCTCAGAAGCGATGCTCCCTCGACGCCGGCCGTTTCGATGACACGGGCGCCGTGCGACTGCAGGTTCATGTAATGCGTCTCACGCTTCGTCAGCGGCTCGATGAGCACCGACACACCGGTCGAGGCCATGTCCGGCGCAAGCGCACGCAATCCCTCCATGAGCAACCCGTCCTCGAGCGTGTGGGGCGACGGTTTGCCCTCTTCCCCTGGGAACTTGCAGGGGCCGAAGGCTGGCACTTCAATCACACCCATCGCACCGAGCATCTTCGCCAGCCGCAGGCGCTGGCGATCGAGCTCGATGGCCTGCCGGCGGACCTCTGGATCCGGATCGAGCAACTTGAGCGATCCGACGATGGCGCTGACCTGGATGTGGCTGCCGGTGAGGGCGGACCGGATCTGGTCGACGGGACCATCGAGAAACTCGGGTCCCAGCTCGATGCCGTCGTAGCCGAGGGACTCGACGAGTTTCACACGTTCGGACAGGTCGTTGGTCGCAAACGGCGCGCGCACGCCGAAGCGCACGCGCGGCGTCTGCCGGCCGGCCAACTGCGGGGCAGCAAACATCGCGCCCGCCGTGCCCAGGAAGGATCGTCGCGTCCAGAGGTGTGTATCGGTCACGGCAAGGGTCCTATCTCGATGGCCGGGGCGAACGTTTCGTCGAGGACGTGCGCGAACGTCAGGACGGTCGATCCGGCAACCACGGTGACACCAACCGGGCTACCGTCGGCCACCAGCCGGCCGGTCCCGGCGAGGGCCACGTTCTTGAGCGTAATGGTTGCACCGGCCGGCCGTCCAACCACGATTGCGAAGATTCTGTCGCCGCGATGGGTAAAGTGCACGGGCTCACCCGAAGCGGTCGTGGTGTCGGCCTGCGTCCACGGCCGGGTGCCATAGATTGCGCGCCCGTTCGTGCGCAGCCACTGGCCGAAGGCCGCCAGGCGCGCCAGCTGCTCCTGCGGGATCTGCATATCCTCACCGCGGGGACCGACGTTCAGCAGCATATTTCCGTTCTTCGATACGGCATCGATGAACGATGACAAGAGCGTCTCGGACGATGCGTAATCCTGGTCGCGCTCGTTTCTGTTGTATCCGAAGGAATGGCCGATGCCGCGCGTCATCTCCCACTTCTTGGGATGGATCTCTTTGAACTGCGTGTACTCGGGCGTGACGAAGTCGCTGTGCGGCACGGGTTGCTGGGCGATCTCGTCGAGCAGGTTCGGCTTCGCGATGAACGCCTGCTTCATCAACGCGTCGAACAGCAGGCGCGCCGGTTTGAGCCGCAACACCAGCGTCGTCAGCGTTGTCTCGGTCCACCGGTCGTTGACGGCGCCCTGTGGCTGGGTGGCGTAGTAGTCGGCGAAGAGGCGGAAGAGACTCTCGCGATCGGTCGGCCACGAGATGTCGTTCCAGAGGATGTCGGGATGATAGCGGGCGATCAGTTCCCGCATCTGCCCGTCGGCGTACGCCGGATAGTCGCCGCCAGGCGTCGAGAATCCATAATCACCGAGCGTCCGTGAAATGCGCGGACGGAAGGTCCAATCGACACCGCCCGAGTAGTAGACGCCGAAGCGAAGCCCGCGCGCGCGGACGGCCGCTGCGAGCTCTCCCACCAGATCGCGCCGGGTGAACCAGTTCGGGTGGTGGAGGTTGGGCACGCCGGTCGGCCAGAGACAGAATCCGTCGTGGTACTTCGCGACCAGGACGACGTACTTCGCTCCTGCTTCGTCGAAGATCCGCGCCCAGGCCGCCGGGTCCCAATGGCGCAGGTTCTCCTGGAACAACGGCTCGAAGCCTTCGTACGGCATCGTGCCGTAATGGGCGCGGTGGAACGCGGCAGAGGGCGTGGAGGGATCCTTGATGGCGTTCCAATAGTCCTCGGCATACGGGTGCACGAGCATCGCCCGGTCGTAGTCGGTTCTGAGCACGTGCTCGAAGCTGCCGTTCGGCGCGAATCCGGGAATCGAGAAGAGGCCCCAGTGGATGAAGATGCCGAACTTCGCCTCGTCGAACCATGCCGGCAGCGGATGCGCATTGAGCGAGACCTCCGTCGGTTCGTAGCGTGTCGCCGCAGCAGCGAGTGGCATGGACGCGGATGGTGCGGCCACGTCGATGTCGGCGAAGGCCTTCATGAGCACCGCGGCGGACACGCCGAGCACACCGGCGATCACGGCCATCGCCACGCGACGCCAGCCGATCCGTCTCACTTCTCCACCAGTCGCTTATCGTAGCCAGCCCTGACGAGCCCGTCGAACGCGGACCAGACCTCCGGAGGAATCTCCTGTGGGATCTGGAAGCCGCGCGCCGGATACAGGCGGATACGCTGCAGGTCGCCGACCATGATGTTGATCACGTCCTCAGCGGTCAGGCTGCCGTGCGAGTAGCGCGTCAGGTAGTCGTCGAGCGTGATGCGCGGCGACGTCACGATCACGGCTTTCTCGGGCCAGACCTTTCTGAACGTCGCAAAGCTGCGGCGCTCCATATAGGGCTTCTGCACGACGATGAACGATTGTGGATCCAGGCCGCGATCGGCCAGCAGCTGTCTGGTGAACCGGACGTTCTCGCCGGTGTTCGTGGACCGTGCCTCGCGCAGAATCTGATCGGCGGGGACGCCCCGCTCGATCGCGATGCGAGCGAAGACGTCGGCCTCGGGCTCCGACCAGAGCTCGCGTGTCATGGCGCCCGATCCACCCGAGAAGATGAGCAGCGGCGCACGGCCTTCGAGGAACAGCTCAGCCCCGCGCTCGGCCACGATGAGGTCGTGGCTGCAGAGGACGAGGATCGCATCCGCGTTCGTCACCTCGTGATGCAGCTGGTGGTAGTTCCAGACCGTCTCGACCAGCGGCCGAATAGCATCATTCACAGCGCTTATTCCTCGGCGTCTCAACGCGCGGAAAGGGCCCATTCACAAGAGTGTCGCGCGTCGATCGGCCAATGGAGGCGCGGCGCCCTCGAACGTGCATGATATCGTGCGGATCTTGTCCTCGATCTCTGCATCGCGTGACCCCGCCGCGTCCTCGGCCCACGCCGCCGCGCCGCAGCCGGCGGGCACCGCGTACGGCCAGGCTGCGTTCTCGGTGCTCGGTGCGCTCAGCCTCTGCCACCTGTTGAACGACATGGTGCAGTCGCTGCTGCCGGCGATCTATCCGATCCTCAAGAGCGCGCTCAGCCTCGACTTCCGCCATGTCGGGCTCATCACGCTCGTGAACCAGATGACGGCGTCGCTGCTGCAGCCGTTGGTGGGGTACTACACGGATCGGCGGCCGAAGCCGCAGTCGCTCGCGGTCGGGATGACGTTCAGTTTGTCCGGGTTGTTGCTGCTTGCGTGGTCTACGCAATACGCGTTCGTGCTGCTCGCCGCCGGATTGATTGGCATCGGCTCCTCGATCTTTCATCCCGAGTCGTCGCGGATTGCGCGCCTGGCATCGGGCGGTCAGCACGGGCTGGCGCAATCGCTCTTCCAGGTGGGCGGCAACGCCGGCTCGGCACTCGGGCCTCTGCTGGCGGCGTTCATCGTCCTGCCGCGCGGGCAGCGCAGCCTCGCATGGTTCGCCATCGTGCCCATCACGGCGATCGTGTTGCTGTGGCGCGTCGGCCGCTGGTACAGCCAGCGCGCCCGTTCGAAAGCCGCCACTCGAGGTGCGGCACACGCGGCGCCGCATGGTCTGACGCGGCGCCAGGTCATCGGAGCGCTGGCGGTGCTGCTGGTGCTCGTGTTCTCGAAGTACATCTACCTCGCGAGCCTCAGCACGTACTACACGTTCTACTTGATGGAGACGTTTCACGTCTCGGTGCGGAGCGCGCAGCTGCACCTGTTCGTGTTCCTTGGCGCCGTGGCTGTCGGGACCGTACTCGGCGGTCCCGTGGGCGATCGATTCGGCCGCAAGTACGTGATCTGGGGATCCATTCTTGGCGTGTTGCCGTTCACGCTGGCGCTCCCGTTTGCGAGCCTGGCCGTCACCGGGGTGCTCAGCGCGATCATCGGCCTCATCCTCGCGTCGGCCTTTTCGGCCATCCTCGTGTACGCGCAGGAGCTGGTGCCTGGAAACGTTGGCATGATTGCCGGCCTCTTCTTTGGTCTGGCGTTCGGCATCGGCGGCCTTGGGGCGGCGGCGCTCGGCGTGCTGGCGGATGCGACCAGCATCACGTTTGTCTACAGGCTGTGCGCATGGCTGCCGGCGCTCGGTCTGTTCACGGCTCTGCTACCGGATCTCGAACCCCATGGCCCGGACGCGCCTCACGCGCCGGCGCCGACTGCGGATTCCGGAGGGACACTGTAATGAATCGCCGACACACCGTACGTATCGCTGTAGCCGTCGTGCTGTCGTCGATGGCGATGGCCGTGGTCCTGAGCGGCCGCGGTGTCGAGACAGCGAGCGAGCGCGACCGCCGTATGGCGTGGTGGCGCGAGGCGCGATTCGGCATGTTCGTGCACTGGGGGCTGTACTCGGGCCTGGCCGGCACGTGGGACGGAAAGGCCGTCGCGACCTCCGGGGGCATGGAGTGGATCGAGAACATGGTGCGCGCCGACACCGATACCTATGCGAAACGCGCCATCCCGCTCTTCAAGCCCAAGCCGGGGTTTGCGAAGGAGTGGGCGCGACTCGCCAAAGATGCCGGCGCACGCTACATCGTCGTCACCTCCAAGCACCACGAAGGCTTCGCGCTGCACGATTCCGCCGTGAGTGAGTACGACGCCGGATCGGTCCTGCATCGCGACCTGATTCGCGAGATTGTGGACGCCGCCCGCGCCGAGGGCCTCAAGATCGGTTTCTATCACTCCGTGATCGACTGGCATCACGATCAGTACCGAGTACGCGCGGTCGAAGCAGCTGCCGCATCCGCTCCGCGGACTTCCCTATCCCAATGGCACGCGCGATCACCGCAAGTACCAGGATTACCTGTATGGCGAAGTGAAAGAGCTCGTCTCGAACTACGGGCCCATCGACATCCTCTGGTGGGATTTCAGCGCGCAGGATTTCCAGGGTGAAGAGGCATGGCGCGCGTTCGAATTGATGTCGCTGGTTCGCGAGCACCAGCCGAACATCATCATGAACAACCGTCTGTTCCGTATTCCAGAAGCCGGTTGGACGAGCATGGCGATGCAAGGCTACGCGCCGACGCTCGATCCCAAATACGGCGACTTCATCACGCCCGAGCAGAGCATCCCCGACAAGGGCATGACGGTCGATTGGGAGACGTGCATGACGATGAACACGACGTGGGGGTTCAGCGAGCACGACCACGCGTGGAAATCCAGCGAGACCCTGATCCGAAATCTTGTGGACATCGCCAGCAAGGGCGGGAACTACCTGCTCAACATCGGGCCGAAGGGCGACGGCTCGGTCCCCGCGGAGAGCGTCGCCGCGATGGAAGCCATCGGCGGCTGGATGAAGACCAACAGTGAGTCGATCTACGGCACGACGGCCAGCCAGGTCGGCGCGCTGCCGTGGGGCCGCAGCACGACGAAGGGCAGCACGGTCTACCTCCATGTCTTCACGTGGCCCAGTGGCGGCAAGCTCGTTGTGCCTGGTGTCAAGACCGCGCCCCGACAGGCGCGCCTGCTCGGAGGTGGTACGTTGCAGGTCTCGGCCGGCAGCGATGGCCTCATCGTGCAGCTCCCCGCGCACGCACCTGACCCGATCGACTCCGTCATCGCGCTTGAAAACTAGGGGGGCGGGGCGAGGCCGCTCGAATCGTCGTCTGGCGCACCCCGCCCTCGAGGCTCGAGATCATTCGGTCATTTCGTAGACGAGCACCTTGAACGATCCCGGCACGATCGATGGCCGGCCGGGCGGCGTGCCGGCCGATGGGGCCGCAAACGACGCGCTCGCGACGTACAGGCGATGCGTCTTCGGATCGAGCGTCATCGTCCGTGACCGCGCCGGAGTCGCAATTGTCTGCACGACATGAAGTGTGCCGGCGTCATCGACACGAGCGGACGTGAGCGTGCCGTCGCTGCTCGAGGCGAACGCGAGGCCGGTGCCAGGATCGAAGGCGGTGGCGTCCACGCCAGCTCCGATCGGCACCGAACCGAGCACGTGCCCCGTTGCACTGTCCATCATCTCCATCAACTTGTTGCCGCATCCCAGGAACAGCCGGTGATGCACATCGTCGAACGCCAGGCCGGTGGCTTCCTCGCCAGGTGCGATCGGCCAGGTCGCGGACACTTTGTGCGCGCCAGTATCGATGACAGCCAGCTGGCTCGTGTCTTCCAGGTTGTTGTAGATGCGACCGGCCTCGCGGTCGAGCACGGCGAACTCCGCGGTACCGCCGAGCGGAATCGTGGCGCGCACGTCGCCGGTCTTGGCGTCGAATACCGTGACCGACTTGCCCGTGTGGTTGAATGCGTAGACCTCCTGGTGCACGGGCTCGTAGAGGATGGCGTCGGGATTCTCACCCGCCGTCACCGTGGCGACGGTGGCCAGGGTCTTGAGATCGACCACGATCACCTTCCCGGCCCGCCCGGCGGTGGCAAAGCCGCGCCCAAGCTCTGGTGCGATCGCGAACCCGTGCGTACCCGGGACGTCCGGAATCTCACCAACGACTGACTCTGACTCGGTGTCAATCACGACCACCTTCGTCGCGTGCGCGACGTACAGACGGTGGGCGTCGGAATCTACAGCGAGGTAGTCCCACCCACCGTCGCCGCCGACCGCGATTTCCTTGCGGAGGCGGTAGGATGTGTCCGCGGCCTCGACCACAGTGACCACGGCTAGAAGCGCGACGAGCGCCAGCGCAATACCGAGGTGACGCATAGACCCTCCCGGGAACGGCGACTGCTGATCGCCCATGACAAGTTTACGGGCGGTCCGCCTCGTGATATACCAGAGCCATCAGCCGGGAGCACCAACCGCGCATCCGAGGAGCACACGCGATGGCCGACCTTCGATTCAGTGGGAACGTCCGGCGGGTAGTCGAGGTGACGCGGACGCCGACGGGCGAGATCGTGCCGGTCGTCCTCTACGAGCGTGAACGGACCGGCGGCAAGAAGGGATCCGCACTCCTGAGGCCCGCGGATCGTCTCGTGCGGCGCCTCGTCGAAGCAGAGCAGGCCTCGGCCGCCAAGTACCTCGAGGGGCACACCCAATCGAACGAGAAGCGCCGCGATGGCTGGGTCTCGGACCTTGGCGTGAACGTCACGCGGGCACAGCGTGCCGGCCGGAAGGCGCTCAAGCTGCCTCGTCTGATTCTCGGCTAGCAGTTCAAAGACCCAGCGTACCCGCCGTCCTCGGGGACCGCTCTTTCAGGAAGCGCGCGCGCAGCCGCCAGGCTGTCACAGCAAGATACGCGTCTGCCAGCACCACGATGGTCCAGAGCGTGACGTTCAGCGCGGGAAGGTGAGCGGCCGCACCCGCGAACTGCACGCCGAGAATGGGCGCGACCAGACCTGGATGCATGCGCTCCACGAGCGCCGCCACGAGCAACACACCGATCACGCCGAGCACCAACGCGGCCTGACCGAACAGCGTACCCGTCAGAAACGAGAAGCGGTCGGTCGTCGCGCGAAAGACCTGGGCATTGCGTCTGATGATTGCGCCGTAGAACATCGTGAACTCGGACACACGGTCCTGAACGTCCAGTCCGCGCAGCGCGCCGGACGCAAGGCGTGTCGCCAGTGCCCGGGGCCGCACCTGCTCGATCCGACGGCGCTCGGCGCGCCGGAAGTAGTCCTCGCACAATTCGCTGTAGTTCGCGGTCGGATAGAAGTGCACCAGCGTGGCATCGAGAATCGCCATCGCTCGACGGATCCGCAGGAATCCCCAGTCCATCGTGCACCCGTGCTCCAGCAGCGTCTTCATCACTTCGACGGTCGCATTGTCGATGGACTTCTGATCGTACGGCAGCTCCGCGACGTACGTGCGCGCCGTCCACGCACGGAGCGATCGCACGAGATCCTCTTTCACTCGCGCGACGTCAATCGCCGGCAGCGTCGTGCACAGGAGCAGCGTGAGATCCGCGGCCTTGGCATAGTCGCGCGTCGCCAGCGTCCGGAAGAACAGACGAATCTTCTGCAGATACTCGCGGTCGGTGAATCCGCACGCCCCGAAATGCAGCAACGCCAGGCGATTGTCTCTGAGCAGGACAATGTTCCCGGGGTAGAGATCGCCGTGATAGAAATTGTCCTCGAAGAGCTGACGGAGGAACGAGTGGAAGAGGCGGCGCGCCACAAGGGGTGGCTCGATGCGGTTCTCGCGAAGCCACGCGTCGAGTCGATGCGGATCGCTCTCTGACAGCCGAATCGCGTCGGACGCGAGCGCGGCATGCAGGAATTCGGTCACGAGCAGCCGCGCGGTCGAGTATTCCTCGAACAGATCCGGCACCAGCACACGCTTCGCCGGCAGGTTGCCCGCCATCCGTCGAATCGCCGCTGCCTCGTACCGGAAGTCGGTCTCCTGCTCCGCAATCTGTCGCAGCTCCCAGACACCGACCTGCCACCGGACCGATTTCAGCACATGCAGCCAGTCGAGCCAGCGCGCCAGACGCTCGATGAGGGCGAGGTCTCCGGCGAATCGCCCCGCCACCTCCGGCCGCTGCACTTTGACCGCCGTCCAGACCTGCTCCCGACGCAGCCGCGCGCGGTGAATCTGCGCCACCCAGGTCGCCGCAAACGGTTCGGCTGTGAACTCGTCGAAGACATCTCCGAGAGGACGCCCCAGCTCCGCTTCCACCACGTCCCTCACCTGCTCGAATGGGAACGCGGTGCCCCGCATCTGCATCGACGACAGCTCGCGGCAGAGCGCCGGCGAGAACAAATCGACGCGCATCGACAGCAGCTGACCGCCCATGATCCACAGTCCGCCCAGTCGTTCGAGGAGCCGTGTGAGACGCCGGCCACTTTCTTCGGGAGTCAGTCGGCCCGTGACCCGCAGCCATGACATCGAGGCAAGCCAGACGAGAAAGCTCGCGAACACACGAAAAGCGTGAAAGCGCGATCGGGGCTGCGCGGGTACAACCTCGATCCTGGGGCGCTCGTCGGGGCGCACGAGACGGCTTGGGGTCAGCGCAGGATCGATCATGCGGCTGGTGGGCCCTCGGGCGCGGACGCCCGGGGAATGGGTGGCAGAGACGCGCGTAATATACCAGAACCGCTCGAGCGCTCAGGGCGGGCTCCCATGACCGACCTTGCGACGTTTCTCGGCACGGTGACCGCATTCGACGCGCTCGATCCCGCGGAACGGACCGCGGTCGCCGGGCGCTGCCTTGAGCGCACCGTGGCGGCTGGCGCGCGGCTGCTCACGCAGGGCACCGGGAACAGCACGCTCTACGTTCTGCGTGCCGGGCAGGTCGCCGTACGGACGCGACAGAACGGCCGCGTGGAGACCATCGCACACCTCAACCCCCCGTCCATCATCGGCGAAGTCTCGTTCCTCACCGGAAGGCCGTGCTCCGCGGATGTCGAGGTCCTCGTCGATGCCGACGTCATCGAGCTCCCCCTCGAGGCGTTGGCACCACTGAGCGGGCCGCACGAGCGCATCGTGCGGGCGCTGGCCGGCGTGCTCGCCCATCGGCTGCATGGCGTCGTGACGGGGGAAAATGCACCGGTTCCATCGCCGGTCGTGCTCGTACGGGCGGCACCTCATTGGGCCGCTCCTCGAGCGTTCACTCATGCTCTGACGATGGCCTTGTCAGAGGGCAGGCGCGGCGACGCACTGCTCGTCCATGTCGGAGCCGGGAACGGCGCCCCAACGGCCATGCCGGGCGTACCTGGCCTGGCGGTCGCGTCCATCGGCAACGGCCAGACCGCTGGTGGCGCGCGCGGTGAAGCTGCCGCTCGACTGCCCGAATGGACGGCGCGTTTTGGATCCGTGGTCCTAGCCGCGGCAGACCAGGTGGCACCCGAGGGACTCGAGACACTCGCCCCGTTCGCGACGCACACGTGCACGCTGATCGGGCCTGGCGATCCCGCGCCCGACCCGCAGACGCAGAACGCCTTCGTGGCGCAGGATGCACGGACGACGACGCTGCCCGAGCTCGATGGATCGCGGCGGCTTGTGGTAGATGTGCAGGACGCCGAGATCGCATACGCAGCCGGCCGTTCGCTTCCCCCGCGCTTCCGCGACGCCGTGCAGTCGATCGCGCGCGGCATCCTGGGTCAGCAGGTTGCAGTGGCGCTCGGGGCGGGTGGGGCGAGGGGTTGGTGTCATGTCGGCATCCTCGACACGCTGAGCGCCGCTGGACTCCCGATCGATCTCATCGCCGGCACGTCGATGGGTTCGGTGGTCGGAGGCTTGTGGGCCATCGGCCGGCGCGGCGATGCGCTCCAGGCCGCGGCCGACGAGTGGCGGAGCCGGCGCAGGCGGCTTCGCGAGTGGCGTCTGTGGCGCATGCACATGGCGAGCGCGCACCAGGTGGACGCGCTCTTCGGTCGCTATTTCGGAGAGCGGACGCTCAACTCGACCGAGCTGCCATTCTGGGCCGTGGCCACTGACATTGAGCGTGGTGAGCCGGTGACGCTGAAGCGGGGCCTGCTCCGACGTGCGGCATGCGCGTCGACCGCATTCCCCGGCTGGACGCCGCCAGTGACGCTCGAGGGTCGAGTCCTCGTGGACGGCGCGGTGATGGATCCCGTTCCGGCGCGTGCGGCGCGCGAGATGGGCGCCGCGTTTGTCGTCTCGGTCCTGGCCATCGGCCCGTTCGCGCCGCATCCGCTCGCGGCGCGATTCCCGTCGCGCACCTACGATCTCTTTGCGCGAAGCATGCACCTGTCAGGCGTGGCGCTCGGCCTGTCGAGCAATGACGTGGCCGGTGATGTCGTCATCGCCCCGGACCTCGGTGATGCGACGATGCTCAGCTGGGATCGCGATCGCGAGCTGATTGCAGCCGGAGCCCGCGCGGCCGAGGCCCAGCTGCCCGCCATTCTCACCGCGTACGAGGAGCGAATTCGCGCGACGCGCGTGGGGTCACGGTGATGGTGCCGGAATCGCTGATCCCGACGCCGCTCATCGACCCCACGGAGCGAGAGCCCGTCGCCGTGAGGCAGGTCGTGCCCCCGACCCGCTGGCGATCGTGGGGCGTGGTGTCACGCTGGACGCGCTGGCTCGCCGGCGAGGTCTGGTATCGCATCATAGGCTCGCACGATGCCGTCTCGCGCGGCCGCCGGCTCCGTGCGGTACTCGAGGATCTTGGCGGTATCTGGATCAAAGTCGGTCAGCTGCTCTCACTCAGAATCGATCTGCTGTCTCTCGAGGTATGCCAGGAGCTGGCGCGTCTGCAGGACCGCGCGTACGGCTTTCCAGGTGCGATCGCGCGCGACATCGTGGCAACCGAGCTTGGCCAACCGGTGCACGCCGTATTCAGCGAATTCGACGCGACGCCACTGGCTGCCGCGTCCATCGGCCAGGTGCATCGCGCACGGCTGCGCAACGGTGACGCCGTCGCCGTGAAGGTCCAGCGTCCGCACGTGCGGGAATCGCTCGCCGCCGAGCTCGGTTTCATCCGCATCGTGGCGACGCTGCTCGATCGGCTCCACATCGCGCGGTTCATGCGGTGGGAGAGCATGCGCTGGGAGCTCGAGGCGATCCTGAGCGAGGAGCTGGATTACCTGCACGAGGCCTCCGCGATGGAGCGCATGCAGGCCACGCTCCCCCGCCACGGTCTCTACGTGCCGCAGGTGTATCCGGAGTGGTCTACGAGACAGGTGTTGGTCATGGAGTTCGTGACGGGCGTCCTGATGGCCGACTACATCGCCACCGTCCATGCGAACCCAGGGAGAGTGCGCGCGTGGGAACGTGAGAACAACATCGATCAGCAGAGGGTGAACCGGCGCTTCAGTCGATCGATCCTCCGGCAGGTCATCGAGGACAACCTGTACCACGGGGATCTTCACCCCGGGAACATCATCCTTCTCCGAGACAGTCGGGTCGCGCTGCTCGATTTCGGATCGGTCGGATTCACCGAGCGCGAATATCTCGAGAAGTTCCGTCTCTTCATGACGGCGATGGCGTCGCAGGAGTACGAACGGGCCGCCGACATGGCGCTCCTGCTCGGCGCGCCGATGCCCGCCATCGATCTCGGCCCCGTGCGCGCCGAGATCGTGCGGGCACTCGAGCAGTGGGGACTTCGCACTTCCATACCTGGATTGCCATATCCACTGAAGTCCGTCGATGCCGTCAACGTGGCGATCAACCGGATCTTCTTCGAGCACCGGCTCGCCTTCGAGTGGGCGTTTCTGCGTATCCGCCGGGCGTTCGCGACGATGGACGCTACCGCCATGCACCTGTTTCCCGAGGCCGACTACAGCGAAGTGACGCGCGCGTATTTTCGTGGAGCGGCGCGGCGGCGGATCACCGCCAGCGTGACGCAGCCGGCGCCCTCGCGTGTCGTGGACGAAGACTCGCTCGCCCAGCTCGCCGAATTCGGTCAACTCGCGCTGGAGATCGAACGACGCAGGTTGCGTGTCGTGCAGACGACGTTGACGGGGTCGGCAGGGTTGGTGGTCGCGGTGGCGACATTCGCCGTGCCGCTTGCCGTGGCCGGCGTCTACGGAGCCGCTCTGGCCTTGACGTCCCAGCACGGACCGGACTGGGCGCGACCGATCGCGACGGTCCTTTCAGCTGGTCTCATCGCTCGTGCGCCTGCCCTCGACTGGCAGATCTGGATCGGCGTGTGTGCGTGTGGATGGATCGTGGCGCGTACGGCGGCCGGTCTGCGCACCGGATTCCTGGCAGCGGCCAGCGCGGGCTCAGCTGAGCGGCGCCGATGGCACGGACGGGAGATTCGACGGACCCTGTTCGTTGAGCGGCGCGTGCGATGCTTGGTACTCGCGCTTCGTGAATGTCTCGGCGGCATCGTAATACGCCGAAACGATGCCGAGCCGATGCCAGAGCCGGACGAGCAGAAACGGCAGATCGACTTGACCTGGTAAGAACGCGCAATTGGCCGACGCTGGCAGCAGATGGTGATTGTCGTGCCACTCGCCGGCGACATAGCCGAAGAACGAGTTGTTCTGGCTCCGGCTGCGGTCGTCGAATTCCCACCCGGCGATCTTCATCGTGCGGAAGTTGCCACCGTGGCCGCGCCACGGGAACTCGCGCATGAAGAATGTGAAGACGAACAGGGCGCCGTAGTACACCACGACGTAGGACCCGCCGCCGATCAGGTAGACGCCCGCGATCCAGAGCAGCTGGGCGAAGATCACGCGCGCGACGTAGTGCCCGACGCGCTCCACGGACCCGGTGCGGCGGAACGCCTCGTATGTGTTCGCGGGGAACCCGATGTGCTCCAGGCTGCGCGCGAGCGCCGTGTACTGGCGTTCGTCGATTGACGTGTTCACCTTCTGTTGCGATTCGGTCGCCAGGAAACTACCAAGCCAGCCGAGATGGGGCCCGTAGGGATCCCCCAACTTGTCGGAGCGCTCGTGGTGGATCCGATGCGGGATCGCGTACATCTCCTCTCTGAACGCCACGGGGTTGGTCCAGAGCAACACACGCGCACACCAGGGACTGCTGAACGCAAACGACGCGTGCGAGCAGTACCGGTGGTACCAGAGCGTGTGATAGAGGAGACTGATCCACCAGCCGACGCAGACACCAAACGCGAACCGGTCTATGCGAAAGTGGAGCATTCCGTCGACGAAGAGGACGCCGGTCGCGAAATGGAAGACGAAGAATGCGGCCGGAAGTCGCCGGGCCGGATGCCGCCAGCCGTTCATCGCATCGAGCCACTCCCGGACCACCTGGCGGATGGTCGGGTGAGCCGGGGATCCATCGGGCTGTGCGTAGCCGTAGGTCGGCTCGACGATCAGGGGCGCGGGAGCTGGGATGCCGGCTGGTGCAGGCACGGTGACACTCCGTCGGGAGAGCCCACGACTGGTCCGCATACGATATCACGCGCCGCGCGGTAGACTGGCCGCGCATGTGCGCCATCGCCGGCGAGATCGCGCTCGACCGCGGCAGCCGGGTGTCGCTGGACGCCATCCCAGCCATGATCTCGGCGCTGCGTCACCGGGGCCCGGATCAATGGGGCTACTGGATCGACGCCCAGGCGTCTGTCGCCCTCCTGAACGCCCGCCTCGCGATCGTGGACGCGGATGGCGGCCGGCAGCCGGTCGCGAATGAGGACGAATCGATCTGGGTGACGTTCAACGGCGAGCTGTACGGCTACGAGGCGCTGACCCGGGAACTGGTGGCAAAGGGCCATCGGTTCCGCACGCGGTCGGACACGGAGATTCTCGTCCATCTCTACGAGGAATACGGCGACGACTTCACACGCTACCTGCGCGGTGAGTTTGCATTCGCGCTCCACGACTCTCGTCAAGGCCGCACGTGTCTTGTCCGCGATCGGTTCGGCATCAAGCCCCTCTTTTACACGCGTGCCGGGGAGTCACTCATATTTGCCTCAGAGATCAAAGGCCTCTGCGCACATCCCGCCGTCACGCCTCGCCTCGACGCGGATCAGATCGTCCACATGCTCGGTGGGCTGTTCATGCCGGGCGCGTCGATGTTCGAAGGCGTCCAGCAAGTGCCACCCGGATGCATGCTCCGAGTCGAGCACGGTCGAACGGCGCTGACGCGGTACTGGCGTTTGCATCTCTCGCGTGACAGTGACGCGCGAGCCGCAGGTCGTACGGATGAAGCCGTCATCGAGGAATTCGGCCACCGGCTCGAAGAGGCGGTATCGGTACGCTTGCACGGCGATGTCGAATCCGCCGTGTACCTGTCGGGCGGCGTAGACTCCGCAGTCATCGCGCACCTCATGCGCGAGCGGCGATCGAACGTACGCGCCTTCACGGTGGGCTTTGAAGACGTGGCCTACGACGAAGCGCCATCAGCAAAGGCGGTCGCCGATGCCGCAGGACTCGAGCACCACGTGGAGAGGCTTGGCGTCGGCGCACTGTCACAAGCATTCGTGGACACGGTGTGGCATGTCGAGCAGCCCGTCGTCAATACGCACTCGGCAGCAAAGTTCGTGCTCTCCGCGCTCGCCCGCCGCCACGTCAAGGTCGTGCTGACGGGAGAAGGCGCCGATGAATTGCTCGCGGGCTACCGGCAATTCAAACACCAGCAGTTGCTCGACGACGTGCATCGGAGTCCCGCAGACGCGGATGTCCAGCGTGAACTGCGCGCGTTTCTCTCAGAGGGCGGGACACTGGACGGGACGATCCCGATCGCCCGATACCCGCACGCGTCACGCGTCTTCGCTCAGTTTGGTGCGTATCCCTATCCGATCGCGAAGACGCACTATTACCAGCGGCGGTTGTGGGCCCTTCTCTCGGCGCCGTGTCGGCGCCGCGCGAGCGACCTGGACTCGCTGGAGACGCTCGCCAGACTGATCGACCGCGACAGCCTCGCAGGGCTTCCGGCCGTCGCCGCATCGCAGCAACTCCTCTTCGAGACAGAGTTGCCCGGTTACATCCTGAGCGTCCTGGGGGATCGCGTGGAGATGGCCCACGCGATCGAGGGGCGGACTCCTTTCCTGGATCACCACCTGGTGGAATTCGTCAGTGGATTGCCCGTCGGCTTCAAGCTGCGCGGCGCCGTGGACAAGTGGCTGCTGCGGCAGTTCGCGCGATCGCGCGTACCGGAACAGGCGCTCGCGAAGAAGGGGGTCTTCGTCGCGCCGTCGCTGTTGACGCTCGGAATGCACCGGCATCACGACCTGCTCGATGCCTATCTGACGCGGCACCGTGTCGAGGAGACGGGCATCTTCAACCCATCCGCCGTCGCCGCGGTGAGGCTCGGGGCGCGTCTCTTGCCCAGGCAATCGCGGGCTCGAGCCGTGTGCGAAGCCGCAACCGTGCTCGCGCTGTCGGTGCAGACGCTCTTCGATCTGTACTGCCGGGATCTGCGGGGATCGTTCGCGCGTTATCGCTGGCCGGGAACGGTGGATACGGCGATTGGCGCGGGCGCCTCTTTCAGCTGCGGCCCTCCGGTGGCGGTTGGCGCAGACGGGTCGAGCAGCTCGGGTACCAACGACTCGGCCAGGCCGAGCCGCCCGGCGACCGCGGCGACCACGCCGTGATTCAACGCCCCATTCACGGCCCGCAGCGCCTCGTCGCGCGACATCAAGCCCATCCGGACGTCGTGCGCCAATGGGAAGACGTAGGGGCTCAGTCCGTAGCGCTTGCGATGGACGTAGACGCCGAGAGCGTTCAACTGGCAGTTGGTCGAGCAGGAATCCGTGTCGCGCGGGCGCGCCCAACCGAGCTCGGTTGTGACGACATCGAGAATGTGCCGCTCGTCGTAGCGGATGTGGTCGTAGAACGGTACCAGATTGAGACGGAGCGCCCGTATCCCGTCGCCGAGCGACATCCTGAACGTCCGCTTCAGCACGCGATCGCGCCCCGAGAGGTCGCGCATCAGCGGCAGGGTCAGTCCTCGAAAGGCTTCAGCGGCGGATCGATAGCGCGCCGCCAGGTTCTTCGCGGTCTTCTGGTGCATCTGCCCCGGCGTCGTTCCCGCCACGATGTTGCGGATGCCTTTCTCCATCGCGATCTTGCCGGCATAGGCGGTGATGAGCCCGAAGCACGAGAGACACGCGTGGCCGACGACATAGGCTTTGTCGCCCAGCTGCGAGCCTGGTTCGTAGCCGAACCCCGCACGCATGGACTTCTGCACCACGTCCCAGGACGGCTTGAAGAGGATGTGATCCACCGACTCGAGGCGCTGTAGCGTGGTCTTGATGTTCGTGTGCGTCTGGGGCGAGATGAACCAGTTGTCGAGCGTCAGCGCGAGCACCCGCAGGTTCAGTCGCTTCGACAGCACGTACAACATGTACGTGCTGTCTTTCCCCCCGCTGTACAGACAGAGGCAATCGTACCGGGCGTGGCGCCGACGACGAACGAACGCATCGAGCACGGTCCGCTCGTCGTCCGATGCACCTGAATGACGGCGTGCGCCCGTCGAGCGTGCGGCCGCCTCGCAGACGCTACAGACGCCTTGGGCGTTGAAGGTGATACCAGGCACCGACTCAGGCAGGATGCAGACCGTGCAGACGCGTGGTTCCATGAGGCCCTGTTCGTCCACCCGCGAGACACCCGGTTTCAAGCGGTGCGCGATGATACAGCCCGGACCGGCGGGGCGCAACCGAAGTCCCGATGGCCCGGACGAGTAGCCTTCGGCGGGGCGCCTTCGCTATATACTCCTGTCTCCATACGAACATCCGTCCTGGGCCGGTTGGCAGGCGGCCTGCGACGGTCGGAGTGCCGATGACGCACAAGCGGAACTGGCGGCGCAGCGTGCCTCGCCTGATCGCCGCGGCGGTCATTGCCGGCACGTACGCGATGGCGCGTATTCCGACGCTCCCGGCAGCCGAGCGAGCCGCGCTCGCCTCGAACTTCCACTTCACACCCATCACACTCGCCGACCTGCCAGGCTCTCCTCACCATACGGTCCGGCGCGTCCACCCGGCACTCGAACGGATCCAGTCGTGGGTGTCCTCTATCGGCGCAGGCGTTGCCCTAGCCGATCTGGATGGCGACGGACTGCCGAACGATCTCTGTTCCTTCGACCCTCGGTCCGACCGGGTAACCATCGAGCCGGTCCCGGGTACGGGACCGCGCTATGCCGCCTTTGTCCTTCCCGCGGCCGACACTCGCGCCTTCGTCGCGCCGACAGGGTGCGTGCCCGGAGACTTGAACGAGGACGGACTGCAGGACGTGCTCGTACTCTATTGGGGCCGACCGCCCGTGGCGTTTCTTCGACTCCCTGTGTCGCGCACCCCGGCGCCATCAGCGTACACGCCCGTGCCCGTGTGGCCCGAGTCGGAAGTCTGGAACTCGACCACCGCCACGCTTGCCGATCTCGACGGCGACGGACACCTCGACATCGTTGTCGGCAACTACTTCCCGGATGGAATCCGGGTGCTCGACTCGACGGCATCGGGCGAGGTGCCGATGAATCGCTCCTTCTCGCGCGCCTCCAACGGTGGACGCAACCGGATTCTTGCTGTGGGTGAGCGCACAGGGCGGTGATACACCGACGGTCCGCTTCCGCGACGCTTCCGATGCCATCTCCGAAGACGCCCTTCGCGGATGGACCCACGCCGTCGGAACAGTGGACCTCGACGGCGACGGATTGCCTGAACTGATGGTCGTGAACGACTACGGCCCCGACCATCTGTTCCACAACGAGTCGACACCCGGCCACCTCGTGCTTCGGGAGGCTGTCGGCAGGCGCACGTGGACGACCCCCGCATCGAAGGTGCTCGGCCACGACTCGTTCAAGGGCATGGGGGTGGACTTTGGCGACCTGAACGGCGACCTCGTGCCAGACATTTACGTCAGCAACATTGCCGTGCCTGGCGTCGCCATCGAGAGCCACTTCCTGTTCATGAGCAACGGACCGATGTCGGATCTCGCCCGAGGGATCGCGCCCTACGCCGACCAGAGCGAGCCACTGGGTGTCTCTCGCAGTGGATGGGGGTGGGAGTGCAAGCTCGCGGACTTCGACGATGACGGCTCGCTCGAGGCCATGCAGGCCACCGGATTCATTCGCGGTGACGTGGATCGCTGGCCCGAGGTCCACGAACTCACGATGGCGAACGATGAACTGCTGCCGTGGGTCGCGCTCTGGCCGCGGGTCAGGCCGGGCGACGACATCAGCGGGCGCGAGCATACGCACTTCTTCGCACGCGGGCCCAACGGGGTGTTCGAAGACATCGCAGACGATCTCGCGCTGGAAGTGCGAGATGACGCATACCCGACGCAGGGCATTGCGGTCGCTGATGTGGACGGAGACGGCGATCTCGATTTCGTGCTGGCTCACCAGTGGCAGCCCTTCGTGTTCTACCGCAACGACTCGCCACGCCCTGGCCGATCGCTGAACGTGCGACTCCTTCTGCCCGCGCCTTCGACGGAGAACGGAGGGTCAGTTCCTGGTCGCCCGGCCGTCGGTGCCACTCTCGTAGTGGAGGCTCCCGATGGACGCCGCTTCACGGGATTCGTGGATGGTGGCAATGGCCACACGGGTCGCCGGAGCCCGGATGTCCATATCGGGCTCGGTCCGTTGCCTGCGGACGCGGTTTTGCGAGCGACCGTCGTGTGGCGGGACAAGGCCGGCCGTCACGAGGGAAAGGCGACGGTGACACCGGGGTGGCACACGCTGTGGCTCGGCTCCACGATCGAGGTGAGATGACGCCCCCCGTGTATTGGACTCGCGAGCGGCGTCTGGCTGGGCTGTGGCGATTCGCCATCGCAGTCACGACCTTCAACGTGTTGGGTCACGTCGTCCTCGGCTTCGAGCAGCCATGGATCGTACCGTTCGTCGTGCTCGCGACCGCCTATCCACTCGAGATCGCGATAGAAGCCGCCGACGCGTGGGCGTGCCACCGGCGTCCGAAGTTTGCGGGCGGCATCCGTCCGCTCGTCGAGTTCCTCCTGCCGGCCCACATTTCAGCGCTCGCCGTGGGCATGCTGCTCTACACCAACGAGCGCCTGTGGCCCATGGCATTTGCGAGTGCGTTCGCCATCGGATCCAAGGCGCTGTTCCGCGTGCGCGCCGGACCCGCAGCAAGCGACGGCACGCGCGCGTCACGACACGTGTTCAATCCGTCGAATGTAGCCATCACGGTGACGCTGCTCATGTTCCCGTGGGCCGGAGGCTCTCCGCCGTATCACTACGTGGAGAACGTGTCCGGCGGTTGGCACGTGCTCTTGCCCGTGCTCGTCTTCGTAACGGGCAGCATCTTGAACGTTCGCTTCACAGGGCGGATTCCCCTTGCGGCCGCCTGGCTCGGCGGCTTTGTGGCGCAAGCCCTGCTCCGATCGGTCTGGAACGGAACGCCGTGGGAAGCGGCCCTGGCGCCGCTCACGGGCTTTGCGTTCGTCCTCTACACGTTCTATATGGTGACGGACCCCGGGACGACTCCCGAGCAGCCGTGGTGCCAGGCGGCCTTTGGCGCGGGCGTCGCAGTCGTCTATGGGCTCATCGTCCAATCGCACCACGTGTTCGGCTTCTACTACGCGCTGACCATCGTCAGCGGCGTCCGCGGGCTGTGGCTCGCCTCACGGCGTTGGGTCACCGCCTCGACAGCTCATCGCGCGTCCGCTGCCGCAGCGGGCGCTGTCATCCACGAAGCCTGACACTCCCGAACGACATTCGATGCCAGCCCCGTTTCGTCCACGTTCATGGGAGTAACCGGTGGCGCGCGTTCCCGCTTTTCCTGAGCCAAGGGGTCGCGGTCATCGCGAACGCGCTGGTCACGGGAACCATCCTCATGCCCGTGTCGCACATCGCCGGTCTGATGGCGGTCGTCCTCGGTTGCACCGGTCTCTGGCTGCGCGTCTGGGGAGTCGGCATGATTTCGGCGGAGACGATGGTGTCGATGAAGATCTCGACCGATCGTCTGGTGACTGACGGCGTCTACGGTCTGGTCAGGAACCCCTTGTACCTGGGTGACCTGCTGTTGTTTCTGGGCTACAGCGTGCTGCTGACGCCGCTGGTCGGTGCGGCCTTCATCACGTTCCACATCGTGCGGACGTTGCGCCTCATCTGGTTCGAGGAAGCCACGATGTCTTCGCGCTACGGTGCAGAGTTCGCGGCATACGTCAGGCAGGTGCCCCGTCTGCTGCCGCGGTTCGCGCGAGCGTCACCGGCACGTGTCGATTGGCGCGAAGGCATTGCCGCCAGTGCCATCTGGGCCGGCTTTGCCGTCGGGTACGTCGCGGTGTTGATTGTCGGCGACGTCTGGGCGCTTGCACCGTTCGAGACAGCCGGATTCCTCGCCGCGGCCGTCTACTTTTCGCGCGCTCGGCGTGCGGTGCGCCGCTCGGCTGGCGCCTGACGGAGTTTCCAATGCTCGTTCACCTTGCGCACGCTGCCCCGGCCCGCCTCGTCACGCCTGCTCATGCCACGCGTTGATCGGTCTGCCACACGGCGAGTTTCAACTGGCCCTCGAGGACGGCTCGTCTTTGGTTCGACCCACGAGCTTCAGCAGGACCCGCTGGGCCTGTTGCTGCGCGCTCGCGCGGAGTTCGGCGACGTCGTGCGCTTCCGGTACTTTGGTCCGTTCGCGTGGCATCTCTTTGCACACCCCACGGACGTCGAGCTCATTCTTGTCACGCGCTACCGGGATTTCCCCAAATGGGTCTTCGCGCGCGTGCTCGAGCTCGTCATCCCGAACGGGCTCGTCTCAACCGACGATGCGGCCTGGGCGCGCCAGCGGCGGCTGGTGCAACCAGGCTTCCATGCGTCGGTCCTCGCGCAATTCGCCGAGACGATCGTCCTGACCGCCGAAGCTCACCTCGCGGAGTGGGAACGTCTGCACGCAGATCGGGTCTTCGACTTGAAAGCGGCGTTGCCGCGGCTGACCTTCGATATTGCCGGCCGCACGCTGCTCGGCAGCGATCTCGCTGACGGGATGGACGTCATCCATCACTATGCGTCGCTCGCTCTTGCGCAGCTGAACTATCGCCTCCTGAATCCGCTGTCGCCGCTTCCCTTCCTGCCAGTCCCGACCACGCTCCGTTACCGCGCGGCCGCACGGCGGGCGGACGCGATCATCGAGACGGTGATCGCCAGGCGGCGTGCGCAACGTGGGCACGCGACCGACTTATTGGCGATGCTGATCGCCGCCTGCGAAGACGGTCAGAGCCGTTCGACGGATGGCGAAGTGCGCGACCTCGCCAAGGCGCTGCTCGTCTCCGGCTATGAGACAGCAAGCACGACACTCGCCTGGTTCTGGCACGAGCTCGTGAACAAGCCGGAGGTGGAGCGCCTGGTACGTGACGAGATCCGTACGGTCGTCGGTAACCGGCGGCCTCGGGTGGAAGACCTGGCGGCGCTGACGTACACGACACAGGTGCTGAACGAAACCCTCCGGCTGTGGCCGGCGGTGCCTTGGCTTGGCCGGCAAGCGCGTCACGCCTGTGAAGTGAACGGTTATCGATTGGGCCGCCGTGCGGTCGTGTGCGTCAGCCCCTACGTGACGCACCGGCATCCCGAGTTCTGGACCGACCCAGACACATTCGATCCGAATCACTTCGCGCCCGAAGCGGTTCGGCGGCGACCACGCGCTGCGTTCTTCCCCTTTGGCATCGGTCCGCGTCACTGTGTGGGCCAGTCGCTGGCCATGATGGAGATGCTCCTCGTGATCGCGGTGGTCGTACCGAAGTGGAGCCTGCGCCCGGCGGCCGGTGCAGCGGTCGTGCCGCATTTACGTGGAACGTTGCAGCCATGGCCGACGCTGCCGATGGTGCTCGCACCTGCCACGCCCGTCGGCACTTCTCCGGTGAGCGTCGGGTCGCGGTGACGGGCTCGGAAGATTTCCTCACATTCGGGACGCGCGAAGACTGGCAGCGTCACCTTCTCGAGAAAATCCTCCCGACCGGATTTCTGGCTGTTCTGTGCACGGACTGGCAGGGAGGACGCTGACCGTGACCCGGCTCTTTCCGCGAGTCGACAGGTACCAATCACGTTGATCCTCGAATGAAGACACGATGCCAAGCCGCTTCAGTCCGCGGATGAACAGAAATCCCAGATCGAGTTGCCCCCGCACAAAGCCCATGCGCGCAGATCGCGGGCAGGCGTGGTGGTTGTTGTGCCATTCACCCGACATATAGCCGTACAGCCGGTGGTTCAGCGCCTGGCCGGTTCCAAACTCCCATCCGGGAGTTGGATGATGGTCCGGTTCGTCGGTGTGGCCGCGGAAGTTGAAGTCGCGCAGCAGGAACATGCTCCAGAACACCAGCGAGCAATACGCCGCAATCCACATCGGTCCACCGAAGACGACGACGGGTCCCAGCCACAGTACTTGCGCGAATGTGCCCCGGAGCAGGAACCAGCCGACGTGTTCGACAGAGCCGGTGCGCTTGAACGCCTCGTACGAATTGAGGCGCACGCCCGTGTGCCGCAACCCGCGGACCAGCGCGCGGTACTGCTCGGGTGAAATGCTGGTATTGAGCCGCTGCTGCGTCTCGGCTGAGAGGTAGCAGACCAGCCAGCCCGAACGCGGCGTATAGGGATCGCCGGGCAGGTCGGCCTTCTGATGGTGGACGCGGTGCGGGATCACGAATGTCTCGTCCCGGTAGAACAGCGGATTCGTCCACGTGAAGAGATGCGTCCAGGCGAGGCTGCTGAACGTGAAAGCCCGGTGCGTACAGTAGCGGTGCCACCACACCGAGTGATAGACGACGCCGACGCCGAGCCCGACGATGGTGCCGATGACGCGCGAAGGGACGCTGGCCCAGGTCAGGTAGTAAGTCGAGTACACGATGGCGCCGACGCCCGCGGTGATGTGCGCAACCGCCGTCAGGAAGGGCACCAATCTGGTGATCCCCTTGAAGGGATTCACCGCGTCGACCCACTCGGCGATGGCCTGTCTGGCCCGTGGACGTGTGGGCTGGCCATCGGACGTCGCGTAGCCGTACGCCGGCTCGATCAGGATAGGGGCCGCGCGCGGCGTCACCTGCAACCACCGATCATGTCTTCGATGGTGAGACTGCTCATGGTTTCGCGTGCTCCTGTAGCACATTCACAGGGATCGGATCTCTCGCCTGCGCCGCAAGGAAGTGGTTCCGCTGATCCGTGTACGACGAGACGATGCCAAGGCGTTTCAGTCCGCGGATGAAGAGGAAACCGATCTCGACCTGTCCGCGCACGAAACCCATACGCGCCGATCGGGGGCAGGCATGGTGGTTATTGTGCCATTCGCCCGTGAGATAGCCGTACAGCCGGTGGTTCAGCGCCTGGCCGTCTCCGAACTCCCAGCCGGGCGTTGGGTGATGGTCCGACTCGTTGGTGTGACCGCGAAAATTGAAATCGCGCAGCAAGAAAGTGGTCCCGAACACCATCGAGCAGTACGCCGCGATCCACGTCGGCCCGCCGAAGACGGCGGCGGGGACGAGCCACAGCGCCTGCGCGAACGTGCCCCTGAGCAGGAACCAGCCGACGTGTTCAACGGAGCCGGTGCGCTGAAACGTCTCGTACGAGTTGAAGCGCAAGCCGGTGTGGCGCAGGCCGCGGACCAGCGCGTCGTATTGCGCGCGTGATATGCCGGTGTTGAGCCGCTGCTGGGTTTCCGCCGACATGTAGCAGACCAGCCAGCCTGAGCGCGGCGTGAAGGGATCGCCGGGCTGATCACTTTTCTGGTGGTGCACGCGGTGCGGGATGATGAATGTCTCGTCCCGGTAGAACAGCGGATTCGGCCAGGTGAAGAGATGCGTCCAGCCAAGGCTCCTGAACGTGAAGGCCCGGTGTGTACAGTAGCGGTGCCACCACACCGAGTGATAGACGATGCCGATCCCGATCCCGGCAATGATCCCGATGATGAGGGAATCGATACTCGCCCACGTCAGGTAGTGGGTCCAGTACACGATGCCGACCACGCCGGCACCGATGTGCGCGACTGCCGTCAGGAAGGGCACCAGTCTGGTGATTCCCTTGAAGGGATTCACCGCGTCGACCCAGTCGGCGAGGGCCTGACTGGCCCGTGGACGTGTAGGCTGGCCATCGGACGTCGCGTAGCCGTACGCCGGCTCGATCAGGATAGCGGCCGCACGCGGCGTCACCTGCGACATGGTCCGTTCATCCAATGACGGCGATGAACGTGGCAGCCCCGCGCGAAGCCGTGGACTGCCGAGGCGTCACCGACGCGTGGACCGTGCTCGTCGGCGATGGGGCAAACCACTGACGTACGCGAGCGATCACGTCCGGCGTCACGGCGGCCTCGCCGCGCGACACCGTTTCGACGAGCGTACCCGCAGGTGACCGCCATGTGCCCGCGCCGTTCAATTCTGGTCTGATGTAGACCGTGCGATCGTTCTCGCCGGCCGGCGTGGCGACCCGTCTGCAGTCCGAAACGATCAGATGAGTGGCACCGAGCCGCTGGCGCGCGAAGTCTATCGGCAAGCCATCGCTCAGTCCGCCGTCCATCAGATGCACCGTCCGCTCGCCCCAGGTCACCGGACGCGTGGGCATCAATCCTGGAACAGCCGCACTGGCTTTCACCACGTCGCAGAGACGCGCGCCGTGCGATTCGATGGACGAGAAATAGACCGGGCCGTTGGTCAGCTGATCGTGGCAGACGACGCCAAGTGCTTCGATGCCGTGATGCAGGTGATCGAAGCGCCCGTGTTCGAGCTCGCGCAGTCGCGCGGGAATGATGCCGCAGAAGCGGCGTAGCACGGGACGCACGATGTGCGGCGCGCGGAGGGTCACACCGTGCATGAGGACGTGCCGGCCCTTGAAGGTCGGCGCGTCACCGATCATGTCTTCGATGGTGAGCCCGACGCCGGCGTAGTAGCCCGCGATGATCGCGCCCGCGCTCACTCCGACGAGCACGTCGATCGGCAAGCCGATCGCGAGCAGCTGGCGCATCACACCCAGATGCGCAACGCCTCGCAAGCCGCCCGCGCTGAGGACGACGCCAATCCGCGGCGTTGGCCGAACCGAGGCGATGGGTCGCCCACCGGTGGGTCCGTCGGGTGCCATGGCGTCCGCCTCCGCGGAACTGTGCGCATCTTGACCGAAGACACGGACTCGCGCGGCGGCCGTGCCTGAGGTGGAGAGGAGATGGCGAAGTCTAGCCTGCGGCTCCGCGGAGCGTCAACGACGGCCTCGTACCAACCTGCGCGTGCGCAAGGGACCGTGGAACCCTGTGCTATCATCCGCGCACATTTGCCGCGCGTCGGTCGTCGCGCAGCCACAGCAGGAGCCAGCCATGCCGGATACCGCTCCGCCGGCGGGGACCGCGTCCCCGCTCCCGATCATCGTGGACCTCGGCAAGTACCGACGGAAAGACGTGAAACGCCTCCGCGAGGGCCAGGGCAAGTTGATGGGTGAGATCGCGTCGTGTCTCGAGGAGCTCAAAGGCGCGGGCAAGCTGGCCGACGGCGTCCGCCCCGTCGTTATTCTGGTCCGCGAGAAGCGGCGGAAGGCAGCGCTCTGGCCGCTGCCGTAGGGCCGCGTTCACCAGAGTCCGCGCAAGGGCGTGCGTGCTGACCTCGTCTCCCCAGCACCACCAAGAGATCGCGAATGACGCCTGTGAACGACGGTGACGGCGCACCGCGTCTGACATTCAGCGACGGACCCGAGCCTCGCCAGTTCAGCCTGGGACAGGGTCAGGTCTGGACGGTCGGCCGCGCGTTCGACAATCAGGTCGTGGTGGACGACACCTCGATCTCTCGCAAGCACGCAATGCTCCAACGTCTCGAGGGCGGGGACATCGTGCTCGTCGATCTGGGCAGCGCGAACGGCACCTTCGTCAACGGACGACGCGTCAGTGTGCCCGTGACGCTGCGACCGGGCGACAAGATCACTTTTGGAACCACCAACTGCGACTTCACGGTGCCCGGTGCCGTGGCAGTAGTTGCGCCCGAGACGCTCCGGGCCGAGTTCGCCACGCGTATCCTCCAGACCAGAAAGCTGCTCACGGTGATGGTCGTGGACGTGCGCGGGTTCACCGCGCTGACGCGACAGATCAACGAGCAGACGCTCTCGGCCGTGATGGGCCACTGGTTCCAGCAGGCGAGCCGGATCACGCAGCGCACCGGCGGCTGGGTGGACAAGTACATCGGTGACGCCATCATGGCGCTCTGGACGCACGAGCAGGAGGATCCCTCGACCGCGCAGGCCTCGGGCTGGCTGCAGGCCGTCGCCGAAATCCTGCAGATGACCGCCAAGGTCGGCGATCGCTTCCCGTTGCCCGTGCAACTCCAGGTCGGCGTGGGAATCAACACGGGGTTTGCGGTCGTCAGTAACACCGGACCGCGGGATCATCCCGAGTACACGGCTTTCGGCGACACCGTGAACGCCGCGTTCCGTCTGGAGTCGGCCACCCGCTTGCTCGGGTGCGACGTGCTCGTCGGGGAGGCGTCGTGGCAGGCGCTCAGCCGCCTTCACGCGTCCGATCTCTTCACGCGTGTGTCGGTCGCTCTGAAGGGGTACGAAGGCGAGACGACGGCCTACTCGGCCGATCAGGCGGGCATCGTCGCCATGGCGTCTCGTGCCGCCAATCCCACCTCACGCCTCCGCACCGAGCCGGATCGCACCTAGCCACGAACGCGGGAGTTGCCGTCGACAAGAATCGTCGAGGAGTCTTCAACGCATGGGCAGGTAGTCGTACGTCTCGGCGTGTGTGCCTTCTCCGGCGTCCACGACCGCGGACAGACCGTGCGCGCCCTTCTTCTCGTAGATGATTCGCTTCGGAAAATCGTGCTGCGGATTCTCGAACACGACACGTGTCGTGGTGAGACTCGTGAGGCGGAAGTCGGTGCCAGGCGTTCGCGCGTTCGGATGCGCCACGTAGAACACGCCGTCGGCGCGTTCGACGATGCGCAGATACTCGAAGGCAACCATCGCATCGCCTGTGACGGTGCGGCTCATCCCGAGCATGGCGCCGCCGGAGGGTGCCGTCCAGTGCTCATCGACCCGGTGAGTCCCTGCGGGCGTCTGCCAGTCGCCCGCGAGCCAGGCGAGATCGGTCACATGGACGGACAGCGCCGAATCGGCGTGCGGCGGCGTGAAGACTGAGAGCAGCACGGTCATGAGCCAAATCATGATGTCCTCCAGACCGCGCTCGTCGTCTTCGTGTTCGCGTTCGTGTTCGTCAGCCCGACGCTCCGCGCACTTCCCAGACTGAACACGAAAACGAATCCAAAAACGGAAAGCGGCAGCCCCAATCCTAGCTCAGCGTGGGGATCAGGCATTCTCGATTCGTCCCCGTACGCTCGGAAAATCCGGCTCAGTCGGTCCTGCGCTCGACGGCGGCGCCGCTGCCCTGTCATGATGGACGTTCAGTATTCCGCTCGGAGACCTTCATGGCCAGCGCATCCTGTTCGCACATCGACGCCATTACATCCATCAAACAGCCGGCCCGCCATGTCTGCGAAGAGTGCGTGCTCATAGGCGCCAAGTGGGTCCACCTGCGCACGTGCCAGTCGTGCGGGCGCACGCTCTGCTGCGACTCCTCACCGAACCGCCACGCGTCAAAACACGCACGCGCTGCCGACCACCCCGTGATCATCTCTGCCGAACGCGGCGAGCGCTGGCTCTATTGTTTTTCCGACGACGCCTTCGTCGAGTACTAGAGCACGCCGAACCCCAGCTCAAGGAGCCGACACGTGCAAGACGATCGTGCCGCAGCCTCCGGCTTCTCGCCGGAACAGCGCAGCCAGATGTTTCCGCAGCTCACGCCGGCGCAGGCGGGGAGAATCACGGCGCTCGGACATGCCCGGACCATCCCTGCCGGCGAGCTGCTGATCGACCAGGGCCAGCAGATCACCCAGTTCTTCCTGGTCACCGAAGGCGCCATCGAGATCGTGCGCCCCGCCTCCACCGGTGACGAACTGATCGTCGTTCACGGGCCCGGGGAATTCGTGGGCGAGCTGCACTCGCTTTCCGGCCGGCGCAGCCTCGTGCGCGTGCGGGCGCGCGTCGCGTCTGTCGTGATCGAGCTGTCGCGCGATCAGCTGCGATCGCTCGTGCAGACCGACTCCGAGTTGAGTGTCGTGCTCATGCGCGCGTTCATCCTGCGTCGCGTCGCCCTGGTCGCCTCGGGTCGCGGCGACGTGGTGCTCGTGGGATCGGCCCATTCGGCCGGCACGCTCCGCCTGAAGGAGTTCCTCTCGCGAAACGGGTATCCCTACTCGTATCTCGACCTCGACTCGGATACGGCCGCGCAGGAGTTGCTCGATCAGTTCCACGTGCAGGTCTCCGAAGTCCCGATTCTGATCTGCCGTGGATCGGCCGTGCTGCGGAACCCCACCAACACGGAAGTCGCCGATTGCCTTGGCTTCAACGTCGCAATCGATCGCACGAAGATCCGTGACGTCATCGTGGTCGGCGCCGGACCTGCAGGGTTGGCCTCAGCCGTGTACGCGGCGTCGGAAGGTCTGGACGTCCTGGTGCTCGAAACGGTCGCACCGGGAGGACAGGCCGGATCGAGCTCGAAGATCGAGAACTACCTTGGTTTTCCGACCGGTATCTCCGGCCAGGATCTCGCTGGCCGCGCCTATACGCAGGCGCAGAAGTTCGGTGCCGACGTGCTCATTTCCCGCAGCGCGACGCGGCTGACGTGCGACCGGAGGCCGTACAGCATCGAGATCGACGGCGGCGAACGGTTGATGACGCGTACCGTCGTCATGGCCACGGGCGCGCAGTATCGCAAACCCGACATCACCAACCTGATGCGCTTCGAGGGCGTCGGGGTCTACTACGGCGCCACGTTCATCGAAGCCCAGATCTGCGGACCCGAAGAAGCCATCGTTGTCGGTGGCGGGAACTCGGCGGGACAAGCCGCGGTGTTTCTCGCACAAACCGCGCGGCACGTGCACATGCTGGTACGGTCCGGCCGGCTCGCAGACACGATGTCGCGATATCTCATCCGGCGGATCGAAGAGAACCCCGCGATTACCCTGCGGATGGATACGGAGATCACCGCGCTCGAGGGTAGCGACCGTCTGGAGCGCGTCACGTGGCGGAATCACCGCACGGGCGAAACCGAGGTACGGAACATCTGTCACGTGTTCATGATGACGGGCGCCACGCCTCACACGGCCTGGCTGGATGGCTGCGTCGCACTGGACGGCAAGGGCTTCGTGAAGGCAGGACAAGACCTGACGACCGACGACCTCGCGAGCGCGGCGTGGCCGCTCGCTCGGCGACCGTATCTGCTCGAGACCAGTCTGCCAGGGGTCTTCGCCGTCGGCGACGTACGAGCCGGCAGCGTCAAACGCGTCGCGTCCGCCGTCGGCGAAGGATCCGTCGTCGTCAGCCTCGTCCACAGAGTCTTGGTGGAGTAGAAACGCCTAGGGCAAAGGGAGAAGGGGTAAGGGCAAAGGGTCTTACGCCCTTGCCCCTTGTACCCTTCCAGCCCCTTGTCCCTTACCCCTTCTAGGGCTTCTGGCAGCGTGAATGCGACGATGGCGTCGGACACCGCGGACGAGAAGCGTCCGCCTCCTCCCGCGGCGATGACCACGAACGGCTGGCCAGACTTCGGCCCGCGATAGACGGTCGGCGTGGCGTGGCCGCTGGCAGGGAGCGGTGATTCCCAGAGCACCCGGCCGTTTGCGGTGTCGAACGCACGCACCATCGCATCGTTGGTCGCACCGATGAAGACGACGCCGCCGGTCGTCGAGACGGCGCCGCCGAGATTGGGCGTGCCCGTTGTGACGCCGGCCGTGCCTGCGGCGCGCGCGACTCCGAATGGGACCTGCCAGCGCACCGAGCCATCGCCGAGATCGACCGCCGTGAGGCGACCCCATGGCGGCTGCTGACACGGCAGCTGGCGTGAGTCCCAGAAGCGGGCGTAGCCGCCCCACGGACTTGTGCGTTTGAAAGCTTCCAGCGCCCCGGGAGGTTGTTCCTCCATCTGCCCAACCGCTCCGACTTCGTTGCTGTTGACGATCAGCAGATTGCGCGTGGTATCTACGGTACCGCCCGACCACGTCGCGCCTCCGAGCGTCCCCGGGAACCACAGCGTCAGCGATCGACCCTCAGGCGTGTAGATCCCGCCGCTCGTGGCAACTCGATCGAAGAGCCGGCCGCACTCCGTGCGCGCGGTCTCGTCCAGCGTGGAAAGATCGGCGCGTGTGATCGGCGTCGTGCGGGCGAGCGGTGCCGGCTTGATCGGGAACGGCTGCGTCGCCGACGTGTGTTCGCCAGGAACGTCGCTCTGCGGCACGGCGCGCTCTTCCACGCCGAACACGGGCACTCCCGTTACGCGATCAAAGACGAAGATGAGTCCCATCTTCGTCAGCTGAATGACTGCGGGGATGCGGCGGCCGTTGCTGGTGATATCGGCGAGGATCGGCTGCGCCGGCGGATCGTAGTCCCACAGATCGTGGTGGACGAGCTGGAAGTGCCACTTCAGTTGTCCCGTGGCCGCGTCGAGCGCCACCAGACAGTTCGCATAGAGACTCGGGCCAGGTCGATCCGCACCGTAGAAGTCGTACGAGGCCGAACCGATCGGCATGAACAGGAGCCCGCGCTCGTCATCCACTGCCATCGTGGACCAGACGTTGACGCCGGTGCGATGCTGCCACGCATCCGCCGCCCATGTGTCGTGCCCCGGCTCTCCTGGCTGAGGGACGGTGTGGAACCGCCACCGCTCCTGACCGGTGTGGACGTCGAAGGCGCGGACATCTCCCGACGGTCCGCGGCTCTCCCCTTCCGGCACGCGGCTGCCGATGATGACGAGATCGCGAAAGATCGCGGGGGCCGATGTCACGCCATACTCCTGGCCGGCGGCCACGCCGAGGCCGCTCCGCAAATCGACGGAGCCTCCGCTACCGAATGCCGCCCGTGGCTGGCCCGTCTTCGCATCGAGTGCGAGGAGATGGCCATCGCACGTACCCGAGAAGACGGTTGCCTCACTGGTCGACGCCGACCAGACGGCCACGCCGCGATGTGGAAAGTCGCAGACATGGCCCTTGCCGGCAAACGGATCGAAACGCCACGCCTCGGTTCCGGTTTCCGCATCGAGCGCGATCACCTTGCTCGTGGTTGTCGTCACGACGAGCAGGCCGCCCACGAGCGCGGGACGCGTCTGGAACCCTTCGACCGACTGCGGCGGATTCGGCCCCATCCCGCCGGCGTACTCGCCCGTGTGCGCGATCCACGCCTGCTTCAACCGGCTCACGGACGCCGGCGTCAGATCGTTCATCACGGCCAGTCGTGATGACGGATTCGGCGCGTCACCGTCCGCGCCACGGCGCAGCCCCACCAGGGTCACGGCCGCCAGCGCAACGACCACGATGAAGAGCGCCGAGGCTTCGCTCCGCCCGAGTACGGCGAGCTGAATGCCGCCGATCCGCAGTCGCACCGCGCGGGTAGAATCGGTCGTTCGATCGTTCATCGGACGGATTCTCCCACGAAAGTCGAAGGGGTCGAAGAGTCAAAAGAGTCGAAAGGTCGAGGAACTCCCGGCCTCTTGGACTGACCCCTTAGACTTTTCGACTTTCGACTCTTCGACTTTTGCGACTTTTCGACCTTTCGACTTATGAGCGAGGCAGGTATCGTTCGAGCCCGTTGTCCTTGAAGTACCGAAGCAGCGCCCGGGCGGGCACGCCTTCGTTCGCGCGGAACTGGCCGCGCCAGGGTTTGGCAGGGTCGGGAGCCTCCGGCGGGTACGGCTCTCCACTGTGGTGCAGCGCCACGACCTCCCAGGTCTGATTGAAGACCGGCGACCCCGATGACCCTTCCATCGTGTCGGCCACGTACTGCACGCGCGTATCCGTCATGGCCTTCACGACGTAGTTCTGTGTCATCACGACCTTCAGCGGCCGTCCGTCGGGATGCTGGATGACGTTGACGCGATCGTGCTCCTGGAGGAGCCGCGGCGCGAGCGGCAGATAGCCGCGATGCTTTCCCTTCCTCATCGAGGTCGAACATCGTGTCGGTCTCCGCCGGAACGACCGTGATGTCCGCGAGCGGTGCTGACGCAAGGCGCACCAGAGCGAAGTCGAGGGCTTCCGGAGGACTCGAGAAATAGAAGCCCGGCACGAAGCCATACTCGCGTCCCGCCGCCGCCACCGTCGTCGCGTCCACCTGATACCCAAAGCGTGCCCATGCATCGTCGAGAACGTCGGCGGATGGCAGGACGTGTTGATTGGTCAACAGAAGGTCGGGTCCGATGAGGAACCCGGTTCCGAGCGCCTTGCCCTTGGGCCGCTCGATGCGGCACACCGCCTGCGCGCTGTAGACCGCCCCGCTCAGCAGGACGATGTCGAGAAAGTTGTCCTCGGAATCGATGACGCGTTCGAGCGCCTTGGGATTCGCGACGTCGGCGACAAACGCGGGCGCGGGCGGGGCCGAGACTCCAGGCACCGGCGCAGAAGCGATTGCAGGTGCAGCAGGGAGTACAGCGTCCGTGACGCCATACGTCGTGCGAAGCTCCGCGATGTAGGCAGGATCTCCGACAAGCCCGTGCACCACGATGAGCCGAGCCATCTGTCCCGCCGCGTCGCGGGGCAGGTCGGGCAGGCGCAGCAGATACGCAAGCAGGGCGCCGAGCGCATCGTAAGCGGGACGATCGGGCAACGGTCCGAAGGCTTCGAGCAGTCCGACGAGATTGCCGGCCACCGTGTTTGACGTGCCCGACAGATCGATTGCCGGGACGAATCGCCGAAGTCCGGCCTGTTCGAGCAGTACGCGACGCGAACGTGGGCCTTCCGTGAAGTCGTACAGCTGGGCGATCGCCGCCACCAGGCTGGTTCGTTCATCCAGTGACAGCATGCACGGCCCTTCAGAGACCGAATCGGGTCCTGATCTCGGTCAGCAGGGTGACCTGGTCCGTCGGTACCAGTGGGGCGCTTGATCAGTACGGCGAGCAGCGCGCCGAGCGCGGTGCTGCCGGTGGCGAGCTTGGGCTTACGCCGCAGCTGGAAGAGCAGGTTGTAGGCGACCGTGCGTGCGGCGCCCTGCAGATCGACGTCCGACGCCACATCGCGCAGGCCTGCCTCCATGATAAGAGCCTGCCGCCCTGCCACGTCGGTGAACTCGCTGAATGTCACGAGCACGACGACGATGGCATCGATGTCGTTCGTCGTGAGGTTCGGCGATTCGTCTGGCGTCGCCTGGACGCCCTCGAGATCGAACTTCGAGCGGAGAAAGTCGATCTGATCCGAGAGGGGCAGTTCACAGAGGCCGTTCACCTGCGACCACGGCACGATCTTGCCGCGGCTCTGCTTCCACAGCTTCTCCACGATGTTCTGCAGGGCCCAGTTCGGCGCGTCCACGCCCTCGGCCATGAAATACACCTTGTCGTCCTGCGCGAAGAGGAACTGCAGCATGCCGAGTCGCTCGCGATTGTCTGCACTGGGATCAGTCAGAACATCGTCCTTCCCCTGCACGAGCCAGCGCTTCACCGTGCCGTTGCCCAGTTCAGTGACGTTGTACAGGCGTCCACTGAACGTCCCCCTCAACTCCCGGTTGTTGAGCGTCAGGCCGATGGCGTCGGCGGGCGGGGCGATTCGCGTGCGCGCGACGCCGCTCAGTGCGAGCTGCACGACCTCGGGAGCGGCTGGTGCGGGTGCAATCGGCGCGGGTGCGGGCGCGGCCGCCGCGGCCGCCGGCGCCGCCACCGCCTGCGGTCCGCGAGACGGTAGCGCGGCCTGCAGGCGTTCGGCCGTCTCGGCGATACTGCCAGCGGCCGAGCGTGCGAACGCCGTCAACTGTGAGCCGATTGGCGTCGATGTCACCGTGGTAATGATCGGCACGTCACACCTTCGGGGCGGCCATCGGCTGTGCCTGATGCGGTATCGGGAACACTTTGGACACCAGCTGCTGTTCCGCAGCGGAAAGCGGTGCATTCGCGCCGTGACGTCCGGCGTCGCTCAATGCCGCTTGTTCCAGCCCTTCGACGAGATGAATATGCTCCTGGGCGACGAACGATCGGAGCGGCGGCTCGACCTCGCCCTTCAAGACGACGAGCACAGGCACGATCTCGTCGGGCTCCTGCCCCTGGGCCTGCGCCACGGCTCGTTGTTTCACGAGCAGGCTGACGCCCGCCGCCCATGACAGCGTCCGGCCTGGCGGCGCGGATACCACATCCACGGCGTACGATGGCGCTCCGCCGGGCGCACGGACGTACATCCCGAGATCTGCCAGCAGGGGATCGAGCTCGGCCTGACCGGTCTTCGGCGAGCGTACGACCGTGTATCCGCCTCGCATCAGGATGTGCTCCAACGACACCGTCGCATCGTCTTCCGCGACACGCTTCGCGGTCGGAGCGAGCTCGAAGAGCGGTGCGCCGGCGGTCAGGATCACGACGAGGAACACAATCGCAACGGTTGGGTGCACGACGAGGCCGATCGCAGCGGAGGCCAGGAGCAAGAGCCCGGGCACGAGGGCGCCGGCGGCTGCCAGCCACAGGCTGACAGGCAGCAGGCGCGTCGTCGTAAAGGCCGACCCGACGCCCGCGCGATCCGGACACAACTGCAGGACCGTATTGCGGAAGGATGCCGCGAGCGCGCCAACCACGAACGGCTGAATCGCATACGCGCTGAGGTGCGCAGCGTTCTCGAAGGCGTGCGGCCGATCCGGCCAACCGATCGTGCGGCTCAGGATCCATCCAGCCCAGCCAAATCCCATGTGCAGCACGACGAAGAATACTGCCGCGCCTGCCGGAACGAACGTCGCCGCAGCCGTGCCGAGCATCCAATCGCGGCCATGTGGTGGCGACGGGGTGCTGACACGCTCCCGCGCGATCGTGACGATGACGACGACAATGAGGGGAATCGAGATAATGGCGAACAGGCGCAACGTGTGCGCGCCCACGACGAAACATGCGGGCACGAAGCCGAGGACGAACCCCAGCAGGCACACCAGCACGAGCAGAAAGCGGTTCACGCTGGCGTCACTCTGCGCCTCTGCCGGCGCCCGGCCCGGTGATGGTGTGGACGCTTCGGGCATCGCCGCTCCCGTCGCTCGCGAAATGAATAGAGGAATGGCCGCGCACTATATCAGATAGTGCATCAGCCCTCGTGATGGTTGCGCGCGCCGGACACGACGTGCAGAATTCGAGCGGATGAGGTTACCCCGGCCATCGGCCACCGCACTCCTCTCGCTGGTACTCTCGGGCGTACTCCTGTGGCTCTGCTTACGGCTCGGCTTGAGCGTGTGGCTTCCCCCACCGACTCCTGCGGCTGAGTTTGCATGGCTCGCGAAGACCTACGGGCCAGAGCATCACTCTGAGTTCCTCGAAGAGTGGATCGTCCGCGACGTGTTCCAGGATCGCCGCGGCGGTGTCTTCCTCGACGTCGGCGCCGCCGACTTCAAGGAGCAAAACAACACCTACTTCCTCGAGACACAGCTGGGCTGGTCGGGCATCGCGATCGATGCGATGGACTACGCGAACGGCTACCGCGTCGCCCGCCCGCGCACTCGCTTCTACCAGTTTTTTGTGTCGGATCGGTCAGACGAGGTCGTGGAGTTCTACGAAATGAAGCGGAACAACGCGGCCTCGAGCGGCGATAAAGCTTTCGTGGATCGATTTGGCGAGACGCCGATCGTCCGACGCGTCCAGACCATCACGCTCGACCGCCTCCTCGACACCGCAGGCGTCCCGCACGTGGACTTCGTGAGTCTCGACATTGAGCTCGGCGAACCGAAGGCGCTGGCAGGATTCGACATTCGGCGCTTTCAGCCAACGCTCGTTTGCGTCGAAGCGCATACCGAGGTGCGCCAGGCCCTGCTCGACTACTTCGCGCGGAACGGCTACGTGGTAGCTGGGCAAGTATCTGCGACTGGACACGCGCAACCTCTACTTCGCGCCACTCGGCCAGCCAGGGCCGCCGCCGTTTCCACCCGATGTGATCGCCGCGGACACCAGGCAGGGATACTAAGCACAATTCGGAGTGCGGAGGGCGGAGGGCGGAACGAAGGTCGGAGTGCGGAGTGTGGAGGGCGGAGGGCGGAACGGAGGTCGGAGTGCGGAATGCGGAGTGGAGGCACGACTACCGAGGCGCGTTCCGAAGAGAGCGCGATTACCAAGCCGAAAACGAACACGTGTACGAAGCCGAATACGAATACGACGCCCGATCTCTAATCTCTAATCTCCAATCTCTGATCTCTAGTCCTCTAGATCGCATTCCTCCTCGCTATATCACCGAGGAACTGGGCACTCGGCTTTGGCGTGCGCTCCTGCGTCTCGCGGTTGACGGCAACCAGGCCGAACTTCGGACGGAATCCAAAGTTCCACTCGAAGTTGTCGAACAGCGACCAGTGGATGTAGCCGCGGACGTCGATCTTGTCGCGGAGACAATTGGACACGCCGGCCAGTGCGCGCTTGATGTATTCGACGCGGCGGGTATCGTCTTCCGTGCCGATGCCGTTCTCGGTGACGTAGACGGGCACCTTGCTCTGCGCGGCCGCGTAACGGATCGTCTGCTCGAGTGCTTCGGGCCAGAATTCGTAGCCCATCTGCGTGAGCTCGGCGCCCTTGTCGGGCGGCAGATCGCCGTCAGGTCCAACGCGCGACCGCGTGTAGGTCTGGACCCCGACGAAATCGCTCTTGCCCGCCGCCTCGAGCCACGCGCCGTAGAGCGCGACGCGCTTCTTGTCGCGCATGGCCTCACCTCCGGGCGCCGCCTGATCGTCTGCGATCGCCAGGTTGACGCCGACCGGATACTTGCCCGGCCCCGCCTTCATTGCCGCCATGGCCTTGTGATGCGCCGGGACCATGATCTCGCGCTCCTTCTCGGCGTCGCCGGTCATGAACGCCGCGAAGCGATCCGAACCAACCAGTTTGGCGGCCTGCTGACTGATGGCACCGGCGCCCGCGAACGGGTTCTGCGGCATACGCGCAAACATCCACTGCAGCAGCACCGGGATGTTGGGCTCGTTGAACGTGGTCGCTGCCCCAATCAGATCGCCGAGATGTTTTGCGGCGCGCTCCGTGTACCGGACGAACAAGTCGCCAGCCGCTGGCTGTTCCCAGCCGCCCAGCGCGGCGAACCAGCGCGGCGCGGTGAAGTGCCAGAACGTCACCATGGGAAGCAGACCCTGTTCGTGACAGGCCGCGAGCATGCGGCGGTAATGTTCGAGCTCCGCGTTCGAGAAGTAGCCTTGCTCCGGCTCGATGCGCGCCCACTCGATCGAAAACCGGTACGTGTTGAACCCGAGACGCTTCACGAGCGCGATGTCGTCCTTGTAGCGGTGATAGTGATCGCAGGCGTCTCCCGACGGCTCGGCGTACATCGACGGCTTCATGTGCTCCAGCACCCACAGATCGCTGTTGATGTTGTTGCCTTCGACCTGGTGCGCGGCCGTCGCGGCACCCCACAGAAAGCCCTTCGGGAACGTACCTCCTTCGGCCGCAGCAGCGGTATCGGCCGACAGAGCGCGACCGGGGCCGGCCGCCAACGCCGCTCCAGCCGCCATGCCCGTGCCAAGGAACTCGCGACGCGTCCAGGCGGCCATCGGCTTCGATTCAGACTTGTGTGTGCTCATGGCTTCGTCCTTCGAGCGTCGCGTCCTTCGATAGTCGTGGAGGCGACCGACAGATCCGCCCAATAGCCTTCGAACAGCACTTCACGCGTGTCGTCGCCCCAGAATTCCACCAGCGAGTCGTGGACCCACGCAGAAATCCCCGCGAGCGTCTCGCCGTCGCGGATCGCGGCAGCGACATTCGTCTCGGTGAGGATGTAGGCCTCATACGCCGGCCGTGCCATCGGCAGCCCGATCACGAACGGCGATTGACGACGAAGATCGAATCCGTGAGCCAGCGCGGCCAGGATGTCTGGATTGAGCGGCCTCGCCTCGCTGGCGGGATAGGGATAGCGCGTCACGAACGTCTCGAACCACCCGCTCAACTCATCGCGGCTCTTGAAGCGGCGGCCCGCACCGAAGTCGTAGACCAGCACCGAGCCATCCGGCCGCAGGACTCGTCGCATCTCGTCGAAACACTGGTCGAGGTCGCGCACGTAGTTGAGAGAGCCAGCGGCAGTAATCAAGTCCACTGAACCATGCCTCAGCGGCAACGCTTCGCCCGCGGCCGCGGCGAACACCGCGCCGGGCACAAGGCCTCTCGCCAGGTGGAGCATCAACAGAGCCGGCTCGAGACCGAGCACCCGAGAGGCATACGGGACCAGGGCACTCGTCGAAAGACCCGCGCCGCAACCGAGATCGACCGACATTTCGACGCGACGGTCCTCGCGCTGAGCAAAGTACTGGGCGAGCACACGCGGATGCACTGGAGGTCGCGCGGCTGCGTATCCGGCAGCCATCTCCTCGGTCGCGAATGGATTGCTCATGACGTTTCGGGCTCGAGTGCGCCGAACGGCGGCCGGCCGCCGAGCGAGAGCACGAACGCTCCCCCGGTCAGGACGACGACCAGCACCAGCGTGATCCAGACGTACGGCGAGAACCACTGCGAGAGTCCGTAGCCGATCGGCATCGCCGAGAGCAGCACGAAAACGGCCCAGCCCGCCACTAGCGATAACAATCCGAGATACACGGTCACAACCGCGAACAGCACGCCCGAAATCAGCGCAAACGGGATCTCGAGCCACGGATTCTCGGCACCGAGCGCAAACAGCGAGAACACCAGCGCCAGGACGATGACATCGATCCATCGCCTCGTCGCGACGGTCCTCAGGGCAAAGAGCATCGCCATCTGCAGCACGCCCCTGAAAATAGCGACGATTGGCACGGACAGCAGTGCGGCGAGTGGGACGATCCGGTTCCCGACGTTCAACTGCGGTATCGGCGTCTGCGCGGCGAGCGGCACGAAGGTCGGGAGACCGTTCGCGACGTAGAGCGACAGAGCCACGAGTCCACCCAGCGCTGCGCCGATCAGCACATCGCGGCCGACCCGAGGATCGCGCCAACGGCCTTCGAGCAGTCGTGCCCAGCCGACCAGGAGGTCCGGCATACGTTGCCGGATCGCCGGCTCCAGGGCAAGATACAGCGCCCACACCAGCAGCGCTTGCACGACGGCGAATCCTACGGCCGGGGCAATCTGCTCGAAGATGGCGGTGAGCCAGTCCGGACTCAGGTGCGCCTGTGCGAGAAAGCTGGCCAGCACGAGCACGAACGTCACGCCGGCCACACGCGACGCGCCCGCGGTGTCTCCGCGACTCAGACGGAGATTGCGCCGGGCGACGAGCACGCCTGTCAGACTGACCGCGAGCGCAATGATCGCGACACTGACGCGGCCTATCGATGCCGTGGTGCTTGCCTTCACGAAGTCGATCTTCTGCAAATCCCACGGTCCGCGCGTCACAACCGCCACGAGCCTGCCGTTCAGTGTCGCCGCCGAGAGTCGGATGGGAATCTCGGGCACCTCCGCGCTCGTGCCCGTCCACTCGCGCCGGTCGCTGAACGCGACTGGGGGCACCCAGTCGGCCTGGACCGGTTGGAAGCGCGTGCGATCCAGGCCGGTCAGCTCGAACACCATCGCTTCGGGAAATGGACGGTCACGGTCCACGGTCATCAACCGCTCGGGCGACGCGACACGCAGCGCCCGCAGACGCGCGCGCCCATCGACGACAACATAGATGTCACCTGGACGCCCCGGTATGGGATCGGTCGCCGTGACGAGACTGTCACGGTTCTGCGGCGTCAGCGGATCCGGTGCCTGGCGGTAGTGCAGAAGAACGGGGGTGCCGACGGACGCAAGGCGCCGACGCCATTCCACCGAGTTCATGTGATCGGCCTGCCATCGAATCAACTCGTAGTTCCGCATCAGCCACGTCGCATCGTCGGCCACACGGACCGGATAGCCGAGACGCTCGATGATGGCCCGGGTACGGTCGCGCAGCACCTCCGGTGAGTTCTCCATCGGTGCCAGCCCAAGGTCGGTGGACGCCGGCGCCATGAACCAGATGCCAGCAACGGTGAGACAGACGAGAGCGAGCCATAGCCAGGCGCGCGCGGGTGCCAGGGCTCCCTCGCCCCCGGCCGCGGCGACCATCCCCGGCGACGGCGTCTCACCGGCCGCAATCGCGGCGGCCAGCGGATCACCGCCAGGGAGGGCGAGGGCAACTTGCGATGCGGACGCAGGACGCGACGATGGTTCCTTGGCGAGACAGCGAAGGATGACGCGCTCGACCGTGGGATCCATGTCGGCCGTGATGAGGTGCGGCGATGGCGGCTGCGATTGGCTGTGCACGCGTCGCCAGTCCGCCACCGTGGCTGCATCGAACGGTCTCTTGCCCGTGAACAGCTCGTAGAGCACGAGGCCGAGCGCGTAGAGGTCGGATTGGATGGTTGCGGCGTGCCCGGCCAGTTGTTCCGGTGCCATGTACGCCGGGGTGCCGGCGACTTCGGCCGACGCTTCTCCCGCGGCGACGGCCAGACCGAAGTCGGTGACGCGCGCGCGGCCGAAGCCATCGATCATCACGTTGGCCGGCTTCAGATCCCGGTGCAGCACGCCCTTGTCGTGCGCTGCCGCGAGGGCCGCGCAGAGCTGGCGCGCGATCTCGATGGCTTTGGCGGGCGGCAGCCGTCCGATCCGCCGCAGCAGGACCGCGAGGTCTTCGCCGTCCACGTACTCCATCGACAGGAAGTGGCGGCCATCCACTTCGCCGATGTCGTACACGCGGCAGACGTGCGGGTGCGAGACCTGCCGGGCGGTCCGCACTTCCGCGTGAAACCGTTCGAGCATGCCCGCGTCGCGCTCGACCTCACGAGGCAGGAACTTCAATGCGACCGGCGTGCCGAGCTTGAGATCGTCCGCCCGATAGACGTGGCCCATGCCGCCGCGGCCCAGGAGGCCGGCGATGCGATAACGGCCTGCGATCACCTGCCCCGGCGCGAACACCAACGCCTGCCGGGACGGCTGGCTCGAAGGCGAGGGTACGGGCGCCGTATTGGCGACAAACGCGGTCTGGACGTCGTCGGATGAGGAGGAGGTGGAGACACGCGCGCCACAGGCGGGGCAAAATGCGGCCGTGCTCGGCACGGATGCGGCACAGCGGTCGCAGGTGGCCATCGGCGAGCGGATTCTATAGCAGCGGCGGGGACACTGAAACTCCCGGGGGATCGTCCGGATCTGAACGATGGGTAGGAGTCTCATGCGCACGATGGTTGGTCTCATCGCGGCGGGTGCCATGCTGCTCGGCGCGGTGCTGGTGGGCACAGTGCCGATCGGGCCCGCGCTGCGCGGCGCGCCACGGGACGCGCGAAACGAGCCCGCTACGACACGGGTGCCCGTGCTCGTCGAGCTGTTCACGTCGGAAGGATGCTCGAGCTGTCCGCCTGCCGATCGAGTCCTCGCAACGCTGATCGAGCGACAGCCGGTCCCTGGTGCGCTCGTCATTGGCCTGAGCGAGCACGTCGACTACTGGGACCAGCAAGGCTGGCAGGACCCGTTCTCGTGGTACGGGTTCACGGATCGCCAGCGTACGTACGCGCGCGTAAAGTTCGGCAGCGACCAGATCTATACGCCCCAGCTCGTCGTGGGCGGTGAGGAACAACTGATTGGCAGTGACTATGCGGCCGCTCTTCGATCGATCGCACACGTTGCAACGGCGGGCCCGACCGTCGATCTGACGTTGACTGCCGAACTGCGCGAGAGGACGCTCGACGTCCACGTCACTGGCGCTCCACGGAATGGTGCGCGCTCCGACACGGATGCGGACGTGTGGGTTGCCGTGACCGAGGATGACCTGTCACATCCAGTCACGGCTGGCGAGAACGCGGGCCGGACGCTGGCGCACACCGCGGTCGTGCGGAAGCTGGCGAATGCGGGCCGCTGGCCACACCCCGGCACGAACGCCGACATGCGGCTCACGCTGACGCTCGGCCGGGAATGGCACACGGACCACTTGCGGGTCGTGGCGTTTGCGCAGGCTCGATCGACGCGGCGGGTGCTCGGTGCTGCTGCAGGAACGCCTGCGCCCCATCCGCGCTCATGAGCCGCGCAAGCATCGGTCGGGGCACCTGGGTCAGATCGGCGAGCATCAACCCATCCAGCGCATCGCCAAACTGAGGATCGACACTGAACCCAAGCAGGCGGGCGTTCAGGTTCAGGTACTGCCGCACGAGCACGGGCACGGTCTTGCCATCGGGCTCGATCGCACCGAGCAGGCTCGACACGCCTTCCAGCGACCGGACCGTCACCGTCTCGAGCCAGGGCGCAGCATCTGGTTTCGCCGGCAGGGGACGCCGGGGACGGACCAGCCGCGCCGCCGATGGATGCGAAGCGACAGCCGTCAGAAAGTGGACCAGTAGGTGGCGCGACAGCGTGTCGTACCGATTCGAGATACTTACCGCACCGAAGACGTGGCGGCAGGCCGGCCGACGGACGATGAAGACTCCGATGCCCCGCCAGAGCGCGAGGACGATCCAAACGCGCGCTGATAGTCCTCGGCGACGAACGAGCGACCGAGCTCGATCGCCGGACCAATCTCGCGGAGCAGCCGATCGTCGTAGTGGAACAGCGTGGAGGTGTAGAGCCCGCTCGCACCCTGGGACGGCACGATCTCGTCGGTCACTCCCAACCGATACGCCCCGGCAATCCTGCGCTTCGAGGCGTCCCAGGCGAAGAGGTGCCAGTACGTCGAGTCGAAGCCATCGAGGTCGCGCGCACGTCCAGTGCCTTCACCCGCCGCGCGAAACGTCACTTCACGAAGCCGGCCGATCTCGGGCAGCACGTGCGGCAACTCGGAGGCAGGCGCGCAGTACACCTGCAGACCTCCGCTCACGGTGAGCAGCCGATCCGACGCCAGCTGCTCTAGGTCCCACGCCAGACAGGCAGGATCCGCAGGAGGTGCTGTCGGCCTGGGCGCGGGAACTGGAGGCGCGAGCCGTTGTCGGACAGTTGCGATCGCCGCCGCCAGCAAGTAGGTGCGCGTCTTCAAATATGGAGCGCGATCGGCTGGAGGCAGGCGCGACAGACTCGTCGCCGCGATCGGCTCGCCGATGACGAGGCGCACCTGCGATCCGCGTCGGGCGAGCAATTCGCGCGGCAACAGTGCGGTCCGCAGCCAGGGGTGCAGCCGTCCGGCCGCGCGGAAGCGGAGGCGATTGGTCCCCGCGACGAAGACCGGTAATACGTCCGCGCCAGATTTCACCGCCAGCGCACTGACGTGCCGATGCCAGGCTCCGTCGAGCGCGACGCCGGATTCGGTGACGTGATGCGCCACTTCGCCCGCGGGGAACGTCAACAGACAGCCGCCGCCAGCGAGCCAGTCGTGCGCGGCTCTGAGGCTCCCTGCATTCGACGTTCGTGCGGATCTTCGCGCCGAAGGCATCCACGGCTACGAGGTGCTGTCTCAACTCGGGAATGGTCGCGAGCCAGTGATTACCGAGGACCTTCACGTCGCCACGGACTCGTTGCAGCGTTTCGAGGAGCGCGAGGCCGTCGAGCCCGCCAAACGGATGGTTGGCGACGACCAGTAGCCCACCCTCCTTGGGAACGCGGCCAATCGCGCCTTCGGTGTGGAGGGCGATGTGGAGGCGTTCGAGCGCATGAGCGGCGAAGCGCCCTGGCGTTGAAGGGCCAGACTCCACGTACAGCCGCTGTAAGGTCGTGAGGCCCAGCAGGCGGTCGGCGATCGGGGCGGCGGCCGTGTTCATCAGACGGCCACCAGGCAGGCGGCCGGCAACGGAAAACGGTGCTACGGCTCGGTCGTCCCGCGCGCTCACGCCGGCGCTCTCAACGTTCGACAGCGAGGACATAGTGTCCACGTTCGCGGCGGCGCAGAAACCCCGCACCGGCCAGATGGTCGAATAACGATTCGCAGAGCGCGCGATCGATGCCCAGCAGACGCGCGGCCTGGCCGACCGTCAACTGAAGGCCGGGCATCTCGGAGTACTCGCTTTGAATGCGGCGAAGCAGGAGGTCGATGCGGCCTGTCGCCGTGGGCGGCGCAGGCATAGCCAGCACAGGGAACATGCGCGATCCCCTCGTCGGACCGGGCGCTGCGTCATGCGGCGCCCAGCAATCGACGGCTTGGATGCGCGACTGCCGCCAGGATTTCAGCGCGTGCTGGCCGTTCCCGCCGCGGCGGGTTCCACTATGTCGTCTGCCACCTCTCCGCTCTGCTGCAGCAGCTTCGCTACCAGTCCGGTCCAGCCGGTCTGATGACTCGCGCCGACGCCCGGCCCGTTGTCGCCGTGGAAGTACTCGTGGAACAGAACCAGGTCGCGCCAGTGCGGATCGGTCTGAAACTTCTCGATCGCCGCCGAACACCGGCCGCCGGCCGTCGTCATCGCGCAGGAAGATTCGCGTCAGCCGGCGCGAGAATCTCGGCGGCGACTTCCCAGAGCGTCATCATCTGGCCCGAGCCGGTCGGGCACTCCACCTTGAAGTCGTCGCCGAGGTAGTGGTGGAACTTCTGCAGCGACTCGATCAGCAGATATTGACCGGGAACCAGATCGGGCCGCGCCAGTTCGAGTTGCCGCCGAACAGGCCGGTGCTCGACTCGGCCGGTTCGTAGTCCACGCGATGCTCGGTGCCGTTCACGTCGCAGCACATACGGATGGTCCTGGTGGACACGCGACAGCGCGCGGATGCCGTACGGCGAGAGGAACTCGTTCTCATCGAGCATGACCTGCAGCACACGGCGCAACTGATCGCGGTCGACGATCGACAGCAGCCGCCGCTCGGCCTTGCCCGGGCGTCCGCATGCAGGCGACGTTGCCGGTCGAGTCGGGACGATTGTCGATGAACCACTCCATGCCGGCGCTTGAAGCCGGGCAGCTGTTCGAGCATCTCGGGCTCCAGCGTCTCGACCGCGAACAGCGGAATCAAGCCCGACCATCGAGCGCACCTTCATCGGGAACGGCTGTGCCGTCGGGCAGGTGCAGCACGTCGTAGAAGAAGCCGTCCTCCTCGTCCCACAGCTCGATGCCGTCGTCGCCGCGATTGTTCATCGCGTGCGCGATGTAGAGGAAGTGCTCCCAGAACTTGCTCGCGACGTCTTCGTAGGCCGGATCCTCGCTCGCCAGCTCCATCGCGATCGCCAGCAGGTTCAGGCAGTACATCGCCATCCAGCTCGTGCCGTCCGACTGCTCGAGGTGGCCGCCGGTCGGCAGCGGCGCGCTGCGATCGAAGACGCCGATGTTGTCCAGGCCGAGGAAGCCGCCCTGGAAGATGTTCATGCCCTCGGCGTCCTTGCGATTCACCCACCAGGTGAAGTTCAGCAGCAGCTTGTGGAAGACGCGCTCGAGAAATTCGCGATCGCCGACGCCGCGCCGCTTCTTCTCGATCTTGTAGACGCGCCAGGCCGCCCACGCATGAACCGGCGGGTTCACGTCGCCGAACGCCCACTCGTACGCCGGCAGCTGCCCGTTCGGATGCATGTACCACTCGCGCAGCAGCAGCATGAGCTGCTCCTTCGCGAACTCGGAATCGACCAGCGCCAGCGGCACGCAGTGGAAGGCCAGGTCCCACGCGGCGTACCACGGGTACTCCCACTTGTCCGGCATCGAGATCATGTCGGCGTTGTAGAGATGCGTCCACTCGCTGATTGCGGCCGTCACGTCGCTCGGCTGGCGGCGGCGGCTGCAGCGGGATCGCCTTCGAGCCAGTCCTCGACGACGTAGTGATAGAACTGCTTGGACCAGAGCAGGCCGGCGAACGCCTGGCGCATGACCGTCGCGCGCATCGTCGCGACAGAGTCGTCGGGGATGACGGTGCGTAGAACTCGTCGGCTTCGCGCGTGCGCATCGGCGAATGATCTCGTCGAAGTCGCGCTGAACGCGATCGCAGTCGCGCTCGGTGACTCGGTCTGTGAGCCGCAGGCGGATCGTCGACGGTCTCGCCCGGCGCGATCGTCAGCGCGGTAGTGCGCCGCCGCCTTGGTGCCGACGCTGCTCGGGATTCACGGCCTCGTCGATGCCGTGACGATGTAGTCGTTGATGCCGTCCTTGACGTAGCGCGTGCCGTTCGGCGTCGTCGAAGAGCCGCTGCGTGTTGGTTTCGTTCTCGGTGAAGAGCAGCTCGGGCGCGTCCGTCGCAGTACAGCCAGCGCTGACCGTAGCTCGGCTCGCTCGAGCTCGACGATCGCGCGCGTCGCGTCGCCGACTCTGCGCGAAGCGCGGGCTTCGGGCGCGCTCGTGCTCCCATGACCAGGTGTTGCGGAACCAGATGGTCGGCAGCAGATGCAACGGCGGCGGCCTCCGGTCCGCGATTGGTCGACGGTGATCCGGATCAGGATGTCTTCGGCGTCGGCCTTCGCATATTCGACGACGACGTCGAAGTACCGGTCCTCGTCGAAGACGCCGGTGTCGATCAGCTCGAACTCGGGATGCGTGCTTGCCGCGCCGGCGGTTCTCGTCGACCAGCTGCGCGTAGGGAAACTCGGCCTGCGGATACTTGTACAGATACTTCATGTACGAGTGCGTCGGCGTGGAGTCGAGATAGAAGTAGTACTCCTTGACGTCTTCGCCGTGATTGCCTTCGGTGCCGGTCAGGCCGAAGAGGCGCTCCTTCAGGATCGGATCGCGGCCGTTCCAGAGCGCCAGCGCGAAGCAGATGTTCTGGTGTCGATCGCAGATGCCCGCGAGGCCGTCTTCGTTCCAGCGGTAGGCGCGCGACCGGGCGTGGTCGTGTGGGAAGTAATCCCAGGCCGTGCCGTACGGGCTGTAGTCTTCGCGGACGGTGCCCCACGCGCGCTCGCTGAGATAGGGTCCCCAGCGCTTCCAGTGCTTGCGGCGCGTTCGCGATTCTTCCAGTCGGGTTCTTCGGCAGTCACAGTCAACCTTCCTTCGATTGTCGGTTCCGGTGTCATTCGAGTTCCGAAGTTCCCGAGGTTCTGAAGGTTCTGACTTCATCACGCCCGAATGAGTTGAACCACTTGAACTCGCGGAACCATCCGGAACGATCGGAAGCCCGTTGAACCTGTTGAACCCGTCATTTCTTCACGAGTCTCATTACATGCCCGTCGGGATCGCGAACGAGAAAGCCCTCGCGAATCCGAGGCGCCATCGGGCAGCGTCATCACGCCTGGTGAGACAGCTGTCCGGCGGTCGTGCAGCAGCAGATCGGTCGCACTGAGCGACGGGTGACCAGCGTCGTCTGCCAATGGATTAGATCGCTGGCCCGTTCATCGCCGGCGCAGGCCGGCCGTCGCTCGGCGCAAGGTACTCGAGGAATTCGATGCCTGGACCCCGCGGCCCGCAGACCCGTGATGCGAACCGCGCGCCGAACACGTTGTTCAGATGTTCCTGCTCGGTGCCGTAGTTCTCGCTCGTCACCTGCTACCCGAATCCAAGCATGTCGCGATAAAACTTCAAGCTCGCCTCGGTATCGTCACGACAATCGCAGTGTGATCTATGCCGAGAAACAGCTTGTCCGATCGGCTGTGCCACTTGCCGCGCCCTTGTCCGGTGGGAACTGCAGCATCTCGAGCCCGTGGCCGTCAGGATCTCGGAAATAGAAAGCTCGAATGCCGGCCGCCGCCTTGATCGCCAGTCGGGCAGCCGCTGCGGACCGGTCGAGGCATGCTGGACTTCGTTCTGTCGCAGCCGTCGTAAGCCCGGTCCATATCGCTGGTGATGATCGCAATGTGCTGAAACCAGCGATCGTTGCTGCGCGAATCAATCGGGATCGGCCGGCCTCTGGAGCGAGATACTCAGTCAACTCAATGAACTCTCACCCAGTCTCATTCGCACGACTCGGATTCGCAGGCCAAAAACGCCCTGTACATGTTCGTACTCCTCGCCCGTACCACTTCCTACCTCTGAGACCTGTTCGAAGCACAGGACCTTCGAATAGAACGTCGACCGAGCGATCGATATCCGAAACCGTGATCCCAACTGCGTCCACGCGCGGGACACCCGGGCGACGCGCGAGCAGATCGACCGAAGTCGGAGCACGTAACGAAGAGAAGCGCCAGGCACGCGCGAAGCCGCACCCATGCGACACGGCAGTCGCGACGCCCGGGCTGTTGAACGCTGAGGACGTCTCACGCGCTGGCCTCCTACGGCATGTGCCTGACGCTGGCCGTCTCCTTCATACCCATCCTTCCTATCAGGTGATCGCCGACGCGCAGCGCATTCGCCATGATCGTCAGCGCCGGATTCACCGCGCCGCTGGACGGGAAGAAGCTCGCGTCGACGACATATAGATTGTCCACCTCATGAGCGCTTGCAATTGGCATCCAGCGCCGAAGTCTTTGGATCGTGACCGAAACGAATGGTGCCGTTCTGGTGGGCCACGCCCGCCAGCGGAATTCGCTGCCCGAAAACAGATTCCGCGCGAACAACCCTGGTGACATTCATGGCCGTGCACAGTCGCACTTGGCTGCTGCTTCATCAGACTCTTCGAGCTTGGCGTTCAGTCGCTTGTGACCCTCCTCGTTGTTAGGCTTGTAGCTCAGCACGATCTCGCCATCACGATCCAGGGTCACGCGGTTCTCCGGGTCCGGCAGATCTTCCGAGGTGAGCCAGAAATCCAGCGAGTGCTTGCGCCATCATATCGAGCGTCAAGCCGGGCGCGATCGCGGGCGCGCCCGCCGAAGTGTCTCGGCATCGAGCTTGCCGACGAATGAGATGTGGCCCATCGGGATCCCAATCCTTCGAGCCGAAATAGAAATCATTGACCGCCAAGGTCTTCTGAAAGACAGTCGGGTTCGGGCATTTCGATATCGCCATCAAGACCGAATTGATGTGGCCCATGTAGTGACGGCCGACCACGTCGGAGCCGTTGGCCAGGCCGTTGGGATGCTGTCATTCGCCGAGCGCAGCAGCAGCGCCGCGGAATTGATCGCGCCGCACGAGACGACGACGATGTCGCCGGAGTATTCTTCGCGCGCGCCATTCCGTTCGACGATCACCCGCGTACTTCGCGCCCGGAGGCGCTCGTCTCCAGCCGCTCAACCTAGGCGTTGGTCAGCAATGTGACGTTCGGATGCTCGAGCGCCGGATCGACGCACAGCATCTGCGCATCAGACTTCGCATCGACCAGGCAGGATGGCCGTCGCAGGTGTCGCAGCGAATGCACGGGCTCTTGCGCGGGATTCTGTTCGTTGAGCTGATCGCCCAGCGGCACGTGAAATGGCTTCAGGCCCAGCCGCGCAAAGTCATCGTGCAGATGCTGAATCCGCGGCTCGTGGCTGACCGCCGGATGCGGATAAGGCGCGCTCGCGCCCGGCTCGGTCGGATCTTCGCCGCGCTTGCCGTGCACGTGATAGAGCTGTTCGGCTTGGGTGTAATACGGCTCCAGCTCGTCGTAGCTGATCGGCCACGCGGGTGAGATGCCGCCGTGATGCGCGAGCTCGCCGAAATCCTCCTTGCGCAAACGGAACAGCGCCGCGCCGTAAAATTTTGTGTTGCCGCCGACGTAGTAGTTGGTGTGCGGATGCAGCTCTTTGCCCGTCAACTGTCGCGCCAGGTTTCCTTGGTGTTGTACTTGCCTTCGAGGTTGACGGCGCGGGTGCTCCAGTTGTCCTTCTCGCGGGGCACGTAATCGCCGCGCTCGAGGAGCAGAATCCGCTTGCCGGAGGGCGCCAGCTTGTATGCCAGCGTGCCGCCGCCGGCGCCGGTGCCGATGATGATTACGTCGTAGTGGGTCAGTGCCGTGAATACACGCTGAAACCCGCAAGCCATCCTTTCGATCCAAACGCCGTGTTGAGGCTGTCGCGGCCGGCACTTTCACCGGGCGACGAGCACTCTCGAGACACGGAGGACTCCATGCTTCGCTCACGTTTCGGTCGTTCGCTGGTCGCGCTCTGCGCCAGCGCGTTCGTCGTCTTCCTTGCGGCTCCGGCGGTGTTTGCGGGCGCCGATCAGGTCAGCAAGCCCTTTTCGGGTGCCAAGGTCAACGGCGGCACCGTCACGCTCGCGCGAACGGCAATGCGGTCACGCTCACGCTGTCGAGCGATTTCAAAGTGCCCGACACGCCAGATCCGCATTGGCAGGTCGTTGACGCGAACGGCACCACTTACCTGCTGCAGCGGCTTGCCATCAAGGGCGACCGCGTCAACACCACGATCACACTCCCTGCCTATGTGAAGACAGTCGCAAAGGTGCAGATTTCATGCGCTGGGCGGAGGTCGTGCTGGGCGAGGCGCCGTTCACCCAGACTGTCACCACCAACTGAGGCCCGCGGAGGCCGGATGGGAGGCCACCGGGAACTTGGGGTTTCTTCTTGACGAAAGGACACGCATCATGACTCGTCTTCTTCCGGCCACTCTCGCGATCGCCCTCATCGGCGCGGCTTCACCGCTTCGCGCCCAGGTGACGGAGGTCAAGACGCTCTCGCTGACGGGGCGCGCACTGTCGCGGATGCCGCGGCAGCCGAAGCGCACAAGCGGAACGCCGGCGGCGCCAATCGCAGTCGTCGAGACCCGCGGGTCATCCGCTCTTCCTCGAACGCCTCGACAACACGTTCCCCGCCGCTGCCACGGTTGCCGTCGAAAAGGCACGCACCGCTGCCACGTTCCGTCGTCCCACGCGGGAGTTCGAAAGGCCATCGCCAACGGCCGTGCGTCGCTCCTCGGCGTCGCGGTGATGACGCCCCTTCAAGGTGGCGTGCCGATCGTGGTCAATGGTGAGGTCGTCGGGGCCGTGGGGGTCAGTGGCTTACCAGCGCGCAGGAAGACGACGATATCGCGGCTGCCGCGTCAGCGGCACTTGGCGCGCCGGCGACGGCTCAGCGTTAGACGGAGAGACAAATGCGCAACGCTCTTGTGATAGTCGCGTCACTTGGCCTGGCAGGCCTGGGTATACGCACGATGCTCACAGCGCCGGCCTCGCCCGGCGTGACCTACATCGCTGCCGCGGAGGTCACGGCGGCGTTCGCGAAGGGCAGGCCCCTCCTGGAAGTGGACGGCTACAAGATTCACGCAAGCCGGCGTGAGGGTCCTGGTCAGGTGGAAATCCACACGCGCGATACGGACGTCGTTTACGTGCTCGAGGGCGGTGCAGAGATGTGCTGGCGGAACGGGTCGCCGGCTCGCAGACCATCGGCACCGACGATATTCTCGCGGCACGTCGATTGACGGCGGTAATGACGACCACGCTGCATAAAGGCGATGTGATGGTCATCCCCAACGGGACGCCTCACTGGTTCAAAACCGTCCAGGGTCCTCTCCTCTACTACGTCGTCAAGGTCACCGCTCCGGCAGGAGGCATGAAATGAGCGCCCAGAATGTGCCGCAGCGCGCCGACCGGAGGTCAATCGCCGCGGCTTTCGGCATCCTGTTCGTCGCGGTCGCGCCATCGAGCGCCACCGCGCAGCAAGCGATCGGCAGAGTGCTCTGGATCGGAAGCCGGACGCGGTCGTCGATCTCAGAACCGATGACGGCGTCGGTCTCGTGAACGGCACCTGGCGCTACCAGGACGCAACCGTGCGCCCGATCGAGTTCAAAGGCCCGGGCCCGGATCTGAAACCGAGCGGCGCCCCCGTCCAGACGCTCGACATCGAGCCGAAAGCCGGAGCCGCCGACTTCGACGATCGCCATTGGCCGGTCGTCGCGCCAGGGACGCTCGATGCACGGCGGGCGAACGGGCGCTTGTCGTTCAACTGGTATCGCATCCGCCTGACGATGCCCGAGCGGATCGGGATGTTCGGGACGAGCGGGTCCACGGCCGATTCGAAGTCGTGGTGGACGACTACGCCGAGGTCTGGGTTGACGGCCAGCTGCCACGTACCTTCGGTCAGCCAGGCGGTGCCCTGGTCGACGGTAACAACAGTCCCAATCGCGTCGTGATCGCGATAATGCGCGGCCCGGTCAGCAGATCCAGCTCGCGGTATTTGGTGAAACGGCCCACTATCGGACCCGCCGTCGAACTTCATCTGGATCCGCTCGGCAACCATCGAGTTCTTCAAACCGCTCGATGGCATGGGCAAGCGCGTGGCGCTTGATATTCAACGGAAGGATCCCGGCCTCGATGAGATCGTGCCCAGCAAGAACTCACCGGCTCGAGAAAGTCGCGCAGGGGTTCGAGTTCATCGAGGGCCCTGTGTGGGTGCCCACCGGCTATCTGCTCTTCAGCGATCCCAATCGCAACACGATCTATCGCTACACGCCCGGTGAAGGACTCGGCGTCTTCCGCGTGAAGAGCGGCTACACAGGCGGGAACATCGACCAGTATCACCAACCCGGCTCGAATGGGATGGACGCTGGATCCGGATGGCCGGCTGACGATCAACGAACACGGGAATCGTCGCGTCACGCGGCTCGAACCCAATGGTGTTGTGACCGTGCTCGCCGATCACTACGACGGCAAGCGGCTGAACAGTCCGAACGATCTGGTCGACCGCTCCGACGGGACGCTGTACGTCACCGATCCGCCCTTCGGCCTTCCACGTGTGTTCGACGATCCCGCGAAAGCGCTGCCTTACAGCGGCGTCTTCAAAGTCAAGGACGGCGGTCACGCTCGTCAGCAAGGATCTGACTGGTCCGAACGGTCTCGCCTTCTCGCCAGATGAGCATTACCTCTACGTGGACAACTGGGACACGTCACGCAAGGTCGTGATGCGGTACCAGGTGCAGCCGGACGGCAATCTGTCAAACGGACAGGTGTTCTTCGACATGACATCCGCTCCCGGCGAGGAGGCACTCGACGGATTGAAGGTGGATCGCAAGGGTAACGTCTACGTTTCGGGGCCTGGCGGTCTGTGGATCATCGGCCCGGACGGATGCCATCGGGGACGCTGCACATGCCGGAGCTGGCGGCCAACTTCGCGTGGGGCGACGAGGATGGCCGCACGCTACGGCGCGCACGGGACTCTACCGTCTGCGTCTGAACGTGCCGGGCATCACGCCGACCATCCGCTCGATGATGACGCTGCACGCTGAGGGACATCGTGGATACACGCGATCGACTCGAGTGGCTGGAAGCCGATGGACTGGGGGGCTTCGCCTCTGGAACGGCGAGCGGCATCCGCTCGCGGCGGTATCACGCCCTGCTGCTGGCGGCGACGGCGCCGCCGGCAGGCAGGATGGTCCTGGTCAACGGATTCGATGCCTGGGTGACGACGTCCGCCGGCACGTTCGCGATCTCGTCGCAGCGCTACGCCCCGGATGTCGTCTCACCGGATGGGGCGCTGCGCATCGAGTCGTTCATCGCCGATCCCTGGCCGCGTTGGGTGTATCGACTCGATGACGGACGCGGATCGAGCAGACATCGTCTCGATGATTGGCCGCTCGTCGTGGTCACATGGAAACTGATCGAGGGTGACGCGAGTGCCACGCTCGAGGTCAGGCCATTTCTGTCCGGCCGCGACTATCACTCGACGCACCACGAGAACGGTGCCTGCGATCGCACTACGCATCTGTCGGATGACGAGACGATGGCCTGGCGGCCGTACGAAGGGGTGCCGGCCATCCAACGTCGAGCAACGGACGGTTCGCCACCGATCCTGGCGGTCACCGGCTTCCTCAACACGGCGGAGCAGCAACGCGGGCTCGATGCCACTGAGGATCTGTCGAGCCCCGGCACGTTCACATGGTCACTCGGCGAGGGTGCAGCCCGGTGGGTCGTGAGCACCGAACCAGTGCCACTCCGTCCGACATCGAGGCCACCTGCCGCCGGTTCGAGCGAAGCGAACGCTCGCGCCGGTCGGCGTTCGGCTCAGCGCTCAACCGCGCCGCCAACGTGCACATCGTCCGCCGAGGCGAGGGCAACACAATCATCGCCGGCTATCCGTGGTTCACGGATTGGGGACGCGATACGTTCATCTCGCTTCGCTGGACTCTGCCTGGCGACGGGACGGTTCGGGGTCGCCAGGGACATTCTGCTCGAGTGGTCGGGCGCTGTCTCGGAGGGCATGCTGCCGAATCGCTTTCCGGATCGAGGCGCCAGGCCCGAGTTCAACGCAGTAGATGCGTCGCTCTGGTTCATCATCGCGGCCCAGGCATTCCTGGACGAAACCGAGCTCGCCGCGTCGTTCAGTGTCACTCGCGCGCAGCGGGCACAGATCGACTCGGCCATCCTGAAGATCGTGGAAGGCTTCAGCCGCGGCACGCGCCACGGGATCCATGCGGATGGCAATGCGCCTGCTTGCTGGAGCTCCTGGGTGTACAGCTCACGTGGATGGATGCGCGGGTCGATGGACGCGAGATTACGCCACGCATTGGCAAGCCCGTCGAGATCCAGGCGTTGTGGATCAACGCGGCCTCGCGATTGCCGGCGCCCGTGACGCGCGATGGATCGAGAGGCAGCGTACTGCGCTCGCCAGCTTTAACGCGCGGTTCTGGAACCCATCTCGCGGTTGTCTCTATGACGTCATCGACGTCAATCACGAGGCTGGAACGTTCGACGCGTCGCTTCGTCCGAACCAGATCCTGGCGGTAGGCGGCCTCCCGATGCCGCTCGTCACCGGCGCGCGTGCGTCGTCGATCGTCGATGTCGTGGAGCGCGAGCTGCTGGTACCGATGGGGCTGCGCTCGCTCGGGCGCGATGAGCCCGGTACGCCGGCGTGTACGGTGGGACTCCGGATCGCGCGACGGTGCCTACCACCAGGGAACAGCATGGCCGTGGTTGCTCGCGGGTGTTTGGTGATGCGGTGCGCCGTGCTGGTGGACCGGGCCTGCTCCGACATCGAGCAGCTCGTGACAACGCTCGAGGGGCATCTCGTGGAAGCGGGTTCTCGCAATCTGCCGGAAGTGGCCAGCGGAGACGCACCGCACACACCAGGCGGCTGCCCGTTCCAGGCCTGGTCCTTGGGCGCGCTGTTCCAACTGCGCAGGCTCGTGCCGGCCGCTGCGGTGGTCGGTTAGGAGGCGTCGGTGGTGACGTCATTCGCGCGGCCGATTCGGCTTCGTTCAGCTGATGGCGCGGAGGCCGGCCGTAAGGTCACGTGGCTGGAATTGTTCTTCGATCTCTCGTTCGTCGCGGCGGTATCGCAGGTCGGTGCCTCCCTCACGGACCACTACTCCGGCGACGGCCTGATCCGCTATGCGCTGCTGCTCTTCCTGATTGGTGGGCCTGGCTCGGTCACGCTGGACTCCACGCGTTTCGACACCGACGATTTCGTCCAACGGCTGCTGACGCTCGCGCAGATCTTTGGCGTCGCGGTCATGGCCATCAATGCGGACGAGGGGCTCAACAGTCGATCGTCGGCGGGAGGGGTGCCAGCTCTATTCCGGTGCTACGTCCCCAACCGGCCCACGTCCTGCTCTCGAACACCGCGGCAGCGAATTTGGGGTCCGTCAGGGCGGATCCCTCCACGAGATACGTGCCCAGTTCCTTGGTAAGCGGCTGCACGGGCGTGAACGCCTCGCGCAAATCGTCCGAGTCGGATTCCGCCGGGCCAATACCTTGTCCCGTGACCTCCCGCGCGTCAGCGCAAACAGGGCGATGAACCTGGCGGCGTCAGGGCCTGCGACGGCCTTGTAGTAGAGCAGCCGCAGATCCGGCCGGAGGTTCGCCATTGCCGGATGCAGCGTCCGGGCAACGAACTGCTCGAACGCCTCCGCACGATTGGGCTGTACCTGGATGTAATGGATGCCGAGCACGTCGACATCCGGCAGCATGCTGGCCGTTCGGGACTGAGAGCCGGTACTGGAGGCGCGGCCTTCCAGGGACGCGGATCCCGCTTTCGCTGCCGACGACGTGACTACCAGGTACTGCCCTTGCGGGCCGCGGTCCGCCTGGAAGACCGCGCCCCTCGTCACCGCTGACGGTGCGGACTCCAGCGGGACCATCGTGAGCACCTCACCGAGTCGCATCGTCTGGGCCTCCGTTTGGACCGCGCCTGCGAGCAACCATACGCCGGCGATTGCAGCAATGGCGCGCCTCATGCTGGCGCAGTCTGTGGCTTCGCAACGGACAAGTCAAACGGACGTTCCCCACGGTCAGCGATGTGTGCAAGCCAGCAGCGAGCTCAGACCGTCGGCGTCTTCACAGCAAACAGCGGATTCCAGCAGCATCCTCCGCCAGCGCGCGCCGTACCAGTGCCGACGGATCTTCACAGCGTTCGGCGGAATCCGCAGCAGCTCCGCCACCTCGGACGTATCGAGCTCGTCGATGTCGCGCAGCACGAGCACCGTGCGATAGCTCTCAGGCAGCCGATCAATCGCGGCACGCACCTGCGCACGAGTCTCCTCCCGAATCAGACGCTGGGGCGCTGGCATCCGCCACTCGTCGAACTCTTCGACGTGATGCCCATCGGGCTGAAACTCTGGCAGCAAGTCTTCAATCGACGCCTCGGGCTTCCGCTCCCTGGATCGCAGCTTCATCAGGGCCACATTGACGACGATCCGATGGAGCCACGTCGAGAGCTGGCAGCGTTCGCCGAAGCTGGCCAACCCTTTGAATGCCTGCAGGAACGCCTCCTGCACTGCATCACGCGCATCCTCATCCCTGCGGAGCAGACGGCGCGCAACCGAGAGCATCCGTCCGCCATGCACCCGGACGAGCTCCTCATACGCCTCGGCATCGCCGCAGCGCAACGCGGCCACGAGCGCATCGCCCGGATCGGCGGCGCCGAGAACATCCAGCTCGGCACCCAGCCGATCGGTTCCACTCAGGTCGACGGTGCGGTCAAGGCCGGTCATCGTGCTTCCCCCTCAACAGATTCACGACAAAAAGAGACCCTCCGCGAAGCTCGGCCCTCGGACCGTCCAGCGCCCGCAGCATCCGGACGCCATCGTCGTCCGCATACGTCACGCCGGAGAGTTCGAGGACGATACGGCCGGACCCGTTGGCCGAGAGCTCAATCGCGCGGGCCGCTTCGCTCACCCAGGGCTCGGCGAGCCGTCCTTCCAGCTTCAGTACCGCGGGCTGTTCGCCCGGATTGATTCGCGTGATTCGAAACACCGTTTGGTCCGTCCGCCTGGCCGCGCCGCACGTCGTTGTGCGTGCTGGCCTGCCATAAGGCGACAGGCCGGGCCACTCTTGGGTTGACGGCTACGGGGAATGACGAATGACGATTCGCGCGCACCGCCAGGAGGTGACGTCAGTGAGACGCGAAGAATCAGGCCTGTTTTTGAGCCTTCTGCCCTATTTGTGACGCCGATTGCCATGAGAGCAAGGACACGCGCCACGGCCGTTCGGAGGATGACGAGTGGGCTGCTCTCACCTCCCGCTACGAAATATCGCAGCTACGAGATATCGGGGCTGGTTTTCGTGATGCCGAGCTTCTTCATCCGGCTGCGGAGCGTGTTCGGTGAGACCGAGGATAACCGCGGCACCCTTCTGTCCTTCGATGGTCCAATTGGTCTGGCGGACGACCTCAAGGATGTGCTGGCGCTCCAATTCCTCGAGCGTCGGGTGGGCGGTCGAATGGCAGCCGGCATGGCGGGATTTGCCGGCAGGAGCTCCGGATGAGATCGACGATCGGACCCTGAGCCAGAATCGCGGCGCGCTCGACGACGTTCTGGAGCTCGCGCACGTTGCCGGGCCAGGCGTAGTGACGCAGACGATCGCAGGCTGCGCGGCGGTGAACGCCTTGAAGCGGCTTGCCGAGCCGCTTGGCGAGCCCGCAGGAAGAAGGCCGACGAGGAGCGGGATGTCGTCCGCTGCGCTCGCGCAGCGGCGGCACCGCGATCGGGATGACGTTGAGGCGATAGAAAGATCCGCGCGGAACGTCCCCGCGTCGACCGTCGCTTCGAGGTCGCGGTTCGTGGCGGCGATGACGCGCACGTCGACGCGACGGTCCGCGCTGCTGCCGACCGGCTCGAACTCGCTGCTCCTGCAGCACGCGCAGCAGCTTGACCTGCAGCGTCGAGCGGCAGCTCGCCGATCTCGTCGAGGAAGAGCGTGCCGCCGTCGGCCAGCTCGAACCGGCCGACGCGCTTCGCGATGCGCGCCGGTGAACGCGCCCTTCACGTGGCCGAACAGCTCGCTCTCGACGAGCGCCGGCGGATCGCGCCGCAGTTCACTTTGACCAGCGGACGTCCCGCCGCGCGCTGCGCTGGTGGATGGCGCGCGCGACGAGCTCCTTGCCCGTGCCGGTCTCGCCCGCGATGAGCACGGTCGATTCCGTCGGCGCCACCCGCTCGACCTTACGGAGCGCCTCAGTAGCGCCGGGCTGTTGCCTACGATCTCGCTGAAGTTGTGCTGCGTCTGGATCTCTTCCTGGAGGTACACGTTCTCGGCCTCGAGCCGGTTCTTGAGCCCCTCCACCTCGTCCAGCGCGTCCCGGAGCGCGTGCTTCCGCCTGCGTGCGCCGCGCGACCTCGCTCGCCATGTCCTCGTAGAGCCGCGCGTTCTCGAGTGAGATGGCGGCCTGGGCCGCGAGGATACGCATCATCTCGATGCGCTGCGGCGTGAACGCGTCGGCGGTCAGGTTGTTCTCGAGATAGAGCACGCCACCTAGCCGCCCCTGATGGCTGACGGGCACGCACAGAAGCGACCGCGTCTGGGCTCGTTGATGTACAGATCCCTGCCAAATGCTTCGTCAGCCGCGGCGTGACCGATGACGAGATCCTGTCCCGTCCGGCGCACGAACTGAACCACGCTGCGCGGCACGCGCGTGGTCTTCTCGAGTGGTTCCGAGAGACCGAGCGTGACATGTTCGGGGTCGGCCACCGCCTCGGCTTCGACCGCCAAGCCTTCATCGCGCGCCACCAGGAACACGCTTCGCTTGGCTCCCGCGTTCTCCATCGCAATAGTCATCAGCTTGCGTAGCAGATCGTCGAGCTTGATTTAGATGGCGATAGCTGAGTGGAAGCTTCGACGCAGATCGCCATGTCGAGTGACACAAGGCATCGTCGGGATCGAACGCTGTCACCCGGCACCCACCTGTCGGCGGGACCACTCACGCGGTCCCCGAGCAGGCTGGAGTAGCAATCCTCGAGATCGCGCGCCTTCACGACGGCGCCCCATTCGGTGTAGCAGCGGATTGCCTCCGTCAGCAGCGGAACGGCCTCCCGCTCGTCCCCCGCGCCGAGCCGGATCCGCGCTCCAACCTCGTTGGCCAGTGCCTCGAGCTGACGGTTGTCGGTCTCTCGCGCGAGACGCACGGCCTGATCCGCATGACGCACGGCCTCGGCGACATCGCCGCGGCTTCTGGCCATCTCGGCGGAGATGAGGAGCCATGGGCCACGGAAATTTTCTGGACAGTTGTCGGCAAGCGTCCCGAGGACTCCTGCACGCTCACGAGCTCCTGCCACGACTCGCTGGCCTCGCCGCCAGCACTCATCGTGGCCAAGGCGAGACCTCCCAGCCGTCGGCGAGAACGGGCCAGATGATGCCTGGTGCAGAGACTTCGCGGACACGTCGCCACATCGCGACGGCCTCAGGCCAGGCTTCGAAGAGCAGAGACAGATGCAGGCGGGCGGCGTACAGGAACGTGAGAAAGAAGGGCGCCTTGGCAGCGTACGTCGCCCTCGTATTCCTGTTCGTCGAACGCCGCGTCAGTCAGCTGCTGGCGGCCCGCGGTCCGCCCCTGGAGTGCCAGCGCCCAGTTGAGCATCACGCGCTGCGAGGCTCTGAAATCGGCCATCTTGAGCCGGTCCAGCAGCGCGAGCGATGGCATGTAGTCGCGAACGAACGTGTCGAGACTTCTGCACGCTGCAAAGGCGGGCCACGATTCGCTCGCCGTACCGTAACCGGCGTATACGAAGTCGCCCGTTTCGAGGCCACTCCGGCGAGCCTCACGCGCGTGCGGAATACAGGTCTCGAACGGCCGCCGCCACGGGTTGACGTGCGCCTGGAACTGCTGATGGATCCGCGCGCGGAGGCGCGGATCGCCGAAGCGATCGTTCACCGCCAGCGCAAGCTCGCCCCACTCGTACGCCGACGCGTAGTCCCGGCGGATGGGGCCGATGGTGATGGCGTGGGTCACGTAGCCGTAGGCGGAGTCCTCGGTGTTGCCGTGCTCCATCGACAACCGCACCATGCTGGCCGAGATCAGGCGCGCCACCAGCTGGTTGCCAGCGATGTAGCCGGCGCCCACAGGATCGTCAGGAGGCGCATCGTCATCCGCACTGCGGGATCGGTGGCGACTGGAAGGTCCACCAACGAAGCGATCATCCGACCGCCCAGCAGCCGCTGCGTCGCACCGACCTCGTTGTCGAGTACCGCCTGCGCCTCGGCGGGATCGTCGGGAACCGCACGCCGAACAGCGCGAGCCCCTCACGGCCGGCAGCCATCGCGTCGGTCCAGCGTGACTGGTTCTCGTACAGCGTGATGCGCAACGCATACACCTGCGCGCGGTCGAGGGAAGTGACGGCCCGATCGAGGAGGATGCGGAAGTAGGTCTCGGCCTGATCGAAGTTGCCAGCGAGATACTGGCACTCGGCGGCCTCGAGATGCAGCGCGAAGATGAGAGCGTATCGATCGTCCAGTGTCCGTCGGCCAGCAGCGCAATCCCTTGTTCGAAGTACATCGCGGCCGAGCGGTACGCGGTGGACATTTTTGCCTTCCGCCCGGCCGACAGATTGAGCCGCGCGACAAGCAGGCGCTCGGTGTCGCTGCTGACGAGACCGCTGCCGATGTTGAGATGATTCGTCACCTCGAAGAGACGATCGTCGGGGACGTCGCTGCCGCAATCCGCCAGCAGCAGTCGCCCCACATCGAGGTGCACGGGGGCCTTGCAATCTTCGGGGATCATGCCGTAGGCGGCCTGCTGCACTCTGTCGTGGAGGAACGTATAGACGACCTCCGCCGGCCCGCGATCGTCAGGGCCATACGATCCTCCGCCCGCTGGATGAGGCCCGCATCGAGCGCCTCGAACAATCCGGCAGCCACTTCATCCGGTGGCTGGCGGCTGACAGTCACGAGGGTCGTCCAGCTGAAGCGGTTGCCGATCGAAGAGGCCAGCGTCACCGTGCGTTGCGCCCTCGGCGACAGACGCTTGATTCGTCCGGTCATCAGGTCGATGACGTTGTCGGTGATGCCGGCACTTCGAACCGCATCGATTTTGAACGCCCATCGACGGTGATCGGCGTCGAACGAGACAAGCCCATCCTGGACGAGCGTCTTCAGGAACTGGATGACGAAGAACGGATTGCCATCCGTCTTGTCGAGAATGAGCTGCGAGAGCGGCGCGATCTCTTCGGCCGGCCCACGCAGCGTGTCGCACAGCAGCGCCAGCAGATCGTCGCCGCCGAGCGGTGCGAGCGACAGCCGCTCGATGGAGCCCCCCGCGGCCGCGAGCCGGCCCGTTGCCCACGTGAGCAAATGCGCGTCATCGATCTCGTTTTCGCGGTACGCCCCAATGACGAGCAAGTGGCTGATGTCAGGGCTCGTGAGCACGGCATGGAGCAGCTCGAGCGTCGCGGCATCGACCCACTGGAGATCGTCGAGGAACACGACAAGTGGATGGTCGGCGTCGGCAAGCGTGCCGACGAATCCCTGGAGGACGTACCGGAAGCGGTTCTGGGCTTCAGTCGGCTCGAGGTGCGGCGGTGTCGGCTGCTTGCCGATGACGAGCTCGATATCGGGAATGACTTCGACAAGGACGCCGCCGTTGGTGCCAAGGACGCTGCTCAACCGCTGCCGCCACGAGGTCAGTCGCTCCTCACTCTCGGTGAGCAGCTGCCGGACCAGCGTACGGAACGCGAGCGCCAGCGCCCCATACGGGATGTCCCGCATGACCTGGTCGAACTTGCCCGAGGTGAACGATCCGCGCTGCCGCACGATCGGGCGGTAGAGCTCGCTGATCAGCGACGTCTTTCCAACTCCCGAATAGCCGCCCACCAGGAGCAGCGTGGAGCGCCCTTCACATGTCGCGTCGAAGACGCGTGTGAGCGCATCCACTTCGCTGCGACGGCCGTACAGACGGTTTGGAATCAGGAACCGGCTCGACACATCGTCTCGGCCCAGATCGAACGGCTCGACCTGACCGTTCGCGTCCAGCTGTTGAATGCAGGCGTCGATGTCGCGTTGCAGGCCCAGCGCACTCTGGTAGCGATCGTCGGGGTCCTTCGCGAGCAGCCGCATGACGATGCGCGAGACTTGTTCGGGCACACCGGGCGCCGCGGCCGCGGGTGGCACAGGCGTTTTGGCAATATGGAAATGAATCAGCTCCAGCGGATCGGTGGCGCTCGTCGGTGGACGGCCGACGAGCAGCTCGTACAGCGTGACGCCCAGCGCGTAAAAATCACTGCGGTAGTCCACCGCACGATTCAGGCGGCCGGTTTGTTCGGGCGACGTGTAGGGACCGGGCGAGGCGGGGACGGCCTGCGTCGTGCCGTCGGCTGACAGTTTCGAGGCGACGCTCAAGTCCGCGAGCTGCAGCAGCTCTCCGGAACGATCGACCAGAATGCCCGTGGGCGCGACGCTTCCGACCACGATGCCCTGGTCATGCAGCGCATGAAGAATCCCACCCAATCGGCTCCCCAACCTCAGGACCCACTGGAGCGTCGGACGCACGCCGCGCATGACGCCGGACAGCAGATTCCAGCCCAGCATCTTCCAGAACGAGGCAAGGAACGTCACCACGACGGACCAGCTCGCGCGCTGTCACCACGCCGGGAACCGCCAGCATCCGGCACAGGATCAGCTCGCGCTCGAGCGCCTCGACATCTGCGCCCGGCGGCGGTACACGGGCGGGTACTTTGAGCAGGGCCGGTGAACGGTCCTGTGCGTGGCGGCCCCGGTACAGGCGAAACCGGGCCGTCTGTCCCAGTGTGGCGAGAACGTCGTATCCGGAGATGTGCATGCCGAACGGGGACGGTCTGGAAGAAGTGTGGCGATTCTACGGCAGTTCTTGTGATCCGGATTGCTGACCGGCGGCATGGCCACGCAACCGCCCACCGGCGAAACCACCGGGAAAACGCGGCATCCAACCCCCACGAGCCGGTCGTCTGGCGTCTGCTCGCAGGTGTGCAGACCAGTCAGCCGGGAGTCGGAGAATCGCCTGTGACCTGCCGGGAGTTCGCATCGTTCATGCTCGACTATCTGTCAGGCACGCTGTCAGACGAGGTCAGGCTGGCGTTCGACTACCACCTGTCGGTCTGTCCAAACTGCGTGACTTTCCTCGACCACTACCAGAAAACAATCGGCGCCGGCAAAATAGGATTCGGCGGCGATCCCGAGCAGCAGCTGCCCGAGACCGTGCCGGACGACCTCGTCAAAGCGATCCTGGCGGCGCGGCTGCACGGCTAAAAGAAGACCTCAGACTCCGGGCTCCGGGCCTTGAGAATTCAATTGGAGGTTGGGAGTTGGGCGTCTGACGCGGTCCTTCCCCCAATCCCCCTCCCCTTACCCTTACCCCTTGTTCCTACTGCTCCTGATAGAACCAGGTCAGTCCGCCGTCCACGAAGAACGTGGAGCCCGTGACGTACGCGGCCTGATCCGACGCAAGAAACGCCGCCAGCCCCGCCACATCGTCCGGTTTGCCGAGACGGCCGAGCGGAATCTGCGACACGAGCGCCTGCAGCTTCACCGGATCGTTCAGCAGTTTCGTGTTGATCGGCGTCTCGATCGCGCCAGGCGCAATCGAATTGATCGTGATCCCCAGCGGTCCAAGTTCCACGGCGAGGTTTCTCGTCAGCATCTTCAGTCCGCCCTTGCTCGCGCAATACGCGGCGAAGTTCGGAAACGGCAGTTCCTCGTGTACGGAGCTGATGTTGACGATGCGGCCCTTGCGGTTGGTGGCGCGAAGGTGGTTCACCATCGTCTGCGTGGCGAAGAAGACGCCCTTCAGATTCACGCTGAGGACCTTGTCGAAGTCGGCTTCGGTGACGTCCCAGAACGGAGCGCGCGTTTCGATTCCAGCGTTGTTCACCAGGACGTCGAGCGACCCCAGCGCGGCGACTGATTGCGACAGCAGGGACTGCACCGACGGCACCGAGCCGAGGTCCGCCTGCACGGCCACGCCCTTGACGCCGAGCGCCAGGATGTCGGCCACGGCCTCGTTCGCGCCCTTCGGGTCGCTGTTGTAGTTCACCACGACATTGGCGCCTTCCTGTGCGAGGCGCAGCGCGATGGCGCGTCCGATCCCTTTACTGCTGCCCGTGACCAGTGCGTTTTTTCCCTGCAGACTCATGACGTCATCCTTCTGTCGTGTGGAGTGGCTCGTTGGCAAAAACGGCGCGCGTCGTTCGCGCAGTCGAGGACTTCGATGATGCGGTCATTGCATCGGTTACACCGCGTTGGCGGAGGAAGCGACGATAGCCCACGCACAATCTGACGATCTCGCCAGCCGATGCGACGGGCACGCCGCGCCGCCGCTGCGCGTGTCCGATCGCGAACACCAGGCTCCACGTCGCCGCGAGCGTGCGCCACGCACTCCAGACCGTTGCCGCCGGGTCGTAGATGTGTGTGGGTTCAGACGTGACCCCATTCAGCTCGAGAATGGTGAAGCGGCCGTCCTTCAAGGCGCCTTCGGACTCTGCCCGCACATCGTAGCGGCCGAACATGAATCCCGGTAGTGCCCGGCCCGCGCCGTCAATCGCCTGCTCGAGTGCGGATGTCACCAGCCGTTCGCCGTTCTCGAACACGGCGCCGCGACAATGGCTGCCGAGCTCACCAATCGTGACCGGCAGGTCCGCCTCCGGAATCTCGTCCAACCGCGCCCTGTTGATGGCCAGGGAACGTGTCGGCCAGCGCCACCGCGCGCGGATCGTCGAGGATGAGATCGCGCAGTGTGCGGTGTCCATCACCGATCACGACGGGCAGCCGCTTCGTTGTCAGCGAGATGATGCGGCCTCGCGGCTCGTCCGGATGGCGCGCGTAGAACACGCCGAATTCCGGACCGCTCACGTACGCCTGCAGAATTGCGTCAGCTGTGAGATCTCGTGCGACGCAGTGGACGTCACTCCGTGACCGGAGAATGCGCACTCCCGTGCCGCGTTGCCCCTGATCGGGCTTGAACACAAGCGGCAGTCCCCATGACGCGATCGCGCGAGACGACAACGCGACGCGCGCCTCTGCGTCGTCTTGCGCCAGGAGCGAGACGAACGGCGCGACTGGTGCCCCGCCAACCGCCAGGCCGCCAAGAATCAAGCGTTTCGACTCGCCCACCACACCGCCTGCGGGGATGCCTGGGTTGGCGGCTGTGAAGACGGTCAAGCTGCGGTAACGCACGACCAGCCACGCGATCCAGCCGGCGATCGGAAGGTACAGAGCCCACATCGGCCAGAACTCCCAGCGCGTCGTGCGACGCCAGACCGCGATCAACCGCCTGCGTCCGGCATGCGTTGCCAGTGCGGTGGCGAGACGCACGGTGCCGACGGTGAGGAGGCCGAGCACACCTGCGCCAAGCACGCCGTCCCGCGGCCTCAGCATGATGCTCCAGCGGGTCGCAAGCGTCGACAGGCCAACAAGCAGGGGCGTCCACACGAGTGCCGCGAGCGCGAATGTCCGCACGTAGGTCCACGTGCGCAGTCCGAGGACGCCCGCGGCCACGTAGGTTGGCAGCCGCATTCCTGGAATGAAGCGACTCACCACGATCACACGGACGCCATGTTCAGTGAGCCAACGTCCACTTCGCTCGAGCCGTTCCGGACCGATCAGGGCGGAGAGCGGCCATCGCGTCACGATTGGCCGGCCGACGAGCCGTCCGGCAAGAAACAGGCCCAGGTCGCCGACGAGATCCCTGTAAAGCAGGCCGCGGTTGCCGGAATGAAACCGATGCGGCCGTGCGCGATCAGCATGCCGGCGGCAATGCAGGTCAGGTCCTCGCTGACGAACGTGGCCACCGCCAGGGAGACAAGCAGCACGAACGCAGCGACCGGGCCGAGTGGCGGAATACTGGCCGGATCGAAAGGCAGGGCCGCCGCGCGTAGCCGCGCCTCCGGCGCTGCCGCCCTCGATACGGCCAGTCCGGCTTCAACCCGGTCAAGGAAGCCACCGACGATCGAGGCTGCACGCCCAGGCTCCCGGCCGATCAGAAAATGATCGGTGTCGAGCACGACCAGTTCACTTTGGGGCACCAGTCGGGCGTGCTCGTGCGCGGCCTCGATGGGAACCAGCGGATCCCCGGTCCCGTGCACGATGAGCGTTGGCACTTCGAGCGTGGCCAGGGCGTGGCGCAGCGGCCGCTGGTCCGAGTCATAGAACGTCCTGGCGTACGGAACGGACAACATCATGCCGTCCAGCCAGCCGAAGTGCGGCACACCCTCCTGCACGGTCCAGAGCGCTGCGAGCTGCAGTCCGTGAACGACGTGATTCACGTGATAGTTACCAAACAGCTCCATTTCCTGGACGCCTATGGCTGATATCAGCGACATCGACGCAACGCGGGCCGGCTGCTCGGACGCGAGGGTGAGAACCACGCCACCGCCCATGCTGAATCCGACGAGATGCACGCGGGGCGCATGCACAGCATCCAGCCATGCGCCGACACGCGACGCCTGCGCGGGGAATCCGTAGTCAGGCACGCGATGTGTTGAGGAGCCTGAGCCCGGCAGGTCCGGAAGGAGCACTCGGCGCCGGTTCGCCGCGAGTGCGGTCCCGAACGCCTCGACGTCGGTCCGTCCCCCAGGGCTGCCGTGAATGACGACAACCGGCAGGCCGCCCGGCGCAGCCTGACCGAGGTCGTCGTACGCGAGCGTCATCGCCTCGAGACGCCCCCTTTCTTCCATGGCAATCGTGCGAGGCCGGGGCCCGTCTTGAGTCGATCCAGGCTGCAGCACGCGGACGACATGGGAGGCCGCCAAGGCGGCCACGTACACACCAACGATGACGCGCCAGTTCCGGAACATGCGATGCCAGGCTTGGATGTCGGTCTTGGCCGATCGGTTACGTGGAAACTGGAGGGGCCGCTCGACATCGAAGGGCCAGACTCACGAAGGCGAAGGACATAGGGCTAGGGGCGGTGTGATGTCTCTGACGCGAACGCAACTCATCGCAAGCTGGGTGCTGCAGATCCTGACTGCCGGCATCCTCTTCCAGACGCTGTTCTTCAAGTTCACGGGCGCGGAAGAGTCCGTCTACATCTTCACGAAGCTCGGACTGGAGCCCTGGGGGCGCATCGGATCAGGGGTCGCCGAGCTCATCGCCGTCATCCTGTTGCTGATTCCCGGCACCGCGGCGCTCGGCGCCATCCTGTCGATTGGCGTCATCAGCGGCGCGATCATGAGCCACCTGACGACGCTGGGAATCGAAGTGAAGGGCGACGGCGGATTGCTGTTCGGGTTGGCTCTCACCGTGTTCATCGCCAGCCTGATCGTGCTCGTCATTCGCCGCCATGAAGTGCCGGTCGTCGGCCCGCGCCTCGAGGCGCTGGAACACTCGTCGAGGTGAGGATCACCATGCGTGAGAACGTGCTGCAATTTCCGACCGACACGCTGGAATCGCCAGTGGCCGCGCCCGTCACGACGCTGATCCGGCTGCTGGACCAGCTCGGCGACGTCTTGATGTCACTCGACGACAGGACGTATGCGGAGCCGCCCGCAGGCCGGCCGTCCGGCAGCATCGGCGCCCATGTCCGCCATTGTCTCGATCACGTCGCCGCGTTTCTGGACGGCGTGAGTCAAGGCGCGCTTTCGTACGACAGGCGAACGCGCGGCACGGCCGTTGAGGCGGACCGTGCGGCGGCGCTCGAGCGCATCGAGGCGCTCACCAGTACCCTCGTGGATCTCGACCCGCGCACACTCGACCGCCCGCTACGGCTCGACGTGCAGTTGGATCCGGCCGGACTGGCGTGTTCGGTCATCTCCACAGCCGGCCGCGAGCTGACGTACGTCATCAGTCACACGGTGCACCACCATGCCACGATGGCCGTCCTGCTGAGCGATCGCGCGGCGGCGCTGCCGTATCGATTTGGTGTGGCGGCGGCGACGCCAGGCGTATCATCGGTGGCGTGTGCACGCTGACCGCGCTGCCCGGCGAGCTCCTGCAGGCCGATTCGGCCGCGGCGCGGGTGATGCGGATCGTCTTCAACCGCGACGAGCGACGCCACCGCCTTCCGGGCCTGCCGCCCCGCATCGTGGTTGCCGGCCATCGACGGGCGCTGATGCCAATCGACGGCGACGCCGGAGGCAGCTGGATTGCGGTCAATGACGTTGGTCTCGTCGTCGCGCTGCTGAATCTCACGCGCCCGTCAGGCGAGCACCTGCCCGAGCACGCCAATCGCGTCCCGCGCCGGAGCCGCGGCCACATCGTGCCCGCGCTCGCCGCGACCGCCAGCACCGACGATGCGCGCCGGGTGATAGAAGCGACGGACGTGAGTGCCTACGAGCCATTCCGCGTCGTCTGCCTTCATCGTCTTCAATGGTTCGAGGCCCGGTGGACCGGGCATCGGTTCCAGACGCAACGCGGACCGATCGGACGGCCGCTCATCTGGACGTCGTCGAGCCTCGGCGACGATGTGGTCGGCGGGCCGCGTGGAGCGTTGTTCGACCGATGGTTCACGGAGCGGCCACTCTCGGCTGACACGCAGGACGCATTCCACCATCACACCTGGGACGACCGGCCCGAGGTGAGCGTGCGCATGTCGAGATCCGACGCACTGACCGTGAGCATCACCACGATTGATCTCACCGCGACTGGCGCGCACATGGAGTACGAGCCCATGGCGTCTGGCGGGGACGGAAACGTCTCGGCCAGCCTCCAGCTGGACGACTCCGCAGGTCCCGCCGCTATCTAGACACCACCCTCCCATCAGTGCTAACTTCTTAGCACTACCTCGCCTTTCGACTTTTCGACCTTTCGACTTTTTTGACTTTTCGACTTTTCGACTCTTCGACTTTCGACCCTTCGACTCGTGTGTGTGAATGGCGCGTGAATCGTGGGCCTGGTCAGGATCCAATCGGCCGTCAGGTCAAGGTGGCGTGGAATGACGACGACCTCACACGGTCGTCGGCGTCGTCGGCGACATTCGTCCGGGTACGGCTCGATCACGCCGGGCGAGCCACCATCTATTGGCCACTCACCTACGACACGCGATCGACGATGGGCATGGTCGTGCGCGGCGCAGGCGACGAATCGACACTCGTGCCCGCCGTCGAGCGACTGGTCGGCAGCATCGAGCCAGACGCCACGGTCACCGACGTCAGAACGATGGATGGCATTGTGACCCGCTCGGTGGCGTCGAGGCGGTTGCCGATGCTGCTCCTCGTGCTGTTCGCGACGACGGCGCTCGTGCTGGCCGCCGTTGGCCTCTTCGCGCTCGTCTCGTACACAGTGACGTCGCGACGGCGTGAGCTCGGAATCCGGATGGCGGTGGGTGCAGCCGCACGAGATGTGCGTCGGTGGGTGCTCGTCTACGCGCTCCGGGTCGCCGTTCCGGGCGCGGCCGTCGGCATACTGGTGTCGTGGCTGCTCGGGCGCTACCTGCGCGAGCTGCTGTTCGAGACGACACCCACCGACCTGCCGACGTTCGCGTCGGCCGCCCTACTGCTCACGACAGTCGTGCTCCTGGCAGCGTGGCTGCCGGCACGCCGGGCCGGACGTGTGGATCCGGCTGAGATCTTACGAGCTGATTGAGCAGGCCGAGGACACTATCTGCGGCCTGCTCATCGCTCCTCCGGGCTTTCAGGCTTTGGGCTTTGGGCTTTGGACGTTGGGCTGTTGCGGGCCCGTCGTCCGTAGCCTGTAGCCCGCAGCCGGATCAGTGCGCCGCCGCCGTCGACTCCTGATGAAACGCCGCGTGCCATGCGCCGCCGTGGTTCACCCACGTCGTCGTCGCGTAGACAAGAGGCGGCCACGGATGACCGTCGAAGGAGCCCTTCTGATCGAGCTTGTACGTGACGAGCGCGGTGCTCGGGTTCAGCACGATCACCTTCATGTCTGACGGCGTCGCGCTCTCGCCCTTCATCTTGTCGAAAGCGCCGAGAAACTCTGTGAGCGACGCATAGCCGGCCTCGTCCACCAGCCAGGCGTCCGCGGTGAGCTCTTTCTGGAACGCCGCCTTGTCGTGCGCCAGGACGGCCGCGATGATGGCTTTCTCTTTCGCCATCAGCGCATCTGGCAGCGCGAACGCGGCAGCCTTGGCGGCGTGCGAAGGCTTGACGGCAGGCTTTGGCGCCGCGGCCTGGCCTGCGGCCGCGACCGCGGCCACACTGAGCACGATGAGCGCGCAACTGAACAGTCTGATGATTCTCATGGCGGCCCCTCTACGAACTACGAACTACAAACTACGATACTACTGTCTACGGTCTGCGGTCTACCAACTACGGACTACCAACTACAAACTACGGCCTCGTGGGGGAGGCAAGCAGTGCGGGCTTGAGCGTCCAGGCCTGCAGCCGCGCGAGCGCCATCAGCTCCGGCGCGTGAAATCCGTCCGGGAAGATAACCCAACCCCACAGGTCTTGTGAATCGGGCGCGACGTAGTGGTCGGCCGTGAACGTGCCGGTCCGCCGTTGAATTGTGACAGGAGGATGACCGCCTGCCAGTACGGCCTCCGCGGCGCTCCCAAGCGTTGCGAGGTAATCGGCCGGTGACAGACTGCTGGATCCAACCCACACTTCGTCCGGCACTCGCCCGCTGCGCGTCAGGAAGCGGCGGACATCCTGCGTCGTGCGCAGGAACGCTTCCCAGGGAATCTCGCGCGGCGTCTCAGGTCCTGCCGACGGCTCGTACGCCTTCGCAGGGCCATCGACAGACACCAATCTGGAGACCTGAGGAATGGCGCCGGTCTCCCCGAACGCTCCGAGCGCATTCGTCAGGAGCACGAACGCATCTGCGACCGAGATCGCGCAGCCGTCCATCACCTGAAACGACTGTTCCTTCTGCACGGCTTGCGCGATGCCGCGCAGGTCGTCGCGAGTGAACGTCCGCCGCAACGCCCTGTCCGCGTACGCGCTCATCAGTTCGGATGCCGTCACGAATCGCACTCCCGGTTGGGCCTTGATGAAGCGCATGTACGCTTCGAAATCCGCGAATGCCTGTTCGGTCTCCGATGCCGGACGAAGCCCCGGTTTTTTCCATTCGCTCCGCGGTGGATTCGCGCCGTGACTGAAGTTCACTGCATCCCAGAACTCGGCGTGCACCCATTCGCTCGGGTGGTAGTAGATGCTGACCGTGCCGCCGCCGCGCGCGCGGACGATGTCGGCGGCCTTGGTGAAGGTGGCCTTGCCCTCCTCGAGGCTGGTGCCGCCTTTCAGCTCCATGCGCGCCAGCGTCGAGTGCATCTTGAACACGTTCAACATGCCGCCGTAGTAGAACGGCTGGTCGTCGATGCCGACCTGATCGGCTTCGTCGAGATACAGATGGATCCCCATCGCACGGAGGGCCGGGTACGACTGCGGGCCCCAGGAGCTGCCGGGCTGCCCGTAGGCGAGCGGCGGATGGCCGGTGATGCGGGCGACGTCTTTCGCGCCCTGCCCTTCGCGCCGCAGGAACTCGGCCGTCCCCTCGAGCCATCCTGCGTGCTGCAGGTACACGGCGGGCGTCGGCTGCTGGCTGTGCGTATTCGAGTGGTAGCCGATCTCGTGCGGCTGCAGCGCGGCGATGACGTCTTTGCGACCGCGTTGCTCCAGGACCCGAGCTTTCTCTCCCACAATCTTGAACGTCGCGCGGATCCCGAGCCGTGTCAGCATCTCCGCCAGCCGCTTCGTCGCGTCGTCGTCTTGCGGAAGGATGTAGTCCTCCTCGTCGAACCATAGCGTCACCAGGACGGGCGGCGTGGCGGGCGCTTGCGCGCGTGCCACCTGACCGATCGCGACCAAGAGCAGTAGACTCACCAACAGTCGTTTCACGGACACTCCTTCAGTCTGCGGTCTGCAGTCTACAGTCTGCGGTGCCAAGACTGAATACCGTAAACTGCAGACCGTAGCCTGTAGTCCGTAGACCGTATGAGATCGCTCGCCCTCACAGTCTGTGCGGCGCTCGCCCTGGCGGCTGTGCGTGCGCAGCCCGTCCCCGCGGGACGCGCGCAGTACGAGAGTCTGTGTGCGCGGTGCCACGGTGCCGACGGTCACGGCGGGGAATTCGCTCCCGACATGGTCGCCGGCGTGGCGCGACGGTCGGACCGGGAGCTTGCACAGCTGATTCGAACGGGACTGCCGTTGAAGGGCATGCCGGGGGCGTCGATTGGCGCTCCCCAGTTGCAGACTCTCGTCGCGCTTCTCAGGACATTCAGACCTGCCCCGAGCCACGACGTTGCGACGATGCGTGTCGAAACGACGGATGGGATCACGCTCGAGGGGCGTGTGCTCAGTCGATCGACCGGTGAGTTGCAGCTGCAGTCCGCGGATGACCGGTTGCACCTGCTTCGGCGCGCGGGCGATCAGTACCGCCGAGTGACGTCGCAGGTGGACTGGCCCAGCTACAACGGTCAGCCCGGAGGAAACCGCTTCAGCGCGCTCGATGAGATCAATCGTGACACCGTCGGCCGCCTGACGCCGCGCTGGATGTTCACACTGCCGGGCGCGTCACGTCTCGAGGTGACACCGGTCGTCATTGACGGTGTCATGTACGTCACGAACGTCAACGAGTGCTACGCGCTCGACGCCGGCTCAGGGCGCAGCCTCTGGCACTACGAGCGCCCGCGCACCAAGGGAGTGGCCGGCGACGCAGGCGGTGGCATCAACCGCGGCGTCGCTGTCGCCGGCGATCGCGTGTTCATGGTGACCGATCACGCGCACCTCATCGCGCTCAACCGGTTCACGGGCGCCCTGCTGTGGGACCAGCGCATGGCCGACTGGCGTCAGAACTATGGCGCGACGTCCGCACCGCTCGTCGTGGGCGAGTTGGTCGTATCAGGCACGTCGGGCGGCGACGAAGGCATCCGCGGCTTCGTGGCTGCGTTCGATCAGAGCACTGGCAAGGAAGTGTGGCGCTTCTGGACCGTTCCACGGCCTGGTGAGCCCGGATCGGAGACCTGGCGCGGCACCGATATCGCGCACCCCTGCGCGTCCACGTGGCTGACGGGTACGTACGATGCCGCTCTGCAGACCGTGTTCTGGCCGACAGGCAATCCCTGCCCCGACTATGACGGCAGCCAACGTCTCGGCGACAACCTGTACTCGGACTCGATGCTGGCGCTGGATGCTGCAACCGGTCGGCTGAAATGGCACTTCCAGTACACGCCGCACGACGTCTGGGATTGGGACGCGCAGCAGCCGCCCGTGCTCGTCGACACCGACTGGCGAGGCGAGTCCCGCAAGCTGCTCCTGCACGCCAACCGCAACGGCTTCTTCTATGTGCTCGACCGCACGAACGGCGCCCTGCTGCTGGCCAAGCCGTTCGTGCAGAAACTGACCTGGGCGCGTGAGATTGGGCCGGACGGCCGTCCCGTCCTGAACCCGGACCAAGAACCCACCCACGCCGGCACGAGGGTGTGCCCGTCAGTTGACGGTGCGAGCAACTGGTTCTCGACGGCCTTCAGTCCTGCGACCGGCTTGTACTACGTTCAGGCGCTGGAGAAATGCTCCGTCTACGTACTCGCGCCAGGCCGTTGGGTGGCCGGCGAGTCGTTCTACGGCGGCTCAACGCGCAACGTGCCGGGCGAGCCCGGACAGAAAGTGCTTCGCGCGATCAACATCCAGACGGGCGCCATCGAATGGGAACTCCCCCAGGCAGGCGCCGGCAACTCGTGGGGAGGCACACTCGCGACCGCAGGAGGTCTCGTCTTCGTGGCCGAGGATAGCGGAGCCCTGGTGGCTGTCGACGCAACCAACGGCACGACGCTGTGGCAGTTTCAGGCCAACACACACTGGAAGGCGTCGCCGATGACGTACGTCTTCGACGGGCACCAGTACGTTGCGATCGCAGTTGGCCCCTCTATCGTTGCGTTCGGACTCACGCCCTAGGCCAACTGCAGGTCAACTCCCAACTCCCAAATCAACGCCCAAAGCCCAGAGCCAAAGCCCAGAGCCCGCAGTCGCGTGCGCCGTGAGCCCTAGATGCACGCGATGCAGTCGATCTCCACCAGCGAGTTGCCGGGGATGCCACCCGCGGCGGCAATCGTCGTGCGGACGCCCGGCTCCGGACCGAAGCGCCCGAGGAACACTTCGTTCATCCCGGCGTAGTCCTTCAAGTCGTTCAAGTACACGTTCACTTTCAGCACCTTCTCCATCGACGAGCCGACCTCTTCCAGCTTCTTCTTCATTTCGTCGAGGACATGCGCTGTGTGCGCCTTGATGTCTCCTTCGAAGTGGGCGCCAATGCCTGAGATGAACACCAGGTTGCCGTACGACACGGCCCCGCTGAACAGCGGCGTCTTGTCCGGACGCTTGCCGTCCGGCCAGTGCACCTTCTTCACGGGTTTCGTGGCCGACGCATCCTGTGCATTCGCCGCAGCTGGTGCCATGACCGCGGCCGCGACAGCCGCCGCGGGAGCCTGAGAGAGAAATCGTCGTCGTGTGGCCTTCTTCACGTCACCTCCTGACAGCTGCGTCGTGGCAGCTGGAATCGGCGAAACGGGTCTTCGAGTCTCACCGCTATTTCGCGATCGGTCCGTACTCAACAGGCAGGGTCTTCCAGTCGGGGCTCGAGCGCCCGTTCAGGTCGTAGACGATCTTGCCGTCCTTGAGCGTCAACTCGCACGCGAGCCGCTGATTCCCGCTGAGCCGTGCACCGTTCACGTCCACGAACCCGAAGTGGCCGCGCTCGATCCGCAAGACGGCGATATCGGCCACGGCCCCGATCGACAGGTGTCCGATGCCGTCCTGCTTGATCTCGCGCGCGGGATTCCATGTCGCTCGCAGGATCACGTCGCTCGGTGACATGCCCATCGCGAGGAATTTGCTCATCACGTTGAGCATGTCCTTCATCCCCGCGTTCATGCTCGCGATGTGCAGGTCAGTCGAGATCGAATCCGGGAGGAAATGTGCCTGCATGGCCGGAACAGCAACCCGCCACAGAAAGCTCCCACCGCCATGGCCGACATCGAAGATCACGCCTCGCTGCCGGCCGTCCCACAGTCCTTGATTCAGGTGACCAGGCCGGTCCAGCTCGTGGCGCACTCCTGAGAACACGTGGGTATAAATGTCGCCTGGGCGCAGCTTGCGCGTGAGCAGCTCGGCCAGCGGGCGCTCCGCGTGATCGGTACCGAAGTCCACCATGACGGGGATGTCAGCCATCGTTCCGGCCTCGACGGCGTGCTCCACCGGCGTCCATTCGGGGCCGGCGTAGTGCGCCGTTTTGATCCCGACAATCGTGCCCCGATACTTGCGGGCCATCTCGGCCGCCGGAGCCGCCTCCATATCGCTCTGATCCTGCTCGAACGCGCCGCCGCGCATCCCGTGACCGACGATGTTCAGGAACGCGAGGACGCGCGTTCTGGCTCGCGTGATGATGCGATCGTTGAAGTCCTCGAAGTTGCGCCAGCCCGAGCTCCCGGCATCAACCACTGTCGTCACGCCCGTGCGGAAGGTGAAGCCGTCCGGATAGACGCTGTTGTCACCCGCGTACGATCGTTTCTCGCCGGTGCCCGCGTAGACGTGGGTGTGGATGTCCACGAGTCCGGGCGTCACGTACAAGCCGGACACGTCCACAATCAGAGCGGCCTTCGTATCAATGTGCGGCGCCACGGCCGCGACCTTGCCGTCTTTGATGGCAACGTCGCGGACGGCATCGATCCCGTTCCGCGGATCGATCACGTGTCCGGCCCGGAGGAGCACGTCGTACGACAAGCCCGGCTGCTGTGCGACCGCCGTCGCACACACTCCGAGCCCGAACACGCCGAACACGAATACGAATCCGAATACGACAACGTGAGGGTATTTCGAGGTCTGCACGGTGTCAGTCCGGACGGCCCGCCGGCCGTTGGTGCCGCGTGGCGGTCCAGGTCGCACTCAAGTACTCGCCCATATCGAGTGTTCCGGCCATGGTGTCGCCCGTCACGGTCCCTGAGAAAGTGAAGCCGAGCGCGTCTCCATGCGATTCGTCATACGCGCTGCGTAAACGCACGGCCGCTTCGTCAATCGTTCCGGTGAGATCGCGCGTCACGAAGTCGCCCTGATGCGATCCGTCGATATCGTTGCCTCGTTGTCGCAAGTGGAGCGTGTGGCGTGACGAGCTCGCCGCGTACTGGATTTGGACGTCCCAGTCGCCGGTAAGATCAGCGACCGGTGCCCGGGGAGCAGCGGTCGCGTCCTGGTGCGGCGCCTTCGACAGGACCGCATACAAGCGATCGGCAACGATCGCCTCTTCGCCAGCCTGCAACATGTACGGCGTGATGGAGACGCCCGTCTGACCTGGCGCGTCCCCCCGTGCGGCAAAGAGAGCGACGCGGGGATCCGTATCGAGCAGCGTGCGTGCCACGGCATCGCCCGACATGCCGATCCGGCTTCGGTCCCACAGCACTCGCAGCGACGGTGTGTGGTTGGACAATCCGACAGGCTGAACGATCGAGCTCGTCACGCCGTCGATTGCAGATACCCGGCGAGCGACGTGGTCGAGCCATGCCATCCACTGCTTCCACTCCGCGTCGTGGTCCCGCTTGACCCACAGTTCGACGGCGGCCAGCATCGCGATCGCTTCTTCCTTCCCGACCTTCAGCCCTCTCGAGTAGCCGTGATGCGGCGCGCTGTGGACCCACGCCGCGCGGACCAGATCCTTGCGGCCGAGCAGCAGCCCTCCGGTCTGCGGACCGCGCAGGCATTTGCCGCCGCTGTAGGCAACGAGCGTGGCGCCGTTCTGCAGGTGCACGTTCGGGATCGTGAGGACCTCCGCGGCTGCGTCGACAAGGATCGGGACGCCGCGCGCCTTCGCGAGCGGCGCGATCGCAGCCAGGTTGAGCGAACTCTTGTCGGCCTCCGGACCGGCCAGGATGTACACCATCGCCGTCCGTGGACCGAAGGCGGCCTCGAGTTGTTCGGGCGATTCGACTTCGATGACGCGTACACCGACCGCGCGGACGGCCGCATCGTAGACATTCCGCGAGTGCGACGGGATGATCGCCTCATCACGCGGAAAGCCGGCCAGGTGCGGAATGCGAACGTGCAGGTCGGGGTTTCCGCCTGCCACTGCTGCCGCGGTCGCGTGCGTGAGTGCCGCCGCACAGCCCGAGGTGACCAATCCCCACTCGGCCTGTGTCAACGTCGCCAGCCGTGCGCCGATAGCCTCTGCCAACTCGTCGAGATGGACGTACCGTCGCGACGCCGCGTCCATCGCCGCGCGCACCTCGGGCAACATCACCGAGCCGCTGATGATCGTGTAGGTGCCGCGTGCGTTGATGAGCGGCCGCACGCCGATTGACGCGTACGGGTCTGGAGCGACTGGCGGCGTCGTTGTGGTCGTCGCCGCTGCCGCGTCCGATACTGCACCGGCACCGGCGATCGCCGGCAAGGCGAGCAGCCCGGCAACATCGCCTCCGCGACGAATCATCTCGCGGCGTGTGATTCCCTGCTCGCGCATCTACGCCTCCCCGTCCTGGACAGCGCGGATGCTAACACGGGATGGAAAGGTGCGGACATAAGGTGCGGACGGAAGGTGCGGACGGAGGGTGCGGACGAAGGGTGCGGACGGAAGGTGCGGACGCAGGGTGCGGACGAAGGGTGCGGACGAAGGGTGCGGACGGAAGGTGCGGACGGAGGGTGCGGACGGAAGGTGCGGACGGAAGGTGCGGACGAAGGGTGCGGACGCAAGGGTGCGGACGGAAGGTGCGGACGCAGGGTGCGGACGGAGGGTGCGGACGGAAGGGTGCGGACATAAGGTGCGGACATAAGGTGCGGACGGAAGGTGCGGACGGAGGGTGCGGACGGAAGGTGCGGACGAAGGGTGCGGACGGAAGGTGCGGACGCAAGGGTGCGGACGGAAGGTGCGGACGAAGGGTGCGGACGGAGGGTGCGGACGCAAGGGTGCGGACGGAAGGTGCGGACATAAGGGTGCGGACGCGAGGGTGCGTGTACACACTTTTCGATCCTTGTGACCTTTCGACCCTTGTGACTCTTCGACCTTTGGACTTTTCGACCCTTGTGACTCTTCGACCCTGTGACTCTTCTAAGGCGCCGCCTTCAGAAGCGCTCCGATTTGTTCGAGATGATTCAGATCGTGGCCGGCATAGAGCCTCATCAAATGGGCGATGGGCTCGCGGCCACGCTCTTCATGTCGCCCGGCATGCTCCAGACGTGCGGGATCCACGCGCCGCAGGAGGCTCAACGTCGCTCTGCGATTGATAGCGAACGTGTCCAGCGACTCGCCGGGATCCGCGTCCGCGTACTTGAAGGCAGAGGACCAGATGTCCTGGTCGAAGGCCTGCAGCGGCACGTTGTCCACGGCGAGAATCGAGCGAAGGCGCCACGCCGACACGATCTCCGCATCCGCCAGGTGCGCGAGAATCTGGACGACAGACCATTGGCCTGGCCTGCTGGTCCAGGTCAACCGCGAGCGCGGCTGACCGGCCACCAGATCCCGCAGCGCCCGTCCGGTGGATTCGAGCACGGCTTTGGGATTCTGTGCTCCAACGTTTCCCAGCATGCGGGCGATGTACTGTTCGGCAGTTTCAACCATTTGTTAGCTCGCGAGGGCTCGAGGGCCTGAGGGCCATGTCGATTTCAGGGACCCTCGTTCGTCTTTAGCACACCAACGGGCGGTTCCGTAGGTCACACAGGGAGAATACGGTATGCACAAGTACATGCTGCTGCTCTATGACGTGCCCGTCGGCCTGGGCCAAGCTCAGCCCCGACGAGATGCAGAAGGCCGATCGAGAAATATATGGCGTGGGGGAAGAAACCCTTCGTCGTCCGCGGGGTCAGATTGGCCGGCGACGTGGGCAAAGTGGTTCGCTCGACCGGCGGTCCCGTCAGGACGACCGATGGTCCCTACAGCGAGACCAAGGAGATCCTCGGCGGCTACTACCTGATCGAAGCGGACAACTACGACGACGCGGTGAAGCGGACGCTGGATCATCCGCATCTCGAGTATCAGGGGACCATCGAAGTTCGACAGACCTGGGAATGAGTCAGCCATCCGGCGAGCTTCTCGATCATCTGTTCAGGCAGCAGGCGGGCCGTATGGTGGCCCGCCTGACACGCCTGCTCGGCCCGTCTCACGTGACGTTGGCCGAAGAGACGGTTCAGGAAGCCCTCCTGCGTGCGCTGCAGACCTGGCCTCAGGACGGCGTGCCAGAGAATCCCGCCGGCTGGCTCTTTCGCGTCGCCCACAATCTCGCCATCGACAGCGTGCGTCGCACGCAGTCCTTCGGCGAGAAGACGGATGCGATCGTCGCCGCCATCGCACAGTCGGCACTGGCACGCGAGACGCCGGAGCTGGACGATCAAATCCGCGACGACGAGCTGCGGATGATCTTCATGTGCGGACATCCAGCGCTGTCGCGGGACGGCAGTGTGGCGCTCAGTCTGAAGACCGTCGGAGGGTTCAGCGTCAAGGAAATCGCGCGTGCCTTTCTCGTTGACGAACCCACCATCGCCCAGCGCATCGTCCGGACCAAGAAGCTGATTCGCGAGCGGAAATTGACGCTCGACCTGCCGAGCGGGCCCGAGCTCGCGCAACGGCTCGACGCCGTGCTCGACGTGATCTACTTCATGTTCAACGAAGGCTATGCGGCGCACGAGGGCGTGGACCTGATTCGACAGGATCTCTGCATGGAGGCACTGCGCCTCGGACGGCTGGTGGCCGATGCCGACACGTTCGATGTGCCGCGGGTGCACGCGCTCGTCGCGCTGATGGCGCTCCAGGCGGCGCGGCTGCCCGCCCGTGTGGACGAGGCTGGAGATCTCGTCCTGCTCGAGGACCAGGATCGCTCGCAGTGGGACGAGCGGCTCATCTTTCTGGGGTTCGCGCACTTCGATCGTTCGATGGCTGGCGCCGAAGTCACCGAATACCACGTGCAGGCCGCCATCGCGGCGACACACGCGCGGGCCGTGGACGCCAGGTCGATCGAATGGCGAACGATTCTGGAGCTGTACGATCAGCTGCTCGAGATGACGGCGTCGCCAATCGTGGCGCTCAATCGGGCCGTGGCAGTGGCCAAAGTGCACGGTTCCGCGGCGGGGCTCGATGCGCTCGACAGCGTCTCGCGCGATCCAAAGCTGCAGCATTACCACCTGCTGCTTGCGGCTCGCGGCCAGCTGCTCGCCGAGCTCGGACGCACCGAAGACGCGGCCAACGCATTCGCCGCGGCGTTGGAGCGCGGCTGCACGGAGCCGGAGCGGCGCTTTCTCCTCCGGCGTCTCGCCATGTGCAGGCACTAGAGGCGCTTCGCTTCGCTCCGCCTGTCGTCTTCGTGTTCGCATTCGTATTCGTTGGGTTCGGTCGATTGAGCGAATACGAAAACGAATCCGAAGACGACGCCTGATAAACTGCCCCGTTATGCCTCAGACTGCGCATGCTCCGGCGACCCCGCTCATTGCGCCCGGCGAGACGTTTGGCGTCATCGGCACGGGCGTCATGGGTCAGACCATTCTCAAGGGACTGCTGGCGTCTGGTGCGCTCCAGCCCGCACAGGCGTGGGCCTCGGCGAAGTCGCAGGCGACGTGTGAGCGCGCATCAGAGGCGCTTGGCATCCCGGTCGAGCGCGATATCCGCTCGCGAGTCGCGAGCGCCGGCGTCATCGTCCTGTGCGTCAAGCCTGCGCAGGTGGCGGCCGCGCTCGCACCGCTGAAGGACGCGGGACTGCGTCCCGACACCCTCCTCATCTCGATCCTGGCGGGCACCGCGCTCTCGCAGGTGGAGTCGGCGCTCGGCACCATGAATCCATGGGTCCGCGCCATGCCGAATACGCCATGCACGGTCGGCGAAGGCATGACGGCCATCTGCCCCGGCACCCACGCGACGCCGACGCATCTGGCGCGCGCGCGCCAGGTGTTCGAGTGTGTCGGCCGCTGCGTCGAAGCGGACGAATATCACTTCGATGCGATCACGGCCCTGAGCGGCAGCGGACCTGCCTACCTGTATCTCATGATGGAAGCCATGGCCGATGCCGGCGTGCACGTCGGGCTGCCGCGCACTCTCGCGCTGACGCTGGTCGTTCAGACGATGCTGGGATCCGCCAGGATGGTGCAGGTCTCGGGGCGGCATCCGGCCGCGCTGCGTGACGATGTCACGACGCCGGCGGGCTGTACGATTTCGGGCCTGTTGATGCTGGAGGACGGAAAGATCCGATCCGTGCTCGCGAGAGCCGTCGAGCAGGCGACGAAAGTGGCCGGACGGCTGGGCAACCCCGTGAAGTAGCGTCGGCGAGGTGCATCGATCGACGATACGAATGACCCCGCCGCTACATGCGAGGCGTCAGAACCAGAGCTCGAGATGGTGCGGGCGCATCCGCGCGCTCGCTGGCGCGTCGATGAACGACGCGACCTGCACCTCTGGCAGATCGCCAGCGATCAGACTGGCCACCTTCCGCGCGTAGGCCTCGTCTTCGGTGCGGAAATACCGTACCTGTGGCTTGCGTGGTATCGCGGGCAGCCGCTCCACACGCGGGACGAGAAAACCTGCCTGCACCAGTCGCGGCCGCAGCCGGTTGGCCATGGCCTCGTTCTCGGGTGTCGCGACCTGGATGTAGAGGCGCGGCCGAAGCTCCGCGGCGGCCAATGCCCGCGCGGTGAGCGCCGGATCCCTCTTCTGGAGGATCTCGAGTGTCGCGTCGTTCACGACCAGATCGGCACGCAACGCCAGATTGCGATCGCTGAGCGCTTTGACCTGCGTATCGAGCGTTGCTTTCTGCTTCTCGAGGGCGCTGGTCTCCGCGCGCAGGGTTTCGACTCGAGTCGACGTCTCTTCGAGCTCCACTTTCGCTGCCGCGCGTTGACGCTCCAGACGCGTGATTTGAACGGTCAGCACGGCGGTCAGCGCGCCGATGACGATGATCAATCCGATCTGGAAGATCGCCACCGTCCGGATGCGGCTGGCGACGGGGTCCTGACGAGGAAGGGCTACAGGCATATGACGGCTACAGCGGCGGCTGGGCAGGTCGCGCCATGCCGCGGTTGAACAGTGCGATAAAGGGCAGCATCACGCCGACCGTGACCAGGACGGCCCACCAGGGTGCGCGACCGTCGCCCACGAGATACACGACGACCAGCACGATGACCGCCATCGTGAGCCACGCGAGCGCGAAGTTCATCAGACGAAGCAGATCGTCGGCCGTGACGGGCAGGCCGCCGTCGGCGGCGCGAAAGTCCATCAGACCGCGGCGCGGGCGGCCGTCGTAGTCGATGTCGCGATCGCGCGGGGTGGTCGCCGCGATCTCGCCAGCATCCCACCGCCGGCCAAACGCCTTCAGTACTTCGTTGTCTGGATTCTCGGACCGTGCGGATGCGAGGAGCTCGCCGACGCGATTGTGCCGATCGCACCAGAGGACGAGCGCGAAGGCCTGCTCGGCGAGTGACGCCGGGCGGAGAGATTTCGTCGAGCGTCGTCTCGAGTCCGAAACTGACGACCCGCTGAAGTTCCGCGACGGTTGGGAATGCATCGAGCAGCGCGGCGTGTAGCGCCCGTCGGTCAGCGGCGTTCACAACCGGAACTCCCAGAGCCGCGGCCGCCCCAGCCCGCAGAGACACGACGACTGCGCCCGCCCCCCGCGCAGGCAACGGCCCTCACGCCGCATCACGCCTCGCCGCAGAATCACCTCTGGCTGCAGAACCTCTTGAACCGTCGTGAACCTACCGAACCTCGGAACCCCGGAACCCGACTACTGAATAGTGTTCGAGTAAATCTCCGTACCGTTCGAGAGAAATACACGCTCTGTCAGTGCCGGGCCGTTGAACGTCGAGCGTCATGTACCCATGAGGCACGAACTTCTCTTCCTCGCCCAGGATGTCGGGATTCGGACCATCGAGCGCCAGACACGGCGGGCTGTCGGGTGTGGCCGATAGCCGCTTCCACATCGTGGCACCCACCTGCCGCTCGGTCGGCGCAGCCATGACCTCGGGCTTCCGTGGCTCCGGAATCCCGCCATTCCCGAGGCAACGCCCGTACATCTTGTAGCCCGCGTGGCGATCGTAGATGACACATTGATGCTCGTGTCCCCAGTACCACGCCGTCACCGCCTTTGCGTCGAGCAGATGCCGAAGGGCCTGCCGGAGCTTGGGCCCTTGCGTGTCGAGCCGTCGAGAACAGCTGCTGGTGCGAGAACAGCACCAGTTTCTTGGCTTTGCCATCCGTTGGCGGCCGTTGATTCCTTGATCACGAGATTCAACCACGCGACCTGTTGCGCGTCGAGATCGTGATCGATGTATGCCGTGTCCAGGCCGACGAACAGCCAGTTCGTGTTCTGAAGCGCGAAGTAGCTCGCGTCCTGGTGCATGGCTGGCAGCGCCATGTCGAAATAGCCGAAGCCGCCCGAATACATCTCGTGGTTCGAATTGAGCGTGCGGCTCACCTTCCCGGCCGCGAAGGGCCACAAATCCAGGAAGCGCTCCTGCTCTTCGAGCTCGGTTCCAGAGTAGTAGACATCGCCCAGGTGCAGCAGCAGATCGAAGCCGCCGGTCTTCGCAATCTGCTGGGCGATCTTCGGTGCGCCGTAGAGCCCGGTCCCCCAGTCGCCGACGATCGCGACCTTCGCGGCGTCGGCAATCGCGGCAGCCTTCGTGCGTCGTCGGCCGGACGATCGGGTGCGCCTGACAGCGATCCACCCACGTCAGCAGACTGAGCACCCAGCCGAACCAGTCGCCGCCCGCCAGCCCCGTGCCGAATTTGACTTCGAGCCCGCCAGCCGGCCAGTGCGCGGTCGGCCGCGGCCTGACGTGCCAGCTCGCTCTGGACGAGCGACGTCTCGCGGTCCTGCACGGTCACCAGCAGATTGGCGCCCTTCTCCTGCGTCTCCTGCCGGAGCCGCTCCATGATCTGGTAGTAGCGCGCGAGCGCCAGTCGCGAGGCAGGCGTCTCTTCGGCACCGCGCTCCCGCCGATTCCAACCCCTCGGTCTCTGGCGGTTGCAGGCTGTTCAACGTGACGATCTTCTCGCGCACGTTTCCCTGGAGACCCGTCGGCCATGGCTCCTCCTGACGTCGAACGGCGCCGCGTCGCGCCGCACGTCTACTGGAAGTTGAACTTCGCTTTCTGGACGAGCGGATCGGCCTGGAGCAGCCACAACGGAATGGCGTGGTTGTTCTCCATGTAGCGTCCTCCGAAGTGGAGGGCGAGCACGCGATGCGTCTCCAGATCGATCACCGGCGATCCGGAATTGCCGCCGAGCGTCGAGCAGTCGTGCTGGATCTCGAAGCTGGCGAGCGTCTCGCCCGAGACCTGTCCCGGCTGCAGCCGCTTGACGTTGTAGATGTCCGAGAAGATGCGGCGCATCGGCTCGGGATCGTTCCGCCGGCCGTCCCACGCGGGATAGCCGATGACGTAGACCTTGCGTCCCGTGACGGCCGCGGCCGGCGCGGCCGCCGCGACGGGAAGCGGATCGGGCAGCGCCTTGTGCCCTGACGTCTGCTCCACCCGCAGCAGCGCCATGTCGTAGTCGTCATGGATGCCGATGATCTCTTTCACGTCGAAGGCCAGTGAGTCGCCAGACCCGAACTCCTCCTTGAAGTCCACGGAGGATCCCATCGGCGATCGGAACGTCCACGTGCCGTCCGATCGCAGTGCGCGAGAACTCCATCGCCACATGGCGATTGGTCACGACGACATCGGCGCCGACGAGAAATCCGGTGCCGAGCCAGTCGAAGTTCGGATTGCCGCTGACCTCGATCCGCCCGACGCGCGCGATCACGGAGTTGATTGGATCGCGCGCGGTCTTGAGGTCGGCCCAGAGTGGCGGCGGGTCCATGAACGTCCCGTCCTGTATCAGGAGCGCCGGACGTCCCGTCAGGAGGATGATCGCCTCGAGGCCTGCCTGCTCCTGCGGCCTGATGTCGTCGGCCCGGCCGAGTTCGATCTTCTTCATGCCTTCGATGCCGTCGGCCACGACCTGACGACGTTCCTCGGCGACGGCGCGTTGGACCGGCGAGCTCTCGACGACCGCGGCGCCGGCACGCGGGACCCGCGAAGGCATGGATTCGAGCCCCGCGCCGCCCATCGACTCGAGTCCGCCTCCGGACGATGGCGCGCAGAGACCGCGGAGAGCGCGTGAGTCGCGTTCTCGACCGTGCCGACCGAACGACGCGCACTGCTCGATCACCTGCTGCTTGGTAGGCATGAGTTACCGCCCTTCCTTGACGATCAACGCCGCGATGCGTTCAGCGAGCGCGGCAATGGTTTTCGAGGGATTGAGGCCGAGTGCCTCGGGCACGATGGCGCCATCGGCCACGTACAGGTTGCGATAGCCGAACACTTCACCGGCGTGATTCACGACGCCATCGGCGGAGGTGCGCCCCATGTTGGCGCCGCCGAGTGGATGCGGCGTGATCAGATCGTGCGACAGCGTCCACGTGAACGGGACGATCGCGGCGCCGCCGGTCGACCGCGCCAGCTGTTCGTGCGTGCGGACGATCGCGTCGATCGTGGCGGCGGATTTCTGCACGTCCCAGTCGAGGAACAACCGGCCGTTCCGAATCGACAGGATGCCGTTGGCGGCGTCGCGTCCCTGCGCGAACCACGGCATGATGTTGTCGACGAGATTGAACTGCGTGGCGAGCCGGATGGTCTGCGCCAGCGCCTGCGCCCTTGGATCGCCGGACTGGCTGTCGGCCAGCCGCTCGAACAGCGCACGCGCGAGATCGGGGAAGCCGCCGTCTTCGATGAAGAACTCGGGCCGTACGCCGTCGCCGTGCAGAAAATCGATGGCGGACGTGATAGTCGGGCCGCGGGTCGGCCGCACCGGCCTGAACGGATGGATCGCCGGCGTCAGGAAGTCGCCGTTGCTGCTCCAGTTGCGTCCGAGAAACGGACTGAGCCGAGGCAGCGTCCGGGCGACGTCGCGCGATCGCAGCAGCAGTTCGGTCGAACCGATCGACCCGGCCGCGACGATGACCAGGCGGCCCGTCAGACTGCCGCGCAGACAGTCCCGCATTCGTGATCTGATCGAACGTGACGCGATAGCCACCGCCCGGCTCCTCGCCGATCGATCGCACCAGATGAAGCGGCCGGATCTCGGCGCCGTGGCGCTCCGCCATCGGCAGGTAGTTGAAGTCGAGTGTATTCCGCGCGCGCGCTTCGCACCCGATGTCGCAGTTGCCGAGATGGACGCACGTGCCCTGCTCGATCCCCTGCGCGTTCACGAACGGCTTGGAGTGCTGCAAGCCGTGCGGATCAGGCAGATCGTAGTTCCACTCGGGATCGAAGCTGACGGCCAGATCGAGCCGCTGGAAGCGGCTGCTCCATCCGTTGCGATCGGCGCCTTCCTTCAGGAGCCGCGTGCGCTCGGGCCACTGAGCGGCCGGCACCTTCTGCACGCCGAGCATGGCGCCGACGCGCTCGTAGTACGGCGCCAGCTCCAACGGGGTGATCTCGGGAGGCCATCCCTTCGTCGAAGCTGTCGTCTTTCGCATTGACGGAGATGTTGGCGTACACGAGCGACCCGCCGCCGACACCCGCACCCGCCACGACCACCATGTGCGGGAACACGCGGACGTCGAACCAACCGTTCCGCTCGAGCGGCTGCTCCTGGTCGAAGATCCACGGGTCCTCGGGCTTCCGCGGGAAGTCCTTGACGCCCCAGCGGCGTCCGCGCTCGAGCACGATCACGCGGTAGCCGGCATCAGCCAGGCGGGCAGCCGTGACCGCCCCGCCGAATCCGCTGCCGACGACAATGGCATCAGCGTCCATGGCGTGAGATCCGATCGAGAGAGCTGCGCGTCACACCGGGCTGTATTCGACGAACTGCCGCAGGAATACGTCCCAGATCTTGCCGAAGAAGAACGCACCGAAACGGTTGATCGCGTTGACGCGTTGACCGAGCGTCGGCGCATCCGCCTGGAACGTCGTCAGCTGCTGCAGAAAATCGTCCCAGTGGATGCGGATGATCCCTGCCGCCACAGGCACGATGGACGCATCGTCGCCGCTGACCGTGCCCGGCAGGATCTTCGTGTACAGCGTCGTCGTGTCGGGCCAGATGTCGAACCCGCCATCGTCGTGGATGTTCTTGACACCCGTCGAGCGTCAGCGCTGTGCCCTTCTCGTCCGTGAAGAACAGCCGGTAGCGCATTTCCTTGTATGTGGGATCCGCGTCGCTCACGAGCAGGTTGACGATCCCGTTCGCGACAGGGCGGCGTCCGCCGATGAGCGGCGATTCGACCCAGCCGTTGGCCGATGCCTGATGGTCGGGATCGGTGATGAACCGATCGAGATCGTTCATCGAGACGGTGAGGCGAACCGCGAGCGGCGTCCCGTCGGCGCGGCCCTTGGTGTCCCCGGCTGCGGGATCCGTGGCACCCCTTGCCGCGTAGCCCTTCATCTCTTCGGTGAAGCGAAGGCTCGTCGGCGTCGGTCGCGCCTCGGGCGCCACGGCTTCGGGTGCAACGGGCGTCCGGAGGGGAATCCCCTGCCGCGCGCACCATTCGCGAGCCATCTTCACGCCGAGATTGACCGACTCGGCCATCCGATCGCGGGAGAAGTTGAAGATATAGTGCATCGGCACTTCGGCCTGCAGCAGCTTCAGCTCGATGTGCCGGCCGAATTCGCCGCTGCCGCCGGCCGCAATGGCGGCGTTGTTCTTCTCGATCCGCGACCACATGCCGAAGAAGTGCGTGTCGGCCACGGCCTCGATGATGTGGAAGTACTGGGAGACGAAGCCGGCGACGCCACTCGTCGCGGCGTGCTGACCGTCCAGATCGCCCAGATCTCGTCGGCGCCGCGGCGGATGGCCTCCTCGACGTTGGCGTCCGTGATGTAGACGGCGTCGATGAACGTCTGCCCGTTGATGACGACGGGCGGAAACCACATCGGCAGCGAGACCGCGCCAATGAGGTAATCCTCGGTCAGCTGATCGTTGGTGATGACGTCCACCTGCTTCTTCGAGAAGTTGAGGATGTTGAACGTGCCCAGCTTGCCGCGCGCGGATCTTCGCGAAGTCGATGCCCCAGAACGGCAGCACCTTCTCGCGGAAGTGATCGTAGGTGAAGAGCGAGGGCGCCTGCGCGAGCCGCCAGTAGCTCTGCCAGTTCAAATCGACGGGCAGGAACGGGTCGAGCGTGCGCCAGTTGTCGGCCATCTTCGTGCCCGACTGGCCCTGGCAGTACATCGCGAGGTTGAAGCAGCCGCCGCTCGCGCCGTCCGCATGATCGAATGTGAGTCCGGCTTCGTCGAGCCAGACCTGCAACACGCCAGCCTGGAAGCCGACTTTCAATCCACCGCCCGCGAGAATCAGCGCGCGCTTCGTGGGACCAGGCATGTGCGACGCCTCCGTCGATGATCGGCGGCGATCGATCGTTCGATCGCGCGAACCCGCTTGTGTGCAAGCCGGGTGTGCTGGGGAGCAGCATCATCGGCAACAGCTCTACTGAATGTCAACGACGATCGCGGCGCGGAAGCCGCCAGCTCGTCTGTGGAGCGTGCGAGGTCGTGCACCGCGATGAATCGCTGCCAGCTCGACACGACGTAGTGCTATAACGCCCGATGACCGATGGCGACACGGCCATCGGGCGCGACCACTGCTCTAGTGATCGAGGAGGCGCAATCGTGACACATCCGAACCGACGCCAGGATGGTTACCGGTGATTCGCGAAATGGTGGCCGGTGTTCTGTCGCTGATCGTCATCAGCGCGTTCGTCGTGCTGCTGACACGAGCGCTCGAACGCACGGCGAAGCCAGATGAGTTCGGTCCGGTGAAGGATCTGCTCGGGATGATCACCCCGATTGCGGGTCTCGTCATTGGCTACTACTTCAGCCGGGTCACCTCCGAGGCACGTGCCGAACGGGCGGAGGCCGCCGTGGTGGTGCATTCGCGCTCTGCCAGTGATGCGATTGCGGCGCAGCATGACGCCGAGGCCCATGCACGGACGGCGTCAGGAGCGCTCGCCGAGCTCTCGAGCGCGGCAGAGGCGATCAAACCCGCGGCGTCGTTGGAGTCGGTCCAGGCCGGAGAGACTGGGACGGCACGGGCCCGCTTCGATTGGCACTGGCGCGCGCGCAAGAGGTTCTTCGAAACTGAGAGTCTAAAAGTCGAAGAGTCCAAGAGTCTAAAGTCTAAGAGTCTTAGAATGGCCTCTTCTTGCGGCTGACTCTTCGACTCTGAGCTCTTTGAGACTCTGTGACTTCTCGTGGTGTCGAGATCGAGCGTCAGCGTTATCTCCGTGCCACCACTCACGACGCGCAGGTCGGCCCGGCTCGCCCCGGCCTTCCGAGCAGCGGCGGCCACGTCCGCCAGTCGCTCGATGAGGCGGCCAGCGATCGCTTCGGCGGATTCCGTCACCGGACGCGCCGTGTCGATGGATTCCAGCGTTCCGGCCATTGGCACCGCGAGCGCCTCGTGCGCATCGAACACCGCGGATGGGGTGACGAGCGCGAGTTCCGCGGGGGTGTAGCCGGGATCCCAATGGTCGTTCTCGGGAACCTGGCTGTGGCCGTAGTGTCCCCCCTCTTGCGCCCACATGGCCGCGTTCCGGTTGTGTCCGCCCGGATTCTGCCCGTTCGTGGACCAGCGAGGCGGGCCGTTCGGCCATTCCTGCTGGACGCCGTGCTGTCCTTCGATCCAGCGGCACAACTGCGCAACCGTCTGAAGTGTCGTCACGTCCTTCGGCTGGCCCGCAAACGCCACGATCTCGATCTGGATCGCGGATGCGCGATTGGTCTCGACGCCACCGGGCGCATTCTTCAACGCTCGCGCCGCTTCGTCGGTATCGATGTGTTGATGGATCTCTGCGCCGCTCACCGTGAAGTGCGGATCGGCTTTCTTCGCCGCATACGTCGCGCGAGCGCCGGCGTACGACGAGCCTTCCGTCGTGTGATGGACGATGCGGAAAGGCCCGGTGGCGTAGACACCGATGGAGCCCGACACTTCATCCCAGATCGCGAACGGACAGCGGGCCACCACTAACCTCCGAACAGTTCCGCACGCCGGGCAGCCGGTACACTGTCCACGATCGCGGCCAGCGGCACCCCGACGTTCCGATCGCGTCACCAGAGCGATGCAAGCCGACGAGATCCCACGCGCTCGTGAAGCACGGGGACCCCGACGATCCATTGAACGTGTTGGCAAGATAGTAGAGGCGTGTCTGCTCTGCGCGGACCAGTCCACCGCTGGCCACCTTGAGCGGCGCGGCTTTCGGATGCTGGATGATGAAGATCGATTCACCCTGCTCGAACGGATGCGCGACGGGCGTGAGCCACCCGCGCGATTCCGTCGGTGCCTGATCGAACGCCGGACGGCGTCCCGCTGGCTGCGCGAGCCGCACGATCGCGTAGTCCAGATCGTCGATCGGACTGCGTGCAATGAGCCACTCGCTTGCCACCAACGTGTAGGCGTCGCCCGCATGTTCGGTGACGCCGTCCGCGTCGGTGCGATAGTCGAACCGGCACACGATCTCGGAGGGCGGCTGCCGCTGCTCGATGTGATCCTGCAGCACGTGATAGTTCGTGATCACGGCGTCGCACCCACGAGAAAGCCGGTCCCCTGCCCGGTGCCGCCAGGAAACTCCACGCGGCAGACGGCTCGCTCGCGTGTGCGCATGCGGGCACGCCACTCGTCGGGTCCGAAGAAGGCGACCGTCTGCAGCACGATGCGCTCGAGCGCATCTTTCGCGGCACCGGTCGCGGCGGGTGCCGCCGGCGGTGCCGTGCCGTCCTGCGCGCGCACGACAGACTCGATCTGACGGGCCACCTCGGGATTGGCCAGCGACGTTGCCGGCGTGGCCGCGATCACGGCTTGCGCAAACGCCGCGAGCTCTGGATTCGTCGGATTCGCGTCCCGCGCGGCCTCGATCACCTGCGCCAGCCGTCCACGCGCCTCGCCCCAGACGATCAGATTCATGACGACCGTCGGCATCGCCGCCGGCGCGCTGATCTGGTTGAGGTTTTCACCGAGAAAGAGATCGAGCGCGGTCGCGAGCGTGTTCCAGTCGGGAAACGCCGCGAGGAGTGCGGTGTGGAGTTGGCGGCGTTCCGGGATAGTGAGCTTGCGCATCAGACGGCGCCTTCACGTCGAACCGCAGCTCGTACAGATCGCGCATGAAGCTAGGGGCGTCCAGTGCTCCTGAAAACAATGAGTCCTTGGGCTCTTCGACTCTTCTGACTCTTCGACCCTTTGACTCTAGTGGGCCTTCGCCCATGCGAGCCCGTCCGCCACCGCGCCCGCGTCGATGATGCCTTCGACCGTCCAGTCGCTCGTGCGGATCACGGCGACCTTGCCGGCTTTGTCGCACGACACGTACGCGACCTTCCCGTCGGGCCGCACGAGCGTTTCCTGCGGCGTCGGCGGCACGTCGATCGTGTGTGCGACCGTCATGGCCTTGAGATCGACGACTGCCACCTTGTTCACGCCGGGGACGGCCACCACCAGCCATTTCCCGTCCGGCGTCGGCGCGGTTCCGTATCCCATGCCCGGCAGCGTGACCCAGGTCTTCACCGCGTTCGTGGCCGTATCAATCACCGCCAATCGCGGCGCCGTCTGATCCGACGTGAACACAAAGGCATCATCCACCGAGAGCGAAATGCGCTGCGTCGTCTTCGAGATGGGAATGATGGCGAGCGTCTTTCGCGCCTGCAGATTGAGGACAGACACGGTGCCGGGACCTACGTTCGCGGTGTAGCCGCGACGGCCGTCACGCGAGATGGCCAGCATGTGCGACTCGGCCTGGCCCGTCGGCACCGAGCCCACGATCTTCAGTGTCTTGGGATCGATGACGGAGACGGTCTGATCGAGTTCGGTCGTGACGTAGAGCAAGCCGTCCTTCGGACCAACGATCGGACAATGCGGACGCACACCGTGTCCGAAATCGAGCTCGCCGGTGACCTTGCGTGACGCGAGGTCGATGGCGACGAGTTTCTGGCCGTCCGAGCCAGGCTTGCCCACGCCGGAGTCGCCATAGATCGGCACGTATCCCGTCCGCCCATCCGGCGACGCGATCACTTCGTGTCCCGTGACGCCGCCTTCCGGGACGGCGGCGACTTGCTTCAAGGTGGTCGGGTCCACGATCCCCATCGTGCGGTCGCCCTTGTTGGCCACCAGCAGCCAGCCCGAGGCACCGGAGCCGGCCGGATCACCGAAGCCGAGCGTGGTGATGGTCAAGACAGCGAGTGTGCACAGTGCGATTCGAAGGTACCTCATGGCGCCACAGTATCACGGCGGCGGAGCCCGCGGCGTGCAGTGCGTGGCCCTGCGCTACACGCTCGGTCGACCGGCGTTCGACGCTTGCGGAACCTCGACGAGCCGGCCGCTGGTGACGTCGTAGATGTAGCCGTGGATCGGGATGCCGGACGGCACCAGTGGGTGTCGCCGGATCCGGGTCACGTCGTCAACGACGCTCTGCGCTTGATTCCGAATGGTGAGCCACTCGATATAGTCGCCGGCGGTCGATCCGGGTCCGGCGCCGACATCCTTCCACGCACCGTCAACCAGTTGTGCGGTGTCGAGGCTTTGCGCCAGAAGTCCGCGCATGACGTCGTTGGTGAAGAACTCCATGCCGCAGTTGGTGTGATGGATGACGAACCACTCTCCAGTGCCCAACAGCTTGTGAGAGATCACCAGCGATCGAATGGCATCGTCGCTGGCCCGGCCTCCGGCGTTGCGGATCACGTGCGCGTCGCCCTCTGCGAGGCCGGCAAATTTGGCGGGATCGAGACGCGCGTCCATGCACGTCAGGATCGCAAATCGCCTGGCCGGTGGCATCGCCAGTGCGCCTTTGTCACCGAACGCCTGAGCGTACGTGTCGTTTGCCTTCAGCACTTCGTTACGGATCTGGCTCATGGGATCGCTCCTGTTGATGTGGACGGACCATCGCCGTGACCGGCCGCGGATGCCCGATTCAAGCGCTCGCCCGCGGGAATCGCGAGCCTCAATCGGTTCTGCGCCGGGGGCATCGGGCACGTGGTGAATGCGTTGTAGGCGCAGGGCGGGTTCTCTGCGCGATTGAAGTCGAGCGTGACGCGCCCCTGCGTATCTGGCCGCTCGAAGTACAGAAATCGAATGCGGTACGTCTGGTACCCGGAGGTCGCGTCTCGAAACACCAGCCACAGTTTCTCGTCGTCGTCGAGCACGAGAAGCCGGGTGACCGTACCGGCCAATTCGACCTCCACCTCGCCAGGACTCGTCGAGTCGGCGACATCACCCAGCACGTTCTGCAGCGGCACGTGCTTCGGCGTGGCGTACGGGATGAAGCGGCCCGACAACCGCCACGCCGGTTGCACCGGATACCACTGAAGACCACGGAATCCCGCGCGCAGCGGATTCAACGGATCCCGCAACCGCACCGCGAGCCGATGGCCGCTGCTGTGTAGCAACAGGGTCAGCCGTCCGATCGTCAGGCGATCCGCCTTCTGGTGCAGCGCATCATCTGCATCGCGAAGCTCGACGACGCCTCGGACGGGCTGATCGTTGAGCGACGCCTCCACACTCGCCACTGGCTCGAACAGCACGCGGTGACTGTCGTAGCGCAGCACCCCCACGCGAGCGGGCGCCGATCCTGCTGGCAGCACGATGTCGCTCGCTGCGTCCGCTCCCACAGTGTTGGGTCCGGGCTTCAAGAAGGAGAGACCGGCCACAGCGAGCCATCCGTCGGGCGCGCGGAGCTTCGCTTCGTAGTGCTCGCGCCAGGCTTCGGTGGACACATCGGTGTCGCTGGCCTTCACCGAGCCAGCGGCGACGGCCAATGCGAAAAGAAGGACGACGGTGACGCGCGATGGAGCCATGAGCCTCGAACGGCCAATCGAACCGATGGGAACGGCCCGTTCCGACAGGCCCGACTGGCGACGATGACGTGGATGCGAGCCCGGAGCCGGGCGAGACTAGCGGCGGGTACAACAACAGCACGGGCGGCGAGGCACGCTCGTGGCAGAGCCCGGCAGGCTCATCGAGACTGAATGCGCGGTGCAGCTACGCATGGCAAGAGAAGTGTAGCGTACCTCCGCCCCGGACTCCGATACCGGGTGCGCGACGATCGCCTCCCGTGGTACACACTGCACACATGACGCGCGGGCTCCAGGCGATGGCGGCGCTGTTCTGTTTGATTGGTGCGCTTCGAGCCGCTCCGGCACCCCAGCCGGAGGTCCTCATCGAGACCGAACTTGGGACGATCCGCGTGCGGCTGGAGCCCAATCGCGCGCCGCAGACCGTCGCCAACTTCCTCCGCTATGTGGACGAGCACTTCTTCGACGACACGACTTTCTATCGCACTGTCAGAGCCGAGAATCAGCCGACCAGCCCCGTGAAGATTGCGGTCATCCAGGGTGGGCCGGACGAGAAGAAGCCCGAGCACACGCCGATAGCGCTCGAGCGCACGTCCATGACCGGACTGCGCCATCTCGACGGAACGATCTCGATGGCCCGCGATGGCCCCGACACGGCAACCGCGGAGTTCTTCATCTGTCTAGGCGATCAACCGGCGCTCGACTTTGGCGGGAATCGCAACCCTGATGGACAGGGCTTTGCGGCGTTCGGTCAGGTCGTTGAAGGGATGGACATCGTGCGACGCATCAACCAGGCGACGGTCAATGGGCAGCGGCTGACGCCGCCCATCGTGATCAGACGGATTGTCAGAGGGCCGCAAAAAGACTGAGTCGGTTCAGTGTTCCTATTCCTCACGTAGTGCACTGCCGAGCGACGCGGGACGCGGATCGCGACTCAACCAGACGTTGCGATAGATGGTCCCTGCGATCGAGGCCGACTCCGTTCCGCTCCGACCGACTGGAGCGCCAAGATAGGCGTAATGCGGGTTCGGATTGTAACTGCCGCGCGGCGTCGGCACACCAAAGTCGTAGAGCGGCGATCCGGTGGTGCCGCCTTGTAGGACTGTGAGTCTGAAAGTCACCGCCCCAGGTCGCCTTCCAGTAGTACGTCGTGCCGGGATCGAGCAGGTACACCGACGCGAACCGCTTGGCGGTATCCGGCTCGTAGCGCACGTCATGATCGGTCGACGAGCCATACAACACACGCCACTGAATGGCGTTCGGCGGAACCCCGGTGGTGCCGCGATACTGGATGTCCACGCGATACCGGTTCGTGATGAAATCGCCCTGGCCTTCCTGCATCCCGAAGACCTTGGCTTTGTTGCCGGGCGCATTCGCCATCAAGCCCTCGACTTCCATCGAGAACTCGCCCGCGGAGATCGTCTCGGGCAGCAAATACTTCACGTAGCTCTGGCCGTTGTCGAGCTTGATCCCCTTGCCAGGGATGAACGTCGCGCTGCCGACGATCGTGCCGACGGTCTCGCCGTGGATCAGCGGGTCATACAGCGTCCCGGCACGGTTGAACCCCACGAGCCGCGACCGGAACTTGCCGACCGCCGACCAGTCCGACACGACCTTGCCCTGCGTCATCCGTGCGCGCCAGTAGAACCGCGTGGTCGGCTGCAAATCGTGATCGAGCGCAAAGCTGGTCTTCCCGCTCGTGTTTTCGGCGACGCCCGATCTGATCGACCGTCGAGAAGAACGACGGAATCTGCTGTGTCGAGCCCGCGGTGGAAAAATCCGCGCTGTCGGAGATCTGGAACTCGTAGGTGCGCGTGCCGGCCTGATCGGACGCCCATTCTTGACGACGAGCGTGGGACGCAGCGTGTCGAGCTGCTCGCCGTCGCTCGGCGTGTCCGGCGCTGGCGCTGTCAATTTGGGATCGACTACCGGGGTCGGCGCTGGACCGCTCGAGCTGCCGCCGCAGGCCAGCGCCGCGACGATGAATCCAGCACACACACTGAGAACTGACACACGTCTCACCAGCACTCTCCTGACAACAAAGTGAACGGGACCGGCCAGCGCGGCACGTTATCACGCGAACGGCCCTTTTTTCCATAGAAATTAACGCCAAATATCATTAAGATGTCAGAAATTCATGGCCTTCACTGCCCGCCGCGGCCGGCCTCCCAAGTTCACTCGTCCCTCACGCACGATCACCGTCACACTGCCGGAAGATGTGCTGAAGTCGCTCGCTGATCTCGACACCGACATCGGCCGCGCGATCGTCCGCCTGACGATGGCGACGTCGAACGGCTCGACGTCGCGAGGCGTCGAAGTCGCAACGTTCGGCAGTCGGGCGGTCATCGTCGTGTCACCAACCAAAGCGCTCAAGACCATCGAGGGCGTCGAGCTCATTCCGTTGGCCGATGGACGCGCGCTCATTTCGATCGATGACGGGATGAGCGAGGAGCAGTTCGAGCTGGCCGTCCGCGACCTGCTCGATGGCAGGCCCGCTGGACGAAGCCGATCATCCCACCCTGCAGCAGCTGCTGCGGGTCCTCCAGGAGCACCGGCACAGCGACACGTTGACCGTGCGCCGCATCATCGTGCTGCGCGCGGGTGGTGCGCCCACTGTGCTGCCGACGCCTGAACGCCGCGTCCGCCGGAAAACCTGACGACCAGATGCGGGCGACTTCGCCGCCGGAGGCTGCCGGCTCGCGCAGCAGCGCCGAACCCGCCACCTCGAACACCGCGCTGATGGTCGCGATGCTGGCGCTCTATGTGTGCCACGCGGCGAACTACCTCTATTTCTTCGTGGATGACGAGGGCATTCCCTTCATCTTCGCGAAGCACCTGCTCGAAGGCAAAGGCCTCGTCTACAACTCGTTCGAGGGCCGCGTCGAAGGCTATTCGGATCTGCTGCAGATCCTTGCCTCGGCGTGGTGGCTGTTCGTCACTCACGTGTTCGGTCTGGACAGGCTGGCGGCGTTCTTCCTGAGCAAGGGCGTCTCTTTCGTCGCGGGCATCGGCGTCGTCTGGCTGCTGTGGCGGGCAGTGGCACGCGATCCCGGGATGACGCGCCCGGGTCAGCTGGCAGGGATGGTCTTCCTGGTGCTCGCGCCCCCGCTCGCGATGTGGAGCTGCTCGTCGCTCGAGACGGTGCCGGTGACGCTGCTGGTGACGATCCTCACGGTCAACCTGGTGTCGGCCACGCCGGTGACTCTGGCCCGCGATCGCTGGACGGCGCTCGTTGCGTGCCTGCTCGTTCTTTACCGCATCGATGGGTTCCTACTGGCCGCTCTGCTGCTGGGGCCTGCGTGGGTGGCGGCGGACACGCCGCGCCGGCGGGACGCTCGCGGTACGGGTTCTGGTGCCGTTTGCACTCACCGTGCTCGCGTACCACGCCTGGCGGCTCTGGTACTTTGGCGACTGGATCACCGGTCCGCTCGCCGCGAAGGTCCTCTACAAGCTCCATCCGGTCCACGACATCGTCACGCGCCGGCCCGAGGTGCCGTATGCGCGGGCGTTCCTGGAACTGTATGGCGTGTGGCCCGCGGCGCTGACGGTGGCCTTCTGCGCTCATTGCCCTTCGACGGGTGCGGCGTGCGTGGCCGCTCCTGGTGAGCGCGTGTCTGCTCGCGACCTACGCGTCGATCGTGGGCGATTGGATGGTGGGCTTCCGATTCTTTCTGCCCGTGATTCCGGCGCTCACGCTTCTCATTGCCCTCGCCGTGTCAACGATCCGCTCACGCGCAGCATGGGTAGCCGTGTCGGCGCTCATCGTCTGGTGTCCGATCGTGGCGCATCCAGGCCGCGGCGAAGGACGATCGGCTGGAGTATCGCGACAGCTGGTGGCGGCATCCGTCGTTCAACCATGAGCGCTATTTCAGCCAGTACCTGCGTCTCTACGAGGACCTGCGGACGATCGTGCCACCCGGAACCCGCACGGCGTACAACCAGGCCGGGTTCGTGCCCTTCATGCTCGACGCGGACAACGTGGACGACCTGGGCATCTGTTCCCGGTTCGTGGCTCGCTTGCCGACGACAGACGTCGTGTTCACGGAGGTCGGGCCGCTATACGCCCTTGACCAATCGCACCCCTCTCCGGGCGGCACATGCGTACGTCCTCGCGCGTGTCGCCGCAGTTCGTCATCGAGCCATACGACAATCTCGAGTCCGCGAACGACGGCCGCATCCCCGACGCCGTCCTCCGCAGCCACTATCAGCGCATCCTGGTGGATCGCCACGCGCAGGCAGTCGTGTACAAGCGGATCCTCGATTCGCAGGATGCGTTCCGGACCAACCCGCATCTCTATCTGGAGAACCTGGCGCACCCATCGCGTCTGCTCCGCGCGTACGACGGCGACGTGATCACACGGGGCCAGTTTCTGCAGCGGCTCGGGTTTCCTCGCCGACGGCACGCTCGACCGCACCTTCATCGGAGAGCCTGACCTATGACGCCACATTCGCCGAACGCGACCTGCCGGTGTACGAGCTCGACGTGCTCGGGATCTGGGCACGGACCGATGTGCGAATGACGATCACGCTGCTGAACGCGAATGGGAGCAGTGGTGGCGCGAGATGAGCGAGTCGTGGGCAGCCGCGGCGATCACGTGTTCAGCGAATGGCCTGTCGGGTGTGCTGGCCTCGCAGGTAGCGTTGCAACTCGAAGCCGTTGGTCCGGCTCCGTCACGCGTGATCCTCCACGACCTGCGCGTGCAGGGGCAGACACCTGAACTGGCTGCATACGTCAGACCAGCTGCCGTTCATGCGGGAGCGATCAAGATAGTTGGTAGGTGGTAGGGTTGGAGTCTGGCGCTTCAAGTCAGTACGGCTACCAACTACGATCCGACTACTACCTAACGCTCCGCTTCATCGGCTTGTTCGATGCAGGTCGCCACCATGCGAGCCAGCTCCTTGTCGCCAAGCTCGGTCAGGTGAATGCCGTCGCGGCGGAACAACAGCCGCCGCTGGTCTGGCTCCGACGCAAAGTGCGCGGCGGCATCACAGAGCGTCGCCCCGCTCGATGCCGCGGCGCGCCGCGTCGCCTCCACGTACGCTCGGTGCACCGGGATCAGGTCCTCGAGACGCCGGAGGTGCCGCAGCTTCAGGTATTCCGGCTCCGCGCCTGCGACGTGGTTCGAGCCGGCCGTGATGAGGACCGCCCGCGCTCCGGCGGCATGAATCCGCCTCACCATGCTCACGAGCGTGGACTCGTAGGTCGCGAGATCCACGCGATTGGGGCGGCCTGAGACTGGACCGCCGAGGCCGATCCGCACTTTGGCCAGCAACTGCACGATTCGCAGATGATCCGACAGCCACGTGAGCACGCGGTCGCGCCGGATCTCGTTGTCCGGCGGCCCCAGCGCGAGCCAGTGATCGTTCCAGCCGTAGTAGATCGTGACGACGCGCGGATGCAGCGGCAGGACGTCGCGATCGAGTTGCCAACTGCCCTGCACGACCGTCCACCCGCCGACGCCGACCTTGATGCCCCGCTTCAACGGCGGACGCTCTGCATCCAGTACGGCGAGCGTCTTCGACGGGTAGGTCCCGAACTCGGTGCAGGAATCGCCCATGAACACGACCGCCGGAGGCTCACGGCGTCCAGACTCGATTACTTCGTCGTAGTTCTTCGTCACCCACAGCAGATCCGGATCGGATCGATACACCTGCCCCAGCGCCTTCGGATCGGGCCAGCCGAATTGCACGATCGGGAACGGCCGGTACTCGAACCCGCTGATCCGCAGCGCGATCTCGACGACGAGAAGTGCCAGGAGCACCGAGGTCGTGGCGACGAGACCGAGGCCCAGAATCTTCTGGCGTGTGCTGAGCATGACGGCGGGATGCCGACTAGAAGAGCGTGTAGATGAACGGCGCGATGCCCGTCGCCTGGCCGACGAGTACGAGAATTCCCGCCACGAGCAGCGTGGCGACGAACGGAATCAGCCACCACAGCTTCCGAGTCCACAGGAAGTGAAGCAATTCCGCGACCGTGCTGCTGCCGGTGACCAGATTCTTCGCGGCTTTCATTGAGCGCCCTTCAGAACGAGCGTGTTGCCCATGACGAGTCCATCCATGCCGCTGCGCTGAAATGTGCTCAACGCTTCGGCCGGCGTATTGACGATGGGTTCGCCGCGCAGGTTGAAGGAGGTGTTCAGTACGACCGGCAGTCCTGTCGCCTGGCCGAACCGCTCGATCAACCGATAGTAGCGTGGATTCGTACTGGCGACGACCGTCTGCAGCCGCGCCGAACCATCGACATGGGTCACCGCGGGCAGTCTATCGCGCGCGCCGTCGCGAACCGGCGTGACGAGCAGCATGAAACGCGCGGGCAAATGCCGTTCGGGCGTATCGAGATCGAAGAACTCCCCGGCACGCTCGATCAGGGCCGACGGCGCGAACGGCCGGTACGGCTCGCGGAACTTGATCTTCACGTTGACGACGTCCTTCATGTCGACGCGGCCGGGATGCGCGAGGATACTGCGATTGCCGAGCGCGCGCGGTCCCCACTCGAAGCCGCCCTGCATCCACCCCACGACCTTGCCGGAGGCGAGCAGATCCACTGTCCGATCCAGCAGCGCGTTCTCATCGTCGAACGGGATCGTCGCCAGACCCGATCCGGCCGCGACGGCCTGGATCGCGGATTCTGGATGCGACTGCCCCCAGTACGCGTGATCCATGACGAAGCGCCGCGGCTGCCCGAGCACGGCGTGCGCCACATGCAGCGCGGCGCCGAGCGCCGCGCCGCCGTCGCCTGCTGAAGGCTGGACGTACAGGTCCGTGAAGGGCGTCTCGCGGAGAATGCGGCCATTGGCCACACTGTTGAGAGCCACGCCGCCTGCCATGCAGAGCCGGGGAGAGCCCGTGCGGGCATGCGCGGCACGAGCGAGTCCAAGCACGATCTCTTCGGTCACCACCTGGATGCTGGCCGCGATATCGGCGTAGTGCTGATTGTCGCGGGCCAGCTCGGCGAAGTTGCCCGGCTTCGGTCCGAAGTACGACGGGTACTCGGTGCCGGCCGTGAAGAACGGACGTTCGGGCGGACGCGCCGCGCCAAACAGCGCCTCGAACTTGCGGCTGTAGGTGCGCGTGGCGGAGTAGTGGAACGTGAAGTAGTCGAGATCGAGCGAGAAGGAGCCATCCCCGTGGATGTGGACGACCTTGCGGACCTGGTCCACGTACCGCGGAACGCCATAGGGCGCCATGCCCATGACCTTGTATTCGCCTTCGTTCACTTCGAAGCCAAGGAAGGCCGTGAAGGCCGAATACAGCAGTCCGAGCGAGTGCGGGAATCGCGTCTCGGCCGTGAGCTGCAGGCCGGTCCCCGATCCGCGTCCCAGTGCGGTCGTCGTCCACTCTCCGACCCCATCCACCGTGAGGATGGCGGCATCGTCGAAGGGCGAGCAGAAGAACGCGCTCGCGGCGTGTGATTCGTGGTGTTCCGCGAACAGGATCCGGTCGTCGGGAATGTCGAGCGTGTTCCTGATCAGCGTCTTCACCCAGAGCTTGTCGAGGAGCCATCCGGTCATCGCCTGCCGGAAGACCGTGGCCGAGCGAGGGGCCGTGGCGAGCGCGGTCTGCAGGATGCGTTCGAACTTGATGAAGGGCTTCTCGAAGAACGCGACGTAATCCAGATCCTGCGACTGAATTCCAGCCCGATCGAGACAGAACCGGATGGCCTGGCTGGAAAGGAGAAGTCGTGCTTTACGCGCGTGAAGCGCTCTTCCTCGGCCGCGGCGACCAGTTCGCCGTCGCGCAGCAACGCGGCGGCGGCGTCATGGAAGTAGCAGGACAGCCCGAGGATGTGCACGGCTAGAACTGGCGTCTGGCCGCGGGCAGATCGCGCGGCGCCGGCTGCCGTTCAAGCCAGGCATCCGCTCCGCCGCCGAACTGTGGGGCAAACGGACGCCGGAGCAGCGCAAGCGGCAAGAAGATCAGGAAGTACAGGATCGTGAGGATGATGTTCGACTGGACCCGCGCGGCCTGTCGCGCGAACGCCTTCCAGCGGGCCCAGAGGGACACCTTCATTGAACAGGTGATCCTCAATCGACCGACCGCGCGTTGTCAATCGACTCCCGTGACCCCGGAATAGTCGCCTATGCCGAGAATGACGCCACGATGTCAAGGGCGCGAGCGATGTCGGCCTCGTTCGTGGCCAGACCGACCGACAGGCGCACGGCGCCAGCAGGGAGATCCGTGCAGCGCGCAAACCGTTCGGGCGTAAAGCGATCGTCCAAGGCCGCAAGGCAGGACGCAGTCGTGGCGGCTGACAGACCGAAGGCACGCTCGGACGCGCCTGGATTGCAGAAGCAGCCGCCGCGCAGCGAGATGCCGGCTAGCCGCGCCCTCCGCTCCACCTCGGAAAACGCGATCGACTGGCCGCTGCGATCGAGCACGTTGAACGCAATGGTGCCGCCGCGATCGGCCGTGTCGATCGGCCCATACAGCACCGTCAGCGGAGCACCGTCGCGGTGCCGCATTCCCGTCAGCCGATCCAGGGCAACGGCGGTCAAGCGGCACACGTGGGTGGAGAGGCGCGGCATCCCCACGTGCTCGAGCACCCGAAACCCCGGCTCGAGGCCGGCGATGGCCAGGAAGTTCGCCGTGCCATCCTCGAATCCCTCGTGCGACGGCTGCAGGCGGTGCGTGTCGGCGATCACGGATGCATATCGCACCGTCCCGCCGGCGAACCAGGGTCGTCGAAGCCGTCGCAGCGCATCCCGCCGCGCGACGAGCGCTCCAACGCCTGTGGGATACCCAAACAACTTGTAGAACGCCAGAACGACGAAATCCGCGGGGCAGGCGCGCAGGCTGAGCGGATGACTGGGCACAAGCGCCGCGGCGTCGAGCAGCACGTCGAAGCCGAGACGCCTCGCCTGACGCACCAGTGAGAGGGGATGCCTGATGCCAGAGAAATTCGACTGGCCGGGGAAGGCAAAGAGACCTGCACCAGCAGACGAGAGCCGTGTCAACGCCGCGGCCGGGTGCGCCAGACGGAGATCGGATTCGAGTGGTAGATAGGTGATCGGTGCGCGACACCGTCTGGCGTACTCACGGATCCCGTTCACCGAGTTGTGATTGTCTGCCGAGAGCACGAGCCCTCGATCGGCGCCGAACGGATAGCTTTCCGCGACGAGCTTGATCGCGGCCGTCGCGTTCGCCGTGAAGCACACCGTGTAGGTCGAAGGATCGGCGTCGAGAAACGACAGGACGCGCTCCCGTGCTCGATCGATCGTCTCGGTGCTCAACCGCGACGCGCCGTGGTCCGCGTGTGGATTACCGAAGACTCCGGAACGCAGAACGGCGGTGTGCGCGCGCACCTGCGAGTCCGCGTACAGCGCCGCGCCGGTATAGTCCAGATAGGCATGTCCCTGCCGATCGAGCCGCGCGAACTCGAGGCGCCGCAGCTGATCGAAGAATGCCTCCGGCCGGCGAGCCACGCGGGCCATCAGCATCCCCGGCGCCTCAGTCGCGCAATCTCGGTCGGTGAGGGCGGGGTCCGTTCGACGACCGGAGGAACGACCCGCCCGCCACGTGTGTGATCAGTGGGACCGGGGTCGTTCCTGTGGGCGTCCGACGCACCCAGGCCTGGCTGCAGCGACGACGGTTCGACCACTTGAGGAACACCACCAAAGTACCGGCTCAGCGCCGCAATACGCTCGAATCGTGCGATCTCGTCAAGCGACGCAGACGACAGACGCTTCGGGTTCAAGACCTCGTCCGCCCAGTCGGCCAGGCCGCCGCGGAGAAAGTACACGCGCTCGTGCCCAAGCGCCCGCAGGAAGACCCAGGCCTGTGCAGCATGACCGCTCGCATCGGAATAGAGAACGACGGTGTCTGCCGGCGCGAACCGCTCCGAAGCTAGTGACTCAATCGGTACATTCGTTGCGGTCGGCACGTGAAACGCGGCGAACTCGGCCTCAGGCCGAATGTCGATCACGCGAAGCCCGGGTTTCCGGTCTCGAATCCACTCGGCGAGCTCGATCGCGGTGACGTGGTCTTCCTCGTGCGCGACCATCGACGCAAGCCTCGCGACATCGATCTTCCCCGACGATGGGGCGTACGGACTGCCGGCAAGCGGCGCGAGGGCTGCCGCACCCACGGCCACCGCGCCCAACCATACCGGCCGCGCGTGAGCAGACGTCGGAGTCTCGATCCGTTCGGCGACCGCAAACCCCGCGATGGCAACGGCGACGACGAGGACGACGACCAGGCCATACGGAAGACCCAGAGCCTGAGGAAGCGTGAACGCCCCGCGGGGCGTGCTGTCGTAGAACGTCTTCAACGGCTCGAAGAAGAGGCCCGTCGCCAGCACGCCCGCGAACATCCCACCGGCGGTGGCGAGTCCATCGCCTCTGCCCGTCGCGGCCGCGACACACGACGTTCCAGGGCACAGTCCCGAGATGGCGAACCCCACGCCAAAGATCAGACCGCCGGCCAGCTGTGGAATGACGAACGTCTCAGGCACGTACACGCGCGAGAGATCCAGCAGTCCGAGCCGCCCGAGCCAGAACGCGCCGAGCATCGCCGTCACGATCGCGGAGAACATGACCTTGAAGACGGTGAGATCGGTCAGATAGAACTGGCCCATCAGTTTGCGGGCGCTGCCGAGTCCCGCGCGTTCGAGCGACCATCCAAACGCGACCCCAAGAACGAGAGCGCACACAAAGGGCGCCCACGTATCGGCCATGCTGCCGTCGAACCAGGGGGCGGTCACGACCACAGCCTCCGGACAAGCGGCGCCGCCGCATACGCACCCGCGAAGGCGGCAGCGACGAACAGCCAGCTGCCGACGCTCAGCAGCGCCCCGCCGGTCAGCGCCTGACCGCTGGTGCAACCTCGCGCGAGGACGGCGCCAACGCCCATCACGACTCCGCCGGCGGCGGCGGAGGCGAGTCGCGCGCCAGACGAGGCGTGCGGCCCGCGTTCGATCTCGCGCCGCACCCGCCCCGCTACCCATGCCGACAGGTATCCGCCGATGACGACGCCTACGAGCTCGATGAGGAGCCAGTCGAGCCACGGGCTCCCCCCCGACAGATAGCGTGAAAAATACGGGTTCGCCGCGGCCTGGACCGGCGCGACGGCGGCGACGACGCCGGCAGCGCTGCTTCCGAACGCGCCAGAGGCGCCGAGCCCGCGGCCGACCGTCACGTACGCCGCCAGCAGCACGAGACCCAGGCCCGCGCCTGTCAGATAGGGATCGGAGTACGGGCGCGGCGTGGTCTTCATGGCCTTTACTTCGCGGCGGCGGTCTCGACGGGGTAATCCGCGTGGCGCGACCAGTCCTCGAACGATCCGTCATAGAGGAGAACCGGGTGACCGAGCGTCCTCGCGGCGAACAGCATTGCCGTCGCCTGCTGGCCGATGTGGCAGTAGCCGATGATCGTGTCGCCCGGCTGGACGCCGGCCTTGGTGAAGATCTGCAGCAGATCCGAAGACGGGCGCACCATGAGGCGATCGTCGGTCAGCTCGGTGAATGGGACGCTCTTCGCGCCCGCGATGTGGCCGGTGCGATGCTTCCGGCCCATCGAGTCTCCGGTGTCCACGCCGTCGTAGAACGAACTGCTACGGCCATCGACGACTGCAACCTTCGCCGCTCCGAGATGCGCCCGCACGTAGGCGGCATCCACGACGATCGGCTTGATGGTGAGCGGCGACAACGTGCCCTGCTGCGCCGGCGGCACCGCGGCCGTGACGGGATGGCCCTCGCGGGCCCAGGCCTCCTGCCCCCCGTCCAGAAGCACCGTGTGGTCGCCGAGCCCGGCGTAGTCGAGCGTGAAGATCACGCGCGTGGCCGGCGAGATCCAGTCCTTGCCGTAATACACGACGATCTGCGACGCGTTGGAGATACCGAACGACTGCAGGTGCTGGCGCAGTACGTCGGGTGCGAGCATCTCGAGGTGGAGCCCGACGCCACTGTGGTCCGACACCGAAAGGTCGTCCATCGAGATGTACCGAGCGCCCGGGAGATGCGCCGCATCGTACTCGCCGCGGTCGCCCACGTGCAGCAGCACGAGGTTTGGATCGTTCAGATGCGCAGCCAGCCAACTGACCGGCCTGACCAGCGTGTCGCGGGGCGATTGAGCGGCGCTTGCGTGCAGCGCCACGAGACATGCCGCCACGGCGGCAGCGAACGTAAGCCGTGCTCTCATGCGAGGACCTCCAGGGTGACGCTCGACGTGACGGGTCGCAACGCTCGCGATCATGTCGCCGCCGAACGCGGCGCTCAGCGGATTTGCGGTGAACCGGCCTGCGCGCGCGGCGAGCTGGTCAGACGGCGCTCGAACTCGGCGCGCCGGCTTCGGCTCAGACGCAGCCGGACGCCGTCGGTCAAGACCAGGAGCGAGTCACCGCGAAACAACGCGTGCTGCTCCTTCACGCGATCGATGTTCACGATCGTCGATCGATGGATGCGCGCGAACTGCCGCGGATCCAGCCGGCCCTCGAGATCGGCCAGCCGTTCACGAAGCAGATGCGTTTCCTTGCCGACATGGAGCTCGATGTAGTCGTCCGCGCCGTTAATCCAATCCACCGCCTCGGCCGGCACGAAGATCGATCGTTCGCGGGCACGCACGACGAACCGGTGCAGATAGGGCTGGGCCGACTTCTCCCGCTCCTCGAGCAGATTGAGCAGGCGCTCCTCAACACTCGACGAGGCGCGCGCCCGCAGCTGCTGTTTGGCGCGCGCGAGCGCATCCTGAAAACGGCGGTCGTCGAACGGTTTCAGGAGGTAGTCGAGCGCGTGCACCTCGAAGGCGCGCAGGGCGTACTGATCGTACGCCGTGACGAAGACGATGACCGGAACCGCACCGGTGCCGATCCGTTCGATCAGATCGAATCCGTTGACCTCGGGCATCTGGACGTCGAGGAACATGATGTCCGGCGAGGTGGACCGGACGACGTCGGCCGCGTCGGCGCCGCTGCACGAGCCAACCACGATCACGTCGTGGTCCCCTGCGAGGCAGAGCCGCAGCGTCTCGCGGGCGATCGGCTCGTCATCCACGATCAGCACCCGAATCATGCCGTCGAGACCTCGAACGGAATCACGAGCCGCGCAGCGACGCCGCCGGGGGCCGTGACGACGCTGAACTGGTGGCGTTCGCCGTAGAGCTGGCCGAGCCGGGCGCGCGTGTTGCGCAGGCCGACGCCCGCGCGGTGCTCGTGAAATGGTGGTCCGCTGTTGAACAACTCGATGACGAGCGAGTCCGCGTCGCGCCGCACGCTCAGCCGTACTTCACCCGGGCGGGAGAGCGGCTCGATCCCATGGCGCACGGCGTTTTCGGCGAGGGGCTGCAGGATCATCGCCGGCACCTCCGCCAGACGCAGATCATCGGGCACGTCCACCGACACGGCGAGGCGATCGGGCAGGCGGATCGCCTGGATGTCGAGATAGCGCACCACGATGTCCACTTCGCGGCCGAGGGTCACGCGATGGGCGCCCTCGTGATCCAGCGAATAGCGCAGCAGATCGCTCAATCCCGCAATCATCGCAATGGCGTCGGAGCGGCGATCCTGGCGAACGAGCCCCCCAATCGCGTGGAGCGTGTTGAAGAGGAAATGAGGCTGGATCTGGAGTTCGAGGGCGTGAAGCCGCGCTTGCGTGAGCGACGCCTCGAGCTGCACGGCGCGCATCTCGCGCTCGCGCAGCCGGCGCTGGGACTCGACCGCGTGCGACGTGCCGAGCACCGTCATGTACACCAGCACCTCGAAGAACAGGCGGCCATCCAGGCTCTTGAGCAGCCCAGGCCAGAATTCCTGGATGCCCATTGCATCGAACGGCCGGATCCAGACATCGAGCGCGGTCCACCATGCGCTGTGCGCCACGCCCATGACGAGTGCGGTGCCACCGTGAACGGCCCCCGCGGTCCATGACAGTGGCACCGGCGGTACGCGGCCGCCGAGCCACGCGACAAACGGCGTAAAGGCAGCCCACGCGTACCAGACGAGAAAGACGAACAGGAAAATGCGCGCCGGGGAATGACCGTGGCTGCGCACTTCCCAATAGACGGCTGCGGCGAAGAGGAGACTGTAGACGGACCAGGCCGTCACCGCGATGCGGACGGTGGCACCAACCCACTGGGATCCCGCCGCGACCCGGACCTCGCTGGCAGGCGCGGGGAACGCGACGGCAGAAGCCTCGCTCGGCATACGGGAAGTATGCCGCCCGACGGGCCCCAGCGGCTCCGATTTCGGTCAGACGTGCCCGAGCTGCGGTGAGCTGGATTCTACCGCCAGGGCGTTAGGCGTTAGGCCTTGGGCGTTCGGCGTTCGGCGTTCGACTCCGAACTCCGAATTCCGAACTCCGAATTCCGAATTTCTTAGTGGTGCTTCCCGCTCCCCTGGCTCTTCGCGCCGGGAGTGGCCTTGAGCTCGTTGTAGATCGTGGCCGTGAAGTCCGCCGTCTTCACGAATCCCTGGCCGAGCGCGTCGTACTTCTTCAACACTTCCTCTTTCTGGAGTGCGTCGAGCGACTTGCCTTGCATGATGCCGGTCTCGACGGCCGAGACGCAGCCCTTCAGCATCTCGACGAACCTCGAGACGTCTGCTTTCGTCGACACAGGACCATGTCCCGGGATGATCTTCACATCGTCGGGCACGGCGGCCATCGCCTGCTCGTCGTTCGTGATCATGCCGCGGACCGATCCGCCGCTGTTGACGTCCACGAACGGCAATCCATACGTCACGAAGTCGTCGCCCATGTGCACGACGTTCGACGTCGGGAAGAAGATGACGCTGTCGCCGTCGGTGTGCCCGTTCGCATAGTGCAGCGCGCGAATATCTTCCCCATTGATGTGGACGGTCAGACTGTTGTCGAACGTGATGACCGGCAGCGCCTCTTTGGGAGCGGGCTCGACTTTGAACGGCGAGGATGGCGCGGACCCCGACGCGAGGCGCTTCCGGACGTTGTCCTGGGCGATGACCGTCGCATCCCCCGAGAAGGCGGCGTTCCCACCGGTATGGTCGCCGTGCCAGTGCGTGTTCAGGACGAACCGGATTGGCTTGGTCGTGATGCCGGCGATGGCCGCTTTGATTTTGGGCGCGAGCGGCGCGAACTGATCGTCGATCACGAGGACGCCATCGTCGCCGACCGACAGGCCGATGTTGCCGCCTTCTCCCGTCAGCATGTAAACGGATCCGGCCACTTTTTCGGCCTTCACCTCGACTTTCGAGAAGTCGGTCTGCTGGGCTCCGGCGGTCAGGGCTGCGGCAAGGCAGGCGGCCGCCACAGCGAACAGAGAGCGCATGCGGTGTCCTCCGATGTCGATTGGAGCCGGGATCCTACTACAACCCGGCCACTGAACCCGACGGCCGAGGTGAGACGCCCGAACCCGCCTGGGACGAACGGGCGCCAGATCGTGCTGACAAGCCGGGGCCACTGCGGATACACTTGGCGCCTGGCGGAGTCGGGTCCGCCGCCGGGCAGAGTTTCATGGAGGCTGGAGTGATGAAAAGCATTGGAACGATTGCGCTCGCCGCTTTCCTGCTGGTGGGACTGGTGCATGTCGCCCGCGCGGCTGACGAAACCACGCTGAGCGGCTCGCTCATGTGCGCCAAGTGCTCGCTGAAGAAGGCCGACGCGAGCAAGTGCCAGGACGTCCTGGTGGTAAAGGACGCCGCGGGCGCCACGACCGAGTACTACATCACCAAGAACGAGGCTGCCGAGAAGGCTGGCCACCAGTGCAAGTCGGAAGCGAAGGCAACGGTGACCGGTGTCGTCAGCGAGAAGGACGGCAAGAAGTGGATTGAGGCCAGCAAGATCGAGAAGACGTAGCCCCTCCAACTGACCGGTTCGATGGCACGGCCGGGAGCGCACTGCGCCCCGGCCGTTGTCGTTTGTAGAAGCTGTTCCTCCCGCCCTCACCGACCGGCCGCACGCCCCCGGGTGCCGTGCGCCCAATCTTCGTATTCACCGAACGCCTTCATCTGCGCTCCCAGATCGGTGTGGTCGACGACGGCCTGAATCTCGGCGCGCGACTGCCGCGGCAATTTCGCCGTGTCGTTCGCGGCCTGCCAGACGAGCGCGGCAACGCGAGCGGCGTTGAGCCGCTGTTCCTGCAGGTCGCATTGCTCGAACTGGTCCGACGCGGCGTGGTAGTTCGGTCCGTAGGTGGCCGTCGCCTGATTCGCGACCAGATTCGGAATGCCTTCGAGCATGAAGTCGAAGTGATCCGTGCCCGACATCGCGTCGGTCACCTGCGTGAACGGCCCGAGGGTTGCCGCTGGAGCGAGCAATCGATCGACCAGGGCCGTGACGTCCGGCCTGGCACCGGTGACCCACCCCGTGATCCGCCCGCAGCCGGTATCGACCGTTCCCGCGAGGACGATGTGGTCGAGATCGGTGCGGTGGGCGCGGACGTACTCGCGCGATCCGATCATGCCCTGCTCTTCTCCGTTCCACAGCACCAGCCGGATCGTGCGCGCCGGCTCGAGCCGCAACTGGTGAAGTGCGCGCGCGAGGTCGATGATCAGCGCCACGTTGGCGCCATTGTCGAGCGTGCCGCCACCGAGGTCCCACGAGTCGAGATGTGCGCCCATGAGCACGATATCCCCGCTCGCAGATCGCCCCGGGATGTCGGCCACCACGTTCTCGGCGGTGTACGTTCCGCCGCGGTCGATGTCGAGAATGGCCGTAAAGGTGAGCGAGACGCCCGATTGCAGGAGACGCCTGGCACGCATGGCGGCTTCGCGCTCGAGCACCACCATCGGTCGCGTGTTGGCGTCCTGCATCGCCACGTTGTGCCGGTACAGAATGCCGCTGGCACGCGACGACATGTAGACCACGCCTGTGGCACCGGCGGCGGAGGCGCGTTCCTCGATGGCAGCGGTATCGATGTACTCCTTGAAGAGCCCGTCGATATCGGCGAGCAGATCCTGTGCGATCAGAAGAAATGATCCTGATGCGCTCGTCCCCAGGCGCGCGAAGTCTTCGGGCGTACCACGGCCGGCATCGACGAGCGGTGCGGTGACGCCTTCGGGCCCGGTCCCGATTGAGAACGGCATCGCTGCGACGCGCACTGCAAAGCTCACGTCCGCGCCCCTGACGGTCGCTCGCGCGGACCGCTCGAGCCATCGCGCAGGCATAGTGAACGGCTCGCGGTGCACGGCCACTCCGATCTCGCGCAGACGCGATTCGGCCCAGGCTACGGCGCGCTGGTTCATTGCCGAGCCGGTCGGCCGGCCGCCGATCACGTCATTCAGGTACGCGAGGTCTTTCTCGAGCGCGGGCGAATCGCGCAGTGCCGAGGTGAGGCGGCCGATGTCGTCCCCGGTCGCGGGTATCGCAGCGGCGGAACGAAGAGCGCAAGAAGCAGCGGCCTCATGGATGTAATCCCAGCGCCTTGATGTAGGACGCGTTGACGCGGCAACGGTCGAGCGCGATATCGCCGAGCAGCTGCCGCAGCATCCTGCGCGCTTCGTCGGGCGACGGACGGACCTTGCGGCCGGCATCATAGTCAAACGGATTCACCTGCGCGAACGCGACAACCTTGTCCCATCCCTGCGGGCGCCCGAACGACACGACGCTGCTCGTCGCATCCATCTTCTTGTAGGGCCAGAACGCCCAGCCGATGTCGTGGGCGTCGGCGAGAGCGACCGCCGCCGCGATCCATTCGTCGTTGTTCTCCCCGGTCTCACCGAGCCAGATCGGCACGTTGTACTTCTCGCGAAAAGCCAGATAGCTCTTGATGGATTCCCCGGTTGTCTCGCTCCAGTACTTGTGGAACGCGTACACGAGATTCGGCGCAAACGGCGGACCGAAGATCGAGAACTCCGTGTTCCACTGCGCGCCGCCGAGCACGATGATGTGCGACGGATCGATCGCGCGAATGGCGTCTGTCACCTTGCGGTACAGCGGCTCGAGGCGCTCGTTGTACTTCTTCCAGTCGAGCTCCGGCGCAATGGGTTCGTTCAGGAGCTCGTAGGCCAGTACCGCCGGCTCCGACTTGTATCGCTCCGCTATCCGCTGCCAAATCGTCGTCATCCGCGTCTGGCTCTCGGCGCTCTCGAACAGCCAGGGCGTGCCCGTGCTGTCGTCGATGTTGGTGCCAGTCTGGCCGCCCGGCGCGCCGTGCATGTCCAACACGACGAGGAGTCCGAGGTCGGCCGACCAGCGGACCACGCGATCGAGCGGCACAAAGCCGCGGGCGTCGAACTCCTCCGCGCCATCGTCAGCGAAGAAGAGGCGGTAGCTGAAGGGAACCCTGATCGTGTTGAAGCCCGCCCGCTTGAGCAGCTCGAGGTCGGCGCGCGTCACATACGTCTCGCGCCACGACTTCCAGAACGTGCGCGCCTCGTCAGGTCCGACCAGAGCGGCGACCAGTTGCTCGATGTGGCGAGGCGAGCTCGGCCCTTTGTCGAGATGAAACATGTAGCCTTCGGGCACGAGCCAGTTGCCGAGACCAATGCCCTTGATGTGAAGCGGCTGGCCGTCGGGACCGAGGATCTGCCGTCCCTCCACGTGCGGGATCGCGGCGGCGGGCGGGGGCGACGACCATGAGCGTTGCACTGGTGCGGCCACAACCAGCGCCAAACCGACAGCGAGCCTCAGGCGTGACATGCGCGAACTCCCGTCGTGAAGAGCCGTCCCGTGCTGCGCATCGAAGCGGCCGGACGGATTCTAGCGCGGACGCGTCGGTTGCGGCCCGGCGCGCATCGGCAAAGGGCTGGCGAGTCGCAGGCTTCTGCGCCTACACTGGGGAAATGACCTACGAAGAGTGGCAGGCGTTCATCTCGACACACCTCCCCGAACCGGTGGTCGAGGATACGACCGACCTCCACGAAACGTGGTACACCGCCGGTGATCCTGGCGAGGTCGTCGTGCGTTTACGCCACTCGACCGTGACGGTGTTCGAATATGCGGTGGAGTCGAAGGGTTCGGCTCAGATCGTCCGCCCGCGGCGCATTGGCGGTCTGCGCGCCGCCGGTGTGGACGACAGCCGCGCCATGTCGATCGTCGAAGGACTTATCGCCGCAGCCCGGGACCGCCGGCTGAATCGTTTCAGGACGTGCCGGGTATGCGATCGGCGCCGCCCACCAGAATGGATGCGCGACGAGGGGCTCTGCCAGTCCTGCGCAGATCAATCGCTCGACGTCGTCCACTGAGTGGTGGATCGAGCATTGACGATTGCAGATTGACGAATGATGATTGGCCCTTGGTCGGCCCGCGGGGCCGTTCGTCAGTCGTCAACCTTAATCCGTCAACGCACAATCGCGGCATCAGACGGAAGTCTCACTCAGATCTGAGCGCCTTCACCGTCACGATTCGCGTCGCTTTCAGCGCGGGCAGCAAGGAGGCTGCAACCGTCGCCATCAACAACACGAGCGAGGCCGCGACGAAGGTCGTGGGGTCCAGCGGATTGACGCGATAGAGCAGCTTGCCGAGCGCCATCGCCGTGGCGGCCGACAGGATCAGGCCGAGCCCGAGACCCGCCGCGGTCACCTGAAGGCCTTCCCTGAGGACCATTCGCATCACATCACCCGATCGAGCCCCGAGCGCCATCCGGATGCCGATCTCGCGCGTCCGCCGCGAGACGAGATACGCCTTCACGCCGTAGAGCCCGACTGCAGCCAGCAGCACCGCCAGAACGCCGAAGGTCGAGAAGAGGCCCGCGCCCGCGCGAACGACCCAGAGCGCAACGCTGGCATCGCGATGCTCGGTCAGTGTCTTCGCGCTCATGATCGGCAGCTGTGGCTCGACGTCACGCAGCTCGCGCCGGAGCGTCCCGAGCATGGCCTGCTCGGCTTCCGGGGCTGCCGTCGTCAGCCGCACGTGCAGATTCGTTTGTGCCCGGTAGTGCGATCCGGCCGGCAGGTATAGATGCGCCTGCGGCAGCTGATCGAACAGCTGATGACGAGTGGTCGGGACGACACCCACGACTTCGAATGCGGGCTCCGGCACCGCTCCCTCGGCAGTGGTGAACCGGACCTGCTGACCGATGGGCGCCTGGCCCGGCCACAACGTGCGGGCAAGCAGATCGTCGACGATGGCGACGCGCGGCGCAGTCGGATCCGATTCCTCGGTCGCCGTGAACCCGCGTCCGCGCAGGACTGGCAGGCCCAACGATGCAAAGTAATCCGCGCCAACAGTCGTGAGGTATGCAAACCGAGACTGGCCACGCCGTCCGGGTGTCTCAACGTCCCGGCCTTCCGAAAAATCACCGAATGCCACGAGCGACGCCAGGCTGGCGGCCTGCACGCCCGGCAGGCTTCTGACCCGAGTCAGGACGGCCTGATACGCCGCGCGACCTCGGGCTTCGTCGAATCCGCCCGCAGACGGATCGATCGCCACGACGAGGCCACCCTGCATCGGGAACCCCGGATCGGCCGCGGCGGCTGCCACTGCGCCGCGCAGGAAGAGTCCCCCGGCGGTCAGGAGCATCAGCGAAAGTGCGAGCTGACCGACGACCATCGCGTGGCGCGGTCGGACGAGCATCTTCCAGCCGCGGCGGATCGCGGGCACCCGCGGCTGCTCCTTGAGATCCGGCAGCACATCGGGGCGAGTCAGGCTCCAGGCCGGACCGAGCGACGACGTGAGAGTGGCGAGAACGGCGAACGCGAGTGTCGCCGTCAACACGCGCCCGTCCGGTGTCGGATCGAAGGCGATCGACATTGGAAGCAGCGGCACCAATGTAAGCACGAAGGCGCGCGTGGCCCACACCGCCAGTACCAGGCCGGCAGCTCCGCCGAGCAACGACAACAGCAACCCCTCGGTCAACAACTGCCGGATGATCCGCGTCCGTCCGCCGCCCACCGCCAGCCGGATCGCGATTTCCTTCCGCCGAGCTGCGCCGCGGGCCAGCATCATGTTGGCGAGATTGAGGCAGGCGATGAACAGAACGATGCCGGCCATGCCGAGGAGGAGCGAGCTCACCTTTGTGACTTCGTTCTCGTCGCTTGGAGCCGTGCTGGCACCCAGGCGCGAGAGCGAATGCACGATCACGGCCTGATCGTGATTCTCCGCCGGATCCGCCTGCGCCAGCTGCTGACTGAACGTCGCGAGACGCGCTGTCACCGCGGCCTCGCCGATCCCATCCACCACGCGGCCCGCCAGCATCAACCGGTGCGTGCGCCGATCGGCCAGGCCCAACGAAGGCCTTCCACCGTCGAAGACGTTCCCGAGCTGATCGTGCACGCCGAGCGGCAGCCAGATCTCAGGCGCGATCAGAGCGAGCGTACCTGTAAACCCCTCGGGCGCGATGCCAACGATTGAATAGGGCTGCCCGTTGATCGAAATCGCGCGGCCCAGCAGTCCCTGGTCGAAGCCGGTCTTCCGCCAGTACTCGTAGCTGACGACCACGACGTGCGCGGGATGACCGGGCTGCTCTTCGGCGGCCGTGAACGCGCGGCCGCGCAAGACCGATACGCCCAGGGTATCGAAGTAGTTCGAGGACACCAGCCCCAGGAACGCGCGACGGACGATGGCCGGCTGGTCCGAGACGCCGACCATCGTGAAATCGAGCGCGGCGAGCTTCGCGAACACGCCGCTGCGATCTCGCAGATCGGTGTAATCGCCATAGGAGAAGGCGCGATAGGTGTCGGGATGGCGCACGTCCCGGTTGTAGACACCAATCAACCGACCGCTGCGTCCGCCGTTCAACGGCTCGAGCAGCAGGGCGTTGACCAGCGTGAACACTGCGGTGTTGACGCCGATGCCGAGGGCGAGCACGAGTACGGCGACTGCCGTGAACCCCGGCGAGCGCACCAGCAGTCGCACGCCAAATCGAACGTCCTGGATGAGCCCCTTCATCACGCCTCCAGCCATGCACCTGCGCAGTGCGCGTCCCGCAGGGGTTGACGAAGAACCGCGCGCAAGAGTTCAAAGATTCGAGCGTTGCCGCGCCAGGCGGCGCCGGCTGACGAGCTCATGACGCGGATGCGGCGGCCCACTGGCGCCCGGAAGGGCGCCCTGGTACAGTCTGCGGTTTGCAGTCTGCAGTCAAGCGGTCTACTGTCCGTCGGAGGGAGCCATGCTGAAGGAGTTCAAGGAATTCGCCCTGCGGGGCAACGTGATGGACATGGCCATCGGCATCATCATGGGTGCGGCCTTTGGCGCAATCGTCACGTCGCTCGTCAACGACGTGATCATGCCGCCCGTTGGACTGATGCTCGGCGGCGTCGACTTCGCGGGCATTCTGTTCGTCCTCAAGGCTGGCAACCCGCCGCCACCGTATGCGACGGCTGCAGCGGCGAAAGCGGCCGGTGCCGTGACGATGAACGTCGGCGTCTTCCTGAATGCACTCATCAGTTTTGTCCTCGTCGCGATCGCCGTGTTCATGCTGGTGAAAGCCATCAATCGTTTGCGGCGCGTCGAGCCTCCACCGCCGGCGCCGCCCTCCGCGCAGGAGACGCTGCTCACGGAGATCAGAGACCTTCTCAAGAAAAGGGTCTGAGGGCTTGTGCCCCGAGAGATCCACTTCCAACTCCACCCAAGGCTTAAAGCCAAAAGCCCCGAGTGCCTGAGGTCGCGATGCCACTGATTGAGCCAGGACAGAAAGCGCCAGCCTTCTCGCTCGAGGATCAGGCGGGAAAGACGCATGCGCTGAAAGACTATGCGGGCCAGCCGTTGGTCCTCTACTTCTATCCGAAAGACGACACACCTGGCTGCACCGCGGAAGCCTGCAGCTTCAACGAGCACTTACCGGCCCTCAAGAAGAAGGGCGCGGCCATCCTGGGCGTGAGCGTGCTCGATACGGCGAGCAAAGCGAAGTTCGCGAAGAAGTACAGCCTGTCGTTCCCGCTCCTGGCGGACGAGGATCACGAGGTCGCAGATAAGTACGGGGCGTGGCAGGAAAAACGGATGTACGGCAAAGCCTACATGGGCGTCGCGCGTATCACGTACTTGATTGGGCCGACAGGCAAGGTCGTTCGCCGCTGGGACGGCGTCAAGGTGGATGGGCACACCGAAGACGTGCTCGCGGCGCTCGCAGCGCTCGACGCCTAGTCGGGCGGTTGTGGGGTCAGGTCGTGAAAAATGTGAGGATTCAAGACCTGACCCCATCCGCCGCCGTAGTATCCCGTGCGGCGACCAGGCGCCGGATCTCGTCCGCGACCGTCTGCGGATAGCATGGCTTGTCGAGGAAGACATCGCAGCCGGCGTCGGTCGCGCGCACGATGTCGCCCGGAAAGACGCACGCCGACAGCGCGATGATCAGCGTCGATCGCGTGGCGTGGTCGCCTTTGACCTGACGGGCGACCTCCCAGCCATCGATCCCGGGCAGCGCGAGATCCAACAGCAGCACGTCAGGCCGCAGCCTCATCGTCGACGCGACTGCATCGTCACCGTTGGCCACCTGCTCCACACGGTATCCAAGGAACGTGAGGTACTCCGCGTACCCCTCGCGGTTGTCTTCGTCGTCTTCGGCGATCAGGATAAGCGTCGACCCCTCGTCCACTCGGACCTCCGGTTCCGAAACCGCGTTGCGCATGGGCTGTGACCGGTCCGTTGCAACGTGCAGGCCCGTCGCAGAAAAGACCGTACCTGCTGATCTTCTTTCAGCAGAGCTTGGCCAAAAACAACGGCTGGGAACGTGGAGCACGGTAACAATTACACTGTCGCGCTCCGCAAGTTCCACCGATGCGGTCACACCACTGTTGGTCGATCCTCGACGCGTCGTGCCACAGCCGTTCCGCCTCGAGTTGCCGTGAACGCGTCCCGGCTTCGTATAAGATGCGCGGGCATGACGACCCGCCGCACCTTTCTGCACACTGTTTCGGCCGGCTTGCTGGCGTCCGCCGCCACGCCGTTTGCTGACTGGCGCGCGCTCGCGGCGGGCACCGACCTGGTCAGGCCCTTCAAGGCCGGGTTGGCGCTACAGCTCTACAGCCTCCGGCAGCGGGTGAAGAAGGGAGACGTCGAGGGCGCGCTCGCCCTGACGCGCTCGTTCGGCTTCACCGAGGTCGAAGGAAATGCACCCGAAGGCACGACGGCCGCGGCGTTTGCCGCTCAGCTCAAGTCTCACGGCCTCTCGGCCATGGGCTCCGGCGTGGACTTCGGGGCGCTGACCGCCGGCACAGTCGATCGCGCCATCGCCGACGCGCACACGCTCGGCGCCAAGTACGTCATGTGCGCCTGGATTCCGCACGGGAAACTGTTGACCGAAGCGGATGTGGACAAAGCCGCGCCGCTCTTCACCAAGGCAGGTGAAGCCTGCAAGGCGGCCGGCCTGACCTTCATGTACCACACGCACGGTTACGAGTTCGTCCCCGGTCCGGGCGGCACACTCTTCGACACACTCGCCAGCCGCACCGATCCGTCAGTGGTCAAGTTCGAGATGGATGTCTTCTGGGTAGTGCGCGGCGGGGGCCAGCCGTTACAGCTGCTGGAGCGTTATTCAGGACGCGTCGCGGCCACGCACGTCAAGGACATGCGGAAAGGCACGCCCACGGGTGATGCGACTGGCACCGCACCTGAAGAGACCAACGTGGTGGTGGGTACGGGTGTCGTGGACTGGCCGGCGCTGTTCCGTGCGTCGGAGAAGGCTGGCGTCGCGTGGCACATCATCGAGGACGAGAGTCCGGACGCCGAAACGCAGATCCCGCAGTCGCTCCGCTACATCGCCTCGCTCAAACCGTGACGCCGACCGCACCACCCGGCTCCTGCCGTCAGCGCGTCGCGACCTGGCTGTTGACGATGAGGGCGAGGCCGACGACGACGATCGCGCCGCCGACGCCGAGGGCGACCTGGGGCTGACTGCCGGCAATACCGATGACCAATCCGACGCCCATCCCGACGCCGACGATGATGATGCCGGCGCCGAGAAACCGTCGGCGCGCGGTCTCCTGCGATCCGGGGGCCTCGAAGGGCGGCGTGTCCGCGCCGCTGGCTTCGGGCGGCGGCGTCAGCCCCCGCTCGATCATCGCGATCCGCTCCTTGATCTGAAGCTCACGTACTCGTCCCGCCCGGACGATACTCAGTGAGATCATCGTGAATACACCAATGATCGCCACGACCGGGATCAAGAACATCGTGCTCTCACTCATGGACGCCTCCAGGACTCTCGGGACGGTTAGACTGGGGCGAGTGGGGATTTGTTTCAGTTGGTAGTTGGCAGTTGGTAGTTGTAAGCCACCCTGAAACAAACGTGCCCGTCCGGCTATCTAACAATGCCCAGCGGCATGTCCGACGTCTCAGACAGTGAGCTGGTGGCACGCTGCCAGGCCGGCAGCGACGAGGCGTTCGAACAGCTGGTAGCGAGGTACCGCGTGCGGGTCTTCGGGCTGATTTTCCGGACGATCGGCGACAGCAGCCGGGCGGAAGATCTTGCGCAGGACGTCTTCCTCCGCATTCATCGGGGACTGCCCTACTTCCAGGGGCAAGCCAAACTCTCGACCTGGATCTACCGCATCGTCCTCAACGTCTGCCTGGCGGAGAAGCAGCGTCCGGTGCGGATCCAGGTACCGGCTGAAGAGCCGGGCGACGAGGATCATCCGCCGCGGGAGCTGGCGACGAAGGATCCGGCGTTTGCGGCATTCGAGCTGCACGATCGGCTCTCGAAGGCATTGGCGCAGCTGGCTCCGCGGGATCGATTGCTGGTGGCCGCGCACTACCTCGATGGCGTGCAGTACCGAAGACCTCGCCGAAGCGATGCAGATGCCGCTCGGAACGGTGAAGACGCATCTCTATCGGGCGAAGCAGCAACTGCGCCGGCTGCTCAGTGCGAAGTAGTTGGTAGTGCGATGCGCCGTGAGCCCTGAGCCCTAGGATTTCAGCTCATGACCTGCACCGAACTCGACGATCTCATCGAACCACTCGCCGCCGGCGACGTCGAGCCGACCGCCGAGGTCCGTGCTCACCTCGCGGAGTGTCCGTCGTGCGCGGCGTCGCTGTCGCTGGCGACGCGCATCGATCGCTTGCTCACCGCCCAAGTGGCTCCGATGCCGCGCGCAGACTTCACGGCGGCGTTGGTCGCCCGCCTGCGGCGCGAACGGTGGCGGTCGGAGCAGATGCTCGACCTGACGTTCAACCTCGCCATCGGGCTGGTGGCCGTGATTGCGATTGTCGGCCTGTGGGTGGCGTTCTCGAGCACCGGACTTGGAGCGGTCGGAGCGGCAGCGCTGAACGCTGCCGGGCGGGCGCTGGCCGAATCGGCGTCACGCGCGGCCCCGCAAGCCGGCATCTACATGGTCACGACGGTGGGGCTCGTGATGGGGCTGTTCGTCTGGTGGTGGGCCGAGCGCGGCCTCGGACTCTGACGGGGAGTCGGGCCTGCAGGATTGGGGTCGGGATAAGTTTCACGTTTCGCAACGCCGCCCTTCCTGGACTGTGGCACAAAATGAAACTCATCCCGACCCCAATGCCGTAGGCCCACCCAAGCTAGTGCGACAGCACCTCTTCGAAGAACGTCAGCGCACGGCTGTCGCCTGACTGCCCCAGCCAGAACATGGCCTGCTGGCGCACGCCTGGATCGCGGTGTTTGCGCGCGAGCTCGATCAATTTCGGCACCGCCTCGTCCTTCGGCAACTGACTGATCGCGAAGACCGCCTGCCGGCGGACTTGAGCGTCGGGATCGCTGTCAACGGCCGTCGCCAGCGTGCCGATGGCGCGCTGACCCGCCTTCTGCCCGAGCCAGAAGAGCGCCTGCCCGCGGACCGGTGCGCTGGCGTCGTGCCGGGCGAGCTCAATCAATGTGTCCACGCCGGTCGGCCCCGTCAGTGTGAGGACGAAGGTGAGATGCTGTCGGAAATCAGCATCGCCATCCGTCCGCGCCAGGCGGTCGATGACGGCCGCCCCGGCGGCGCCGCGCGCGGCACCGAGCCAGAACGCTGCATCGCGACGGAGCCAGGACGGCTGTCCGGCTGCAGTGAACGGCGGAAGCACCGTGTCTGCGCTGTCATCGTCGGTCAGCGCGATTGCCGCAAGCGCGCCCTGGGCACACCGTTCCACGGAGCGCGACGAGGTCGCGTCAGCCTTCGCCTGGTCGCGAACGATCGACGCCAGCCAGGTCACGCTGTCTTTGGGCCGCACGTGATCCAGCATGACGACGCGCTGGCGGCCGGCGTCGATCGTCACACGGGCGTCAGTCGTGACGACGTTCGTGACGGCGCCGCCCTTCATCAGCGCGAGGATAGCGAGCGTCGTCGTGTCATCCCACGTCCCATTGCCCGGCTCGAGATGCCCATCCTCGTCCAGGACGACCCGCTCGACTCGCTGTTTCCACTCGTGGTGCGACTCATGGCGTGGAACAGTGGGCACGGTGTACGCAAACCAGATGGGATCCGTCGCGCCACGAGCGAGCTGGCCGACGGCCGGGACGAGCTCGCCGGCCGCGACCTCGCGATGTTCCAGACGGCTCGACGCGATCGACAGAACCGATGAGGTCGCCGGCGCGGTCGTCTGTGCGGGACCTTCAGTGGTGAGTCCCGGAGCCTCGACGGCGCTGAAGGGCGACGCGGCGAGCGGCGTACCCCACGCGCCCGTCCGGCCGACGAGCGGCACGACCGAGAGGTACACGGTCACGGTGAGGATGGAACGCAGCCTCATTTGAGCAGCTCCAGCATGTAGTCGGTGGCTTCTTTCGAGCCCATCACGGACAGCTTCTGAACCGCTTCGCGCTTCAACGCCGGATCGGACTCCTGCTTGGCGATCTCGATGAGCGCGGTCGCGTTCCCCTGCACGAAGAAGCCGTTCAGGACGGCACGCCTGACTTTCGCGTCCTTGTCGGACGTGTAGATCGACTTGAGCATGGGCGCAGTGTCCCTGCCCATGAGACCAAGCCGCTGGATGGCTTCGACGCGCACGTCAACGTCCGGATCCTTCGTCGCAATCTGCTGGATCTGCTCCTTGCCGCCGGAGATGAAGAGGCCGTTGATGATCTCGCGCCGGCTGTCGACGTCCTTGTTCTGCTGGTACAGCTGCCACAGCTCGTCGCGCGCGCCGCTCGCGCCGAGCATCTGGAAAGCCTGGCGGCGGAGCTCCGGACTCGACGAGCTGCGCGCGACCTCCAGCAGATGTGCGCGATCGCCCGACACCATGTAGGCCTGCAACACCGCGCGCCCGACCTCGACGTCCTTGGACGACGCGAAGACCTCGCCGAGCACCTGGCGGCCCTCGGCGCCGCCGAAGAGACCGAGATACTTGATGGCTTCGACCTGCAGCTCGGGATTGTTGGAGCCTTTGGCGATAGCGACCAAGGTCTGCCGCGCTTCGGGCGAGCCGCTCTGCGCCAGCACGAAGAGCGCGCGCTCGCGGACCTTCGGTGACGCGGCACTTCCCTGCAGCATCTGCTTCACGAGCGGCAGGGCGCGCTGTGGATCCGCCTGCATCAATCCGCTCAATGCCAGCAGCTTGAGCTCGTCGTTGTCGGGGGCCGACGACGCCGGTGTCTGGCCCACGGTACTGAGCGCGGACAAAGCATCGGTGGCCTGGTGGATCTCGAGTTCGAGCGCGCGGGCATCGCGGAGCCACCGGCTCTGCGGATAACCCGCCTTCAGTGCCGCGAGTGCCTTAAGGGCGGCGTCCTGTCTTCCGCCCTTGTTCAGCGCGTAGGCGCGCCAGTAGAGCGCGGCATCCGCGCGGCCGTCCTTGAGGGCGACGACGCGCTCGAAGGCGTCGGCGGCCGCATCCCATTCGCTGCGATCGAGCGCCTGCGTGCCCTGGTTATAGAGGGCCTGCGCGCTCTGTGTTTCGACCTCCGCCGGATCGGCGGAGCCAAGCGCAGCGGGGGTCGCTGTCGCGAGCACCGCCACCATCACTGCTGCCATCATGACGTTTGCACTCCAGGGCGCCGTAGCGCCCGTTCACGCGCGCGCACATCGCCGTTCATCACGCGCACTTTGAAAAGCAGGCTCTGCTCGTCGATGCGCGCCCGCAGCGCCTCGAATTCCGCGACACTCAGCCGGCTCGGGCTGTGCACCAGATCGAGGAGCACGGGCTCGAGTTCGTCGAGCAGGAGACCAAGGGCCGGCGATCCAGTGCCGCGCACCGACTGCCGGTAGAGCCGGTTGGCATCGAGCAGGTCGCGGGCCCACGTCTGCTCCGCCGAGATGTCCACGATGCCGCTGGCATCCTCGTTGACGAGGCGCACGAGTCCGCGCTCGGTGCGGTCGAGGTGCTCGCTCACGGCGGCGAGGACGATCCGCTCACGAATGGCGGCCGGGTCCGCCGCCTTCGCCGGCGGCGCCGTGGCGACAAGCGGTGCACGACTCCCGAGCGACCAGCGTCCCAAGAGGAACGCACCCATGGCGACGAGGAGCACGGCGGCCGCCGCGAGCCAGGGACGCCACGATGCCACGCGCAACCTCCGCTTCGTCTGAGGCAGCTGCGGCTCGAGGCGCGCCCACACGCGAGCGCCGTACCCGTCGTCACGCAGCGGCACGTCGACGTCGGTGACCGCGTCGAGCAGCCGGCGCATCGTCGCGAGCTCCTCACGGCAGCGCGTGCAGTCGACCAGGTGCAGGTCGATGGCTGCGATCTCGGCGGCATCGGCCTCGGCGATCGCGTAGGCCGCAAGCTGCTCGTCGCCCGGATGTGTCATACGCTCGTCCTCACCGGCGCCAGCGCCCGCCGCATCTTCGCGACCGCGCGGAAGATGCTGTGCCGCGTCGCGACCGGACTCTGTCCCAGCGCCCTGCTGATCTCGGCGACCGGGTACTGCTCCACGTGCCGCAACGTGAACGCAGCGCGCTCGAGAGGACTCAGGCTGGCCATTGCGTCTCCGATCCGATCGCGGAGCTCGCGTCCTTCCGCCTCACGATCCGGTCCCGGCGAAGGACTCGGTGCCTGTGCCAGCATCGGTTCCGCATCCTCGGTATCCATGTGCCGCGTCCGCCGCCGGACGAGGTCTATCGCGCAGTTGATCGCGATCCGGTGCACCCAGCTCCCGAACTGCGCGCGAGCCTCGAAACGAGGCAACTGGGTGTATGCCTTCAGAAACGCTTCCTGCACCACGTCCTCTGCGTCCTGTTCGTTCCACGTGATCCGGTACGCCGCCCGGAACACACCTCGACTGTGCTGCTCGACCAGCGTCCGGAACGCTTCTCGATCTCCAGCCCGCGCGCGGGCCAGCACGAAGGTGTCGGCGTCGTTCACAACTGCTGATTAGACGGGAGTGGCGTCGTTGGCGTTAGGCAGGCTGTCGGAGACGGGCATTGACGAATACAGATTGACGAATGACGACTAGCCCTCAGGCTCGGACCGCGAGTCGTCATTCTGCCCTCGTCATTGCTGCCCGTCCGGGCGTGGCGCCACGCTGCGCAATTGACCCCGGAAAAATCGGCATGTTACGCTCTCCTGTTCGGGTACGCGCCATGCGAAAGTGGCGGAACTGGCAGACGCGCCGGACTTAGGATCCGGTGGCCGAAAGGCCATGGGGGTTCGAGTCCCCCCTTTCGCACCAGTGACACGTCGCGCTCGGCCGGCGGGCACGAGTCCCCACGTCGCCGCCCCCTCGTCGCGCTCGCCCAGGAAGACACAATCATCGATGAAGACCGAATTCGTGGACGTCAGCGAGACCCGCAAGAATCTCGTCGTCGAAATTCCCAGCACGATCGTGGACGCCGAGATCGAGAAGGTCGCACGCGATTACAGCAAAGCCGCGCGAGTCCCTGGATTCCGTCCGGGCAAGGTGCCCGCGCGCGTCGTGAAGCAGCGCTTCCGCGACCGCATCCTGCACGACGTCGTGCACGAGCTCGTGCCGCGAGCCGTAGACGACGCGCTGCGTGAGCGGGGCGTCGAGCCGGTGGACACGCCAGACATCCGCGACGTGGTGGTCGAAGAGGGTCAGCCCCTCAAGTTCACGGCGACGTTCGAGACCGTTCCGCCGTTCGAGCTGCACGACTACGGATCCCTGCAGGTGCGGACGCCCAAGCCCACCGTGGAGGACGGGGCCATCGAGCAGACTCTCGAACGGCTGCGCGAGCGGGCCGCCCGTTATGAGGTCGTCGAAGGACGACCCGTCGAGGCAGGCGATACCGTGGTGATGGACCTGGTGCGAGAGGCCCCCGGCGAGGAGCCCGATCGGCACGAGAGCGTCTCGGTCGACATCGGCGCGGCCGCCAATCCCCCTGGATTCGACGAGCACGTGGTCGGTCTCACCGTCGGCGAGAACCGCAGCTTCACCATCTCCTATCCCGAGGACTACAGCCTCAAGGAGCTGGCAGGGACGTCAGTGGCGTACAGCGTCACGGTGCAGGGCTTGAAGCGGCGGATTGTCCCGGCGCTCGACGACGAGTTCGCGCGGGATCTCGGCGAATTCGAGAATCTTGGCGCACTCCGGGCGCGCGTCGAACAGGACCTGCGGCGGGAGGCCGAGCTGCACGCCGAGCGTGATGTGCGCGGCGACCTGCTGAGACAGATTGCAGGCTGGATTACGTTCGACGTGCCTGACGCGCTGGTCGAGCGGGAGCTCGATCGGCGAATCGAAGACTTCGCTCGCCGCCTTGTGGACCAGGGGGTGGATCCCCGCCAGGCGGGCATCGACTGGGCGGCGTTCCGCCAGGGTCAACAGGACGGCGCACGCGAAGCCGTCGCTGGCGCGCTCGTCCTGGACGAGATTGCGCGGCGCGAGCACGTCACCGTGAGTACGGAAGAGGTCGAGGCCGAAATTGCACGGTTTGCTGAGCGGACGGGCCGAACCTCACCGGCGGTTCGCGCGCGGCTCGAGAAGGAAGGCGGCCTCGCCCGGCTGTCGTCCGGCCTGCGGCGCGAGAAAGCCATGGACCTTCTGCGCACGCGAGCCACGATCATCGACTAGCGCAGAGCTGCTTGTAACATATTGTTCAGTCTTGACTTCACCCGCTGACCTGGACCGGAGCGGCCTGGCCGGGTGGCGAGTGGCGGAGACCAGGACTGGCGCCGATAATGCCTACACGGGGGTCGGACGGACTGGCGTGACGGGTCGAAGGTGTCGGCCGGACGACGATGTGCGGATGACGGCAAGCCACAACGCGCCATTGACTTGGCGCGCTGGGCGCATGTTACGATCAGATCGACGATTACAGCCTTCGCGGGCCGGCGCTACGGCCCGTACCCACACGTGCGTTCCACACGTAAGCCCCGCTGCTCCGATCCGGATTTCTGCAGCGTTCCGTCCGGTTCGCGGCCAGTGACTGTTTCGATCTGCCGGCGCGACCTTCGGGCACGCCGCTGACGCTACGAACAACGACCGAGGTTATGCGATCACAGCTTCCCGACGCAGTCATGCAGCTCGTACCGATGGTGGTCGAGCAGACAAACCGCGGCGAGCGCGCCTACGACATCTTCTCGCGCCTGCTGAAAGACAACATCATCTTCATCGGCACGCCGATCGACGATGGGGTCGCGAACCTGGCCATCGCCCAGATGCTGTTCCTCGAGGCCGAGGATCCCGACAAGGACATCTTTCTCTACATCAACTCGCCGGGCGGCTCGATTACGGCGGGGCTGGCCATCTACGACACGATGCAGTTCATCAAGCCCGACGTGCAGACGTGCTGCATCGGGCAAGCCGCGTCCATGGCTGCCGTGCTGCTGGCGTCGGGCACCAAGGGCAAGCGATACGGCCTGCCCAACTCGCGCATCGTGATTCACCAGCCGCTGATGTCGGGATTGCAGGGGCAGGCGACCGACATCGACATCGCCGCGCGTGAGATTCTCCGCATGCGTGATCAGTTGAACGGGATCCTCGTGACGCACACCGGGCAAGCGGTGCAGCGTATCAAGGAGGATACGGAACGGGATTACATCATGTCGGCGGACCAGGGCAAGGAATACGGTATCATTGACGATGTCATCCGGAAGCGGGCATAGCCAGGCCGCTGGGCTGCTGGCGCCCGAGAACATGGCGTCCAGCCGGACGGTGTTCGCGACAGGGCGGTACCCGTCGGCCGTGCGGCCATGGGCGCGCGGGATGGCACGGTCGGGATGCGGTCGGGCCGCCGATCGCCGAGGTCCCACATGGTGAAGAAGAACGGCGAGACGGAAGTGCTGCGGTGCTCGTTCTGCAACAAGGACCAGAACGACGTCCGTAAGCTGATTGCCGGACCGACCGTGTTCATCTGCGATGAGTGTGTCGAGGTCTGCAACGACATCATCGCCGACGACAATCGCTTCGAGAACCGCGGCGTTCGTTCGTCTCTGCCTCCGCCGCCCGAGATCAAGAAGTTCCTCGACGAGTACGTCATCGGCCAGGAACGGACGAAGAAGAAGCTCGCGGTCGCCGTCTACAATCACTACAAGCGGATTGAAATCCAGAAGCAGCCGCGCAGCCGGAACGACGTCGAGCTCACGAAGTCCAACATCCTGCTGATCGGGCCGACGGGCACCGGCAAGACGTTGATGGCCCAGACGCTCGCGAAGATGCTGTCGGTGCCGTTCACGATCGTGGACGCCACGACGCTGACCGAGGCGGGCTACGTCGGCGAAGACGTCGAGAACATCATCCTGAAGCTGCTTCAGGCCGCCGGCGGCGACATCGAGAAGGCGCAGCAGGGGATCATCTATATCGACGAAGTCGACAAGATCTGCCGCAAGGACGAGAACCCGTCCATCACGCGCGACGTGTCGGGCGAAGGCGTGCAGCAGGCGCTGCTCAAGATTCTCGAAGGAACGGTCGCCAACGTGCCGCCGCAGGGCGGGCGCAAGCATCCGCACCAGGAGTTCTTCCAGGTCGATACGACCAACATCCTGTTCATCTGCGGCGGGGCATTCGTCGGGCTCGACAAATCGATCGAGCGGCGCGTGGGCAAGAAGACCCTCGGCTTCAAGGCCGACGTCAAGTCGATGCGCCACCGCGACATCGGCACGACGCTCGAGCAGCTCGAGCCGGAAGATCTGATCAAGTACGGGCTCATTCCGGAGTTCGTGGGCCGGTTGCCCGTGGTCGGTACGCTGCACGAGCTCGACAAGCCGGCGCTCATGCAGATCCTGACGCAGCCGCGCAACGCCATCGTGCGGCAGTATCAGAAGCTGTTCGAGTACGAGAACGTGAAGCTGCGGTTCACCGACGATGCGCTCGAAGCGATCGCGGAGTCGGCCCTGCAGCGGAAGATCGGAGCCCGGGGGCTCCGGATGATCATCGAAGAGCTGATGCTCGACCTGATGTACGGACTGCCGCAGCAGAAGAAGGTGCGCGAGGTCCTCATCACCCGCGAGCACGTCGAAGCGAAAGACAAGCCGATTACCCTCATCGAGAAAGCGGGCTAGCAGCCATTGTCCGCCGGCGGTCGACGCGGTTCGTCTCACGGAGGGGCCTGATGGCGGCGCCCCTTCAACCCGGAATCCGAACTCCGCATTTTCCAATCCCCTAGATGGAAGTCTACGAAACACTGCCAATCGTTCCCTTGCGGGACGTGGTCGTATTCCCGCACATGATGATGCCGTTCGTAATCGGACGGCCGTCGTCTACGCGGGCGCTCGAACACGCCCTGGCGAAGGACAAGAAGATCTTCCTCGCTGCGCAGCATGACGCGTCAGTTGACGACCCGAAGCCCGAAGACATCTACACCATGGGCTGCGTGGCCAACGTGGTTCAGAGCCTGAAGCTGCCCGACGGCAACATCAAGGTCCTCGTCGAAGGGCTCGATCGCGCGCGCGCGATCGAGTGGAAAGAGGACAAAGGCTTCTACCGCGTCGTCGTCAAGGTGCTGCCGAAGCAAAAGGAAGTGGCCGGCGACGTCGAAGGCACGATGAGCCGCGTCGTGGCCCTGTTCGAGCAGTACGTGAAGCTGTCGAACAACCTGCACTACGACGCCATGATTGCCGCCGTGCGCGTGGACGATCCCGGCAAGCTCGCCGACACGATTGCTGCGCACCTGCTCGTCGGCGTGGACGAGAAGCAGAACCTCCTCGAGATCGTCTCGCCCCTCGAGCGCCTGAACCGCATCGCCGGCATCCTCGAGAGCGAGGTGGACAAGCTCCAGGTCGATCGCCGCATCCAGTCGCGCGTGAAGAAGCAGATGGAGAAGGCGCAGAAGGAGTACTACCTCAACGAGAAGATGAAGGCGATCCAGAAGGAACTGGGCCGCAAGGACGAGAAGGGCAACGAGATCGACGAGCTCAAGAAGAAGATCGAACAGTCGAAGATGTCCAAGGAGGTCGAGGAGAAGGCCATCCAGGAACTGAAGCGCCTCGAGGCGATGCCGCCGATGTCAGCCGAGGCGACCGTCTCGCGCAACTATCTCGACTGGCTCATCGCGGTGCCCTGGCACAAGAAGACCAAGGAGAGCCGGGATCTGAAGCGCGCAGAAGAGATCCTGAACGAGGATCACTACGGGCTCGAGAAGATCAAGGATCGTATCCTCGAGTTCCTCGCCGTCCGCGCGCTGGTCCGGAAGCCGAAAGCGACGATCCTCACGTTCGCGGGGCCCCCGGGAGTCGGCAAGACGTCGCTGGCCAAGTCGATCGCGCGCGCGATGAACCGCAAGTTCGTGCGCCTGTCGCTCGGCGGCGTGCGCGACGAGGCCGAGATCCGCGGCCACCGGCGCACCTACATTGGCGCGTTCCCCGGTCAGATCATCCAGATGATGAAGAAGGCCGGCACGATGAACCCGGTCTTCCTGCTCGACGAAGTGGACAAGATGTCCATGGACTTCCGCGGCGACCCGTCGGCGGCGCTGCTGGAAGTGCTCGACCCGGAACAGAACAACACGTTCCTGGATCACTACCTCGACGTCGAGTACGACCTGTCGCACGTGATGTTCATCTGCACGGCGAACGTGCTCCACACGATTCCACAGGCGCTCCGCGACCGCATGGAAGTGCTGCAGCTCGCGGGCTACACCGAGCAGGAAAAGGTCGAAATCGCGAAGCGGTTCCTGGTCGTGAAGTCGGTCGAGGGCACCGGGCTGACGTCCGCGAACGTGACCTTCGACGACGAGGCGCTGCGCACGGTCATCAACCGCTACACGCGCGAAGCCGGCGTCCGGAACCTCGAGCGCGAGATCTCGTCGATCTGCCGCAAGGTGGCGCGGAAGGTGGTGGTCGAAGGGGCCGCGTTCTCCGAGGAGATCACCGGCGACAAGGTGACGCAGTACCTTGGCGTGCCGCGCTTCCGATCGACCGAAGCCGAGCAAGAGAACGAGATCGGGATCGCGACCGGGCTGGCCTGGACCGAGGTGGGCGGCGAGATTCTCGTGACCGAAGCGACGCTGATGCCGGGCAAAGGCGTGCTGACGCTGACCGGCAAGCTCGGCGACGTCATGCAGGAGTCGGCGCAGGCGGCCATGAGCTACGTGCGCGCGCGCGCTGAAGACTTCGGCATTCCGAAGGACTTCAATCGGCGGAACGACGTGCACATTCACGTGCCGGAAGGCGCCATCCCCAAGGACGGGCCCTCGGCCGGCATCACGATCGCCACGGCGCTCGTGTCGACGCTGGCGCGCGTGCCCACGCGTCGGGACGTCGCGATGACCGGCGAGATCACGCTCCGCGGCAAAGTGCTGCCGATCGGCGGCGTGAAGGAAAAGGTGCTCGCGGCACACCGCGCCGGCCTGACGACCATCATCCTGCCCAAAGACAACGAGAAGGATCTGGCCGACATTCCGAAGAACATGCTCGACTCGCTCAGCGTCTACCTGGTCACAGGGATGGACGAAGTGTTGAAGATCGCGCTGGCCGAGCCGTTGCCGGGCCGTGTCGCGGCCGTGCCCGATGCCGTGGAAATCGAGGCGCCCGACGACACCATCACGCACTAGGAGGACGGGAGATCAGTTGGTAAGTTGGTAGCCGGTAGTTCACCGCCCGCAGGTGGACCAACCAGGTTCCCTGGCGATCGCCGCACGCGGCAGGTGGCACGCACGACCACCGCTTCTGCCTGCCAACCACGAACGGCTGACTACGAACGACCAGCAACGAACTTCCAACTGTTTTCCCGTCCACCAGCGTGTCCATCGATGTCACGTTCGTCCGGAGCGCAGCGAGCGCACGGGACTTCCCGCGCGATGGCCTGCCCGAGCTGGCCATGGTCGGACGGTCGAACGTGGGCAAGTCGTCGCTCATCAACGCCCTGGTGCGGCGCACGGTGGCCCGCACGAGCGCGGCCCCGGGCAAGACCCGGCTGGTGAATCTGTATCGGGTGACCGGCGCACTCCCCGCGCCGTTCTATCTGATGGACCTGCCGGGATACGGGTACGCGCGAGGCGGCAGTCGCAGCGCCAGCGCGTTCGAAGAGCTGACGACGACGTATTTCGACATGCGCGCACCGGGCGCGCAGGACGCGACGCGACCGGCCGCCGCAGCGGTCCTGCTGCTCGTGGACGGACGGCACCCGGGACTCGACAACGACCGCGCGGCCGCCGAGTGGCTGGCCGCCAGAAGCGGCCCCGCAGCGGTGGTCGCCACCAAGATTGACAAGCTGTCGCGTGCGGAACGCACACGCGCACAGAAAGCGCTGGACGCCGCGTTCAACGGACCGGTGCTCGCCGTCTCGGCGACATCCGGCGAAGGACTAAAGGAACTGTGGACACTGATCGCTCGGTTGCTCAGCAACCACCCGCCAAGACTGACACCCCGCAGGTGATCGACCTCACGACGCTCAAAGACATGAGCGTCAGCGCCCTCACGCATCTCGCCAAGCAACTCGAGGTGCAGGGGGCGACCGGCATGCGAAAGCAGGAGCTCATCTTCGAGATCCTGCGGGCGCGCGCCGAGAAAAGTGGCCTGATCTTCTCTGAGGGCGTGCTCGAAACCCTGCCCGACGGCTTCGGCTTCCTCCGTGCCCCGGACTACAACTATCTGCCGGGCCCGGACGACGTCTACGTCTCGCCGTCCCAGATCCGGAAGTTCGATCTGCATACCGGCGATACCGTGTCGGGTCAGATCCGGCCGCCGAAGGAAGGCGAACGCTACTTCGCGCTGATCAAGGTCGAAGCGGTGAACTTCGAGCCGCCCGATCGGGCACGCGAGAAGGTGTTCTTCGAGAACCTCACGCCGCTCTACCCGCAGTCGCGCGTGAAGCTCGAAACCGACGCCGAGAACCTGTCCGGCCGCGTGATGGACCTGCTGACACCGCTCGGCAAGGGCCAGCGCGGACTGATCGTCGCGCCGCCCCGCACGGGCAAGACGATGCTGCTGCAGAGCCTGGCCAACAGCATCACGACGAACCATCCCGAGGTGTACCTGATCGTGCTGCTCATCGACGAGCGGCCGGAAGAGGTCACCGACATGCAGCGCTCCGTCAAGGGCGAGGTCGTGTCGTCCACCTTCGACGAGCCGGCGCAGCGGCACGTGCAGGTGGCCGAGATGGTGATCGAGAAAGCCAAGCGACTCGTCGAACACAAGAAGGACGTCGTCATCCTGCTCGATTCGATCACGCGTCTCGCGCGTGCCTATAACACCATCGTGCCTCCGTCGGGGAAGGTGCTCTCGGGTGGCGTGGACAGCAACGCCCTGCAGCGGCCGAAGCGCTTCTTCGGATCGGCGCGCAACATCGAGGAAGGCGGGTCGCTGACCATCGTTGCGACGGCTCTCATCGACACCGGCTCGCGGATGGACGAAGTGATCTTCGAGGAGTTCAAGGGCACCGGCAACATGGAGATCAACCTGGATCGGAAGCTGACCGATCGCCGGGTGTTCCCCTCGATCGACATCATCAAGAGCGGCACGCGGAAGGAAGAACTGCTCCTCGTGAAAGAGGATCTGAACCGCGTCTACGTGCTGCGCAAGGTCCTGAATCCACTCTCACCGGTGGAGGCGATGGAGCTTCTGCTGTCGAAGCTGGCCAAGACCAAGTCCAACGCCGATTTCCTGAACTCGATGGCGAACGGGAAGAGCTGATCCCGCGAGAGTCGACGGTCGGAAACAGTCAACAGGGTCGAAGAGTTCAAGGGTCGAAGCGTCGAAGGTCGAAGGCCCCGACACGTGACTCGTTCGCATCGAACACTCAGCATCGTCGCGGCGGCCGTCGTTCTGACGGCCGCATGCACCCATCCACAGGCTCGCCCGGTCACGACATCGAACGAGCCGGTTCCGCGGCTGTTCGACGTCCAGCGGCAGGTCGAGGACTACATCGCCTCGGGACGCTACGAGTCGGACGTCGCCGCCGTCGCCACTCGCGCGGAGCAGTGGCTGGTGGAGCGGGCGCCCCACGTGACGAAGCCCGCCATCGTGCTGGACATCGACGAGACCTCGCTCTCGAACTGGCCGGCGTATCGATTGAACGGCTGGGGACGGATCCTGACCGGTGGATGTGATCTCGAGAAGGGCCCCTGCAGCATCCGCGCGTGGCAGATGCTCGGCACATCCACGGCGCTGCCGCCGACGCTGACGCTGTCGCGGCGCGCCAAAGCGATGGGCGTCGCGGTCTTCTTCATCAGTGGGCGCCCCGCCACGCTCAGAAATGTGACGGAACGGAACCTGCGAGATCAGGGCTACGAGCCCGACGGCGTCATCGTCCTTCCCGAAGGGGCGGCGTTCAAGAGTGCGGTGGACTTCAAGGCGCCTGAACGGCGGAAGCTGACCGAGGCCGGCTACACGATCGTGCTGTCGATGGGCGACCAGCAGAGCGACCTTGATGGCGGCTACGCGGAGCGGACGTTCAAGCTCCCGAATCCCGTGTACTTCCTTCCCTAGGTCGGGAGGATATTCTCACTTTCGTGAGACTCTGATCCCTAGCACCTCGCGAAACGTGCCTATTTACGGGCGCAGAAAATCAGGTCGGGAGGATTTTCTCATCGTCGTGAGACTACCCTGCCCCCGCGGCCGCGAGACGGGCGACCGCGCAGACGCCGACCCTCGCTCGTCGCACCCAGGGTGCGCGTCTGCCAGTCGATCGAGCCGTACGGCAGGCCTCGCCGTACCGCCCGCCGAATTCCCAGGTCGAGGCTCGGCAACGACGGCCGATTGAGGAGCGCCGTCCAGTCCACGGGCCGTGCGATGGGCCACGGGGCCAGCGACGGCCGGCACTCGCCCCGGGCGTGCACAAAATCCCACGCGCTCGACCACAGCCAGTGCTCCGCGCGCGTGACGAGCGCGGCTCGCACGGGATTTCGCTCGACGTAGCGACAGACTCGCAGGAAGTGTCCGTCCACTTCAATCGGCATCGCCAGAAACCGGCCCTGATACACGGCGCCGCGACCGGCCGTTCCCGTCTCGACCCGCCACTGTTGCGCATGACTCGTGGTCATGGCCTGCATGAAGCCCGAGAGCTTGGAGCCAGCAGCCGCGCGTACGACAAGATGGAAATGGTTGGGCATCACGCAGTACGTAAATAATTCGAGCCGATGGTCCCGGACGGAAGACGCGAGGATCGCGAGGAACGCCTCGTATTCGCTGGGGTGTTCGAAGAGGGTCAGGCCTTGGATGGCGCGATTCATCACGTGCCACACGAGCGGGCCTACTCGTTGAAGCGATCGTCTCGGCATCGGTCGAACTCCATGTCGTCGACCGATGCTCACAAGACTCGCGCCAACGCAAGAGCAGGCGCGGCGCGGATCCGGTTCTCACCAAAACGAGAAAATCCTCCCGACCTGAATTTCGGGGGCGTTTATGACGTGGGGCGTTTTGATTGGAGTTTTTGCTGGGTGAATGGGATCCGCGTCTCACGAAAATGAGAAAAACCTCCCGACCGGGTTATTCGCTGAGCATCCTCCCCGCGAGCTCCTTGACCAGGCGCGCGGCGGCCATCGCAGTCACGCCGTGCAGATCGCGCGCAGGATTCAGCTCCACGACATCGGCACCCATCACCTGGCCCTGCAGGCGGTGCAACAGGCCGATGACGTCGCGCGTCGAGAGGCCACCAGGCTCGTGATGCGACACGCCAGGCGCAAAGGCCGGATCCAACGCATCCAGGTCCAGCGAGACGTAGACAGGCCCCGCGAACGACAGGACGACTGACGGCGACCAGTCGCGCATCTCGACGATCTCGACCCCGAAGCGCTGCGCCTGCTCGCGCTGGTGGCGATTGAGCGTCCGGATGCCGACCTGCACGAGCCTCGACGCCAGACCCGCCTCCATGATGCGCGCGAACGGGCACGCGTGCGACAAGCGGCTCTCATCGAAGACGTCGTAGAGATCCGCATGCGCGTCGATATGCAGCACGGCTGGACGATGCCCGTGGCGTGCGTGCGCGTCGAGGATCGGGAACGTCACGGAATGATCGCCACCCAGGGCGAGGAGGCGTCCGCCCCCGGCGAGCACGCGGTCGATGCCTTCGCGAATTCTGCCGACCGATTCCTCCGCCGTTGCGCCAACGTCCACGTCTCCGCCGTCCACGAAGCGTCCCTGCGATCGCGCCTCTGCGAGGTCGACTCCATTTTCGGTCCAGCTGTTCGACGACGGCGACCAGAGTGCGTCACGGATCGCGGAGGGACCACGCGCGGCGCCGCGGAGGAACGAGGATGAACCGTCCCAGGGGACGCCCGCGAGGACGACTCGTGCGTGTGCCATACGGGGCCAGCTCGATCACACCTCTTCGGGGATCACAAACGGCGCCCGGTACGAACGGTCACCGTCCCGCAGGATCCTGGTGGCTTCATCATCACCAATGACCATCTGTGTCTCAGGATTGAAGTCGATCGTCCTCCCCAACCGGTACGAGGCGTTGGCCAGATGCATCAGGCCGCACGAAATATGGCCCTCCTCGATTGGAGCGTGTAAGTCAGCCTTCTTCCGGCTCACGACGCAATCGATGAAGTTCTGAAAGTGAGCCAACTCACTGCCCCCTGTGACCGGGGGCTGCTTCTCCTGATCCTGTCCCAACCAGACGGCGTAGGTAGCCGCATCTTCGTCACCGCTGGCCAAGTACCCCTTCGAACCGTAGAAGATGTTGCCAATGGCGTTGCGGCTGCCCGATGTTGGCCCCAGCGCTGGTCTGTTCGCCGACTTCACTGGCTCCGGCACACCAAGCCCGCCCGTACCGATTTCCGCCTCGTGATTTGTGATCCAGTGCCGCACCTCGAACGTGATCAAGCGTCGCACGCCACCGGGGAGGTCGAACTGGAACGAGCAGTTCAGGTCGTTGGGAGTTTCCTGGTCATCTTGGAACATGAAGTGGCCACCGATCGCACTTACCTTGCTGGGAAACCCGAGCCCCATGCCCCACCGTGCGACATCCAGTTGATGCACGCCCTGATTGCCGAGGTCGCCGTTGCCGTAATGCCACTGCCAATGCCAGTTGTAGTGAAACCGGTTCTTGGTGAACTCACGGAGCGGGGCTGGTCCCGTCCAGCGGTCGTAGTCAACGCCAGCTGGAACCGGTTGAACCGACGCCTTCCCTATCGTGTCGCGCCACTTGTAGCAGATGCCACGAGCCATGTAGGCGTCACCAATGGCGCCTTCACTGATCTTCTGCACGGCCTCGCGCACTGATCGATCGGAACGGCTCTGAGTGCCGTGTTGGACAATCCGGTCATAGCGGGCAGCTGCTTTCACGAGCTGTTGCCCTTCCCACAAATTGTGGGAACACGGTTTCTCCACGTAGACATCCTTACCCGCCTGACAGGCCCAGATCGCCATCAGCGAGTGCCAGTGGTTCGGCGTGGCGATGGAAATGGCATCGATGGATTTGTCGTCGAGCAGTTTGCGCACGTCAGTGAAAACAGCAGCTTTGGTCAGGCCTGCCTTGTCCATTTGCGCCGCCCGTTCGCGGAGGACACTCTCGTCGATATCGCACAGCGCAGCAATCTCAACGTTTTTGATTTTCGCGTAGTTTTCCAGGTGATCGTTGCCGCGCCCGTGCACACCGCAAATGGCCACTCGAACCCTGTCATTGGCGCCGAGTACGCGCTCTGATGACACAAGCGAATTGATTCCGGCGAGCGCCGCAAACGCGGTACTGGTTTCCATGAAGTGACGACGAGTGACGTCCGGGGGCGTAGGCATGAGTTCTCCCAAGGGTCGGCATTCACGAGGTGTCAGGTCGCATCAGACACTACCATCGGCCTCGTGCCGCCCCGTCCGACCGATCCTGGCCGCAACGCCAACGATACATCGACGGACGGGAGTGGTCGTCTCATTCTTCCGCGAGGGCCTCGAGCGGCGAGATGCGAGACGCGCAATGTTAGGGCACGAGCCCCGGGCGAGACGTTTCGGCCACCTCAGCAACGCGTACGTGAGGTGTCTCGAAGCTCGCGGTGTCGCGACGATTCTGGAACGTGGACTGGTCGCAAACGTCGCGAGACCTGAGGCCGGTCTACCTGGGCGCCGACTAAACTCTCACTCCCAGATCACTCAAGACTGGGAGGGCCAAACCTCAAAGCTCACCAAGAATCACGCGGCCTCGTTGACCAACGCGGTCAATGAGTTAGCGCCCCTTCTCGCTTGCTGGGTCCTGCGAAAGGGAGGCGTAGAGTGGCGTGCTCGTTGCGTACGGCGGCGTCCGCCACCACACGTGTTACCTGACCGAACCCAAGCTGACAAACATGACGACGCCGAAAAATTCTGCCAGTCGTTCGGTCAGACGTCTGTCGACCTTCGTCTTCGGGATTGTCCTTGCGTGGTTGATGCTGACGCGCAGCTGGGATGTGACCGTCCCCCTGAACGCGCAGAGCACGTGTGGACCACTAATCAATCCGGTTGTCTGCGAGAACCAGAAAACCGGAGATCCCGGCTCGATATGGGACATCAACGGCGCCGGTGATCCGACGATTCAGGGGTTCGCGACGAACATCAGCGTTACAACGGGGCAGACCGAGAGCTTCAAGATCGACACGGACTCGAACAACTACACGATCAACATCTATCGGATGGGTTTCTACGGCGGCATGGGAGCCAGAAAGATGGCAACCATCGCTCCGTCGGCGCCCCTACCTCAGAACCAGCCAAACTGCCTCACGGATGCCACGACGGGGCTGATCGACTGCGGCAATTGGGGAGTGTCGGCTTCATGGCTCATCCCCACCGATGCGGTGTCTGGCATCTACTTCGCCTTGCTGACTCGAGTGGACACGGGGGGACAGAGTCACATCCCCTTCATCGTTCGTGAAAGCGACACCGCATCTCACCACTCGGACATCGTGTTCCAGACGTCCGACACGACATGGCAGGCCTACAACCAGTACGGTGGCAACAGCCTCTACGTCGGCAATCCTGCCGGTCGTGCCTACAAGGTCAGTTATAACCGACCCTTCACAACCAGAGGCACAACGCCAGAGGATTTTCTCTTCAACGCCGAGTATCCGATGGTGCGCTGGCTGGAAGCGAATGGGTACGACGTCAGCTACATCAGCGGCGTCGATACCGATCGGTTCGGCCCCACGATCCTGACGCCGTCAAAACACAAGGTGTTCATGTCGACCGGGCACGATGAGTACTGGTCGGGCGTGCAGCGTGCGAACGTCGAGGCCGCGCGAGCGGCGGGGCTCCACTTGGCGTTCTTCAGCGGGAATGAGATCTTCTGGAAGACGCGCTGGGAAGCGAGCACGGACGGCTCGAACACGCCGTACCGAACGTTGGTGACGTACAAGGAAACACACGCCAACGCCAAGATTGACCCAACCGATCCGCCCACCTGGACCGGAACCTGGCGCGACCCGCGGTTCAGCCCTCCCGCAGATGGCGGTCGCCCTGAGAATGCACTCACCGGTACGATCTTCAAGGTGAACTCCGGTACCAGTAACGGGGCGATTGTGGTGCCCGCCGCCATGGGGAAGATGCGCTTCTGGCGGAACACCACGGTCGCAACGTTGCCGGCCGGCAGCTCGGCGACCTTGACGACCGGCACGCTTGGATACGAATGGGACGAGGAGCCGAACAACGGATTCCGCCCGCCCGGTTTGATGCGCCTGTCATCGACCACCCTGAGTGGAGCGCAAATCCTCCTCGACTATGGCTCAACGTACGGCAGCGGGAGCGCGACTCACAACCTGACTCTCTACCGTCATGCCAGTGGAGCACTGGTCTTCGGCGCCGGCACGGTCCAGTGGTCGTGGGGTCTCGACGCCAACCATGATCGCGGCAACGCGCCGGCAGACGTTCGCATGAAGCAGGCGATGGTCAACCTGCTGGCTGACATGGGAACGCAACCATCCACGTTGCAATCGGGGCTGATGTCGGCGTCGGCATCCACCGACACCCTCGCACCCACTTCGATAATTTCGTCGCCCGCACCCGGCTCGTCGTTTGCGTCCGGCGCAACCATCACGGTAACAGGGACCGCATCAGACAGCGGCGGGGGAATCGTAGCGGGCGTTGAGGTATCGCTCAACAACGGGGCCACGTGGGCGCAAGCGACAGGCACGACGAGCTGGACATTCACTGGGACCGTGTCCGGCTCGGGCTCAGTCACTATCAAGAGCCGCGGCTACGACGACAGCGGCAACACCGAAATCCCGTCAACTGGCGTAACGATCAACGTGACTGCGGGGCCTTGCTGCAGCATATGGGACGCGTCGACAGTTCCCCCCGGGCTCCTCGACGATGGCGATACGAGCTCGGTCGAGCTCGGTACAAAGTTCCGCACCGATACCGACGGGTTCATTACCGCGGTGCGTTTTTACAAAGGAAGCGCCAATACAGGTACTCACAGAGGTAGTCTCTGGACGGCTGCAGGCACACTGCTCGGGACCGTTACGTTCACCGGGGAAACGGCTTCGGGTTGGCAACAGGCGAATTTCGCAACGGCCATTCCGATCACAGCGAACACGACCTACGTCGTCTCCTACCATGCGCCGGTTGGCCACTATACGGGGACCGACGCGTACTTTGGAACCGCCGTTGACAACCCGCCGCTTCACGCGCTGCAGACCGGTGCCGATGGTCCAAACGGCCTGTACGCGTACGGCGCGAACACGGTGTTTCCTACGAACAGCTTCAATGCTGAGAACTATTGGGCCGATGTCGTCTTCACGTCGGTGCCACAGGTCGATACGACTCCACCGACCGTCACCTCCAAGTCTCCGTCGTCTGGGGCGACGGCTGTCGATCCGGCCTCCGCAGTTACAGTGACATTCAGCGAGCCGATGAACGCCGGCACGATTTCATCTGGCACGTTTGAGCTGAGGGATCCGTCGAACAACCTGATCACAGCGACGGTCTCGTACGATTCGGTGACAAAGACGGCGACGCTGACTCCAGGATCGGCTCTCGCGTTTTCGACGACATACACCGCCCTCGTGAAGGGTGGTCCGGCAGATCCGCGCGTGAAGGACCTCGCCGGAAATGCGATGGCGGCGAACGTCACATGGTCATTCACGACTGCCGCCACGCTCCCCCCTCCGACGTGTCCTTGCACCATCTGGCTGCCGGGCACCGTGCCGAATCCGGTGGACGATGGCGACGCAAGCTCGGTTGTGCTCGGTACACGATTCCGATCGGACATTCCGGGCAACATCACGGGCGCACGATTCTACAAGGGCGCCCTGAACACTGGAACCCATGTCGCGACGCTGTGGACGAACACAGGCACACAACTCGCGACCGCAACCTTCACTGGCGAGACGGCGTCCGGCTGGCAACAGGTTTCATTCGCAACGCCGGTCCCGATCGCCGCGAACACGACCTACGTCATCTCGTACCTCGCGCCGAAAGGCCACTATTCTGGTCAGGACAACTACTTCACCGCCGCGGGGGTCGATAACCTTCCGCTGCATGCGCTGAAGGACGCAACGGACGGTCCGAATGGCGTCTACGCGTACAGCACGACGAACATCTTCCCCACTCAGACATTTCTTTCCGAGGGGTACTTCGTCGACGTTGTGTTCAACACCAACGGTCCCGATACTGTTCCGCCCACGATCTCGGCGCTGTCGGCGTCGGCGATTGGAACGTCCACTGCGACGATCACCTGGACGACGAACGAGCCGGCAGACTCAGCCGTGCATTTCGGAACCGATTCGGCGTCCTTGACGCAGACCGCCAGCAATCCTGCGTTGGTCACGTCGCATAACGTTGGGCTGACTGGCCTCACGCCGAATACCACCTATTTCTATCGAGTGACGTCAGCCGACGCCGCAGGCAATCTGGCCACTCTCCCGGCAACGGGCCAACCAGCCAGCCTCAAGACGCTCGTGGCAGTGCCAAGCGTGGTGAACCTGACGCAAGCGGCAGCGACGACCGCGGTGACGAGTGCCGGGCTGGTAGTCGGGACGGTGACGACGTCGTCGAGCGCGACGGTCGCGGCGGGGTCGGTCATCAGTCAGAACCCGGCGGCGGGTACGTCGGTCGCCTCTGGCAGTGCGGTAAATCTGGTGGTGTCGACCGGCCCGGCGCCAGTCAACGTCCCAAACGTCGTGAACCTGACACAGGCGGCGGCGACAACCGCGATCACGGGTGCGGGGCTGGTGGTCGGAACGGTGACAACGGCGTCGAGCGCGACGGTCGCGGCCGGCTCGGTCATCAGTGAGAGCCCGGCGGCCGGCACGTCGGTGGCCTCCGGCAGCGCGGTGAATCTCGTCGTGTCGACCGGCCCGCCGCCGGTCAATGTGCCAAACGTGGTGAACCTGACGCAGGCGGCGGCGACAACCGCGATCACGGGCGCGGGGCTGGTGGTCGGAACGGTGACAACGGCGTCGAGCGCGACGGTGGCGGCAGGCTCGGTCATCAGTGAGAGCCCGGCGGCTGGCACGTCGGTGGCCTCCGGTAGCGCGGTGAGTCTCGTCGTCTCGCTCGGTCCCGCGCCTGTCAGCGTCCCCAGCGTGGCAAACCTGACGCAGGCGGCGGCGACGAGCGCGATCACGAGTGCCGGGTTGGTGGTCGGAACGGTGACGACGGCGTCGAGTGCGACGGTGGCGGCCGGGTCGGTCATCAGTCAGAGCCCGGCGGCGGGCACGTCGGTGGCTTCCGGCAGCGCGGTGAATCTCGTGGTGTCGACCGGCCCTGCGCCAGTCAGCGTGCCAAACGTGGTGAACCTCACGCAGGCGGCTGCGACGAGTGCGATAACAGGGGCAGGCCTGGTGGTCGGAACGGTGACCACTGCGTCAAGCGCGACGGTGGCGGCTGGGTCGGTCATCAATCAAAGCCCGGCGCCTGGCACGTCGGTGGCTTCCGGCAGCGCTGTTAATCTGATCGTCTCGACAGGGCCCTTACTGGTGAGCGTACCGAACGTAGTGGGTCTGACTCAGGCTGCAGCGACAACCGCCATTACGAACGCGACTTTGGTGGTCGGGAGTGTGACGACGACGCCGAGCGCGACGGTGCCTGCGGGCTCGGTTGTCACTCAGAATCCGGCAGCGGGTGCATCGGTGGCCTCCGGTAGCGCGGTGAATCTGGTCGTGTCGACTGGTCCCGCACCGGTTGGAATCACGGTCGACGCGAACGTCTCGACTGCTCGCTCGACGAATGCCACGACGATCGCAAGGACGGTATCGACGACCGCTCCGAACGAATTACTGTTGGCACTGATCGCCACGGACAACGTTTCAGGGTCGACGACAATCACGAACGTGGCTACAACAGGCCTGACATGGCAGCTCGTGCGCCGGACGAACACGCAAAGGGGAACGTCGGAGATCTGGCGGACCTTCGCGACGACGGCGTTGACGAACGTCACGGTCACCGCGACGATCTCGCAGAGTGTTGCCGCCTCCCTAACGGTGATGAGCTTCAAAGGCGTGGACGCGACGGGCACCAGCGGGTCCGGAGCAATTGGCGCGACCGGCAGTGCTAACGCAAACCCAGGCGCTCCCACGGCGTCCTTGATTACAACGCGAGCGGGTTCGTTGGTTGTGGGAGTCGGAAACGATTGGGATAACGCCACGCCGCGGACGCTCGGGCCGAGTCAGACCTTGGTTCAACAGTTCCTGGCGACAGGCGGTGATACGTTCTGGGTGCAGCGAACCACGAGCCTCGTCTCTGGGGCTGGCAGCACCGTCACCATAAATGACACGGCTCCGGCCACCGATCGATACAACCTGACCATCTGTGAAATCCTTGCCGCACCGTAGGCTGTCACGAAGCCGAGCTGTCGGTGAAGGCTTGAAGTGCGTCTGTGCCTGGTGCCACCCGCCTGTGTGATCGGTACCCGGGTGCTATATTCGTCGGATGCGATACCGGACGTATCCACGCACGGGATGGTCCGTAGCCGAGATCGGCTACGGGATGTGGGGCATGGGAGGCTGGACAGGGTCTGACGACCGGCAGTCACAGGAGGCGCTCGACCAAGCCATCACCGCCGGCTGCAACTTCTTCGACACCGCCTGGGCCTACGGCAGCGGCCACAGCGAGCGGCTGCTGGGCGAAGCCGCCCGCCGGCATGCCGGCACACGGCTCTACATCGCGACCAAGGTGCCGCCGAAGAATCTCAAATGGCCCGGGCGCGCGGAAACCCCCGTCAGCCAGGTCTTCCCCGCCGATCACATCCGCGAATACACCGAGAAGAGCCTCGCCAACCTCGGCGTCTCGACCATCGACCTGCAACAGCTCCATGTGTGGAGCGATACGTGGGCGGAGGATGACGGATGGAAGCGCGAGGTGGACGACCTCAAGCGCGAGAAGCTGATCACGAGCTTCGGGATCAGCGTCAACCGCTGGGAACCTACCAACGTGATGCGCGCGCTCGAAACGGGTCTGGTCGATGCGGTCCAGGTCGTCCACAACATCTTCGACCAGGCGCCCGAGGACGAGCTGCTTCCTTACTGCCAGGCGCATGGCATTGCGATCATTTCGCGGGTGCCCTTCGACGAGGGCAGTCTGACCGGCACGCTGACGGCCGACAGCCGATGGCCCGAGGGCGACTGGCGCAATCTCTACTTCACGCCGGCACAGCTTGCGGCAACGCTCGAACGTGTGGACCGTCTGCGGCCTCTCGTTCCTGCGGGACAGACGCTCCCCGAGCTCGCGCTGCGCTACATCCTGCAGCATCCCGCGGTGACCACGACGATTCCGGGCATGCGGAAGCCGGCGCACGTTCGGGCCAATCTCGGGGCCAGCGACGGCGTCCCGCTCTCGGATGCGCTCATGGCGTCCCTCCGGCCCCACCGGTGGGAACGGGAATGGAATGTACCCTGACGGCGTGTCGCGGGAATCGAATGGTGCAGGGGTCGAAGTGTCCGAGGCCCTTCGGGCTCAAGGGCTTATGGACCAAGGGCTCGGGGACGACAGGCCGTGAGCGTCTGGCCTGTTATAATGGGCTTTTGTCAGTACCCCGAAGGAGCTCGCCGTGAAGCCGGAGATTCACCCGAAGTACCACGAGGTCGACGCGCGCTGCGCGTGCGGCGCGACGTGGAAGACCCGCTCGACGAAGAACGAGCTGCACCTCGAAATCTGCTCGCAGTGCCATCCGTTCTTCACGGGCCGCCAGAAGCTCATCGACACAGAAGGCCGCGTCGAGCGCTTCACGAAGAAGTTCGGTGCGCAGACGGTCGAGGCCAAGAAGGCAGCCACGAAGGCCGCCAAGAGCAAGAAAGCCGAAGCCGCCGCCAAGTAGCCTCGAACGCTGACCGCAAGGCGGCGGACGCAGACGTCGCACGTCGACTGCGCCCGCCCCCACTGCTACTTCCCTACATCAGCAACGGCCGCTCGACTGGCGCCTGCCGGCGGTCTATCTTCCGCGCAAGACGGGCGAGCCGGCGCGACGTGTCGTCGGACGCACGCGGTGACTCGATCAGCCGTTCGGCCAGCGAACGCGCCACATCGAGATCGCGCGAGCGGTGCTCGTGATGGATGGCGAGCGCTTCGATGGCCTCGTGCAGCAGGACATCCGGACACCGGCGCAGCCGCGTGATCGCGTCCCAGTACGAAGCCGCCTCTTCATGCCGACCCGTCCGCCGGCAGCGGAGCGCGATCGCGCGCAGCGCTTCCCCGCGTACGACATCATCGTCCATGTGCCATGAGCGCTCGGCGAGCACAAGCGTTCGCCGATAGCACGCCTCGGCACGATCCAGGGCGCCGACGCGCTCGAAGAGCCGGCCCAGGCCGTAGCATTCGCGCGGCTGCTCAGCCGCATCGGGAGCGGACTCGACGAGACGAAGCGCCCGAGCGGTGAGCGCGGCAAGCGAGACGAGATCCAGGCGGTTGTGTTCGAAAACCGGTTGCAGCGGCTGCGCGTGTCCCGTTCGCACGAACGAAAAGTAGCGTCCAGGAATTTCGAAGCCCGGCACGTCGCCATGGCGCCGGACCCCGAACAGCACGCGCTCGAGCGTGCCGAGCGTGCAGCTTTCGCTCTGCGCGCCAGGCACGTCCACGATCGGACGAGCGGATCGCCACAGCCGGCGCGCCACGTGCAGCATGTCGAGATGCGGACGCGCGGCCGTTGGCGGCAGCTGGCGATGGTAGAGGTACCGCGTTTCGAGAACCGGCACGTCGAAGCTGCGCCCGTTGTAGGTCACGAGCGCGGCGCTCTTCTCGACGCGATCGCGGACGGCGGCCAGTTGCGCGCGCTCGAGGGCATGTCCCGGCATCATGTACTGCCGCACGTGAAACGTGTCGCCGTCGAACCAGGCACAGCCGACGAGAAACGCGAAGGTCCCGGCGCCGCCGGCCAATCCGGTCGTCTCGAGATCGACAAAGAGCATGTCGCCGGCGCCGTTCACGTCCGCGTCCACCCCGGCCCCCGCGAGGAGCGGAAAGGCTTGCCCCGACTGCACGGCGTCCAGGCTGCAGTCGCCCAGCCGGAGCGTCCCGTGCCGATGACCCGCCGCATAGCGGCGATCAACCACCACGCACGGACCGGCTGGCGATTCCAGCACTTCGCCCCCGAGGGCCATCGCGGCGTTTGCCGCGAGACGATCGATGGCCGCACTCGACGGTCACTGCCCCCGTCAGGACCGGCGCGAGCTCCACGGGTTCGTCCCCGGGCGGTGGCTCGTGATGCACCTGCGCGCGCTGCGCACGAACCACTTCGCGCAGCCGGTTGCCGAACTTCGACATTGTCATGCCAGGGCTGGCCTCAGCAGGCGTTCGAGGATGGTGAGCGCGACCTGCTTGGCGAGCGGACCCGTCTCGCCCACGGGTCCGACACATGAAGGACAGCCCCGATCGCACGTGCAGGACGCAATCACTTCGCGAGTGTCAGCCAGGAGTTGGTCGTGCATGCCGAACAGCGGCTCGCTGAATCCGATGCCTCCCGGATAGTTGTCGTAGACGAACACGCGCGGCTCGTCGAGATCGGCGCCAACCACCGCAGCCGACGCTCGAGCCGTCGCAGGCGTGTCGTCACCCGCACCAATCGAGATCCCGATGTCACGCCCGTCGCACATGAGCAGCAATTGAGCCACCTGGCGCATCGCGAACGAGAGCCCCACGACGCCGTCCCGGCGATCCTCCGCGCCGAAGGGCAGCGCCGTCATCAGCTCCCGAGGCAGCGTGAGCCAGTACGCGGTGGTATGCATCTGCTGTTCGGGCAGGTCGAGGTCGCCAGAGCCGACGTTCTCGTTCGTGTAGAACTTGATCTTCTTGAAGCCCACGACGCGTGACACGACGTGGACTTCGCCATGCGATCGCCGCGCGATGCCGTCGTTGCCTGGCTCGCTCGCGAACGCATCGAGGATCGAGACGCGGGTGTAGGTGATGGCGTCTGTGTAGTAGTCGCAGTCGATCTGCCGGACGTAGGCCTTGCGGCCCTCGAAATCCAGCCGCTCCACCTGAAACAACGTACCTTCGATGATGTAGATGGCTTTGTCGTGAAGCGTGGAAGGACCGCTCGTGAAATCCGTTTCGCCGATGACGTTGGAGCCGTGCGTCGTATCGACGACCACGAAGTTGTCGGAGGAAACGGATCGAAGGCTCACGGCGTCCGCCGGATATGACTCGCTCGTCCAGTTCCATTCATCTTTGCCGTCCGGCGTTCCGGCGCGATGGACGAATCCCTCCTCCCCGAGCACACCGAGCACTTCCTGCACGTCCTCGCGCCCGAACCGTTCGTCCGCGCTGAACGGCAACTCGAAGGCGGCACACTTGATGTGGTCCAACAGGATGTGCAGGTTGTCGGGATTGACGAGGGCGTGCTCAGGCGACGCATCGAAGAAATATGACGGATGCCGCACGACGAACTGATCGATGGGTGCGCTGCTCGCAACCATGATCGCAGCCGACCGGCCGGATCGACGGCCCGCGCGCCCGGCGCGCTGCCACGTCGCGGCAATCGTGCCCGGATAGCCTGCCATGATGGCCGTGTCGAGCGCGCCGATATCGATCCCGAGCTCGAGCGCGTTGGTCGAGACGACCGCCCGCACCGTGCCTTCACGAAGTCCCCGCTCGATCTCACGCCGCCGCTTGGGCAGATAGCCGCCGCGGTATCCGCGGATCTGATCGCCTCCGCCGGGCGCGTGATCGAAATCCTCTTTCAGATACGTCGTCAGGATTTCGGTCGAGAGGCGGCTCTGACAGAACACGATCAACTGCAGGTGACGCTTCAGAAATTCCGCCGACACCCGCCGCGCCTCGGACAGATACGATCGGCGGATGCCGAGCTCCTGATTGACCACCGGCGGATTCACGAACAGGAAGAACTTCTCACCGCGAGGCGCTCCGCTCTCGCTCACGAGCGTGAACGGCTGCTCGACGAGCCGTTCCGCCAGTTCACGTGGATTCGCAATCGTGGCCGAGGAGCAGATGAAGACCGGATCGGATCCATAGTGGCGGCAGATCCGGCGCAGCCGGCGGAGCACGTTCGCGAGATGACTGCCGAACACGCCGCGATACGCGTGCAGCTCGTCAATCACGACGAAGCGCAGATTCTCGAAGAGCTTCGCCCAGCGCGGATGGTGCGGCAGGATGCCGGCGTGCAGCATGTCTGGATTGCTGAGCACGACATGCGCCCGCGTCCTGATCGCCCGCCGCGCGTCCGCCGGCGTATCGCCGTCGTACGTGAAGACGCCGATCTCAGTACCCGTCTGCTGATTGACGTGTTGAGTCAGCTCATGGAGCTCGGCGAGCTGGTCCTGCGCGAGAGCCTTGGTCGGAAAGAGATACAGAGCGCGCGTGCCCGGATCCGCCAGTACCTGGCTCAATACGGGCGCGTTGTAGCACAGGGTCTTGCCAGACGCGGTCGGCGTCGTCACGACGACGTGACGCCCGGACAGCGCGTGATCGATGGCGGCCGCCTGGTGCGTGTAGAGCTGGTCGATGCCGCGAGCGCCAAGCGCCGCGCGGAGCCGAGGATCGAGGACGTCGGGCCAGGGCGCCAGCTGCGCGGCCTGCGCGGGCAGACGACGCACGGCAGTCACCCAGCCATCGGGCGTGTCCAGACGTTCGGTGAGGCGGCCTCCCGTGAACCGATCGAGGGCTGCCGATAGTGCCTGCTCTCTCGCCGGCCCCGTCGACCGCCTGATGACAGCGGTGCCCGCCGGAGCAACGGCGTCCACCTCGTCATCGAACGGCATCGGCCCGGGCATGGGCAGGATGGTAACACGAAGACACGGCGAAGGAATGCCAGGATCGAAGGGATTTGCGAGGTCGTGGCGACCGTGCCGCCGTCAGTCGGGCTTCGGCACGAGCCTCGTCGCCGTCGGACCGCCCCCGGCGGCGTAGTCGGCGATGACGCGGTCTGAAACAGCCTGTGCCGACCCCGCCCGCACCAGAAGCACGACGGAGCCGCCGAAGCCTCCACCGGTGAGCCGCGCTCCGAACACGAGGGGATCGTGCTCCGTCAGCCGGACCAGGAGGTCGACCTCGGGCACCGACACCGCGAAATCATCGCGTTGGGACGCGTGCGATTCGTAGAACAGCCGGCCGAGCCGCTCGAGATCACCCTGCTTCATCGCGTCCACCGAGTCGAGGACTCGCTGATTCTCGGTGACCACATGGCGAGCGCGACGGTTGATGGGATCCGGCAGCGAAGCGATTCGATCGAGATCGGTGACCGCGAGATCGCGCAATTGGGGCGCGCCGAGCATCGACGCGGCGCGCTCGCATTCCGCGCGGCGCGTGCGGTAATCGCCCGACGCATGATTGTGCGCCACGCCCGAATTGATCACGACGAGCTCACCGCCTGCAGGCAGCGCCACTTGTTCGAACTGCAACGTGCGCGTGTCCAGAAAGAGCGCGGTGTGATCGTCAGCGAGACTTGCCGCCATCTGATCCATCAGACCGACCGGCGCTCCGACGAAGTGGTTCTCAGCTCGCTGTCCGAGCTGCGCGAGGAGCACATCGTCCAATGTCAGCGTGAACAGCGTGCGCAGGGCCCGCATGACGGCCACTTCGAGTGCGGCGCTCGACGACAGTCCGCTTCCGAGCGGCACGTCCGACCAGATCGCCATGTCGAAGCCGCCCGGCGTGACGCCGGCGCCAGTCATCGCTTGCGTGCAGCCCTGGACGTAGTCCACCCATGTGTGCCGACGCACCTCACCGCCAATCTCGAACGACGTGGCCGGGCCGTCGCTCCCGAGATTCGCGCTCGTGACACGGGCCGTCGAGCCGGCCGACGTCGATGCCGCCACCCAGGTGCGCTGGGGAATCGCCATCGGCAATACGAATCCGCCGTTGTAGTCGGTGTGCTCGCCGATCAGATTCACGCGTCCGGGTGCGCTGACGACGACAGCCGGGCCTCGGCCGAAGACACGGTGGAAGTGATCCACGACACGGGCTTCGCTCGCCGATAGGCTACTCAAGGGAAACCTCAACGGCTTGCAGCTCCGCAGCCTTGTCATCGGGCAGCGTGTCGGCGGTGAAGACGCCAGCGCCAGCTTCGCTACCGGCGAGGTACTTCAGGCGATTCGGCATCCGGTACGCCGGATAGAACTCGATGTGCAGGTGCGACTCCGGATGCGGACGGCCGTCGGTGGGCGCCTGGTGGAACGCCATGATGTACGGGAACGGCCGCTTCCACAGCCCGTCGTACTTGAGGAGCACCGTCTTCAACGCGCGAGCGAAATCCGCGCGCTCGCCCCCTGTCAGATCCGCAAGCGATTGTGCCGGGCGGCGCGGAGCGATCCAGACTTCATATGGATAGCGTGCGCACACCGGCACGAGCGCGAGCACATCGCGACCGGTGTAGAGGAAGCGCTGCGGACCATCGGCCAGTTCGGCCTTCAGATGATCGTCCAGCAGTCCGCGGCCATAGCGATCGTAGTGATCCTGCTGCAGCTGCAGCTCGCGCGCCGCAATCGGCGGGACGAACGGATACGCGTAGATCTGGCCGTGAGGATGATGCAGCGTCACGCCGACCTCGACGCCGCGATTCTCGAACGGAAACACGTACTGCACATCCTCGCGTGCACCGAGCTCGGTGTAGCGATGCGCCCACACCTCGAGCAGCAGCTCGATGTGCGACAGCGGCAACGTCCCGAGCGAGGCGGACGAGTCCTGCGTGAACACCACGACTTCGCACGCTCCGAAGCCCGGCCGTGTCTGGACGATCGTGTGCGGGGGATCGTGTGCGAGCGGCGTCAGCGTGGGGAACAGATTCTCGAACACCGCGACGTCCCACGGTCCTTCCGGCACTTCGGTCGGATTTTCCGGATCCTTCGACGGCGCCAGCGGGTTGTACTCAGGCGGCGGCAGGAACGTGCGGTTCTGACGATGACCGGCGTACGCCACCCACTCGCCGCGCAATGGATGCCAACGCAGATGGGAATTCGGCGCAAGCGGCGTCGTGTTGGCGCCCGGCGCCTCGAGCGATGTCGGCAGCGGCGTGCGTGCGTACAGCAGCAACTCCCGTCCGTCTGGCTTGGTGAGGCGCAGGACATGCATCTGCGAGACGATCCTCAGGCGTCGCGTCGGGCGCGGGCATCGTCCGGCGCCGGTTGGTTGGCGACAGCGGCCACGAGTCCGCTGAGGGCGAGCACGCCGAACATGTTCGGGAACACCTGCAGCGCGTTCATCAGATCGCCCCAGGCCCAGACCAGATCGACGCGGGTGACGGCGCCGATAGGGATGAGCAGACAATACACCCATCGGTACGGCATCACGATCCGCTGACCGAAGAGGTACACGAGGAACTGTTCGCCGTAGTACGACCAGCCGACGAGCGTCGTGTACCCGAAGAGAAACACGCACACCGCGACCATCCAGCCGCCCACGCCCGGCAGCGCCGCGTCGAATGCGAGCGCCACTGCGGCCGTGCTCGTCTGACCCGACAGATACGCACCCGTCAGGAGGATCGATAGCGCGGAAATACTCGACGTGACGAACGACACGATGAACACTTCCACCACTGCGTTGAGTCCCTGAGCCTGTGGCTCGCGACTCATCGCCGTCCCATACGCAACCGCCGCCGTGCCATATCCTGCTTCGTTGGCATAGACGCCGCGCGCGAGACCGTACCGCATGGCGACGAAGATGGCGAGCGTACCTCCCGCCGTCGCGCGGAGTGAAAAGGCGTCCCGCACGACCAGCGCGAGGACCTCCGGGATACGGCCAGCAAACGTGATCAGCACCGTGGCACCGCCGGCCAGATACAGTCCGACCTTCAGCGGCGTGAGCTTCTCGGCGGCACGTCCAATCGATCGGATGCCGCCAATGATCACGAGCCATGTCAGGACGCCGATGACGATGCCTGACACCCACGTCGGCACGCCGCTTCGAACGTGCCAGACGAGCGCGATGGAGTTGGTCTGCGTGAATGGCGTCGTCGTGAGCGCGGCGAGTCCGGCGACGAAGGCGTAGGCCGCGGCAAGCCACCGGCTCCGGAGTCCGTCGCGCAAATAGTACATCGGCCCGGTCAGCGTCCCTTCCGGCAGCACCTCACGGAAGCGCACGCCCAACACGGCTTCGGAGAACTTGATTGCAGTGGCCACGAAGCCGTAGCACCAGATCCAGAAGAGCGCGCCCGGACCGCCAGACACGATCCCTGCGGCGACACCGGCGATGTTGCCGGTACCGATGGTCGCTGCCAACGCGGTCATGAACGCCTGGAATGGCGTGAGGATGCCGCCGGCGCTGCCGTCTTCCCTGCCGACGAACGAGGCGAGTGCGGCACGCACCCGCCGGATCTGGACCAGCCGAAGCCGGATAGTGAGGAAGATGCCGCTGCCGAAGAGCAGGACGACCAGCCAGGGCAGAAACAGCGCATCAGCGAGCGACTGGACGCCGCGTGAGATCGCGTCGACACTCACTCAGATGTTGCTCCGCGACTGACAGCCGTCCACGACAATGGTCGATCCACTGATCCAGCTCGCGCGCGGCGAGGCAAGGAAGGCCACCACCGAACCGACTTCCTCGGCCCGGCCAAAGCGACCGAACGGCAGCTCGCGTGCCACGAATTCTGCGATCCCGGCGGGATCCGCCTGTTGCCGCTTCCACCACGAGCCCCCTGGGAAGACAATCGACCCAGGCGCGACCGAGAGCACCCGGATGTTGTCCTTGGCGAGCTGCTGCGCCATCGACTTGGCCAGTCCGATCTCGGCCGCCTTGATCGCGTTGTAGGTCATGCGCCCGCCGCTCTCGCGCCCGAAAATCGAGGCGATCATGATGATGACGCCGCCGCCCCGGGCGCGCATCGATGGCACGACGAGTCGGGACGCGCGAATGGCGGGCGACAGCGTCTGATCGAACGCCTCCTGCCACTCGGCATCGGTTGTCTCGAGCAATCCTCCCCCGCGCGCCAGGCCGATATTGTTGATGAGAACGTCCACGCCGCCAAATGCCGCCACCGTCTGATCGACGACCGACTGAACACCTTCGGCGGTCGACAGGTCGGCGCTGACCGGCAGCACCCGATCGTTGCTCCCCGCGAGGGCGCGAAGGTCGCGGGCGGCCGCGTCCAGCGCGTCTCGACCGCGCGCACAGAGCGTGACGCGGCACCCTTCATCCACCAGCGCGCGTGCGCTCGCGAGACCGAGTCCGCGGCTGGACCCGGTGACAATGGCAACCTTCCCGGTGAGCTCGAGGTTCATGGTGTGGGTGTCGGTCTGCTGCGACTCACGCGTGGCTGTCGAGGAAGCTCCACAGCGCGCGATTGAACGCCTGCGGCTGCTCGAGACAGGCGAGGTGCCCGGCCGTCGGGATCCGTTCGAGACGTGCATCGGCGATCGCCGTGGCAAGGCGCTGAGCTTCGGCAAGCGGCGTCAGTTCGTCCTCGTCGCCGACAACAACCAGTGTCGGCACCGTGACCGTCGCGAGGCCTGGTGTGGCATCGGGGCGGTCGCGCAGACGCAGAATCGCGCGCTCCACGCCTTCTGGCTGGTTGTCGAGGATCATCGACCGCACCTGCAGTACGACATCCGGCCGTTCGCGTTGCGTGGTCGCGCCCAGCAGACGCGGGAGCATGGCATCGGCCACCGCCTCGAGGCCGTGCTCGTCGAGCCTGGCGATCATCTGGTCGCGGAACTGCTTGCCTTGCTCGTCGTCGGCCGGCGCTTTGGTGTCGGCGAGAACGAGGCGAGCGACGCGCCTGGGTTCGAGACGCGCCATTGCCATGGCGACGTAACCGCCGAGCGACACGCCTCCGATCGCCGCGGACGAGAGCGCCAATCGATCCGTCAGCTGCAGCATCGCCTTCGCATAGTCGTCCAGTGTTGGCGTCTCGTCGCCATCCTCTGAGAGCCCGAGTCCTGGCAGGTCCGGCGCGATCAGACGCCAGCCAGACGGCACGCTCTCGAGCTGAGCCTGGTACATGTCTGCAGACAACGGAAACGCGTGCAGGAGCACCAGGACACGCCCCTCGGGCGCTCCAGCCTCGAGGTAGCTGATGTGCCGGCCACCAATGCGCACCGCCTGCCGCATGCCGCCCTCCGCGCCGGCCATTGTAGCTGGAGACTCCCGGTCTGCGGTCGCCCGTCTCCTGCGCTCAAGACGAAGCCGGCGGTGCCGATTCTGAAGCCATGGTCGGGGCGCGGACGTTCGCGGACGTACTGGAGCGTCATCTGCACCTCGAGTCTTCCAGCTACACCCGTTTGGCCGGGATCGCGACAACGTCGATTTGGCCCACTGGTGCGGCGCCAGATTGGACGCCCCTCGGTGGATCGCATGTTTACGCGGCCAGTGTGCACGTTGTTCGAGCGCCGACCACGCCCGTCGGTCGGCTGCGCCAGCTGACGCCAGAGCAGCAAGCCGCCTTGGATACTCTGGCCTCGGCGGCGAGAGAGCCTCTCGAGTCCTCGTTCGATCACGGAACACTGAAGCACGCATTCCGCCGGGCTGCCCGCCGCCTGCATCCGGACGCGCACCCCGATGCCGAGGGCGCGGCGCGTCGTCAACTCGAGGCAGCGTTCGCGGCGGCGCGCGACGCGTATCTCACGTTGTTGGCGCTCACCACACACTAGACGCGCGTCAACTGCCAACGCCCAGAGCCTAAAGCCCGGAGCCTACGGTAAGATTCCCCTCGTGCCATCGCGGCTGGCGCGCTACGCGTGGGCAGTCCTTGCCTGGAACATCGCCGTCATTGTCTGGGGCGCGTACGTGCGCGCGTCCGGCTCAGGCGCCGGCTGTGGTGCGCATTGGCCCCTTTGCAACGGCGTCGTCGTTCCGCGGGGCCCCAGCCTCTCGACGCTCATCGAGTTCTCACACCGCCTGACCAGCGGGCTCGCACTCGTGGCCGTTGTCGTGCTGCTCGTCTGGACGTGGCGCGTCGTGAGCGCGCCGCATCCGGCACGGACGGCGGCGGTCTGTTCGGTCGTGTTCATACTGACCGAAGCAGCCGTTGGGGCGGGCCTCGTGTTGTTCAGGCTCGTTGCCGACAACGCCTCGATGGCGCGGGCCATGTTCATGGCGGCGCATCTCACGAACACGTTCATCCTGCTGGCCAGCCTGACGCTGACCGCGCACTGGCTGTCGGGCGGCGCGCCGATTACGTGGCGCGGAAGCGGACTCCGTGGCGCTCTCATCGCGCTGGGCATGGCCGGGCTGCTCGCCACTGGTGTCAGCGGAGCGGTTGCGGCGCTCGGAGACACTCTGTTCCCCTCGGGCTCCCTGGCGCAGGCGCTCGTCGCGGATCTGTCGGCGACTTCTCACCTGCTCATCCGCCTGCGGGTGCTGCACCCCGCCTTGGCACTCGGCACGGCGCTCGCGCTCATCGCCGCGGCATCGCGATCGTCCGGCAGCGGCGATCCCGCGCATCGGCCGGCCCGTCTGCTGATGGTGTTCGCAGTGGTCCAGATCGCCGCAGGGTTCCTCAACGTACTGCTGCTGGCACCCGTCTGGACGCAGCTTCTGCATCTGTTGATCGCAGACGCGGTCTGGATCAGCTTCGTGCTCTTCGCAGCGGCGTTGCTTGGATCAGCATCGGCGGCCACACGGTCCGCGCAAGCAGCCTAGTAGCAGCCAGCGTGACCAATACCCTGTCTAGTCAACGCGCCGATCGAGCGTGACGAGCGCATCGGCGATCATGTCGGCCACATCGCCGAAGAACGACGGATTGACCTTGTCGGCGGTGTCAGTCGGTTTGTGATAGTCGGCGTGATCCTCGACGCCGAAATACAGGTAGGCAATTCCCGCGTCCACGAACGCTCCCTGATCGGACTGTTGGGTCCAGTCGTCGCCCAGTGCGCCTCCGGTCATCGAGCGATCGTGTCCGAACAGAATCTTCACAGCCGATCTTCGCTGCACATCGTCGAGCACCGGACGCAGCCAGGGCTCTGGTGTCGTGCCCGTCGCGAAAATCTCACGGCGATCGTTCCGGGAGACCATGTCGAGATTCACGTCGATCGCGACGCGTGCCGGCGTGAGGTGCTCGTCCTTCACGAACTGCTTCGAACCCTCCAGGCCGAGCTCTTCGGCGTCGAACGCGACGAAGACGACCCGGTGGCGGAGCGGCGCCGCGGACACGATCCGCGCGAGTGCCAGCATCGCGGCCACGCCCGACGCATTGTCATCGGCACCCGGATACACCACGCCGTCGCGGATGCCCAGGTGATCGTAATGGGCCGAGACGACGATCCAGCGTCGCGACCCGTCTCGTGCCGCCACGAAGCCGGCGATATTTGCCGCGTCCGGATACGCCGTCTCGTACGAGCGCCCCGGTGTCAGCAGCCCCTTGATGCTGCGATGGACGAACGAAAACGGCCGCTCGTATCGCCCGTCCAGCGGTTTGACGCCGGCCTGTTCGAGTGCCTGTTCGATGTAGGCTCGCGCGCGGTGTGCGCCCGGAGTGCCCGTGCCTCGACCCTCGAGTGCTGGATCCGCGAGAGCGCGAAGGTCGGCCATGAGCCGAGTCCTGTCGACGCGATGGCCGACGGCCTCGGGCGGAGCCGTCGCTGCACTCGGTTGCAGCGCCTGTGCCGCAGCGACGCTGAGCACCGCTGCCGCCACCAAGACGCCGCCGAGGAGGCTCATGGCATACGGCGCACGGCTCATGGCGTCATTTTAGGCTTCGGGCGTAGGACTTGGTCTGAGAGCTGAGTTGGGAGCTGGTCTTCCAAACAAAAACGGGCGGACCGGCTGCACCCGATCCGCCCGTTCGTCGTTCGTGTTTCGGCCCTAGGCCCCTAGCCCTTGGCCGTCAGCCCTCTACGCGCATCCGCTCGTCGTGCCGCAGTTGGCGCACTTGTAGCAGCTGCCGCTGCGGATCATGATCGAGCCGCAGGTCGAGCACGGAGGCGCATCTTCCTGGCTCTGGATCGCCGCGCCGGCAAAGCCAGCGCCTTTGGCCGACTGGTCGGGCGCGGCCGCCGCGACGACGGTCGGGGCAGGCATCGACTCACCCTGGTGTTCGTGCGGATCGGGGATGTTCACGCCCGCGTCCCACTGCGCCTCTGGCGACAGGAACTTGGACGCCATCCATCGGAAGATGTAGTCCACGATCGATTTCGCGAACCGCACTTCGGCGTTCTTCGTCATGCCGCTCGGCTCGAAGCGTGTGTGGCTGAACTTGTCCACCAGCACCTGGAGCGGCACGCCGTACTGGAGCGCGTAGGAAATCGCCTGAGCAAAGGCGTCGGCGAATCCCGAGATGGTCGAGCCTTCCTTCGCCATCACCAGGAACAGCTCCCCGGGCTGCCCGTCCTCGAACAGGCCCACCGTGACGTAGCCCTCGTGTCCGGCGATGTCGAACTTGTGCGTGATGGCCCGCCGCTCGTCGGGCAGCCGCCGGCGCACTGGTCGTGACTGCGCGGCGACAGCGGCCGCGGCCACCGCCTGCACGGCGTCGGACGCCTTTGCATCCTTCGACGTGTTGAGTGGCTGCGTCCGCTTGCTGCCGTCGCGGTAGATCGAGATCGCTTTCGCCCCGAGCTTCCACGACTCGATGTAGGCCTGCATGATCTCGTCGACCGTCGCCTCTTTCGGCACGTTGACGGTCTTGCTGATGGCGCCGGAGATGAACGGCTGCGTGGCCCCCATCATCTTGATGTGGCCCATGTAGTGGATCGAGCGCTGGCCCTTGGCGGCCTTGAATGCGCAGTCGAACACTGCCAGGTGCTTCTCCTGCAGGTGCGGCGCACCCTCGATCGTCTCGTTGACATCGATGTACTCGACGATGTCGGCGGTCTCGGTCTCGTTGTAGCCGAGCTTCTTGAGGGCCATGGGGACCGTCTGGTTGACGATCTTCATGAGCCCGCCGCCCACCAGCTTCTTGTACTTCACGAGCGCAATGTCGGGCTCAACGCCGGTCGTGTCGCAATCCATCATGAAGCCGATGGTCCCGGTTGGTGCCAGCACGGTCGCTTGCGCGTTCCGGTAGCCGTGCTCCACACCGAGCTCGACCGCGTCGTCCCACGATTGCTTCGCACCCTGGTACAGATCCGCAGGGATGAGCCGGGCGCTCACGGCCCGCATGGCATCGCGATGCTTGCGCATCACCCGCAGGAACGGTTCGCGATTGACGGGATATCCCCTGAAGGGACCGCCATGGTCGCGGGCCACGCGCGCGGACTGTGCGTACGCCTCGCCCGTCATCATCGCCGTGATCGCTGCGGAATAGTCGCGTCCGGTGTCGCTGTCGTAGGGCAGGCCCCGCGACATCAGCAAGGCGCCGAGATTCGCGTAGCCCAGACCCAACGGACGGTAGGCGTGGCTGTTCCGTTCGATGGCCTTCGTGGGATAACTCGAGTTGTCGACCAGGATCTCCTGCGCGGTGATGAATGTGCGCACCGCCGCCTTGAACGACGGCACGTCGAACTCACCCTCGTCGGTGACGAACTTCATCAGATTCAACGACGCCAGATTGCACGCCGAGTCGTCGAGGAACATGTATTCCGAGCACGGATTGCTGGCGTTGATACGATCAGTGTTCGGGCAGGTGTGCCACTCGTTGACCGTCGTATCGAACTGCATGCCGGGATCGCCACAGACGTGCGTCCCTTCGGCAATCAGCCGCATCAGGTGGCGGGCCTTGTGGGTGTCCATCACCGCGCCAGTCGTCACCGCTCGCGTCTGCCAGTCCTTGTCGTCGAGCACGCCGCGCATGAACTCGTCAGTGACACGGACGCTGTTGTTGGAGTTCTGGAAGAACACCGAGTTGTACGCCGTGCCCGTGAACGAGCCGTCGTAGCCGGCGTCGATGAGCGCCCATGCCTTGCGCTCCTCGTCGACCTTGCAATTGATGAATTCCACGACATCGGGATGGTCGGCGTTCAGGATTACCATCTTCGCCGCGCGCCGCGTCTTGCCGCCCGACTTGATGACGCCGGCAAACGCATCGTAGCCCTTCATGAACGATACCGGCCCCGACGCCGTACCGCCGCCCGCCAGGAGCTCCTTCGACGAGCGGATCGGCGACAGGTTGGTGCCCGTGCCCGAGCCGAACTTGAACAGCATGCCTTCGGTGCGCGCGAGACTCAGAATCGAGTCCATCGTGTCGTTCACCGAGTTGATGAAGCACGCCGAGCACTGCGGTGCTTTCTCGAATCCGCAGTTGAACCACACGGGGCTGTTGAACGCCCCCTTCTGATACACGAGCAGGTGCTTCAGATCCGCGCTGAACGCCTGCAGATCCGCCTCGCTCTTGAAGTACTGTTGTCGCCGGGCCCACTCAGTGATCGTGTCGACGACACGGCCAATCAGCTGCTTCACCGAGCGCTCGCGCTCGGGCGCGTTCATCTGCCCGCGGAAGTACTTCGAGACGACAATGTTGGTGGCCTGTTGCGACCAGGACTTGGGGATCTCCACGTCACGCTGCTCGAAGACGACGTGGCCGCGTTCGTTGCCGATGACCGCCGCGCGCAGCTCCCACTCGACCTCGTCGAAGGGATCCACACCGGGGCGGGAAAAGAATCGTGAAAACTCCAGTCCTGGCGCCGAGCGCGCGTCCGGCGCGCTGACGTCGAGATCCGGGACCCGCTCGCCGACCGCGACGGTGTCTTGAGCAGCGCGAGTCTGCATGTCTTACCCTCCGAAGGCATGCCCATCTCCCCAGATGGGAACGCCGCACGCATCAGTTGTGGAGAAACGCGGGTTCAGGCTGTTATCGATTTTGGCCCAAGGAGCGTCCGCTGGCTCAGAAGCTGGGAGGTTCCTGCCCTGTCGGACTGTCCCGCGCGCCGGTGGGAGACTATGCGCCCGTGCTTCGCCCCTGTCAACCACGCACCTACTACATATTGTGCGTTCTCTTTAGGTCACTCGCAAGATGTCGCTACTTCTGGCGTAAATTTGCCAGGTTTGGCGTAACACTTCCGAAACACGCGCGTGACAAGCTTGTGAAGCCTGGTACAAAGTGGCGCACGCCCCGCGCGCCCACTGCCGAAACCTCACAGAAACCGCCGGAAAACATTCGAACGCGCGATCAAATGCGCAAAAACTGGCGCAATTCTGCAAATTTCAGCCTTTTCCCACCTCGACAGTGAAGCCATGTGCCACGGTGTGAATGGGCAGCGTGCAGCAGGTCAACTGCCACATCCAGAGTCCAGGCAAGAGGCCCGGGCCGGAGCCTGGTGCCGTACGCGGGGAGCCTATCGTTGCCGGAGGAGAGCCGCGATGACGGCGGCCTTGTCGGCGAGTGTCTGGGCGAACACCAGGTTCTTGTCGCGGATGGCTTGATTCGCCAGGTCGATGAAGCGCTTCGCCGTGTCGAACTGTGCTTGCGCGTCCACCGACAGCGTTTGTCGCTGCACCTGGCCGAGGTCCGATTCGGCTTTGACAAGCTGCTGCTTCACTGTCTGTTCCGCATGCCCCGACGTGCCGGGAGACGCCAACTGGAGGGCAGGCGCGGGCGTCGTCTCTGGCGGCGTTTCCGGAGCGGGTGGCGGCTCAGCGACAGGCTCACGAGGCGGATCGGGACGCGTCTCGCCGTGTGCGCCATCGCGTGTCTCGGCGGCGAGGCGCCGGACGGCCTTCCATGGCGGGCTCGCCCGCGGTCGGTACGGCCGCCTCGATCGGTCCACCCTCGAGCGGCGGCAGTACGCGCGCCGGCGGCGGCGGTACGGCGAGTGCGGTTGATTCCGGCTCGGTCTGGGCCCGCGCCGAGGCACACCCGCAGGTACAAAGCACCGCCAGGCTCACCGCGAGCAACGCCGGCACCAGTCGCGCAGCGCCGCGGTCCACTCGTCCTGTCGCCCAGTTGGTCATCCGATGCTGTCGCCCTGATCCGCTGTTCACGCCTGCGGCAGCACGAGACGGAAGGTCGTGCCGACGCCAGGCGTAGATTGCACCTCGATGTCGCCGTCGTGCAACTGCACGGTACGGTACACCATCGAGAGACCGATGCCACTCCCCTTCTCCCGCGTCGTGAAGTAGAGGTCGAAGATCCGCTGCAGGTGGTCAGGCTTGATGCCGACGCCGGTGTCTTCCACATGAATGGCGACGCGGCGTGGCCGCACGGCCCGCATGCGGAAACGGAGGACGCCATTGCGCGGCGTCGCCTGGCATGCGTTGATGGCCAGGTTCAGCAGGGCCTGCCGCAGCATGCCGGGGTCGCCGTTGATGTCGGGCACGCCGGCCGCACAGTCAGTCTCGATGCGGACGCCCGCCTTGTCTGCCTCAGGTTTGACGACCTGCACGACCTCGTCCACCAACTCGGCAACTTTGACGGGCTGCAGGCGCAGGTCTTCTGGCCGCGTGAACTTCAGGAAGCCCTGTAGTACCTGATCGAGCCGCTTGATTTCCCCCGCAATCACGTTGACGTGCTCGACCGCCGCCGAGACGTCCGGAGTGGCCACCGAGCCCGACACCGTCGCGAGCCGCAGCGGACCGCTCCCGGCTGCGGCGATAGCGCGCGGCCGTGCCGCACCCGACAGCTTCTGCCGCAGCAGCTCCAGGTGAATCATCATCGCGTTGAGCGGATTCTTCACCTCGTGCGCCACGCCCGCCGAGAGCCGGCCGAGCGCCGTCAGCTTCTGCGAATAGCGCAGCATCGACTGTACTTCGCTGAGGTAGCCGAGATTGCGACCCACGAGCATCACACCAAGCAGCCGCGCCTCGGCGTCCTGCACGGCATGCGTCAGCAACAGCCATTCCCCGACCGGCCGGCCCGCCGACTCTCCTTCTCCCTCACGGACGGCCATGGCCACGGGTCCGTGCGACTGGCGCGTCGCAATCGTCGTCCGCACCAGATCCCGCCAGGGCGTCGATGCCGGCGTCTGCTGCGTCACCGGCAGCAGCGCGCGCATCGTCGGATTGGCGAACAGCAGCTCGCCGCGAGGATCGAACAGCGCGATGGCATCCTCGAGCCGCTCCACGACCGACTCGAGGCTCGCCTTCTGTCCGGCGAGCTCCGAACGATCGGCTGTCAGCTTCGCGCTGACGGCGCTGAAGAAGGTGCCGAGGTCGCCGAATTCGTCCTGCGGCAAATCGAGCGTGATGCCCGTTTCACCGCGCTGAAGGCGCGAGAGTCCGCTCCGGAGCACGTGGATCGGCCGCAGATACAGCTGCGCCAGGAGCATCGCCATCAGCGTGGCGGCGCCGATGCCGACGAGCATCGTGCTGATCACGTTATCGAACTGCTTGCGGAGGTCGTCGCGCACGAGCAGCGTTGAAATGCCGATTTGAATGGTGCCGAACGTGACCCCGTTGTCGAGTGTCAGGGGATAGCTCGACTCGAGCTCTCTCCCGGGATCGACAATCAACGCCCACACCAGCTGCGCCTTGTTCAAGGCGAGCACACTGTCGATCGGTGTGCGCCGCAGCCGGCGCTCGACGCGCGTCGGGTCGAGGCTCGCGACGATCGATCCGTCCGGCTTCACGAACGCGGCGTCGGTGACGTCGTTGGAATAGACCGCGGAATCCAGGATCGACCTGAGTCCGCCGTCGGTCTTGAGTGCGGTATACGGATCGGCGGTCTGCTGAGAGACGATGGCGTGCGCGCGCTGGTAGATGGCATGGCTGAGCAGGTCGGCCCGTGCCTTGCTGGCCTCGAGGCTGACGCGGGCCAGCGTGGCCACGTGATAGAGGCTCAACGCGATGACCACGGCGCTGACCGTGGATGTCACGCCAAGCACCTGCTTGGTCTTGATCGAGAGACGCATTACGAATGACGACTGACGATTGACGAATAGTCGATGATCGACGCCCGCGAGCCGCCGAAGTCAGGATGCTATTGCCGAATCAATGACTCTTCCGCAATTTGAGCCGGTTCAGCTTATTGTGAAGCGTCTTCAGGCTGATCCCCAGAATCTGCGCCGCACGCGTCTTGTTGTCGCGCGTGTGTTCGAGCGTCATGAGGATGAGCCGACGTTCGGCTTCCTCGACCGTCGTGCCGGGTGCGATCGCGAGTGACGCCTGCGAGGCCTGCGGCGTATCCACGAGCATGGGTGGCAGGTGACGAGGCTCGATGAAGTCGCCGTCGCTCAAGATCGTGGCCCGCTCGATAACATTGCGCAGCTCGCGCACGTTGCCGGGCCACAAGTAGTTTTCGAGGATCCGCATCGCCTCCTGACTCACCGCCAACACGGATCGATTGTTCCGCTCGTTGAACTCGTTCAAGAACGCCTGGACCAGCAGCGGCAGATCCTCGCGCCGGTCGCGCAGCGGTGGCAACAAAATCGCGAACACGTTGAGCCGGTAGTAGAGATCCTCGCGGAGCTTGCCCTTCGCCACCGCGTCAGTGGGATCGACGTTGGTGGCAGCAATGACCCGGACGTCCACGGGCTGTTCGAGCCGGCCGCCGAGCCGGCGGAATCGGCGCTCCTGCAGCACTCGCAGCAGCTTCACCTGAGTGGTCGGCGTCATCTCGGCAATTTCGTCGAGGAAGAGCGTTCCCCGATCGGCGAGCTCGAAACAGCCCGCGCGCCGCTCGAACGCTCCAGTGAACGCGCCCTTCTCGTGGCCGAATATTTCGCTCTCGAGCAGCGTCTCGGGAATGGCGGCACAGTTGATGGGCACGTACGGCATCGCCCCACGCGGACTCAACTGATGGATCGTCTGCGCGACGAGCTCCTTGCCGGTCCCGCTCTCGCCACTGATGAGCACGGATGCGCTCGTCGGCCCCGCCTGTTCGATGACCTGGTACACCTTCCGCATCGTGGGGCTGTTGCCGATCATCGCGCCGAAGCTGCCGCGCTCGCGGAGCTGGCGCCGCAACGCTTTCACCTCGCGGAGCGTCTGCTGCCGTTCGACGACCTTCTCGAGGAGAATCTGCAGTCGCTGCGGATCGATGGGCTTGGTGACGTAGTCGTACGCACCAACCTTGATGGCTTCGACGGCGGTCTCGACGGTGCCCTGTCCCGTGAGGATGATGGTGGTGATGTCCTTGTCCTGCTCCTGCAGCGCGCGCAGGAGCGACAGACCGTTCATGCCTGGCATCGCCAGGTCGCTGATGATGATGGCCGGTCGGAAGGTCGTGACTTTACGCAGCGCGTCTTCGCCGTCGGACGCGGATTCCGCGACGAAGCCCCAGTTGCGGGCGAGTTCTGTGAGACCCAGCCGCGTGGCGGGCTCGTCTTCGACAATCAGCAGACGTTCGCCCAGCCCGGGCGTGATTCCGCTGTTGGCTTCGGCTTCGGCAATACTATTCATGAGGCTCGCGAGTTTTTGCCGTCGGTCTCCTGAACCGCGGGATGAAAAATCGTCACTGCTAGATAGTCTACTCTGTCATTTTTACACGGTAAAGATCCAAGTTCTCGGGGAACGCGCGGACAAGCACGTCAAACACCGAGCAAACGCATGACCGATCGGGCTAACTGGTGGTGCAGCCCTTGCACCCAATTACCTGTTTGCAACCACGTGGCCAGAATCCGGCCACCGGAGCCTTCGATGCGGATTGTCATCATTGCGCTGGCAGGGGCGCTGGTCGCCTCGGGTTGTTCAGGTGGCGGAACCGGCACTGAGCGCTCCGCAGCGCCTGCGCCAGCCGCTTCACCTCAATCGCCAGCATCCGCCGCGGCACCGGCGCCTACGGCGCAGAGCACGCCGGCGGCAGCAGAGAAGGTGCCTGCCGAATCGCCACAGGCCGCTCCTCCGCCTGGGGCGGCTGCTGCGGCCCCAGCGGCGGCACCGGCGGCAACGCCGCACCGGGCTTCCTCACCCGTGACGGCTCCTGCGACTGGTTCGACGTCCGCGAGTCACAGTCAGCCTGGACTGGCGGCATCTCCTGCTGAGCCAGCGGCGCCGCCAGCTGCACCTGAGCCGCCGGCGCCGGTCTACAAGGAGATCACCATTCCGCAAGGCACCGTGCTTCCGCTTCGTCTCGAGACACCGGTCGGCTCAGACGCCAACCACGTCGAGGATCCTGTGCGCGCGTCCTTGCGGCGCGCGGTCAGCGTGGACGGCCAGGTCGTGCTGCCAGCCAGCACGACATTCCATGGCAGCGTGACGGCAGCCGATCAATCCGGCAAGGTCAAAGGAGTGGCGCGCGTCGCCGTGCGCTTCTCACGCTTCTCGCTCGAAGACGAACTCGTGTCGATCCATACGTCGTCGTACGCGCGGCAGGCCGAGTCCACCAAGAAGAAGGACGCCACCAAGATCGGAATAGGGGCCGCGGGTGGCGCGCTCATCGGCGGCATCATTGGCGGCGGCAAGGGCGCAGCGGTGGGCGCAGGCGTCGGAGGAGGCGCCGGCACTGGAGCCGTGCTGGCGACACGCGGTGAAGAAGTGCGGCTCGCCGCGGGTTCCGAGATCTCCGTCACCTTGACGGAGCCCGTCACCGTGCGGGTGCGCGTGCAGTGAGCGCACCGGCCGCGGGTCCCGATCCGGATCCGCTACCAGATCTGAAGCCCGTGAGTGTTCCCGCACGCGAACACCCACGGCTCGTGGCACTCCTCGAGGTGCTTCTCTGCTCGGGGATTCCTACACAGCTGGCCATCGGTCAGACGCTTGCCGTGGCCGGCTTCGCGCCCTTCGGTGCGGACGGACATCTGCGGACCGGGCCATTCGTGGTCTTCGCGATGGCCGACTCCATTGTCCTCATCACGCTCGTCGCGCTCCTGATGCACGTGCACGGCGAGCGCCTGGGCGATCTCGTGTTCGGCACGCGCCGCTGGACGGCTGAGAGCCGCCTCGGGGTGCTGCTGGTGCCTGTGCTCTTCATCGGCGTGGGCGTCACTGTCCTGTTGACGCGCAAGCTGCTGCCGTGGACGCACAACGTCTCGCTCAGCCCCTTCCAAGGCCTCCTGCGGCGACCGGTTGACATCATCTGGTTCGGCGTCGTTGTCGTTGTCGCGGGCGGGATCCGTGAAGAGGTGCAACGTGCCTTTCTGCTGCGCCGGTTCGAGGCATCGCTTGGCGGCTCCTCGGTCGGTCTCGTGGTGGTGAGCTTCTTCTTCGGCCTCGCCCACGCGGCGCAGGGGTGGGACGCCGCGATCGCGACCGGACTGCTCGGAGTCACGTGGGGATGGCTGTTCCTCCGCCGCCGCAGCGCAGTCGCGCCAATGGTGAGTCACGCCGGATACGACGTCGCGCAGATCCTGCAAGCCGTCGCCGTGCAGAGCTTGCGCGTATAGACTGATAGCCGTGCCGGAACTCGCCGCGCCGCGCCGCGGGCGCCGCGCCTGGGGCGCCGGGCTCGCCGTGGCCCTGCTCTTCGTGCTATCGCTGCCGGCGGTGACGACCCGGATCTATTCGTCCGACGAGGTGGAGTACCTCTCGTACCTGCGCTCGCTCTGGTTCGATCACGACGTGTCGTTCGAGAACGAGTACCAGCACTTCTACGACGCCGGCGTCGCACAGGCACGTGGATTCCACGAAACCTTCCTCGAGCGCACCACGGAGTCCGGCCGCCGCATCAACTTCGCGACGCTGGGCTGCGCGATCCTCTGGGCGCCTTTCTACGCTGTGGGCGATCTCGTCGCGCATGTGCTGTCGGCGGCAGGGCGTCCGGTGTCGACCGACGGCTACTCGTGGCCCTACATCGCCGCGGTCGCGTACGGATCCGCCGCGTACGGTGCGCTATCGCTGCTTCTGGCGATGCGCGCGGCGCGGCTCCTCGGCGGCGAGGGCTCAGCGTTGGACCGGATGAGCGGTCCGGCAGCGGCGGCGATCTGGCTCGGGACGCCGCTCGTCTTCTATATGTACATCGCGCCGCCGATGTCGCATGCGACGTCGGCATTCGCGGTCGCGGCGTTTGTATATGCGTGGCTGATCGTGCGCGAGCGCTGGTCGGTACGAGGATTCACGGTCTTGGGGATCCTCGCCGCTCTCATGGCGATGGTCCGAGAGCAGGATGCGTTTTTCGCCGCCGCTCCCGCGCTCGATCTCATCGTCTTTGCCGTGCGGACGAACGATCGGCGCGAATGGCTCAGGCTGCTTGGCGGAGCACTCGCCGGAACGGCCGCGGCGGCCGTCACATACCTCCCGCAAGCACTGGCGTATCTGGCACTGAACGGTCATCTCGGTCCGTCGCAGCTCGTGGCGCGCAAGATGACATGGACGGCTCCGCACGCGATGGACGTACTGGCATCGCCGACACACGGGTTCCTGATGTGGACGCCGCTGGCACTGCTCGCCCTCGCAGGTCTGATCTGGCTACCGCGCGCCGCGGCGCGCACGCGCGCGATTGGCGTCGTGACGGTCTCACTGGCGCTCGCGGTCGCGTCTCAGATCTATGTCGCCGGGAGCGTCGAATCCTGGACTGTCGCCGGCGCGTTCGGCCAGCGACGGTTCGTGGCGCTGTCGCCGATCCTGGTCATCGGGTTGGCGGCGTGTCTGGCGGGCGTTCGCCTTCAGACGCGGCGTGTCGTGGCAGTGGTGACAGCAGTGCTGGTCTGGTGGAACCTCGGCCTCGTCGTCCAGTTCGGCGCGGGCCTGATGAACCGGCAGCGTCTGGAACCGGCGCGCATTGCTTACACCTCGTTCGTGGTCCTGCCGGCCCGCCTGCCGGAGCTCGCATGGCGGTACGTCTTCGATCGCGCCAGCTTCTACGATCGCAGCCAGCCGCATGACAGTCGCGAGGAGCGCTGACGCGGCCGTGCGCATCCTGTATCTGGCCGACATCCGTTTTCCGCTGGAACGCGCGAACGGTATCCAGACGTTTGAGACGTGTTTCGCGCTTGCGGAGCGCGGCCACGAGATCACCCTCGCGGTCCGTCCCGACACGAACCGGCCGGTCCGCGATCCGTTTGCGTTCTATGGGCGGGATCGCGAGCCGCGGCTTCATGTGGAAGCGCGGGGGCCGCTGCCAGGCCCGCTCAGGCGCGCAGGCTACGTCGCTCGCGCGGCCGGACTGGCCGCTGCACGCCGATTCGACGCCGTGGTCACTCGAGACCTCGGCGTCGCCGCTGTCCTGTTGCGGCTGCCGCGCAGTCTGCGGCCGCCACTCGTGTACGAATCACATGGCTACGCGCCGGCAGTGAGCGGCGCGCTGCCGCAGATGCTCGGTGACGCACGGCCGCCGAGCCGATCCAAGCTCGCCAGACTCGCGGCCCGTGAAGCGCGGGTATGGCGCGATGCCGAGGGCTACATCACGATTACGCGCGCGCTGGCCGCGGAGCTCACGGACCGCTTCGGCAATCGGGCACCGCTCATGGTCATCCCGGATGGCGTGCGGTTGACGGGATCCCGATCGTTCGTCCCTGCGCCGTCGACCGGTCCGCCGGTGGTGGCGTATGCCGGACATCTGTATCCGTGGAAAGGTGTGGGCGTCCTGCTGGAAGCCCTGGCCCGTCTGCCCGGCATCAAGGGACTGATCGTCGGCGGCCACGCGATGGAGAAGGATCTGGGACGCCTTCAGCACGACGCAGCGCACCTGTCCATTGCCGAGCGCGTGCAGTTCACAGGCATGGTCGAACCGGGAACCGTCGCCGGTTATCTCTCGACCGCGAACGTGCTCGTGCTGCCGAATACCGCCACACGGATTTCCGAGCGATACACGTCGCCACTCAAACTGTTCGAGTATCTGGCCGCGGGACGCCCCATCGTGGCGTCGGATCTTCCTGCGCTGCGCGAAGTCGTGACGGCAGATGTCGATGCCGTGCTCGTCAGGCCTGGCGATCCCCAGGCGCTCGCGGACGGCATCGCGCGCGTCCTTGCCGATCGGGAGCTGGCGGATCGCCTGTCAGCGAAGGCCTGGTCTCGAGCTGAAGCGTTTTCGTGGGCTGCGCGGGCGGATCGAGTGGAGCAGATGCTGAACGCCGTAGTCGCGCCCTCCGCTCCCAGGAGCGACGTGGGGTTACGCGCGTGATCTCGGATCGCCTGGTGCTCATCGCGCGCTGTCCTGACTGCGGCGGTACGCTGGCAGCCGACGACACCGGCGGCAGCCGGTGTGCCGGGTGCGGACGTGTCTACGCGAGGTCGGCCGGGTATCTCGATCTGCGCCCGTCGACGATGTTCGCGGAACAGACGAAGTATCTCGACGAGGCGCTGCACGCGGATGCGCGGCACGAGCGCGTGTCGCCGCCGCTCCTCGGCGCCGGCGTCCGCAACTACATGCTGCGTCAGTTCCTGAAGCTGCAGCCCGGCGAACTGGTCGCGGATCTGGGCTGCGGCAGCGGTCGTATGCTCGTCTGGAATCAACCGCTGGGCGCGCACCAGGTGGGGATCGACGTCAGTCCATTCTTCGCGGAACAGGCGCTCACCGGTTCGGATCTGGTGCTGGGCGATCTCCGGAAGCTGCCGTTCGCGCCCGGCGTCTTCGCCAAGGCCTACTCGTTGGACGTGTTCGAACATCTCTCGCCGGCGGCGCTCGACGAGGTGCTGCGGGAAATGGCGCGAGTCATCGCGCCTGGCGGCCACCTGTTTGTCTACTCGCACGTCCGGCGCAACTCGCGGTTGGCACTCGGACTGCGCGCTATCAATCGTCTGGCCGCCGGCCTGGAACGTGTGGGCCTTGTCGATTTGCGTCAGGAGCGGCTCAGAAAGTCCGACCATCTGAATCCGCTGGCTGATATCCCCGACCTCGAGCGAGTGGTGGGTGCGGCCGGATTCCGGATCGCGCGGATTCGTTATTACACGCCGCTCATCGGCGGCTTCATCGAGAACATCCTGATGCGGGTCGCCGAGCGTGCGCTCGGACGAGGCCTGCGGCGCCGGGCCTCGATGCCGGCGACAGACGAGGGCGCCGAGGAGGCCAGGCTGGCGCGAACGGCGGCCAAGCGGCAGCTCGATCGCGGTGGACTGCTGCTCGTCACGCTGCAGACCCTGACGTATCTGATGCGCCTCGACGTCTGGCTTTTCGGGCGCATCCGATCGGGGCCATTCTTTGCCCTGCTGGAACGACGTCCGAGGTCGCGTCGTGAGAGCCTCGTGGCTGCCCGCGCGCATCGCAGCTGGCGCCGTCGTGTTCGTCGCTGCGGTGGACCTTGCCGGCCGATCGATCGCGCGCGCGTCGCTCGTCGAACGCATGACGGGACTCGGCCTCGAACCTGCCACCGCGGCGTGGATCGCGGCGGCGGCCGCGGCGGTCGGTGCCGCCTTGTCATGGGGCCGCATTGAGCGCCGCGTCGATGCGCTGGTCATCTGGCTGCTGCTTGCCGCGCTGCCCGCCGGCCTCGCGGCGCAATTGGCACTCGGTGCGAGGCTGCAGAGCGACGGCTTCTATTACTTCGCCCATCTGCGTTCGCTCTGGTTCGATCACGACCAGGACCTCGCCAACGACTATCGACTGCTCGGCATGGAGTCGAAGACCAATCTGTTCGTGCCCACCGTCACGGGCCACGCGCAGTCGGCGTGGACGATCGGGCCAAGCCTGGTCTGGGCGCCGTTCTTCGCGGTCGGCGATGCGGTCGCGCGGTACGGACAGGCATCCGATCCGGCGCCCAAGACCGACGGCACGTCGTATCCCTATCGCCAGGCCGTATGCGTGGCTGGACTCGTGTGGGGACTGTTGGGCCTCTATTTCACCTACCGCCTGAGCGCGCTGTTCGTCGCGAAGGGGTGGGCCGCGACTGGCATGGTCGCAGTGGGCGTGGGGTCGTTCCTCCTGTGGTACCTGGTCAAAGAGCCGTCGATGACCCACGCGCCCTCGATGGCGGCCGTCGCCGCCTTCACCTGGGCCTGGGCGGCAACGCGAGGCCGCCGGACGCTCTGGCAATGGACGGCGCTCGGCCTCCTCGCAGGACTGATGGGGACGATTCGCTGGCAGAACGTACTCTTCGCGCTGCTGCCGGCGCTCGAATGGACGGCCGCGGCAATCCCCCTCCTTCGCACGCGCGCCATCCAGCCCCTGCGCACACTCACATTCGCGGGACTCGCGTTCACGGTCGCCGCGGTCGTGGGCTTCGTCCCGCAGATGCTGGTCTGGAAAGCCATCTACGGACACTATCTCGCAGTGTCACCAGTGGGCCCGCAAATCCGGTGGTGGGCGCCGCATCTCAGCGACATCTTGTGGTCCTCGCGAAACGGCTTGTTCGCCACGTCGCCGATTCTGTACGTGGGCGCCATTGGTCTGCTGCTCATGGTCCGATCGACGCCGGCGTTTGCGCTGCCGGCTATTGCGATCTTTGCCGCGATGACGTACTTCAACGCGTCGATCCAGGACTGGTGGGGCAGCGCCGCATATGGCATGCGGCGGTTCGACGGCATGCTGCCGATCCTCACCGTCGGCGTGGCGATTGCGCTGGAGGGCCTGTCGCGTCTCGCCGCCCGCCGGCCGCACGTGGTCGCCGGCGCCGCCGCGGCGGCTCTCGTGCTCTGGAACCTGACGTTCATGCAGGCGGCACTCGCCGGTGTCTTCGGGATTGGCGAATCCGTGTCGTTCGAACGTGTCGGAGCGGCGCAAGCGGGCACGCTCGAACGATGGTTCGGCCATCCGTTCTCGTTCCCAGCCAATGCGATCTTCGCGCTGCGGACCGGTCAGCCGGCTTCGAGCTACGACGTGTTGTGGACGGGACGCTTTCTCGCCGATCCCCTGCGGCCCTACGGACGGATCGACGTCGGCGGCGAAGATGGACCGTTCCTCGCTGACGGGTGGCATGCGGCGGAGGAAGGCAACGGCGTGACGTTCCGCTGGACGGCCGGACGAGCCCGCCTCGTGGTGCCGCTCGACCACGCCACAGACTTGCGCGTGCTGGTTCGCGTGATGCCGCTCGATGTTCCCGGCGCGGAGCCGCAGTCTCTCACGCTCGTGGTCAACGGCGTCTCGCACACCGAGGCGAAGCTCGTTCCGGGATGGCAGACCGTCGAGGTGGCCACGCCGGCGTCGGAGTGGCGCAGTGGCGTGAGCGATGTGGCGTTCGTGTTCCGCCGGGCAATCCGACCCTCGGACACGTCAGGCTCGCGCGACTCACGTCTCCTTTCCGCCGCGGTGGATTGGATCGCGTTCCGTGTGCCGTCCGTGGACGCTGGCTCCTGAATGCGCATCCTCTACTGCGCAATCGACCAGAGGGTGCCCGGCACACTCGGTGGATCCGTCCACACCGAGCGCGTGGCCACGGGCCTCGCGTCGCTCGGACATGTCGTGACGGCGCTGGTGATGCCCGGCGATGGACCGCTCCCGTCGGGAGCGGTTGAGTGGCAGGCGGTGCCGCCGCCATTCGGACGCCCGCACTTGCGTGCGCTGCGCGCGCCACACGTGGCCAGGATCGCTGACGCCTTCCGGCCGGACATCGTGATGGAGCGCTACCACAATTTCGGTGGCGAGGCCGTCAGAGCCGCGCTGAGGCTTGGCGTGCCAGTGGCGCTGGAAGTCAATGCGCCGATCGTGGACCATCCGGGCTCGGCAAAACAGTTGGTCGATCGCGCGCTCCTCGTCCAGCCGATGCGGCGCTGGCGTGACTGGCAGTGCGCACATACCGACCTGTTCATCACGCCGAGCCGCGCGACATTGCCCGAGTGGGTCGCCTCAGACCGCGTGCTCGAGATCGAATGGGGCGCCGACACCGATCGCTTCCGTCCGGGGGCTTCCGGTCCCGTACCATTCGAGAGGCCTGCGGGCACCGTGGCCGTCTTTGCGGGCGCGTTCCGCGCGTGGCACGGTGCCATTCACCTCGTGCGCGCCGTCGCGCTGCTGCGCCGGCAGGGAGTGCACGATATCAGCGCCGTCCTGATTGGCCGAGGACCGGAATGGACGTCTGTTCGCGAGGCAGCCGCCGGCACGACGGGCATTGAGTTCACGGGCACGCTGCCGCACGACGCCATGCCGTCCGCGCTCGCTGCGTGCGACATCGGTGTCGCCCCGTTCGACGTGTCGCGTCATCGATCGCTGTCGCTGGAGTTCTACTGGTCCCCGCTGAAGGTCTTCGAGTACATGGCGTCCGGACTGCCCGTCGTCGCTCCGCGCATTCCGCGGCTCGCCCGCCTCCTTGAGGACGGCCACGAGGGACGGCTCTACGACGCCGACGATCCGAACGCGCTTGCCGCCACGCTGCTGGCGCTGCACAAAGATCCAGCGGCGCGGGCTGCGCTCGGCGCCTCCGCACGCCTGAGAGCGGTAGCCGACTACAGCTGGCGCGCGCACTGCGAACGGCTGTCGAGCGCCTTTTCAGGCCTCGTGCGGAGGCGGGCGTAAGACGTGCGGATCCTGATCGCGACCGACTCGTTCCCACCCAACTGCGGCGGCAGCGGCTGGAGCACGTGGGAACTGGCTCGGGGACTGCGCCAACGGGGCCATGCGATCGACGTGATCCAGCCGCGTCCAGGCACGCCGGGCATCCAATCGCGCGAGTACGACGGCTTCACGATCGAGGAATTCGGAGCCGCCGCGCCGCCGATTCCATTCGTGCGCAACTATTTCAAGAACGAGCGTCTGTACGCGGCCCTCGAGGCGCATCTCTCTGCACGGCTGGCACGCGATCGGCCCGACGTCGTACACGCTCAGCACGTCCTGACCGCACCGCCCGCCATCGCCGCCGCCCGTGCCGCGAACCTGCCCGTCGCCGTCACGGTGCGAGACTACTGGCCAGTCTGCTACTGGTCCACGCTCATCGTGGATCCGGCCACAGCGCAGCTGTGTCCGGCGTGCTCGGCGGCAGGCATGTGCCGATGCCTCGAGGGGCGCGTCGGTCCTGCGTGGCCGGTCGTGGCCAGCATGATTCCGTACATGCAGGCCAATCTCGCGCGGAAGCGCAGTGCACTGGCATCCGCCGACGCAGTCATCGCCGTCAGCGGCCAGATCGGCCGCGACCTGGTGGCGCGCGCGCCGGAGCTCGCGGCGACGCGCGTGGAGGTTGTCCCGAACCCGTTCGACCTCGCCTCACTCGTCGCGACCGCACGCACCATGCCGCCGCCACGAACGGCTCCCTACGCGCTGTATGTAGGCAAGCTCGAGCCGAACAAGGGCGCCGATTTGCTGCCGCGCACCGCGCACGAGGCCGGTCTCACGATGCCCCTGGTCATCGTGGGTGAGGGATCGCAGCGCGCGTCGATTGAACGCGAGGCACGCGACCTCGGCGTGGAGCTCGACGTCACCGGTTGGCTGTCGCGCGATGCCGCGCTCGGGTGGATGGCTGCGGCGGCGTTCCTGATTTTCCCCTCGCGCGGTCCGGAGTCTCTGAGCCGCGTGCTCGTCGAGGCCAGTGCGCTCGGCGTACCCTCGGCCGCCATGGATACCGGCGGTACGCGGGACATCATCGAGTCCGATCGCACGGGACTCCTGTCCACTGATGCGAGCGGGCTGGCGCGCGACGTGCGCCGGCTGGCCGCGGATCAGTCACTTCGGGAACGGCTGGGTGCTGCCGCGGCGCTCCACGTCCGCGAGCGGTTCGACGCCCCTCGCGTCGTGGCGCGCATCGAGTCGATCTACAAAGAGCTCGTGGCCTCGCCAAGGAGCCGCACATGAGCAACCGGCGAGCGGGGCGGCCGCTCTCGATCGCTGTCATCTCGCGCGCCGTCTTTCCCATCCATGGCGTAGGCGGCCTCGAGCGGCACGTCTTCGACCTCGTCCGCCATCACCTCGCTGCAGGACTGCGCGTTCGCCTGATCACGCGTCCGGCCAATCATGAACCCTCGGAGAGTCGGGCGTGGGCTGCGTGGAGCGCGATGGTCGGGAATCCGCTCTTTGCATGGACAGCGGTCCCCTATCGAACCTTCCCTCTCGCGGGCCGCAAAGGCACGACGATCCTCGATCGCAGCACGGCATATCCCCGATTCGGCCGACGCGCTGGTGAAGCGGCGGCCGCCGCGGTGCAGACTGGCGACGTCGATGTCGTCTACGCGCTCGGTGCCAGCGCGTACGGGTATGCCCTTGCCAAACGGCGAGGCACGATGGCGGCGCCGCTCGTGCTGAATCCGCAGGGGCTCGAAGAGTTTGGAGGCGCCGACGGATCGTACGGCGGGCAACGCATCAAGGGACTGGCATATCAGCCTCTGCGGCGCGTGGTGCGAGCGTGCGCGGAGGCAGCCGACGCGGTGATTGCGACCGATCGGGCGCTCGAGCCACTCGTCCTGCACCACCTCGGCGTGGAGCGCTCTCGTCTTCGCCTCGTCCCCAACGGGATCGATGTCGCTGCGTGTGACGCTCTCGCGGATCGCGCCGCAGGCCCGCGGGTGCGCGGCGCCGCCCAACTGGCAAACGACCAGATCGTGCTTCTGAGCGTCGGCCGGCTGGAGCGGAACAAGGGATTTCATCATCTCGCCGAAGCGCTCGCAGGCTGGCGAGGACGGGCCGACTGGCAGTGGGTCATCGCCGGCAGCGGACCCTACCGGCGGACCATCGAGCAGGCGATCCGTCGCGTTGGCATCGAGCGGCGCGTACGCTGGCTGGGCCGGCTCGAGGACCAAGAACTCCATGCGTGGTATGAGGCAGCCGACCTCTTCGTGCACCCGACGCTTTACGAAGGCAGCTCTCTCGTCACCCTCGAGGCCATGACCCATCGCCGTCCGGTGGTGGCGAGCCGAGCTGGGGGTTTGCCCGACAAGGTGCAGCCAGGCGTCACAGGCTGGCTGGTGCCTCCCGGCGATCCGATCGCACTTGCCCAGGCGTTGGACGAGGCCGTGCGGCGTCGAAAGGATTGGCCGGCGATGGGCGCGGCCGGCCGGGCCCTGGTCGAGTCCACGTTCGACTGGGCTGTCGTCGGTGGCGCACTGGTACGCGTGTATGACGAGCTGCTCGCGATCAGTGCGGCCGGGTCACGCTGACGTCGCTGCGCGCGCGTAACCCCTCAATCCACTCCTTCACCAGCGCCTGTCGGCGCTCCGCCGTCACTCGCGTTCTGGCTTCAGTGAGCAGCTGCGCTTCGTCCACTTGCTGGCCACTCCGCGCGAATTCGGCTGCATGCTGCCGGCGATAGTTCTCGAGCTCTTCGTCGTTCGGTTCGGCTGCGCCGGCAAACCGCTGATCGAGATAGCTGGCGATTCGGAGATCGTTCCGCACCCACTGCGCGACGAACACGGCACTCGTTCCCAGGCGCTCGAGCGTGTGCGTGTAGTCGGCTGCCGAGGGGAAGCGGGCTCGCACGGTTTCCTGGCGCTGATCGACCGCGGCGCTGTCCGGCTCGGGAGGCGCGTAGCGCTCGACTTCCTCGAGCACGAGCAGCCGATCGATCAGCGCATTCAGGGTGACCTTGTCTGGATCGGCGCCTGGGGGAACGGCGACGAGGCCGAGCGTCTTCACGATGCGGACGTCGGACAGGGTGATCACCCGCCCTTGGACCGTCGCGAGCACACGATCGATGACGTCTGCACCGAGCGTCGTGCCGCAGGCGATCGTGATGACCAGCAGCAGGACGCGTCGCATGCGGTCAGAAGGCCTGGCCCAGACTGATGAAGAAGGCATTTGGCCGTTCCAGCTGCCCGTTCGGCAGGCGCTGGCGATCCAGCTTGAATCCGATATCGAACCGGAGCGGTCCGATCGGCGAACGGTACCGTAATCCGACACCCAGCGCGCCGCGAATGTCGCCCAGTGCGAAGTCATTCACCTTCGCAAACACGTTGCCCGCGTCAACGAACGTCACGGCACCGATGTCGTGCCACACCGGGATGCGCAGCTCGGCATTGAGGACCACGACGGCGTTACCGCCGAGCGGCACGCCGTTCGCGTCGAGCGTCTCTGGCGTTCCGAGCTGATCTTGAGAGAAACCGCGAACCGTGGTGTCGCCGCCGGAGAAGAACCGTTCGCTGGCCGGCAGGCTGTCCAGGGTGTCGGTCAGGGGCTCACCGTTCGACCCCGTGATCGGCTGGCCGGTGGCATCGAGCCGAGGGACGTCGCGGACGAAGCCGGTGGCGAGACCAAGCCGGGCACCGGTGGCGAGGACGATTCCCCGCCGGCCCGGCAACCGCCGGTACAGGAAGCCCTGCATGAAACTCTTGATGAAGCCGACCTCCGACCCGAGCGCGCGCGCAGCCAGCTCGCCGTCGATGCCGACAAGCTCACCCTTCGTGGGAAACACGGGATCGTCCCGTGTGTCGTGAATCAGCGAGGACGACACCGTTGACAGTCGCACCTGGGGGAACAACCGGTCGATGAGCAGCTGGTCCTCAGAGGAGAAGGACTCATTGAAGACTTCGGTCCGCTCCAGCGAATAGCGGGCGCTCAGACTCAGCTTTGGCCGCAGTCTGCGGACCAGTTCCGCCCTCGCGCCCCGCCGGTTGAAATCAAAGCTCGTGCGCGCGCCTTGTTCCGCGTATCCCGTCGCCACGAAGTCGGCGTTCGCAAAAAGGTGCGGCTGCCGGTATGTGGCCAGCACGCGGTACTCGTTGAAATCGGTGGCCGGCTCGACACCGTCGTGTGTCAGCACCGGATCGCTTCGCAGGCGAAGACTCAAGCGGGTGAACAGGTTGATCGATCGATTGCGGCCCCACAGGTTGCGCCTGCCGATCTCGAAGAAGCCGCGGGGCGCGAATTCGAAGCGCTCGCTTGGTGCTTCGTCGGCAGAGGTGCGGACCAGGCGCCGGCCGGCCTCGACTCCGCCACCGTAGCCGACCGACGTGGCTGGCGCCTCTTCCACCGCCACAACGAGGTCTCGCCGCGTGTCGTCGCCGTGATCGAGCTCGGTGATTCGCACGCGCCTGAAGAGCCCCAGCGAGCTGACCTTCCGCTGGCTCTCGCTGATAGCGTCGAAGCTGAGCGGGTCGCCGGATTTCAAGACGACCTCGTGACGAATTGTGTCGGCACCAGTCTTCTCGTTGCCGACAATGAGCACGTGGTCCACGAACACCTGCGGGCCTTCGCGAATGCCGAAGGAGATATCCACACGCGTGCGATCGTCGTTGAACGCCTGCGTGACGATGACATCGGCGGTGCGGTACCCGCGATTCAGGTAGGTCAGCAGCAGCGAGTCTCGATCGATCGCGAGCTGCGGCAGATAGAACGGTTGACCTGCCTTGGATCCCAATGCGGTGTGTAGCTGCTCACTGGTTAGCGCGTGATTCCCTGTAATCGCAATCTGTCCGACCAGCGTTCGCGGTCCTTCGTCGATCTGAAGGTTGACGCTGGTCGCGAGCGGCGGCGACGTGCTGGCGCTCGACAACGTCGCCTCGATCTTGGCCGTCGCGAATCCCAATCGGCGGTAGCGGTCCATGATGGCGTTGATATCGCCGTCGAGCCGTGCCTGGACGAAGGGCTCGCCTGCCCGCATGTGCATCGCCAGCTGCAGATCCGCAGTCGCGACCGAGTGATTGCCGGAGAACGTGACGGGACCCACGGTATAGGCCGGACCCCGCACGACGCGAAAGACGATCGCCAGCTCGCCGTTCTTCGCGGTCCGAGTGTGCGTGACGGCTGCATTGCGGTAGCCCTGGCTCTGGAACCAGCCGGCGATCCGGCGGCTCGAGTCTTCCAGCAGATCCTCGTCCACGGCACCCTCGCGCGCGATGGGCACGAGGTCGTCGCGTACGTGGCCCGGGACCGGATCGCCCTCGAACACGATCGTGACGTGCGGACCACCGTCGATCGTGACGAGCAGATCGGCGGTCCGTTTGTCGGCCGACATGTTGCCGAGGCTCTGGTCGGCAACCGCCTCGTAGTAGCCGCGGCCACGAAGCTCGCGCACGTACTCGGCCAGGCGCGCGACGATGTGCGGACGATCGTAGGGCTGCCCGGCAGCAAATCCCAGACGGGCACGTGCGTCTGCCAGCGACCCCGGCGCGTTGCCGTCGATTTTGACCTCACGCAGCACGATTCGCGGCCCTGATTCGACGTGGACCACGAGTGTCGTCTCGTCCGGTTGGTGCCTGACTTGCGGGGTGGCAGTGATTTGCGCCTGCGGGTATCCGGCGTCCCGGTACAGCGCTTCGAGCACCTTGATGACGTCGGCCGTCCGTGCGGCAGACGGAGTGAGGCCGAACCGATCCGTGATGGCACGCCGGAGGCGCTCGTCATCGAGGCCGAGTGATCCCGTGAATTCGATCTTGCGCACCGAGTGGCTGCGCTGCAGCGCAAACCGGACCGCAATCCCCCCAGGTGCCGGCTCCGTACCTGACCACCACATCGTCGAACCGCCCGAGACTGAAAAGGTGCGTGATGCTCTCACGCACGCGCCTGGCGTCGAGAGGCGCGCCGACGCGCACCTCCACCAGGTCGCGCAGTCCGGGCTCGATCGTCGGGACGCCTTCCACGTCCAGCGTGACCGAGACGACGGGCTGGCCCCACGGCTCCTCGGGCGCAGCCCGGAGCGCGGACGGACATCCGGCCAGAACGGCCAGCAGTGCGAGCAGCGTCAGCGGCTGCCGCATCAGAAGGCGTGGCGTACGCGTATCTCCAGCGCGTAGGTGCGGTCCTCGTTCTGCGACAGCAGCCACGACACACGGTCGCTCTGGTCGTATTCGAGCACGATGACCTGGTCGCGGCTCGTGGACTGGGGCGTGAGGCTCTGCGAGAACGTGAGATAGGCGCGCGTCGAGATCCGCTTTCCGATCGTGAGGCGCGCGCCGGGGTTGATCCTCGACGACTGCTGCGTCGGATCGTTGAGCGACGGCGTGATCTGGAAGCTGTCCACCCCGAACGTCTGTTCGACGACACGGCCGACACCGGCAGAGATCGGGCTCACGAGCAGCTGTGCCGCGCGGGCCTGCAGCAACTGCTGTTCGGTCTGCTGCGGCGTCCGCAGCTGCGCGAGCTCCGGATCGGTCGGGGCGGTGTCGCTCAGCAACAGCGAGAGCACGTCGATGTTGGGCAGGGGCGGGTCGGAATTGAGCGCCCACTGGAAGCGGTCCATGGTGCCGGCAATCGTCGCCGTGACCTGATACGTCTGGCCTGGCACCCGGACGCGCGTCTGCGCTTCGAGGTCGAAGAACGGCTCGATCCGCGACGGGTTGCTGAAATCGATCGTGCCTCGAGTCACCACGTAGCGCTTGCCCTCGAACAGGACGTCGCCGCGCTCGATCTCGGCACGGCCGAACAGGAGCGGCTTGTCGTACGTGCCACGGAACGTGAGGTCGGCGCTGAGCACCATCCGCAGCACATTGTTGTCGACGTGGAGCGTGGACGGCACGACGACGCGGACGTCGAAGCGAAGCGGGAACCCTGTGGGGGTCGCCGGCACGGCCTCGGGCGTGGCGCGGCCGACGAAATCGAGCAGATTCGTTGCCGCATCGAACCGGCGCGTGTAGTCGCTGCTCTTCACGCGCACACCGCCGCTCAGCAGCGCCGAGGCCAGCGTGCCGCGCAAGGTCAGGTCGGCGTCCACCACGGAGCGGAACCCTTCCGGATAGCGGAGCCGCATGTCCTCGCCCGTAGCGGTCACGTCCAGCTCAGGACTGCCCGAACCGCCAATACCGACGCGGCCGCCAAAGCGCACCAGGCCCCCGCCAAGCCGGGCCGTGAGACCGTCGAGCCTGGCGCCGCCGGCGTCGAATGTCACCTCGCCGTTGATCGCCTCGAGCGCGTGCGGCAAGGCGAAATGCCGCAAGCGCCCGCCTGCGATCGCCGCGCGGCCGGCCAGCACCGGACGATCGAATGTGCCGCCCAGGTCGGCGACGAGGTCGGCCTGTCCTTCACTGCGGATGTCGCGGAAGAAGCCCTGCAGGATGCCGAGGTTCGCATCGCCCGTGGCGTGGATCGACATCTGCTGACTCTCGAGGCCAACGGTGCCGCTGACATCGAGCCTCGTGCCGTCTCCCACCAGACGCATAGCGGCAATTCGCGCGTCCTGCCCCTCGAGCGTGAGGCGGATGGGGCCGTCGTTCTTCACGAGGTAGTCGAACAGACGCAGCTGGAGATGATCCACCGTGCTGTCCACGACGAGCCGATCGCGCGTCCGCAGCTCGCCCGCCACGCGCAGCGTGCCGCTGACGACCGCTGTCGTGAACGGCGACAGGCCGGGGCGGACCATGCGGACGTAGGGATCGAGCGACGTGTCGGTGAAGCGGAACGTCAGCTCGGCGTCGGCCTCGGGAGTCATCGCAATGCGTCCCGAGCCCGACACAGCCAGACGAGGTGAGGCCGCGTCGAGCTCCACGGCGAGCACCTGACTCCTGACCGTGAGGCGTCCCGTGACCTCGCCGATGCCTTCGTCGCGCACGTACAGGTCGCTCACGTTGACGTGCACGTCGTAACGCGGGTCATCGAAGCGGCCGCTCCCCGATGCCGTGAACGTCATCACGCCCGAGAGCGGAACGTCCGGATACTGGGCGAACGACACGGCCTCGACGGGCACCCGGCGCCCCTGGACGTTGAACGAATAGGTCCCGTTCCAGCCGACGTACGCGGCCCCCGCGACTGGACCTCCGCTCTTCTGCGCCTCGATGCCATCGAGGCGTACGCCGCTGCCCTCGAATCGCAGCGACGCAGTCGCGGCCTCGAACGACTCGCCGTACGCGACGCCCTGATCGATCTGCATCTTGCCGAAGCCGAACGGCGTCTGGTACTTGCCATACAGGTGAAACTCGCCAGAGAGCTTGCCTTCGACGGGATAGTCGTCCAGTCCGAAGGCATGGCGCAGATCGGCGACGGGCCGGCGATCCACGCGGACGCGCGCGTTGATCTCTTCCCCGCCATCCTTGCGGGGATACCCGAGCGAAAATGTGCCGTCCGCTTCGATCCTGCCCTCGCCCTGGTGCACGACTCCGCCCGTCACGACGACGTAGCTGTTCTCGATGACGATGTCTGCCGTCCCCGCGCCCCAGATGACGTCCCACGCGTGCATCCGCTCGCCGCGGAAGTGCCCATCGATGCGTGGATGCTTGAACGCGTCGGTCATCGTGCCGTCGAACTCGCCCCAGCCTCCGACCGGCACCGCCCCGGTGGACGACCCAAAGGCCGTCATGATCCCGGCGAGCAGGCGATCGCTTTCCTGCCAGTCGGCGCTCGTCACGTGAAACGGGATCCGCGACCGCTCGCCCCACGCCGTGCGTCCTTCGAACGACACGAACGTGCGTGGCGTCGCAAACCGGCTGGGTTGGATCGTCAGCCACTCGGGATCGAAGCGGTATGTGAAGTCCGCACCCACCGGCACGTGTCCAACGAGCGGCCGGGCATCGAATGGACCCCACTGCTTGCCCAGCCTCGCCTCCTCGCCGATCACGGCCTGCGACCCCTCGCGTCCGAGCACCGGCGAGTCCGCTGGTGCCTCGACTGTCATCCGTCCGTCACCGTGGACGCCGGCCGCGAACCGTCCGAGCGGCCACTCCATGAGGTTTCTTCCGCTCGCCCGACCGCCGAATCGAATGCCCGGCAGCTCGAGCGCGTCAGAGTACATCGCGAGATCGACTCCGGTGTAGGTCGCATCGAAGCGTGCAGCGGTTGGTGTGGGGGACCCGAGCGGCGCAATCCGGTATTCGAACCGGGACTCTCCGCCGTACGCGCGCGCCGACGCGTTGGTGACTTCGAACTTGTCCGGCACCCACAGCAGCGCTCCCCGCAGGTTGTCGAACCGATACGCGTTGACGCCGGCCTGCGGGCTCGTGAACGTGCCCTTCAGCTCACGACCGCCCTTGAAGAGATGAAACGTACCGGTGAAATCGCCGTACCCCGACAGACGCCACGATTCGCGCGCGAAGAAGATTTCGCGCATCCGTGGAAACTGCACGCGCGACTGCACGTTCCAGGTCTGTTCGGGCCAGTTGCCGAGATCGACGGTTCCCGTGACCGTCGAGACCGAACCATCGGCTTTGAGATCGAGCCGGCTGAACTTCACGAGGCCGCGATCGATCGTGAATTCCGAATCCATGTCGACCCACATGGGCAGGTACTTCTGGATCGACACGGTGCCACCAGAGAAGCGGGCGGTGCCTCGATATCCGTTGTCCTGCCGGACGACGAGATCGAGATTGCGAGCGACCGTTCCCCAGGGCGCTCCGTGGTCCTCGAAGGTGAACTGTCCGCGGCCCGCATGCACCCATTTGACCGTGGTGGTGAATCGCTTCTTTCCGGTGCTCGGACCGTCGCGCGTGAATCTCGGAAAGCTGTGGCGTCCGTTGGGCCACGTTTCGACCAGCATGCTCCAGTCGGTCAGCTCGACCGACTGAATCACCACCTGGCGGTTGATCAGCGACGAAAGCGGCATCGCAATCTCGATGCGCTTCGCGGTGAAGAACGGACGGTCCTGCGGATTGAGTCCGCCAATGAGGAAGTCCTCGACGATGAACGTGCCAGTCAGGAGGCGGATCGACAGTTTGCCGATGCGCATCTCGCGCTTCAGATAATTGCCGCCGGCCGTGGCCGCGAGCAAGCGCAGACCTGGCCCCAAGTCAACCGTCACCGTCGTCACAATCGACACGGCGAGAATGACGACGACGATGGTGCCGAAGATGCCGATTGCCCGGAGGAGCGGATGACGGCGCCGCGGGCGCACCTTCTCGGTCTCCACTGGCTCAGGGGAGGCGCTGTCGGGCGGCGTGTCGTCCTGGTTGATCTCGTCCGTCATGCCATCGTAACGAGCAGCGCACCCGCTTCGACCAGTGCGCCTTCCGAGACGAGCACGTCGGTCACGGTGCCCGGCCGCGGCGCGCGCATCTCGTTTTCCATTTTCATCGCTTCGACGACGACCAGCGGCTGACGTGCGCTCACGGCGGCCCCGGACTGCACAAGCACCTTGACGATCTTCCCGGGCATCGGCGCGACGATCCGTACGAGACCGGCCGAGCCGCCGTCGGTCGAGGAGGAGTCGCGTCTGCGTGGATCCAACAGACGGACCGGCACGACAGCGCCGTCTACAAGGACGGTCCACGCGCCAGGCTGGCCGTTTCGAACGAGCACCTCGTGACTCGCATGACGCTCGTCGAACAGGAGCGACCATCGGCCAGGCTCGGTCGCCCTGGCGTCGAGCACATGACGCCGCCCGTCCACCTCGACCACCAGCCGGCCATCCTCGCGCATCACCCGGACGTGCCTGACGACGCCCCCGACGTCGAGGTCCAGCGTTGTCATCTCAACGCCTCGCGGCGGGCTACGGAGGCCCAACCCGACGCGCTCGGCGCGGGGTGCGCCCGCGCGCGGTGGCCGGAAACCGCAAGCTGCACGGCCACCGCAATCACTGCGAGCTCCTCGGCTCCGCGGCCGGCTTCCCAGAACGGACGCCCCGCACGCTCCGCGAGCACTCCGTCGAGATACGTCGTGTCGAACCGCCCGTCGAGGAAGGCATCTTCCGTCACGAGCCATCGGAAGAACGGGAGCGTCGTCTGAATCCCCTCGATCTCGTACTCACGGAGGGCTCGCGCGAGTCGCCGAACCGCCTGCGGCCGATCGGTGCCCCATGCCGAGAGCTTCGACACGAGAGGGTCGTAGTAGATCGGGACCTCCCCGGGCGCCGTCAGTCCGCTGTCGTCACGCACCCCTGGACCCGAGGGCGACCGCAGGTGCGTGACGCGGCCGGGGGAGGCCATGAAGCGGTTGTCCGGATCCTCGGCGTAGATGCGCGCTTCGATCGCGTGTCCACTTGGCGTGAGCAGGCGTTCCGGATCGAGCGTGATCGGCTCTCCCTGAGCGATTCGGATCTGCCACTGCACGAGGTCCACACCCGTGACGAGCTCCGTCACGGGGTGCTCGACCTGCAAGCGCGTGTTCATCTCGAGGAAGTAGAAGGTGCCATCCTCGTCGAGCAGGAATTCGATCGTCCCGGCGTTGGTGTAATCCGACGCGGCGCGCGACACGCGCGGCGGCCTCGGCGATCGCGCGTCGCTGTTCGAGCGAGATCGCCATCGAGGGGCTCTCCTCGAGCACTTTCTGATGGCGGCGCTGAATGGAGCACTCGCGCTCGACGAACGGGACCACGGTGCCCCACTCGTCGCCGAGCAGCTGCACTTCCACGTGTCGCGGACGCCGCAAGCGGCGCTCGAGATAGACGGCGCCGTCACCGAACGCCGACAGCGCTTCGGACCGCGCGGCACGGAGGCTCGTGGCGAGCTCCGCCGGCTCTTCAACGAGCCGCATGCCTTTGCCGCCGCCACCGGCGACGGCCTTCAGCATGAGCGGATAGCCGATCTGGTTGGCGAGCCGCGCGACCTCGTCCGCTGGCACGTCCATCGCCAGCGCCTCGCCCGTTCCCGGTACGACCGGCACGCCCGCGGCCTCGGCGACGGCTCGTGCGGCGGTCTTGCTGCCCATCGCACGGATGGCGTCGCCGCTCGGACCGACGAAGGTCAATCCAGCGGCACGGCACGCATCCGCGAACGCCGCGCTCTCGGCCAGGAATCCGTACCCGGGGTGCACGGCATCGGCACCCGCACGCTGCGCCACGTCCACGATGGCGTCGATGCGAAGGTAGGTCTCTCGCGGGGCGTTACCAGGAAGCGGCCATGCCTCATCGGCAAACCGCACGTGCAACGCCGCGCGATCGCAATCCGAGTAGACCGCGACCGTAGCAAGCCCGAGATCGCGGCACGCCCGGATGATGCGGACTGCGATTTCGCCTCGGTTGGCGACGAGCACCTTCCTGATGCGTGAAGGCAAGCATCTGATTCTATCTGCCAACGGATCAACTCCCAACCTCCAACTCCCCCGCCTTCGCGCTCCAAGCGTCACGCGCGCTTCGGCGAAGCCCAACGCCCAAAGCCTAAAGCCCAAAGCCCAAAGCCCTGAGAGCCAGCGGGCATAGTGGGCCCGCTGGCTCGAGTGAGGGTGCTACACTGGCGGCCCGTGCCGGGCGGCGCTGACTCCCACGATCCTCCTGCGTTTCGTCCTCTGCTCAAGTGGGCTGGCGGCAAGCGCTGGCAGGTGCCTCACCTGGCTCCGCTCTGGTGTTCGCATGCTCATCGCCGCCTCGTCGAACCATTCTGCGGCGGCCTCGCGGTCACGTTGGGCCTCCGGCCACCGCGGGCACTGCTGAACGATGCCAATCCGCACGTCATCAACTTCTATCGCTGGCTGGGGCGCGGACTGACGATTGAAAGCCGGCTCGAGAACGACGAGCGGCTCTTCTATGACCACCGCGAACGCTTCAACGAGCTGCTCCGCTCAGGACAGTGCGAGACCAGCGAGGCGGCGGGGCTCTTCTATTACCTGAATCGAACGGGATACAACGGACTCTGCCGCTTCAACCGCTCTGGTGCGTTCAACGTGCCCTTCGGACGGTACCATCGCATCCGCTACGTCCGTGACTTCACCGCCTACCGTGACACGTTCTCGGCGTGGACGTTCCAGGCAGGCGATTTCGCTTCGGTCACTGTGGCGCCAACCGACTTCGTCTACGCCGATCCGCCATACGACGTGGCCTTCACGCAGTACGCGCGAGGCGGCTTCTCCTGGTCGGATCAGGAACGGACTGCCGCCTGGCTCGCGCAGCATCCGGGCCCGGTCGTGCTCGTGAACCAGTCGACGCCGCGAATCAGGAGCCTGTACCGCGAATTGGGATTCAAGCTGCGATTCCTCAATGGCCCGCGCCACATCAACTGCACGGGCGATCGCACGCCGGCCAGAGAGGTGATCGCGGTGCGGAACCTCTGAGCGTGGAGGGGGAAGGGGTTAAGGGGGAAGGGGTAAGGGGTAGAGGGGCCATGCGTCGTGAGCCCTGAGCCTTGGGCCAGTCCGAGCCCGTAGCCTGCAGCCCGGAGCCCGTAGCCCGATTCAGAGCGGAATGTTCCCGTGCTTCTTGGGCGGGTTGCGATCGCGCTTGCCGGATAGGCGGGTCAGCGACGCGATGAGCACGCTTCTGGTCGTGCGCGGGGCGATGATCGCGTCGATGAAGCCGCGACCTGCGGCCACGAACGGGTTCGCGAACGCCTTCCTGAATTCGGCGACACGCTCGGCGCGTACGGCCGCGGGATCCGCTGCTTGATCGAGCTCCCGCTTGTAGAGCACGTTCACCGCGCCCTCGGGTCCCATGACGGCGATCTCGGCTGTCGGCCACGCAAAGTTGGCATCGGTCCGGATGTGTTTGCTCGACATCACGCAGTAGGCGCCGCCGTAGGCTTTGCGAGTGATGACGGTCACCTTCGGTACCGTGGCTTCGGCAAACGCGTACAGGAGCTTCGCGCCGTGTCGGATGATGCCGCCGAATTCCTGCTGCAGCCCCGGAAGGAATCCCGGCACGTCCTCGAACGTGACGAGCGGGATGTTGAACGCGTCGCAGAAGCGCACGAACCGAGCGCCCTTCACCGACGCGTCGATGTCGAGTGTCCCCGCCAGGTGCGCGGGCTGGTTCGCGACGATGCCGATCGAGGCCCCGTTGAGGCGGGCGAAGCCGACGATCAGGTTCCGTGCGAAGTGCGCGTGCACTTCGAGGAACGAGCCCCGGTCGACGACCGAGGTGAGGACATCGTGCATGTCGTACGGCTGCGTCGGCGACGCCGGCACGATCGTGTCGAGCGCCGCGTCTTCCCGCTCGGGATCGTCGTCGGTCGTATGGACGGGAGCCGGATCGACGTTGTTCGACGGCAGGTACGAGAGCAGCGCGCGAAGAAGCGCAAGACACTGACGGTCGTCGTCCACCGCGAAGTGCGCGACGCCGCTCTTCTCGTTGTGAGTGGCCGCCCCGCCCAGCTGCTCCTTCGTGACGTCCTCGTGCGTGACGGTCTTCACGACGTCGGGCCCCGTCACGAACATGTAGCTCGTGTCGCGAACCATGACCGTGAAGTCTGTGATCGCCGGGGAGTACACGGCGCCTCCGGCGCACGGCCCCATGATGGCGGAGATCTGCGGGATGACGCCCGAGGCCAGCGTGTTGCGGAGAAAGATATCGGCGTACCCGCCGAGTGACAGCACGCCTTCCTGGATGCGCGCGCCGCCGGAGTCATTCAATCCGACGACCGGCGCGCCGACCTTCATCGCCAGATCCATCACCTTGACGATCTTCGCGGCGTTGGTTTCGGAGAGCGATCCGCCGAAGACGGTGAAGTCCTGCGCGAAGGCGTAGACGGTACGGCCGTCCACGAGACCGTGTCCTGCGATGACGCCATCGCCGGGCACGACCTGATCCTGCATGCCGAAGTCGCGGCAGCGATGCGTGACGAGCTTGTCGATCTCCTGGAAAGAGTCCGGATCGAAGAGCAGGTCGATGCGCTCGCGCGCGGTGAGCTTGCCTGCGTCGTGTTGACGGCGGCGGCGATCCTCGCCGCCGCCGAGGTCCGCGCGCCGTTCGAGCGCGGCCAGCTGCTCGGAATGGTCCATCGCGCGCTACGCCTTGCCGGCCGGCGCTTGCGCCTTCTCCCAATCCTTCAGGAACCGTTCAAGACCGATGTCGGTCAGCGGATGCTTGAACATCGACTCGTACACCGCTGGTGGGCAGGTCACGATATCTGCCCCCATCCGCGCCGCCTGGATGACGTGGATCGGGTGGCGCACGCTCGCGACGAGCACCTGCGTGGTGTAGTCGTAGTTGTCGTAGATCTCGACAATCTCTTCGATCACGTGCATGCCGTCGCTGCCAATGTCGTCGAGGCGCCCGACAAACGGACTGACAAAGTAAGCGCCCACCTTGGCGGCAATGAGCGCCTGCGGCGCCGAAAAGACCAGCGTCACGTTGACCCGCTTCCCTTCCGACGACAGCGTCTTGCAGGCCTTGACGCCGGCCTTGGTGAACGGGACCTTGACGATGATGTGCTCGTCGATCGCTGCCAGGGTACGACCCTCCCGCAGCATGCCCTCGTAGTCGGTGGCCACGACCTCGCCGCTGACGGGACCCTGCACGATCCGGCAGATCTCTTTCAGGATCTTCGAGGGATCGCCGCCTTCCTTCGCCATGAGCGAGGGATTGGTCGTGACGCCGTCGAGAATGCCCTGATCCGCAAGCGTCTGGATGTCCTTGATGCTGCCGGTATCGACGAAGAACTTCATGGTGTCTCTCTCCTTCGAGGACCCGCGCGCCGCGCCTGGCCCGTGAACGCGCCCGACCCGAGCGTCACCGGCGGTTTCACCGGCTGACGACGGGATTCGTCAACTCACCCACGCCCCCGACACGCACCGTGACAACGTCGCCCGGCTGTAGCGGCCCGATACCAGAGGGTGTGCCTGTCGAAATGATATCCCCGGGCAGGAGCGTCATGACATCGGAAATGAAGGCCACGAGCTCGGCCACCGGGAAGATGAGTTGCCGGGTGGTCGAAGCCTGGCGCCGCACGCCGTTCACCAGACCTTCGACCGAAAGATCGCCCAGGTCCAGCCCGAGAGCGATCGCCGGCCCGAGCGGGGCGAACGTGTCGAAGCCCTTCGGCCGCGTGTACTGATTCTCGCGACGCTGGATGTCCCGTGCCGTCACGTCGTTGACACACGTCACGCCGAGCACGTAATCCAGCGCGTCAGCCGCGGCGACCCGGCTGGCGCGGCGGCGGATGACAATGCCTGCTTCGGCCTCGTGATCGACCCGGCCGACGCCAGCAGGTATTTCGATCGCATCACCGGGCCCGATCACTGCCGTGGACGGCTTGAGGAAAATGAGGGGCTCCGGTGGGAGCGGCTTGCCCTGCTCCGCCGCGTGATCACGATAGTTCAGGCCGACCGCCACGATCTTCGAGGGAACGACCGGCGCAAGGACCTTCAGGGCCTTGAGGCCGCCGGCAATCGGCGCACCCGGACGCCAGTCGCCGAAGACGTCGCCCTCGATTTCCGACAACACGCCATCGCGCTCCACCGCAAGGAACACGCGAGCATCGGCCTGCAAGCGGTACAGACGCTCGGACATGGAACGCACCTCGGTCTACAGTCTACGGTCTACGGTCTACCTCGCGGCCTCGTCCACACGATTCGAGGGCTCGCTCCTGTTTGGTGGCGACGCGGTGTCGACGGCTACCACGACGTACACGTAGCGCACGCCGCGCCGAACCGCCGTGTCGCGGAAAGTGGTCTCTCTAATCGGCTGCGGTGTGATCGGCTCGAACTTGTTCGATGGCGCGGCCGCTCGAAGCACGATGTACCCGGCGAGGTCGGGTTCGGTGTTGGCTTCCCAAATCAGGCTGATCGCGCCCTCACTCGCAACGGCCTGCAGCGACTTGGGCGCCGACGGCCCGAACGTGTCCTTGGGTTTCACGCACACGGGCGCGGTCGAGACGCTCTGGATCGTTGAGAGTCCGATCGTGTCCGCGGTGCGCACCACGTAGCAGCGCGTCGCACCGAACTCGACGCGAGCGTCCGTGAAGGTCGCGGACGGAACCGGCGACGGCGTCAGCAGACGGGGAAAGGGCTGTGCCGCCGGCAGTGGCGGCACCGACGTAACGTCGAAGTCGGGCGACGCAACTTCGTAGACCACGAACCCGGAGCTCGACGCCGGCCACGGAAGCGAAAGACGTGACGGAAGCAACCCCTCCGCGGTCAGGAGCGCAGTGGGTGTGGCCTGTCCTGGCGCGGCTGCGCCAGCAGCCGTCGTGGGGGCGCCCTGCGTTCCTGCCGCTGGCGCGCTGGTCACCGGCGTGGGAGGCGTGGCTTCGGCTGGCGTCCCCGCAGTCGGATTTGTCGCTTTCGCCGGCGCAGCCGGCGTCTGGACTGGAGCGGGCGCCGCCTCAGCAGCTGGGGCGGGCGCGGCGGCAGTAGCCGGGGCGGCGGGCTGATCTTCGTCTTCGGCCGCCGGCGGTGGCGGCGGCACGACGACACCAGGCACTGACGCGGGTGCGCCTGGTGCGGGCGCACCTGGTTTTGTCCCTGGTGTTGCCGCTGGCGTCGCGGGTGCCGGCGCGGGCGAGGGGTTGGCCGGGCCCACGGGCTTCCGCATGTGTGGCGGCGCGGTCCACGTGATGACGTTGCCATCCTGCTTCACGGTCACGGCCACGTCAGTCGGCATGTCGGGCGGAGGCCACGTCGCGACCTGCACGCGTGTGCCGGCAGTCCCGCGCTTGCCGCTGCGGTTCACACCGACGACGAGGTAGTACCGCAACCCCACATCCGTCGCCGGCATCGTCACGTCCGGCGGTGTGACGATGACCCGGTCTTCGTCCAGCGTCTTCCGATTGGGCTCCTTCGACGATTTCTCTGGAATGACCAGCGGTACGAGCTGCGCTGGTGACAGCGTCTCGTGCACTTCGCCCGGCGAACCCTGATCGATCCCGGGACCCGTCGGCACGGGCCTCGGTGGCGGAGGCTCGCCCTCTTTCGGCTCGGGAGGAGGCGGCGGTGGCCGACGGATCGGGACAGAGGCGACCAGCGTGCCGTACTTGTAGACCGACTTTGGATCGATCGTCTGCCCTCGTGCATTGGCGCCACCGCTGCCTGTGCCGCCGCCCTCCGCCGCGTCGCGCACCGCCACTGCCAGCACCGTGGGCTGACGCGCCCGCGGAACTCGTAGCCGTGGCACCCTTGCCGGATTCTCCACCGCCCTCCGCGTGTCCGCCGCCGGTCCACGCGTACACGTCCACGCTTTCGAGATCGGCGGGCTGCGCACCCGTGATGTTCGTGCGCGGCACCGTGAACCGGATGGTCACGTCATCGCCCGACCTTGTCGAGACGATTTCGGTCGGCGGACTGGGCAGCTTCAGCAGCGGCGGCAGCGGTGGCCCCTTCTTGCCGCACGCCACGAGAGCGGCGGCAGCCATGAGACAGGTCGCTGCCGCACAACGGCGCAGATTGGTTGCGGCAGTCACACCGGTCGGCACGGGTGGGTCACAGGATGTAGCGCGACAGGTCGTCGTTCCCGACGATGTCGTCGAGCATGCGGCGGACGTAGGCGTCGTCAATCGTAACCGATTTGTCCGCGAGGTCCGGCGCGTCGAACGAGACCTCGTCGAGGAGGCGTTCCATGACCGTGTGCAGACGGCGCGCGCCGATGTTCTCGGTCTGCTCGTTGACCTGCGTCGCAATCTTCGCGATCCGCTGCACGGCATCCTCCGTGAAGCGAATCTGCACGCCCTCGGTGTCGAGCAGAGCCGTGTATTGCTTGATGAGCGCGCCCCGAGGCTCCGTCAGGATGCGCACGAACTCGGCCGTGCCGAGCGGCTCGAGCTCGACGCGGATGGGAAAGCGGCCCTGCAATTCCGGGATCGAGATCCGACGGCTTCGAGACGTGGAAGGCGCCCGCCGCGATGAAGAGGATGTGATCGGTCTTCACCATCCCGTACTTCGTGTTGACGGTCGTGCCCTCGACGATCGGCAGGATGTCGCGCTGGACGCCTTCGCGGCTCACATCGGGACCGCCATAACCGCCTTCACGTCCGGCCACCTTGTCGATCTCGTCGATGAAGATGATGCCGCTCTGCTCGACACGCTGGATGGCGTTGCGCGATACGCTGTCCATGTCGATCAGCTTCTGTTCTTCCTCCTGCGTGAGCACGTCGAAGGCTTCGGGCACCTTCAGCCGACGGCGCCGCGCGCGCCCCTGGAACATGCCGGGCAGCATCTCTTTCAGATTGATGCCGACCTCTTCGACGGACGTGCCCGAGATGATTTCGAGCGACGGGAAGGACTGTTCGCGCGTCTCAATCTCCACAGTGCGGTGATCGAGCCGCCCCTCCCGATACTGCTCGCGCAGCCGCTCGCGCGTGGCTTGCGCGGGATCGCGCAACCCCGCCGCCGCCGGATCGACGACGTCCACGTGCGTGGCCGGCGGCAGCAGCAGGTCGAGCAGCCGTTCCTCCGCCTGCTGGTGGGCCTTCACACGCACGTCGGCGCGGCGCTCCTCGCGCACCATGTCGATTGCGAGCTCGACGAGGTCGCGCACCATCGACTCGACATCGCGTCCAACGTAGCCGACTTCCGTGAACTTCGACGCCTCGACCTTGATGAACGGCGACTGGGCCAGACGCGCGAGGCGGCGCGCGATCTCCGTCTTGCCGACGCCCGTTGGACCGATCATCAGGATGTTCTTCGGAGCGACCTCGTCGGCCATGTCGGGCGCCAGCTTCTGGCGGCGCATCCGATTCCGGAGCGCGATCGCGACCGCGCGCTTCGCCTTGTGCTGGCCGACGACGTACTTGTCGAGCTCGGCGACGATCTGACGCGGCGTCAGCGATTCGACCGCCGAGGTCGATCGTTCCGGCAGTGAGATGCTCATCGCCCTCAAAGCTCCTCGACGGCGATGTTGCCGTTCGTGTAGATGCAGATTGAGGCCGCAATCTCCATCGCGTGTTCGGCGATGGCGCGCGGGTCGAGCGGGCTGTGCGCCGCAAGGGCCTTGGCGGCGGCCACGGCGTACGGTCCGCCAGACCCGATACCCACGATCCCATCGTCGGGTTCGATCAGGTCGCCGGTGCCAGACAAGACGAAGAGCTGCTGCTTGTCCATCACGACGAGCATGGCTTCGAGCCGCCGCAGCGAGCGGTCGGTACGCCAGTCTTTCGCCAGTTCAACAGCCGAGCGCTCCAACTGTCCCCGGTATTGTTCGAGCTTCGACTCGAACCGTGCGAAGAGCGCGAAGGAGTCAGCGGCGGAGCCAGCGAAGCCTGCGAGAATCCGGTCGTGGTAGAGACGCCGAATCTTGCGCGCACGCTGCTTCATGATCGTGCCGCCGAAGGTCACTTGGCCGTCGCCGGCCATGACGGCCCGATCGTGCAGCCGAACCGCGAGGATCGTCGTACTGTGGAACATTGGGGCGGGCACCGGACGCGACCCAGGCGTGGAGAGCGAAGACAAGGGGTAACCCTGAGCCCGCTTAGCGAGTTGGGCGGCTACTTGCGAGTCTAGCTGCTGCGAAAAACGAGTGTCAAGGAAACCGGACGCCTGCTGAGGCTCGGAAGTGACACTCTAATGACAAACGGTCAGGTATAGTCGAACATACGCCGTTTTCGTGATTTGTGCGCTGGCAGACAGGTTGCTGTCTCAAGTAGTCAAGGAGCCTCCCATGAAATCAGCGGTCATCGGCCCAACGCTTGTGCTCACGGGAGCGCTCGTGCTGACCGGGACGGCTTTTGCCGGCAGTCCGCAGGCACATGAGCGCTCGGCACCGCCGGCCTCCGCCCCCAGGGAAGCCGCCGTCCCTCGTAGCGCACCGCCTCCCCCGCCGCCTCCGCCGCCTCCGGCACCCGTGCGCGCAGCCCCGACGGTCGCACCGCGCGACTCGGGTAACCGCCCAATGCCGCGGACGTTCTCAACGCCTCGAGAGGGCGGCGTGTACGAACGCGGCGGCGTGCGCGGCGCCGACACCGGCGGGCGCCCGCCGTCGATCATCCGCACCGAGCCGGCCTCGGGATCGGGCTCATCGCCCGCCCCGACGGTCGGTGGCGTTTCAACGGTGCGCGGACCTGAGGCCAGTGATTCACCGGTCTTCGCCGCGCAGCGCGCCCGGACACGTTCAGCCGGTCAGCCCAGTACCAGCAGCGGGTCGCCCGCGCGCGCGACGCCACGTGGGGATCGCCCGCGCGACAACCGGAGTGCGATTGGTACGGCCAGTCCCGCGCACGCATCCGCCGTACAACGGCGATCACAATCACGGGCATGGCGGCTATAGCGGGTACTACGGTCACCACTACTACTATCCGAGCTATTGGTGGGGCTACGGCGCGTTCGGCCTCGGCTACTTCTACTACGATCCGTTCTGGTGGGGGTATCCGGGATATTACGGCCCCGTCGGCGGTGGCGCTTACGGCTATGGCACCGGCGGCGCGTATGGATCGCAGGATCCGGGCTACGGCACGCCTGATCCGGGGAATGGAGTCGCCCTGATCCAGGATATGGATCACCGGATCCCGCCGCGTACGGTGTCGGCCAGCTGAAATTGAAGGTGAGCCCGCCAGATGCGCAGGTCTACGTGGACGGCTACTTCACGGGGCTGGTGGACGACTACGACGGATTCTTCCAGCGGCTCACGATCGATTCAGGGCCGCACCGGATTGAAATCCGGAAGCCGGGGTTCGTCACCCTCTCGTTCGACGTGCGGATTCCGCCGGACGAGACCGTGACCTACCGCGGCGAATTGCAGCCGCAACAGCCGTAAGGACGATTGTGAACGGCGATGCGCGGGTCGCTTGGTGATCCGCGCATCGCTTATCGCACTTCTCGTCAACTCCCAACTCCCAACCTCCAACTCCCAACTTCCAACGGATCCCGTGGCCCAGCGCGCAGCAGCTTGGGCGTATCCGAATCCTGTACGGCGGCTCGGATGAGCGGCTTTGCGGACAACTTGGGAATTGGAGGTTGGGAGTTGGGAGTTGACCGTCGCGTGGCTCAGCGACGGTTGCGCCGGAACGAAAGCCACGCGTAAAGCGGCAGTCCGGCCGCGATGATCGCCGCGCCAGAGAGGGAGGGGCCCGGCGATCGCCACACCGCATTCATCACGATGAGGGCGCTTGCGCCGACAAACAGCGCCGGCACGTACGGATAGCCCCAGGCCTTGAACGGGCGCGGCTCATCGGCTGCGCGCCTTCGCAGCACGAACAGGGCGACGCCTGCGATCCCCGAGAACAACACGACCGCGAATCCTGTGTACTCGATCAGCTGCGCAAAGCTGCCGGTCAGCACCAGCACCGCGCTCCACACGGCCTGCGCCACGATAGAGATCGCCGGTGTGCGATAGCGGGGATGCACGCGCGCGGCCGCCGCGAAGAACGCGCCGTCGCGCGCCATCGCGTAGTAGACGCGCGGGCCGGCGAACGTCATCGCGCTGACGCTCGCGGCAATGCTCACAATCGTCATGATCGCGAGCAGGCTGCCCGCCGCCGGTCCGAGCAGCCGATCCCCAATCACGTCCACGACGCTGCCCCGCAGCTGCGCCAGCTCTGACACCGGCATCGAGTAGACGTAAAGCAGATTGAGCAGCACGTACACCAGCACGACCGCGCCCGTGCCGAGCGCGAGCGCGCGCGGCACGAACCGCGATGGATCGCGGACCTCCTCGGCCACGTACGTGGCGGCGTTCCATCCCGAATAGCTGAACATCACCGGAACCAGCGCGAGCACCCATCCCACCGCATTGGCGTCGCCACCCGCGGCGAGGTGTGAGAAGTCGCCCTCTCCGGCAGTGAATCCCAACCCGATGAACAACAGCAGGGCGGTGACCTTCGCGGCCGCCAGGATGTTCTGCATGATGCGGCCAGGGCCGACGCCACGGATGTGGACGAGCGACAAGGCCGCGATCGCGCCAATCGCGAACAGCGACTGCATCGACACGTGGAGGTGCACCGGTCCAAGAGAGACCGACGTGAGCGGAGTCGTATTTGCGGCTGCCGGGACGAAGCGCCCGAGATAGGTCGCAAATCCCACCGCGCTCGCGGCGATGGCCCCGGAAAAGCCCGCCACAAACGAGGTCCACCCGGTGAGGAATGCCATCACCGGTCCGAACGCCTCGCGCAAGTAGACGTACTCACCGCCGGCGCGGGGACGCAATGCCGCGAGCTCGGCGTATGCCATCGCGCCCCCGAACGCGATCAGACCGCCGGCAATCCAGACGCCCACCATCGCACGGGCATCCGGCACCAGCATGGCGATGAGCGCAGGCGTGATGAAAATCCCGCTGCCGATGACGTTTGAAACGATGATGGCGGCGGCGTCGAATGATCCGAGGCGCCGATCGAGTGAGCTGGCCGTCAGAGGTGCATGACCGCCGGCGGAGCCAGCAGCCACGCTATGGGATGGTGGCGCCGTTGGGCGTCGCCGGCGTTTGGGTCAGCAGCTGGCGTTGGATCGGATACTCACCAAGCTTGACCCAGGTCGACGGACCTTGCTTGGCGAACACCTCGACCTTGAAGTCCACGAACTGGGTGTTCTGGAGCATGCTCACGCGCGGCTGTGTCCCGGTGTAGCCCTGCTGTGCGCGCACGACGATCGCATCAGTCGTCGCGCCGGGCGCCAGCCCGTCGGGTCCGATCGCACGAATGAACGATGTCGTCCATTCTTCCTTGTCGATGGCCCGCTTGAAGAGCAGATTGCACTGGACGCTCCCGAGCGATTGCGAGGCGTCGTTCCGCACGCGGAACCTGATGCTGGGCACCAGCTTGTTCTTCCCGTCCTCGGTCACGCCTGCGTCGAACCAGCCGGTCGTCACGTCGATGATCCGTGCGGCAGACTTCAGATCCGCATTGCCCCGGCAAGCCGGCAACAGCAAGAGGGAGGCGATCACGAGAACGGCGGAACGACGCACCACAACCATTCTAAATGCGGACGGCCTGCAGCAGTTCGGAATTCGGAGTGCGGAGTGCGGAGCTAGCGGGGACCGAAGGAGGGGGCGAGACGAAGCGCGGAACCCGGAGTGCGGAGCGCGGAATGCGGAGTGCGGAAGGCGAAATGAATTCTGAGCGCAGCCTTCGTAACTTCATTCCGCCCTCCGCACTCCCCACTCCGCATTTCGTCAGTACCTCTTTGACTTCGATTCGCTTCCTCATTTCAGCCTTGTCGATTTGCCCACTCCGATACGCGGCCAGGTCGGAACCCCTGGCCCGCAGACAGGACGGTCGTCACGTCGTACGGATCACCGGGCTGCAGCCGCGTCCCCTCCTGGTCGCGGGCGGCCACGGTCAGGCTTTCGTTGGGCGCCAACGAGAACGGCGTGCTGTAGACGACGATCGCGTCGACGAGTGCGTTCCGGACCTCGTTGGTGTACGCCTCGCCAGGATCTTCCAGCACGGCGTCGGTCTCGGTCGTATGGGCCGCGGCCGTGACGCCGCCCGTCGGCGACTTCCGCGTGCCGGCCGCGTCACCTGGCGGCGGCTCGAGCTGTTCGAGGCGATTGATGATGAGCAGCAGCCGCTGTCGCGCGTCGGGGTCGCTGACCGAAGGGGCCAGCGCCTTCGAGATCGCGCAGCTCCACCAGTCTGTTGTGATCACCCTGGTCGAGCGTGCGCACGCTCCAGAGGACGCTCCGGCGCAGCGCCGGCACATCCACGTCGAAAAAGACGCCGTAGCCGTCGAGCCAGAAGCCTCGCGCCCTGGCCGCGCCGTTGATGAAGAGCATCTCGGGCGCCACCTGCTGCACTTTGACGCGCATCGTCTGCGCACCGAGTTGGACGGCGCGCTCGAGCACACCTTCCATCGCGGCGATTTGAAACCGCGCCTGCACCTGCTCGGCCGGCTGTGCCGGCATGGGGGCCGCCATGGGGACTCCCGACGCCGGCGCTTGCGCATACCCCGCCGCCGACGCGCCAAGCGCCAGGCCGACGACCGCTACCGTGATTCCCGCTCTCACAGGACTGCCCTCCTCGAACGTCTACGCGCGCTGATGCCTGTTCGCGCTACCGGCGCTGCGACACGCGCACCAGGTAGTTGATCTGCTCGCGCAGGCTGTCGGCGGTCTGGCCGGTCGCCCCCTCGAGCTGTCCCAGGTTCTGTTCGATGCGGATCAGGTCCGCGCGCCGCTGCGTATCGACGTCGCGCACGACCTGCCCCAGCCGCAGCGCGAGCTCACGCTGCTGCCGCTGCTCGCTCTCGGTGACGAGCGCCCGCACCTGGCGCAGCATCGCCTCGTTGGTCGGACCACCGCGCTGCACCGACGCCGGCAGCGGCCCGGACTGCCGATTCTGTTCGGCGAACTCCTCGCGCAGCTTGCGCTCCGACGCACTCACGAGCGCATTCACCGCAGCGAGATCGACACCGGATGACACCGGCGTCCGCGCGGCAGTCACGGCCGGCGCCGACGGTGCTTCGATCGCCCGCCACCCCGTCCGCAGCTGGACTCCATTGGCGCCGTATTCGATGTGCAGGTTCGCGAGCCCGGCTCCTGCCGACAGGACCGAGGACAGCCGCCGCGGCCTGCGCCCACACAGGCAGCGATGCCTGCCACCATCGCCGGGGCTGCGCGATCGGTTCGCGCACGACGCGATAACCCAGATCGATCTCGGGCGTCCGCCACTCGGAGAGTTGTGTCCGCAGCTCGCGGAAGCCGTTCACTTCCGTCGCGCACTCGCGGCAGATGGCCATGTGGGCCTCGACCGCCGCGCGCTCCGCCGGCGTGTCTTCACCGTAGAGATACGCGACGAGCCGTTCTTTGTCGGCGCAGCCGACGATCCTATTGGTCACGATCGTTCGGCACGAAGCATCTCGTGCCCCTCCTGCTGAAGAACCCGGCGTAACACGCTCAGGCCTTGATAGAGCCTCGTCTTCACTGTACTCAACGGCACCGACTGCAGATCCGCAATCTCCTGAAACGTCATCCCGTGGTACTCCTTCAGGATGATCGCCATCCGCTGCTCGTCCGGCAGCCGCGCCATCGCCCGCGCCACCACCCGGCTCATGTCGTGACGGGCGACGAGATCCTCGATCGACTCCGCGGGCTCCTGCTCGGCCGCCAACTCCACCAGATCCACCCCTTCGGGCGTCGGCGCGATCGGCGTCCGGCGCTCCCGCCGCATCCAGTCCCGGCACAAGTTGAGAGCGATGCGGTAGATCCAGGAGGAGAACTTCGCCTGACCCCGGAAGTTCTTCAGGCCCCTGAATGCCCGAAGGAAGGTTTCCTGGACGACATCGCGCGCTTCCTCCTCCCGCCCGAGGGTGCGGTACGCGAGGGCATAGATCGGCCGCTCCCAGCGCACAATGAGCTGGTTGAAGCTCTCGGTGTCGCCGCTCATGCTGAGCGCGACGAGCTCTTCGTCAGTCCTCGTCATTCCGGCCGTGCCGACAGCGTCCGCAGTGGGCGGCCGCGGCGTGCCCGGCGTCGGGACACGGTGACGCGCGTCACTATGGGGTTAGACGGCCTATCTGCAGGATCAGTCGGGACGTCTTGAGTCGGTTGCATTCATTGTAGCCACCTCGCCGGGCCTGGAGACGCCCGGGAGGGTAAAATCGGCCCGGGTATGCCTCAGCCGCCCGGCGCCGGACCGGTTCGCCTCCTGGCCGACACCGACCGGCTCGCAGACCTCCTGCCGCACCTGCACGGTCAGCTGCTCGACGCGACCGCCGGGCGCGTTTCGGTCGTCCTGGAAGCCGATGGACGGTCGGGAGGCCTCGTCGCCACGTCCGGGTCCGGCCTGGACGAACTGCCTCGCGCCGGCTGGCTCGCCACGCCGGTGGGCCACGCCCTGGCAGGCCAGCTGGCGGCAGGCCGCACGCCTATCCGGCTCGCGAACCTCCCGGCTGAGTGGCCCGACCTCCACCAACGCCTCGGGACCCCGCATGCGCTCGCCCTCCCGCTCGGACCCGAGGCACGCGGTGCGCTGCTGCTGACAGGACTCGACGATCTCGATGTCCTCGATGGACGCGAAGCCGCGATTGGATCCGCCGTGGCCGCCTTCACCCTGGCGCTCGAACGTGCGCGACTGCGGCGTGAAATCGCCCTCCAGCGCGGCCTGACCGCAGCGCTCGAGCCGCTGGCCCGCGTGGGCGAAACCGGCGAGGCCGCAGCGCTCGGTGACGTGTGCCGTCAGGTGCGGCAACTGTTCGGTGCGTCGCGTGCAGACGTGTGGGTCTATCAGCGGACGACTGGCGGACTGCGCCTGGCGGCTTCGGATCCACCGGGAGCCTCCAACGATCGTCGGCGCCCGTCGGGCGATACGGCCCTTGGCGCCGCCTTGCACGCGCGCACGGCGCAGTGGTTGCCGAGCGAGGCAGGGGCGGACGGCGCGGTCGGGACCGAGACCGTCACCGTGCCCCTCCGAGGACGCCGGCGTGCACTGGGACTGCTCGTGCTCGCCGATGTGTCGGCCGATCCCGGTGGCAGAGCCGACCTGGTCGAGCGAGCCGACGCCACCGGCCGGCAACTCTCCGCGGCGCTGGAGAACGCGACTCTCATCGACGAAGTCGTGCGCGCGCGGCGCGAGCTCGAAGACATCTTCGATTCCATTGCGGATCTCATCGTCGTGTGCGACGCGGATCTGCGGGTCACGCAGGCGAATCAGGCATTTGCCGGGCGCGCACGGAAAGCGCGCGGCGATCTTCGTGGCATGCCGCTCTCGGCGCTGGTCGGCGCCGACCTGCACGGCTTGGCGCGTGAGGCGCTGGTCACTCCTGCCGTGGCCCGGACAGCGCGGGAGCTGGCGGACACCGCGCTCGACGGTACATTCGCCGTCGTCGTCTCACATTTGCGTGGCGCCACGCGACCGGCCGGTCTCGTCATCGTGGCGCGCGACGTCACCGAGCGCGTCCGGTTCGAAGCGGAACGTGCCGATCTGGCGCATCGCCTTGCCCAAGCCGACAAGCTGGCTGCCGTGGGACAGTTCGTAGCGGGCATCGCGCACGAGTTGAACAATCCGCTGCAGGGTGTACTTGGCCTCACGGAGCTGCTGCGCCGCAGCGCGCCGCCCGTTCGCATCGATCGCGAACTGAAAAGCATCCATCGCGAGGCAGATCGCGCCGCGAAGATTGTTCGCAACCTCCTTGTCTTCTCCGGCGGCCGTCGTCTCAACCGGCGGCGAGTGGCGGTTGGTACGATCGTGACGCGTGTGGCCACGCTGCGCGCACGGGCGTTCAGGGAGCATGGTATTCATCTCGACCGTGAGCTCCCGCCCGGCCTCCCGCTCGTCTATGCCGACCCCCTGCTCCTCCAGCAAGCCCTCCTCAACATCGTCGTGAACGCGGAGCAGGCGATGTCGGAGGGTGGACGTCTCGAGCTGCGCGTCTCCGCCACCGCGGATGGGGGTGTCCGGCTCGCGATCCAGGATTCCGGACCTGGAATTCCAGACACGGTCCTGCCCCATGTCTTCGAGCCGTTCTTCACGACCAAGCGCGTTGGTGACGGCACCGGTCTCGGCCTGGCTATTGCCTACGGAATCGTCCAGGACCACGGTGGCTCCCTGACGGCCGCGAATGCCGCGACGCGGCGGCGCGTTGCTCACAATGACACTGCCGGCCGCTCCCCCACCCGAGCCCGCGACAGGCTCGGGGCGCCGGCCCCGGCAGCGCACACGGAAATGATGGACGAGACGTTTCTCACGACCGACGAAGTCATTGACTATCTGCAGGTCAATCTCCGGACGGTCTATCGCCTGATCAAGGCCGGCAAGCTGCCAGCGGTCCGCGTGGGACGGCAGTGGCGATTTCGCAAACGAGACATCGATGCCTGGCTGGATTCGCAGCGCGGACGCGGGACCCGCGGGGCGGCAGCGCCGGCGCCAGCCCTCAGGAACGCTGCGCCCGCACGTGCTGGTCGTGGACGACGAAGTGACGGTGCGCGAAGTGCTGACGCGAACGCTGGCGCTCGCGGAATACGACGTGGACACCGTGTCGGATGGCGAGACCGCGCTGAATCGCCTGCGGCTGCAGCGGTACGATCTGCTGATTGCCGATCTCCGCATGCCGGGCCTCGATGGCATGGCCCTCATCCGGGAAGCACGCCGGCTCGACACCGCACTCAAAGTGCTGATCGTGACGGGCTATTCGAACGAGACGAGCGCGATCGAAGCCGTGAATCTCGGCGTGAGTGGCTATCTCACCAAGCCGTTCCGCGTGCCGCACGTCCTCTCGGCGGTGGCCCGCGCTCTCGGCGAGTAGTGCGGCGCCGTACGCGCCATCGCGCATTTCTGCACACCACGACTCGCGACGCGTGACGGCCTGTCGTCATTGGCGACGTGACGACTGCCAGCAAAGTGGCAGTCCTTCAGTCCCTTCTTGTCAGTCCAAACCCGCCAGATTCGTCGGTCTGATGCCGATACAGAAACTCAATGGCAACGACTGTAAGTATTTACACAGCGTGTGCGCTTCCGACTCAGCTGTGGCAACAGCCATGCATTGTTGTCGTGTCGAGTTCGTTATTGGTCTCTCACTGATAAACACGTCGAATCTCGCACGAGCGAGCGGGCCGGCCATGGATGCGCCGGCGGGACGTCCAAGGAGCGGAGCGATGAAGACGAGAACGCGCCGGCTGGTGGCTGGCATGGCAGTGGCGGGAGTGTTCGGAGCGGTGGCGCTGTCACGCGCGACGCTCCAGGCCGCGACGGCGACGGCGACGCTCACGGTGCAGGCGTCGGTCAGTCAGCAGTGCACGGTCTCTAATGCGACGCTGAACTTCGGGGCCTACGACCCGGTTGTCGCGAACGCTGCCGCTGACCTCGACGCGCAGACCAACATCAGCGTCGCCTGCACGAAGGGATCAACGGGCGTGTGGGTTGGCCTTGGCCTTGGCAGCAATGCGTCGGGCAGTGTCCGCCGCATGGGCAGCGCGGGCAACTTCCTGAACTACGAGCTCTACTCGAACGCCGGCCGTACGACGGTGTGGGGCAACACCCTGGCCACCGGCATGAACTACACGCCGGTCACTTCGAAGGCGGCGACGAATCTCGTCGTGTATGGGCGCGTGCCGCAGGCGCAGGACGCCAGCGTGGGCGCGTACACCGACAGCGTCGTGGCGACCATCAACTTTTAACCGATACAGCGAGCTGGCGCCGCGCACGGCGGTGCCAGCTCGGCTCCCCGGCGAGGGAGCCACATCTCGGAGCTCCCCGATGAGACCGCTCACACGATATCTGCTGGCGGCGACGGCCGTCGCTGGCATCCTCGGCAGCCTGCGCCGTGTCGCGTGCGACGCTCGACGCGGCGACGGCCACAGCGACGCTCACCGTCCAGGCCAGCGTCAGTCAGCAGTGCACGGTCGCCAACGCGACACTCAACTTCGGCGCGTACGATCCGGTCGTCGCCAACGCCGCCACCAACCTCGACGCACAGACCAATATCAGCGTCGCATGCACCAAGGGATCGACCGGCGTGTGGGTCGGCCTCGGGCTCGGCAGCAACGCGAGCGGATCGGTCCGCCGGATGGCGAGCGCCGGCAACCTGCTGACGTACGAGCTCTACTCGAACGCCGGCCGCACGACGGTATGGGGCAACACGTCGGCAACCGGCATGAACTACACGCCGGTCACCTCGAAGGCGGCGACGAACTTGACGGTGTACGGCCGTGTGCCGTCGGGACAGGACGCGAACGTTGGCAACTACAGTGATTCCGTCGTCGCCACGATCAACTTCTGAACTGCGGTGGCGCCGGATCGTCGGTGCGGCCGCACTCGCGCTGACTGTCGCCGCGGCACCCGCCGCGGCGTCGTCGTTTGCGGTGGATCCAACGCTCATCCAGCTGTCACCGCGAGCGTCGAGCAGTCTGCTGGCGGTCAAGAACGAGAGCGCGCATGCCGTCACGCTTCAGGTGTCGGCGTTCGCGTGGGCGCAATCAGCGCACGGCGACATGCAGCTCGCGCCGACCGACGACATCGTGTTCTTCCCGGCGCTCCTGACGCTGCAGCCTGGCGAGCAGCGCCGGATCCGGATCGGCACGACGGCCGCGCTCGGCGGATCCGTGGAGCGATCGTACCGCCTGTTCGTCGAGGAGCTGCCGCCCGAACGGAAGGCGGGCGACGCGACGGTCGTGAGCGTGCTGACGAAGATGGGAATTCCGATCTTCCTGCAGCCCTCCGCGTCGAAAGCGCAGGCGGGTCTCCGCAATCTCACAACGGACGGCGGCGCGTTCTCGTTCCAGCTCGAGAACACGGGCAGCGTGCACTTCGTCCCGAGTGCCGTGCGGGTCGTCGGCGTAGGCGCCACAGGCGAGACCGTCTTCGACCGAAACCTACAGAGCTGGTACGTGCTGGCGGGAGGAACCCGGGTGTTCACGGTGCCGATGCCAGCGCCGGACTGCAGCCGCCTCCGATCGCTTGCCGTGGAAGTGCAGGTGGGCGACTCGGTGGTCAAGGAACGCCTTGAGACGCCACGAGGGACATGCGGTCCCTGACCCCACACGCGACCCGGTCCGACGGACGCTCCTGCGAGTGCTGCTCACGGGCGTCGTCCTGTTGATACTGCTCGCCTCGCGTCCTGCTGCCGCCGACGAATCATCATCCGCCGCGGGACAACAGCGTGCGTTCCTGGATCTCGTCGTCAACGACGTGCCGAAGGGCGAAGTGTTCGTGCTCGTCCGTGGAACCGAGTTGTGGATTGACGCCGCGGCGCTCGGCCGCGCGGGTATCCACAACGTCGACGGCGACCGCGAGGAGTTCGAGGGACGCGAAGTCATCCGGCTGGGATCGCTGGCGCCGCGCGTGCGCTACGAGCTCGACGAGCGCAATCTGGCGGTGCGTCTGGACGTGGATCCGCAGCTGCTCGACCGACAGGTCCTGCAGCTTCGCAGCGTGCGTCCGGCGGACATCGAGTACCGCCACGACACGAGCGGCTTTCTCAATTACGGCCTCAACTGGACGTCCACGGGCGAGCGTCTCGTGGGACTCGAGGCTGGCCTGAGCCTCGGCCCTGGACTCTTCAGCAGCTACTTCACCTCGAGCCACACTCTCGGCAACCTGCGCGGACCGACCAGCGTCACCTTCGATCGGCGCGAGCAGATGCAGCGGTGGATCGCCGGCGACGCGGTGGCGGCCACGGGCACGCTGGGAGCGTCGATGCCGATCGCGGGACTCACCATCTCGCGCGACTACGATCTGGATCCCTATTTCATCCGCTTCCCCACCGTCGGTCTGAGCGGCTCACTGACGGCGCCGGCTACGCTCGACATCTACGTGAACGATCGATTGATCAAGAGCGAGCAGCTGCCGCCGGGCACCTTCACGCTGAACGACCTGCCGATCCCCGCCGGTGCGGGAGCGGCACGCGTGGTCGTACGGGATGCCTTCGGACGCCAGCAGGAAATCGGCGGTTCGTACTACGTGACGACGTCGCTCTTGCAGCGGGGCCTGCAGCAATACCAGTACTCCTTCGGTGTGGAGCGCATCAATCCGACGACGGCGAACTGGGAGTACGACCATCCAGTCGTGCTGGCGACGCACCGCGTCGGCGTGACCGACGATCTGACGTTGGGTGGACGGCTCGAGGCCGGCGATTCGCTCGTGAGCGGCGGGCCGGTCGGTGTCGTGCGGCTGGGCCACTACGGCGAGATCGAAGCCGGCGCAGCATTGAGTCATGGTTCCGCCGGCACGGGCGAGGCGGGCTCCATCGCTTATCAGTACGTCGGGCGCGTCGTCAGCGGCTCCGCGGCGATCCGCGCCGCGACGCGGCCATACCGCACGCTGGCGACCGAGCTCGACGATCGCGCGACTGTGGCACTCGACGCTGGGGCGTCCGTCAGCTCTCGGATCGGCTCGCGCGCGAGTGCGACCCTGACGTGGCAGCGGCAGCGGTACTACGGCACGTTCGCCGACGTGGACAGCGTGTCGGCCTCGGGCTCGTACCGCGTATCCGCCAAGAGCGACCTCTTCGTGACCGCGAGCCAGTCGCGCTTCGATGGCAAGCGGTCGCTCGGCATCTTCACGGGCCTGAGCGTCGCCGTTGGACAGCACAGCACCGCGGGTATGTCGATCGAGCACCAGGATGGAAGAACGGTAGCCGCGGCTGACATGCATCGATCGCTGCCGCTTGGCGAAGGATTTGGCTATCGGCTCCGCGCGGAGGGTGGTGAGTCGGCGCTCGTGGACGGCGAGCTCGAATACCAGACGCGATTTGGCCGGTACGACGTGCTGCAGCAGCACGTGGATGGACAGGCCGTCACCACGGTCAACGCGTCTGGATCGATCGTCGGCATCGGCGGCCGCGTCTTCGCGTCGCGCCCTGTGGAGCAGAGCTTCGCACTCGTCCGCGTGCCAGGCGTCAGCCATGTGCGCGCTTTCATGAGCAATCAGGAGGTCGGACAAACGGATGGCAACGGCAATCTGCTCGTGCCGAACCTGCTCCCGTACTACGGCAACCACCTGAGCATTGCGGACGTCGACGTCCCGCTGGATCTATCGATCGGCGCGAGTGAGATGACGCTGGCTCCCCCCTATCGCGGCGGCGCCGTGGCGCTGTTTCCGGTCACGCGCGATCAGCGCCTCACGGGACGCCTGCGCGTCACGCGAACCGGCGAGGCCGTCGTGCCTACCTCAGGCCGCTTGCGCGTCAGCGTGGATGGACGGACGTTCGAATCGCCACTGGGGCGGGCCGGTGAGTTCTATCTCGAGGGCGTGCCGGCGGGCACCTTCGACGCCACCATCGACGACGAGTCGGGCTCGTGCACGTTCAAGCTGCGCGTGCCAACGGCAACCGCGCCAGTCATGCAGCTGGGGACGCTCGAATGCGCGGCGAACTGATCCGCCGCGCGCATCGTCACGCGCTCCTCGCCCTCGTGACCCTGGTTGTCCTCACATGGAGCTCGCGCGCAGAAGCCGCATGCACCATCTCGGCCTCGGGCATCAACTTCGGCACCTACAGCGTCTTCTCAGCCACGCCAGACGACGCGACAGGGACGGTCACCGTGGATTGCACCGCCGCCGACAACAACGTGTCGGTGACCTTCAGCACCGGCGCGAGCGGAACGTTTGCCGCACGCACGATGAAGAAAGGCGCCGAGGCGCTCTCGTACAACCTTTTCGCCGAGGCCAGCCGTACCACCGTCGTTGGCGACGGAACGTCGGGATCGGTCTACTTCTTCAGCGCTCATCCGGGGAATCCGCCACAAACCGATCACGCTCTACGGCCGCATTCCACGCCCTGCAGGACGTGTCCATCGGGTCGTACACCGACACCGTGCTTGCGTCCGTCAATTTCTGAGTTGGTAGTTGGTAGTTCGCGGTTGGTAGTTGGTATTGGTCGCTCACTACCAGCTACTAACCACGAACTACCAACTCCTTTAGAACTGAACAGTGAGGACGCGCGCGGTGCCGGACGATGGCCGGGCGGTAAGCGGGATGCGGGCGCCGACCACGGAGGGCCCGACCTCGCGCAAGTCGATGACGGAAGGTGCGCGCCCGTCGATACTCGCGGCGATCGTGCCGGCCGCATTCTTCGAACAACGGATGCTGGCGGGAGCGGAACCGTTCGCGGGAGCGGCGACCGCGCAGTGTGCCGTGACCTCCGCGCCGATCCGGAGCACACCCTGACTGTTGTCGGCCTCGAGCACAGGCACGACCAGAGCGATCGCGAGTCCAGCCGTCGCGAGCGTGCGCATCGGGATCCGCATGGGGCCCGGAGAATGCGAACGATACGCCAGTCGCGGGGGCGGTGCAAGGCGGGGCCCGGGCGGTGTCGGTCGATGGCGACAACCCTCGACTGGTGCTGAAGTTAGCGCCCAGTGCCGCCGGGCGCGCACCGCGAGTCGCGTGCTAACATTGAGGGTTCCGTGTGCGGAATCGCGCGTGCCGGATCGCACACGCACACCTGAGCGCCCACCGGCGCTGGCCCTGAATGATTCAACTCTCTGGCCTCACCAAATCGTTCGGCGACCGCGTCCTGCTCGACAACGTCACGTGGCAGATCTCCGATCGTGAGCGCGTCGGCCTGTGCGGACCCAACGGAGCGGGCAAGACGACGCTGCTCAAGATGATGGCCGGCCTCGAGGAGCCGGACAAAGGCGGTGTGCTCAAGCCGTCAGGTCTGAGCGTCGGCTACCTGCCACAGGATGGTCTGAGTCACGCCGGACGCACCGTGCTCGAAGAGGCATCTACGGCGTTTCAGCCGCTGCTGGACATGAAGGCCGAGATGCACGACCTCGAGCATCGGCTGGCGGACAGCACGGTCCCCGAGAGCGATCACGCGGCGATCCTGGAGCGCTACAGCGATCTGCAGGACCGATTCCGCATCGCGGACGGCTACAACATCGACCTGCGGATCGCGACCGTGCTGCGTGGTCTGGGGTTCGCGCAGGAGGATCTCGCCAGGCAGACCGACGAGTTCTCCGGCGGCTGGCAGATGCGCCTGGCACTGGCCAAGCTGCTGCTCGGCCAGCCCGGCCTGCTGCTCCTCGACGAGCCGACGAACCACCTCGATCTCGACGCGCGAAACTGGCTCGAAGAGTACCTCCACGAATATCCGCATGCGGTCATCCTCGTCAGCCACGACCGCTTCTTCCTCGACGCGGTCGTGACGCGTATCGCGGACCTGTCACTCCGCATGATCAACGACTATCCGGGCAGCTACTCGAAGTACGTGGACGAGCGAGACGCGCGGCTCGAGCGGCTGCGAAAAGCGAAGCAGGAGCAGGACGAGGAAATCGCGCGGATCAAATTGTTCATCGATCGCTTCCGTTATCAGGCGACTAAAGCGGCACAGGTACAGAGCCGGATCAAGCTGCTCGACAAAGTCGTGCCGATCGAAGTGCCGCCGGAGCGGAAGCGAATCCACTTCACGTTTCCCGCGTGCGCCAAGAGCGGCCGCACCGTGCTCGAGCTCAAACGGGTGCGCAAGGCCTACGGCGATCTCGTGGTGTTCGACAACCTCGATCTGCACGTCGAGCGCGGCGACCGCATCGCGCTCCTGGGACCGAACGGCGCCGGCAAGTCCACGCTCATGCGGATGCTGTCCCACGCGGAAACACCTGACCTGGGGACGCGGACCGAGGGCCATCAGGTCGTCATGGAGTACTTCGCGCAGGACGAGGCCACTCGCCTCGATCCGGCGCTGACCGTGTACGAAACGCTCCAGGCCGGCTCGCCGATGCAGATGGTGCCGATGATCCGGCACATCCTCGGCGGCTTCCTCTTCGAGGGCGACGACGTCTACAAGCGAGCGGGCGTCCTGTCGGGTGGAGAGCGCACGCGGCTGGCCGTCGCGAGGATGCTGTTGCGGCCGTCGAATACGATGCTCCTCGACGAGCCGACGAACCACCTCGATCTCGACTCGAAGGACGTGCTGCTCGATGCCCTGATGTCGTACGGCGGGACGCTCATCTTCGTATCGCACGATCGATACTTCGTGGAGCGGCTCGCGACGAAGATCATCGAGATCGGCCACGGACAGGCGCTGGTCTATCCGGGCACGTACAAAGAGTTCCTCTGGCACCGTGAGCATGCCGACGCCCAGCCGGTACCAGACGCCCGTCCAGCCTCCAAGCGTGAGGCGCACGCCCGACCGGCGGCTCAGTCGCCCAAGCCATCGTCCCCTGCGCACCAGGCCAGTCAGGATGCCGATCGTCCTGCGGCCCGCCAGTCCGCCGCACCCGCGGCCGCCGCGGATCACGAAGCGCGAAAGCGTGAACGCGCGGAGCAGAAGAAGCGCGATCGCGAAGTCCAGGCGCGTACGTCGCGCGTCGCGGAGCTCGAGTCGCGCATCGCCGACCGCGAGCAGGCCATCAAGGAGCTCGAGGCCACGATGTCCGCGCCCGGGTTCTACGACGATCGCGTGGCCGCCCAGCAGAGCGTCGATCGCCATCAGGCGCTGATGTGGGAAGTGGGCGAGTTGATGCACCAGTGGGAAACGCTGAGCGCCCTCCTCTCCAAATCGTGAGTGCGGAGTGCGGAACTCGGAACTCATAAGCAGCACGCACCCCACACAGTGCCCAGCGCATAGCGCACCGCGCACGCGGCGCGAATTACGAATCTGCAAAGCGCGTCGAATTCTGTAATCTGCGCCCCTCGCCCCGCCGCCAATGCTCCGACAGCAGTTACAGATTTCTCAACGGCTTAGGCCCATCTGCCGATAACACTGACGTGAGGTACGTGGCTTGCCCCACGTGTCGGTCGTGAGCACAAAGACCGCACGTCCCGGCATCTTCTGGACAAGCCGCCTCCGCTAGGGGCCATGCCCAGTCCGTCTGCGATTGCCCCGGTGACTGGGGCACACGACCGCCCGTCGCTGCACGGCGTGGCGGGGTTCGAGGCCGTGACGACGACATCGGGCGATCTCGACGACGCGTTCTTCCGGCACATGGTCTCCAGCATGCGCAACGGCGTGCTGGCCATCACGCGGGACGGCGCGGTCGCGGTCATGAACGCGGAGGCCTATCGGATTTTCGGCCTGCGCCCCGACCCGTCGAACCTCGGACGCCCATATGCCGATGTCCTACGTATGCACCCCGACATCGTCCGGGTGCTGGCGAGCGCGTTCGAGCTGAGCACTCTGCCCAACCGCCAGGAGCTGCGGCTCAAGGCCACCGGCAAGGTGATCGGCTACACGCTCTCGCAGGTGCGTGACGAAGGCCAGGAGGTGACCGGCGCCGCCCTGTTCTTCAAGGACCTCACGCGCGTCGAGCAGCTCGAAGAGCGGGAGCGGTTGCGGGATTGGCTGGCGACGCTGGGAGAGATGGCGGCGTCGATGGCGCACGAGCTCAAGAATCCGCTCGCGGGCATCGAGGTGATGGCCGGTCTGCTGCGGCGCAAGGTGGCGGATTCGCCGGACGCGCAGTCGCTGGTGACCGACATCATCAACGAGGCGAAGCTGGCCAACGCGACGGTCGTCGAGGTGCTCGAGTACGTGCGGCCGGTGCGCCTCGAGACCGAGCGGACGTCGCTCGCCGGCGTGCTGCACGACGCAGTCGCGGTGGCCGACGGTAAAGCGCGCCGCGGCGCGATCGCCGTGGACCTGTTGGTCCCCGACGATCTGCCGCACATCCAGGGTGATCACCGGCAGCTGTGCCAGGTGTTCACGAACCTGATGATCAACGCGTTCGAAGCGATGAACGGACGCGGGCATGTGGCCATCGCGGCACACACCGCCTCTGTGGATGTCGAACACGGCGCACCCGGCGACGTGCCGGGCGCCGTAATCGTGGTGGACGTCTCCGACGACGGCCCGGGAGTGCCTCCCGAGCTCGCCGATCGGATCTTCAACCCGTTCTTCACGACGAAGGCCCAGGGCTCAGGCCTTGGATTGGCCATCGTACGGAAGATCGTGGACGCGCACGACGGCCGGATCGACCTCCGGTCCGCGCCGGGCGGGGGCACCCGCTTCACCGTCACGCTGCCCGTCACGGGCGCCGACGGGCAGTGGTTTACGTAGAACGACGGGCGAGGCACCCATGGGCCGCATCCTGATAGCTGACGATCACGACGCACTGCGCAGGGGACTGATGCGCGCGCTCACCGACGCAGGGCACGAGGTCGAGGAGGCGCCCAACGGCAACGCTGCGCTCGAGCGGCTCCACGAAAGCTACTTCGACGTCGTCCTCAGCGACTTGAAGATGGGCGGCAGCGATGGGCTCGAGGTTCTCAAGACCGCCAAGGCGCTCCATCCGACGACGGCCGTGATCCTCATGACGGCCTTCGGATCGGTCACGACGGCCGTCGAGGCGATGAAGATCGGCGCCTTCGACTACGTGCAGAAGCCGTTCGAGATCGAGGAGATGGAGGTCAAGATCGAGAAGGCGCTCGAGCTGCGGCGCATGCGGCACGAGCTCGACTACCTCCGGCACGCACAGCACGACATCTACGATTTCGAACGCATCATCGGCTCGAGCGGCGCCTTGCAACGCGTGCTCGTCGTGGTGAAGAAGGTTGCCAAGAGCAACACCACCGTCCTCATACGCGGCGAGACGGGCACCGGTAAGGAACTCATCGCCGGCGCGATCCATCACAATTCACTGCGGGCGGCGCGGAATTTCGTCAAGGTGAACTGCGCGGCGCTGCAGGAGAACCTGCTCGAGAGCGAGCTCTTCGGTCATGAGAAGGGCGCGTTCACCGGTGCGGACAAGCAGCGCATCGGACGTTTCGAACAGGCGGATGGCGGCAGTCTGTTCCTCGACGAAATCGGAGACATGAGCGCGAGCACGCAGGCCAAGATCCTGCGCGTGCTCCAGGAGCACGAGTTCGAGCGCCTCGGCGGCACGCGGACGATCCGCGTGGACGTCCGCCTCGTCACCGCGACCAATCGCGATCTGCCGACAATGGTTGCGCAGGGACTCTTCCGCGAAGACCTGTACTACCGGTTGAACGTTGTCGCGATCGAAATGCCGCCGCTGCGCGAGCGCAAGGAAGACATTTCCGCGCTGGCAAACTTCTTCATCCGCCGGTTTGCCGGCGAACTGAAGAAGAAGATCGATGGGTGCACTCCCGAAGCGCAGAAGATGCTGATGCGCTACAACTGGCCCGGCAACATCCGCGAGCTCGAGAACGCCATCGAGCGCGCGATGCTGCTCACCGACGGCCTGCTGATCGCTGCCGAGGATCTCCGGCTCGGCGAGATCGCCACCACGCAGACGGCTCGCGAAGCACAGGCGCCGGTCCGCATTCCACCGACCGGCATTCCCCTGGAAGAGGTCGAGCGTTGCGCCCTGATCGAAGCGCTCAAGATGTCGAACTGGGTACAGAAGGACGCGGCGGAACTGCTGTCGATCAGCCCGCGCGTCATGAACTACAAGATCAAGACGCTCGGGATCGAGTTCCCGCGAGGGCGGCGCGCTCAGCCGCTCGACCAGGGCGGCGACCCCCTGGCGCTGCCTGCCTGAAGTAGTTGGTAGTTGGTAGTTGGAGTTCGTAGTTGGCACTGAGGCGCGCCGCCGATCCAACTACCAACCACCAACTACCAGCTACCAACTACCAACTCCCCGTTTGCCCCTGCCCGCCTGCTCCTGCTACCCTCACGCGCGGAGGGAACCGTGGAAGTCGCAACGCACGCGCCGGGGACGTTCTGCTGGGTGGAGCTCGGGACGACAGACAAGAGCGCGGCACTGCGCTTCTACGAAGAGCTCTTCGGCTGGACCACTCAGGAATTTCCGATCGGACCCGACGAAGCGTACGCCATCGTGCGCCAGTCGGGGCGCGATGTAGGCGGCATCTACAACCTGCGCGCCAACGAGCGCACGCGCGATGTCCCCACCCATTGGATCTGCTTATATCGCTGTCGCCAACGCTGATGACGCGGCCGCGCGCGTCAGTCCCGCTGGCGGCACGCTCGTGGCATCCCCCTTCGACGTGGGGACGAACGGCCGGATGGCGGTCGCGGGTGATCCGACCGGCGCCATGTTCGCGCTGTGGCAGCCCACAGGGCATGCCGGCTCCGGCGTCGGCGCCGTGCCTGGCGCTGTCGCCTGGTTCGAGCTCGCCTCAGCCGACCCGGCCGCCGCGCGAGATTTCTACACGAAGCTGTTCGGCTGGTCCTGGCAGGACTATCCGCTCCCAGGCGTCGCCTACCACGTCGCGATGATGGGCGAGGAGCGCGTGGGCGGGCTCATGCCGATGGTCGGTGACGAGTGGAAAGGCATCCCGTCGCACTGGATGATCTACTTTGAGGTGACCGACTGCGACGATCGCGCGAACTGGGCTGCGTCGCACGGCGGCGCCATCGTCGTTCCACCGAGCGATATCCCGACAGTCGGCCGTTTCGCGATCCTTCGGGATCCGCAAGGCGGCGTGTTTTCGATCATCAAGTCCGCCGCGAGATAAGCACTGGATCGTTTTCGGATTCGTATTCGTGTTCGGTTCGTGCCGTACTCGTGCGTTCGATAATCCCGCGAAGACGAATACGAATGCGAATCCGACGCTTACGCCTTCTTCGCCCGTGGATGCGCAGCCCGATACACCTCGATCAACCGTGCTGACTCGAGGTGCGTGTACCGCTGCGTGGTGCTCAGGCGCGCATGGCCCAGCAGCTCCTGGATACCGCGCAAGTCGGCGCCCCGCTCCAGCAGGTGCGTCGCAAACGAATGTCGCAACGCGTGCGGACTGATGCCCGTGCGTGCGCTGCACATGGCCACATAGCGGCGTACCAGACGGTGCACGCTGCGTCGTGACAGACGCTGCCCGCGATAGTTGACGAACAGCGGATGCGCGGGCCGCGCGTGTCGCGACGCACGCCGCGCTTGACGTGCCTTGCCGCGCCCGGCGGGCGCAGGGCCCCACCGCGGGTGCTCCTCGTCGTCATCCACACGGTCGAGCGCGAGCGTGCCGCGTACGAGTCCTTCTCGATCCGGCAAGTAGGCGCGGATCGCCGAAGCCGCGCTCGTGTTGATGGGTACCTGCCGCTCTTTCCCGCCCTTGCCCAGTACCCGGACGATCCGTCCTGAGAGGTTGACGGCGTCGAGATCGAGGCCGACGAGCTCGCTCAAGCGGATGCCTGAGGCGTAGAACAACTCCAGGATCGCCTGGTCGCGCCGACCGAGCGGAGACGTGCGATCTGGCGTCTCGAGCAGCATCGACATCTCGTCCATCGAGAGATGCGCGGGCAGCTTCTGCTCGCGTCGCGGCGTGCCGACAAGCGCCGCGGGATCGCCGGCGATCGCGCCTTCCCGGCGCAGGTAGCGCGCAAAGCTCCGGACGGCGGCGAGCTTGCGCGCCGCCGTGGCGCGAGAGTGACCGGAGCGGTACAGCTCGCCGAGGAACGTGCGGATCGCGTCTGTGGTCAGATCGGCGGCGGTGAGCGTCGGACGCGCCCGCTTTTGCGAGATCGCGACGTAGTCGATGAATTGCGTGAGGTCGCCGGCGTAGGCGAGGGCGGTGTGCTCGGATGCGTTGCGATTGAAGCGCAGGAATTCGATGAAGTCGGCGACCAGCGTCTTGAGTGCCTGGTCATCGAGTGACTTCATTTGGAGAAGATCCTCCCGACCCCGATTTCTGTCTGGGTGCGACTCCAGCGCGCCAGATCCTGCAGCGCCCGCTCCGAGATCGCGCGCTTGCGGTCGGCGCCGCGCGGTGCCCGCTGACCCGCCGCGACGTCGAGCGGGGCCATGATCCCGAACGTGATGTTGGTTGGCTGATATCCGTGCGGATCCGCGCGCGACACATAGTAGGCCAGCGCGCCAATGGCGGTGGTCCGCGGTGCGACGAGCGGTGCCTGCTGCGACGCCAGCGCCGCGGCGTTGAGCCCCGCCAGCAATCCGGAGGCCGCGGATTCGACGTACCCCTCGACACCGCTCACCTGCCCCGCGAAGAAGAGATCCGGCCGAGCGCGCGTCTGCCAGGTCGGCTCGAGCACTCGCGGGCCGTTGATGTAGGTGTTCCGGTGCACCATGCCGAACCGCACGAACTCCGCGGACTCCAGTCCAGGAATGAGCCGGAGCACGCGCGCCTGCTCCGCCCATTTGAGCTGCGTCTGGAATCCCACGAGGCTGAAATGGTCGCCGGCGAGATTGTCCTGGCGCAGCTGCACCGCGGCGTATGGATGACGCGCGGTCTTGGGATCGACGAGTCCCACCGGCTTCATCGGGCCGAAGCGCAGCGTGTCGGGTCCGCGATGCGCCATCACCTCAATCGGCAGACAGCCTTCGAAGAACCGCTCGCGATCGAAGTCATGAATGGTGGCCGACTCCGCGTGGACGAGCGCGTCATAGAACCGCTCGTACTCATCGCGCGTCAGCGGACAATTCAAGTAGTCGCCCTGCCCATCGTCGAGTGCGCAGGCGGGACCCGAGGCCCCACCGACGCCGTCCGTCGCGGTTGCCACGTGCAGGGGCGCCTGCGCCGTCGTGGCACCGGCCGAAGAGTGCTCCTCTGCCGCCGGCGGCTGCCAGAGACTGCGTCCCCAGCGCGATGCGCGGAACACCTTCGTCCGGTCGATGGTCTCCGCCAGGACGATGGGACTGATCGCATCGTAGAAGTAGAGGTGATCCGAGCCGACGAATGCCGCGACGTCGGCCGAAAGGCGATCCGAAGTGAGCGGCCCGGTCGCGACAATCGTCGGAACGCCGTCGGGTGCGGGAATGCCCGTGACCTCCCCGCGGACCACCGTGACGCGGGGATGGCTGTGAATCGCCTCGGTCACGAGGGTCGAAAATCGCTCGCGATCCACCGCGAGCGCCGCACCCGCCGGGACGCGCGCCGCATCGGCGCATCGGAGCACGACCGATCCCAGGCGCCGCATCTCTTCTTTCAGCAGCCCGACCGCGTTGTCGAGTTTGTCACCGCGGAATGAATTGCTGCAGACGAGTTCGGCGAGGCGATCGGTCTTGTGGACGGCCGTGGGGCACACCGGCCGCATTTCGTGGAGTGTCACATCAACGCCGCGTTCAGCGGCCTGCCACGCCGCTTCCGAACCGGCGAGGCCTCCGCCGATGACGCGGATTCTCGGCATGGACCCTTAGGCTTCGGCGACTGCAGACTTCCGTGCGCGCGGCTTCCGCGTCGCGGCTGCACCCCGCCTGGTGGCGCGGCCCCGCGGCTTCGCCGGCCCCGCGGCGGCGCGGGCCTCGAGCAACTCGACGGCGATCTCCAGGCGTCAACGCATCAGGATTCGTGCCTTTCGGCAGGGAAGCGTTGGTCGACCCGTCGGTCACGTACGGCCCGTAGCGCCCCTCGAGCAGCTTGATCATGATGTCGGCTTTCGGGTGCTTCAGCTCACGCAGCACCTTCCGCGGAGCCGCCTGCCGACGCCGCGACTTCTTGGGTTCACGCAGCAGCGTCATGGCCGCATCGAGGCCGACGGTGAACACCTGATCGTCTGATTCGAGCGAGCGGAACTCGTCGCCATGCTTCACGTAGGGACCGAATCGTCCGAAGTTCGCCACAATCGGCTGGCCATCGTCGGGATGATTCCCGATGTGACGCGGCAGCGACAGGAGCATCAGCGCGTCCGCCAGTGTGATGGTGTCTTCGGTCATCCCGGCAGGCAGCGAAGCCCGGGGCGGCTTCGGCGCTTTCTTGTCGCTTTTGTCAGGCGTTTCGCCGAGCTGCACGTACGCGCCGAACCGTCCGTTCAGCAGATAGACCGGCTGCCCTTCCTTCTCGCCGAGCCGGCGGGGTCCCTCCGCTTTGGCACGCAGCAGATCCAGCGCGCGATCCACCGTGAGGTCCGCAGGCGCCAGGTCGTCGGGCAGCGACGCCGTGTTGCCTTGCCCACCCTCACCGCGCTGCACGAACGGCCCGTACTGCCCGATGCGCACCCTGACCAGCTGCCCCGTCGCGGGATCGTTGCCGAGTTCGACGACGGGATACTCGACGTCGCTGGCGCGATCGCTGTTCTTCTTGAGGCCGGCGTGCTTGCCGTCGCCGCGATAGAAGTGCTGGAGGAACTCGAGGCCATCCTGCTCGCCGTTCGAGATGGCGTCGAGCGCTTCCTCCATCTCGGCGGTGAATCCGAGATCTACATAGTCGGCGAAATGCTGACGGAGCAGCTGGGTGACGGCGAATGCCGTGAAGCTGGGAACGAGCGCCTTCCCTTGCCGGAACACGTATCCGCGCCGCTGGATCGTGGCGATGATCGAGGCATACGTGGACGGACGTCCGATGCCTGCCTGCTCCAGCTCTTTGATCAACGCCGCTTCAGTGAACCGGGCGGGCGGTAATGTGTCGTGCCGCTTCGGATCGACGCCAAGAAACTGGAGCTTCGCGTCCATGCGATCCGCCTGGTACACGAGATCGCCGACGGCACAGGCTGGCAAGACGGTCTCCTGATCTTCGAGCTCTGCCTGCGGGTCGTCGCTGCCTTCGACATACGCGCGACGGAACCCGGCGAACTGAATCGTCTTGCCGCTCGCGGTGAACGCCGCGACTTCTCCATCTCCCGTCTCGGCCGAGAACTCGACGGTCGTCCTCAGAACGCGCGCATCCGGCATCTGCGACGCCATCGTGCGCTTCCAGACCAGCTCATAGAGCCGCAGCTCGTCCGCGTCGAGTACGCCGGCGAGCTGCTGCGGGGCAAGGCGGAAGTCCGTCGGGCGGATCGCTTCGTGCGCCTCCTGCGCGTTCTTCACCTTTGTCTGATACCGGCGCGGGCCCGTGTAGTACTCCTCCCCGAACATGTCGCGAATGACGCGCGCGGATTCGTTGAGCGCCTTGTCGCTGAGTGTCGTCGAATCGGTGCGGTGATACGTGATGAGGCCTTCGATATCGCCGTTCCCGATCTCCACGCCCTGGAACAGGCGCTGGGCAATCTGCATCGTCCGTTCGGTGGAGAAACCGAGCTTGCGGCTCGCTTCCTGCGTGAGCGTGGACGTCGTGAAGGGCGGCGCGGGACGTTCGGTGCCAGGCCGCTCGTCCACGGCGGTGACACGCCACGGCAGATGGCCGACGACACCCGTGGCGAGGTCGCCCGGCCGCTGCTTCGTCGAGATGTCTGACGCCGCGGCCCTTCAGTCCGCCGGTCGCCGCGTCGAAGTCCTTGCCGGTCGCCACACGCTGATCGCCGACGCGGACGAGTGTGGCGACGAATTCACGGCCCTCGCCGCGCAGGCGGGCTTCGAGGTCCCAGTACGTCGCAGTCCGGAACGCACGGCGCGCTTCCTCACGCTCGACGATGAGCCGGACCGCCACGCTCTGGACGCGACCCGCGCTCAACCCGGTCTGGACCTTCTTCCAGAGGACCGGCGAAAGGGTGTAGCCATAGAGCCGGTCGAGGATCCGCCGGCTCTCCTGCGCCCGGACGAGACTGTCGTTCACGGACCGCGCCTGCTCGATGGCCTCGTTGACGGCCTGTTCGGTGACCTCGTGGAACTCGATCCGGCGGACCGGCACCTTGGGTTTGAGCACTTCGAGCAGATGCCAGCTGATCGACTCGCCTTCGCGATCCGGGTCGGTCGCCAGCAGGAGCTTCGGAGGCGTCCTTCAGCGCGGCCTTCAGCGCGGTGACGTTCTTCTTCTTCTCCAGCGGAACGACGTAGTAAGGGCGGAAATCCCCGTCAACGTCCACCGCCATCCGGCCCCAGGGCTTGTCCTTGATCTCGGCCGGAATTTCGCGCGCGGACCCGGGCAGGTCGCGGATGTGACCCACGCTGGCTTCGACGCGATAGCGATCGCCAAGGAAACGCGCGAGCGTCTTGGCCTTGGCGGGTGATTCAACGATGACGAGCGGTTTTGCCATAACGAGCCAAACCCTAACCTTACACTACTTACCGTCCGGTCCTCAGAAAGCCACCGCCGGCTGCCCGGCGCACGAGTCCAGTTAACTCCAATCGCATCAACAAGCTGAGAACGTCGGTCGCCGGGAGGCCGGTTCGGTGGACCAGCCAGTCGAGGTCAGCCGGCTCTCCGGGGGTCAGCCACTCCAGCAGTGACGTGCCGCCCTGTCCCTGATGCATCGGCGGGGCTGCCGTCGGCACCCGGGCTCCACCCCAGCGCGGTCAGGACGTCGGCCGCAGATTCGACAAGTTGCGCACCATCCCGGAGAAGGGCGTGGGATCCCCTATGCCGCGCGCCAAGGACTGTCCCGGGCACGGCCATGACGTCCCGGCCTTGGTTGAGGGCACAGCCTGCCGTAATGAGCGATCCGCTCTTCTCCGAGGCCTCGACCACGATGACGGCATGGGACAGACCGCTGATGAGGCGATTCCGTAGCGGAAAATGATGTGGCAACGGCGGAGTGCCGGGCGGAAGCTCGCTCACGACAGCGCCCGCCGCGACGATCTCGACTCGCAGCGGCGCATGCTCGGCCGGGTAACAGATGTCTGGCCCGCAGCCGACGACGGCGACTGTCGGTCCGCGGGCGTCGAGGGCCCCGCGATGGGCGGCACCGTCGCAGCCCCGCGCAAGTCCGCTCACGACAGTCACCCCGGCGGCCGCCAGGTCGTATCCGAGCCGTTCGGCGACCTCCAGCCCATACGGCGACGCAGCACGGGAGCCGACCACCGCCACGGCACGGGCCTCCAAGGCATGCGCCGCCCCAGCGACCCAGAGCACGACGCGGCGCATCCACCAATGTCCGCAGGCTCGTTGGATAGCGGGGGTCGTCGACCCCAACCGCGGTGATGCTGGAGGCCGCTCCTCGTGCCAGCAGCTCCTCGGCGCGTGTCCGTAAGGCTGCCGCTGATTCGCGGGCGTCCACCAGGTCGAGCAGGCAGTCGAGCACGTCCGCCGGCGCGTCGGAGATGCCCTCGGTCAGAGCCGAGAGCGCGCCGGCTTTCTTGACTGCGGACGAGCAGGACAGCGAGAAAGCGACGAGGTCGCGCAGGATCATCGATCCGTTCCTGCGGCGCCGTGCCCGTACAGCAGAACGAGGCCGGTGCGCCGCATCCGAAGGAGCGGAGCCCGACCTCGTACTTCCGATTATAGACGGCGCTTACGTCGGCCGCAATCCGTGAAGGACATCTCCGAGGGTGAACACCAGTGAAACCCGCCAATTTGGGCCATTCCCGCGGGCCTCGGCCGTGGTAAGTCCGTTGCTCCCCTACTCTCGTTCGACGTGTAACGTGCTTGCGTGGCGTGTTTGCGAGTCGCTACTATTGAGTTGAGTGAATCCCCTTATGCGTGCGCGACTGTTGCTGGCAGCGGTTTTGGTCTCGCTTTCCGCGGTTCCATCGTTCGCCGACACGCGCGACGACGCGCGCAAGCAGGTCGAGTTCGGCATCGACGTGGCGCAGCGCGGCCTGTGGCGCGAGGCCATCTTCCGCTGGGAGCGCGCCGTCGCCATCGATCCCACGTACTCGGCCGCGTTCAACAACCTCGCGGTTGCCTACGAGCACGAAGGCAAGTTCGAAAAGGCCCGGCAGTCGTACGAAAAAGCGATCGAGCTCGATCCCAACAATGCGTCGATTCGACAGAACTACGAGCTGTTCAAGGAAATCAATGACCGGACGAATCGTCGCAGCAGCACTAAGTAGTCTGGCGCTGTCGCTGGCCATGTCGGCCTGCTCGGGGATGGTCGAGATCCCGATCGAGACGCCGATCCAGCCGAAGATGGATGTCACGCCGTTCCAGCGCGTGCTGATCGCGGGCTTCATCGCTGGTGGATCGGAAGATGTGGATGCGAATCTCGAAACGGTTCGTCTGCTTCGCAGTCAACTCCGCACCAAGTCGCAGCTTCGCGTGATCGAGGCCGACGTGCTGCCGCTCGTCGATCTGGCGCGCGAGCAAGTCCAGCCGGCGCCCGCAGGCGATCACCCGGCGGCATCGCAGCCTGCTGACGCGACGGCGACTCCTGGTGCGCAGCCGGCGGCTGCGTCCGACGGTGGAGCTTCCGCGCCCGCCACGAACGGCGCAACGCCCCCTGCCTCGTCGGCGCCGGCGGGCGCACCTCCAGCTGCGGCTCCGGCCGCGCCGGCGCAGGGCGGCGATCACCCGGCGGCTCCGCCGCAGGGTACGCCATCCGGATCCGAACAGGGGACGGCCGGCCCCAGCCAAGCCCGCAGGCGCGGCGGCGCGCCCGGTTCTCGGCAAGGCACCGTCCGATCCGCAGGCCCAGCGGATCCGCGATGAAAAAGATCTCGAGACGCTCGAAGGCATCTTTGCGAACGTGGACTACTGGAAGAAGATCGGCGAGGAATACCAGAACCCGCTGATCGTCACCGGCACGGTCCTCTTCACGCCGCACGCGCGCTCTGGCTTCGTGCAGCGCGAGCAGGAGTACTACGATTCGTTCGGACGCCGGCGCGTGGTGCCAGTCCGCACGTACATGGAACGCAAGGGCTTCATCCTGCGGCCGAAGTTCATCTTCATCGACGGCCGCACAGGAACGACGCTCTACTCGGAGGCGTTCCGCGAGGAAGTGCTGTACAGCCCGCAGCAGAGCACGCCGGCGCTGTCGTCGTACTTCGAGCTGATGGACCGCCTGATCCCGAGCTTCCTGAGCACGCTGAGCACGCAGAAGATCAAGGGATCCCGCATCCTCTTGAACTAGGGCGGCGTCCAGGTCGCCTGGGCCTCACAGTCCCCGGTTTCGCGCGCTGATCGGGCGCCGGTCTGTCTGACCGGCCGTCCTTTACAGCCAAGACCGGGACACTGTACACTTAGAGCTTTGTGTGGCCGCCTGGTCGGCCAGCCAGAGCGTTCGAGCAACGGAGATTCCCGTGTACGCGATTATCAAGAGTGGCGGTCATCAGGTCAGGGTGACACCGGGCGCGACGGTCAACGTGGACCGTGTCGAAGCGAAGCCGGGCGACGAGGTGTCATTGAGCGAGATCCTGCTCGTCGAGAACGACGGCGGTGAGGTGCTCACAGGAACGCCATTCGTCGCTGGCGCCAAGGTCCTGGCCGTTGTCGAGGGCGAGAGCCGCGGCCCGAAGATTCGCGTGTTCAAGAAGAAGCGCCGGAAGGGCATGCGGCGCACGCGCGGACACCGGAGCACCTATACCACCGTGCGCGTCACCGGGATTCAGCTCTAAGCCTCAGTCGGTAGCCCGAATTTCGAGCTCGGGCTCGTCGAATTCCGAAATCCGAGCGAATCCGAATTCCGAACTCATTTCGAATTCCGAACTCCGCACTCCGCATTTCAGTTTATGGCTCACAAAAAAGGTCAAGGCAGCTCGCGTAACGGGCGCGACAGCAATTCGCAGCGGCTCGGCGTGAAGCGCTTCGATGGCAACCTCGTCACGGGCGGATCGATCCTGGTACGACAGCGCGGCCGGAAGTTCCGTCCCGGCCTGAACGTCGGGCTCGGGAAGGATGACACGCTGTTCGCGAAGGTCACCGGCACCGTCAAGTTCGAAGACCACGGCGCGCGGGGCCGCTTCATCAGCATCGTTCCAGTCGAGCAGTAGATCGGCGCAGACGCGATCGACGAGCGCCCTTCGACAGGCTCAGCGCGGGCTGAGGACCCCGGCGTCAGCCGATGGTCCACGTGACCATCCCCAAAGGGTGATCGCAGGCTCGCCCTGAGCGTGTCGAGGGGCGTTTTTCTTTTTCCGTCTGCGGTCTACAGTCTTCGGTCTGCGGTCTAGCAGACTGGACTCCGCATGGACTAGAGCGGACCGGAGACCGTAGACTGCAGACCGAAGACAGATCGATGTTTGTCGATGAAGTAGATATCGAGATCGCTGCCGGGAACGGCGGACGCGGCGCATTGAGTTTCCGCCGCGAGAAGTTCGTTCCGCGCGGCGGCCCGGATGGCGGCGACGGCGGCGACGGCGGATCCATCTACCTCGTCGCGAGCCCCCACCTCAACACGCTGGTCAACTTCCGCTACCACCCCGAGTTCGAGGCGGCCCATGGCCGACCCGGCCAGGGATCGAATCGCTCGGGCGCCGGAGGCGCAGATCTCGACATTGCCGTCCCAATCGGCACGGTCGCCTACGTCCGCGACGACGAGTCTGAATCCTGGACGCCGGCCGCCGATCTCGCGCATGAGGGTGACCGCATCCTGATCGCACGCGGCGGGAGAGGCGGGATGGGCAACGCGCAGTTCGTGAGCTCCACGAATCGTGCGCCTCGCAAGACACAGCCCGGCCTGCCCGGCGAACACCGGCGCCTCCGCCTGCACTTGAAGCTCCTCGCCGATGTCGGCCTGGTCGGCTTTCCCAACGCCGGCAAGTCCACGCTGATTGCGCGCATCTCGGCGGCGCGTCCGAAGATCGCCGACTATCCCTTCACGACGCTCACGCCAAACCTCGGCGTCGTGCGCTTGAGCGACGATCGCAGCTTCGTCGTGGCCGACGTTCCCGGTCTCATCGAGGGCGCGCACGACGGTCACGGGCTCGGCCATCGGTTTCTGAAGCATCTCGAGCGCACGCGCATCCTGGTCCACGTGGTGGACGTGTCTGGCTGCGTCCGGTCGCGAGCCGTCGGAGGATCTCGACGTGCTTCGTCGGGAGCTCGCGCTGTTCGACCGCGACCTCGCCGCCAAGCCGCAGCTCGTCGCTGCGAACAAGATCGACGCCGCGAGCGATCACGATGCGGTTGAACGGCTGGCCGCGCGCGCCGCGGAACTCGGTTTGCCGTTCCATCGCATTTCAGCGGTGACTGGCGAAGGCGTGTCATCACTGCTCGAGGCTGCATGGCCACACGTCCAGGCAGCCATCGGCCGCGACGAGACTGGCAACGGCACGGGCCGTCCTGCTATCCTGACCTCTGACGAATGAACACGGCTGCCCGTCTGGGGTTGCTCGGAGGAACCTTCGATCCGATCCATGTCGGCCACCTCGCCGCAGCCGATGCGGCCCGGACGAAGCTCGGACTCGACCGCGTTCTGCTCCTCCCGTCCAACGTTCCACCTCATCGTCCGCAGCCGCTCGCGTCGGTGCATCATCGCTTTGCCATGGTCGCGCTCGCTGCAGCCAACCACGAGGGTCTCGAGGCGTCGGATCTCGAGCTCACCGCACCCGGTCCGTCGTACACGGCTGCGACGCTCGACCGCCTGCTCGAGCAGGGCTACCAGGCATCGCAGTTGTTCTTCATCATCGGCGCCGATGCCTTTGCAGAAATCGACACCTGGCGCGACTACCCGCGGTTCCTGGACGATGCGGCATTCGTGGTCATGAATCGAGGAATGCGGTCCGCGGTCGATATGCCGTCGAGCGTGCCGGCGCTTGCCTCCCGCATGGTCCACGCCGATGACCGGTGGCGCGTACCGGCAGACGCCAGCCGCTCCGTCCTGCTGCTGGATGCGGCAACACCGGCGGTCTCGTCCACCGACATTCGCGCTCGCGTCAACGGCGGACGAGCGATCGCTGGACTCGTCCCGGCACTGGTCGAACAACACATCCTCAAACACCAGCTCTATACCGGCACCCTCACGCATGGACGGAGCGGTGCCCATCACGGAACGGCCAATCTGTTGCATGAGCAAGAGCATCGCTAAACGTTCGACACGCGCCAAACGCAACGCCGTCCCCGACGAGATCGCGCGCGCCGTGGAAGCCGCGGCGGGCAAGAAGGCCCTCGACATCGTCGTGCTGGACCTCAGGGAAGCGGCAGGCTTCACCGACTTCTTCTTGATCTGCACGGGCGGGAATGCAAGGCAGATCCGCGCCATCGCCGACGCCGTCGAGACCGAGCTTGGACTGCAGGGCACGCAAGCCGGTCCACATCGAGGGATACCGCAATTCTGAGTGGATCCTGCTCGACTACTTCGATTTTGTCGTCCACGTCTTCAGCGGGCCGATGCGCGTCTTCTACGGCCTCGAGCGGCTCTGGGGCAGCGCCTCTCATCTCGATCTCTCGAATCTCGTCCCGGAGGCCAGCCACACCTGATCGGCGGCGTGCCGCTCCGGTCTCGACGCCCCGAGCGACGTAAATGCTCAGGACGATCGTTGACGGAGTCCTCGCCGCCGTTCTGTCCGCCCCCTGCGCGGTCTGCGGCCAGATTCTCGACGCGCCGATGGCAGGTCCTGTCTGCCCTGCGTGCTGGACCAATGTCCGCCTGATCTCGCCCCCCATGTGCGGCCGGTGCGGCTATCCATTGCCGTCGCCATCTGCCGCTGCAGGCGGCATCGTGTCCGGCCTGTGCAAGGTTGAGCGCACTTGGAGCCCTGCGAGCGGCCGGCGCGTATGAAGGCACGCTGCGCCGTCTGCTCCATGCGTTGAAGTTCACGAGGCGCCGATCGCTCGCTGCAAGGCTGGCGCGGCTGACCGCTGAGCGAGGCGCCACGGTGCTGGAAGGAGCGCACGTCGCGGTTCCCGTGCCGCTCCATCCGATTCGGCTCTGGACGCGCGGATTCAACCAGGCGGATCTGCTCGCACGCGGACTCGGACTGCCCGTGCGTCGCCTGCTGCGCCGGCGACGCGCCACCGCGCCGCAGGCGTCCCGAACCGGTGCGGCTCGCGCGGTCAATGTCCGCAATGCGTTTGCGCTTGCGCGTCCCGCGGCGTTGACGCGGCCGCATGTGGAGGGACGCGTGATCGTCCTCGTGGACGATGTCAGCACGACCGGTGCGACGCTCGATGAGTGCGCGATCGTCCTGCGAGCGGCCGGCGCGCGTGAGGTTCGCGCCGTCGTCGTCGCACGAACGCTCCTCTATGGAGGACGGGACGAAGGGCCCGAAGGTTGACGAATGTTCCAGCAGGGCGCGAGGGCCTCAGGTCATGAGGCCCTACCCCTTTGCCTGCTGCCCTGTCTGCAGCCCGTCGAACGCCGCCTTGGCGACGGCGGCGGCGATGGCATCCCTTGACTGCTCTCCGTCAATCCGCACCCAGCCAGGCTGCTGCGCCTGCCGCTGATAGCTTGCGCGCACGCGTTCGAGCAGGGCGACGTCGCGCTCGTACCGGTCGCGACCGGTCTGCTTGCGCGTGACCGCCGTCGCGGGAGCGATGTCGAGCAGGATGGTGAGGTCCGGCTGTGGCAGATACCGCTGTACATCGCCGAGCCATGCGGCATCGAGTCCCTGCGTCTCGCCGTACGCGACGCTCGACGCCACATAGCGGTCGCACAAGACGACGCGGCCCGCGGCAAGCCATTCGGTCAGCCGCGGCTTGTACTCGTATCGATTGGCGACGTACAGCAGTTGCATGACGTCGGCCCGATAATCGCGCTCCCCGTGCAGGGCTCGCCCGATCTCGGCACCGATCGTCGTGTCGTAATCGGGAAACGACACGAGCTCCACCGTGTGGCCCGCCTGACGTAGCGCCTCGGCCAGCCGCTGTGCCTGCGTTTCCTTACCGCTCTGATCGAGCCCTTCAAAGGCGATGAGCATCGGGCAACCCTACACGAAGGGCTCGAGGGCCGGGGCGCGGGAGGGCCTGAGCAGGCTATTCGTCATTCGTCAATCTGCAATCGTCATTGCAGCTATTTATTGCTCTAGTCCGAGGAGATCGTCGATCGATTGGCGACGCCGGATCACGCGCCACGCGCTGTCGTCCACCAGCACTTCCGGAGGCAGCGTGCGACGGTTGTAAGTGGAGCCCATCACCGAGCCGTACGCGCCCGTGTCGAGTACCGCAAGCAGATCGCCGGGTTCGAGCGGCGGCATGAGCCGATCGCGTCCGAAGATATCGCTGCTCTCGCAGATCGGTCCGACCAGCTCGTACGGGCGCGATTCCCCCGCGCGCGGAATCACCGCGACGATGCGGTGATAGGCACCGTACAGCGCGGGACGCATCAGCTCGGTCATGCCGGCGTCGAGGATCGCGAAGCGCGGACCACCCGGATACTCCTTCACATCGACGACCGTCGTGAGAAGCGCGCCGGCGCGGCCGACCAGGGCCCGTCCCGGTTCGAGCAGGAGTCGCAATCCCGTGGGCCCGATCCGTTCGGCCATGACGCGCGCGTAGTCGCCGAGGCCAGGCACTGGCGTGCCGTCGTACGAAATCCCCAGCCCTCCCCCGAGGTCCACGTGATCGAGCGGGATGCCGTCATCTCTCAGCTGGTGGACGAGCTCCAGCACCTTGTCGGCCGCACGCGCGAGTGGGTCGAGCGAAGTGATCTGCGATCCGACGTGAATGTGCAGACCGACGAGCTCGAGCCCGGCGACGCTGGCGGCGTTGCGATACATCGCGCGAGCGTCCTCGATGGGCACGCCGAACTTGTTTGTCCGCAGGCCGGTCGAGATGTGCGGGTGACTGCGGGCGTCGATGTCTGGATTGACGCGGAGCGCGACGCGTGCCGTCGTCTGCTGCATCTGCGCGATGGACGCGATCCGCTGCAGTTCCCCCGCCGATTCCGCGTTGATGACGCCAACGGACAGTGAGATGGCGCGTTCCAGCTCCGCCATCGTCTTGCCGACGCCGGTGAACACGATCTGGGACGGAAGGAATCCGGCGCGCAGCGCGACTTCGATCTCGCCGCCCGAATTGGCATCCGCCCCACAGCCGAGCTCGCGCAGCAGGCGGGCGATCGACAGGGACGAGTTGGCTTTGAGGGCGTAGTGGAGACCGTGAGGCCACCTGGCCAGGGCTTCGTCGAGTTCCCGGTAGGTGGCTCGTATTGTTCCAGCGTCGTAGACGTAGACCGGCGTGCCAACGGAGGCCGCAATAGCGCTCAGAGTCGAGGAACTTGTGGCAAACGGGTGAGTTGCGGGCACGTCAACGGGAGGCACGGGGCCTTCAATGTTACCTCGACACACAGGCGCCATGTGTTTGACACTCGAAAAAATGGTGCGGTATCATCCGGCACTCCCGCCGGTCCCTCGACACATTCCAATGCCAGCCGATACCCCGCCAGCCCAGCCGGCCGCCCCGGACGAGCTGATCGAGCGCTGTCTCCAGGGGGATCAGGGCGCGTGGGACACCATCGTGCGCCAGCACTGGCGCAAGGTGTTCAACGTCGCCTACAAGTTCGTCGGCAAGCACGACGAAGCGGAAGACCTGACGCAGGACATCTTCTTCAAGATCTTCAAGTCGCTCGACACCTTCGACCGGCGCGCCAATTTCCAGACCTGGCTCATCAGCGTCAGCCGGAACCTCTGTATCGATCACTACCGCAGCGTCCGCAAGGAACGTGAGACGATCGATCGGGACGTCGATCCGGGCGACCTGTCGCCGACGTCCCACGAGGTCAGTCCGTACGCGGCACTCGAGCAGGCGGACCGCGTCGTGCTGCTGCGCGGCGCCCTGGAACACCTTCCGGTCACGCTGCGGACCGCCGTACTGCTTCGCGACATCCAGGAGCTGTCGTATCAGGAGATTGCGACGCGGCTGAAGCTGCCGGAAGGTACAGTGAAGTCTCGGATCAATCGGGGCCGCGGCGAGCTGGCTCGCCAGATCCGGCGCCTGCGCGAGCAGCACGATGCCACGGTGACACGCGCCGGCGGCCAGCGCGGGCCCGGCGGCGGATCGGAACCGGAGCGGGGAGTGAGCGGATGAACCTGACCACTGAACATACCAACGGGCTGGCCATCGTCAGGGTCGGCGAGACGCGGCTGATGTACCCGCTGCTCGCCGAGTTCTCGGGCGCGGTGGTGGGCGAAATCACGAAGGGCGAGAAGAAGCTCCTGGTGGACCTGTCCCGCGTGACCTACGTCGACAGCGCCACCATCGGCTGCTTCATGGACCTCTACCGGCAGGCGTCCGTGGCTGGGGCCACGCTCAAGCTCGCCGGCGTGCAGAAGCGTGTCGAGACGATGCTCACCATGACGGGCGCGCAGAACTTCCTCGAGCTTCATGCCGATGAGGCCAGCGCGATCCGCAGCTTCGGGGGCTGACGGCCATGCGGACGATCAAGACCACGACGGGCGAAGAGGTCGTGCTCGACGGCGACCTGCTCGCGATCATGGAAGCCCTGTATCGTGAAGTGACCGCGCGCCGGGCACTCGAGCGATCGTTCGAGGACATGTACCGGGAGATCACGCACCTGATCGACCAGATGACCGAAGAGGAACGGCGCGCGTACCTCTCCGAGAGCCTGTTCCTCAACACGGTCAAGTACCGAGAACGACAAGCTCGAAGCCTACATGCGGAAACTCGAACAATCGCGCTGACGCGACCCTTCGATGTCGCTGAACTACCTCGCCACACGGTTCCGATGCTCCTGGCCGTGGAGCACGCTCGTCATGCTCTGTGACGGCCGCATCGTCTGCGGCTGCGCCGATCCGTATGCCAAGCGGGTGTTGGGCGACGTGCGTACGGGCACACTGAGCGATGTCTGGCGCGGAGCGACTGCGTCAAAGCTGCGGACCGACCTGAACGCCGGCGGCTCGACCTTCTGCGGAGACTGTCCGCTGAAGCTGCCGCTCAAGAAAGGGGAGACGCCGCCTCAACGGGGCCTCGACGTCGGACCGCTCCCCTCCCGGCTGTACGTGGAATGCACGGCTGCCTGCAACATCTCCTGCCACCAGGCCATCTGTGCGCCTGAAACGGGCATCACCAAGACGCGTCAGGCGGGAATGATCGATTTCGATCTGTTCACACGCGTCATCGACGAGGCGGGTCCGTCGCTCGGCCGGGTAGATTTCTTCAACTACGGCGAAGCCTTTCTCCACAAGCGCGCCGTCGAGATGTGCGAATACATCAAGACGAAGTTCCCGCACATCTACCTCTACACGAGCACGAACGGCCTGGCCCTGAACGAAGAGCGCGCTCGCCGCCTCGTGCACTCGGGGATCGACGAGGTGACCTTCTCGATCGACGGTGCGACGCAGGAGAACTACGTCAAATACCGCCAGCGGGGCGATCTGAAGAAAGCGCTCGCCAACCTCGCGGCGATGGCGGATGAAAAGCGGAAGGCCGGGCGCGATGTGCCGTACCTGAACTGGCGCTACATTCTGTTCAAATGGAACGACAGCGACGAGGAGATGGCGCTGGCTCGCAAGACCGCAATCGAAGTCGGGGTTGACCGCCTGTGCTGGGAGATCACCGATCACCCTGCCGACGATTTCTCGCGGCGATTCGCGCCCGGAGCGCCGGACTACGCGCTGATCGCGCACGAAGTGTGGGACACGAGCGGCCTTGGGAATGCCATCCCGGGTGCGACTCCCCGGGCAGAGATAGAAGTCAGGACGATACTGCCCGGCTTACCGCTCCTGGGCCGTCCGGGCAGACAGATGACCGTGCGGACCCGCGTCAAGAATTTGTCGGAGCGACGATTCCCAGCAAATGCCTCGTACGGGAGGCGTTTGGTCAGGCTCGGCGCGCAACTGTGTGCAGCCGACGGAGCCCTCATCGAGCGCGACTACGCGCGGGCCTGGCTCCCCCACCACCTCGAAGCAGGCTCCGAAGTGGAAATCCCCATCGACGTACCGGCTCCCAGCGAGGCCGGACGCTACGCGCTCAAGTTCGATCTGGTCTGCGAAGGGATTGACTGGTTCGAGACGTGCGGATCCCGGACGACCACGCGGCCGCTCTGGGTGCGTTAGAGAGTCGAGGCTAGTTGGCGGCGAGTCCGGCCGTGCCGCTGGCCGGAACGTGGAACCTGACCCACGAGCGGCGATTCGACGGCCGGCGCCTTCGACGAGCTTCCACGCGTCCGGTCTCCTCGAGGATCCGCGCCGCGAACGCGGTGTGCAGCGCGTGGCCGCCGCGGTGCGCCACGACGTGGCCGATGATCGGATGCCCGACCAGCGCCAGGTCGCCGATCACGTCGAGAATCTTGTGGCGGACGAACTCGTCCTCGAAGCGCAGCGCGTTGTTCAGCACGCCGGTCTCGCCGATCACGATCGGCGTTGTCGAGCGAGCCGCCAAGCGCGAGCCCGTTCTGCCGCAGCATCTCCACTTCCTGCAGGAAGCCGAACGTCCGCGCCGGCGCGATCTCCTCGACGAAGCTCTCTTCGGTGATGCGGAGCGTCCGCGTCTGGTGCCGCAGCATCGGATGGTCGAAGCTGATGCTGTAGGTGACCTTGAAGTGATCCGACGGATACAGCGCGATGCGCTTGTCGCCGCGTGACAGCGTGATCGGCCGCAGGACCTTCAGGTACTTGCGCGGCGCCGCCAGCCGCTTGACGCCCGCTTCCTGAATCAGATAGATGAACGGCGCCGAGCTGCCGTCCATGATGGGCACTTCCGGCGTGTTCAGCTCGACGACGACGTTGTCGATGCCGAGTGCTGACGAGCGCGGCGAGCAGATGCTCGACGGTCTCGACCGACGCGGCGTCCGTGCGAGAGCGCGGTGGCCTGCTGAATGCCGCCAAGGTGCGCGACGTGTCGCGGGAATCTCGAGGCCACCGAGGTCGGCGCGCCGGAACCGGATGCCGGAGTCCGCCGGCGCTGGCTTGAGGGAAAGCGTCACCTTCTTACCGGAATGAAGGCCGATGCCTGCACATGAGATAGAGCGTCGAAGGGTTCGCTGTGCGTCCATGTGACTCTCGAGTCAGAAAGTGCGCACGTGAGCCACCAGCAAACCAAGTACCGCGAGACGTCTGCGCCGGCGATGAGCACTCTAAGCGGTCATCTACACAAGCAGTTAATTGCCGAAATCGACTTTGGCGTCAGATCGCCGATCCGACAAAGCCTGTGGTTGCCGAACCACATGGCTGGATACCGAAAGTGTGGCTATTTTACCACAGGCTGTCTGAGTTCGGATTTCAGACAGCGGCCCGCCGCGCGCTCGGCTTGTGTCCGAAGGCCGATCCGCGAGGAAGCGCCGGTCGCCGAATTCCTCGACTCCGCGCCACCTCCTCGGGCGTGCCCTGCGCCACGATCCGGCCGCCCCTGCCGCCGCCCTCCGGGCCCAGGTCGATGACGTGATCCGCCGACCTGATGACGTCGAGATTGTGCTCGATGACCACGACCGTGTTGCCCTGATCGACCAGCTTGCTCAGCACGTCGAGCAGCTTCTGCGTGTCCTCGAAGTGCAGGCCGGTCGTGGGCTCGTCGAGGATGTAGAGCGTGCGGCCGGTGCCCCGCTTGCGACAGCTCCCGCGCCAGCTTCACGCGCTGCGCCTCGCCGCCGCTCAGCGTCGTCGCCGACTGCCCGAGCTCGATGTAGCCGAGGCCGACGTCCTGCAGCGTGCGCAGCTTGTTGGCGATCGGCGGGAAGTTCTCGAGCAGCGGCAGCGCCTGATCGACCGTCATGTCGAGCACGTCGGCGATCGACTTGCCGCGATACCGGATTTCGAGCGTCTCGCGGTTGTAGCGCCGGCCCTTGCACTGCTCGCACGTCACGTAGACGTTCGGCAGGAAGTGCATCTCGATCGCGATCACGCCGTCGCCCTGGCAGGCTTCGCATCGCCCGCCCTTGACGTTGAACGAGAAGCGCCCGGGCTTGAATCCGCGCGCGCGGCCTCGGGCACCATCGCGAACAGCTCGCGGATGAACGTGAAGAGTCCCGTGTAGGTGGCCGGATTCGACCGCGGCGTCCGGCCGATCGGCGACTGGTCGATCTCGATCACCTTGTCGATGCAGCTCGATGCCCTCGATGCGGTCGTGCGCGACCGGGCTCGTCGGCGGCTCGATAGAGCTCGCGCGCCAGCGAGCTGTAGAGGATGTCGTTGACGAGCGTGGACTTGCCCGATCCGCTGACGCCGGTCACCGCGTGAACACGCCGAGCGGAATCGCGACGTCGATGTTCTTCAGGTTGTTGGCGCGCGCGCCGCGGATCACGATCTCGCCCTTGGCGCCGTGCGGCGCGCCCGCGGCGTCTCGATGGTCGTGTCGCCGCGCAGATACGCGCCGGTCAGCGACTCGCCGATCCTGGCCGACGAGTCGCCTGCGGCGTGCCCTGGAAGATCACCTGGCCGCCGTGGTCGCCGGCGCCGGGGCCGAGGTCGACGACGTAGTCGGCGGTCCGGATCGTCTCTTCGTCGTGCTCGACGACGACGACCGTGTTGCCGAGGTCGCGCAGCCGCTGCCGAGCGTCGCCGAGCAGCGCGCGGTTGTCGCGCTGGTGCAGGCCGATCGACGGCTCGTCGAGCACGTACAAGCACGCCGGTGAGATTCGAGCCGATCTGCGTCGCCAGCCGGATGCGCTGGCCTTCCCCGCCCGACAGCGTCGCGGCGCTCGCGCCGAGCGTGAGATAGCCCGACGCCGACGTCGTTGAGGAACCGCAGGCGATCGCTGATCTCCTGCAGGATCGCGTTCGGCGATCAGCGCCTCGCGATCGCGTGAGCTCGAGCGCGTCGAACACCGTCCAGCGCATCGGCGATCGGCAGGTTCGACGTATCCGCAATCGTCTTGCCCTTGACGCGCACGGCGAGGCTCTCGGCCTTCAGCCGGTTCGCCGTCGCACACGGGGCATTCGCGCAGCGCGCGATACGGCTCGAGCTCCTCCTGCACCGCCCAGCAGCCTTCTTCGAATCGCCGCCGGAGATTCGGCAGCATGCCTTCGAAGTCTCGGCCGAACGGGCTCGCGGCGCTGCGCTTCTTCTTCCGGCTCGGCGCCGCCGGCTCTCGCGGCCGTTGCGCGGCCCGTGACAGCAGCAGGTCGCGCTGCTTCTTCGGCAGCTTGCCGAACGGCACGTCGGCGGATCGATGCCGAAGTACGCCGCCATCGCCGCGACCGCTTCGTGCACCAGCCGCGATCGCCCTTGCGCCCACGGCGCGATCGCGCCGCCGGCGAGCGACAGCGACTCGATCGGGCACGACGCGCGCGGGATCGAAATCCCAGGTCGCGCCCAGCCCCTGGCAGCCGGCGCAGGCGCCGTGCGGCGAGTTGAACGAGAACGCGCGCGGCGACATCTCCGGCACGCTGATGCCGCACTCCACGCACGCCAGCCGCCGCGAGAACAGCCGATCGCCGTCGTCGAGCGTGTTGATGACGACGATGTCGTCGGCCAGCTGCAGCGCCACCTCGACCGACTCGGCCAGCCGCCGCTCGATGCCGCTCGGACGATCAGCCGATCGACGACGATCTCGATGGTGTGGTTGCGCCGGCGATCGAGCTTGATGTCTTCTTCGAGCGAGCGCAACTGGCCGTCGATGCGCGCCTTGGTGAAGCCGCGCGCGCGCAGGGCCTGCAGCTCCTTCTTGAACTCGCCCTTGCGGCCGCGGACGATCGGCGCCATCACGTTGATGCGCGTGTCCTGCGGATACGTCATCACCAGGTCGACGATGCGCTCGAGCGACTGCGAGGTGATTTCGCGGCCGCAGTTCGGGCAGTGCGGCACGCCGATGTTGGCGAACAGCAGGCGCAGATAGTCGTAGATCTCGGTGACGGTGCCGACCGTCGAGCGCGGATTCGATCCGGTCGTCTTCTGCTCGATCGAGATCGCCGGCGACAGACCCTCGATCAGGTCGACGTCGGGCTTCTCCATCTGCTCGAGGAACTGGCGCGCGTAGGCCGACAGCGACTCGACGTACCGCCGCTGGCCTTCGGCGTAGATCGTGTCGAACGCCAGCGACGACTTGCCCGAGCCCGACAGGCCGGTGATGACCACCAGGCTTGTCGCGCGGGAGATCGACGTCGATGTTCTTGAGGTTGTGGACGCGGGCGCCGCGCACGGCAATCCAGTCGTGCGGCATGGTTGCCTTTGGAGGTCTGTGCGAAGTCCAGGCTGCCCATGCGGGCTCTCCGGGACCAGCTCAAACCTCAGCATTGTACCAGCAACCGCTACGGCTGAGATGACGGCCGGACGCTACTGCGATTCGTTCAGTCGGCTGTGCTTGTAGCCGTAGACGAGTAAAGCACGAGCCCGACGACGAGCCAGATGCCGAATCGCTCCCACGCCTGGCGCGGCAGCCCACCATGATGAACACGCAGGCCGCGACGCCGAGCGGAGCAGACGACCCAGACCAGACGGCACCCTGAACGGACGCGGCCGGTCGGGCTCCTTCACCCGCAGCACCAGCACGCCGGCGCAGACCAGCGCGAACGCGAACAGCGTCCCGACGTTGGTCAGGTCGTAGGTTTCGGCCGCGTCGCCGACCATCGACGCCAGCGCGACGACGACGCCGGTGATGCAGCGTCGTCGTGTACGGGATGCGCGTCTTCGGGATCGACGCGCGCCACCCACTGCGGCAGCAGGCCATCGCGCGCCATCGAGAAGAAGATGCGCGGCTGGCCGTACTGAAACACCAGCAGCACCGCCGACATCGAGATGGCCGCGCCGAACGCGACGAGCCAGCCGACGCCCGTGAAGCCGGTCAGCTCGAGCGCGCGCGCCAGCGGGTCGGCCGACGCCGAGCTCCTTGTACGGCACCATGCCGGTGATCACCGCTCCGACGACCACGTAGATGACGGTGCAGACCGCCAGGCCGCCGAGAATGCCGATCGGCAGGTTGCGTTGCGGGTTGCGCGTCTCTTCGGCCGCGGTCGAGATCGCGTCGAAGCCGATGTAGGCGAAGAACACGATCGCCGCGCCCTGATGGATGCCGGTGAAGCCATTCGGCGCAAACGGGTGGTAGTTGGCGGCGTCAGATGCGTCGACGCCGACGCCGATGAACAGCGCCAGCACGATCAGCTTGATCACCACCATGACGGTGTTGGCGCGTGGCGCTCTCGCGGGCGCCGCGCAGCAGCAGCCACGTGATCAGCATCACGATGCGCGAACGCCGGCAGGTTGACGAGGATCGGGACGCCGGCGATGTGCGGCGCGGTCTCGAGCAGACCGTGCACGTCCGGATTCGAGCTCAGCAGCGCCGTCCGATAGCCGGTCGTCAGCCACGCCGGCAGGTTGATGCCGACGCCGCGCACCAGCGAATTGAAGTAGTCGCCCCACGAGATCGCGACGGCGACGTTGCCGACCGCGTACTCGAGCATCAGGTCCCAGCCGATGATCCACGCGACGAGCTCGCCGAGCGTCGCGTACGAATAGGCGTAGGCGCTGCCGGCCTGCGGAATCATCGCCGCCAGCTCGGCGTAGCAGAGCGCCGCCAGCGCGCAGGCGCCGCCGAGCAGGATGAACGAGAAGACCAGCGCCGGTCCGGCGCCGTAGCGGATGACGTCGTCCGGCGGCTCGACCTGCCCGGCCGCCGCCGTGCCGATCGCGCCGAAGATGCCGGCGCCGATCACCGCGCCGATCGCCAGCATGACAGATCGCCGGCGCCGAGGACGCGCTTCAGGCTGTGCGTCGAATCGTGTTCGTCGACGAGCAGATCCGCGATCGGCTTGCGTCTGAAGAGCTGAGTCATTGGCCCTCGGGCCCGCGCAGAAGAGAGACGCCGGGCAGATCGTCGAATCGGTAGACGGTGTCGTTGGACGAGACGACCAGGCCGCCGTGCGGATCGAAGGCCAGTCCGATCAGGCCCTCCCCTGCGACGACGCGCGCCCGTGCGTGTCCGGGCCCCAGGCGGTGCACGGCGCTCGAGCCCGCGAGCGCATCGGCCACGAGCAGTCGATCGCCCTCCAGCGCGAGGCCTTGCGGCCTGCCGAAGCCGCTCGCGAAGATCTCGTGATGACCATCCGGCGTGACGCGATAGACGTGATCGTACGTCGTCAGCGTCGGACCACTGACGAACAGAGTCGCCGTCTGCGCCCGCCGCGAGATGATACGCGGCGATACTCGGCGGCAGCGTCGTGAGAACTTCGGGATGCTTACCCGGGCGCACCCGGAAGATCGTGCCCGATCGGTCGCCGACGTACAACACGCCCTCTCGATCGAACGCAAGGCCGCAGGCGACGCCGACTTCCCCGACGAAGGGATCCGCGCCGCCGTCCGGCGCGACGCGATAGACCACGCCCTCGAAGCGGCTCGACACGTACAGCGCATCGTCGGGGCCGAACACCATCGACGTCGGATTCACGATGGCGGAGGAGAACGATTCACGGGCGCCGGAGGGATGCACCCGGAAGATCGAGACGGGCACCTGCTGGCCGCGCGATCCGCTGTAGGTCACATACAAGCGGCCCTCGCGATCGAAGACGGGGTTGTCCACCTGGTGCAGGCCCGTCGTCAACGTGCGCGCGACAACGAGTGTGGCGTGACCGTCCACACCGCCGACCCGTACGGCGACGCGTCCGCCGCGAGCGTCACGCGGCACCCGAAAGCCGATGCGGCGCGGCGACGCGAACACGGGACGCACTTCGTCATCGCCGACGAAGAGCGACGGCGGCAGCCCGCCGGTCGTGAGCCCTGCGCCCGTGAGGATCACGAGTCCTCCCGGACAGGCCCATGCAGGATCGACGTCCGCTACGTGAGGGGACTGGTCCACCGCAGGCATACTGGGACCGGCAACGGCATCTGGAATGCCGTCACGCTAACACAGGTTGGATTGGTGTTCGAAACGTTCTGTCGCAGCCGTCTTCGTGTTCGTATTCGTATTCGCGTCTTCGCCGAACCCGACAGCGAATCCGAATACGACGTCTGCGGTCGGAGCCCATGTACGCTGGCGGACGTCACGACTGCTAGCTGTCGTCGAGCTCGAGATTCCAATAGAGATAGTCGCGCCAGCTCTCGGGCGCGTTCCGCAGGCCGATCGTGATGCGAACGGCAGGCGCCGAGTCCGGCCGGCGCGGCGGCGCGACCAGTCGCATGTGCGCCTCTTCGGGCGTTCGTCCACCCTTCCGGCGGTTGCACGACACGCAGCACGTGACAATGTTCTCCCAGTCCTTCCTGCCGCCTTGCGCGACCGGAATCACGTGGTCGAATGTCAGTTCGCTGGTGGGTGCCGAGTGGCCGCAGTACTGGCAGCGGTAATGATCGCGCGCATAGATGTTCGCGCGCGAGAAGGGGACGTAGTCGAACCTGCGCTTGATGCGGATGTACCGGAGCAGACGGATAACCGAAGGCAGTTTGAAGCTGACGGAGACCGACCGCACCTCGCGGTCGTAGACCGAGATGACCTCAACCTTGCCCTGGCACCAGAGCGTGATGGCCTTCTGCCAATGAACGACCTTGAGTGGTTCATAGGTCGCATTCAGAAGGAGCGTCTGCTCCATCCCCTGTATATTGGGGATTCCGAGCGCAAACTGTCAAGGCACGGTGGTGTGACTTCCGGGGCGGACGCATGACGGCAGACGAGTGCGCACGACGGCACCATCGGCGGGTGTGGTGGACCCTGGGCCTCGTCGCGCTGCTCGGAATGGCGGCCGCCGGGTGCCGGACGAGGCGGCGCCGTCTATCGTCCACTGCCTCCCCCGCCGCCCTCCGCGCCCGGACCGCACGCCCCGGGCGCGGCGACGCCCGTGGACGGCTACGCCATCGCGACCGCGGCAATGGTGCTGCAGGGCACGCCCTACCGGCTTGGGGGCACCGACCCGTCCGGATTCGATTGCAGTGGCCTGGTGCAGTACGTCTTGGGCCGGATGGGAATCGCGTGGCCGCGCGTCGTCCGCGATCAGTGGGAGGCGGGCCATCCGATCGATGCGAGCGCCATCGCGCCAGGCGATCTCGTGTTCTTCGTGACCGAAGGCGGCGACGTGTCGCACGTCGGCATCGCCATCGGCGGCGATCGCTTCGTGCACGCGCCGAACTCGCGAGGTGTCGTGCGGGTCGAGACGCTCGGCTCAGACTACTGGGGTCGGCGGTTCGCTGGGGCGAGACGGGTGGAGTGAGCGGTCAGAAGTCACCTCGAACTCCGAACTCACTGACTACGGACTACGAACTACCAACTACAGCTAGCCGCTCGATGTTGTCCGGTGCGCACCAGCCGCCGCGAGGTGTCGGCCAGGAACTCGCGCACGTGGAGATCGTCTTCCGTGTACCGCGTCTGGACGGAGGGCCGCTTCAGCGGCTCGACGCGAATCCCAGGCTCGACGTGATCGGGCTGCTCGGCCGCGACTTCGATGTAGCGCTGCGGAAACGACGGAAACTGCCGGAAGGCGGTACCGACGACCCCGCCGTAGCGGGCGGTGAGCTCAGAGAAGTCGTATCGCAGGAACTCGTAGAGTGCCGGATCGGGACGGCTCGCGAGATACGTGCGCACCATGGCGGCGACGTCCGTGAAGAACGACGGTCCGTGCGCGTGCGGCGATAGCGACCCGTCAGGCCGGAAGATTCGGCGGATGCCGCAGCCTTCCGGATCCACGTGATACAGCTCGTGGACGATCGTGTCGAGGCGCGCGAGCCAGGGCTCCGCGCCTGGATACAACTCGTGCTTGCGCGAGCGTGCGAACGTCTGATCGCAGAAGCGCGGCAGGCAGAACGAAATGAGATACGCGATCGATGTCGGCCCGAGCTCGACGACCGGCGACTTGGTGACGAACCATTCGGAGCGTCGAGTCACTTGACCGCTGGCGCGATCGCGCCAGAAGTAATAGCCAGGATCGCTCGTCGGCAGATTCACCGCATGACACGTGGCGTATGCGCCGTCGGCCTGCGTGCGTCCGAAGCGCGCGAACACGAGGACGTCGGCTGGTCTCGATGTATGCGAGCGCCGGCACGCGTTGCACGAGATCGTCGATGAGCAGCGTGATGCGCTCGGTGTAATTGATCATGCGCCTCCGCGCGTACGAACTCTGCGACCTTGCGGTCGAGACGTGGCGCGCGAGTTGTCTGGTGTACGGCCCGTGTGGTTATAGGCGGCACCGTCACACGTGTCAAGCTGAGTACGTAAGGTACTGCGCGCGCCTGCACCTCACGTCCTCATATCGGCCGATGTGCGCGCGACTTCGATCACTGTCGGTGAGGGCTGGCGGAGGCATCGGAGGCCGGCGCTCTCTGGCGTGGCTCTCGAGCAGGCGGAGACTGGAGCGATCCGCGAGTCGGCAATCGCGAGCGACAGGCTCCGCGACTGGCGCGACCGGCGCAGGTGGCGGAGGCGCGACCGATCCCATGCGGCTGAGAATGATGCGCTGCCGGCGAAGCAATCGTGCGCTGGGATGTGAAGGTACGAGCAGACGTGGATTGACGAGCGCGCCGGCCAGCAGCGCAGACTCTCCGGGCCGAGCGCTGCGGCTGAGCGACGGAAATACGTGCGCGCAGCGGCTTCGGCGCCGTAAATGCCGTCACCCCACTCGACGACGTTCAGGTACAGCTCGAGGATGCGCCGCTTGCGTCAGCGCCGCTTCGAGCCGCCGGGAAATGATCAGCTCGCGCAGCTTGCGAATCGGATTGCGTGACGGCGACAGGTAGAGATTCTTCGCCAGCTGCTGCGTGATGGTGCTGCCGCCGCGCACCATCTGCCCGCGCTCCAGGTCCTTCTCGATCGACGCCTTCAACTGCTCCATGTCGACGCCGTCGTGCTGCCAGAACGCGCTGTCTTCCGACACGAGTACCGCGCGCTTCAGGTTTTGCGAGATCTGTTCATAGCTCACCCACCGCTGATCGCGCTTCGCGATCTCGCCTTCCGCGTGGGCCTGGGACGCACGCAGCTCGATGAATGCCGTCGTCTCGGGATTCTCGCTGGCGAGCGAGCGGATGTCAGGCAGCGTCAGGTAGATGATACGCGAGGAACGAGAAGCCGATCGCCGCGGCCGCGATGCTCCATCGGAGCACACGTCGCATGGCGAGTCATTATAGAAGGGCTTCACACGAAGACATGAAGGCTTGAAGGAATAGTGCGAGTCAGGTGCGCGGTGCGGGAGTGCATTTGCACACGAGTGCTCCGCGGACGAGCGGACGTCGTGTTGGGAGTTGGAGGTTGGAGGTTGGGAGTTGACGAAGGCAGCGTCACCGCTTGAGCAGCGCTGCCAGGGCGCTGGCGAGCGCCGCAATCGCCGACGGTGTCGAGCTCGCACCCATGAGGCCGATGCGCCACACGCGTCCCGCCAGCGGACCGATCCCTGCGCCGATCTCGATGTTGTACTGCTCCCGGAGGTCTCGTCTGACCGCCGCTTCGTCCACCCCTTCAGGAACGACGACTGTGTGCAGCGTCCACAGCTGCTCGGACTCGGGCGGCAACACCCTGAGGCCAAGACCGGCCAGGGCTGTGAGGAATGCAACTCGTGATGGCGCCGATGACGCTCCCACCGCTGTTCGAGGCCTTCGTCCTCGATTTCGGCAAGCGCCTCCGCCAGCGCATATACCAGCGTCGCCGCGATCGTGTGATGGTATTTGCGCTCGCGCCAGTAGGCGTCGAGCAGACCGAGGTCGAAATAAAAGCTGCGGCACGCGACCCGCCGCGCCCACGCACGCGGCGTGAAGACGAGCGGTGCGATACCGCTCGGCGCACCCAGGCACTTCTGACTACCGCTGTAGCACGCGTCGATTCCCCATGCGGCCACGTCCACCGGCATCCCGCCGAGCGAAGTCACCGCGTCCACGAGCATCAGCGCGTCCTTCGCGCGCGCGGCGGCCGCAATGGCTCCGACCGGATTGACGACGCCGGTCGATGTTTCGGCGTGGACGACCGCCACGAGCTGAGGCGAGGTTCCGCTATGGCCTGCGAGACGACCGCGGGGTCAATCGCCCTCCCCCACTCGCCCGCAACGCGATGCACCTGGCCGCCCAGACGCTGGCCGATTTCCGCGAGGCGGTCGCCGAAGTAGCCATTCGTGACGACGACCATGCGCGTGCCCGGCTCGACGAGGTTCGCGACGCACGTTTCCATCGCGGCAGTGCCGGTCCCCGACACGGCCAGTGCGGTCGAACCTTCGGGAGCACTGAAGGTTCGCCGGAGCGCGTCCCGCACATCGTCCATCGTGGAGAGGAGCTGCGGGTCGAGGTGGCCGAGCACGGGCGTGGCCAGTGCGCGCATGACGCGAGCCGACACCAGGCTCGGGCCGGGTCCGAGCAGGATTCGAGGAATCGCTGGAATGGGTTTCATGCGTGCACGTGTAATTCGTCGAGTGCGGCGCGGATCGCGGCCTCGGCTTCGGGTGGCGCAGGCAGCAGCGGCAAGCGCGCCTCGCCGCCGGTATAGCCGGCCAGCGTGAGCGCGACCTTGAGCCCGGAGATGCCGTAGCGGGTGCCGACCGCCTGGGCCAGCGGCGTGAGCCGGCGCTGCCAGTCGCGGGCCTCCTCGTGCCGTCCGGCGTCGACGAGTTCCTGAATCCTGACGCACACGTCGGGCACGATGCCGGCCACTGCCAGCACCGCGCCGGCGGCACCGATCGCCAGCGCCGGATACAACGTCGGCGCCGATCCCGCCAGGACGACGAACGGCGCAGCCGGACGGTTGATGAACTCACCGAGGAGCGCGAGATCGGAGCCCGAATCCTTGAGGCCGATGATGCGCTCGTGCTTCGCGAGGCGGACGGCGGCCTCGACGGGCAGACTCACCCCGGTGAACATCGTCACGTTGTAGAGCAGGATCGGGAGCGGCGAGTGGTCCGCCACCTCTTCGTAATGGCGGATGAAGCAGTCACTCGTGAGTCGCGCCTTGAAGAACGACGGCGTGCGCACCATCGCGATGTCGGCTCCGGCATCGGCCGCCCTCCGGGTGGCCGCAATCGTGGCGGCCGTGGACTCGCGGCCGGTCCCCGCGATCAACAGCCGTCCTGCCGGCCACGCACGCCGTGCGGCGGCCAGCACGGCGTCGCTCTCGTCGTCATCGAGCATGACCGCTTCGCCGTTCGAGCCCAGGATGACAACGCCAGCCAGCGGTGTGTCGCGATAGCGGATCAGGTTCGAGCCCAGCGCGTCGAGATCCACCTGCTGGGCCCTGAACGGGGTCACGACCGGTGCGTATATGCCGCGGATTGATGGGCGCATCTTCGCGACTTTAGGCAAGTGCATCCGCAAGTGTCAAACCGCGGCCCGGTCGTCGGTGCCGTGACGGCTTCAGGGAATCGCGAATTGGGAGTGACGGTCGTGGGGACGAGCGGCGTGTTGGCGGCGAGGCCCAGCGACGAGCGCTCGAACGAGAGGTTCACGCCGAGCACCAGCGAGAAGAGGGCTGCCGCCGGCGCGAACAGCCATGGCGCCGTCCCGAGTGCCCCGACATTGCCGGCTTCCTGGAGCAGCGTGCCCCAGCCGGGCGCTTCGCCGGGCAACCCGAGCCCGGCAAAGAAAGCGTGGCCTCCGCGATGATGAGCATCGGCAACAGCAGAACACTCTGCGTGGCAACGAAGCCCGCCGCTGCCGGTGCAAGATGCCGCAGCATGATCCGAAGCGGTCGGGCGCCGAGAGCCTCCGCGGCCGCGACATAGTCGCGCGTCCGCTCGGCTGCCACGATCTCTCGAACACCACGCGCGGTCAGCGGCCAGCTGACGAGCGCAAAGACCAGCGCCATCAGCACGACGGTTTCCGTTGTCGAGAGATGGACAGGCATCGCCGCGCGGAGGGCGAGCACCGCGTAGAGCACCGGGAGCACGATGGTGAATTCCGCGAGCCGCATGAGCATCTGATCCGCCGCTCCTCCGACATAGCCCGCCGTGACGCCACTGAGCCCACCGATCACCACGGCAAGAAGAGTGCGCCACACGCAACGGCGAGCGACAGACGTGCGCCATAGACGATTCGGCTGAACAGATCGCGGCCGAGCCCATCCGCGCCGAGGAGAAACAGAGGCACTGACGCATCAGCGGTCGCGATCACATGTCCGCCATGAAACCAGACGAGAGGTACGACGGTTGACTCGTCGATCGAAAAGGTGCGCGTCAAGGGATCGTCTGCGTGAAGCGGTAAATGAATGGCGCGCGCGGAGCGCCTTCATGCCATACATGAACGCGCGTCGGCGGCGCGAACACAGCGTCCCGAAACAGGCGCGATGGCGCATACGGCGCCAGCCACGGTGCGGCGACCGCGACAGCCAGCCACGCTGCCACGATCGCTCGTCCCACAAGCCTCATGCGGCCGCCCCACGCGAGGATGGTCGATCTCCAGCACTCGCGGATCGATGAAGGCGGAGACGAGGTCCGCGGTCACGACACCGAACGACAGCAGGAGTGTCGCCGCCATCGCACATCCTGCCGACAGGTAGATATCGCGACCGTACATCGCCTGCACGGTCAGCTGTCCGAGTCCGGGCCAGCTCGTCACGAGCTCCACCGCGAAGGACCCGCTCAGCAGCGCGCCCGCCATCAGACCGCAGACGGCGACGACAGGACCCGCGCCGAGCCTCCACGCGTGACGCCAGACGAGCGCTCGCCGCGAGAGGCCGCGTGCGCGCGCCGCTGACACGGCAGGATCTTTCAGCGCCCGCGCCAGTGCTTCGGATTGGACGCGCTCGAGCGTCGCGGCGAATGGCAGCGCGAGTGCGAGCACCGGGAAGCGGCAGATGTGCGAGCAGATCCAGCGCGAAAGCGGCACCGGCTGTGCCCGCGGTGCTCGATGTCATGCCGCCAATCGGACCGAGGCCGGATGCGGCCGACAGCCAGACCAGCAGCAGCGATGTGATCAATGGAGGAGCAGAGATCAGAAGCACCGAGATCGTCGGACGGCGGCGGTCAGCATGCCGCCGCGGCTGCCGGTGATTAGACCAAGCGGCAGTCCGAGCAGCACCGCGACCAGAAACGCCAATGCCGCGATCAGAGCCGTGTTGCGCGTGGCCGTGACCACGAGATCACCCACCGGGCGGCCGTATGTAATCGACGTGCCGAAGTCGAGGTGCGCAATCCCGCCAGCCACGACAGGTATTGGACGGGCAGCGGGCGGTCGAGCCCGCGACTGTGACGCTCGGCGTCGACCAGCTCGGGCTTCCCGATGCCAAGCCGTTGCGCGATGATGTCGCTCCCTGCCAGACGCCCGAGCAGCAGCGCCAGCGAGGCTACGACCACATCATGATCAGCGCCCAGAGCAGGCGACGCGCGAGGTAGCGCCCCAAGCAATACATCGGCCATCTCGTCGTTCGTGCGCGGGACCCGTGTTCCGCAGATCGACAGGCGGGACCGGAGGTTGCGCGGGAGCTTGGGTCGTGCTCATCGCGGCCAGGGGCACGAGGCTGGGGTTGGGCGCGCCCGCCGGGGTCTCGTCCAGTGGCGGCGACGGTTCGAAGACGGGTTCTGGGACCGAGGGTGTCGGTGGCTCGGCGACGTCGGGGGCCGCTGCGCCGGCGAGCGGCCGCGGCGCCCGGGGAGGTCAGTGGCGATGCGTCGGCCTTGGCGCCGAGGAACGCGGCGGCCGCTGCGCCGGCCGCGGCAACGGTGCCGCCGACAACCGTGCCGGAGGGCTCGCTGCGCTCGCGGGTCTCGATGGGCACCGCGGTCACTGCCGCGGCCGTCACCTCGGTGACGGGCTCGCGCTCAGGTTCCGGCTGCGGTTCGGTCCCGCGTTCGGGTTCGGTTCAGGGTCCAGTTCGATGAGGTCGGGCTCGACGGGCTCGGGCTCGACCTGCGTCGGCTCCGGTTCCGGGACGGTTCCGGAAGCGGGCTCGGCGAACGCGGGCTCGGCGATGGCGGCCACCGCGGCGCCGACGACGAACGGGGCCCACGATGTACCGGTGATGCGCCGCTCGACATCGGCGGGCACCGCAACGAGCGGCACGCCTTCGAAGATGTCGATGGCGGGCAGCGCGATGAGCGAGCGCGACCGACAAACGGAGCATGCGCGCAGGTGGCCGTGGATCACGCGTACAGCCGTCGAGTCGAACTGGCGCACGTTGTTGGCTTTCAGGTCACGCGTCAGTTCGTCGTGATCAGGCTTGCCGCCCGCCCACAGCAGACGGGTGCGAAGCGCGGCCGAGAGCCCTTGCGGTGCCTTGCGGATGATGTCGTCGACCCGAAAGATCGATTCGCCGGTTGCGGCGGCGATCTCGTCGGATGCCAGCCCATGGCGCCAGTGCAGATCGGTGATGTCGCGCGCACGATCGCCGAGAACATCGAGCGCGTCCCACAACATGACGCTGATCGAGGGATCGGCGCCGAGGGCGGCGGGGTCGGTGCCGCGGGTCAACCGCTCAGCGGCCCGCTTGGCCCCGCGGTTGGCCTTGCCGAGAGAACGGGGTCGCGCCGGCACATCGCGTTCGATGGCACCCATGACGCGAGCGCCGAAGCTCGTGTCGTCATCGACCAGTTGGTTCTGCAGTGAGGTGAAGGTCCGCAGCATCGCCTCGGCGGCCGACCGCTCGTCGGCCCCTCGGTGCAGGGCTCGGTCGAACGCGCCCGGCGACCACTCGGCGACAAGGTGGCGGTAGGCGTCAGCGTCGCCCCGCTTGGCCTGGACCAGCCACTGGTCATCGCGGGCCCGGCGCTGACGGGCGCGCTGGATGCGGTCACCTGTCTCTGGGGCGCTCGCCTCGTTGGTGCTCTGATTGCTCACGGCTGAGTCCTTCGCCTGCCTCTCGGATGCCGGAGCGGTGGGCCAGCTCGCCGGCTGTCCTCCGTCCGGGCGACAGCAGTCGGGCGATCACTCGATCGTGGACCGCCCACGATCAACCGGCTCTGCCGCTCACGGTTCTCTTCGAGGTTCCTGTCGGACGCGAGGGACTGGTTCTTGAATGCATCGGAGGCCAATCCTGCAGCGGGAAATCGCTGGTGGCCAGGTGAAGTGGGCATTCTCACGATCCGTGTCGCGCGAGTCAGTCCGAACGGCCCACACCCGGGGTCCGCCTCGGCCCGATCGGATTGGGCCTCGCTCGTGGGCGGCGGCTCGGTGAGCAGGGCCGTCGCGGCCGTGGCCGGAGGTCGCGCTCCATCCGATCGCGGCGCCACCGGAAATGGTCGTGACCACCTTGTTCCGGGGTGTCTGGGCGGAGGGCGGTCCGGCCCTTCCCGAGATCTTGTCTAGAGTTGGCCGATGCTCGAGCTGGCCGGCCCTCTCGCCGTTGCTGCGCTCGTCCTGGCCGCGGGTGGCGCGTTCAAACTGCGTGATCCGGCCCCAACGCGTGCGATGTGGGGCGCCCTCGGCGTGGACGGCGCCCGTGGTCCATTGGCTGCTGACGTTGGCGTCAGGGGTGGTCGAGCTGGCGCTGGGCGTGGCGACCTTCCTCCTCGGCGGACGGGCGCTGGGGTTCGCGACCGCGGCCGCGTTCACGATCTTTGCGGTGATGGCCGCCCGGCTCACCCGCCTGCCCGAGGCATCGTGTGGTTGTTTCGGGAAGCACTCAGGTCGCAGTACCCGGCTGCACGTCGTCATCGATGCGGTGGTCGCGTTGGTGGCGTTCGGCGCCGCGGCGGTCGACGCGCCCGGATTCCTCGACGCTCGGGCCGACCTGCCGGGCGCGGCATCGCCTTCGTCGGTTTCAGCCTTGCTCGGCGCGTGGTTCGTGATCGCCGCCCTGACCGTGCTGCCCGATGCGCTCGCCGCGGCCGAACGCGGACCGCGAACGCCGACCGTCCGCACCTTCGACATCCCAGGATCCCGATGAAGACCAGCGAGGCGCTCCAGAGCGTGACCACGGGCGCGGCACCGACGTCGCGCATCGTCGACCGGATCTCCGGACTGTTGGCCCGCCGGACCGGCCGCCGAGGATTTCTCGCCCGATCGGCGGTGGTCGGTAGCGCGATCGCGGTCAACCCGGTCACGTACGCGCTGAAGCCGACCACGGCCTACGCATCGATCTGCAGTTGCAGCGGATCGGCCTGCGACTGCGGTCAGCTCTGCTGCGACGGCTACACCGAGTTCTGTTGCACGCTCAGCGGCGAGAACAAGTGCCCGCCGGGCACCTTGCTCGGCGGTTGGTGGAAAGTCGACGGCAGCGGGTTCTGCGGCGGCGGGCCCCGCTACTACATGGACTGCAACGCGTCGTGCAACGGATGTGGGTGTGGCGGCAGCGGCCTGTGCAGTGGCGGGTGTTCGGGCACCGGCTGCGGTTGCGCGTTCGGCGACTGCAACAACCGCAAGGCCGGGTGCACGATGTTCCGCTACGGACAGTGCAATCAGGACGTCGGTTGCCTCGGTCCGATCGTTTGCCGCGTCGATCACGTGTGTGCCGCCTTGGGCTCTCGACGGCTCGTGCACCACAACCGTGCGGGTCGACGGCAACACCGCCGGTCATGACCGGAGTTGCCTGCACAAGGTGGTGGGTGGGTTCGACGCCGCCGACGAGGCCGCCGGCGGCGCACGGGTGCGGGGCTGGGCGCTCGACTTCGACACCCAGTCATCGGTGGACGTGGCGGTCTACGTCGACGGCGGCTATGTCGGTTCGCGGCCGGCCAACACGTACCGGCCGGATGTCGGGGTGGCGTACCGCGGCTGGGGTGACAATCACGGCTTCGACTTCACCGTGCCCGTAGGCGGTGGCGCGGTGAAGCAAGTGTGCGTCTGGGGCATCAACGCCGGTGCCGGCTCGGACAACACCTTCCTCGGCTGTCGAACCGTTCGTCTGTCGACCCCGTTCGGTGCGATCGACGCGGTCGTCCGCGGGGTCGGGGTCGATCCGGTTGACCGGTTGGGCGATCGATCCGGACACCACAGGCGCCCTCAAGGTGCACGCGTACGTCGACAACGTGTTCAAGGGTGAGTTCACCGCCAGCACGTTCCGGCCCGATGTCGGCTCGGCCTACGGGTACGGCAACAACCACGGCTTCGACATCACCATCCCCGTCGCGGGCGGGACCACCAGGTCTGCGTGTACGCGATCAATCACGGCGCGGGCTACGTCAACAACAGATCGGCTGCCGCACGATCGACGTCGGTCGGCCGTTCGGCTGGTCGACAGGGTCGCATCCGCTGCGGGTGGCTGTGGTCCAAGGTTGGGCCGCCGACCCCGACACGAGCGGTCCGATCGTCGTGCACGCCGTACGTCGACAACGTGTTCAAGGGCGCCTTCACCGCCGACAGGCCACGTACCCGACATCCTGCGGCGCTTCCCCGGCGTCGGCCCGAACCACGGTTTCGAGTTCATGGTCGGACACGAGCACCAGGTCAGCACAACGTGTGCGTATACAGGATCAACAACGCCGAAGGCGGTAACCCGATCATCGGCTGCCGTACGGCCAGCGCACCAGACCGGCGATCCCTCGGCGCGGTCGACAGCATCATCCCCGGTCCCGGCAATGTCCGGATGAAGGGTTGGGTCATCGATCCCGACGCGGGCGCACCGATCAAGTTGCACGTGTACATCGACAACACGTTCAAAGGCGAGTTCACGACGCCGACGGGTCCCGCGGCCTGATGTCGCCTCGGCGTATCCCGGTTACGGACCGTCCACGGTTTCGACGTGACCGTGCCCACGTTCATCGGGTTCCAACAGGTCGCGTGTACGCGATGACGTCGGTGCCGGCGTCCAACAAGCTGGTCGGGGCCAAGATGGTGTGGTCGGCGGCAACCCTACGGCTTCCTCAACTGCGCCGTCGGACAAGCCGGGGGCATCAAGGTGCGGGTTGGGCGATGACCCCGACAGCGCCGACCCGCCCAGGTCCACGTCTACGTCGATGGCGCCTTCCACGGCGAGTTCGAGCCGGCGGTCCCGCCCCGATGTCGGTGGCGCGTTCCCCGCCTACGGCGCCAACCACGGGTTCACGGGCACTGTTCCGCTGCCGTCCGGTGCGCACCAGGTCTGCGTCTACGTGATCAACCTCGGATGGGGCGGGAATCAGTTGATCTCCTGCCGCAACGTGAACGTGCCCTGAGCCGCAGGACGGCCCGCATGCTGACGCTCGTCATTCTCGAGGGCCTGGTGATCGCGGTACTCGGCGTGCTCGTCGTCGGCTTGTTCGCAGCCATGCTGAGATCCTTCGTCGGCTGCACGAGCTCGGGGGCCGGCGTGTACGAGGACGAGGGAGCCGACCGACGGGGTGTCACGTCGACCATCGAGCTGACGGAGCGCCCTGACATCCGGACCCGTGGGAAGGCGTGCCCGAGCCCCGCCATGTCACGGCGGTCGGTCGGCCACGACGTCAGCGGGGTAGCCCCGACCGGCAACGCCAAGGCTGTTGGTGTCGTGGGCGCCGAACACTCGACACTGCTCGCGTTCCTCTCGAGTGGCTGTGGTACCTGCGGGGACTTCTCGCGTGCGTCGGCCGAGGGCGGCCGCCACGAGTCGCCGGGCACGACACGCGGCTCGTTAGTGGTGACCAAGACAACGAGGAGGAGAGTGTGTCGGCCGTCCGCGAGCTCGCCGCGGCGAGCACGCCACGGTCATGTCGTGCGGGCGTTCGACGACTACGGCGTGCCGGTCAGCCCCTACTTCATCCTGGTCGACGGTCCGTCGGGTCAGGTCGTAGGCGAGGGTCGCCGGGAACTGGTCACAGGTGGCCAACCTTTTGCGGCAGGCGGCTGCGGACACCAGGTATCGCACTCGAGGGCGACACCGTGCGCAGCACCAAGCGACCCCGTGCCGGTGACGAAGCCGAAGACAGAGCCGACGGCGACCTGTTGTTCGCCGGGATCCGTCCTGGCCATCCGAGTCTGT
>CAVUPP010000010.1:312500-372218 GCA_963743245.1 Vicinamibacteria bacterium | reverse complement strand
TCAACTGGCAGCTGGACTACGCCTAGTGCAGCGTCATTGACGCTTCTCGCCACGAGTGTGACTTCATGATCAGACTAGCGTTCCTCGCTGGCGGGTCGAGTGGCAACCGAAGGGCATGGAGCGGGACTGTGTATACGCACATAAGGCATTGGCTCAAGTGTTTGACGTGATGCCCGTCGATATGCCGGTGGTCAACAAGGGTTTCCAGCGGTCCGAAAACTCGTGCGACCGAGCGGGTTGGATCCAATTCGCGAGCCGTTATGGGCCACTCTTGCATCGGCAAGTACACCACCTACGCTTACGCGACATCCGACCAGATGCTGTTTTTGTGCTTGGCGCATCGCATATCGCTGCGGGGCTGGCAGATCGTTATCTGGTTTACCACTGTTCGGACGCGACCTTTGCGATGATGCTTGGGTACCACGGAGAGTTCCACGATCTCGCCGCGCGGACCATCACAGCCGGCAATGAGATCGAGCGACGCGCCATCGGTCGAAGCCGCGCTGTCTTCGTCGCGTCCGACCGCGCTGCCGAGTCCGTTCGGGCCGACTACGGTCGCACTCGGGGAGTTCACGTTGTTCCGTTTGGTGCAAACTTGGATGAACTACCTAGCGCGGATACGTGGGGAAACCAGGAATCGAGTGCCGACTCCTCTTCGTCGGTGTCAACTGGCAAACGAAGGGCGCGGATATCGCCGTTGAGACGGTGCGAACGTTGAACGCTCGCGGTGTACCGGCTGTTCTTGATGTTGTCGGATGTGAACCACCAGGTGGGCTGACCGGAATTCCGTTTGTTCGGGTTCACGGCTTCCTTCGGAAGCAGGTTCGGAGCGAGTATGCCCGCCTTGCTGACCTGATAAGCAACGCTGCGTTCTTTATCCTCCCAACACGCTTCGAAGCCTATGGGATCGCCTTCTGCGAGGCCGCCGCATACGGCACACCAGCCGTGGCACCAGACACCGGAGGCATAAGCACTGTCATTCATGATGGTGCCGACATTGCTGCATTTCCAGCTGAGGCGGGTGCTAGGGCCTACGCCGACCGGCTCCAGGAAGTGTGGTCAGACCGCACGCGTTACCTACAAATGCGACGCGATGCGTTCCGTCGCGCACATGCCGGGTACTGAACTGGAATGTTTGGGGAGAGCGTGTGAGTGCAATTGTGCACGACGATTTGAGGCGTCTGGACACTGCCCTGGCTAGCAGGACAAACTAATGAAGTGTTTCGAGCGATGGCTGTGGTAACTAGGCAACACCTCGTAGGTGTACACATTCGACTCGGCCTCACAGTCATTGGATGGCAGGCGCGATCGCTGTTGCCAGACCGATGGCGTCGGTTTGTGCGGTGCTGCGCAGACACGATACTGGCGCCACTTGGCTCGATTTCCGGCGTCATCGGCGGCGGGTCCGCTGTTGCGCTCAGTTTTAATAGACGGACCCGATCCAGAGGTTACTCCGCGCATTTTAGACCTGCTGCGCGACCGTGGCCTGCGGGCCACCTTTTTTTGTATTTGCGCATAGTGTAAACCGCTACCCGGATCTCGTCCGAAGGCTAGTAACCGAAGGCCATGAGCTCGGACTGCACGGCGACATCCATGAACGTTTCTCGCAGGTGCCTGGCCGCGTCCTGCGTGAGCGGTTGCTCGCGGCCAGATTGAGAATCGAACAAATTGCGGGACGGCCCGTGCAATTCTTCAGGCCGCCGTTCGGGGCTGAGACTTTGGCTAGCTACTTGGCCGCGCGGCGTGCACACCTCGACGTCGTTGTCTGGACCAGCCACGCAGGCGATTGGGATGAGGCCTCGCCGGAAATCGTCGCAGCGCGTGGGGTGGCCGACGCAAAACCAGGTGGAATAATCCTGCTGCACGACGGTATGGAATTGCCGCCTTGTACACCTCGGCCCACGTTCGACCGAGCCCTGGCGGTCGAGCTCTTATTGGATGGTCTCAGCAAGAGGGGCTTGGCCGTCGTCACGATCGGTGGTAGCTGCTGACAAGAGGGCGCGTCCGGCGGACGGCTTGGTTCAGGCCGTAACAGACTTATCGGGAACAACGCTGTGAGCGCGTCCGTCCTCGCCTTTGTTGTTGTCAATTCACTCCTGCTCGTGTTCTTGCCTCGGCGCTTGGCGGTGTTGCCGCTGGTAGTTGCCGCTTGCTACATGACGCGCGGCCAGACGCTGAGCGTGGGCGTTGCGTCCTTCACCGCGGTACGGTTGTTGGTAGATTGCGGGCGCAGCACGTGTGCTGATGCGCCGAGAGTCACCAGCCACCTTGAACGGCCTCGACGGACTGGTGATTCTCTGGGGCCTTTGGATGGTATCCCGCCGTCGCTTTTCATGAGCACCCCGACAGCCCGTTCGTGCTCCGGATGCGGGACCTGTACGAAGCCTGGGGACTCTATTTTCTTTTCCGGGTCTTCCTCCAGTCACGCGAGGACGTAGTTGGGCTCGCCATCATGCTGGCTGTTGTCTTAACCCCGCTGGCTGCGGCGATGCTGTTCGAGAGCTTCACCGGCAATAATCTCTTCGCCCAGTTCGGCGGGGTCTCGAATCTGGCGGCAGTTCGCGAAGGCGTGGTCCGTGCACAGGGCCCGTTTCCTCCCGTCCTGGCGGGGAGCGTCGGCGGTGCATCGATGGCGCTGATGACTTGCCTGTGGCGCTCACATCGGGCGACCGCCGTCCTGGGATTGGCAGCCTGTGCCGCGATCGTCGTCGCCTCAGGATCCAGCGGTCCCATCCTCGCGGCCGGGAGCGGAATGGGTGTTATCTGCCTCTGGCAGCTACGTGAGGCTCGCCGCCTCATGCGATGGTCGGCCGTTGCCGTCTATCTTATGCTGGGCCTGATGATGAATCGGCCTCCGGCACTTCATTATCACGCACATTGACTTCACGGGTGGCAGTACCAGTTGGTATCGCGCGGAGCTGATCAGGTCGGCGTTTGCCCACTTCGACGAATGGTGGCTGGTCGGAACCGACTACACGCGGCACTGGATGGCGAGTGGGGTCCCAGCCAGCCCGACTCAGGCGGACATCACCAACCAATACTTGGCAAACGGAGTTGTCGGCGGACTGTTGCTCATGCTCCTGTTCATCGCGATCATGGTTAAAGGTCACTGGCAGATCGGCGCGGCGATTCGACAGGCATTGCCGGAGCGCGAGACCTTCGTGTGTTGGGCCGCTGGCGCCTGCTTGTTCGCACATGCCGTGACTTGCCTATCGGTCTCTTATTATGACCAGACGGTGCTCTTCCTTTACTTGTCCCTTGCCACGACAGTGGCGGTCCAAGGCTCCGCGGTCTTGGCCAGAGCGGAAGTGGGCCCAGACCCGGAGCACAACGATAGCGGTCCACCTCTCGTCGGCGTTGCTGCGGTGAGGCGGCCTTTGCCGTACCGGCCGGTCGGTGCAAGCAGACCATGAGGCGAAGAATCCTGGCCATCTCGTCCGGCGGAGGGCATTGGATCCAGTTGCTACGACTCCGGCCCGCGTTTGAAGGTTGTGACGTGACCTTTGCGACCGTTCGGCCCGGCTATCAAAGCGATGTGCAGGGCAGTGCCTTCGTCACGGTTCCCGACTGCAACCGCGCACATAGGATGCGGATGCTTTGGTCGGCCATGGTAATAGCGCGCTTGCTGCTGCTGACACGCCCGACGTGGTCATCTCGACAGGGGCTGCACCAGGCTATCTCGCGGTACGCCTTGGTGGGTGGCTTGGTGCCAGAACCGTCTGGGTCGACAGCGTGGCCAACGTTGAGGAGATATCGCTTTCCGGTCAACTCGCCGGCAGCGTGGTCGACCTATGGCTGACGCAATGGGAGCATCTGGCACGAGAGGGTGGCCCTATATTTCGGGGTACTGTGCTGTGATTTTTGTCACGGTTGGTACGGACGGACCGTTCGATCGCTTGATCAGTGCGGTGGATCGCTGGGCTGGTGAGGTCGGCCGCACGGACGTCGTGGCTCAGGTCCATCGCTCAAAGCTGCGCCCACGGTTCCTCCGCGCCGTCGAGTTCATGGAGCCTCCTGAGTTCCACCGGGACCTCGCGGCAGCTGACCTCGTTGTGGCGCACGCGGGGATGGGCACCATCCTCAGCGCGCTGCGTTTCCAGAAACCGTTGCTCGTGGTACCACGCCGTGCATCCCTCGGTGAACAGCGCAACGAGCACCAACTCGCCACGGCCCGCCGCCTCGAAGCCATGGGGAAAGTCTCAGTAGCCTACGATGAAGACGAACTGCTGCGGCGTCTGAGCGAGTCTGACAAGTTGGCGCCGGCGGCGTCAACCACCGGGCCCTTTGCCGAGTCCCGCCTACTCGATGCACTGAGAGCCTTCATCCAGATCTAACTGGCGCTTTTTGAGATCGCCGGCGTTCAACTGATATGCAGGTTGCTCGGTGGCCCTGGAACAGCGGGGGGGGGCGCGGTGGACGTGCTGCCGGAGCAGTTTACAGTGTCGCCCACGGTCAGGATATTGTAGTTACTGTCGATCGTCACGAGTCGGTTGTTGGACCACGTCGTTGTAGCGCAGTTAGTATTTGTCATGAGGACCGGACCGAACGACCATGCATCCTTCACAATACGATTGCCGGTCGCCTCCCATGGTCCAACATCCGGGTTAAAATCGTCATGCAGGCGCAAGGAGTAGCCCCCGCCAGCCAAGAGGTTATTGCGAACCACCGCAGAGCGGGAACTGTCGGCAAAGAACACTGGCGCTGTCACGTCTTGTGCGCCGCGTTGGTCAATGGTGTTGTGACTGATGACGACATTGTTGCCACCACCATACCCCTGCACACCATCGGAATGATCGCCAGGGTTGGAGCAGAGAACAACGAGCGAGTCTTGGACTAGCACGTTGTCGCCGGATACACGAAACCCGTCACCAACGTTATGTAAGCGTACACGAGTCGCCGTGTAGTTACTGTAACCGATCGCTTCAATATTGGAACAGCCGGACGTCGGCCCTACCGTGGAATCCTGAATCGTGAAGCCCCCTCCGCCGGAATTGTAGACGCGGCCACGGATTTCGGAGTTCTTGATAAGCACGTTCTTGCCGGTGACAATAACATCGCCAGTCACCAGCTTACTGTCGAGTATTTGACCGGTCCTGGACAGCGTCGCCGAACTCACCGTGGTTAGTGTCGTTCCGGCCGGAACGCCGGTCGTGGCTGCGGTGGGCCATGTCTGTGCTGCAGCCACCGCGGGACCCCCGCCAACCAAGCCTAAAACTAACGCGACATCTGAGAAAAGCCGGAACAATCCGGCGCGCTGTATACGCATAGCGTCCGCCCTTCAACTCACATCTATCCGACCGAACCAATGATGCGGTCCGACTGAACAATTGGCCGCCAACCCAGCAGCACAAGCAAAATTAGCGCCATCAATTCGACCCGCAAATAGTAGGTGTTTTTCGGTGTTGCTTATTTCGATGTTGTAGGTCGACGTGCAGAATCGAATGAGCTACACGCCTGTCGCGGACCCCGCGATGCTCTGGTTCCGCCAGCCGCCGTAGGTTTGACGAGCATCACGTCTAGACCAACGCCGGTCCGCCAGCGATTTGTCGGACCATTAACCCGTTTTCATCACAAATTTATGCGGATGCAGGGCACTCGGTCGCCGTGCGAGCGCCCGCCGCACGAGCGGAGGGAGACTTTTGTCCCTCGTTTGGCAGGGTTGCCCGCGAGAGATGTGCGTTTCGAGGCAGAATTCTCGATTTCAGGCCAAAAAACTCGCACGTTTCACGACTTCAATCTGGCCGGGCCATGGCCCGCTTTTGGCACTGCCGTCGGCGTCGAGCAATCCGGCTCCCCCACAACCACGTTCGACACCGAGCCCTAGTCGTGACTGAACAAACTTTCGGGCATTCTCCTCGCGGGGACGCACGCCTGGACCAACTCCGCGTTCGATTCGCTGGTGGCGAGGCCCCTGCTCCCGGTGGCCCACCGCCCCTTGATTGGGTATGGCCTGTCGTGGCTCCGCCGCGAAGGCATCACTGAGGCCGCCGTCTGTGGCAACCGGGAGACCCAGGTTCTGCAGGCGCGCCTCGATCGCCACGTGCCGGACGGTCTCTCGGTGGCGTCACTACTGCGACGTGATGCCCGCGGGGCCGCCGGTTCAGCACGAGACGCGGCCGCGAACAGCGAGGCGCAGACATTCGTCGTCGCTGAAGGAACGGCAATTCCCAACGTGGATCTCCACGAGCTCGTGGAGCACCACAGGGCCAGCGGGGCCGCGGTGACGGTCGTGGTGCATCCGGAGTCGCGCGGCCAGGGCAAGCCGGTCTTGCACGTGCCGAACGGCATCTACTTGTTCGAGCGCGAGGCATTCGAGCTCGTGCCGGCGACCGGATTCTGTGACATCAAAGAAGAACTGATTCCCAGACTCCACGCGGCTGGCCGCCGGGTCGTGCCGTTCGAGGTTTCGTCCGATACTCCCCGTGTGCTCGATTCGGCGACCTACATGGCGGTCAACGAACGCATGATCGAGGAGCTCACGGCGGCGGAGCTCGAGCGGCCGGGGTACCTTCGTACTGCACACGGGCTCGTGCACAGAGATGCCTTCGTCGCGCCGGATGCGATGCTCGTCGGACCGGTGCTGATTGGCCCGGGCGCATACATTGGCGCCGGCGCAGTCGTGGTCGGACCGACCTCGCTTGGACGAGAGGTCGTGCTCGAGGCCAATGCGACCGTGTCGCGCTGCGCGGTATGGCGCCGGGCGACCATCGGTGAAGGCGCGCGGATCGAGCGCTGCATTGTGGCCGACGATGCCGTGATCGACGCGGGAACGCAGGCATTCAAGGAAGTGCTGCACACGCCGTCCGCTGCGGAGGTGGATTGGGTCACTGAGCCGCAGGCGCCGCCGCGCCGTGCGCCTCGCACGACGTCTCTCGACGTCGGTGGTCTGATCAGCCGGTTCGTGTTTGGTACTGGTTTGTCCCGTTCGCCGACGGTCCAATGAAGATCCGACCGATCATCCTCGACGCGCGGCCGTCATTTCTCGCGGTCGGCGGGCGGGCTGGCTCTCTGCTGCTCGCGCCTGTCGGTACGAGCACCGTGCTTGAGTACCTCTGCGCGTGGCTCGAGCAGGTCACACGGGAGAGCCCGCTCGTCGTGTCGGTGCCGCCAGCCGACACGGACTGGGTCGGCGCGACCTCACACACTCCCGACCAGACATCGCCGTCGTCACATCGTCCGACGCCCTGGCCGACGCTGTGGCGGGCTTCGAGCTCTCGGATGCGCTGCTGATCGTGGATCCGCGCGCGCTGCCGCTCGGTCATCGGATCTGGTGGAGCTCTGCGAACTCTACGCGGTAGAGCCGCGCATCGCACACCATCTCGTGGTCTTTGAAAGCGCGGTCGCCGGCACCAAGGAACAGGTCAGCCTCGACAAGTCCGGGCATGTCCGCCGGATCCTCCGGCACTACGAACCGGCGACGTGGCCTTTCATTTCCGGAGTTCCGGCCTCGATCCTGCCCGTCGCGTGCGGTGTTCTTGCCGACGGCGTCGTGCCGGCGTCGCTGATGCAGCTGCGGCATGTGCTGCGCGGACGTGGCGTGCCGGGTCGTGACATGCCAGTCCATGCCGGCGCCATGGAGCTCACCGAGGAGCACGGGTTTCTGGCCGCGACGGAGCACCTGGTCCGCAAGGCCGGGGGCCTGCCCGAGAATCGGTCCGCGCTCGGCACGTCCGCTCTACGTCGGCGCAGCATCACGTCGTGCACCCGACGGCGCGCCTCATCCGGCCCAGTGGTGCTGCACGCCGGTGTCGAGGTCGATGAGGGCGCCGTGATCGTCGGCCCGGCGGTCATCGGAGCGGGCGCCCGCATCGGCGCTCGCGCGGTCGTGGCGCACGCAACCGTCGGGTCCAGACTGCGAGGTCCCCGAGCGGCACGGTCGTGCGCGATCGGGTCTGGTTCGATCGCGTCAGAAGCGCGCCACGTTATCGCGCACCGTCACCGATCGCCGGTCAATCGCCGGCGTTCCCACGCGCGGCCGATCGCACGCGGTTGTCGTCCGAAGCACCGGCGATTGCCGTGCGCGGCGCCGGAGTCACGGTCAAGCGCGCTCTCGACGCCTCCGTGGCCGCGGTCGCTTTGCTGCTCCTCTCGCCTCTGATGTTGCTCGTCGCCGCAGTCGTCTGGCTGGAATCCAAGGGACCGATTTTCTTCGGCGACAAGCGCGAAGGCGAGGGCGGCCGCGTCTTCCGGTGCTGGAAGTTCCGCACGATGTTCACGGGCGCCGATCGGGCGCAGCGTCAGCTGAACGGCCTCAACAACACGGACGGTCCGCATTTCAAGGTCGACCGCGATCCGCGCGTGACGAGAGTCGGCCGCGTGCTGCGCGCCCTGAACGTCGACGAGCTGCCCCAGCTGTTCAACGTGCTGATGGGTGAGATGAGCCTGGTCGGACCGCGGCCGTCGCCGTTCCGCGAGAACCAGGTGTGCGTGCCGTGGCGCGCCGCGCGGCTGTCCGTGTCTCCTGGCATCACCGGATTCTGGCAGGTCTGCCGGCACGAACGTGCCGCCGGCGACTTCCACCAGTGGATCGAGTACGACCTGCTCTACGTGCAGTATTTCTCGTTCTGGCTCGACCTGAAAATCCTCGCTGCAACTCTGCTGACGCTTGGCGGCAAAGCGACGCACGTGCCGGCATCCTGGCTCCTGCCATGCGGCTGGAGTCGTGCCCGAGTTCAGTACACGCGAAGCCCTGCGGCAATCGCATCCAGCGGCGTGCGGTGGAAACGCTCGTTCGCGGGGACGGCTCGAGTCCGAGCGCGCGGCCTCCTGAGCTGACCGCCCTGGCCGTCCGCGGATCCGAGCCGGCCATCAGAGCGTCAACGTAAAATGCACCTCAACATCATGCGACAGTCGAACCGGAGTGTGGTGATCGAGTCGCCGGCTGCAGAGCACGCTACGAGTGCTCGTCGCAGTGGCGAGCTACGGAGAAAGAAATCTGCCATACCTCGAGCGCGTCGATCGCGACAGTACGAACAGATGCCCTTCGACGTCGACGTCGTAGTCGTGAGCGAAGCTCCGAAGAACCTTCGCGGCCGCGCCCGCATAGTCGTCGGGCTGCCGAGCAGCAACCCGTGGTCGCTGCCATTCGCCCACAAGCAGATCTTCGCCGCCGAGCAGGACGCTACGACCTCTTTATCTACTCGGAAGATGACATCGGCGTCACCGAGAGCCAACATCCGATCGTTTCTGGATGCGACGGCGGTGCTGGCGCGACGATGAAGTCGCTGGGTTCCTGCGCTACGAGCGGGACAGTGTCGGTCGTCAGTGGATGCCAGACGTCCACTCAGATGTTCCACTGGGATCCGCGATCCGTAGTGAGGCGCGCAGACCGTACGTTCGCGCGATCCTCCAACGAGCACGCGGCGTTCTACATACTGACCCGCGAACAGCTGAAGCGGGCAATCGCCTCGGAGGCTTCGTCCGTGAGCCGTACGCAGGCGAATACGACATGCTCTGCTCAGCCGCGACCGATCATACACGAGTTGTGGCCTCAGGAAGCTGATATGCATTTCGGATCTCGACAGCGCCCTCGTACACCACTTGTCGGACCGCTATGCGGGACGCATGGGGCTGTCGCGCGTCGCCTTCGAGGAACAGATCGGCACGCTGCATCAGATTCATGACGGCAGCATCCTGCGACAACGCTCGGTGTCGCCGAGACCAGAATCAGCGGGCAACGAATGGTCGAAGAGCTTCTACGAGCAACCGGATCCCGTCGTTGCTCGGCGCCGTCCGACGGATGCCGGACGCATCCTGTCGATCGGATGCGGGTGGGGAAAGACCGAGGCGATGCTGCGCGAGCGGGGCGCCGAAGTCACGGCGTTCCCGCTCGATTCCGTTATTGGCGCGGCCGCCGCGTCTCAGGGCGTGTCACCCGTCTATGGCACACTGGACGAGTGTTTCCGTGCCGTGCAGCACACTCGAATTCGATGTCGTGGTGATTTCGAATCTGCTGCACCTGCAGGCCGATCCTTCCGATTGCTCGCTCGCGCCGCTCTCGGTGCCTCCGTCCGGCGGCACGCTCGTCGTGAACGGGCCGAATTTCGATTGGCTTGCCACGCTCGCTGAACGGATCTCGGCAAAGGTGTCGGCGGTGAGATCGGGACGTTCGACACCTGCGGGCTGCGGCCGATGCGCCCTCCGAAGTCCGGCGGCTGCTGGCTCGAAAGCTCGGGTTGGAGCGAGTCGATGTCCGGTGGTCACGGGCACGCTTGCCGAAGGCACTTGGGTTGGGGCGCAGGCCCGTTCGCCTTGGTCGACTGACCGCGTCAGGCTGGGTGCTGCGCGCACAGGTCGGCGCAGAGTAGAGCCTCGCCTACTCGGTCCGCCCATCGGCTGGTCGCCGCGCGCGATCGCGGCGGACGCCGCGATCTTCTCAACAGTATTGAAGTCCTCCGACGAGGAACGGCCACGCCAGCGGGCCAATCGACGACGCGCGTTGTGCAGCGTCACTTGGACGGCGGAGCGCAGCCCTCCACCGCGGCGTCGCGTTGGCGCGGTGTCGCGACCCACGCCCGGTAGATTCTGCTCCTGGCGTTCAGCGGCTGCTCGTAGACTGAATCTTGAATCCACCAGGCTGCGGGAGGACGGCCGAGCGCGAACGCAGTTCGGCATCCATGAGGAGCGGCCGGATCAGCGCGGCCAGCGGTTCCGGCGACGTGTTGCCCGCACCCGAGTCCGTAGAATCCCTGCCATTCGAAGATCGGCGCCGTTTCTGGCGTCAACAGCTCGGCAAAGCCTCGTTCGCCAAGCACGATGAGCGGCTTGGCGAATGCCATCGCACGCAACGCGGAGCCACCCATCCCGAGAACGATATCCGCGGCGGCATAGGCGGGCCGGGGATCGGTCAGTTCGCCGGTGAGAGACGACGACGGGGCGGCCGAATCGCGCGTTGACTTCGCCTGGCCTCACGTTCGAGTTGCGGTCGGCGGGGCCGTCGCCGACGATCAGGAGACGAACCGGTCGTTCGGCGGCCAGTATCGACGTGCACGAATAGCACGTTGCAGGCCTTCCAGCTTGAACTCGAGAGCCAGCCGGGAGACCACGACGATCGACGAGTTCGTCACCGAACCATGCGCCACTCGGAACTCCTGTGCCGGGAATGCCGGGATGATTGCTGTCGGTGTCAACCGGGGCTCGATGACATCGACCTGGCCGCCGCGCGTCCGGCGCGCGGCCTCCGCTATTTCTCGCGTCCCCACGATCAAGGGCAGGGACCGAGGAATGAACGGCGCAACCGCCATTGACATGATCGTCCCGCCAGCAGCGGCGCCTGCCGTGAGCGCGGTCCGTAGAACGACTCGAGGCAGGGCGGCCACTCGTATCCGTGCGACGACGTCGATCCGCTGTTCTCGACAGATCGCGGCGAGCGCGCGCGAAGATGCGAATCGACGGCCGACGACCCGGCCGCGGGCCGATGACGAGGGGCAGTCCCAGCGCCGGATGGTGTCAGCCAGGGCCCCGTCTCGGCGGCGAAAACCGTCACCTCGTGACCGCGGTCCCGGACAGCCGCCGCCAGCTCGATGGCGTTCAATTGACTGCCGCCGATGGCGAGAGAATGAGGGAACACGAGTATCCGCATCGACCGAGCCGTGTCTGATCAGGGATTGCCAGTGAGCAACGATTGGGATCGAAGATTTATCGAAAGCGAAAGCTATCATCGAGCTGGTCTATCGGCAGTCCGAACCCTCGAATCCCGGGTAGTCTTCTTTCCGGGATCATAAGAGTCTGCCGCGGGGCCGACACTGACTGGCCCCGCGGCTGAAGCCCAGGGTCCGACGCGATCCCGATTCAGCGCCCACGTGGCCCAGATTTCGGCGTGCTTCGCGATCCAGGCTTGGATAGATCTTTGCTACAGAGGGCAGATGGCACCGGAGCGTCTGCTTCCGGACGAAACCTTCGTGTCAATAACATCACAGGTCGTGAGCGATCGGATACGGGTGCCGCTTGCCCCGACGGGCCCTGAAGAACGGGCCATGATCGCGTCGGAGCGCAAGGCAGGCAAGCACCAGTACGCCCAGATTCTGAAATCGACGGCGATGATCGGCGGCTCGTCGGTCGTGAACATCGGCGTGGGTGTTGTGCGCACCAAGGCGATGGCCCTGTTCCTTGGACCTGCCGGCGTCGGCCTGATGGGGCTGTACAACTCGGTCGCCGAACTCGCCCAGAGCTTCGCGGGCATGGGCATCCAGAGCAGTGGCGTGCGGCAGATTGCCGAGGCCGTCGGATCCGGCGACGACAAGCGCATCGCGACGACGGCCGCCGTCCTGCGGCGCGTCGTCGGTGCTGCTCGGGCTCGGCGGCGCCGCGCTGCTGTTCGGCCTCGCGGCGCCGATTTCGACGGTGACGTTCGGCACGCGCCGATCAGGCCGCCGGAGTCGCGCTGCTCGCTATCGCCGTGTGGTGCCGGGAAGTGTCCGGCGGGCCAGAGCGCGCTCATCCAGGGCATGCGCCGCATCTCGGATCTCGCCAGCATGAACGTGCTGGCCGCGGTCCTCGGGGCGACGTCCGAGCATCATCATCGTCTACGCCCTTCGCGAGCGGGGCATCGTGCCGTCGCTGATTGCCGTCGCAGCGACTGCGCTGTTCGCGTCGTGGTGGTTCAGCCGGAGAGTCGCCGATCGAGCGTCCGTCGGTGCCATGGGCGACGATGCGGCACGAGACCGCTGCGCTGCTCAAACTGGGCACCGCGTTCATGGCCAGTGCGCTGCTGACGATGGGCGCCGCGTACGCGATTCGGATCATCGTGCTGCGCGCTGCGGGCATCGAAGCGGCGGGCCTGTACCAATCGGCCTGGGCGATCGGCGGACTGTATGTCGGCCTCATCCTGCAGGCGATGGGTGCTGACTTCTATCCGCGTCTGACGGCCGTTCACCACGACAACGACGAGTGCTCGCGTCTGGTCAACGAGCAGGCACAGATCAGCCTGCTGCTGGCGGGTCCTGGCGTCATCGCGACGTTGACCTTGGCGCCGCTCGTCATGGCGGTCTTCTACTCGTCGCGGTTCGACGGCGCGGTCGTCCTGCTTCGGTGGATCTGTCTCGGCATGACGCTGCGCGTCGTTGCCTGGCCCATGGGGTTCGTCATCCTTGCGAAGGGCGCCAGGCAGATCTTCTTTCTGACCGAAGTGGCGGCCACGATCGTGCACGTCGGTTTGGCCTGGGTGCTCGTGCACCGGATCGGCGTCAACGGCGCGGGTATGGCGTTCTTTGGCCTGTACGTGTGGCACACGGCGCTGATCTACGTCATCGTGCGGCGGTTGAGCGGATTCCGTTGGTCGCGTGAGAACCGGCGTCTGGCGATCGTCTTCCTGCCGCTGACCGCCGCCGCGTTCATCGGCGTGTACACGCTGCCACCAGTGCCGGCGACGGTCCTCGGCATTGTGGCGGCCGCGGTCGAGCGGCGTCTATTCGGTGCGGACCCTCGTCCGACTGTTGCCTGAGGACACGGTCCCGCCGATCGTGCGCGTCGCCCTCGCCGCGCGTCGGCATCGTGAGTGGCCAGCTGATGATGAACCGAAACGATCATCCAATGCCAATACCACTCCCGATCGCCGCGGGCCGCATCGTGCCCGCGGTGCACGGCCGACAAGAGCGCCAGCCGGATCCTCCATACGAGCAGGGTCTGTCCGAGATGTTGCGCGGCACGTACGATCTGCGTGGGCTCGTCGAGCTCTACGGGCGGTTCGCGACCGGCGACGGCGCCGTCGACGCGCTGATGCGCCGCTGCATCTGGCGCGCGGCGGCGCGCTCGTGCGGGCACGGCCTGCAGGTCGGCAGCGGCGTCGGCTTCAAGCATCTCGAGACGTTCGAAATCGGCGACAGCGTCTTCATCGGCGCGCAGGCCTACATCCAGGGCCGCTTCGACGGCACGACCATCATCGGCAATCACGTCTGGATCGGTCCGCAGGCCTACATGGACGCGCGCGACCTCGTCATCGAGGACTACGTCGGCTGGGGCCCGGGCGCGAAGGTTCTCGGCTCGCGCACACACGGGCATGCCGGCCGACGTGCCGATCGTCCACACCGACCTCGAGATCAAGCCGGTGCGCATCGGCGCGTGGGCCGACATCGGCACCAACGCCACGATTCTTCCGGGCGTCACCATCGGCAAGGGCGCCATCGTCGGTGCCGGCGCCGTCGTCACGCACGACGTCGAACCGTTCGCCGTCGTCGCCGGCGTGCCGGCGAGGTTCCTCCATTGGCGCGAGGGCGCGCCGGCGGCGGCTGGCAGCGCGGAACAGCAGGAAGGATTAAGTCGTGTCTGAGGCCAAGTCAGTCATTCCCATCGCCAAGCCGATTCTCGACGAGCAGGAGGTCGACGCGGTCCGTCGCGTGATCCTGTCGGGCTGGGTCACGCAGGGCCCGGAAGTCGCCGCGTTCGAGCGCGAGTTCGCCGCAGATCGTCGGCGCGCCGCACGCGTGCGCCGTCTCGAACTGCACGACGGCGCTGCACCTGGCGCTGCTCGCCGTCGGCGTGTCGGCCGGTGACGAGGTCATCACCGTCAGCCACTCGTTCATCGCGACCGCCAACGCCATCGCGCTACTGCGGCGCGACGCCGGTGTTCGTCGACGTCGAGCGCGCGTACGGGCAACATCGACCCGGCGCTCGTCGAGGCGGCCATCACCCCGCGCACCAAGGCCATTCTGTGCGTGCACCAGCTCGGCATGCCGTGCGATCTCGCGCGCATCGTCGAGATCGCGACGCCGTCGCGGCATTCCCGCTGATCGAAGACGCGGCGTGCGCGATCGGCAGCGAGATCCTGTGGAACGGCACGCTGGGAGAAGATCGGCAAGCCGCACGGCGACATCGCCTGCTTCTCGTTCCACCCGCGCAAGGTCATCACGACCGGCGACGGCGGCATGATCACGACCGCGAACCCCGAGTACGATCGCAAGTTCCGGCTCTGGCGGCAGCACTCGATGAGCGTGCCCGACACCGTGCGGCACGGCGCGCGCGAGGTCATCTTCGAGAGCTATCCGGAAGTCGGCTTCAACTACCGCATGACCGACATGCAGGCCGCGGTCGGCCGCGTGCAGCTGACGCGGCTTGCGGCGATCGTCGACGAGCGTCGGCAGCTGGCCGCGGCATACGCATCGCGGCTCGCGGGCGTCGACGGCATCATCGGCTCCCGTCGAACCGGCGTGGGCGCGCACGAACTGGCAGAGCTACTGCGTCAACCGTCGACTCGTCAGATCAGCGCGGCGTGATGCAGCGCATGCTCGACGCCGGGGTCTCGACGCGGCGCGGCGTGATGAACGCGCACCTCGAAGCGCCGTACCGTCGACGCGGCGCGTGCGCCGCTCCCGCAGAGCGAGTATCGCCAGGAGCACGGCATCATCCTGCCGCTGGTGCCGGGGATGACCGTGGCGCAGGTGCACGAGGTTTGCGACGCGCTCGCTCACGGCCGTCGGTGCCGTCGTCCAGGGCCTGAGGTACGGCTCGCGTCCGTCCGATCGACTGAGGCTGAGTCACGAGATGAATTGAGTCAGACATGTACAAGCGAGCATTGATCACCGGCGGCGCCGGTCTGATCGGGTCGCACATCGCGGACCGCCTGGTGGCCGAAGGATTCGAGGAGATCGTCGTCCTCGACAACTTCACGCGCGGCCGCCGCGCAGAATCTCGCGCCAGCGATGGCGTCGGGCAGGGTGACGCTCATCGACGGCGACATCCGCGACATCGATCTCGTGCTGCGCGCGATGGACGGCATCGACATCGTGTTCCACGAGGCCGCCATCCGCATCACGCAGTGCGCCGAGAACCCGCGGCTCGCGCACGACGTGCTCGCCACCGGCACGTTCAACATCCTCGAGGCCGCCGTGGCGGCCAAGGTGAAGCGCGTCGTCTCCGCATCGTCCGCCTCGATCTACGGCCAGGCCGAGGAGTTTCCGACGACCGAGAAGCACCACGGCTACGGCAACCGGACGATCTACGGCGCGACCAAGAGCTACAGCGAAGGGCTGCTGCGCAGCTTCCACGAGATGTACGGCCTGAACTACGTCGCGCTGCGCTACTTCAACGTCTACGGGCCGCGCATGGACGCGTTCGGCGTCTACACGGAAGTGATGATCCGCTGGATGGAGCGGCTGGCCAAGGGGCAGCCGTGCCTGATCCTCGGCGACGGCGCGCAGACGATGGACTTCGTGTTCGTGACCGACATCGCGCGCGCGAACCTCAGCGCCGCGAATTCGTCGATCACCGACGACGTCCTCAATATCGCCAGCGGCACCGAGACGAGCCTGACCGAGCTGGCCGGCGCCGTTGGGCCGGGTCATGGGCGTCGATCTTGCCGCCGGAGTACGGTCCGGCGCGCAAGGCCACGCCGGTCTGGCGCGCTCGCCGAGCGTCAAGAAGGCGGAGGCGCCATCGGCTTCAAGGCGCAGGTCTCGCTCGAGGACGGGCTGCGGCAGCTCGTCGCAGTGGTGGTCGAAGGAGACCAATACGCCCGTGCCAGGGCTGGTCGGAGCCGCGCGCTGATGCTCAAGGGCATCATCCTGGCGGGTGGCAGCGGCACGCGGCTGCACCCGCTCACCAAGGCGGTCAGCAAGCAGCTCGTTCCCGTCTACAACAAGCCGCTTGCTGTACTACCCGCTGTCGTCGCTGATGCTCGCGGGTATCCGCCAGATCCTCATCATCACGACGCCGCACGAACAGGACGCGTTCGTCCGCTTGCTGGGAGACGGGCGAGACCTCGGTCTCTCCATCGAGTACGCCGTGCAGCCGTCTCCGGACGGGCTCGCGCAGGCGTTCCTCATCGGCCGCGAGTTCATCGGCAAGGATCGCGTCGCCCTGGCGCTCGGCGACAACATCTTCTATGGCGCCCACTTCTCGGACCATCTGCGGCAGGCCGCAGCTCGCGATGCACGGCGCCACGGTCTTTGGATACCAGGTGCGCGATCCCGAGCGCTACGGCGTCGTCGAGTTCGATGCGGTCCGGCCGCCCGGTGAGCATCGAGGAGAAGCCGACGCATCCGAAGTCAACGTATGCGGTGACGGGTCTGTACTTCTACGACAACCAGGTCGTCGACATCGCGCGCAGGTCTGAAGCCTTCGCCACGAGGCGAGCTCGAGATCACGCGACGTGAACCGCGCGTACCTCGAGCGCGACCAGCTATTCGTGGAAAAGCTGCCTCGGGGCACGGCATGGCTCGACACCGGCACGCACGACTCGCTGATGCAGGCGTCGAACTACGTGCAGGCCGTCGAAGAGCGGCAGGGACTGATGGTTGGCTGCCCCGAAGAGATCGCCTACCGCATGCAGTACATCACCAGCGATCGATCTCGCGCGGCTGGCCGCGGCGATGAAGAACAGCCCGTACGGCCGCTACCTCCAGCGCGTCGCTCGACGAAGGCCACTGACCGCGCCATGCCGTTTACGTTTCGCGCACTCGACCTGCCCGGCGTCGTCTTGATCGAGCCGAGGGTCTTCGAGGACGATCGCGGCTTCTTCATGGAGACGTACAAGTGGTCGGACTTCGCGGCTGCCGGCATCACGCCGACGCTGATGCAGGAGAACCACTCGCGATCGGTGCGCGGCACGCTGCGCGGCCTGCACGCGCAGCGCGACGCCGAAGGCGCAGGCGCAAACTGGTTCGCGTCGTCGACGGCGAGATCTTCGACGTCGCGGCGGACATCCGGCCGGGCTCGCCGACGTTCGGGCGCTGGGTGAGTGTCGACGCTCTCGAGCGCCAACCGCCACCAGCTGTACATTCCGGCCGGCTACGCGCACGGCTTTGCCGTCGTCAGCCCGAAGCGCAGAAGTCGTCTACAAGACGACCGACGAGTACGCGCCAGAGCTCGAATACGGCGTGCGCTGGGACGATCCGGCAGCTGGCCATTCCGTGGCCGGTCGCGGGCGAACCGCTGCTGTCGGCTCGCGACCGGCGCTGGCCGCGCACTGAGCGATCGCCTGAAGGCCTGAGCCCGAGCGCGAGCGCGTCAGTCTGGCCACTGCGGCAGCGCCTGCTGGGCCGCTCCGCCCGCCAGGCGTAGTTCTGCTCGTAGTAGTCGCGATACTCGCCTGAGCGGACGCGCGCGATCCAGCCCGCGTTCTCCTGGTACCACGCGATCGGTCCGCGCCAGGCCGTCTTCGAACTGCACCTGCGGCGAGAACCCGGTCTCGCGCGCGATCTTGTCGCCGCGCAGCGCGTAGCGCCGGTCGTGCCCGGGCCGATCGGTCACGCGCGTGATCAGCGTCTCGCGTGGCGCCGACGATCTTCAGCACGCGGCTGCACGACTTCGATGTTCGGCAGGTGGCAGGCGCCAGCGATGTTGTAGACCTCGCCGACCCTGCCGCGCTCGAGCACCGCGAGGATCGCGCGGCAGTGATCGTCCACGTACAGCCAGTCCCGCACCTGCAGGCCGTCGCCGTAGACCGGCAGCGGCTTGCCCTCGAGCGCGTTCGCGATCATCAGCGGGATCAGCTTCTCGGGAAACTGATAGGGACCGTAGTTGTTCGAGGCGCGGGTGACGATCACCGGCAGGCCGTAGGTGCGCACGTAGGCCAGCGCCAGGAGATCGGACGCGGCCTTCGACGCCGCGTACGGGCTGCTCGGCTTCAGCGGAAACGACTCGTCGGCCTCGAACGGCTCGTCGATGTCGCCGTAGACCTCGTCGGTCGAGACGTGCAGGAAGCGGCCGATGCGGGCGGCGCGGGCCGCATCGAGCAGGCGCGCCGTGCCGCGCACGTTCGTATCGATGGCGGCGTCGGGCGACAGGATGCTGCGGTCGACGTGCGATTCGGCCGCGAAGTGCACCACGGCGTCGAAGCCGTGCGCCGTTGACGAGCGTCGCTCACGAGCCTTGTCGTCGCAGATGTCGCCGCGCACGAACTGTGCCGCGGGTTCTCGTCGCACGGCGGCCAGGTTCTCCAGGTTCCCGGCGTAGGTCAGCTTGTCGAGCGTGACGACTTGCGATGTCGGGACGATTGCGCGAGCGACGTAGCGGACGAACGCCGAGCCGATGAACCCGGCGCCGCCGGTCACGAGAATCTTCATGCCGATCTCATCCTCCAGTCCAGACTGTCGGGCCGCGAGCCGTTGCTAGTCGTCGTTCGTGATCGTTCCCAACCCCTGCGCATCCGCGATCGTCGCGTTTGATGCGTTGGTCAGGTTCACCGCAGAAGGTTTCGTTGGCTTCGCGGGTCGTGTCGCCGCGCACCGTGACCGAGATGGTCTGCGTCGTCTGCGCCGGCGGCGAAGGTCAGTGTGCCCGACGTCGCGACGTAGTCCGCGGTGCCAGTGGTGCCGGCCGTCGCCGTCCCGTTGGCGGTTGCGTAGTTCACCGACACGGTCTGGCCGCTCGCGGCCGACAGCGAGACCGTGAACGTGAATGTCTTCGTCCCCGTGTTGCCCTCGGTGGCGGTGAAGTCGTTGATCGCGATCGTCGGCGCCGGGTCGTTGTCAACAATCGTCCCCGCGCCCGAGCCGTCGGCAATTGTGGCGTTCACCGGGCTGGACAACGTCACGGTGAACGTCTCGTTCGGTTCGTCGATCGTGTCGCCCAGCACCGGAACCGGGATCGTGAGCGAGGTCACCCCCGGCGCGAACGTGAGCGTGCCGCTCGTGGTGGTGAAGTCCGTCCCGGCCGTTGCCGTGCCGGCGGTGGTGGCGTAGTTGACGCTCACGGTGGCCGACGGGCTCGCCGCGGACAACGTCACCGTGAACACGGCGTTGGTCGAGCCCGTGTTGCCCTTCGGTGACCGACGCGTCGCTGATGTTGATCTTCGGATCGTCGTTGGTGATCGTGCCGGTGCCCGTCGTCGTGGCGATCGTGGCATTCACGGGGTTCGACAGGTTCACCAGCACGGTTTCGTTGGGTTCTACCGTGGTGTCGCCGCGGACCACGACGTTGATCGTCTGAGTCGTCACGCCGGCCGTGAAGGTCAGCGTGCCGGAGTTGCTGATGTAGTCGGTGCCCGAAGAGGCCGTGCCGTTCGCAGTCGCGTAGCTCACGTTCACGGACCTGCCACTCGCCGGCGACAGCGTGACCGTAAAGGTCAGATTCGTGTTGCCGTTGTCACCCTCGACGACGCTGGGGTTGTTGATGGTGAGAGCCGGCAGCGCATCGTTGTCCACGATGGTGCCGGTGCCGACCGCCGTCGTGATTGCGGCGTTGACCGCGTTGCTGATGGTGACCGTGAACGTCTCGTTGTTCTCGTCGAGGAGATCGCCGAGCACGGGCACCGAAATCGTGCCAGACGTCGCATTCGCCGGAATCGTGAGGACGCCGGACGTGGACGTGTAGTCGCTGCCCGATGAAGCCGTGCCGTTGGAGGTCGTGTAGTTCACGCTCACGTTCTGGCTGCGTCGCCTGCGACAGCGTGACGGTAAAGACCGCGTTCACGCTGCCCGTAGTCGCCCTCCGTCACGCTCACGTTGTTGATCGACACCTTCGGATCGTCGGTCAGGATGGTCACGACGCCCTGACCGGTGCGCGATGGTCGCGTTGGTCGGGTTCGACAGGTTCACGAGCACCGTTTCGTTGGCCTCGACGTCGTGTCGCCATTGACCGACGACGTTGATGTTCTGAGTCGTCGTCCCCAGGCTGGAACGTGAGCGTGCCAGAAGCGGCGGTGTAGTCGCTCCCGGCGGTGGCCGTGCCGTTCGCCGTCGCGTAGCTGACGGTGACCTGTTTGCTGCTCGCCGCGGACAACGTGACCGTCAGCGTCGCGTTCCTGGTCCCGCTGTCTCCCTCCTGCACGCTGACGCTGTTGATCGACAGCGTCGGCGTCGGGTCGTTGTCGACGATCGTGCCCGTGCCGGTGGCCGTGCTCAGCGTCGCGTTCACAGGCGCCGAGAGATTGACGCTGAACGTCTCGTCGTTCTCGTCCAGCGTGTCGCCGAGCACCGGCACCGAAATCGTCTTCGACGTCTGGCCGGGCGAGAACGTCAGCGTGCCGGACGTCGTGGTGTAGTCGCGCCGGCCGTCGCCGTTCCAGGCGCCGTGGCGTAACCGACCGTGACGGTCAGCGGGCTCGCCTGCGACAACGTGACCGTGAACGTGGCGTTGGTCGAGCCGGAGTTGCCTTCGGTCACGCTCACGCTGTTGATCGACAGTGTCGGCACGTCGTCGTTCTGGATCGTGCCGGTCGCCTGCGCCGTGCCGATCGTGGCGTTCGTCGCTGTCGACAGTGTCACGGTGAACGTCTCGTCCGCCTCGACCGTCGTGTCGCCGATCGACGGGCACCGTGATCGTCTGCGTCGTGGTGCCGGCCGGGAACGTCAGCGTTCCGGACGCGGCGGTGTAGTCCGTCCCAGCGGTCGCGGTGCCGTTCGCCGTGGCGTAGTTGACCGTCACCGTCTGCGGGCTCGACTGCGACAACGTGACCGTGAAGACGAGGTTCGACGTGCCAGTGTTCCCCTCGACGATGCTGGCGTCGGCGATCGACATGATCGGCAGATCGTCGTTGAGGATCGTGCCCATCGCCTGCGCACGGCCCAGCGTCGCATTCGTCGGCGCGCTGAGCGTCACCGTGAACGTCTCGTCATCCTCGGAACCGTGTCAGCCACCACCGGCACGGTGATGATCTGGTCGTGGTGCCGGCCGGGAACGTCAAGGTGCCGCTGACTGCCGTGTAGTCGCTGCCCGCAAGGGCCGTCCCGTCGGCAGTCGTGTACGCGACCGTGACCGGCACACTGGCTGGAGCCGACAACGCGACGGTGAACTGGGCCGTCGTCGTGCCGCTGTTGCCTTCGTTCACCGTCACATCTGCCACCGTCACCGCCGGCTGCGCGCGCCACTGAACGTCACGTCTCTGCAGACACCGGCGTGTCCGACGGCGACGATGTGCTCAGCGCCGCCTGGTACTGGATGTAACGGCCATGCAGCGCAATCGACGTGCTCGGGCTGTGTGATCGGCGTGAAGGCCGTCCACGACGCATCAGGAATCGCCACATTGCCCGAGCGGACGCCAAGCGCGATCGCCGTTCCGGCTGGCGTCTGCTGCCGTGTACGACGCGGTCGACCAGTCGACGACCGTGCCCGCGTCGAACACGCGTGACACGAACGTCGACGTCGGCGCATATGGCGCCAGGTGCATCCAATCGATGCGTCAGCGGGCTCCCGACCTGCGCGTCGCTGGCAATCGGCCGCATGTTCACCGGAAATCGCCAGCGCGATGCGTCGCCACGACAGCCCCATCGATGCTGTAGATCACGCTCGACGGCGTCCAATCGATTCGATAGCGGTGGGGCGCCCCCATCCAGCTGCCCGGAATCAGCGTGTCGATCGGACTGGCTGCCATCGTTGGTGCGCGCGTAGACGCCCATGCCGCCGCCCGTGCTGAAGATCGCCCATGGCGTTTCGTTCAACGTCAGGCCGAAGCCGATGTGCTGGAACGACTCGGCCCCGAAGGTCGCGAGGAACTCCAGCGAACTGCCGAGCGCGTAGAGTGCGTCGGTCGAGAAGCGAGCCGCCGTCAATAGCCGCCCGGCCGCTACCGACGGTCACGCTTCCGTTGCCGACCCATGGTATCGCCGACCATCCGGCCGGAAGGCCGGCATTCGTGAACTCCGCGCCAACGGCCGGTGCCAGTGTGCAGTTCGCCGTCAGCCGTCTGCGCCACATATCCCTGCGGTCTGAGCGTGCCAGCGGCAAAGTCGCGCAGCGGTGGTATCACGGAATGTCGGTAAGGCCGAGCTCGCACATCATCGTTGACGATCGTCCCTATCGGCCTGCGATCGAATCAGCGTCGCGCCGATTGCGTTGCTGAGCGTCACAAAGAAAGTCTCATTGGCTTCGACCGTCGGTGTCGCCAATGACCGCCACCGTGACGAACTGCTGCGTCGTGCCAGCCGGGAACGTGAGTGTGCCGGAGCCGCCGATGTAGTCGCTTCCTGCTGTCGCTGTGCCGTCGCTTGTGGCGTAGCTCAGGTGATGGCTTGCGCGCTCGACTTGGACAGCGCGACGCGGAACACCATGTTCTGCGCACCGCCGGCGCCCTCGAGGATCGACACGTCGGCGATCGACATCGTCGGCCCCGCCAGGCCCCCGCTCCAGCGATTGTCACGTCGTTCAGAACCGGCGTGTCGCGGAGTCGTCGTCGTCGAGAATGAACGCTGGTACTGCACGTACCGCGACGTGGCCGAGAGCGAAGCTCCCGGCGCCGCCACCGGTGCGAACGCCGTCCACGAGGCGTCCGGCGTCGGCGTGTTGCCGAACCGAGCACTGACACCGAGCGTGGTACCCGTCGGAACACGTCGCCGATCCACCAGGCTGCCCCCACGTCGTCGACGAGCCGGCGTCGAACACGCGCGACGTGAACGTCCCCGATGAGGCGTACGGGGTCAGATGCATCCAGTCGACCGACAGCGCGGTGCCGGCGCCGGCGTCAGGTCGCTGACGACGGGCCGCATCGTCCCGCCAATCGCGATCGGGTGCGTCGCGACGACCGCTTCCGTCAATCGAGTAGACGACGCTGGCCGGCGACCACGTGATCCGGAACCGGTGCGCTGAGCGCCAGCCAGCTGCCGGCAAGTGGTGTATCGGTCGACGTCGATCCGTTGTTGGTCCGCGCGTAGAGCGTCCCGCCCGAGCCCGTGCTGAAGATGGCCCATGGCGTCTCGTTCAACGTCAGGCCGAAGCCGACGTGCTGGCCACCCTGCCACGAGAACGTCGCCACGAACTCCGAGGTTGGAGCCGGCTGCGAAGAAGGTGTCGGTCGAGACTCGTGCGCCGTCGACCGCCAACGAACCACCAGACACCGTGAACGTGCCTCCGGCGACCCACGGCGTGCCGGACCAACCGGCCGGCAGCGCCGAGCCGCCGAATTCGGCCGCGGCCGCAGGTAGCAGCGTCAGCTCACCGTCGCCCGCCTGGCCGACAGCTCAGCTGGTTCAGCGTGCCAGCCGTGAAGTCCGCGACGCGTCGTGTCGGTGAAGGCGCACCGGCGGCGGCGCGACGAGTGTCGTCAGCACGGCCGGAGCGGATGATGCCGACGGGCGACGTGCTGCGAGTTGCCGTCGAAGTCGACCGACGTCACCCGGAAAGTAGGACCGCGTCGCCGGCGTCAGGCCAGTGATCGTCAGCGAGTGCGCGTTGACCAGACCCGAATCCGCCACAGAACCCGTCAGCGACGCCGGCTGAGGTGCCGTAGTCGATGCGCGATGTCGCGGCTTCGTCGGTTGCCCAGGTCACCGTCGCCGTCGTTGCGGTCGTCGCCGCGGTGAGCCCGGAGATCGTCGGCGGCGTCGTGTCGGCCGCGTACGTGACCTGGTAGGCACCGCTGGTCGCCGCGATGAACGCGTAGCACAGTGCCCTTGATGATGTTCCGTGGTGTAAGGCGACCGGCGCGCCGCTTCGGGTGATCGAGGCGATCGGCCCGACACCAGCGTAGTAGGGCACCATCGCCTGCAGGTTCCTTGCGGCCGCGTTGGCGTTGACCGTGAACGTGAGCGTGTTGTTGCCGACCCAGGTCAGACCGCTGAACGACGAGGCGTTGCGGCCGTCGAGCCAGTCAGCATCTGCTGCGCCGAGACGATCGGAACGCCGGCGCCTGCGCCGACGCGACGATGCGCGTCGGCCCTGCGGGATCGTGTCGATGATCGGTGTGCATGTTCGCCGTGAAGGCGCCGTAGTAGCCCTCGGGCCCGAGCGCCTTGTCGAGCAGCGTGTTCGACGTGCAGCGGATAGCGTCTGGTCCGACTCGTCGGTCATCTGCGTCGCCGCCTGGTAGACGTCGATCGATCGTGCCGTCGAGTCGGCGAAACGCATCGGCATGCCGGAGCCGGTGAAGAAGCCGGGCCGGTCGTTGCACCCAGGCGGCCGGCCAGTAGTAGTAGTTCGTGTCGAGCCGGATGCCGTGCGCCAGCTCGACCTGCGGCTGCGTGGCGTAGTCGCTCCACGCGATGCAGTGCGTGCGGTTCGTCGTCGGCGGCGGCACGCTCGGGAAGCTGCGCCGCGAACTGCGCGAGCTGGTCGTCGTAGAAGTCCGTCGAGCGAGGTCCGGCGTGTAGTCGCCGCAGTCGGTCGTCGACGTGCAGCGCGATCTCGAAGCCCTGGCCTCGTAGGCCGCCGCCTGCGCGTTGGTGAGCGGCGTGTTCGGGTAGATGTACGACGTGCCGCGGACGCACTCCCAGTCGTCGACCGAGCAGCCGGCGGGCTCGCGGCGATGTAACTGTCGAAGCGTCCGGCCGTGCCGCCGTCGCGTGATCGTCGCCGGTCATCACGACGACCGCCTTCTTGCCGCGCGGGAAGTACCAGAACCGCGGCAGCGGCTTGCGGTCGGGTTCATGAATCCGATCAGGTTCGCGAGCAGGCGCTGCTGCTCGTCGGCCTGCGGGATCGCGACCTTGTTGAGGTCGACCCAGTCCGGTTGGGATCGTCGCGCGTCGCCGAAGAACAGTCGTCGGAGCGGATCGGCGCCTGCGCCGTCGCGCTCCTGGCCCGACCCAGGCCGGATTGCCCTGGCGCGTGTAGACGACCGACCGCGCGAGGTCGTAGCGTGAACGCCGCGGCCTGGCCGCCGTTCGAGCCGACGCTCCGGAGCGTCACCGCCGGGTTCGTCGTCGCGGTCGTGGCGTTCGAGTACAGCGTCGCGACCGCCGTCGCGCCGTTCAGCGTGTAGCGGTCGGCCGTGCCGTGGAACTGGATCGTCTGGCCGACGATGCCGCGCCGGGCGCCGCTGCCGTGTTGACCAGCAGGTAGCCGTTCGTCGAGCGTGCTGCCGGCGATCGGTCAGGCCGAGCAGGCTGGCCAGCTTCTTGTCGGGACGCATGGCGATCAGGTTGCCGCCGCCGTTCACCCAGGTCGTGAACATCGTGACCTGCGTCGGCGTCAGCGGCGATCTCGCCGAGCATGCACCACGTCGTAGCTCGCCAGCGTCGCCGCCGTCACCGTGCGAGATGTCGGCGACCGCGAAGGCGTTCAGGCCTTCGGCTCGCAGGATCTCGGCGTAGTACTGCGTGAACGGATTCGACGTGCTCGACGACGACCAGGATCGGTCCGCCCGGGCCCGTGTCGGGCGGCGGCGGCGGCGGCGCGCCGTCGTGAACGACCAGGATGAAGTCGGCGGCCAGCGCGTTGCCGGCGGCGTCCTTGATGCGCGGATCGGTCGCCGCCCTTCACCGTGGCCGTGTAGGTCGTCGAGTACGCGAGCGCCGCGGACGGCGTGAAGCGTCGCGCGGAACGTCGCTGGCGTCGTAGGTGACCGTCGCCGGCACCAGCGCGTTCGACGCGTCGCGCAGCTCGAACGTGCTGGTCGATCGACGGTCGCGGCTCGATCGGCTCGCTGAAGGTCGCGGTGACCGACGCCGTCGGCGCTGACGCTCGACGCACCCGGTCGACGGCGACTGCGCGAGCACGACCGGGCGGCGTCGTGTCCGGGCCCGTCGTCGGCATGAACACGACGTCCACCCAGTAGTTGGTCGCTGTCGAACGTGCTCGGTCGGGAAAGCCGCTCGCGCCGTAGTGATAGACGCCGTTGCCGCCGCTCGTCGCCGTCGGCGAGCGCGTGCAGCGGGCCGTTGTCGACGCCGGCGTCGGCGAAGTAGCTGCTGTCGGCGGCGTAGTAGCCAGTGTCGGTGTGATACGACGCGACGTAGATCGTGTTGGCGGCGATCGCGACCGGCGTGGCGAAGCTCACCTGCTGCCAGCCGGACGCGGTCTCGTTCGGTGAAGGTCGCCGTGGCCGAGCAGCGTGCCCGGCTGTCGTCCACAGGTTGCCGATGTGCGTGCCGGTGTTCTGCGGGCTCTTGTAGAAGCGGATGCCGGTGATGAAGCCGGCGACGTCGGCTCGGAACTTGACGCCGAGCTCGACCGCAGTCGGGTCGGGCTCGGCCGGGTTCGCCGGGACCGCCGACGGCGTCCAGATGCTGCACGGGCAGTTCGGCGGCGCCGGTGCGCTGACGGTCACGGTGACGCCCGTGCGCCGGCGTCTCGACGTTGCCGCTGTCGTCGACGGCGCGGCTGCGGATGTTGACGGTCCGGGCGGCACCGGTCGACCAGGTGTAGGTCCAGTCGTCGCGCCGTTCGCCCGATGCCAGGTGGTGCCGCCGTCGACCGAACCTCGACGCCGCCGACGACGCCGCCGCCGATCCGGCGCCGTGCCGGTGATCGTGACCGTCGTGTTCGCCGGGACCGTGCGCGCCGTTCGCGGGCGACGTGATCGCCGACGTCGGCGCGCACCGTGTCGACGCTGGCGCGTCGCAGGTACGAGGCCCGCCTGAAGCGTCTGCGGCTGCGACGCCCATGTCGGCGAACAGGTTCACCGTCGCCTGCTGCATCGACGAGGCTGGCGGCGGCGTTGCCGCGGTCGTGATTGCCGTCGAGGCCCCACGACCACTGCACGGTGCCGGCGCCGAACACCAGCGCGCCGCTGCGTGCGCGGTACAGCGTCAGGCTGTGCGTCGCCGGTGCCGAGTCGTAGGTCGAGCCGTAGTCCTGCAGCACGGACATGCCTGCAGACGTCGTCGACGACAGCTGGATCAGGCCGGCGGGCCGCGACGCCGTTGTCGAGATCCGAGTCCCATTCGTAGCCGAGCGTGCCGTCGGGCAGCGTCGCGTCTGGCCGGGCTGCAGCGTCGCGACCGACGTGTTGCGCCAGAAGCGCAGTGCGCCGAAGGCCGCCGGCACCTGGATCGCGCGTCGTGCCAGCAGTTGACCATGAAGATCGTGCCGGTCAGCGCGTTCTCCGGCCGGCCGCCGTCGGCCGGCGGGCTGAAGCGCGGGTCGCGCCACGTGCCGGTCCAGCGTCGGACGTCGGATCGATCTTCGCGTTCGGCGTGCGTTTCCTTGTAGCAGACCAGCGTGCGGTCGGCGCGTGTTCGCTGCCGTCGATGCTGGTCTCCCAGCGCGTCTTCCAGAAGACTCTCGTTGCCGCTGAAGAACGCCAGGTTCACGCCGGCGGCGCGCGCGGCCTCGACGTTGGCGCGCTGCGTGCCCGACCAGTACTCGTCGTGGCCGACCGACAGGAACACCTTGTGTTCGAGCAGCTCGGCGCCGCGGCGGTCCGTGTCGACGCCGGTCGAGTAGCTCACGTCGTAGCCGTTCGCTTCGAGCCAGCGGACCATCGGGTACTCGGCGTTGAACAGCCAGTCCTCGGGCGGTCGTCGATCGCGCGTGATGAACGGACGGTTGTAGCTGACCTTGTAGGCGCGGCCAGGGTTGGTCCCGGGGCCGCCGACGTACAGGCTGTTGCCGCCGTACCGGTTGTACGCCTGCCACGTCGTGTCGGACGTCTGGAACAGCAGGTCCGAGTGCGACGTGTCGTCGCGGACGACGAAGACGATGTGGCTCGCGCCGCCGGTGTCCGAGCCGCACGAGCTTGCGCGATGTAGATGCCCGAGACCGCGGTCAGCGGCACCTGCCACGTCGCCGACTCGCTCCAGTTGCCGCAGTCGATGAGCCCGGTGGCGATCGTCCGAAATGCAGTCCGGCTGACTCGTCGCGACTGTGGTCGTCGAACCGTCGCAATCTTCCGCGCGCCCCGTGCCGCCGTAATAGCCCAGTCGATAGATATCGAGGCGGAAGGCAGTCGCCGTCGTATCGCACCTTGAAATGGACGGTGTCGCCCGGCGCATAGCTGATGTCGGTCGTGAAGCCCTGAATCGTCTGCATCTCCGATCGCCGTCGACGTCCCACTCGGTCGGTAGATTTCCGACCTTACATTCTCGGCAGACAATCGCGTTGGCCGGCGGAGTCGCATGGACCCGGCTGACTTGCGCGCGCACGACGCTGCTGCGGCGTCGCGGGCAGCCAGAACGCCGCTGCATGCAGCGATCGTCGAGAGCAGCAGGAACCGTCGAACAGTGGAGAGTGAACGTGGACTCATAGTCGTGGTCATCACCGAACGCTCAGGGAACGCGACCCAACGGCCGCAACGCAAAACCAAAAACACAACCGGCGCCGATGCGCACATCGAGCGCCCATGTCACGCGACGAACGGGACCGAACCGTGTCCCGGATCGAGCCGGGCACGCCGCGGCCTAAGCCCTAACGACGCCGCATCGCGGCGCCGGCCGATACCAAGCTGAAACCCAGGGGAACGCGTCCGTCCGCTGCCCCGTGGCATCGGCCACGTGCAGGACGCGTGAAAGGAACACTCGTAACAAGCGAGACAGGCATTTGCTGGGGAGCCATGCGACTCTCTCGAATACCGAAAAACTGGGCGCGTCGACGTTCGACGACCCTCAGGTCAGCAAAGGCATTGCCATCACAAAACTGCACGTCACGCGCCTGTCAGGAGGATCGACACGGATGCCCAAACTGCTGGGACACTGAGAGATAAGAAGCATGGCCGGGGCCCAGCGGTACTCAGGTCCGGCCCTGGGGTTCGGCGACGCGCGACCCGATCCTCTGCGCGGGAGAAGACTAAGGTCACCAGACCTGGGAGGGACTAAAGTCCTCCTCCCAGGTTCCTTTCGCGAGCATCAAGAGGCTTGAAACATGGTCCGAAGCGCGAGTGTGCGACCAAGCCCGCGTGTCCGTCTCCGCGCGAAGCGCCGCGACGAGACCTCGCCGGCGTCGCAGCGCCGCCGGCCACTGGAACCCTGAATTTTAGAGGCGCTCAGTACAAGTAGCTCACTGTCAGAGTCAGGTTCGTCGTTCCGTCCTGCCCGCAGCGTTTCAGGGTACCCGGATTTGAACCAGCACCGATTGATTGAACGTGCCGGTGGCCGTACTGCGCGCGAAGACGACCAGGTTCCACGATCCTGATGCCAGTTGACCGGTCGGGATATTGAAGCCGGACGGCGTGAAGGCGCTTCCGAAGATCGCACCCACGTCGGGGCGCGACACCCACACCGCATTCGCACCGAGAAACACTGGCGAGCCGCCGGCAGCCGGATAGGCCCAGACGTGGACGGCATCAACGCCAGGTACCGGATGGAGCCGATGCATCGATTGCCCATCCACTCACTGTGAACCCCGACGCCATGGTCGCGCCGGGCTTTGGAGTGTCGACGAACATAGCGGCGCTCGACAACACCTGTACGGTGACGCTCTTCGATTGCACCGTGCCCGAGACGGTGCTGTGCGACGACACGTCGAGCCGCCAGGTTCCCGGCGTGAGCCCGCGCACGATCAGCTGGTAGCCGCTGGTGAGGAATGCGCTCCCCAATGCAGCGGCGACATCGCTCCGCGCGACGCCGTACGTCGCGCGTCCAATCGCAACAGGACTACCACCGCCGATCGGAATGGCCTGGACGTCCACGCTGTCTACGCCGGTGCCGATACCGGCCCGGTCGATGGCCCAGCCCGAAACGAGGAACGGTTGCCGGACCGTGGCACTCGGCGACGGCTGATCGATCACCATCAGTGGATCCGCCCGCACGGTTATCGCCCGGGTCTGAGACGAGAACGTACCCGACACCGTGCTCCGCGCGAATACGACCAGAAGATACGGGGCTGGCGCCAGTCCGCGCAGCTGGAACGAGTAGCCGCTGGGCGCGAAGCGGGCGGCGAACTGTGTACCGATTTCCGACCGCGTCAACCCATACGTGGCTGCGGCGACGAACACGGCAGGCTGGCTGGATCCCGGGTTCGGATACGCCCAGACTTGGATGGCATCGACGCCGGTTCCCGTTGCCGATGCCGTATCGATGGCGTATCCCGTGACCGTGATCGGCTGGGTGACAGTGGCGGCGGTGGGGTCGATGCCGATCGTGACCTTCGCATCGTCGTTCACGATCGTGCCGGTTCCCTGGCTCTGGACGAGTGCTCGCGTTGGTCGCGCTCGAGAGGCTGACGACGAAGCTCTCGCTGGCCTCGACCGTCGTGTCGCCCAGAACTGGCACGGCGATCGTCTGCGTCGTGCTTCCCGCCGGGAACGTCAGGGTCCCGGACGCGGCCGTGTAGTCGCTGCCAGCCGTGGCCGTGCCGTTGGCCGTCGCGTAATTGACCGTCACCGTCCGGCCGCTCGGGGCCGACAGCGTGACGGTAAACACCGCCGGAGTCGTCCCGCTGTTGCCCTCCGCCACACTCACGTTGTTGATGGTCAGCGATGGCGTCGGATCGTTGTCGACGATGGTCCCGGTGCCGATGGCCTTCGCGATCGTGGCGTTGACCGGCGCCGACAGCACGACGGAATAGGTCTCATCGTTCTCGTCGAGAGCGTCGTCGAGCACGGGTACGGTGATCGTTTGCGAGGTGGTGTTCGCCGGGAACGTCAACGTGCCGGCGGTCGCGGTGTAGTCAGCGCCAGCCGTGGCGGTGACGTTGGCGGTGGCATAGTTGACGGTCACCGCCTGCGGGAACGCCGCCGACAACGTCACCGTGAACGTCGCAACGTTGTTGCCGCTGGCGTTTTCCGTCGTGCTCACGTCGTTGATCGAGAGGGTCGGCAGGTCGTCAGTCACGATCGTGCCCGTGGCCTGAGCGGTGCCGATAGTCAGGTTGGTTGGATTCGACAGCGTGACCGTAAAGGTTTCCGTCGCTTCAATCGTCGTGTCACCAAGCACGGGCACGACAACTGTCTGCGTCGTCGTGCCTGCCGGAAACGTCAGCGTGCCAGACGTCGCCGTATAGTCGCTGCCTGCCACGGCCGTGCCGTCGGCTGTCGCATAGTCGACCGTGATGATCTTCGTGCTCGGCTGCGAGAGCGTGACGGTAAACACAAGATTCGAAGTACCGGTATTGCCTTCAGTGATGCTGGCGTCGGCGATCGACGCGGCCGGCACGTCGTCGTCGACGATCGTGGCGATCGCTTGCGGGCGACCAAGTGTCGCGTTGGTTGGCGCGCTCAGTATGAGACTGAACGTTTCGTCCCCTTCGACATCCGTGTCGGCGACGATCGGCACGTTGATCACCTGAGTGGCCGTGCCGGTCGGGAACGTCAGCGTGCCGTTCGTGGCCGTGTAGTCGCTGCCCGCGACGGCCGAGCCATCCGCGGTCGCGTAGGCAACGGTCACTGGCGCGCTGGCGGGAACGGACAAGGCGACGGTGAACTGAGCAGTCGTCGTGCCGCTGTTCCCTTCGTTGACCGTCACGTCGGCGACAGTCAGTGTCGGCAGCGCCGTACCCGTGAAGGTCACGTCCTGCAGCGCCGGCGTGTCCGAAGGCGACGATGTCGTCAGGGTCGCCTGGTACTGAATGTAGCGGCCCTGCAGCCCAATTGAGGCGCTGGCGTCCGCGACTGGCGTGAAGGCCGTCCAAGAGGCATCCGGGATCGCCACGTTTCCGGATCGGACGCTGATCGAGACGCCCGTGCCCGTTGGTGTCTGTGCGGTATAGGACGCGCTCGACCAATCGACGCCTGTGCCCGCATCGAAGATACGCGATAGGAATGTGGATGCCGGTGCGTACGGGCCCAGGTGCAACCAGTCAAGCAGCAGCGGAACGCCCACTTGCGCGTCACTGGCGATGGGACGCATGTTCGTCGTGATGGCCAGCGGATGCGTGGCGACGACGGCGCCATCGATGCTGTAGATCACACTCGAAGGCGTCCAATCAATCCGGTAGCGGTGCGGCTGTCCGATGAAACTACCGGGAATGAGCGTGTCGACCGACTGGGTGCCGTCGTTGGTCCGCGCATACACCCCGAGGCCACCACCCGTGCTGAAGAGCGCCCACGGCGTTTCATTCAGCGTCAAGCCAAAGCCGACGTGCTGGAACGACTCTGCGCCAAATGTCGCGACGAACTCGAGCGCGGCACCCGGAGCGAAGAGCGCATCGGTCGAGAAGCGGGCGCCGTCAACAATGGCCCGGCCGTTGCTCACGGTCGCGGTTCCATTCGCCAACCCAAGGCGCCGCCGACCACCCTGCCGGAAGCCCGACGGCGGTGAACTCGGAGCCGACGGTCGGCGCGAGTGTCAGTTCACCATCAGCCTTCTGCGCGACGTACCCCTGCGCGTCGACGGTTCCCGCCGCAAAGTCGGCAGCCGTCGTGTCACGGAAGGTCGGCTGGGTCGCGCTCGTCGTGTCGTCGTTGATGACGGTGCCCAGGGCCTGTGAACGGAGGAGCGTCGCGCCCGACGCGTTGCTCAATGTCACGACGAACGTCTCGTCCGGTTCCACGGTCGTGTCGCCAATCACCGGAATCGAGATGAACTGCTGCGTGCTCCACGCTGGGAACGTGAGCACGCCGGATCCTTCGAGGTAGTCGCTTCCGGCCGTGGCCGTTCCATCGCCCGTGACGTAACTCACGGTGATGGGTTGAGAGCTTGGCTTCGATAGCGACACGCGGAACACCATGTTCTGCGCGCCGCCAGCGCCCTCGAGTTGTGAGGCGTCGGCGATCGAGACCGCCGGACCGTCCAGAGCTCCGACTCCGGCGAGTGTCACGTCATTTAGAACCGGAGTGGCCGAATCCACCGTGGTGGAGAACGCAACGCTGTACTGCGCGTACCGCGACGTGGCAGAGAGTGCAGCCCCGGACGCGCTGAGCGTCTCGAACGCGGTCCACGATGAATCCGGCACTGGTGTGTCACCGAACCGCGCACTGATACTGAGCGCCGTTCCCGTTGGGGCACTCGCCGACCACCAGGCGCTGGCCCACGTCGTCGGCGAGCCCGCATCGAATACCCGCGAGTTGAACGTTCCCGACGAGGCGTATGGCGTGAGTTGGATCCAGTCGACTGCCAGCGCGGTGTTCGCACCTGGCATGAGGTCGCTGACGATGGGCCGCATGGTGCCGCCAATCGCGATCGCATGCGTCGCGACGACCGTTCCGTCAATCGCGTAAACGACGCTTCCCGGCAACCAGGTGATCCGAAACCGGTGCGGAGATGTCAGCCAGTTGCCAGGTATTGGCGTATCGGTGGATGTCGAGCCGTTGTTGGTCCTGGCGTAGATGCTGCCACCGGATCCCGTACTGAAGATTGCCCAAGGCGTCTCGCTCAGCGTCAGACCGAATCCGATGTGCTGGCCGCCCTGGCCAGAGAACGTTGCGATGAACTCCAGAGTGGAGCCTGCGGGGAAGACGTTGTCGGTGGATACGCGCGCGCCGTCGACCGCCAGCGCGCCAGCGGAAACGGTGAAGGTACCCTGAAGGTTCCCACGGAGCGCTCGACCATCCGGTCGGCAGCGCCGCTCCGTCGAAGTCGGCACCAGCCGACGGTTGCAGCATCAACTCGCCGTCGACGGCGTGCCCAAGCGCCAGTCCGCTCAATGTTCCGGCCGTGAAGTCAGCAACGGTGGTGTCGGTGAATGCAACCGGCGGCGGTTGGATCAGCGTCGTGAAAACCGCTGGAGCGGTTGCACCAGCCGGCGACGTGCCCTGATTCCCGTCGACGTCGGCCGACGTGACCCGGAAGTAGTACTGCGTTGCGGGCGCCAAGCCCGTAATCGTAAGAGAGTGGGAATTGACGAGACTGGAGTCGGAAACCGACCCTGTCAACGAGGCCGGCGACGTGCCGTAGTCGATCCGGGACGTTGCCGCCTCATCGGTCGTCCACGTCACGGTCGCGGTCGTCGTCGTGGTCGCGGCCGCGACGGCTGAAATCGCAGGCGGCGTTGTATCGGCTGCGTACGTCACCTGATAGGTGCCGCTCACGGCTGCGACGAACGCGTACGTGTTGCCCTTGATCGTGTCGATGGTGTACGTCACGGGCACACCGTCGCGGATGATCGTGGCGATCGGTCCCACGGCAGCGTAGTACGGCACCAGAGCCTGAAGGTTTCGCGCGGCGGAGTGGGCGTTTACTGTGAACGTGAGTGTGTTGCCGGCCCACGTCAGACCGCTGAACGACGACGCGTTCCTTCCGTCGAGCCACGACAACATCTGTCGCGCCGACACAATCGGGACGCCGCGTGCGAGGGCGGACGCCATCAGCGCATCGTTCTGCGGAATCGTGTCCAGATCCGTGTGCATGTTCGCCGTAAAGGCGCCGTAGTAACCTTCCGGTCCCAGCGCCTTGTCGAACAACGCGTTCGGAGTGCTCGGGTAGCTCTGGTCTGATTCATCCGTCATCTGCGAGGCGGCCTGATAGACGTCAACGAATTGGCCGGTCTCGGTGGCGAATCGCATTGGCATGCCGGAGCCAGTGAAGAATCCCGGACGGTCGTTCACCCATGGCGCCGGCCAGTAGTAATAGGTCGTATCGAGACGGATCCCGTGGGCGTACTCTGCCTGGGCCTCCGACGTGTAGTCGCTCCACGCGATGCAGTGCGTTCGATTCGTGCGTGGCATGTTCGCGCTTGGGTAGCTGGCGCCGAACTGCGCGAGCTGGTCGTCCAGCAATCCGTTGATCGAGTCCAGCGTGAAGTCGCCACAGTTCGTCGTAAGGTGGAGCGCGACCTCGAAGCCCTGTGCTTGATACGCCGCCGCCTGCGCGTTCGTCAACGGCGAATTCGGATAGACATACGACGTGCCCCGTCACGCACTGCCAGTCATCGACCGAACAGTTCGGCGCGCTCGCGGCGATGAACTGCTCGAACCGGCCTGCCGTGCCGCCCGCCGCATGATCGTCGCCGGTCATGACGACAACTGCCTTCTTGCCGCTCGGGAAATACCAGAAGCGAGGCAGCGGCATCCGGTCGGCGTTGATGAACCCGATCAGATTCGCGAGCAGCCGCTGCTGTTCGTCCGCCTGCGGTATTGCAACCTTGTCGAGATCGACCCAGTCCGGTTGCGGATCCGTTGCGCTGTTTCCAAAGAACAGATCGTCGGAGCGGATGGGCGCCTGGCCGTCACGCTCCTGCCCGGCTCCATGCCGGATTTCCCTGACGCGTGTAGACGATGGACCGGGCGAGATCGAACGCGAATGCGACCGCCTGGCCACCGTTCGAGCCGACGTTGCGCACGGTCACCGCTGGATTGGTAGTCGGCGTTGTCGCGTTTGAGTAGAGGGTCGCCACTGAGGTGGCGTCATTCAAAGCGAAACGGTTGGCGCTGCCGTGGTACTGAATCGTCTGGCCGACGATGCCCTTGCCAGGTGCCGTCGTCGTGTTCACCAGCAGGTATGCGTTGTCGAGCGTGCCGCTCTGCAGCTGTCAACCCGAGCAGGCTCGCCAGGTTCGAGGCCGGGTGCATCGCGATGAGGTTGCCGCCACCGTTTACCCAGGTGGTGAACATGCTCACCTGCGACGGGGTCAGCGTGAAATCGCCGAGCAGCACGACGTCGTAGTTCGCCAGCGTCGCCTCCGTGACCGCGTTGATGTCCGCCACCGCGAAGGCGTTGAGACCTTCCGTCCGCAGGATCTCGGCGTAGTACTTCGAGAACGGATTCGACGTGCTCGCTACCACCAGGATCGGGCCGCCAGGCCCGGTGTCGGGTGGCGGCGGAGGTGCGCGCCGACGTCGTGAACGACCACGACATGTTTGCCGCCAATGCGTTGCCGGCGGCGTCCTTGATTCGCGGATCGCTGCCGCCGCCCTTGATGGTCGCCGTGTATGTCGACGAGTACGCCAGTGTCGCCGACGGCGTGAACGTGGCTCGGAACGTCGACGCATCGTAAGCAACCGAGCCGCTGATCAGATTGTTCGAAGCGTCTCTGAGCTCGAACGTGGTCGTCGATACCGTGTCCGCCGCGATCGGTTCGCTGAACGTTGCGCTCACGGTACCGCTGGCGTCTACGTCGACGGCTCCTGGCGACGGCAACTGCGCGAGTACGACTGGCGGTGTCGTGTCCGGGCCGGTCGTCGGCATGAAGACGACGTCGACCCAGTAGTTCGTCGCTTCGAATGTTTGGGTCGGGAAGGCCGAGGAGCCGCGATGATACACACCGTTCCCGCTGTTCGTGACTGCGGCCAGTGCATGTAGCGGTCCGTTGTCTTCGCTATGGTTCAGGAAGTAACTGCTGTCCGCCGCGTAGTTCCCGTTATCAGTGTGATACGAAGCAATATAGACGGCGTTCGGAAAAACCGTGATCGGCGTGCTGAAGTTCACCTGCTGCCATCCAGAGCCGGTTTCGCTCGTAAACACCGCAGTGCCGAGCAGAGAGCCGGTATTGGTCCACAGGTTGCCGATATGCGTCCCGCCGTTCTGCGTGCTCTTGTAGAACCGGATTCCCGTGATCACGCCCGGAACGTCGGTCGTGAATTTCACGCCCGAGTTCGACGGCTGACGCATCGGGTTCGGCGGGGTTCGCAGGGATCGCAGACGGCGTCCAGATGCTGCACGGGCAGTTCGGCGTCGCGGTGGTGCTCACCGTGACGTTGATCCCCGTGTTCGCCGTTTCGAGGTTGCCGCTGTCGTCGGCGGCTCTCGAGCGGAGGTTGACCGTGCGTGCCGCACCGGTTGCCCAGGCGTAGCTCCATGCCGAGTGTCCACTCGCGCGATGCCACGTGAGCCCGCCGTCAGTCGACACTTCGACGCCCGCCACGACGCCACCGCCAACATCCTGGGCCGTTCCGGAGATCGCGATTGTCGAGTTCGCAGGTACTTCAGAGCCAGCTGTCGGGAAGCTAATCGTGGATGTTGGTGCTGTTGTGTCGGCACTCCCGGAGGCTGGGACGAGGCCAGTCTGTAGGGTTTGCGGCTGCACGCCCATGTCCCCGAACAGGTTCACAGTTGCCTGCTGCATGTCGAGGCTGGCTGGCTGGCTGCCGCGATCGTGGTTGGCGTCGAGTCCCCAGGCCCACTGAACGCTTCCTGCGCCAAACACCAGTGCGCCACTGCTATGCCTGTATAACGTCAGGCTGTGTTGTGCGCTCCCACCGTCATAGGTCGAACCGTAGTCCTGCAACACCGTAACGCCCGACGCGACGGTCGACGACAACTGGATCAGACCGGCGGGACGCGCACCATTATCGAGGTCCGAGTCCCACTCATATCCGAGCGTCCCGTCTGGTAGCGACGCCGTCTCGCCAGGCTGCAGACTTGCGATTGACGTGTTCCGCCAGAATCGCAAACCGCTGAACGCCGACGGAACCTGAATGCCGACGGTGCCCGTGTTGACCGTGAATATCGTGCCGGTCAATCCATTTTCTGGCCTGTTCCCATCGGCTGGCGGACTGAATCGGGGGTCACGCCACGTCCCTGTCCACGCGGACGTAGGATCGATCTTCGCGTTGGCGTGTGTTTCCTTGTAGCAAACGAGCGTCCGGTGGTCGGTGTTTCCGCCGTCGACGCTGTTCTCCCAGCGCGTCTTCCAGAAGACCTCATTGCCGCTGAAAAAAGCGAGGTGCACGCCGCCGGCGCGCGCAGCTTCGACATTTGCGCGCTGGGTGCCCGACCAGTACTCGTCGTGGCCAACTGACAGGAAGACCTTGTGCTCGAGAAGTTCCGCGCCTCGACGATCTGTATCGACACCAGTCGAGTAGCTGACGTCGAAGCCATTCGCCTCGAGGAAGCGAATCATCGGGTACTCGGCGTTGAACAACCAGTCTTGCGACGTGGACCCATCCCGGGTGATGAACGGCCGGTTATAGCTGACCTTGTAGGCCCGGCCAGGATCGGTTCCAGGACCGCCGACGTAGAGGCTGTTGCCACCGTACGTGTTGTACGCCTGCCACGTCGTATCTGACGTCTGGAACAAGAGGTCCGAATGTGCGGTGTCATTGCGAACGACAAACGCAATATGGCTGGCGCCCCCGGTGTCCGTTCGGGTGGCCTTTGCGATGTAGACACCCGAAATCGCCGTAAGCGGCACTTGCCATGCCGCCGACTCGCTCCAGTTACCGCAGTCGATGAGGCCCGTCGCATCATCCGAAACACACTGCGGCTGGCTCGTCGCGACGGTAGTCGTCACTGTGTCAATCTTGCGAGCCCCCTTGCCCCGCGTAATAACCAAGCCGATAGATGTCCAGTTGAAACGCGGGAGCCGTCGTGTCGACCTTGAAATGCACCGTGTCACCGGGCGCATAACTGATGTCGTCCGCGAAGCCCTGAATCGTCGCGTCTCCGATTCCATTCACGTCCCACTCGGAGGCCGGATTGCCCGTCTTCGAGTTTTCACACACGATGGCGTTGTTCGGCGGATCGCACGGACCAGGCGCCGCTTGTGTGCGCACGACAGACCGGTAGGACGCAGGCAACGAGACGATTGCCAGTGCGGCAATCGCTGCGAGCAACAGAAACCTGCGGACAAGGAAAGGTGAACGTGGTGCACGCACGGTCGTGGTCATCTCCGAATGGTTACGGGGGTTGTCGATCGAAGGAGAGAGCGACTCGACGAACTGTCACCTCAGCAAGGCCACTGCCACCACGCAGTGGCTCGTCATGCGCTTGCAAAGACGTGCAGTCGGCGTTCGCAAACTCTTGTATGAAAACGAGATGCGCCTTCGATGCGAAGTACGCGTGGTGGTGCGCGACCGAGCGGGACACGCCTTCTCGAAGCGATCCTCTTGACTGGAGAAGAACAAAGTCTTCCGACTGCTGAAGGACTAAAGTCCTCCTTTCGGGTTCCTTTCGAGATCACCACCAAAATTGAAATCGTTCCGACAGGGCCGTCGGCCTGCCGTCCACCCACGCGCGGGAGCGTGGCGCATATCCACTGATGGATCAGTCACTTAGTGATTTGCCGCAGGCCGGATCGGTCTATGCAGCCTCGCCCGGCGCGTCAGCGTTCGGCTGCTGACCACACACGGCTCCCCGCCACTTAACGCCTTCGACCGACTGACCATGCGCTACACGTGTGTCTCGACGCTTCGGCGGATCGTGCGGAGTCTTGTCGTGGCGGGCGCCTTGCTCGCACTCGCCTCGCCACTCGCTGCGCAAACCGTCACGAATCCCACGACGCTGCAGTTCACGGCCTCGCCGGATCACAACGCCACGGCGAGTGACGGCACGCCTTTGGTCAGCCGCTACGATCTCTCGTTCTATACGGTGGGTGGGACGTCGCCTCTCTTGACGTACTCCCTCGGTAAGCCCACGCCGGACGGGTCGAACACGATCACCGTCAGTCTCGATTCCGTGGTCACCACCTGGCCCCCGCCTGGCGTGACCTACGAAGCCCGCGTCACAGCCGTCGGTCCAGGCGGATCGTCCGACAGCCTGCCATCGAACCAGTTCTCCATGGGCCTCGCCTGCGGCTCCACGCTGGCGAGCGGCAGCGCGTCGGTCGCGGCAGCGGCTGGCACCGGCAGCGTCGGCGTCACGATCGGCGCTGGCTGCGCATGGACGGCGGCGAGCAACGCGAGTTGGATCACGGTGACGGCCGGCGCAAGCGGGTCCGGCAGCGGCACCGTCAGCTACTCCTTCACCGCCAATACGACCACTTCGTCGCGCAGCGGGACGATCACGATCGCGGGACAGACGTACACGGTCACGCAGGCTGGAATCACGTGCTCTTACACGCTGTCGCCGACGAGCGTGTCGGTGGGATCGCCCGCCACCACTGGGTCCGTGGGCGTGACAAGCGCCACCGGCTGCACCTGGACGGCGGCGAGCAACAACACGTCGTGGCTCACGGTGACGAGCGGGGCGAGCGGCTCCGGAAACGGATCCGTCGGGTACTCGGTCACGGCCAGGACGAGCAGTTCGTCGCACACCGGCACGATCACGATCGGTGGACAGACGTTCACCGTCACGCAGGCCGGCGCCTGCACGTATACGTTGGGCGCCACGAGCGCATCCGTCGTCGCGGCAGCGGGCACCGGCAGCGTGGGCGTCACGGGCGGGACCGGTTGTGCCTGGACGGCGACGAGTAACGACAGCTGGATTACCGTCACCGCGGGCGCCAGCGGTTCGGGCAATGGCACGGTCAGCTACTCGTTCACGGCCAATCCGAACGGCACATCGCGCAGCGGGACCATCACAATCGCGGGCCAGACCTATACGGTCACGCAAGCGGCTGCGGCCTGCACCTACACGTTGTCAGCGACCAGCGCCTCAGTCGCCGCGGCGGCCGGGACGGGCAGCGCGGGCGTGACGACGCTGACCGGCTGTTCGTGGACGGCGACCAGCAATGCGAGCTGGATCACGGTGACGGCGGGCGCGAGCGGTTCGGGCAATGGCACGGTCAGCTACTCGTTCACGGCCAATCCGAACGGATCGTCGCGCAGCGGGACGATCACGATCGCCGGCCAGACCTACACGGTGACGCAGGCGGCTGCGACGTGCACCTACACGTTGTCGGCGACAGTCGGCGTCAGTCGCCGCGGCAGCCGGCACGGGCAGCGCGGGTGTGACGACGCTGACCGGGTGTTCGTGGACGGCGACGAGCAACGCCAGCTGGATCACGGTGACGGCGGGCGCGAACAGCTCGGGCAACGGCACAGTGAGCTACTCGTTCACGGCCAACCCGAATGGATCGTCGCGGAGTGGGACGATCACGATTGCCGGCCAGACCTACACGGTGACCCAGGCAGGAGCGGCGTGCACATACACGCTGTCAGCCACGTCGGCATCCGTTGCGGCGGCGGCGGGCAGCGGCAGCGCAGGTGTCACCGCGCTGACCGGCTGCGCGTGGACCGCGACGAGCAATGCAAGCTGGATCACGGTGACCGCGGGGGCGAGCGGATCGGGCAACGGCACGGTCAGCTACTCGTTCACGGCCAACCCGAATGGACGTCGCGGAGCGGGACGATCACGATTGCCGGCCAGACCTACACGGTGACCCAGGCGGGAGCGACGTGCACCTACACGCTGTCAGCGGCACGTCGGCATCCGTTGCGGCGGCGGCGGGCAGCGGGCAGCGCAGGTGTCACGACGCTGACCGGCTGCACGTGGACGGCGACGAGCAACGCCAGCTGGGTCACGGTGACGGCCGGTGCAAGCGGATCGGGCAACGGCACCGTCAGTTACTCGTTCACGGCCAACCCGAACGGATCGTCGCGCAGCGGGACGATCACGATTGGTGGTCAAACCCATACCGTGACGCAGGCCGGTGCGGCGTGCTCCTACACCTTGTCGGCGACGTCGGCGTCAGTCGCCGCGGCAGCCGGCACCGGCAGCGCGAACGTGACGACATTGACTGGCTGTTCCTGGACTGCGACGAGCAACGCCAGCTGGATCACGGTGACGGCGGGCGCGAGTGGTTCGGGGAACGGCACGGTGAGCTACTCGTTCACCGGCAATCCGAACGGAACGTCACGGAACGGAACGATCACGATCGCGGGCCAGACCTACACGGTGACGCAGGCGGCAGCGTCCTGCAGCTTGACGTTGTCGGCAACCAGCGCGTCCGTGGCAGCAGCCGCAGGCACAGGCAGCGCGGACGTGACGACGCTGACCGGCTGCGCGTGGACGGCGAACAGCAACTCGAGCTGGATTACCGTCACCGGTGGTGCCAGCGGCTCAGGCAACGGGACAGTGAGCTACTCGTTCACCGCCAATCCGAACGGAACATCACGGAGCGGGACGATCACGATCGCTGGCCAGACCTACACGGTGACCCAGGCCGCTTCGACGTGCACCTACACGTTGTCCGCGACATCGGCGGCAGTCGCGGCGGCGGCGGGATCCGGTAGCGCCGGTGTCACGACCCTCACCGGCTGTTCGTGGACAGCGACGAGCAACGCGAGCTGGATCACGGTGACGGCGGGCGCGAACGGCTCGGGCAACGGCACAGTGAGCTATTCGTTCGCCGCCAACCCGAACGGATCGTCGCGCAGCGGGACGATCACGATCGCGGGCCAGACCTACACCGTGACGCAGGCCGGTGCGACGTGCATCTACACGCTGTCGGCCACATCGGCATCGGTCGCCGCTCCAGCCGGCACCGGCAGCGCGGGCATGACGACGTTGACGGGTTGTTCGTGGGCAGCCACGAGCAACGCGAGCTGGATCACGGTGACGGCGGGCGCGACCGGCTCGGGCAATGGCACAGTGAGCTATTCGTTCACCGGCAACCCGAATGGATCCTCACGGAGCGGAACGATCACGATCGCGGGCCAGACCTACACCGTGACGCAGGCCGGTGCGTCGTGCACCTACACGTTGTCTGCCACGTCGGCATCCGTCGCCGCGGCGGCAGGCACGGCTAGCGCGGGCGTGACGACGCTGACCGGCTGCGCGTGGGACGCGACGAGCAACGCAAGCTGGATCACCGTCACCGCTGGCGCGACCGGTTCGGGCGACGGGACAGTGAGCTACTCGTTCACCGCGAACCCGAATGGATCGACGCGCACCGGAACGATCACGATTGCCGGCCAGACCTACACGGTGACCCAGGCGGGAGCGGCGTGCACATACACGCTGTCAACCACGTCGGCATCCGTCGCGGCGGCGGCGGGCAGCGGCAGCGCCGGTGTCACGACACTGACCGGCTGTTCGTGGACGACAACGAGCAACGACAGCTGGATCACCGTCACGGCCGGCGCGACCGGATCGGGCAACGGCCCGGTGAGCTACTCATTCACCGCCAACGGTACGGCGTCCTCGCGCACGGGCACCATCACGATTGCCGGAGAGACGTACACCGTCACCCAGGCAGGCGCGGCGTGCACGTTCAGTCTCTCGGTGCCGAGCGTGTCGCTGTCGTCATCGGCCGCCACAGGCAGCGTAGGGGTGACGACCCTTACCGGCTGCTCGTGGACGGCGGTCAGCAACGCCAGCTGGATTACCGTAACCGCGGGCGCCAGCGCCTCAGGGAACGATACGGTCAGCTACGCCGTCGACGAGAACACGACCGAGAGTACGCGAACCGGGACGATCACCATCGGCGATCAAACCTTCTCGGTGACCCAGGCCGGCGTCGGCTGCAACTACACGCTCGCTTCGTTGACCGATACGGTCGCCGCTGCCGCCGGAAGCGATAGCGTCGGCGTGTCGAGTGCGACCGGCTGCACCTGGACGGCGACGAGCAACACCGGCTGGTTGACGGTCACCGGCGGCGCCACGGGATCGGGCGACGGCAGCGTCACCTTCGCGGTCACGGCGAACACGTCGACTACGGCGCGCACGGGCACCATGACGATCGCGGGTCAGACGTTTAGCGTCACCCAAAGCGGAGTGTCCTGCACCTACACGATCTCGGCGCCGGGGCGGTCGATGTCCGCATCGACGACGAGCGGCGGTGTGGGTGTCACGAGTCAGTCGGGCTGTTCGTGGACGGCGACCAGCGACTCGAGCTGGTTGACAATCACCTCCGGCGCGTCTGGCTCCGGCAACGGCACCGTGAACTACGCGGTCGCCGCCAACGGCACCTCCTCGACGCGCATTGGGCTGCTGACGGTTTCCGACAAGACCTTCACTGTCACGCAGGCTGGAGCCGCGTGCACGTTCAGTCTGTCCAGCATCTCGACGACGATTGCAGCTGGAGGCGGTACAGCAGGCACAACAGTAACGGGCGTGAGCGGGTGCTCATGGACCGCTGTCAGCAACGTCGCCTGGATTACGGTGACCGGCGGAGCCTCTGGCACCGACAGCGGCCCCGTGAGCTTCTCCGTGGCGGCCAACCCGAACACCACGACTAGGACTGGCACGTTGACGATCGCGGGTCGGACGTTCACGGTCACCCAGCAGGGACAGTCGTGCAGCTACACTCTTTCGCCCTCGAGCATGGCGGTCGGAGCGGGCGGCGGCGCGACGACCGTCACTGTCACGACCGGATCGAACTGCACGTGGACCGCCACGTCGCCCGTCTCCTGGCTCACGATCAGCAACGGCGGCGGGCACACCGGCACCGGGACCTTCACGGCTACGGCGGCAGCGACCACGAGCGGGGCGAGGTCAACCTCGGTCGCGGTGGGCACAACGTCGCTCCCTGTCAGCCAATCCTCGTCCAATGGCAAAGCGCCTAACTCGCCCGGGCACCTCCGCCTGGTGAAAGTGAACTAACGAGGCCCTGCCTGAGACCTTCGAGCATGAGAGGACGCTGGGCCTCGCTAGCCACGTTGTCTGCTTTGCCTCGCTCCGCGAGGCGGACGACTTGACGGATCAACACTTGACTCGTTTTGCGAAGATTCCGGGCCGTCAAGACGTCTAGCTGGGGATTACACAGTTCGAAGCCCAACTGCGCAATTCCTACTCGACTCGGCAGGCTCGGTCGGATCATCGCTGGGTAACGACACGACGACGTGACTATAACAAGCAGATAATAGAAGCCTTACATCACGCCAAAGAGTTGGATCTGATTGTGCAGACCGGCCGGGCTGGCGGCCGAGCTCCCCCGAGGCTCACCAGGTCCAACTCACGATGAACCGTTCTCCTCGCACCCGCGGTGTCCGGTCCGGGCTCTGTCTCGCAATTCTTCTGTTTGGCCCTTCAGTCCTGCTAACTCTTCAGCCGGGCATCGCCGCGGCGCAGGCGGTCGTCAATCCGACGACCCTGCAATTCACGGCATCCGCCGACCACAGCACCGTCACCAACGGCACCCCGGTTGTCAGTGGCTACACGCTGGCGTTCTACGCCATTGCTGGCACGAGCCCGCTGGTCTCGTACAATTTGGGCAAGCCCACACCAGACTCCTCGGGTCTAATAACGATCAACCTGACGTCACTCGTCACGAGCTGGCCGCCCAGCGGCGTGACGTACGAGGCACGGGTCATTGCGGTTGGCCCCGGCGGGTCCTCGTCCAGTGCCCCATCGAATGATTTCACCACCACGGGCGGGACGACCGATTGCAGTAACTACAGCCTGGGTTCGACGTCGGCGTCGCTCGGGTCTGCGGCATCGACCGGAACCGTCTCGGTAACCGCTGCCACGGGCTGCGCCTGGACCGCTCAGAGCAACGCGACCTGGCTGACGGTCACGGCCGGCGCGAGCGGTTCTGGCCCGGGCTCCGTTTCTTTTTCCGCCACGGCGAATACCTCCACGGCGTCACGTTCTGGAACCCTCACGGTCGCCGGAAAGACGTTTACCGTCACGCAAGCTGGAGCGAGTTGCTCCTACACGCTGTCGCCGACGAGCACATCGGTGGGATCGGCTGCAACAACCGGATCGGTGTCGGTGACGAGTGCCGCCGGCTGCACGTGGACCGCAGCCAGCAACAGTAGCTGGATCACGGTGACGAGCGGGGCGAGCGGCTCCGGGAACGGATCCGTCGGGTACTCGGTCACGGCAAGGACGAATAGTTCGTCGCACACCGGCACGGTCACGATTGGTGGCCAGACGTTCACCATCACGCAGGCCGGGGCCTGCACGTACACGTTGGGCGCCACGACCGCATCCGTCACAGCGGCAGCGGGCACGGGCAGCGTGGGCGTCACAGGCGGGAGCGCTTGCGCGTGGACGGCGACGAGCAACGCGAGCTGGATCACGGTCACGGCGGGCGCGAGCGGTTCGGGCAACGGCACGGTCAGCTATTCGTTCACCGCGAACCCGAATGGATCGTCGCGCAGCGGGACGGTCACGATCGCGGGCCAGACCTACACGGTGACACAGGCCAGTGCGACGTGCACCTACACCTTGTCAGCGACATCGGCGTCGGTTGGGGCCGCGGCAGGGACGGGTAGCGCGGACGTGACCGCGCTGGCCGGCTGCGCGTGGACGGCCACGAGCAATGCGACCTGGATCACGGTCACGGCGGGCACGAGCGGATCGGGCAACGGCACGGTGAGCTATTCGTTCACCGCGAACCCGAATGGATCGTCACGGAGCGGGACGATCTCGATCGCGGGCAACACCTACACGGTGACGCAGGCCGGAGTAACGTGCTCGTACACCGTCTCGCCAACGAGTGTCTCGCCCTCGGCGGGCACGTCGACGGGGACCCTGAGCGTGACGAGTTCCAGCGGCTGTTCGTGGACGGCGTCCGATAACGCCACGTGGGTCACGATTACGAGCGGGTCCAGCGGCCAAGGGAATGGCAGCGTCGGCTATTCGATTGCTGCCAACACTGGCACCTCATCGCGGACAACGACGATGACGGTGGCTGGCAAGACGGTGCCGATCACGCAACCCGGCGTGACGTGCAGCTTCACGGTCGCACCGACGTCCATCTCACCGGCGGCTAGCGGTGACACGGGGACGATTGAGGTAACCGCCACCTCTGGCTGCTCGTGGACCGCATCCGAGAGCGCCAGTTGGGTGACGATCACATCCGGTTCGAGTGGCCAGGGCAGTGGCACAGTCAGTTACTCAATCTCAGCCAACGCGGGCACCTCGTCCCGGACGGCGACGATGACGATTGCTGGCGAGACGGTATCGATTACACAAGCGGGTACGCCCTGCACCTACACCCTCAGCCCGACCGCACTCACGGTGCCGTCGACATCCGGCTCGTCGACCGTGACGGTCACGACGGCGGCCGGCTGCTCATGGTCGGCGACCGAATCCGTGAAATGGCTGAGTCTGAGCTCTGCGACAGGCCGAACAGGGACCGGTTCGTTTACGGTGAACCGTACTGCCGATAATGGAGGTTCGACGCGCACCGCGACGGTGAGTGTCGCCGGCAAATCGCTGACTGTGTCCCAGACCGCGAGACAAACCCCGGGGCCGCCCACGAACCTCCGTTTTGTTCCGAGCAGTCAATAAGGGCCTGGCACGCTGCGTCAGATGCGCGAAGCGGTGGGAAAGCTGGCGGGTTCGCGCCCCGTTGAGGACGCGCGTCAACTGACGAGCCATTAACCGTGCCGCTCGGGATTACGCGTGGCGGCTGCGGCGGACGACTGCATCGCAGCGCGTGTCCGGCCACCGGAACCGGGCTTTACGATCCTCAACACAAGTGAGCTGTGGGGCTAGGCGTCCGCTCGGATTGCGAACTGACGCCGGACGTGGTTACGACGCGGTCAGGACGCTGGGGATGAGATCAGTCAGGAGCTGATCCTTGTCCAGGAAGACGGCACCGAACGAATTTGCCTCCGCTCGGAGGGCGTCGTCTGCGTGAGCCGAGTAGACGATGACAGGGATAGCAGATGTGCGCTGGCGGGCGAGCAGCACCAGGTGGAGCCCGTTGTAGGCGCCAAGGCGTAAGTCGGTCACCAGCACATGGGGGGTGTGACCCTGGAGATACTCGCGGGCATCCTGAAAGCTCTGGCACGCCACGACATCGACTCCGGCACCCTCGAGCAGCTCCATCAGGCCACTCAGCAAGGATGGATTGTCCTCGACCAGTAGTGCCGTCCGTGCGTCCATCTTCGATTGCCTCCACGCCCCCGCGTCTGAGCGAGACCGTTCGTAGCCTAAGCAAACAACTGGCCGCGCGGAATTGCTGGTTATTTAGCCGTTCCCGTCTTTGAATTCGCTGATTCGAGCGACTTTAGGCGCCACCGCTGAGCTCGGCGGTTCATCGGCGGTCTCCGATGCGCTCCGCCAGCCCGATTCGGCATGGAACGCGCATGAGCCCTGAAGGAGCCGCGGGTGCATCATTCCACAGTTGTTATGATGGCCCGACGCTATCCGTCGCTCTGATGATGCCGGTGAGTGCACGCGCTTCAACACCCACGCTCGCGTCATCGCCCAACGGAGCAATCTGGGCGTCGGCGGCCGTTCTGCTCCTGTCATTCGCTCTCTTGTACCGCCACGTTCTGGCAAAGCTGGTACACGATTGGGCACACGACGAGAACTACTCCCATGGCTTTCTGGTAATTCCCCTGGCGCTTTACTTCGCATGGGAACGACGGGCTCGACTGGCCGCGCTTCCCGTGCGGCCCTCGAGCGCAGGCCTGTTGCTGATCATAGGGAGTCTGGTCGTCCTCGTCGCTGGAGTGCTTGGCGCCGAGCTGTTCCTCAGCCGCGTCTCGATGATCGGGCTCGTGGCGGGCACGATCTGGTTCGTCTTCGGATGGCCTCATCTTCGCCTGCTGACGTTTCCGCTCGCCTTCCTGCTCCTCATGATTCCGATCCCGACGATCCTGTTCAATCAGATCGCGTTCCCGCTCCAGCTCCTCGCATCCCGGTTCGGCGAAGGCGCCCTGCGCGTGTGCGGAATCCCGGTGCTGCGCGAAGGCAACGTCATGGTGCTTGCCACGACGACCCTCGAAGTCGCGGAAGCGTGCAGTGGCATCCGGTCGCTCATCTCGCTCCTGACACTGGGCCTCGTCTACGGCTACTTCATCGATCGTCGTCCGCTCGTCCGCGCGGTGATCGCACTTTCCACCGTGCCCATTGCCATCGTCGCCAACGGTCTCCGTGTCGCCGGCACGGGTGTCGCCGCGCACTACTTCGGTCCCGAAGCGGCTCAAGGCTTCTTTCATACGTTTTCGGGTTGGCTCGTCTTCGTTATCGCCTTCCTGCTGCTTCTCGGCGTGATTCACGTGTTGCGCCGGTTGTTTCCACCCGATACATCTTCGCTGGCTCTGGCATGACGCCCGAAAGATCAGCACGGTCGAGGTTCTCGAATGAAGCTCGCTGGGCGCGTGCTCGTCGTGGCGGTGTTGCTCGCGGCAACATGGAGTTATCTCGAGCTCAAGTCGCACGCCGAACCGTCGCCGGCACGCGAGCCTCTCGAACAGCTCCCGTACGAGATCGCCGACTGGCGCGGGACTCGGGAACCCGACTTCGACGCGAGTGTGATGAGTATCCTTGGTGTGGACGACTACGCCCTGCGATCCTATCGCCGCGCAGGCACGCCGCCCGTGGGTCTTTACGTGGGGTACTACGGCAGCCAGCGGCAGGGTGACACCGTTCACTCGCCTCTCAACTGTCTCCCCGGTGCGGGCTGGGTACCCACCGCAGTCGGCCGCCGGACGTTGTCGGTTTCCGATAGCGGTCACGCCAGAGCGATCGAAGTCAATCGTGTGCTGATCCAGAAGGGGCTCGATCGTCAGCTGGTACTGTATTGGTATCAGGGTCACGGCCGTGTCGTGGCCAGTGAGTATTGGGGCAAGGTGTATCTGGTGGCCGACGCCATTCGCATGAACCGGACCGACGGCGCACTTGTGCGGGTGATCGTGCCGTTACGAGATGACGGGCGGGACGCGGAAGCAGCCTCCGAGCAGGCCGCCGAGGACTTCACGCGCGACGTATTCCCGCTGCTCGGCCGTCATCTGCCGTCCTGACTCAGCTAGGAAGCGGAGCAGGCCACTAGCACCACGGGCTGCTAGCCCTACGAGGAGCGTGAATGTCGTTCGGTAACATCCGCGTCCGTACGCTCGCGTCTGTCATCGCGCTCGCTGTCGCGGCCGCGTGCTCGCGCGATCCGGAGACCGCAAAGCGCGCGTACGTCAAGAGCGGTGACGGCTACATGCGCGATCACAAGGTCGCCGAAGCCATCGTGGAGTACAGGAACGCCGTCCAGCAGGATCCGCGATTTGGCGAGGCGCGCAAGAAGCTGGCGGAAGCCTACGAACAATCGGGCGACGTGCGATCGGCCTTTGTCGAATACGTCCGCGCGTCGGAGCTCTTGCCGGCGGATGTCGCACTACAGGTCAAGGCAGGCAACCTGCTGCTCCTCGTCGGTCAGTTCGAGGACGCCCGAGCCAGGGCACTCCAGGCTCTGAAACAGGCGCCGCAGAACAGCGCGGCGCAGGTCCTGCTAGGCAATACCCTCGCCGGCTTGCGTGATTTCGATAGCGCGGTGAAGCAACTCGAAGAGGCGATCAAGCTGGATCCCGGCTCCAGCGCCGGCTACGCCAGCCTGGGCATCGTCCGTTTGGAGCAGGGCCGGCGCAACGAAGCCGAAAGCGCGTTCCGAAAGGCAGTCGCTGCCGATCCCAAGTCGGCGACCGCCCGCATTGCCCTCGCCCAGTTCCTGCTGGCGACCGATCGTCAGGCTGAAGCCGAAACATCTCTGAACGACGCGCTGAAGCTCGATCCAAATAACGTGCTGGCACACCGCGCGCTCGCGGCGCTGTTGATGGCGACGAAGCGAGCAAGCGAGGCCGAGTCACATCTGAAGGCGGTTGCCGACAGCGACAACGACACCGGCTGCCACGGCGAAGTTGACGCTGGCTGACTATTACGCGGTCGTGGGCCGCGTCGCCGACGCTCGCCGCGTTCTCGAGCCGCTGACGGCCAAGGAAGTATTTGCCGCCTCGCGTACGCGTCTCGCGGCGCTCACCTACGCGCAGGACCACGCCGCGGCGCACAAGCTGCTCGATGACGTGCTGAAGCGGGACCCGAAGTACGCGCGTGCGCTCCTGCTGCGCGGGCAGTTCCTCTTCGACGAACACAAGCTCGATGAGTCACTCGCTCAGGTCAATGCAGCCATCGCGGCGGATCCCTCGATGGCCGAAGCGCAGTATCTGCTCGGGATGGTTCAGGATGCACGACAGCGTCCTGACGAAGCGCTCGCGGCATTCGCCGAGGTGTTGCGGCTCAATCCACGCGCGTCGGCGGCCCAGGTCCAGCTCTCGCGTCTCAATCTGCAGAAAGGGCGGCGCGAGCACGGCGCTGCAATACGCGCAGAGCGCCGCAAGCGCACAGCCCAACGATCCCGTGACGCAACTGACGCTGGCCCGCAGTCTGCTCGCGAATGGCGAGGTGGACCGAGCCAATCAAGTGCTGACGAGTCTCATGGCCGCGCAGCCGAAGCTCGCGACAGGGCATGTGCTGCTCGGCGTGGTCGCCGCGAACCATCGCGACGAAGCCGCCGCGCGCCGGCATTTCGCAGACGCGCTTGCTCTCGAACCCGACAACCTCGAGGCGCTGTCGTCGCTGGTCACGCTCGATCTCTCCGGTCATCAGCCGCAGGCGGCTCGCGCTCGCGTTGACGAGCGCGTCGCCAGGTCGCCCAAGGACAGCGGTGCGCTGTTGCTTGCTGGCCGGGTCCACGCGGTGACGAGTGACCTCGCTGGCGCCGAGCAACTGCTGCAGCGGGCAATTGAGGCCGATCCCAACAATCTCCAAGCCTACGCCGCGCTCGGCCAGTTATTCATCAGCGAGCACAAGTTGCGCGAGGCACGCGACCGTTTCGAACAGATCGTCGCGAAACGGCCCGACTCGGTGCCCGCGCAGACGATGGTGGCGATGCTGTACGAGGCAGAACAGAATCGCCCTGAAGCGCGGAAACGGTACGAACGGGTCTTGCAGGTCGATCAGGACGCTGCCGTGGCCGCCAACAATCTCGCCTGGATGTACACCGAGGACGGAGGCAATCTCGACATCGCGCTGCAGCTGGCACAGACCGCGAAGCGCCAGCTGCCGAACCGTCCGGAGGTGGACAACACGCTGGGCTGGGTCTACTACAAGAAGGGACTCGCATCGCTGGCGATCGGACCACTGAAGGCAGCGGCCGAGAAGGAACCCACCAACCCCACCTACCTTTATCAGCTTGGGCTTGCATATGTCGGAGCCGGCGACAAAGTGCAGGCGCGGAAAGCCCTGCAGCGAGCGCTGACGGTCAACAGCACGTTCGCCGGCGCCGATGAGGCGAGAAAGGCGCTGGCTGCCTTGTAGCGTCAGCGGCGAATCGTAGCTCGGCCGGTCACGCTAACTCACGATCTTGTAATCGCTGATTGCGGCCGGCGTGGCGCTAGAATGACGCTGATGCTGCGGAGCCTCGTCAAGAACAGCCGCGGTGTCTTCCGATCGACGCTTCTCGTGTGCGGCGCATGCGCGGCGCTGCTCACAGCAGCCTGCGGCGGATCGTCCTCCAGCGGATCCTCGTCCAACCCGCCGAGCAGCACTCCGCCCACAGACACGCCCCCATCGACTGACGCCGTCACAGTCAACGGCACGGAACGTCTAGGTTGGACGCAGCAGGCAACCTCAGCTGCCGCGGTACGTGGATTTACCTTCTTCGCGTACGTCGACGGCTCGCGTTCGGCGTTGTCTGCTGTGCGATGCGACAACAACGCCGGACCTGGTGGCTACAACTGCTCTGCAGCACTTCCCGGGATGAGCAGTGGACGCCATGAGATCGAGCTCGCGACCGTCGCTTCAGGAGGAATGGAGAGTGCGCGATCAGCACAGCTCGTCGTGAATATGGTTGGGTCGGGAACCGCGGCGACACGACCGACGACGCCCCGGCATCGCAAGCTGCCTCCATGACGACGGTCGCGTCATGCGGCAGCGCCGCATGGCAGTGCACACCCATGCAGAACCCGGCCAGCGGCCTTGGTCCGATCACCGCGTTGGAACCGCTGCCGGACGGGCGTGTGCTCGCCGTCGAGTCGGGCACGCGCGTCCTGGTGCAACAGGCCGACACGTGGCGGGTAGGGTACGACGTCGCCAGCGATCCCAGGGCTCCGACCCACATCGCCGCAGTTGCGCCCGACAGCGCATTCGACAGCACGCACTTCGTGTACGTGGCGGAGGTCGTGGATGACGCGGATGGCACGCGGACAACACGCGTTATTCGGACCCGCGAGGTGGCAAGTCGCCTTGGCGAGCCGTCGACAATCGTGGCGGACGAGTCTCTCGTCCGCGAAGGCGATCCCGCGCTCTCTGTCGGCAAGCGACGGCTTGATCTACCTGGCGATGCCAGGCGATCCAGCGGCAGTCGATCCAACGCTGCGACAGGGACGGCTGCTGCGGTTTGCGCCCGACGGATCGGCGGCTGGGACCGCGGGCGCCGGTTCGGCCACCCTCGCTGAAATCGCCGCGAATCCGACGTCCCTGGCGTGGGATCCGCAGGAACGCCTGTGGATCGCCGCCGCAGGAGAACCGGCAACCACCGCCGTCACTCGGCTCGAGGCGATTCCAGCAGCCCGGTGGACGCGGCAATCAATGGCCCTGTCGCTTACGATGCGCGACGAGAGTGCTGGGGTTCAGTCCCTCGCGTTCAGTGCCGCGCCCTCGTCCACAGGAGCGGTGCCCGTTTACCTCGTCGCCGACTCGCCAGCGACGCTGTATCGCGGTGTGATCGGGAGCGGCGCCGGACGCGCCGCAGTGTCGGAGCTGACGAGTCTGCCGCTCGGCGGATGGGAACCGACGGCCGTCGTGATGCGTCCTGATGGTGGCCTGGTCGTCGCCGCTCGTCAGGATACGGGTGCGGGTGAAATACGACGTCTGTTCAATCTCACGCTCTCTCGCATCGTGCCCATCCCGAACTGACGCATGAGCATTTTTGCAGGAGATGCGACGATCCGAAGACAAACGCATTGAAATCCTACGGGTGGCTGACATTTGTCCATGAAATGCGAGTTGCGCGCCGGTTCAGCAGAGCTTACAAAAATCAACACGTATAGTGACTTGCACACTACCTGCGCCGTGTTCCCGTGGAAAACGTCGCCCTTGTGCAAAAACACTGTTTCGAATCGCATTCAGCTCGACTGGTGGCGCTTCGCTTGCTATGACCCAGACAGCCGATGCGCCGGGGGGCGTGACTGCGTCGGCCGTGGAGACCGCCTGCCGTGCCTCGGAACGAACGCGAGAAAGACCGCCGTCGCGGTCTACGGTACGAAATCGTCGGCCGCCTGTCGGGGTCGGTGGCAACCGTGGAGCCCGTGACGGTTTTGAACATCTGTGCGGCTGGCGCGCTCATTGAGGCGCCCTTCACGCTCGCGCTGAACTCTTGGCACTCGATCCGCCTGGGATCCGAGGCCACGTTCGGCGCGCTCGACGCCCGCGTCTGCCATGTCGCCGCGGCCAAGTCGCCCTCTCGATATCTCATCGGGCTCGAGTTCGTCGCGCCCGATCCACTCACTGCCGGTCGCCTCGACCAGATCGTCGTGGACGCCATTTCACCGTCGCTGCTCTGATGATCACTCTCGGCACTCCGAATCCGCCGTTCGTGGAACGGCGCCGAAGTCCGCGCGTCGCGCCCACCGAGCTCACGTTCGGTGTGCCGATCGTCCGCGAAGCCGAGGTCCTCGACCTCAGCGTCAGTGGCGCGCTCGTCTCGATGTCGGCGCCCATCTCAGTAGGGCAGCGGGTGCAGCTCCGGCTGCTGCTCGGACGCGAGCCGTTCCAGGCGTGGGTCGAAGTACGTCGCGTCGATTACGGCACGGTCACGGGACGCGCCAATCGAGTGCGTGCCGGCGTCACGTTCACAAACCTCGACGAAAACAGCCAGCGCGCGCTCGAGCGCTTCCTCCGCGAAAAGGCGCCCGGCGTCAACTGACGAGCCATTGATCCCGAGCGGCACTCGCGTTGGCCAGCTTCCTGCGCCCCGAGCCGCGACCACGCCGTCCCCGGTCCCCGTTCCGCACGCCGGAGGTGGCCGACTCCCGCCTGACCGCGCGCATCAGCAGCCTCGACGAAAAAAGCCAGCGCACGCTCGAGCGTTTCCTTCGCGAGAAAGCGCGGGCGTCAACTAACGAGAAATCCCGAGCGGCACTTGCATTGGCGTAGCCGGCCTCCGGCGAGCTGACGCTCGAAACCGCGCCTGTCGTCCCCTCGGATTGCGAACTGACGCTGGACGCGGTCGGCCACAAGGAGTGGCCGTCCGCGGCACTCCTCGCTTCCTTCGGCGCGGTTTCCAACTGACGTTCTTCGCGTCACTCGCAGGCGGCCGGCCACGCCAACGCAAGCCCCGCACGGGATTAGGAGTGGCAGTCTCCTGCGTCCCGAGGCGCAACCATGCGGCTCGGAGCCGGCCGCCGGGCGCGTGCCCCGCAGCTTGCTTGTGTTGAGGATCGTGAAGCCCTGTGGAGGTGGCCGACTCTGTCGCCTGACCGCGCGAGAAGCCTGTGGGGATCAGCGAGGTTGAGGGGCCAGTGTCGATCTGGTCCGGCATTGCGCTCGGTGGAGCGATAGTAGGGACCCGACCCGAGCGGCTAGCGGCGGACGACGGCATCGCAGCGCGTGTCCGGCCACCGGAACCGGGCTTTACGATCCTCAACACAAGTGAGCTGTGGGGCTAGGCGTCTTTCCGACTGACGCTCGTCGCGCCACTCGCAGTCGGCCGGCAACGCCAACGCAAGCGCCGCTCGGGATTAGGCGTGGCAGCCTCCTGCGCCGCGAGCACCGCGACCATGCGGCTCGGAGCCGGTCCGCCGCGCCTGCGCGCGCCCCGCTTGTGTTGAGGATCGTGAAGCCCTGTGGAGGCGGCCGATGCGGTCGCCTGACTGCGCGCGTTCAGCAGCCTCGACGAAAACAGCCAGCGCGCGCTCGAGCGTTTCCTCCGCGAAAAGGCGCCCGGCGTCAACTGACGAGCCATTGATCCCGAGCGGCACTTGCGTTGGCGTTGCCGGCCTCCGGCGAGCTGACGCTCGAAACCGCGCCTGTCGTCCGCTCGGATTGCGAACTGACGCCGCGGCACACCTGCACCCCACCGCGTAGAGAACACGCGGCGGGGGCCCCGCGCTCGCTCCCTTCGGCGCGGTTTCCAACTGACGTTCTTCGCGTCACTCGCAGTCCGCCGGCGACGCCAATGCAAGTGCCGCTCGGAGCCGCTCAGGATTGGCACGACTGTGTCAGGCGCGCGGAGCGGTGGGAACGCTGGCGGGTTCGCGCCCCGTTGAGGACGCGCGTGGGAGGATTCGAAAACCGAAGCGGAGGCGCCAGAAATCCGCATGGGGTGACGAAGTGGGGCCCCATGCCGCCGCCGACAAGTCGACGAGCGCCGGTTTTCCGCGCGTCCGAGCCGGGGCGCGAACCCGCCAGCGTTCCCGCCGCGTCGTGCCGATCTGACACGGGTACTGTTAGGACTGGCGGCTGCGAGCCGTCAACGTGACGATCGCGACGTCCGGCGGGCAGTTGAGACGTACCGGCACGTACACCGTCCCCACTCCGCGGCTCACGAAGAGACTCGTTCCTTCACTCTCGAGCAGACCCGCCAGTATTGGGAACTTCCGGGCCGCGGGCGCGCCGAAGAGCGGCAACACGACCTGACCGCCGTGAGTGTGGCCAGACAAGACCGCCGGTACGGCGAGATCGACAGCCTGACTCAAGCGGCGGGGATCGTGCGCAAGCAGCAGCAGCGTCGGCGCGCTGCCCGCGACGACGTGCGACAGTTCGAGCGACGTCCGCGTCCAGTACCGGATGCCGGCCACGTCGAGCGGTTCGCGATTGATGACGAGCGTCGTGCGCGAGTCGCGCAGCAACGGAAAGCGGAGGCGTGTGAATGCCGCGGCCGTCGCGCGCTCGTCGTCGTGGTTGCCGAGGATCCCGATGACGCCGTTCGGGGAGTCGAGTGCCGTGAGCACGTCGGCGCACGGCCCGAGGAAGCTCGTGTCGAAGTTGGTGACGTAGTCGCCGCCGAGCACGATGAGGTCGGGCCGCTCCGCCATGATCATCGCCACCGCGCGCGAAATCTCCTCCTGAGTCACGAACGCGCTGTGATGGAGATCCGTGAGAAGACCGATGCGCAGACCTTCGTGCGCGGGCGAGAGCCCTGAGACTGGCAACGTCACGCGCACCAGCTGCAGTGCGTGGCGCTCATAGAGATAGCCGTGCGCGGCCGACGCCCGCCGCGGCGCCGATGACGCCGGACGCCAGCGTCTGGAGAACGGCACGGCGGGTGAGAGGCATGTCTCAGGTATATAGTAACGATTTCGCCCGCGGGCTCGCGGGCGCTCGGTGGATCCGTGACGCTCGACGAACACATCGCCCACCTCACGCGCGGCTGCGTGGACGTCGTCCGGCTCGACGCGTTGAAGACGCGCCTGGCGGCGCGGCTGGCGGCCGGACGCCCGCTGGTCGTGAAAGTCGGATTCGATCCCACCGCCCCCGATCTGCACCTCGGTCATACGGTGCTCATCCGCAAGATGAAGCACTTCCAGGATCTGGGGCATCGCGTGGTCTTCGTCGTCGGTGATTTCACGGCCATGATTGGTGATCCGACGGGCCGGTCCAAGACGCGGCCGCCGTTGACGCCTGAAGAGATCGACCGCAACGCGGAAACCTACAAGGCGCAGGTCTTCAAGATTCTCGATCGCGACAAGACGGTGGTCGAGTTCAACAGCCGCTGGCTCAATCCACTCGGTGCCACCGGCGTCATCCGTCTGGCAGCGCGCTACAACGTCGCGCAGATGCTCGAGCGCCGGGAGTTTCGTCAGCGGTTCGAGTCGGGTCAACCGATTGCCGTGCACGAGTTCCTCTATCCGCTCGCGCAGGCGTACGACTCGGTGGCGCTCGAGGCGGACGTTGAGCTCGGCGGAACCGATCAACTCTTCAATCTGAATGTCGGCCGCGACATCATGCCGTCGTATGGACTGGAGCCGCAGATCGTGATGACCACGCCGCTGCTCGAGGGTCTGGACGGCGTGGAAAAGATGTCGAAGAGCCTGGGCAACTACGTCGGCGTCACGGAATCGGCAGACTCGATGTTCGGCAAGCTGATGTCGATATCCGACACGCTCATGTGGCGGTACTACCTGCTGCTGACGGACGTCGGTGAGCCGGATATCGACCGGTTGCGTGCGCGGGTGACCGCCGGCGAGGTGCATCCGAAACAGGCCAAGATCGATCTGGCGCGGCTGATCGTGACGGAGTACCACTCATCAGCCGATGCGGATCGCGCCGCCAATGAGTTCGAGCGCGTCCACGCGCGGGGCGAGCTGCCGAGCGATCTGCGCTCGGTCGCGGTCGCGTTCACAGCAGACCCTGCGAAGGCGCTGACGCGCATCATGGTCGATGCTGGCCTGGCCTCGTCGACCAGCGAGGCCGGCCGCAAGATCCAGCAAGGCGGTGTACGCGTCGACGGAACGCGCATCGCCGATGCGCGGCATCGCCTGCAGCCATCGGATCTGCCCGCGGTGCTCCAGGTCGGCCGCCACGCCGTCCAGCTCGTTGCGGGTTGAAGGGCGGGGTGCACCGAACGACGGGACGAGTGAGCACCTCAGGCCCTGGTCCTCGACCCTGCTGACCTCTGTCCGACCCTTCGACCCTTGGACTCTTCGGACTCTATTGAGGCACGAACCGCAACCCGTGCGGCTGCGACGGCAGTCCCGGCGGTGCCTGCTGAACCAGCGTGACCGTGTGGCCCGCGACGGTGACGGTGCCGCTGCGCTGCGGGCCCATGTTGGCCGCCGCGATGAACGTCGCGGTGCCGGATCCCGATGACGAAGCGGTCGATGTCGTCAGCCACGTCCCGTTGACGCTCGTGGTCCATCCGCACGCGGACGATGGGGTGCTGACGGTGATGTCGACGCTGCCGCCACCCGCAGCGACGACCGTGGTCGGTGCGGTGACCGTATAACTGCAGGGAAGCGCGGTTTGAGACACCGTCACCGAACGTCCGGCTACGGTCAACGTTGCCGAGCGCGCGGACGGTCCGTTCGCGCCGGCGCTGACGGTGAACGAGCCCGTTCCGGTGCCGGCCCCGGTGCCCGTCGTGATCCAACCGGCGGGATTCGTGACTGTCCATGCACAGCCGGCGGCCGTGGTGACGGTCACCGTCGAGGATCCACCCGCGGCCGCGAGTGGCAGCGAGAGTGGTGTGACCGTGTAGTTGCACGTGGGCCCGACGGCCGTCCGGAAATTCGCGACCGTTGACGCCGTGTTGTTGAGCGCACGAGCGTTGTCCTGTGTGTTGGCGACGCCGGTCGGTTTGGCGCTGTAGAAGACGTTGGGATTCGAGAAGTACGGGATCCGGGTGGACATTCCGTACGACATGACCGTGCGGAACAGACCGCCTGGATCCTGATAACCAAACGCGTAGGGGTATGCGCCCTGGCCGCTGGCATTCGCGGGATCGTGATGCAGTCCCTCGTTGTGTCCGATCTCGTGCGCCAGGCTCAAGTTCCCCGCCGCACACGCCTGATCGACCACGTTGAACGCCGCGCTCGCGAACGTCGTCGAGACAGTCGTCATCAGATAGCCGATGCCGCACGCACCGCTGCCGGATGTGTAACCGGTGCCGATGAGCGACACGACGTCGGCGCCGTACTGATTGCGGAGCGTCTGCACGGTATCGAGCGCTCCGTCGCCGCTCGTTGCAAGCTTGCTCAGATCGCCAGAGATATTGGCCGGCGTTTCGGCGAACGCAACTTCGCCACTGTAGACGAGGCGAAGCTGCGCGGCGATCTGGCTGTTCGCGTACGCGGTATTCGCGTTCGCTACGGCGAGCGTGACGAGGTTCTGCATCGCCGTGGTGCTGCCAACGGCGGCGCGAGCGGCGGGCGTCCACACGACGAGCACATCGATCTGTGCGGTGGTATCGAAAGCGGCGCACCGCTCTCCGGTTGGTCGGAGGCTGGCGGGACGTCTGTTTCGGGGAGTGGCGGATCGTCGGTTGGAAACGATGCGGGGTCGAGCTCGCGGATCTCATGGAGTCCGTTGCCGGTCGAGGCGATCTCGTACGTGTGGC
>CAVUPP010000010.1:0-307500 GCA_963743245.1 Vicinamibacteria bacterium | reverse complement strand
AAGAGAGGTGAGAATCCTCTCCGCCGTAAGCCTAAGGTTTCCTGAGGAAGGTTCGTCCGCTCAGGGTTAGTCGGGTCCTAACGCGAGGCCGAAAGGCGTAGCGGATGGATATCCGGTCAATATTCCGGAACTACTGTAACTTCGTTATCACGATGGGGGGACGCAGGAGGCTATGTGAGCCTGGAGAGGGCCGTAAGGCGCCAGGTTGAGGCATGTAGGGAGATCCGCCAGGCAAATCCGGTGGGTCATTATCCTGAGGTGCCGAAGCGAGACCGCAAGGTCGCAAAGTCACAGACGCCACGCTGCCGAGAAAATCCTCTAAGGAGAAGTTACGGTACCCGTACCGCAAACCGACACAGGTAGGCGAGGAGAAAATCCTCAGGCGCAAGTGAGAACCCCCGTTTAGGAACTCGGCAAAATGACCCCGTAACTTCGGGAGAAGGGGTGCTCCAGTAGCGTGTAGCGGCTTGCCCGCGAAGCGTGAAGGAGTTGCAATAAAGAGGCCCAAGCGACTGTTTACTAAAAACACAGGGCTCTGCGAAGTCGAAAACGACGTATAGGGTCTGACGCCTGCCCGGTGCCGGAAGGTTAAAGGGAGAGGTTAGCCGCAAGGCGACGCTTTGAACTGAAGCCCCGGTAAACGGCGGCCGTAACTATAACGGTCCTAAGGTAGCGAAATTCCTTGTCGGGTAAGTTCCGACCTGCACGAATGGCGTAACGATTTGGGCGCTGTCTCAACGGGGGGCACTGCGAATTTGTGGTACCGGTGAAGACGCCGGTTGCCCGTCACAAGACGAAAAGACCCCGTGCACCTTTACTACATCCTAGTAGTGAATGCTGACGCAGTATGCGCAGGATAGGTGGGAGGCTTTGAACTCGGGATCTCGGTCTCGGGGGAGCCAACGGTGAGATACCACCCTTACTGCTTCGGCGTTCTAACCGCGACCTGTCATCCAGGTCCGGGACACTGCTAGGTGGGTAGTTTGACTGGGGCGGTCGCCTCCTAAATTGTAACGGAGGCGCACGAAGGTTCGCTCAGGCTGTTTGGAAATCAGCCAGAGAGTGCAAAAGCATAAGCGAGCTTGACTGCGAGACTTACAAGTCGAGCAGGTGGGAAACCAGGTTTTAGTGATCCGGTGGTTCCGCATGGAAGGGCCATCGCTCAACGGATAAAAGGTACGCCGGGGATAACAGGCTGATCTGAGCCAAGAGTCCACATCGACGCTCAGGTTTGGCACCTCGATGTCGGCTCATCGCATCCTGGAGCTGTAGCAGGTTCCAAGGGTCCGGCTGTTCGCCGGTTAAAGCGGTACGTGAGCTGGGTTTAGAACGTCGCGAGACAGTTCGGTCTCTATCTGTGATGGGCGCAGGAGATTTGAGTGGGGTTGACCTTAGTACGAGAGGACCGGGTTGAACGCACCTCTAGTGTACGAGTTATCGCGCCAGCGGTACCGCTCGGTAGCTAAGTGCGGACGGGAGAAACGCTGAAAGCATCTAAGCGTGAAACCCTCCACGAGATGAGATCTCCCAGGTCGCAAGACCTCTAAAGGCTCCTGGAAGACTACCAGGTGATAGGCCAGGTGTGTAAGTACAGCGATGTACTCAGCTAACTGGTACTAATCAGCCGTGAGGCTTGACCATAATTCTTTACGCACGCTTCGGGTGTGTGGTCGGTAAAGACTATCGTTGCAGCGTATTCCCGCCTTCGCCGCTCCGCGGCTTCGGCGCGGCGAGCTCCGCTCGTTCGCGCGGTCGTCGGAATCGGCAGGCGGTTCATATCGCCGACCCGGGTGTATGTCCCGGTGCGGCAACCGTGATTCGCGGTGGCCTCGAGATATCGTCAGGCACCGCGCGTCATGGGATCTTTGACATCGTTCCCGCCTCGCCCGCCAGCATCGCGCGCGGGCTTCGGCGCGGGACACCGAGTTCCCGGTGGTCACAGGAGCAGGGTCACACCCGTTCCCATTCCGAACACGGAAGTTAAGCCTGCTACCGCCGATGGTACTGCGTGGGAAACTGCGTGGGAGAGTAGGTCGCTGCCGGGAGTATTACCGAGCCCAACGCTCGAAGAGAGCGTTGGGCTTTTTTCTTGTACGGCAGCGGCGGCTGGCTCCACGCAGTTTCCCACGCGCTGCGTGGGCTGGGCTGGCTGGGCGTCTCGCTCCGCTCGACACCGTGCGTGGGAGAGTAGGTCGCTGCCGGGAGTATTACCCAGGCCCGAGAGTCGAAAAGATTCTCGGGCCTTTCTTTGTACCGATGGCGACCTCGAACGCAGTTTCCCACGCGCTGCGTGGGCTGGGCTGGCTGGGCGTCTCGCTGCGCTCGACACCGTGCGTGGGAGAGTAGGTCGCTGCCGGGAGTATTCCCAGGCCCGAGAGTCGAAAAGATTCTCGGGCCTTTTCTTGTACGTCGGCAGCGACCTACCGAGCCCACGCCTTGTGGGAGAGTAGCCCTCCGCGGAAAACGCGCCACTGGCGCGTTTTCATAGCACTTAGCCATCGCTGGAGGACGCTCGACTAAGTGCAAAGCGGAGCCTCCTGCCGGGAGTATTTCGCAAGCCCGAGAGTTCAAACGATTCTCGGGCCTTTTCTTTGTACGCCGATAACGACCTGCTGAGCTCGCGCCCTTTCGGACGGCTCCGGTCGTACTGGATTTGATCGACGGTGGCGGGTTACCGTGGGTTCGGGCTGCCGTGCTCCCGGCTGGCCTGGAAAGGGTCCTTGTCCGTGCCAGCTATCTATCGGGTTGCGTTGGTTGTCGGTCTGGTCCTCGCCGCGTCGCGGCTCGAGGCGAGCCCTGTCACGATTGATTTCGAAGGGTTCAAGAACATCGCTCCAATCTTCGATGCGAACGGTGTCATCACGGTCAGCGGGGTTGGAGAAAGGATTGGCGACGCCTACGCCGGCGGCGTCGGCAGCATGGGAACCTCGGTGGCGGATCTCGGTGTCAGGTTCAGCCCGAATGCCGAAGCGTTGAACGACATCGACGCGGGCGGCGCTGGAGCCTTTGCCAATAACCCATCAGGCGTGGGCGTCCTCTATTTCTTGAACCCGCCGGGCCAGCCCGCCAGCACCACCATGAACGTCGCAACGGGCTTCACCTCGTTGGTGTCGTTCTCCTACTCGTCGATCGACACCGTGGGGGCCGCCACGATCTACTCCGGCCTCAACGGCGCGGGCAGCATCCTCGCGACCATTGCCCTGCCCGGCCTGGGCGGCTTCGATGGCCCGGGAAAGTACGATTGGTACACCCGTTGGAGCGAGGTGGCAATGAACTTCGACGGGGTTGGTCGGTCGGTCGTGTTCGCGGGCGTGGCTAACGATATTGGCTTCGACGACATCGCGTTGACTACGGCAAGTCCAGTTCCCGAGCCGGCCTCGGTCATGCTCCTGGGCACCGGGCTTGCGATGAGCATTGGTGCCCTTCGTCGCCGCAGTCGCAAGGCGTAACAGAGCCCGTGTATAGACAATCTATTCAGTCCCCGTCACCGCAAAATAGCTGTTTGCCGGCACCGTGAACACCAAGTGTCCCTCTCTGACGACCGCATCGTCGGAGCGAATGAGGGCCGTCGCGCTGCTCGCGTAGACCTGCATCAGTGGTGGCGTGCGGATCGCGTCGAGCGACGCCGTCACCGTCATCGGCGTCGAACTGCGGTTGCGTCCAACGAGTGTCACACGCCCGCTCGCAGCATGAATGAACGCAAGAAGAGATAAATCTGAGTTGGTGCAGTCGGACTCGATGCGCTGACTGCCCGGCGGCAGGTACTTGAAGAGCGCCGCGAACTGATAGAACTCCGGCCGCGCCGAATACGTGCCGGTCTTGCTGTCGTATGACAACGGCGCCGGTCCATTGCCAGCGTCGTTCGGCGGCTTGTCGCCGTGTCCGCCAAGAATCGCGTGGTTGTAGACCGAGTCGAACCCGTCCCACATGATGAGCGCCGACGAATTCCCGGCGAGCAGGTTCGGGACGTCTGCCGGTAACGAAAACTCCGTCATCCAGAAGTTCCGGTCCTGGAAGCGCGACGCCTTGATCGCTGCATCTGCGCCGCCCGTACTGGCACCGTAGCTGTGTAGACCGAGGTGATCGATCCGACCGATCACGATCGGATCCGACATCAGTGCAGGAATGTAGGCAGACACGCCGGCGCCCAGATCGGCGGTGTTCGGACCGAGAAAACGGACGTCGCGATATCCAGCCGCATCGAGCCGGACGGCGAGCGTGTGTAGCAACCGCGCGTACTGGGCGGCGTCGACTTTTGGTCCTTCGAGTCCGTCCCAATCCGGCTCGTTGAGTGGATCGAGCATGCCGAACTCGACGTGCTCGACGCCGCGCGCGTAGGCCACGAAGGTGGTCATCATCTCGACCCACTCGTCGTCGCTCGCGGCATTGATGACGCTGCCGCCCATCCAGGGCGGCACGCGGCCCATGAAGCTGATGGCGATGCCTGACGTGAATCCGCGCTGATTGAGGTAGTGCAGCGTGCCCCAGAGATGCTGGAATTTCGCGCTCGAGTAGATCGTCCGGTAATAGGCGTCGTCGGCTACGAGGGGATCGGCGTTGTCGTTTGTCGCCTCCCAATCCTCCATGTCGAACACGACTCGCCAGAGGGTCGTGCCCATCTGATCGGCGAGGAGGTCGATTGCCTGACGCGCCTCGCCGTTCTTCCAGCTGAGGGAGTTGATATTGACGCCGACGCCGTCGAGAGTTTGAAACCGCTCTTTTCCGTCGACCGTGACCCTCGAGGCTGCCGTTCCCGTCTGAGGACGTGTCCACGGCTGTCAGGTCCTGCGAGAGGACCACGGCGGCACCCAGCAAGACCCAGAGGAACAGCCTTGGAGAGCTGTCGCGCTTTCTCATCGACGTGCGACGGGCTCCAAGGCGTGTTGCTAGTGCGTGGCTACTATCGACACGGCGGCGTAATTCCATCGATCGTTGGTCGGTGCCGAATCATGAATGTCGACGAGCATGTTCGCGGTCAGAGGTGCTGTCGTCGACTGCACCCAATACGTATCGCCGGTGCCGGAATCGATCCACTGGTGTACGAGTACCTGTCCGCTGACTGGCGTCCGGGCCACTGCGCGATCCCAATCGTTACCTACAGCGAAGACCCAGTCGCCGGCCGGTATTCCTGGCAGGAAGATGTCGGGAGCGCCCGTTGCGGCTCCAGTCCGTCCCAGGACGCCGATCCCAGCCGCATTCTTGAACGCGATGACAGTCAACGAACCTCGGAACCCGGCGACGCCAGGACTGGACTGGACAGTCGCATTCGTAACCAGCCCCGCAGGGCGTGCGGTCCAGATCTCCGATGTGCCAGGCTGCGTGTTGCTTTGTTGTACTCGCGTCCACGTCAAGCCAGCGCCTGTCACAGTCGTCGACTGTGCCTGAACTTATGGGACCGTCGTAGCCGACGAAAGCAACCAGAAGATCGCCGGCAGTCGCTGTCGAGAACGATGGCGTCGTAATCGTGCCCGAACTATCGACCGAGACGGTTGCTTCCTTCACGATAAGGAGTGGCGGATGCGTGTTGTCGACCGTCACCGACACGGAATCCGACACCGCCGTAAAGTTCGCCGTATCGACCGTGGTCGCCGTCAAGATATGCACGCCTGCCGTCGTGGCGCTCGTGTCCCACGGGATGGTGTAGGGCGGTGAGGTCACCGGTTGGCCGACTTGAGCGCCATCCACAAAGAACGTGACGTTGACAATCGGGTGTCCGCCAGCCGCTTGAGCGAAGATTGTGACGGTGGCCGCGACGGTCGCGCCGTCAACCGGGCTCGTGATCTGAACCGACGGCGGTGTGTCTGTGCCGTTTGCGACGGTCACGTCTACGATTGGCGACGTCCCGACCACACCCGTTGGTCCCGTAGTCTGTGCCGCAAGTCGATGCGTTCCATTGGGCACCGTCGTGGTGTTCCAATTGAAGGCGTACGGAGCGTTGAGAGGCGCGCCCAATGGCTGTCCATCAACCAGCAGTTGTACGCTTCCACCAGACGCTGTGGTGGCGTTCAAGGTAACCGTGCCCAGGAGTGGGCCTGCCGGTGCCGTCAGCGTGATGTCCGGGGGCGGCGCGAGCGAAGGCACGACAGTCTGAAGGACCTGAACACTTGTCCCCGTGATCGACACGAGCACATCAGTCTCGTTGTTCGCTTTGTTCGCCTCAGCGAAGAAATTGTTCGGGTCAACCACTGCCCTGAGCCAGTACTGCCCATTCGGCACTGCGTCAATGTTTATTGACTGCCCGTCGTCGGTCCGATCGTATTCGTCAACCGCACCGATATCGAGCCCGCGACGCGATGTGGGATCGGAACAGGATCCAATCCCTCCGATGTCGCCGGCATGTGGAATCGTGGAGTCGTAGATAAAGGAATCCGCGATGCAGAAGCCAACTTTCTCGCTGATCGCCACCGCAGTTCCCGGCTTGCCGTCCGCACCGACGGTGTACAGCCCGTAGGCTGCGAACGGGAAGTGGAAATGTCCATGCTCCACGTGGAAGATGAACGCGCCTGCGAGAGGAATCTGCTGGCGCATCGTCCACGTATTGCCAGAGACGCTGAAAAGCTGCTGTGTTCCTTCGTACACGCCGGCGGCCGCGTTATAGGCAGGCTGTATCACGAGTGGACCAGGCCCACCGTTGAACGTGTCGTGCGTGTACTGGAACATCCTGTGTCCGTCGACCATGGCGATCGAAATCCCGCTCGGCGGAATGATGTCGCTGAGATCGGGATACAGGATTGTGCCTGAAGCGGTTTGAGCCGTGAAGTTGACACCAGTCGCATTGGCCCCGCTGATCGTCACGGAGCGCTGCGCCGGCGTAAACGTGAACCCGGTTTTGCTCGGTGTGACCGTGTACGTCGCGTTGGAGAGTCCCGTGAACACGTAGGCGCCGGACGAATCGGTTGTGGTCGTCGGGCCACCGCTCAGCGTCACGAGCGTGCCGCTGCCAGACGATGCCGGCGTGATCGTGCCCGAGAGACTCCACGTGGGCTGTGTCGCCGTGAATACCGGCACAGTGGCGTCAGCTCCGTTGACTACGACAGTCTGTGCGGTCGGGCTGAACGAAAATCCGGTTTTCGTGGGAGTCACGGTGTACGTGCCGTTTGCCACGTTCGCTAATTGGTACCCACCTGAACTGCCGGCTGTGGTGGTCGCGACGGTGGTCGTTCCTTGTCGCAAGGTCAGCGTGGCACCGTTGCCGCTCGCTGCTGGCGTGATCGTGCCGGTAACGCTCCAGCTCGACTGCGATGCCACAAATCCAGCCACTGCCGCGTCAGCGCCGTTGACCACCACGGTCTGACTCGTAGGCGTGAACGAGAAGCCCGTTTTTGCCGGTGTCGCGGTATACGTGCCGTTTCCGATATTTGTGAAGGCGTAGCTGCCCGTGGCATCCGCCGTGGCAGTGCCGACGGTAGTCGTCCCCTGTCTCAAGGTCACGACGCTACCGCTTCCACTCGCGGCTGGTGTGATGATTCCAGAAACGCGGAAGGTGGGTCCGACTACGGCAGGAGCGAGTATTTCGACGCTCGTCAGATTGTACTGGTCACCGGTTGGCGCCGTGTCGTTGATCGAGACCGACGTCCCCGCGAGTGGTGTAGCGCCGGCCTGCTGCTGGACCCAATAGGTGTCGCCAACGGGAGGCAGGTACGAATGCACGAGCACCTGTCCCGCCGCCGGCGTTCGGGTAATGGGGTTATCGAAGTCGTTCCCCACGCCGAACACCCACGAGTTGTTTCGCGTGGTGACCAGCGTGGCTGAGGGTGCCCCGGAATTGGCGCTGCCGGAACCGGTGGCGCCGATCGCGCCGGATCCATTCGTTCCAGACGTGTCGACCCCCGTAAAACTCACGACTGTTACCAAAGACGCGACACTCTGAGAAAGAGTGGCGCGGACCGTAACGTTGGTGAGTACCGTCGGTGCAAAGGCGCGCCAGATTTCCGCCGTGCCCTTCTGTACGTTCGTGCGTCGCACGAGCACCCAGGTCAGGCCTCCACCAGTCACTCCCGTAACCGTCGTGTTCGTCCCAGACCGGTAGTCAGTCGCCACGAAGGCCAGAAGCAATTCGTTGGCCGCAGACGTCGAGAAACTGGCGGTAGTCGGCGTGGTACTCGCTGTGCCCTGATCTCTGGAGACTGTGACATCAATTGCGATCGCCGCCCATGCCGAAGCTGGACAGAGACCGAACAAAGCAAGGACGACCAACAAACTCCGCACGCGCGCCATAGAGCCTCGATGTGGTGTGTGACTGAAACGGTTTGGAACAAGGCGAGAAGCACGACTGTAAGCAGCGAACCCGGCCAAGTCAATCGCAAACGGACGGGGCGTATCGAGTTTGAGACAAAAAACTACGCGTGCATCGTCGTTTTCGCTCAGTCCGTTCTCTGCGGGACGGGCAGCGTCATCGACTCGTGCGGCGCGCCGCGTCAACTGCAAAAGACATCTCTCAGGCAGACAAAAGCCACCAAGCACACAATCATTAGTGAGGTCTAGCGAGAGCCGCGACGCTGCCTCCCAAATTTGTTCATGAAATTGCACGCCGACTTTCGGCGAGACTTTTGCCTACCCACCACGCAGCCATGTGCAATATTGAGAATAGTCGCCCTGTGGGTAGCTCGGCTGCCGGCTCTCGCGTGATCAGGCGCTGTCTGCAATACGCGCTCGTCGTGTGCCTGCTGGTTGGCGCGGCGTCCTCCGTCGGCGCGGCGCCAATCCTCCTGAATTTCGAGGGTCTGCAGAACCTTCAGCAAATCGGCAATTTCTATAACGGTGGCGCCGGCGGCAACTAACGGCGTGACGTTCAGCAAGGCAGCCTCGGCTCTCATCGATAAGGACGCCGGGGGTACTGGCAACTTTGCCAATGAGCCGTCGCCTGGGAGCACGATCATGTTCTTCGACCAGCCGCATGTGAATGCGTCGATGAGCGTGGCGGGCGGCTTCACAAACTTAATGTCGTTCTCCTACACCTCACTCGCGTTCCCGGCCGCCGTGACGGTGTGGGGTGGCGCGGGCGGAACGACGAAGCTTGCCAGCGCCCTGCTGCCGGCGCTATCGAGCAGGTGTGGTGGCGACCCCAGCGGCAACTTCAACTGCTGGAAGCAGATCACGCTCAACTTCTCCGGCAACGCCCGTTCGGTGGCGTGGACCGGAGCCGGCAATTTCCTCGGCGTTGACAACATCTGGCTGAATGGCAAAGACGACCGGCCGGTGCCATCGGTCCCAGAACCCTCGTTTGTCGTGTTGTTTGGAACGGGCGCGACCCTGGCCGCAGCCCTGTTCCGTCGTCGCCGCAAGGCGATGCTGAGCGCGTAGTCGTCACCCCCGGCTCCCCTCGACCTGCCGATTGGAAGGCGCGTCCCCGACGGGCCTCGCCTTCCAATCGGTCCGGAATCCTGCGCCCCGGCAGACTAAAGGTCTCCGTCCACGGACCTGACGCAGGTCGTCTGCATGACGACCACATAAATTCCCGCCAGAATCCGCTTCCCGTATACCGCTGAGCCTTAGCAGGGATATTGCTCTGCTCCAGTGCAGAGAGAGGCAATCGCCCAAGTGTCCCATTCGCAAAGGCTCCCCATGCGTTACGTTTCCGTCGTTCTCGCCGCGGTGGCGGTCGTCGCCCTGTCGGCGGGCTCCGCGCACGCGGCACCGATCGTCCTCGACTTCGAAGGAATCGGTAACCTCACATCCATCGGCTCGTTCTACAACGGAGGTGCCGGCGGCAATCTCGGCGTCGAATTCAGTGCGGGTTCCGAATCGCTCGTTGATGCCGACGCTGGCGGCTCAGGCAATTTCTCGAACAATCCATCGGGCTCCAGCATCGCGTTCTTCGACTGGGACCGGCCGTCGATGACCATGAACGTCGCCGATGGATTCTTGGACTCCCTCTCGTTCCAGTACACGTCCCTATATTTCCCCGGTCTCGTGTCGATATGGGATGGCGTCAATGGCACCGGCCAACTGCTCGGTATCGCGGCACTGCCGCGTCTGACGAGCAACTGTGGCGGCGCGCCTGGTGACTTCAACTGCTGGTCATCGGTCGCCCTCGACTTCTCGGGCACCGGCAAAATCGGTGAAGTGGTCGGGCGTCGGCAACTTCCTCGGCGTCGACGATGTAAAGCTCAATACGGCGAATCCGGTTCCGGAGCCTGCGACCGTCGTGCTGCTCGGGACCGGTATCGGTGTGGCCGCGCTGCGGCGCCGGATGGCTACTAAGCGCTCGTAACACTCCTGCCTTTAGAGCAGGCGATGCGCGTGTTCCCGCAACCAGCGGCGTGAGTCCTGGTACCGCGGGCACACGCGCGCCACCTGCTGCCAGAATCGCGGCGAATGGTTTCGTACGCGCAAGTGCATCAGCTCGTGATAGAGCACGTAGTCGCGCACCTCTGACGGCATCTGGACGAGCCGCCAGTTGAGGCTGATACGTCCAGACGCCGCGCACGATCCCCATCGCGTACGCTGGTCCCGGATCGAGACGTGCTCGATGGACAGCCCACACTCGGCGGCCAGCTCTCGAAGTCTGACCGGCAGCTCCCGACGGGCCAGCTCTTTCAAACCCTGCACGACGTTGTCAGCCATAGGGCGCGACCAGTCGCCGCTCAGATGGAGATCGCCGACTCGAAGCACGATGCCGCCTGCCGTGGCCGAAAGCTGGAGAGGCTGCGGAATACCTCGCAGAAGAATCACCGACCCCTGCTGGAGAGACCGCGCCTTCGGGCGTCGCTCGAATTGTGCGGATCGCTGCCGCTCGATCCATGCCACGTGAGCAGCCGCGAAAGCGCGCGCGTCCGCGCGGCGGCCCCATCTCGGCATCGTGACTCGCGCCACACCATCGCTGTCCACGCGGAGCACGTAGCGGCGGGCCCGCGGGTGGCGACTGAATCGCACCGGGAGCGGTCCATTCCCGCCACTGAGGTACTCGTCGCCGGCGGTCGAGGTCGTGCCGACCAGCGGCAGGGCGAGCTGCTTGGACGACAACTTCACGAGGCGAGTGTAGCGCACCCCCAGCGACGTATCATGCGGGACGCGACCCATGCCCGAGCTGCCGGACATCCTTCTGTATCTCTCCGCACTCGAGACACGCATCGTCGGTCAGCCGCTCGAACGCGTTCGGATAGCATCGCCATTCCTGCTGCGAAGCGTTGACCCGCCCGTTCATGCGCTCGAGGGCCAAATCATCCGACGCCTCGAACGCATCGGCAAGCGCATCGTCTGGAGATTCGACGATGAGATCTATGCGGTCATTCATCTGATGATCGCGGGACGCTTCCGGTGGAAGTCCAAGGGTGCTGGCATTCCCGGCCGCCTCGGCGTTGCCGCTTTCGATTTCCCGACGGGAACGCTCCTCCTGACGGAAGCGAGTCCGAAGAAACGCGCCTCGCTGACGCTCGTGCGCGGACGGGCTGCGCTCGAGGCGATCGATCCGGGTGGCGTCGATCCCCTCACTGCAAGTGCGGATGAATTCGCAGAGCGGCTGCGCGCCGAGAATCACACGCTGAAGCGATCGCTCACGGACCCGCATCTGTTCAGCGGCATCGGCAACGCGTACTCGGATGAAATCCTGCACGCGGCGCAGATGTCACCCACGCAGTTGACGAGCCGGCTGACGGATGAACAGATCGCGACGCTGCATCAGGCCACGGTAAAGACGTTGACGACGTGGATCGCGCGTCTTCGAGACGAGACGGGAGACAAATTTCCTGAGAAGGTGACCGCGTTCAGGCCAGACATGGCGGTCCATGGCCGATTCGGCAAACCGTGCCCGCGCTGTGGCTCGGGGGTCCAGCGGATTACGTACGCGGACAACGAGTGCAACTACTGCGCGACATGCCAAACCGGCGGACGTCTGCTCGCAGACCGTGCGCTCTCGCGGCTGTTGGGCGCTGACTGGCCCCGTAGCCTCGAAGAGCTCGAGGAGTTCAAGCAAGCCCGGCGCAACTGAACCAGGAGCCCACTTGTGTTGAGCCGTCGAATCCCGGGTTCCGGTGGCCGGACCGCACTGCGACGCCAGCTGTTCGCGCCGCGTGCAACCGAGCGGACACAGGCGTGTTAGACGAATGACCCGTCGCCACAGCGAGAGAGCTGAAAATCAGCCCGCGGCGGCGACTTCGAGATCCTCGCCCGTCGCCTTCGACAGTGGCGCTGCCTCCGGATCGATGTCATCTCCACGCGACGAGGCGCTCGGCCAGCCACTTGTGGACGGCCGGTTCCGGGCGTGCAAGCAATGCGTCCATTGGTGACGTGAAGAGCCGCGAGGGCTCGCGCTCCTGCATCGACGGCCAGGAGCCGTCCCCACGCCGCGGTGCGTATCGGCACCAGAATCCGAGGTGCCATTCAACGAATTCGCGTACCACCGCACGGCCGCGGTCGTCATCACGCCAGTGCTCGAGCGCGAGGGTTGCGTAGCGGCGATAGATCGCGAGGCGCTCTTCAGCCGTCATTTCCCGATAGCCTTCAGCGATCTCCCGAAAGATCCACGGTTTGATGAGGACCCCTCGCGCAATCATCACGCCGGCACAGCCCGAAGCGCTTCGTCCACGCACGACATCGTGAGGAAACAGGATGTCACCGTTGCCAATGACCGGCACCGGGAGCGTCTGTGCCACGTGACCGATGGCATCCCACTCGGCTGCGTGTCGATACCGCGCGTTTCTGGTGCGCCCGTGCACGAACACCGCGGCCGCGCCCGCATCCACTGCCGCTCGCGCGACGTCGAGGTAGTTCCGGCTCTCGTCGTTCCATCCGAGCCGGATCTTGACGGTCACCGGGACGCGTGTGACTGCGCCTCGCATCGCGGCTACGAGGCGTCCAACACGGGCCGGTTGCCTGGCCAGCGCAGCGCCCATGCCTTTCCGCGTGAAGTGATCGATCGGACACCCGAGGTTGAGATCGACGAAGTCCGCTCCGCGTGCCTCGACGAGTGCGGCGGCCCAGGCCAGTTCGTCGGGATTCGTTCCCGCGAGCTGGACGCCGAAGCAGGGCTCGTCCGGTCCTCGACGGATGAGGGCGAACTCGCCGTTGCGCTTCTGTTTGAGGCGGCGTGCGAGCGTCATCTCGCTGACGGTGACGCGCGCACCGAGCTCGACGCACAGACGCCGATAGGGCAGATTCGAGCCCTTCGTCATCGGGCCCATCACCACGGCACCTTGCAGGAGTTCCAAAAATCCCATTGGACACTGACGAAGGACGATTGACGTATGACGATTAGCTCTGGATCTTATTGCGGACGAGGGCTATTCGTCATTCATCAATCTGCAATCGTCATTGCGGATGAGCAGTGTTGTCGGGAAGCGCGAATGCCACGTAGGCGTCGCCAGACTTCGTGCCCATCTTGCCGCCGCCTGCCGCGATCACCACGTATTGCCGGCCGTTGACCGAGTATGTTGCCGGCGTCGCATATCCACCCGCCGGCAGCGATGTCTCCCACAGCATCTTGCCAGACGAGGCGTCGAACGCGCGGAACTTCTCGTCGCGGGTCGCGCCGATGAAGATGACGCCGCTCGCGGTGAGGATCGGTCCTCCGTAATTCTCGGTGCCCGTTGGCACCGCGTGCGGACCAACGGTCGTGTCATCGCCCAACGGTACCGTCCACGCGATCGTGCCGAGATTCAGATCGATCGCGTTGAGCGTGCCCCAGGGAGGCGCGACTGCGGGATAGCCATCGGGATCGAAGAAGCGGTTGTAGCCGGTGTGCGAATAGAGGACCGAGCTCTCTGGTGTGTCTTCGTCATCGGGCTTTGGCGCCGGCTTGCTCGCGATGCCGTACAGGAAGTCCACCACGGCCTTCCGCTGCGGCACTGACAGTGACTGGAACGTCGGCATCACGCCCTTCCCCTGACGTACGATGCGAGCCGCTTCCGCGCGAGGCATGCGCTTGGCGATGTCGATCAGGGTGGGCACCATCTGCGCCTTCACGCCTTTGCGATCGGCGCCGTGGCAGACTGCGCAGTTCAGCTGATAGACCTCTCGTCCCTCGGCGTTGGGGCCGCTCTGCTGCGTGAGCCGCACCATCGTGAGGATCCACGCCATCTCGTTTGCGTTGATGAACAGGCGTCCGGTCTTGGGGTCGAAGGCAGACCCGCCCCATTCCGCCCCGCCGTCGAAGCCCGGATAGATGATCGTGCCCTGCGTGCTTGGCGGCACGAATTGGCCGTTCGACCGGACTTGTCGCAACCTCGCCAACGCTGCGGCGTGTGCCGCCGGCGTACGATTCGTCAGGTCGTCCTCGGTCAGACGCTGCTTCGCAAACGGTGGAGGCGCCAGAGGGAAAGGCTGGGTGGGCCATGCGGACTCGCCTTCGAGATCGGATGGCGGTACCGGCCGCTCCTCGATCGGGAAGAGCGGCTCACCCGTTTCGCGATTGAAGAGGAACACAACGCCGGACTTCATGGCTTGTGCGACGGCGGCGACTTCCTTGCCGTTGTGCTGGACGTTCACCAGCACGGGCGCGGTAGGAAGATCGCGGTCCCACAAGTCGTGATGGATCATCTGGAAGTGCCAGACCCGCTCGCCCGTATCGGCCTTCAAGGCAAGCAGGCAGTTGGCGAAGAGGTTGGCGCCCTTTCGATTTCCGCCCCAGAAATCGAACGCGGCCGAGCCGGTCGGCAGAAACACGAGCCCGCGCTCGGCGTCGACGCTGATACCGCTCCAGGCGTTGGCGCCGCCGACGCGCGTGTAGGCGTCTGTCGGCCATGTCTCATAGCCCAATTCACCCGGGAGCGGAATCGTGTGGAACGTCCATCGGATCTTGCCCGTGCGGACATCGTACGCACGGATGTGGCCAGGGGCCGACGGACCGGGGCCTTCGCTCAGTCGTGTGCCGACGATGAGGAGATCCTTGTAGATCGCGCCGGGGGTATTCGACAGCACGTACAGCTTGCTCACATCACGCACCAGCCCGTCGGCGAGAGACACGCTGCCAGCCTGTCCAAACGTGGCGATCGGTGTGCCAGTCGCGGCGTCGAGCGCGTAAAGCCGGCGGCCGGCAGCCACGAAGATCCGCCGGTCGGATCCCTCTTCCCAGTAGACGACACCGCGGTTGACGCCGAGCGAGCTCGTATCCACACTCGCGGCTGCCGATTTGAACGGATCGAACACCCAGAGCTCCTTGCCGGACGCAGCGTCGAGTGCGAACGTCTTCAGCTGCGGCGAGGTGGCATAGAGCACGCCATGTACGACAATCGGATTGCACTGGATCTGGGATCGCCCGTTCGGCCGTGCATCGCCCGTGTGATAGGTCCATTGGACCGCGAGCCCTGTAACATTCGCGGGCGTGATCTGATCGAGCGCGGAATACTGACGGTGTCCGGCATCGCCGCCGTGCGACGGCCAGTCGATTCCGTCGGCACCGCTCGCGCGGGTCCGCATCATGAGTCCAGTGACGACGCCGCAGATGACCAGCAGGAACACCGCTGGCGTCAGGCGACGAATCAGGGTGGTAGAGCGCATCCGCGCAGTCTACACGAGGGACGCGCGAAGCGCCGCCGGCGGGTACTCGTCGTCGCGATAGAATGCAACACGGGACCAAAGGCTGACGGCTGATGGCCAGTGGCTCGACCCAACGCCCAACTTCCAAAAGCCAGCTCCCACGCCCAACGTCCAGAGCCCAAAGCCCAAAGCCAGAGAATGTCCGAACCCTTATCCTCTTTTCTTGACTTCGCCATCGACGCAGCCTACGCCGCTGGGCAAAGCACCCTCGCCCACTTTCAAACCAACGTCGTCGTCGAGCGCAAGGCCGATGCATCGCCGGTCACCGTTGCCGACCGTGGCGCCGAGCGGCTGCTGCGCGAGCGCATCGCCGAGGCCTATCCGACGCACGCCATCCTCGGCGAAGAATTTGGTGTCGGGGACGGCGACAGCCGCTATCGCTGGGTGCTCGACCCGATCGATGGCACGCAGTCGTTCATCCGCGGTGTCCCGCTCTTCGGGGTCCTCGTGGCGCTCGAGATCGATCGCGTGCCGCGCGTGGGCGTTGCGTACTTTCCAGCGCTCGGAGAACTCGTCTCAGCCGCGAGCGGCTCGGGCTGCTGGTGGAACGGCCGGCGCGCGCAGGTGTCGCCGGTCGATCGCCTGGGTGATGCGGCTATCGGGTATTCCGACTCGCGGATGCTCAGCGACCGTCTCGGGGACGGGTGGACGCGCCTGCAGCACGCGGCACGGGTTCAGCGAGGCTGGGGCGACTGCTACGGCCACTGCCTCGTCGCCACCGGCCGCCTCGACGTGATGCTGGATCCGGTGATGAATCCGTGGGACTGCGCCGCGCTCGTGCCGATTCTCGAGGAAGCCGGTGGACGATTCACCGATTGGACCGGCGAGGCACGCATCGATGGCGGCGACGCGTGCAGCACCAACGGCAAACTCCATCAAGCGGTGCTGCAGCATCTGCGGGGCTGAGGAGAGTCGAAGGGTCGAAAGTCAAAGAGTCACAAAGCAAAAAGTCGAAGGTCACTGACTCTGCGACCTTTCTGACTCTTCGACTCATCGACTCTCCTCGTCGCCTAGCGCACGAGCCGTGCCCGGCGCATGCGTCTGCAGCGCATTCCATCCCAACACGAGATCGAGCCGCATCCGGTTGTTCGACGGGTGCGGTCCGCTCAGTTCCCCCGCAAGGAACCAGCCCGCCACCAGGTCGGCCGGCAGCCTCCACGCTCCGCCGGTGAACACGTGCGTGCCCTCGGCGTAGCGATCGCCGTTGAGCACGGACATGAGGCGGCCGATACGCGAGACACCCGCAAACAGCAGAACGTGTCCAAGCGTCTTTTCGGCGGTGACACCGGCGGAGGTGTCGTGCGGTGCGTCCGTGACGCGGACTCCGTACTCCACGCGAATCGCATCGACAAAGCGTGCGCCCAGCGTGAAGCGGCCGGCGGCGCGCCACACGCCGCCTTCCAAATCGTTGTCCACGTAGTCGGTCGACGCCTGGACGTGGGCGTTCAGATGCTTCGCGACCAGGATCTGCGTGAAATTGTGCCGGTCGAGATGCTCGAATCGCGTGAATACGTTGGATGTCGTGAGATCGCCGAGATACCCCACCGTGACCGTGACATCATCGAAGAACACGTCCTTCGGACGCCGCAGCGAGACGCGTCCGCCGACCAGATACCCGTCGTTGTCGTATGCGGTCATCTCAGTGTTGTCGCCATGGGCAAGTCCGAGGCCGCCGTACTGGACCTCGAGACCGCCGATGGGTGTGACATCGGCGAACAGGTGCTTCAGGAACACCGACGATCGGCGGTCGCCCGTCCCTAAACCGGTGTTGTTCCAGCTCGATGGAAATCCTGCGCCCGACTGCACCGTGAAGCCGACGGCGACATGAGCTCCAGCGTCCAGCTTCACGCGGCCGCGAAGGACGTCCTGGGTCTGCGCCTGGTTGAAGCGCGTGCCCGACGTGCCCCGCACCAGGCGGTATCGAACGCTGATCGACGCGGCATCAACGTCGAGCCACCGCGCGAGTGCGGGATCGGGAGCTGGGGCCGGCGCGGCAGGCGCCGTGGTCTGAGACGGCGAATCGATGTGCACCGGCGCGGAGCCGCTCTGGTCGGCGCGGGCATTCGATGGGAAAATGGCCAGACTGGCTGCGGCCACGAGCACGTAGCGGGTCACGGTATCCATGGCAGTTTACAGGGCAGAGGGATCTCCCGCCATTCGCGTAGGGCGTGTCGTCACGTTGACCACCGCGATGGTGCTGGTGTCGGTTGGCATCGTCGAGGTGCGCGGAGCCGCCCTGTCTGGACAGCACACTGACGTGGCACCCGCGCAGGCACCTGCCAGCGTGGCAGTTGCGCCATCCGACGCTGCCAACGGGCTGCCGACGTTCGATGCGGCGTGGACCGCGATTCGAGACACCTACGTGGACGAGTCGCGGACGGACGCCGACTGGGACGCGTTACGAGCAGAGTTCCGCCCGCGGGCGGCGCGAGCCACCACGCCAGACGAAGTCCGTGACGTGTTGCGCGATCTGCTCACCCGCATCGGCCACTCGCATTTCGACCTGCTGTCGTCGGCGGTACGCGTGCGGCTCGACAAGGCGGCGGCCGATCCGTCCGAGGTAGGGTCGATCGGCGCGGAGCTCACGCCAATCGACGGTGAGCTCGTCATCTCCCGTGTCGACCCATCGAGTCCGGCGCTCGCAGCCGGACTCAGTCCAGGAGCGGTGATCGAAGCAATCGACGATGTCGAGATGCGCGATGCAGCGGGGACGATGCGTTCGGCGGATTTCGAGCGCTGGGCGACGGCACAATCGCTGCTGCGCGGCACGACCGGCACCGAGACGTCGCTTCGAGTACGCGATCTCGCCGGACACACGTCCACGCGCAAAGTCTCGCGGGCGCGCGAACAGGGACAACCGGTCACCCTCGGCCACCTCCCCACCTTCTTCGCACGGCTCGACCGCATCGTCAGAGACGCCGGCAACGGCCGGCATGTGGCGGTGGTCCGATTCAATGTCTGGATGGTGCCGCTCGCGGCCGCGATCGATCGTGCGGTCGATGACTCGCGGGGCGCCGACGGCATCGTCATCGATCTGCGCGGGAATCCCGGCGGGGTGCTCTCGATGTTGATGGGTGTGTCAGGACACTTCCTGGAGGCGCCGGTCCGCCTCGGAACGCTGCGGACGCGGGATTCCGAGCTGAATCTCCTGGCGAATCCGCGAACCGTGGCTCCGGATGGCAGGCGCGTCGTGCCGTATCAGGGACCGCTGGCGATCCTCGTGGACCAGACGTCCTACAGTGCATCCGAAATCTTTGCTGCGGGCATGCAGGCCATCGGTCGTGCACGGGTGTTTGGGCAGAAGACGCCCGGCGGGGCCCTGCCCGCGATGTTGCGTGAATTGCCCAGCGGAGATGTGCTGGAATACGCGATCGGGGATTTCGTGACCGCGACCGGACAGCGGATCGAAGGCAACGGCGTCGTCCCGGATCAGATCGTGTCGCCGTCGCGTGCGGCGCTGGCGGCTGGCCGTGACGAGGTGCTCGATGCTGCAGTCGAATGGGCGGCACGTCCAGCCCGGCAGAAGGGTGAGTGAATGAGCAGACGATTGACGGTCTCCGGACTTGCGCGGGTGCTGCTGGCACTCACCATGAGCGGCGGCATCGCGAGTGGGGTGGCGGCGCAGGCCCCATCCGCCGCGCCCCAGACGCCGGCGCCCCCGCCACCGGCGGCGTCCGACAAGAAGCCTGCTGCGAAGCCGGCGCCCTTGCCGCCACTCGAGAAAGTCCTCGCGCGGTATCGCGAAGAAATCGGCGGTGCGGCCACGATCCGCAAGCACAAGTCCCGCAGGTTCACGGGAAAGTTCGAGCTGCCGGCCCAAGGCATCAATGGCCCCGTCGAAGTGCTGGCGGCCGCGCCCGATCGCATGATTCTGCGCGTCACGCTGGGCGCGCTCGGAACGCTCGAACGCGGATTCGACGGTGCGACAGGCTGGTCCATCGATCCCGCCGTCGGGCCGCGCCTCCTGAACGGCCCCGAGCTCGACGAGTTGAAGCACTCCGCGGATTACTACTTCGAGCTCCAGGATCCCGCGAACTACTCCTCGATGACCTTGCTCGAGCGGACCATCTTCGAAGGCAAGGATTCGTACGCGGTGAAGCTCGTACGCAAGTCGGGATTCGAGCTGACCGAGTTCTTCGACGTCACGTCCGGGCTCTTGAACGGGTTCCAGCTGACGACCACGTCGATGATGGGGAAGGTGCCGGGGACTGCCGTCTTGGACGGCTACAAGCCGTTCGATGGCCTCCTCGTGCCGACGATCACGCGCCAGAAGGCGATGGGCATCGAGTCGGTGATCACGTTCGAGAACATCGAGTTCGATACCGTGCCCGAGAACGCGTTTGCGGTGCCACCGCAGATCGCCACGCTCGCCAAGTAGGCTTCGATTTCGCATGACCGATACGCCGAAGAGTCCATCAGAGCCGGCCCCGCGGCAGGTGAAAGCCAGCCTCGGCGGGCTCGTGCCTCCTTCGTACGAGCAGCAGCTTGGCCACGCCACGCGCGTCGAGTTCGCGTCGGACCGGACGATCCGGACGCGAAACAAGATCAGCTATCGCGTCAATCACTGGCCGATTTGGATCTGGGTGTTCTTCATCGCGCCAGGCCCGCTGACGTTCGATCTGTTCGCGCATGGCTTCGACTGGCGGATCGCATCGTGGCTGGGCCTCGTCCTGGTCGGTACCGGATTGGCGGGTCTGGCTGGCACGCTGCCCGGCGTGGAGCCTGCGCCCTACATCATCCGGTTCACGGAGGACAAACCGAACCCGCTCTACCGTCGCGTCTGCTACACCTTCGCGTGGAGCGCGGTCATCACGTTCGCGGTGCTCAACATAGCGGGCATGGTGTGGGCCATCGCGACCGGAGAGTGGCGTCTGCGGCAGATCTACGACACCGCGTACTTCCCGATCGCGATCGGGATATGGGTGCTGGGTGCGCTCGGTTGGCTTCCTCGGGTGCGACGATCGACGAAGAACGAGGGTCACGAGCGCAGGTACTTTTACGGATCGGTGTGGGCGGTCACGATTGCGCAGCCCACGCTCTGGCTGCTGTGGACCATCCTGCCTCGCGGGCGGGCGTGGGACACACTCAAGCTGGTCGTGTTCGTCGGCATCCTCGTCTATGTGGGCAATCAGGCACGGCGTGGCCTCCTGCCGCGCACGCGCCCGATCGTGCCCGGCGAGCTCGCGGTCTCGGATTGAAATCAGCTACTGCGGCAAGCCGCCTTCTCCGCGCTCCAATACCACTGGCACGTTGATTGACACTGTGCCTTGACCCGGAGCGCTCGCTTCGTACGTGAACGTGGCCTTGCCGTTGGCGGTTGCCCGATCCGGAGTCACTTTCGACGCCACCTCCACTGACGCCCCGGCAGGCACGGTCGCTGAAGCCGGTGTCTGTCCTTGCCAACCTGCCGGCAGCGTCACCTTCAACGTCACCGTGAGAGGAGCGGTGCCTGTGTTGACGATCTGCAGCGGAATGCGAACGGCGTCCTGCCCGTTGACCGGACCAATGGCTTGCAGCGGAATCGCCGAGAGATCAGAAAGCCCGTGGGCGCGCCAGAACTGGCGGTAGAACGCCCACGGTCCGCCGAGGGTGAGCATCGGCTCTGACGCGGCGGCTGCGACTGGAGGCGCGACCGCTCGCACGGGTCCGACAGGAAGACCCGTGAAGATATCGCCCTCCACGGCACCGCCGACGACGGACCTGCCTCTGATGAGCCGCAAGGGATTGTTCAGCCCGCTGGGCGAATTGAGAACAGCCTGTTCGCGCTCGGCGGGCGTCATCGCGGCCAGCTTCTCCAGTTCTGGTCGATACTGCGTGAGGTGGGCGGTCAGCTGCTGATAGGCGACCTGCCAGTACGGCACACCCTTCGACGTGCGCTCCGTGACCGGATACGCCGGGCCGTGTCCAGTCATGAACGACGTGTCCATCGCGTCCGACATGAAGTACAGCTTCTTCGGCTGCCACACCTCGAGACCGTCGTACTCCGATTCGAACTGCTTCACCGGCGCCGCCAGCTGCTCGGGGAATTGAGAGGCATCGCCCGCCGCATCGAACGCTTCGGTCGCCACGATCGCCGCCGCCTGGTGATCGCCATGATTCTCTCCGGTCACCTGCAGCGGCAGCCAGGTGAGAATCACCTCGGGCCGCGTCAGGCGAACGATGCGCACCGTATCGGCGAGCGTACGGCCGTGACCCCAGACCGCGAGTGAACGCCGCGGATCCTGCCCGGCTGTATCGCGGCCGGTCAGGAACCACACGGTCGTGATCCCGATCGACGAGAGATCCTTGCGCGCCTCCGTCTGGCGGATGAGTCCCAGGCTCGTAGCCCGCTCCACGCCCGCCGCATTCCCGCCGGACTCACCGCTCGTCATGAACACGACGGCGACGCGCTTCCCTTCGTCGAGCAGCTTCGCGAAATACGAGCCGGCGAGCACGTCATCGTCCGGGTGTGCCACGATGAGCAGCAGATCGACCTTGAAGCGCTCGTCGCCCCGGGCGTGGAGTGGTACGATTCCGGACGTGAGCGCGAGCGTGACGAACGCGAGAAACGCAATCGAGAGGCGGCGAGTGACCGTGACAGGCAGCATCGCGGTAGTCTAGCAGCCCGGGTTTCACCACGGGTTGCCAGCGTTCCCGTATAATTTCAGGCCGCATCCGCACACTGCATGCCGCGCCACGTAGACGCCCTCACCGCCCCCACGCTCAAGCATCTGCGCGAGCACTGGTGGGACAACGACTTCTCGGAATTCCTCCGCGAGACACTGCGGCCTCGCCCGGGCACTCGCATCCTCGATGTCGGCTGCGGCGACGGGACGGCGGAGCTCAGTCTCGGGCGGCTGCAAATCTCGCAAGTGTCGCTCTTCGCCGTGGACATCCGCCTCGATCGCGCGAAACAGACGATGCAGGCGGGATCGTCACACAACATCCGGTTGAACGTGGCCGCAGGCGACGTCCTGTCGCTTCCGTTTGCCGGCGACGCCTTCGACTCGACGTTCTGTGTCGCGCTGCTGCAGCACACCACCGATCCCTCCAAGGCTGTAGCGGAGCTCGCCCGCGTGACGAAAGCGGGCGGGCGGGTTGTCGCGGTCGAGCCCGATAACGCGGCGAGGTATTGGTTCAGTTCACTCGACAGCGGACGGCGGGCGTACGAAGTGGCAGGACTATTCTTTACGGCGTTGTCCGCTCAGCGCGGCGATCGCACGGACCTGTCAGTCGGGCCCAAGCTGCCGGGCATCTTCGCCGCGAACGGTCTCGAGCCGCTGTGGGTCAACCTGTTTCCTGTTTCGGTCACACGAATGGGACCGCCACCGCCCTCCGTGTGGCAAGGGCGGCGTGAAGCGTTATCGCGCCTCCGCGAAACCTGCGATAGCACCGTGAGGCCGCTGGCCGACGAATACAGAGCGTCGCTCGATCGCTACGCGGTTGAAGCCGCGACCGCCGGGCCGGGATTCGTGGAGATCCAGAACACCATGCTCTTTGCAGCCGTCGGCCAGAAGCCCGAGTAATGGCCGTCCGCCGCGCAGTCCGCACTCCGAACTCCGCCCTCCGCACTCCGAATTCAGTTCGCCCTCCGGACGCCGCGCTCCCAGCTTCGCGCGACGGTTGGCACGGTTGGGACGAATATGCCCCCTTTTACGACTGGGAAAACGCGCGCACGATCGGCCGCAGAGATGTCGCGTTCTGGACGCGCCTTGCCTCGCGGACGGGCGGACCCGTCCTCGAGCTCGGGTGCGGCACCGGGCGCATCGCTCTCCCCCTTGCGCGCGCCGGCATTCATGTCGTCGGGATCGATCGATCGTCGCAGATGCTCGCACGTGCGCGACGGCGTGTCCGGCGCAGCAAGCTGAAGGGACAGGTCAGTCTCGTGCGGGGCGACATCCGCTCGCTGCCGTTTGACACCGACTCGATATTCCGGCTCGTGATGGCGCCGTACGGCATCCTCCAGTCGCTTCTCAACGACGCCGACCTCGAGGCGACGCTGAATGCGGTCGCGTCTGTTTTGCCGGCGGGCGCGACGTTTGGCGTGGACCTCGTCGCCGATCTGCCGGCCTGGCAGGAATATCACCACGAACAACGGCTCAAGGGATGGCGTCCGGGGAAGCGTGTGCACGTCACGCTGATCGAGTCCGTACGACAGGACCGCGCGCGAGGCCTGACGATCTTCGAGCAGGAGTACGTCGAGCGGCGCGGACGCGAGAAGGTCAGCCACCGCTTCGACCTCACGTTCCGGACAGTGACCGTCGCCCAGATGGCAAAACGTCTCGAACGGGCCGGATTCCGCGTCACCGCGGTGCTCGGCGACTATGACGGCGGGCCGTGGGACCCGCGGGCCGAGGTCTGGCTGCTGATGGCCGAACGGCGGTAGGACTGCCGGGTCTACAGTCTTCAGGTCTGCGGTCTTCGGTCTTCAGTCTGCGGTCGGCCGGCCGTGAGCCCTGGGCCGTGCGCCAGTTGGGCCTTCGGAGGCTGCTGGGAGTTGGAAGTTGGGAGTTGGACGTTAATGTGTAAAATATAGGGTCCTCGATACCCTGCTTTTCTGGAGTTTCCCGTATGTCCGGCCATTCCAAGTGGCACACAATCAAGCACAAGAAGGGCGCGGCCGATGCCAAGCGCGGCAAGGTGTTCACGCGCATCATCAAGGAATTGACCGTCGCGGCGCGTAACGGCGGCGGCGATCCCGATACCAATCCGCGCCTGCGCACCATCATTGCCGATGCCAAGTCGGTCAACATGCCCGCCGACAACATCAAGAAGGCCATCCAGCGAGGCACCGGCGAACTGCCCGGCGTGACGTACGAGGAAATCACCTACGAGGGCTACGGTCCCGGCGGCGCGGCCATCATGATCGAGGCGATGACCGACAACAAGAACCGCACGGTCGGTGAAATCCGTCACACGCTCGACAAGTTCAACGGCAAGCTGGGGGAGCGCAACAGCGTCGCCCGCATGTTCACCAAGCGTGGGCAGATCCTCGTCGAGAAGAGCAAGGCCGACGAGGAAACGCTGATGGCCGTGGTGCTCGACGCGGGTGCCGACGACATGCAGGACGACGGCGACAGCTGGGAAGTGCTGACCGCGCCCGAGACGTTCCATCCGGTGCGCGAAGCCGTCGAACAGAAGGGCATCGAGACGGTCGCCGCTGCCGTCGCCATGATTCCGCAGAACTACGTCACCTTGACCGGCAAGGAAGCCAGTCAGATGGTGAAGCTCATGGAAGCACTCGAAGACCACGACGACGTCCAGCACGTCTGGTCGAACGCCGACATCGAAGAGAAGGAGATCGAGGCGTCTCTCGCCTAGCCCTGGTCCTGTCCGAGGAGCGTGATCCGTGCGGCTTGCGATCGGTCGGTCCAGCCGGGCAGTCGCGATCAGCGCGCTTCTCATCGTCATCACGTCGACGTCCGCACGCGCGCAAAGACCGGGCTCGGGGTGGATTCTCAAGCCGTCTCCAGACGGATCGATCCAGACCCTCTACTGGGACCTCTTCAAGCAGACCGAAATCTGGATGCGCCTGGAGCCACACCTTCAGTCTGGGGCCCCGGCGCCGCTGTACGTTGTGCTTTCGACGATAGTCGACGGTCAGAAGCTTCGCAAGCCGGTCGAGTCCTTCGACTGGCAGGCACAGGGAAATCCGAGGCTGATCGTCACGCGAACGTCGTTCGTACTTACGCTCGATCACCGGCACGTCATCGATCTCGCGACTGGTGCCTGGCCGTTCACTGCCCTGTCTGGCAACAACTGCGATGGCGGCTGCCCCGAGACCGGAGCGGTCGCGCATCTGCCCGTGGCCCTCGCCCGCCGCATTGCCGGCGCCCGGAGTGTCGACGGCGACGTGCTCGGACTGCCGGTGACCTTCAGCAGCGAGCAGATCGCCGCGCTCAACCGGTACATCGCGCGCGTGACGCTCGCGGATACCGGCGGCGACGACGCTCATCCGGGAGCCACACCGTGAGAGTCTTCGGAATCGATCCGGGGTCGGTGCGCACCGGTTACGGGTGCGTGGACACCGACGGACGCCGGCACCGCCTCGTGTTGTGCGGGGCGATCGCCGTGCCCGCCCGCGCCGCATTCGCCGAGCGGCTGCGTCTCATCCACACCGGGCTCGCCGAACTGTTGGCGGACTGCCGGCCAGATTCCGTGGCAATCGAAAATCTCTTCCACGCCAATAACGTGCGCAGCGCGCTCAAACTTGGGCACGCACGCGGTGTGGCCATGCTCGCAGCCGTCGAAGCCGGGGTGACGCTCTTCGAATACACGCCGGCCGAGATCAAGCGGGCAGTCGTGGGATACGGGCGCGCAGAGAAACCGCAGGTGCAGCAGATGGTCAAGCTGCTGCTCGGACTGAGTGCGCCGCCTTCGCCGCACGACGCTGCCGACGCGCTGGCCGTCGCGATCTGCCACGTGCACCATTACACGCACACGAAGATGACGGCGGCCGCAGGACGATCCGGAGCCAAGAGCTGGCGGCAGGTTCGCATCGAGGATCTCAGGAGATGACAGGACAGCAACTCCCAACTTCCAACTCCCAACGCCCAAGGCGTCACGCCCAAGGCCTCGCGCCTAAAGCCCAGAGCCGAAAGCCCAAAGCCTGGCGATGATCGCCTTCCTGCGCGGCCGTCTCCTCGAGAAGCATCCCAATCGCATCGTCGTGGACGTGAGTGGTGTGGGTTACGACGTGCATGTGCCGGTCTCGTCGTTCTTCGGGATCGGGGATCCTGGCGGCGAGGTGTCGCTGCGCATCCACACGCACGTCAGGGAGGATGTCATCGCGTTGTTCGGGTTCGCGACCGCGCTCGAGCTGCAGCTGTTCGAGCGGCTCATCGCGGTCAGCGGCATTGGTCCCAGACTGGCCCTCGCCGTGTTGTCGGGGATCGAGCCGCTCGACCTGATCCAGGCGATCCAGCGCTCCGATGTCGTGCGGTTGACGGCCATCCCTGGAGTAGGCAAGAAAACGGCGGAGCGTGTCGTGCTCGAGCTGAAAGACAAAGTGGCGCAACTGGCGGTCACTGCACCGGCGGCCGAGACCCCGTCGGTGCACGGCGCCATGCGCGATGACCTGCTGTCGGCGCTCCTCAATCTGGGGTACCATCGGCCCGCCGCCGAAAAGGCGCTCGCCAGCGTGCTCGAGCAGGAACCAGACAGTACGTTCGAGCAGGCGCTGCGGGCCGCGCTGAAGCATCTGTCCCGATAGCCGATGGCGTCCACCGAACCCGACAACACCCCCTCTGCGATGAGCGCCCGTCCCGTCGATCCGTCACGCGCTGACGACGACGTTCAGTACCGAAGCCGGCCTGCGCCCGCGCACTCTGGACGGCTACATCGGACAGGATCGGGTCCGGGCCAACCTGCAGGTGTCGATTGCGGCGGCAAAAGGCCGCGGCGAGGCTCTCGATCACGTGCTCCTGTACGGGCCGCCAGGGCTCGGCAAGACGACGCTGGCGTACGTGATCGGGAATGAGCTGAGCGTGCCAGTGAGGGCGACGGCCGGACCCGTGCTCGAGCGTCCGGGCGACCTGGCGGCCATCCTGACCAACCTCGCCGAGCGCGAGGTGCTCTTCATCGACGAGATCCATCGCATGCCGCCGGCGATCGAAGAGATCCTCTATCCGGCGATGGAGGACTTCGAGCTCGACATCGTGATTGGACAGGGACCGGGAGCGCGGTCGGTGAAAGTGCCGCTGCAGCCGTTCACGCTGATTGGCGCCACGACACGAGCGGGACTCCTCACGTCTCCACTTCGCGCGCGCTTCGGCATCGTTCATCGCCTCGATTTCTATCAGGAAGCGGACATCGAAGAGATCGTGCGCCGTTCGGCGCGCATCCTCGGCGTCGGAATCGACGAGCCAGCCGCGCACGAGCTGGCGCGCCGATCGCGGGGGACTCCGCGCATTGCGAACCGCCTGCTCCGCCGTGTCCGCGACTATGCGCAGGTGCGCGCGGACGGCGTGATCACGCAGGAGGTCGCGCGGGCGGCGCTGCATCTCCTCGAAGTGGACGATCAGGGTTTCGACGATATCGATCGTCGTCTGCTGCGGACCATCATCGAGAAGTTCAACGGCGGCCCCGTCGGCATCGGCAGCATCGCCGCGGCCGTCAGTGAAGAGCGCGACACCATCGAAGACATTTACGAGCCGTTCCTGATACAGCTCGGCTTTCTCGATCGCACGCCGAGAGGGCGGGTCGCCACCGCGCGTGCGTACCAGTATTTCGGCCTCGACGTGCCGGGAAGGGACCAGAGATTGTGGTGACTGCACAGAGTGGTGTGGCCCCGGAACCGGCCAGTCAGGCCAGGCGCGGACGGTTCGAGCGCGCCGGTTTGCGCCCCGTCCGGATTGCGTCGCTGGCCACCTACGTCCCGCCGCGCATTCTGAGCAACGGGGATCTCGAGAAGCTGGTGGATACCAGCAACGAATGGATCCTGCAGCGCACCGGCATCTCGGAGCGGCACCTCGTGGACCCTGGCGTCGCGACGTCCGACCTTGCGAAGGAAGCAGCGCTGGCCGCCATCGAGCAGGCCGGCATCACGCCCCAGGATCTGGGGTTCATCGTCGTCGGCACGACAACGCCCGACATGCTGTTCCCCAGCACGGCGTGTCTGCTGCAGCAGAAGATCGGCGCGACGAAGGCGTGGGGATTCGACCTGGGCGCGGCCTGCTCGGGATTCACGTACGCCGTCGCGACAGGCGCGCAGTTCGTCGCGACTGGTGCCCACGACCACGTTCTGGTGGTCGGTGCGGATGTGATGTCGAGCATCATCGACTACACCGATCGCACGACATGCGTACTCTTTGGCGATGGCGCAGGCGCGGTCGTGCTCTCGCCGGCAGATCAGGACGGCATCGGCCTGCTCGATTTCGAATGTGAAGTGGACGGGACCGGCGGACCATCGCTGTGCATGCCTGCCGGGGGAAGCCTCCGCCCGGCGTCTCACGAAACAGTGGATCAGCGTCTCCACTACGTGAAGCAGGATGGCCATGCCGTGTTCAAGTTTGCGGTGAGAAAGACGGAAGAGATCTGCCGCCGCGTGCTCGACAGAAATGGCATCACGAGCGAGCAGGTCGATCTCTTCGTGTCACATCAGGCAAACCGGCGGATCATTCAGTCCGCCGCCGAGCGGCTGGGTCTCGACAGCCGCAAGGTCGTCATCAACATCGGCAAATTCGGCAATACCACCGCGGCGACCATTCCGCTGGCCCTTGCCGATGCCGTGGCAGACGGCCGGCTCGTGAAGGGACACACCGTGTTGCTCACGTCCGTGGGCGCCGGGTTCACGGTTGGATCGGTCCTGCTCCGCTGGACAGTCTAGACGCGCTGAAAACATGCGCGCCTTTAGGCGTTAGGCTTAGCCCTCCGGCCCTCACGTTGCCTCGAGCCCTCGGGCCCTTCGTGGCGGCAGGAATTATTCGCTCCTCAACGCGACCAGCGGGTCGACGTTCGTCGCCCGCAACGCCGGCACGTAGCTCGCCACCAGGGCCACAACGACGAGCAGACCTGCAGCACCGGCAAACGTGATTGGGTCGGTAGGCTGCACGTCGAACAGGTAGCTTCGGAGCAGTTGCGTGAGCGCCGCCGCGGCGGCCAGCCCGATCGCCACACCGGCGAGGCTCATCACGAACGTCTGCCGCAGCACGAGCCGCACCACCTGAAAGCTGTCCGCACCAAGCGCCATGCGGAGGCCAATCTCGCGTGTGCGGTGAGTCACGAGGTAGGCGAGCACTCCCATGATGCCGGTCGCCACGAGCGCGAGCGCGACGACGGCGAAGGCGCCGACCACCACCGTCCTGAAGCGCGGCTCGGAGACAGAGTCCGAGAGCAGATCGCTCAGGGTCGTGATGCGATCGACTGGCAGATTCGCGTCCACCGCCTGAAGCTCTCGACGCAGCACCGGTGCGACCATCGCCGGATCGAGCGGTGTACGCACGACGAACGTCATGGCCATGAGCAGAAACGGTCGCGGCGCTTGCGTGAGCGGCGTATAGACGGCTTCTGGCGATTCCTCCCCCAGGCCCGATTGTTTGACCGTCCCGACGACGCCCACCACGGTTCGCCACGGATCCTCATCCGGCGAGCCGAATCCGAGCTTGAGCCGTTTCCCGATCGGATCGCGGCCCGGCCACAACCGGCGCGCAAGACCGTCACTGATGACGGCGACGTCTGGAGTCGCGTCGGTATCCGCGGCTGTGAACGCCCGTCCGCGAACGATTGGCATCCCCATCACGCTGAAGTAATCGGGGCTGACGGCTGGTTTCGCCGCCACCAGATCGCGAGCGCTCTCGGGCGTCTCCTCGATGAGGAAGTCCCCTCTGATGAGCTCTCCTCCGAGTGGGAGCCAGTTCACCGCGCCGACCCGTTCCACGCCGGCGACATGCGCGAAGCGCTCCAGCACGCTCGCGTGAAAGGCGTTCATCTCCGCGATCGAGCGATATTCGCGATCAGGGAGATTGACGCTGAGCGACAGGATGTTCTGTGGTTTGAAGCCGGGGTCGACCGCCGTCAGCCGCAAGAAACTCTTCATGAGCAGACCGGCGCCGGTGAGCAGCACGACGACGAGCGCGACCTCGGCGACGATGAGAGCCCGCATGAGCCGTGTATGAGCCGTCTGAGTCGTGGAGCCGTCGCGCAGCGCCGAGCTCGTGTCGATCCGCGTGGCGTGGAGAGCGGGTGCGACACCGAAGAGGACTCCGGTGCCGATCGCCAGCATGAGCGCGACGAGCAGTACCGGCACGTCGACGTGCACCTCACCGACGCGCGGCAGAGCGCCTGGCGGAATCAACGCGAGCAACACGCTCATCCCCGGTGCCGCCAACGCGATGCCACCAATGCCACCGAGCGCACCGAGCACGCCGCTCTCGGTGAGCAGCTGCCTGATGAGCCGCCGCCGGCTCGAACCAAGCGAGACGCGGACGGCGACCTCCTTCTGGCGCGCAATGGCGCGTGCCGCGAGGAGGTTGGCGACGTTTGCGCACGCAATCAACAAGACGAACAATACGGCGCCGAGGAAGACCAGCAGCAGGGGTTCGACGCCGGCGACGACGTAGCTGTGGAGAGGGACAATCCGAACCTCGGGAGCCGGCCGATTCGGTGGCCCGAACTGTTTCGACTGCCGCGTCGCGAGCGTGAGCATGTCGGCATGGGCCTGCGCGATGCTCCGCATCGGCTTCAGCCGGCCAACGACGAACAGAAACGCATTCGCGCGGTCGCCCTCTCGCAACACCGCCGGTGTCCAGAGTCGGACCTGTACGTGCGGACCAATGCCGGGACGAGGCAGCTCCTGCGGAAAGCCAAACGACTCCGGCATGATCCCGATGACCGTGTATGGAGCACCGTCGAGTGTCACGCGGCGGCCGATGACGCCCGGATCGGCGGCGAACCGGTTCCGCCACAAGCCGCCACTCAGAACGACTACTTGAGATCGGCCCTCGACGGTGTCGTCGGGAGTGAACGTCCGGCCGAGAAGAGGCGCCACGCCGAGTGTCGAGAAGAACTCCGACGTCACCGATGCGCCGTTGATCCGCTGCGGCTCGCCAGCGCCCGTCAGAACGAACGAGCTTCCGGTAAAACCCGAGATGTGCGCGAAGGTTCCGTTTTGCGCGCGCCACTCGAGAAAATCGCCTGGAGTGACTGTCTCGAAGGTGAAGGGGCCTTCAGTCCGCTGCGACGCGAGCACCATCACGAGGCGATCGCTCTCCGGATATGGGAGCGGGCGCACGAGCACGGCACTGACGACGCTGACGATGGCCGTTGTCAGGCCAATGCCCATCGCCAGCGTCAGGATGGCGACAGCCGCGAAGCCCGGATTGCGGCGGAGCAATCGAAGGGCGTACCCGGTGTCCGACACGAGCTCTTCGACCAGTCTGGTACCGCGTGCGTCGCGACTCTCCTCCTTCAGCACGTCTAGATTCCCGAAGCTGAGACGCGCTGCCCGTTGCGCCTCGTCGGGACTCAGCCCGCCGGCGCGGAGTCGCTCGACTTCCCTGGATACGTGGTAGCGAAGCTCTTCGTCGAGCTCGTTCTCGACTCGCTGGCGCCGCAGGAGCCCTCGCAGCCAGAAGCGGATGCCTACACGCATGGCTCACCTCGTCCGTGTCAGGCCGTTCGAAGAATGGCCTCGAGCGCCGCTGAGAACCGCTCCCATGCTTCCCGTTCCGACGCGAGCTGCCGTCGTCCAGCGGCCGTGAGGGAATAGAAGCGAGCCCGTCGGTTGTTGTCGGACGGCCCCCACTTGGCCGTGATCAACCCGCGAGCCTCGAGACGATGGAGTGCCGGATAGAGCGACCCGTAGTTGACGCTGAGTGCGTCCTGGGAGAGGAGCTCGATGCGCTGCGTGATGTCCCACCCGTTGGCGGGACCCGCCTGGAGCAGCTTCAGGACGATCAAGTCGAGCGTTCCGGTGAGGAGCGTTGCCTTGTCCTTCGCCACGGCACCATCCCCGCGATTCCGGCCGGTCTCAGGCGGAGGCCGACATCTAGATTGTCTAGAAGAGCGTACCTGACATCTAGATTGTCAAGAGGAGAGTCGCGGCCCGCTAAACTCGTCAGCTCTCCGTTACGGGGTGAAGCCGACAGATGTCCAGAGCGGAGCGGACTCGTACAGGGTGCCGTTGGCGACGACCGAACGGACCGACCTGATGTTGTGGATGTCCGACAACGGATCCTTGTCGAGGATTGTCAGGTCCGCGCGCTTGCCGGCTTCGATGGTGCCGCTGTCGGCATCCACGCGCATCGCGCGCGCGGGCACGATCGTCGCCGCCTGGAGGGCTTCGAGCGGCGTGAAGCCCGACTCCACGTACAGCTCCAACTCGCGGTACACCGAATAGCCAGGCACGGCCTGATCCGTACCGGCGACCAGCGTCACGCCGGCCGTGTGGAGGGCCCGCAGCAGCTCCCGCATCCGCTGACGGATCGCCTGCACCATGTCGCTCTGGTCGGCCGGCATGCCGCCGTTCGTGAGCTGCTCGCGCAGCTCCGGCGCGACGTGCGCCACGCCGGGCTCGAAACTGACGGAGGGTTCGGCGGACGTCCGAAAGATCTGCTCGAAGAGCGCCGTCGTATCGTCGATGACGGTGCCGTGGTCTTTCAGGAACGTGATTAGTCGTGTGGCTTCCGGCGAGGTGACGTCGATCGCGGCGCTGGGCTTCATCCGTTCCGCGAACGTGCCCTTCGCTGGGCCGGCGCCGGGCGGACGAAGCGGGGCCATGACGTATTGCAGGTGATTCACTTGATCCATGCCGTCAGTCACGCCCTGGTAGATGTCCATCCCGTTGGGAATGTGTCCGGTGACCGTCATGCCGCGGGCATGAGCCTCACGGCACACCGCGCGCACGTTCTCCTCGGACAATGAACTGTAGATCTTGATCTGCTCGAATCCGGCGTCGTGGTAGCGCTGCACCCAGCGCGCCGCGTCCGCCGACGTCGTGACCCTGGCCACCCCCAGCGTGATCGGACCATCGCCGTCCACGACGCCAGCGAGCAGCAGCCGTGGGCCGAGGCCGCGTCCCTCACGGATGGCGTCTCGAACGGCCGCGATGAAGTCGAGCTCGTTTCCGACATCGCGTACCGTCGTTACGCCGGCGGCGAGATAGATCGGTCCCCACTCGACCTGCTCATAGTGCGCGTGCATGTCCCACAGGCCAGGAATGATGTAGCGGCCCGTGACGTCGATGCGGGTCGCATCAGGCGGGATCGTTGTCGAGCCCTCGGGGCCGGCGGCCACGATCCGGCCCGCGCGGGTCACGATGGTCGCGTGGGGCACAGGAGCGTCGTTGGTACCGCGAATGAGCGTGGCGCCCGTGAACGCGAGCGTGCCGGTTCTGCGGCCCGCCAACGAGGCGCTGAGCTCCTCCAGCTCGCGCATTTCGTCGCGTGCCGCGCTGGCGATGAACGCGAAGAGCGCGGGTTCAAAGCCATCGCGGACGGCCTCGAAGTGATCGAACTCGGCATCGCGGGTGACCAGCGCCGCCAGCGATCCGTCGCCATCCATCCAGAGCGTTTCGATGCCCCACACCAGTCCCTTGACGCTATAGCGTTCGAGGGAGACGGAGCGCCCGTCGACGGCGAACGTGTCAGCGCCGCGCGCGCGGATCTCGACACGTCCCGACGGAAGTGTAGGCAGGGATGTTGGTGACCCGTGCGCCTTCCAATAGCGGATGAGCGCCATCTCGAGCGCGACCGGTGCGTAACCGGCGATCGTGAACGCGGGCGCAGGAGCCGGAATGGTTCGCTCGTCCTTCCCGTCGCGAATTCGCGCGCTGGCGCCCGTCAGCTCGACGCTCACATCGATGGTCGACAGCCGGGAGGTGCTGCCCGCGATCGTGAATGTGCGCGGCGTGTAGTCCCCCGAGGCGGTGAGCGTCGCCGTGAGCGGCACCGTGGTCCCACGGTCGGTGAACGTGAAGTGCGATTCCAGCGTCAGGCCCTCGTCCTGGCGCGCGATGGTGTATGTCTCGGTGCCGATGGCCTGGGCGAATTTGTGAAGCCTGAAGGTCCCGGTCTCCACGGGCGCGGCGGCCGGTGAGGCAAGGAGGCCGAGCAGGACGAGCAACAGCATGGTGCGATAATAGCGTGCTCACCCTGCGTCTCCGTGGCTCGTCATTTTCTGTTGTCTCCCGCCAATTGCGGCGGCCGTCGCGCGCAGCAGCTGCTCTCGGACCGAGCGGCCTCGCCGTTGGCCGACCGCCTGCGATCCGCCGACGGCGCGCCGCTCGGCGACGTGTTCGCGTTCATGAGCGGCCTGTACTTCCGAGGAAAGCTGGCGTACGCGCGCCGGTTCGCGCAGGGGGATGGTCTCGACGAGCCGGCGGCCGTGCTCATCATCACGCCCGGTATCGGACTCGAGCCGCCAGACACGCTGGTGACGCGCGCGCGCGTGCTGCAGTTCGCGGACACATCAGTCGATGCAGACAATGACGCGTTCACGCGGCCGCTGGTGCAGGCGGCCTGTCGGCTGCGCGACGCGATCGGCGAGCACGCGGAGGTGGTTCTGCTGGGGTCGATCGCGTCGCCGAAGTACGTGTCGCCGCTGCTCGAGGTGTTCGGCGGACGGTTGCTGTTCCCCCACGAATTCGTCGGGCGGGGCGACATGAGCCGCGGTGGCCTGCTGCTCCGGCAGGCCGACGCCGGAGACGAACTGCAGTACGTGCCCGTGGGCGGCACGATCAGACGCGGCGCGCGCCCCGCGAAGCTGCCACCGCTTCAACGGCGATCCTGACGTGCAGGATCGCCCAACGGTGAGCAGCGACGACGACCGCCGCATGTTGTCAGCTACTGTCATAATGTGTCGCTTCGAGACAGGAGTGTTACGAAATGACACATACACGATAAGTAACTGATGACAAAAGTGTTACCACCTCATCAACACAATCTCTGCCGTCGTCGGGTCTCAAAATCTGCCACTCCGACGCAGCTTTCTGCTCAGTTCACGCCCTCAATACACAGTTTAAAAGCTTTCACGGCAGTATCTTAGACAGATTCGAAAGGCCCTAAGGCCGGGCTGGCTATGCGCTTGCTCTGCCTTCACACGCTGCAGTGTGTGTCGCGCGGCGGACCTGTCCGCCGTTACACGCCCCTGCACACAACAACCACCGAATTTCAGCAAGACGCGAGTCGGGAGAACGGTATGGAGCAACAGCATCTCCTCACGACGGTGACGCCAAGTGTCATCGCCCCTCCAGCCACCACGACATGGCGCGACGCCCTGCCGACGTTGATTGGGGACCGGGTCACTCTTCGGGAGCTCGGGCCGTCTGACGCCGCGACGCTCGCGCCGATGCTTTCGGCCCCCGAGGTCGCGCGTTTCATCTCCGCTCCGCCCTCCAGCGCCGAGCAGTTCGGCTGGTTCATCGACTGGAGCCGTCGCGAGCGGCAGGCAGGCCGTTACGCCGCCTTCGCCGTGGTGCCCCGAGGGTCCGACCGTGCGGTGGGCCTGCTGCAGGTTCGTCAGCTGGATCCCGCGTTTCACACAGCCGAGTGGGGCTTCGTGCTCGGCGCGCCGTTCTGGGGCGCGGGACTTTTCCTCGACGCGGCGCGGCTGTTCCTCGACTTCGCCTTCGGCACCATCGGCGTCCGCCGCCTGGAGGCGCGTGCCGCGGTGCCCAACGCCCGAGGCAACGCCGTCATGCGCAAGCTCGGTGCGGTCGAAGAGGGCGTGCTGCGGCGCGCACTCGTGACCGCGACTGGCGAGCAGTTCGACCAGGTGCTCTGGTCGCTGCTCTCGGATGAATGGCATTCCACCACCGCGCGCCTTCGCGCGCGCGTGCACTGAGGCGACGTCATGATGATCCGTCGCCTTTCCACCCACGCCGCGGCCGCGCTCGTGATGGCCGCTTCGCTTCACTCGACCACGGTCGGCGCCGCGCCCGGCCACCGCTTCAAGCTCGATCGTGGCCTGCAGGATCGCGCCGGCCTCAGTGGCCGATCGCGCGTCCTCGTCGAGCTCCGGCCCGATGCGGATCCCGCATCGGTCGTGTCGCGTGCCCGCGGGCATCGCGGCGCCCACCTGAAGTCCTTCGATGCGCACGTCGTCGATGTCGACAACGTTGATCTCGACGCGCTCGCCGCGGATCCCGGTGTGCTCAGCGTGCACATGGATCGCGATCTCGTCGCGCAGAGTGTTCCGGCGCCTCGCCTCGGCGCCACGATCGCGGCAGCCCGCGGCTCGAGCGATCTCGACGGCGCGGGCGTCGGCGTCGCGGTGATCGATTCCGGCGTCAGCCGCCACGACGACCTGAGGCTCCTCAGGGGAGGCATCGCGGCCCGGCTTCGTGTGATCGATGCCATGGACTTCGTCGGCAACAGCAACCGCACCTACGACGACTACGGGCACGGAACGCACGTGGCCGGGATCATCGCGGGCAACGGCTTCGATTCCGACGGTCAATACCGTGGCGTCGCGCCAGGCGCCTCGATCGTCTCCCTGAAAGTGCTCGACGAGCAGGGGCACGGCACGATCAGCGCCGCCATCGCAGCCATCGACTACGCGATTGCCAACAAGGTCCGCGAGAACATCCGCGTCATCAACCTGTCGGTCGGCGCGTCGGTCACCGAGTCGTTCGACACGGATCCCTTCACCCTCGCCGCCAAGCGCGCTGTAGACGCGGGCATCGTCGTCGTGGCCGCGGCGGGCAACTTCGGACGAACCGCGGCCGGCGATCAGGTCTACGGCGGCATCACGGCTCCCGGCAACGCCCCGTGGGTACTCACGGTTGGCGCGTACGACGCGCACGGCACGGCGGCGACGTCCGACGATGAGATGGCGCCGTTCAGCTCGAAGGGTCCGACGGCGGTCGACTACCGCGCGAAGCCCGATGTGGTTGCGCCTGGCATCCGGATCACGTCGCTGGCGGCGGCGGGCAGCACGCTCGTCGTGAACTATCCCAACTCGGTCGTGTCGGGGGTGGCTCCTCGCGGCACGGGCGCGTATCTCACTCTCAGCGGTACCAGCATGGCGGCTCCGGCGGTGACGGGCGTCGTCGCGTTGATGCTGCAGGCGAATCCGACACTCACGCCAAACGCCGTCAAGGCCCTCATCCAGTACACGGCAATCGAAGAGCCTGGCGTCACGCTGCTCGCGCAGGGCGCCGGCGAGGTGAACGCGGACGGTGCCGTGCGGCTTGCCCGCTTCTTTCTGACCGCGAAGGCCGGCGACCCGTATCCGACCGATGCCTCCTGGAGCCGTAACTTGATCTGGGGCAACTACCTCGTGACCGGCGGCGTGCCGCGTCCAGACGCGACGGCGTGGGCCAGCAATATCGTGTGGGGCTCGAACATCGTCTGGGGCTCCAACATCGTATGGGGCAGCAACATCGTCTGGGGGAGTTCCTGCGAGGGTGATTGCAGCGATCTCGTGTGGGGTCCGTCGCTCGACGACAACGTGGTCTGGGGAACGACAGGCACCAACATCGTGTGGGGTTCGGGCGTCCAGGGCGTCAGCGGATCGAACATCGTCTGGGGCAGCAACATCGTCTGGGGATCGAACATTGTCTGGGGCTCGAACATCGTGTGGGGCTCCAACATTGTCTGGGGCAGCGCGGCTCAGAACATCGTGTGGGGCAGCGCATGCGGCGGCAAGGACTGCTTCAACATCGTCTGGGGTTCGGTCGATCCGGACGGCAGCCTCGCGGCCAACAACATCGTGTGGGGCTCCAACATCGTGTGGGGCTCGAACATCGTCTGGGGCAGCAACATCGTCTGGGGCTCGAATATCGTGTGGGGGAGTGCCGCGGGGGCAGGAGCCAACTGATGTCAGTCGACCGCAGCGCGATGGAGACCGGCCGGCACCGCGCGATCAGCACGGGTCCGGACGGTCTGCCCGCCTGGCGATACGCGCCGCCGGTACTGCGGGGACCGGCCGTGACTCTGCGCGAGGTGCGCATCGAAGACGCGGCAGCCCTGCGCACCGTGCTCTGTGCCGATGACGTGGCGCAGTTCATCGAACCACCGCCGGCAACAGTGCATGCGTTCGAGCGCTACATCCGGTGGGCACTCGACCAGCGCGCGGAAGGTCTGTCGATCACGTTCGCACTACTGACCGAGGGCAGCACCGCCCCAGTTGGATTGTTCCACCTGCGCGCGATGGAGCCCGGATTCGGCGTGGCGGATTGGCAGTTCGCGATCGGCAGCGCGTTCTGGGGCCACGGTCTTTTCTTCACCGCGGCGCCGCTGCTCCTGCAGTTTGCATTCGAGACGATTGGCGTGCGGCGCGTCGAAGCGCGTGCGGCGGTCCGCAACGGACGCGGCAACGGCGCGCTGCGCAAGCTCGGCGCCGTGCAGGAGGCGCTGCTGCGCCAGTCTCTCGTCCGCGACGGCATGGCGTTCGATCAGGTGCTCTGGGCGATCCTTGCCGACGACTGGCGATCGCGAGGCCCGGTCGGATTCGGCCTGGTGCACTGACGCGGCCGTTGGGCTTTGGGCTTTCGGCTCTAGCCCTTAGCACCTTCGCACGTCGTGACCGCACCGTTCGGCCGCACCCTCGGTCCGCACCTGTCGCACCCCGCACTCCCGCACCTATCCCAGTTCTTGCACCCCTTCGCAGGTAAGAGTAGGGTGGGCCACGGATGGGCCTCCACCTATGGCGACCACCTCATGGTTGGACAGAATTCGCGACCTCGACTGGCTGGGGCTGTTCGTCGCGTCGTGGATCGTGCCCTTCATCCTGGACGACGTCCACAGGCTGACCTACTTTTCGAGCCTCGCCTTCTGGCTCGTGCCCACGTTGCTGCTGCTGCCGCGCTTTCTCGAATACACAGACAGTGGGGGCCGGCGCCGGTCTGCGATGCTGTTGACGACGCTCAGCGTCGTGGCCATGGGCGTGCTGCTCGACGTGGTCTTCGGACACGTCATTCTGCAGTTCGACGAATCCGACACCGCCAACTACATCGCATGGCTGACCGTCCCGGTGCTGCATGCGAGAGTACCCATCGAGGAGTTCGTGTTCTACGCGATGGCGCCGATCGCGACGCTCCTCATCTATGGGTGGGCCAGCGAATACTGGATCGTGCGCTACACGCCGAGCCACGACAAGGCGCATCTGCCCGAACACGGCAGGATCGTTGCTGTTTCGATCCGCGCACTCGTGGGCGCGGTCATCTTGATGGCCGTCGGCCTGGCCGTCTTCGCGCGCAACCCGGTCAGAGCTGGCGTGGTTCCGCCGTACTTCACGTTTCTCATCGTGCTGGCGTTCGTGCCGGCGGTGTTGTTGTTCTCGACAGTGCGCGAGTACGTCAACTGGCGGGCCTTTGGCGTGACGGCGCTCTATCTGCTCGTCACCTCGATGGGCTGGGAGGCGACGCTCGCCGTGCCGCGGCACTGGTGGGGCTACAAGCCCTCAGCGATGCTCGGCATCTGGGTCTCGGCCTGGACACGCGATCCAGCGTGGCCATTCCCGCTCGAAGCGGCCCTGGTCTGGTTCGCGTCTCCGTTCTCTATCGTGCTGATGTATGAATTCGTGAAGCTGAAGAAGTATCTGGCCGATCCTTCGAAGGCGACCTTCAGACATCCATCGCTGCGCTGACGTGTCCATGCTCCTGTCCGAGTTCGACTTCGATCTCCCCGCCGAACTGATCGCCCAGGAGCCCGCTCCCGATAGAAGCGCGTCCCGGCTGCTCGTGCTCGATCGAGCGACGGGCACCGTCCGTCATTCGTCGATTGAGGCGCTGCCCGACGAACTTGCCGCCGGAGATCTCGTGGTCGTCAACGAGACGCGCGTCTTCGCCGCGCGACTGTTCGGCGTGCGAGTGCCCAGCGGCGGCGCCGTCGAGTGTCTCCTCCTGCGTCGCGCCGGAGATGATCGATGGCAGGCACTCGTCCACCCGGGACAGAAGCTGAGACCGGGCAGCCGCGTGCGGTTTGGATCGACCGGACCGATCCTGCACGCGGAAATCCTCGAGCGTCACACGTTCGGCCGCCGGACGCTTCGGCTCTGGCGTGAGGACGATGGCGGCGTCGAGGAGGCGATTGACACGTTGGGACAGATTCCGTTGCCGCCGTACATCAAGCGGCCGGCGGCACAGAGCGACCGTGAACGCTATCAGACCGTCTACGCGCGAACGCGCGGATCAGTGGCTGCTCCGACGGCGGGACTCCACTTCACGCCGGAGATCCTCGAAAGGCTTACCACGCGCGGCATCGAGCGAACGGCCATCACGCTCCACGTCGGCTACGGCACCTTCGAGCCGATTCGAACCGACATCGTCGAGGCGCATCGGATCCATGCCGAGCCATTCGACATCCCTGAGTCCGCGTCACGTGCCATCGAAGCCGCGCGCGCGGACGCCCGGCGCGTCGTGGCTGTCGGGACGACCACGACCCGGACGCTCGAACACGCCGCGCGAATGAACGGAGGCCGCGTGCCCGCGTCCGCCGGCGACGCCGATCTCTTCATCACGCCTGGATTCGAGTTCCAGGTTGTCGGCGCGCTGCTGACCAACTTTCACCTGCCACGTTCGTCGCTGCTGGTGCTGGTGTCGGCATTCGCGGGCCGGGATCTGGTGCTTCGCGCGTATCAGGAAGCCATTCGCGAGCGGTACCGCTTCTACAGCTACGGGGATGCGATGCTTATTACTTAACAATGGGTTCCAGGGTTCCGCGGTTCCAGGGTGCCGGAGGTTCTGATCCGTTGCCGCCGTGATTGTGAGTGTTCGATCTGGGACCGCTCCTGACTCCCTAACCCCGGAACTCGGGAACCCGGGAACCCCGGAACTCTGGAACCCCGGAACCCCTTCAACCTTGTGTAGAGTATTGAAGTTCGATGACCGATCCCGCGCGGCCCCACTTTCCGTACGAAGAGTTCGATCTCTCTGACGTCCGTACGTATCCGCTGGCGTCTCGAGTCAGCAAGGCGAATGCGCCGGACTTCGCGCGGCCGTACGTGCCGGGGTCTGGCATCCGCGGGTGGCGCGCGTCCTTGCCGAACCTGCTCGGGGCCGCGGACTTCGAGGCCGTGGTCGATCACCTGATCGATGCACACCGCCGAGGCGCTGGCATCATCTGGGGCTTCGGCGCGCACGTCATCAAGACTGGCCTCGCACCGATCCTCATCGATCTGATGGAGCGTGGCTTCGTGTCGGCGCTCGCGACCAACGGCGCGGGCATCATTCACGACTTCGAGGTGGCGCTGGCAGGTGCAACGTCCGAAGACGTTGATGAGTCACTCGGGACGGGCCGCTTCGGGATGGCGGAAGAGACCGGCTCTGGACTCAATCGAGCGATCGCGGACGGACACGCGCGCGGACTGGGCCTCGGTGAAGCCGTCGGCGCCTATCTGCTCGCCGCGGCGCCAGCGCACGCGAATCTCAGCGTCACCGCAGCTGCGGCGCGATTGGGTATCCCGTTGACGGTGCACGTTGCGATCGGCACCGACATCATCCACATGCATCCGGACGCGTCGGGCGCCGCCATCGGCGAGACGAGCCTTCGTGACTTCCGCCGGTTCGTGAGCAACGTGTCGCGACTGACCCGAGGCGCCTACCTCAATTGCGGATCCGCGGTCATTCTGCCCGAGGTGTTCCTCAAGGCCGTGAGCCTGGTGCGGAATCGCGGGATCTCGCTCGACGGTCTGGTTACCGTCAATCTCGACTTCGTGCGCCTGTATCGTCCGCAGACCAATGTCGTCCATCGGCCGACAGCCGGCATCGGCCGTGGCTACTCGCTCGTCGGGCATCACGAACTGCTCATCCCGCTGCTCGCGGCGGCGCTCATCGAAGCGGAGGGGTAGGGATTAGGAAAAGGGGTAAGGGGTTAACGGGAAAGGGGTAAGCGGTAAGGAGAGCCAGCCCTCAGGCCCACAAACCGTTCCTATCCCTTGCCCCTTCGCCCTTAGCCCTACGGGTGCTCTGATACAATAAAGGGTCCCGCCGGTGTAGCTCAGTTGGTTAGAGCACGCGGCTCATATCCGCGGAGTCCGGGGTTCAAGTCCCTGCACCGGCACCATTTTCGGGCGGAGCGCGCGCCAGTCCCCATCGGGCTGCGCCTCCGCAGTCCACGCCAGTTCGTTCCGACGTACATGTCGATCAAAGAGCGTCTTACCCGCGCCGTCAGGCGTCAGGGGTTGCTGGCGCCCGGCTCGCGAGTCGTCGCCGCCGTGTCAGGCGGCTCGGATTCGGTGGCCCTCGTGCGCCTGCTGCACCTCCTGCAGGATGAGCTCGGCGTCACTCTGACCGGACTGGTCCACGTGAACCACCAGCTCCGCGGTGCCGACTCCGACAGAGACGAGGCATTCTGCCGCAGTCTCGCGCGCGAGCTCGGCCTGGCAGCGTCGGTCGATCGCGTCCATATCACGAAAGACGATGGTCTCTCGCCGGAAGATGCGGCGCGCCGTGCCCGGTACGCCGCACTGGAGCGGGCCCGGGTCGCACTCGGCGCCGACTGCGTCGCCGTGGGGCACACGCGCGACGACCAGGCCGAAACGGTTCTGCTCAAGCTGCTGCGCGGAGCTGGAGCCCGCGGACTCGCGGGCATCCATCCTGCTCGTGGAGCGTTTGTCCGCCCTCTCCTCGACGTGGGACGCGAGGACCTGCGAAGCTGGCTGCGCGGCCACGGCCACACCTGGGTCGAAGACGCGACGAACAGTGACGTCGGCGTGCCCAGGAATCGCATTCGCCATCGGGTGCTGCCGGCGCTGCACGCGGCGATGGGCGCTGACGTGACCGCGTCGCTGGCCCGGTGCGCGGAGATTTCCCGCGCCGACGCCGAGTGGCTGGATGTGCTGACCGACCGCGCCAGCTCGCGACTGGTGCAGCGCGCAGGCTCCGGACTGACGATTGACCGCGACGCCCTCGCGCTCGAACCGCTCTCGCTGCAGCGGCGCGTGCTGCTGCAGGCTCTGCGGGATGCCGGCGCGGTGCAGCCGGGTTTCGCAGAGGTCGAGCGCCTCAGGGAACTCATCAACGGCGACGTCTCGTCTCTGGAAGTAGGGGGTCGGATTCGTGTGGAACGAATCGCGGCGAACGGGGTCTTAGTAAGTAGGACCCTGACGGCGGCGTCGCCCGTGGCCGACTATCGTTACGACCTGCCGGTTCCGGGCCTGATCGTGGTCGCGGGGACCGAGTGGGCGGTTTCAGCCGAGGTGGCTGACGGCGATCCATCTGCCCTCGCCAGCTCGCCGAGCGCACTGCCGAGGGTGCACATCGATCTCGAGGCGACGAAATCAGGTCTCGCGGTGCGAAACTGGCGTCCCGGCGACCGGATGAGGCCCCTTGGTTTGGGCGGCCGGAAGAAGCTCCAGGACGTCTTTGTCGATGGGAAGGTGCCGCGACAGGCTCGCCGCCGCCTGCCGCTCGTGGTGGATGCACACGATCAGGTGGTCTGGGTGCCGGGATTGGCGCTCCATGACGCTGCGCGCGTGACTGCCGATACGAAGGCCGTGGTAGTCTTGACAATGTCCCAGGTCGGAGGACCCGCGTGAATTCCACGCTCAAAAGTCTGCTCTTCTGGATGGTGCTCGTCGTCGTCGGGGTCCTCGTGTGGACGTTTTCCACCAGGTTCCAGGCGCATGACCAGGCCGTGAGCTTCAGCGTGTTCGTCTCGCAGGTGGAGCAGGGCCAGGTCGCGAGCGTCACGATCGTGGGCAATGAGATCACCGGGGTCCTCAAGTCCAACGAAACCTTTACCACCCACGCGCCGGCGCAGTACGAAGGGCTGGCGAATCGCCTGATTGAAAAGGGCGTCATCGTCCAGGCCAAAGAGCCGACGACCAGCCCCTGGGCGACGCTCATCTATTCCTGGGCGCCGATCCTGCTCCTCATCGGCTTCTGGATCTTCTTCATGCGCCAGATGCAGAGCGGCGGCAACAAGGCGCTCTCGTTTGGCAAGAGCAAGGCGAAGCTGTCGTCCAGCGCACAGAAGAAAGTGACGTTCAAGGACGTCGCCGGCGTGGATGAGGCGAAGGAAGAGCTGCAGGAGATTATCGAGTTCCTGAAGGAGCCCCAGAAATTCCAGAAGCTCGGCGGCAGGATTCCCAAGGGCGTGCTCCTGATGGGCCCCCCGGGAACCGGCAAGACCCTCCTCGCGCGCGCCGTGGCAGGTGAAGCCAACGTACCCTTCTTCTCGATCAGCGGCTCCGACTTCGTCGAGATGTTCGTGGGCGTCGGCGCCTCGCGTGTGCGCGACCTCTTCGAGCAGGGCAAGAAGAACGCTCCGTGCATTGTCTTCATCGACGAGATCGACGCTGTTGGACGGCACCGTGGCGCCGGCCTGGGCGGCGGCCACGACGAGCGCGAGCAGACCCTCAACCAGCTGCTCGTCGAGATGGATGGCTTCGAGAGCAACGAAGGCGTGATTCTCGTCGCTGCGACGAACCGTCCCGACGTGCTCGATCCGGCGCTCCTTCGTCCCGGCCGCTTCGACCGCCGCATCGTCGTCAACCGTCCGGACGTCAAGGGACGTGAAGGCATCCTCGCCGTCCACACCAAGAAGATCCCGCTCTCGGACGATGTGGATGTGAGCGTGCTGGCGCGGGGAACGTCGGGCTTCTCCGGAGCGGACCTCGCGAACCTCGTGAACGAAGCCGCGCTGAGCGCCGCACGCATGAACATGAAGGTCGTGCGGATGCTCGACTTCGAGTACGCCAAGGACAAGGTCCTGATGGGCTCGGAGCGCCGCTCGATGATCATCAGCGACGCCGAGAAGAAGATCACGGCGATCCACGAGGCGGGCCACGCGATCCTGACAGTCACACTGCCGCACGCCGATCCGATTCACAAGGTCACGATCATCCCGCGCGGCATGGCGCTCGGCCTGACGCAGCAACTGCCGGTGGACGAGAAGCACAACTACTCGCGCGACTATCTGGACGATCGCATTGCCATCCTGCTTGGCGGCCGCATCGCCGAGGAGCTGGTGCTGGGCCAGATCACGACGGGCGCGGGCAACGATCTCGAACGGTCCACTGAGATGGCGCGCAGCATGGTCTGCGAGTGGGGCATGAGCGACAAGATGGGCCCGCTCACATTCGGCAAGAAGGAAGAGCAGATCTTCCTTGGCCGTGAGATCGCGCAGCGGTCCGACTTCAGCGAAGACACGGCGGTTCGGATCGATCAGGAAGTCAAACGGATCGTTACGCGCAACTACGAGCGCGCGACGGAGATCATCAAGGCCAATCGCGCCCGTCTGGAGCGCATGGCCGAAGAGCTGCTGCTTCGCGAAGTGCTCGACGCGGATCAGGTGCGAAGGATCGTCGCCGACCTGCCGATCGAAGAGCCGGTCCCGTCACGGCCCAACGACCCGACGCCGTCGCCTGCCGAGGACCGCGTCCGTGCGCGCGACCAGCGGCCGGCCATCGTGCCACCGCTCAACAAGCCCTTGCCGCAGGAATAGGCGGAGCCAGGCAGCCTGCAGCCGCACGCCGCGGCTGTAGGACTGGCGCCTGCCTCCCTGCGCCGTTCCTGCCGTGACTCCGCGTCCACGCTTTCAACTCCCGCTCCCAGGCCGCGGCCCGCTCGTACTGGGCCCTCGCACGCTCATCATGGGCGTGCTCAACGTCACGCCTGACTCGTTCGCTGACGGCGGGCGATACGGGGATGCAGCGCATGCCGTCGATGCCGCGCTCGCCATGGTGGCGGACGGCGCCGACCTCATCGACGTCGGAGGCGAGTCCACGCGTCCTGGGGCCTCGCCCCTTTCGGCAGCCGACGAACGGGCCAGGATCGAGCCGGTCCTTCGGCGCCTTTCGGCAGCCCTGTCGGTTCCCATCTCGATTGATACGTACAAGGCGGATGTGGCCGCCGCGGCTCTCGACCTCGGCGCCACGATCGTCAATGACATCAGTGCCTTAGGGTATGATGCGGCGCTGTCGTCGGTTGTCGCGGCTCGCGGAGCTGCGCTGGTCCTCATGCACACTCGCGGGCGCTCCCGCGACATGTACGAAGAGGCGCACTACGACGATGTGGCGGCTGATGTGGCGCGGGAGTTGGACGCTCGCGTGACGGCTGCTGTCGAGGCTGGTATCCCCCGAGAGGCGCTGATCCTCGACCCCGGTCTGGGGTTTGCGAAGCGCGCCGAGCACAGCGGCCGGCTGCTGGCCGATCTTGGTCCCGTCGCCAGACTCGGACGGCCTCTGCTCGTCGGTCCGTCGCGAAAGTCGTTTCTGACTCGCGCCGTGGGCGATCGGTTGCCGGCGGAGCGCGAATGGGCGACGGCTGCCGCGGTCACGGCCGCGGTGCTCGGCGGGGCACACATCGTCCGCGTCCATGGTGTGCAGGCGATGGCGGACGTCGTCAAAGTGGCCGACATGCTGAGACGGGACGCCGGACTCGATCGCGATGAAAGCGGTGAGACACGATGGGAGTAGGTGGCGAACTGTTCGGGCACCCGCCGACGAACTGGCGAGATGTTCTGGACATCGCCATCGTGTCGATCCTGATCTATGAGGTCCTCAAGCTCATTCGGGGGACACGAGCGGCGCAGATGGCGCTCGGCGCGGGCCTTGTGGTGTTCCTCCTGTTCTTCTCGCAGGCCGCGAATCTCGAGACCGTCAATTGGCTGATCCGGAACCTGGCCGGGTATCTGGTATTTGCGGCCATCGTCCTGTTCCAGTCCGATATCCGGCGAGCGCTGGCGCACCTGGGACGTGCTCCCTTCTTCCGGTTACTGACCCGCGGGGAATCCAGTGAAGAAGCGGCCGAGGAGATTGCGGTTGCCGCCTCGATGCTCTCGAGCCGCCACGTGGGGGCGATCATCGCGGTCGAGCGCGAGATTGGACTGCGCAACTACATAGAGAGCGGCATCCCCCTCGACGCAAAAGTGACCTACGACCTGCTCGTCACGATCTTCCAGCCCACCTCGCCGCTCCACGACGGCGCCGTGATCATTCAGGAGGATCGGGTGGCTGCGGCCGCGTGTTTTCTTCCGTTGACCGTCAATCCCCGTTTGAGCCGTGAGCTCGGATCGAGGCATCGCGCCGCGATCGGGCTCACCGAGGAAAATGACGCCATTGCGGTTGTCATCTCCGAGGAGACGGGAGTGATTTCGCTCGTGCTCGACGGCGAAATCGAACGCGGCCTCACGCAGGACGCGCTACGGCAGCGCCTCGGTCAGCTGATTACGTACCGGCGCGGCACTTCCAAGCGTCGCGCGCGCGCGAGGCAGGGGCAATGACGCGCCGCATCCTCGCGCGATTCGGATTGCAGGCGCTGTCGGTCGCGCTCGCGCTGGTGCTCTGGTTTCTCGTCGCCGGACAGCAGCAAGCCGAGCGATCGCTGCGCGTGGCGCTGGAGTTTCAGAACATCCCCGAGTCGCTCGAGATGACGGGCGAGCCACCGAGTGCGGTGGACGTGCGCATTCGTGGAGCCGCGGGTACGGTGGCTCAGCTTCGCAGCGGCGACTTGATCGTCCTCGTGGATCTTCGGACGGCGCGGGCAGGCAAGCGTCTCTTTCACCTGACGCCCGCGGAAGTGACCGTGCCGTACGGTGTAACCGTGCAGCACGTGCTGCCGTCCACGGTCTCGCTCCAGTTCGAGACGTCCGTGAGCAAGCGGGTGCCGGTCGTGCCGACCGTCGAAGGCATACCAGCTCCAGGCTTCGTGATCGGACCGATCGTCGCCACGCCGATCAGCGTGGACGTCATCGGTCCAGAAAGCATCGTCCAGCAGCTCACGCAGGCGACGACGGAGCCCGTCAACGTGAGCGGCGCGAGAGCGCGCGTCCGGGACAACGCCACGATCGGATTGCCGGAATCGATGGCGCGGCTGCGGCTTCCACGGGACGCCATCGTGACCGTCGAGATCCTGCCGGCGCCAGTCGAGCGGCTGGTGGCGGACGTGCCCGTCACGGTTCGCGGAACGGGCCACGGGGTGCGCGCGCGCGTTGCGCCGCGGCAGGTCGCCGTGACGGTCAGCGGTCCCGGTAACCTGGTCAGACAACTCTCGGCGCAGTCGATCCCTGCATTCGTGGACATCACAGGCCTGACCCGCGGACAATACACGCTGGCAGTTCGATTCGATCCGACGGCCGATTACTCGACGCTTGCGGCGCAGCCAACCAGTGTGCGTGTGACAATCCCGTAGGTCCCGCTGCAGCGGAGACAGGCCACTAGCTGACGATGACATCTCGACTCTTTGGTACAGACGGCGTCCGGGGCAAGGCGGGGTCGTACCCCCTGGATCATCAGACGGTGCGCCGCCTCGGCGCTGCGCTCGTTCGCGCGCTCCCGGAAGGGCATCCGCGACTTCTCATCGGGCGCGACACCCGCGAGTCCGGTGAGTGGATCGAGCGCGAGCTGGCGCACGGAGCGCGTGCGTGCGGCGCGGATGTCATGAGCGCCGGCGTCATCCCGACCCCGGGCGTGGCGTACCTGACCGGCAGCTCTGATTTCACGGCCGGCGTCGTGATCTCGGCCTCGCACAATCCGTTCGAAGACAACGGCATCAAGGTCTTTTCCGGCGCCGGTGAAAAGTTCACCGACGATCTCGAGCGCCACGTCGAGTCGATTGTGGCGGATTCCACGTGGACCGTGCCGGAGGGCGAGGCCGATGCGGTCCCCGGCGAGAGCCTCGTGGATCGGTATGTCGCCCATCTCGAAACGATCGTGGCTGACGCAGGCCGGCTGCGGGGCACGCGGATCGGTGTCGATTGTGCCAACGGCGCCACGACGACCGTGGCGCCGCGCGTCTTCCGCGAGCTCGGCTTCGACGTCACGACCATCGGGAACGAACCGGACGGCCGCAACATCAACCTCGATTGTGGGTCCACTCATCCGGAGCGCCTGGCGGCGGTCGTTGTCGAACGGGGTCTCGCGTTCGGCGTGGCCTTCGACGGCGATGGAGACCGCGCGATCTTCATCGATGAGCGCGGCCGCGTCGTTGACGGCGATGCCGTGCTGCTCATTTGCGGACAGGCAGCTGAAGGCAGAAGGACGGCTCGCCGGAAACACCGTTGTCGCGACCGTCATGAGCAACATCGGTCTCGAGCTCGCGCTACGCGCGCAGGACATTTCACTCGTGCGCTGCCAGGTGGGCGACCGGTACGTGAAGGACGAGATGGTGCGTCGCGGCTTCACTCTCGGCGGCGAACAGTCGGGCCACGTCATCTTTTCTGACTACCTGTTTACGGGCGATGGACTCGGCACTGCTCTGCAGATGGTGCGCGTGATACTGGCGAGCGGGCGGCCGCTCGGCGAGCTGGCCGCGCAACTCACGACCTACCCGCAGGTGCTCGTGAACGTCCGCGTTCGTGAGCGCGTCGAGCTCGCGACCGTGCCGGCGGTCGCCACCGCGATCAGAACCGTCGAGGATCGGCTGGTGGGACGCGGACGACTGCTGGTCAGGTCCTCGGGGACCGAGCCGTTGCTGCGCATCATGCTCGAGGGACCGCACGAGGGTGAGATTCGGGCGTGGGCCGAGGAGATTGCCACGGCCGTGAAGACGCACCTCGCCTGAGTGGCTGAGTCGCGAGGGCCGGAGCCTGCCTTGGTTCATCTGTCCGTCAATGTCAACAAGGTCGCAACGCTCCGCAACGCGCGGGGCGGCAGCATTCCGTCCGTCCTCGAGGCCGTCCGCGTCGCCGTGAGGGCGGGCTCGCCCGGCATCACCGTGCATCCACGCGCGGACGAACGGCACATCACGGCACGCGACGTGACTGAGATCGCCGCGTGGCTCGATCCGCAGCGTGGCAAGGTCGAGTTCAACATCGAAGGTGATCCCCGCCCCGATCTGATCGCGATGGTGCTGGCCACGCGACCAGACCAGTGCACGCTCGTCCCCGTGATGCCCGGGGAGATCACCAGTCAGGCGGGTTGGCCAATCGATCGGCCATGGCCAGGGCTCGAAGACGCAGTCGGCCGCCTGCGCGCACACGGCACGCGCGTCAGCCTGTTCATCGAGCCGCGGCTCGAAGCCGTCGAATGGGCTCAGCGGCTCGGCGCCGACCGTGTCGAGCTGTACACCGAGCCCTACGCGCGCGCCTACGAGCAGGGCGGCAAGCGGCGTGAAGAGAGTCTGGCGCTCTATACGCGTGCTGCGGCTCACGCGCACAGCTGCGGCCTCGGCGTGAACGCCGGCCACGACCTCGACCTGAACAACCTGCCGAGCTTTGCCGCCATTCCGCATCTCGCCGAGGTGTCGATCGGACATGCGCTCTTGAGTCACGCGCTCTTCGTCGGCCTCGAGCGCGCCGTCACCGACTATCTCGATGCCATCCGATCCAGCGGTGCCGCGTCGGGCCACTGAGACGGCCATGCGGAAGCGGCTGATCGGTCTGCTCAATCTGGCAGCAATCGTCCTCGCCAGCGCAATGCCTGCGCTCGCCGCGGATCGCGTCTCATTCCGAGCGGCCGACGGGACGGCGCTTTCAGCCGAGTTCTGGCCGGCGTCGGGTACCAACGTACCCGCGATCGTCCTCGTCCACATGCTCACCCGATCGAGCCGCGACTGGGACATCACCGCCGAACGATTACACCAGACCGGGTTTCTGGTGCTCGCGCTCGATCTGCGCGGTCACGGCGATTCGAGCGGATCGGTCGATGCGGCGGTGGATCTCAGTCCTCTGCTCCAGGACGTAGTCGCCGCGATCGCGTGGGTCAAGCACCGCCCGGAAGTCGCCTCCGGTCGCATCGGACTCGCGGGCGCATCGGTCGGCGCGAGCCTCGCCATCCAGGCGGCCGCCGGAGACCCGTCAGTGCGCAGCGTGGTGCTGCTGTCGCCAGGGATCGACTACCGAGGTCTCAAGAGCGACACGGCGATGAAGAAGTACGGCGACCGCCCGGTGCTGCTCGTCGCCTCGAAGAACGACCCGTATGCGCTGCGGTCGGCCAAGGCACTGTCGGAGGACGCGCCACGCGCACAACTCGAGACGCTGGACGAGGCGGGACACGGGACGATGATGCTCACGAAGTCGGACGGACTGGTCGGCCGGTTGGTAGACTGGTTCAAAGCGACGTTGCTATGATCGTGCGTGCGCGATGAAGCCTGAATCCTACGTGTTGGGCGGGGCGGGCATCCTGCTTGGGTTGATTGCCGGATGGCTCATCGGCAGTCAGCAGCCGGGAGCCAGAAGTGTCGCCGCACCGCCCGTCGCAGCGCAGGCGTCGACCGGCGGGTCGTCCACGGCTCCCGCCAAACCGGTTCTCGACGAGGCCGAAGCGAAGCGCCTCACCGACATCGCGGACAAGGATCCGTCGAACGCGACCCCGCGGACACAGCTCGGCAATCTCTACTTCGACGCCGAGCGCTATGACGACGCCGTCAAATGGTACGAAAAGGCGGTGACGCTCGACCCGACCAATCCTGATGTCAGTACCGACCTCGGCGTCAGCTACTACTACCAGAACCAGCCTGACAAAGCGCTCGCGCAGTTTCAGCGCTCGCTGCAGATGGACCCCAAGCACACCAAGACGATGCTGAACCAGGGCATCGTGCTGGCGTTCGCCAAACAGGACCTGAGTGCCGCGAACAAAGCCTGGCAGCGCGTCGTCGAGCTCGCACCCGACAGTCCAGAAGGGCAGGCCGCCAAGCGTGCGCTCGATGCCCTGAAGTCCGCGCATCCGAATCTCGGCGCCGCTGGCCAGACGGCCGCACCTGGCACGAACTGAGGCCGCAGCCATGCTGATCCGGTTTCTGCTGTTTGTCGTGTTGGCGCTGTTCGTCCTGCGGTCCATCTGGCGCCTCTTCGAAGGCATCGTCGAGGGCGCAACCGGGGCGCGGCGGACAGACGGTCGAAGCCGCGTGCCCCAACGCGGCGCTCCGATGATGCGCGACCCCATCTGCGGCACCTTCGTGGTACAGTCACGCGCGCGGACCGCCACCCGCGGCGGCGAGCAGGCATACTTCTGTTCCGACGAATGCCGGCGTGCCTGGCTGTCGGGCGCGCATTCGCAGTCTGAGCCACGGCCCGTGGGCCGCGGCGCCTAACCGACGCATCCGACGCGCGTTCACCGGTCGAGTCCAGTGCCGCCATCCGAGGCTTCTGTCCGCGCCGACATCTGTGAAGTTGGCCGTCGCCTGTACGCGCGAGGGTACGTCGCGAGCAACGACGGCAATATCAGCGTGCGGCTCGACGCCACACGCATCCTGACGACGCCGAAGAGCGTGTCGAAGGGATTCATGACGCCGGACATGATGTGCGTCGTGGATCTCGAGGGACGGAAGCTCGACGGTGAGCGCGATCCGTCGTCCGAGCTGAAGATGCACCTGGAGGTATATCGAAACCGGCCGGACGTGCGTGCGGTGGTCCATGCGCACCCACCGCTGGCGACGGGGTTCGCGGTCGCTGGTATTCCGCTCGACCGCGCCGTGCTGGCCGAAGTCATCACGACACTCGGCAGCATCCCGATTGCCGAATACGCCACGCCGTCCACGCAGGAGCTGCCGGACGCCGTGCGCCAGTACATCATGGCGCACGACGGCCTGTTGCTGGCCAACCACGGGGCACTGACCGTGGCGGGCGACCTGTTCGCCGCGTATTACAAGATGGAGACGGTGGAGCATTTCGCCAAGATCAGCCTGGTGGCCCGGTTGCTCGGCGGGGAACGGCTGCTCTCCCAGCAGGAAGTGCAGCGTCTCCAGGGTCTGCGGGGCATGTATGGCATCGCGTCGCCTGCTCCCATCTGCGTGGATGACAGCCCGACGGACGGCGATGCGACGTGTCAGGTCGTACGCGCTCCGGACGCGCCCGGCCAGCGGCTCGTTCCCGAGCAGCAAGCGGAAGCGCTCATGAGTGGCATGTCGCCCGGACGCGCCGTCGACGATGGAGAAATTCGGTTAACATACCGCGAACTGACGGCCCTCATCGAAGACGCGGTACGCCAGCTTCGCTGATCGACAGCGGACGCGGGCCGAGGCTGAAGGGGTTTGCTGCCGCGCACCAGCGAGATGCCGGGTGTGACAGGAGATACGCAAAATGGGTGAAGCGCTCGGGTTGGTCGAGACCAAGGGCCTCGTCGCGATGATCGAAGCGGCGGACGCCATGGTGAAGGCCGCCAAAGTCAGCCTCGTCGGCTGGGAGAAGATCGGCGCGGGCTACGTGACCGCCATCGTGCGAGGCGATGTCGCGGCCGTGAAGGCTGCGACCGATGCAGGCGCGGCCGCCGCGCGGCGCGTCGGCGAGCTCGTCTCGGTGCACGTGATTCCGCGGCCGCACGCAAACCTCGAAGACGTGCTGCCCATCGGGAAGGCGCAGAAGTAATCCAGGTGCCGTCGGCGGAGCGCCGCTCCGCCCGCCCGCCTCTCTTCCGTCCCCATGCTGCTCGCCAGGGTTGTCGGCACGGTCGTCGCCACGCGCAAGGACCAGCGGCTCGAGGGCCACAAGCTGCTCGTCGTGCGCGGCATGGATCCCAGCGGCAAGCCGGAAGGTAACTATCTGGTGGCGCTCGACACGGTTGACGCCGGCGTCGGCGAGACCGTGCTGGTCGTCAACGGCAGCTCCGCGCGCATGGCGTCTGGCATGAAAGACACGCCAGTCGATGCGGCCATCGTGGGGATCGTCGATCTCATCGAGATGGCAGGCGGCTGACATGCAGGTCGCGCGTGTGGTCGGCGATGTCGTGATGACGCGCAAGGATCCCGCGCTGACTGGCGTGACGCTGCTCATCCTGCAACCGCTGGGCCGCGACAAAGAGCCGGCCGGCCGGACCCTCGTCGCCGCGGACTCCGTCGGTGCCGGCGTCGGTGAGACCGTTTTCTTTGTTCGCGGACGCGAAGCGAGTTTCCCGTTCCTGCCCACCGAGGTACCCGTCGACGCCGGCGTGGTCGGGATCGTGGATAGCTGGGACTTCGAACCCTAATCAGGTCGTTTTCGTGTTCGCGTTCGTCTTCGGGGCGCGAATCACGATGACGTCGAATCGCCCGAATACGAAAACGAATCCGAACACGAAGCCGAACACGAAGACGAAGACGATTTCCTGTCCACCCCGCCATGCAGCTCGCCTTTGTCGTCGGCACACTCGTCGCCACGCAGAAGCACCGGAAGTTCGACGGCAGCAAGCTGCTCCTCGTACAACCGGTGGCCGTGGACGACACGCCGAGAGGACCACTGCTCCTGGCGACCGACACCGTCGGCGCAGGTGTCGGCGAGAAAGTGCTCGTGGTCCTCGATGGCAAGGCGGCGGCGGACGCGATGGAGCGCCGTGGTACGCCTGTGGACGCCGCCATCCTCGGGATCGTCGATCGCGTCGATTGCAACGACGATCTGGTCCGCGCATGACTGAAGCCGAACTGCGCGCGCTCGTGCGCGACGTCGTCGCACAGCACCTCGCCGCGCGTCCGGATCTCCGGCCGCCGGGTACCGGCGATCCCCGGCAGCATCCGAGCCACACGCTGCTCCGCATGGCTCCCTCAGTTGAAAAGGGTCAGCCCTGCATCATCGAGCCGCACGTCGGGTGCAGCCTGTGCGGATACTGCCAATCGCACGGCCACTAGGGCCGACGGGGACTAAGGGCAACGGGAAAGGGAGAAGGGAAAAGGGAAAAGGGAAAAGGAAATAATCCGCCCTACTCCCACCGCAACGCCTTCATCGGGTCGGCTCGCGCCGCGCGGTGAGCGGGCACGTAGCTGGCCATCAACGCGACACTCACCAAGAGGACGGAGACGCCCGCCAGCGTCCCCACGTCGAAGGGCGCGACCCCATACAGGAGACTCGCGATCAGACGCGACAGCAGAACCGATCCCGCCAGACCCAGACAGATACCGACAATTACGAGTCGTGTCGCCTGCCCGAGTACCAGTCGAAGCAGCGCGCTGCGGCTTGCGCCGACGGCCATCCGGACGCCGAACTCTTGAGTCCGTTGACTCACCGAATAGCTCATCGCGCCATAGAGCCCCATCGCTGCGACCAGAAGGGCCACGCCCGCGAACATCAGCAGCACCGTCGTCCTGAAGCGAGATTGGGCAACTGAGTCGGCGACGAGCTCGTTCATCGTCTGAATCTGATCCATCGGCACGGTTGGATCAACGTCGGCGACGGCTTTCTGCAGGGCCCGGACGACGGTCTCGGGGTCCGTCGACGTCCGCATGACAAGCGTCGGGTGCACTTCAACGTTGGGAACCTGCGCGTACGGCACGTACAGTTCTGCTGCGGGTGTGGCGCCGAGACCGCGATGGTGCACGTCGCCAACGACGCCAACAATCGTTCTCCAGCTGTGGTCGCCAAACCGAAGCCGCTGCCCGACCGGGTCCTGGCGGTCCCAGAACTCACGCGCCATGGTCTCGTTGACAATGACAACCAGAGGTCGGTCTTCACCGTCGCCCGAATCGAAAGCCCGCCCGCGACGAAGTGGTATGCCCATCGTCTCGAAGTAGCCTGCGGTCACCGGCCGGTAGTTCGCGATATCGAATATGCCGGGCGGCCGTGGCGGACGACCCTCGATATCGAACGCCCAGGAGTTGTCGGTGCCGCCGAGGGGTAGATAGGCTGCAAAGGCCGCCGCCTGGACCCCGGGGATCGCTCGCACCCGTTCGCCGAGCTCCCGTTGGAAGACAGCAATGCGCGGGTGTTTTCCCGTCCCGAAGCTGTTGCCGTTCGCGTACTGCGGAGGAAGCGACAGCTGAGTGGTGAGAATGTGGTCCACGTGAAAACCGGGCGACACTCCCCAGAGCCTCCAGAGGCTCTTCATCATGAGGCCCGCGCCGACGAGCAGCATCAGGGCGACCGCAACCTGTGCGACGAGCAGCGCGCTTCGCACGCGGGACCGTCCGCCGGCGACGCTCCATGAGCCCTGCTTGAGGGCATCGGTGGCGCTGATGCCTCGAGAGTAGACCAGGGGTACCAATCCGAAGACCAGGCCCGTGAGCAGCGACAGCGCACTCGTAAAGACGAGGACGCGCGTATCGACGCCGATCTCGGATGTCCGTGGCAGATCGGCGGGCAAGTGATTGACCAGCAGTGGCAGGCTCACCGACGTCAACAGGAGGCCCAGCATGCCGCCCGTGATCGTCAGCACGGCACTCTCCGTCACCAGTTGCCGAGCGATTCTGCGACGACTCGCGCCCAATGCGACGCGCAGGGCGATCTCTTTCCGCCGCGTGGCGGCGCGCGTCAGCAACAGGTTGGCGATGTTGGCGCAGGCGATGGCCAGCACCATCCCCACGGCGGCGAGCAGGGTGAGAAGTGCCGTTCGGACGTCGACGACGACGTGCTGGGCCATCGGGACTGCGGCGATGCCGTGGTTGGCGTCGTCCGCCGGGTACAGCCGGCGCAGATTGGCCGCCACGGCGTCCAGATCCATTTGCGCCTGCGTCAACGCCGCCGCCGGCTTGAGGCGCGCGAATACGGTCAACGAGTGCGTGCCACGCTGCCAGGCGGGAGGCGGCGATTCCAAAGCCAGTGGCGTCCAGAGATCGAAGCGGTGGCGGGCTTCGAGGTCCGACGCGCGGCTGACGAGCGAGAAGTCTCGAGGAAGCACGCCTACAACCGTGAAGGGCGCGTCGTTGAGCGTGAGCACGTGCCCCAGGATGTCTGGACGACCGCCAAACTGGTTGAGCCAGACGGCGTGGCTCAGGACCACCACGCGGTTGTGTCCCGGACGATCTTCCTCCGCCAGGAACGTTCGACCCAGCGCCATCCCGACGCCCAGGACAGGGAAGAACTCGGCAGTGACCGCGGCGCCCAAGAGACGCCGCGGCTCGCCGGAACCGGTCAGGATGACATCTTCATGTGGATCGACCGCCGCCATCGCGTCGAAGGAATGGCCTTGCTGACGCCAATCAAAGAAGTTGGCCGGCGCGACGGTCCCGAGTGTGCCATCGGTGAGCGATCGCTCCCACAGCATCACCAGGCGGTCGGGGTGCGCGTAGGGGAGCGGCTTGAGCAGCACGCCATCGACGATCGTAAAGATGGCCGTGTTTGCGGCGATGCCAAAGGCGACGGTCAGCACAACGACCGACGAGAACGCGGGACTCCGGCCAAGGGTCCGGAGGGCATAGCGAAGATCCTGTACCAGCGTGTCTACCATGATGCCGGCCCTGACGTCTCGCACGCCATCTTTGATTTGATCGATCTGGCCGAGATCGCGGCGGGCCTTGCGTACTGCGTCCTCTGGAGAGAGTCCGCGCCGCACCTGCTCCATCGCCGTCAGTTCAAGATAGCTGCGGATCTCCTCGTCCAACTCTTCATCGACGCGGTCCCGCTGGAAGAGGTTTCGCCAGAGAGCCCGAACGTAGCGAATCATGGGTATCGGCCTCTACGTCGCCCGCAACGCGCTGGCCATCGCGAGCGAGATCCGTTCCCAGCGCCGGGACTCGTTGTGCAGGTGTTTCCGGCCGGTGCGCGTCAATCGATAGAACCGCGCCCGACGGTTGGTTTCTGACTCCCCCCACGATGACGTGAGCCAGCCGGCTTCCTCCAGCCGGTGCAGGGCTGGAAAGAGCGAGCCGGCCTTGACCACGAACGTATCGTTCGTGACCTGGGAGATGCGACGCGCGATGCCCATCCCGTGCATCGGCTCGAGGTCCAGCACTTTCAAGATCAGCAAGTCGAGCGTGCCCTGGAGCAGGTCGGACTGCGTGGCGGTCATCGGCTCTACCTATAGAATAACTATAAGAGTAACGCGTCCTCTTATAGACGGTCAATAGGAGGACGACGGTAAGGGGGAATGGGGAAGGGGGAAGGGGAAGGGGAAGGGGGTCAGACGTGGCTCCCATACGACGGCTGTCTGCCCTGTGCCCTTACCTCTCACCCCCTACCCCCTACCCCCTACCCTCTACCCCTTACCCCTTACCCCTTACCCCTTACCCCTTCTCGCTTACCCCTTCTCCCATGAGCGCTGCCCCGGTGACTGTTTGAGTTACGATCCGCCCATGTCTCGCCCATCGGTTCTTGTTACGCGCCGCCTGCCGTCTTCGGCCCTCACCGCCTTGCAGGAACACTTCGACGTCGATATGCACTCCGGTGAGAGCGGCCTCGACCCGGCCGCGTTGCACCAGCGCCTGGCGGGCAAACAGGCCCTGGTCGTGCTGCTCGGCGATCGGATCGACCGTGCGGCGATCGAGGCAGGAACATCGCTCAAGATCATCGCGAACGTGGCGGTTGGCTACGACAACCTCGACGTCGCGTTCGCGCGCAGCCGCGACATCGTGGTGACGAACACGCCTGATGTATTGACAGACGCTGTGGCCGACTTCACGTGGGCGCTGATCCTCTCGGTGACCCGTCGCCTCGGCGAGGGCGAGCGGCTCGTCCGGCGCGGTGACTGGCGCGGGTGGGCCTTCGATTTCATGCTCGGCACCAGCCTCTCGGGCAAGCTGCTCGGTATCGTCGGGGCCGGACGCATCGGTCGCGCCGTGGGCGCTCGCGCCGCGGCGTTCGGGATGCAGGTCGCGTATCACAGCAGGAGCGCGGTGGACTGGCCCGGCGCCGAGCCCATGTCGTTCGACAAGCTGCTGGCGACCGCCGACATCGTCAGTCTCCACGTGCCGCTTCGTCCCGAGACGCGCCATCTGATCGATCAGCGATCGCTCGCGCGGATGAAACGGACCGCGTACCTCGTGAACACCACCCGCGGCGCGGTGGTGGACGAAGCCGCTCTGGCCTGGGCACTGAAGGAGCGTCTGATTGCGGGCGCGGCACTCGATGTCTTCGAGCGCGAGCCTGAGGTTCATGAGGCGCTGCTCCCGCTCGAGCAGGTCGTTCTCGCGCCGCATCTGGGCAGCGCGACGCGAGAGACGCGGCTCGCGATGGCCGATCTCGCGGTGAGGAACGTGATCGCCGTCCTCAGTGGCCATCCGCCTGTCACACCGGTCCTGAGCTGATGCCGCGCCGCCGCACATCCAGACGTCGAGGTGCTCCCCCGCCGGCGCCAGTCGAGCCCGTGATGCGAGCGCTCGCCTTGGCGATCACCGGCATGGAGTTGCCCGCGATCGAGAAGATCTCGGAAGCCCAGGCCGAGGATCCGTTCCAGGTGCTCATCGCAACGCTGCTCTCCGCGCGTACACAGGACGCCACGACCGCCGCCGCGTCGGACCGCCTTTTCAAGCGCGCGCGCACGCCGAGGACGATGTCTCGCCTGACCGTGCGCGAGATCGAGCGTCTCATCTATCCCGTCAGCTTCTACCGGAACAAAGCGCGCTTCGTGAAGGCGACGGCCACCGCGCTCGCGGCTGAGTACAAGGGCCGCGTGCCTTCGACGATGGACGAGTTGACGAAGCTTCCGGGTGTCGGCAGGAAGACCGCGAACCTGGTGCTGATCCTCGCGTTCAAGAGTCAGCAGAACATCTGCGTCGACACACACGTCCACCGCATCTCGAACCGACTCGGATGGGTCGAGACGCGCACTCCGGACGAGACGGAGCAGGCGCTCTACCGGTTTGCCGATGCCCGCTGGTGGCCCTATATCAACCTGTATCTGGTCACGTGGGGGCAGAATGTCTGCCGTCCCGTGTATCCGCGTTGCGGATCCTGCGTGCTGCGAGACCTCTGCCCCCGCGTGGGCGTGGTCGAGGGTCGGGCGCGACGCCGCGGCGAGCTGATGCAACTCGACATCGAGGAGGAGAAGCCATGCTGCGGAATCGCACGCCCTGGACGCTTGCGGCACTCGCCATCGTCGTCGCCGCCTCCGTGCCGGCAGCGCGCGGCCAGGCACCCGCCAAGCCAGCACCAAAGCCCGCGGTGAAGGCCCCGACCCCTCCGGCCCCCGCCGTGCCCACGCCGGGCAGCGGACCCGTCATCGTCATCGAAACGGCAAAAGGCACTATCGAATTCGAAACGTATCCAGACGATGCGCCGAAGACGGTGGCGCACGTGGTGAACCTGGCGAAGCGTGGGTTCTATAACGGCATGCGCTTCCATCGCGTCGTGCCCGGATTCATCGTGCAGGTTGGCGATCCGCAGAGCCGCGACATGAGCAAGCGGGAGTGGTGGGGACGCGGTGACTTCGCGGGCAGCGGCACGCCCGTCGGCATTGCCGAAATCTCGAAGAAGCATCTGCACGTGCGCGGCGCCGTCGCGATGGCCCATCCCGGCAATCCCGCGGAGGCCGACGCGCAGTTCTACATCACGCTGACGGCGCAGCCGAAGCTGGATGGGAAGTACGCGGTCTTCGGCCGCGTGATCAGCGGCATGGATGTCGTCGCCACCATCCAGGTCGCCGACGTCGTCAAGAAGCTGTATGTGAAGCCTTGACGGGAGCCTTCACGGGAGCCTGCACGACGAGTTCCTCGAGGAAGGGATACCGCTCGACGAGCTCCGGCGGATAGTCGCCGGTAATCGCATCCTCCGCGAGGTGTTTCACGGCGACGGCGTTGGCGACGGACTTCGCGGCGAAGTGATTGTTCAGATACAGATAGACCTTCTTTACCAGCGCGCGTGCTGAGACCGCGGTCTCGGCAAAGGGCTCCAACTCTTCGTTCGAGTAGAGATAGTTGTAGCGGTCCTCCGCCGCGTCGTGCGTCCACCAGTGGGCGGCGTTCCGGCCGTGCAGGCGCATGTAGTAGAAGCTCGTCACGTTCGGCAGCCAGTTCTGGCGGATCGACAATCGAAACTTGGGCTCGTCGATCTGCGTCCACGCCGCACCAAAGGTGTTCAAGAGCGCGAGTGTCTCTGCGATCTGGTCGCTCCAGCTGCTGTGGCGCAGCTCCACCGCGACCGGATACGCCTTGAACGTGCGCAGCAGCCATTCGAGATACGCGCGGGCCGCTGGATCGTTCTTGAAGCTCGGCGGAAATTGAGCGAGTAGGGCTCCCAGCTTGCCGCGGCTTGCGAGCGGGTCGATGGATGCCTTGAATTGGTCCACGTCTGCCTGGTTGACGCGGGCCAGCGCATCCAGCTCCTCCGGTGACGCGGGCACGTCGCCAAGGTGGGTGGCCTTGTACATCGATGGATGCGTGAACTTCTGATAGAGCTTCAGCGAGAACTCGAAGCCGTGCGGTGTGCGCTCGGCCCATGCCCTGCTGACCTCGGGCTTGGGAGGGCCGTAAAAGCTCGAATTCACCTCGACCGTGTTGAAGTGTTCGGCGTAGTACGCGAGCTCGTCGAATCCAGGAACGCTCGACTTCCGGCCGCGTGACGGCGGATAGAAGATCCCGTTCCACGTGCCCTTGCCGGTTGGATAGCTCCAGCCCGATGTGCCGATCCGGAGTTCGCCCATCGATGGCTCGATTCTAGCGCGAGCGTCGCGAACTGGCCGCCCGGGCCACTCGAGCCGGCGCCGAGTACAATTTGACGGTCACTTCGATGCTGACGGTCAACGAGATCTTCCATTCGGTGCAAGGCGAATCGACGCGCGCGGGCGTACGGTGCGTTTTCGTCCGCCTGACCGCGTGCGATCTGCGCTGCTCCTGGTGCGACACGCCCTATGCGTTCTCCGAAGGACGGAAAATGTCAGTCCAGGAAGTGCTGGACGTCGTCAGTTCGTACGGATGTCCAGCGGTGGAGCTCACGGGAGGCGAGCCGCTGCTGCAGAAGGATGTCTACCCTCTGATGACGGCACTTGCTCGACGCGGGCCACACCGTGCTTGTCGAGACCGGCGGGCATCTCAGCCTCGCGCAGGTGCCACCCGATGTGATCAAGATCGTGGACGTGAAATGCCCGGGAAGCGGCGAAGCGCACCGCATGGACTGGGACAATCTGTCGAGGCTTTCGGCGCACGACGAAGTGAAGTTCGTGATCCGCGACCGCGAGGACTACGACTATGCGCGGGAGGTCCTCGCGCGGTACGAGCTGGACCATCGATGCGCCGCGGTGCTCTTCTCGCCGGTTCATGGCGTGCTCAACGCCCGGCAGCTGGCTGAATGGGTGCTCGGCGATCGCCTGCCCGTCCGGGTGCAGCTGCAGGTTCACAAGTACATCTGGGACGCGCAGACGCGCGGCGTCTAACGACGCGAGCGTAACGGCGTGGCGGGGGCCTGTGCGCCTTTCGATGCAGCCCGCCCGGAGGTGGCAGTGCATGGCGAAATGCGTGGTGCTCCTGAGCGGCGGCCTCGACTGGTACACGGCCGCTGCCATCCTTGCGCGCGAAGGATTCGAACTGTATGCCCTGACCGTGGCGTACGGCCAGCGCCACGTCGCGGAAATCGACGCCGCCAGAAACGTGGCCCGAGGCGCTTGGTGCCATCCGCCATCTCGAGGTCCGCGTCGATCTCGGCACGATCGGTGGATCCGCACTGACCACCGCGACGGAAGTGCCCAAGGACCGCGACATCGATCCGCGCGAGATCCCGATCACATACGTGCCAGCCAGGAACACCGTCTTTCTGTCGCTGGCGCTGGGTTGGGCTGAAGTTCTCGGCGCCACCGACATTGGCATTGGCGCCAATGCACTGGACTACTCGGGCTATCCGGACTGCCGGCCCGAGTACCTCGAAGCATTCGAGCGACTCGCTGGATTCGCCACGCGCGCCGGTATCGAAGGCGCCACGTTTCATGTCCGTGCGCCGCTGCTTCACATGACGAAGGCGCAAATCATCGAAACCGGTCTCGGGCTCGGGCTCGACTACGGCCTGACACACAGTTGCTACGATCCGCTTCCAGGAGGCGCGCCCTGCGGCCGATGTGACAGCTGCCGCCTGCGCGCCAAGGGATTCGAGGCAGCTGGGGTCAGGGACCCGCTGCAGTCAACTTCCAACTTCCAACCTCCAACTCCCAAGCCCAACGCCTAGTGCCCTTACCCCCTTGCCCTTGGCCCTGACATGTCTTCCTCCCGTCCGTATTACACCGACGCTTATCTGACGTCGTTCGATGCCGTCGTTGAGGACGCAATCGAAATCGACGGCCGTCCAGCCGTGACACTCGACGTCTCGGCGTTTTATCCGACGTCCGGCGGTCAGCCGTTCGATACGGGCACCCTTGGTGCGGCGCGCGTCCTCGATGTCGTGGATCTCGAGGATGGCCGTGTCGCCCACGTACTCGATCGTGAAGTGACGGCTGGTAGCCGCGTCCACGGTGACATCGATTGGGAGCGTCGGTTCGATCACATGCAGCAGCATACGGGCCAACACGTGCTGTCGGCAGCGTTCGAGCGGCGGTGCCACGCTCGCACGGAGAGCTTTCACCTCGGCGTCACCGCGTCCACCATCGATCTCGCGGTCATCGTCTCGGCCGAGCAGGTCGCGGATGCGGAAACCGAAGCGAACCGGATCGTGTGGGAGAACCGTCCGGTCACCGTTCGCTTTGCCACTGCGGACGAGGCGCGACAGCTTCCGCTGCGGAAGGAATCGGTCCGCGAGGGGACGCTCAGGCTCGTTGATGTCGAGGGCTTCGACCTCTCGGCATGCGGTGGCACGCACGTCGCCAGGAGCGGTGGCATCGGTATCATCGCGGTGTGCGGTACAGAACGATTCAAGGGCGGCACGCGCGTGGAGTTCGTCTGTGGCGGGCGCGCGCTTGCGCGCTTCAGACAGCAGCGTGACATCGTGGCTACCGCCGTCCGCCAGCTGTCGGTCCTCCCCGCGGAGTTGCCTGACGCGATCGAGCGGCTTCAGTCAGACAACAAAGCGCAGCGCACGATCGGCCGGACACTGCAATCGCAGCTCGTCGCTCACGAGGCTCGCGCGCTCACCAACGCTGCCGAATCGTCCGCGGGACGACGGCTCGTCATCCGGCGGATCGAGGGCTTCGACGCGCAGGGACTGAAGGCACTGGCGATGGCTATCGCGGCCACACCCGGTTCTGTGGCGTGTCTGCTGAGTGCGGACAGTCCGCCGCTCGTGGTCATTGCACGCTCGGCGGACGTGACAGTGGATTCGGCCGCCGTGTTGCGCGGTCTCATCGAACGCTTCGGAGGAAAAGGCGGCGGTCGTCCGGAGCTCGCGCAGGGCGGCGGGCTGGCGGCGGCACCCGATGCCATCCTCGCAGCGGCGAGCGAGCTCATCGGTCGGCTCCTAGCCGTCTGCGGTCTGCAGTCTGCGGTCTGCGGTTTTGGGAGTTGGAAGTTGGCAGTTGGGAGTTGACGGCAACCCGATTGGCCGCATCTATCTTCGAAACGCGGCCAGTCGATTCACCGCTTGGTCGATCGGCGCCGTGATTTCCGGTCCCGGCGCCGTGACGTTGTTCACGATCATCGAAAACGCAAGCCACTCGCCGTCTGCCGTTGGCACGTAGCCAGAGAGTGCGCGGACATTCGATATCGTTCCAGTCTTCGCCCGCACCTGCCCGGCGGCCGCCGAGGCTTTGAAGCGGTCCCGCATCGTGCCATCGACGCCTGCCACCGGCAGCGCGGCCAGCCACGCGTCCTTGTGCCGTACGTCCTGGTACATCCGCGACAGGATCGCGACGATCGCGTCGGCGGTCACGTAGTCGTAACGCGACAGTCCGGAACCGTCGCTGACGACGACGGCATCCGCAGGCACCGTCCACGCCGCGAGCTGTTCGCGGATGGCGGCGCGGCCACGCTCGAAAGACGCCGGCTCTCCTGGCGCGCGGCCCACGGTGGCCAGGAGTGTTTCGGCATAGAGGTTGGAACTGGTCTTCATCATCGTGACAGCGAGCTCGCGCAGCGGCGGTGACCGGTACCGCACGCGAACCGTCTCCGTCGCATCCGGCGGGGAGGGCGTCGCCAAGTCATGGATTGGCACGGCAGTGTCGCCGAGTGCGATGCCGCGCCGCGAAAGCGCCGACGCAAACATCCGAGCGGCATAGAGCGCGGGACGATCCACGGCGACGTAGCGCACGACATCGGGTCCCAGCGGGATGGATCCACTCGCGCGGACCACGGTCTCACCGCGGGTGCGTTCGAGGCTGACGCTGACGGGCGATCCAGCGGGTGCTGTCGTCACCGTGCCCACGATCGTCAATCCGCTCTCGGCTGGCGCCAGAACCACGGCGGCGGCCTGTCCGGCTGCCTGACCCGGTGTCATGGTGACTTGTGCGGCGTTTTCATTGACCTGCAGGCCGGCCACGGGCGCGGCATAGCCAGCGCTCAGGTAATCCCACGACCACCCCGCACCGAGTCCGGTGCCAGCGATGCTCTGGTCGTCGCAGATCAGCCGGCCATCCACACGACGGAGGCCCTGGTCGACGATTGTCTGCGCCCAGCCGTCCAGCGTCTGCTCCGCGTGAGTGTCGCCGACTCCAAGGCTCGGATCGCCTGAGCCGCGCAGGATGAGATCGCCGTGGAGCACGCCGTCGCTGTCGAGCGTGCCGGTGGTCACGACCGTCGTCTCGAACGTGAAGTCCCATCCGAGGCGCTCTGCTGCGACCGCGAGCGTGACGAGCTTCATGTTCGACGCCGGCATCACCAGCGTGTCGGCGTGATACCGGAAGAGCTGATCGCCTCGGCTCAGCGACCGGACGGAAACCGCCAGCACGCCATGCCGCAGGGCGGGCGAGTCGAGGATCTTCGCGAGGTCTCGTTGCAGGTCGCGAACATGCCGATCGTGAGCCTCGACGACTGGCGGTGCCGTCAGCGGAGGCAGACTCTTCGGTGCGCAGCCGCACGCGGCGATAGTGCTCAGCACGAGAACGACGCCCCCGTACGCACGGAAGGGCGCAGTTGCCTGCGCCCTTTCAGATATCCGCGGCCGTCCTGCGGCTCGACTGCTCGGCGACTCTTTGGCCGGGCGGCTATTTGAGCTCATCGACGGCCTTCATGGCGTCATCGAACTCGCTGGCCGTCAGCTTCATCGCGCCCGGTTCGTCCGGTCTCGCGGCAAAGACGTCCGCGCCTACCTTGCCGAAACTGACCTGCTCGTTCCGGTGCAGCTCGTCGAAGACCGCCTTGATCACGATGACTGGAGACGCGAGTCCGTTCGGCGTCTTCGCGTCGGCGAACGACTGGGCGCGCAAGTTCGAGAACTTGGTCAGGACTGCGTCCATCTTGGCGGCGTCGACATCGCCAGCGGCTGGCGCCACGCGCCGCCATTTTTCGGACGTGTCCTTGCCCGTTCCCTTCGTCTTCTCGAAGACCGCCGTCTGCGCGCCGCGGACGATTTCGATCCGCGTGGTGTTGAACGGCCTGAATTCAAAGACGTCCTTCTTGCGCAGGTCGTCGATGTTCTTCTTCAGCTCGTCGGCCAGGTCCTGGGGAAGCGTGAAGACCAACGGCCGTGACGCGTCCTTGGCGTAGACGCCGGACTGGGTCCCCCCAGTTGCCGTGGATCCGATGAGAAGCGTCGCCCGCGCGCTGCCGGCCCCTACGGTGATTGACTCCGAAGGCGTGTCCAGACCGAACGGTTTGAGGTCGGTCGCGTTGTCGTTGACCAGGCTGGTCATCTGCACGGATTGCAGGCGCGACACGAGACCCTCGATGGCGCTGAAGTCCGCTCGCGCCTTGAACGGCTCCGCCACCATCCAGTCCATGCCGTTCTTGACGAACGCGGACTTGACGTCCCCATGCGCAAGCTCGAGGCGCGATGCCGCATCGCGGTCGAACTTCAGCACCGTCTTGTCCCGCAGATCGAACGCCTTCTTGTCGAAGTTCGACTCGACGTAGGCAGGGACGAGAAACACGGCCTTCTCGCCGCCGCGCTGCGCGTACATATCGCCGCCCGTCGGACTCTTGTTGCCCAGGAGCAGCGTGTGCGTTGCCTTGTCGCCCTGCGATTTGAAGGTGACTGAAATCCGCGGCTGGCTGAGTCCGTATGGCCCGAGGTCCTTTGGTGCCGCATCCACGGCGCCATTGTTCTCGAGCGTAGACAGCGAGCTGGTGATCCCAGAGACCATCGACTCGTCGGCGGTCGCCGTCACGGGCTGCACGAGCTGCCAGCCCGACTTCTCCTTCTTGAGCGACGCCGTCTCGCCTGCTGATCCCTTGACCGTCAGTTCCTCGACTTTCGAGGCGTCGACGGTGAACACCTTGTCGTGCTGCTCCGGCGCATCGCCGGCAGGTTTCTTCGAATCGACGAAATACAGGTACGCGAGCAGCGCACCAAAGACGACGGTGAGAGCGAGCAGCCCTTTGCCGCTTCTCATCCGCGCCTCCTCGCCCAGCCGACGATACCGAGGCCGAACACGATCGCCGGAATGCCGAGCCACGACAGCCACGTGATGTTCCGCTGCGCGGCCGCGCTCATCGTCAGGCGGCGGTCGTCGGGATCCTTTGGCCGGATGGAGATGAGGTTCTCCTGCTGCGCCAGCCAGTTGACGACGTTCAGGAACATGTCGCGATTGCCCGAGATCCCCAGGTAGTTGTTGGTGGCGAAGTCGGAATCGCCAATGACGACGATGCGCGTCTCAGGCTTGGGTGCGTCCGCGGCGGGCGCCTTGCCTGACGGCGCCGGCGGTGCCGGTGCGGTCGTGCTGAGGGCCGCGCCGAGCGGCACCGGGCCCATCACGTCCTTGTCCTTGGTCGCCTCGATTGGCTTCTCTTCGAGAATCGCCTTGATGTCGGTCTCGCCCCAGGCGGCTGCCGACGTTTCGATGAAGGTTTGCGGCGACCGGCCGTTGGGGGGCGTCGCAAGGGGTTTCACCGATCGCGCGGTCGGATACGCCGTGATCAACCGGAACTTCGAGACGATCGGGTGCGGCGGATAGCGGGCCGCCACTGGTGCCAGTTCGCCAGTGCCCAGCAGCTGACCGACCGGGTTGGTGTCGACGACGACGTTCTCGCCCACGTCGAAGCCCCAGTCCTTCAGAACGGCGAACAGGTTGGGGAGTGCCGCCTGATCCTTCAGCGGCGGTTCCACCATGCAGAACAGCTTGCCGCCGCGATCGAGGTATTTCTCGAGCGCGTCGGCCTCTGGCTGCAGGAGATCGGCCTTGGGGCCGGCGATGACGAGCGCCGTCGCATCCGCAGGCACTTCCGCCTTCTGGGCGAGCGCGAGCGTGTCGGTCTTGAAGTTCTCCGAGCCAAGGGCCTGCGCGATGGTCTGGTAGCCCGAAGGATCACTGCTCGCCGTGTCGCGCTCGCCGTGCCCTTCGAGGAAGTAGACCTTCTTCTGTTCGCCGGTCAGCACTTTCACGAGTGAATTCGTGAACTGCTGCTCGTCGTTGCCGACGACGCGCTCGGTGCGGCCCTTGTAGCCGAAGACCACCGTGCCGTACGCCTGCACCTGGTTGGCTTGCGCGCGCACGGGATCGCGGGTCGGATTGATGTAGTCCGCCGTCAGCTTTCCCTTCGAGACGTACTCGTATTCGCTGAGGCGATCGCGGTACGCATCGAATTCCTCGGGCTTGGCGAAGACCAGCACCTTCACCGGCGCGTCGAGCTTTTCGAGGATCTGCCGCGTCTGGTCGGACAGGCTGAACTGCTTGGCCGATGTCAGATCCCACCGGTGATTCCGGCGGGCCGCCAGGTAGTTGACGGCCACGAGGATGGCGAGCACGAGGACGACGCTGCCGGCGGCGATCGTGCCGAGCCGCGTCTGCCGGCGGTCGAAGTAGGCCGCGACGTCCCGCCACTGGGTGGCCAGATACAGCAGGATGAGGATGAGGCCGGCGATGGCCGCGTGCCACGAGTACGGCGTCCACTCGGGCTTCGCGGTCTGGAACCGGAGGAAGAGGGAGACGGCGACGGCCAGCGAGCCGAGCCATCCGAGAAGATTCACAGCCTTGTTCATCGCGTTCACCCGCGCCAGCGTTCGGTGTCCACCGACCGCGCGGTCAGGAACAGTCCGAAGATGATGATGCTCAGGTAGTAGACCACGTGCTTGGTGTCGATCACGCCCTTGATGAAGTCATCGAGGTGGCTCGTCATCGAGAGGTACTTGAAGACCTCTTCGGCCGACGGGCCCAGGGCAGGACCGATCCAGTCAACGACCCAGAGCAGGAGGAAGACCGCAAACGTGACGGCACCCGCGATGATCTGGTTCTTCGTGAGGCTCGAGATGAAGAGCCCGATCGAGATGAAGCAGGCACCGAAGAGCAGCATCCCGAGGTAGGCCGTGAGCAGCGGCTTCAGCTCGGGGTTCCCGTACATGAAGAGCAGACCGAAGTGAATCAGCGTGACCGCCGAGCATCACGGCATAGAGCGCCAGCGCGCCCAGGAACTTGCCCAGGATGATCTGGACATCCGTGATGGGTGAGGTCAGCAGCAGCTCGATGGTGCCGGACCGCTTCTCTTCCGAGTAGGTCCGCATCGTGATGAGCGGCAGCAGCAGCAGGAACACGACGGTCATGTTCAGCAGCAGCGGCCGGATCATCTGTTGATTCACGTTCAGCGTCTGCGGGCCCATGCCCATGCTCATCTGCATGCTCTGCGTCAGGAACCAGTTCAGGACTGACGCGTACATGAATCCGAAGACGAGCGCGAAGAAGCCGATCACGACGTATGCGATCGGCGACGCGAAATAGGCGCGCAGCTCTTTGTGTGCGATGGCGAGGATGTTGGTCACTGGCCTTCCTCCGCGTGTTCTTCCGTCGTCAGCGAGAGGAAGATTTCCTCGAGGCTCATGCGCATCGGCCGCAGCTCGAGCAAGCCGAAGCCGCCGGAGACGATCGCGCGCGCCAAATCGCGGCGCACGTCCGTCCCCTTCTGGCTCACGACCTCGAACGACGACATCGAGTCGCGCACTTCGGATTCGGTCACGGTCGTCACGCCTGCGACCCCGGTGAGCGCGGCCCGGACGGCGTCGGCCTGCCCCTCGGCCTGCACGAACATCGTCTCGGAGCCGCCCAACCTGGCCGTGAGATTGGCCGGCGTGTCCACTGCGACGACGCGTCCCTTGTTGATGATGACCACCCGCTGGCAGGTCTGGGCGACTTCAGGAAGGATATGCGTGCTCAGGACGATCGTGTGATCGCCGGCGAGCTCCTTGATCAGCTTCCGCGTTTCGATGATCTGCTTCGGGTCGAGACCGGCGGTCGGCTCGTCGAGGATCAGGACGTCCGGATTGTGAATGAGCGCCTGCGCGATGCCCACGCGTTGGCGGTACCCCTTGGAGAGCTTGCCGCAGGCGCGTCCCGCCATGTCGGCGATGTACGTCCGCTTCATCACGTGATCGAGCCGTCCCGCACGTTCCTTCGCAGGGACGCCCTTGATCTTCGCGACGAACGCGAGGTACTCGCGGACCGTCATGTCGGGATAGAGCGGCGGCGTCTCGGGCAGATAGCCGGTGCGGCGCTTCGATTCGATAGGCTGATCGAAGACGTCGTAACCGGCGACGCGTGCGCGCCCGTCGGTCGCCGGCATGTAGCCGGTGAGGACGCGCATCGTGGTGGTCTTGCCTGCGCCATTCGGGCCCAGGAACCCCAGGATCTCGCCCTTCTCGACAGTGAAACTGACATCGTCTACGGCCGTCACGTTGCCGTAGCGTTTGGTGAGGTGCTGGACCTCGATCACAGATGAACTCCGCGTGTGAAGGGAATGCGAGCCACGGTGTCACCGAACGCGCATGATTGCACGTCGTCGCGATTTGTTCGTGGCACAGGTGTGCAAGCGGCCGGATGCACGGGATACTTCGGTGTAAGCTGTATAAGCGGCCACGGGCCGCGCAACCAGAGATCCTAACGAACCCTGGAGTACGCGGCAAGCAGGAGCTCGCACTCGCCGCATCCAGCGGCCGCGCGCGCCGCTGGTTTCGAGACGCGCCCCGAGCGCGTGAACGAGACGCCCTGTGGCTCTGACCGAGTGGCGCCCGTCGCGCCCGTTCGTCCGTCGTGTGGCAATAGCTCTCGCTATTTTGACGATCGGAGCCCCCCTCCTGGTCGGCGTGGCCGCATGGATCGTCGCCGGCCGCACAGTCCCTCCTCTCAACGGTGAACGGCGCCTCCCGGGCTTGCGCGCTCCGGTCGAAGTGCTCTTCGACGCCTGGGGCGTGCCGCACGTCTACGCGCGCGACAGCGACGATGCCTGGCTGGCAGCAGGATACCTGCAGGCACGTGAACGCTTGTGGAAAATGGAGTTGTACCGCCGGGCCGCCAGTGGTCGGCTGTCGGAGATTTTCGGCGAGCGGACGCTCCCGACCGATCGGCGGCTCCTGGCGCTGGGCCTGCGGACGGCGGCCTCGATCGAGTGGGCGCAGTCCACACCGCCCGTGCGCGCCGCGCTCGAGCGTCATGCCGCCGGCGTCAACGCTGTCATCCAGCAGTTAACTAGGCTACACGCGTCCGGTCGAATTCCAGCTGCTCGGCATCGATCCGACGCCGTGGACGCCGATTGATTCGCTGTCGATCAGCAAGCTCATGGCGTGGCGGCTGGCCGAGAATCGTCACGGCGAGCTCGTGCGTGGTGCGCTGGCGCGCCGCCTGGGTCCGCAGGAAGCCGCCCGCCTGCTGGGGCCGTCGACGTCGTGGGCACCGACTGTTCTCGAGACCGGCGAGCTCGGGGTCACCCCTGCACCGTCCGGGCCGACGCCGGCGCCGGCTCCCGCACCACCCGCCGCGCCAAAGACGACAGCCCTGCTCTCCGGCCCTGTGCGACTCTGCGACCCTGCGACACTCGCTCGCGTGCCTGCCGGCCGGACTCGAGTGGCTCGACGAGACCGCGCGGCCCGGCGGCAGCAACAGTTGGGTCGTTGCGGGCGCGCGGACGTCCACTGGACGGCCCCTGCTCGCCAACGATCCCCACCTCGGCATCGAGATGCCATCCATCTGGTACGAGATGCACCTCGTGGCCACGGATCTCGACGTGGCCGGCGCCACGATCCCTGGCGAGCCCTTTGTGGTCATCGGCCACAACGCCACAATCGCGTGGGGGCTCACCAACACTGGCGCCGACGTGCAGGACTTCTACGTCGAAGACGTGGACTTCAAGAGCCGGCGCTATCTCTACCAGAACCAGTGGCTGCCGCTCGAAGTGCAGGTCGCCAATATCGGCGTGCGAGGGCGCGACAAGCCCGAGATCTACCGGATTTTCAAGACACGGCACGGACCGCTCATCGCAACCGAGAGCGAGTGGGAAGAGCCGCCCGTGTTCTCGGCCGCGGATGGGCATCCGACGAACAAGCCGCTCGCGCTTCGATGGGAGGCGCTCACGATCGGCGAGAGCGCCGGCGCGTTCCTCGGGATCAACCGGGCCGCCAATTGGGACGATTTTCTCGACGCGGTCCGGCGGTTGGGTGCGCCGTCGCAGAACTTCGTCTATGCCGACATCGTGGGCAACATCGGCTATGCGATGTCGGGCGCGTTGCCGATCCGCGCGCAGGGCGATGGGTCGATGCCGGTGCCGGGATGGACCGGCACCTACGAGTGGATCGGACGCGTGCCGCCGGAACGGTTGCCGGCGCGGCTGAATCCCCCCAGCGGCGAGTTCGTCACCGCGAATGGCGAGGTCGATCGCGGTTGGCCCGACATGACGCACGACTGGGTCGCGCCCTTCCGGACGCGCCGCATCGTCGATCTGCTCGGCACGCGCACGGGCCTCGATCAGTCCGCGTTCGAAAGAATCCAGGCGGACCTGCGCGGCGAAGGCGCCGCGATGATCATGCGGGCCGTCGCCCAGGCCGCGAAGAGTCAGGCGGGTCAACACGCGGACGCCGATGGCCAGGCGGCGCTGCAGATGCTGCAGAAGTGGGACTGCCGCTTCGACGGACGCCCGGTCGTCTCGCTGTATCACGCCTTCGAGCGCGCGCTGTGGCAGCGGACGTTTGGCGACGAGCTCGAGGGCGCGCTGTTCCAGCAGCTCTTCGAGTACGGCCTCGACGAGCGCTATACGGGTATTTACGCGATCCTCGACGATCCTGACGTCGCCGTGGTGGGACGACATCGCCACGGTCGACGTGCACGAGACGCGCGACGACATCATCGTGCTGGCGGCGGCAGACGCGATGATCAATCTCCGGATGCAGTTCGGCGATCGCAGCAATTGGAACTGGGATCGGCTGCATGCCGCCGAGTTCGCACACCCGCTCTCGGGCGGAGGCGCTCTTCTGGCGATGGTGTTCAATCGCGGTCCCGTTCCCCTGGTCGGCAGCACGACGAGCGTGAGCAAGACGGCTGTGAATCCACGCAAGCCCTATGGCGTGACAGACCTGTCGTCGTACCGCCAGATCATCGAAGCCGGCGCGTGGGATCGCACGCTGGCCATCAACACGACGGGACAGTCCGGCCACGTGCGCAGCGCGCACTACTTCGATCAGAACGCGTTGTGGGCCGCTGGACAGTACCGGCCGTTCCCGTTCAGCCGCGTTGCCGTCGATCGCGGCAGCGTCGCGCGACTCCTTCTCACGCCGTAAAGAACTGATCAGCCCCGGCCTACACGCGCCAAGTTGCGAGCGTGCTACAGCGCGGCTGACTGCATAGGCCTGGAGCCTGGAGCCCGAAGCCTGGAGCCTGTACAATCAGTGTTTTCGTCAACGACGCCGAACGGAGGAACGATGGCTGCCGATGTTGGAAGCAAGGCCCCCGATTTCACCCTGCCGAATCAGGATCGCGAGCCCGTCAGTCTCTCCAGCGCGGCTGGCAAGAACCTCGTGCTCGCATTTTTCCCGGCGGCGTTTACGAGTGTGTGCACCAAAGAGCTCTGCCACTTCCGGGACAGTCTCGCGACGCTGAACAAGGCGAACGCCGTCGTGTACGGCATCAGCGTCGACACGCCGTTCGCGCTCAAGGAATTCTGGCAGCAGCAGCAGCTCAACTTCCCGCTGTTGAGTGATTTCAACAAGGACGCGATCGCGAAGTACGACGTCGTGAACCCCGACATGGGCGGCCTCAAGGGCATCTCGAGGCGAGCGGTGTTCGTCATCGACCAGTCGGGCACGATCCGGCACCGGGAGGTCACGGCCTCGCCGGGCGATGAGCCGGATTACGCCAAGGTCGAGTCGGTTCTGGCGGGACTGTAGGGCGACACTTCCGCGGTTCCGGGGTTCCGAGAGTTCCGGGTTCCGAGAGTTCCGGGGGTTCCGAAAGTGCCGGGCGTTCCATGGTTCCAGCGTTCGAGAGTCTGAACCTCCGGAACCTTCGGAACCCTGGAACCCATGAGCGAAGATGAGGTATAATCGATGTCTGAGCATCTGCTCATATATTCATGTCTCAGGCGGAAACGCTTACCGACCCCCAGGCGACCTCGCTGACCGCTGCGAGCACGTCCACGCCAGTCCCGAGGACCTCGCCGCCCAGCGCCAGGCACTGATCCCGGCACACCTCGCGGCAACGCTCGCGGAGACGTTCCGAGCCCTGGGTGATCCGACGCGCGTCCGCATCCTGGACGCGCTCTCGCGCGCTGAGCTGTGTGTCTGCGACCTGGCCGCGCTGGTCGGGCTGAGCGAATCCGCCACGTCGCATCAGCTGCGGTTCCTCCGCAGCCTCCGTCTGGTCCGGACGCGCCGGTCCGGGCGGCTGATCTTCTACGCACTCGACGACGACCACATCACCCGGCTGTTCGCGCAAGGCCTCGAGCATGTCGAAGAAGCGATGCCCGCCGGGCGACGGGCACCGCACGGCGGAGTCGCGCGATGAGTCGCGGGTCCACGGTCGCCTGCACCGTCTGTGAGGTCCACGCCGAATCCACCTTCCGCATCGACGGCATGGACTGCCACGAGGAAGTGGCCATCCTCGAGCGCCGGTTGAAGAACCTGTCGGGACTCGAATCCCTGTCAGCCGATGTGATGGGCCAGCGCCTGCTGGTGAAGTACGACGCCGCGCGTCTGACCACGAACACGATCACCGAAGCGGTCGCTGACACGGGCATGCGCGCCTGGCTCGAGCACGAGCAGCCCCGAGTGACGGCGACGACGCCGCTCCGCACGCGCCTGCTGGTCGCTCTCGGGTGTCACGCTCACTGCCGGGCTGTTGCTCTCTTCGGCGTCCGCTCCGTTCCCGCTCGTCCTCGTGCTCTATCTGACGAGCGTTGTCTCTGCCGGCGTCTACCCGGTCCGCAAAGCCTGGGCTGCCGCTCGTGCCCGACACCTCGACATCAATGTGCTCATGACCGTCGCGGTCATCGGCGCGGCGATTCTCGGTCAGTGGTCGGAAGCGGGGACGGTCGTCTTCCTGTTCGCCCTGGCGCAGTACCTCGAGGCGCGCAGCATGGATCGTGCGCGTCACGCGATTCGCGCGCTCATGGACCTCACGCCGCAGGAAGCACTCGTTGTTCGAGCGACCGGCGACGTGCGCGTGGGCGTGGACGACGTTGCGATAGGTGAGATTGTCCGCGTGCGTCCCGGCGACAAAGTGCCGCTCGATGGCGTCGTCGTCGACGGGGTCAGCGACGTGAACCAGGCGCCGATCACCGGGGAATCCATGCCGGCGGATAAGCAGCCGGGGTCGGAGCTCTTTGCCGGGAGCATCAACGGACATGGTGCGCTGCGGATGCGTGTAACCAGGTTCCGCAGCGACACGACGCTGGCCCGCATCATCCACCTCGTGGAGGAAGCACAGTCGCAGCGCGCGCCGTCGCAGGCATTCGTCGAGCGCTTCGCACGGATCTACACGCCGGCCGTGCTCTTGCTGGCGGCGCTCGTGGCTGTCGTGCCACCGCTCGCCGCGGGATACCCGATCACCGATTGGGTCTACCGCGCGCTCGTGCTCCTCGTGATCGCGTGTCCGTGCGCGTTGGTGATCTCGACGCCTGTCTCGATCGTGTCGGCGCTTGCCGCGGCGGCGCGCCGGGGCGTGCTGATCAAGGGCGGCCTGCATCTCGAGCGCGCTGGTACTCTTCGATGTATCGCGTTCGACAAGACCGGCACGCTCACCAGGGGCCGCCCCGTCGTGGCCGAGGTCCACGCCGTGGACGGTCGTTCGCCCGAAGAGGTCCTGGCGATCGCCGCGGCTGTGGCGGAATCATCGGAGCATCCGCTCGGTCGAGCGATTGCTGCGTACGCGGCGGATCACGGGATCGCGAAGCGGGCGGGCACGCAGTATCGGGCGCTTCCCGGGCGAGGCGGCGAGGCCGTCGTGGATGGCCAGCCAGCGCTCAATGGGAACCCTCGCCTCTTCGAGGAACGTCAGCTGCTGACGGAACCAGCGAGAGACGCGATTGCCGCGTTCGCACGCCAGGGGCGGACGTCGGTGCTCGTTGCCCATCGCGGGCAATTGCTCGGCATTATCGCCCTCGCGGACGCACCTCGGCCGCTCGCCCGTGACGTCGTCGATCTCGTCCGGAGTCAGGGGATAGCGCATGTCGCCATGTTGACGGGCGACAACGACGGCGCCGGACGCGCGATTGCGGCCGATCTCGGGATCGACGACGTGCGCGCCGAGCTGCTGCCAGCTGCAAAGGTCGACGCCGTGCGCGACCTGCGACAGCGCTACGGCATGACAGCAATGGTTGGCGACGGTGTGAACGACGCGCCCGCACTCGCCGCGGCAGACCTGGGCATCGCGATGGGCGCCGCTGGAAGCGATGCGGCTCTCGAAACGGCCGACATCGCGCTGATGGGGGACGATCTCTCGAAGATCCCGTTCACGGTCAGGCTCAGCCGCCGGGCGCTCTTCAACATCAAGACGAACGTCTCGTTGTCGATCGGGCTCAAAGCGCTCTTCCTGGCGCTTGCCATCAGCGGGCACGCGACGCTCTGGATGGCTATCGCCGCCGACACAGGCGCCTCGCTGCTCGTCATCGCCAACGGTCTTCGTCTGCTGCGTACGGCGTAGCGACGGCAGGTTCAGGCCTCGCGTTCGTCCTGCCCTGAAGCGTGCTCGTCGATCGGACGCGGCCTCTCGCGTGAGATGAACACGCGCGCGACCCGCAGACCATCCAGCGCGTCCACGCGCATCCACCGGCGTTCCACCTCGATTCGGTCGCCGACACGCGGCCGCCGTCCCAGCCGGCCCAGGACGTATCCGCCAAGCGTGTTGTATGCGTCCTCGTCGATGCGCAGGCCGAACTGCGCGTTCACATCGGTGACGAGCGCGAGCCCGTCCACCAGCGCCGAACCATCAGCGAGCGTACGAATCCGCGTACCTTCGCCATCACCGATCTCGCCGACGATGTGTTCCATGAGGCCGGCGAAGGTCACGAGGCCGGCCGTGCCGCCGTACTCGTCGATCACGATGGCCAATGAGGTCCGCTTCTTCCGCATCTCCGAGAGAAGCGTGTCGGCGGTCACGGTCTCAGGCACCGTCATCGCTTCGCGCGCGAGCGCCACGATATCGACTGGCGCACCACGCGCGACCACCGGCAGGACGTCGGACAGCTGCAGCACTCCCACCACATCGTCGAGATCGTCGCCGTACACGGGGAGCCGGTCGTGTCCGCTGCTGACGATGAGGTCCACGAGCGTTTCGAGGCTCGCAGCGGCCGGGATCGCGACCATCTCCGTGCGCGGCACCATGACCTGGCCGGCGGTCAGGTCGGCAAAGCCGAACACGCGATGGAGCATCTGCTCTTCTTCCTCTTCGATGACGCCTGCCTCCTGACTCGCGGTGACGAGCATCTTCAGCTCTTCTTCGGAGTGCACGAGCGAATGGCCGCTGGGTGCGCGCAGTCCGAAGCTGCGAACGACCGTCCGTCCCGTACCGTTCAGCAGCCTGATGAACGGCCAGCAGACGCGCATGAAGAGATGCGTCGGCGGGACGACGAGCAGCGACGTGCGCTCGGCGTACTGCAACGCCACCGTTTTCGGCGCGAGCTCGCCGAGCACGATGTGCAGCGCGGTAATCACGACGAATCCGAAGAAGACGGCGATCGAATGCGCGCTGAACCACGCCATGGGCTCGCCGACAACCCGCAGTGGCGGTTCAATCATCGCCGCCAGAGCCGGTTCGCCGATCCAGCCGAGACCGAGGCTGGCCATCGTGATGCCGAGCTGCGTAGACGCGATGTAGCTGTTCGGATCGGCCATCGCCCGGCGGACGACGCGGGCAGTGCGGTTGCCCTCGGCAATCAGCTGATCGATCCGGGTCTTTCGGACGGTGATCAGCGAGAACTCGGCGGCGACGAAGAAGCCGTTGGCGAAGACCAGCCCGAAGATACCAAGCAGACTGAAGACGATGGGGGACAGGTCCTGCATGCGGCCTCCGGCGCGAATCTACCGGAGTGTGGCGCAGGCGGCAAGCGGTCAGGCGCGGCGGTTCGTGAAGAAATGGCCGTCGACGAACGTGTCCACGGCGTGCTGGTCGGCGGGGGCGACGCGCTCGAACTGGATCCCCATCCCGACCCGGCGGTCGCTCCAGGCCACCCTGGATTCCACGTCGAGATCGCGTTGGCCGCCGGGCAGCCGGAAACGAACGCGGACCCGGGCACCGGCCTCGAGCGGACTGGTCGTGCGGATGGCGAGCCCGCCGCGACTCAGATTGAGTGTCAGCGCCGCGGCGATCGTGTTGCCGTAGCGATACGACACGGGAATGCCGAGTACCACGCGCGGGCTCGTCCGGCGGTTGAAGCTGTCGGGAAAGAGGTGCGGTGCGAGCGACGGCAGGATGTGCTGGCTCGCGCTGTACTCGTTGACGTAGCCGGCAATGCCGAGCGAGGCCAGCTCTCGTACTTCGTCGGCGCTCGAGATCGTGCCGCTGAAGACGACGATGGGCAGCTTGCCTTCGTCGAGGCGCCGCAGACCGCGCACCAGTTCGATCCCGGAGGTGTTGGGCAGACGAAGATCCAGCACCACCAGGTCGAGATGCTCCAGGTCGGCACGGACCCTCGCCAGCAGCTCGACGGCGCTCCGCACGGTGATGGCCCGGTGCCCGGCTTCTTCGAGCGCGGCCCGGAACCGGTCGCGCACGAACGCCGTATCGTCGGCGATGACCACCGTTTTGTTCGTGCCCGCAGAAGGAGTCATCCTTGACTGTATCGGAAGGCGACAGCGAAAGCGTTAGGCCGCGTTGCGCCGTTTCCGGCCTTGTCGCTATAATCCCCAGGTTTTTGGAGCGTCTTTCGTTTACGATCGTCTCTTGTCGTGCGACGGCTCCGCCCAGAGCGTAGCGGGCCTCTCGAAGGAATAGCCATGAACTGTCCCGTGTGCGATGCCGAGCTTGATCTCGACGAGTACGATGTCGACAAGGGTGACGTCGTGAGCTGCTCGGAGTGTGGCGCCAACCTCGAAGTGGTGAACGACTCGCCCATCGAGCTCGAGACCCTCGACGAGGACGAGGATGCCGACGACGACGATGAGCTCGACGACGACGAGCTCGAGGCCGACGACGACGAAGACGAGGAAGACGAAGACGAGGACGAGGACTTCGAGGAATGACCGAGGAGCTCCGGGCGAAGCGCGATCGGCTGCGCGACATCCTCACGGGGATGGACTCGATCCTGGTTGCGTACAGCGGCGGGGTCGACAGCGCGTTTCTTGCCTGTGTCGCGACCGAAGCGCGTCCAGACCGCGTCCTGTGCGTGACGGCCGACAGTCCCAGCTATCCGCGCCGGCATCGCGAGCTCGCGGTTCGCGTCGCCACCGACTTTCACCTGCAGCACGAGTTCATCCAGACCGCCGAGATCGAGAATCCGGCGTACCGGGCCAACGAAGCGAATCGCTGCTACCACTGCAAGCACGAACTTTACACCCACCTCTCCGCCCTCGCACTGGAACGTGGGCTTGCCGTCGTCGCCGATGGCAGTAACGCCGACGATCGTGGGGATTACCGCCCCGGCCGGCAGGCGGCACGGGAGTTCGGCGTCCGAAGCCCGCTCGACGAGGCCGATCTGACGAAGGACGAGATCCGGGCGTTGTCGCGCGAGATGGGGCTCTCGACGGCCGACGAACCTGCGTCGGCGTGCCTGTCGTCGCGGATTCCGTACGCGAGCGAAGTGACCGAAGAGAAGCTCCGGATGATCGAGCAGGCCGAGGACGTGCTGCGGCGACTGGGATTCCGGATCTGCCGCGTGCGGCATCACGATACGCTCGCCCGCCTCGAGATCGATCGCAGCGAGATGGCGCGGGCGCTGGACCCCGAAGTGAATGCTGCGCTCGTGCGCGAGCTGAAAGCCATCGGCTACAAGTACGTGAGTCTCGACCTTCAGGGCTACCGCATGGGCAGCCTCAACGAGGTCCTGCGGCTCATTCCCGCCTGACGGCTCGCGCGCGCTTTCGCGGGGTCTGTTGTCCGACCCCCTGATGTTTGCGCGTGCAACAGCCGATATTTTCACGAGAGCCTGCGTTCGCGCGTTGACAAGCCACACGCGCGTTGATACGGTTGCCCGCGTTTAGGAGTAACTCGATGACCGCTCTGTCCCGAAACATTCTCGCCGCTTCATTGACGGTGTCGTTGGCCGTCGGCCTCGCGGCGTGTCACAAGAAGGTTCCACCGCCGGCCCCGGCGCCTCCTCCGGCTCCAGCCGCACCGGTGGCGCCAACCCCGCCGCCCACGCCACCGCCGCCCCCGGCTCAAACGCCGCCGGCGCCGCTGACGGAAGATCAGCTCTTCGCACGCAAGACCGTCGACGATCTGAATGCGGAGAAGCCGCTGTCGGACGTGTTCTTCGATCTCGACAACTCCGACTTGAAGGACCCGGCGCGCACCGCGCTGCAGAAGAACGCCGAGTGGCTCAAGCGCTGGCCGACGACGAAAATCACCGTCGAAGGGCACTGCGACAGCCGCGGCACACCCGAGTACAACCTCGGACTCGGCGAGCGACGGGCGTCGGCCGTGCGCGACTATCTCGTGAGCCTCGGCGTGACCGGCGATCGGGTGCTGGCCATCAGCAAGGGCAAAGAAGCGCCCTTCTGCACGGAAGAAAACGAAGCCTGCTGGTCGCAGAACCGCCGCGGCCACTTCGTCTTCACCGCGAAATAGCCGGATGTGAGGGCGCGGGAGCGACTGTCGCTCCCGCGCATCGCTCCCGTCTAGCTCTCTATCAGGCCGTCAGGCTGGCCGCGAGGTCCCGCGCGGCCCCCGACGGATCCGTCGCCTTCAGAATCGGCCGTCCCACCACCAGGTAACTCGCCCCAGCCGCCACTGCAGCGGCTGCGGTCATCGTTCGGACCTGGTCGTCGCCCGCAGCGGGCGCCCCGCTCCGGATGCCAGGCGTGACGATCACGAACTCGGGTCCGCACCGCTCGCGAAGGTGCCGCGTCTCGAGCGGCGAGGCCACCACGCCGTCAAGTCCCGCATCCTGCGCAAGGAGCGCCAGGGCTTCTACCTGCTCGAGCAGCGGCCGGCGGACGCTGATTTCGTCGAGGGCTGCCTGGTCGAAGCTCGTGAGCACCGTGACCGCGATGATCAGAGGACGAGTCGCGCCATCGGCGGCGGCCTGATCGGCGGCGGTGCGTGCTGCCTGCATCATCGAGCGTCCGCCAGACGCGTGCACGTTGACCATCCAGACGCCGAGCCGCGCCGCGGATCGCACGGCGGCCGCGACGGTGTTGGGAATGTCGTGGAATTTCAGGTCGAGGAACACGCGATCCCCGCGCATCGCCAGCGAGCGGGCGAGCGAGGGACCCTCGGCGGTGAACAGGTGGCTGCCGATCTTGAACCCGCCGACGTGGCCGCGGAGTCTATCGGCCATGGCTCCGGCGTCCGCAGCAGTATCGAGATCGAGCGCGACGAGGAGCGGATTCATGCGTGTTCTTCGACGGCGGCGAGCTGCATGCTGCCGACCAGATCGGCGATGCGTTCGACCTTGTGGCGGCCCATGTACTCGTGGATCCCGTCGAGCAGCTTCGTCCAGATGAACGGATCCGTGAAATTCGCCGTTCCCACCTGCACGGCATTGGCGCCCGCGATGATGAACTCGAGCGCGTCACGCGCGCTTGCGATGCCGCCCATCCCGATGATGGGAATCTTCACCTGCTGGCGGCACTCGTACACCATCCGCACCGCAATCGGACGGATGGCCGGCCCACTCAGCCCGCCCATGACGTTCGACAGTTCGGGACGTCTGCGTCTCGATGTCAATTGCCATCGCCAGAAAGGTGTTCACCAACGATACGGCGTCGGCTCCCGCGTCTTCCGCGGCGCGCGCGAACGATGCCACGCTCGTCACGTTCGGCGTGAGCTTGGGAATGACCGGCAGGGTCGTGACTTTTCGGATGGCGCTGACGACGTCGAATGTGCCGATGAGGCTGCACCCGAACTGAATGCCGCCTTCCTTGATGTTCGGACACGAGATGTTCAGCTCGATGGCACCCACACCCTCCGCGTCCGACAGCACGCGGGAGACCTCTGCGTACTCGTCGATCGTAGACCCGCAGACATTCACGATGACGGTGGCGCCGGCCTCGCGCAGCTCGGGCAGGCGCTCGCGGACGAAGCGATGCACGCCAATCCCCTGCAGTCCGATGGCGTTCAGCATGCCCGCCGGCGTCTCGACGATGCGCGGCGGCGGATGGCCTTCGCGCTCGGCAAGGAAGAGTCCCTTGACGGCCACCGCGCCGAGGTCGGCGAGGTTGACGGCCTCGCGGTATTCCACGCCGTACCCGAAGCAGCCGCTGGCGGCAATCAGCGGATTCTTCAACGTGAGCTTACCGATGGCGACGGAGAGATCGAGGTCCATACTCATTCCCACACGAGCGCGCTCGCGTCGAAAACGGGCCCTCCCATACACGATCGGACGTAGTGCGGCGTTCCGTCGGTACCGCGGACCTGGACGACGCAGCTGTAGCATCCACCCATGCCGCATCCCATCGTCCGTTCGACCGAGACTTCACAGCGGCGCCCGGCTTTCGAGGCGAGTCGCGCGACCGCGGCCAGCATCGGCTCGGGTCCACACGCGTAGAGCTGCACGGATCCGGTTGCCTGCCGCAGCTCGCGATCGAGCGGCACGGTGATGCGTCCAAGCTCGCCGCGGCTGCCGTCCTCGGTGGCGAGCACGATGCGGACGCCCAGTGCTTCGAACTGATCCAGATAGAACAGGTCAGCGCTCGTGCGGCCGCCGTAGAGGAGCGTCAGACGCACACCGCGCGGGCGCAGCGCCTCCGCGAGCGTGATGAACGGCGCCAATCCGACGCCCCCTGCGACCATCCAGGCCTCTGTTCCGGAATCCACCAGCGTGAATGGACGTCCGAGGGGGCCCAGACACGGTACACGTTGGCCATCCACGGCTTCGTACAACTGCGTCGTCGTGGGACCGATTTTCTTGCTGAGGAGTGTGAGTCCGGTAGGGGCGCCGTTCGTGTCGCGCAGGATCTCGAAGATGGAAAACGGCCGCCGCAGCAGCGGCTCGAAGCCGGGCTGCGGTTTGACCATGACGAATTGTCCAGGGAGCGCGGTCGCCGCCACCTCCGGCGCATCGAGTGCGATCACGTTGTAGTCGGGCGACAGCCGGCGATTGTACCGAACCGGCGCGTCGATATCGACGGGCATGGATCGAGTATATCCACGAGAGTCGAAGGCGTCCAAGAGTCGAAGGGTCGCAGGGCTGGTCGTAAGGCTCGAGATTCTCTGACTGAGCTTTGCGACGTCTTGTGACCTTTCGACTCTTCGACTCCCGCGCGCGGGAAGTAAGATCGCGCGGTGAGGTATCTCCGCATCCTTCTGAACGCGGTCGTGGCAGGTGGCCTCATGGCCGGCTACCTCGCGATGCTGTTCCTGCAGCTGAATCCCGCAGTTCCCCTCGACGCGTCCGCGACGCTTCCGCTCGTCGCCACGCTGCTGCTGTCGTACGGCGTGCACGCCGCCGTGCTCTTTTACGGCGTCATTGTGGTCTGGCAGCTGCTTGGAGCGGACGTGCTGTCGCCGGGGTGGGTGAGTCTGCGCGTCCTGGTGTGGCTGGCGGGCGTCGCGTCGGCCGCGGCTGCTGCGATGATGTGGCTCAACCTGCAGGAGCTGCATGTCTCGCTCGATCCGTCCGCGGCACGGAGGATGGCGGAAGGCGCCGCCGCCGTCTCAGTGGCGTCGGTCGTCTTTTTCGTCATGGCAGTTGTGCGGTTCTCCGTCGGACGAAAGCCGGGGTGGATCACAGCGGGCGTCTTTGCCGCCACCGTCACCCTGTCGTTCGCGCTGCCGCTCTGGCTGCGGGGACATGGCACCGTGGTGCGCAGCGGCTCGCACGCAGACGCCGGTCCGTCATTCGAGGCGGTCTCGTCGGCTGGACGCGTCATCGTGCTCGCGGTCGATGGCGCCACGCTCGACTACATCTCACCGGCCGCGGCGGATGGGCGCCTGCCGAACTTCGGCCGGCTGCTCGACACCGGTGCGGTCATGCACCTGGCGACACTGCGACCGACGCAGCCGGGACCGGTATGGACCGCCGTGGCCACGGCCAAGCTGCCGTACAAGAACGGCGTGCGGTCGGCCGCGCGCTACCAGTTCGCCCGCAATGGAGCCTTTTTCGACCTGCTGCCCGATTACTGCTTCGCGCACGCACTGGTCTATTTCGGGCTGGTGTCGGAGCGTCCCTTGACCTCCGCGTCCGTCGCGGCGCGCCCGCTCTGGAACATCCTCGGTGGATCCGGCATTCAGTCGATCGTCGTGCGATGGCCGCTGACGTACCCCGCGCAACCCCTGCACGGCGTCATCGTGACGGACCATCTTCACCTGACGCCCGACAGCCCGCTGCCAGTCGATGATCCGCAGACGACGTATCCAGCGGATGTCGCAAATGCGCTGCGGCTGCGCCCCGATCCGCCAGCCGCCGCCGCCGCCGCGCTCGTGGGTCCTGCGACGACGGCGATCGGGAGTCTCGCAACCGATCGCCTGTACAGCGATGCGTTCGACGCGGTCTCTGCGCGAAGCGAAGCGCGGCTCCTCGCCCTGCGCTATCAGAGCCTCGACGTCGCGGGACACTACTACCTGCGGCAGGCCATGCCACGAGTGTTCGGCGACGTGTCGGACGAAGAGCGGCGTCAATACGGCCGCGTCCTCGATCAGTTCTACCGCTACCTGGATGGTGAGGTGGGCCGGGTGGTCGAGCACATGGGTCCGGACGACCTGTTGCTCGTCGTGTCGGGATTCGGCATGGAGCCGCTGACCGTGCCGAAACGCCTGCTGGATCGCGCGCTCGGCACTGGCGAGTTGAGCGGCACGCACGAACGCGCGCCCGACGGATTCCTGCTCGCCTTCGGGCACCCCGTACGCGCCGGACATTTCGGGCGTGCGTCGGTCGTGGACGTCGTGCCGACGATCCTGTACTTCTTCGGACTTCCAATCGGCCGCGACATGGACGGACTCGCGCGCACCGACCTCTTCTCCCGCGATTTCACCGAAGAGCGGCCGGTGACGTTCATTCCGAGCTACGAAAACTGATCAGGGTTCCGAGGTTCCGAAGGTTCCGGAGTTCCCGGGTTCAAAGGTTCGCTGCGAGCTGGACGGTTCGTGGACCACTGCCGAACCCCAGCACCCGGAACCCCGGAACCTCTCGGAACCTCGGAACCCTGGAACCTGGAACCATTTGAGATACAATATGTCAGCTCTTTAACGCGGCCCGGTGAGGCTGCGAAGAGGTGTCTGGTGAACGTCCCACCGTCGTCAATTTCCGTCCAGATCCGTCTCGACTCTCGCTACCTGTTCAAGCCGTGCCCGGGCTCGTGCGCGCGGCCGGAGGGTGTCTCATGCCCGTCGTGATGGACGCCGACCGCGTCGGACGGACGCTCACGCGGATCGCACACGAGATCCTCGAGCGCAACCGGACCCTCGATGAGCTGGCGCTCGTGGGCATTCGCTCGCGCGGTGAGCACCTGGCACGTCGCGTGGCGGACCGGATCGCCGAGATCACCGGCCACCGCGTGCCGACCGGCGCTCTCGACATCACACTGTACCGGGATGACCTCATGCGTCAGGCTGTCGGGCCGCAACCCGTCGTCCGGCTCACCGATATCCCGTTTTCAATCGACGACCGCATCATCCTGCTCGTTGACGATGTGCTCTACACCGGCCGGACGATACGGGCCGCGCTCGACGCCCTCATCGACTTCGGCCGCCCGCGCGCCATCCAGCTGATGGTGCTGGTCGACCGCGGACATCGCGAGCTGCCAATCAAAGCGGACTACGTCGGAAAGAACCTGCCGACGTCGCGGCGCGAGAGCGTGCAGGTTCTGCTCGAGGAGGTGGACGGTCATGACGAAGTCGTCATTACGACCGACGGAGAGTAAGGTCGCCGTGGCTGCTCCCGCGCCTGTCGCCGCCACACGGCTGCGCCACAAGCATCTGCTGGGCATCGCCGACCTGTCGCCCGAGGAGATCGTGCTCATCCTCGACACGGCCGAAGCCATGAAAGAAATTGCGGCCCGGCCGATCAAGAAAGTGCCGACGCTCCGCGGCCGCACGATTGTCAACCTGTTCTTCGAGCCCAGCACTCGCACGCGAACCTCGTTCGAGGTCGCCGAAAAGCGGCTCAGCGCCGACACGCTCAACGTGGCCGTCGCGAGCTCCAGCGTGGTGAAGGGCGAGACGCTCGTCGACACCGCGCTGAACCTCGAGGCGATGTCGCCTGACATGATCGTCCTGCGACACTCCTCCTCGGGAGCGTGCGACCTGCTGGCGCGTGTCTGCCGTTCCCGCATCATCAACGCGGGCGACGGCATGCACGAGCATCCGACACAGGCGCTGCTCGACGCCTTCACCATCCGTCACCACAAGCAAAGGATTGCCGGCCTCAAGGTGGCGATCGTCGGCGACCTGCTGCACAGCCGCGTGCTGCGCTCGAACGTGCTGCTCCTCACGAAGCTTGGTGCCGACGTGTGGTTGTGCGGTCCGCCCACGCTCGTCCCGTCCGGCGTGGAGCGGTTTGGCGTTCACGTCACGACATCCGTCGACGAAGCCGTGGCAGACGCCGACGTCGTCATGCTGCTGCGCATCCAGCTGGAACGCATGCAGGGTGGCTTTTTCCCCTCTCTGCGCGAGTACTTCAATGTGTTCGGCATGACGGAGCAGCGGCTGCGGCTCGCCCGCCCGGACGTCGTCGTGATGCACCCCGGACCGATGAACCGCGGCGTCGAGATTGCCTCGGAAGTCGCCGATGGACCGTATTCGGTGATCCTCGAGCAGGTCGCCAACGGTGTGGCGGTGCGCATGGCCGTCCTGTACCTGCTCGCAGGTGGAGTGGATGATGAAGCGGCTGCTTAAAGGCGGCCGGGTCGTGGACCCGGCGAACGGGATCGACGGAACGGTCGATCTGCTGATCGAGGACGGCCGGATCGCCAAGGTCGGCCGCGACCTGGTCGTCGAGGCCGGCGTCGCGGTTGTCGAGATCGGCCGCGGACTTGTCGTGGTGCCGGGATTGGTGGACATGCACGTGCACTTGCGCGAGCCCGGCCAGGAGCACAAAGAGACGATCGCGACTGGTGTTGCCGCGGCGGTCGCCGGCGGCTTCACGGCCGTCGCGTGCATGCCGAATACCTCGCCCATCAACGACAATGCCGGCGTCACAGAATTCATCCTGCGCAAGGCCGCCGAGGCGAATCTCGCGCACGTGTATCCGATCGGCGCCGTCACCCGCGGTTCGAAGGGCGAGCACCTCGCCGACATCGCCGAGCTCCACGCGGCCGGATGCGTCGCCATCACCGACGATGGGCACCCGGTCGCCAACGCGCTCATCATGCGTCGTGCGCTCGAGTACACCCGCATGTTCGACATGCCGGTGATCAACCATTGCGAGGATCCGGATCTCAAAGCAGACGGGGTCGCGCACGAAGGCTTCCAGGCGGCGGCGCTTGGCTTACGCGGGATCCCCGGTGAGGCCGAAGGCGTGATGGTCGCACGAGACGTCATGCTCGCTGGACTCACCGGCGGCCTTTACCATGTCGCTCACATGAGCGCGCGATCCTCGATTCGCGCGGTGCGCGAAGGCAAGGCTCAGCACGTCGCGGTCACGTGCGAAGTGGCGCCCCATCACTTCACACTGACGGATGAAGCGCTCGCTTCGCCCGTGAAGTACGACACGAACACGAAGATGAACCCGCCGCTTCGAGAGCAGGCGGATGTCGAAGCCATGATCGCAGGTCTGGCGGACGGGACCGTGGACGCCATTGCCACCGATCACGCACCGCACCATTCGGATGAGAAGCAGGTCGAATTCGACCGTGCGCCATTCGGTATCGTCGGCCTCGAGACCTGTGTGCCGCTGACGTTCGATCGGCTCGTGCATCGCGGCATCATCAGCTTGAGCCGGATGGTGGAGCTGTTGTCGGTGAATCCCGCGCGGATCATCCGGCGCCCAGGCGGGTCGCTCGCGCCCGGGAGTATCGCTGACATCACCGTGCTCGCACCCGACACGGCCGTGACCATTCGCACGGCGGCCCTTCGCTCGAAGTCGAAGAATTCACCGTTCGATGGATGGACGTTGCGAGGCACGACAGCGGCGACGATCATTGGCGGCCGTACCGTGTATACGAATCCAGACGTGGCCGGCGCCTCCGCGCTCGCATGAGACTGACGGGGTCGGGATAAGTTTCAATTTCGTCGGCATTCCGGGCGCTGGGACATTGCAGGAACTGAAACTTATCCCGACCCCAAATAGGCCAACAGGACTGTGACGTGACGCGAATCGACGACATCCGGACCAAGGCCCTCGACGACCTGCGCCGCTACGGCGTGCTCATGCTCGATGGCCACTTCGACTACGGCAACGGCTATCACGGCCGCACGTATCTCAATCCCCATCAGCTGTTCCGTTACCCGTCCACGATCTGGCGGCTTGCACAGGACCTGCTCGACGTCGTACCCGCCGACATCTCAACGGCAACCGAGGTCGTGGCGGGACCGGCGACCGGCGGCGCGCTGCTGGCACACACCATCGCCGGCCTGCTGGACAGCCGACGCAGCTTGACGCATCCGGCCTGTTCGTTCGCGCCGTTCGACACCGACGACGGGCAGGGCGCCGCGCTGCGTCCGTTCTATCGCCAGCTCGTGAAGGGCCGTCGCGTGCTGCTGGCAGACGATGTCAGGAACACGGGACAGACGTTGAGTGGCTGCGCCGATCTCGTGCGCTCGGCTGGCGGCACCGTACTCGGTGCGGTCGTCATCTGCGATCGACTCGCATCGATCGTGGACATCGGCGCGCCGCTCGTCGCGCTCGTCGAGTACGCGGCGCCCGAGAACTATCCGGCGTCTGCTTGTCCGCTCTGTCACGCCGGCACTCCGATCACGACGTTCTGAAGACGGCACCATCATCCAGTGGCAGTAGCTGGGCTCACGCGGGACGCGCTCCGCTCCGGACTCGACGCGCAATACTCGGCGTTCGACGCCGCCAATGCCGTCGCGGATCCCATCAACATCGTCCGCCGTTACTCGCACCGTGACGATGTCGAGATCGTGGCGTTCTGCGCGGCCGCGCTCGCGTTCGGTCGCGTCGCCAGCGTGATGCAGTCTGTGGATGCGCTGTGCCGGGTGCTGGGACCGTCGCCGGCCCAGTTCGTCCGCAGCTTCGATCCGGACCGGCACCGCCAGGACATGAGCGGCCTGGTGCATCGGTGGATCCGCGGTACGGATCTGATGGCGCTGCTCGTCATCCTGCGCGAAATGCTCGCGAGCGCCGGCTCGGTCGAGGGGTTCTTTGCCGAGGGGGATGATCCGTCGAGTCCTGACGTGGGGCCAGGTCTGAACGCTTTTTCTGCGCGTGCGCTGGCAATCGACGTGCGGCCGGCGTATCGGCGCGTCCCGCGGCGTCCAGGCGTCTGCTACTTCTTTCCCCGGCCCTCGGCCGGCAGCGCGTGCAAGCGTCTGAACCTGTTTCTCCGATGGATGGTCCGCCGCGATCAGGTGGACTTCGGACTGTGGACGCGCGTCTCACCGGCACGGCTCGTGATCCCGCTCGACACGCACGTCATCAGGCTCGGCCGCTGCCTGCAGTTGACGACGTACCGGAGTCCGGGATGGAAGATGGCCGCCGATATCACCAACAGTCTGCGGCGGCTGGCGCCCGACGATCCGGTGCGCTACGACTTCTCCCTCTGCCACGTCGGGATGATGGGCGCTTGCGGATTTCAGACCGCGCAGCGTGATGCGCAATGCCCTTTCAAAGGGGTCTGTCGCCCGCGGACGCGATAGGCGGTCGGCCAAGCACTTCCTTGTAGACCGCATAAGTCGCGGCGACCATTCGCTCCACAGTGAACCGCGCGGTCACTCGCGACAGGCCGGCCGCACCCATGGCCGAGCGTTTCTGGCCATCGGTCAGGAGGGTCACCATCGCGTGCGCGAGCGCGTGCGGATCCTGCGGCGGTACGACGAGCCCGGTCACCCCATCGTCCACGACTTCGGGAATGCCGCCGGCGCGTGTGCCGATCACCGCCTTCCCGCATGCCATCGCGTCGAGGATCGAGGTGCCGAGGCCTTCGGTCTCCGAGCTCATCACGAAGAAGTCGAAGCCCTTCAGCCACGCGATCACGTCGGGTCGGAATCCCGCGAGAAACACGTGGCGCTCCAGGTGAAGGTGCTTGATCTGATGCTCCAGCGTGTCGCGCAGCGCACCCTCACCCAGAATGACGAAGCGGGCATCCGGCACCTCGCGGACCACGAGAGCCGCGGCGTCGATGAAGTGCCGCTGTCCTTTGTGTGCGACGAGTGCGCCGATGTTGCCGACGACCGGCGCCTGGGTCGGGAGGTACAGTTCGGCGTGCACGTTGGCGGGTTCGATGTGCGCGATGCGCTCCACGTCGATCCCTTCGTGAACGGTCCGGATTCGCCCGGACGCGATGCCGTCGGTGCGGAGGATGTCGGCGATCGCGTCGGACGCCGCGATGAATATCGAGACCTGCCTGTACTTCCACGACGAGAACGAGTTCTTCTTCAGATGGAAGTCGACTCGCCGCGACGCGACCAGCGGAGGCGCAGGCGATTGCGACGTCATCGAGAGCGCAACGGCTGCCATCGAGACGGCGTGCGGATCGTGGGCATGAACCACGTCGGGCCGCACGCGGTTCAGCACGCGTGAGAGTTTCCACCCGGCCTTGAGATCCAGTTCGTGTGCGGGTGCGAGCGGGATGAACTCGAGTCCTTCGGCCGCGCGTTTGCGAAGCTCGCCACTCGGGTGGCCGACGAGCAGCGCCCGCTCGCCGATCTCGAGCAGGCCCATCACCGTCAGCAGCACCTGATTCTGTCCGCCGCGCCATGACGTGGCGGTATCGATGTGGAGGGAGCGCATGCCTGAAGGTCAGTCGCGCCCGGCGCTCACGTCGAGTTGCAGGAGTTTCACGTACTTGAGCAGCACGTAGTACGAGTTCAGCAGGGAGACGGCCAGGCCGACGCGGCCGTCGAGGATGCCGCGGCGAAGCAGAAAGTTTCGCAGGAACGCGGCGCACGGCTGTACGGCGATCGCCACGTAGCTCGCCCGGTTGCCGCGGGCTTTCATGTCAGCCGCCGCGAGTGTCGTGTAGCGGTCGATGCGTTGGAGATGGTCGCTGACGTCGCGATAGGGCAGATGCTGCAGCTCGCCGTTCAGCCGGTCAACGGGCCCGTCGGCCTGAACGGATTCGTGCACGCTGCGCTCGGTCCAGCGAGCGCGCCGGCGGTCGTAGAGCCGAAGCTGCCAGTCGGGATACCAGTCCGTCGTGCGGATCCATCGGCCGAGATACTTCGACACCCGCGCGATGCGATAACCAGCCGCCGACGTGTCTCCGCGTTTCCAGGTGTCAATTGCGGCCGCGAGCTCGGGTCCGACGCGCTCGTCGGCGTCGATCGAGAGAATCCAGTCGTGCCGTGCAAGCGTCGCCGCGCGATTCTTCTGCGCGGCGTAGCCGGGCCAGTCGGTGACCTCGACACGCGTGGCGAGCCGGCGCGCGAGGTCTACGGTTCCATCGGTGCTGCCCGAGTCGACGACGAGCACTTCGTCAGCCCAGGCGACGGACCGAATCGCATCCTCGAGCCGGGTTACCTCGTTGAACGTGATGATGGTGACCGAGAGAGCCGGCACGCCCGTAGACTGTAGACCGTAGACCGTAGGCTGTCTACGGCCTCTCGGTCTTCGGTCTGCGGTCTACGGTCTGCGGACTACGGACTACGGACTACGGACTACGGACTACGGACTACGGACTACGGACTACTGTCCTCCCCCAGTGGAGGCGCCAGTCGTCAGATTGCTGCCGGTCGTGGCGTTCTGACCGGTGCCTGTTGTCGGCGAGGCGGCGTTGTTGAAGTTCGAGGCGCCGCTGACGGGTGCCACCTGCACGGTCTCGTAGTCGGTCTTCGAGTTCACGTAGTCGAGGATGGCGCGCAGCTCGTTGATCTTGGCCTGCGCCAGATCGCGCTGTGCCTGGATCACGAGGAAGCTCGTGGACATGCCCGCGGCGAACTTCTTTTCCTCCGCCTCGAGCCGGCGCTCGGCCAGGATGCGGGCGGAACGCGTGGCGTCCACACGCTTGCCGTTCGCGTCGAGCTGCCGTGCGGCGTTCCTGACCTCTGTGACGACGCCCAGTTCGGCGTTTCGCAGACTGATGTCCTGCTGCTTCTCCTGAAGACGCGTGGACGCGAGCGACGCTTCCGCCGAGCTCGTGCCGATTGGATAGCTCATGTTGATCGAGAACGTCCACTGGGGAAACTGGCCCGAGAAGATGTCGCTGAGCAGGTCGCCGACCGACTTGTTGATCTCGCCGATGACAGGGGGCGGGAATCCGTCGCCACCACGAATCAGCTGTCTACCGGCGAGGCCGGTTGCGTTGTAATCGAGACGCGCGTTCAGACTCGGCAGCGTCGCGTTCTTGAAGTACTTCTCGCTGTAGTGCGTGTTCTCGATCGATTTCCGGTTCTGCACGAGGTCCGTCCGTTCGCGCAGCGCGCGAAGGACTGCTCCGTTCACGTCCACTGCCACCGTTTCGAATGGCACGGGGTCGCTGGGGTCGAGCCGGAACTGCCAGAACTGCGGCGTCGTCGGATCGTAGAGCAGGCGCCGCAGCTGTGTCCTCGCTCTGACCGATGAGCCGCTTCGGCGAGGATGACGGCCTCTTCACGAGCCGCCACTTCCGATTCCGCCTGCACGACGTCGATTGGCGCCAGCGTGCCGATCTCGACGCGCGCCTTCGTGTCGCGCAGCGATTGGCGCGCGAGGTCGAGCGACTGCTGTGAGACGTCGAGCGAGGCCAGCGCGTACTTGTATTCCCAGTACGCGGTCCTGACCGTACGAATCGTGAGCGCGATCGTCTGGTTCAGCGCCACGTCCGTGATTTCCTTCTGCTTCTTCGCCTGATCCACCTGCAGGCGATAGATGTCGTACTTGAATCCGCGCAGAAGCGGCTGCGCCACGGTGAACGCGAAGTTGCCCGACAGCTGCGGGTCGAAACTCGAGAACAAGTTGTTCGTCGTGCCGCGCGCCTGGTCGTAGCTGACCTGATACTGCGTGCCGAACGGCGTGATCTGCGAGAACGACGCGTTGCCGCCCACGTTCTTGTTGTTGATGTTGCCGGAGGCGCCCGAGAGGAAGCTGCTCGGCGGCTGGTCCTGCTTACTGGCAGTGAACCCGGCGCCGAGAGTCGGCGTCCACGCCGTCTTGGCTTGCGTGATCGCGAGTTCGGCGAGCGCCGGATTCAGCCGGTCGATCTGCACGCCCAGGTTCTGTGTCGAGCGCGATTTTCACCGCCTCATCGACCGAGAGTGACTGCAAAACCTGTCCCGGTGCGGCCTCGACGTGAATGACGGCCAGCGGCGGCGTGGTCTGCGCGGGCGTCGTGGGCTGTGCCGGCGTCGTGGGCGTGCCGCGTCGGGGCTGCGCGGCGGCGGCGCCTGTTGTGCAGACTGTCCGAAAACGGACGTCGTGAACACCGCGAGCGCCGCAGTCATGGTCCACACGAGCCGCGCTCGCGAACGGATTTGAGAACGCATTGACACCCACTCCATCAGAAAGCTCGTGGCTCGCCACGTCTGCGTACGACACCCTACAGGGGAGAGAAGCCCTTGGAGGATATAGACGGATGGAAACTCAGTAGAGTTTCCGCAGAACCGAAGGATTGTATACTACGGCCCGCTTCGACCTGCCCGGCGCCCGCACGGCGCCCTTCCCGTGAAAAAACGATGATAGGACTCGATCACGCCCAGGTGCTCGCGCTCTTCCGGCAGTCGGGCGCTTTGCTCGAGGGGCACTTCCGCCTGTCGTCCGGGCTGCACAGTAACGGCTATCTGCAGTCCGCGCTCGTGCTCCAGCATCCCGCCACTGCCTCACGCCTCGCAGAGGCGCTGGCCGAGACTGCCCGCGCCTGGTCGCCAGATGCGGTGCTCTCGCCCGCCCTCGGCGGGGTCGTCATCGGCCACGAACTCGGTCGTGCGCTCGGCGTGCGTGCCATGTTTGCTGAGCGGCAGGACGGCCGCCTCGTGCTGCGCCGCGGCTTTGCGATCGCCCCCGGCGAACGCATCCTCGTTGTCGAGGACGTCGTCACGACCGGCCTCTCGACGCGAGAGACCATGCAGGTCGCTGACACCGCGGGCGGCGTGGTCGTCGGCGCCGCGTCGCTGGTCAATCGCAGTGGAGGACGTGCCGAGCTCGGCACACCGCTCGTCTCGCTGCTGCAGATCGATCTGCCAACGTGGGAAGAAAGCGCATGCCCGCTTTGCGCGTCTGGCGTTCCCGTGGTGAAGCCTGGCTCGAGACCGGCCCCCGGCACGTAGCGACGCGCTTGCCGTGCGCACCCTGAAGCTCACGCTCTCGTACGACGGCACCGATTTCGTCGGCTGGCAACGCCAGGCTGAAGGGCGCTCCATCCAGGGCGTGCTCGAGGACGCCGTCTCACGCCTGGATGGCCAGCCAGTCACGATCGTGGGTGCCGGGCGCACCGATGCCGGCGTGCACGCCACCGGTCAGGTGGCCAGCCTCACCCTGCACACGACTGACCTCGACGCGCAGACGATTCGACGCGCACTGAACGCCATGCTGCCGTCGGATGTGCGTGTCCTCACCGTTGACGAAGCCGCAGAAGGCTTTCACGCGCGGTACGACGCCGTCAGCAAGACGTATCACTATCGATTGATCAATGGGCCCGTCGTGCCGCCATTCGCAGCGCGCTACGCGTGGCACGTGCCATGGTCCCTCGACCTCGCCGCTATGGACGATGCGGCACAGCGGCTGGTGGGGGAGCACGACTTCGGCGCGTTCCAGTCGGCGGGCGGGGACGTGCGTACCACGACGAGGCGCGTGTTCCACTCGTCAATCGCACGCGTGCCGCCCGATCAACTGGCCCTCACGTCTGGTCTCGTGCCCGCCGTCGCGGCGATGGAGGGACAGGTCCTCGTGTACGCCGTGACAGGATCCGGATTCCTCCGCCACATGGTGCGCGCGATTGTGGGCACGCTCGTCGAGGTCGGCAGCGGACGGAACAAGGCAGATGTGGTGAACATGCTGCTTTCGGGACGGAACCGCGCCGAGGCCGGACCAACGGCGCCCGCGCCAGGGCTGTGTCTGGTCTCCGTCCTCTATCCGGCTGACGGCAATCGAGTTGTGGCTCACCGATAAGAGTCAGTAAAATCAGCAGTTCCTGTTGGCAAGGACCCGAATGCCCCTTCAAGAGCTGCTGGCGTGGCTGCCTCCCGACTCGGTCGCGGCCTCGCTCGCGCGCCAGGTGAACGTCGAGCAGCTACCCTCGCACGTCGCGATCATCATGGACGGCAACGGACGCTGGGCGGCGGCACGCCACCTGCCCAGGGTGGAGGGCCACCGCGCGGGCATTGCTTCCGTGCGCGAAGTGATGGAAACGTCGGCGCGGCTCGGCATCGGCGTCCTCACCCTCTATGCATTCTCGCTGGAGAACTGGAAGCGGCCGCGCGCCGAAGTCTCGACGCTGATGACGCTCCTGAAACGCTATCTGCGCCTCGAGCTCGGCACGCTGATGGAGAACAACATCCGCTTCGCGGTGCTCGGCAGACCAGACGAGCTCGCCCTCGACATCCGTGACGAGCTGGCGGATGCGTCGGCGAGAACGTCGTCCAATACCGGAATGCAGTTCAACATCGCGTTGAACTATGGCGGCCGTGCCGAAATCGTGGATGCCGCGCGCCGCGCGATCCGGGCGGGCGTGAATCCCGACGATCTCGACGAACGGCGCTTCAGCGACCTGCTCTATACCGCGGGCCAGCCCGATCCCGATCTGCTCATCCGAACGAGCGGCGAAATGCGCGTCAGCAACTTTCTGCTCTGGCAGATTGCGTACGCGGAGATCTGGGTCACCGACACGCTGTGGCCAGACTTCCGGGCCCAGCATCTGCTCGAGGCCATCGTGGCCTACCAGAAACGTGAGCGGCGCTACGGCGGCATCAAGCCGTCGCGCGTGGCCATCGGTCAGTGACACGCCTCCTGAGCGGCGGTGTCCTGCTTGTACTGGTAAGCCTTGCCGCGTGGTGGGCGCCCCCTGCCGGGATTCTTGCCGTCGCCCTCGTCTTCCTGCTGATTGCCGCTGCCGAGTATGCCGCGCTCTCGACCGCGCTCGGCGCCCGCTGTACGCCAGGAGCGGTTGCCGCGGCCGCCGCTGCCGTGTGTGCTGCCGTCGCGTGGCCTGCGCTCGGCGATCTTGCGGGCCCGCTCGCCGGTGACGCGGCCCTGCCGACGATCATGGCGGTCACGATCGCGTTCGGTTTGATCGGGATCGCGCGTGGACAGACGGCGGCCGACAGCCTGGCGCGTGTGGCCTCGCCCGTCTTCGGCGCGCTCTATATCGGATTGCCGCTCGGTGCCATCGTTGCGGTGCGCGCGCTGGCCGGACGCGAGGCAATGATCCTGCTGGTCATCGCCATCGTCATCAGCGATACGGCTCAGTTCTACACCGGACGGCTCCTTGGCAAGCGTCCGCTCGCACCAGCTCTCAGTCCGAAGAAGACGGTCGAAGGCGCCCTCGGAGGGCTGGTGATCGGCTCGGCCGCGACGGCAGCCATTGCCGGATGGTGGTGGCCGCCCACGCCCGTTGCGGTCAGACTGGCGGCAGGTGCCGCGCTGGTCGTCTTGGGGATCTGCGGAGACCTTTTCGAGTCGATGGTGAAGCGTGCGGCAGGCGTGAAAGACAGCGGAACGCTGATTCCCGGACACGGTGGCGTCCTCGATCGGATCGATGCCCTTCTCTTCGCCGCCCCGGTCTACTATGCCATCGTCCGATACGTGATCAAGCCGTCATGACCCGCATAGCGATTCTCGGATCGACGGGATCCATCGGTCGAAGCGCCCTCGCGGTCGTGGACGCGCATCCCGACCGGCTGCGAGTCGTCGCCCTCGCTGCGGGACAGAACTCCGACGCGCTCGCGCGTCAGGCGGCGCAGTACCGGCCCCGCCTCGTGTCCCTCGGTCGCGGCGGTGCTGCCGCCCTCCGCGCGCACGGCGTCGATGAACGCGTCACCGAGCTGCGCGAGGGTCCGGCGGGGCTCGTCGATGTTGCGACGCACCCCGATGTCGACGTCGTGCTCTGCGCCTCGTCGGGCACAGCCGCGCTCGAAGCCGTGCTGGCGGCGATCGCGGCAGGCAAGCGCATCGCGCTCGCGAACAAGGAAGTGCTGGTGATGGCGGGGGCGCTCGTCACCGCCGCCGCGCGGGCACACGGCGTCGATCTGCTGCCGGTGGACAGCGAGCACAACGCCATTCACCAGTGCCTGCACGCGCGTGACCGCGCCGAGATCACGCGGCTCATCCTCACGGCCTCAGGCGGCGCGTTTCGGGACTGGCCGCAAAGTGCTCTCGAGACCGCGCGTCCCGAAGACGCCCTGAAGCATCCGACCTGGCGGATGGGACAGAAGATCACCATCGACTCGGCGACGCTGATGAACAAGGGCCTCGAAGTGATCGAGGCGCATTGGCTGTTCGGCGTGCCGCCGGATCGAATCGACGTCCTGGTGCATCCCCAGTCGATCGTCCACTCGCTCGTCGAGCTCTGTGATGGATCGACGATCGCGCAGCTCGGCGTGACCGACATGCGGCTGCCGATCCAATATGCGTTCTCGTATCCCGCACGCTGGGGGGCGCCGCTGCCCCGTCTGGACCTCGCGGCCACGGCGTCGCTGACGTTCGCGCCGCCCGATCGCAGCCGCTTCCCCTGCCTGGGGTTGGCCTACGCGGCTCTCGAGGCCGGCGGCACCATGCCAGTCGTGCTCAACGCGGCGAACGAAACCGCCGTCCACGCGTTTCTCGAGGGACGGCTGCCGTTCCCCGGCATCGCCCGCGTGATTGCCGCGTGCATGGATGCGCACGTGCCGGAAGCCGCGACGACGCTGGAAGCCGTGCGGGCCGTGGACGCGTGGGCGCATGCCCATGCGCAATCGCTCGTCGGCAGCGTACAATTGAGGGTCTGAGGTTGCGCAGGTGACGACGTTCTTTGCCTTCATCTTCGTCATTGGCGTGCTCGTGTTCGTACACGAGCTCGGCCACTATCTGGCGGCACGGCGGATTGGCGTCCGCGTGCTGAAGTTTTCGCTCGGGTTCGGCCCCCGGCTCGTGGGCTTCACGAGGGGCGACACCGAATACTGCATCTCTGCAGTACCGCTCGGCGGCTACGTGAAGATGGCGGGCGAGAACGCGGATGAGACCAGGTCCGGACAGGCAGACGAGTTCCTGTCCAAGACGAAGTGGCAGCGCTTTCAGGTGCTGATCGCCGGACCGCTGATGAACCTGGTGCTGTCGGTGGTGCTGCTCGCGATCGTGCTGATGCAGGGCGCCGACGTGCCCGCCTATCTCGATCAGCCGCCGGTCATCGGCAGCATCGAAAAGAACTCACCCGCGGAGCGTGCCGGCTTTGCCATCGGCGATCAGATCATGATTGTCGCCGGTACGGCGGTGAAGACGTGGGAGGACGTGGACATCGCGATTGGCTCGCGCCCGAAGCGCGAGATCGTTGTCAGCGTCCTGCGCGCGGGACACGAAGTGGGACTCCGCGTCACCAGCGAATCTGAAGGCCGATTCGAGGTGGGGCGGATCGGCGTTTTCCCGAAGGTGCATCCGCGCGTGCGCTCGGTGACGGCCGGTGCCCCCGCGGCCGAAGCCGGCCTCAAGACCAACGACATCGTCCTCGCCGTCAACGGCGAGCGGGTCAGCTTTGCGCGGCAGCTGTCGGATGCGATTGGCAAAGCGGGGACGCATCCCGATCGTTCTGACCCTCGAACGCGCGGGCCAGAGCCTGGAGGTGACGGTCACGCCGCGGCTCGACGGCGGCGTCGGACGCATCGGAATCAGCATCAGCAACGAGGTGCGCCGCATCGAGCCTGGCTTTTTCGAAGCCATCCGCATGAGCGTGCAGCGGACGTGGGAGATGTCCGGATTGATCCTGCGGACGCTCTATGGACTGTTGAGCGGCGAGACCTCACCGAAGCAGCTGATGGGCCCGGTCGGCATCGCGCAGCTCTCGGGTGAGTCCGCGCAGGAAGGCTGGCTGTCGCTGCTGGCGCTGATGGCGTCGATCAGTCTCAATCTGGGCCTTCTGAACCTGCTGCCGATTCCCGTGCTGGACGGAGGGCACATCTTCATCATGGCGCTCGAGGGCCTCGCGCGCCGCGACTTCAGCATTCAGATGAAGGAGCGGATGCTCTTTGCGGGCTTTCTGCTGCTGATGCTGCTGATGGTGACCGTGATCTACAACGACCTCACGCGGATCCGGTGGGTCGAGAATCTGATGTTCTGGCGGTAGGGGGAAATGGGGTCGGGATAAGTTTCAGTTTCTGCAACTCTTGTCCCGCGGTCAGAGTTGCAGAAACTGAAACTTATCCCGACCCCATTTCCCTTATCGCGCGTAGAACTGGACGATCGCGTCCACCAGCGCCGGTACGGTGTACTCGCTCGGCATCACGTTGGTCTGCACGCCCAGCTGCACCGCCGCTTCGGCCGTCACCGGCCCCACGCACGCCACCGTCGTCTGCTGCAACAGATCCTGCGCCTGCTCCCGCCCGAGCAACTCGACGAAGTTCCGGACCGTCGAGGCGCTCGTGAACGTCACGACATCCACCCGCCGATCGAGCAGCAGCCGATAGATGTCGGGTTCGCCGTCCCGTTCCGTGTCGGTGATGAGGACGCGGTACGCCGTAATGTCGGTCACCTCGGCGCCGGCCTTCCGCAGTTCCTCTGCCAGGACCTCGCGCCCGACATTGGCTCTCGGTAACAGGAACCGTTTGCCGCTGATCGGTCCGTCGGATCGCAGCGCCTGAACGACGCCTTCGGGCCTCCCTTCGGTCGGCACGATGTCGGCGCGCAGACCGTGGCGCTGCAGGCGGTCGCGAGTCGCCGGACCGATAGACAGGAGACTGATGCCTTTCAGCACACGTGCGTCGAGCGCGTTCGCGCGCAGCCGTGCCATGAACGTATCCACGGCGTTCGAGCTGGTGAACACGATCCAGTCGTACCGATCCACGTTATGGATCGCCTCGTCGAGTGGACCGAAATCTTCTGGCGGCAGGATGCGCGTCATGGGCGCTTCGATGGCTTCCGCGCCCAGTGCCACGAGCCGATCCACGAGCTCAGCGGCGTCTTCCCTCGGACGCGTCACCACGATCCGCCGGCCGAAGAGCGGCCGCTCGTCGAACCAGCGCAGGTGCTCGCGCAGCGCGGTCACGCGGCCCACGACTAGAATCGACGGCGCTGAGACGGGCGTCTCGCGCACGCGCGCGGCGAGCTCGTCGAGCGTGCCCTGCAGCGTCGTCTGGCTCGGCAGCGTGCCGTTGACGATGACGACGGCAGGCTCGGTCTTGGGGCTGCCGTGCTGCCGCAGCTCATCGATCACGGCCAGCAGCTGACGCCGTCCGGCGTAGCAGACGACCGTGCCCTTCAACTTCGCGAGCGCCGCCCAGTCCACTTGCGGAGCGGTTTCACTCTCGTCCTCGTGTCCGCGGATGAGCGTGAGCGTGTCGCCACCACCCGGGTACGTCACCGGTACACCGGCGTAACTGGGGATGCCGATCGCGGCGGGGACGCCGGGCACGATCTCGAACGGCACACCGTGCTCGTGAAGGAACAACGCTTCTTCGCCGCCGCGATCGAAGACGAAGGGATCGCCCCACTTGAGACGCGCCACGACGCGGCCCTCGCGCGCCTTCTCGGCGATCAGATAGCAGATGGCTTCCTGGTCGCGCGCGTTCGGCGAAGCGTCGCCGACCTCGATCCGCTCCGCATGCGGCAGCGCGTGCCGCAACAGGCGCGGCGGGACCAGCCGATCGTAGAGCACGACATCGGCGCTGGCGAGGCACTGCAGGCCGCGAACGGTGATGAGTCCCGGATCGCCAGGACCCGCCCCAACGATGTAGACAATCGGACCCTGAGAGTTAGGCATGTCGGAGAGACAACCCGATGAGGGGTGTGTAATTGACGAATGACATGACGATTGACGACTGACGATTGACGGATGACTCATCCGCAAACGAGCAATCGTCATTGATTAGTGCCGAATCGTCAATCGTCAATCTGCATTCGTCAATGTGCGTTCTCGCGCCTACGAGGTGGGTCCGTAGTAGCCCTGTTTCGTGCGCGCGGTGGCATTGGGCTGGTTCACCCGGACGATCAACCTGCGGTACGCACCGTCGCGCTTGGGATTCTTCGAGGTGTACCCGATCGTGTACTGGCTCGACAGCTCATCCGCGATCTGTCCGTAGATATTGGCCAGTTCGTTGATCTGGCGGGCGAAGAAGACGCGGCCGCCCGTTTCCTGAGACAACTGCCGCAACACGAAGTCGGCTTCGCTGAATCCCTTCGTGATCTGCCCCACCTCGCGCGAACGGATACCGATCGCGTAGATGGCGGTCTCGGATCGCTTCGCGAGCTCGAGCACCTCCTCGAAGCTGACGAGACTGGACGTGTCTTCGCCATCAGACAACACGACGATCGCCTGGCGCCGGACGTCTTCGCTCGACGCCGCCCGCGACTTCTTCAGCTCCTTGAGCGCGATGTAAATGGCGTTGTAGAGCGACGTGGAGCCGCCGGCGTTCGTGCGTCGGATCGCGTTTTCCAGGTCCGGCACGCTGCTCGTGAAGGCCTGAATGATCTGGACCCGGCTGTCGAAGTCGATCACCTGCGCGGAATCCTCGCGGCGGAGGCGCTTGGCAAAGCCGATGGCGGCGTCCTGCGCCGTCGCGAGTTTGTCTTCCATGCTCGCGCTGCTGTCGAGGAGGATCGAGAGTGCGATGGGCAGATTGGCCCGGTTGAAGAACGTCAGCTCCTGCTTCACGCCATCTTCGTAGACCAGGAAATCCTGCTGCGTGAGCGACGTGATGTAGTGCTGCGTGCCGTCAATCACCGTCACGTTGAGCGAGACCAGGTCAACGCCCGCGCGGAAGGCAGGCTGCTGCGGGCGGCCGGGTTCCGGTGGCGTCGCAGGCACGGGGGGTGTCTGCTCGGGCGGAGCCGGCGGTGCCTGCGGGCGATCGGCAGGGGGCTGCGGCGGCGGGGCGGCATTCTGCGCCCGGACGCCATCGGCTGCCGTCACCGACGCGATCACAGCGATCGTGCACAGCACGCCGATCCCAATCCGCATGATTACTGTCCGGCTTTCGATGATGAAGGCTCGGCCGCTGGCGTGCCCCGCGCCGTTGCGCCCGGACGATTCACGCGGACATCGATTTTGTCAGGCGGAATCAGGGCGCCGGGTCGGCTGTACACCACCTCGTATTGCTGCTCGATCGCCTCGGCGACCCCAGCGAGCGTTCCGCTCATCGACATGCTCGAGATCACGTGAATGAGGCGTCCACCGCTCGCATCCGATCCCTCCGCCAGCACAATGGCCCGGTTCCGGCCTTCCTCTGTGTTGACCGCCGTATTGTTGCCCGGCTCGGTCAGCACGACGGCGTACAGGGCCGCACCGCTCTCTTTGAGGACGTCGAGTGCGTGCTGGTAGTTTGGATTGCTGAAGTCCGTGCCTTCCGTGGTCAACACGACCATGACGCGTCGCGAGGCGTCGCGCTTGCGGAGTCCGCGGCTGATCTCGATGATGGCGTCGAGTGCCGTCGTGCCGCTGCCCGGCTGCGCGAAGATCTTCTTGGACCCGCGCTCGAGCAGCTCGGGCGACGAGACGTAATCCTGCAGAATCGTCGGCCTGTCGGCGAGGCCGATCAGCGCGACCTGGTTGCCGTCCTTGGCCATCCGCTGCGCGAAGCGCGCTCACGGCCTGGCGGACATCGTTCACATAGCGCGTTATGGCCTGGCTGTTGTCGACGAGCAACGCCACGTCCACCGGCTGCACCGCCCGGGAGGCGCGCAGCACTTCGCGCGCCTGACCGTCCTCGCGCACGGTGAACGCGTCCACGCCGAGCCCAGTGATCGGAGCGTTGTCTTTGTCGAGGACTGAGACGAAGAGCGTACGCTCGGAGGACTGTGCCGCGGCGGTTGCCACGACGATGAGCGACAGAAGGAACGAGCACGCGGATACTCGGCGCATGGCAACTCCAGAGGCTGGATGCCACGCCAGGATGGCGCGGCGTCGCAGGTGACCTTGCTGCCCGTGCGGCCGGGGCCTGGCCGTGGGGGCCGCGTAACCTGTCCATGCGGCCAGGGATGTGATGCATCCGCAGCGATGGCAGTCCCTGGACTGAGTATAGGGAGCCGTCCGACGCAGGGTCAATGCCGCGCGGTTTGACACCGGGCGTCCACCCGGATAGAAAGGCTCTGTGACTGACGGCGTTCCGCTCGAAACTCGACCGTCGTCGCCGGTGCGCCGGCTCGTCTGGATCGGAGCTGCCGCGCTGGCGGTGTTGGCGGTTCTGACGTTTCTGGCGATCGGCCGGCGGCAGCCGCCCGCGGCCGCCGACTGCGACAAGAAGCCGCCACCGGTGAAGTTCGCCGTGGCGTCGTGTGACGAAGGCGGCCCCTGGGCAGAAGCCCGCCAAGCCACCCCAACCTGCCGCGCGGCCCTGACGTCTCATGGCCATCCGACCGTTCCGACGCCGGCAACGCGATTCGAACCGTCGGCGCGCTGAGCGCGGTCGGGCTGTCGCTCGTGATGGCGATCATCATCGGGACGGCCGTCGGCTATGGCATCGATCGCCTCGCGGGCACCTCGCCGTGGGGCTTCCTCATCGGATTCTTCCTTGGTCTCGCGGCGGGCATTCGAGCGGTCTTCCGCACGGTGGCGTCGGTCTCGAAAGACGAGAGACGGATGAGCGAGCCGGACCCGTTTCTCCGGCGGTTCGAGCGGACGTCCCTCGTGGCCTGCCTCGCGCTGGCGCTCGGCGGCGTCGCGGTTTCCGGCGGCGACTGGTGGATTGGTGTGGCGGTTGTCGGGTGGCGGCGCGCTGGCGGCGATCAGTTACGCGGGCGTCAAGGCTGGCGTCGACGGCGCGGCCAGCGGGACGCGCGGCATGGTCGCTGGTGAAGTTTTTCACAAGGTACGGTATACTCGCGCTCAGCGCGTACGTTATGCTGGTGCGTTTGCGCCTGCACCCGGTAGGTCGTCCTCGCAGGGGCATCGTCGCCGGTCGTCGCCGCGATGGTCGCGGCGGCTCGAGTCCTTCGATCGGTTTCCCGCTCCGGACACCATCAGGGGACGGACGTTCGCTGACTGCGGCCGAGCCGGCTCGCTCGCGGGTGGCTGGTCCCCCGCCTGGAATCGCCTGCATGGAGAATCTGGAACACGAGCTCTGGATCGTCCAGGCCATCAACGCCGTCTTCGGGCCGGCGGTGGCTGCGCTCCTGCGCGCGATTGGCCGTCCGGTGCCCGACCCGGCGCACGTCATCCCGAACTATCTCGCGGTCATCCTGCTCATCATCGTCGCCCTGACGGCACTCAGCCTGTTGGTGCGATCGCGCCTGAGCGTCGATAAGCCCGGGAAGCTTCAGATCATCATGGAAGATGGTCTCGCCGGGCTCAACGGCATGCTCGACGAATGGGTCGGGCCCACGGGCCGAAAGTATCTGCCGCTTGTCGGCACGATCGGCCTCTTCATCCTGGTCTGCAATCTGAGCGGACTCGTGCCCGGGCCTCATGGCGCCCACGAGTAACGTGAATGTGACGCTTGGCTGCGCGATCAGCGTGTGGGTCTTCTACCACATCGAAGGCGTCCGCGCGCAGGGCCTGGTGAAGTACCTGAAGCACTTCGCGGTTCCGCCGGGATCACCCGTGGTATTGGCGCCGCTCATGCTCGTGATCGAAACCATCAGCCACATGGCCCGCGTGATGTCGCTGACGCTGCGTCTCTTCGGCAACATCTACGCCGAGGAGCTCGTCATCCTCATTCTGGCGAGCCTGGTGCCGTTCTTCGTGCCGCTGCCAATGATGGCCCTCGGCCTGCTCACCAGCTCACTGCAGGCCTTTATCTTCGTCATGCTGACGATGTCGTATTTGGGCGGTGCGGTGGCGACCGATCATGCTGACGAGGCGCACCACTGATGTGAGACACTGCCGGCGCCGACGGGTGGCGTCGGATCAGAACATTGCGATACCCGACTGGTTCTTTTTGAGGAGGCTTTCGACGTGAGCACACGGTCCATCGTGACGACAACCCTCGCCCTGGTGGCGATCGCGTTCGTGTCGCCGCTGCACGCCCAGGACGCGGCTGCCGCCGCGGCCAGCAAGGCCACGATCTTCCAGTGGTCGATTATCACCGCCGGATTTGCTTTGGCTATCGCAGCGGGCTTCGGCGCTCTCGGCCAGGGACGCGCGGTGAGCGCAGCCGTCGAGGCCATCGCCCGCAATCCCAGCGCGTCTGGCGATATCCGCGGCAACCTGCTGCTGGGCCTCGTGCTCATCGAGTCGCTGGTCATCTACGTCCTGCTGATCTCGCTGATCCTGTTCTTCCTGTATCCGTTCGGCCGGCCGTAACGGAATTCGGCATTCGGAGGGCGGAGTGCGGAGCTGATTCCGCACTCCGCACTTCGCATTCGGCACTTCGCTCCGCGTTCCGCCCTCCGCACTCCGCATTCCCTTTCGCATTCCCCACTTCGTTCCGCACTCCGAATTCCGAACTCCGCACTTCGTTTCGCGTTCCGCACGTCGTCCGCTTTTGGTACATTTGCGTGCGCATGAGACCGTCGACGCGAACTCCGCCGAGCAGGTCGCCATTCCCGTTGCCGTCGCGTTGGCCCTTTGCACGGCGCTCATCACCGCAGCGCCGCGCGAGGACGAATCCGCCGTTGACCGGACGCGGCTCTCAGCCATCCGTCCACTCATCGAAGCCGCAATCGCTGACCGCAAGCTCCCCGGCGCCGTCGTGCTGGTCGGCGACCGACGCGGTGTCGTGTATACGGAGGCGATCGGTCAGCGCGCGCTGATGCCCGCGCGCGAGCCGATGACGACGGACACGATTTTCGACCTGGCGTCGCTCACGAAAGTGGTGTCGACGACGACGATCGCGATGCTGCTCGTCGAAGACGGACGCCTCGGACTCGACGATCCGGTCACGCGCTACTTTCCCGACTTTGGCCGCTATGGCAAGCAGCGCATTTCCATCCGCCATCTGCTGACTCATACCTCCGGGCTGCGTCCCGATCTGGATCTGGCGGTGGAGTTCGAAGGCCGCGACACGGCCATCCAGAAAGCGATCGAGGAAGTACCGGTTACCGCCCCGGGCGAGCGCTTCATCTACAGCGACCTCAACTTCGTGCTGCTCGGCGGCGTCATCGCGCGCGTCACCGGTGAGCCATTGGAACGGGTGGCCGCGTCGCGCGTCTTTGGACCACTCGGCATGCGCGACACCGGCTATCTGCCGTCCCCGGCGCTGTGGCCGCGGATCGCGCCAACCGAGTCCTGTACTCCGCTCGGCTGGCCTTGCCGGCCTGGTCCCGGCGCGACCATGCTGCGCGGGATCGTCCACGATCCCACCGCCCGCCGCATGGGGGGCGTCGCGGGACACGCCGGCGTGTTCAGTACCGCCGACGATCTCTCGCGGTTCTGCCGGATGCTCGTGAACGACGGCTCGCTCGACGGCCTCCGATTTCTCTCGCCGCTGACTGTCGCGTTGATGACGCGTGCCGCGACGCCGGCCGATCTCGTCCAGGTCCGCGGCCTGGGGTGGGACATCGACTCGCGGTTTGCGTCCAACCGCGGGGACCTGTTTCCGATCGGATCCTTCGGCCACACAGGATGGACCGGCACGTCTCTCTGGATCGACCAGCCATCTGGCGTCTACGTCGTCTTCCTGTCGAATCGAGTGCATCCGGATGGGAAAGGCGACGTGACCGAACTGCGCGGACGCATCGCCAGCGTCGTCGCGAGCGCCATTCGCGATCCGAAGGTCACGCCCGCGACGAGATCGATCGGCACGGACTTCGGTCCGCGGCCGTCCACACCGCGGCAGCCGCCAGCCATGACCGCGCCCGTGCTCACGGGCATCGACGTCCTCGAGGGGGAACAGTTCGCACGCCTCCAGGGCCGGCGTGTCGGCCTCGTCACCAACCACACCGGTCGCACGAGAAGCGGCGCAAGCACGGTCGACGTGCTGCAGCACGCGCCAGGCGTGACGCTGGTCGCGCTCCTCAGTCCCGAGCACGGGCTGCGGGGATCCGCCGACGAGAAGATTGATTCCGGACGCGACCAGGCGACGGGATTGCCGGTTTACTCGCTGTACGGAGAGACCCTGCGGCCAACGGCTGCGATGCTCCAGGGGATCGACACGCTGGTCGTCGATCTGCAGGACGTGGGTGCGCGGTTCTATACCTACATCTCGACGGTCGGTTATCTCCTGGAGGAATCGGCGACCCGGCAACATCCGCGTGATCGTGCTCGACCGGCCCAACCCCGTGAACGGCTTTTCAATCGAAGGGCCGGTGGCCGACGAGGCCGCACGCGGATTCACCGCGTATTACCCGATGCCGACGCGTCACGGCATGACGATGGGGGAGCTGGCGAGGCTGTTCAACGGCGAGAAGAAGATCGGCGCGGACCTTGTCGTCGTTCCAATGGAGCACTGGTCTCGTGATGCGTGGTTCGACGAGACTGGCCTGGCGTGGATCAATCCGTCGCCGAACATGCGGAACATGAACGAGGCCGTGCTGTACCCCGGCATCGGATCCATAGAGGCGGCCAATATCTCGGTCGGCCGCGGCACGGATACGCCGTTCGAAGCAGATCGGCGCTCCCTGGATCGACGGCGCCAGACTCGCGGCCACGCTCAACGCCCGGCGGCTCCCAGGCATCCGGTTCTATCCTGTCTCGTTCATGCCGCTCTCGAACAAGTTCGCCAACACGACCTGCAATGGCGTCTTCATGATCGTCACCGATCGTGAGGCGCTCCTGCCCGTGCGGGTCGGCATCGAGGTCGCTGCTGCCCTCATCCACCTCTATCCCGACCAGTTCGACCCTGGCGATACATGGCGTCTTCTGGGATCGCGAGCTCTGGTCGAGCGGCTCAAAGCGGGTGACGATCCCGCCGACATCGCGCAGTCCTGGGCGAAGGACGAAGGAAAGTGGCGCGAGCTGCGCGCGAAGTACCTGCTGTATTTCTGAGGCCGGCCGCTATCGGCTGAATGTTCTGTTGCGCGACTGAGGCAAGTCGTTCTAGCTGGATCCGGGCGGGTCAGCGTCCCGAAACTTGCGCAGGGCCCGCCGCATCTCCTCGACGCTCTTCATGTTCTCGAGGGTGACCTGGAGCGCGTCGGCCGTGGCCTGCACGGCCTCCATGGCGGCGTGACGAGCGCCGTCCGCCGCGCTCCGGGCGTCCTCGCCAGCGATGCGCGCCGACTCGGCGGCTTCCCGGAGTCGCTCCCGTTCCTGGCGAACGCCCTCGAGCGCTTCGCGGTGCTGATCGCGTACCTCGCGCGCTTCCTCGGCGAGGCGCCTGAACTGCTCGGCTTCGTTCATCTCGGTCTCGGCCGTGCGGCGCAGAGAGTCGTCGGGCGAGTCCTGACGCGGCGGTGGGCTCGGGGGCTCTGAGGGGTTGAAAGAGGGTGGCATGGCGGTTCCTGTTCGTCGCGGCGGCACGCGGCCCTCCGCCACGATCTCACCTTACGCGGTGCGGCCGCAGAGCGATGTCCTCAATGTGACACGCACGGACTGTCACTGCGCGCCGATGAGCTGAGGTGCACAACGACACAGACATCCCGCGAACAACTGGCTACCGTGGGACCATGCCGATGCCAGCAGATGTCGCGACCACGTTTGACATGTGCCAGGGTCTCGTGGCGACGGGGGGCCGCATCGCGAACGTCGATGACACCTTCGAGCACGCCGCCGCCCAGGGCGCGCTGAAGGTGCTCCTGCGCCGCGACACGGCTGACTGACGGTCGCGCTCGCACAGTCGAGTGACAGCGCGACTGTCAGTGCTCGGAGCCCGTGTCAGCCGCGAACTGCTTCGCATTGTGAACGCCCTGCGATACCCCGGCCGACACCTCGTCGCGGATCTCCTTGGCCTTCGTCGAGACCTCGTAGACCGCCTCGTCGATCAGGGTACCCGCCCGGTTGTATCCCGCCGCGGCGACGCCGCCAAGCGTCCGGGCCGCGCGCCCGCGCAACTGCGCGAGCCGTCGTGGGGCGAAGAGCATCCCGATCATCACGCCGACCACACCACCGGTGATTAGTCCAATGACCAGACCGGGCGGCAATTCTCTGCCGGCCGAGGCCCCCGCTGTTGTCTGGGCGGCCGCGGCCGCGTCGTGTTTCTTCGACTCCGTGATCATGTGCACGTCTCCCTACCCGCAGGATCCGGAACGGATCCACGCTGAGCACCGTACGCCAAAACCGGCAGGTTCCGCTGTTCCCTACGGCACAACGTACGCCGCAGCCCGCCTCGGGCGGCGTCAGAGCAGTGCGTGGCGGCGATAGAACCATGACTTGACCGCCTGGACGAGGAGGAGATACGTCCCGGCCAGTCCGGCAACGGCCGCCAGTACCGCAACCGGGAGCGGCGTGAACTGGAGCAGGGCACCGATGTTGGTGTATGGCAGCCCGACGGCGATTGTCACCACGGCGAGCACGCTGGCGAGGAGCCGCCAGCTTGGCCGGCTGCGCAGCGGGTTTGCGGCAGTACGGATCACGAACACGACGAGAGTCTGCGTCGCGAGCGACTCGACAAACCATCCGGTGCGAAACAGCGGCGCGTTCGTGGCGGCGTGGAACACCCACAGGAGCACCGCAAAGGTGAGCATGTCGTAGAGCGAGCTGATCGGACCGATGATCATCATGAACTGGCGGATGAAGCCGATCTCCCAGTGCTTCGGCGCACGCAACAGGGCCGGGTCGACGGTGTCGCCGGGGATCGCCAGTTGTGACGCGTCGTACAGCAGATTGTTGAGCAGGATCTGCGTCGGCAGCATCGGCAGGAAAGGCAGGACCAGCGACGCGGCAGCCATGCTGACCATGTTCCCGAAGTTCGAGCTCGTGCCCATCACGATGTACTTCATGATGTTGGCGAAGCAGCGCCGTCCCTCCATGACGCCTTCATTCAAGACGGCCAGGTCCTTCTCGAGGAGGATGATGTTCGCCGCGTCCTTGGCCACGTCGACGCCGTTCATCACCGAGATGCCGACATCCGCGGTATGCAGCGACGGCGCGTCGTTGATGCCGTCGCCGATGTAGCCCACCGCGTGCCCGCGTGCCTTCAGCGCCAGGATGACCCGGTTCTTCTGTTCAGGCGAGACGCGCGCGAAGATGGCGCCGCCTTCCGCCTGGCAGGCGAGCGCGGCATCGTCCATCGTGTCTACTTGCGCGCCCGTGAAGAGGCGGTCCGCACGCAGACCGACGTCGCGCGCAACCTTGGCGGTCACGTGCTGGTTGTCGCCGGTCATGATGACGACAGAGACGCCATTCCGCGCCAGCGCCTCGAGGACCGTTGCGATGCCGGCCTTCGGCGGATCGAGAAACGCCGCGAAGCCGACCAGCGTCAGGTCGTGCTCGTCCGCCACGGTGTAACCGTCGCGCGCGGCCACCGTGTGCACCGCGACCGCAAGCGTCCGGTAGCCGTTGTCGCCCAGTGACCGGAAGGTGTTGGCCGCCTGTGCCCGAACATCCGGATCGAAGGGCACCGGCACGCCGCCGACACGCACCGTGGCACAGACCGCGAAGACGCTCTCGGCGTCGCCCTTGGTGACGAGCAGACACTCGTCGCCGTGACGCACGACAACCGAGAGGCGCTTGCGGATGAAGTCGAAGGGGATTTCATCCACCTTCGTGTATTCCGTGATGAGAGGGCGATCGTGTTTCAGGATCGCGGCATCCAGCGGACTCTTGATGCCCGCCTCGAAGTAGCTGTTCAGATACACCAGGCGAAGCACGTTGTCGTCGTCGTGCCCCTCGATGTCGACGTGTCGGTCGAGGACGATCTCTCCCTCCGTGAGCGTGCCCGTCTTGTCGGAGCAGAGGATGTCGATGCTGCCGAAGTCTTCGATTGCCGAGAGCTGCTTGACGAGCACGCGGCGCTTCATCATCCGTCGCGCCCCCTGCGCGAGCGTGATCGTGATGATCATCGGCATCATCTCTGGCGTCATCCCGACGGCGAGCGCGACAGAGAAGATGAACGACTCCAGCACCGGCCGGTGCAGGACGATGTTGACGAGCAGCACGAACAGCACGAGCAGCATGATCACGCGCGTGATCATCAAGCCGAAGTGCCGCAGGCCGCGTCCGAATGCGGTTTCGGGCGAACGCACGGCGAGCCGGTTGGCAATGGCGCCGAAGGCCGTGGCCCTGCCCGTCCTGACGACAACGGCTGTGCCCATGCCTGACTGCACCGCCGTGCCGAGAAAGACGCTGTTGGCGGCGTCACCGATGCCGTGGGCCCCGGCCGGCAGGTCGCACGCCGTCTTTTCGATGGGCAGCGATTCCCCGGTGAGCGCGGACTCGCGGACGTGCAGATCCTTCGCCGTGAGCATCCGTGCGTCCGCAGGCACGAGATCGCCAGCGCAGAGCCGGATCACGTCGCCAGGCACGAGCTCGACCAGCGGCACCTCGTGCTCCTTGGCATCGCGCGTCACGGTCGCGGTCGTGGCCACTTGCTTCCGGATCGCCTCGACGGCACTCCGCGCGCCAAACTCCATCGCGCCATTGAGACACACGCTGAGCAGGACGATGACGATGATGATCAGGCCGTCGACGCGGTCGCCGAGGACGAGCGAGACCGTAGCGGCGGCGAGCAGGACGATGACCAGTGGGTTGGCGAAGAAGCGTAGAAACCCCGCGAGGCCGGCGAAGCGGGACTCGCGCACGAGGCTGTTGGGGCCGTAGCGCCGACGGCGGTCTGTCGCCTCGTCCGAGGTCAGGCCCGCCGCCGTGGCGTTGAGCGCCGCCAGCAACTCGGACGCGGGCCTATCCCAGAAGCGGTCGACGCTGTCGGCTGCGCTCATGCTCGCGCCTCCACGATGCCATCTGCGCTCAGGAAATGGCCCGGGCAATTACAAATGCGGCGGCCGGCACGCCGCCGATAGCGACGGCTGGACCTCCACATGAGCATGCCCGCCGCTCAGGCCGTGCCGATGTTCACTTGAAGACACCGCGTCCGCCGACACGACGCCGGACGAATCTGTGCTGAAGTGAACAGACAGCCGGCGCGGCAGCCGATAGAGTGTGCCTGTTGAGGTGAGGCGCCGGATCGATCTCGGCGACCGCGCCGCAGCCCAATTTCCTTGTTCACCGCCACGATTTTTCCGCTGTTACGACCGCATGGATCGGAGATCCCGCATGTCTGAATACAACGGCGATCGCGCCAGATTCCACAAGGATCGCAAGCGGCGGCTCCGATTGCGTCAGCGCACGGCCCGATTGCGGTTGACGCTGCAGGGGGCGACGCGCATGGGAGCCACGCCTGCCGAGACCGCACCCCGGACGCTCGGGCCAGCCCTCCGCAACACGCGGAGCGACGAGGGCGGCGGGCAGTCGCCTGCCGGACCGCGAAGCTAGCTCGGCAGCAGAGGGCTCGTCGGCTGCACGTTAGTCTGGTCGGTGTGTGCAAACCAGCACAGCCGTCTTGGGTTCCTCCGGCGCTAGGTTACCCGTCCCATCAGGAGTCATCCGTTGCATCCGCCTTCGCCACTCGCGGCAACCCTGCACGAGCTCGACGCGCAGGTAATTGAGCAGAGCCCTGCGGCGCTCTGTGTGTGTCGCGCGCCGCTGGGCGAAATTCTTCGCTTCAACACGCACGCCGTGCGCCTCTGGGGTCGGCAACCGCATCCCGGCGAGCGCCTCACGGAAGCCTGGCGGACGCGTCATCTCGATGGCCGCCTGATGCCGCTCGAGGACTCACCGTTCGAAGCCGTGCTGAGAGGGGGTGCGGCTATCCGCGATTGCCACCTGACCATCGAGCGGCCCGATGGATCGTCGGTCGCGGTCACGGCCTCCGTGTCGCCGCTGCAGGACGAGGGCGGACAGCTGGTAGGGGCCGTGAGCGCGTTCAGCCCGATCCGTACTCTCTCTGCGACGGGCGATGATATCGAGCTCCAGGATGGCTCCCACCTGGGTCGCGACCAGGACACGGCGCTCGGGGACCTGCTTGGATCGGCGTTGATCGGTGTCTGGAGCTACGACGTGCGCACCCGGCACGCGGTGCGCTCGCTCACGCACGACCAGATCCATGGCTATGCGGGCGCCTTGTCCGAGTGGACCTTCGACACCTTTGTTGAGCACGCGGCCCCCGACCAGCGCGAACGGCTGCGGAGCCGCTTCGACGAGTCTCTCGTCACAGGCGAAGCCGTGTTCGACTGCCGCATCGTCCGTCCCGACGGATCGCCCGCCTGGATCTGGTCGCGCGGCCGCGTCATGCGCGACGACAGCGGGACCCCGGTACGCATCGTCGGCATCGTGATGGACGTCACGCGGCACCGCGTCGAAACTGAGGCGCTGACGCTGGAACGACGTCGTCGCGAGGTCTTCGTCGCGACCCTGGCGCACGAGCTGCGTCAGCCGCTGTCGGCGATGCTTGCCGCTATCGAAGTGGCACGCCTGGCCCCCGCGTCTCCCGTCGTCGTGCGAGCCACCGACGTGATGCGGCGACAGGTCGGCCAGATGACTCGAGTGATCGAAGACCTGATGGACGCGACGCGCTGGGCCGAAGGGCGCATGTCGCTTCACAGGCAGCGGATCGATCTGCGCGACGTGATCGGCGTATCGGCGCAGGACGTTGGTGCCGTCATGGCCGACCGCGGCCACGAGTTGGTGGTGGTCGAGACGCCGGAGCCCGTCTGGGTGAATGGCGATCCGCAGCGCCTGCAGCAGGTGCTCTCGAACCTGCTGCGCAACGCGGCCAAGTACACCAATACGGGCGGACGCATCGTGGTTGGCATCGATCGCGGGCCGCTGACCGTAGCGCTGCGTGTCAGCGACAACGGCATCGGCATCGAAAATGACGCGCTGGCGTACGTCTTCGACCTGTTCTCGCAGGTCCGGCCTTCGCAGGTGACGGGGCTCGGCATCGGCCTGAGCATCGTGCGGGAGATCGTTGCGATGCACGGCGGCGACATCCAGGCGCACAGCAAGGGCGCAGGCCTCGGCAGCGAGTTCGTGGTTACGCTGCCGCTCGCGTCGCCTCCTACGTACGACCCCGACGACTAACGACTACAGCAGCGCCTTCTCGAGCGCGAGGTCGATAGCCGTCTTGATCTGCAGTAGGTCGTACGGCTTGCCGACGATTTCGATGGCGTGCGAATCGCTGCCGACCAGCTCGTCGAGTCGATTCTTGTTCGTCGTGGTGAGCACCAGCCCGCGACCGGTCATGGCGGGGTCGTCCCGGAGCGTCGAGAAGAACGCCCAGTTCTGTTCGTACGGCGGCGAGATATCGACGACGACCACATGTGGGTCGTGCTCACGCAGGTAGCTGCCGAAATCCACGATGCCCTTTCGCAGGTCGGCGAAGCGGCAGTTCACCAGACACAACACGTCCGCGGCGCCCAGCATCCGCTGGACCATCTCCACCGTGTCGTCGCTTGCGTTGAAGAGCGCGACCACCGTAGCGGCCGGGGAGTTGTTAAGCATGATCCTCGCTGCCGCAAGCTGGGATTCAGTGATCGCGACGGATGATCCTGGCAGACTCAGCCGGCGGCGTCTGTGCTGCCTTGCACACCCATCACCGTCGGCTGGTACGCATGCGATCGGATGACGCCACCTGCCCAACCGATCGGATGGCGACGTTCACAACTACGGGCAGGTCGTCGACAGCATCTTCAGCGACGTAACGTCGATCGTCGGGCGCGACTCGATCGCGGGCGTCGCTGGCCCGTTGGCGGTCGGCTTCGCGTCAGCCACGTGCGTACGGGATGCCGTGCCGGTCACTTCCACCTTGTGGCCCAGGTGCGCCTTCAGGTTGTTGCCGTAGAGCGCGTACGTCGTCGGCTGTTCCATCGAGGACGGGGCGTCGAGAGTCGGCGCGCCCGAAGTCCCCGTGGCTACTGGCATAGCGCTGGGGACCACTTCGGCGTTCGTGAGCCGGTAGCGGCCGCGCTCTGCGTCTTTGGCGATGCAGCCTGTCGCGGTGAAGACCGGGGTCGTGGGGGTAACTGAGACCGCGGCCTTGGGGTCCGACGGCTTGTCGGCCGTACCGGCCTGCCCGCCGAGCCCAACGCCACTGCCTGCGACGAGGGCGACACACATCGTCTGTTTCAATCGATTCATGCTGACTCCTTGTCGAATTGTGCGAATACCGCCCGCGCGATGATTCCGCCTTCGAGGTTCGAGGCAAGGTGCGTGACTGGACCACAGGCCTCGATGCCGCGACCCGATGGAGCCGGGGCCCTTGCTCTACGAAGATGAGGGGCCTTGGAGAGAGGCGAAGGACGCGGGGCCGCAGGCGGAGAACGCCAGAATTGACTAAGTGTACGCCGTCGCGCGACGCCGCGCTGTGCGATTGAAGACACGTCCTCGCATGATGGAGCCGCGCGTCGGACCGCAATCCCGGCCGCAATCGAGCACGGCAGTCGACGACGTAGTGACTGGTGGGGAACGCCTGGCTAGCGTAGACGATTGGGCTGACCCACGGGTGGGGTCGCGAGGTCGTCTTCGAGACGGGCGTGTTTGGCGCCGTAGAGCGAGCGGTCCGCTTCCCGGATGAGTGCGTCCAACTCCACCGTAACCATCGGTGAAGCGGTTGCGAGACCAATCGCCGCGGTAACTGGGAACTCTTCCTGCAGATCGGCCGACAACTGCGCGAGTCTGGCCTCGAGACGGCTCTTCACCTGCGCCTCGGTCATGTCAGCGGCGTTCGGGAGCAGACAGACGAACTCATCGCCGCCCATCCGGCCGATGATGTCCGACGTGCGGAAGGTGGACACGAGAGCGGTCGCGACGATGATGAGGGCGCGGTCGCCGGCGGCATGCCCGAACCGGTCGTTGATGAACTTCAGGCGATCGAGGTCCACGGCCACGAGCATCAGGGGCTCCTGGCTGCGCTGCTGCGCCAGGCACGCCTGTTCGGCCAGCACGCGGAAGCCGCGCCTGTTGTGGACGCGCGTCAGGTCGTCGGTCAGCGCCAATTGGCGTAGCTCCGAGGCATAGTGCGCGGCGTTCTCTTCTGCGCGCTTCCGGGCCGAGATGTCCTCGGCCTGCACGACGGCGTAGAGCGGCTTGCCATTCGCGTCCGGCACGCGTGCTATGGCCACCAGCGCCCAGACCACCTGCCCGTCGCGGCGTGTATAGCGATGTTCCAGCCGGCAGTCGCGGCGGCGAGCGGCGCCGATGCCGCCCAGCGCCTCCAACACCCGCAGCGCATCATCAGGATGCGTGATCTGCGTGAGGTGCATGCCGTTCAACACCAGCTCCGAATACCCGAGCATCTCGCAGAGTGATTTGTTCACTTCAGAGAGCGTGCCGCTGAACGACACGAGCGCCATGCCGATGGCCGCCGAATCGAAGCTGCTCCGGAAGCGCGTTTCGACCTCCGCCCGCCGGATCTCTGCCGCGCGGGCGACATCGAGCGCGCGGTCCCGCAGCTCGCGCGTCTGTTCCTGCACTTCGCGCTCGCGCCGCAACCAGCGCAGTGCCGGGCGGAAGACGAGTACCGCTTCCAATGCGAGCAAGACCACGATGCTCAGTCCGCTGATCTGAGCCGCGCGCTCGAGGAAGAGCGATTCCTGTTGGAAGAGCGCGGCGTGCGCAGGCGGCGCAGCGGCCGCAAGTGTCTGCAGGTGCGCGAGGGCCGCCTCGGTGATGGCGAACCATCCGGCAGCGACCAGCGCGATCAGGGCGAAGCCCAGTCGATAGGTCCGCGAGAGCCGTCGAAGTAGATTGGCGAAGTCGCGCGTGTCGGACACTACTCGATCATCTCAATCGCGCGACGCGCACCCGGCGGCCGACGCTCAATAGAGGTGATACAGCATGCCATAGATGATGACGCCGGTCACTGAGACATACAGCCATAGAGGCCATGTCCAGCGCGCGATTGCACGATGTCGTGCATCATCTCTGTGCAAACCGCGTCTGAGCGTCACCAGGACGAGCGGCACGATGACCGCCGCAAGCACCACGTGGGTGATCAGGATCGTGAAGTAGATCACTCTGATGGGTCCGCGACCGGGGAAGGGCCGCGACCCGATTTGCGCGTGGTAGACAACGTACGAAACGAGGAAGAGGCACGAGGTCACGAAGGCCGCAATCATCGTGCGGCGATGCGCGTCGATTCGGCCGCGCCGTATGAAGCGACGTGCCACGATGAGCAAAACCGTCGAGGTAGCGTTGAGCGCGGCGTTCAGCGTGGGGAGGAGAGACAGCAACGGCACGGGCAATGACGAATGCGGATTGACGCGTGACTGCGATGTCGTAGTCGAGTTCGTGTTCGTATTCGTCGGACCCGCAGAACCGCAGACCGCAGGCTGAAGACAGAAGACCGATTCAGTTCCGATTTCCGATGAGCACCACCCAGAGCACGGGCAGATAGACCAGCGATGCGTAGAACAGCCGGCGCGCCCGCTCACGCTTCCGCTCACGCGCGAAAGCGAGGCTCAACCCGAGAAGTGCCAGCCCAAGAGCGACGGCCGCCACGAGATAGACATCGCCCGCGAGCCCCGTCGCCGTTGGCAGCAGGCTGACCGGAATCAGCGCTGCGGCGTAACTCACGATCTGGCGCGCCGTGCTGCCTCCGTCCGGCTCGACGACGGGAAGCACCCGGATGCCGCCCCGCTCGTAGTCTTCGCGGTACATCCACGACACTGCCAGCACGTGCGGCATCTGCCAGAAAAAGACGATGGCAAAGAGCGACCAGGCTTGGATGGGAAGCGTGCCGGTCGCAGCGGCCCAGCCGATCAGCGGAGGCAGGGCTCCGGGAACGGCGCCGACCACCGTGGCGAGGGACGTGCGCGTCTTGAGCGGCGTGTAGACAAGCGCGTAGCTCACGATCGTGGCCGCCGCCACCGCGGCGGCGAGCCAGGTCGTGCCAAGTCCGAGCTCGACGAGCCCGGCCAGCGCCAATGCCGCCGCAAACCAGCGCGCTTCGCCCACGTCGAGCCGCCCTGATGGCAGCGGACGGGATTGCGTGCGCCGCATCAGGCGATCGATATCGCGCTCGTAGATCTGATTGAACGCGGCGGCGCCCGACGCCACGAGGCCGGTCCCCACCAAGGCGTGGAAGACCCGCCACGGGTCGAGGCCGGTCGCCCCGAGATAGAACCCAATCCCCGTCGTCATCACCACGAGCAGATTGACGCGCGGCTTGGTCAGCGTGACGAAGTCCGCGAGCGCGCGCGTCCGTGCCGCCGGCGATGGCACATGGCCAGACGGGACCTGCGCCGGCAAAGACGACGGCCGATTGATGTATGACGAATAGCCCGACACAGGCACTGCCACGTCCTAACTCCGCACTCCGAGCTACTGCTTGGCTTCGCGAATCTTACGCATCACGCGGTCTTCGATCCAGTGCGCGTCCCACCACTCGACCGCGTTGACCGGATGGCCGTTCACGAGCATGGTGAAGTGCAGGTGATCGCCGCCGGCGAGACCGGTCATGCCGCTCCGGCCGAGCGTCTGGCCTTTCTCTACGGTATCGCCGACCTTGACGTCAATCGACGAGAGGTGCGCGTAGAGCGATTGAACGCCCATTCCGTGGTCGAGGATGACGCAATTCCCGTAAATCCCCAGGAAGTCCGCGTTCACGACGCGGCCCTTGTTGGCGGCCACGACGGGCACGGCGCTCGTGACGGCCAGGTCGAACCCGAGGTGCACCTGCTGGTCGATTTCCTTGTTCTCGTAGAAATAGGTGCGATGGTCCGCGAACATCGACTCGACCTGCGAGTTGCCGAGCTGCAGGAACGCGCCCTGCCAGAGGATGTCCTTCGACGTGGACTTCGCCAGCGCCGCGATCTGCTGGGCGTTCTTCTGACGTAGATCCCGGTTGATCTCGAGGAACGATTGCAGGAGATCCGAGGGATTCGACGCGGTAAAGCCCTGCGTGTTCTGGAGGATAGCGGGGACCACGCGCTGCAGGAACGCCTGGGGCACTTCGATCCGGCTGCGGCGGAAGTTCTTGGTGAACACCTTCGCGTCGAGTGGAGTCGACGCGCCGTTGCCGGCCTCGTCACGCGCGAACACCGTGAACGGCGTGTTCAGATCCTGGTCGAAGAGGAGGGCGAAGAACGCGATCTTGAGCGAGGGATCGGCGGCGACGCCCGCGCCGCTGAGCGGATAGCCCGGATACTCGTCTTCGCCGACCTTGACACCCGACATCACGTCCGCCGGCGTCGCGCGATAGACGACCGCCTCGGCGCCGCCAAGATTCACGAAGTGGTGGGTCGAGATCACGGCGACGCGGGGCGGCTCGAGGCGAACCTGGAACGCCCGGGTGGCGGCGCCGACCTGCCGGCGCAGGCCAAACGGCCCCGTGCGCGCGGCGGTGATGGTGATCCGTGCGTCGCCGCTCTTCAGTTGTGGAACGTCGGCGCGGCCGATGCCACGCGTCAGCCGTACGGCTTCCGCGCCTTCCTGCTTCAGCGTCGGCGCCACCCGGCTGCGCGAGCGAAAAGAGCGAAACCGACTGGCCGCTCTGCTCCAACGTGGCGTTCAACTCACTCAGCTTGCCGCCTGGCGTCGTGATCACGACGTCGAGTGTGCCCGCCTGGCCGACGAGGGTCTGGGGCTTGTCGATGGTGATGACAGGAGCGCCGCCGCGGCCGGCGTAGACCCAGAAGCCGCCGAGAGCGAGGACGAGGATCACGACGAGCGCGAGCAGGTAACGCATCGGTCCACCATCATACCTGTCAATCCTGTAGAGGTGCGGGCTGCGCGGTGCGCGTGTGCGGTGCGCCAAGGCGACCGCGGAGCGCAGGTTGACGAGGTCCTGGGGGCTGGGTAAGATCGAAGATTCCTGATACGTGCCGGTATCGTCTAGGGGTCAGGACACGTGGTTCTCAGCCACGGGACCGGGGTTCGAATCCCCGTACCGGTACCATCCTTCGCTCGCGGAACTGACGCTGAGCGAGCTACGGATGGCAAGCCATTCTTCGCTCGCCGGAACTGACGCCGAACGAGCACTACCCATCGGCAGAACAACTACGGCGCCTCCCAGTCGAGCGCGTAGATGTCGTGCGTTCCGGCATCCAGAAGCACCACCGGCGACCCGTCCGGAGCCGCACCAAGCCAGGGACCGACCGGGCCAATAGCGCGAGTTTGACCCCTCAGGCTGGCAAGGGTCTCGACGTGCCGATCGGCGATCGTAATGCGCCGGATCTCTGGGTTTTGCTCGTATGTGATGGAGCGGCTGTCCGGCGACCAGCTTGGCCACCCCACGAAGACCGGCGACTGAATGAGATCCGACCAGGACTCGGACGTCAAATCGAAGAGCCGCATGTGCAGAGAGTCCTGCGTCAACGCGACGATGTAGCGCCCGTTGGGGGACCACCGAGGCGAGAAGAGACCGTTCGAGCCTGGTAGCGGACTGTTCTTTCCCGTCCGAAGATCGAGCACCTGAATGTTTGATCTCGACGACGGGTCACCGATGCCGCCGGCCCTTCCGCCAAACACCAGCTGCTGTCCATCTGGTGACCAGGACGGATCGGCCTCCGGTTCGGTCCCAGTCGTCGCCCGTCTCGGCGCGCCGCCGGATGCCGCCACCAGATAAAGCTTGGGGGTTTCGGACGGCGTCACGGTAAAGAAGGCGATCTGGCTGCCGTCAGGTGACCATCGCGGCAAGGCCGCCTGCATCGGGGGGAACGTGAGCTGCACGCGTTCGCTGCCGTCGATCCGGCTCCGCCAGAGCGTGCTGCCGGGATACGCAGTGTACGCAATCCATTGACCGTCGCCAGAGACGACAACGCCCTCGGCTGACACGTCCGGCAGATAGGGAACGAATTGTTTCTGCGCGGCGTCGTAGCGGATCAGCCGTCCCTTGGCGAGGTCGCCAACCGCGAAGAGCCGCTTGCCGTCGCGGCTCGGCGTCACGCCAGAAAACTGCAGCGGCCCGAACGTCAGCTGCACAGGATCGGGCGTGCGCCGCCGCAGCAGGCCACCGTGTTCCGCACGCGCCCAGATGTTGTTACCGGCTTCGAAGAGGTAGTAGCGGCCGTCACCAGTCCAGACACCGCAGCACGGCTTTGGAGCGCCCGTCCAGCCGGGGAGAAGCGCGTGTGCGTCCGTACCGTCGGCGTTAGCCTCCCAGAGTGAGAAGCTCTCGGTCTTCTCGTCCCGGACCGAATAGCGAAGCCGTGCGCCATCGGGAGACCATAGGGGCGCGAACGGAACGCCCCGCGCTTTCAGCAGCGTGCGGGAATCGGTTCCATCGCTCTTGGCAACGCGCACCTCCAATCCGTAGGTGTAGACGATTTGCGATTTGTCTGGGCTCCAGGCCGCGCACTTGCCGTAGACCCGGAGACTGTTGGTCTTGATGTCGCCCACGCGGCGCGCGGTCCCGCCAAGAAGTGGGCGCACGTACAGGTCGTTGTCGCCCGTGCCAGCGACTTCAGTTACCAGCAGCTCCGTGCCGGCCTGGTCGATGTCGAGAATTACCATTCCCGCTGACGGCGCGAGCTCGACCGTCTCGCCCCCCGACGCTGCGACCTGCGCGAATGCTGATCCTGTGTCGTTTGGACCCTGCAGACGGCCGACACCGAAATACAGACGCGTACCATCCGTGACGGGCGGGCCTTTCCGGATGCCATCAGTCGTGATCTCTCGCGTCGCGGTCACACGCGGGGGAGCGGGCGCCGACGCCGACCACGCCACAAACGCGCCACCGGTCAGCAGTGCTGCGGCCGCGCCGGCCCATGGCCAGATGTGTCTCGCACGCGTCGCGACCGGAGCGACGACATTCGTGTGAGTAGAGATCGCTGGCACCGAAACCGAGACGCTCCCTTTTGCCTGATCGCCGCTGTCGCTGTCTTCCTTGAGCGCCTTGAGATCGTTCCGCAGGTCCTTCGCGGTCTGATAGCGCTCCTCGGGATCCTTGGCAAGACACCGCTTGACCATCCGGCCAAGATCGCGCGGCAAATGCGGCCTGAGGTCGGTCACCAGCGGCGGCGTGTCTTTCAACACGGCCGACAGCACTGAGACGCTCGAGTCGCCCGTGAACGGCTTCTGGCCAGTCGCCATTTCGAAGAGGACGGTGCCCAGAGAAAAGATGTCCGAGCGCTGATCGACCGGCTTCCCCAGCGCCTGCTCGGGCGCCATGTAGGCGACGGTACCGAGTATCCGGCCTTCCCCTGTCAGGTTCTCCGTCGCGAGAGCCGTCTCGTGTCCGAACGCATCCTGCAGCTGCTGTTTTGCCAGACCGAAGTCGAGCACTTTTACGCGGCCGTCATGGCCGATCATCACGTTGGCTGGTTTCAGATCGCGGTGCGTGATGCCACGCTGGTGCGCCGTGCCAACCGCGTCGGTAAGCGGGATACTTATCTTGAGCAGTTCGTCGAGCGGCAGCCCTTCGGGCGGAATGCGTTCGGAGAGCGTGGCACCCTCGACCACCTCCATCGTCAGGAACAGCAGCCCCTGGTCCTCTTCAACCGAATGGATCGTGACGATACCGGGATGATTGAGCGCAGCGACCGCCCGCGCCTCGCGCTCGAAACGGGCACGGCGGTCCGGATCGCCCGCAGTCTCGCTGGCGAGCACCTTCAACGCGATCTGGCGTCCGAGCCTGATGTCCTCGGCGAGATACACCTCGCCCATTCCGCCCGCCCCCAAAGTACGGACGATCCGATAGTGGGAGATGACCTGCCCAGTCGCGAGCGCGCTCACGGATGGCCCAGATTCTATCGCGAGAAACTCGCAGGACGGTCGCGCTGCTTGCGCTGGTCGAGGCGGTCGCCGCCGAGCTGCGGCGGAAGAACGCATCGTGCAGCACGCCGTTCTCGACGTCTCGAACCAGGCCGCCGTCGAGGCGGCCACTGCGTCACGATAGGTGGCCTTCACGCGAAGCCAACCGCTTCATGGACGTTCCCCAATGACGAGGAACGAGCCAGACAACGGCCAGTCGGCTGCGCGAGTGCGAGTGAAGCGCGCCGCGGCGAGCTCGTGGATCACGGTGTCCTGCATCACGCCGTGCTCGTCGCCGCTCGTGCGGTGGCCGGCCGCGGCGCTCTTGCCGGTCCGCGGCGCGAAGTCGACGATGGCAAGCCTGCCGCCTGGCTTCAACGCGCGATAGATGCTGGTGTTCATCGCCACCGAATCGCCGAAGTGGTGATACACGTGCCGCATGTAGATCGCGTCACAGCAGGCGTCGGGAAGGTTCGTCTGAGCCGGCGCTCCTTCGACGACCACGATGTTCGGGTCGCTTCCGCGTGCAAGAGTCCGCAGGTCTTCGAGCCGCTGCGGGTTCACATCCGTTGCGTAGACACGGCCGTCGGGTCCCACAGCCTTGGCGATCCGCGCGGTCAGCTCACCGGACCCGGCACCGATGTCCGCCACCGTGTTCCCTGGTCGAATCAGCAAGACCTCGACCAGTCGCGCGGCGGCTTCCGCATCACCTTGGACCTCTTGCCCAAAAAGAACTGGCTGAACGCAGAGGATCGCCGCGGCGATGGCGGCGATAACGATGGGAGTCCGGATCCGCATGTCGCGTTTGTCTCTTCACAATTAGAGTCACGTGCAGCGGATCTGGTCGGGTCAGATGAGCCGCTTCGTCAGTGACGAAGCGGATTCGTAGACGAAAGCTGGCTTACAGAACCTCGAACAACCCTGCCGCGCCCATGCCGCCACCGACGCACATGGTCACGACGACGTATCGCACACCGCGCCGCTGGCCCTCGAGGAGCGCGTGCCCGACCAGTCGTGCACCCGACATCCCGTACGGGTGCCCGATCGAGATGGCGCCGCCGTTCACGTTCAGTCGATCGTCGGGTATGCCAAGCCGGTCGCGGCAGTAGATCACCTGGACAGCGAACGCCTCATTCAATTCCCAGAGTCCGATGTCGTCCATGCCGAGTCCGAAGCGCTCCAGCAGACGCGGAACGGCGAACACCGGGCCGATCCCCATCTCGTCGGGTCGTGTGCCGATCACTGCCATGCCGACGTATCGGCCGAGCGGCGTGAGTCCGCGCCGCGCCGCAACTCGCGCTTCCATGACGACGCAAGCGGATGCGCCGTCCGAGAGCTGACTCGCATTTCCAGCGGTGACCGTGCCGCCTGTATACACCGGCTTCAAGGCCGCCAGGCCGGCAAGAGTGGTGTCGGGACGTGCGCCTTCGTCGGTTGCGAGCGACACGTCGCGTCGGCTGACCTCACCGCTGACCTTGTCCAGCGTGCTTCATGGTCGCGTTGCACGGGACGAGTTCGGCGTCAAAGCGCTTCGCCGCCTGGGCAGCCGCGGTCCGTTGCTGCGAAGACAGCGCGTAGGCATCGCACTGTTCGCGGGAGATGCCATAGCGCGCCGCGACCACTTCCGCCGTCTCGATCATCGGCATGATGACGTCAGGATGCGTCAGCCACCAGCGAAGGATCGAGCTCGATTCGAAGCGCTTCCGTCTGCGCCAGCGAAATGGATTCGACGCCGCCGGCGACAACGATATCCATGCGATCGACGATGACCTGTTTGGCGGCCGTCGCGATGGTCATGAGGCCCGACGAACACTGTCGCTCGAGCGTCATGCCGGGCACTTCCACCGGCAACCCCGCACGAAGCGCCGCCATGCGGGCGATGGTGTGTTGTGTGCCCTGGGGCAATGAGCAGCCGAGCAGGCAATCCTCGACTTCAGCAGGCGCCACTCCGGCGCGGGCGATTGCCGCCTTCAGGGCGAAGGCCGCGAGCGTGGGCGCCGGCGTCTCGTTGAAGGCTCCGCGATACGCGCGTCCAATCGGCGTCCGCGCGGTGGACACGATCACCGCCTCGCGCATCATCGCGTCACCTGCGCGCTGGCCACCTCACGCTCGGCCTGGATGAATCCATACGCGGGCACGATCTCGTCCGTGCGGTCGGATATTGCCGGCCACTTTTCGATCACGCGCTCATCCGCTTCGTCTCCGCCGCCCACATAGCAGCCCTGCGACAGCGTGACGCTCGCGCGAGCGACGTGGCCTCCGCCCGCGCACACGATCGCTCGAGTCGGTGCATCGTCGCACACGAGCCCGAGCAGCACGGGGCTCACGAGTGCCGGAGCCAGCAATTGCAGGCTGGCGTCCGGCAATACGCCCTGCGTCATCTGCGTCGCCGCCGAGGGCGCCAGGCAATTCACACAAATGCCGTATTTCTCGCCTTCGATGGCGAGCGTCTGCATGAGGCCAACGAGCGCCATCTTCGCCGCACTGTAATTGGCCTGCCCGAAGTTGCCGTAGAGACCAGACGACGAGGTCGTCATGACGATGCGTCCGTGCCGCTGCTCGCGCATGCAGTCCCAGACCGCCTTGGTGCAGATCACCGACCCCATGAGATGCACATCGACGACGAGCCGGAAGTCATCAAGGCTCATCTTGGCAAAGCTCTTGTCGCGCAGGATGCCTGCGTTGTTCACGAGGATGTCGATGCGCCCCCAGTCCGAACGCGTGCGGGCGACCATCGCGGCAATCGCTGGATTCGTCGGTCACGGAAGCGGCGAATGCCTTCGCGACGCCGCCTGACGCGGCGATTTCGGTGGCGACGGCTTCGGCCGCCTCTCGCGCGACATCGTTGACGACAACCCGCGCGCCCTTGCGCGCCAGGAACAGCGCGTGCTCGCGGCCGAGCCCGCCGCCCGCTCCCGTGACGATCGCCACGCGGTCTTTGATCGAATGTGTCATTGATCCCCATTCTGCACGGTGGTCATCGCGTGCGTATGGCGGAAACTGAAACTCATCCCGACCCCAATCGGGTCAGTGGCACTGCGGCACGTCGGCGGGCAGTGGCGGAGAAACGACGCCGACATTCCAGTGCCACGGGATGTGGCCGGCGGCGCGGCGTCTGCACACGACCCGTTCGACGAGCTCGTACATGCCTGGAAGCAGGTTCGTCTTCGGCCGCGGTTCGTCTTCGAAGGCCATGTAGGAACGACTGGTGCCGTAGGCAGGCCACGGTGGTTTTTCGGCGGCGGTCGGCACGCCGTCTCGCGCGAATGCGGCCCAGTAGCCGATCATCGCGTCGGCGAGCGCTGTCTCCACAGGCGTTGAAGGCACGGCTGGCCATCGCGGCGGCGTCCTGGCCGCAGTCCCGAAGACGTACGGAAGCTCACTCGCATGAAAGGCGTGCAGCCCCGCGTTGTCGGCAACGGGGTAGCCATGATCGAAGTAGTACAGGAACGATGGCGCGCCAGCCGCCGTCTGCTTGGCCACCAGTCGCTCGGCGGTCCAGCCATACATTGCGTCGCGCGTCGTAGCGAGCATGCTCTCCGGCACGTTGCTCGAGGGATATCGCTCGAGAAAGGCGTCCGCCTGATCCAGGTAGCGCGCGCGAATCTCCTTCTCATAGGTCGCCGCGTCAGCCGGCGCCGGCGGCAGAAGGAAACGAAGCGAACGGATCTCGCCGTTATTGAACCCCGCGAGAATGGGCACCTTGGCCTGCTCGCCGCGATCGAACACCTCGACGAGCTGCCGCGGCAATACGTGCCCATCGACAGTCCCAAGCGGCGTGTACCCAGCGGTCGCAGCCGTGGTCGTGATCGCGACCGCGTCCATCGCGCGCAAGCCGGCCAGGTCGGTCGCGCCGACCTTGCCAGCGACCCACTCGCCAATCGCTTCGGCGGTAAAATCGCCAAACGTCGTGCTCCTCAACTCAGGAGTCGAGATCATGTAGGCACTTTGTGCGATGGCCTTCGCGAAGAGCCCGCGCGCATCGGGCGCGGCCATCAGGTACATCACGCTCAGGCCGCCGGCGGATTCACCGGCGACTGTCACGTTGGCCGCGTCACCGCCGAAGGCCGCGATGTTCCGCTTCACCCACCTCAGCGCCTCAATCTGATCGAGCAGCCCGTAGTTGCCCGAGACGTTCTGCGGCGACTCTGCACTCAGCGCCGGATGCGCGAGATAGCCCAGCACTCCGAGGCGGTAGTTGATCGTCACGACGATCACCCCGTGCTCGGCAAGACGGGATCCGTCGTAGAGCGTGTCGCCGCCGGAACCCGCCACGAGCGAGCCGCCGTGAATCCACACGAACACCGGCGCATGCCGCGCCTTGGCGGGCGCCCAGATGTTGAGGAACAGGCAATCCTCGCTGGTCGAGGGCAGATCCCAGGCGTAGATGCTGCCCGGCCTCGGCTTGGGCTGAATGCACGCCGGACCAAATGCCGTGGCATCGCGCGTCCCCTTCCACTTCGGCATCGGCTGCGGCGGTTTCCAACGCTGCGAGCCTGTCGGTGGAAGCGCGTAGGGAATGCCCTTGAAGACCCGGACCGTGCCGACGGTATCGCCGCGCACGCGCCCTGCCGGCGCATCGACAATGGAAGGTGACTGCGCACCCATTGGCAGCAACAGGCAACACACGACGACCAACGCGGCGCCATTGGGCAACGAAGTCACAGGATGCCTCCGCGTCGATCGTCTTCTTTCAGCGCCCGTGCCAGCCAGAGAAAGCTGAGCACGGCGATCACATAGAACGGTATGAGCGTGTAGAACGCCAGCTGCAGCGAGTGGGCGGGGTGACTGCGACGGAACAGATCGCTCATGGCGCCCGAGGAACGTCGGTCCCAGCCCGAGACCGATCAGGTTCATCACCAGCAACAGCAACGCGCCGGCGAGCACGCGTTCATGCGGCTGCACCTCTTGCTGCACGAGCGTGACCGAGGGCGAGAGATAGAAATAGTTGAGAAAGGTGGGCATCGTGAGGAACGCCAACGCGAGCGGCCAATGGGGCGCCCAGATGAACCCGATGAAGAACGGGATGGCAAGGGCCAGACCGGCTGCGGGCAGATACGCGAAGGCGGCCTTCGAGCGCGGCGCCAGGCGATCGATCAGGCGCCCGGAGGCGTACATCCCGGCGCAGATCGGAATCCCGATGACCAACGAGTAGTAGATCGCGATCTCGCGCAGCGTCATGCCCTTCTCGCGCATCAGGAAGAGCGTCGTGAAGTTCAGCGCGGCATACGTAATGAACTGCGTCGCGGCGCACGCCAGTGAGACACGCAAAAGCACCGGATGCATGAAGAACTTGCGGCACGTCGCCCAGAACGGCGCCTTCGGCGGTTGGGTGCCGGCCTCCGAGCCGCTAATCGGCGCATCCAATCCACCGCGAACAGGCTCGCGTACGAACAGCCAGACGACCACCGCGGCGACGCCGCCGACCATGCCGAGCGACACGAACGCGGAACGCCAGCTGTAGGCGGCTGCAATGGACGCACCGAACGCGACGCCAAGCGCCTGCCCGAGTGGCGGCCCGAAGTTGAAGAGGGCCAGCGCCATTCCACGCATTCCGGGCGGAAAGTAGTCGGAGATGATGGCGTAGGAGGGCGGGACGCCCCCGGCTTCGCCAACGCCAACCGACATCCGTGCCGCCGCCAGCTGCGGGTAGGTGGACGAGAGCCCGCAGGCCACGGTGGCTGCGCTCCACAACGCGCACGCGATAGACAGGACGCGCACCCGGTTGGATCGATCCGCGAGCCAGCCGACAGGAATCGCGAGCAGGCTGTAGAAGAGCGCGAAATAGAGCCCGCTGATCAACCCAAGCTGTCCGTCCGTGACGCCGAGTTCGTCCTGGATCGGTTTGGCGAGAATCGACAGGAGCTGCCGATCCAGGAAGTTCAGAACGTACACGAAGCAGAGAATCACCAGCGCCCACCATGCACGCGAATCCGGCCGCGCGACCGGTCGCCACCGAGGGTCCGGCTGCCTGAAGCGGTGACGCGCGAGTGGTGTTGGCGAGCATCGTGAACCGTAGTCCCCGGGGATTCTAGGCCACTATGTCAGCAGCTCGACCAGCGACCGAAGAAATTCGTGGACCGCGGTGACATGACCCGTGTTCGCGATGAACTGGAACTCGGATGGATCTACCCTGTGCGGCCGGCGGCTGCCCGACCGACTCACATTCGATAGCATCACGGGACACTCGTCCAGGAGCGCCGTCAGGGCCGCCCACGCCGGCAGATCGAGAGAGGCGAGCACCTCGAGGCGGTCGCGAGCCCGCCACGGCGTACCTCCCTGCTTCTGTTTGCGCAGCTCCCGTCGGAGCACGTGCAGCTCAAACTGCACGTCCTGATCGCTGGACCCGTACGTTATCCAGCGCTTCGAGGATTTGTTCGGCTGTGGCCATCGACACCTCGCGGTGCAGGACGGTCCAACCGATCTGAAACACCGTCACGAGAGTGTGTTCAGACGAGGGACGCCAGGCGGGAGGCCAGTACTCGAGACCGAGATTGCATGTTGCCGCGACGGCGTCCATGGCCTCGCGGTGCGAAAACGGCCGCGCCTGCACCGAGCATCCCGACATCAGCGCGTTCGCGAGGAACGCCAGTTCCTGATGTCGCGCGATCCACCCGTCGTCCTCGGATTCTCCGACGTGCTGCAGATAGCGGGTCAGTGCCGCATTCGCGGCGGATCGCTCCTCCTGCGCGGCGGGCAGGAGCAGACGCGGCGCATCCGCCAGCACACCGGCGCCGCGCAGCATCTCGATGACGCTCTCCACCGCCGACACCTGGTCGCGGGCCAGTCCGTCAGCGAGCGTCTCACCAGGGATCGCGGCTGGACGCATCTCTGTCTCGCTCGTCATCTGCGAGCGTTGATACCCCGCGAACACCTGGTGTCGCTCTGGCTCCGCCGCGACGTTCGTGACGCGCGCCGAGTCGAGAAACGCGCGAGCCTGGTCCGGCGGGAGGAAGCCGAGCCGATCGCGGCGCTCCTCCCGGTGCACCGCCAGGTCGAAGCGGACCTGCTCCGCGTCCGACAGCAGATCGTCGAGACCATCGAGCTCCCGTCCAGAGTTCGACAACCTTCGGCAGTGTCGCATCACGCGATGAAAGCTGTCTGGGCACTGTTCGGCGAGCGTGCTCAATGCCTCGACGATCGAATCCCACGTGTCCAGCCGGCGCGCGACCACGAGGTATCCGCCAATCTCGGCGTGGACCCCCCGTTCGCGGCCTGCGTTCAAGACCGGGTCGGCGCTACTCGGCTCGTCCGTGGGCTCGAACACCGCGGGATCCCACACCGTCAGGTACGGCGACAATCCGGCAGCGACGAGCGATGCGTCCATGCTGGCCAGCCGTGCGGCGGCCATTACCGAGTCGGCGTCGACCAGCACTTCGAGCCATTCCAGGAAGCGCGCCGCGTCGAACTGCTCGTCGGCACCGGCGCGAGTGGGTTTCCAGAGGTCGAGATCGAAGACAGCCGAGAGCTGTGCCGGAGTGGCCAGGGCCAGCAGCTCACCGCAGTCTTGAAGGCCGTAGTGCGCGATCACGGCGTGCAGAACCTCGGGCCGCAGGTCCGGCACGGCGCGCGCGAGTTGTGGATTGTCGGCGATGCGGACGAGGACATCGTGGCGTGTGCGGTCCTCAGGCATGGGTCGGCGATGATACCGGCCCCTGGCCGCAAGAAACAGTCTTGAACGTAGATCGCTCGTGCGAGATACTGAATACAGGAAGGACGCATCGACCATGCGGGTCCCTTCCGCCTCCCTCGCCTTCACTTCCCTTCAAATTCAACGGCGCCAGGCGTCAGCCCGCCTCAATCCTCCCAGGTGTCGTACGGACGATCGTGAAGTGGTTCTGACCCGAAACGGAGCACGTGCCCGTCGGGATCCTCGACGTGCATTTCGAGCGCCCAGGGATAGTTCCGTGGGGCGTGACGAACCTTCGCGCCCCGCGTGCGGTATTCCTGGTACAGTGCCTGCACGTCCTCGACGCCAATCCACGCCCACGTGCCCGGATGTCCCTGCGCTCCACGACAGAGATAGATGCCTGCTCTGTCGCGATTGAGCGACGTGAAGTCGTTGTCACCCCAATCGGCATTCCTGAATCCGAGCACATCGACGTAGTACCGCACGCTTGCCGCCATGTCTGCCACGCGCAGAATCGGCGCTGAGTTTTCAAAGCGAGTCATGGCTGTTCGACCCTTGTGACTCTTTGACCCCTTCGACCATCGTCAGCGGACAAATTCTCGAGTCCGCTGATCGACGTAGGTGAAGAAGGGGTTGTACGACACGCGCATCAACGTATCGATTGGCACGGTCAACACCGAGCGCTCTCCGCGCGGTGCGAGGATGCCCAGGCGGATTGGGCCGTCTGGTGTCTGTGGTGCGGCGACGCCAAAGACGGGATCGTCCGCGCGAAACGGCATCGCGATGTGCGAGAGCGAGAACACATCGCCGGGCCACGCTAGCCCAAGCGGTCGCGTCACCACCGTCGTCGTCCCGGCCGTCACGCGCCACTCGGCGACTTCCGCCGTGGAACTCGACACGTTGCTGAGCACGGTCACCGTATAGGCGCGCGACGCGGCACGATCGAAGAGTGTCCCGAGCAGCGCGCGATCCGACGGCCGGATGAACGGATCGAGATGCGCCGAGCGGTTCAGATCGAACAGGACGAGTTCGCTGCCGTTCGGCGGCAGCGACGCATACAACGTGTGCACGACGGCGTCTGTACTGACGGTCGCGTCCACGAGTGATTGGAAGGTCAGGACGGGAGGGAAGTGTGCGAGCCCGCCACCTGTCCGATGGCGATTGAACGCGTCCGCGATTGCACGTGTCAGATCGTAGGTCTGCCGTGCCGCGTTGGCCGGGAAGGAGTTGAACTTGAACGGGTTGTATTCGGGCAGCACGTCGAGCCACGCAGCGCGGTCGAAATAGGGGATCGGCGAGAGCGCGCTGATGACACTCGACAGGCGTGCGAACGGCGTGACGCCGATCATGGGTGACACGAGCAGCAGCCGGTCGGGCCGCGGATCCCTTCGCCCGTCGAGCAGGTCGAGCACGTACTTCACCGCCAGGGCGCCTCCGTTCGAGTATCCCACCAGGACCAGCGGCTTCGACGGTCCGATGCGGCCGCGCACGTGGCGTGCGCCAAGACGGACGGCGGCGATCCAGTCCTGCCATGTGGCCCGCGTCAACCCACCTGGCACGCCTCCATGCCCTGGCATCCGCAGCGATAGCGTGTAGTAGCCCGCGGATTGCAGGCATTCTGCGATCGCACGCATCGAGTACGGCGAATCGGTCAGTCCATGGATGAGGAGCGCGCCGCCGCGGACCTCGGCTGGCGTCAACTCGAACGTGCGGTTGTAGTCCCGCGCCAGGCGCGACGGACTCGACACACCCGCCGGATTGTAGCGGTTCGTCGCCGTGCGGTCGGCCTCCGCAAGCCCCTGCTCCACATCGCGCCGCACTTGAGCGAAGACGGCCGCTTCATGGCGTAAATACTCAGGGAGCGTGACAGCGTCCGTAATGTCCGCCGCCGTCATCTCGTCGGACGGCACCAGGCGATGCCACGGCTTCAACTCGGGATGGCGCCGCCGTGCATCGAGTCCGCCGCCGATAACGAGCGTCGCCAGGATCGTGGCGACGACGAGAAGGAGTCTCAGCGTCCAGGTGCTGATCCGGGATCTGATCGAACGATTGTGCGCGGGTGGAGAAGGCACCTTGGATCGCAGACTGTAGACCGTGGACCGTCAGTCCGTCCATCATCCGCCCTGAATCGTCGGCTCCGCCCACACCGCCGTTCCTCGTCCGATCGTGGCCGTATTCAGAATCAGCTTCCAGGTGCGACCGCCAGGCCGGTAGAAGAGACTCCACTGAAAGCCGCTGTACCGACCCAGATCGACCTCGATCGGAATCCACGAGCGATCGCCAGCCGTTTCGCCCGGAGCGAGGCGCCGCATCATCAATTCCTCATAGATCCGATCGTCGGCGACGCCCACCCGGAAGACAGCCGCCGAATCGGAATCCAGACCGGGCGCGGGTACGACGGCAACCGACGCGTGGAGCGATGTCCGCGCAGGGATCCGTAACGTCCACGTCACTCTTGCTGCGCCCGTCGTCGTCAGTACACGACGGCTCACACCGCCCACCGTCACGATCGTTGCCTGAACCGCGTCCCGCGACGGGCGGACCTCGGCGCGTCCGACGAGGGTCATCAGGTCGATCGACTTCGATCCGCGAGGGCTGTCGCGGCATGCCGACAGCACCAGCGCGATGCCGGCGAGCACGAGGGCGAGGCGGATGTGGCGCGACGCCGTCATCGGAACCATCGCCAGAGCGTTGGCGCAAGGATGAATGTCCCCTGCAGCACCGTCAGATTGCCGGCTGCGAACAGCGGCCAGAACGATCGTGGTGAGTTACGCCGGACGAGCGCGATGTTGAATGCCACCGTCATCGGCAGCACGACGCGCACCACGGTCGTGAGCGCACCGCCCCAGAGCACCGGCGGCAACGTGAACATCAGCAGACCGTACGCGATGCCAAGCCTCCACCAGGGATCCCGTGGCGTCGGGCGTGCAGCGAGCAGGATCGCCTGCAATGTCAGTGCGAATATCGTTGCGGTGCTGAAGAACGTCCCAAGGTCTGCGTCACCCGCACGCACGGTGGCCGCGATCCACTCCCACTTCCCGAGATAGCCTGCAAGCGGCGCGCTCGCCATCTCGCCGGTCGTGAAGACCGTGCTGCGATAGATCGAGCGGATGTAGTCGAGCCACACGGCGAAGGGGATCAGGATCAGGATGCACTGCAGCGCCATGGACCGCCACGCTTTCCGGTCCGGCTGCACCTGCGCGGCGATCGTGAGCAGGTTGGTTTCGCGTCCGAGGCCGGCGATCGCGAAAACGGCCGCCGAGATCCATGGCCACCCGGCCTCGAGCGCCGCGATGCCGATGGCTATCAAGGCGAGGCTGGGACCATCGAGCAGCGATGCCCGCGCGGACCAGATGAGACCAGCGGAGAAGAGGCAGGCGAGCCATGCGGCAGTTGCGCGCACGCTGTCCGGCGGAAACCATCGCAGGAGGATGATGGCCAGCAGCAGCCAGGCGGCGACGTTCTGCAGTGCATAGGCCTGCATGATCCACGCGGGTCGTCCGAGACCCAACGCGTACGCGGTCCAGCAGAAGAGGATGCGCCTGGCGCGTAGCGGTGCTTTGTCCATGGCGCGATCGGTCAGCGGGTCGCGGAGCAGCGGATCCACGGCCATCTGAACGTAGAACTGTCCGTCGTATCCCCGGCGGCCGACGTACTTCGGCAGGCTGGCAAGCGCCGGGACGATCGTGGCGTTCGAGGGCTGGCTGAATTCGATGAGACGCGTGAAGCCTGTCTCGTCGTAGAAACGAGCGATGCCGCCCAGGAAGAGAAGAACGGCGGCGGCGTGGATCGGCCACAGTCGTCTGGTAGCCCTGAAAGAAATTGCCAAAGATCACCATTCTAGTGATGTGGCGGCCATGTTCTGTAACTACTGTGGTGTACCCAACCCGGATGACGCGGCGTTCTGCCGGGCCTGCGGTAAGCACATCGGGCCCGGTCCACAGGCCAACTCCTCGTCAACGTCTGCGAGCCCGTCGTCGGTTTCCAATGCGCTCCCACCTGCAGGAGTGACGCCGGCAACCACGGTAAGCGCTCGACCGCCAGGCAGTACGAGTTGCTACTGGCTGGCGCTTGCGCCGGACGGCCGCCTGCTGGCGGCTACGGGCGGCCCGATTGGGACCAACCCGAACGCAATCGTGTTCTGGGACCTCGTCACGGGGCGTCGCTTCAAGACGTTGACGGAACCCGAAGAATATGTGGGCGTGCCTGTCTTCAGTCCAGGCTCCAGTCAGACGCTTGCGACCTCGTCTCATGTGTGGGATATCGCCAGCGGTGCCGAAGTCCGTACCTATCCCGAGCACAGTGTTCGAGCGTACAGCGCCGATCAACGGGTCGTGGTTGCCCTCGGACCAGGGAAGAGGATCGATGTGCTCGACAGCGAATCCGCCAAGCCGATCCACACGTTCACCGTCGATTCGTTCTTCGAGCAGTCGTTGTCGCTCAGTCCCGACGGCCGGCTCCTCGCTGGCGTGGCTGGCGAGAAGAAGATTGCAATCTGGGACGTGACGACCGGACAGACCCTGCGGACGCTGACCGCACGCTCAGGCATTCGCGTCATACAGTTCGACCGCGACGGCGTCGCGCTCGCGTCCGCCGGAGACGAGGGAACGATCGAACTCTGGGAGACGGGAACGGGGCACCTCCTGCGGACCTTGCCTGGGAACAAGGACGGGACCAACACCATCGCGTTCAGTCCCGACGGCCAATGGCTTGCCAGTGGTGGCGCCGATGGCATCGTCCGCATCTGGCCACTCAAAGCGACATACTGAATTCGGAGTTCGGAATTCGGGGTGCTAACGCCGCATTCCGCACTCCGCACTCCGCATTCCGCACTTTTCTTGCTACTCTCGCGTCGTTGCGGAAGACCCTCATCGGAGTCGCCATCGGACTCGCCAGCGCCGCCCTGGCGCTCGCGCTCGGACAGCTGCCCTTTGTCGGCACGGTCGAGATGAAGACCTACGACTGGCGCATGCGCGCCGTCGCCGACCCCTCGTCCGCCAGCAACGACATTGTTCTCGTCAACATCGACGAGAAGAGTCTGCGCAGTCTCGAGCCCCTCGTCGGACGCTGGCCATGGCCGCGCGTCGTCCACAGCTACGTACTCGACTTCCTGGCGCGAGCGCCGGCCAAAGTCGTGGCCTACGACGTGCTCTTCACCGAGGCTGACCGGCGGCGTTTTCAGCTGGGAGGCGAAGACACGACTGGCGAGCAGTCGGATCGGGCCCTCGCGGACTCGACGGCGCAGGCCGGCATGATCGTCCACATCGCCGACGCGGTGGCCGAACCGCTCGAGAGCGACCGAGGCAAGCCCGGCACGCCGGCACCGCCGCTCCCTGGCGGACCGTTTCATCTCGACGCGTCTGTCGAAGAACGCCCGATTGTGACGCCGCCGATCCCATCGATTGCGAAGGCGAGCCGCGCGATTGGCCACAACTTCATCGTGCTCGATCCCGACGGTCCGCTCCGCCGGTACGTCCCTTTCATCCGCTCGGGTCAGCAGTGGGTGCCTGCGCTCGGGATGGCCGCGGCGCTCATCGCGCTCGATATCCGGCCGGACGAAGTGCGGCTCGATCGCGACGGTGTCTGGCTGCGCGATCGCTTCCTTCCACTGCAGGACGCCGACATTCCGAGCTACTACGGCGAGCACCACACCTCGCGTCGCGCGCTGTTGCGGTACGCGGGCTCCATCATGACCGACGGGCGTCCGCTGTACCGGCGGCTGTCGTTCTACGACCTCTTCTACTCGGAGCAGCAGATTCTCGCCGGCGAGAAACCGCTCGTCGATCCGGCATCGCTCAAGAACAAGATCATCCTGGTCGGCGCGACCGCTCCGGCCCTGTCGGATCTGTTCACGGTCCCCGTGTCGGGCAAGATGCCCGGCGCGGCCGTCCACGCGACGATGGTGGATGACGTGCTGTCGCGGCGCACGCTGCGTCGGGCCACGTGGTGGGAATCGGCCGCGGCTCCCGTGGCTGCCGGCGCGGCGCTCGGGATAGCCGGCACGATGCTCGGACCGTGGATAGCGATGGCGCTCGCCCTCGTGTCGGCCGCTGCCGTCACGGCGACGCACACGTTCTTCTTCGGGCGCGGCGTCTGGCTCACGCTCGCGGAGCCGTTCGCCGCGATTGCGCTCGCGACGTTTGCCGGTGTGACGTATCAGTGGGTGGCGGAGGGCCGCGAGAAGCAGCGCGTCAAGAAGATCTTTCAGCGTTACGTGTCGCGCGACGTCTGCGATCAGCTGATGGACAATCCCGCGCTGGCCTCGCTCGGTGGCCAGCGCCGAGACATGTCGGTGCTCTTCTCGGACATCCGCGGATTCACGAGCGTGTCGGAACGGGGCGAGCCGGAAGAAATCGTCGCGCAGCTGAACGAGTACTTCTCGCGGATGGTGCCCGTCGTCTTCGCGCATCGGGGCACGGTGGACAAGTTCGTGGGCGACATGATCATGGCGCTCTTCGGCGCTCCGCTGGTGGATGCGCAACATGCCGAGCACGCCGTGCAGACCGCCGTTGCGATGGTCGAGGAGCTGCATCGCATGAACGCGGAGTGGGCCGCGGCCGGACGCCCCACGCTCGACATCGGGATCGGCATCAACAGCGGCGACATGGTGGCGGGCAACATCGGCTCGGAAACGATCATGAGCTACACCGTGATCGGCGACAACGTGAACCTGGGGTCGCGTCTCGAATCGCTCAACAAGCAGTTCGGCTCGCGCATCATCATCAGCGCGGCCACCCGGCAGCGGCTGCAGGGGCGGTATGATATCCGTCCGCTGGGTGGCGTCACCGTCAAGGGCAAGACGCAATCGGTCGATATCTTCGAAGTAGCAGTTTCCGCGCCCGTGGCGGGTGAGGCAGGTGGCCTATGAACGCAGCGACGAAAATGGCGGTGGCGGGGCTGACGTTGGTGGCAGTAGCGCTGCCGTCGACCGTACTGGCTCGCCCCGCGCCCGGGTCCGGGCAGTTGGGCCAGATCCTCAAGCGCGCTCAACAGTTCAAGGATGTCGAGATTACCGACGACGAAGAGCAGCAGCTGGGACAGGCGGTCAGCGAGCGCATCCGGAAGCGGTACGGCGTGGTGCAGGATGCCGCCATCCACAAGTACGTCACGCTGCTGGGCTCGGTGCTCGCGCAGGCGAGCACGCGCCCGAACCTCGCCTGGCATTTCATCGTGCTCGACACCGACGGGGTCAACGCCCTCGCGGCGCCAGGCGGCTACATCCATGTGACCCGCGGTGCGCTGTCGCTCATGAAGAGCGAGGCGGAACTGGCCGGTGTGCTGGGACACGAGATCACCCACGTCACAGAGAAGCACACCATCCGCGCCATTCAGAAGGGGAAGCTGGTGCAGATGGGTGCGGACGAAACGCTCGCCGGAAACAAGGCGCTCTTCGGCAAGCTGGTCGAGAAGGCCACCGACGTGGTGATGGCCGGCTTCGGCCGCAGTGAAGAGCTCGAGGCGGATGCCAAGGGCGTCGTCCTCGCGAACAAGGTCGGCTACGAGCCGCACGGCCTGCCGTCGTTCCTCTCGACGCTGCTCGACCGCAACAAGAACTCGACGCAGAAGCAGGGGCTCTTCGCCTCGCATCCCGAGATGCAGGAGCGCCTCGACAAGTTGACGGCGATCATCAAGACCAACAAGCTCGCGTCCACAGCCACCGTCGTGGCGCGGTTCAAGCAGAACGTCACGTACACGCCGGTACCGCTGGCCTCTGTCGCGACGGTCGCGCCGGGCGCGGGATCCGCCGGCCTGACGGGCGAGACCAAGCCCGCGCCTCCACCTCCACCAGAAGAACCGAAGAAGAAGAAGGGCTTCGGCCTCGGCTCGCTGACCAAGTCCAACGCGGGATCCGAGAAGGAATCCGCCGAGGTCACGGGATCGGGAGCCTCGCGAGGCGTGGATACGGAACGTAACGCGAAAGGCGGGTCCAATCCCGCACCGATCGCGGTGAAAGTGACCGCGGCTGAAATAGCCTCGTTCAAGAAGGACGGCCAGCTGCTGTAACTCGTCGTGCCCGCTGCTACCGACGTCTCGTTCCACGTGGTGACCAGCGCCGTCCTGTTCGCGGTGGCGCTGGCCGTCCGCGGCTTCACGACCAACCGCATCGTCAAGAGCCGGCTGCGGCTCACGCTGGTGCTGTCGCTCGCGGTGCTCGCGCTGGGCGCGATCCTGACGTGGGGTCAGGTGTCGTCTGCCGTCGAGGCCAACCTGCAGTCGATTGCGCGGCTGCTCTTCGCGCTGGCCGTCATCCACACGATCGTTCTGGTCGCGGTCAATCCGCTGCGGACCGGGCGCGCCTCGGATCGTTTTCCCACGATTGTTCAGGACGCGATCGTCATCGGGCTCTTCCTCGTCGTCGCGACGTTCGTCCTCGACGAGAAGTTCCTGACCACGTCGGCGGTCGGTGCCGTCGTGATCGGGTTCGCTCTGCAGGACACGCTCGGGAACATGTTCTCGGGCCTGGCCATTCAGGTCGAGAAACCGTTCCATGTCGGCAACTGGGTGTCGTCGGAGAAGTTCGAGGGCGAGGTGGTCGAAATCACCTGGCGTGCCACGAAGATCCGCACGCGCCAGGGCAATCTCGTGATCGTCCCCAACAGCGAGGTCGCCAAACAGGCGATCACGAACTTCTCGGAGCCGGCGGCGCCCACGCGCATTTCGTTCGACATCGGGGCGGGCTATCACAATCCGCCGAACGACGTGAAAGACGCGATCCAGGATGTGCTGCGCCAGCATCCGCAGGTGCTCGCAGGTGCCGCCGCGCCGCAGGTGCTCCTCGCGGACTTTGCGAGCTCGTCGATCACCTACCGCGTGCAGTTCTGGATTTCCGAGCCGTCGCAAAGACGACATCATTCGCGACGAGCTGCGGACGGCGCTCTACTACGCCTTCGATCGGCGCAAGATCGAGATTCCGTTCCCGATCCAGGTGCAATACGAGCGGATCGAAGAGCACGAGAGCGAGGCGGATCGCGCCGATCGCATTCAGCGCGTTCTCGAGAGCGCGGCGCTCTTCGGGTCGTTGTCGCCCGACGAGCGGCGCGAGCTGGCCCATCGGACGCGCGAACATCTCTATGGCACCGGAGAATCGATCGTCCGCGAAGGCGAGGCCGGGGATTCGGCGTTCATCGTCGCCTCGGGGCAGGTGCGGGTCACGATCGGCCTGGACCGGCACGAGGTCGCAACGATTGGCCAGGGCGGGTACTTCGGGGAGATGTCGCTGCTGACCGGCGATCCACGCACGGCAACGGTCAGCGCCAGTAGCGATTGCCGGGTCGTAGAGATCACGGCCGGCGGGTTCCGGGAGATTGCGCTCCAGAATCCCGCGGTCCTCGAGACGATTTCAGCGGATGTCGTGCGACGCCGCGCCGAGTTGAGCTCGGCCCGGACGGCGGCAGCCACGAACGCTGCGGCCGTCGAACCGGCGGCCACACTCCTCAGTCGCGTGCGCCGGTTCCTGCTTCGGACCGACAGGAAAGCCGCTCCGGCGGCGAATCCTGCATTGACGAAGGCAGATTGACGGATGACGAATGGCTCTTTGGGCCAATCGTCAATCGTCATTCTGCCCTCGTCAGTGAACGGGTTCATCAACGCCGCCGTCCATCCCTGTATCCCTCCTCGTAGCCCCGTCTGAACGCGTCGCGATAGGCGTTCTTGTACGCCTCGCGGGAACCGTACTCGCGGTGATAGCCGCGGTCGCCCTCTCGATACCAGCGCTCGCGATAGGGATCGAACCGGTCGCGATCGTGTCCGTCATCGCGTCCCTTCTCGAACCCCTCCCGGAAGCCTCGATCCGAGGCTGGAGAGCCCCAGCGCCCGTATCCGCTGTAGCTGCCGTACCCGCCGGAGCTGCCGTAGCCGACGGAGCCGCTGATGCCCCAGCTCGGTTCCCGGTCGTAGCTCGGAGAGCGCGACCCGTCCTGCCACCCCGGGCGCCACCCGTTTCGTGACACACGGCTGTAGCCGTCGCGATAGCCGCGCTCGAACGACTCGCGATACATTCGCCTGTAGTCGCCGCGATCGCAGCCGCCGTTGAAGCCGGACTCTGCGCTGCGGTACTCGCGCGAGTCATCGACGTCGAAGCGCCGTCCGTTGCGTGCATCTCGTTCGCCATGTCCGACACCGTCACGGAAGCCGATGTCGCGCGCGCGGTCGATAGCGGAGCCATACCCCGGCTGCCCCCATCCACCCCCGCGCCATTGCGCATCAGCAGGTGCTGCCATCGCGAGAGCCGCGACGAGCAGCAGCGCAGAAGCGTAGGGAAGTCTGGCCACGTCTCTCTCCACCAGGAGGGCTGGCACCCGTTGCCTGGCGTCGGAGCAAGCGACGCGCCAGGACGAGCGCACGAGAATTACTGCAAAATGAACCGCCGCGAACGGAGCTGCCGTCCCGAGAGGACACGGCTGACCCGGGCCGAGGACCCTCATCCGAATTCGGAGTTCGGAATGCGGAGTGCGGAGTGGAACCGGAAGGTGGAAGTGTCGGAATGCGGAATGCGGAGTGCGGAGTGCCGCAGACCGCAGACTGAAGCCCGCAGACCGAAGACCGAAAGACTGCTGAGGCCGCCATCACATGATGCGTGAAGACGAAGTCGTCGTGACCGCGATTGACGCGCACGTCGCGGGGAACGTGCTGCGGCTGATCACGGCTGGCGCCCCGCTGCCGCAGGGCCGGACGCCCGCTGAAGTGGCGCGGTGGCTGAAGCGCCGCGACGGTCTCCGGCTGATGTCCTTGCTGCGGGAACCGCGCGGACACGACGGGCAACAGCTCGGCCTTCTTGCCGCACCCTCGGCCGCCGATGCCGACGCCGGGCTCGTCGTCTTGTCCTCCGCCGGTCTCGTGCCGATGTCGGGTTGCGGACTCGTTGCGGCTGTGACGATCGCGCTCGAGCGGCGGTTGCTGCTGCCGCGGCAGGCCGGTCTCGTCCGGGTTCAGACCGGGATCGGCAGCATCGATGCCGAGGTGAAGACAGATCCCAGCGGGCGCGTCACCCGTGTGTCGTACCTGGGGCCACCCTCATTCGTGTTCGCGGGCGGCGTGCCCGTCACGTTCGGGTCCCGAGGCATCCGCGTCGACGTGTCCTGGAGCGGTCAGTTCTTCGCAATCGTGGACACCGAGTCGGCGGGCCTGACGATGGATGTGATGCATCATCCGGAGTTGCGGCATGCCGCACGCGCGATCGCGGCGAGCGTCGAACGCAGCGTGACGCTCGCGCATCCGTCACGACGCTCAAACGAATCGTTGGCCGGCATCGTGTTCACCGGACCTGCGACGGTAGCCGCGGCTCAGCTGAGAGTGGTCCCGGCCAGTGCGGGCGGCGAGCTGTCCCGTGGCCCGTCGGCAGAAGCGCTCTCTGCCGTGCTCGCGGTGCTTGACGCGATGCGCCTCGCCACCGATCAGGACCTCGTCGTCGAGGGCCTGGCAGGAACGACGCTCGCTGGGCGAATCGCGGCGCGCTCGCGCGTCGGCGACATCGATGCGATTCAGGCTGAGGTTTCCGCCACGGCGTGGTTGATCGCGGATCATGAATTCCGCTCGAGCGAGGACGATCCCATCGGCGACGGCTTCGAATGGTGAGTGCACCGCTGACACGTGGAACTCACCTTGACACCGCCGCGCACGGCTCCTATAGTGCGGGCTCGGTTTCCCCCAGGGTCAGGGTTCCCCATGCGTTCTCGGTTCACGTGGCTGATCGCGGCGCTGCTTCTCGGCGCCTGGTCAGGCGTTCACGCTGACGGCCCTGCCGGAGCCGAGCCCTCCTGGGAGTCCCGTCCCCTCAGCTTCTGGATGCAGGGTCTGCGCGCGAGCGACCCGATCGAGCGGCGTCGCGCCGCGGACGCCGTCACGCAGATCGCAATCGCGCACGGAGGCGATGCGGCGGGACCGGCCGTTCCTGCACTCCAGGCAATCCTCGACGAACGCTCTCCGGATCTCCGCCAATCATCAGCCGCGGCACTCGAGCAGATCGGTCCGCGTGCGGCCGCATCCGTACCGTCGCTGTTGCGCGTGTTTCAGCACGACGATGCGGCGGTGGTGCGCCGATCGGCCGGTCTCGCGCTCGCGCGAATTGCACCCTCTGCTATCGACGTCATCGACGCGGCTGCGGTGTCCATCCGGAGCGACGTGGATCCCGGCGCCCGGACATCCGCCGCGGTAGTCCTGATTGCAAGTGGCCCGGCGGGCCGCCGTGCCGTTCCGCCGCTATCGGCGGCGCTCGACGATCGGGACGCCGCGGTGCGGCTCTACGCCGCGGCCGCGCTCGCGCAGCTGAGTGAGGGCGAACGGGCGCAGGGGATCGTGCTGCGGACGATTCAAGACAATGACAGCGGCCTGCGTGCGGAGGCCGTGGCACTTCTGCCGGACGTCGCGCGGAACCGCGTTGACCTGCTCCCGATCCTTTCGGAAGTTCTGCACGATGCGGATCCCGAAGTGCGGGCGGCGTCCGCTCATGCCATCGCGGTGCTGGGGCGCACCGCCGAGTCGCTCATCCCGACGCTGTGGGCGATGCTGCAGGATCCGGACGAGGGCGTCCGACAACAGGCCCTCTTCGCGATTCACGCCATCAAGACGGATCTCAAACAATAAAAGTCGAAGAGTCGAAAAGTCGAAAAGTCGAAAAGTCGAAACGTCGAGGGTCAAGCAGACCGTAGACCGCAGACTGAAGACCGTAGCCTGAAAGGCCGTCGCCGATCTATCGGCCGCGCGCCTTGGCGAGCGCCGCGACGAACTGGCGCGCGAGTGAGGTGAGCGTCGCGTAATCGCTGGCTTCGATCGCCTTCTTCGAGACGAGCTCGCCGCCAACTCCGACCGCCACCGCACCAGCCTGGACGAAGTCTGCGATCGTCTCGAGCGACACACCGCCCGTCGGACAGAACGGAATGTCCGGAAACGGCCCCTTCAGTGCACGCAGATACGATGCGCCGCCCACGTGACTCGCAGGAAAAATCTTGATGACGTCGCCGCCGAGCTGCCACGCGTTGAGGACCTCGGTCGGCGTGAACGCACCAGGCATCATCACCACGTCTCGGGCACGCGCAACGCGGATCACATCAGGCACGACCGCCGGCGAGACGATGAACCGCGCGCCGGCATCGAGTGCACCCTCGAGTTGTGCCACCGTCGTCACCGTTCCGGCACCCACGAGTACCCGATCGCGGAAACGCTCGCTGACGGCTCGAATGACGTCGAACGCCCCGGGGACGGTCATCGTGATTTCGATGCTGCCGACGCCGCCCTCGACCAGCGCCTCGGTGATGCGTACCGCGCGGTCGGACGACTCGGCTCGGACGACGGGGATGAGGCCGGCGGCCAGGAGGCCCGGGAGCACGTTTTTGCGCGAACTGGTCATACCTGGGACGATTCGCTTCTCTCCATCGAACCAGCCATCACCAGCCTCCGTCTAACCATCGTGTGGAGGTGCCCCAATGAGTCGCTTTGATTGGACGTTCTCAGGCAGTGCAGAACTGGTGACTGCTCTGTTGCTCGCGCTCGTGCTCGTCGCTGCCGTCCTCGCCTAGCTCGTCCAGCTTCGCTCGCACGACACCCCAGAACAACGCGGTCGCGGAGTGAATGCCCGGTGAATGCATTCCTCCGTGTACCGGCTATTGTGTGGCCTTGGCGCCAGGCGCCTGATAGCTGCGCCGGGCGCGGGCGGTCATCCCGGGCCGCTTCACCACGACTTCGAGCTTGTGCACTTTGCCGTCGGCTGCGGGTGCAAACGCCAGTGAGTACTGGCTGTGCAGCTCCTGAGCCACGCGCGTGAAGGTCGGACCCAGATCGTCGGTCCGTTTCAACTCGAAGTAACCGCCACCGGTCTCGTCCGACAACTTCTTCAGAATGCGATCGGGCTGGGTTCGCACCTGGCGCTGGCCGTTGAAGTACACGCTCTGCAGGCCGATCGAATAGATCATCACTTCGTCAGTGCGCGCTCGGTCGAGCACCGTCCCCGATCCGATCTTGCTGAACGTGTCATCACCGTCCGTGAAGATGAGCACGACGCGCCGGCCCTCGATCGGCTTGAGCTGTTCGAGCGACGCGTCGATTGCGTCGTACAGACGCGTGGGATTGCCGAAGCCGATGTCCTGCAGCGAGCTCACCAGATCGTCTCGATCCGACGTCAACGGCGATACGAACTGAATCTTGTCGTTGAACGCGCCGACCATGCCGCGATCGTGTGGCAGCAGGCGGATCAGGAACTGTTCAGCGGCGGCTTTCAACAGATCGAGGCTGCCTGTCATGCTGCCGCTCGTGTCGAGCATCGTGACGACCGAGATCGGCTGCACCTCCGCGTCGAACAGCACGATCGGCACGGGCTTGCCATTGTCGAGGACGTCGAAGTCGTCCTTGATCAGATCGGCGACGAGGTGTCGTTCGGGGTCTGTCACGGTCACGTAGACCGGCACCAGCTGCGTGCCTGTCTTGAACGTCGGCCCCTGAGGCGGTGCCTGCCCCTGGGCCTGCCCCTGCGCACGACCGGCTCCGCTGGCGACGGCGACCGACGCAACGACAGCGAGCAGAAAAACGCGCAGGCGAGTCATGAAATGGAGCTTAGCACGAGCGTCGGCTCCGTCCCGACGGCTATACTTGGGCCGGCAAATCATCCATCTTTAGACGTTCGTTCCCCGGAGGCCGTCTTGTCCGTTCGCGTCGTCTGCCTGCTGGTTGCCCTTTCGTGTCTTGCCGGTTCCGCCAAGGCGGAAGAACTGGCGCCAGGGTCCACATATTCACCCGCTATCCCCACGCTGAAGCAGGTCCTCGGATACGAGCCGGGCGCTGAGATCACGACGCCAGAGGGCATCGCCATCTATTTGAAGGCGTTGCACGATGCTGCGCCCGACCGGACCCGTCTCGTCGAGTACGCCCGCACCTGGGAGGGCCGTCCGCTCTACCTGTTCATCATCGCGTCACCGGAGCGCATCGCATCGCTCGATCAGCTCACGGCTGACCTGACGCGATTCGCCGATCCTCGCGGGCTCGCACCAGCCGAGGCGGACCGTCTCATCGCAAGGCTGCCGGTCGTCGTCTGGCTCATGCATGCCGTGCACGGCAACGAGATCTCCTCGTGCGATGCCGCACTCTTCGAGGCGTACCACCTGCTGGCCGCGGAGCGCGATCCCGCGATGGATGCGGTGCGCAAAGACGCCGTCGTCCTGATCGATCCACTCCAGAACCCGGACGGGCGCGCACGCTTCGTGTCGCAGACGCTGCTCGGACGCGCGGCCGATCCCGATCCGAATCCCGCATCTGCCGAGCACGACGAGCCGTGGCCCGGCGGCCGATCGAATCACTACCTGTTCGACATGAACCGTGACTGGTTCGCGCAGTCGCAGCCTGAAACGATCGGACGCATCAAGGTCGGACTCACGTGGCACCCGCACGTCGTCGTTGACCTGCACGAGATGGGCGGCGAATCCACGTACTACTTCGCGCCGCCGGCCGATCCGCTGAATCCCTACATCACGAAGACGCAGGCCGGCTGGCTCGAGGCCTTCGGCCGCGCCAACGCCGCTCGATTCGACGCACGAGGATTTCCGTACTTCATCCGCGAGCTGTACGACTCGTTCTATCCCGGGTACGGCGAGTCGTGGCCCATTTACAACGGTGCGGTCGGCATGACGTACGAGAAGTCATCCGCACGAGGTCTGGTGTACCGCCGGCGTGACGGCACCTTCCTCACCTATCGCGACGGCGTCGTCCAGCACTTCACCGCGGCAGTGACGACCATGCAGACGGCGGCGGCGCATCGGGAGCAGCTGCTGCGCGACTACCTGGAGTACAGGCGAAGTGCGGTGGCCGATGGCGAAAGAACCACGCCACACGACTACGTCCTCGTGCCCGGGCGCGATCCGTCGAGAGCGCGCCGCCTTGCGGAGCTGCTGGTTCTGCAGGGGATCGAGGTGCGGCAGACCTCGGAACCGTTCACGCTGCCATCGAGCAAAACGATCCCGGCGGGCGCCTTCCTCGTCTCGGCCGCGCAACCCGCCGGACGCCTGGTGCGGAACCTGCTGGAGGCCCACGTGCCGCAGCCTGAAACCTTCGTGAAGGAGCAGGATCGTCGCCGGCGCAACCGCATGAGCGATCAGTTCTACGACGTCACCGGGTGGAGCTTGCCGCTGTTGTCGGGCGTCGAGGTCGCCGCCGTCGATCGCGCGGTGTCAGTGCGAGCCACGCCGCTGGCGACGGCGCCGCCCGCAGCGCGGCGGCTGCCGGCTGCGAAGGTTGGCTATCTGGTGCCATGGGGATTCGACGCCGCTGGCCTTGTCGCCCAGGCGCTTGCGGCGGGCGTCCGAATTCGACACGTGACCGAAGCGTTCACTCTGGGGGGCCGGAAATACACGGCCGGCACCGCCATCGTTCGACTCTCGGATAACGACCAGACGGCGCTCGAGAAGTTCGGCGCTCTCGTGGCGTCCGCTCCGGGCGTCGAAGTGGTGCCGATCGACACAGGGTGGGTTGACCAGGGGCCGTCGCTCGGGAGCGGTGATGTCGTGACGTTGAAAGCGCCGCGCGTCCTCCTGTTGTGGGACACGCCGACCTACTCGCAGTCGGCAGGCTGGGCGCGGTTCGTCCTGGAGCGGCGATTTCGACAGGCCGTCACCGTCGTGCGCGTGAGCGCGATCGGCCGGGTGGAGCTCACCTCCTTTGACGTCATCGTGATCCCATCGGGCAACTACGGGTCGGCGCTCGGCGAGGAACAAGTGCGTCATCTGAAGGAGTGGATGCGCGGTGGCGGGACGCTCATCACGATCGCCGATGCGTCACGATGGGCGACAGGTGAGAAAGTCGGACTGCTCGACACGCACACCGAGCTGCGCGATGGCAAGCCCGACATCGATGCGACCGACAAGGACAAGAAGCCGCAGGAACCGCCGCGGCCGTACGACCTCGAGAAGGCGATTGCTCCGGAGCACGAGCAGCCCGAGAACACGCCGGGCGCGGTGCTTCGCGTGACGCTCGACAACGAACACTGGTTGAGTGCCGGCAACGAGAGCGAGACGGCGGCGCTCGTCGAAGGTCAGCGCGTATTTGCTCCGATCAAGCTCGACAAAGGCCGCAATGTCGGCCTGTATGCCGCAAAGGATCGCCTGGTGGCCGGCGGACTCGTATGGGATGAAGCTCGCGAGAGCCTCGCGCAGAAGGCCTTTCTGATTGAAGAGCCAGTTGGCCGCGGTCACCTGGTGGCGTTCGCCGAGGATCCCAACTTCCGGGCGTTCACCGAAGCGACGGAGCTGCTGTTTGCCAACGCGGTCCTGCTTGGACCGGCATACTGATTCAGTCTACGGTCTGCGGGTCTGCGGTCTGCAGGCACCGACGAGCAACCGTAGACTGTAGACCGAAGACTGTAGACCGATGAAGTTTCCAACGTCGATCTCACTCGAGTGGACGGGCGACCTGGTCTTTCGTGTTGACGCAACCGGTGGCCGATCGATCGTCACCGACGGGAACGGCAAAGCGGGCGTCTCACCAGTGGAGCTGCTGGCCGCGGCGGCGGCCAGCTGCATGGCGGTTGACGTGGTCCACATTCTCACGCGATCACGCCTCGAGGTGGACGCTTGTCGAGTACGCTTCACAGGCGAGCGTGCGCAGACCGAGCCGCACCGGCTCACCCGCGTGCACATGGCCTTCGAGCTCGCGGGAACGATCCCGCAGGCCCAGCTCGATCGCGCCCTGCAGTTGTCCCGTGACAAGTACTGTTCGGTGTGGAACTCGCTGCGCGAGGATATTCCGCTCGATGTGACCACCAGCATCGCCACGCGGCCATCCTAGCTGGAGCCAGCGCGGTGCCAGATTCTGTTCCTGCTACCGGGTCGCGCCTCGACTGGCTTGACTGGTTCCGCGGCATCGCCGTCGTGGTGATGATCGAAGCCCACACCGTCGATGCGTGGACGCAGAACGCAGATCGTCACACGCTCGAATTCGGCCGCGCCCTGATCGTCGGCGGCATGGGCGCGCCGCTGTTTCTTTTCCTCGCCGGTGTCGCGGCGACGCTGGCTGCGGAGTCGCGCGTCCGGCGAAGCGGTGATGTGGTGGCGGCCTCGCGCTCGGTTCGGCGGCGCGGATGGGAAATCTTCGGCCTCGCGTTTCTCTTCCGACTCCAGTCCTACCTGCTCAATCCCGGCTCCAGGATCGACGGCCTGCTGAAAGTGGACATCCTGAACGTGATGGGCCCCGCGATTGTCCTGGTTGCCTGGCTCTGGCAGTTCGGTCGGACGCGCGCCGGACGCATTGGTTTGTTGACTGTGGCGACCATGGCCATCGCCATGGTGACGCCGCTCGTTCGCACCTCCTCCGCCCTGGCGGCCCTTCCCGACGCCGTGGAGGCGTATGTCCGGCCCCTGCCAGGTCGGACGAACTTTGCCTTCTTCCCGTGGAGCGGATTCGTCCCGGCTGGCGCGGTGGCCGGTCTCGTTGTGTCCGCTGCCTGGCGCGGCGGCCGGCTGGGCCTGGCTGCCATCGGGTTCGCCGTAGCGGGTTTCACCCTGGCGGTCGCTGGCTATGGCTTCTCGTTCCAGCCGACGCTCTATCCTGAGTCCCGGTTCTGGACGACGTCGCCGACTTTCTTCATGCTGCGAGCAGGAGTTTTGACCGCCGGTCTGGCGGTCGCCTATCTGTGGGACCTGCGTCCCTGGCGGCATGGCTGGAGCCCGCTGATGGTGCTTGGCAGGAACTCCTTATTTGTCTATTGGATCCACGTCGAAATGGTCTACGGCCTGCTGTCGACACCGATTCGCCGTGCGCTCCCGCTGGAGCAGGCGCTGGTCGGAACCGCCTTGCTGTGCGTTCTGATGCTCCTCGCCATCCAGCTGAAAGATCGCATCCTGACGCGCCTTGGTCCTGCGCCTGGTTTTGGCGGTTCCAGCCCCCAGACGACCACGGCTGGCTGAGCTGGTTGGGGCAGGCGGTTGAGATTCCGCGCGTCCCGCCAGTAGAATCTGCCGATTCAGCATGCCCCGGGACTCCCCCCGGGGGAGCCGTACGGACTACGCCATGATCAATGTTGCGGCCATCCGCATGCAGCAATTCGGTGTGCAGTTCTACCAGGCCTCGCTCACTGCCAACGACATCGATAAGCTGGTCCGGTTCGAAGTCCTGCGCTACGGGGACCAGGCCCACCAGCCGGTGCGGGGCGGCCGCCGTCCGGCGGCGAAGATCAACTGGGACCTGCTCGAACGCCGGATCGCGTCGAGCGAGAGGTCGTATCAGCGTCAGATCATCCGGCGGAAGATCGAAGAGCTGGTGCAGTACTACGAGCAGTGCCGGCAGGCGCGCGATCTGCCATCGATCGCGGGCGCCGTCATCATTTCGTGCGATGAGCGCCTTCGGTTCGAGCCGGCTACCGAGGCCAGCCTGGTGGGCACGTTGAAAGTGCCGGAGCGTGAAGGCATCCTCCGCGCGATCGACGGACAGCACCGCCTGCTGGCGCTGCACGCGGCGCTCGAATCCTTCGGCGACGAGCGCTTCACGGTGCCGGCCATCATCTTCGACCAACTGCCCGAAGATCACATCGTGCAGATGTTCGTCACGATCAACGCCAAGCACACGCGGCTCAACGCCTCGCATCTGGTCTCGCTCTCGGGGCGTCAGCTGTATCGCGACGAGAATCTGGCGGCGGCGCATGACGTCGTGCGCGCGCTGAACGAGCGCGAAGGTTCCGCATTGCACGGCAACATCAAGCTGCTGGGTGTGGGACGCGGCAAGGTCGCGCAGGCGCCGATCGCGCAGGAGCTGAAAAAGCTGTTTGCCGCCGAGGCGTTCGGCGCCGCACGGAAGCACGAAGAGTTCCGCGAGGAATCCACGCGGTTCTTCGTCAACTACTTCAAACAGATCGCGCTCGTGTTCAACGCGGCCTGGAACGGGCGGAAATACAGCATCCGCACGGCACCGGCGCTTCGTGCGTTCATCCGGGTCGCGCCGGATGTGGTCCGTCGATTGGATCAGGAGCGTGCCGACCGGACGGACTTCCGCGCCATCGGCAGGGTCATCGCTCCGTGGGGCCGGCGCATTGGCGACTTGCGTTTCGAGACTGACGGCGCGTGGAAACGGAACGGCAGCACGGTCGAAGGACTAGCTCGAGAGTTGCGCTTGGCTCTTCAGTATCCTGAAGGTGCTGCCGTGTAACTTTGCCGTCATAGTGTAGGATTGACATCGTTGTAACCGCCGTCACAGTCTGCGTACCTTGGAACGGGCCTGAAACGCATGATCCGGCCTATATACTGACGGCACGTGGGTTGCTAAGTTATGCGGCGTCGCCGGTTCGAAGATTACGGCAAGGGCGCCGTGATTGTGCTGGGGAGCCGGGCCGGTGATAGATAAGGGCATCGCGGCAGCGGTGCCCTTTTTCTTTGTACGTTTCTTCCGGATGAATCCGTGCGTCTGGACCTGAACGCCGACGTCGGCGAATCTTTCGGGGCCTGGACGCTCGGCGACGATGACCGGCTGTTTCCGCTGGTGACGTCAGTCAATATTGCCTGCGGCGTCCACGCGGGTGATCCGACCGTTATCCGCCGCACGATTCGCGCAGCCGGTGCCCTCGGTCTCGCGCTCGGCGCGCACCCCTCTTACCCGGATCGCCAGGGTTTCGGTCGCCGCACGATGCGCCTTGCGCCCGCTGAGCTCGAGGATCTCGTCCTCTATCAGGTCGCCGCACTCGCCGGCGTCGCGCGCGCCGAGGGGTTCGTCCTCACTCACGTCAAGCCGCACGGCGCGCTCTACAACGCGGCTGCGACCGACACGGCCCTTGCGGACGCCATCGCCTGCGCCGTGCGCGCAATGGACAGTCAGCTGGCGCTCGTTGGTCTGGCTGGCTCCGAGCTGCTCGCGGCCGGCCGCCGTGCGGGTCTTCACGTCGTCGCCGAAGCATTTGCCGACAGGGGATACCAGCAGGACGGGACGCTCGTTCCTCGCGGTTCGACTGGCAGCGTGATCCGGGAGCCGGATGCAGCCGCGCAGCGCGCGATACGACTCGCACGCGAGGGGCTCGTCGACGCGGCCGACGGTACTGTGATTCACGTTGAGGCCGACACGCTGTGCATCCATGGCGATACTCCCGACGCTGTGCCGATTGCGGCTGCCATCCGGCGCGCGCTCGAGTCGGCCGGGGTGACCATCGCTTCGCCGTACCGCAACTCGCAATAACGATTGCCAGCTCGTCCTCATAAAGCTGAGCTCGAAACGCCGCTAGCGGCCGCGCTACACCTGCCCTAACATCGTCTCGAATCAATCGCGCGCCACGTCTCGACGCCGACGATCGCAACGCTCGAACGCCATCGCGCACTATCGACTGGCCGTGAGCATGCCGGTGACGGGGGCCGCAGGCTCGACGTCTGCGAACGCCGGCCGTGTGTGCTGCGTCGTGCCGGAGTCAGCTGATGCCGCAGCTCTCGGGCGAGGATCTGCAGGATCTCCATGGCGCCTTGCTCGAGGCGTTCCCGACGCTCGACAGCCTCGCCCAGCTGCTGACGTTCCATCTGGGCGCAAACCTGCAGGCGATCGCAGGTGCCGGCAATCTCTCCGACGCCACGTTCAAAGTGATCACCTGGGCCGAGGCCACGGGCCGCACGCGTGCGCTGATCGCTGGGGCGCGCGAGGAGAATCCAGGCAACGAACGCCTCTCAACCACCGCCGCCCGACTGCTCACCGTCCTCGACGCACCTCACGTCAGGGACGTGCTCCCGTGGTGGCGCCGGCTCTCGACGCGGCGCGTCAATCTCGTGTTCGGCGCTGGATGGTGTGCCGTACTCGCGCTGGGTGTGGTGTCCAGCATCATGCGCATGCCGGCCAATGTCACACTCGACGTCGATGCACGCGTGGTCACGATGAGGCTGGATGGCCGGGACGATCGAGACGCCACTCTGATCGCTGGCGTTCGTCTGGCATCAGTCGCGGCCCAGCGGCTGGCTGGCATGTCGTTGAACGGTGGCGCTGCGGAGCTCACATCGACCGACGCCACGGCCGCGGTGACGGGTGATGCCGTGAGTGGGTTCACGCTCACCGCACCGGGCGGCGCGGTCCTTCAAATCGGTACGACGGCAGACGAGCAGGGCACACTCAAGGTCCTGCTTCGTCAGGGATCGGCATCCGCTCTTTTCAAATCCACCCGCGTCCGCGGGATCCGCTGTCCCGGCTGTGACGCTCACGCCGTCGGTCGCTTTACGGACGAGGCACATGGAGGAGGACTCTTGCGGGTGCAAGGCGGCCGCGAACGGATGGCTCTGCTGCTGGAGTCGGACAAGAACTCCGTGGCGCTGCCCGACATCTCGGTCGATGTTGTCGATACGTTGTCATTCGACGACCGCCTCGACGATCGAACCGTCTCGACGATCCAGCGAGGCACGCTGACCTATCGCGACGCATCCGCAGGACCCGTCCAGATCGATCCGGGCGCCAGGCTCCGGCTCTCGGGTCTCGACGCCGGGAGCCTCACGCTCACGGCCGGATCGTCGCTCAGAGTTCACCTCGTGGGCCGTGCACGGCGTATCGCAATCGTCGAGGGAGGCGAGACGCGCGACCTGATACCAACCGTCTTCGCCGTGATCCTTCGTCGTCCCGCGCTGCTTGCGGGGGTCGGCGTGCTCCTCCTGCTCGTCTCGTGGCCGCGATTCGCCGGCTGGAGCCGGCCCCAGTGGGAGCGCGCTCAATGAGGCTCGTGGCTGCAGCTGTCGCGGTGGCGTCGATCCTGGCCCAAGCGCCTCCACAAGACTCGCGTTCTCCGACGGAGCCGCCGGACCTCACGGAGATCAGCCAGCGCGTCGTGAAGATCGTCACGGCAGACGAGACGGGTGCCGGGCTGGTCGTGGGCACGTCTGGCGATCATCTGACCATTGCCACGGCGCTTCATGTCGTGCGGCCCGCCGATGCGGCGGCGAGCGGAGACGCCGGGGGCACGGACGTGTGTCCTTCGACAGGCGCGCTGTCCATCGCGTTTCCGAATCAGGCGGCCCCGCTCAGCGGTGCGACGCTCGTGGCCTGCCGAAGCCAGGTGGATCTGGCACTGCTGGACCTGGCGGCTCCTGAGGTGGCGCACAGGATGGCGGACGGACCGACGCTGTGCTACCAGGACCCGCAGAAGCAGGAGCAGGCCAATGTCATCGGTCACGCCAGTGGAGACTGGACGGTCAGTTCCGTGGACGCCATTCTCGCCGACTCGTTCGAAGGGGATTCGCGGCGCTTCATCCTGACCGGCCACGGCAGCGATCGCGGCGCATCCGGCGGTCCTGTACTGAACGACCGTCCTTGCCTGTTGGGCATCTTCACGACGCACGCGGCGCTCGGCAGCCGCGCGACGAGCGCGCGTGAGCTGCTGTCGTTCGCGTCGTCGTACCGGCTCCAGACGAACCTGATTGGCGGCACTGACCCGTTCAGTCGCAAGGTTCGTCGGGCCGTTTTCGAGGACGTGTCGAAGACGTTGAACGACTACCTCTTTCAGATGGAGGCGGTGGGCGCGTTCTTCAAGCGCAAGAAGCTCCTCGGACCGGAGGTCCGCAAGGTGACGATCGATTACAACGCGGCGTTCCAGAACTGGTATCCGCGGCGGACGGCGCTACAGGAGTCGATCCGGACGCAATGGGGCGGTGCGCGCGCCACCGATTTCGAGCACGTCACGACTCGCCTCTACTCGCTGCACAACAGCGTCATCTACAACCAGCTCGCCGACATCGTCGCGTTGCTCGTAGTCAACAAGAAGCTCTCGAAAGACGAACAGAAGACGCTGACCAGCGCGCTGGCTGAGCTCGATGGTCAGTTGAAGGAAGCCAAACCACTGGTGGCAGACCTGCTCGATCGCATGAAACCCCTGCTCTCGGTGGGCCAGTGATCCAGGAAACGCGTTCAGGAGGCGGTATGTCTCACTATCGAACCGCGATCGTTCATCTGCCACGGCTGGCGGCCGTGCTCGGATTCCTCGCGCTCGCCAGTTGTGGAAGCGACAGCGGCACAGGCATCATCGGCGGCGACACCAACTTCATTCCGAACTTCACGTTCGTGTGGGATGAGATCGATGGGGCCGGCGCATTCGTCTCGCCAACGCACCGGTTCGCTCTCCTCGTGGATCAGGATGGACAGAAGTCGGGGTCGTTCAACTCGTCGAGCAACGAGCAGTTGAACGGGTCCACCAACCCGGTCACGGGAACGTATGTCAACAAGACCGTGACGATCAGTGTCGATCGCGCTGGCACCAAGGTCAACATCACCGGTCTCTTCGTGAACGACGACACCATCCAGTTCAAGGAACCTACCCGGACGTACAGCATCAAGCGAAACACCAATCCATGAGTGGCACGCGCAAGTCGTCTCTGTTTTCCTCGTGGTCCCGCCGGCATCTATTCGGCGCGATGCGTGTCATTGTCTGCTGCATGGCCGCGGTGCTCACTGCCCGAGCGGAGGACGCATGGAAAACCACGGCCGCCGATCGCGGCAATCGGTACGAAGCGGCGATTGCCGAGGACGCTGCGAATCCGGAATGGGAGCTGCTGTCGTTCACCACGTCGCGCCTCAAGATCCCGGCCGCAAGCAGCCTCAGGGTGGCCTTTTTCCTGCCTGCCCGCCTGGCGGGGGCGGCCTCGACAACGTTCGTGCTCGCGCGGGAGCTCGAGGACGAGCATCACTACCGTATGGAGTCAAAGCCGGCCCAGTGGCGGAGCAACGCGTGGAACGCCTTCGGTCCGTGGAAGACGACTGACGTGATTGACGGGATTTCCGGGCTACGCGACAACATTGGCGTCGTCGTCGTTCCGCAACGCGGTCTGGCAACCGCCACGGATGTCGTGCCCGCGGTGGTGCTCTCAGAGTCCGGCGCGGTGGACCGGCCGATCGAGGGCTACCGCGTCGTGATGCGTTCGAGCCGTACCGCGGCGTCGCTGCTGTATCGTCTCCAGCGCCTTGATGCGGCCGCTCCGCCGCTTGTCGAGCGTCGCATGCCAGGAGACTTCATTCGTGGAGAACCCATCGCGTTCGACCTGGCGGCACCGCCGGCGGAAGGGCGGTATCGCCTGACGGTTTGTGCCACACCGGCGCGTCCGCTCCCCGAGTATCACAACCCTGGAGGCCAGTGTGCCGATAGCGACATCGAACGCAGCTATGCGTTCGATCACGTGGGGCGACTCCAGATGGGCGCCGCACGGCCGTGACTATCCGGCCGAATCTGTTGCCGCCGGGGGCGGTGCATCTTCCGTCGCGGCGGCGCGCGTCACGCGCTGATACAGGAAAGAGACGACGAGCAGAATCGCGCCGACGATGAGGAGGCCGAGCACGCGGTAGATGCCTTCGAGCTCGGACAGATCCGACAGGAACACCTTGCCGATCGTGATCGCGAGGAGTCCGATCGCGAAGTACCGGATGGGCGGGTAGCGCTTGCGGATCCCGAGCACGATGAGCAGCCCGGCATATGCCGCCCACAGCACCGAGAGCGTCAGTCCTCGAGCGAACGTGGCGTCTGGGCTCGTGCCACCCTGCTGCTGCCAGTACGATTCTGACTGCGCCGTCAACGTGATTGTCGTGATGATGCTGGCGGCGATGAGCAGCGTTGCCAGGCTGTCGCGACGGTAGGGGAGCGACGGCGCCGCCTTGTGATGGGCCCATGCCATCACGTAGAGCAGTCCGGTCAGCCACAGGCCGAGCAACAAGCGTCTCGTTCAGGAACGGATCGAACACCGCTGGTTCGGACGGCACCGTAAAAGCGAGCCAGCGCCACACAGCCACCGTGAACAGCGCAGCTCCAGCGGTCCGGAACCACGTCTGTCCCATCCAGACACCGATGAGCACAACGGCTGCGCCTTCTGCGCTCCAGGCCGCTGTCAGCCACGCTCCATCCAATTGCACCGCAACGACGGCAGCGAGCAGCGAGAACGCCACCGCCAGGGCGTGAAGCGAGGCCGAGAGGTCACGAAGGCGTATCTGCCGTCCCACGACGGCGTGAAGCGCCGCCAGCACCAGGCCGGCGTAGGGAACCCAGGCGAGGGATGTGTGCTCGAGCAGGACGTACACGGCCAGGAAGGCGCCGAGACCGTTGCCGTGGGCCAGGACGAGGTCCTGCCATCCGAGCTTCGTGTCGTGTCGAATCAAACGGTCGAACTGCGCGACCAGGTGGATCAGAAAGACGGCGCCGATGGTGACCAGTCCTGGAAGGATCCACGCGCGGGTCTGATGATCCGACACCCAGCCGATGAGCGGCAGCAGCACGGCGGCCCACATGACCAGGCGAAGGCCCGCTCGCTCGGTGTGCATCGCCCATCCGACGCCGACGAGGCTCACCGCAATCAGATAGACGAGGAGCGCCACGCCGTGGTTGAACAGCAGCCCGACGATGGCGATGTGATAGAGCACCGGAGCCGACGCGAGAATCGAATTGGCAAACCGCGCGCTCCCGGTCGTGGATGCCGCCACGTCCCAGCGCGCGAGGATGAACAGTCCGCAGAACATTGTCAGCAGGAGCGTCGTTCGCAGGTACTTGGAGGGCGTGTAGTAATCGGCTGCCCACGCGCCGACGGTCATCAGCGTGAATCCGTATGCCATTACCAGGAGCAGCGGCCAGCCTCGCCGCCGGGCGAGCCAGAGCGTGCCGACAATCAGCAACGCCACATACGAGAACAACGTGATCTGCGCGTCCGAGTCGCCGCCCACGAGAAATGGCGTGAGGAATCCGCCGCCGACGGCCATCACGGCCATGCCCTGCGACTCCTGGCGATCCGACAGCCAGGCCGCGGCCACCGTGACACCGAGCAACAAGCGCGAACGCCGCCGTCCGGCCGATCAGGTCGTAGAAGCTGAACGCCGCGTAGACGGAGAGGTAGAGGGCCGCCAGGCCTACGCCGCTCAGAATCTGGCCGTAGCCCCGGTATCCCGCTCGAGCGAGCCGAAGGCCGAGCGCCACGAACCCGATGCCGGACAGGATGCCGATTGCGACACGCATCCACTCGGTAATCCAGTTCCGGTCGAACGCGTACTTCAGGAAGAAGGCAACCCCCAGGATGACCGTCAAGGCGCCCGCGTACAGGAGCAGCCGCCCACCGATTGCCGCTTCGACGCCTTCGCCGGTTCGGGCTGGGGACGCCACGACCGGCGCCGGTGTGCTCTGGACGTGTGGCAGCGCGGGCTCGGGGTGCGGAAGATCGGCAGGAACGGGATCCGGGACAGGGGGCGCGGCGATCAGTTCCTGTGCCGTCGCTTCGACGGGAGGAGCTGCCGCGACGCGGATCTCGCCTGCGGGAGGCGTCACCATGACGGGCTCCGAGGGGACGGCGGACGCCGCATCGGCACCAGGAACGACTCGTGCTTGAGTGAGCTTCCTCAGCTCCTGTTCGATTGCCCCGATGCGTGTGCGCAGCTGCCGCACCTCGTTCATCGCGTGCGCCGCGCGCACCCAGCCGAGGATGGGCACGATCAGCGCCACGATGAAGGCCACGCCGAACAAAGACAGGCCGAGCAGAAGGTCCATAGCGGTCTACGGTCTACGGACTGAAGTGTAATTCGGAATTCGGAGTTCGAAGTGCGGAATGAACGGGAGAGTCGGTCAACTCCGCACTCCGAAATCCGCACTCCGCAATCCCGCTTATACTCCCAGTGTTTTGCGCTCGACCCTCATCGCCCTTCTCATCGCGCTCGTGGCATTGTCCTCCGCGGCTTGTCTGGTCGTGAGCCTGCAGCCGGCGTACGACGACAGCAGCCTCACGTGGGATCCCACGCTCGTCGGCACCTGGAAAAACGATGAAGACGAGACCGCGCTGGACATCGAGGCGGCCGAGTGGCACAGCTACAAGGTGGTGCTGCACTCCGCGCACGACACGTTCACGCTGACGGGTCATCTGACGCAGGTTGGCGATCGTACGCTGCTCGATCTGATGCCGCAGGCGGGTGTGGATGCTGCGGCGTTGCTCCTGCCGGTTCACGCGATATTCCGTATCGAACGCACCGCCGATGGACTGTCGATCGCGGCCCTCGACTACGATCAGCTCCGTCAGCGCGTCCTGAAGGGCGATCTTCCGAATGCCGTCATCGACGAGCGCAAGAACGTCGTGCTCACCGGAGACACGTCGCAGTTTCGCGCGTGGTTGAAGGAGCCGGGGGGCAAGGGACCGGCATTCGCCGAGCCCGTGCACCTGACGCGCGCTCAAGCAGGCTGACGACCGGCGAGCGCACGCCGCAGCACTTTGCCCACGAGGCTCTTGGGCAGCTCCGATCGGAACTCGACGCTCGCAGGAACTTTGTAGGCCGCGAGACGCTCGCGGCACCAGCGGCGCAGGTCGTCCTCGGTGGCGTGGGCGCCTTCCTTCAGCACGACCCACGCCTTGACGACCTCTCCTTTTGCAGAGTCCGCGATGCCGGCCGCCGCGACCTCGACGACCGACGGGTGAGCGGCGAGCACTTCTTCGATCTCGCGCGGCCAGACCTGAAAGCCGCTCGTCTTGATCAGATCCTTTTTGCGATCGACGAGGTAGACGTAGCCGTCCTCGTCGGCATACCCGATGTCACCCGTGTACAGCCAGGTGCCGCCATCCGGCCGTTGCCGAAGAACGTCAGCCGTCTCACCCGGGTTGCCCCAGTAACCGCTCATCAACTGCGGCGCCTGCATGATGAGCTCGCCCACCTCGCCCGGGCCGAGGCGTTGTGAGCTGTCGTCCGCGTCTACGATCTGGACCGTCACGTCCGGGAGCGGCATTCCGATCGAACCGTTCTTCGCGGGGCCTTTCACCGGATTGAGGATGCACGCCATCATCCCTTCGGTGAGGGAATACCCTTCTACGATGTGTCCGCGCGTCATTTCGACGAACTGTCGGCGGGTCTCGGCCAGCAACGCCGACGCGCCCGAGAAGCAAATCTTGATCGAGCTCGAGATCGACGCGGCCCGCCCCGACCGACGGGTGATTCAGTATCGCGTTGAAGAGCGTGGGGACGCCCGCGAAGAACGCCGGCCGGACTTTCCGGATCGTCTTGAGCAGGTCGTCGATGTCCCGCGGATTCGGAACCAGTGCGACAGGGTTGTGACCCACAATCGCCATCGCCTGGACGCCGACGTTGGCGTACACGTGAAAGAGCGGCAGCGGCAGCAGGATGATGTCGGTGTATTTCTCGAAGACCGAGCCGGTCCACGCACGCAGCTGTAAGCCCGCCTGGACGTAGACACGATGGTCACCGATGGCGGCTTTTGGCGTTCCCGTGGTTCCGCCACTGCCGAGCAGCACCGCGGGATCGCCCGGCAGCGGCCTCGTTGGTGGCGCGGGACGCCTGCCGCCCGACACGAGCACCTCGCGGAACCAGCGGTCGCCCTCGGCGAGGGTGATTCGATGACCGTCTTTCTTTTCCTTCAGCAGCGTGAACAGGAGCGCCTGCAGGCGCGGCAAGTGCTCTTTGATGTTCGTCGCGATCACACGGCGAACCGAGGTGCCAGGCTGGACAGCTTTCAAGCGGTCGTACAGGCGCGTCAGCGCGATGGCGATGCCAGCGCCAGATTCGCTGAGCGCCAGCGTCAGTTCACGTTCCGTGTAGATCGGATTGATCGGCACGACGACGCCGCCGGCTTTCCAGATGCCGAATTGCCCGATGACGAACTGGGGACAATTCGGAAGCACGAGAGCGACGCGATCGCCCTTGCGGACGCCGTCCGCGGCGAGCTCGGCCGCGAGAGCCGTGCTCAGGCGGTCGAGCTCACCGAACGTGACGACGGTGCCCTTGAAGAGGAGCGCTGGATGCTGCGGCCGATCACGCGCCGCCTCGGCGACGGCGTCAACGAGGGTGGTGTCCGGGTACGGCTGGAGAGAGGCTGGAACGCCTTCGTCGTAGTGCTGGAGCCAGGGCTTGCTGATCATCACTGCAGTCCGTAGTCCGTCAGTTCGTGGTTCGTAGAAGAGCCCGTCGCGCCGCTACGAACCATGAACTACGCACTACGAACTACAGCCTACACGTACTGAGGCGCGAGGAGCATCAGCAGGAGCGCCTTCTGCGAGTGCAGACGATTCTCAGCCTGATCGAAGACGACGGATGCCGGCGACTCGAAGACGTCCGCGGCGACCTCTTCACCGCGGTGCGCCGGCAGGCAGTGCATGAACTTCGCCTGGCGCCCCGCGCGCTTCATGAGCGCCGTGGTCACCTGATACGGCGCGAACGCGGCCTTCCGGGCGTTGCTCTCGGCTTCCTGGCCCATCGAGGTCCAGACGTCCGTGTAGACGGCCGCGGCGCCATGGACGGCCGCTTCGGCATCGATGAATTGACGGACGCTGGCGCCGTGCCGGGCAACCTTGCGTGCCGAGTCCACGACCGCATCCGGCAGGGCGTAACCCCGCGGCGACGCGAGATGGACGTTGACGCCGAGCATCACGCCCGCCTGGACGAGCGACGTCGCGACGTTGTTCCCGTCACCGACATACGCGATCGTCTGACCCGCGAGGGTTCCGCAGATTTCCTGCAGTGTGAGGAAGTCGGCGAGGGCCTGGCAGGGATGCTGTTCGTCGGTCAAGGCGTTGATCACGCTCAGCCCCGGCGCGGCGGCCGTGAACTCCTCGACGATCCGCTGACCGAACGTGCGAATCACGACGCCGTGGACCCATCGCTCCAGATTGCGGGCCACGTCAGGCACCGGCTCGCGCGTGCCGAGTGCCACCTCCGCCGGGAGAGCCAGCACCGAGCCGCCCAACTCCCGAATCGCGACTTCGAACGTGGTCCTCGTGCGCAGTGAGGGCTTGTCGAACAGCAGCGCCACGTGGCGGCCCGTCAGGGCCGTGGCGGTTGGCGCGCACGGTCCAAGCGCACGCTCACGCTTGAGCCGAGCGGCGAGCGCGAGGCAGCTTTCGAGCTGTTCGGGCGTGAAGTCGAGCACCGACAGAAAGCTGCGTGGCACCGGCGGTTGTTCCGTGCCTGCAGGCATCCCATCCGACTGTCGCACGATCGCGAGACGGCTCATGTCCGGTACTCCCCATTGATGCGCACGTACTCGGCGCTGAGGTCACAGGTCCACACCGTGGCTTCGCCGGAGCCACCGGCGCCCACGTTGATCTCGATGTCGATGTCGGTGCCGCGCAGATAGTCAGCGGCTCGCGGCGCAGCCTCGTCGTAGGGCTGTCCGTCCCGGAACAGGACAACCGGACCGACTCGCACGAGCGCCCGATCGATCGCAAACGGGACGCCCGAGCGTCCGGCCGCCGCGACCAGGCGGCCCCAGTTGGGATCGCCGCCGTGCACGGCGGTCTTCACGAGCGGGGAGTTGGCGATCGTCTTCGCGACCCGCCGCGCGCTCGCCACTGAATCCGCGCCCGTGACCTTGATGGACACGAGCTTCGTCGCGCCCTCACCACCCCGCACGATCATGAGCGCCAGCGTTCGACAGACCGCCGTCAGCCCGTGGACGAGTGCCGGATAGTTGCGCGACTCTGTCACCGTCACCCCACTGGCTCCGCTCGCCAGCGCCACGATGGTGTCGTTCGTGGAGCACTCGCCGTCCACGGTGATGGCGTTGAACGTCGATGCGACCGCCTCGTCGAGCGCACGCGCAAGAACCGGAGACTCGACCGACACATCGGTCGTCACGAACGCCAGCATCGTCGCGAGCATCGGCTCGATCATTCCGGCGCCCTTGGCCATGCCGCCGACCGAGAACGCGCCGTCCGCGGTCTCCACCTGCGCAGCCGCTTCCTTCGGGCCCAGGTCGGTCGTCATGATGGCCCGCGCTGCAGGATGCCCATCCCGGGCGAGCGCGCCCATCGCGCGGCCGATGCCGGCTTCAACGGCGTCGAGCTGCAGTCCCACACCAATGACGCCGGTCGATGCGACGAGGATCTGCTCGGATGGACATCCCAGTGCCGACGCGAGCCGGCCTGCCGACGCGCGTGCGACAGCAAGGCCGGACGTCCCCGTGCACGCGTTCGCGCATCCGCTGTTCACGAGTACGCCCGCGACTCGTCCGCCGGACTTCGTCAGGTGCTCGCGCGACACGGTCACTGGCGCCGCCTGGACCTGATTGGTCGTGAACAGTGCCGCGCCCGCCGCAGGACGGTCCGGGACAATCAGCGCCAGGTCGGGTGCGCCGGACGCCTTGATCCCGGCCGACACGCCGGCCACGCGGAAGCCGGCAGGCGTCGTAATGCCGCCCGCCATCTCCTGAATCGTCACGCCACCGCCCCGATGGAACGCGCCGCGTGCTGCTCGAGCGACACGACGACCGCCTGCTGTCCGCATCCGCGGAACAGCGGGCATCCCACGCAATCCGTGAACACCTTTTCGCGAAGCCACAGGTGCGGGACGATCGAGAAGCCAAGCCTCACGAAGTAGCCCGGCTGGTGCGTAAACGCGCACAGACGCGCGTAACCGAGCTCGGTCGCCCGCGCGATCAGGGCGTCCACCATCCGGCGGCCGAATCCCATACCCCGGGCGTCGGCTTCGACGACGAGCGACCTGACCTCCGCTACCTGCGGGCTGAGTGGCGCCAGTTCGGCACACCCCACCACGTCGCCGTTCATCGTCGCGACGACGAACCGATCGCAGTGCGACCGAATCTCGTCGCTCGCCCGCGGCAGCAGATGGCCGGTCGCCACGTGCCGGTCTACCAGGGCGTGGATCGCCCGCACATCGTCCTCGGTCGCCTGACGGAGGGCGAGGACATCGGGAAAGGCGCGCACGGACGCCGGCGTCCGTTCGATCATGCTCAGCACGTCAGTCAGCTCCTAGCGGCCGCGCCCAGCGCGGCATCGAGGCGCGACACCGCCTCGTCCACCTCTGTTTCGGTGATCGTGAGCGGCGGCAACAGTCGGACCACCGTTCCGGCCGTCGCATTCACCAGCAGGCCGCCCTCCCGCGCCGCGTCGACGACCGCCGCAGCAGGACGATCGAGATCCAGCCCCCACATCAACCCGCGGCCGCGTACTTCGCGGACGATCGCGTGTTTCCCGGCGAGCGCCGACAGCTGACGTCCCAGGTGTTGTCCGACGCGGGTGACGTCGGCGAGCAGACCGCCCGACAGGAGCTGGTCCACGAAGAACAGGCCCGCCCGGCACGCGAGCAGGTTGCCCCCATAGGTGCTGCCGTGGTCCCCCGGGCTCAGGCGTGATGCGACGTCCTCGCTGATCAGCGCGGCTCCGATTGGAATACCGGCGCCGAGTGCCTTCCCGATCGCGACAAGCGACGGCCGCAGACCCAGCTCCTGAAAGGCGAATCCCACGCCCGTACGGCCGAGGCCCGACTGCACCTCGTCGCAGATGAGGAGCGTTCCCGTCCGGTCGCAGGCCTCCTGAACCACCCGGGCAAAAGCCGGCGTCAGCGGACGCACGCCGCCCTCACCCTGGATCGGCTCGAGCACCACTACGGCCGTCTCCGGGGTAATCGCGGCGGCGATCGCCGCATCGTCGTTCGGCGTGACGAAGGTGACGGGTCCGAGCAGCGGCCCGAACGGATCGCGGTAGTGTGGATCCGCGGTCACCGACAACGAGCCCATCGTCCGGCCATGGAACGATCCCTGGAGGGCGACGATGCTCGTCCTGGCGCGATCGCCAGCGGTGAACCACGACCGGCGGGCGAACTTGAGGCAGGCTTCGACCGCCTCGGTGCCGCTGTTGCAGAAGAACGTCCGCGGCAGCCCCGACAACGCCGCCAGCCTTTCGGCGAGCACTCCCTGGTAGGGATGGAAGAAGAGATTCGAGCAGTGCAGCAGTTCCGAGGACTGCTCGGCCACGATCCGAGCGAGATCCGGGTTCGCGTGTCCGAGCGAAGCCACACCGACGCCCGAAATGAGGTCGAGATACTCGCGTCCGTCCAGGTCATAGAGATAGACGCCACGCCCGCGCGCGATCACGATCGGTGCACGGCGGTAGACCTGGACGACGTGCGCGGTCTCGCGAGCGATGATGTCGGATGCAGACACGGTCTCGGTCGGTACTGGAGTCACGTCAGGCCACCATTCGCGTTGTCGGCACCGCCGGCAGTTCGCCCGGCGCCGCGATGAGCATGGCTTCCACGGCCATCGGATCACGGCCGTCGATGAGCACGACCTCTGCCGCGCCGTGCGTCAGCGCTTGCTCGCAGGCGCGCAGCTTCGCCACCATCCCCGCATTGGCCACACCCGACCGGATCAGCGCCTGCACCGCTTCACGATCGAGCCGGGGAATCGTCTTGCCATCCTCGTCGAGCACGCCAGCCGTGCCGCCCGCGATGACCAGCCGGGCGACGGCGAGCCGGCCCGCGAGATGCGCCGCGAGCGTATCGGCGTTCACGTTCAACAAGCCGCCCTGCGGGCTCATGCCGATACTGGCCACGACCGGCACGTAGCCGTTGCCTCCGAGATCGACGAGCAGTCGCGGCCACCGTTGACCGATCGGTTCGCCCACCAATCCCAAATCCACCGTCTCGCCGGCCACCGTCACGTGCGGCGCCGCGCGCTCCGCCAGCGCGAGCCCGGCATCGGCGCCCGTGAGGCCGACGGCCTTGCCGCCCGCCGCGTTGATCGCTGCGACGAAACGGGTGTTCACGCTGCCCGCGAGGACGCTGACGACGACGTCCAGCGTGTCGGCATCGGTGACGCGCAGACCGTCCACCTGGTGTTTCGCAATGCCGGCGCGTGCAAGCGCCCGATCGATCTCCCTGCCGCCGCCGTGCACCACCGTCAACGGCAGCAGCGAGGAAACACGTGCGACGACAGCCGCGAGGCCGCGGAGCCGGACCTCGTCTTCGAGCAACTCGCCGCCGACCTTCAGAATCCGCCAGCCGTGCCGCGACATCACACGAGTCCCGTCCGCTCGTTGAAGCCGTAGACGACGTTGAAGTTCTGAACGGCTTGCCCGGCGGCGCCCTTGACGAGGTTGTCGATGACTGAAACGACCACGAGGCGGCTCGTCGGCTCGTCGAGCGCCCAACCGATGTCACAGAAGTTCGACCATGCCACCTGCTTGATGACCGGTAGCGTCGTGCCGGTGATGCGCACGAAGCAGGCGCCGGCGTATGCGGCGGCATATGCGGCGGCAATCGTCGCGTCGGTCGTGCCCTGCGGCACACGGAGGTAAATCGTCTCGAGGATGCCGCGATCGAGCGGCACCAGGTGCGGCACGAACGTGACCGGCCGACCGACCTCCTGCTCGATTTCGGCGGCATGCCGATGGGCGAACACCTTGTAGGCCGACACGCTGCCGTGCGCTTCGGAGAAGTGGGTGCGCTCGGTGGGCGTCTTGCCGGCGCCCGATACACCAGACTTCGCGTCGATGACGATGTCGCCGGCAACCAGGCCTGCTGCGACCAGGGGCTTGATCGCCAGCGCGGCGGCCGTCGGATAACAGCCCGGGCACGAGATCAGCCGCGCGGACGCCATACCCTGCCTGGCGTGCTCGGTGAGGCCGTACAGCGTCCCCTCAGGCAGCTGCCTGGTGTCGGGGTACCACTTCGCCCGCGCCTGCTCGTCCCTCAGCCGGAACGCGCCCGAGAGGTCGAAGACCCGGTGCCCGCGGGCCAGAAGCTGTGGCGCCACCGCGGCCGAGGCCTCCTCTGGCAGCGCCAGGAAGACGGCGTCAGCCTCGGAAGCCAGGACATCGAGGTCGAGCGGCACGACGTGCCCCGACCACAAGTGGGAGAGCGCTGGCAGGTCGCGAGGCGAGCTGGTGGCGCTCGAGCCCATCGCGGTCGTCACCGCCGCTCCAGGATGGCGGGCCAGCAGGCGCAGCAGTTCCTGCCCGGCATACCCGGTCGCGCCCGCTATTCCGACTCTGACTGGTCCGTCCTGCCCCATGGCGTCCTGTTTCATCCAGTGGAGCGGATAAGTATACGGCCTGCCGTACGGTGGATCAAGTAAATTTTGTGGCGCGACCGTTAGGGGCGTGGCATCCGGGTAATCCACTCGTGTATACTCTTTCGTCCCGGTGAATATTCATGAAGGCACGACGACAAGCCATCATTCTTCAGCTCCTGGACCGCGAGCCCATTCGGAACCAGGAACAGCTCCGGAAAGGGCTCCATGCGGCCGGGCTCGATGCCACGCAGGCCACGATTTCGCGGGATATCAAGGAGCTCGGGCTCGTCAAACGCGCTGCTGACGGGGCGTACCAGCGCGCGACTGGCGCGGTCGTCACGCCGTCCGGCGCCCCAGGGGCGATGACGCGGGCGATTGCGGACTCAGTGACCCAGGTGGACCGGGTGCAGCAGTTCGTGGTCCTCAAGACACCGCCGGCGCAGGCAAATCCGACCGCTATTGCCATCGACCGGGCCTTGCTTCCGGATGTGGTGGGCACGATCGCTGGAGACGACACCATCCTCGTGATACTCCGCGATGCCCGGCGGGCCGTCGCGTTCGCCGATCGCGTCGGCGACATCATTGGGAGATGAATCTAGTTGGTAGTTGGTAGTTCGTAGTTCGTAGCTGGCCTGTAGCCTGTAGCCTGAAGTCTGAAGTCTGTAGCCTGAAGTCTGTAACCTGAAAATGCTTCGCATCGTTCTCGCGTATTCCGGCGGCCTCGATACGTCCGTTGCCATCCCCTGGCTCGTGGAGCATCTGGGCGCGGAGGTCGTGACGGTCACGCTCGACCTTGGTCAGGGCAAAGAGCTCGAACACGTGCGGGCGCGTGCGCGTGGGGCGGGAGCCGCTCGCTGCCATGTGCTTGATTGCCAGGACGAGTTCGCGCGAGAGTACGTCCTGCCGGCGCTGCAGGCTGGCGCGCTCTACGAGGGGCACTATCCGCTCGCGTCGGCGCTGGCACGCCCGCTCATCGCCCGGCGCCTCGTGGAAATCGCGAGGATGGAAGGCGCATCCACGGTCGCGCACGGCGGGACCGCAAAGGGCAATAACCAGGTGCGACTCGAGCTGTCGATCCGGGCGCTCGATCCCGCGCTGACGGTACTCGCACCGGCTCGTGATTGGGGAATGAACCGCGCCGAGGAACTTGCCTTCGCGCGCGCCCGCGGCATCGCCATGACCGGTGCAACCGATCCTGTGTACAGCATCGACACCAATCTCTGGGGCCGGTCGGTTCAGTGCGGTGTGCTCGACGATCCCTGGCAGGAAGCGCCGGCCGAGATCTTCGCGCTGACCCGCGAGCCCGCCGCGTGCGCCGGTGAACCCGCCTACGTCGAGGTGGGATTCGCGCAGGGCGTTCCCGTCTCGGTCAACGGGGTCACGATGCCGCTCGTCGAGCTCGTGGACGCGCTGACGACGATCGCTGGCGACCATGGCGTCGGGCGGATCGACATGGTCGAGAACCGAATTGTCGGGATCAAGACCCGTGAGATCTACGAAGCGCCGGCGGCTACGGTGCTGCATGCGGCGCACCGAGATCTCGAGCGCTTCGTCACGGGCCGCGATCTCGCGAGACTGTCCGACGTCGTCGCCAACGCGTACGCCGACCTGGTGTACGACGGCCGGTGGTTCACGCCCACGCGGGATGCGCTCGACGCTTTCGTCGCGCGCGTCCAGCAACGTGTCACTGGTACTGTTCGCGTGAAGCTGTTCCACGGCGACGTCCGCGTCGTCGGACGCACGTCTCCGTTTGCGCAATATGAGGCCGCGCTGGCCACGCACGCAGGCGGCGACCAGTTCGACCGGACGGCAGCGGCAGGCTTCGTGCGGATGCTGGGCGGCCCCGTCGAGATCGCCGCACGCGCGGCGAAGCAGGATCACGCCGACGCGCCGGCCGTTCCGCCCGCGAAAGTCTGAACATGTCTACGCTGTGGTCTGGCCGGTTCGACACGGCGCCCGACGCCGCGGTTTTCGAGTTTGGTGCCTCGTTCCCATTCGACCGTCGCCTGTTCGAGGACGATGTGCGTGGGAGTCTGGCGTGGGCCGACGCGCTGCTCACTGCGCGGGTCCTGTCGCCTGAGGATGCGCGCGCCATCACCGGCGCGCTGACCGAAATCCTGGAGCGCGGCACGGCCGATCCGGCGTGGGTCGCGGGTCCAGACGAGGACGTGCATTCCTTCGTAGAACGGCAGCTCGTCGAACGCATCGGCGATCCCGGACGGCGGCTCCACACCGGACGCTCGAGGAACGAACAGGTTTCCCTGGACCTGCGCCTCTACCTGCGCCGCCGGATTGTCGCGCTCCAGCGCCAGGTGCTCGACGTCCTCGAGGCCCTTTTCACGCTCGCCGGCAAAGCGGGCACAACGTTGATGCCGGCGTATACGCACCTGCGGCGCGCACAGCCCGTGCTGGTGGCGCATTTCCTTCTCGCGCACGCTGCCGCGCTGCGTCGCGACCACGCCAGACTGGGAGAGGCTGCGGCGGAAGCCGACGCGCTTCCGCTCGGATCGGGTGCGGTTGCGGGCACCAACTACGCCATCGACACGGCCGCCCTGGCGTCGGCGCTCGGATTTTCGCGGGTGGTGACGAACAGCATCGACGCATCGGCCGATCGCGACTTCGCCTCCGCCTTCCTGCACGCCTGCACGCTGTCGATGGTCCACCTGAGCCGATTTGCCGAAGACATCATCATCTTCAGCGGCGAGGAACACGGCTTCTTCGAGTTGTCCGACGAAGCGTCCACCGGCAGCAGCATGATGCCGCAGAAGAAGAATCCGGACCCGCTCGAGCTCGTGCGCGGGAAGACGGGTCGCACGATAGGCCGGCTCGCGGGATTCCTCGCGACGATGAAGGGGCTGCCCAGCGGGTACAACAAGGATCTGCAGGAGGACAAGGAAGCGGTCTTCGACGCGGATGCGACATTGACCGGCTGCCTCGAGTCAGTCGCCGTCGTCGTCCGAGGCTTGCGCATCGATGCAGACCGGACGACTCCGGCCGCGGCAGGCCTGCTCCTTGCAACGGATGTTGCGGATTACCTGGTATCGCGGGGCCTGCCGTTCCGGCGGGCGCACGAATTGGTCGGACTCATGACCCGCCGGCTGCTCGACGAGGGCCGGGACTTCGAATCTCTGACACTGGTGGAATGGCAGCGCTACAGCGACCTGTTTCAGGCGGACGTCATCGACCGCGTGACCGCGACGGCCTCGGTGGCGGCGCGCCGGACGCCGCAATCCACCCATCCGGACGCCGTGGCGGCGGCCTTGCAAGAGCTCGGGCGGTTCGTGGCCGATGAGCGTGTGCGCAACCGCTGATCGCCGGAGGTTTGTTGCTCCAACTGCGTAGCTCTGCTAGACTTTCCGACCTGCGCCCAATCCCGCGTACCTCGATCGCACCCCTTCGGGAGGGTTGATGCAACAGCGCCAGCCTCGGCTTGGTGACATACTCGACGACTATTGCCCCCGTGAACGACGCATAACCAATCACGTCGTCGTGGCAATGATCGAGCAGGAAATCAAACAGACCCGGTGCTCCACGTGTGAAGCGGAACACGAGTACAAGCAGGCCAAGATTCCGCCACAGCGAAAGAAGAAGGAAGGCTCCGGCGGCTTGTTCCAGGAGGTCCTGAGCGGCGGCGCTCCGCGTCGGCCCGTCGCACCCGCGCCCCCGACGCCGGTTCCGCCAGATTCTGCGCCCCCCGGCGACGAACCCGTCGCGGTGGCAGCGGCGCCGGCGGATGGCTCGGACGACGCCGCGCCTTCGGCGGGCGAGGAGCCCGAGGGACCGGTCCATCGGCAGCTCATTCGTGCCACGCTGCCGCGGCACGAAGGACAGCCGAAGGAACAGCGGCCCATACCCGAATTCACGATTCGGGCGGCCGCCAAGCCCGGGCGCTTCCGCCACGGCCGGCGTGGCGGCGGGATGCCGGGCGGTCCCTCCGACATGGGCAATTCGTTCAATTTCAAGGGACGGCGGGGGAACGGCATGGCCGCGACCGGGCATGCCTCACAGGGGAACCGCGCCAGACCGGCCCAGGGAGAACGGCAGGGGCAGTCGCGGCGGCGTGGTGGCAAGAAGCGCTCGAAGTAACGCGCCCACCTTTGACGGCCTCGTGGCCTGTCTCGCGTAAATCCGGTTGTTCTGAGACTCTCAGACGTATGTCGTATTCGTGTTCGGATTCGTGTTCGTCAAGGAACGAATCCGAAAGACGACCAGGACCCGAATACGAACACGAAAACGAACACGTCTTTGCGCAACGGACTTGAGACATGAGCGATCTGACCGGAACCTTCGGCGTCATCGTCGGGATTGCCAACAAGCGATCGATTGCCTGGGCGATCGCGAAGGCGCTGAACGCACGCGGCGTCCGGCTGGCGGTGACCTATCAGGGCGAGCGGCTCGAAGAGAACGTGCGCGAGCTGGCGGCGGACCTCGATCGCCCGCTCATTCTGCCCTGCGACGTCACGAACGACGAGCAGGTTGGCGCGCTCTTCGAGGCCGTGGGCCGGGAATTCGGCGGCCTGGACTATCTGGTACACGGCGTGGCGTATGCGCTGCGGGAGGATCTCGCGTTACCGTTCCTGCAGACGTCGCGAGAAGGTTTCCGTGTCGCGCTCGACGTGAGTGCGTACTCGCTCATCTCATTGTCGCGGGGCGCCGCGCCGCTGATGGCGACACGTGGCGGCGGCAGCATCCTCACGCTGACGTACCTCGGCAGCCAGCGCGTCTTCACCAACTACAACGTGATGGGCGTCGCGAAGGCCGCGCTCGAAGCGTCGGTGCGCTATCTGGCGAGCGAGCTCGGTCCGCAGAACATCCGCGTGAACGCGATCTCGGCTGGGCCCATCAAGACGCTGGCGGCATCCGGCATCGGGGGATTCTCGAGCATCCTGCAGGTGTATCGCGACAAAGCGCCGATTGAGACGCACCGTGGAGACGTCCGAAGTCGCCGACGCCGCGTCGTTCCTGCTCGGTCCAACGGGCAAGGCGATCACCGGCGAGATCCTGATGGTCGACGCGGGATACCACATTGTGGGAACCTGAAATTCGGAGTTCGGAATGCGGACTGCGGACTGCGGAGCTGAAATTCGGAGTGCGGAGCTGATTACACTGGCATGCGGACTTTTACTCCGCACTCCGCACTCCGAACTCCGAATTCGGTTTCCATTCTTCGACGCGCACGCGATCCGGCGAGATTCCCAATTGCTCGAGCAGCGGCGAGATCGCTTGGACCAACGCGTGCGGCCCGCAGAGGAAACACAGCGTCTCGACGTCGTGGAGCATCGACCGCAGGTGCCCGAGCGCGATGCGTCCCTGGGCGCCGTCCCAGTGCGCTTCCGCTTCCCGAGTGACGGTCTGCCAGAGCGTCAGACGGCCTGACGCGGCGAGTGCGCGCAGCTCGGGCCCGTACGCGAACTCCTGCGGGGTCCGCGCGCTGTAGATCAGCGCAATCTGGGTCGGCGCCGGCCGCGCCAGCGCCTCGTGCAGCATCGCGCGAAGGGGGGCGATCCCGGTCCCCCCGGCGACAAAGAGAAAGCGATGTTCGGTGGCTGCCGAGGGGAACGTGAAGCTGCCGAGCGGTCCTTCGACATCTATGCTCATTCCCGTCGTGAGCGTACCCAGGTGCGGACCGGGTTGATCGAGCGTGTCCAATCCGACGAGCAGCTCCAGCTCGTCGCGCTCACGGCATTCCGAGGGTGACGTCGCCAGGGAATACGGACGACGGTCTGCCTGGCCGGCGCGTCCGACCAGGACGGCTTGCCCCGCGGCGTAGTCGAATCGCCGGCCGCCAAGCGCCAGCCGTACCATCGCAGCGCGTGGGGTCGCGCGTTCGACCTCGCGCAGGGTCAGGGTCAGCAGCATCGGGAGTGGGCGGCACTGCGCCGCAGTGTCACGCCCCCGGCCACGACCGACGTCAGTGCATGCGGGGATTAGCGGGACGGTCGATCTTAGCAAAGACCGGCGAGCCGCCGTGCGATTCGGATGGACGGGCGGAGAGGGACTGATCGCCCCCCAGGCCCTTCCGCCGCGCCTTGTCGTCGTACATCCGCTCGTCAGCCATCGAGAGCAGGGTCTCGTAGCCGTGGCCATCGGTTGGGAACGACGCGCAGCCGAAGCTTGCGCCCAGACGGACGAGACGCCCTGGACGCACCTCGATCATGAGTGCGTCGATTGCGGCCTGTAGCTCCAGCATCTTGAGTCGCGCTTCTTCGGGTCCGCATCCCGAGAGCAGCACGACGAACTCGTCACCCGCATATCGCACGCAGATGTCGTAGGGCCGGATGCCGGCCCGCAGCACACGCGCCACCTCGCGCAGCGCCCGGTCGCCGGCCGTGTGGCCGAAGCTGTCGTTGATCTCCTTGAAGCTGTCGAGATCCATCACGAGCAGCGAGACTTCAGACTTCAGGCGCTCCGCGCGCGCCAGCTCACGTGTCAGGTGCACGAACATGAACCGCGTATTGGGAAGACCGGTCAGTGGATCCGTCAGCGAGTCCCGCTTGGTCTCTTCGTACGTGATGGAGTTCGCGATGACGCCGGCGGCCTGTTCGGCAACACGAGCGAGCAGCCGGCGGTGATCGTCGTTGAAACAGCCCGCTTCCTGCCCGTACACGGCGAGAGCGCCGACCAGCCCCGTGTTGAAGACGAGCGGAATCACCAGGGCAGACTGAAGTGACGTGTGTACACGGACGCCTGCGGCTTCGAAATCGGTGCCCGGCCTCGCGTTGACCAGCGCCCGCTCGTTCTTTGCCGCCCATCCAACGAGGCCTTCGCCGTTGGCGACCGTGAGTTGCTGCAGCAGTTCGGCGTCGATGCCCGTCGCAAACCTGCAGCGCAGCGTGTCGGTCTCGGCACTGTGCAGGAACAGCGCGCACGACGAAAACGGCACGAGGTTGTGCAGCTTTGACGCGATGAGCGCCATCGTGTCGCCGATGCCCAGGCTCGTGCCCAGCGCCTGCGCGAGCTCGTACAGCGCGTACACCTCGCGGTGCGCGAGCGCGATATCGCGAAACACCCTCGCCGAACCGTCCCGAGCCGCGGTGTCGAACGGCCCGAGCTGCGCGAACGACAGCTGACGCGCTGCCGCCTCGGCCAGCCGCTCGGCCTCGCCCGACAGCCGCGGATACGCGTCGATGAACAGATCGACGATGTGCGGATCCAGCGACCGGCCGGCTTCGCGCCGCAACGACTGGAACGCATCCTCCGTGGAGCAGGCCGTCCTGTACGGCCGGTCCGTGGTCAACGCGTCGAACTGATCGACCACCGAGAGGATTCTGGCGCCGAGCGGAATCTGCTCGCCCTTCAACCCGCTCGGATACCCGCGGCCGTCCCACCGCTCGTGATGCGCCAGGATGAACGGCGCCACGGGATATGGGAACGGGACGGCGCCGACAATCTCCGCGCCGATCTGCGGATGCGTGCGAATCTTCTGGAACTCCTCCGGGGTCAGCGGACCAGGCTTCGACAGAATGTGCTCGGGCACAGCCAGCTTGCCGATGTCGTGGAGCACCGCCGCAGTGCGGACCGCCTGCACGTCCCCATCCGACATGCCGAGCATCAGGGCCAGCTCCTCAGCGTACGCCTGAATGCGCCGCACGTGCGTCGTCGGCGTCATGTCTTTCGCGTCGATCGCGACGGCGAGCGCTTCGATCGACGCGAAGTGGAGGTCGGCCATTTGCTGCGTACGGCGCCGTTCGGCGTCCACCCGCTCCGCCGAGAGCCGTTGGGCCACGTGCGTCAACACCAGCGGCACGAGCGCCACCGGCCAGAGCCACCAGGTCGCGCCCCGGAGCAGCACGGCTGCGACCACGCCCGCCGCAGTGCCCACACAGCCGCTCAACATGAACCACGACAGATCGTCTCGCCGTCCGGCAATGACGCGCCAGCCGGAAGTTGCGAGGAGCCCGCCTCCCAGCACGATCGCGGTCAAGAGCACCCAGATGAGCGCCGCTGCGATGATCGGCAGCTCGAGACTGTCCAGAGACGAGGCGTCCACGAGCGGAACGCCGCCGGTAGCCGCGTACACGCGGCCCGCAGCGAAGGTCACCGTCACGAGCGCCGCCATGCTGAACGCCGTCCAGTAGACGGGATTGCGCCTCGTGGTGCCGAACGTGCAATGCGTGAAGCCGGCCGCGGCCGCGACGATCAACGTCTGGTCAGGTCCGATGACGAGCAACGAGCCAAAGAGCGCCGCCATCGAAGCAGAGACGGTCGCGCCCACGCCAGACCCCGGCAGCGCCACACGAAGCGCCGACGCTGCAATCGCCGCCATGAGCATCGACGCCAGCAGTGGCGGATGCGATACGGTCAGCGGCGGCAGCCGCAGCGACAACAGCGCAGCCCCAGCCAGAACGATGGCGCCGACGTACCCCTGCCCACGGGGCGACATGTCGCCAAAGGAGACCGGCTCCGCGGCCGCCACTCGGCTCGACGGAGAGGTGTAGTTGGACGGAACAGGATGCATGCGCTTCGACACGGACCCACCCGACGCCCGCAGAAATCTGCAAGCACACGGGCAGCTGTCGCAGAGAAGGCAACTCGGCTGCCACCGGACAGCCGGTCTGTTACCTAATCGGCAACCGGCAGGCCGACAAGAAGTTGAACGGACGAACTGACGGGCCTTGCGGGTCCCGATGCGCGGGGGCAGGTACCAAGACTGTGCCGCATCAGCACAGGGTTGAAGTCAGGGCGCCGGAACCGCTCATTTCGCACGCAAATGAGCGAATCCGACGTGTTCAAAAATGAAACGGTTGACCACGAACGGACCTGACATCGGCCGCTTTCCTCGAAAATTTCGAGTATCGGCTGTGTCTCGTATCAGGACGCTTTGCGGGGCGACGCGGGTTCCAGCCCGTACTCGACGATCTTCCGGTAGAGGGTCCCGCGGCTGATGTCGAGCAGCCTTGCCGCTTCCTTCTTGTTCCACGCCGTCGCTTCCAGGACGCGGACGATGTGGGCGCGCTCGCTTTCGGCCAGGGTGGGGAGCCGCTCGGGCGCTTGGGTTGAGGGTACACCGCCAACATGAAGGAACTCGATGTCCGAGGCGCGAATCGTCCTGCCGGGCGATGAAAGCGCCGCGCGCGAGACCGTGCTCTCGAGTTCGCGGATGTTACCGGGCCAGGGGTATGTCGTCAGCGCGTCCACCGACTCCTTCGACATCACCTTCGCGTCGAGTGGCAGGCCGTTCGACGCGCAGTAGCGCGCGAGGAAGCGTTGCGCAAGAACGGGGATGTCGGCCGGCCGCTCGCGGAGGGAGGGCAGCCGGATGGAAAACGCGTTGACGCGATAGTAGAGATCTTCGCGGAAGCGGCTGTCCCGGACGAACAGATCCAACGGGCGGTTGGTCGCGGAGATCAGCCGGAAATCCACGTGGATCGATTTGTTCGCGCCGAGACGCTCGAACCGCTTGTCTTCGAGCACGCGCAACAGCTTGGCCTGCGCGACGATCGACAGATCGCCGATCTCGTCGAGGAACAGCGTGCCCTCGTTCGCCATTTCGAGCTTGCCAGGCTTGCGATCGTGCGCGCCGGTGAACGCGCCCTTCTCGTACCCGAAAATCTCCGACTCGAAGAGTGTGTCCGGCAGGGCCGCGCAGTTCACGGCCTGGAAGCGGGCGGTATTTCGCGGGCTCAACTCGTGAATCATCCGCGCGACGACTTCCTTGCCCGAGCCGGTCGGCCCCAGGATCAGCACGGCGATGTCGGACTTCGCCGCCGTGCGAATCCATTCGAAGACGATCAGCATCTTCTCGTCGCGCCCGATCATCTCGCGGAACTGCTGAACCGATGGCGATTGATCCTCGGCACTGATCGTCGCGCGGCGTTCCAGGAAGGTGTCGAGCAGGCCCGAGACCGATGGTTCGGCTGGACGCTGCGCTCCGAACCGCGACGGCGTCCCCGGCATCCGGCGGACGACGCCGAAGTCGCTCAGCTCGCGGACGCAGTTCTCGACGTCCAGGCGCAGTCGGCCGAACGTCGACATCAGCGTTTCGACGTCGAAGGCCTCGTCGGGCCTGGCGCTCAGGAAGCGCAGGATTCCGGCCCGGAGCGGAGACTGCACGAGCGTTCGGAACCGTGTCTCGCCGTCGGGAACCGGAGAAGGTTCGGGTCTCGCCGGGAGAGACGCCGACGCACGACGGGCCGAGTAGAGAAGTTCGTCCACGACGCCCACCCTTATCGGCTGCTTCAGGCTGGCGCGACAGAACCAGGCCCGGAGCCAGCTGGACCGGAGGTCCGATAGTACTCCGTTTGGTAGGTCTCGATGAGTTGCTTCATCCGGACGGCGTCGCCCTTCCGGTGTCCCCGGCAGTGAATCGCGTTCGAACCGCCCGTCGTCTCGATCCGGACATCCGAGAAGAGGAGGCCGGTGTCGATGGTCACCGACGCCACGTGCGCCATGTGGATCGACTGTTCGTATTTGCCGATCCACTGCGGCGTGTAGTGCACGACGCTTGTGGGCGCGATCAGAACCTGCGTCGGGAAGAGGCGATTGCCGCGGCTCATCCTGCTGGCGACGAACACGTCACCGTCGGCGAATGGGCGGCTCTTCCAGAACAGGAACAGCAGGAAGGTGAGGGTTAGAGCCAGCACGATCGCGCCCAGCATGATGAGGATGGTGATGGTCATGTCGTCCTGCTGCATGAGTTCCTCGCACGCGCCAGCCGTCATCCGCAGCTGCGTACCCGCGTCGAATTCGGCGTCAAGACCGCATGGTAAGCTACGGCCCGTGCCCCATCGCGCCCCTGGATCGCCAGGTCATTCTCGCGCCGACCATCTGTCGGGCCGGCCCATCACCTACTATCGCCCCAAAGGCAGCTCCGACATCACCCGGCTGCTGAACGACGGGTTCCAGGCGTTCAACGCGGCCCGCCTGTCGGAGGCCTGCCGCATCTACGCTGACAAGATGCTCAGGCCCGAGCACGACACCATGATCGGGCTCACCGTCGCCGGAGCGCTGACGCCCGCGGGGCTTGGCGGCTGTATTGTCGAGCTGATGGAGCGCGGGCTGATCGACTTTCTGATCAGCACCGGTGCCAATCTCTATCACGACCTGCACTACGCACTGAACTTCACGCTCCGCCGCGGGTCGCCGTTCGTCGACGATGTGGAGCTGTACGAGCAGGGGGTGATCCGGATCTACGACGTGCTGTTTCCGGCGAGCGTGCTGATGGAAACCGACGCGTACATCCGGGAGTTCCTCTGCCGTTCGGGCCTCGATGGTCCGATTGCGACCTCCGAGCTCCACTATCGCCTCGGTCGCGATCTCCTCGACCAGCATCCCGGCTGCGAGGAGTATTCGGTCGTCGCCGCGGCCGCGACGTACGGCGTCCCCATCTACACGTCGTCGCCAGGCGACAGCTCGATCGGCATGAACGTCGCCTATCACGAGCTGATGCAGGGCAGCCGGTTGATGATCGATCCCAATCGCGACGTCAACGAGATCTGCGCGATTGTCCTGTCTGGACATCAGAACGGCTGCATCATCCTCGGCGGAGGATCGCCGAAGAATTTCTACCTGCAGGCGCAACCGACGCTGTGGGAGGTCTACAACATTCCCAAGGGAGGGAACGACTACTTCATCCAGATGACGACCGACCAGGTCGTCTGGGGTGGATTGTCGGGCGCGACGCCGGCCGAGGCGGTGAGCTGGGGCAAAGTGAATCCAGGCGTCCTCCCCGACACCGTCGTCTGTTACTGCGATAGCACGATCGCCTTCCCGCTCTTCGCCGAGTACGCGGTCGGCAGTCAGTGGAATCGGCGCACGCGACGTGAGCTGGTGCATCGGCGCGACGAGCTGGTCGCGACGCTCAAGCGCGAAGCCGAAGCGGCGCGCGACAATCCGCGGCCTCACGGGGAAGACGAGGACGGCGAGAGCGGATCAACTCCCAACTCCCAACTTCCAACTCCCAAGGCCTAGAGCCCAAAGCCCAAAGCCAGAGAATGGTATGGGAACGTTTTCCTCCGAGTTAGCCTCGCACGCCGGCCGCCTCACAGGACCTCGGATCTACGCCGACGCGAACGTCCCGGCGGGCATCGTCTCGTTCATGCGCGCTCGATTGGGCTGGGACGTGTTCTTCGTCATGGAGCACGACGACCTCCGGCGTGCCTCAGACCTCGAGCATTTCCGGCTTGCGCGTCAGCTGCGGCGGACGCTGATCACGCTCGACCGCGACTACCTGGACGATCGGCGGTTCCCTCCCGCCGAATCGGGCGGCGTGCTCGTCTTGTGGGCACCCAACGAACTGCTGCTTCAACGGGTCCTGACTCGCGTCCACGGTGTCGTCTTCAGCGCCGACCGTCCGGTCGCCGCCGACGACCCGGCGCCGCTCGACGGGCAGAAGCTGCTGGCCGATGCCGGGTGGGCCTCCTGACGTTGCCCGGATCCATCGTTGGAACTTCCGGGTCGGCCGGCCGTATACACCACGGGGGACGTCCTGTTATGCCACCTGTACGTGTTGTCGCCGTCGCGTTGGCCGCGCTCGGTCTGGCCGGTTGCTCGGTGAATCTCAGCGCCGAGCACTACACCACCAAGGAAGAGAAAGTGTTCCAGGTGTCCGGTACCCCGGAACTGGTTCTGTCCACGTTCGACGGCAGCATAGAAGTGCGGTCGTGGGACAAACCTGAGATCCAGGCGACATTCGAGAAGGTCGCCGAGAGCGCAGAGGTCGCGAAGAACCTGGTGGTCCGGGCGGAGCAGTCGGGCAATCGCATCACCATCGAAGCCGTGCGGCCCGAGCCGTTCTCGGGCATCGCGATCAACAGCAGCCGATCGGTGAACCTGATTCTCTCGGTGCCCCGCAAAGTCAACGTGCAGGCCAGGAGCGGCGACGGCGGCGTGCGCCTCGAAGGGCTCGAGGGCCGCATCGACGTCAAGAGCGGTGATGGCGGGATCAACGGCCGCGATCTCGCTGGCGATCTCTACGTCCGGACCGGCGATGGCGGCGTCACGCTCGACTCGGTCACGGGTCGGCTCGACCTCAACACCGGCGACGGCGGCATTCAGGTGGACGGCACGCTCACCAAACTGTCAGCGCACACAGGCGATGGATCGGTCACCGTACGCGCGGCGCAGGGCAGTCGGACTGACGATGACTGGGACGTGACGTCTGGCGACGGATCGGTCACCGTCGAACTGCCCGAGGGATTCTCGGCGTCCGTGGACGCGCACACTGGCGACGGCGGCATCACCGTCGAAGGCCTGGCGCTGCCATCGCCGACGGGCGAATCCAAGGACACGCTGCGCGGATCGCTTGGCAGCGGGGGCAAGACGCTGCGCGTGCGCACCGGCGACGGCGGCATCCGACTCAGAAAGAGCTAGACGACGCACGATTGGCTCTGGGCTTTTGGCGTTGGGCGTCAGGCGCCCGCGCCGGAAGCCCTCGGGCTCTCCCCGTGCCCCTTACCCCTTACCCCTTACCCTCTATCCCCTATCCCTTCGCCCTTATGAATAGGGCGTCCTGTCCTCAACGCCCGCGGCGCGGAAGGCTTCCCGTCGCTCCCGGCATTTGCTGCAGGCACCGCAGTGGCGTCCGTCGGACGGATTCATGCACGACAGCGTGCGCTCGAGTGGCACGCCCAGCGCGATCCCCCGGCGAATCACATCGTCCTTGTGCAGCGACACGAACGGCGTCGCGATCTCGATCGGCTGATCGAGGCCGAGGCTCATCGCTCTTCCCATCGTCTCGAAGAAGATCGGCCGCGCGTCGGGAAACGGATTCCCCGCGAGCGGACCGAGCGCAAGGCGGCCGATGCGCCGCTGCGCGCAATAGATGCCCGCCTTCGCGAGCAGCACCAGATTGCGTCCGACGAGATAGACGTCTTCATCTGGCGTGTCGTAGGCCGGTGGCTCGCCGCGGATCGCCCAGTGCGACGGCGAGTACACATCGCGCACCGTGAACTCCAGCGGCACGAGCGGACGCACGCGGCCCGCGAACGGCGGCTCGCTCAGGAGACGGCCCGCCGCGGCCCGCTCGACCGGCTCCCACGCAAGGCCGGTGCTGACATAGAGCGGATGCACGACACCGCGCTGCGCCTCATCGGCGACCAACACGGCGCTATCGAGACCACCAGAGAACAGAACGGCAACCTCAGACATAGATCGTAGGGAAAAGGGGGAAAGGGGAAAGGGTTAAGGGGTAAGGGTAGGGGTAAGGGAACCACATCCCCATGACCCTGTCCATTGCCGAACTCCTGGTCCCTAACCCCTTATCCCTTGGCCTTTATCCCCTCCCCTGGCCCTTATCCCTCCAAACGTGAGCGCCTGTACAATCCTCCCATGTACTCCGTTACCAAGAAAATCGAGTTCTGCTACGGCCATCGTCTGCTCGACTACGACGGCATTTGCAAGCATCCACACGGGCACAACGCGATTGCCGAGATCGAGGTGCGCACCGGCACACTCGACAATCGCAACATGGTGTGCGACTTCAGCGACATCAAGCGTGTGGTCAAGGGCTGGATCGACGAACACATCGACCATCAGATGATCCTCCGGCGCGACGATCCGCTCGTCGAGCCGCTTCAGAAACTCGGCGAACCGATCTTCCTGGTGGATTCCAATCCGACCGTCGAGCATATCGCGAAGGTGATCTTCGAGCAGACGAGCGCGAAGGGGTTCCCGGTCGTGCGGGTGACCGTGTGGGAAACGCCCTCGTCGTTCGCGAGCTACACGGGCGAGGGGAACTGACCCGATGCTGCTCGTGTTCGATCTCGACGGGACACTGATCAATTCGCGGCGCGACCTGGCAGAATCGGCGAACGAACTGCTCGAGGGCTACGGCGCAGCGCCGCTGGCTGAAGAAGCCGTCGGACGCATGGTGGGCGAAGGGGCGGGCGTGCTCGTGTCGCGCGTGCTGGCGGCGCGAAATCTCCAGGCGCCACAAACCGAAGCCCTCGCGCGGTACCTGGCCATCTACGATCGGCGGCTGCTCGATCACACCAGGGCGTACGACGGCATGGAGGATGTACTCAGAGGGTTTCGGCCCACGGAGCGGCTCGCTGTCCTGACGAACAAGCCTGCGCCACCAACCAACCGCATCCTCACCGCACTCGGCCTCGACAAGTACTTCGAGTGGGTCATCGGCGGTGATTCGCGATTCGGGAAGAAGCCGTTGCCCGACGCCATGCGCTGGTTGATGGAGCAGGCGGATACGCGTCCCGGCGACACGGTGCTCATCGGTGACTCGCTCGTGGACGTCCAGACGGCGCGCGCGGCTGGCACCGTGGCGTGCGTGGCCCGGTACGGATTCGGCTTCCTCAACATGCCAGACGATGGGCTCGACGGACGTGAGCTGGTGATCGATGCGCCGGCCGATCTGCCGGCCGTCCTGCGAGCCCACGTGAGCCGTCCGTCCGCGACGGTGTGATGTCACTGCGACAGGCCATCGCGAATCCCGGCGGCAAGAGCCGCTACGTGCGGCGCCTGTTTGCGACCATTGCCGATCGGTACGACCTCATCACGGTGCTCCTCTCGTACGGCCGCGACCGCTCGTGGAAGCGGCGGCTCACGAGGATGGCTGGCCCCCTCGCCGGCGTCCGGGCACTCGATCTCGCCTGCGGCACGGGTGACATCGCCATGGCGCTGGCAGACGGCGGCGCAACGGTCATCGGCGTGGACCTCACGCCGCGCATGATCGAACTGGCCGTCGCGAAAGAGCGCGATCGTGCCTCCACCGGCCCGCCCGTCCACTTCATCGTCGGCGACATGTGTGCGCTCCCCCTCGCCGGCGGACGGTTCGATCTGGTAACGACCGGGTACGGCTTGAGGAACGTACCGGACCTGCCGGCGGCGATCCGGGAGATCCGCAGGGTGCTTCGTCCGGGCGGCCGCGTGCTCTCTCTCGACTTCAACCGGCCCAGATCGCGCGTCGTGCTGTTCACGTATATCGCCTATCTCACGCTGGTGGGCAGCGCACTCGGATGGTTGCTGCACCGCGACCCTGACACCTACCGCTACATCCCCGAGTCGATCCGAACCTACCCGGGCGCCTCGGCGGTCGTTCGACTGTTCCAGAGTGAGGGCTTCGTCGCCGTCCGTTGGCACCGGGTCCTTGGTGGCCTCATGGCCATCCATGACGCGCGCCTGCCGGGATAGAGGAAACGGGGTCGGACGGTTCCGCCGACTGTCCTCTTTCAGTGAAAATCCTCCCGATCCATTTTCTCTACCGCCCGATTTTCGCCCGCCTGTATTCGCACGAATTCACAGCGTTTCCTGTAATGTCCTGAGGCGTAGCGGCCGACACTTAACTTGGAGTCCCGGTGCAGGTCGTCGAGTCTTTGATTGCGGCAATCGTGGGTGCGGACGGGGACGGCCTCGTCATGCACGTGGGAGAGAAACCCACGGTCATGACGGCGGGCGGTGCGGTGATCCTCCCCTCGGCCACCCTCACGCTCGGCGCAATGGACGACCTGCTGAACGATCTGCTGCCAGCCGAGGCGCGGCACGCGCTCGACGAGTTCGGCGCAGTCGAGGCCGACCTTCCCCCCACATCGGCAGGCGGCGCGGAGCGCTTCACCGTCATCGCCGCCCGCGGCGGCGACGACATCTGGATCGAGCTCCGACGCCAGCGCGTACTGCCGTTCGATATCGACCCGGACGCGGAGGCGCCTGCCCGGCCAGACGCGGCCCGGATCGTCCAGCCGCCTGGCACTGCGCCTGCGTCCCGCCGCCCAACCCTCGAAGACGTCCTCGAGCGGCGCGACGCGGACGCGCGCGACGATCGTGCCGCGCCCGTGGACGCGCCCGCGAATGTCCTGTCACTGGCGCGGAATCCCGCACGTCCCGACGGCCCACGCCCGCGGACGAATGCACAGGTCCGACTTGCCGGTCTGGAGCGTCTGCTGCGCCTGGCCGCCGCGCGGGGTGCCGAGACGCTATATCTGTTCGCGCACGCGCGTCCCTCCATCCGGGTCGATGGCGAGATCATCGTGTTGGATCCCGAGCCGGTGCTCAATCCCTCCGACGTCGAGTCGCTGTTGCTCGAGGCCAGGCCCGAGCGCCGGCTCGATGAGGCCGATCAGGCCGAGTGGATCGTCGATATCGCCGACGTCGGCCGCGTCCGGTGCGTGAGCTTCAACGACCACCGCGGGCCAGGCGCCGTGTTCCGGATGATTCCTGCGAAGGCGCTGTCAGCCGACCAGCTCGGGCTCTCGCGCGAGATCCAGGCCCTCTGCGGAGAACCCGAAGGCCTCGTACTCGTCGTCGGACCGCGCTCGAGCGGCAAGTCCACGTTGATGGCGGCCTTCGTGGATCTGATCAATCGATCGCGCAGCGATCACGTGATCACGCTCGAGAGCCGTATCAAGGTCGTGCACGACAGCCGGGCCTCGCTCGTGAGTCAGCGCGAAGTACGCGGCGACACCGACGAACTGCTCGGCGCGCTCCGTGCGGCGCTGCGCGAGAATCCGGACGTCCTCGTGATCGAAGACATGCGCGCACCGGAAGTGATCCTCGAAGCGCTCGAAGCCGCCAGCTCCGGACATCTCGTCATCGGCGGGATGGCCGCGCACTCCGCGACGACCGCGCTCGAACGGATCGTCGATCAGGTGCCGCCCGATCGGCGGACGGCGGTGCAGGGGCTGCTCGCCGAATCCCTGCGCGGCGTCGTCGGCCAGGTGCTGCTCCGGAAGACAGGCGGTGGACGGGTCGCGGCGCGCGAAGTGCTGATCAATACGACCGGCGTGGCGCAATTGATTGTCGAGGGGAAGATCTCTCAGTTGCCGCTGGCGATGGAAAGCGGCCGCCGGCTCGGCATGGTGCCCTTCGCGGATGCGCTGGTCGCGTTCGTGCAGAGCGGCGCCGTGGACGTGCGCGAAGCCTGGCGCAAGGCGGGTGATCGGACGGCGCTTCTCAAGGGCCTCCGGCGCGAAGGCATCGACACGTCGTTTGCGGAACGTCTCGCCTAGAGGGGTCGGGCTTCGGGGTCGGGCCTTCAGGGTCGGGCCTCCGGGGTCGGGCTGCAGAGGCGCGCGAAAGGCAAATGAGGTCGACCCTGAAGGCCGACCCCGAAGGAATTGGGGTCGGGATAAGTTTCAGTTTTGACCACAATCGCAGTCATTTCGACTGCAAGAACTGAAACTTATCCCGACCCCAATTTCACCGCTCGACAAACGGCGCCAGCACCTCGACCAGCAGCGCAACCACCTGCTCGTCAGTCAACGCCGCCATCGGAACGCCTGGAGCCACAACGCGTTCATCCTGCCGGATCTCGCGGCCGCGCGTGTGCTGGACGCGGCAGAGCAGGGCAGGCGTCGCGCCGGTCGTGTCCAGTGCGAGCTCGATCACATCTTCGGGCGACTTCTCGGAGCCAAAGCGCACGGTCTCGCCCGGCGTCGACACCTGGAACGGATAGCCCTCCGCACGCAGCACCTGCGCCACCTGCCGGCATGCGGGCACCACGACCTGATCCCGCACGTCCGTCCACACGCGGGCCGCGGCTTCGTTGCGAGCGCGGCGCTCGCCGCCCGCGTGCCGCGCGCGCTCGATGACTTCCCGCACGAGACGGCGGACCTCTGACACGTCCATGCTCGGAGCTTACCAGAAAGGTCAGACGACGCGAGCGCGGCGAAGCGCGGCGATGCGTTCGGCGTCGAAGCCGAGATCCTGCTGGAGCACCGCGTCGGTGTGCTCGCCGAGTCGCGGCGGCGGCCGCCGCAGTGCACCAGGCGTGCCCGAGAGTTTCACCGGCAGGCCGAGCTGCTTGAGCGATCCCAGGAGCGGGTGGTCCAGTGCGGCAATCATCTCGCGCGCCAGCACCTGGGGATCAGCCAGCACTTCGTCCACCGTCCGCACGGCGCCGGCGGGAACGCTCGCAGCCGTCATCCGGGCAATCCAGCGCTGGCGCGTCTCCGCCCGGAAGCGCTCGTTCAGCAACGGGCGCAGGACATCGTAGTGTTCGACGCGTGCGGCGTTCGTCGCAAACCGCGGGTCGTCTGAAAGCGCGTCCATCCCGGCAACGGCACAGCACGCCTTGAATTGCGAATCGTTCCCGACGGCGAGCACGAACTCGCCGTCGGACGCCTCGAATGTGTCGTACGGCGCGATCGACGGGTGCCTGTTCCCCATCCGCTGTGGGACGTCCCCGGTCGCGAACCAGCTTCCCGCCTGATAGGTGAGGAGCGCGACGACGGCATCGAGCATGGCGACGTCCACGCGCTGGCCGGCGCCGCGACGCTCGCGGACGAGCAAGGCAGCGAGGATGCCCTGCGCGGCGAACAGCCCCGAGATGAAGTCGGCGACAGCCACACCGAGGCGGTAGGCCGGACCACCCGCCGGTCCCGTGATGCTCATCAGGCCCCCTTCGGCCTGGATGACCGCGTCGTACCCCGGCTCGTCTCTCCGCGGTCCGTACTGTCCAAAGCCCGAGATGGACGCATAGACGAGGCGCGGATGCCGTAAGGCGAGGGTCTCGTACCCGAATCCGGCCCGCTCGAGTGCGCCCGGCCGGAAGTTCTCGATCAGCACGTCCGCCCGCTCGACGAGTTGCTCGAGAATCGCTCGCCCCTCGGGCCGCTTGAAGTCGAGCGTGACGCTTTCCTTGTTGCGATTGATGCTCAGGAAGTACGTGCTCTCGCCTTCGACGAAGGGCGGCCCCCACGCGCGGGTGTCGTCGCCGCGTCCGGGTTGCTCGACCTTGATCACGCGGGCCCCCATGTCGCCGAGCAGCATGGTGCAGTACGGACCCGACAGCACGCGTGTCAGATCGAGCACCGTGATCCCGTCGAGCGGGCCGGGCGGTGGTACCATGGCGGGATTCTAATCCGCCGCTACGGGTTTGGTGGGAGGGTCGGTCATGGTAAGGACGGGTTTCGCAGCAAGTGCGCTGGTCTTGTGCGCGGCGACGGCTTTCGCGCAGGGCGGCGTACCGCCTCCACCGGAGGGCCCGCAGCACCCCGTGATTGTCAGCACCGGCGACGCGACCGTACGCGTCACGCCCGACCGTGCGTTCGTCACTCTTGCCACAGAGGTGATGGCCCCGGCCCCATCAGAGGCGCAACAGAAGAACGCCGCGCTCGCCACGTCCGTGCGCGAACAGTTGAAGGCGTTGCGGCTGCCCGACGACACGATTCGAACCCTGTCGTATTCGTTGTCGGAGGAGTACGAGTTCACCAATAACAAGCGCGTCTCCCGTGGGTTCCACGCGGTCAATCAGATCGAAATCCGCGTGGACGAGATCTCGAGAGTCGGCGAAGTGGTGGACGCGGCCGTGCGGGCCGGCGCGGCAACGGTCAGTAACATTCGCTTCGACGTGAAGGAGCGCGCGGCCGCCGAACGGCAGGCGCTCCGGGAAGCCGTTGCGGATGCGCGTGCCAGGGCCGAGGCGATGGCGGCCGGAGCCGGCGTCACGCTTGGTCCGATTGTCCGCATCGACGAGGGATCCGGTGGCGGCGTGCCGATCCCGCGGCCGATGGCGGCCGGCCGCATGATGGCGGCGCAAGCAGACACGCCTGTGAGCGCGGGCGACGTCGAGATCCAGGCACACGTCGTCCTGACGGCGGCGATCAAGTGAGTCAGCGGGCGCTGACGGCCGCCGGATACCGGCGAGCCGAGCGGATCCTGTCGGAGCGGGATCCGGTGATGGGTCGCATCATCGTGCTGCACGGCCGATGCGGTCTCGCGCGCGCGCAGCGCGAGGATCCCTTCATTGCGATGGTCGAAGCCATCGTGTGGCAGCAGCTTTCCGGAAAAGCGGCTGCGACGATCTACGGCCGCGTCCTGGATTTGCTGCCAAATCGCGCGCTGACGCCCGCCGCGCTACTGGCAGTCCCGCGTACGACACTACGTCAGGCTGGATTGAGCAACGCGAAGGTGGCTTACATCTGCGACCTTGCGACCCAGGTGAGCGCCGGGTCCGTCCACCTTGGTGCGCTCGACAGCCTGGATGACGAAGCGGTCATCGAGGAATTGACCAAGGTCAAAGGCATCGGCCGCTGGACGGCGGAAATGTTCCTGATGTTCCGCCTGCATCGCCCCGACGTCTTCCCGATTGGCGACCTCGGCATCGTCAATGCGATCGTGCGCGCGTATCGCTTGCGCAAACCGCCGACACCCGCACGTCTGCACAAGATCGCAGCGTCCTGGCAGCCGTACCGATCCGTCGCCTGCTGGTATTTGTGGGCAAGTCTGGACACCGTGACTCCAGGAAAAAAGAAACAGTAGTGGTGCGGTCGGCAAGGTGCGGTCACGAGGTGCGGACGGAGAGTGCGGTCGCAAGGTGCGCCCGGCGTTGCCTAGCGCCTAAAGCCCAAAGTCCAACGCCAAAAGCCCTGCGCCGTGGGCCGTGCGCCAGTGAAGTGCGAGGTGCGTAGCGTGCGTTTACGAGTGATCCTTCGTGCCGCTGCGATCGCGATGTGCGCGACATCGGCGGTGGTGCCGACGTCTGCCCGCGAGCCCGGCGCCGATCCTGCCAAGGAACCGCCCAAGTGGGACATCACGGCGAGCTTCGGTCCTACTCGCCCGTTGTCGTTCGACACGGACGAAGCGACGTGGGTCAACGTCGACGTCAGTCCCGATGGATCACACGTCGTATTCGACGTCCTCGGCGATCTGTACGTGATGCCGATAGGCGGCACGGGCACCGGACAGGCCACCCGAGTCGCCGGCGGACCCGCCTTTGACATGCAGCCTCGCTTCAGTCCGGATGGCAAGTGGATCGCCTACACCAGCGATCGCGACGGTCTCTGGAACATCTGGGTGATGAAGCCCGACGGCTCCGGCGCACACCAGGTGAGCAAAGAGAAGCGCTGGTTCGTCAACAGCCCTGCGTGGGCGCCTGACAGCCAGTACATCTATGCCCGCCGCCACTTCATCAAGGAACGCTCGAACGGGGCTGGCGAGATCTGGATGTATCACGTCAGCGGTGGCGAAGGACTGCAGGTCACCGAGAAGAACGGCTGGCAGAAGGATGCCGGCGAGCCCGCGTTGTCGCCGGATGGACGCTTCCTCTACTACAGCAAGGACGTCACCCCAGGACAGACCTTTCAGTACGACAAGAATCCGTACGGGACGATCTACGCCATCATCCGCCGCGATCTCACGAATGGGCGCGAGCGCACCGAAGTGCAGCGCCCAGGCGGCTCGATTACGCCGCGCGTCTCGCCGGATGGACGGTCCCTCGCCTTCATCCGCCGGGTGCGCCTGAAGACCGTGCTGTTCGTGCGCGACCTTGCATCGGGTGCGGAGCGGCCGGTGTGGGATGGCCTCGACCGCGACATGCAGGAAGCCTGGGCCATGCAGGGCGTCTACCCGCAGTACGCGTGGATGCCAGACGGCCGGGCTCTCGTGATCTGGGCGCAGGGCCACATCTGGCGCGTGGATGCCTCGAGCGGACAGCCGACGCAGATTCCTTTCCGCGCGCACGTCGAGCAGACGCTGACCGATGCGGTCCGCTATCCGCAGGAGGTCCACCCTGCGCGGATCCCCGTCCGCATGCTGCGTCACGTCATGACTTCGCCGGACGGTTCGCGCGTCGTCTACAGCGCGCTCGGGCACCTTTACATCAAGCGGCTGCCGGACGGCGAGCCGGCGCGCGTGAGCAGCGGTGACGCCATCGAAGCCTTTCCGTCGTTCTCGCGCGACGGGCGCTCGATTGCGTACGCCTCGTGGACCGACAAGGACGGTGGACGCATCCGGGTCATATCACCCGATGGCGGGACGCCACGCGATGTCGTCACGGTCCCCGGTCACTACGTCGAGCCGTCGTGGTCGCCCGACGGGCGCCTGATCGTTTATCGCGCCGTGACACGCGACATCTTTCGCGGCCTCCGATGGGCCACCGAGCCTGGGCTGTTCGTCGCCAACGCCGATGGCAGCGGGACGCCGCGCTTCGTCCAGGAGGACGGCGTCGAGCCGCAGTTCGATCACACCGGGACGCGCATCTATTTCCGCGATCACCGAGGCGACAAGTACGTCCTTGCGAGTGTGCGCGTGGACGGCGGCGACGAGCAGATCCATTTCCAGTCCGACAATGCGACGCAAATCGTGCCCTCGCCGGACGGCCGCTGGGTTGCATTTGCGGAGCGCTATCACGCCTTCGTCGCGGCCTTTCCGCGATCGGGCCGCCCGATTGATATCGGTCCCAAGAGCGAGGCCTTCCCGGTCGCCAGGATTTCGAAGGACGCAGGGCTTTATCTCCACTGGTCGGGCGACAGCCGCACCGTGCACTGGGCCCTCGGGCCCGAGCTCTTCAGCCGCGATCTCTCGCACACCTTCCCGTTTCTCGACGGCGCCGAGGCAACCGCCTCGGAGCCTGAATCGAAGGGCGTTCCGATCGGCTTCACGACTGCGACGGACCTGCCGACGGGATCGGTCGCACTCGTCGGAGCGCGGATCGTCACGATGGCCGGCGGTGCGAGTCCGACGAGCGGCGCCACCGCCGGCGTCATCGAGCACGGCACCATCGTCATCGACGGCAACCGCATCGTCTCGGTCGGGCCGTCGGGACAGGTGCCTGTCCCCGCAGGCGCGGCGCGCGTGGATGTACGCGGGAAGACGATCATCCCCGGCCTCGTCGACGTCCACGCGCACGTCAACGGCGAAGACGATGGATTGATTGCGCAGACGACCTGGTCGCTCGTCGCCAACCTCGCGTACGGCGTGACCACCTCACACGATCCGTCGAACGACACCGAAACCGTGTTCACCAACTCCGAGATGATCCGCACGGGCGCGAAGCTCGGACCGCGACTGTTCTCGACCGGGACGATCCTCTACGGCGCCGAAACGCCATTCAAAGCCGTTGTCGAGACCTACGACGACGCGCTGGCGCACCTGCGGAGGATGAAGGCAGTCGGCGCCTTCAGCGTGAAGAGCTACAACCAGCAGCGCCGTGACGCGCGCCAGATGATCCTGAAGGCGGCACGCGAGCTCCAGATGATGGTCGTGCCCGAAGGCGGATCGCTCGTGTACCTGAACGAGACGATGGTGCAGGACGGGCATACCGGAGTGGAGCATGCGCTGCCCGTGCCCGTGGTCTACAAGGATCTGCAGACGCTCTTCGCCAGGAGTACGGTTGGCTATACGCCCACGTTGATCGTCGCGTACGGCGGCCTCTTCGGCGAGAACTACTGGTATCAGCACGACAACGTCTGGCAGAACCAGCGGCTCCTCACGTTCACGCCGCGCGACATCATCGACGCGCGCGCACTGCGCCGCCCGATGACCTCGGACGATGACTTCAATCACGTTCGCGTCGCGAAGGGCGCCAAGGCGATCCGGGACGCAGGCGGACACGTCCAGCTCGGCGCGCACGGTCAGCTCCAGGGGCTCGGCGCGCACTGGGAGCTGTGGATGCTCGCGCAAGGCGGGATGACGCCGCTCGAGGCGCTGGCATGCGGGACCATCGACGGCGCGCGCTACCTCGGCCTCGATCGCGATATCGGATCCCTCGAGAAAGGCAAGCTTGCCGACCTGGTCGTGCTGGACCGGAATCCGCTCGAGGACATCAAGAACAGCGATTCCGTCCACTGGGTGATGATGAACGGCCGCCTGTACGACGCGGCCACGATGAACGAGGTGGGGAACCATCCTCGACAGCGCCTCCCATTCTGGTGGGAGCAGTAGAGGGCACTCACGGTGTTCGTGCGTGTCAACTCCCAACCTCCAACTTCCAACGCCCAAGGGATCAGACAAATCGCTGCAATCACGATTGGGAGTTGGGAATTGGAAGTTGGAAGTTGTCACGTGGTACGCTGTGAACAGTGTGGTGAGATCGGATCGAGCGCCTGCCATCGCCGGTTGGAGATATCCATGAAATCAGTATTCGTCCTGGCTACCTTGTGCGCACTGCTGGCCCCGCCGGTCGCCGCGCAGACCCCAACCGTTGACGATCTGCTCGCCAAGAATACGCAGGCGCGCGGGGGCGACAAGTTGAAGAACGTCAAGACGCGCAAAGTCACCGGTCACGTCGCCACTCAGGGCGCGGAGATGCAGATGACGGTCCTGGCGAAGCGCCCGAACATGATGCTGCAGGAAATGAAGATGGGCGACCGTCGCCTCGTCACAGCCTACGACGGCGCGCAGGCCTGGGGGCTGAACCCGATGATTGGCGACGCGCCGCAGGTGCTGCAGGGCATCCAGGCCACACTGCTGAAGGATCAGGCGTTTTTCGACGGTCCGCTGGCCCTTGCGAAATCCCGTAACGACACGATCGAAGTCGCAGGCAAGGAAGACGTCGAAGGCGCAGCGGCCTGGAAGCTGTCGATCACGCACGAAGGCCGTGTCACGTCGATCTATCTCGACGCACAGACCGGTCTCGAGCGCAAGGTCTCGACCACGGTCACCGATGGCGGCCAGAGCGTCCTCATCGAGAGCCTGATCTCGGATTTCCAGCCCACCGACGGCATCCTCGTCCCGCGCAAAGTCAGCACCGTCGTCGGTGGTCAGCAGCAGGCGACGGTGACGATCGACAGCGTTGAATTCGACGTCCCGGTCGACGACGCGCAGTTCAAGATGCCCACTAAGGAGCCCTAAATCGTTCGTCTTCGTGTTCGCGTTCGTATTCGGAAGTGCGCGCCTCCCGACAATACGAACACGAATACGAATACGAATCACGAATCCGAGATCCGACAGGTCTTCAGACCCGTAACCCAACCGCGCGCATGAGCGCCAGGGCGTTGCTCGTCGTCACGACGCCCGGACGCATGCGGTAGTCGAACGTCAACTCACCGCCGCGGAACTCGTCGGCGAAGTGCACATTCGCCGCGCGGGACCCCAGCCGATCGGCAATGGACGACAGCGCCAGGTCATGCGTCGTCACGAGGCCGATCGCGCCTCGGTCGAGCAACCCCCGGACGATCGCGTCTGCACCGTGCTGCCGATCGTGCGAGTTGGTGCCACTCAACAGTTCGTCCAGCAGAAACAGCACCGGTAGGGGTCCATCGGTCAGCCCGACAATCGCGCGGATGCGCGTGATCTCCGCGAAGAAGCGGGATTGGCCCGCCATGAGCGAGTCCTGCACGCGGAGCGTCGCGCCGATGGCCAGCGGCGCAGAGCCGCAGCCGCCGCGCGCGGACGGGTGCTCCCGTGAGTGCGAGGACCGCGTTGACGCCCACCGTCCTCAGCAGCGTGCTCTTGCCCGACATGTTCGAGCCGCTGACGATGAGCAGCCGTTGAGGATCGGCGAGGCTGACGGAGTTCGGCACCGCCCGCGCGGAGTCGAGCAGCGGGTGCGAGAGATCCTCGCCATCGAAGAGTGCGGCAGTTCCCGTATCGTCCAGCTGAGGGAAGGGATCAGCAGGATGCTCGTAGCCATATCCGGCAAGCGAGCAGAGTGCCTCGAACTCGCCGAGCGCCTCTAACCATCGGCCGAGGTGCGGACCCGATCGCGCGCGCCAGCGGTCGATGGCAAAGGCCACCTGCGGCGTCCAGAGCATGACCGCCGCGATTGGCGCGAACAACTGGTTCTGCCGCGAGTTCAGCAGGTCGACGAGGCGGCGCAGCGAGCGGATCCGATGCGAGGGCGGACGTCCCGTGATCGCGAGCAGGGCTCGAAGGGCGGCGAGCCTGGACGACGACATCGGCTCCTGTTCGACGCGTGCGAGTACGTCCGACAGCAGCGCGAGGTCGTGAGCCGGACCATCGACGGCGCCGATGATCGCGCGCACGCGCGGACGCATCGCGATCGAGAACACGATCTCCGCGGCGACAAAGACGACGAACGGGACCGGCGACACCTCGTCGAGGATCCAGCCGAGCGCGGCGAGAGACGTGACCGAACCAAGCAGCGCCGCGAGGATGGCGGGCCAACGCGCGGTGATGACGGGCGGTGCCGCGCCCCAGGCGACCAGTTGTGCGGTCTGGACGCCGGCGCCCGGACTGGCGCTCAACACTGCGAGATCCTCACGAAGGTCGAGACGGGGCCTGAGCTCGGCGACGGCCTCCTGACGTGCCCGGATTTCCCGAGGTGTGGCCGGCGTCAGCAGCCATCCGCGCCAGTGTCTCTTCACCGGCGCGGAGTCGCGCGGTCGCGATGAGCTCGAAGAGGGAACCGCGTCCGAAGAGATCCAGGTCGGCGGCGTATGGGTGGTCGGCCAGGAGAAAGCGCTCGCCGGATTCGCCGCTGCCGGCCCATCGTCCTTCCAGGCGCGCGATGCCCTGCCGGTAGTGCTGGACCGCGCGTGTGGCTCGGTCCCGTGCCTGCAGCACCCGGTCGTGCCACACCGCCAGCATCAGGAAGCCGGCGAGCGGCACGAGAAGCCAGGCGGCCGAGCCCTCGTGCCGAACGAGGACCAGCCAGGCCACCAGAATGGCCAGGCCAATCGTGGCCAGCCGGAGATTCGCCAGTTGTTCGTGCCGGCGGTGCAGCGCCTGCTCGACTCTCGTGCGGGCGTCCAATCTGGAGGCGTACGCGCCTGAGGGCGAAACGGACTCGGTCACCGCTGTAGTGTCCGTGGGGCGTCGGAGAGGGGTCAAGGCAAGCCTGTCGCCCAGGCCAGGTGCGGCGAATGGTTGGGACGGCCACTGGTGCGTTGTGGGCCGGACGCGAATCGCCCTGCGGTCAGCCGTCATCTCATGTCTGTGGACGGGATCATGCGCCCGGTTGATTCCGCGATAAAATAGGAGACTTTCCCGGTCGGACTTATGGCCCTCGACGTGACCTCGGCAGAACGCGGCGCCCTCGACGCGGTCGATCGCCTGATCGGCAATACGCCCTTGCTTCGCCTCAGCCGGTTCGAGGAGGCGGTCCCGGCCGGAGTGTCGCTCTATGCCAAGGCCGAATGGCTGAACCCTGGCGGATCGGTGAAAGACCGCGCGGCGGCGCGGATGATCCTGGAAGGCGAGCGATCGGGGCAGCTGACGCGCGAGAAGGTGATCCTCGACGCCACCTCCGGCAATACCGGCATTGCGTACGCGATGATCGGCGCCGCGCGGGGATACCGCGTGCGCCTCTGCATTCCCGAGAACGTGACGCCCGAGAGGAAGCGCATCCTGCGGGCGTACGGGGCAGACCTCGTCTTCACGAATCCACTCGAAGGGTCGGACGGCGCGATCCGGGAAGTGCGGCGGCTCTATGAAGAGCAGCCGGACATGTATTTCTATCCGGACCAGTACAGCAATCCCGCGAACTGGCAGGCGCACTACGACACGACGGGACCGGAGATCCTCGCGCAGACGGAAGGGCGGATCACGCACTTCATCGCCGGACTCGGCACGAGCGGAACGTTTGTGGGGACCGGACGCTTCTTCCGCGATCAGAAACCTGACGTCCGGCTGATTTCAGTGCAGCCCGACGCGGCGCTCCACGGACTCGAAGGCCTCAAGCACATGGAGTCCGCGATCGTCCCGGGGATCTACGACGCGCGGTTGGCCGATGAAGACGTTGGCGTCGGCACGGAAGAGGCCTACGACTACACGCGGCGGCTGGCGACCGAGCAGGGACTGCTCGTCGGGATCTCTTCGGGCGCGGCGCTCTGCGCCGCGGTGAAGGTGGCCCGCCAGATCGACGCCGGGTTGGTCGTGATGATTTTCAGCGACGGCGGCGAGAAGTACCTGTCCGAACGGTTCTGGGAAGAGCCCGCCGAGGGCTCGACGATTGGCGGCGTGAATTGAACGTGCCGCCCGGGCTCGTGTGATGGAGACCTCTTCGCTCTTGCTCGACGCCGGCACTGCCGCGGCGATCGAAGCGCACGGATCGACGACCTATCCACACGAATGCTGCGGCGCGCTCCTGGGCACGGCCGGCCAGGTCACCGCCACGTTCGCCCTGCCCAATACGACCGAGGAAGGACCGCGCCGGCGGTTTCTCGTCCGCCCCTCCGACTACCGCACCGCGGAACAGGAAGCGAGCCGGAGGGGGCTGGAGCTGATCGGGTTCTATCATTCGCATCCCGATCATCCCGCGCGGCCGTCGCAGTACCGATCTCGATCATGCGTGGCCGTTCTTCTCATACGTGATTGTTTCCATCATGAACGGCAGCGCCGCCGCGTTGACGTCGTGGCGCCTGCGCGACGACCGTTCCGCTTTCGACGAGGAACTCCTGACCCGATCGGCCGACGTCACTGTCGGCGGAGAGAACTGACCCATGTCGAACCGAGTGCTGATTCCCACGCCGCTTCGTCCGTTCACCGACAAGCGGGACGCCGTTGATGTTGCGGGTGCGACCGTCGGCGAACTGCTGGCCGACCTCACCCGCCAGTTCGAAGGCCTGAAGAAGCACCTGTATACCGATGAGGGGCGGCTGCGGAGCTTCGTGAACGTCTACGTGAACGACGAAGACATCCGCTACCTGCAGAAGGAACAGACGCCTGTGAAGCCGGGCGACACGCTGAGCATCATTCCCTCGGTCGCAGGCGGCGTCGAGGCGGTCGCGGATCGCGAGCTGCCGACGCTGACCGACATCGAATACAAGCGGTACAGCCGCCATCTGATCCTTCCCGAGGTCGGACTCGACGGACAGCGGAAGCTCAAGGCCGCCAAGGTGCTCTGCATCGGTGCGGGCGGCCTCGGTTCTCCGGTGGCGCTCTATCTCGCGGCGGCCGGCGTCGGCACCATCGGCATCGTTGACTTCGACGTCGTGGACTACAGCAACCTGCAGCGCCAGATCCTGCACGGGACGCCTGACGTGGGCCGGTCGAAGCTCGATTCGGCAAGGGATCGTCTGAATGCCATCAATCCCGAGGTGAACGTGGTGACGCACGACGCGGCGCTCTCGTCCGAGAACGCGCTGCAGTTGTTCGAGCCGTACGACGTCATCATCGATGGGACCGACAACTTTCCGACGCGTTACCTGGTGAACGACGCGTGCGTGCTGCTCAAGAAGCCGAACGCCTACGGCAGCATCTTCCGGTTCGAAGGGCAGGCGTCTGTCTTTGCCACGGCGGATGGCCCGTGCTACCGGTGCCTCTATCCCGAGCCGCCCCCTCCCGGACTCGTGCCGAGCTGTGCCGAAGGCGGCGTCCTCGGTGTGCTGCCGGGCATCGTCGGCACCATCCAGGCGACCGAGGCGTTGAAGTTGATCCTCGGAACGGGGGAGCCGCTCATCGGCCGCTTCCTGATCGTGGACGCCCTGCGCATGAAGTTCCGCGAGCTGAAGCTGCGCAAGGATCCGGATTGCCCGGTGTGCGGTACGCATCCCACCGTGACCGCCCTCATCGACTACGAGCAGTTCTGCGGCGTGGCGCCGGCGGCTCCAGCGGTCGATACCGGTGAGGACAACGATCGCGAGATCACGCCGACGCAGCTCAAGTCGCGGCTGGATCGCGGCGATTCGCTCGTCGTGCTCGACGTCCGCGAAATACAGGAGTACCGGATCAACCGGATCCCGGGCTCGGTGCTCATCCCCCTCGGCGAGCTGCCGCAGCGCGTGGGCGAGCTCGATCCGTCGCGCGAGATCATCGCGCAGTGCAAATCGGGCATCCGCAGCGCGAAAGCCGCGGAGTTCCTGCGTCAGAAGGGTTTCCGCGTGAAAAATCTCAAGGGCGGGATCCTGGCCTGGATCGACGCGGTGGATCCGTCGCAGCCGAAATACTGATATCGTTCGAGCGATCATGCTGAGGCTCTCGAAGAAGGCCGACTACGCGCTCATGGCGATGCGGCATCTCGCCTTGCGTTCGGATGCCGGATCCTCGAGTGCCCGCGAGATCGCGGAGCAGTACGACATCCCCGTCGAGCTGCTGGCAAAGGTGCTGCAGCGGCTGGCGCGGCGTGGCCTGCTGACGTCGCACCAGGGGACGCGCGGCGGCTACATCCTCAGCCGGCCGGCCTCGCAGATCTCGGTCGCCGACGTGATCCAGGCCATCGATGGCCCGGTGGCGTTCACGGCCTGCACGACGGAGCACGATTCGTGCGACCAGTACGGCAAGTGCAACGTCCGGGATCCGCTGTGGCGGATCAAGGATCGCATCCTGCACGCACTGGCGGTGTTTACGGTCAGCGAGCTGGCGCTCGATAGCGAGGCCCTCCCGGGCGGCCAGGCCCATCCGCTGACGCTGCACCCGCACCCGTAGGGGGAAATTTGGGGGGAGAATCGGGGTCGGGATAAGTTTCAGTTCCGGCCATGTTTGGAACTGATCTCGGGGCCAGAACTGAAACTTATCCCGACCCCGATTCTCCCGATCGCCAAAAACTGAAATTCATCCCGACCCCATGGCGCCAACGCTCCCCATCTATCTCGACTACCACGCCACCACACCCGTGGACCCGCGCGTCCTCGAGGCGATGCTGCCGTACTTCACCGAGCACTTTGGCAACGCCGCCAGCCGCAGCCACCGCTTCGGGTGGGACGCCGACAAAGCCGTCGAACGGGCCCGCCAGCAGATCGCGTCGCTGATCGGAGCGTCCGCGAACGAAATCGTGTTCACTGGCGGCGCGACCGAATCGAACAACCTCGCCATCAAGGGCAGCGTCGATGCCAGGCGCGATCGCGGCAACCACCTCGTCACCACCGGCATCGAGCACAAGTCGGTGCTCGATACGTGCAAGCGGCTGACGAAGCAGGGCTGCACGCTGACGATCCTTCCCGTGGACCGCACCGGCCGCGTGGATCCAGAGGCGGTGCGCAGCGCCATCACGCCCGAGACAGTGCTCGTGAGCGTGATGGCCGCGAACAACGAGGTGGGGACGATCCAGCCGCTCGCCGAGATCGGACGGATTACGCGCGAACACAACGTCATTCTCCACACCGACGCCGCGCAGGCCGTCGGCAAGATTCCACTCGACGTGGCGGCGCTCGGCGTGGACCTCCTGTCGTGCACCGCCCACAAGATGTACGGTCCCAAAGGCGTGGGCGCCCTGTTCATCCGTCGGCAGGCGCCGCGGCTGCAACTGACGCCGCTCGCCGATGGCGGCGGTCACGAGCGCGGCCTGCGCCCGGGTACGCTGAACGTTCCGGGGATCGTGGGGTTCGGTCGCGCCGCTGAAGTGGCGCAGGCGGACATGCCGGCCGAATCGACGCGGCTCGGCACCCTCCGGGATCGCCTGCTCGCGCGTCTCCAGCAGTCGCTCCCGGGCGTCGGTCTGAATGGCGGAACATCGGGCCGACTGCCGCACAACTTGAACGTCTCGTTCAGCGGCGTGGACGGCGAAGCAATCCTCATGGCCGTGGACGATGTGGCGTTGTCATCGGGTTCGGCCTGTACGTCGGGGACGATCGAGCCGTCGCACGTGCTCAAGGCGTGTGGAATTCCCGACGAGCTCGCGCTCGCCTCGATCCGGTTCGGCCTCGGCCGCTTCACAACCGAAGAAGAAGTCGACTACGCTGCCGACAAGGTCAGCTCCGTCATCACACACCTGCGCACCACCCGCCAGGCAGCGACGAGGTCACATTCGGAGCCATGCGCATCGCCATCGCTCACAGCCCGGACTCCGACGATGCGTTCATGTTCTACGGCCTTGCCAGCGGCAAGGTGCCGACCGGCGATCTCGAGATCGAGCATGTACCTCTCGGACATCGAGTCGCTGAATCGCGCCGCCTTCGAAGGCCGGTACGAAATCAGTGCGGTGTCGTTTCACGCGTACGCTCACCTCGCGGATCGCTATCTGCTGCTGCCGCACGGCGCCAGCATGGGTGACAACTACGGCCCCGTCGTCGTCGCGCGCGAGGCGCTGCCGCCGTCGCTCGAGGGCGTGACCGTTGCCATTCCAGGCACGTTGACGACGGCGTTTCTCGCGCTGCGGCTCTACCGTCCGGATGTCGCGTACTCGGTGATGCCGTTCGATGAGATCCAGGAAGCGGTCGTTGACGGCCGCGTCCAGGCCGGGCTCCTGATCCACGAGGGTCAGCTCACCTACGCGGACGAAGGATTGAGAAAAGTCGTGGACCTTGGCGAGTGGTGGTCGGCTCGGACGGGCGGTCTGCCGCTGCCGCTCGGCGGCAACGTCATCCGGCGCGATCTGGGCCCGGAGCTGATCGCCAGGCTGTCACGCATGCTGCATGACTCGATCGCGTACGCGCTCGACCACAGAGCCGAAGCCGTCGCCTATGCGATGCAGTTCGGCCGCGGATTGGATCAGACGAAGACCGATCGATTCGTCGGGATGTACGTCAACGAGCTGACGCTGCAGTACGGCGAGCGCGGGCGCAAGGCGGTGCACCTGCTCCTCGACGAAGGCGGCGCGCAGGGGTTGATCCCAGAAGGTGACGGTCGAGTTCGCCTGACGCCAGTAACAACCCGATAACGCCCAACTCCCAACTCCCAACTCCCAATTCCCAACGGCCGGGCGTCGTGGCGTAGGGATCATTCGTCCCGTCCGACCATGCACCCCGGCACCGCAATCGTCATTCGTCAAGCCACAATCGTCATTGCTGGATCGCAGTAAAGATCCGTTCGGCCGCCGCGGCAATCCGCGGCCCTGGCGTGACGAGCTCGCTGCCGGTCAGAAAGGTCACGCGGTGGTTGCGGACCGCCGGCACCGATGCCAGTGAGTTCCAGGCCGCCACTTCTTGCGTGACCTCGGCGGGCTCCACTGGATCCGCTCGGATCTCGAGGATGACGTCCGGCCGCCTCGCCAGCACGAGCTCGGCTGTCGCCTGGACCGACTCACGCTTGATGTCGCCGAAGACATCCTCGCCTCCGGCCAGTTCGACCAGATCGTGTAGAAATCCGATCCCGCCGCTGGCGTACATGCCGCGCAGCGAGAGCGGCTCCCGGCCGAACACGAGCAGCACGCGTGGCCTGGCCTTCCCGGCACTGCGCGCAGCAATCCCCGCCAGCTTCGCCTCGAGCGACGACATCAGGGCAGCGGCTTCCTGCCGATGTCCGCTCATCGCGCCGACCTGTTCGATGGTGGTGAACAGCTCCTTGATGCCGCCGTGGGCGTAGGGGAACGTTCTCACACCCGCGCGCGCGAGCTGTTGCTCGAGGTCCGACTGGCTGTGGTACGTCACCACGAGATCGGGGCGGAGCGCCAGCAGCCGCTCCAGATCAGGATCGACCAGCGCGCCGACGCGAGGCAGTTTTTCGACTGCGGGTGGCTCGTGGTCGTAGCTGCTGACCCCTACCACCTGCGCGCCGGCACCGATGGCAAACAGCAGCTCGGTGACGGAAGGCACGAGGCTCACGATGCGTGCAGGAGACGGAGATTTGTCTTGAACTCGTGGAACCTGTTGAAGCCCTGAGACGCCTGAAAGCCGTAGAACCCCTTGAAAAACAAAGAGACCGATCAGCCCACAGATCGCCAGGGCGCGCCGCGGTCCGTTCATGACTGCCTCTCAGTCCGCCGGACGAGCAGCCACAAGAAGAACGGTCCCCCGATGACCGCGGTCACGATGCCCACGGGCAGCTCAATCGGGGCCAGGACCGTGCGCGCGATCAAGTCGCACGCCACGAGAAAACATCCCCCGAACAGCAGGGCGCACGGCAGCACGACGCGATGATCGCTGCCGACCAGCAGGCGCACCAGGTGCGGGACGATGATGCCGATGAAGCCGATCGGACCGCCCAGCGACACGGCGGCCCCGGTCGCAAGAGACGCACTGAAGAAGGCAAGGCGTTGTGCCTGAACGACGTCTACGCCACGCGCCTCGGCCTGATCGCGTCCGAGCGAAAGCAGATTGAGCGATCGCGGCAGCCAGGCAAAGACGAGTAGCGAAACCAGCATGAGCGGCAGTGACGCCAGCAGCGGTGCGTAGCTGGCGATGTCGAGGTCGCCCATCAACCAGCGGATGGTGCGAAAGGCTTGAGAGGCATCCGCGAAGTACTGTACGAACAGAATCAGCGCCGAGAAGAACGAGTTCATCGTCACGCCCGCCAGGAGCATGACGGACGTGGAGAAGCCGCGATGCCGCGCACTGGCGAGTGCGTAGACCACGGCCACGGCCGCCAGCGATCCGGCGAAGCTGGCCAACGGCACCGCCGACACACCACCGATGGCGAGCGCCACGCCCGACGTCACGGCAAGCATCGCACCGAGCGAGGCGCCGGCAGACACACCCAGCGTAAACGGCGTCGCCAGCGGATTCCGGAGCAGCGCCTGGAAGACGACACCGGCAGCGGCGAGGCCTGCGCCTACGACGACGGCGGCCAGGACTCGTGGAAGCCGCGCGATGAAGAAGATTTGCGCGTCGACGTTGTCGGCAAACGGCAGCGCCGGATCGAATGCGCGCCGGAGACTGATCGACGTGCTGCCAACGAGTGGAGCCACGAGGCAACTGACGATGAGAAGGGCACCGAAGGACGCAATACCGACGAGCAGACGCCGCCGTACCGGCGGCGACATCGCGAGTGCCGCGCCGGCAGCGTGGGTCACGGCCGTGCTCCAGTCGCGCGAATCGGCACCACGGTGAGATGGCCCGCGCGTTCGTGCGCGGTGATATCCGCCTCGACGCCGTACACCGCGCGGATATTGGCCGCCGTGAGCACGCGCTCGGTCGGGCCGGCGTCGAGGACGCGGCCCTCTCGCAGCAGGATCAACGAACGGCAGACCGACGCGGCGAAGTTCAGGTCGTGCGTGGAGAGAACGATCGTGACGCCGCGCTCCCGGTTCAGACGCACAACCAGCGACGCGACGTCCAGCTGATACGCGAGATCCAGCGACGCAGTGGGTTCGTCGAGCAGGAGGACGCGCGCCGACTGCGCCAGCGCGGCAGCAATGACTACGCGCTGCTTCTCGCCGCCGCTCAGCGTGTCGAAGGCGCGGCGCTCCAACGCGGTCGTACCCGTTGCCGCCATTGCGTCGCGAACCAGCCGGAGGTCGTCCGGACCTTCGATGGCGAACCGGCCGAGATGTGGATACCGGCCCATGAGGACCATCTCGAGCGCGGAATACTCGAAGGCTGGATGCGTCTCCTGCGGAACGACCGCGAGCTCGCAGGCCACCGCCGAACGGGCCATGCCCGCCAGGTCGTGTCCCCGTAGTGACACACGGCCGTGACCAGGCGTCAGCAGGCCCGCCAACAGCTTGAGCAGTGTCGTCTTGCCGGATCCGTTCGGTCCGAGAATGCCGACGAGGCCTCCTTCAGGCACCGCGAGTGTGACGTCGTGCAGGACGGGCACGACGCCCGATCGATCGCGATAGCTGAAAGAAACGCTATCGGCTGAGAGCAAACCGAACTCCCCCTATCGCGCTCCGGCCGAGCGCCGGGTAGCCCAGCACTTCCTCGTAGGACCGGTCGAACAGGTTCGTGACGCGGGCGAAGACGTCCACCGTCCGATGGACGTGGACCGTGACACCGCCATTGGCTGCGACGTAGCCCTTGCAGGGGAACAGGCCGCCGAAGGTGCCGTAGTTGGGCTCCACGTCGAGCGTCTCACCGCGGCCGCCCACGTCGAAGAACGCCACGACACGGCCACGGTTGTACATCGCCTCGAGGCTCGCCTGGTTCTTCGGGCGGCGGATGAGCGGATCCCCGACCTTGAAGGGCGGCGGCGCCGACGTGGTCTGGTCCACTGCGAGGATCTCGGTATCCAGCCAGGTGTAGGACGCCTGGACGCCAAGTCCCCACGCGCTCTGCCACGATCCGGAGAGCTCGACGCCCTGGGCCCGCGCATTCGAGACGTTGTCGGTCTTGTACCGGCTGGCGCCCTCGAGCGATCCCCCCACGGCCACGATCAAGTCGTCATAGTCGTTGTGGAAGTACGTGGCGCCAACGTCGATCGGCAGTCTGCCCAGCCACTGTGTCACGCCAACTTCGAAGCTGCGGCTCCGCTCGGGTTTCAAGTCGGGGTTGTCGGTGAATGCGATCTCGAACGCGTCGGGGGGGCGGATGCCAGTGCCCGCGCTGCCGTGTACGCGCGTCAGCGTGCGTCCATCACCGGCGCGCCACGCCGACCATGCCGCCGTCACCCTCGGATTCGTGGACCACACGACATCGTCTGGAAACGCGGGACGCGGCGAAAACGGATCGGGACTGTCTTCGAGCGCGGAGCGTTGGATGCGGTCCACCCGTAGTCCGGCCGTGATGGCGACTGCTGGCCCGAGATCCTGTCGTAGCTCGGCGAACAGGCCCGTCGTGGAACGCTCGACCGGCACTTCCTCGGCCAGCGTGCCCGTGATGTAGGTGCTGCGCGCCTGCTCACCCTGCGCGGCAAGTCCAGCGGTGAGAGTCGTTGCCGGCGTGATGACGATGTCGCTCTGAGTACGGAAGTCCACGCGCTTCGTTAGAAACTCAGAAGTGCCGAAGCTGCTGAGGAAGTCGTTCTCGAGATGATCGTAGGACACCGAGTAGCGCTGCCGGATGCGGCCGGCGAGCACGTGCCCCCAGCCGTGCTGTGCCGCAAGGCCGATCTGCCGATCGTCCTCGCTGCCTCGCGAAACCGTGTCCACGCCCGGAAACACCCCGATCGGATCGGAGCCGTAGGGACCCGGCGCTCCTCGTTCGCTCTCGAGACGCCGGGCATTGAGTCTGACGAAGGCGGTCGGTGACGGCTGCCAGCCGAAGGATCCGGCGACCTGTCGCTGCCACCAGTCGTCGTTACTGACCTGCTCGCCCGCCGGCGCCGTGCCCGTGAAACCGTCGCTGGCGGATCGCTGCAGGTTGCCGCTCCAGTTCCAGACGCCCGCTGACCCCGACGTCGTGGCGAGCGCGCGGGAGGTCGATTCGCTGCCGCCCTCTGCGAGCGCCTCGACTCGCACCGGGCCATCGTGCGTCGTGACCACCTGGACGACGCCACCGATGGCGTCTGCCCCGAAAAGTGCGCTCTGCGGCCCCGTGACGACCTCGATGCGCTCGACGTTGGCGAGCGAGAGCTGCGCCAGGTCCATGCCACCGCCGAACGAATTCAGCCGCATCCCGTCCACGAGGACCAGCGTGTAGTCCGATTCACCGCCGCGCGGAAAGAGGGACGTCAGCGCGCCACGTCCGCCACTGCGCGCCACGGAGAGCCCGGGCACCGCGCGCAACGCATCGCCAAAGTTGTCGATCTGACGCGCGCGCAGCGTTTCCGCTGTCACGACATGCACGCTCGCCGGTGCGTCCGACTCCGCCACTTCGACTTGCGCCGCTGACACGATGACCGACTCTGACACGCGGCCCACGGTGAGCGAGATGGTGAGCGAACGCTCGTCGGTCGCGGACACCGTGATGGCTTGCGCATCAGCCGAGAAGCCCTCAGCGTCTGCCAGAACACGGTAGGCGCCGGCTGGCAGATCGACGATCGAAAAGCCGCCCGATGCGTCGGTGTAGACGTGGCGCGCACCGAGCGGACCGACGACGTCCACTCGAACGGCCGACACAGGGTGGCCCTGGGGATCGACGACGGTGCCGCGGACCACGGCAGCGCTCGCCGGGGAGCCCCAGCTTGCCCAGCCGAATACGAAAACCAACACGAATACGACAGGGAACGAACGAGAGGGGCGAGACCGTCCCATACGGGCGGCCGCCAGGGTGGGGACCATGGTGACTCCTTCCGGCGTGATGCGCGCCGGCGGCCGGCCATCGCGATGATGCGGTGGCCGTCGCGAGAGTGCCCGGGTCCAGGTCTCCTGACTTGCGGATCCTGACGCCCGTTCATCGCCTTCCCATGCCGCAGGCGGCACAGTGGCGCGGTCGCGGACGGCAGAAAGACCGTCCCTGGCCGCGTGAACGAGCGCTCCCCGCTTACAGTGGCGGCACCGTGTGGGACTCGCACCCACTTCGCTTGGTGCCCGGGCGAGCTGAAGGCTGAGTATAACCCACAGGTGCGGACAGAAGGTGCGGCCAGAAGGTGCGGACGGAAGGTGCGGCCAGAAGGTGCGGCACGGAAGGTGCGGTCGGAGGTGCGGCCAAAGGCGCGTCGTGCCCAAAGCCTAACGCCTCGGAAGTTGCCCGAGTCTGGAAGTCTGCCGTAGTTGCTCCTCTAGTCCGCCCATGACGTAGCATGAGCGGTCGTGTCCGCGAGAACCCGCCTCGCTGCCGCTGGCTTGTGCGACGTGGCCGAGAAGGTCGAGGCCGGCGTCCGACTCGATGCCGCCGACGGTCTCCGCCTCTTCGAGACCGATGATCTGCTCGCGGTCGGCTACCTGGCCAATCGCGTTCGCGAACGGCAGCACGGCGCACGCACGTACTACAACTACAACATCCGGATCGAAGCGACGAACGTCTGCGTCGCGAGCTGTCTCTTCTGTTCCTTCGCGCGGCTGCGGCCCGGCGATACCGACGCGTACACGCTCTCACTCGAGCAGGCGTGGGCGAGGTTGCGCGCACGCGCCCACCAGCCCCTCACCGAAGTTCACGTCGTGAACGGCCTCCATCCGGATCTGCCGTTCGAGTACTACCTTGAGCTGCTGCGGGGATTCAAACGCATCCGGCCCGAGGTGCACCTGAAGTGTTTCACCGCCGTCGAGATCGCGTTTTTCGCGGATCTCTACGGCAAGAGCGACGAGCAGGTGCTTCGCGAGCTCCAGGCGGCCGGACTCGATTCACTGCCGGGCGGTGGCGCCGAGGTGTTCGCGGCACGCGTGCGGAAGAAGATCTGTCACGACAAGTGCGACGGCGATCGGTGGCTCGCCATACATCGCATCGCGCACGGCCTCGGCATGCGATCGAACGTGACGATGCTCTACGGCCATATCGAGCGGGCGGATGAGCGCGTCGATCACATGCTGCGGGCCCGCGCGCTGCAGGACGAGACGGGTGGCTTCCAGGCCTTCATCCCGCTCGCGTTCCATCCCGACAACAACCAGATGCGGAAGCTGCCCGCGCCGACAGCGTCGGACACGCTCCGCGTACACGCGGTGGCCCGGCTGCTCCTCGACAACGTACCGCACGTGAAGGCGTTCTGGATCGCCACTGGCGTGGACGTCGCGCAGACCTCACTTTGGTTTGGTGTGGACGATCTCGACGGCACCGTGCAAGGCGAGCGCATCTATCACATGGCGGGATCGACGACTCCCGAAGCGATGACCCCAGCCGAGATGGAAGACATCATCCGCGCCGCCGGCCGGGTGCCCATCGAGCGCGACACGCTCTACAACGTGATTCCGACAGGCAGGCCGCGGGCTGCAGGCTCCGGGCTGCAGGCCTGACGAGGCACACGCCTACGGCACCACGGTCAACTGGCAGTTCCCAACGTCTGGATCCCAAGCCTAGCCGTCAGCCTTGTGCCGTGAGCCTGTGGCCTAGTGCCGTCATGCGCATCGGGCGAGGTGACAGGCCCGTAGTCTGCAGCCTGTAGCCCCCGACAAATCTGCTATAATTCCCTTGTCAGCGCTCCGTCGGCGATAGCCGGAACGAGGCGCTGGCTTTTTTGTCTCCGGAGATTGCGATATTTTTCACAAGCTCACGAGGGACACGAGGCGCGGAACGGCGACGAGAGCCATGGCGAGCACGTTTCTTCCCGTGTTGAACGAGGTCGAGAAAGCCTCGATTGGCGAGCGGCAGTCCCTGCCGGATCGCTATCTCGGCCTGTCTGACGAGGAGCTCGACCGCCGAATCGCTGCCGCGCGTCGGACGCTCGGCCCGCGCGTGCTCATTCTCGGTCATCACTACCAGCGCGACGAGGTCATCAAGTTCGCCGACATCACAGGCGATTCCTACCGCCTCGCGCAGCATTGCGCCAAGCATCCCGAGGCCGACTTCATCATCTTCTGTGGCGTCCACTTCATGGCGGAGAGCGCTGATGTGCTGTCATCCCCGCACCAGCAGGTGATCCTGCCCGACCTCGCGGCTGGCTGCTCGATGGCCGACATGGCCGCGATCGACCAGCTCGAAACGTGCTGGGCCGAGCTCGATCGCATGGGCGGCGCGGACGACGTCGTGCCCGTCACGTACATCAACTCGTCCGCGGCCATCAAGGCGTTCGTTGGCGAGCACGGCGGTGTCGTCTGCACCTCGTCGAACGCTGCCGCCACCCTTCGATGGGCGTGGGCGCGTGGACGCCGGATCCTCTTCCTGCCCGATCAGCATCTGGGCCGCAACACGGCGTTCAAGATGGGCGTGCCACTGTCTGACATGGCTCTCTGGGATCCAGACGAGGCGTGGGGCGGTCTCACCGAGGCATCGGCGCAGGGCGCCCGTCTGCTGCTGTGGAAGGGGCATTGCTCGGTCCACACGCGCTTCAGCGCGAAGCAGATCGGGCTCGTCCGCGAACAGCATCCGGGGATCCGCGTGATTGTGCACCCCGAAGTCCCATTCGACGTCGTTCAGGCCGCGGACGAAAGCGGCTCCACCGAATTCATCCTCAAGCGCGTGCGCGAGAGCGAGCCCGGATCCGTCTGGGCGGTCGGCACCGAAGTGCACCTGGTTCACCGCCTCGCCGCCGAGGTCGCCCCCGCCAAGACCGTCGTGTCGCTCGACCAGCTCGGCTGCCTGTGCTCGACCATGTTCCGGATCTCGCCGAATCATCTGCTGTGGACGCTCGAAGGTCTGCTCGATGGCGTCGTCCACAATCGGATTGTCGTGCCGGACGAGCGCAAGCACTGGGTCAAGGTCGCGCTCGACCGCATGCTCAGCATCTCCTGACGCCCAACCATCCGCCGGGATTGAACGCCCACGGAGCTTCGGACTAGGATCGCTGGACGTACGATTCAGATCCGATTCGAGAGGAGTTGTTCCGATGGCCCACCAGCTTCCGCCTCTTCCCTACGACTTCGCCGCGCTCGAGCCGCACATCGACGCGCAGACGATGCAGATACACCACGGCAAGCATCATCAGGCGTATGTGAACAACCTGAACGCCGCCCTGGAGAAGCACCCCGATCTGCAGGCGAAGAGTGCCGAAGACCTGATCAAGAACCTCGGTGCAGTGCCCGACGACATCCGCACTGCGGTGCGCAACAACGGCGGCGGCCACGTGAATCACTCGATGTTCTGGAAGCTGATGGCGCCAGGCGCGGGCGGCGCGCCGACGGGTGCGCTTGCCGACGCCATCACCTCTGCGTTCGGCGGCTTCGACGCGTTCAAGGAACAGTTCGCCAAGGCTGGCGTCGGCCGCTTCGGCAGTGGATGGGCGTGGCTCATCGACACGAACGGGAAGCTGTCGATCGAGAGCAGCGCGAATCAGGACAATCCGTCGATGGACGGCAAGAAGGGCATCCTCGGCCTCGACGTCTGGGAGCACGCCTACTATCTGAAGTACCAGAACCGCCGGCCCGACTACATCGGCGCGTGGTGGAATGTCGTGAACTGGGCGGAGGTCGGCACGACTCTACGGACGGTAAGGCGGGTACGACCGCGTCGTCTTCGTGTTCGTATTCGTTTTCGTGCTTGTTCGAAGCCGAATCCGAAAGCGAACACGAATACGAAGGCGACACGGGTCAGAGTTCCTTCAGGATCTCCTCGCCCCCCGGAAACTCATCCTGCCGTTCGGCGACCCACGCGGCTCCGCACGATTCCATCCTTCGACACGACGAACAGCGCGGGACGCGAGATGTTCCACGCGTCGATGCCTACTTTGTGCCACACGCCGTAGGCCTTCGTGACCGATCGATCCTCATCGATCAGGATGTGGAAGGGCAGTCCCGTCTCTTCGATGTAGCGGCGTACCGGCGCCGAGCGTTGCGCGACGATCGCGACGACCTGATAACCGCGTTGCGTGTATTCAGGAGAGTGGCTTGCCAGTTCACCGAACCGGCGGCGACAGTTGGGTCACCACGTGCCGCGATGAAAGGCGAGCAGCACAGGGCCGTTCGCCAGGTAGTCCGCGAGCGTGCGCATCTCGCCGCGCTGCGTCGGCAGCGAGAAGTCAGGCGCGCGATCGCCGGGACGGAGAGTCGTTGATTCGCGGAACACGGTCAGTCTGCAGTCTACAGTCTGCGGTCGACGGTCTGCCGTCGACTCCCTAAAGCCCTCGGGCCCTTTGTCCATTACGGCGCAGCCCTCGAGCCCTCAAAAGAGCGTGACCTCGACCTCCGTCCCTTCCTCCACACGCTCGCTGTCTGCCGCAATCTCGAAGTAGCCGTCAGCGTTCGACAGGCTGGTGATCTCTCCAGAGCCCTTTGAACGCCGGGCAACGCGCTGATTCGCCGTCGAGCCTGACGGTGAAGAACTGATGGCGTCCGGCTGGCGATGTCACCGTCTTCGCGAGGCGCGCGGCCACGCGCTCCGGCCGCAGCGCCGGCAGGCGTGCAAGGCGGCGGAGCAGCGGACCGACGAAGAGATACCCGTTCGACAGGCACGAGGACGGATTGCCGGACAGTCCGAAGACCGGCCGCCCGTTCACGAGCGCCAGGATTGTGGGCTTTCCGGGCTTGATGGCGATCCCGTTGATCAACACCTGACCACGCCGGGCGATGGTATCGAGCACATGGTCGCGCTCGCCGACCGAGCTGCCGCCGGTCACCAGCACCAGATCCGCATCGAGGCAGCCGACGAACGCGCGATCGATCGCGGACGCGTCATCACGCACGTTGGGATGGGCGATCGCTTCGCCGCCATTGGCCTCGATCAACGCCGTGAGTGACGTGGTGTTGACGTCGAAGATCTGTCCGCTTCCGAGTGTGCCGCCGGGCTCGACCACTTCGTCGCCCGTCGGAAGGATCGCGACACGCGGACGCACGTACACGTCGATCTCGGTCAGGCCGAACGCGGCGGCGGCACCCAGCCGCGCGGCCGTCAGCAGTGCCCCCTCGCCGAGCACGAGGTGGTCCGCGCGAACGTCGTAGCCACGCGGCGTGATGTGGCGGCCGGCGAGCGACCGGACGGCTCACGATCACGTCCTCTCCGGCGAGGCGCGTGTCTTCGATCATTTCGACGGCGTTCGCACCGTCTGGCACCGGCGCACCCGTGGCAATCGCCACGGCTGTCCCGCGCTCGACGCGTCCGGGCCAGGGTTCACCCGCATACGCGCGGCCGGCGATGCGCAGCGTGGTTGGCGCGTCAGGCGAGGCCGAGGCCGTGTCGGCCGAACGGAGCGCGTACCCGTCCATCGCCGCCCGAGCGAACGGCGGGACATCCATCGTCGCCGTGATCGGCGTTGACACGACGCGTCCCGCCGCTCGAGCGAGCGGGATGCGCTCGGTCCGTGCGACTGGCGTCCCCGTCGAAGCGAGAATCCGGCGGGCCTCGTCTACCGACACCAGGGGACGATCGAGGGCAGCGCCCATCAGCGTCTGGCCTCGCGCACGAGATGGCCCAGTTCCGGCAGCACCAGTTTCTCCATGGCCAGCCGGACCGCGTGTTCCGACCCCGGCATGGCGATGATGATACGTCCGCGGGCGAGCCCGGCAATCGCTCGAGACAGCATGGCCGCGGCGCCGATCGCGTCGTAGCTGAGCATGCGGAACAGCTCGCCGAATCCGTCGAGCGCGCTTGTCGAGGAGCGCGCTCACGACTTCGATCGTGCCGTCCCGCGACGTGATACCGGTGCCGCCCGTCACCAGCACCGCGTCCACATCGTCGCGTCCGATCGCGTCCGCCAGCGCGCGTGCCGATCTCCTCGGGTTCGTCGCGGACCAATGCACGGCCGCCGACGACATGCCCGGCCGAGTGGAGAAGGGCGGCGATCGCGCCGCCGCTGGTGTCGGTTTCGGCCGTGCGCGTGTCGCTGACCGTGAGGACGACACACACGACGGACGCGGGCGCAGTGGCACGATGGTCCGGCGCGGCCATTCGGCTCATTATGTGCGACTTTCAGCGGGTTCAAGGGGTTCGGATGAGCTCGTTGTCACAGGTTGCCGTCGCGGCGGAACCGCGATGATATTCTGAGCGCGCATTTTCAATCAGCAGTCAGGCCGCAGAAGTGGCGGACCCAGGAGAGGCAGAACGGCATGAAGCGCACGAGTAGAGTCTTGGTTCTTGCAGTGGTGGTGGCGCTGGCTGGCGCGGTGCTCCAGGCCGACGTGAAGGTGCAGGACAAGCACCAGCTCAAGATCGCCGGCGCGCTCGGCAAACTGATCGGCATGTTCGCCGGCAAGTCGATGCGCGAGCCCACGCTTGGCACGACCGCGATCAAGGGCGACCGGAAGCTCGCCATCTACGGCGATTACGGGCAGATCGTGGATCTGCAGGAAGAGAAGATCTACACGCTCGACATGAAGAACAAGACCTACAAGGTCCGGACCTTCGAAGAGGCGCGGAAGGCGGCGCGCGAAGCGCGGGAAAAGCTGCAGCAGCAGCAGGCCAAGGAGAAGCCTGAGGCCGGCAAGCCAGACGAGAAGAAGCCGGACGAGAAGATGCCCGAGTACCGAGATCGACGTGACGTCGAAGCCAACCGGCCAGACCAAGACGATCAACGGATTCGACACGAAGGAAGTCATCACGACCGTGGCCATGCGGCAGAAGGGGAAGACGCTCGAGGAGGGCGGGGGACTGCTGGTCACGACGGATTCGTGGATCGCGCCCAAGATCAGGCGCTCAAGGAGCGCGCCGAGTTCGAGGCGCGCTACATCGCGAAGATGGCCGACGATTCCACGCCTGCGTCGAGCGACGTGTCGCCCGACGCGATGGCCGCCGCGGCCGCCGATGTATCCCATGCTGGTCGATGCCATGAAGCGCGTGCACGTCGAGGGTGAGAAGGTCGACGGAACGCCCGATGCATGACGACGATGACCATCGACGGTGTCGAGGATCCCAACGCGCCGAAGGATGAGTCGTCCACGAGCAGCAGCGAGCCGACGACGCCGACCGGGCTCGGCGGCTTCCTGGCGAAGAAGATGATGCAGAAGAACAAGGACAAGGAGAAGGACCAGGCGTCGGGCGATGCCGAGGCGCTGCCGAAGGGTCATTCCCGCATCATGACCATCTACCAGGAGCTGCAGAGCGTGTCGACGGACGTGACGGCGGCGGATGTCGCTGTGCCCGAGGGCTTCAAGGAAAAGTGACCCTCGGGGGTCGAAGCGTCCAAGGGTCAAAAAGTCGCAGGGTCCGAGCTGCGCTGCGACCCTTTCGTAGCCCCTTCGAGCGAAGGACTTTTCGACCCAGTTGACTCTTAGACTTTTCGACTCACACACCCAGCGCCGCTGAACTTATCAGGCGCGGGGTGTGTGCTATAGTCGAAGTTTCGTTGATGCGGATCAGGGCCCGTCGGACTGATGCCCGCGGCACGAAATCGCGCGCCCTTAGCTCAGTTGGATAGAGCGTCTGGCTACGAACCAGGAGGTCGCAGGTTCGAGTCCTGCAGGGCGCGCCACTTTCCGCCCTTCCCCTTGCTACTTTCTTGCTACTTTTCGACGCCGACCCTTCTTCCGTCCCCGCTCGGCCTTCAGCGCATCAGCGATCTCTTTCACTAACGCACGGGTGATATGGCCGCGCAGGGCCTGGATCGTGCGGGCCGACACTGGACCCGCGAGGGGAAGCGTTGGCGCTGTAGTTTGCGCCCCGAAACCGGCCGCGACGGATCCATCGTCTTACGCTCGGGTCCATCTACCGATCGTTCTCCTGGCCGCCTTCAGTTCGGCATCCGACTCGTCCACGTTGGGGACAGGCGGCGTGTGGGCCGGGGAGGGCGCCACCACGACGGTGGGGGCGTGCCCAGTGATCGCCAGGGTGGGAACGGCGAGCGTGAACATCGCCGCGAGCTCGTCGTCCCTGGCCTCCTGTCCGCGAATGGTCTGGAACTCGTCCAATGATAGGTCGCGGCGGTTCGTCTCGATGGCCGCCACGGTCGCGGAGTTCCACGGCAAACCTCGAAGCTTCGCCCGCCGCGCGACGTCGTCCTGGCGCAGCCCGGCGGCTTCTCGCAGGCGCCGAATCTGTTCGCCAATCGTCTCCGCCACGCTGTCACTTTACTTCCGTTGCTGGGCGATTCTCAAGACTTGCTGGCAACAGGGTTGACGGTGTTGTGGCCAGTTTCAAGCCTGTATGGACAAATCTTTGAACGTGCCCGGACTGCGGGCGTGGCGTGTTGCTAACGAGGTGACGTTGACGAACCTATCGGATCTCACAGGGTATTCGGTGCCGTATTTGTCTCACGTCGAGCGGGGTGAGCGGGTGTTCTTTCGGTGCTGTTAGCGGCGGTGGTAAATACGACAGTTGTGGCGGGCGAAAATCTGACAGTCGGCAGCACGGTCTGGCTGCCGGCTGAGAGCGTTGCTCCCGGCCGGTGATTAATTTCACCATGCGTCTCCGACAGGAGTGGAGGCGCGATGTTCGGACGGGAGACGCGCATGCTCATGAGGCATTACCTCGAGCAAGGGTCGAGCAAGAGCGAGCTGGCGCGCCAGTTGGGCGTGAGCCGCGACACGATTCATCGGTGGATTCGCGACGGCGATCTGGAGCGAGATCTCGATGCCGAGGCGATGCGTTATCGACCGCGGCCACCCGTGGCGACGAAGCTCGATGCCTATAAACCGATTATCGAGGCGCGACTCACCGCGTATCCCGAGCTGTCGTCCGTACGACTCCTCGACGAGATCCGCGGCGCTGGCTACGCGGGCGGCTACTCGCAGCTGAAAGCCTACGTTCGTCTGGTGCGACCGATGCCACCACCGCAGCCCGTCATCCGGTTCGAGACGCCGGCCGGGCGACAGGCGCAAGTGGATTTCGCGCGTTTTCGGATGCCATGGGGCGTGCGGTACGCCCTGCTCGTCGTTCTGGGCTACTCGCGGCTGTTGTGGTGCCGGTTTTACCCACGCCAAGACATGGCGACGCTCATGGACGGCCTTGAGGAAGCGTTCGGCTATTTCGGCGGGGTCCCGCAGGAGCTGCTCTTCGATCAGATGAAGGCGGTGATCACGCGCGATCTGCGGCTCGAGGGCGGCGCCCTCGTGCGCAACGCGGAGTTTCTCCGCTTCGCACATCACTGGGGCTTCACGCCGCGCGCGTGCCGCCCGTATCGCGCGCAGACGAAGGGCAAGGTCGAGCGTCCCGTCCGCTATCTGCGCGGCAATTTCGTCTACGGCCGCACGTTCCTGCACGATGCGGACCTCGATCAGCAGCGACAGGGCTGGCTCGACCGCGTCGCCAATGTGCGCGTACACGGCACGACGCGCGAGCGTCCGCGGGACCGTTTCGATCGCGAGGAGCAGTTCCTGCTGCAGCCGGTAGCCACACGACGCTACACCTCGCTGATTCTCGAGCGGCCATCCCCCGCGATTCCGGTCCGTCGATCGCCGCGGTCGGTCGTGACGGTCGAGAAGCGCTCGCTCGCCGCGTATGCCCGCCTGGCTGGAGGTGCCGCATGAAGAGCACAAGCGCACCGCTCTCGCGCCGCGACCGGCTACGCCACATCCTGGCGGACCTCCGCATGCCAGGTGCCCTCGAAGCCCTCGATACGATTCTCCAAGGCGTCGATGGCGGCACGCTCACCGCCCCGGAGGCGATCGAGCAGCTGCTGGCCGCGCAGATTCAGCTGCGCAATAACCGGCGGCTCCAGGCGGCGATGCGCTCCAGCCGGCTGCCAGTCGTGAAACAGCTCGGCGATTTCGATTTCACCTTTCAGCCCTCCGTGCGCCGAGAGCAGATCGAAAGTCTGCATGAACTCGGCTTCGTCGAGCGTCGGGAGAATGTGATCTTTCTCGGGCCACCGGGCGTCGGCAAGACGCACTTGGCGATCAGTCTCGCCATCGCCGCGGCGCAGAGCGGCCGGCGCGTCTATTACGGCACGCTCGCCGACTTGATCACCTCGCTGGAAGAGGCGCAGGCCGCCGGTCGCCTGCAGGCGCGTCTGAAGATCCTCACGCATCCCGCGCTGCTGGTCGTCGACGAGATCGGCTACCTGCCGATCACGCGCGCCGGCGCCATGTTGTTCTTTCAGTTGATGACGCGTCGCTACGAGCACGCGTCCACCGTGCTCACGTCCAACAAAGGCTTCGAAGAATGGGGCGACATCTTCGGCGATGACGTCATGGCGGCCGCGCTCATCGATCGTCTCGTCCATCACTGTCATTTGGTGACGATCCGCGGCAACAGCTACCGCATGCGACAGCACACCGAGCTCTGGCAGACGCTCCATGCCCCGCAGGACCCTGAACCGGCCGCTCGTCGCCGCCGCGCTCGTCAGGAGGCGTCGACGAACTGAGGCTCGTCCCCTCGTCGATCTGTCAGATTTTCAATCGGCGGAACTGTCAGATTTTCGACCGGCGTTGACACGGTGCTCGCAGTGCTCACGCTTGGCGACGCGGTTGATGGAGGCGGCAACCCGATATCTCGGGCTTGCGCCCAGCGAGCGCCACGCTAGTTAGACCGGCTACAGGAATCGACATGGTCGGTCTAAGTTGGCGATTCAAGCACTCGCGGCCGATGCGCGCGTCACTGCGTCGCCCATGCGCTCTCGTGCCACGACTCAGCAGTTCGTTGATGGTATGGCTTCAAAACGGACTGCGTTTAAGTAAGCGCGGGTGATTTTCGGCAGGGCCCACACCGGCTGGAGGGCAAGCGGCATTCCAGTACGCGGCCGACCGGAGTCAACCGAGAGGGGGTTCCGCTCACCGCAATCAGTCGGCTGCGAGAACGCCTGTAACGGAGACACCATGAGGAACCGGTCGTTCGTCCTGCTCGCACTGGTGGCAGCGTCATGTGCGGGGTGCGACGGAAAATCTCCCGTCAGTCCCACCCCCCCGCCTGACACATCAGCGCCATCGCGCTTCAGCGTGCGACAGATGTCCACGCTTCCCGTCGACGGAGCCACGCTCGCGTACGGACAGTCTGGCAGAGTGGAGATCGCATACACGCTGCAGGGTGACCAGGAGCCGCCACCGACGATGCCGAGAGAGGAATATGCGCAGATGAGTCAGTTCATGGCGCGACCGATCTACCAGGTGATGAGCTGTCTCTCGCTCGATGGAGTCAAGTGCATTGTCAACGCCTCGGTGTCGACGATTGGCGGCTCGGACGGTGCTGTTTGGAATACGCTGGCCTTGAGTGACACCTTCCGAGGCCGAGTGGGTCAGACGGCGTACGTAGTGCACCAGCTCACCGTGACGCGCGCTGGCTCTACCCAAGTCGTGGCACGTGAGGTGAAGTCACTACATTGGCACTTCCAGTGACGGGCAGCGGGAATAGTGAGCGGCTCAACCGCAGCCGCGCACCCGTTCCGGCCCAGGATCTTCGAGGGATTCGTCGCGCGCGCCGTCTAAAGACCGCCGCGCCAGGCGGGCGACGGCGGCGATGGATCACAGCGGCTGACGCGCGCGTGTCGTGCCCGGGTGGTCGGTGGGGTCGGCGCCGTACTCGCGTGACGGAATGTTGGGCAGTTCTGCGTGCGGAGGATGTCTACACATCCCTATTGCGTGGCCCTGAGCCTTTCGCGGCCGGCCAGCGCGACGAGGCGGCCTGGACGCCTGGCGGGCGCTCGTTCGCGGCCAGTTTCGAGATACGCCGCAATCGCGTCTGGCGGTATGGGCGTCGTCGCGTGCCAAGTGCAAAAGGCTCAGCCGTGTGTCTGACCGATTACAGCGACGGTCAACCCGACTGCGGCCGCGATGTCAGCCTGCCGCTTGTCGGCGCTGAGAAACACCACCGGAGCACCAAGACGAGATGCGAACAAGCGAGCCGATGCCACTTGAAGGGCGTCAAGCGTTCGGATGGGATGGGTGGCGACAAGCAACTCCCCCTGCGAAAGGACGTCCGGCGTGAGCTCCACGGTGGTGAAGCTAGTGCGATCCACGGCGAACTTCCTCAGTACACGATGCGCTTCGCCAGGAGTGAGGGTTCGATCCTGCACGCGTCGCCGGATTGTGCCGCGGAACTCGACAGGAAGAAGCCCGGAGACGGCCACCTGGCTCTGTCGAAGCAGCCGCACGACTTCGCGGTGCCCGGGCTCGTCCAGGTACCGCTTCACCATGGCACTCGTGTCGACGAACGCCCAGTCCATGCCTAGAAGCGGTCCTCACGATCCTCGATGACCGTGTCCGAGGCGGGCCTACCTTTGGCCTTGGCAGGGCGCCAGCGGCCCGCCGGGAGCGGGCCGCGTTTGGCTGGCAGCGTGATAAGTCCATCGTTAGCCATCGCCTGCAGCGCGGCGTCCTGGGCGTCTGCGGCCTTGATCGGCGTGATGACGGCGACCGGTTGCCCTCGGTCGGTCAGGATTACCTCCCGGCCGGCGCGCACGGCCCTTATGGCCTTCGAGAAGTGCTGGTTGGCTTCGCGCAGCCCGAGCTTCATGTAGTGATGATACTACATTTATCCGTCAACTCGGCCGTTACTGCCAGGCTCGGGCGCGTGACGTTCTCGATCAGCCTCTGTCGTCGCCACTCTTCTGACCCTCAGCCATAATCGGCGATGCGCGCAGGCGGTTGCCGGTGTTGTCATCTACCTCAAAGGCCGTGAAGCGCGGAGACCGAAGGCGATGAGCACGCAGTGGATTCAAATACTGACGCTTGCCACAACCCTGTGCGGCACTTCCTCCGCGCTCGCCGCCGATCCGCCCCGCGTGATTGAGCTCTGGCACGGGCCGGCACCGGAGGAACCAGGAACCATCGGTCCCGAGCGCGTCCGCATGTCGCCACGACTGGAACGGCGACAAGTCGAAGTCACCGAGCCAACGCGGATGATCACGGACGTCACAATACCGGCCATCACGATCCAGTCCCCAACGAAGGTTGCGAAAACCGGTACGGCGGTGCTGATCTTTCCCGGCGGCGGCTATTGGGATCTGTATTGGGAACTCGAGGGCGAGGAAGTCGCCGCCTGGCTGAACTCGCTCGGCATCACGGGCGTCATCGTCAAATATCGCGTGCCGCGACGACCCGATGAGAGCGAAGGCGAACCCGCGCGGCGGCCGTTGCAGGATGCGCAGCGAGCCCTCCGAATCGTCCGCAGCCGTGCGAGCGAGTTCGGGATCGATCCGAAACGCATAGGCGTGATTGGCTTCTCAGCCGGAGGACATCTCGCCATTGCCACGGCGACCAGTTTCGCGAAGCGCACGTACGAACCGATCGACGACCTCGACCAGATCAGCAGCCGGCCAGACTTTGCGATTGCCGCCTACTCCGGCTTCCTCACAGCGAAGGAGACGAACTCGCTCGCTCCAGGACTCAGCATTCCCGCGGACACACCACCGGTCTTTCTCGTTCATGGCAGCGACGACATCATCAGTCCCCCGGAGCACAGCGTGGTGATGTATCTCGCGCTTAAACAGGCAGGCATTCCCGCCGAGCTGCACCTCTACGCCAACACGACCCACGACTTCGGCGTTCGCCGCAGTGACCGTCCCTTCGGGCAGTGGACCGACGCGTGTGCCCGCTGGCTGCGTGATCGGGGTTTTCTTCCTCCGATCAAATGACCTTTCCGGTCCGCATCAGTACCGGCCTCATGTACTCTGTGTTAGATCCTGCCGCCTGGCGAGACTACCTGCATTGTGAGCCCGGATTCTCACCACCGCGACTCGTTTGCCAGGCTGATCGAGTCGTATGCGGGCCCGATCCGGCGGTTGTGCGCGGTCTATGCGGCCGATCCCGCGGATCGAGAGGACCTGTTCCAGGACATCTGTCTCGCGATCTGGCGCGCACTCCCGGCGTTTCGGGGAGACGCCTCGGAACGCACGTGGCTCTACCGGATCGCGCACAACGTGGCGCTCACGTGGCAAACGCGCACCCGCCGCCGGCAATCACGTGAAACGCCGCTCGATGGGGATGTCGCGACACGCGACCCGTCCGGACTGCGACAGCTCGCACTCCATCAGGCGCTGGCGAGCCTGTCCCCGGGAGATCGAACGATCACACTGCTCTGGCTGGAGGGGCTGACCGCCGGCGAGATCGAAAGCGTGACGGGCGTGAAGGCTGCAACCGTGGCCGTACGCTTGAGTCGCGTCCGGAAGGAGCTCGCGCTGCGGGAGGTGAAGCATGCATGACGATGCGCTCGTTCGAGCATGGATGGCCGGCGGCGACACTCCGAGAGAGCCGATCCGTCGAGCAGTCGATGCCGCACTCGTCCAGGACCAGAGCGAGCGCGACAGGGGGCGATGGATCCGCAATCTGTCACTCGGATGCGCCGCGCTGCTCTGGATTGTGTTGCTCTGGTGTGCGGCACATGGGATCACGCCGTTGGTCCGCGGGGGCTATGCCCTGATGGCGGCGGGAATCGCGGTGTTGCTCTTTGTGGAGTTCTCGTATGCCTCGTGGAACGTACAAGCACGGCCTGGACCGCGAGACTCCTTGACGCAGATCCACACCACCATCGTCATGCTCGCGCGGCAGGCGACGCTGGCGCGAACCGCACCGCTGTGGTGTGCGCCCATCTTCATCGGAGCTGTGCTGGTCGGCTCGTGGGTGTACACCGAACGCAGTCACGTCGTTGCGAGCATCATCTGGGCTCCAACTGCTGCGGGATGGCTGGCGACGGTCTGGGGAGGAAGTGCGGCGGCGCGTCAGTTCGATGCGCGCCGTGCGCGAGCTTGACCGCGTGCTCTGTGACCTCGAAGCGTGAGCCGGCGCTCGGCCGTCCCACGCGCGTATCATGTTGCCCGTGACTCGCCGGTGTGGGCCCGTACTGCTGTGCGCGTGCGCCGTATGGCTCGTGGCCTCCGTGCCGATGACGAGCGGTGGCCGGCACGTCTTCGCGTCGCCCTCACGCCTCGGGAGCGACCGGACCTACCAGGCGCGACGAGCGACGACGCCTATCACCATCGATGGCCGCGCCGACGAGCCTTCCTGGGACCACGCGGTCGTTGAACGGCAGTTCACGTTTCCCTGGCGACACACGTCTGCGCCCCGAACGGAGCTCCGCGCACTCTGGGATGACAGCTATTTCTATTTCACGTTCCGCGTGCAGGATTCCGACGTTGTCGTGCTCGATCACTACCGCGACGAACAGGACGCCGTGTTCGAAGATCGCGTGGAGATGTTCTTCAGCCGCGACGAACAGATGCTGGAGTACTTCTGCGTCGAGATCGACTCACTCGGCCGCGCGTTCGATTACCGTGCGTCGTTCTATCGCAGGTTTGACCCGACGTGGCAGCTGGCTGGACTGGAGGTCCGGGGAACAACGCGACCGGACGGATACGAGATCGAAGGCCGCATTCCGCTGACGCGCTTCCCCGAGCTGGGTCTCGCCGCAGTCCGGTCCGGTGCGCGAATCCGCTGCGGATTGTATCGCGCAGAGTTCAGCCACGACCGCAGCGGGCGAGCGGTCCAGTCGCGCCCGAGCCTCCATACCTTGGGCCGCGAGTCCGAGGGACCGCCGCCGGTTGAAGCGTGGGCGACCTGGGTAGACCCTCACACGAACGAGCCGGATTTCCACGTGCCTGCGTCATTGGGGTGGCTGGCGTTCGTGGAATAGTGTCGAACCGGTGACGGGCTCACGACCTTTTTAGTTCTTCTAGTTACCCCTGCCTACGGGGTGTCAGTCCTCCCACCGCATCTCGAGGACATCGGGATTCGTGATCCACGAACGTCCCCACCGGGCCCACCCTCGACGCTCTCGGCCGCTCTTGTCCCGTGCCGCGACGCGATAAACGGTGTGGCCGCGCGATGTTGTGCCTGCGAACGGGCCGTGGCGAAACGACCGGCGCACCTGCAGGCTCTCCAGGCCCTCGGCTTCGAGGCTGGCGCGAATCGCCGTGCGCGCCTGGCCGAGCCGGACGATCCCCCACACAGCCAACGCCGCGATTGGCGCGACGATGACGAGCAGCAGCGCGCGGTCGTCGGATGTCAGTGCAAGCGCCAGCGCCATGGTGGGCCTCACTTCACGACGAACCGCGCCGTGTTCCGGCTGCGCTGCTCGATCAGGATTTCCCGCCCGTCGGTCAGCCGCTTCAGCGTCGCCTCATCGAAGTGCCGGACCGTGACCAGCTCGCAGCCCTCGTTGTAGCGGACCTCGTACGCTCGGCTCAACTCCTCTATCAGTTCGCGTGCCGGCCGGGTATCGTCCACGGCCACGCTGAAGGCGACCGCACTGTTCTGCATCAGATCGATGCGCACGCGCCGCCGCGCGAACATCCGGAAGATGTCGCTGAGGTTCTCTTCCACGACGAAGCTCAGATCGTGCGGCGTGATGGAGATGAGCAGCTGGTTTGGCTTGAGGATGAACGACGGAACGAGCGAGTCGTTCGCCTGGTGGTCGTGGATGGTGCTGCCTGGCGCGCTCACGTCGGCGAAGGAGCGCACGTAGAGAGGAATGTGCTTCTTCTGCAGTGGCTGCAGCGTTCTTGGATGGATGACGCTCGCGCCAAAGTAGCTGAGCTCGATCGCTTCACGGTAGCTGATATGCGAAAGCAGTGTCGTGTCGGGGAACACTTTGGGATCGGCGTTGAACATCCCCGGCACATCCTTCCAGATGGTGACGCTTTCCGCATCGAGGAGGTAGGCGAAGATGGCGGCGCTGAAATCCGATCCCTCACGGCCGAGCGTCGTGGTCGTGCCGTCTGGAGCGCAGCCAATGAAGCCCTGAGTCACCAACCGTCGAGGGCGTCCGGTGATCGCCGCCCACGCGGTTGGAGCGTGCGCAGCCGACGTCGTCCAGTCGATCCGCGCACTGCGGTACAGGTTGTCGGTGCACACGACCGCGCGCGCGTCGATCCAGGTGTTCGAGAGGCCAGCAGCCTTCAGATACGTGCTGACGATGAGCGTGCTCCAGATCTCACCAAACGACACGATCTGGTCGTAGTCATGATCGAGGCTGTTCGATGGCGCACAGCGAAGGGCGTGAGCGAGCAGACCGAAGTGGTGAAGGAGGTCGGCCATCGCAGCCGCATCCGCTGGTGCAACAGCCGCCAACACGCCCACGTGCGCCGCGCGCAGCCGATCGACCAGCGCGTGGACGTCCCGGCCCTCCCGATACGCCCAGACCAACTCCTCCAGCGCGTTGGTCGTCTTGCCCATCGCGCTGACGACGATGACGAGGTCATCGTCGGGGAAGTGTCGAAGGACGTGCGCCACGTTGCGGACACCTTGCTCGTCCTTCACGCTGGCGCCGCCGAACTTGAAGACCTTCATCACCTATCCATCAGCATCCGGCGGCATGGAGCCTCGAAGCGCGTCACACCCCCGCCCGCGCTTTGGCCATCTGCTCGATCACGGCATTGAGATGGCGAGTCAGATGCGGGACGATCCCGAGCTGACGCTCGATGAGCATCAGCTGGGCGCGGTGGTGCATCTCGTGCTCCTTGGCGCCGAGCAGCATCTCCAGGCGGCTCTTGTGGAGCGGACCTGCCGCGCTGTTCGCCAGCACCTGATCGGCCAGCACTTCGTCTGACAGCGTTTCGAGGTAGGCGGCGAAGCGTTCGCCGTGTTCGGTGAGGAGATCGACGATCTGCGCTTTCGTACGCGGTGTGCTCTCTTCGGCCTGCATAGCCTTGCCGAGGCTGAGGAAGTCGAATCCCATCACATCCATCGAGCGCGTGCCGTGCATCTTCATCCACAACATCGTAGGGGCGAGCGCGACGTGGGTGAACATACGACCGACGGTGCGCGCGTCGTCAGCGGGGATGTGATCGTACTTGTCCTCCGGGATGTCCTGCGCCACCTGGATGGTGTTCTTGCGGACGGTTCTGAAGCTGGCAGCAAGCTGTTTGGCACCGTAACAGAGCATGGGGGTCTCCTTTGGGATCACCAGCCGCAGTGTATCGCGGCGACTCCCGCATTCGCCGAGATCGGCCTATGATGCGCGGACGAGGTGAATCGTGGGCCGAGCCGGTCTTCCACTTCTTTTGATGTGTGCCATCGCAACCAGTGCGGCCGCTCAATCCGCGGCGCCTGTCTTGCTGCGGGAGCCGTCGGTGAGCCGGACGCAGATCGCCTTCTCCTGCGGCGGCGACATCTGGACCGTCAGCCGCGAAGGGGGTGATGCCCAGCGGCTTACCTCCGGGATCGGAATCGAGCGGGATCCCGCGTTCTCGCCCGATGGTGCGCAGGTTGCCTTCACCGGCGAGTACGACGGCAACGTGGACGTCTACGTCGTGCCAGCGGCCGGGGGCGTGCCTCGTCGACTGACCTTCCATCCCGGTGAGGACGAGGTCGTCGGCTGGACGCCGGATGGCACGCGCGTGCTCTTTCGCTCCCGGCAGACGAGCTATACGTACAGCGTCGTGCGTCTGTTCACGGTTCCTGTCGAGGGCGGCTTCCCCACCGAGGTGCCACTGACGAGAGCCGTCGAGGGGTCGTACTCACCGGACGGCGCTCGGTTGGCATACGTTCCCATTCAGCAGTGGCAGCGGGCATGGAAGCGCTATCGGGGCGGACAGACGCGGCCGATCTGGATCGCGGCGCTGGCCGATTCCCGCACCGAGACCGCCATCCCCCGCGAGAACTCGAACGACTTCAATCCCATGTGGGTCGGCGACGCCATCTACTTCCTCTCCGATCGCAACGGCCCGGTCACTCTCTTCGCCTACGACCTCAAGTCGAAGCAGGTCACCGAGGTCGTGAAGAACAAGGGACTCGACATCAAGTCGGCCTCGGCGGGCCCGGGCGCGATCGTCTACGAGCAATTCGGCGCCCTTCACGTGTTCGACCTCGGCTCCGGGCGCGATCGCGAACTGAGCGTCCGGGTCGTCGGCGATGTCACCGAGGTCAGGCCGCACTTCCAGAAGATCGAGTCGCGGCGCATCACGCGAGCCGCCCTCTCCCCGACGGGTGCGCGCGCGGTGTTCGGAGCGCGAGGCGAGATCCTGACGGTGCCGCCCGAGAAGGGGGATATCCGCAACCTGACCAACACGACGGCCGTGGTGGAGCGCGATCCGGCGTGGGCTCCCGACGGCGCGTCCATCGCCTATCTCTCGGACGAGTCTGGCGAGTACGCGTTGCACGTCCGCGACCAGAGTGGCCTGGGCGCCGTGCGCAAGTTCGACCTCGGCACGCCTCCGACGTTCTACTACTCGCCTGTCTGGTCGCCCGATTCCAAGAAGATCGCGTACTCCGACAAACGCCTGGCCCTCTGGTACGTGGACGTAGACAAGAAGATGCCCGTGAAGGTGGACACCGATACCTATGCGGGCCCCTACCAGGCGTTCGATCCCTCCTGGTCTCCCGACAGCCGCTGGGTCGCGTACACGAAGCAGTTGCGCAATTACCTGCACGCCGTCTTCGTCTACTCCGTGGAGCAGGGGAAGAGCTATCAGGTGACCGACGGGATGAGCGATGCGCTCTATCCGGTCTTCGACAAGGAGGGCAAGTACCTGTACCTCACCGCCAGCACCGACACGTCCCTCCGCACAGGATGGCTCGACATGTCGAGCCTGAATCGGCCGGTCACACGCAGTGTTTACGTCCTGGTGCTGAGAAAGGACGTGGCCTCGCCGCTTGCGCCCGAGAGTGATGAGGAGAAGCCAGGCGACGCCCTGAAGACCGACAAGGAGAAGGACGCCGCGAAGGACACGGGCAAGGATCGAGGGAAGGAAGAGAAGCCGGTGTCAGTCCAGATCGATCTGGACAACATCGGGCAGCGGCTTCTGTCGCTCCCGATACCGGCCCGCAACTACACGGCGCTCCAGTCGAGGAAAGCGGGAGTGCTGTTCCTCGTCGAGGGGCCAGCCGTCGATCCGATCGACTACGAGGAAGACGGGCCGTCGCAGACCCTGCACATGTTCGAGCTGAAGACACGCAAGACCGAGAAGATTCTCGAGGGGATCGGTTCGTTCGACCTGTCGTTCAACGGCGAGAAGATGCTGTACCTGCAGAAAGGACAGTGGTCGATCGCCCTCGCGCAGAAGCCAACCGGTGCGCCGCCCAAGCCAGGCGAAGGCGGTCCGCTCAAGCTCGATGCGATGCAGGTGTTCGTGGATCCGAGGGCCGAGTGGACGCACATGTACTACCAGGTGTGGCGCGGCGAGCGCGACTTCCTGTACGACCCCGGCCTGCACGGACTCAACCTCGAGACAATCAAGAAGAAGTACGAGCCCTATCTGGCAGCGCTCACCAGCCGCGACGACCTGAACTACCTGTTCGAAGAGATGCTCGGCGACATCACCATCGGACACATGTTCGTCGGCGGTGGCGACCGGCCCGAAGTCACGAAGGTCAAGGGGGGATTGCTCGGTGCGGACTACACGATCGAGAACGGCCGTTATCGGTTCGCGCGCGTCTACAACGGTGAGAACTGGAATCCGAAGCTGCGCGCGCCCCTGACCGAGCCCGGAGTCAACGTGCTCCCGGGCGAGTACCTGCTCGCGGTGAATGGACGCGAACTACGCGCGAGCGACACCATCTTCGCGTTCTTCGAGGAGACCGCGGGGAAACAGGTAGCGCTTCGTGTCGGCCCGAATCCGGACGGCACCGCCGCCCGCCAGGTGACCGTCGTCCCGATCGAGGACGATATCCCGTTACGCAATCTCGCCTGGATCGAAGGGAACCGCCGCAAGGTCGATGAGCTCACCGGCGGACGGGTCGCCTATGTCTATCTGCCCGACACCTACGCCGGCGGCTACACGAACTTCAATCGCTACTACTTCTCCCAGGTCGGTAAGGAGGCGGTGATCATCGACGAGCGGTTCAACGGCGGTGGCGACATCGCCGACTACGTCATCGACTATCTTCGCCGGCCGCTGCTGAGCAGGTGGACGATGCGCGAAGGCGAAGACATCACGACGCCGATCGAAGCGATCTTCGGGCCCAAGGTGATGATCATCAATGAAATGGCCGGGTCCGGAGGCGACGCGCTGCCGTGGATGTTCCGGAAGACCGGCATCGGCCCGCTCGTCGGGAAGCGGACATGGGGAGGGCTGGTCGGGCACTACACGAATCCGGGAGACCTGATCGACGGAGGATTCGCCGGGACACCCGATCTGGCCTTCTACACGGTCGACGGCAGTTGGGACGTCGAGAACCACGGGGTGCCGCCGGACGTCGAGGTGGAGATGGATCCGAAGGCTGTGAGGGAAGGGCACGATCCGCAGCTGGAGAAAGCCGTCGAAGTCGTCATGGACCTCCTGGCGAAGAATCCGCCACCAAAGCCGAAGCGTCCGCCGTATCCGAACTACCACCAGGAATAGACAGGTGTCCGGGGTCGGGATAAGTTTCAATTCCTGCAACGAAATCCTCCTCCATGGCGATCAGTACGTGAAACTTATCCCGACCCCGACTCTCAACGAGGTCTACGCATGCCAGTCGCACTGATCACGGGCACGAGCACCGGCATCGGGCTCGAAACGGCCCTGCTGTTCGCGCGCAAGGGCTATCAGGTATACGCAGGCGCGCGGACGCCGGCATCATCCGACGGTCTCCAACACGCCGTGGCCGAAGGATTGCCGCTCGTACCGCTTGCACTCGACGTGGACGACGATGACTCGGTGCGCGAGGCCATCGCTCATGTCGGCCCCGTGGACGTGCTCGTCAACAACGCCGGCATCGGGTCCGCTGCGCCTGTGGAATTGATGCCGATGGCAGAGATCCGTACGATGTTTGAAACCAATCTGTTTGGCGCCGTGCGCATGATGCACGCGGTACTGCCGTCGATGCGGACGCGGCGTCGTGGTGCGATCGTCAACGTCACCTCGATGTTGGGCCGGATCACGCTGCCCGGCCACGGCGCGTACGCGGCGACGAAGTTCGCCCTGTCGGCGTTCAGCGAGTCGTTGGCGATGGAAATGAAGCCGTTCGGCGTGCGAGTGGCGGTGATCGAGCCGGGTGTCGTGCTCACACCGATCTGGGGCAAGCGTGCCGTACCCTTCCCCGAAGGGCACGAATACGGGCCGGCCATGAAGCGCCTGATGCGGGTGCTCGGGTCACAGATGGAGGGGGGAACCCTGCCAGACGTCGTCGCCGCGGCGATCTACGATGCGGCGACTCGGAAAGACTCACCCCTCCGGATCCCGGTTGGTGAGGATGCGCAGGTGCTGGCGGCGGGCCGGGACAAGATGACGGCCGACGAATGGGTGTCGCTCTATGCCGAGCCGGACGAGCCCACGTTCGTGGCGAGAGCGCAGCAGGTGTTCGGTACTGACACCCTGAACCCGCCGTCGCTGAACGCACGGCGGAAGGCCGCGCGTGCGACGTCCTGATGATGCCGCAGCGTGGACGTCAGAGCAGGAGGTCAGGCATGCGGGTGAGTCGGCGGGAATTTCTGGCGTCGGTCGCAGCTACGGCCGTGGCCGGCGAGGTCCACGCGCAAAACGCCTCCGATCTGTGGGGTGGTCCGGTGCTCGATTGCCACTCGCACCTTCGTCCCAACCCGGAGGCCAATCTGATCCACATGGACGGATGCGGCGTCACCAACGCGGTGATCCTGGCGCGTGACATTGCGGCGAGCGACGCGACGGCACTTCAGGCGAAGTATCCGCGCCGCATAGCCTGGGCCGTCTCGACCGACATCACCGACGCGCACGCCGAGTCACGCCTCACCCAGGCGGTGAAAGCCGGTGCCGTTGGCTTCGGCGAACTGAAGTTCCACGTCGAGGCCGACGGGCCCGAGCTGCAACGTATCTATGCGCTGGCCGGAGAGCTTCGGGTACCCGTGCTCGTGCACTTTCAAGAGGTGCCTCACTTCGACGGGGAAGGGATCTGGGCTACGGGCTTCACGCGATTCGAAGCGATGCTCCGCAAGTACCCGAAGACGCAGTTCATCGGCCACGCCGACGCGTTCTGGGCGAATATCGATGCCGCGTACGCCAACGAGGCGGCCTATCCGACCGGCCCCATCAGGCGAACAGGTCTCACCGATAAGTGGCTCCGCGACTACGACAACCTCTTTGGCGACCTGTCAGCGAACTCCGGCAACAACGCGATGTCACGTGACGCCGGCTTCAGGACGGATTTCCTCGCGCGTCATCAGGACAAGTTGATCTTCGGCAGCGACTGCTCATGCACCGACGGCAAGGGCGCCGGCACGTCGCAGGCGAACAATCCGGCGGCCGCGCGCCTGGCCGGCAAATGCGTTGCGCGCGAGACCCTGACGCTGCTGCGAGCGTCGACGACGCCTGAGGTCTTCCGCAAGATCACGTGGACGAATGGACACCGACTGTTCAGGATTCCCGCAAATGCGTAACGTGTCGGGCACTTTCCGCACGATGTGCCCCATGAACTGTCACCCCACTCTGTGCGGGATGCTGGTCGAAGTCACCGACGGGCAGGTCACGAGGGTGAAGGGCGATCCGGACAACCCGGACAGCCGCGGGTTCCTCTGCACGCGCGGGCACGCCTCGCGCGAGATCATCGGTAATCCCGGGCGCCTGCTTCTTCCGCTCGTGCGCGATGGCCGCGGCGACACGCCGTGGCGCGAGAGCAGCTGGGACGAGGCGCTCGATCGCATCGCGGGAACGATGCGGACGGTCGGGCCAGCGGCGGTGGGACTCTGGACGGGGCACGGCCTCGCCGCGAGCAACTACGGCACACGAATCTCGTCGTACCTCACACGCCGCTTCGCCAATCTCAGCGGCGCACAGTGGTGGTCAGGCACGATGATTTGCTGGGGCCTCGGCGCGTACGGGCTGGGCCTTACCGGCGCGCTCGAGGTCAGCGCCAAGGAAGACATGAGCGCCCACAGCGAGCTCATCGTCATGTGGGCCGCCAATGTCGCGAGCCAGCCCAACACCGCACGCCATGTCGCCGCAGCCCGCGCGCGCGGTGCGTACGTGATCACGATCGACATCCGCGAGACCGAAAGCGGCCGGCACTCGGACGAACTGATCGTCCTGCGCCCCGGCACCGACGCGGCACTCGCGCTCGCGATGATGCACGTGATCATCGACGAAAGGCGTTTCGATCGACGCTTCGTCGAAGACTACACGGTGGGCTTCGACGCGCTGGCGGAGCACGTGAAGACTCACTCGCCGGCCTGGGCGGCGTCCATCACGGGCATCGAGGCCGAACGTATCGCGGCGCTGGCACGCCGCTACGCGTCGACGAAGCCCGCGATGATCGTTCTGGGCGGCAGCTCGATGTACAAGGGCGCGAACGGCTGGCAGGGCGGCCGCGCCATCGGATGCCTGCCGGCACTCACCGGCAATCTCGGCGTACCCGGCGGCGGATTCGGGCCACGCCACGGAGCGTCGGCGCACGGGCAGGCCTTGAACACGGATCTGCTCGCGATCGAGCGGCGTCCGCCTGGCGACGACATTCCGAATCAGATGCCCCGCATCACCGAAGCCATGCTGGACCAGCGGCTGCGCACCATGCTCCTGCTCGGCACGAACATGCTGTCGTCGTATGCGGATGCGGCGGCCGTCGGTGCCGGCCTCGCGCGTCAGGAACTCGTCGTCAGCTACGACCTCTTCATGAACGACACTGCGAGGCGCTTCGCCGACGTGATGCTGCCGGGGACGTCGTGGCTCGAAGAGCTCGGATGCAAGAGCACCAACTCGCACCTCTACCTGATGCCGAAGATCCTGGACGCGCCCGGCGAAGCGAAGCCCGTCACCTTCCTGCTGCGCGGACTCGCGGAGCGCCTCGGCATCACGGACTTCTGGCCATGGGAGAGCGACGCCGGTCCGATCGACGCGATCCTCGATCACCCGAGCACCGGCCGCGCGACCGTGGCAAGCCTGGCGAGTGAGGGCGGAATCCGTGCGCTCGCGGTCTCGCCCGTCGCGCATCCGGACCGGACGTTCACCACCCCGTCACGCAAGATCGAGTTCTTTTCCGAGCGCGCCGCCTCGCTCGGCTTCCCGCCGCTACCCGTGCACGACGACCTGCCGGTGTCGCCGTATGCCCTGACGCTGCGGACGGGACGTACGCTCACGCACTTCCACGCGTTCTACGACCACGGCCGCGCGCTGCCGTCGCTGGCGAAAGCGGACCCGGAGCCGGAGCTGTGGATAGCGCCTGCGGACGCGGATGTGCGCGCGATCGCGGATGGGGCGACGATCCGCGTCTTCAACGAGCGCGGCGACATGACCGCACGAGCCCGGGTGACCGACCGTATCCGCGCCGGCACCGTCTGGATGCGCGACGGATGGGAAGGTCTCAATCGGCTGACGTCAGGCGCCGCGGTGATTCCCGATCACGCAGTCGATCTGTTCGGGTTCTCCGGCGGGCAGGCGGCCTTCGACGCCAGGGTGGAAGTGGAATGCTCATGATCAGCATCAGACGCGCACTGTTGACCGTCCTCCTCTCCATCGCGGTGGGCGTCTCGGCCCGCGCGGCAGATACCACGCGCTACACGATCCTGCTCGACAACGGCACGCGTGTCGCCGGCGAGGAAGTCGATCAGCATCTGCCGAATGGCGTGACGAAAGTGCACTTCACCTTCAAGGACAACGGCCGCGGTCCAGAGGTGGACGAAGAGTTCGCGCTCGCGCCAGACGGTACGTTCCGCACGTACACGATCACGGGGCATACGACGTTCGGCTCGTTGGTGAACGAGCAGTTCTCGCGGACGGGCACGGCCGCCGAGTGGCGCACCGAATCGGATCGGGGGCAGACCACGGTGACCGGCAGTGCGCTCTACGTGCCACTCAACAGCAGCTCCCTCGCGAGCACGATGGTGGCGATCAACGCGCTCGCGCGACGCACCGACAACGCGCTGCCGCTGCTCCCGGGGGGCACGCTGCGCATGCGGACCGTGGAGTCGTTCGACGTCAAGCGTGGCGCCGACATTCGCCGCGTGTCCCTCATTGCGCTCACCGGTCTCGGGCTCCAACCCCAATTCGTGTGGACGACTGGGATCGGATCTGCACGCCGCGCCTTCGCCTTCGTCGTTCCAGGCGTCGTCGTCGGTATCGAAGAAGGCTGGCAGCAGACCGGTCAGCTCCTCAGCCGGCATCAGCAGGCTGCGGAAGGACGGCTCCTGAGGGACATGGCGCATTCGCTGCGCCATCCGATGGATGGGCTGACCGTGATCCGCAACGCCAAGGTGTTCGACGCCGAGAAGGCGGAGCTGACCGGACCGTCCGACGTGTACGTCATGCGCGGGCGGATTACCGCGGTTCTACCCGCCGGGTCGCCGACACGCGGCGCGGATCACGAGATCGATGCCGGCGGGCGCGTGCTGCTGCCGGGCCTCTTCGACATGCACGTCCACGCGGGCCGCTGGGATGGCGGCCTCAACGTCGCGGCCGGCGTGACGACCGTCCGCGACATGGGGAACAGGAACGATACGCTGCAGCAGATCATCACCGAGACGGCAGGGGGGGATCTGCTGCACGCGCAGATTGTCCCGGCCGGGTTTCTCGAGGGTGAGAGTGAGAATTCTGCCAGCGGCGGCTTCACCGTTCACGATCTCGCCGGTGCCAGGGAGGCCGTGGACTGGTACGTCGAACACGGGTATCCGCAGCTCAAGATCTACAACTCCTTCCCGAAGGACATCCTGCGCGACACGATTGCGTATGCGCACAGCCGGGGGATGCGCGTCAGCGGCCACATTCCGGTGTTCCTGCGCGCGCAGGACGCCGTGGAGCAGGGCTACGACGAGATCCAGCACATCAACCAGGTGCTCCTGAATTTCCTCGTCACGCCGACGACCGACACGCGCACGCTGGAGCGCTTCTACCTGCCTGCCGAGAAAGTGGCGGGCCTCGATTTCGACTCGGCGCCCGTGCAGGATTTCATCGCTTTCCTGAAGCAGCACACGACGGTGATCGATCCGACCGTGTGTGCGTTTGCGTTCCTGGCTCAGAAGAATGGAGAGCTGGGGTCCTGTTATGCGCCGTTCGTCGATCACCTGACGCTCGATATTCAGCGCGGCGCGCGTGCGGCGCAGATGAAGATCCCCGACGATGCCACTGCGTCCCGATATCAGCAGTCGTACAACAAGATGATTGAGTTCGTCGGCCGGATGTACAAGGCCGGCATTCCGCTGGTTGCCGGCACCGACGACTTGCCGGGATTCGTGCTGCACAGCGAGCTGGCGGCGTACGTCCAGGCGGGCCTCACGCCCGCGCAGGTGCTGCAGATCGCGACGTTGAACGGCGCGCGCTACTCGCGAACGCTGGCCGATCGCGGCACGATCACCCCCGGCAAGCTCGCGGATCTCGTGCTCGTGGATGGCGATCCCACCAAGGACATCAACGACATCCGGAAGGTCGCTCTGGTCATCACGCAAGGCCACTGGCTGTCGCCGTCGGAGATCTACAAGAGCCTCGGCGTGAAGCCGTTTGCCGAGTGGACGCCCGCGGTCTCGGCAATCGTGCCGTCGCAGTAACAGCTCAGGTCGGCCGGTGCGAGGGACACGAACGACCCCGGCCCCGTGCGTGTGGCGGCGTACGCCCGCTCCAGATGCCCCGCTTGTGTCGACATGTTATTTTTATCGCATATATGTTATAAAAATAACATGTCGCCGAAAGCCACTCTGTCCGGACTCAGCCGGCGCGAACGGCAGATCATGGATGTCCTCTACCGTCTCGGCCGCGCCACCGCGAATGACGTGCTCGTCGCGCTGCCGGGCGCTCCCAGTTCGTCCACCGTCCGCACGCAGCTTCGCGTCCTCGAATCCAAGGGCCACGTCCGTCACGAAGAACACGGCCTTCGCTACGTCTATGTTCCCGACGACCTCCCGTCACGCCGCCCGCCGATCGGCGCTGAAGCATCTCGTCGAGACGTTCTTCGACGGATCGAGTGAAAAAGCGGTTGCGGCACTGCTCGGCGGCGAAGCCCGCCGGTGACCGACGAAGAGCTCGATCGCATTCTGGATCTCGTCAAGCAGGCCAGGAGTGAAGGCCGATGACACCCCTGATCGATTGGGTTGTGCGGCCGTCCGTGGTGCTCGCCCTGACGTTCGCGATCACGGTGTCTCCTCAAGAGTCGCTCCGCCGCGCTTCGCCACTGCGTGCTCACCGCGGCCGTCCTCACGGCGGGCGTCATCGCACCGCTCAGTTCGGTGGTCCCGACGTGGAACGTTACGATTCCGCAGACGTCGGATGTCGCGACGCTATCAGGATCGACCACAGAGATCGGTCACTGCCGTCGCCAGCCACGACGCGGCAGTCCGAGGTTCCGACAACCGCAGCCGATCGCTCGTCGTCGTGTGGCTGATTGGCCTCGTGTTCAACCTGTCTCGGATTGCCGTCTCGCTGGTCGGGCTGGGACTGCGTCGCGGCTGCGCGCTGAACCCGTCGAAGAGAACCGCTGGAGAATGGCTCTCGCGGCGGTCTCGTCCCGGCTCCAGATTACCAGGCCCGTGCGGTTGCTCGAATCGGGCGATCGTCACGACCTCGCGACGTGGGGACATCCGCCGGCCGTGTGTCGTGGTTCCGGCGCGTGCATCTGCATGGAGCAACGCGTGGATCGCAGTCCCTGCTCTGCCACGAGCTCGAACACGTTCGGCGCGGCGACTGGTTCGTCAATCGTCCTGACCGACGTCATTCAGGCCGTGCACTGGTTCAATCCGCTCTTCTGGCTTGCCTGCCGTCGTCTGCGGCTCGAAAGTGAGCGCGCGTGTGACGATGCCGTGCTGCGAGATGGAGCGACTAGCGAGCGAGTATGCGTCGCAGCTCGTGGCCATCGCGCGTCGCCTGCCGGCTGTCCTCGGTCTTCTGACTGCCGCCGTCCCAATCTGCTCGCCCGTCAACGCTCCAACGGAGAATTGCCGCCATGCTGAATCCTCGGCTCGTTCACGAATCCATCACCAGCCGCGCAGCCGCCGCCGTCGCTGATCGCTCTGGTCGCGGTCGCGCTGCCGATCGCCGCCCTGCAGGCGAGGCAGGCTGGGCCACATGCGCTCGAAGGCGTGGTCTACGACGCGACTGGCGCGGTCGTGCCAGACGTTACCGTGACGCTCAAGCCTTCTTCCGGCGTCGGCTCGCAACGAGTCGCGACCGACGCCGAAGGCGACTTCGTGTTCGAGGATGTCGCGGCCGGCCATACACGCTGGAAGTGGCGGTAGCAGGGTTCGCGCCACTCTCGCAGAAGATCAACCTTGCGCGCGATCGAGACTGGACACGGGCGATTACGCTTGCAGGTCGGCGCAGTGCAGGAAGAGATTGTCATTACCGATACACGTCGCCCGACCAGCCGACTCCGACGAAAAAGACGGCGGGGCCAACCCGCGTACGCGTCGGCGGCATGATTCGTCCTCCGACCAAGACGCTTTGACGTGAGGCCGATCTATCCGCCTGCGTTGCGGGATGCGGGTGTCGAGGGCGTCGTGCCGATGGAGGCCACGATCGGGCTGCGATGGCACGGTCGAGAACCTGCGCATGATTAGCGCGCAGGTGCACCCGGATCTCGCGAAGGCGGCAATGACCGCGGTGCGCCAGTGGCTGTTCACTCCGACGCTGCTCAACGGCCAGCCGACGGAGGTCGTGATGACCGTCACCGTCGCGTTCAAACTCGAGCAGAAATGAGCGGACCCGGGACTCGCCGAGCCCGGGGTCCCGGAGCTACCTGGACGGCTGGCGACCACGGCGCCGGCATCTGGAACACCGCCCGGCGCTGGATTCGCGCGCGGCGATCTCTTATGCTGCTCTCGCATCAGGCCTCTGATTATCGGGTACTGCAGGGAGAGCGGCAGTGGGGGACATCAACACGACGTTGCCGAGAACGGCCAATTCGCTCCTGCCGCACGCGCTCCTGCCGCCCCTCGAACTGCACGTTGCCACGCGCTCGGAGTGCGGACCCGTACGCACCAACAACGAAGACCGCTATCTCGTCGTCCGCTTCGATCGCAGCGCGCAGACGCTGGCCACGAACATCGAGGAGCCGCAGCTGCGCTTCCTGCCCACGCAGAGTGCGTGGGCGCTGGCCGTGGCCGACGGAATGGGCGGGCACGCGGCCGGTGAGGTCGCATCCACATTAGCGCTGAGCCTCGCGCTCCGATTCTCGCAGCAAGGCTCGCGTTGGTTCGTCTCGATCGGCGAGCCGGAGGTCCAGGTCCTCGCCGCCCGTCTGGAAGCGCTGGTCCAGGCCGTTGACCAGGCCATCGTCAGCCAGGCGGCGGAACGGCCGTCGCAGTCGGGGATGGGATCGACGCTGACCGTCCTCGCCGCGATCGGCGATTGCGCGTTCGTCTGCCACGTGGGCGACTCGCGGGCCTATCTGTTGCGGCAGGGCCATCTGGCGCGCATCACCCGCGATCACACCGTCGCGCAGGAGCTGGTGGATGCCGGGTTGCTGGCTCCCGAGCAGATGGCCGCGCATCACGGCAGTCAGGTGTTGACGCAGGCGATGGGCCGCGGCGATCTCGTCATCGAGATGCACACGTTCAACATTCAGGATGGCGACCGCCTGCTCCTGACAACCGACGGCCTGAGCGATCCGTTGTTGGACTCGGAAATGGAGCAGATTCTCGCGGCAGGGGACTGCCGGGCGGCCTGCGATCGGCTGGTCGAGCGCGCGCTCGCCGCGGGGTCCCGCGACAATGTCACCGCAGTCGTCGCCGACGTCGAGCTTCCGTGAGATCGGGGAGTGGGGGGATTGGGGTCGGGATGAGTTTCGGTTTCTTCCTGCGAATGAGCGCCCGAGTGTCGCAGAAACCGAAACTCATCCCGACCCCAATCCCCAGTCTCCCAATTTCACGGCTGAAACGTTCGAACGAGCATCCCGTCCAGGTACCGAACGACAACAGAAAGGGGAGGACAATGTCGCTTCCCATCGCGCGCACGGCCAGCATGGGCGTGCCCGTCATCTTCGACGGCCTCGAGCTCCGCGAAGGCTACCGCGGCGACTTTCTCGATCTGGCCGACGGTTCGCTCGTACCTGTTCCGCCGCTCACCGATCGTGGCCACGACATGGCGGCGCCGTTGAGCGACGGCTCGCAGGAACTCAAGTACCACAAGTTCTCGGTCGTCATGCACCGGGAACGACGTCTGGCGATCCTGACGGCGTCGAACGTGGACTGGCGCGCTCAATCACGCACGGTCGATGGCCACGTCCCGAGCCGGCGGGGAGCTGACGGGTCTTCCAGACCATACGATCGAACAGTGGGTCACCGACACACGCATCGCTGCCGAGCACCAGCTGCCCGATATGTTCTTCACCAAGGATGGGGGCGCCTTCGACAAGGGCCACATCGTCCGTCGCGACGATGTCTGTTGGGGCACGTCGTTTCACGACATGCAGATGGCCAACGGCGACACGTATCACACGACCAACTGCACGCCACAGGTCGGAGTCTTCAATCAGTCGCAGAAGGGCACCGACAACTGGGGCGACTTGGAGAATCTGATCCAACACGAAACGAACGCCGAAAAGGCCATCGTGTTCGCGGGTCCCGTGCTGGCGCCCGACGATCGGCATTTCCACGGACGGGACGAAACGGGTCCGATCCGTGTCGCGGTACCGACGCGCTTCTGGAAAATCGTGCTCGTCAGCGGAGACGAGGGCCCCCAGGCGTTCGGGTTTCTGCTGGAGCAGGATCTCTCGAACGTACCGCTCGATCAGGAATTCGTCGTGCCTGCACCGTGGCGCCGCTTCATGCGCCGCATCAGCGACCTCGAACAACTGCTGTTCGGACTCGCGGACTTGAGCTGGCTCAAAGAACGCGATCAGTTCGACGGGCCTGAGGCCGTACGGCTCCGTGAAGCGCTCCTCAGAAGCCAGTAGTTGGTGGTTGGTAGTTAGTAGTTAGTAGGGTTGGTAGTCAGAGCTGATAGTTGGTAGCGGGAGTCGACGACGCGAACTGGCCGACCACGCTCTACCAACTACCAACTACCAACTACCAACTCACTTCACACGACTCGCCGCCCCTGAATGATCCGCAGAAGGAGCACGATGACGGCGATCACGAGCAGCACGTGGATCAATCCGCCGATCGTGTACGAGCTGACCATTCCGACCAGCCACAGGAGCACGAGAACGACGATGATGGTTTCAAGCATGGGCGATGTCACTCCACATCGGTTTGGTTACTGACCTCAACCGAATAGCATCGCGCGTGCCACTCGATCGTTCCGCGTTCCTGCCACCAACGGTTCATGAAATCGAGCAACCCGCTCTACAGCCGACGTCGGCTCTTGTAAGGCTTACAAGCCTGCCGGGGTCGATTGAAGGATCGGGCAGCAGTCGAGGTTCGCGCCGAAGCGATCAGGCCGATTCAGAGCGGGCGTCGTTCACCAGGGACTGCGCCCGGCCCTTCACGTCGCGATACGCCGCTTTGCCTTGTTCCAGCGCGTCACCCAGCTGTTCGCCGAGCACGGAGGCCTGGTTGTAGCCCTGCTGCACTGCACCGCTGACGCGGGCCGACTGCTCGTTCCACGTGTCCCGGCCGCGGGTTCGGACGTCGTCGGCGAGTTGGCGGGTTTTCTGCTTGAGAGTGTCGGTACTTCTCTTGAGATTGGCGCGAGTGTCGCGTCCGGTCGCAGGAGCGACCAGCAGCGCGATGGCCGCGCCGGCCACGAGGCCGACCGTGAAGTAGACCAGCGATGACGCTGGAGCCACGGTGCTCACGGCAAACTCTTCGTCGTAGCGGCTCATGAGTCCTCCTTTAGACGCGTTGAATCGCGTCGCTCAACCAATCACTACGGTTGGTCGAAAAGCACGGCTCGTACCAGAGCCCTTCACCTCGATCGATGTGCCACCAATGTCCTGGCAGCACCCGATAGCTACAATGACGTCCTGGCTGTCCATGGACAGACGTCTCGTCGTTCTCTTCGTGGCGCTCATCGCTCTCGTGATCGGACGAGGTGTCATGCTGATGATGAGCCTGTCCGAGCTCGAGTCCCGACAGGCCGCGGTGCAGCGAAGCGACGAGGTCGAAGCACTGCTGGCCGACTATGTCTCGCAACTCAAGGACGCAGAGACGGGCCAGCGCGGCTATGTCTTGACCGGAGACCAGTCGTACCTCGAGCCCTATCGCACCGCGCTCGACGCCATCCATCGGCATGATGTCGAGCTGACTCGCCTGGCGGCCGCAGAATCAGGCCTCGCGCCGGGGATCAGACATCTTCAAGTAGAGACGGCGGGCAAGCTCAAAGAGCTTGCCGAGACCATCGCCGTGCGCTCGAGCGTGGGCTTCGACGCAGCTCGTGACCGCGTGCGCGCCGGCGAGGGCAAGCGCGCGATGGATGCGATCCGGACCGCGGTGAACGCGCTCGTCGCGGATCAGAAGAGCCGGCGAGCCGGCCTCCGGGCCGATGCCGCGAGCATGTCCTCGCAGACCAGGAGCGCCGTGCTGCTGAGCACGGTGGTCATGTGTCTGCTGACGGGGATCTTTTTCATCGAGTTCCGCCGCTCGTCGATTCAACGCACGGCGCTGATGCACCGAGCAGAAAGCGCGCTGCACCAGGAGGCCGACGCGCGGAGCGCCGCCGAGCGCGCCAGCCGGGTCAAAGACGAGTTCCTCGCAACGCTGTCGCACGAGCTCAGGACGCCGCTCAACGCGATCCTGTCCTGGACGGCGCTGATGCAAATGGAAGCGTCGGATCCGACCATCTTCGGACGCGGCCTCGAAACCATCGAGCGCAATGCGAAGTCGCAGGCCCGCCTGATCGACGACCTCCTCGACATGTCGCGCATCATCAGCGGCAAGACGCGGCTGATCGTCGCCGAAGTCGATCTCGAGCCCATCCTGACATCGGTCGTCGACATCGTGCGGCCCGCGGCGGATGCGAAGGGGATCCGTCTGCACACGGTCATCGATTCGCACACGGGGAGCGTCTCGGCCGACCCTGAGCGCATCCGTCAGGTGCTCTGGAACCTGCTCTCGAATGCGATCAAGTTCACGCAGAAAGATGGGCGCGTCGAGGTGCGGCTCGAGCAGGTCAACTCGCAGGTCGACGTCGTCGTGACCGACTCAGGGCAGGGCATCGACCCGGAGTTCCTGCCACACATCTTCGACCGCTTCCGTCAGGCCGATTCCTCGACCACGAGAGCCCATGGCGGGCTCGGCTTGGGGTTGGCGATTGCCAAGCATCTTGTCGAGCTCCAGGGTGGCGCCATTCGTGCAGCGAGCCCTGGTATGGGCCTGGGGGCGTCCTTCACGGTGACGCTGCCGCTCCGGGGCCTGTATACGGTGAGGGTTGCGCCTGATGACGAGAAAGAAAGCGAGGTGGCAGTGACGGCCGACCTTCCTGGCCTTGCCGGCCTCCGCATTCTTGCCGTTGACGATCACAGCGATACGCTCGACATGGTGCGGCGGCTCTTGACGCGCCAGGGCGCGCTGGTCGAAACCGCGCCGAGCGTCGATGACGCGTTGCGTGTGTTCGAGCGCTGGCGGCCGGACGTGCTTGTCGTGGACATCGGCATGCCTGGCCGCGATGGGTACGATCTGATTAGTACCGTACGACGTCAGCAGGCCGAACGCGGTGGACATACCCCGGCGATCGCGCTCACCGCCTTTGCCCGTCCGGAAGATCGCATTCGTGTGCTCGCGGCGGGCTTCCAGATGCACCTCGCGAAACCTGCCGATCCCGCCGAGCTCGTCGTGTCTGTGGCCAGCCTCGCTCGCCGGCTCGACCCGTCGCAGCACTGATCCGCTCCTGAGAGCACTGATCCGCTCCTGAGTATTGTAAGAACGTCACAGGCCACGCCGCAGCTGCGCTTGTTCCCCATCAATCCCGCCTGCACTCCACCAGTCGAGGCTGGCATGTGGGTTGCCTCCACTGTGCTTCGGAAGCGATCGCGACTGTAGCGCAGGCCTTGGACTGAGCCGCGCATTTGAGGGGACGATGGATACGATGAAGCGATATGTCGGAATTGGTGGGCTCGCGGTGGCGCTCGTGTTGAGCCTCGCGGCGATCAGTTCGGCGCAAGTCAACGACAGCTGGATCACCATGAAGACCAAGGTCGCCTTGATGACCACCAGCGATCTTCACACGACCGGTCTCAACATCGACACGAAAGACGGGGCAGTCACGCTGCAAGGCAAAGTGGAGTCCGAGGCCGAGAAGGCCAAAGCGGAATCCGTCGCCCGGACGATCGACGGCGTGAAGGGGGTCAAGAACCTCCTGCAGGTCGTACCCAAATCCATGGAATCGACGGTGGACGCGCGTGACGAAGACATTGAGAAAGCGATCAAGGACGCGTTCAGCGCCGACAAACTGATCTCCGATAGCGGGATCTCGGTCGGGTCGGTCAACAAGGGCGTGGTCCTGCTGACGGGCAAGACCAAGAGCATGGAAGCGCATCTCCGTGCGGTCGAGACCGCAGCCGCCGTCCGGGGCGTTCGTCATGTCTCGACGGACGTCGTCGTCGAACCCGCGAAGAGCTAGCTTGACCAGGGCGGATCGCTGTGCAGCGGGAGAGTCGTGATGACATTGAATGCAAGGCACTGTGCGTGGCTGGCTGCGATAGCGTTTGTGGCGTGGGCAATCCTCTCACGCCGCCGTGAGCAGCTGGCCGAAGCAGACGCGTCCATCGACGACACGCTCGACGAGTCCTTCCCCGCCAGCGATCCGCCGTCCTGGTCGCCGGCTACGGCAGTGTCGTCGGCGTCGAGAGCTGAGGGCTAAGGGAGCCACCAACCCGGAGGTGAGTGGTGTCGAAGACATTGAATACTGTTCTGTTCACGGCGATGTGTGTGGCTGGTGCGGGCCTGCTCGTGCAGCCGCTGGCAGCCCGTGATTCAGAAGCTGAACGCATTGCGAAATCCACCGAGGTGCTCAGTGACCTCGTGAAGACGCCGGATGATTCGATTCCGGAGTACATCCTCGATCGCGCCGAAGCCATCGTCGTCATTCCGACGCTGGTCAAGGGGGGATTTGTCGTCGGCGCCGAGCGGGGCAAGGGCATCATGAGCGTCAGGCGTGTCGAAGGCCGTCGATGGTCGGCGCCCAGCTTTGTCACGATGACGGGCGGGAGTCTCGGCTGGCAGATTGGACTGCAGTCGGTCGATCTCGTGCTGCTCGTGATGAACCGTGAAGGCATCAAGGATCTGCTGAAGTCGGACTTCAAACTTGGCGTGAATGGTTCGGTCGCCGCTGGACCGGTCGGCCGGAGTGCGCAGGCAGCGACCGATGCACGCATGGGCGCCAAGATCCTCGCGTATTCGCGCGCGAAGGGGCTGTTCGCTGGCGCCACGATCGAGGGCGCCTCGCTTCTTGACGATCGGGACGCGAATGAACGGTTCTACGGCAAGCCGCTCTCATCGGAGGCGATTTTCGCCGGCGGTCTCTCTGGTGGTCTGCCACGCGTGGTCAGTTCGTGGCGCGACACGCTCGAGCGTGCTGCCGTACCCGCTCGCAGCCAGTAGTAACGCGCCGCGGCACGTCCCGGTCTGGGGCCGCCCGTCATGTTGCTGGCATGAGGGCCGCCGGGCCGGGGCGTGCAGAATTCGGTCGTTTCGTTAACTTTTTTCGCAACTCTTCCACGTTGACGGTTGGTTTCTCGGTTTGCCGGCGCATTTCGCCCGCCCGGGACCGCCGGCCGTCTGATTCGGTAGCAACCTTGGGCCGGTGATTTGGGCTATGATTTTTGCCCCGACCACCGCCGCCGGTAAATCTGGGATCCCGTCCGCGTTCGAGGCGGCGGTAGGAAGCGTCTTGCCATGCCTCATGCCTTGCTGGTCGACGATCACGCCGATACGCTCGAGGCCCTCAGCGCGCTGGTGCGCGCGGAAGGCTTCACGGTTGCTACCGCTCCCACGATCGATCGCGCTCGGGCGGAGCTCGCGCGGCACAAGCCCGACGTCGTCCTGGTCGATCTGAATTTGCCAGATGGCAGCGGGATGAGCCTGATCGATGCCATCAGCGGCATCGGGGCGCCCTCGGTCGTGCTCATTACCGGGCATGCGAGCATCGATACCGCGGTGGAGGCGCTGCGGCGCGGGGTCACCGATTACCTCACGAAGCCGCTCGACATCAAGCGCCTGCGCCAGATCCTGAGCGACATCACGCACACCAGCCAGCTGCCGGCCGAGATCAGCGAGATGCGCGCCCAGCAGGAGGCCACCGGACGGTTCGGCGCCATCGTCGGCCGGTCGAAAGCGATGCAGGACACCTGCGAGCTGATCGCGCGCATCGCGCCGAGCAGCGCGAGCGTGCTCATCGCCGGCGAGAGCGGGACCGGAAAGGACGTGATCGCGAAGGCGATTCACGATCTCAGCCGGCGCCGTCTCGGGCCGTATCTCCCGGTGAACTGTGGCGCGATTTCTCCGACGCTGATGGAGAGCGAGCTCTTTGGACACGAGCGCGGCAGCTTCACCGGCGCCGATCGCCGCCACAAGGGGTACTTCGAGCGCGCCAGCCGGGGCACGTTGTTCCTGGACGAGATCACCGAGATGCCGATCGAGCTGCAGGTCAAGCTGCTGCGCGTGCTCGAGACCGGCACGTTCGCGCGCGTCGGCGGCGAGGAGCCGATCTCCGTTGACGTGCGCATTCTGGCGGCGACCAACCGGAGTGTGCAGGACGCGATTGCGCAGGGTAAGCTGCGGGAAGACCTCTACTATCGGTTGAAAGTCTTTCAGCTCAGCCTGCCGCCGCTCCGCGAGCGGCCGCACGACGTGCCCCTTCTCGCGCAGGCGTTTCTCGAGGAACTAGGTGCGATCGAGGGACAGCGGAAACGCTTCACAGACGGAGCGCTCGATCGGTTGTCGGGCTACGCATGGCCCGGCAACGTGCGCGAGCTCAGGAACGTCGTGCACTCCGCCTACATCCTGGCGGGCTCGGTGATCGACGTCAACAGTCTGCCGCGCGAGTTGGGGGCACTCCTCGATGTTGCCCCGGCCGCTGCAACGACCGCAATGCCGGATGATGGCGACGTGCTCACCGTGAAGCTGGGGACGCCCATCGCAGATGTCGAACGACGGCTGATCGTGGCCACGTTGAAGCAGCACAACGGAAGCAAGACGAAAGCGGCCGAAGCCCTCGGCATCAGTCTGAAGACGTTGTACAACCGGCTTGCGGAATACCAGGAAGCCGACGCCCAGGTGGGAGTCGAAGCGCCGGAATCCTGATCGGGTCTTGCGCCCGACACCGAGCCTGCGGTGTCAGGCCCGTCCGCGCTTCGCTCCTGTGATGAGGAGCGCAGCTCCCACAACGAGCGCCACACCACCCAGCACCGGCGGCAGCTCCACGTGCTTCCGGTTTGCGGCCGTGACCTCAATCGGTCCGACGTCCACGACTTTCTCGTGCTTCGTGTACGTGAACACCGGTCCTGCGAGCAGTATCAATCCCAGCGCCACGAGCAACACGCCCGTCAGAGTCAATCCCCGCATACGTCATCACCTCTACGAGACGGAACAGCACAGTTCGTGCCGCAGTTCAGCCGCCGGCCGATGGTCTGCGCCTTGCTCTTTACTCGCCATATCCGTCGACGGATCGACGGACCGTTGGTGTGGTAATGGCATCTCGGAAGGGTGACGTAATGAACACTGACATCCTGCAGGGAAAGTGGCGGCAGCTGAAAGGCGAAGCGCGCGTCCAGTGGGGCAAGTTGACCGACGACGATCTGGATCAGGTTCAGGGGCAGGCGGAGAAGCTCGTGGGCGTGGTTCAGGAACGATACGGCTACGATCGCCAACGGGCGGAACAGGAAGTGGATTCGTTCGTGCGGCGCTACGGCAGCACCGTGCAGCCGTAGGGCGGCACCGTACGCAACCGGCGGCAGCCGAACGCTGCCGCCGGTGTCCGCCGGTCAGATCCGAGGCACGTCTTCACCGAGCGCGGTGGCCAGATCGATCAGGTGCTCCTGCTCCTGCCGCAGAATTTCGCGGATCTCCTCGGCCATTGCGAATTCGTTCAACGCCTCGCATTGCCGGACGCGCTCCCGGTACGCGCGGATCGTGTTGGCCTCGTTTTCGAGATCTGCCTTCAACATGCCGCGGGCCTCCTCGGTCACCTTGACGGGCTTCGGCTGAACGCCCGGCGTTCCTCCGAGATAGTCGATCTGCTTGGCGATCGTCAGCGCGTGCTGCAGCTCTTCACCGGCGTGCTTCTCGAGCTCGCTCGCGATGGCCATGAACTCGGCGCCCTTCAGCACCTGTGAGTACACGACGTAGGCGATGATTGCCTGATACTCGCGCGCCAGATCCTCGTTGAGCCCACGAATGAGCTCGTCGCGGCTGTCGTTTCGTTGCGGACTCTTTGCCATGGTGGTTCCCGTTTTGTACGACACCGCTGGCCGACGGAGCCAGCGAGCCGCCTCCCGGATACGGTCCAGCAACAGGGGTGCCAGAGGGCAGAGGGGATAGGGAAAGGGTAAGGGGAAAGGGAAAGGGGATAAGGGGACAAGGGATAAGGGGGAAGGGAAACGGGCAAGGGCCGAGGGCCTCGGGGTTCTGCCCCAAGGCCTAAAGCCCAAAGCCCAAAGCCTGGAGCGTAAGTATCCCTAGGCAGCGGCGAGGATGCGGTTCATCCGCGCGATCGTCTCGTCGAGCTGCGGAATACCGTTCATGCCGACGACGACTGCGTCCACGCAGCCGCACGTCAACACGAACGTCATCGCCTTCTCGCGATCGGCCGCGTCCGTGAAGTCTCCGTTGCCGACGAGCTTCATGCCGATGATGCCGTGGCCGCGCGCGTGCATCGCGGTCAGCTCCTTCATCGCTGCGTCCCGGTTGCCAGGTTCGCCGAAGGTGCCGTCAGCGCCGTCCATGTGATGGGCCTGCGCGTTGATACGCGCCAGGTGCACATCCACCCAATCGTTCGCGGTCGCGGCGGTCAAGGCGGGCAGGCCATGGCACGAGACGCCTTTGATCCGGATGTGCCCTTTCGATTGCGCCTCCGAGAAGGCATCCTGGAACCTCTGCAGATCGACCGGCCACGTGTGCTTCGGTGGCACAGTGAATCAGCAGGCTGTCGACGTAATCCGTACCGAGCTCGCTCCTGAAGCGATCCAGCTCCTTCAGTGGATTCTCGGTGAACGGCGCCCGGTCCCACGGCATCTTGGTCTGGATGTACAACTTCTCGCGAGGCAGGCCCTTGATCGCCTCACGCACCATGCCGTGTGTCTTGTAGTTGTCTGCGGTGTCGATGTACGTGACGCCGCGTTCGTACGCCGCGTGGACCAGGCGCGTGAACGCCTCCTGTCCCATGTCGCGTTGCACCTGCCCGTTGTTGCTGCCGGTGCCGATGCCGAGCCGGCTGAGGCGCACACCCGAATGGCCCAGCGTGACCTGATCGGTCGCCGTCCTCGGCGCGGTCGCGGCTGCCACGCGCCCGCCAATCCCTGCCGACAACGCTGCGGTCGCCGACGTCTTCAGGAACTCCCGCCGGGTGAACTGGCTGGACATGGTGCGGCTCCTCGCTGTGGCCCAATCCTCGCGGAGATGACGGCCTGCCGTCAAGGTGCTGCGCTATAGTGTCGGCCGTGTCTGGCTCGACGCGAATCGCCGTCGTTGTCGCGGCCATGATCGGCGCCTTGACGGGCGTCGGCGCGTACACGTTCCACTATGGCGAGGGCTTGAGCTACTTCTCGACCGACCCGCGCGCGTGCAAGAACTGCCACATCATGAACGACCAGTACGCGTCCTGGTCTCGAGGTCCGCACCACGCGGTGGCTGGATGCGTCGATTGCCACCTGCCGCACAGCTTCATCCCGAAATATCTCGCCAAGGCCGAGAACGGCTATCACCATTCCAAGGGCTTCACGTTCCTCGATTTCCACGAGCCCATTCTGATCAAGCCGCGGAATGCCGCTATCCTCCAGGAGAGCTGCCTCAGGTGCCACGCCGACTTCGTCCACGACATTGTCGGCGGCAGCTCGACCGGCGAGGGTGCGGTCGAATGCGTGCATTGTCATCGCGGCGCCGGACATGGCGCCCGCTTCTGAACCGGAGGCCACGACGTGAGCGACAGAGCCGCCGGATCCTGGAGACCCTCGTTGCTCGTGCTGACGGGCGTGGCAGCTGGCTGCGCCATCTTGTTCTTCCTGGTGGCCGGATTGCTCACGTCGATCTTTCAGCGCAAGCAGGAAGCGAAGAATACGTACGTCCGCCTCGTCGAGGTGAGCGATGAGACGACGGATCCCGCGCCGTGGGGCATCAACTGGTCGCGTGAGTTCGACGACTACAAGCGGACGGCCGAAGTGACCCGCACCCGCTTCGGCGGGTCCGAGACCATGCCTGCGGAAAAAGCGGCCGCCAGCCCATGGCTCACGCGAATGTTCGCGGGATACGCGTTCGCCATCGACTATCGCGACCGGCGCGGTCACGCGTACATGCTGCAGGACCAGGAGGCGACAAAGCGTGTGACCGACCGTAAGCAGCCTGGATCGTGTCTGCAGTGTCACACGTCGATCATCCCGACCTACCGCCGCCTCGGCGGCGGCGAGGTGTTCAAGGGCTTCGACCTGCTCAACAAGCTGTCGTACGGCGAAGCGCATGCCGAAGTCGTGAAGACCGGATCGGCCAATCCCGTGGCGGGAGGCAGCGCTGCCACCTTCACGCACGTCGACGGCGCCCATCCGGTGAGCTGCGTGGACTGCCACGACCCGAAGAGCATGGAGCTGCGCGTGACGCGGCCCGGGTTCATCCGCGGCATCCAGGCGCTCGCAGCCGGCACGGCACCGGTGCCTCACCTCGAGAGCATCGAGCGATGGCGGAACGGCAGCCGCGCCACGCCGTACGATCCCAACGTGGATGGCTCTCGACAGGAGATGCGCTCGTTCGTCTGCGGCCAATGCCACGTCGAGTACTACTGCGGTCCGAAGACGACGCTGTTCTATCCCTGGAACAACGGGTTGAAGGTCGAGCAGATCGAGAGCTACTACGACGCGTACACGTTTCCTGATGGTCATCGCTTCTACGATTGGCAGCATGAGGAGACGGGCGCCGAGGTGCTGAAGGCGCAGCATCCGGAGTTCGAGACGTGGAGCCAGGGGATCCACGCTCGCAGTGGCGTCGCGTGCGCGGACTGTCACATGCCCTACAAGCGCGAGGGCGCGATGAAGGTCTCGGACCATTGGGTCCGCAGCCCGCTGACGAATATCTCGCGCGCGTGCCAGGTGTGCCATCCATATGCGGAGGGTGAGATCCAGCAGCGTGTCGACGTCATCCAGGCCCGCACCCATGAGTTGATGAGCAGGAGCGCGGCCGCGCTCGTGGCCATGCTGGATGCGGTCAAAGCAGCCAGAGGGGCTGGCGCGACCGATGACCAGTTGGCGCCAGTCCGTGCCTTCCATCGGCAGGCCCAGTGGCGGCTCGACTTTGTCGCAGCGGAGAATTCCATGGGCTTTCACGCGCCGCAGGAGTCCGCACGCATCCTCGCCGAAGCCATCGACTACGCGCGACAGGGGGAACTCGCCGCTCGCGCGCTGGGTAAGTAGCTTTTTCAAGGCCCAACGGCCCACGGCACGGCCCACGCCCAAGGCCCCGGCTGGCGTCCGCCCGTGGGACGGCCCCATTCCACCACCGGACACTGCGGCCGGGGTCCGACCCAGGCCAGTGCGCAGATCGAGCCATTAATTGAGCCAATTTCGGCTCGTCATCACATGGCGTGTCCCTTGCCCTCGAGCCCCTAGCCCTTATCCCCTGACCCTTGGCCCTTAGTGGGGGTTTTCGTCATGAGCAGTGTGTGGTCCGACGTGCGCTATGCGATTCGTCTGTGGGGCAGGAATCCCGGCTTCACTGCGGTGGCGATCCTCACGCTCGCGCTGGGGATAGGCGCGAACACCACGATGTTCAGCGTAGTCAACGCCACGGTGTTCCAGCCGCTGCCGTTCCCCGATGCGCAGCGTCTGCAAACGCTGTGGAAGGCCGGGACCGATCCTGGCGACCTGAACATCACGTCGCTACCTAACTACCGCGACTGGGTCGCGCAGAACCACGTCTTCGAGTCGCTCGCCTTGTTTGATTCCAGCGGGCGCGGCTACAACCTCACGAGTAACGGTGAACCGGAGCAGGTATCCGGACTTCGTGTCACCGCGAGCTTCTTCAAAGTGCTCGGCGTGCGGCCCATGCTCGGCCGGACCTTCCGAGAGGAGGAAGAAGAGCCGGGCAAGGCGCAGGTTGTCGTCTTGAGTCACGGGCTGTGGACGCGCCGCTACGGGTCCGACCGGCGTATCGTCGGCAAAACCATCCAGATCGACAGCGCACCGTACACCGTCATCGGCGTGATGCCCGAGAGCTTCACGTTCCAGTTCTGGAGCAATCCGCGGCAGCTCTGGGTGCCGGCCGGGTGGACCGTCGGCGATCAGGATCGCGGATCGAACTCCTTTCTCTGCATCGGCCGGCTGAAGCCGCGCGTCACGCTCGAGACCGCGCGGGCCGAGATGGACACGATTGGCAAGTCGCTCGCGCGTGCCTATCCCGAGTCGAATGCCGGAAATACGGTACGCGTGATCCCGGTCGATCAGTACGGAACCGAACGCTTGCGTCCTGCCATGTTTGCGCTCCTCGGAGTCGTCGGATTCGTCCTGCTGATCGCGTGTGTGAACGTGGCGAACCTGATGCTCGCGCGCGCCGCCACGCGCCAGACCGAACTGGCCATCAGGAGCGCCATCGGTGCCGGCCAGGGGCGCATCGTGCGCCAGCTGTTGACCGAGAGCGTCCTCCTCGCCGCAGCGGGTGGGATCGCAGGCCTCGTGCTTGCGGCATGGGGTGCCGGTGCGCTGCCCGCGCTGCTGCCGAATCTGCAGTCGCTGCCCATGCGGCCGGTGGAAACGTATCACGCTCGATTCGACCGTGCTCGCCTTCACGTTGGGTGTCGCGCTGCTGAGCGGCATCCTCTTCGGGCTCGCGCCGGCCTTTACCGCGAGCCGCTCGAATCTTGCGGAGCCGTTGAAGGACAACGGCCGGAGCTCGGCCTCCGGCGCGAAGAGCCGCTTGCGCTATTCACTCGTGGCCGCTGAAGTCGCACTCACGCTCGTCGTCCTCGCCGGCGCGGGCATGATGATCGCGAGCGTCGCCCGCCTGCTCGGCGTCGATCCCGGCCTCGATCCCAGGAACGTCCTCGCGATGGAGATGTCGCAAGCGCAGGCGGACCTCTACTACGGTCCGCCCGCGCACGCTGGATTCTGCCAGGCGTTGACCGCGCACGTCGGGACTCTTCCTGGCGTGATCTCTGTCAGTGCGATCGGACATCTGCCACTCGGGGGTGGCAGCGCCGGACGCGGCATCGGCATCGAGGGCAGGCCGGACCCCGGTCCAGAGAAACGGCAAGGCGCACGGTACAGCGTCGTCTGTCCCGGCATCCTGAAGACGCTCGGCATCCCACTCCTCTCCGGACGAGAGTTCAACGACCACGATGTCGTCGGCACGCCGGGGGTGGTGCTGATCAACGACGCCATGGCGAAGCGTGACTGGCCGGGAGAGGAGGCCGTCGGTAAGCGCTTCAAGATTGGTCCCGTTGGATCGGACAGCCCCTGGCTCACGGTGATCGGCGTGTTCAAAACCTACCGCCATACCGGACTGGACGACGACCGCGTTCCGCAGTTCTTCCGTCCGTTCCCGCAAGCCGGCTGGCCCATCATGAACATCGTCACGAAGACGGTGGGCGCACCTGCCGCCTTCATCACTCCGGTGAAGAAGGCGCTGCGAGTCATCGAGCCCGCTCAGCCTGTCTCGGGTGTCGTGACCATGGAGGAGGTGCTCGCGGATTCGGTGTCGTCGCGGAGGTATCCGATGATCCTCCTGAGCGCATTCGCCTTGCTTGCGTTGACGTTGGCGGCCGTCGGCATCGCCGGAGTCGTGAGCTACACCGTTGTCCAGCGATCGCAGGAGATCGGCGTTCGGATGGCGCTGGGCGCGCAGCCGCGCGACGTGCTGCGCCTGGTCGTTGGCCAGAGTATGACGTGGATGGCCGCGGGGCTGATCGTCGGGATTGTCGCGTCGCTCGGTCTAGTCCGCATGCTCGGATCGCTGCTCTACGGCGTGACGCCGACGGACCCGGTCGTTCTCGGCAGCGTTGCAGTCGTGCTGGCCGTGGTCACGATCGCAGCCAGCGCGATTCCCGCGAGGAGAGCAACGCAGGTCGACCCGCTCAAGGCTTTGCGCTGTGAATAGACCCAGCCAACTTCCAACTCCCAACTCCCAAAGCGCCGTAAGCCCAAAGCCTAGAGCCCTGATCCGTGTGCCGGCCGCGTTTGCGAAAGAAGGCGGCCGCTTGTAGGCTGACGCGCGGAGGGGCTCATGAGCCGTCATCGGACCGATCGCCGCGACTTCATCAAAACATCCATCGGCACTGCCGCAGCTGCCGCGTTGACGCCGCGCGCCGCAATCCGGGCGCAGCCGTCAGCGGCGGCCACGCCCGCCCGTATCCGCTTCGCGGCCATCGGCATCAATCACGATCACATCAACAGTCAGGTCGAGTCCGTCACGCGCGGTGGCGGCGAATTCGTCGCGTTCTACGCCAAGGAACCGGACCTGGCGGCGAAGTTCACGCAGCGGTTTCCCGAAGCGAAGCAGGCGTCGAGCGAAAAGCAGATCCTCGAAGACTCCAACATCCAGCTCGTCGTGAGCGCGGCCATTCCAAGCGACCGGGCACCGCTCGGTATCGAGGTCATGCGCCACGGCAAGGACTTCATGTCTGACAAACCGGGCATGACGTCGCTCGAGCAGCTTGCTGACGTCCGACGTGTCCAGGCTGAGACCAAGCGGATCTATTCCATTCTCTACAGCGAGCGTCACGAGAATCGCGCGACCGTGAAGGCCGGCGATCTCGTCAAAGCCGGTGCGATCGGTACGGTGATTCAGACGGTGGGCCTCGGACCCCATCGCATGAATCCGAAGACGCGTCCTGCGTGGTTCTTCGAGAAGGCGCGGTACGGCGGCATCATCTGCGACATCGCGTCCCATCAATTCGATCAGTTCCTGTTCTTCACGGGATCCACACGGGCCGAGATCGTGGCGTCGCAGGTGGGGAACGTGCATCATCCCGAGCATCCAGGACTCGAGGATTTCGGCGACGTCATGCTCCGCGGTAACGGCGGCACCGGCTACATTCGCGTGGACTGGTTCACGCCAGACGGGCTCAATACGTGGGGCGATGGCCGGCTCACCATCCTTGGCACCGACGGCTTCATCGAGATCCGGAAGAACGTGGACATCGGCGGCCGCAGCGGCGGCAACCATCTCTTTCTCGTCGATCAGAAAGAGACCCGCTACGTCGACTGCTCGGACATCGCCCTTCCGTACGGCGAACGCCTCGTGGACGATGTGCTGAACCGGACGGAAACGGCGATGCCGCAGGCACACGTGTTTCTCGCCATGGAGCTCGCCCTGCGCGCCGAAGGACAGGCCACCAGGGTGGATCCGCCACAACCGACACCGGGGCAAGGGGCAAAGGGGTAAGGGGTAAGGGGGGTAAGGGAGGGTTAAAGGGGTAAGGGTAAGGGTGTTCGCCATGTGGAGACTCGATCACTTGCGTCAAGACGTGTGGTACGCGATTCGCCTCCTGCGGCGCAGTCCCGCCTTTACCGCGCTCGCCGTACTGTCGCTCGCGCTGGGTGTCGGTGCGACGACTGCCGTGGTGGTCGTGCTCGACGCGGTCGCGCTGCGGCCGCTGCCCGTCGTCCAACCGGATCGGCTGGTCGTGGTCAGAGCCATGAAGCGCGGCGAACGCTTCCCGATCTTCAACCCCGTCTTCGAAGAGTTGCGACGACGTCAGCAGGTCTTCACCGCCATGGCGGCAGTATCGGACCAGCCCTTTCTACCGGTCAGTGTGGACGGTGCGGCTCCGGCCTATGTCACTGGCAGCCTGGTCTCGGGCAATTACTTCGAACTGCTCGGCGTGCCACCGGCGCTCGGCCGTTCGCTCGCAGACCAGGACGATGTGCCCGGCGGCGAGTGCGTGGCGGTCGTCAGCCACGGCTGGTGGAGACGCGCCTTCGGGCAGCGTCCAACCGTCGTCGGAAGCCACATCAGGGTGCGCGAGACGCTCTGCACGATCGTCGGCGTGGCGCCGCCGACATTCACCAGCCATCAGGCCGGGTTTGCGCCCGATGTCTGGCTGCCGCTTCGGGTGATGACGTCGCGCGAGATGCTGGAAAACCATCGGCTCGCGTTTTTTTCCGGCGTCATCGCGCGCTTGCGCGACTCGATCACGCCGGAGGCAGCCGAGCGTGATCTCGCGGACCGGTACCGACAGATCGTCGCGAGTGAGTCATTGCTCGTCGATCGTCCGGGAACGCCCCATGTTCCACCCTCGGCGTTTGGCATCCGCCTGCTGCCTGGTGCACAAGGACTTGGCGCTCTGCGCGATGAATACGAGCGGTCCCTGTGGATCGTCTTTGGCGTCGTCATCGTGTTCCTCCTCATCGCGACGCTCAACATCTGCCTGCTGTTGATCGCGCGGGGCGCGATGCGCACGACGGAACTGGCGACGCGGGCCGCGCTCGGCGCGGGGCGCGCACGGCTGCTGCGCCAGCTGGCCACCGAGGGCACGCTCGTGGCGTTCGCGGGAGGCGTGCTCGGCGTGGCCCTCGCCTCCGTCGTGACACCGTTTCTGGCCTCGTCGATCTCGATGCCTTACTTCACCGTCGTCCTGGAGACGGCGACGAGCGTCAGGTCGGCCATCGCCATCGCCGGCCTGATCGCGGCAGCCGCGGTCATTGCCGGCATGCTGCCGGCCTGGCGGCTGAGTGGTATCGCCATTCATCCAGCGGTGGCGGGGGCGGGCCGGGCCACAGCGCGAGGAGGGCAGCGGCTGGCGCGGCGGCTGGTGATCCTGCAGCTGGCCCTCGCCCTCCTGCTCGTCTCGGTGGCGGGATTGCTGATGCAGACGCTCGCCAATCTGCACGCGACCGATCCCGGGTTCCGGCCCGACGGCGTGCTCGTATTGGAGGTGCAGCACGAACGCGCCAGGGCCAATTCGCATGGTATGCCGGAGCCCGACCAGCGGGCGGCCCTGGTCGCAGAGTACGAGGCGCTCGAACGAGAGTTGAGCGCGATCGCCGGCGTGCGATCGGCGGCGTTATCGTGGCTGGAGTTGTTCGGCGGCAGCGATCTCGGCCTGAACGCCCACCGGGAGGATCGTCCCGACGTCCACCGGAACGCGCATACCGATCTGGTAACGGCTGGCTACTTCGACACCGTTGGCATGCAGATCACAGCTGGACGTGGGTTCACGGCTCAGGATCGGAGCGGCGCGCTCCCGGTCGCGGTGGTCAATCAGACGCTCGCGCGCGCCTGGTTCCCCGACGGATCTCCCATCGGCAAGGCCATCACGCTCGAGTTCGCCCGTTATCAACAGCCACCTTTCACCATCGTCGGAGTCGTTCGTGATTCGAAGTACAACGGCCTTCGTGAGTCTACCGTCGAGCCCATGGTGTGGGTGCCGCTGGCGCAATGGCCGTTCGAGATTCAAGCGATGACGCTGCGGGTGCACGGCGGGATGGAAGCCGAGGTCGAGCGCGAAGTGCGATCGCGAATGGCCGCAATCGATGCCACGTTGATGGTGCGAAAGGTCACCACGCTCCGAGATCAGGTCGATCAGACCATGGCTCGTGAGCAGCTGCTGCTGAATCTGGCTGCGATTACGGGAGCCCTTGCCCTGCTCCTCGCAGCGGTCGGCCTGTACGGCACGCTGGCCTACAGCGTCGCTCAGCGCACGCGGGAGTTCGGGATACGAATGGTCGTTGGAGCGGATGGACAGCGCGTGCTTCGTTTGATCATGCGAGAGGCAGCCACCGTGATCATGGTCGGCATCGGCCTCGGCATCCCGCTCGCTATGGCGGCCGGCTACGCGAGTCGGGCGTTTCTCTTTGGTGTACCGCCCATCGACCTTGTCACGCTCGCCGCGGCCTGCGTGGTACTGGTGGCCGTCGTCGCGATCGCTGGCTACCTCCCGGCAAGACACGCCAGTTCCGTCGACCCGATGGTTGCGCTGCGACACGACTGACATGAGGCGCACGGCTCAAGGCGCATGGCACCTCGCGCAAGGCTCACGGCCCAAGGCGCATGGCACAGGGTGTGTGCCCCGGCGAGTCACCACTGGCTTTGGGCCTTGGGCGTTTGTTTGGGAGTTGGAAATTGGGAGTTGGAAGTTGAGTCAGCGCCCTTAGGCGCGCGCTGCCGCCACAATGGTGTCGTGCACGAAGCGAAGCTTGGCGATTGCTGGATCCGAAAGCACGAACGGGTACGCGTCAGGCAGCCCCATCCCGCGATTCAGGTTGTTCAGCACGTAGGTCAGCGGGAACCAACTGTGCAGCATCCGGTCGAACGGGGGCTCGGGTGTCCCCGCCTCCGCAGGCACCGCGCGCAGCGACGGCTCGTTCGATCGGCGCGGCCGGATCGAGACACCGCATGCGGCCGCCGTCTCGACGGTATCGGTCATGTGGAGATAGTGGGCCCACGACTCGGCCCAGTCTTCCCACGGGTGGGCGCTGGCGTACGACGACACGAACCAGGCCTGCCAGTCCGCCGGTGGTCCTTGTACGTAGTGCTCCTGCAGCGCGGCGCCATAGGCACGCTCTTCGTTGCCGAACATCGTGCGGAACGCCTGGAGCCGATCGCTGTTACGCACCAGGCGGTCCCAGTAATAGTGACCGCTCTCGTGCCGCATGTGGCCGAGCAGCGTGCGGTACGGCTCGTGGAACGAGACGCGACGTTTCTCCCGCTCCGCGTCGTCTGCCTCAGCGATGTTGATGCTGATGACCCCTTCGTCATGTCCCGTCATCGCTCGGGGCAGCGACGGATCGTCGGGGTCGGCGAGAAACTCGAAGGAGAGACCGTATTGGGGATCGTCGGTGCGGTTGATGACGGGAAGGCGAAGGTTGAGGAGCGTGTACACGAGCCGGCGCTTGGCGACCTCGAGCCGGTACCACGCCTGATGACGTCCGGGCCGCGTGAGATCGGGAATAACGTGTGTCAGGCGGCACGACGCGCAGAGATCGTGCTCGTCACTGCCGGGGATCGCCCAGTTGCAGACGTTCGTCGTCCTGTAGTTCTGACACAAGCGATATGCCTGTTGCGGGGCGAGGGGCGACGTCCACGTCAATTGGTCTGACGACTCGAGCGATCCGATTTCAGCCAGATCCGGCAGGAACGCGAGCAGATGACCGCAGCGAACGCACTGCGTGTTCTCGAAGAAGGCGAGCTGGTCGCAATGATCGCAGTGGAAGATTTTCATGAGGTGGTCAAGCCAGTTGTCGGGCCATCCGGTGCAGGCAGGATGCGCGGCCCCCGATGGCATAATGGCCGCGCGTGTCCATTCACGTCGCGCTGAATCACGTCACCTCGTATCGGTACGATCGGCCGGTGCACCTGTCGCCGCAAGTCGTACGGCTGCGGCCGGCGCCGCACTGCCGGACTCCTATCCTGTCGGTACTCGCAGCGCGTCACGCCATCTCACCACTTCATCAACTGGCAGCAGGATCCGCAGAGCAACTACCTTGCCCGTCTGACCTTCCCCGATCCTGTCCACGAGTTTCGCGTAGAAGTGGATCTCGTGGCCGAGATGGCGGTCTACAACCCCTTCGACTTTTTTCTCGAGCCGCGCGCTGAAACGTTTCCCTTCTCGTACGAAGACTGGCAGCTGCGTGAGCTGCAGCCGTTTCTGCGTGCCGACGCCGGCACCCGCCGCTTCGACGCGTATCTCGCCAGCGTCCCGCGGAAGCCGACGCGGACGATCGATTTCCTGGTCGACCTGAATCGACGGCTGCAGGACGATGTCGGCTACATCATCAGGATGGAGCCGGGCGTGCAGGCGCCGGAGCGGACGCTCGAGCTCGCCACCGGGTCGTGCCGAGACAGCGCCTGGCTGCTCGTGCAGCTTTTCAGGCACCTGGGTCTCGCCGCGCGGTTCGTCTCTGGCTATCTGATCCAGCTGACGCCGGACGTGAAGGCGCTCGACGGACCGGTTGGCGCGGCGTCCGACTTCACTGACCTCCACGCGTGGTGCGAAGTGTACCTTCCGGGCGCTGGCTGGATCGGACTCGACCCGACGTCGGGATTGCTGGCGGGCGAAGGGCACATTCCGCTCTCGTGCACACCCGAGCCGGCTGGCGCGGCGCCCGTCACGGGCGCCGTCGACGAGTGCGAGGTCGAGTTCCACCACGCGATGTCCGTCGTGCGCGTGTTCGAATCGCCTCGCGTCACCAAGCCGTACACCGACGAACAGTGGAACGCGATGGTCGATCTCGGTCACGAGATCGATCGCGAGCTGCAGAAGCACGACGTCAGACTCACGATGGGCGGTGAGCCGACGTTCGTGTCGGCCGAGGATCGCGACGGCGAGGAGTGGAATACGACCGCGCTCGGTCCGACCAAGCGCTTTTTCGCCGCCGATCTGCTCTGGCGTCTGCGCAGACGCTACGGCGTGAACGGGTTCGTCCACTTCGGCCAGGGTAAGTGGTACCCGGGCGAGCAGCTGCCTCGATGGGCCCTCGGCTGCTACTGGCGCCGTGATGGGGAACCCTCGTGGCAGAATGCGGATCTGTTCGCCAACGAACATGCCCCGGCGGGCCACGGATCCGCGGAGGCCGAGCGATTCATTCGCGCGCTCACGACACGCCTTCGCATCACTGACGAGCACGTGCAGCCGGGTACGAAGATCTCTGGTACTACCTCTGGCGCGAACGCCGGCTTCCGGTCAACGTCGATCCCTTCGATGCAAAGCTCGACGACGAGTTGGAACGGGAGCGGCTGCGGCGCGTCTTCTCACAGGGACTCGGCGACACCGTTGGCTTTGCCTTGCCGCTCGAGAGGAACACCGCCAATCGAGGGCCGCGTTGGCGAACCGGACCGTGGTTCCTGCGCGACGATCGCCTGTTCCTGACGCCGGGCGACTCGCCGATGGGCTATCGCCTGCCACTCGATTCCCTGCCATGGGCGGCTGCGATCGATCGTGCGTCTGTCGAACCGCTGGACCCCACAGCCCCGCGGCAGGCGTTTGCGCCGTACGCCTCGCTGCAGAGCGTCCCTTCACCACGCCTTCAGTCTTCCGGCATCGATCCAGGCACACCGACAACGCCGACGCGCGGTGAGTCGGCGCGTGGACACGTGCGGACGGCACTCTGCGCGGAAGCCAGAAACGGCGTTCTCTATCTCTTCATGCCTCCGCTCTCGACGGCAGACGCGTACCTGGAGCTCGTGGCGGCGATCGAGGGCACCGCAGCCGCCCTCGGCATGCCGGTTCTGCTCGAAGGCTATCCGCCGCCGCACGACCCCCGCCTTGCGGAACTCGTGATCACGCCAGACCCCGGCGTGATCGAAGTCAACATCCAGCCGGCGCGCTCCTGGACCGAAGTCGTGGAGCAGACGACCACGCTTTATGAGGAGGCGCACCAGGCCCGGCTCACGACCGAGAAGTTCATGCTGGACGGCCGCCACAGTGGCACCGGCGGCGGCAACCACATCGTCATCGGCGGCGCGAGCGCCGTGGACAGTCCGCTCCTGCGCCGGCCGGATCTGCTGCGCAGCCTCCTGTCGGTACTGGCACAACCATCCGTCGTTGTCGTATCTCTTCTCGGGTCTGTTCCTCGGTCCGACGAGTCAGGCGCCGCGCGTGGACGAGGCGCGTCACGACAGTGTGTACGAGCTGGGGATTGCCTTCGATCGTCTGCCGGCCGCAGGGACCGACGTGCCGCCGTGGCTGGTGGATCGGCTGTTCCGCCACCTGCTGGTGGACGTCACCGGCAATACCCATCGCGCGGAATTCTGCATCGACAAGCTCTATTCGCCCGACTCCTCGTCCGGCAGGCGCGGGTTGCTGGAGCTGCGCGCGTTCGAGATGCCGCCCCACGCGCGCATGAGTATCGCGCAACAGCTGCTGCTGCGCGCGTTGGTGTCGCGTTTCTGGCGGACGCCGTACGACACGCCGCTCATCCGGTGGGGTACCGAGCTGCACGATCGTTTCATGCTGCCGTATTTCGTGCGACTCGACTTCGACGATGTCGTCGACGAGATGCAGCGGCACGGATACCCGATCGATCCGGCGTGGTTCGCGCCGCATTTCGAATTCAGATTTCCGCTGGCCGGTGAGGTCGCCACCCGCGGCGTCCATCTGACGCTGCGGCAGGCCCTCGAACCCTGGCACGTGCTTGGGGAGGAGGGGTCGGCTGGTGGCACCGTGCGCTACGTCGACTCTTCCGTCGAGCGCCTGCAGGTGCTCGTGACCGGACTCACGCCGGAGCGGACGCTCGTGGCGTGCAACGGCCGCGCCCTGCCGCTGCAGCCGACCGGCCGGAAGGGCGAGTACGTCGCCGGCGTGCGCTACCGCGCGTGGCAGCCACCGTCGGGCCTGCACCCGACGATTCCCGTGCACGCGCCCCTGACCTTCGATATCGTGGATACCTGGATGGACCGTTCTCTCGGCGGCTGTCAGTACCACGTCATGCATCCTGGCGGCCGGAACTACCAGCAGTTCCCGGTCAACAGCTACGAAGCCGAAAGCCGCCGCCTCGCACGGTTCTTCCCGATCGGTCATACTCCAGGCACTCGTCCCGTGGCGCCGGCCGAGCGCAGCCTGGAATTCCCGTACACGCTCGACCTGCGCACCTGACCAACCGATGACGGATGTCCCGTCGCCGACGCCTACGCTCGATCGACTCCGGCTCCCGCTGGCCGATCTGCTCGCCGGATATGAGGTGCCGCCCGGCCACTTCGACGAGCTGCGCACCAACAACGGAGCGCTCAGACCCGACTGGCAGGCCTTCGCCAAGCACACGGCGTGGAACGCGGATGCTCTCGCTTCCGCAGAGGCGCGAGTCGCCCAGCAGATTCACGAGAATGGCGTCACGTACAACGTGTACGCCGATCCCGGTGGTGCGTCGCGTCCGTGGGGCCTCGACGTGCTGCCCCTTCTCGTGCCGGCGGCCGAATGGGAGACCTTGGCCCAGGGCCTCCGGCAGCGCGCGCGGTTGCTCAACGCGCTGATGGCCGACCTCTATGGTCCGCAGCAGCTCCTGCACGACGGCAGCCTGCCCGCGGCGCTGGTCCTCGGGCATCCGGGCTTCCTCCGTCCGTGTCACGGCATCGTGCCGCCTGGTGGCTGCTTTCTGCATCAAGTGGCGTTCGATCTGGCGCGCGGATCAGACGGCCGCTGGCGCATCGTCGAGACGCGCTGTCAGGCGCCGTCCGGCGCCGGTTACGCGCTCGAGAACCGAATCACCATCTCGCGATTGTTCCCGGACGCGTTTCGCGAGATGCACGTCCACATGCTGGCGTCGTTCTTCCGCACGCTGCAGGAGACGCTGCTTGCCTGCTCGCCGTCCGCGGCCGACGCTCCGCACATCGTCCTGCTCACACCCGGGCCGTACAACGAGACGTATTTCGAGCACGCGTATCTCGCCCGCTATCTCGGGTTCACGCTCGCCGAGGGCAGCGACCTGACCGTGCGCGACGATCGCGTCTATCTCAAGACCGTCAACGGTCTGGAGCGCGTGCACGGGATCCTCCGCCGGCTCGACGATGACTTCTGCGACCCTGTGGAGCTGCGAGCGGATTCAGCGCTCGGCATTCCAGGTCTCGTGCAGGCGTGGCGGGCCGGTGGCGTGCTCGTCGCGAATGCCCTTGGTGCCGGTATCCTCGAGTCGTCGGCGTTGCTCGCTTTTCTGCCGGCCGCGTGCGAACGGCTCCTCGGCGAGACATTGAAGCTGGCGTCCATCGCGACGTGGTGGTGTGGCGAGTCTGCGGCGCTCGACGACGTGCTGCCGCGTTTGCACACGTCGGTCATCAAATCCGCCTTTCCGCGTGCTTCGTTTCAACCGCTGTTTGCCGACGGCCTCGACGAGGCGGGCCGTGCGGCGTGGACGGAACGGCTGCGCGCGACACCCGAAGAATTCGTTGTCGAGGAGTACGTTCCGCTGTCGCACGCGCCATCGTGGGAACAGGGCCATGTCGGCGGCCGGGCGCTCATGTTGCGCGTGTTTCTCGCCCACGACGGCCACGGCGACTATCGCGTGATGCCCGGCGGGCTGGCACGGATCGCGGGGGGCGAGCGGCAGATCGTCTCGAGCCAGCGTGGCGGGCGCAGCAAAGACACCTGGGTGCTTTCGGACGCTCCGGTCCCCCGCTTCTCATTGCTGCGAGGACGACTGCGTCCCGAAGACATCGCCCGCAGCGAGCGCATCGTCTCGAGCCGTTCGGCGGAGCACCTGTTCTGGATGGGGCGCTATGCCGAGCGCAGCGAGAACTGCGCACGGCTTCTGCGCGCGGTGTTGACGCGCCTGCCCTATGCCGAAGCGCTGCCGCTCGCCATGGCGCAGCCGATCGTCCGGACCTGCGTGCGGCAGGGGCTGCTGGATCCCGACGATGGATGGGGCTCGGTGGACGTCGAGGGCGGGAGCTCCGACGCCCTCGAACGCGCGCTCGTTCGGGGGCTCGTGGACGAGAAGACGCACAGCGTGGCGTTCAACATCATGCACACCGTGCGCGCGGCGAGTGCGGTGCGCGATCGCTTGTCATCCGACAATTGGCGGTTGCTCAGCCGGCTCGCCGAAGACGTCGCCGACGCGCCGCAAGGCGCGCTCGCCGAGACGCTCGAATATCTCGACCGCGTGATCGTCGCGCTCGTCGCCGTGGGCGGTCTCGAAACGGCGCACATGACGCGTGATGACGGGTGGCGGTTCCTGAGTCTGGGCCGCCACCTGGAGCGGCTCCAGTACATAGCGACAACCGTGCGCGACGTCGCAGAGTCAGGGCTGGTCGAAGACGCGCTGTTGCTCGAATGGCTGCTGGATCTCTCGGACAGTCTGATCACGTATCGCGCGCGCTATATGCGGCATCCGGAATGGCTGGCTGTCGCACATCTGCTGACCGCCGATCAGCGCAACCCGCGCGCGGCGGCCTTTCAGCTGGCGCGTCTGGCCAAGCACGCGAAAGCCCTTCCGGGCGGCGGAATGACGGAGATGGCGGCCGCGCTGCGGCGTTCGGCCGATGCCTGTGAGACGCGCGACGTTCTCCAGGGCGAGCTGTTCGGCGGCACGCATTCTCTCGATGCCGTGCTCGAAGAGGCCGACTCGCTGGCTCTGGCGCTTTCGAATGAACTGACGCTGCGCTTCTTCAGCCACGTCTACGAGACGTCGCGTTCGACGTCGATCCTCTGAGATGGGCGAATCGGTCACCTACCGGATCGAGCACGAGACGCGCTACGAGTACGAGTCCACGGTCGCGACATCGCAGCACGTCGCGTGTCTGCGACCGCGCGAACTGCCGTACCAGCACGTGCAGGAGCACTTCCTGACGATAGCCCCGGAGCCGTCGTCGCTCGCCGAACGCCGCGACTACTTTGGCAACGTCGTGGACCACGTGACGCTGCTGCGGCCGCATGACGCGTTGACGGTCACGAGCCGATCCGTCGTGCGCGTGTCGAATCCCGTCAATTGGCAGACCCCGACACCAGCCTGCCGTGGGAAACGGTCCGTGACGGTCTGAAGTACAGGAAGGGCGCACCGGCGAGCGACGTGTCGCAGTTCGCCTTTGCGTCGCCCTATACCGCGGCGTCGCGCTGATGTGGTGACGTTCGCGTCGCGGTCGTTCGCGCCAGGCCGGGCACTCCTGGCCGCGGCCGTCGACCTGATGCACCGGATCTACGACGAGTTCACCTTCGATCCGGCCGCGACGACGATCACGACGCCCATCACGAAGGTGCTGGCGGAACGGCGCGGCGTCTGCCAGGACTTCGCGCACTTTCAGATTGCCTGCCTACGCGCGCTCGGCCTGCCGGCTCGGTACGTGAGCGGGTATCTCCTGACCGACCCTCCGCCCGGCCACGCCCGCCTGATTGGCGCGGACGCCTCGCATGCCTGGGTGTCCGTCAATTGCCCGGTCCATGGCTGGGTGGACCTCGATCCCACCAACGACGTCTTGACGGACCGTCGCCATGTGACGGTCGCCTGGGGACGGGACTATGGCGACGTCAGTCCGCTGCGCGGCGTCATCCTCGGTGGCGGTCACCACGTGCTGAAGGTGGGCGTCAGCGTCCTCCCGGTCGCCTGATGCATCGGGCATTACGGCTGAGCCGCGGTGGACGTGGCCAGCGGCACTGTATCGAGAGCCACATCGCGCCGATGATCAGGACGTGGAGATCATGATCCTGGTCGCGGCGCTCGGTGTGAGCTTCGGGCTCGCGCTCGGCGTGTCGCGGGTGGTCCTGGGCGCCGTGCTCGACGCGATGTCGGGTCAGCGGCTGCTGGGCGGACTCCAGGTTCAGTGGCGGCGCGTCGCGTTTGTCGCCAGCCTGTTCTGGCTCTGGTATTTCGTGCCTGGTCTTGCCGCGGCGGCCCATCGGTCCACGGCCGTCGTCCTCTTCCGCCATCTGCTCGGCGAGTAACCGCCGCGGGTCGCAATTGGGGTCGGGATGAGTTTCAGTTCTCATCCGTCACTCCGGTGCCCGCGATCGCAGAAACTGAAACTCATCCCGACCCCGTTTTCCTGCGCAGCGCCGCGCCGTGGCGTGCACCGTCGCGTCGTGACCTGCAGGATCGGCGCCCTCGAGCCGATGATCTAGAGACGAGGAGCCGTCCGTGAGCCCGCCGACCAACGACCCTCCGGGCGGACCCACGTACGACGCCGACGATCCCCGGTTTCAGCAGGAAAAGAGGCGGTTCGTGTCTGCCCCGAAGAAGCGTCTCGGCGAAGTGCTCATCGATGCTGGAGCCCTGACGCCAGACGATGTCACGCGCGCGCTGCGCGAACAGCGCTCGCCACGGGAGAAGCTCGGAGAAACCATCATCCGGCTCGGACTCTCGACCGAGCTCGGGATCGCCCAGGCCCTGGCGGACCAGCTCGGGCTTCCCCTCATCGATCTGTCCTGCGCCGCCATCGAGCAGGAAGCCATTCAGCTCGTCCCCGAGCGGACGGCCAGGAAGCATCTGCTCGTGCCGCTCGCGCTGTACGCGCGCGACCTGCACGTCGCGATTGCCGATCCGCTCAAGCTCGAGGCTATCGAGGACGTCGCCTTTGCATCGGGCTGCGTGGTGCGGCCGTACATCGCGACGCCGTCCGAGATCACGCGTTCGATCGACAAGCACTATCACCTGGGCGTGTCGCTCAGCACGCTGGTCAAAGACATCGAAGGCGAGCGGCAGGTCGAGGTTCTGAAGGATCGGCCGGAGACCGAGGCGAAAGACACGGAAGACCTGCGCAAGCGCAGCGAGGCTGCGCCGATCGTCCGGATGGTGAATCTGATCATCGCGCAGGCCGTGGACCAGGGGGCCTCCGACATCCACATCGAGCCAGGCAAGACGCAGGTGGCGATCCGGACGCGCGTCGACGGCATCCTGCGCCAGTCGCTCGAAGCCCCGAAATGGGTGCAGGGACCGGTCATCTCGCGCATCAAGATCATGGCGCGGATGGACATCGCCGAGAAGCGGCTGCCGCAGGACGGCCGCATCGCCGTCCGCGTCAGTGAGAAGTCGCTCGACCTTCGCGTGTCCACCGTGCCGTCCGCGCATGGCGAGAAGGTCGTCATCCGCGTGCTGGATTCCGCCAACTCCCGCACGCCGCTCGCGCAGGTGGGCCTCGGCGCCCGCGAGCTCACGGTCGTCGAGAGCCTGTTGCGGCGTCCGCAAGGCCTGATCCTCGTCACGGGCCCGACCGGATCGGGCAAGACGAGCACGCTCTACGCGATGCTGAACCACGTCCGATCGGTGGAGCGCAGCATCACGACGATCGAAGACCCGGTCGAGTACGAGCTCGAAGGCATCAACCAGACGGCCGTGCAGGACAAGATCGGCCTCACCTTCGCGAGCATGCTGCGCGCGACACTGCGGCAGGATCCCGACATCATCATGGTCGGCGAGATGCGCGACGTCGAGACCGCGGGCATTGCGATGCAGGCCAGCGTCACCGGTCACCTCGTGCTCTCGACCATGCACACGAACAACGCAGTCGCGACGATCACGCGCCTGCGGAACGTGGGCATCCAGCCGTACGTCATTGCCTCGGCGGTCACGGGCATCCTGGCGCAACGCCTCGTCCGCCGGATCTGTCCGTCATGCTGCGTCGAGACCACGGTCTCGAAGGAGGAGCGTGACCGGATGGGACTGCGCCTGCAGAAGCAGAAGCTGCGCTGCTATATCGGCAAGGGCTGCTCCGTCCTGCAACGGCTCCGGATTCCGCGGCCGCGTGGGCATCTTCGAGGCGCTGCCCATCGACGGATCGCTGCGTGAGGTCATCGCCGCCAACGGCACCGAAGCCGACATGCGCCGGGTCGCGGTCGCCGACGGGATGGAGACGCTGTTCACCGCCGGATTGAATCAGGTGCGCGCTGGTGTGACGACGTTGTCGGAGCTGTTCCGCGTGATCGACATCGACGAGGAATCCTCGATCGAATGTCCAGGTTGTGGCGACCTGCTCGACGCCGAATACGTCGCTTGTCCCTCCTGCATGCATCGCTTCGCTGCCACGTGCCAGTCGTGCCAGCGGCGCGTGTCGACGGCCTGGAAGGTCTGCGGCTATTGCGGTGGATCGGTCGGCGCGGAGGTCCCACCCTCGCTCGCGATCGCGGCTCGCGGACAGAAGCGTTCACAACGATAGGCGTTGGGCTTTCGGCGTTGGGCCTCTAGGCCAGCTCCGCACCTGCGCACCGCGCACAGCCGCACTCACGCACCTCTTGGTCGCACGCTCCGTCCGCACCTTCCGTCCGCACCTTTTGACCGCACCCTCCGTCCGCACCTTCCGTGCCGCACCCTCCGTCCGCACCTCTTCCCAGTTCCGCAGAGTTAGAATGCCCCCGTGACTACGCATTGGACATCGCGCTGGCCGGCGGCCCTGACTGTCGCCGGCCTGATGGCCGCGGCCACGCTCTCCGCGCAACAGCCACCACCGGCCGCGCCGGCCCGGCATCCGATCAGAAGGCGTGGACGAACGCCGACGATCACCAGAACATGATGGCGCAGCTCGGCATCAAGGCCCTGCGTCCGGGGCCCAGCGGCAATCCGCAGGCACCCAACCACGCCAACGAAGACGAGTCGGTCGCCAATCCATTTCCAAATCTACCGGATCCGCTGATCCTCAAGGACGGACGGCGAGTTACGACTGCCGACATGTGGTGGAAGCTCCGCCGGCCCGAGATTGTCGAGGACTTCGAGCGTGAGGTCGTCGGCAGAATCCCAGCGACGGTGCCGGCAGTGAAATGGTCGGTGGCCGCAACGACCCCGATAAAGGTCGGCGATCGCCAGGCCATCGAGAAGACGCTCGTCGGGCATGCCGACAACACTGGCGCTCCGACCATCAGTGTCGACGTCCAGGCCTCGCTCGTGACGCCTGCGGACGCCAAGGGCCCAGTGCCCGTGATGATCATGTTTCGCTGGGGCACTCCACCGGCACCGGGTCAGCCCGCGCCGACCTTCGGTCCACCACCGCCGCCCGGATCGGATCCGCCGGCAACCGAACAGCTCATCGCAGCCGGCTGGGGATATGTGTTCCTCTATCCGGGTAGCATCCAGGCCGACAACGGCGCGGGCCTCACGAAGGGCATCATCGGCCTGACCAACAAAGGACAGCCACGAAAACCGGATGATTGGGGCTCGCTCCGTGCGTGGGGCTGGGGTGCGTCCCGCACACTCGACTACCTCGAGACAGACAAGGCCGTCGATGCGAAGCGCGTCGGCATCGAGGGCGTGTCGCGGTACGGCAAGGCCGCTCTCATCACGATGGCGTTCGATGAGCGGTTTGCCGTCGTCCTCGTGGGATCGTCGGGTGAGGGCGGCGCGAAGCTGCATCGCCGCAATTTCGGTGAAGCCGTCGAGAACCTGACCGGCGAGGGCGAGTACCACTGGATGGCGGGGAACTTCCTGAAGTACGGCGCTTCAGAGGCGACCTTCGGCAGCAAGAACGCCGGCGACCTCCCGGTGGACGCGCATGAATTGATCGCGCTCTGCGCACCGCGCCCTACGTTCATCAGCTACGGCATTCCGGAGAAGGGCGACGCGAAGTGGCTGGATCAGCAGGGGAGCTACATGGCCACTGTCGCCGCCGGACCCGTGTTCCGCTTGCTTGGCGTGAAGGACCTCGGCGTGTCGGACGACTACCACTCCGCGAAGATGCCGGACGTGAACACCGGACTGCTCGACGGTCAGCTGGCCTGGCGCCAGCACGACGGCGGGCACACCGACGGACCCAACTGGCGTTACTTCATCCCATGGGCCGATCGCATGACCAGGTAGGGCTTGGAAGTTGGGAGTTGGGAGTTGGAAGTTAACGATCTTTGTTGAACTGCGAATGGCCGCGATTCTCGCGGTGTTGACGCTCGCGGCCACTCAGACGTTTGTGTGGGGGCAGGAACATTCGCCCAGTCCGCAAATGCGTCCCGCCCTCGGGGCGCCCGGAATTCGGGATCCGGCGGAGCTCGAAGTCTTCATCGATCGCGTGATGGCGTCCGCGCTGCGAGACACCCACGTTGCCGGCGGCACTGTCGCGATCGTCCAGGGTGGCCGTGTGCTGCTGGTGAAGGGCTACGGCTGGAGCGACGTCGCGCGCCATCGTCCCGTGGACGGCGCCAGCACATTGTTCCGTCTGGGCTCCATCACCAAGTTGTTCACGTGGACGGCGGTCATGCAGCTCGTCGAGGCAGGCACGCTGGATCCGTCCGCTGACGTGAATCGCTATCTCGATTTCCAGATTCCCGCGACCTACCCGCAGCCCATCACGCTGGCTCACCTGGCGACGCACACGGCCGGCTTCGAAGACGATGGGCGCGATGTGTGGACCACCGACGATCGGCACGTTCAACCGATTGGTTCGTGGCTCTCACAGCATCTGCCGCAACGTGTGCGGCCTCCCGGCGCGCTGTCGTCGTACTCGAACCACGGCGCCGCGCTGGCGGGCTACATTGTTGAGCGCGCCTCTGGTCGCAGCTGGTGTGGCTATGTCGAGCAGCGGATTCTCGCGCCGCTCGGCATGGTTCACACATCCTGCCGTCAGCCGGTTCAGCCGGCGCTGGCAGCGGACGTGTCACAGGGCTATCTGTACCGGGACTCGTCGTTCGTGCCGCAAGCGGGGGAGCTGCTGACGGGTGCGGCACCAGCCGGTGCGATGGCGGCCAGCGCGGCCGACATGGCCGTTTTCATGCTGGCGCACCTGGGGCACACGGACACGGTCAAGCGGCCGATCTTGAATGCCGCATCGCTGTCCGCGATGCACGCGCGCCGGTTCGCGCACGATGCCGTGCTTCCCGGATTCGCGTTCGGCTTCTACGAATCGTGGAGCCACGGGAGGCGAATGATCGGCCACGAGGGCGATACCCGATGGTTCCACACGAACTTGATGCTGGTACCCTCGGATGACCTCGGTGTGTTCGTGGCGTTCAATACCAATACCGCCGGGCCGCTGAGCGCCGAGCATTTCCTGACGCGTGTCTTCGACCACTACTATCCGCCGCCCGCACCCGTGCCAGCAATGCCTGTGGAGCGGATCGCGCAAGCCGCTCGAATCGCGGGCGAGTACGAGTCTCTCAGGACGTCGTTCACGACATTCCAGCGCGCGCTCGGCCTCGCGGGTCCGAGCGCAACCTTCGCGGCAGACGATCGCGGCAGCGTGACGATGACGTGGGCGCTGGGCGACGTGACGCTCGTCGCGGCGGGTCCACTGATGTACCGCGACGCTTACGGATCGGAGGTCGTGCTCTTTCGAGCGGACTCCTCGGGCCAGGTGACGCGCGCCTTCGTGGGCAGTGCGCCGATGCTCGTCTTCGATCGGATTCCATGGTACCGATCGCCGCGCCTGCATTGGGCCATCCTCGCCCTCGGGACGGTGTCGTTCCTCGTCGCCGTTCTCGCGGCAGGTGGGAGCGTCGTCAGTCGGCTTGTGCGGCGCTCACCACGACCCGGCGGTGATCCCGCTGGCGCCAGCCTCGTCGCTGCTGCCGCGACATACCTGACGTTCACCATTGCCATGGCGGCGCTGACGTCGGATCCGATCCCGATGTTGTCGGGGTCCATGACAGCGGTGAGGGCCGTGCTCGTGCTCCCGCCGATCGGACTCGTGCTGGTGGCGATCTCGACCGCGCTGGTGATTCGGGAGTGGCCTCAGAAATCGGGCACGACTGCCCGCCGCGTCTGGCACGCCGCGCTGCTGGCGATAGCGCTGCTGTTCACGTGGTCGTTGAGTGTCTGGAACCTGCTCTGGTGGCAGGTCTGAAGGTCAGTCAGAGCGCCAGTCAGTTCCCTCCACCTATCTGGACGGCCAGCGTGCCGCTGGCGCCGCGCAGATGGTCGTTCAGTTCGCCTGCGCCAGCGATCGCGCGATACCCGACGCCGGCATTTACGCGCAGCCACGGCGTGATCCCGATGAGCAGATTCGCCTGCGGCTCGAAGATGAAATAGTCGCCCCACACGACCACCGGTGTCGTGCTCGCGATCGGTGTACGTGTCGGCATCGGCCGCGGCGCATGACCGTGACCGAAATGGCTGTCATCGCCTGGCCACACGCCGTTCGGCGGCGGTGTGCCGAAGACCTCGCCGTAGGGGCGCGTCAACGTGGCGGTGCCGCCGCCAACGAGCGCGCGCGTTCCGAATCCAATCCGCTGAGTCGCGTGCGAGAGCCATTCGACGACCGCGCCGCCGTACTGCATCTCGTAATCGTGGTCGCGGTTCGTCAGCCAGTAGCCACCGCCGCCGACGAGGATGCTCTTGTCGAACATCCAGCCGCCGTAGGCTCCCATGAAGTACGCATCGCGCCCATTCACGCGACCGAAGCGCACGTCGGGAGCGATGACGAACCCCTCTTGAACCGGCTCCAGTGTGAGGTGTTCGCTCGATTGAGTGGCGGAAGCCGTCTTGTCGTCGTGATCCTGCGCACGTGCGGGGCGCGGACCCAACACTACGGCGGCGAAGGCGAGCGGAAGCACGAGACACCGGGTCAACCAGGGATGCATAGTAGGCCTCCGCTCACAGTCGCTTTTGCTGCGCTATTCGTCATTCGTCAATCCCCGCCTTCGCGCCCGGAATCTTGATGCGCGCTTCGGCGAGGCGGGTGCAATCGTCATGGCTCAACGTGCGCCATTGAGGCTGACGTTGAGTCGTGTGACGTCGCCGGCTCTGACCGTCACCTCGGTGGTGTACGGAGCGAAGCCCTCCTTGCGGATTTCGACGCGATGCGTGCCAGGTGCGAGATCCACCGTGAGGTGCATCGCGCCGGAGGGCGTATCCCAGCGCTCGCCGTCGATCGTGATCACGGCGTCGGTGGGCTGCACGCGTACGCTCAGCGTGCCGTACGCATCCGAGCGCGACATGCTGCTGTCGTGGCTGCCCGGATCGCCTGGAGCGCTGAGTGCGCGGCGGCCCTTCCTGACCACCCTGAGGCGGGGGCGCCTGATTCGGCTCGCCCGGCATCGGGAACTGATCGGGATCGTCAACGGTTGGCCGGCGAGCCGTCGGCGATGGGATTGGCTTTGTGGGCGGCGGATCGCCAGGCGCGAGCTTCTGCAGCTCGAAGTGCATCTTGTAGCTCTGCCTCGGGCGGAAGAGCAGCTTGTCGGTCACACTCTTGTAGCCGGGCAGGTACAGCGTGACCTCGTGTTCTCCCGGCACCAGTCGAAGCCGCTGCGAGAACCCGTCGAAGTCGTCGACGATCCCGACGAAGTATCCGTCCAGGTAGACCTGCGCTTCCCGGGGGTTGGCCTGAATACGCACTGACGCCGCCGGGTCATAGCCCCCCCAGCCGTAATAGCCGTAGGGGGAGCCGTACGGATAGCCGTAGCCATACGCGGCGTACCCGTATGGGTAACCGTAGGCGAACCCGAATCCGAATCCGAATCCGCCGTACCAACCCGCGTAGGGATACCAGCCGGCGTACCCCCAGAAGGGGTTGTAGAAGTACGGACGGTAGTAGTAGGGCCGGTAGTAACCGTGGCCGTAGTAGCCGCCACCATGATAGCCACCGCCACCGTGATAGCCGCCGCCACCACCGTGCCCGCCGCCATTGCCGCCCTGCCCGCCGCCACCGTGTTGTCCACCGCCACCGCCCCCGCCTCCGTGCCCATGGCCTTGGGCACTCACATCAGCGGGGCAGAGCAGCGCCAGTGAGGCGACGGCCGCGACGGCCAGCATCAGGACTCGCGGAGTTTTCGACAACCGAGACACGGGAACCTCCAAGGGCAGGGCGCTGCAATCAACCGCAACGACTGTGCCACGGCACAGCCGACCAGAGTCGGAACGAAAGCGCTCGATCGCACGCGGAGGCCGCGTACAGCCGTCTCCGGCAGGGCACATCCCGTCCCGGTTGGGGGACGGTAACCTTTTGTGGTCTGACGACTTGGACGCCCGCTCACCTCGCACTTTTGTCACACATGCGCGACGGATGACCGTCGCGTGCAGCCAGCATCGCGTGTCATTCAAGTGATCGGGACCGTCGTCGGTCACTGCTGCTCGACCGCTTGTCACAAAGTTCGAACGCCGCGTCGAATGGGTCCGTATACTCCGCCATCCTCGGACCACTGTCAGTGCGCGTCACGCGCTGCGGGAGCCTCCATGCGCAGCAAGTACCGAATGGCCATCCTCGGAGCCGTTGCCGTCATGTCGGCCGCCGGTTTGCCGAGTCCGATCCTCCGGGCCGAAGCCGCCGGGACCACTGCTGCTGCGCAGCTCCACGTGCCCGTGGACTACTACAAGCTGCCGAACGGTCTGAAGGTCGTCCTCTCCCTGGACCAGACGACTCCGACGACGGTGGTGGCGGTGTACTACAACATCGGCTTCCGCAACGAACCGAGGAACCGGACCGGGTTTGCCCATCTGTTCGAACACATGATGTTCCAGGGCTCCGAGAACCTGGGCAAGCTGGCGTTCATCCGCCTCGTCGAATCGAACGGCGGGCTCGAGAATGGATCCACTCGTTTTGATTTCACCAACTACTACCAGGTAGTTCCCTCGCACGTGCTCGAGACGGTGTTGTGGGCCGAGGCGGACCGCATGCGCGGGCTGGACATCACGGCGGAGAACCTGAAGAACCAGCAGGAGGTCGTGAAGAACGAAGTCAAAGCGGCCGTCCTGAACCAGCCGTACGGCGGCTTCCCCTGGATCGACCTGCCGATGGCGGCCAACACGAACTGGTACAACGCCCACAATTTCTACGGTGAGCTCGGCGACCTCGATGCGGCCACGCTCGGGGACGTCCGGCAGTTCTTCAAGACGTTCTACGCACCGAACAATGCCGTGCTCGTCATCACGGGCGATTTCGAGGCGTCGGCCGCGAAGGCGTGGATTTCGAAGTACTTCGCCGGGATTCCGGCGGCGACGCTACCAGTGCCGCCCGACCTGCGCGAGCCTCGCCAGCCTGACGAACGGCGTACGGGGCGGGTAGATCCGTTGGCCAACCGGCCCGCACTCGGTCTCGGCTATCACCTGCCTGACCGCAACACACCACAGTGGTATGCCTTCGGCCTGCTGGATCAGATCCTGGCGCAGGGACTGGACTCGCTGCTCTACGACGAGCTCGTCAGGAAAGAGGGGCTGATCGGAGCGGTGAACGGCGGCATCAACTACGGCCTTGGCGACATGTTTGACTATGCGGGTCCGATGCTCTGGTACGCGTTCTTCTTCCATGACAGCACCACGCCGTCCGACAAGCTCCTCGCCGCGTTCGATCGAGTCATCGAATCCGTGCAATCACAGCCAGTCGATCAGGCGACCCTCGATCGCGCGCTCACGAAGATGCGGTCGTCGCTCTATGCCGACATGGAGACGTTCGCCGGGTTCGGCAGAGCCAATCTGCTGGCGTCGTTTGCGCTATTCGACGACGACCCGTCACGCATCAACACACTCGAGAGCGAGTTTGCGAAGGTCACTCCCGCGCTCGTGCAGCAAACCGCGCGCGACTACCTGCGCCCGACGAACCGTACGGTGTACACCATCGCGCCTGGACAGAAGGAACAAGCGAAGCCGGAGCAGAAGCCATGACGATCCGAACTGTCACGCTGCAGTCGATCCGTGTCGGGTGCGCGGCGATCGCGATAGGCCTCGCCGGCGCCGGGCTCTGCGTCGCCGGAGCGCTGCAGAAGCAAGCGCCGCCTGCGCCAGGCACACCGCGCAACTTCGTCGTGCCTGCTCCGGCGCGGTCTATTCTGGCGAACGGCCTCGCCGTCTCGATGGTGCCGTTCGGCCAGGTGCCGAAGGTCACGATCCAGATCGTCGTGCAGGCCGGCAACACGTTCGAGCAGGCCAACGAGATCTGGCTGGCCGATCTCACCGGGCGCATGCTGCAGGAAGGCACGGAATCGCAAACCGCTGACGTCCTGGCGCGCAGGTTTGCGTCCATGGGCGGGAATCTGAGCGTGAGCGTGGGATCCGACGGCGTCGCGGTCAGCGCTGACGTACTCTCGGATCGGGCCCCCGAAGCGGTCGCGTTGATCGCCGACGTGCTGCGTTCACCGCGTCTGCCCGAAGACGCGCTCGGCCGCGTCAAAGCCAGCCTCGTCCGGAGTCTCGCGATCAATCGATCGGCTCCACAGGCGACCGCGGAGGAGAGGTTCGACGCCCTCATGTATGGGGATCATCCCTACGGGCGGACGTTCCCGACCGAGGCGATGCTCAAGGGATACACGTTGCAGCAGGTACGTGGCTATTACACCCGTTTTTATGGCGCCAACCGCGCTCGGCTCTATGTCGCGGGTGTGTTCGACGCGCCCCTCATGACCCGCGCCATCAGCGACGCCTTCTCGTCGTGGCGCAACGCCGATCCCCTCACGATGCCGCCGGCGCCGGCGCCCCAGCCACGGTCGTTCGCGCTCATCGATCGTCCCGATGCGCCGCAGTCCACGGTCTATGTCGGCGTTCGCGTCCCTGATCCGTCGAAGCCCGACTGGCTCGCGATGCAGGTGACCGACGCCCTGCTCGGCGGGGCCTTCGCCTCGCGCATCACCGCGAACATCCGCGAGCAGAAAGGCTACACGTACTCACCCTTCAGCACCGTCAATACACACATCACGAGCGCGCACTGGGTCGAGGTCGCCGACGTCACGACCAACGTCACCGGCCCGGCGATCAAGGAGATCTTTGCGGAAATTGACCGCCTGCGGCGGGAGGCACCACCCGAGGAGGAGCTGACCGGTATCAAGAAGAATCTTGCCGGCGTCTTCGTCGTGTCGAACGCATCGCGCGGGGGGGTGATCGCACAACTCGTCTTCGTGGACCAGCACAAGCTCGGCGACGACTATCTGACGCGCTACGTCAGTAACGTCATGAGCGTGACGGCGGAACAGGTCCGGCGCGTCGCCGAGCAGTACCTCGCGCCTGCCGCGATGACGCTCGTCGTCGTGGGCGACACCAAGGCGGTCAAGGCCCAGGTCGCGCCTTGGGAAAACACCCCGATCGCCCAATGAGGATGGCGACTGACCAATGACGATTGACGATTGACGAATAGCGACTGGACGAATAGGGATTGACGGATCGATTGGGCCTGCGCCATCGTCATTCGTCAATCGTCATTCTGCATTCGTCAATGGTTGATTCTCAGTCGTGGGACCCCGATGACTACGCCCGCACGGCGTCGTTCGTGCCGAAGCTGGGCGCGCATCTCATCGAGCGACTTGCACCCCGTGCCGGCGAGGTCGTTCTCGATATCGGATGCGGCGACGGCACGCTCACCGCGGCGATCGCAGCCTCCGGCGCCCGCGTGGTCGGCATCGACAGCTCGCCCGAGATGCTGGCGGCGGCGCGGGCTCGCGGCCTGGACGTCCGACTCATGGCGGCGGAGCAGTTGGAGCTTGGGGAACGCTTCGACGCCGTCTTCTCGAACGCGGTGCTGCACTGGGTGAAGGATCTGGATGGCGCCATCGCGCGGATCGCAGGTCATCTCAAACCAGGCGGACGCTTCGTGGGTGAATTCGGCGGACACGGCAACGTCGCCGCGATTCTCACGGCCATCCTCGCGACACTCGCAGCGCGTGGCGTCGATGGCCGTCCGCTGAATCCGTGGCACTATCCCACGGCCGAAGCGTTCACCGCGTTACTGGCGCGGCATGGATTCGACGTCGACGAGGCCGTCCTCGTACCGCGGCCCACGCTGCTCGACGCCGGCATGGCCGCATGGATCAGAACCTTTGGCGGGGCATTCCTCGCGGCACTGCCGGACGCCGATCGCGTCCGGTTTGCCGAGGACGTGGCTGACCTGCTGGCGCCGTCTCTGCGGGACCTCGACGGGCGTTGGACGGCCGACTACGTGAGGCTCAGGTTCACGGCCAGGAAAAGACTCTAGCAATACAGGCGCTCTAGTATCCATCGCGTCCTGTCGCCGCCTGCGCCTTCCCCCTGTGCAGCCGGAAGAGCGCGACGAAATACCCGATCGCGATCGGAAATCCAATCGACCACCAACCGAGCGCGGATCGGAGCGATGAGGCGGGCGCGCCGGCGTTGTAGGCCGTCAGCGAGAGGGAATCCCCGCCGGTCGCGCGAAGCATCACCGGAAAGACGCATGCCGCCGTCGCGGCGAGGACGCCGACGAGGAACGCGCTCGATCCGACGAACGCGATGAGATAATGGGCGCCGCGAAGACCGAGGCCGACGGTCACGAGTCCCGCCATGGCGATCGCCGTCGTCGCGAGCGCAATCGGCCGGCGAACGAGAATCGCAAAGAGGTCGGGCTGAACGACCGACGTGGTCCATGTGAGGACGGGCCACAGGATCGCAACGAACAGATAGCACCAGGTTGCGGCAAGCCGCGCGCGGGCCTGCACGATCAGGTCGGTCTTCCAGGCCAGGAAGAGCGCACCGTGTGCGAGAAGCGCCACCAGGGCGAACACACCGACGAGCACGGTGTACCAATCCAACAAGCCGACCGGGTCTGACGCGCTGAAGTCCGTGAACAGCGAGATCGCGAACCATCCTGACGTGTCGAGGGGGACACCGCGCAGGAGATTGCCGAGCGCCACACCGAAAAGCACCGGCAGCACGGCGCTGACGACGCAGAAGACCGTGTCCCAGGCGGCGCGCCACAGGCGGCTCTCGAGATGACTGCGGAACTCGAGCGACAGGGCGCGGAGGATCAGCGACCAGAGGACCAGGAAGATCGCGAAATAGAAGCCGGAGAGTCCTGACGCGAGCACGTGAGGAAAGGCGACGAACAGCACGCCGCCCAGGGAGAGCAGCCATACTTCGTTGCCATCCCAGAACGGTCCGATGGCCGCGAGGACCTGCCGGCGCTCCGCATCAGTGCGCGCGACGAACAGGTGCAGCGCACCCGCGCCGAGATCGAAGCCGTCGAGGATCACGTACGCCGCGAGCATCACGGCCGTGACGCCGAACCAGAATTCAATCATTCATCACTCACTTCGCTCGTCGGTTCAGAGTTCCGAGTTCAAGGTACCCGGTTCATCAGGTTCATTGGTTCGGGAACGCTTGAACCCTGAACCTTATTGAACCGCTTGAACCTCCTGAACCTTGTTAGTGTCGTGCGGTCCGTGAGCAATTTCGCGTCCGACCAGGAACAGGAACGCGAGGCCGAGCACGAGATAGAGGCCGCAGAAGCCGATGAGCGTGAAGAGCACCGTGCCCGAGTGCACCGTCGGACTCACACCGTTCACCGTCCGCATCAATCCGTAGACGAGCCACGGCTGACGCCCGAGCTCTGCGGTCATCCATCCCGCGGTGTTTGCGATGTAGGGAAACGGAAATGCGAGCATCAGCACCCAGAGCAGCGGCGTGCTGTATGGCAGCCGGCCGCGAAACAGCTGGAGGGCCGCCAGTCCCATGATGGCGATGAAGAGCGTGCCCAGGCCGGCCATCACATGGAACGAGTAGTAGAGCAGCTCGATGCTCGTTGGCCACTGGTCCTCGGGGAACTCGGACAGTCCACGCACGTCGCTGTGAAAAGTGCCGTAGGCGAGGAAGCTGAGCGCGCCAGGAACCGTGATCGGGTTGTCGAGACGCCGCTCGGCGACGTTCGGCTGTCCGATGAGCGTGATGCCCGCCATCTGTCCGCTCTCGAAGCGGCCCTCCATGGCCGCCAATGAAATCGGCTGGTGCTCCGCGACGAGCTTGGCCTGGTGATCCCCGGTCGGGAACGCCACAACGATCGACGACAGGAGGCCAACGATGACGCCGGTGGCCAGAAAGATCCGCGCGTGTGCGGGATGCTCGCCCTCGAGTGCGTAGTACGCCCCGACGGCCGTCATCACGAACGATCCGGTGACGACGGCCGCGACGATCGTGTGCGCATACTGCGCGAGCGCCCATGGATTCAGCAGGAAGGCCCAGAAATCGGCGAGCTCGAGCGATCCGCTTGCCGTCACGGCGTGACCGACCGGGTGCTGCATGAACGCATTGGTCGCGGTGATGAAGTAGCCAGACAGCCAGCTGCCGACGAGAAGCGCGATCGCCGCGGCGTAGTGGCCGCGCGCGCCGAGGCGCTTCTCACCGAACACGAGCAGTCCGAGAAATGACGACTCGAGGAAGAACGCAAAAAGGCCTTCCATGCCGAGTGTCTGGCCGATCACCGGCCCTGCAAACTTCGAGAACGCGGCCCAGTTGGTGCCGAACTGGAACTCCATCGGCACACCCGTGGCGACGCCCATGCCGAAATTGAGTGCGAAGATCCGGATCCAGAAACGCGCCGCGTCGTTGTACTCGTCGCCGCCGATCCTGAGCGCCATCGTCTTCAGGATCACGATGAGCAGCGCAAGCCCCATGGTCAGCTGAGGAAAGAGGTAGTGATAGACGATGGTGAAGGCAAACTGCAGGCGGTGCCAGAGGATCGGATCGCTCATAACGTCTAACTTCCGGTGCGCAGGCGCTCGTCCGTGCCATCATACCGCCGTGCTCCAACGTGTCGTACGATCGTGGCGATGACGGATTCTCGGCAGGAAACGCGTGACGGTGATGTCACGTGGATGCGGCTGGCGCTTGCGGAAGCTGCAGCGGCCGACGCCGCGGGCGAAGTGCCGATCGGTGCGGTGGTCGTCGTCTCTGGCGAGGTCGTCGGACGAGGGTACAACCGTCCCATCGGCGCGGTCGATCCAACCGCGCATGCGGAGATCCTCGCGCTCCGCGCCGCCGCGCAGGCGGTCGGCAACTATCGTCTCGTCGATGCGGACGTCTTCGTGACCGTCGAGCCGTGTCTGATGTGCGTCGGCGCGCTCGTGCACGCGCGCGTCCGCCGGGTCGTCTTTGGCACGGCCGAGCCGAAGACCGGTGCCTTGGGATCGTCGGTGGATGCGCTTGCCATTCCCACGCTGAACCATCGTTTCAGCGTGACCTCCGGCGTGCTGGAAGATGAATGCCGCGCGATCGTCCAGGCGTTCTTCGCACGTCGGCGTGCAGAGGTTCGAATCTCAATCGACTGATCTCGTCGACGTGGCGTGACCGATCGATTGGATGAGCGGTACAGTCGCGTAGATCGATTGATCAGTTGCGGCGCGCCGTCCGACGCGCGACACCGGCGACACTGACGGGCGATGACGGACGCCCCACCTCAGCCTCCACCCTTGTGGCGACACCGGCGACGCCCGGGATCGAGAGCCGGTCGCCCAGCGCGAGGAGACCCACGGTGAATATTCCGATCAGCAGCAGCGCGCGGAGTGTTCTGGCGGTGGTCATCACTGGCCTCCCACGATGAAATTGCCGGGCAGCTCGCCCATGCCCTTCATCGTCTTGAGCTCGTCAAGGCTAATCTGGCGCGCGCCGGCCGGTGGCTTGAACGCGAAGTCCCCGGTTGGGACGTCGGCGCCCGTTTTCCAGTTCCGAAGCTGGACGCTGTACTGCGGCCCGTCGGTGATGTCCGTGGACGTGATCACGTACCGGCACGGATGCGGTCTCGCGCCTTGCGTAATCCAGATCTGCCAATCCACCTCTTTGGTGCGGAAGGCGAGGTAGTCGCACTCGATGCCACCGATGACGCCGCTCCCCAGGTCCTTGACGTCCGTCACGTTGGCCATCAGCTCGTCGAAGGCGCTGGTGAGGAACAGATCGGCAGCGGGCAGGGGCCGGTCGTACTTGTTTTGCAGTTCGTTCACCAGATGATCGAGCGAGCCAGGTAACTCGACCTGCGTATAGATGTTCTTGTTCTTGCCGAGCAGGGTCAGCGTCTTGCCATCGAACACGGTCTCGACGTCCACGAACCCGCCCGATCGCGTCGCGCGAATCTTGTCGGGCCGCGCCAGCGACACCATTCCCGAAGCGGCCAGCTGGAGCTTCTGCCGATCCGTGCTGACGACTTCGAGCGTCGCGTCGTAATCGAACGCGATGGCCTGCTGCGCGCCGACGTAGTCGGTCATGGCCTTCAGAAGACCTTTGCCTTGGGCTTCATCGGCGACCGCACGCGGCGAACTCGCCGACGCGATCAGGACGAACAACAAAGCCGACCCCGCTGCGAGCGTGTACTTCGGTTGGTTCGACAATCCGCCCCCCAGTTCCGTTGTCATCGGCATCTTTCTCCGATCAACGGCTCGACACCTGAGCAATGTCCGCGCCAAGCAAACAGCCGCTCGTGGTAAAGCCAAACGCGGCCTGTCGCGGCATGTCCCACCAATCACCGGAGCGTGAGCACGACCTGCGGTGCAAGCCGCGGTGGGTTGGTTCGCGATCGCAGCGAGACTCGTTGGAGCCTCAATGATGAGCTTCGGCGGATTGAATTCATCCCCAGCCGCGGTCGCCCGGCCCTGGCCCGGGGTATACCGGCCCATCGATCACAGAGGCCGGCGGCATCGAGCCACAATACGGGCGGTGACGCGGCGACCGGCGTACCCATTCACTCGAGCGACCAATGCGACACTGTGCCCTGATCGCGTGCGTGCTTCTTGCGTCGACCGTCGGGCGCGGGCTCACCGCAGGTACCACCGGCCAGGCGACGACGACGTTCAAGAACATCAAGGTCTTGACCGGCCTGAGCGACGACGAGATCGAGAACGCGATGCTCTATGTCCGCGGCTCGCTCGGCGTGGAATGCGAGCACTGTCACACGCGCAACGACTGGAGTGAAGACGACAAGAAAGCCAAGCAGACCGCGAGGCGGATGATCCGGATGGTGCAAGCGATCAACCGCGAGCATTTCGACGGCGACCAGGCGGTGACCTGCTACACGTGTCACCGGGGCCATCTCACGCCGGCAACCGCCTTGCCGCTGCTGCCAGATCGCCCTGTCGGCGTGACATCCGGCGAGGTGAAGCCAGCACCTGATGCGACGGTTGACGCGGTGCTCGAGCGGTATCTGCGCGAAACCGGCGGCGATGCGTGGTCGAAGCTGACAACGAGAGTCATGACGGGGCGCCTGGTGACATCCGAGCCCGCGGAATATCCGGCAGAAATGATTCAGCAAGCGCCCAGCCGGCTCGTCACGCGGATTGTCGTGGATGGCGCGCCATTCCTGAATGTGTTCGACGGCGATCGCGGCTGGAGCCGGGACAACGGCGGCCTGCACGACAAGCGGGGCGACGATCTCGAGCGGTTTCGCCGGCGGGCAGCGTTTGCTGCGCCGGCCGATGTGAGGCGCATCTACCCGAGGCTGTCGCTGGAAGGGCGCACGACCGTTGGACCGGAGCCGGCGGTGGTACTCATAGGCACAGCGCCAGCGGGGCCGAAGGATCGCCTGTTCTTCAGCGACCGATCCGGGTTGCTTGTGCGGATCGAGTCGGCGACCCAGAGTGTGCTCGGCCGGCTGCCGCACCGGTACGAGTACGAGGACTACCGGCTGGTGGATGGTGTGCGTCTTCCGTTCCGTTTTCGTGAAGTGGACGCCGACTACACCTACTCGTGGGAGTTCACGAGCGCACGGCACGGCGTGCCGGTGGATGAGGCGTTGTTCCGGCGGTGAGAGCGAACGCCGCAGGACTCAGCGCAGGGCGCCGAGCGCGATCTGTGCGCAGAGAATTTTGAGAATCGTCAGCGACGGGAAGACGGTCGCATAGGCGGTGTCAATCCGATCGCTTGGCTGCGTCTTGTTGGCGTAGACGAGGATTGCCGGATTGCCGGCGATCGCGGAGACCAGACCAAGCAAGTCGTCGGTCGGCATCCGCATCACGAACTGTCCCAGCAGAAACGCGACGAGCATCGCGCTCAGCACGATCGCTGTCGCGATCCACAGGAACAACAGCCCGGTGGCCTCCAGGGTCTCGACAAACGGCCCACCGGAGCCAAGACCAACCGCCGCCAGGAACAGCGTCAGGCCGAACGTTCGAAGCGTGAGGTTCGCTGGCAGCGGCATATGCCACGTCAGTGGACCAGTCCGGCCCAGGTGGCCGAGCAGGAGCGCCACCAGGAGCGGCCCGCCGGCGAGCCCGAGCGTGAAGTGCCCGAGGCTTGGGTACGGGAATCGGTACGAGTCCCAGCAGCACGCCGAACGACATGCCGAGGCCGACCGACATGTACGACACCTCGGTCGTTGACCTGATGGAATCACCGAAATGCTGGCGCAGCCTCGGCATGGCTTGACGCGGGGCAATAACGCCGACACGGTCGCCGTACTCGAGCACCAGTTCGGGATCGGGCAGCAGTGCGGTGTCGCCGCGGCGCACTTCGACGATCGCGGCTTTGGCGCCATCCGGGAACGTCATCCTGCCGATCGGGACGCCGGTCAACGCGGCTCGCGACACGAAGAATCTCGCAATGTCCAGCGAGCTGCGATCGCTCGCGAGGCGGCCGGCTTCGACGCGACCAAGCAGCTGCTGGGCCTGGTCGATCGCGTTCTGCTCGCCGAAGAGCAGCAGGCCGTCCCCGGGCCCCAGCTGGGTCTTCGGATCGGGCAGCTTGTTGGTCCGTCCCTGCCGAACCGCCGCGACATGGACGCCGGCCGGCAGGCCGGCGATCACCTCGGCGAGGGTGGAGGTCTGCCTCTCGTCGGACAGCACAACTTCGACGATAACGGGCGGCTTTGCGGCGGGAGCCAGACGGGCCCGCACGAGGCGGGAGAACGCGAAGATACAGACAATGGGCCCGATAATCCCGATCGGATAGGCGACGGAGTACCCCACTGCAGGCAAGCGATTGCCGGCGGCGTCGATGGCGGCCTGCAGCGCCGGGGTGCTCGTCATCGCACCGGCGAACATCCCCAGTGTATGCGCGGGCGAGACGCCGAACGCGCGGCCAAGGAGCAAAGCCACGCCAAGCGCGCAGAAGACGCCGGCGGCCCCGAGCGCGTTCCATTTCAGTCCCGATCCACGCAAACCCGCGAAGAACTGCCGGCCGTACTGAATGCCGATGCCGTAGAGGAACATCACGAGGCCGATGGAACTCACGAGGGCCGGCGGCGCCGACTTGGGCGCAATCGCCCCGAGTGCCAGGCCGGCAAAAAGCACCGCGCCGATATCGAGAGAGAAGCCCGCGATCGAAATACGGCCGATCGCGTAGCCGATCCCGATGGCCGCAAAGAGCGCGAGCAACGGCGACTGCTCAAGCAGACCTTGGACGATGTCCAGCATGTGTGGCCCCGGCCTCGAAAAGAAGACTCGAAGAGAAGAATAGTGCGGAACGGGCGGTGGCGGTGGTCAATAGCGTCCGTCTGCCGACATCTGAACACGTCGCGACCGTTGCCCGCCGCGAAGCGGCTGAAGCCGTAGTTTCCGTTCGTGCCCGCGCAGCCAGCCGGGGCGTTTTCGAGATTGAAGCCCATGCCGGGACTGCCGGCGGCATATGTGCGGTCGCTGGCGCGCCCCACGATCTCGCCGTTCTTGTACGCGGTGATGACATCGCCCGCGATTGAGGCGGACACCTCGTCGCCGCTGGTCACGCCATACCGAGCCCCCTTCAGGTTGGCGAGGTAGGTGAAATCTCCGATGGGGCCATTCCAGCGCACGATGATGAGGTACGCTTCGTCGCTCTGCGATACCTTGAACGAGATCTCATAGCCCGTGGCGACATGCGCCAGCAGTGCACTGCGCAGGCGCAGCTCCACTTCCTGGTAGCAGACTTCGACGCCTGGTTTGCCGTGAACAACGGCCGATGCCCATTGATCCGGGTCCCATGGGCCCTCCAGGAGCGCCGTTGCGTCGGTGTAGCTCGCGCCGACCTGATGGCCGATCGCGAGACCGGGCGTCGTGGACACGTTCGTCCAATCGAGGCCCACCGTGCCACCGTTCGTCCACCGGCCGCCCTCGGAGATCGGGTTTTCGGCGAGGGGGAACGTCGTCGTGTAGTGATCCTGCGGGGCGGCGGAAACGGCCAGTGTCAGCACCGCGCCGAGCAGCGCGAACGCAGCCTTCACGCTCCGAGTGTATCGCGACAAGACTTGACCTCGAGGTAGGACACATGACGCGAGGGCAGGTGGCGACCGTGGTCCTGATGGGAATGGCCGCAGCGATCGGCGGTGCAGCCACGAATGACTCTCGGGCGGTGTACGGAGGTTTGCCGTTTCGGGACTCCGATTCGACGACAACCCGTTCGATGCCGTCACGCCGCGCGAGAACCAGTTGTATGTGGGCTGGACCGAGGCTGGCGAGTGGTTCAACATGACAGTGGAGGTCGAGCAGGAAGGCGAGTACGATAGCTCGCTGCTCTACACGTCGAACCGTGGCGGGACCATTTCGTTCGATGTGAATGGCTCTGCCGCCACGGGCAGCCTGCACGTGGTCAGCGGCGGGCAGATGAATTTTGCCTACCTCGATTTCACCCGATCGCGGTAGGACAGGATCCTCGTGGAGGGAACAGTGAGCAGGTTCACGAAGCAGGTCATGTGCGCGGCGCTCCTGGTGGCAGTGACCGCCGGTGTCGCACAGGCGCAGATCAAGACCGCCACCGGCGCCGTGAAGGGAAAGCCCGTTGACGGCGGCATCACGGTGTACTTCGGCGTCCCGTACGCGGCGCCTCCGGTCGGCGATCTCCGTTGGAAGGCTCCGCAGGCCCCGCAGAAGTGGGAGGGGGTGCGTGACGCCTCTCAGACACCAGCGGCGTGCATGCAGCCGAAGGTCTTTGATGACATCAACTTTGCGAAGGTCAGCGAGGACTGCCTGACGCTGAACGTCTGGGTCCCCGGCAAGGCGAAGAAGGCGCCCGTGATGGTCTGGATTCACGGAGGCGGCTTCGCGGCCGGCGGCGGCGACGAACCACGACATAACGGCGAGGCCTTCGCGAAGAAGGGCGTGGTGCTCGTCACGATCAACTACCGCCTGGGCATCTTTGGATTCTTCGCGCATCCCGATCTCACGAAGGAATCGCCGGCACATGCCTCGGGCAACTACGGGCTGCTCGATCAGATCGCGGCGCTGAAGTGGGTGAAAGGCAACATCGCGGCATTCGGCGGCGATCCGTCGAACGTGACGATCTTCGGCGAATCCGCGGGCTCGTTCTCCGTCAGTGCACTCGTGGCCACACCGCTCGCGAAGGGCCTCTTCCACAAGGCCATCGGCGAGAGCGGTGCGTTCTTCACGCTCACCGAACGCTCGATGCCGCTCGCCGCCGCCGAGCAGCAGGGCGCGACGTTCGCGACCACGATGCAGGCGGACTCGCTGGCATCGCTGCGCGGCAAGACGGCGCAGGAGGTGATGGACGCGGCCGGGAAGGCCAAGGTGCAGTTCTGGCCGATCGTCGACGGCTATGTCTTCCCCAAGCCCGTCCCGGCGATTTATGCCGCCGGCGAGCAGAACCACGTGCCACTGCTGGCGGGCTGGAACGCCGACGAGATCCGTATGGCGGTCACGCTGAACCCGAACAAGCCCACCGTCCAAAGCGTCACGGAAAACGCCAAGAAGCAGTTCGGCGACCACGCGGACGCCATCGTGAAGGCGTACGGCGCCACCAGCGACGCGGACGCGCTCGAAGCCGCTGCAGCGCTCGGGAGCGATTCCTTCATCGGGTATGGCACGTGGAAGTGGATCGAGACGCATCTGGCGACCGGGAAGTCTCCGGTCTATCGCTATTCGTTCGACCGCAAGATCCCTGTGCCTGAAGGGAACAGTGTGATGGGCCGGCCCGCCACGTCGGCCGACATCGGCGCGCGGCATGCCGGCGAGATCGAGTACGTGTTTGGATCGCTCGCATTGTCGCTGCCGAAGACGCCGTGGACCGATGAGGACCGGAAGCTGTCGGACACGATGACGTCGTACTGGGCAAACTTCGCGCGTACCGGCGACCCGAGTGGTCCGGGCCTGGCCACGTGGCCGAAGTACACGGCCGACAGCCGTCGCGTGATGCACCTCGACGTCACCGTCAAGGACGCTCCCGAGGCCAACCGCGCGCGCTATGAAGCACTTGATGCCTATGTGAAGGATCAGCCGGCCGCGGCCGCGCCTCCATCCTCATCACGGTAAGTGCGCGAGCGGCTATTGCTTGAAAATCGACTTTGACACGAGCGCGTGAACACCGACCTTGCCGTCGACGAGCTGCGTGATACGGAGGTTCATCGCATTGCTGGCGAGGACGTATGCCGACGAGCGATCGAGGTGCTTGTCCTTCATCAACAGGTCGAGCATCTGCTCAGTGGCGATCTTCGTGGCTTCGGTCAGGTTCTCGTGGAACCCCATCGTCATATAGTCGGTCGGCGTTTCCGCGCGAGGCCAGTCCAGCTTCATGTCCTTCCGCACGATCAGCTGGAAGGTGCCACGAAGTGAGGTCTCCATCGCGGTGACACACACTTCCCCGTCGCCCTGCGCGGCGTGGCCGTCGCCAACAGAGAACAGGGCGCCGGCCGCGTGCACGGGGATGTAGAGCGTGCTGCCGGCGATGAGCTCCTTGTTGTCCATGTTGCCCGTGTGTATCCACGGCGGGCCGCTGCTGATACGGCCGCTGAGCGGCGGCGGCGCCACACCCATGACCCCAAAGAACGGCCGGATCGGTACCGCGATGCCAGGCGCGAAGTCCGCCACCTTGCGAGTCATGTCGAGCGGGATGGACCTGGCGTGGAAGTACGGGAACTCGTCGGGCAGGAAACCGCGGCCCGGCATGAAGAACGTGACGGCGTACGGAATGGTGAGATCGACCGACAGGATCCTGACTTCCAGCACGTCGCCCGGCTCGGCGCCCTCGACGTAAATGGGACCGGTGAGGATGTGCGGGATCTCGCCGCGCTCGGTCACCTCACGATCGATGTCGATGAGCGCCTGCTGGATCTTCTCGCGCGGCACGCCGGCCGCCTCGAGCTGGCGTGGAGCGGCCGCGACGAGCGCCTCGATGTCGACCGTGTCGCCCGACTTCACGCGCAGCACGGGCGGCGTCTTCGCGTCGAAATAGCCCCAGGTGACCGTTTTCGGTGTCGGTGCGAGCTTGTACGTCTCCGCAATCGCCACGGCGCCGAGCGCCGCCATGAAGCCGATTATCGGGACGCCACGTGCGACCAGCCGCAGAGCCTTCATCATCTCCTCCGCAGTGAGAGCGCCGCTACTGTATCGCAGCTTCGCTGTGCGGTGATTCCGCTCCGTATAATGGGAGGTTCTGTAGCACTTGATCACGTTCCTCACGGCGTCACGCCGTCCTCATGCGGAGAGGTACCGAAGTGGTCGAAATGCATCCGCTCGACGACCACTCCGCATCGATCGCGAAAAGACTTGACCCGGTGCAGGCTGAGCGCGACTATCCGCACGTAGTCGCGGGCGCCAACCGGCGCTCACTCGCCGCCTCTTGGCGTCTCCAGCACCCCGGCCTGGAGTCACGCGCGGCTTGCGTTTGATTAATAGCGAGGGACACATGCTGCGGCTTCGAATTCCGTTGATTCTTGCCTTCGCGGCGCTCTGCGCGGGGACGGCCCAAGCCCAGGTGGACACGGGATCGATTCTCGGGACCATCCGCGACAAGAGCGGCGCGGTCGTCCCCGGAGCGACCGTGAGCGTGCGCGAAGCCGGGACGAACGCCTTGACCGCGGTCATTGCTGACGAAGCGGGGAACTACGTCGCCACACCCCTTCGGATCGGCACGTACTCCATCACGGTCGAGTTGGCCGGCTTCAAGACTGAGACCCGCGAGGGCATCGTGGTGCGGGTGCAGGACCGGTTGCGCCTGGACTTCGAACTGCAGCCCGGCGACATCAAGGAATCCGTGGTCGTCACTGGCGAGGCGCCACTCGTCCAGTCAGAGACGTCCTCCCTCGGTGAGGTCGTGGACACGCGACAGATCGTCGGCTTGCCACTGAACGGCCGCAACTACATCGACCTCGCCACCCTGACGAGCGGCGTCATCCGCACCGCCGAGGGGAGCAACGGCAACGTCAACGCGACCTTCGTGGTGAATGGCACGCGCGGAGGGCAGAACAACTACCTCCTCGACGGCATCGACAACAACAGCAACGACGGCGGCGAAGCGGTCTTGTACACCAACGTGGACGCGATAGAGGAGTTCAAGGTCCAGACGAGCAACTACTCAGCGGAGTTCGGCCGCTCCGGGGGCGCGGTGATCAACGCGTCCCTCAAGTCCGGGGCCAACGCCGTGAGCGGGAGCGCCTTTTATTTCCTGCGCGACGAGTCGTTCGACGCTCGTGGCTACTTCGAGGATCCGAGCGCCCCGAAGGCGCCGTTCCACTTCCAGCAGTTCGGTGGCACGGTCGGCGGGCCGATCCGGAAGGACACCACATTCTTCTTCTTCGACTACCAGGGCACCCGCCGCCGGAGTGCGGACACAGGGATCTTCTCAGTACCGACCGCCGCCCAGCGCAGCGGCGACTTCTCAGGCGAGGGGAACAGCATCATCTACGACCCGCTGACCGGAGAGCCATTTCCCGGGAACGTGATCCCGGCAGACCGATTCGATCCCCTCGCCGCGAACTTCGTCAATCTCTACCCGAATCCGAACCAGGATGGACTCAAGAACAACTACCTGGTGAACCCCAGGTCGACGAACTCAATCAACCAGGGCGACCTCCGGGTCGACCACCAGTTCTCCCCCGACAACCGTCTCTTCGTGCGCCTGTCGCTGACAAAGGGGGACCGCTTCCTCCAACCGCCGCTTCCTGGGCTCGCGAACGGCGGCGACTACGGAACAGGAACGTCGAATTCAAAGACCTGGGGTGCGGCGGTCGGATTTACGCACGTCTTCTCTCCCACCATGGTCAACGAGCTGCGCGTGGGGTTCAATCGCGTCAAGGGCTCTGACGGGATCACCGTCGGAGGCCAGCAGGCGCCCCCGCCCGAGCTGACGGTACCCGGTGTGGCAAACGATCCGGCGGTGGCGGGCATCACCGTCTTCGATCCTGCTGGCTACAGTCACGTCGGCGACCCTGAGTTCATTCCGACCTATACCCTCAGTCAGGAGCTTCAGCTCTCTGACACGCTGTCGCTGGTCCGAGGCAGCCACAGCATCAAGACCGGCTTCCAACTTCGTCGGAGCTACTTCGATCTGTTCCAAATCCCGCAGCCGCGCGGCAAGTTCAGCTTCAGCGGGGAGTTCACCCAGGATCCCGATCACAACGACGGAACAGGTGACCCGCTCGCTGACGCGCTGCTTGGCTACTCCTCTCAGATCGATATCTCGAATATCACCCAGACGAAGAACCGCACGCCTGTCGTGGGAGCGTTCTTCCAGGACGACTTCAAGGTGACGCCGTCTTTGACGCTGAATCTCGGGTTGCGTTGGGACTACACGGGCCCCACCGTGGAGGCCGACGATCGCCAGAGCAACTTCGACTACGCGACCGGCCAGGTGCTCGTCGCGAACCAGGACGGCAACTCGCGGGGCCTGATCGACGTCGACAAGTTCGACTTCGCACCTCGCCTTGGCTTCGCCTGGTCACCCTTCAAGGACGGCAAGACGGCGTTCCGTGGCGGCTACGGGATCTTCTACGGGGCGCAGGAAGTGCGCACTGGCTTCCAGCTTGGCTACAGCATGCCCTTTTTCTTCGCATTGTCGAAGTCGAGCGAATTCGGTGTCACGCCTGCGGCCTACGTGACCCAGGGCTTCCCGGCGCTGGACCCGACCGCGGCCTCGTTCCCGGGGATCCTCTCCGCCGATCTGCGCTTCAAGAGTCCCTACTACCAGCAGTGGAACGTCAGCGTCCAGCGCGACATCGGCTGGAACACGCTTCTCGAGGTCGCGTACGTCGGGTCGAAGGGAACGCACCTGCAGGTCTTGCGCGACTACAACCAGCCGCAGCCCGGGCCCGGCGACCCGCAGGAGCGGCGGCCCTACCCTCAGTACGGCAACTTCGGGTCGATCACCAACGCGGGCACCTCGACCTACAACTCCCTCCAGCTCAAACTCAACAAGCGGTGGAGCAACGGCTTCTGGCTGCTCACTGCATTCACCTATGGCAAGGCGTACAACGACCAGCCAGAGATCTGCTGCGCGTCGCCGTGGCCTCCAGACAGCTACAACATCCGCGGCGAGCACGGCCCGGCCGACTACGACCAGCGCTATCGCTCCGTCACGAGCTTCGCGTGGGATCTGCCGTTCGGCATGGGGCGCCGTTTCCTCGACACGGGGGGCGTCGTCGACGCGATCTTCGGTGGCTGGCAGGTTGGTGGGATCGCGACGATTACCGCCGGGTTCCCGTTTTCGCCGGCCATCAGCCTCGACACGTCGAACACCGGCACGTTCGGCCAGCTTCGGCCCGACCTGACCGGCAATCCCAATGTTTCTGATCCCAGCCCCGCCCACTGGTACAACCCCGAGGCGTACAGCACCCCGGCCGAGTTCACGTTCGGCAACGCGGGGCGCAACAGCCTCGTGGGACCGGGGACGCGGACGGCGGATCTCTACATGCGCAAGGACTTCAAGATCGGGGATCGCGCGCGCCTGGAATTCCGGATCGAGGCCTTCAACGTCTTCAACCATCCCAACTTCGGTTTACCCGACAATTACGTCGACGATGGCGAGTCGGCTGGGACCATCACCTACACCTCGCTCTCGCAACGGCAGATACAGATCGGCGCGCGGCTCGGGTTCTAGTGGCCTGTCCGGCTTATATGTAGTGCGGTGCGACATATTTCGAACGGTCACGGCGTCCGCAGAATCTTGGCGAGCGCCTTTCCTCGGGCCAGTTCATCGACGAGTTTGTCGAGGTAACGAATCTCGCGCATGGTGGGGTCCTCGATCTCTTCGACTCTGATGCCGCACACCACGCCCTTGATCAACGTGCGCAAGGGATTCAGCCGTGGCGCCTTCGCAAAGAACGTCTCGAAGTCCGTGCGGGCTTTCAAGTGCGCCGCCATCTGCGCAGGACTGTAGCCAGTCAACCAGATGATGATCTGATCGACCTCGGCTTTCGTTCGGCCCTTCCGCTCGGCCTTGGCCACGTACGCGGGGTAGACGCTCGAGAAGCTCGTGGTGAAGATCCGGTGCTTGGCCATGGCTGATGGACGAATGTCGCGGCGAACGTCCAGGCGACGCTCCCGAACGCACCCCCGATCCTACCCTCCGTCGCTGCGAGGCGGTGTGGATCTGGCGTCAGCGTAACACCCTCGATGTTATGGTTCTCGAGTCATGGCCCCGTTGACGAGAGACGCGTGTCTGGCCCTGGACCGCGAGGATGCGCTGGCGCCGCTCCGGGCGCAGTTCGCGCTCGATGACGCGGATGCCGCCGGTCTCATTTATCTGGACGGTAATTCCCTCGGGCCTCTGCCGCGGGCGACGGCCGTACGCGTGCAGCAGGTCGTCGAAGAGGAGTGGGGCCACGGTCTCATCCGGAGCTGGAACAACGCCGGATGGGTCACGCTCTCACAGCGCGTCGGCGACAAGATCGCGACTCTCGTAGGCGTGGGCGCCGGCGAGTTGGTCGTGGCCGACTCGACGTCGGTGAACCTCTACAAAGCGCTGTCGGCCGCGGTGACGATCGCGAACGCGGATGCCCCGGCGCGCCGGACGATTCTCTCCGAACGTCGCGAATTTTCCGACCGACCTCTACATCGCGGACACCATCGCGCGCGAACGGGGGTGTCATGTGCAGCTGGTGGACGCCGACGATCTGTCCACTGCCGTAGACGGCGACACGGCCGTCGTGATGCTGACCCACGTGAACTACCGGACAGGCCGCATGCACGAGATGCTGGAGATCACGCGTGCCGCGCACGGATCGGGAGCCCTCGTCATCTGGGACCTGGCCCACTCGGCCGGGGCCACGCCGGTACGGCTGTATGGTGACGGCTCCCCGGCGGGAGCCGCGGACTTCGCCATCGGATGCGGGTACAAGTACCTGAACGGCGGGCCGGGCGCGCCCGGCCTTCATCTGGGTGCACCCGCGGCATACGCGTCGCATGGAGACCGAGGGATGGCGCCAGCCGCTGGCCGGATGGTTCGGCCACGCTGCCCCGTTCGAGTTCGCGACGGACTATCGGCCCGCGGCCGGCATCACACAGTTCATCTGCGGCACGCCGCCCATCATCTCGCTGGCGGCGCTGGAATGTGGTGTGGACACACTGCTCGCTGCAGAGGCTATGGGAGGTCTGACGGCCGTCCGCGAGAAGTCAATCGCGTTGACCGACCTCTTCATCGAGCTCGTGGACCGGCGCTGCGCGAATCACGGCCTTTCGATCGTGACGCCGCGCCAGCCCAATCTGCGCGGCAGTCAGGTCAGTGTGGCGCACGCAGAGGGCGGATACGCGATGACGCAGGCGCTCATCGCCCGTGGCGTCATCGGTGACTTTCGCGCGCCAGACATCATGCGCTTCGGCTTCACGTCCCTTTTCACTCGCTTCGTGGACGCCTGGGACGCGGTCGATCGACTGCGGCAGGTGCTGGAATCAGGCGAGTGGCGCGAGGAACGCTTCCACGTCCGGGCAGTCGTGACCTGACGGGCGAACTGACTCACTTTTCAGTGAGGGTGGGCCACGCTCTGGCTGCCCGCCGCAAAGAGTGCGCGCGCGGCGGCAAAGAGTGGCGATGCGCGATCGCCCAATTCGAGGATCACGTCGAAGTGGTTCCGTCCGGGAACCTCCAGACACGTGCACGGAGTGCCGTCGGCTGCGAGCCGCGCCGCGAACGCGCGGCCCTGGCGCTTGAACTCCGACGTCTCGATCTCGCCCCAAGCGACAACGGCGGGGCGGAAGCGTCTTTCGGGACGCAATAGATCGAGCGCCGCCGCGCTGGTCGCGTCCAGGCCGACCGCGTCGTTGATCGACGTGCCGATGAGCGGTGAGACGTCGTAGATGCCAGACACCGATACGATGCCACGGAGAGAGAGCGGCGAACCCTCCGCGCACGCCGCCGCGAGATATCCGCCGGCGGAGCTGCCAGCGACGACGACGTTGCCGGCATCGAAGCCGAGTGTCTCGGCCGACGCCTGCAGCCAGGTCAGCGCCGTCCGGCATTCGCTGACGATGTCGGGCAGGCCGGCTTCGGGCGCCAGCGTGTAGCCCACCACCGCGTGCGCGAATCCGGCCGCATGCCAGGCAGGCGCGAGAAACGCCGACTGATCTTTCGAAAGCTCCTGCCAGTAGCCGCCGTGGATGTAGACGAGCAGCCCCGGCCGGCCGGCTGCTCCTGGGCCCGGAAAGTAATCGAGCAGCGCACGCGGCGCGGTGCCGTAGCGGAGGTCGCGCTGCACGGGCACCGTCTGATGTGCGCGGGCGCTGTCAACCTGATAGCGTTCGACGAACGGCGCGTAGTTGCCGCCGATGACAGAGCTCGGCGAGTACTCGCGTTCGCGCGTCGATGGATCGAGGATCACGCGAGCGCCATCGTAATGCGCCGACGGCCGTCACGGCCAGCCAGTTCGTGCGATATTCAGTCCGGCCACTTTCACCATTCGAGGAGTGCGCATGTCATACATCGCGAGTCGACGCACCTGGTCCGGCACGGTCCCTGTAGTCGCGATCGCGATCATGATCTTGAGCGGCGTCTTCGTCGAATCCGCGCTCGCCCAGGACGCGGCGTTTGCCGACGTCGATCGGGCGATGGAGAACTACCGCCTCGACGCGCACATTCCCGGCATGGTGTGGGGGATCGTGCAGGATGGGCAGTTGGTGCACGTGATGGGCGCCGGTGTGCAGGACGTGGACACGAAGCGTCCCGTCAACGCGGACACGCTCTTCCGCATCGCCTCGATGACAAAGGCGTTCACGGCGCTGTCGATCCTGAAGCTGAGGGACGAGGGGAAGCTCGCGCTCGATGCGCCCGCGGAAACGTACGTGCCGGAATTGCGCGGGTGGAAGTACCCGACCGACGACTCGCCGAAGATTCGTGTGCGCGAGCTGCTGACGCACACCGCGGGATTCGTGACCGACGATCCCTGGGGCGATCGGCAGACGCCGCTCGCCGAAAGCGAGTTCACGCGTCTGCTGCACGACGGCGTTCCGTTCACGCGACCGCCGGCGACGGCGATGGAGTACTCGAACCTCGGCTACGCCCTGCTCGGCCGCATCATCGCAAACGTGTCAGGACAGCCGTACAAGGACTTCGTCCAGGGATCGCTGTTCACGCCGCTCGGCATGGCTGCAACCGGTTACGACGTGGCTGCCGCGCCTCAGGAACGTCGCGCCCTCGGCTACCGCTGGGAGGACAACACCTGGAAGGCCGAGCCGACGATGGCACACGGCGCCTTCGGCGCGATGGGCGGCATTCAGACGAGCGCGGCCGACTACGCCAAATGGGTGTCGTACCTCCTCTCCGCGTGGCCGCCTCGCGACGGCGCCGACACCGGACCGGTGCGACGGTCGAGCGTGCGCGAGCTGGCGCAGGGGGCGAACTATCCCTCGGTTCGGCTGCGACCCGGATCGAGTGGAGCCGAGGCGTGTCGTGAGGCGTCGACCTACGCGATGGGATTTTTCGCGGCGACCGACTGTGACCTCGGTCTCACGCTGAGTCACGGCGGCGGTTACCCCGGCTACGGATCGCATGTGCTGCTCCTGCCGGACTACGGCGTCGGCATCTTTGCCTTCGCCAACCGCACCTATGCCGGTCCGCGCGCGCCCGTGTGGGACGCAGCGGTCACTCTGTTGCGATCGGGACGCCTGAAGCCGCGTTCTTCGGTGCCGTCAGCGGCGCTGACCAGTGCGTATGCCGCGGCCGTGAAGATATTCGCCGCGGGCTCGATCATGTCCGCGGGCGATGTGCTCGCGATGAACGTCCTGATGGACCGCGACGCGGAACATCGGGCACGTGACTACGCAGGGCTCAAGACGGAAGTCGGCGCCTGCGACAGCAGCGCACCGATCGTGCCGACGGGTGCGTTGGCGGGTGAGTTCACCTGGACCTGCGAGCGCGGTCGCGTGAAAGGACAGATTCTGCTCGCGCCGACGCCGACATTGCAGATTCAGTCCCTGACCTTCACGCGGTCGACGCCGTGAGACCGGGCAGCGCCTCTCGACTGTCCGCGTGCGTCTCGTTGGAGCGTCAGCCACACCGGGTCACCCCAGGGCTTCTGGAAGGTCATCACATTGGCGACGCTGCGTGTTGGATTCCCGAACAGCGCCGCCACCGCACCCCAGAAGTGATTTCTCCGGTCAATCGGATCGATCACGACTTGACGGAACCAATCCTCGAAAACCGAGATTGCAATCCCCATCACCGGGGTGATGACGATGTCGTGCCACGTCTGTCCCGTGCCGCCGAGCCCCACGTTTCCGATGGCGCTCTCCGACAGTACCGGTCCAATCTCGAAATAGGTGCTGTAGACGGTCGCGTAGATGCCCTGTTTCCCTTTGGCGGTCCAGTACTGCGAGGTCCAGCCGGGCGGTGCCAGCCTCGAGTCGCGGTGGTTGTCTGCAAAGATGAATGCCGCGGTCGACCCCATCAAGGGATGGAACAGCCAGTCGGTCACCCACTTGTCGTTATCGTCCCAGCAGCACAAGTTGCTTGCCGACGTGACGTAGTCGTCCCAGAACGGGCCCTCTTTCGTTCGCTCCCACGTGTGCTCCTCGAACGCGATGCGCACGGAGTGCTGGAAGAGGCTGAACACCAGCGTGTTGCCGAGCAGCCGGCGCCACGTGATTGAGGGGCCGGCGGTACCGCGGGCCTGAGCTGGCGCTGCTGGGGCGACCGACGGCAGGACAAGCGACGATGCCGACGGAACCACGGCGCGATCCACTTCCACCGACACCGTCCGGCCGGGATCGATCGTGAAGAGTGTTGACCAGACGCGCGGCACGACCGTGTGCACGTCGTCCGCGAACAGGTTTCGATATGGCGAGCGGACTTCGGCTGAGGGTGTGGCGGCGGCCTCACCGTAGGCGCGGACCGCCAGGTTCGGGAGGAGGATGCAGGTGACAATGACGACAGCGAATCGTGTGGTGCGCGAATCCATGAGGTATGAATGAAATCACAGGACGGACGTTGACGCCAAGACACCAGTCGAGGCACGGTCGGGCTTACTCGGTCCGCGGCGGATGCGCGACGCGCGGCAGCACGTGTTCGATGCGGCGGTCGGGAATGAACCAGATCAGCGCGGCCGCGACGTAAATCGCCTCGGCCGTCAACGGCGAGGCGAAGGTCGTCAGGATCGCCACGATGTAGAGCACCGGCGAGAGTCTGCCTTTCCAGTCGCGCCCGACCGCTCGCTTCAGCAGCGACCCCGGACCCTGGGCGCTGATGATCGTCTGCTGCAGCAGGTAGTACGCGATCGCGGCCATCAGCAGCACCACGCCATAGAGCGCCGTCGGCAGCGGGGTGAAATGGTTCTCGCCCATCCAGCCGGTGGCAAACGGAAACAACGAGAGCCAGAACAACAGGTGCAGGTTGGCCCACAACATCCCACCGGTGACCGTCTCGCAGGTCTGCAGCATGTGATGGTGGTTGTTCCAGTAGATGCCGACATAGGCGAAACTGAGGACGTAGCTGAGGAACACGGGCACGAGCGGCGACAGGTCGCTCAGGCTGTCGCCATGCGGCACTTTGATTTCCAGCACCATGATCGTGATGATGATCGCGATCACCCCGTCGCTGAATGCCTCCAACCGTCCGCTGCTCATGTCTCCTCCGCTAGCAGTCTAGGCCACGACACGCGAGAACATCCGACGCTCGAAGGAGCCTCCCGGTGTCTGACGCATTCGATCTGCCCGCATATCTGGCGCGCCTCGGCGTTCCAGAGACGAGCCGCGCCGACCTGCCCACGCTGGTGCGCCTCCATCGTGCCCACAACGCAGCCATTGCGTTCGAGAATCTCGACATCCAGTTGGGCCGGGCGGTCGAGCTCGATGCCGCCTCGCTCCAGGCGGCTCTCGTTGCCCGACGCCGCGGCGGCTACTGTTTTCAACAGAACGCGCTCTTCCGCCTTGCGCTCACGGCGCTCGGCTTCGAGCCGCGGTCGCGCGAAGCTCGCGTACGCCGCGCGGCGGAGGGCCGCATCCTGGCCCGGACGCACATGGTACTGGTCGTTCCCGTGGATGGCACCGGATGGCTCGCCGATGTCGGCTTCGGCGGTGAAGGCATCGCGGAACCGGTCCCGCTCGACGGCCGCTCGACGATCCAGGACGGCTGGACCTACCGCATCACGCGCGAAGGCCACCTGCACGTGCTGCGAAAGGCGCGCGGCGACGGGTGGGACGACCTCTACGCCTTCACCGACGACGACGTCCACGACGTGGACTACGCGGTGGCCAATTGGTACACGAGTACCCACCCCGAGAGTCAGTTCGTCCGCACCCTGACCGCGCAGCGCATCATCGGTGACACGCGGCACGTGCTCCGGAATCTCTCATACAGCGTCGCGACCGACGGAGGCGACTGGCAGACGCGGGACGTGACGCGCGCCGAGCTGGTGCCTCTCTTGCGCGACGTGTTCGGGCTGGACGTGCCCGATGAGGCACGATTCCGCGCGCTCGACTGACGCACGAGGAACTCGTACTCGCCAGACCCGAAGTCCAGGCGCACGCGGCCATCCTCGGTCTGCCCTGCCGTGATGCCGGGTGCGTCGCCCACGGCAACACCCGTGGTATCACCCGATCCGTGGACCACGCGGACCGATGTCAGAGCCTGGCAAGGAAGATCCATCCGGCCGCGGGCGGTCGGCGGAACGATCACGTGGAAGTCGATACCGTCCGCACGCTTGGTCCATTCAGACTGGATCGGCCCGCGAACGCTGTCGTATTTCGCGGCCACGTGATCGAGGCCTTGGGCCGGCACGTGCGGTGTGAAGCCGATCAGCCCGAATCCAGGCTCGAGCGAACGAATACCCGCCAGGTCCTCGTAGAACCACTGGACGATCGCGCCGAAGAAGTGATGATTCCTCGACCGTGTGTCTGCGGGCCAGCTCTCGCCAAGCGCCGTGAACTTCAGCGTGTCGGTCCAGTAGCCCCAGCTCGGCTCGTCGGTCTTCGTCGCGACCGTGAATGCGACGTCATGGTGTCCGGTCGCCGTCAGTACGGGGAGCACGTACGCCGCGCCGATGACGCCGACATACGCGTGACCCGCGCGCTTGTTCATGATGTCGTCAGAAAGACGCTCGGCGACCGCGGCACGCTGCCCGTCGGGCACCAGGTGGAACGCCAGCGGGAGGATTTGCGCGGTCTGCACGAACGGCTCGTCGGCCTTCTCGCGGTAGATGCCGTCGGCCGAGAGGAAGCGCGCGTTGAAATCGGCACGCACGCGATTGAAGAGCTCGTCGTACTTCGCGGCGCCGGGGCCGTCGTGGAGCGCGCGCGCGGTGTCGGCGGTGATCTGCGCCATCCGCGCGAGAAACGCCGTCGACACGAGGGCGTTGATCGTGGGTACGTCCTTGGGTGGCAGCCAGTCGCCAAGGCCTGAGGTCAGCGTGTAGGCGTACTGATCGCCGTCCTTGCCAGTCCAGCGCGGGATCCAGCTGTCCAGATACTTGCGCATGAGTGGATACGTGCGTTCGAGCGCACGCACGTCGCCATAGCGCTGATAGCTCTCCCACGGCAGCACGAACCAGAACGCGTCCCACGCGGGCGTTGCGCCGCAACAATCGACGGGCTTGAACGCGGGCTTGCCGACGTACCCGTAGTTCTGATTGCTCGGGCTGAGGAGCGGGACTTCGCCGTCGGCAGTCTGCGCATCGGCCATGTCCTGAAACATCTTGCGGTACAGGCGCTCGGTGTCGAACAGGAGCGACGCGGTCGGAGCGGTCAACTGCGCATCACCCGTCCACCCGTTCTTCTCGTACACGGGCGTGTCGGTGATGATGCCGTGAAGGTTGCTCTGGATCGCCCACTGCGTGTTGTGATGAATGTGGGCCAGCGTCGGCTGGGCGATCTCGAGCTCGCCGGTCGAGGCCACGCTCGTCCGCACCTGCCTTACGCTCTCGAGCGCCACCTTCACGCCCGCGGGAAGCGGCGTGTGGTTGGGACCGGACAGCTGGACGTACTGGAACCCCTTGTAGCTGAATTGCGGCATCCACGTTTCGCGGCCCGCGCCGCGCGCCACGTAATAGTCGGTCTGGAGTTGCCCGAACACGAGGTCGTTGCCCACGACACTCGCCGTTCCGTCGCCGGCCAGTTTCTCACTGTAGAAAATCTCGACGGGAGTGCCGCGTGGCGCATCGACCGACAGCTCGGCCCAGCCGGTGAGATTCTGGCCAACGTCGTACACCACGATCCCGGGACGTGGCTCGCGCCTCGAGCCCGGCGCCCTGGTCGCGACCTCGGCGATCGGCTCGTGCATCTCGGCTCGCAAGGCACCTGACGGGCCAGCCACCGTACGTGCGTCCAGCCATGAGCCATCGTCGAACCCGGGGTCACGCCATCCGGGCATCTCACGGCGGGCATCGTAGGTTTCGCCGAGGTAGTAGCTGTCGTAGCGCGTGGGACCGCTGGTCGCGACCTTCCACGTCGTATCGGACGCGACGACCTCTTCGCTGCCATCCCGGTACGTGACTCGGAGATCCACACGCAGTCTTGGTGTGGCCCGCCATTCCGCAAACTCCCAGCCCCAGTCCCACGTGCGCGCGGCGTCGTCGAAGTGCCCCGATCCGAGCACCACCGACACGACGTTGTTCCCCTCAGTGAGGAGGCCGGTGATGTCGTCCGTCGTGTAGAGCACGGTGCGCGAGTAGTTGGTGAAGGCAGGTTCGAGGCGGCGGTTCGACGTGGCCCGGCCGTTCACGGCGAGGTCCGCGTATGCGAGTCCCGTCGCGTACAGCCGGGCGCTGGCGACAGGCTTCGAGATGCGGAAGGACTTGCGCAGCATCGGCGCCGGCCTGAGCTCGCGGCATTCGCCCTGGTTGTTCTTCTTCTGCGCGGCCGCAAAGCCGGTCGTGAGCCAGCTGACGGGACGACAGAATTCGTCCGCCGTGCGAATCTCTGCATCGTCTGCCGCACCTTCGGCGTCGCTCAGCGGCCCGTGTCGCTCGGGCCCGGCGATCCACTGGCCCGTCCAATCGCTGGATGCGAGCAGTCCAGTTTCGAACCATGTGGGCGCCGCGGATTGTTCCCCGCTTGATGCGTTGGTCGCGACCGCGACGGTCCAGAAGTAGCGGCGATGCGGCTGGAGCGCGGGTCCGCCGTAGATCTGGGCTGGTTCGGGCGAGCTCGCCGGTCCGGAGTCCCACACGTCGGCGCCGCCCGGGCGCAGAAGGTCCGGACGCGACGCCACGAGGACTCGCGCGGAGATCTGGCGGACGTCGCCAGTGCCAGTCAGACGCCATGTGAACCGGGGACGGGGATCGTCGATACCGAGCGGAGTCGGTGAGGCGTCGGTTTCGAGTCCGGCGACGTGCGGTGGATTTGGCGAATCGGGTACGCGGCCGGCCGCAACAAATCGTGAGCTGGCGCCGGTCAGCGCCAGCGTGGAGGTGAAGAACGCAAGCCACAGGATGGAGACGGTCCGTGGCGTAATTGGCGGGCGGCTGGTCGTGGGCATGACCGCCACATACTAATCGGTCCGACACTGGGTCCGTTGGCCGCGCGATCAGCGGTGGAGGAACGCGTCGAGGACGCCGTAGAAGGCCGGCTTCGGGCCGTACTGTTCGTTGAACAACAACGGGTCGTCCGAGCCGAAGAAGGAATCGATCCACGAGTGCGCGTCCGTAAAACCCCAGAAGGTGATCGCGTGGCAGCGCGGCTCATTCACACAGACGGCGACGATCGAGTGATAGACGGACTTCTGCACGTCCAGTTTGGTGGCCGACGGCCCGGGCACGTCTCTCGTCCGCACGTCCATTTCGCTGATATTGACCCGCAGGCCCAGCGCGGCGAGGCGGCTCATGTTCATCGCGACGCTCATCGTGTCTGGTGGACCCGCGGCGCTGATGTGCATCTGCAGGCCCACGCCGTCGATCGGCACGCCCTGCTGCACGAGTTCTCGAACGAGGTCGTAGATACGGTCTGATTTCCCGTTCAGATCTTCGCCGCCGTAGTCGTTGTAGAAGAGCAGCGCTTGCGGATCGGCGTCGTGCGCCAGGCGAAACGCCTCGGCGATGTAGCCGTCGCCGAGCTTCTGTTGAAACACCGTATCCCGTAATCCCGAGCCATCGTCTGCGACGGCCTCGTTCACGACATCCCAGGCGAAGACCTGGCCGCGGAAGTGGGACGCCACGCTTTGGATGTGCCGCGCGACGGCGGAGCGGAGATCGTCTGGGGAGAGCGCATTCACCCACCCGGGCACGGCGCCATGCCAGATGAGGGCGTGTCCCTTCAGCTTCATGCCCTGCGCCGCCGCGTAGCCGGCAATCGCGTCGCCGCCGGAGAAGTCCTCGACGCCCTTGACCCGTTCGATCGGGTCCCACTTCATTTGGTACTCGGCGGTCAGGTAGTTGAAGTGGCGGGAAAGGACCGCGTTGTAGCGCGGGTCGTTCAGGTAAGACGACTGGACGGCGGCGCCGACGAGTTTTCCGGCCGCGGATGCTGCGTCGCGCAGCGGGTCTGGTTCGACGGGGATCGGTGTCGGTACCGGCGAGGGCGAGGTTGGTGACTTGGAGCCGCAGGCGAGCTGCGCCGCGACGAGGATCGTCAGCAGCACACGAAGGGCCGTTCTTGATGCTGCGCTTGTCAGAGTGCGGACATCCTACGTGGGTGTTGCCCGGCGTTCAATGCCGGGGGATGTCGGCCCGGGCCGTCCTTGAGGTTCTGTGCCGAGCACCCGTATAATTGGAGGCTCGGTTTCGCTCAACGACCCGCCTCAGGAATCGGTTCTCATGCGGAGAGGTACCGAAGTGGTCGTAACGGGGGCGCCTCGAAAGCGTCTTGTCGCGTAAGCGGCACGTGGGTTCGAATCCCACCCTCTCCGCCAAATCAGATCCCTTGTTTTCAATCACTTAACAAGGCGTAGTGGGTTCTCGCGTGCAATGGCGTGCAACCATCGCGATCTTCGCCCGTTTCTTCGCCATCAAGATCGCTAAGAAATGGCCTGTTTGAGCCATGTGGGTTCTCCGTCATGCCACGTAGGTGCACTAAGCCACCCACTAGGCCATTCACCATGGCGAGATCGGTCAGTACCGCGTGAGCAGGGTTCGGAACACGCTGAAGCTGGGAACAGGCGTCTTCTTCCGTGTGTGTGACGCGTCGTGGGACAATGGACACATGCCGAACGCCACGATCAATGTCGATGCCGCGCTCAAGGCGCGACTCGCCGATCTCGCGGGTCAGACCGGCCAACGCGTTGACGAGTTCGTCGAAGTCCTGCTTCGGCGGATAGCCGATGCGGACGTGCATTTCGAGCGCGGCGTGCCCGTCTTTCCGCGGCGCCCCGGAGCGCCCACGCTTTCCGTCGCTGACGTTGACCGCCTCGCCGACGGCACGGGCGAATAGCGTCGGCCGTGGCCGATCTCCTCGACGTCAATGTATTGGTGGCTTTGCTCCTACCCGAACACCAGCATCACCCCGCTGCGCTGGAATGGTTTGCGACACGAGCCGGTTCGCATAGTTGGGCGACGTGCGCCGTCACCGAACTCGGCGTCATTCGCGTCTGCGCGCAGTTGCCTGGCGGAGCATGGTCAGCCGAGACGACCGCGGATCGACTCCTGCTGCTCACCGCCACCGGCCGCGACTACGTGTTCTGGCCCGATGCCGTCTCGCCCGCCGTCATGCCCGAAGTGCGCACGGCAAGCACAGGGAAGCAGATTACCGACCGGTACCTCCTCGGCCTCGCGCGCCGACATGGTGGCCGCCTTGTTACCTTCGACCGCGCGCTTGCTGTGGCAGGCGGCGACGACGTGCTCTGCCTGTTGCCGGCCGGCGGGTAGGCTCGGCGCCTGTCACGTCTGACTTCGTCGTACGAAACTGAGCGGAGCCACGGGGGGAGCCGTCAATTGGCGGTGACTGATCGCTCTCAGAATGGCATCGAGCACCGCGTCCAGTTCCCTGCCCACGTCTTCGGCGAGGAAGCGCAGCACCAGGTATCCATTTTCCTGCAGCACCTGATCCTTACGCCGGTCGCGCCGATACGCGACTGGATCTGCGAGATGCTGCGCGCCGTCGAGTTCCACCGCGACACGTGTGTCGGCGTCCGTCAGCACCAGTGGCGACCGTCCATTGTTCACCGACTCGATGACGTCGTCGCAGATGCGACGGTTGCGCGCCTCGTCGTCGACCAACTCCTGGTAAAGCGCCTGGAACTCCACCCGCTTGTCGGCGTCAGGAGTCCTGGCCGGCTGGAACGTCGTCGGTTGCACGAGGACGAGATGCTCGAACGGTCGCGCGGCCGCCTGTGCTCTCGCGTTCACTCGGTGCCGGACGGGTCCGCATTGCATGAAGATGATGGGGTGGTGCCCGTCCTTGCGTGCAACGGTCGCCGACAGCCCCACGACAAATCGGGCCTTGGCTTGGCGCGCGACCTGCTCGAAGCTGTGGGCCGACAGGTGATGACACTCGTCAACGATCAGATGGCCATAGTCGGCGACGCGGTCATCAACCCGCCTTTTCTGACGAGACTCTGAATGACGGCGACGTCGAGTAGCCCGGTCGGTCGGCTTTGCCCGCCGCCGATTCGACCAATCGACTTCGCGGGCACGCCGAGGAACGCTGAGAGCCGTTCGATCCACTGGTCGAGCAGTTGACGCCGATGCACGAGGACGAGCGTGCTCACGCCGCGCTGCGCAATGAGCCAGGCGGCGACCACCGTCTTGCCAAACGCCGTCGTGGCGGCCAGCACGCCAGCGTCGTGCGCCAGCATCGCGTTTGCCGCCGCCGTCTGCTCGGCCCGCAACTCGCCTTGAAAGGTCACGTCGATTGCGCGGCCGGCATAGCGCTCATCGCGGATGGTCGCGCGAATGCGCAAGTCACTCAGGGTCTGGCGAACGTCGTCGAGGCATCCGCGCGGCAGGCCGATGTGATGTGGGTGATCTTCAGCGCAGGCAATGACGCGCGGTTTGTCGTAGGTGGACAATCGCATGGCCTGCGCCCGGTAGAACTCGGGATTCTGAAAGGCCGCCAGGCGGAGCAGCCGGTTTCGGAGACCCGGATGCAACCCGTCCTTGGCGATGTAGATCTGATTGCCAAGCACCAACTCCAGCGTCTCAGGCAGTTCGCCGACGATCGCCCGCTCCTTGCTGTGACGGGATGGAGGGGTTGTCCACGGCTCGTCTTCGCCGTCGTCCTGCGGCGGTAGACGCACGCCGAGGACGCGACCATTTCGTTCCGCTTCCTGGACGATCCGCTCGGTCTGCGCTCGGCTGATCTTGCGCACGCTTGCGAGAAATGCCCACTGATCTGCCCACGGTACCAGACGGTCGTCGAGAAAGACGCTGTGGCCCTGCCCGCGTGGTCTCTTCTGTAACGGGAGAGCGATGAGATTTCCGAACCCGCCCTGCGGCATCGTGTCTTGACTCGGAAAAAGACGGTCGTACGAATCGAGCCCCACGTCCGGTCGCGTTTCCATCGTTTCGGTGAGGATGTACGATCCCAATCTTCGCGCCAGCGCAGCTGGAATCGCCTCTTCGAAGAAGAGCCAGACGTGCCCGCCTCGGCCCGAGCGAGACTGTTCGAGGGCAGCAGGAAGGCCCAGCCGGCGGCACACTTCGAGAAAGGCCGTAGCATCTTGTTGCCAGCTCGCCTTGTCGAAATCGACGGCCAAGAAGAAGCACGTCTCATCCAGGAGCAGGGGATAGACGCCCGCGACGAAGGGTTGCCCAGTATTGTCGCAGCCGGACAGGTGCCAGCGAATGACGTCGTCCGTCACTGAGAGGAATCGACGGTGGGGGCACTCGGCGCACTTGACGCGCGGCTTCTCGCAGATGCCACGGACCCATTCGTTCGCGCAGGCGGGTGCGTATCCAGACTTGCCGGTCTTCTTGCTCTCGAAGCGGCGCGGGTAGACGTCCTCGCGACCCCGAAACAGGGATCGGAAGAGCGCAATCTTGGCCTCGGACGACGATGACTGATTGACGAGAACGTTCATGTCGGTCGGTCCACCGTGCTCACATCAGTCAGCCAGCGGCATCCTCCCCGCGCGGACGGCCGTGGCCGCGAACAGAGACGGGCCGTCAGTCCAGGGCTGGCAACTCCTCACGGGAGAGGCGGAGCCTGACGGTGCGCGCCTTCCCATGACGTCGACGCATCGCACCATGGCATCATACGAGCCGTCATTCCCGCCTCGCTCGGCGTGCAACAGCGTGCAAGGCTCCACGGCATCTGTGGCATCTCATGGCAACGTCGGCAACGTGGAATCTGCAACTTACAGATTCCAAAAGGAGCAGTCGGGTTCGAATCCCACCTCTCCGCCACTCCCTCACTGCGTTCGGTCGCGGCGCATCGGCTGGTCTTCAGGCACGCGGCGGCAGCTGCGCTGCCGCCAGCGGGCACGAATCCCACTCTCGCGGCGAGATTGGGCGGAGCGTCTGGCCTTCAGGCTTCGATCGACTCGCCTGCGGCTCGTCGCTCCCGGACGAATCCCACCCTCGCCGCGCCAATCCGCTGATTGTTTTCAACAATAAGCTGGCGAAGGGGTTCTCGCGTGCGGCGGCGCATTGAGAACCGTTCCTTCGCCCAATGGCAAGCGCTCAAAATGGTCCGAATTGCACCTGCTTCGGCCGCGTGGGTTCTCCCACGTCTCAAACGCGATCGTCACCGCCGAGACAACGCGATCCTGCGCAGCGCCTGCAGGCGTCGATCACGGCGCATGCGGACGGGGACCCCTTGGACCGCCGCCTCTGCAAACCGATCTCGGCCGTTGCAGATTTGTCAACAGGCGTGCCGTGACGGCAGGGTTCGTCGCGAGACCAAGATGATCGACTCCAGGATTGTCGTTGAGCTCAAACCGGAAGCAGTCCATCTTCTCCCAAACAGCGACGGAATCGTTCGTGATGTACTCCTGATTGCTGTCACCCGGCAGGAAGAAGAACTCCGTCGTATCGTCAACCACCTGCCCGACGGTCAAGTCCGGCAGCTTTATCCCGACCGTGGTGTCGAGGCCTGAGCCCCTTTCCGCATACACGTCGACGTTGGGGAAGAACGGGCGCTGCCGAAACTTCACAAAGCCGATGTAGTAAGCACCCAGCTCTTTTGCCAGGCGTAACCCGGCATCGCGGAACAGTTTGCGGTAGTGCTGTGGAGTGTAGACGTCAGAGCCAGCCTGAACGACAACTTCCCGGTTTCTGAACACAGCCGGATCAGAGGCGCTGATGTAGGTGGCCGGATGGCTTTGAAACATCAACGCGCTGACCTTCGCGCTCGCAGGGTCCACCGGATATCTGGCGTCGTTTATGTTGAAACCGGTGAACAACCACGAATACAGGAGTCCTTGGCCGGGGAGGTTTCCCGCAATCGACGTGAACCCTTGAATGAACTTGTTCTTCCAGGCCTGCGAGGTATGTGTCAGCAGGTACTGGGCATAGAGAGGTCCGTTGGAGTGGGCCAGCAGATGGACCGGTGTGTCCCCGTTGTCTGCGTACGTTTGCTCGATCAGACGGATCGTCCGCGGCAGGAAGCCGCCCATGTCGGGCGTCAGGCGCCAATCGTAACCCGCCACTCGGATATCAAGGTTTCGCGTGTAGCCGTTCGCTTCGAGCAAGGCGAACAAATCGTCGTAGAAGGGGCACGGGCAGCTCTCGGTTTTGCCGTAATCCATGATGGTGACCGTCACGCCGGGCTGCTCGGAAAACCTCTGAGACATCGGCACCCATGGCTGACGGTTGTAGACCAGCGTCATGAGCTTGTCACGGCAGGCAGGGCTGAAGCCGTTTGACTGGTCGCTGGAGATCCAGGCTCCGAACGTCCCACTTGCAGGGCACTCGGGCGCTACCGTCTGGTTCTTGACTGTGACCAGGAGCTTGGTCGAGACATAGCCAGGGACCAGTACCACCGGCGTTCTCGTCTGCGCGATCCCGGTCGTCGGCAGGCCAGAGATAACGACAGAAAGGACAAAAATTTGTTGAACACTCCAGCTTGCTAGTCTCTTCACGACGACCTCCTTACCGCGGACCGAGTTCACTCGATTAAGCGCAAAATCGCCCTCGGAACCACAACCACGACGCCGGCCTGGACGCTATCGCGCTTTTGGGGGGGTTGTTCGCTGCGCCAACGCCCTTCCGATTCGCCGGTCCGTCACCCGTACGCTGCGGGCCGAAGACTGTCCATCTCGTCAGCCCAAGCCACCTCTCCGCGCTCGATCAGCCTGGGACTTCGCCACATGCTTGGCAGCGCCAATAGAAGGGATTTGTCGAGATGCTGCTCTTTGCTGAGGTAGTCGAAGGGAGCCAACACTCGGTTGGTGACGCTTCCTGGCGATTGCGCGTGGAGGTTGGCAGCGAGCGAAAGCACCGAAACCGCAAAATTGACTCCGTGAGATCGATTGGTTTGCCATGGGTGTCTTGGGCGGCTTGCTCTATGCGCCCCTGGGCCCTATTGCGAAAACCAAACTGCGAAACCCGCACGGCGTCGAATCTTTTCTGTTCCTTCCGGCACCGATGCGGTTGAAAATGGACTTGTCGTAGCCGAGCCGGCAGGCGGACGCCGCCGCTTGTTGGGAGAACTGGCAAATTGCGGGCAATTCACCTGGAGTGGCCTACCAGACGACGTATCGTGATGAATGAGTCGACTCACGACGTCACTCGCCTACTTCAGGCCTGGGGCCGGGGCGACACTGCGGCGCTGGACAAGCTCGTTCCGCTTGTCTATGACGAACTGCACCGGCTCGCCCACTGTTACATGGCGCGAGAGTGGGCCAATGACACTCTTCAGACAACGGCCCTGGTTCACGAAGCCTACCTCCGACTGGTGAACGCGAACGAGATCGAGTGGAAGAACCGCGTCCACTTCTTCGCCATTTCCGCCAATGTAATGAGGCGAATCCTGGTGGAGTTCGCCCGTTCACGCGGCAGTCAGAAGCGCGGGGGCGACGTGCGGAAAATGTCGCTCGAGGAGGCAGCGATACTCCCTCCCGAGCCGGACGAAGACCTGCTCGCCCTCGACAGCGCGCTCACTGCTCTCGCCGCATTCGATCCCAGGAAGGCGAAAGTGGTTGAGTTGCGCTTTTTCGGCGGGTTCACCGAGCAAGAGACGGCGGAGGCGCTGGGAGTCTCTTCGGACACTGTCCTGAGAGATTGGAAGTCGGCAAAGCTCTGGCTGTATCGCGAGATGCGGCGTGGGGAGGAGAGGTGAATACTGAACGCTGGCAGGAGATCGAACGGCTTTACCACTCAGCCCTGGCGGTCGAATCCGGCCAACGCGAATCCTTCCTCAAGAACGCCTGCGCTGGTGACGAGTCTCTGCAACGAGAAGTCGAACAACTGCTTGCTTCTCAGTCTCGAATTGAACGCTTCATCGAATCCCCGGCATTCGAGATGGCGGCGAAAAGCCTCGCGAAGGATCGGACGAAATCGAATGCAGAGAATCTCGTCGATCAGACGCTGACCCATTACCACATGGTTGAGAAGATCGGCGGGGGTGGTATGGGTGACGTGTATCGCGCCCGCGATGATCGTCTCGGACGGGATGTCGCCGTCAAGGTGCTCCCAGCGGAGTTTGTGACTGATCCGGAGAGGAAGAGGCGGTTCATCCAGGAGGCCAAGGCGGCCTCCGCTCTCAACCATCCCAACATCATCACGGTTCACGAGATTGCCAATGACCATAACGTGGACTTCATCGTCATGGAGTATGTGGCCGGAAAACGCTGGATCAGTCGATCGGCCGCAAGGGACTGAAACTGCAGGCGGCGTTGAACTATGCGACCCAGATTGCCGAGGCGCTTGCGGCGGCACATGCGGCCGGCATCGTTCATCGGGATCTTAAACCGGGCAATGTGATGATCACACCATCCGGCCTCGTGAAATTACTGGATTTCGGGTTGGCGAAGTTGACGGAATCTGCGCGCCAGAGTCTGGTCCCTCGGAAAGCCAGCATCCTGATAGCGAGGAAGGTCAGATTGTCGGCACGGTCGCCTACATGTCGCCGGAGCAGGCCGAAGGCAAGCCGGTGGACGCACGCTCGGACATCTTCAGCTTCGGCAGCCTTCTGTACCAAATGCTCACAGGACAGCGCGCTTTCCATGGAGACTCGAAACTGTCCACGCTCTCGGCGATCCTGCATCGGGACCCGAAACCCGTCTGCGAAATCCTCGCTTCCGTGCCGCCCGAGGTGGAGCACTCGTCAGGCGCTGCCTGCGGAAAGACCCTGCCAGGCGCTGGCAGCACATGTCTGATCTGAAAGTCGCGCTCGAAGATTCAGCGAGCAGTCGGAATCGAGGAAGCTGGGTGCGTCACTCCCGGCGGCGCCCACGCGTACGACGCGGCGCTGGTGGTCGACTGCTGCCATCGCGAGTATCGCACTCGGGTTTGCTGGTGTTCGGTATGTTGCCCACTCGCGAGGGAGCGGTTCTGTCGAGCCAATGACGGCCGTCCCTTTAACGGCATACCCCGGTGAAGAGGATGCTCCTACTTTTTCTCCGGACGGTACACTGATCGCTTTCTGTGGACCAAAGACGGAAACAAAGACATCTATGTGAAGGTTGCGGATTCCGCCGCCGAACCGCACCGGTTAACGACAGACGCCGCGAAGACTCCTTGCCGAAATGGTCTCCCGACGGACGTTCGATCGCATTTGTCCGCGACAAGAGCCTGATGCTGATGTCGCCATTCGGCGGATCTGAGCGAAAGCTGGCAGCGGTAGCCGGATCGAGCATCGACTGGAAGCCGGATGCGAAATATATCGTATCGACCGCAGAGAACCATGGAGGAGTTTCCAAGATCATTCGTGTCTCCGCGGATACAGGCGAAGTCACCCCGATAGACTACGAGCCCGAACCGGACAAGCGCTGGAGTCATGTATTAATTGCTGTTTCCCCTGACGGAGAGAGAATTGCCTGCTCGCGATATAAAGTTGGTGCCGCTGACCTGGCCGTAATCCCGTTCGGAGGTGGGCCGGCGAGACGCTTGGTGGCCGTAAGCCCCAGCATCAACGGTCTGGTGTGGACCCCGGATGGGAAGGAACTTATTTGGGCGGAATCGGCCGTGAACAATCCGGGGCTCCGCAGAATTGCGGTGGATGCTCGCGGGGAGCGTCTCCTCAACGCCTGTCCGGAGTGGGAGAGGACGGCCGGTATCCGGTCTTCGCACGCCCAGGCTTCCAGGGCGGTGTGCGCATGGCCTACTCGCTCAGGGTTCGTGACAACAGGAACCTGTTGCGCGTGGATTTGTCGGCCGAAGGGAAAATCCTCGGAGAACCACGTCCCATCGCCACGACGACTCGCGTGAATTTCGATCCCCAGATTTCAGCCGACGGCACGCGCATTGTCTTCATTTCGAACCGCTCCGGCGTCTACGAGATTTGGGCCTCGGCAAGCGATGGCTCCAATTGTGTGAAGCTAACGACGTCCGTCGATTTGTTCCCCGGCTCTCCGCGCTGGTCGCCGGATGGCAAAATGATTGTCTTCGACGGGCGCGACGAGGCAGGCAACGCCGATATCTACAGCGTGCCTGCGGAGGGAGGGGCGGTACGACGCTTGACGAGCGAAACAAGTATAGAAGCACGACCCTGCTTCTCGATCGACGGACGCTGGGTCTATTTCAGATCCGATACGTCCGGCGACCGACGCTATTACCGCATGCCTGCGGACGGGAATTCCCATCCCGCCGGCGAGTGGCAGCAGGTCATATCAT
>CAVUPP010000009.1:0-136071 GCA_963743245.1 Vicinamibacteria bacterium | reverse complement strand
CCATCGCGCTCGGTGCCTTCGGCTGCGCGCGCATCACGGCGTTCAATGTGTCGGCCGCTGACTTGCCAGCGAATGCGCGCGTACCCGTGACCATCTCGTACAGCTGGCGCCGAAGCTGAAGATGTCACTGCGCGCATCCACCTTCGCGCCGGCGGCTTGCTCGGTGACATGTAGGCGGCCGTGCCCGCAATCGTGCCCGGTTCGCTGAGACCGACCTTCGCCGCCACGCTCACGGTGGCATCTTCTGGAGTCGCCTCGCCGCGCAGCAGTTTGGCCAATCCGAAGTCGAGCACTTTCACTGCACCGTCTTGACCGACCATCACATTGGCGGGTTTGAGGTCGCGATGGATGATGCCGTGTGCATGTGCAGTTGCCAGCGCGTCGGCGACCGGTATCGCAATCCGCATGACCTCGCTGATGCGCATGCCGCTCCGCAGAATGAGGGTGTCGAGGCTCTTGCCCCGTACGAGCTCCATCACGATGAAGTCGCGGCCGTCAGCGGACTCGATCTCGTGGATCGTGACGATGTGGGGATGGTTGAGGGCGGACGCGGCCTGCGCTTCCTGCACGAAGCGGCGACGGCGGCCCTCGTCCGCGACCCGTTCGGCCGGGAGCACTTTGATGGCGACGTCACGATTCAGTCGCGGGTCGCGCGCACGATACACCTCGCCCATCCCGCCCGCGCCGATGAGCGCGAGCACTTCGTACGGGCCGAGCTTAGTCCCGGGGGATAGTGGCATTGGAGATTCGTGCCGCACCGCCGATTCCGCCACTCACACGTTGCGATCGGCTGCTGGCGACCCGGTTGAGGAGTGTAGGCCATGAATGCGAGCCGGACACAATGGATCGGGATCTGCGTTCTTGCCCTCTGGAGTGGTGTGACTGCGGTGGCGCGGCAATCCGGAAGTGTCGAGATAACAGGGGCCGTCACTCATCCCATCCGTCTGACAGCCGCCGACCTCGCGGCGCTGCCACGCCGATCAGTCACGGCCACCGCCCATCATCTCAGCGGAACCTGGGAGGGCGTCGAGGTGCGGAGTTTTTCCACTCTGGTGGCCTGCAGACGTGAAAATGACGACGTGCGGGTGGTCAGCGCAGCGGGACGCGATACAAATTGCGCGTCGTGACGATCTTTGAGAACGCGTAGATGCCGGCCGTTGGGCTGAAGGTCAGGTCGGCGTAGGGCAGGATCTCGACGCCTGGAACGGCAGCTATCTCGGCTTCGGTTTTGAAGCCCCCGGCTGGTAGTTGTGGCAGTATCGAGCCCGCGGCGAGTGGCAGCAGGTACGTGCGGCCGGAGCCGAAGGCGCTCGCCTCGCCGGACTGGACCTGGAGCAGCGCCCGCCTCCCATCCGGGCTCCATCGGAGGCGTGCCACGGCTTTTCGAAGGATTGGCACAGCAGCCCCCCCGCCGGTCGGCAATGCGACAACGTCGCTGTCGTGGAGGGTGGTCACCCACGAACCGTCCGGAGAGACCAGGCCCAACACGTAGCCAACCTTCTCTGGAGCATCCTCTCCCGGGTCGTCCCCGTGTCGTCGGTGCGGAACACGCCATTCGACCCCCCCTCGGTCCCAAGGAAGTAGAATCGCGCAACCTGCGCCGAACCGTGGAGAGATTCCCTCGAGGTTGCCCAGACGCCTGGGCGGCTCACGCCCGTCGAGCGTCGCAAGCCATAATCGAAGCTTGCCGTCGGCTTCCCGGACCGACGCGACCAGCCGGTCGTCTCTGGACAGGTCGGTACTGGGTGATCAGCTGGCCCGGGAGCAGCCGCTCGATGCGGCCCACTCGAGGTCGCTCATCCACAGTTCTGATGGGGTCTGGCCTGACGCACTGCTGCGGGTCACGCGGAAGCAGAGCGTCCGCCCGTCTGCGGAAAACAGCGGCCAGAAGGCATACCCTTCCAGCGAAACCTGCCGCTCTCCCGACGCGTCGTGGATCCACACGCCACGCTTCTGCTGGCCAACCGAGGTGATGAGCGAGCTTCCGTCGGCTGCCACGGCCAGTCCTTCCTCTTCGGTTGTCCCGGCGGTGGTGATCTGCTCGGGCTCGCCCTCGGGGAAGCGTTGTCGCCACACGTGAAATCCCGCGCCGGTGTTGGCCGTGAAGTACATCCACTGCCCGTCCGGCGCCCACGCCGCATTCATGCAGCGGCTCGGCGCGGGGCCGACCCGGCGGCCCGAGAGCCTCCCTCCCACGGAATGATTCTGCAAGGCGTGAAGACTCCGCGCTCGTCCATCTCGACCACCAGCACCCACCGGCCGTCCGGCGAGCGGGAGAATGGTGTGCCATCGCGTCACGATGAGCAGGAAAGTCCAGCTCGCGAGGATCTGCGCGGCTATCGGCCGAGGTGACGAGGCCCATGTGCTGCCCAGTCCTGATCTCCGAGAACAGCAACTGCGAGGGCCCCACCCACGTCAGGCCCGACGCGTTCTTCAGCCAGCTCCGTGGGTTTCCCCTGAGCACGGGCGCCACCAAGTATCCCAGCCGCTCCGTAGCGAGGGATCCCCAATCGCCGTGTAAGCCAGGCGGTTGCCGTCCGGCGAGAACACCGGGTCCATCTTGCGCAGGCCATCGCTAGTGAGCGGCGTGGGTTCGCCGTCGGGAAGCCGCTTCAGGTACACCTGTCCCACGGTCGCGAACGTGCCCTCGCCGCGAATGAACGCGAGCATCCGGCCGTCGGGCGACAGCGCGGGCTGAGCGACGCTGTCGGGAAAGCTGGTGATCTGCTCCCAGGACGAAGAACCCGTGGGCGTCAGTCGGTCGGAGCGAAGCCACCATAGGCCGGCGAGCGCCAGGCCACCGGCGAGGCCGGCCGTGCCAATGGCTGCCATCGCGCGAACCCGGGCCGGCCAAGCGCCCGCCGCGCGTGCCTGATCGAGCATTGCACGCACCGATGTGGAATCGGCCGGCCGCCCGGACGGGATCCTTTGTCAGGCACCGCTTCAGCAGGTCGCGCACGCGCGGCGGGGTCTTACGCGGCAACGCCGCCCAGTCCGGTTCCCGTTCGAGGATGCGGGCCATCGTGTCCGACATCGTCTGCCCGTCGAACGCCGCCGGCCCGCGAGCATCTCGTAGAGCACGCAGCCGAACGCCCAGATGTCCGCGCGCGTGTCCACCGCGCTGCCCGCGCGCCTGCTCGGGGCTCATGTACGCCGCCGTGCCCAGCACGACGCCCGCCTGAGTCGCCGAGCGTGGTCATGGTCGGCGACGTCGGATCGGCCGCGATCGGCTCGTCGACGGCCTTCGCGAGCCCGAAGTCGAGCACCTTGACCACCCGTCGGGCGGTGCACCTTGATGTTGGCCGGCTTCAAATCGCGGTGGACGATGCCCCTCGTGCGCCGCGTCCAGTGCCTCGGCGATCTGGCGAGCGATCGCGCAGCGCTTCGTCGAGCGGCACCGGGCCGCGCGCGATCCGCTCGGCCAGCGTCTCGCCCTCCACCAGTTCGAGGATCAGGGCCCGCGCGTCGTGCCGTCGTGGCGAGCTTCCTCGATCCCGTAGATGGCGGCGATGTTGGGGTGGTTGAGTGCTGCGAGCACCTGCGCTTCGCGTGCGAACCGGGCGACCCGATCGGGATCCTGCGGGACGGCCGCCGGCAGGACCTTGAGGGCGACCTCGCGTCCCAGCTTCGAATCGCGCGCCCGGTAGACCTCGCCCATCCCACCAGCGCCGAGAGGCGACACGATCTGAAACGCCCCGAATGACGTGCCAAGCCTCAGGGCTGACAAGGTTAGGTTGCGCAGTATACCCGCTCTGACCCGGCCACATGACGCTCCAGCGGGAACCCGCGAAGAGCGTCCAGGCTGGACGGCGTTCACGTCGGCCCCAAGGATCGATCCGCGCCGCGAGTCACTTCTGCGCCGCATGGGCCTGGCAGCCCGTACCTGATACGCCCCGTCGACATAGCCAGCGGCCGCCCAACAAGAGGATGAAGCTAACGGCGCGGGGCCTGGCCGCGTTTGCGGGCCCTCGGGTAGACCAGCGGTGGGCGCATCCCATCTTTGGTCTTTCCAACGTCTCGTACCGGACGCAGCCCTCGGAGAGTAAGGAGCGAATCAGGTAACTCCCGAAATCGCTTGTCATCCCGGCCGCCGCATAGATCACCAGTATCCGATGCTTGAGCGGCTCGCCGACGGCGTGGAGCTACGGCGTCACCTTCAGAGGATGCTCCGGCATCGTGCCGACGGCGGCGGCCTCGATCAGCGTGAACAGGCGTACGCTCGCCCTCTTCAGCGGAGGTAGTGGTCTAGTTTCGTTGCCGTAATTCTGCGGCGATGGCTGCAGCGGACGGAACTCCGCCCGGGTAGACCCGTCAGGTCGGCGGTGGATGTGGGACTGGCGGGACGGGCATACCGAACAGTCCGCGCCCTTCACCAGGGTCGGAGTGCCAGTGCCCGGCCAGCGGATCGGCCAGGTATCATGTACACGTCATCAGAGGGTAGTCGGGGGGTGTCCGACGGAGCGCAGTGCCTCATCCAGGTTGCCGCGCATCCGCTCCGTATTCACGCACCCGGCACGGGTGAGAAAGACGAGCGGGGTGCGACGGTTGGCGATGAGCGCGTTGTGCAGCTGACCAGCAGCACCACACAGCCGCACGCGAGCATTGAGCGCAGCGTCGTCATAAGGGATGTCTTGACCTGCACCTTCGGAACGACTCGAGCCGCGCACAATCGAGCTGGCCTGGCCGCGATCCTAGTTGTCCTTGGTGTACCAGTCGGGCCGCTGCCAGGTGAACACGACTTTCTGCGCTGACTCCACTTCGTCCTTAGGCCTGCCCTTCGCGGAATACCAGAGCTAGAATTCGACGCAGGCGTTTCGGCGAGAAAGCGCGCGGACGCCGCGTCGGCAACGAGCTGCTTTGATCCACTCCAGCTGTCCGCGGCAGGCCAGCGATTGTCATACCCGGGCAATAACTACTGCAATCGAATCCGGAACAAGTTGCGGTGGACAGCCCACCATCCTTGATGCGCACGTCGTGGACCTTCCGCCACTGCTTCCATCTTGGCGTATGCAGCACCGGGGGCAAGACTTCGCACAGCCTCCCCGCTTCTAGATTCAGTGCACGAGCCTTCAGTCGATTCCTCACGAGACCGATAGACTCGTGAGGACGCTACGATGACAAAAAAGGAGCGGACCGTAGACTCACGCAACGGCGCGCCCGGTCTCGGAGTGGTCGGCGATCGGACGATCCGCGGCCGACGGTCACTCATCCGCCGACATGCCCCGCGTGCGGGGGAAAGACACTGCAAAGGAAGCAGGTGCCGCTGGATGTGCCTGGTGGTTATCCGTGAGGAGTGCGACCACCTCTGGGACGAGCGACCCGTCAGCGGACACGCGCTGACCTGCGCCCCGGGCACGTATCGAAACCTGGAACGGCTGCAAGGTAGCAGTCACAACATCACTTAGCTGCCGAGTCTCGCCTTCCGCTCCCTCCCGCGCCCGACCTTTCCGTTGCCCGAAATTTCATGTGAATGTCGCCTTCAGCCATGCGAACGTGCCTCATCGCGGGACGTTATACGCCAACCCCGGCCGGGTCAATGGATGGCGTCCGGCCAGCGTCGTTGCGGGTTACGTCGGGTTGCGGATTGTGCCGCCGGGTGTAACGTTCTGCAACACGGTGTCGAACCGCTCGATTTCTAGCCTATTCTTGCGGCTTATGGGATTCGTACAACAGGCGGAGCCCGGCAGTCTCGAGGCTGTCCTGCGCCGGCGACGAACTATTCACCGAACGAATGGAAGCGGACCTCCGAGCACGCATGCAGGTGGTTCGAATCCCGTCGGGGACGCCACTCCAGTCAGTGTTTCCCACCATAATTACGCCTCCGATCACCCGATCCAGCGCGATCGTCGAGGCGAATTTATAGCCAACGTGTTCGGCATCGAACACCGGGGTAAATCGAAGTGGTTCTGCGAGCAGAATCCGCAGCACTTCGCGCGCTCCTTCGATGTCCCGCGAGAGCAATCCGCGCCAGTCATCCAGGAGTCCGCGCAGCTGACGCTCGAGACCCGCCGCGCCCGCAGGCGCGACGATAGCCGGCGCGGCCGAGAGTTCCGCGGCGAGGGCCTCCCGTCGTTCCTGAAGGCTTCGTAGGCGCTTCACGACGCTGTCCACTCTCACGCCATCGGCGAGGGCATCGGTCAGTCGTTCGCACTGCTGGTCGATCGTGGCCAGCGACTTCTCGAGTTCCTCTCGGCGCCGTCTCGGCGCTCCGGTTGCGATTCCTCGAGCGCGAGCGCCACGGCCTCTCGATGACCGACGGCCGCAAGATGTCGTCTTGAACGTCGCCAGGACTTCAGCGTCGATAGCCTCCATCCGGCCGACCAGCCGTTGCTGCAGACGTCTCGGCCGCGTTTCCAGTGCGCCGTGCAGGCGTAGAAGTGCACCCGCGCTTGCCGTCGCGTGCGTGCGGCTGTGAGACGCGAACCCGCCGCCACACTCCGCGCACCGGGCGAAGCCTGACAGCAGGTACGGCGATGCGCGATGCGCGACCACCGCTCGAGTATTGCGCCTCCGCTTGGTGCTGCGCACTGGCCGCTCGCCACAGCTCTCCGACACGATCGCGAGGCCCGGCGCGGCCACCGCAATCCATTCGGCTGCCGGGCGCGGCCGCTGGTGCTTCTGGCCCCAGCTGTCGCGCTTCCGCGTCTGGTTCCAGACGATCTCGCCGCGGTAGAGCGGCCGTAACAGCACCTCGCGCACCGACGACGGCGCCCATGCCCGCCGGCCGGCCCTGCTGCGGCCGCGGCGCCGGCACGCCTTCGGCGTTGAGCGCCTTCGTGATGCGCGTCAGGCCGTCGCCGGCGGCACGACAGCTCGAAGATGCGCCGCACGACCGCGGCCTCGGCCTCGTTGATCCGCCGCTCGACGTGCGACCGCTGGCCGTCCGGGCCGAGGATCTCGACGTTGTCGTAGCCGAACACGCGCCCGCCGGTGACGTGGCCGGCCTTGGCCTTCCGCATCATCGCGTCGTAGGTGCGCTGCCGCGCCTTCTCGCGCTCGAGCTCGTCGGCGAAGGCCGTCAGCGACATCATGATCTTGTCGGTCGGGCGAGTCGAGCGTGCGTTCGCGGTCCTCGAGGTAGAAGAACACGCGCACGCCGGCCTGCACCAGCTGCTTCAGCGCATAGGCGGTCTCGATCGCCTCGCGTCCGAGTCGGGATTCCTCCGACATCACGAGCACCTGAAACGGCGCCCGCGGCTTCAGCGCGTTCATCAGCCGGAGGAATCCGGGCCGGTTCGCGAACTCGGCGCCGCGAGATCCCGTCATCGATGTAGACGTGCTCGTCGGCGACCGTCCAGCCCTTGCGAATCGCGTAGGCGCGGGCGTGTTCAACCTGACGCGCCACTGAGTTCTGCTCGTCGCTCACGCCGGACTGGTCGGTGCTCTTGCGAGCGTAGATGGCCGCAACCATTACAACTCCTACACTTCGTGTGGCAGATTACCAAAGACGTCGATGTCCCCGCCTGTCGGCGAGAGGATCACGTTTTGGTACAGACGAGGAGAGAATCTTCCAGAGCTCGCGCACGGCTCGGGCCCGCTCGAGCATGATGTACAGCATCATCGTCTCCGTGAATTGGAGACTGGCGGGATTCTGGTGCCGCGACTGCATCGCCTCCCGCTTGTCGGCGTCATAGTGGTACACGAAGCCATTCAGCCACACCTTCAGGCTTGAGGTGGAGTTGATGACCATTCCACCGGTCGCGAGGGTGAAGTGACTCAGACGCGCTCCGTCGAAGATGTCCTGCTGACGAGACAGGTAGAGATCGAACGCCTTGTGTCGAAGACGCCGTCCCAGGATCTTGCGAATCCTGTCGAAGTGCGTCGCGTCCCCCTCGAGCACGAAAGGGCGCATCCTGAGATACAGGGCGTCGGTGTCGTCCTGTGGTGGCACCGAGGTCGGCCGAAACTGGAGCCCGTTCTCCTCATCGAACGAGATGCCGAACGTAAGCCGAGTCGGCGTCGTGAGCAGGGTGGTCCGGCAGAGCGCTTCAGCCGCGGCCGCGAACAATCGCAGCTGCGACCATTCCGGCGCAGTGAAGCCGACTACGATGGTCACGAGCATTCCACCGCGCGTCTGCAGCCGCGCGGTGACGCGGTGCGCGATTTTAGCCTCGTCCTTGTAGCGAAGAGTGAGTGCTTGGTCGTCCGTCACGGTCAGTCCCCATCACCCACCGATCCGTTGCGGGGATCCAAGGTTCGACATCTTTCATACCTTCGGTGCATCGCGAATGTGACCCTCACGCCGGTTCTAGCCAGCCGTCTTCCTTCAACTCGTCGCGTTTCGTGATCGACTTATCGACCGCGTACGCCCCGCCCATCGGTCCGCGGAATAGCTCCGTCTGTCGCATCTCTCCGTCGTACATGTAGCGGAGGTCCATGCCGTGCTCGCTGCTATACGAGCTTCCAGCGTCCTTCGGCATCGACCTGGACCCGTCCCGACGTTTGGAGGCGGTGCAACGCAGCTTCCACAACCTTCTGCGTCAGATTGGTCTGGTCAGCCAGGAACTTCGTGTCGGCGTGAAGAATCAAGCTGGTCTTAATCAAAAGCGCGACGATCTGAGCGTCTACGTCTGTGCCAGCTGGGGGCATGATGAGCTCTCAACCATACGTCTGAGCGAGCGGCGCCGTCGCGTGTGACCAGTCGGATCGGTTCGTTTCTCGATCCCCCAGGTCTCCCCGCACTCAAAACAGCGAACGTAAATGACTAATGTGGTCGGTTGGACCACGCTGACGCGCGTCGAGCCACACCGCCGGCAGGAGCCGATGATCAGGCGATCGGGGCGTCGTCGTTCTGGACCGCCATTCGGCGCGGGACCAAGCATGGGATCAGGTAGGCACGCAGAACGTACCACGACGAACGATCAGCAGCGCCGACCTGAAAGTAAAGACTGTGGCCCGCGGTAACCGTGCGTGCCCAATTGGATACACATTTCTGTGAGATGACGCACACCGTTCAAGGCGCTAGGTGACCGGCGCTACCGTATCGTCTCGCCGTGCTCACACGCGCGATTCTCGCAGGCGCGTACTCACTGCCTTGCAGCCGCATCCGCCGGCCGCACATCGGGTACGGCTTCAGCATTGGAGCGTCAGTCGCTCAGGCGGCGTCTGTCCAGTAGCGACGGCGGGGTACGTCGGCACGCAGTTGATCCGTCAATATTTCGATCAGCGCGAATTCGTGGTCATGACTCATAGCCTGCCGTGGAGATGCTAAGATCCCTGTCTTCCGCCGGGTCTTATGCCCGATTCGCCGCGAAGAGCAGGATTGATCCGCTTCGGCGTGTTCGAAGTAGATCTGCGTTCAGGCGAGCTTCGCAAGGCGGGCGTACGTCTCACTCTCCAGGAACAGCCGCTTCAAGTCTTGGTGATGCTCCTGGAACGACCGGGCGATGTCGTTTCGCGCGATGAGCTCCGAAGCAGGCTCTGGCCACACGACACGTTCGTCGATTTCGATCACGGACTAAACGCGGCAGTGAATCGGCTTCGCGAGGCGCTCGGCGACTCGGCGTCGTCGCCGCGGTTCGTCGAGACTCTGCCGCGACGCGGCTACCGATTCATCGCGCCGGTAGATGTCGCGAGCGAATCCGGCGCCGTTACCGCGGCGCCAAGCGTTGACGGCAATCAGACGGGCGCGAGTATCGCGCCTGGCGTGGCCAGCCCTGCGCCCGCTGTCTCCCCTGCGCGACGATGGCCCTCTTGGCCGTGGATGGCGGCGTTTCTGGTGATGGCCCTCGGTGCGACGGTCTTGTGGCGGTTCACTCACTCAACTCCGCCCACAAACGCTCGGGCCGAAGAACCAATGCGCCTCGCGCCGCTCGCGATTCCAAGCGGAATGGCAGACTACGTGACACTCTCGCCCGACGGCAACGCCGCGGCGTTCAGCTGGTGGAGCGGGAACCAACGCGACGCATGGCGTATCTGCGTGACGGTCATCGGTTCCGGAACGATGACCGGCGTCACCGCCGAGCGCGCTGCCGAGGAAGGGAATGACTACTTTCCAAGCTGGTCTCCGGACGGCCGCTCCATCGCCTACATACATGACCATTCCCGATACAGGACGCCAGACGATTTACTGAACGTTCGTGGGGGTCAGCTGTACGTGACATCTCCTCTCGGAGGCGGCGCACACAGGATGAACGATTTCCGAGTCCGTGGAGGCCACATTGCGTGGTCACCTGACAGCAAGTTCGTCGTTGCAGTACACGATAGCGACGCCGAGGACCATCTGCCTGCGGGGATCTATCTAGTCCCTGTTGATGGTTCGGAGGCTCGGAGGATAGTGTCCACAACTGTGGGTACGTCACATGCGGTCTTGTCGCCCGATGGTCAGGACATCGCCTACGTTCCTTGCAAGGAGGATGGCTCCTCCTGCGATCTCTATGTGGCACACCTCGGCCAGAACTATGCGCCAGTCGGCACGGCCCATCCCGTTGAGACAGGAAACCGTAATGGATTCGCCGGCGTCGCCTGGACGGCGGACGGCCGCGAACTGGTGTACAGCTCGGCGGGTCGTCTGTGGCGTACGCCAGCGAGCGGGACGCAAGCACCGAAAACCGTCGAGGTCGGCGGCTTCAACGCGTCGGATCCGGACATCGGCCGCGCAGGGCACCGGCTTGCATTCTCTCGATCGGACTTCGACGAGGACGTCTATCGCTTGGCAATCGGAGGTTCGCTGACTCCACTCCTAACGTCGGCGTTCTTCGACATCGATCCCGAGTACTCGCCCGATGGCACCCGGGTAGCGTTCGCGTCAGATCGCGCGGGCGAGTTAGAGATCTGGGTGGCGAACGCCGATGGATCCGAGGCGCGCCAACTGACGCACCGGGCGGGACATGTAGCAGGTTCACCTGACTGGTCGCCAGACGGACGCCGGCTGGTCTTCGATGGCCCTGGCGACGACACAGATGACAGCAGGGTATGGACGATCAATACGGATGGCGGCACCGCGCGCCAGCTGACAAGCGGCCCGGGTAAGCAAGTTCAGCCAACATGGTCGGCCGATGGGACCTACATCTACTTCTCATCGACTGCGGGCGGGCAGCGCAACATCTGGCGGACGCCGGCGGCGGGCGGTGTGGCACAGCAGGTGACGAATACGGGCACCGGCAGGAGAGCCTTCGAAGCGCGCTCGGGCCACTACCTCCTCTATCAATCTGCCGAGGGAAACGCGCCCTTGCTGCTGTTGCCCACACAGGGTAATCCGGCAAAACAGATCGTCGCGTGCGTTCGACAAACGGCATTCACGATCGCTCGTGACGGCGTGTACTACGTTGGCTGTGATAATTCCGACAACCCGACGCTCCATCGCCTCGACCCGCTGACCGGCCGCGATCAGGCGCTGGGCGGTCTGCCGAATATCGCCGAATGGGAGCCTCATATCAGCGTGTCGCCGGATGCGCGAAATGTGCTCTATGCGCAACAAATGTCGCCGGACAAGAGCACCAAGCTCATGCTGATCGAGAATTTCAGATAGGCCACCACCTTGGAACCACGCTCCAGGAGATCGCCGCTAGCGTGGTGCTTGCTGCGAGAGAAGCGCCAGGTACCGAGTCGCCGCCGCCATCTCCACTCGCCGTTGGAGCATGAATGCCCTCCACAGCTGCTGTTCAGCGCGCTGTGCTCCCCGTCTCGTCACGGCCGTCGAGGTGCGCCATCTCGTGCCAGATCGTTCCCGCCAGCACATAGTCATAGAAACGGGGCCCCTTGACGGCCTGCTGAAGCGACGGACCTTGCTTCTTCAAATAGACGGTTTTGACACCAGTCGTTACGAACGCATCGACGTGATCCAAGTGGTCGCGAAGTAGTTTGGTCGCCGTAGCCATGTCAACGATCTCGACGTGGTCGGGTCGTCGAGGCAGCAGCTCGATGGCGCGATGCACTGCCTCATCCACGTCGTGAGCAGACTGGGCGTAGGCGACCGGAGGAACAGCGAGGAGGCTCAGTAGGGCGACGGGTGCGAGGGCAAAACGATCCAGCATTTGCGCACCTCCATGTGGGCGGTGCGCGCAGACTGGCTGGCGCGGGTGGCTACCTCAATGCCGAGCGGGTCACGTGTGTCTCGTGGCTACATCACGGAACAACCCCTCCATTCGCAACAGGTTGCGATGTCGGCTCACGATCTTCAAGAGCCACCCTGGGGCCCCACGGCTGATCCCGCGAGGCCCGGTTTGGGTTCCGGTCTATTCAGATGTCAAGGAACGTTCAGCGCGGTCCGACTCGCGGCCACGCGGTGCAAGTCTGTCGTCGAGGTCGTCGGCGGATCACTTCGCCTGAAGGTCGATGCCTTCGTCCTTCGCCTCTTGAAACCAGCGAGTCACCCGTGAGGGATTGATCACCGCGCCGGCGCGGCGCTCGTCGATCACGTCCTCGAGCGTGCCGATCCGATCGACCATGCCGGCCGCCAGGGCGTTTTTCGCCGACAACACCCTGCCCTCGCCATACGCCTGGCGCACCTGCACGATCGGTAGGTCCTGTGGCAGCTCTTCTTCGAGCGTGCGGCGTGGTCGTTTCACTTCGCCGGTACCTTGATACCGCGCTCGATGGCCAAACGAAGCCACCCTTGTAGTTTGCTCAGCTGCATCGGATGGCTGGAGATGAGCAGGTCGCCGATCTACGCGGCGGCGAGGGCTTCATCGGTGGTGTGGACCGGCCAGGCCCAATTGTCCTGTTGCTCGAGTCCCGCTCGCCTGTATGTATCAACGATCGAACTGTGCAGGGCCTGATGCGTGTTGGCCTGCCGAAGCTCCCCCACCGTCTCGCTCGCTGCCAGGAGCTGCGCGGCCAGCTTTGGGATGAGTTCGTCTCGCAGCTTCGCGATGTGCGACGCCGGGGAGGTGTGGAGCTCGGGCAGGCGCGCATGATCTTTCATGACATCCATGGCGCGAACGATCTGTTCGTCATGGTGGATCTCTTCCTCGAGTCGCTGCAGCTCGGCACGGAAGTTGTTACGCTCCGGATCGAGATCAGCATCGCCCTCGAGCACGGCGGCCACATCAACGAGTTGCGTGACGCCTATCCAAGCAGTCCTCGTGGAGGACGCGCAGAATCTGTGCGTGCGTTGCTTCCACGGGCAGGCGCAGCTTTCGCGGGCACAGGGCGGCGCCTGCGCGCCGATGGCGCCGGCACTGATGGAACTTTTTTCCGCCACTGACGCACACCTCGTAACCGCTCCCACACTGGCAGCGAAGCACGCCTGTCAGGAGGTATTGTGCGGAGTGGCTCTCGTGCGCGCCTGATGTGCTGGCGCGAGTGCGTCGCTCGGCCAGCCGGGCATCTACCTGGGCGACGGTGGCGGGCGAGACAATGCGCAGCGCCTCATCGACCCGGCCGCGAGGGACGGCGGCGGATCTTGATCGCGACCTGGCGTTTCAGCTTCGTGTCCGTCGCGCGGAACACTTGCTCCATGCCGCCTTCACCGATCTGCGCGGTGATCTCGTAGACGCCGAGGCGGGTGTCGGGAGTGAGAGCCGGTGCTGTTGGATTGTATGGGTTAAGCGAAGGTCAGAACGGATAGGTCCTGGTCAACGCTGGAGTGCTGACTTCCCCGCTCCTCCGCCTCGGCGACGCTGGCCAAGCCGACCGAGCGCGCCCAGCACTTGCGCTCACCAGCCGCGAGACTCCGTGAGATCTCCTGAGCCTTTCAGCGAGATTCGGAGACGGCCGCACCACGACTCGAGGAGGTCATTCGGTGAATAACCGCCACAAGAACGCGCAGATTCCAGAGTTCTCTTCGATCTGATTTGGATGGATGGTCGGACCAATGTTCATTTGGGCGAAGTGGAGGTGCGCCCACCAGGTGCGCCTACCAGCGAGCTCATGGGCGCCGCGGGTTCAAATCGGGGCGCCCAACCGAGTATGCCCCTTCGGTGCACATCGAGGGGACCGTGACTGCCATCCGGCACGGCGACAAGGACGCCGAGACCGAGGTGGTCATCAAGACCGGCAGCGTCAGCGTGATCGTCACGAAGCAGCGAAAGCCCTACCACTATGAAGCCGACTTCACGCGGCTCGGGCTCGAACCCCGGAAGGCCGACATCGTCGTGGTGAAGATCGGCTACCTGCAGCCCGAGCTCTACGACATGCGCGCCGACCACGCCTGTCACCCTCGCGTCACTATTGCTGACCTGTGCGTTCCGGTACAGCTGCCCAGATTCAGCGCGAGTACAATCACGGTTCCGAGGCCCCACCAATGTCAACGGCAAGTCCAATCGCGTGGCTCCGTCGCTCGTTCGTCCACGTCCCTCACCCGCGCACCTGGCCGCCGATAAAGCCGGTCGAGATTACCTGCACGGTGTGCCGCGCACAGTGCGGCACGGTGGTGAGTACCACTGACTACGTGAAATACCTGCGCTGCTCGATGTGCGGTGCACTATGGAACGTGCCGAAGCCAGGCGTGACGCAGTTGGGCGCGCCGACCGAGCAATCGTGACGGCCGCAACGGCGCCGCCCTGTTGCGAAAGCCCCGCCGTCACCATGCCTGAACCGCCTGACGCCAGTTCGGCACGATCACCTGACGATCGCCCACTCTTTGGCCAGTGCCCATCGTGTGCCTCCGGAGACGTTGCCAGCGCACTGGAAACGCCGGACATGTTCTACGTGCGCTGCCACGCCTGCGGGACGGTCTGGCCCGTGACCAAGCCACCCATCCAGATCCGACGCAAGCCGACGCGGCGTGCCGGCGAGAGAGCCCACCCTTAGTCGGCATTCGTGAACGGCGCCAGGCCGGCTCTCACCGACCGGCGTCTTGTGTGCCTTCGCCCAGAATTCAGGGTCACTCGCGCGCGTTTCGTCCTCGCCGTCACACAATGTTTACTCACGCGGATCTCGATTGCGCGAAAGCGACTCTCTATAATCAGAGTCCACTACCGAGGTGAGCCGTGGACCCATCGAAGCTGCCTCCGCCAACGCCAGTCTCCAGTAACCCGGCGGTGTGCCCGAAGTGCTTCGGCGTGCCGGAGATCCGCTTGAAAACGAACTGGGTTGAGTACCTCCGCTGCGACGAGTGCCGGTATGACTGGACGCACGCTAACCCAGTCTCCTACCCGCCTGCCGTCGCGCAAGCTCCAAATACCCGCGTGATCAGCACCGGGGCGTCTAGGTTTTCCGGCGTGCGGATGCACGTCGGGAAGATCTGGCGCTGAGCGGTTTAGCGCGCGTTGGGGCGCGAACGACGAACAGGTCGTCTGGCCTAAAGCTCGTCGTCTCGCTGCTTCAACTTGGTTTTCTTCCATCGTTTATCGATGGGAGAGTGCCGGAACGGCGAGCGCGTGGCGCAATTGTCGGGGCAGAGCAGGCCCAGCCCGCGCGACTGTCGAGAGCCGTGCTCCCACATGTTGAATGTGCCGTCTTGCCCCGCGTCGAGAACCTTGTTTGACGCAAAAATATTACGGCAGGTACACTTCGGTTGGATGTTCTCGCCCTTGTGGGAGCTTCGGTTCGCGACACGCCGCCTTCGGCGCGCGCCGAGCTTCGCAATGGCGGTCGTTCTCGTGCTGACCTTCGGCGTCGGCGCGACGACGGCCGTGTTCAGCCTCGTGAACAGCATCCTGCTCGAGCCTCTGCCCTTCCCGGAACCCGACCGCCTCGTGCGGCTCACCCATACCGTCAGAGACGGCGCCGCCGCGACGGTGGACCAGTCAGACGCAATCGTCATGCTCTACCAGAGCGACGCGCGCGCCTTCGACGGTGTGGCAGCGTGGCGCTTCGACAACGGAATCCTCGGCGCTTCCGAGCCGAGCCAGTACGCCATTCGCGCGCGCGGAGCGCGCGTCACGTCAAATTTCTTTGACGTCATGGGCGTACACCCATTGCTTGGGCGAGCGTTCGCGCCGGGCGAAGACAGACCGGGCGCAAATCGAGTCGTTGTGCTGTCGTACCGCATCTGGCAGCAGCAGCTTCACGGCGACCCAAACGCCGTCGGCCGACAAGTGGCGGTGAACGACGTGCCGCGCACGATCGTGGGCATCATGCCAAAGCACTTCGCGTATCCCGCGAATCACGTCGAGCTGTGGCTGCCACTGGCTCGTGATCCGGCACAATCGCAGGGGACGTTCAACCTCTACGGCATCGCACGACTCAAGCGCGGCGTGTCGACGGGGTCAGCGCAGGCCGACCTCGCGCGCGTGCTCGGCGGGAGTTCGCTTCCAACCTCAACGCAGTCGCTCACACCGCAGGTACAGTCGCTCCAGGACTCGATCGTTGGCCCCGTCTCACAGCTGCTTTGGCTCGTGTTCGCCGGCGTGGTGCTCGTGCTCCTCGTGGCCTCTACGAACGTGGCCGGTCTGTTCCTCGTGCGCGCGGAGCGCATGCAGTTGGAGCTTGCGGTGCGTGGAGCGCTCGGTTCTGGTTTCGGGGGGATACTCGCGCTGACGCTGAGCGAATCGCTGCTGCTCAGCGCCGTCGCCGGCAGCGCAGGGGTGTGGTTGGCGGTGTTGGCGACAAGCGCCGCGCGAAGCGCCGGCTCGGTGCTCTCGCTGCCGCGAGTCGAAGAGGTTGTTGTCGACACGCGCGTCCTGTTGTTCGCGTTGGGAATCACAGTGTTCTGCGCGCTGGCGGTGAGTATTCTCCCGTTGCTGCGCGCGCGCGGCGGCTCCGTGGCGCAGGTCCTTCGGGGCGCGGGCATCGGGCCAGCCCGCGGTCGTTCGCGAGACGCTCTTGTGGTCGCGCAGATCGCGCTCGGCGTCGTCCTCGTCGCTGCGTCAGGGCTGATGACGCGCAGCTTCGTTCGCTTGAATGCGGTGCAACCAGGATTCGACGCGGATCACGTCGTGACGTCGAGCGTGCTGCTGCCCTTTGCAACGTACGGCCCGGCCCCCCGCCGAAATTTCTTCGACGCGTTGGTCCGCCAGGCCCACACGATCCCGGGTGTGCGTGAGGTGGGACTGACCAGCTGGGTGCCGCTCAGCGGCGAGCGTTGGGACATGGCCATAGAGGTCGAGGCGAATTCGTCGCAGGTCAACCTCGCCGGTGCGACCGTCGATGCAACATACTTCAGGGCCCTTCACATCCCGCTGCTCCGCGGGCGGACGTTCGGTGCCCAAGAGCTCACTCGCCCATCGAATGAAGTCATCGTCACGCGAGCCTTTGCCGAGCGGTACTGGCCGGGCGCCAGCCCATTGGGCGAGCGCGTTCGTCCTATCGGCGGCGAGTGGCACACAGTGGTCGGTGAGGTCGGCGATGTGCATTACGACGCGCTCGACAGGCCGGCGCGCGAGATGGTGTACTTTCCGATCGCCGAACCGGCGGGCCTTTCGCTGGTCGTGCGAACGGACTCTCCTGAGGCCGAGGCGCTGTCGGCCATCCGCGGCATCGTGCGCGGGCTCGACTCGGCGGTTCCAACCTACGACGAGGGCCCGCTGCGGCAGTTCGTGGACAATTCGTCGGCGCGCGCGCGTGCGCTCGTCGTGCTTCTCGCGATGGCCAGCGTCGTGACCTCGCTGCTCGCCGCGGTCGGACTGTACGGCGTCATGGCGTACGCCGTAAGCGTCCGACGCCGCGAGCTGGGCATACGCATGGCGCTCGGCGCCCGCCCACGCGACGTGAGTCACCTGGTGTCGCTCGCCGGCATCCGGCTCGCCGGCGTCGGTATCGCCATCGGCACAGCGAGTACGCTTTTGACGTCGCAGCTGCTCCGCGGCCTGCTCTACGGCGTGAGCCCGACAGAATCTCGTGACGCTGAGCGTGACGCCGGTCGCGGTGTTCGTGGTCGCGTTTGTCGCAACGTGGATCCCCGCGCGCCAGGCGGCCGCCCTTCATCCGAGCGAGGCGTTGCGTTCTCAGTGAGATCGGCGCCCGCAATACCCTCCACCCGCGATGAGTTCTACTACTCCAGTTCTAGATGGCGGTCAGTTGGTGACACGAGCCGTCGCTTGGCTGAAGACGGGTAGTTGATCCGCGTCAACCATTCGTTCGGGGACGCCACCAATGGTGGCAAATTCACGACCCCAGCGACCAGCCGATCGAGCGCGATCGCATCCTCGAACGCGTAACGCCTCGGCCCGTCGTCGCAGAACGGCGTGAAGCGGATCGGGCCTTGGAGCAGCGCGCGCAGCACTGCACGGGCGCTTTCGACATCGAGGGGCAGCAGTTGCTCACATTCCGCTTCGAGGTGCGCGATCTCATCGCGCCATCCTCGCAGTGAGCAAGCCTCAGCGGAATCCCTCGACCAGCATGAGATCGCTGTCGCCAACGTCGGTCTGTGAATAGACAACGTAGCGTCTGTCCGATGAGACAGACAACCCAAGGTTGGCGGGACCAGCGATCGGCAAGACTGACGTGCTGACCCCCGTCGAAAGGTCCAGGTAATGGACGGCGTAGCGTCCATGCTCGTCCGCATGCGGAATGTAGTACACCCCGTCCTTGAAGACGACGAACGCGCGTGCGACGATGCTCGGAAGCACCATCTGCTCGGGTCCTCCGCTGACCGGCATCGTCCATAGCGCTGAGTCGCCGTCATTCTTCGTGTAGTAAATCTGCGTACCGTCCGCCGACGGATGGGCGCAGTGCCCGCCGCTGCGCGTGACTTGAACGGCCGCGCCGCCCGTCGCTCGAACCTTCCAGACTTCGTAGCGGCCCGAGCGGTTCGACGTGAAATAGATCGTCCCCCCATCCGGTGACCAGGCGGGGATCGCATCGTCAGACGCTTCAGAAGTGAGTCGCACTGGCTGACGGCTGCCGGGACCAATGACGTAGATGTCGAAGTTGCCTTCGGCGCTGCTGTCGAATGCGAGCCGCTGGCTGTCAGGCGACCAGCGGGGCGTACCGGAATGCTTTCCGGCCCTGGAGAACACCTCCACGAGGTTCGACCCGTCGCCGTCGCTCATCCAGATGGCACTTTGTCCGGTCCGCGTGGATTCGAAGGTCAAATGACGTCCATCGGGCGAGTACTGCGGATTCCAGTCGCTGAGTGTGGAAGAAGCGAACCGTCCCGCCGGTGTGGCGGTTGCCCCCGGGGCTGCGAGCATGGCTTTATAGATGTGAGGTGACCACGTGGTTCGGACGAAGGCCAGGCGTGCCCCCTGCCAGGAGATCGCGGGCAATGTGAGATCCTGCCCGAAGGGCAGCCGCTCGGGCAGCGCGCCCTCTCGCGCGGCGACTCTCGACAGCGCTTTCGAGAGACCGCTGGTACCCGACACCTGGCCGCTCGCGAACACGAGCTGTTGGCTGTCTGCAGTCCACGTCAGGCCGTAGACGTCGCCGTCCACATCGTTCAACTTCCTCGGATCGCCGCGCGGTACGCCGCCATCCGCCAAGTCGAGTGTGTAAAGACCAAACCGAGTAAGGCTGGACGGTAGGCAGAACGCCAGGGTGCGGCCGTCGGGTGACAGCGCCGGGGTCCAGCCAGTGACCGGCGCTCCAGACGAGCCGCGCAGCGGGCTCAGTTCTCCGGTGTCCAGTGACAGCACGCGCAGGCCGTCGAGCACGACGGATCTCCCATCCGGGAACCACGCGGACGACCAGCTCGCGCCGATCGGAGTGATGGGGTCAGCCGATGTGTTCGGAATGACCGCGACTGTCCGTTCGCTGCCGCCGATCGCCGGCATCACGATGTACGTCGCTCGGCCGTCCGCGATCCGGAAGAAGCCGATCGATCGACCATCAGGAGAGAATTCGGGGAATCGATCCTCGGCGCGATCACTCGTGAGGCGCAGCGGTTTCGGAGCGCCGATTTGTTTCAGGTAGATGTCGTAGTTGTCCTGTTCGGGACCATTCCACGAGTACGCCACCTGGCTGCCGTCCGGCGAGAAGCTGGGCGCTCCTTCGAATCCGACCTCGCTCGTGAGCGGGACGACTTCGTACGCCGGCCCGTTCGTGCTGCGCCCGGCGCGAAACACCCACACGGCCGCGGCGACGGCGGCGATGGCCACGACCGCCCAAATCGCGGCCGCGGGAATTGCCTGCCACGCGGGCTTCGCGATCGCCGCTGCGCGTCGATGGCCGCCAACGGTGTCGCGGATCTCCTCGAGCGCGATTCGCACGTCTCGCATGTCCTGGTATCGCTCATCGGGACACTTTCGAAGGCACCGGGACACGAGGCCCTTCAGTTCCGCGGGAAGAGCGCCCGGCAACGGCGCGGGATCCTTGTGGAGAATTCCGGCGAGCGTCGCCACCGTGGAGTCGGCGCGAAATGCTGGGTGGCCCGAGCTCATCTCGTACACGATCGCCCCGAAGGCGAACACGTCCGATCGCGTGTCGACGGTCTTGCCCTCGGCCTGCTCGGGTGACATGTATCCGGCGGTTCCCACGACAGTTCCGACGCGCGTGGCGAGAAAGGTCTCAGTGGCGCGCGAGTCGCTGTCGTCGCCTGGCGCCACGAGCTTGGCCAGGCCGAAGTCGAGCACCTTGACGAGGCCGTCGGGGCGAATCATCACGTTCTCGGGCTTGATGTCCCGATGGACGATGCCGGTGGCATGCGCGGCGCTGAGCGCGGACGCCACCTGGATGCCGATGTCGAGCACGTCGTCGAGGGGCAAGGGAGCGGCGAGCCTCGCTCTCAGCGTGGTGCCCTCCACGTATTCCATCGCGATGTAATGCTGGCCGTCTGTCGTCTGTGCAAGACCGAGGATGGTACAGACGTTCGGATGACTGAGCGCTGACGCCGCCCGCGCCTCCCGTTCGAATCGCGCAATACGGGCAGGATCCCGGGTCACGTCGTCGGGAAGCAGCTTGAGCGCGACCTTGCGGCCCAGCGGCACGTCGATAGCCAGCCACACCTCGCCCATTCCGCCTGCGCCGAGGGGTGCAGCAATTTCGTAGGGACCGATGCGTGTGCCTGGCGTCAGCGACATCAATCGAATTGCTGATTGCGACGAAACTCCTCGATCCTGTTTTTCACGACGGCGACGCCAGCCTCGGGCGCCTCCAGCGTGTGCACCACGACGCCGCGTTGACCATCTCGACGGCGAGACGATGAAGTACCGCGTCGCGGCGCACTGGAGGCGCAGTCTATCTCGGCGTGCAACTTCGGCAAAGGCGACGTTCGGCATCGGGCCGGGTGGTCGTGGGCGATGGCTTCAATGAGAGCAGCGAACTGCGGCGGGATGGCGAGGTGAAAGAATCGAACCGCACCGATGCAGGAACCACCGCTGATTTCTCATTGCGACATCTCCTCCTGCTTCGTTAACGCGGCGTCCTGTGACCACGAAGCCGAAGGCGTCAGGTCCGCCGTTGACGCAGCCCGAGTAGACCCAACAGACCGCTACCTAGCAGTACGACCGAGCCGGGCTCCGGTACCGGCTGGGCGGCGGTGAATTCGGCCCACACGGCTTGAGCATCGTTGCTTGTGTCGAAATCAGTAAGGAAGTTGAAATTGGTAAGAAGTTTACCAGCCGGGGAGTTGTAGGCCACAGCTCCGAACACCACTCCCCCTGCGGTTGTGATTCCCGTAGGGATCGCCGCAAAGCACTGCGACGGATCCGTGCATCCCAAGGTCAACTCAGGATGCCCATCGAAATTTCCTACTGGCGCATCAACGAACACCTGCCCGAGTAGCGCGTTCGCCGCTGCGGCTGCGTCCTCGAACGTCGCGAACTTGAAATCCGATCCAGTATCGCAGCCGCCGAACACGTCAATGCAGGTGCCGTCCACGAACATCACGTCGTACAACGTTCCACCGACACGGACATTTTGGGCGCCGGTCAGGACGCCGCTCCCATTGACGAGCAGCACCGGGTCGGCGTTCGCAAATGGGGCGCACCCAAGCGCAACCAGCACAGCGGCGAGGACGGTTCCAGTCTTCATCTAGTCCTCCCAGTCCAGATGGCACACACAAACGCAAAGGACAGCGCCGTAGCACGCACATTCCGAGCCACCAGGCAGCCTGCTCGCCGACAAGCATTCTCGAAGACCTGCGAGGAGCACGCGCGGACGTGGCGGAGTTCCATGGGCGACGGTGCGCGAGTCGACGAAAAGCAACCGGAACAGTGGAAGAATGCATCATGCACAAGACCCTGCTGCTGCTCGGGACTCTCGCCTCCCTTACCCTCGGCGTCGCCCAGAAGCCGCGCGTCGCCATCTGCGGCCTGGCGATCGAGTCCAGCACGTTCTCCCCGGCGGTGACCGACGAGGCGGCCTTCCACGCCTCCACCGGGCAGGCCATCCTCGACAACTATCCCTTCTTCTCGGGGCCGCATTCCCTGCGCGACCGCGCGGTGTGGTTCGGGGCGGTGCAGGGACACGCGCTGCCCGGAGGTGCGGTGACCCGCGACGCCTATGAATCCCTGATGCGCAAGACGCTCGATGCACTCCGCGAGCAGCTGCCCCTCGACGGGCTGTTCTTCGACATCCACGGGGCGATGAGCGTCGTGGGCATGGAGGACGCCGAGGGGGACATGATCTCGAGGATACGGGCGGTGGTCGGACCCAAGACCCTCATCTCGACCTCGATGGACCTGCATGGGAACGTGTCCTGGCGACTGGCCGCGCAGTCCGACCTGATCACCTGCTACCGCATGGCTCCCCACGAAGACGAGATGGAGTCCAAACAGCGGGCCGTCGAGAACCTGCTCACCCGGCTCGAGAGCGGAAAGGGCCGGCCCGCCTACAAGGCGTACATCGCGGTGCCCGTGCTGTTGCCCGGCGAGAAGACCAGCACCCGGATTGAACCCGCGAAGAGCATCTATGCCGCCGTCGCGCCCATGACCGAGCGGCCCGGCATCATCGACGCCGCGATCTGGATCGGCTACGCCTGGGCCGACGAACCCCGCAACCATGCGGCCGTGATGGTCACCGGCGACGATCAGGCCGCCGTCAAGGCGGCGGCGGAGAGTCTGGCCGCCAGCTTCTGGGCGGCGCGCAAGGGATTTGAATTCGTCGCGCCGACGTTACCGTACGACCAGGCGATGGATCGCGCGCTGAAGAGTACGAAGCACCCCTTCTTCCTCAGCGACATGGGCGACAACCCCACGGCTGGCGGGGCGGGGGACGTCAGCTGGACGCTCGCGCGCATACTCGAACGCAAGGAGTTCCAGCGGGCCGACGGCCCGTCCCTCATCTATGCGTCGCTGCCCGGCCCCACGCTGGTCGCGCAGGCGGTCAAGGCCGGCATCGGGGGCACGGTGGCTGGCACCGCCGGGGCGGCCGTGGACCATCGGTATGCCCCTCCGGTGCACATCGAGGGGACCGTGACCGCCATCCGGCACGGCGACAAGGACGCCGAGACCGAGGTGGTCATCAAGACCGGCAGCGTCAGCGTGATCGTCACGAAGCAGCGAAAGCCCTACCACTATGAAGCCGACTTCACGCGGCTCGGGCTCGAACCCCGGAAGGCCGACATCGTCGTGGTGAAGATCGGCTACCTGCAGCCCGAGCTCTACGACATGCGCGCCGACTGGGTCATGGCGCTGACCCCCGGCGGCGTGGACCAGGACCTCGAGCGCCTGCCCTACAAGGGCATCGAGCGGCCCATGTATCCCCTCGACAAGGACATGAAGGACCCCGACCTGTCGGCGAAATGGGTGCCGTCGTCCGACCGGTTCAAGTAGGCCTGCGGGGTGCCTCGTCGCACAGTTACTTCAATGTTGGGACGACGTCTGCCCAACCTCGAATCGACTGGCTCCGACGAGATACGCGGCTTTCGACACGCCGTTGCCATTCGAGACGATCACCGTCTCCGGCTTCTGGCCGTTGATAGTCGTGCTTGCTCTGCCCACCTCGTCAGCACATGCAAGCTCGTCAGAACCGTTCCAAAAACTACTTGCCTGCGAAGCAGCCATGTCGGACAGTAGGTTCTCGTTTGATCCCTTGGCGATCAAACACCTGGGCTCACACGCAGGCCGGAGCACTTTGGGGAGAGGCGACGATGCTGAGCGCGGTTAAACGTGTTCTCGTTGAGGACGACGGTCAGGATCTGATCGAGTATGCATTGTTAGCGGCGTTCATTGCCCTGGCCGCGGTCGCGGCGATGACGCAACTGGGCACCGCCATCAACAATATCTACACCCGTATCGCTAGTACCAGTAGACAGCGCCGGTAGTTAGTCTCCGTCGCCCGCTCTGCTGAATGCGTCTCTCGGCGCAGCGTCCGCACCGCGTGTCGCGTGCGCGAGACAGTTGACGATTCACGCGAGTGCCGGACCTTCGACCATCACTCCGATCAGGTGTCATTCAGTTCACAGGATCCGACGGCGGCCTGAGCAGCGCCGCTTGGTTGATGCGATCCTTCACCTGCGGCACTGTTTGTATGGCGCCCCACGGAACGCGCTCGCCGCCATCGAATGACTCGTTCGTTGGACGATCTGCGACAGGCGATTCAGATCTCTTCGCGTGCGTAGTTGGCAGCGGTCATTGGTTGCTCACCGGTTTTCCGTCCTTGTACCTGCCAGTAGTACGCGATCAGCGCTTGCGCCGCTTCGGCAACGTCCACGTTGTCAGACTGCACGAGTTCTTCGAGTTTGTGCAGCACCTCGAGTCCGTATACACGAAAGTACCCGCGGATCTGTTCGGTAAACTTCGCGTGTTCCTCCGGCGTGAAGTTGTCAATGATGGCCTTCAGCTCTTCCCATTCGCGTTGTTCGGGTTTCTTCTCAGCCATCGGCATGCTCAGGTGGCGCATAGAGGGTGTACCCACCAGCTGCGTCACAGACCCAGACATGCTGGCCCGGACTCACGCGCTGCTTCGCCAACTCACACGCGAGTGGCTGGTGTGTCGCTGTGCCGAGATAAGACCATTGCGTGCCGTCCGGAGTGGTAGCCGGATCGACAACACGGCCGTAGATGAAGCCGTACCCCTGAGGCAGCGGGGCGACCGTAACGTCGCCGGGCCTGATGTCGCCATGACGGTCCGGAGGGTTTTCTTCCATCTGCCGATTCTCAATCCTCAAGCTGCAATCGTCAAAATTGCCGCGCCAGTTCATCAGTCCAAGCCGCCGACGATACGACGCCGTCATGAGCCCGAAATGCGGCTGTGGTACCGTACAGGCCTGTGATAGAGCAATCCGGGAATCTGCCCGATCCGAACCCAGAGCCGCCGCCAGCCTGCCCAGAGTGCGGCCAGCGCAAGGCGCAGCGTCAGCCGCATCCCCTGCGACCGAACTCAGACTACTTCGAGTGCTTCGGCTGCGGCCACGCGTGGCCCATTCCTACACCAGCCAAACTCCATTAGGGCAGGAATCGCAGCGCGCCTGATCGTGCCCGCTCATGGTCGTGGACCGGAAGCACTTACGCGCCCGGGCCCACGCAAAGTGAGCAGCGGGACAAGCTCAAGTCTATCGACGAGGGCTGGTCCTGCAAACCATAAGCACGTGCGCCGAAACTGCGTACCGCCGATCCGTACACCGTTCACGCTGAAGTCGCGACAAGGGCGTGGTCTCCACCGTTCGACCTTGCCTCAGCGAGCGCTTTATGTGACCGTTCGCCCGTCGAGCTTCCGAAACCGCAACACGAGGAGTCTGCACATGAAACTGACGACCATTCTCATGGCCGGCGCGATCGTCGTCGTGGGAGCGGGATACGCCCGCGCTCAGGACCCACAGGCGGAAAAGACCATCATCGCCAACGAGCGGACGCAGCTCGACGCGATCGCGAAGGGGAATGTCGCGGCGTTCGCGCAGTACGCGGCCGCCGACGGTTGGTCGGTGGACGGGACGGCGGGCCGGATGTCGGTGGCCGACTTCCTCAAGGGCTTCGACGAGATGACCAAGGGCCTGAAGGTCACGTCCTGGGACATGACCGACAGCATGGTCCAGTGGGTGGACGCGACAACTGGCGTCCACAGCTACAAGTTTTCGATCCAGGCCACCTATCAGGGAGTGCCCATGCCGAGCCCCGTCTGGGTATCAACCGTGTGGACGAAGAAGAACGGCAAGTGGATGGCGATGTTCCACCAGGAGTCCGTGGTCGCGCCCCAGCCGACGAAGTAGTATTCGGGCCGACTTCAGTTCGGCCCTTTCCATCTCAAACGTGGTGCTGACGCGGAGTTCGACGCGTAAGGCACTTTCCGTTGAAGCTGGCGGAATTGGCGGACCGACGGACCTGAAGCCGCTGCCGTCTTTGGACAGCGGCTCCAGGGCCGATTGCTACTTCCTCGCGTGAATCCGCCAGGTCAGGGCTTGAGGCGACGAAGCGGGCCGTCCAAGTTCCCGAAGTGATTCGTCGACAACGCCTGGATGCCGGCGTGGTGCTCGCCGTTGAATGGCGTGACCGTATTCGGGCATCCCGCTGCCATCGCTTCATCTGGCGAATTGAACCAGAGCCCAACGTGAAACGTGTGAACGGGCGCGGTCGGCGGGTTCGTGGCCGCATCCGTGGTGTGGACCACCGGCGCCGGGCCAGCCCCGGGCGCGACGATGAAGGTCTCTTCGTTGAATCGGCCGATGAAGGTCCCCTGAGCGCGCCCCAAGGCATCGCTCTCCATGTCGCCTTGGTACCACGACAGACCGAACGGCGCGTTCGGAAGCTGAATCACGAACAAGTCGAAGCCCGTGTTGGGCGGAAGACCGGTCGCCGCGACGCTCATGATTTCGACTTCGCCGAGCGACTTGAGCGTGACCTTGGCGACCGCATCGGGCAGACACCCGGCAGCGGTCGCTCCCGCCGATCGCGTCATGTCGAACCGGGTAATGTCTTCAAGCGGCGGGGCCTGAGCCCCCGCGTTGCGTGCGCCGGCCACCGCCAGCGCAAGGGTCACCGAAAAAACGAACTGCTTGGTCATACCGATTACCTTTCTTCCACGAATGACTGACTACGACGCGTCACCCCCAGCATTCGGCGCTCGATATGCCGATTGATGTGCGTGCTGTCCCGGCGACGGGATTGTCGGAGGAACAGGCAAGAGCCTAGCGGTACGCTCGCGGCGAATCATGTGTGTGCGGTAAGAGTTCGGTAGAAAAGAAAAGAGGAGAGTCAGCTGAGCGGTTACGCGAGACCCGTCAGCTTTGGGGGAGCTTCAGTGGTCAAGACGTTTGGCGACAGACTGTCGCCAGCGGCGTAGGTCACTTTGCTTTCGCGGCGAGAACTGGGATCGATCTGAAGTTCCGCCAGTCTGACGACGTGACTCTGCACCTGGTGGGCGGGCGTGTCCACGCCGGCACGCGCCAAGGATGTTGCAAAGAAGCATGCCGCGACTCCACACAGCGCCATCGCGAGTACGAACCCTCTGAATCTCATACGGAGCCACACAGACGACGCCTGCAGAGCTTTGCCCCCAGTCGCGACTCAGACAGACGGCAGACTGCACCTGACCATGCTGGTACGTTCTGCCAGCGCAGGTCGACCCGGTTTGTAGGATGTGCGGGCGCGGCTGGACCGCCGCCCGCCAGGCGTCCGCTGACCCCTACAATCCGCCCGAATAACGTACTCCGCGTCTGGTCGTCTTGTTGCATCCGTCACAGAGTTGCCCGACAACCTGCCATCGCTCTGCGAGGTCATTCCTACCTGCCCCCTCTGTGGCGGGAAGATGGAGCTCGTCTACGATCGCCCCACCACAAAGGTCTGCGTCTGCGCGGACTGCCATACGTCCATCACCGTCCCCGCGCGCGCCTGGGACATCGCGATCGACCACGGCTCGGTCAAGCCGAAGTCGTAGCTGCCGCACCCTCCACCTTGGTCTGCAACTTGGTGACGTGTCGGAGACGTCCGAGAGCACGTCCACCAACCCCTCGAAGACTTCGGGCTCGACTTTCGTTCTCACCGCAGAAGATCCGCAGGCGAACCGCCCTCATCGTCTCCCTGCTCTGTGTGCTGACCGCGTGCCTGCGTCACTCCCCCACGACTGTACCGCCGAGCGCCCCAGGCGACCCCGCTCTCTCGATCGCCGGCGATCCCGAGTCCGCGTCCGGGGCTACCTGGACGCTCGTCGGCACGCTGGACGGTACGACCGTCGATCTCCAAGGCATCCTGCTGAAGCCGCGCGGGCACGGACCATTCCCCGCGGTTGTGCTCAGTCATGGCGCCGGCAGCAACGCCCAGTCCTATGGCCGTGCGCTCGGAAGCGTGATGCGCACGTGGGGGCTGGTCTCTATCGCGGTCAATTACACCCACGCCCGTGGGACGCCCCTTGGAGCTCCGGGGACGCTGCTCCAGCAAGGCGCGAGCCCGGCGAACGCGTTTCGCGCGCACGCGGCGGTCACAGTCCTGGCGCGTCTCCGCTACGTTGACGTCCGGCGCGTTGCCGCGCACGGTCACAGCATGGGAGCCTTCGTCACCACGGCGTTCGTCGCCGCGTATCCCGCCGACGTCCGCGTGGCGTCACACACGTCCGGCGGTGTCCTCCTGGATGCCGTGCACCGCGAGGGCATGCCGATCCCGAGCGTGGCGCAGGCCCAGCGGATCCAGGTTCCGTATCAGTGGCACCACGGTCTCCTGGACTACGCCGTCCCGTTCCTCCTCGACAGACGCTTCGACTCCGTCCTCACCGCACCCCACGAGGGCCATCTCTATCCGCGCCTCAGTCACGCCGAGGTCGCCACCGATCCCGAGGTGCTGTCGCGCGTCAGAGCCTGGTACACCCTCCACGGGATGTTCTAGCAACCCGCGGTGATCTGCTTGACGCGATCCATCTCGAAGCAGGAGACCAGTCGCTACGACTGTTCGCATTGCACGGCCGTGCGCTGCTTTTCCATCCATCTTTGAAACGCGCGTCCATTGATCGCGGAGGTAGGTCGAAAGTCCCAGAGCGCTTGCAGCCCGCCGAGGTACCGTACGCCGAACCTCTGGAGTGGCCCAGCGTTGTGAAGAATCCCTTGCGCCCCAACATTCGACAGCCGTGGACAGCAGCAGAATTGGATCGAATCAGAGCACTCGCAGCCGAAAACAAGCCAGTACCAGAGATCGCGCGTCTGCTCGGGCGGACCGCGCCGGCAGTGCAGAACAAAGCCATCAAAGAGGGCATCGCCATCCCGCGCGGCAAACAAAACAAGTACACCATCGGAAAGCGCTGAATCCTCCGGAGCGCGCCTGGGACGTAGCGTTCTCAAGCCCGAACCGTCAGCCCCGTGAGCCGGGCGTGAAGAGGTCGGCCTGCTGATGGCTGAACAGGCCCTCGATCCCACGGCACAGCCAGCCGATGCCTGGTGGCTTGTTACTAGTGCTGGCCAGCGGCCTTCAGTTTGTCGATCACCTGCTGCATCTTGTCGCGGCGCTGGAGTACGGCCTTGATGCCGTCCTTGTCTACCCAGGTGCCGATCGCGGCGGTGAGCGACGCCACATCGAGCGCCTTCATCTTCTCCCACAGGTCGGGATCGAAGAACAGGAGCTGGTGGTAGAGCTCCTTCGTGCCGGTGAGCGCGCGCGAGTGATCGATGAGGATGATGTTCCACTCTTCGTCGAGTAGCCAGTTGCCGAGATTGGGATCGACGTTGCCGATCAGGTCGTCGAACATCTTCGCCCTCGTCATGTCCTTCAGGAAATACGCGATGTGCGCCGCCGGCGGACCCTTGACGCCTTTCTGGCCGGGGACGCCGCCCAGCTCCTTGAAGGTTTGCGCGCCCTTCACCCAGAAGATGGCCGCGCCGAGGTCGCCTTTGACGCGCTTCTCGACTGTCGGCGGCACCATGTTCAGGCCGAGCAGCTTGTCCAGCTCGTAGGCGGCGATCTCGGACTTGTAGCTTTCGAAGCGGCCCTCGTAAATACCCGGCTTGAGCGGCTTCCAGGCGATGTCGGTGACAGGCCCGCCTGGCGCGAGGATGGCGTGGCTCGGGTGCGTGACGCCGACGGAGGTCGTCTTCATGGACGCCACGTCCGCAGTCTTGATGAACTCTTCGATCTCCTGCGTGTGTCCGATCCAGGCTTTCGCGCCGATGGGGTTCCCTGGCGGTTGGGCGAATGCGGGCGCGACCAGGCACGCGAGCGCGGCGGCGAGCGGGACAAGTGCCTTCAAGGAACCGCGAGTGCTTACCATGGCGGACACCCTCTGGCGCGCCAGAAACCGGCGGCGGCGTGTGAGAACCGGCTCAAGTATACGTCAGGGAACTGACTTCGCGTCCTTCTAGATCGGCTTCTTCAGCAGCGCTTCGATTGCCGTGACCGGCACTCCGAACCCGAGCTTCTTCGCGCCGCCTTCGTACTTACCGCTGTGGTGGATGCCGATCACCTCTCCCGTCGCGAGGTCGACAATCGGCCCGCCCGCGACGCCGTTCATCGTCCAGCACTCGTACGTGAGCTTCGTCTCTTCGACCGCGACGATCACGCCCGGCATGATCATCTTCTCGCCTGACGGATACGTCGTGAACGCCGCCAGCGTGACGATGGTCGGCGTGAACGTGATGAGCGGGTGACCGATCACTGCGATCCGCGTCCCCACCTCGGGCAGCGCCCACCGGATCTTCAACGGCGCCCGCGTCACCGGAGCGATCCGCGCGAGCGCTCCGTGCCGGTCGTCATCTGTCGCGCCGACGATTTCCTCGATGACCACGCGCTCGTTGCCAAAGACAGCGGACGCCGGCTTCTCCTTTGCGATGAAGTCGGTCAACGCGAGCGCGCGGGGTCCGATCAGGAAGCCGGTTCCAATGAACGGGGTGGGGCTGCCAGGGCCAAGCGAGATCTTCGCCGTCGCGTCTGCGGCCGGGAGCAGCGGTTTCGCCCACTCGGGTGCGTTGTCCACCGGAAACGCCTTCGAGACCACGGTCTGCCCTCGCGGGTCGAACGTCGTCCACAGTCCGCCGGTGACGGGCTCGGGCGCGACCGGCGGCGGCATGTTCTGCTTCTCGAAGTGCGTTGTCAGCCACGCCTCCATCAGCCGGTATCCCTCGCCGACGATCGGCACCGATCGGCTCTTCACAGCCAGCTCCATGTGCTTGTCACGCTCACCGACGAGCGCTGCGAGCACGTGCCGGTCGGCGAGCTCGATGGTCCCAAGCCGCTCAACGACGTCCTCGAGCTCCGGCCCCCGGCTCTCACGTGCGAGGCGGTAGCCGAGTACGGCGAGGCTGAGGGGATCGAGGTCGCGCTCGAGCAGCCGCACCGCCTCGTCGTCGTACAGCGGTGTACGAGCCTCGAGCGCACGCCAGTTCTGCTCGATGAGGCGAATCGTGTCGTCGAAAGGCTTCAGCGGTTGGAGCCGCTGGAGGTAGCGGTGGATCTCGGTGCGCTGCGTTGACTCGCGCACGATCACGATCGTCCACACGAAACCCTCAATGAACGGAAGCGGCATGCGCTTCGGGTTCAGCCCGCCGGTCTGGACGATGAGGCTCGTCGGAAACGTGATCGGCGCGTGCCACTGCGCCGCGAACTCCTGGAGCGCGGGCAGCGGCTTCAACACGGCCTTGTGTTGGTTCAGCTCCAGCGAAAGCGTCTCGATCGGTCCGCCTTGTGGGTTCGACACGGGTGCTCGCGCATCGCCGGCCAGGACGCGCACGAAACACGCTGCCGGATCCGGCGGCAAGCTTTCGACCCCGAGCCCACGCAGCTTCTGGCCATCGCCGCCGGGGTTGAACTGCGCCGCTGAAGCGGCCCACGCGAGCAAGGAGCCGAGATGCGTTGTCGTCGCGACCCCGAACGTTTCCGACGGCGCCGACCAGCCGTTATGCGGCTGGATCATGCCCGCACTTGGAGGCAGCCTCGCTGTGAGTTGCGGGTCGGGTTGGACGGCGATCTCCACCGGTTCGTCGGCGGTCACGAGCACCGACTGCACGAACGGCCGCTCCGTCGGCAGCCCGATCTCGACGCGGTACGATCCGACCGGCAGTGTCTTGCCAAGCCAGGCCCAGCCCGCCTCGACGCGCTTCCCGTCGGCATCGAAGACCTCGATACGCGCGTACCGGTCGTTCGCTCGCACCGTCAGCTCGCCCGTTCGGCCAGCCGCGAGCTCGGCGCCGTCGGGCGATGCCGACAGCTCGCCGGCGACTGGTGACTTCAGACTCTCGAGCCCGCCGCGCCCGGGGACGCCAGGCTTCGGGACGAGGTCTGCGTGCAACTCCATCGGCCCGATGACCTCGACCTTCTTCGCCCAGTTCTCGAAGCCGCGTGCCTCGATCTCTATCTTGTAGACGGTGGACGACAGCTCCCACACGACAGGCACCGCGAGCGGCGACGGTTTTTCCGCCTGACGCTCCCACATCCGCTTCCACTCGTTGTAGCCGCGGATACCGGCGGTGCCGACCGCCGTGGCCTCCTCAGGCTCGACGAACACCTTGACGGGCGAGGCAGGCTTGTCCTTGAATCGCGCGAGCTCGAATGAGTGCTCCACGCGGAACAGACTCTCCGCGGGCTCCTGTGTCGGAAGCGTCTTGTTATCGCGGCGCGCATCGTCGGACTGGACCTGGATCCGTCGCTTGGTGTACGCGGCGAGCCCGCCGAACGTCAGCACGAACTCTTCTGTCCCGGCGTCAGCCTCCAGCGCCGGTCCGGTCCCTTGGAGCCCGTCGTTCAGCGCGCCACCGAAGAGACCGTGCAGGCCCTGCTCGTTCGCGAGCTGGCCTGCCGTGGTCGCGAACAGTACCGGCCTGCCGCGCCTGGTCGCCGGCCTTGACCTTCGACAGGTCGAAGAAGAGCGTCTTCGTCGCGGTGACAACATCCTCGGTGACGACGAGCCCTCGACACGCGTCAACGAAGTAGACCTGATACTCCGGCGGGTAGACCTGCATCTCGCGGATCCACGAGCCGAGATCGAGAGGGCTCGTCGAGCGATAGAAATCGAGGTCCATGACGTTCGACGGCACCATCACGGGCGCCTCGTCGGGCCCGCCGCCGGCCGGCGCGAGTCCGTGGCCTGCGTAGAAGAACCAGAACCGCTGGGCGCCCGCGCCGTTCTTCTTGTGGTCGGACAGCGCGCGGCGGATCGCCACCTCGGTCGCTGGCTTGAAGCTCACGTTGTTGACGGGGCGATCGGGATGCGGCGACAGCAGCAGTGTCAGCGTCTCCTCGGTTGCGCGTCCCGCGCCTGGCGCCGTCACCCACTTCGCAAAGGCGAGGGCGTCGCGTACCGCCGCTCGAAGCTCCCACGCCTTGTTATCGTAGGCGTCGAGGCCGATGACCAGCGCGCGATCAGTCATGACGCGAACCCAATCCCCTCGTCGGTAAAGAACGCGTCGTCCTTCACAAGCCAGAGCGGCACGGCATGGTTCGCGACGCCGTATTGGCCCTGGTAGTGGAGAGCGACGACGCGGTGGTTGTCGAAATCGATAACCGGCGAGCCCGAGCTGCCGCCGAGCGTCGAGCCGTCGTGGCTCTCGCGCGGCTTGTTCGCAGCGACGGGCAGGTCATCGACGAGCGCGACAAGCTGCCCCGGCGAAACGCGTTTGAGACCACTCGACGTCGCGTCGCGAAACAGCAAGTTCGCGACCTGGGTGGACAGCCCGTACGGGGGAATCACTGCGGGGTAGCCTGCGAGGTAGACATCGTGCCGCACGAGCGACGCCGGTGGAGCGGCGTGCATGCGCAGCACGAGCTGTTTGCTGTCCGCCACTCCGGTGACGTCGAGCAGCGCCATGTCGAGATGCTTGTGGTATTTGCGGATCTTCGTGATCGTCCCGACTGCGGTGCTCGTGGCGCCAGGCGCCTCCGCCGGATCCCACACCGCGCGCCGCGACGGATCCTTGTCCCACACCGCGTTGATCGTGACGACCGCGGCCGGCAGCTTGTCGAGCCACCCCGCGTCACCGTGTACGTCGAGGCCGCAGAGCGCACCTGCGACGTGCCGGTTCGTGAGCAGCAGGTTCTCTGCCACGAACCATCCGGTACCGACGTGCGCGCGATCGCTGGTGTCGATGCGACCGACGCCGCGGATCCTGCGGATCACCGATTCGTGCGCCGTCGTGAGCCGCTCCCACGACTGCGGAATCGCCGGAACGGCGCCGCCGACGACGCGCAGCGCCGGTCGTGCGAGCAGGTGGACGAACGCATGAAGCGCCTGGGTCTGCTCGGCCGAGAGCGGTGCCGACGGATCCTTCTTGAGCGCAGCGGCGGCGGCCTGCGCCACCGCGAATTCCTTCTTGAGATCGGGATCATCGCCGGGGTCTCCGACGAAGCCGGTCTCGATGGGAGCGCGGCTCTTCGCGAGACCGAGCAACGCAGCGGCCGGATCGTTGCCCAGCACGTGATCGAGCTGCTGCGGCGAGGGCAGCACTGACGCGAGCCACTGCTGCTCCTGGACTCTTCGTTCGTCCGGCATGCTCACGCTCCAACTCCAGCCGGCCGCATTGTACGGTACGTCCACCTCCCCGATTGACATTCGTGGCGTCGTGATTACAAACCTGCACGCCGATGGGTGATCGTCCCGGGGGTTGGGTTGTGACCGGCGTCAAAAGTGCAGGAAACACTGTCGGCACCGCGCTTGCTTCGAGCCACGCGGCTTTTCATGCGCCAATCCAACGCTTCGGCCAGCCACTGGACGATCGGCGCAGCACGCCTGATCGTTCCGTGCGTGGCCGTCATCGTGGTGATCATCGGTCTCAGCTGGCCGATGTCGGGGCTGGCACAAAGCGGGCCGGCCGCTCTGCCCAATCCCGTACTGTTCGTCACACAGGTGCCGGTGCCGGCGGACTTCACGACAATCGGGTCCGTGTTCGGCAACCACCTCGCCTCGTTGTCGTCAGTCGCGCGCGGCGGCGATCTGTGGATTCGCTACGGCGACGGCACGTTGAAGAATCTCACGCAGGCCGCCGGCTACGGCAACTCCGGTATGCAAGGAGCCACGGCGATTGCCGTCCGCGAGCCGAGCGTGCATTGGAGCGGCAGCAAGGCGCTCTTCAGCATGGTGGTGGGCGCGCCGACGCAGCAGTACCAGGTGCAGCACTACTACTGGCAGATCTACGAGATTACCGGTCTCGCTCTCACGGACACGCCGGTCGTCACCCGTGTCGCGAATCAGCCATCGACCTACAACAACGTCAGTCCGATCTACGGCGTCAACGATCGCGTGATCTTCACGTCCGATCGTCCGCGCGACGGACAAACGCATCTCTACCCGCAACTGGATGAGTACGAAGAGGCGCCCACCGTGACTGGGCTCTGGAGCCTCAATCCGGCGACCGGCGATCTGTTTCTCGTCCAGCACTCACCATCCGGATCGTTCTCGCCGCACATCGACAGCTTTGGCCGGCTGGTCTACGTGCGTTGGGATCACCTCCAGCGCGATCAGCAGGCCGATAGCGACGTGATGAACGCGGCTGGCTACGGAACGTTCAATTACGCCGACGAGTCGGCCGGCGCGGCTCGCCTGAACGTCCGCACCGAGATCTTTCCCGAGCCCCGTTCGTCGCGCACGGACCTGCTGGCGGGGACGAATCTCGAAGGCCACTCCTTCAACGACTTCTTCCCCTGGATGGTCAACGAGGACGGAACCGAAGAGGAAACGCTGATTCACCTCGGCCGGCACGAGATCCACGGCTACTTCAACCGCAGTCTCAACGACGACCCAAACCTCCGGGAGTTCATCGCGGGCGCGGTGACACGAACCAATCCCAATGTGCTCGAGAACTTCATTCAGATCGAAGAAGACCCCTCGTCGCCGGGCACCTATTACGGGACCGATGCGCCGGAGTTCGGCACGCACGCCGCGGGCCAGGTGGTGAGAATCAACGCGGGACCTGGCGTCAACCCCAGCTCCACGATCGTCACTTACGTCACGCATCGCGACACACACCTGCCGTCGAGCACGCCCAGCGCAGACCATTCGGGCCTCTATCGAAATCCGCTACCGCTCTCGAACGGGATGGTCGTCGTGGCACACACGTCGGCGACGAACGCCGACGCCAACACGGGCACACGGGCCAACCCGGGCTCGCGCTACGCGTTCCGTCTGCAGTTGCTCGAACCATCGGGCGACGTGTTCGTCGCGGGCGCGATGCTGACGGCCGGGATCACGAAGTCCGTCAGCTATTGGGACCCCGACGTCCTTGTGAGCTACTCGGGACACCTGTGGGAGCTGGATCCGGTTGAAGTGAAGGCACGGCCGAGACCGTCACATGCGGCCACACCGCTCACGGCGCCCGTTCAGCAGGTGTTCACGCAACAGGGCGTCGACGTCCCTGCTCTGCAGCAGTACCTTCGCCAGCGCAACATGGCGCTCATCGTCGGGCACAATGTGACGACGCGCGACGGAGCTGACAGGCAGCAGCCGTTCAACCTCCGTGTGGCGGGGACGAGCACGCAGACGCTCGGCGCAGGAGGCAGGATTTACGACGTGTCCCATCTTCAACTGTTCCAAGCGGATCAGATCCGCGGCCTCGGCGGGACGGCCGCTCCGCGGCCAGGCCGCCGTGTGCTCGCGCAGTATCTGCACAACGCAGGCACGGCGAACCCGCCTGTCGCAGGGGCTCCTCGCGCTTCGGTGGCGGTGGCGAGCGACGGATCGTTTGCGGCATTCGTTCCTGCGCGCCGGGCCTTGAGCTGGCAGCTGACCGATCCGTCAGGGACGCCCGTTGTGCGCGAACGCTACTGGGTCACGATGCAACCGGGCGAAGTGCGGGTGTGCACGTCGTGCCACGGCATCAACACGCGCGATCAGGCCAATCACGTCGCGCCCACCAACGAACCCGAAGCGCTGCGGCAACTGCTTGCCTATTGGAAAGTCACGAGAGAGACGCTGTCGGCACCCACCAATCTCCGCATCGTCAGCCAAGACTGAAGGCCGCGACGGAATCGCGGCGCCACCGTACTCGGGTGCAGATGCGATTCGGTGGGCGCGGCGGTTCACACGTACTGGGAAGTCTCCTTCTTACTGCCACCTGAACAATTTGTGTCTTCGGATGTAGACGCGACCTTGCATGCGGGTGAAGACGAGCTGTGCGAATTGGCTCGGCGATTGCTGGTATCACGATGAATTGCATAAAGCGTGGAACGCCTGTTCCAAGGTTCGGCGTCGAGGAGGCATAGTATGAGAAAGGTTCTGCCGTTCGTGGTCTGTTTGGCAGTACTCAGTGCAGTTCCTGCGCACGCTGATCCCATCCTCTTCAGTGCAATTCTTCAGGGTTCGAACGAGAATCCGGCGAACTCGTCCCCAGGTGTCGGCGTCGCATTGGTTGGATACGACCCGATGGCCCATACGCTGTCCGTGTTGGCTGGATTCACAAACCTCCTGGATGGGGTTACGGCGGCGCACATTCACTGCTGTGCTGTTCCTCCGCAAAACGCTGGCGTGGCGACCGCGGTCCCGAGCTTTCCGGGCTTCCCGAGCGGCGTCACGTTTGGCTTTTACAACAACGTCTTCGACCTGACTCAAGCATCGAGCTTCAACCCCGATTTTGTCGCCGCGAGCGGTGGCGTGTCAGCCGCCGAGCTGGCGCTCGCTGCCGGACTGATGCACAGCCGGGCGTACTTCAACATCCATACAGCACGGTATCCCACTGGCGAAATCAGAGGGACCCTGACACCGGTGGCTGGCGCCGTTCCGGAACCGACGACGATGCTCTTGGTTGGCAGCGGGTTCGGTGTGCTGCTTGCGGCCCGGCGAAAGAAACGACACGCCGCGTAGGCTTTCCACACCCAACGGATTCGAGCTCGACAACGCCGGCCTCTGACCAGGGCCGGCGTTTTCATTTTCACCGCAACGGGAATGGTCGAGCAGCCGCCTGAGACTAGGAACTCAGACTACTGAAGAGACCGTTCCGCTCGCGTGGGACGAAGAGGTAGTCACAGCGGTCGAGATCTCCATGTGGTTCGATGCGGTCGAGCGCCGCGACCGACCCATCATGCGAGATTCGTCCCATGACATAACCGAGTCCCTGCATCAATCCGACGCTCGCGTCCACGCGGGCGCGGCGCATGCTCCCACCCTCCGTATTCTCGTCATACGTGGGAAGGATTCTCGCAGACCACCAGTGGGCGATGCCTCGCGAGGGTTCCCTGAAGACCTCGCAGCACCTCGAGCTCTCCTCCCTCGACATCGATCTTGACGATGCCGATGGGCTCGTCGCCGACCGCGGCCAGTGCCTCGTCGCCTGCGGCCACCATCACGTGGCTCGCCACGTGGTAGAACGCGGGGTCGCGAAACCCCTCCACGATGCTGGCGGATGAATCGAACGAGTCGATCGCGAAAAGCGTGACGAGTCCGCCATGGTCCGACAAGCCGCAGGGCAGGAGCGTGGCCCACTTCGCGCCATTCGCTTGGATGATCAGGTTGGCGTAGTAGACGCACAGGGGATTGGGCTCGAACCCGACATACCGACGTGTGGGATCCAGCAGCAAGACCTTGAGGAGGGTCTGGCCCATGTTCACTCCCACGTCGACAAACGTGCCCATCTGGGCGCCCAGGAGCCGCCGCAGGAGTTCGAACATCCAGGGTTCGGACAGATCGAGATTCGTCGTGCCGAGTCCCGCTCGGACGGGAACGCGCACGCTTGCGCTTCCGGCGCGCAGACGAGGATAGGCCGTCAGAAATCGCCGAAACGGCGTCTTTCTGACGAGCAGGATCAGTCGCCTGGCAATCGAATGCGCGCTGGGTGTCATCTGGACTACTCGTCCCTCAGCGTTCTGATTGGATCGACCCGAGAGGCACGCAGAGCAGGAACGAGGCTCGCCAACAATCCCACGGTCAGGACCAGGGCGGCTACAGCGGCGAGCGTGGCTGGATCCGCACCGCTCACGCCAAAAACGAACCGCGACGCGATGCCTGACAGTGCCAACGCGCCCGCGATTCCAAGCGCCACGCCTGCCAGCGTCGGCGCCATGCCCCGAACCAGCACGAGGCGCAGCACTTCGCTGGTGCGCGCTCCCAGCGCGAGGCGGATGCCAATCTCGCGCAGCCGCTGGCGCACGGCATAGGCCAGCACGCTGTAGATCCCCACCCCGGCGAGCAGCAGAGCCAGTGCGGCGAACGATGTCATCAGCATCATCGTGAACCGCTTCTGCCCCAGCGAGGCCCCGACGATGTCGTCCATGGTCCGCACGCTCGCCACTGGCTGCTCGGGATCGATCGCGTGCACAGCTGCGGTCGCGGCGTTCACCAGGCTGCCGGACGAGATCCGGCCGCGTACGGTGAGCGACATCTCGCCCGTCGGCACCTGCGCGAGCGGCAGGTACATGGCCTGCACGGGCCTGGCCAGGTCGAGGCCCTCGAGCTTGACGTCTCGCACGACCCCAACGATTTCCAACCTGACGCCCGGCAGGAACACCGTAGTGAACCGCCTCCCGATGGGGTCTGAGCCCGGCCAGAACCGGCGCGCCATGGCCTCGCTGACAAGGACGACGCGACGCCCATCGATGGTGTCGCTGTCGAGGACGTCACGGCCGCGGACCAGCGGCACGCGCAGCGATCGCAGGAAACCTGGTGCGATGACGACGGATTGGACATGTGGCTGCTCGGCCAGGATGACCGCTGGCGCGCCTTCGGGTGCGACCGGCCATCCCGAGCCGTTACTGTCGAGGGGCAGCGTCGAGGTGGCGCCGGCCGAATCAACGCCAGGCAAGGCCCGGATGCGCTCCAGCGCGCGCTGGAAGAACCGGACCTGATGGGCAGATTCCGCATACCGCGCCTGTGGCAGCTGCACGCTCATCGTCACCACGTGAGTTGGATCGATGCCAGGATCCACGTGGTACAGCAGCCACAAGCTGCGGCTCATCAGCCCGGCACCCACGAGCAGCACGATCGAGAGCGCGACCTCCGCCGTGACGAGGGCGGCCCGCGCACTCGCGCCGCTCGCGTCCGACCCGGTGCGCCCGAGGCCCTGGCGGAGCGCGTCGTTGAGGTTCGTCTGGCTCGATCGCCACGCCCCGGCCAGCCCCGCGGCTACGCCGCTCGCAATCGCGAGGCCCATGGTGAACGCGAGCACCGTGCCGTTGGGCGAGATGACGATGGCCTTGGGCAGCGAGTCGCCGAAATAGGCGACGATCAGCTGCAGCCCCCAGTGGGCGACGGCCAGGCTGAGAACGCCGCCGGCGAGCCCGATCAGAAGTGTCTCGCAGAGCACTTCGCGCACCACGCGCCCGCGGCTCGCGCCAATCGCGAGGCGCAGGGCAATCTCCTTGCGGCGCGCCAGCGTGCGCGCGAGCACGAGGTTCGCGGCGTTTGCGCAGGCAATCAGGAGTACGAAGCCGACTGCGCCGAAGAGCATCAGCAGCGCCGGACGAACATCCTCGACGAGGCCTTCGTGCAGGCGGATGACGACCGCGCCCCAGCCCTGGTCGTCGGTCGGGTACTGGCGGGCAAGCCGATCGGAGATGGCCGACATGTCGGCCTGGGCTCTTGCGACGGTCACATCGGGCCTCAGCCGCGCGATAACCCGGTAGTTGTGGTTGTCGCGCACGGCGCGTGCCTCGGCCGTCAGTGCCACCGGCGTCCAGAGTTCCGCGAAGTCCGGGTACCGGAACGACGGCCCCATCACGCCGACCACCGTGAAGGGCTGGCCGCCCAGGAGCAGTGTGCGGCCAACGATCGCGGGATCCGCGCCGAAGCGACGCGTCCACAAGGCATCGCTGAGGATAACGACCTGCCCACGGCCCGGCGCCTCCTCCTCCGGCAGGAAGCTACGCCCGCGAGCGGGCTGCACGCCGAGCACGTCGAAATAGTTGGCCGACACTCCCGCGGCGGCCAGGGTCTCTGGCTCAGGCCCGCTCGTGTTGTACGAGCGGTAGCCCACGAGCGACATCCGCTCGAACACCTGGTTCTGCCTCTGCCAGTCGTAAAAATTGGCCGGTGACACGGCAAACCGGTTCATGCCCGGGAAGCTCGCGGGCGGCGGCACATGCCAGACCTGAACCAGGCGGTCGGGATCCGCGTACGGCAGCGGGCGCAGGAGCACCGCGTGCACGACGCTGAAAATGGCGGTGTTTGCGCCGATGCCCACCGCCAGCACCACGATGGCCGGCAATGCAAAGCCCGGACGCTGGCGGAGCGCGCGCGCCGCGAACCGCATTTCGCGCACGAGCGTCTCGATCGCAGGCACGCTGCCCTGATCGCGATACTGCTCGCGCGCGCGGACGACGCCGCCGAGGCTGAGTACGGCGAGCCGGCGCGCCTCGCCTGGTGGCACGCCGCGACGCATGAAGTCATCAGCATGCAGCTGGATGTGGCTCTCCAGCTCCGCGTCGAAATCTTCGTCGCGTCGTCCCCTGGTGACCAGTCCGCCGAGGCGGGCGAGCCATCCGCGTGCACGGCGGATCATGAGAGCTCACCCGCGGCGAGCTGGACGGCGGCCTTGTCACCCATCCGACACCTCTCCGTCGATTGTCCTATTGGTAACCAATACGAGTCAACCTGCCTGCGAGTTCGGCGTCGCGCGGACATTGAAGACGCGCCTCCTGATCTGAGAGACTCGACGCGGTGAAGATGCCAGAGAAATCCTACGTCGTGTGCGCGAGCCAGCGCAGTGGCACGACCATGCTCTGCCGGGCGCTTGCCGACACGAACGTCGCCGGCCGCCCGGACGAGTACTTCCTCGCCCTGGACGAACGCGAGCATTCCGGTTGGCACTTCTGGGAGGACGGCCCGTTCGGTGTGGTCAATGGCGCGACGAGCCGTGAGGCCTACCTGGAGATCGTCTACGGTCTGGGAACGACCGCCAACGGAGTCTTCGGCGCCAAGATCATGTGGAACAACCTGCGATGGGCGATCGCGAAATTCCAGGAGGTGCGGCGGTTCGCGGGGCTGCATCGCGCGGAGGTGTTCCACGCGGCTTTCCCGGATCTCCACGTGATCCACGTCAGGCGGCGCGACCGCGTACGCCAGGCCGTCTCATGGGCGCGCATGGCACAAGACGGGGTGTGGGTAGTCAGCGACGACGAGCCGGCGGTGCCGACCGGGCAGCCGCAGTACCACTTCGATGTGATCCGTGGTCTGGAAGGCTTGATCGTCGAGGCAGAGAGGGGGTGGCGTGAGTTCTTCACTGAACTGGAGGTGGTCCCCTACGACGTCGTGTACGAGGAGCTCGCCGATCCCGACGGTTACGACCGAATCGTGCAAGGAGCGCTGGATCATCTGGGGCTTGCCGATGTTCCGGTCCGGATCCCCCGGCCGCGCACACGCCGACAGGCCGATGCCCTGAACGACGAATGGACTCTGCGCTACATCTCAGACTTGCGCGCCCGCGGAGCCTGAGCGTTGCTGTCACTTCCGCCGGGAGCTTTGAATCTGCGGCTCCACTAGGGCCGTTGGACTGCCGAGTAAGTCACGCCGTCGGGGCTGCTCTGCACCTCGACTCGGCCCAGCGTCTCGCCGGACGTCAGATCCAGCACCAGCATCGAGTTGTCGTTCCGCACCGTGACGAAGGCGTGCCGGTTGTCGGGATGCGGGAACACGCCAGCCGTCGACGGCTCGGCCACCTTGGTCAATCCGAGCTTGATCGACCTGACGATGGTCTGACCGGCAACGTCGGCGACAACGAGTGAAGACGCTTGCGCGTGTGGAACCAACGCCAACGTGCCATCTGGCGTGAACTGCACCCGATACGGGAAGCCCGGGGATGAGATCCGCTTGGTGACCTCGAGCGTCTTCGTGTCGATGATCGAGATCGTGTCCTCAGCCCGGTTGCCAGCCCAGACCCACCGGCCGTCGGGCGTCACGCCAACGCCTTCGCACTCCTTGCCCGTCTTCACGTCCTTGATCTTTTCACCGGTCTGGAAATCGAACGCGCTCACGCTGCCGTCGCGCATGTTCGAGCAGTAGAGGCGCGTGCGGTCGGCCGAGAGCGCCAGCATGTGCGACACACCGGCGTTCGTGTGAAACACGCGCTCGATCGTGCCAGACTCGACGTTGACCAGCAGCAGTGCCTGATTCGCTTCGGACGTGACCACGACGCGGGTCGGATCCACCCAGCGCACGTCATGCGGCGCGCGGTACTCGCCGAGGTCGATGGTCTTGATCGTGTCGCCGCTCGGCAACGCGATCACGCTCAGCGTCTTCTGCTGCCCCACGCCCTGCTTGTTGTAGTTGGTGACGATCACCGATCGGCCGTCCGGCGCCGCCGCGGCCTCGTGCGGGCCGCCGACCACCGGCACGTGACGATACGCCTCCATCGTCTTCAGATCGATGAGGGTGATCGAATCGGACTCCTGGTTCACGACGACCACGGTCCCGGTGAGGTTTACGCGGCGCCCAGGAGTCTGCGCGAGCGATGACGACGTGGCGGCAATCAGTGCGACGAGAGCGGCAACGAAAAGCTGTCGGAGCATAGGCACCGAACCGTAGTCTCCCACTCTCGGATCGCGCAAGCCGATTGTGACGAGCCGAGGAGACCTGGCTCATCCCGTGACCGTCGTGCGCGGCTTCTCGGCCGCAACTCGCCCAGGCTGACCATGTCGCTGGCGCACGCCGTCGAGGTCGGCCGCGGAACCTCTAGCGGACAGGCGCCATTCTCGGCCAGGGATGCGCCGCCTCGAGTGTCTGGGCGAGCTCGAGGAGGAGCGCGTCCTGGCCACGCGCGGCCGCGAACTCCACGCCCAGCGGAAGCCAGGTGGTCGTGCGCCCGAGCGGCAGCGAGATCGCCGGCGCTCCGGCGAGGTTGTGGAGCGGCGTGAACGGGGCGAACGTGCGCACGCGGTCGTAGTGGGTCTCGTACGGGAGATCGGTGGCGAGGTGCCCGAGTGGCGGCGCGGGCGTGGCCACCGACGGTGAGACGAGCACGTCGCATCGCTCGAGCACTTTCGCGTAGTCGTTGCGGAAGCGGCGGAGGCGGCGGATCGCGCCGAAGACGCGCCTGCGGTTCGACGTGAACGAGGCCGCGAGGCCGCGCGCCCACGGCTCGATCTTGGTCTTGTCGAAGCCCCGATGGAGCATGGACCGCGCGGTCTCGATCTGGATCCACGCCAGGAAGCCCCAGTAGGCGAGGAAGTCGTCGATGACCTGCGCCGGGAACGGGCAGGCGATCTCGTCGACCTGATGGCCGAGCGCCTGGCACGCTCGCCCGGCGGCGCGCACGGCGTCCTGCACCTCCGGGTCGACGGGTGTGCCGGTCGGCGCATCGACGTAGAGCCTCATACGGAGCGGACGCGCCGGCGCGGGCGCGATGTCGTCGAAGGTGCTCATCGCGCGATGGAATGCGATCGTGTCGCGCACGGTGCGCGTCACGCAGCCGTGCACGGCGACGTTCACGGGCATGAGGTTCGAGCCTTCCATGTCGAGCAAACCGCGCGTGAGTTTGAGCCCGACCAGGCCGCAGCACGCCGCCGGAATCCGGATCGAGCCGCCACCGTCGTTGGCGTGGGCGAGCGGCACCACGCCGGCGGCGACGAGCGCGGCGGCGCCACCCGACGACCCGCCCGGAGTGCGCGTCAGGTCCCAAGGATTGCGGGTCGCGCCGCGTAGGAGCGGCTCGGTGGTCGCGGTCATGCCGAATTCCGGCGTCGCGCTCTTTCCTATAACGAGCACGCCGGTGCGCTCGAGCTTCTTCACGAACGGATCGGATTTTTTCGAGACGAGGCCGGCGGCTCCGGCCGATCCCCATCCGGTGCGCACGTCCTTCACCTGAGAGAGATCCTTGACGAACGTGGGCAGGCCGGCGAATGCGCCCTCGAGCACGCCGTTCGCCGCGCGGGCGCGCGCACGCCCGAACGTGTCGGTGACGATCGCGTTGAGCGCGCCCGCGGCTTCGGCGCGCTGGATTGTGGCCTCCAGCACCTCCGACACCGAGACCTCGCGCGCGCGAATCCGGGCTATCGTCTCGACAGCGTCCCAGCTCTCCATCGCCGCGCGATGATCGCATGAACGGGCCGACACGATCAGGACCACTCCCCCGTCCTATCGCTCGGTCGCATATCGTCGCCTCGAGGAGTTGCCGACCCTTTTAGGATTTCGCCTTCTTCGACGGCTTCGACTTGGAAGAACTGTTGAAGGCGACCGCCTGGCGAACGAGCGCCTGGAACGCGGACTCGTCAACCTCTTCGCCTTCGTGGATGTCTATCGCGCGACGTACATTTCCGTCGAGACTCGAGTTGAAGAGACCGGCCGGATCCTTCAGAGACGCGCCTTTGGCGAAGGTCAGTTTCACGACGCTCTTATACGATTCGCCAGTGCAGATGATGCCGTCGTGCGACCAGACCGGAGTGCCGGGCTTGGCTTGTTTGACCCATTTCCACTCCTCCACGACGTCCGGGTCGGCCTTCTTGATGAGCGTGCGCATTCTGCTGAGAGTCTTCCCGCGCCAGTCCCCGAGCTCGGCGATTCTGTCCGAGATGAGCTTCGATGCCGACTGGTCCTGGCTCGCGCCTGATGCTTTCATGTTCTCCTCCCGAGGCGCCACTTGGCGGCATAGGGCAGCACGAACATATACAGCCCGCTGAACAGGAGCAAGGCAAGCGGAGGCAACGGCGAGTAAGTCACCCAGGGCGGAGGCGTCCCACTTCCTCGTGCCAGTGCGATGAAGTTGGCAATGACGGTCGCGGTAAAGGCAATGGACAGCCAGCGGTGGATCTGCCGAACCCAGTGATTCCAGTTCACTGTGACTCCTCCTTCACGATTCTCGAGCCGGTTTGGCCTGCCACTTGGGCGTTTCGACGCCGAACTGCTGTGCGTACTCAGCGTTCAGTCGCTGCCAGCCACCGAACTTGATCGCGTCGGGACCAACCATGCGGCCGATGGGCGTGCCGCTGAGAAGGCGATCGAGCACATCGAAACAAATGTGCCACCCGGCTGCACCCATCGAGATGTAGCGGCGATCGATGTTGGTCCAGAGCGTAAGCTTCGTGCCTCCACCCAAGGCTTCGAGCTCCCATCGCATATCGAAGCCACCCCACTTGTACTCGAGCACCTCTGGCGCATCGGCTCGTGTCACGATGGTTTCGGTCACGTGCAGCGCGGGCGCTCCCACTGTGGTGAGCTTCACCGTGCTGCCAGCTGTGCCCAGGCTCCCATCGGCGTCGAAGGGCGCCCACTCGCGCAGATGCGCCGGGTCGGTGAGCGCCTGCCAGACCCTGTCCGGCGAGTGGCGCAGCTCTCTGACGAGAACGAGCGTCCACTGCTCTCCGTCCTTTCGTACCCGTGCCCCGCTGGCAGGACCGGGTGCGTACTGCTCGCGATCGGTCACCGTCTTCTCCTTGTCACGCCCTCAATAGCGTGCCAGCTGGGTGAGCTGAATAAGGTTGCCGCACGTGTCATTCAATACCGCGATGGTCGAGGCGGTCACGTCGGTGGGCGGCATCGTGAACTCGGCGCCGCGGCCCTTGATCCGCTCATAGTCACCCTTGACGTCGTCGGTGAAGAACATGGCTGCGGGCTGGCTCTGTTGGAACAACGCCTGCTGATACGCCTTTGCCGCGGGGTTGTTGTTCAGCGACAGCTGCAGCTCAGTGCCATTCGGGTCTTCGGGCGAGGCCACGGTGAGCCAGCGATATGGGCCTTGACTGAAATCGGTCTTCTTGGCGAAGCCCAAAACCTCGGTATAGAAGCGCAGGGCCTTGTCCTGGTCGTCGACGTGTACGGTGGTCAACTTGATTTTCATGTCGTCTCTCCTTCACGTCCGCGGGCTGGTCCGCGTCGTCTTCTCCTTGCCTTCTTTTTCGTTGGTGTTGACTGATCCATGCGCTCGAGGTGACGTTCGAGCGCATCCACGTGAGCGGACCAGAACCGGCGGAACGGCGCCAGCCAGGCGTCCACCTCCCGAAGTGGTTCGAGCTTCAGGCGATAGAGACGGCGCTGTGCGTCCACCGTGGCCTCCACGAAACCGGCCTCCCGCAACACGCGCAGGTGTTTTGACACGGTCGGCTGCGGCATGCGAAGTCGACGCTCGATCTCGCCCACCGACTGTTCTGACGAGACCAGGAGGCTCAATATCGCGCGGCGGTTCGGTTCCGCAATGATGTCGAACACGGATTCCACGCTCTTGGTATACCTGACCACGCATATACGTGTCAAGGTATATTCAAGTGGCGCCGGAAGAGGCTGGATACACCGTCCAATGCGTGGCGGGCGGCGGTCAACCCGTGACTTTGTGCAGTAACTGCAGCAGCTCCACCGGCAGCGGGAACACGATCGTCGAGTTCTTCTCGGTGGCGATCTCGTTCAGCGTCTGCAGGTAGCGGAGCGTCATCGCACCGTCCTGCGTGCTCAGCACGCCCGCCGCCTGGGCGAGCTTCTCGGAGGCGATGAGCTCGCCTTCCGCGTGGATGATTTTCGCGCGCTTCTCGCGCTCTGCCTCTGCCTGACGGGCCATGGCGCGCTGCATGTTCTCCGGCAGATCGACGTGCTTGACCTCGACCGCCGACACCTTGATTCCCCACGGGTCGGTCTGGCTGTCGAGAATCTGCTGCAGCTGCTGGTTCAGCCGATCGCGCTCCGCCAGCAGATCGTCGAGCTCGGCTTGTCCCAGCACACTGCGGAGGGTCGTCTGCGCCAGCTGTGACGTGGCGTACATGTAATCTTCCACTTCCACAATGGCGCGCCGCGGATCGATCACCCTGAAATAGACAACGGCGTTCACCTTCACCGACACGTTGTCGCGCGTGATGATGTCCTGCGGCGGCACGTCGTGGACCACCGTGCGTAGACGTACCTTCACCATCGTGTCGATCGGGCGGAAGACCAGTATGATGCCCGGTCCTTTGGGCTGCGGGAGCAGCTTCCCAAGCCGGAAGATGACGCCGCGCTCGTACTCGCGCAGGATGTGAATCGAGCTGATCAGGTACAACGCCACGACCGCCGCGATGACGAGCCCGGGCGACAGAATCATCATGGAATGCCTCCTTCGGCCATCAGGGACGCAGGCTCGACGCGAAGAGTGAGACCGTCGACAGCGACGACGCGAACCTCGCACTGCTCGTCGAGCGATGTCGTGGATGTCGCACGCCAGATCTCGCCGTGCACGCGGACCTGCCCTGGCTGCTCTGGAGCGATCGCGCTCAGCGTGCGTCCGTGCTCACCCACGAGACCTTCTGCCCCGGTCACCGGCTTGATGCGTTGCGCCCTCAACGCCAGCCGGCCGAGAAACAACACGATGCCGGCCAGGCTGAGGACGGTCGGCAGGATCACGCCATAACTCACGCGGACGCCCGGCACCTCGCGGGTCAGCATGAGCGACCCGAAGAACAGGCTGGCGGTACCACCAACACCAAGCACGCCGAAGCTGGGCATTTTCAACTCGAGGACGAGCAAGCCCAGCCCGAAGACAATGAGCAGCAGTCCGATGGTGTTGATCGGCAGCACCTGGAAGGCGAAGAACGCGAGCAACAGGCAGAGACCGCCCGCCACGCCAGGCACGACCGCGCCAGGGTTCCACAATTCGACGACGAGGCCGAGCGTGCCGAGCGTCAGCAGGAGGTAGGCAATCTGAGGATCGGCAATAGCGCTCAGGAACTGCTGACGCCGCGTCATCTCCACGCGCTCGACGGCGATGCCGGACGGTGCGAAGGGTCACCGTGCTCCCGTCGAACCGGGTCACCGTGCGGCCATCGAGCTGCCGCAGGATGTCACTCACGTCCGGGGCGACGAGATCGATGAGCCGGGGAGCCGCGGCGAGCGCCTCGTGCGCCGTGAACGCACGGCTCTCTGTCACGGCCTCCGCCGCCAGCGCAGCGTTCCTCCCCCGCGTCTCCGCAAGCGTGCGCGCATATGCCGCGGCGTCGGACGCCACCTTTTTCGTCATCGCTTCCGACGGGGTCGTGTCGCCGCCAGCGGACACGGGGTGTGCGGCGCCGATGTGGGTCCCTGGCGCCATCACCGCAACGTCTGCAGCCAGAGTGATGAGGAACCCGGCCGACGCGGCTCGCCCGCCGGCCGGGCCGACGAACACCACGACCGGCGCGTGGGCGACGATCATCCGCGACACGATGGCACGAGTGGACTCGAGCAGCCCACCCGGCGTGCGGAGCACGATGACGGTCAGGGTGGCGCCGCGTGCGTCGGCGCGTGTGATCACCTCGTCGATGAACTCCGCGGCAACCGGATGGATGATCCCGTCGTATTCGGCGACGATGGCGACGGGAGACGTCGGGGCGGCGGTGCGGCCGGCCAGAAAGGCGGACGCGAACAGGAACGGGACAACGAGAAGGGCTGCGGCGCCGGGACGGTTCCGCATGCCTCCATTGTACGTCGCCGGCCCCGGAGGGCGGGCGACTCAAAAACCCATTTGGGCGCGTCCGAGATCGGTCAGATCCTTTTCGGTCGCCCGACCCTGGAACTCGACCTCGAAGTCCATCGCGGCGAAGTCGGGTGCCGAACGCCCGTCCAGGAACGCTTGCTTTTGCTTCGGAAGATATGCGCGATTTTTCGGACAGTCGGGCGCAGAGCCGATGTAGAGGACACTCGCGTACTCCCTGCCCGCGTGCTCGTCACCGACCGCATGACAGATGTCGGTGTGCCAGAACACCGCGTCGCCGGGCATGACCTCTGGAATCGAGACGAGACCTTGCATGAGATCCGGGTGCCATTCCGGGCTGACCCCGAGCGCTCGACCCGGCATGGCCCCGCAAAGATCACCCTCGCCAACATCGTCCTGAAGCGCGCGCAGGAGCACGTAGGAGATGCCCTCGGCGATCGGAATGAGACGCAGTGTTCCGTCGTTCGGCCCCTGCTGTGTAAGGGCCGTCCAGCCTTGATAGGTGCGGAACATGCTGCACACGGCTGGCGACGGGATCTCACGAGTTTTCAGCCGGTTCGTGCCGTCGAACGGATCGTACCCGCGCCAGTCACCGTTGAAAACCTTCTCGTAGACCTGCTGGTAGCCCGGGTCGATCCAGCGTTCGACGGTGCCCGCATCCATGTGCGGCGACAGGCCGAGCGTCTTGTCACCTGGCGCCCGTCGGCGCGCGCGGTCGGCATACGTGCATTGCCTGTCGGGTTCGAAGACCCCCTCGTAGATCCAGAGGCGATTGAGAAAGGCCCGCGTCTCGGCGAGCTTCGGGTCCTGCCGCGCCATGACCTGCGGCTTCGACCAGTAGATATTGAAGATTTGCGGCTTCCCGGCCTTGAGCGCGGAGAAATACTTATCGAGGCTCCGCTTCTCCACTTCGCGCGTTTCGTACTGGTTCGTCTCGAGGGTACTCGCCGACCTGCGAGAACCACTCGCGCGCGAGCGACACGGGGAACACGCCGCGGACCACGACACAGCCGGTCCTGCGGATCGCCTGGCGCGCCGCCTCCGGCACCTTGCCGTCCCTGATATCGGTGTACTCGACCTCTGGTATCACGCCGCGCCCGGCAGCCACGTCGGTGCGGATCGTGTCCGTGGCGCGGCGGACGTGATCCGTCACACTCGCGTAGGCGCCCTTCAAGGCGTCGCGGCGAGGCGCCATCTTGCGTTTGAAGGCGACGATCTGGTCACTGACGTTGAGCTCTTCGATCGTCATGGCGCTCCTTGAAGCATTGGCAGATTTCGCCGACTCTGTCAAAGATCAATCGCCGAGGCTGACACGACGGCAAGAGCGGACCATCTCGCCGTACCTTCACCTGCCACCGGCCCGGCGGAACTGTCGGGGCGGGCATGATCTCGTGCGGATCGACTTCTAAACTGGGACGCCGAGTCGGACGGCGCGCCCTGAAGCTCCGCCGCGATCTCGTCGATAAGGAGGTGGGGTGGAAGCCTCCGGCGCCAGCAATGGCCCACGGAGGCAGACCGTCATTGCCGGTTTAACTCGATGACGAGTAAGCGTTTCGTGTCCTTCGGGTCGCTCGGGTCGTTCGCCGGGCGAATCGGCGGCGCGTGCGGGGCAGTGACGCTCGCCGCGAGCGGGTACCTTCTCGTCTATCTGATCTGGGCGGTGGTGGCGGGGTCCGACACGGAGCAGCGTCGGCTCGTCACCGAAATCGCCTTCATTCCCCTGGACCTGGCCGCCGCCGTCTTCTGCTGGATGGCAGCGGCGCGGGCGGATCTGGACCGGCAGACCCGCCGCGCGTGGCGATTCGTCGCGCTCGCCCTGCTCTTGAACTGGACGGTCAGCTGTCTGGTCATCTACAACACGCGGGTTCTGAGCGTCAAGCCTGGGGTCGGCGTGGCCGACCTCATCAACCTCTTCGTCTACCCGACCATGCTGTGGGGCCTGCTCTCGTTCCCCATTGCCCCCCGTTCCGCTTCGGAGCGGACGCGATTCTGGCTCGACACGGGCACCGTGATGTTGAGCGGGACGATGGTGGTGTGGTACTTCGTGCTGCGCCCGCTCGCTCTCGACACGACGAGCGGCCTGAGCGACATCGCGATCGCGGTTGCGTACCCGATTGGCGATCTGGTCCTCCTGTTCGGCAGCATGGCGGTCCTGCTGCGAAGGCCCGAGGAGACGAGCCGTCGTGCACTCGCGTTGGTCGCCGTCGGCCTCCTCACCTTCTTCGTCAGCGACCTGGTTGACAGCTATCTGAGCCTCGATGGTACGGCGCGCGACCGCCGATGGCTGAGCGCGATGTGGATCGCTCGCGACGTCTTCGTCATCGCCGGCGCGCAGTACTTCCGCCGCCGCGCCCCGTGCGACGCGGCGCCCGCGCCGCAACAGACGGCGCCCTTCAGCCTGGTGCCGTACGCGGCGATCGTGATCGGCTACGGCCTGCTCATCGGCGTCGTTCGAGAGGTCTGGGCCGAGCCCCTCGGCGGCCTCGTCCTGGGCGCGGTCGCGCTCACGGGGCTCACCGTCCTCCGTCAGATTACCGCCGTTCGAGAACGGGACCGGGCGCAACAGGCCGCACGCAGGACAGAAGAACGATTCGTCGCGCTCGTCCGGCACGCGTCCGATCTCATCGTCGTGCTCGACGCAGACTCGACCGTGCGTTACGTGAGCCCCTCGATCGAGCGGCTGCTCGGCTACGAGCCGGCCGGTATCGTCGGAAGGGCGCTCCTCGAGCTCGTGCACCCCGACGACGCGGCGCGCGCACGCGAGTTCGTGTCCGCGTCGGCCGCACGCCCCGGCGTGACCGAGCCGCTCGCGTGGCGCCTCCGGCACCGCGACGGCACGTGGCGGCACGTCGAGAACGTCGGGACCAACCTCCTCGACGAGCCCAGCGTCCGCGGCCTCGTGCTCAACACGCGCGACGTCAGCGAGAGGACGCGCATAGAAGGCGAACTCGAGCGGGCGCGCGATGCGGCGCTTGCGTCCGCGCGCCTGAAGTCCGAGTTCCTGGCGAATATGAGCCACGAAATCCGCACGCCGATGAACGGCGTGCTCGGGATGACGAGCCTCCTCACGGACACCGACCTGACGCCCGAACAGCGCGAATTCGCCGAGACGGCGCACTCCTGCGCCGACTCGCTGCTCACCCTCATCAACGACATCCTCGACTTCTCCAAGATCGAAGCGGGCAAGCTGGCGTTCGAGGTGCTGGACTTCGACCTATGGTCCACGATCGACGGGGCGTTCGACCTCGTGGCGGGTCGCGCACACGCGAAGGGGCTCGAGCTCGCGGCCTTCGTCGACGCGGACGTGCCGACGAACCTCCAGGGCGACCCCGGGCGCGTCCAGCAGGTGCTGACGAATCTCGTCGGCAACGCCGTGAAGTTCACCGACCGGGGAGAGATCGTCGTGAGTGTCTCGGCCGTCGAGGAGACGGCACGCGACGTGATGGTCCGCGTCGCGGTGCGCGACACGGGAATCGGGATCGCGCCGGAGGCGCAGCAACGACTCTTCGACGCGTTCACGCAGGCCGACGGATCGACGACGCGGCGTTATGGCGGCACCGGCCTCGGCCTCGCCATCTCCAGACAGCTCGTCATGCTGATGAACGGGGAGATTGGGGTCGAGAGCCAGCTCGGACAGGGATCGACCTTCTGGTTCACGGTCCGCTTCGAGAAGCAGGCGCGGCCAGCCACGCCCGTCCCGCCGAGCCCGGTCCTCGCAGGCGCGAGGGTCCTCGTCGTCGACGGCTGCGAGACCGTCGGAAGGGCCGTCCGACAGCTGGCGTCCGCCTGGTGCGGCGTGGTCGACCACGCCAGAGGACGCGATGAGGCGCTCGCGATGTTGCGGCGCGGGGCTGGCGCTGGTCGCGCGTACGACGTCGCGATCGTCGACACCAATGCGGCGGAGCGGGACGGGCTGGAGCTCATTCGCGCGATCCGCGAGGACGAGGCACTCGAGGCCACCAGCATCGTACGGCTCGCCCCGCTCGGGCACGGATTGAACCTGCGCGTCGGAGGCGTCGCAGCGCACTTGACCAAGCCCCTGAAGCGGTCCCAGCTCCGTCGCTGTCTGGAGGCAGCCGTCTCGGGTGTGGCGGACACCGCGGACCGGAGGCCGAGCGCGCCTCCACGCGCCCCGATCGGCCGCGACCAGCACACCCGCGAGCCCGGCGGAACGGCTCGAGTGCTCATTGTCGAGGACAATCCTGTCAACAAAGTGCTCGTCCTCCGCCGGCTCACGACGTGGGGCTATTTCGTCGATGCCGCTGCCAACGGGCTCGAGGCGCTCGAGGCGCTCGCCAAGGCCGAATACGACCTCGTGCTGATGGACTGTCAGATGCCGGAGATGGACGGCTACCGTGCGACCGAGGAGATCCGGAGGCGCGAGGGCGCGTCGAAGCATACGACGGTCATCGCGATGACGGCTAACGCGCTCGAGGGCGACCGGGACCGCTGCCTTGCGGCCGGCATGGACGATTACATCAGCAAGCCCATCGACTGGGAAGAGATGAGGGCGATGCTCGAGCGCTGGAGCGTCACCGGATCAATGACAGGAGCGCGCCGCCTTGCCTGACGGCCCGTTCCGTTCACGATGGTTGTCGTCGCGCCGTTCCTGTCCGCTGAAGTAGACCTCCGCCCATCTAACACTCCGCAGGGCAAAACGTGTCAAGGTATGTACAGGGTGCGCTGAAGGACGCGACACAAGAGAGTCCCGAGGAGTCATGCTGCAAAATCTCGTTTCGTCTTCCCGCGGACCACGACTGGTGTCAGCGGCCGCGTGCGTCATAGCGCTCGCAGTGGTGGGAGGCATGGCCATTGCCGCCCAGGACAAGTACACGCTGCAGGTACCGGATGGCCTCGCGTTCTCTGACTTCAGGGGATACGAGAACTGGCAGGTTGTCGCGGTCAGTCAGACCGAAGAACTGCTCAAGGTGATGGTCGCCAATCCCACCATGATCGACGCCTATCGCGCCGGCGTGCCCGGCAACGGTAAGCCGTTTCCCGACGGTTCCAAGATTGCGAAGATCGAGTGGAAGCCCAAGAAGAGTACGGAGGCTCCCTTTGCAGTGAGGATACCGGACACGCTGCAGGACGTCTTCTTGATCGAGAAGGATAGCAAGCGATTCCCGGCCACGAGCGGATGGGCATACGCCGTGTTTGACTATAACCCTGCGTCCGACACGTTCGCGCCCAACAAGACCGGCGTCGTGAATTGCGGCTACGCATGCCACACCCGCGTGGCGAAAAAGGACTACATCTTCACCGCCTACGGAACGAGGTAGTCGGGGGCGGGGTGAGCTGCGAGCGCCGCCATCGTCGTCACGATGAAGCAGCGCTCATCAAGCTCTCCCGAGAAGCCGCGGCGGCCTACTTCAAGTGGCGGCCGACGAGCTTCGTCATCTCGAACATGTCGACGGTCGCCTTGCCTCCGAAGACCGCCTTCAGCGTGGTGTCGGCCTTGATCATCCGCTTGTTCTTCGCGTCCTGCAGCTTGTTCTTCTTGATGTAAGCCCAGAGACGCTTGGTCACTTCAGTGCGTGGAATGGGCTTCGAGCCGACCACTTCCGCCAGCGCCTCGCTGGGCGTCACGGGCTTCATGAAGGCAGCGCTGGGTTTTCTTCCAGCCTTCTTAGCGGTCTTTTTCGCGACCTTGCGTGTTCCGGTCTTTGTCTTTGCCACAGTGCCTCCGGGTCCAAGGGTTCAACGGCAATCCGGCGTTCTGCCCCGTTCAGCGGTGCTTCCGAACCGCCGGCGTTCGTGAGGAATCCTATCATTGGCCGTCAGGGGTTGAGGTCCGGATTCGCGATCGGATGCTTCTGCAGCCACTCCTGTTGCTGCCGAAGAACCCGCCGTTCCCGTTCGAGTGCGTCGCGATCGATGCCGATGTTGGCTTCGTTCTTCGTAGCGAAATCGCTGAAATGCTGGAGTTGCCGCTCGTCCGCGCCGTCGAGGACCTTGAGCGCGAGCGCAATCATGTCCTTGGTGCTCGTTGACATGCCCTCAGCGCCATACCCTGCCGTCGCGAGACGAGGAGATCCGAAGTAGCCAGGCCACTCCGGCGCTCGTGCGAGCCGAATGAGGTCCTCCCAATTCGTTCCCGTCTGTGATGCCGCGCTACGCAAGCCCGGACTGACAAGGTCCGGCCGCACGAAGAGAACCGACGAAGTCTCCCAGAGCCCGGCATGGACCGAGAAGCCATCCTCTTTCTGTTCGGCCTCGGTCGGGACAATTGACGGTTTCACCTCGTCGCCCGAGATCGTATTCGACAGGTGCACCATGTGACCGCCGTACGTATCCCTGAAATAGTCGCAGGCCTGCTGGAGCATCCGGTTGTGGTTTGGCGCGCCGTGCGCGTGGACGACGAAGATCCACCGGAATCCCTGCTCGCCCAGTTCGGTCGCGAGATCCATGAACACCGCTCGCAATGTGCTCGAACGGACCGCATAGGTGCCGGGGAACACGTGCTTGCGGCCAATCTCGTTCGCTCCACCCACGCCGAGCGGTATGGTCGGGAAGATGAGGACGTGCCATCCTGGTCGCGCGACGATGGCCTCCCCGATCCGCTGGACGATCCACTCGTTCTGATAGCCGTCGGCGAAGGCCGGCAAGTACGGCCCGTGTTCCTCGAGAATTCCGCCCGGAAGGATGACGACAGTCTTGGCCGGATCGAGCGCCTTGATCTCTGCCGTGTTCATGTCCGCTACGTGATGAACCTGTGCGCTCGTAGCGGTTGCTGGCCCGATCAGCAGCAGACCCGCAAGCATCGATGTGACGCAAGTCTTCGCCATGATCCCCTCCGATCGATTGCGCGCTGATACGTCGGCGCGAACGGCGAGGGAATGATACCTGTGGCACGCGTTACGGATCAGGCTCGACGAATCGCTCAGTCGTCTCGTCACAGCGATTCGACGTAACAGTACGGGCGACATACTCTCCTCAGCTTGCCGTCGCCGTCGTGTCACATCAGAATTGAAAGCTGTCACGATTGATCCGAAGGAGGTCACATGGCAAAGGCGAAGAACGCAGTTCCAGACGGTCATCACACCGTGACGCCGCAGCTCACGCTCGACAACGCCGCGCAGGCGATCGATTGGTACAAGAAGGCCCTCGGTGCCAACGAAGTCTCGCGTCACGTCGGGCCCGACGGAAAGGTCATGCACGCGGAAGTGCGTATCGGCAACTCACTCATCATGCTCAACGACGCGATGATGGGTGGCAAGGGGCCCAAGGCGCTCGGCGGGTCGCCCGCCTCGCTCTGGATCTACGTCGAGAACGCGGACGCACTGTTCGATCGTGCGGTTGCCTCCGGCGCGCAGGTGCCACCCGGACCGATGGGAGCCATGGCGGACCAGTTCTGGGGTGACCGCTGTGGAACCTTCACCGATCCACATGGCTATCGCTGGACGATCGCCACGCGCAAGGAGGATCTCACGCCACAGGAACTGGAGCAGCGCCAGGCCGCGTGGATGAAGTCGATGGCGCCGCAGCCGACGCACGGCTGACGCGCCGCGCTTGGGGTCGGGATGAGTTTCGCTTTCTGCACTCTCTGCACGGCCGGTGCGGTGATGAAAGTGAAATTCATCCCGACCCCGAATTACTGCCATAGCCGAGTTGCTTCAGCGATCAGATCCGGCAAGGTTGTGTACTGGCGTATCCTCGAATAGCCGGTTCCCCGCGAGGATTGCCGCATGACTGGGCGGAATCTCGGCCGGATCATCCGGCTCGCCGTAGTGCTCGGTACTGGCAGCGGAGTCGCTCGTCCTTGGGCAGGCAGCCCCGCAGCAACAGCAACAACCCGCGGGCCCGTACGACCCCACCGTTGGCCAGCCAGGCAAAGACGTGGTCTGGGTGCCCACGAGCGAGAAGCTCGTGGAGGCCATGCTCGACCTGGCGCAGCTGAAGCCCGACGACTACCTCATCGACCTGGGATCCGGCGACGGCCGTACCGTCATCGCGGCGGCGCGCCGCGGCGCTACCGCGCTCGGCCTCGAATACAACCCGGACATGGTGGCCTTGTCGAAGCGGCGGGCTGCCGAAGCAGGAGTGAGCGCGCGAGCGAGTTTCGCGACCGCGGATGTGTTCACCACCGATTTCAGCAAGGCCACCGTGCTGACGATGTTCCTGCTGCCGAGTCTGAATCTGAAATTGCGGCCGCAGATTCTCGACATGCCACCGGGGACGCGGGTGGTGTCGAATACGTTCACGATGGGCGACTGGGAAGCGGACAAGCAACAGACGCTGGAGTCGTGCTCCGCCTGGTGCACGGCGCTCATGTGGATCGTGCCGGCAAAGGTCCAGGGGAACTGGCAAACGAACGAGGGCGTGCTCGCACTCGAGCAGCACTTTCAGCACCTCACCGGCACCCTCGGCGCAACGCCACTCGTCGATGGGAGGCTGGACGGCGATGCGATTGTGTTCAGCGTTGGCGACGTTCAATACGGCGGACGGGTGCAAGGCAACACCATGGAGGGCACGACGAGCGGCGGGCGCCGTGGAACATGGACGGCGACTCGCCAGTGAGTCGCCCAATCCCTGGCGGCGGCCGACGTAGAATCCTGCACATGCCCAGTCTGCGTACCTTTCCGTTCGCCTGCATAGCCACCGTGGCGTGGTGTTGCGTCGCCCTCGCACAGTCGAGCTCGTCGTCGGGGGCAGTGTCGGGCCCGGTGTCGGGCCCGGCCGCCCCATCGACGCAACCGGCCGCACCACCGCCGCCGTGCCCACCAAATCCGGACTGGCCCAATCTCGCACGGTATCAGGAGTCCAATGCCGCCGTCGCGGCGCCGACGTCCGAGACGCCGCGCGTGGTGTTCATGGGCGACTCGATCACACAGGGCTGGGCGGAGCAGCGCCAGGCTGTCTTCGCGTCGAACGGCTATATCGGCCGCGGCATCAGCGGGCAGACGACGTCGCAGATGGTGCTGCGCTTCCACCAGGACGTCATTGCGCTGAAGCCGGCGGTCGTGGCCATCCTGGCCGGCACCAACGATGTCGCAGAGAACACCGGCCCGATGACCGACGCGCAGATTCTCGACAACCTCGCGGCGATGGCGGAGATGGCGCGCGCACACGGCATCAAGGTGGTGGTCGGATCCGTGCCGCCGGCGACATACTTCTCGTGGCGGCGCGAGATTGTTCCGACCGCGCGCATCCGGGACCTGAACCCGAAGATCAAGGCGTGGGCCGACGCCGAGCACATTGTCTACGCGGACTACTGGTCGGCCATGGCGCTGCCGGACGGCGGCATGAACCCGGCGTACGCCGCCGACAGCGTTCATCCGAACGCCGAGGGCTACGGCGTGATGGAGCCAATCGCGAAGGCGGCGATTGCCGCGGCACTCAGGGCCGGCCGGTAGCGGCCTCGCCCGACGGCATCGGCCCTTCGCCGAAGACGGGCCGCGTCGGGTCCACGAGTGTCCAGCAGAACGAGCCCACCAGGAACAGCACGCCCATCAGATACAGCGGGAGATTCCAACTGCCAAACCACTGCACCGAGTAGGCCACGATCAGCGGGTTGAGCATCGCCGCCATGTTGCCAACCGAGTTCATCGTGGCGCCCACGACGCCGACGCGGTTGCCGCCCACCTCGATGACGGTGCCCCATGCGGCGCCGAGCGTGAACATCGTCAAGCCCGTCGCCAGCGCAATCAACGACGCTGCCAGCACCGCAGATGACGACCCGGCCGCGGCCAGCAACGCGAGGCCGGCAATCACGTACGCCACGGCACCCAACCCGCAGCGTCCGATACGCAGTCCGTAGCGCGACGCGAGCCGGTCGGTCACCAGTCCGCCGAGGAGATCCCCCGGCATGCTCACGACGAGCGGCAGTCCCGCCACGATCCCGAGGCTCATCGCATCGAACCCGTGCCGCTGCCTCAGATACGTCGGCAGCCAGGTGATGCAGAAGTAGAAGATCATGCAGTTCGGGATGTACATGACGCACAGTGCCGCCATGTTCCTGTTCGTGACGAGCGTGCGCCAGTACCTGACGCTCCGTCGAGTGGCCGGTGTCGGGCGGACGCTCCGACGTGATCGTCTGCAGCTCCGCGGCGTTGACGGCGGGATGCTCCGACGGATCGTTCCGGAACCAGGCGTGCCATATCGCGACCCACACGAGTCCGATTGCGCCGAAGCAGACGAAGATCTCGCGCCACGACAGGAACCGCAGCAGCCAGAGCACCAGCGCGGGCGTCAAGCCGCCGACCAGGTGGGCACCCGCGAAGAAGACGCCCTGGACCCTGCCGCGCTCGCGGCGCGGAATCCAGCGGGAGAAGGTGCGGGCGACCGACGGCCAGGCGCCGGCTTCACCGGCGCCGAACAGGAAACGCACGACGAGCAGGACCGGATAGCTGAATGCCGCCCCTGTCGCGGCCGTGAGGCACGACCACCACAGCACGATGCGCGACAGCACGGAGTGCGTACCCTTCCGGTCGGCCCACCATGCCGTCGGAATCTCGAACAGCGCATACGCCAGCTGAAAGACGGTGAAGACCCAGCCCATCTGGATCGTCGTCAGGCCCAGATCGCGCATGATCCCGGGGGCCAGCGTCGCGATGCAGGCTCGGTCCAGATACGTGATCATCCCAAGGCCCGTGGCCAGGGCGACGACACGATAGCGCGCGGTAGTGGGCGGGGACATTGCGCCGGACTATATGTCAGCTCTGCGGCGCGGGCCCATTCCCCTTTTTCTTACATTACGCTCACGCCTCACTCAGGATCCCGCAGAGCAGCCTGACTCTGGACGTGCCCGAGTGTGAAGTTCGTTCCATCCGGCGGCGTCACGCGTCGCGAGCCCGCAGGGAGTCAGAGATGAATCGGGTTCTCGTGTCACGACTGCTCAGCATGATCGTCGCCGCCATCGCGCCCGGCACTCTTGACGGTGCGTCTGCCGCCTCGCTCTCCACCGACTCTCCGGCGCGGATCGTGCGGCCCAACGACAACCGGCATCCCGCGGGAACGCTCGCCGACGGCGTGCTGACGCTGCGTCTCCGCGCGAGCCGCGGCACGTGGTATCCGGAGGGCCCGGACGGCCCGGGCCTGAGCATCGACGCCTTAGGTGAGGATACGACTCCACTCTCGGTCCCTTCGCCGTTGATCAGAGTTCCCGAGGGCACACGGATCGTGGTCAGCGTCGAGAACGATCTCGACTCCACGCTGGCGCTGCACGGGCTGTGCTCGAAGAACGGCGCCGCCTGCGCGCCCGTCGCCGTGTCGCCGGGCCGGAGCGTGGACCTCCAGTTCGACGCGGGACGCGCGGGTACGTATCACTATTGGGCGACGTCGATCGGAGCGCCGGTACCCTTCCGCGAAATGGCTGGTGCGTTCGTCGTCGATCCGCCCGGCCCGCGGACAGAAGACCGGATCCTCGTCATCACCGAGTGGAGCAGCCTGACGCGCGACGAGCTGATCCGGATCTTCAACGCCGACGATCCCGATCACGTGTTCGTGTCGCTGCAACCGCGCATCGGGTTCATGCTCAACGGCCTGTCCTGGCCGAACACCGAGCGCTTGCGCTACGACCTCGGACAGGCCGTCCACTGGCGCGTGATCAACCTCACGTCGCAGTCACACCCGATGCACCTGCACGGCTTCTACTTCGAGGTGGAGAGCCTCGGCGACGGCGTAACCGACACGCCAGTCAAAGCAGAGGCCCGGCACTCCGTCGTGACACAACTGCTGGCGCCGGGAACGACGATGGCGATGACGTGGACGCCGGAACGCGAGGGCAACTGGCTCTTCCACTGCCACATCATGCAACACGTGTCCCCGGAGCGCCGGCTCGCGTCAACCGGCGATCACACAGCCGATCATCAACACGTGCATGAGGACGGCGCCGGCGGGATGGCCGGCATGATCATCGGCGTCACGATCGTCCGGGGCGACGTTCAGCCAGCCGCCGCGGCAGAACCACCTGCGGCCCGCGCGGAAGATCAGGCTCGAGATGGTGCGAGACCTGTCAGGGCCGGAGCCTGTCTTTGGCTTCATCGCGTCGGGGGATCGCATGCCGAAGCGAGCGATGGGCCTGCGCGGCTCTCGCCGCCGGGCCCGACACTGGTGCTCCAGCGTGACGAGCCGGTCGAGATCACCGTGGTGAACCATCTCGGCGAGGCCACGGCGCTGCACTGGCACGGGATGGAGCTCGAGAGCTACTACGACGGCGTCCACGGATGGAGCGGACACAATGCCACTCTGGCGCCGATGATCGAGGCCGATGCGTCCTTCATCGTCCGCTTCACGCCGCCGCGAGCGGGTACGTTCATGTACCACACGCACCTGCACGACCAGCGTCAGCTCCCCTTCGGGCTGTACGGCCCGATGGTGGTCGTCGATCCGGGCGAGCGCTTCGATGCCGAAACCGACCACGTGCTGATGGTCGCGCGGCGTGGACTCGATCGTGCTGCGCCCAACGTGATCCTGTCCTCGACACCAGTCGTCCTGAACGGCGACACCGCGCCCCGGTTCGTATGGAAGGCCGCGCAGCCTCACCGTGTTCGGCTGATCAACATCACGCCAGGCGACATCTTCTCGGTGTCGATACAGACGGCAAGGACCCGTGACGTGGACGCCGTTGACGAAGGACGGAGCGCCGCTGCCTGCCAGCTTGCGTGCGCCGGCGCCCGCTCGTCAGACGATCGCCGTCGGCGAAACCTACGACTTCGCGCTCGACGGGTTGCCGGCCGGCCGCCCGCTCTGGATCGAGGTCCGAAGTACGGGTGGACGATGGGAGGCGCAGGGGCGGGTCGTCGTCAGGTGAGCTGAGAAGGGCCGCAAGGGGCGCCGTTGCGACCCGCGCCCTCTGTCACCGCGAAGAGCCGCCATGCGTCCCCGCCCGGCGTGAGCGGATAAGCCCCGCGATCCTCGAACGACACGCCCGAACCGGCCACGAGGTCGGTGACGGTGCGCGATACGAGAACCTCTCCAACGGCAAGCCCGCTCACGGCGCGCGCCCGTTCGAACGCCACCCCCGCCATGCGTCCGCCCGCCGTCACATCGCACTCGCCGGTATGGAGGCCGAACGATCCGCCCCGCCCGAAGCGCGGGCAGGCACCGGCGAGTGCACGGGCACACGCGATCGCCCGTGCGGGACCATCGAAGGCGGCGTAGAACCCATCGTCGGTGAACATGAGCCCGCGGCCTCTGAACCATGCGATCTCGCGCTGGACGTGGGTACCGAACCCACCCTGCGTCTCGTCGGCCGCACGCACACTGTCGATCTTGGCGTAGAGCACTGTTGCGAGGACGCGATCGGTGGCGGGTCCATCGGTCACCGACCTCAGGAACCCCGCGATCTGATCCACGATCGCGTCCTGGTCGCCGACAAACGGCAGGTGATCGTCTCCGGGCAGCTCGACGAACTGCGCGCCAGGAACGAGTTGCGCGACGTAGCGGCCTTCTTCCACGTGCAGGCAGCGATCGCCCGTGCGGTGGAGGACCAGCGTCGGGACGCGTACGAGCGGCAGCACGTCGCGGACATCGATCTCGGCGTTCATCTGCGTCAGCGCGAGCGCCGCACCCGGGCTCGCGCCCAGCCGGAGGTACGCGCTCCACCATTGCCTGAACGCGGGATCGTCGGCGCGGCTGGGTGCCCGGGCCTCGAGGCCGACAGGGCCGCCCCAATTCGTGCGGATCTCGTCGAGAAAACGCTCGCGAGCTTCGCGCGTCGGCGCCCACGGATAGGCCGGTTCCCACAACCGCTTGGCGTAGGTGCCGATCATGACGAGCGCGCGCGTCTTCTCCGGGTACGTCGTGGCAAACAGGCTGCACATCGGGCCGCCTTCGGATATCCCGAGGAGCGCCGCCTCGTGCGATCCGGCCGCGGCCATGACGGCGCGCACGTCGTCCATGCGCTGTTCGAGTGTTGGCAGCGCCACGACGCGGTCGGAGAGCCCCGTCCCGCGCTTGTCGAACACGATCACTCGTGAGAACTCCGCCAGACGACGCAGAAACCTGGCGAAGCTCGGCTCGGTCCAGAAGCACTCCACGTGCGACACCCAGCCCATGACGAACACCAGGTCGATTGGTCCCTGACCGATCACCTGGTAGGCGATGTTTACGTCGCCGCTCAGTGCGTAGTGGGTGGTCGGCGTCTCGGACCCGCTGAGGCTCTCTGTGGAATGCTCGGGCGCCGCGGGCGCTCCAGGAATCTCCGAAGCAGGGATGACGTTCACCGTCGCCGTGAAGCGATATCCGCGCCGATGCGCGGTCTCGATGTATCGCGGCTGCTGCGCGTCGTCGTCCAGCGCGCGACGGATCTCGCGAATGCACACCTTGAGGGCGGCGTCGCCGACGAACACGTCGGTCCAGATCGCGTCGAACAGCTCCTGCTTCGTCACCAGGCGCCCGGCGTGCTCCACGAGGTACTTCAGCACGTCGTACGCGCGCGGCGTGAGCGACACGATCTGCCCGTCACGCCGGAGCTGCGCGCCGGCCCGATCGAGCGCGCACGATCCGAATGCGAGGATCCCGTCGGCCGGGGACGAGGGCAACGGCTGAGGCATGGGCACGGACTTCGACCTGTCTGGAAGCCCCTACGATACGGCAAGACGGGCTCGTTCGATCAGGTCCGGTCGATCCCGGTGGTGTCGCCGAGGCAGAGGCCCACGAAAGCGGCAAGCTCGTCGAGCGTCTCGAAGTGGGCGGCGTCGGAACTGCGCATGTGCTGCACGCGTCCGCAGAAACGTCCAGCAGACGGGCTGGCATCGGGACGCAGCTGTACCAGAAACACGCGGCCGGTCCACGAATAGTTGTCGTGACCGTTGGGGGCTGGGAATGCGGACGTGTCGGTCATGTTCCCAGCCTACGGTCCGCCGCGCCTTGATGTCGTGAGCGGTCCGTGTGCGAACGGTAAGTTCACAGGACCTGGCCTCACTTCCCGACTTCCTTACCCAACGCTCACCCGGCGCTCATGCCAGATCGGCGCCGCGGCGCTACCGTGTCACATCTCGTGGCTCGGACACCATTTTCAAGGACTGAATGAGCATGTCGTACCTCGACTCGTCGCTCCGACTCGGCAGGCGCGCCATCGTGATCGGCGGGAGTATGGCGGGACTCGTGACCGCTCGTGTACTCCACCAGCACTTCGACCAGGTGATCGTCATCGACCGCGACGTGCTGCCGGACCGCGCCGAGTACCGTCAGGGCGTGCCGCAGGGGCGCCACGCACACGGGCTTCTGGCTGGCGGACTTCGCGCGCTCACGCAGCTCTTCCCCACCCTCGAGGCCGACCTGCTGGCGGCCGGCGCCGTGCCGGGCGACGTCGTGAACGACTTCAGCTGGCATCAGCACGGCTGCGACAAGCTGCGATTCCCGAGCGGGCTGCATGGGCTGCTGCTCAGCCGCCCACTCCTCGAAGGTACCATCCGCGCGTCTGTCCGGAGCCTGCCGCGCGTGCGTATCGCGGAACGCTGCGCCGTCCGGGGCCTGCTGATGAGCGCGGATCTGCAGGCCGTCACCGGGGTACGCCTGCAGCCCGACGGGTGTGACGAGTATCCATGTCACGCCGACCTGGTCGTGGATGCGAGCGGGCGCAGTTCACGGTCGCCGGCGTGGCTTGCCGAGCACGGCTACCAGCCGCCCTCCGTCGAGGAGCTCGAGGTCGGCATCGGCTACACCACCCGGATCTACCGGCGGGTTCCGGCCGATCTCGATGGGGCCATCGGTGCCGTCGTCGCGCCGCGGCCGCCGCATGAGCGACGAGTGGGGTTCATGCTGGCGCTCGAGGGCGACCGCTGGATCGTGGCGCTCGGGGGCTGGCTTGGCGATCACGCGCCGCGCGATCCGGAAGGCTATCTCTCGTTCGCGCGGACGCTGGCGCGCCCGTGCATCCACGACGTGATTGCCCGGGCGGAGCCACTGAGCGATGCCGTCGCGTACGCCTTTCCGTCCAATCGCCGGCGGCGCTACGAGCGGCTGGAGCGTTTTCCCGCGCGGTATCTCGTCATCGGTGACGCCATCTGCAGCTTCAACCCGATCTACGGCCAGGGCATGAGCGTTGCGGCGATCGAGGCGCTGGCGCTCGACGAGTCGCTTGCCGCGCCGCAGCGGCTCGAGTCGCTCGCACAGCGCTTCTTTCCAAAGGCCGCCGGCGTGGTGGACGGGCCCTGGTCGATTGCCGCGGGCGGAGACCTGGCGTTTGCCGGCGTCACGGGCCCTCGTCCGCTGGGAGTGCGCCTCGCCAACTGGTACCTGGGACACGTCCATCGTGCGGCATCGGTGGATCGCGCGGTCTGTCAGGCCTTCTTCGAGGCCGCGAACCTGCTTGCCGGCCCCGCCAGCCTGTTCCACCCGCGCCTGATCGCTCGGGTCATGACGTCGGCGTGGCGGCATCCCGAGGCGGCAAGGACGCGGACGCCGCTACGCCAGCCAATCGCTACATCCGCCGAAACACCCGGCATCGTGCAGTGGCGCTAGACGTCTCACGCGTCGGCAGAGCCCAGGGAGTTCTATGCCATATGTCATTGGAATCGTGCTTGCGCTGGGCGTCGCAGTGTTTGCAAGGCGCGTAGGATTCGACCGCGATCGAGCGTTCTATCCGACGGTGATGATCGTGATTGCGTCGTACTACGTGTTGTTTGCAGCAATGAGCGCGTCCGTTCACACAGTGCTTCTAGAGTTGATCCCGATGGCTGTCTTGTGATTGCGGCCGTTGTCGGGTTCAAGTCGAGTGCGTGGATCGTCGTGGCTGCGCTCGCTGGCCATGGCGTTTTTGATGCCGTTCACGGTAGCGTGCTGGAAAACTCAGGGGTCCCAGTCTGGTGGCCGGCCTTTTGTCTCGCCTACGATCTCGGAGCAGCAGGGGGCCTTGCCTGGCTCATTACTTCCAGATGATCGACTCATCGCTCGCGGCGTCGCTATCGCGTGCGGTCCTTACGACGCGGCAGGCTCAGTTCGCGCTGCCGCGAGGGAAGCTGAAGGCGGCGATCGAAGTATGGGGCGTGCGCATCCCATGCGGTGCCCCGAATGTTACCCACGTTGTTGTCTACGTTGGCCAGCTGCAGATCCGGACCGTTACGGCAGGCTGACTACATCTTGGTCAGCGAATTCGTCCCAACAACGGAGACCCAGATGTGTGCGCCGTCGAAAGCCACGCCCCAGGGGAATTGCCCCACACTGAATGTCCCCAATATCGCGCCGTCACCAGCACGGAGCTTGGTCACCGTACCGTCACCATTGTTCGCCGTCCAGATGCTGTCGCCGTCGAACGCTACCCCAGTAGGACCGCTGCCTGCAGTGAACGTCCCCAGGTGACGCCATCAGTGGCGCGCAACTTTGTGACCGTGTTCTCACCATTGTTGCCAATCCAGATCGCAGAGCCGTCAAATGCCACTCCGAACGCGTTCCTCCCAGCTGGGAACGTCCCCAACGGTGCCCCATCAGTTGCCCGGAGCTTGCTGACTGTACCAGGGCCTCCGGCACCAGAATTCGTCACCCAGATGTTGGCACCATCGAATGCCACACCGATCGGATACGCCCCCACGGTGAAGATCCCTTGATTGACGCCGTCGCTGGCCCGCAGTTTAGTGACGGTTCCCAATGCCGTATAGCCGGTCACCCAGATGTTTGAGCCGTCGAATGCAAGACCATAAGCGTTCGCCACCATGAAGGTGCCCAGAATGGCCCCGTCGCTACCCCGCAGCTCGGTTACGATACCTCCATCCAAGCCGGCCACCCAGATGTTGGCGCCGTCATACACCAGATTCGTAAGGTGACCGCCTCCGACATTGATTGTTGCCAGCAAGGCGCCATCACACGCCCGGCGCTTTTGGATCGCGCCGCTGTTACTCAGGACCACCCAGATGTTAGCCCCGTCAAAGGCCATGCCTCTCGGGGCCTCTCCTGCATCCGGAAAAGTTGCTGCCTGATCGGCTACATACCACTTCAATTGAGCGATAGCCAGCCGGTTCGGCCCTGGGTTGCCTTGCGGGCCTACTGGCCCCGGCGCACCATTTGGTCCCTGCGGCCCCTGCGGTCCGGTTGGTCCAGCTGGGCCCTGCGGCCCCTGAAATCCTTGCGGCCCCATGAGGCCCTGTGAACCTTGGGGGCCTATGGAGCCCAGCGGACCTTGCGGGCCGGTGGCGCCGTAGGTGACCTCGAAGGTCGGAGCGACGCAGTAGGAGCCCGCTTTGATCTGGTTACTAACCAGGAGGGCGTATGTTCCCGCTGTCACTCCATTGGGCAGACTTGCACCGATGCTTACGCTGCTGAATGAAGTGACTACGAGAGAAACATTGTTGAACGAGACGGCTGGCGTCAATCCAGCCGTGCTCAAATTGAAGCCGTTGATGGCGATCTGGTTTGGCGCAATCGCATAGTTGATCGTGGCGCTCAGAATTGTTACCGGGGAGCAGCCGGCCGCTCGAAGTGAGGCGGGGGCCAGACCTCCGATCAGGCCAACCAGTACGATTCGCTGAACGACCACTCGCAACCAAGAACTCGACATCCACATCGCAATGCCCCCTTCGAAACGGTTGCTCGGCTGCCGCCGGACGGCGCAGCGGCCTTGCCAGTCGTGCTCTCTCTAGGAGTGACACGCCTGAGACATGAACCAGTCAGCGGCGGCTGGGAGTCCCTCGATGGTGGCTCCCAGTCCGGTTTCAAAGACCTACCTCAACCCAATGTAGACAAATGTACGTCTGCCCATCGTCCAACGCGACGCCGATCCGCCAGAAGTAGTTCGTGGCATAGCCCTTTGTGCTCCAGTTGTAGATGTACTGCGACCCGGAGAGCTGATAGGCAGCGCCAGGCGTCGCAGGGTCACCGTAGACGCCCTCGTCGATCGCCGCGTTCGTCGCGCCGCCTTGCTGTGGCGCGATCCAGAGCGCCGTGCCCGCACCAAGTACGATGTTGCCGTTCGCGTCCCTCAGCGCGAACTTGACGGGCACAGTGCTGCCGCCCTTGAAGATGCTCGTCGGGCAACTGGGGCAGGTCTGATGGGCGGTGTCGTTGACGGGCTGCAGGAACCCGTCGAATCGATAGATGACGCCATAGCTTGCCGCTTTGGTGGCGGTGTTGCCGGCGTTGTCGGTTGCAGTGCATGTAACCGACTTCGGACCGACCGAACCCGTCGCCACGGGCGCACAACTCTGGCTCGCCACGCCGGAGAGGGCGTCCCCGGCCACCGCCGACGCTGTGGCCGTGCCTCCGAGAAGCACGGGGTTGGGATTGACGACAGGGTTGAGCACGGGCGGGGCCTTATCGATCTTGACGGTCACCACGTTGCTTGGCGCGCTGATATTGCCCGCCGCATCGGTCACGGTTTGGGCGGCGGAGGTCACCGCGGTTCCCTCGGTTGTCAGCACCGTGTCTGGAGGGCACGCACCAGCCGGCACGCCGGATCCAGCATCATCACAGGCGAAGTGAAGCGTGACGTTGGCGTTGTACCACCCGTGCCCGTTGGGAGACGCGGTCGCGGCGACGCTGATTGTCGGCGCCTTCTTGTCGATCTTGATGCCGGAGATCGGTCCCGCGGTGATGCACGTGCCAGCCGGATCGCAGACCTCTCGCGAATTGGTCGATGCGTCGGACGTCTCGACTCCGCTGGGGACGTCTGTCGTCAGGTTGAAGGAAGCGTCCGAAGCGTTCGCGAGCGCCCCGGTCGCCGTGCACGGCACCGACACGTCACTCGAGTGCCAGCCGCGGTCCGGAGTCGCACAGTGCACCTCCAGCGGGTTCGTCATGAGCCGGTGGGTATCCGAATACAGATTGAACCTTGAATCAACACCCCCGAAGGTCAGGATCCCGGTGCCATCGTACGCCGTGGCCGTTTCCCGACCGCCCATGTCGGTCGGCGTCAGTCGCTGTTGCCAGACACTACCGTCCCATTCCCAGGTGTCTTTGCGACAGTTGAAGCACGAGGCGTCGGTTCCTCCGTACACGATAGTGACCTGTCGCGATAAGTCGTAGGCCTGAGCGAGCTGCATGCGAGGTGAAGGACCAGAGGCGGCGACTTGGATCCAGGCTACACCGTCCCATTCCCACGTGTCGCCATAGATTACGCCGGCATAGTTGTTTGCCGTGTAGTCGTAGCCTCCGTAAAGAACTACGCGTGAGCGCGCATAATCCGTGCTCATGCCGGGTCCCGTTCTGGGGGCAGGCCCTGTGGAGGCAACTACGTCCCAGTGCGCATTCACGGAATCCCAGGCAAAGGTCACTCCATTTTGGCCACCCCAATACGCCTGGCCACCGAACAAGATCACCCTTTGTAGATTCGGGTCAAATGCAAGCTGCAACCCACGGACGCCTCCAGGAACGGCATCATCTGGATTCGGCTCTGACCACATGCGAGTGGAAGGATCCCACTCCCACGTGTCAGCTCTGGTACCGTGAAGCGTTCTCCCTCCGTAGATGACGACCTTGCCTCGTAGGGGATCGTAAGCCATTCCAAAGAACGATCTCCTGCCCGGCACAAGAGTTGAGGCAGGCGTTATCTCGTTCCAGACCTCGGTTACTGGGTCCCATTCCCACAAGTCGTTGAGCATCGCTTCTTCGTTTTCGAGCAGATCAGCGGTGCCATTCCAATCAGCCATCATCTCGCCGCCAAACATGATCACTTTGTTGCGCGTCGAGTCGTACACCATTCCGTGTCCGAGACGCGCACCTGGCGTTGTGGCTATGGACACGAGGTGCCAGTCGAGAGAAGTCGACGACGAGTCAGCGTTCTGGGCGTACGCCGGTTGCGACCAGCTTGCGAGAGCGGCGAAACAGATCCCGAAGGCGACTACAGCACTCGCCGAAAGAGTGAACCCGCAACTCCGCGCTGGCTTCCGGCGACCGACACCAAACTCGCTCTTCGTCATAGTCTCTCCTCGTGGACTTGCTTCGGGTTATGCGAAAACGGACCTCAACGACGTCCACGCGCGCGCCCCCGCGAGGCGCTCCGGCGGGCCTGTCTACGACACCATCCCACGTGCACAAAGCGTTTCGATTGGGCACCGGCAAACGCTGGCCTCAAGACGGCGCTTCGTCCAGTTCCTAAGAAACGTCCGAGTGATCGCCTTGTCCTTTGCTTTCTGTACACGCTCGGCGCTCGAAAAACGCACAAGCCCCTCCCGCGCCCGGACCATGAGTGGCGCTCTGGTCTCCGGTGAACCAGCCGACGACAACCCAGCGTCATTCATGGCCTCAGCATGCCAACCTGCATAGGCGCCCGTGATCTGCGCCTGTGACGGGCTTGCAAAGGCCGAAGCCACACAGAACGCGAGTGCTCTGGCCGTCACAGTTCGCCTGAACCCGGTACAGCGTCCGTCTGACCGCGTAGCGAAGAAGAACCCGGCGAGCTCCGACAGACGCAGTTGAGTCATGACACCTCTCCGAGAGCCGCTTGAAATAGCGTCGCTACTTGGCAGCAACGAGGACCATCGTGGAAACAATCGCGGCCAAGATCAGACCTGGCCCACACCAACGAATCTCATTCGCCTAAGCCATGGGTCTCCCCCTGCGAAGGAGACGATGGCTCACGACGACGGCGTCAGTGTGTGGTCCGGTCGGGAACTGTGGCGAATTGTGAGGAGTGGCGTGCGCTGCGTGTGCGCATCTCTGGTGGATTCACCGGCGCACCGGCCTTGTGTAGGAGGCGGGAAGATCGTGCTCCGGATCCAGGGTTCCCGCGTCGGATTGCCGGTGGTGAACGCGACTTTCGTGCCATCAGGGCTCATGACAACGTCGCGAAGGCCATCAAGTGACAGCCCCATCGGGTGAGCTGTCAGTGTCTTGACGTCGATACGCCAGAGTGCCGGCCAGCGCGCAGCGCCAAACACTGCGCGGCCGAGTGCAATGCGAGTGAAGACGACGGCGTCGCCGTCGGGCGTCCAGTCGACGTCGAAGAATTTTCGTCCGGTGCCGCTCGAAGCAGCTCGAGAGAGGAGCCGTCCGGCTCCCGTACCTCCAGCGTGATGACGCCCTTCAAATGATGCACGTAGGCGATTGCGCCGGTCTTCTGCTGGACCGCGAACCGTCCAACGAAACCGTCCCTCGTCCACAGCGTCGTTGATTGCCTGCTCTGAACGTCAATCCTCTGGCAGGTGTGACCCACCATCACGATCAGGGACCCGTCGGCAGCCCAGTGATAGCCTCCCAATGTGTCTTCTTCCATGCGCGGCATCAGTTTGAGGGCCGACGCCTGTCCGCTGACGGTGTCGATCAGGAAGAGACCGTCGTGGCCCTCCGGGTCGCGCCCGGTCACGGCGACGCTGCGGCCGTCGGGCGAGAAGCGCGGCAAGACGAACGACAACGGTGTCGTCACCATTCGTTCCTCCCCTGTGCGCAGGTCCTTGAACCCGAGGACGAGAGACCGTGTTCCGGTCAGCGTGGCCTGGTACACGAGACGAGCGCCGTCAGGTGACCACCCCGGCATCATCGTGCCGCCGAACTGCCTTGTGTCCGTCATCGAGGGCTCCGTCACGGAACCATCAGCCCTGACGCCCGCAACGGCAACCTTCACGAGCCCGGTCTGCCGGAAGTACACGAACTCGCCGCCAGACGTGGCTGCCAACACGTCCATGACGCGTCCGAGGTCCTGTGTCAGGAGTTGCGGGGGTCCCGCTGGCCGGCCGTCGGCGAGGGGCTGCACCCAGAGCCCCGGCGAACCGGTGCGGTCGCTTACAAACAGCACTCCTCGCCCGTTGGGTGTCCAGCCTGGGAGCTGGTTGTCAGAAGGGCCTGTCGTGACGGCGATTGGCGTGCCCCCCTTCGAGCGCGCAACCATGATGTCGTGGCGGCCTGCGACGGCGGCATCGGGGGAGTGAAAAGCGACCCACGCGCCGTCGGGCGATACGCTGGCGTTGGTGACAGGAGCCGTCAGGGTCGTGACCAGCTGGATCGCACTCGTCTCAGTGTTCACGAATGCCAGGTCGGCCTGGGGGCCGGTTCGGCGCTGCACCAGGAGCGCATTCGCGTCCCGCCACTCCAACGGTTCGACCGACGCTGCGAGCACGAGGCGTTGCCGTGCCGGCGACACATCAGTGCGGATCACGCGGAGCTCATTGCGCCCTTTTGTTACCTCGCAGGTGAACGCGGCCTGACGCCCGTCGGGCGAAAGCACTACAACGACGTCCACTGGATCCCGCACCGTACACGACGGGAGCCCGTCGCTGGCGGCGCCGAGCGGAATCGGTTGCCGCCGCCGGCCGAGATCGAGGTTCTTGAGAGCACCACCGTGTCGTTCTCGCCTCCAAGTGGGACCGTGCGGCCGTCCAGCGTCGGACGTCCAGCCAGCCCGTCATGCGCAGACCTCGCCCACAGCGGGCGCAACGTAGGGCCGACTGGCGGCTTCATCAGGCGGTCAAGCGCGGCTAGCCGGTCGCGTGCCTGCGTGGCCGCTGCACGCTGATCAGGATAGTGTTCGATTACGCGCCGATACGCCTGACGCGCCTTCTCGTTGCCAAGACGTTCGTAGCACGCCCCCAGGTACACAAGGGCGCGCGCAGCGAGCGCCCGATCCGCGCTCGACGTCACCCGCTCGAAAGCCGGCACCGCGGCCGTACAGTCGCCGCGGCTGTCGACCAGAGTGACCGCCTCTTCGAACTGCTGTGCGGTCAATCCACCGGTTGTGGATTCTGCGAGTGCAGAGTTGCCGCACCGAGCAGGGTCGCCGCCCACACGGCAAGGCGCAAGTTCAGATCACGACTTACCATCGCGGTCCCATATCGTCGCGGAGCCGTCCCCGCCGACAGGTGAGAAAACTGTCGAATCGTGAGGAATTGTGCGCTGCGTTCATCCGGTGAATCGGTAGCCCTCGCCGTAGACCGCCTGAATGAGACGCGGCGTCGCCGGATCGTCTTCGAGCTTTCGCCGCAAGTTCACGATGTGTGTGTCGATCCGCCTTTCGTCCAGCGCTTCATCCGCGCCCCAGATCTTGTCCAGGAGTCGGGTCCGGTGCACCACTTCGCCCCGAGCCTGAACGAGCAACCGGAGGATCGCAAACTCCTTCCCGGTCAGATCGAGCGCCGTGCCATCACGTGTCACGACGAAGTGCTCGAAGTCCACTTCGTACCGGCCGAATCGAAACCGGGAAAAGGGCGCGTTGCCTGCCTTGCGGTCGCGGCGAAGGCGAGCGCGGATTCGAGCGACCAGTTCCCTGACACTGAACGGCTTGACGAGGTAGTCGTCGGCGCCAATCTCGAGCCCGAGGATGCGATCCACTTCCTCGGCCCTGGCTGTGAGCATGATGATCGGGACATCGAGTCCCAGCCGCCGGATTTCGCGGCAGACTTCAAAGCCGTTCATCGGACCAGGCAGCATCACATCGAGCATCACCAGATCCGGGCGGGTTCTCGACAGCAAATCGACGGCCGTGTCCCCGCGCCTTGCGCGTACCACGTCGAACCCTTCCCGTTTGAGGTTGAACTCGAGGCCACGCGCGAGCGCCTCATCATCCTCGACGAGCAGTACTTTCGACATAGGACACCTTAGGCGGCTCGCTCAGAACGCTCGGCCTGCGACCGGCGGCCGACACCTCGGCCGAACTCGCAATCGTCGACGCACGCGGGAACACTAGCGTGAAAGTGCTGCCCTTACCTGGCATGCTGGCAAGATCCACGCGACCCCGATGCGCGGCCATGATGTGCCTGACGAGGTACAGGCCAAGGCCGTATCCACCGCGATCCGGGTGATCGCCCCGTTGAAAGCGCTCGAAGATCCGAGACTGCTCCGATGGCGCGATCCCAACGCCTTGATCCTGCACACGGATGAAGACACTTTCGCCATCCGTGCCGACATCGAGCGACAGTTCCCTCGACTCACCGGAATACTTGAACGCGTTGTCGAGCAGATTGAGGACGGCCTGCTCGACCGCGATCTCGTCGAACTCCACCAGAGGTACTTTCGAATCAATGGTGGCTTGAAGAGAGAACTCGTGGACCGCGAGATAGTCGCGAAAGCGATCGGCGGTGCGTGCTACGAGAGGCGCGACCGAACCGGCCATGAGCGAGTAGTCGCGCTTGCCCTGCTGAATCCGTGAGAAATCGATCACGCCATCGACGAGCCGTCGGAGCCGCTCGGTTTCCTGCACGATCGCGGCTGCAAACCGCCGACGGTCGGCTGTCGAGACATCCGGCGCTTCATCGATCGTTTCCGCGTAGATCCGAATGACACTGAGCGGCGTCTTCAACTCATGCGATACCCCGCCCACCAGATCGGCGCGCAGCTGATTGAGCTTCGTCTCACGCTCGACGTCACGCATCAACACCAGCACGCCCATCACGAGCACGCCAAGCACGACGACGGCGATTGCCGCAAAAGCGCCGAAGTCTGCACGCAGCCACGAGCGATTCTGGCTGGATGGGAGGAGCCGAATGCACCATCCCGGCAGGATCGCGTGGAATGGCGGATGTCCGGCGGCGAGCGGCACGAGCTCCGCGCTCCGGTCGGCGACGACGCCGCCGGCGACCTCGCGCAGAAGGTGTTGGCGCAGCCAGGGCAGGCTAAGGACAATGCCAACCGTTCGATTCGACTGGTCGCCTCTGTACGCCAGCTGCAGGATCCCATCCCCTTCGCCGATCGCCGCAAATGAGACGTGGCCCGGCATGGCGTCCGTGCGAGGAATGGAAAAGGACAAGAGCCGCCGAGCCGCACTCGCGCCATCCAGGAAGGGCGTGACGATTCCGGGGGCTGATGGAGCCGGAAGCCGCTCGAGAAAATACGTCGCCTGGTCGTGCGTGACCGACCAGCGGCCGGAGACGAGATCCTTCCGAGTGTGCCTCAGTCGGGGATCGGCGGCCTGTCCAAGGCGAGCAAGTTCCAACGCTGCCAGAAGCGAAAACGGTCGTCCCGCAGGACTATATGCATCAGCGAACTGGTCGAGGAGTCGTTGGTATGCGGAGATGGCCTCCGTTCTGATCCCGGCCCGTTCCAGCATTGAGGCGCGGGAGGCGACGGCAAGGCCTCGCAGGGACTCGCTTCGGGCGAGATGCTCGAAGGTAGCGTACTCCGCAGCTGCCAAGACGTACGCTCCCGCGGCTTCGCGTTCGTGAGCGCCTGCAAAGGAGCGGCGAGCGGTTGGCGATTCGGCGGCTAGCTGGCTTGGCACATCTTGGGGCCAGGGAGCCTGGACTCGCGGATATCGCACCTCGCCGTCGATAACGACGAATGCGAACCGAGCAAACGGATAACGTGTCGGAAGGGCCAGCGCGTGCTGCTGTGCACGGTCCAGCAGCCTGGGGTCATCGACGCCGGCCGCGTGGGCCAGTTCATCGAAGACCGGATCGACGAGTGCCGCCGCCGTTCGTGCCGCCAAGGACCGTTCGAACTCGATGGCGAGGCTGGACTCCTGAAGTCGTTCAGTCGTGAGCTTCAGGGCATCGAGTGCTGCCACCTGGCGGCGAGCAGCGATCACGCCGAGCGTGAGCACGACAAGGGTGGGCCCGACCACGGCGGCCAGGTAGAGGACAAGGGGGCGCCGGACCGCGCGAATGCGCTGGGGAGCCACTTTGCCAATTCTAAGCGAAGCTCACTCGCATGCTGACCGTGACTTGAGCTCAGAGCCGAACCACCCCGGCTGCCTGTTGACGCGGGATCACGGCCCCAGAACCGATCGCGCGAGGCCCGCACCGGCGACGTCAGTGCGGGCCACAACGGTTGCGGTTTGTGCCCGGCCTATTGCTGATTGAGGACCAGTTTGAACGGGAGATGGTAATACCCGATGGTTTCCCAGGTTGCAGTCTTCCTAGAGCCAGGGATGAAATGGCGCAGGTTAACGATGTCTCCGCTGCAAGTCGCCGACGTCTCGAGCGTCCAAGTGGTGGGACCGACGCGCGTCATCAGCCACTGGCCGGTTGGCGAAGTGCCCCGTGCCCTCGATGCCCGTGTGATAGAGCGTCACGTAGGACTCGACGGTGTCGTCTGAGTGGATGTCACCGGGGACGCACATCGAGGATGGCCACCCTGCCGTCCCAAGTTCCTGGGGCGCGGTGACTTTGACACCCGAAGTTCCCCAAGTGTAATGAGCACCGGGTTGAACCAATAGCGTATAGGCCGAGTATCCCGACAGCGGGGCATTGTACTGAGAGATCATGTCTCGAACGGCCGGTAGAACCGTTCCTGTGTCGAAAGAGAAACTCCCACCTGAGTCGAAAACGGCCTTCACGTTGTCGGCACCGTTGACGTACGTCCCCTGGCCGTCCGAGCGGAGCGGATACGGCGTGCTGTTCGCATCAGTCTCCAGGAATTGCACTGAGAGGCTAATGGCGGGACACGCGTTCCTCAACCCGCAGGTGTTATGCGAGGCAGGCTTGTCGGCGCGCACCGGAGCAACGAGGAGCATCGTCGAAACAATCGCGGCCAAGATCAGACCTGGCCCCACACTAACGGATCTCATTCGCCTGGAAACCATGGAATCTCCCTCCTGCGAAGGAGACGATGGCTCAGGACGACGGCGTCAGTGTGTGGTCCAGTCGGCAACTGTGGCGAATTGTGTGGAGCGCCAGTCAGGCGGCGCGCCGCGCGTCCATGAGCGTGGCGCGTCGTCTGCTGGCATCTGTCCGCACATCCGACACAGTGGCGATCGTTGACGCCAGATTCTTGGCGCCGCGCTATTGCGGGCACCCGGTCTTGAGGGCGCGGATCGTGGCGGCAAACGGCGTGACGTAGTATCCCCGCACCGTGACACCATTGCCGCCAGGGATCCCGTTCTCGGTCAGGATCGCCACTCGCGGATCGGTTTGTGTGCCACCGTTCTCGCCGTGTCCGCCGACGATGGTCTGCAGCGGGTAGCTCGCATAAGACGTCGCCACCCAGGTGCAGGCATCGACGGTCGTGATAAAGAGAGACGAGGTGCCGGGGGTTCCTGCGTCGTAAGTGCTGTCGCCCGTGAGCTGCCCGAAGCTGCCGAGAAATTGCGGCGCATTGGACATCCGGAGTCGCCAATGCGAGACATCGGTCGGCGACACCGCAGCGCCGAACTGCATGATGTCGAGCTCAGTACTGCTGCTGACAGTCGAATAAGGAGCCAAGCCGTTCACGTCGCCGTGGCCTGCGACGACCAGCGACCGCGCGGGCTGGTGCTTGCCGGGACTCGAGAACGTCAAGATGAGCCACTTCGAGGTGCCGTCGATCGAGCAGGAGACGCCGCCAGCGCCGTTGGTATAGGTTCCTCCGCCGTCGCTCCGGACAATGTCGCCGGGATCGTCCCGCATTTGAACCGAGCAGCTGACCGAGGCCGGCGGCTTGGCGGCGTGAATCGCAGTTGCCGCCCCCACCAGCGAGAGAGTCGTTCCGACGAGTGCAACTGTCAATCGCATGTTTGTCCTCCGGAAGGCTCTCGCGCCGCTTCCTCAGCGTGCTGTCCTTCATCTCCTGTACACGCCGAGCGCTGAGGAATCGCACAGCTGAGCAGCCGAGCTTGCGGTATCCTGCTGCCGCTCCCATGGGCGACCCCTCCGCTCCGCTAGACGCGAGCCATCCGCCCTCTCGTGAAACAACCCTGGATCTAGTCGACCGTGTACGCGCCGGCGACCAGGACGCGCTGGCCATCCTCATGGACCGCTTCCTGCCCCGCCTGCGGCGGTGGGCCTCCGGCCGCATGCCCATCGCGCTGCGCGATCTCGCCGACACGTCGGACTTTGTGCAGGACGTCCTGCTCCAGTCGTTTCAGAAAGTGGCGCGCCTCGAAGCCAACCGGGAGGGTGGCCTCCAGGCCTATCTCCGTCAGGCGGTCTTGAACCGCATTCGAGACGAGTTCCGGCGCTCGCGGCGCCGACCAGAGACGGTGGAGTTCGACACCGCGCATCCGGACGAAGGGCCGTCGCCGCTCGAGGCCGCCATCGGCCGCCAGGACCTCGAGCGCTACGAACGCGTCCTGGCAGGACTCAGGCCGATCGATCGCGAGGCGGTCATCGCGCGGCTGGAACTTGGCTTCACGTACGAGGAAGTGGCGAAGCTAATCGGGAAGCCCACGGCAAATGCCGCCCGCATGGCGGTGGAGCGTGCGCTGACCCGGGTGGTGAACGAGCTGAGCGAACCATGAGTCCAGGGCCACCTTCCCTCGAAGATCTCGTCCGCGCAATCTGCGAGGGCAAGGCCATTGACTGGGAGGCGCTCGAGCAGGAAGGGTCGCCGGGCTTCAGGAACAAGCTCGCGGCGCTTCGCGTTGTTGAGAACATCGCGCGCGTTCACCGAGCACCGTCGGCCGATGACGCGTCGGCACGGATTCCCACTGGCAGCGAAGAGACGAGCCCCGCACGCTGGGGTCACCTCGATCTGCTCGAACACCTCGCGAGCGGCGCCTTCGGCGACGTGTACCGGGCGCTGGGACCCCGCGCTCGATCGCGAAGTGGCGCTGAAGCTGCTGCGCCGGCCGCCGGACTCGGACGCCCACGTCGACGAAGCGCTCGAAGAAGGCCGGCTGCTCGCTCGAGTCCATCATCCCAACGTGGTCACGGTCTTCGGCGCGGCGCGTGTCGACGGACGCGCGGGCGTCTGGATGGAGCTCGTCCGAGGCTCCACGCTCGCGGAGATCGTTCGCGGCGAGGGCGCGCTGCCAGTCACACGCGTCGCGTCGATCGGTCTTGCGTTGTGCGAGGCGCTCGGCGCCGTGCACGCGGCTGGACTGCTGCACCGTGACGTCAAGGCACAGAACGTCATGGTTGGCGGCGACGGGCGCGTCGTGCTGATGGACTTCGGCGCCGGCGGCGCCATGCGCCACGCTGGTCTCGAACATGGCGGAACGCCGCTGTATCTCGCGCCGGAAGTGGCCGCCGGCGGGCCTGCCACGGTGCAGAGCGACGTGTACAGCCTGGGCGTGCTGCTTTCCTACGCCGCCGCCGGTGGCTACCCGCAAGGCGGCACGCGAGCACGAGTGCACCGCGGCGCGACGAAACTCGCGGAAGTACTCAGCCGGGCGATGGCCGCGTCGCCGCATGAGCGTTTCGAGTCGGCTGCTGCCCTCGCACTCGCGCTCAGACCGTTCGGGCAGCCTCCTCGCATCGTCCCCGTCATGGCCGCCGTAGGGGTCGCGCTGTTGTCATCACTGATGCTGGTGACAGCGGTAGCCCTCCGTGATCTGTGGCCGACCGGAAGCGCGCCGAAGGCTGGCGACAGGACACGCGGCCGCCTCACCATCCGGCCGCTCTGGAACAAATGGCCGACCGGATTCCAGGTGTTCGGCCTCCCCACGGCCGATGGGCGGGTGCTGCCGATGACCCGAGACTACGTCCACATCGTCCTGACGGACTTCAATCTCAGCAGCATGAAACCAGGACCCGCACTGGGAGAAGCGACCGACGGCCTACCCGCCTGTGACGTGGTCGCGCCCGTCGTCCTTGCCCCAACGCTGGCGGAAGTGGCTTTCGCTTGTCAGATTGCTCCAGACCAGTACGAACTGCGAACGGTGCGCGTGGATCCCGCGCGTCCGATTCAGCGGCGCCTTTCGGCGGGGCCTCTGATGACGCCAGAGGAATGGACCCGCGGCGGCGTGCTGTTGGTGCAACGCCAGGAGAAAGCCGGAGCGAGCCTCGGCTTTGTCGATCTTCGATCCGGCGCGTGGCAGTGGCTCACGGGTCCACGACGTTCGATCGCCCGACCCTGCCTGTCCCCGGATACCAGGTGGCTGGCCTTCGAGAGCAACGTCGATGGGGACCCCGCACGTCGCGCCGTGTATCTGGTTGGAAGCTCCGGCCACACGCCGTCGGTGGTTGCGTCGGGTCCAACCAACTCGACGTTCCCGAAATGGACGGCAGACGGCAGGGCGTTGCTATTCGTGAGCGACCGTACCGGTTCGCCTGGCCTCTGGATGCAGTCCATCGTGGACGGGCGGCCGACGGGCGATCCCCGACTGCTCGCGCAGGATCTCGGGCGGGTGGCAACGGTCTGGACCCTCACGCCTGATGAAGCGTTCATCTACTTCCGTCAGACCGGCCTCGTACGAATCGCTACGGTCGCATTGACTCCTGACGGCACCGTGGAAGGAACACCAACGGACATACCGACTGGGCAGATGGGCGCAACGATGATGCCCGACTGGGCGCCCGATGGTAGACGGCTCGCGTACCAAACGCTGTTCACTGGTGCGCTTTCGATGACGCTGAGCGTGCTGGACATGGAGAGTGGTGTCGAGACCCACATCAAGACCGCGTTGAGCGGCCTGCGGCATCCGAGGTGGTCACCCGACGGCAACCAGATTGTCGTCAAGGGAGACGACGTAGAGGCGCGCTCGGGAGTGTTCCTCGTCGATGTCCCGAACGGACACACCACGCCCCTGAAGGTAGTCCCGGCAAACGTGGACGACCCGCTTGGAGCCGTTGTCTGGGGGCGTAACGGCCAGCTCGTGGCAGGCGATCCACGGGGATTCGAGCGCATCGATCCGCGAACCGGTCGTACCGAACCATTGATGGCCTTCTCCGGAAGTGTGCTCGGCCTTGCCGAGTCACCCATCGACGGGACGATTGCGCTGATCACCGAGAACGGCGGCAGCCCGTTCGTGATGGTCGGAGAACCGGGAGGCAGTTTTCGTCGGGTCCTCCAGGGCGACAAGGGCGAGCACTTCAGCGACGTGCAGTGGATGCCGGATGGCCACACACTCTTGTTCGTCCGGTGGAAGCCCGGGCTCTCTCGTTTCAGCGACGAGCATTCGGCGTGGCGGGTCGACTCGCGGTCGGGCACGGCCGCGCCGATCAACCTCGCGGTCGGCGGTCTCCGCGAGCTCGCGGTGACTCCGGATGGCCGGCGACTGGCGTTCACCTATGGCGTACCAACCCGCGAACCGTGGATCATCGAACACTTCCTTCCGACGTCGGACAGTGACGCTGTCCGCGAGACCAGCCGCGATCATGACTAAGACCATCACCAGCGTCCTTGTCGTCTCGGTACTGCTCACGCAGATCCCGCTCCACGCGCAGACTGGTCAACGCTCCTCAATAGAGGGCGCGGTGACGGATCCGCAAGGCGCGGTTGTGCGCGACGTCACAGTATCCCTGTCCGGTGACCGATTGATCGGGGGCCGGCGAACGGCCACCACCGATGCCGTCGGGCACTTCCGGTTCATCGAGCTGCTGCCGGGCACGTACGACGTGGAGGCGAGCGCCCAGGGATTCAAGAGCGTTCGCCGGTCACACATCGTCCTCCCGATCGAGACCACCTACACCGTGCCTTTCGCACTCCAAGTGGCCGGCGTCGCGGAGTCGATCGAAGTGCCGGCCACCCGCGCCCTCATCGATGTTCGGAGCGCTGCCAGCCCCACGCTCTTCGACGAACCGATGCTGCACGACGTGCCGACCGACCGGACGCTCGACGGCGTACTTGGACTTGCGCCGGGCGTGACGACGCCCACGCCCCTCTATGGCGTCCAGGGCGAGGTCGCGTTCGGCGGACCTCAGATGAGCGGCAACACGCTCACCGTTGATGGCGTGAACATCACCGGCGCCGCGTTCGGATCCCCGACGACAGACATGCACTACAACTGGTTCGAGCAGGTGCAGGTATCTGCGCTCGGCGCGCCTGCGGAGTACGGAACCTTCACAGGGGCGCTGGCCAACGGCGTGCTCCGTTCTGGCAGCAATCGCGTGTCAGGCATGGGCGAGTACCTCACGAGACGGCCCAGGTGGACGGCGAACAACACGGGTGACGTGCCAGCCGATCAGCAGGAGTTCCTCCCTCCGACTACGCCGCTGACATGGTGGGACCTCAACGGGCAGCTCGGAGCGCCTGTCGTCAGAGATCGGCTGTGGATCTTCGGCGGCACGAGCGGCCTGCATCACACCTATCGCTCGTATGGGTACCCGGGGCCGGGCGCTACCGACGAGCGCACCAGCCGGACGCTAGTGAAGATGGACGGGGCGCTTACTCGCAACGTCACGCTTCAGGGATTCATCTCGCGTGACGCCAGCGACACCGAGGGGGTCGGACTCTCGATATGGGACACGGCGGAGTCCAGGGCGGACACGACGAACCGAACACAGACGTGGAACGTGCGTGCGAATGCCGTCCTCAGTCCTACGACGATGGTGACCCTGAAGGGCAGCGGGTACTTCAGCAGCAGCGCGGCGATGCCGCACCCACCGGCCACCATGGATGGCCCGTCGCCGTCGCATGATCAGGCGACCAGCGTCGCCTGTTGTAACTCCTGGTGGAATGAAGGACGCAGCTCCTCGACGGCTCTCGAGGCCACAGCGAGCCACTACCGCCAGGGCAGGTGGGGACGACACGACATCAAGGGTGGCTTCGAATACGAGGTCTCCCCAAGCGAGGGCCGGAGCGGTATCCCGACCAACCAGCGACTCACCACCAATAACGGCGTTCTGGTGCAGGTGGAAACCTGGAATGGCGATCACCCGAGCGTCACTGGGAAGCACGCGACGCTGTACGTCCAGGATCGGTGGACGCTGAACGACCGGATCACGCTCGAGCCTGGTCTTCGAGCCGAGTTCAATCGCGGGTCAATCCCTGGAGTGCCGTCCGATTTCACGACGTCCCCCGTGGGGCTGCGCCTGGGCGTAGCGTGGGATCTCACCGGGACCCAGTCGACGGTCCTGCGGGCCCACTACGGAAGGTTCTACGATCCGCTCTACACCGACGTCTATTCGTACTTCCAGCAGGGTGTGCACAGCCCGCATGTCTTCTACAGCGTCCAGGACGGACAGTACACCGAGCAATTTCGGTACACCGAAGAGAGCCCCGTGCCGCCGTCCTCGACCTTCAGCCAGTCCCACGTGGACCAGTGGGTGCTGAGCGTCGAACGTGCCGTCGGACGCAACAGCACCGTTCAACTGCAGTATGTGAACCGTCGGTTCGGTGATCTGATCGGCTGGGTCGATCCAAGAATCGACGACTGGATCCCGTACCAGGTCCGCGACCCCGGCCCCGACGGGAATCCGGGCACCCTCGACGATGGCGGGACGTTCACGGCCTACCAGAGTTACCCCGGGGACCGCACGTTGCTGCTATCGAATCCGCCAGGCGCCTACCGCCAGTTCAACGGCGTGCAACTGATTGCGACGCGCCGCTTCGCCGACCGTTGGCAGTACCAGGTGTCGTACGCCTGGTCGAGATCGAACGGCACGGTCGGCGATGAGTACGACACCAACGCGACGTACTGGTCGATGAACCCGAATGGGTTCGGCGCCAACAAGAACGTCCAGGCTCGGGGCGCGGTGCCGCCGATGTTCGACTACACCGAGTTCAAGGCGATCGGGTCCTATCGGCCGCCGTGGCTGGGCGGGTTCACGACGGGCATGGCGTTCCGCTGGCACAACGGGACGCGGTGGCAGCGAAACGCATTCGTCACTGACCCCATCAGGATTGGCTTCCCCGCTGAGCCTGTCGGCTCGCGAACGACGCCTAGCATCGGCGGGCTCGATCTGCGGGTGGAGAAGACGTTCGGCCTGCGGCGCGACAGCCGGTTCGGTCTGTACGCCGACTTTTTCAACGTCACCAACATCGGGCGTGCCACCGGCTACGATTCGGGCTCGGGGCCCGATTTCGGGAAGGCCATGACGTGGACGGACCCGAGAACGGGACAGCTGGGCATCAGGTACACCTTCTAGTCGACCTTGCCGTAGGGGCGAAGCGACTCCGACACCGCCCGACCCGCGATGTCGTCGAGAAGTAGGTTAGATTGACCGGCACACGTCACACGCAACCCGAGGAGGTCTGACAATGAGCACAGCGCCTGATGCCGTCATGCGAGAGTGGTTTCAAGAGGTCTGGAATCAGCGCCGCGGGGACGCGATCGACAGGCTGATGGCCCCGGATGCGAAGGTCCACGGTCTGGCCGCCGAACCGATCATCGGAGCAGGCGCCTTCAAACCGTTTCACAAAACGTTCTGCGACAGCTTCCCGGAATTCCACATCGACGTCGTGCAGTCACTCGTCGATGGCGACCGCGTGGCCGTGGTGTGCCACGTGACCGGACGTCACGGCGGCGACGCGCTCGGGGGCAAGGCGACGGACAAGCCAGTCGACTTCTGGGGGATGACCGTGGGCCGGGTCGAGAACGGCCTCATCGTCGAGGGGTGGAACTCGTTCGACTTCCTGACGATGTATCAGCAGATCGGTTGGGTGTCGTCGCCGGTCGTCGGATAGAAGTCACGAACCGCGCGGCGAGCGGTGGGCATTGCCGGGTTCGACGAGATCGATCGGAATCGCCGCCACATTACTGCAACTCGCCGCTGGCGCGCGTTTTGCGCTTTGCGTTTTCATGCCAGAACGACATAATCGAGCCTGATAACCGTTCAAGTCCCGGGGGTCGGGCCTTTTTCATGAAGTGCCCTAGTTGCGGACGCGAAACATCCGATCGCGGCGATCGCTGCTCCGCGTGCAAGGCGCTTCTGCCTTCCGTCGTCTCTGGCGTTCTGACACCGCTGCCGACCGACGATGCCGGGACCTTCTTCTCGGCAGAGAGCCCTCCTTCGTCGGATTCGAGTTCCGCACATACGTTTCCCGGTGACTCAACCGGGCTCCCGCCGTCGGCCGGTGGTATCCGACAGGCCCCACCTCCGAAAGACGCGAAGGGACCGCTCGAACCCAGTCAGCAGTTCAGCTCCCGCTATCTGATCGTACGTCTGCTCGGCATCGGCGGCATGGGCGCCGTCTACCAGGCCTGGGACGCCGAGCTGAGCGTGATGGTGGCCCTCAAAGTCGTCCGGCCCGAGGTGATCACAGACCCGGCGGCCGCACAGGATATCGAGCGACGGTTCAAGCAGGAACTGCGGCTGGCGCGTCAGATCACCCACAAGAACGTCGTCCGCATTCACGACCTTGGCGAGATCGACGGCATCAAGTACATCACGATGCCGTACATCGAGGGGGAAGATCTCGCGAGCGTCTTGAAGAAGTCGGGCAGTCTGCCGGTCGCGAGGGTGATGCCCATCGCGAGGCAGATAGCCGCGGGCCTGCAGGCCGCGCACGACGCGGGCGTCGTACATCGCGATCTCAAGCCCGCCAACATCATGATCGAGAAGGGCGACCAGGCCATCATCATGGACTTCGGCATCGCGCGCACCACCGCGCGAACCGAGACCAACGTGACGGGCGCTGGCGCCGTGGGCGAAATCCACCCGAGCCTGGAAGACGCGATGACCCTGGCCACGGCGACCGTCGCGGGCGCCGTCGTCGGCACGATCGAGTACATGGCGCCCGAGCAGGCGCGCGGCCAGCAAGTCGACCAGCGTGCCGACATGTACGCGTTCGGTCTGATGATCTACGACATGCTCGCCGGGCGGCGCCGCGCGCAGCACGCCATCAGCGCGATCGTCGAGCTGCAGAAGCGCCTCGACCAGGCACCGGCCCCCGTGAAGTCTGTCGTTCCTGAGGTCCCCGACGCCCTGGACGCATTGGTATCGCGCTGCATCGAGCCAGAAGCCGCCAAGCGGTACGCGACGACCGCTGACCTCGTGGCCGCGCTGGATCGGCTCGACGACAACGGCAAGCTCCGGCCTGTCAAACGCGTGGTCGGTCTGCCGCTCATGGCCGCGACCGTCGTGTTGTTGCTCGGGCTCGCTGGCGGCACCTGGTGGTACCAACGTCAGTTCATTCCGCCGCCGCACCACGACCCGGTATCCGTGATCATCGCTGACGTTGTGAACGGAACTGGTGACGCGGCCTTCAACCGCACGCTGGAGCCGATGCTCCTGCGGGCGTTGGAAGGCGCGAGCTTCATCAGCGCCTACGACCGCAGCGCCATCAGGCGGACGCTCGGCGTGCAACCGCCTGAGCGGCTCGACGAGGCCGCGGCCCGCGGAATTGCAGTGAACCAGGGATTGAGCATGGTCCTGGCCGGCTCGCTCGAGCCCGAGGGCAGTGGCTTCAGAATCACGGTCAAGGCGACGCAAGCCGTGACGGGCAATGTCATCGCAAGCGAGCAAGCCACGGCCGCTGGCAAGGATCAGGTGCTCGATGCAGCGACGAGGCTGATGACGAGAGTTCGCCGGGCGCTCGGCGACGAGGCCTCGGAGTCGGATCAGATGTTCGCCATGGCCAGCCTGTCGACCACTTCTCTCGACGTCGTGGGTCACTTTGCCGCGGCGCGGGAAGCCGCCAGCAACAACAGGTTCGATGAGGCGCTTCGACAGTATTCGCAGGCCGTGGCGATCGATCCGAAGTTCGGCCTGGGGTACCAGGGCCTGGCCAACGTGTCAGCGAACCTGGCCAGGCAGCGGGACGCTGAGAAGTACATCCGGGAGGCGCTCCGTTTCGTGAGCAGCATGACGGAGCGCGAGCGTCTGACGACTCGTGGGGCGTTCTTCCGGGTCACCGGTGACTACCCGCAATGCGTCAATGAATACAGCGACCTGATCACGGCATACCCGGCAGACGTCGCCGCACGCAACAATCTTGCAATCTGTCTGGCGAATCTCCGGAACTTCAACGGGGCCATGGAGGAAGTGAAGCACGTGGTCGCCATCCTCCCGAAACGCGCGTTGTACCGCGTCAACCTGGCGAGCTACGCGAACTTCTCGACGGAGTTCGAGACGGCGGAGCAGGAGGCGCGAAAGATCGAAAAGCCGGACGTCAACGCCCTGATGACGCTCGCCTTTGCGCAATTAGGACAGGGTCAGTTGGGTCAGGCGGCCGAGACATACAAGATGACCGCGGCCATCAGTTCTTTCGGCGCATCGCTCGCAGCCTCGGGGCTGGCGGACCTGGCCAACGTCGAAGGCCGCTTCTCGGACGCCGCGCGAATCCTCGAGCAGGGTGCGGCCGAGGATCTGAAGTCCGGGCAACCTGACTGGGCCGCCGCCAAGTTTGCCGCCCTCGCGCGGACGCAGCTCCTGCGGGGACAATCGAGCGCGGCGATTGCGGCCGGCGAAGAGGCGCTGAAGCAGAGCACCGCCCTCAGTGTCCAGTTCATCGTGGCCCGAGCCTTTGTCGAGGCGGGCCAGGCCGACAAGGCGCGCCCGCTCATCGCCGCCATGGCGTCGGAGCTGCAGGCCGAGCCGCGCGCCTACGCCAAGATCGTTGAAGGCGAGATGGCGTTGAAGAAAGGGGACACGCGCCGGGCGCTCGAGATCCTGACCCAGGCCAACGGGTTGCTCGACACCTGGTTGGGCCACTTCGATCTCGGACGGGCATATTTTGAAGTCAAACAGTTCACGCAGGCCGATTCCGAGTTCGAACGCTGCCTCAAGCGCCGCGGCGAGGCGCTCCAATTGATCCTGGGCGACGAACCCACGTACGCCTTTCTGCCGCCGGTCTACTACTACCAGGGTCGTGTGCGTGAAGGGTTGAACAGCGAGGGAACGGCCGATTCGTACCGCGAGTATCTGAAGTTCCGCCACCAGTCGAAGGAAGATCCGCTCGTGGCGGAAGTCCGCAAGCGCGTCACCAGCTAGGTCACCTTGAGGCTCGCGGCACTCCTGCTGAGAGGGGCCACGGACGTCCGAGTCCAGTCCGTGGCCACCCTCAATCGAAGGCCTCAGGGCCCAGTAATGCTCCAGGTCCCAAACTCCGTGTACACCCCCGACGACCCGACCTTCGGAAGGCTCAGCCTCTCCACGTACTGCGTTGGGCCTGTCGGCACCACACCCTTCTTCAGGGCGAACGCGGTCTCCGCGTGAGTGGGGGCAAGACCAATCAGGTGGTACCTGATGTCCGGTCCGCCAACCTTCGCATGCAGGTGGCTCGTGTCATCGGCCGCAAGCGGCGTGTTGAACCACAGCCTCAGCGAACCCGTCGTCGGAGTGCCTGACACGTATCTGGCAGACACCCTGAGTCTCATCGCATCGCCCGTCACGAACGGGACCGCCGGCGACAGCGTCGTCGGCAACAGCGCGATGACCTTGAGTACAGCCCTGCTCAAGGTCGTTCCGTTGTAGTCGAGGTTCACGTTCTTCAGCTCTCCCGACGTGACGACCACGCCGTTCTTCAGCACCTCAGCCTTCAGGTCGTACTTGTTCGACTTGCTGTTGTTGGTGGTGTTCGGGTTGCTGAACCACACATCGGCGGGCCCTGCCGAAGTGAGCGTCGCGACGACGACCGGGACCTTGATCGTGATTGTGAAGGTCTTCGGGTCGCTCGTATCAACGCCGCCGTGGGCCGGGTCCGTGCCGCCACTGTCACGAACCCGCACGGTTACCGTCGCCGTGCCGGATGCTCCAGCTTTCGGCGCATACGTGAGGGTGCCATTCGCGGCGATCGCCGGCTGTCCTCCGGTCTCGAACAACCCGGCCTGGTCGGCAGGAATCGAGACGATGTAGTTCAAGACCGGCTGGTTCAAATCCTCATCCGTCGGACCTGCGTCGAAGCCACTCGCCCATCCCACAACCGTTTGTGTCCCGACGGGTTGGGTCACGGTTTGATCGGGCCCCTTCGTGAAGCTCGGGATGTCATTGACCGGCATCACCGTCAGCGACACCGTTCCGGGATCCGACTCCTGGTTCTGGCCATTCCACGTCGACGTTTCGCGCACCTTGAACGTGAAACTGTCAGGTCCGTTGTAGTTCGCCGCCGACACATACGACATGCTGGGCGCCGGACCGCTCACGACACCGCCTCGCGCTGACACGGCGTCCGCGGTGAACCCAAGGCCAGACGAATCCGGGTCGTAACCCGTGAGGGTGATGACGTTGGAGTGCACCGAGGTCACCGAGATGACGTCGCCCAGGAAGTCCTCCCACGCGACGACGGCCTGCGCGACGGCCACGGGCTTCGTATTCTCCGCCGTGATCGTCTTGTTGTTGGACCGCGGCGTTTGCGTCGAGTGCTCGTCGGCGAGAAGGGCGTCCACGACGTAGGTGAACGTGACGCCGTTCGGAAGCTCGTCGGGGTCCACATAGGACGTCTGCGTACCGGGCACCTCCACCGGCACTCCCCCGCCTCCGGGGGGCACTGTGTCGCCTACCACGCGATACACCCTGTACACGGCGACGTTGCCCGTGTTCGGCGCCATCCAGTTCAACCGAACCCTGTGCAGCGGCTCCGACGGTCCGGATGGGCACGCGGACACACCCGAACCACCAATCACACAGGCAGTCAGCGAATTCGGACCGGGGATGATGCCGGATTCGGCGGCCACTTGCGGGGTCGACTCGGTGAACTCCCACGCGAGCGTGGCGCCGTCGGCCAGCAGCCGCGATCCAGCGTTGACCGACAACCCATCGGACAGCAGCCTGACCCCATCGCCAAGCTGTACCGATCCATCGGGCAGGAGCACCGCGCCATCGGCGAGGAATACTGAACCGTCGGCGAGCAACACCGATCCGCTGGTACTCGTGCCGTCAGCGAGCAATCTCGCCCCGTCGGCGAGCAATCTCTTCCCATCGTTGTTGACCGGCGACGTTCCATCGGCGAGCAGTCTCGACCCGTCGGCAAGCAACCTCGACCCATCGGACAGAAGCCGTACGCCGTCGGGGAGCGTCACCGACTTCCCATCGGCAAGGAGCACCGACCCATCGGCAAGGAACTTCGCCCCGTCGGCCAGCAGCCTCGACCCATCGGCACGGAAGATCGATCCGTCGCCGAGCAACATCGACCCGTCGGCGAGCAACCGCTTTCCGTCATCACTCAGCAACACCGACCCGTCGGCGAGCAACCGCTTTCCGTCACTCAGCAACCTCACGCCGAGCGGCCCGATCGAGATCCCCCCGAAGTTCCTCCGGCCGCCCACCTGGTTCAGGAGAAGGTGGTTCCAGTCGTCGTATCCCTGGAGCGCTGTCGAGGGAGTGGTGGCGTCAGGCTGGCCGTCGAAGTTGACGTCCTGGAGATACGGCGGATCAACCACTCCGTTCGCGTTCCAGTCGACGTCAACCGGCAACTTCGTCACCGGATCGAAACCGCCGTCGACCCGCATCATCGAAGGCGCCGGCAGCGTCGGATCGAATTTCAGGCCGTTGCAGAAACGCTTCGCCTTTCTCGGGTCGGTCGCAGACACCGGCACGTACCAGCTGGTGCGGTACGGTCCCGGGACCTGATACCCGTCGGTCACGCTGGTCTCGTTGATCTCGTTGAGCGATGACTCGGAAAAACCAAGGTGCGGAACGCCGTCGGCGTCCATCAGCCCACTCAACTGGAACGTGTAATTCATCACGCTCAGATAGTTCGGCTTGCAGTTCGGCAGCGCCTCTCCGCCGTGCCCGAGATCAAGGGTATGCCCGAGCTCGTGCATCGTCGTGGCTGCGACGCCGAAGTCGGTCCCCACGAAATTAGTGTTGTCCCAGAGGCCGAGCGTGATGAGGAAGTCACCACCGGGATACTCGCCGCTTCCTGACACGCCACCCGGCACGTGGAACAAGGGATTCGTCGCGCCATTTGCACAGTTGCCGTTTTCGTCGAACGCTTCAGGACCTCCGGCTGCTGCCAGACACGGAAACAGAGACTTCGGCGCGGCCTTGGCGTGAGCGTAGAGCGCGTAGCGGAAGGAATCTTTCCGATTGGTATCGAAGCGCGACTCCTTGTACAGCTGGAAGCCGGTCTTCCAGCTCACCGTGCCTGGATACGCAGGGAATTGGCAGCCGGTCTTGCCAGGCTCGGGGACGCATGCCGTTTCGTCGATCAACTCGCCGCCCGTTGCGTAGGGTGCATCGATCAGATACGCATCGGCAGCGTTGGGATTCTCAACGGTCGGAAACAGCGCGTGATAAGCGTCAGGTGGTCCTACATCCAGGTGCAGCCTGATGCCCTTCTGATCGAACGCGTCACCGAGCATCTTCAACGCGGCAGGCGTGGGCATGTGATTGTGCCCGACGGAATCAGTCACGGACTCGAGCGAGGCGCTCAATGGCGCGTCGTGAGATCCGTACGTGGTTCCAGCATGCGCACGCATGGCTCCGATTTCAATGAAGATGTCCTTGGCTCCCTCATTCGCACCCATGTTCCTGAAGTCTGGCAGCGGGATGCCATTCGGATCGAAGAGCGTCGTGGTGTCAGCGTCCTCCCACCTGTCCAGCAGGCCGTCCTGATCCACGTCGTTGACGTCGGTCCGATAGATCATCGCGCTCATCGCGACGCAGTCGTTGACCAGGAATCCAAGCGGCCCGCTGGTCTGAGGAGCGATCGCGGTGTTGAGAGACGTCGACCCGCCCAGGGGGTTTGTCGTGACGCTGATGTTGTCCCACGCGTTCCCTGACCCACCGACGAACGCACCGCTCTTGGTGGTGAAGGGCCCGCTGAGTATCTCCCCCAGGTTCCCCTGGGCGCTTCCCGCGATGTAGGTGATCTGTCCCGGGACGTTCGTCGGATCGTAAAAACCTTCGATCCGCTGATTCAACGTCGCAGCCTGCTGCTTCACGAAGCTGCCGTCGTACATCACAATGGCCTTCAACGGCCACGCGGGATCCGGGTGCCGATAGATCACGACCAGGCTGGCGCCGAGTGTTTTCGTCGTGCCATTGTTCGCCAACGAGACTGAATACCCTGCCAGCTTGTTGATGACGCGCCTGCCGGTCGCGGGGTCCACGTCCAGGTACCGCAGGACGTCGGATCGGAATGTGTGTACCCTCTTGCCTGACCCGCCGTTGAGCGGACACGCCTGCGTCCCCACCTCCACGCCGCGACTGGTTGGTGACAGTTGGGTCCCCAGGGGAACGTTGAGCGGCAGACCATTGAACGTCGCGCCCGCATTCACGTCGACCGTCGTCGGATCGGCCGACGTGACCACCTGCCAGTACAAGAACGCGGCGAGCGCCTCGGCGCCATCTGGTGCAGCGCTCATCGGAGCGGCAGGACTCTCCATGTGGATCGTGCCACTGCCTGTGTTCCACAGGCCGACGCCTCCGACGACGTAGTCCCCGGTCACGAAGAAGTTGTTGAAGAACTTCAGCGCGTCGGTGGCCACAGCCGCGCGGCTGCTCTGCTGCCACAACAGGAGGAGGATGCACACAGGTAAGAGGAGCCGTGCCGAAGTCTTTGAGGGAGCCATGAATCCTTATTCCGGGCAGATCAATAACGCCCGGCGCCGACGCGGTGAATAATCGAGAAGTGCCATTGTTCCACGACCCTCCAAAGCTCTACAACGAAAAAGACGAGGTTAAAGGGCCCACGACGGGGCTGGGAATTGTGCTTGTATCAGTCGAACGACACAAAGATCCAAACTGGCGGAGCGCCATGAGCAACGAATCCACAACGGAATCAGGCGACGAGGACGACCGGCAGGACGAGGGTGCCGAAGAATCGGCACCCCCCGAGCTCGCGGGACTCAAGAACTACATCACACCGAGCGGCCTGGAGCGGCTCAGAGACGAGCTGCGATTCCTGCTGAACAGAGAGCGCCCGGCGGTGACACGAGTCGTGGCCTGGGCGGCGGGCAATGGCGACCGCAGCGAGAACGCCGACTATCAGTACAACAAGCGCCGGCTGCGCGAGATCGATCGACGGATTCGCTTTCTGACGAAACGAATCGATGCAGCGGCGGTCGTGGACCCGGAAACGCCGAGGGAGGGACGAGCCGCGACGCACGTCTTCTTCGGAGCGACCGTTCGGTACACGACCGGCGCTGGAGCTGAGCGAGTCGTACGCATCGTCGGCCTCGACGAGATCGATCTGGATCGCCGCCATATCAGCTGGAGGTCGCCGCTGGCGCGCGCGTTGATGAAGTCTGGACCAGGCGACTCTGTGGTCCTTCACGCCCCGGGAAGTACGGAGCACCTGCAGGTCCTCGAGGTGCGTTACGAGCGCATCCCTGTGGAACCGTTCAGCGAACCGACTGGGGCGGAGTCAAGTCCGCATGCAGGAACACGGTCTGTCCCACCGCGAGTTGACCGATCCGTGTGACCGCGCTGTAGACGCCCGCGCAGGTCTGGTTCGCGCGAACGACAGCCTTGAGCACGTCTGGCGCGGGACGCGCGGAATCAGGATCGAGATTCACCATCGAGCAGCGGACATCGCGCATCGTGACGGTGACCGCGGGTGCCTCGTGGCTCTCGCCGAATGTAAGGACACCACCGACCCACGCGTCCTCCGCGTAGGCACCCGGTCGCAGGGTACGAACCGCGACATTCGGTCGAAACCGCCGCACGTCTGGATCCACGCCCCCGAGTCGGCAGATTTCGTCCGCGGTGTCGGCGGCGATCACCGAGAGGGCGGCTTCATCGAAGATGCCATGGTCCATCTGCATCATCTGCACCGGACCGCCGTAGCGGCGCTCCACTTCCAGGGCCAGGTCTTCGCCGAAGACAGGGAGATGTTCGCCGTCCGGCGTCCGAACATGCGTCGGAAGCTCTCCTCGCGCATCGCGTTCAAGGCGGTGTGGCGCAAAGAGGAGCAGCTCGGGCAGCCTGCCTGCTGACAGCCACGGAAAGCCACTCGTGTCGTGGAGCCGCCGGAATGCGAGGCGTCTGTCACCCTCGAGACCGTGCCATCCGAGGTTGGCGGCGTCGAGTCGCTCGCCGGCCATGGACTTCACGGGATACCGGTAGATCGCTTCGACGCGTCCGATCTCTACGCGCATGCTCCGTCAGTAGGACGTGACGCGGCCTTGCACGCGCGCACTCGGTGTGGCGATCCTTCAGCGGCGCGACGCGTCACCACAAATGCGACGGCCGTGCGGCTCACTACCAGCAGCGGCGCATCCACACAGTCATCAGGACCACCAGCAGCGCGACGAGCCACGGCTCTATCGTGGTCTTGGGGAAATGTGACGTGCGCATGTCGTCTCTCGCGAGCTTGTTGAACGTGCACCTCGCGGTGCGTGTTGCGGGAGCGTGGATTGTAGCGCAGCGGCGTGACGCTCGTGTGAACCAAATATGGCTGAGCTGTTCGGCTTCTCCTTGACAGCTTAGGAGAGCGGCGATACGCTTCTCTCCTAATCAGATTAGGAGAGCGATGCCTGCCCGCGCCGAGCTGCTGCCTGGAACGTTGGACCTGCTGATCCTCAAAGCTGTCTCGCTCGGCCCGCTGCATGGGTACGGCGTGCTCCTGCGCATCGAGCAGATCACGCGCGGCGCGCTGCTCGTCGAACAGGGCGCGCTCTATCCGGCGCTGTTCCGGCTCGAACACAAGGGTTGGCTCTCGAGCACATGGGGCGTGTCCGACCACAACCGCCGCGCGAAGTTCTACGAGCTGACGGCTGCGGGCCGCCGGCAGCTGAAACAGGAAGCCGATGGCTGGCAACGGCTGGTGGACGCGATGGCATCTGCGCTCGGTGCGAAGCGCGAGGAGGCCTGAGCATGTGGGCGCGATTGCGATCGAGGGTACGCGTGCTGACGGGCCGTCAGCGCTTCGAAGACGACCTCACCAGTGAGCTCGCGTTCCACCTGCAGGCGCGGACCGATCACTGGATGGCACAGGGCCTCACCGCGCGTGACGCCGCGCGTCGCGCGCGGCTGGAGTTCGGATCGCCGGACAAGCACGCCGAGGAGTGCCGGGAGTCGCGCGGGCTCCGCCTGGTTGACGAGCTGGCCGCGGATCTTCGGTACGGCGTCCGCCAGCTCCGGCGTGCGCCGGCCTTCACGCTGGTCGCCACGATCACTCTCGCGCTTGCAATCGGTGCGAACGCCGCCATCTTCAGTCTCGCCGATGCCGTCCTGATCAAGACGCTGCCGGTCAGCGAGCCCGCCCGGTTACGACAGCTGGCGTGGGTCGCTGCGCGCAACGACACGTCTCTCTGGAACGGCATCTGGTACAACGGCAACTCGACGCCACGCGGGCCGTCGGCAATGGTCGCTACGTCGTTCTCGTACCTGACCTGCGATGCGCTCCGCCGGAAGACGACCGGCTTCAGCGACCTGCTCTGCCTCGGACGCATCGAACAGGTCAATATCGGCGCCGGCGGACGAGCCGTGCTCGGCCAGGGCCAGCTGGTGCCGGGCAATTTCTTCTCCGGCCTGGGCGTCGGTCTGCACACCGGCCGCGGGATCACGTCCGAGGACGATCGCGCAGGCCAGTCACCCGTTGTCGTAGTCAGCTACGGGTTCTGGGAGCGCACCCTCGGCAGAGACCGGAGCGCGCTTGGCCGGTCGCTCACGGTGAACGGCGTCACGGCCACAATCGTTGGCGTGACGGCTCCAGGTTTCCTGGGCCTGCAGCCGGGTCAAACGACCGACGTGTTCCTTCCACTCGTCCCGCTGCAGACTGCGTTTTACGCCGAGCCCGACATGCTGGCGAGCCCGCGGCATTGGAACTGGCTGGTCGTCGGCCGACTCGCACCAGGCGTGGACGACGAGCGGGCGCGGCAGGAGGGCGAGTTGCTGATGCGGCGGGAGCTCGTGGCGCGGCCACCGGGCGCAAACCGGATCGATATGCCCCGCCTCGAGCTTGCCGGCTTCGATCATGGCTTCGATCGCCTGCGCGAGTCGTTCGGCAAGCCGCTTCGAGTGCTCGGCCTGATCGTCGGTGCCGTCCTGCTGATCGCGTGCGCCAATATCGCGAGCCTGCTCCTGACGCGCGCAAGCGCGCGCCAGCGCGAGTTCGCCACGAGGCTCTCGCTCGGTGCCGGACCAGGGCGGCTCGTCCGACAGGTCCTGACCGAGAGCGCGCTGCTCGTGAGCGCAGGAGGCGCGGCGGGCATCGCGATCGCCTTCGCCCTGCGGCGTGCGCTGCCGGCGGCGCTCAACGAATCACCGGATCCTCTGATGCTCGACATGTCGCCGGACCTCTGGCTCGTGATCTTCTCCGCCACGATCTGCGCGTTTACGGCGCTTGCGTGCGGCGTCCTGCCCGCTCTCCGCGCCACGCGGATCGGGTTGACGCCTGCGATGGCGCGCGCGGCGTCGGCGAATACGACACCAGCCCCCAGGTTCTGGACGGGCAAGGCGCTGATCACCGTCCAGGTGAGCATCTCGCTGCTGCTCCTCGTGGGCGCCGGCCTCTTCGTGCGCACGCTGGTCAATCTGCGCGCTGAAGCGCTGGGGTTCAAGGCCGATCACCTGCTCCTGTTCGAGATGAACGGTACGTTGAACGGGCTGAAAGACGACACACTGCAGGCCTTGTACGATCAGGTGTATGCCGGCGTCGCGGCCATTCCAGGTGTGACGAGCGCGTCAGTGTCGCGATGGGGCCTCTTGAGCGGTAGCCACACGTCGGACGCGGTGATAGCACCCGGTCAGAAGGATCCCATCCACGCCGCCGTGCACAACATCTTCCCTGGATACTTCGCGACGATGGGCGTGCCGCTGCTGCTGGGGCGCGACATCAGCGACGCCGACACCGGGTCGGCGCCGTTCATCGTGATCGTGAACCGGGCCCTGGCCGCCAAAGCGTTTGGCAAGGAGCCGGCGATCGGCCGCACCCTCCGGTTGGGGGACAAGAACGTGACGGTCGTCGGTCTGGCGGCGGATGTGCGGTTCGACGACATTCGCACGCCGCCCGAGCCGACGGCGTACGTGCCGTTTCGTCAGCACGGACAGCACGTCGCGACGTTCGCGCTCCGGACGGCCGGCAACCCGGCGGACCTGATGCCGGTCGTGCAGAAGACCGTGGCACGCCTCGCACCCGACGTGCCGCCCTACAACATTCGCACGCAGGAGCAGCAGATCGACGATGCCGTGCGGCGGGAGCGCGTGTTTGCGTCGCTGGTCTCGGGCTTCGCCGTTGTAGGGTCGCTGCTGGCGTGTCTCGGGATCTACGGCACGATCGCCTACTCGGTGGCGCGGCGCACATCCGAGATCGGCCTGCGCGTCGCGCTCGGCGCGAGGAGCACCAGCGTCATCTGGCTCATCCTGCGCGAGTCGATCGGTCCGGTCCTCCTCGGGCTTGCCGCCGGAGTGGCTGCCGCTCTGGCCCTCACCCGCCTCATCGAGAGCATGCTGTTCGGCCTTACACCGCAGGACGTTGTGACGTACATGATCGCCGCCACGTTCCTCCTCGCCAGCGCCATCGTCGCTGCCTGGATCCCCTCCCGTCGCGCGGCGCGCGTGGATCCAATGAGTGTGCTGCGCTGTGAATAGCCGGCCACTGCGATGGCACAGGGCTTGGTTTCGCACTTGCGCAATCGCAGCCCACGCATGTCAGTTGAAGACCTCGACAGTAAGCGCCAATCCGCAACCGATCCCACAGAAATGCTGGCGGAATTGGACGGCGACTATTTGAACCGGCTGCTGCTGCTGTTCAAAACGGTCGAGCAGAGGGCGCAAATGCTGAGTGCAGAGATTGCGCGTGTGATGGCAAGAATGGGGTTCCCGCCGAACTCAACCGGCGACTAGTGGCCTGTCTCCCCTGAAACAGTGGCGCCCTCTGAGACAGACCGCTAGCCGCAATCCAACCAGCTCAACGAAGACGGATTACATCCACGGCTCGTCGGCGCTCGGCCCGTAGATCGACGGCACCTTACCGTCCGCCATGCGCGAGTAGATCGAGAACTGCCCGCGATGGTGGATCTGATCGGAGAGCAGGAACCAGAGGAACTGCAGCCGCTTCATATCGCCCATTGTCTTGGGCGCGACGAAGAACTTCACCTCCTGCATCAGATCCGCCTCCGAGTACGAGTCGATGAGACCGCGAAAATCAGCGTGCGACTTCTCGATCGCGTTCAGCAGATCGGGCCAGTTCGCCGGCGCCTCCGGCCCGCCTCTCAATGCGCTCGGGTCGAGCGCGTTCTTGAGGACCAGCGTGCCGAGGCCACGCTCGCCGACGAAGATCCATGCCAGCTCGCGCGCGGTCTTGCACTTCGCATGCGGCCTGAGATCGAGTTTGTCCGATGGATACGCCCGCAGCAGCCGCATCGTGATCGCGTGCTCGCGATCGTACGCTTCGAGAAACTGCTGCTTCGGGGTGGGAAGGACGCCGACGCCTGCCGAGTGATCCATGATGCCTCCTTCGTCGTGACCGGGGCACCGATTCTACGCCTTTCGTGTAAACACTCGTGAACGATGGATGACAACGCGCGGATCCGCGGATCGGGCGCTACGACGCGGCTGCGGCCACCCGCTCGGCCGCATCCCGCGCGCCGTCGCGGCGAACTGCGGCAGCGATCGCCCGCGCCTGACGTGTGATGCTCGGTCGAAGTGTTTGTTCGAGCGCCGGCGTCAGCGACTCGGCCGTTGGTGTGCCGGGTGCGTGGGCTGCCCCGATACCGAGCTCCTGCACGCGCTGCGCCCAATAGTGCTGGTCGTACACCTGCGGAATGACGACCTGCGGTGCACCGGCCAGGGCGGCCGTGGTGGTCGTGCCCGCTCCGCCGTGATGAACGGCCGCTGCGACGCGTGGCAGCAGTGCCTGCAGATTGACATCGCCGATTGCCAGGCAGTCGGGATCGTTGTCCGCGAGCGACAGCTCGGCCCATCCGCGCGACACGATCGCACGCCGCCCGAGCGCCCGCGCCGAATCGACCATCGCCGCGCTCAATCCCTGCGGGGCGCGACTGCTGCCGAAGCCAAAGTAGACCGGAGGCTCGCCACTCTCGAGAAACTCTTCGAGTTCGACCGGCAGTGGACGGTCATCCGGCAGGATCCACGCGCCCGTCTGACACACGCTCCGGTCCTCACGATCCGGCCACGGGCCCAGCGTGCGGTCCGACGCGAGCCATGGTTGATCGCCGAAGATGTGAGTTCGCAGGTCGCTTACATGACTCAGTCCGAGCGACGCGCGATGTGAGTTGAGCACGGCGCCGAACAGGCCGTTGAACCGTTCGGCGTCCCGGGCCCAGAGCTCGCCGTTGTCGGTCGTGGCCGGCGCGGATTGTCCCGGCAGGGGTGGCAGCGCCGGTGGGGCGTGATGCACCGATGGCAGCACGATCGGACAGTACGTGACGAAGAAGTACGGAATGCCATTCTTCTCGGCGACCGATCGAGCGGCGATCTGCAGAGCGGTTGCCGCCACGAGGATGTGGCACCCCTGCGCCGCTGCCGAGACCGTTTCGAATTGTGCAGTGACAGTTCCCTCCGCGAGCTTTCGACGCAACTCAGGCGTCATTGGCCCGGCGGCGGCCGGCCTTGCCGCAGTCATCTGCCGCAGCTCGGGACCAATTGGCGTGACGGAAAAGCCAAGACCCTCGATCCAGTCGCGGAAGTCGGGCGGCACACAGAGACGAGCTTCGTGACCGAGCGCCCGGAGTTGCACCGCCAGCGCCACCAACGGCTGGACGTCGCCTCGCGATCCGATTGTGGACAACAGTGCGCGCATGACGGCTACTTGCGCTCCGGCTTGCCGCGCAGCCACGTGAACGCCTCGCGCGCAACGTCCGGCGGCACCATGTGTCCGCCACTGAACTCCCGATAGTGCACGTCGTAGCCTCCCTCTTTGAGCTTGGGCACGAACCGCCGGCTCGTCGTCTCAATCGGCAGGATGTCGTCGCTGGTTCCGTGAGAAATGAAAATGGCGGGATTCCCGACCGCGCGGCGCACGTTGATGAATCCAGGCGAGAAGGCCATCACGTGACTGAAGAGATCGCCGTTGCCGAGCCCGACCGACAACGCGTACGACGCGCCGTCCGACAGGCCGGCGAGCGCGAGTCGCGTGGAATCGACTCGGACGCAGGCGAAGAGGCGCTGCAGTGCCTTGTCGATGAACTCGACGTCGGGCCCCAGGCCGCCACGGACCACATCCCACGTCACACCGCGCGACTCTGGCGCGACGACGACGATGCCGAGCTCCTCGGCGAGCTCGAAGGCGGTCGTTCTGGTTGTGACCCGACGCGCGGAGCCGCCGGCACCGTGCAGGAGGACCAGGAACGGCACTGGTCCTTCCCCGCGCTGGCGTGGCATGTACACCAGCCCGTCCCGTCCATCGCCCAGGCCGAGCGGGCTCTCGCCAGGCGGAGGCGGAGCTGCGGAAGGAGCGTGCCGTGGCCGCGCCGTGAACCGGCCAGGATCAGTCGGTCTACGGTCTCCGGTCTGCGGTCCACCGTCTGGAGGCGGCGCGCCGTGCGGCGCCGCACAGGCCGTGGCACCGATGCTCACCGCGAGGAAGGAACGACGAGAGAGGAGAGGCGTGACGCTCATGAGCGACTGCGGGCTGCAGGCGACGGGCTGCGGACGGCGTTCTGGCCTGCACCCTGTAGCCTGAAGCCTGTAGCCCTATCAGTATCCGAGCAGTAACGACCGTCCCACTTCACGGAATGGCCACGGAATTCCGGCCAGGATCAACACGAGCGCCAGTCCAAAAAAGATCGCGGCCGTTCGATGCTTCGCAGCATCGCTCGCCGCCTTCTGCACCCGCTTGCGGCCGATGTGTACCAGCGCAACCGCTATCAACATGATGAAGACGTGTTCGACGGCGTAGAAGCGAAGCGTCGCATCCTTCATCGCCGCGCCCATGTTCGAAAAGGCCGCATACGTGATCGGACTCAACACGCCGTAAAGAATCAGCCCCACCAGCGTCTGCGTGTCTACCGCAATCACGAAGAAGCGCCCGCCGCCATCGTCGCGTGGCGTCCACGGACGTGAGGCGAGCCAGCCGGCGACGGCGCGTCCGGCCGCGAGAATCCCAGCGATGAGGACGAGCCAGCGCACCAGCGAATGGAGGGCGACGAAGAGAGAGTACATGGGTGGATTCTACAGCGGGCAGCAGACTTCAGGCTGCAGGCCACGGGCGCACTCAGGCCGGTAGTCCGCAGTCCGTAGTCCGTAGCCTGACTTCCCGTCCAAAAAAAAGGCGACGGCCCCCGAAGGAACCGTCGCCTGGTCGATCGCAAGGCCGAACGGACTACTTCGTCGGGAACATGATCCGGACGCCGCCCCAGAACGAGTAGTTGTTGTCGATCGAGTCGATGTTGTCGAAGAACAGCCGACCCTCGCCGATGAAGTACACCGGCACGTGCGCGCCCTTGTTGAGCGGCACACCGAAGTGCACGAGCCACGCCGGCGTGAACGTCTCGCTCCGGGTCAGATCCCAGAACGAGATGCCCGTGCCGACGAACACGCCGCTGTGCAGGTACTTGTTCGCTTCCACGTCGATGAAGAGCGGGTTCTTCCGCACCTTCGTGTCGGTGTCCACGAACATCAGGCCGACGCCGATGTCACCCGCGACTTCCCAATCATTGGCGAAGCGCTTGGCCACACCGACCTTGAGGCCGGCCATCGCCGAGCACTGACCGAACTCGTCCACACCCGCCGGAAGGGGCGTCGCGAGATCGCGCTCGACAATCGGCCGCTGACGACGCTCCTTACCGAAGAGGCCGTCGACGAACAGCCGCGGACCTTCCGCCGTCGCCACTGTCTTCGTGGCTTCCGCCGGATTGATCGTCACCTCGCAGCTGTCCGATCCCTCGTACCGGTTGTTACCGGACAGGTCACCGACTTCGACGTCGTCACGGTGCTCTTGATCCGGTAGGTGCCGACGACCTTCTTCGGCACGGTCACCTTCGTTGTGAGCGTATTGTCGAGGGTGAGCTTCTGGCCGACCGGCGCGCCGGCTCGGGTCGAAGACTTCGATTTCGACCGTCGGACCCGCTTCGCTCGTGCCCGTAGAGCTGCCGGTCGCGTCAATCGTCAGCTCGTAACCGCCCTTCACTTTGAGGGCCGTCACGTTGACGCGGCAATTCGGCTTGACGACCGTGATCGTCGGCGTCGGCACCGGGCACGGATCCACTGTGACCGAGCTCTGAGCCACCGGGTAGGGATTGCCCGACTTGTCGGTCGCCGTGAAGCTGTAGGTGCCCGAGCGATCCGAGGTCATCGACCAGGATGGCGCCGTGAGCTCACCCGCGGCGGATCCATTGATCGACACCTGCACGCGGCCGACCTTCGTCAGGTCGCCATTGGCGTGCACCGTTGCAGTCAGCTTGCCCGCCGGCGTGCACGCGCGATCCACGCTCACCTGCACGGGCGGCTTGGCGATGTCCACCGTCGAGGCCAGCGACAGGTTGCCGCACGGCTTCGGCACGACGAACATGTAAATCTTGTCGGGGGTGGTCACGCGAAACAGGAACGCACGGAACGACGCTTTGCCCGACCAGCGCAGCTGGCGCAGCAGCGTCGGGGTCGGCTTGCCCTTCACGCGCGGCTTGAACGCCATCCATTCCAGCGTGTCGCCGACCTTGAACTCGCAGTCCACGACGGTGCCGTCGGCCGGAGTCGATTCGCCGCAGGTCGCCCCCTTCACAATCTCGCCCGGGTTCGAGAGCGTGCTGACGACCTTCTCGACCACATCGGCCGGCAATCGCGGCCTGCCCCAGGACGTTCCGGACGTCCGCGATCACCCGCTTGTTCGCCCCGAACTTCTTCAGACTGGCCGCCGTGGTCAAGGGCGGCTTGTAGAAGGAGGTCGAGCCTCCCAGGCGACGAGCGTTCTTATATCCATCCTGAGCCGAGACGGACGCGGCGGCACCAACCACAGCCGCCACGACAGCGGCCGCCACCAGTGCCCGATTGCGAACGAAACACAACATCTGCGTTCTCCTCCGGGAAAACGTCACCCCAAGAATCCGCGATGAGAATACCCACAATCCTCAGAGCTGTAAAGGCATAGGTGGCTGTGGATTTCACGGATCCGACGCTGCGGGATGTCTCCCCGCTCCCTGCCTCTAGCAAACTCGGGACCGGCTCGTCCGCTGGGGAGTGGAGTGGTTTCACCAGCGAGGCGGATAGCGGGCCTGGTGCGCCATGCGACGGCCCAGGCGGCGTCTTTTCGGCACCACGGAGGCCCATTTGCCACTCTGGAGCGCCGCCCCGCCGCTGTATGCGTCGTGGTCAGCAGCTGCGTTTTTCGTCGGGATCGACGTCAGTAGGATGTGGCTCACCAGCGACTCCTGTAGAAATTACCGGGCCTTTTCGCCGGAAACCCGCTGCTCCATCGCCTGTTCGCTGCGCTCGATCATGGCCTTGAATCCGGCTGGCATCGATGAACGGGTTTGGCGTCTCGCCCCGCGCCAACCGATCGCGTTTGGCGGCCAGGTCGAAAAATCCCGCGTGGGCACCCAGAAAAACATCCACCGGCAGCGCACGCATGGTGGCAATGCTCCGGTGATAGTCCTCCAGGATTCCGGGGTACGAGGGGTTTTTCCACAGCCGTACGGGCGGATTGACGCTCAAGCTGCCCGCGAATACCACGCGATACTGGCCGCTGCCCTCCCTCGCCGTCATCGTCCAGGTGGTGCACCCGCGCGTGTGGCCCGCGGTCAGATGCGCGGTCAATACGACATCTCCAACCGTGACGGTATCGCCGTCGTGCAGGACGCGGTCCACGTGAACGCTCGGGAACGTCGCCTGATCGCCGAAGGCGAAGTCCCCTCGCCCTCCGCGTTCGACCAGCTCCGCGTCGCCGGCCATGACGGCAACCCGGCCGCCGCTGGCTTTCTGCAGCGCCGCCAGGCTTCCGACGTGGTCGAGATGCGCCTGCGTCGTCAGCAGCCACCGGATGTCGGTGACGCTGAACCCGAGCTGCGTGATCGACGCGAGCAGCTGGGATGCCGTGGACGCCATGCCGCCGTCGATGAGGACGTGGCCGTCCTGACTCGCGATCAAGTACGCGCCGAGCTCGCTCGTACCCACGTAATGGATGGTGCCGATGACGCGGAATGGCGGCATCGGCTTGTTCCAGTCGGCGTTGTCGGCGGGCGGAGATCCCTGCGCCAGGAGTCCCACTGCCAGTACCCATCCGATGAGACTTGCGCGCACGTCAACCACCCTTCACTTGGTCGAGAAATATCCCTTCCGAGCCACGACCTTCGCCGCCGCTGCGGCGCCGCGCGTCTGTACTTTCAGCGTGTGCCAGCCCTGCCCTGTCTGCACACCCGACGGCGTGAACGCCAGCACGTATCGGCTTCGGTACTCGTTCAAGAGATCCACGAAGACTCTGCCGATGTCGCCCGCCCCCGCCGCATCGGTCACGCGTCCACCCGTCGCGGCGGCGACGCCATCCAGCCAGTTCCGCGCGTCGCGCGCGCGACCCTCCGCCGTCACACCATAGACGACGAGCGAGGAACGTCCGGCTTCGGCGAGCACGCGCTCGCCGGCGAGCCAGCTTGCGGTGTCTGCGCCGTCGCTGAAGACCAGCACGAGCCAACGTCCGCTCTCGCCAGTGCCCAGCGTGAGGCCCGTGAACACGGCGTCGTACAACGCCGTCCGGCCGCCCGCATGAATGTTCCCGAGTGCGTGACGGACCTCGTCATGCGTCCGTGTCAACGGGACCAACTGGTCGATACGCTCGGAAAACGTCAGCAGTCCGACCATGTCGTCGCCGGTCAACGCATCGATGAGGCGCTCCGATGCCGCTCGCAGGTGTTCGAGCCGTTCGCCGGCCACGCTCGTGCTGATGTCGAGGACCAGCAGCACTTTGACGGGGCCTCCGGATTCCAGGAGGTCGGCCGACTGGGGCACGCCGTTGTCCCAGATCAGGAAATCCTTCGCCGTGAGACCGGTCACAGGATGTTCGCCGTCGGTGACGAGCGCATCCACGCGCACGCGATCCACGCCCGCTTTGAAGACGGGGCGCTGCCCTGTGAGAGCGGCCTGTGGCGCCAGCAGGAGGGCGGCCACCATGACAAGGCCAAGCCGCTTCACCGCGAGGCCAGTTCCCGAAGAGTGGCCATGCGGCGATCGAGGTCCCAGAACTGGCCGTAGTCGTAGATCCACCACGGGTCGGTCATCGTGGATCGCGTGCGGCCGGTCATGGCCATCGTGACCGTGAACGCGGCCGACACCTGTCCCTGGCGGGTCCGCAGCTGCGCCAGGGCCAGGTAGGGCGCCTGCGCGTCCTCGATCTGCGCGCGCGCAGCGTCGTACGCCGCCTCCGCGTCGCGCAAACGTCCAGCATCCTCGTAGGCCTGCCCCAGAAAGAGCTTCGCCAGATACTTGAGTGATGGATCCGCGGCCTCGGTCGACGCCTGCTCGAGATCGTCGATCGCGGCGGTATAGCGTCCGAGGCGGTCGCGAAGGCGCCCTCGCCTGATTCGCGCCTCCACCAACCCGGGGGCCGCCAACAACGCCGCATCGTAGTCAGCCACGGCCCTCGCCGCCGCAGCCTTCGGTTCGCCCTCGCGGAACCGCTGCGGCGTCCGCTCCCCTGTTCCGGGCATCGCAAGGCCGGTCTCGGCGAGCGACCCGCGTGCGGTCAGCAGATGCGGCTCCTGCGGCCATGTCGCGAGGCCCCGTGCAACCAACGCCGCCACGCCAACGACGTCGAGCGATCCGTGCAGCGCCGCGACCGTGGCAAGGACCGCGTTGAGCCGAAGACCTTCTGGCGCGCTCGTCCCAGAGAGCGCCATCAGCCGCATCGCAACGGCGAACGCTGCCGACCGCTGCGTCCGCGCGGCATCCCCTTCCACGATCCGAGCGGCCTCGAGGTGCATCAGCACCGCACGCGCGAGCAGGATCGGATCCTGCGAGGCGAAGCGCCTGGCGACGACGAGCACGTCGGTCGCCGGCCACCGCGCAGCGTCGGTGATGGATTCGACATGCAGCGGCGTGGCGCACTTGCGCACGGCGGTGATATAGACATCGTCGGTGAGCTTGAGACCCGCCGCGGGGTCCGCAGCGGCAACGGCCGGAGACATCCCGCCAATCGCCGCGCTCACGAGTGCTGCTGCGAGGCCGCGTACGGCGGGCCGCATGATGTGGATGGAGACAACGGATCGACGACAATCCGTCAATGAATTCAGCGCATTTTGCGCTATCGACGATGCGCGGACGGGCGTAGCATGGGGCCGAGGAGATTCGACCTCATGAACATTCCTCGCGCATTCCTGATCACCCTCGTCATCTCGCTGATCGCGGCTCCAGCCTTCGCGCAGGAGCCAACGGCCGCGCATCCCGGCTACGCTGGAGCGGAGACATGCAAGACCTGTCACGGCGCCATCTTCGACGCGTGGCAAGGGACCAAGCACGCTCATGCCATCGACAAGCTCGCGCCTTCCGAGCGGCAAGGCGATGCGTGCATCCGCTGCCACGTCACTGGATCGCCGGAGCAGATCGCCGCGGAAGGCGCCAAGCCCAGTCTTCCAAACGTGCAGTGCGAGTCGTGCCATGGGGCCGGCGCCGCGCATGCCGCGGATCCGTCCAACAAGACCGGACTCGCGAAGACGCCAAGCGAGCGCGCGTGCACGAGTTGTCACAACGAGAAGAGTCCGCATTTCCACGGCTTCGTCTATGGCGCCATGTCGGGGTTCGTTCATCCGGTCAAGCACTGATGACGCGCCGTAGTCGTTCTTCTCGTTTTCGTATCCGAATCGTCGGCGTGTGCGAGTAAGCCGAACACGAACGCGAAGCCGAACACGACAATCGGATGGTGAAGCGTCAGTGCGCGCTGTCCGCAACAATCGCCATACGATGTGAGTGCGGCTGACGCGTCGCGACGCGCTCTTTTTCGAGGGCCGACTCGAGCACTTCGAGATCGCGTTTGAGCGATCCGGCGTCTGACGCCGTCTTGGCACGCACCTGCGCGCGCATCCACGACTCGTGGACGACGTTCTTCTCTTGACCGGACCAGCGGACGCCCATCGCCTGCCACACCATCGGCGTGTCGTACAGGGCGAGGTTCACGCCGTTCGCCAGCTCCGACTCTGTGAAGACGGGTGACAGCACGTCCTCGTCTACGCGCACGCGGTAGCGGCCAGCCGGCAGCCCCCGGACTGTCAGCATTTCGCGGTCGAGCGCGTCCACGGTTCCTCCGGCCACCCGCACCAGCTCCATGGTCGCGTCGTTGAAGCTCTGAGGCAGCGGAAGGGATGCGTCCTGCTCCGTCCAGCTGAGTCCGGATGGCGTCGCGGCCAGGGCTGTCACGGTTGCGCGATCCGCTTTCACCACCCGGCCCGACGCGTCGAGCTCCACATCGCTGACCAGTGAGGGTGCGTGCCAGGCGCGCAGCAGCGTTTCTGCCATCAGCCAGTGGCCCGACGCCGCTGGATGAATGCGGTCTGGCACCAGCTGGCGCGCGAGCTGTGCGTTGCCGACGAAGACCCGCTCCAGGCCGCGCACGACTGCTCCGTTGAAGTCTACGACCGTCGCGTGATACTCGGTGGCGAGCGACGCCACCAGGTCCGCGTACCGCCGCATGACGGCGTTGTACCCGCCCTCGAACATCTCCGGGCGCGTCACATCGTCATACGGCGAGGGCTCGATGAGCGTGAGCCTGACGCCAGGGACCTCTTTCGTCAGCCGGTCGAGAATGTGCCGGTACCCGGTGCGGTACGTGTCGAAAGTCGGCTGGTCGAAGGGCTTGTAGCCGCCGTCGTTCATGCCGAGCATGATCGTGACGACGGTCGGCTTGAACGGGATGACGTCACGGCTCAACCGCTCGTCGATTTCGCCAGCCCAGCCGCCGCGGACGCTGTCGCCGCCGACACCGGCATGAACGAACGAGACGTTCCAGCCCGGATAGCGTGAGAGGACGAACTCTTCGACGCGCGACGTGTACTCGCGCTGCTCGGTGATGCTGTCGCCGTAGAAGACGACGCGATCGCCGTCTTTCAGGTAGAACTCCTGCGCCGCGGCCGGCGCGATGGTGAGACACCAGGCTGCCAGGCAGCCCAGGGCGATACGCATTCGATCCTCTCCTTTGGGTGGTCGCGGGCGCATTTTAGTCCGACACGGACGATACTGCTCGGCGGGCGTGTGGCGATGACCAAGGAGACCGACGACCGGCGAGCGAGCCTCTCTCCTGCCACCCTGGCGGTGAACGGCGAGCGTATGGCCATCCTCGGGTGGGGGCGCGCGATTCTGCTGCAGCTGGCGCATCCGCTCGTGGCGGCCGGCGTACACGAGCACAGCCGCTTCCGAGGCAGTCTCGTGGCGCCCGTCGCGCGTCTTCACGGCACGATCCGGGCAATGCTCGCATTCTCATTCGGCAGCCAGGAACAAGCCGCGCAGGCAGCTGCCATCATCAACGGGATTCACGATCGCGTGCACGGACGTCTTCCGCACGCGGCAGGCCCCTTCCCTGCCGGAACGCTCTATTCGGCAAAGGATCCACAGCTGCTGCTGTGGGTGCACCTGACGCTCCTCGATTCAGTGACGCTCGCCTACAGCCGATTCGTCGAGCCGCTCGATGACGAGGCGATTGGCGCGTACCTGTCGTGACTCGACCCGCTCCACGGCCCTCCTGGGGATCGCTCCCTCATCGGTGCCCGCGTCTCGCACCGAACTGGAGGGCGCCCTCCTGCGGTACCAGAATCAACTTTGCGTGACTGACGCGGCGCGTGAGCTCGCACAGGCGATCGTCACTCCGCCACTGACCGGCCGCCTGCCCGGCTTCCGGCTGCATCGCCTCACGACGATCGGTTTACTGCCAGCGGACGTCCGGAACGACTACGGGTTGCCTTGGAGCGCTGGGGACGAACAGGCCCTGACACGCTGGACGGCCCGCCTGCGTACCTACTCGCGACGTGCACCTGCCGTACTTCGCCGCTGGCGTGCCGCCCGGCGGCTCGATGGCTGAAGTATGCTGCGCGGGATGGTCATCATCGTGATGGGCGTCACGGGCTCCGGCAAGACGACTGTCGGTGAAGCCCTGGCTGCCTCGATCGGCTGCGCCTTCTTCGATGCGGATTCGTTCCACAGCGCGGCCAACAAGGCCAAGATGTCGAGCGGCATTCCGCTCACCGACGACGACCGATGGCCGTGGCTCGAGGCGATTCGAGCGCGGATCGACACGCTGCTCGCCGGTGGAGAGTCCGGAGTGTTCGGCTGCTCGGCGCTGAAGACGGCATACCGCCATGTCCTCGGCGAAGACGATACACGGGTGAAGTTCGTGTACTTGCACGGTCCCGAGGCGCTGCTGGCAGAACGGCTGCGTCATCGCGTCGGACATTTCATGAACCCCGCCCTCCTCGCCAGCCAGATTGCGACCCTTGAAGCGCCCCCGAACGCCGTGCGAATTCAGGTCGCGCTGCCGCTGGCGGCTCAGGTCCGCGAGATCCGTCGTGCGCTATCCCTTGAGCGATGAGCAACACCGCGAGGCGGAATGCTCCCCCGGCAGGCGGCACTGATTCAGCGGAGACAGGCCACTGGCGTTGACTACGGATTCGCGCGCGCGGCTCCTTCGTCGATCGTGCAGTTCATCGGACGGCTGCCGTGCGTGTTCATGTCGTCCACGCGCGGATCGAGGTTCGCATCCACGTTGACCTCGAGTCCGAAGTCGACGTCGACGTCCAATGCGCTCTGTCCGGGCGCCGCCGTGAGCGTGACCTGCCGCCCGCCGTTCGCGGTCTTATAAGTCAGTGACACGTGGCCCCCTGCGATCTCTGGCGCCGCACGCGGCAGCGGAAGCGTCACGGGGCTCGTCCCGACCGGTCCTCCCTGCATCGTCAACTGCCATGATGGTCCGTCTGGCCCGGTGATTCGGCGAAGGGCATAGTCACGGACCGCGTTCTCGACCGTGCCGCTACAGCTGACGACCGTCACCGGCCGAGCGGGCGCGCTCGAGGGATTCTGCTGCGTATACGCCGATCTGTCGGATACTGAAGAGAGCGCGACAGCGACCGCGCCCAGGCCGACCGTCGAACGCCATCCGCGCATGACCACTCCCCCATTCTCCGATCGCGTCAACGACCTGCTCTCGCTATTCAATCGCCAGACCGTCGATCTGCCGGATGGCCTGGTGCACAACGACTGCATCTTCAGGCTCAACGGCCTGGCGTATCACGAGCATCTGGGGCGGCCCGTCACCGATCCCATCGTCCGGCTCATCGGGTGCGGACCAGCTGGCTACCGCTTCCTCTTGACCGGCTTGCGATATGCGATTCGTGAACCACACCTGTCGGTCGATCGCACCGACGTGGCCACGCGCGCCGACGGCAGCCAGGTCGTGAGCGTCCGCGGCACGCTCACCGGCACGCTGCGAGGTGAAACCAAGTCGTCGGCAGCTGCGTGCGAGGTCAGCGTCCGCGCATCTGGAGACGGCTGGGTGCACGAGATCGCGGTGCTCATGGGCGACGCCGACGTCGAACGGCTGCGCAACGCCAGGCAGTCCTAGTGCTAATTCGTAGTTGGTAGTTGGTAGTTCGTAGTTAGTAGTTCGGAGTTCGTCGTTTCCGTTCACTTCCGCGATGGGATGAACAGGCTTCGTCCCGTCAGCTCCTCGTGGCGCATGCCGACCGCCCGATCCAATCGAGCCACGATGTCGGGCAACGGGATCTGAATCCGCCATTCATCGTCGCGTACGCCGAAGGGGGTCCAGCGATCGCGCCACTCGTTCCACCAGGGTGCGACGCCTCGCGCCACGGGTTCGACCACGAGGATGGCATCGCCGAGACTCGCGCGTTCCTCGAGCCGTTCCCGTAGACGCGCGCGGGCCTCGGCTGGAAGTTCGTTGGCCGTGAACGCTGCCACGATTGCGAGCCGAGTTCGAGGCCATGCCGGGGCGAGGGCGTCGCCGCGCCGCGCGCGGCCGGACACGCCGAGCGAGTGCCACGTCCATTCGGCCTCCGCGACGGCCCAGGCGCTTCGGTCCACGCCCTTCACCTGCGCCCCGGTACCCGCTCGCCAGCGACCACGCGGCGCCGGCCACGCCCGTTCCGCAGCCCACGTCGAGAATCGTCACGTCCGGCGTCAGCCGACCATCGACCGCGCCGATGATGTGCCGGAGCAACAGAAAATGCAGCGGACCGTAATAGAGGGCGAACGCCGCGCGCTTGCCGGCGCCGTCGAGCGCTGACCCACTCGACAGCCGTCTCCGTCGCTCCACGTAGCACGACGACAACGCGCGAAGCGCGCGTCCTACCTCGGCGAACGTCAAATCGGCAAAATGCCGCCGCTCCAACGCGTCGAGCCAGGCGGCGACGCGGTCAGTCTCGGGGACGACAGACACTCGTTCGATTGTACCAGTCGGTTCAGAAGGTTCAGAAGGTTCCGGGGTTCCAGGGTGCCGAGGTTCCAAGCGTTCCGCAGGTTCAGAGTCAGACCGCCGAACTCCGGAACCGCGGAACTTCGGAACCCGTGAACCCTGTCGCAGTACACTTTATCGAATGCGCGCCCTCATCGTCGAAGACGATGCGACGATTGCAGACTTTGTGGCCAAGGGCCTGCGTGAAGCGGGGTTCGCGGTCGACGTCGCATCGGATGGCGAATCAGCGTTTCGCCGCGCGACCGGCGACACGTTCGACGTGGCGATCGTGGACGTGATGCTGCCGCGACTGGATGGCCTCGGGCTCATCGACGCCATGCGCATGCGGGGCGTTCGCACACCGGTCCTCATCCTCAGCGCCAAACGATCCGTGGACGATCGCGTGCGCGGTCTGCAGGCTGGTGGCGACGACTACCTCACGAAGCCATTTGCGTTTGCCGAACTGCTCGCGCGCGTACAGGCGCTCGTCCGCCGTGCCAGCGGGAGCGCCGAACCCACGCGCCTCACCGTCGGCGACCTGTCGATGGACCTGCTCACGCGGCGCGTCACCCGGGGCGACCAGGTGCTCGAGCTGCGTCCCCGGGAATTTGCGCTTCTCGAATACCTCATGCGCCACGCCGGCAAGGTCGTCGGCAAGACGATGATCCTGTCGCACGTGTGGGGCTACAGCTTCGATCCGAACACCAACGTCGTAGATGTACTGGTGTCGCGGCTGCGCGACAAGATCGACCGGAGCTTCGAGAGGAAGCTGCTCCACACCGTGCGAGGCGTGGGATACGTCCTGCGCGACGAGGCAGCGTGACGTGATCAAAGGCACGATTGGGATTCGCCTCGCGTTCTGGTACGCGGGGATGTTCATCGGCAGCGTGATCGTCCTGGTCCTGCTCACCTACGCCCTGCTGGCCTCCTCACTCCGTCAGCGCGACCAGGAGCTGGTGGAATCCACGCTGCGCGACTATGCGTCGCGGTACGAAGTCGGCGGACTCCCGGCGCTCGTCCGCGCCGTGGAGCTCGAGCAGCGCGGCGGACAGCACGAGCGGCTGTTCGTGCGCGTGCTCGGCCGCGGCCAGGACGCGCTCTTCATGACCATGCCGCCCGAGTGGGGCCGCTTCGACATGGACTCTCTGCCGGAGGATCCGCGAGGATTGTCCGAAGCACCGGCGATGGATCGATCCGCCGTGCTCGAAGTTGCCTCGACGCGCCTGTACGACGGCACGGTGATCCAGGTCGGCAAGAGCTCCGAAGCGCGCGAAGAGCTCCTGGCGCGGTTCCGGACAATAGTGATGCTGATCACTGGCGCCGTGATCCTCGTCGGCCTCGGAGGCGGCCTCGTCTTCACGCGATCGACGCTCCAGCCCGTCACCGCTCTCGCGGGCGTCGTCGGCGAGATTGTCGCAACCGGTCGAACCGATAGGCGCGTGCCCGTGAGGGAGACCGGTGACGCGCTCGACGAGCTGAGCTCGTCGTTCAACGCGATGCTGGATCGGATCGGCGGCCTGATGACGGCCATGCGCGATTCACTCGACAACGTGGCGCACGACCTCCGCACGCCGATGGCGCGCTGGCGTGGAACGGCCGAGCGCGCGCTCGCGTCGGGCAACATCGATGCGCAGCGAGAGGCGCTGGCCGACTGCCTCGAAGAGTCGGATCGCATTCTCGCGATGCTCAACACGTTGATGGACATCTCGGAGGCCGAGACGGGGACGATGAAGCTCTCCCGGGATCCGGTGGCCTTGCTGCCGCTCCTGCGCGAAGTGCTGGATCTGTATGCCGAGGTCGCCGAGGACCGCCAGGTCCCGGTGAGCCTCCAAGCCGACTCAGCGGACGTCACCGTTCCGGGAGATCGGGACCGGCTGCGGCAGGTGTTCGCGAACCTGCTCGACAACGCGATCAAGTACACACCGGCCGGCGGACGCGTGACGCTCGCCGTGGAGCGTCGCCCGCCGTCCGAAGTTGCCGTGATGGTGACCGACTCGGGAATTGGCATCACGGGTGACGAGTTGCCACGGATCTGGGACCGCTTGTATCGCGGCGATCGCAGCCGTTCCGAACGCGGCCTGGGACTCGGCCTCAGCCTGGTGAAGGCCTTCGTTCGCGCCCACGGCGGCCGTGTGGACGTCGCCAGCCAGCCTGGCGCCGGCAGCCGATTCACGGTCGTCTTGGGGACGGACTGATCGGTCTGCGGTCTACGGTCTACGGTCTGCGGTCTCAGCCTAATTCGAATCCCAATCTCTACCCGTCTGCCGCCAACAAACCTTACACCGATGTAATGTTCAGGCCAGTCTTCTGACAGCCCTTCGGTCGTCCAACTATCAAGAGTCCTTCGACGCGGTGTCCGCCAGCGGAGCCAGAGGCGTCTTTCGAAGGCATAGTTGGAGAGCTACATGTCAGATCAGAACAGCACACCCGCTCGCCAGAGGGGCCGAGCGGGCTATCTCGCCAGTGGACTCGCCGCGGCCGCAGTGGCGCTCGTTGGTGTCGGCGCCTGGCGCACGGCCGATGTCACCGCCACGACACCTCCGGCACAAGTCGCGACCGTGCAGGCGCCCGCGATCGCCGGCGGGTCTGTTACGTCATACGCGCCGATCGTGGACCGGGTTGCGCCGGCGGTCGTCACCATCCGGACCGAACACCATCCATCGACCACGCAGACATCGAACCGGCAGCTGCCTCCCGAGCTGCGTGAGTTCTTCGGCCGCGGTTTCGACATCCCGCAGCAGCGCGGTCTCGAGCGCGGGCTTGGTTCGGGCGTCATCGTGACGGCCGACGGTTACATCCTGACCAACAATCACGTGGTCGACGAAGCGGATCTCGTGCGCGTGGAACTGCCCGACCGGCGCGTGTTCGATGCCAAGGTCGTCGGCGCCGATCCGGCGAGCGATCTTGCCGTGCTCAAAGTCGGTGCGAGCGGCCTGCACGCGCTCCCGATTGGCGATTCGGAAAAGACTCGCGTTGGCGACGTCGTCCTGGCCGTGGGCAATCCGCTCGGCGTGGGCCAGACCGTGACGATGGGCATCATCAGCGGCAAGGGGCGTCAGACGGGTAGCGGCGATACCTTCGAAGACTTCCTTCAGACCGACGCACCCATCAACCGCGGCAACTCGGGTGGAGCGCTCGTCAATCTCAACGGTGAGCTCATCGGCATCAACTCGCAGATCCTGAGCCCCTCCGGCGGCAGCATCGGCGTCGGCTTCGCCATCCCCGCCAACATGGCGCGGAACGTGATGAACCAGTTGATCAAGGGCGGCAGTGTCCGTCGCGCCAAGCTGGGCGTCACGGCGCAGAACGTGACGAGCGACATCGCGGCCAGCCTCGGACTGGATCGCGTCAGTGGAGCGCTCGTCGGCAGCGTGGAGCCATCGAGCCCCGCGGCGCGAGCTGGTGTCGAACAGGGCGATGTGATTCTCATGGTGAACGGCCATGACGTGGACGACAGCAACGCGCTGAAGAACGCGGTGTCGAGCCTGCAGCCTGGCACGGATGTCACGGTCACGCTGTTGCGGAACGGATCGCAGAAGACGCTCCACGCGACGCTCGCCGAGCTCAAGCCGACGCGCGTCTCCCAGGAGGAATCCGAGAACGGCAAGCCGGCCTCCGGCCGGTTCGGCATGTCGGTGCAGCCAATCACGCCGGACCTGGCGAACGAGGCCGGCGTGCCCCAGGGGACCAAAGGGGTGGTCGTGGTTGACCTCGACCCGAACGGCGCCGCCGCCGACGCAGGCCTCCAAGAGGGCGACGTCATCGACCGAGTGAACGGCCACGACGTCCGCTCATCGAGCGAGCTGCGCAGCGCTCTCGATGCGGCGGCTACCGGGAGCCGTCCGGCGCTCCTTCTGGTCCACCGGAAGGACGCGACGGTCTTCGTGACACTCCGAGGCGAGCGGTAGACCGTCGACCGAAGACCAGCTGCAGTCTGCAGCCTGAAGTAGGATGAGGGCGCGCTCGGGGCTTCACCCGGCGCGCCTTTCATCCACATGGCGATTCTCTCCCTGCTTCGACAACACTCCTGGGTGCTGGTGCTGCTCTTCGCCCCGGCAGCCGTGATCCTGCACGCCGTCGCTCCGGACCGACACACGACGGTCTTCTTCCTCTCCACGATCGCGATCATGCCTCTGGCCGGCTACATCGGCCACGCCACCGAACAGCTGGCGGAGCGGCTGGGCGGCGGCATCGGCGGCCTGATGAACGCGACGTTCGGCAACGCCACCGAGCTCATCATCGGTGCGTTTGCGCTCCACGAGGGCTTGTACCCGCTGGTCAAGGCCTCGATCACGGGGTCGATTCTCGGAAACATCCTGCTCGTCTTCGGCCTGTCTGCGCTCGTCGGTGGCATCGGCCGTGAGACGCAGCGATTCAACCGCACGGCAGCGAGCATGGGGACCACCATGCTGGTCCTGAGCGCAATCGGACTCATCGTCCCCGGCTTTTTCCACCACCTGTCGCAGAACCTGCCCGAGAGTCCGGACCTTCAGCTGGACACCGAGATCGCGGTCGTCCTGTTCATCACGTACTGCCTCAGTCTGGTGTTCACGCTGAAGACCCACCGCCGCCACTACGGGATCGACGAGGGTGAAGGCGTCGGAGGGGATCGGCCGGCTCCCGCTGCGCACGCGACTCCGCTCTGGAAACCGATGGCGCTGCTGCTTGCGGCAACCGTTGGCGTCGCCATCGTCAGTGAAACGCTCGTTGGCGCGGTCGCTGGCGCCGCTGAGACGCTCGGCATGTCGCAGTTCTTCGTGGGCATCGTGGTCGTGGCGCTCATCGGCAACGCGGCCGAGCACTACTCCGCTGTCGTGCTCGCGGCGCGCAATCAGATGGACGCGGCCATCAGCATCGCGATTGGATCGTCCACGCAGATAGCGCTGCTCGTCGCCCCGCTGCTGGTCTTCCTGAGCTATGCCGTGGGTCCGCATCCGATGGACCTGGTCTTCAGTACGTTCGAGCTCGTGGCCGTCGCCGTTTCGGTAGTCAGCATCGCCTTCATCGCGCATGACGGCGAGAGCAACTGGATGGAGGGCGTTCAACTGCTGGCGATATACGCGATCCTCGCGCTCGCGTTCTTCCTTCTCCCGGTCCGCTAGAGACGCTCAGGCAGGCTTGATAGAAGCCGGACGAGGCTCAGTGCGAGCAGCGCGGCGCAGCCGGCCAGCGGGACGGCCATGGCCAGACGCAGACTGTGGAAGACCGATGAGGAATAGCCCACCGTCCACGGGAGCATCGCGCTGCCCACACCGGTGAGTGCGTAGACTGGTCCGACGAGCTGCGGACGCGACGGCCCGATGTCGCGGGAGAGGGCCGCGAAATTGATTGGAAACGCAGGAGCGAGTCCTGCTCCCGCGACGGCGGCCGCCACGAGGGCAACGGGAGCCGACGGGATCGCGACGAGCGCGGCGATGGCGAGCGTCGCCGATCCCAGGCCGGCCACGAGCACGCTCCGCTCCGCAGCCATCGTCACCAACAGCGGCGTCAAGAGCCGGCCTGCGGACAGCGCACCCCAGAAGATCGTCGGCGCGATGGTCCAGGGCGCGTCTGCCGACAGCCGGCGGACGTGCTCGGCGATCCATCCGCCGACGGCCGCTTCGGTTCCCGAATACAGGAACATCAGTCCGCCGAAGACGCAGACGAGCGCGATGCTGACGTCCGCCGGCCGCAGGTTGCGGTCTTCGTCGAGGGTCGGAGCGAGTGCGGCGGATTCAGGGACGGTGACGCGCGGCGTCGCGTGGCGTCCGGCGAGGCGCAGGCGGACCACGAGCGCCAGCATCAGTGCAGACAGCAGGAGCATGGGCGGCATGACGCTCACCGACGTGCCGAGCCACGTCACGAGAATGGGCCAGGTCACTGCGCCCGCGCTCCAGGAGACGTTGACGAGACTGACGGCCGAGGATTCCTTTCCCGGATTCGCGGCGGCCACGAGAAAGTTCGTCGTCGGCAGCACGAGGCCGAGTCCGCATCCGTACACTGTGATCGCCGCGAGGCTCCATGGCCATGGAGTGACGCTCAACGCCGCCACGCCGACTGCGATGAGTACGAATCCGGCCGACAGGGTCGGACGGGCGCCATAGCGAACCACCAGCACCGCTGAAATCGTCGAGATCGCGGTCGAGGCGACAAACTGCATCGCGAACGCGGATCCCGCCGCGGCATCGGCGATGTCCCAGCGGCGCGCGAGGATCGGAAGAAGGGGTCCGAGGAGCGTGGTCGCCATGCCGGCCAGCAGGAATCCGGCGTGCAGATCGACGATGGATAATTGAGGTCGGGAGGATATTCTCATTTTGGGAGGCCAAAATGAGAATATCCTCCCGACCTTATTTCTTTTGCTTGCGTTTGCCATGAGTTTGATGCGATCGGTGCTGCTGGCGGGATCTCAAAGCACGTGGCTGCGGGAGCGAGCGCCCCGCTACCGCTTCGTCCGGCGCGCGGTCACGCGCTTCATGCCCGGCGAGGAGCTGGACGACATGCTCACCGCCGCGGCGGCGCTCGCTCCGCTCGGCATTCCCGCCGTGTACACGCGGCTGGGCGAGAACGTCACGGATCCCGCCGAAGCCGACGCCGTCGCGCATCACTATCACGACGCCATCGACCGCATCCACGCCCAGCACGCGGATTGCGAGCCATCCGTCAAGCTGACCCAACTGGGATTGGATCTGGACCGTACGCGTGCTGCCGCACACGTGCGTGCCCTGGCCCAACACGCACAGAGGTGCGGCACGTACCTGTGGGTCGACATGGAGCAGAGCCCGTACGTCGACACCACGCTCGACATCGTACGCGAGGCGCGCACCGTCGCTCCAGTCGGTGTCTGCCTGCAGGCGTACCTCCATCGCACGGCGGACGATCTCGCGCGCATGGTGAGCCGGGACATCGGCGTCCGGCTCGTGAAAGGCGCCTACAAAGAACTGCCGGACGTGGCACTTCAGAAGAAGGGCGACGTGGACGAGCACTACTTCACGCTGGCGCAGACGATGCTGCGTGCGGCGGCTGGCGGCTTTCGCGCGGTCTTCGGTACGCATGACACCGCGTTGATCGCCCGCATTCGAGGGCACGCCGGCACCATCGCTCCTGCCCCACGGCACGAGTTCCATCTGTTGTATGGCATTCAGCGCGACGCACAGCGCGTGCTCGCTTCAAAAGGCGCGCATGTGCGGGTGCTCATCGCCTATGGCGACTACTGGTTTCCGTGGTACATGCGGCGCCTGGCCGAACGGCCCGCCAACGTGTGGTTTGTCGTCAAGAACATCATGGGATAGGGATAGGGCTACGGACTACGGGCCACAGCCTACGGGCCTCCCATGAGGACTTGCGTGATCAAGCCTGCAGCCCGCAGCCTGTAGCCTGTAGCCACGCAGATCGGCGCCCTACAGCTACCCACCCTCGATGCCGACACTGGTAAAGAGGGCCTGTATGGCGTCTGATTCCCGCGGGAAGCGTCCCGAGCGTCGCCGACCCGACCGACTGGTCATCCCCAGCTGTCCGAACTGCAAGACCAACAAGTACGTGAGCGTGACCAACCGTCCGGGCCTCGTGGTGCACCTGCGGTGCGACCACTGCCTGTTCATCTGGAGCGTCCCGAAGTACACCCCACACGAGCAGGCAAAGGACTCGCGCGGCAGATAGCGTCGATCAGTGCGCGGCCTTCACTGGATACAGGTCAACTCCGCGGATGAAAATCTCGGCCGCTTCTGACTGCAGCTGGATCCGTCCGGCAGTATGTGATGCGCCCGACGCCTCGTTTACCTTCACGCCGTTCAGGATCGTAGTCAGCCGATCGCCATCTGCCACGATCTCTTGACGGTTCCATTCTCCGGTCGCGCGCTCCACGTCGCGTCGTCCCCGAAATCCCAACTGGTCCTTCCACTGCGGATCCCGGCCGAACCAGTTGAGGCGCCCTTCGGCAATCGTCCGGACGTCCGCTACGGCGTCCCAGTACGTCTCCTCGCCGTCGACTCGCGCATGCGCTTTGACTGAGGGGTGTCCGGCGCCGGCGACCATGATGTAGTCCCCGGCTCCTCCTTCGATGACCTGCGATTCGATCGACTCGAGCCAGTTGCCGCTTGCGGCGCCGTCGGCCCCCACACCGTGGACGAGGATACCGCTGTCGCGCGCGCGATCCTTTCGTTCGCCCCACGTCTCGCGGCCCCATTTCCATTCGACGACGAGGCGGTAATCGCGGTACGCGCCAACGGTCGTGATGCCGCCCCACTCTTCGCCGGAAATGCGGATCGTTCCATCCACGACGGAGAACACCCGCGACGGATCTTCGTGGTGGTGATCGTGCAGCCAGACGGTCCAGCCGTCGAGATTGCGATGGTTGAAGAGTGCGAGGTGTTTCGCGGGCCGAACGGGCGCCGGATCCTGTCCGGTGGCGGCCAGCGGGAGCAGCAGGGCCAGAAGGACGATCGGGTATCGCATGGATCTCAGGCTCGCGGCGCCATCGGCGCGAAGTCCGCAAACATCTGTGACGCTTCGGCGACGGTCGCCAGCGGCACGTAGTCGCAGACTTCGCCGTACTTCTGCCACATCTCCAGCACCACGGGATTCGTGTGCGCGCTCGCGATAGCGTCAGCCGACTGCCACTCGAACACTTCAATCACGGTCCCGTCAGCCGCGCGCATCATGATCGGTACGCGATCGGTTGCCAGTCCGAGCGATCGCAGCGTCGTGACGTGCGTTGTCATCAGGATGTCGAGATCCGCAGCGCGTCCTGCCTTTGGCCGGTAACAGGCGATCACTACGCGTCCCATGAGCACCTCCGACATGCCTGGGCGACAGCCCCGGGCGACGTCAGCATACCGCCTAACCATCACGTAGAATACTGGGCCTATGCGGACCGGAACTGTCGCTTCGCTTGCCTTGTGCGCGGCGATCTCCGCCCAAACACCACCGGCGCATCCGCCGCTCGTCCCGTATCCCGGCGCGCGGGAGTTCTGTTCGCAGCACGTCACCGGCGCTCCGGGCCCCGACGGGCCGGGGCCGCACATCACGCTGACCGTGTACGCCACCGCTGATCCACCAGCCACGGTCGTGGCGCACTACCATCGGACGCTTGGCGAGCGGCAACATCGCCACGAAGGTAACGAGGATGTCTGGCGGTTTCCGCTGGAGCACCCCGATGCCGTGCTGACGGTGGCGCCAGCGTCCGGAGCCGACCTTCACCCGCAGTGCGCGAAACCTCCTGCCACGGCCGCCACCGTGATCGTCATGTCGACGATGGCGCGCCCGCGGTGAGCGTGAAATCAGTGAGACGTCTCGCGGTGTGTTCCTTGTTCCTGCTCGGCGGACTCGCGGCCGCGCAGACACCGACGATTCCAGAACTGCGAACAGCGGCTGCCGCGATGACCGCAGACCATCTGCTGCGTCACATCCGCGAACTCTCCTCCGACGCGTACACCGGACGCCTCCCTGGCACGCCAGGCGAGGATCGAAGCGTCGCCTACGTCGTGTCGGAGATCAATGCCCTCGGACTCCAGCCCGGCACGCCGACGGGCGGATTCACCCAGCAGGTGCCGCTCTATGGCATCCGCACGCACGGCACGATGACTGTCACGGCCGGGGGCAAGGATATTCCGCTGTCTCCGTCGGCCGACTTCGTCCTGTGGTCGAACCTGCCTGACAACGAGACCGAGGTCCGCAGTGCCGATCTGGTATTTGCCGGCTACGGGGTTGTCGCACCCGAATACCACTGGGATGACTACGCCGGCGTGGACGTCACCGGCAAGACGGTGATGGTTATCACAGGCGATCCGCCAGTCGCCGATCCCAGGGACGCGACGAAGCTCGACGAACGCGCCTTCTTGGGCAACGCCCTGACCATCTACGGCCGGACTGGAACCAAGCTCGAGATCGCATTCGGGCATGGGGCCGCCGCTGTCCTCCTGGTTCCACCAACCACGCCGGCTCGCTACGTGTGGGAGAACTACGCCCGCGAGAACATGACGCTCCGTGACGGCAACGAACGCCGACATGTCGGCACGCAAGCGCTGGTGAGCAGAGAGAAAGCCGACGAGATCTTCACTGCCGCCGGCAACGATTTCGAGAGGACCCGGAGCGCCGCAGTCTTGCCCGGCTTCCGGCCAATCAGGCTCGACGCGCGCATCACCATCCACGTGCACAGCCAAGTGCGCCGGTTCGAATCACAGAACATTCTGGCGAAGATCGAAGGCAGCGATCCGACGCTCAAGAACGACTACGTAATCTACAGCGGCCACTGGGATCACCACGGGCAGGAAGGGAATCGCATCTTTCATGGTGCCAGCGACAACGCCGCCGGCACCGCCGGCGTCCTTGAGCTCGCGCGTGCCTTTCATGCGCTGAGTCCGGCGCCTAAACGCACGATTGTCTTCCTGTGGCCGACGGCTGAGGAAAAAGGACTCCTCGGTGCGCACTACTACGTGACCCACCCGCTCTATCCGCTGGCGTCCACCGTCGCGAACATCAATCTCGACTACTTCAGCAACTGGGGATGGGGGCGCACCAGGGATTTCAGCATCGTGGGACTTGGCAATTCGACGCTGGACGATCTCACCGCCGAGGCGGTCCAGCGCCAGGGGCGCGTTGTGACTGGCGATACCGCTCCGGAGATGGGCTTCTACTTCCGCTCCGACCACTACGAATTTGCCAAGGCCGGCGTCCCGTCCCTCGAGACCAGTCCGGGTATCGACTATGTGGGGAGACCCGGCAACTTCGGTGCACAGAAGCGTGCGGACTACATCGCCAAGGACTATCACAACGGCTCGGACGTGGTGAAACCTGATTGGGATCTCGGCGGTGCCGTTGAAGACTTGCAGGTCTTGCTCGAAGTCGGCTACCGCGTGGCGCAACAACCCGACCGGCCCGAATGGAAGCCGGACGCGGTGTGGCGTCCTGCGCACTAACCAATGGGGTCAGGTCTTGAATCGTGAAAAATGTGTGGATTCAAGACCTGACCCCACCCACCGACTCAGGCCTTGCAGTCACCTTTGCGACCCACTCTGCGGCCGCCGGACTCCGTGGTGATGCGCGTCGAACCGCGCTAGTCCCACGGACGTCAGCTACTCGCGACCGGGTGGCGCGACCTCACCGTGTGTCATGTGGCTCGACGAGCGACGCTGGCCACGGCGGCCGCGAGTTCCGTGGCATCGACCGGTTTCGACAGGTGCGCGACGAACCCGGCCCGAAGCGCGCGTGTCCGATCCTCGGACCGCGCGAATGCGGTCAGCGCAATGGCCGGAATCCTGCCGCCCTGCTCCGGCTCCAACGCCCGCACTCGCCGGATCAGCTCGAATCCGTCCATGTCAGGCATCCCGATATCGCTGATGAGCAGGCTCGGCAGCTCCGTCTGAAGCAGCGTAAGCGCTTCCTCCGCGCTGCTGGCCGTGATCACGTCTGCCGCGCACGCCACGAGCACGCGTGTAATGAGATCGCGCGCGTCGGCCTGATCGTCGACCACCAGCACCTTCAGCCCTCCGAGCTCGGTGGCGACAAACGTCGCCGTCGCCTCGTTCGTCGGCGGATGACTCTCAGGCACGCTGGCGTCGTCGTGCAGTCCCGTGGTCAGCGGCAGACTCACTATCACGGTCGTGCCTCCGCCTTCGCCGGGACTCTCCACCCGCACCGTGCCGCCGTGCAGCTCGACGATATTCTTGACGATCGACAGTCCCAGTCCGAGCCCGCCGAAGGTTCTTGTCGTCGTCGCGTCACCTTGTCGAAACCGCTCGAAGAGATATGGCAGAAACTCGGTCCTGATGCCGACACCGGTATCCGTGACGCTGATTTCAACGGCGGCGTTGACGCGCTCGAGAGACACATGGACGCTGCCGCCACTCGACGTGAACTTGATGGCGTTCTCCAGCAGGTTCCAGACCACCTGCTGGAGGCGGCTTGAATCGCCATCGATCGGCCCGGCCGAGGGGTCCAGGGCGGTCTCGAGCGTGAGGCCTTTGGCCTGGGCCGCTGGCTTCATGGTCTCGACCGATGCTCTGATCAGCGCGGCCGGCTGAATCGACTGAATGTCGAGCCGCAGTTTGCCGGTGGCGATTCGGCTCATGTCCAGCAGGTCTTCGATCAGCTGCGTCTGGACGCGGGCATTGCGCTCAATCGTCTCCAGGCCCCTCAGCAGGTCGGCCCGGGCGCCGGGGTTGCTGCGCAACATCTGCGACCACCCAAGGATGGCGTTGAGCGGCGTTCGCAGCTCGTGCGACAGCGTCGCGAGAAACTCGTCTTGGACGGCGGTCATGCGCTCCGCCGCCTGTCGGGCCGCGCGCTCCCGCTCGAGCAGAACCGTGCGCTCGGCCGCGGCTCCCTGAGCGGCCTCGTACAACCGGGCGTTGTCGATCGCCACGCCGGCCTGCGCGGCCACTCCCACAATCAACCGCTCGGATCGTCCGGTGAACACGTTCGGATCGGAGTGCCCGAAGAACAGGCCTCCGAGGACGGTGCCGTCGCGAGATCGCACCGGAACGGCGAGGTAACTGCGCACGGGGCGGTGTCCGGCTGGCAAACCGTCGTGAAGTGTCATCGCGCGGTAGCGGGGATCCGTTCCCACATCGCCGCATCGGACTGGCGCCTCACCGCGGAATGTCGGGCCGACGAGCGCTGTCGCACGCGGTTGACGTACGTAGTCGAAGGACTCGCGCGGCGCGCCCGACAGGGCATAGAGCAGGAACCGCTCCCCGCTGGCGTCTGCGGTCTTGTAGAAGGACTCACGCGCCGCGCCCGACAGGGCGTGGAGCAGGAAGTGCTCCCCGCTCGCGTCGGCGATGTTATAGAAGAACGCCCCGACCTCGGCGCCACAGAGCGTGGTGGCGGCGTCGGTAATCGCCTGGAGCAACGGCTGCAGATCGAGCGTCCCGGCCACCAGCCTCCCGGTTTCTTCGAGCAGCGCGAGCATCCGGCGCTCTTCTGCAAGCGCCTCCTCGGCGTGCTTGCGTGCCGTAATGTCCTCGATGACTGCGACGAAGTGCTGCGGAGCCCCTGCGCCGTTGCTGAGCAGCGTAACGGTGGTGAGACTCCAGACGACTGCCCCATCGCTCCGAATGTAGCGCTTCTCCATCGCGAATTCGGCGACGGATCCGTTCAGCAACCTCCGGAGCAACGCCTGGTTCCCTACCACGTCATCGGGATGCGTGATGTCGTAGAACGTGCGCTCTCTGAGCTCATCCGCCGTGAAGCCCAGGATGTCCGAGAACTTTCCGTTCATGTCGAGAAAGTGGCCGTCCAGATCGGCGACGGTGATGCCCACGGCCGCCTGGTTGAATATCGCCTGAAGGCGCGCTTCATTCGTATGCAACGCCTCCGCGGCGGCACGCCGGCTGGTCACATCGGCGCAGGCCCCTGTCATGTAGAGGGCCGGCCCACCGTCGACGGGGAACGCCTTCGCCGTGCACGTGATCCAATGGACGACACCATCCGGCCACACGACGCGGAATGCCGTGTCGAGATCGGATCCGGTACTGTGCGGCGCGCTCACACTGTGCCGAGACCTCGAGACGATCATCCGGATGCACGGCTGACAGGAAGTCCGTCAGTGAGTTGCTCGGAGCGGCCGCCCGTGGCCCAAACAGACATTCGACATCCCCGTCCCAGTCAATCGCGTTCGTGCTGAAGACCCAGCGGAACGTGCACGTGCCTGCGGCGGTCAGGGCGGCCTTGAGGCGCTCCTGACTCTCGCGCAGCGCCTCTCTGGTCTGCAGGAGCTCTTCTTCCGCGCGCTGCCGGGCGATGAAAACGCTGTGAGCGGTCTGCAGGGCGGCGGTCCGGATCTGCGCGTCTTCGTCGTCGGCGTTTGACATCACGATGTCTCGAGAATCGCCGCGGCGAGTCCGGTACCGACGACCCGCGCTTGAATCTTCTGGAACGCCGTGTCTCGACTGGTCGTCGTGTCGTCGCAGAATGGCGAGAAGCCGCAATCGTCGGTCGTCCCCAACTGCTCGATAGGGATGTACTCTGCTGCTTCGAGGACGCGATCCCGCACCTCCTCGGCCGTTTCGATGTGCGGATCGATCGGAGCGATCACGCCGACGAAGACGCGCTGCCCCGGCTTGATGAGCGTACGAATGGTGTCCAGCACCTGCCAACGATCCCGCTCACCGGCCAAGGCGATATAGAAGTTGCCGGCACGCAGCTGAAAGAGACTCGGCAGGAGGTCCGCGTAGTCGATGTCGGCGCTGTGGGTCGAGTCGCGGTCGGCGCCGGGACACGTGTGGATACCGATACGTTGTCGATCTTCGGCAGAGAACCGTGACAGGGCCAGGTTGTTCAGGTCCACGAAACTGCTGAGCAGATGGCCGGATGGGTCGATCTTCATTGCGAGCCGGCCCTCCGTGAAGTCGATCTGCACCTTGCAGGCCCCCTTCGCGAGACACCGTCGAATCTCGGACTCGTGCTCCGCCAGAAGGTCGTGCAGGAACTGCTCGCGCGGGTAGTCGGGGATGCCCTCGGCTGGGTACATCAGACTGAGGGCGGAGGGTGAGATGACCGCTTGCTTCAGGGGTCGGTGGGCGTACCGCTTCGCGACGTCGAGATAACTGTCGGCGTACCGCTTGTACCGGAACGGGCCGGCAGTCAACCGAGGCATCCGGCGAGTGTGGCCCGCACTGAACGGAATCTTGAAGCCGTCGGCGTTTGTATTGGCGAGTCCGTGGACGGAGTAAGTCCAGAAATTGTGGTACTTCCGCTGCTCCCCGTCCGTGATCACCGGCGAACCGGTCGCCTCGAACCGCTCGATGCTGTCTCGGATGGCCGCCTCGTACACCGGCTCGACGCTCGGGTCGTCGGCGCCGGCCTGCGCGATCGCCTCCAGGAGCGCCTGAGGCCGGGGCAGGCTTCCGATCGGTTCAGTTGGGATCATGGACGTATGACCGGGATCCGACAATCGCCAGCCCGGCACCCGTACCGTCGATCAGCTGGATTCTACGCTAGAGCCGCCTCTCGCGCGAGGTTTACGGATTAGCCAAGCCCACCGGGCGACGGCGGCTGTCGGAGATACTTATCGCCGAGGCGCTGCAACTTTCCGGCGAGGTCATGGCTGAGACTGAGCTGGAAGACCATCCGGGTCTCCGGATCGGCTTCGAGATACCGGCGCAGCGTTGCCAATTCCCAGCGCAACGCACGTACCGGCTCCATTGTCACCGCGTCCACTTCGGCCGGGGCGCCGCTCAGCGCGAGTGCGGAGCCGACGATATCCCCCGCCCCAAGCTCTCCCAGGACCTGTTCGCCCTTCGACACACGCACCGTGCCGTGGACAACCAGTGAGATCGTCGAGGGCGGCGTGCCCTGCTCGATCAGGCGCTCGCCGGGAGCCGTCGTGACCCAGGACCCGAGACTGACAAGTTGCAGAACCTTGCGAGACGGCAGCTGCGCGAACGCGAGCCGGCGAACCTCTTCCTCCTCGGGCGTCAGCTTGACCGGACGACGTTCGAGGTAGAGACGCCAGGATTGGACGGAATTGATACCAGCGAAGACGACGCTCCAGACGATCGGCGGCCACTGCGGTGTGGGCTGAAGGATGAAGTATGGGAGCGAAATCAGGGACGCTGCCACCGCGAACAGCCGCAGCCACAGAATGTCGCGGACGCTGTAGGCCACCAGCAGCAGAACGTTGGCCGCGTGAATGAAATAGTTCGCATTGAATGAGGTCATGATGACTACTCCTCATTTCGCTGGTCGCTCGGCCGGAGACACTCTTCCCCGGATGACCGTGACCGACGCGTTCGGCACATCGAACATCGTCTCTCGTCCCGCGGCGAGAGTCGAGAGCGCAGGCGGACCGTCCGGGTCCGCAAAGCCATCAGCCCCTTTCGCGTGCCACTGATATTGTGCGGAGCCGAAGGTGATCGCAGTCGTCGCGCCGCTGAAGAAACGATCCGTGCCGGCCCGGCCGTCGTGGAACACGATGCGCACAGGGTGTGCGTTGGATTGGTCCTTGTTCACGACCAGCAACGACCACTGGCCGTCCGGCCGGTAGACCGCGTAGGCCGTCACCAGTACGTGACCCGCTTCGTCGCGAATATCGCTCACCGCCGGGAAGACGTGATGAGTACCGCTGCCGGGTTGAACCCACTCCTGGGTGAGCAGGCGGCTGGCGAAGTACTGCGACGTCGGCTTCTGGATCTCGTAGTGCTCATCCACCGTGAACATTCCGAAGGTTCCATAGGACTGGTTGCAGCCGCCATGGATGCGGCTCGGCACGTAGTGAAAGTAGTAGAGGCCATCGCCTCCGGCGGTCAAGAACGCGCCAACGTAATCCGCGAGCCAGAGACCGCCGAAGATGTCCACGAACGACTCGCCTGCTGCCCACGCGATGTTGAGCTCGGTGATGAAGACGGGAATCTCTGGCGGCAGGCCGTCTTCCTGCCACACTCGAAGGATGTGACCGATCAGTGTGGGCTCGTCGTACAGATGGCTCCATTGGATCTTGCAGGGCTCGAACGGGTAGTGCTCGAACGACATGAACGCCAGGTCGCCGAGCCGGCCATGCGCCTTCAGGTAGTCGATGAAGCGCCCGAGCCATGACGTTTTGCCCTGCGCATCCGGCCAGACGTGGATGTCCTCGTTCACCCCTTCGAATACCGGTCCACCCAGTTTCAAGGCCGGATCGATGCGGTGGAGCGCGGCGGCGAACTGGAGATACAGCGCTCCGTAATCTTCGGGCAGCATGTATTGGCCATCCGGCTCCTCGCCCATCTCCACCCAGGAGATCGGGTAGCCGCGGGACTTCACGTACTTGATCTGGGCGGCGGCATCCTCCGGCGTGCTGTAGAGCATCGCGACCGGAATCATCGCGGGCAGTCCGCGCGTGTAGCCGCTCGTATAGAACAGATCGAGTCCGACCTGCTCCCGCGTGCGCGAGCCGATGTCGGTCGGCTCGTGCCACGGATCAATCGAGGAGCAGATCGTTGCCGTTTGATCCTGGTCCGCCGTGTGGCGTACGAGATCGTAGAACTCCCCGTTGGATCCTCGCGTTCCCAGGTACAGCTCTCGAATCGCGTACCCGACGCAGTTGCGTCGATCCGCTGCGCCATGAGCGTCGCAGGTATTCGATGATTCTGTCATCCAGATGCGGAGGAATTGGACGCTCATCGGGGAGGAACTCAGCGACAGCGTCGCCGTGCCGCCCACGCCGGCCGTCACCACGCCGCCCGCGAAGCTCGCCCAGGACCCGGCCGTCGGACGCTTGATGGGGTCTTCGCCGGTCCAGGTACTGGACGATGTACTGCCGCGCGAACGGTTCGGCCCAGACGATGCGCATGGTCGTGATCGGGAGCGCGCTCGCGAGATCGATCGTCACCCACTGGGGATGCCGTGTGTCATCTTCCCCGGTGAACGCGCTCGCGAGATAAGGATTGCTCTTCCAGTAGGTCGCCAGATCGCCGTCCGTCAGTCTCGAGTAGCCATTCGAATCCGTCCCGTCGTTGCGGGTGACGCCGCGATGCGGCAGGAGATATCCGTATGAATGCTGGATCGGGTTGCCAAGGGACGTGCTCCCGGTGAAATAGCCCTTGCCGCCTGGATCGCTCCACGTGCCTTCCGGATTCCAGTGCCACGCTTCGACGTGCAACTCGGTGTTCTGTCGGTAGGAAACGGTCTGCCATCCGGCTGAGAGCACCCGGTCGATTGCGGGTTTCGTGAACAGCTTCTCGACCGCGGTCGCACTCAACCGGTCGATGCCGGCCCCGAGCGCCTCGGCAGGCACGAACGAGTTGGACGCTGCACCTGGCGTGATGTCGATGGTTATCGTCCCCGCGTCCGTCACTCGCTGGGCCACGGCAGGTGCGCCGAGCAGTAGCGCGCCCGCGACGGCGATGACGAATCTCCAGCCGGTCGCGGCGCGTCGGGCGGCAAGACGCGTTCGCCACGAGAGCGATCGGCGCGATCGATCACTGCCGTCCTGGTTGTGCACGATGGGCCTCCTCTCTCGCGATCGATTCCTGCGTCCTGGCGTTCCGCAAGGCATGATTCATTTTGTCTGGCTGGTGGCGCCGGTTGTAGACATCGGCCAGCAGGAACCACCCGAATGCCTTCACATCCGGCGCCTGCGCGAGTGCGATGCCGCGTTCGGCGAGCGCCTGTACTTCATCGAGCGACGCTGACTGGTTGAGAAGGTTCCGCGCCAGAAAGAGATAGCCCTCCGGTCGTCTTGGAGCGATCCGCATCACCTCGCGCATTTGGTCGCTCGATCCCTGCCAGTCTCCGTCTCGCGCCAATAGTTTGCCGAGATTGAACCTGGCTTTGAAGCTTGCCGGATAGTTCGCGACTTCGGCAGCGTACGCGGCCCGCCCTTCGTCGAGCTTGCCTTGCTCCTCGTACAGCACACCGAGATTGAATTGCACGCCAGGGAACCGGGGATGATCGTGCAATATCTCTTCGAGCATGGTTTGTGCGCGGCTCGACTGCTTCAGGTCGATGAGACACGCGGCAAGGTTGACCCGATTCTGCGTGAGCTTCGGTTGGATCGCGACCGCCTTTTCGAGAAAGGGCAACGCGTTCGAAGGCTGGTGCTGATCGGTGTAGACCTCGCCGAGCAGCGCATACGCCTGTGTGTTCCGGTCATCCAGCAACAGCGTCCGTTTGCACAGCGTCACGACGTCCTCTGACCGTCCTTCCGATAGCAGGACGTTCGCCATTCCGATGAGCGCCTGCACACTCTGCGGATCGGCCTTCAGCACGCTGTCGAATTGTGCTTTCGCGTCCGCGTTGTGTCCCAGTTCCCAGTAGCAGGACCCAAGCATCAGGCGCGCCTGAGGCATTGACGGCTCTTTGCGGAGAGCCGATTGCAGCGCTTCAGCCGCCGGCGTGTACTCGTCTTTGACCATCAGTTCGCCCGCACGCTGCACGTCGACGAAGACGTCGAGCCTGTCCTTTGGATCGGCGAGCGGATCGGTGGATGCTGCCGAGCTTGCCTGCGTGCCCGCTCCGATGTAGCCGAGAGACGACAGTCGCGCGATGGTGTCCTTGTCGAGATTCGGCACGTCTGGCGCCTGTGCACCTCGGCTCGATGCAGCCATCAGGCGATCGAGCTCGTCTCCCATGTCACGCGCCAGCGCGCGATGGGTGCTGAACACGTTGTGGACCTCGCCTGGATCAGCCGCCAGGTCGTACAGCTCCGGCGTCGGCGCCCGTATGAACTTGAATCGCGGCGAACGCAGGCTGTGGAGTGCGCTCCATCCGTATTGCAGGTTCGGTGTCATCGACTCGCTGTACGCGGACACGGTGTCCGGCGTGGCGGGATGGAACATCAGCGGAACGAGAGACCGTCCATCGACTTTCGCCTGCGAGTCGATACCCGCCAGCGCGAGTACTGTTGGGAAGACATCCACCAGACTGACCTGCGCGTCGACCCGGACGCCCCGCAGCTCGTCGATCGGCGTCGCGATGATGAGCGGAACGTGAAGGGCGTAGTCGTAGATGAAGTACCCGTGCGTGCCTTCGCCATGGCTGCCCAGCCCCTCGCCATGGTCGCCCACGACCACCAGGATCGTCTTCTCGTCGAGACCCGCGGCCTTCAGCCACGACACGCAGCGGCCCACCTGTTGATCGGCAAACGCGATCTCACCGTCGTAGAGGCCGATGGGGCCGCGCCCTCGAAACTCGGACGCGAGCGGCTCCGGCGGCTCGTACGGGCTGTGCGCATCGTAGAGATGGATCCACGCGAAGAAGGGCTCGTGTCTGTGACCATCCAGCCAGCGGATCGCTTGGTCCATCACCTGATCGCCCGGCCGCTGGACCGCAGCAAGGTCCAGATGTTTGAACTTCTTCATGTCGAACTGGTCGTCGTAGGTGCCGAAGCCCTGATTGAGCCCCCAACGTCCGTCGAGCACGAAGGCACCGACGAACGCGCCCGTCTGGTACCCATGGCGGGAGAGTGCCTCGGCCAGCGTGGTGTGTGATTGACCGAGGGCCGCGGTGCCGTTCAGACGTACCCCGTGGTACATGGGGTAGAAGCCGGTCATGAGCGACGAGTGCGCGGGCAGCGTCAGCGGCGCGGGCGTCGCAGCCTCGGCGAAGAGCACTCCGTCGTGCGCCAGCGCATCGGTGGCCGGTGTCCGGGCGTTGGCGTAGCCATAGCTTCCCAGGTGATCCGCGCGAGTGGTATCCAGAGAGATGAGTATGACGTTCGGCTTGTCCACTCCGTGCCGAGCCCAGGACCGACGGACCCGGGTTGCAGGGTCCGACGCCGTTCGGCAGGCGCGGATCGAGACCGTGACCACCGCCGCGACCGACGCGACGAGCAGCACCCCGAGCAGCGAATTCTGAATTTTGGATCTCATGCCCTGGTGGTCACGCAGGGGTCACCTGGAAGCTGATCTTACGCGAGCATAAATTTTCGATCCGGACCTATTTAACATCCTTTAATATGTCCGCGGCCCGCGCAGGCCTTTCGAAGGACCCCAAGGATCACCTCTAGAGACACGACACTCGCGAGCGCCCCACGGTACGGCTACGGCCCCGAGCGAACGGGAGGCTGGAATGACGCACTCCGCTACAAAGCTCGTCGCACTCGTGTGCTTCTCACTCTTCCTCACCGCCTTGTGCGCGCGCTCCGTGCACGCGCAGGCAATCCATGAAGGCAAGCTGACCGGAACGGTCACACAACAGGATGGCGCCGTGCTTCCCGGCGCCACCGTGGACATCTCGAGTCCGCAACTCCTCGGCGGCAAGCGATCAGCGGTCACTTCTGGCGACGGCACGTACTTGTTCCTCAATGTGCCGAAGGGCGTCTACGTCGTCACCACCGGGTTGGCCGGCTTCAAGACGATCGTGCGGGACAACGTCGAGGTGTCCGCCGATGCAACGTCCACTGTCAACGTGGTGCTGCCGGTGGGGGCGGTCAGCGAGACGGTCACGGTCACCGCTGAGACGCCGCTCGTCGACGAGAAGACCTCCACCACCGACTCGAGAATCGATCACGCGCTGCTGGAGAAGCTTCCAACGAGCCGTGATGCCTTTTATGACCTGTCGCTGACGGTACCGGGCATGTTCAGCTCGGCCGCTTCGCAGAATCCTCCGAGCCCCACTGCCTACGGCAGCGCGACCAACGAGAACGTCTTCCTCATCAACGGCGTCAACGCGACGAATCCTGAAGCCGGCACATTCGGGACGCTCGTCAATGTCAACTACGACGCCGTCGACGAAGTGCGCATCGTCGGCCTCGGGTCGAAGGCGGAGTACGGGAGCTTCTCCGGAGCGACCATCGACGTCATGACCAAGTCGGGCAGCAACGCGTTTCACGGGAGCGGCGCCTTCTACTCGCTGCTCGGATCGCCCGCCAGCAACCAGCCCGGCGCCAACGAAGACCTCGGTGCGTCCTGGCTGTACCTGGGCGAAGGAGAACAGCTCGCGGGCGAGACCAAGAAGGACTGGGAGGGCAGCTTCACGATGGGCGGTCCGATTCGCAAGGACCGCGTGTGGTTCTTCGGCGCGTACGATTACCTCCGCAGCGCCAGCCTGCCGCCGCGATGGTCGCTCGAGAGCGAGTCGTGGAACCGCTACAGCGACGCCAAAGTGTCTGCCACACCGTTCAAGAATCATCTCGTCTGGGGCTCGTACCACTACGAGAGCAACGACGGCAACGGCTGGAGCTGGGGTTCGGAACCGGCGTGGGATACGACGATGAGCTACGGCTCGACGGTCAAGAACCACACGGTTGCGGCACAGTGGCAATGGTCGCCAAAGGGCAACACGGCGGCGAGCGCGAAATTCCTCGGGTTCAAGAAAGACGACCAGCCGTATCTGCCGAGCGACCGTCCCGACCATCCCGGTTTCATCAACTGGTGGAAGTGGGCCGACTACGGCATCAACGGAGCGTTCCCGTACGTGGACGCGCAGCAAGCCAGCCGCCAGACCGTGCAGGCCGACATCTCGCACTACGCGGAAGGATTCCTGGGGCAGCACGACATCAAGTTTGGCGTGCAGTACACGAAGGCGCGTGGAAACCGCCTCGAAGGCTACTTCCAGAACTACGTGAACTTCCTCTACCCGTATAGGTGGACCCAGAACGTGTCCGAGATGGAGGAGTCTTACGGAGACACCGGACTGCTCTTCTACAACTACAAAGACACGATGAATCCGTTCCTGACGGTGCGGACCGCGAATTCTACGGGCCTGTTCGTTGACGATCGCTGGTCTCTGAACAAGCGCCTGACCGTGAATCTCGGCTTCCGATTCGACCGGATGACCACGAAATACGACGAAGGCGAGGTGTACCAGCTGCTCACCTCACCAGATCAGATCACTACCGGATTGGACGTCCTCCGCAGTCGACAATCGACCGGGAACATCTTCGATTTCAAGACGGGCTCGCCCCGGTTGGGCGTGACCTATGCGCTGACCGAAGACGGGAAGACAGTGATACGGGCCGCGTATGGGCGCTACTACACGCCGCTCAGCATCGAATATCTGCGGCGGTTCGGACCGGACGTCCCCCCGTTGACCCGCGACTTCCAGATGTTCGAGGTCGGCCCCTGGAGCGAGGTCGACACCAACGGTGACGGAGTGGTCGACACGCTCGAGACGCGGGCCGCCGCTCGTAAGGTGGCCGGACTCACGCCGATCAGCGAAGAGTCGCGGACCATCGACAATTCGTGGACGCTGAACGTGGCCCCTGGTGTGAAGGACCAGCACGCCGACGAGTTCACGCTCAATTTCGAGCGCGAGGTCGCCCGGAACCTTTCGGTCGGCGCGACGTACATCTACAAACATACGACCGACATGCTGGTGAACATCCCCATCAATCGGGAGACCGGTCAGCAGTGGGAGTACGAACGGAAGCCGTTCACCACGTCGGCCGGCCAGGAGGTGAGCCTCTACAGCATCGTGCAGAAGGACTACGACCAGAACGGCGTGATCGACGGCGACGACATCGCCTGGATCGGTGACCATGGCTCGTACGTCGTTCAGAACATGCCGGAGTTCGACGGTATCAAGCCCAAGCGCGACTACCAGGGACTCCAGTTCGTCATGCGAAAGAGGTACTCGGACAATTGGCAGGCGTTGGCGTCGTTCCTGTACTCGAGCTCTTCCGGGTTCGGCCGCCGCACGCTGCGCCAGGACATCAACGTCGAGGGTCCGATGTTCTGGGACGACAACTGGATGAGCAGCCTCAATCAGACGATCAACAACCTCGATGGTCCACTGCCCTTCACGCCGAAGTACGAGTTCAAGCTGTCTGGCTCGTATCACATTCCCAAAATTGAGGTCGATATCGGCGGCCGGCTGCGAACGGCGTCTGGACGGCCGTTGTGGAGAGTCGAGACCTACCCACAGCTCACGCAGTTCGGTGGTCCAGAGGACGGCATTGTCGGGCCCGGAGACTCCATCGTTTCCGTGCCCAGCAAGAGTCCCGACTACCTGCCCTCGCAAGCGCTGCTCGATCTGCACCTCGAGAAGGCGTTCAAGTTCAACAACGGGCAACGAGTGCAACTCATTGTCGATGGCTTCAATCTGTTCAACACGTTTGCGCCCACCGACGCCGATCCGCACTTCGAGTACGGAAAGGTGACGGCGATCCCGTCGCCGCGGCGATTCCGCTTCGGCGCGCGGTTCGAGTTCTAGCGCACCGTGCAGTTTTGACAGGACCCGAAGGCGCACAGTCTTCGGGTCCTGCCTCGCTTCGGCCAGTCGGCCGCCTGGCGGTATGAGGCGAGAGTTACTCGGGACTCTCCTGCCGCACGTGGGTCCCAAGAATCTCTTGGCACACAACCTCGAAGTGGTAGGAGGACACGCGCTCTCGAAAGTCTTCGATACGCGTGATTGCCTCCCGCGCCTGTTGCGTGCGGCTCTCGCGCGTCGTTCCACTGAGCACCGCCGCCAGTGCTTTCCGGTGTGGCGTGGCCGCGGGTGTCGTCAACAAGTCCGGCGCGGCAAGCGCATCGAATGTCGAGCCGTCTCTAGTCAGCTCGTAGACTCGCCAATCACCTTCGCCCGGCAGCGATACGGCCATCAGAAGTGGCGCAGGCGTGTGCAGCCTTTCATCTGCCACGCTTTGGAGCGTGGCGCCTTGATGCAACGCGCGCAGCTCACAGGCGATGTGCAGGATCTTGCGCTCCTGTGCACGCAGCCGCGCAGCGAGGCTGGGAGGTGGCGGGGCGACCGCGTTTGGCATCGGGACCGCGCGCGGGCCTATCCTTTCTGTCGTGCGCCTCCCCGAGGGATCGAAGTCGTCGGAACTCACGCGTGTGTTCGAGAATCCATGCCCCATGCAGTAGCACGATCGTGACCATCCGGTTGAGCTTGAAGAACATTAGCGGTTGGGCGTGCCTCGGCTCGGATGTCGTCGCCTGCAGCGACAACAGTGCGCGAGACCAACGACATTCTTAAAAGGGCTTCCGCGATCCGTCACCTCGCCTGACTAGCTTCAACTGAGCCTTCGGCGTCGCCTCTTTCGCCTAAGGGAGCGAACACGCCATGAAATCAGCCCTGTCGCTCACATTGATCGTCTGTTTGGTTGGGTGGACCCTTCCGGTCTCAGCTCAGGAAGCATTTCGTGAGACGCCGAAGGGACCGATGACCCGCGCCACTGTCAGCGAAGCCGTCCGACTGGCGGTCGCCCAGGAGAACACGCCAACTGCCCCATCTCCAAAGGCGGGTGGTCCGCTTTCCCAATCTGCCTTACGCGAAGCAGCGAAACTCGCCACGGCCTCTTCGCGTCAGAGGCATGCGAGCAAGCGGATGGTGTGGACGGGTGTCGCGGTGGCGGCGACCGGTGTGGCGCTAGCGGAAATCGCCTTTCATGAGGCCAATGTTTCCTATTGTCCGGGATCGACGGTGCCTGGCTGCGACGGAAACGTGAATGGCGGGCTGCTTGCGACCGGGACTGTCGCATTTCTCGCAGGGTCGGTTTTAATCGTTGTAGGCGCGCTCCCGATCCATGCCGACGTGACCGCGGGAGCGGGTGCGGTCATGATTACGCGTCGAGTGACGTTCTGAGCATCCGGCCAGCCATGCTCGTCACAAGACGAAGGACGTGAGCTACCGCGCGCCCTAAGGGCTCGGCGTTCAATAAACTCTTCTTGCCCCGCCGGGGCATGATCGCAGCGGGTTGCCCCCGAGCGTCCTCAGCGCGATTCGGACGCGTTAGGCATAGCTTCAGACATACCCGAGCCATTTCGACATGGCCGAGGCGACGACAAAAACCATAACTGATTGAAAACATGGTGCCGGGGTGAGAATCGAACTCACACGACCCTTGTCGATCCCGGCGATCGCTTGACGCCCAAACGATCGCTCGCGATCTCCTGCTACTCGCCGGACTAGCTCAACCGGGGGGCTTTGAAGTTTTCGGGAGCAACCGTCGGCCTGAACCGCTCCGCGGCCCCGGCGCAACTTTCCGCACATTAGAACTCTTTGGATTCGTCTCGCCGTGATTTCATCGCAATTAACGCATGACTCGGACACAGCCTGACACAGCGGAGGCCACGCGGCTCGACGTGATCGAGCGACGCCTGGACGCACTGGAGCGCCACCAACAGCGACCGCTGCGCGCGGACGACGTGCAGCTGGTCGAAGTGTTGCGTCAGCGCGTCGGCGCAGGCGTGACGTTTGGTGCGGCTGAACTCTTCGCCCATGCCGCAGTCGATCCTGACGTGCATAGGGCGCTGGTCGCTGCGGGATTGACAAGCGTGTCGGCTGTCGGTCGCCGGCTCTCACGCCTGGCTCGTCGTGGCTGCCTCGAGCGCGTGGGTCGCGACGTGTCCGGTGCGATGTGGTGCGTGAGTCAGCTGCGCGTCACCGACACATGACCCGATGCGCTATCGCCTCGATGG
>CAVUPP010000008.1:0-45199 GCA_963743245.1 Vicinamibacteria bacterium | reverse complement strand
GGCCGCGGCTGCGCGTCTGTCCCGGGGACACACGCGGCGCGTCGATCTGGCCGAGGTGAACGGACGCGTGTTCTGCACGGTTGGCGGCACGGGGCTCATCGCGCGAAGCACCCGGGACGTGTCACGGTGGACCGCCTCGAGGTCGCCGCTCCGTCGGCCGGTACGCTGGATCGGCGGCAACACCTATCTGATCTCGGCCGTTCTTCGCATTCTGTTCGACCAGAACGCGCTCGATGTGGCGCGGGTAGCGGTGAAGGTACGGCCGGTTGTTGGACGTGGGAGGGAAGGGCGCACGCCGTCGTCGTCGCCAATCAGCGCCACATGGGCCAGGCCTTGATTCCGATCGTCGTCGACGGACGAGGACGGAGTGCTTGAGATCGTAATCGTGCCAGCGGCGTCGTCTGTCGTTGGTCACGGGCTGGCAGTGCTCAGGACGGGACGTCCGCTCGGTCCGGGGTGCTTCACGTCCAGCGGGCAACGACGGCACACATCGAGCTGGAGCCCCTTGCCGATTCGCCGCTGACGGAGAAGTGCTCTGCGAGGTATCGCAGTGTTGCCGTGCATGTGCGTCCATCGGCACTTCAGGCGCCTCTAAGCGCTGCCGGCGCGGGCAGAGGCGCCGACGAGGCGCAATAGCATCTTCGTAACGGGGGACGACACATCCGTACAGATTTCTCGACGACCTGCTGGCGAGCAGCCGAAGGAATCCTCTATGAGAGCGCGTGATCGCGGAGCAGGGTCAGCCGACGGCAGCGATCCCGAGGTCCTCCGGTCGTAAAGCAGTCCCGTGCGTCCGTGCTCGATGACTTCCGGCAGGCCGCCGACTCGCGACGCGACGACGGGTACTCCGCAGGCCATGGCCTCGAGGGCAGCGAGGCCGAAGCTCTCCTGCCATGACGGCAGCAGAAACAGATCGGCCACCGAAAACACCGACACGATGTCGAGCTGCTCGCCGAGGAACTCCGCGGAACCCATGAGGCCGGCGGTCGAGAGGCGCTCTCGGCCCAGATGGACGTCGGGCCCGTCGCCGACCAGCAGGAGCCGGGCCCGGCTTCCTCCGCGCGGATGTGACGGAAGATCTCAATGACCGCATCCACCTGTTTGACGGGGCGGAAGTTGGACATGTGGACGACCAGGTGTTCCGCGCCCTGAAGCAGCTGTTCACGAGTCGCCGGGCGCCCGCCGCGCGTGTCTGGCGCAATCGAGGAAGTTTGGGATGACCTGGATGTCTCGCGTCACACCGAGTGCCCGGTATGTATCCGCTTTCAGGCTTTCAGACACCGCCGTCACAGCATCGGACTGCTCGATGCAGTAGGCGACCGTTTCGGTGTACGACGGATCGCTGCCGACGATCGTGATGTCGGTGCCGTGGAGCGTCGTCACCACCGCCGGCGCCGGACGTCCGCTGTCGGCGATGATCTGCCGCGCGAGGTAGGCTGCGGCGGCATGTGGAATCGCGTAGTGCGCGTGGACGATATCCAGTGCCTGCGCGCGTGCCACCTGCACGATCTTGTTGGCGAGCGACAGCAGGTACTGCGGCTCGCGGAAGAGCGGGTACGACGGCGTCTCGACCCGATGAAACGTCAGCCCGGCTTGATCTCGCAGCCGGAAGGGCGCCTCGCTGCTGATGATGTGGACCTGGTGCCCGCGCTCGGCGAGCGCCGTCGCGAGCTCGGTGGCGACAACGCCGCTGCCGCCGACCGACGCGTAGCAGACGATACCGATGTTCACAGTTGAGAGGCCAGCGAAACGACGCTGTCTCCAGAGGGCAACAGGTGATCGACCGTGGAACGGTCACGTGACACGAAGCCCTCGGCCGCGCTGACGCCAGCCATCGCACCGAACAACCGATCCCGGCTTTCGATGAGCTGCATGAACCGTGGTGACGTCAATCGCGTCGAGACAGCGCCACGGTCGTCCGGCGCGAACTGCGACCGATGGCAGGCGAGTGCCGCGCGCTTCCGTTCGTAGACGTCGGTGACGTCCACGAGCACCGTCGGACGCCCGGTGTCGTTGATGAAGTACTCGAAGATGCGGCTGGGCCGCCACGGCTCAGACCTGGAACGATGCGTCGAAGTCCACTATCGAAGAGGGCACGCAGCAGGAGTGCGTGCGCCGCGACGTGATCGGGATGCCGATCCGTGCCGTGCGGAATCGCGACCACGTCGGGCTGGGTGCGGCGGATCAGATCGATGATGGCGTCACGTTGGTCACGGGCCAGCGACAGACCGCCGTCGGGCAGCGACAGGTTGACGCGCCAGGCGGCGCCGAGCACGTTCGACGCCTCCTGGGCCTCGGCCACACGGTCGTCGGGCGTGCCGTTGCTCCCGAGTTCGCCGCGCGTCAGGTCACAGAGACCGACGGTTGCACCGCGCGACGCGTGCCGGACGATGGTGCCGCCCATGCCGATCTCGAGGTCGTCGGGATGCGGTCCAAAGACCAGCAGCTGCGCAGGGGGCATCGGAGAGGATCGTATCCCATCGACGCGCCGGGCGCGATGACGGGGGGACGGGACCACGGCTCGGGCTTACGGCTCTGGGCTCTGGGCCTTGGGCCCGGGGCTCGCGCTCTTGCCGGCGGCCTGGCGGTTGGGCGTTCGGCGCTGAGCTACAAAACAAAAAGGGCGGGCCCCTTTCGGAACCCGCCCTTCGGTCGGTACCGGCGTGTCGGCTAGAAGCTGAACTTGAAGCCGAACTGGAATTGCCGCTGCGGATCGGCGTTTCCGAACGCCGTCGAGTTGATGACGCCCGCGTTGGTGCGGGGATCGGTGATCGTGCCGATCCCGGTTCCGGGTTGCCAAGGTTCACGTTGTTGAACAGGTTCACGGCCTCGAAGCGAATTTCGAGATCGCGAGTTCCCGCCCAACTTGACGTGCTTGAAGATCGACGCGTCCGTGCGGCGGTAGCCCGGGCCCGGTAGCGAATTGTGCTCCATGTTGCCGAACGTGCCGACCGCCGGCTTGCTGTACGGGCTGTTCGGCGCGCCGATCGGCGTGACGTCGAAGTACGGGTTGGCGCTGGTCGCGGCTGGCCCGCCATTGATCTGATGTCGCCGCTGACGTTCGGCCGGTTGGGGCCCGTGTCGCGATCCGTGCCGGCGCCCGCGTAGTTGACGTCGAAGGGAAGCCCGCTCTGGATGGTGTAATTGGCGTTGAACTGCCAGCCGCCCAGCAAGCGCGTTCTTCATTGCCGACCAGTTGTTGCCCCATCTCCTTCCCTGACCGAAGGGCAGCTCGTAGAGCAGGATGATGTTCAAGATGTGCGTGCGGTCCCAGTCCGTGCACGCCCTTGTCCAGGTTCGGATCCCAGAAGAAGTAGCCGCCGTCCTGGAATTCCGCCTTCTGCAGGGTGTAGTTGGCCTGGACAGAGTAGCCGCCGGAGAATCGGCGAGTGAAGCGCGCCTGCATCGAGTCGTACCAGTTCTTCGCGCAGTTGCAGAAGTAGTTGAGACCCTGCGTGAGACCGAACGCACCCCCGAGGTTCTGATTCGGCGTCCTGATCCCGGAGAAGAACGGCCTCCGCTCGTTCTGCGGCACGTCCGGGAAGCCGGCGAGCGTCGGCTGGTTCATGTCGTTGTTCGGTCCGTCGCCCGGCGAACACATTCCGCCCGCGGTTGGCGACGTAGCCAATTTCGAACGACATGGAGTCGGTCAATTGGCGCTGCACGATGATGTTGAACGCATCCACCTCGGGCGGCCGCTGTTCGAACGGCAGCACGTTCGCGCTGACGCCATTGGGCAGCGGGAACCGGCCGGTGTCCGACGTCACGAAGGTCGGCGCCGGCGGGCCCTGGGCGAGATTGAACACGTCGTCGAAGTTGCTGGCCGCGTTCATCTGCTGAATCGAGAGCACCGGCAGGTTCTGCGTCACGGCGTGACCGAACAGCGAGCCGAATACTCCGATGTCGTACGTCCGGGCGTACCCGCCGCGGATGACCGTCTTGTCGTTCAACTGGTAGGTCGCGCCGAGGCGCGGCGCCCAGTTCAGGTGGTTCTTCACGTTGCCGGCCAGGCTGATGCCGCCGACACCGCCGATGAGGATCTCACCTGTGTCTGGATCGAACCAGCCGCCGTTGCCGGCCGCGTTGACGGTCTGCGGGTTGATGACGTCGAGACGCAGGCCGTAGTTGAGGGTCAGCTTCGGTGTGGCGCGCCAGGTGTCCTGCGCGTAGTAGAAGTGGCGCCACTGGCGCTCGCGGGCGTCCGTGCTCGTGCTGACGAAGCGCGCGAAATGGGTCACGTCGCCGAGCAGGAACGTCGCGATGCCGATGCCGCCGGCGCCATTGAGCGACGTGCGGTTCGGGTCGAAGCTCAGCTCGCCGGAGCGGTGGTTGTCGGACGGCACGCGCAGGTTGTAGGCGCGGCGCACGTCGATGCCGAACTTGAAGCTGTGGTTGCCGTACGATCTTCGTCACGTTGCCGACGATCTGCCACTGCTTCTCGTTCTCGTCGAGCGGGCAGTTGCAGCGGTTGACGCCGAGGCCCGAGCCCATGTTGAAGCCGCGATCGCCGTTGATGAAGAACGCCGGCAGGCCGGACGTGAACGTGTTGTCGAAGTTCAAGCCGGGCAGGCCCGCGTCCGCTGCCGGCTGTCGTGCCGAAGTCGAACGGCAGCACGTTGACGTGGTATTGGAACCAGCCAAACCGGAAGTCGGCCAGCAGCGTGGAGGAGAACGTGTGGTCCACGCCAATCGCCAGGCTCTGGTTCTTCACGTCCGACACACCGCCCGAGCGAGACGAACGCCGGACCGCCGCCCGCGCCGAAGGGCGCCGGGCCGTTACGATTGAACTTGCCGTAGCTGTACCGGCCGAACATGTTCGTGGCGTCGCTGAGGCGGTGATCGACGCGGCCGTCGAACTGGTCCGCGTTGAACTTCTCCGTACCCTGACGCGACGTAGTTGTCGCGCGTCCCATCGTCACGGCCGCTGGCGTTCGCGTGCGGCAGCAGGGCCAGGATCGCGAGGGCTTGCGGCGAGAGCCGGTTGGCCGGGATGACGTTGCCGGGGAACTGCGCGCGCGCCGCCGGATCTGCGCTGCTGTAGGGATCGTAGATGTTGGTCCCGTAGGCGCTGAAGTCGCCGTTCCTGGCCGCGTCGGTCGGCACGTTGAGCAGCAGCGAGCCGCCCTGCGTGGCGCGAGTCCCCTGGTAGTCGCCGAAGAAGAAGCTCTTGTTCTGGGCGATCGGCCCGCCGAGCGCGAACCCGAACTGGTTGTTCTTCGCGTCGGGCACCGAGTTGCCGTTGGCTTGCGTAAACGGGTTGCGCGACTGGGTCGCGCTGCCCCGATAGAACTCGAACGCGCTGCCGAAGAACTTGTTCTGGCCCGACTTGGTCTGCACCGAGACCACGCCGGCCGTGGCCTGCCCGAACTCGGCGTCGTAGTTCTGCGAGGTGATCTTGGCCTCGCCGATTGACTCGAGGTTCGGGTTCATGACGATGATCCCGAGGATCGGGTCGCGGTTCTCGGTGCCGTCGAGCTGATACCCGGTGCCGCTGAAGTGCTGCCCGTTCACCTGGATCTGCGTCGAGCCTTGCGGATTCTCCGACGCCGCGTGCTGCCATCCGAGCTGCTGCGTGCCGGGTGTCGCGAGCATGAACTTCGTGAAGTTGCGATCGATGACGGGCGCTTCGGTCAACTGCCGCTGATCGAACGTCGTCGACACGTCGGCACGGTCGGTCTTGAGCAGCGGCGACCCGCCGGTGACTTCAACGGTTTCGGTCATCGCACCGAGGGCGAGCTTGAAGTCGAGCGGCGTCTTCGTGTCGACGCTGACCTGAACGGTCGGGACGACTGCCGTCTTGAAGCCCGTGAGCTCGACCTTGACCTCGTACGTTCCCGGAAGCAGCCGTTCCTTCGAGTAGTTCCCGGATTCGTTCGTGACGACCGAATCAACGGTCTTCCGTTCGATGCTCGTGATCGTGACGGTGACGCCCGGTAGCACGCCGCCACTGTTGTCGCTGACGGTCCCGCCGATGCTGCCGTAGACAGCCTGCGCAGCGGCTGTACCTGGCGCCTCCGGCCAGGACCAGCGCGGCCAGCAGCACGACATGAAGGGGGTGAAACCACTTACCCGAGCGAGCGCCGCGGAGAAACCGAAACATGCGACCTCTCCTCCTCATGACGCCAAACAAATCCCGGCCGAGCGGCCGGGTCGAACTCCGCGACCACCACGGTCGCGGGGGGTCACCACGGCAGGCAGTCGCTGGCGGAGCGACTGACGGTGACTGCTGCGGATCTCAGCTGATCCGCCTCCGTTGGTCGTGTCGTGCCGAGCTCATCCCGCCCAGGGACGACTTCCGGCGCGCAAGGTCGGACTGTAATAGTCTCTTTCGATTACGTCAATCCACTTTTGCTGATAGCGTGACGAGTGGTCCTACCAATTTTATTATCCTGGGATGAATTCCAGCTCGCTCGCAAGCCGAGATCGCATTGTTTGCTGTGTATTGTTTGCACGCCTGCTCATGAAGACCGACAGGGACGATTGAAAGGCTGAGCTGGATTCCGTCAAAAAGGTCTTACCTCGTCGATTTGTGACGCGCGTCCGACCGGACCACCCACGACAGGTCGCGGTCGAGAGGCGCGTTCGTCATTCGTCAACCGTCATCCAGCAATCGTCAGTCCTCGCTGATGACGATGGTTTGCCGAGCCGGAACCCTGAGGCGTGAGGACCGAGCCCCCGATGGCCACCGTACGTCGATGCGATCCGCAAGGGGCGATGATCCGAGCCCAAAGTGGAGACGCAGATCGCTGGCGGAGTAGTAGCTCGCCTGACTGAGCACGGCCTGGGCTTGGGTGCGTCCGTTCGCCGTCACGAGCACGGTCGCGCCGAGAACGGCGCGATTCGACGCGCGTCCTTCGAGGCGGACATCGATCCACTGGCTCGTCTGCGGAAGGTCGTTTCGGAGCAGCGCCGGCGGACCGTTCATCGTCATCACCAGGACGTCGACATCGCCGTCGTTGTCGATGTCACCGAACGCGGCGCCGCGGCTCGACCTCGGGGTGGCCACTCCAGCGCCGCTGCGATCCGAGACGTCCTCGAACGTTGTCCCATCGCCTCGATTTCGAAAGACGATGATGGGACTCCGGTGGGGATACTCGGGAAAGCGCGCCTCGATCTCTGGGTAGACGTTTCCGGTGACGTACACGAGATCGGGCCAGCCGTCGTTGTCGAGATCCGGCAGACCCGCGCCCCATTCCACGAATCGATTCCGTACGGCGAGTCCCGCCGCCGTCGCGATGTCCTCGAAGAGTCCCTTTCCCAAATTGCGGTAGAGCGCTGGGATGTCGTCGGCGAAGTGCGTCTTCAGGAGGTCGAGCCGTCCATCATCGTTGAAGTCGCCGACCGCGAGGCCCATGCCTGCCTGCGGCATCCCGTTTTCGCTGAAGGCGACGCCGCTCGGCAGCGCCACGTCGGCGAACGTGCCGTCGCCGCGATTGTGGTAGAGGATCGCCGCGGTTGAGTCCGTCGCGACGTAGATATCCGTCCAGCCGTCGTCGTCGAAATCCGCGGCGGCTGCCGTCATCGAGTAGCGATTGCGGACCGACGCGATTCCCGATGCCTCGGAGACGTCACGGAATGTGCCGTCCCGTTCCTGGTGGTAGAGGAGATTCGTATCGGTGGGCAGTCCGCGGGGACCGCAATTGACGGGGATGCCTTTCCACAAGCAGTTCACGCCCTGTCCGGGCTCGGACGCCGTGGGCAGATCGAAGCGAAGGTAGTTCGAGACGAACAGGTCGAGCCGGCCGTCCTTGTCGTAGTCGATGAACGTGCATCCCGAGCCCCAGCGGCTTCCCGACACGGGCAGTCCTCGCGCCGCCGAGACATCCTCGAAGTGGAACTCACCACGATTGTGATAGAGCGCGTTGGTGCCGAACGCGGTGACGAAGAGATTGAGCTTGCCATCGTTGTCGATGTCTCCGGCGCAGATCGAGGATGACCACGCAACGCGATCGAGTCCCGATCCACGCGTCACATCGTCGAACGTGCCGTCGTGCTTGTTCCGGTAGACGTGAGCAGTCGGGCGGCGGTCCTCGGGCCACGACTCGTTCTCACGCGTGCCGTCCTTGAGGCGGGTACCGTTCAGCACGATGGCATCCAGCCACCCGTCGCCATCGAGATCGAGCAGCGCCACTCCGGCGCCATTGGTTTCGATGATGAAGCGCTTCTTCGTCTCGCCGCCGTACACCGACGATGTGGTGAGGCCGGCCTGAGCGGCGATGTCGGTGAACGTCACGGCCCATGGCGTCGGCCCTTGAGCGCGCGCGCTGAGCGCGAGGACGACAGCTACCAGCGCGCTCGCGACTCCGCCTGTCGCCCAGGGCCCTCGGCGCATGGCACAGGGTTCACGGCTCATGGCACACGGTCCAGGCTTTGGGCTCTAGACTTTGGGCTTTGAGTGCACCGCGGCACCCGCACCTGATTACCGCACCTGATGTCCGCACCGTACGGCCGCACCTTGTGCCCGCACCTTGTGTCACTGAAGCTTGTCCGAGATGTCGAACTGTTCTTTGGCTTCCACGGCCTTGCCCAGCCGCTGGAGGACCTGACCGAAGAGATAGCGTGCCGACTTGTTGTTTGGATCCACCTCCACGGCGCGCTGCAACATGTTCCGCGCAGTGTCGAGTTGACCGGTCGCCAGATACGCGCGGCCCAGTACCATGTAGGGCCCGCTGTAGTAGGGGTTGATCCACAGGGATCGCTGGAGTGCGGGAATAGCCTTGTCCCAGGCCTGACGACGAGACCAGGCTTCTCCGAGCCGGTAGAGCGCCATCGAGTCCGCCGGGTTGATGGCCAGTTCCTTCTCGAGAAGCTCGATGCCCTCGTCGATCCGGTTGCGATAGATCGCATTGGTGGCGAGCAGGAAGTTCGCGTGCGGCAGCTTGGGATCGGAGGCGAGCGCGGCCTTCAGCTCTGCGTCGGCCATCTCGAAGAACTCGATCCGAATCATCATCTGGGCAGCCAGGACGCGGGCGGCCGGAGTCTGCGGATCGACGCCGAACGCTCGAGCCAGTGCCGCGCGTGCGTTGTCGGGCTGACGCGTCTGGATGTACGCCATCCCCAGCACCTGGGCGAGCTCGATGTTGGTCGTCGCCCACTTGCTCGTTTCTTCGAGCAGCGGTACGGCATCGGCCAGGCGGCCCGCCAGGTAGTACGACAAGCCAAGCACCTGGACCGCTTCTCTGCGCTCGATCGAATCCGCGGGTAGCACAGGCACGAGCGGAGCGAGGAGTTCGATCGCGTGCGGGTGGTCGTCCACGCGGTAGTACGCGACGCCAAGCAGCTCGGCGACCTTCGGATCCGATCGATCGAGGGCGCCAAGCATCTTGATGGCATCCGGCGCGTGGCCTTGGTCGAGTGCCGCACGCGCTGCCGTCAGGGTGTCGGCCGCTGCTGGCCGGGCAGCCGGCGACGGCGCCTGTGCCTGCATCGCCGGTCCCAGACAGGCAGCCAGGACGGCGACACTCACCGCACGGACGACCGCGATCGGCATCATGGTGTCGCCGGGTCCGCCGTCCCGGATCCTTCGGTCAACGTCAGCAGATGGTCTGGCGCCTGGTCGCGCCAGGATTCCTGACGTCCGTTCGGCCAACGCACGTCGATGCGATCGACCCGCGCGATCGCGCCGAGGCCGAAATGCACGCGCAGATCGTTCTGCGACAGGTAGCTGCCACCGCCGCGCACTTCGTCGACCTGCACCATCGTTCCAGCTCGAACGGTCACTCTCGCGCCGATGGCGCTCCGGTTCGACTGTGTTCCAACCAGCCGCAGGAGCAGCCAGTGATTCTGCGGCGGCGCCGTCGTCAGGAACAAATCGGGCGCTGCATGTACGTTGTTGACGGCGACGTCCACGGTCCCGTTGCCATCCACGTCGCCGAACGCCGCGCCTCGTCCGGCCTTCGGTGTCGTCGCCGGTGGACCGAGACGCTCGCTGACGTCTTCGAAGTGGCCGCCGACGTTGCGGTACACGACCTTGCGCTGTTCGTAACCGGACTCGGTTCTCAACTGGCGGACTTCCGGATACACATGACCGTTGGTGAGGAAGATGTCGAGCCAGCCGTCGTTGTCGAAATCGGCGAATCCCGCTCCCCAGCCGAGCCATCGCGTGTTCAAGCCGAGGCCGCTGTCGAAGGTCCGGTCCTCGCAGAAGCCGTCACCCGTGTTGGCGTATAGAGTCGTCGTGTCGCCGGCGAAGTTGGTCTTCAGGATGTCCATGGTGCCGTTGTGGTCGAAGTCTCCGACGCCGACGCCCATGCCCGCCTGCGGCTTGCCGTCCTGACTGTAGGCGCAGGACGCTCGGACCGCGATGTCCTCGAACGTGCCGTCATGCCGGTTGCGATAGAGCGCGCTGGGATTGGAATCGTTCGCCACGTAGAGGTCCGTCCAGCCGTCGTTGTCGAAATCGAGCGTGCTGACACCCAGCCCGTACGTGCCGCTGGAGGTCAGGATTCCAGCCCGGTCCGACACGTCCTCGAACCGTCCATGTCCGACGTTGTGGTAGAGCGCGTTGTGTCCGCCCTTCAGTCCCGGCGGACCGCACGCCACCTGCACGCCTTTGAAGCGACAGAGACCTGAATCCGGCGTCGGCGCCGTGCGCAGATCCAGGTCGATGTAGTTGGCGATGAAAAGGTCCAGGAGGCCGTCGCGATCGTAGTCGAGAAACGCGCAGCCCGTGCCCCAGCGCGACCGATCCTGCTTCAATCCCGCGGCGTCGGTCACATCGTCGAAACGCTTGCCGTCGTGGTTGTGAAACAGGTGGTTCTGACCGAAGTAGGTGACGGCCAGATCCTCATGTCCGTCGTTGTCGTAGTCGCCCGCGCAGGCTCCCTGGCCCCACCCCCACTGATCGTTCAGTCCTGCGGCCGTGGTCACGTCCTCGAAGTGCCGACCGTCGCGGTTGCGATAGAGGTGAGGACGAGGCTCCTGACCGGCTGGAAAGCCCTCGAGCGTCGTACCGTTGACGAAGAACAGATCCGGACGTCCATCGCCGTCATAGTCGAACATCGCCACGCCGCTTCCCGTCGTCTCGAGCAGGTAGCGGTTGGTCTCTTTGCCCCCGAACGTCGTGACGGCGGTCAGACCGGCCGCTGGTCCGGCATCTTCGAACCCGAAGGGCACTGGCGCCTGCGCCGCGGCACTCGTTGCAACGAGCAGCCCGGCGATGAGCGCGAGGCGTCTATTTGGCATGATCCGCCGCTCGCGCCGCCAGCAGCCGCCGGGCTTCATCGAAGGCGACCTTCGCCTGCTCGAGGTCGCCTGACTGCTTCAGCGCGCGGCCAAGCTGATACTGCGCCTGTGGGTTCTGCGGGTCGAGCCGCACCGCCTCTTTCAGTTGTGCCACTGCGCCGGCGACGTCGGCATCGGCGAGCCGCTTCATCCCCGTACTGACCGCAAACGTTGCGGCCTGCTGATCGGCCTTCTTCTGACGGAGCCGCGCTGCTTCCGCGAATGCCTTTTCGGATCCTGTGCTGTCCTGCCGGCGCTGCAGGATCTGACCGATGCTCAGCCAGGCTTCGGCCGATTCCGGATCGATGTCGAGCGTGCGGCGGAACTCTGCGAAGGCCTCGTCGGTTTGTCCAAGCTGCCTGAGGACCGTTCCAAGCATGTAATGCGCGTCGGCGTAGTCCGGGCGTTGAGCGAGCGCTTCACGGAACGACGCGGCGGCGTCCTCGGGCCGGCGGGTCTGCCACAGCACGACGCCGAGTGCGAAGTGCGATTCCGGGAGATCGATGCGTAGCCGAATAGACTGGCGCAACGCCTGTTCGGCGTCGGCAAAGTTGTCCTGCTGCTTGAGCGCCGTGCCGAGGTTGTAGTACGCCTCGGCATTTGCAGGCTCGCGCGCCGTCAGGTCACGGAACTCACTCACCGCGGCCTCGAGGTCGCCTTTCTGCATGTAGGCGGTGCCGAGGTTATGCCGCGCCGCGCCATTGGACGGAGCGCGCGTGACCAACGCCCGGAACGTCTCGACCGCGAGATCTGCATCTCCCCGTTGCATATACGCGAGGCCCAACGCATTCGCGGCGTCGTCGCGCGCGGGATCGAGGCGGAGCGCCTCCTGCAACTCGGCAACGGCGGCATCCAGGTCACCGGATTCCCGAAGGGCGATCCCGAGATATTCGTGCGCCGTGGCGAGGCGTGGTGCCAGTCGCGTACTCTCACGCAGCTGCCCGATCGCACCCTCGAGATCGCCGAGCTGGCGGAGCGTGAGACCGAGGTAGTAGCGTGCCTCTGCCTTGGATGGATCGACACGTACGGCCGCTTCGAGGGCCGGGCGGGCCAGATCCGGACGTTTCGTCCACCAGCACGTGGCGCCCAGGTGATATTGCGCGTCGAACAGGGTCGGATCCAGCTTGGTCGCGCGTTCGAACGAGGCAATGGCCTCCTCGGTATGACCCTGCTGGCCGAGAACGAATCCCAGGCGATCGTGGGCCGTTGCCATCGACGGCGCGAGCTCGATCGTGCGCCGGTACTCGCGTTCCGCGGCGGCGGGATCCTTGCGCTGTTCGAAGACGGTGCCCAGGTAATAGTGCGCGGATGCGAGCGTGGGATCGCGCCGGACGGCGTCGTCAAATCGTGCCGACGCCTCGTCGAGACGCTGCGCGTTCAACAGCGAGACACCCTCGGCCACGAGGCGCTCGGCGGGGGTCGCGGCGGCCTTCGTCGTTGTCCGGTGGGCCGCAGGCGCCTGTCGAGCCGAGCCCGAGGATGCCGCGAGCACGATGACGACGAAGACCGCCGGCAAGAGGCGACGCACGCCCCCGATCTTAGCGTGACCCGCGCGACGGCCCATCGCCGGTCCCGCCGCGCTCGAGTGCGGCCTCAGCCGTCTTCAGCCGGGCTGTCGCGGCTTCGACGACGCGCCGACCGGCGTCGCGCTTGACTTCCGCTGCACTCGCCTTTTCGAGATAGGCAGGCGAGCTGCGCTTCGAGAGCCGCCAGTGTCCGGCGATGCGCCTCGATGTCTCGACGATGACCATCGGCCGCCTCGCGGGCAGTCGCGGCGGCGGTCTCTGCCCGTGCGGCCTCGGCCTGTGCCGCCTCGAGCTCCCTCGTTGCGGCTTCGACCGCCGCGCGCAGCTCGTTCCGACGCTTTTCGGCAGCGGCCGCGCGCTCGCGCTGGAGCACGGTGGGCACATCATCCGGTGCGGCGCGTGACGCGCTTTCCTTGAGCGTGGGCTCTGCCGTGGACTCGCGAGTGCTGCCCTTGACCAGACGCAGATTCGGTTCGCCGAGCGTCGCGAGTGCCGCGAATCCTGGAGGATCGAGGTCGCTCGTCAGCCGGCCAGGGACATACACCGACGAGTTGCTGCCATACGCCGCAATCGCATCGACCGTGACGGCAACGCGTTGACGTGTCGTGTCGGTGACGGGGTTCCCCGAGTCGCGGAGCGCAGCGACGGCACGTTCCACGACGGCGTCTGCCGCCTGCTGTCTGGAGGTCAGCGCGTTGCGCGAATCGGTCGTCTGACCGGCGAGCATCCGCTCCTGGACGCTTCGCAGCGTGTCGGACGCCGAGAGCAGACGGTTCCATGTCTCACGGGCGTGCCAGTAGACCTGGTTGACCGCCCACGCGGATGGGGACGGTTTGGTGAGCTTCAACGCCGCGGCGCTCGCCTCGGTCTGGCCCTCGCGTTTCAACGCGGCCGCAAGCGTTTTCCGCGACGCGATGAATGCCTCGAGCGGCCCTTGATACAACGCGTCGAGCGGCGAGTCGGGTCGAGCGGGTGGACCGGAAGCACGCCGAGCCATGGAGCGAGTATAACCTCGCGAATCCAGTGGACCGTGGAACGTGCGAACATCCACACTCTGGATTCTCGAACCCTGGAACCCCAGAACCTTGGAACCTTGGAACCCCGGAAGTCTGGAACTCTGGAACTCTGGAACCCAGAATCGATTATGGAGGGAGCGTGGCGACGGAGCACTTCGATCTCGTGGTTATCGGCGGAGGTCCTGCTGGCGCAGCCGGGGCCATTGCTGCCGCTGCGGAAGGGCATCGCGTGGTCGTTGTCGAGCGCGAACCGCATCTCGGAGGGGCGGGTATCAACACCGGTACCGTGCCGAGCAAGACGCTGCGCGAGACTGCGCTGACCTTGAGTGGCATCCGCGCGCGACGGCTGACGGGTCTCGATCTGTCGCTGCGGCGGGAAGCCACAATCGATGACTTCGTCTCGCATCAACGGCAGGTGACCGACAACGAGCGAGCGCGCATGCTCGAGCGCGCCGATCGCTGGAACGTCCGCGTCGTCCAAGGCGATGCGCGATTCGTGGACCCTCACACCGTGCAGGCGGGCGATCGGATGCTGTCGGGCGACTTCATCCTGGTGGCCACTGGCTCGTCTCCCGTGCGGCCTCCAGAGTTTCCCTTCGACGACCCGCGCGTTCACGACTCCAACGAAATTCTCGAGATCGACCATCTGCCGCGCCGCCTCGCCGTCGTGGGCGCCGGTGCCATCGGCAGCGAGTACGCGTGCACATTTGCCGCCCTTGGCACCGAGGTCGTCGTGATCGACGGTCGAGACACGCTGCTGCCATTTCTCGATGCCGAGCTTTCCACCAGCCTCGGCCGGGCGATGGTGCAGAACGGCATCGTGTTCCGATGGAAGGAACTGGTCACGGGCTGCGACGTCTCGCGTGCCGACTGTGTCGTGTTGACGCTCTCGTCAGGGGTGACGCTGGAGCTCGACGGCGTGCTCGTCGCCGCCGGCCGAGTGAGCAACACCGAGACAGTCAATCTCGCCGCGGCGGGGCTGACGCCGGGAACGCGCGGTCTCATCGTGGTGGACGAGCACTACCGGACGTCCGTGCCGCACATCTACGCCGCTGGCGACGTCATCGGCGCGCCCGCGCTCGCGTCGACGAGCCTGCAGCAGGCGAGGGGCGCGATCTGTCATGCGTTTGGAATGCACTCTGCGCTCAGTCCAGCTGGAATGCTGCCGACCGGCATCTACACGATTCCCGAAGTGAGTTCCGTGGGAGAGACGGAGGAATCGCTCCGGCAGAAGGGCATTGCCTATGTCGTCGGACGCGCCAGTTACCGCGAGAACGCGCGCGGCGACATCATCGGTGACGACTCCGGATTTCTGAAGCTGCTGTTCCGCCAGAGCGACATGAAACTTCTGGGCGTGCACGTCATGGGTGAGCAGGCCACCGAGCTCGTGCACGTGGGACTGATCGGCCTGCTCGCCGGCGCTGACGCGCGTCTGTTCGAGGCCGCCTGCTACAACATCCCGACGCTTGGTGATCTTTACCGCTCGGCGGCGCTGCGGGCACTCTCGGAGGCGCCGTCATAGCGAACTCGAAGAGTCCAAAGTCGAAGGTCGAAAGGTCGAAAAGTCGAACGGTCGGAAAGTCTGGCCTCAGAAGTGATTCCCAGACCGCCCGCTCTTCGACTGACTCTTCGACCTTTCGACTCTTTGACTCTTAGACCCTTCGACTCCCCCTAAGGCCGCACCGGCATGTTCGTGAACGTGCGCTCGATGTTCTCGAGGACGGCGATCGTGGATTCGACGCCGGCCTGCAGATACGCTTCGCCGATTTCGGCGGTCGCGGTCCGTGCGTCGCCCCATGTGCCCGACTTCGTTGCCCAGTAGACCGAACGCGGCGCCGAGAAGAAGTACGCCGTGTGCACGGGACCGCTGTTGACCGTGAACTCGGGAAAGTTGGGGAACTCGGCGTTGGCCTTCTCCATGTCCACCAGCGCTGGATTGATTGCGAGAATGGCCGACGTTTCGGCCGCGTTGGCATGCATGCCCTTGGCGAGACTCGAGTACTTTTCTCGGACGTCGTTCGGCATGCCGTCCCAGTAGTTGATCGGGAACGCCTTGACGTCTTTGGGCATGCGCTCCGCGGCATTCGCGCAGGCATACGCGATCGCGTACGTGTTGTCGTAATGGCCGTTCAGGAACACGATGCGCTTGAATCCAATAGCCGCGAACGCGGCGCACAGATCCTCGATGAGCGCCATGAAGGTCGGGATCCGGATGTGCACCAGCCCCGTGAAACCAACGTGCGGATACGACAGCGCGTAGTTGATCGGCGGTGCCACCACGGCGCCAATGCGCACGGCGGCACGGCGGGCGACTTCCTGTGGAATGAGGACGTCGGTCAAGAGCGGTGCATGCGGTCCGTGCTGCTCGGTCGCGCCCGTCGGGACGATCACCGTGTGGTGCTCTTTGAGAAACGCTTCGACTTCTGGATTTGTCATTTCGCCGAGGAATACAGTGGACGGCTTCATTGGGACACCTATCGTCAGTTCGGAGTTCGGAATTTGGATTGCGGAGTGTAGTTCGTGGTTCGTAGTTGACTGTGCGACTCTGGTGACTTTGGGACTCTTCGACTCCCGCCCCTAGGGATCGCGCGGCGGGAAGGGCATCCGGTCCGGCGTGACGCGGACGGACGTTGTCAGCTTCAACGGGTACCTGCCGCCACTTGGAAACACAAGCTCCACGAAGTAGGCGGTCCATCCCTCCGGTGGCGCGCGGACGCGCGCGATCCAGGTGTTTGGTCCGGCCGGCGTCAACACGGTGGCGTGATATGCAGGTCCGATCGTATCCAGCCGGAAGTCGCGCGTCTTCGGGTTCGTGGCCTTCCACAGTCGGACGGACGAGGGTCGATCGCGAGCCACGACGCGGAGCGCACCGTCCGGATCCATTGACGTTGTGAACGTTGGACGCGGCCGGTTCGACACAACAGACGCATAGAACGCCTCGAGTGTTTGGGCCGCATCAGTATGTTCCAGTCCATGGCCGGCATTCGGCACGTATCGCAGGTTCGTTTCGCCAGACAGTTGATCGATGTAGAACTGTGACGAATCCGGGAGGAAGAACTCGTCGCCAGAGGCGTTCATGATCAGCTTGGGCATCGTGAGCCGCGCGCGATACTCGAACGGTTCTTCGATTCGCATCAACGCGCGGAACGCGGGTGTGCCGAGCCAGTTCATGATGCCGCGATCGACGTAATCCTTGACCGCCGGGGCCCAGGCGCCGTACGCCTGCCAGTGGTGGGCGAACGATGCCTCGAGGTTCAGCACGTCGATCACGACCGGCGCAATGGCCACGACGCGCGCATCCACCGCCGCCGTTGTCCACGTCGTCCAGCCGCGTTTCGAGGCACCCGCGACAACGAAGCGAGCGACGCGAACCTGCCCGCCTTCGGCGCTAGCGCAGAACGCCGTGACCGCGTCCATCGCCCGCACGGCGGACTTCGTCATCGGCAGGCGGGCGGGCCAGCGGTCGTCGCCGGTGCGGAGAAAGTGGTCCCACGTGTATGCGATGAAGTCGTCCTCCGACCTGAGCTCGTGCTTCGGGTCGTCTTGAAACACAACCGGCTGGTTGGGGACCGTTCGCAGCTCGGCAACGACGGTTCCGGTGTCGCGCGCGATATCGAGCAGAAATGCCGGAGGCGGCTCGGGGTTGGGTTCGTCTATCTCGCCGCCGGTGACGAATAAGAGCGCGATATCGCTGACTACGCGCGCCGGACGCAGGATGTTGAGGTCGTGCGTCCATATCGGCTTCACGACCTCGCGCTCGGTCAGCCATTGTTGCGACGTGAGCTTGAGCCGCGTGACGGTCAACCCGCGCGCCTTGCTCGTCGCACGCGCCGTCCACGTGAAGTGCGGATCGGGCGCCGCCACATATCGATCGAGCGGCGTCTGCTGGTCCTGGGCGGCTCGGAGTGCTGGAGCCGACTGCCGCGGTGCGGCGGCGGACGCGGCGGGACCAAGAAGCAGGGCCGCAATCGTCGCGGCGGATGGAAGGGCGGTGCGCATCTGGTGGATGTATCACACGCGGCCGACGAGTCCAAGCGGGCTATTCGCGCTGGATGGCGTCGAGCGGAGTGAGGCGGGCAGCACGCAGCGCCGGATACGTGCCGGCCGCGATGCCGATGACGACCGCCGCGCCGGCGCTGATCGCGGCAGTCTGCCAGGTCAGGGCGGCAAACATCGGCACCTCGGTACGCGCGCGGATGAGGGCTGTCACCGCCACTGCGCCGATCATCCCCAGCCCGGCACCCACGAGCGCACCGACGGTCGTGATCGAGACCGATTCGACCAGGAACTGCAACATCACATCGCGATACCGCGCGCCGACCGCCTTGCGGATGCCGATCTCACGCGTTCGCTCCAGCATCGACGCGAGCAGGACGTTGGTGATGCCTATGCCGCCGACCAGCAGCGAGATGGCCGTGAACGCCCCCATCAACATCTTGAAGACGAGAAAGCTCCTGGCGATCTGATCCAGACGCCGGGCTCCCGTGGCTTCGACCAGCACCTGTCCATGCCAGTCCTGACGGCGTTGGACGACGGTCTCGATCGCCTGCTTCACGCGCGGGACATTCTCGACGCGGCCCACGCGGACGACCAGCGTCCGGCCCCGTGCCGACGGCGCGGGCGCCATCGCGCGATCGGCATCACCGAATGGCACGATCGCGAGGAGCTCGCGCTCGCCAGGAAACGGCGTCAGGCGTCCGACGATGGTGTGCGGCGTCGTACCCAGCGTGAGGGTCCGGGCTAGTCCACCGGGCGCGTGCGCAGCGACGGTGTCGTAGAGTCGCGACGACACGACGACCGACGAACTCCCATCACGCAGTTCTTCGGTCGAGAGCGTGCGTCCCTCAGACAGCGAGAACGTCGTCTCCGGTCGTGAGGCGAAGATCGCGCGGACGCGCACGCCCCTGGGACGATCCGCGCTCGGCATCAGGCCTGTACCTTCCATCTGCAGCACGACCGAGCCTGCCGCACCGACCGCCGCTTCGACCCCCGCCACGTCGCCGGGCTGAAAGAGCGGAAAGGATTGCCGTGGCACACGCAGGCCGTCGAACACGTCCTCGGTCACGGGCTGCACGACTACCAGGTTCATCCCCTCACGCTCGACCTGCGCTCGGGCGAACTGTTCGGCGCCATCACCAAGGGCCAACACGGCCGCCAGCGACGCGGCGCCCATGACGATGCCGATCATGGAGAGGGAGGTGCGGAGGGGATGGGCGCGAAGGCTGTCGAGCGCGGAAACCGTGACGTGGGTGAGGGCGGACATCAAGAGTCCTGACGAGAGGGGCAACGACGTGGTTCCGCGAGGCCGGAGCAGGTCTGAGGAGAGGCCACTGGTCGAGTGGCGGGCCCGCGATGATCCGTTTTCCTCATGACTGCGCCTCTAGAAGTGGGGCCAGCCCGGCATGAACCGGCGGACCGCCATCGACATTCCTGGAGGCTGAGATGGACAAGCTGTCTCGACCGGTGGACTCGCAGAATCCCCACTCGAGATCGACCAGCGGTGTGACCCGGCGCGGATTCCTTGGCGCGACGATGAGCGGGGGCGCGGCGCTGCTCGGCGGCGGGTTGTCGCTTCTCGGCCACCCCTCCTCGGCGAGCGCGACGACGCATGATGTGTGGATCGAAAGGAGCATCCCCGAACTCCATGCCTTGATGGCGCGCGGCCGACTGACGAGCCGGGAGCTGACGCGTGGCTACCTCCAACGCATCGCCGATCTGAATCCGCTGCTGCACGCGGTTATCGAAACCAATCCCGAAGCGATGGCCATCGCGAGCGTACGAGACGCCGAGCGCCGCGCAGGCCACCTGCGCGGGCCCCTGCACGGCATCCCGATCCTCGTCAAAGACAACATCGCCACTGACGACCGGATGCAGACGACCGCGGGATCGCTCGCCCTGCTCAACAGCCGCGTGCCGTCGGATGCAGCCATCGTCGCCAGACTGCGGCGCGCCGGCGCCGTGATCCTGGGCAAGGCAAATCTGTCGGAGTGGGCCAACTTCCGCGGCTTCCCACCCTTCGACTTCAACGGCTGGAGTGCACGGGGAGGCAAGACGCGGGATCCGTATCTCCTGAGTTTCGATCCTTGCGGATCGAGCTCGGGGTCGGCGGTTGCGGCGGCGGCCAACCTGTGCGCTGCGGCAGTGGGAACGGAGACCGATGGATCGATCGTGTGTCCGTCGACCAACAACCTCGTCTTCGGTCTCAAGCCCACGCTCGGGCTGATCTCGCAGGATGGGATCATCCCCATCGCGCATAGTCAAGACACGGCCGGTCCCATGGCACGTAGTGTCGCTGACATCGCCATCCTGCTCGGGGTGATGCAGACACCGTTCGGTGAAGTCGCGGGCCATCGTCTGCCTGGAGACTACACGCGGTTCCTCGACCGGCACAGCCTTCGAGGGAAGACGATCGGAGTGGACCGACGCTACCTTGCGCCGCCGTACGACTTCCCAATCAACCCGCTGACGCTCGAAGCCTTCCAGGTCGGGCTCGACGCGCTGCAATCGCTGGGCGCAACCCTCGTTGACGTCGACACGGGCGACATCTTCGCATACGGAGGCGACGAGTTCACCGTACTGCTCACCGAGTTCAAGGTGCAAATCGCCCAGTATCTCGCGGGTCTGCGCCACACCCGGATGCGAACGTTGGCGAACCTCATCGCGTTCAACAACGCACATTGCGCCGACGAAATGCCGTACTTCGGCCAGGAGGCCTTTGAAGCCGCCGAGGCGACGAGCGGCGATCTCACCGACCCCGGGTATCTGGCGGCGAGGGCAAATTGTCTGCTGCAGTCGAGGGCGCTCGGCATCGATGCCGCACTCGCCTCTGGCGTGGACGCCATCGTCGCGCCCAGCTACACGTTGGCGTCACAGCCGGCGGCGGTTGCCGGATATCCGAATATCGCCATTCCGTGTGGATTTACTGCAGACGGTCGTCCGGCGGGCATGTGGATGTATGCCGGCTTCCTGCAGGAGCCACGGCTCCTGGCGTACGCCTATGCCCTCGAGCAGGTGCTGCAACCGAGACGGATGCCGAAGTATCTCGGCACGCTGCAGCCGTTCCCGCCGGATCCAGGCGTGTGCGCGGCGCTGCCGCCGACGGTCGCGACGGCGGAGACGACGAGCCGCCACGGCCGGCGCTTCTGCGCCGGTCGGCCGATGGCGGACAAGTAGCGTGATTCGGGACGCCAGGCGGCCGCGCCTGGCGTCCAGTCAGCCAGGTGCGGGTCGCGTCAGCGGTCGACGTTCTCGAGCATCCAGATGCTGCCGGCTGTCGCGCTGATCGTCAGCCACGCCTTGCGACCCGATACACCCCAACCCGTCGTCGACGCGGAGCGCGAGAGCTTGAACGCGGGAGAATCAAATCGGCTCAGCCGAATCGACGGTCCAACGGGAACACCCCGGACGTCGTCGAACGCCACACGCCAGACGTCGAGAAAGGCACCTTCGTCGGTGGCGAGGAAGTACAGCGTCTTCCCGTCGGTGCCCCAGCGCGGCTTATCAACCCACGGGTGGTCTGCGCCCACCAGGGTCCACGGGGTTCGAGGCGACGCATCGAGAGGGACGACTCCGATCGTGGCATAATCGGGCGACGATCGCTTTTGGCTGTTTTGAAACACCAGCCACCGCCCATTCGGCGAGTAGCGGCCCTCCCAGACGTTTCCTTCGGTAGGTACAACGACCACGTGCGACTCGTCACGTGCTGGAGTGCCAGCAATTGGCCACGTTCTGAGGTCGTGCCCTCCGGTGAGGATTGACTTGCCATCGCGCGACCAGTCGCTTGGAGTGCGATAGCCGCTCTGCCACGGCCCCAGCTGCCAATCCGTTCCGTCAAAAGCGTGAATGGCGAGCGCCACCGTCTCTGGTTGCGTCTCTGAACCGGGGCGACGTTTCAAATAGGCGACCCGTCGGGCATCCGGCGAGAGACTTACCCACGGAAGCCCCGCGAAGCCAGGCACTTCCGATGCCGGTCCGCCGTTTCGGATGGTCCAGAACCTCGGCGCCGAGGTGCCGCCAGGGCGAAGCAACTGGAAGAGGATGGTGCCACCGTCTCGCGAGATCTCGGCACCCAAGACCGACGCATCGCTTTCAGTCGCTGGCCGACCGCCGATCAGACCGCTCGCGGAAATCGGTGTACTCCCACAAAGGTTCTGATTCCTGCTGAATCGAGAAGGCTACGTGGCGACCATTTGGCGAAAATGTACCGGCGCGAAAACTGCCGGAACCCGTCGTGAGCCGCTCCATCCGAGTCCACGCAAGTGTTGTCGGATCGACGTGGACACTCCACAGGTTCCGTATGCCGTCCGCAGAACGTGTCTCGAGCAACAGCGCGTCGCCTTCGCGGTTCCATTCGAAGCGGACCTCGGAGAATATCGATGACTGGCCGCCATAGGCGGTTTGCAAGGACGAGCGCACTGCACTCACGTCCGATTCGATGACGGCGACATCAGAGACGGTGAAGAGACTCCGCCCACGGCCGCCACGGGATCCGAGGAACGACACGCGGCCATCCGATCGGTCGCGATCCAATTCCACCCGCCACTCTTCTGGAACTCCTCGAAGACGTCGTGTGTCGCACCAGTACCTGACGTTGACGGCACGTAGAATCGTCGAATTGTTGCCAATGGGCTCGATGACGTATCGAAGCTCGGATCCGTCAGCTGACCACGAAGGGTGCGTGCCCTGACTCGAGATTCTCCGTTCGGCCCCTCCCAGCGCCGGAACCAGATAGATGCCACCACCGCCCCGCTCAGAGCGGAAGGCGATCGTATTTCCGTCAGGAGACCAGCTTGGGACAGTGTCGTGGGCTGGTGATTTCGTGACCTGAATGGGATCGCCGCCAGCGAGCTGCTGCACGTAGATATCGAAATTGCCGCTTCGATCCGACGTGTACGCCAGCATGCGTCCGTCCGGTGAGAACGCCGGGTCCGTTTGCAGTCCACGGTCAAACGTGAACCGCGTCAGTGTTCGTTGCCCGGACGGCCGCTCCACATTGGCGCTGGCCTTGGGCGGCGCAACCCCTGACGGCCGACGCATCCACCACGCAGTTGCGGCGATCACCCCACCCAGCAAGAGTACGCCCACAGTCCACAATCTCACGCGGCGTGACGACGCTGGCCGTCTGACGACACTGCCAGAACGATCCTCAGGCAGATCCCGCAGCGCTTCGAGTCGTGCCTGAACATGCGTCAGAGTCGGCCACCGGTCCGCCGGCTCTTTGGCGAGACATCGGTGGATGAGCCGGTCCAGCGACAGGGGCAGAGCAGGGTCCACAGTCGTAAGCGACGGCGGGTCATCGCGGAGGATGCTGCCGATGAGTGCTGCGTGACTTGGCGCCTCGAAGGCGCGGCGTCCCGTCACCATCTCGTACAGCACGACACCGAAGGCAAAGATGTCTGTGCGCGCATCAGCGGAACGTCCCTCGATCTGTTCGGGCGCCATATATGGCAACGTGCCGAGGATGGTCCCGGTGCCCGTGATCGGCTCGTGCGTGGTCAGCGTCATCGCATCGGCCGAGGCGACCTCGGTGTGTCTGGCGAGGCCGAAGTCCAGCAACTTCACGCCGCTCTCCGTCAACATGATGTTGCCGGGCTTGAGGTCGCGATGGACAATCCCGGCACGATGGGCCGCCGCGAGCGCGTTCGCCATCTGATCGGCGACGCGCAGGGCTTCCTCCAGCCGAAGGCAGCCGCGTCGCAGCCGCGCAGCGAGGGTTTCGCCCGACAGAGGTACTCCATCACCAGGAAATCGATGTCGCCCTGTCGGCCGATATCGAGCAGCGTACAGATGTGGGGATGGGCGAGCGACGCAGCGGCACGCGCTTCACGTTCGAAGCGCTGACGGGCAGTCGGATCCTGCGTGAGCGCGGGGGCAGCACCTTGATAGCGACGGTGCGCCCCAGGCGCGTGTCATGGGCGCGGTACACCTCGCCCATCCCGCCGGCGCCAACGAGCGCATCGATCACGTAGGGCCCAAGGACAGTGCCGGGTCCAAGCGCTCGGGCGGCGTCAGCCGCCTGTCCGAACGACGACCGATTCACAGAGTCGCGGGCTTCGAGAACGGACCCCAGTCGGGCGTCGGCGGCGAGTAACCGCTCAACTTCCTGGCGGAGCGGCTCATTCTCTCCGCATGCCGCCGCGAGGAAGGAAGCGCGATCCGTTGGCGGCAGGCTCGCTGCGCGATCGAACAGGTCTCGAAGGGCCGCAGGATCGATCATCGTTCGACGCCTGGATGGGGCAGGGGCCCAATCATAGCCGCATTCGTTGAGTCTGAGGCCCCCTTCGCTCATCTCGCAGATCCGCCTGAACCCTTCTACGGCACAGTGCGATCGAGCAGCCAGATGCCGCCCGTTACTTCCGTTACTGGTACGATCAGCCGGCCGGTTCCAACACTGATCGCGCCAAGATTTGTGTCCTGTGGGATCCCCCTCGCGGGACCTTCGAAGAAGGTGATCTGCTTCGGAAGTCCCGTCACGCGCCCAAGCGCTGAATCCACGGGCAAAGCCCATACATTGGGCGATTGATCGCGATACCCCCCGACGTAGAAGAGAAGCTTGCCGGAGTGGGACCAACGTGGGTGATCGGACCAGTCGGTTTCCGTGGTTACATGCGTCCAACCTCTACTTATGTCGCCGGTGGCTGACGTAATGCCAATGATCGACGCTCCAGCCTCGCGTCCAGCGTTTGCACTGAGACATAGCCACTGGCGGTTTGGCGAATACGCTGCATTCCAAATATTGAGCGACGGATCCGCCAGCACCTTTCGTTGAGCGCGCTCGGCATGCGGCGCCGCATTTAGACGCCAGCCGACGAACGCGAAGGGATGCCCTGATTCGGCGGCGCTACCAATGATTTCGGTGCCATCGACAACCCAGTCGAACGGGATGAGCAAGTCCACGGATTCAGCGATGACCTGTTCGGCACTGTCGTCTTCCGTGAGTTGGATGACGCGGAATTTCCCGTCCGAGTCGCTGCGAGTGTAGACGAGCGTGCCACTCGTCGAACGTCTGAGCCAGGCTCGCATGCGTGCATCACTTACTCGAAGCTCTCGGCGACCAGTGTCCAGCGCAACTTCCCACACCTGTGACATGCGACCTCCAAGAGGCCTACCCACGTACGCCAGCATGCGGCCGTCAGCTGAAATCGCGCTGCTCATCACGAGAAAGTCTGGTGGCGAGATCGCCAGACCCTCATTCTTGATGCGTCCGGTGGTGTCGTCGATGTCGAATTGCCAAAGTCGCGTTACAGCGCTCTGGTTGGAGAATGCGACCAGATCGCCTGTTCTCGAGACCGTCGCCGCGTAGTCGGATTCGGAGCCGGCGGTAAGAGGCTGCATCGGCCCGATCCACGACAACGTCGTTGGATCGGTTGGCACGAACCAGATGTTACGGGTAGTGTTCGTTCCGCAGACGACGATCAGTCCGGTGGCCGTCGCGTTCCAGCGAAACTCCGGCAGGTCATGGCACCTTGCCAACGACGAGCGAACGGCCTCGTCGATCGAGGATGTCGCGATTTCGCCTCCTCTGTCCGCCATTGTCAGCAATTGCACATCGCGGCCCTCTGCCAGTCGATCTGCGCGCAGCGCCCTCGCAGGGCGAGTCAAGATCGAGATACGTCCATCCGGGTGCCAGTCGAAAGCTGTTAACAGGCCGTGGGATTGCCAGGCGTCTCCTTGCACAGGCCGTGGCCCGCTGCCGCTGTCGCTGGCGACGAACAGACGTGAATTGACCCGCTGGCTCTCATACGCGGTCGAATCGACAAACAAAATCTTGGAGCCGTCTGGAGAAATCCGCGGGTGAAATCCAAACGGGATGAGTTTACGTTCGTTGCCTCCCAGCGAGGGGACAGCGAAAACACCGCCTCCCTCGCGCGACGAGCGAAACACGATTGTCGTTCCGTCAGGCGACCAGTCAGGTTGAGTGTCTTGGGCCGGCGAGTGCGTGACCTGCACGGGATCGCCTCCCGCCACACCCTGTACCCAGATGTCGAGGTTGCCGCTCCGGTCGGACACATATGCCATCAACCGTCCGTCCGGTGAGAATGTGGGTTCAGTCTGAAGCCCCGGTCCGAACGTGAGGCGCGTGAGATTCCGTTGGACGGGTGGTGAAGGCATCGACGCGTCGCTCGATTGTACCGAGGACTTCCTCCAAGCCCACCATGCTGATGCTGCGACGGTGATGAGCACGGCTGCGAGCCCGAGTGTAACGAGCCGCCTGCGTGTGATGCGTGGCGCCGCAAGCGCTTCACCCTGCCCGCTGCCGCTGCCGTCGCGAAGCAGGTCCTGCAGCGCCTCGAGTCGTGTCTGCACGTCAGCCATCGACGGCCAGCGCTCGGAGGGATCCTTGGCGAGGCATCGACGGATCAGGCGATCCAATGCTGACGGCACGTGCGGCGCCGTCATCGACATCGACGGAGGGTCGGTATGGAGGATGTTGCCGATGAGCGTGGCTTGCGTCGTCCCCTCGAACGCCCGCCGCCCCGTCAGCATCTCGTAGAGTACGACGCCGAACGTGAAGATGTCCGTGAGCGCGTCACTCTCGCGGCCGTCGAGTTGCTCGGGGGCCATGTATTGCACGGTGCCGAGGATCACACCGGTCCGCGTGATGGGCGCCCCGACAGTCGCAGTGTCACCGTCTGTCGCTGGCGGCGGTAGCTGCCGGGCGAGGCCGAAATCGAGCAGCACCGCGCCGTCGCGCGTCAGCATGATGTTGCCTGGCTTGAGGTCGCGATGAATGACGCCACTGCGGTGAGCTGCGCTGAGAGCGTCGGCAATCTGCAGGCCGAGCAAGAGCGCCTGTGTGAGCGGCAGCTTGCCCCGCTGCAGGCGCGCAGCCAGCGTCTCGCCCTCGAGGTACTCCATGACGAGGAAGTCGACGTCGCGTTCGCGGCCGATGTCTAGAAGTCTGCAGATGTGAGGATGTGCGAGCGCAGCCGCGGCCCGAGCTTCGCGCTCGAAACGTTGCCGCGCGGTGGGGTCTTGCGTCAGCTCGACAGGGAGCACCTTGATCGCGACCGAACGCCCGAGGCGCGCATCGCGCGCTCGATACACCTCGCCCATCCCTCCGGCTCCGACCATGGCATCGACGACGTAGGGACCGACGTGCGTACCCGCGACGAGTGTGCGTCGCGTGGTACCTCTGCCTGATCCGTCGCCGTCCGATGGACTCACCGACGGATCCAGCAGGTTGCCAAGGCGCGCGTCCGCGGCGAGCAGCCGCTGGACCTCTTGCCGCAAGTGTTCGTTGTCCCCACAGGCACGATCGAGGAAGGCGCCACGCTCGCCCGGAGGCAGACTCGCGGCCCGATCGAAGACGTCGCGAAGGTCAGCGGGATCGATCATGACCGTTCGGCCGAGGCGCAGGTCGGTTGGGCCGCGTGAGTATACTACCCGGTCACGAGCGTATGGGCCGCGGCCCGACCAGCGTCGGGTGGAGGGTGGGCGAGTGCCGGGCGACATTTCAGCACTCCTCGCGCGATGGAGCGCGGGAAACGCGGAAGCGGGCGAGGAGGTCGTCGCCCGGACCTACGGCGAGCTGCGCCGCGTCGCACACGCTCAGCTGCGCCGCGAACGACACGGGCACACCTTACAGACGACTGGACTCCTCCATGAGGCATACCTGCGCCTCCTCCGAAAGGGACCGGGGTCCGCGGATACACGCGACGCGTTCTTTCGATTGATGGCAGCCGAAATGCGGCGACGGCTGATCGATCACGCAAGGCGGCGCCTTGCCGACAAGCGTGGGGGAGGGGCAATCCACGAATCACTCGCGCCATCGGCAGCGGTCGCCAGTCCGGCGCTTGCCGACGATGTGGAAGTGATGCTCGTACGCCTCGATCGGGCGCTCACAAGTCTGGCCGACGCCTTCCCTCGCGCCGCGCGCGTCGTGCAGTTGCGGTTCCTCGCCGGTCTGACGACGGAGGAAACGGCGGAGGAGATGGACTTGTCGCTTGGGACGGTCAAACGCGACTGGACCTTCGCCCGGGCCTGGCTCGCAGCGGCGATGGACGGGGAGTCGCAGTCCACCGACAGCTAGTCGCGCCGGAGTGCTTCGGACGGGTCAATCGCACAGGCGCGCAACGTCGGCAGTGACGACGCCACGCAAACGACGATGGCGAGCACACCCACGCCGGCCAGATAGTTCACCGGATCGAGCACCGAGACGCCGTACAGCAGACTCTCAGCGGTCCGCGCCGCCATGAGTGCGAGAGGCAATCCCACAGCGATGCCGCCGCCCACTTGCAACACCACTTCACGAGACACCGTCCAGATGACCTGTGTCGGAACGGCGCCAAGTGCCATCCGAATCCCAAGCTCGGCTCGTCGTTTCGAGACCGCATAACTGAGGACGCCGTAGAGACCGACGGCCGCCAGGCCCAGCGCCAGCGCGGCAAAACTGGCGCCGAGCATCGAAAGCAGCCGTTCACTGACGAGTGTCGCGTCCAGTTGGTCATCGAGAGTGATGACGTCGGAAACGAGCGTGCCGGAATCGATCGACTGGATTTCGCGAGCGACGGTTCTGGCCAGCGTGGCAGGCGCAACAGTCGACGAGACCGCCAGGGTGAGGCGACGGTATTCCTGGAGAGGCTGCCAGATCGGAACGAACATGGATCGGGGCGCTGCCTGCCGCACACTGGAATCCTTCGCATCGCGCACGACCCCCACGACCTGATACGCCTCGGTGTCACTGAACCGGATCGTCTCGCCTATCGGATTTCGGGCCTTGAAGTAGGTCCGCGCGGCGGTCTCGTTCAGGACGACCACATTCGGCGCGCCGCTGGTATCGCGTGAAGTGAAGGTGCGGCCGCTCGACAGGACGATGCCGAAGGTCTGGAAGTAATCCTCGGAGACATGATTCACGTGGACGAGGCGGTCTTCCTCACGGCGCGGCTGAAAAGCCGCGATCGTGACGTACCTGGCCGAGTCGCGTCCGGAAAGTGGTGACAGGGCCGACAGACTCGCGGTCTGAACACCGGGCAACGCTCGCACGCGCGATAGCATTTCTCTCCAGACTTGCTGCCCCGCGGACGAATCGTCGCCGCGCACTGCGGGTATGAGGGACATGGTCAGGACGCCATGAGCCGAAAACCCAAGGTCAACCGCGCGCAGATTCATCAGTGTCTTCGTGAACATCGTCGCGGCAATCAGAAGCGCCAGCGAGAGAGCGACCTGGCCACTGACCAGCACGTGACGCGCACGTCCGAGCCGGCGGCTGGAGACCAACCGGTTGTCGCCCTCCCGTATGGCCGGATGCGGATCAATCTGCAAGGCCTGGAGCACCGGCCAGATGGTCGAGAGCAGTCCGGTGACAAGCGGCACGAGCGTCGCGAAGCCGATGAGCCGCCAATCGATCGCGACGTCGAGCACGATTGGATTCCGCCCGGTCGCAAAGAAGGACGTCAGCGCCTGAACCGCGCCATATGCGCACAGCAGCCCCGACAGCGCACCGAGAGCAAAGAGGAGCAGCGTCTCCGTGGCGAGCTGGCGAATGAGCCGCCATGCGCCAGCGCCCGTCGCCAACCGGATGGCAAATTCGCGGGATCTGGCGGCGTTGCGGACGAGCAGCAGGTTACTGAGGTTGATGCACGCGATCAGAAGGACGACCGATGCGACGAGGGTGAGCAGATAGAGCGGCTGTGAAAAACGCGTCCGCAGTCTGTCGAGACCCCGGGACGCCGGAAACAGTTCGATGTGGTCGAAATACTTATGTCGCATCTCGACCGACCAGTCGCCGTCTTTCGCAAACGATTGATAGATCGTGTCGGCCTGCGCTCGCGCGTGTTCGACGGGCACGTCCGGTCGAAGCCTGGCCACCAACTCGAACCAGAAGTTGCCGGCGTCGGTCAGACTCGTCCGCTCGAGCGTGATTGGCAGCGATACGTCTATCTGACGCCCGGGCTGCAGCCCCCAGAATTCGGGGGGCGTTACGCCGACGATCGTGTAGGTCGCATTCCTGAACGACAGGGTCTTGCCCACGGCGTCGACCGCGCCACCGAATCGCCGCTGTGCATAGCTGTAGCCGATCGTGGCCACCGCCGGACTGAGCCGCTCGTCATCGGAGGTGAGCAGGCGTCCCGCGAGAGGGTGCACGCCCAGCGTGTCGAAGTAGTTTCCCGACACGACCTGACCGAAGACCTGTTCGACGCGACCGTCAACCGCGACGGTCAGATCGTCGGCGGCAAACGCAGACATTGCCGAAAACGACGTCGCCCCGCGGCGAAGCCGTTCGAAACAGGGATACGGCGGCGCGCCATTCGCGCCCGCTGTGCCGGTGGCCTGGATGAACACCAGTTCCTGCGGATGCCGAACTGGAAGCGACCGGAGCAACACCGCATCGACGACGCTGAAGATGGCCGTGTTGGCCCCGAGTCCGAGCGCTAGCGAGAGGATGGAGGTGACGGCAAATCCCGGCGAGCGCGCGAGACCGCGCATCGCATAGGTGAGGTCCCGTCCGAAATCCTCCAGCAGCCGAACACGCCGGGTGTCGCGGCATTGCTCGGTCACGACATCGAGCGATCCGAAGGCGAGGCGCGCCCTCCGGCGAGCGTCCGCTTCTGTCGCGCCGCCAGCTACCGTGTCGCGCGCCAGTAGATCGATGTGCAGGCTCAGCTCACGCTGCAATTCGTCCTCAACGGCCTGCCGGTTGAACAGCGTGCGGAGGCGGTGGCGAAGCACCCTGAGCAGACGCATTAGGACCTCACGCAGTCTCGAGGAGCAACGCCACGGCGGACGACAAGCGGTGCCAGCTGCGGAGCTCCCGCTCCAGTTGTTTCTTGCCTTCGCGCGTGAGCGCGTAGAACTTGGCACTGCGCCCGAGATCGGAATCCCGCCAGTCCGCGACGATCCATCCCTGTTGCTCGAGGCGGTGAAGTGCTGGATACAGCGAGCCCTGTCCCACCGAGAGCACGTCCCCCGAAAGGGCTTCAATGCGCTTGGCGATGCCCCACCCATGGAGCGGCTCACGCACGATTGTCTTGAGAATCAGGAGATCCAGCGTTCCCTGCAGCAGATCGGACGGCTTCGGCACGCGATACCTCGATTATCGACAATGATACCTCGATCATCGACAATCTGGAAATCGCCGTTGCTGACCGCTGAGCCGTGGAGTATCGTCCCGCGTACCGGACATGCTGTCGTACTTGCACGGCACGAGCGCTGTGCCCCTCCTGGGCGAGACCATCGGCGCGAACCTGGCGCGAACGGTGGAACGCGTGCCCGATCACGACGCGCTCGTGGTGCGTTCGCAACGCTATCGTGCGACCTATCGGCAGCTGTGGCGCGAGACGACCGACGTCGCGCGAGCGCTCCTCGCCATCGGCATCCAGCCTGGCGATCGCGTGGGCATGTGGGCGCCGAATCGCTTCGAGTGGGTCGTCACGCAATACGCCACGGCACGCGTCGGCGCCATTCTCGTCAACATCAATCCCGGCTACAAGGCTGTGGAGCTGCGCCACGCGCTCCAGCAGTCAGGCGTGCGGCTGCTGATCCTCGCGCGCGCGTTCCGCTCCGCTGACTACATCGCCCTGCTGGCAGCCGTCCGAGCGGATTGCCCGGCACTGGAGCGTGCCATCGTGATCGAGGACGAGTGGGACCAGCTCGTGGGGTTGTCGGCGGGCGCCAGCGAGGCCGCGCTGGCAGCGCGCGAGTCGAGTCTGCAGTTCGACGACCCGATCAACATCCAGTACACCTCGGGCACGACGGGTGCACCGAAAGGGGCGACGCTCTCCCACCACAACATCCTGAACAACGCCCACCTTGCTCGCCGACACGCTCGGCTACACCGAGCAGGACCGTGTGTGCGTGCCCGTGCCCTTCTACCATTGCTTCGGCATGGTCATGGGCAACCTCGCGTGCACGACGCGCGGCGCGGCCATCGTCACGCCGGGCGAGGCCTTCGACCCGCTGCTGACACTCGAGGCCGTGGCAGAGGAGCGCTGCACGTCCCTGTACGGCGTGCCGAGCATGTTCATCGCCGAGCTCGCGGAACCGCGCTTCGGCGAATTCGACCTCACGTCGCTCCGCACAGGCATCATGGCGGGCTCGCCGTGTCCCATCGAAGTCATGCGGAAGGTGCAGTCACAGATGCACATCGGCGAGATGACGATCGCGTACGGCATGACCGAGACCTCGCCGGTCTCGACGCAGACCTCGCGGCGCGATCCGCTCGAACGTCGTATCGCGACCGTCGGTCGCGTGCACCCGCACGCCGAGATCAAGATCATCGACGCGGCCACTGGCGTCACCGTTCCGCGTGGCCAGCCGGGCGAGCTCTGTACCCGCGGCTACTGCGTCATGCTCGGCTACTGGATGAACGAGACGGCGACGCGCGAAGCGATCGATCCCGCCGGCTGGATGCACACGGGCGATCTGGCGACGATTGACGACGAGGGATACGTCAAGATTGTGGGCCGGATCAAAGACCTCATCATCCGGGGCGGCGAGAACATCTACCCGCGGGAAGTGGAGGAGTACCTCCACCTCCACCCGGACGTGCTCGAGGCGCAGGTCATCGGCGTACCGAGCGAGCGGTACGGCGAAGAGGTGATGGCGTGGATACGGCTTGGCCCGGCAAGTGCCGTCACGGCCACGGGCCTCGACGCGTTCTGCCGGGGTCAGATAGCGACCTTCAAGATCCCGCGATATTGGAAGTTCGTCGAAGAATTCCCGATGACGGTGACCGGAAAGGTCCAGAAGTTCAGGATGCGCGAGCTGGCGGTCGAGGAACTGGGCCTCCAGCGCGCCTCGGGCATCAAAACGGCCTGATGGCCTGACTATGAAGGGCTCGAGGGCCTGAGGGCCCGAGGACGTGGGGAACTACCACAGCCCCAGCTGCAGCTTGGCGGCCTCGCTCATCTTGTCCTTGTCCCACGGCGGCTCGAATACCACATCGACGCGGGCGTCCGCGACACCCTCGACACCACGCACCTTGCGCTCGACGTCTCCGGGCAACGTCTGCGCGGCAGGACAGCTGGGTGACGTGAGTGTCATCCGCACGCCGACGACGCGCTCGGCAGTGACGAAGACGTCGTAGATGAGCCCGAGCTCGTAGATGTTGACGGGAATTTCCGGGTCGAACACCGTGCGAACCGCGTCGAGGATGCGGGGCTTGAGCTCCGTTGTTGCGGCCTCATCCGCCACGAGGTCCGCGGTACGTGAACCCGCAGACGAGGTCGCCGAAGACTCTGGCGACGGGGGCTGGATCACCGGGAGAAAGGGAGAATCAGTCATTCGGAATTCGGCGTGCGGAGTTCGAAATTGAGTTTGAAATTCGGCGTTCGAAAGTTCGAACGCGAATACGAACACGAAGACGACGCTCTCGTCCTGCAGCTACTCGGTGGTCACCTGCTTCTCGCCACTGACGACGGCGGCGCGGAAGGTGTGCCACGACAGCGTGGCGCACTTGACGCGGCTCGGATGTTCGCGCACGCCAGAGAGGACGGCCAGCTTGCCGAGTCCTTCGGTATCCGGCGGCTGTGACGGGTCCGACGTCACGAGAGCGTGGAAACGGTCGAACAGCTCCTGCGCTTCCGCCACGGTCTTACCCACGAGCGCGTCGGTCATGAGCGACGCCGATGCCCGCGAGATCGCGCACCCGGTCCCTTCGAACGTGACCTGCTTGATGCGATCGCCTTCGAGATCGAGAAACACCGTCAGGCGGTCGCCGCAGAGGGGGTTGAAGCCCTCACACACACGATCGGCTTCGTCGAGCCGGCGGAAATTCCGGGGCGACTTGTTGTGGTCGAGGATGACTTCCTGGTACAGCTCGCGGAGGTCGGACATTTATATAAGCTCAAGGCCCAGGGCCTAAGGCTCAGGGCTACCAACTACCAACTACCAACTACCAACTTACGAGAGCAGCTGATGCGCCTTGTGGAGCGCTGCGATGAGCGCATCGACATCGTTCCGCGTGTTGTAGAACGCAAACGACGCGCGGGCGGTCGCTGTAATCCCGTAGCGGTCCATGACCGGCTGCGCACAGTGCTGTCCGGTGCGGATGGCGACGCCTTCGTTGTCGAGCACGGTGCCAATATCGTGCGGATGGACGCCGTCCATGACGAACGACAGGACGCTGGTCTTGCGGCGAGCCTGACCAATCACGTGCACGGAAGGCAGTTCCGTCAACCGCTCGGTCGCGTACGCCAGCAGATCGTCTTCATGCGCCAGCGCGGCCGTCCGGTCGAGGCGCATTCAGATACTCGACCGCCGCGCCAAAACCCACGACGCCGGCAATGTTCGGCGTCCCCGCTTCGAACTTGTGGGGGAGCGTGTTGTAAGTCGTCTTCTCGAACGTCACCGACGCGATCATGTCGCCGCCGCCCTGGTAGGGGGGCATCCGCTCCAGCAGATGCGTCTTGCCGTACAACACCCCGGTGCCCGTGGGACCGCACATCTTGTGGCCCGAGAACGTATAGAAGTCCGCGTCGAGCGCCTGGACGTCCACGGTCAGGTGCGGTGCGGCCTGCGCACCGTCCACGAGAACGACCGCGCCCACGCGGTGAGCCGCCTCGACGATCTCCTCGACGGGATTGATCGTCCCTAGCGAATTCGACACATGGATGATGGCGACGAGCTTCGTGCGGTTGCTCAGCAGCCTGTGGAATTCGTCCAGGCGCAGCTCGCCGCGTTCGTCGATGGGCACGACGCGGAGCGTCGCGCCGGTCTGCTCGCACACGAGCTGCCACGGCACGATATTCGAGTGATGCTCCATCCACGAGACCAGCACTTCATCGCCGGGCTTGAGCATCGTCCGGCCCCAGGACTGGGCGACGAGATTGATGCTCTCGGTGCAGCCCTTCGTCAGCACGACTTCCCGGCTGTGCGGGGCGTTGATGAAGTGCTGGAGCAGCGTGCGCGACCGTTCGTACGCCCGCGTAGCGCGCTCGCTCAAGAGGTGCGTGGCCCGGTGGATGTTGGCGTTGTCGTGGGCGTAGTAATCGTTCAGGGCATCGAGGACCGACTGCGGCTTCTGCGACGTGTTGGCGCTGTCGAGATAGACGAGCGGCCGCCCATGAACCTCCTGCTGGAGGATGGGAAAGTCGGCGCGGACGCGTTCCACATCGAAGCCCGCACGAACAGGAACCGTCAGCTCGCTCATGAACCTATTCTGAACCTCTCACACCTTACTGAACCAACTGAACCTACCGAACCTTCTGAACCAACTACGCTTGTATTTCCTGCACCCGCTTTTGCACGATCTCGTCCAACCGCTCACGGAGCGGTGCGAACTTGACGCGATTGACGATGTCCCCGGCGAAGCCCTGGATGAGCAACGCTCGAGCATCTGCCAGATCGATGCCGCGCGCCTGCAGGTAGAACAGCATTTCCGGATCCAGCTGACCCACCGTCGCCCCGTGCGTGCACTTCACATCGTCCGCGAAGATTTCGAGCTGAGGCTTGGTGTCGATCTGCGCGCCGTCCGACAGAAGCAGCGCCTTGTTCGTCTGTTTGGCATCGGTCTTCTGCGCGTCCTGCCGCACGATGATCTTGCCGTTGAACACGCCGCGCGCCTTGCCGCCGAGGATGCCTTTGTAGAGCTCGTGGCTGCCGTTGTGGGGCAGAGCGTGGTCGATCGTCGTGTGCGTGTCGACCAGCTGTGTGCCGCCGGCGAGGTAGAGCCCGTCGAGCGTGGTGTCGCCGCCCTCGCCTCCAAGCACCGCCGCGATGTCGTTGCGGGCGATGGCGGCCCCGAGCACGAGGTTGTGAGAGAGACAGACGGTCTCACGCCCCGTCCGGACGACCTGTGTGCTCACGTGATACGCCGACAGGCTCTCGCGCTGCACCCTGCAGTGGTCAAGGATCGCACGGTGGCCGACGAAAAACTCCGACACCGTGTTGGTGAAGTACACCTGCCCGGCCGGACCGGCGTAGGTCTCGACGACGCTGCCCTCGCTGTGTTCGCCAGCAACAACCAGCAGCCGCGGGTGACTGACTGTCGGTAGGCCGTTGGTCGTCGAATAGAAGAGCACGTGCACCGGTCGATCGATCACCCGGTCTCGGCCGAATTCGACGAATGCGCCATCGTCAATGAACGCCGTGTTGAGAGCGGTAAACGCCGTTCCCTGATTTCTGGATGCAGCGGTCAGCCACGGCTCGACCGCCGTCGGACGTCTTGCGATCACATCCGCCAGCGATCCAGCCTCGAGTCCGCCCGGCAGGTCGGTGGTGCGTGAAAGACCCGGTGCGAAGCGTCCGTTGACGAACACGAGCTCCGCTGCGGCCGCCGCCCCGAAGGTGTACGGCGCGACTGCCGCCGCATCGACCAGAACGGGTTCGGCCTCCGTAAACGGCATCGCCGCGATCGGTGAGACCGGGGTGAAGCGCCACTCTTCGTCGCGTGTGGTGGGGAACCCGAGCGCCGTAAATCGCTCGATCGCCTTGTCGCGTGCCGCGGTCAGCCACGCCGGCTGCGAAGCGACGCGCGCCCGCTCAGCCTCGAAGCGACTGACATACCGCGAGACATGATCCGCGGGCTTCCTCTGCTCTACGAGTGTCGCCATCGACTAGAACCCCCGCGCGGCCTGTGCCGAACCTTCATCGCCATCGATCCATCCGTAGCCCTGCGCCTCGAGGTCGAGCGCCAGGTCCTTGCCGCCCGACTTGACGATGCGGCCATCGGCCAGGACGTGCACGAAATCCGGCACGATATAGTTCAAGAGCCGCTGGTAGTGGGTAACCACCACAATGCCGCGATCCGGCGCACGCATCGCATTCACGCCCTCGGCTACGGTCTTGAGTGCGTCGATGTCGAGGCCCGAGTCGGTTTCGTCGAGGATGGCGAGCGTCGGCTGCAGCACGAGCATCTGGAAGATCTCGTTCCGCTTCTTCTCGCCGCCCGAAAAGCCGTCGTTGACCGGCCGCTTGAGCAGATCCGGATCGATGTGCAGTACTTTCAGTCGCTCGCTGACGATCTGCATGAACTCCATCGCGTCGAGCTCCTGCAATCCGCGATGCTTCCGGACCGCGTTCAGCGCCGCCTTCAGGAAGTAGGCGTTGTTCACGCCGGGAATCTCGACGGGGTACTGGAACGCCATGAACACGCCCTCGCGGGCGCGCGCTTCGGGATCCATCTCGAGCAGATCCTGGCCGTTGAACTCGACGGTGCCGCCGGTGACTTCGTAGGCGGGATGCCCCGACAGCACACGCGCGAGCGTGCTCTTGCCAGAGCCGTTGGGCCCCATGATGGCGTGGACCTCGCCGGCCTTCACCGTGAGGTCGATCCCCTTCAGAATGTCTTTGCCATGGGCCTGCGCCCGCAAGTCTCGAATTTCAAGCATTTCGTGTCCACGCACCTTTCGTTCGCACCGTCCCGTCCGCACCTTTGGCCGCACGTCCTCCGCCCCTTCTTCCGCACCCTTCTATCCAACACTTCCTTCCAAGCTGACGCCGAGGAGCTTTTGCGCCTCGACGGCAAATTCCATCGGCAGCTCGCGGAACACTTCCTTGCAGAAGCCGCTCACGATCATGTTCACCGCGTCTTCGGACGAGATGCCGCGCTGACGGCAGTAGAAGATCTGGTCCTCGCCGATCTTCGACGTCGACGCCTCGTGCTCGACCTGCGCGCTGGTGTTCTTGATCTCGAGGTACGGGAACGTGTGCGCGCCGCAGCGGTCGCCGATGAGCAGCGAGTCGCACTGCGAGTAGTTCCGCGCGCCGCTCGCGTTCTTGCCGATTCGCACCGCACCGCGATACGTGTTCTGGCCCCGCCCTGCGGAGATGCCCTTCGAGACGATCGTGCTGCGCGTGTTCTTCCCGATGTGGATCATCTTGGTGCCGGTGTCGGCCTGCTGCCGCTGATTGGTCACCGCCACCGAATAGAACTCGCCGATCGAACCGTCGCCGATCAGCAGACAACTCGGATACTTCCACGTGATCGCCGACCCGGTCTCGACCTGCGTCCAGGTGATCTTGGAATTGACGCCGAGGCACGAGCCGCGCTTCGTGACGAAGTTGTAGATGCCGCCGCGTCCTTCGGCGTCGCCGGGATACCAGTTCTGGACCGTCGAGTACTTGATCGTGGCCCGGTCCAGCGCGACCAGCTCGACGACCGCGGCGTGCAACTGGTTTTCGTCCCGCATCGGCGCCGTGCAGCCTTCGAGATAGCTGACGAACGCACCCTCGTCGGCCACGATCAGCGTCCGCTCGAACTGTCCCGTGCTGGCCGCGTTGATGCGGAAGTAGGTGCTCAACTCCATGGGACAGCGCACGCCCTTCGGGATGTAGGCGAAGCTGCCGTCGGTGAAGACCGCCGAATTGAGCGTGGCGAAGAAGTTGTCCGTATACGGCACCACCGATCCGAGGTATTTCTTGACCAGCTCAGGATGCTCGCGCACGGCCTCTGAGAACGAGCAGAAGATGATCCCGAGCTCCGCGAGCTTGCTGCGGAAGGTCGTCGCGACCGACACGCTGTCGAAAACCGCGTCCACCGCTACGCCCGACATCAGCTTCTGTTCGTCGAGCGGAATCCCGAGCTTGTCGAAGGTCCGCCGCAATTCGGGATCGACCTCGTCGAGCGAGCTCAACGTCGGCTTCTTCTTGGGGGCCGAGAAGTAGCTGATCTTCTGATAGTCGATCGGGTCGTAGTGCACGTTGTGCCAGGTCGGTTCCTGCATCCCCAGCCACGCGCGGTACGACTTCAGACGGAACTCGAGAAGCCATTCGGGCTCCTCCTTCCGCCGGGAGATCTCGCGGATGACGTCTTCGTTCAGCCCTGGCGGCAGCGTGTCCGACTCGATGTCAGTGACAAAGCCGTACTTGTAGTCCTGTATCGCCAGCTGTTCGACCGTCTCGGTGCTTGTGCTCATCTCTGATAAGTCCTAACGATGGACGTTGTCGTGTTCGTATTCGTCTTGGGATTCGTGTTCGGGGTTCGAAGCGCGTCCTTCAAAAACGAACGCGAATACGAAAACGACATGGCGAAGCGTCCTAGACGCTGAACGACGTTCCGCACCCGCACGTGCTCTTCGCGTTCGGGTTCTGGAAGAAAAAACCTTTGCTCACCAGGTTCGTGTCGTAGTCGAGCACGGCGTGGTCGAGCAGACGGTAGCTCCGTGGATCGATGAAGATTCGCGCGTCGAGCGGACCGACGAAGACCTGATCGTCGGTCTTTGGATCCTGCTCCCAGCCGAACACGTACTCGTACCCGGAGCATCCGCCGGCGCGCAGGCCGACTCGAAGGCCACCGCCAGGCAGTTGGTTCTTGTCGAGCATCTTCAGAATGTGTTTTGACGCCGCCTCAGTGATCTGCACCATGGTGTGGTCGCCTGCCTAGGCAGGTCCTTGCGAATTGTCCCGGCGCGTGGCTGTCCACAGCCGGACTGGCGCCACCGCCGGCGCGCTCGTATTTCGATCCGCCGCCAGATCGGCGACTGAACAGTCGGCCAGCGCACTCGCAATCCGCTCACGGATGCGGTGCAGTGGATCCCGGATGCTGCACTTGCTGTACTGGTCGCACGCTTCGTGCTCGTCGCCGCAGGCCGTCAACGTCAACGGTCCGTCGATGGCCTCTACGATGTCCGCCACCGAGGTCTCGACCGGAGACCGGGACAGGGAATAGCCGCCATTAATACCCTGCACCGACCGCACGATCCCCTTTCGAACCAGCTGCTGGAGCACCTTGGCCAGGAGCTCCAGTGGCAGATCGTGGTGCTCCGCGATTTCCCGGGCGCTCGCCACCGCGCGCTGACCGGGGAGCGCCATGTACCAGACCGCGATCAGGGCGTAATCTGCCTTCTTGGAGAGTCTCAGCATGAAATCCGACCGGGTTGGTCTTATCCGACCATTCCAGTCTTATTAAGTGTATGGGACGGGTCGCCGGCGGTCAAGGTGGGCAAGAAGAAGGTGCGGTAGGAAGGTGCGGACGAATGGTGCGGCTGGAAGGTGCGCCCGGTGGGTGCGGTCAAAGCCCAAAGCCTAAAGCCCAAAGCCCGATAGGTATCGAGCCCGTGTAGGATGGAAGAATCGTGAAATTTCGCGCCATCATTCTGGATTTCGATGGGCTCGTGCTCGACAGTGAAACCCCCCTGTTCGACATCTGGGCGGGCATCTATGCGTCTCATGGCCAGCAGTTGAGCTTGGACGACTGGCAGCACGCCCTGGGCACGCAGGGGGGATTTGACCCATTCGCAGAGCTCGTCAGCCGAACCGACCAGCCTCTGGACCGCAGCCAGCTCGCGGCGCATGTCAGCCACGAGCACTGGCGGCTCTGCGGCAACGAGCCCCTGCTTCCCGGCGTTCGCGCCAGAGTGGAAGAGGCCCGGAGCCTTGGGATTGGCACTGCGGTGGCGTCCAGCAGTCCCGCCGCCTGGGTCCGGCCGTGGCTCGACCGCCACGAGCTCAGCCCGATGATCGACGCCATCTGTACGCGCGACGATGTGATGCGGGTGAAGCCGGCGCCGGACTTGTTTCTGTTGGCCGCGGAGCGATTGAGGGTCCCGGCGGCGGAGTGTCTGGTCTTCGAGGATTCACCGAACGGTGTACGTGCGGCACACGCCGCTGGCATGGCGGTCGTGGCTGTTCCTTGCGGACTCACGAAGTCCCTGCCACTCGCAGGGCCGACGCTGATGGTCGAGTCGCTCGACGGCTGGACGCTGCCGTCCCTGTTCGACCGCGTCACCGCGGCGTTGCGTGACGCGGACGCAGGCGGTAAAGAATCGCCGGTCAAACAAGACACTATCTGAAGCCCATGCGCGTCCATCTGCAATACGGCACCACCGGGCTCGACGTCGAGCTGCCCGCGGCGAACGTGCAGGTCATCGCGCCGCGCTTCGTGCCCGGGCTGCCCGACGAACACGCGGCATTCCTCGAAGCCGTCCGCAGTCCGATGGACGCCGCTCCGCTCGCATCCCTTGTTCACGCTCACGAGCGCGTGGCGATTGTCATTCCAGATATCACGCGGCCACTGCCGACGGATCGACTACTGCCCTGGGTGCTGCATGAACTGCGTCACGTGCCCGACGACCACATCACGATCGTGAACGGGACCGGGTCCCACCGCGTGAACAGCCCCGACGAGCTCAGAGCGATGGTGGGCCCCGACATCCACCACCGCTGCCGCATCGTCAATCACGACTCGCATGATCCGGCAACGCTCGTCCGCGCGGGGATCGGCTACGACGGTCAGCCCGTGTCGTTCAACCGCACTTACGCCGAAGCGGATCGCCGGATCGTCCTGGGCTTCATCGAGCCGCATTTCATGGCGGGATTCTCGGGGGGCTACAAGGGGATCTTCCCGGCGGTGGCGGACATCGACGCGATCATGCGGTATCACGACGCGCGGATGATCGGTGATGCGCGCAGTACGTGGGGCATCATAGGCGGCAATCCTACGCAGGCGCGCATCCGGCACGACGGCGCGCTCGTCCCGTTGGATTTCTGCATCAACGTCACGCTCAATCGACAGCGTGCGATCACGGCGTTCTTCTGCGGCGCACCATTGGCCGCGCACGACGCCGGCTGCAAGGTATCTCGCGACATCGCGATGGTGCCCTGCGAGCACGCGTTCCCGATTGTCGTGACCACCAACAGCGGGTACCCGCTGGATCAGAATCTGTATCAGGCTGTGAAGGGCATGTCTGCCGCGGCGCAGATCGTCGAGGACGGCGGAACGATCGTTGCGGCCGCGCGCTGCAACGACGGATTTCCTGCACACGGGAACTTCCGCACCCTGCTGTTCGAGTACAAACGCCGGCAGCGCTGCTTGCCGCAATCCATGCGCCGGGCTTCCTGATCTACGACCAGTGGGAAGCGCAGATGCTGGCGCTCATCCAGGCGAAGGCCGCCGTGGGTCTGTACAGCGAGCTGCCAGACGATGAAGTCCGGCGTGCGCACCTGGTGCCGGTGCACGATGTTGCGGATGCGGTAGCGGAAGGACTCGCGACGTTCGGTAAGGACGCTCCCGTTGCGGTGCTTCCGGAAGGACCGATGACGATCCCGTACCTGGCAGGATAATGAAATTGGCCGGGGTGCGTTGCTGAATCGCGAACGACCCCGGCCCCACGTGGGGGCGGGGTCACTCATCCTGTCGGGTGTGCCCTCCGCTCAGCGCGCTACGAGGCGGGCTGCACCTTCGCGGCCTGGATGTTCATCTGCTTCACGAGCTCCGCCACGGCCTTTGCCATGGCCTTGCCGACGGGCGAGTTGAGCCATCCGACACTGTCGTTGCCGATCGAGCCGAGGCCGGTGTACACGTTCGCACCGACGTGCGTGTTGGAGTCTTCCCCTTTCACGCGGAGACTGGCCAGGCGCTTGCCGGTCGTCACCTCGACGAGGTCCCCCTGCAGCGAGACCTTCCCCTTGGCCCGCTGCACGCTGCCGCCAACACTCTGTCCAGCGATGCTCGGCGTCCACCCGCTCTTGCTCGATTGCTCGCTGGTGGCTTCGAGCACGGTGCCAAGGAATACCAAATCGACGTGAGCATCTTTCCCGAGCTGCGCGGCCTTCTCGACGTCCACGTCTTCGGGGCGTCCACTGTCGAGTGTCATCACGCGGCCGAGTAGTTCGGTCGAGTGCACGATCTCGGCCTGCACGAGGCGCGACAGCGCCGGACCCGCTTCGACGCCGCCGGTGCCGGTCGCGTCGACGAATGGCAGCACGCCGACTTTGATCTGGGGCTTGTCGCTCTGAGCGGCCGTGTGCGTGGCCAACCCCGGTCCAGCCAATACCGCGATCATTACGAGCACATGTCGGCGCGTCATCATCCCTCGGGCCTCCAATCAGCGACAGATACCATCAGTCGGTTCCCTCGTACAATCGCGATCGACGATGGTCCCATGGCTCGGTCCGCGCGATCCATTCCCTCCGGTTGAACGCGCGCTGCGCGAACCCAACGGGCTGCTGGCCGTGGGACGATCGCTCAGCACGTCCACTCTTCTCGAAGCGTACGCGTCGGGCATCTTCCCGTGGTTCAACGAAGGCGAACCGATTCTCTGGTGGTCTCCCGACCCGCGCATGGTGCTCCTGCCGGCTGAGCTGCACGTTTCACATCGTTTGGCCCGCAGGATGCGGCAAGCCGATTTCACCGTAACCGTCGATACCGCTTTTCAGTCCGTGATGAAGGCGTGTGCCGAACCGCGGGAGCGGCAGGATGGGACGTGGATCACGCGCTCCATGCTGCAGGCGTACGCCGCGCTCTACACGGCGGGTGCGGCCCATTCCGTCGAAACGTGGATGAACGGGCAACTCGCGGGTGGCCTCTACGGCGTAGCGATCGGCCGGGCGTTTTTCGGGGAATCCATGTTTGCGAAGCAAACGGATGCCTCGAAGATCGCGTTCGTGACACTGGTGCGGCAACTCGAGCGCTGGGGCTTTGGCGTCATCGACTGCCAGTTGAAGACGCCGCACCTGTCGACGTTCGGCGCGAGGGAGATTCCGCGATCCGATTTCCTGAAGCGAGTGCGGGGAGCGATTGCCGAACCGCCCCCGCCATTGCCTTGGAAGCTGGATTAGCAGGCGCCTTCATGAATGTGGGGCCGGGGTCGTGCTTCCTGTCGTCGAACGTACCCCGGCGAATCAGAGGGTCACCACCAGCCCGTCTTCTGCGCACGGCCAGCGCGAATCGTTGACGCGCGCCAGCATCTCCGGCCCGAGGTGCGTCAGCATCATCTGTTTGCAGCGCAGCTCGTCGGCGTGGTCGCAGAGCACGCGATGCGACAGGTGCGACGGTACGTCGGTCTCCCATCCGAAGCATTCGCAGATGAACAGATCCGCACCGTTGGCGGCATCGATCAAGGAGGGCGTCCACTCCGTGTCGCCGGAGAGGTGATGGTCCGGCGGCCAATCTCGATCCGCAGCGTGTACGCCGGCGCGCCACTCGGATGGACCACTTCGAACGGAGTCACCGAGACCCCGTCGATTGCTGTGCGGCGGCGCGCGGGCAGCTCGACGAACTGGGGTTCCACGCGCGGGAGCACACGGCCACTCGCGCCGGGAAGGCAGCTCCAGCGTATCCACGACGCGCCGCTCGACACCGGGCGGACCGGCGATCCGAAGACGCGTCTCGCGCGGACGGTTGTACGCGGCGTCGAGCAGCAGAAAGGGCACACCACCGAAATGGTCGCCGTGCAGATGCGAGATCGACACGCGTCAGCCATGGCGGCGCAATACTCCGCTGCCGTAAGGCCACGGGCGACGTGGCCCCGCAGTCGATCAGGAGACGGATCGAGCCGACGAGACAAGGAAGAGGATCGAAGCGTCCGCCGCTGCCGAAGGCGTCTCCCGTTCCGATGAACTCCAGAGTCAGGCTCATGTGCGATGGCAGGCTGCCGGCGGATCGACGGGTGCCGGCCGAGACGGTAGCCTCGCCAGCCGCGAGACGAAAAGGGTTTCGGATGCGGCCGAATTGCGTGCCCGGAAGCGCCGATAAGGGCACCAATGCGAAAACGAACAGAAAACGACACGCTGAGATTGGGTAGGGCCAGGCGTCAATGAAGCCGATACAATGATCCTGGGAGCTCAAGACGCAACCGTCCGCAGTTTCGTGCAGACCTGTCACTCGTGTGGCCGTCAGGTGCCGCGTCACGTCCGCCGATGCCGCTGTGGTGTGGCCATGGCATCCAAGGGTGCCGCTGCGGCCGACGCGAAGGATGAACCGCGCAGCAGGTGGCTTGCACCGCTTCTCGTGACTTTGGCAGTGGGCGGTCCGCTGTTCCTTACTTGCGCACCGGTTCGCCCCGGACGGCCGCTCCTGCTGCCGCCCCCGGCAACCGCCGGCAGGCCACCGGTGTCCCGTCGATCCACGATTAGGCTCCCGCAGCCTTGGATGCCAGCGCGTCATCGGCACTGTTGTGGCCGACGAATGTGCTGTACGTTTCCAGGACGCCAGCGCCTGCAACTCCGGCGCCCCCGTCGCCCGTTGCCGGGCCAGCATCCAACCCGGTTGACACCGCCGAGGAAGTTGTCGCCATGGCGCTACCGGCGGTCGTCCTCGTCGAAACCCCGGGCCTGCAAGGGAACCGGCTTCTTCGTCAGTTCCGACACCGCGCTCACGAACGCGCACGTCGTCGAGGGCGCCGCGGACGCCACGCCGGTTCGGCGGGCCCCGAGCGCACTTCGGCCCGCGTGGCTACGTCAACGGCACCCGATTAGGATTTGGCAGTCCTGCGGGTCAGCGGCGGCCGGGCCAACGCATCGTCGCTCACACTGGGCACCCTGGCGGATGTCCGCGTCGTTAAGAAGTGCTCGCTATTGGGGCCCCCCTCGGTCTGCAGAACACCGTAACGCGTGGCATCGTGAGCGCGGTCGGCCGCTCGGGCAGCATGACGCTGATCCAGACCGACGCCGCTATCAATCCCGGCAACAGCGGTGGACCGCTGATCGATCAGTCGGGCCGTGTCGTCGCCATCAACACGATGAAGGTATCCGGCGCGGCTGAGTCGCTGGGCTTCGCAATTGCCGTCATTAACGCCCGTGCGCTCATCGATGGCGGATCGGGCGCCGCGCCAG
>CAVUPP010000007.1:0-600923 GCA_963743245.1 Vicinamibacteria bacterium | reverse complement strand
TTTCACACCAGCGGAGCGGAGTTCGCGAGCGTCGCGGAACTCGAAGAGAATTTCTTCGAGGCCACGCGGCCGCAGATGCCGCGATTGCCTCACAGGATCAATGAAACACGGCGCATTCGCCTGCCCGCGAAACTGACGCGGATTTCGTCGTCCGCCTCTTTTTCCATCGCAAACCGTTTCGGCACACCGGTTGCTAATGAAGAGGCATGTTCGCGCTTTGCGCTTTCGTGATCGCTGTCGGTTCGGTTTTCGCCAGCGTTCTCTGGGCCTGCAAAGAAGACGGCTCCGGCTGTGTCTAATCGTTAGACCACAGCGGGCGCGGCGTCCTTTCCTTACGCGCAATCGCCACGTAAGTTCTCCGCCACTCATGGCGGTCACAGAAGAACAGGTCAAAGAAGCGCTCCAGACGGTGAAATATCCCGGCTTCAGCCGCGACATCGTTTCGTTTGGACTGGTGAAAGGAATCCAGATCGACGATGGGGACGTGCGGTGCAAATGGCGCTCGCGACCAATGACCCGGGCGTGCCGCGCGAGATCAAAGCGGAGGCGGAAGATGCCTGCGCAAACTTCGCGGAATCGGCGAGGCGAAAGTCCTGATCGACATCCACGCGCCGCCCGCAGGAGCAGGCGCGGCCGGCGTCGGCGCGACGCGGATCGAAGGCATCAAGCACGTCATCGCCGTCGCCAGCGGCAAAGGCGGCGTCGGCAAATCGACCGTCGCCGCGAATCTCGCGGTCGCTCTGGAGAAGACCGGCGCGCGCGTCGGGCTCTGCGACTGCGACATCTATGGCCCGAGCATTGCGCTCATGTTCGGCACGCACGATCGCCCGATGGCGACGGAAGAGAACCGGATCATCCCGATCGAGCAATACGATCTGAAGCTGATGTCGATGGGCTTCCTGCTCGACGACGCCGCGCCGGCGATCTTGCGCGGACCGATGGTGACGCGTTACACGCAGCAATTTCTGCGGCAGGTGGAATGGGGCGATCTCGATTTTCTCGTGCTCGATCTGCCGCCCGGCACCGGCGACATCCAGCTCACGATTGTGCAGACGGTCGCGCTCGCCGGCGCGATCATCGTCACCACGCCGCAGGAGGTCGCGCTGATCGATGCGCGCAAGGCCGCGACCATGTTCGAGAAAGTGAACGTGCCCGTGCTCGGCCTGATCGAGAACATGAGCTACTTCATCTGCCCGAGCGACGGGAAGCGCTACGACATCTTCGGCAGCGGCGGCGGCGAGCGGGAAGCGAAACGGCTGAGAGTGCCGCTGCTCGGCCAGATCCCGATCGACATCGCGACGCGCGAAGCCGGCGACCGCGGCATGCCGATCACCGCCGAAGCGCCCGAATCGCCGGTGGCCGCGGAATTCTGAAGATTGCGCGCCACCTGCGCGAGACAATCTGGATAGAAACAATCTCGCGGGATCGCGGGTTGAATAGGTACACGCGATGCTGAGTCAAACTTGAGTCGGATTTGATTGACCGCGCACCTGACGTATGAAAGACAATTCCGAGTGATTGCAGCGCAAGCCGAACAATCGCAGTTCGTTAAGAACTCGGTGCTCTACAAGGAGTTCCTGGCCGAGCGCGAAGAGATTCTGAATCACAAATGGATCGAGAGCGAAAAAGCCGGCCACGACATCGGCTTTGAAAAAGCGCTGCTCGACTGGATCGTGAAACATCGCTCGAACTGGCGCGACAAGCGCAAGGGGGAATTCCGAAGCCAGGCGCAAAGCGCCGATTCCTGATTCTCCGCCGTGTCCTTTAACGCGATCCTGCGAGGTCGCGAAGGAAACGCATGACCACGCCCAACGCTTCCAGCTCACCATCCGCCACGTCCTCGTCATGGATGCGGAGGCGATCGAGCGTGCGCTGCGCCGCATCGCGCACGAAATCATCGAGCGCAATCCCGACCTCGGCGCAGTCGTCCTCGTCGGCATCCCGTCGCGCGGCGTCGAGATCGCGCGGCGGCTCGCGGCGTTCATCGAGGAGTTCGAGAAAGACGCCGATCGAAATCGGCGTCATCGATGTCTCGATGCATCGCGACGATGTCGGCACAGCGCGCCGAGCTGCCGCTGGTGCGAGCATCGCATCTGCCGACTGCCGCTCGACGGGCGCACGATCATCATCGTCGATGACGTTTTTTTTACCGGGCGCACCGCCGCGCGGCGATGGATGCGATCGGCTCGCTTCGGCCGGCCGGCGCGCATCCAATTCGCGGCGCTGATCGATCGCGGCCATCGCGAATTGCCGATCCGCGCGGATTACGTCGGGAAGAATTGCCCACCGCGCCGGCGAACGCGTGCGCCTGCGGCTGGAGAACGTGGATGCGCAGCCGGACGCCGTCTGGCTGATCAAGGAGGCAGGCATGACGGCGCTCTCCCGAAGTGCGCTGGACAGCGCAAAGATCTGCTCGGCATTCGCGAGCTCTCGGCGGAGGAGATCACCTTCGTCCTCGATACCGCCGACGCGTTCAAGCAGGTCGGCACGCGCGAGATCAAGAAAGTGCCGGCGTTGCGCGGCAAGACGCTGTCAATTTTTTCGTCGAGCCGAGCACGCGCACGCGCACTTCCTTCGAGCTGGCCGCCATCGGCTCAGCGCGGACGTCATCAACATCTCCGCCAGCGCTTCCAGCCTGACGAAAGGCGAAACGCTCAAGGACACGGCGCAAGATTCTCGAGGCGATTCACGCCGACATCATCGTCCTGCGCCACAGCTCCGCGGGCGCGCCGCAATTTCTCGCCGAGCGGCTGAAGGCCAGCGTCATCAACGCCGGCGACGGCGCGCACGAGCATCCCACGCAGGCGCTGCTCGATCTCTTCACGATCCGCGAAAAGCACAGGCTCGATCGCCGGGCTGCACGTCGCGATCATCGGCGACATTCTCTTCAGCCGCGTCGCGCGCTCGAATATCTTCGCGCCTCTTCAAACTCGGCGCGCGCGTCACGCTGGTCGGGCCGAGCACGCTCGTGCCGCGCGACTTCGAGCAGCTGGGCGTGACCGTCACCCACGACATCGACGAGGTCTTGCCGACGGTCGATGTGGTCAACCTCCTGCGCATCCAGCACGAGCGTCAGCGGAAGGAATACTTTCCCGGCCTCGGCGAATACACCGCCTCTTCGGCCTGACGAAAGCGCGGGCCGAAACCCTCAAGCCGGATTGCCTGATCATGCATCCGGGCCCGATCAATCGCGGCGTCGAGATCGACAGCGATATCGCCGACAGCGTGCAGAGCGTCATCCTCGATCAGGTCACCAACGGCCTCGCGGTGCGCATGGCGGTTCTTTATCTCTGTGCGGCGGAATCGCGAGCTCGATGAAGACGATCATCCGCAACGGCCGCATCATCGATCCGGCGAACAAGCGGGATGAAGTCGCCGATCTTGTGATCGTCGATGGCGTCATCGCGGCGAGCGATCGACGAACGCGAGGCCGAGATCATCGATGCGAGCGGGCTGATCGTCGCGCCCGGGCTTGATCGACATCCACGTGCATCTGCGCGAACCGGGCTTCGGCTGGAAGGAAACGATCGCATCCGGCGCGCGCGCGGCGGCGGCGGGCGGATTCACCACCATCGTCTGCATGCCGAACACTTCGCCGGTCGCGGATAGTCCGAGCACGATCGCCTGGATCAAAGATCGCGCGGCGGAAAGCGCGTGCGTCAATGTTCTGCCGACCGGCGCGATCTCGAAAGGATCTCGCGGGCGAAGAGCTGGCGCCGATCGGCTCGCTCGCGCAAGCCGGGGTGGTCGCGATCACCGACGACGGCCATTGCATTCAGAATCACGAGCTGATGCGGCGCGCGGTGGAGTACGCGCGCATGGTCGGCCTGCCGGTGCTCGATCATTGCCAGGACTACAATCTCGTCGGCAACGGCGTGGTGCACGAAGGCTACTGGAGCACGCTGCTCGGGTTGCCCGGCTGGCCGGCGGCGGGCGAGGAAGCCATCGTCGCGCGCAACATTCTGCTCGCGGAGCTGTGCGATCATCCGATTCATTGCCAGCACATCAGCGCGGCCGGCAGCGTGCGGCTCCTGCGCGAAGCGCGGGCGCGCGGAGTGAAAATCAGCGGCGAAGTTTGTCCGCATCACATCGCGCTGACGGATGAGTCGATCCAGAATTTCGACACCAACTTCAAAATGAATCCGCCGCTGCGCAGCGAGAGCGATGTCGACGCGCTGATCGAAGGGATCGCCGACGGCACGCTCGACATTCTGGCGAGCGATCACGCGCCGCACGCAAAGTTTGAGAAGGAAGTGGAGTTCGATCAGCGCGCCCTTCGGGATCCTCGGGCTGGAGACGGAGCTCGGATTGTTCATCGATCTGCTCGTGCACAAGACCGAAACGATCGGTCTGCCGCGGCTGATCGAGATGTTCACCGTGAATCCGGCCCGACTGCTGAAGCTCGACGCCGGGACGCTCTCGGTCGGAGCGGCGGCGGATGTCACGCTGATCGATCCGGATCTCGAGTGGACGGTCGATGCGAGCTCGTTCGAGAGCCTTTCGCGCAACACGCCGTTCGACGGCTGGAAGCTCAAAGGCCGCGCCGTGCGGACGATCGTCGGCGGGAAAACGGTCTGGACGTTGTACGCAGCCTGCACCCGGAAGAGTCAGCTCGCGTAGCCGCCGGAGATGTAACGCTCGAGATGCTCGAGCGTGGCGCTTTGCACCGAGATGACGTGCTTCACGAGATCGCCAATGGAAATGACTCCGCGCAATCGGCCGCCGTCCACCACCGGCAGATGCCGCACGCGCTTTTCAGTCATGAAGCGCAGACAATCATCCACGCTCTCCTTTGGGTGCACCGTTGTCAGTTCGATCGACATGATCTCGCGCACCTGCGTCTCGCGAGAACGCTTTCCGCGCAGCATCACTTTACGGGTGTAGTCCCGCTCCGAGATGATGCCGACCAGCTTGTCGTCTTCCATCACGACGAGAGCGCCGACGTTCTTGTTCGCCATCGTCAAGACCGCGTCGTAGACGGTCGCGTCAGGGGCGACGGACCAGATGTCGCCGCTCTTCTGGCTCAGAATGGCGTCGATCGTGCCGGTAACGTTCATGCGGATGACAGCCGGGACACGGATTGCAGCCCCGGACCAATCATCGTAGGCACCGCAAGTACGCGGCGCAAGACTTCTCTCCGCGCGCCACGCTAGCGCGCCTTGCTCAGCGCGAATTCGAACTCGCATTGCTGGGCCCGCGGCGGAGGCGTCTGTGCCGCCAGGGACAAGCGGAACGCGCGGAGCATGCGGATGCCGCGCTCGAGACGGTCGGGACGAACAGAATATGGAACCGGGAGCAGATGTGCTGCGGCGATAACGGGTCGAGTATGTTTTCATGCGGCCATCGTGCGCCGCCGGTAGGACATCGACTGTCCTAGCAAAAAGATTTTCGAAAATTTCTTCAATTGCCGCCGAGGCCCGATGAGGTTGAGCCTACTTATCGTGCCTGCAAAATCGCGGTTCGCTCCTTCACACTCCAGGCACGGATGGTTTTTCTCGTCCGCCGCTGGAGCGGATGATGCGAATCCACGGCCAGCTCAAAGCGGGCGACTATCCGAATTGCCGCAAAATCGCGGATGCGCTGGAGGTCTCGTCGAAGACGATCCAGCGCGACATCGATTTCATGCGCGACCGGCTTGGCGTTGCCGATCGCATACGACCCGCTCCGCGTTGGCTTCTATTACACGGAAGCGGTCACGAGCTTTCCGAGCATCGAAGTCTCGGAGGGCGAAATCGCGGCGCTTATTCGTCGCGCAGAAAGCGCTCGCACAATATCGCGGAACACCGTTCGAGCGGCCGCTGCGTTCCGCATTTCGCAAGATCGCCGACAGCCTCAAAGAACGCGTCTCGTTTTCGTGGAGCGACATGGAGGACGCGATCTCCTTTCACAGCGCCGGCGCGAGCGTCGCCGATCTTGAGCTTTTCGAAACGGTGAGCCAGGCGGTCCTGCGCTCGGTGGAGGTCGAACTGGAATATCGAAAACTAAACAGCAACGGCTACGAACCGCGGCGGGTGCGGCCTTTCCATATCGCCTGTCTCGAAAACCAATGGTACCTCTTCGCGGAAGATCTCGAGCGGAAACAACTGCGAACCTTCGCCCTCCCGCGGATGCGCAAGGTGCAAGCTAACGAACAAACGCTTCCGCCGGCCGGCGGATTTCTCGATCGCCAAGGTCTTGAGTGGCAGCTTCGGAGTTTTCGAAGGCGGCAAGAAACATCGCATCCGCCTGAAGTTCGACGCCTTTGCCGCGCGTCTGGTGAGCGAACGCACTGGCACGAATCGCAGCGCTTTCGTGCGGCGAAAGACGGATCAGCGATCCTGGAACTGGAACTCGGCGGACTCGAAGAGATCGAACGCTGGGTGCTAAGCTGGGGAAGCCACGTGCGGGTGAAGGACCCGCTCCAGTTGCGGGAGCGTATTCGAGCGGAGGCCGAAGCCGTGGCACGAATTTATCAAACATCCGGCAATGCTGCCCGTTAGAGGCGCTCAGCCACGAAGCGAGGTGTTCTTTTTCGCCCTACTCGTGAGCGAGCTTGTTCAAGTGTGCGCAAGCGCTGCCAGCCGCTTTTGCGACTTGCGGATGAGTCTCGCCGAGGCGCGACTTCAATTCACGATACGAGAACTGCGAGCGGTTCTTCGGCCTCTTGGAACCGCTCTTTGCAGGGTAAGATTTTCGCCGAGCGCTCCCGCAGCCAAAGCGATATATCGGCTGTTGGGCGGCAACTTTTCGCGCGCCAACTCTAGCGAGCGCCGGAGGTAATTCTCAGCCAGGGTGCAGCTCACCCAAGCCGTTGAGGGCACTCCCCAGCGACAGCCATGATCGGACGAAGTCGGCGTGTTTCTCGGGAAGCGACCGTTGCTTGAATTTCCAAGGCGTGATTTGCCTCGTCACGCGCTCGCTGGAAGTCGCCCATCACACCTGTGACAATTCGAGAGGTTCGCGAGATAAAAGCGCGGTATTCCGATGATTTTCGCCGACCGTCTTTAGCGCAATCTCGACTGCTTCAAGGAGGACGCGTTCCGCTTCCGGCGGAATCTCCTTTTGTGAGCAGGAGTGGCGCCAAGGTTGTTCAGAAAATTGTGCATCCCGAGGCGAGAATCGCCCGGGAGCCGGGATTGCTCGTCGATCGCGCTTCGGAGTGTAACTGATCGCTCCCTCCACATCACCTTGCTCTTGTCGCAAGGCGGCAAGGTTGCCATAAAAAATAGGGATGGGCGCTCGATCCGCTCCCGTTAAGGGGGCGCTGACCGCGATTGCTTCCCGGGTCAGCGATTCGCAAACCGCATCGTTTCCCATGGTAGCATGAGAGGATGAGAGACAGATTGCTCAGCCCGACCGCAAACCACTTTGCATCTACTGCTCCCCTTTCGCCCGGAGCTTTCCGATAAATGGCCACAGCGTCGCGAGTCATCGCTTCGGCTTCCTTGCTGTCGCCACGAAGTTGAAACAGCTCCGCTAAACCGATCATGCTTTGCGCGGTTATCCTGATCCTCCGGACCGAGAACTCGACGGCGGATGTCCAAAGCAGCGCGCAGATGCGGTTCTGCTCGGTCGAATTTCCCGAGGGCCTTGTAGGTCCAGCCGACGCGTGAAATGCGACGGCCGCTGCCTACTTCCGGTTGATCGGCCAACTCGGTTTCCGCGCGGCGGCTGGCCTGCTTCCGAGGGCTTCGGAAACGGTGGCTTCGCGGTTCTTTCTTCGGGTTTGACGAAAGCCAGGAGGGATCGGAAAAGGCGAGCACGTTCTGCAGAAACGTGTTGATGCTGGAGAGCCTTGGCCGCTTCTTTGCGCGCGCGATTGCGTTCTGCTATCTGCCCGCTCGCGCCTGGACGCCAGAGGTGACCATCGATTCCGCCGATGAAGGTGAGCAGGACGATCAGCGCCGCAGCGACTCCGATCTTGTTTCGCTGGACGAACTTTGTCGCGCGATACGCGAAGGTGTCCTTATGCGCCATGCACCGGCCGGCCTTCGAGATGGCGGCGGATGTCTTCCGAGAAACGCTCGACCGAAGCGTAACGGCGCTCCGGCTCTTTTCGCAGCGCCATCAGGACGATGTTGTCGAGATCGCCGGGGAGAGATTTCTGATTTGTCGCGGCATGCGGCGCTCGGGACGTTGCGGCGTTCTGCTCGATGACGGCGCGCGAAATTTCCTCCGACGTGCGAGTCGTCACGCGGTATGGCTCTTGCTCCGCTCAGGAGCTCGTAGAGCAGCACGCCTAACGAGTAGACGTCGCTCGCGGTCGTGATCCTTTCGCCCTTGATCTGTTCCGGGCTGGCGTAGTCCGGCGTCATCGCGCGCAGGCCGGGCGCGGTCTGGGTGAACATCATCTCCTCTTCCGCGCTCAGGAGCTTCGCGATTCCGAAGTCGAGCAGCTTCGGTTCGCCCTCCGGCGTGACGAGAATGTTCGACGGCTTTAGATCGCGATGGATGACGAGATTTTGATGCGCATAGGTCACGGCCGCGCAAACCTTGCGGAAGAGCGCGAGCCGCTGCTGGGTGTTGAGCCGTTGGCTGTCGCAATAGGCCAGGAGCGGTTCGCCTTTCACGTACTCCATGACGAAATAGGGCAGGCCATCGTCACTCGTGCCGCCGTCGATCAGCCGCGCGATGTTCGGGTGGTCGAGTTGGGCCAGAATTTGGCGCTCGGTGCGGAAGCGGCGCAGGATGTCGTCCGTGTCGAGGCCGCGCCGGATGAGCTTAAGCGCGACTTCTTTGCGATATTCTCCGTCGGAACGGATCGCGAGGTAGACCGCGCCCAGTCCGCCGCGTCCGAGCTCACGGATCACTTCGTAAGGGCCGAAGTGCCGGCCGGCGAATTCTTCTTCCGCCAGCAGGTCGGCGGGGATCGCAGAGATTGGCTGCTCGATGAAACCGTCGCTTTGCGCGTCTGCTTCGAGAAGCGCCTCTACCTCCCGGCGGAGCGATTCATCGTTGCCGCACCCGCTTTCCAAAAAGGCCGCGCGATCCTGCGGCAGAAGTTCTGTGGCTGTCCGAAAGAGCTCGCTGACGCGCGCGTAGCGTTCAGCGGCTTGCGACATCACTGGCCTCTCCTGGAAAAACCGCGCGACGCAGCCAGGCCCGCGCCATCCTCCATTCGCGTTCCGCGGTCCGCGAAGAAATGTCGAGGACCTCGCCGACTTCTTCGAAGGTCAATCCGCCGAAGAAACGCAATTCGACGATCTGGCTGTGCTCGGGCTTGAGTTGGGCCAGCTCTTGCAGCGCATCGTCGAGTGCGACGAGGTCAACGCTTCGCGACGGGGCCAGCGCCAGCGCTTCGTCGAACTCAACTTTCTCCCATTCGCCACCGCGCTTGCTGGCCCGAAAGCGGCGCGCATGATCGACCAGGATGCGGCGCATGACCTGGGCAGCGACGCGGAAAAAATGGGCGCGGTTCTGCCAGGTGACGCTGGTTTGATCGACCAGGCGGAGGTAAGCCTCGTGGACCAACCCGGTCGCTTGCAAGGTGTGGCCCGACCGTTCGCGTTGCAGATAGCTGCGCGCGAGGTGCCGCAGCTCATCGTAAACCAGCGGCATCAAACGGTCCGCTGCCTCGGGGTCGCCTTCGCTCCAGTCGATCAGGATTTGGGTCACCTGCTGGCGGGGAGGAGCGATCATGGGAGTCAAGATCGTGGCATAAGCCCCAGTGTTTTTGCGAAAGATTTCTGTCGGCATTTCACCGCGCTTCGCGCTTTAGAGCGATGAAGGAACTATTACGATGAAAAATCTCTTCGGAACTCTGCTCTTGGTGCTCTCGACGTTAAATGCGGTCGCCGCGACGTTCACCGTCACGAACACGAACAACACCGGCCCGGCAGTTTGCGCCAGGCCGTGACGGACGCGAACGCGGCGGCGGGCGCGGATAACATTGTGTTTGATGCGACATTCAACTCGCCGCAGACCATCACCTTGGCATCGGTGATCACCATCAACGGCGTGAACGACACCCTGACGATAACCGGACCGGGCGCGAATCTCTTGACCATCAGCGGCAACAATCTTGTCCGAATCTTTACCATCAGTTCGGGCGAGATCACGACGATCAGCGGAATCACGTTCACGCAGGCTATTACCGGAGCGATCTCAAACAGCGGCACGCTGACCGTTACCAACTCGACCTTTAATGCGAACGCAAACACCAGCGGCGGCGGTGGTATTACGAACACAGGCGTGTCGCTGACGGTGACCGGCTGCACCTTCACGAACAACACAAACGCTAATGGTTCTATCTAGGCAGGCGGCGGCGCGATTCAAAACTCTAGCCCGGCAACGATCACCAACTCGACCTTCTCGAATAACACAACCATAGGCGGTGCTGGCGGTGGGGCTGTTTACAATTCAGATGTGATGAGCATTGATGGTTCGACCTTTACCGGTAACGCGACCACGGATGACGGTCAGAATTCGAGCGGCGGAGCCATTTACAACGGTGGCGGAGGTCAGCTAACGATTAACAATACGATGGTTATCGGGAATTCGGCGCTGCGAAACGGCGGCGGTATTTATAATACGCCGAACGGAACATCCGGAACATTTCTGAGCATCACCAATTCGACCATTTCAAACAACACCGCCAACTCGGACAATAATACCACCGGCGACGGCGGCGGGCTTTATCTGGCGGAACGGGTTCGGTAACCATCACCGGCTCGACCATTAACGGGAATATCTCCAAGACGGGCGCAGCGGGAACAACCTCGGGCGATGGCGGCGGGATTGATGTTTCACATACCGATGACGATGATCAATTCGACGGTGAGCGGCAATACCGCCCAACGCAATGGCGGCGGCATTTACGCGGCGGGTGTTTCAACAGCCATCGTCAACCTCGAAAATTGCACCATCGTCAATAATACGGCGACCGTGAACGGCGGCGGTGTTCATCGCGCCAGCACGACCAACCCCGTCAACTTCCGCAATTCGATAGTCGCCAACAATATCGCCAGCGGCGGCACTTCGCCGGATGTTTTAGGCACGGTCAATTCCGACGGCTACAATCTAATCGAAAACAGCACGGGCGCGACGATCAACGGGGATACCGCCACCAACATCGTCGGGCTGGACCCGAATCTCGGACCCTTGCAGGACAACGGCGGCCCCACCCTGACCCACGCTCTCCTCGCAGGCAGTCCGGCAGTCGATAAAGGAGGCCCATCCGATTTTACCATCGACCAACGCGGAACATCCGCACTTTCGACAATGCGGCCATGGCCAATGCAGCCGGCGGGAATGGCACCGACATCGGCGCCTTCGAGGTGGAGCTCCCCGCGGTCACAGCCCTTGCTTCCAGAAAGGTGCACGGTGTAGCGGGGGCGTTTGATATCAATTTGCTGGCGGCACCGATAGTAACTGAATGCCGTTCGGGCGGGAATTATCAAGTGATCGTGACCTTTGCCAACCCAGTGAGCGTGAGCGGGCTCTCCGTCATGAGCAGTGACGGACTGGCCGGCGGGACCCAGGCGGTGAACGGCGCAGTCGTGACGGTGGACCTGACCGCGGTGGCCAACGCTCAGACCGTGGGCATCACCCTCATCAATGCCAACGATGGACTCATCGCTGGTGACGTCTTCATTCCAATGGGTGTCCTGATAGGCGACAGTAACGGCGACGCCGTGGTCAACTCGGGCGACACGTTGCAAACCCGCGGCCGTTCCGGTCAGACGACCGATGGGACTAACTTTCGATCCGACGTGAACGTCGATGGCGTAGTTAACAGCGGCGATACTTTGGCCGTCCGCTCGAGATCGGGGACGCTCCTTCCCTAAGACCTCGCGGCTGCGCGTCTAACGAGTAGTCTCCCCGAATTTCTCCTCGATCAGGTCGTGGAGCTTCGCGGCAATCAGAGGATGATCGAGGCGCTGGACGACTTCGTTCAAGAAGCCGGCGACGAGCAACTGGAGCGCGACCGATTTAGGAATTCCGCGCGCGAGCAAATAGAACAGCTCATCTTCGTTGAGTTGGCCCGAGGTCGCGCCGTGGCTGCACTTGACGTTGTCGGCCATGATCTCGAGACCGGGCATCGAGTTCGCCTCGGCATCGTCGCTGAGGAGAAGGTTTCGCACCGTCTGGTAGGCGTCGGTGAAATGCGCGTGCGGTTCGACGCGGATGAGCCCGCCGAAGGTGTTGCGCGAGCGGTCGCTCAACGAATTCTTGTAGAGCAAATCACTCGTCGTGTGAGGCGAAGCGTGATCCTGCAAAGTGCGCGCATCGAATTCCTGCGTGCCCTGGCCGACGGAGACGGAAAGCAGGTCGCTGCGCGCGCCGTCGCCGACCAGGCGGCTCAGACTTTCGAAGCGCGAGAATGCGCCGCCGAGGTGCACGTTCAGACTCATCGCGGAGGCGTCGCGTTCGACCGTGGTGGCGTTCAACTGGATGGAAAGCACGTTCGTGTTCCAATTCTGCGCGCAGATGTATTTCACCTTCGCGCCGCGACCGACCACCAGATCGTTGACCCCGCAGGCGAAGCCGGGCCGCGTCGCGTGGGTCGAACGGAAATGTTCGATCACGGTGACCTTCGAAAGCTCGTCCGCGATCAAAAGGGTGTGCGGAAAGACGGAGGCGTTCTCGCGGTTTAGCCAATGAAAGATTTCGATCGGGAGTTCCACCTCCACGCCGCGGGGCACGTAGATGAAGGTGCCCGATTTGACGAAAGCTTCATGGAGCGCGGCGAACTTCGCGGAGCCGAGCGCGGCCGGCTGGGCCATGAAATGTTTTTGGAAAAGTTCTTCGTGCTCGATCAATCCGCGCTCGAGCGGCTTCAGGATGACCCCCAGCTCGCGCAGCGCGTCCGGGAGCGGATCGCGCCGCAGGAGATGATCGTCGGCATAGATGAGCCGTCCCGCGACTTCTTCGAGAGAGGTCGAGCGTTGGAGGATTTGCTGGCCGTCGATCTTGTCGATCGAGTTGCCGACGACAAAAGGCGCGAGATCGAGCGCGCCCACGTTGGAGAAGCGCCACGCCTGATCCTTGCGGTTCGGCATCGGCAGCGAAACGAAGCGCGCCCAAGCCTCATCCTGCCGTGCGCGGAACCAGGCAGGCAACTGCGCGTTGCCGCCGACGGGTCCGGACAGAATCGTCCGCTCGCGCATTTCCTGCGGCGGCGGTTCGATTTCCATTACTGGGTCAAGGACGGCGGTGTCGTTGCTCATGGCCGGATGTGGAGACGCGAACGGCGGCCCGAAGACCGCCGTGCCTCGCTCTTCTCTGCGGGCGGAACCTAGCCGACCGAGCCTTCCATCTCAAGGTCGATCAGGCGCTTGAGCTCGACGCTGTATTCCATCGGGAACTGGCGGACGAGGTCGTTGACGAAGCCGTTCACGCTCAGGCTCATGGCCTGCGCTTCGGTCAGGCCGCGCTGCTGCATGTAGAAGATTTGCTCGGCGCGAACCTGGCTGACGCTGGCTTCGTGCTGCACGGCGTTGCCGGTGCCGCGGACGGTGATCGCCGGATAGGTGTCGGTGCGGCTGTTGGCGTTGATGAGGAGCGCGTCGCACTCGGTGTTGTTCTTGCAGCCCTTGAGATGCTTCGGCACGTGGACGAGGCCGCGATAGGTCGCGCGGCCGGTGCCGATGCTGATGCTCTTGGAGATGATGTTGCTCGTGGTTTCATCGGCGGCGTGGACCATCTTCGCGCCGGTGTCCTGATGCTGGCCGTTGTTGGCCAGGGCGATGGAAATGACTTCGCCGCGCGCCTTGCGGCCTTTCATGACGACGCCGGGATACTTCATCGTCAGGCGGGAGCCGATGTTGCAATCGATCCACTTCACCTCGGCTTCCTCGTGCGCGAGGCCGCGCTTGGTGACGAGGTTGAAGACGTTGTTCGACCAGTTCTGGACGGTGATGTACTGGATCTTCGCGCCCTTCATGGCGACCAGTTCGACGACCGCGCTGTGCAGCGTGGCGGTCTTGAACTTCGGCGCGGTGCAGCCTTCCATGTACATCACCTCCGCGCCTTCATCGACGATGATGAGGGTGCGCTCGAACTGCCCGAAGTTCTCGGCGTTGATGCGGAAGTAGGCCTGAAGCGGGTGCTTCACCTTCACGCCCGGCGGGACGTAGATGAACGAGCCGCCGCTGAAGACGGCGCAGTTCAGCGCGCTGAATTTGTTGTCGCCGGTCGGGATGACCTTGCCGAACCACTTCCGGAAAATTTCCGGATGATTCTTCAGTCCTTCGGTGCTGCCGACAAAGATCACGCCCTGCTCGCCGACGGCCGCCTTGATGTTGGAATAGACCGCCTCGCTGTCGAATTGCGCTTCGACGCCGGCGAGGAATTTCCGCTCCTGCTCGGGAATGCCGAGCCGCTCGAAGGTGCGCTTCACGTCATCCGGCACGTCTTCCCAACTGCGTTTCGGCTGCGTCCCGCTGCTCAGGTAATAGCGGATGTTGTCGAAGACGATCGCTTCGAGATCCTTGCTCGCCCAATGCGTCGGCATCGGTTTGCTCAGGAATGTCTTGAGCGCGTTGAGCCGGAACTCGCGGACCCAATCCGGGTCGTCCTTGACGTTCGAGATGTAATGGATCGTGTCTTCCGTCAGCCCGATGCCGGCGTCATGCAGATGCGTTTCCGGGTAGGCAAAATTCCCGGCGTTCCGTTCGATTTCGAGTGGTGATATTTCGCTGACCATGATGATTCTTCCCCGTTAGGCAATCGCGGGCTCCGCAACTTCGTCGCGCACCCAGTCGTAGCCCTTTTCCTCCAACTCCAAGGCCAAGTTCCTTGCCGCCGCTGCGGACGATTCTGCCCTGGACCATGACGTGCACGTGGTCGGGCACGATGTAATCGAGCAGCCGCTGATAATGCGTGATCAAGAGCACCCCGAGGTTCGGTCCGCGCAGGGAGTTGACCCCATTCGCGACCACCTTGAGCGCGTCGATGTCGAGGCCGCTGTCGGTCTCGTCGAGCACGGCGTATTTCGGCTCGAGCATCGCGAGTTGCAGGATTTCGTTGCGCTTCTTCTCGCCGCCGGAAAATCCTTCGTTCACCGCGCGTGAGGTGAAGGTGCGGTCCATCTCGAGCAAGTCCATCTTCTCGTAGAGCTTCGCGTAGTAATCGGTCGCTTCGAGCTCTTCGCCTTCCGGCAAGCGCGCCTGCACGGCCGCGCGGAGAAAGTTGGCGATCGTCACGCCGGGAATTTCGTTCGGGTATTGAAAGGCCATGAAAATGCCTTTGCGGGCCCGTTCGTCGGGCGGGAGGGCGAGAATGTCTTCGCCATCCATCAAGACCGAACCGCGCGTCACCTGGTAATCGGGATGACCGGCCAGCACTTTGGCGAGCGTGCTTTTGCCGGAGCCATTCGGGCCCATGATCGCGTGGATTTCGCCCTTTGGCACGGTCAAGCTCAGGCCCCGGATGATCTCCTGTTCCGCGATGGTGGCGTGTAAATCGTGGATCTCTAATTGGTTCATTTTGCGGGGGACAAGGTAGCGCGGTTTTGGCCGTTTTGCGAATAACGAATCGCCTCCCCAAACAGGGCAAGGCGCGCCACCTTGCCGAGGAACTGGCCTCGGTCAGACGGAGCAAAATGGGCTTAAGGCATGGCGGGTGCTAATTTGGAGGCGTGGTTCTCCGTTCACCTCATGACAATCCCGGTCGCCCTCTATTGTCCGGGACTCGCCCGCCATCCGCCGCGAGACATCGATCACCCCTAATCAACCCCTAAAGTTTTCATATGGACCAAAACATCCCTCCGGCCCCAGAAGCCGATCACGTGCGTCCCGAGATCGCGAGTGAACTGAATAATCTCCTGCAGATCATCTCCGGGACCAGTTCCTTGATCGAGAAGATCTGGGAAGGAAAGCCTGGCGCCGACAAGTACTTCGAGATGCTGCGCACCAGCATCGCCCGAGCCGCCGATGTGACGATGGATTTGGTCCAACTCGCCGGGAGCATGAATGGGAAGGTCGTGCTTCATCCGGAGCTTGCCCGTTTTCGCACGGCGCCGACGAGCAAGCCGCGGGACACTACGAAGCAGCGCATTCTGGTCGTCGACGACGAAAAGATGCTGCTCGTCCTTACCGGCGAAGTTCTGCGCGATGCCGGCTACGAAGTCGTCACGGTGCAGTCCGGTTTCGAATGCCTCGACCTGTTTCGGATCAGCCCGAACAAATACGATCTCGTGCTCCTGGACTTGAACATGCCGCTGATGAACGGCGAAGAGACCTTCCAGCGCCTGCGTGCTTTGCGCCCCGATGTGCGGGTCATGCTTTGCACCGGTTGCGTGCAGCAGGAGCGCTTGAATCACATGCTCGAGGCGGGGCTTTGCGGCTTCATTCAAAAGCCGCTCGGACCGCGGGAATATGTCAACAGCGTGCGCGCCGTTTTGGCGAACGCCGCCTTTGGCCAGGCTGATCCCGTCGGCCACCTTGCCCCGGCCCGCTAGGCGATCGGCATTGGCATCACGGTAGAAAATCGTCTACCGGTTATTCCCGCGGCTGTGCTCGCGTACGCGGGCCGGGCGAATTGCAGTTTGCGGATTCTCCTTCCGCCAGCGAAAATCCGAAATCCGCCAGCCGGAGTACCCCGTGGTGTAACGGTAACACAGCGCCCTTTGGAGGCGTTATTCATGGTTCGAATCCATGCGGGGTAGCCAGCGAATTTCCACTCTAAGCAGTGGTCTCCGAAGCGAATACGTCGGAATCAGGCGAATTCGCGATCGCGCACGGACACGCACAAAACCGCGTCAAAACGCATTCTATCTGTCAACAAAATGGCAACACATTGAGGAGTAGCAGCCGCCGATTTTGGCAGATGATTTGTAGTCAGCAGGTCATCGGTTCGAGCCCGATAGCCAACGTCGAAGGCGCGGATAACCCCTGCTCTGGCGGCGTCAAACAAAAAACGGAGAACGTGATCAGGGATTAGCAGCGGGCGGCGTGAGTTATTTTTGAATTGTGACCGCGATTGGGTTGGTGTCGTCGATTTGCAAAGGGTGTCCACCGGTTGGGTCGGTTTGGATGTAAAGCGGATCCATCATATCTGACACGACTTCGATCTGCCCTTCTATCGCGACCGCTGGCAGTCTGGCGTCGAGCAATTTCCTTTGGTTCGGATTCGCCCTCGATTTGTCGACCTCCGCCTGAGTAGGAAACGGAAGCGGCATCGCGCGCAGGATCAACAGCAGGACGATCACGGCGCATAGGAGCAAGACCGTGTTCATGATGCGAAGAAGATTCGCGAGAGAAGAGTTCACCGATTCCAGCGTTTAGCATCCAGGGAGTAGTGGCCGAGCAGAAAGCGGACGGCTTTTCTGGCCGCAAGTAAAGCAGAGAACAATTCATTTTCGCGATCAACGTCGTTCCACATATCTGCCCCAAAATTATCGACACCATTGTCAAAAAACGGCTGCGGGATGTAAAGACATATCCCATGTGTGGGATGTCGATTGGCTCACCATGCCGTGGTGCGGCATCGGCTACGAAAAGAACTCGCGGAGTTCCTGAGACGAACGCGAGGCGATCAAACGTTCACGGACTTTTCGCGGAAAATGGGACTGTCGTCTTCAACACTCCAACGCATCGAGATGATGCAGCAAAACGTTACAATCGACACGGTTCAGCACATTGTGAATCGATTGCGGTGCAAGGTGTCGGATATTTTCCGAGAATGAACAGGCTCAGATTCCCATGATCCGTCTCCACTTTGCTCGTTGGGCGGGTCGCGCAGCCCGGAAAAACAAAAACTACGGGCTGCATCCGCCCTCCGAACGCACGGACTCCTTCACACTCGGAAAGCGCGGGTCACTTCTTGTATGAGCCGGGCCAGAGCGGGGCGTGTGTCTGCATTTCGAGCGCTCCACGCGAGACAAAGAGAGTAATGATCAGGTAAGGGCAAACGGTGGAAGAGCTTTGATTCGAGGGCAGTCAATGCAATGTCGGGCAGAACTGCCGCGCACATTCCTGATTCAAGAATTTGCGCGGCCTGCAGATAAGAGGAGCAGCCGACAGCGACCGCCATTCGCACACCCGCTTTATCCGCCATGCGTTCCATCCCTTCGCGCATCTTGCCGGCGACTGGCAGCGCCAGCGGAACGACGCCGATGGCTGACGCAGCATTCTTCGGTTTGTTTCGCAGAAGTCTTTTCGGAACGAGCAGGGAATGGCCAACCTCGCACAGAACCGCGTGGCGCAGTCCTTGACTCAACGCATCTTTTCGAACAAACGCGATGTCGTAGATACCCTCGCGTGTCGCTGTGACGATCTCGCGCGTTTGTTCGTGAAAGATTTCGAACCGCACACTCCCGGCGGCCAAGTCTTTCAACCGCGGCAGCAGCAGCCAGTAGGCAATGCTATTTGAGGCAACGATCCGAACGCTCCACTCGGCGCCGCGACACCGCGCGGCGTAATCCGCCAAGCCTTTGAAGTTCTCGCGGCCGACCGCAGCCAACTCCCGCCCCGCCTCGGTAAGTTCGAGTCCGCGACCTTTGCGCCGAATCAAGTCGATTCCGAAGAACGATTCCAATTCGCGAATCTGGCGACTGATGAGCGATTGCCGGACCGAGTCGCCTTTTGTTGCGCCGACGATCGAGCCTGCGTCCGCCACAGAACAGAAATTCGCCAGGCGTTCCATGGAAAAACCGGCTTGAGAAAGGACGGATTGATACATGACTTACAAGTCATATTACCAACATTCTGCATACTATTCAAGCACCGCCGATCGCCATAGCATGAGGACGTGAAAGAAAACTCCAACCGAAAACACATCGGCCTCGTCACCGCCAGTCCCTCTGAATTTCTCGTCCATCAGCGCTTTGGGCGAACCCGCTTCCTCGAACGCGGACGCGCGGCGTGGCTCCTCCCCTGGATTGATCGCTATGCGCTCATTCCGTCGAGCGCGCATTCGCTCTCCTTTTGTGCCGACCAGATCACCGCGGAAAATCAAGGCGTCGAAGTAAGCGGCTTTGCGATCTGGAACGTCGTCGATCCAAAACGAGCGGTCGAAGCCGTGGATTTCACGGACTCTGACGAAGCGATTGGGCGGATCGGACAGCACCTTCGTGAGGTGGTGGAATCGGCCATCCGACATCAAGTGGCGAATCTCACGTTGGAAGAAACCCTGCGTAAACGCGGTTCGATCATTGAGCGACTGAAAGAAGAACTTGCGGACGTGGCAGACCACTGGGGCCTCGAGATCACGACGGTTGAGATCAAAACGGTGCGCATTATGTCGGCGCAACTCTTCGAGAATATGCAAGCCCGCTTCCGGGATAGCGTCCGACTTGAGAGTCAACGCAGCGCGATGGAAACCGATGAGCAAATCGAGCGCGGGCAAGCGGCGGCGCGCGAAGAAACGGCTCGTCGCGAAATGGCTTTCCGCGAGGCTGAGGCACGTCGAAACGAAACGCTCAGTCGGGCTGAGATAGAGCGGAATAAGGAAGTCGAACGGCTGCGTGCCGCCAAACGTCTTGAGCTCGACCTTGCCACGCTTGGCGATCAACTTGAACTCACTAAAGAGCGTGAAGCAAAACGACGCGAGGCGTTGGCATCGGAAAGCGCGTTGATCAAGTTGGAAGCTGAACTGGAGGGGCGCCGCAGCGAAGTGGAGCAGGTCCGAGCGAAAAACCGCGCCGCCATCGCTGAGATCGATGATGCGATCGAACGGCGGCGAATCGCAACTGCCAATACGATTGACTGCGCCCGGCTCTTTCTGGAGAAGCTTCCCGGCCTCCTTGCTGGCACGAAGATCGAAAGCGTGAACCTTGGTGACCCGGCCCTCGTTGGCGCGCTCGCGCGGCTGGCTGGAAGCATCACGAAGCCGTTGCGCAGCGGTGGGCTTTACACGCCGGGAGAAGAATGATCATGGGAACAACTGACCAAATTTCAAATCGGAACGGCCTGATTCAACCCTACGACATCATCGGCGACATCCACGGCTACGCTGATGTGCTTGAAGAGCTTTTAAGAAAGCTCGGCTACGAAATGCCGGCCGACACCTGGCAGCATCCGGGTGGGAGAAAAGTGATCTTCCTCGGCGATTACATCGACCGTGGCCCCTCCATCCGCCGCACGCTTCGGATCGTTCGGGGCATGGTTGAGAAAGGGGAGGCGCTGGCCCTCATGGGCAACCACGAATACAACGCGCTGCTCTATCACACGCCCGACAGTAAAGGAGGCTGGCTGCGCCCCCATGTGGCCAAGAATGTCGGCCAGCACGCTGTTACCCTCGCCCAATTTTGGAACCACCGCGACGAATGGGACGATCACCTTGCGTGGTTTGCAAGGCTGCCATTGTGGCTGGATTTGGGCGGGTTTCGCGCAGTGCACGCAAGCTGGAATGAGACGGACGAAAGGTGCGGACGGAAGGTGCGGACGGAAGGTGCGGACGAAAGGTGCGGACGGAGGGTGCGGAAGTCTCCGTCTTGGATGACAACGTATCGCGACCCTGAAGCCCTCTGGCCCTCGAGCCCTTCGACTCGTTCTGCGACCCCTTCCGACTCTTCGACCCTTCTGACTCTTCGACCCTTCTGACTTTTCGACCCTTCGACTCTTGGACCTTTAGACTTTCGTTAGAGACTCCATCCCGCCCGGAACTCCGGCTTGACGAAGGGCGCCGCATTCACCGGGTTGTTGGTGACCAGCATCTTCACTGGATCCCACTCGACGACGCTGCCGCTGCGCAAGGCGACGTTGCCAAGCAGCAACGACTCGGTCAGGACCGCCGCATACGAGTAGGGCGCCAGCGTCTGGCCACGACCGCGGCAGGCGTCCACCCACTCCTGATGATGGCTCTTCACGCGAGGCAATGTCGGCTCGGGCGGCTGATAGCCTTCGAACTGCTTGCGCGGCAGCAGGACGAACATGTCCTTCTCGGTCTCGCCGCCGTGCCATGTACGCGTGAACAGCGTGCCTTTCGTGCCGACGATGAGCGATCCCCCGTCGTGCGTGATGAGCTTCTCGCCGTGGAACAGATCCTGCGGAGGCAGCTTGCCGCCGTCGTACCACGTCATCGTGACCGGCGGCTGCGCGCCGCGCGCCGGAAACTTGCAGCTCGATGATGCTCCAGAGCGGGTAGGTCTCTCGCTCGCCCAGGCCGCGCGCGGAATCCTTCACGGCCACGCGTGTCGGCGTGCCGAGCTCGAGTCCCCAGTACGCGGTGTCGAGATTGTGGATGCCCATGTCGCCGATCGCACCGGTACCGAAATCACAGAAACCGCGCCACTTGAACGGCACGTAGGCGGGGTTGTAGGGACGGTTCGGCGCGGGACCCAGCCAGACATCCCAGTTCAGCGTCGTCGGCACCGCGGGCGTGTCGGAGGGACGCTGGATGCCCTGCGGCCACCACCCGGCCGGGCGATCGGTCCACACGTGCAGCGTGCGCACGTCGCCGAGCACGCCCGAGCGGATCACTTCGACGGCCCGTCGTGAGCCCTCGAACGCGTGTCCCTGTATGCCCATCTGCGTCACGACGTGGTTCGTCGCAGCTGTGCTGGCCATCTGCCTCGCCTCCCAGATCGAGCGGGCGAGCGGCTTCTCGCTGTACACGTGCTTGCCGTACTGCATCGCCGCACAGGAAATAATCGCGTGATTGTGATCGGGCGTCGCGACGACGACGGCATCGATGTTCCGCTCGCGCTCGAGAAGGCGTCGCCAATCGTTGTACTTGACGGCATCCGGGTAGGCTTTGAACGACTCGGCGGCCTGTTGGGCGTCTACGTCACAGAGCGCGACGATTTTCGCGCCGGTATCCTTCAACGAATCCAGGTTGTCTGCGCCGCGGCCTCCCGCGCCAATCACAGCCACACGCAGCATGTCGCCGGGCGCCATGCGAGCGTTCGTGATGGCAGGAGCCGCGAACGCCCCCGAGACGGCAGCGGCCCCAGCGATGAAGGATCGGCGGCTGAGCGGGTGGCCGGTCGCACGCACATGTCTTGACATTGTGTTCCCCAGGCAGCCAATAGGTCGCAAATCGAAGCCGGGAGGATATTCTCATAGTTCGTAGTTCGTAGTTCGTAGTTCGTAGTTGAGCCGTAGACCGTAGACCGCAGACTGAAGACCGTCCGGAGCTCAGATGACGAACCACCGGTCGCTTGGAATGGACGCGCGGATTACACGGCGGGACTTTCTCGATGCGGCGCTCGTCGCCTCGGCTGGACTGCTCATGCGGGGTGTGGCGCCTGCCGACGTCCTCGATCCACGGGCCGCGGCCTTCGATGGCTATGGCGGCGTCGGCGACTATGCCGGCGCGAACGGCAACACGTGGGCAGTGATCCAGGAGGGCCACCGGCTTCGTGACCGTAAGTTTGCGACCCTGCGGGTCAGCGACGTCAGGCCCGACGAAACGGTAGACACCGTCATCGTCGGCGGCGGCATCAGCGGGCTCGCCGCTGCCCTGTTCCTGCAGCGGACGTCGCATCCCAGGCAGTGTCTCGTGCTCGACGACCATCCCATCTTCGGAGGCCTCGCCAAGAGCAACGAGATCGTCGTCGGCGGCGAGCGTCTGGTCGGCAATCAGGCGTCGGCCTTGTTCTTTCCGCCGCTGCCCGGATCGTTTCTCGCCGAGTTCTATCCATCGATCGGGATCGATCGCGACCTCTTCGATTATCAGACGTGGAGCGGATCCGGTCCCGAGCTCCCGGTGGGCCGCACCTGCTATCTGAGCGGCGGACGAGGATCGTCGTTCTACTTCGGCGAAGCCTTCGGACGGCCGGAGGGCACGCTCCTGGTCGATCCCATCGGACGTCAATTCGAGGGCGCGCCGGTGAGCGACGACGTCCGCCGGGAGCTGCTCAGTGCCTCACGCGAGACCGAGGTGCGGGCGAAGTGGCAGCCGAAGGCACACGGCGACGAGGCTGCGCGGCGGCTGGACGCCATGACACTCGAGGCGCACGTGATGGAGGCGTACGGCGTCAGCCGCGACACCGTGCGCCGCTTCATGTCGCCGATTCTGGGCGGTGGTTCCGGGCTTGGCGCCGATGTGCTGTCCGCATATTCGGACTATGCCGCCGACGTGTTGCTCCCCTGGCGTTACGCGGACGGCGTGCAGATGTTCCCCGGCGGCAACGTTGGTGTGGCACGGCACATCGTGAAGTCGCTGCTGCCCAACTCCATTCCCGGATCGAACACGTTGCAGGACGTCGCGCGTGGCCACGTCTCGCGGACGACACTGGATCGCGCAGGGCAGCCGGTGCGGATCCGCAGCGAGGCGACGGTGGTGGCGGTTGAACACGAGGGGGCGATCGATCGAGCCGAGGCGGTTCGTGTCGTCTACAGCCGCCATGGCCGCCTGCGTGCCGTCCGCGCGCGGCACGTGATCGTGGCGGGTGGCAGTTGGACGGCCAGACACATCGTCCGCGATCTGCCCGCGTCGCATCAGCAGGCCTACGCGCAGTTCGTGCGAACGCCGGCGCTCGTTGCGCACGTGGCGGTCAGGAACTGGCGGTTCCTGTACGAACGCGGAATCCACGAGTGCCGGTGGTTCGAAGGTTTTGGCAACTTCCTCGCCGTGCGGCGTCTGCCGACATTTGGACCCGGGCGCCCGACGCTCTCGCCGGAGTCGCCAGTCCTGCTGACGTTCAAGGTGCTGTTTCCGTCACCTGGCGATCCGCTCGACACGCAGGTTCAGAAGGGGCGCGCCGAACTGTTCGCGACGCCCTATCGCGACTACGAACGCCGGCTGCGCGAGCAGCTGTCGATGATCTTCGCATCCGCCGGCTTCGACGCACGCCGTGACATCGTCGCGATCGTGCTGAATCGCTGGGGCCATGCCTATCTGTCGCCGCAGCCCGGATTCTTCTTCGGCCGCGATGGCACGCCCGCGCCCGGGGAAGTGCTTCGCCATCAGCCCGTTGGCCGCATCGCATTCGCGAACTCGGATCTCGCGGGCATCATGGATCACCGTTCGTCGATCATCGAGGCCAAGCGTGCAGTGCAACAGACTGTCGATCGGGTGTAGGTGTGCGGACTGCGGGCTGCGGACTGCGGGCACTGTCTGCGGTTCCCTGCGCCGCCCGAAGCCTAAAGCCCGTCGAGCGTCCAGACGCTGCCGGTCGCGTGCTTCATCGTGAGGATCAGGCGTTCGCCCGAGACACTCATCTCGGCTTGATCGACATCCGGCGAGATGAGCAAGTCGGGACGATCGAATCGCGTGACCTGCAGCGGCTGGCCGATCGGAGTTCCCGTGGCCGGATCGATGGTGATGGCGAGCACGTTGAATCGCGCGCGGGCGTCGCGCGCAAGGACGTACAGCAAACGTCCGTCGGGTGACCAGCGCGGCTTGTCCACGAAGCCGAATCCTCCTGCCACCTTGCGCCAGTGCTCCGGAGCGGGCGAGGCGACAGGAGCAATGGCGGCCTGCGGGTATCCCTCCCCGTTCACCGGCACGTAGACGAACGACAGCCATCGCCGGTCCGGCGAGTAGCGCATCTGCCAGAAGTTGTATCTGGAGTCGTGAAAGAGCTCGGTCCGGCCCGAAGTACCGGCCGCCGGGTCGACCGCGCGCAGAGCGACGGTCGAGTACGCGCCGTTGGCCATCTCGCATCCGAGGACGAAGCGGCTGTCACTCGACCAGTCGAATGCGACGAATTCGGGCTGCATGGTTGGCGTCGGCTTGAAGCGCATGATCGTGCGCTCGTCGATCCCGGGCCCGCCCACGACGACTTCCATCGCCGGCGCGGCGGACATGTCGCTTTGAGGTACGCGGAAATACACAGCGTGGCGGTTGTCCGGTGACCAGCGCGGTGCGCCTCGAAACAGCGTGTCGCCAAACAGGGGTTTTGTGTGGCCGCTGACGAGGTCGGCCTCCCAGAGGTCCCGCGTCTGCTGACCAGAGCGCTGCACTTCATAGAGCAGCTTCGTGCCGTCCGGAGAGAGGTCCGAGCCACCAACGCGAAGCCCTTCATCGGTGATGGGGACAGGCTCGTTCTTCAGACGACCGGTCTTAGCGTCGATGGGCACCGACCACAATCGCACCGACTCGGTCGATGGTGTGAACGCGAGACGGGTGCCCGAGGGTGCGACGGCGACTCGGGAATCGCGTGTCGGTCCCGTCGTGAGGCGCTCCACTGCGGTAATCCATAGTGTCTGAGGATCGACCGTCGCCCTCCAGAGGTTCTCGATGCCTCTGTCCGCCACTTCGAGGAAGAGCGAGGATCCAGCGGGTCCCCAGCGGAAGTCTTCCGCGCCGAGCAGGCCAAAGTCGCCCAGCTGCTGCGAGACATCGCGATTGATCGCGGAGCGCACCGGCGTCCCGGACTCCGGCATTCCGGTGAACAGACCCGGACCGAGCGTCTTGTGCACGCCGAGGACCGAAATGCGGCCGTCAGGATGCCAGCTGGCCGCCGTGACAAACGAGAAGTCGGGCCAGACCTCACGCGGCGGCGCGCCATCGAGTCCCACGGTCAGCAAATGACTGCTGGCCAGGCCAGGCACCATCTGGCCTGGCTGGAACAGCACGCGCGTGCCGTCGGGTGACCAGCGTGGATATTGTCCCGACACGGTGAGTCGACGTTCGGTGCCGCCGAGCACCGGCACGACGAAGAGCCCTCCACCGTCCCGGTCCGATCGGAAGACGAGTTTGGTGCCATCAGACGACCAGTCCGGCTGTACATCCGACGCGGGATCGCGCGTCACTTGCACAGGATCACCGCCAGCCACCGGCTGCACCCAGATGTCGAAGTTGCCCGACCGGTCGGACGTGTACGCGATGAACCGGCCATCGGGCGACCAGTGGCATCCGTCTGCAGCGAGCCGCCAACAGTGAGGCGCGACAGCCTGGGCGGTCGAGGTGTACCGCTTTTCGCTTGAGGCGCGGACACCAGCGGAGACCGTCCCGGCCGCCACACCAACAGCGCCCCGACAATCGCAATCGCCGCCACGATGGCGCTCACGAGGGCTCCGCGTTTCCATTTCCAGCCGACGCGCGCGCCAGGCGCCGCCCTCGTGAGGGCATCGCCGCTGGGCTGCCGCAGTGTTTCGTCCAGTGCCTGCAGATCGAGCAGCAGATCGCGTGCGGTCTGGTAGCGATCCTCCGGCGCTTTCCTCAGCGCTTTCGTGAGGATGCGTTGCAGTTCCGGAGGCGTCTCGGGTTGAAACCGCGCGAGCGGCGGCGGTTCGCGCTCGAGGATCGCCACGAGAATGTCGGTCGTCGTGCTCGCTTTGAAGGGCAGCTGGCCCGTGAGCAGTTCGTACAGCACGACGGCCAGGCTCCAGAGATCGCTTCTGTGATCGACCCGTTCGCCGCGCGCCTGTTCCGGTGACATGTAGACGACCGTACCGACGATCCCGCCGGGATGCGTGACGGCGCTGCCTTCGGTGCTGCGCTGGTCGTAGCGGTCGGACGGCGCGACGAGTTTTGCGAGTCCGAAGTCGAGGACCTTGACGAGGCCATCGCGCCGGATCATGACGTTCTCGGGCTTGATGTCGCGGTGCACGATGCCGTGGCTGTGCGCCGCACCGAGCGCCGATGCGACGGCAATGCCTATGCGGACAGCCTCTCGCGTCGGGACGATGCCGGACGCCATCCGCCGCCGCAGCGTCTGGCCGTCCAGGTACTCCATCGCGAGGAATGGCCGTCCGGGCTCGACTTCGCCGAGGGCGAAGATGGTGCAGACGTTGGGATGGCTCAGGGCGGAGGCAGCGCGCGCCTCCCGCGCGAACCGCGAATGGCGCGTCGTGTCGCGGGCGATGTCTGGTGGCAGGAGCTTGAGCGCAACCATCCGCTCCAATTGCAGATCGCGCGCGAGCCACACCTCACCCATTCCACCGACTCCCAGGATGGACACGAGCTCGTAGTGGTCGATGCGATCGCCGGCGCCGCGGGCCATGCTCTTCGAAGTCTACAAGACGATGTCAAAGAGAGTCGAAAAGTCGAAGAGTCGAAAAGTCGAAAGGTCCAGACTCTTCGACCCTTGGACCTTTCGACTCTTGGACCTCGAACGCAGTTCCGATATAGTGTGTCTCCATATATGGAGACAGCTGCACTCTCGCGCGAGTTGAAGCGGGGCACGGCGACCGTGATGATCCTCGCTCTGCTGGACGAAGAGGAACGGCATGGCTACGAGCTGGCTCGCCAGATCGATCAGCGGTCCGAAGGTGCCATCACGTTCCACGCGGCGTCGCTCTATCCCACGCTGTACCGCCTGGAAGAGCAGGGGCTCATCGAAGGACGCTGGGTGGAAAAATCCGGCCAGCGTCGTCGCCGGTACTACCGGCTGACCGCCGCCGGCCGACGCACCTTGACGCGCCAGCGAGGCATGTGGGCCGCGTTCATGACGGGGCTGCATCGCGTGGCCGGAGTCAGGACGGCTTGACGAGAGTCGAAAAGTCGAAGAGTGGAAAAGTCGAAGAGTCACAATCCGAACACGAACACGAACCCGAATCCGAACACGAATCCGAAACGAATCCGAATACGAATCCGAATACGAATCCGAATACGACATCGAAGTCACCATGGACTGGACCGCATACATCCGTGCCCGTTTCGAGGCGGCGGGTACCCGGCCGGATGCCGACGTCCTCGCCGAGCTCGCCGACCATGCGACCAGCGTGTTCGAGTCAAGACTCGCGCGCGGCGAGGGATCCGAGGCGAGCCGGCTGAGTGTGGAGCGTCGAGATCGACCTGTGGGTCCGGGACGCCAGGCTGCTTCACCGCCGCCAGAACCTGTCCGCACCCGCGCCGCCACCGTCGCACGGAGGTGCGCTCGAGGGCATCGCACAGGACTTTCGGTATGGCTACCGCGTGCTCGCCCGGTCCCCGGGGGGGACCGCGATGGCGATCGCGGCGATCACACTGGCGATCGCGGCTGTCACGACGACGTTCGCGATCGTCTGGAGCGTGCTGGTCCATCCCTTGCCGTGGGCGGAACCGGATCGCCTCGTGCGGGTGTACCAGAGCCGGATGGGTGGCAACAGCCGCTTTGGCAAGTTCATCACGAACGTGACGTACCACGCCTGGCGGGATCAGCCCCAGACGATCGACGATCTCGCCGGCTGGCGGAACGACGAGTTGACGTTCCAGGACGGTGCGAACCTCGAACGGATCGATGCGGCGGACGTCACCGCCAGTCTCGCGCAGGTGCTCGGCGTCGCGGCGATCCTCGGCCGTAACTTCGAGCCGCCCGACGAACGGGAAGGCGCGCCCCGTGTGGTCCTCATTGCCTACGGATTCTGGCAGTCGCGATTCGGCGGCCGGCGCGACGTCGTCGGGCATCAGATCAAACTGGATGGCGAAGCCGCGACCATCGTCGGCGTTCTGCCGCGAGGCGTCCTATTTCCAGCGCGCACCACAGTGCTCTGGACGCCCATGCCAGTGCCGGATCTCACGAGCGCCGCCAAGGGCCGGCTCTCGATGCTCTACGGCATTGCGCGGCTGCGGCCCGGCGTCTCGATCGCGCAGGCCGCCGCCGAAGCGACAGCGCGAGGACGCGCGGCACCTGACGCAGGACCGGTCGTCCTAGCCGTGTTCGGCAGTAAGGGCCCCGTGGAAATCACCATCGAGTCTGCGCTCGAGGCTGCGACGAAGACGGTGCGTCCGGCGCTCATCATGCTGCTCTGTGCGGTGCTGTTGCTGTTCCTCGCAGCAGTCGCCAATGTCGCCGGTATTCAGCTCGCGCGAGCCCTCGGCCGCCGCCGCGAGATGGCGCTTCGCGGTGCCCTGGGCGCTGGTGTGGTACGCCTGGCTCGTCAGCTCGTCGCGGAAAACCTCATCGTGTGTTCGGCCGGCGGAGCGCTTGGTCTGGCAGTGGCGGTGGCGCTGCACCGGTCGCTGCCGGCGATCCTCCCCGCGGACTTCCCACGACTCGATGACATCCAGGTTGACTGGCGTGCGATGGCTGTTGCGGGCGGGGCGGCAATTCTCGCGAGCCTCGTGTGCGGGGCATTGCCCGCGTTGCTCGGTCGTCGTGCCGATCTGGTCGCGGCGCTTGCGGAAGGCGGGATGGCGCCTGCCGGTGCGCGCCTGCGTCTTCCAGCCGCCCGGTGGCGGGCGGTGGTCATCGTCGCGCAGGTGAGCGTAGCGGTCGTGCTGCTGGTCGGCGCTGTTCTGCTCGGTACGAGCTTCGTATCGCTGCTGGCGGCCGATCGCGGATTCCAGCCCGCCGGCGTGTTGACGGTGAGTCTGCCGATGCCCGACAGCATTTCGTCGGCTCGCCGGCAGGCGATCGTCGAGTCGGCGGTCGATCGGTTGCAGACGGTACCGGGCGTTCTTGCAGTGGGCTTCACGTCCAACCTGCCATTCAGTGGATCAACCGCGGTCCGCGTGTTCACCATGCCGGCGCAGGGCAGCGCTGCCGAACGCTTCGTTCAGACCGGTTTCCAGATTGTGAGTCCGCGCTACCGCACTGCGGTGGGGTTGCGGCTCGTGGATGGCAGGTGGATTGACGAGCGCGATACGGCAACGTCCCAGCGCGTCGCGGTCGTGAGTCAATCGTTCGTGCGGGCGTACCTCGGGGCCGCGCCGCTCGGCCAGTTACTGCCCATGGGCAATGGGGAGCCGTGGACGGTCGTGGGGGTGATCGAGGATCAGCGGACCGCCGAAGCGGTGCCGACCGGTCCCGAAGTCTTCGTGTCGTACCGTCAGGTCGAGTCCGTGGGCAGCCAGCCGGCGCTGGTGATCCGCACCGCAGGCGATCCAATGTCGTACGCGCCGTTCGCGCGTGTCCTCGTCCGCGAGCTTCAGCCCGATCTGGCGATTGGTTCGATCCTGACGCTCGAGGATCGATTGGGCGCCATTCTCGCGAACCGCCGGCTGTACGCCATCGTGCTGCTTGGATTGGCGGCCCTCGGTGTTGCGATTGCGGGCGTCGGACTCTTCGGTGTCCTCGCGTCGGGGGTAGCCGAGCGGACGCGCGAGATCGCGGTGCGTGCCGCACTCGGCGCGACACCTGTAACGTTGATTCAGCTGGTGGTCCGCCAGGCGTTGCTGGTCTCGACGATCGGCCTCGCGGTTGGGTCGGGATGCGCCGTGATCCTGGCGCGCGCGACCCGGGCGCTTCTGTTTGGCGTCGGACCAGACGACCCGCGCGTCTACGCGGCTGCGGCGCTGTGCATCTTGAGCGTGGCGGCCCTCGCGGCGATCGTGCCCGCACGCCGCGCCGCACGTCAGGATCCGCTGACGCTCCTCAAAGGGTAAGTCGAAAGTCGAAAGGTCGAAAAGTCGAAAAGTCGAAGAGTTCGAAAGGGTCGGGGTCGGAAGGAAGGTCGGACAGTCACAGCGTCATCGAGTGCAGCGGCGCAGAGTGTTAGATTATGGGCCATGCAGGCCGCCCGGGCTGGCTTTGCCGAGGATCGTCGCGCCGAGTTCGAGGCGCGCGGCTGGCTCGTCCTGCGCGGCGTCGTCTCGGCTCCGCACCTTGCGGAGCTGAATCGCATCTTTGACGAGGTCATGGCACCCTACCTCGTGCCTGGCGGCGACTCGAGCGGCGTCAGGCTTCACCCCAACGCCTGCCAGGCGCACCGCGTGATGCTCCGGCATCTGTACCACGGCGTCGCGGAGATCGCCTGTCATCTCCTCGGCGCGCCGTCCATCCGTTTGCTGCAGGATGCCCTCCTGCTGAAGCATCCGGCGGTGGCTGGTGGCTCGATCGCGCTCCATCAGGACTACACCTACACGGGTTTTCTGGATCCCCCTTCGATCGTCTCTGTCGGGATTGGCGCTGAACGATGCATCCGCGGAAAGCGGGTGCCTCCACGTGGTCGACGCCAGTCACGGGTGGGGCCACGTGGGCGGACTTCGGATCTTCGCCGGCGAGCTGCAGAAAGGCATCCACAGCATGCTGTCTGCGGCCGAGCGCGACGCCGTGAGCCGCAACACGATCCCGCTCGAAGTCCGTGCTGGTGACGTCACCATTCATCACTGCCTGACCCTGCACGGGAGCGACGAGAACAGGAGCCGCACTCCTCGCAAGACGATTGTCACGCATCTTTTCAGCGGAGCCTGCAGGCTCGTGCGCGATCGCCTGCCGCGACTCGATCCAGACCCGTTTTTAACGGACGAGGAGGGACACCTGACCGCGCCGATGTTTCCAACGTTGTATTCGATGGATCCAGGGCATGTCGGGCGCCAGTCGGAGGCGGCACCCGCATGAGGGTTCTGCTTATTGCTCCGCCGATCATGGACGTGATCGATGGTGAGCTGCAGGTGGTCGGCGTCGATGCGCTCCGTGAGTGCCCGCCGCTCGGCATCTACGCGCTCGCGGCAGTGCTCGACGCGCAGGGCCATGAGGCCGTCATCGCCGATCTGATTCTTCAAGGAGGCCGATCGCTCGGTGCGTTCGAGCACGAGCTCGACACGGCGGATCTTGTAGGCGTCGGATCCACGTCCATGGCCTGGCCGACGGCTTTGGATGTGATTGGCCAGGTGCGCCAACGCCGGCCCGACGTGCCGATCGTGTGCGGAGGCATCCATCCAACTTTGTTCGACCGCTACATCCTGAGTGCCTTTCCGGTTCAGTTCGTCGTACGGGGAGAGGGCGAAACGGCATTGGGCGAGCTGTGTCGTGCGCTCGAAGGCCGGCTGGACCTGTGCGACGTGCCCAACCTGTCCTGGATCAACCCGGGCGGATACCTCGTTCGCAATCCAATCGATCCGATGCTGCGACGCAGCGAACTGGCGGCGTTGCCGGTTCCGGACTTCGGCCGCCTTCCTCCAACCTCGTACAAGTGTCTCGGTATCGAATCGTCACGCGGGTGTGTGTACGACTGCTCGTTCTGCAGTACGCCCTATCGAAGGACGTGGCGGGGTCTCGACGCGGAGGTCGTTGTCGACAGACTCGAGCGCGTGCTCGATCGCATGGACCGGACCACCTCCCGCTGCGTCCACATCGTCGACGATGAGTTCTCGCTGAACCCGTCGCGCGCGACGGGGATTGCCCAGCTCATTCGGGAGCGGGGCCTGAAGCCGCGGTTGCTTTTCGACTCGCGGGCGCGGGATCTGCTGCACCCCGCGTTCGCGTCGAGCATCGCGCCGTACACCGCAGGCCTTCTGGTCGGGGCCGAATGCGGCTACGACGAAGGTCTGGAGAAGGTGGGGAAGGGCGGTACGTGCAAGACGCTCGAACAGGCCGCGAAAGTGCTCTCCGAGAACGGCATCGCGGCCAGGACGGACTTCTCGTTCATCCTCGGCCTGCCCTGGGAGACCAAGGAAGAGGTCCTCAAGACCATCCGTTTTGCCACGCACCTGTTCGTCGAGTACGGCGTGCACATCATGATGCAGTGGTACCGCCAGATTCCCGGTTCGCGGATCTGGGACGATGCACGCCGCGATCTGCTCGTCCACGAATCCATGTACGATGCCCAGGGGTTCTTTCGGAACCTCTATCTGTTCAAGACATCGTGCCGGCTCGATCCCAGGGAGATCTACGAGGTCGCGGACGTGACCGACCAGCTGCGATGGCTCGCGGAACTGACGGGGGCAACACGGCCATCCATCGTCCACCACTTTCCGACGCCGATCCTCGAGGGCTTTCCGCGGGAGATGCTCGAGACCGACGGCGGACTGTCCAACTTGCGTGCGATCGCGCAACCTCCGCGTGACGGAGCGCTCAAGCTCGAAGGAGTACGTCAATGACCAAGCCGACGCCTACCGAGATGTACGAACAGACGATGAAGATGCTCAAGCCCGCGTTGGAGCGCGTCGCCTCGGATCCGGCATTTCGCAACCGGCTCGAGGTCGATCCCCTGACGGCGCTGGCGGAGATGAACGTCGAACTCGATGCAGAAACCCGCCGCGAGCTCGAAGGCAGGCGCTTCTCTGAATTCTGGGCGGCGCGACGCCAGTCGGTCGGAGGCCCGGTGGGCCTGCGCGATCTGCCTCCAAAAGACAAGGACATGGAGGCCGTGGCCGGCGGGTTTGCGGCGCCGATTCGTACGCCGCTGGCGCCGATCCGGGACCCGCTGATTTCGTACGCGCCGCCGTACGTGCCGGTCGGGCCCGTCGTCGGCCGTGACTACTGAGAGCCTGCCCGAGGAGCGTGCTGTCCCTCCAGCACGCCGACTCCCAGTGGAGTGAACGTCGCCGTCGCCACATGAAGGCCAGCGGCTGAGAAGAGGGCACGGTACTCGTCGAGGCGGCGTTCCCGTCCTCCCGTCAGCACGAGCATGTTGAGATCGTGCGTCTTCGAGATGGAGGGGGCCGTGTCGTCAGGCACGACGGTTTCGACAACGAAAATGCTGCCCTGTGCCTGCATGGCCTCGCGGCAGTTCTGCAGAATCCGGATGGCGTGGCCGTCGTCCCAGTCGTGGAGCACGAACTTCAGTACGTAGGCGTCGGCCCCGCGCGGCACGCTCTCCAGGAAGTTGCCAGCAACGGCGTCGATTCGGCCGTCGGCCGGTGCCATCGCAAGAACGTGCGCCTGGTCGAAGAGCGTCACGGACGCGCGCGGGTGCACGCTGACGATTCGGCGGGCCAGCCCGCCCACACCTCCGCCCACGTCCACGATCCGCCCGAACCGATCGAGAGCCAACGCATCAACGACGTCGCGGTCCACGTGATCGAGCCGATCCAGCACTCCCTGGAACGTTGCCGCCGATGGACCGTCAGCCGCGAGCGCTTCGAAGAAGCTCTTGCCATGGGTCGCGTCGAACGCGGGTTCGCCGGTTCGCACACTGTGCAGCAGGTTCCCCCACGCCTGCCAATGAAGCGGATGGCCGCCGAGGCGCGCGGCCGCGCGAAGCGAGTCGCGCCGATCGGATCGCAGCGTGTCAGACAACGGCGTCAGCGCAAATCGGTCCCGATCCACTTCCTGCAGAATGCCGGCACCCGCCAGGGCGCGCAGGAATCGATAGAGCGTGCCCTCGTGACAGTGGGTATCCTGCGCCAGTGCTCCTGACGTCTGGGGGCCGGCAGCCAGGCAGTCGGCGATACCGAGTTCGGCCATGACGTAGAGCACCTGCGAGTACCAATATCCACTCAGCAGGCCAAGCATCTCGTCGGTCGGATTCGCGGCCACGGCGAGTTCAAGGATAGACGATGCGCGCCTGTCGTGAGGCGCGTCGAGCGCCGGGAATTGCGGGTAAGATGCGGCGATGGCGCGCGATGCGCTGCTTCTCGTCTCGCCGCCCGTTGTCCACGGCCAGCGCTGGTGGGGCAACCGCATCGCCAACAAGCCACATCTGGCGAGCCTCGCGGGCTACGTGCGGGAGTTCGCCGAGCCGCGCACGCTGGAGCTCGACCTCGACTCGACCGCGCCTCTCGACGGCCTGCTGGAGGCGCTGAACTTCGCACTCGTCGACGATGTCGGGCTGGTCGGTATTTCGTGCTGGACCAGCATGCACTATCTCGGCGCGCTTGCCGTTGCCGGGCGTGTGCGCGCGCTTCGCCCCGATCTTCCCATCGTCGTCGGCGGTCATCACGCGACGGCCGCGCCGGACGATTTCGACGAGCGAGTCTGCGATGTCGTCGTGACCGGCGATGGCGAGCAGGCGCTGCGCCGGCTGTGCCGGGAGCGGCCGCAGCGTGGCGGCCGCCGCGAAGTGATCGCCGGCGGAACGTTCGACCAGTCCAACCCGTCACACATCGACTGGGAGCACTACGGGCGATCCGGTATCAAGGCGCGTGCGCTATGGATTGGCGCCAGTCGCGGTTGCGCGTTCAAGTGCAGTTACTGCATCGAGCCGGAGCGGGGTGCGCATTACTCCCGCTACGACGCCGGTGTACTGCTCGACATCATCGAACGGTTGGTTGCCCTTCACGGGCCGCAGGTCATTGCGTTCTCCGATCCGCTCTTCGGGTCGAACCGGCGCTGGCTCGAGGACTTCCTCGACGGTCTCGAGCGCCGTGCCCTGCCGCTCATGTTCTGGTGCGAGACACGCGCCGACTTGATGACACGGGATCTCCTCGAGCGCTTCAAACGCTGCCGCTTCATGGTGGATTTCGGCCTCGACACCGGGAGCGCGGCCATGGTGCAGCGCATGCAGAAAGCCGCGAGCCCAGATGCCTACCTCGAACGCTCGCGTGCGACGCTCCACGCGGCCAACGCCATCGGCCTCCACCACGGCGTGTATCTCATCTTCAACTACCCCGGCGAAACGCCCGAGACCGCGCGAGAAACGCAAGCGTTCATCGAAGAGGTCGGCGCCGGTGGCGGCCCGATGAGCGGCTGGCTCGCATGTCAGACCTTCTTCATCCTTCCCGGCACCCGGTCGTACGCGTGGATGGAGTCGGACGCCGCTCTGTTTGGCACCGAGATCCGCCACAAGGCGTGGTGGAAGGAAGCAGGCGACCATTACCAGCTCGCGACCGACGTGCTGCCAAGCGCCGCGTGGCGCGACCGCGAAGGGGAGCTGACCGCATTCCGCGTGTGGAACGAGTCCGTCAATCAGAACTGGGCCTCGCGGTACCCGGCGGAGGTCAGGCAGTTCCGCACCAGCTTCTGGCTGGATGGCGGTGCCAGCGCAGAATCGAATACGTGACCCTGTGCCCTTTCGACTCGGGGCCCTTGACTCTTTGACTTTTCGACCCTTCGACCTTTGGACTCTTCGACTGTTCGACTCTTCGACCTTTCGACTCTTCGACCCTTTGACTTCCTATTGGCCTGTCACGATCGGTAGCGTGATCGCCGATGGATGCGCGGCGTCGTGGAGCACAGTGTTGGTTGCCGGCATGAGCTGCGTGCCGGTCGCGTTGTCCTGGCCCGTGTTGAGGTTGCGATCGAAGCGCGGGAAATTGCTGCTCGACACCTCCAGGCGCAGCGATGTGGCCCTTCCGGAACACGTTGCTCGTGGACCAGACATTGATGGTCAACCGGTAGATTTCGCCGGGTGTGAGCAGTTCCGGCTTCTCCTGCGACTCGCGATAGCGCGTCCGCAGGATGCCCTCCGTCAGATTCTGCGCGAAGCCGTTGGGCGAGACGTCCACGAGCTTTGCCGTGAAGTCCGTATCCACCGCGGACGACTGCACGTAGAGGTCCAGGCTCACCGGGCCCGTGACTTCGAGATCCGCAGCCAGCGGCGCGGTCGAATACACGAGCACATCCTCTCTCGCCTCGACCGGCCGCTGATCCCACGGGCCTGGCTTGAGGTGCCCGGCATCGCAGCAGAGCGGACCACCGATCGTGGGCACCGGACTCGCCGGATCGTACTTGTAGCGATCGGGTGGTTCGGCGGATGGCGCCGTGGGTGAAAGCGAACCGTTGCCGCGGGCCGAGTTCGCCTGTCCGGACGAATGGAGGAAATACTTCGTTGCCCGGGCGCGCGCCAGCGGCCACTCGTCCTCGTCGCGCCACTGGTTGGTGCCCATCACGAACAGCCGGACACGCTTGCCCGCAAACTCGTTCTGGACGTTCTTGAACAGAAACTCATACCAGGCCAACGTCGCTGCATCCTCGTCGAAGTTCGAGGCGGCTCCGAAGTCGACGTCGCCGATCCGGGGGCCGTTCCCAGCGTGTCCGCCGACCGTCACGATGAGGTGCTGACCGTTCCGCGCCGCGTCGGTCCCTCCGTGCGCTTTGACGCCAGCGTAGTTCTTCAGCGATCCGTCCTGGAAGATGTCGTACCACGCTGCGACCGTGAGCATCGGCACGGTGATGTCGGTGAAGTGCGCTTCGATCGACCACTGCTTCCAGTACGCGTCCTCGCTCGGGTGGGCGAGCCAGTCGAGGAAATAGGGTGCGAGTGTGGCGGTGGTATCCGGCGCCTTGCCGTCGGCTGCCGCATTGAACAACGGGTAAGCGGTCACCGGCAGTTGTGCCCCGCTCGTGACCGCGTTGGTACGCGTGCGCAGCTGGCGGATGAACGTGTCGTGCGCGAGCCCCGAGGTCCACGACTCGTTGAACCATTGCTCGAACGCGCCGCCCTGATACGTCCAGTTCGAGTGATAGTTGCTGGCGGTCACGACCGGACAGATACCGGCCAGATGGGGCGGGTGTGCGATCGCCGTCAACATCTGGGTGGCGCCCACATACGACCCGCCGAACATGCCGACACGGCCGTCGGCATAGGGCAGCGCGGCCGCCCACTCCACGGTGTCGTAGCCATCATTCGACTCGTACTTGAACGGATACCACTCGCCTTCGGACGCGTAACGGCCGCGGACGTCCTGGATGATGACGACGTAGCCTCGCCCGGCGGCGGTGACGGCGAAGCTGGCCTCCCCGTCCTTGTTGTATGGCGTACGCTCGAGCAGCACAGGGAAACGGCCGGCACCCGCCGGCCGATAGATGTCGGCTCGCAGCGTCACGCCGTCGCGCATCCGGACTGATACGTTGGATTCGAGCACGATCCCGGCCGGATCAGCCGCCCCGGTTACCCGGACCGGTACGAGTAGGCACGCGAGTGCGGCCGCGGCCGCGAGCTGAGATGGAGTCATCCGCGGAGGGTAACCCAAGAGGGTCTAAGAGTCGAAAGGTCAAAAAGTCGAAGGTCAAAGCGTCGGTCGACAGTGTCGCTCGATGGAGAAGGGTCACGGTTGCGGTACTGATTGCTGACTTTTCGACTTTTTGACTCTTCGACTTTTCGACTCGTCGTGCGCACAGTCGTTGTTCGGGTGCGCGAGTGAGAAGTATCATCGAACGTTCCAGCACGCCAATGGCCCAGCAACCCGTACTTCCACGCCCGCGCCAGGTCCGCGTCGTCTTGTCCACGACCGCGCTCCTGTCGTTCATGTCCGTGCGGAAGGCGACTGCACTGGCGGTGGCGGAGCTTGGCGTCGGCGCGTTCTTCGTCGCTGGCGCCGCGCAGGCTGACCTTGGCACGTGGGGACCGTGCTTCGTCCTCGGTGCGGCGCTCGTCGGACTGCTCGTACGAGCGGCCGACATCGAGAGCTGGGCGCTGTTCATTCCAGGCGGCGCGGTCGGGCGAGCCGAGCAGGCATTTGGTCCACGCGTCGCATGTACGACGGCTGCGGCTGTGCTCGTCGAACGACTGCTGCTGGCGGCGCTTGCCGCCGCGGTCATCGGTCATTCATTCGCCGGGCTGAGCGAAGTGATCGCGATGAGCGGGCGCTTCGGACGGTTGCCTGCGGAGGAACTGGCCGGTCCCGTGGCGGTCATCGTGCTCGGCGCCCTGTGGCTTCGCGCACGGATGGGGCTCGACCTGCCCTCCGATATGGTGGCGCGGGGCGTCTGGGTCGCCGTCGCCGGCCTGGCCACCATCGTCCTGTGGGGCGCGCTCACGCCGGTGGGAACCGAGCCATCGCAGTCACTCCTGGCGTTGCCTCTGCCATCCACCACCGCCGGCTGGTCGTCATTCGTGGCCGCGGTCACGGCCGGTTTCGCCGGCATGGTGACGGTCCTGCCGGTGATTGGCGGCGGCGATGCACTCTCACGCGGCGCACATGAATTTCCACCGCCGCGACTGCAGGCTCTGCGCCGGACCGGCTGGCTGGTCGTGATGTTCTCGCTTGCGATCACGACGGCGCTCGCGGTCCAGTTTGCCCGTCTCGTTCCATTCGACGAGGTCCTTCCCGGCGTCAGCGCGACGCTCCCCGCCCTGACGCACCATCTGCTCGGTCCGGAATGGGCGCATCGAATCGCCGGCATCCTGATGACGGTGACCGCCCTGTTGTTCCTGGTGCCAGCCGCACACGTCGCGCTCGCGGACGCCGAGCAGACCCTGCGCCGGCTCGTCGCCGCAGGGGCCGTGCCCGAACGGCTCGCGGTGCCGCACCCCCGCTTCGGCACGTTTGCCCGGGCCATCGACGTGGCGACGGTTGCCACAATCGTGGTGTTGATCCTCAGCGGCGGACGTGTCCTCTGGCTGAGCCACGCCTACGCGGGCGCCATCGGGGTCACGCTCGTCATACGGCTGGCCACGCTCATCCGGCTCCGGCGCCGGCGTCCGGGACCGCGTCCCTTCAGTACGCCGTTGATTCTGCGCAGCGGGACGCGGGAAGTGCCGGTTGGGCTCATCCTGCCGATCTCGCTCGTGGCGGTCGCAACGATCGCGGCCGTGGCCGTCGGCGACGTGCCGGTCATCACGACCCTCGGCCTCTTTGGCGTCCTGACTGCGCTGCTCGCTGCTCGCCGGCGAACGCTCACCGCGCCCGGACACGTTGCCGACGTGGACGAGTTCGAGCTGCTGCCGTCGGCGGATCTCAGTGTCAAACAGGCCGAAGCACGGCCAGGCAACATTCTCGTGGCCGTCCGGCATTCACACCTCATCAGCCACGTGGGCGAAGCCCTCGAGGTCGCGGGCGACCGCGACGTCGTCGTCATGACAGTTCGTCTGATTGGCGTGGATGCAGACGATGTGGCGGCCGACGAGCCCGAGCCGACGCCCAACGAGCGGCGGCTGTTCTCGCAGGTCGTAGCCCTGGCCGAGCGATATCACCGGCCCGTGCGACTGCTGATCGTGCCGGCGCAGAACGTCTTCGATGCGTTTGCCACCACCATCGCGCGGCTGCGCTCCTCGGAAGTGTTCGTCGGCGAATCGTCCACGCTTTCGGCCGACGACCAGGCGCGGCGGCTTGGCGAGGCGTGGGAACAGATCGTTCGTCCCGAGGATGCCCAGGACGTGCGGCTGGTGATTCACCACCACAGTGGCCGCACCGACGCCTATCACCTCGGCGCGCATCCACCCGCTCTCACGCCCGGCGACCTCGATCTCATTCATCGTTTGTGGCTCGACTCGGTGAAGTCCGTTGGCCCGCACGTGCACCATCACGACGTGGTCAGGGCAGCCCTCACGCAGATGGAACAACAACTGAACGGTCCCCAGCGCGATGACGCGGTGGACGCGATCCGCCGTGTGGCACGGCCGGCCGATGAACTTGCGGCCGTGGTCCGGGCACGCGACTTTTCGCGCCTGCGCGACATGGTTCGCAACCGGCACGCGAGCGATCTCGCGTCGGTCCTCACCGATCTGTCGATCGAGGACCAGGTCGTCGTCTTCCGGCTCCTGCCGCGCAAAGACGCATCCGCCGTGTTCGAGTACCTGTCGTACGAATCGCAGGAATCCCTCCTGAAGGCGATGGCGCAGGAAGACGTCGCGGCGCTGCTGAACAACATGGCGCCCGACGACCGCACCGAGTTCCTCGAAGAGCTGCCGGCCGCCGCCACGCGCCAGCTGCTCGCCCTGCTGACGCCCGCCGAACGCGCGGTCGCCCTGACGCTGCTCGGTTATCCGGAGGGATCGATCGGGCGTCTCATGACGCCGCAGTACGTCGCTGTTCGGGAAGACTGGACGATTCGGGAGGTCCTCGACTACATCCGCGCTCACGGGCAGGACAGCGAAACGTTGAACGTCATCTACGTCGTGGACGAGCAGGGGCTGCTCATCGACGACATCCGGATCCGCGAGTTCCTGCTGCGCGCGCTCGACGATCGCGTGTCGTCACTGATGGATCGTAGCTTTGTCGCGCTCAAGGCCACCGACGACGAGCAGACCGCCGTTGCCGCCTTCCGGAAGTACGACCGATCGGCGCTGCCGGTCACCGACACCGCTGGCATGCTCATCGGCATCGTGACGATCGACGACGTCCTGGACGTCGCTGAAAGCGCGGCGACCGAAGCCATCCAGCGCATCGGCGGATCCGAAGCTCTCGATGAACCGTACATGGAGATCGCGTTCTTCCGCATGGTGCAGAAGCGGGCGGGCTGGCTGACGGCGCTCTTCCTCGGCGAGATGCTGACGGCGACCGCGATGGGCTTCTTCGAGCACGAGATTGCCAAGGCCGTTGTGCTGGCTCTATTCGTGCCGCTCATCATCTCGAGCGGCGGCAATTCGGGATCTCAGGCATCGACGCTGGTCATCCGCGCCCTCGCGCTGGGAGAAGTTACGATCGGCGACTGGTGGCGCGTGATGCGCCGCGAGATTCTCGCCGGCCTCTCGCTGGGGACGATTCTTGCGTCGATCGGCTTCCTCCGGATCACCATCTGGTCCCAGTTCTCGCACATCTATGGCGAGCACTACCTGCTCGTGGCCATTACCGTCGCCGTGGCCCTTGTCGGGATCGTGCTCTGGGGCACGCTGGTCGGAGCGCTCCTCCCGTTCCTGCTGCGGCGGCTCGGTTTCGACCCCGCGACCTCATCTGCGCCCTTCGTCGCGACGCTCGTGGACGTGACGGGATTGCTCATCTACTTCAGCGTGGCGTTGGTGATTCTACGGGGCTCGTTATTATGAGCGCCGCTGTGGGCTCCAGGCTCCGGACTGCAGGCTCCAGGCAACGCCTGACGGACCACAGACTACGAACTACGAACCACGAACTACGGTCGTAGCCTATACACCCTCGCCGCCGTGCCGGCCCAGATGGCCTCTTGCTCGGTGGCAGACAACCGTGCGATGAGCTGACCGACGGTCTCGACCCATTCCACGTAGCTCGCTCGCAGCAGACACACCGGCCAGTCCGTTCCAAACATCAACCGATCCGGTCCAAAGGCCTCGAGGGCCGTTTCGACATACGGCGCGATCAGATCGCGAGTCCACGTCGCATCGCGGACTTCTGTCACAACGCCTGACAGTTTGCACGCGACGTGCGGCCGCTTGGCAAGCTCCCGGAGGCCGCGCGCCCAGTCCACATCGAAGCGATCCGCCGCTATCGCGGGCTTGGCAATGTGATCGACCACGAACGGCTGGTCGGGATGCCGATCGACGAAGCGCATCGCCACCGGCAGGTGGCGAGCGAAGATCAGGACGTCGTACACGAGCCGGAACGACCGCAGGCGATCGATGCCGCGATTGAAGTCGGCGCGCAATGCGTACTCGTCATCCGCTTCGTCGTGGAGGATGTGACGGACGCCGCGGAGATGCGGATCGCTGGCAAGCGCCGTGAGCGCATCCTCGACCCGCGAATCGATGAGCGGCACCCAGCCGACCACGCCACGTATGACTGGATGCTGGCGCGCCAGCTCGAGCAGCCATTTCGTCTCGTCTATCGTCTGGCTCGCCTGGACGGCGACGGTCGCATCGACGCTGGCTGCGGCCAGGTTGACCTGGAGGTCCGCCGGCAGGTAATCGCGCTTCAGAATTGGCGTCCGGTCCGAAATCCACGGGTAGTCGGCCGGCACGTAGCGCCACAGGTGATGGTGCGAGTCGATGCGCATGCGTTCCTCGAAAGAGGTGGTTGGCGTGGTAAAAGGTCAGCCGTCATCGTAGACTGGCCCCACCTGCGCGTGCCACGTCCACGCCCGCGCGCCGATCCGGAGGGTCGAACGATGCGCTGCTTCGTCTTTCTCGCCCTGCTTTCGTTCGCCGCCATCCCGGGCAGCACCGCAGCCGGACGTGCGCCCGACGATGCCCGCCTGCGGAATGCGTATCGGCGGCCGCCGCAGGACAACTGGACGTTGGTGCACCTCGAAGGTACACCCGCGCAGATCGGCTTCCAGCACGGCTACCTGCTGGCCGCGGAGATCGAGGACGTGCAGCGCGTCTTCGCGCTGGAGCTGGCCCATGACACACACAAGGACTGGGCCTTCTTCCGCGACGCCTCGCGCGAGGTCCTCTGGCCGCACATCGAACGGGAATACCGCGAGGAACTGCAGGCGATTGCCGATGGACAGAAGGCGCACGGCGGATCGCTCGATCTCTGGGACATCGTAGCCATCAATGCCGAGCTCGAGTGGAGCTACTACGTCGAGGCCTACGACAAGCAACACGGCATCCAGTCTCCGGCCAGCGTGACTGCGGCCGAGCATTGCAGTGCTTTTGTCGCCACGGGCAGCTACACCAAAGACGGACGGCCGGTCATCGCGCACAACAACTGGAGCGCCTATCTCGACGGTGCGCGCTGGACGTACGCATTCGACATCGTGCCGTCCAGCGGCCATCGCCTCCTGATGGACGGCATGCCCGGTCTCATCCACAGCGGCGACGACTTCGGGATGAACGACGCTGGCATCGTCATTACCGAGACGACCATCAGTGGTTTCTCAGGCTACGACGTCAACGGGACTCCCGAGTTCGTGCGCTCGCGCAAAGCGATGCAGTACGGCACCTCGATCGACGAGGTCGCGAAGATCTTCAAGGATGGCAACAACGGTGGCTACGCCAACGATTGGCTGATCGCCGACATGCACCGGAACGAGATTGCGAGCCTCGAGCTCGGCTTGAAGAACGTCACGCTGGAGCGGAAGACCGACGGCTATTTCGTTGGCTCGAACTACCCCATCAATCCCAAGCTCGCGGCCGAAGAGACGAGCTTCAATATGAGCGACATGAGCTTGAGTGCCAACGCGCGTCACAAGCGTTGGGAACAGCTCATGGCCGAGAACAAGGGCCGCATCGACGCGGCACTCGCGCAGTCGTTCATGGCCGATCACGTGGACAGCTTCACGGGGAAGACCGAGCCGAGCGAGCGCACGCTGTGCGGGCACATCGACTTGTCGGCGCGGGGATCGGGTTCGTGGATGCCCCCCTACGGCGCCGCGGGCGCGGTGCAGAACAAAATCACCGACGCGGCGATGGCAGGCAGGATGACGTTCACGGCAGCTGCGGGACACGCCTGTGGGATCGCCTTCGATGCCGGGCGCTTCCTGCAGCAGCATCCCGAGTTCCAGTGGGAACAGCCACTCCTGAAGAACCTGCCGGCGGGGCCCTGGACGACCATCAAGGCCGAATAGCGCGGTCGAGTCCTCCGCCGTTCATTGATTACGGCTCGGGCTCGAGTCGCTTGCGCTGTGGCCAGTCATCCGTCCGGAATGGAGAGGCCGGCAAGCCGTCCTCGTTGAACAGCGACACGACCGGATCGTCGTCCCAGGCATACCGCACTGCCGCGGGAGCCGGTACCGCCGGCGACGACACGATGACCGTTGCGCGCTCGATCCGGGCATCCGCGCGCACGAAGTGACGGTCCGCGCCAGCGACCTCGAAGCCTCCGAGACCGTCGCCGTGCACGGCCAGGCCGCGGCCGACGTGATCGAAGGTGATGTGGGCGGTGTCGCCCTCGACGGTCATCGCCTTGAAGAGCGGCCCGCTCCACTCGCCGCCGCGTCCGTACACGGCCGAGAGCGCCCAACGGGCGAGCCGGCGCCCGACATCCAGCTTGTTCGTCGGATGAATGTTCTTGGCGTCGCCGATGTCGACGGCGGACGCCAGGCCCACGCCTGGAACGGTCATGGCCACGACGCGCTGCGCGTCCCGGACTTCGGCCCACCCAGAATCCCACGGCTCCACCGATCGGGCTCCGAAGTTGGCGAGCTGGACGATGCCAAAGGGCAGCGTCGGCTGATTGGTCGTTCGCCGCCAGTCGCCGATGAACGCCGTCAGGAGGGCCCGATAGTTGTCAGCGGCGCGCGTGTTCTGCTCGCCCTGGTACCAGATCACGCCCGTGATCGGGAAGGGGAGCAGCGGCGCAATCTTGGCGTTGAACAGCGATGCGGGAACCCACGGATCGGCGCCGAGCCTGAACGGCATCCGCCCGAGGGTCCGCATGTCTGGCCCTTGGTGATAGCGCCAGCCATCCGACAACGGCACTGGAACGGTCGTCGCTGCGTCGGGCGCCGCTGACGTCGCGGCGGCGCTGACCAGCACAGGCGCCAGCGTGATCTGCATGTCACCCGGCGATCCGCTGAAGCCGCCGTTCTCGGTCTCGCTGACCGCCCGCACGGCGATGACGTTGACCCCGGCGTGCACGAGCGATCCGGGCACGGCGTAGTGACGTGGATCCCACGGGACGAGCGCTCCCCCGACACGCTGTCCGTTGAACCACGTCGTGTCCTGCGTATCGATCGGACCGAGTGAAAGCGCGACATCCTTGCCCGCCCACTCGTCCGGGATCGTGACCGATCGGCGGTACCAGACGATCCCGCCCGCCTGAGCGATACGACGAGCCTTCCAACGTCCAGGGACGCCCGAAAGAGTGGGCCAGCCCGAATCGTCGAGCCGGGGATCCGCGTTGACGTCGCTGCCCGGGTCGTGGCGCTCGAACCAGTCAGTGAGCATGCCATCGGTGTCTTCGTGGTACTGCCTGCGCCAAGTTTCGCCATCGGCGGCCAGCGATTCGGCAGGATCTTTCGATTCGGGCGTGACGGCGAGTGTTCCCGCGCTCGTCCAGCTCTCGACCGGCGTCCCTCCCCAGGCGCTGTGGACGAGGCCAATCGGCACGCCGAGTGCCGTCTCGAGCTCGCGGCCAAAGTAGTAGCCCACGGCCGAGAAGCCGGCCGCCGTTGCGGGCGTCACCTGCTGCCACGAAATGTAGCCGTCCGGTGGAACCGGCTCCGGGCGTGCCGACGTGGCGGTCGCGGTCGTGAACAGCCGGATGAGCGGGGAACGGGCGCTCCCGACATCGGTGTCGCCATTCCGCGCGTCCTTCAGCGCGAACTCCATGTTCGACTGGCCCGAGCACAGCCAGATGTCGCCGACAACGACATCGTCGACCTTGAGCGTCACCGCTCCCTGGCCCGGCTCGGTTACCGCCACCGTCATCGTCCGCGGCGTCGTCGATGCGGTCATCGGATCGAGCAGCACGATCCAACGGCCGTCGTTGCCGGCGGTGGTGGTCTTTTCGTGTCCGCCAAACGACACGGCCACGGTGGATCCAGCGGCAGCCCATCCCCAGATCGGGGCGGGCCGATCACGCGGCAGCACCATGTGATCCGCCAACAGTGGATGGAGCAGCGGCAGGGGCTTGGCAGCACGGCCCGTGATGGCCAGCGCAGCGATGAACAGGCACGCTATCGCAGCTGCAAGGACTGGGTGCGGTCGGTGGGACATGTCGCGTGTCTACCGCACTGCGGCGCCGGGGACCGTCGGCAGCCGGACGGTGAACTGCGCACCGCGCCCGTCGCCGTCGCTCGCCGCCTGGATGGTGCCGCCGTGCATCTCGACGATGTGGCGGGCGATGGCGAGTCCAAGGCCGAGACCGCCATGCTCCCGCGAGGATCCGCTGTCGCCCTGGCGGAAGCGATCGAAGATGAACGGAAGCACGTCAGGCCTGATGCCCTGTCCAGTGTCCGCGACGACGATCTCCACGGCGTCGGAGGTCCTCCGCGTGCTGGCCACGACGCGGCCGCCGCGGGCGGTGAACTTGACGGCGTTGGCGAGCAGGTTCCAGAGCACCTGCTGCAACCGATCGGTGTCGGCACTCACACGCGGAATGCCGCCGTCCGTGTTCTGTTCGAGCGTCACGCCCTTGGCCTGGGCCGCAGGCAGGACGGTTTCGATGGCTTCGGCGATGAGCCGATCCAGATCGATCGGCTTGACCTCGAGGCGCAGTTTGCCCGACACGATGCGCGCGACGTCGAGCACGTCGCCAACGATTTGCGCGAGTGCCGACGCGTTGCGCTCGACTGTTTCGAGCGCGCGGTCGTGTTTGTCCGCAGCAAAAATCCCCGCGCGCAGCATTCGTGTATAGCCGAGGATCGCGTTCAACGGCGTCCGCAATTCGTGCGAGAGCGTCGCGAGGAATTCATCTTTCAACCGATTCGCGCGGCGGGCCTCGTCGTACGATCGTGCGTTCTCGATTGCGAGGGCGGCACGCCCTGCCACTGTCTCGGCGAACTGCAGGTCGGCCAGCGTAAATCGCCGGCCCGACTCGGCGGACAGGAATGTCAGCGCGCCGAGCACGCCCTCGCGTGTTCGCAAGGGCACGCAGATGTACGAGCGCACGCCGATCGACGCCAAGATGGCGCTGTGTTCGGCGTCGTGAGCGAACGACGCCAGCATGGCGCCCGAGATCTCGGGCACGAACATCGATCGTCCCGAGTTCACGACATGGTCGGGATCGCCCAGCGGCCGTCCCGCGGGCGCGCTGCCGGACGGATAGGCATGGGTGAGGCGATACCCCAGCGCGACCTTCTCCGGATCTTCGTGCGCGATGGCGATCCGATCCAGGTCGCCGGCATCGTTGACGATGTCGATCGCACACCAGTCGGCGATACGCGGAACCGCGAGCGTCGCGATCCGCCCGAGCGTCTGCCGATAGTTGAGCGAGCTGGCGAGCACCTCGCCCGCCTGCGCGAGAAACGACGCCTGCTGCTGGACGCGGCCCTGCGCGTCGTAGAGCTCGGCGGTCCTGAGAGCGGCCGTCGTGAGATTGCCGAGTGCTCGCGCGGTCTGCAGTTCCACGTCACTGAACACGTGCGGTGTGTGGTAGTAGAAGGCGAGCGCAGCGGTGGCGTCGTTCCCGAGCGCCATCGGTATGCTCAACATCGACGTGATGCCTTCGAAACGGAACGCGTCGAGCCGGTCGAGCAGGCGCGGGTCAGCCGTCACGTCCTCGGCGATGAAGGGTTCGGCCGATACCGCTGGCGCGAGATTCCGATCGAAAATGACGATACGACGCGCGAACTCGTCCGAGACGCCGGAATACGATTCGATCCGCCAGGCATGCGACGGCGCGTCGAGGCGCCAGAGTGCATACCCGTCGGCGGCGATCAGGCTGCTCGCCAGTGCGAGGCTCGCCGGAACGACGTCTTCCACACGTGGCGAGCCGAGCAGCGAGCTCGACGCGCCGACCAGCGCGAGCAGCCGATGCTGCAGATCGCTGCGGGCCCGTTCGACCCCTGCCAGCGCTTCATCCACGCGCCGCCGTTCGGTGATGTCGCGTGCGATCTTGGAGGCGCCGATGATGCGCCCCGAGGCGTCGCGCATCGGCGAGATCGAGACTGAGATTGGCAGCAGGCTGCCATCCTTCCGCCGCCTGAGCGTCTCGAAGTGCACCACCGACTCGCCGCGCGAGATGCGCCGCAGCACGTCGTCTTCGTCGGAGTGGCGATCGACGGGGATGATGATGCGGATCGAGCGTCCGATCGCCTCGCCGGCGGCATAGCCGAAGAGCCGAGCCGCGGCGCGGTTCCACGAGGTGATGTGGCCGTTCAGATCCGTGCTGATGATGGCGTCATCCGCCGAGTCGATGATGGCCGCGATCTGACTGACCGCGGCATCTGGTGGCGAGTCCTGCATGAACGTCTGCGATTGTATACCCCGGCCCATGTCGGCAACGGACGCTTGCATACGATCGTAGAATTTGCGCAGCACTGCATGCCTGATCGTCGCGAGTTCCTGAAATCGGTGGCTGCCGGGACGGCGGCCGCACGCGGTATTACTCCGGGTCGATCGGCTCAGACAGCCGACCGTCCGCCGACGCGTGCGTACTGGGCGACGATGATCGAGCGCATTGCGACGCCGGTCCTGAAGGGCTTCGCGACCGGGCGCATCCGCGACCTGATGCCAGTCGAGGCCGTGCCGGGTGCGGTAGACGATCGCCGCACGTACACGCATCTCGAGGCGCTCGGCCGGACGCTGGCGGGGCTGGCGCCCTGGCTGGAGGCTCCCTCGCTTCGCCCGGAGGAGGCGGCCAGGCGCGACACGCTGCTCGAGCTCGCGCGAACCGCGATCGCGCAGGCGACCGATCCGCGCTCGCCCGCGTACGTGAATCTGTCCTCGGGCGGTCAGCCGCTCGTCGATGCGGCGTTCCTTGCTCAAGCGATGCTGCGCGCACCCGACGCGCTCTGCCGCACGTTGGCTCCAGCCGTACGCGCCAACGCGGCCGCGGCACTTCGCGCGACGCACACCATCCGGCCGCCGTTCAACAACTGGCTGCTGTTTGCCGCGACGATCGAGACGGCGCTGAAGATGATGGGCGAGCCGTGGGACGTGGTCCGGGTGGATTACGCCATCCGCCAGCACGAACAGTGGTACAAGGGCGACGGCGCGTATGGTGACGGCCCCACGTTCCATTGGGACTACTACAACAGTTTCGTGATTCACCCGATGCTGGTGGACATCCTCGCGTCCGTCGGCGAGGAGAATCCGGCGTGGGAGGGGCTCGTCCCGGCGCTCCACGCACGCGCAAAGCGGTATGCGGCCGTGCAGGAACGCATGATCGCTCCCGACGGGAGCTTTCCACTGGTCGGACGTTCACTCGCGTACCGGTGCGGTGCGTTCCACCTGCTGGCGCAGTCCGCGCTTCGACGCGAGTTGCCCGACGCCGTACGTCCCGCGCAGGTGCGGGAGGCGTTGACTGCAGTCATCCGGCGGACGCTGGAGGCAACCGGAACGTTCGATCCAAACGGGTGGCTGACGATCGGTCTTGCGGGACATCAGCCGGCGTTGGCGGAACGCTACATCTCGACCGGTAGCCTGTATCTGTGCGCGACGGCCTTCCTGCCGCTTGGACTGCCGCCATCGGATCCCTTCTGGTCAGATCCAGAGGCTCCGTGGACCTCGAAGCACGCCTGGGCGGGTGGCGATCTCGCGCCGGATCACGCTCTGGACTGAGACGGGTCGAGGCCCGACCCCGTTTCCCTGACAAGAGGACGGACACGCATGTTCGATCGGTACAAGTGATTGGCAACGGCCGCGCCGGACAGGCCATAGCCGGACGCCTGCGCGAGCGAGGACTGACCGTGGACAATCACGACCCCGCTCTGGTGATCCTGTGCGTCCCGGACACTGCGATCGGGACCGTCGCCGGCGACGTGCCCGTGGGACCCTGGGTCGCACATGTCAGCGGCGCGACGCTGCTCTCGGCGCTGTCGCCGCACGTGAACCGATTCAGTGTCCACCCACTCCAATCGCTCGTGCTCTCCCGCGGCCCGGAGCAGCTCGACGGCGCCTTTGCGGCGGTGACCGCGGAATCGGCTGATGGGTGGTCTCGCGCGCGATGGCTGGCCACAACCCTGGGACTGGCGTCGTTCGATCTGTCCGACGAGAACCGCGCGCTGTATCACGCGGGCGCCGCTGTGGCATCCAACTATCTGGTGACGCTGTACCGGACGGCTTCGGCATTGGTGGCGGAGGCCGGAGCGCCGCCCGAGGCTCTGCTGCCGCTCATGCGCCGCACGATGGAGAACGGATTCGAGTTGACCGGACCAATCGCTCGTGGCGATTGGGGCACGGTCGCAGCGCACATCGACGCCGTCCATGCACGGCGGCCCGACGTCGAGCCTCTCTATCGCGCTCTCGTGGAGGCGACCCGCACATGATCCTCGCACGCACGATTGCCGACGTGCGGACCGCACTCGGCCAACCCCCGCCTGGCACGCGTGTGGGCTTCGTGCCGACGATGGGCGCGTTTCACGCCGGTCACGTCTCGCTCTTCTCCGCGGCCCGCCGCGACTGCGACATCCTCGTCGTCAGCCTCTTTGTGAACCCGTCGCAGTTTGGCGATCCGAAGGACCTGGTCGCGTATCCGCGCGACGAAGCACGCGATGCGTCGATGGCCGAGGGCGCTGGCGTGGACGTGCTCTTCGTACCATCCGTCGAAGAGATGTATCCAGACGGCTTCGAGACGTCGATCGACCCCGGGCATCTGAGCCGGATACTGGAAGGGGAGTTCCGGCCCGGCCACTTTCGCGGCGTCGCCACCGTCTGTCTGAAGCTGTTCCATATCGTGAAGCCGACGCGCGCGTACTTCGGACAGAAAGACGCCCAGCAGGTCGAGGTCATCCGGCGCATGGTGCGGGACCTGAATCTCGACCTCGAGTTGTCGATTCAGCCCACCATGCGGGATCCGGACGGACTCGCGATGTCGTCGCGCAACGTCCGGCTCAGCCCCGACGCCCGCGTGAAGGCCCTGGCCTTGCCACGGGCACTGGCGACGCGCGATCCTGACAAGGCGCGGCAGCTGCTGCACGACGTCGAGGTCGAGTACGTGGAAGTCGCGCCGTTCGATCCGCCGGTTCTGGCCGCCGCCATCCGGGTAGACGGCGTGCGGCTGATCGACAATGTCCGTCTGGACGGAGGCCCTTCGTGACCACGGATTCGCGCGGGCGCGTCACGCTGCCGCAGCTGATCGAGATGAAGCAGCGCGGCGAGCGCATCGCCATGGTGACCGTCTACGACGCGCCCAGCGCACGGCTCGCCGACGAGGCCGGACTCGATCTGCTGCTCGTCGGCGATAGCGCCGCAATGGTCGTTCTCGGCCACGACTCGACGCTGCCGGTGACGCTCGACGAGATGGTGATCCTGACGCGGGCGGCCTCGCGTGTGGCGGTACGGCCGCTCGTCATCGGTGACTTGCCGTTCGGCTCGTATCAGGTGTCGGACGAAGAGGCGGTGACGAGCGCCATTCGTCTGGTCAAGGATGGCGGAGCCGACATCGTCAAGCTCGAAGGATCCGACTATCGGCTCTCACGCGTGCGGGCGATCATCGAAGCCGGGATCCCCGTGATGGGACACATCGGATTGACCCCGCAGTCAGCCACGATGCTCGGCGGCTATCGGGCGCAAGGGCGGACGGCTGTGTCGGCTCAGCGACTGTACGATGCCGCGCGCGCGCTCGAGGCGGCCGGCTGCTGTGCGCTGGTGCTCGAGGCGATGCCGTCGGTCGTGGCCGAACGCATCACGGGCGCCGTGGGGATCCCCACCATCGGCATCGGCGCCGGACCCGGATGCGACGGGCAGGTGCTCGTCTGGCACGACCTGCTCGGTCTCACGGCAGACCCCGCGCCGCGGTTCGTCGAACGGTACGCGCAGCTGGGAACCGAGATCCGCACTGCGCTGGAGCGCTACGTTCACGATGTGCGCCAGGGCACCTTCCCTGCCGAGCGGCACAGCTATCGGATGCCGGACGCAGAGCGCGCGGCCTTCGAAAAATGAAGCGCGCGTTAACTCCCAACTCCCAACATCCAACTCCCAAGCAGCGCCAAACGCCTAAAGCCCAGAGCCCACTGCCGAAGCGGAGACGTCAGTGAAGCGCTTCGAGATACTTGAGCGCACCACCGGTATTGAACAACACGACGGTGTCCGTCGCGCGGATCTGACCATCCTCCACAAGTCGTTCGATGGCGGCGAGTGCGGCACCGCCCTCGGGTGCCGCGCTGACGCCCTCCGTCCGTCCCATCCGCAACATTCCATCCACCATCGCCTGATCCGACACGGCCAGCGCCGTGCCGCCGCTGTGGCGCACGGCGCGGAGGATCAGGAAATCACCGATGGCTCGCGGGACTCGTAGTCCGTCCGCGATCGTTACCGCGTGGGCCCACGCCGCCGCACGCTCCTGTCCCTCGGTGAACGCCCGCACGATCGGCGCACAGCCTTCGGCCTGCACCGACACCATGCGCGGACGGCGGCCGGGAGCAATCCAACCGATCGCCTCCATCTCTTCGAACGCCTTCCACATACCGACCATGCCGGTGCCGCCGCCGGTTGGATAGACGATCCAATCCGGGTATCGCCAGTCCATCTGCTCGGCCAGCTCATAGGCCATCGTCTTCTTGCCTTCGATGCGGTAGGGCTCCTTGAGCGTTGACACGTCGTACCAGCCGAGTGAGCCCCCGCGCTCGGCGGCGATGCGGCCCGCATCCGATATCAGACCGTCAACGAGCGTCACTTCGGCGCCGTAGAGCCGGCATTCGTCGAGGAAGGGACGCTTGGCATCGCGAGGCAGAAAGACCTGCGCCGACAGTCCCGCGCGCGCGGCGTACGCCGCCATCGCGTTGCCCGCATTGCCAGCTGTCGGGACCGACACGGTGGTTGCGCCGAGCGCCTTCGCGCGTGTGATGGCCGTCGATTGCCCCCGGGCCTTGAACGAGTTGGTCGGGTTTGGCGATTCGTCCTTGATGTACAAGTGATCCAGACCGAGCTCAGCGCCCAGACGCCGTGCATGGAGCAGCGGCGTGAAGCCTTCACCGAGTGAGACAGGCTCCTCATGGTCGAAGAGCGGCAGCATCTCCCGGTACCGCCACATCGTCGGGATGCGTCCGGTCAGCGAGGCGCGTGACCAGGAGCGAGCAGCCTGGAGGTCGTACCGCGCGAGGAGCGGTGCGCCGCATTGACAGAGATGATGCCAGCCGTGGCGCGGATCGAGCGCCGGTGCGCCGCAGGGCACCGAGCACTCGAGGTGGGAGAAGTAGGACATGTGAGACTCTGTGTTCGGCGTCGTGTTCGTGTTCGCTTTCGTCTTCGAGTTCCACTCCACGCTGCCAATGAACGTCGACCACGCTGCGAATACGAATTCGAATACGAAAACGAGTGTGTTTACAAGTATGTAGATATCTTAGTAAGATGTCTGTCCATGGCTCGGACCGACGCCCTGCAAGGCGCACTACCACTCCTCGTGCTGACGATCCTCGCGAGACGAGGCCCGCTGCACGGCTACGCCATTACGACCCACATCGAGGAGATCTCCGGCAGCATCCTTCGAGTGGAGGAGGGATCGTTGTATCCCGCGCTCCACCGCATGGAGGAAGCCGGCTGGATCAAGGCGCGCTGGACGACGACTGAACACAACCGCCGGGCGCGGAACTACGAGATTACCGCCGCGGGCCGCAAGGAACTTGGTGCGGAGTCGTCCAAGTGGCACGCCATCACCACCGCCATCGGACAGGTACTCGAACACGCTTGAGCTGAGCAACGCGAGTAGACCCTGTCGTGGCGCTGCGGTACCGAGTAGCGCTCACTCCAACTATCAACTACCAACCACCAACTACCAACTCTTCCACCCGCCTGCGCTACAATCTCGCGCATGTCCCGTGTCCGGATTGTCATCTTGGTCTGGCTGCTGTCATCGTTGCTCGCGGTCTTACCGCTCAGCGCTCAAGATCAGAAGCCCACGCCGCCCAAACCGCCGCCCATAGTGGCCGCCGAGGAGGCGAAGAAGCCCGAGCGCGGGTTCTTCAACTTGCTCGTTCACAACGTCGGCGATGACTTCAAGCACATGGTGCGGCTGAACACCGTGTACTGGCTCGCTGGCGGTGGCGGACTCGCCCTCGTTGTCCACCAGGAAGACGACGAGATCAACGCACACTTCAAGGGGTCGGATTTCGCTGACTCTTTCTTCAAGCCAGGCAAATACATCGGCTCGACGCCGTTGGTGCTCGGTGCGGCCGTGACCACCTACATTGTCGGGCGGGCCGGCAACAAACCGCGGGCGCAGCATATCGGGATGGATCTGATCGAAGCCTCATTGGTGTCCGAGGGCGTTACGCAGGCCATCAAGTACACGGTGCGTCGCGAGCGGCCGATCGCACCAGACGGATCGCAGTACAGTGGCTATTCGTTCCCCTCGGGTCATGCGACGATTACGTTCGCGGCCGCCACCGTGCTGCAACAGCATCTCGGGTGGAAGATGGGCGTGCCGGCCTATCTGGTAGCGACCTACGTCGCGATGTCGCGTCTGCACGACGACAAGCACTTTGCGAGCGACGTGATCTTCGGCGCGACCAACGGCATCATCATCGGGCGCTCGGTCACCTGGCACGTCCGCAACTACGCGATGATGCCCATGGTGGTGCCCGGCGGCGCGGGCGTGATGGTGAGTCTCAAGCACTGAGTTGGGGTCGGGATAAGTTTCAGTTCCAACCACGCGCTTGACGGCTGAGCGCGGCAGAAACTGAAACTTATCCCGACCCCAACCTCCAATCATCCCCTTCCCGGAGGCTTCCCATGCGCGTCGAGACGCTCGCGGTGCACGCGGGCCACCACGTCGATGGCACCACTGGAGCGGTGACGCCGCCCATCCATCTCTCCACCACATTCGAGCGGGCCCCCGACGGATCGTACCCGTCCGGCTACATCTACTCGCGATCGGCCAATCCGAACCGGCGCGCGCTCGAGGTGGCGCTGGCTGCGCTCGAGGGTGGCCCGGCGGCGGCGGTGTTTTCGTCGGGGCAGGCCGCTACGTGCGCCGTGTTCCACGCGCTGAGGCCCGGCGATCACGTCATTGCGCCGGAAGAGGCCTACTACGGCACGCCGGATCTGCTCATGGAGCATTTTGCCCCGTGGGGACTCGAGAGCTCGTTCGTGGACATGACGCGCCCCGAGGAAGTCGCACGTGCCCTGCGTCCCTCGACGCGTCTCATCTGGATCGAGTCACCCTCGAATCCCCGGATGCGTGTCACCGACATCCGCGCGATGGTCGAGATCGCCCGCGGCGCCGGCGCACTCGTCGCCTGTGATAACACCTGGGCGACGCCGATGCTGCAGCGTCCACTGGAGCTGGGCGTTGACCTCGTGATGCACTCCACAACCAAGTACTTCGGCGGGCACAGCGACATCCTGGGTGGCGCAGTCATCGCGCGGGAGGACTCGGACGTCTTCAACCGGATCGTCAAGTGGCAGGTCGCCGGTGGCGCCGTGCCCTCGCCGTTCGAATGCTGGCTCGTGCAGCGGGGCATCCGGACACTGCCGTATCGCGTGCGCGCCCAGTCAGCCAACGCCCTCGCCGTCGCCCGTTTCCTCGCGTCGCATCCCGGAGTAGAACAGGTGTTGTACCCGGGCCTCGAATCGGATCCTGGCTACGCGGTCGCGTCGCGGCAGATGGCGCTTCCGGGCGGGATGCTGTCGATGCTGGTGAAAGGCGCGGATCGGGCGGGGACGATCGCCTACTCGAACAGGCTGCGCCTCTTCACGCGCGCCACGAGCCTCGGCGGACCCGAGAGCCTGATTGAACATCGCGCATCGATCGAGGGGCCGCGCACCCGCGCCCCTGAGAACCTGCTGCGCCTGTCAATCGGTCTCGAGCATCCAGACGATCTCATCGAGGATCTCGGGCAGGCTTTCGAGAAGGGGCCAGGGGTAAGGGATAAGGGGTAAGCAACTGTCTCGCTTACACGGTCGCTGCGCGCGCCCGGTCTGCTGGTGAACCGAGCGTGCTCGCGACCTGCCACGGGGTGTGATGTTTCAGGAGTGCATTCACAATCGTCAGCAGCTTGCGCATTGTGGCGACGAGCGCGACTTTCTTCGGTTTGCCGAGCGCGAGCAACCGGCGATAGAACGCCGCCAGCACGGGATTGCGGCGCGAGGCCACCAGCGCCGCCATATAGAGGGTCGCGCGCACGGGCGCACGGCCGCCCCAGATGTGGCGCTGCCCTCGGTGTTGGCCGCTGTCGCAATTGAAGGGCGCGACGCCGACCAGCGCAGCAATCGCCCGCCGATCGAGCCGGCCGAGTTCCGGGAGCTCCGCGAGCAACGTGCGCGCGGTCACGGGGCCGATGCCCGGCACACTGCGCAACAGGTCCTCGTGGACGCGCCAGAGCGGACTCGCCTGAATGGCCGTGCCGATGTCGTCGTCGACGTCGGCGACCCGCTTGTCGAGCCACCGGATATGGGTGCGCAAGTCGCGCGTCACCGCGCCGGTGGGCGGCGCCTGCGCCAGGCGACTGCGTTCCATCCCCAGCATCTCGAGCAACTGCCGGCGGCGGGTGACCAAGACGGCGAGCGCCTGCGTGTCGGCATCCGCCAGCGGGCGAATCGGCGGCTGAATGCGCGCGCCGAATTCGGCCAGCACGGCGGCGTCGATCGGGTCCGTTTTCGCCGTGCGGCCTACCGCCTGGGCATAGGGTAAGGGCTAAGGGGTAAGGGGATAAGGGGTAAGCGGGCCCCTGGTCACTGGCCCCTCGCCCTTAGCCCCCTGCCCTACGATCGTCAGAGACCAAAGAAGGCCCAGCCCGCGCGTTCCCTGAGCTGGTCCGCGTGCGGCGCAACGAGCTGTTTGTTGTGCTCCGGCACGTCGCCGATGAGCGTGTCCTGCGGTGTGTCGCCGCTCGCCGCGTGACCCTCCGCAGCCTTCTTCAGCGCATCTGTGAAGTTGCCCGTCATGGGCACGCCGATGGCTGAATAGACGCTCTGGCGGGTCCAGTTGTATTCGGACACCGAAAAGTGCTGACCGTTCAGCAGTTCGACCTGAGTGTGCTTCGCTTCCACAATGAGGGAGCCCAGGTCCGAGATCGCGCCGAACGCTTCGGTGACCGACGTCTTCCCGCCATTCGCCTTCGAGAGCGACTGGTACTTCGCGTCGAGCTCCTTCAGACGCGCGCCCATCTTGGTCTCAAGACCGTCCTGCACCTTCATGAACCGGTCGACCTGGTCGGCGGTGAGCTCACTGTTCGCCGGCGGCGTGAACGACGCTTTTTGGGTGACCTGCTCCTCGATCTTCGGGATGTCTCCGAACTGCGCCAGGCCGCTCACATACTCTTTGGCACGGTGATACGCATACCACATGCCCCCGATGCCGACGACGCCGACGATGAGGAGTACCGCCAGGCAACCGATCACCCACTTCTTCATGAACGAGACCCTCCGGGGCCGAGAGTGTGCCCCACTCGCATGGCACGGTCAACCGCGGAACTGCGGCCGTGCCTCCTGGTACTAGTGACGCGGCGCGCCGGACGTTGCGCCCTCGTCGATTTCGACGCGGCCGATCTGCATGTCTGAGCCGAACTGAATGCGGACGAAAAACTGGCCCGCCGCGACCGAGCTCACGGTGTACCTCACCGTCTTGTCATAGTCGTAGTCGTTCCGGCCTCCGTAGAAGCCGTCACGCTGGATTGTGACCGGCGTCCACGATTGTCCGTCGGATGAGACGCTGAGGAATGGATCGACGACGTCCCCGGCGAAAAAGGTCTGGACGCGCACGCCGGCCAGGGGTCCGCGCGTGCGATAGACGATCCACGCGCCGGACGGTCCCTTGATCCGCGACGCGTCTTCCTTGGTGCGCCGCGGATTCGTCGAGTCGAAACGGACGTCGGCGCTCATGCCGAGGAGCTTCGACGCATCCATCAGCTCGTCCACCATGGTCGCGACGTCGCTGCCGATGGGGCCGATGACGTTCGAAGGATCGGAGCGCCGTTCGCCGAGCCGCGCGCGCACGCGGTAGTAGTAGCGCGAGCCGGGCACGGCGAAGGGATCCGCGAACCGCGGGTTGTACTGGACGGCACTTTCGTCAACGTCGAGGCCGACCGGCGTCCATGGACCGGACGGTTGATCCGACCGCTCCACGTCATAGCCGGTGGCTCCGACCGAGCCCTGCCATCGAATCGCGTGTGGCCCCGGCGCAGACAGCAGCAGCGGCGGTGCGGGTACTGGTAGATCGGGAGCCGCTTCGCCGCGAATCTCGTACGCTTTCTGACGAAGCAACGTCAGCACGCCCCGCTCGTCGTACGCGTCGCCCGTCGAGAAGCCGGGCCAGTGATAGGCCTTATAGAGGCTGCCGCCCGCGGGCTCGGCGTGCCAGTAGAAGCCACCCTCGCGGCTGTGGATCCGCAGGCTCCAGATGAGAGCGCCAGCCGCTCCATTCGAGATGACCTGATCGAGCAGCTGCTGGATCGTGGACGTCGGGACGAACCCGTACTCGCCGACCAGATACGCCTTCCGCGATCCGACGACACGCCTGGCGTCGGCGACAGCCTCCACCATGTTCTTGCCGCTGTCGGGATAGTGGTGGGTCGAGATGATGTCGACGTTCGGATCGTCGAGCGCGTCGAGCGCAATCCCTCGCGATCCGGCGTGGAGGCCATCGATGACGAGATGCTTCGGATCGATGGATTTGATGTAGGCGGCGATGTCCCGGCGCCACTCGGGCGGATTCGACAGCTCGTTACCCGTTTCCCACGCCAGCACCGCCGGATCGTCCTTGTAGACGACGCCGGTCAGCGTGTTTCTGCGGTTGAGCACGTAGGCGATTGTCTGCTTGAAGTCCGCGATGACCTGGGGATCCGTCCAGAAGGCGTCAGCGGCCTTGCCGCGGAAGCCGGCGTATCCGGCAATGCCTCCCCACCAGCTCCATTGATCCACGAAGGGCACGATCACGCGGACGCCCTGTGCATTGGCCTCCTGCAGCACGCGATCGAGCGCCTGGAAGGCCTCTTCGTTGAAGGCACCGGGACCCGTGACGTAGCGGGGCAGCGCGGGATCGTCGGTCGGGCGCCGAACCGACAGCGCGTACATCCGCGCGACGCGTCCGCCCGTCTGGACGATGGTGGCAATCGCGTCGTGCACTTCGAACGCGTCGGGGAAACGCCACGCGCTCACCTGATCGAAGCGGAGGTCGTCTTCGACGTAGTGCAGGTTCGGAATGTTGAACGAAATGAAACGGTACTCGCGGCCGGCGTCGAGAAGCTTGTCACCGTCACGCGTGACGATGCCGGCGAGTTTCGATTGCGCCATGGCAGGTAAGGACGCGAGCAGCACGAAGACCGCTGCCGTGGCGACGCGTCGCATGTTCATGAGGCGGCCGAATGCTAACACGAGAGGCGGATGCGTCGGATGGTCGGCGGCACGCGCACATACCGCGCGACGCCCGGCTCGTCGCCGCGTCCCGACTCAGCACGCCGGACACGAACGCCTCTGGCTTCCGCGTTTCGTGGTGACGGCACGGGGCCCCGGACACCCCATGCCGAACGTCGCCCGCCGGCGGCGTTCGTGTCCGACTGACGCTTGAGCGGCATGCTTCGACGGGCCGCCGCGCCGAGCCGGGCGCCACGCGGTCGGGGGTAGCGAGCACTGACGCGTTGCGGCCGCCGTTGGGTGGGGTGCGGGTATGCCGCGGCGGATCCCGTTGGAGGTCGCGCGTTCGCCACGTCCTTGGAGTCCGGCACCGCAGGCGCCGAAATCCGCGTGGGGTGACGCAGTGGGGCCCCGCGCTTCCGCCGACGCAGCGCCGGAGGTGGCGGCTCCCGTGCGACCGACCGGGAGCCGGCGCGGCATACCCGCGCCCCACCCTTCGGCGACGAATGAGAGCTGAGTCGGGACGCGGCGACGAACCAGGCGCCGTGCGGTCGGTGTTGTCGACGACACTGCAAGCCCCGGGTCAGCGAAGGAACGGCAACAAGCCTCGGACCGTTCCGCACCCTGCTCCCGTGCACGTGCCCTTCCACCGGCTGTCGCAGAGACGCCACTGATCTTTCTCGTAGACTGCGGTCACCTGATCCGTCCCCTTGTCGGTTCGAGTGTCGCCGCTGTCGAGCACACGTGAGGTCCACTGCGAGGGCACCTCGGCGCACGCGTCGCCCGGGACATCGCCATTGGGACAGTGTCCGCCGAAGTTGACCGTGGTCTGGGCTCCACCGATTGAAGACGAGAGGATCAGGAAGTTCTTCCGGTTGTTGGTGACGTCCTTCAGTTCGTCGTTTGTCCCGGCACACGTGGGCGTGAAGTTTCGCAGGACGTACGACGGCGACAGCGACGAATCCGAGAAGTCGAGCAGGAACTGCCTCGCCATCCCGCCGACCTCGCTCTCGGAGTCGTGCAGCTGCACCGTGGCGTTCGACGTGACCTTGTTCTCTTTCGACACCGGCAACCCGTTGTCGTCAACCGTCTGATATTTCTCCGTCACCACGAGCGAAATAGTGACAGCGGCTGGCGTCGTGAACTGGGCCGGCGCTTTCCAGGTGACGGACGCGCCCTGACCCGTCAACGTTCCCGTCGGCGCCGTCCATTCGAAGGTGAGCTGGGAAATCGGTGTCTCCGCGTCCTCCACGGTGGCCGTGATCGCGATCTCTTCGTCGAGATCCGCGAATTGCGCCGGTTCGTTCGGACGCGTGCCCTTGGCCGCAATGCTCCTGATCACGGGCGGTGTGTTCGTCGTCGGCGTCGGCGCTCTGTACGTGTAAGCGCCGGTGAGCCGGCCGCTCTGACCGTTCGACGTGACCACGACGTCCGCGATGCCGGCGGCGTGTGGGCCTGTCGTCGCCGTGATCGTCGAGCCGCTGACTGACACTCCGGTGGCGGCTGTCCCGCCAATCGAGACGGTCACCGCGGCGGCAAGATTGGATCCCGTGATCGTGACGACGGTGCCGCCCAGGGTCGTTCCCGAGTTGGGCGCGATCGCCGATAGAGCGGGAGGCGTTCCCGACGGACCACCACCAGGAGAGTCGCTGCCACACCCGGAAAGTGCCGAGGCGAGGATCAGACAGACTGCGATGTGAACAGGGCGGATGTGCAGCAAGTACGTGGCGCGCCGTGACCGACTGGACGAACGGCAGCTTTAGGATTTTAGCATTACCGACGAGGTGTTTGGGCGAGGCCCCCTGGCGGCCCGTCCGATCAGTCCAGAAGCACGGAGCAGCAGGTGACCGCGCCCTCGGCTTTCTCTACTTCCGACACGTCGAGCGTCAGAAGCGGCACTCCAGCGGCCCGAAGGCGTTCGGCGGTGCGGACGTGGCTGTCCGAGTAGATGACGCGCTCATGAACGCGGAGCGCGTTGGCGGCGGCAGGTTCGGCAGGGTCGGTGAGCACCGTTCGGTATCCCGCAAAGTGCCGGGGATCGATCCATGCAGGATTGAGCAACAGGAGGTCGTCGCCGACCGCCGTCACCGCTGACTTGAGGTGCAGGCACGCTGTCACCGGGATTGGTGTCACGCCGATGCCCAGCGGCTCGACGAACGCCGCCAGTTGCCGAATCCCCTCGTCATTGGTTCGCGCAGAGCGGCCGACGAACAATCGTGCGCCGACGCGAAGCACGTCACCGCCATCGAGCGTCCCCGGCGCAGTGACGGACGCCTGATGGAGCGTCGCAGGCAGCGCCACACCAAGCCCAACGATCTCGCCGCGTCGAGACTCCGCACCCGGGCGAGTCACAATCGCCAGGCCATCGACAACGACCAGAATGTCCTCGACAAAGACGGCGTCTGGCTGATCGTCCGCGGGCGGCAGCCTGGCGATCGTGTACCCGCACGACGCCAACGTCCGCTCGTAGTGTTCGTGCTGCCGCCGCGCCAGCGCCACGTCAATCGGCGCGCGTGCGAGGTGGCTCAGTTCGCACCGGTTCATCACCCCGCTCACGGGCCTCGTCAATGCAATAGACATCAAAGCCTTCTACTCGTCTGAGGGAAGCCACCAGAGCGTGACGAGGTACAGGCCGACGACGATGAATGCGGAATAGCCCATCGCGGGACTGGCGGGCTCGGCGCCAATGGCGCCCAGCGTGAGGCCCTCGAGCGCCGAGGAGAACAGCCACAGGGCAAGGCTGCTCCCCGGCGAGGCCATCGCATCGAGAATGACGAATTTCAGGACGAGCGCGCTCCCGAACACGACGGCCAGACTCCACAGCAGATGCGTGCGATCCGTCAGGCGCGCGAACGTGTTGAGGAGCAGCGCGATGAACAGGACGTTGACCGCGACGTTCAGCAAGCCGCGCGAGGGTGTGAGCAGGTGAAAGACCTGCGCGGTGGCGGCCAGCAGCGCGAGGAGCACCACCGCGCCCGTCGCGTTTTCGAGCCCCCTTCGCGTTGGCGCGAAGAGCCGGGCGGGGGCGATCGCTCCCGCGCGCGCCATCAGCACGAGAAGGACCGCGGCGAGGACGAGCGCCATGATCGGAGGCGCCTCGAAGTGCACGGCACCAGCGGGCCCGATACGCGCCCCTCCGGCGCCGGCCACTGTCAGCAGGGCCACCGGCAAGGTGAACGCTTCGCGCCCCGGAGTCAGCGTGCGGGTCGACTCGGTCACTTCCGAGTCCGCAGCACGTTCAGGGGATTCAGGTCCGACAGCTCGTGCGTCATGCCGCGCTGCAGCTCCGCTTTGAGCTCTTCGGAGGAATGCATCTGGAGCCCTGGATCGTCCACGACGGCGTGGCCGGTGGGCGACGCGGCGGCGGCCCGATCGACCGCTTCGAGTCCGCGGGCGTAGAGACCGGTGTCGGCGTACACGCGGCCCCAGCCCTGCCGGTAGAACGAGTACGCGACGTAAAACTGCGTCGTCGGGTCGCGGTGTGCGGGATCCGCACGATCGAACGCGAGGCGGGATTCGACGAACTGATCCTGGTGGAAGAACCGGAGTCCGTCGGCGAACGCAATCGGATCCGGACGGTAGACCCCGACAGACGAGGCGAGCCCGCCGCGCATTTCCGCGATCGTTTGCGGTTGGTGGAGGTAGACCCATCCAATGGCGCCGGCGTAGGCGAGGCTGACGGCCAGACCGAGCGCACGTACGACCGGCGCAGGCACACGCGGCACGGCTGCCGCGGCGGAATGGCCCGACATGTGCCGGATGATAGCATTCGGCCGTGGCGACGCCGGATCCGTTGGAAGAGCCGCGGCCCGCGGTTCGCTCTGCGGGCGCACTTCGCGAGCTGGCGGCCATGTTCCTGCGGCTCGGAGCCACATCCTTCGGCGGTCCGGCGGCCCACATCGCGCTCATGGAGCACGAGGTCGTGGCGCGCCGGCAGTGGATCGCCCGCGACGCGTTCATGGACGTCGTGGGATCGGTGAACCTCATCCCCGGCCCCAATTCCACCGAGGTCGCCATTCATGTGGGCTACGCCCGCGCAGGATGGCAGGGCCTGATCGTGGCCGGCACCTGCTTCATTCTGCCGGCCGCGCTCCTTGTGACGGCATTGGCCTGGTCTGTACGTGCGATTTGGCACGGTCCCGGCCCTCGCTGCCGTGCTCTATGGCATCAAGCCCGTCGTCCTCGCCGTCATCGTGCAGGCGATCTGGAGGCTTGGACGGACGGCGTTGACGACTCCACGCACGATCGCGATCGCGGTGCTCTCGGTCGTCGTGAGTGCGCTTGGCGTGCATGAATTGATCGTCCTCGCCGGGGCCGCTCTCTCGGGCCTCGCAACGACCTGGCGTCGCCAGACGCGACTGTCGATCCTTGTACCGTGGGACTGGTCCAGTGCCTGGCGCTCGAGTCATTGGCCACTGGCGATTGCGGCCACCGGCGTGGCGGGCTCAGTCGGACTGTGGCCGCTCTTCGGTGTGTTTCTCAAGATCGGCTCGGTGCTGTTTGGAAGCGGCTATGTACTGCTCGCGTTCCTCCGGGCCGACCTCGTCGAGCGGTATCACTGGATCACGGAGCGCCAACTGCTCGATGCCATCGCCGTCGGGCAGGTGACGCCGGGTCCTCTCTTCACGAGCGCGACATTCATCGGCTACGTCATTGGCGGTCTTCCGGGGGCCGCGGTGGCGACGATTGGGATTTTTCTGCCCGCGTTCATCTTCGTGGCGCTGAGCGGGCGATTCCTGCCGAAACTCCGTCAGAATCCCTCGGCCGCGGGATTCCTCGACGGACTGAACGCCGCGTCGCTCGCGCTGATGGCCGTGGTCACCGCCTATCTGGCCCAGACGGCGATTGTCGATCTGCCGACACTTACCCTGGCGATCGCCGCCGCCAGCGTCCTGCTTTTCAGCTCGCTGAACGCGACATGGCTCATTGCCGGAGGAGCGCTGACAGGTTGGCTCCTTTACTAGAGTCCAAGAGTCCAAGAGTCCAGAAGAGTCGAAGAGTCGAAGAGTCGAAAGGTCGAAAAGTCGAAAAGTCGAGTCGAAGAGTCAGCAAACGTCGCAGAGTGGGGTCGCAGGGTCTCCTTGCCTCTGCGACCCCTTGTGACCTTTCGACCTCTTCGACTCCGTTTTGCGCTATCTTCTGTCCGCGCCGTCCAGCTGTGACGCCGCAAGCGAGGCTTCCTATGTCTACCCGACGGATCGTTTCCACGGCAGGCGCCCTGTTCGTTGGCGCGCTGTCGGCGCTGGTGCTCACTGGACTCCCCATCGACGTGCACGCGGCCGACAAGCTGATGTTCGCGGATTTCGAGCTGCCGCTCGACCAGCGCCCCGTCAGCAGCCGCGGTGGTTGGATTCAGCTCTTCGGCTTCCAGGAAAGCCCGGGGCATCCCATGCAGTTCAAGGGCATGGATGGTCAGACTCCGCCCACACCAGCCATCAAGATGACGGCAAAGGACGGCTCGAACAAGGCGATTGCGTTCGAGTACACACTCGTCGGACCCAATCAGTGGGGAGGCGTGTCGGTCGAGATCCATGGACTGCCCGACAAGGACGGCAAACCGCAGTTCGACGATGTGAGCGCGTTCAAGTTCCTGGACCTGCAGATCTTCACCGCAGAGCCCACGAAGATGCGCGTCGAGTTCCAGACCCAGAATGTCGGCATGAGTGTCGAGCAGCCGCCGCAATTCGGCTTTCGCACCAAGCCGGGCATGAACGCGTACAAGATCAAGTTGAGCGACGCCGTGCAGCCGGAGTGGGTGGAGCCGAAGGTGAATCCCAAGGATGTGTTCAAGCACTTGACGTCCGTCAACGTGGTGGTCACGTGCGACGACTGCCGTGAACAGAAGGGGCTCGTCGCCATCGACAACCTCGTGTTCGAGAACTAGCTACGTGGGAGCGCTGCCGCCGCATCCAATCATCTACGAGGTCAATACCGCCATCTGGTTGACCGAGCTCCGTGGGCGTTACGGGGCGGCGGTGACGCTCGGCAGCGTGCCGTCCGCGGAATGGGATCGCCTGGCGGCCACGGGTGCCCACGCGGTCTGGCTCATGGGCGTGTGGGAACGTAGTCCTGAGGGACTGCGTATTGCCACGGCCAATGAAGGCCTCTGGGACGACTTCCGAGCCGCGCTGCCGGACGTGACGCCGGCCGATGTTCTGGCGTCGCCTTACTGCGTCCGCCGCTATCACGTCGATCAGCGATTCGGCGGCGACAGCGGGCTGGCCGCCGCGCGGGCTGCACTCGCCGCGCGAGGCCTCTCGCTCATTCTCGACTTCGTGCCCAATCACGTCGCACGCGATCACCCGTGGATCGCGGAGCATCCGGACTGGTTCATCCAGGGTACGGCGCAGGATCTCGCGCGGGAGCCGGACGGTTACTTTCTGGCCGGCGCGTCGGTGATCGCGTGCGGACGCGATCCGTATTTTCCTCCCTGGTCCGACGTGGCGCAGGTGGCGGCGTACGCACCGGGTCTGCGTGCGGCGTTCGTGTCCACGCTCGCCGAACTCGCCACGCAGTGCGACGGCGTCCGCTGCGACATGGCCATGCTCCTGATGAACGACATCGTCGCCCGCACGTGGGGATCACGGGCGGGGCCGATGCCGGCGGAAGAGTTCTGGCCGTCCGTCATCGGAGCCGTGCGCAAGCAGGCACCGGATTTCCGTTTCATCGCCGAGGCCTACTGGGACCTCGAGTGGGCGCTGCTGCAGCAGGGATTCGACTACTGCTACGACAAGCGGCTCTACGATCGCATGGAGCACGAACCGGCGACATCGGTTGAGGGACACCTGCAGGCGGATCCCTGGTATCAGGAACACCTCGTCCGATTCCTGGAAAATCACGACGAGCCGCGTGCCGCGGCGACGTTTGGGGAACGTCAGGCCGCAGCGGCCGCGCTCATTCTCTCAGCGCCTGGCGCGAAACTGCTATACGAAGGCCAGCTCGACGGACGACGGGTGAGGCCGCCGGTGTTTCTGCAGCGCCGGCCCGATGAGCCGATGGACGCCGGCGTGCGTCAGTTCTACGCGTCGATCCTGCCGGACGCCGGCAGCGCGGTCTTCCGCTACGGGCAGTGGATCCGTCCGGAACGGCGCGGATGGTCCGACAACGACACGTGGCGCTCATTACTCGCGCACGCCTGGTGGCTGGACGGTGAGCGGAGGCTCGTCGTCGTCAATCTGTCGTCAGGCCACGCGCAGGCGCGGATCGCCCTGCCATGGGCGGATGTCGAGTCGTCTTCGTGGCGGCTGGAGGATCTCGTGAACGGCGCGTCGTACGACCGCGATGGCGCGGCGCTCGCCACCGATGGACTCTATGTGGATCTGCCGGGCTATTTCGCCCACTGGTTCTCGTTGACGCGGAGATAGAGTCGAAAAGTCCAAAGTCGAAAAGTCGGTCAGAGGGTCCGGGTCACATTAGTCTGCGACCCTTCGACTAAAGCTTTTCCGGAGCAAGCGCCCACACGTCCGGCGAGCGCCAGACACGGTATTTCAGCAGCGCCCGCTCGTGGACGAACTCCTTCGGCAGCCGGTCGTAAAACCGATCGAAGTGCACCTCGTGCTCCTGCAGGTCCTTCGTGTGTGCATCGCGGCCGACCGCCATCAGCTCGTAGAAGCGTGAGCGCGGGAAGTCGAGTCCCTTCCAGTACAGGTCTTCGTACCGCGGCATCCACCCGAGCGGACTCTCGACCGCGCGGGCATGGCCGTGCACGCGATCGACGATCCACCGCAGGACGCGCATGTTCTCGCAGAATCCGGGCCAGATGAATCGTCCCTGGTCGTCTTTCCGGAACCAGTTGACGCGAAAGATGCGCGGCGGATCGGACAGCTGGCGGCCGAAGTCGAGCCAGTGCGAGAAGTAATCGCCCATGTTGTAGCCGCAGAAGGGTAGCATCGCCATCGGGTCGCGACGCATCGCGGCAAGTCCGACGGCGGCAGCCGTGGCTTCGGATCCCATCGTGGCCGCCAGGTAGACGCCATGGGCCCAGTTGAAGCCCTGATAGACGAGCGGCTGGTCTTTGCTCTGGCGCCCGCCAAAGATGAAGGCACTGATCGGCACGCCCTTCGGGTCTTGCCATGCGGGATCGATCGACGGACACTGCGAGGCCGGCGCGGTGAATCGCGCGTTTGGATGCGCGGCCGGCTCGCTCGACGCGGGCGTCCAATCGCGGCCGTGCCAGTCGATGAGATGCGATGGCGGATCGCTCATGCCTTCCCACCACACGTCGCCATCGTCGGTGAGGGCGACGTTGGTGAAGATGGAGTTCTGTGCGATGGTGGCGATGGCGTTCGGATTCGAGTGTTCGTTCGTGCCAGGCGCGACGCCGAAGAAGCCCGCCTCGGGGTTGATCGCGTAGATCAACCCGTCATCGGCCGGCTTGATCCAGGCGATATCGTCGCCGACGGTCCACACCTTCCAGCCGTCGAACCCTTTCGGCGGAATCATCATCGCGAAGTTCGTCTTGCCGCACGCACTCGGGAAAGCGGCACAGACATACGTCTTCTCGCCGGACGGCGACTCGACGCCTACGATGAGCATGTGTTCGGCGAGCCAACCTTCGTCGCGCGCGATCGCGGACGCGATGCGAAGCGCGAAGCATTTCTTGCCCAGCAGCGCGTTGCCGCCGTAGCCGCTGCCGAACGACCAGATCATCCGCTCCTCGGGAAAGTGGGCGACGTAGGTGTTGTCGGGATTGCAGGGCCAGGACACATCGGGCTGACCTGCTTCGAGTGGCGAGCCGACGGAATGGAAACACGGGACGAAGTCGCCATGCTCGCCGAGCACGTCGAGTGCGGCTCGGCCCATCCGCGTCATGATGCGCATGTTCACGACCACGTACGGCGAATCCGTCACCTGCACGCCAAGCTGCGCGATGGGTGAGCCGAGCGGACCCATGCTGAACGGCACCACATACATCGTCCGCCCGCGCATGCAGCCGCCGGCGAGTCCGGTCAGGATGGTCTTCAGCTCGCGCGGATCCATCCAGTTGTTCGTCGGACCCGCATCGCCTTTCTTCCGTGACGCGATGAACGTGCGGTGCTCGACGCGGGCGACGTCGCGCGGGTCGGACCGGCACAGAAAGCTGTTCGGACGCTTCGCCGGATTCAGCCTGATGAACGTCCCGGTCGCGACCATCCGATCGCACAAACGGTCGTACTCCTCCTGCGACCCGTCACACCAGTACACGCGATCGGGTTGGCACAAGGCTTCAACCTCCGACACCCATGCTCGAAGTGCCGCGTGATTGGTTGGGGGAGGGGACGTCGTCATGGGCACGCTGGTGAGAAGTATACCGAGGCCGTCGTGTTCGTTCTTGCCTTCGTGTTCGTTCGTATCGAAACGGCAACGTCGAGCCCGAGTACGAAAACGAACACCGAACACGAACCCGAACCACGAACACCCGAACACGAACCCGAACACGACGCCCGTCTATGTTCTTTCACACCTCTATCCCGCCAGTACCGTCGCCGATCCGTCACATCCAGTGAGGAGGCCAATCGTGAGGACGAGGACAAGGACGATACAGCGATCGGGCGTTCTGGCACTGGGCGCAGCGGCGGTCGTGGCGGGCACGGTGCTCGTGGGAACTGCGGCGGCGCCGGTCGCGCTGGCGCAGCGGGTGAGTGAGACGTTCAACGACGGGCCGGCGCCCGACGGCCGTCGCGGGCCGCCGCTCAGGATGCTGGCCGTGGCACTGGACCTCACTGACGCCCAACAGGACCAGATCAAGGCGATCTTCGAAGGCCATCGCCCGGAGTTCGAACAGCTCAGGACTCGCGCGCGGACCGCGCAGACCGCCGTCCGGACGGCGATCGGAGCCGATGAGGTCAACGAACAGGCGATCCGTTCGGCCGTGACCGCTCGCGCTCAGGTGGAGGCCGATGGGGCTGTCCTGAGGGCGAAGATGCGGAAGGAGGTTCAGGCGCTCCTGACGCCGGAACAGCGCACGAAGGCGGACGCGCTGCGCAAGGCCCTGCCCAGCCGGTTCGGTTCGCGCATGTCTCCGCTCGGCGGGCTGTAAACTGAAGGGAGGGGCGGCGCCCTGTTCGAGCCGCCCCTCCCAGGGGGCGTCACATGTCACAACACGTCGATCCGGTTTGTGGGATGACGGTCGATCCGGCAAAGGCCGCCGGCACGAGCGAGTACAAGGGCCGGACGATCTACTTCTGCCACATGCGCTGCAAAGAAAAGTTCGACGCGAACCCGTCTCAGTACATCAAATAGGCATGAGCCACGCGCATGCCGGGACGGAGGACGAAGCCCTCGTCGAGGATCCCGTCTGCGGAATGATGATCGCGCCGGGCGAAGCGGTCGGCCATCACGAGCACCAGGGCAAGACGTACTACTTCTGCCACGATTCGTGCCTCGAACGATTCCGCGATCATCCCGATCAGTTTCTCCATCCGCCTGCTTCCACTGAGCCGCCTGCGCGGCCGACAGGCACCGAATACACCTGCCCGATGGATCCGGAGGTCCGCCAGATCGGACCTGGCCCGTGTCCGAAGTGCGGTATGGCGCTCGAGCCGGTCGTCGTGTCCGTCTCTTCGCGGACTGAGTGGACCTGCCCGATGCATCCCGAGGTCGTGCGCGACCAGCCTGGCGCCTGTCCGATTTGTGGGATGGCGCTGGAGCCGCGCCGCGTGACGCTCGGTGAACGGAATCCTGAGCTCGAGGACATGTGGCGCCGGTTCCGCATCGCAGTGGTGCTGACGGCCCCAATCCTGGCGTTGATGGTGTCGGACATCCTCCCGGGCCGCCCGCTTCAGCAGGCGCTCGGGCGGCTCGCCAGCGCCTGGCTGCAGGCGCTCCTCGCGACACCTGTCGTTCTCTGGGGTGGCTGGCCGTTCTTCGAGCGCGCCTGGCGATCCATCGTGAGCCGGTACCTGAACATGTTCACGTTGATCGGCCTCGGCACCGGAACGGCTTATCTCTACAGCCTCGTCGCCCTGCTGGTGCCGGGCTCGTTCCCCTCGTCGTTCCGGGCACACGGCGGCGAGCTCCCGCTCTACTTCGAGCCCGCCGCCGTCATCGTGACGCTCGTCCTGCTCGGGCAAGTGCTGGAGCTGCGCGCCAGGAGCCGCACGAGCGCTGCCATCCGAGGACTGTTGGCGCTCACGCCTCCCGTGGCACACCGGCTGTCTGCGGATGGAACGGAGCAGGACGTCGCCCTCGAGGCCGTGCATGTCGGCGAGCGATTGCGCGTGCGGCCCGGAGAACGAGTGCCGGTCGATGGCATCGTGCGCGACGGCGCGAGCCCGGTGGACGAGTCGATGGTGACGGGCGAGTCAATGCCGATCGCGAAATCGCCAGGCCACGCCGTGACCGGCGGTACCGTGAACGGGAACGGGACGCTCGTCATGGAGGCCACCCGTGTGGGTGCCGACACGCTGCTTGCCCGCATCGTGTCACTGGTCGGAGAGGCACAGCGGTCGCGGGCGCCCATCCAGCGGGTCGCGGACACCGTGTCAGCGTGGTTCGTGCCTGCCGTAATCCTCACGGCGCTCGTGACGTTCATCGGTTGGACGATGGTCGGACCAGAGCCGCGTCTGGCTCATGGACTGGTCAACGCCGTGGCCGTGCTCATCATCGCCTGCCCCTGTGCGCTCGGCCTGGCCACACCGATGTCGATCATGGTGGGCACCGGGCGCGGCGCCGAAGTCGGCGTGCTCCTCCGGAACGCCGAAGCACTCGAAGTGCTGGAGCGCGTCGATACCATCGTGATCGACAAGACCGGCACGCTGACCGAGGGGCGGCCGCGTCTGACGGCAATCGCGCCAGTCCCAGGCGTTGACGAAGCCGACCTCCTCAAGATGGCCGCCAGTGTGGAGCAGGTCAGCGAACACCCCGTTGCCGCCGCTATCGTGGCCGCGGCTCGTGAGCGGGGATTGCCTCTCCTCGATCCACGCCAATTCCAGTCGCACACCGGCCAGGGTGTCACGGCGTACGTCGATGGACGCCTCGTCGTCGCGGGCACCCGAACGCTCCTCGAGGCCAACCACACCTCCGTGACCCGTCTGGACGAAATGGCCGATCGCCTCCGGCAGCAGGGGCAGACCGTCGTGCTCGTTGCCATTGACGGACAACCCGCCGGTGTCATGGGTGTGTCCGATCCGATCAAATCAACTGCTGCCGCTGCAGTGTCCGCCCTCAAGGCGGACGGATTGCGGCTCGTGATGCTGACTGGAGACAACCGCGTGACGGCGGCTGCCGTGGCACGGTCGCTCGGGATCGATCAGGTCGAGGCCGACGTCCTGCCCGAACGGAAGGCCGCCGTCGTCAAAGCGCTGCAGGCGTCCGGGTCGAAAGTTGCGATGGCTGGTGATGGAATCAACGACGCGCCAGCGCTCGCACAGGCGGATGTCGGAATTGCGATGGGGACCGGCACGGATGTCGCGATGGAGAGCGCGAGCATCACGCTCGTGAAGGGCGACCTGACGGGGATCCTTCGCGCGCGCACGCTCAGCCGCGCGACGATGACGAACATCCGGCAGAATCTGTTCTTTGCGTTCGTGTACAACCTGGCGGGCGTGCCCGTCGCGGCGGGGCTGCTCTATCCAACCTTCGGACTGCTTCTGAGCCCGATGATTGCGAGCGCCGCGATGACGTTCAGCTCGGTGTCGGTGATCGCGAACGCGCTGCGGTTGCGGACGCTGCGGCTGTAGTAGGGGGCCGTTCGGCCGGGGTGCATTGGACGACGAAGAATGACCTTGGCCCACGAGGCGTCTGCCACCCGGCTCCGCCCGTCCACACCCGGCTCGCGCAGCGTCACCTCACGAACAGCACGCAAACAGGCGTCCCGGCGTGGACCAGCTCGCCAACGGGTTCCAGGCCGCCCGTCTGTTGATCCACGCGAAAGACCGCAAGCGTGTCGGTGGTCTGATTCGCCGCGATGAGCCAGCGGCCGGAGGGATCGAGACTGAAGTGTCTCGGCTCTTTCCCGCGTGTCGGCACGACTGCCGTTCGTGTCAGCCTGCCGGTTGACGCGTCGATCGCGAAGACAGCGATGCTGTCGTGGCCGCGATTCGAGCCGTAGAGAAACCGGCCTGACGGGTGAATCTCGATCTCAGCCGTCGAATTTTCCACCTTCGCATCGTCTGGCAGCGTGGACAGCGTTTGTCGAGAGGTCGCGGCGGCCGTGTCGGCGTTCCAGTCGAACATCGTCACGGTGGAATCGAGCTCGTTGATCGCGTAGAGGTGGCGGCCTGCGGCGTCGAGCGCGATGTGGCGCGGACCGGCACCAGGCGCCAGCACGGCGCCGCCGTCCTCGAGGCGTGTCAGATCGCCCCGATCGGACGCGAAGCGATAGGCGAGGACACGATCGAGTCCGAGATCGGCAGCGAGCAGATAGCGATTGTCGGCGCTCAGGACGACCGCGTGCGCGTGCGGACCCTCCTGCCGCTCTTTGTTGGCGCCCGATCCGGCGTGCTGCACGATCGTCACTGCGCGTCCGAGCGCGCCCTTCGCGTCAATCGGAAGCACGGCGAGATTGCCGCCTGTGTAGTTCGCGACGAGCACGAAGTGTCCCGTGGCATCGATCGTCAGATGGCACGGTGCGGCTCCCTCGGAGGGCTGCTGGTTGATGGGCGCCAGACGTCCGGCAGCCGCGTCGAGTGTGAAGCCGCTCACGCCGCCCGTTCGCTGGCCGGCGAGGGTCTCGGTCTCGTTGACCGCGAACACCCAGCGCCGGTTCGGGTGCTCCACCAGGAAGCTGGGACTCTCGGTCCGCGCCGCGAGTCCAACAGGCGCCAGCGACCCTGTGCGTGGATCGAACCGGAACGCGTAGATGCCGTCACTCTTCGGACCGGTGTAGGTGCCAACGAGAACGAGCAGCCGGTCGTCTGCCGCGCCCATTGCCAATACCATGGCCGCAAGCAACGGCAGGCACCACAGGACCAGGCCGAGACGGGCCGCCAATCTCATGGGGGGATCCTACAACACGGCGAAAACGGCAGATCAACTCCCAACTCCCAAAGCCCAAGGCCTAACGCCATCAACGATCCGTCCGGTAATAGCCGACGAATCGCGGTAACAGGAATCCGCAGGTCACGACGCCGACGACGCAGAGGAGCCCTCCGGAGATGACCGACGCTCGAACGCCGAAGGCGGCGGCGACCAGGCCGGCTTCCACGTTGCCCAGCAGCGGGCCGCTCGAGTAGCTCACCATCTCGATGCTGGCGAGGCGTCCGCGCAACGCCTCTGGAATCGTTTGATTCCAGATCGTCATTCGGAATACGCCACTGATGGCATCGGCACCTCCGGCAACTGCGAGACACAGGAGCGCCGGCCAGAGCGACCGCGAGATGCCGAAGCCCACGATCGCCACACCCCAGATCGTGGCTGCCAGCATGATTGCGCGCCCGTGCCGGCGTACGCGCGGCGTCCAACGTCCCGTGACGCTTGCCAGCAGCGCGCCGACGGCGGGGGCGGCATAGAGCAACCCCAGCGCAGCCGGACCGCCCAGCAGGTCCGAGAAGGCCGGAAACAGGGCTAGCGGCATCCCGAAGACCATCGCAACGAAATCGACGACGTAGGTGCCGATCAGTTCCTGGCGGCTTCGCGCGTAGCGGAACCCTTCGACGACAGCCGCGAGGCTCGGTGGCTCCGCGTTCTCGGGTGCGGGGATCGAACGAATCATCCAGATGCAGATGAACGAGCACACGTAGGACAACCCATCCACGACATAGGTCGCGGGGAGGCCCGTCGAGGCGAGGAGCGCGCCCCCAAGGGCCGGCCCCGCGATCATCCCGAGGCTGCCCCGGAAGACCGCGAGGGTCGCCGCGCTCGGTACCTCATCTGGCGTCACGAGGCGGGGAACGAGTGCCTCCATCGAGGGCCGTTGTAGCGCCGCAACGGCCGCCATCCACGCCGCCAGGAGGTAGAGCATCCATGGCGACGGCGTGTGAATGGCGGCGGCGGCCAGCGCCAGACTGCCGATGGCCAGCATGGCATCCGTCACGATCACGAGTCGCCGCTTGTCCATCGTGTCGGCGAGCGCACCGCCGATGAACGCCGTCAGGAGCAGCGGCACGAGCTCGGCCAGACCCAGCAGCCCCACGGACAGCGACGAATGCGTGAGCCTGTACATCTGGAACGGCAACGCCACGTAGCTGACCATCGTTCCCAGCAGGGAGACGGACTGCGCGATGAACAGCAGGCGGTAGTCGCGATGCCGAAGAGGCGTGAAATCCATGGAGACGCTGCATTCTACTGAACACGCCGCGGCGCTCGGGCGCGCGCGCGTGCACAATTTCTTGCGTCGCGCCGTCAGAGACTGCCCGAACGCTCGTATGGTTTGTGGGGGCGCGGCACGCATGCCGGGCACGAAGGAGCCAGCCACATGTTCCTAGTCGTCACCGTGGCCCTGCTTGGACTGGCGTCGTCGATCGAGTCCACGCCAGCGACGGTCGATTCCGTCTACGAGCACGAATTCTGCGGGGAGCCGCTTCACCGGCTGTCCCGTTTCTGTGGGGAGCGCGGCATTGGTGCCGACGACCCCAGACGGGACGCCTACCGCTGGTATGTGCTCCAGCAGCGCTGCCGGCTGGCCGATGCACCCGAATACTGCAAGGGCATCGACACGCTTGAACCCGGACATCCGGTGATGGTGCTGGTGTACGACCACTCGTCAGCGCGATGGGATCTCGAAGGCACCAGGACCGAAACACGCTCGAGCCTCGACGCCAACGGCAGACCGACGGTCTACGCCGGCGCTCATGACAGTCTGCTTGTCGTGATCACCAACTCGAATCCGCTCATTTATGGCAGCAGCGTAGGCGAGGTCAAAGAAGAGGAGATCGCCCAGATCGGCGTCTTGCAATCTCTGATGACGGCACTTGGCACATCGCTCCAGAGCTGGCTGACGATTGCCGGCCAGCGATTGACCGAAGCACCTCCCGCGCCGCCGCGCGTGCTGACCGCCAACGACCAGTCGGTTGCCGACGCCATCGCGGCGCTCGTCGCCGAGCGTCAGCGGCGCGTCCTGCTCCTGAGCGACGAAGCGCTGGCGACGAAGCACGCGATCGATGCAGTCGCGCGCTGCCGGGACGCCATGGTGGCGGTACTCCAGCAACTCGAGCTCGGCCATCCGACGCTCTATTCGTGCAGCACGCCTCGACCACCCGCGCCGACCTCTGCGCGTTCGATCACTGACAGCCTGCGCCAGCGCTATGACGATGCCGTGTGGCTTGGCGCAGACTACAAGCCGGCGATCGCCCGATTTCTCGCGCTGCTGCATATGACCTCGCCAACGCCAGCCGCCGTGGCAGCCGCCATCGCAGACATCGAGCGGACGTTGAGCGGCGTGCCATCCGAGGGCGTACCTCCGGTGCTTCCTGCGCTGGTCCGCGAAGTACATGCGGCGTTGGATCGCATCGCGCACGCGTCCGACGTCGATGCGGCGCTCGGTCAGGAGGGAGGGCGGTTTGCCAATCTGGATCGCGCGCTCGAGCTCGATGCCGCCGAACAAAAACTTGCGACAGCGGTGGAAGGCGTCCTGGCAAAGGCGGCCGAGATCAACCTTGCCGCCGCGGTACTCGACGCGGCTGAACGACGCTACGCCGACAACCTGCTCGGCGGCGTGCCGCGCACATGGTTCGAGGTGACGCCGCCGTCGAATGAGGTGTCGTGGGACGTCATACGCACGTATCCAATCTCGGTCGCCGCCGATGCGCCGTACACCAGCCACGTCGCGCTCGCGCATCCCGCCAAGGCCGCCACCAGTTACTCGCTCGCTTCCACGAGCTCGAGATTGTTCGGCGTGGATGTGGGCGTGACGGCCACGGACGTCGTGGATCGCGAGTTCGGCGCTGTCGCCGATCCCCTGAATCCCAAGCAGAAGGTCATCGAGCAGACCGGCCAGACAAACCGCTCGGGCCAATTCGGCATCTTCCTGGACTACTGGATCGTGCAGCGATGGAATGAGAGGGCCGCGGCCTGGCCCGTCCGGCCGGGCCTGCAGGTCGGCGCGGCGGTCAGCAGCGACGATCCGGCGTTTCATGCCGGCGGCGCGCTCGAGGTCGCCAGATATGCGCGCTTCGGCGCGGGCGTGACGTTCCAGCGCGTCACGCGGCTGGATGGCCAGCAGGTGGGAGACCCCGTCAGCTCGAGCGACGACATCCGCACACGCGATCAATTCGAGCGCGGCTGGTATCTGTCGTTTGCGTTCGCGCTCGACAGCCTGTCAATTTTCGGAGGTCGCTGAGGAATTGGGGGCGGGGAGGATTTGGGGTCGGGATAAGTTTCAGTTTCGACGACACTCTGGACGGCTGAGTGTCGTCGAAACTGAAACTTATCCCGACCCCAAATCCTCCCCGCCCCCCAACTTCACGGCAGGCGCCGCACGACCATCATCGTGATGTCGTCGAACTGCGGCGCGCCGTGCACGAACGCATCGATCGCCTCGAACACGCGCCGGATGACGTCTGGCGCGGCGTGATTGGCCGTTCCCGTCAGGATCTCGAGCACACGAGCCTCGCCGAATTCCTCGCCCGACTCGTTCTGCGCGTCGGTCACGCCGTCCGAGAAGAGCACGAGGCCGTCGCCAGGCTCGAGCGCGTGAGAGGTTTCGGTGTAGGGCGGCATAAAGGGCAGCAGCCCGAGCGGCGTGCCCGTCGAGCCGAGCGCAACCGTCTCGCCCGTGGCACGCAGGATGTAGTTGTCGAGATGTCCTGCGCCGACAAAGGTCAATCGCCCGGTCAACGGATTGAGGTCTGCGAGTGCAGCCGTCACGTACTTCTCGGGCGACGTGGACGCGTAGAGCAGGTCGCTCGCCACATTGGCGAGCTCGCGGAGCCCGCTCAGCCGGCCCAACAGCGCACGGAGCGTCGCCTGCATGTTGCTCATGACCAGGGCCGCCGGCAGACCTTTGCCTGCGACATCCGCTACACACACCGTGAGCCGGTCGTTCCTGCCCTGCAGCGTGAGCGCATCGTAGTAATCGCCGCCACACCGCCGGGCCGGTCGATTCCTGGCCGCCAGCTCGTATCCTGGTACCACCGGCAACTCCGCCGGGAACAGGTCGGCCTGGATCCGCGCGGCCAGCGTGAGCTCGCTTTCGAGCTTCGCGCGCGCCACCTCGGCGGCCTGGTGCAGCGCCATCAGCCGCTCGCGCTCGTGCGCGGCCTGCACCGTGCGCTCGAACAGTCGGGCATTCTCGAGCGCGGTCGCTCCCTGGAGCGCCAGAGTGGTCAACAGCTTCAGTTCGGCAGCCGTGTAGGCCATCGGCATGGTGCTGCCGATCGCGATCACGCCGATGACACGCTCGCCGACTTTGAGCGGACAGCAGATGAGCGCCTTGACGGCGGGATGTTCCGTGATCCGCCGCCGATCCGCATCCACGTCGTTCACGATTTCCGCCACGCCGGAGGCGGCAACAGCGCCGACGATACCGAGGCCGCGCCGGAATCCGCTGAGGTTCGGCAGTTCGTCGCCGAATCCCGCGACGGTCTCGAGTGCCCCCGTCGCTTCGTCGAGCAGCATCAGGACGCCATCGGTCGCGACGATCATCTGCCGCGCTTCGCGCAGCGTCAGTCGGGCGACTGCGTCGAGATCGAGCAGCGCGGCGAGCTTCTCGGAGAAGCTGTAGATCAGATTGACTTCGCGATAGAGATGGAGCACCTCGGCGCCAAGCGCCTTCTTCTCGGCATCCCCGGCCACGAGATGGTCGAGGAGCGCCGCGACGAGTCCGGCGTCGGCACCGCCAGCGACCCAGCCGACGCGCGTACCGGCCTGTGTGATCGGAAAGCGTGTCGAGGCGCCGGATGGTGCCTCACCGTGGAGCAGCTGTCCGTCGGCGTCCTCGACGGCCACCGGCGAGCCCATCGACTCGGCGATCAGCGAGACGAGGGCGCGGGCATCCCGCTGCCGGCGCATCAGCTGCCGGAGTGAGCCCGACATCGCGTCAGAGCCCCAGGACGTCGCGAGCCTTCTGCAGCAGCGCGTCCGGATCGAACGGCTTCGTCATGTAGAGATCGGCGCCGACTTCCTGTCCGCGTTGACGGTCGAACTCCTGCCCCTTCGCGGTGAGCAGGACGATGTAGACGTCTTTCAGGCCAAGGCCCTGCTTCGCGCGGCTGCAGACGTCGAATCCACTCAGTTTCGGCATCATCACGTCGAGGAACACCAGATTCGGCTTGACGGATTCAATCGTTGCCAGCGCCTCCTCGCCGTTCGAGGCGGTCAGGAGCTCGACGCCTTCGTCTTCGAGCTCTTCGAGCGTCTGCTGAATGAGGCTTCGGAGGTGCGCCTCATCGTCCACAATCAGGATCGTCCCCTTCACAGTGACTCCTCGCTACTGGTAGACCAGGAAGAGGACGTTTTCCATCCCCTTTTCAAAGCGCAGCATCTGCACGGCACCCGATTGGGCCGACGACACAGAACTGAGCATGATGATGTCGGGCTGCAACGCGACTGCGCGCTCGACGAGATCCTCGCCGCGCGCCTCGAGCACGCTGTACCCGCGTGCCGTGAGCACGTCGGTCAGCGTGCGCAGGGTCGATTCGTCCTCGTCCACCACGAGGACGCGCTTGTGTGATTTCTTCTGCTCGATGAGCGATCCGACTTCGCGAAACAGCAGGTCGGTATCGATCGGCTTCGTGAGGTACCGATCCACACCCAGCCGGAATCCGCGCTCGCGGTCCTGGACGATCGACAGGATCACGATCGGGATATCCATGGTCTGGGGATCGTTCTTGAGGACGGCCGCGACGTCGAAGCCGTTCATCTCGGGCATCATCACGTCGAGCACGATCAGATCCGGACGATCCCGGCGAACCACCTGTAAGGCCTCGCGGCCGTTTCCGGCGACGTCGACCTGATAGCCGGCTTCCGTGAACTCCTGCATGAGGAGTTCGCGGATATTCGGATCGTCGTCGACGACCAGGATGCGCGGCGTTCGCTCGGCTGTCCGCGGAGTCGTCACGACGACCTGATCGCGCAGCTGTCGGATGAGGGCTGCCAATTCGATGGGCGGCGGCGCGACGCCCGGGCGTATCTCCGCATGCACCGGCAGCGTGAACGAGAACGTGCTGCCCTTGCCGATCTCGCTCTCGACCCAGATCCGGCCGCCGTGATGCTCCACGATCTCGCGGCAGATGGGCAGTCCAAGACCGGTGCCCTTCGGCTTGTCGGTGAGCGTGTCGCCCACCTGCTTGAACCGCTCGAACACCTTGGGCTGATCGACCGGCGCGATCCCCATGCCGGTATCGGTGACGCTGACGACGAGATCGCCATTCCTGCGCTCGGCGCTGCAGGTGATAGTGCCGGTGTCGGTGAACTTGACGGAGTTCGAGATCAGGTTGATGACAACCTGGATCAGCCGGTCGCGATCGCCCGTGACCTCTGGCAGCCCTTGCGCAATCGTCTTGACGAGGCGAAGCCCCTTCTGTTCCAGCAACGACGAGGTGGCTGCCGTCGCGCGTTCGATCACGTCGTCCACGCCGACCGCTTCCATGTGCCATTCGAGCTTGCCGGCTTCGATCTTCGCCAGGTCGAGGACGTCGTCGATCAGCTTCGTCAGTCGTTCGCCTTCGCTGACCACGACCTTCAGGTTGTCTTCGATCTGCTGGATCGTCTGCGCGACTTTGCGATCCTCGGTCGACACGAGAGGGAAGATGCGATCCTCCAGGCGCTTCTTGATGATCTTGGCGAAGCCGAGAACGGACGTGAGCGGCGTACGCAACTCGTGGCTCACCGTGGAGAGGAACGCACTTTTGGCGGCGTCCGCTTCTTCGGCCGTCGCACGCGCCTTCTCGGCCTCTTCGAAGAGCCGCCGAATCTCATGTTCCTGTTCGTTCAACTGGCGGTAGGCTGCCGCGTTGTCGAGCGCGATGGCGCTGTACGACGCCAGGCTCTGCATCACGTTGAGGTGGTGATCGGTGTACGCGTTCTTCTTGAAGCTCTGGATCGTGATGATGCCGAGCACCTGCTCTTTGGCGATGAGCGGCATGTAGATGATCGACTGGGGCATCTGCGACATCGAGCCGTCTTCGAGCGGACGGCTCTGCTCATCGAACGCGCTGACGTACTTCCCGTACTCTGCGCGGGAGTCGTTGATGAACACCGGCAGCTTGTGCTCGATGCACCAGACCGGCAGCTGGTTGCGGTCGCTGGTGTCGCGGGTGTACGGGGCGTAGCGTTTGCCCTTCTCGATCGCCAGCTGATACGCGATCTCGTGGCGTTCGGGATGATACAGGCCGACGCCGAACACCTCGGCGTCGGCGAGCTCGTTCACGCGGTCGTACAGCTTGCCGAAGATCGTCTCGAAGTCGAGCGACGACGTGATCTCGCGCCCGATCTCGCTCAGGAGCTCGACGTTCTTCTTGCCTTCGCTCTCCGTTGCGGCCAGGGCCTCGGCGGCCTCGGCGCGCAGCTTCACTTCGGTGAGGCTGGCGCGCTGGCGCTCCTTGGCGACGACGCGAGCGCGCTGCACGCGATCCAGGCCGGCGAAGAGCAGCGCCGCACACGCGAGATACCCCAGATACGCCCACCACGTGCGATACCACGGCGGCAGGATGGTGAAGGCGTATGCGGCTTCGTCGCTGGCCACGCCGCTGATGCCCCTGGCGCGGACGCGGAAGCGATAGTCGCCCAGCCCGAGGTTCGTGTATTCGCGCTGTCCCTCGTGCGTCCATGCCGACCAGTCGCCATCGAAGCCGTCGAGCCGGGATTGATACTCGGTCGCCGACTCGTCGAAGTGTGTCGGCAGCGCGTATTCGAATCGCAGGCTGTTCGCCGCTGCCTCGAAGGTCGATTTGGCCGGCAGTGGCGTGTCGCCGGAATAGATCGGCTGATCTCTCGTGCCCGCGATCCGGCGGATCAGGACGTGTCCCGCTGGGGGGGCCTCCATCGTGTGCGATGTGTCGTACCGCACCAGCCGGCCGTCCGAGAACTGCATCCAGACGACATCGCCGTCCACGGCAAGCCCGCTGACCGGAGTCGCACCGAACCGCGCGAACCGCTGCTTGTCCACGGTCCAGGATCCATCGGGCTTTTGCTCGACCACCGCTGTCTCACGACCAAGATTGATGAAGACGCGACCCTGCGGATCGCTGACGACGAACCCTCCGTTGACGAACAGGTTGATGGCAACAACGTGATCGAGCGCCGTCACGCGAACGAATCGTTTGGTCGTCGCGTCGAATCGCAGGGCCTGCGGATCCTGGACTCCCGCGGTAAACAGCGGCGTGCCTTTGACATCGGTCACGAAGGCTCCGCCGTCCGGGAGGCCCTGAGCGGTGCCGAACTGCTCGGTGTGAGTCGCAGGCCGCGGCAGGCCCCCGCCCGGCCTGGAGGCCGGCGTGATGTGAAGAATGCCGTTGTTGGCGGTGCCAGCCCACACCGATCCGTCGGGTTCCTCGAACATCGATCGAATCTCGAAACCCGCCCCTTCGACGAGGCCTTCATCGATCCATTTGCCGCCGATCCATCGGAACGACATCACGCCGTCGAAGAGTCCGACCCAGACCCGCGTCGGGTCCACCTTGGAGAGGACGAGGACATTCGGGCGGAAACTGAGGTCCGCAGTCTTCTTGATCGGGACGGCGGTCAGCTTCTGGACGTCATACAGTCCGTCACCGCACGCGAGGAGCAGCGCCGATCGGGCGCGATCGGACGGGTCGGTCATGTGCGAGTAGGTCCAACACTGCTGGCCCGTCCCGGGAAGGTGTTCGAAGTGCGCCGGCGTCGTGCCGTCCGCGGACCTCGGGACCAGGTACGCGGCGCCCGACTGCGTTCCGAGGTACAAGCGGCCGTTGATCCGGGTCGCGGCCTGGACGATGCCGCTCAGCCCATCCGATGCGTTGAAGTAGGAGACCGGGGAAGGCGTTTCGACACGCGTCACTCCGTTGTCGAGCCCGAGCCAGAGCGCGCCCTCACGATCGCGGAGGGCGTAGTACACCGTGTCGGACGGCAGCCCGTTCTCGCGGCTGATGTGCTTCACCTGGCGGCCGGCGGCGTCAATCGTGATGAGCCCGGCGCTCAAAGTCATGATGCCGAAGGTCCGGTTGGGGAGTGCGATCCCTCGATAGAGCTGCGCGTTCGCTAGTGCGGCTGCAGATGTCGCAAATGGCGTCAACGCGGAGCCGTCGTAGAGGAACAGTCCGTTCTGGCGCGTGCCGACCAGCAGCCGGCGCTCGTCATATCGCAACAGAATGATGAACGGCTCGTTGCCCAGCGCGGCCGTCCCCGGCAGGGGCCGAAGCGTGGTGCCCTCCAGCACGTTCAACCCCGCTTCGGGCGTCGGAATGTACACGCGTCCATCCACCTCCGCGGCACGACCGAACCGGGTGGGGGCCTGGACGATCGCCAGCTTCTCGTGCGCCCACACGAAGGTGGCGCGTACGGTCTGGAAGACCACGCTGCCCTCCGACGTGACGAAGACGCGCCACACGTCGGCAAACCCGGGCGTACCCGCCGGGATCTTGTCGTTCATCGGCACGAACTGGAGCGTGCCCTGCGCACTGGGCGCGAGGTACCCGAACGTGCCGACTCCGGCGACCCAGATGCGGCCGGTGTGGTCGATCGCGATCCCGCGGACCGTGGCGCCGCTGTTGCCGATCGGGATCCGGCGCCACGTCGCGCCGTCGAACTCGAGCACCGCCGCGTTTGTGCCGAAGTACAGCACGCCGCGCTTGTCCTGCGCGATGCACCAGGTCTGGGAGCCGCCGCCGATCTCGATCGGCTGATACGTGCGGATGAACGGTCGCCCTTCCTCGGCTTGGTCGGGAGTGGGCGCTACCGGTACGGGCGGCGTGGGATCCGGGGCGGCCAGCGCCGGCCCGCCAAAGGCGAGCAGCAGCAGCAGCACAGATCCCGCGAGAGATCGCATCATGCGGTCGGCTCCAGTCGATTCTCCTGCCGGGGTGGGGCGATGTCCGTAGGGTCTGTGGACTGCCGGTCAGGGATGAGCTTCTGGATTCTATCGCACGACTGACCGCCGCTGAGGGATGAAACGCACGCTGTCAGGGCCAGGACACGCCCAACGGCGAAAGGCCCAAAGCCCAAAGCCCAGAGCCCAAAGCCCAAAGCCTGATCAGACTCTCGGCACCCACCGCGGCACTCGCTGGCGGTAGTTGTCGTAGTCCAGCCCGAACAGGCGAGCGAGGGTCGGCTCCTCGTAGAACCGCACGAACAGATGCGCAATCACCACGAACGTCGCGATGTACGCGAGCAGGGCTCCCGACTGGTAGAAGAGCGCTGCGCCGGCGAGCGCAAGGGCGGCGCCCACGTACATCGGATTTCTGACGTGGGCATACGGTCCCCTCACCACCAGCAGTCGCGGTGGATCGAAGGGTGCCGGCGTGCCGCGGCCGATCATGATGAAGCTGAGAATTGACCAGAGGGCGATTGCGGCGCCCGCTGCGCCGACCGCCATTCCGGCGACTTGTCCCGCGCCGAACCCCTCTGGCCTGACAACTCCCGACCAGTTCAGCGCGCGATCGGGGAGGTATACCAGGACGAAACCAACGAACAGGGTGCCGTAGGTGAGGGCGCGCGCCATGACGCTCACCATGATCCACACGCGCATCGATTGCGGGTCGGAGACGGGTCGCATCGCAGCCTCCTTTGCTGAATGTCGAACGCCCCGGTCAGCGGATTATTTTTCTGGCGTCTGCTTCTGGCTGGATTCGCCACCGGTCAGCACCTGCTGCTGTAACGCAGCGGCACCCATCAATCCGCCCATGCCCATCGACTCGACGGCGCTGCTCGGGATCAGCATGAGCGCGCCCTTCTCCTTGAGGCCCTCGTAGAGCATGTTCATCGCGCGGAGGTGAAGCGCCGTCGGATTGCCCAGATACGACTTGGCCGCCTGTTCGAACGAGTGCGCGATCTCCATCTCCGCCTGGCCGAGGATGATCCGGGCCTGTTTTTCGCGTGCCGCCTGAGCCTCGCGCGACATCGCATCCTGCAGCGCACCCGGGATGACGACGTCCCGCATCTCGACCGACGACACCGTGACTCCCCACGGGTTCGACCGCTGGTCGATCAACTGCTGCAACTCCGCTTCAATCCGTTCGCGCCCGCGCAGCAGATCGGTCAATGTCGTGCGGCCAATGATGTCGCGCAGCGCCGTCTGGGCCGCCCAGCTGACCGCTTGTGCGTAGTCCTGCACCTCGAGTGCGGCCTTCTGGGCATCGTGCACCATCCAGAAGAGGACGGCATCGACGTTCACCGGCACGGTGTCGGAGGTGAGGGTCTGCTCGGCGGCGAAACTCGTCGTGATCGTTCGCTGGTCGATCCACGATGACACGCGATCGATGAACGGCACGATCCAGAACAGGCCAGGACCCCGCAGGCCGATGAACTTGCCCAGCCGCAGGACGATGGCCCGCTCCCACTGCTGCGCCACCCGCGGCGATTGCATCAGGACGATCCCGACCGGCACCATGACGACCAGCGGGATCGGGTTGCCCGTCGCGGCGGTGGCCGCAAGCCCGAGGGCGATCGAGCCCGCCAGGACGGCAAACGCGACGACGTTCATGCGTGCCGCGATGACTTCTGACCGACCGATCACAATGGGGACCATTTATGTGCCTCCCTGTCGATGCGTGTTGAGCGCCGTCACCAAATCGTCTCGCGTGAAGCCCGCCGCATCGGCATCTGCCAGCACGCGGGTTACGAACGCCCGCAGCCGGCGTTCACGTTCGCGGGGCGGATGGGCCTGAGCCGGGGTGGCGCTGACGAACGATCCCACCCCTCGGCGCGTATCGAGGACGCCGCTCCGTTCGAGCTCGGCATAGACGCGAGCGACGGTGTTGGCGTTGACCATCAGCTCCACCGCCAGTTGCCGGACGGTCGGCAGCTGGTCGCCCGGCCGCAGGCGTCCGGTGGCGATCGCCGCGCGCAGCCCGCGTTCGAGCTGGGCGTAAATCGGCGTGGGATCGCGCGAATCGACGGTGACGATGCCCATCTGCATTAAAATACTAGTTCATTAGTACAACTCTGTCAACTCCGTTGGCCCGCGAGGGCTGACGGCCCACGGCGTATGGCACACGGCAGCGAGTGGGGCGTTGGAAGTTGGACGTTGCGAGTTGACGAACGCGTCTATCTCGACTTTTCGTGATATCTAACGCGCGAGGCCTTATGTCCAATATGTCCAATTCCGTTTCCCGTCGTGAGTTCGCAAAAGTGGTCGGCGCTGCGGCGGTGGGCGCGTCGGCCGCAACCGGATCCGCCAGTGAGGCCGCGCCGGTGGCCGGTGCGGCGGCATCGACCGTTGCATCCCGGTCGTTTCCTGCTGGCTTTCTCTGGGGAACCGCCACTGCTGCGTATCAGGTCGAAGGCGCCGTCGCGGAAGACGGCCGCACGCCGTCGGTGTGGGACACCTTTGCGCACACACCCGGCAAGGTCGTCAACAACGCCAACGGCGACGTGGCCGACGATCACTACCACCGCTACAAAGACGACGTGCAGCTGATGAAGTCGCTGGGCGTCAAGGTCTATCGTTTCTCGATCTCCTGGTCGCGCATCTTTCCGCAGGGGACCGGCGCGCCGAATCCCAAGGGCATGGACTTCTACAGCCGCCTGGTCGACGAGCTGCTCGCCAACGGCATCGAGCCCTTCGCCACGCTGTACCACTGGGATCTGCCGCAGGTGTTGCAGGACAACGGCGGCGGCTGGGAGTCCCGCGACACGGCCAAGGCATTCGGAGACTATGCAGGATTCGTCGCGAAGGGTTTGACCGATCGCGTCAAGCACATCTTCACGATCAACGAGTTCGGCGCGTTCCTCGAGTTGGGCTATGCGCAGGGCATCCACGCGCCAGGGCTGAAGCTTCCGCCGGGACGCTTCAACCAGACACGGCATCACGCCGTCCTGGGCCACGGCCTCGCCGTGCAGGCGATCCGTGCGTCGGGCAACGCCGGCACGAAGGTCGGCCTGGCGGACAACATGACAATCTGCGCGCCCGTGATCGAGAACGCGAAGCACATCGCGGCCGCCACGGAGGCGACGCGTCAGGTGAACGCGCAGTACATGACGGTCATCATGGAAGGGAAGTACACCGACGCGTATCTGGCGCATGCGGGCGCCGACGCGCCGAAGTTCACGCCGGACGATCTCAAGATCATCTCGAGCCCGCTCGATTTCGTCGGGATCAACATCTACACGCCGATCTACGTCCGCGCCGACGACTCGCCACTCGGTTTCGCGGTGGTGCCGCATCCGGCGTCGTTTCCGCATATGGCGTCGCCCTGGCTCTCCGTCGGGCCAGAGGCGCTCTATTGGGGGCCGCGCCACGTCGCGTCGATCTGGAAGGCAAAGGAGATCTACATCACCGAGAACGGCTGCTCGTCCTCGGATGTGCCTGCCGCCGATGGTCTCGTCTACGACACGGATCGCGTGATGTATCTGAGGAACTACCTGTCACAGCTCCAGCGGGCGACGGCCGACGGTGTGCCGGTGAAGGGCTACTTCCTGTGGAGTCTGATGGACAACTTCGAATGGGCCGACGGCTACACCAATCGCTTCGGCCTGCATTACGTGGACTACGCGACGCAGAAGCGCACGCCCAAACTGAGTGCGCAGTTCTTTAAGGAAGTGATCGCGCAGAACACCGTCGCCTAGCAATATTGGGTCGGGATGAATTTCATGACGAATTGCGCAAGTCATCGCAATTTCTGAAATTCATCCCGACCCCATGCTCTCCGGCCGGGTAAGGGAGCTGGGCTCCCCGCGGGCTGCAAACCCGCCGGGCGCATCACACACGATGCGTCGCTGGGTTCGATTCCCAGACCGGTCTGAACCCCACATAGTACTCGGACAGGACCTGCTGCACGTGGCTTCCACGCGCACTCGCGTGCGCGCACGCGCAGGCATCTGCAGAATATTTTCCGTGCAGCAGACCGCGTAAAGCTACCACCGCGAACTGTCGATAACACGAGTAACGGGAGGTTCTGCCTTGACTGAAACCACCCGTGAACTGGGACACGAACAGTCCCCGGGGGGACGCCATGGCATTCGTGGAATCGACGGCTCGCGGCGGGATCTTCACTTCGCGTTCGACGTCGCGTGTGCGCGCATCGCGTGTACTGATCGCGATGGCCATACTGATCGGCGCAGTCGCGTGGCCGGTCCAGACAGCCGAACAAGTCACCTTCAGCGTTGTCGCCGACTTCGGCGCGTCGCTGCCGTACCTGATCGTGGGACCGCTCGTGCGCGATGCCGACGGCACGATCTACGGCACCGGACAGGTGGGCGGCGCCTTCAATCGCGGTGGCGTCTTCAAGGTCGATCCGTCGGGCGTCCTGACGTCGCTCTATGACTTCTCAGGTGCAGATGGCGAGTTCCCGGCCAGCGGTCTCGTGCGTGGTGCAGACGGGGCGCTGTACGGCACGACGAACGGCGGTGCTGGGAACACGACGGGCACCATCTTCCGGATCACCACCGCGGGATCGCTCACGACGCTCCACACGTTCAGCGCGCGCGACGACATGACGGGCGAGATGGCCGAAGGCGGCGAGCCGGAGACACCACTCGCGGCAGCCGCAGACGGCAGCCTGTACGGCATCGCGCACACACGCGGCGACTTCGACAACGGCATCCTCTTTCAGATCACACCAGCCGGCGCGTTCACGATCGTCCATGCGTTCGGCAGCGAGTCAGTGCCGCTCGCACAACCGCGCGGTGGCGTCGTGTTCGGTTCTGACAATGCTCTGTACGGCGCCGTCGCGGCTGGAGGCGAGTTCAGCGCCGGCGGACTCTATCGGATGACGACCGGCGGGAGTGTGGGGCTGCTGCATTCATTCGCCGCCGATGGCAGCGAGGGATCAGAGGTTCGTGCGCCCCTCACCGATGGCGGCGACAGCGCGCTCTATGGCACGGCCTCGAGTGGCGGTACGAGCAACCTGGGCACCGTCTTCTCGGTGACGCCCGGCGGAACGTTCACGGTGCTCCATTCGTTCGCGGCATTCGATCCTGGAACATCGACGTATCCGGAAGGGTTTGCGCCAGGCGATGGCGTCACGCTGGCGAACGACGGCAATCTCTACGGCGTGACCTCCTCAGGTGGCGCCAACATGCTTGGCACCATCTTCCGCATCGAGCGCGCCTCACAGACGTTCTCGGTCCGCAAGCATCTGCAGGACGAAGGCGGATCAGTGGTGGCGCCGCTCATCGCGGGCGACGACGGCAAGCTGTATGGCGCGTCAACGACTGGCGGGCCGTCTCCGTACGGCGCCGTCTTCTCCTTCGATCCCGCGACCAGCGGTAGCCAGATCGTGCTGGGATTCCGCGCGAACAATCCAGGCCAGCTCTTCGCAGGTCTCACGCGCGGGGACGACGGCTTGCTCTACGGCGTGGGCTACGACGGTGGTGGGGCCGCTCGTGGTTCGATCTTCCGGATCTCGGAGCAGGGCAGCGTGACGCTCCTTCACTTGTTCACGGGCAGCGATGGCCTCAATCCCTTCGCGCATCTCGTGAAGGGCCCCGACGGATCGCTGTATGGAACGACGGTATTCGGCGGCAACAGCCGCGGCACCGTATTCAAGGTCACGTCCGCCGGTACGTTCGTCCCGGTCTACGCGTTCGCCGACTTCACCGCCGGCGGACAGACCGACGGGATGTACCCGTACGGGAGCCTCGCCATCGATCCTGACGGCACGGTCTACGGCGTCACGTCGGCCGGCGGGGAAAACAACGGGGGCACGCTCTTCAAGATCGTCAACGGCTCGTTCAGCGTCGTGTACGCGTTTGGTGCGGCTGCACCCGGAACGGGACTGCCAACTGGCTATGCGCCGATGGGTGGCCTCACGTGGGGAGCTGACGGCCGGCTCTATGGCACGACAACGGCCGGTGGTGACGAGCAGCGCGGAACCGTTTTCTCCTACGACCCGGTTTCAGGTGTCGCCACCGACCTCGCGTCGTTCGGACAGGGCACTGGCTACTTCCCGCGCAGTGAGCTCCTGCTCGCGAGCGACGGCAATTTTTACGGAACGGCAGTCGGCGATGGCGCGGGCTACGGCACGATCTTCCGCTTCGAGCCGCAGTCAGGCCAGATCGCCTCGATCCACAACTTCTCGAACGGCAGCGATGGCGCAACGTCGTTCGCACCCCTCGTCCAGGCTGCCGATCAGTCGCTCTACGGAACGACGACGATGGGCGGCGACACGGGTGCGGGCACGCTCTTCCGCCTGACGCTCGATGGAACGTTCACTCCGCTGCATTCATTCGACTATTCGCAGCCTGGCGGCGTGTCGCCATCCGGCGGGCTCCTCGAGACGCTGCCGGGCACGTTCTACGGCATGACGCCGTCGGGAAGCGGCAACCTGCCGGTTGTCTTCCGCCTGACGATCGGACAGCAGAATCACGCCCCTGTGGCACATGACGTCGCGGTCCAAGCCAAGGAAGACACGGCATTCTCGGACACGTTGCCGGCGAGTGACGACGACCACGACCCGATCACGTTCTCGCTGCTGACGAACGGCAGCAAGGGTGCGGCAACGGTGACCAACGCGGCGACCGGCGCCTTCACCTACGCACCCAAGTCGAATGCGAATGGAACGGATACGTTCACGTTCCAGGTCAACGACGGGAAAGCGAGTTCGAATGTCGCCACGGTGACGGTGACGATCGCTCCGGTCAACGACGCGCCCGTTGCGTCGAATGGCGCGGCCTCCGTGACGGCCGGCAGTTCGACCAGCGGCACGCTGTCAGCGACCGACATCGACAGCACCTCACTGACGTATCAGGTTGTTGCCAACGGCTCGAAGGGTGCGGCGGTCGTCACAAATCCGGCGACCGGTGCGTTCACCTACACCGCCACTGCCGACGCGAGCGGGAGCGACAGCTTCACGTTCAAGGCAAGCGACGGTCAGGCGTCGTCGAACGTCGCGACCGTCACGGTGACCATCCAGCCCGCGCGCCTCGAGGGCTTCGTGGCCATCAACGGCACGCTGTCGTTGCCCGAAGACGGGCGCGGCCGGGGCGCGGTACACGCGACCGACTCGAAGCACAGGCGGCTGACGTATCAGATCGTGTCCAGCGGCAAGAAGGGCTGGGTGTATCTCGACGGGAACAGCGGGCAATTCCTTTATCTGCCCAAGCGGAATGCCAACGGCGAAGATCGCTTCACGTTCCGCGCGCGCGCTGGTAACCAGTGGTCGAACGTGGCCACCGTGGCGGTGGTGATCACACCGGTCAACGATCCACCGTGGGCGTGGGGGCCATGCGTCCGCGTCCTGCGGCGTGGTCAGACGTCAGGGAAGGTTCAGGCCGTCGATCCGGATGGCGATCCGCTAACGTTCTCGCTCGCGAAAGCGCCCAAGTTCGGGACCGTGACACTGACCGCCAACGGCGGCTTCACGTATGTCGCCGACAGCAGCCGCAATCACGACGCCTTCACGATCAAGGTGTCGGATCCGGCAGGTGCGTTCACTCTGGTCCGCGTCGTCGTGCTGAGGCGGTGGTAGCGCTCGGAAGAAACCCAGTCGTATTCGTATTCGCGTTCGTATTCGTGAACGAGCGAATGCTGGAGGGCGATCGCAGTGGTCGCCCTCCAGACAAGACAACGCGAACGAAAACGAACACGAACACGAAAACGACGCAGCGCGCCCTACCAGCTCGTAAGTGGCGCCTCCCCAAACACTCCACTTCCGCCCGAGAACGTCGTCCTGGTGCCTTCGCCTCCGCCCCACGCATAGAAGATCCGAAGGACAGTCGTATTGCCGGCCCGCAGGGTGACACCGGCGCCGAAGCTCTTGTGAAAGGCGTTGAGCCGGACGCGGGACGGCGTGTCGAAGACCTGACCCAGATCGACGAAGAGCAGGGATCCGAAGAAGTCTTTGATCGTCCGCTCGTGCTCGATGACGATGCCGAGGGCATTTGGCGCGCGGAAGCGGTAGTCGTGATAGCTGCGGAGCACAGCGCGCCCGGACTGGTCCGCGCCGCCGACTGTCGGCTGCAGATAGAACGGCACCGAGTCGGCATCTCCCGTATATGAGAGTGCTGCAAATCCGTTGGCTGAAAACGTACCCACTGCCGCACCCGGTGTGAACGCGTTGACCCACTGGAGATCGAGACGCCGGAACGAGTACGGACGTCCGCTGGTCTCGTGATAGGCACGCAGCATCGCAGTCGCGGAGGTCCGGTATCCCGCGCTCGCCGCGTCGAGCGGGTAGCGCCAGCGCGCGCCCGCACCGTAGATGACATACGAGGTGGACGAGGCAAAACCCGGGGCGGTGGACTCATCGAAGCGTGCGCCCACGGGAGGCTGCGAGCCCGCAGCCGGAGCCCCGGGATCCAGCCATTCGCCGCCTCCGGCGACGACTGCCGCGAAGCCGCGACCGATCGGCATGACGAACTGGCCAGCCGCGATCGTCTTGTCGAGCGCATAGGCGGTCTGGCTCGTCTTGACGCTGTCGTTCGAAGGGCCGAAGTACGTCAGCTCCGCCAGGTGCTGATGGTGGATGTCGATGACGGCATTGTTGTGATCGTTCTCGCGCTTGCGGGCGCTGCCGAGCAGCGTGAGCCCGCCACCAGCCTGCCAGGATCCATTGGTCGCGGCTAACGCGTCGGCGGACATCGACAGGCGAAGGTGCGGGCTCGTAAGAGCTCGATCCACTCCGAACGTCGCGCCACCTGCGAAGCCGCTGCCGGGAACGAGGGCGCTCGAGACCGCCGGATGGATCCCGTCTCCCGTGAAGAGCGTGCGTCCGAAGTTCTCGGCCTTGAACGATCGGTCGCGTCCGCCAGACGCCTCCCAGATGCGGCACCAGGAATCCGCGATGTCGCGCTGCTCCTTGTGGAACACGCTGGCCAGCCAGCCATGAGGCGCCGACGCCCATGCGCGCTTGGCGTCCGCATCTTTCTGATCGCATGTCTGACCAGAGCCTGCCGCGGCCACGCCCTGGGCGGCACATGGCTGCGCGCAGACGACGCTGATGACGATCGCGCCGACAGTGGACCACGCCGCGCCTCACGACCGGCGCCTCTTCGCCCGGGCGCGGGAGGCCGATCCGGGCTTTCGCGCCTTCGGGCGCGCAGGCCGCTTTGCAGACTTCCCAGGCCGCACCGGTGTCTTCCTGCGTGGTTGAGGGCGTTCCGCCGGCGGCGGATTCAGAATGGCATTCCCTCGGGCCAGAAATACTGCGGCATCTTCTTCGGTCTTGACATCGTCGGGGTTGAACTTCGCCGCGTCGGACAGATGATGCCGCTTCAACATGAAGTACACGTCGCTCACCTGCTGGCGCAGCAGGCCGGACACGGGACTCGCGCCCGTCGGTCGCGGTGCGGGTCCTTCGAGCGCCATCCGACGTAGTGCGGGCGTCTCAGTGAACGGATTGTCGTCGCGAGCTTCGGTTCGCGTCAGCAGGTGGAGGAATGTCGTCGCCCACTTCTCGCGTTCAAACGGCGAGTGAACTGCTGGAGGGCCGATGAACTGCTCGGTCACGCTGGCAGGAATCGACGCGTGCTCGTACGGGGTGTGGTCGACCGTCCCCGGCTCGATGAAGGGTGAAACGACGACCGCAGGCACGCGCACACCCAACCGATCGAAGTCGAACTTCGGTGTCGTGGAAGTGAACGAGTCGGTGTGCGTGACGACTGGAGGAATCTCGTGATCGTAGAGTCCGCCGTGCTCGTCCCAGACGATGACGAACACCGTGGACTGCCAGACCTGATCGTTCGATCGGATCGCGTCGTAGACCTCGGCGATGAAGCTGTCGCCGGCCACGACATCGTGATCCGGATGCTGGTCGCAGGCGAGCGCACCGCCGTGATCGACGTAGTTGGGCTCGATGAAGGAGTATTCCGGCAGGCGGTTCTTCTTGCAGTCGCGCTTGAAATCACCGAGCAGCCCGAAGTAGCTCGCCTGATCCGAGAGCAGGAAGGTGAGTCCAAGCGTGCTGCTCGTGGAATCGTAGTAGTAGATCTTCCCCTGCTTGCCCGCCTGGCGCAGCCGCTGATAGATGCTCGGCCGCATACGGAAGTAGTCGGGCGACATGTCGAGCCTGCCGAACGAGGTGCCGAAATGAGCGAACGCCCGGTTCGGCAGCGTCGGTCCCGGCACCGAGGAGAACCACGCGTCGCACACGGCATAGGAGCGCGCCAGCGTGGCGAGCACCGGGAGCTGCGCGGGCTCGAAGCACCGCATCACGACGTCGCCCTTGCCCTGCCCGGCGAGCTGCTCGTAGTTCTTCACGAAGCCCGACATATCGGGATCCGTGACTGCGCTGCCGGCCGGTACCCGTACATCTGCGTGAACACATCGACGAACTCGTGGCCAGGATCGATCAGGAGCTGTCCCTGGCTGCCTGCACCCGGTCCGATCGCGATCGACTGACCGGCCGTCGTGCTGTTCGCGAATTCGCCGGGCAGCGCGCCGCGGATCGCCGGGTTCTCGCGCTTGAGCAACCCCAGCAGGTGATCGAACGAGCGGTTCTCCATCATCAGCACGACGATGTGCTTTACGGTGGCTGCAGGCATCGGGCCTCCGGCGAGAGCAGTCCGCTGCGGTGGGGAGCCGGCGACGCGGACGTTGGGCGCACCGCGACTCTGCCCGCCTTCACCTGGCGCGGCAAGCAAAAAGTCCGCGGTCGTCAATCAGCTGGTGACCCAGGACGACGGATCGTCTCAGTCGCAAGCTCGACCGGACGGCGGCTTTCTGCAATGACGAAGGCAGATTGCTGAATGACGATTGATGCGAATCTGTGACGCTGCCGACTGGCGTTGTAGAGCCAATCGTCAGTCGTCAATCTGCAATCGTCAATGCGCGCTCGCAGTGTGGTCGATCGCTGCAAGCACTCTCGACACGAAGTCGGCTTCGTTGCCGGCATGCCAGCGCCATACGACCACGAGATCCTGGTCGGGACAGATCGTGATCGTGTTGCTGCCGGCGCCGCGCGCACCGAAAGTGGTCGCCGCGAGTCCTGGATAGTTCTTCCCTTCCGTATTCAGCCAGAAGAGATAGCCGTAGTCTGGACCGTGCGCGCTCGGACGCACTGCGGCGGTGACATAATCCCGCGGCAGCAGTTGACGGTCGTGCCACCGTCCGCCTCGAAGCCACAGATAGCCGAAGCGCGCGAGGTCCCACGCGCTGATCCACACGCCGCCACCCCAACGCGTGCCTCCGCTCACCGACGCCATGGTGCGTCCGTCGATCTCCACGTAGCTGTTGTGATACGGCACCCATTTCCAGGTGTCTGACGCGCCGATGACATCCATGATCTCGTCTTTGAACACATCGGGCACGGGCCTTTTCAGCACGCGCAGCAGCGAGAGCGCGAAGCGGTTCACGCGGACATCGTTGTATTCGTAATAGGTGCCCGGCGCTTGGAGTGTCCGCGGTTTCCGCTCGCCTTCACCGAAGGCCGCGGCGCCGACGAAGTCGTCGCGCTTGCCCCACATCTCGCCTTCCCATTCGGTCTCCTGCTGCAGATGCATCTTCCAGGTGACCAGGCTGTTGTGCGGAGAGTCGTAGCCGCCGTCCGTCACCGTCTTCCCGACTGGATCGTCGAGGTTCGCGATGCGTCCATCCCGCACGGCCAGTGCGGCGACCGTGGACAGCATGCTCTTGGCGGCGGAGTACGTCGGGTCAACAGCCGCTGGATCGCCGAAGGTCGCGACGACGAAGCCCTTGTAGATGACGACGCCGTTGGTGTGCGCGCGCCGCGTGGGAACTGATCCCAGGAGCGACCCGAAGATGCGGATCTGATCCGAGAAGTCCATCGCGCGGTCCGTCTCGTGTGCCTTTGCGAAGGTAACTGCGTCGGCGAGCCGTGCGGGATCCATCCCGAGATCGCGAGGTGACTTGGACGCCCACGAGCCGGGCGGCGGGAAATAGGGCTGTTGCGCCGGAGGTCCGGCCGCCGCGACAAGGCAGAAAATGATCGGCGCGGCGGCGAGCGAAACGAATCGGCCAGGTATTCGCGGCATTGGGACTCCAGCTGGGCGGGATGATAGCAGTGAATCTTGCACTCCCCGCCCTTCGCGGTCATGGCATCCACGAGCGCTCCGGCGAGGCCTCGCCACAGCTTGTCGCCTTGGCGACAAGCGACGGCGGGCGCCCTCCGCACTCCGAATCCCGAATTTCTGATATAGCTAGTTCATGTCTTCCCCTCTTCGTGTGCTCGTCGCCGGTTGCGGCAACATGGGCGCGAGTCACGCTCGCGCGTATCACAAAATGCCAGAGTTCGATGTCGTCGGACTCGTCAGCCGTGGACCCGCGTCTCGCGGCGCCATCAGCAAAGAGCTCGGCGGCATACCCGAGTTCGCGGACTATTACCAGGCGCTCGCGGCCACACGTCCTGATGTGGTCAGCATCAACACTTACCCCGAGACGCATGCGGCCTATGCGCTCGCCGCGATCGACGCGGGCTGTCACGTGTTCTGCGAAAAGCCGCTGGCCGAGACAGTAGCCGAGGCGCAAGCCATCGTGGACGCGGCGCGGGCCAAGCGGCGAAAGCTGGTGATTGGCTACATCCTGCGCGTGCATCCAGCCTGGCAGAAGTTCATCGAGCTGGCGCGCGGGTTGGGCAAGCCGCTCGTGATGCGGATGAATCTCAATCAACAGAGCCATGGCGCCGGGTGGGAGACACACCGGAATCTGATGAAGTCCATCAGCCCCATCGTGGATTGCGGTGTCCATTACGTGGACGTGATGTGTCAGATGACCGGCGCCAAGCCGGCACGCGTGTCGGCGATTGGTGCCAGGCTGACCGACGAGGTCAAGGCCGGGATGTACAACTACGGCCAGCTGCTGGTCACCTTCGACGATGGGTCGGTGGGCTGGTACGAAGCGGGCTGGGGCCCGATGATGAGCGAGACGGCGTTTTTCGTCAAAGACGTCATTGGACCGAAGGGTTGTGTGTCGATCGTCAAGGATCCGAACGAGGCCGCCGCAGCAGGATCCAACGACATCGACAGCCACACCAAGACGAACTGTCTGCGCGTGCATCACGGCGCGCTCGGATCCGACGGCAACTTCGTGCGTCCCGACGAATACATCAACACCGAAGACGAGCCCGATCATCAAGGGCTCTGCGATCGCGAACAGGCGTACCTGTTGCGCGCCATCCAGCAGGATCTCGACCTCACCGACCACATGCAGGACGCGGTCAACAGCCTGCGGATCGTGCTCGCCGCGGATGAGAGCGTTCGGAGCGGTCAGGTGGTCACGCTCTAGCAGGGTCGTCGTCCATGCGTCGCACCGCTGGAAGGGCGACGAGTACACGGTGTCGATCCGGTTTGCGTCCGGTATCTACACGTACCGCGTGACGTCAGTGTCGCATCACGCGGATAGCGACTTGGATCCGGCAGGCTCTGGGCCGGTAGTCGCTCCTTCACCAACCGACGGAAGTACGTGGACGATCTATGAAGGTGCTGTTCGTCAACGAGACAGACGTCCATCGGTTGCTGCCGATGGATGTCTGCGTCGGATTGATGCGCCAGGCGCTGACCGCGCTGGCCCGCGGCGATGCTGTGCTCCCTCTGCGCAGCATGGTCTGGTTGCCGGACCGATCCGGCCTGCTCGGCATGATGCCGGCCTACCTCGGCGATCCGCAGAGCTTTGGCTTCAAGGTCGTCAGCGTCATGCCTCGCAATCACGGGACGCCGTTTGAGTCGCATCAGGGCGTGGTGATGCTCTTCGGGATCACGCACGGTGAACCGCTCGCGATTCTGGACGCCACCGCGATCACCGCCATTCGGACGGCGGCCGCGTCGGCGGCGGCCACCGATGTGCTCGCGCGGCCTGAGGCCGGCGACCTCGCGCTGCTGGGGTCCGGTGCCCAGGCCCGCACGCACCTCGAGGCCATGCGGGCCGTGCGGCCGCTCCGGCGCGTGCGTGTCTGGAGTCGGACGCGCGCCAACGCCGAACGCTTCGCCCGTGAAGAATCCGCCGCCACTGGACCGGCGATTGAGGTGGCGGCCACGGCAGACGAGGCCGTGCGCGGGGCCGATCTGATCTGCACCACGACGTCGGCGCGCGAGCCGATACTGGCCGGGGCATCCGTGGCGCCCGGCGCGCACGTGAACGCCGTCGGCGCATGTTTCGCCGCGTGGCGCGAGCTCGACACCGCGCTCGTGCGGCGTGCGCGCCTCTACACTGATTGCCGCGAGTCGTGTCTCAACGAAGCTGGGGACTTCCTGCTCGCCCGGAAGGACGGGGCCATCGACGACGCGCACCTGCTGGGGGAGCTGGGCGAGGTCTTGCTCGGGCGCGTGGCCGGGCGTGTGTCGCCGGATGACGTGACGATCTACGAGTCGCTCGGTGTGGCGGTCGAGGACCTGGCGTCGGCGCACGAGATCCATCGTCGCGCGCTGGCGGGCGGCGGTGGCCAGTGGCTGGACTGGAAATAGGGCGCAGGCCACTCGTGTGATTTTGCTCGTGATCCGAAAATCAGGTCGGGAGGATTTTCTCAAGATCAGGTCGATCTTGAGAAAATCCTCCCGACCTCATTTAAAGTGGACATATGATGGACTCCATCATATGAGCGCCGCGTGGAACCCGGGAGCGCCATCGGGAGTGGCGACGGTCATCCCCGCCGTGCGTGCCGCGCGACTCGACCCCAAGACAGCGCTGCAGTCCGAGCTAGCAGTCGTCCGCCGCTACTTCAGCTCTTTCCGGAACGCCAGGCTCACCGGCTCGCTGGGAATGGCCTTGAAACTGTTCCCGTGGATCGCCTGGCGCCGCTCTGCGACCAGGTGCCGCACCTGTCGCTGGTTGAGTCCGATCGTGTGGCCAATCCCGTTCACGCCGCCGACAACGTCGATCACCGAGACGAAGTCGCCGAACATGACCGACGTCAGGCTGAAGCCGATTGACGCGATGTCGGAGACGACCTTCATCTTCTCGCCGAACGTCGTGGATTCCTTCCCGAGCTTGGCCTTCTCGACACCGCCGTAGGTCTCCGCGATGTTGATGTAGTTGTTCATGAAGCGGCGCGCTCCCGGTCCGCCGGGAGGAACGTCGAGCACGAAGCTCAGCGGCTCGATGCCCATCTTGCGGTGTTTGATGCTCTTGTCGTCCAGCTCCAGGTAGAGGATGCCGTTCTGCGTCTCCAGATGCTTCACCGCGCGGGACGGGACGGTGAATCCCTGAAACTTCACAGAGCGGAGTCCGTCGGCCGCACCCAGACGTCCGAGGCGATCCTCACCAGCGACAATGGCGGACACCTGCGCCTCTTGCTTCTTCGGCTTGACGAATGAGATTTCGGCGACACGCATCGTGCCCTTCTCGAACTCGATCTTGGCGTAGGTCCGCTCCTGCTTGTCGATGTTCTTCGGGTCGAAGCCCTTGTAGAAGACTGCGCCGTAGAAGGAGACCGGCAGCGTCAGCGCACGCTGCGCGTCGAAGCTCGCCCGCACGCACCGGAAGTCATTCATCTGCGAGCAGGTCAGTGCCCGGAGAAGGTTGCCCTCGGGAGCGAGAGGCAGCAGGAGCTCTGCGGACTGCAGCTTCTCGTTGGCGAGTTGTAACCGGTAGGCCGCGTAGATCCGGCCGACCGGCTCACCGTCGAGGAAGCTGCGTCCGACCAGGCCGGTCAGGAGCTGACGTGCCGCGCTGACCAGCTCGTCGTACTGTCCCTTCTCGGCGTCGAGCCCGTTCACCACGAGCTGCGCCTGCTGCCGGCTTTCGTCCACAGTGTCGGCAACGACGACCTGCTGCCAGTAGGTCCGCGCCTGGTCGGTCTGACCTTCCGCTTCAAGGAGCGTCGCCACGCGACGTTTGCTTTCGACGAACTCAGGAATGGCCTCGACCGCCTTCTGATATTCCGCAAGCGCTCGATCGTAGGCGCGGGTCTCGACGTGTTTCGCGGCGCTCGCATACAAGGCTCTGACGACCGAACCCTGCGGATCCGGCAGGGCGGTGAGGCCCTTCAACACGGCCAGACGCGCCTGCACGGCATCGGCATCCGCTGCCGTTGGCGCGGCCTCGCGATAGGCGGTCAGCAGGCTCGAGGCTTCGTCGAAGCGGCCATCCGATTCGGCACAATTGGCGAGGTCGAACAGCATCGCCGGATTCCGGACGAGTCCGGCCTGCAGCTGCTTCATCTGCGCGCACAAGTTCGCGACCGGTGCGGCCGGCGCCGGCGTGGCATCGTCATCGTCGTCAGCTTGGGGATCCTTGTCACTTGCCAGCAGGATCGCGTCGTTGAGCCGCGCGACCTGCTGCCTTGCCGCGGCCGGTGCCACACCCTGCCGATCTCCGGTCTGAAGAGCGGTCAGCAGCTCGGCCAGACGACGTCGAGGATCTTTGTCGCGCAACGCTGAGACGCAGGCATCGAGCTGCGCCAACGCCTGATCCCGGTGATCGCCCTGCTGGTACGTGGTCAACGCCAGGTTGCAGGTGATCGCGACATTGCCCGGATGGAGGGCATCCGCGCTCTGGAGAAGCTGCGCCGCCTTGGCGAAGTTCTCCGCCGCGTAGGCCTGTGCTGCGCTCGCCATCAGCGATTTGACCTGGTCGTCGGCGGCTTCCGCCACGTGCTCCAGGCCTTTTTCGGCGTCCTGCGTGAAGAGGACGTGCTCCGAGGCCAGGTACTGTTCTCTCGCCTCGAGGAGATGACCTTGTTTCTCGAGGTTCCGGCCGAGGCTGGTCAGCCGTTTCGCCTCGGCTTCCTTGGCCTTTCGCTGCTGCTTGTCCGCCGCGACGAGCGGCTGCGCCGCGACGAGAACGACGACCAGAGCGGCGATTTTGCAGGGAAGGAAGCGGTGGGACTGGCGCACGGCGCCTATCCTGAACCGTTCAGGTAGGAATAGCGAGATAAATTGGGGCGTGGGGTCAGGTCTTGAATTCACACATTTCGCACGACCTGACCCTTGTGGGGTCAGGTGTTGCGAAATGTGTGAATTCAAGACCTGACCCCACAACTCCTAACGGGCGAGCAGTCTCGTGGTCGCAGACAACAGCACGCTCAGCGCCACGCCTTCGGCCGCAGGGCCCACCGTCGCCAGATCGGGGAACGTCGGCGCGATGCGAATGTTCCGGTCCCGAGGATCGCGTCCGAGCGGATACGTGGACCCCGCGGGCGTCAGCTCGACACCCGCGTCCTTCGCCAGCCGCACCACATCCTTCGCGCAGCCGTCCAGCACATCGAGGCTGATGAAGTAACCGCCCTTCGGACTCGTCCAGGTCGCAACGCCGGTCTCCGCCCAGATGCTCAGTGAACACCTGAATGACCGTCGCAAACTTCGGCGCGATGATCCCGCGGTGCACGTCCATCTGCGCGAGGAGTCCCTCGGTGGAGCGCAGAAAACGCACGTGCCGCAGTTGATTGACCTTGTCGCTGCCGATCGTCCGCTTGCCCATCCGCTTGAGGAACCACGCGACGTTGTCCTTCGACGAAGCGAACAGCGAGACGCCGGCGCCTGCCAGCGTGATCTTCGACGTGGAGCCAAACACGAAAGGCCGGTTCGGATGCCCGTGCCTCGCACACGCGTCGATGACGCTCGGGATCTCGATGCGTGTGTCCGTCAGGTGATGCACGGCATACGCGTTGTCCCAGAACAATCGGAAGTCTGGCGCGGCGGTCCGCATCGCCGCCAGCCGATCGACGACACCGTCCGAAAAGACGGTCCCGGTCGGGTTGTTGTATTTCGGGATGCACCACATGCCCTTGATGCCCGCATTCTCGGCAACCAGGCGCTCCACCGCGTCCATGTCCGGACCGTCGTCGCGCATCTCGACCGGAATCATCTCGATCCCGAAATCCTGACAGATGGCGAAGTGACGGTCGTACCCCGGCACCGGACAGAGAAATGCCGTCCGCCCGGTCGACCATGGCGTCGGGCTGTCAGACGACCCCAGCAGCAGCGAATACACGATCGCGTCGTGCATCAGCGCCAGGCTGGAGTTGTCGCCAATGATCGTCTGCTCGGTCGTCGCGCCAAAGAGAGGTGCGAGCAGGGCGCGCAGTTCTGGCAGGCCCTGAAGTCCTCCGTAGTTGCGGCAGTCGGTCTTGTCCGACGCGGCGTAGTCATTGGAGCCAGGCAACGCGAGGAGTGGATTCGACACGTCGAGCTGTGCGCTCGACGGCTTGCCTCGAGTGAGATCGAGCTTCAATCCGCGCGCCTTGAACGCGTCGTAGCGCTGCTGCACCTGACTGCGGAACGCTGTTAATGCCTGCGGGTCGAGCTGAGCGAGATTGGACATGTCGGTACGCGGCGCCTCCAGGCCGCCAACAGACGAGTGTATCCCGTCCATCTCGGCCCGCACCCACAAGCTCTTTCGATGTGAATGTGCGGCTTCGCTTATGAATCGACGCGGCCGCGCAGCCGAGCGGCTTTGGTCGTGAGGTAGTTTCGCTCGGGCACGCTCGCGGTGCGCTGAGCGCCGGCGAGATAGTAATGAATCGCGGACTCGAGATCGCCACGCATCTCGAACAGATGCGCGCGAACCGCGTCGAGGCGATAGTGGCCCTCGAGCTTGCCCGCTACGTCCAGCGGCTTCAACAGTGCCAGGCCCGCGGCCGGTCCCTCGACCATCGCTACCGCAATCGCATGGTTGAGCGCGACCATGGGATTGTCGGACATCCGCATGAGGAGGCCGTAGAGCGCCACGATCTGAGGCCAGTCCGTGTCTTCGGCACGCGCGGCCTCATCGTGGACCGCTGCAATCGCAGCCTGCAGCTGATAGGCGCCGACGACGCCGCGCGACAACGTGTCGCTGATGAGCGCGATCCCTTCGTCCAGGAGCGGCCGGTTCCACAACGTGCGGTCCTGTTCCGCAAGAGGAATCAGCTCGCCATCAGGCCCGGTCCGCGCGGGCCGACGAGCGTCGGTGAGGAGCATGAGCGCCAGCAGACCAGCGGCCTCGCCATCGTGCGGCCGCAAGCGATGGACCGCGCGGGCCAGGCGGATGGCTTCCTTTGACAGGTCATTCCGCACGAGGTCGTCGCCGACGCTGCTCGCGTAGCCTTCGTTGAAGATCAGATAAAGGACGTGCAGGACGGCGCTGAGGCGTTCGGCGAGGTCCTGGTTGCCGGGCGAGCCAAACGGGATGCCGGAGCTCTTGATCTTCTGCTTCGCGCGGCTGATCCGCTGCGCCATCGTAGCTTCCGGTACCAGGAAGGCGTTCGCAATTTCGGCGGTTGTGAGTCCTCCCACGGCGCGCAAAGTTAGAGCGATCGCCGATGGGCGTGTCAGCGACGGATGACAGCACATGAAGAGCAGTTGCAGGGTATCGTCGTGTTCGGGAGTGTCGCGGTCAGGTGCGGCTGCAACGTTGCGATCCGGTGGGTCCTGTTGGACCGAGACCGTTTCGCGGCGCCGCCGGGCGAGCTCGCTGCGGAGCAGATCGGTCATCCGGCGAGCCGCGACCTGGATCAGCCACCCACGCGGATTGTCCGGTACGCCGTCGGCGGGCCACTGCAGTGATGCGGCGAGGAGCGCCTCCTGCACGGCGTCCTCGGCGTCCGCGAAATCGCCGTACCGCCGGGCGATGACCCCGAGCACCTGCGGCGCGAGTGTTCGCAGCAGGTGCTCGTCAGCAAACTCCACGCGGTCGCCTCAGGCGTCCATGGGCGGAGCGCTCATCACTTGCCGGACCTCGATCGGCATGTTGAGCGGTACCCCGCCCTTGCCGGGTGCCGCGGATACGCGCGCCGCGATCGCGTGCGCGCGCTCGGTCGTGTCGACATCCACGATCCAGAAGCCCGCGAGGAACTCCTTGGCCTCCGGATAGGGGCCATCGGTGACTTCGGGCGCGCCCGCCTTGTTGGCCCGGACGCTGCGAGCCTGCTCGGGTCCGGCGAGCCCTTCGGCGCCAACCAGTTCGCCGGCCTCACGCAGTTCCTTGTTGAATCGCAGCATGAACCCGATGTGCGCCTTGATGTCCTCGGGCGGCCACGTGCCAATACCGGCGGTCTCCCAGCCGGCGCGGGGGGCGTGCATCATCAGCATGTACTTCATGACGGGAATCCTCGATTATCGCCTGGCCGCGTCTCGACTGGATCGGCCGGGCCAGCGCCATGATTGGCGCATTTATCTGTAAGTCGGAGCCGGTCTCCAGTTCTCGACACCACGTTCGCTTCCAGTCTGCACGGGATAGACTGAGTGGCGACCTCCAGGCACATTCGACGCGTCTGCGGGCAGACATGGACCAGAGCGAAATCCAGCTTTTTGCGTTGAGCGAGCTGTGCCGTGCTCTCGCGATCCTGGCGATAGGCTTGTCGCAGTGGCTGCACACGGACTCAGGTCGACTGCGGCAGATCTGGGGTGTCGTCGTTGCGAGCGGCGTGCTGCACGCGGTGGCATTTTCCATCGTCTGGAGCACGGGGTCTAGGATCATCCTCGACTTCGAGCTATTGCCCGTGCTCACGGCGATATTGACCGCTGCTATAGCAGCGCTGCTCATGTCGGTAGGAGCGGGCAGCACCCTTAAGAGCTCGTCAGCCATTTCCACACCTGAACGTCGCCGACTAATGGCAGAACGGTTGTTCCTGTTCGGGGCCACCGCGCTGGTCTCGTCGGCGCCGGCGTTGTTGCCCTCGCTGGCTGCGATGCAGTTGTCCACCCTCCTTGTGTCTCAGGAGATCGCGAATCTGATACTGTTCGAGATCCTGCTCGCACTCGTAGCCGTCGCTATCGTGTTGGTCTCGTGGGTACTTGCCGTAATGTGTGCTGTCGCCGCGCGTCCGTCACTGGCGGACGGCCTTCCGACCGCAAGCGCTCGAACTGTGGCGGGCACTCTCGTAATCGCGTTGTCATTCGCCGTGATTCTTGCCACTGGTATTGCCTTCTTCCATCACGCTCGCAATTTGATAACTCAAGCGATGAGATGCGGTGTCGCGCCATGCATCAGACCGTGACGGCGACCATCTGGTGCCCTTCGATGACTGGCACGGTGAACAACACAGCTCCCGCCGCATGCTCGAACTTCAGCGACTGACGCTGCGGAACGAGTTGCACGTCGCGCACGCGCTCGGCAGTCTGCAACGTCACCCGAATGTCGCGGACCGGAAGAACGTCTTCGATGATGTCGAAGTCGGTGCCCCGCCGTTCGGGGACGTAGTTGAGCAGATGTACCACGCGCCGCCGCTCGGAGGGCTGCGCGTTCACCGTGGCCACGAGCGTGCTCGGACCCGACACGCGGAGCACAGGGCCCGGCAGTAGTAAGTCGAGCGCATTCAGGACGAGCGTCTTGCACCAGCGAGGGGCGTTCTTCGCATATTGCGTGAAGATGGGATGCGCGAAGTAGATGACGCCGCCTTTCCGCACGACGCCCGCGTAGCCAACGACGCCAGACGAGGGCGTGTGGCGATGCGACGAATAGTGTTCCCAGGTTCGATTGAAGTAGGGGACGAGGACGTCGGCCAGCACGTCCGCGCCGGCGGCGGGCGTGACTTCCATCGCCTTCAAGTACATCACCAGTTCGCTCTGCGGCAGCCCGCTTGACAGCCCCGTGCGTGCGCGGATGAAGTCGGGACTGTACGGCGCATCGCCCTTGAGCGCGACGCCGAACGACGGAAGCGCAAAGCCCTTGTCATCCGGCGTGAGCCCTGACTTCCACGAGGCCAGCACCGAGCCGCCGCGATCGAGATAAGCCTGGATCCGGGACGCAAGTTCCGGACTGAGCCGGATCTCATCCGGCAGCACGATCACCTTGTACTGCTGCAGGTCCTCGTGCGTGTCTATCACGTCGAACTGATGTCGTCCTTCCTGAAGGATCCGGGCGGCACCCATCGCCGGCGGTGGCACGCGGCCGCCGGTGAACTCCTCGGGACTGAAGACACCGATGTCCACGACCGGCTGGGCATCGCGGCACCAGGCCTCTTTCTGCTCGACCGACGCGTAGACGGATCCAATCAGCTCGTAGGTCGCGGCGTCCAGGACGCCGCGGGGGTGAAGCTGATCGCCTACCGAACACTTCGCGCCATTCGCGAGCATCTGATAGCACTCGAACTGGAGTGCGGCGGGATTCTTCAGCGAATGAAAATCGCCCCACGACGTGTGGAACTTGCCCGTCATACCCAGACACTCGCGCCCGAGCGTTCGCGCGTAGCGAATCGAGAGCGGAAAGTGCAGATAGCCCCAGCCCCCGCTCGGCAACGATTCCAACTCGAAGTGCGTATAGGCCGCGGCGGACGGCCGCGTTTCGGGACCCACGTGCCCGGCGTTGTAGAAGATCGAACAGCTCTTGTCCAGTTGCCGGATGAACGCCGTCATGGTCACGCGGAACTCTTTCGTCACCTCGGCGCCGAACGCCTGACGGGCCTTCGCATTCGACGCATCGATGCCGTGCGCCGCCATCGCAGATCGGCATCGCGGACACGAACAGTCCTGCGCGGAGACGATGTCGAGAAAGAGCCCATCGACGGGCGTGACCTCGAACAGCTCCTTCAGGTGTGTTTTGAGGAAGTCCGGGTACGGCGAGTTCAGGCACAGTCGGTGATAGAAGCCCGCTTCGTACGGCGGCGTGCCTTCGAGCGCCCCGGTCTCAGTGACGATGCGCCACTCGGGATGCGCGTCGGCGGTGAATTGATCCCACTGGACCGTCACATAAATCGGCACGCGAATATTCCGCCGATGGCAGGCCGCCACCTGCTCCGGCAGCAGATTGCGCTGTAGATTCGGGTGCTTGCGCTCCGGAAACGCCTTGGTGTCGTAGTAGATGAGGCCATGGTGACAGCGCGCGAACGTCGTCACCGAATCGACGTGTGCTCGAGCGAGCGCGTCTGCGTACCGCTCCGGATCGAACTCTTTCGCGACGTCTGGAATCAGTGGACTCGTGTGAAAGTCGAGGTGCACCTGGCGGAAGCGAAGTGTGAGCGGCGAGGCGGCAGCGTCCGGCGCAGGACTCCACGCGTGTAGCGGATCCACCCAGGCAAGTCCTGCCGCGCCGGCCGCGGATGTCTTCAAGAAGGTACGTCGGTCGGGCATGAGGGCTCCTCGGTCGCGCGGACCGCGACGCTATTTCCTGGCTGTGGCCTTCTTCTTCGCGATGTTCTCGGCAACCCGCGCCTTCACCAGCGTTCGCACGAGCGCCGCGGGCAGCGGCGCGTCGGACGTGAAGCGGATCGTGCCCTTGGACGTGTCGTAATCCGCAAGCTCCTTCTTGAACGCCGCCACTGTCGTGCCGTTCATGAGAATGAAGGCACAGTGGTGCGCAGCCGCGCGAAAGCCAACGAGCAATCCGTTCAGGCGGAACGCAGGGAGGCCGTACGCCAGACATTCTTCGGCGTCCGGTGCCGCGGTCTGGATCTGCTTCCGGAGCTTCTGTAACGCAGATCGTTGATCGGGCGCAATGCTGTCGAGATAGGCGTCGATCGTCGTGGCTCTGGCCGCCATGGCGCACTCTCCGATACGGTTGCCGCGGATCAGTCCGTGCCGTGCCAGGGGGGAGGTCTGGGCGTCACGCCTCGTGCGTTCGTCAGTTCGGTGGCAACCCCGCGTGCCGAGACGCCGAATACGCGCAGCGGGCCTTCCTGAAGCGCGCGTTCCATCCTGATGCGAAAGGCATAGCCGCTCTGTAGAAAGCGATCGCTCTTGAGCGATCGCGCGACATCGGGACGCGCAACGATGGGATGGACGGCCGCGACCGGCCGGTCTCCGGCAACCAGAAGGACGTAGATCGGTGACGCCTGCGATGCGTCGGCCGCCCAGCCCGATACCGCGAGGTAGTCTTGATCGTCCACGCGCGACCATGACCAGGTGTCAAGGGAACCTTGAATTGCATGTGGAGTCACGGCCACGACGTCCCGCTCCGGAGACTCGAAGTGTTCGCCGCCGCCGGTTCCGACCAACGTGTACCGCATCTGTTGGAGATAGGGGAAGTCAGCCGGATAGCTCAGCTCGGTTGCCTCGCCGCGGCCGGACACGCCGAAGATTCGCACCGTGCGAACGCCCGCCAGCGCTCCAAGGGGAATCCGGACGGCATATCCGCTCCGAACGGCCTCAGGATCCGCCAACGCTGTCGCGATGTCAGGGCGCTCGATCGTCGGCCGGGAGGACGCGACCTCCTTCCCGTCGGCGAACGCGAGGATAACCGGAAGTCCCGCGTGCGCGGGATCGGCGGCCCACCCGTACGCGCACCAATATCCGCTCAGGTCGGTACGCGATACGGTGTCGACGAATCCTGCCACAGCGCCGGGCCTCACCGGTATCGATTGTCCCGTGGACTCGATGCGCTCATTCGCACGATCGGCGACAAGGTGACGAGCGTTCCCTCCGAGCAACGCTGCCATCGCAATCGGATGGTCCGCAGTGCCGTCGAGGATCAGGATCTGCAACGCATTGTGGCCGTCCTTGAAGGACGCTTCTGGCAAGACAGTCTGAAACGTATTGTCTTGCCCGACTCGCACGAGCTGCGCGACCGCACGCACGATTCCGTTGACACCCACCGCTACGAACGCGTCATGGCCTGCGATGGCGCTTCCGGTGATAGAGCCCGAGACGAGGGCCGGTACGACTCCGCGCTGCGGTGCAACGTTGGCAAACCGCTCCGGCTCCGCGATGAACGCCCTCACATCGCTTGTAGCAGCCGGTTGAAGGCGCGCGACCGGTTGATCGACCACTTGCCAGAACCGGCCTCGTCCAAACAATTTGCGTGTGTCCGCTCCAGAACCGAACAGATCCGTCTTGTGCGCGGCCGCTTCCTTCAAGCCAGTGAGATCGTTCGGAACCGCAAACGCCTGACTGGCACCGTAGCTGGCGGTCCGTTTCACCCCGTGACGATCCACCTCCGGCAGCATCGACACACCGTCCACGGCAAATGGGAGTGGAGCGTGCAGGATCGTGGAAATGGTCGGGAGAATATCGATGGTCTGGACGGGACGATCGCTCGTGATGCCTGCATGCTGCTTCGGCAGTTTGACAAAGAGTGGCACGCGGAGCACGTCTGACCAGTTGGTCGGCGTCAGCGCCCGTCTGCGATCTCCGGCCCGGAAGCTGCACCCGTGATCCGCAGCCACGATTACAAGCGCGTCGTCGTAGATTCGTGCGGATTGCAGCCGCCCGAGCATGTCGCCGAGCACGCGATCCACGTAACCGAGCTGCAGCAGATGACGCTGGTAGCCTTGCACGACGGCAGACGAATCGCTGCTCCACTGCTCGAACGTGAGCCCTGCGACCTCTTGATTCAGATCGTAGACGAGGCCGCCTGGCAGGTAGCGCCATGGCACGTGTGGAAGCAGGAAGTGCACCACGTAGAGCGATTTTGGATTCGAGGTAATTGCCATGTCTCGCGTCGAGTCGCCTTGTTGCCGCATGGCTATCACGCCCGAGTCGCTCAGGCCGCCCTGGTCGCCGAAGCTTTGCCACGCTTGGTCGATACGAGGCAGCGCGCGGGCCGCAAGGCCGGGGGGCATCACCGTGTGGCCCAGGAGCACGGCCACATCGGACGCCATGGCTGCGAGCTTTGCCGCATGAGGCCGATCCGTGGGATCGCTACAGACCGCAGTGGGGCACATCGCGGTGATCGGCTCACGGGACTCGACGTGATAGGAACCGCCCAACCACGAAAAGACGTTGTTGGGATGGTCGTGTGCTGTCGCCAACAGTTTCAAATCGGGTTTAACGCCGCTGAGAATGGCGGGGACGGCGTGAGTTGTCGTATCCGACACAGACGTGGCATTCCTGAACCAGTAGGCACTTGCAGCAAGGCTGGCAAAGTGTGGGTAACGTGCCGAGTCGATCTCGAGACGATCGTCGAGCAGCGAAGCCAGCGGCAACTCGTCGAAGACGATCACGACGACCGGCGTGCTCGCCGTGACTGTACCGAGTACGGCCGTGGCGCCCGAGGGCCACAGGACCTTCGTGGCGTCGCTGTGCAGCAGGAAGTTCAGCGGTGCGAGCACGCTCAGCGCCGTAAGCCACGACACGACCTGGCGCGCGGCGGCCGCACGCGCATAGGCCACTGCCCCGAGAACGCCAAGCGCCAGACTGACGATGACGATGAGCGCGTCACGCGGTGGTAACAGGTGGCGCGCGATCGGCAGCGCGATCGCGATCATCAGGATCGCGACCAGCGTGAGGTGTACTGCGCGCCTCACGCGCTCGCTGATCGCGCCGGCGGCCAATTCCACCAGCACGAGGAGCGCCGGTAGGCCCCCGATCAAAGCAAGGGTGAGCGCGAGAATCTCGATCGCGCCTGACCGCGAGGCGACGAAGAAGTCGCCGTTCCGTCCCAGAAGATCGAAGATCGGCTGGGCGACGGCCGCAGTGGAGAGGCCGAAGAGGTGAAGGAAGTCCAGCCGTCGGGTGTCGAGCCGTGGTCGCATTCGTCTCGATGCGCTAGCTAGTGCGACAGATTGATGGCCGGCGCCGCTTGTGGGGCAGCCTGCGTGAAATTCTCTCCGGCCAGCGCAGCGATCGTCGCCGCCAGCTGCGACGTCGTCACCGTCACGCCGCGGCGAACGCCGAGCGGCGCGACGCCAGGGCCGATCATCGCCATCCACGTCCGTTCCGCCGCAGGAATCTTCTCACCATGGTCGTTCCAGTCCTTCTTCGTCGCTCCACGCCCATGGTCCGTCGTAATCAGCATCGCCGTCTGATTCGCATACTCGGGCATCGACTGCAGCGTCGTCCAGACCCGCTCGATGAAGCGATCTGCTCGGTGCGTGGCGTCGAGGTACAGGTCGTAGCGACCCTCGTGGGCCCATTCATCACCTTCGCCAAGCATGATGTAGAAGACACGCGGCTGTTTCACGCGGGCATACTCGAGCGCGGCATAGACCACTGGTGCGTCAACGGGGCCATAATCCCACAGGCGGGGCAGATCGGCCGCGAGGTCGTTGATGGCACGTTCGTCGGTAGTTGACGCCTGCGGATACGGCTCGAATCCGCTGCCGACGACGAGCGTGCTGCGGCTGACGTTGAGGATATAGGGCAGGACATCCCACGCGCCGAACGCGGCCACGCGTCCCTCGAAGCCGGGGCGCTGATTCAGCCACTCGAGGACGGTCACGTTGGGATTGGGGACCTTGTCGTTGCTGTCGATGCGCGGATCGGCCACGCCGGTGAACATCTCGCTGTAGCCGGGATACGAAAACCACAGCTTGTTCGTGAGATGCGACGCGCTGTCGGACGCCGGGTCACCAAAGACCTGCCCGCGGCTGGCGATCGTCGTCCAGATGAACGGCATCAGGGCCATCCGGCGATCGGGCACCGTGGCGCGCCAGAAGCGTTGTTCGGCGGCGCCAGGCTTTCCGTCCTTCTCGCGCTTGAAGTAGGTGCGGTCCGCGCCCGTGAAGAATTCCTGCCATCGAAGGCCGTCCAGCGTGATGACGACGACGTGCCTGGTGCCGGATTGAGACCAGGCCGGAAGCGCGCAGGCAAGCGCGAGCGCGGCGGCAAGGCAGAGGCGTTGGGCCCGAGCAGGCATGGGAGGTCCTTGGTAACCGCAGTCGTGCGGCCCCAAGAGGCTACAACAAGGAGGGGTAAGGGATAAGGGATAAGGGGTAAGGGCAGGGGCAAGGGCAAAGGGCAAAGGGCAAAGGGCAGGGGCCTGAGGGCTCGAGGACGTGGGGGCGGGGTCGTTCGGTCCGCCCTCGAGTACACCCGCCAACCGGGGCTTACGGGTGATCCGATCCCAGGGCGAGCCGCAGGAAGCTGCAGAATCGCTCGGCCTCGATGAGGAAATGCACGTCGGTCGTCGGTTCCGATTCCCAGTAGGCCGAGATCAGGCGATTGAGATCGTCACCGAGCGCGCGGCATGTGTCGGGCATCCACCGGGGCGCATTTTGATCACGGAGGAATGACCGCGGCGCGTATTCACATCACGGGAGTGTGTCGACCACCTCCCGGTACGACTCCGCGAGTCCGCGCACACCGCGATCGATGTCGTCGATCTCCACGAGTCCGTACCCGAGCAGTAAGCCAGCGCCGAGCGGCCTGGCCGAATAGCGATCGACGGGATAGACGCCGATGCTCCGCGCCAGACAGCCTTGAATCAAATCTGTGACGCGGCCACGCGGCAAGGACGGCAGCCAGGCGACGAGATGGAGCCCCGCGCTGCTGCCCCGAACTTCCACCGCAGCTCCCAGGTGCTTCTGCAGACTGCGCTCGAGGGCCGCGCACCGTGCACGATAACGCCGCTGCATCCGGCGGATGTGCCGGTCGTAATGGCCTGTCGCCAGCAGTTCACGGATGGCACCTTCGACCAGCCGCGAGCTCCCTCGATCCGCCACCCATTTGCATTCGACGATCGGGCGGACGAGCGCATGCGGGAGCGCCAGATAGCCGAGCCGGCACGATGGAAACAGCGACTTTGCAAACGTGCCGCAGTAGATGACGACTTCGGGATCGAGTCCGGCGAGCGCAGGGATGGGGTGGCCCTCGTAGCGGAACTCGCCGTCGTAGTCGTCTTCGAAGACGAACGCGCGCGTACGCCGCGCCCAGTCGATCAGGGCGAATCGGCGCGCAGCCGGCATCACGGCTCCAGTCGGAAACTGGTGCGACGGCGTGACGTAGACCAGGCCGACGCGCGCACGTTCGGTGGGCAGGCACGCGGGATCCAGTCCGTCGCGATCCACGCGGGCGGGCAGGATCCTGGCGCCGGCGGCGCGAAAGATCGCATCCGCCACGTCGTAGCCGGGATCCTCCATGACAGCCCGGATGCCGTCGCCGAGGAGGAGGCGCGCGCAGATATCGAGTGCCTGCTGCGTGCCGCTCGTCAGGACGATCTGGTCCGGCGACCTCGAGATGCCCCGCGCCGATCGGAGCCGCGTCGCGATCTCGCGGCGGAGCTCGAGGTCGCCCGCTGGATCGCCGTACGAAAACGCGCGGTCGCGGAGCGGCCGCAGCAGCGCTCGTCTGAACTGGCGCAGCAGACTGTCATCGGGCTCGCAGAGTCCATAGATGAAATCGATCGCGCAGTACGGCTTGTAGCGGACCGCGCCGCTGACGCGCGAGGCGGCCTGCACGATCCGCCGCCCGTCGCCCGACAATGTGGCCCGAACCTGTGGAGGCGTTGGCGATCGTGCGGATGTGGCGTCCGTGAATCGCAGGGGCAGGTCGGGAGCGACGAACGTGCCGCCGCGCGGCCGGCTGACGAAATAGCCTTCGAGGATCAGCTGCTCGTACGCCAGCAGCACGAGGTTCCGGGAGCACCCGAGGTCGGACGCCAACTCCCGCGTCGACGGGGTCCGGCCGCCTGGAGCGATCGTGCCGCGCCGGATGGCGTCGATGAGAGCGCGTGTGATCTGCGTGTAACGGGGACCCCGCCCGTCGAGCGTCAGGAGCATTCTCTGGCCCTACCAGGCCGACCTAATTATGTAATGACGTGGAGCCAGCCCAGCCACTCGAGTCCGAGAAATCGGCTTCAAACGGATTTGGCTGCAAACGGCAGAGGCGTTAGAGTGACTCCTGTCCGGCGATTTACAAGTCGTGGCTGCTCGGGGGGCGGAGTGTCATTGGACAACGACGACCGCATCAGGCAGATTCTCGCCCTGGCGCTGAGCACCGAGCCGGGGCGGCGGCAGCACTGCGTCGAGGACGCCTGTTCCGGCGATGTCCAGCTCCAACGCGATGTTGAACGCCTGCTCGCCTTGTACCCCAGCCTGTCGGACCTGACTTCGTCGACCAGGCTTCCGACGGCAACCATCACACACCCGCCGCAACCGCTTGCTGACGGTCGAGACGTTCCGGCCAGCGCCACCGTGGTCTGGGGACGCTTCATCGTTCTTCAGCGCGTCGGCCGGGGCGGCTTCGGCATCGTCTATCGCGCATGGGATCCGCAGCTTGAGCGGGAAGTGGCGCTGAAGGTCCTGGACCCGACGAATCTAGCCAGGGCGGCCGCAGACGAATGGTTGCGCGAAGGCCAGGTGATGGCGAGGATCCGTCATCCGAGTGTCTTGACGGTCTACGACGCGCAGCGATCGGGCACAGAGGTCGGCCTGGTGATGGAGTTCGTCCGCGGTCGCACGCTGGCGTCGCTCGTGGTGGAGCAGGGACCGCTCAGCGCCGAGGAAGCGACGGTCATCGGCATCGCGCTCTGTGACGCGTTGTCGGCCGTGCACGCGTCGAATCTCGTCCATCGCGATGTGAAGGCCAGCAACGTGATGCGCGAAAGCGGTGGACGCATCGTGCTGATGGACTTCGGCGCCGGCCGTGACCTTCGCGCCGAGCATGATCGCCAGCATGTGGTCGGAACTCCGCTTTATATGGCGCCCGAAGTGCTCCTCGGGGAGCGCCCGACCACGGAGGCGGATATCTACAGCCTCGGCGTCCTCCTGTACCACCTTGTCACAGGGTCGTACCCGATTGAAGAACATGGCATCGAGGATCTTCAGCTGGCGCACGTCAGCGGTACCAGGATCGCTCTGGGCGATCGGCGCTCGACTCTGCCGATGGCGTTCGTCGACGCAGTCGAGCGGGCGCTCTCGCCCGAAGCCGACGATCGGCCTGCGTCGACGCAGGCGCTGAAGCGGGAGCTCTCGAAGTCTGGCGTGATTGATGTTGTTCCGCCCCCTGAACCCATCCGCCGCACGGAACTGCTGCAGCGGTACGTGGTGGGCGTTGCGGGCTTCGTCACTCTCGCCACGGTCATCGGGTTCCTGACGACCAGCGCGTTCAATATCACGCTCGGTCGGACCGGAGATTTTGCGGACGAACCGGTGTGGTCGTATCCGATGCTGGGAATCAAGGCGCTGGTTGGACCGGTCGTGTATCTGGCGATTGTTCTCCTTTTGTTGGAAACCGCTGGCTCACTGTTTCGTCTCGTTGGCCGCGCCGTACCCCCGCTCCATCGTATGAGCGATGCAGCTGTCACGTACATACGGGCGCCCGTCATACGCTGGCGGGCACGGGACCCGAATGCATTCGTGCGTACAGTGTCCGTTGTTGGTCTGGTGGCGCTGTGCGCCATCGTGCTCATCTTCCGCACGACGATCCTCGGGTACTTCAGCGATATCGACACGGCACCCTTCGACGCGCTGATCCAGATGGGACCGGCGCACAGATTCCGACGGTTCGTCTACCGCCGAACGCTGGAGGTCTTGATGCTCGGCGTGGCGAGCGGCCTGCTGGCCGTGTGGCGCAACCGGTCCATGCGTCGTCGGCTGAGCACGCATTCACTGGTCGAGGCGATTGCGGTCCTTGCGCTGCCCTTGCTGCTGGCGACGGTTCCATGGCGGATCATGTACGCACAGGAGTTTCCGCAGTATCGATGGGGGCTGCTCACGTGTTCCGCGATCGCCAGCGACACCGCGCACCTGCTGCTGCATTGTCCGAGCCTGACGCCGCCCCGCAATAGGACCGTCCCCCGAAGCGATACGACGCTCCACGAGACCGGACGGGTTGCGAGCGTGTACGACGAATACGTCCCCAGGGCCCAGTCGGATCGGTAACGTGTGATGTCCAGAGGGCCAGATGTCCAAGACGCTGCGCGCGATCGGTCTCATCGTCCTGGTGCTGGTGGGTACGGCGCATAGGGCGGAAGCGGGCTCCTGGTGGGAATACATCGACAGGTTGAGCGGACCGGGGCCGTTCTTTGCGCTCACTCGCGCCAGCATTCCGGTATCACCCCCCTATCGGAAAGACGTCCCGAAGATCGAGCTCGAGCGCGGTGACTTCTACGTCGAGGGTCTCGACGCGAGGCGACTCTACGGCGTCGTCGAGATTGCCAATTGGGATGCGCAGGCAAACGCCAAGTTTCCCGATGAGATCAATCTCTGGGCGATCCAGGCGGTGGCGTATGTGCCGCTGGAACCAAAACTCAAGCTGCGTGGGGTCGATGTGGGCGCGGGCTTCGGGATCTTCTGGTTCAAGGGTGCTGGGGTCACGCGGAACAGCAAGCCGGGGAAGAACCCCTCCGATCCCGCCACGGGATCATTTGTGACGCCCGTGGTCCCGTTGCGACTCAAATTCACTCCGAGCGAAGTGCTTCGGACCGTCGGCCATCACAAATTGCCTGCGCGAGCGCGCAAGGTCCTGAGTCTCCTGCAGTACAGCTTGGGGGCGGTGTATGTACCCGGGACCTTCGACAACACCCACTTCTATAGCCCTGTGCTATTCAAGACACACGAACATCTACTGTTCACGCACGGGTTCGTTCTCGATCTCACGGGTCTGCTATTCAATGTGCCTAAGAAGTAGCAGCAGAAGCTCCGGACGCCACGCCAGACACCATCACCATCCGCTTCATATAGTCGAGCGCCATGCGGGTCGCGCGATCGACCTCGTCGATGCCCGCGATCTTATGGTCCTGTGACGCACGGCAGGCAGTACTCCGATACGAGGAACCCCTCGTAGCCCGCCTGCTGCAACGCCGCGAAGTACTCGCGGTAGTTGATGGTGCCATCGTAGGAGGGACCGTGCTCTTGCACGGTCTCGCCCGTCTCGGTCTGCCTGAAGTTCCACGCGCCGTAGTGCGTCAGCAGGATGTGCTTGCCGCACGCCCGCACCGCCTCGTGCACGTAGGCGTCGCTCTGCCGCTCCTTGAAGAGCGGCACATCCAGGCACAGGCCCACGTTCGGCCTGTCGATCTCGCGCATCATCGTGAGCGTGTCTTCATAGCCGGCTCGGATGAGCGGCGCGTGATTCTGCAGCGCTAGCGTCACGCCACGAGAAGCCGCCCAGTCCGCCGTCTCGCGAAGCCCGTCCACGGCCCGCCGCCACTTCCGGAGATCCGCCGGATAGAGCTTGGTGTAGTAGGCGACGCGTTCGTACGGGGCGTAGAGCGCGGTGTCGTCCTCGTCGCTGATGATACCCGGCCACGCCGCAAACACCTTTACGACTGGTATCTCGAGGTCGCTCGCAAGATCGATGGCCAGCCGCATCATCGCGAGGTTGTTCTCGCGCTCCTCCATCAGCTGGCTCGCGAAGTTCGAGAGGCTCTCGATTGCGCAGAGTGTGATACCTTCGGCCGCCGCTGCCGCGCGGATCGCCGTTCGATCGGCGCTCGTGAGATCGAGCGGGGAGGCCACGGGCCGCTTCGTCTCGATTGACAGACCGTCAAATCCAAGCGCGCGCGCCTTGCGAATCTGATCGATCACACTCAACGCCGGACCGTTGTAGAACAGGCCCGAATACGTGACAGTCAGTAGGGCAAACTTCATGAAGCCTCCTGCCGCGGCATCGTAGCTCAGCCGTGCATCATCCGCGGCGCCAACGAAGAGAAAGCCGAAACGTTCCGCAGCGTCGTGTCACTCTATCTCAAGGGACACTATGGCCGAACGCGCGAAAGTTGGCGTCGGCTTGTCAGCCACAGCCCTTGTCGCGGGGCTTCTGACTGGAACATTCCTGCGCCCGGGCCCTCCTCCTTCCGAACCCAAGACAGTTGCTGCGGCATCTGCTCCGGTCCACACGGACGGAGAGGTCGCGGCATCGCCGCTCAAACAGCTACGTCCGGTGATGGAGCTGCTGGGACAGTCACTCGGGATCGACGTGGACCCGACTGGCCGGGTGAACGCCGCCAGTGCCGCGCTGGCGGATGGGGACGACAAACAGCTGCCGATCTCCAACCCATCGGTGGGTCTGACGAAGGCCGTCGACCCGGAGCACGGACCCTGCGAACAGCCTTCAGGGGCCGGGTCATCGACGAGGTACGCAGACCCCGCGCGCATGCTGCGAACGCTGGCGCGTGTCGGAGCTCGTGCCGGCGATCTGCACACCGACGCCGTACCCAAAGGCTACGTGTCCAAGGCCGTCATCGCCGATCTCGAGGAATGTGCGGATCGAGAAGCATTCGAGGCGCTCGTGGCCGCGGCCAACGACTCCAGGTTCGACGTCGACTTCCTCATCGCCACCGTGCCCGACTATGTCGACTCGTCGAGCGGCTGGCGCGCGGATCGAGATCATCGATGCCATTCAGAGTGCGATGTCCGACAGCGGGTTCGTCCTCGATCGATTCAAGCTCGATCGATTGGGCACGGACCGACCGTCCAGGCAGCGAGGTGATGAGCAGCAGCCGGCTGCACGAGACGCAGCCTGGCGCGCTGATCTTCCGCGGCCGCATGGACGCTACGGTGTCCCTGCGCGTCGTGCTGCTCGTCCTCGAGACGCCAACGAGCGGCGTGCATCGGGAGTCGTTGCGCAACGCCATCGAGTTCCTTGCCGCCTGGAAGGCACGAACGACGGGGCATCGCGCGTCGGTCGAAGCCGCAACGCGATCTGAAGATCATCGGCCCCGGCTTCTCTGGCTCGGTGGAGTCGATGGCGCTCGAGTTGGGGCGCATCTCGCCGAAGACTCGGTTGGGCAGCAGCTGGGCACTATTCGCGTGGTGTCAACGGCGACTGCCGACATGAACCAGCAGACCATGAAGCAGTTTGCCCCTGACGTCGAGTTCAGTACCACCACGCGACTCTCATCGCAGTCGACCGGGGCCTTGGGTCGAACGCTCGGAAGAATGAACCAGGACTGGCAGTGGGGCTGCCATGTCGCGTGGCTCGTCGAAAGCAACACGGCTTTTGGTAGCGGTGTCAGCACGCGAAATGGCAAGCCGCCGACAGAAGAAACGAAACGCACCAAGCACGATGAGCCGTGCTCGAAGCCGTCCTGGTGGACCGATTGGTGGTGGAATCCCGAGAACGGAGCGAGTGCGGACACTCGTGGCAGCCGGAGTTCACGTTTCCGTTCCCGCTTCATATCGCTCAGCTGATGGCTGATTCCCAATCAGCAGCGCCGTCCACGATCTCCTTGCTGCCATCGTCCGCAGTGCCGCTCAACCTCAAAGAAACCATACCGCCTGCCGACCAGATCCCTGCGCTCCGGCCGCAACTGACCTCGGCGATTGTCGAGAGCCAGATGAACGGCATCCTCGACAACATCGAACATGAGGGAATCACCGCCGTTGGCATTGTGGCGACCGATGAGCGTGACGTCCTGTTCATCGCACGGTTGCTGAAACGGCAGGCTCCCAACGTTCAGCTGTTCTTCACGTCCAACAACTTGCTGTACCTGCACTCCGACTATCTGCCGTACATGCGTGGCGCGCTGGTGGCGTCCACGTACCCGTTGTACCTCCCGAACCAGCAGCTGCCGTCAGGTCGGAAAAGACTCTTTCAAAGCATGACCTCCGAAGCGGTCTACAACGCAACGAGGCTCCAGTTGGGTTCTGAGCCGGGCTATGGGCTCGACCCGCACAAGCGACTCGCACCGCTCGATTACTGCGACCCGGCACGGTCCGTCGGCAGTGACTGCGCCCCGCCGGTCTGGGTGAGTATCGTCGGTGACGATGGGTTCTGGCCTGTCACCTGGCAGTCGTTCGATCGGGGTCCGCTGGCGCCCTTCAAGTTCGCGGCCGTGCCGGACGTGGTTCACCTGCTGCCGCTGCCAGGTCCAACGCGGGTGATCGCGCTGTTGTTGCTCGCGGTCATCGTCGCGCATGCAGGTCTCGTGCTCTTCGCGTGGGCGAAGTTGACGGACGCGAACGCACTCCGACAGTTTCAGCGGAGTCCTTTCCTGCGTGTGCTCGCTCCGCCAATCACCTACGCATCGGCGTCACGACGCCATGCGCTTGCACTTTGCTTCGGATTTGCTGTCTTGACCGCGTTCACGCTGTGGCTGGGCGGCGTCCTGCAGCTTCACACGACGCTGGAGCGTGGCTGGCCACAGGCACTCGCTCTGATCGGTACGGTCCTCATCGGCGCGGCGGTCATGACACCCGCGCTCCTGGTCGTGCAGCGATCGCGCCGCCATCTCGCGACGGATCTCCTTCCCGTCAAACCACCTGCCCGCCACGACACCGAGGACTCCCATCCTGAGAGCGTCAACGTGGAGCTGGAGGCCCCGACGAAGAAGAGCAGCCGGCTGTCGGTCATCGCGCTGATCAGTCTGCTCGGGGCGACGCTGGTCTGCTTCTTGGTCTTTCTCGCCGGGACTTTCCTGCTGGCACGCGCCAAGGGAAATGCCTTCTTGGCCATTACGCTGGATCGGTTTGCCTCCGACAGCATGGTCTCGCCAGCGCCGGCCATTCTGTGCGTGTTCGCGGCCATCTACGCCGCCATCTTTTCGGGTCTGCGGCGCATCTCGCTTCTTGGCAGCGGGTACACGGCCCTCGCGGCTGAATCCACGACATTCCGTCTGCTGGCGGGCGCACCAGTCACCGGCACGTCCCCGTCCGCCGATGCACAGCACTCGAGTCCACGAAGCGCGCACTTGCCGCTCGTCTGCCTGCTGGACATGCCGGTGCAGAACCTTCCGTGGCCGTATCCCGTCGCCCTCATCGGGCTCCTCTTGACGATTCTCTGGGCGATCCCGTGGCCACATGCTGTGGATGGTTGGGCGTTCTCCGCCTTTCTGATGTGTGGCTCGGTGTTCGTGCTGTGCAGCGCGCTGCTGCTACTCGCGCAGGCCATTGAAATCTGGCGGCTGTTGCGTCCGGGCCTGAACGCGCTGTCGCACTCTCGGATTGAGCCCGCACTGGAGTCGGTCGCGAAGGTTGTTCGATGGAACTTGTCATTGGTGTCTCCACACCTCAGCGATCTGGAGCCGCTCGCATCGCTGGCGGACCGACTGCACGGCCGTTTGCTCGTCCTTGCGGCAGCAGGTAATCCAGTGGCGCGCTCGAGTCGAGTCCCCGAGCACACCTCGAAGAAGACAACCAGTCAATTTGACTACGCGTTGGCCTTGAAAGAGTTGCTCGATAGCCGAAGCCCAGGCGGCCTTTTGCGCCGCCGAGACTTGGACGGCCCAGCCGCGCTGACGAGACCTTGCCAGCTCGCCGAACTTCACAAGGAGCTGGATGAGCAGGAGTACGCGCCGCTGCTCCAGAGCAGGACGTGGTTCTACCTGTGGGGCATGTCAGACCAGCTTGTTCGGATGCTGCATCGCGTGCATTGGTCCCGCTGTGAGCCGCTGCTCGTCTCGCACGCCACCACGGAGCAGGAACGAAAAGTTGACATCGCGCGCACGAAGAACCTGGCGCTCTGGTTCAGCGATTGCGAGACACTCATCGCGCTGCAGTGCGCGTTGGTCCTGCGCGACATCCTTGCCAGGGTCATGTCGTGTCTCTTCACGGCCATGCTGTGTCTGACGCTCCTGACCGCGGCACACCTGTTCTACCTGTTCCAGGGCCGGTCGTCGTTCCTCACCGTCGATCTGATGGCCGTCGCATGCGCCGCTGGCGTCGCCATCTGGCTGCTGGTCGCCATGGAACGCGACACGGTCCTGAGCCGCCTGCGGCACACGACGCCTGGGCGGGTGGACTTCAATTGGGAATTCCTCAAGCGCGTTGGTCTGTACGGCGCACTGCCGCTTGTCGCGGTGCTGGGCTCGCTCTTCCCCGAGATCCAGGAGCCCCTCTTTGGGTGGTTGGAGCCTCTTCGCAAGCTCGTAAACTTCTGACGTAATCTCGAGCGTCTTGAACGGACGCCTCTTCCGCTTAGAATCCTTTCGTGGCCCACAGTAAATCCGCCTCCGACCTTCGCAGCGCGCGATGGTACGCGCCGAACGACCTCCGTTCGTTCGGCCAGCGATCCCGCATCGCGCAAATGGGCTACGACCGCGCCGACTATGCCGGCAAGCCCGTCATCGGCATCCTCAACACCTGGAGCGACATCAGCCCCTGCCACATGCACTTCAAGGAGCGCGTCGACGACGTGAAGCGCGGCGTGTGGCAGGCCGGCGGATTCCCGATCGAAATCCCCTCGATGTCGCTGTCCGAGAACTTCCAGAAGCCCTCCACCATGCTCTATCGCAACCTGCTCGCGATGGAGGTCGAAGAGAACCTGCGCTCGCATCCAGTGGACGGTTGCGTCCTGATGGGCGGCTGCGACAAGACCACGCCCGGACTCATCATGGGCGCCACGAGCATGAACCTGCCCGCCATCTTCATGCCAGCAGGACCGATGCTCCGCGGGAACTGGCACGGACAGACCCTCGGCAGCGGCAGCGACGGATGGAAGTACTGGGCCGAGCTGCGCGCGGGGACGATCACCGACCGCGACTGGCGCGAGATGGAAGCCGGCATCGCCCGATCCGCAGGCACTTGCATGACGATGGGCACAGCCTCGACGATGACCGGGATTGCGGAAGCCTTGGGCCTGTCGCTGCCTGGCGCATCGTCGATCCCGGCCTCTGATTCCAGCCACCCGCGGATGGCCTCGGCATGCGGGCGGCGGATCGTCGAGATGGTCTGGGAAGATCTGAAGCCGCGCGACGTGCTCACGCGCAGGTCGTTCGAGAACGGGGTGACATTCCTCATGGCCGGCGGCGGATCGACCAACGCCGTCGTGCACCTGATCGCGATGGCCGGACGAGCGGGATTGTCGCTGACGCTCGATGACATCGACGCGATCTCGCGGCGGACGCCGATGATCTGCAATCTCAAGCCATCGGGCCAGTACCTGATGGAAGACCTCTATTACGCGGGAGGAACGCGCGCGCTGATGGCGCAGCTCGGCGATCGCCTGCATCTCGGCGAGCGGACCATCACCGGCGCGCCGCTCGGTGACGGTCTCGCAGGTGCAGAGGTCTACAACAGCGACGTGATCCGGACGCCGGCGTCGGCGCTCTCAGTCGAGGGAGGCGTCGCGGTCTTGCGCGGCAATCTTGCACCCGATGGCGCGGTCGTGAAGACCAGCGCGATGGATCGCCGCTTCCTTCGACACTCGGGACGGGCCGTCGTGTTCAACGACTACAACGATCTCGCCGCACGCATAGACGACGAGTCGCTCGACGTGGATGCGGACTCGGTGCTCGTGCTGCGGCATGCGGGACCGCTTGGCGGACCCGGATTCCCGGAGTGGGGGATGCTGCCCATTCCGAAGAAGCTGCTCGCGCAGGGCGTGCGTGACATGGTGCGGATCTCCGACGCTCGCATGAGCGGCACGAGCTACGGCTGCTGCATCCTGCACGTCGCACCCGAGTCGTGGATTGGTGGACCGCTCGCGCTGGTGAAAGACGGTGACGTCATCGCGCTCGACATACCGGCGCGGACACTGGAGCTGAAAATCGACGACGAGGAATTCGCACGCCGGCGGGCCGCGTGGACGCCGCCCCCACCGCGCTACGAGCGCGGGTACGGATGGCTCTTCTCGCGCCACATCACGCAGGCCGACAAAGGCTGCGATTTCGATTTCCTCGAGGGAACGGCTCCGACAGGGGAGCCGGAGATTCATTGATGCCGAGCCTGCCCCCTGGGCCCAGGCTGCCCGCTGCCTGGCAATCGGCGCGGTTCCTCACGGCGCCGCTCGAGTTCTTTCAGTCGCAGGTCGACACGTACGGCTCGACGTTCACGATTCGTCTGATGGGACTCCCGACGCTCGTCATGGTGACCACGCCCGGCGATCTCAAGAGCCTCTTCACGGCACCGGGCAACGCGCTGCACGCCGGTGAGGCCAATCGGTCGGCTTTTGGTCCGGTCGTCGGCACGCGTACGCACTTCGTGCTCGATGAAGAGTCGCACCTGGTGCGCCGGCGACTGCTGCTGCCTCCGTTCCACGGCGATCGCATGCACGAGTACGGACAGACGATGGCCGACGTGACGGTTCGCGCCATGGCGTCATGGCCCCGCGATCGCGTTTTTGCCATCCATCCCGAGCTGCAGCGCATCACGCTGCAGGTGATTCTTCGGACGGTCTTCGGTCTCGACGACGGCACGGCACGAGACGAGATGGTGACGCGTCAGCTCGTGCGGCTCGCCAACGAGGTCGTCGCGTCGCCGCTGTTGATGGCACGCCCGCTCCAGTGGAATCTGGGCCCGCTGAGCCCCTGGGGACGCATCGTGCGCGTGATCCGGGACTCCGATCGACTGCTGGTAGACGAGATCCGGCGCCGGCGAGCGGCAGGCGACGCGCAGCATCGCACAGACATCCTGTCCATGCTGATCGCGGCCCGCAACGAGGAAGGCGAAAGGCCTGTCGGATGCGGAGTTGCGCGACGAGCTGACGACGATGATCCTGGCGGGACACGAGACGACCGGGACGGCACTCAGCTGGGCGCTCGAGTGTCTGTTGCGGCGTCCCGGCGTCGTCGCGCGAATTCGCGACGAAATCGCTGGCGTTGCCGGGCCTGGGGAAGTGCCGCGAAGCCGGGAGCAGTTTGCGAAGCTGGAGTACCTCGACGCGACGATCAAGGAGATCCTGCGGTTTCGTCCCATCATGGCGTTTGGAGGCACGCGGGTCGTGCAGCAGTCGTGGCGCCTGGGCGACTGGGAGATTCCCGCGGGCACTGCGGTGGCCAACGCGCTCAGCATGGTGCATCGACGGCCAGACCTGTACCCGGAGCCGTTCGAGTTTCACCCGGAGCGCTTCCTGGGCAAGCGCCCCGATCCGTACGAGTGGACGCCGTTCGGCGGCGGTGTGCGCCGCTGTCTGGGCATGGCCTTCGCGCTCTACGAGATGAAGATCGTGCTCGCCCAGGTCCTCGTCACGACGAATCTGGAACTCGCCGACCCGAGCCCCACGCGTGCGGTGCCGCGCGGCTTCTTCATCGCGCCTGCGAAGGGCCTGCCGGTCCGTCTTCGTTCCACGATCGCACGCGCTGCCTGAGAGATGAGGCCAGCGACGATGGACAGTGGCTCACGAAGATGCCGCGGGGCACAGTGGCGTCTTCGTGGTAGTCAATTGACTAGCAAGCATCACGGCGTTCAGCGATGTTGTTGCCGTCACGTACTGCGAGGGGAAAAAATGCAACGACTATTCGCGCAGCGCGGCTGCCATTCAGAAGCTCGGAGCTGAAGGCAACTGCATGTTGGCAACATTTTGGGGAGGACATTAAGTGTGAGATGAGCGACGTGAAAGAGTATTGCCGTTCACGTACAGGAGTGCTCGATCGACCCAAGCGCGAAACTCCTCGGTAAGGCGCGGCGCAGACCGAGTCGAGTCGTCGACGGCCGACAGCGACGTCGTGCCTTGACGCCGCCATTCGACCCGAGACACGGCAGTCACACTGCCAGCAAGCTCGGGTCGATCACTGCGCAAACAGCGCGAACAACAGTCCAATGACCAGAAAGATCGTTCCGGCGACGTTGGGGAACCCATTGAACGACCGCTCCGAGAAGGGTTCGCCCTGGCCGGCGGCGAGATCGTTGACCTGCTGTGCGATCGCCCTCAGCTGATCCGGGCCGCTGGCATCTGCGCCTCTCGGCGCGACCCTGCCACTGCTGGTCTGGAAAGCCAGTTGATACGTGTCGTTCACGCGTTCCGCCTCGATGGGCGTGCGCGATGGGTCGCGCGGCGGCGAGTTGCGATCGACGTCGGCCCGCTTGACACCGGCGATCTTGACGCCCTCGAGTGGCAGGATGCCCAGCATGGCCCGATTGACACGACACGTCGTGTCGGCGCCATCACGTGAGCACGTGACCGTGGAGATCGGTGACGCCCACAGCAGAAACAGGCCGAGCGCTGCCGACGCGATGCCAATCAGCCGTCCTACCAATGCCTGCATGCGGTCCGCCTGATCGCGCCCGGTTCGCGTCTTCCTGTCATTGCCTCAGTGAATCGCAACCGGCGCGACGGTCGATCCGGTGCCACCGCGAATCTTCAGCGGCTCCGCCATGAACGCAAACTCATAGACGCCTTTCTCGGCGAGTTGATCCAGCTTCAGGTTCTCGAGCAGGAAGATGCCATTCACGACGAGCGCGATCTGGTGCACTGGCAGGTCGAGCTGCTTGTCAGGGTTGGGCAGGATCTCGACGGGCGCCGTGTCGCCGCCGATCAGCAGCACGTTCTGCTTCGCGAGCCACTCCGCCGCGGCGACGCCGATGCCGGGGGAGCTGGTCGCATACTTCGCGTTGTCCACGCCCCACAGCCGGCCCCAGCCCGTGTGGACGAGCACCGCGTCGCCGGCCTGCAGCGTCAGGTGCTCACGCGCGAGCGCGGCTTCGATGTCGGCCACGCCGATCTCGTAATCCACGGCAAGCATCTCTATGCCCTTGAGTCCGGCGATGTCCACCAGCACGCCGCGCGCGAAGACCGGGGAGAGCGGCATGTCCGATGACAGCACGCGTCCCAGCTCGATCACCTCGCCCGTCCGAATCAGCTTCGCGGCCTTCGCGACGCTTTCGGGCGTCACGTGATTGGCCGCGCCGCGTTCGTCCTGCGCGCCCCACTTCGACGGGCAGCGCTCCTCCGCCGCCGGTGGGTGCCAGGACTGCCCGGCGGCGGCAATCGATACACGCAGAAGGACGAGAGCCGCGAACGCGATGGGCGTAGTGTCACTGGCGTCTCCTCGAAGGGAGGCCATTATGCTCGAGGACTGCAGACTCGGACTACGGACGAACCGAGCCACAGTCGAGGCAGGGAAGTCGCCTTGACGTCGCTTTCGTCCGGGCCTACCCTCGGAGTGCTTGCCGGCTACCCGTGCGGCGACATCAAAAGGAGGCTGTCATGAAGAGGATTGTCCGATTCGCCTTAGCATTGCTCTTGACCGGCGCCGTTAGCGTGACTCTGGCCGCTCAGAAGCCGAAGACGACGACAGTGCAGGGGAAAGTCACAGCCGTGGCGAACGATTCACTCACGATCACCCATGGCGCAGACACCATGACGTTTACCGTGGACTCGGCCACCAAGTTGACGGGTAAAGGCATTGGGACCATGGCGAGTGAGAAGAAAGCGAAGAACGAGCCGTTGACGATTACTGACGGCGTGGCCAAGGATGACATGGTCAAAGTGACGTACCACGAGATGGACGGGAAGATGCACGCGTCCCAGGTGACCATCGTCCAGAAGAACCTGCAGAGCCAAACCAAGTAGCAGCACGGGCAGGTCCGGGGAGTCGTGGCGTGACACGGCTCCTGCGATCACGAAACGAGCAGCTCGCGGCCCGCGGAGCGTTCAGCATGGGCGGACAGGGCATCGAACGCCGCGTCATCCTCCGTTACATCGGCCTGGCGTCCGTCGCGAGTACCTTTCCGGGCTTCCGCCGCTGGGCGTTTGCCTGCGCGCATGACTCGCCAGCAGCCGCCGGTGCATACGCCGCCGAACCGGCCTACTCGCCCCTGTTCTTCTCGCCGACGCAGTTCAGGCTCGTCGAGCGTCTGGCCGAGATGATCATCCCTGCCGATGACACGCCCGGCGCGCGGGAGGCGGGAGTCGCCGAGTTCATCGACTTCATGGTGGCGAATCGCGTTCCCGTCAATGGCACCGAGGAGATGGGCCGGAACCTGGCCATCGGTTCCGAAGTGCAGGCCCACTTCAAGGCGGGACTCGGTTGGCTGGATGCCCGCAGCACGTCCGAGTTTGGCCACGGCTTCCTGGACTGCAGCGAACAGCAGCAGCGAAGCCTGCTTCAGGAAATCGCCTACAAGGACAAGTACACACCTGCGACAGAGGCAGGCCGCGACTTCTTCCAATTGATCCGTGATTACACCGTAGTGGGCTACTACACCACCAGGATCGGATTGGAGAGCCTCGGCTATCCCGGGCTCCAATCCGCGTGGCCGGCGATGCCCGGCTGCACGCATCCCAACGATCCGGAACACGCGCATCTTGACGAGCCCGGCTCGGCGAGCCCTGCGGCGAATGTCGTGAGGGGCTGAGGAACCTGCGTGCCGACAACACAGACGTACGACGCGATTGTGGTGGGTACGGGCGCCGGCGGCGGCACAGCCATCAAGGTGCTCTGTGAAGCGGGTCTGAGTGTGCTGGCCGTCAATTCAGGGCCCCGCACCCATCCAGAGACGGACTATCGCCGGCATCGTCAGGTGTACGACCTGAAGTACCGCGGCTTCGGCGATCCGCTGGCCCTGGCGGGCTCGGCCCATCAGGAACGCTACTCGGTCGAGGAGAGCGAGTACAACGAGGGCCCCCACCTGTGGGAGCACGACGTCACGTATTCGAACGCTCCGGGCACCGATTGGTACTGGAAGCGGTGCAAGGGGACCGGCGGCAAGGCGAATTTCTGGGGACGATCGTCGTGCCGTTTTGGAGACATCGACTTCAAGGCCGCGAGCCTGGATGGTGTCGGCGAGAACTGGCCGGTGGACTACGCGGCGATCGCGCCGTGGTTCTCGAAGGCCGAGCGCTACATGGGGGTGGCGAGCACCGTCCAGCATCGACCCAGCAATCCCGACGGCGAGTATCTGCCACCCATGCCGTGGCGTTGCTTCGACTACATCCTGCAGAAGGCCGGCGAGAAGATTGGCGTGCCATACCTGCCCGACCGGTGCGCCCAGCTCACGGTAGGGCACAACGGGCGCCCGGCGTGCCACTACTGCGGTAATTGCAGCCGGGGCTGCGACGTGGGCTCGTTCTTTTCTCCCACGTGGTTCACGATCCCGGACGCGGAGGCCACCAAGAAGCTCACGTTGCTGACGGATGCGCTCGTGCGGAGCGTGCTCGTCGACCAGGACGGCATGGCCACGGGCGTGGCGTACGTCGATCGAAAGACCAGGCAGGAGGTTGAAGTCTACGGCAAGGTTGTGGTGCTTGCTGCGTCCTGTGTCGAGACGGCGCACATCATGCTGAATTCGCGTTCACGGCATTGGCCGACGGGCATCGCGAATTCCAGCGGGCAGCTGGGCCGCAATCTGTGCGATCACCTCTATGGCAGTCCCGGCTACGGGTATCTTCCTCAGCTCGTTGGCCAGCCGCCCACGCCGGACAACATCGCAGACTCGACGGTGTCATGGATGCCTCGGTGGCAGAATCTCACGAACCCTCGTGAGGAACGGTTCATCCGCGGCTATTCGATCTACATGGGCGGCGGCTGTGGCGAATTCCCCGGCCACTACCGGCACCTCGAAGGGTTTGGCAGCGATTTCAAGCGCGACATCAAGCGGTACTATCCGTCGGCAATCGGCGCGTTGATCCAGGCGCCGGCTCTGCCCAGCCCTACCAACTACGTCGACATCGATCCAGACAAGAAGGACATCTTCGGGATTCCTGCACTGCGCTTCCACTACGAGTGGGGTGCCAACGAGCTGATGATGTGGGAGCACTCGAAGCAGGTCATGATCGATCTGTTCAAGGCTGCGGGCGGCGAACTGTGGGGTGCCGATACCGAACCCAATCGCCCGGGGACGAGCTTGCACGAAACGGGTGTCTGCCGCTTCGGGAACGACCCGAAGACGTCCGTCACGAACGGGTGGGCGCAGACGCACGATGTCCCGAACGTGTACATCTGCGATGCGAGCATCTTCCCGAGTCCGACTGACAAGACAACCACGATGCCGATTATCGCCTTCGCGATGCGGACCTGCGATCACCTGCTCGAGAACTTCCGGACAGGCGTGCACCGGCGCGCCTGAGAGTGGGGGGTGGGGTCAGGTCTTGAATCCCCACTTTTTGCACGACCTGACCCTCGTTCAATCCTCCTGGTCGTCCGGGTGGCGCTTCCAGCCTGCCAGCGTAGTCCTCGGCGCCGCGCCACCCTGAACCATGTACGCCGGCCAGGGTCAGGTCGTGCAAAAAGTGGGGATTCAAGACCTGACCCCAACCGGGAGATAATCCCCGCACATTCTCTTCCGCCGAGGGATCGACATGACCGTGGCACGTCTCTGGTGCGTCTTTGTGGCAGCGATCGGTGTAACAGCGACGGGCACCGCGGCGGCGCAGACGCCCCCGCTCACTCCAGACGTGCCAACGACGTACGACGCGCCCACCGCTGCGAACGACTACGTCCAGCGAGACGTGATGATCCCCATGCGCGACGGCGTCAAGCTGTTCACCGTGATCGTCATCCCCAAACAGGCGCGGCAGGCGCCGATCCTCCTCACGCGGACCCCGTACAACGCCGCCGGACGGGTGGTGCGCAGCCAATCGACGCACGTCCTGGCGCGGCTGCCCGAGGGCGACGAGGTGTTCGTCGCCGACGGCTACATCCGCGTGTTCCAGGACATCCGCGGCAAGTACGGATCGGAGGGCGACTATGTCGTGACCCGCCCGTTGAAAGGACCGCTCAACGCGAGCACCGTCGACCATTCCACAGACGCGTACGACACGATCGACTGGCTCGTCAAGAACGTCCCCGAGTCGAACGGCAAGGTCGGGATGCTGGGCAGCTCGTACGAGGGCTTCACCGTGGTGACAGCGCTGGTGAATCCTCATCCCGCCTTGAAGGTCGCGGCCCCCATGAGTCCGATGGTGGACGGATGGATGGGCGACGACTGGTTTCATTACGGCGCGTTCCGCCAGCTGGGCCTCGACTACTTCACCGGCCAGACGACCGCGCACGGCGAAGGGAAGCCGATTCCCCGCGCCGGCGCCGACGACTACGACAACTTCCGGCGCGCCGGGTCCGCCGGCGACTTCGCGAAGGCTGGAGGCCTCGACCAGTTACCCTACTGGCGCAAGGTCTCCGAGCATCCTGCGTACGACGCGTTCTGGCGCGAACAGGCGCTCGACAAGGTCATGTCGGCGCAGCCTCTCATCGTTCCGACGATGTGGATCCAGGGGCTGTGGGACCAGGAAGATATGTGGGGCGCGATTCACTGTTACCTGGCAGTCGAGCCGAAGGACACGGACAACACGCGCAACTATCTGGTCATGGGTCCGTGGCGTCACAGCGGCGTGAACTACGATGGGTCGTCGCTCGGTCCGCTGCAGTTCACCGGCGACACCGCGCTCGAGTTCAGGCGGGATGTGCTCAAGCCGTTCTTCGATCAGTATCTGAAAGACAAGGCGCCGAAGGCAGACACGCCGCCCGTGTTCATCTACAACACGGGTGAGAACCACTGGGACCGCCTGCAGTCCTGGCCGCTCGCGTGCGAGGGCTGCGCCGTGCGGCCAACGCCCCTCTATCTGACTGCGGGCTTCGGACTGTCGTTCACGGCTCCGCCGGGTGCCGGCACCGCGACGACCGCTGCGTATGACGAGTACGTGTCCGATCCTGCCAAGCCCGTCCCCTACCTGCCTCGTCCGGTCCGAGTGGGTGATGGCGCCGCCTGGCAGCGGTGGCTGGTGACCGATCAGCGCTTCGTGTCAGATCGGCCGGATGTCTTGAGCTACACGACACCGGCACTGACAGAGCCAGTGCGGATAAGCGGCGCGCCAGTCGTACACTTGACTGCCTCGACGAGTGGCACCGACGCCGACTGGGTCGTGAAGCTGATCGACGTGTATCCCGACGAGGTTCCCAGCCACCCGGAGATGGGCGGCTACGAGCTCGGCATCGCCATGGACATCTTCCGCGGGCGATATCGCGAGAGCTTCGAGACACCGAAACCTGTCGTCGCGAACGCCCCGCTCACGTACACCTTCGCCCTCCCGACCGCCAACCATGTGTTCCTGCCGGGCCATCGCATCATGGTGCAGGTGCAATCCAGCTGGTTCCCGCTCTATGACAGGAATCCGCAGACGTTCGTGCCAAACATCCTCTTTGCGAAGGCTGCGGACTACGTGAAGGCCACCGAGCGCATTTACCACGCCGGGCCCACCGCCAGTTTCATCGCGTTGCCGGTGGTGCCTGCACACAAGTAGCGAGGGATCTTGAGTGGTCTGGCCCTGCGCGCAGAGGCCTGTCAGCGAGCAGTAACAAAGTCGACGTGGGTTGAGGGCTGCCGGAGCGCAGAGAATTGACTGTGCTTCACTGTTGAACGCCGTTAACCTGATCTGTCAGGAAGCTCAACTCGACGTCCATGTTCTGTACCGAATGCGGCGCCCATAATCCCGCCACAGCAAGGTTCTGTCAGGGCTGTGGGAAGCGTGTCTCGGCGTTGCAGACGCCAGAGCCGGCTCCGCCACCCAAAGCTCCGCCCAAGACCCCCGCGTCCCCGCGCGCCCTCGCGCCGAGCGTTCCCGCCGGACGACCTGTGGCCACGATACCTGCCGCCACGATCCCAGCTGTCCGCGACACCGGCGCGCACGGCAGGGCCGGCTGCGGCAACGCCGGTCAAACCACCCGTCGTCGCGGCCGCGGCGGCCAAGACGCCGCGGGTGAAGCGGTGTCCCTCGTGCGGGACGCCGAATCGAGAAGACGCCATCCGTTGTGTGTGTGGACAGGAACTCGCGCCGACGCCACAGTCTGGGAGTGGTGGCTCATCACTGCCCGGGGACGTCACGATCACGAAGCGGCCTGGCCGCCTCATCCCCCTGGTAGTCCTTGTATCGATTGGGATCGTCGGCTTTGTGCTTGCGGTGCTCATTCCAGGCGTGCTGAGGACGAGCATGCCCGGCAACGAGGCGTCTGCCATTCGTCTGCTGCGAACCATCAACGGCGCACAAAAGGTGTACTGGGAACGGTGCCATGGGTACGCAGGAGACGTGACGGCGCTGCAGACGACTGGTGCCCTGGTTCTGGGAGGAGAGGTCCAGCGCGGGTCACTCACGAAGAACGGCTATCTGTTCGCCGTCAAACCGTCAGCATCAGCCTTCCTCACATCGAATCCTGCTGGCGAGTGCATTGGTAGCGTCACCGAGTATGTGGGGCGTGCAGACCCAGTGACGGCGGGAACCACCGGGTCGCGCCACTTTGCCACCGACCAACGCGGCACGATTTACCAAAGCACCACCGGGCCCGTCGGTGAGCCCATCGACAACGCCACTCCCGTGCAGTGACCGCGTACGGTTTGGCGTGAGCGGACGCGCGTCCGTGTTCACTCCATCCGCCGGTACCAGGGCAGCCGCTCCAGCGGTGCCGCAATCCCCACAGCAGTCGGACCGGTGACGATACTGCCGTCGTCGGCCTTCCACCTGCCGGGCGGGACGAACAGCCGGCGCTGACGCGCCCCCTTCTCCACGACCGGCGCCACCAGAATGTCCGGACCCAGCAGGAACTCGTCGACCACACTGGCGTAGCCCTGATGCGGGTACGCGTACTCGAGCGAGCGCAGGATGGGCTCTCCTGTTCGTGCCGACTTCTGCGCGAGGGCCAGGATCTCTGCCCCGTGCTCGGCGTGGAGCGCCGCCATGCGCCGTGCGATCGCGAGATGCTCCGCGTCGAGCACCCGCCACGGAGCCACCGAGAACTGCATCATCGGCATGAGGGCATGCACCTGCGCCGCGCGCACGACCAGTTCCTGGTCGACCGCCGCGAGGTTCTGAAACGACAGGTACTCACCGCCGCCAATCATGTCGGGGCAGGCGAACGGATACCCCATGAGTCCCAGGTTGATGATGCCGGGCACCAGTTTCCGCAGGTCCTCCCAGGTGTGCTCCTTGTCACGGAGCCGCTGGGCGAGAGGCTGGCCGCCCATCTTCCAGGTGGCTCGGTACTCGTTCAGCGGAAACGCGAGACCGATCTGCGCGAACACTTCGGTCAGGCGGTTGGGGGTGGCCGAGGCGTCATGGGCGACCGCTCCCGTGAGCATCGCCGACTGGGCGAAGAGCTCGGCGTCGCCTCCATCCAGCTTGAAGCCGTCCACCCCGTACGTGTCGACGAGCCGGTGCAGCTGTCGCGTGAACCACTCCCGTCCAACCGGACTCGTGAGGTCGGCGACGGCGCTGAATCCGTCCCACCACTGCATGATCGCGGGCAGGCTCGGCTCCTTTGCGCTGCGAAGCCATACGACCTTGCCGCGGTCCTGAAGCAGGGCCGCGAACTGCTGGCCGTCCGGACGAATGTACGGGCAGACCCAGACCATCACCTTGAAGCCCATCGCGTGGAGCTCGTCCATCATTTTCTTCGGGTCCGGGAAGCGGCCGCGATGGAAGTCCCAGGTGCCGTACGCCTCGAACCAGCCTTCGTCGATCATCAGCACGCCTGGCGGGAACCCGTTAGCGACGATCGCACGGGCGTAGGCGAGCACGTCTCGCTGGTTCTGGTCGTAAGTGAGCTCGATCCAGGTGTTGAACTGCGGTTGCGTGAAGAGGATTGGATCTGGTGTCTTGCCCGAGGGCGGAAAGTGGTGCATTCCCGCGTAGACGGCTGCTTCGCGCAGCGACGTGCCCTGTCGGCCAGATTCGAGCGGACCGAGATCGGAGGCCACGTGCATCATTCCGTCGCGGACTGAGAGGCGGAAGGGCTCTTCGGACCAGACGTAGCGGCCCTTCGTCGAAAGCAGCAGCGGCTGCACCTGGTTGCCCGCGGTATTGCCAAACAGGTCGATCTCGAACGGCGGACTCGCGCGACCAAATGGCATGCTATCGGACTTGCTCACGACGCCCACCCACCAGTGCTCGTCGTCTTCGACCGCGATATCGAGTGTGCGTGCCGTCTCCGCGGAGCGGACGCGCGCGGCGAGCAGCGCGACGACCAGCACCACGCCAGCGCCCGCGAGGATTCTCGCGGCGCGCCAAATCGTCCGACCAGAGTCCACGTCTCCGCCTCCTCAACCTCCGCACAACCAACTACCAACTTCCAACTCCCGAACACGAACACGAACACGAATACGACGATTACGAGCACGACTACGAGCACCGCTTCGAATACGAACGTCGAATCCATGTACCAAGGGCGATTCAACTCGTCGCCGTCTCCGGAGGTCTGGACCATCCTGCAGTCTTGGCGCCGACGAAACACGAACACGAATACGAGCACGAATACGAACACGAATCCAGACCAAGGGCAATTCAACGCGCGCCGTCTCCAGAGGTGTGGACGAGCCTGCTGTCTTGGCGACAGAATGTGCCGGAACGAGGCGGCCGTTGAACACGGCGCCAATGGAGGCGACGAGCGATGAACCGTCGGCAGGCTTTGATGTCCGTTTCCGCCGTGGCTGCGCACGCGCTGTTCGCTGACGTAGTCGCGGCCTTCGCGCGAACGTCTGCGGCGATCGTGGACCAATCCGCGCCGTGGCAGGCCGAGCTGTTCGGGGCCGAAGAGGGCGCGGTGCTCGAAGACGTGGTGGAGACCATCCTTCCGGAGACGAGCAGCCCGGGCGCGAAAGCCGCACGCGTCCATGTTTTCGTCGATCTCGCGGCATCGCGGTGCCTGACGGGTCCGGAGCAGCAGGCGTTGTCGGACGCTCTCGATCAGCTCGGGGACGGATTCGGCAAGCTCCCGACGGTGCAGCGTATCGCGCGGCTCAACGCCATGGACAAAACGGCGTTTGCGACGTTGAAGGAGCTGACGCTTCTCGGCTACTTCACCTCCGAAATCGGTTGCACGCAGGCGCTCGCGTACGAGGCCGTGCCTGGTGGGTATCGCGGTTGCATCGACCTCGCGCCCGGTCAGAAAGCGTGGGCCACCCGATGACCGACTTCGACGCCATCGTCGTGGGCTCCGGCATCAGTGGCGGATGGGCCGCGAAAGAATTGACCGAAGCCGGATTGAAGACGCTCGTCCTCGAGCGCGGACGGAACGTCGAGCACATCAAGGACTACACGACGGCGACGCTCGATCCGTGGCAGCTGCCGCACGGCAACCGCGCGACGGCGCAGGACCGCGAGGAGTATCCCGTCCAGAGCAACTTGTATCTCTTCGGGCAGGACTCGAAGCACTTCCTCGTGAAGGACGTGGACCATCCCTACAACGCGGTGAAAGACTTCCGCTGGTATCGCGGGTATCAGGTGGGCGGACGTTCGCTGCTGTGGGCGCGGCACTGCTTCCGGTGGAGCAATCTGGATTTCGAGGCGAATGCGAAGGAGGGCGTCGGCATCGACTGGCCGATCCGCTACAACGACATCGAACCGTGGTACGACCACGTCGAGCAGTTCATTGGCGTGAGCGGCGAGAACGCGGGACTGCCGCAGCTGCCGGACGGCAAGCTGCTGCCCGCGTTCGACATGAACTGCATCGAGATGCACCTGCGCGACCGGATCGCCGAGCGCTTTCAGGATCGGCGTCTGATCAGCAGCCGCGTCGCGGTCCTGTCACAGCCGCACAATGGGCGAGGGCAGTGCCAGGCGCGAAATCTCTGTCACCGAGGCTGTCCGTACGGCGCCTATTTCTCCAGCAACTCGTCGACGCTGCCGGCGGCCGCCGCGACTGGCCGGATGACGCTGCGTCCGCATTCCATCGCGCACAGTCTCATCACCGATCCGAATACGGGACGCGCCAAGGGCGTCCGCGTGATCGACGCCGAGACGCATCAGACGCTGGAGTTCACGGCGCGCGTCCTGTTCCTCAACGCGTCCGCGCTCAACACGACGGCGCTGCTCCTCAATTCGAAGAGTAGTCAGCATCCGAACGGATTCGCGAACTCGAGTGGAGTGCTCGGCCACTATCTGATGGATCACCACGCGGCGGTTGGCGCTATGGGCGGCTACACCGGCTATCTCGACAAGTACTACTCGGGCCGCCGGAGCACGAGTGTCTACATCCCGCGCTTCAGGAACGTGTCCACTCGCCATCCCGACTACACCCGCGGGTTTGCCTACGAGGTGTATACCGGGCGGCAGGGATGGTTGGAGCGCGCGGGCAGCGACGGCATTGGCGCGTCGTTCAAAGACGATCTCACCAAACCGGGCCCATGGTGGGTGTGGATGGAGGCGTATGGCGAGTGCCTTCCACGGCACGAAAACCACGTCTCGCTGAACTACGACAAGCCGGACACGCGGGGTATGCCGACGCTCGACATCGACATGGCCTTCGGACCCAACGAGATGACAATGCGGAAGGATATGGAGGCGTCGGGCATCGAGATCCTCCAGGCCGCCGAGCTCCTGGGTGTGCAGGGCTTCAACAACGAGCCGCATCCAGGCGAAGTCATCCACGAGATGGGTACCGCGCGCATGGGGAACGATTCGAAGCAGTCGGTGCTCAACAAGTTCAACCAGTGCCACGACGCTGCAAACGTGTTCGTCACCGATGGCGCCTGCATGGCGTCCACCGCGTGTCAGAATCCGTCGCTCACCTATATGGCCCTCACCGCGCGTGCGTGTGCGTATGCGGTGGAGCAGTTGAAGCGCGGCGCCATCTGATCGGGCCCTGCCCGGGTCTCTCACCGCTGGAGCGCATAGGACATCTTCACGAACAGCTGCCGGCCCGACTGCTGCAGATGGTTGCGCTCATCGAGCGCCCGGTCGTCGCCATACCCGAGGAAGAGCACGGACTGCCAATTCAGCTTGTAGGCGAACAGCGCCGATCCTGAGAAGTCCCCGCTCTTGGGCGTCACGGGTTGGAGATACAAGGCCGGGTCTCTGTCGGTGGCGTTGTATTGACCGATCAACCGCAGGAAGCTCCTGGCCGTGAATGTGTACGTGCTGCGCACGCGAGTGATCGTGGCAGTGAACAGCCGCTGGTCTCTCCCCGCGACGTCATCGACGTTCAGCCATTGCCGGTTCTCGAGCAGGATGAGCTCGAGATGTTTGGTGGGGTTGATCGTCGCCGAGAGATTGATGGCACTCCCTCGGGCGGGTCTCGAATTGTCGAAGTCGATGTCAGTCCCCACGTAGCCGTCGAGCGCCAGTTGTGACACCGCACGCGGCGGGCTCATCTGTGCGACGTAGATGAACTGCTGCCGCGGAAATGTCTGATCGCCGCTGCGAATGCGGTCGTCCGCATACCGGACGCGAAAAAACGAATTCCACCGGCCGTCCATGCCCGTTCCTGGCGACACCTCCCGGCTGATGAGCGAACCCGTCCGGTCGCTCTGGTGATCGGCAATCAGGAAGAAGCGCATGCGCGAGAGGAAGCCCGAGGGGTGCACGGTGTACCCGCTCTGGGCGTTCACCTCTCGAACCCCGACCTGCGGCACAAACCCCGTATCCGCGCGGAAGCCGTCGCCGATGTCGATATAGCTGGCGAACGCATCGAGATGCGTCGTGTTGTGGCTCCAGGACACATTGGCCGCGTGCGAGCTGAAAGCGCTGCCGTCCCACTCAGGTGTGACCTCCGGGCGGTTCGGCGTTTCGGTCTGGCTGAACAACAGTTGGCCTGTCACCACGTCTTTGTGAGAAGGCCGCCACTGAAAGTCCGGGCCCGCCACGCGATTGTGACCGTTGGCTCCGGCCTCGCGCAGCGTCACCAAAGCTCCGATGAACGACGACCCGAGGTCGCGTCGTGCGCGGCCAATCACGACGCCCGAACTGAAATCCACGGGAGCCAGGCCAGATCCGTTGGGTCCCGGCAGCACCATGCTGCCTCCGCCGGCGTCGTCTGCCACGAGTACGGTATAGCCGATGCCCTTGTGTTTGCCCGTTGCTCGGACGCCCCAGTTCGGATCCGTGATTGTCCGCGTGTACACCGCCTGAATGGGTGTCGCCAGCAGCTCCACGCCCTCGAGAAAGAACGGCCGCTTCTCGGGATAGAAAAGGGCAAAACGCTGATTGGCCGTGATCTGCGCCGTGTCCGACTCGACCTGCGAGAAGTCGGGGTTCAGCGTGAAGTCGATCGCGTCTTCGGCGTCAGGCGTCCACTTGACGTCCGCACCTGCGTGGGGCTCGACGGATCCGTCGTGGAGGGCGGCGGACGCATCGGATCGCGCTGCGTTCTGACTGGCGCTGGCGTAAGGCGCGACAATGACGTGACCACCTTTCGGGAGGCCCGCCAGACCCTCGAAGCGATTCGCGCGGCACACGAAGCAGTTACCGCCGCGCGGCAGGGTCGTGGAGAAGAACTGATAGCGCCGGTCGCGAGGGTAATTCCGGTAGAGCATGATGCCCCACGTCTGCGGATCGACGTTCTTGTAGCGCAGTGACGAGAAGGGCACCCGCAGTTCCAGCGTCCACCCACGGGCGGTAATCTTCGCCGCGGACTCCCAGAAAAAGTCGGGCGACGGATCCTCGTTGCCGCTGGCATCGTCGAGCACCGAATCGTATTGGATCCCCCGGGCATTGGCGGCGAGCAGCACGCCGGTACGGCCGTCATGCCGCGTGTCGAGGATCACGCCGCCGTAATCGGTGAAGAAGGCCACATTGTCCCGATCTCCGAACGGCGCCTTGATCGCGGAGGGATTGGGGTCATCGAATTCGAAGCCGACGTAGAGGAAGCGGTCGTCGTATGCGAGATGCCCGACGTTCCTCACCGATGCCGGCGTGTTGTCGCTGATGTTGGTCTCGTACCACGTGGTGACCGTGGACGCCTGGCGCCAGCCTTCATCGCCGAGATCTCCGTCGATCACGATCCGCCCTGTTGCGCGGGCGATGGACAGTGTGGGCGGGGCCTGGGCGGTCTGAGCGGAAGCAGTGCCGGGGAGCATTCCGAGGACGATCGCGCAGAGCGCGAGAGGCAGGAACCGAACCGGCACGGCGAGTTAGACGAGTCGGAGACGCGAATTGTTGTGGTTAGGGATGGCGAGCGCTTCCGGTTTCCGGGACTGATTGTGGGAGGAACCGACGCCTGCCCAACCGGTACCACCTTTGCGAGCACCACAGCATGCCCCGAGCGATCTGGAAAGGCGCCCTCGCCTTCGGCCTGGTCAACATTCCGGTCGATGTGCACCTCGCCGTCCGCGACCATCGTCCTCACTTTCGCCTTCTTCACGCGAAAGACAAGTCTCCCGTCAATTTCCAGCGCGTGTGTGCGCGGGACGGGAAACCAGTGGCCTGGCAGGACCTCATCAAGGGCTATGAGTATTCGAAAGGCCACTTTGTCGTTCTTACCAAAGAAGACTTCCGCGCGGCTGCGGTCGAGAAGACGCAGCGCGTAGACATCCTGGACTTCGTCGACGCGAGCCAGATCGACGATCGCTTCTTCGAAACGCCGTATTACCTCGTCCCTGGCAAGAGCGGCGAGCAGGCGTATGCGTTGCTGCGCGAAGCGATGCGCGCGACCAATCGCGTCGGGATCGCGAAATTCGTTCTTCGGGACGTGCAGCATCTGGCCGCAGTCGAGGTGATCGACGAGGCGCTGACGCTCACGCTCCTTCGGTTTGCCGATGAGCTCGTGGATACGGGCACGCTGTCGTTGCCTTCGACCCGCGAGGTGAAGAAGTCGGAGCTCGACATGGCGAAGGCGCTGGTCAACAGCCTGGCGTCCGAATGGCAGCCCGACAAATACACCGACGACTATCGCGACAACCTGATGCGGATCATCAAGGCCAAGTCGAAAGGCAAGACCGTGACACTCGAGGCTGCTGAGGAGCCTCGCCACGCCGAAGTCGTGGATCTCATGGAGCGGCTGCGCCAGAGCCTCGCGAGCCGTGGATCCGCGCGGAAGGGATCCACCCGATCGGCAGGGACGGCCACGAAAGCGCGCCAGTCCAGGAAATCCACCGCGTCGAAGTCCCGGAAGCGGAGCGCAGCGTAACCCATGATGCGCGTGCTGCTCGCCGCCGCTCTTGCCGTATCGGCGCCGGCGGTCTGGGCGCAGTCGGTCCCTGTTCGCTACACCGAAGGCTCGGTGCACGGGTTCCTCGTTCTTCGAACGCTCGAGGGCAAGGCGCTCGCCGACGGTGATCTCATTCAAACCTCGAACGGCGATCGGGTGACCACCAAACTCGTATTCCGCTTCGCGGATGGCTCGTTTCAGGAAGAGACGACCGTCTATTCGCAGCACAAGCAGTTCCGCCTGATCAGCGACCGCCTGGTGCAGAAGGGTCCGTCTTTTCCGCAACCTCTGACGATGACCGTTGACGCCCGGAGCGGCCGGGTCACGGTCAACTACACGGACGACAAAGGGAATCCGAAGGTCGAGACCGAACACTTCGATTTGCCCGTCGACGTAGCGAACGGGCTGCTGCCCACGATGCTCAAGAACGTGGGCGCCACACCTCCGAAGACCGTCTCCCTGATCGTCGCCACGCCCAAGCCGCGCCTCGTCAAGCTCGAGATCTCGTCTGCGGGAGATGATGCGTTCTCGACGACGGAGGTGTCCCGAAAGGCCGCGCACTATGTGATCAAGGTCGATCTCGGCGGCATCTCCGGGCTGGTTGCGCCGCTGCTCGGCAAACAACCCCCCGATTCACACGTCTGGATCCTTCAGGGTGAGATGCCAGTCTTCGTCAAGGCAGAGCAGCCGTTCTACGCCGGCGGTCCGATCTGGCGCATCGAGCTCACGAGTCCCGTCTGGCCGCGCAACGAGAGCTGAGCACGGGCGGCGCACAGCAGACGCACCCGCCGACCGCACCTTGCTACCGCACCTTCCGACCGCACCTTCCGACCGCACCCCCGCACCCCGACCGCACCTCGACCGCACCCATCTACCGCACCTCCCGCTGAACGTGTCATGATGCGGGTTCCGACCAGTGGGAGCCCAAGCAGGATGAAACTACGAGCGTGGATGTCAGTGTGTCTCGGACTGACTGTCGGTCTCAGCCTTTCGGGAAGTGCGCACAGGCAGGATCCAGCCCCTCAAACGCCGGCCGCACCGGCTCCGCAACAGCCGGGTGAAACGCCGAAACCACCGCCCGCTCACGGCCAGGAACGTGAAGAGGGACCGCCGCCATTTCCCGCGCAGCAACGCCCGCCCGTGTCTCCCGAAGTGCTCGAGCGCGGCAAGACGAACTACTCGAGCCTCTGCAGTGCCTGCCACGGTGCGGACGCGCGCGGCGGACAGTTGGGTGGCGTCAACCTGCTCCGATCCGCACTTGTGCTTGGAGACAAAGACGGCGAGCTCGTTCTGCCGATCATCAAGAACGGACGTCCCGGCACGGCGATGGTCGCTGTCCCGATGTCGGAAGAAAATGCCAAGGCCGTCGTCTCCTACATCCACAGCCTGCAGGGCGAAGGCAGTCAGCAGGGCGGGCCGCCCCCTGGTCCGCCAATCGTCCTGAATATCGTTGTCGGCAATCCCAAGGCCGGCGGAACGTTCTTCACGGCGAACTGTTCGACCTGCCACTCCCCGACCGGCGATCTCGCCGGCATCGCGAGCCGCATCGAGGACGCGAAGGCGCTGCAGAACCTGTGGGTCTCTGGCGGACGCACGACGGGGATGGGTGGACACCGTCGCAGGGGCGGCCCTTCGGGCCCGACCACGACCGTCAAGGTGACGCTGCCGGACGAAGTCGTCGAAGGCGCGCTCGGCCGCGTGGACGACTTCCTTGTGGTCGTGCGTCTGGCTGATGGAACGACCCGCACCATCCGGCGCGATGGCGAGACGCCGAAAGTCGAGATTACCAATCCGCTCGCGCGCCACGATGCGCTGCTCGCGGTGTACACCAACAAGAACGTGCAGGACGTCACCGCCTTTCTCGCGACTCTCAAATGATGCTGAAGAGACTGCTTTCCGTTGCTGGACTCCTGCTCGTCCCCATCGCGATCGCGGGACAGGGCCGCGGGATCGATCCGTCCGAGCTGCTCAAGCCGCTCGGTGACACATGGCCGACGTACTCCGGCGACTACTCGGGCAAGCGCTACAGCTCGCTGGCGCAGATCAACCAGACGACGGTGAAGCGTCTCAGCCTCGCGTGGGTGGCGGCCGTGACGGCCGGCCCTGGTGGTGAACAGGGGTTCGGCTACTTCCGGCGCGGCGGAGCGCCTCCCGCCATCGTCGGCGGACTCGGTCCGGCTGACGGTCCGGTCGTACCCGCCAACATCAAGGGCACGCCGCTCATGATCGACGGCACGCTCTACGTCACGACGCCCGACAACGCGTGGGCGCTGGACGCCCGTGACGGCCGCGAGCTGTGGCACTACTTCTGGCACACGCGCGGCGGAACGCCGATTGCCAACCGCGGCGCCGGGATGTGGCACGACAAGATCTACATGGTCACGCCCGACAACTACCTCGTCTCGCTCGAATCGAAGACGGGCAAGGAACGCTGGCGGAAGGAAGTTGCGGATTTCAACCAGCAGTACTTCTCGACGGCAGCGCCAATCATCGTCGGCGACCATCTCCTGATCGGAACGGGCAACGATCTCGACTCACCCGGATACTTGCAGTCGCTGGACCCCGACACCGGCGAAATGCAGTGGCGCCTCTACACGGTGCCCATGAAGGCTGGTGATCCGGGTCTCGAGACCTGGCCGAGTGTTGAAGCCGCGCGGTATGGCGGAGGCCATCCGTGGCTGCCTGGTGTCTACGATCCGGAGACGCACCTGTACATCTTCGGCACGGGGAATCCGATCCCCGCGTACACGGCCGGGCGCGGTGAAGGCGACAACCTGTACACGTGCACGCTCATCGCCGTGAACGTGGACACCGGCAAGATGGCGTGGCACTTCCAGACGTCGCCGCACGACATGCACGACTGGGACTCGGCGCAGACGCCGATCCTGATCGACGCCGTCATCAAGGGGAAGCCGCGGAAGCTGGTCTCCACGGCCGCGCGGAACGGCTACTTCTTCACGCTCGATCGCGTCACCGGTGAACACATCGTGACGTCGAAGTACGGGTCGGCGACCAATTGGGTCAAGAGCATCGCGAGCAACGGATCGCTTCGCCGCGAGCCGACGAAAGATGCCCTCGTGCCGGGCGCAATCGTGTCTCCGACCTCTGGCGGGACGATCAACTGGGAGCCGCCCGCCTACTCGCCCGACACGAAGCTGTTCTATGTGTCCGAGCACAACGGCTACTCCATCTACTACCTGACGGATCCGGATCCGCGCGGATCGATGGGCCTCGGCGGCCACGAGGAAGTGGAGGTCGGCTCTGCCGGAGACTTCCTCACTGCCATCGATCCCACCACCGGCGCCATCGCCTGGCGTCGTCCGTATCTCGGGTTCTGGGGCGGCGGTGGCGGCGGCATGCTCACGACGGCCGGGAAGCTGGTCTTCACGGGTGACGCGGGCGGCAACCTCGTCGCTTACGACGCGGCGACCGGTGCGCCTTTGTGGCACACGCACATCGGCTATGTGTCGAATCCGCCGACCACATACGTCCTCGATGGCAAGCAGTATCTGCTCGTCGCCGCGGGGAACACGCTGTATGCATTCTGGCTATACGAGTAGATCGACTGGACGGGCGCGCTTCTACCGCGCGTCCGTCGGTATCGCGCTCGCACTCTGTGCGGGCGCATGTTCGTCCGGTTCGCCGGCCTCGCAGGCGGCTGCGTCCGGAGCCGGTACGGTCGTGTACGTGTCCAACGAGACCGCCGGCACCATTGCGTTTCTCGATGGATCGACGGGCGCCGTTGAAGCGCAGGTGCCCGTCGGCAAGCGTCCGCGTGGCGTCAAGCTGTCGCGCGATGGGGCACGTCTTTACGTCGCACTGTCGGGATCGCCAATAGCCGGTCCCGGCGTCGATGAATCCAAGCTTCCGCCCGCCGATCGATCCGCGGATGGCATCGGCGTCGTCGATCTGGCCTCCAGAAAGCTGGTGAAGATCTACCCCAGCGGTCCTGACCCCGAGGCATTCGATGTCTCGCCGGACGGCAAGACTCTCTACGTCTCGAACGAAGACACTGCCGCGATGGCGGTCGTGGACCTCGAACGCGGCGCGGTGACGAAGTCCGTCCCCGTGTGCGGCGAGCCGGAGGGTGTCACGGTCGCGCCCGACGGGCGGATGGTGTACGTCACGTGCGAGGCCGACAACGCCGTGGCGGCGGTTGATACGACATCACTGCAGATGGTCGCCACGATCCCGACGGCTCCGCGGCCGCGCGCCATTGTTTTTTCGCGCGACGCGAGCACGCTCTTCGTCACCTGCGAGAACGGCGCGGGCCTTTCGGTGATCGACGCGGCTACGCACACTGCCAAAGAGAAAATCCCGCTGACCATACCGGGCGTCAGCGAGTTTCCGCCGCGGCCGATGGGGGCGGTCCTGTCGAGCGACGGCCAGCAGCTGTTCGTGACGACGGGACGGGCGAAGGCCGTGGCGATCCTGGACGCGAAGACCCGCCAGCAGGCGGCCCTGATCCAGGATGTCGGCGCGCGTCCGTGGGGGATTGCGATCAGTCCCGACGGCCGCCGGCTCTACACGGCCAACGGTCCGTCGGGCAACGTCTCGTTCATCGACCTGGCGACGCGGACCATCGAGCGACGCGCGACGATCGGCGGCAGTCCGTGGGGAGTGGTGGTAGGCGCCCGAAAGTAATTTGCGGGCGCCGTGTAGGGCTAAGGGCAAGGGGCAAAGGGCTTGTACCCCTTACCCCATATCCCTTACCCCGTATCCCTTACCCCGTATCCCTTACCCCTCCTACGCGAGTTTCCATCCTGTCCTGTAGGCGCGCCTGAGAAACGGTTCCGCTTCAGGCGCGTTGGTCGCCTGCGCCTTCATCGCATCCCACTCGAGCTTCTTCCCCGCGCGATACGCGACGTTGCCGAGATGATTCGCCTCGGTCAGCCATCCGGAGTACCCGAAATGGCAGAGCGTCGGCGCGCCGGTCTTCGCCGCGTGGATCCACTCTTCGTGATGACCAAGCGACTTCGGGATCGTCTGCGGCGGCGGCGTGAAATCCTTGAACTTGTCCTCCGGCAGCAGGACGTGCTTCTCGTAGTCCGAGAGCAGCATGCCCTTGTCGCCGACGAAGAGGACGCCGCTCGGCCACTGCGGGATCGTCTTGTTCGTCCAGAGCTCCGGCTTCTCCGCACCCTGGTACCACGTCAACGTCACGTCGGGCTGATCGCCAGCCGCCCGGTATTCGTAGCGCGCACGCATCGTCGCGGGCGCGATCTCTTTGTGCGGCGGCGGACCGAAGGCCTCGATCGTCGCCGGCACGCGCAGCTTCAACGCCCAGAACGGCAGATCGTTCCAGTGGCTGCCGAGATCGCTCATCGTCCCGTTGCCGAAATCCCACCAGCGATACCACTTCGGCCCGGGCACGTAGACGTTGTTGAAGGGACGCGCAGGCGCGGGTCCGAGCCAGAGATCCCACTCGAGTCCAGCTGGAATGGGATCCGCCTTGGCCGGACGATCCGTCACGAAGACGATGTCCTTGTTGGCGGCGGCGTCGGCTTCACTCTGCAGCCCCCACGCGCGCGCCACCCAGACGTGGCATTCCTTCATCTTTCCGATCGCGCCGGATTGCACGAGCTCGACGACCCGACGGTAGTTGTCCTCGGCGTGAATCTGCGTGCCCATCTGCGTGGCAACGCCGGCCTTGGCCGCGGCCTCGCGGATGATCCGCGCTTCCGACACGTTGTAGCTCAGCGGCTTCTCGCAGTACACGTGCTTCTTCAGCTGCAGCGCGGGCAGCGTCGCGAACGCGTGCGTGTGCTCGGCGGTGCTCACGACCACCGCGTCGAAGTCGCTGGCGTGGTCGTAAAGCTTGCGGAAGTCCACTTCCTTCCGCGCGCCTGGATGCTTGGCCGCCACCTTGTCGAGCGTCACGCGATTCACGTCGCATATGGCCGCGATGTGCTCCCCCGAGACGCTCTCGAGATTGTCGGCGCCGCGTCCGCCGCAGCCGATGACCGCGATGCGCAGCTTGTTGTCGCCGAGCTGTCCGCGAAGGATGGCCGGCGCGGACGTCCAGAGGGCCGTCGCGGCGGCGGTGGTCGTGCGAAGAAAAGTGCGGCGTGAGGGACGAATGGGCGTGGACATGGCGCATACGATATGGCGCCGGGCCCGACGACACAAGGGGGCGCCGATCAGCGCTGTCCAACCAGCGAAAATCGAATCATCCGCCGCACGCTGAAGCCAAGACGCTCGTACAGCCGCTTGGCGATATTGTCGGTCATGACGTGGAGCATGGGCGTCCGTCCGCGGCTCCAGATGTCGGCAGTCAGAATCGTCATCAAGGCAGCTGCGTATCCGCGTCCACGAAAGGCGGGGTCCGTACAGACGGCGCTGAGCTCCGTGAAGCCGGCAGGGTGTAGACGCTGTCCCGCCATCGCCGCGAGGCGCCCATCGTCCGCGCGGATCCCGATGTATCGGCCCATCAGGATCGTGTCCTCGAGGAACGGCCCCGGCCGTGTCGCAGCCGTCAACGCGAGCATGTCAGGGACATCGCTGCGGTCCAACTCACGGACCGCGAGGGCCGGAGCCTCGCTGACAACCGAGCAGACCATCTGATGGAGCCAGAACTCGTTGTCGATCTGCCACGTGTCGGGAGTCGTCACTGGCTCGGACGTGAAGAGCGCGACGCGCTCGCCGCGCGGCACGATATGCGACAGATCGTCGAAGGCGTCGGGATCTGGTGCCTCCATCGCGGCGAATGCCGAGACGCTGGGTGGATACCGCCGCGCCCGTCCATGGACGAGCGCCATCGATGCATGACCGGAGGTGAGGGCAGACCAGATAGGGTGATCGAGCTCTGAGGGATCGGAGACGACGGGCGCCATGCACCAATTGTGCGTCGAACGGACCAGCTCAGCCACTGCGCTGAGTCCGTTCGACCGATCGACTGCTCTCGAATTTCAACCGCCCTGATGAAGTAGCCCTTCTGGCCCTATCCAGATAGACAAATCTGGATCTGTCAGTGGAACCAGATCCGCCGTATGCTCCTCCCAGCAATGCGGCCCTACATCGTCCTCCCATGGATCTCGGGGACCGCGGCGCTTGCCCTCGGTGTTTTCGTAGCGCGCCGGGACCTGGCGGGGGCGCGCGGCATCGACAAGCTCGTGGTCCTCGGGCCGATTCTGATGGCGGCGCCGCTCGCCGCCTTCGCCGCGGAACACATGACCATCTCGGATTTCATCCAGACGATGATTCCGGCGTGGTTTCCGGCGCGATTGTTCCTGTCGTATTCGGTCGGCGTGGCGCTGTACGCTGCCGCGCTCAGCCTGGTGCTGCGGCGCTACGTCTGGCTGTCAGGCGCGCTGCTGGCGCTCATGTTTCTGATCTTCGTCACGACGATGCACGTGCCGAATGCGATCCACGGGACGGATCGATTCGGGTGGATCGTGTCGCTGAGGGATTTGACGTTCGGCGCGGGCGCGCTCGCGCTCGCGGCCTCGTTCGGTTTCGGCCGTCGCGATGACGGAGACAGTCCCTATGCCACCATCGGCCGCGTGATCGTCGCGTCAGCCTGCATCATCTTCGGCGTCATCCACTTCATCTACCCAGCGAATGCGCCGGGCGTCCCCCTCCAGAAGATGACGCCGCCATGGATTCCACTGCCGGCCGTGTGGGGCTATCTGACCGGCGCGATCGAGATCGTGCTGGGCGGGATGATGCTGGTGGACAAGCAGACGCGAGCAGCATCCACGTGGCTCGGCCTGGTGATCGTGATCCTCGTGCTCGTCGTCTACGCACCGTTCGTCGCGCTGGCGAAGGAAGGGGGCGACAAGCTCGAGGCGCTCAACTACGTGTGGGACACGTTGCTCTTCGCGGGGACCGTGTTGGCCGTGGCGGGGCCTGGCCTGGCCCGGCCCGGCCCGGCGGCACAGGGATAAGGGATAAGGGGTAAGGGGTAGGGGGTAGAGGGGTAGGGGGTAGGGGTGCGGAGAGCAGGGTGTGACAAGTGGCCCTGGCCTATCGCTTTGGGCTCTGTCTCGCCGTTTACCCCTTACCCCTTACCCCTTCTCCCTTATCCCTTACCCCCTATCCCTTACCCCTTTCCCTTTCCCCTTTCCCTATCCCTTCCCCTTTTCCCATCGCTCTACTGGACCGCCGCCGGCGCCTTGACGTTCTCGTACTCGAAGCGTACGGACATGTGTGACTTGTGTCCGCCAGCGCCGATGATATCGACTTCCGACTTGAGGGCCATTCCGGATGTTTTGGCAATCCAGACCTGCGTGTCGGTTGTGCCTCCCGTCGCCGATTCGTTGTGTGAGCTGTAGACGCTCGCAGGGACCCCGCCGACGGTCTCGTCCGGCAGTTGCTTGCACGTGAACACCTTCGCGGTCCTTGCCGTTTCCTTGGCCCGCTGCCCGATCTGCTCGGACGTCATCGGACTCTTGATCCAGCGATCGTGCGTCATCACGTACGTCACGCCGTTGATGTTGATCGTCTCACTCTGCATCGGCGTCGGACCGAGACCTTTGCTGGTGATGTACGCGTGGCTCGGGATGGTGAACTGCTTGTCACCCGCGGCCATCAGCGGCTGGCATTCCGCAGGGATTGGCGTCTGCGCGGCGGCAGGGGCGGCGACGAGCAGTGCGAGGGCGAGGTGGCGGAGCCCTGTGAGGTGGCGCATGTGTGTGTGAATCCTTCCGGACGAATCTGCGTCTAGTGTAGGACCGAGCCGTCCACTACCAGTATTGCCGTGGTCCTGCCAGTTTCAGGATCCATGCGATGACCAGCAACACCACCCAGGACCTGACGACGGAGAGGGGAAGCACCATTGGTCGCCGTCGCAGTGCCTGCACAGTCACCAACCCCAGACTCAACACTGTGAGTCCGACGATCGGAAGGGTCAGCGCGTTGCAGGCGAATGACTCGCGCCATCGGCCGTCAGCCAGCGCACCGAGAGCCCGGGCCATACCCGTCGTCGGCGCAGGCAGCCCGGTGATGGCAAGAAACAAAGCTGGCGCCAGCTGGCCATGGGCCAGCCAATATGCCCACCAGAGGCAATAGACGCCAAACGTTCCAGCGGCCGCAGTGCGCAGACATGCCGTCTGCCACGATCGGCCAGCGTTCACGGTTTCTTGTTCGCGGCCTTCATGCCGTCGATCAGGAACGGAATCCAGCACAGTGGAAAGCAGCCAAGCAGGAGAATGATGAACAGGACGACACCATTCTTGTTGAGACCGAAGAAGACTTCATCACCTTTTGGCACAACACACTCCCATCCTTGATGTTGCAGAACGATACGGCGGACGTCAGTACGGTCGTTTATCGGCTGTTCGAGAGTCGCCCGTTATACCTGTCATCAGCGGTCAGGCTCGGCCGTTCGCGCCCGGTCCGGGACAGGACGATGCCGCGCGTCCGCTGAGCCGCCGGTCGAGGCTCGCGGCGTAGGACGATCGCGCTTCCGCCGATCCGATCGCGCGGGCGCCGACGGCTGACTCGACGTCGCCGTGGACAAGCGCGTTGGTGGAGCGGTGCTGACGACGGGCGATCCAACGTGTGCCTCGAGGCGCGCGACCACGTCTGGCAGCGATCGCAGCGCAACGGTCCAGACCGGCACACCGACTGATAGACAGGTCACGGCGGCGACCGCACACGCTTTCAAATAGCCGCGTGCACCGTCGAATGTGCCCGAGCCTGCCCGCGCGATCTGTCGGGTAGCGGCAAGCAGTGCAGGCAGCTGCAGGACCGCCAGAGCCAGCCAGGCGCCCGCCGGCACAGCGAGATTCACCGCGTCATCCTGTGGGCTCGACCCGAATACTGCCCGCACGAGCCAGCCAAGGAGGGCATCGGCATCGCGAAACAGCAGCACTGAACCAACCGTCAAGAAGCCGTAGACAAGCATCGCGCGCACGGCCGTCCGGTAGTTCTGCCAGTACGATCCGACGCGTTGCGCCGTCGCCAAAGGCGTCAGTGCATGAAGAAGGGCTCCGCCTGCAAATCCTCCCAGAAGTCCGTATGGCAGGACGAGGAGCGCCGAGTAGACGAGTACGATCGAAGGGCGCTCGTCGCCGATGAATGACACCACCTGCATGTGGTGCCGGATCGCAAGCGCGATTCCTTCGGCGAGCGACAGACCGAGCGTGACGCACAGGACCGCGACTGCGACGCCGAGCAGGAAACCGATGAAGCCTCGACTCTTTGGCGCTGTGAACCCGAAGGACAGCATGCGCGAGAAGACCAGGAGGCCGGGACCGCGGACCAGGAGCATCGTCAGCGCGACCGCCGCCCATTCCGTGGACGGCGTGGACGCGAATGCCGCCACGTCGTTCAGAGTCGAGAATCCCTGCGTGCTGGACGCGAGTACCTGATGAACGCGGAGGCCGATCATCTCGGCGCTGCCGCCAGGCAACGTGGCGATTTGAAACGCCATGATCATCAGCCTGATGCTGATGGTCAGCGCGACGTACCACCAGAGCCCTTTCAGCGCGGTCCAGCGCGCGCTTCGGAAACCTTCCGACGGACGTTTTGGGATCAGGCGCTCGGTCGTCAGGACGATCGCACCAGAGATCCACGATGCGATGTAGACCACCAGTGCGAGGAAGGCCAGTTCCGGAAGAAGGGGTATCGCAAGCACCAGAAGCCACAGAGCGGCGCCGAAGAGCACGAGTCCGCCGATGCCGCCGGCCCCGCCTCCACCACCTCCGCCGCCCGCCTGTCGTCTCTGCTGCTCGTCGTTGACTTCCCCCCAGTAGGCCCAGTAGTAGCCGAAGTTGCGGCCCGACTCGGGACCACGCCACCCCCTCGCATCTTGCTGGCCGTCGAAGATGTCTTGCATCGCTTGGGGGCGAGAGTTTACTCCGACTCAGCCATAAAGTCAGTAGCCGCCCTCCAGATCGAATCGCTGTGAGGTGACTCGTCGACCCTTCGACCCTTGAACTCTCTCTGCGGCTTTGCTGACTCCGGAACCTCCCGACTGTTCTCTTCGACTCTGCTGACCCTTCGACTCTTCGACTAACGTATGTACGCCCCGCCCGGGTAGATGTATTCGACTGGCCAGAGCTCCTGCTTCTTGTCCACAATCGCTGCCCAACCGATCGGATGATCGTTCTCACCAGCGATCAGGCGCAGCCCAGTCAGCACGCCTGCTGCATCGTGCGCGAGCGTGAAGGCGTCCCCCGTCGCGGTGATCGAGACATCGGTCGCGCCGAGGTGCAGCCGCGCGAACCGCGACGCGATCTCGACATCCTCGATCAACTGCAGCAGATACGGCCGTCCTGTCAGCAGCGAGTTGTAGACGTAATCGGCCAGGACGCTCGAGAGAGGACTGACGTACGCGTGATCGAAGTCCTTCTGCGCGAGGGACGGATCATCGATGGAGATCGCCGTGTACCGCATGCGCGTCTCACCGAGTCCGCGCGCGTCGAACGAGACGATGTCGAAGCCGTCGGCGATGTACTTCTGCACGGCGCCCCAGTCGTCCTGGCCGACCTTGCCGTGATCGCTGAGCCAGATGAGCGCCTTGTGCGTTGCCGGACTCGTGCCGTGCAAGTGGAGCAGGGGCATCACGAGGCCGCCGCTATGACGCAGCACGTATTTGTCGATCGTCACACCTTCATTCGATGAGGTGCCGGCCGATTCAAACTGAATCTGGTTCACAGTGGCGTCGGATCCCTTGAACGGTTCGACCGTCCACTGCTGAATCCCAGGATAGCGCGATCCGAAATACATCGTCTTCAGCGTTGGTGCTTGCGCTGGACGATGCGCGTGCGCGTAGTCGCGGATCTCGTCCATCACCGACCGTGCCTGCGGATGATCCACCTGCACCTGACCGGTCTTCGTCGTCTGGACCGCGGTATCGTCCAGGTCTTTCGTGGTGGCGAGCGTCCCGTGCGCGGGCATGCCGTTGAAGCGATCGAGGAACGCGATCGCGGCGGCCTGGTTCTCCACGGAGTAGTTGTGCTTGTGATAGCCCGCAGTCATGTCGATACGGTCGGCGTGCCCGAAGCGCCGGTAGATCGCCGCGATCTCGCGATACGCCTGGCGCGTGCCCTCGATGGGGAAGAAGTCGAGCACCGCAGCAGCGATGAACACCGGACGCGGGTACATGAGGAGCAGCAGGCCCGCGTGATCGATGCCGGCCGAGATCATGCCGTAGAGATCCTGTTCGGGGTCGCTGTCGGGATCCTCGAAGATGCGGTTCGCCACGCGCATGCGAAGCGCCGTGATGTAGCAGGACGGAGCGATGTTCTTGATACGCGTATCGATCGCGCCAATCAGCGCTGCCTGGAAGCCGCCGCCGCTCGTGCCAGTGATGCTGATGCGTGCTGCGTCGACATCCGGCCGCGTGAGCAGGTAGTCGAGCGCACGTATCCCGTCCCACACTTCCCAGCGCGCGAGGTTGGTGCCCGCGAGATACGCGAGGTTGCCGAGGATCGCATGCTCGCCGCAAATCAGGTTGTATCGGCTCTTGCTCGATCCCGCGTCCCAGAACTGGCTGCGCTCCCCCTGGCCGACCGGGTCCCAGCAGATGACGATGTAGCCGCGAGCGACGAGGCGCTGGCAGAGGGCCTGGTAGTACGCCTTGCCGTTTGTCGAGTGACCGCACGGGACGAGGATGGCGGGATGTTTGCCGGATCCGCCGTCCGGGACGTAGACAAGGGCAGTGACGAAGAGTCCCGGCAGACTCTCGAAGACGAGCTTCTCGATGTGGAAGCCGTCCATCTGAATTCGGCCGGTCGTCTGCGGATTGAGCGGTGTCTTTGTCGCCGGTAGCCCGCCGATGGCGTTGAGGAGCTTGGTTCGAAGCGTGGCCTGCACGCGCAGCAGGTCCGCCTCGGTCTTGATTCCGGCGAACACGGCACGCCGTTCCTCCTCTTGCTTCCACGCCATCTCTATCTGATACGTGAGATATGGCGTGATGCGCGGGCCATCGGGTTCTCTTTCCAGCACCGTGAACGCGTCCGGCGGCGGAGGTGGTGCCGCGGCGGGCGCGGCCAGCACGGCAATGAGCAGCATGGACAGGGTATCGAGCATCGGCGGACGGCTCCTATGCGGTCACGCGTAGTGTAGCCTCGAGTGTGCGTGGCGGCCGCGTGCGATAGCCTTGCGCGTCTTGATTTGTCATAGCGGATCGGTGGTGAGAGGGGTAATGTAGGCACCCGCTGAGCGCGTCCCCCATCAGCCAGCTGGATCTATTGTTCCAAGGAGTACCGACATGAGCGAGGCAAGCCTGAGCCAGTTCCTGACCAGGGTCGTGGGCGATGTAAAGCTGCAGGACCAGCTGAAAGGCGTGACGGAGCCGAGCGCATTCACCGACGCCTTGGTGCGTCTGGGTAACCAGAACGGATTTCAGTTCACCGCAGCGGAAGTGAATGAGGTCCTGGTGCAGAACAAACGGACCCCGCCGCAGGAACTGACCGATGCCGACCTGGCGAACGTCGCGGGTGGGCGGCCTGCAGCGACGAGCGACGGGTGTGGCGGCGCCTGGACGACACTGTTCGGTCCGTGTGGCGGGGATCCGCCGAGAGTGCCGAAGGGATAGTTCCGAGCGGTCGCGTGAGTTGCGTGTCGGCAGCCGGACCTGCCGGACGCAACTCAGGGCACTGCCACTCTCGCACGACCCGCATTGGCGGTCGTGGCGTTTAGTGGGCCGGGGTCGGGTTGTCGAGGGTCAACTGTCGCACCCACGTACCGGTGACAGACTCAGGCCCCGCGCGCAGCGGACTGACCGCCTCGAACAGGAAATGAGCGTCAGACGTCTTGCTTCGTGAATCGGTCGCCACGAGGCCGCCAACGCCCCTCAAGTGGCTGAGTGTGGCGTTCGGTATCTGAGGTCTCAGCACCGGTCGGCCTCTGGCGGGTCGAGGCAGGGCGTTGAGCAGGCCCTCGAGAACGGCGACCCGCGTCGGGACTCGCATAGACCACGAAGTGCTCCTGCCCACCAGCACTCGTGATCTGCCACGCCATGGCTTCGCCGCCCTGCACCCCCGGCAACTCGTGGGTCATGTTGGCCGCGAGTGGATCGGCTCGCTTGTTGTCCCGGGAGCGGATAGAGCAGGTACGCCTCGCCTCTGTCATCCTCGTTGACGACGTACACGTAGACAGCGTCGGAGGCTCGCACTTTCATGGCGAGCTTGTCGCCGGGGGCGACGCGATCGCCGAATGCCAGCGGTCGCTGCTGCTCTCGACCGCTCGATCGATAGAACGCTGCCTCCACCGTGTACGGCGCTTGGCATCGACTGCGGACGGTCGCCGCTGGTAACGACTGCGAGACGGTCTGTCCGCCCTGCCTTGTCGGATGTCGGCGGGCTGGTGTGCGGTCCGGCAATGCTCGACAAAGGCGATCAGTATCAGTACGCAGCGGCGCCTGCGACAGCTGCCAGCAACCAGCGAGGCACTGGCGGTCGGGGCATCGGTACCGGTGAGGGAAGGGGCTTAGGTGCCCGCGAATTCGCCAGGGCGTGCTCGAACTCCCCTGCAGTCTGATACCGATGGCCAGGATCGGGCGACAAGGCCGACTCGACAACCTGCACGAACCCTCTGGCAGGTCAGGACGAAGGTCTCGCAGACGAATCCTGCGGCCTTCTTCGTGCGACCGCTGAATGGCCTGGCGATCGGACCCTGGAATCGGGTAGCGATCGGTGACGAGGTGAAACAACAAGACGCCCAGGCTATAGATGTCGGAGGCCTTTGACGGCGGGAGGTGCGCGAACACTTCCGGCGCCACGTAGGAAGGCGTGCCAGCGATTTCCGACCGCCCCCCCGCGGTTCGCACATCGTCTTCGCCCGCACCGAAGTCCATCAGTACGATGCGGCCGCCGACCTCTCGCATGACGTTCCGGGCCTTCACGTCGCGATGGACGAGCCCGGCGTCGTGGACGGCGGCCAAGTGCGCGGCTCAGATCGAGTCCGATCAGCGTGGCCTCCTCGGCGCTGAACAGGCCGCGAGTGCGGAGCTCGTCCTCCAGCGTGCGCCCACGGATGAGCTCCATCCACAGGCCGGCATAAGAGTCAAAGACATCGATGCCGTGAACGATGACCACGTTGGGGTGCCGGACGCGGGCAAGCAGCCGTCCCTCCTGCAACAAGCGGTTGACATTCTGGCTGTGACGGGCGCCGTTCATTGAAGAGTTTCAGCGCAACCTCACGGTTGAGGTTGTCCTTCGCTTTGTAGACCGTTCCAAACGCGCCGCTTCCAATTGGCTCGAGCAGTCGAAGCGGACCCCACGCACCGGGCGGCAGCGGGCTCGCGCGCCTTCCCGATGTGACGGTGCTGGTTGTCGTTTCCCTGTCGGTGCGGGAAACGTGAGCCAGCCCTGCGACGACTCGGAGCTCGGAAATCACCAGCCGCTCGGCGTCATCCGCGGCCATTCGTTCTGCGGCATTCCAGTCGACGACCCTGTCGTCATCGACCGACGACGCCAAGTGCATCAACCGCTGATCGCCGTCAGGTCCGACGTTCATTGGCCATCTCCTTCGCAAGCCGGACGAGTGCTCGGTGAACCGCAACCTGCGCCGCGCCGGACGTCGACTTTCCCAGGAGCTCCGCCACCTCGCGGTGACTCATCCCCCACTCGCAGCGCGCCACCACCGCCTGTTGTTCCTCGGGTCTTCAGCCGCGCCAAGGCTGCCTCGTACCGCTCCAGCGCTTCGGCGCCGATGGCCTGCTCGAGCGGGGAGGGCTCACGGAGTCGGATGAGCACTGTCGAGGGGGCCGCCGGCTGGCCGCCGGTGCACTCGGCGAGCCTCGTCGCGAAGCCTGTTCAGCAGCGTTTGTCGAAGATAGGCCTGAAACGACCACTCGTGCCGCGGCTCGAACACGGCGACGTGCCTGAGCGCCTGAATGAGGACGTCCTGAACGATGTCGCCCGTCTCCAACGCTCCCCGGGCGGCCTGCGGGTAGTCGGCCGCGGGCCCACCGGTCGAAGGAGCGGCAAATAATGGGCGCAGAGACGCTCCTCTGCGTCCGGGGCACCGGCGCGCGCCTTCAGCAGGAGCTCGAACGACGTCTCGTTGTCCGGCGCGAGCGATGCCACTGTCGCCACCGGCCTTTCCTGTGTGCGCCGCGGACGGAAGCCCGCGCCAACACCCGGAAACTCCACATTCGTTGGGACGGTGCCTATCATACCGCTCCTGCCTGGAGGCTCCTGCGATCCGCTGGTGGACACAGGCCCCCCACCCCTGAAGAACGTCGAACCAAAGCCGTTCATACAGGGCTCATCTGATCCCGCTCCACCAATGCAGAATGCTGGACCACTGGTATGTATTTGCTCCTGCCGTCGTTATGACCATACGTGGGGATGTCGCCCGCACCTCGCCGCAGAGAGGTGCCGTTTGAACGTGACCGAACATTGGCATTGCCTGGTTGCCGTGCCGCGACTAGAATCTCGTTCCCCCTCATCTGGTCACCACTCGTTGGATCCCAGGGCGTCGCGTCGTTCCGAGCGTTCGCGTCGGAGCTGGCTCGCTGTGGCGGTCGGTTGTTTCGTCTCTCTGTCGGATTCGCGTTCACGGCAGCCACCGGTGACTGGCATCCAGGTGTCATTCGCTGGCGGGACGCTTTCCGAAACTTGTTGAGCACTCAATCTGGTGAGACCCATGGAAGCGCTCCTCGAACAGATCAAAGACGTGGTGCTGGACTTCGTCAGGTGGTTCTGGAATGGCCTTAACCCCCCAGACCGGAAGGATTGGTGTGCGATCTTCTATTTTGTTGCGCAAGAGGACGCCGGTCTGGGCTATCCCGAGACCTCGCTCGACATCAAACTCGAGGCGACAATCGATGTCCTGAAAAGCGCATCGTTCGACGACGCCAAAATGCACGTGGTGTACCGCGCCGTCTGGGCTGACACGGGACGTGACCCCGTGGCCGCCGTCATCAGCCCGTCGAAGCTACCCCCTGAGACAAATTACTTTCCCGGCTGTTCGATCAGTTACTTCGCCGCCGCTCGACACCGGCAAGGATCTGACCTGTTTTCTGAAGTGGGCGTACAAGTGGTGTCCGGCCGACCACTACGCCATCTTTTTCTGGGGACATAGCTTTGGCCCGGCGGGCCTGTTCGAGCCTGGTGGAACGTTCGGCATTCCACGGCCGACCGGCCTGGCGAGTCTCAGGGAAGCCTTTGAGCAATTCAGCGCGCAGCGACAAGGGTCCCCACCAACAAGTTCGACGGTGTCGCCGCCTCCCACTGAAGGGAGAATAACGGTCGGTGTGATACCCCCGGCAGGCGGCGGGACCGCTGAGAGCGAGGCGCTTCAGAAAATTGACGATATCGGGAAGTCCAAACCGAAAGTCGAGGTCGCACTGTTTCAAGACTGTTGGATGAGCACGTTCGAAACCGCGTATGAGTTAGCCGACGTGGTGACATACGTCATAGCGTCGCAGTCTCTTCTTCCGATTGGAACCGACTACGCTGACTTCGTCTGGCCGTACGAGCAGTTGCTCGCGGACCTGCTCACCGCGAATTTTCAAGAGAACTTGACCACGCACGTCGGAGATTTCTACGAATCGAATTTCAGCGAGATTGCGACGCTGGTCACTGTACACATCGCATTGCTCGATCTTGGCGGGGTCAACGGAATGACGGGGCCCTTGAAGGACCTGGCGAAAGCCCTGAAGAAAGTCCTGACCCTTGATCAACGTGGCCTGCTGATCGAGCAGGGACAGATCGTCGCGTTCGACCAGAACGGGGACCTGTCGGCAGGCGATGCCGCGCTGATGGACGTTCAAAAAATGTGCGTCCAGATGCAGACGCACCCAAATCCGGACATCAGCGCTGCGGCCACGTCGGTTCTTGCGGGGCTTACCGCTGTGATCAAGATGACTCGAGAAGCGGTCCCGCTCGGAACGCAGCCTACGGGATTCAGTGGGATCAGCGTTCTTTACCGGCCGCCCCCGCCGCGGCTTCTGGATGACTACATTACGCAGGCGATTCACAAAGCGTCTTACCTGAACCTCGAATTCTCCAAGAAGACAGCCTGGCCAGCAACGGAACAAAAGCGACAAAACTAAAGGGGGCGACCAATGAATCCACGTGCCATGAGACTCGGCATCCTCGTCTGCGCCGTTTGGTTATGCACCGCGTCGGCCTTTGCCCAGGGTCGTCACAAAGGAGCGAATTTCGGCGGTATTCCCAAGAAGCTGCTGGACAAGGTTGTCGGCGACTTTACGGGTACTCTGCCGGCTGGAATCACGCAAGACCAAGTGTCGCATGTGCTTTTGGCGCTTGTTCGCGAGGAGCACACTGCCGCGAATCCTGGTCCAGATGAGACCGGCTTCATGGACGCCTTCATGGCGTTCGACGAGCTGCGGACTGCCCTGGCAAACTTCGAGGAGAACACCAACCCAGCAAAAGCGACTCCGCTCGTCGACATGTTGATCAAGAAGATTGAGGACCTTGGCAAACTTTGGAAGGTCGGCCCTGTGGCGCCCGAGTTCTTCTCCACCGAGGAGCCGTGAAACAGTCTCCTCGCACGTTGTCTGGAGCCGCCCTGCGCTTCGATAGTTAGCCCTGAAACCAACGAGCTCCGGATGTGTTTAATCACGCTTGCCATCCGGCGTTTCTTCGCCGGTGGCCTCGTCGCCTCGTCGATTGCGGTCGCGGGCGCCGTAACCGCTGGTCAACAGCGTCCGGACATCGCGGGCGGCGCGGACGCTGTGCGGGCCGCGCTCGACGCGGGTGCATACGCGGAGGCGGATCGGCTCGCGTCTCTGTGGGTTGACAACACCGAGCGCCTGTACGGCGACGAGTCGCTCGAACTGGCGCGAGCGCTGGACCTGAGGATTCAAGCGCTACTGAGAAACGGCAAAGCGGGCGCGGCAGACACCGTCGCGCTCGCTGAGCGCGCCGTTCGTTTGAAGGAGCGGCACCTTGGGCGAGATGATCCCGATCTCGCCTCGTCCATCGACAACCTGGGCGCGGTGCTCACAGACCGCGGTGAAATGAACGCCGCGCTGCCCTTGCACGAACGGGCGGTGGCGGTTCATCGGCGATCGAGCGCCCGTGACGATCCGGCGGTTGCCGACAGCCTCGATCACCTTGCGCTGCCGTTGATCCTGCTGCAGCGGTTTCCCGACGCTCAGAAAGCGCTTGAAGAGTCCCAGCGTATTCGTGAAAGCGAGATCAATCGATCGCCCTTAGCGCTGGCCAGAACCCTGTACATCGTTGCCCTATTGCACCGGTACGATGGCCAGTATTCGGTAGCTACCACGCAGCTCGATCGAGTGCTCGAGGTTCGACAACGGCTCCTGCCACCGGACCATCCCGACGTCCGTCTAGCGATCCAATTGCGCGGTGAGCTGGCGTTCTTACAGGGCGACATTGCGGCCGCCAGAAGCAACTGGACTTCGGCGCTGGACATGGCCGAACGAACCCTGCGTCCAGACCATCCGGACATTGGGCAGGTCCTCCGGTTTCTCGCTCTGGCCGCCAGGGCGTTTGGCGACCTGGCAACGGCGCGCCAGCTGCTCGAACGAGCGCTCCCGATCGCGCAGCATTCGCTCGCACCCTGCCATCAGGGATTGCCCGATCTGCTCAACGACCTAGCCGGCATCGCAAGTGATGAGGGCAACTATCGCCAAGCGCAGAGTCTGACCGCCGCAGAGCTCGGTGGGTACGAGCGCTGTCTCGGCCCGAACGATCAGCGTACCGCAACTGCTGTCTACAATCAGGCGCTCCTCGCGGCAGATATGGGCGACCTGCAACAGGCTCGACAGCTTCATGAACGCGCGATCCGTATGTGGTCGGCTGGACTGGGGCCGAACCACCCGTATGTTGCGAGGGGGCTCGATGGGCTGGCGGAGGTGATGGCAGCCAGCGGGCAGCCGGCCAAGGCACGGGATCTCTACGAACGGGCACTGGCGCTGCGCCGACGTACGCTCGGCGCTGACCATCCCGATGTCGCCTGGACTCTGACGAACGTCGCCCAAGCCATGGGAACGTCCGGAGATGTGCAGCTCGCTCTGCGGCGTCTCCACCAGGCCATTGAGATTTATGACCGGGCTGGAACGGGGGATGAGCCGGACCACCTGGCCAGGGCTCTCGAGCTTCGCGGCACGCTCGAAGCAAGGCTGGGGGACTTCTCGGCCGCCCGCGCGAGCTTCGCCGAAGCGCTCTCGTTGCGGGAGCGGATCTTCGGCGCCGCGCATCCGCTGGTTGCGCAGGCTCGCGCCGATCTTGGATCAGCCGATTTTGCGCTGGGCGCTACAGACATCGCCCTCAGCATGGCGCTCGACGCGGAAAGCGTTGGGCGCGACCATCTGCGCTTCACGATCCAGTACCTGCCTGAACGACAGGCCATGGCCTACGCAGCGAAACGACCTCGCGGGCTCGACCTCGCACTCTCGATCGTAGCCGCTGGCCGCGCTCCAGAAGTGGCGGGTACCTTCGACTCCGTCATTCGGTCGCGCGGTGTGATCCTCGACGAGATCGCTGCGCGAGCGCGATCCGCAGCGGGTGCCGACCCAGCACTGACGCCGCTCAATGCGGCCGTGAGGTCAGCGCGTGAGCGGTTCGCCAACCTCATGCTTCGCAGTCTGGAGGGCGAAGAGGCCGTGCCGAGGGACATGCTCGACGAGGCTCGCCGCCGAAAGGAAGAAGCCGAAGCCGCGTTGGCTGAGCGAAGCGTGGCTGCGCAGGTGGAGTCGGCGCGGGCTCACATCGGACTCCAGGACATTCAACGAGCGCTGCCCACCGGCACCACGATGGTCGCATTCGTGCGATACGAGCGGACCATGTTTACGACATACCACGCCCGGACGAATTCGCACGTCATCGCCTCGTACATCGCGTTCGTGATCTCGGCGGCCGGTGAGACAGTCGCGGCCGTTCCACTTGGCCCTGCGGCGAGCCTCGAAGCGATCGTCAGCTCTTGGCGTCAACAAGTCGACGGACGGTTCATGTCAAGCCAGACGTCAGCTGACGCCGAACGCGAGTACCGAACACTCGGCGTCGCGCTGCGCCGGCGTATCTGGGATCCGCTGGTCGACCATCTCCGCGGAGCAGCTCACGTGCTCATCGTGCCGGACGGTGCGCTCAATCTGGTGAGTTTTGCGGCACTCCCGATTGGCGACCGCAAGTATCTCGCGGAGAACACGCAGACGATTCACCTCCTTGCAACTGAGCGAGACCTCGTACCTGTGGAGACCGGATTTCAGGGCCACGGGCTGCTGGCGGTTGGTGGTCCCACGTACGGAGTTCCAAGGTCGGGCCCGGTTCGGCTGGCCAATCACGGGACGGATTGTGACTCCATCGGCCCTCTCCGTTTTGAGGACCTGCCTGCGGCGCGCGCGGAAGTTCGAGACGTCGCGCAGCTCTGGCCGCGTGCATTCGGCGCCCCGACTGGGAAACTGCCCGAGGACGTGATTGTGCTCAGCGGATCGGCCGCACGTAAAGCCGCGGTCATTGATGCCTCGACAGGGCGGCGGGTCGTGCATCTCGCCACGCACGGGTTCTTCCTGGGCACGCCGTGCAAGTCGACGTCAAGCGGCAGCCGAGGTGTGGGTGGTCTCGCGCTGGCCGCTTCCCACTCTCCGGTCGCTGTCGCCAATCCGCTCCTTCTCGCGGGCTTGGCGTTCGCAGGGGCCAATACATCAGCAAACAGGCGCTCGGGACACGACGACGGGATCCTGACTGCGGAAGAAGTGGCCTCCCTGAACCTGCAGGGCACCGAATGGGCCGTGCTGTCAGCGTGTGACACGGGCGTGGGCGAGATACGTGCGGGCGAAGGCGTGTTCGGGCTGCGCCGGGCCTTCCAGATCGCTGGCGTCCACACAATCATCATGAGTCTTTGGTCCGTCGATGACCAGTCGACTCGCGCCTGGATGCGCGCGCTCTATGAAGGACGGCTTCTGCAACACTTGGTCCCTCAAGACGCGGTCCAGCAGGCGACTCTGCGCACGCTGCAAGCGCGACGGGCACTCGGCCAGAGCACTCACCCCTTCTACTGGGCCGCGTTCGTTGCCGCTGGTGATTGGAGATAGCTTCAGCGCATCGGCGACGTGCTTCAGCTGTACCGAATTGTGGCTGAGTTAGAGGGTTCGCCGGCAAGCTCGAGTATGTCGATGACTCTGCTCCCGGAACGACCGAAATGCGATTTGACCTGCCCGATCAGTTATACGATGTGCGCACTCCGCGAGCGTGAGTTCGGAGTGAGCAGGAGGATCGCATGTTCGAGATGAGATCGGGTCAGGTGACTGTGCGTGCAGTCGTAGTGGCCGCCACCGCGCTGGCGCTCGGGGGAATCAGCCTACACGCCCAGGAAGGCGTGAAGCAGGTAGAGACGTTAATCAAGAAGTCGACGGCGGCGGTGAAGTCCATCGACGAGACGAAGGCGGCGATTCAGAAGTCCGTGGACGCCTACAACCTCGTCATCGCTCCGGAGACGACCAATCGCAAGTCGGCCTATTCGAAGCTGCAGAAGGAGATGCAATCGACAGAGAAGAAGCGCGCGGAGGTCCCGACGCGCATCGACGAGGCGAACGCCGAAGCCGACACGCTGTTCAAGAGTTGGAGCGCATCGACCTCTTCCATCAGCGACGCGGACCTGCGCACGAAGAGCGAGAAGCGCCTCGCAGACGCCAAGGCCCGGTACGGCGACATCCAGACGGCGAACAAGAAGGCCGGCGACTTGTACGCGGCGTTCATGAAGACGCTGCAGGACCACGTGACCTTCCTCGGCCACGACCTGAACGACTCGGCAGTCGCGAGCTTGAAGCCCGAGGCCGAAAAGGTGAACGCGCAGGCGAAGGAACTCTACGCCGCCATCGACCAGGCGACCGCGGCAGCCAACACGAACATCGCAGCCCTCGCGCCGAAGTCCTAGTCACGTCCAACACGGGGTCGCCCCGTCACGCAGTGTGACCCGCGGTCTGCCTGCGAGCCTCGGGGTGGCCCTTCGTTCAGCGCGCTGTCTGCGTCCACGTCGAGCCATCGAATGGCCAGAGCTCGTTCGAGGGCTGACGATCCGCGCCCGGAATCGTAGGTGGCGCCCACTGGAGTAGGCGGCGGCTGGAGCGGTCGTCTGTGCCGTGGCAACGGTTGCGTCCGGCCCTACAGCCCCGTCATCTTCTCGACGGCCTCGGGATACCGTGCGCCCTGTATCGTAATCTTCGCCGCAGCGTCTTCGATCTCCCGCAGATCGCCCTTCGTCAGCGTGACGGACGCGGCGGCGAGATTCTCTTCGAGCCGGTGCAGCTTGGTCGTCCCAGGAATCGGCGCGAACCACGGCTTCTGAGCCAGCACCCATGCGAGCGCCATCTGGGCTGGCGTGGCCTTCTTGCGCTGGCCGATCGCCGCCAGCAGATCCACGAGAGCCTGGTTGGCTTTTCGAGCCTCGGGCGTGAAACGAGGTAGCGTCGCGCGGAAGTCATTGCTCGCGAGCTCGGTCTGCTCGTTGATGGCGCCCGTGAGAAAGCCCTTGCCGAGCGGACTGAACGGCACGAAGCCGATGCCGAGCTCCTCGAGCGTCGGGATGATCTCCTGCTCGTGCTGACGGGTCCACAGCGAGTACTCGCTCTGCACGGCGGTCACCGGCACGACTGCATTCGCGCGACGGATCGTCTGCGCGCCGGCCTCCGACAGTCCGAAGTGCTTCACCTTGCCGGCCTGGATCAGGTCCTTGACGGCGCCCGCCACGTCTTCGATCGGCACCTTGGGGTCCACACGGTGCTGGTAGAGAAGATCGATGGTGTCGATCCGCAGCCGCTTGAGCGATCCCTCGACGGCCTGCTTGATATGCGCCGGCTGGCTGTTCGGACCGACGAACCCCGGGCTGCCGTCCGGCTTCATCTGGAATCCGAACTTGGTGGCGATGACCACCTGATTGCGGAGCGGCTCGAGCGCCTCGCCGACCAGGTCCTCGTTCGTGTACGGTCCGTACACTTCCGCGGTGTCGAAGAACGTCACGCCCAACTCCACGGCCTTTCGGATCAGAGTGATCATCTCCTGCCGGTCCTTGGCCGGACCGTAGGAGAAGCTCATGCCCATGCAGCCCAATCCGAGGGCCGAGACTTCCAACTTGTTCCTGCCGAGCGTGCGCGTGTGCATGATGTGTCTCGAGGGCCGCGCCGAAAGCGCCTGTCGTAGTGCCGCGGTTCGGTCCGATGCTCCCTAGCGTATCCGCCTTCGGCCGGTCCGTGTACACGGCAGGATCGCAAAAGGTCTGTGAATGCGATTCATCAATGCCATTCTTTCCGGCACGTGCCAACGAAGCGCGAATTGCGATCATCCGCAACAACGCTGGGATCTCCTGCAGTTGTTCGGTCCGGCCTCGTCGAAGTGAGGTGGACTAAGGGCGCGCCCTTTTCCGCATCCCGTACTTCGGCTACTCTGGAAGGAGAGTCCTCCAGTGCGATTTGCCCCGCGCGTGGCTGTCATTGCCGCGATCCTCGTCCTGTCGTTTCCCGGCTTCACTGCGGCGAGCGATTCGCCCAGCGCCCAGGCTCTGGCCGCCGCGATGTCGGCGTACGGCCGTGCGGTGCGCGAAGGACGAGTCGCCAAGCCGGGACTGCTGACGCTCATCGACTACACGCGTCCCTCGACGGAACCCCGGCTGTGGGTGCTCGACGTCCTGACTGGCCATGTGCAGTTCCGGGAGCTCGTCGCGCACGGCAGGAACAGCGGAGAGGTGCTGCCAACGGCCTTCTCGAATGCCGATGGCACGCACATGAGCAGCCTCGGCCTGTTCGTGACGCTCGACAGCTACGTCGGCAACAACGGCTACTCGCTGCGTCTCGATGGCCTCGATCCCGGCCTCAACGACCACGCACTCGCCCGCGCCATCGTCATCCACGGCGCCGCCTACGTGAATCAGAAGATCGCCGCCCTGCAGGGACGTCTGGGACGCAGCTGGGGATGCCCCGCCGTCCGGACGTCGGTCGCCAGACCGCTGATCGATCGGATCAAGGGTGGATCGGTCGTCTTCGTGTACGGCAAGCGCTCCGCCGAGAACTGAAACGGCACAAATGATTCTGCGACGTCGTGCGTATCTCGCGGCCGTATTCGCCGCGACGGTCTCGGCCGTTGTGTCATCCGCCGCATCCGAGGCGGCGGCTCGCACGGGCCAGGCCGATCCGCAAGTGGCGGCCACGGTGCAGCAGGCGCTATCAACGGCGAAGCTGCCATCGATCCGCTGGGGCACGATCTCGGACGTCGCGCCGGAGCTCACGGCCATCTACGCGCGTGAGCCCGATGGGTTGGTCTGGTTCGATGGCAGCAGACCGTCGCCCGTGCTGGCGCCGATCGTCGACGCGCTCACGCACGCCGACGATCACGGCCTCGATCCGGCCGACTATGACGCCAGCACGCTGTTCGCCCGCGTGGCAGCGGCGTCAGCACCAGGCGCCTCACCATCCGATCGCGCGAGCGTCGATCTCGCCGTGAGCGTCGCCGTAGCGCGCATCGCGAGGGCCGTGCGCCTCGGACGCATCGATCCGAGAACGATGAGGTGGGGCTACGACGTGGCGGCGAAGCCGTTCGATATCGGCGGCGCCCTAGAGGATGTGCGCCGCGGCAAGCCTCTGGCAGACGTGCTCGACGCGCTCGAGCCGCAGTTCACGCACTACCTGCGCTACCGCAAGCAGCTCGCGGCGTATCGCGTGCTGCTGAAGGCCGGAGAGCCGCCAGTGGTGCCGTCACTGCCGAAAGGACAGACCAAGGTCACACCGGGGCAGACCTGGCCCGCAGTCGCTGCTCTCGCTGCACGCTTGCGCGCGTTTGGCGATTTGCCGATGGGGGCGGGGGCATCCGCGTCGTCTTCCGATGTGCCCCGCCCGAACCTGTATGCCGGCCCGCTCGTCGACGCGGTCAAGCGGTTCCAGATGCGCCACGGCCTCGACGCCGACGGCGTGATTGGGGAGGGCACCATCCGCACCATGAACGTGACGCTGGCGAAGCGCGTGCGTCAGCTCGAGCTCGCGATGGAGCGCGAACGCTGGCTACCCGATCTGAGTGGCCATCCAAACGTCTTCGTCAACGTGGCGCTGTTTCGCCTGTGGGGCGACGATGCGTCGAAGGGGGACGAGCCGCTGCGGATGAACGTGGTGGTGGGGAAGTCGCTGAATCACCAGACGCCGATCTTCGTCGAGCAGATGGAGTACGTGATCTTTCGCCCCTATTGGTATCCGCCGCGCGGTATCGTCCGCAATGAGATTCTGCCACGTGCGCGAAAAGATCCGGCGTATCTCGACAAAGAGGAGCTGGAGATCGTCACCGACGGATCGGACGATGCGGTAGCGCTGCCGGCGACGGACGAGAACCTCGATGCGGTGGCCGACGGGAAGCTGGCGATCCGCCAACGGCCGGGGCCGAAAAACTCACTCGGCCTGGCCAAGTTCATCTTTCCGAATGACGAAGCGGTCTACATGCATGGCTCGCCCGCGCAGAGGCTCTTCTCGCGGACGCGGCGCGATTTCAGCCACGGCTGCATCCGGCTCGAGGATCCGGCTCGGTTTGCCGAGTGGGTGCTGCGCGATCAGACGGACTGGAACAGGGCGCACATCGACACGGCGATGCAGGGCGAGCGTCCCACGCGCGTCAGCCTGAAGGACAAGTTGACGGTGGTCCTCTTCTACAACACCACCCACGTCAACTCGGAGGGCGTCGCGTTCTTTGTGGACGATATCTACGGTCACGACGCGGCGCTCGATGCGGCGCTGCAGCGTGGGTATCCGTATCCCGTCCAGTAGCGATTCGTCGCGCGCACACCCTGGATCGCGGCGCATAATGGTGCCCGAAAGGAGACCCCCCATGGCCGAATCGAAGCTCAACCAGTTCATCCCAGTGATTCTCGGCGATCCCGCCTTGAAAGATCAGCTCAGGAGCGCGACGGACGCCGACGTCTTCGTCCAGACGGTCGTGCGGATGGGCAAAGAACGTGGATACGAGTTCACGGCCGACGAGGTGACGCATGCCGTGGCGGAATACAAGAGCAGAGTCAACAAGGACCTGACCGACGCGGACCTTGCGCGGATCACTGGCGGGGCGTCCTCGCTCCCGACGGCAGGGCTCTTCTGCGTCGATGACAGCACCGGGTGGCGCCCCGTACCGAGTGGAAACGGCTGACGCCGCGGACTCGAGTCCATGGATGGCTACCTGGGGGTCGTCTCGCCGCACCTCTGTGCCTCCATCGTCAGTCCAGAGGCACTGACTCGGATCCGCGCCGTGGCGCGGCACCTCCCGTCCTGCGCACTCGCGGGTTTCGAGCTTCGGCTGTCGGATAAACAGCCGCGCGTCGACTTCGCAGTACGCCTCCCCAACGCGAATCCTGCTCTCGCGTCTCCGCTGCTGTCCAACTCAATCTGGCAACACGTGCTGCAACTCTGCGAGCAGACCGCGAACCCGTCGGGGACGCTCCACCGGCATGTGACGCAGGTACTGCTCGAATTCGACCTCGATACCCCACCGGCCACGATTCCCATTCCTGGGGTGTTCGTGACGCTGACTCCGAATCATGCGCAGACGCCCGACAGCCTGGAGAGACTCGTCGGTCGGCTACACCTCGATCAGCCGGTTCGTCCATCGCTCGACGTCCTATTGCGCTGCCACAATGCGCTGCCGTCCGGAGCGAGCATTGGCCAGATCGGCCTGATGTTCTCCCGGCCGGCACAGAGTCTTCGTGTCGTCGTCCGCGGCCTCTCGGTGCCAGCGCTGTTTCCCTGTCTCGAGGCGATCGGCTGGTCTGAACGCGCTCCCGAACTCATGCGTCTCGTGGCGTCAATTGCGCCATTGACCGATCCGACCGTGCTGCTGGACATCGACGTGGCCGAAACAGTCCTGCCCCGCATCGGCGTTGAGTTCTACGTGCGGAGCGGAACGAATGACGCCCTGCGGTGGAGAGTGCTCTTCGCATATCTGGCGGCACGAGGACTGGCCAGTCCTGCAAAACTCGATGCCATCGTTGCGTGGCCTGGCGTGACTCAGCGTGGCGACGTGGGCAGCCAGTGGCCCGCCGATCTCGCGTTGAGTGACGCTCTGTTTGGGGGCTCCGCAGCGAGCGTCTTCTGGCGATCCATCAATCACATCAAGGTCTGGTACGCGCCGGACCGGGGGACGGAAGTCAAGGCGTACCTGGTGTTCGGGCACAGCTGGATTCCGACCGGTGCCGCAGCTTCTTCCGCGTGACCGCCGACGGCGCACGCACCGGCTGTGGCTTCCACCACCACAGTCCATTGGTCACTTGCGGCGGCAGTCGGATACCAATCTGCCGTGCCACCAACACGATCTGTCCCCGGTGGTGCGCTTCGTGAGCGACGAAGTAGGTGAGGACGTGGCACACGTCGAGCGCAAGGTTCCGCCAGACGTATCCCTTCGACGGCGGGAGTCGTCCACCGTTGGCGAACGCGAGCGCCAGTAAGGATTCCATACCGGCGCTGCTTCGGTTCAGCGCTGTCACGACTTGACGACGGGTGGCCTTTCGGAGGTCGAGCATCGCCGGCCGCGCAATTCCATGTTCCGAGCCGAGGGTCTTGATCCAGCGGCTGCGCGCGTTGTGCAGGTGCGCGGCAATCGTGCGGACGGTCCGCGGTCCCATCCCTGGCACCTTTGCGTCCCACAGGCGATCGGGCAAGCGCTCAATCAGTGTCGCCGTGACGCGATTGTTCGTGCGCCAGGCTTCGAGAAAGGTGGTTTGCAGGTCTGCGGTCGCCATCGGCTGCATGGCTCCATGATGATTAACTCTTCTCGCCCGTCAACGCGCGCCGCGGGTTATCCACGAGCATCTGCCGAATCTCGCCCTTCGTCACACCCGCCGCTTCGAGTGCGGGGACCACGCGCGTGAAGAGCGTCGTGTACGGGCGGAACTCACCGCCGCCCGGCTCGCCGACGTGATACCACCCGGCGTCGTGTGACAGAAGCACGCGTCCGAGCAGTCCCTGCGCCTTCATCTCGCGGACCAGATCGACGTGGCGGACGACGCTGTCGTCAGAGATGCCGTCGAACTCTACCCAGGCGCCGGCCTTTGCCGCACGCACGTGGAACGACGCGTCGTGTTCGTTGTGCGCGTGGACCCAGATGAACCGGTCGGCAGGCACTCCGGCGCGATCGAGGATGTCGATCTCGGCTATCGCTGCGGCGCCAGTTGTGGTGTGCGACGCGATCGTCAGGCCGGTTGCCTTGAGCGTGACCGCCGCGGCCTTCACCAGCTTCGCATCCACGTCCGACAGCGGTGCCTCGTCCACGCCGATCTTCATGAAGGCCGGACGGATTCCGGTGCCGTCGATGCCGTGTTCGGCCTCTTGTATCCATCGCGCTGCGAGTTGGGCTGCGGTTTCCGTGAAGGCGTGCTTCGGCAGGTACTTGTCGTGTGCGGCGCCGTAGTAGCCTGTGTTGGTGAGGATGTGCAGGCCGGAGGCTTCCGAGAGGCGCTTCAGCAAGCGCGCGTCGCGTCCAATGTACGCAGGCGTGCAGTCTACGAACGTCTCGCATCCCAGCTCGCGGATGTTGGTGAGGTGGGGAAGTGCGACCTTGAAGACTTCATCCGCGTCGTAGCGGCTCGGGCTCACGCGATCGGCGCCGATGAAATCCACGAGGATGTGCTCGTGCATCAGTGCGACGCCGAGTCGATCGGCCGCGAACATACCCGTGACGGTCTGCACGGTGCGCGGATCTGATGCGGCCTGGGGCGTCGATCGCGCATCGGCACGGCGAGCCGCGGTATTCACCACGAGTGTTGCGATGCTGGCGATGAGCTCGCGTCTGGTCAACAAGCCTCCACACAATCGAAGTTCGCGCTCCTGGCTGCTCGATCGTCTTCCTTCAGCCCGGGTTCAGTCGGATCGTAATCGGTGCGTCGGTATCTTGCACGACGGCTCAGGTGGCCGATCGTGCTGACGAGAAACCGTCAGTAGACGCTCCGACTTCAATTTGCGCGTGGCGGCCGGTGTGGCAGGCGTACAATGCCCGCACCGACGAACGCATGCAGCAGGAGTCTTGTCAGCCAGAGACTCCGCGCTCATCGCAGCAGAGCCACGTGAAGACAATCGGAGGCACGATGGATCCAGTCGCAGCGACAATTCGGGCACGAACGGCCCTCGCCCTGATCTGGTGCGTCGCGTGCCTTGCCGCAGCGGGCTGCTCCAGGGAACCCACGACCCCTGAAGCCAGAAGGCAACGTGGCGACGAGATCGTCCGCCGGATGAGCGATCACCTGGCTCACGCTCAGAACTTCGCTGTCGAGACGACCGACGTGCGGACGCGCAGCCGGGGCGGGAAGGAAATCACGGTGCGCACGACGCGCCGGCTCACCCTGCGCCGGCCGGATCGCCTCGCCCTCAACGTGAGCGGCGACATCGACCTGCGTGGCTGGTACGACGGCAGCAAGCTGACGTTCGTATCGGACCAGCAGAAGGTGTGGGCCCGGGTCAACGGCGCGGCCACGATCGACGACACGCTCGACAGGATGGCCGACCATCTCGCCATGCCGATGCCGATGGCCGACTTCCTCTACAGCTCGCCGTACCGAGTCTCTGATCGGCACGAAGTCCACCGGAGGCTACGTCGGCCGCGAGACCATAGACGGCGTGCCCTGCGTCCACGTCGCCTATACACACCCCGCAGTCGACTGGGATCTCTGGGTCGCCGAGCAGGGGGATCCGCTACCGAAGAAGTTCCGCGTCACCAGCAAGACCTCGACCCGCCCGAGGACGACGGAGGTCATGTTCGACAAGTGGACGTTCGGTGTCGAGGCGCCCGACGCGACGTTCGCTGCAGCGGTGCCGGCGGGCTACGAGCGCGTCCAGGTCGTGGTGGGCAAGCCGCAGACGACGACATCGGCTCCGTCCTCATCGATGCCCGCGGCAAGCTCGCCGAAAAAGTAACGGTACCAGGAACCGTGAGGTCGTGATGGCAGCAACACCGAGCAACCGGAACTGGACCCGCTCCGCAATCGCGGCGGGGCTGAGCGCAGCCCTGGCTATGCAGGCCACCGCAGGCCTTCTCGGGCAGGCACGCGCGGCGCGTCGAGGCGCCTCCGTACAGACTGACGAGGGCGGCGCTGCCGTGGGCCGGCGAGGCGCGGCCGTCAAGACGGACGAAGGCGCTGCGGCCGTAACCCGGCATGGCGCTGCCGTGAAGACCGAGGAGGGCGTCTCGACCGTCAACCGGGGCTATCACGCACCGGCGGGCCGCGGCGGTGTCGCGGTCGGCGAGGACGCAGCCGTCGCTGTCGGGCCTCGCGGCGCCGTCGTCGTCGGGGAAGAAGGTGCGGCAGCGAGGGGGCGCTACTCCTATCGGGGCGGCGTCGCGGTGTACGAGGACAACGACGCGTGGCGCACGGCGGCCGGCGTCGCGGCTGGCGTGGCCGCGGGCATCGCGATCGGGACGTTGCTCGCCAAGCCTCCGGCGCAGGCGGCGCCGGTCGTCGTCAGCAGCACGACGTACCTCTACGACAACGGCACGTTCTACATCAAGGCGATGCACGAGGGACAGGTCGTCTACCAGGTGGTCGATGCGCCGCCGGGAGCGATCATTCCGACACTGCCTGCAGGATGCACGTCCGCCGGGGCCACTTCGCAATGCGGAACGACGCATTACAAGAAGGTGGAATCGGGTTACCAGGTCGTCGCGCCGAAGTGATGTTCTGTCTGGCTACTGCGTCGTGCCGCGCTTCCCGGTCGTGCCACGCTTCTCGATCGAGCTTTTGAGCGCCTCGGCGGCCTCCAGGTGCGCGTGGACCGTGGGGTAAATAGACGCCGCGAACTGATTGAGCCGCATCGTCGTCTTGTTGTCGCTCTTGTCGGGAAGAATGGCGACGCTCCCGTCCGACACTCCCGTCTTGCCCTTCATGTCGGCCTTCCACTGCTCGAGTCCCTTCTTGTCGATCCGTGGCTCGAGCTGCTCGATCAGGTCCTTGTGACCGTCGACCATCGCGTCGGCATACGCGCGATCGAAGTCCGCGCCGGACTCCGTGGACAGCTTGTTCCGCTGATCGATGTGCCTGTCGTCGAGCTCACGTGGGACTTCGATCTTGAGATCCGAGGCGAGCGCCTTGAGCTTGTCAGTCGAGGCAGCATGATCGCCGACCATCATCTGCCCGAATTTCTTGACCTCGCCCGCGGTGCCGCGATCGACGGCCAGCTTCCCTAGATCGATCTCGGCCATATCGACAGTGGCGACGTGGTGAATGAAATCCTTGGCATCCTGACTGGTGAGGTCAGCGGCGCCGTTTGCCGCCCCGCTTGTTGCCTCAGTGGCCGGTTTGCTCTGTCTGGCCTGGTCGACAGCCTTGCCGGTGTCATTCGAACAGCCTGCGACTAGTGCCGCGACCATGGCGAACGACAGCAACCCGATCGTCTTCATTCCAGCCTCTCCCGAGCTGAGCCAGCAAGCCACAGGGATGGGCTGCAAATGGGGTGACGTCGACCGTACTCCGCGCGCCGCGGCGCCTCAGAAGATGTCATCTCCCTTACGCGGATACCGAGTCGCGCCGACCAAGTGTGGGTCGTAGCCAACGGTCGACGACGAGCGTCGGATACCGCGCGACGCCCAGAGCCCGGCGGGGATCGTGGTGAGCGCTCCGATCCCGACGAGTACTGTCGCGACCGTTCGCCTGTGAGCCTGAGGCAGCTTCTCTGCAACCATCAGTGCGATGCCTGCGGCGAGCGCCGCCCGCGTAGCGACCACGAAACCAAACTGAGGCAGGGGAAGGGTGATGGTGCGCATGCCATCCGCATAGCAAAGATCGTGCGAAGGATGGCGTATGGTTTGCAAATCCTACCCTCATGACGATCCCAAGAGTTGGCGAGACAGACCATGAGGGCCTGCAGCGCGACCCGGATGAATGGAAGACCGGCGACGAGCCGATGACGGCAGCGCAGCACTCGTACCTTGAAACACTGTGCCGGGAGACAGGTGAGCCGTTCGACGAAACGCTTTCCAAGGCTGAGGCCTCCAAGCAGATTGACGAGCTCCGTGAGCGTTCACCTCGACTCGCCCGGGACTGATTGGAAGACCTGATCCGTAAGGACCTCGAGCGATACAGTGAGGCGCTTATTGGCCTCGAGCTCGGAACCTATGAAACGACAGCTCAGTGCGCGCAACGGCCTGGCCGATGAGCGCGTTCATGCGATCCGGCAGATGAACTTTGACGCGATCGCAGCTGACAGAACGCGTGAAGCGGCTACTGCACGCATCGAATCGTTGGCAACGGTGTTCCAGCGATTTGGTGCAGAAGACACGTGTGGTGTCGGGAACACGTGGACACGAGAGCATTACGGCGGCGATTTCGAACTGGTGAATCCGTCCGACGGACGGACGGCTGTGTCGCTCGTCTTCGTCCAATCACGCGACGGTAATACCGTCGCCCCAGACCCAGCCGCACTTGGAGGAGGCGAAACCGACAAGCATTTGATCTATGAGGGATTGTCACGGGTGGCTGCCGATGCCGTGCTTGCAGGCGCCGGCAGTGTCTATCGCACCGCGTTCTTTTCGGTATGGCATCCCGATCTCGTCGCGCTTCGGCATCAGCTTGGCCTGCCCCGCCACCCGGCGCAGGTGGTCATCTCACGGCGAGGGCATCTCGACTACGATGCGCTGCTCTTCAACGTGGCTGACGCGCCCGTCTTCCTGATCGCGGGCAACGACGTGATCTCCACTCGCGCGGCGTGGCTTCGAGCGCGGCCCTGGATCCACACGATCCCTCTGCTCGCTGACGATCTCCGATCGGTCTTCGACTGCTTGCGCGTCTCGCATGGCATCCGCCGGATCTCAGCAATCGGCGGACGATTGACCGCATCGCGACTGGTCGATGCAGGTCTGGTCCAGGATCTCTATCTCACGACGACAGCCCGCAACGTCGGCGAGCTGGGTACCCCGTGGTATTCGGGTGCGCATCATCCTCGACTGGAATTGCTCACGAAGAAACGGTGGTCCGACATGGGCTCGGTCTTGACGTTCGAGCATCTTCGGCTCGCCGGCCCAACGCGTCCGAATCGTCCGTGAATCATGGCAAGTGATGGTGTCGAGCGCCAACGGCTGCGTGCAGTGATTCAGCACTCTGCCGTAGCAGTACTTGTGACCTTCGATGAGCACGGCATCGCGGCCGGCCGTCCCATGCTTCCACTCTTGATTGCGAACGATCCGCACATCTATTTCCTCACCCACAACGGGTCGCGAAAGGTGGCGCAGATTGCCGCGCGGCCACGGGTGGCGTTGACGATCGAGGCATCCGGCACATATCTCTTCATCACGGGTCGCGCAGACGTCTCCGGATCCCCTGAGCTCATTCAAGCGCTGTGGCATCCAAGCTACCGCGCATGGTTCCCGGATGGTCGGGCCGATCGCGACGCATCGGTCGTTCGCGTTCGTGTAGAACGCGTTGATTACTGGGAGCCGCCGCGGAGCCGGCTGACCCGGGTTGTTCAGGCGGCACGCGCCATCGTCACCGGTCGAGCCGTCGAGAATGAGATGAAATCGGTTGATGGCTTGTAGTCAGCAGTTGCGCGCCAGGCGGAACCGGGAAAGGAACGGATCGCGAACCGCGCGATCCGTTCAGCCGCCGGCAGCTATCGCTGCGGCGGAGTCGGCGTCGTTGTCGGCTCTGGATGTCCAGGCCGATCGGTGGCATGGTCCTTCGTCGCGGTCCCGCTCGTCGCCGCGGGCTTGCCCAAGCGGTGTGCGAGACTCTGGGCGTCCTGCAGGTGCTTTTGCAGGATCGGCAGCGTGCTGGTGGCAAACTGCTTCAGCTCGGCATCCGAGCCCGACGCGGACTGCTTCCAGAACTCCTGCACGTCCTTTTTATGGTCCTGCACCATGAGCCTGATGTAGGCGCTATCGAACGCTTCACCGGTGAGCCCTGAGAGCCTCTCGAAAGCTGCCTGATTCTTACTGTTGACCTTCTGTGGAACGCTCAGATGCTTACTCTGAGCGATCTGATTCAGCTGTTCGTTGGCCTTGGAATGGTCATCGACCATCATCTGGCCGAACCTCTTGACGTCCTCGTTCGAGGCCTTCTGGGTCGCGAGCTGTCCGAGCTGTACTTCAGCAAGCCCGCCCTCGGCGGCTTCTGTGGCGAACCCGCTATCGGCCGACTGCTTTCCAGCATCTTCCGTGGCCGGCGAGCTCTGCGCCGATGCCCAAGTGGCCACGCTCAATACGGCGACGAATGCCGCCGACGTGTGAATTCTGCAACTCATGAAGTGTGTCTCCCTGTGTCCATGGGAGAGGAACGCAATGCCGATGCCCGCTACTCGGAAGGAGCGGAGAACCGGCGCGGCTGTAGTTGGCTTCACGTGGCTGAGCCGCCTGCGCGACTAAGTGTTCGCTCGTGCTTTCGAACGGTGACGGCTTCTCGCTTCCTCGACCGAATGTGACTTCGTCAAGTCCGTGTCCGCTTTCGCAAGCGATGAGAGCTCGTGATAGTGGCGCCGCAGCGTCGTGAGGTCGCGCTCGGTGAGGGCCTCGACCTCGATCAGTCGATTGCTGGCGCCCTCCATTGCGGCGACGATCTCATTCAATTTGAGGTGGATCGCGATCGCGTCCTTGTTCTGCGAGCGCTGGATGAGAAAGACCATCAGAAACGTCACGATTGTCGTGCCGGTATTGATGACCAGCTGCCAGGTATCAGAAAACCGGAATATGGGGCCGACAGTCGCCCAGATGATCACGATGCCCAACGCCGTCGCGAAGGCGCCGGTGCTTCCTGTCCACCGCGTGACGGCCTCCGAGAGTGACTCAGATACTCTTCCGATGCTCGAACGATGTGTGGTCTTCATCGAGACTCCTCAGGCCGATTCTGCCAGATCAGGCACTGACCCTGGTGCCATGAACGCCTCTGCGGTAAGCCTTAACGTGCCACGCGAGCTCTCGAGCATCCGACGTTTGTCCGATTTACAGACTTACGACGTCTTTAGTGATTCTTACGAGACTTACACCCGAGACGATTGAACGGCAGGTGTCGATGGCCTGCGCGGTGCAATGGTCTCTCTCTCGGAGACAACGTGGTACGCAACGTGCTCGCTCGCGACAGATATGGATGCGCAACTGACATACGACTCGCCGACTACCATCGCTGATGCCGAGAACTGGGCAGCTCTCGGTTCGGGCACCCTGCTCCTGCTGATCGGCGCTTCGCAGCGGTCGTTCTTCGGCACCTGTCTCGCAGCATCGTCAATACCACTGCTGTATCGGGGCGCCACCGGTCGTTGGCCGCGGGCGCTCGAAGAGTTCGTCCAGTCAGACGACACGAAAACCGCACTCGGTGGCGATCGAGGGGTCCACGTCCGTGAATCGATCCGGTTGGAGATTCCTGTAGAGGACGTCTACCGGTACTGGCGCCAACTCGAATATCTGCCGCGCTTCATGTCGCATCTGGACCGCGTGACGGAAACGTCTCCTCGTCACTCGCATTGGATCGCGCGTGGTCCTGCCGGGTTCGCCGTCGAGTGGGACGCAGAAATCATCAACGAGATCGAAAACGAGACGCTGGCGTGGAGCTCTCTGCCCGGGTCTGATGTCGTGACGGCCGGTTCGGTGAACTTCCGCACCGTGCGAGGCGGCCGGAGTACGCAGGTGAATGTACATCTGCAATATGCGCCGCCGGCGGGAAAAGCAGGCGCACTCGTCGCAGGTCTCTTCGGCCGGGAGCCGTCTCAAACGATTCGCGAGGATCTTCGGCGTTTCAAACGGCTGCTCGAGGCCGGTGAGATTCCACGCGCCAGCGGCTGGGGAGTAGCGAATGCGAGCAGTGTGCTGGGAAGGCAAGGAACACATCCGCGTCGAGACCGTCCCCGATCCAGTGATCCTGAATCCACGCGACGCGATCGTCCGTGTGACAGCGACGGCGATCTGCGGATCGGATCTGCACATCTACGATGGCTACATCCCGACGATGGAGCACGGCGATGTGCTCGGACACGAGTTCATGGGCGAGGTCGTCGAGGTCGGCAAAGACAACACACGCCTCAAGGTTGGCGATCGCGTGGTGGTGCCGTTCACCATTGCCTGCGGCCGCTGCTTCTTCTGCAAGGAGCAGTTGTGGTCGCTCTGCGACAACTCCAACCCGAATGCATGGATGGCTGAGAAGCTGTACGGCTACTCGGCGTCCGGTCTCTTCGGCTACTCACACATGTACGGCGGGTATCCAGGCGGACAGGCGGAGTATGTGCGCGTACCGTTCGCCGACATCGGTCCGCTGAAGGTGCCTGACACGCTCACCGACGAACAAGTCCTCTTCCTGTCAGACATCTTTCCGACCGGCTACATGGCCGCCGACAACTGCCAGATCAAGCCCGGCGATACGGTGGCGGTCTGGGGCTGCGGTCCGGTGGGGCAGTTCTCCATCAAGAGTGCCTATCTGCTCGGTGCCGAGCGCGTGATCGCGATCGATCGCTTTCAGGAGCGGCTCGGGCTCGCGTCGTCTGAGGGACACGCGGAGACGCTGAACTATTCGGATGTCGATGTGCTCGAGGCGCTCCGCGATCTGACGGGCGGCCAGGGGCCAGACGCCTGTATCGACGCGGTCGGCCTCGAAGCGCACGGCACGACACTCGATGCCTGGTACGACCGCGCCAAGACGTCGATGTTCCTCGCAACCGACCGCCCGCACGCGCTTCGACAAGCCATCAACGCGTGCCGCAAGGGTGGCACGGTGTCGATTCCAGGCGTCTATGGCGGATGGCTCGACAAGTTCCCGCTGGGTGCGGCGTTCGCGAAAGGGTTGACCCTGAAGATGGGCCAGACCCACATGCACAAGTACATGCCGATCCTGCTCGAGCGCATCGAACGCGGCGAGATCGATCCCTCGTTCATCATCACCCACCGCATCAGCCTCGAAGAAGCGCCGGCCATGTACCGCGTCTTTCGTGACAAAGACGACGCGTGCATCAAGGTCGTCATGAAGCCAGGCGCTCCGATACAGCGTCACGTGGATAGCGGACCAACTCCCTCGTAGCGGACATGCCGAAGAAGCCACGCTCATCGAACGCACAGAAGACCAAGAGCACCGTCAGGAACAGCCGGACCACCGTGAGTGGTCCGGCGCGGCCGGATGTGTCAACTCTTGGTGAACGTGCCGCGGAGAAGTCGGCCGCCGGGCAGGATGTCGCGTCGACATTCCGGTTCAATGCGATCAAGGCCGCCGAATACGATCCAGCCGCCGCGGTTGCGCCTCCTGAAGGCAAATCTGTCACGCCCGAAGACCCGATCGCTGGTGCAAGCACGGTCAGTGAGATCAATAGCTCCGACAAAGTCGGAAGCGGTGGGCCCAACATCGGCCACAACCCCACGGTTGGGCCTCTCGACCGCGTCCGAGTCGATTCGACTGACCGCGCGCTCACCACGAATCAAGGGGTCCCGGTCGCCGACAACCAGAATTCGTTGAAAGCGGGTCTCCGAGGGCCGACGCTGCTCGAGGACTTCATTCTTCGCGAGAAGATCACCCACTTCGATCACGAACGCATCCCCGAACGCATCGTACACGCGCGTGGATCGGCCGCGCACGGCTACTTCGAGTGCACGAAGGCTCTAACCGGATACACGCGCGCATCACTGTTTGCGGAAGCCGGGAAACAAACACCGGTCTTCGTGCGGTTCTCGACCGTGCTGGGCGAACGCGGCTCGACCGACACGGCACGTGACGTTCGCGGCTTTGCGGTCAAGTTCTACACGGACGAAGGCAATTGGGATCTGGTCGGCAACAACATTCCGGTCTTCTTCATTCAGGATGCGATGAAGTTCCCGGACCTGGTGCACGCGGCGAAGCCGGAGCCGCATTTCGCCATGCCGCAGGCCGGCTCGGCGCACGACACCTTCTGGGACTTCGCGTCATTGATGCCGGAGATCACTCACATGCTGATGTGGGCGATGTCCGATCGCGCCATCCCTCGCAGCTATCGGACGATGCAGGGCTTCGGCGTGCACACGTACCGCCTCGTCAATGCGCAGGGGGAATCACATTTCGTCAAGTTCCACTGGAATCCCAAGGCGGGCACGCACTCGCTCGTGTGGGACGAGGCCGTCAAAATCTCTGGTGCCGATTCCGACTTTCACCGTCGCGATCTCTGGGAAGCGATTGAGGCGGGCGCCTATCCCGAATGGGAACTCGGGCTGCAGATCTTCACGGAAGAACAAGCCGAAGCCTTCACGTTCGACGTCCTGGACGCCACGAAGATAGTCCCCGAAGAGCTCGTGCCGGTCGTGCCAGTGGGCAGGCTTGTCCTCAACCGCAATCCGGACAACTTCTTTGCCGAGACCGAGCAGGTGGCGTTCTGCGTGGCACACGTGGTGCCCGGCGTCGATTTTTCGAACGACCCGCTTCTTGCCGGACGGATTCATTCGTACGTGGACACGCAGATCTCGCGGTTGGGCGGACCGAACTTCCACGAGATCCCCATTAACGCGCCCGTCGCCCAGGTGCACAACAACCAGCGCGACGGGATGCATCGTCAGGCGATCCCTCGAGGACGCGTCTGTACGAACCGAACTCGTTGGGCGGCGGCTGCCCCTTCCAGGCAGGCAAAGCAGGCTTCGTGTCGTTTCCCGAGCCGCGCGATGCCGGCGATCACAAAGTGCGAGGGAAGGCGGAACGTTTCGCTGACCACTATACGCAGGCCACCTTGTTCTGGAACAGCCAGACGAAGGTCGAGCAGCAGCACATCATCAACGCATTCCGGTTTGAATTGTCGCGCGTGCAGACACCGGCGGTGCGCGAACGCATGGTGTCGGGCTTGAGGAACGTGGCTTCGGAACTGGCAGAGGCGGTGGCTGCAGGCCTCGGCATCCGTGAGCTGCCAGCGCCCATGCCAAAAGTCATGACGCGCGCGATCACGCCGGAGGTGTCCAAGTCGTCGGCGCTCTCGCTGTTCTCACGCCCGGGCGACGGAGGTATTCGCACGCGTCGAGTCGCCATTCTCATCGCTGACCATTGTGACGGCGCCCCGCTCGTCGCCTTGGCCGACCGCCTGACGGTCGAGGGGGCGGTCGCGCGGTTCGTGTCGACGAAACTGGGGTCCGTGCAGCTGAAATCCGGCGACGCAATCGAAGTCGATGTCAGCCTCGAGGCGGCACCCGCAGTGCTGTACGACGCACTCGTCCTGCCTGATGGAGCAAAGGCTGTAGACACTCTTCGTGCGGATGGGCGGACGCTCGAATTCATCAAGGACCAGTACCGCCATTGCAAACCGATCCTCGCGGCCGGCGCCAGCCGAACGCTGCTGGACGTTTGCGGTATTCCTACCAGCTTCACGGATCGGCAGGCGGATCCGGGCCTCATTGTGGCCTCGAATATCGAACGAGCCGTCGACAAGTTCATCGCGGCTGTCGCCAAGCATCGTCATTTCGACAGGGAAAGTGATCCGCCGCGCGTGTAGTGCAGGCGCGCAGCGCCCCCATAGCACAAGAGCATCTCAAGGGCAGGGACATGAGTAAACCACTGGCAATTGTCACAGGAGCCTCGTCGGGTATTGGCTACGAGTTGGCAACCATTTGCGCGCAAGAGGGATTCGATCTGCTGGTGGCGGCAGACAGGACGGAGATCTACAGCGCGGCCGATCGATTCCGGGAGCTCGGCGCGGACGTAATGGCCATTGAGACCGACCTCGCCACGACGGGCGGCGTAGACGAGCTATGGACGGCGGTCGCCGGCCGGCCCGTGGAGGCGCTGCTCGCCAATGCAGGACACGGACTGGGTCACGGGTTCCTCGACCAGAGTTTCGCGGACGTGCTTCATGTGATCGACACGAACGTCACAGGGACCATCTACCTCGCGCACTTGGCAGGCCGGAGTATGCGCAACCGCGGCCGCGGGCGCATCCTCTTTACAGGTTCGATCGCCGGCTTCATGCCGGGCACCTATCAAGCGGTCTACAACGGCACCAAAGCGTTCATCGATTCCTTCTCGTTCGCGTTACGCGCTGAACTGAAAGACACGGGCGTAACGGTGACATGTCTGATGCCGGGGGCAACAGAAACCGACTTCTTCGAGCGGGCCGACATGATGGATACGAAGGTCGGCCAGTCGGAAAAAGACGATCCGGCGGACGTGGCGCGTGTTGGCTTCGACGCCATGATGCGCGGTGATGGCGACGTCGTGAGCGGCTGGAAGAACAAGCTCCAGTCAGCCATTGCGAACGTGACGCCGGCAGGGGTGCTGGCGGAACAGCATCGCCGAGTGGCGGAACCGGGGTCCGCCAAAGCACCGAAGAAATGACGGATCTGACTGATGGGGTCAGGTCTTGAAACCACGCATTTTGCGCGGTTTCAAGACCTGACCCCATTTCCGATCTGCTAGGGCGCTCATGAGGCACGGCCATGGCCACGTCAGAAATCGACACCACTCCATTCTGGTCGACGTCCGCATCGTTTCCGCAATTCGCCAGGCTGTCCGACGACGCGACTGCCGATGTCGTGGTCGTCGGTGGCGGCGTCACGGGACTAACCGCCGCGTATCTCCTGGCCAAGGCGGGTAAGCGCGTCGTACTCCTCGAACGCGATCGGTGCGCCGCGACCGACACCGGGCACACAAGTGCGCATCTGACGATGGTCACGGACACTCGTCTGCCCGCGCTCGTCAAGCGGTTCGGTCGGGATCACGCGCAGGCCGTATGGGATGCGGGTCTCGCGGCGATCTCGCAGATCGACGCCATTACTCGCGAGCACGATATCGGCGCCGATTTCCAATGGGTCGATGGGTTTCTTCATGCGCCGGTGCGCGACGAAGCGCATCCCGGCGGGGACCTCCGAGAAGACGCGGCAGTGGCCCGCGAGCTCGGGTTCGATGCGGAATACTTGGACGAGGTTCCACTCGTGGCTCGCCCGGGCGTCCGCTTCGCCGACCAGGCGCGGATTCATCCGCGGAAATACCTGGCCGGTGTGGCCAAGGCGTTCGTCGCACTCGGTGGGCGGATATTCGAGCACTCGGACGTATCGGAATTTCATGACGACCCGCGAGGAGTGACGGCCAATGGCCAACGCGTCACCTGCGAAGACCTGGTGATTGCGACGCACAATCCCCTCGTAGGATTGAGCGACACGACAGCCGCAACACTCTTTCAGACGAAGCTCGCCTTGTACACCAGTTATGTGATCGCTGGCGGTGCGCCTCGAGGGAAAGTGCCAGACGCGCTCTGGTGGGACACCGCGGATCCGTATCACTACCTGCGGATCGAGCCTCACAGAGACGGCGATCTCGTCATCCTGGGTGGGGAAGATCACAAGACCGGTCAGCAGGACAACACCGGGGTCTGCTACCGCCGGCTAGAGACGCTGCTCGGCTCGCTCGTGGAGCGTCTCGAAGTGACGCATCGATGGTCCGGTCAGGTCATCGAAACTCCCGATGGCCTCCCGTATATTGGCCAGAGCGCCGACCATCAGGTACTCGGCGACAGGATTTTCAGGGAACGGTCTCACGTTCGGGACGCTCGCAGGCATGATGATGGCGGATGCGGTGCTGGGCCGGACCAATCCATGGCGCGACCTGTTCGATCCGAATCGAAAGGCGCTCACGCGGGGGTTGTGGGACTACATCAAAGAGAATACCGACTATCCCTATTACCTGATCCGCGATCGTTTTGCCGGCGCGGAAGGGCGTTCGTTACGAGAGGTGAAACGCGGAGAGGGCAAAATCCTCGAACGGAATGGCGCGAAAGTAGCGGCATACCGCGACGCCGACGGTGCGGTCACGCTGCGGTCAGCGATCTGTACGCACATGGGCTGCGTCGTGGGCTGGAACGCGCCAGAGCGCACGTGGGATTGTCCATGCCACGGATCGCGGTTCAAGCCGACCGGACAGGTAATCTCGGGACCGGCGGAGTCGCCGTTGCCGGAAGCGGATTGAGCGCCGCCCGAGCCCCCGAGCCAGGATTAGGAAACACGACGCCCTAACAAAAGACCGATTTTCGCGCCGGAGGTGTCGACTTCCGCCGCAGCGCGGTGGTCCAATCTCCTACCTCCAGCAATCGAGCGGCGAGCCTCAGGTTGACATACATAGAATCGCAATGTATAAGACTTCTACGTATGGACATCAGTAAAGACCTGGTTGCTGCTTCCGCCACGCCGCTCGTGCTCGCCATCCTTGCCGAAGGCGACAGTTACGGCTACGCCATCATCAAGCGAGTCACCGAGTTGTCAGGCGGGCACCTACAGTGGACCGACGGCATGCTCTATCCCGTGCTGCACCGGCTCGAGCGCCAAGGTCATGTCGCGGCGAAGTGGTCCGCCTCCGAGAGCGGCCGCAGGCGTAAGTACTACCGGATCACGAGAGAAGGCCGGGCGCAGCTCGAAGCCCAGCGGCAGCAGTGGCAGGCCGTGGACGGTACCCTGCGGGGTATCTGGATGAAGGCGTGCAAGGCATGACGACCTTCGCCGATCGACCGCTCGAGGAGCAAATCGCGCAGTGGCGGGCGTACGTACGCCGCCGGCAGGCCCTTCAGGGTCCAGACGTCGAGGAGCTCGAAGGACATCTGCGCGACCAGCTGGCGGCGCTCACCGAGGCGGGCCTGGCGGGGGATGAAGCTTTCCTGGTCGCGGTGAAGCGCATGGGCAGCCTCGATGCGCTGTCACGCGAGTTCGCACGCGCGCATTCCGAGCGGCTGTGGAAGCAATTGGTCATCGGCGACGACGCTGATACGTCGGCGAACACCGCACCCGCCGAGATGCTCGTCGTCCTGAGCCTTGCCATCGTCGCGGCGTTGGCCATCAAGGTGCCGGCCCTGTTCGGTCTTCGGATCGACGGTGGTGACCAACCGTTCTACTTCCGTAACGCCAGTCTGTTCGTCTTGCCGCTGCTCGCGATCTACTTCGTGTGGAAGCGTGGGTTGAGCGTTGCGAGCGGCTTCTGGCTCGCGCTGCCGTTCGCGGCCGGGGCTGTTTTCGCCAACGTCTTCCCCTTCCTTAAGGGCAGTCACACGGAAGTGCTGACCATTCTGCACCTGCCAATCGCCCTATGGATGGCCGTGGGCTTCGCGTACGTCCGAGGCCGCTGGTTCGCCGACGGTGGGCGCATGAACTTCGTCCGGTTCTCGGGCGAGCTGGCCATCTACTACGTGCTCATCGCGCTCGGCGGGGGCGTCCTCACCGGCTTTACGATGATGATGTTCAAAGCCATCGAGATGAACGCTGAGTGGTTCGTAGGGGGCTGGCTGCTCCCGTGCGGGGCGGCGGGGGCCGTCATCATCGGATCCTGGCTCGTCGAGGCGAAGCAAAGTGTCATCGAGAACATGGCACCGGTGTTGACCAGGCTGTTCACGCCGCTATTCACGCTTCTCCTACTGGTGTTTCTGGCCACGATGGCGTGGACAGGAAGCCCCATCAACGTGAAGCGGGAGGTACTGATCGGCTTCGATTTGCTGCTGGCGGTGGTCGTTGGGCTGGTGCTCTACGCCGCCTCCGCGCGCGACCCGCAGGCGCCGCCGGACTTCTTCGACGGCCTGCAGTTGCTGCTCGTGGTCAGCGCGCTCGTTGTCGATGGGGTGGCGCTCGCGGCGATCGCAGCCCGCATCTCCGAGTTTGGCTTCACTCCCAACCGAGTGGCGGCTCTTGGCGAGAATCTCATTCTGCTCGTCAACCTGGCGTGGTCGGCGTGGCTCTATACGGGCTTCCTGCGTCACCGGGGCTCGTTTGCCGTCCTGGAACGATGGCAGATGGGCTATCTGCCCGTGTACTCCGTTTGGGCGGCACTTGTGGTTGTCATGTTCCCGCCCGTGTTCGGCTACCGTTGACGCGCCGAAGCCTCGTCGCGTGATGGGGTTTGCTGCAGGCTCCTAATCACCGAAGCGTGCGAAACGTCACCGAGTATCGTTGGTTCGTGACAGGCGGAATGTGATGCTCGTAGGACTGACGAGCGTCCCTCGCCATCAGGTACGCCGACCCGCGTTCGAGCACGACTTCATGTGTGGCTGACCGTCGAGACGAGGTCGCGTCCGCCGTTGAAGACTGACGACGGTACGGGCGAAACTTCATGCGGCACGACGACAGCAGCGAGACGCCAGCGACGATTCCGTATTGCGGAGCATCGCGATGCCAGCCGATTGGTGCGCCCGGCGGGTATTCATTGATGAGCGCCATCGCGAACGCCTCGTCGTCAATGCCGGCCCATTGAGCCAGGCGCGAACGAAGAGGGATCAGAAACGCCGGCAGCGGACCGCTCGCACGACGGTCGTAGGATTGGCCAAAGAACGCCACTCGACGCCTGGCAACCACGCCTCGCATCTCGAAATCCGCGAACGCGACGCCGCCGATGGCGGCAAGTAATAAGGCCTCCTCGGTCTCGGTGACGAAGTTTCCACGGGTACTCGAATCCAGGTGGGACATCGGGTCCGAACAAATCCGGCGCGGATCCCATCACTCTCTCCGAAGGTCCGCCGACCGCGCAGGCCGCCGTACGCGAGGGATTGCAGGCGACGTGGGCGACCACGTTGCCTGTGGCATGGGACTTCTCAATCGGCTAGCGCTTGCTCGAGCTTCGCTTGCGGCCGCCCGTCTTTTTCTTGGGCACCTTTGCTCCTTTCTCCCGCGCCTCGCTGAGACCGATCGCGATCGCCTGTTTGCGGCTCGTGACCTTTCGTCCGGAGCCACTCTTCAATGTGCCCTTCTTCTTCCGGCGCATGGCGGACTCGACCCGCTTGCCCGCCGACTTCCCGTACTTCGCCATTGGCGACTCCCTTCCATACCGGCGCCTGCAAAATTCCGTCCTTCGGGTTATCTAACGCTGGTGTTTCCACACCGGATGCCGGGATCGAGCGTCCGTCGTTCTCAGCCGTTTCCATCGGCGCTTCTTTTGCAATTCGATCATCCGAATCGAGTGATCTCTAGTCCAACGACGGAGGCTACTGAGGGGAGACCTGTTATGAACCGGGACGAAGTGGAAGGTAAGGCGCAAGAGCTCAAAGGGAAAGTGAAGAAAGCCGCCGCCGACGTGACCGACGACCCGGCGCTCTACGACGAGGGCGACGCCGACGAGGCTGCAGGCCACGTCCAAGAGACGGTTGGTACAGCCAAGCGCAAGGTTGGTGAAGCAATCGAACACGTCGGAAAGGCCGTCAAGAAGTAACGGCGTCTGAAGCGTGGGTGCCAGGAAGCGCCTGTCAAATAGACCCTTCCTGGCCCCACGCCAAGGCTGGCTGGCCGATGGACAAGCCCACCGTTCTGACCAAGAGAGAACTCAGCAAGATCATGCCTCGGCTGTCCGGGTGGACATTCGCCGACGACAAGCTGTCACGCACCTTCGAATTTCAAGACTTCGTCGCATCACTCAGCTTTGTGAACAGCTTGATCGCGTACTTCGAAACCGTCGACCACCATCCAGATGTGCGCATTGCGTATGGGGAGGTGACCTTCGAGTTGACCCGCTACGACGTTGGCGGAAGGGTCACGGATCGTGACGTCGAGGTCGCCAAGAAGATCTCGTCGGTGTACCGAGCACGATCGTGATACTGGCCCGTTGCGTCGAACGTGTCGTCGCAGCCGGCAAGGAGGACATGTGGCTAGAAGGCAGACGAGGAAACGTGGCGATGCGGCTGAGTCTCTGGGCGCCTTGGCCGAACAGTTGGGCCGAGCAGTCGGGACCACCGAACGCAAGGCCAGCGAGTGGCTCGGCCGGCGTACAGAGCTGGTTAACCGTTTGACCCAGATTCGGAACAGGTCGACCCAGCTGCTGGCAGAGCTCCAGGGCACGGGAATGTCGGCGGTGGATTCCGTCGGCAGGGTCGTTCGACGCCGACTGCAACCCGTCGCCGGGAAGGCACGGCGGAAATCCCCGCCAGCTCGGAAAAAGGTCTCAGCCACTACGGCCGAGAGACGAGCGAGTACCTGGCGCACGGCGCAAGAAGCAGGCGACACGGACGAAAGCTTCCCTATCAGGTCGCACGAAGGCAGCCGCCAGAACACGCCGCAAGAACCCGCGGCGAAAAGGCTAGGCTGGAGAGAACCGACGTGCCGCACGAGCATGCCGATGTGAATGCCGTGATCGGCGGCCTGCTGCGCGACCTCGCGTTCGCGCAGTCCTCTCGCTCGAAGATGTTCGGCTACAAACGCGCCGGCGCCGCGATCCTGGCGCTCGACGTACCGGTGACGGACCTGATGGCCTCCAATGGCTCCTTTCCAAAAATCGCGGGGATTGGTCCGGCGTCGATGCGCGTGATCCGGGAAGTGCTCGATGCTGGCGATTCGCCGACCGTTGAAGAAGCCGTCGCCCAAAGCGACCGGCGGGCGGAGATCGAACAGCGGCGCCAATTGCGCCATGCCTTTCTCAGCCGTGCCGAGGTCCTCCGGATTCTTGCAGATCCAAGCTTGGAGGGTCCGTCGGTCGGCGACTACCGCGGCGACTTTCAGATGCATTCCGAGTGGAGCGATGGGTACCCGAGCGTCCATGAGCTCGCTGACGCGTGTGTAGGGCGAGGGTATGTGTACGCGGCCGTAACCGACCACTCGTACGGCCTTCGCATCGCGGGCGGCATGTCGATGGCCCAGGCCGAACAGCAGCGTTGCGCTATTGCTGATGTCAATAGGTCCTTCAATGATCGATTTCGACTGCTGCAGGGAATAGAAGCGAACATCAATGCGGCCGGCCGGCTTGACCTGACCGCGGCAGAGAGTGGGACATTCGACATCGTGTTGGCGGCGCCGCACTCGGTTCTTCGCAAGGACACTGATCAGACGAGTCGGATGCTCGTGGCACTCGACCAACCGTATGTGCGAATTCTGGCGCACCCACGCGGACGCATTTCGGGTTCTCGCGCTGGTGTTCGAGCGAACTGGGATGACGTCTTCGCCGCGGCCGCGAGTCGCGGAGTTGCGATTGAAATCGACGGAGATCCGGCGCGGCAGGATCTCGACTACGAGCTTGCGCGGCCAGCGGTTGCCAGCGGATGTCTCTTTGCCCTTGATAGTGACGCGCATACGACAAGCCAGCTGGCGTATGCGGAGACGGCGCTCGCACATGCTCGATTGGCTGGTATCCCGGCTGACCGCATCATCAACTGCTGGCCCATCGATCGGCTCCTCAACTGGCTATCGGATCCCACGTCCGAATGTAGTCGGCCGTGTAGTTCGCTGCCCGCGACTGAAACTGGGGGATGACCATTTGCCTGACTTGACGACCCTATCGCACGAGCTCGATCGGAAGAAGCGAACCTGCCGGGCCATCATCGAAACGCCCAAGGGGTCACGCAACAAGTTCGCATACGACCCGGAGACCGGTTTGTTCGAGTTGCGCGGCCTGTTGCCCGAGGGGATGGCGTTTCCGTTCGACTTCGGATTCGTGCCCTCGACATTGGCTGACGATGGTGATCCGGTAGACATTCTCGTCCTGATGGATGCGCCAGCACACGTTGGCTGCCTGCTCGATGTGCGCCTCGTCGGGGCGATCGCCGCTCAACAGACCGATCGAGGAAAGAAGGAGGAGAACGATCGGCTGCTCGGCGTGTCGATTCATACCTACCAGCACGAGGACATCGAGTCGATCGCCGACGTGAGTGCGACGTTGCTCTCACAGATCGAGGAGTTTTTCATCTCGTACAACAGACAGCGGGGCAAGGTGTTCAAAGTGACCGCGACCAGCGGCCCCAAGCGCGCGGTGAAGGTGCTGGAGGCGGGGATTCGCACGTACGACCGTGAACACAGCTCCTCGAGCAAAGACCGTGGATAGCTTTCTGGGCCTGGACAGGCAGGCGGCCGACCTGACGTTCCTTCAGATCAGTGTGCGCGGCGTGATTGTGTTCATCGCGACGCTCGTGATCGTCCGGTGCGGCGATCGCCGATTCCTTTCACAAAAGACCGCGTTCGATGCCGTGCTTGGCTTCATTCTCGCGTCCATGCTGGCGCGCGCCGTCAATGGCAACTCAGCGTTCTTCCCGACACTCGGTGGCGCCCTGGTGCTCGTGCTGTTGCATCGCGGCCTGGCGGCCGTCGCCCGGCGATCCCATTGGTTTGGCGACCTGGTGAAGGGTCGCACTGATGTGATTATCCGGGACGGAGTGCTCGACGGCCCCGCGGCGACACGAAATCGCCTCAGCGAGCACGACGTGCTCGAGGACCTGCGCCTTCACGGCAACGTCGGCACGACAGCGGAGGTGTCATTGGCCGTCCTGGAGCGGAACGGTCAGATCAGCGTCGTCCCGCGCAAGTCGTAAACTGCCCGCCAGATTTACTCCAGCCAGCCCTGCGCCGAGGCCTTGCGAGCGAGGAGGACGAGCGCCACGCTCACGACCAGCACCACACCCTGCAGGACGAACGCGACAGCGCCAGTCTGCCTTGCCGCGTCACTCAGCACGAACAGCCAGAGGTTCTGCACGATCACGCCGGCGAGCGAGGCGACCAGCAGCCACGTCGCCCAGCGCTTCCGCATGATGAGGCCGACGCATCCGGCCGCACCGCCCCAGACGGCAATGGCCGTGGCGCTGATGGACCACGCTGGGCGTGACGCGTAGAGCGCCTGTTGCGCTGGCGGCAGCTTGGCGATATCCGCCGCCGACAGCGTCACGTCGGCGAGGTACGCGGCACATCCGAGCAGGTTCCACAGCAGGGCAACGATGGCGACGGGTCGAAACCATTTCGGAGTCATGTGTAGCGCACCTCAGCGCTCAGGCTTCACGTGTGTGGGTCTCGTCCTCGCGGCTCCTTGTTGTGCTTGGTGTGGACAGTCTAACCGGTACTGACATGTCCGCCTGTGTACACTCGCCTACTGTGAGCATCCTGAGTCAGTCATCCGTCCCTGCTGTTCCCGAGCAGGCCATTCAGTTCCATGCCGAGGGACGAGCCGCAGGCGCACGCGGCGAGTTGGAGGCTGCTCTGCGGCTGCTGACCGAAGCCGCCGCGATGGCGCCCACCTGGCCGAATCCCATCTACGACCGCGCCTTCACGCATCTTCTACGGGAGGAGTACGCAGCGGCGCTGGCCGACTACCAGAAGACGCTCGAACTGTCGCCGCGCGGGTTCTTCACGGCGTCCGCAGCGGTGCAGACGCTCGAGCGCGAAGCGCGCGGGGAGTTGCCAGAGGGCATCTACCTCGCGTACACGACGCTGGAGTGGGAGGAGGACAAGACCAAGGTCCGCGAAGTCCTGGAACAAGTCGTCGAGAAATTTCCAACCTTTCCCCCGGCCTGGCTGAAGCTGTCCTCGCTGGTCGAAGACCCGCACGAACGGCTGCGACTGCTCGATCGCGGCCTGGCAGCGTCGCCCGATCGCGACACGAAGTGGATGCTCATTCTCAACAAGAGCCAGGTGCTGCTCGCACTTGGCGAGAACGAGGCATCGCAGGCATTGCTGCGTGACGTGCTGGCCGATCCCGAGCGCTCGCTCGCAGCGGAGGCGTGGGCCAAGGTACTGACGAACGACGAGCGACCGTAATCGTCTCTGCTGGACGACGACCCGCACGCCAAACGAAAGCTCATCCGCTTCATACCCATTGACATCTTCCAAGTCGACGCCGACGCTTGCAGCGTCCCTTCGAAGAGCAGGTAGGTTCGCGCGTGCAGACCGACGTCATCGTCAAACTCGTGTCGGTCGATCGCTCGGCGCGTGGCGCCGCAGACGCGTGCGTTGCCGATCTGGGAATCGCACTGGCTCCCCTCCACCCATCAACATCGGATGCGGAGCTCGCCAGCTATCTCGTCACACAGGTCGATTCCGCGTCCCTCGACGAGGTGATCGAGCGCTTGCGCCGGTGCCCGGGTGTCGAGGGCGCGTATTCCAAACCAAAGGGTGAACCGCCAGGAAGGATGTGAAGTATGCCTGCGAACACCGCGCAATCATCGATGCCCCTGCGGAGCGGAGGTCGCGCCGAGTTGGTCGTCATCGCAAGGCCCGATGCGGGCCTTCGCGCACAGGCAGCGCACGTCGAGTCCGCGACTGGCGCCGATGTCACCACGCTTCAGGCCAAGCTCGCCGTGCACGGCGCCGTGATGCGGCCCCTGTTCGGTTTGAGCGAGGATCGCCTGCGGGTGCAGCGCGGCGCGGTCGCGGCAGCCGTCGGCGCCACCGACGAGGCGCTTCCCGATCTGTCGGTGTTCTACCGGGTCGATGCCGCCGAGGATCGCCTCGAAGCGCTGGCCGAACAGTTGCGGACGGATCCCCTCGTGGAAGCGGCCTACGTGAAGCCTGCTGGTGAACCACCGCAGGTCACGATTCTGCCGCCCGAGGCCATCAACGAGATGCAACCAGATGTCGGTGACGCACCGCCGGCTACACCTGACTTCGTTGTCCGTCAGGGATACCTGGCCACGGCACCTGCCGGTCTCGATACTCAGTTCGCCTGGACGCTGCCGGGCGGCGGTGGCGCCGGTGTTCGAGTCACTGATTGCGAGTGGGCGTGGCGGTTCACGCATGAAGATCTCTTGCAGAACCAGAGTGGCGTCGTTGCCGGTACGAGCATGGGGAATACAGATCACGGCACCGCAGTGCTCGGCGTCATCAGTGCCGATCGCAACAGCATCGGCGTGACGGGCATCGCACCCGACGCGACTGTGAGCGCCTCGTCGTTCTCCGATCAATCGACATCACAGGCAATCAAGGCTGCCGCTGACAAGCTGGGACGCGGCGATATCATCCTGCTCGAGATCCACCGTCCCGGCCCCAACGCGCCGAATCCTCAACAAGGTCAGCTCGGCTTCATCGCGATCGAATGGTGGCCCGACGACTTCGCTGCGATCCGCTATGCGATAGGTAAGGGGATCATCGTCGTCGAGGCCGCAGGCAACGGCTTCCAGAATCTGGACGATCCGATCTACGAGACGCGACCGGCAGGATTCCCGACCAGCTGGCGGAATCCGTTCAACACCGCGAACCCCTCGTCAGGTGCGGTCGTGGTCGGTGCAGGCGCACCGCCGCCGACCACGCACGGTGCGGACTGGGGCACCGATCGATCACGCCTGGACTTCTCGAACTACGGCGCACGCGTCGACGTGCAGGGCTGGGGACGCGAGGTCACGACAACCGGATATGGCGACTTGCAGGGCGGTGCCAGCCAGGATCTGTGGTACACGGATCATTTCTCAGGTACGTCGAGCGCCTCGCCTGTTGTGGTCGGTGCGCTTGCCTCTGTGCAGGGTGTCCTCAGGGCGCGGGGACATCGGCTCCTCACCTCCGATGGCGCAAGGCGTCTGCTCCGCGCCACGGGCTCCCCGCAGCAGGACACGGCCGGTCGTCCGGCGTCGCAGCGGATCGGCACCAGACCGAACCTCCGCGAGATGATTCCGGCGGCGGCGCGCTTTGCATCGCGCAGCGCGGACTACGACGGCGACGGGTGTGCCGAGATTCTGATCACCAGTCCGTGGGGCATTGGCGTGCTGAAGCGGTCGGGACTCAGCCTGAGCGCACCGATGATGGCGCCGAACGGCACCAGGTTCGGTGGATGGCTGCTCAACACGGCCGACAATCACTTCGGTCCGCCGGGAGACTTCGATGCTGACGGGCATGCCGAGACGCTCGTCGTGAGCCCGTGGGGTATCGGCGTGCTGAAACTGTCCGGAGGGACGCTGACCGCGCCCATGATGGCGCAGAACGGCACGCGCTTCGGCGGCTGGTTGCTCAACACCGCGGACAACTCGTTTGGTCCGGCCGGTGACTTCGACGGCGACCATCAGACCGAGTTCCTCGTGGCCAGCCCCTGGGGCATCGGTCTGCTCGAGCAGAGCGGCGCGACGATGGCCGCGCCGATGATGGCGCAGAACGGCACGCGGTTCGGGGGATGGCTGCTCAACACCGCGGACAACTCGTTCGGGCCCGTCGGCGATTTCGACGGTGGCGGTCGCACCGACCTCGTTGTGACGAGTCCCTGGGGCATCGGTATTCTGGCGCAGTCGGGCGCGACGATGACTCCGCTGATGATGGCGCCCAACGGCACGCGGTTCGGCGGGTGGCTGTTGAACACGGCCGACAACGTGGTCGGCCCTGCCGGCGACTTCGATGGGGACGGCCACACCGAACTCCTCATCACGAGCCCCTGGGGCATCGGCGTGTTGAAGTTGTCCGGCGGAACCCTGACGGCCGTCATGATGGCGCCCAACGGTACGCGCTTTGGCGGATGGCTCCTCAATACTGCCGACAATACCTTCGGTCCGGTTGGCGACTTCGATGGTGACGGTCACGCCGAAATTCTGGTCACCAGCCCGTGGGGCATGGGCGTGTTCAAGTTGTCGGGGGGCACGTTCGCCGTTCCAATGATGGCGCCGAACGGTACGCGCTTCGATGGATGGCTGCTCAACACCGGCGACAATCGGCTCGGGACGAGCGCTGCGTACGACGCGCCCGGCCGCGCCGAAATCCTCGTGACCAGCCCGTGGGGCCTCGGAGTCATGGAGCAGTCGGGTCCGACTGTGACCGTGCCGATGATGGCGCCGAATGGCACCCGCTTTGGTGGCTGGCTGCTCAATACGATCGACAACGATCTGGGTCACGGCGCATGATGCTGGACGTTTCGTCCAGGCATCGCGAGAGCCGTGTCGGGCCAATCCGGTGGTCGCCCGCGCAAGAGGGGGAGCTGCCAGCCAGGGCGTCTGGCTGGCAAATGCCGCTCGAGAGTAGCCACGGCGGCTGTGACGGCCATGCCGATGAGGTGATAGTCCTTCACCAGCAATACCAGGAGCATGACAAGACTGCAGGTCGCGGCGCAGTAGCAGCCGGTTGCCACTCCATATCGCAGCGAATCCAGTTGTGCTGCGGTTCCGAACACACGCAACGTTGGTACTCTGTGGCAGGCATTCAGACAGCGCTGGCGCGCCGGCGAGCAGTGCCAGAGAGCGATCAGTGCGACCGCGAGCACGATGCGTGCGGAACTGACGGTCACCCATCCGAGGAGCGGCGCGAGCGCGACCCCGGCAAGCATCCAGATTCCAACGTATCCAGTAAGGAACCAGGCGATCGTGAGCGGCCGCAGCCGTCGAAGGCTTGCGCGCCACAGGCGTCCGATCTCGCGGAGCAGGAGCGGCGGCGCCATGGCAAGCACCATCGCCAGCCACATGGCCATGAAATGGCCCAGTGAATGAGACATCGGCGACGCCGTCGCGACAACGGCGTGGTCGCCATGTGTCAGCCTCACGGCTGAGTGCGCCAGTCGATCGCCGGAGAGCAGCCATGCCAACGCGATCCAACCGGCGGCGCTGGCGGGCAACAGAACCTTCCCCGGTCCGCGCAATGCGACCGTCAGCAACGCGCGCGGCCACATCCTATTCACCCAGCTTGAAGACGCTCATGCGACCGATTGAGAAGTTCGCGCGGGCAACCGCCGCGGTGGCCGGAACGAACCGCACGTCGAGCCGATCGAGATTGTCACCCGACAGGTGGAGGGCGTCGACGATCTCCGTGATTTCCAGCACCTGGCTGATGCCGCTCCCGGCGGTGGGGCCATTCGGGTCGCTGGCCGCGGAGATCCCGAACAGCGATACCGTTCCGGCCAGCCGGTTACGATACGCTGCCGGGTCGGCGTCTGGCGGAAGACCGACGTAGACGTGATAGTTGGCCGCGTCACTCGTGCCACGGATGCCCTCGAGCTTGAGGAAGACGCGCGCGGGTTCTGTCGTTGGCCTCGCCCCCGTTGCGGCCACGCCTTCCAGGTCGCCGCGGAGAGCCTGTGTCGATGCAGGGTCGAGCCGAACCGCGGCGCCCGTCGACCCTGTGACACGCACCGGACCGTCACTGGCACCGATCAACTCAGGCGTCTTTCCGGTACCCACAACCGCGCCCTCGCTTTCCAGCGCGCCGCCGGCAGGCGCAACTTGCGCCCCCAGGCGGTGCAGACGCCGCTCGGCTCGTCCTTCGACGATCGGCGCCGTCTCGTCGTCATAGCTATATTCCAGCGGTGGTGCGGTTGTGTCCAGCACGTCGCGCGCAACGAAGGTCCACTCGCTCTGGTCGCTCTGGGGCATCACGAACTGGCGGTCCGCTGGTCCATCGAGCCATGTCGTCTCTTCGGGATTGACATGCAGTTCCTGCGCATCACGCAGCCAGACGTTCCACAAGCGATCGATATTCGAGTGGTGCAGCCAGAAGATCGGGTCGAGCGCCGCCGTGATCGGCATCGACATCAATCCGAGGTTGCGCCAGTCGTTGGGATCCCCACCGGGCGTAACGCCGCCGATGGCGCCGTGGATCACGTTGTGCGGCAGGGATTCGAGACCGCCGTTCGTGGTGTCCGACTCCGGCCCGTGATGGAACAGAGTTTCCGGGCCACCGAACCCCGGTGGAATATCGCTATCGCCCCCGGGAAACGCGTCGTCCTGGAGTGCCGCAAGTGAGACGTCCGTCGGATCGAGCTGGATTGGCGTCGTCCCGTTGCCGAAGCGGCGCGTGATTCGCAGCGGATTGTCCGATCCGTCCGGAAGCGTCGCCAGGTCGAAGGCGTCAGGCATCGTGCGTGCGTTGGGACGGGTCGCGTCGCTGTAGTTCCAGTACGGCAGCGCCCAGTCGTCGGGTCCGCCCGCAGTGACGACGGCATCGCGAATGATCGCTTCGAATGCCGCCAGATACCCACGATGCCAGGGAAGGAAGTACCAGCTCTGATGCTGGCACTGGTTCCAGAAGCGGCGCTGGACGACGAGGGTTGGAAGCGGCGTGGTTGGCTGGATCACGCCGAACTGCTGCCAAACGACCGGATGCATGCCGTGCATCGCCGCCAGAAACCACCAACTGGTCGGATCGGTCGTCGCCCGTGACTGGAGGGTCCGTACCGCCCTGGCGTACCACAGGAGCGTGTCGTTCCACCCCGCTCCAAGGCTCCAGACATCTCTACGCACGCGAGCCATGGCGTCATCCTCCTTCGACAGTCAGACCGGTGTTACGAGACCGTCGTGGTGCGGCGGTCATGGAGCGTGAAGGATCGCCGTCACTTTACCGCACGGCGTGGTTCCTGAGATGACGATCGGCTGTCGCGCTCGATGCCAGCCAAGCCCAACCAGATGCGCCCGCCATTTCATCGTCATCTCCTTCGGCGAGCCAGATACCGTCTAGAGTAGCAGCGCCAACGGACCTGAGATCGTATCCATGAAGGCATTGATCGTCGGTGGCGGTATCGGCGGCCTGACGGCCGCCATCGCCTTGCAGCGGGTCGGCATCGAGGCGCACGTCTACGAGCGGGTGGCCCGGCCACGCGAGGCAGGTGCAGGCATCTCGCTGTGGTGGAACGCCGTCCGGGCGCTGGAAATGCTGGGTCTGGCCGATCAGCTGCGAGCGCGCGGTTGGCGCCCGGTGCGCAGCGATCTGAAGACATGGCGCGGCGACGTTCTGGTACGCGGTATTTCCGAGGCAGACGCTGCCCGGCGCGACGTGGCGATCGGCGTCATGCATCGAGCAGATCTCTTGTCGATGCTCATGGGCGAGGTCGACCCGGCGCATCTCCACACTGATCGCCACTGCACGGGCTTCGTCTCCGATTCGACCGGCGTGACCGCGCAGTTCGCCCGCGCCGAATCGGCGCGTGGCGACCTCCTCATCGGCGCAGACGGGCTTCACAGCATCGTCCGGGCGCAGCTCTTTGGCGCCTCCCCTCCGCGGTACGCCGGCTACACCGCCTGGCGGTCGGTGGTCGACTTCCGCCTGACGCCGCTCGTCGCCAGCGAGAGCTGGGGGCGCGGCCGCCGGTTCGGCATCGTGCCGCTCGACGAGCGCCGCGTGTACTGGTTTGCGACCGACAATGCAACGGAGCACGAGCACGATCCGAACGAATCGGCCAGAGCGCGTCTGAGGCGGATGTTCCGCGGCTGGCATGCGCCGATTGAGGCGCTGATCGATGCCAGCGACGAGTCGGACGTCCTGCGCAACGATATCTACGATCGCGATCCGCTGGCGCGCTGGACCGAGGGCCGGGTGACGCTGCTGGGAGATGCCGCCCATCCGATGACGCCCAACCTTGGCCAGGGCGCGTGTCAGGCCATCGAGGACGCGCTCGTCCTCGCGGTGTCGCTCGCCACGCCGCTCGCCACGCCTGGCACGAGGCGGTCGATTGACGCGGCCCTCCGCGGCTACGATGCGCGCCGCATTCCGCGAACGAGCCGGATCGTGGGTCTTTCCCGCCGTCTCGGATCGATGGCGCAATGGAGCCATCCGATTGCATGCGCCGTGCGCGACCTGGCGATGCGCGCTACGCCGGCGGCGGTCGCCGAGCGGCAGCTGCGGTCGATCGTTGCGACCGAGGTGTTGACGAACGACGAACGCGCGATGATCGCGGGCGCCCATCCGCGGGCCGGGTGAGTGAGTTCACTCAGGGGATGCGGCGAGACGCTTCGGCTACTGGAGCGCGGTCTCCGCTTTCATGCGCTTGCTCGTCGCCTGTTCGAAGAAGCTGACCCAGCCCTTGCGGATGGTGTCCACCTTCGCGACTTGCGTCTGATCCACGGTTGCGCCGGCAGACAGCATGTAGATAAACGCCTGCCGATGCACCTTCGGGCTGGTCGCCGGGGTCGGGCTCCGCTCGCCCATCACCGCAACCACGTCGTCGATCGACACGTCGCGCCGCGTGCCGTTGAACGTGACGCCGATTTGCGGCGCGCTGGTGGCGTCGGCGCTCGGGGACACGTTCGTCGGCGACTCCACGTAGAAGAAATCAGGCACCTGCGACTTCGACAGCAATCCCATCGCGTATTGATCGAGCGCGCTGTAGCGCTTGACCGCGTCGGTGGTCTTGAACGCGCCGCCGCCGAGATCGTCGATTTTGTTGCCTTCCATCACCGACGCGTCCGAGTTCAAGAAGAAGCTCCAGTGCGCCATGTCGCGGCCGAGCAGCGCGTTCGAGTTGGCTCCGTTGGCGTCCTTGAAATGCAGGAACGCCAGCCAGCGATGTCCCGCCTCCTGCCCAATCACGCTCAGCGTGTTGTTCTCGCCGAGGACCTTCGCCGTCGGGTCGTCGGGGAACTTCGACAGCCTGTCCATCACGACCACGCTCTGAAGGCGGCCCGCGCTGCCGTAGTCGGTGCTCGAGTTGTAGGTGTCCACGCCGATGCCCTGGATCGCGTTGGCGACGGTGGACTCATAGGAGAACGTATTGCCCGTCACCACCGACGTGTCGGTGAAGATGATCAGCTGGTCGTAGTTGTCCGAGTGGGTCTCGTAGAAGTGCTTCGCCAAGGCGACCAGGTCCACCTCGGATTGCGTCGAGAAGCGTTCGCCAATCGCCAGGTTGCTCGAGACCGGTCCCGTCGTGCTCAGGTCCACCGCCTGGAACTGCCCGGTGTGGCCGGGCGAGAGGCCGACGACCGCGTTCCCGATCCCGATATTGGACGCGTAGTGATATTCCACGCTGCCATCCGGCAGCAGCACAGCCTGCACGCTGACCGTCTGCGTGGCGTCGAATGCGCGGACGTTACACCACGTGACCGTCGCGGCGTCGGCGGCCGTCGCCAGGTACACCTGGCCGCCGCCGGTGGACGGGTCGAGATCCGAGAAGAACGGCGCCACTCGCGGCGGACCTGTCAGGAACCGTGAGACGCTCCGGTCGGTGCTCGCGGTGTCAGACTCCCCGAACGTGAGGTTGCCGTCCGAGTTGAGGAAGGCCTGCGTCTGATTCTTGCCGTAGAACGAGAACGTGAACGGCACCGTGAATTCCGACGTGTCATCGTCGGTAAGCGTGATGCGATTGCCGAGCGTGCTGCGGAAGCCGGTGTTCGTGCGTGTCACCGCGTAGCTCGATCCGCTTCTCGTGAACGTGACGTTCAGGTTCTGGAGGTCGAACTTGTTAGCGGCGACCATGACGTCACCGGGGTCCTGCACGACAGCGACGTCGCCAACATCCTGCGCGTGGGGGCCGGTCTCGGTGAGCGGCTGCGCGACACGGCCGCTCGCCTTATGCAGCCAGAGGCTGTTCAGCACGCTCCACCGCGGATCGCCGTCGACACGGGGCTGCCGTTTCGCGGCAGCGGAGGCCAAGGCTTCGGCGGTTGGTTCGTACTCGGCGGTCTCTGCCTGGGTGGCGGCGACACACGGATTCACCGACACTGTCGGAGGCAAGGGCGAGGACCCAAACGGCGATGACCCGGACGAGGAGGAACTGCTACCGCCGCACGCCATCGAGGCGAGGAGCGACGCGATGAAGCAACAGGCGAGCTGTCGACGCATTGGGCCATCGAGAAGCACTCAATGTACCAACGCGCGGACGACTGTAGCGGACTGTTTCTCGGGAAGATTTGTCAGTCCTGTCCTGTGCTAGTGGCATCTGCCGCACATCGCGGACAGGTGTCCGTCGTTGTGCTTGATGTGAGATCCATCCCCATCAGTCACGTCGAGTTCTTCAAAACATCGCGAAACGGTCGTTCTTATGACTACGATCCGGCTCCTGACCGCAGCCCTTCTCGCCCTGACGATTCCACGCCCAATCGCGGCGTCGAAGGCGGCTGAACCCGTCACCGTCGCCGTGAAGAGCGGCGATGTGACCCTTCACGCGCTGCTCTGGCGTCCGGAGGGTTCCGGACCGTTCCCGGCGGTCCTCGTGAATCACGGCAGCGGCCGAACGCGCGAAGAGCTGGAGCGGCTCGGGCCGTACGAGCGTCAGGCCGTCACGTTCGCGCCGGTGTTCGCACGACACGGCTACATCCTGCTGTTCCTGTTCCGCGAGGGCGTCGGGCTCTCCAGCGATGTCGGCAGAAGCGCCATCGATCTGATGACCGATGAGGCCACCGCTCACGGTCAGGCTGCGCGGAACGCGTTGCAGATGAAACTGCTGGAAGGCCGCGAGATGACGGACGCCTTAGCCGGGCTTGCGTTTCTCCGGGGGCTTGCCGACGTCGATCCGCGAAGAATCGCCGTGGTGGGTCATTCGTTCGGTGGTTCGCTGACCGTGCTGATGACGGAGCGCGAACCGGCCCTGCGAGCGGCCGTCATCTTCTCGGGCGCGGGCTACAGTTGGGACCGGTCGCCGGAGCTCCGTGAGCGGCTGATTGCGGCGGTCGGCCGGACATCGGTCCCACTGTTTTTCCTGCACGCTGAAAACGACTTCTCGACGAATTCAGGCAGGGCACTGGCCGCAGAATTGACACGGCTGGGAAAGCCGAATCGCCTGAAGATCTATCCGCCCGTCGGCAAGACGCCCGAAGAGGGACACGACTTCCCACTCAACAGCATTCCAGCATGGGAATCAGACGTGTTCGAGTTCCTCGACGAGTTCGTTCGCAAATAGTCACGTCTTCGACTTGGATCGCCGACGCTTCGTCGGCAGCGCAATCGATCGGAATCGCGCCGCCTGCTGTTCGATGCCCGCCTCGGTCGCGAAACGCTCGATGCTGGACGCTCCGAAGAAACCGTCGACACCCGTCGTCCGCGCCAGCACGTGCTCGACGTCGGCAGGTTCTGCAATCGGACCGCCGTGGCACAGCATCAGGACGTCCTTGCGCACGGCACGGGCTGCGTCGTGCATCTCCTGGACGCGCTCCGCGGCTTCGTCCAGCGAAAGCGCTGTCTTTGCGCCAATCGATCCTTTCGTCGTCAGACCAAGGTGCGCGACCAGTACGTCGCCGCCGGCGCGCGTCATCGTGCGCGCACTGTCGGCGTCGAAGACATATGGGCACGTGAGCAGCCCGATCGCGCGAGCCTGCCGGATCATCTCGACCTCGAGGTCGTAACTCATGCCCGTTTCTTCGAGGTTCTGCCGGAAGATGCCGTCGATGAGGCCCACAGTGGGGAAGTTCTGCACGCCGTCGAAGCCCATGGCCTTCAGCTCGCGCAGGAAGACGGGCATGAGGCGAAAGGGATCCGTGCCGCAGACGCCCGCGAGCACTGGAATGTTGCGCACGACAGGCAGCACCTCGCGCGCCATGTCGACGACGATGGCGTTGGCGTCGCCGTAGGGGAGGAGGCCCGCCAGGCTGCCGCGCCCCGCCATGCGGAAACGGCCCGAGTTGTAGATGATGACGAGGTCGACACCGCCGCGCTCGGCGAACTTCGCCGAGATGCCCGTGCCCGCACCGGCTCCGATAATCGGTTGTTTCCCCGCCACGCGCTTGCGCAGCCGTCGCAGCGCCGCCGCACGTCCGATGAACGGCATCAGCCCTCCACTCTGTCACCTAGCCCCGGAGTTCACTTGAGTGTGTCAACTCCCAACTCCCAATCCCCAACTCCCAATTGCTCATTTGGGCCGTTGGCTTTGTGCGAGCAACGCCAGCATCTCGTTGGTGACGGTTTCCGCGAACGCCGGATCGTTGATGTGCGCATCGAGCTCTACGATCCGAACCGTTGGAGACAGGTTCTCCCGAAGCGTCTGGAACAGCGCACGATCCGCATCGGGATCGTAAAACGGCTTGTGTTCGGCGTCGATCGCGCTGACGCCGCGCAGGGGCAGCACGACGACCGTTGGTCCCGTCGCACGATTCAGCTGCCCGGCAATGCACTTGGCAATTGTGATGCACTCGTCCGCGGTCGTGCGCATCAGGGTGACTGCGTCGTTGTGTCTGTACAGCGTCCGGGTGCGAAAGCGCTCGGGCACGGTCTCGATGGGACCGAAGTTCACCATGTCGAGCGCGCCGACTGACACGACCTGCGGGATTCCCGCCCGCGCTGCGGCTCCGAGCCGATCCGGCCCGGCGCTGAGCACGCCGCCTACGACCTCGTCGCACCACTCGGTGGTCGTCAGGTCTACCACCCCGGCGACATGGCCCTCGTCAATCAGTCCCTCCATCGCGCGACCACCGGCGCCCGTTGCGTGGAAGACGAGCACGTCGAAACCGGAGCGCTCCAGCCGCTCGCGCACGGCGGTGACGGCAGGCGTCGTGACCCCAAACATCGTGGCGGCGAGGAGCGGCCGATCGCGTCTCGACGCATCGGCGGCGTCCCAGGCAGCCTCGGCCACCATGCCTGCAATCGCGCCGGCGGCGTTGCCCAGAATTCGGCGCGACAGGGGATTCAGACCCGCGATGTCGGCGACCGAGTACATCAGCGTGATGTCCTTGACGTCCACGTACGGCGCCGTGTTGCCCGACGCCATGGTCGACACGATCAGCTTCGGGACGCCGACAGGCAGCGTGCGCATCGCGGCCGCGATCATCGCCGTGCCTCCTCCGCCGCCGAGCCCGAGGACGCCGTCGAACCGCCCTTCGGCGAAAAGCGCGGGTACCAGCACACACGCACCCCGCTGCATCGCGTCGATGGCGCTGCCGCGATCACCGCGAGCGCGCAGGGCGCCGATATCCGCGCCGCCAGCACGTGCCACCTCGAAGGACGGAATGTCAGCAGGGAAGGGCGGCTCGCCCAGGACACCGAGGTCCATGACGAGCGTCTGGTGACCAGCCGCAAGGATGCGATCGCGGACGTACCTGTATTCCTCGCCCTTGGTATCCAGCGTGCCGATCAGCAGAACCGTCGGCATGCGGTTACCGTGCTGTGTCGCCTGGCGAGGATGTCGGACGCAGCGACGCCCATGGCTCTTCGCGGGAGGCGTCGACCACTGCTGGCCCTTCGAAGATTGCCGGCGAGAGCATCGCAAGGAACACGAGCGTCTCGTCGCCGGCGTTATAGGTGCCATGCACGACGTCGCGCGGGATGTGCGCGGATTCGCCGGGACACAGCGGCCGCGATGCTCTGTCCACCCACTGCTCGGCGCGCCCCGAGATCACGTAGATGATCTCTTCCATGGCGGGATGTCTGTGAAACGCATGGCCTTGTCCCGGCGGCATGCGTACCCGGACGAGGAGCAGCCCCTTGGCATCGGTCAGGCCGGGGCGGCACAACCACTCGTGCGGGCCCCACGGCAATTCCTCGACCTGCATCTCGCTGGCCGTGATGAAGCGGTGGGGTTGCGTGGAGCTCATCGATGCATCCTAGCTTTCTCGGACTTCAGCTTGCCGTTCAGTCCGGCAATCAATCCGTAGGACGATATCCGATGTTCAGTTCTTGAGTTAGGTCCTCGCGGAGGATTTCTCCAGGGTAAACGGGCGGCAGTCGACGCCGCTTCGCCATGGTCCCTCCTCGAAGACTAAAACCGGAGCTCACTTGTGTTGAGCCGTCGAATCCCGGGTTCCGGTAGCCGGACCGCGCTGCGACGCCGTCGTCGGCCGCGTGACGCTCGGGTCGCGCCTCCGTACCGCCGCAGGCAGGTCACCTGCACCGGCGCTCAACCTCGCTGGTCCCCACTGGCTTCTCGCGCGGTCAGGCGATCGAGTCGGCCTGACCTCCACACGGGCTTCGTCGCCTCAACACAAGCGAGCTCTGGGCTTTGTGGTAGTCGACTCGCAATCGACAACGGCTAGAGTGGGCACTCGCGCGCCAAGTCCGCGGAGTTCGATCTTGCCATCGAAACTCGGCGCGAAGAACGCGTAGTGCATGGAGTCGCCTTTGCGGACGACATGGGCCTCGGGACGATCGAAGCCGATGTCGTAGAGGCCGCCCAGGTACTCGCCCTGACTAAGGCGCTTCTCGTCACAGAGCTTCGTCGACTTTGCCCACAACTGCTCCCGCTCGGGCGTCAGTAAGGGTTTCTTCCTCTTCGTCTCTGCCATCCCTGGCGCGCCTGGCCAGGCGAAGTTGGTGCCGATCACGCCGCCGATGCCGAAGGTGGAGGCGAAGTCGGTGCCTCGCTCGCACATCTCCACGACCCGATGCTCCGGGCCAGCCTTATTCCACTAGGTTCTTGGAGCGATAGAGCGTGCGAAGGGCAACGAGGCCAAGTACTACCAGCACCGGTTCGCTTGGGATTGACACGGGTATAATTCGCCCACCCAAACTCAGCGGCCGCCGCTTCCCGGGTGCTCGTGAGCATGTTCGACGCTAGGGCCTGCCACAGTTGAAGTGCAGTTGTACCGCGGACAGGTAATCGGCATGGGCGCGCTGGGTTTACGTTCTTCGAGGAATTCAGACAGAAGCCGTGCTTCGATGAGAGGCGACCAGATCGAAGCGCGCCGGAACCTTCGCGGTCGGTGCCCCGTCGCATGCGCCGCCCCAGAGCGGCGACGATTGCCCCGGTCAGGACCAATGCCAGCGTCGAAGGCTCCGGGACTGAGGTAGGCGTCAACGTCGCCTTGCCTACGAAGATGTCGGTCCCTGTTTGTGCGTACACCAATTGCACGTTGATCGGGTGTGTGGACGCATGGCCAACGGTCAGGAAGAAATCGTTGGTTGCGCGGAAGACGGTCAGTAACCCGTTGAACGTGCTCCCCAGAATGAGCAGGTCCGTTCTCGGATCGTAGAAAAAGGCTGGTGGCCCGTCGATCGCGATGTTGAGATCCGAGATCGTGATACCGGTCGTCTGCTCGAGGATGAACAGGTCATCGTCGAAGGTGATTGAGTACGATCCCGTGACGGGATCGACAGGAGCCCCCTCGCGGAAGCCCGAAGCGACGAAGCTGGCCGACAGCGTGATGGTGTCGGCGTCGGCGCGGCCGACTTCCAAGACAAAGAGCGCAACGGCCAGAAGGACGAGCCGGCGGAGTAACGGATGGCTGGGCGGCCTGGTAGGTCGACGAGTCACAGCTCTTTTTCAGCAAGGCGACGGAACGCGTCTGGCACGGAGCGCCCAACCCGCACTGCCGACCCATAGTCCACTGCTTGTTCGCCGAAGCGCTTGCGGATCGCATCGACGGCGTTGTCTGCGCGCGATCGCGCCAGCCCTTTCTTCGTGCCAGGACGACGTCCTTCGCCGGCAAGCCCGAGCGGCAGCTCCAGCTGCACGATCGCAGGCGCTTCGAGATGTGAGACGGCGATCGCCAGCAGTGAGATCGTCCTCTCGTCACGGTGGTCCGCAAGGACGCCGCGCACCAGGTCTTCGGCGATGTCCGCGAGCGCCCTCGTTGCAGAGATCGGTGCTGACAGCGTGAGCGAACGCGTGACCGAGCGCAAATCGGCGAAGCGCACGCGGACCGTGATCGTGCGGCCGGCCAGCGACTTGACGCGGAGCCGCGCGCCGATGCGGTCGGCGAGATGATGGAGCGTCGGTTTGAAGACGCGTTCGATCGCAGGCTGCCGTCCGAGCGCCGATTGTGCGCCGGCGGAGTGCGCGCGCCGGCCTGTTTGGATGTGCCGTGGATCGCGGTTCCACGCGAGCGCCGTCAACTTCTTGCCCACCGCGTGTCCCAGCAATCGCGCCACGGACTTCGGAGAGCTCTCGGCCAATTGACCGATCGTGGTGACGCCGATCGTGGCGAGTCGCGCCTCGGTGGCCGGGCCCACGCCCCACATGAGCGATACGGGCAGTTCGTGCAGGAAGTCGAGTTCAGTGTCTGGATCGACGACGACCAATCCATCCGGCTTCGCGACCTGCGAGGCGATTTTCGCGAGGTGCTTGGTCCGCGCCACGCCGATTGAGATCGGCAAGCCAAGCTCGGCGTGCACGCGAGCCCGAACCGTTCGTGCGATTTCTGCCGGCGACCCGAAGAGATGCGTGCACCCGGCCACGTCGGCGAACGCCTCGTCGATGGAGATCCGCTCTATGGAAGGCGTGAACTCGCTCAGGACGCCGATGGCCGCGTCGCCGAGCCGTTGGTATTCGTCGAAATGTCCGCCGACAAACACGAGGCCGGGGCAGAGTTGCCGCGCCCGACGTCCCGGCATGCCACTGTGTACGCCGAAGGCCCGCGCTTCGTAGGAGGCCGCGAGCACGACACCGCCGCCGACCGCAATCGGCTTGCCGCGCAGGCGAGGGTCCAGCAGCTGTTCGACCGACGCATAAAAAGCGTCGAGGTCCGCGTGGAGAATGGTGGCTGTGGAACCCATCTCGTTGGCCTTCTGCCGCGAGCGAAGATATGGCGAAAATATCTCAAAAGCAAGCGACTCCGGCAAGCACGGCGTAGCCGTAGGAGACGTCTGATCTCTGGTAGTCAGAACGTGATGTTGCGGATGTGGCCACAAGTGGCTATATTTGTCCGGATGGAGACCGGTATCCGACAGCTCAAAGACAACTTGAGCCGCTACATCCGGCGAATCGAAGCAGGTGAGCGGATTTCGGTGACTGCTCACGGACGCGTGGTCGCCGAGCTCGTGCCTCCAGGAGGAAAGGGCCGCACGTCTTCCGGAAGCCGGTGGGACGAGCTCATTGCGGCCGGTAGTCTCCAACCTCCCGTCGAAGCTGGTGATCCGTTCGAGGACTGGCCGGATATCCGGCTGCCGCCGGGAACCGTCGCTGAACTGATCGACAGCGATCGTGGCGACGCGTAGCGTTCCTCGCCGGCGCACGGTCCGGAAGATCACTCCACGTGCCCGTCGGCCGAAAGCAGCCGCTCCGAGCATTCGCTACGTTGAGTCGAGTGCGCTGGTTGCCGCGTTGTTGGAGCATGACCCGGCTGTTCTGAAGGCGCCTGCCGGCACGCGGCACGTGACGTCCGCTCTGACCCTTGCGGAGGCAGGCCGGGCGATCATCAGGGCGCGAGCCACCGGGCGGTTGACGCCAGCCGATGAACAGGCCGCCGTTCGTGCCCTGCGCACGTTCGAGCGGCGCTGTTTCATCGTCGATGTCGATCGAGCGGTGCTCGCTCGCGTGCGCCGAACATTTCCGCTCGAACCGATCCGTACGCTCGATGCGGTGCATCTCGCAACGACAGAGCTGCTCGGCGAGGCGCCACAGCTGGTGACGATTGTCACTCGCGATGTCAGGGTGCGGGACAACGCGCGAGCGCTCGGATACATAGTCGAGTAGACGCTTGCCGGGCGGCTGCATGCCGGCCGTGACCCGGCGACGTTGCGGAGCCCGGGATTCGACGGCTCAACACACGTGAGCTCCGGACAGAGGGTCGATTCCAGCCGTGGTGGCGGCTTGCGATCGGTTGTCACGTTGTGGGCCAGAAGACTTCGTTTTCTTCGATTTCCCGGAAGCACTCGGCAGCCGTCAGTCCACGGAAGACAGTGAACCATTTGTTGGTGTGGCGGAAGTACGCGAGATCGAACCTGCCAGAACCGGTCAGGGTCATCCGTGTATGGCGCACGACGAAATCGTCCTGCGCCTTGCGGCTACGAGCGCGGTACCGAACGTTGAGGTAGAAGGCCTTGCCCTGCCATTCCGGGAACACGGCGACCGGATAGTTGAACCGACCCGGATTCTGCGCCCGCAATTCGAGGATTGGCGAGAACGTCGCGGTGAGCCACGCGTCGGCCCAGGTATCGACCTGACGCCGCAGCGTTGCTGGCACTGGTGGCGTGCTCACTACGCCCTCATCTTCGGCCTCGTGATCGGTTCGACCGAGCTCACTTGTGTTGAGCCGTCGAACCCCGGGTTCCGGTGGCCGGACCGCGCTGCGACGCCGTCGTCGGCCGCGTGACGCTCGGGTCGCGCATCCGTAGCGCCGCAACCAGCCATTGCAACGGCGCTCAACCTCGCTGGCCCCCACTGGCTTCTCGCGCGGTCAGGCGATCAAGTCGGCCTGACCTCCACAACGGGCTTCGTCGCCTCAACACAACTGTGCTCGGGTGAGATCCGCGTCTAGTTCTGCGCAGCTGGTGCGCCGGCGGCCTCGGGCCGCGCTTCGATCAGCAGCGACTGATCGAACCGCGCCGGAACCTTCGCGGTCGGTCCCTGGACGACGCCGAGATCGCGGCCGTTGACGTAGTCGGTGAGCCGGTACGCGCGCGCGTCGAGTCCGCGGAGTTCGATCGAGCCGTCGAAATCCTTCGCGAAGAACGCGTAATAGAGCGCGTCGGCTTTGCGGACGACGTGGGCCTCGGGACGATCGAAGCCGATGTCGTAGAGGCCGCCCAGGTACTCGCCCTGACTGAGGCGCTTCTCGTTGTAGAGCTTCGTCCACTTCGCCCACAACTGCTCCCGCTCGGGCGTCAGCAAGGGCTTCTTCCTCTTTGTCTCTGCCATCCCTGGCGCCCCTGGCCAGGCAAAGTTGGAGCCGATCACGCCGCCGATGCCGAAGGTGGAGGCGAAGTCGGTGCCTCCCTCGCTCATCTCCACGTGGTCGCCGAAGTAGGCGAGGCGATCGCCGACGAGCGCCTTCAGCGTCTTGCCCTTGAGGCGGATCTGCCAGGAGCTCTTCGGGTCGGAGGCGACCAGCATGTTGAGATACGGCATCGTGAAGAACGAGTAGGCGGTGCCGCACGGGCAGATCTCGACCAGTGCGCCGGGCTTCGTGGACTGCGCGGCGTCCCAAATCGCTTTGAAGTATCCGGGAATGCCTTCGACGGCGTCTTCCGGTGCCGAGTGCGCGTGGGCCTTGTTGTAGCAGGGTGGTGCGCCGTTCAGGTGCTGGCCGTCGATCTTGAGGCCGTCGAATCCCCACTGACCGAGTGCTTTTCTGACGAAGGCCGCCGCGTCCTCGCGGACCGGGCCGAAGGCCGGACACAGGTAGTTATCATCCCACCACGAGATCTTCTGCAGCGAGCCATCCTCGTTGCGCAGCAGCCAGTCGGGGTGCTCGCGATCGGTGCGCGAGCCCGGGTCGGCGCCGAGCGGCGACCACCAGAGTTGCGCTTTCATCCCGGCCGCGTGGATGCGGTCCACGAGGGCCTTCATGTCGGCATCGCCGTTCGGAAACTTGGTCGCGACGGGCGTCCAATCGCCTTCCGCCACCTGCCACCCATCGTCCAGCGTCGCCCATCGGAAGCCGAGTCGCGTGGCGACCGGCAGCGTCTCGAAGACCTGCTCGGGTGTGAAGCCGCGGCCGTAGCCCCACGCGCACCAGATCGGCTCGAAGGCGTCCTTGGGGGCCTGCGGGAGTTGTATGCCCTGGGCCTGCATCGCCTCGCTGTACGCGCGCAGGGTGTCGAAGTGATCGCCGCGATGCACGGTCACGAACGTGCGCAGCGTGTCGAGGCTGGCGCCGGGTTGCAGGGTCGTGGCACGACTCGCGCTCACGGCTACTTCCGCGCTGCCGTCCGGGCGCCGCTTTACCGGCAGGGACACGAGCTTGGGCACCAGCTCCACGTGGCCCACGGCGAGGCCGACGTCGCGCCGCCACACGTCGACGACCGGCGTGCCGCCGCCGTAGTCGGAGTCGTTCATGCCGAGGAAGTTCTGCTGCGCGAAGCCGGGCGTGAGCGGCAGCACCCAGTCGGGCCGCTTTTCGTAGCTGCCGCTCTGGTACGACCAGAAGGCCGGCTCCGTCGCGTCGGCTGCCGCGTCGAGCACGTAGCGATTGCTGGTCCAGCCGGTCACTGCGAGGGGCGCGTGCCTTCATTGACGTAGCGGACGCTCACGAACAGCCACCGCGGGCGTGCGGCGTAGGCGGTCACTTCGACGCGCTTGGCGATCCGGCCAGCGTGACCGGTCAGCGTCACGCGCCGACCGCTGCCGAGCGCATCGCTCACCGCCGCTTCGTCCTTGCCCTCGAGCGCGAAGTCGCCGAGCGCACCGGTGGCGGTCAGCAGCGTCTCGGATTCCTCGAACGGGCCGAGCGCCTTCTCACCCGCGAAGGTCGCGACCACACGGCTGTGCATCCGCGAATCGAACTCCAGTCGGATCCCGTCGCCGTTGACGACGGCGGATTCGATTCCGACGGTGTGGACCAGTCGCACCGCGAGCAGTAGGCCGAGCGCCAGAGCTGTCCACAACTTCATGAGCCTGCGTCCTCCACCAATGGTTGCTGAGGATTGTAATTGTGGTGAGGGGTCAGCGAACCATCAGGATTGACCTTCAGCCTGCGCGTCAACGGACCGGGTGGCGCACGTCCTTGACCTCGAGTTCAGCTGTAAGCCGCAAACCCTCGCATTCTGCGCCGGTGGGCAGCGTCGGACTGGCTGGATGAACGCCGGCCTCGGATACCGGTCTGGATGCATGTCAAGTCGCGGCCAGATGCGCGCGATCCCTGAAGCCGCCGCACCGGCCGTTCTAAACGAACAGTCTTGAACACCGGGTAGACAGCCATGTGGTCGCCTAACTGCCGATTCGATCACTTCTGCGGCCACCCTGAACGCGTCATCTATACGCGTGCGCGCCGTTTCGTCAACATTCAGCGCCGAATCTTTTAGTTCGAGTGCGGTTGCCAGCAGACCACACGCGAAGTCGAGGAGATCGTCTGTCAGCTCTACTGGAAAAGCTGGAGTGTCATGGGGGAAGAACGGACTTCGGAGGACGTGCTCGTCTGGATTCTGAGCCACATTAGCGAGCGCACGCGGCAGTCCATCGTCTATGCTCGCATGCACGATACCTCCTCGTGGTCAACCGAAGGGTTAGGTGGAACCAACATGCATCTTCTCAGCGTCGCGCTGGAGCCGACCTCTATTCCGAAGATCCTGAGGCGATTGTCGGAGCCGTCGCACTCCCGCAGCTACTTAAGAGTGCGCGTGCGTGTGCTGACGCTCATCCTGTTCCTCCTTGCGCTGCCGGTGTCTGCAGTGGCGCAGTCCGGCTCGGTGCTGGCCTCGTTCGGCAGCAACACGATCCGCAAGTTCTCACCGACCGGCGAGGACTTGGGCATCTTCGCCTCAACGGGGCTGAGCGGACCCTTGGGGTTGGCGCTCGACCGATTTGGCAATGTGTATGTGGCCAACGTAGGCAACGGCACGATCCGCAAGTTCTCACCGACCGGCGAGGACCTGGGCATCTTTGCTTCCGCACGGCTCCACGAACCGATCGGATTGGCATTCGATGCGGCGGGAGACCTGTTCGTATCGGACATCTTTGACAATACGATCCACAAGTTCTCGTCGGCGGGCCAGGACCTCGGCACCATTGCGTCGCTGCTCGGATTCGGTTGTCCCACTGGCCTGGCCGTCAATCGCTCGGGCACTCTGCTCGTGGCCGACCAATGTTCCAGCGTGATCCGTCAGTTTTCACTCACCGGTCAAGGCCTGGGCATCTTCGCGTCGACCGGCCTGAGTAACCCACAAGGGTTGGCCTTCGACGCCGCCGGCGATCTGCTCGTGTCCAACACCGACAACGGCGGATCGTTCCGCAACACGATCCGCAAGTTTTCGCCGACAGGCGCGGATCTGGGCACCTTCGCTTCGACGGGGCTGCGCTTTCCGGTGGGTATAGCCGTCGACGGCGCCGGTAACGTTTTGGTGGCCAATGAGGAGCAGCGGCCCGGGCAGGTCGATTACTCGATTCGCGCATTTTCGCCAACGGGGGAGGACCTTGGAGACTTCGTTGTGATCTCGGATCAACCCCGCTTCCTGGTCATCGTCGGGCCTTCTTTTGCGGGGACGCCTGGGACCGCGAGCTGTCATGGGGAGAGCGTGTCCGCGCTGACCCACCAGTTTGGAAGCGTCCATGCAGCGGCCTCCGCGATGGGGTTCACGAGCGTGCGAGCGTTACAGCAAGCTATCCAGATTTTCTGCGACCAGTAAGAGCGCCTGCGGGAGCAGCCGAGGATGCCAAGTCAGGCGTGATCGCCGTGTACCTGTGCTCCGGACGATCACTAACGGTCGCGCAGTGGACAAGCCAGTCGATCAACGCATCACGGTTTGCTCGAAGCCGAAAGGGCGGGGCGGGTCGAAGCAGATCAGGTTTTCTCAATCAGCCCGATCGATCTGGAGACCTTTGCAACACGATGATGGTCTCATCGTCCTCTGGCGCTAGTCCTCCGCGAAACTCAGTAACGGCCTCAACGAGCTCAACGCCGAACCTTTCCGCCGAAATTGGGTCCAGCGTTCGGGCCAGCGTCATGAGACCATCTCGACCAAGCTCTTCGCCCTCACGGTTGGCGGCTTCGGAGACGCCGTCGGAATACAGCACAATGAGGTCGCCCGGATCCGGTTTGACGATCATCCGATCGTAGGACACGTTTGGTAACAGGCCGAGCGGTGTGCCCCTGACGTCCAAACGCTCCTGTGCTCGTGTCGGTTCGAACCACGCCCATTCACCGCGTGTGGCTCGATACCAGAACGCCGGAGGATGACCGGCATTTGTCATCACGAGGAGACCCCTGCGGCCATGGAAGCCGGCGGCCACCATGGTGGCGTAGTGAACCCCATCGAGTTCGTTCATCACGGCCTCATTGAGATCCCGCATGAGACTTGTCTGGTCGAGCGCGGTCAGATACTTCTCCATCAGTTCCCGAAGCTTGGCACTCAACGACACGACGGCGCGTCCGTGACCACTCACATCAGCAAGGGCGATGCGAGACACGATACAGCTCGGACACACGGACACGTAGTGCACGTCGCCCCCGGCCTCGCCAGGCCCGAACGGCGTGGAGTGAACCCAGACCCGCAAGCCCGGCAGATCTGCGATGCTCGAGGTCCCCTGGTTACTGGCCCACGTCTCGGCACATTTCAAGCGGTGTGGAACTGTCATCAAATCTCTAGCTCACGGCCGGCGCCAAGTCTATCGCGATGGACGTCAGGAAAAGCCGCCGGCGTCGTCGACGGAGACCGTCTCATCCACGAACGAACGCAATCAGTGTTATCGCTCAACAGCTCGGCAGAGGAGGGTGAGCCGGCGAGGATTCACCCTGACTCAGGAGCCGCGCATGGGCACCAAAATGAAAGCCGCACAGATCAGCAGAGCGGGCGGTGATTGGGAATTGGTCGAACGCAACCTCCCGGAACCGGGCCCCGCGCAGGTTCGGGTGAAAGTGGACGTCTGCGGCATTTGCCACAGCGATACGGTCGTGAAAGACGGTCTTTGGCCAGGGCTTCAGTATCCACGTGTGCCGGGTCACGAAATCGCCGGACGCATCGATAGGCTCGGTGCCGGCGTCACGGATTGGAGTGAGAGCCAGCGAGTTGGCGTGGGCTGGCATGGCGGGCACTGCTTCGCGTGCGAGCATTGCCGCCGCGGCGATTTTGCGATGTGCGTCCATCGTAAGGTGACCGGCGTCGATTTCGATGGCGGATATGCGGAGTACGTGATCGCACCATCAACAGCCCTCGCCGCGATTCCCGAAGACTTGCCGGCGGAAGAAGCCGGGCCGTTCATGTGCGCCGGAGTCACGGTGTACAACGCGCTGCGTCATTCCGGCGCTCGGGGCGGCGACGTCGTCGCTGTGCACGGCATTGGCGGGCTGGGACATCTCGGCATTCAGTACGCGCGGCGATTGGGATTCAAAACCGTCGCGATCGGGCGAGGTCGGGACAAAGAAGCGCTGGCGAGACAACTGGGCGCGCACGACTACATTGATGCTGGTGCTGGCGATGCCGCGGCGGAATTGCAGAAACTCGGGGGCGCGGGTGTGATCCTCGCGACTGCTCCCAACGCCTCCGCGATCTCTGCGCTCGTGGAGGGTTTATCTGTCGACGGCACGCTCCTGGTGCCGGCCGCACCGCCGGAGCCAATCACGGTGAACGTGATGTCGTTGATCCTGGGAAGGCGATCGGTAGGGGGTTGGTACTCCGGCACAGCCAGGGATTCGCAAGACACGTTGGAATTCAGCCTGTTGAGCGGCGTGCACCCGATGATTGAAAAATATCCGTTGAGCGAGGTTGCAGAAGCCTACGAACAGATGCATAGCGGCAAAGCGCGTTTCCGCGTCGTCCTGACCATGGGCGTTTGACACATCACGCTGTCGAACGCCCGCGCGCGAACAGCGGCGTGGGGGCATAAGGGAGGGCTGAGCGAGATCGGGATCTTGGTCGAAGGGGCGGCGAGCTCTCAATCGGGCCAGAAACGGCGCGCTTGGCAGGGCTCGAATCTGAGAGCCCCGACTTAGAACGCCCTGTGAAATCTCAGGACAGTGCTGACAAGTCTAGCTCTCCTTTCTGAGCTCAAAACCTTAGAAACGGAGATGCGATGACGAAGGCCGAGCAGATGCGACTAACCACCTGGCGGCTCAAGGTGTTGCAGCGCGGTATGACAGGCGTGCGCGACGTAGCCAGAACCTGCCGGCACTTCGGGCTTTGCGGCGCGCCTTTACAACTTGAAGAAGCGGTTCGACGAATCGAGTGCGGCGGCCCAAACGGGCCCAGACAAGGGGCGCACTGAGCCCGGACGGCATTTCCGGAATTGGCCCAGTCGCGGCGCAGCCCTCGACGAGCAGTACGCCAAGTGAAGTGACGTCTCCCCCGAAAACGACGGCACGCGAAACTAGAGGAAACTAGCGGCTTCGGACGGTCCTTCACCAAGGAGCGAGGACCATGAAGAAGTCGAAGTTCACGGAGGAGCAGATTGCCTACGCCCTCCGCCAGGTCGAGAGCGGGACGCCCCCGGCCGATGTCTGCCGGCAACTCGGCGTCAGCGAAGCCACCTTCTACATCTGGAAGAAGAAATACGCGCACCTGGGCGTGAGCGAGTTGCGGAAGCTGCGATCGCTCGAGGACGAGAATGCCCGGCTGAAGCGCGTTGTCGCGGACCTGTCCCTCGACAAACACATCCTCACCGAGGCGCTGCGAAAAAAAGTCTGAGGCCCACACAGCGCCGCGAGCTGGCCGTCTGGGTGCAACACACCTTCGGCACCAGCTGCGTGCGGGCCTGTCATCTGGCGCAGTTCAGTCGGGCCGCGTGGTATCGCCGATCGACGCGAGACGATCAGGCGCCTCTGCGATCGCGCATTCGGGCGTTGGCTCACGCGCGACCACGATTCGGCTTCACGCGGATCTGGGTGCTACTTCGTCGAGAAGGATGGCCTGTGAATAAGAAACGCGTGCGGCGGCTGTACCGGCTCGACGGGCTCCAGCTGCGGATGCGGGTCCGACGGCGGAAACACATCGCCTTGCACCGCGGCCCCGCGCCCGTCCCGGCCGGTCCGACGGAGCGCTGGAGCATGGATTTCGTCCACGATGCGTTGGCCGATGGACGGCCGTTTCGGGTGCTGACGATCGTCGATCAGTGGAGTCGCCAGAGTCCGATCCTTGAGGCGGCCTCCAGCATGTCAGGGAGCACGGTGAGCGTGGCCCTTGATCGGGCCATCGCCGGGGGCTCGGTGCCACGCTCGATCACCGTCGATCACGGCACCGAATTCATGTCGCGGGCGCTCGAAGACTGGGCCTATCAGCGGGGCGTGCAGCTCGATTTCATTCGGACCCGGAAAACCCGTCGAAAACGCCTTCATCGAGTCGTTCAACGGGCGCCTGCGGGACGAGTGCTTGAACGTCCACCAATTCACGTCGATTGAAGATGCGAAGGAGAAGATCGAAGCGTGGCGGGTCGATTACAATCAGCGCCGGCCACACAGCTCGCTCGGCCATCTGACACCGAACGAGTACGCCGCATGCAACGTCAGAATTCACCGGCCGCTGAAGCCGCTTCTCTCTAGCGGCAGCTGTCTCGTTTCGGGACCAACGTCAGAAGCCGCTTTTCTCTAGCGTCGGCTGTCTCGTTTCGGTACCAACGTCCTTCGTGGCCCGCAGCGCCGCTTCGCACCGGGCCCTTAATGTGAAGTGGTCTTCCCGGCGTTCGCCGATTCGGTGAATCTTGATCCATGCGCGGGCTAGCATGGACGCATGGCACCGTATCGAGCGAAATCCGGTTATGCGAGTGCGCACCGACTGCCCCCGATCCGCCCCCTACGAACTGGGTACACCATGCACCGCAACTGTAAGTGATTGATTATAGTGGTCGGGGCGACTGGTCCTCCTAGTCGGACTCGATCCGCGCAAGATTCCGGGGTTCGATCCCGCACCCGTCGAGCTCGCTATCGCGATCGGGAACAAACGCTTCGTCGACGCGGGCATCGAAGTCGACACCTGCCTCGTCGAGATCGACGCAGCTGCGCGCACGATCATCGCTGACGCCCTGCAGGCAAAGCCGTACGGCGTCGTGGTCGTCGGCGGCGGCATCCGGAAGCCCGACGAACTCGTCGAGCTCTTCGAGGACGTGATCGATCTGATTCGTCGCCACGCGCCGCAAGCCGCAGTCGCGTTCAATACCAATCCGGTGACGAGCTTTGACGCCGCGAAACGCCGCATGCGATGAGCGCACTAGAAGACGACAGGAATTCGACGGATGGTTGACGTGTTGCCCGCAGCGCCCGCCACGGGCCGCTCAGCTTGACCAGCCATCGCACCGCACATACCGTGCGCCTGCCAATAGAGGAGGAGCGCGATGTCCGTGGCTCGGTCGAAAGAAGATTGCCTTCATCCCGCTCCATCGTCCCAACGCACATCCGCCTGACGATCCCGTCCCGGCCGATTGGCCCGCCGAAATCCTGCGGCGCGTCTACTACGACCCGAACGCCTTTCGAAGTCTGCCCGACCGCTCGCTGCGCACGTATATCCACACGGTGTCGTCAGGACTCGCGGACCTCGACGCCACCGTGCTGCCGATGGAGGTGCTCGATCAGCAGGACGTCCCGCCCAACGCGCTCGAGGGCAAGCTCGGCGCAACGCTGCGCGCGCAGGGGTTCAACGCCGCCGCACTCGTGATGCTCGGCCAGCCGCCAACCGGCCAGGGCGAGTTGAACGGATTCTGGGCGCGGTTCGACATGTCCGAAACGCTTGGCACGTGGTCGATGGAACTGATGCACGTCCTCGCGTCGATCGACGATCTCTATCCGTTCGGCGGCAACATGCAGGAATACGACAACATGGCCGGCGCGGGCGGCACGCATCCGTCCTCATGGACGAAGCGGTTGATCAAATGGCTGGACCCAGCCGCCATCGCGCAGCACGTCGGACGCACGATCGAATACGACCTGCACGCCGTGAGCCTGCCGCAGCCGCCTCCGCACGATCGCGTGTCGGGCGTCCAGATCGGCACGACAGTGCCGTTCCTGATGGTCGAAGGCCGCAAGATGGCCGACCAGTTCGACGGCATCATTCCGAAAGAGGGCGTGATCGTCTACCGCGTGCAGACGAGCAGTCCGACTGGGACGACGCAGAACCAGCTCGCGCCGCTCGCACTCCTGACACTCGACGCCGCAGGCAACCGCAGCGCGCTCGCCGTCGGCGAATCCCTCACGACCGACAACGGCGTCATCGTCCGCGTGACTGGCGCGATTCCCGGCGGATTCCACGTCAGCATCGAGGATACGTCGCAGCATCTCGTGGATCGCTCCGCGCAATTCGGAACGCCGGCTGCGGCAGGATCGCCGACGTCAGTCGTGATCCCGGGACTCGGCGTCCACAACATCAACTATCGCGACACGTCCGGCCACCTGCACGAGCTGTGGCGCGACTCGCTCGGACGCACGGGGACGACGGACCTCACGGCGAACGCGAACGCAAATGTAGGGAACGTACCGAACGCCGTCGGCAATCCGTTCGCGTATGTCGATCCGACGACGAACTCCGAGATCCTGCTGTATCGCGGCACGGACGACAACGTGCACAGTCTCTACTGGTCGCTCGGTCCCGTCGGACACGACAACCTGACGGGATCCGTCAATGCGCCGAAGACTGCCGGCAATCCTGTCGGATGGTTCACCGCCGACAACTTCCACCATGTCGTCTATCGCACGTCGAACGGCCATCTCGAGGAGCTGTGGTGGACAGGACCGGGTGCGGTGGGACATGGCGACCTCTCCGTGCAGACACCAGCGCCGCCAGCCGCCGGCGATCCCTGCGTGTATGTCGACACCACGCGCGGCGTGAACATCGTCGTCTTCCGCAGCAACGACGGAAACATCCGAAGCCTCTATTGGACGACGGGCGCGGTGGGAACGGACGATCTGTCAGGCTTCGCGCAGACACCAAAAGCCGCGGGCGATCCGGCGGCGTACTACACGCCGCACAACGACACGCACCAGATCGTGTATCGCGCGGCGAACGGACATCTGTGGGAGCTGTTCTGGGTGGGGGAGGCGCCGGTTGCCGGATGGGACCTCACTGCGCAGACGCCCGGTGGGCCGCCGCTGGCCGCGAGCGATCCGGCGTCGTACTACAGCATCGGAACTAACACGAAGCACGTGTACTACCGTTCAGCGGATGGCGGCTTGCACGAACTGTGGTGGGTGCCGGGGACGACGCCGGCGTGGGGGAATCTGACGGCGGCGTATGGGGCGCCGCCGGCTGCGGACAAGCCGACGGCGTTTACGGTCGAAGGGTCCGAATACGCAGCATGTGGCGTTCAGGACGACGGACAATCACATTGACGAACTGATTTGGTAGCTGCGCCTGCTCGGTTCAAGAGGTTCAAAGGGCTCAAGAGGTTCAGAAGGTTCGCAGGGCTCGCACCTCCGCGCAGCGATCGATCCCCGACCGCACTTGCGTTGGCGTCACCAGCCTCCGGCGAGCTGACGCTCGAAACGGCGCCTGTCGTCCGCTCGGATTGCGACCTGACGCGGCGCGCCGCCGCCACAAGGAGTGGCCGGCGGCGGCAATCCTTCGCTTCCTTCGGCGCCGTTTCAGACTGACGCTCATCGCGTCACTCGCAGTCGGCCGGTGCCGCCAACGCAAGCGCCGGTCGGGGTGAGGTCCGCTTCGGTGAGCCTGCTCGCGGCGAGAACTCGGCCCCTCTCGACGTTCTAGAGTATGAGTTCTTCCAGCGAAGACTCCGCCACGCCGCTCGCGGCGTGTGCATGTGCGCGGATACAGAAGGGCAGCGCGCCGCTCGCACTCAGGCATTCCGCGAAATCTCATGTTTCACGTAACGCGCTACGTCCGCGAGCACGCACCACGTTGCCAAACTGAGTCGTCGCTCAGCAGTCCGCGTAGATGGATCTCGCTGCGGCAGCCGGTCGACCCAGCCATCTCGCGCGCTTGTAATCGTCTCGCACTGAGCAGCGACGCTATCAGATCCTGTTCGCACGCAGCAGCGAGCGTCGATCCATCCGCTCGCGCTGCGAACGACTGTGATGTCGTCTCGTGCGACCTCGTACACCGGCATGAGACTTGTCGAGTCACGAAGGTACGCATCATCGGCGCTCATGCCGCCGGATGTCCTGGCTACGGCCAGTGCGGTTCACCTAGGTCGCGTGTCACGCCGGTCGTCACGCCAGGCGACCGGTGGCGTATTTCAAGGCCGTTAGACGTCGAGAGTCTTTTCGCATCGTGCACCTCAAACCACTCGATTTTCGCACCCTGCCGGCTCCGAACTCTCTGGTAGTCCTCGTTGCGTCGGTTCAGGCGGTTCACGCAGGTTCAAGGAGTTCTATAGCGTTCAACCGGCGTGCACAAAGTTCGAAGGGTTCATGAAGTTCCAGGGTTTGAAGCATCGGCGTCTTCACGCGAGCTTCGTCGGACAAGCTCGAGCGCGCCTTCGCGCCGCGATCCGATCCCGCCCCGCGCTTGCGATGGCGGCGCCGGCCGACTGCGAGTGACGCGATGAGCGTCAGTCTGAAACGGCGCCGAAGGAAGCGAGGATTGCCGACGCCGGCCACTCCTTGTGGCCGGTGGCGCGCCGCGTCAGGTCGCAATCCGAGCGGACGACAGGCGCCGTTTCGAGCGTCAGCTCGCCGGAGGCTGGCGACGGCATCGCAAGTGCGGGGCGGGATGAGGTGCGTCGGGCGCCACGCGCGTGACTCGCTGCTCTGGGCGGGGCACATTCGCGAGGGAAGTGCTCAGCATCTGCAGCCCGCGCTCGTTCCGCGCGCTCAAAGGTCACCGCATGGCGCGCGTCGTGCCGCGTTGCTTGAGCTTCGCCTCGAGCGCCTGCCCGCGCGCCGCCTCCCGCGCCGACTCGGCGCCGCGCCCCTCGCGTGAGTACACATCGGCAAGCACGTAATGGCCCAGCGGCGCGTACTCTGACGTCGGCGCGAGCTCGAGCCCCTTTTGCGCCAGCCGCGCGGCCTCGTCGAGCGTCTGATTCAGGTCCAGATAGCGCTTCGCCAGGAACAAGCAGCCCTCCGCGAAGTTCGGATTGATCGTGATCGCCTGTTTGTACGCCTCGACTTGCGCCGGGATGTCGCCGATCTGCTCGTACAGCCGTCCGAGGTTGAACTGCGCCTTGTAACTCCCCGGATAAAGCTCGATCTCGCGTTTGTATTCGGCGACGGCCGTCGTCAGGTCGCCTCGCTGCTCGGCGAGCAGAGCCAGATTGAAGTGCGCCAGCCGGACGTCCGTCTTGAGAGCGATGGCGGATCGAATCTCCTTCTCAGCCCCGGCAGTGTCGCCGTCTTTCAGCGCGACGATGCCGAGCGCGTTGCGCGCGGCAGCCATCGATGGCTGTAGCTTCAGCGCTTGCTGCAGCTGCGCGCGCGCGTCTGCCAGCTCGCCGCGATCGATCAGGACCTGTGCCGCTTCGTACCGGATCTGCGCGTTCTTTGGATCGAGCTCCAGGTATCGCCGGTAGCCGACTAGCGCTTCATCGTCTTTTCCGAGCTGGCGGTAGGCGTTGGCCATGTTGATGACGACGAGGTCGTAGTCGGACTTCAACGCGAGCGCCCGCTTGTAGCTGTCGATGGCCTGCTCGAACTGCCGATTGCGGTAGTACTCATTGCCGAGCATGAACCAGGCGTCAATTACCTTCGGATCCTGGCGCGTCACCTCGATCAGCGACTTGATGGCTTCGTCCGAGTTCTTGTCGTGGCGCGAGAGATCGCGTGCGCGAGTCATCAGGTTGAACAGGTCGATCTTGTCTTTGGGATCGGCGAGCGCGACGCGTTCCGCCGCATCGCCCGACACGAACGTTCCTACGTAGCCGAGCGAGGCCAGCCGATCGCGTGTGTCCGGATCGATCTCCGCAGGGGCGCGCGCTGACGTGGCGCCCGACTTGAGACGAGCCTCCAGTTGGTGCAGGTGACCGGCCAACTGGCCAGCAAGCGCGCGTCGCTGCGGATAGATATTGGTCGCTTCGCCCGGGTCCTTCTCGAGATCGTAGAGCTCTGGTTTCGGGGCCTCGATGTATTTGTATCGGCCGGCCCTGAGCGCCCTCAGGTCGCTCCATCCGAAATGGAAGCGGGGATACACAGCCTCTGAGTAGGCTTCCAGCCCCAGACCGCTGCTCGCGCCGGTCATCAGCGAGACCAGGCTCTGTCCTTCGAATTTTTCGTTCGTCTGAATGCCCAGAAGGTCGAGCACGGTCGGTTGCACGTCCACGCTGCGTACGACGTCGGCGACTCTCCGGCCGTGCATGGCATCGTAGGGCGCCCGGATCAGCAGCGGAACGCGCAGCACGCTCTGGTAGACGAAGAAGCCGTGCGTGCCTTCGCCATGATCGCCCAGGCTCTCGCCGTGATCGCCCATGACGACGACGATCGTCTTGTCGAGCAGCTGGTGCGCGTCGAGCCAGGTGAGAAGACGCCCGACCTGCGAGTCCACAAACGCAATCTCGCCGGCGTACGGCCGATCGGGATAGCGCGACTTGAAGGGCTCGGGCGGATCGTACGGCGAGTGCGCGTCGTAGAAGTGGACCCACGCGAAGAATCGCGACGAGGACACTGTGTCGAGCCATTGGATCGCGTGATCGGCGACCTCGTCGCCGCGACGCTCGACGCTGCTCAGAGACACGCTCTTGTACTTCGAGAGATCGAAGTCGTCGAAGTACTTCTCGAAGCCTTGCGCCACCCCCCACTTGTGGTCCAGCACATACGCCCCGACGAAGCCGCCCGTCCGGAACCCCCGGCTCTTCAGCCGCTCCGCCATCGTCGTCTCGCGGTCGTCGAGAAAGAAGCCGCCGTTGTCCCGAACGCCGTGCGCGGGCGGCAGTTTGCTGGTGAAGATCGATGAGTGCGCCGGGAGTGTCAGCGGGGCCGGAGTCACCGCCTGCTCGAAGAGGACGCCCTCGTGCGCGATGCGATCGAGATTCGGCGTTTCTATGGCCTTGAACCCGTACGCACCGAGGCGATCGGCACGCGTCGTATCGAGCGTGACCAGCAGCACGTTCAGATCGGCAGGGCGCACGCCCGAGGGAAGCCGCCCGAGTCGAACGCCGGTCGGCGCAGTCACCGGCCACAGGCGGACCACGGACCACCCAGCGAGCCCGACAACCGCGACGGCCAGCGCCCACAGCCATGGGCGACGCCAGATCGGTGGCCCGGGTGGGCGTGCGGTGCCGGCCGGGCGTGATGTCGTCCGACGTCTGCGCGGGGTCATGGCCGAGCCTGCACGGGCTGATGCCGTTCGACGCGAGTCAGCGCGGCGCGCGCGGCGCTCATGGTGGCATCGCTGGCGAGTGCGCGTTGATAGTGCTGAAGCGCGCCGGGCCAGTCGCCCTCGTCCTCCGCGAGCCTGCCGAGCTCGTATTCGGCGACGGCGAGGCCGGGGCTGAGGGCGAGCGCTTTTTGAAAGGCATCCGTCGCCTTGGGCCGGTCGCCGGCCGCACGTAGAACCTCACCCTTTGTGAGATATCCGTAGAAGGTCTCCGGTTCGAGCGCCAGTCCCGTGATTCACGTGGTCGAGTGCCGCATCGAACTGGCCTTTCGCGGCCAGCGACTTCGCCACATCGTATTCGACGAGCGCTGTCTGCGGGCTCAATCGTTGCGCCGCTTCCAACGCGCGGATCGCCTCGTCGTGGGCACCGCGCGCCGCGAGCGAGCGCCCCAGGTATTGATGCACCTCGTAGCTGGCGGGAAAGCGACGGACGAGACCTTTGAAGATGCGTTCGGCCTCGGGCTGGCGCCCCGCCCTGCAGCGCGTCGACTCCTTCAGTGAACCGCGCCACGTAGTCCAGGTACCCGGCGATCTGAGTCTTTGGATCGGCACCGGCCGCAGCGCCGAGCTCGACGTGGCCAGAGACGTAACCAAGCGACCGGAGCCGTTCGGCCGCGGTTGATTCGACCGGCGCGGTCGTGGCGGGCGTGTTCGCTGACGACGGACCAGCGAGCGTGGCAAGCGCCTTCGACAGCGCGGCGGCCGTCTCGCGCCTGCGCGGGAGGATGTTCGCGCGCTCACCTGGATCGGCCCGAACATCATAGAGCTCGGGGTCAGGCGCCTCCACGAACTTGAACTGGCCGTTGCGGACGGCACGCAGCTCGCTCCAGCCGAAATGAAGGCTCCCGAAGAGGCTCTCCGAATAGGACGGCGGGGCAGGGGCATCGGCCCGACCCTCGAGCAGGGGTCTCAGGCTGAGGCCATCGAGACCAGCCGGGAGTGGCACGTGTGCCCAATCCAGCACCGTGGGCACGATGTCCACATGACGGACCTGCTGCACCACACGACCTCCGGATCGTATGGCCGGACCGGCCACGATCAGCGGGACGCGCAGCGTTGCGTCGTAGAGAAGAAGGCCGTGCTCCATTTCGCCATGCTCGCCGAGGCTCTCGCCGTGGTCGGCGGTCGCGATCACCAGCACGTTCCTGGACTTCGCTTCGACAGCTCGCAGGACTTCGCCAACAGCCCAATCGCTGGTCGCAATCTCTGCCTCGTACGGCTTTCCCGGAAAGCGCGAGCCGAAGGCCGGCGGCGGATCGTAGGGCGCGTGCGGGTCGTACAGATGCACCCAGAGAAAGAAAGGGTGGGCCGCCGTCGCCAACCAGCCGATGGCGTCGCGGGCCACTTCGGGACCACGACGCTGCAGGCCAGGTAACGACGGATGTGGTCCCGAGGTGTCGAAGCGATCGCCATAGGTCTCGAATCCCCGGGCCAGGCCAGTGTTCCGGTTGAGCACGTACGACGCCACGAACGCCGCGGTGTGATACCCGTGCGCCCGAAGCAGTTCCGCCAGCGTTTGCGCGCGCGCCGACAGCACGAATCCGCCGTTGTCCCGCAGCGTATGGTGCGGCGGGTACAGCCCCGTCAGAATCGACGCGTGAGACGGGGCGGTCAGCGGGACGTGGGCGGTCGCGTCCATGAAGGCGACGCCCCGGCCCGCCAGACGATCCAGATTTGGCGTCGTTTCCGGCAGGCCGCCATAGACTCCCACGCGATCTGCACGCAGCGTGTCGATCGTGACCAGGAGGATGTCTGGCGGTGGCGTGACCACTTGGTCCGCCGGCCGCTCTGCGCAGCCGCTCAAAATGCACGCTGACACGTGTGCCGCGAAGACGAGCATCCTGACGCGACCAACGACTGGCTGTGAGCCGAGCCCCGGTCGCGCCGAATCCGGATCTTCGTAGAGGGATCCGGCTTGTTGGAGTCGGTCAGTCTGTCCCACTGCTAGTACCAACAATCTTCCCAAGATTGTGTCGAGCGCGCGCCGCGCAGGTGTATACTCCGCCGGCAACGGGGTTGCGTTAACTCGCCCCACGATTCGACACGGGACGAAGCGCTCACATCAAGACACGACGCACACTCAGATTCTGGAAAGGAGCCGCGAAGTGCGAGACCGAATGTCGGCCTGGGTCACGGTCCTCCTTCTGGTCCTCGCTGTAGTTGCCCTTCCCCGGCCACTCCACGCGCAGGCGCAAACCACCTCCACGCTTACTGGCACGATCACCGACAGCTCGGGATCCGTCCTACCCGGCGTCACGGTCGCCATCTCGAGTCCCAGCTTGATCGGCGGAACGTACTCGACGGTGACGGACGGCCAGGGCATCTACCGGTTCCTCTCCTTGCAGCCTGGCATCTACAAGCTCACCGCCCAGCTGCAGGGGTTCCGGCCGATCGCGAACGAGAATATCCGGATTCAGCTCGGCCAGACCGTCACCATGGACGCCAAGATGGCGTTGGCGAGCCTGGCAGAAACGGTAACTGTTTCTGCGCAGGCGAGCATGGTGGACGTCAAGAGCTCGTCTGCCAGCGTACAAATCGACAACGAGCTGCTGCAGAACTTGCCGACGCAGCGGTTCCAGCCCGATGTCATCAATCTAGCGCCCGGCATTACCAACAGCGTCGCGTACGGCGGCACCGCGAGCTCGAACGCCCTGCTGATCGATGGCGTCGACGTCAGCGATCCCGATGGCGGCTCGCCCTGGTCGTTCTTCAACTACAACTGGATCCAGGAAGTGCAGGTGGTCGGGCTCGGCGCCAACGCGGAGTACGGCGAGTTCACCGGCGCCGCCGCCAACAGCATCGTCCGCTCTGGCGCCAACCGGTTCTCGGGACTGTTCGAGTACCTGACCGAGCGCAACGGCTGGATCAGCGACAACACGGGAAGCCTTTCCGAGGATCTGCGCGCAGACTTCAAGCCGCGCGAGATCGACACGTATTGGGACACGACGGCGCAGTTCGGCGGCCCGATCATGAAGGACAAGCTGTGGTTCTTCGGGGGCATGCAATATTTCAAGCGGGCGGATCGCCCGGCTGGTTTCAACGGGCCGTTCACGAGCGAAAAGGATCCGCGCTACATCGGGAAGATCAACTGGGCCGCCAGCCCCAACGTCAAGCTCGAAGGGTTCTACGAGTGGGACAAGTACAACATCACCGGGCGGGGCGCAGACACGCACCACCCGATTGAAACCACCGTGATCGAGCCGTCGCCCGAAACCAACTACAACATGCGTCTCACGTGGACGATCAACTCGAAGACGCTGCTCGACGTCCGCAACGGCGGGTACGTGGGCTATTACCCGCTGGAACCGACGCCGCCGAATACGCGCAACGGACCGTACCCGCGCTTCAACGAGAACGGCGACTTCTCGGTGAACACGTCGTACTACTATCGCGCGGACCGGAACCGGAACGTGACCTCTGCGGCGTTGACGCGCTATGCCGACCATTTCCTCGGCAAGAGCCACGAGTTCAAGTTCGGCTTCGAGTTCGAGCGCTCGAAGATCGTCAACGAATATGGCTATCCGGGTGGCAGGCTCTACTACGACTACGGCGGCGCCCCGTACCGACGTCTATCTCTGGGACGGCTACGTCGTCACGGCCACGAGCAAGCGCGGCAGCATCTACGCGCAGGACACGTGGACGGTCAACGATCGGCTGACCATCAATCCAGGAGTCCGGTTCAACTTCAATCGCGGTTCTGTGCCCGAAAAAGGCACGGTGCTGAAGACGTATCCGATCTCGCCGCGTATCGGCCTCGCGTGGGATCTGCTCGGCGACCACAAAACGGTCGTGCGGCTTCACTACGGCCGCTATCACGATGCGCTGCTCGGCGGCACCTACTATCACATGGACACGAGCCAGCAGCATCCGAAGTACACAGCGCTCGTGAATGCACCGAACGACTTCACGATCATCGACACGGTGGACGTCGCGAACGACGTCGGCATGGATCCCAATATCAAGCCGTCGTACGTGGATCAGTATCTGGCCGGCATCGAACGTGAGCTCCTGACAGACATGTCGGTGCAGGTGCAGTACATACGACGGAACTACAGAGACTTCATGGGCTTCACCGACACCGGGGCCACCTACAGTCCGGTGCAGTTGCGAGATCCGGGACCGGACAATCAGCTGGATACCGCCGACGACGGGCAGCTCATCACCGTCTATAACAAGGCAGGCGATACGTTCTATGAGATGACGAATCCGCCTGGCGCGGAGCGCACGTACAACGGGTTCCAGATCAACGTCAGGAAACGCTTCTCGCACAACTGGCAGACCAACACGTCGTACACCTGGTCACGAACCCGTGGCAACGTCAACAACAACTTCGGTGCGAACGCGGCCGGCAGTAGTGGGACGAGTGATACTGGTCAGGGTGGCGTGTTCTCGAACCCGAACCGTGCGATCAACAGCGAAGGCCCGATGGTCTTCGATTACACGCATCACTTCAAGGCCGAAGGCACCTATCGACTCCCGTACTGGGGTGGGTTCAACATCAGCGGCATCTACCGCTACATCACCGGAGCCGCGTGGGGCCGCCGGGCAGGCATACGCGGTCTCGATCAAGGCACTGAAACGGTCCGAATCGAGCCACGAGGCACGCGGCGTGTTGACGCCCTGAACAACTTCGACCTCCGCGTCGAGAAAACCTTCGTGCTCGGTGGTCAGCAGTCGCGGACGGCGGGACTGTACGTTGACGTCTTCAACGTCAACAATCAAGGCATCCCCGATTCGGAGAGTTCGCGGCCGTATACCGACACGTCTGGCTCCAATTTCGGCGACCCGCGTGTCTGGATCGATCCCAGACTCGTCAGGGTGGGTGTGCGTTTCACGTTCTGAGGTTCTGACGGTCGAAAGGAAGTTCCGCCGTCGGCGGCGGGACTTCCTGGCGTCCGCTTGCGGTTCCGCATGGCATTCATTGCTGTGCTCGTGCTGGTGGCCATGGCCGCCAGCCATCCTCTCACCCCTCAAGACCGCCTCTGGCTGGCCTCGGTCGATCACACGATCACCAAGGAAGAGCGGAAACAATACGAGTCGCTCGATGATGCGGAGCGGCGCGCCTTTCAGGAAGCCTTCTGGCGTTCGCGCGATCCACGCCCCGACACTCCTCAGAACGAAGCGTTGGAGGCGTACCTCGACCGGTTGCAATTCGTCGAGCACTATTTCCAGGAGAACGAGGTGCCCGGCGTGTTCACCGAGCGGGGCCGAATGTACATGCGCTTCGGCAAGCCTGCGTATCGCAAGATCGCCGACATGCCAGCGACGGCCGGAGGCAGCGTGTCGGGTTCGCGGCGCGCCTGGGCGGATGGTGACGTGCCGGTGGAAATCTGGGTCTACGACAGTCCGCCGGCCTCGAAGCCCGGGAAATACCGCGTGATCACCTTCGTGGACGAGAACAAGACCAATCGTTACGGCCTGCTCAACGACGAACTCAAGCCGCTCCAGCCCGGTCGCAAGCAGTGACACCAACGCTTGGAAGACGTCACGCGGTCAGCGTGTACCCAGCGCAGCCTGATTTAACATACACTCCGCGATGCTTCGTCGGCGGGTGAGTCCAGCAGGAGGTTCGGCGTCAGGCACCGCGGAAACGCCACGCGTGAAGCGCTCGAGCGCGTTCGCCGTGCTGTCGACTGTTCTCGCGTGCATCGTCGCGGCGACGATGTCCTGCGGCGAACGGCACGCGCGCCTCGGACGACGCGTGATCGTCCTGGGCTTCGATGGCCTCGACTACTCGTTGACACGGGACCTCATGGCCCAGGGCCGCATGCCGAACTTCGCGCGGCTCGCGGCCAGCGGCACTTTCTCGCCGCTCGGCACATCGATTCCTCCCCAGAGTCCCGTCGCCTGGTCCAATTTCATCACCGGTCTCGATCCGGGAGGGCACGGTATCTTCGATTTCATCCACAGAGATCCGAAGACGATGGTTCCGTACCTCTCAACGACAAGGACCGAGCCCGGCACGTGGTCGATCAAGGTCGGGAAGTGGCAGTTCCCGCTGTCGTCTGGCAAGGTCGAGCTGCTGCGACATGGCACACCGTTCTGGGAGCTCCTCGAGCGGCACGGCGTCGAGTCGACGATCGTTCGCATGCCGGCGAATTTCCCTCCCTCCGGTGAGGCGAGCCAGGAGCTGAGCGGGATGGGCACCCCCGACATCCTCGGCACGTATGGGACGTTCAGCTACTACGCATCCGGCCTGCTTCCAACGAGTGCAGCCGGACCGGTGGCGGGCGGCGTCATCTACCAGGTCGACGTCGTGGACAACGTGGTGCACGCCGTGCTCGAAGGGCCGAACAATCCGTACTTGAGACAGCCTACAAAGATCAGTGTGCCCTTCACGGCCCAGCTCGACACCGCCCGTCAGTTCGTCAAGCTCGCAATCGGGACAGAGGAGCGACTGCTCCGCGTGGGCGAGTGGAGCAATTGGGTTCCCGTGGAGTTCAATCTCATTCCGACACAGAAGCTTCATGCAGAGGCGCGCTTCTACCTGAAGCAGCTCGATCCCGATTTCGAGCTTTATGTCAGCCCGCTCAACCTCGACCCGCTCTCGCCGGCGATGCCCGTCTCGCATCCGGGCACTTACGCTGGCGAGCTGGCGCGTGCTACCGGCCGGTTCTACACGCAAGGCATGCCCGAAGACACCAAGAGTCTCAAGACCGGCGTGCTGAGCGCCGCCGAGTTTCTGGCCCAGGCCCGCATTGCCGGTGAGGAGAACACCCGGCAATACCGCTATGTGCTGCGCGGCTTCGACGACGGATTCCTCTTCTACTATTTCGGCAACGTCGACCAGGTCTCGCACATGATGTGGCGCCCGATGGATCCGGGACATCCGGCGTACAACGCCGCGACCGACGCGCCGTTTCGATCTGTGGTGGAAGACCTGTACATCGGTCTGGACGGCATCGTCGGCGAGACCATGAAACGCTTGAATGGGAACGATCTGCTCGTGGTCATGTCCGATCACGGCTTCGCCTCGTGGCGACGGACGTTCAACCTGAATACCTGGCTGCGAGACGCTGGATACCTCGTCGTACGCCAGGGCGAGCCGAGGACCAGCGCGGGGTTCTTCGCCAATGTGGACTGGTCGCGTACACGAGCGTACGCGCTCGGGCTGAACGGTTTGTACATCAACGTGAAAGGACGCGAAGCAAACGGTGCCGTTGAACCCGGGGATCGGGCTGCCCTGGTTGCGGAAATTGCGTCGAAGCTCGCGGCCGTGACTGACCCGCGCACGGGATCGAAGGCCGTGACACGCGTCTTTCGACGCGAGGAGGTCTATCCGCGTTCAGGATTTGAGGACATTGCGCCGGACATGGTCGTCGGCTACGCCAAAGGCACCCGTAACTCGGACGACTCGGCGCTGGGTGGCCTGACAGCCGACGTGTTCGAAGACAACATGACGCCCTGGACCGGTGATCACTGCATGGATCCGGCGGCCGTCCCGGGCATTCTGCTAACCAGTCGACCGCTCAAGCGTCCGGCCACGACTCTTCAGGCACTCCCCGGTGCCATCCTCGGAGAGCTCGGCATCACTGGATTCCCGCCTGCGCGTTGATAGGATGAATCCCGACCGGCACTTGCGATGTCGTCACCAGCCTCCGGCGAGCTGACGCTCGAAACGACGCCTGTCGTCCGCTCGGATTGCGACCTGACGCAGCGCGCCGCCGCCACAAGAAGTGGCTGGCGGCGGCAATCCTCGCTCCCTTCGGCGCCGTTTCAGACTGACGCTTATCGCGTCACTCGCAGTCGGCCGGTGCCGCCAACGCAAGCGCCGGTCGGGATGAGGCGCGCTTCGGTGGGCGGCTTCGCCTTGGCGCGTTGACTTCGACGACGCGCGACGCCGCGAGGAGCGGGCTTCTCGACGTGGACCGTTCGGAGCACGCCGCTCACGCGTAAGACGGACGCGTGCGCCGTCGGCGGGTGACGCTCGGCATGGGGTGTCCGGGGCCCCATGACGTCAACATGGATTGACCGCCTGAGGCGTACGCGTCCGGCGTGCGGAGCCGGGCCGCGGCGAGAAGTCCGCTGCTCGCAGCGGCGCCTTCGCCGCTGTTCCTAGCCTGAACGCTGATCCTCGCCAAGCACCTGCGCGTCGATGCGCGCTCGAAGCTCGTGCAACACATCCGGCACGGTGACCGACCGCCGGCTGGCCTCGCTCCGCGCCCACGTCAGAAGCTCCGCCATCATCTCGCGCGGAATGCCTTCAGAGCTGATGGTGAGCGTCGTCCCGCACTGACAGTTGGCGAGCGCAATCGGACCAAGCGGTTCGACGAGCGGCTGCCCGCCGATCTCGTCGTTGAAGATCGGAGTTCCGACGTGCGTGGTCTGCTGCAGATACTCGCGCAGCGAACCGAAGCGCCGGCCGCACCGAGGGCAGACCTTCGGAAACAGTCCCTCGATGTAGGCCCGCACAATCCGGACGACGTCGTCTTCAGTCACGATGTCAGGCCTTGCCCAGATCCAGATGTTGCTGGAAAGTGAATCTGGCTGGACCTGACTATCGGCATGCGTCCCTCCGCGGAGCCAGAGGGTAGCACGTGTCATCCGCCGCCTCGAAGCACGACGTTGGGGTCGAGCCGCGAGGCGCGCCACGCTGGAACTCCGCACGCCAGCACGGCCACGATCGCAATCGTGGAAATGACGGCGGCAACCGTGACTGGATCCGTGGGCTCCACGCCGAACAGGAGCGATGCGAGCAGGCGGTTCAGGCCAAACGCACCCGCTAGCCCGACGGCAAGACCGATTGAGACGATGACGAGGCCCTGCTTCGTGACGAGCGCCACGATGCTGCCGCGCGACGCGCCGACCGCGACCCGAATGCCGATCTCGCGCCGCCGCTCCGCGACCATGAACGCCAGCACGCCATAAGTCCCGAGGACGGCCAGCAGCAGCGCCAGCCCGGCGAATGTGCCGAGCAGCTGCGCCAGAAGCCTCGGCCGGCCGATCGATTCGTCGAAGACGGCATCCATCTCGCGCAAGCCGACGACGGGGACCGAAGGATTGACGGCGTGGACCGCTCGCTCCAGCGTCTGCGCGAGCGCCGACACCGGAAGATTCGTCCGCAGGACCATGTGCATGGTGGGCGGAGCAGTGGTGACCCAACGCTCCGTGCCGTCGATCGGCGGCCCGGGCTGGTCCACGAACAGATACAGCTCGCCGCCCGCTTCCCGATCGACACCCGCTTCCTTGACGTCCTTCGCAACGCCGACGACCGTATGCCACGGATTGAAGCTCGTGCCAATTGACGAACCGAGATTCGGACGCAGGCGCTGCCCGATCGGATCGCGCCCCTTCCACAATCGTTTGGCCAGCGTCTCATTGATGACGACGACGCGGCCTTGCGAGGTCGTGTCGGTGGCGTCGAAGCCCCGACCGGCCACGATGGGGATGCGCATCGTCTGGAAGTAATCCGACATCACGAACTGGTAGTAGTCGACGATCGCGACGGGGGTGCCGTCGGCGCTGGTGCCGGTGTTGTATCGCTGGGCGCGCCGCGTCATTGGCAGATCCGACATGGCGGTGGCGGCCTGCACGCCGGGGAGCTGGCGAAGGGTGTCGAGCAATCGCTGAAGCGCGGCGGTGCGCCCGCCTGGATCGGTGCCGACCCGCGGCAGCGTCATCGAAAACGTGATCATCCTGGATCGGTCGAAGCCAGCGTCGACGCGCGAGAGGTTGTAGACGGTGCGCGCGAGCAGTCCGGCGCCGATGACGAGTATCACCGCCAGCGCCACTTCCGCCGTCACCAGCGCACGGCGGACACGATGGCGTCCGGCGCTGCCACCGTCGCGAGTGCCTTCCTTCAGAACGCTCACGAGATCGACGAACCGGCTCTGAAGGGCAGGCGTGACGCCAAAGAGCACGCCCGCGGCAACCGACACCACCAACGCAAACAGGAGCACGGGCAGATCGATCGTCACCTCGCTCGTGCGCGGCAGACTGGTCGGATAGGCGAGCACGAGCGCTCGAAGGGCCATCCGTGCAACCCACAAGCCGATCGCGCCACCGGCGACGGACAGCAAGTGCGCCTTCGGTGATCGTCTGCTGAATCAGCCGGCCGCGGCTCGCGCCGAGCGCCGCACGCACGGCAAATTCACGACGACGTGACTCGGCGCGCGCGAGCATGAGGCTCGCGAGATTGGCACACGCAATCAGAAGGACGAGCCCCGCCGCTGCCTGCAGCAGCCAGACGACGAGACGGGCGTCACCGAGCATGGCGTTCTGCAGCGGCTGCAGCCGAAGCGTGTGGTCCTGGGGACCGGACGGATGTGCCGTCGGCACGTGTCCCAACGCGTGCGTGACCGGGTCCGTCAAGACGCCCTTGATGCCGGCGCGCTCGCCCCAGTTATCCAGGAACGTCGCGAGCTCGGCTTCGGCCGCCTGCGGCGTGACGCCATCCTTCAGCCGTCCGATCACCTGCAGGATGTGGTTCTCCCGAAGCCCGCGAATCACCGGGTGCACGCCGATGGGCAACCAGATCTCCGTGTGGTTGTCCATGACGTCGAAGCCGGGCGGCATGATGCCGATGATGTCGTGCGGACGTCCGTCGATCGGCACGGTGTGACCGACGATGGGCCGGCCGCCAAACGCGGACTGCCACAACTCGTGCGAGAGGATCGCGACGGGTGGACCGCCGATGCCAGGCCTCGACGACATCGCGTCCGTCTCGCCCGGCGCGAAGAGCCGCCCCTGTTCCGGCTGCACGCCAAGCGTCGCGAACAGATGGTCGTCCACGAGTGCGGACCGCGCGCGCAGCGGGCGATCGCCGGCCGAGAGATTGACCGCACCGGCCCAGCCTCCGGAGCCGCCGGCCGACACGCCCTCGCCAATGGAGAATGCACCGACCTCCGCGAACGCCCGGGTCATGTCGCGGAACTCGAGATACTCGGGCGTGGACAGTCTGAACCCCTGGAGCGGGTTGGCGGAAGAGTGCGCGGTGAGGCGCATCAACTGCTCCGGAGCCGGATACCCGAGCGGCCGCAGGATCGCCACGTTGAGGATCGAGAAGATCGCGGTGTTGGCGCCGATGCCCAGCGCCAGCGTCAGCAGCGCGACGGCAGTGAACACGGGAGTTCGCCGGAGCGTGCGGATCGCATAGCGCAGATCCCGCCCGACCTCGTCCAACCGGGCGCCGTGACGATCCGATCGGACGCGTTCCTTCGCCTGTTCCACGCCGCCGAGATGCAGCACCGCCGATCGCCGTGCGTCGGCCGGCGCAGTACCATCGCGCATTCTGTCGGCGGCGGCCATGTCCACAAACGTCTCGAGCTCGTCGTGCAGGTCGCGCTCGGCCTTGTCCCGATGGAGCATCCAACGCAGGACGGACGCGGCGCGATGCAGGAGCGTCATGCGCCCTCCAGCACACTGGCGACGGCGAACGAGACCCGGTTCCAGCGCTCGCGATGCTGCTCGAGCTGCTTCCGGCCGGAGGGCGTCAGGCGGTAGTACTTCGCGCGCCGGTTGTTCTCGGTCGCCCGCCATTCGGCTTTCAGCTTGCCGTCCTGTTCGAGACGGTACAGGGAAGGGAAGAGCGATCCTGGATTGACCTGGAACTGCTCGTGACTGAGCACCGCCAGCCGCTGCGAGATGCCGTAGCCATGCATCGGCTCGCGCGCCAGCATCGTCAGAATCATCAGGTCGAGCGTGCCCTGGGGGATGTCCAGCTTTTCCACGGTGCTCCTTTTTGGACGCCCTCTAAGGCCACCCTTGTCAGATCGAGCGTCAGCGGCGGGAAACCCACTGCCTCGCATCCCGGCTCGGACGCGCGGAAAACCGGCGCTCGCCGATCTGTCGGCGGCAGCACGGGGCCCCACTACGTCACCCCATGCGGATTTCTGGCGGCTCCGCTTCGGTTTTCGAGGCAGCCGGACGCGCGGTCCTCAACGGGCTGCGCGGCAGTGTGTTTCCCACCGCTTCGCGAGTCTGACAAAAGCCGCTCTTGGGACGCTCCTTTAGGAAATCAAGAGGACAGCATCATCCCACGGCTCATTTAGGGAGTCAAGAGGAACGCGCCAGCTCTTTGATCGGCCGCACTTCGACGCCGCCGAGACGAATCGCCGGAATCTTCGACGCCAGCTGAATGGCTTCGTTCAGATCTGCGGCGTCGATCAGGATGAAGCCGCCGATCTGCTCCTTTGTCTCCGCGAACGGACCGTCGGTCACCATCACCTTGCCGTGCTGCACGCGGACGACGGCCGCGGCATCGACGTATTGCAGGGCCTGGGCGGCGACCAGGTGTCCTCCACGACGCAGCACCGCGTCATAGTCCAGACTCTCATCGTCCAGCGCCTGATACTGATCCGGCGTCAGCGCGCGCAGCTTGGCTTCGTCGTAGAACACCATGCACAGATACTTCATAGGGACCTCGGGGGCTCTCGGGGCTCAACTCATAGTCGAGCGGCGTTGCCGATTTCGACAACTGACGATCAACTCCCAACCACCAAGGGCGCACGGCCCACGCGCACACGGCCCATGGCGCACGGCCCAAGGCCCAAAGCCTAAAGCCCAAAGCCGACTGTCGTCAGTTGGGACTGTCCGTGTGTGTGGGGTTTGCGCCGGTCTTCGCGCCTGCGCGGGTGAGGAGGGTGACGACCTCGAGATCGTCAGGCTGGGCATAGTCGAGCACCGTCTTGCCGACACGATCGACCGCGTGGACGTCCGCGCCTTTCGCGAGCAGCGCACGCACCACGGCCGCCTGGCCACGCTGTGCGGCGGCGCGCATGAGCGCGGTTGCGCCACCCCCATCGCGACCGTCGGTGCGCGCGCCTTTGTTGAGGAGCAGCAGCACATTGGCGGGCGTACGGGAGCTGGCGGCCGCCACGAGCGGAGCCTCGCGGCCGACGTCCGTGCCGACGTTGGGGTCGGCACCGGCGGCGAGGAGGGCGGACAGAATGCCCGCGTCGCCGCGGAAGGCGGCGAGCCCGATGGCACTCACACCGGCCTTGCTCGTGTGATTGACCTGCTCGGGCGTGAGCGGTGTGTGTGCCGCCGCCGGGCCCGCGAGGAGCAGCGGAGTCATCTCGGGCGCGCCCGTGTCTACGACGCGCATCAGCGCGGTGAAGCCATTGTTGTCCTGGGCCATGGGATCGGCGCCGCGAGCGAGCAGCAGCGTGGCCATGTCCACCGTCCGAGCGTGCATGAGGGGCGTTTCGCCCTTCCGGTTCTTGCCATCGATCATGGCGCCGCGATCGAGCAGCGTCCGAACGATCACATCCGCACCGCCTCTGACCGCCGTGACGATGGGCAGCCGTCCAGAGGCGTCGAACGCATTGATGTTGGGATTCCGCGCCAGCACCCGCTGGACGGCGCTCAGATTGCCGTCGAGAGCCGCGTCGCAGAGCGCGCCATTGACGTCGAGCTTCTTGTTGTCCAGGAGCATCGCGACGACGCGGTCGTCGTTCTGGGCGAGCGCCACCGCGAGCGGCGACTTCGTTCCGCCGCGATTCACGTCCGCGCCGTGATCGAGCAGCAGCTGGACGATCTCGGGTTGGCGTTTCTCGATGGCGCGGGTAAGCGGCGTCAACGTGGGGTCGAGGAGGATGTCGGTGCTCGAGATGCTGTTCGGATTCGCGCCGTGCTCCAGCAGGACCTGCACCATCTGCTGATTGCCGCGTCCGATGGCCACGTCCAACGCCGGCAGCGACGGAGGTCCCAGGTCGTCGCCCTGCCGCTTGGCCCGCACGTTCGGATTGACACCCGAGCTGAGCAGCGACTCCACGCGCATGACGTCGCCCGACGTCACCGCCGCCACCAGCTCACGCGCCTCTTCGTTCGTTGTCTGCCGCGCGCGAGAGCTGTGACAGCCCGAACAGGCGACGCCTGCGGCCAGTGCGGCCGCGCAGATGATGCCCGCCCGTCGTGGCACGCTCATGTCAGCTGAGGGTTGCCACTGAGCGCGGGACGGCCGGAGGACCCGAATCGTGCGGAAGTTCACCGCGCAAGGCATGCGCGACCGCCAGCGCGCCATGAACGGCAAGCGCGACGCCCATGATGAGCAGGTAGCCCTCGAAGTGTCCGGCGCTCGCGAAGACCATCCGGCCGACGGTGAAGCACCCGGCGGAGATCGCAAAGAGAGCGGATCCGCCCAGGGCCAGTCGAAGCGACCGGCGCGCGGGGGATCCGATCGCCGTCCAACTCAGAAGGCTGAACACCAGGAATCCGGCGGCGATTGCCTGCCACATCACGACGTGGTCCGGATCGCGCGAGGGCAGGACGGCCAGGCTGACGACGAAGAGCCAGAGGGCAATCGCGGAAGTGACGCAGGCGGCCAGTCCGAGGAGCCAGGCGAGAGCGGGTCGATCGGATGTGTGCGACATAAGGTCCCCTGAAACAGGTGACTGCCGAACCGATCGCGTCACATTATGCACTACGACGAGAGTCGAAGAGTCGAAGGGTCGAAAGGGTCGAAGAGTACTGGTTCGCGAGAATTCTGCCCGCCTCGAGCACCCGGTGGGGCTGCCCGGGGACAGGACCCGCTCATGAGAGTCCAAAGGCACAAAGTCACCAGGGTCGAAAAGTCTTAACGACCGGACGACATCTTCGGCACTACGGCTCTACCGGGAAGTAGTCCGGCGCCAGCCACAGCACACCTGCGCCGAGGGCGAGCAGGATCAGCGCGGTGAGGGCGTAGCTGAAGAGCGACTTCGGAACGACGGTCTCGAGCGCGAGGAGCTGCTCGGGCAGGCCGGTCACGGCCGTCACGCCCTTGCCGACCACCGCGTCGGAGGCGGAGACGATGGCGTCCTTCTCCATCGACCAGGGTCCGGCAACTGATGCAGTGACGCCGATGGCGAGGACGGTCTCTTCGAGGATCAATTCACCTGGATCGCGATTGACCTTCGCCCGTTTCCAGTCCTGCCGCGCCTTGCCATCCTCGTTGTTCTGAATCTTCTGCGCGAGCTGGACGGCGGTATCCAGCGGCCCCAGCGATCCCGACAGCGACTTGAACTTCGTCGTCCCGACGTATTGCGTCGCCCGCTCGACATCGTCGGGCGTCTGGCGCCGCCTGGCGGCGTCCGCGAGGTGGGGGATGGCAATCACGCGCGTGGTGAGCGTCGCCGTGTCGAGGCGGAATGGACGGCTCGCCATGCCCCAGTAGACGGGAATATCAGTCGGTCCGCGGCTGCCGGGGGATCGTGTCTGGTAGTACATCCGATACAGATAGGCCACGCACTCGATGCCCGAGATCGGCGCGCGCAGCGAGCCGTCGAGGGGACGGACGACGCCGGTGGCGATGGCGGGGCCGTCCGCGCTGGGCTTCCTGCCTTCGGAGACGCGGCGCACGATCGCGTCGCGCGAGTCGGTTCCGCGCCCGTAGCCGGTGACGAGGGCCCACACGCTCCCGAGGCCGAGCGTCAGGAGCAGGGCAGCGGCGAGATCGATCCAGATGCGGACGTCGGGACGGAGGGCGGAGCCGATCAGACGGTCCGAGACGATGGCGACGGCGGCAAAGAGGATGGCGAGGGCGAAACAGCCGGACTTGGCGGTCGATGATCTGGATCGCTTCATTGACCCTGCGGCCTCTTCGACTGTCTAGATCATCGGCACTTTGCGCCGGATGAACTGGATCGGCAGCCCCCACGGATCGCGCAGCATCAGGAGCGAATCGCCGCTGTCGGTCACGGTGACGTCGCTCTCGGCGGTCGCGCCCGCGGCGAGCAGCCGCACCCGCGCCGCCTGCACATCGTCGGTCCCGAACGCGACGTGCACCAGCAACGGATCCACCGCGCGATAGTCGGGCACCGCAACTCTCGGGTTGTTGTAGAACTCCAGCATCACCGAATCCCCATCGTCGGCCAGGAACTGTCCCCAGGGACGGTCCGGAAACGAGCGCTTGAGCGTCATGCCGAGATGCTCGACATACCAGCGCGCGACGGCGACGGGATCGGCGACTTGGAAGGCAACATGTTCGATTTTCACGAGGGTCCCAGGGTCTGAAGGGTCACAACGGGTCGCATAGCTCTTATCTTATGCCGTCGGGCGCGAGGGCCACTGAGCCTTTGGTACCAGCTTCTGCGACCTCCTTGTCACCCTGCGATCACTGTGACCTCTTGTTGCGACCACTTGTGACCTCTTGTGAGGCGACCCGGTGGCTCAACTCTGCCGCGAGTCTGCCGATTCTCCGAGCGGAGAACTACTTGGCGGAGCGTGTGCCCACGACGGCACTTCCGGCGCGGCAGCTGATCGGGCTCGTAGACCATCTGAATGAAGTGGTCTTCGAGACCGACCGCGACGGCCGCTGGACGTACCTGAACCGCGCCTGGACCGAGCTCACCGGGTTCTCCGTCGCCGATTCGCTCGGACGCCCCTTCCTCGAATTCGTGTTTGCAGACGACCGCGAGATCATCGCGCAACGCTTTCTGCCGGCGGTCGCGCGCCTGGACAACGACCGGCGGTACGAGATGCGGTGCGTGACGAAGGAGGGCAAGCCGCGCTGGGTGGAGGCGTGGTCCCGGCTCGTGCGCGATGGCGACGGGTCGATTGCCGGCACGGTCGGGACGCTCACCGACATCACGCAGCGCCGCCAGAACGAAGCCGAGTTGCTGCGCTTCTACGAAGACATCGAAAGCCGCGTAATGGAGCGCACCGAGCAGCTCGTCGCGGCGAACGGCGCGCTCGAGCGAGAGGTGGCCGAGCGCACGCGACAGCAGGAACATCGCGCGCTGCTCGAGGCGCAGCTGCTGCAGGCGCAGAAGCTCGAGGCCGTCGGACGCCTTGCCGGAGGCGTCGCGCACGATTTCAACAACCTGCTCACCGTCATCCTCGGCAATCTGGAGCAGGCGCTCGCGCGCACGGACGTGCCCCGAAAGCCTCGCTCGCCGACCTCGCCGACGTCCAGGATGCCGCCCAGACGGCCGCGTCGCTCACGCGCCAGCTGCTCGCCCTGAGCCGCAAGCAGGTGCGCCGTCCGGTCGCGCTCGATCTCAACATGCACGTCCGCCGGCTGGAGAAGATGCTCCGTCGCGTCATTGGCGAAGACGTCCGCCTCGAGCTCGATTGCGACGAACAGATCGGTCCGATCCTGATCGATCAATCACAGCTCGATCAGATCACGTTGAACCTGGTCGTGAATGCGCGCGACGCCATGTCATCGAGCGGGACCATCACCATCGCCACGCGTGCCCGCGTCAGGGCGAACGACGAAGGCACCGACACGCCGTGGGTCGAGCTGACGGTGGCCGACACGGGTTCGGGGATGACCGAAGACGTGATCGCGCACATCTTCGAGCCGTTCTTCACCACCAAAGGGCCGGAGAAAGGCACCGGACTCGGCCTCGCCACCGTCTACGGCATCGTCACGCAAAGCGGCGGCACAATCGAGGTGCAGACGCAGACGGGCGAAGGCTCGATCTTCAAGATTCTGTTGCCGGCATGTGAAGAGGACCACGAGCCGGCAACAATCACAAAGAGCGGACGGCACGTCGCGGTCGGACGCACGGGCACGGTGCTCATCGCCGAAGACTCGAAGGAGGTGCGGAGGCTCGGATCCGAAGCGCTGCTCCGCGCCGGCTTCACGGTGCTGGCTGCCTCGAGCGGCGAAGACGCGCTGCGGGTGGCTGCTCAGCATCCCTCGAAGATCGACATCCTCCTCACCGACGTCGTCATGTACGGGATGGATGGCTTTACGCTGGCCGAACGCCTGCGAGCGGTGCGTCCGGAAGTGCAGGTGCTCTACACGTCCGGCTACAGCGAGACGTCGCGATTCCCAGAAGACCTTCCCGGCGACGCGCACTTTCTCGAAAAGCCGTTCACGGGCCGGACGCTGGTGGACGCGATCCGCAAGCGCCTGTCTCAGCCCAGCAACTCTTCCAGGCGCTGATAGCCGCTTCGGCTGATGGGCAGCTCGCGGCCATCCTTGAGGATGGCGACGCGCGTGTCTTTCGTCGCGGGCTCCATGCGCGCAAGCCGATCGATGTTCAGCAGATACGACCGATGGATCCGGACGAAGCGCGAGGGATCGAGCAAGCCTTCGAGCTCCGCGAGCGTCTGCTCCTTGAGCAGGTCGCGGCCGTCCGCGTGAATGCTGACGTAGTCGTCCTGCGCCTGCACGAAGTCGATGCGTCCGACGGGAATGATGTGCACCTTCCCACCATCGCGGACCAGCACGCGATCCAGCGGCCTTGGCCGTGACTCCGCGGCCATCCGTACCGCCGCCGTCGGCGGCTCGCGCGACGCAATCCGCGTGCGCGCCCGAGACAGCGCTTCGAGCAGCCGGTCCTTCTCGAAGGGCTTGAGCAGGTAGTCCACGGCGTGGACCTCGAACGCCTTGAGCGCGTAGTCGTCGAAGGCGGTGACGAAGACGACCGGCTGATCGCGCCCGACGAGCTCCAGCACCTCGAAGCCATTGAGCTTCGGCATCTGGACGTCGAGCAGCAGCAGGTCGGGCTTGAGATCCGCAACGGCCTTCACCGCCTCGAAGCCATTGGCGCACTCGGCGACGATCTCCACCTCGTCCACGCCAGTCGAGAAACTCGCGCACGACGCTCCGCGCGAGCTCCTCATCGTCCACGACGGCGACGCGCAGTGGTGTCGTCATCTGTTCTCCAAGAATCCGGATGGGCCGGATGGGGTCGGGATAAGTTTCAGTTTTGGCACGCTGGCAGAGCTGACAGCGGTGCCAAAACTGAAACTTATCCCGACCCCATCCTCCCACCGGTCCAGAACGGCAGAATAATCTCCGCCTCGAAGCGCGTCGGTTCATTGCGCACGGTCAGACTCGCTTCATGGCGATAGGTCGTGTCGAGCCGCCGGCGGACGTTGGCCAGCCCCATTCCGGTGCCGCGCCCGGCCGGACGGTCCGGATCGCAGTCGTTCGACACGACGATGCGGACGTATTGATGCCAGTTCGTGGGATCGCCGTCGTGCAGGCGCGCGGAGGATGGCACGGCGCCGGTCACAGTCACGGCCTCGGGCTCGAGCAGGCTGCCGGTGTTGACAGCCATCCGCAGGCGATCGATGCGGTCGACCGCAATGGACAGATGTCCGGCCTCCAACAGATGTCCGATCCCATGCGTGATGGCGTTCTCGACGAGCGGATGGAGCAGCAGCGGCGGCATGATGCACGTCTTCACCTCGGGATCGATCGTCCGCTCCACGACGAGCCGCGAGCCCAGCCGGACCTGTTCGACGCCGACATAGCCATCGATGAGCGCCAGCTCCTCGGCGAGCGTGATGAACGGCCGCTCGCCGAGTGAGATCGTGCTCCGCAGAAAATCGCCGAGGCCCACGCACATCCGCCGCGCCGCCGCCGGATCGCCCGTCGTCAACGAGCTGATCGAGTGCAGGCTGTTGAAGATGAAGTGCGGATCGATCTGCGCGCGCAGCGTCTTGAGCTCGGCTTCGCGCGCCACGACCTGCAGCTCCAGCGCGCGCCGCTCCGCGTGAATCTTGTCCGTATACGCAATCCACAGATAGTGGCCCGAGGCGCCGAGCAGGAAGGCGGCGCACGCCACGGCCGCGAGCATCGGAAACGCGGCAAACAGGTGCCTGCCCGCGCCCTTTGGTCCGATCGCGCTCTCGTACAGCATGACCAGACCCGCGGTGATCGCGAGCCAGAGTGCTGTCGAGATCAGCGTGGACGCCAGGAGCACGCGCGTAATCCGCGCCGCAGTCGTCGTGGCGAGCGGCGCCGAGCGTGCGGTGTAGTACGAGCCGAGACAGATGAGCGCACACGTCCACACCGACGCCGCCGACAGACCGATGATGCCGGGCCAGTTTCTTGCGCCGCCTTCGTACAGCAGTGCGGCCAGCGGAGCCGCCAGCGGCACCCACACGGCCAGATAGATCGCCAGACGCCGCGGCGAGGCGAGGAGGGGGTGCAATTTAAACGCCTGACGGGATTGTTGGGTTCAAGGGTTCCGTGGGTTCCGAAGGTTCCGAGGGTTCCAGGTTCCGAAGGTTCAAGGGTTCAACGGTCTCGGCTCAAAGATTCACGGCCCCTGGAACGTCGGAACTCCCGGAACCTCCGGAACCCCGGACCTATGTCAGTTCTTTACCTCAATCCCACTCATGAGCGTGGACCCGCGCAGGATCAAACGCGGCGCGCGCGGATCAGACGAGGGACGCGTGGTGTCTTCGTAGCCGCTCAAGAGCGTCGCCATCTGCGTCTCGACACGCCAGCCTTCGGGCACGCGCATCTCGATCCCGCCCCACATCGAATAGATGTGGATGGTGGCGACCGGCGCTTCTCCGTTCAGGGTGGGGACCATGCTCGATCGCGAGAAATCGAGGTTCACACCGCCGAGAATCGCACTCACTTCGGCTTTCTTGAAGTCGTTCGACGCGATCATGCGCTTGGTGCCGCCCAGCACGGTCATCACTTCGAGCGTGCCGTCTTTGCCAGGCTCCATCGAGGGCACTGCCGGTGCACTGCAGTGTGGCGATCCTCGCCGGAAGATGATCGACAGCCCAATCACAATCAGTACCGACCGGCCAGTACAGCGCGATCGCGGTCCAGAGGGAGAGTTTGATGATGTGGAGGTTGAAGAGCAGGATCCAGAGTCCGGCGGCGGCCCAGAGCGTGCCGCCCAGCATCGCTGGACCGCTCCGGGCCGAGATGACCTTCAGCACGCCGACCGCCACGAGTCCAACCGGCCACCAGGACGCCGCATCGCTCAGGTCCGCAAAGCCCAGGTTGCTCAGCAGGATCAAGACGCCGAACCCGAGAACAATCAGCCCCGTCAGGTATCGCGGGGAGATGGGGGCATGGCGCTCGGTCATCGGCGTAACCAACGAGTCAGCGGACACCAACGATCGCGGCCAACACGAGCCGGACGCTGCCCTGTCCGAGAGCGGTAGCCATGGTAGTGGGGTCGGTGAGCATGGTCCAGATCAGCATGCTCGCCAGTGTGGACGTCACCGCCCCCACGACCGCCAATCCCGACAGCACTCGAGACATCGCCACCTGCAACCTCCTTACATACCGACAATACGGGGTGGGGGAGGCGAGGTCAGCGGACAATCGGCCAACGACGCGCGCGGGCCGGCGAATGACGCTAGACGCGCGGGCTTTGGGCTTTACGCGTTAGGCCTTGATGACGCGAAAACATGCCGTGACGTTGGCCGCGGGCGGTGGCCTGAAGGCCGCCGCCCGGGAACATGGAGGTGGGATGATTCGGCCAGCTGGCAATTTGGCTCAGTGGTAGGACGACGGCCAGCAAGCCGGTGGGCGTTGTCGTGGTGCGACACCGACAGCGGCTTCTTGAGCAACTGGCGTGCCCGTCGCCGGGCGTCGGGCCGGTCCGTCGAATCCGGCCAAAACACGCCCCTTTACCTCCACCCCGTTCACCTCAGCCTCAATCACCCCTCAACGAATCGCATTTCCTGCGTCGTCTTCCACAACAGGATGTGTATGGGAAAGCAATCAGTGGCGGGACACTCTCGGGCTTTGGGCTTTGGCTTTGGGCCGTGCCCGTGGGCCGTGGGCCGTGGGCCGTGGGCCGTGTGCCGTGCGCCATTTGCCGTGTGCCTTGGAAGTTTGGAGTTGGGGGTTGGGAGTTGCGTCTGGGCGTTGGACGTTGGGAGTCATTGGGAGTTGGAGGTTGGAAGTTGGGAGTTCCCCTGGAGGTATTCCCTGACCTTCGCGAACGCAGCGCCGCGATGACTGACTGTCGCCTTCTGGTCGCGGCTGACTTCCGCGAGCGTGCGTCCGAAGGGCGGATAGAAAAAGATGGGGTCGTAGCCGAAACCGCTGGAGCCAGCTGGGGATGGCGCGATGGAGCCTTCGACCGTGCCGCGCGCTTCGAAGAGGATTCCGGACGAGCTGGCGATGGCGACAACGCAGACGAAGCGTGCGGTGCTGGTTGTCACGCCGCGCCGGCGGAGCTTGTCGTAGATGAGGGCAAATTTCTGGGGATACGTCGTGTCTGCGCCGCCGAAGCGGGCGGACTCGACGCCCGGCGCGCCTTCGAGCTCGTCGATGGCGAGGCCAGAGTCCTCGGCAATGGCCGTGAGGCCTGACGCGTCGGCGTAGTAGCGTGCCTTCAGCCGGGCGTTTTCCTCGAATGTCGTTCCGGTTTCCTCGGGTGCCTTGACGGGCGCCACTTCGTCGAGCCCGATGAGCTCGACCGGCAGACCGACGAGGATGCCGCGGATCTCCTTGATCTTGTCGGGGTTGGTCGTGGCGAGCAGGAGCCGCCGCACGTCAGCGCCCGAGAATCGAACCCACGATCGTCCGCTGCAGCTCGACGAGCTGTTTGATACCGCCTTCCGCGAGACTGAGCAGCTCATCGAGCACCTTGCGTTCGAAGGGGGCGCCTTCGGCGGTGCCCTGCACTTCGATGAACCGCCCGTCGCTCGTCTGGATGACGTTCATGTCCACGTCGGCGCGCGAGTCTTCCTCGTAGGCGAGATCGAGCATCGGGACGCCGCCGATGACGCCGACGCTGGTCGCGGCCACGTAGTCGGTGATGGGGATGCGTTGCAGCTGGCCCTGCTTGCGCATGTGCTCGAGCGCGAGCACGAGCGCCACGAAGCCGCCGGTGATCGCCGCCGTGCGCGTGCCGCCATCCGCCTGGATCACGTCGCAGTCCACCCAGATCGTCCGCTCACCCAGCCCGTCGAGTGTCGAGACCGATCGGAGCGATCGACCGATCAGCCGCTGGATCTCCTGCGTGCGTCCGCCGACTTTGCCCTGCGACGCTTCGCGCGACGTGCGCGTCGTGGTCGCGCGCGGCAGCATCCCGTATTCGGCGGTGACCCAGCCCTTACCTGTTCCGCGCCGGAACGGCGGCACGCGATCCTCGACGCTCGCCGTGCAGATCACTTTCGTCTTGCCTGCCTCGATGAGCACGGATCCTTCCGCGTGCATCAGGTAGTTGGGCGTGAGCTTGGTGTAACGCAGCTGGGTGGCGGTTCGGGAATCGGTACGCATGCTTGGTCGGAGTCGTGTTCGTGTTCGTATTCGGATTCGTGTTCGAAGGGAAAATTGGGGTCGGGATAAGTTTCAGTTTCTCAGTCGAGTCGCGGCAAGCGCCGTTGCCAAAACTGAAACTTATCCCGACCCCAATTCCCCCGGTTCATTGTGCAGCAGCAGTCGCTGCGGCCGCCCACTGAGCACTCTTCGAGAGAGGCTGGCGCAAATCGACGTGGCCGGCGAGCGTGTCGGTCTCGCGCCCGTCCACGAGCAACTGCACTGACGTCACCGCAGGCAGATTGTCCGTGAGCGTGTTGACGACACTGTACACGGTAAGCAGCTCCTGCAGCACGCCACCGGAGTGCTTCGAGCTCACCTCGCCCGACAGGTCCACATAGGCGATGCCCGAGGGCGTGAGATACAGGGACCGGAGTCGCGTGCCCGCCGGAATCGCACTCATCAACGGCACCTGAGGTGCCGTCAACAGCGCTTCGAGCAGATGGCGCGCCTGGTCGCGCGTCGTATCACCGAGCTCGACTTCGCTGTCCACGCCCTGGAGGCTCACGCCATCGGTCCCCATGTAATAGAGCCGCGCGCGGATGTGGCGCGTGGGTTCCACGGGCGTGGCAGGCGCGACCGATGCACGCGCCGCCGTGACCTGCCGGGGAGCGGTCCAGCGCGGGAGGCCGATGAACAGCACCCAGCCAATGCCCGCCGCCAGCAGCGTCATCCCCGACATGACGGCGAGCCGCCGCCCCATCATCGTGGTGCTCCCGCTCCATTGGCCAGGCTGCGCTGCGCGTTGTCGAAGAGCGCGACCGCGTCAGCGAGAGCCTGGGCCACCTTCGACTGAAAATCGCCGGCGGCCAGTGCCGCTTCCTGATCGGGATTCGTCAGATAGCCGATCTCGACGAGAACCGCCGGCATGTTGGCGCCGACGAGCACGCGCAGCGGCGCCTGCTGACGCGGACGGGGACTCATCGGCACGGCGCTCCGCAGCGTCGCTTCTATACGCTGCGCGAGATCCGTCGAATCGTTCACGTGCGACGCCTGCGCGCGTTCCCATGGCGTCAGCGAGATCTCGCGCGACGCCCCGCCGAACACCGGCATCGAGACTGTTTCGGCCGCGGGCGATCCAGCCGCCGGCGGCGCAGCCGAGTCCGCCGTCAGTGAAAACACCGACGCGCCCGACAGCCTCGTCTGCGGGGAGCCCGCGACGTGCAGACTGACGAAGACGTCGCCCTTGTTGTTGTTCGCAAGCGCCGCTCTGTCGTCCGGCGACACGATGCGGTCATCCTCTCGCGTCAGCAGCACACGCGCGCCAATCCGGCTCTCGATCGCCACCTTCAACCGCCGCGCGACCGCGAGCGTCACGTCCTTTTCGAGCGTGCCCTTCGCACCGCGGACGCCCTCGTCCGGTCCGCCATGGCCTGGATCGATCACGATGACGTGCGTGGCCGTTCCCGGCGTCGGCAGCGGAAGCTGCACCGGCGGCGCAATCGGCGACGCCGGTCCTGCCGACGATTCCAACGTCGGAAACACATCCACCACCAGGTGCATCGTCGTGGCATCGCCCGGCATGTCGGTCGCGCGGAAGCTGCCGAAGCGCGGTCCCAAATCGAGCGCGATGCCCGTACCGGTCTCGGTTGGATGAATCCCCGTGACCACGCTCTGCGCGGGCGCCGGACCAATCGACGTGTCGAGCGCATCTGCGTCGAACCGCACCACCAGGCGCGTTGCCTCCTGGACGATGGAGTGTGGCGTGGCGGGGGAGATATCGAGCGTCACGTGCGCCTGCGGTCCCGGCAGCTCATGACGGACGACTACGCGCGGCAGCCGGACGGCGCCGGCGATGACGAGCCGCGACGCCTTCCGGAACTCGAGCGGTCCGTCGGCAATCGGCACGAGGACGCGTCCGATGAAATCGATCGGGACGAACCACTTGCCTCCGATCTTGATCGGTGTCGAGGGCAGCGAGATCAGACGTCCGCTGACGGACGCGAGCGACTGATCCGGATTCATCATCGCGGTCTTGCCCTTCCACGTGACCGTAATCGAGTGCGTGGACTGATCGTCGCGAACGACGATCGGAAACACGAGCACGAGCTCGTCGAGCGCGATGAACTCGTTGTCGTTCACGACGAGAGAGGGAAGCGGCCGGGAGCCCTGCGGTGTCAGCAGGCGAAGGGGAGTGGGCGGGGGACTCTGACCGCGGAGACCCACTGAGGGCCCGAGCGCCACCGCCACGAAGAGCACAGTCAGGGCCCTACGCGTGATCAAGAAGGGCCGGAAGGCGCTGCGCTGACGGAGAAGGGACGAGGGCAAAGGGGAAGGGGGCAAGGGCAAACGCGAGTCTAGAATCCCATGCCCAAAGCCGAAAGCCTAGAGCCCGAAACGGGGTCGGGATAGCTTGCAGTTTCTGCAAAATATCCCGACCCCATTTCTAGAGGTGGTGGAGCCGGGCGGAATTGCACCGCCGTCCGAGAACGCCTATCGTCAGAATCTACGTGCGTGTCCGCTTCTGATTTCTCACCGGCGACGTCAAGAAGCAGCCAAAACCGTCGTCAGCCAGCCTCGGAAACGTCTCGCGACAACCGGCCGAGGCGCCCGGTTGCCACCATCCTGCTAAATGGCGTCTGACCCCCGGCCCGCAGGCTGGCCAGGGCAGACGTCACGGCTTAATTAAGCCGCGAGAGCAAGCTGCTGATTGGCAGTTGTGTTTGTTTTTCCATCTGATTAACGAGGGGGATGGTCCTCGGCACGCATCCAACGCCTCAACGCCCCCGTCGAAGCTGATTCGGCCCCGTCAGGTCGCCTGGCGCGATACTGACCTTCAATTCTACGCGACCGTCTTCACGCTGTCAAAATGTTCAGCCGGATGGATTTATCGGCATCCTTCGACCTTGACGAAAAGTGGCACCCCTGCCGATAATGCCAGCTGGGGCCGGAGGAGGTTCACGACGCGAAATACCACCTCGACCCTATTACGGGTGCCTGCCGCGACGCCGATACATCCGACATGGCTACGCCAGACGACCACATTCAGGACTTGATCGACGAGCTGCTCGACCGTTCCCGCGTGCAGATGCGTGCAGATCTGGAAGGACTGTTGCGCAACGTCGCCGAGGCTTCCGCCGCAGAGCAGGAGGAAGCCGCCCGGACGGCCAGGACCACGGCCGAGGCCGCCGCCGCCTCGCTGGTGGCCGAAGCCATCAGTGCCGAGCGCGCCTCGGCCGCCGAGCGGCTCCAGGCCGCCGTCGAGGAAGCTGAGCACGCGACCGACACGATTCACCAGGCGGCGCTCACCGCCCTCCAGTCGGATCTCGCGGCCGCCCAGAATGCGTTGACGGACGCAAAGGCCCAGGCCGAGCGCGATCTCGCCGACGCGCGCACCAGCGAGCGCCAGGCCGCGCTCGCCGCCTCGTCGACCGTGCTCGATGGCGTGCGTGCGATCGACGAGGCGCAGTCGCTGACCGAAGTACTCGACGGCTTTCTCGACCATGCCTCGCGTCACGCGCCCCGCGTGGCCATGCTGCTTCTGACCGACGACAAGCTGCGGGGCTGGAAGTGGGCGGGCTTCACCGGTCCGGCCACTGGCGTCGAGCTCGCGCTGACCGACCCGCATCTCGCGGCGCGGGCGGCTCGGGAGGGCAAGACAGAGAGCTCGTCGGACGCCGCGTCCACTGACGCCGTCCTGGCGCCGACGCGCGACGGACACACGTCTGTCGCCATCCCCATCGTCATCGACGGCCGCGTGGCCGCCGTGCTGTATGGAGACGACGACGGCGAGGGACCTTCAACCGTGCCGAGCGCGTGGCCGCAGCTGCTCGAGGTGCTCGCACGGCATGCGAGCCGTTCTCTCGAGGCAATGACTGCGCGCCGGATGCCAGACCTCGTACGTGCCAGCACCGCTGAGCGCGCCAAGCGCAGCGACGCTGCCGCTCATCCCGCGTTGCTGGGGCAGGCTTCGTGATCCACGGCCGAACGATCAGATACTGCACGCTCATCGTTCTCATCATGCTGGTCGCGCTGGCGGTGCCGCGCGCCCAGCAGTCTCCCGCCGCGCAACCCATTGCCCTGCTTCAGCCGCTGGTTCCAACGGCCCACGCACCCATTCCGCGCGATCCGTTCCGCCTGTGGCTGGCGCCCGTGGACGTCGCGCGCAAGACGACGGCGCTCAACACCTTCAGCAACGGCACGCGCAAGTTCAGTGAAGCGAAGTACGCGGAGGCGCTGCCGCTCGTCAGCGTGCGCCTCGCCGGATCGCCGCTCGCGCAATACGGCCAGTACTACCGCGGACTGACCGAACAGCGGCTCACGCATCTCGACGCAGCGAAGCGGGTCTTCGAGTCGCTGCTGGCGGATGCGCCCGTCGGCTATCTCTCAGAAGGCGTCCGGCTGCGGCTGGCCGAAGTGGCCGAAGCTCAGGGCGACCTGGCCACGGCTGTGGCGCGCTACAAGGAAGTGGCGGCGGGGAAGCCCGTCGCTCCCGAGGACGTCCTGCTGAAACTCGCCCAGGCGTCGAAGTCGTCAGGCGACGCTGCTGGCGCAGTCCAGGCCTGGGCGCGCGTGTATTACGAATACCCGCTGAGCGATCAGGCAGCCGTCGCGCAATCCGCACTGGATCAGGCATCCGCGTGGCAGGCTCTCGAAAGCGGATCGCCGCGCTTCAAGCTCGAGATCGGACGCGCCGAGCGGCTGTTCGGATCCAAACGGTACGCGCAGGCGAGGACCGCATTCGAAACTCTCAAGCCAGTCGCATCGGGGGACGAAGCCGAGCTCGTCGGCATGCGGCTGGCAGAGTGCGATCACTACCTGCGCCGGTTCAAAGCGGCGCGTGAAGCGCTCGAGCCGTACACGCGCTCGGCCGGCCGTCGCGCGGAGGCTCTCTTCTTCTATCTGACGGCGACGCGCGAGCTTGGTGCGCGCGAAGACTTCGTCCGTCTCACGCACGAGCTCGTGTCTGCCTATCCGAGTGAGTCCTGGTCGGAAGAGGCCCTCAATAATCTCGCCACGCACTTCATCGTCGCCGACGATGACGATGCGGCGGATGCGACGTTCCGCGAGGTGCTCGATCGATTCCCGGCGGGCCGTCACGCGCAGCGCGCGGCGTGGAAGGTGGGCTGGAACGCGTACCGTTCCGGCCACTACGACGAGACCGTCAAGATCTTCGAACAGGCGGCGTCGCGCTTTCCGCGATCCGACTATCGACCGTCGTGGCTGTATTGGGACGCGCAGGCGCACGACAAGCTCGGTCATACGGACACTGCCAACGCGCGGCTCGCTCTCGTCGTCGCGGATTATCAGAACTCCTATTACGGCAGGATGGCGTCGAAGCTTCTGGCAGAGCGGTCCGCGTCCGGCACGCAAGTCGCCGCGACGACCGGCGTCGTGGATCAGCCGCAGGCAGCTCCCGATCCCGGCCTGCCGCCCACGCACGATCTCATCCGGCAGTTGATCGCCCTCGAGCTGTACGACGATGCGATGAACGAGCTGCTGTACGCGCAGCGGACGTGGGGTGATTCGCCGGCGATTCAGGCGACCATCGGATTGATCGATTCGGAGACGGGCGAGCTCCGGAAGGGCATCAACGCGATGAAGCGGGCCTATCCGCAGTACCTGGCTCCGGGTGGCGAGCAGCTGCCGGTGGACATGCTGAGGGTGCTGTTTCCGCTGGCGTATTTCGATCTGATCAAGAAGCACGCGGCCGAACGCGGTCTGGATCCGTACCTCGATCTCGGCCCTGATGGCGCAGGAGAGCACGTTCGATCCGGCGATCAAATCGAGCGCCAATGCCGTCGGATTGATGCAGGTGCTTCCGTCTACCGGACGCCGGCTTGCGAAGCGCGTCGGCGTGAAGCGGTATCGAAATTCGCTCTTGACGGATCCGGATACGAACATCCGGCTGGGGACCGAGCTCTTCAGCGATCTCGTGGAACGCTTCGGCGGAGCTCATCTGGCGCTCGCCAGCTACAATGCGGGTGAGTCAGTCGTGGCGCGCTGGGTGGCCGAGCGGCCGGGCATCACGAAAGAGGAATTCATCGACGACATCCCGTTTCCGGAGACGCAAGGGTACGTGCGCAAGATCATCGGGACGGCGGAAGACTACCGCCGGCTCTATGGCACGCTTGGCGCGGAGCCTGGCCAGCCGTCGGTCTCGCACCCGGAGACATCGGCGAACTTCTCGTCGTCGAAGTCGGAGCAGTCAACCAGGCACAAGGCCTCCACGAAGCACACGACGCACAAGTCCAAGCCGAAAAAGAAGCACCACTGAGCCGATGCGCGGATCACGCAAAGCCACAGCCTTCACCGAGTCGGTCATCCGCGAGATGACGCGGCTCGCCCAGCTGCACGGAGCCGTGAACCTCGCGCAGGGCTTCCCGGACTTTCCAGCCCCGTCGGTCATCAAGGACGCCGCGGCCGCCGCCATCCGCGACGACATCAACCAGTACGCGGTGACGTGGGGCGCCAAGCCGCTCCGCGACGCGATTGCCAAAGCGTGGACGCGCCGGTATGGCCAGGCCGTGGACGCAGACACGCAGGTGACGGTCTGCTGCGGATCCACCGAGGCGATGATCGCGACGATGCTCGCAATCGTGGATCCGGGCGACGAGGTCGTGGTGTTCGAGCCGTTTTACGAAAACTACGGTCCGGACGCGATTCTCTCTGGCGCGCAGCCGCGCTACGTGCGCCTGCACGAGCCCGACTGGCACATCGACCCGAGTGAGCTGGCCGAGGCGTTCAACGACCGGACGCGCGCCGTCATCATCAATACGCCGAACAATCCGACGGGCAAGGTCTTCACCTCCGACGAGCTGCAGCTCATCGCGAGTCTGTGCCATCAGTGGGACGTCATCGCCATCACTGACGAAATCTACGAGCACATCCTGTTCGACGGTCAACGGCACGTGCCGATGGCGACGCTCGAGGGCATGGCGGATCGCACGGTGACGATCAACAGCCTGTCCAAGACGTACAGCGTGACGGGCTGGCGCGTGGGCTGGACGATTTCGCCGCCGGCGCTGTCGGGCGCGATCCGGAAGGTCCATGACTTTCTGACGGTCGGCGCTCCCGCGCCGCTTCAGCAGGCGGGCGTCGTCGCGCTCTCGATGCCCGAGAGCTATTACACGGGTCTGGCGGCCGACTATGCGGCCCGGCGCGACCTGATGCTCGCGATCCTTGGCGAGCATGGCTTCGCGTCGTTCACGCCGTCCGGCGCGTACTACGTGATGACGGACATCTCGGGGTTCGGCTTCGACGACGATGTCGAGTTCGCACGGCATCTGGTGCGGCAGGTGGGGGTGGCCGCCGTGCCGGGCAGCAGCTTTTATCGGGAGCCGGGCCTGGGGCGGCACCGCCTGCGGTTCTGCTTTGCGAAGAAGGACGAGACGCTGCACGCGGCGAGCGAGCGGCTGGCGCGTCTGCGCGCGAAGGTCTGATTCGGCGCCTTCGCGGGAGTTGGGAGTTGGGGTCGGGATCAAGTTTCAGTTCCTGCGACGCTGAGCCGTCCAACGCGTCGTCGAAACTGAAACTTATCCCGACCCCAACTCCCAAGCTCCTTGCGTCCGGTACAGTGACGCCGCGCCACTGCCCACCTCCATCGTGCCGCAGCGTCTTGCAGCCCTCGCGCTCTTCGTCGCACTGGCGGTCGCACACACATGGCCGCTCGCCGCAGGCACCCGCCGCCTGGTCTCGGGTCGACAACGCTGACTACACGCTGAACGCGTGGGCGCTGGCCTGGGTCGTGCACCAGGCCCCACGCGATCCCCTGCATCTCTTCGACGCAAACATCTTCTACCCCGAGCGGCGGACGCTCGCGTTCTCCGAGCACCTGGTGCCGCAGGCGGCGGTCGTCGCCCCCGTGCTCTGGTTGGGCGGATCCGCAGTCCTCGCCGCCAATATCGCGATCCTCGTCGGCTTCGTCCTCAGCGGATGGGTGACCGCGTTGATCGTCCACCGATGGACCGGCGACTGGCTCGCAGGCCTTGTCGCCGGATCGCTCATGGCGTTCAACGCGCACACGATGGTGCGGCTGGCGCACGTGCAGGCGCTGCACACGTACTACCTGCCGCTGGCGCTGGCCGCGCTCGATCGACTGCTGGATCGCGCCCGCTGGCGCGATGCCATCGCCTCGGGGTGCTGGCTGGCGCTGCAGGCAATGACGTCCGGCTACTGGCTGGTGTTCACGGCATCAACTGCCGTCGCGGCCGCGATTGCGCGCGGCGCGGAGTGGTGGCCGTGGCGGAAGGTCTCCACCACCACTCCCGATGGTGCGTGGCGCCGGCTCGTGATGCTCGTCGCCGCAGCGGCTGTCGCGTCCACCATTCTGCTGCCGTTCATCACGCCGGTACTGGCGCGCGCGGCAGGAGCAGGGGCTGACGCGCAGCTGGGCGGACGTCCAGTTCTACGGTGCGAAGGGCTTCGAGTACCTGACGCCCGCCGGAACGCTGCACTGGCTCACGCCGCTGGCCGCGGCGCACGATCCACAACGCAGCATCGACACGATGTTCCCCGGCGTGCTCGGTCTCGTCCTGACCGGATACGCGCTCGCGACTGGTCTCGCGTGGCGGGACCGCCGCGCACGGATGCTGCTCGCGCTCGGCACCGCGGGCTTCCTGCTGTCGCTCGGTCCGCACTTGCCCCTCTATCACGTCCTCTATACGCTCGTGCCGCTGTTCCAGGGGATCCGTGCGACGACGAGGTTCGGGTTTCTGGTGCTCGTAGCGGTGGCGGGGCTCTCGGGGTTTGCCGTTGCGGATATACGACAGCGCGTCGGCGCGGGGGCGTGGCAGAAAGTGAAACTCATCCCGACCCCAATCCTCACGCGCACGATTGGGATTGCGGCACTGATTCTGGTGAACGCCGAGGCGTGGCGGGCGCCGTTCGTGTACACGCGCTACCTCGGGATCTCGAAGGTCTACGACGCCGTGGCGTCGCTCGATCGCGCGGTGCTCATCGAAGTGCCGGCATACCGCGAGATGGCCGTGTTCCAGAATGCGGACTACATGCTGGCGTCCACCGTGCACTGGAAGCCGATCGTGAACGGCTACAGCGGATTCACACCGCAGAGCTACTCGGAGACCGCCGAGCGGATGCGGCCATTCCCGGACGCTTCGGCGATCGCGCGGCTCGAGGCACTTGGCGTGACCCACGTCGTCATTCACCGCGACCACCTCGGCGCGACAAGAGATTCACTGCCCGCGCGCATGGAAGCGAGCGGACGCTTTCGTCTGGTGACCGCGGACTCGCTGGTGCGACTGTACGAACTGGTCGAACGATGAAAGGGTTCCGGAGTTCACAGGGTTCCGGAGGTTCCGAGGGTTCCGCAGGTTCCGGGGTTCTGAGGTTTGGGGAGTCCGTCCTGCCTGGACTCATCGCGGCCGTGGGCCTCTGGCTGTCCCTCGGCGTGGTATCGCCGTTGGCCGGAAGCAGTGCCGATCGCATTGGCGCACTCGCGCCGGTGTGGGTGCTGCTGGCCTGCCTCGTGGTCGTGGGGCTGCTGGCTGCCGGTCTGGACAAGGAACGCGCGCGCGTCCTCTACCTCGGTGCGGTCGCGGGCCTGCCGTGGCTGCCAGGACGCATCGCGGCGTTTCTCATCTGGCAGGGTCCGATCGTCTGGGCGCTCTGGGCTGGCATCCTCCTCGTCCTCGTCTGGCCCTGGCTCGAACGCGTTGGAGCGCGCGCGCTGGGCGTGGACGCCGTCGGCGCAGCGCCGCCTCGCGATCGGGATCGCAGCGGCGATCTACCTGGGCGCAGCGTGGCGGATGGCGCCCGTGCTGCCAGGCGGTGACGAGCCGCACTATCTGATCATCACGCAGAGCCTGTTGAACGACGGCGACCTCCGGATCGAGAACAACCACCAGCAACGCGACTATCTTGCCTATACGGCGCAGGCGCTGAAGCCGGACTACCTGCGGCGCGGCCGTGATGGCGCAATCTATTCAATCCATGCGCCCGGCCTGCCTGCCGCGGTGCTGCCAGCGTTTGCGATCGCCGGCTACGCAGGCGTCAACGTTTTTCTCGCTATCGTGTGCGCGTCGGGAGCCGCGCTCGTCTGGCACGCCGGCTGGCGCCTTACAGGTGATACGCGTGCCGCGTGGTTTGGATGGGCATCCGTCGCACTGACCGCCCCGTTTCTGTTCGAGGCCTTCACGGTCTATCCGGATGGCCTTGGTGCGGTACTGGTGATGACCGGTATCGTCGCGCTCGTCGATCCGGATCGGTTGTCGTCGCCGCAGAGGGCTGCCGGCCATGGCGCCGCGCTCGCGCTGCTTCCGTGGCTGCACACTCGCTACGCGCTGCTGGCGGTTGTGCTCGGTGCCGCGCTTGTCGTGAAGCGGATGGCGAACCGCGATCGGCGGGCGCCGTCGCTGCTTGCGTTCGCCTTCGTGCCGGTCCTCTCCGCCGCCTGCTGGTTCCTCAGCTTCTATCTGATCTACGGCACGTTCAATCCGGCTGCGCCATATGGCGGCTACACGCAGAGCCGTCTTGCCAACGTCTCGCGCGGCCTGACGGGACTTCTGATCGACCAGCAGTTCGGAGTCCTGCCGAACGCCCCGATCTATCTCGCGGGTCTCGCGGGCCTCTGGCTGTTTGCGCGGACACATAGACGTCTGAGCATCGAGCTGGCCGCGGTCGTTGCGCCCTACGCGGTCGCGGTCGCCTGCTATCAGATGTGGTGGGGCGGTCACAGCTCGCCGGGACGTTTCGTCGTTCCGATCCTTCTCGTGTTCGGACTGCCCTGCGCGGTCCTCTGGCAGCGTCTCACGGGACCGCTCGTCCGCGCGTTGCTGGCCGCGCTGCTCGCTGGAAGTATCGGATTGGCCCTCGCGCTCGCGTGGTCGACACGCGGCGCCCTGGTCTACAACTTCCGCGACGGTGTGTCGCTCTGGCTCGAAGCCGCCAGCTCGATCGTGACCCTGCCGGCGGCGCTTCCGTCCCTCTTCAGAGGCTCGGCCGGCGATGCGTGGATCATCGCCGCGGCATGGCTGCTGGTAGCCGCAATGGTCCTGACGATCGCCGTGGGCACGATTCGTCGCTTTCGGTTCGGACCGGGGACCATTCGAGCCGTCGTGGCACCAGCGATCGTCGTCGCCATCCTGACTCTTGGACCAGGGGCCGGATGGACGGTCGCGCGTGCACAGGCTATCGACGCAGGTAACGGGTTGTGGAGGGTGGTCCGCGGCCTGTCGCACGGTCGCCTCGCCGTTCAGATGCTGCCGCCAGGCTGGACCGATGGATCCGCCGCAGCCCGCGAACTGCTAATCCCCGGAGTGCGGCATGGGGAACGGAGTCCCGAGCCGCGGATGCTTTTCGCCGCGGGTATTCCTCCCGGCGACTACCAGCTCGTTGGCGAGTCAGGTCTGTACGTGAATGGCTCCGTCGCGGTTGCAGTCGGACGTGGCTCGCGGCCCATGTTCAACACAACACTCCGAGACGCTCCGTCCTCGTCTCTGCTCGTCCTGCACCTGCCGGCTGGCGCCAGAGAGCTCACGGTCACTCTGGACAAGGGGGCGGAACGCGACGCCGGTGTGCTGCTGATTCGGCCCGTTCACGTCTGGGACAGCACGCTCCCATTCGCTCGACTCGGCCGGACCTACAGCGACCTGCGCGCCTGGGTTGTGGACGAGACCACGTCGCTCGAGGACGAGGGGTTCTGGACGGCGGGGCAGGGCACATCGCAGGTCGTGCTGTCAGCGGACGCCCAGCACGACCTCGCCTTGACGTTGAGAAACGGCCCGGTGCGGAACCGGGCCATCGTGCGTGCGAGCCTGTTGATTGGTGGCGCGTGGCGGGAAGCAGGGCAGGATCAGTTCGTGGAGCTCGAGCCCGGCCAACTACGGACTACGAACTACCAACTACGAACGGCAGTGCTCCTATCCATCCACTCGGAACGGGGCTTCCGGCCCGCCGACGTCGATCCAGCGAGCACGGATCGGCGTGTGCTCGGCGTGTGGGCGAGCCTGCACTGACCAGCCTTCAGAAGCGGCCGACCCCTCCGAAGTAGAAGCCCTTGAGATTCATCCGGCCGTAGTCGGTGTCGATGGTGTACTCGATGTTCAGCTTCCGGTAGCCGAACTGGGCGCCAATGTTGTTCGTGAAGTTGTACGTGGCGTTGACGTCGAAGTCGATGTACTTCCCGTCGTTGTCGCTGTAGCTGATCTTCATGCCCGTGAGCTCGCCCGTGAGCGCGAAGCCCTTCGCCGGATAGACACGCGCGATGGCGCCGATCGTCGGGATGGGTGCATTCACCTGCGAGAACTCCGCCGTGAGCGGGTTGGTGATATCGACGCGCGCGTGCGTGTACTTGACGTCGGTGATGAACCCCAAGAAACCGTGCTCGCCGTACAGGAAATCGTACTCGAGGCCGATCTTCCACACCTTCCAGTCGAGGTCGCTCGTGATCGGCACGCCGACGGTGTACTTCTGCCCGTTGAAGACGATGTCTCTCGTGAGTACCGTGTCGGCCTCGTAGTGGATCGGGGTGTAGCCGAAGCGGAACTTGAACTTCTTCGAGGGCCGCAGCACGATGTTCCAGTCGCGGAACGTCTCGCTCTGGAATCCGAGATCGGTGACGGCATCGACTGTCGTGCCGATGATGCCGAGCGACTGGCTCGAAACCTGGATGTCGCGGTCGGGCGTCCAGAAGTCGAGCGCGACTTCGACGTTGTACTTCTCCCCAACCGCGGTCGGGGACCCCATCGGCCGGGCACCGTATTGCGCATGCGCCGCGCCGGCCGAACCGGCGAGCGCGATCACTGACGCCATCCACACGAAGACCACACGCCTCATCGTCGTCATCAATTCTTCTGCCCCGGGAGTTGTGCTGAACGATTGCCGGGCTCGCGGCTGGGATCCGCGGCGGCCGACCTGCTGAGGACGCTCCCGCAGAATACCACACCGCGTGCGATCGCCAGCGTGACCTATACTGAACCTCTCATGACCACTCCATCGCCGCCGCCGATCGGCCCGTGGCGCCGGTTGTGGCCCTACCTGTCTCGATATCGCCGCTCGTTCGCGCTCGGTGCGTTCTCAATCGTCACCGGGACCGCGATTCAAGTGTCGTCGCCGTGGGTGCTCAAGCGCGCCGTGGACGACCTCGCCCGCGGCGTCACGCGCGGCAAACTCTTCTACTACGCCAGCGTGCTGTTCGGTATTGCCGTGGTCGGCGGCGTGTTCCGCTACCTCACGCGCCGGGTGATCATCGGCGTGTCGCGCCACATCGAGTACGACCTGCGCAACGACTTCTTCGCCCACTTGCAGCGATTTGGCGCGGCCTATTACCAGGCCAACCGCACGGGCGATCTGATGTCCAGGGCCACCAACGACCTGAACGCCGTCCGGATGATGGTCGGGCCCTCGGTCATGTACTCGGCTTCAACGATTCTGACCTTTATCGTCGCCATCGTTCTGATGCTGTCGATCAACGTCCGGCTGACCCTGGTGGCGCTGATCCCGCTGCCGCTGGTGTCGATCTCGGTGAAGGTGTTCGGCACCGCCATCCACCGGCGTTTCGAGGCGATTCAGGCCCAGCTGTCCGAAATCAGCGCCGTCGTGCAAGAGGCGTTATCGGGGGTCCGCGTCGTGCGGGCATACGGGCAGGAAGCGACCGAGCTCGAGCGGTTCCGCGTGGCCAACGCCGAGTACGTGGCCAGGAACCGCGGACTGATTGCGCTCCAAGGGGCGTTCTACCCGAGCATGACGCTCTTTCTCGGCTTCGGCGCCCTCCTGGTCCTGTGGCAGGGGAGCCGGGCCGTCATTGCCGGCCAGATGACGGTTGGAGAGCTGGTCGCCTTCAACGCGTATCTCGTCATGCTGTCGTGGCCGATGATCGCGTTCGGCTGGGTCACGAACATGCTCCAGCGCGGCCTGGCGTCATGGAAGCGGATGCTCGAAATCCTCGATCACCCGCCGTCGATTACCGACGCGGACGTGACGAACGAGCTCACGAGCGTCGATCAGGTCGGCGGTCGAATCGAGTTCCGGAACCTGACCTTTGCCTACAACGGACGAAACGTCCTCGAGAACGTGAACGCCGTCATCGAGCCTGGTCAGACCGTGGCGCTCGTTGGCGCGACTGGATCGGGCAAGTCCACGCTCATCAACCTCCTGCCGCGGCTCTACGATCCGCCGCCAGGCACGGTCTTTCTCGATGGCGTGGACGTCCGCCACATTTCATTGAGCGTCCTTCGCGGAGCGATTGGATTCGTCCCGCAGGAGCCGTTTCTCTTCTCGGACACCCTGGCCGCCAACGTCGCGTTCGGTCCCGGCCTGGCCAGACTCGAGGCCACGACGCGCGATCCGATCGTCTCCGGGGCGTCGGCGGTCGCGCGCCTCGACAAAGACGTCGCAGATTTTCCGGCCGGCTACGACACGACCGTCGGCGAACGCGGCATCACGCTGTCGGGCGGACAGAAGCAGCGCACGGCGCTCGCCCGCGCCGTCGCACTCGATCCCCGCATCCTCGTCCTGGACGATGCACTGTCGGCGGTGGACACGTACACGGAGGAGGAGATTCTCTCGCGGCTGCGAGGCGTCATGCGCCAGCGGACCTCGCTCATCGTCTCGCACCGTGTGTCCACAGTCCGAGGCGCCGACCAGATTCTCGTGCTCGACGAAGGGAAGATCGTCGAGCGCGGCACGCACGACGATCTCGTCCGTCACGACGGTCTCTACGCAGCGCTGTACCGCCAACAGCAGTTGGAGGAGGAGCTGCAGGAAAGCTGACTGACGCTGTCGTATTCGGGTTCGGTAGTTCGCAGTTCCGAACACGAACACGAACTCCGAACCTGATCACGAATTCGAATCCGAACACGAATCCGAACTACGAACTCCGACGAGATCACCGACCCGCATGACCCACGAAGACGAAATCCTCGGCAAGGCCTACGACAGCCGCCTGATGCGGCGGCTGCTGAAGTATCTCTGGCCGTACAAGGTGCAGGCCGCGATGGCGCTGCTCGCGATCATCGCGAATTCGGCGGCGCAGCTCGCTCCGCCGTATCTCACCAAGGTTGCGATCGATCGCTACATCGCTGCCGGGCGGCTGGAAGGGCTGGGGACGCTGGCGCTGGCGTACTGTGGCGTCCTCCTGGCGTCGTTCGGGCTGGATTACGCGCAGACCTGGCTCATGCAGATGACCGGGCAGCGGATCATGTACGACCTCAGGACCGAGATCTACACGCGCCTGCAGACGCTCGATCTGCGCTTCTACGACAGGAATCCGGTCGGGCGGCTGATGACGCGGGTCACGAGCGACGTGGACGTCCTGAACGACCTGTTCACGTCTGGCGTTATCGCCATCTTCGGCGACGTGTTCACGCTCGTCGGCATCATGATCGTGCTGCTCGCCATGGACTGGCAGCTTGCGCTGATCAGTTTTGCCGTGCTTCCGCTGATCGTACTCGTCACGCAGTGGTTCCGGCGGAACGTGCGCGAGTCGTACCGGACGGTGCGCACGTGGATCGCGCGGATCAACGCCTTCCTGCAGGAAAACATCACCGGCATGACGACGGTCCAGCTATTCCGGCGCGAGCAGGTGAACTTCGCGCGCTTCGACGACATCAACGCGAAGCATCGCGACGCGAACATCGACTCGATCTTCTATTACGCGGTCTTCTATCCGGCGATCGAAATCGTGGGCGCCATGGCCGCGTCGCTCATCATCTGGTACGGCGGCCTCCGTGTGCTGGCCGGCTCGCTGACGCTGGGCGCACTCGTCGCGTTCCTGCAGGTACTCGTCGCGCTTCTTCCGGCCGATCAGCGACATGTCGGAGAAGTTCAACATCCTGCAGAGCGCGATGGCCTCGTCCGAACGGATCTTCAAGCTGCTCGACGAGCCGCTCGCCATCCAGAACAGCGCCCGGCCGGTCCGCCGCGACCCCAGCAACGCACCGCACATCGTTTTCGACCACGTGTGGTTCGCGTACAACGGCGAAGACTACGTCCTGCGCGACGTCTCCTTCGAAGTCCGCCCCGGCCAGCGTATCGGCGTCGTCGGCGCCACGGGCTCCGGCAAGACGACGATGATCAATCTGCTGATGCGGTTCTATGACGTCAGCAAGGGACGGATTCTGGTGGATGGCGTGGACATCCGCGAGCTGGCGCTCGAAGACGTGCGAGCGATGTTTGCGCTGGTGCTGCAGGACGTTCACCTGTTCTCGGGGACCATCGAGTCGAACATCCGCCTGGGCCGGGCGCTGGATCGTGCCGATGTGACACGGGCGGCGACGGCCGTCCGCGCGCAGCGCTTCGTCGACCAGCTGCCAGACGGGCTCGACACGCGCCTCGGAGAGCGCGGCACGACGCTCTCGGTCGGTCAGCGGCAGCTGCTCTCGTTCGCACGCGCGCTCGCGTTCGACCGGCCCGTGCTCGTCCTCGACGAAGCGACCTCCAGCGTCGATACCGACACCGAAGTCGTCATCCGCGAGGCCCTGGAAGTGCTGATGCGAGGACGGACGACGGTGGCGATTGCGCACCGGCTCTCGACGATCCAGGACATGGACATCATCCTGGTGCTGCACAAGGGCGTGCTGCGCGAGAGCGGCACGCATCAGGAGCTGCTCGCCCGGCGCGGGATCTACTTCAAGCTGTATCAACTGCAGTTTCGCGAGGCGCCGGTCGCGTAGGCGCCGGCGCACACCGGCTGAGGCTGTCGTGTTCGTATTCGTGTTCGTATTCGGCCAAGGCCGTTCGCGATCGAAGACGAGACGGGTCTTCCGAACACGAATCCGAAAACGAACACGACTGGGTTTCCGACACGGCGCGAATCCGAAAACGACGCGGCGCTTCTACTGTCCGCGGGCGTCCTCGCTACCGGGGAGCGTACTGGCCGGAACCTGCTTCTCGAGCTCGGGGGGCAGAGGCGTGGGTTGCTGCTGGGCCTCGGCTTCGCGTCGGCGGAAGAGGCGATCGATGATGCCCGGTGAGCTGGCTCGGGGATTCCAGCCGAGACGCAGCACGGTGACGTTGACCCCGGTCCGGCCGAACGCGAGCGCCTCGTAGCAACTCCACATGTAGAGATCAACGTGGCGACCCTGGACCTTGGGGCCGGTGTCCATCACGGTGTAGACACCGTCGTGGCGTGTGCCGGGCGCGTCTACCTGCAGCACCGTGCCGACGGGGAGCACGTCGGGATCCGCGGCCGCGATTCCCGATCGCACGTTCACGCCAGACGCGGTCGTCGTGCCCTTGCAGTAGGCGGTCGCGCTGAACAGTAGCCGGCTGCCGGCCCGCGGCTGCGCCTCGGTCACGCCGAGCGCGGCCGGAATTGCGAAGCGGGAGTCGAGAATCGTGGCCTCGAACAGCCAGACGAATCCGATTGCGACGACCGAGGTCGCAAGCAGCTTGCGCCAGAAGGATCGTGAGATCAGCACGTCTCAGCCTGGCCCGAAATGCGAGAAGCCGGCGGGCACGACCACCGCATCACTGTCGTGCACGATGCTCACGCCAGAACCTCGAGCCACCGTTCCAATCCTGGTGATCGGCAATCCGCGGAGCTGCCGAACGACGTTCCGCAGCCGGCCCTGCCGCCGCGCAGGAACGGTAAACACCAACTCATAGTCATCGCCGCCGGTCAGCGCAGCCGTTGACGGGTTCTGCCCATGGGCTTCGAACCATCGGGCGGCGTCTGGCTCGACCGGTAGTTGCCGATCGACTTCGATCCGAACGCCGCTCGCCTCCGCCACCTGTTCGAGTGCGTCGGCCAGTCCGTCGCTCAGATCCATGCACGCACTGGCCACTTGTCCGCGGCCCAGCTGTCTGCCGAGCTTGGTGCGCGGCTGCGGCCGCAGATACCAGCGTGTCGGCGCGGTGTCGGGCACCGCATCCGGTGCGCCGAGACACTGCTCCAGTCCTGCACGTCCCGCGCCAATCGCGCCGCTGACGAAGACGAAATCGCCGGGCCTGGCGCCGCAGCGGGTCAGTACTTTGCGGCGATGGACCGTCCCGATCGCTGTCACGTCCACGACGAGCGGTCCCGGCGAGCGCGACAGATTGCCGCCCACAATCGCTGTCTGCTCCCGTTCAGCGAGCGCGACGATGCCGTCGATGATGCCGTCGAAGTCCGCGAGCGGCAGCGCCGGCGGCAGCACGAGTGAGAGCGTGGCCAACCGGGGCGCGGCACCCATGGCCGCGAGATCGCTCAAGTTCACCGCGAGCGCCCGGTGGCCGATCGCGTCGGGCGGCACGAAGCGGCGATCGAAGTGGACGCCTTCGACGAGGACGTCCGTCGTAATCACCTCGGCCAGATTCCGTGGCGGCGCTACCACAGCGGCATCATCGCCCGGACCCACCTGCAGCCAGTCGGGACCCGCACCGAGCCGCGCACGAATCCTCGCGATCAGCGTCCGCTCGGAGCTGTCGCCAACGAGTGCGCCGGCTGTCACTTGGCGAACTCGACCGCCCGCGTTTCCCTGATCACCGTCACCTTGATCTGACCGGGATACTCGAGCTCGTTCTCGATGCGCCGCGCGATGTCCTTCGAGAGCCAGATTGCCTCCTCGTCGCTGATGCGCTCGCTCTCGACCATGATCCGGATCTCGCGTCCGGCCTGCAGTGCGAATGACTTCGACACGCCCTTGAACGAATCGGCGATCCCCTCGAGCTTTTCGAGACGCTTCACGTACGACTCGAGGATGTCGCGGCGCGCGCCGGGCCTCGACGCGGAGATCGCGTCGGCCGACTGCACGATCATCGCTTCGAGGGACGGCCAGTCGATGTCCATGTGATGGGCGGCGACGGCCTGCAGGACGGGCTCGGTCTCGCCGTGCTTCTTCAGGAAGTCGAGGCCGAGCTCGAGATGGGTGCCCTGCAACTCGCGATCGACGCCCTTGCCGATGTCGTGGAGGAAGGCGGCGCGGACGGCGACGTTCGAATCGAGTCCGAGCTCGCGCGCCATGACGCCGGCGAGGAAGGCGACCTCGCGCGAATGATTGAGGACGTTCTGGCCGTAGCTGGTGCGGAACTGCAGCCGGCCCATCATCTTGAGGATCTCCGGATGCAGGTCGTGCATGCCCAGCTCGAAGGCGGCGGCTTCGCCGTCCTTGCGGATGGTTTCTTCCATCTCGGTCTTGACCTTCTCGACGACCTCTTCGATCCGCGCGGGATGGATGCGTCCGTCCGCAATCAGCCGCTCGATCACGCGGCGCGCGACTTCACGGCGAAACGGATCGAAGGCCGACAGAATGATCGCGCCGGGCGTGTCGTCCACGATCAGATCCACGCCGGTCGCGAGCTCCAAGGCGCGGATGTTCCGTCCCTCGCGGCCGATGATGCGGCCCTTCATGTCGTCGCTCGGCAGATCGACGACCGACACCGTGGTCTCGTTCGCGTGCTCGGCAGCGCATCGCTGGATCGCTTGTGTGATGATGGAGCGCGCCTGGCTCTGCGCCTGTTCGCGTGCTTCGGACTCGAGCCGTTTGACCAGATTCGCGGAGTCGCGTCTGGCGTCCGCCTCGATCTGCTTCATCAGCAGCTCACGCGCCTCGTCGGTCGTCAGTCCCGACACGCGTTCGAGCTCGCGCTGCTGGCGCGCCACGAGCTCTTCGTAGCGCCGTGCCGCGGCTTCGGTCGATTTGTCTCGGTCGTTGAGTGCGGCGTGGCGGGCGCGGGCCGCGGCTTCGGCACGCTCGGCGGCGGCGAGCTGCTCGGCGAGAGCCATTTCGCGCTTGGAGATGATCTGCTCCATCCCGGCGATCTGCTGCCGATGGTCGCGCGCGTATTGCTCCGCCTCGAGGCGCAGCTCGTGTGCGCGCTCCTTGGCCTCGAGCAGGGCCTCTTTCCGGCGGGTTTCGACCTCGCGCTCGGCCTCGCGCAGCACGCGCGACGCCTGCTCTTCGGCCTTGCCGACCGTTTCAGCCGCGATGCGGCGCCGGTTGGCGACCCAATAGGCAAAGACCGCGGCGCCCGCAATCAGCGGGACGATCGCTTCGGTGACGTAGGTGACGAAACCACCACCCATGCTGTCCTCTCTCGGAACCGCTGGGGAGGGTTCCGGCAGTCGGTCGGCGGGGCTGGACGGGATGCGTGCCGAGTGGCGAACGACCCCGCCCCCACACGATGGGGCAGCGTGCCAGCGCCGACGTATGAGGATGGGGGCGAATTAAGAAAAGCCCCGCTTTGCCGTGTGGGGGGGTCGAATGAACCTGCTAATGCAGGTGGAACCGCTTGGAGTGCCGTCCTCTAGGCTTCCTCGCAGCGGAGGCATGCACACGGAACGGCGTTGCGATTCGCTTTTGTGAAGCGTTGGCTCAAACGAGCCCCCGAACCATCACGGGCAAAGCAGAAGCACCCCGATCGTAGCCCGCGCGCGGAGCACCGTCAAGGCGCTCACGCGTCGCGTGACTGCGTCATCTTGCACGCATCAGCGCGGGGCTTCGTTCGCCGCGTCTTGCAGAACCGCATCGACGATCTGTTCGAGCGCCGTGGCCCGCTCGCCGACGCTGCGCGCGCGCTGCTCCGCGGCGTGCCGGCAGCGAAACACTTCGTCGGCGATGTTCAGTGCCGCGAGCACGGCCAGGCGCAGCGAATCGTGCGACGTGCCGCTCTCGGCGGCGGTGCGCATCTTGTCTTCGACGTACGAGGCCAGTTCGGCGATGTACGCCGGATCCAGCGCGCTCCGGATCGGATAACGCTGTCCCTGAATCACGATCGGAACGATGCGCTCTGGAGTGTCAGGCACGGTCGTCGGCTATGGCTGCTGGCCGCAGCCCGATCTCACAGGTTGAGTGCCTCGAGCTGCCCGAGCATCTCGGTGACGCGCCCGCGGATCACGTCCCGCTCTTCCCGCAACATCGTCAGCTCGGCGCCGGCGCCTTCCGATTCGGCGATCTGCGCTTCGAGCGTTTGGACCGTGCGGGTGAGACGAGCGTTCTCGTCGCGAAGCGTCGTCTGCTCGCTGCGCAACTGCTCGACTTTGTGGAGGAGCAGCTTCATCTTTTCTTCGAGACGATCGATGGGCTCGAAATCCACGGAACGAGTGAGCGTCTTTGCCATGTGTCGCGTGTCCTAGCGCTGCACCGCGGCATGCGCGCGGCCGAGCGCCTGCAGAATCTCGTCCATCGCGCGCTGCACTTCGGTATCGGTCAGCGTGCGATCGGCGGCCTGAAAGGTGAGCCGGTACGACAGACTCACGCGTCCCTCCGGCACGCCCTTCCCCTGGTAGCGGTCGAACTCGCGCACGCGCACGAGTGTCGCTGGTGCTGCCGACCGAATGGTGTCACGAACTTTGGTTGCGAGCAAGATGTCGTCGACGACGATCGAGATGTCGCGGACGATGGCCGGGTGGCGCGGGGGCGAGACGACCGAGATGGTGCGGTCGAACTGCATCGCCGCCAGCGGCGCGTCGAGATCGAGCTCGGCTACGTACAGCTCGGCCTGGGCGGGCACATCGTGCGCGGCAGCGATGCCGGGATGCAGCAGGCCCACGGTGCCGAATGGAATCCGCCGCGCCTCGTCCAGGACGACGTCAACGGCGGCGGAGCGCCCGCGCACAAGGAACGGAAGGTCCGCGGGTTGGAAGGCGATCGACACTCCGAGGCCGGCGGCGATCGTCTCGACGGCGCCCTTCATGTCGAAGAAGTCTGCCGATCGCCCGGAACCGCTCCAATGCAGCCGTGCGGCCATGCCCGTCCAGGCGAGGCCGAGGGTACGCCGCTCTCCAGCGGTTGTCGTGAACACCGTGCCCAGCTCGAACAGCTGGACGTCGTCCTGGCCGCGGCGGCGGTTGTGGGCGACGGACTCCACGAGGCCGGGCAGGAGCGACGGACGAAGCACCGCGAACTGTTCCGACAGCGGATTCAGGATCTCGACGGTGGTCTCGGGTGAGGCGAAGGCTGCGGCGCGGTCCCGCGCGATGAACGAGAAGGTGACGCTTTCATGAAAGCCCTCGGCGCCGGCAAGCCGCCGCACGAGGCGATCCCGCTCGAGACGACGATTCGGCCGCGCGGGCACGACATCCAGCGTCGGGAACGTCGTCGGAAGACGATCGTAGCCGACGTGACGCGCCACCTCTTCGACCAGATCCACGTCGCGGGCGACATCGACACGCCAGCTCGGGACCTCGACATCGAGCCCACCAGCCGCGCCCGCGCGCGGTGTGAAGCCAAGTCCCGTCAGGATGCGCTGGACGTCCGGCGCGTCGACTGGCAAGCCGAGCACGCGTTCGATCGTTTTTGGCGCGAGCGAGACATGGCGGCGCGCTCGCGGCGCCGGGTGCGCGTCGATCCAGCCTGCCTGAATGGTGCCCGCGCCGACGTGTTCGAGGAGCCAGCAGCAGCGCGCCAGTGCCGATGCCGGACCTTCGGGATCCGTCCCGCGCTCGAATCGATACGAGGCTTCTGTCGACAGGCCGAGGCGCTTGCTCGTCCGCCGCACGCCGTTGGCTTCGAAGTAGGCGCTCTCGAGCGCAATCGTGTGTGTCGTGCTGCTGACCTCGCTCGCGGCGCCGCCCATGACGCCTGCCAGCGCCACCGCGGACCGATCGTCGGCGATGACGAGCATGTCGGATGTCAGCGTGCGGTCCTGACCGTCGAGCGTGCGGAGTCGCTCGCCGTCCTTCGCGAGCCTGACGTGCAGTGCCTGACCGGCGAGGCGGTCGAGATCGAACGCGTGCATCGGCTGACCAACCTCCAGGAGCACGTAGTTGGTCACGTCCACGATGTTGTTGATCGGACGCACGCCCGCGGCAGTCAGCCGCTGCTGCATCCAGTCGGGGGAAGGAGCGACGCGGATCGCTGCGGTGGCCCCGCAATACCGCGGGCAGCGTGACTGCGTCCACGATCGACACGCGCAGTCCCGCCGCGCGCGCGGGATCGGACGGGCCAAGGTCACGGACCGCCGGTGGCTTGAAGACCGTCCGGTAGAGTGTGGACACCTCCCGCCCGATGCCGATCACGCTGAGGCAATCGGGACGGTTGGCCGTGATTTCGAGATCGATGACGGCGTCCGTGGACGTGTCAGCCGCGCCAGGAGGCGGCTCGACCGACGCCACTTCGAAGCCGGCCATGTGGAGATCGGCCGCCAGCTTCGACGGTGCGACCGGCACGTCCACGACGTCGCGGAGCCACGAGACGAGGATCCTCACGCCGGGAACTGCTCCAGAAAGCGCAGGTCGTTCTCGTAGAACTGGCGGATGTCTTCGACGCCGAAGAGCAGAAGCGCGAGGCGCTCGATGCCGACGCCAAAGGCGAAGCCGGTGAGGGCGGTGGTGTCGTAGCCCACGGCTTCGAACACCGCCGGATGCACCATCCCGCAGCCGAGCACTTCAATCCAGCCCGTTTTCTTGCACATCGCACAGCCGGCGCCGCGGCAGGTGCGGCAGCCGATGAACACATCGGCGCTCGGCTCGGTGTAGGGGAAGAAGCTCGGACGGAACATCACCGGCGTCTCGGGTCCGAACAACTCGCGCAGGCAGCCAATCAGCGACCCCTTCAGATCGCCCATCGTCACGCCCTCGCCCACGACCAGCCCCTCGACCTGCTGGAACATCGGCGTGTGCGTGAGATCGAGATTGTCGCGGCGGTAGACGCGGCCCGGCGCGATCACGCGCACGGGCGGCCGGTGCTGCTGCATGTAGCGGATCTGCATCGCCGACGTGTGCGTGCGGAGCAGCGTCGCGGGCCGGGTATCGGGTGACGGAGCGTTGGTCTCGGACGGCGGCTCGCCTGTCGCGAGCGCATCGAGCGCCACGGCTCCCACGGGCCACACGGGACGCGCGAACGGCTGCTTCAGATACAGCGTGTCCTGCATGTCGCGCGCAGGATGATCCGGCGGCATGTTGAGGGCTTCGAAGTTGTGGTAGTCGTCCTCGGTTTCGGGGCCGTCGAGGATCTCGTAGCCCTGGCGCGCGAAAATCCCCTCCATGCGATCGCGCAGGTATGTCAGCGGATGCCGATGACCGACGATCGGACGACGGCCGGGGAGGGTGACGTCGACGGCGCCGGCGGGCGGCCGTGCAGACGTGAGCGTATCGAGTCTCGCCGTGAGCGCAGCTTCGATGGCCTGCTTCAGCTCGTTCGCCTGTTTTCCGAGCAGTGGCCGCTCGTCCGCGGGTGCGGACGCGACGTCCTTCATCAACGCCGCGACGGCGCCGCCCTTCCGGCCGAGGAACTTGTCGCGGAGCGCTTTGAGATCCTGTTCGGATGCGGCCTGAGCGAGCGCGTCATCGAACTCGGCGCGGAGGCGGGCGATCGAGGACATCGGCTACTGCGGCTGAACCAATCACTACTGCCACGGACCAATGACGAATGACGATTGACGAATGACGAATGGCAGCCCACGCGCGGTGTCCGCCGGAAGACTGCTAATCGTCAATCGTCAACCCACCTTCGTCATTACGCAGTTGCTTTATGGGCCTTGGCCTGCTCTGCCAGCTTGGAGAACGCCGCCGGCTGCGTGACCGCGAGATCCGCGAGCATCTTCCGATCGAGCTCGACGCCGGCCAGCTTGAGGCCGTTGACGAGCTGACCGTAGGTGAGGCCGTTCTCACGCGCAGCGGCGTTGATGCGGACGATCCAGAGGCGGCGGAAATCGCGCTTCTTGTTGCGGCGTCCGACGAAGGCATACTTGAGCGCCGTGTCGCCAGCTTCCTTCGAGAAGCGGTACAGCTTGCTCTTGTTGCCGAAGAATCCCTTCGTCCTGGCGAGCAGCTTCTTCCGCTTCGCGCGCCGGACTGTTCCACGTTTGACTCGAGGCATCTCTATCTTCCTTACGTTCGTAGGGCTATCGCCCCTTCGCTCTCAGGGCTCGAGGGCGAGCCCACTCGCGCTCGCAGGGCTAAGGCGAATTACCCCCGACCCCGCGTCGTAACTACCAACTACCCCTTTGCCCACTACCCTACTCATTTGTAGGGAAGCATCCTCTCCAGCTTGTGGGCTTCCGAATCCGACACGGCGATGCTGCCGCGCAGCTGGCGCTTCCGCTTGGTCGACTTGCTCGTCAGGATGTGCCGCTTGAAAGCGGAACTCCGTCGGAATTTGCCTGAGGCGGTCTTCTTGAACCGCTTCGCGGCGCCACGATGGGTCTTCAGTTTCGGCATGGCTCTAACTCTCGTCGCCGGCCGGCGGAAGCGCTGCTTCCTCGGCCACGGGCTGCGGGCGCGCGGCGCCGACAGCGGGTGAAGGCGCCGGCCGACGCTGATCGGCGACTGGCGCGCTGGCCCGGCGCGCCGACTTACCGTCGGCCTTCTGCGCCAGGATGGTATGCATCTGGTTGCCTTCTTGCCGCGGCGACGACTCGGCGACCGCCACGTCGACCAGCTCGCCAATCAGGCGCTCGAGGATCCGGCGCCCGATCTCGGGATGCGCCATCTCGCGTCCGCGGAAGAACACCGTCGCCTTGACCTTGTCGCCGTCGGCAAGGAAGCGCTCGATGTGCTTCTTCTTGAACTGGTAGTCGTGCTCGTCCACCTTCGGACGAAACTTGATCTCCTTGACCTCGATGATCTTCTGATGCTTCTTCGCCTCACGCGCACGCTTCTGTTCCTGATACTGGTACTTGCCGAAATCCATGATTCGGCAGACCGGCGGAACCGCGGTGGGCGAGATCTCCACCAGGTCGAGACCCTTCTGTCGTGCGATGGCGAGGGCCTGCGGCGGCGGCATGATGCCGAGCTGCGAGCCGGTGTCATCGATCACGCGAATTTCACGCACCCGGATCCGGTCGTTGACGCGGACCCGATCGTCACGGCGAGGCGAACGTTCGAAAGCGATACCAGCCTCCTTGGGGGATCGACCATTGACGATTGCAGATTGACGAATGACGAATGCCCTTCGTCGTCTGCGTCACGCGATCGTCAGTGAGCGTCCCGTCCCTTTCGTTTCACGGCGTCGAGCGCGTTGGCCACGAACGCGCTCACGGCCTGTGCGCCCTGATCGCCGCCCGCCCGCGTGCGCACGGCAACCGTTCCTTCTGCGGCCTCGCGGTCGCCCACAACCAGCATGTAGGGAATCTTCTGCAGCTGGGCTTCCCGGATCTTATAACCGATCTTCTCCTGGCGCTCGTCGAGCTCGGCCCGCAGTCCGGCCGCTGACAACGACGCCAGGACGCCGCGCGAGTAGTCGAGATGCCGGTCCGCAATGGGCAGCACCCGCGCCTGCAGAGGCGCGAGCCAGAGCGGAAACGCGCCGGCGTAGTGCTCGATGATCATCGCGATGAAGCGCTCGAAGCTCCCGAAGATGGCCCGATGGATGACCACCGGCCGGTGCTCCGCGTTGTCGGCGCCGACGTACTTCAGATCGAACCGCTCCGGCAGCTGGTAGTCGAGCTGGATCGTCGCGCACTGCCACTTCCGCCCGATCGCGTCCGTGATGTCGAAATCGATCTTCGGGCCGTAGAACGCGCCATCGCCGGCGTTGAGCGTGTACGCCTGGCCCGCCTGCTCGAGTGCCTGCTTCAGCGACGCCTCGGCGTGATCCCACGTCGCCACTTCGCCGAGGAACTCCGCCGGACGCGTGGACAGCTTCGCCGAGTACTCGAGGCCGAAGTCGCCATACACCCGTTGCACGAGCTTCAGCAGCGCCTCGACTTCCGACGCGATCTGATCCTCGCGCACGAAGCAATGCGCATCGTCCTGCGAGAACTGACGCACGCGTGTCAGTCCCGACAGCACGCCAGACGCTTCGTTCCGGTGCAGCGGCGTCTGCTCGTGCAGCCGGATTGGCAGGTCGCGATAGCTCCGCATCTGGCTGCCGAAGACGAGCATGTGGCCGGGGCAGTTCATCGCCTTGACGCCCATCTGCTCGTCGCCCGACTCGACGAGGAACATGTTCTGGCGATAGTGCTGCCAGTGTCCCGACGTCTCCCACAGGGCCTTGTTGAAGATGAGCGGCGTCTTCACCTCGACGTAGCCGGCGGGGTAGAGCACCTCGCGCATGTAATCGGCGAGCGTGTGATAGAGACGCGTGCCCTTCTCGAGCCAGAACGCGGCGCCCGGCGCCCAGGGATGGAACATGAAGAGATGGAGATCCTTGCCGACCTTGCGATGGTCGCGCGTCTTCGCCTCTTCAATCTGGGCCAGGTGTGCCTTCAGCTCCTTGTCGCTGAAGAAGGCCGTGCCGTAGATCCGCTGCATCGGCGCGTTCTTCGCGTCGCCCTTCCAGTACGCGTTCGAGGTCGAGAGCAGCTTGAACGCCTTCAGCTTGCCGCTCGACGGCACGTGCGGACCGACGCAGAAATCGACGAACGTGTCGCGATCCTTGATCGTGTAGCAGGAGACCTCGGGTTGTCCGGCCGTCTTCTCTTCGATCAACTGGACCTTCAGCGGTTCGCCCCGCTTGGTGAAGAAGTCGATCGCTTCCTGGCGCGGCCACATCTGGCGTTCGTAGGGCAGGTTCTGCGCCGCGAGATCCTTCATCCGCGCTTCGATGGCGTCGAGATCCTCCGGCACGAACGGCCGATCGACGACGAAGTCGTAGAAGAACCCCTCGTCGGTGGGCGGCCCGATGCCGCACTGCGCATGCGGAAAGAGCGCCGTCACGGCAGCGGCCAGCAGATGCGCCGTACTGTGACGATAGAGCGTCAGCGCCTCCGGCGCCTGCTCCGTCACGATGCGGACGCGCGCGTCGGCCGTGAGCGGGAACGTGAGATCGACGAGCCGATCGTCCACGACGGCCGCGAGCGCCGCGGCGGCGAGCCGTGGCGAGATGGACTCCGCCACTTCCCGCACGGGAGCACCCGCGGGCACGCTCCGGATGGAGCTGTCCGGCAGCGTTACGGTCACCTGGCTCATCGCACGTTCACGTCGGTTGGGGATCTCTCAGCGGTCCGCCACAGCGGCGGGTCAGTTCGACGTCTTCAACACCCAATTCGTCTGAGCTGACAGCTGAAAAGGCTGGCGAACGCTGACGAAGGTGATGGTAGGCACGGGCGGACTCGAACCGCCGACCTCCTGCGTGTCAAGCAGGCGCTCTAACCATCTGAGCTACGCGCCTAAAGGCCGCCCTCTTCGGGCCTTACGCGAACGGACAGTATACCTGTGGCTCGGGGAGGCCGTCAACGCGAGGGAGGTGCCGTGTGAGGGGAATCGTATCGCCCCCGCGCCGGCTGGAGCCGGCGCGGACGGCGTCGGTTGGCGCTACTTGACAGCGGTCTTGAGGGCCTTGCCCGCGCTGAAACGGACGACGCGGCGGGCCTTGATCTTGATGGGCGCACCGGTCTGCGGGTTGCGCGCGGTGCGCGCTTTACGCTGCGACGTCTTGAAGGTGCCGAACCCGACAAACGTGATCGAGTCGCCCTTCTTGAGCGCCTTCGTGATGCCGTCGATGAAGGAGTCCACAGCAGCCGCGGCGTTCGACTTGCTGAGCTCGACCTCCTTGGCAATCTTCGTGATCAGATCCTGCTTGTTCATGAAACCTCCTGGTGTCATAGCCACGCGCAGACACGAGATTGAGCGCGCGCGACAACTGATTGAACCAGCTTCGCGTTATACGGCAGCATCTGGAAGGTGTCAAGCGGAAAGCGCGATTTTATGCGGGTCTTCAGCCGATCGACGCTCGCGTCTGCGCGTCGCGCGCGGCGCGACGCTACGCGGCTTGCTTCTTCTCGGAGAGGTGGGCGATCGCTTTGTCGAGGATCGGATCGCCTGACGGCGGCTCGGTGCCGAACTCCACGTCGGGCACGTCAACGGGCACATCCGGCGCGAGGCCTTTTTCGTGGAGCACGACGTCCTTCGGCGTGAGATAGCGCGCGGTCGAGAGCCAGAGTGCGCTGCCGTCGGGCAGCTTCACGAGTTCCTGCGTGGCCGCACGGCCGATGGTGTGCTCGCCGACGAGCGTGGCGCGGCCGTTGCCCGACAACGCGCTCGCAAACAGCTCCGCCGCGCCCGCGGTTCCGTTGTCCACGAGCAGCGTCACCGGCAGATCGATGGCGCCATCGCCAGGTTTGGCCTCCACGCGCGTCTTGCCCTCGCGTGTCTCGCGTGTGGTGAGCAGTCCGCTCGGCACGAAGAGGCGCGCCGCCGCGAGTCCGTCATCAAAGGAGCCTTCGGCGTTGTTCCGGACATCGATCAGGAGGTTGGTCGCGCCGCCCTTGCGAGCCGCGGCGACTTCAGCGTTCAGTTGCTCCGCGGTGGCGCTCGAGAAGATCGGCACGCGCACGAGCCAGACGCCGGGTGACACCTGCCGGCGCGTCATCGCCGGGGCGGCAGTGTCTTCGCGCACCAACTCGATCACGTGCGGTTCGGCGGCACTGCCGCGCAGAATCGTCAGCGACACCTTGGTCCCTGGCGCGCCGCGCAGCAGCCGCGATCCAACCACGACCGACATGTCGCGCGTCGGTTTCTCGTCAATCGCCCGGACGAAGTCGCCGGGACGCAGGCCCGCACGAGCAGCCGCCGAACCCTCCCGCGCCGACACGACCCGCAGGTAGTACTGACGCGTCAGCTCCAACCCGACGCCGCCCTTCGGCAGCGAATCGGGCCGCATCATCGTCGTCACTTGCGCCGGCGTCAGATAGGCGCTGTCGGGATCCAGCCCCTCGGCCAGACCTTCCATCGCGCCCTTCATGATGCGGTCGCTGTTCACGCCCTCGACGTAGTTGTTGAGGATGAGCGAGACGACGTCTTCGAAGACCCGAAGGTGCTGATAGCTGTCGTCGCGTGCAGAGGCTTTGCCGAGGAAGCCTCCGATCGCAACCAGCAACACGATGGGCGCCGAGACGAGAAGGACGGCCAGGCGGACTCTGCTGTTCATGAGGGCTCCCGCCCGACTATGGACGGTCTTTCAGCCATTGTAAGGGATCGACGACGTGACCGTCGACGCGCAGTTCGAAGTAGAGAAGGTTCGTCCCGGTCGGGGACGTGCCGACCGTCCCGAGGGACCGGCCGCGCTCGACCTGCGCACCGCGACTCACGCCCACCTCGTCGAGGTGGCCGTAGAGCGAATAGGACTTGTTGCCGTGATCCAGGATCACGAGGTGTCCGAAGCCCTCGAACGGGCCAGCGAACGCGACGGTGCCGTCGTGAACCGCCGTGACAGGTGTGCCCGGTGGGGCGGCGATTTCGATGCCGTTCTGCGGCGAAGCGCCAGGCGGGGCGCCATCCGATGGCAGGTGGACGTGCGTGAGTACCCGTCCGGTGACCGGCCAGGAGAGTGTGCCTTGGAACGGCCGGAGCGGCAGCACCGTGGCGGAACCGCCGAGGTCCGACACCGTCTGCTGCAACCGCGCCTGCGCGGCCTGGAGCTCGCCCGTGAGCTGCGCGTTCAGGTCGCGCCGCTGATCGATCCGGGCGATGAGCCCGGTGCGCTCGCGAACCGCGCGGTCCGCCGCGGCCCGCGCTGCCACGGCTTGTTCGTGCAGCTTGGCCAGCTCCGACTGGCGCGTGGTGAGATCCTCTTCGACCTGCGCGAGTGACTTCAGCGTGCTCTCGTGAGCCCGCGCGCGCTCGCGGTCGAGCGCCGCCAACGCGCTGACCGTGCGATAGGCGCGGCCCACGTCACGGATGTCGTCGACGCCGAGCAACAGTCGCAGATAGCCGCCGCCCCCCAGTTTGTACAGCTCCACCAGTCGGTTGCGCAGGATGGGGACTTCGGCGGCGCGCGCCTGCTCGAGGAGCTCGCGATGCCTGACGGTGTCGGCCAGCTCCTGTTCGAGATTACGGGTTTCGGTCTCGATCTGGGCGAGGCGCTCCGCGGCCATCGCGCGGTCCACCTCGAGGCGCCGGAGGTCGGTCAGCAACGTGCGCTCGCGCGCCAGCAGACTGTCCGCTTCCTCCTGCAGCGTCCGCAGCCGTTCCGCAGCACGTTCGGATGCGGCTTGTGCCGAGGCAGGTGCCGCAGGCGCGGAGGCCTGCCGGGCTCCCGCAACGCCCGCCAGTCCCAGTGCCACGCCGAGCAGCGTCGCGCCTGCTCCAATGACGCTCAGGCGTTTTGGAGTACGGATGTGAATCCGCGTGATGGACATCGACCGACGCGAGTGTAGCACCCTGTCAGCCGATGCCGGAGACCGGGTGATAATGCTTGTGTGCGTGCGATCGGCCTGGACTTTGGTCTGCGGCGAGTTGGCGTGGCCGTGAGCGACGCCTCGCAGACACTGGCCCGCCCTCTGCGCACGCTGCAGCGAAGTCCGTCGCTGAAGGAAGCCGTGAGCCAGGTCGCCGGGCTCGTCGAAGGGATCGCCGCCGAGGAAGACGGCGCGGACGTGGTGGTCATCGGCCTGCCGCGCCGCCTGGACGGATCGCCCACGGATCAGACCGTGCACGTTCAACACTTCGTGGACGCGCTTCGCTCGCGGATTACGCTGCCCATCGTGCTGCAGGACGAGCGGTTGAGCAGTCATGAAGCCGAAGGACGGTTGGCGGTGAACGAGCGTGATTGGCGCGTGCGCAAGGCGAAGCTGGACGCGGCCGCTGCCGCCGTCATCCTGCAGGACTACCTCGATGGACGCCCGCGCGCCGGCAGTCTGGCGGCCGACGACGAGTGATGCGGCGCGTTCTGGTTGCTCTCGTCATCCTGCTCGCCGCGCTGGCTGCCGTGGCTGGCGTGCTCTATTCCCGCGTGGATGCGCCGTTTCGCGGCTACACCAGCGAAGAGCAGTTCATCGACATTCCCCCCGGTTCCGCGCCAGGCGTCATCGGTCATCGTCTCGTTGACGCGGGTGTCGTGCGCGATCGCCTCACCTGGCGGATTGCACTGTTCGAGAGCGGATCCGCTCGTGAGCTCAAGGCGGGAGAGTACCGCTTCGATGTGCCGCTCTCCCCGCGGCAGGTGATTGCACGCCTCGTCAAGGGCGACGTCTATCTGCGCCCGATCACCTTCCCCGAGGGCCTCACGATCGCGGAGATGGCGCAGATCTTCCAGAGCCACGAGTTCGGATCGTCGGCGGACTTCATTCACGCGGCGTCGGACGTCTCGCTCGTGAAGACGATGGATCCGGACGCCCGCGATCTCGAGGGCTATCTGTTCCCCGATACGTACGGATTGCCGCGTCATGCCACCGCCGGGCAGTTGGTCGCCCAGATGGTCGGGCGCTTCAATCGGGTGTTTGGCGACGATCTCAAAGCGGCCTCCACCGCACACGGTTTCAAGGTCCGCGAAGCCGTGACCCTCGCGTCGATTGTGGAGAAGGAAACCGCCCGCCCCGAAGAACGGCCCGAGGTGGCCGCCGTGTATCTGAACCGGCTGCGGATCGGGATGGGACTGCAGTGCGATCCGACCGTCATCTACGCGCTGCAGAAGGCCGGACGCTACACCGGCAACCTCACGCGGGAGAACATGCAATTCGACTCGCCGTACAACACCTATCGCTACGCCGGCCTGCCTCCCGGTCCCATTGCCGCCCCGGGACGAGCCTCACTCCAGGCCGCGCTCAATCCGGCGCCCGTGGACTATCTCTACTTCGTCAGCCGCAACGACGGCACGCACGTCTTCGCGCGGACCTACGACGAACAGCGGAAGAACGTGGAAGACGTTTCAGGGCGCCGGCAGGAGACAGCGCTAGGCGCATGTCGTGATTCGCATTCGTGTTCGTATTCGATTTGATCACGCTCCCGTTCGATTACGAATCCGAATACGATTCGAACCCGAACACGAATACGAATACGAACACGATCGCCGACTATCTCTCGCCCCAGTGCAGCTTCTGTCTGCAGCGTGTCGTAGTAGCTGCGCCCCGGCGCGCCGACGAGGCGCAGCGTACGATCGGCGCGTGTGACGATCACTTCGTCGCCGTGGGTGAAGGCAAAGCCTCGCTGGCCATCGAGGGTGACGAACATCTCGTCCGGACTCGACTCGGCCGCGGGACGCACGCTGATGAGTGAGCGTCCCGGCAGGACAATCGGGCGGTTGCCGAGTGCGTGCGGCGCGATTGGTGTGAGCAGAAGCGCATCGACGCTTGGATGCACGATCGGACCGCCGGCCGCGAGGTTGTAGGCCGTGGACCCGGTCGGGCTGCCGAGAATGAGTCCATCGGCCTTCACGTCTGACACGAACGCGCCATCGACATACACCGACAGATAGATCAGGCGCGAGATGGCCCCCTTCGTCACGACGACGTCGTTCAAGACGATGTGGTCGGCGTATGGGGAGCCGCCGCGCAGCGCGCGTGCGCGCAGCATCACGCGTTCGTAGATCGGTGCGGTGCCATTCAGCGCGAGCTCCAGCGTCGGCATCAGGTCGGGCAGCTGGATCTCGGTCAGAAATCCGAGACGGCCGAAGTTGACGCCGAGGATCGGGACGTCCACGGCGGAATCGCCCAGCCGGTCGGCCACCGCGAGCAACGTGCCATCGCCGCCGAGCACGAGCACCAGGTCCACCTGCCCCGCGATCATGTCGCGCGTCGTCACGGTGTACGGCGACGAGGTGGTCACGATCTGCGCCGTGTCCTCCTCGAGCACCACCGTCACCGCGTGCTGGTGCAGCCATTCGACGGCAGAGTTCAGGTGCGGGACGGCTGCCGTGAGTCCGCGCTTGGCGACGATGCCGACGCGGCTCAGCACCGGTCGTGCTCCCGCAGATGCAGGAGAAACTCCTGGTTGCCCGATGCGCCGGTGATGGGGGACGGAGTCATGCCGTGAGTGGCCAATCCTACTCCAGCGGCCGCGGCCGAGACATCAGCGACGACGCGCGCATGGATGCCCGGATCGTCCACGATGCCGCCTCGTCCCACGTCCTCCCGCCCCGCCTCGAACTGCGGCTTCACGAGGGCCACCACGTCCGCGCCAGCGCGAAGAAGGGGCGGCACGACCGGCAGGATGAGACGCAGCGAGATGAACGAGACGTCGATGGTCACCACGTCCACTGGACCTGGCAGCTGCCCGGGCGTCAGGTAGCGCGCGTTGACGCCCTCGAGCACGACCACACGCGAGTCGTTCCTGAGTGTCCAGTCGATCTGTCCGTGGCCAACATCGAGCGCGACCACGTGACGCGCGCCCTTCTGGAGCAGAACGTCCGTGAAGCCACCCGTAGAGGCACCGATGTCGAGGGCGTCGCGGCCCGTGACGTCGATGGCGAATCGCTCGAGGGCGTGAGCGAGCTTCAGGCCACCGCGCCCGACGTACGGATGATCGGCGCCGAGCACTTCGAGCTCGACGTCCGCGGCGACCGATGTGCCGGGCTTGGGTGACTGGATGCCGGCGGCGCGGATCTGTCCGGCGAGGATGAGTGCCTGGGCCCGTTCCCGCGATGGTGCCAGCCCGCGCTCGACCACCAGCATGTCGAGCCGCACTCGCGTCTTCACTGGTGTCTCTCGACGACCCATGCGGCGAGACCGAGCAGGTAGTCCGTCGGCAATCCCGCCCCGCGGAGGGCCGCCTCTGCCCGAGTGACGGCTTGCCTCGCCAGCGTCCGGGATCCCTCGAGTCCGACCAGGCTTGGATACGTGACCTTGCCGGCCGCGGCATCCTTTCCTGCAGTCTTCCCCAGCGCCGCCGCCGTCCCTTCCACATCCAGCACGTCGTCGACGATCTGGAACGCCAGCCCGAGATCAGCGGCGAACGCATCCACCGCGCGCAGCGTGTCATCGGAAGCGCCGGCCATGATCGCGCCGAGAGCCGCCGAAGCGCGGATGAGCGCTCCTGTCTTTCGCGCGTGCAGGTCGCGCAATAGATCCAGATCCGGCGGTGCGACCACCGGCGCCTGTGGTCCGCCCTGTCCCGACCAGTGCAGGTCGATCGCCTGCCCGCCAACCATCCCTTCAGCGCCGGCCGCCCTCGCCAGTGTGGCAATCACTCGCAGCTTGCGGTGGGCGAGGCGCCCATCGGCATCCTCGGGCGCACGCGCGATGATGCCGAAGGCTTCGGTCAGGAGCCCATCGCCGCCGAGGATGGCCATGCCCTCGCCGTGCACCACGTGCAGGGTCGGCTGACCACGGCGCAACGTGTCGTTGTCCATGGCCGGCAGATCGTCGTGGACGAGGGAATACGTGTGGACGAGCTCCAGCGCGCACGCCGCGGGCATTGCGAGTCGTCGAGCCTCAGATGGATCGAGCGCAGGTTTCGATACCGTGCCTGCGGCTTCGGCAGTGGCGAGCGTGAGCAGCGGCCGCAGACGCTTGCCGCCTGCGCGGACGCTGTACCGCATCGCGTCCACGATGAGGGCCGGAGCGGCTGGAGGACGCGGAAGAAACGAGTCGAGGGCGGTCTCGATCTCCGTTCGCCGCTCGTCAATCCAGGCGGAGAGCGGTAGCCGGCCGTCGGTGACGGTCACCCCCGGCCTCGGCCCCGGCCGGCGTCGGGGTCGTCAGACCCGAGGCCGCTTGGCGCTGGCTTCAGCTCCCCGCGCTCATTGAGGATCTCAATCCGTCGTTCCACGTCTTCGAGTCTGGTATGGCAGAACCGGGAGAGCTGCACGCCGCGCTCGTAGAGCGTCAGCGACGACTCGAGCGTCAGGTCTCCGTCCTCGAGCTTCTTGACGATCGTCTCGAGCTCGGCGATTGCCGCTTCGAAGTCCTTGATGGAGAGTTCTTCGGCCATGGCGTTAGTTGGCTGGCTCGGTGCGGAGCACCGCGGCCTCAATCGATCCTTCGGAGAGTGAGACGCGGATCTGGTCGCCTGGGGCAACGTCGGCCGCACGCCTCACGAGCGTTTGCTGAGCGACGTCCCAACAGAGCGCATAGCCGCGCGCGAGGACGGCCAGAGGACTGAGCGCCTCCAGACGCGCCGCCAAAGCACCGAGCCGCCGCTGCCGCACGTGACGATCACGTGCGACGAGGGTATCGAGCTTCGTCCGAAGGGCACGGACGCGTGCCTGATCGGCGGCAATCCGCCGCCTCAAGTCGCGGGCTTCCAGGCGGCGGTCCAGGAGATCCACTCGTCGCCCAGCCGCGGCGATGCGCGTGGACTGCGAGCGGCGCAGGTTGTGCGTGAGCTCGGCCACGTGGCGGCCCATCAACGCGACGCGAGTGGGCCAGGCAGAGAGGGCCGGACGGGCGGCCAACGCGTGCACGCGTCCACGCAGCATCAGCACCCGCCGTCGAGTCGCCGCAACGAGCCGTTCGCGCGACCGCGTGAGCGACAGCCGCAGATCCGTGTGCGCCTGAGCGACCAGCGCAGCCGCGGCCGATGGCGTCGGGGCGCGGCGATCGGCGACGAAATCCGCGATGGTGAAATCCGTCTCGTGGCCGACGGCCGAAATCACGGGGATCGGGCACTTGGCGATCGCGCGGGCCACGATTTCTTCGTTGAAGGTCCACAAGTCTTCGATCGATCCGCCGCCTCGTCCGACGATGACCACATCGACGTCGGGCACGCGGGCAATCGCCGCCAGACCGCGCGCGACTTCGACCGCGGCGCCCTCGCCCTGCACGCGCGCAGGCCGGATGACCAGGTGCGCGGATGGATAGCGCGTCCGGAGGACCGTGATGATATCCCTGAGCGCGGCGCCGTCGATCGACGTGACGATCCCGATCTTGCGCGGCAAGGCCGGCAGCGCCCGCTTCCGCGACTCGTCGAAGAGCCCTTCCGCCGCGAGCCGCCGCTTCAACTGCTCGAACGCGAGCTGCAGTGCCCCACGCCCCAGCGGCTCGACGCGATCGCAGACGATCTGATACTCGCCCTTCTGCTCGTAGACGGCCAGGCGCCCCCTGACGACGACGTGCTCGCCGTCCTGGAGCGTGAACTTCAGCTGCCGGGCGGTGGTGCGGAAGATCACGGCCCGCAGCTGCGCGAGCTCGTCCTTCAACGTGAAGTAGACATGCCCGGTCGTCCACGTGCGGCAGTTCGAGACCTCGCCCTCGACCGCAATGACGCCGAACGCACCGTCGATGACATCACGAAGAGCCGCCGTGAGGCCGCTGACCGTGTACGGTGCCTCTGGACGCCGAGGGGGCGCCGGTTCGTCGGCTTCGGGTTCCTCGAACGGCAGATCGAAGAGAGAGGCCATTACCTGGACTCGCTGACATGCGCATCGCGCGAACGGGCCATCTCCTGGAGCTCCTCGAGACCGAGGCTGATCCGCTCGATGCGTGTCGCGTGACCGGATCGATCGTCGGCCGCAATGACGACGGCATTCAAGCGCGCGCGCCCGGTCGCGGTGTCGAAGCGCGACGGGAGGCCCGTCAGAAAGCGGGCGAGCGCAGGCTCGCGTTCGACGCCAATGATCCCGTCGTGCGGCCCGGTCATTCCGACGTCGGTGATGTAGGCAGTGCCACCAGGAAGGATTTGTTCATCGGCCGTCTGGACGTGCGTGTGCGTGCCGACGACGGCGGTGACTTCGCCGTCCAGATGCCAGCCCATTGCGATCTTTTCGGAGGTCGCCTCGGCGTGAAAGTCCACCAGCACGATCCGCGTCCGATCGGCGAGCGCCTCCACCTCGCGCAGCGCCACCGCAAAGGGATCGTCGAGCGGCGCCATGAAGACGCGGCCCATGACGTTCACGACGCCGACGGTGATGCCCTCCCTCGTCTGGGCGATGAAGCTCCCACGTCCGGGCGCGCCGGCGGGGAAGTTGGCAGGACGCAGAAGGCGTGGCTCCACGGCAATGTAGTCGAGCGCCTCTCGCTTGTCCCAGATGTGATTGCCCGAGGTCATCACGTCCACGCCGCGATCGAGCAGCTCCTCGCCGATTTCACGGGTGATGCCGAAGCCCCCAGCGGAATTCTCGGCGTTCGCGATCACGAGATCGATGGCGTTCTGCTCGACGAGGGCTCGGAGCCCTACGCGTACGAGCTCGCGACCGGGGCGCCCGACGATGTCGCCGACGAAGAGAAGGTTCATAGGTGCGAATCGGGCCGGCCGATCACGATGACGATTCGGAGGGCTCTGAAGCGATCGACAGCGTGCGCGCCTGTCCCCGGCGGTCGTGAATCTTCGGCAGGATGATTCGCAGCTCGCCGTCGGCACAGTAGGCACGGGCCCGGCTGCCGTCGAACGGCGGCGCAATACGGACCGCGCGGGCGAACCGGCCGAATCCCCGCTCGAGCAGATGGTAGTCGCCGCCGCCAGCGGCCGAGGGCGCGGCGGGAATCTTTTCGCCAGCGACCAGCACGAGACCGCCTTTGAGCACCACCCGGATCTGGGCAGGGGCGACACCCGGCAAATCCACGGCAATTTCAACGGTTTCGTCGGTTTCGAGGACGTCGAGCGTGGGTGTGCACTGGCCGGTGGCTGCCGTCCAGGGGCGTCCGCCGTGCCGCTCGAGGTCCTGGAAGATGCGGCGGACATCGTCTGCCAAATCCTCGTGATCCGACGTGATTAGCACGGCTGGCCAGCCCACCATCGCTTTGTAGGATGGCACATCCCTGCGGGAGTTTGCATCTCCGGCGACCTGTGAGCTCATCAACGCATCGCATGAGATTACCTGGGGTCGACATAATGAGTGTATAACACTAATATTTATTGCTTGACATACACTCATGTGATGCGTACACTGTCTTTCGGCAAAGGGGGACAGAACCAGACATGCCAGGAAAAGTGATTGGAATCGACCTCGGCACGACCAATTCGGTCGTCGCCGTGATGGAAGGCGGCCAGCCCGTCGTCATCGTGAATCAGGAAGGCGCGCGGACGACACCGTCGGTCGTGGCGCTCACGAAAGATGGCGAGCGATTGGTCGGCCAGGTGGCCAAGCGTCAGTCGGTCACCAACCCGGAAAACACCATCTTCTCGATCAAGCGGTTCATGGGCCGGCAGCACAGCGAGGTCTCGGCTGAATCCGGGCGCGTCCCGTACCGCGTCGTGCGCGCCGACAACGGCGATGCGCGCGTCGAGGTGCGCGGCACGCGCTATTCACCGCCCGAGATCTCCGCGATGGTCCTGCAGCGGCTGAAGCAGGCGGCAGAAGACTATCTCGGCGAATCGGTCACCGACGCGGTCATCACCGTGCCGGCCTACTTCAACGACGCGCAGCGGCAGGCGACCAAAGACGCGGGGCGCATCGCGGGCCTGAACGTACTGCGCATCATCAATGAGCCTACGGCAGCCGCGCTCGCGTACGGCCTCGACAAGAAAACCAACGAGACGATCGCCGTCTACGACTTCGGCGGTGGCACGTTCGATATCTCCATTCTCGAGGTCGGCGACGGACTCGTCGAGGTGAAGTCGACCAATGGCGACACGCACCTGGGCGGCGACGATCTCGACCAGCGTGTGATCGATTGGATGGTCGCGGAGTTCAAGAAGAGCGACGGCATCGACCTTGGGAGAGATCGAATGGCCGTGCAGCGTCTGAAGGAAGCGGCTGAGAAAGCCAAGATCGAGCTGTCGAGCGTCAGTGAGACCGATATCAATCTGCCGTTCATCACGGCCGATCAGTCAGGTCCCAAGCATTTCGCGCTGAAGCTGACGCGGGCAAAGCTCGAAGGTCTCGTCGACGATCTGTTGCAGAAGAGCATGGCGCCGGTGAAGCAGGCGCTGGCCGATGCCGGGCTGAAGCCGGACGCGATCGATGAGGTCGTGCTCGTCGGTGGATCGACGCGGATGCCCAAGGTGCAGCAGCTCGTGCGCGACTACTTCGGCCGCGAGCCGCACAAGGGCGTGAACCCTGACGAAGTCGTCGCAGTGGGTGCGGCGGTGCAGGGCGGTGTCTTGACTGGCACCGTCAAGGACATGCTGCTGCTCGACGTCACACCGCTCTCGCTGGGCATCGAGACCCTGGGCGGTGTCCTGACGACATTGATCCCGCGCAACACGACGATTCCGACGCGGAAGAGCGAGACGTTCTCGACCGCGGCTGACAATCAGACGAACGTGGAAGTCCACGTGCTGCAGGGTGAACGCCCGCTGGCGCGCGACAACCGCACGCTCGGACGGTTCCAGCTGGCCGGCCTTCCGCCGGCGCCGCGGGGCCTTCCGCAGATCGAAGTGACGTTCGACATCGACGCGAACGGGATCGTCAACGTCTCCGCCAAGGATCGGGCGACCGGGAAGGAACAGAAGATTTCCATCACCGGTTCGTCGGGTCTGGCCAAAGACGAAGTGGATCGGATGGTCCGAGACGCCGAGTCGCATGCAGCGGAAGACAAGGCGCGCCGCGAGGCCATCGAAGCGCGCAACCAGGCCGAGGCGCTGGTGCACTCGGTGGAGAAGTCGCTCCACGAGCACCGCGACAAGGTACCGGCGGCCGATGCGGCTCGCATCGAAGGCGCGATTCAGGCTGTCCGCGATGCCAGCGCCAGGGACGATGTCGAGGCCATCACGCGGGCGACGGATGCTCTGCAGCAGGCGTCGCACGCCATGGCGTCGGCGATGTATGGCGGTCAGGGCGCGGCGAGCAGCGGATCGCCCGCGGCGTCCGAGCCCGAGATCGTCGATGCAGAGGTTGTCGAGAAGTAAGCGCGCATCCGCAAAACAGGACTGACGTCCGCCGCACGCGCGTCGGACGTCACCTTACTAAATCAGTGGTGAAGGAGAGTGTCATGAACATCGTTCGTTTCGACCCGTTCCGTGAGATGACTTCGCTTCAGGAGCGTGTAAACCGGATCTTTGCCGACGCCTACAGCCGGCACGGCGAAGACGATCTGACGTCGCGCGGCTCCTGGGTGCCGCCCGTGGACATCTTCGAGAACGACGAGCACGAGCTCGTGCTGAAGGCGGAGTTGCCGGATGTGACGCGGGAGGACATCAACCTTCGCGTGGAGAACAACACGCTGACCATCGGCGGCCAGAAGAAGGCGGAGACGGAAGTGAAGGAACAGCAGTACCGCCGCATCGAGCGGACCTACGGCAGCTTCTCGCGGTCCTTCACGCTGCCGGCGACGGTCGACACCGGAGCTATCGCTGCCGAGTTCAAGAACGGTGTGCTGACGATTCGTCTGCCACTTCGCGAGGAAGCGAAGCCGCGGCAGATTCAGGTGGCGGTCAATTAAAGTCGAAGGGTCGAAAAGTCAGCAACGTCGAAGAGTTAGTCCAAGGGTCAGCAGGGTCGGCGGGTCCGGGGTCGAAGGACCATTGCTGACCCTGCGAACCCAGGGCTGGACTCTGCGACCTTTTGACTCTGAGACTCTTCGACTTGCGTGATCAGACCGGCGGGTCGATGATCCCGGCCGCTTTGCGCGATGCCGGCGTATCGGTCCTGGACCAGCCCGCGCCGCACTTCTTCCATCGCAATCCGCTCGGCCTTCGCCGGCAGTTCGCTGTGCGTCTCGCTCTCGCTCTGGAGCCGCGGCAGGGCGCCACGGCGGAGCTGCTTGGCGCGCAGAGCCGCGACGTCCACGAACAGAAACCGGTCAGTGATCAGGGGGGCCGTCACGACAGGGCGCTCGTCCCCCGTCGCCTCGGTCGTAGGCTGCTCGAGTTCATCTGCCATAAGCCTCTCAGAGTAGCACATACCACGAAAGTCCCAGAGTCTAAGGGTCGCAAAGTCGAAGGGTCAGTCGGGCTGCACCCCTAGACTCTTCGACTTTTGGACTTTTGGACTTTGGACTCTTAGATTACAGGCACTTACGTCGCGATGGGCGCCTGAAACACAGGCGCCTTTCCCGACGTAAGTGTCTGTGAGGGCGTCGGTCCGGGCCATTCAGGCCCGCAAACGGACGCAGGCTCCATGGGTTTTCTCATCCTCAGCCTGACGATGCTCGGTGGCGTGGTGGCCCTGACGCTGGGGGCGGTGTTCTTCTTCATCCGCTTCGTGTTCTCGATCCTGTTCCTGCCCATCCGGCTCGTCTTCGGCCTGCTCCTGTTCCCGCTCTGGATCGCCAAGGCGGCGTTGAAGCTCCTGTCCGCGGTCCTGATCCTTCTGATCCTGCCGGTCCTGCTGGTCGGCGGGTTGGTCGTGGGCCTGGGCTTCGCGCTGGCGGCCATTGTGTCAGCCGTCATTCCGCTCCTGCCGTTCGTCCTGCTGGGATTGATCGTGTGGGGGCTGGTGCGCGCGTTCAGCCGTCCGCAGCTGGTGCGCCCGTACTAGACCACGCGCTCAGGCGCGTTCGGCGCCGACCGCGACCGGCGGCATTGCCGTCCACCACGCCGTGGCGCGTTCGTACGCGTGCGCGGCGCGGAGCACCGTCGTCTCGTCGAACAGCCGTCCCGTCAGCTGAAGTCCGACCGGCAGCCGACTGGCGGTGAATCCACACGGCACACTGATCGCCGGCAGGCCTGTCAGGTTCGCGCTCACCGTGAAGACATCGGCCAGGTACATCTGGAGGGGATCGTTTACTTTCTCTCCGAGCGAGAAGGCCGGCGTCGGGCTCGTCGGCATGGCGACGACATCCACGCTCTTGAAGGCCGCTTCGTAATCTCCGCGTATGAGCGTTCGCACCTGCTGCGCTTTGCGGTAGTAGGCGTCGTAGTAGCCGGCGCTGAGTACGTAGGTGCCGAGCATGATCCGCCGCTTGACCTCCGGACCGAATCCCTCGTCGCGCGTCCGATCGTACATGTGGCGCAGCGTGCCGGCATCCGCCGTGCGGTAGCCATAGCGCACGCCGTCGTAGCGAGCCAGGTTCGAGCTCGCTTCGGCAGTGGCGACCAGGTAGTACACGGGAATGGCCAATGACGCGTGCGGCAGCGCGATGTCGGTGAGCGTGGCGCCCAGGGCGCGGTACTGCTCCAGCGCGTCCTCGAAGAGACGACGCACGTCGGCGTCCACACCGTCGCCTACGAGTCCTCGTGGAACGCCAATCTTCAGACCGTCGAGCGGTTCATCCAACGTCGCGGCGAATTCCGGCACGGCCTCGCGCGACGTCGTCGAATCGGCCGGGTCGTGCCCCGCGATGACCGAGGTCACGAGCGCAGCATCTCGCACCGTTCGCGTGATCGGTCCGATCTGATCGAGCGACGAGGCGAATGCCAGGAGGCCGTAACGAGACACGCGTCCGTAGGTCGGCTTGAATCCCACCACGCCACAGAGGCCGGCAGGCTGACGAATGGAGCCTCCCGTATCCGAGCCGAGCGCAAACGGAACGAAGCCGGCCGCGACCGCGACCGCGGAGCCCCCGCTCGATCCACCGGGCGTGCGCGTGATGTCCCATGGGTTGAACGTCGGACCGAGCGCGGAGTTCTCCGTCGACGACCCCATCGCGAACTCGTCGCAGTTGGTCTTGCCGACGATGACCGCACCGGCTGCGTGCAGACGATCGATGACCGTCGCGTTGTACGGTGGGACGTAGCCGCGAAGGATCTTCGAGGACGCAGTCGTCGGCAGGCCCTGCGTGCAGATGTTGTCTTTGATCCCGGCGGGCACGCCTGTCAGCGGTCCACTTGGGCGGTCGCGATCGAGTGCTTGCGCCCGCGCGACGGCCTCGGTGTGGGCGACGTACGTGAAGGCGTGCAGCGCCTGGTCGCGCTGCCTGATGGACTCGAGCGCGTCCGCGCACACGGTGGCGGCAGTGAGCCGGCCCTTCCCAACAGCCTCGGCAATGCCGGTGACTGTCTGATCGTCCAGTGCCATCACCCAATCACCCGAGGCACGCGGAAGAGGCCCGCGTCAGGTGCCGCGTTCGGCGCGCTTTCCAGCGCCCGCACTCGATCGAGCGACGGCACCGGCTCATCGTCACGATCGACGGGCTGACCAGCGAGGACGTGCGAGGTTGGCGGCACGCCGGTCGTGTCCACGCTCTGGATCTGGCGGGCGAAAGTGAGGATCTCGCCGAGCTGCCTCGTGAACATGCCGATCTCGTCGCCGGTCAGCTCGAGGCTGGCGAGCGCGGCAATGCGCTCGACGTCGGCGCGCGTCAGCTCGTCGGCCATGATCGTGATGCTAGCACACTGATTTCGAGGAACCGGTCGGTGCTAGCATGCCCGTGGCATGTCGACAAGGGGCGTGCGCCATCCGATCCGCAAGGCTGCATTTGCCGGGCGGTGGTATGCCGGTGACGCAGCCGATCTGCGACGTGATGTCGATGAGTATCTCGCCGGCGGGCCTGCTCCTCGCGCTGACATTCGTGCGCTGGTCTCACCGCACGCCGGACTGATGTATTCCGGCCCCGTCGCGGGCCACGGCTACGCCGCCGTCAGCCGCTGTGACTACGACGTCGTCGTCCTCGTAGGACCCTCCCACTACAAGGCGTTCAGTGGCGTCGCCGTGGCGTCGCGCGGATCCTTCGACTCGCCTCTCGGCGCGCTGCCCATCGAGGAGTCACTGGCCTCGAGACTGGCTGCGGCGACAGATTGGGTGACCGAAGACGCTGAGGTTCACCGACAGGAGCACTCGCTCGAACTGCAGCTTCCGTTTCTCGCGCGGGTATTGCCCGGTGTCCCAATCGTCCCGCTGATCATCGGATCGCAGCGGCGGACGGTGACGCACGCACTCGGCGATCTGCTTGCCGAGCACCTTGCTGGACGCCGAGCGCTGCTCGTGGCGAGCAGCGACCTTTCTCACTTCCTGGCGCGATCGGCCGCCGTGCAGCTCGACACGCGCGTACTCGAGTGTCTGACGAGGTTCGACGCCGATGATCTCGACCACCGACTGGCGGAGGAGCCGAATCATGCGTGCGGCGGCGGAGCGATTGTGTCGGTGCTTCGCGCGGCGCGCGCGCTCGGCGCTGATTCCGGCACAGTCCTGAAGTATGGCGATTCAGGCGACGTGTCGGGCGATACCGACAGCGTCGTCGGGTACGTGAGTGCGGTGTTCGGAAAGACAGCAGCGCCCGGCTAGGTGGCCCGCCGCCGCTTGTCAGCACGCACTGCAAGAGACAAGCTATGGCAAGGCCTCGCCGAAGCGCGCTTTGAGGGCGCGAGCGCAAGGGCGGAGGAGTTGGAAGTTGGGAGTTGGAAGTTGGGAGTTGACGAACGCGGTCAACGTCTGCCTGCGTTGACCTCGGAAGATCGCCTGGCGCTGCTGGTGCTGGCGCGGGAGACGATCGCCGCACGTCTTGGGGGGGCGGCTTCCCCCGGGGCAGCAGCGCGACCCACGCTCGATGCGCCTGCGGGAGTCTTCGTGACCGTCAAGGTTCACGGCCAGCTTCGAGGCTGCATCGGTATTCTGGAATCCCACCAACCACTCCGTGACGTCGTGCAGCACTGCGCCGTAGCCGCCGCGTTCGAGGATCCGCGGTTCTCGGCACTTCGCGTCGACGAACTGCCGGCAACGACGCTCGAAATTTCAGTACTGTCCAACTTCCGGACGATCACGGATCCGGCAGAGATCGCCGTCGGACAGCAGGGGCTGGTCGTCGAGCGCGGACCGCATCGTGGCCTGTTGCTGCCGCAGGTGGCCGTTGAACACGGATGGACGGTCGAGGAGTTTCTCGAGCACACGTGCCGCAAAGCCGGCCTGCCCCGCGACGCCTGGCGATCTGGCACCACGGTCGAAGCGTTCGACGCTGAGGTCTTCGGTGAGGACCCGACCTAGCACACAGACGTAGTCGTTACGTCAACGCCCAACTCCCAAACCCCAACTCCCAATCAACTCCCAACCTCGACGCTGGGTGTGGACTTGCCGTTGGGAATTGGAAGTTGGTAGTTGGGAGTTAGAACGGACTCCAGCGTCAGTTTCCCAGCTGCTCTCGAAGCACCTGGCCCTTCGCGTCGAGCGCCACCGTCACGACGAATGGAGCACGCGCGTGCGGGGAGGGATCGAGGTGCGAGCCCACGTCAACGAACCGCACATCGACGAAGCGCACGATGATTTCGCCCTGACTGCGTTCGATGACGTGCGACGAAGGGAAGCGTGAGAAATCCAGAAAGACGCGTCCGGTGCGCGTCGCTCGCGCGAGGGCAATCTCCGGACCCGTATCCGCTGGCATCCATGTTGACGCCACCGAGGCGCCCTGTTCGAGAACGTTGCGGTCGCTCAGCTCATAGCCGTTCGGGTACTGCCGGATGACGCGCCAGGCAAAGGGAGAGATGAATGTCGGCAGGGCGGCCGCCTGAATACACGCGTGCGGTCCAGCGAGCGGCGCTTCGAGCAGTGCTGGATGCTTGACGAGCGTTGGACGCGTCGCACATGCCGTCGCGCCGCCGTTCGCTTCGCGGGCCGTGGCATCCGACAACGCAAGCTCGTGCAGGGACGCACGCGCGCCATAGTCGAGGGCGAGAAAGAGCAGAGCGATCTGCGCCCAGCGGCGTGTCTTGCCCGTGCGTTGTCCGACCACGATGGCAACGATCAACGCGGCCCAGAGATAGATGTCGATGATCGGCATCCAGTCGAGTGCGTACCAGGTGCCGGCGAAGGGACTCAGGAGGCGTGTGCCGTACGGATGTTGGAAGATCCATCAGCGCATGGAGGGCCACACCCGCGACCGCGATGCCGACGAGCTGCAGCAGCCATCGGCCCCGGCTCGACGTCGCTGCCGTCTTCTTTCGCCAGAGCAGGCCCCACAAGAACAGCAGCACAGCCGTGCCGCCGCCTAAGGTCAGGAAGCCCAACGGGCCGTGCGTCATGCCGCGGTGAGCAGCCAGATAGGCGGTGCTCCCACCCGTAAACGCCGTGATGATGTCGAGGTCTGGGGCGTTCGACGCGATGAGGAGTGCGGCGGTCGCGTACGGCACGCGACGACCGAGACCGGCGCGCGAGAGCGTCCATCCGACGAGCGTGTGCGTAACGTTGTCCAAGGCCGCTACTATAGACGAATGCGTTGTCGTGCCGGTATCGCTGCCCTGGTGCTGGGCGTTTCTCTTGCCGCGCCTGTTGGCATCGAGGCATGGAGCCTCGACGTCCACCGCTTCATCATGGATCGCGCGATCGATCGGTTACCGCCCGAACTCAAGCCCTTCTTCGATCGCGTGCGGCCGTTTGTGGTCGAGCACGCCGTCGATCCGGATCTGTGGCGCGTGGCCGGCTGGGACCAGGAGCCGCCGCGGCACTTTCTCGATCTCGACGCGTATGGGGCGCCCCCATTCCCGGATCTCCCTCGCGACTACGACCGCGCAGTCGAGCGGTATGGTGCCGACAAGCTGCGACAGAGCGGTCTGCTGCCGTGGCGCACCGCAGAGATTTACGACCGGCTGCGCCAGGCGTTCGCCGACGCATCGAAGGGAACAGCGCCGCACGCGGCGTCGAACGCGCAGTTCTATGCGGCCATCCTCAGTCACTATGTCGCCGACGCCCACGTGCCGTTTCACGCGACCGTGAACTACGACGGCCAGTTGACCGGTCAGCGTGGCATCCACGCGCGCTTCGAAGGCGAACTCTTCGCGCGTTATCGCGATCGGCTGACGATCGCGCCGCCGGCACTGGCGCCGGTCTCCGACGCCCGCGGCTTCATCTTCGACCGGCTGGCCGAGGACGTTCCGCTGGTTGCTCGGGTGCTTGCCGCGGATCGAGCCGCCGCCGCCGCACATCCCGGGTACGACGATGCGTACTACGAGCAGATGTACGGACAGGTGGGCGGAATCGCGGCCGCCCGCATCTCCGCCGCTATTGCCGGCACCGCCGCGATGATCACTGGCGCCTGGGAAGCGGCAGGCCGGCCGGCGCTCCCGCTCGATGGGAAACGGTAGCCCGGCGCAACTCCGACTCACTCCAAGGACCCGCTCGGAACCTATTGAACCCTGAACCTTGAACCGGTTCGTCGTCTGAGTCATTGATGGACGTCTTCCTGATTCCCGTCGCCGCGGATCGCTACGAGCTGTACTGCGAGCTGCCGGACGACGATCCTGGCGATCCACCCGAGGGGCGCGGCTGGTTCCGCAACCTGTGGCACCGGTTCCGGCAGGCGCTCGCGGAGGCCGAGCGCGCGCGCCAGCACCCGCAGCTTGAGCCTCCCGCTGCCGAGCGCAGCTGGTACAACCGCATCAAAGGGATGACGCTTCGCAGGATCGCGGAGTCGGTCGCCGAGCAGCGTCTGCTGTGGCACATGCGCGGGTGCGACAGTGCCGTGGCCGTCCACCCCGCGGACGTGGCAGCCGAGGAGGCCCTCCGCGTCGTCCGTGTGAGCATGCGATCGGACTTCGAGAAGCATCGCTATTGGGTCGTCATTGACGCGCTGCTCTTCATCCTCGCTGGACTGCTGACCATCCTCCCCGGACCGAACGTGATCGCGTACTACGTTGGCTTCCGGCTGGTCGGTCACTACTTGTCGATGCGGGGCGCGCGCCAGGCGCTCGATTCGGTGCAGTGGACGACGTCGGCAAGCACGCCGCTCGCGGAGCTGCGCCGCGCGATCACGCTGGATCCCGACGCACGAGAGGCGCGCGTCAGCGCCATCGCGTCCGAGCTGCAGCTCGAACGGCTCGCGAGCTTCTTCCGCCGGACCGCGGTCCCGAGCGCGTGATATAGTCACGCCCCGCTGGCCCGCCACCGGGCGCTGCTCTTACCGTGATACTCCGCGAGATTGCCGAGCGCCTGGGCTGTCGCCTCGAGGGCGATGGCGCACTCCCGATTACGGGCGTGGCCGGGCTGGAATCTGCCGGGCCGGGCGACCTCACATTTTTTTCGAACCCCCGCTACGCGCCGGCTCTTCGAGCAACGAACGCCTCTGCCGTGATCCTCCCTGATGACGGGACCACGGCGCCGTGTGCGATTCTGCGATCGCCGCAGCCCTATCTGAGCTTCGCACAGGCGCTCGCGTTCTTTCCGCGCGACCAACGTCCTGCTGCAGGCGCCCACCCGACCGCGGTGGTCGATTCGACCGCAGTGATCGGTGAGGGTGTCAGCATCGGACCGCTCGCGGTGATTGGATCCGGCGCGCAGATCGGCGCGCGGACTGTCATCCACGCGCATGTTGTCGTCGGACCTGGTGTGCGCATTGGTGACGACTGTGTGCTGCACGCCCGCGTGTCGATCCGTGAGCGATCGCTCATCGGACATCGCGTGGTCGTTCAGGACGGCGCGGTGATCGGCAGTGACGGCTTCGGGTTCGTGACGACGCCAGCCGGCGAGCACGTGAAGATCCCGCAGCAATCGATCGTCGTCATCGAAGACGACGTGGAGATCGGCGCGAATTCCGACGATCGATCGGCCGGCGGTTGGCGAAACGCGGATCGAGCGTGGGACCAAGATCGACAATCTGGTTCAGATCGCGCACGGCGTCAGGATCGGACCGCACACGTTCCTGGCGGCGCAAGTCGGCATCGCCGGCAGTACGACGCTCGGTCATCATGTCGTGCTCGCGGGCCAGGTCGGCGTGGCCGGGCACGTCGAGATTGGGGACGGAGCTCGCGCGAGCGCGCAAACCGGCATTCCCAACTCGGTAGAGCGCCGGCAGCCTTCGTGTCCGGGTATCCCGCCATCGACAATCGTGACTGGCTCAAATCGTCCGCCATCTTTCGTCGGCTTCCAGAGCTGAAGAAGCAAGTGCAGGATCTCGCCGAACGGCTTGCCGCACTCGAGCGCGCGCTGCCGCGTTCGTAGCCGCAGAACGCACGGCTGCGTCGAGGCCGTGTGCCATAATTCGAAGAGCAATGGGTGTTCGGGCATCGAGACGCCGGCCGCAGCCTTGGCGTGCCGTCGTCGCGGCGGCGCTGGCCGCGCTGTCAGCCTGGGTGCCAGGCGCGCATCCGACGGTGCACGCGGCCGTCAGGCCGCCCCGCCTGCAGTATCAGATCTCGACGCTGCCGAACGGTCTGACCCTCGTCCTCTCCGAGGATCACTCGACACCGATCGTCCACGTGCAGCTGTGGTATCACGTCGGGTCGAAGGACGAGCGGCCGGGACGCACTGGTTTCGCGCACCTCTTCGAGCACCTGATGTTCAAGGGCTCGAAGAACGTCGAGCCCGAGGCGCACACGTCCTACATCGCCAGCGTCGGCGGCCAGGCCAACGCGTACACGACAGAAGACACGACGGTGTTCTGGGAGACGGCGCCGTCGAACTACCTGCCGCTGATGCTGTGGCTCGAAGCCGACCGCATGGCCACGCTGCGCATCGACAAAGACACGTTCACGCGCGAGCGGGAGGTCGTGAAGGAAGAGCGCCGGATGCGCGTCGAGAATCCGCCATACGGACGTCTGCCCGAGATCATCTACGACGAGGCATTCTCGGTACACCCGTACAAGCACCAGCCCATCGGCGCGATGGCGGATCTCGAGGCCGCCTCGATCAACGACGTCCGCGACTTCTACCGCACGTACTACGTGCCCACCAACGCGACGCTGACGATCGTCGGCGATTTCGATCCCGCGCAAGCCGCGCAGCTCGTGTCGCAGTATTTCGGGCGGATCCCGAAACCGGATCACGCCGTGCCGCGCGACGTCCCTGTCGAACCGCCGCAGCGCAAGGAACGGCGCGTCACGCCTCGAAGAGAACTGGCCGTTGCCCGTGGTCGTCGTCGCCTATCACATCACCTACGACGGCCACGCGGACTCGTATCCGCTTCACATGGCGTCGAAGATTCTGTCCGACGGGCAGAGCTCGCGAATCTACCGGAAACTGGTGTACGAGTCCGGGATTGCGCTTGCGGCCGCGGGTGAGGGCAACATCGTCGAGGATCCGAATCTGTTCTATGCGGTAGCCATCGTTCAACCGGGCAAGACGCCCGAAGCCGCCGAAGCCGCGCTCATCGGCGAACTCGATCGGCTGAGGACCGAGCCCGTGTCGGATCACGAGCTCCAGCGCGCGAAGAATCAGTTCGCCCGCGATTACATCGTGGCGCGCGAGACAGACAAGCAGAAGGCGACCCAGCTCGCACACGCGGTGGTGATCCACAACGACATCCGCACGGCGGACGGCGAGTTCGACATCTTCGCCGGCGTGACTGCGGCGGACATCCAGCGCGTCGCCAGGACGTACTTCACGCCGGCCAATCGATTGGTCGTGACCATCCTGCCGCGGGCGCAGTCCCAGTAGGTACCGGTGCAGAGCGTATTCATCCGGTCCTGGAGCTCCACGGTCTTGCGCTGGTCGGGCGCGTGCGCCGTCGCCGCGGCCGTCCTGGTGCCGGCAGCCGCACACGGCCAGGTGAAGAACTGGCCGAGCGAGTCGCCGCCGCTGCCCCTACCGGCTCGTGATGTCACGTTTCCGCCTTACGAAATCAAGTCGCTCCCAAACGGCCTCAAGGTCGTCGTCGTCCTGCATCACGAGCAGCCGATCGTGAGTCTGCGCCTTCTGGTGCGGGCCGGATCCGCCGCCGACCCACACGGCAGGGAGGGGCTGGCGTCGCTGCTCGCTTCTCTGCTCGACCAGGGGACGACGAAACAGTCGGCGCACGAGATTGCCGACCAGATCGATTCGATCGGCGGCGATCTCGGATCGGGCGCCAGCAGCGACCTGAGCTTTGCCAGCGTCGTCGTCATGAAAGACAGCTTCGGTGCCGGGCTCGATCTGCTCTCGGACGTTGTGCGGCATCCGGCGTTCAAGGTCGAAGAGATCGAGCGCCAGCGTCAGCAGGCCCTCTCGGGGCTGCAGGTCAACAACCAGGATCCCGACTACGTCGCCTCTACCGTTTTCGATCGGCTCGTGTACGGATTCCATCCGTACGGATTGCCGAACAGCGGGACGCCCAAGACACTCGCGTCCATTTCGCCCGACGACCTGCACGCGTTTCACGAGCAGTACGTCGTGCCCAACAACGCGTTCCTTGCCATCGTGGGCGACGTCAGCGCCGACGATGCCTTCGCGAGTGCCGAACGTGTGTTCGGATCGTGGGCGCGCAGGGAGCTTCCACAGCAGACGATCACCGAGCCGCCAGCGCCGACTCGTCGCGTCGTGGTCATCGACAAGCCCGACGCCGTGCAGACCGAGATTCGCGTCGGTCAGCTCGTACTGGCGCGCACGCATCCAGACTATCTGGCCATGGATCTCGCGATCCGCATCCTCGGCGGGGAAGGCAGCAATCGTCTGTATCGCGTCCTTCGCACCGAACGTGGTCTGACCTACGGCGCACAGGCCGAGTTGTCCGCGCTCGCACAGGCCGGAGACTTCGTGGCCGATACCGACACGCGGACCGAAACGACCGGCGAGGCACTGCGCCTGATCGTGGACGAAATCAGCCGGCTGCAGCGCGAGCGCGTCAGCGAACGTGAGCTGGCAGACGCGCAGGCGTATCTTGCCGGCAGTTTTCCGCTGACCATCGAGACGCCCGACGCGATCGCCGCGCAGATCCTGAACGTGCTCTTCTACGACTTGCCCCTCTCGGACCTTCAGACCTACCGGGAACGGGTCAACGCCATTACGCCCGACGACATTCAGCGGGTAGCGCGGACGTATCTACGGCCAGACCGCCTGTCGGTGGTGCTGGTGGGCAACGCGACGGGGTTCGCGCCGCAGCTGAAGGGACTGGGTTTCGAGCGCTACGACCTCGTCTCGCTCCAGGATCTCGACGTGACGACCGCGGATCTGCACCGGCCCGGCGTATCACCCACGGCGACGCCAGCGGCGCGGCCGAACGGTCCGCAGGACTGACGCGCCCGCATGAGCACGGTCATGATTTCCTGCGGCGAGGCGTCGGGCGATCTCTACGCCGGCGCGCTGGTCTCCGCTCTTCGCGCGCGCGACCCGCAGTGCCATGTCACCGGATTCGGCGGCGACCGCCTGCGCGAGGCTGGCGCGGAGCTCGACGGCGACTATCGCGGGTTTGCCGTGACGGGATTGACGGAAGCCGTCCGCGTGGTACCGCGCTCGTACGCGATGATCCGCCGCCTGGTCGAACGCGCGCGCCGCGACCGGCCCGACGTTCTTGTCGCCATCGACTTCCCGGACTTCAACTTCCGGCTCGCGTCGGCCGTCCACAAGCTGGGCATCCCCGTCGTCTACTACATCAGTCCGCAGTTGTGGGCCTGGCGGCACGGGCGCATCCACGCGATGAAGCGCTTCGTCTCGAAGGTGCTGGTGATCTTCCCCTTCGAAGTCCCGATCTACGAGCAGCAATCGATTCCCGTCGAGTTCGTTGGACATCCGCTCGTCGATCTGATCCCGGATGTCGAGCCACGCGGACCATTTCTGACGCGGCTCGGGCTGGCCGGAGCCGCCCCGACGGTTGCGCTGCTGCCGGGCAGCCGGCCCAACGAACTCCGTGAGACGGCTGGCGTGCTGGCGGACGCCGCGCGTCTCGTGTCGCAGCGCGTCGCCACCGTTCAGTTCGTCGTCGCCCGTGCGCCGCACCTCGAGGATGCGTTGTTTGCGCCGCTGACCAGCGCTGGACTCCGTCTGGCGATGGTCGAGGGGCGGACCGACGACGTGCTCCATTCCGCCGATACCGTCATCACGGCCTCGGGCACGGCGACGGTGCAGACGGCGCTTCACGAGCGGCCGATGGTGATCGTCTACCGGCTCTCGCCGCTGACGTATCGTCTCGGCCGCCGCTTCGTTCGCGTGAATACGTTTGGTATGGCCAACCTTGTTGCCGGAAAGACCGTTGTGCCTGAGCTGATCCAGGACGACTTCACGCCGGAGCGTGTCGCCGAAGAGACCGTCCGGTTCCTGACCGACGACGTCCTCGCGTCGAACACCCGCGCGGAGCTCGCGGCCGTGCGCGAGCGCCTCGGAGCGCCTGGCGCCAGCGGCCGTGCGGCTGACGCCATTCTCGCAATCGCACGGCAACCGAAGCCAGCGAGGTGATGGCGTGACGTGCTCGACAAGAACCATCGCCCTTCGCCTGGCTGCTGCGATCGCGCTGGCGTTGATGCCGCCGTCGATCGTCCGCGCCACAGTGCTCGTCCCGGTCGAGCTGCCGGAATTGACAGCTGACGCGACCGTCGTCGTCCGCGGAACGGTCGTTGCCACGGAAGCCCGTTGGCTCGAGGGGCGGCGAGGGATCGAGACGATCGTGACGCTCTCGGCCAGCGACTATCTGAAGGGCAACCTCGGACGCTCGCCGACCTTTCGTGTGCCCGGCGGCCAGATGGGGCCCTATCGCAGCATCCTGGTTGGCGCTCCGGTGTTTCACGAGGGCGACGACGTTGTCCTGTTCCTGAGCGCGACTGGAGCGGCGGTTCCGCACATCGTCGGCTTCAACCAGGGCGTCTACCGGGTGCGCGCGGACGACCGGGGCCGCCCTGTCGTCGAATCTCCCGGTGAGCGCCAGGCGTGGCAGCAGGCGGCTGGCGCCGATCGCACCGCCAGCCGCGCGACGATCGCGCGCCCCGTGCGTGCACACGAGCCTGTGTCGGCGTTCCTGGCGCGAGTGCGGGCACTCGTGGCGGGCGGAGGGGGCCGTTGATTCAGCGGCTGCCGCGACGATTCGCAGTGCTCGCGCTGGCGTGTGCGCTGGCTGCGTCCAGTGTGCAGCGCCTGGGAGCCTATCTGAAGCTCGGATCGACCGTCGGGTCCGCAACGGTGTCGCTCAAGTGGGGCAGCTCGCCAGTGCGCTACTTCGTCAACACGGGCAGCGTGCCCGGAGTCAGCGCAGATCAGTTCAGGGCGGCAGTCGATCGCGCGTTTCAGACATGGCAGGCGGTGCCGACCTCCAGCGTTTCGTTCGAGTTCGCCGGCGACACGGATGCGCAACCGCTCGACGACGACAACATGAGCACGCTCGGGTTTCTCCCGAGACCCGATCTCGATCGTGTGCTCGCGTCCACGAACTTCCTGATCGACACACGAACGGGTCAGATCCTCGAGTCGGACATCTTCTTCAACAGCATCTACTCGTGGTCGGTGTCCGATGCGGGCGAGGAAGGGTTTTACGATCTTCAGTCGATCGCCACGCATGAAATCGGCCACTTCCAGGGGCTCGGCCATTCCGCCTTGGGCGAGACCGAGCTCAGACCTGGCGGCGGCCGGCGGTTGATCGCGGCGGGGGCCGTGATGTTCCCCATCGCCTACGCCAGTGGATCGACAGTTGGGCGCACGCTGACCGCAGACGACATTGCCGGAACGTCGGACATCTACCCGGATGGCGGCTTCCGCGAGACGACCGGCAGCATCGAGGGGCGCGTCACGCTGAATGGCAAGGGCGTCTTCGGTGCGCACGTCGTGGCCTATCACATGCAGACAGGCGCGCTTGTCGGGAACTTCACGCTCGACGACGCTGGATCCTTCGTGATTGCCGGCCTCCAGGAAGGCCCGCAGGTGCTTCGTGTGGAGCCGCTCGACGATGCGGAGGTGGAGAGCTTTTTCGACGATTCGTCGCGTGTGGAGCAGGGCTTTGCGCCACAGATCTTCGACCGCATCGTCGTCGTACCTCGCGGGGGCGCCGCGCCGAGTGTGACGATTGCCGTGACGCCGCGATGATGCGTTGGATTGCGAAGGGATTGTTCGGGGCCTGGTGTCTGCTCGCGGCCGCACCGGTCCACGGGCAGACTGTCTCGGCTGCGCCACGTCCGCACGTTTTCGAGATCACGACTGGTGTCACGTGGTTCGGCAGTGTAACGCTGGGGACGGGCAGCGCAGACCTGACGAAGAATCAGACGCCGCCGACGCCGTACCCGATCTTCAAGACGGACTCATCGGTGGCGTCAGCCGCAGGCTTCGACGGACGGCTCGGCTTTACGCTCACGCATCAATTCGCCATCGAAGGCGCCTTCTCGTACTCCAAGCCGGCACTCGAAACGCGCGTCTCGGGCGACGTCGAGAGCGCGCCGTCGGTGACAGCCATCGAGCGTCTGTCTCAGTACTCCATTGACGGAAGCGTGGTGCTGCACCTGACACGATGGCAGCTCGGCTCACGAGGGCTGCCGTTCATCTATGGCGGCGCCGGCTATCTGAGGCAGGCGCATGAACGGGACATCCTCGTCGCCACGGGACACGAGTTCCACGTCGGCGGCGGACTGAAATACGTGTTCAGGCGCGGTGGTGGCTTCCTGAAGGATCTGGGGCATCCGTGCGGACGCACGGGTCTCATTTCGAAGCGGTGGTGTCGAACTCGATTCGTCCGAGCCCGTGCACGCGGTCCCGATCGTGAGCGTGGGCGCGTTCGTCCGGTTCTAGCCAGTCGGAGTCGGGAGGATGTGGGGTCGGGATAAGTTTCAGATTTTGCGATCCATTGCTCACAATTTCACGAAACTTATCCCGACCCCATCAGTCCTGGCCGGCCGCAGACGAGGACGCGAGCTGTGATGCGAGCAGCTTCTCGAAGTCGGCGAACGCCCGTCCGATATGGAGCGACTCCACCGTCCGCCCCGCGAGCACCTCCGACGTCTTGTAGCCGTTGCCCGTCACGCAGACGACGATGGATTCGTCGCGCGGCAGCGCGCCGGACTCGATGAGCGCGATGGTGCCGGCCAGCGTGGCGCCGCCGGCGGGCTCGGTGAAGATGCCTTCTGTCTCGGCAAGCCGGTGAATCGCGGTGAGGATCTGATCGTCTGACACCTTCACGCCGGTTCCACCTGTGGCGCGGAGCGTCTGCAACACGTGATAGCCGTCGGCCGGATTGCCGATCGCGATCGACTTCGCGATCGTGTTGGGCTTGACCGGCTCCGGAAACTCGAGGCCAGCTTCGAGCGCGTTGATGACGGGCGACGATCCGGCAGCCTGCACCGCATGGATCTTGGGCAGCGGTCCCGGCACCCAGCCCAACGTCTGCAGCTCTTCGAACGCACGACCGATCCGCGGCAGCAGTGTGCCTCCCGCAACCGGCGACACCACGTGCTGCGGGAATCGCCATCCCAGCTGCTCGGCGATCTCGAAGCCGTAGGTCTTCGCGCCCTCCGCGTAGTACGCGCGGAGGTTGATGTTCGCGAAGCCCCAGCCGTACCGGTCGGCCACCTGCGTGCACAGTCGGTTGATGTCGTCGTAGTTGCCAGAGACCGCCACCACGTGCGGACGGTAGATCGCCGATCCCAGCACCTTTGCGGGCTCGAGGTTGTCGGGAATGAACACGTAGCAATCGAGCCCCAGGCGCGCGGCATGTGCCGCGACGCTGTTGGCCAGGTTGCCCGTGGACGCGCAGGCGAACACCGAGAAGCCGAGCTCGACGGCGCGCGTCGCCGCGACGGACACCACGCGATCCTTGTACGAGAACGTCGGATGGTTGACGGAGTCGTCCTTGATGTAGAGCTCGCGGACGCCCAGCTGGCGGCCGAGACGCTCGGCGTGGACGAGCGGCGTGAAGCCCGAATGGAAGCCCGTGCGCGGTTCCCCGGCAATCGGAAGCAGCTCGCGATAGCGCCACAGGTTCTTGGCGCGCGTGCTCACCTCGGCCGGACTCACGGCCTCTCTGATGCTGTCGTAGTCGTAGGTGACTTCGAGCGGCCCCAGGCATTCGCTGCAGACGTAGAGCGCGGCGGCGGGGTACGTCTCACCGCACATCCTGCACCGCAGCCCTGTGAAATAACTCATGCCTTGGCTCCTGGCTGGTGGGCGGACACCGTCCGCACCTGACACGGTACACCGAGCCGGTTGTAAATGCCCAGTAGCAGCCGCTCGATCTCGTCGAATGCCCCAGTGGCGAATGCCACGACGGCCGGGCCCGATCCGCTGAGGCAGACGCCCACGAGACTCGGGTGGTCGAGCACGAGGGCGGCGTCGAGCCCGGGGATGATCGTCGCCCGCTGCGGCTGATGCCACCGGTCCCGCATGGCTTCCCGCAGCACGCCGTATTCCCTCGCGCTCTATCGCGTGGACGAACAGCAGGGCGCGCTGCAGGTTGAAGACGGCGTCCTCGAGCGGATACGCGGCGGGAAGCACCTTTCGCGCCTCCGGCGTGGCGACCTCCACGCTCGGCATGGCGACCACCGCCCGAACTCGTCGGGCCAGGCCACCGAATCGCGCGCGCGATGACGCGCCCGCTGTCGGTGACGCAGCTCAGCGTCAGGCCGCCCAGGAGTGCGGCCGACACGTTGTCGGCGTGGTGATCGAGGCGGGTGGCCACCGTCAGCAGATCGTCGATGTCTGGACGTCGCGGTGAGCCGCTCGTACAGTCCGCAGTCCGGCGACCGTCGCCGCGGCGCTGCTGCCAAGCCCGCCTCGCATCGGAATTTCGCTTCTCACCTCGAAGCGAGAGCGATGGGAATGTCACCTGGTCGCGACCCGGCCATCGACGCGGAACGCGCGCTCGATGTAGTTGTCACCGCTGAGCGGCATGCCGCACAGATCGAACGAGAGGCCGTTGGTGGCCGTGCCCGACACCTCACAGACCTTCACGCGCAGATACAGTTGCAGCGCGAGGGCGAGCGAGTCGAAGCCCGGCGCCAAGATTGGCCGTAGACGCCGGAACGGCCAGATCCCAGCCGATCAACTTTGCTCGTGCGTCTTCCGCGGTCACGGTCGCACGCATGGACCAGCGGCCGGCGGCGCGCGTCATGCGGGCAGACCTCCGAGGATCGGCAGATCCACCGGTGGCTGCACATGGAAGTCGAGGCGGCCGACGTCCGCCACGGCCGAGGCCAGCACCGCCGACGGACACGCTTCCACGGTCACGACAAACGGCAGCGCCTCTTTGCTGTCCGCTGGCAGCTGCAGGACCGCATCGATGTTGATCGCGTGCCGCTCCATGGCGCCAGCGATGGCCGCGATGATGCCGGGACGGTCGCGTACGATGAACCGCAGATAGTGCGGCGTCACGAACTCGCCGGTGATCGACGTGGGGATACGCGCGGCACTCGCCGTCGCCGGTGTCGACTCGGTCGCACGAGCGTCCGCGTTCGGTGCCGCTCCGCGCTGCCGCGCGATCGCGGCGACGTCTGAGACGACAGCGACGGAGGTCGGTCCGCCGCCAGCACCTGAGCCCGAAAAGATCGTTTCGCCACCGTAGTGGCCGCGAAGCACCACGATGTTCTGGCTGCCTGCCACGCGCGCGAGAGGCGAATCCGTCGGCACCAACGCCGGCCGGACGGCCGCATGCAGCACGCCATCCTCGGCCGCGTCCCACTCCGCCAGCGAGATCTGACGAATCGTGCATCCGAGCCGGCGCGCGTGCAGGAAGTCCACCGCCTCGACGAGCCGGATCGACCGCGTCGCGATGCGCGGCGGCGCGACATCCGCACGCAGCGCCGTGCCGCACAGAATCGCGAGCTTTGCGCGCGCGTCCAGTCCTTCGACGTCGTCGGTCGGATCGGCTTCTGCGTAGCCGAGTGCCTGCGCCTGCGCCAGCGCATCGGCGAAACTGGCGGCATGGTCCTCCATGCTCGTCAGGATGAAGTTGCACGTGCCGTTCAGAATCCCCGACACGCGCCAGATGCGATCCGCGACGAGGCCATCGCGCAGCGCGGACAGAATCGGAATGCCGCCTGCGACCGACCCCTCGAAACGCAGCTCACCGCCGTGCCGCGCCGCAAGGGCCCGCAGCTCGCTGCCATGGTGTGCGATCAGCTGCTTATTCGCCGTGACGAACGAGCGGCCGGACGACAGCGTGCGGCGTGCCCAGGTGCCCGCGGGATCGAGTCCACCCACCAGCTCGATCACGATGTCCACGGGTGCGGCGAAGACGTCCTCGATGTCTTCGGTCCACTGGACGTCAGCAGGAACCCACTCTGCCTTTTTTCGCGCCACGCGCCGGTTGAAGATGTGCGTCAGCCGGACGCCAGGCGGCGGGTGCGCGGTCAGGATCCGCGCCACGGACTGGCCCACGGTGCCGAATCCGACCAGGGCGACCCGGCAGAGCGGAGCGGAGGAGGAGGGAGAACGGTGGGGAGGCGTGGCCATGGGCGAAGAGATCATTGTCCGTGCCGTCACCCGTACCCGTCAAGGTATGACGTTATGCTGATTACCGAAGCATAAGCGCCTCTTATCGCGTTTGACGGTCTGGCGGGGCTTCTCTATACTTGAGTCGTGCACCCGAAGGCCATCCGGATTACCGGCACCACGACCAGCACCATGCGAAAGCATGGCTGCGGCGGTGGCCTCCGTGCGCGCACGTCCTGACGAATCCAGTCACACGACAACGCGCAACCCACCCGCCGGCAGCCAACCTGCCGGCGGGTTTTTTTTTGGAGATGGTGATGGATCGCAAGATCGCAGTCGGCGTCCTCGGCGCCACCGGCATGGTGGGGCAGCAGTTCGTCGTCCAGCTGGCCAATCATCCGTGGTTCGAGCTCACCTGGCTCGGCGCGAGCGAACGCTCGGCCGGGCAACGCTACGGCGACGCCGCGCCATGGCGCCTGCCCACGCCGCCGCCCCAGGCGATTGCCGACCTCCAGGTCGAACACGCCCGTCCTGGCAACGCCCCGGAGCTGGTCTTCTCGGCGATGGATGCCGCGGTGGCGGGTGAGATCGAGCAGGCGTTCGCGAAGGCGGGCCACTTCGTGGTGAGCAACGCCCGCAACCATCGCCTCGATCCGGACGTTCCGCTGCTCGTTCCTGAAGTCAACGCGGATCACCTCGCCCTCATCGATGCACAGCGCACGGCCCGCACGTGGAGCGGCGCCATTGTCACCAATCCCAACTGCTCGACGGTGTTCCTCTCGATGGCGCTCGCGCCGCTGCGCCCCTTTGGCCTTCGCTCGGTCATCGTGACGACGCTGCAGGCGTTGTCGGGGGCGGGGTATCCCGGCGTCGCATCGCTCGACGCGGTTGGAAACGTCGTTCCGTTCATCGACGGCGAGGAGCCGAAGATCGAAACCGAAACGAAGAAGATTCTCGGCGCGCTCGTGGCCGGACGCGTGGAACCCCATGCGGTCGCCGTCAGCGCATCGACTACGCGCGTGTCGGTGGTGAACGGCCACACCGAGTCGATCGCCGTCTCGCTCGACGCCCGTCCGTCGCTGGACGACGTGCGGCAGGCGCTGGTTGGTTTCACGGGCTCGCCGCAGCGGCACCGGCTGCCCAGCGCACCCGCGAGCCCGGTCGTGTATCTGTCAGAGGCCAACCGTCCGCAACCGCGCCTCGACGTGGATCGCGACGGCGGCATGACGGTCTCGATCGGCCGTCTGCGGACGTGTCCCGTGCTGGGCTACAAGTTCTTTGCGCTCGGTCACAACACCGTCCGGGGCGCGGCCGGGGCGGCGGTCCTCAATGCGGAACTGATGGTCGCAGAGGGCGTCCTGTCGGTACCCGCGAGCCGCTGAACATGCGCGTCCTGAAATTCGGAGGTACATCGGTCGCGGACCCCGCGGCCATCGAACGTCTCGCAGGCATCGTGCGCCGCGCGCGTGACAACGACCCGCGGCCAGGAACCGTGGTCGTGGTGTCGGCACTCGGCGGCGTGACCGACACGTTGCTCGGTCTCGGCGAGCAGGCGCGCACGGGCCGAATCGATCAGGCGCTCGCCGCACTCGACGTCCTGCGCGTCCGTCACGAAGAAGTGGCTGCGGCGATCGCGCCCGGCGAGGCACTCCCAGAGCTGACGTCGTGGATCGGCGAGCATTTCGACCATCTGCGCTCGGCGTTGCGGGCTCTCTCGGTGCTGCGCGAGCTGCACCCGAGCTCCCACGACGGTCTGGCGGCAGTTGGCGAGCTGCTGAGCAGCCGCATGGTGGCCGCCGCACTCGTCGCGAACGGACTGCCGGCCGCATGGGCCGATCCGCGGCAGTTGATCGTGACCGACGATCAGCACATGGCCGCGGTCCCCGACATGCCCGCCACCTTCGCGCGCGTGACGGCAGCGCTGACCGGGTGGCTCGCGGAAGGGACCGTCCCGGTCACGGGTGGCTTTGTCGGCGCGACGGCCGATGGGATCACGACCACGCTCGGGCGCGGTGGGTCCGACTACTCCGCATCGATCGTCGGCGCGGCACTCGGAGCAGACGAGATTCAGATCTGGACCGACGTAGATGGAATGCTGACGACCGATCCGCGCGTCTACCCGACGCCGCGTCTGGTCCCGCGTCTGTCGTTCGGCGAAGCAGCGGAACTCGCGTTCTTCGGCGCGAAGGTGCTCCATCCGAAGACGATTCAGCCGGCGCTCGCACGCGAGATTCCCGTCCGCATCCTCAATTCGCGGCGGCCGGATGGTGAAGGCACCTGGATCACCGCCCAGCCGGGCCGTGATCCCGCGCCCGTGGTCGCGTTGGCCTGCAAGCGCAAGCTGACTGTGATCGACGTGACCTCGACCGGCATGCTGGCCGTCCACGGTTTTCTGCGCCGGTTGTTCGAAGTCTTCGAACGCTACCAGACTGCAGTAGACGTAGTGACGACGTCCGAAGTCAGTGTCTCGATGACCATCGACAGTCCGAAGCAGCTCGAACCGATCGTTACGGACCTCTCCCGGTTTGCAGACGTCGTGGTCGATCACGATCAGGCGCTCGTCGCGATTGTGGGGGACCACCTGCAGGACGACCCCGGTACGTTCGGCCGCGTCGTCCAGGCGCTGGGGCGCGTGCCGCTCAAGCTGGTCTCCCAGGCGGCCTCTCGGCGAAATATCACGCTCGTCCTGGCCGAAACGGATCTTTCGACCGCGATCACACGGTTACATGAGGAGTTCTTCCCGGATCCGGTGATAATCGGACACGGCACTGGGCGGGTGGCGGGTACCCGAGGCGGCCGCGGGAGGCACTGACCCCATGGACCTGCGTCAGCTCGAGATCCTCAAGGCGGTAGCAGATACGGGATCGTTCACGGGAGCCGGACGCCGGCTGCACGTCTCGCAGTCGGCGGTCAGCCGCCAGATTCTGCTGCTCGAGGCTGAGCTGAACGAGCCCCTGTTCTGGCGGATCAAGCGGAAGGTCAAGATTACGCCGGCCGGCGAAGCGATCCTGCAGCTGGCCATCCGCGTCTTCGACGACATCAAGGAAACCACCGCATTGATCACGGAGACGCAGGAAAAGCTCACGGGCACCGTGCGCCTCGTGGGTGGGATGACGGTTTCCTTGTACGTGTTTCCGTCGCTGCTCAGGGAATTCAGGCGGCTGCATCCCGAAGTGGACGTGAAAGTCATGACGGGCTCGAGCGACCGGCTGCTGCGGAAGCTCCGATCAGGCGCCGCCGATCTCGGGCTGCTCACGCTGCCCATCGACGAGCCGGATCTCATCACGAAGCCCGTCATGCGTGAAGAGATGATGCTGGTGACCTACCCCGGCCACCCGCTCGCCAAGAAGGCACGGGTCGAGCCGCAGGAACTCGTGCGCCAGCCCTTCATCGTCTACGAACCGGGCTCCAACACGCGTCGTGTGATCGACGAATTCTTCATTCGCGAGCAGGTGCAGCCGCGGATCGTGATGGAGACCGAGAACGTCGAGATCATCAAGGCGATGGTCCGGAGCGGGATCGGAATCACGCTCATTTCGCAGCACGCCGTCGAGGGTGAGGTCCGAGAAGGACAGCTGGCCTGCTGTCGAGTCGGTGGCGGACACACCCTCGTACGAGAGACCGGCTGGGTTTACCTGAAGGCGAACCGCGTGCCGCGCAAGATCGAGGAAATGGTCAAGACACTCGAAAAGACGTTGCCGAAGAGCACGATGCCGCTCGCGCGCGCATCAGGCTGAGGCGATCCACTCGCCCGATTCGATCCGCCTGCCGCCGGTCGTCCGCTCGCCCCCGCCCGCCAGACTCCAGTATGATCGACCCGATCCGGTTCAGCCCGGCTCCATGTAGGGCCAGGGCCATTCGTCCAGTCGTCGAATGCGCCCCGGCCCGGGTGCCATTCGGCGCCACCGGGCTGCGCGCTCATCCGCCATGGCCACACTCAATAGCTTCGGGGCTCTGACCACGCTGTCGATCGGGAAGGACACGATCGACTACTACAGCCTGCCGGCGCTCGAGCGCGGCGGCTTTCCCGGCATCGCCCGGCTGCCGTACTCACTCAAAATCCTGCTGGAGAATCTGCTGCGCCGCGAGGACGGCCGGTTCGTGTCGGCCGACGATGTGCGCGCGCTGGCGGGATGGAGTGTGCGGGGGACTGCACAGAAGGAAATCGCGTTCATGCCGGCGCGTGTCCTGCTGCAGGACTTCACCGGCGTGCCGTGCGTCGTCGATCTCGCGGCGATGCGCGACGGCATCACAGCGCTCGGCGGTGACCCGCACCGCGTGAATCCGCTGCAGCCGGTGGAACTGGTCATCGATCACTCGGTGCAGGTGGATCACTTCGGCGCGGCCGATTCGCTGCAGTTGAACACCGAGCTCGAATACCACCGCAATCGTGAGCGCTACGTCTTCTTGCGCTGGGGCCAGACGGCCTTCCACAACTTCCGCGTCGTCCCGCCCGAGACCGGCATCGTCCATCAGGTCAACATCGAGTACCTCGCGCGCGTCGTCGTCAAAGACACTACTGGCGCGCGTCCGCTGGCATATCCGGACACCGTCTTCGGTACGGACTCGCACACCACCATGGTGAATGGACTCGGAGTCGTGGGTTGGGGTGTCGGCGGTATCGAGGCCGAGGCGGCGATGCTCGGCCAGCCGTCGTCGATGTTGATCCCGCCCGTGCTCGGGTACCGGCTGAACGGCGCGCTGCCCGAGGGCGCGACCGCCACGGACCTCGTGCTGACGATCACCGAAGCGCTGCGGAAGAAGGGCGTTGTCGGAAAGTTCGTGGAGTTCTACGGGCCCGGCCTGAAGCACCTCACGATTGCGGACCGCGTCACGCTCGGCAACATGTGCCCGGAATACGGCGCGACGGTCGCCATCTTCCCGATCGACGACATGACGCTCGAGTATTTGCGGCTGACCGGCCGCGATGCGGACCAGATCGCGCTCGTCGAGGCGTACGCGCGTGCGCAGGGTCTTTTCAGGACCGACGACGCACCGGATGCCGAGTACAGCGATACGCTGGACCTCGATCTGGGGACGGTCGAGCCGAGTCTGGCAGGACCGCGCCGTCCTCAGGACCGCGTGCCGCTGCAGCGGGCGAAGGCATCCTTTGCAACCGCGCTCCCCGAGCTGCAGAAGGGGATCAAGAAGCCCGCCGCGACAGGGGCAGGCGGAGCCGCCGTGGCCGAAGCCACGACGGTCGGACTCGAACACGGCAGCGTCGTCGTTGCCGCGATCACGAGCTGCACGAACACCTCGAATCCGAGCGTGATGATCGGGGCCGGTCTGCTCGCTAAGCGCGCGGTCGAGCGGGGGCTCACGCGCAAGCCGTGGGTGAAGACGAGTCTGGCCCCGGGCTCGAAGGTGGTCACCGAGTATCTGCGCACCGCCGGCCTCCAGCAGTACCTGGATCAGCTCGGCTTCAACCTCGTCGGCTACGGGTGCACGACGTGCATCGGCAACAGCGGTCCATTGCCGGACGAGATTTCGGCGGAGATCCGCGAACAGAGTCTCGTCGTCGCGTCGGTCCTCAGCGGCAACCGCAACTTCGAGGGCCGCATCCAGCAGGATGTCCGTGCGAACTATCTCGCCTCACCACCGCTGGTCGTGGCATACGCGATTGCGGGTACGCTGAACGTCGATCTCACCAGCGAACCCCTCGGGACAGACCGGGACGGTAAGCCTGTGTATCTGCGCGAACTCTGGCCGACTGAACGCGAGATCCAGGCCGCCATGCTCTCGAGCATCGACGCCAACGTCTTCCGTCAGCAGTACGCGAGCGTCTTTGTCGGCGACCAGCGCTGGCAGAAGCTGCCCGTGCCGACCGGCGATCGATTCGAGTGGGAAGCCGACTCCACCTACATCCGCCGCCCGCCGTTCCTCGAAGGGCTGTCGATGGCGCCGACGCCGCCAGTAGACATCCACGGCGCTCGCGTGCTTGCGTTGCTCGGCGACAGCATCACGACGGACCACATCTCGCCGGCTGGATCGATCAGGGCCGACAGCCCCGCCGGAAAGTATCTCGTCGAGCACGGCGTCGCGCCGAAAGACTTCAACTCCTATGGCGCCAGACGCGGCAATCACGAAGTGATGATGCGCGGCACGTTCGCCAACATCCGTCTGCGCAATCTGCTGGCTGGCGGTACCGAGGGCGGATGGACGACCTATCAGCCCGCAGGCGAGCTCTTGTCCATCTACGACGCAGCCATGAAGTACAAGGCCGCGGGCGTGCCGCTCGTGGTGATTGCGGGCAAGGAGTACGGGTCGGGCAGTTCTCGCGACTGGGCGGCCAAGGGCACGCAGTTGCTGGGCGTGCGAGCCGTGATCGTCGAAAGCTTCGAGCGCATCCATCGCAGCAACCTGGTCAACATGGGCGTCCTGCCCCTTCAATTCAGGGCAGGGGAGTCGGCTGCCTCGCTGAAGCTCACCGGCCTCGAGTCGTACCGAGCTGACCGGAATCGAGTCGGGACTCAAGCCTGGTGCGGACATCCAGGTCCGGGCCACGAGTGCCGACGGCACAGTCATCTCGTTCGTTGTGACGGCGCGCGTGGATACGCCAGAAGAAGTCGTGGCCTACCGTCACGGCGGGATTCTGCCGTACGTGCTCCGGCAGCTGGTCAAACGCTGACCGCAGACCGGAGACGGAAGACCGTAGACGGTCTGCGATCTCTCTGCGCTGTACAGTCGGAGGTCTACGGTCTGCAGTCTACGGTCGTGAACTCAGATCACGTCAAAGAGCACGCCCGCGAGCTGGGGTTCGACCTCTGCGGCATCGCGCCGGCGACCGATCTTCCCGAGCTCGCCTTTCTCTCGACCTGGCTCGCGCGACGCTACTACGGCACCATGACCTGGCTGCCGCGGACGAGGCGCGTCAGGGGTGACGTTCGTCATATCGTTCCCGGCGCACGCTCCGTGATAGTGACCGGCACGCTGTACGGCACTGATACCCACAGTCCAACCGACGCCTCACCCGCGGCCGCCACCGTCAGCCGATACGCCTGGGGCGACGACTACCACCGCATCGTTGGCACCAGGCTCGACGCGCTGTTGGCGTGGATGCGCGCCCAGCCAGGCCCGGCCTTCGACGCGCGGGCGTACGTGGATACCGGTCCCGTGCAGGAGCGCGTCTACGCGCTGCATGCGGGCCTCGGGTGGATCGGCAAGAACACCTGTTTGATCAATCCGTCTCTGGGCTCCTGGCTGTTTCTCGGCGTCCTCATCACGACGCTGCCTCTCGATCCTGACGCGCCCGGAACGGACCAGTGCGGCACGTGTCAGTTGTGCCTGCAGTCGTGTCCGACCGGCGCACTCGTCGAGCCGCACGTGCTCGATGCGCGGCTCTGCATCTCGTATCTGACCATCGAGAAGCGTGGATCCATCGACGCCGCGCTTCGCGCCGACATCGGGACGAATGTCTACGGGTGCGACATCTGTCAGGACGTCTGTCCCTACAACAGCCGGCCTGCCGCGACCGCCGTCGAAGCATTCAAGCCTCGCGAAGGCTTGCGGCAACCGTCACTCGACGCGATTGTGGCGGCAGACAGACGCGGCGCTCGAGGCGCTTGGTCGCCGGCACCGCGATGACGCGGGCACCGGTCGCCTCGCTCCGGCGCAACATCGCCATCGCCATCGGCAACGCGAGCGGCCGGCTCGATGCCGCTGCGCTGGCCGACGCCGACGTCCTCGATCCCGATCGTCCGTCGCTCCAGGACGCCGGTGTCCGCGAGGCCGTTCAGTGGGCGCGAGGCCAGGCTGGCCCCTGAGCGCCTTGCCTGACCGAACTCCCGGCGTATCATGAGGACATGGACGAAGTGCCGTCGCTCGCACCGTCGCTGCTGCTCTCGATGCCGCAGATGAACGATCCCAACTTCGAACGCACTGTCGTGCTTCTGTGCCAACACAGCGCCGAGGGCGCGTTCGGGCTCGTCGTCAACCGGCCGGTCGTCACGACGGCGAAGATCGTGGCCGCCGAGCATCCCGAACGGAGCGCCGAACACGAGCTCGAGATTTGGATTGGCGGGCCGGTCGAGCCAGAGCGAAGCTGGATCCTCCTGCACGACAGCGCGCCTGACGGACAAGCGGTTCGTGTGTGCGATGGGGTGTTCCTGTCGACATCGGCAGGCGTGCTGCAGCGGATCATCGAGCACTCGGCGGATCCGCGGACCAGACTGATCGCAGGATACGCAGGGTGGGGACCGGGACAGCTCGACGCCGAAATCGCGGCCTCGGCGTGGCTGACGGTATCGATCGAGACGGACCTCCTCTTCGACACGCCGGCAGAGCGGATGTGGGAGAGTGCGATCCGACGGCTCGGAGCAAATCCGGGGACGCTGCAGACCGGACAAGGAGTCCACTAGGGAATTCGGAATGCGGAATTCGGAGTGCGGAGTGCGGAGTGCGGAGTGCGGCATTACCGGAGTGCGCCGGATCGCGACCCTATTCGTCATTCGTCAATCTGCAATCGTCATTGCATCCTCGTCCGCCGTATGTCCAATACCGCTGCCTTGATCGCGCTCGGGCTCATCGCGGGCGCGATGGTTCTTGTCGCCAGTTCCACGCCGGATGAAGCCGCCCTGCGGCGGATGTCGGCCCGGTTTGCGCCTGTGGAGATCGCCGCCGACATCAACAGCCTGCCGGCTGGCGAGAAGCGTGCGCTTGCCAAGCTGGTGGAAGCCAGCCGCCTGATGGACGCGCTCTTCCTGCGCCAGGTCTGGGCGGGGAACGAATCGCTATTCATGGAACTCGTTGCTGCACGCGTCGAGCGGCGATCCGGCGGCGCGTGCCAGACTCGACTACTTCCTGATCAACAAGGGTCCTTGGTCGCGGCTCGATCACAACCAGGCGTTCGTCGCTGGTGTGCCAGAGAAGCCGGAAGCCGCCAACTTCTATCCCGCCGGCGCAACCAAGGCAGAAATCGAACAGTGGGTCGCGACCTTGCCTCCGGCCGAAAAAGAACGCGCGATCGGTTTCTTCACCACGATCCGGCGGACGCCGCCGGGCTCAGCGCAGCCGTTCGCCATCGTGCCGTACAGCCTCGAGTATCAAGGCGAGCTGGCACATGCCGCGTCTCTTCTGCGCGAGGCGGCTGCGGCGACCGCGGACGCGTCATTGAAGCGCTTTCTCGAATCGCGCGCGAAGGCGTTTCTCTCCAACGACTACTACGAGAGCGATCTCGCCTGGATGGAGCTCGATTCCACCATCGAACCCACGATCGGTCCGTACGAGGTGTACGAGGACGAGTGGTTCAATCAGAAGGCCGCGTTCGAAGCGTTCATCACGGTGAGAGACCAGGCCGAGTCTGAGAAGCTGGCGAAGTTCTCGTCGGCGCTGCAGGACATCGAGAACCATCTGCCGATCGATCCCTCGCTCAGGAACCCTGCACTGGGTGCCCTCGCACCCATCCGCGTCGTGAACGTGGTCTTCACAGCCGGGGACGGAAACCGCGGCGTCCAGACAGCCGCGTACAACCTCCCCAACGACGAACGCATCATTCGCGCGAAGGGATCGAAGCGCGTGATGCTGAAGAACATGCAGGAGGCGAAGTTCCGCGTCGTGCTCGCACCAATTGCGAAGGTCGCGCTCCAGGCCGGCGGATCAGGCCCATCTGTCGTTCGATGCCTTCTTCACGCACATCCTGATGCACGAGCTGATGCACGGACTTGGTCCGCACAATATCCAGGTGGCAGGCAGCGCGACGACGGTCCGTCAGGAGTTGAAGCAGACCTACAGCACGATCGAAGAGGCGAAGGCCGACATCTCGGGTCTCTGGGCGCTGCAGTACCTGATCGACAAGGGAGCGCTGCCGGCCGAGATGCAGCAGACGATGTACACGACGTTTCTCGCGTCGGCGTTCCGGTCGATCCGTTTCGGGCTCAACGAGGCACATGGCCGCGGCATCGCCATTCAGCTCAACACGCTGCTCGACGCCGGCGCGTTCGTCGTGGCTCCCGACGGCACGTTCTCGGTCGATGCCAGCAAGATTCGCGGCGCTGTCGCCACTCTCACGCGCGACATCATGACGCTGCAGGCCGAGGGCAGTCTCCAGAAGGCACAGACGTCTCATCGACCGCTTCGGGGTCGTCCGGCCGGAAGTCCAGAAGGTCCTCGATCGTCTGACCGATGTTCCGGTGGACATCGCCCCACGATTTGTCACCGCCGATGCGCTCGAGCGTGACGATGTCGGAATCCACTGAGGAGCGCGTGGCCGACGACCGTCCGAGCGCGCCGGCGCAGCGGCCGTTGCGCGTGCTGCTCGTGGAAGACAGCCACGAGCACGCCAAGCTGGCCGCGATCTGGATCGAAGAAGAAGGGCACGCGCGGTTCGAGGTGACGTGGGTCGAGCGTCTGTCGGCGGCGCAGGATGCGCTCGCGGGCTCGACGTTCGACGCGATTCTGCTTGGATTTGTCCCTTCCCGACAGCGACCGGCTCGAGACATTCCGCGCCATCCGCGAACGGGCGCCGCTGGCGCCCGTCGTGCTGATGACCGGCATCGGCGACGAGCGGCTCGCGCGTCAGGCCGTCCAGGAGGGCGCGCAGGACTATCTCGTCAAAGGAGACACCGATGGCAGGCTGCTTGGTCCGGGCGCTCGACTACGCCATCGAGCGCCGCCGCGCGGACGAAGCCGAGCGGCATCTGCTCGAGACGCAGCGGATCGAGAGCCTGACCGTTCTGGCAGGCGGAGTCGCGCATCAGCTGAACAATCTGCTCGTCGTGATTCTCGGCAACGCCACGCTCGCCGCCAGCGAGCTGTCGAAGGATCACCCGACACGCCACTATCTGGTCGAGATCGAGCGCGCGTCTGAGCGCGCGGCGCGCCTGGCCAGGCAAATGCTGGCGTATTCGGGCCGCGGCGGCTTTGTGCGCCAGGCGGTCGATCTCGGCGAGGCCATCAAGGCCACGTGCGAGGCGATGGAGCGCGAGCTGCCGCAGGGCGTCACGCTGTTGCTCGACCTCGCCGGCCGATCCGCTGATCGTCCGGGCCGATCAGTCGCAGATCGCGCAGCTCGTGCTCAACCTCGTGACCAACGCCGTCGAGGCCACCGTCGCGCGGCCTTCGCGCGTGTCGGTCCGGTTGGAACATGTGACGGCCGATCCGTCCGACTTCTCGCGAGCCTATCTGTCGCCGAGCCTGGCCGCTGGTCCGTACGCGCGCCTTCAGGTGGTCGATCAGGGCAGCGGGATCACGCCGGCTGTCCAGGCGCGGATGTTCGAACCGTTCTTCACCACGCGACTGACCGGTCGCGGCCTCGGCCTTCCGGCGGCGCTGGGCATCGTCCGCGGCCATGGCGGCGCGATTGCCGTCGAGGCGCGTCCCGGATCGGGCGTCACCGTGACAGTCTGGCTGCCTCTGGAGCCCGCCGCGTGAACGCACGCCTTCGAGCGCTCGTCGTCGATGAAACGCACGTCCTCAACGAGCTCGTGACCCGTGAGCTGCACCGGGCTGGATTCGACGCCACGGTGGTCGGCGTCGGCACTGCGGACGCCATGCGCGAAGCGCTCGCGCATGGACCCTGGGACATGGTCATCTCGGAACATGGCCTGCCGCGCTTCGGCGGACTCGACGCGCTGCAGGTGCTCCAGGCCACCGGTCTCGACATTCCGTTCATCATCGTCACGGGGCACATCAGTGAGCACCTGGCCATCGAGCTGATGCGCGCGGGAGCCCACGACTATCTGAACAAAGACCAGCTCGCCCGCTTCCTTCCCGTCGTCGAGCGCGAGTTGCGTGAAGCCGACATCCGGCGCGAACGCCGCCGGACCGAAGAGGCCCTGCGCGCCAGCGAACAGCGGTATCGCGAACTGTTCGAGAACGCCAACGACATGGTGTTCACCGTCGATCTCGACGGACGGTTCAGCTCGATCAACCGCGCCGCGGAGCTCGTGATGGGCTATCCGAGAGAAGAGGCCCTGACGATGCGCCTGGCGCAGGTGGTGGCGCCGGAGGACGCAGGGGTCGTCCAGCAATTGCAGCGCCTGGCTGACCGGACGGAAGTGCAGCGGGAGCTCGTCCAGCTGACGATCATCGGTCGGGGGCAGCGCCGGATCCCGGTCGAATTGAGCTGGCGTTTGATGGTGCGCCACGGACGTGTCATCGGGCTCGAAGCGATCGCGCGCGACATGACCGAGCGCCGCCGGCTGGAGGACCAACTCCGCCAGGCGGGCAAGATGGAAGCCATCGGCCGGCTCGCCGGCGGCATCGCGCACGACTTCAACAACCTGCTGATGACGGTCACCGGCTACAGCGAGTTGATGCTCGAGCGGCTCGACGCGGACGATCCGCTTCGCCAGACGGCGGAGGAAATTCTGAAAGCCGCGACTCGCGCCGCGGCGCTGACGCGGCAGCTGCTGGCCTTCAGCCGCAAGCAGGTGCTGACACCGTCGGTGCTCGACCTCAACGCCGTTGTCGGAGATCTCGAGCGGATGCTGCGTCGCGTGATTGGCGAAGACATCGAATTCGTGAGCGCATTCACGCCGGGCGAGGCGCCGGTCAAGGCAGACCGCGGGCAGATCGAGCAGGTGCTCATGAACCTGGTCGTCAACGCCCGCGACGCGATGCCGCATGGCGGACAGCTCAATCTCACGACCAGCCTGGTGAAGCTGCCGCCAGGATCGACCATGTTCCCGGGGGCTGCGCCTGGGCGCTACGTGCAGCTCGAGGTGCGCGATACCGGGCTGGGGATGGACACGAGCACGATGTCGCACCTGTTCGAGCCGTTCTTCACCACGAAAGAGTCCGGGAAGGGGACGGGACTCGGTCTGTCGACCGTCTACGGCATCGTCACGCAGAGCGGCGGGTTCATTTCGGTCGAGAGCGAGCCGTCACGCGGCGCGACGTTTCGGGTGCTGTTGCCGCGCGCGGACGAGCCCGTGCCTCGCCAGGCGACGCGCGGGCGCTTCGCGTCGCTACCGAGAGGAAGCGAGACCGTGCTGCTCGTCGAGGACGAGACCGGTGTGCGTGAACTGATCCGCGACTTTCTCGCCCGGTGCGGATACACGGTTCTCGAGGCGATGGAAGTGCCAGATGCGTTCACGCTCTTCGACGCGCATGCGGACAAGCTCGATCTGCTGATCACCGACGTGGTGATGCCGCAGATGAACGGGCGCGTGCTGGCCGAACAACTTCTCGCGCGCCGCCCACGCCTGAAGGTCCTCTACATGTCGGGCTACACCGACGACCAGATCCTCGTGCACGGCGTCGCCACGGGCGCCGGGTTTCTTCAGAAACCATTCACGCCGGACGTGCTCGCACGCAAGGTTCGAGACGTACTCGACGGCCCCGACCGGGCCCGGTAGCAGTCCTCACACCCCGTGACGCGACCGCGCGCGATGTATCGCTGGCGCTGGATCGCCCTCCCACTCATTGCTGGTGCGACGGCCCTCGTGCCGTGGCCCACGAATATCGTCGATCGTGTGTATGCGGCCGGCGTGTATCCGATGCTCCAGCCGGTGGTCACGGGCACGACCAACCTGGTGCCGTTCGCCGTCCTCGATCTGCTGGTCGCGGGTGCGTGTGCCGGTGTCGTCATCGCAGGTGTCCGGATGTGGTCGCGCACGCGGCGTGGGGCTGGCGCGGTCGGTGCGAGCCTGCGGACGGCGCTCAACATCGCGGCCGCCGCGTATCTGGCGTTCCTCGCGCTGTGGGGATTCAACTACCAGCGGACGCGGCCGGCGATCCGGTACAGCGTCGATCAGGCACGCGTGACGCCGTCGCGCGTCGCCGAGGCTGCCGCTCGAGCGGCGCAGGCGGTGAATCGTGACTACGCGGCGAATCGCGACGAATCGGCGCTGACATGGGCGGCGCTCACCACCAGGCTCGAGCCACTCGTGGGTGACACGCAGCACGATCTCGGAGCGCCGTGGCGCGCGCGCGGAGGCCGCCCGAAGTGGTCGGCAATCGGCCTGCTGTTTCCGCGCGCAGGCGTGGACGGCATGGTGAATCCGATTGGCCTCGAAGTGATTCCCAACCCCGAGATCCTTCCCTTCGAGCGGCCCTTCGTGTTGGCGCACGAGTGGGCGCATTTGACCGGTGCGGCGGAAGAGAGCGAGGCAAGCTTCGTTGCATGGATGGTCTGCCTGCGCGGAGCGCAGGATCTCCGGTACAGCGGGTGGCAAGCGCTGCTGCTCTCACTGGTTCGCGCCGCCCCGCCAGCTGTCCGTCGGTCGGTGCTGGCCAGCCTGGCTCCCGGGCCTCGCGCCGACCTGCAGGCGATTGCGGCGCGCATCGCGCACGCACAGCCCGGGGTGCAGCGGGCGAGCTGGGGCGTTTACGATCGCTACCTTCGCGCGAATCGCGTGACCGAGGGCGTCGCCAGCTACGACGAGGTGGTCCAGCTGGCGGTGGGCACTCCGGCCGCGCGCCGCTACCTGCCCTGACAGAGCCCCCAACCCAACGTCTCGGCCGCGCCGCCCGCTATTTGACCCGTTCGACCCCCTCGTCAGCCACCTGCGTGCAGATTCGTGCTGTCATCAGCGTCGTGCATATTTGGCACGTATCGACGGTCATCTTGCACAAAAATGGCGATTGATTGCGATCTGCGATCAAGATCATGCATAATGTGCACAAAGAGCACGACACATTGCACAAGTGACCAGCGGGCAGGGTACTCGATCGAACCCGCGGATCGAAGGAAGGCAGGGAGTGACATGGAGCTTGATCGGCACTTCAGGACGACCGACACGGCGGCCGCCGAGATGGTGGTCAACTTCGTCCGCAGCCAGATCGAGCGCGGGCAGCTCAAGCCTGGCGACCGGCTGCCATCGGAACGGGACATGGCCATACGTGTGGGCGTCAGCCGCCCCAGTGTGCGTGCTGGCCTTCGCACGCTTGTCGGCCATGGGCGTCGTGCAGACGCGCCATGGCTCCGGCACCTACATCACCGAAGGGCCACCGACGCTCGACGCCAAGCCGCTGCGACTGCTGGCCGCGCTGCACGGCTTCAGCCCCGAGCAGATGTTCGAGTCACGGCGACTGCTCGAAACGGGGATTGCCGCGCTGGCGGCCGAGCGCGCCACCAGCGACCACCTTGCGAGCATGGCCGAAGAGGTGACGGGGATGTTCGCGTCCGTGGACGATCCGCAGACGTTCCTGACGCACGACGTGCGCTTCCATCGCGCCATCGCCGCGGCGTCGGGCAACCCGATTCTGGCCTCGCTGGTCGAGATGATTTCGACGCTCTACTTCGAGCACCGCCGGCGAACGACGAGAACGCGGGAGCAGTTGCGGGATGTGGCGATCATGCACCGCAACATTTACCATGCGGTCCGCGCGCACGATCCGGAGCGCGCGCGACGCGAGATGAACACGCACCTGCCGCGTCTGCGTCCTGCGGCCTTGCCAGACGTACTCCGTCCAGCGCCGGCCTCAGCGCCCGTAGCGGCCGCGGTTCGGGTGGCCGTGCCGTCTCAGGGTTAGTCAAAGAGTCGCAAGGTCCAAAAGTCGCAACGTCGGTCGAAGAGTCAACTGAATCGAAGGGTCGAACGGTCAGCAGTCAAGGTCTAGAGCGAGGTCCGCGTGCGGTCACTGGGACGCTATGACTCTTCGACCTTTTGACTCTTCGACTCTTCGACTCTCGTCGTGAATCGTCAGTTGAGCGAACAGGCCCCTGGTCCGCGCGGATCGCCGCAGCGGCCACACGGGGCCATGTCAGAGCCGGACGAGCCGGATGAGGCAGTGCTCACGGCGAAAGTGGAGAGCGCTCGTTCCAGATCCGTGGCGTGACACGCCGGGCACTCCGGTTGTTCGTGCCCCCGCACCAGCGTCTCGAAGTGGTGGTCGCAGACGCGGCAGTCGTATTCGTACAGCGGCATGTCCTGATTATACAAGGGCCTGAGGGCGTACCGACTCCGCCGAAGGGCTTGTGGGCCTGCGGGGCCGAACACGAACGGCGAATACGAATACCTCGGCGACGAGTCGGGCGGCAGACGCCGCCCCCCTGTATACTCGATCGGATGTCCAGATCGACGCTTGCCCCGCCTGTAGCCAATCCGAAACGCCGGAATGTCGCCATCATCGCGCACGTGGACCACGGCAAGACCACGCTCGTGGACGCGCTGCTGCACCAGAGCGGCACGTTCCGGGCGAACGAGCGCGTTGCCGAGCGCGCGATGGACAACACCGACCTCGAACGCGAGCGCGGCATCACCATCCTCGCCAAGAACACCGCGGTCCATTACGACTCGTTGCTGATCAACATCGTGGACACGCCCGGCCACGCCGACTTTGGCGGAGAAGTCGAGCGCACACTCTCGATGGTGGATGGCGTCGTCCTGCTGGTGGACGCCTCGGAGGGACCGCTGCCGCAGACGCGCTTCGTGCTCCGCAAGGCGCTCGAGCGACGCTTGTCTCCGGTCGTCGTGATCAACAAGATCGATAGGCCGGACGCGCGCGCGCAGGAAGTGCTGAACGAGATCTACGACTTGTTCATCGATCTCGACGCTGGCGAGGATCAGATCGAGTTTCCGGTGCTCTACACGAACGCCCGTGCTGGAACGGCCTCGGTGGATCCGTCGGAGACGGGCCAGGATCTTCGGCCGCTCTTCGATGCCATCGTCGAGCACGTGCCGCCGCCGCGAGGCAATCCCGAGGGCGGGCTGCAGCTGCTGGTCGCCAACCTGGATTCGAGCGACTATCTCGGCCGCATCGCGATCGGACGAATCTTCAATGGCCGCATCAAGGTCGGCGATCCCGTCGTCGTGATGAAGCTCGATGGCGCGCAGCAGGAGACGCGCGTCACCAAACTGTTTGCATTCGATGGATTGCGTCGCATAGACATCGACGAAGCCGGCGCGGGCGACATCGTCTGCGTGGCCGGGATCGAGGGCATCACGATCGGCGAGACCGTGGTGGATCCCGAACATCGCGACGCGATGCCGCCGATTGCGGTGGACGAGCCGACCGTCTCGATGATCTTCGGCGTCAACACGTCGCCGCTGGCGGGCCGCGAGGGGCAATACGTCACGTCCCGCAATCTGCGCGAGCGGCTCGCGCGCGAACTGGTCGGCAACGTGTCATTGCGCGTCGAAGACACCGACTCGCCGGAGCAGCTGAAAGTCATCGGCCGCGGCGAACTGCAGCTGTCGATCCTGATCGAGATGATGCGGCGTGAGGGATTCGAGCTCCAGGTCTCACGGCCGGAGATCGTGACGCGCGAGATCGACGGCGTCCGTTCCGAGCCCGTCGAAGAACTGGTAATCGACATTCCCGATGACTTCCAGGGCGTCGTCATCGCTCAGGTCGGCACGCGCCGCGGCATCATGACGAAGATGGTGAATCACGGCAGCGGCCGCATCCGGATGGAGTTCCGCATCCCGGCGCGCGGCCTCATTGGATTCCGCTCGCAGTTTCTCACCGACACGCGGGGCACCGGGATCATGAATCACCTGTTCGCGGGGTGGGAGCCGTGGCACGGACCGATTCCATCGCGCGCCACGGGCGCGCTCGTCGCGGATCGGACGGGCATGGCCACGGCATATGCGATTGCCAATCTGCAGGAACGCGGCGAGATCTTCATCGACCCTGGCACCGACGTCTACGAGGGCATGATCATCGGCGAGAACTCGCGCCCCAACGATCTCGACGTCAACGTCACGAAAGAGAAGAAGCAGACGAACATGCGCGCCTCGACGGCGGACGAGGCCATCCGGCTCATTCCACATCGCCAGCTCGGCCACGAACAGGCGATCGAATTCATCAACGACGATGAGCTCGTCGAAGTGACGCCGAAGCGGATCCGGCTGCGCAAGCGCATCCTCGCGTCGAACATGCGGCCCAAGAAGGAAGGCTAGGGAGTCTTTCAGATCAACTCCAACTCCCAACTCCCAAGAACCCCGGAACCTATCCCTTCCCATTCTTGACCATCGCCACAACGCTCGCGCAGTGTTGCAGCCGCGCGAACCAGACCGGCGACAGAAAGCCGCTGCCAGTCGTCAGCGACGGGTCCGTCGTCCGCAGAAGACGGACGGCCTCGGGCCGGCAGGAACCCATCAACGATCGATCGATGTCCACGAGCGCGCCGCCAGCGACGGCGATGTCGAAGGCGCGCGCCACCTGATCGTGTGGCGGACCAGCGGCGAGCACGAGTTGCATCGTCCCAAGGTCTGTATCGAGCGTCGCCATTTCGAGCGGGCTGTTCTGATCGGTGCCGATGCGCGGATCCGCGCCGCGGTTCATCAGAAGACGGGCGGCGTCGGGATGCTGTTTGTGGAGCGCATGCATGAGCGGCGTCCACCGGTTGCGGGTGTCGCGGCGGTTGGGATCCGCCCCGGCGTCGAGCAGTGCGCGGATGGCGTCCAGATGGCCGCCTCGGGCTGCCCAGATGAGCGGCGTCCAGTTGCCGTCGGCGATGTCGACGGGCGTGGACTTCAGCTCGACTCCGATATCCTGGACGCGCCCCTCGTAGGCGGCCCGACTGATCCGAAGCTGCGGTCCTTGCGGTCCACAGCCCATCAGTAGCGTGACAATCACCGCTCCCAGGGCACACGCCCCACGTCGGATGGCCCACCGCACGACGCGCCGTCGCACCACCGCGCCTGTCGCACCACGCGCACCTACGCACTGTCGCGCCGCTATACCTGTCGCCACGTCCAGCCCTCCCTGCCGCGCGTCGCGGCTCGATGCGATGCAGGATGCTCCCATCGCGCGCCCGAGACATGAGCGATCCCTGAGGAGACGCTGAGATGGTGGTGAGACATTGCTTGTGCCAGCGCAACGCCCAAACTCCAACTGCCAACGGCCAAGAAAGCGCTCGCACGAAGGCGTTGAGAGATGGCGCGATACGATTTGGGCATTCAGTTGGGCATCGGAGGTTGGGAGTTGGGAGTTGGACGTTGGGAGTTGATCCGTCCTTCGTCCCGAGTGTCGGTCATCCGACCAACCCGATGCTCGCGGCTGCGCAGAGCTGCATGCCGATACACACGCGCAGGGACGTGCCCGTGTGTGCACGCCGTTTGCTCCGTCTCCCGGGCGTGCACCCCAGTCCACGTCAAGGCGCTCCCTCAGCCGCTCCACAGAGTGACGCGTTCATCCGCGTCCTGCTCGTCGAGAACGCCGACAGCTCGATCACACAGCAGATGCTGGCGCATGCGATGCCGGCCTCGTTCCAGACCGTCCACGTACGCACGCTCGACGAAGCGCTGCGCGTCCTCGGCGTGGCCCGATTCGATGTCGTTCTTCTCGACCTGGTGCTGCCCGACGCCGATGGTGTCGCCGCCCTGACCGCCGTCGGTGACGCCAACGCCGGGGCACCCATCATCGCGCTGACGGCGCCGGAGGATCTCGCGCTGGGTGACGCCTGCATCCGCGAAGGCGCGCAGGACTGCCTGATCAAGAACGAGCTGACGGGACGGGCGCTGGCGCGATCCATCCGCTATGCGATCGCGCGCGTCCGCAATCAGGAAGCGCTGCGGCAGTTGTCGCTGACCGACGAGCTGACCGGGCTGTACAACCGTCGCGGCCTGGGGTTGCTCGGTGAGCAGCAGCTGAAGCTCGCGCGCCGTTCGGGACGGGGGTTTGTGCTCGCGACGATCGATCTCGATGGCTTGAAGGGCATCAATGACACGTTCGGCCATCAAGAGGGCGACGTGGCGCATCGTGCAGACCGCCAACATCCTTCGAAGCACGTTCCGCTCGGCCGACGTCCTCGCCCGTGTTGGCGGTGACGAGTTCGTGGTGCTCGCAGTCGATGCCGTGACCGCTGTGGAATCCGTCGTCGCGGACCGCCTGCGCGCCACGACTCGCCGACCACAATCGCACGCACAGCCGCGGCTACACGTTGTCGTTCAGCATTGGCACGACGCGCGTCGATCCGGGACGCGCGTCAACGCTCGATCAGCTCATTGGCGAAGCAGACCGGCAGCTGTACACCGGGCAAACGCGCGCGCTACGGACGCGTGCTGACGTTCCCGCCGCGGCACGCCATCACGATGGCTCGCGCGGGATCAACTTCCAACTCCCAACCTCCAACTCCCAACCCCCATCGCCTGACGCCGGAAACAAGAGCTCGAAGTCCGCGTCCAGAGCCAACGCCCAGCGCCCAGCGCCCAGCCGCCCAAAGCCCAACGCCCAAAGCCCAAAGAGTATGATCGGTGCGCATGTTCAAGCGTCAGCGCACGGGCTCCGTCGTCTGTCCGGGCTGTGGGTATCTGGTCGGCGTGAATGATGACCGCTGCTACAACTGCGGCCGCGCCAATCCAAGCCTGTGGGGCTTTTCACCGCTGATTCGATCGCTCGGCCAGGATCTGGGCTTCATCTACGTGATCATGGGCGGCACGATCATCCTGTACGTGCTCACGCTGGTCTGGTCTGGACCCGACGGCGTCGGCGGCGGACTGACGTCGCTGCTCGCTCCCAGCTCTGAAGCGAACTTCATCTTTGGCGCCAGCGGCGCGGTGCCAGTCTTCAGGTTCGGCCGGTGGTGGACCGTCCTCAGTGCCGGCTGGCTGCACGGCGGTCTGCTGCACATCGCGTTCAACCTGCTGTGGGTGCGCCAGCTCGCACCCGAGACGGCGGAGCTGTATGGACCAGGCCGGACGGTCATCATCTACACCGTCGCGACTATCGTCGGCTTCACGATCAGTTCGGTGATGGGCGATGCTATTGCCCGGGCTTCCTGTGATCGGCGGAAGTCGCGCTGACCGTCGGCGCGTCGGCGCCCATCTTCGGGCTGCTTGGCGCGCAGGTCTGCTACTCGCACCGCACCGGCAGCCACCTGGCTGGGTCGATTGCCTGGCAATACGCGGTCATCCTGTTCTTCTTCGGCCTCATCATGCCGGGCGTCGACAACTGGGCACACGCTGGCGGCTTTGCCGGCGGATACGCCGCAGCCTGGCTGCTCAATCCGTCCAAGGCTGAGCGCATCGATCACCTCATTGGCGCCGTCGTCTGCCTCGCCGCGACGTTTGCAGCCGTCATCGCGTCGGTCGTGACCGTCTACATGCCGCGATGAGGTGACATGACATTGACGAATGACGATTGACGAATGACGAATGCGCTTGATTCGGCGCAGCCAGCCGAAGCGCTCCACCCCAATGTGCAATTCGTCAATCCGCCGTCGTCATTGTCGTGATCGGCATGATCCATGCGCCTAGCTTGTAACGGTCATGCGCTGTTCGCTATGATCGCGCCATGTCCGAGAACCCCCTGAAGCTGCGGCAGATCCACCATGTCGAGTTCTGGGTGGGCAATGCGAAGCAGGCGGCCTTCTTCTATCGAAATGCGTTCGGCTTCTCGCAGGTGGCGTATGCCGGCCTCGAGACCGGACACCGCGACCTGACCTCTTACGTCGTGCAACAGGGCAGGGCGCGGTTCGTCTTCACGACCGCCCTCAATCCTGACCACCCCTGTGCGGACCACGTGCACCGGCACGGCGACGGCGTCCGCGACATCGCCTTCCAGGTTGACGATGCGGACGCGGCGTTTCGCGAGGCGGTGAAGCGCGGCGCCGAGCCGGCCGTTGAACCCTACGACGTGTCCGACGATCACGGCACCATCCGGCGGGCGTCCATCAAGACCTACGGCGACACGCTGCACTCGTTCATCTCCGTGAGCGGCTATCACGGACCTTTTCTCCCCGGCTTCGTGGAGCGGCGCGTGCCTGGACCCGACACCGGCATCCTTCGCATCGACCACATCGTCGGGAACGTCGAGCTCGGCAAGATGGACTACTGGGCCGACTGGTACATCGCGCGTGCTCGGGTTCAAGCGCTACATCAGCTTCGACGACAAAGACATCTCGACCGAGTACAGCGCGCTCATGAGCATCGTCATGAGTGACGATGCGTATGCCATCAAGTTTCCGATCAACGAGCCGGCGGCAGGCCGGCGCAAGAGTCAGATCGACGAGTACCTGCAGTACTACGGCGGCCCAGGCGTGCAGCACATCGCGCTGCTTGCCGCCGACATCGGCCGCACCGTGACCGCGCTGCGGGATCATGGCGTCGAGTTTCTTCGCGTGCCTCCGAGCTATTACGAGCAGCTCCCGTCGCGCGTCGGCGAGATCGAGGAAGAAGTCGCGACCGTCAAGCAGCTGGGGATTCTCGTGGACCGCGACGAGGACGGCTACCTCCTGCAGTTGTTCACGCGCCCGGTCGAGGATCGGCCGACGGTGTTCTTCGAAATCATCCAGCGGAAGGGGAGTCGCGGCTTCGGCAAGGGCAACTTCCGCGCGCTCTTCGAAGCGATCGAGCGCGAGCAGGCGCTCAGGGGCAACCTCTGAATCAGTGATCCTGCATTGACGAATGACGATGACTGACGAATTCGACCGATCGGCCGGCCATTTGAGGGACTATTCTGCAATCGTCAATCTGCAATCATCATTGAAATGATCCAGACAATCATGCCTATCTACCATCAGCTCGGATCGCTCCCGCGCAAGCGGCACGTGGTGTTCCGGCGGCCTGACGGCGCCCTGTATGCCGAGGAGCTGATCGGCAACAAGGGATTCGTCGGTCCCTCGTCGCTGCTCTATCACCTGCATCAGCCGACGCACGTGAAATCCACGCGGCTCGTGCGCGATCTGCGGTGGGAGCGCGATCCCGATCGGCAGTTCCGTCATCGTCATTTCCGGACGCATCAGCTCGCCTCGGGCGGCAGCATCACGGCCGATCGCGTGCCGATGCTGTTCAACAACGACGTGGCGATGCTGTTCGTCCAGCCGAACCGCGAGGACGACTACTACTACCGGAACGCGCAGGGCGACGAAATCGTCTTCATCAGTGACGGCGCCGGCGTTCTCGAGACGCAGCTGGGGGATCTGCCGTTCTCGAAAGGCGACTACCTGGTCATTCCGCGGGGCATTCTGCATCGGTACTCGTTCAGCACGACTCCGTTGCGCTGCCTCGTGATCGAGAGCGCCGGCTACGTGCGCACACCGAAACGCTATCGCAACGAGCATGGGCAGCTCATGGAGTCGGCTCCGTTCTCGGAACGGGACATCCGGCGCCCGCAGACGCTCCAGACGCACGACGCCAACGGCGAATTCAAGCTCGTCGTGAAGAAGGAGAACCGGCTGTTCGAGATCGTGGTCGCGTCGCATCCCTTCGATCTCGTGGGATGGGACGGCTACTACTACCCGTGGGCGATCAGCATCGACGATTTCGAGCCCAGAGTGGGCCGCGTCCATCTGCCCCCGCCGACGCATCAGACGTTCGAGGGCGACAACTTCGTCGTGTGCTCGTTCTGCCCGCGTCCGTTCGATTTCGATCCGAACGCGATCCCCGTGCCGTACAACCACTCGAACGTGATGTCGGACGAGGTGATCTATTACGCAAGCTCGGAGTTCATGAGCCGGAAGGGCATCGAGTACGGATCGGTGACGCTGCACCCCGACGGCGTGCCGCATGGACCGCATCCGGGCCGCACCGAGGCGTCGATTGGCGCGACTCGCACCGACGAGCTCGCCGTGATGCTCGACACGTTCCATCCGCTCCACGTCAGCAAGGACGCGATCGATATCGAGGACGGCGACTACTACCGATCGTGGCTCGACGCCGCGATGACGCGGCGACGTGTGTGATGCCGCTCGACGAGACGCACGATCCCGAACTTCGAAGCTGGGTGACGTCCGCCAATACACCTGGTGCTGACTTTCCGATTCAGAATCTGCCGATTGGCGTGTTCGCTCCGCGCGATGCCGAGCCGCGCCCGGGCATAGCGATTGGCGATGCGGTGCTGGATCTGTGCCGCCTGCGATGCGGCGGGATTGTTCACCGGCCAGCTGCGAGTCCATCGGCCGCGCCTGCCAGACGCCGTCACTCAATCTGCTGATGGCGCTTGGGCCGGATGCTGCGGCGGCTGCTTCGCCGCGCCGTGTCCGGATGGCTGCGTGCCGGATCGGCGGTCGAGTCAGTCCTGAGCCATGCGCTCCATCGCCAGGCCGAGGTGACGGTGAGTCTGCCAGCGGTGATTGGCGACTATACCGATTTCTACGCCTCGATCTTCCACGCGACGAACGTGGGCCGGCTGCTGCGGCCCGATGAGCCGCTGCTCCCGAACTACAAATACGTCCCGATCGGATACCACGGACGAGCCTCGTCAATCGTGGCGAGCGGTGCAGCCGTCCGCCGGCCGCAGTGGACAGGTGAAGACCGAGGCATCGATGGAGCCGTCGGTCATGCCGACGCGACGGCTCGACTACGAGCTGGAACTTGGAGCGTTCGTCGGCGCTGGCACGTCACTCGGCGCGACGCTCGATGTCGACGAGGCCGAGCAGCACCTGTTCGGGGTGTGCCTGCTGAACGACTGGTCCGCGCGCGATATCCAGGCCTGGGAATACCAACCGCTCGGCCCCTTCCTTGCCAAGAGCTTCGCAACAACGATCTCACCGTGGGTCGTGACGATGGACGCGCTGGAGCCTTTCCGCGTCCCCGCGTTTGCGAGGCCGGATGGCGACCCCGCTCCGTTGCCCTATCTCGCGAGCGAAGGCGTCCGCACGTCCGGCGGATTCGACATTCATCTCACCGTTGAGCTGTCGTCGTCGCAGATGCGCGACGCCGGGCATCGCGCCCTTCCCGATCAGCCACTCGAACACGCGATTCCTGTACTGGACGCTCTCGCAGCTGCTGACGCATCACGCGAGCAACGGGTGCAACCTTCGCCCGGGTGACCTCGTTGCGTCTGGAACCGTCTCGGGTCCGACGAAAGAGTCCCGCGGCTGTCTGCTCGAGTCCGCGGGACGGGACAGCCCTCCGCTGACGCTGCCGAGTGGTGAGACCCGGCGGTTTCTCGAGGACGGCGACGAAGTGACGTTCCGGGGCTGGTGCGAGCGGAGCGGCTGGGTCCGTATCGGACTTGGTGAGTGCCGCGGACGGATTGTGTCGGCCGGATGACAACGACCCGGCGCGACTGACCAGCTGGCCTGCGATCGGGAGTATCCTCAAAGGTCACGCCACTCATGTCCGCTCCGTTCCATCTGCAATTGCTGGGCGGATTCTCCCTCCGTGAAGGCGATGCGCCTCCGCGTACCGCCGGCAGCGCACGTCTTCAATCGTTGGTTGGCTTCGTGGCCCTCGCCAAGGAGCCCATCCTTCCACGGCTTGCCGTTGCCGAAGCCCTCTGGCCGGAGGCGTCGGATCTGCAAGCGCAGAACAACCTGCGCCAGCTGCTGTATCAGATGCGCCAGGCCTGGCCCGGCTTCGATCGCTGGCTGACCGTTGACGCGCGCGAGTTCCGGTTGCACGCGGATCAGGTGTCGGTCGATGTCGCGTGAATTCGAGGCGGCATTCGAATCCGCTCGCGCCGCATGGAGCCGGGGTGATCGATCCGCGGCCAGGGCCGCGCTCGAACGCGACGGCGAATCACTATCGCGGACCCCTTCTGCCAAGTTGCAGCGACGAGTGGATCACGCCGGTCCGCGAGCGATTGCACAGCGCAGCGGTGCAGTCGCTGGAGACGTTGTCGCGCCTGCTCGAGGAGGCGCGGGATCAGACAACGGCGATCGAGCGGGCTCGTCAGCTCGTCGCGCTCGATCCCACACGCGAAGCCAGTTGCCTGCGCCTTCTTCGGCTCTACGCCGGTGCCGGTGACCTCGCCGTCCGCGCGCCGCGTCTACGAAGCGTATGCCGAGGCCGCGCAGCGGGAGCTCGGCGCGACGCCTGGCGCCGAGATCCGCGACGCCTATGCGAAAGTGAGCCGGCGCGCGGCTGCTCCGCCGCGCCCAGCCGAGCGCTCGTCTGCGCCTCCACTGGTCGGACGCGCCGATGAATGGGCGCAGGTCGTCGCCGCGTGGGAGCGGAGCCGTCCGGGCTGCCCGGCGCTCGTCCTGATTGCCGGCGACGCCGGCATCGGCAAGACGCGCCTCGCAGAGGAAGCCCTGTCGTGGGCCGATGCACGTGGCATGGCGACCGCTCGATCGCGCGCGTACGAGGCCGAAGGCCGCCTCGCGTTCGGACCCATCACCGAACTGCTTCGGAGCAGCGCGGTCCGTGCGTCGCTCGCCAGTCTCGAGCCGGTGTGGCGCACCGAAGTGGCGCGACTGCTCACCGAGCTGCTGGTCGAGGATCCGACGCTCGCATCGCCCGGCTCCGCTCTCCGACTACTGGCAGCGCCAGCGTTTCTTCGAAGCCCTCACGCGCGCGCTGACGAAGGCATCCTCGTCGCTCGTGCTGCTGATTGACGATCTCCAGTGGTGTGACGCGGACACGATCGAATGGCTGCACTACCTGCTGCGCTTCGACGCACCGGTGAGACTGCTCCTGCTGGCCACGCTGCGCGACGAGGCCGTCGGGTTCGACGATCCGGTGGGGAAGCTGCGTCTCGCGCTCAAAGCCAGCGGTCAACTGACCGAGCTGACGCTCGGTCCGCTCGATGCCACGGAAACGTCGCGCCTGGCCGCGAGTCTCGGTGTCGTGCGATCTCCCGACCGACGACATCGTCCGGCTGTTCCGCGATACAGAGGGCAATCCTCTGTTCGTCGTCGAGACGGTCCGAGGTGGGCGGCTGTCGCCTGCAGCCCTGTCAGAGGTTCCCGCAGGGGAGCAGGTGCTTCCGCCGCGTGCGATGGCAGTCGTGATCGGTCGTCTGCAGCAGCTGTCCGAGGATGCGCGAGAGCTTGCGGGCGTGGCGGCCACGGTCGGCCGTGCGTTCACAGCGAGCCTGCTGCAGCAGGCAAGCGAGTTCACTGAAGCCAGGACCGTCCGGGGCCTCGAGGAACTGTGGCAACGCCGGATCATCCGGGAGGCCAGTGGTGAAGGACGTGGCGACGCGTACGACTTCTCGCACGACAAGCTGCGCGAAGTGACGTACGCGCTGCTCAGCCCGATGCAGCGACAACGCTGGCACCGCCGAGTCGCCGAGGCACTCGAAACCGGCGACCAGGCGTCGCTCGATGCCGCGGCGTCTCGCATGGCGGCGCACTACGAGCAGGCGAATCAGCTCGCGCGCGCGCTGCCGCATTACGAGCGTGCGGCCAACGTGGCATTGCGGTTGTTCGCGTACGACGAGGCGGCGGTCCTGCTCCGACGTCTCATTGCCATCGTGCATGCCGACACCGATCCTCGCCGGCGGTCCGAACGGGAACTGCAGGCCCAGCTTCGCCTCGCCGCAGCCATCCGGGTCAACAAAGGCTGGGCGTCGCCGGACCTGGAGCCAGTCCATGCCCGCGTCCTCTCACTGAGCGCGAGGTCGGCACACCGTCGAGCAGCAGGCGGCCGCGCTGGCGACCTCGCTCTTCTTCCACGAAGTCCGCGGCGACTTCTTCTACGTCGAGACGATGCTGGACGAAATGAGTTCTTCGGTGGAGCGGACCGAGTCTCCATCGCTCCGCGTGATGACCGCGGTGGCCCGACTGGGGCACAACGCGCTGCGGGGACGCTTTCCTGATCTCAGAGGCCATGTTCGACGCCTCGTCCACGTTGTACGACCGGGCTCAGCACCCGGCACACGTAGGGTTGACGGGCGCCGACTTCGGCGTCCTGCGGCTGGCGTGGTCGTCGCATGTCGTGTGGGCGCTCGGCCGTGCTGACGAGGCCGAAGCCCGCGTCCAGCAGGCCCTCACGCTGGCGAAGACGCTGATGCATCCCTTCAGCGAGGCGCTCGCACTCGCGTACGCCGCGATGCTCGACCAGATGGATGGCAACCCAGAACGCGCCGCGGTCCGGGCAGCCGACGCACGCGCCGTGGCCGAGCGCCACCGTGTCATCTACTACGAGGTGTGGGCCAACATCCTACTGGCCTGGGATGCGCGCGAGGCGCCTTCCATCCGCGGCGTCGGTGTCATCACTTCGTACGGCGCTTGATATGTTCCTCGCGACTGGCGCGAGGGCCCGCCTTCCGTATTATCTCGGACTCCTCGCAGATGCCCACCTGAGAGCGGGCGAGTCGGCATCCGCCCTCGCCTGTCTGGACGAGGCGCTTCGCGTGGCCACCGAACAGGGCGACGGCTGGTGGGATGCCGAGTTGCATCGCATGCGCGGCGTCATTCCTGGCCGGTCTCGGCGATCCCGCTACCGCTCGTGCCGCCTACGACCGGAGTCTCGAGATTGCGCGAACGCAGCAGTCACCGGTCTTCGAACGGCGCACGCATGGAAAGTCTTGCTGAGCTTGTCGAACGTCAGGACGCCCATAGCATCACGAAATCGGCCCATGTACCGGCAATTGCCGGGCTAACGGCACCTCGTAACGGCCGACTAACGGCACGTTCGCTAGATGTCGTGTTCGAGCCTGCAAGGGAGGACCGGAACATGAGCATTTCAGGGACGGCGTCGCTGCGCTCGAAGGTGTCGGGAACGGTGATCGAGCCGGGCGATCCTCGCTACGACGAGGCGCGAGCCACACACAACGGCATGATCGACAAACGGCCGGCACTGATTGTCCAGGCCGCAAACGTGGAGGACGTCCGGGCAGCCGTCCTGCTGGCCCACGAGACGAAACTGCCGGCGGCCATCCGCGGCGGGAACCACAGCGGACCCGGATTCGGCTCCACCGACGGCGGTATCGTCATCGATCTCGCCGGATTGCGGACCATCACGGTGGATCCAGTCGAATGGCACCGTCCAGGTCGGTGGCGGGTGCACGTGGGGAGAGGTGGACAAGGCCACGCATCCACACGGCCTGGCCGTCCCGTGCGGCGTGATTTCCACGACGGGCGTCGGCGGTCTGACGCTCGGCGGTGGCACCGGATATCTGACACGGAAGTACGGATTGACCATCGACAGTCTGCTGTCTGCCGAGATGGTCCTCGCCGACGGCCGTGTCGTGACCGCGAGCGCCACCAGCGAACCGGATCTCTACTGGGCCATTCGCGGCGGCGGCGGCAACTTCGGCGTCGTCACCAAGTTCACGTTCCAGGGCCGGCCGGTATCGAACGTGATCGCGGGACCGATCGTGTGGGCGTGGGAAGACATGCCCGCCATGATGCAGTTCTTCCTGCGACAACTTCCATCGCGCTGCCCGACGACATCTACGGATTCTTCGCCGAGCTGATCGTCCCGCCCGGGCCGCCGTTCCCGGAGGCGCTGCACATGTCGCGCGCGTGCGGCATCGTCTGGTGCTCGCTCCTGAATGCGGAGGATACGGCCGCCCACCTGGCGCCGTTCCGCGAGTTCCGCAAGCCATTGGTGGACTTCGTGGGACCGTTCCCGATGCCGGTGTTGAACAGCCTGTTCGACGGGCTCTATCCGAAGGGCACGCGGGCCTACTGGAAGGGCGACTTCTTCGATGAGGTGCCAGACGAGGCGATTGCGCTGCATCAGAAGTACGGCTCGCGGCTGCCGAGCGTCTCAGTCGACCATGCACCTCTATCCGATCGATGGAGCGGCGGGTCGCGTGGGCGCCGACGATACGGCGTGGGGCTACCGCGGGGCGAAGTACTCAGAGGTCATCCTTGGCGCGGACGGCAATCCGGCCAATGACGCGACGATTCTCGAGCTGGACGCGCGACTACTGGCTCGCCGTACACCCGTATTCGTGCGGCAGCGGCTACGTGAACTTCCTGATGGGCGACGAAGGGCAGGAGCGCGTGGATCGAACCTATCGTGGTCACTACGACGAAGCTCGCCGTCGATCAAGAAGCGCTACGACCCCGACAACGTGTTCAGGGTGAATCACAACATCAAGCCGGCGTAGCGCACGGGTCGAAGGGGTCGAAGAGTCACAAGGGGCGAAACGGGAGTCGGGATGAGTTTCAGAAACGGCACACTGCAAGGAAACGTCTTGGGCTCGTCTCTGAAACTCCTGCCGACCCTTCGTCTCTTCGACTGTCGGGTTAGGCCGTCCCGGGCGGCTGGCCGATCCGCTGCGGGAGGTCGGCGACGACGTAGGCGACGATGGCGACGGCGGCGGCGCAGCGAGCCATGTCGAGTGGATCCAGCTTGTCCACCGTATCCGCGGCGGTGTGGTGGTACAGGAAGTACTTCGATTCGTCGGTGTCGAGCGACATCGCGGGAATCTGCGCCATCGCCACGCTCGGGCCGATGTCTGGCCCACCGCCCGATGGACCGATGCGATCTGCGCCGATGCATCGAAGCAGCAGCGCGATGCTCTCCAGCGTGCGCACGCGCTTCTGGCGCGCCCGTGAATCCGAACCCGCGCGGCCGAAACACGCCGCTGTCGGACTCCAGCATCAGAACGTGATTGGGCAGCTCTGTCTTGTGCTGCTCGCGATAGGCGAGCGCGCCGCGGAGTCCGTTCTCCTCGTTCACGAACAGCACGACGCGCACGGTCCGCCGCGGACGAAGATTCAGCGCGCGCATCAGCCGCAAGGCTTCCCACGTCACGATGCACCCGCCGCCGTCGTCGATCGCACCCGTGCCGACGTCCCAGGAATCGAAGTGGCCGCCCACGAGGACGACCTCGTCGGGTTTCTCTCGCCCGCGGATCTCGGCCACGACGTTCGATGACTGCGCGTCGGGTAGCATCTGGGCGCCCATCACGAGCCGCACGCGCACCGCACCGCGTGAGGTGAGACGCGCCAATCGCATGGCGTCCTCGACGCTGACCGCAGCCGCCGGGATCCGGGGACCGTCGCCCTGGTACATCATCACGCCCGTGTGCGGCGTGCGAAGCCCGTCGAGTCCGACCGACCGCACGAGTGCCGCGACCGCGCCCACGCGCCCAACGCGCGATGCTGCAGTTGTCCGATACCCGACCGTCGAGAAGTAGTCGGTGTAGGGCACGTTGATGAGCACGATGCTGCCCGCGGCCTCTGCGCGGCGCGATTCGAGCTCTTCAAAGCCAGACACGACGACGAGCGGCGCCTCGATCCCTTCCGGCGGCGTGCCCACGCTGTTCCCCAGACCGAGCATCGCCACCTTGCCGGGGTACGGCGACAGCACCTCGAGGCTCTCTTGTCCACGCACCCAGTGCGTGACCATGACCGGTTCGCCGCGGACGCGATCCAGCGAATCCGCGCGCATCTGACGGAGCGCCCACTGGATGGCGTCTTCGAGAGCGGCCGAGCCGCTCAGTCGCGGACCGAAGGTATCCGTCAGCTCGGCGAGACGACGCCATGCGAAGGTGTCCGAGAACGCGGCGCCGATCAGGCGGGATGCCGCCTCGCGGTAGGGCGCGAGCCACACGGGCAACGTCTCGGATGAGGCCCCCAGACGGGGGATGCCCGATAAGGCCAGGCCGGAGGCCAGCGACAGGAAGTTCCTGCGGCTGTGCAGCACGGGGGCCAAGCTTACACTGGGGGCCGCCCTACTGTCGTGCTGGTTTTTAGCCGAACTGCCAACTGCCGCGTGCGAGGCGCTTGGCTGGCTAGAATGTGTTGTGTCCCGTGCGTTGGCGCTTATCGTCCTATGCCTCCAGCTCGCGGCGTGCGGATCGTCGTCGGACTCGTCCGGAACGCCGGAAACGCCTGCGCCAGGGCCAACGCCTGGCCCGTCTGACATCTTCACCGCCTCGAACGGGACACGCTTCGGCGTTCAGGTGCTGGCGACGGGCCTCGAGATTCCGTGGGCGATGGCCTTCGCGCCGGATGGGCGCCTTTTCTTCACCGAGCGGCCCGGCCGGGTCCGCATCTTTCAGAACAACCAGGTGCTGCCGGAGCCGGCGCTGACGCTGACCGGCCTTCATACGGATGGCGAGAGCGGCGTACTGGGACTCGCGCTCCATCCGTCGTTTGCCACCAACGGCTTCGTCTACGTCGTGTACGACGTCGAAGATCCGAACGGGCCCTTCGCGCGGCTCGTGCGGTATCGCGCGGTGGGGAATACGCTCGCGGAACCCGCCGTGCTGCTGGACGACGTGCCCGCATCGAACATCCACAACGGATCTCGCGTCCATTTCGGACCCGACGGCGCCCTCTATCTGAGCTTCGGCGATGCGGCTTCGCCATCCGTCGCTCAAGACCTCGCGACGTCTGAATGGCAAGCTGCTGCGGCTCAACGACGACGGGACGACGCCGCGCGACAATCCATACAGCTCGCCGGTGTGGACGTGGGGGCATCGGAACCCGCAAGGCTTCGACTGGCATCCGGTGACCGGCGAGATGTACGAGAGCGAGCACGGGCAGACGGGAAACGACGAGATCAACGTGATCGTGCGGGGCGCCAACTATGGCTGGCCGGTCATCGAAGGCTCAGCGACCAGGCCGGATATGGTGACGCCGATCACCTTCTTCACGCCTTCGGTTGCGCCGTCCGGCGCGTCGTTCTACCGGGGCACCGTGTTTCCGTCATTCCGGAACAACCTGTTCGTGGCCACACTTGGCGCGCAGACCCTGCTGCGGATCACGCTGGACGCGAACGATCCTCACCGGGTGGAGTCGATCGATCGATTGATGCAGGGGAAATACGGACGACTGCGCGAGGTCGTGAGCGGACCGGACGGCTTTCTGTATCTCTCTACGAGCAATCGCGACGGGCGGAACACGCCCGTCGCGTCAGACGATCGGATCCTGCGACTGGTGCCGATCCAGTAGCGAAGAGCGGGGGCACATTGTCTGGACGGGACGAATGGCCCCGCCCCTACAGCCCTCAGGCCTCTCGAGCCCTCAGGCCCTCTGGCTCTAGACTCCCTGCCCGTCCGGCCGGATCGTCACCGGGTTCAAAAACGGCATCATCGCCCGGAGCTGGCTGCCGACCTGCTCCAGCGTCTGCGTCTGCTCACGGGCGCGCGTGGCGTTGAACCAGGGCCGACCCTTCTCGTTCTCGCCGATCCAGTTGCGCGCGTAGGTGCCGTCCTGGATCTCTGCCAGCATCTTCTTCATCTCGGCGCGCGTCGCGTCGGTGATGATGCGCGGGCCGCCCGTGTAGTCACCGTGTTCGGCCGTGTCGCTGATCGAGTACCGCATGTAGTTGAGTCCGCCTCGGTAGATCAGATCGACGATCAGCTTGAGCTCGTGCAGGCACTCGAAGTAGGCGATCTCGGGTTGATAGCCGGCATCGATCAGCGTCTGGAATCCCGCCTTGATGAGCGCGCTGACGCCGCCGCAGAGGACGGCCTGTTCACCGAAGAGATCGGTTTCGGTCTCTTCCTTGAACGTGGTCTCGAGGACGCCGGCGCGAGCCGTGCCGATCGCGCTCGCGTAGGCCAGCGCCACTTCGCGTGCCTTGCCTGACGCGTCCTGCTCGACCGCCAGCAGCGCGGGTGTACCGCCGCCTTCCACATACAGCTCGCGGACCCGGTGCCCCGGCGACTTCGGCGCCACCATCGAGACGTCCACGCCTGCGGGTGGCTTGATGGTGCCGAAGCGGATGTTGAAGCCGTGCGCGAACATCAGCGTCTTGCCGGGCGTGAGGTGCGGCGCAATCGATTCGCGATAGATGGAGGGCTGTGTCGTGTCGGGCGTGAGGATCATGATCACGTCGGCCCACTTCGCGGCTTCCGTGACCGTCTTCACCGCCAGACCGGCGGCCTGCGCCTTCGCCCGGGACTTGCTGGTCTCGGGGAGGCCGATCGCGACATCCACGCCGCTGTCCTTGAGATTCAGCGCGTGTGCGTGTCCCTGCGATCCGTAGCCGATGACGGCCACTTTCCGAGACTGGATGAGCGAAAGGTCAGCGTCCTTGTCGTAATAGATCTGCGCCATCGGAACTCCTCACAGGACTAAAGAACTGAGTAGGGCAAAGGGAAAAGGGAAAGGGAAAAGGGAAAAGGGGTAAGGGGCGGTACAGGGCTCTTCCTATTCCTTTGCCCCTATCCCTTTCCCCCTATCCCTTTCCCCTACACGTCCTCAGACAGAATAGGAGACGCCCGCGTCGTCGGACTCGCCGTCATAGCCCGCGAAGCGATCGGAGACCGTCGGCGCGGGGCGAGAGCCGCGGGCGAGCGCGACGCGTCCCGTGCGCACCATTTCGAGGACGCCGTACGGGCGAAGCACGTCGAGCAGCCGATCGACCTTCTCCGCGGTACCCGTCGTCTCGATGATCAAGGAGTCCGCTGAGACGTCTACGACACGTGCGCGGAAGACGTCCGCCAGCTGCATGACCTGCGATCGGTGCTCGGGCGTGGCCGACACCTTGATCATCGCCAATTCGCGCTCGACCGACGCGAGATTGGTGAGATCGTCCACCCGCAGCACGTTCACGAGCTTGTAGACGTTGGCTTCGACGCGGCGGATGCTCGTTTCGTCCACGTCGCAGACGATCGTCATGCGCGAGACGCCCGGTTGCTCGGTGTGGCCGACGGTCAGCGAATCGATATTGAACGCACGGCGGCGGAACAGCGACGCAACGCGATTGAGCACCCCGGGCTTGTCTTCAACGTAAACGGCGAGAGTATGCAGCATGTCAATTACCTTGTAGGGCTCGAGGGCGAGTGCCAGCGGCCCCTAGGGCTTGAGGGCAAAGCCTAACGCCCAACGCCCAACGCCAGTGTTTAGTCGGCCGCCGTCTCCACAATCGGACTCGGTCGGCGGATCATCGCGTGCAGGTCCGCACCAGCCGGCACCATCGGGTACACCGAGTCTTCCTGCTCGACCTGGAAGTCGATCAACACCGGCCCCTTGTGCCGTCTGGCCTCGTCCACGGACGGCTTCACATCGGCGCGCGAGGAGACGGTCATTGCCTTCACACCGAACGCTTCCGCGAGACGCTGGAAGTTCGGGTTCACGAGCGGCGTGGCGGCGTAGCGCTTCTCGTAGAAGAACTCCTGCCACTGCCGGACCATCCCCAGATACCCGTTGTTGATAATCGCGATCTTGACGTCGATGTTTTCCTGCACGATGGTCGCCAGCTCGCACATCGTCATCTGGAACCCGCCGTCGCCAACGACCACCCACACTTCAGCGTCGGGACGTGCCACCTTGGCACCAACGGCGGCGGGGAGGGCGAAGCCCATCGTGCCGAGACCGCCGGAGGTGATGAGCGACCGCGGTGTGTTGTGCTTGTAGTACTGCGCTTCCCACATCTGGTGCTGGCCGACGTCGGTGACGACGACGGCATCGCCGCTGGTTTCACGCCAGAGATCGTTGATGACGTGGGCCGCGTAGAGATGACCGTTGTCCGGCAGATTCTGAATGTCGCGAACCGCGGAGTCGCCCTTGAGATCGGCGATCCGCGCGGCCCACTCGGGATGCGCGCACTCGGGAACGAGCGGCAGCAGATCGGTCAGCACTTCGCGCAGATCGCCCACGAGCGCGACGTCCACCTTGACGTTCTTGTTCACCTCAGCGGGGTCGATCTCGACGTGGATCTTCTTCGCGTTGACCGCGTAGGTCTTCAGGTTGCCCGTCACGCGATCGTCGAAGCGCATGCCGAAAGCGAGCAGCAGGTCGGCTTCCTGAATCGCCGTATTGACCCAGGCTTCGCCGTGCATCCCCATCATGCCGAGATTCAGCGGATGGCTGGCCGGCACGCCGCCGATGCCGAGCAGCGTCATCGCGATCGGCGTGTTCGTGCGTTCGGCGAACTGGCGGACCACATCCATCGCGCCAGACATCGTGATGCCGCGTCCGGCGAGAATCACCGGCCGCTTGGCTTCGCGGATGAGTGCTGCCGCCTTCTCGAAGTCCGGCTGGGCCGGACGATAGTCGGGACGGTAGCCGCGCATCCGCGGGGCCGCCGCGTCCCAGTCGAACTCGGCGCTCGACTGCTGCGCGTCCTTGGTGATGTCCACGAGCACGGGACCGGGCCGTCCCGATGACGCGACGTGAAAAGCCTCTCGAATCGTGGAGGCCACATCGTCGGCCCGGGTCACCAGGTAGTTGTGCTTGGTGATGGGCAGCGTCACCCCCGTGATGTCGGTCTCCTGAAAGGCGTCCGAGCCAATCAGTTTGCTGCCGACCTGCCCCGTGATGCAGACGATGGGCGAGGAATCGAGCATGGCGGTGGCAATGCCCGTGACCATGTTCGTCGCGCCGGGGCCCGATGTCGCAATCGCGACGCCGACCTGTCCCGTGGCGCGGGCGAACCCGTCGGCCATGTGCGTGGCGCCCTGTTCATGTCGAACCAGGATGTGCCGGATGGGGTACTGCGTCATGGCGTCGTACGCCGGAAGGATTGCTCCGCCCGGATAGCCGAACACCGTGTGCACGCCCTGCTTCAACAGGCATTCCCAGAGAATTTGACCGCCAGTCTTCTTCATATGCTCGCTCGTTCAGTGACTCGCATTAAGGCTCTGGGCTTTTGGCTTCAGGCCTTAGCCTCGCAGCCCACCCGTCGCCGAGAGCCCAAAGCCCAAGGCCTAACGCCCAAAGCCTATTTCCCGTCCGCCTATCCCGTCACCGCTCCCAATGCCGCCGACGACACCAGCTTCGCGTATTTCGCCATGACGCCCGTCGCGTACCGGGGTGTCGGCGGCGTCCAGCCGGCCAGCCGCTCCGCCAGCTGCGCATCGCTCAGCTCGACATCGAGCCGCCGGCTGGGCACATCGAAGACCACCACGTCGCCCTCGCGTAGAGCCGCAATGGGGCCGCCGCGCGCGGCCTCCGGCGACACGTGGCCTGCCATGAATCCATGCGTCGCGCCCGAGAACCGGCCGTCCGTCATCAGCGCCACCGTGTCCCCGAGCTCCTGGCCCACCAGCGCGGCGGTGACGGCCAGCATTTCCGGCATCCCCGGGCTTCCCGCTGGGCCTTCGTACCGGATCACCACGACGTCGCCGGCGCGGATGGACCCGTGGAGGACGGCGTCGAGCGCCGCTTTTTCGCTGTCGAACACGCGCGCCGGACCACGATGATGCTGGCGGTTGTGGCCGGCGACCTTGACGACGGCGCCTTCGGGCGCGAGGTTGCCGCGAAGGATGACGAGGCCGCCCGTTTCCTTGAGCGGGTTCGCCAGCGGACGCACGACCTGCTGTCCCGGTGTTTCCGTGGCCCTCGCGGCTTCCTCACCAATCGTCCGGCCCGTGACCGTGATGGCGTTCTGACGAAGCAGTCCGCCTTCGGCCAGGCGCCGCGCGACGAGCGGAATGCCTCCGGCTTCGTGGAGATCGACGGCCACGAAGCGTCCGCCAGGCTTGAGGTCGGCCAGCAGCGGCGTCTTCCGGCTCACGCGATCGAATTCGCCGATCTCGAGCCGTATGCCGATCTCGCGGGCGATCGCCGGCAAATGAAGCACCGCGTTGCTGGATCCACCGGTACTGACGACGGCGGTCATCGCATTTTCGAACGCATCCTGCGTCAGGATGTCGCTTGGCCGCACGTTCCGGCGCAGCAGGTCCATCACGAGCGCACCGGCGGCCCGCCCCACGTCCGCCTTTCTTGGATCGACCGCCGGCACGCTGCCACTGCCCATCGGCGCAATGCCCAGGAACTCGAGCACCGTCGCCATGGTGTTGGCCGTGAACTGGCCGCCGCAGGCGCCAGCGCCTGGACACGCGTGGTTCTCGAGGTCCGTCAGATCGGCATCGGACATCCGTCCCGACGCGTGCGCGCCCACCGCCTCGTAGACGTCCTGAATCGTGACGTCGTGGCCCTTGAAGCGCCCCGGCGCAATCGATCCGCCGTAGAGCACGAGCCCCGGTAGATTCAAGCGCGCCACAGCCATGGCCGTGCCCGGGATCGTCTTGTCGCAGCCGCAGAGAGCAATCACCGCGTCAAAGGAATTGCCTCGCGCGACGAGCTCGATCGAATCCGCGATCACTTCACGGCTGATGAGCGAGGCCCGCATGCCATCCGTGCCCATCGTGATGCCATCGCTGATCGAGACCGTGTTGAACTCCAACGGCGTGCCGCCGGCCGCGCGGATGCCCTCTTTGACGGCCGCCGCCAGCTCGCGCAGGTGGTAGTTGCACGGCCCGATCTCAATCCACGTGTTGGCGACGCCGATCAGCGGCCTTTTCAACGCCTCGTCGTCGAAGCCGACCGCTTTGAGCATGGCGCGGGCGCCGGCGCGGTGCGGACCGCGGAGGAGCACGTCGCTCTGGCGGGTGGGAACGCTGTCACTCATGCCTGTTGCTCCACGCGGACGGCTTGCTCGCGGCTCTTCCAGCTTGGATACGAGCCGAGCGTCCGCATCGACCGCGCGAATTCGGCCAGGTGCACGAGTGCCCGCGCGCACCGGAGGTCCTGCCGGTTGATGGGAATGTCAACGTAGAAGAGGTACTCCCACGGCCGTCCGCGAATCGGACGCGACTCCACCTTCGTCAGATCGATGTCGCGCAGCGCGAACACGCTCAGGGCCTTGAAGAGCGCACCGGGCTCGTTGGCGAGCGAGAAGACGACCGTCGTCTTGTCCGCTGGCGCGTCGGGCTCGGTGATGCGGCTGATGAGGAGAAAGCGCGTGATGTTGTCGGAATAATCCTGGATGTCGGACCGGAGAATCTCCAGACCGAACACCTGGGCCGCCCGCTCCGACGCGATGGCCGCGGCATCCGCCAGCTGCTGCTCCCGGATCAACTTGGCGCTGCCCGCCGTGTCGTAGGTCGCATGCACGCGCGCCGGCAGCTCCCGCAGGAACCGTTCGCACTGTGCCAGCGCCTGGGGGTGCGAGTAGATCCGCTGGACCCGTTCGATGGGTGTTCCCGGGAGCGCCAGGAGATGGTGCCGAATCGGGAGCTCGACTTCGCCCACGATCGGCAGGTCGTGCTCGATGAGCAGGTCGTAATTCCGATGAATGCTGCCGCCGATCGAGTTCTCGACCGGCAGAATCCCGTGCGTCGCCCGTCCCGCCGCCACCGTCCGGAAGACGTCGTCGAAGGACTCGCAGGCGATGACGTCGGAGTGGCTGCTGAAACGGAGGGCCGCAGCCTCGCTGTAGGCGCCTGGCTCTCCCTGGAACGCGATGCGCATGGACCTACGAGGATACAACACGAGCTTCTGAAAACTGAAACAACATAAAAATTGTTTATAAAGGCCCTCCGCGGCCCTTTGCCTGGAGGATCCAGCCGGACCGCCCGTCTACAATGGGCCAGCCGCGCGAGCGGGCGCGGCGCAGGGAGGGGGCAATCGTGATGCGGCGAGCGACGAACCGAGTGGTGTTGGGCGCGATCGCGGCGGTAGGGCTGCTGGTGGCGTTGGCGGCTCCCGTGCGGGCGCAGGCCCCGGCCGCGCAGACGGCCGGCGGGCACACCACGACGACCTGGTACTTCTACAAGGTCAAGTGGGGCTACCAGGACGAGTTCGTGGATCTCTTCAAGAGGAACCACTATCCGCTCCTCAAGGCGGGCGTGACCGATGGCCGGTTCGTCTCGGTCAAGACCTACGTCCCCCGCTACCACGGGGATGGACGCGCCGACTGGACCTTTGCGGTCGAGATCGTGGCCAAGGACGATGCGCCGAGCGGCCCGAGCGAGGATGAGATCATCAAGAAGCTCTTCCCGGATCAGGCGACGTACAAGAAGGAAGAGCAGCGCCGGTTCGAGATTCTCGACGCGCACTGGGACGTACCGCTGAATGGTGTCGATCTCGACGCTCGGAAGTGACCACCTGCAATGTCATTGGTTGGTTTTGAATGAGTCTGGTGTCGTTAGGGTGGACGCTTCGGGAAGCCGAAGCGTTCAGCAGGCTTGCCAGTGACGACGTAGTGCCGGCGCGCGTGGCCGTTGCGTACGGAGCGACGTTCCGCGTGTACCTCGAGGAAGGCGAGACCCTCGCGGATGTCTCGGGACGAATGCGGCATGAGGCGCAGGGGCGACGAGACCTGCCGGCCGTCGGCGATTGGGTGGCGGTGAAGCGCGGTGACAAGACGGATCGCGCGACGATTCACGCCGTCCTTCCGCGGCGCAGTCTCTTTTCGAGAAAGGTCGCCGGCGATCAGACCGCTGAACAGATCATCGCGGCGAACGTCGATACCGCATTCCTGGTGACCGGCCTCGACCACGATTTCAACGTTCGACGGCTCGAGCGCTATCTCGCGGTCACGTGGAGTAGCGGCGCCCGGCCGGTGATCGTCCTCAACAAGGCGGACCTCGCGTCAGACCTCGACACGCAGCGCGACCAGGTACGGGCAGTGGCGATCGATGTCGCGATTCACGCGATCACTGCCAAGGCGGGGCACGGTCTCGACGCGCTGGCCCCATATCTGCAGCCGGGACAGACCGTCGCGTTGCTCGGCTCCTCGGGCGTAGGGAAGTCAACCATCATCAACCAGCTGCTGGGCGAGGACCGTCTGCGGACGGCTGAAGTGCGTGCGAGCGATCAACGCGGCCGCCATACGACGACACATCGCGAGCTCGTACGCTTGCCCGGAGGCGCGCTGCTGATCGATACGCCAGGCATGCGTGAGCTGCAGCTGTGGAGCGCCGACGAGGGACTCCAGGAAACCTTCGAGGACATCGAAGCGCGCGCATCCGACTGTTTCTTCAAGGACTGCCGGCACGATTCCGAGCCGAGGTGCGCGGTCAAGGCCGCTGTTGCGGACGGCACGATCCCGGAAGAGCGGCTCGAGAGCTATCTGAAGCTCCAGCGCGAGCAGCGTCAGCTCGAGGCGCGGCAGGACGCGCTTGCGCAGCAGGCGCAGAAGCGCCAGGCGCGCGCTGGCGCCAAGGCACTTCAGAAGAGAATCCAGGAGAAAGGGCGGGACTAGATCAACTCCCAACCTCCAACTCCCAAGCAACGCCAAAGGCCCAAAGGCCCAAAGCCCAAAGCCCAAAGCCTATAATCCCTCCGTGCGCGTTCAGCTGCTGGCCACCTGCCTGGTGGACACTCTCTTTCCACGAGTCGGACTTGCCGCCGCGGCCGTGCTCGAGCGCGTCGGCTGCGACGTCCACGTCCCCGAGCGCCAGACCTGCTGCGGCCAACCGGCATTCAATGGCGGCTTTGCCGACGAAGCGAAAGACATCGCGCGCTATACGGTGGGCCTTCTCGCACAGGACGAGGCGCCGGTCGTCGTGCCGTCGGGCTCGTGCGCGGACATGCTCGTGCACCACGCGCCGACGTTGCTGGCCGACGACCCGGTCTCGGGACCACAGGCCCGCGCTGTCGCGGCTCGCACGTATGAGTTCACTCAGTTCCTCGTGGACGTGCTCAAGCGGACTGACTGCGGTGCCTGCCTCCACGACTCGGCGACCTTCCATCCCAGTTGTCACGGCTTGCGTGGGTTGGGCATCGCTCACCAACCACGCGCGCTCCTGCAGGACGTCAAAGGCCTCGACCTGAAGCCGCTGGCGGAGGCCGAAACGTGCTGTGGCTTCGGCGGCTTGTTCGCCGTCAAGATGAGCGACATCTCCTCCACGATGCTGCAGCGCAAGCTTGGACACGTCGAAGCCACCGGCGCGCGGCTTCTCGTCGCGGGCGATGTCAGCTGCCTCGCGCACATGGGCGGTGGACTGCATCGCCGTGGATCGAACGTCGAGGTGCGGCACGTCGCCGAAATCCTCGCCGCGACGGAGTCGCCCACCGCGCAAAGCCCAACGCCCAACGCCTAAAGCCCAAAGCCTAAAGCCCAAAGCCCTCTGATGTCCCTCCAGCCCGTCACCTTTTACAGCCGTGCAGCGGCTGCCGTCGCAGATACGGCGCTCCAGGCCAAGCTGCAGCGCGCCACGGCGCGCCTGACATCGAGTCGCCAGGCGTCTTTCGCGGCGTGGCCGGAAGGCGATGCGGTCCGCGATCATGCGCGCGCGATTCGCGCGGATGTGATTGCTCATCTGGATCGGTATCTCGCCCAGTTCGCGAAGGCAGTCGAGCAGCGCGGCGGACACGTTCACTGGGCGGCCACTGCCGCCGACGCGGTCGCCATCGTCACCCGCATCGCGACCGAACGCGGTGTCCGTCGTGCCGTGAAATCGAAGTCGATGGTGAGCGAGGAAGTCCGGCTGAACGATGGACTCGAGGCGGCCGGCGTCACCGTCGTCGAGACCGATCTGGGCGAGTGGGTCGTCCAGCTCGCCCACGATCATCCGTCGCACATCATCGCCCCCATCATCCACAAGAGCCGCGAGGACATCGCAGAGCTGTTCAAGACGGCGGCCGGCGCCACCGATGATGATGTGTCGGATGTTGCGCACATGACGGCCTTCGCTCGCAGACGCCTCCGGTCGGAGTTCATCGACGCCGACATGGGTATCAGCGGCGCCAACTTCGGCGTGGCCGAGACAGGCAGCATCTGTCTCGTCACGAACGAAGGCAACGGGCGCCTCACCACGACCCTTCCTCGGATCCACGTCGCCCTCATGGGCATGGAGCGCATCGTCCCGACGATGTCGGACCTGGGGACGATGCTGCGCGTGCTCGCACGGAGTGCGACCGGCCAGCCGCTGTCGGTCTATTCGAACATCCTGACGGGCCCACGGCGCGTGGGCGGAGATGAGGCGCAGAGTGAACCGGACGGTCCCGACGAGCTGCACGTCGTTCTCGTTGACAACGGACGCAGCGAGCTGCTCGGCGGAGAGCTTGCGGAGATTCTGTACTGCATCCGCTGCGGCGCCTGTCTGAACGCGTGCCCCGTCTATCAGTCGATCGGCGGTCACGCATACGGCAGCGTGTATCCCGGGCCCGTTGGTGCTGTGCTGACGCCGGCGTTACAAGGGCTCGGACCGTTCGGGGAGCTCCCGCAGGCCAGCAGCCTCTGTGGCGCCTGCCGCGAGGTCTGTCCAGTCAGAATCGACATTCCGCGGATGCTGCTGGCGCTCCGGCGGCAGAGCGTCCGGGAGATAGGCGCTCCTCCGTGGATCCGCTACGGCATGCGCATGTATGCGGCTGCGGCAACGCGACCCTCGTTGTTCCGGCTTGCTGTGCGCCTCTCGCGCGTCGGTCTTGGTCTCGTCGCGAGGCGAGGATGGGTGCGGCGGCTGCCTGGCCCGCTCAGCGCGTGGACCGCGACGCGTGATTTTCCGGCATTCGCGAAGAGCACCTTTCAGGATCAGTGGCGGGCCGGAGTGCGTCAGCCGTGAGCATCGACAAGGCCGTCCTGCAGCGGCTGACCGCGCGCATAGCCCGAGGCGGCGAGGCGCCTGCGCACGCTCCGCATCGCGCTGCGGAGACGACCGCGGTGGCGACGCCAGCGCGTCCGGAGTCACCGACTTCATTTGCCGACAACGTGGGGCAATTCACGACTGCCTGGGAAGGGCTTGGCGGCGTCGTGCACCACGCGCACCATGCGTCCGACGTCGTCTCCATCGTTTCCGGGATCTGCCGCGAGGCTGGTGCCTCGCGGATACTGTCATGGCGAGAGGCGGATCTGGGACTGCCTGGGATTATCGAGGGATTGAGGGGCGTCGGTATCGAGAGCGACCACGGATGGCTTCCCGCGGACGCCTCACAACGCGCCGCACGGCTTGCGGCGCTCGAGCCCCTGCAGGTGGGAGTGACGGGAGCGGCAGGTGGCATCGCAGAGAGCGGCACCGTCGTGCTCGTCTCGGGACCGGGACGGCCGCGCCTCGCGTCGTTGCTGCCGCCAGTTCATGTGACGCTCCTGGCGGTGTCGCGGATCCGCGCGTCGCTTCCAGATCTGCTGACCGCCGAACCCGCGATTGCCGAAGGCGGCAGCAATCTGGTGCTCATCACTGGTCCGAGCCGGACTGCCGACATCGAAATGACGTTGACCCGCGGCGTGCATGGCCCGGGTCATGTCCACGTCGTGCTCCTGCACGGGGTCAGGTCGTGAATTTTGTGAGGTTTCAAGACCTGACCCCAGTTCACTTGTCGGCGATGACCGTGAACAACTGGAAGGGCGCCCAGTAGTACGGCTTGGCGTACACGCCGCCACCGCGCACGAGCGCCAGCTTCGCATCGCGCAATGCCGTCACCGGCGGCTGACCGGCCGCGATGCCTGCGTAGAGCCGGTCCATGACCCTCACCGTCGATTTGTCGTCGACGTCCCAGAGCCCGGCTACGACGCGCCGTGCGCCCGCGCGGAGAAACGCCCACGCGAAACCGACGAGTCCTTCACCGGAGTAGAGCCGTTCACCTGCGCTCCGGCACGCGGAGATGGTGACGAGGTCTGCCTGCAGTGGATGCTCTGCCACCTCGCGCGCGTACAGCTTGTACCCCACGGCGTCGGCCGACAGGATGACCGTCGAGTCGAGCGGCGTCTCGCGGCTCGTCGAGGCGTGAGCGGCAAAATGCAGGATGGCAAAGCGCTCCGGCCCCGCCGCGAAATACGCGCGCGGCGTCGCGGCAGCACCCTCCTGCCGTGTGACACTCGCGGGCGCGAAGTGCACGGCGATTCGCGAGAGCTCCTCGCCGGCGAAATGGAGCGCGGGGAACCGCGGGTCCGCGGCGACGGCGTTTCCCACGAGGAGCACTGACGCGCCGGCGCTCGACCTGGCGGGTCCAGTCTTCACCGACGGCTGCAGCGTTGCGAGCGATGGCGCGACTGCAATGCTGACGTCCTCGAGCCAGTAATGACGCGGCGTGCCCGGAACCGGCAGCGTTTCGAAGTTCACCGTGTGCAGGGCGCCGTCGGGAACCAGCACAATCGGCCGCCCGGCCGTGAGATACGGTTGGATGGGCGCGACCACCGCGGCAAACAGCGCGTCGCCGGGCGTCGTCGCCATCGCGAGCGGATCGGCGGCGCGATCGACGAGCAGACGCTGGTAGTCCGCAACGAGCCCTTCGATTCGGGATGCCGGCGGTAACGTGGCCACGTGCACTCCCGCGCCGTCCACCACCCACGCGAAGGATCGATCGGATCCCAGCCAGTACGCGACGAGCACAGTGCCGGACGCCTGCGCCACGCGCCTGAATTCCGCCGTCGTCCGTCGCCTGGGCACCGACGCGCCTGCCCGCTCGGCCAGCACGCGGGCGCGGCTCGAATCGGCAATCTCGAGGGCGCGTTCACGCTGTCCTGCGTCCATCAGGACATCGACGTAGGCGCGGTAGAAGCGGATGAGCGGCGTCAGATATGAGAGCTTGTAATCGGTCTTGAGCAGATCGGCGCGTGTGCGCTCGATCGTGCGAAGGGTGGCTTCGAACTCTTGAGCGGTGGTGGCTCCATCTTTCCTGGTTCGCGCTACGTCGGCGAGGCCGGCGTGGGCGAGCCACTGGAGACTTGGATCGTCGGAGGTGGCATGCAGCGTCAGGTTGAAGAGCCGTCCAGCATCAGCGAGCTGGCCACGCCCGAGCGCAATCTGGGCATCGTTGAGCGTGTTGTAGACGAGAGACGTGTCGCCAGCTTGGGTCTTCAGCTTTCGTGCTTCGTTGTTCGCCGCTTGCGCACGTTCCCAGTCACCGACGTTGATTCGTGCTGCCGCCACGTTATCGGCAAACCACGATGCCTGTTGGACGAGCCCTGCCGCGCGGGCTACCGAAAAGGCACGCTCGAGATACGGCAAGGCTGCGGCGGTATCTCCCTTCTGCATGTACGTGTTGCCGAGCTCGCCAACGGCTTGCGCCAGATAGAGCCGGTTCGACCTCGTCTCTTGCGCGGCGATGGCGCGCTGATGGAGCGGGAGTGCATGATCGAAGTCACCGAGTCGCGCATAGCAGAGAGCAGCATTGTTCAGTGACGCGCCATACGTGAGCTCGTCACGGAGATCTGCCAGCGAGAGTACGCGCTGGAAGTAGGGAAGTGCTTCGTCGAACCGGCCTCGGGCGACCCGTCCCATCCCGAGATTGTTCAGAGCGATCGCCGCACGGCGCTGGTCGCCATGTGCGGCAGCATCTCTCGCGGCACCTTCCAGGAGCGCATTGCCGCTTTCCCATCGGCCAGTTTGCAGCTGAAGCCGACCTTCATACAGATCTGCGTCGAGCAGTACATCGACCGCCACACTCTGTTTCGCGAGGACACGAGCCTCGCCCAGCGCACTTTCGACTTGATCGGCACGACCATCTAGCGCGAAAAGCCTGGCACGCAGGTATCGCTGCCGAGCAGCCAACGGCGCGACGCTCAGAGCAGGCGGCAACTCCGCTTCGAGAACATCCGGCGGCTTTGGGGGGTGACCTTCGGTGAGCGAAAGCTCCGCCCTCAGCAACTGTGCGCGCCAAAGCTGTGCGGGGTCATTACGATCGCGTGCAAGGGCGAGCGCCTGATCGATTTGTCGCTGCGCGTCGGGCGAGTGCCCCCGCGCGAGTTCGGACTCGGCGGCAGTGTACAGCGATTCGAACGTTGGCGGCGACTGGCTGCCAGCGTTACAGCCAGTGGTCAGCACCGCGAGAGCGGCGCCTAGGGCACCCAGGTACCGTTCGAGTGAACGCCGCCACTCGAGGCCCTGCCACCATCCGGCGAGCCCAGGTCGAACCGCACCATCGTCAGGCGCCGCTGGTCGGGGTCGACCAGGACCTCGCCAAAATAGACGCGGCCGAAGGCTGGAATCGTCAGGACGTTTCGAGAGATGGTCGAGCCCGGATATGGATCGCCTGCCCATCGAATCTGCCGCACGATGGTGGCATAGATCGTCCGCGCACTGAAGAGCCTGCGAAGCCGCGGCCAGCCTGTCGTCATCGGATCGCCGAGGAAGAAGCAGTGACCGTGTTCAGCAACGAACGTCCGATCCTCCATGGCGCGGAGCAGCGCGTCCACCGTGACGTGCTCGACGAAGGGCTGGGTGTCCAGCTCGACAACGAGTGGCCGCCCGGCAACCGTGATCCCCTGGATGAACGTTTGATTCGGATCGATCGAGACGGAGGTCTCGCGGCTTGTCGACGAACTCCGTGACTGGAGATGTCCTTTGAGGTGCTCGATCACGAACGGAATCTGATCGCCAATCGTGAGCTTGAAGACCTCGGACCAGACCGTGGTGACCGGATGCAGTTGCTCGTCACGAGGATTCCAATCCTCGGTGCGCTTCTCGGGCTTGGCGTCGCGGAGCTCCTCGAACAGGCCCTCGGCAAACGTGCGGGCGCCGGCAAAACTCGCGAACCGCCACTTGTGCTCGGGAATCTCCGCGACGGAGCGTCCGCCGACCACATCGAGCGAGCTCGCGCCATTCACTTCGAAGACTTCCGACTGCGGACGAAACAGGAAGCCGCCAAACGCGGACGCGTTGCCACGGAACACGAAGCGTCGAGGGATCTGCATGCGGGAACTCGCTTGGCCGGACGTCACCGGGCGATCGTGAAGCGATACTCTCCGATGAGCGCATTGGCGTCAACGGCATTTCGAAGTTCGACGACGTATTGGGTGCCACGCTCGAGCCGGCTCACCGGCACAATCAACAACACGCTCGAGCCCGCCACCGGCGCGGATGTTTGTCCGTCGGCGACGACCGAACCTCCGTTTGTCCGGATGAGGTAATGGACGCGCTCCACGCCCGGATCCATGTTCGCCTCGAACGACAACGAGACGAACCGGACTCCAGCGTCCACGGCGACGACCGGAACGGCGCCTCGCGATGCCGGACGCAGCACGAGGGGCGACAGCACCTGGGCATCCGACAGACCTCGTAACGACGGGATGACAACAGCCGACTGATAGCCCACGGCGAGCACCAGCACGGCCGCGACGGCCCACGGCAACACGCCGGTCGAATGAAACCATCGTCGCGCGGGCGGACGGAAAGGCAACGGCGCGCGCTCGCGCGTCACGCGAAATACGTCCTGCATCTCGCGGCGCATCGCCTCGCCCGCACGCACCTCTTCCGCGCACTCAGGGCAGGTGAAGTAGTGTTCCTCAAAAGCGTCGCGTTCGGCTTCCGTCAGCTCATCGAGCAGATAGCGTTCGGCTGCCATCGTCGCGACCGCTGTATCGTGGCTCATCTCGCGGGTTCTCCAGCGTGGGCGATGAACGCGGTACGGAATCGGGCTTTGGCGCGGTGCACCAGCACCCGCAGGTAATCGCGGTCGACCTTGAAGCGCCGGCAAATCTCGTCCTTGTCGCATTCTTCAAAGAACAGGGCCCGCAGCACGTCGCGGTCTTTGGGTGCCATGTCGTCCAGCACCTGGCGCACGCGGGACTGATCGTCGCGTGTCATCAATGTCGCCTCGACGCTGGGTGCCTGGGCCGCCGGCTCAGGCTGTTCCTCCGGATCCCAGGGCACCGTGCGTCCTTGCGAGCGGAACAGCTCGAACACGATGTTGTTGCAAACGGTATTCACGTACGCTCCAAGACTGCCGGGCGACGCCAGGCCATTCTTTCGGAGCGTCGTCAGCACCCGCACGAAGGTCTCCTGTCGCACATCGTCCACTTGCGTGGACGACCGCAGACGACGGCGGAGCTTCGCGTTGAGCAGGTCGCCGAAGTAGCGCGTGAAATGCTGCTCGGTCGCCGCGTCGCCCTGCGCGAGGCGAGTGATGTAGTCGCGGTCGAATTCGTAGCGCGGTGTCAGGGGCAAAGCGTGCCGATAGTACGATTTCCCCGGCGACGTCTGCAATCCAGCCGCGGTTGATCTCATCGGTGGTGCCAGTGTTGCCACAGTCCGGCTGCGGGGGAGTTCGTCTGCACCGCGCTCCACGGTCACCCACGGCAGCCCCTCCGATTGGCTAGTGCAGAGGCGGTATGGAACGTTTCAGGGGTCCCCAGGCAATTGGAAGGGCGGGGCGGTAACGATTCGCCGCCACGTGGACACCAATCAGCTGAGGCGGCCGCACGCCCAATCGAGGAGCCCCGATGCGAATCCTTGTGCCATCCGCAACCTGTGCCCCCACGCTGCTGGGCGGCAGCCCGGCGGTTCAGCGGCTGCTCAGGGAAGTGGAGCTCGCGGGGCACGCCGATGCCACGGTGCTCGTTGTCGGTGAGACCGGAAGCGGGAAGGAACTGGTGGCGCGGCTGGTTCACGCGCGCAGTGCGCGTCGGGACGAGCCATTTGTGGCGGTCAACTGTTGCGGGATTCCGGAGACGTTGCTCGAGTCGGAGTTGTTCGGACACGTGCGCGGCAGCTTTACCGGCGCGGTTCGCGACCATGCCGGCCTCGTCCGGCGCGCCGAGGGAGGCACGCTCTTCCTGGATGAGCTCGGCGACATGAGTCTGCGGATGCAGGCCGTCCTGTTGCGCTTCACAGAGTCCGGGGAAGTGCAGCCGGTTGGCGCCATGACGCCCTCACGCTGCCACGACGTTCGTATCGTCGCTGCCACACATCGGGATTTGGGCGCGTTGGTGCGAGACGGATCGTTCCGCCAGGACCTGTACTACCGCATGAACGTCCTGCTGGTGCGTGTGCCTCCTCTGCGCGAACGGACGACCGACATTCCGCTCCTGCTGCGGCACTTCATGAACCGCGCCTGCGAGGCGTACAAACGGAGCATGCCCACGCTCTCAGGCGATGCCGAAGCGTGCCTCGTCGCGTTCGACTGGCCTGGCAATGTTCGACAGTTGCGGAGCGTCGCAGAACGGCTCGCGGTGGCCGCTGGTGGCCGGATCGCCACGGTTGACGACTTGCCGGATGAATTACGCGACGCTGATCGGACGTTGCATCGTCCGAGTCCAGTGCCGATCGCGACCGGCGGCAGCCCACACCCGCACTCGTACGTGCAGCCGGGTCCGGTGGATGCGGCCGAAGAGGCCTGGCGGCGGTTGCGGGCCGGTGAAGACTTCTGGTCTGCCGTGTATCAGCCGTTTCAGGCACACGACCTGCGGCGGGACGACATCCGGGCGCTGCTGAAGCGTGCCGTGGACGAGACGCGCGGTCAGCCTGGACAAGTGCCGGCTCTTTTGAACGTCGCGCCGGACGAACGCCGGCGTCTCCTGGCGTTCTTGCGGAAGTACAACTGCGGCGTGCCCGCAGGGTCGCGGAGTGCCGCTCTCGCGGGCTAGTGCCCCGGCCACCAACCCAAGGCACGCAGGTCGGCGATCGGCTCCTCGAACGAGCACGAACCGACCGATCGCAGCAGTTGCGCGCGCGCCTCGGCGCAATCCGCATTCGACACGACGGCGTCACGCCAGCGGATGCCTTCGCTGTCCATCGCGAACGCGCGCGGATTCCGTTCGTCGAGCACACGTTCGAGCTGATCCTGGTGCCGCGATCCAGCTGCACACAACACCGCGGCGAACAGCACGTTCACGAAGCCGTGCATCAGCGCACCAGGGCCGTCCTCGTGCCCCGTCACCGAGAACACGCTCCGCACCGGGTGGTGTAATCCTGCGGTTGCCTTGAGCGGCAGCCGCCGTGCCTGACAGCCCGAGAGGACGCGCGCCACGTCACGTGTGGACGGAAACAGGTCGGGTGTGATCCCGCCGGTGCGGAGCTTCGCATAGCAGCCGACGTCGCGAACGGCGTCGAGCAGCGTCTCGGTGTCGTCGCCGATCGGCAGTTCGATGTATCGTTCGAGTCCGGGATCCACTGACTGTGACAGTCGGATGACGTCCGCGACGGTCGTCGCCGTTGCCTCCACGCCAACGACTGCTATCCGTGGCGCGAGACTGGCGTTGAAGCGACCGATCGCGGCGAGATCCTCACGCAGGCTGGTCCCACGAATGAGGGCGCTGACGGTCCACACCGCCTTCGGGTCGCCGTTGCTGGACGGCAGCAGTAATGCGCTCAGTTCGTCGAGCCGCTGCGCAGGCACGATCAGCCGTCCGAGGAGCCAGGCCTCCGGCGACGCGGCGTAGCGCCGGTGATTCCCGGCTGTTCTCTCCAGGTCGAGCGATGCCGGTGGAAACAGGCCGGCATAGTCGATAAAGCCGGCCAGCCCCACGCGTAGCGGGTGCATGAGAACACCAGCGTATAACGGCTCAGGGCGCATGGCGCAACAAGGCACCCGGCACACGGCATACGGCGCATGGCGCGCGACTGGGACGGGTTGGAGGGGAAGGCGATGACGCGATGGGGATGGTTAGCGCTCGCGATGGCGCTCGGAGCCGTGGCGGGCGGGGTTGAAACACTCGCTCAAACACGAAAGGCGGCGCCAGCACCCAAAGCGTTCCATACCACCCTCACGGCCGCAGAGATGGCCCACAAGCAGGCCGTCGTGGAGACCAGCGCGGGGACGTTCGTGATCGCGCTACTGCCCGAGTCCGCGCCGAATCACGTGGGGTACTTCCTCAAACTGGTCCAGGACGGAGCGTTCGCCGCTACGACCTTCCATCGCCTGGTCAAGCACGGGATCGTGCAGGGAGGTGATCCTCTGTCGAAAGACCCGTCGAAGAAGGCGCTCTACGGCACCGGTGGACTGGGAGTGCTCGAGGCGGAGTTCAACGCCGAGCCGATGACAGCGGGCGCGGTCGCAGCCGTGCTGCAGCCGGGGAAGCGCGACAGCGCAGGTTCGCAGTTCTTCGTCGTGGTGACCGATCAACCCGCCCTGCAGGGTCAATACACGATCTTTGCCCGCGTGGTGGACGGGCTCGACGTGGTCTTGCGGATCTCTGAAGCAGCTGCCGACGAACAGGGCAGGGCGATCGACCGTGTCACGATCGATCGGATCACGATCCGCGATACGCCTCCGCCCGAGGTCGAACCGTTCAGCACCGAATCGCTCGACGATCTCGCCCACTACCGCGTCGTGCTCGAGACGACGCGTGGTCCGATCACACTCGGGTTCTCGCCGGACGTGGCGCCGATGCACGTCCGAAATTTCCTCCGCCTCGCGTCGCTCGGCGCCTATGACGGCACGGCGTTCCACCGGATCGTGCGCGGCTTCGTGATCCAGGGCGGGATGCTGTCCACGCGCACGGCGCCGCCTCCTCAACGCGTGCAGAAGTACGTCCGGACGCTGGCGCCGGAATTCAACGCCACCCTGCACGTCAAGGGCACGCTGTCGATGGCGCGGCTCGACGATCCGGCAAGCGCCTCGACGTCGTTCTTCATCTGCACGGGGCCTGCCCCATCCCTCGACGGCAAGTACACAGCCTTCGGCCGCGTCATCGACGGGATGTGTGTGGTCGAGGCCCTCGATGCGCTGCCGGTGGATGGCGAATCCCCGCTGGAGCGGGTCGACGTCGTCAAGGCGCGGGTCGAGAAATTCTGAGCGAGAGCCGGGCACTCGCGAGGAGCGCCCGGCCCGACAGGACGAACGCTCTAGGCTTCGACTGGTTTCGCGACCGGCTGCGGTACCGGCGCCGGCGACATCGTGGCCACGGCGCTGGTGCCCAGATAGCCGTGCACCACGAACTCCGGATACGCGGGCATGCCGTGCTCGTGGATGTCGAGGCCCTCGAGCTCGCCAGCCTTCGACACGCGCAGTGTGCCGGTGGCCTTCACCGCATACATCAGGACGAACGCACTGGCGAGCGTCGCGCCGACCACCGACGCGCTGCCGATGAACTGCGCGACCAGCTGGCCCATGCCCCCGCCGTAGAAGAGTCCCTTGACGACGGTGCTGGTGTCCACGCCCATCGGCGTCGGCAGGCCGTATTCACCCGTTGCAAAGAAGCCGAGCGAGATCGTGCCCCAGATGCCGCGCGACGAGGTGCACAGGCACGGCCCCGATCGGATCGTCGATGCGCAGGTACTCGAGCGCATCGATCGCAAACAGCACGACCAGTGCGCCGACGATGCCGATGAAGAACGCACCGGTCGGGCTGACCCAATAGCAGGGGCAGGTGATGGCCACGAGCCCCGCCAGAAAGCCGTTCGTCGTTGCCGCGAGATCCCATTTGCCGACCCGCGCATAGGCGAAGAAGAGCGCCGCGAGGCCCGCCGAGCAGGCCGCGAGCGTCGTGTTGAACGAGACGCGGCCGATGCCCTGCAGATCCATCGCGGACAGCGTGCTGCCAGGGTTGAAGCCGTACCAGCCGAACCAGAGGATCAGACCGCCGACGGCCCCCAGGATGATGTTGTGCGGCAGCATTGGACCGCCGCCATCCCGCCGGAAGACACGGCCGAGCCGGGGGCCGAGCGCCACGGCGCCAGCAAGCGAGATCGCGCCGCCGATGGTGTGCACGACCGTGGAGCCGGCGAAGTCACGGAACGACAACGGCTGCATGACAGCCAGCCATCCGTCAGGTCCCCACGCCCAGTGGCCGATGATCGGATAGATGAAACCGGTCACGCCGATGCTGTAGAGGATGTCGCCGACGAAGCCGCAGCGGCCGACCATCGCGCCCGACGTGATCGTCGAGCACGTGTCCGCGAACGCGAACTGGAACACCCAGAACGCCAGCAGCGGCACGCCCGTCGTGCCATAGGTATCCGCGATGCCCTGCAGGAAGAAGCCGTGGTAGCCGATGAAGCCATTCCCCGGCTCGAACATGAACGCGAAGCCCCAGGCCCAGAACGTCACCCCGCAGATGCAGGTGTCGACGATGCCCTCAACGAGGATGTTGATCGATTCACGCGATCGCGCGAAGCCGGCCTCGAGCATCACGAAGCCGACCTGCATGCCGAACACCAGGAACGCCGCGATGAGCGTCCACGCCGTGTTGATGGCGTTCATGGTCGCCGTCGGGCCGCCGGCGTCGGCGTGCACGGCCGGCGAGAGGAAGATGCTCATCGCAAAGACGACGAGCGCGAGACCGATCATCTTGCCGCCCACGAGCGCCAGCACGCGCACGCGCATGGCTGGATCGCGAAGGCTCGTCCGCAACCGGGCGAGTACAGAACCGCTAGTCATAACCGAACTCCTCCTTGAACTGGCACGAGATGAGCGAGTGACGTGATCGGCGCACGCCGCACTCGCAGGCGTGGACGCAGCCGGTACTGCCTGTTCGTCAGGCAGCGCGATCCGAACGATCAAACTGAGCTGGAAGAGGGCTACAACCGAAGTAGGAGAGGAACGATCGAGACGGACAGTGGCGCGGACGGCGGGGGGGTTGCCGCGTCGGTGACGACCTGCACGGCCGGACTTTGCGTGGTTCCCGGCATCACCACATGGCCTTTGAACGCTTCGTCGAACGACGACACCGCCTGTGCCGGATCCGCCGCCGACATGGTCGTTGCTGCGGCGTGCGCCAGCCACGTCGATAGCCATTGGCTGCGCGAGCAGTTCAGCGACGGCCGCACGTCGAAAATGGCGCCGTGAACGGCACCGTCACGAACGAGATGAGCACGACGGCGACTCCCTGATGTGTCGCCTGGAGCGCACGGTGATGCGGCGAACGCTCCCGAACGCCGGCCAGGAGTCACGCTGCTCGAAGCTGCAAGCGTGTACCGATGGATACTGTGTGCGTCATGCCATCCGCGCCGGTTCCTTATGGTTTTCTTATCTGGCTCGATGGACGCAGCGGTTCAGGCGAAACAAGATTGTCGTACTGAGCCATCTGATTCAGACGTTTCCGTAGGCCAGAGCACCGCCCGGCGAATGGGCGGCGCCGAACCAGGCAGACGTCGGGACCGCTCACCCAGCCAACCGGCCAGGTCGATCCGGCGCCGATTGAGGCGGGCGTCCAACAATGTTGTGCGGATAGCGCGGGCAACGACGAGATTGTCGCCTCGCGGTCGCGGGGGAGGTACGGTGGCGGCGCAGGGCACCAACGATTCAGCCAAGAAGAAGCGACCGACGCTGGGCGTCGCGTGGCGCGAGGCCCGCGAGCTCATGTGGCAGCGCCGTGGCCGCCTCGGGCTTGGCCTCCTGCTCATGGCCATCGGCCGGCTGTGCGGCCTCGTGCTGCCGGCATCCTCCAAGATTCTGATTGACCAGGTCATCGGTCAGCATCGTGCCGACCTGCTCTGGCCGCTGGCGCTGGCCGCCGGTGCCGCCACGCTGGTCCAGGCCTCGACCGGCTTCCTCCTGTCGCTCGTTCTCGGCGTCGCCGCGCAGCGCTCGATCACCGAGATGCGCCGCAGCGTGGAAGAGCACGTGGCCAGGCTGCCGATCACCTACTTCGATTCGACCAAGACCGGCGTGCTGATTTCGCGCATCATGACCGACGCCGAGGGCATCCGGAATCTGGTAGGCACGGGCCTGGTGCAGCTCATAGGCGGCATCGTCACCGCGGCACTCTCGCTCGGCGTCCTCTTCTGGCTGAACTGGAAGCTGACGAGCATCACACTGCGTGCTGCTCGCCTCGTTCGGCGGGATGATGGCGGCGGCCTTCACGCGCCTGCGTCCGATCTTCCGTGAGCGGGGGAAGATCAACGCCGAGGTCACCGGACGGCTCGCCGAGACCCTCGGCGGCATCCGCATCGTGAAGGCCTACACGGCCGAGCCGCGCGAGGCGCTGGTCTTCACGCGCGGGCGCGCATCGGCTCTTCCGGAATGTCGCGCAGGACCATGGTGGGCGTCTCCGCGGTCGGCGCCGGAGCGACCGCCATCGTCGGCATCATCGGCGTGCTCATGATTGTGGTCGGCGGCCAATGCCATCCTGGCGGGCTCGATGAGCCTCGGCGATCTGGTCATGTACATCTTCTTCACCGGGCTGGTCGCGGCACCGGTCGTGGCCGATCGCGTCGATCGGCACGCAGCTCACTGAGGCCTTCGCGGGACTCGATCGGATCCGCGAGTTGCGTCAGATGGCGACCGAAGACGATGTGGACGCCGACAAGGCCGCGATGGCGGAGGTCGACGGCGCCGATCGCGTTCGAGGACGTGAGCTTCGAATACAACCCGGGCGTGCCCGTCCTGAAGAACGTGTCGTTCACGGCGCCCGCCGGGATCGACCACGGCGCTCGTCGGGTCCAGCGGATCCGGGAAGAGCACGCTCATCAGCCTCGTGATGACGTTCAACCGGCCGAAGAGCGGCACGATCCGCGTGGACGGCCGCGACCTCTCCACCATCAAGCTCCGCGATTACCGGGCGCACCTTGGCGTCGTGCTGCAGGACAACTTCCTCTTCGACGGCACCGTGGCCGAGAACATCGCCTACGCCCGGCCGGACGCGACACGCGAGGAGGTGCAGGCCGCCGCGCGAGTCGCGCACTGCGACGAGTTCGTCCAGCAGTTCGAACAGAGGTACGACACCGTGGTCGGGGAGCGGGGCGTCAAGGTGTCCGGTGGACAGCGGCAGCGGATCGCCATCGCGCGCGCCATTCTTGCCGACCCGCGCATCCTCATCCTCGACGAGGCCACTTCGAGTCTGGACAGCGAGAGCGAAGCGATGATCCAGGACGGATTGCGCCGGCTCCGACACGGGCGCACGACCTTCGTCATCGCCCATCGGCTCTCGACGATCCAGAGTGCCGATCAGATCCTCGTGCTCGAGCACGGAGAGATCGTGGAGCGCGGGACACACGAGGTGCTTCTGGCGCGCGCCGGCCGCTATCGTCAGCTCTACGACAAGCAATACCGCTTCGAGCGCGATCGCTTCATCAATCCTGGCGAGGACTTCACGCCGGAGCCGGAAGCCGTGGCGCTGCCGCCGGCGCGTGGGAATCGGGAACTGTAGAAGTTGATAGTTGGTAGTTAGTAGCTGGTAGCAAGCTACCGCCCACTAGGAACTACCAACTACCAACTACCAACTACAAGTTCTCAGCGGTCCGCGGCCACGAGGGGAGCCACGACGCCAGTACCTCGGGCGGGGCTGGCTCGCGCACGTAGAAGCCCTGGACGACGTCGCATCCCGTTCCAGCAATGGCCCGCCAGACGCTCGCTGTTTCCGCGCCCTCGGCGACGACGGTCAGACCGAGGTCGTGTCCGAGCTCGATGCAGTTCAGCACGATGGCCCGCGATGCGGCGTCGCGATCCATCCGCCGGACGAAGCTCTTGTCGATCTTCAAGGCAGAAAACGGCAGCTGGCGCAGCTGCGACAGCGACGAGTAGCCCGTGCCGAAATCGTCGATGGCGAGCGCGAATCCCTTCAAGCGAAGACGCGTCAGGATGTCGAGCGCGGCGATCGGCTCACGCGCGACCGAGGTCTCTGTCACCTCGAAGTGGACGTGGCTGGGCAGCAGGCCCGTGCCGCGCAGCTGTTCCATCACGAGATCCGGGAACTGGACGTCGGTGAGCGCCGTGGCCGGCAGGTTGACCGAGATCGACAGATCCGAAATGCCGCTCAGCGAGGCGAAATGGCGTGTGGCCTTTTCGAGCACGCGCCAGGTGAGGTCGAGGGACAAGCCCGCGGCTTCGGCGAGCTGGACGAACATGTCCGGCGGAATGAGCGCGCCGTCTGTATGGCGCCAGCGCACCAGGGCCTCGACGCCAATCACGCGGCCGGTCGAGAGCGACACCTGCGGCTGGTAGTGCACGACGATTCGATCGTCATCGAACGCACGGCGAAGCTCGGCGACCGTGATTTCGAACGCGTGTGCCGCGGCGCTGGGCGCAACGCCCCGCTCTGCGTCGAGCAGGCCCGTGAGCTGTGCCAGCCGGATGGGTTTCGGGAGCGTGCCGAGCACGCGCAGACCCTGCGACGTCGCGAGCTGCCGCGCCGAGTCGAGCACCCGCTCGTCGAAGCCGCTCATCAGGATGAGACGGGCCTGACTGCGGCGTGCGGCCAACCGGCGGACCAGCTCGATGCCGTCGATACCGGGCATCCAGAGATCCAGCACGACCACGTCCAGGAAATCGTCGTAAAGGGCGTCGAACTCGTCGGGGCGGGAGGTGGAGATCACGTCATAGCCGGCACGTCCGGCAAACTCCACCATCAGCTCGACGACCTCTGGCTCGTCGTCGACGACGAGCAGTCGCGGGCGGCGGTCGCTCGACATGTGTGCGGTCATTCTACGTCCGTCGCGCGGGCGACATCGATATCACGAAATATGTGACACGCGCAGCGGACCGCGAATAGGTGCGGCCCAGCTGGTCGGGTATCATCGTCGCATGCTGAAAGGCACTCGAGAGGTCATCCTGCAGAAGGTGAGGCCACTCAGCGTGCACGGTCAGATTTCGTGGGACATCTATTTCGCCGACGCGGACGATCGGGATGGACCGACGAGCGTCGCGCGCGTCGGTCCCGAATCGGTGCCGCATCGGATCGAGCCGGGCGACCGCCTGCGGCTCGAATACGTCCTTGGCGCGGTCGTCGGCGTGACGCGCGTCTCGGACGGGACGGAGTGACCGGCCCGCTACGCGACTTCCCCCAGCTCCGCTGACGCGGGTACCTGCAGGTCCGGCATCGGGCTCGCCGAGAAGAGCCGCGCAACGGCTTCGCCAACAACCGCGCGACGCGCACCGACCGCGCCGTTCTCGCCGAGTCGGTGGCAATACCGGTGTTCGCGTACATCTGCCGGTACAGCTTCGAGATCAGCACGAACGCGATCCGGGCGCGCAACGATTCGACCGCCCGTGAGCGCGCCCAGATTCGCGGCAGGGAATAGAAACTATCCCACACGCCTTGCGTCAGCTGCCGGATTTCGTCCGACGACATCACGGGATGGGGCGAATACACCTTTGGCCGATTTGCTTGCGGGATCAGCCAATGCCTGGTGATGGGCACGCCTTCGATCGCGAGTCCTTCCTTGGCGGCCTCGCGCTCCCATTTTTCGAAGTCCACCGTGCCGGGGAACGGGGTCAGCATGACGAACTGGGCGAAGGTGACGCCCGCGCGCTCGGCGAGCTCCGCCGTCGCCTCGAAGGTCGCGGGCCGATCGCTCGGCAATCCGAAGATGAACGAACCGAGCACGTGGATCCCGTGCTTCGAGAAGGTCTGCAGCCGCTCGACCAGCGCCTCACCCGAGAGATTGAACCCTTTGTAGACGTCCTTCAGTCCTTCCGGCGTGACCGATTCGACGCCGACGAGCGCGCCGCGGATATGCGCGCGCCGCATGGCCTCGAGGAACTCCACGTCTTCGGCGGCTTCCATGGTGATCTGCGTGTAGAACACCATGTCGTCCGGCAGCCGAGACAGCCGATCCATCAGCTCGAATCGCTGCGCGCGTGTCGCTTCGAGCTCGCGCAGCCGCGACGGGTCCTGGCGCCGCGCCGCCTGCGCGAGATCCGCGAGCGCGACGGGATAGAAGTTGTCGTCCGCCAGCGCGATGAAGCGGAAGCCGCGGCGGCGCAGATCGACGATTTCCTCGACGACCCTGATCGACCTCCGCTGGCGCGGCTGCTGACCGTCGGTCCGCCACACCGAACAGAACGAGCAGTGCTTCGGGCAGCCGCGTACGGTCTGCACCGATGCCCACATGTACTTGCCCGCCGGCAGCAGATCCCAGCGCGCCGACGCGAACGACTGGCCGGAGACCCGACCCGCCGTCGTAGATCCGCTGCGGCGCGCCTTCACGCAGTCGGCGATGACGCGTGCCCCAGATCATGTCGCCGTCGCCCTTGACCACGGCGTGCGCACCTCCGAGCTCGTGCGCCTCTTCCGGGTAGAGCGTCGCGTGGATCCCGCCGAAGACAACCGACGCGCCGGCGCGCGCGGGCCTGCCGCCCGACTTCGTAGCCGCGCAGCGCGTTGCCGGTGTGGATGCCGATCCCGACGACGTCGCCGGGACTGACGTTCGCCGGGTCGAAGGCGTCGAGCGTTTCGTCACAGATGATCGGATCCCCGTATTGGCGAGGCGTGGCGGCCGCCAGGACGTACAACCAGCGCGGGGTGATGACCGCCACTCCGAAAGACACGTGGCTCGGATTGACCAAGTGAACGCGCACGCGAGAATCCTCGCTCTCTGCGATCGAAGCTGATGATGAAAAGTGTCAGAAGCTCTGCGCGAGCGCTTTGCCCGCACGCGTAAAGAACGTGGCGATTGATGTACCGGCACGTTTGGCGCCCGTCCCGGCGGCGACACCGGCGGCGGCCGCGCGCTGTCCGGTGACGGCCCACGGGCCCCGAGATCGTTCGGTTGCGAGGTCGTGACCGCGTACGGCGGCGACGACGGCTCGCGGTTCGACCGTTGGAGCGGTCAGAAGAAGCCCAGTGCCGGGGTTCGGTCTGGCGTCGACGCGCACGGCAGCGAGAGGGCGATCTTGATGGGCGCTTGGGGTCTTGTCGCCGGTGGCGATCAGATGGCTTTCACCAGGTGCCACGGGCAGCGCCACAACGGCGAGTTGAGGGTGCGACGCCAGTACCGCGGCCGGCCGGCCGCGTCGCATGACTGGCGCACGCTGCTGTCGCGTCGCTCCATCAGGGACCGCAACGACGTGACCGATGACACCAGCTGGATTGTCTGCCTGGTTACGCAGTTCCGGCGCCACGCTGGCGTCGCCGCTCGCATGGATGCCGGTTTCCGCCTCGAGAAAGACCACGACTGGAGCGACGTGACTCGCGCCGCAGACGGCGAGACTGAACGCACAGGCCGCGCCAACTGCTGTCCGTCGCTCGACCCGCGCCTCGACGCCGGCCGGCATCGAGCAACCGCAGCACGCGCAGGTGCAGCGTGGATCGCGCGCGCGTCGCCGAAGGGGCGAGCACGGGATCCGGCTGCCGATCGAGCCGCGCCATCGCAGCGACCGTCGCCAGACAACTTGCGTAGGACCGCACCTCGCCCGTGCGTGCGACGACGTAATCGTCGCAGGCCGCCTCACGCTCGAGATCGATCTGTTGCCGAGCCAACGGGCCGCCGGATGCAGGCCCGCGATCGACGAGATCAACGCCTGCAGCAGACTCGACCAATCGTCGTACCGCATCAGGTGGCCATGCTCATGCATGACGACCTGATCCAGCTCATCGTCAGTCAGCGCGTCCACCAGCGTGTCTGCCACCACGATGACCGGCTGACCGAGCCCGATCGCACACGCCCCACGCAGATCGGCCGATACGCGAAGCTCCGCTCGGCGACCGAATCCACGAGCGAGTGACCACATGGGAAGCTGGCGCTGCCGTTGCTCGGATAGAGGCCGTGAGGTCGCCTGCAACCGCTGCAGCGCCCCAAGGCCACGCTCAGTCGCATCAGACCGACGACGAGCATGCCCATCCAGGCACCAACGACAATGGCCAGGGTCCAATCCGGCAAAGGGATTTGGACTGGGGCGACAGCACGGTCGAGTGCGGCGGCGGCCCGACGGGAACCGAGGATGGCGGGTGCAGGCGGCGCCAGGTGGTCAGCCAGGAAACACCCGGCAGCAGGAGCACGGCGGTCAGCGCCACCCAGTAGATGACATGTCGTGTCGCCGCATTGAGGCGTGTCGCCCAGCGCAGCGACGCCGTGGTCACGGCGGCAAGGACGATGCCCTGCCAGAGCCAGGTCACCAGGATCGTCATTGGCTCGACCCTCCCGGCAGCGCTGGCGTAGAGCCTGGCTGACCGATGAGCTCACGAACGCGTTTCAGGTCGTCCTCGTCGGGCTCGTCGCGACCGAGCAGGTTCAGCACGAGCAGCTCAGGCGACCCGTCGAAGAAGCCGTTGAGCAGTAGCGAGAGCGCACGCCGACGCGCCGCCTCCCGGCCGATGAGTGGCACGTATACGTAGGCCCGTCCCGCCTGCTCGTGTGTCGCGAATCCCTTGCGCTCGAGGATCCGGAGCATGGTCAGCACGGTGTTGTAGGCAGGACGATTTGCTTTCTCGAGTGCATCGACGACCTCGCCGACCGTCGCGCGCTCGCGCGCCCACAGCACATTCATGATGCGCAGTTCGCCTTCAGTGAGAGCCGGGGATCGGCGACGCGCCATTGGAGACAGTGCTAGCCGTTTTCTTTCGTTGCTCTTAATTCCTTAGGAGACGCAAATCACGGTATGTCAGCCCGCGGAGGATGTCAACTAAATAATTAGTTGCAACAGCGTCTCGAGCCAGGAGGCAGGAGTCTGGAGCCCGACCCGTCAGTCCGACGCTCGAAGGGAAGTCTCCCCACGCCTCCAGCTCATAGTCACACTCGCTGTTCTGCAGGTTATGGACGCTCACTCCCAGAGCCGCACCGGGCGCGCCCCGGCGTCCGTGCGCTCGAGCAGGAGGACGGCGCGCTGGCTGATGGCCTCGGGATCGGAGGTCGCGACCGGCTGCGAGTCGCTGCGGGTCACCGTCGTGAAATCGTCGTAGCGCACCTTGAGGGTCACGGTCCGTCCAAGCAGTCCCTTCTTCGTCAGCCATCCGGCGACGTCGCGGGCCATGTCGTCGATGGCCGCGCGAATCTCGGTTCCGTCTCTCAGGTCGGTGTGGAACGTGTTCTCGCTGCCCACCGATTTGCGGGGACGGTTCGGTTCGACCGCTCGCTCGTCGATTCCATGCAGCGAGCGCACGCAGCCACGCGGCCTGCGAACCGACGACCTGCTGCAGCTCCTCCACCGTCCGGGTCCGCACATCGACCAGGCGCGCGATGCCGTGGGCCCTCAACTTGCGCGCCGTCACGGGCCCGACACCCCACAGCGCATCGATGGGCAGCGCCTGAAGAAAGCTTTCAACACGCTCAGGCGCGATGACGGTGAGGCCGTCCGGCTTGTGCCAGCCTGACGCGATCTTCGCGAGGAACTTGTTGGGAGCGACGCCCGCGGACGCGGTCAGCGACGTCGCTTCGCGAATCGCGTCCTTCAGGCGTCTGGCGACGTGCATGCCGAGCGCCTCGCCCCACGCGTTCTCGGTCACGTCGAGGTACGCCTCGTCGAGCGACAGGGGCTCTACCAGTGCGGTGACCGATCTGAAGACGTCGAAGACCGTATTTGAAATCGATCGGTACTTCGTGAAATCAGGAGTGACGATCACGAGATCGGGGCAGAGGCGGACCGCGCGCGACATGGGAATCGCGGATCGCACGCCAAACCGCCGCGCTTCGTAGCTGGCTGCGCAGACGACGCCACGACCGCGCGGATCGCCGCCGACGGCAACGGGCCGGCCGCGCAGCGACGGGTCGTCACGTTGTTCCACCGACGCGTAGAACGCGTCCATGTCAACGTGAAGGATGCGGCGCACGGTCACCACGGACCCACGTAGCTGTCGTATTCGTCTTCGGGTTCGTGTTCGGCTTCGCGTTCAGAGTCGTATTCGGTATTCGTGTTCGTATTCGGGGCGTAGTCGTGCCCAGGTCGGCTGCCGAACACGAATGCGAATCCGAACACGACGCGCGCAGTTCCTACCCGAACGCTTCTTCCTTGAACCGCTGTTTCGGCACTTCGAGGTCCCGCATCATGCCGTGGACGCTCTCCATGAACCGTGGTGAAGGCTCGACACCCTTCTCCTTGGCGGCCAGACGGTCCCACGGGGACAACGCGGGTCCGCACGCATAGAAAATCGCCGTCGAATGGTCGGGCACGATCTCGCGGAGCATGTCGGTCGTGAGGCGCCCCGCGAGCACGCCAGCCGGCAGGGCCGAGAAATCCTTCTGCCGCGTCAGCGTGTGGACGACGCGCACACGACCGGGATGGTCCGCGGCCAGTTGGTCCAGCGCATCACGGAAGATGATGTCGTCCCATGTCTTGTTCGAGTAGATGAACGTCTGCCGCAGCGACGGATGGTCGCGCAGGGCGCCCTTGAGGATCGAGAAGTTCGGGACGCTGCCCGAACCGGCGCACAGATGGACGATGTGGTCCGTCTTCTGCGCGATGTCATCGGGCAGGGTATACGGACCCGTGAAGCCTGACACGGTCATCGGTGATCCCGGCTTCACCTCGTAGACCAGGTACGGCGAGAGCAGCGTCGGATATTTCTGTTCCCCTGGCGTCCAGTTCTCTTCCTTGATCGTGATGGCAAGCTTCTCGTGCGGCGCGGAGGCCATCGAGTACGCGCGCGGCGGCTCTTTCTTCTTCTTCATCTGCTCGAGGAGCTGAATGAACCGCACGAGCGACTTGAATTGATGCGGATCGATCGTCAGAAACTGTCCGGCCCGGTAGTCGAACGAGTACGGTCCGTCATAGACGAGCGTGACGGTATCCGGCGTCTCGACAATGACGTCGGACACGACGACTTCCATAGCTTTGACACGTCGTCCGGTGCTGACTCCCGGCTCAGTGGACATCAGGGCTGCCTCGCCGCGAGTCTAAGCGGCAGCGAGGCACGAAGTCCAGCCGAGCTGACGACGAAGCGGCAGGGTATACTTGTCGGCCCGCGCGTGAAGCAGTTTTGCGCCGACATCATCCGCTCGACGGCGGTCACTCCTCGCAGGTATTCATGGCACCACAGTTCATCTACACGATGAAAGGGCTCGGGAAGATCCATCCACCCGACCATCAGGTCCTGAAAGACATCTGGCTCTCGTTCCTGCCCGGCGCGAAGATTGGCGTCCTCGGCTTGAACGGCGCCGGCAAGAGCTCGCTGCTGAAAATCATGGCGGGCGACGACACGTCGTTCCTCGGCGAAGCGTTTCCGGCTGCCGGCATCACGGTGGGCTACCTGGCCCAGGAACCGCGACTCGATCCCTCGAAGGACGTCAAAGGCAACGTCGAAGAAGGCGCCGCTGAGATCCGCGCGCTGCTGGATAAGTTCGACGCGCTCAACGCGCGCTTTGGCGAAGACCTGGACCCCGACGAAATGGACAAGGTCCTGGCCGAGCAGGGACGCGTGCAGGATCGAATCGATCAGGTCGGTGCCTGGGAACTCGATTCGAAGATCGAGATGGCGATGGACGCGCTGCGGTGTCCGCCGGGCGATGCGGACGTCTCCACGCTCTCGGGAGGCGAGCGGCGTCGCGTTGCCCTCTGCCGGCTCCTGCTGAGTGCCCCCGACCTCTTGCTCCTCGACGAGCCGACCAACCATCTCGACGCGGAATCGGTTGCCTGGCTCGAACATCACTTGCAGGCCTACGCGGGGACGGTCGTGGCCGTTACGCACGACCGGTACTTCCTGGACAATGTGGCCGGCTGGATCCTGGAGCTCGACCGGGGCTCCGGAATTCCGTGGCAGGGCAACTACTCGTCGTGGCTCGACCAGAAGCAGAACCGGCTGGCGCAGGAAGAGAAAGCCGAGACGCAAACGTCAACGGAGCCTGCAGCGCGAGCTCGAATGGATCCGGATGTCGCCGCGAGCGCGGCAGGCCAAAGGCAAAGCGCGTCTCAGCGCCTACGAGCAGTTGCTGGCCGAAGACACGCTCGACAAAGTCGAGGGCGCCGAAATCTACATCGCCCCCGGTCCACGCCTTGGCGATGTCGTCGTCGAAGCGCGCGATCTGCGGAAGGGCTACGGCGACATGCTCCTGATGGAGGATGTGACGTTCACGCTGCCTCGCGGAGGGATTGTCGGCGTGATCGGGCCGAACGGTGCCGGCAAGACGACGCTCTTCCGGATGATCGTGGGAACGGAACAGCCGGATGCAGGCACGCTGCGGCTGGGCGAAACCGTGAAAGTCGGCCATGTGGACCAGTCGCGCGACGCGCTCAAAGCCGATAACTCTGTCTGGGCCGAGATCTCCGGTGGAGAGGATGAGCTCGTGCTGGGTTCGCGGACCGTCGCGTCACGCGCCTATTGCTCCTGGTTCAACTTCAAGGGCGCGGCCCAGCAGCGGAAAGTCGGCACGCTCTCGGGCGGCGAGCGCAATCGAGTGCATCTGGCCAAGCTCCTGCGATCGGGCGCCAACCTGCTGCTGCTCGACGAGCCGACCAACGATCTCGATGTGGACACCCTGCGCGCCCTCGAGGAAGCGCTGCTGTCGTTCGCCGGGTGTGCCGTGGTGATCAGTCACGATCGGTGGTTCCTCGATCGCATCGCGACGCACATCCTTGCCTTCGAGGGCGACAGCAAGGTGGTGTGGTTCCAGGGGAACTACGAGGATTACGAAACGGACCGCAAGCGCCGGCTCGGCGCGGCGGCGGAGATGCCCCATCGGATCAAGTATCGGAGACTGACGAGATAGACGGGCTGCCGGCTTTCAGGCGCTAGGCCTCCGGCTGCGACGGACTGACTGACGCGCTATGACTCAATCGCTTCTCACGCTGTTGTTCGTGCTCGGCATTGGCGTGGGCGCCGCAGGCGCCGACGCGGTAGGCACGCTCCGTATCGACCTGTTCCACACGGGCACCGCGACGACAGAGCACTTCAGCCTGGCTCGCATCGTCCGCGAGCCGCTTCCGTGGGCGGGGAATCCCTCGCGTCCGGCCGACGACACCAATCTCGGCAAGTACTTCTTCGAAGTGATCGATCGGGCGAGCAATCGGCTGCTGTATTCGCGAGGGTATGCGTCGATTTACGGCGAATGGGAGACGACCGATGAGGCGCGGGACCGCGCCAGGACGTTCGAGGAATCGCTGCGCTTTCCCGTTCCGGCAGGACCGGTGCAGATCGTGGTCAAGAAGCGCGACGCCGACGAATGCGTTTCACGAGGTCTGGTCGTTGCTGGTGAATCCTGCGGACCTGGCCATCGATCGCTCGACGCCGCCGTCTGCGGGGCCGGTCGTGCCGCTCGTCCAGAACGGCGACTCATCGTCCAAGGTGGATCTCCTGATTCTCGGGGATGGCTATACGGGAGCCGAGCGCACGAAGTTCGAGGCGGATGCGCGCCGACTGGTGGACATCCTGTTTGCGACCTCTCCATTCAAGGAGCGGCGCGCGGATTTCAATGTCTGGGGCCTGTGCCCACCTGCCGTCGAGTCGGGCATTTCACGTCCCAGCACGGGTACGTGGCGTCGCTCTCCTGTCGGCGCGCAGTACGACGCGTTCGGGTCGGAACGCTACGTCCTCACCTTCGACAACCGCGCGTTCCGCGACTACGCGAGCCAGGCCCCATACGACGTGGTCGAGATCCTCGTGAACGGGCGCACGTACGGCGGCGGTGGCATCTTCAACCTGTACGCGACGGTTGCCGCAGACAGTGCATGGGCACCATACGTCTTCGTGCATGAGTTCGGCCACCATTTTGCCGCGCTCGCAGACGAGTACTTCACGTCCGACGTCGCCTACAATCCGCCCGCGACGCGTGTGGAGCCATGGGAGCCGAATGTGACCGCACTGCTCGATCCGGCGGGCCTGAAATGGAAGGACCTGGTCACTCCGGGGACTCCACTTCCGACACCGTGGAACAAGAGCACGTTCGAGACGATGCAGAAGGATATTCAGGCGCGGCGGCGAGCCATCCGTGCGGCCAACCGCCCCGAAGACGAGATGGACGCGCTTTTCCGGGAGGAGATGGCCGAGGAGACCAAGCTCTTTGCCGCCGATCCGCAGCATGCCGCGGTGGGCGCCTTCGAAGGAGCCAACTACGAGCCCCGCGGCTACTACCGCCCGCAGATCGACTGCATCATGTTCACGCGAAATCCGGTTCCGTTCTGCGCCGTGTGCCGACGCGCCCTGACCCGCATCATCGATCTGTACAGCCGGCCATGACCGTCTCGCCGCCCGTCCGCGCCTGGTTGCCCTGGCTGGTGCTGTTGTCAGGTCTTTTCGTGACAGCCGCCGGTAGTGTCTTCGTGGCCGAGAGCGGGCACGCGCGCGATGAGATCAGGTTCTCGAGCGCCGGGCAGGAGATCATCAGCCGGCTCCGTGGGCGCGTCGAAACGGCCGTCGCCCTGCTGCGCGCCGGATCGGCCGTGATGGCGGCGAAGGATGGGGTCACGCGCGACCAGTTCATCCACTTCGTTCGGCATCTCGAATTGAAGCGCCGGTTCGTGGGTGTCGATGGCATCGGGTACGCCGGCCGCTACGCCGCCGCGGACATTTCCGGGCTCGAAGCGCGGATGTGCGCCGAAGGCGTCAGGGACTTCAGGGTGTGGTCGGCAGGCGCGGGGACTGGCGAGCGTTCCGTCGTGCTCTACTTCGAGCCGCCCGGCGAGAACAGCGCCCGGATCCTGGGCTTCGACATGGCGAGCGAGCCCGTGCGGCGTGCGGCCATGGAGGCGGCGGCCATTCAGGCGCGGCCGGTGGCATCGGGGAAGGCGACGTTCGTCCTCGATCCAAAGAGTCCACCGCCGGAGGCTGCGTTTATCATCTTCGTACCCGTCTACAAGGGTGGATTCCCGCCCGACGTCGCGGAGGATCGCGCGGCCGCGCTCAGAGGCTTTATCTACAGCCCGTTTCGAGCGAAAGACCTGCTCGGCACGCTGCTCGAGGGAGAGGAGCGAAGCCAGTTCGTGGTGCAGGTGTACGACGGGGAAAAGGTCACGCCGTCGGCTCTGCTGTTCGACTCCGCTCATGGCGAAGCCGTGGAGCTTCTCCGGAGCTTTACAGGGCCTTTTCGCGTGACGATCCAGGGCGCCAATGGATCGTCGTCCTGGCTGCGCGGCCCGACTTCGTCAGCACGAGCACGGCGCTGGTGCCGGCGTTGTTCGGGATTGGCCTCGGGCTGTCGGTGTTGCTGTTTCTGTTGACGCGTGCCGAGGCGCGCGCACGAGACCTGGCAGAGCGGGCCGCCGGCGATCTGAGGGAATCCGAGGAGACCGTGCAGTCCGCGAGCCGCGCGAAGGATGAGTTCCTGGCGACGCTCTCGCACGAGCTTCGAACGCCGCTGAACGCCATTCTCGGCTGGACCCGGATGCTCAGGACCGGCCAGCTCGATCCGCGACGCGCGGACGGCGCGCTCGAAGTCATCGAGCGCAGCGCGCGATCTCTGGCGCAGCTGGTTGAGGATCTGCTTGACGTGTCGCGCGTGATCACGGGCAACCTGCGTCTGGATCTCCGCGCCGTTCCGATCAATCCGGCCGTCGAGCACGCGATCGACACGGCCCGGCCCGCCGCCGATGCCAAGGGGGTCGCCGTCTCGTGGACGCCCGATCCGAACGCCGGCACGATCATCGCCGCTCCCGAGCGCCTTCAGCAGATCCTGTGGAACCTGCTGTCGAACGCCATCAAGTTCACGCCGAGCGGCGGCCGCATCGAGCTGACCACCACGCGCCACGCAGCGGATGTGGAGATCGTGGTGCGCGACACCGGGATCGGGATCAGTCCTGCGTTTCTGCCGCACGTGTTCGAGCGATTCCGCCAGGCCGACAGCAGCTCGACGCGCAACCACGCTGGCGTAGGCCTGGGGCTCGCCATCGTGCGGCACCTCGTCGAGCTGCATGGCGGCACGATCGAGGCGGCGAGCGAGGGCCTGGGCAAGGGCGCCGCCTTTACCGTGCGCTTCCCGCTTCGAAACCCCGCCCTCGCCGACCAGCTCGAGAGCTCGAGCGGGACGGTGCGCGCCGATGGCACGCGCGCCATGCAGCCGCGGCTGTCGGGCCTCCGGGTCCTGGTCGTGGATGATGAAGAGAGCGGTCGAGGACTGGTGCGTGCCGTCCTCGAGCGCGAACACGCGGAGGTTCAGGAGGCGGTATCCGCCGCCGACGCCCTGACCTCGGTCGAGACGCACGTGATCGACGTCGTGATCTCGGACCTCGCGATGCCTGGAGAAGACGGGTTCGATCTGGTACGACAGATCCGGGCGCGAGAGCTCCCGCGCTTCCGATCGCTACCCATCATCGCGCTGACCGCCTATGCGCGCGTGGACGATCGCGAACGCGTCATGGCCGCAGGCTTTCAAGGCTACCTCCCGAAGCCAGTCAATCTGGATCAACTCATCGCGCTCGTCGCGCAATTGACGGGACGGACGCTCTGACGGAGTCGAAAAGTCGAAAGGTCGAAGAGTCCAAAGGGTCAACGCGCAGCACTCGACCCGTGTCTGCGACTCTTTGACGTTGCGACCTTCGGATGTCGGGCTCGGGTATAGTCTTTGGAATGCCCCGTCGCCACTGGCTGATGAAGTGCGAACCGGCCGCGTACACCATCGAGCAGCTCGCCCGCGATGGCACGTGCGGATGGGAGGGTGTGCGGAACTTTCAGGCTCGCAATTTCATGCGGGACCAGATGCAGGTCGGTGACAGCGTGCTTTTCTACGCGTCCAACGCCGAGCCCTCCGGCGTCACCGGGCTCGCTGAGATCGCCCGCGCCGGGTATCCCGATCCTTTCGCCTGGAAGAAGGGCCACAAGTACTTCGATGCGGCCAGTACGCCCGACAACCCGACCTGGTACACCGTGGATCTGAAGTACGTCGCGACGTTTCCTGGCGTCGTGCCGCTCGAGTTGTTGAAGCACACGCCGGGCCTCGAACAGATGATGGTGATCCGGAAGGGCAGCCGGCTCTCGGTGCAGCCCGTCACCAAGGCCGAGTACGACATCGTCGTCAAGCTCGGAAAGCACGCCAAGCCAAGCGCCTGACGTACGCGATCCGTGTCGTTTCCTGATCTACGCGCATTCCTCGCCGATCTCCGCCGTGACCGCGAGCTCGTCGCGATCGACGCGCCAGTCGATGCGCGTCTCGAAGCGGCCGAGATCCATCGACGTGTCATCGCTGCCGGAGGGCCGGCGCTGCTTTTCACCAACATCACCGGCGCGTCGTTCCCCCTCGTCACCAATCTGTTTGGGACAGCGAAACGCGCGGAGCGCGCGTTCGGCACGAGGCCGCTTGCGCTCGTGAAGCGCCTCGTGCACGCCGTCGAGACCATAATGCCGCCGACGCCCGCTCGACTCTGGGGCGTGCGCGATCTGGCGTGGCAGGGGCTGCGGATTGGTACGCGTCGGACGGGACGCGGACCCGTAGTGGATGTCGTGGATCGAGAGCCGCGCCTGGAGCGTCTGCCCGCACTCACCTGCTGGCCGGAAGACGGCGGTCCCTTCATCACGCTGCCGCTGGTCTACACCGCGCATCCCGATGGCAAAGGCCCCAACCTTGGCATGTATCGGCTGCACGTCTACGACGGCCAGACGACCGGCATGCATTGGCAGATCGGAAAGGGGGGCGGCTTCCACTACGACGTGGCCGAGTCGCGGGGAGAGACACTCCCCGTGACCGTGTTTCTTGGGGGACCGCCGGCCCTGATCCTCGCCGCGATCGCGCCGCTTCCGGAGAACGTGCCGGAGGTCCTGCTCGCATCGCTGATCGCGGGACAACGGCTGCGGGTGATCGACGGCTATGGCCCGCACCCGCTCGTGGCCGATGCGGAGTTCGCGCTGATCGGTGAAGTGCGGCCGCACGAGCGCCGCCCGGAAGGGCCGTTCGGCGACCACTACGGGTACTACTCGCTGCGGCACGACTACCCGGTCTTCCGCGTGAAGCAGCTCGCGCACAGGCGCGACGCGATCTATCCCGCGACGGTCGTGGGGAAGCCGCGGCAGGAGGACTTTTACATCGGCGATCTGCTGCAGGAGCTGTTGTCGCCGCTCTTCCCGCTGGTGATGCCCGGCGTTCGCGCGCTGTGGTCCTATGGCGAGACCGGCTATCACTCGCTGGCCGCGGCGATCGTCAAGGATCGCTACGCTCGCGAGGCGATGACCAGCGCGTTCCGGATTCTGGGTGAGGGGCAGCTGTCGTTGACGAAGTTCCTTTTCGTCACCGACACCGCCGTCGACCTCAAGGACTTCCGTGCAACGCTCGAACACGTGCTCGCCCGAACACATCCCGAAACCGACCTGTACGTCTTCTCACACCTCTCCATGGACACCCTCGACTACACGGGCCCGTCGGTCAACAAGGGGTCGAAGGGCGTGTGGCTCGGGTTGGGTGAGCCCGTGCGCGATCTGCCACGCTCGTTCACCACGGCCGCGGCGCTGCCGCGGGGCGTGTCAGACGTGCGGGTGTTCTGCGCCGGCTGCCTCGTGATCGGCGGTCCGCGCTACGCCGACGATCCGGAGTTCGCCGCACGCGTGGCCCGCGATCCGGCGTTCGCCGGCTGGCCGCTGCTGGTGGTGACCGACGAACCAGCACGCGCCGTCCGCAGCCCGATGAACTTCCTGTGGACGACGTTCACGCGGTTCGAGCCAGCCCGCGACATCGCGGCAGCCGAGATCGCGATCCGCCGCAATCACCTCTCCTACACGGGCCCCGTGGCGATCGACGCGCGGCTGAAGCCGGGATTCCCTGGTGAGCTCTTCTGCGATGACGCCGTAGCGGAAACGGTCTCGCGCCGGTGGACCGAGTACTTCCCGGCAGGAGGCGTGGAGATGGGCGACTCGGCTCGCGCGCATCTCGACTGATCGACCAGCCGCTAGTTCAGCGCGTGTGGCACCGCGAGCGTGAACGGTGAGATCGTGGCATCGAACTCCTCACCGGCGTCGGTCACCATCTGGTATGTGCCGTGCATCGATCCGACCGGCGTTTTCAGCGGGCAGAAGCTCGAATACTCGAAGGTGGTGCCCGGGGCGAGGACAGGCTGTTCTCCGACGACGCCTGGACCGCGAACCTCCTGCACGTTGCCATCGGAGTCGGTGATGACCCAGGCGCGGCTGATCAGCTGCGCGCGTTCGGTGCCGACGTTGGAGATGCGCACGCGGTACGTGAAGAAATACTGTGATTCGTGCGGCGAACTGCGCTCCGGGCAGATACGCGCTCGTCACCTGAATATGAATCCCCCGTGTCGTCATCTTGCTCATGCGAGTCCGGCCCCTGTGATCCGATTATCGCCCAGTCCTGGCCCGCTGGAACCCCGCCGGGCGCTCCTTCGTCTTTCTACAATGACTTCACGCCCGTGTAGGTCATCCTTCTCTCCCCGCCCCGTCAACAACCGTTGCGCAAGGTTTCACCCTTGCTATCGGGGTTTCTCATGAATCCGGACATGATCATCGGAGAAGTCATCAGCAGCGCTCTCGGCGTGCGGCACGGACGACGGCATCGCCACCATCCGTTCGATCTGATCGTCGGCGGCCACCCGTGGTGGCTCAACGGCGGCACGCTGATGACGGCGCTCGGCATTGCCTGGGGCATGCTCGACACCGCGAATACGGCGACCGTCCAGACTGCCGCTTCAACCGCGCCGATGGGCGCCTCCCCGTCGGCCGCGAGTGCGTCGCCACCGCGGAGTGACGCCCCCGTGCCGGCGGCACCGACCGTCCCGGTCGAAGTCGCGCGCGTGATCCGACTGACGGTGTCGGCTGCCCGCGCCGATGGAGCACTGACCGACATCGAGCAGGACGCCATTCGCACCCGTGCCCGAGCAGTGGGTGCTGAGCCGCTCGTTGACGAGGAGCTGAAGACGCCGACACCGTTGTCGCGACTGGTTGCCGGCGTTCCCGCCACCTCGCGCAACGAGCTCTACTCCCTGGCGTTCGCGATCGTGCACGCGGACGGCGTCATCGCCGGCGCCGAACGGATCTACCTGGCGCAGCTTGCACATGCGTTGGGGCTCTCGGTTGAGGACGCTGCCTCGTTGGAGCAGACCGCGGCCGAACGGCTGAATGCACCCGCGCCTGCGGGCGACGCGCCGGTTCGAGAGGCGCCCGCCGCAGCCACGCCGGATCAACCAGCAGCGTCACCTGAAGTATCTGAGCGGGCCGACGAGACCCGCGCGAGGAGGAGCGATGGCTGACGAGCAGTGGTACATGGCGATTGGTGGACATCAGGTGGGACCAGTCACCGCCGACGAGATTCGATCGAACGTCGACAACGGCAGCATCGATGCGAAGACGCTGCTCTTCTCGGCCGGTATGAAGAACTGGGCGCCGCTGAGTGCCATTCCGCAGTTTGCCTCGCGGCTTGCGCCGGCGCAGGCTGTCCCGCCTGATCCCTGGCTCGGCATCCGTCAGCCGTGCCGGCGCCCGACGTGGCCGCCTGTGGCGCCAGGTTCCGGCCGCCGCGCGCACGACATCGACTTCCGCATCTTCGGCGAAGACCTGCAGTTCGTCGAAGTGTCTCTGGATCCGGGTGAAAGCGCCGTGGCCGAAGCCGGAGCGTTGATGTACATGACGCCCGGCATCCAGATGGAGACGATCTTCGGCGATGGCAGTCAGCAGCAGGGCAGCGGAATCGTCGGCGCGTTGCTCGGCGCCGGACGCCGCATCCTGACCGGCGAGAGCCTGTTCATGACGGTGTTCACCAATCAGGCCACCGGCGTTCATCGACTGGCGTTCGCGGCGCCGTTCGCCGGTCGCATCCTGCCGATGGATCTGGCAGCACTGGGCGGCACGCTCGTCTGTCAGAAGGACTCGTTTCTCTGTGCGGCCCGCGGTGTGTCGATCGGTATCGCGTTTCAGAAGAAGATCGGCGTCGGCCTGTTCGGCGGCGAAGGCTTCATCATGCAGCGTCTGCAGGGCGACGGACTCTGCTTCGTTCACGCCGGGGGCATGGTGCACGCCCTGGATCTCGCGCCCGGAGAAACCCTGCGAGTCGACACGGGTTGTCTGGTCGCACTGCAGCCATCGGTGCAGTACGACATTCAGTTCGTCGGCAAGGTGAAGACGGCGCTCTTCGGCGGCGAAGGTCTCTTCTTCGCTACGCTGACCGGTCCCGGCAAAGTCTGGCTGCAGTCGCTTCCGCTCAGCCGACTGGCGGATCGACTGATGAAAGCCGCCCGGACTGGCAGCCGCCAGGAAGAAGGGTCCGTACTCGACAAGGCGTTCGGCCTCGGGAAGCTCATCGACGGTGACTGAGTGTCGCGGCGGCGACCGCTCGGCCGGCGACGGCGCCTGACGCCCAGGCCCACTGAAAGTTGAAGCCCCCGAGGCGGCCGTCCACGTCGAGGATCTCGCCGGCGAGGTACAGGCCCGGGCGGACGCGCGACGCCATCGTCACGGGATCGACTTCCGTGAGCGGCACGCCGCCAGCCGTGGCTTCGGCGACCTCGAAGCCACGACTGCCGCGGATTGCCAGCGTCAGGCCGCTCAAGGCATGCGCGACCTTGCGGCGATCCTCGCGCGCCAGATGCGCCATCGTCACGCCGTCCGGCACACCTGCATGGACGCGCAGCTGCTGTGCCAGCGACGCCGGCACCCAATCCGACAGGACGGAGTCGAGCGTTGCGCGTGGCCGCTCTCGCGCCGCGTCCGCCAGGTCGCGATCGATCGCATCGAACTGCCGCCCGGGACGGAAGCTGACGCGGAGCTCCACCTGGCGATCGTCGAGCCGTGCCCGGTGCCAGTGCCTCGACGCGTCGAGCACGGCAGGACCGCTGACGCCGACGTGCGTCCAGAGCAGCGGACCGCCCGTGCGCACTGCCACGCGGCCGTCGACCACAACGGCGATCTCCACGTCCGCGGTGACGCCGGCGACGTGCTCCTGCATGCCGGCGTCAAGGAGCAGCGGCACCAGTGCCGGTGTCGCGTCGATCAGCTCGTGTCCGAGAGCGCGAGCCAATGCGTAACCGCCGCCGGTGCTACCAGTCTTCGGGACGGATCGCCCGCCACTCGTCAGCACGACGCGATCGCATTGGTACTCGCCCCGTTCGCCAGCGACCGTAAACCGCTCTCCGTCGTCGGTGACCTGGTCCACGCGCCAACCGGTTTCGATGGCCACGCCGGCGGCGCGCGCCTGAGCGAGCAGGGCATCCAGCACGACGCGGGACCTGTTGGCGTCCGGAAAGAGCTTGCCGCGCGCCTCTTCATGAAGCGCGACACCGGCGTCGGCAAAGAACCGCACGGTGTCGTCCACGGTCCATGCGCCGAGCACGCGCGCGATGGTCGATCGCGATCCGCCCCAGAAATCCGCGGCGGTCACGATACGGTTGGTGACGTTGCACCGTCCCCCACCGCTGATGAGGATCTTGGCGCCGAGACGGCTGGCGCCATCCAGCACGAGGACACGAGCGCCACCGCGGGCCGCCATGATGGCCGCCATCAGGCCCGCGGCACCCCCGCCAACGACGATGCAGTCGGATGGAGCGGTCTCGGATGGAATCAGAGATTCCCCTGTTTGATCTCCTCGGCGAGGTAGTCGGACGCGCGCCACGAGAGCGCCAGAATCGTCAGTGTCGGATTCTTCTCGCTGGCACTCGTGAACGCCGATCCATCCACCACGAACACGTTCTTCACTTCGTGCATCTGGTTGAACTTGTTCAACGCGGACCGCTTCGGATCCTCGCCCATGCGGCAGCAGCCGTGCTCGTGGATCGCCGATCCGTTCGAGTCGAGCTCGCCGCGGGTGAAATGCACCCACTCGATGCCGGCCGTCTTGCCGATCTCTTCGAGCGTGTCGTAGATGTGCTCGGTCATCTTCCGCTCGTTCTCGCGGATGCGATAGTCGATCTTGAGCATCGGGAGGCCGTAGCGGTCCGGCTGTGATTCGTCGGTGGTGATGCGGTTGTCGGCGTATGGCAGCGTCTCGCCAAACGGATGGAGCTCGACCCAGGCGGGGAAGTGCCGTTTGATCTCGCGCTTGAGATCCGCCCCGAAGCCGGGCACGTTGCGGCCGACCGTCGGGCAGATTCCCCGGAATGCAGCCGCTGTTCCAGAACTGCATCTGGTATCCGCGCAGGAAGGGCAGGTCCTTGCGCTCGTTTGTGAAGCGGCGCATGTAGATGTGCTCGCCGCCAATGCCGCGATCCTGCTGGAAGCCGTTGCCGACGAGCCTCGGGAGAAATCCACTGACGTGCACGCGAATCTGCTCGCAGAGATAGCGTCCGATCACGTCGGATCCGTTGCCAATACCATTGGGGTATTGCGTGGACTTCGAGTTGAGCAGGATGCGGGTCGTATCGACCGCGCTCGCGCCCATCACGACGACCTTCGCGTACACGCTGTGCTCGGTGCCCGTCTGACGATCGAAATACTGGACGCCTTCGGCGAGGCCCTTGTCGTTGACCAGAATGCGGCCGACCACGGCGTTCGACCGGATCTCGAGCTTGCCGGTCTTCAGGGCGAACGGCAGCAGATGATCCGCGGAACAGAAGAACGAGGCGGTGTCGCAGCCCGCTCCGCAGTTGCCGCAGTAATGACAGGCCGGGAAGCCGCGCACGGGCTTCGTCATATTCGCCCGGCGGCCGTGGACCATCGGCAGACCAAGCTTGTCGAACGCCTGCCACAGCAGTCGCTCGCCGCATCGCGGGGGAGGCGGCGGCAGCAGGAACTTGCTGCCCGGCAGCGATTCAGCGTCATCGTCGCCGCCGTTGACGCCGATCAGCTGCTCGACCTGGTCGTAGTACGGGGCGACGTCCTTGTATTCGATCGGCCAGGGAATCTCCCAGCCGTCGCGCGCGGGGCCCTTGAAGTCGAGGTCCGCGTATCGCAGGCTCACGCGTCCCCAGACGTTGGTCTTGCCACCGTGGCCCCAGACTCGAATCAGCTCGAAGGGACGATCGGTCGGCGTCAGGTACTTGCCCTCGCCTTTGGTGGTGTCGAGGAAGAATCGCTGCGCGTGCTCACCGTGTGCTTCGCGCTCACGCGCTTCCCACGGCTGGACGTGCGTCCAGAAGTTGGCGCGATCGAACTTCGAGCCCGCATCGAGCAGCAGGACGTTGATCCCCTTGCGCGTGAGGTTCCAGGCCGCCATGCCGCCTGAGGCGCCGCTGCCAACCACGATGACGGGATAAACCTTGCGGGGGCGAATGACCTGCATGGACGCATACTAACGCTGGGCGGCCTAAGTCGAAAGCCCAGGGCCGCGGTGTCAACTCCCAACTCCCAACACCCAACTTCCAACTTGAGCCCAAAGCCAAAAGCCTAGAGCCGAAAGCCTGTTACGATCGTCGCCCGAATGACATCCGAGACGGTCCACCTCGACGGCCACATCATCGACTCGCAGACGCTCTCCAGGGTGCTCGACGTCATCCTGCTCCAGGGAGGCACCTACGAGATCACGACGTTCCAGATCGGCACGAAGCGCGACGAGCCGAGCCACGCAGAAATCGTCGTCCGCACCGAAGATACCGAGACGCTGCATCGCATCCTGCAGGACATCGGTCAGCTCGGCGCAACGTCGCCGGCACACGAGGCCCGCGCCGAGCCCGCGCCCGCTGACGGCGTCTTCCCCCCGGATTTCTACTCGACGACCAACCTCGAAAGTTTCGTGCGCATGCGCGGACAGTGGACGCCCATCGAACAGATCGAGATGGACTGTGGCGTCGTCCTGGACGATAGCGGCAATGCGCCGCGCGCGATCTGTACGCCGATGCATCGCGTGCGGAAGGGCGATCCCATCCTCGTCGATGAGCTGGCAGTGAAGGTCGTGCCGGCGCCCCGCAAGGATCCGTCCCACGTCTTTGGCTTCATGTCGAGCGACGTCTCGGCCGAGCGGCCGAAGGAGTTGACCGTTGCGGCTGTTGCGCGCGGCATGGCCGAAGCCCGCCGCGAAGGCAAGCGGATCCTCTTCGTTGGTGGACCGGCGATCATTCACACGGGCGCGGGGACGTATCTCGAGCAGCTCATCGCGCGCGGCTGGATCGACGTGCTGTTTGCGGGCAACGCACTGGCCACGCACGACATCGAATCCGCACTGCTTGGGACGTCACTCGGCATTCAGCTGCGGACGGGCGTGCCCATGGCCAGCGGTCACAATCATCACCTGCGCGCGATCAACACCATCAGGCGCGCCGGCGGGATCCGGCCGGCCGTTCGGGACGGCATCCTGACGCGAGGCGTCATGCATGCGTGCGTCGCGCACGGCGTGGACTACGTGCTCGCCGGCAGCATCCGCGACGATGGTCCTCTCCCCGATGTCATCACCGACGCCGTCACTGCCCAGGATGCGATGCGGGATCGTGTACGAGGCGTCGGACTCGCGATCATGGTGGCGACGACGCTTCACTCCGTGGCGACGGGGAACCTGCTGCCGGCGTCAGTTCAGATCATCTGCGTGGACAACAACATGGAGACCATCACGAAGCTGATGGATCGCGGTACGCACCAGGCATTCGGATTGGTGACCGACTGCCAGTTCTTCCTGAAGGAGCTCGCCGCGCGGACGACGGCTCTTAGGGCGTTGGGCGTTAGGCGTTGGGCGTTGGGCGTTAGGCCAGGGCTCGATGCACCTTCGCTTCAACCCCTCTTCACGCCTGCCGCACTTTTCGCAGGCTCGCACCTCGGTCGTGATTCAAGCCCGCGACGACGATGCCGATTGACGATGTATGGCGATTTCCCCGGTTGGTTCCGCAAGCGCTAGTTCAGCCGTCTCGGCGGACAGTACACTGACGTCGATCGAGTGGTAGCGGTGATGCGCAAGACGAAAGACGTCAACCAGGCACAGGCCGAGGGCCTCGTGAGGTTGATCGAAGATGCGACCAAGGTGGTCGGCAGGAATCTCGACGTCTACGCGTAGCGCAGTGCGCCCGTGGGCGGTGGCCTCGGGCCCAACGTCCAACGCTAAAGCCCAAAGCCGACTTGTGCTCTACCACCCCTGAATCTGTTCGAGCACCATTTCAGTCATCGCCGAGATCCACTGCGGACGATCGTTCAGCCCTTGCACGAGCTGCAGCGTCTCGCCGCCGGCAGCCCGGAACTGCTCGAGTCCGACATGTCCGATTTCGTCGATTGTCTCCAGACAGTCGGCAACGAAGCCCGGGCACATCACGGTGACATGGCGCACACCGCTTCGCGCCAGCGCGGCGAGCGTTTCGTCCGTGTACGGTTGCAGCCAGGGCACACGGCCGGCGCGCGATTGATACGAGAGCATGTAGGAGCCATCCGGCCATCCCGCCCGGGCCGCCAGTGACCGCACGGTCGCCTCGCAATGCGACGGGTACGGGTCCCCGCTGTCCACGAAGCGTTGCGGGATGCCGTGGAAGGAGACGATGATCTTCTCCGGGGGCGGTGACAGAGGCGCCATCGCCTCCTGTGCCGAGCGGGCGAGGGCCTCGATGTAGCCCGTGTGCGCGTAGTACGGCGGGACGACCCTCAGCGCCGGAACATACCGCAGCCGCGACAGCTGCCTGAACACCTCGTCGTAGGTCGATGCGGTCGTCGCGCCCGCATATTGCGGGTACATCGGGAAGAGCAGCAGGCGCTCCGCTCCCCAGTCACGCAACTCCTGCACAGCCGACGCGAGTGACGGATTTCCGTAGCGCATGCCGAGCGCGACCTTGAATCGGTCCGGCTCGAGGCGAGTGAGCTCGGCTTCGAGCGCCCGCGCCTGCGACCGCGAGATGACGAGCAATGGTGAACCGTCGCGCGTCCAGATTCGCTGATAGAGCGCGGCCGACCGGCGAGGCCGGCGCGGCAGGACGAGCAGTCTGAGGATGAACCACCACAGGAGGCGATTGCGTTCGACGACCCGGGGGTCGCTCAAAAACTGCCGCAGGTATCGACGGAGAGCGGCCGGCGTCGGCGCATCAGGTGTGCCGAGCTGCGCGAGGAGCACGCCGGTTCGGCGATCTGTGTCGTGCGCGCGCAGTCGGTCCACCCAGCCAGTTCCTGCAACAAAGCCGTGACAATCCGGAAGCCGTTTCCTATCATAGCGGACGTGTTGCAGTCCCGGGTCGTCGATGACGGGCGCGCGGCAGCGACTCTGTCGTGAGCGGCCCCGTCGGACACCCGGCGCATTTCGCCCTGCCTCACGGTGGCACCGTGATCTTCCCTTACCGCCTTCGGACGACGGAGCCAGATCGTCCCATCTTCTCGAAAGCTCAATGAGGGCCGTCACGGTTGTCGGAGGTGGATTCTCCGGGCTCGCGACCGCGTACTACCTGTCGTCGGCGGGCGTGCCCGTCGAGATCGTCGAGAAAGCCGATCGCCTCGGCGGCCTGATCTCGACGCTGCAGACGCCACATGGTCCCGTCGAAACCGCCGCCATAGGGATGAAGAATTCCGAGCGCGTCGCGGAGGTGTGCCGCGATCTCGGGCTCCCGATGCTCTCGTCCAACGGATCGGCCAGCCGCGCAGGGTATATCTACCGCCAACGGCCGAGGCGATGGCCGCTCGGACCCGGAGAGTCGCTCGCGCTCGTCGCGCGGTTCGCGAGCGCGGCCGCGCGAGGGTCGCGGCGCCCACGGCCGCTCGAAACCGTCGAGCAGTGGGGTGCGCGCGTCCTAGGCCGTCGCGCTACGCCGTGGCTGCTTGGTCCGTTCCTGCAAGGCCGGTACGCCGGGGATCCTGCCTCGCTCAGCGCATCACTCCTGTTCGGCACGCGCGAACGATCGCAGCGAGTCGTACGGAAGGGCGTGGTGGCGCCGGTCGGAGGCATGCAGCAGCTCATCGACGCCATGGCGTGCCGGGTACGGGCACGCGGCGGCAGCATCCGGCTCAATACGTCTGCGCGGCTGGACGGAACCGCCCCCGCTGTCATCTGCACGTCGGCGTGTGATGCGTCGGACATCCTCCGCGAGGTCGCGCCAGCCGCCAGTCAGGCGCTCTCGACGATTGACATGCTGCCCCTCGTGCGCGTCACGGCCTTCTATCCGGAAGACGAGGTGCAGCAGAGGGGCCGCGGGATCCTTTTTCCGCGTGGCGGCGGAATCCGCGCGCTCGGGGTCCTGTTCAGTTCGAACATCTTTCCGCACCGCGGAGGACAGTACTCCGAGAGTTGGATCTACGGCGGCGCTGCGGATCGCGACGCGGTGCAACTCTCCGAGGACGATCTGGAGGCGGTGATGGATCGCGACCGGCAGTCGCTCTGCGGCCGATCGGTGCCACCCGTCGCGCGATTGGTGCACCGGTGGCGCGCGGCGCTCCCGCACTATGACGTACAGCTCGAGTCGGTGCAGGCGCGCGGCCTCGACTTGCCGAAAGGCGTCTTTCTGGTGGGGAACTACGTCGCCGGCATCGGTGTGCCCATGCTGCTCGAGCAGGCCGCTGCCGTCGCTGCCCGGGTTCGCGGCGAAATGGGTTTGGGATCGAGCATCCGGTCGCGCGATCCCGACTTTCTCGCGGAGGCGGAGAGGAGGAAGCGCAATGTCCCGTCAGCTCTGATCCTGAAGTCCTCGTCGTCGGTGCCGGTCCAGTCGGTCTCGTCGCAGCGCTCTTCCTGCAACAGCACGGGATTCGTGTGGCGATCGTCGACATGCACCATCGGACGACGCAACACAGCTACGCCCTCGCGATCCATCCGCGGACGCTCCGGATTCTCGACGAGGCCGGACTGTCAGACGGGCTGATCCGCGCTGGGCGGAAGCTGACGAAAGTCGCCTTCTACGAAGGAGCGGAACGTCGGGCCGAGATCGACTATTCCGCTCTCTCATCGAAGCATCCCTACCTCCTCATCGTCCGCCAGAGCGACTTGGAGCGGGCGGTGGAGGAGGCCCTCGGCCGACAGAAGCTCGAGGTCCTCTGGGAGCATCGGCTGCAGTCGCTCACGGCCGTCGGCGAGACGGTCCGCGCAGAGGTCGCGACACTCGATCAAGTGACGAGCGGCTACCCGGTGGCGCGGAGCGAGTGGGTCGTGGCCCGAAGCGAGACGATCCAACCGGCGTACGTGATTGGTGCCGACGGATACGACTCGGCCGTACGGCGGATGGCCGGCTTCGAGATGGAGGAGCATGGCTCCGCCCAGATCTTTTCGGTCTACGAGATCGAAGCCAAAGGTGAGCTGCCCGCCGAAGTGCGCGTCATGGTCGAAGCGAACTCGACGAGCGTCTACTGGCCGCTCGAAGCAGGGGCGATGCCGCCTGGGATTCCAAATCCCCGACCCGTCGGACCACGTCGCCTCGACCCGGCGGCTCGAGGAGCTGACGAGCACGAGGGTGCCCTGGTGGACGGCACAGCCGACGCAGATCTATTGGTCGACGATGGGGATGTTCGAGTCGCGGTTGACGCGGAGCTTCGGAAGGGGAGCCGTCTGGCTCGCCGGCGACGCTGCCCACCTTGCCGCGCCTGTTGGTGTGCAGAGCATGAATTCGGGGCTCGTCGAAGCGCGAGAGCTGGCCGTGCGCATTGCCCGCGTCCTGCGTGCAGAGGGATCGACCGCACTGCTCGAAGAGTTCGCGCGCGAGACCGACGAGGCCTGGCGGCGGCTACTGGGCGCGGGTCGGGCCGTACGCGCCCTCGCGGCGGCACATCCATGGGTCAAAGCAGAATGCGGCGAGGATCGTCGCCTCCGTGCCTGCGTCGGGTGACGACTTCGAACCGCTCCTCGCGCAGATCGGACTCACGTTTCACCTGCGCCCTTGATCCGTCTTCTGCCGGCAGCGGCTTCGGCGGAACTTCGCCAGGGCCTTGGCGAAGGCGAATGCTTGACTCGCGCGGAGACACGATAGTACAAACCCGCGACTTTCAAACTCACAACGGGGAACCGGCGTGGCCCACACGGAAGCAGAACTGCTCGACAACCCTGTCGTGGGTCGTCCCACGCTCATCCTGCGTTCGCCTGATTTCCACTCAATCACCGAGGCTGTCGCGGAGCCGGTCGAGCGGCCGACTCCGATTGGCTGGTGGCTCTTCTTCATCCCGTCGCTCGCGCTCCTCAGCCTGCTCGGCGTCGCGGTCTCGTGGCTGTTCTGGGAGGGGATCGGCGTCTGGGGCCTGAACGTCCCGGTCGGTTGGGCGTGGGATATCACGAACTTCGTGTTCTGGGTCGGGATCGGCCACGCCGGGACGCTCATCTCGGCGATCCTCTTCCTCTTTCGTCAGAAATGGCGCACGTCCATCAATCGCTCGGCAGAGGCGATGACGATCTTTGCCGTCATGTGCGCGTTGACGTTCCCGGGGATTCACGTGGGACGCGTCTGGGTCGCCTACTGGATGTTCCCCCTCCCGAACCAGATGAGCATGTGGCCCAACTTCAGGAGCCCGCTTCTCTGGGACGTCTTCGCGGTCAGCATCTACGGCACGGTCTCCGTCCTGTTCTGGTACGTCGGCCTGATCCCGGACGTGGCGACGCTGCGCGATCGGGCGAAAACCCCTGCCCGGAAGTTCGCCTACGGGCTCTTGGCCCTCGGATGGCGGGGCTCCGTGCGGCAGTGGCACCACTACGAGACCGCCTACCTGCTTCTCGCCGCCCTCGCGGCGCCGCTCGTCCTCTCGGTTCATTCCATCGTCTCGATGGATTTCGCGGTCTCCGTCCTGCCTGGATGGCACACGACGGTCTTCCCGCCCTACTTCGTGGCGGGCGCGATCTTTTCCGGGTTCGCCATGGTCCTGACGCTCATGGTGATCTGCCGCCAGGTGTTCGGCCTCGGGCACATCATCACGATCCGGCATTTCGACTACATGGCGAAGATCATGCTCGTGACCGGGTCGATGGTCGGGTACGCCTACGGCATGGAGTTCTTCACCGCCTGGTACAGCGGGAACCCCTACGAGCTCTTCACGTTCAAGAACCGCGCGCTCGGACCGTACGCCTGGGCCTACTGGACCATGATCACCTGCAACGTGATCAGCCCCCAGATCTTCTGGTCCAAGCGGGCGCGCACGAGCATACCGGTCCTGTTCGTGCTGTCGATCGTCATCAACATCGGCATGTGGTTCGAGCGGTTCGTGATCATCGTGACGTCGCTGCACCGCGACTTTCTTCCCTCAGCCTGGGGCTATTTCACGCCGACGATCTGGGACGTGTCGTGCCTGCTCGGAAGCTTCGGGCTCTTCTTCACGATGTTCTGCCTGTTCGTCCGCTTTCTTCCGATGGTGGCAACCGCCGAGGTCAAGACCGTCCTGCCGCAGGCCGATCCGCATTGGCAGCGTCGGCCCAGAGCGCGCGATCACAGCACCGAGCCGCCGCGACCCACGGGGCGGCCGAGCCTGAAGGAGCCTCCTGATGCCGCTCCTCTTCCCGCAGCTCCCGAAGGGGCCCTATTACGGAATCCTCGCCGAATTCGCGACGCCGGCGGACCTCTATCACGCGTGCGAGCAGGTGCGTGACGCCGGTTTCACCCGGTGGGACGCCCACACGCCGTTCCCGGTCCACGGCCTCGCGGGAGCGATGGGACTTCGACGCTCGCCGCTTCCCTGGATCGTCCTCGGCTTGGGGTTGGTCGGGGCCGCACTCGGGTTCCTCCTGCAGGCGTGGGTCCACACCGTGGCCTACCCGCTCGTAATCAGCGGCAAACCATACTTTTCCTGGCCCGCCTTCATTCCGATCACCTTCGAGCTGGGCGTGCTCTTTGCCGCGCTCGGCGCCGTCCTCGGCATGCTCGGTCTGAACCGCTACCGATGCACTACCATCCACTCTTCCGATCCAAGGTCTTCGATCAGGTGACTGACGACGCCTTCTTCATCTCGATCGAATCGTGGGATCCCCGGTTCGATCCGTCCGCCACCGGCAAGCTGCTGGAGTCCCTGGGCGCACGCAGCGTCGAGCTCCTGGAGTCCTGAATGATCTCCGAACGCGATCGCGTGGCCTTGCGGCCCGAGCAGGCCACGATCCCGCCGGGGCACTCGTGGAACCGGCTTCCTGCCATTGGTGCCGCCTGCGCCGTGCTGGGCGCCGTGGCCTGCGCATTTCTGGGGGCGGCGAATCCGAAGCAGTTCCTCTTCTCGTGGCTCGTTTCGTTCCTGTTCTTTCTGAGCCTGGCCCTCGGTGGCCTCTTCTTCGTGCTGATGCAGTACGCGACGCAGGGCGGATGGGGGATCGTGCTGCGACGGCTCGGGGAGACGATCTTCACGACGCTCCCGGTCTTGGCGGTTCTCTTTCTTCCGTTGCTGCTCGGCATGCGCGATCTCTACACGTGGTCCGCCCCGGGGGCGGCGGAGCATGATGCGCTCCTTCGCTGGAAGGCGCCATATCTGAACGTACCGTTCTTTCTTATCCGGGCGGCGCTCTATTTCGGGATCTGGTCTTTCATCGCCATCCTGTATTACCGCGGCTCGCGCAGTCAGGATGAGACCGGGGATCCAGCGGTGTCGGCCCGACTGCGTCGGCTCGCCGGACCCGCCATCATCGTCCTCGCGCTGACCCAGACCTTCGCCTCGATCGACTGGATCGCGTCGCTCACGCCGCACTGGTACTCGACCATGTTTGGCGTCTATTTCTTCGCGGGCTCCTTGGTCGGGTTCCTCGCGCTCATTTCGGTCGTCATACTGGCCATGCGCCGGGCGGATCTGCTGACGACGGTCATCAACGCCGAGCATCTGCAGGATGTCGGAAAGTTCCTGTTCGCGTTCACGGCATTCTGGGCCTATATCGCGTTCTGCCAGTTCTTCCTGATCTGGTACGCGAATCTCCCGGAGGAGACGAGCTGGTACAAGGCGCGCATCGAAGGGTCGTGGCTCGCGGTCTCGCTTCTGCTGATGGCGGGACACTTCGTTCTTCCGTTCCTCTTTCTGATGGGGCGCGATGTCAAGCGGAGGGCATGGACGCTGGCCATCGGGGGGGCGTGGCTCCTCGCGATGCATTACGTGGACCTCTACTGGCAGGTCATGCCGACGCTCCATCCGGAGGGATTGAGTCCGTCTCTGCTGGACGTGGCCGCGTTCGTCTCAGTTGGCGGCAGCTTCGTAGCGGCGGCCAGTTGGTTGATGCGTCGGCAGGCGCTGGTACCGCTCCGAGACCCGAGGATCGCCGAATCCCTTGCCTTCGAGAACGCGTGAGGCCGAACGCGCCTGCCGCGCCGAAGCGCTCCAGATTTGTCATGCGCGCGAAGGCGGGTGAGTTGCAGGCGCGCGAAGGGGGGTGTAGAGTTTTGCTCGCAATCGAATACCATTTTCGACAGCCCGACTGAAAACACGGGCCGAAGGCAGTGTCTGCGACCATAGCGGGTCCACCAACAAGGGGTAGGTGAGCGATGACGAAGGAGCCGATCGTGCGCGCGACAGGGAAGACGTTGTGGCTGGCGGCTGGCCTGGTTGTGATGTTGACGTGGCCCGGTATCGCCCTCGCCGCGTCGACCGTCACGGGAACCGTCACATTCGACGGGAAAGCCCCGGCACTCAAGCCGATCGCCATGGACGCCGACCCCGTGTGCGCCAAGAAGCACTCGGCACCCGTGTCCAACGAGATGCTGGTCCTCGGTAGCGGCAACACGATGGGGAACATCATGGTCTGGGTCTCGAAGGGGCTGCCGGCCGGGAAGACGTGGCCCGTTCCCAAGACTCCGGTGGTCCTCGATCAGAATGGCTGCATGTACAAGCCGCACGTGATGGGGATCATGGTCGGTCAGGCCTACAAGATCCTGAACTCCGACGGCGTCCTCCACAACATTCACACGCTTCCCAAGGTCAATCCCGCCTTCAACAAGGGCATGCCGCCGACGCTGAAGGAAGCCACGACGGTGTTCGACAAGCCGGAAGAGGTGTTCCACATCAAGTGCGACGTGCACCCGTGGATGAGCGCCTACATTGCCGTCTTCACCAATCCCTTCTTCTCGGTGACCAGCACGGACGGGAAGTTCACGATCTCGGGCCTCGACCCGGGGACCTACGAGATCACTGCCTGGCACGAGCGGCTGGGAACGCAGACGGCCTCCGTCACGGTCAGCGGCAGCGACACGAAGACACAGAACTTCAAATTCGCAGTCCCTGCCGCGAAGTGACTGGCCGGAGAACAGCCGCATGAGTGACCACGGCGCTGTCGCCACACACGCAGCGCACGCCGCGCACGAGGCCCATCACGAGGACCTCGGCTTCTGGCGTGCGTACGTCTTCTCCACGGACCACAAGGTCATCGGCATCCAGTACGCCGTCACGGGCCTGCTGTTCCTGCTCTTTGGCTTCTCGCTGATGATGCTGATGCGCTGGCAGCTCGCCTATCCAGGCGCCGCGCTGCCGACGCTCGGGAAGATCCTCGGCGATACGCGCATGCCCGCGGGGACCATGCTCCCCGAGTTCTACAACGAGCTCGGGGCGATGCACGGCACCATCATGGTCTTCCTTGGGGTGGTGCCCCTCGCTGTCGGTGGGTTCGGGAACTTCGTCGTCCCGCTCCAGATTGGAGCCCCGGACATGGCGTTCCCGAAGCTCAACATGGGGAGCTACTGGTTCTTCTTCCTGGGCGGCGTGACGATGCTCGTCAGCTTCTTCGTGCCCGGGGGAGCCGCGCAATCCGGGTGGACTTCCTACGCGCCGCTCTCGATTATCGCGGGCAGGGGCCAGACGATGTGGCTCATCGGGATGATCTTCCTGATCACCTCGTCGCTGCTCGGTGCCGTCAACTTCATCACGACCATCATCCAGCTGCGTGTGAAGGGTCTCACCTTCATGCGCTTTCCCTTCTTCGTATGGGCCCAGTTCGTCACGGCGTTCCTGCTGCTCCTGGCGTTCCCGCCGCTCGAGGCCGCGGGAGTCATGCAGCTGATGGATCGCCTGGCTGGCACGAGCTTCTTCCTTCCGAGCGGCCTCGTGGTCAGCGGTCAGGTGATCCACAACGCCGGCGGAGGCAACCCGCTCCTCTGGCAGCACCTGTTCTGGTTCCTGGCGCATCCGGAAGTCTACGTGCTCATTCTGCCCGCGATGGGCATCGTGGCCGAGATCATCGCGAACAACACGCGGAAGCCTCTCTGGGGCTACCGTTCGATGGTCTATTCGCTCATCTTCCTGGGCTTCATGTCGTTCATCGTCTGGGCGCACCACATGTTCATGACGGGCATGGGAACAGCGATGGCCTCGTTCTTCCAGACCACGACGATGATCATTTCGATCCCGTCGGTCGTCATCCTCACGGCCCTGATCATCTCGCTCTGGGGCGGATCGATCCGGTACAACACGCCAATGCTGTTTGCGGTGTCCTTCCTGCCGATGTTCGGGATCGGCGGGCTCACCGGATTGCCACTCGGCCTGAACGTCGCGGACATCCCGCTGCACGACACCTACTACGTCATCGCGCACTTCCACTACGTCGTCGCGCCAGGGACGATCTTCGCCCTTTTCGCCGGGATCTATTACTGGTATCCGAAGGCAACCGGGCGGAAGATGAACGAGACGCTCGGTAAGATCCACTGGTTCGGTTCCCTGGTCTGCATGAACGTGGTCTTCATGCCGATGTTCCTTGTGGGACTGGCGGGCGTCTCGCGGCGGCTGTATGACGGAGGCGCCGCGTACGACTTTGCGCAGCCAGTGCTGCACTGGAACGTCGTCTCGTCGTGGGGCGCGTGGATCATGGCGCTCTTCCAGATTCCCTTCATCTTCAATTTCTTCTGGAGCATCCGGAAGGGAGAGAAGACCGGGGACAACCCCTGGGACGCCACGACGATCGAATGGGCGGCTCCTTCACCTCCCCCGCACGGCAATTTCCGGGAGCCCCCGCAAGCGTACCGCGGGCCCTATGAGTACAGCGTTCCGGGCGCGGCCAAGGACTTCGTGCCGCAGGTACCGAGGCCTAGGGCGTTATGTGTGAGCGAGAGCTGACCTGATGGAAATTCCCTACGTCGTAGAGTTGCGCCCCGATACGGGTCTTAACAACGCCAAGATCGGTATCTGGCTGTTCCTGGCCTCGGAGGTCATGCTGTTCGGGGCCCTGTTTGCCAGCTACATCCTGATCCGGACCGGGGCGCCGACGTGGCCGCGGGGCGATACGATTCTGAACGTCCCGCTCGCTACGTTCAACACCATCGTCCTGATCTCGTCCTCGGTCACGATGGTCATGGCGTGGGCGTCGCTGAAGCGCGGGCGCTTCGGGACCTTCCGGATGTACATGGGGGGCACGATCCTTCTCGGGTGTGTGTTTCTGATCGTCAAGTACTTCGAATACAGCCACAAGTTCGAGACCGGGCTCTTCCCCAGCTCCAACAACTTCCTCGCCATCTATTTCACGCTGACCGGCCTGCACATGCTGCACGTGTTCGGCGGGATGGTGGTGAACGCCTATTTCTGGGGGCCAGGCGCGAAGCTCTGGAAGACGAATCCAGAGTGGTTCACCAACCGGGTCGAGTACTCGGGCCTCTTCTGGCACTTCGTGGATCTGGTCTGGATCTTCCTGTTCCCGACTCTCTACCTTCTGTAGGCGGCCGTCCATGACGAGCGACCACGCAGTCGACATCGACAAACAGGTCAGGATCTACATCACCGTCTTCGTGGCGCTTCTAGGCCTGACCATCATCACGGTGGCCATCTCGCGGTATCACCTGCCCGTCCACATTGCCGTCACCGTGGCGCTGATCGTCGCGACGATCAAGGGATCGCTGGTGGCGTGCTACTTCATGCACCTGATCTCTGAAAAGAAGCTGATCTACGCGGTCCTCGCGTTGACCGCGATCTTCTTTGTTGCGCTCCTGGCTCTTCCGGTTGTCACCGTCCGCGACGGCTTCTGGATCCACTGATGAACCTCAGGCTGGTCCACGCGGTGCTGATCTTCCTCTCGGCGGCCCTGGCGGTCCTGTTCGGGGTGTGGTGTCTGAGTCAGTACTGGCACCAGAGTGGCGTGGCGAGTCTGGTCGCCGCGATTGCGGCATTCGCCGTGTCGTGCGGGCTTGTTGTCTACGACTCCTGGTTTCTGCGGAAGACGAGGACGTTGCGGTGAAGGACCGGATCACACGGATCCTCGCGATCGCTGTTGCCATGACGATGGTCAGCAGCTCGAGCGTCCTCGCCTGCCCGGTGTGCTTCGGGGCGTCGGACGGCCCCATGATCGACGGGACGAAGCTCGGCGTCCTCGTGTTGCTGGTCATCACCTTTGTGGTGCAGGGCGGGTTCGTCGGGTTCTTTCTCTATCTCCGCAAGCACGCGAAGCGCATGGCGGAACACGAGCTTGAAACCGAATGGCTGGAGCTTCAGCGAGGGTCCAGAACATCATGACAGAGTGGATGGGTCTCCCCACGCTCGCCTCGGCTCACGGCGGGCAGATCGACAGTCTGATCGGCTGGACGCACGTCTTCATGCTCATCCTGTTCGTCGGATGGGCGAGCTTCTTCACGTACTGTCTGGTACGTTTCCGGCGATCGCGTCAGCAGGTGGCCGACTACGCCGGAGTGAAGTCGCACGCGTCGAGCTATCTCGAGATCGCCGTTGCCGTCGTGGAAGCGATCCTGCTGCTCGGATTCTCAATCCCGATCTGGGCCGCCAGAGTTGACCACCTTCCGGCTGAGACCGAGTCACTGGTCGTGCAAGTCACCGGAGAACAGTTCGCGTGGAATATCCACTACTCCGGTCCCGATGGGAAATTCGGCCGCACCGACATCACGATGATCGACCTTCAGTCGAACCCGCTCGGACTGGACCGCACCGACCCGGCCGCCAAGGACGACGTCACGACAGTCAACCAGCTCTACCTCCCGGTGAACAAGCCGATCATCGTCAAGCTCAGAAGCAAGGACGTGATTCACAGCTTTGGCGTGCCGGAGTTCCGCGTGAAGCAGGATGCCGTGCCCGGGCTGACGATCCCGATCTGGTTCATCCCCAACGTGACGACCGCCGAGATGCGCACCCGAACGGGGAATGCCGAATTCCAGTACGAAATCGCCTGCGCACAGCTGTGCGGGCTGGGTCACGCGCGGATGCGGGGATTCGTCACTGTCCTCAGTGCCGACGACTTCACGAAATGGTTCGACGCGAAGGAGAAGGAACAGGCGGCGGAGGAAGATAATCCGTTCAAGTAGACGGGAGATTTTCGTCAACTCCCAACTCCCAACCTCCAACTCCCAATCCCGTCTCCCATCGGGAGCGCGGCGCCCAGGCGACGTCCGGATTAGCTCACTGGCCCTCTGGCGTCGGTGATGCTTGTCATGAACGTCGATGACTGGAGCATCCACGACAAGCCCTACGATCTGCGCGAGCGCCTGTTCCATTTCGCCTGCGTTATCACGCGGCTGGTGACGTTTCTGCACACTCGAGGACCGATTGCCGTTGCACTCTGTGCGCAGCTATTGCGGAGTGCGACATCCGCCGGCGCGAATTACGAGGAGTCGGACGATGGCTCGAGCCCGAACGATACTCGCGCGAAGAGGCAAATCGTCCTTCGGGAGTTGAAGGAGACGTCGTTTCGTCTCCGAGTGCTCCGCGAAGCCGGGCTACTCACTCAAGACCACGACCCTGTCCTCGGCGAGTGCGCCGAGTTGGTGAGAATTGTGGCCACGCTCATTCGTAGATCGCGAGCTACGTAGGCACCCTTGGGAGTTGGGAGTTGGAGGTTGGGAGTTGACGCGGCAGGCCGTCCTATCCGTCAGCCCTGCCAAAGAGTTTCGGCGTCGGCATCCTGGCGCGGATCCGCTCCAACTCCATGTTGGTGACGGTGAGTGCGACGGCGCTCCTGGCCGGCGGCGTATCACGGCCCTGCGTACACCGTCGAGTGTGGATCGGTTGCGGTGTAGATTCCGACACAGCTGCCGGCTTCGGTCGCAAGCAACCATCGATGCGAACGAAAGGTATGCTGCGTGACCGACGCTCCGGGCGCGATCGTCGCGTAGGCAACGCGCGCGCCTTGGAAATCGAGCCAGTAGAGTCTCAAGGGTTCAGGTCGTCCGTTGTCGAACACCATGTCGACGGGTGTCTCGCTGCCCTCGGATCGCAGAGCGGGTTCGGTGGAGCATTCGGTTGCCGGTGCGAGAGGCGGAAGGGTCCGCAGCATGAAACCCCATCTGGATGCTTCGAATGCGAGCCTGGTCGAACAGGTCTTTACATCAACTACGTCAGGGTCATCCAATCGCATATGGAAGGAAGGCGAATAGTCCAACAATCGCAGTGGCGAATTCACTCGCGCGGTCACTCGGTATCGCCCCGGTGGAAGATCGATCAACGAGAATCGGCCGTCCGCGTCGGTCATCGTTTCTCGATAGCCGCCCTCGCCGGCAGCGGTCACTCGGACTCCTCCGAGAGGGGGAAAGAGCTCAGGATCGGCCGGCCGATTGTCTGGCCCAGGCTCGCGAAGTTCGTGCACTGTGCCGTACACCGTCGGCGCTGATGTTCCGTTGCGCACCTGTCGGAGAATCGCGATCTCAGCCGAGGCTTCTCCCGCCGTTGCCACGTACGACGAGCAGATGCTGACCCTGACGATGCCTTCGTGCACGCTGGAGGCAACGAGGTACGACGTGCCCACCTGAAAGTCCACGCCACACGATGTCGTGTCTGACTCCACCTGCATCTGCTGTCCGCTGACGCCGATGAGGGCCTCTTCAACGGAGAACACGAAACGGCGCGTCCCATCGCGCGTTTCTGTCACCGAGAGCACAGTGCCCACAAATGCCGCATCCGCCCTTTCGAGTTGGCAGGGCCGTCCACCTGGAGCAGCACACACGCACGCCGCGGCATCACTTCCTATGCTCAGGATCACGGCCGCGCCGAAAAGGGCCGTGGCAATCGTCGGCGACAGCCTCATAGGCTCTTCTCCTTCTCGAGAGTGGCGTGGTAAGGATGGAGTCTGCGCAGCCAGGTTAGTTGAACATCTTCGGCGTGGGCATTCTGGCCCGAATGCGTTCGAGCTCCTCGACCGTGACACGATCGATCCCGTTCTTGCGGCAGGATTCCTCGACGGCTCTCACGACCATGCCGCGCACGAAGGCGGGAATCCTTTTCATGCGCTCGGTCGCGCCATCGTCCCACGCAATAGTGGCCGTCGACGCGGTTCCATACTCGAGTGCGTCCGCCTTCACGCCTTCGGTCCTGCGCGGAGACAGGCCCTCAAGCAGGGTGGAACCTGCATACTTTCCAGGCGTGTGGGTGCAGAGAGGATCCTCGGCCATCACATCACCTGTCATCCCGTAGGCTCGTGCGCGGCAGCCGCCGCATTGCGCATTCATCTCACACTCCCCACAGCGGCCACCGAGCGACGTGCGCTGGCGGATGCCGGTGAACAGCTCCGAGGAAGCCCAGAGATCCGCCAGCCGGGCGTTACGAAGAGACCCGGCAAACACCGGCAGGTACGGACACGGCGTGACGTCCCCGTTCGGCCGGATGCCCATGTAGTGCGTACCTGCAGGGCAGCCGCCAGCGCCGCCCGAGTAGATGCGGATCGGAGACGGCGACGGCGATTGGGAGTCGAATGTTGGGAGTTGGGAGTTGGGAGTTGGGAGTTGGCCACCGCCATGTTCGAGGACGGTCTTGATGTAGTGCGGCGCGCACTTCGCGTTCACGAGCATGCGGCGGTCGTACTTCCGCTGGATCTGGTAGAGAGATGAGAGCACCTCGTCGTACTGCGCCGGGGTCATGTCCGACACGAATTGCCCGCGCCCGGTCGGCACCAGGAAGTACAGGTTCCAGACCTTGGCGGCGAGTCGCTCGTGAGCGAAATCGGCGATAGCCTCCAGCTCGCCGAGATTGTGCGAGCCCGTCGTCGTCTGCACGATGAACGGGAGACCGGTCCGGTTGAGGATCTCGGCTCCTTCCACGGTGTTGTGCCAGGCGCCACGCACTTTCCTGAAGCGGTCATGGCGATCAGGATCGAGCGCGTCGAGCGACAGCGACAGTCCCCGCGCGCCGGCGTCCGCCAGCCGCCGCGCCACGTTTTCGGTGATGCGCACGCCGTTGGTGCCGACGACGACCCACAGCCCACGCTCCGCCGCGCGCTGGACGATCTGGAGGATGTCACGCCGTAGGAGGGGCTCGCCGCCTGTCAGGATCGTGAGGCATTCCGGAGCGAACGCGGCGATTTCATCGATGACCTTGAAGCATTCCTCGGTGCCGAGCTCGCTCCGATCGGCGAAGTTCTCTGTGCCGACCAGCGGCGTACCGCCGGCGTCCAGATAGCAGTGCTCGCAGGCGAGATTGCAGCGGTACGTGAGATTCCAGGAGATGACGTACGGGCGAGCGAACGGGGTTGCGTGCTCCTGCATCGGAAAACTCCCAACTCCCAACTCCCAAAGCCAACCACCCCGACGGTTACAACTTGGGCGTTGGAGGTTGGAGGTTGGGAGTTGATCTAGTCGAGCGGATCACATTCCGAAGAAATCACGGGCCGCGTCGAGGATCGTCTCGTCTACTTCCAGAGCCCCTCTGTCGCGTGCGAATTTCTCGATCCCGGTCCGCGCCATGGGACGCACGAACTCGGGGATGTTGGCGAGACGTGCTTCGGCACTCGACGTCCAGCGCACGGTGGCGGTTTCGGTTGCCTGTGCGGGCGCATCCGTCGTCGCCACCATGCCGGCGAACGGGCACTTCGGACCCTCGTCCGCTACAGCTTCGGCGGGGCCAATCCGTACGCCCAGCGACTGGACCAGCTGTGTCTCGAACGGATTGGTCAGCATCGCCATTTCGTAGCCGCACTCGGGACAGGAATAGACGACCGAGAGCGACCCACGCTCGGGCGGAGCGACGGTCTGGAGCTTCATCGGGGTATCGCAGGGAACGCAGAGAAATTTCATCGCGACTCCAGGCTGTCCAGCAGCCGCTGCGCAACGTCATCGAGGGCGCGGCTGACGGGTGTGTGTTCTGCGAGCGGGCTCCCTTGATCGCAGTGCCGGGCGAGCTCGGGATCGAACGGAACCGTCCCGAGGCAAGGGATGCCCAGAGGGATCTGCGACCCGGACGCGAAGAGCGGCTTGATGGCGTCGCAGTCGCGGCAATAGTAGCCGCTCATGTTCTCGACGTAGCCGAGGAGGCGATTGGGCCCCTTCGACAGCGCGGCGATCGAACGCGCGACCACACCCCGCGACACTTCGGAAGGAATCGTCACGAGCAGGAACGAGGTCCGCGGCCCCAGAAAATCGGCGTACTGGACGGTCCGCTCGGCGCCGGGCGGCAGATCGAACAGTAGTACGTCGAGCTCGCCCCACTCGAATGACCGGAGGATCTCGCCGAGGAGCGCGAACTCCCGCGTGGCGCGCCATGTGTGCGACTCGCCTTCGGCGGCGCTCTCGAACTCGAGCGACTCCGACTCCGGGACGAGCGAGCCCATTGAGAAGACCCCAATCCCGCTCCTGTTCCGCGGGAGCGCGACCTTCTGAATGCCCGGAACGAACAGCGCTCCCTGCACACCTGCCATGCGCGCCTGTGAGGGACCGTTGAAGTCCGCGTCGAGGATCGCAATCCGAAGCCCTCGGGCGCGCAGAGCGCCCGCAAGATGCATCGTCAACGTGCTCTTGCCGACTCCGCCCTTGCCGGAGCCTACGGCCACGAGATGGCGCACGCCGGCGAGCCCGTCGGTGATGCGGGCGCGCTGGTCGGCGACCTGCTCGACGACCCGGGACCCTCCGTCGCCGGCGATGTCGTGGTAGCCCTTCATTGAAGCTCTAGCCTACACCGGCTGGCGGTTGCGGAGGCATCCCGCCAGCAAGCACCCGGCAATCCACACTGACCATATAATTCGCGTGATTCGACGATGCCGCTCACCCCGGGCTCTCAACTTCGGGGCTACGAGATCCGCCGCCAGCTCGGCGCTGGCGGCATGGGCACGGTGTACCTCGCTCACGACCTGACGCTGGGCCGCAGCGTAGCGATCAAGGTGCTGTCCGGCGAAGCCGCGTCGGACCATGCCCGGATTCGCCGGTTCGACCAGGAGGCGCGGGCGGCCTCCGCCCTCAGTCACCCCAACGTGTGCGTGGTGTACACGCTCGGCGAAACCTCGGCCGGCCAGCCCTTCATCGCCATGGAGTACATCGAGGGGGAGACGCTGCGCCACCTGCTGCAGACGCAGCCGCCCACGCTGAAGACGTCGCTGGACATCGCGATTCAGATTGCCGCCGGCGCGGGCGCCGCGCACGCGATCGGGATCGTGCATCGCGACTTGAAGCCCGAGAACGTGATCGTCCGGCAGGACGGCCTCGTGAAGGTGCTCGACTTCGGCCTCGCCAAGCTGGCCCCAGGCGGCTTGCCGGCCGACGAGGCCACGCGCACGCTGGTGAAGACCGACTCGGGTGTGGTGATGGGCACGTTCACCTACATGGCACCCGAGCAGGCACGGGGCCAGGAGGTGGACGCGCGCGCAGACATCTGGGCCCTCGGCGTGATCCTCTACGAGCTGGTGAGCGGTCGCGTGCCCTTCACGGGCGACACTCGGAGCGACGTGATCGTCTCGATCCTCGAGCGTGATCCGGCGCCGCTCGATCAGATGAATCCCGGCATCCCCCACGAGCTCCAGCGCATCGTCGGGAAGGCGCTGCGCAAGGAACGCGCGCAGCGGTATCAGACCATTGCCGACCTGCGATTGGATCTCGAAGCGCTGCGGAGCGAGCTGAAGGCCTCCTCGCCGACTGCGGCGCCGGTGCTGGCGTCCGCCGCCCGCCGTCGGCCACGACACCGCAACCGGTCCGCCGCGAATCGAGCGCGGAGTACATCCTGACTGGACTGGCACGACACAAGCGTGCCGCAGCGGCGGGGCTGCTCGTCATCGCCGCGTTGGCCGCGGGCGCTTTGTGGCGGACGCGCCGGGAGAGTCCGGACGCTTCGCTCTCTTCACCGGTCCACGTGCAGAGAAACCTGACCCGCCTCACGTTCGGTCCGGGCCTGCAGACCGATCCCACGCTGTCTCCGGATGGGCGGTTTCTCGCGTACGCCTCTGATCGCGCCGGGAACTTCGACATCTGGGTGCAGCCCGTGGCGAGCGGCGATCCGGTACAGGTCACGAAGGACCCGGAATCGGACACGCAACCGGCATGGTCACCGGATGGCAGCACGATCGTGTTTCGGTCCGAGCACGCGGGCGGAGGGCTCTTTCTGGTGCCGGCGCTCGGAGGCCCCCGCCGACAGCTCACCTCCGTCGGCGAGCGTCCGACCTGGTCGCGCAACGGAACCGAAGTGCTTTTTCAGGTGGGGCTCAGCGTCAACATCGGCGAGGGGACAACCCACTTCTACGCCGTGCCCGCGGGAGGAGGATCGCCGGAGGAACTCGCCACTCCGGTGCTGGCGCACGGCACGTGGAAATGGATTGCCGAACATCCTGACGGCCGGCTTTCGGCTGCCGGAACGCATGACACTCGTGGCATGGGCTTCTACACCTTCTCTCGTTCCGGTGAGCACCTGGTCACGTCGAACGTCTCGGGTGCGCCAGCGTTCTTGGTCACGAACGAGCTCGACCGTTTCCGATTCATCTGGAACCGGACTGGTACTCGGCTGTTCGTGGAGGCGACCACCGGGGGCATCATCAACCTGTGGCGCGTGGAGGTGGATCCAGCCACGCTCGCCTGGCGTTCGGCCGAACGGCTGACGACGGGCGGCGGCAGCGACGTCAGTACCGTGCTGTCGCAAGACGAAACCCGGATCGCCTACGTGCAACAAGCTTTTTCGTTTCGCTTGTGGTCGTTTCCGTTTGATGCGGCCAGCGGGCGACTCACGGGTGAAGGCACGGCCTTCTCCGAGGAGGGGGCATTCGCCTCCACGGTCGACCTCTCACCCGACGGCAACGCAGCCCTCTACAGCGTTGGCCGTCCCGGCGGTGACCGCACCGAGATCTGGGTGCACCACTTCGACACGAATCAGCAGCAGCTGCTGGTCCCGGACGGAATTACCCCAAAGTGGGTACCAGGCGGCAGCAGCATCCTGTACAACAAGTGGCGCAACAACACGGCGCGCAACGAATTCGAATCCGCCTTGATGCTGCACGAGCCCAACGGCGCTGAACGCCGGCTGAGTCCATGGTGGAAGGCGTCTGGCGAGCTCACACCCGCGACGGGCGGTTTCGGGGACGGGCACTCGATGCTCGTCAGTGCGTACGACATCGATGGCATAGACGCCACACCGCTCTGGCTTTGGAGTCTCAAAGGATTGACCGAGAAACCCGAGAAAGTCGTCATCGATCGCCCACGGACCCATATCTGGCAGCCGCAGCTGTCTCCTGACGGGAGCTGGCTGGCCTTCGTTCCCAGGACGGCTGGCGATCAGCGTCCCGTTCACGTAGCCGTCGCGCGAATGGAGAGCACCCCGATAGCGGAGTGGACGCGAGTCGTGCCCACGTTGTCGAACACCGACAAACCGAGGTGGGCACCAGACGGCCGGACCCTCTACTTTCTGACAAACCGGGGCGGCTTCTACAACCTTGCCGGCGTCCGGTTCGATCCCGATCGGGGCATCGCCGTGGGCCGACCATTCGACGTCACGCACTTCAATTCTCCAAGTCTGACAATCCCACCGTTCATGCCTCGGGTTGAAATCGCCATCGCGGCGCACCGCGTCGTACTGCCGATGATGTCGTCGACGGGCAGCATCTGGATGCTGGACAACGTCGACAAATAGAGCGTTCCTTCAGGCACCCCATCGGGCCCGATCGCAGTGCCTGGCTGGACGCCAACCTCTGCCCACCCTTACACTCCTCTCACACGATGCCCGACGATCTCTCCCGACGTTCGTTTCTGCTGGCCGGAAGCGCCGCGATGACGTCGTCCGCGGCCGTCGCTGCCGAGGCCGGCCGCCGCGAAGCGAGGCCCCGCACACTGCTCGCGATCGGCGCACACTACGACGACTGCGTGTTCGGGATCCCAGGCACTCTGTTGCAGGCCGCGCACAATGGGGACCGGGTAGTGATCCTCAGCCTCATTGGCGACTACACCAATTGGCCGCCGGTCGCTGCACGCTCCCGGGCGCTCGTCGACCTCTCGGTGCAAATGGCTCACGAGCGTGGGATGGAGATGCGGTTCCTGCCATGGGCGAGCATGGGGTTCGAGCCGTCGCTCGAAACCAAGCGTGCGGTCGCCGCTGTCCTGGCGGATGTCGAACCCGACGTCGCTTTCATTCTCTGGCCGCGAGACCGGCACCCCGACCACGAGGCGGCGAGCGCCATCTGCCACGCGGCGCTGCACCAGCCCGCGAGGCTGCTCGGAAAAGACGAGGTCAAGACGCCCTCGGTCATCTACTGGTACGACAACGGACCGGGCCACACCATCGGGTTCGAGCCCGACACGTACATCGATGTCACGGCGGAGTGGGACCGCGTGCGAGACTGGCTTGGTCGGTTGATGGCCTTCGTCAGCAAGGAAGAATGGGACCCGGCCAGACCCGATCAGGCCACCGAGGCGAAAACGATACTCGCGCGGTATCGTGGCCTGGCCGCCGGCGTGCCGTACGCCGAAGCCCTCAAGTCCATGGGGCCCGTCGCTCGCAACTCCATCTGACGAGCGTCAGCGCGACGTCGCTTCGGGCGGAAGCAGTTGCTCCAGCACGCCTCCATATCGGTACTGACGCAGGTTCTGTCGGGCGTTGAGGAGGATGAGCAGGATGATGACCGCACGCGGCCCGACAGCGTAGGTGTGATCCCGCCACCAGAGGATCGAGTACAAGACGACGAGACCCACAGCGACGATCACGCTCGCCGCAGACAGCTTGAGAAACAACCCCTTCCGGCGGACGGCTCGGCGCGCGAACGCTTCTTCGGACTCGGTCATGGGATGAAGTCTAATCGGTGTGGGGCCGGGGTCATTCTCGGTTCGTGGATGCACCCCGGCCGTGAATGCGCTGTGTTGTTGCGATAGGATGTCCTGCAGCAGGGAGCAACGGATGCTGAAGACTGAATCGTCGTCTCGCCGCTGGCTGCTCGGTGCGCTCGTCCTCGCCGTAACGCTGCCTTCGTGCGGCCGAGGCACCAACACCCCTCCGCCAGCCAGTGGGGCGGCCACTGACGCCGCCACGCCGGCACCGCCCGTGGCTGCCGCCCCAGTGACCCCACCGCCACCCCCGCGCGAGCTTACATGGAGCGGAAAAGTCGACATGAAGCTCTGGTCGCCGGGCCGTGTGAAGGCCTACCGCGCTGCCCTTCAGCAGGAATCGCTGCCCACGCTCGCGATCCTCCGCATTCCCCGGCTCAAGCTCGAAGTGCCTGTCTACGACGGCACGACCGACGCGGTGCTCGATCTCGCGGCCGGCCGGATTGAGGGCACGGCGCTGCCTGGGACGACCGGCAACGTCGGCATCGCGGCGCATCGCGACGGGTTCTTCCGGGTGCTCAAGGATCTCAAGGAAGGCGATGCGCTGGAGCTGGACACGCCGTCCGCAGCCGAGCAATACCGGGTGGAGTGGATCCGGATCACCACTCCCGACGACGTCAGCGTGATTGATCCGACGCCTGGCCGGGCAGTGACGCTCGTCGGCTGCTATCCCTTCTACCACGTCGGCTCGGCCCCGCAGCGGTTCATCGTCCGCGCGGTTCCCGCGGCGGTATCGACGTCGAGCGACTGACCTCGATGTCCGCTAGCGAGGGACTTTCACGAACCAGTCGAAGCGGTACGAGAGCGACTGCGCTATCACCAGCACGCCGAGCGCCAGCCCGATCCACTTGAGCCGCGGCCGCGTCCACGCATCGACCAGCGCCGCCGCCGCGAAGATCGCGAGCGGCGGTCCCGCGGCGAGATAGTAGCGGACGTCGATCGAGCTGATCTGCCCGAGCACGAAGAGCCCGAGGCATGCCGCGAGCCATCCCTGCAGCAGCCGCGTCAGCACGTCAGTGCGGGGCAGAGCCTCCCAGAGCCCCGCGAGCTGCGAGGACGATCAACGGGAACCCGAGATACTTGTGCACGTAGCCGGGCACCGCGGCCAGCCGCTGCACCAGCGCAGGCCATCCCGGCACCCACATCGTCTGGTGTGCTTCCGCCCGCTGGACGGGCAGCGTCTCCGGAATCGGCCGCGTGCGGGTGAGCAGATCGCGATAGACGTCGCCGAAGTGCGAGTAGAAGAGCCCGATCGAGACGGCCCACGCGACGAGCAGGACGATCAGCATGCCGACCGCAAGACGGCGGCTCTCGCTCGTGCGTGTCAGGCCGAGGACGACGATGACGAGAGGAAGATAGCGCTCAACGTGATGAACGCGCCGGTATGGGAAAGAAAAGCGACGATGGTGAGAGGCAGCGCGCAGGCGGAGGCGACGACCGGCGCCGCGATCGTCAGCGCCGCCAGCGCCAGCACCGACATCGACTGGGCAAACGCGTTGGTCATGTAGCCGATCGCATGGATCTGAAACTCCGCTGACACAGCGTGGAAGCCGACGAGGGCCAGCAGGGCGGTGCCGGGCGCGCGCCACACGCGCCGGATCCCGCACGCCAGCAGGAAAGACGCCGCCGAGTCGGCGATCGCCGCGATCACGTGCAGCGCGTTACCCGACTGCCAGAACAGTGTCGGCTGCCTGAACCAGCCCGCGATCACGTAGAACCCAACCGCGTACGGTGCCCACCCGCCCGGCGTGCCTTCGGTGAAGAAGTAGTCGCCGCGCATCACCCGATGGACGAAGCGATTCACGTGGAAGATCAGGTCGCCGGCTGGAGTTTCCGGGTTGAGCCAGAACAGCAGGTTGAACCACAGCAGCGCGCAGGACACGACGAAGTACTGCCCGACGTCGAGAGCGAGGGACCGACTCGGGCGCACGACCGTTGCGGAGCCGATGTACCAACCTGAATACTGCCTGACCCGGCGAGTGCGGCGAGCGCCGCATACGTCGCCGGTGCGTTCCACGGCGTCACTGCCGCCACGCCCTGATGCCCCACGACCGCGGAGACGATGGCGCCGAGCAGCAGACCGAGAATCGCAGCCAGTATCGGCAGCCCGACGAGGCCAAAGGCCGCGCCCAGGGCGGCGCCGACCACGGCGGCGGTGACGAGCACCGGGATCGGCGGCCACCACCAGCCGGTCGAGTCGAGCATGATCTGCTTGATGAGCGCGCCGCGCGGGATGTCCCGAGGGTTGGCGCGATACAGGTCCGGCACAAACAGCGTCAAGCGCAAACCGTCTCGCCGGCGTGCCGGAATGGTCATCGTCCACGTGTCCCACGTCCGACTGAGCTGGCGGACGCCGATCTCGTAACCGTCGGCGAGGACCGTCAGCAGGGGCGGATTGCGGCCGCCTTCCTGACGCCGTGATTGTCAGCGTGAGATCGCGCGAGCGGTCCAGATCATCGAGCGCGATGGTCGCGGTCTTCGGGGTCGTCCATGACTGCCGGTCGTTGGACAGACCGAAGCCGGCGTACGTGGATCGGTCGGGGCCGCGATCGGAGAAAAACGTCAGGCGCAGGCCTGGTCCGAGGCCCCAGAGCAGGACGACGGAGAGGAGGAAGACGACTGCGCCGTAGGCCGCCAGCAGCAGCGTCACCACGGCCGCGCGTGGCAGGAATCGCGGATGTTTCATCGAAGCGGAGTGCGAGGATAGCAGATGGGCAGCGACTCGATTCGCGCCCATGTCAGAACGGGTTCGAGAGCACGCGGCGAATCTTCTCGCCGTAGGTCCGACCGGACTGCAGGCGCTGCCCGGATCGCAGCTCGATGACGTACTGGCCGTGCGCGAGCGACCACAGCTGAGCGATGCGCTGGACGTTCACGATGTGCGACCGATGGATGCGCAGGAAGCGCTCGGGATCGAGGACGCTCTCGATGGTGTTCATCGGCACGTGCAGCAGATGCGTCGTCTCGCCGATGTGCAGCTGGACGTAGTTCTGGAAGGCTTCGATCCGGTCCACATCGTCCAGCGGGCACGAAGAGCGTCCGCTCGCCCGATCGGACGGCGAACCGTGCAGACGCCGCGGCGGGCTCGCGATCGCGTCGAGCATCGCGACGACCTGGCGCGCCGTCTCGTCCTGCGGCTGCGTGCGGATCCGGCTGGACGCCCGCTCGAACGCGAGAGCGAAGCGCTCCTCGGTGACCGGCTTGAGCAGGTAGTCGAGCGCGGCGATCTCGAACGCGCGGATCGCATACTGGTCGTGGGCGGTCACGAAGATCACCGCCGGCATGCGCTCGGGTCCGATCGCGTGCACCACAGCGAACCCGTCCATCCGAGGCATCTGCACGTCGAGCAGCACCAGATCGGGCGGGCGCTCGCGGATGATCGCGATCGCCTCGCGCCCGTTTCGCGCTTCCGACACGGACTCGACGCCTGAGCTGGCGGCCGAGCAGCAGCTTCAACCCCTCGCGCGCCAGCGGCTCGTCGTCCACGACGAGCACCTTCAGCCGCATGCGGCTTCCTCCCGCGTCGTGCGGAGGGGCAGCGTAATGCGTGACGCGCACGCCGTGTGGGGCGGTGTTCTCCGCGAACGAGTCCGGCCTCATCACCGTACAGTCGTGCCCAGGCGGCTCCGGGTGTTGGCGAGCCCGATGCCCGGCTGCTCCAGGCGCGGCGGCTGCAGCCCAGGCCCGTCATCCGAGACGATCAGAGCGAGCGAGCCATTGCGCGTCGTCGCGCTCACGTCGATCGTGACCGCCTCTTCGCTCTGACCCAGCCCGTGACGGACGGCGTTCTCGACGAGGGGCTGGAGCACCATGTGCGGCACCAGCGCGTCCGACAGTCCAGGCGTCGGCCGCGATGTGCACGCGCAGGCGGTCTTTGAACCGAACCTCCTCGATCGAGAGGTAGAGGCGCAGGAACTCCAGCTCGCGCCACAAGGGCACTTCCTGCGCGTCCACGTCGTCGAGCGCGAGGCGCAGCAGGTCTCCGAGCCGCGCCACCATCGCCTCGGCCTCGGCCGTCTTCTGCTGTTGGATGAGCACGATGATGGCGCCGAGCGTGTTGAAGAGGAAGTGCGGCTGCAGCTGCATCTTCAACGCGCTCAGCTGCGCCGCCGCCAGCTGCTGCGCGAGCTCGGACGCCTGCACTTTCAGTTCGAATGCCTCCCGCTCGCGGATCGTGGCGTTCCGATGCGATCGGTAGACGGCCTGGAGCGCGATGACCGCCCAATACCGGATGGCGCCCCCCTGAATGTCCGAACGACAGCATCACTCTGAGACCCGCTCGCAACAGAGGGCGGCGGCGATGCGGCAGGGAAGACGCCCAGCACCATCAGCAGCGGAGTCTCGATGGCGGTGGCCGCGATCGAGAAGACGACGCTGAAGCACAGATGCAGGCCGGCATAGCATGACGCGCCGCTCGAGCGGCCAGCGGTTGCCCAGCCACAGCAGCGCCGGCGTGAGAGCGGCGCAGACGTACATCCCCGCCATCCAGCCGACGAACACGTACTTCCACGGCACGTATTCGCCTCGATAGAGGCGGGGCACCGAGTCCTGTGTGATGTAGAACAGGCCGGCTACCGTCCAGGCGAGCCAGACTCCCGCTATCCACCGGATCCGCTCGCGCGCGCGGGGCGACATCAGGTGTTCATTCTGCCGTGAGTCGCCGTCAAGCGGCGCCAGCTTTTGACGAAGCGGCCGGCCGCGGTGACCAACGAAGATCTGTCAACTCCCAACGTCCAATTCCCAACCTCCAAAACGTCTTCTTGGGAGTTGGCAGTTGGGAGTTCCTCGTTCGTCGAGCCGTCGGTCCGGTTCGGCATTCCGACAGGACCGTCCGTCAAAAACGCCTGTCGGACCGCGTGCAAGTGCTCCAGATTCGTCTCATGACGGCGGACGGCACACGGTTCCGAAAGGACGACGACGATGACCGAGTTGGCGATGCGAGTGGGCGGAGTGATGCTGGTGATGGGGGCGTTGGCGGGTGCGGCCGTGGCCCAGGCGCCGCCAGGACACGATGCAGCGCAGGCGTGCTTCCAAGCGGCCTTGGCGACGCCGTCGATCGCGACGTCACCAGAGTGCGCGCGGCGACGGACAGGTTCAAGTCCACGGCGGCGGCAGAAGCGGCCGGCTACAAGCGAGTGACCGATTGCGTCGAATACCAGCCGGCCGGCGCAATGGGCTACCACTTCCAGAACAACGACCTGCTCGACACGACGCTCGACTCGATCATCCGGAGGTGCTCGTGTACGAGCGCAAGCCTGACGGCGGGTTCAAATTGAACGGCGTGGAGTTTCTGGTGCCGATCTCCGCATGGAAGGCGACCGAGCCGCCGCAAATCATGGGACAAGCCCTGAAGAAAGCAGACCGCCTGGGCATCTGGTACCTGCACGTCTGGACGTGGGAGCCGAGTCCGAGCGGGCTCTTTGCCGACTGGAATCCACGCGTGAAGTGCGGCACCGGCGGCACCGCCTCGGCGATGTCTCACTGAGCGAGGCGGCCACGACCATGACAGAAGGACCGTCGCGCAATCGAGTCACTGATCTTCGCCGTCGGCCTGGTCGCCGCGATGGTCGACGACTATTTGCGCAGGACAAGCCGCATGTGCCCTATCCAGACGGATTTCGCACCTGGACTCACGTGAAGTCGCTCGTCGTCGGACCCGACCACGAGTCGTTCGCGAAGCGAGGCGGCATCCATCACTACTACGCGAACGACAAGGCCGTCGCCGGCTATCACACCGGCAGCTTTCCCGATGGATCGATCGTCGTGGACGAAGCTGTCTTCACGAAGGACGGAGACGGGCCGTTCAAGGGCCTCGTGTTCGAGGGCGACCGCCGGTTCCTGGACGTCATGGTGAAGGACAGCCGGCGGTACGGGAGCACGGGTGGATGGGGTTACGAGCACTTCGATCGCGACGACACCACCGGCCGCCTGTCCGGCAGCGAGCAGGCGGCGTGCTCCGCCTGTCACGCCAAGGCGCCGACGGACCACGTGTTCAGCCGGATACGGCCGTGAGACCGCGTTCTATGCGGACCCGCTTCTCCGGTTGTGCCGGGGGCTCGAGCATCAATAGGCCCTGCGCCCGGTGGCGTTGCCGCTCACGCCGCCTTTGATCTTCGTCGCCTTCTTGGGCTTGAGATCCTTGATCGCAGCCTTCTTCTTCGTTTTGCTCGGGGCCATCGGATCCTCCGGGACGGTGAGTGCCGAACGTCGAGCGAGTGTATTGCAGGGCCATTGTGCAGTCCCCTGCAACGCTCGTCCAGTCGTTCGCCGTTGAACAACGCGCTACGATCGATCAAAGAACGCCGGCGGACCGACACCCAGCGCCCGCAGGTAGACGTAGCCCTGGCCACGATGATGCACTTCGTTGTCGAGGCAATAGAACAGGAAGTCGTAGATACGTCCTGAGTACTGGCCGAACGCCGTGTCGGTCTCGCTAAACCGCTCGGTCGTGATACCGGGCCACAGCGTGTTCATCTCCTCGGTCGTTGCGTCCCACACGCGCAGCAACTCGGCTTTGGTCGCGGGCTCTGACCCTCCCGCGTGGTGAAGCAGTTCTCCCACGGCCGGCCAGGCGCGCGTCGCGATGCCTCGCACCATCCCCGACGCCATGCCCACGAGCTCCAGAGCGAGCGCTGAGAAGGTGCGCATGCCGCCAATCGTGAATCGGAAGAGCTCGGCATCTGGGAAGGCCTCGATGACGCGTCGCGTGACGCGGCGATGACCTTGCCAATGCTCCAGAAACACGGATGCGGGAATGATCAGGGATGCAGCGGGTGGGTCTGGTGCCACAGTCAGATTCCTGCGGTCTCGCGGCGATTATGCCAGGGTGATTTTGCCGTGCGACATATTGACACCGCTCCGTCATGTCAATGCAACCGGATGCCTCGTCGAGGACTGCGCCCGGTCCTGCAACGCGAGGTCGGGTCTGACGCCAAACCAGAGGGCAGCGGCTGCGATCGCGAAGACCGCGCCCGACGCGACGGCAGTCGTCCAACCACATGACCTGGCGATCATTGGAACCATCACCGCGCCGATGCCGCCCACGACGTTGCCGCCGGTATTGAGGATTCCGGTAGCGCTCTGCGTCTGCGGCCCGGCGATGCGCATGGTCGCCGCCCAATACGTGCCGTCCACGAACTGGATGCAACCGAAGCTGATCGAAAGAAGCACGACACTCACCATGGGGTCCGATGCGAGAGTCCCGGCAACGAGCAGCGGGGCGCAGCAGACGAGTCCGCCGACGGCGCTGATTCGACACCCCAGCCTCGGACCAAGGCGAACACACAGACGATCGCACGCGAGTCCGCCTGCCACCGCGCTAACGGTTCCAACCATCCATTGCGCGCCCGTGAAATACCCACCGAGAGTGGCTGGCACGTGTCGAATCTCAGTCAGGTAATAGAAGAACCAGTTGAAGTACAGATAGAAGACGTAGTTCGCGCAGAAGTAGCTGAGCGTGACGCACACCAGGTCCCGGTCGGTCAATAAACGCATCCACTTGATCGGAGTCGCCTGGCTCGTCGCGAGCGCCTCCGCGGTGATGAGCTCGAGCTCGGCGCCGTTGACGCCTCGATGCGCGACCGGATCGTCGCGATAGTCCCACCACCAAATCGCGGCAAGCACGAGACCGAGCGGCGCGCAGACCAGAAACGACTGTCTCCAGCCGACGGTGAGCACGAGCCACGTGATGCCTGGGCCGGCCAGCGCAGCGCCGACGGTGGAACCGGCGGTGCTGACACTGTTGGCAAACGCCCACGTCCTCGGCGGAAGCCAGGTGGCCATCGACCCCGTGGTCACAGGAAAGATCGGCGCCTGCGCCGCTCCCTGGGCCGCGCGTAGCACCACCAGCAAGATGACCGATGCTGCCGCTGGCCAGCCGCGCGGTAAGAGCGCCATCATCGCTGTCGTGACGAACCACGCGACGAAGATGAAGGTCATTGCGCGATGCGGTCCCACTCGCTCGCCGAAGAAACCGCCGGGTCCCTGAAACAGCCCGTAGCTCCAGGCGAACGCGCCAAGGACGATGCCGAGCTGGGCTTCGCTGAGGCCCAGGTCGCGCATCATCGAGGGCGCGGCGACCGAGAGATTGAAGCGGAGGACGTAGGCCACGATGCTGGCAACGACGATCCACACGAGGATCCGCCACCGAACGGCCGTCGGTCGCGCGAAGACCTCACTCGGGGACGGAGTGGGCACGTCGCTGATTCGTGGTGGCGACGAGGTCAACATGACGGCGGCAACACGGAGATTGGCCTTGCCGTTCTCACGCGGACCGGCATAAGCTGCGCCACAGAATCCACGCCTGGCTGGCCCGGAGGTCGCTCGTGAACGAGCCGTTCGAGTATGTCATCGATCGCGCGAGCGGAATCGTCACGGTCGTCTATTCGGCGCCTGTGAACGCGCGGCGGTGGGAAGCCACAATGGACCGGGTCCTTGCCGATCCAAGCGCAGAGCGCCCCTATCGCTTCATCGGCGATCGCCGCGCCGTCGTCGGCGCGCCTTCACTGAACTACGTCGATGGACTCGTCGACTACGTCCGCCGGCATCGCGAGCAATTGCGCGGTACGCGCTGGGCGCATCTGGTGGATCCGGCCAACCTGGGTGCCTTCGGGATGGCGCTGGTGATCGAAGCGCAATCGGAGCCGCTCGGCCTCGACATCGAGGTTTTCACCGACTATCAGCAGGCGATCGGCTGGCTTACTGCCTCATCGTCGTGATTGCGACACGCCGGGAGTGGGGACCACCATCGAGGCCTCGGCCCCTCGTCTGGTCTGTCGTATCGCAAAGAGGACGATCGAGAGGCACAGTGCGAGCGTTACACACCCGGCGAGGAACGGACGATCGAGTCCCGTTTCGCTGATCGGTCTGGCCGCAAAGGTGCCGGCCAGTCCCGTCCACCAGAATCCAAACAGGCCGACGTCCATGATGGTGTGGCCGATCATGCACGGGACGATCGAGCCAGCGGCCCACGCGAGCATGCCGAGGAGTCCGCCAGCGCTGAAAACAATGGGCACAATGCCGATCAGTGCCCAGCTTTTTGTGAGGTGCGCCAGCGTGAACAGCAGCGACGAGACGACGACGGCCGGACGCCAGCCGAAGACGCCCTCGAGCGGTTGCTGCATGTAGCCGCGGAATCCGATCTCTTCGCAGATGCCCGCGGACGCCGCCGAGACGACCACGGCTATCCATTGCAGGCCGCGTGTGGGGATGAACGAGAGGTCGTAGCCCTGGTGGAATGCCGCGGCGGGGAAGGGGACGAGCCGAAAGAGGAGCGCGATGGCGGCATGCACGGTAGCCGCGAAGCTCACCGCCGCGACGAGGCTCCACGTCCAGACCGCGGCGCCTCGTGGCAGACCGCGAAACAGGGTGCGCCGCCTGTCACGGAGCGTGCGCGGCGGGCCGCCACCGTGCGCCCACCACACGAACACGGCAAGAAAGGCAGCTTCGGCACACGCTGCCACCGGCACGCCGAGCGTCGTCACGAGCATCAGCCAGACATTTGCGGGAATGAGCGCCATCAAGACGCCGACGATCACCGCCCGGCGCAGGTACCTGGCATGGTCCCGGATTCTCTCAGGATCCAGTCGCACTCTCGGGGCGAAAGACCTTCGAGCGCAGAAGGACCTCGCAGTGGCCATTCCCGGCGCGGCGGAGCGCATCGAACGAGTCGTGCCCCAGTACCCGCAGCTGGTTGGTGCCTGGATCGTGGTCGACGAGCGCGCAGTCGCCCGCCTCGAACCCACCAGTTTGAGCGATGAGGTCGATCACGTTCGGGCCGAAGTCGTTGTCCGCGCGCGTCAGCAGGTAGACGGCAGGCGCCATCCGGAGGAAGTCCATGAGGTACAACTGGCACGCTTCCGGCTCGATGTGCTGCAGGACGAGCGCCGCAAAGATCAGATCGAATCGGTTCTCGCGAAGGTCATTCCAGTCGGCGCTCAGCGTATCGACTGCGTCACCGGCTACGGTCCTGAACCGCTCGATCATCGGCGGCAGATCGAAGCCGGTGATATGGTGCGCGACGGTCCTCAGGTACGGAAAATTCCGGCCGAGTCCGCAGCCGAAGTCGAGCACGCGATCCGCGGGCGATGGAAGCGCGATCGTTGGCACGTACGGCGTGAACGGCTTTCCGTCCTTGTAGCCGCTCAGGATGCGCTCGCGCACATCCTCAGCGTCTGCCGACCGCGCTACCGAGAGCCATTCATTCAGACCTGGCATCACTATCTGCAGCGCATTGTACTGCTGCCACCCGATGAGCATCGATGCAACGTCGAATTGCTCCATGCCATCGAGGCTGCGATCGGGAAGCGGGGAGCCACGACGGCTCCCCCGGCTGGCGGTTACTGGTTGAGACGGATGCGGTAGTTCAGCGCGTTTCCCCAAATCGGCGTGTAGTTGCAGCTGGTTGGCCTGAGCCCCCAGGACAGGATCGATCGGGCAGCGCGCGTCGCGCCGTTCATCGGATAGATCGTCTGAAGACTATCGCTGGCGTCAACGATTGTCGCGAACTGCCATGTCGGCGCCTGACCCGCCAGCGCGTTGGCGAGATGCACACTGTCGCGACCGACGGCCCGCAGCACGCCGCCGGCGTCCGCCACGCAGTGAAGCACGTACTCCCGGCTGCCAGGTAGTGGGGCCGCACCGAAACCGACGATCTGTTTGATCTTGATGGGCGACGCGAACTGGCGACGCTGGGGATCGTACCCGGAGCAGCTCATTTCCTCGAAGAAGATGCTGCCGAGATTGGAGACGGTCGCACCGCACTCACGCGCGGCCGCGAAGAATGTTGCCGGCGCGAGCTGCGAATCGGCGCATGCAGGACTGATACCTGGCGTAGAGGTCCTTTTCCAGGGTGCTCCGCGCTGTGTCATCGACGGCCGCGGCCAGGGCCGCTGCAACCTGCTGCTTGACTTCTGGCCCGCAGACGGGGGACTGGGCCAGAGCAGTCGTCGGCAGCGATACCGCGAGCAGAGTGCCCACACCACACAGGAGTTCAGCGGCACGGACACGAATTAGGCGACTCATTGCGTGCTCTCTTTCTCAATCCGCTTGACAAGATATTTCGTCAGGCGTTCTCTCGCCTAGTGAGCGGAGCCGCGCGTTAGTTACAGATCGTGAGCCGTAACGCTCCGATGGATTGCGGTCGAGGTGCGAGTCGCGACGAAGGGGATGCGGCGGATCAGGAGCGCCGCGGACGGTGGCGCTTCCGGGGTGTGCGCCGGGCCGTCAGGCGGACCGCGCCCGCGCTGCATAGAGTCGATGTACGCCAGTGGGGCGGAAACCGAGCGCCTCCAGCAACTCCGGAGAGATCTCCGACGCGTGGACCTTCGGGAACCGGAATCGACTGAGGCCTTGCGCGGTGAGTCGAGACAGCAATTGCGTGACGCGGGCTCCACCGTCCTCGATAAACGTGCGGAGCGCCACAATCTCTGCCGTCTGGCCTTCTGACTCGTACAGCACGTAGGCCTCGATTCGCTCGTCGGAGGCGATGGCGAGGCCTGCGATCTCCTCCTTCCGTGGCTGTCACGCTCTCGACCGCACGCGCCCAGCACGTCTCAAGAGAAGCCTCGTCATAGAGACCATTCGCGGCAAGATCGTCCACGGTCACAGGGATCACGAAGCGGTGAGACGGATCAATTCCCAACTCCCAACTTCCAACTCCCAAGCCGCGTCCGGTGATGGCCTCTTGCTCGAGTACGTAGTCGGTCAGCAAGGCCTCCTGGATGTATCCGCACGCATTGAACAGACCGCATGCGGGCGCAAGCGTCTCAGGCACTTCGGCGACGAGCCGCGGCGGGCCGAGGATCGCGAGCTTCGAGCTGAGTGACGTGAGCAGGTGCCGCCCATGCCCCTGACGCAGGTGATCGGGATGGACGGCGATCCTGTAAATCAGTGTGCCTGAGGGCCGCTTGGCGCCGATCAGGACGCCAATCGGGTCGGAGCCCGCGAAGGCAACCATGCAGCTGCTGCACCAGACCTGAAGGTCGCGGATCCAGCGCTTGAACGCGGCGGGTGTCACGGCGGGCTCCTCAGGAAAGTGAGGAGTCCAGCAGCGATTCAAAGCATCGACGAGCAGCTCGATGTCGTCGGTGCGGCAGAAGCGGTACGATGACAACGGGGATCAACTCCCAACTTCCAACTTCCAACTTCCAATCGTCCCGCTGTCTCTTTGGGAATTGGGAGTTGGGCGTTGGGAGTTGATCCGTTCTTTCGTCGTCATGCATCGACACCCATCTCGGGCCCTTCCATCTGACGCACTTCGCACTCGATGTTCCATTCAGTCGCCGTGGATCGCCAGGAAGCGCTTCGTGAGCTCGATCGCTTCCTGCATCGATCCGCGCCTCCAGGATCGCAAAGCCGCCAATCACTTCGTTCGTCTCCGTGAACGGCCCATCGACCGTCGACAACGTGCCGCCGCGCAAGCGCACGCGCGCGACCTTCCGCTGTCGGCCGCAGTCCCGGCCGTTCTGATCAACGTGCCCTCGCGGGTCATCTGGTTCGATCAGTTTGCCCATGTCGGTCATGAGCTGCTCGCTCGGCGTCTGGCCGGTATTCTCGTCGACGCGGATCATCGAAAGGAATCGCATACGTCATCTCCTCGGACGGGCTCCGATGCCGCCTGGGTATCAGGCTCGGCTATCGGACGTCTCCCTTTTGGTCGAACACGAGGCCGCCGAATCGACACACATCGCGTCCAGATCGAGGCAGGTGGGGAATGGAGTCGGAGCCCAACTCCCAACCTCCACGCCATACACTGTCTTGGAAGTTGGGAGTTGGCAGTTGGGAGTTGATCCGGTTATCGTCACCCGTCGACCGATCTCGCGTTGAGGGGCTCACTTCGTTGAGATAGCCGCTCCCGCCGCTCGGGCGTGGAGCCGAAGCGGCGGCGTTCGCTGAATTCTGCGCGGTCGGCGCCGCGCCTGCGGAGCGGCCGCGGGCGCGTTGTAGGTGGCGATCATCTCGGCCATCATTTTCTTGCCGATCTCGATGCCCTCTTCGACGAGCGACAGATCGATCGTCGCCACCGCGCGCTCCCGCGCGAGCTCTTCAATCCGTTCCTGCGTCTTGCTCCGCATGAACCCGGCGGGGACACGGAGGACCCGCTGCGCGGCGTCGGCTGGTCCACTCGAAGGTCGAGATCAGAGGATTCTTCCTCTCGTCGCGAGCGATGAGTTTGGCCTCGTACTCGACGCAGTCGCCGCCAGTCGCCGCTGATCCTGCTGAGCCCGCCTCCGCCGGGCTTCGGCGAGGCCGGCGCGCTTTCCGTCGGGAGACGGAAACCGTGATCTCGAGAGGCGCGCCAGTCTCCTCTTCGATCACCTGTCGAGCGAAGTCGAGCGTGATCGCGTCGAGCTTCATCATGCGTGCGCGCTTCTCGACGCGCGCCTTGACGCGGCGGCGCTGATAGGCGTTCTTCATGGTCCAGAGGCCTTTCCTGGCTTCCTCAGACCATTTGAGCTTGCGCCCGTCGTAGGTGGTTTCTTCCTGAAGACCACCTTCCACTTGCGCGATCTTTTCGATCATCTCCCGCGAGATCACGTCGAAATCCGTCGCGCCGCAGACGATGCAGCGGACAGGGTCGCTCTGGGTGGCGGTGACGCCGCAGGCACGGCACATCGACACGGGGCCGGACTTCGCGCGCTCGAGCGCCACGGCCTCGGCCAGCGCTTTGGTCGCGGCCGACGCGCTCTTCGGCATGAACCGGTCCATCGCTTCGTCGATCACCGTGCTGGTAATCACGGAATGGCCCTTCTCGAGTGCCAGGCGAAGGACGCCGGTGCGGGCGATGCCCTTGACCTGCTCGGGCACGTGCTTCATCCGCGCTTCGGCTTCCGGCGTCCAGCGCACGGTCTCCTCCGCGCGGACGTCGAGGCGTGGTACCTCGAGACGCGTGGAGAGGAGGACGTCGCATGGAGCGGCGCGGAGCACGTTCTCCGCGTTGCTTCCCAGCCCCGTCTCGTCTTTCGGGCTGTGGACGCCGATACGCCCCATCACGATGAGCCAGGGATTCGTCTTGCGTGCGTGGTCGAGGATTTTCTGGAATGGCTTGCCGTCGAGGAGCGTCTTCCGGATCTCGACGCCCGCCTCGCTCCCCATCCGCTCGCTCACTTCGAGATGCGACTGATAGATCTTCGCGAGCCCGGTGTCGATGATTTCCTCGTGGAGCTGGTTCTGTTCCTCGAAGCGGAACACTTTCGCCGCCTGCTCGGTGAGAACGTTGACGATGCCGTTGAAGACGGAGTAGTGGAGGTAGGGGTCGTAGACCGCGATCGCCTCGACCTTCTTGCCAAACGTCTGCGCGAGTTCGACTGCGGTCATCAGCGCGCCGAACGACTGCGGGCTGCCGTCGACACCCACGAGGATCGTGTCTCGATCGGCTTCGCCTGGCTCGGGGACGTGCTTGACCACCCAGATGTCGCGATCGGATTGGCGAGCGACACGTTCGCAGACCGATCCGATCACGCTGTCGCGGGCCCGTCCGATCCCCAGCGCACCGATGACGACCAGGTCGTGCTGCGAACCGGCGAGATCCTTGAGGATCTCGGTGTGATGCTTCCCATCCATCATCCGCGGCTCGAACGCGATGCCCGACTGCCCACAGAGGCGCGACATGCCGTCGAGGTAGCTGTCGGAAATGAGCTTGAGGCCCATCGTGATGAGGCTGTCGTGGATCTTCCGCTGGCGCTCCAGCTCCACCTCGTCGATGTACTCCTCCGGCAGCGTGTACTCCATCTGCCGGAAGCGATAGTCGTGCAGCTTTGCCGCGTACACGTGGCAACCAACCAGTTTCGCGGAATATGCCTTGCCCAGCGCGACGGCATTGGCGACGGCGCGGTTGGAATGGTCTGAGTTATCGACAGGCACGTAAATGCTCTTGTACATCGAATGCTCCGATAGCCTAGGAAGCTTCCGCCTCCGCTAACGCTGCGGCGGACCCGCCGTAGCGCCTCCGGCGCGCAGGCGGGCGGTACTCTGACGTCGCCGAACCAAACCGATCACGACCAGCTCGAAGGCGAGGATGAAGAGCGCCGTCCTCAACATCGGGCCGGCGGCCGACGGGACTTCTTCGGGTTCCATGTAGAGCGAGTACCACAACGAAAGACCCCGCCGGTTGCCACGCTCGCGTGAAAACCCGTCCCAGACCGAAAACGCGACGGGCATGAACTGTCCCTGCGTGAATGGCGCGCCCGAGCTGGGGCGAAGCGCCCGCTTGAAGATGACCGACCATTCTCCCTGATCGTAGCTCGCCACACCGCTGAGATCGCCCGTCTCGTTGGCGGCGATGTCGGCGCTTCCCCGGCCGGTGAACTGGTGGGGCTCGGGACGGGCGAGATCGAAGAACCAGAGATCGACCGAGTTCTGACCGTCGCCGAAGATGAAATACGGCTTGCGGGCGCCGGTTGGCACCTGCGACGGGATTTGGAGCGAGACGGCGTCCGAGAATTCCGAGGGCTGCGTCGCTGGCGTCTCCGCCTCCTCAAAGGGGTTCTGCGCCTGTCCGGCCGGAGCCGGCTTCACTTCCGCATCGCCAAAGGGGTTGCCCGCGTCTCCAGTACCGCTCGCGCCGGCCGCTGCGGCCGCCGCCGGTTCTTCTTCTTCCTCCACCGGCACCGGAAGCGTCGGTCCGTTCTTCCCGCCCTTCTCCGCGCTCATGTCGTGCCATCGAACGAGGAGGGCGATCGAGTCCTCGTCATAGATAGCCTGAACGGTCGACGCCGGTCGCAGGCGGATGGAACTCGCGACCCGGCTCCATGATCTGTCCGACGATCGGAAAGCGCGCTAGCGGAGCACTTGCGAAGCTCGCAGTGCCTTTGGTCAGATCGATCGCATCCTGGACGTGCTTGGCGATGACGAGGTTCGTGTAGCCTGGTCCGTTGCTGCCCGACAAGGAGACGATGTAGTCCGTGATCGCCCAGCGCTGTTCCGGCGTGAGCGAGTCCACGAACGACGGCATGGGTGTCCCGTTGAACCCCGTGCTCATCGTCCGGAAGATGTCCTCACGGGTTGAGCCTCCGCGGAACGTCCAGCTCTGAGCGAGATCGGCCGGCCGGATCGGATGAGTCCAATCGTCTGTGAGAGTTGGAGCCGAGGGTCCGTCGCCGCGACCGAGCGTACCGTGGCACTTCACGCAGCCAGTGTCTGTGTAGAGCTTCTTCCCTTGCTCGATCGACTCATTCGACGTGTTCGGAGCGCTTGGGAACGACACGGGCTTCGGGGCCTTCCCGGCGTCCGAGAAGTCGGCGGAGAACGTCGTGACGAAGTACGCCGAGATCCGACACTTCCTGGTCGGCGAGGTTCGGCCAGGCGGGCATCGTGGTGTAGGGCATGCCGCGCCTGATGATGTTGATCAGATCCTGATGGGTGGGGAGTGATCCGTTGGGAGTCGTCCGGACCTTGAACTTGCCGGTCGTGAAGTTGCGCGGCCTGGGCCGAAGATGCGGGGCCGCATACCCTTCGCCGTCTCCCTTTTCGCCGTGGCACTGCGAACAGTATTTGAGATAGAGCACCTTGCCCGACTGACGCTGCGCATCGGTGCCGACGTCCTGAGCGGCCGCGCGTCCCGATCCCGCCAGTACGCTGCACCACGCTGCGATCACTACCGCGGCCCACGTGCGTCGATTCAAGAGAGGACGGGTCATTTCGTGCCCTCCTCCCTCGCGCGAGGCTTCCGGCCCGTGAAATCGTAGAGGAAGAGGATCGCGTCCCAGATGTCGTCTTCCTTCAGCATCTTCTCCCAGGCGGGCATGGCCGTGTCCCACGGGCCCGCCTTCCTCGGGAAGGCCCGGGCCGCCCTTGGAAATCCGCCAGAACAGAAACGTCTCGCGCAACATCGCGATCGTTCCCGGGTCGGCGAAGTTGGTCGGGATCGGATCCAGCCCGTGGACGAACATGCCGTTGCCGGTCATGTTGTCGCCGTGGCAGAAGACGCAATTTCGATAGTACACCTCGCGTCCGTGCTCGACGTGCTGCCGGAACTCAGCGGGGTTCGACGTTTCGAGTTGACGGAACGGATTCTCTCCGCCGTCGAGGTCGAACTTCTTGTCGTGAACGCTGATCTCCGACGGCGATGCCGGGTGAACCGTTCGCGAGAAGAGGGGAGGCTGGATCGGCACGTTCATCTGAACGTAGACGTTCGCGGCCGCGAGCGCCGGAATCGCGACGACGCTTGCCACGAGGAGCGGGGTCAACCGCTTCTCCGTCATCAGCCGGACGAGCGGACGGGACACTTCCGCGCGCCGTTCCTGGCTGGACGAGACGTACGCGAGGACCGCGAGCGACACGATTCCCATGTAGATCGTGATCACGGAGGACGGAATCGGGGCGCTGAAGCCGAATCGTAAGAGGAGGTAGATCCCGACCCACCACGCGACGGCCCACGTCAGCAGGTTGGCTCGCAGGAACCGAAGGACGCCGAACGCGGCGGCCACGGCGAGGACGACAAGGATGTTCATCGTGCAACTCCGCCTTCGCCCTGGCGCGCTCCGGCGAGACGGACTGCTCCATCGTGCCGCGCCGCCGGCTGATGGGCGACAACGAGTTGGAGAATCGGGGCAGATCTCAGCTGCGTGCCCTTCGTCGGGGCGGCTTCAGGCTGCGCTCCGGCCGGGGGCGCGCCCGGTGCGGGAGCACCCGCGGGAGCTGGCGCTCCGGCCGGCGCCGCCGCGCCGCTGTTGTAGTGGTGCTTCGTCTGGAGCGTCACCGTGGGTGTACCGCCGAGGCTCTGGAGGTACGCCATCACACAGAGGATTTCCTGATCTGAAAGTCCGATCGGAGGCTTGTTGATCGTGGGCATCCCCGGATTGAATCCCGGCACGATGAACGCGTTCGGTTCGTACATCGTCTGGGCGAAGTACTCGATATCGCTCATGCCCGGCTCTCGGGTCTTCGCGCGTACAGCCACGCCGGCGAGGTCAGGGAACCGCAGCGCTCCGCTCTTGCCGATGGTGTGGCACGTGAAGCAGAGCCCCTTACCGTCCATGATCTCGCGGCCGACCTTGACCATGTCCGCCGTGGTCAGATCGGTCTTCAGCACAATCTCCGCAGGAGGCTGCACTTCCTTCTGGGGCACCATCTGGCCCACATACGTGTAGAAGCCGGTCGTCGCGACCACGAGCGCGCCGATCCGGGCTATGAGGGGGACTCTCATGTCAGCTCCGGCTTATGCGCTCCGGTCGAACCGACTCCCTTGGCGGCCCGGTAGTCCGGCCTGTCGTGCAGGCTGGCGATCCAGAACACGATGCCGATGAGGACGAAGAACATGAGAACGGTCACCGAGACGACCTTCGTCGCGAAGCCCAGCGTGGGCGTGAATGCGTCAACCGATCGATCGCGCATCACGCCGTAGACATGCCAATGCTGTCGCAGCCCGGACCGGACGTAGCCCATGAGCCCCATCAGCCACGTGAAGGTGACCGCGATGAAGATGAGCACGTATTGAGAGGCCGCCGGAATCCGGCCCCAGCGGACCTCACCGGTCATCCGTGCCCCGCGGAACAGAAAGACGTCGATGGCCGTGATCGCCAGCATCGCGAACAGGACGGAGCTGACCTGCGGTACCGACAGCTTGATCCGTAGCGTCGCCTCGACGAAGTACCCATAGACGCCGAGGAAGATGACGATGAACGCGGCGGCCGCAAAGATCGTGAGCTGCGCGGCATGACCCGCCTTCGCCCACGCCACCGTGGCCACTTTTCCTGTCCGGCGGTAGAGCAGGAAGCTCATGAACGTCGTGAGGATCAGGATGTTGACCGCCGTGTTCTTGGCGGACATGACACCGAAGTAGCCCAGCACCGGGTGCGACGATCCTCCCATCGCGCGGATTTCTGAAACCGTCGCGATGATCGATCGCGGCGTCGCCCAGACCATGAAGCAGAGCGTGACCGCGACGAGCAGGTACTTGATGAACTTCTGCAGCGGCTGCACGCCCTCGACGCGACCCATGCCGAGCCAGAGGTAGTAGTTCGCCGCCAGGAAGAGGTTCCCGATGAGGACGGCCTGGATGATGAAGAGCCACGAGAAGGCGCCGCCCATCATCGTCAGACCGAGCGTCTGCGAGTACGCGTAGATCTCCTTCGCGAGCCAGTAGCCGGCGAACGGGAGGGGGAGGAACGCGCTGATCGCGACGAAGTTCCCGATGTAGCCCATCCAGTCGTAGTGCGCGCGGTCTTCGTCGGTCTCCGCCTGCAGGAACTTGAAGGCCGCATAGGCGGCGGCGATGGATCCGCCGAACGCGATGTTCGCGATGAACCGGTGGACGTTGATCGGCATCCACGTGTAGTTGTAGACGGCGTCCCAGACTGAGAGCACCGCCCCGGTGTCGGAGACACCGCGCGGCGACATCATGAACGTGAGCCAGGCGTTGGCGATCAACATGATGCCCGTGCCCACGAGGTTCAGGCCGAGCCCCAGACCGAGATGCAGCAGGGGATGGAATTTTCCCCAGCCGTAGTAGTAGGTGTAGAGAAAGAACGCCTCGAAAAAGAAGAGCAGCACGTACGGGAGAAACGTCGGCGAGAACACGCTCATCAGGTAGTTCGTGAACTTCGGATACAGGATGATGAGCATGAACGTGAGGAACGCACCGAAGGTCGCGGTCAGCGAAAACGACACCGACAGAAGCTTCGTGAACTCGTGCGCGAGCCGGTCGTACCGCAGATCGCCGGTCTTGTAGCCAATCACCTCGATGATGAACGCGAACATTGGAACGGCCAGCACGAAGGCCGCGAACAGCAGGTGCAGCTGCGCGACCGACCAGATGGCCACACGGCTCCCGACGACGGGGAACGTGCGGTACTCGGCCTCGACGTAGGGTGTGGCCTTGGCCTTGGTCTCTGCGGCGGCCTGCTCGGCGGCCACGCCTTCCGCGCGCGGCGTCTGATCGGCTGCGGCGGCAGGCGCACGGTAGGTGTCCCGGTACTCGTTGTGGCTCACGAACGACATCGCGACCCACACAACCAGGACGAACATGGCGATGCCGGCCACTGGACCGAAGAGGAGCAGCAGCTTGCGCTGCGTCGCGCCGTTCATGCCTTTGATCACGGTGCCCCCCTCACTTGGTACTGGCCAGCCGCTTCTGTTCGAGCGCTCGCACGTACGCGACGATCGCCCACCTGTCCGCGGGAGGAATTGGCCACCGGTACCCGGACATCAGCCCCGCGCCGTTCGTGATGACGTCGAAGATCTGACCGTCCGTATACTTCAGAATCTTTTCCTGGTGAAAGGAGGCGGTCGGAACGTTGGCACGCTGGAACAGGATCCCCTTGCCGTCGCCGCGAGCGTCGTGGCACGGCTGGCAATAGATCGAATAGCGCTGGTGGCCGCGCTCGACAAGCGCCTCGTCCACCGGCAGCGGGATGGTCGGGACGAATTGCCCGTCGGCCCCCTTGCCCGTGAAGAAGGCCGCGTCTTCTTTCAATCCGCCGATCGGGATCGTGCCCGGCACGGGCAGACGCATCGACGATCCGTCGTAGAAGAACTCACTGGCCGTCTGCGGAAGCACCTTCGGCTGGTTGTACATGCTCGGGTTGGGATGGATCGGTGGACGGCTCGACGTGCACCCTCGCGCGCATCCTGTGAGAGCGAGCGCGGACGTGACCGCGAGAACGCCGAGCACTGCCCGTCTGCTGGATGTCATACCAGCGGGGCCCCGTCGTCGGCTGCCGCGGCGGTTCCGACGCCTTCGAGATCGGGATTCGGGTTGCGCACCTTGGACAGGTACGTGGTCCTCGGCCTGGTGTTCAGCTCGTCGAGAAGCGCGTAGTTGCGCGGGTCGGCCTTCGCATTTGCGACCCGGCTTGCTTTGTTCCGAATATCGCCAAACTCGATGGCCTGAGCCGGACAGGCCTGCTGGCAGGCCGTCTTGACGTCGCCGTCGGCCAGCTCGCGTCCCGCGATTTTCGCATCGATCTTGGCGCGATTGATGCGCTGCGTGCAGTACGTGCACTTCTCCATGACACCCCGCGCACGCACGGTGACGTCGGGGTTCATCGCGAGCTTCAGGACGTCGGGCGTGTCCTTGGTGAAGTTGAAGAAGTTGAAGTGGCGCACCTTGTATGGACAGTTGTTCGAGCAGTAGCGCGTCCCGATGCACCGGTTGTAGACCATCACGTTGAGGCCCTGCGCGTCGTGCACCGTCGCCGCCACGGGGCAGACCTGCTCGCAGGGCGCATCCTCGCACTGCATGCAGGGGATGGGCTGAAAGACCGCTTCCGGATTCCCGGACGGATCGCCCGAGAAGTACCGGTCCACTCGGATCCAATGCATCTCGCGGCCCTTCGCGACCTGGACCTTGCCGACGACCGGCACGTTGTTCTCACTCTGGCAGGCGACCATGCACGCGTTGCAGCCGATGCAGGAGTTCAGGTCGATCGTCATCCCCCACTGGTGGCCCTGATCGTAGGTGTGCTCCTTCCAGAGGGAAGTGTGAGGCGATTCTTCCTCGAAGACACCGAGCGCCCCGGTCTTTCCTTCAGCCTCTGCTTTCGGTTTGGCATGGAGCTCGGTCACCGTCGATTCGCGGACGAGGGGGCGCCCCTCCATGCTGCCGTGGTGCTGTGTGGTCGAGAGGGCATACGTCCGTCCGACCTTTGTGAGCTTGACGCCTCCGCCAAAATCGGGCGCCTGCGAGCTCCGGACCACGTAGGTGTCGAACCCGACGCCGGAGCCGACTCGACCCGCGTGCGATCGTCCGTAGCCGAGCGTTACAGCAATCACCCCATCCGCCATGCCCGGAAGGATCCAGACAGGAAGCTCGACGGAACGGCTCGCGTGCTCGACACGGACGACGTCCTCGTTCGCCAGACCGAGTGTGTCGGCGGTCCCTGGGCTCAACAGCGCGGGGTTGTCCCACGTGAGCTTGGTCAGAGGATCGGGCAGCTCCTGCAGCCACCCGTCGTTCGCGAAGCGGCCATCGTGAATCGACGAGGACGGGAGGAACACGAGTTCCAGCTCACCGCGAGCCTGGGTTCCCGAACCTGCGCCGGCGAGCCCCGCCAGTGACTGTCCAGTGAGCTCGGGAACAACTTCTGGAAGCTCGCTGCCGGCCAGGATTCCGTCGTGCAGAACCCGATTCCACTTCGTCTCGAACTCGGCCTCGCTCAGAATCGGCTTCCACGTGTCCCGGACGATGTCGTAGCCCGGGCGATCCTCGCCCGCCGCCATGAGCCCGAGGACCTCAACGGCGCTCCGTCCGCCGAACAGCGGAAGGATCAACGGCTGGACGACGCTGAGTGTGCCGCCGACGGCGCGGGCATCTCCCCACGATTCGAGGTAGTGCGCGCGGGGGATATGCCACTCCGCCTTCGAGGAGGTTTCGTCGATCGCGTGCCCGAGCGCGATCGAGTGAGGCACCTTCGCCAGGGCCGACGCAAAGTCGAGATCGGCAGGGGCATCGAAGACAGGATTGCCGCCCACAACGACGAGCGTCTGTATCGAGCCCGCCTTCATCGCGGACACGAGCGACGACAGCGAGCTGACGCTTGGAAGCGCCGCATCCTTGGGCTCGTAATAGCTGACGGTCTTGCCCGTGTTGCCGAGGTGCGAGTTCAGCGCGCAGACGGCGGCGTGGACAGCCGGGGGCTGCCGATCGCCGGCCACGATAAGACTCTTTCCGCGGTTCGCCAGCAGGTCCTTCGCGACGGCATCGACCCAGCGCGCATCGACACCAGGGACGCCTGCTCCTGACACGTTCGCGGCTCCGGGCGCAGCCAGTCGGGCAGCGAGCGCCGCGAGGAAGGGGGCGATCTGCCGGCTCTCGAGACGGAGCCGATGGTCCGCCATCGCACCGGTCAGCGAGAACACCCCTTCAACAGCGTAGAGGCGGTTCATCGCGCCACCGGAGGCGCCTGCGCGCCGGCCGGCCGCGAAGCCTCGCGTGTGACGGATCATCTCGGGGTCGGTCAGCAGCGGGTCAGCGTCGAGGGCGAGGATGACCGACGCTTGATCGAGCCGGAGCATGAGATCGAGATCGCGCCCGGAGGCGGATCGCAGGCCAGCGAGCCGGTTCTCGTCGCTGACGGCTTCGTAGGTCGCCCACTGTACCTTGGGGAACCGGGCGCGAAGCTCAGAGGCCAGACGCGCCAGGGTCGGAGACGAAAACGATTCCGTCAGGACCGCCAGACCGGCACCGCCATCGGCGGCATGCGCCTCGGCCAGCTGCCCCCAGGCTTTCACGAAATCGGCCCAGGACTTCCGCGCACCCTTCAACGTAATCGATTGCGAGCGGTCAGGATCGTAGAGGCCGAGCACGGACGCCTGGACGCGAGCGCTCGAGGCGCCGAGAGTCGACGGGTGCTTCGGGTTGCCCTCAATCTTCGTCGGCCGACCTTCGTGGCTTTCGACGATCAGGCCGTAGCCGCTCCGCCTGAACGGCATCGTCGTCGCGTAGTAACGGGGGACGCCGGGAACGACGTCCTCCGGTGCAGTCACGTAGGGGACGATCTCTTCCACCGGGCGCCGGCACGCCGTGAGACCGGCGAGCGAGAGGGAGGCACCGACGAGCATCATCATGTCGCGCCGGGACATTCCTTCCGGGAGCTCCGACGCTCCCTCCGGAAACTCCCGCTCGAGCGCGTCCCGGAAGTCGGGTCGGTCCTCGATCTGCGCGAGACTTCGCCAATAGGTCCGGGTCATCGGTGGCACCCCGAACACTCCGTCGGCGGGTGGACCGGTCGTTCGCGAGCGAGCTGCGCCGCGCGCACCTTGGCGTCGCGGGGAGGACTCCATTTCATGTTGGTGACCTCAGAGCGCGGGCGTCTGTTGGGACCGGGGTCGCGGTGGCAGTCGAGACACCAGCTCATACTGAGCGGCGCCATCTGGGTCACCGTTTCCATCTCGTCGATGCGGCCGTGGCAGGTGACGCAGCCGATTCCCGCCGTTACGTGCACGTTGTGGGCGAAATACGCGTAGTCGGGAAGCTTGTGGACGCGAATCCAGCGCATCGGACGGCCGCTCTGGACGCTCTCTCGAATCGGCGCGAGCTTCTCGCTGTCCTTCTTCACGAACTGATGACAGTTCATGCACGTCCGCGTGGGCGGAACGTTCGCGACCGGCGAGATCTCGACCGAGGCGTGGCAGTAGCGGCAGTCGAGCCCGAGCTCGCCGACGTGCAGCTTGTGGCTATACGGGACGGGCTGAACGGGTTGGTAGCCTACGTCCGTGTACCACGGGGAAAAGTAGTACCAGACGCCGGCGATCGCGAGGAGCGGACCGAGCGTGCCCGCAATGGCGGCCACGATCGGGAGCTTGTTCCACCAGGGAGGAAATATCTGGGCCAACGACTACGACTCCCGGCCGCCGGGGGAGTGTGGCCCAGGCTGCGAGTCCCCGCTGGAACTATGATGCATCCTCGCGCCCCAACCCCAAGGAATTCGTCGCGTGATAGGAATCGTGTCGTTTGAGGTGGGGATATTACCCAGGACTCGGAGGAGCGTCAACAACGCGATCAGCTCGCGCGGCGCACGGTGCCCGTTGCGCGGTGCACACTACGGTTGGCATAACTCACGACTGCGTGCGCCTCGCCGCTCTCGAAGTCGTAGACATGCACGTTGGTCGTCCGGTCCAGCTCCTGCCAGGTGATCATCAGCAGGTGCGGTTTGAGATGCGTGACCGGAATGCGGGAGAGATCGGGAGAACCGCCGGACTTGCGCAGGATCGTCATCCTGGACTCTGAGTCCAGCCGCACGCGTGTTTCGGTTCCGCCGACGTTTATCTCGTAGGTCCGGCCTGGTGCGGGGTCGCTGACCGACTCGTCTGGCGCCGCGGGATGCGATTCCAGCGAATGCCAGGCCCAACGGCCGTAGAACTCGATGGATTCGGCGCCGTGGATTCCCAGGATGTCCGCCGCCGCTTCACGCTTGTCGCGTTTCTTCGCGAGCACCATGATCACCCAGCGGCCCGCCCGCACATCTTCAACGAGATGCTGCAGGTGTTTGTACTCGTCTGCGAGCGTCTGGATCAAGGTGCGTTGAAACCCGGCGAGAAAGCGATGCTCGGCACCTGGCGTCACCGGGCGGTGGAGGTCTTCTTCCCCGTGGAGGATATCGATATCCTGCCTCGCGAACCCGACCTGCAGCAGAGCCTCGATGGCGGCTCTCGCAAGCGTCGGGTCCACGATGGTGCCCACGACATGATTCGTGGGATACGCGATGAAGGCGTCTTGTACCTGAACGTCGCCAGCCATAGCGCCACTCTCTGAGTAGCGTCCTCTGGATACACGATTTTGCCGATAGGGTGCAAGCGAAAAGAGGAAAAGACGCGCAATTCTGCGCCATTGCGCAGCCGTGCGATTCGGTGCTCTGCCGTGAATACGCGCCTTCAGGTCGCTCCGTGATCGGCCGATACAACAGGGTGTCAGGACCGGTCGACACCGGTCGGCCTTGAAAGGACGCCTGTGGCTCGGACCCCTTTGTTTGCCCACCTCGAGCGCAATCATTTCAGCGCGCGCGACGCGGCTGGTGAATCGTCCCCGCGATCCGCACACCGTCCCGTCTCGCGCCGCGAGTTCATCGCTGCAGGCGCCATCGCTGGTGCCTGGTCGCTCGCCGGCTGCAAGTCGCTCCCGCATCGCTCCCGTCAGTTCGAGCCCCAAGTGGTCATCGTCGGCGCGGGCCTCGCTGGTCTGACGGCTGCCTACCGCTTGCGGCAGGCGGGCGTGGCGGTCCTGGTGATCGATGCGAACGAGAAAGTTGGCGGGCGGTGCCGCACGCTGCGGGGCACGTTCCCGGGTGGACAAGTCGCGGAACTCGGCGGCGAGCTGATCGACAGCGGCCACACGCGCATCCGCGCGCTCCTCGACGAGCTCGCATTGCCGCTTGACGATCTGGCCGACGCGGATGCGGGCCTCACGCCGGAAATCTATTGTGTCGGGCTCGACCGCTACAGCGAAGCCGATATCGCCGATGCGTTCCGGGCCATGTCCGCGAGCTATCAGGCCGACCTGCAGTCGATCGGGGGCACCCCGATCACCTACCAGACGCCGGCGAACGCCGAGGCCCTGGATCGGCTGTCGATGGCCGACTGGCTCGATCGGTCCGGCGCGCCGCTCTGGTTCCAGGCGATTCTTGCCGCAGCGTTCACGGCGGAGTACGGTCTCGACATCGGTGACCAGTCGTCGCTCAACCTGCTGACGCGGCTGTCGGCGCGGACGGATGCGACGCTAGGCCTCGGGCTCGGCGACCAGCGGTTTCGCGTACACGGTGGCACGAGCACCCTCATCGACGCCCTCGCCGGTGCTGCCGAGCGCGTGGATACCAGTACCGCCCTCGAAGCCATCCGAGAGCGCGCCGATGGGCAGATCGAGCTCGATGTGAAGCGTGCGTCGGCGACCACGGTCTCCGCGCCGCACGTCATCGTCACGGTGCCATTCAGCGTGCTGCGCGGCGTCAAGATCGGATCCGAGCTGCCACCCGCGAAACGGAAGGCGATCGATCAGCTGGGATACGGCACGTCGGTCAAAGTGGTCTCCGGGTTCGATGAACGTGTGTGGCGCACGAAGTACAAGTCCACGGGGTCGGTCGTGTGCGACGAGTGGCACTCGGTGTGGGATGCGAGCCGCGGGCAGTCGGGCAAGACCGGGATACTTGCCGGCGTGCTTGGAGGCCGCGAAGGTGCCAGCGTGTCCGGATTGGCTGCGGGAGAACTGTCGCAGCATCTGATCAGCCGACTCGAGCCGCTGTTCCATGGCATCGCCGACACACGTGAGGCCGGCTACGACGCATCGTTCGACTGGGTCGGCTCCGAGTGGAGCAAGGGCAGCCACTCGACCTATCGCCCTGGGCAGTGGACGACGATCCGCGGTGCGGAAGCGGAGCGCGTGAAAAACCTCCACTTCGCCGGTGAGCACTGCTCGCTGCAGGCGCAGGGCACGATGGAAGGCGCGGTGGCGAGCGGCGAGACTGCGGCCAATGAAGTGCTCGCGGACATGGGCATCACGCCTCCGGCGCCGACGCCAAAGTCTCAGAACCTGCACTCGTCGCGTCGTGGCGGGCTGTTTCCGTGGCTGCGCCGAGGGTAGTGGAGGGTTGCTGCCGATACGCTGGTGGCGAGTAACCGAGCACAGTGAACCTCGAGCGTCGGCCAGCCGGCATTGGCTGCGGCGCCGGGATCGCAAACGTCGGGGTTTTCAGAATTTCTGGTGCGTGGTGGGCCGGCACGGGCCTTGCCAAACGGGGCTCGGCTGTCTGCATTGATTCGTCTGTCTGAGGAGTCCAACGCGTGTTCATGTCCGCCATGTCCTGGTTCTCGAACGACCTCGCCATCGACCTCGGTACCGCCAACACCTGCGTCTTCGCGCGGGGTCGGGGCATCGTCGCCAGCGAGCCGTCCATTGTTGCCATCAATCGCCTCACGTCGCGCGTCGAAGCCGTCGGCAACGAAGCCAAAGAGATGCTCGGTCGAACGCCGGGCAACATCGTGGCGATTCGTCCGATGCGCGACGGGGTCATTGCCGACTTCGAGCAGGCCGAGCGGATGCTGAATTACTTCATCCGCAAGGCGCATCCGCGCCGCGGGTTCGTCCGGCCGCGCGTGATCATCGGCGTGCCGGCGCAGATTACGCAGGTCGAGCGGCGCGCCGTGAAAGACAGCGCCTACCGAGCCAAGGCGAGCGAAGTGCATCTCATCGAAGAGGCCATGGCGGCGGCGATCGGGGCGGGCATGCCCATCACCGAGGCGGCGGGCAACATGGTGGTCGACATCGGCGGGGGCACGACCGACGTGGCGGTCATCTCGCTCGCCGGCGTCGTGTACAGCCGTTCGGTGCGCGTGGCTGGCAACGCCATGGACGATGCGATCATCAATCACGTGAAGCGGCAGCACAACCTGCTGATTGGCGAGCGCACGGCGGAAGACATCAAGATGAGGATCGGGTCTGCTCAGCCCCTCGACGAGGAGCAGACGATGGACGTCAAGGGCCGTCACCTGCTCGAGGGCCGTCCCAAGACGATCACGCTGACCGACGGGGAAGTGCGCGAAGCGCTGGGTGAGACCGTGCGCGAGATCGTCCGGGCGGTCCGCGATGGCCTGGAGCAGATTCCGCCCGAGCTGTCGGCCGACGTCTACGATCGCGGTATCGTGCTGACGGGTGGCGGGGCGCTGCTGCAGCGGCTCGACGCGCGCCTGCGCGAAGAGACGGGATTGCCCGTTGCCGTGGCCGAAGAGCCCCTGTCGTCAGTGGTGCTCGGCGCCGGCAAAATGCTGTCGGACTTCAAGCTGCTGCGGAAGGTCTGTCTCGACTGACGAAAGTCGAAGGGTCGAAGAGTCCAAAGGTCGAAAAGTCAAAGAGTCGACCTCTTCGACCTGACTCTTCGACCGTTTTGACCTTTAGACTGTTCGACTGGAGACCGTTCGACTGGTCAGGGCTTCAAGACGATCTTCCCGATATGCCCCCCGGCGAGCACCGCTTCATGGGCGCGCGGTGCGTCGGCCAGCGGGAGCTCACGATCGACGGCCGGGCGCAGCGTGCCCGCCTCCATGGCGTCGGTCAGCGCCTGATTGATCCGCACGCGTTCGTCGGCTGGGACGTTCCATAACGTCATCCCCAATACCGCCGCATCCTTGCCCATTGTCTGACGCGGGTCGATCTCCACGCGTCCGCGGCTTCCGATTACGACGACCCGGCCTCGAGGCGCGAGCAGGCCGAGGTCCACGTCCAGATTGACGTTGGCGAGCATTTCGAGCACGACGTCCACACCCTTGCCGTTCGTGGCCGCCTTGATGGCATCAACTCGGCCGGCGTCGTGATGATTGAACACGGCATCGGCGCCTTCACGGCGCAGGACATCCAGCCCCTGATCGCTGCCCGCGGTTGCCAGCACCTGGAGCCCGGCCGCCTTTGCGAGCTGCACGGCGGCGAGTCCCACTGCTCCGGTCGCGCCGTGCACCAGGACGGATTCACCTCGAACGCCATTCGCGCGGCCGAAGAGTGCGCGATGTGCGGTGGCTGCAGGCACACCGAGCGCGGCTCCGCCTCCGTAGGACACGGTTTTTGGAAGCCTGAACACGTTTGTCGCATCGCAGACGATGCGCTCGGCATAGGTGCCGTTCACGGCGCCGAGCGCGGCGATCCAGACGCGATCGCCAACGTGCCAGTCCGACACACCCGATCCGGCGGCTTCGATGTCTCCGGCGCCGTCGTAGCCCGGCGTGTAGGGCAGTGGCGGCTTGCGCGCGTACGTTCCGGTTCTCACGTACGCATCGACCGGATTGACGCCGGCTGCGTGAATGCGGACGACCACCTGGCCTGGACCTGGCGACGGATTCGGAACCTCGACAACCTGCATGACGTCCGGACCGCCGAATTCGGTGACGACGATGGCTTTCATGGACCTATTACATCAGGGGAAAGGGGAGAGGGGAAAGGGGAAAGGGGAGGGTCTACGGACTGCGGGCCACAGGGCTGCGGCCAAAGACTGTTCGACCTTCGACCTTCGACTCTCGTGAACCTATTCGTAGTGAAGCGCTTCGACAGGGTCGAGCCTGGCCGCGCGCATGGCAGGATAGACACCGAAGATCAAGCCGACGCCGACTGACACGAGAAAGGCGAGGAGGATGGACTGCATCGTGATGATCGTGGACCATCCAGCCAGCACCGCGATGGCCCGCGAGAGGGTGACGCCGAGGGCCAGGCCGATGAGGCCGCCGACGACGGCGATCATGACGGTTTCGACCAGGAACTGCCGGATGATGTCGGACTGCTTCGCCCCCACGGCCCGCCGGACGCCAATCTCGCGCGTGCGCTCGAGCACGCTGGCCAGCATGATGTTCATGATGCCGATCCCGCCAACCAGGAGCGAGATCGATGCGAGCGCAACCATGACGAACCCGAAGATCCGCTGTGTGCGCTGCTGCTCGGCGAGCAGCTGCGCCGGCACGATCAGAAAGTAGTCGTCGGTTGCGCGGTGTGTCGCGTCCAGGATTCCGCGGACGATGCCGGCGGCACCCACCATGTCAGACGTGGACGCCATCTGCAGGTAGATGCCATCGATGTCGTCCTTGAACCGGCTGTAGCTGTCCTCCAGACGCAGCAGGGCCGCGCTCACGGGCACATAGATGATGTTGTTGCGATCCTGCGCCGGAACGCCAGCTACGTCGGTCTGAGCGCTCAGCTGCGGGCCCACGGTCCCGATCACGCGGAACCACTGTTCGTTGACCTTGACCCACTCACCGATGGGATCGCGTGCGCCGAACAGCGCCGATCGTGCGGCTTCGCCGAGCACGCAGACCGGCTGGGCGTTCCCGGTGTCGGACGGATCGATGAATCGGCCCGACACGACGCGAAGCGCGGCGATGTCCCTGTACGCCGGCTCGATGCCGAACACCTGCGGTGCTTCGCCAAACGGCTTCGGGATCAGTTTCTGTGGCGCGAAGCGTTTTCGCATCGATGCGCGCGAGATGCCAGCCACGTTGGCGCGGATCACTCGCAGATCGCGCTCCGTCAGACCAGGAGACGTCTTCCGCACCTTCTGATACGACTGGTCGTCGGCGGCCTCGCGTGCCTCGACGATGAGGTTCCGTACGCCGAGCTGCTCGATGAACGCGAGTACCTGCTGCTGCGCACCGGCGCCGATCGACATCATCGACACGACGGCGGCCACACCAAAGATCATCCCCAGCATGGTCAGAAGCGACCGCAGCTTGTGAGTGCGCAGCGTCTCGATACCGCGCATGCAGTCGATCAGGAGCTGCTGCAGCGTTGGTTTGTGCTCCCGCACGACGCCGGGAATCATGGCGCCCCTCCAACGGCCGGGCCGGAGGCCCCCTTCGCGGCAGGGCCGGACGTGGTCTTGTCCGGATCGGCCAGCGCGATCTCGGTGTCCACCGACACCCCTTCGATGACCGCCCGGCTTTCGGTCAGCCGTGCCACCTTGACCGGAGTCGCCGTGAAACCGGGGCCGTTCCGAACGAAGACGACCGGCTTACCCAGACGATCGAAGAGGGCTTGCCGTGGGATGTGGACCACGTTCTTCAAGCGCTCGCCCTGGACCTCGACTCCAGCGGTCATGCCCGGACGCAGCGCACTGCCAGGGGACTTCAATGCGAACGTCGCCTCGAATTGGCGCTCCGCACTGACCTCCCAAAAGTCATGAGTCGCGAGACCGCTGACGCCCGAGGTGCGGCCGGGAAGCGCATCGCCAGGCACCCCTTCGAGCCGCACCGCCGCGACGGTGTCGCTGGCAAGCGCGCTTCGGTCGGTCTCACTCACTTTGGCTTTGAGTCCAATCGTTCCGACGTCCACGATATCGGCAATGACCGAGCCGGGCTGGGCGGTGTCGCCCTCGCGGTAGTCCGGCAGCGACATGCCGTTGAAGAAGAAGCCGCCCGCGGCCGACTGGTTCGGCTTCATGACGACGAGCCCGGCGATTGGAGCCGCCACACGCATGCTCTCGATGTTGTGCGTCGCGAACTGAATGGCGAGCAGCGCCTTCTGGCGCTTCTCTCGAAGGACGCCGGCCTGCGCGTCGTTGGTCGCCGCATGCGTGCGGATGTCGTCCCGAATCTTCGACAGCGACTGCGTGGCGGCCTCCAGATCCAGCAGGTTGGTGCGTGCCTTGATGGATCCCACGAACTCGTTTCCGCTGACTGCGAGCTCTGCCTGCCGCACCGCAAACCGCGCGTGGAGTTCAGCAACCTGATCGGTGGCGGCTTGCACCTTCGCATCGGCATCGAGCTTGACGATCTCTTCGTTGGCTTCCTCCAACTCCGATCGAGCCTGTTCCAGGTTGTATTGCTGCTCCGCCGGATCGAAGTCCACGATCAGCTCTCCGACACGGACGATCGAACCTGCAGGCGCGAGGTGCACGATTTGCATGGTGCCGCCGATTCCAGGCGCGGAGACGGCGACCGACCTTTCGGCGGACAACTCGCCGCGCGTGTAGATGCGTACCTGCAGATCGCCTCGCTCTGGATGCGTCGTCGGTATGCGCGGTCCGTGTCGCGCGAGACCGGGGACGCCATACACGAGCGCTGCTGTGCCCAACAGCGCGACGATAACGGCAACCAGGAGAGCGGCCCGCTTCACTGGCCCGTCCTCGCCGTGCCGAGATCGACGAGCGCCACACGGTCGCCCGGAGACAATCCGTCGTTGACGGCGACGATCTCGGAGTTACGCCGCGCAATGTGCAGCACACGGCGCTCCACGCCGCGTCGTGCCGACGACCCAGGCGACGTCTTCGCCATTGCTGGCGAACACCGCACGTGCCGGTACCAGCCGCACCTGTTTCAGCACACCGACTACGACGCGGAGGCTGGCCGTCATGCCTGGCCGCAGCCGTGCGTCGAGCGCATCGAGCGCAACGCGCAGGTCGAAGGTACGGGGCGGTGGCCACGTGGTGAAATCCGCCTTGGCGAGCACACTGATGGATTCGATCTTCCCGCGCAGATCGCGGTCGGGAACGGCTTCGACGCGCACCGAGACAGGTTGTCCGAGATCGAGACGTCCGCGCTCGATCTCGTCGGCCCGCGCCGACGCGTGGAGTGTGGACACCTCGGGCAACTCGGCGATCTGAGCGCCCGACCAGGCCCGATCGCCTTCCTGAAACGGACGCGCGTTGTCGAACCCACCGGCCTGCCAATTCGGCATGATGCTGAAAATGCCGTCGCCAGGCGCCCGCAGGAGGAGTGTGGCTTTCTGACGCTCAGCGCGCTCCAGCTCTCGCCGTGCCTTCTCGCGTTTCTGCTGCGCGCCAGCCAGGTCGGCCCGTCCACCCGCCTGCGCGCTCGCGAGGGCAGCGTCGGCCTCGGCATGCTTCTGCTCGGCATCCAGTACCTTCAGACGCTTCTGCTCGCTCTCGACGCGGGACATCACCTCGCTGCCCGAGTATTCGACCTCCGCCTTCTTGACGTCGGTACTGACTGTTGGTGGACGTCGTAGCGGCTTCAGACTCCTTCGTGCGCGACTGCGACTCGATTCGTGCGATGTCGGCGTCGAGCTGTCTCACCTCGCTGCGCTTCTCCGCGATCGTTCGCTCGACCGTGCTCCCGTCGAACTCGACGACGACGTCGCCCTTCTTCACGGCCGATCCGTCGCGTGCTATGCGAATGATCCTGAAGCTGCCCAGCGTCGGCGGGCGCCAGCATGACGATCGACCGACCGGCCTTGATCTCTCCGCGAAGAGGAACCTCGTCGAAGAAATCGCCGAGTGTGACCTCGCTCGTCGGCACATCCGGCGCGCTGCTTCGAAACATCCACGCCACGAGGGCGCCCGACAGCGCGACGATCGTGGCGACCGCCGCGATGCGCCGCCTCATGGCAGTACCTCGTCGCCGGCGCGCAGTCCCTCGGTGATCACGACAGACATCGCGTCGCGGGGTCCGAGCGTGACCGTCCGCTCGCTGCCGCCGACGCTGACCGACGCGCGGCCGTCCGCCTCGTGAATCGACGAACGCGGAACGACGAGGGCGTTGTGCACGCGCTCGACCTCGACGTCCACCGCCGCCGAGAGGTCGGGCAGCACACGCGCATGACTGCCGTCGATCCCGACGACGGCCGTGAACGAGCGCACACGCGGCGAGAACGAGCCGGGTGCAGCGATGGGGCCCATCTGCAGGATTCGGCCGTGGAGCTCGATGTCAGGATAGGCGTCGAGCCGGACCGTCACGGGCTGGCCGGTGCGGATGGCCGCGGCATCGGCCTGATTGACCTTCGCGCGCACCTGCATCGACGCCTGGCTCACGACCTCGAGCACCGGAGAGCCCGGCCACCGATCGTCGCCTTCCTGGACGTCGCCGATTCCGTTCCCCTTCCACGCCATCTTGGGGACGACCAGTCCCTCGATGGGTGAACGGACGGTCATCGCGGCGGCGTTGGCGCGCGCGTGTTCCCTGGCTGATGCGGCTCGATCGCGCTTGATCTCCAGCAGACGCAAGTCGGCCGCGGCCGCCGAGCGCTTCAGCGGAAAGCTCTGGCGCAGCATCGCGAGCTTCGCTTTGGCTTCCTCGAGCGCCTGCAGATTCTGCTCCGCCTTGATCTTCCCCACCCAGTTGTTGTTGAGGGTTTCAAGTTGCGTCGAGTCCACGGCATGCTGCGCCTGAGCGAGTTCGCTTTCGTCCTTCACCTTCGCGGCGTCCTGCTCTGCCCGTTTGCGCAGAATCTGCTCGCTCAAGTCCCGCCATTCGACGTCTTTCTCGAACGCTGTCTTCTCTTGATCCTGGCGATCGAATTCGACGAGCTCATCGCCCTTCTTGACCGCCGTGCCCGGTCGCGCCAAATGGACGATCGTCAACGATCCGCGCGTGGATCCGGAGAGGACCGGCGTGACGACGGTGTAGGACGTCACCGCCTCGGTAAGGCCCGTGAGGCGGATGACGTGGACGAATTCGCGCGTGGATACGGCGAGCGGCGTGCCTGCCGCCGGTGCCGCGGATGCGGTGGTGGCGACTCGGTCGCAACCGACGACGACGGCACAGAGGGCAACCAGCACGAGCACGCCGCCGAAGCGCGTTGCCCGGCTGCCGAGGCTCACCGCGTGGCCGGGTTCCCACCGCTTCATCCCGTTTCCCCTCAACGATGGCTGGGTGCGGGCCGGTTCCCGCCCGTGACGAGCCTGCCTGTTTCCGGCGCCCGAGGATCCGATACGGCGGACGAGGGCTCGTGTCAGTTGCCGGTTTGGACGACGCGTCCGCCCGGCCGGTCTGCCGCAGCCGCTATAATCCGGTCAGCACATCGCCCATGTCCAGACCTGCACCCGTCCCGCATCCGCCGGTGCCAACGATGGATGCGCTGCTGCGGCTCATTCTCACGAGCCGAGTGTACGACGTCTGCCGTGAGACGCCGCTCGACTCGGCACGCAGGCTGTCGGCGCGTCTGGGCGCCGACGTGTTCTTGAAGCGTGAAGACCTGCAGCCGGTGTTCAGCTTCAAGCTCCGGGGCGCCTACAACAAGATGGCGCACCTCGGTCCGGCCGAGCAGGCCCGTGGCGTCATCGCGTCGAGCGCCGGGAATCACGCCCAGGGCGTGGCGTACTCGGCTCGGAAGCTGGGGATCCGGGCGGTGATCGTCATGCCGCAGACGACGCCCGAGATCAAAGTGCAGGCGGTGCGCGATCTCGGTGCGGAGGTCGTGTTGTTCGGCGACAGCTACGCCGACGCCAAGCAGCACTGCGACGAGCTGCAGCAGACGACCGGCCTCGTGCTGGTTCCGCCCTTCGATGACCCCCTTGTCATTGCAGGTCAGGGAACGATTGGCGACGAGTTGTTGCGCCAGAGCCACCGGAGTCTCGACGCGGTCTTCGTGCCGGTCGGCGGCGGCGGCCTCATCACCGGCATCGCCGGCTACATCAAGGCGCTCATGCCGGGCGTCCGGATCATCGGCGTCGAACCCTTCGAAGCCGACGCGATGTATCAATCGCTGGCGGCTGGACGACGGGTGCGCCTCGAACACGTCGGGATCTTTGCCGACGGCGTGGCCGTGCGCGAAGTGGGCGAGATCACCTTCGAGCTGGCGCGACAGACGGTCGACGAGGTCGTCCGGGTCAGCAACGACGAGATCTGTGCCGCAATCAAGGACATCTTCGACGACACCCGCAGCGTGATGGAGCCGGCGGGCGCGCTGGCGGTCGCCGGGCTCAAGGCGTGGGCCGATCGGCAGGGCGCAACCGGCATGCGGCTCGCCGCCGTGCTCAGCGGCGCGAACATGAACTTCGACCGGCTGCGGTTCGTGGCGGAACGGGCCGAGTTGGGAGAGGCGCGCGAAGCGATCTTTGCCGTCACGATTCCAGAGCGCCCAGGTGCCTTCCGCGAGTTCTGCGCCACGCTCGGTCCCCGCGTCGTCACCGAATTCAACTACCGGCTCGGTGATCGGAGTTGCGCACACATCTTCGTCGGCGTCAGCACGACGTCGAAGGAAGACGCCGCGATGCTTGCCTCGCGGTTGAACGAGGGCGGGTACGAGACGCTGGATCTGTCGGACAACGAGCTGGCCAAGCTGCACGTCCGTCACATGGTGGGCGGCCGCGCGCCCGACGTGCGGAACGAGCGGCCGTGCCGCTTCGAGTTCCCCGAACGGCCGGGCGCCTTGATGCAGTTCCTCGACGCGCTCGGCGGACGATGGAACATCAGCCTGTTTCATTACCGCAATCACGGAGCGGATTTCGGACGCGTCCTCGCGGCGTTCGAGGTCCCCGACCACGAGCTGGGTGCACTTCGCGCGTTCCTGGACGGCCTCGGCTACCCCTATCTGCTCGAGGTCGACAACCCCGCCTACCATCGCTTCCTCGACTGACGCGGTCATGCAGGCGTTCGATACGTCAGTCATCGTGAGGACTCGCCGGAAACTGCTGAGGTGTCCCGACCTCCGCGTGACGTCGGGCCGCTATTGGCTGCGCGTGGATCGTCCGGCCGACGGCGGGTTCCCAATCCACCTGCGCGTGCACGCGCGTCATTTCAGCGTCCATCTTGGCGGCTGGTCCCGCCGCTTCGACCGCGACGATGACGCGATGGACTGCGTGGAATTCGGCCTGTCCCCGACGTGCCGGTTGCTCGTCGAGTATCGCGGATCCGTCGAAGTCGCCTGGACCGTCGAGGCACGCGAGTACGGCACCTGGCAGCAGCATCACCGCACGGCGCGATGGCTCGTCCCATTCTGGTGGCGCAAGCGGACGGCGTACCTGCAGAATCGAGTCTTGCTCCATCCACGCTCAGACGCGGCACAGGAGACGAGCGTTAGCGACACTGGAGGCGCATCACTCAGCGTGGGAGACTGGATCGATGGCTGACCGTCCGCAGAGCTACGCGGCTCACGCGCACAATCCGTGGCCTACGACAGTTGCGACTGTGTTCGTGACTGTGGCCGTCGTCGCGTTCATCGCCGGCGAGTGGCTCGAGAGGCCATCGCTCGTGCAGCTTGGGTTGTACGCGCTGGCGCTGTCGGTGTGCGCCCTGGTTGCCATCAGCAGGATGTACATCACGGCGCTGCAGGACCGCATCATCCGCCTCGAGGAGCGACTGCGGCTGAAGGAGCTCCTGCCTGTTGCCCGTCACGCCGAGATCCTGCGGCTTTCCACCAAACAGCTCGTAGCGCTGCGGTTTGCATCGGATCACGAAGTGCCGGCGCTCGTCACGCGCGCGCTCGAAGAATCCCTTTCCCCCAAGCAGATCAAACAGGCGATTGTCACCTGGCGGCCGGATTATGAGAGGACCTGAGGGTGGACTCGCGCAGTGACGATTGACGATTGACGAATAGCCTTCGGGCGCCAGCCAGACAAGGTCAGAGAGGATTCCTCGTGGTTGAGTGGCTGCTGGCAGTGATACTCGTCTCGCTCCTCTACCTTGCCTGGGGCGTGGTCGTGGTCGCCTCGATTTACGCCTGCACACTGATGGCCTCTCGATTCCCCCTGGTCGGGAAGGGAAGCGCCGTCGCAGGTGCGCGCCGCCTCCGCCACGTCGTCGTCAAGCGCCTTGGCTAGGGCGACCTCCCGCTGTCTTTCCCCACTCCAATCCGCCCGCATCTCGTAGTGCCCGTGAGGCTTAGTTACTCCATGCTCATGCGACGCAATATATCTTGTATAACAAGGTATATTGCGTTACCATGCTGTTGTGCCCAAGGAAATCAGCCGTACCGACGATCGGGCCGGCGTCGACCGGGAACTGAAGCGGGGTTCGCTGGAACTCGTGGTGCTGCACCTGCTCGACCCTCGCGAGGCCTACGGCTACGAGATCGTCAGCAAGGTGACCGCGCGGACCAACGGCGCATTGGGGATCACCGATGGAACCCTGTACCCGGTGCTGTATCGCCTCGAACGCGCGGGCTGGGTCGACGTGCGCTGGGAAACGCCGGCGAGAGGTGTGCCGCGGAAGTATTACCGGCTGACGCCAGCCGGGCGCGAGGAGCTCGCACGGCTGAAACGTGAGTGGCAGTCGTTCGTCAGCGCGATGGCCGCGCTGCTCGAGCCGGAGGAGGGACAATGACCGCCGACGTGTACATCCAATCCGTGATGGATCGCGTGCCGGAGGGGATGCCGCTTCGCGACCAGATCGCCATGGAACTTCGCAGCCACATCGCCGAGCGAATGGAACACGGCCAGGCGCTCGAGGACGTCCTGCGTCAGCTCGGGGATCCGCTCACGCTCGCCGAGTCGTACCTCTCGTCGGTGCCGCTGCAGCGTGCCGACGCGTTGCCGCGAGTCGCCGCGAAGCTCATCGACGCGGGCGTCTCCGCAGGAACTGGGGCGATTCTGGGTTGCGGGTTATGGCTGATGCTGCCCGCGCACCTGGCGCCATTCGCCCTCCCAGCGAGCATGATGGTTGCGGCGTTCGGCTTCGTCGTCTACACGGTGTTTGCCGAGTATGCGGAGGGGCGTACGATTGGCAAACGGGTGATGCACCTCCGGGTCGTCACCGAATCAGGCGCGCGCATCAGTCTGGGGCAGTCGATGCTGCGGCAGCTGCCGTTCTTGGCGGAGTTCTTCATCATCGATGCGCTCTTTGCGCTGTTCACGGAGCGCCATCAGCGAGCGTTCGAGCTCCTCACGAAGACGCGCACGGTGGTGGTGGGGGCGTGAGGGGGCTCGTGCAATGACGATTGACGATTGACGATTGGCGATTGGCGAACAGCCCCGCCACACAATGGCGAAGCGAACCAATCGTCATTCGTCAATGGTCGGCTCACCCCTGATCGTCATTGCTTGTCTTTTTGCACTTCTTGCTGCTTCTGCCACGCCGCAATCGCATCGTCGACTTCCTGCTTTGCCTCACGCTTGTGGCGGTTCTCGGACGCATTCCGCACCTTCGCGACGAGCGCCCGCGTAACGATGGCCTGCACCATGCTCGTCGCGACCAGTTGCGCCAGGTCGCCGTTGTTCGACTGACCGAATAGCTGCGCCTGGGGCGGCGTCACCATGTTCAGGAACTCGTCGTGCCATCGGGGCGTCGTTGGCTGCGGCAGGTGCGCTTGCTCGCCGAGCCAGTCGATGTCACTCCACCATTGCGGGCGCTTACCGACTACTTCCGCGCGGAAGTTGGGACGAATCAAATCAAGGTTGATGGCTGGCCGGTGTTCGAGCTGCTGCTGAATGCGGTCGAGTGAAATGGGCAGCTGATCGGTGTTGACGGCTGGCGGCTGAGCGGGTGCAGGCGTGTCGGTGCCCGACTGACCCAGAGTCGTGCCCGGCCAGCCCAGGCAGACAACGAGCGTCGGTACGAGAATCCTCCACACGTTCACTTGGACGCCATTTCAAGGCTTTCGGCTTCAAAATCTGCGGTTTAGACCGTTTCCCCTAGCGCGTGACCCACCCTGCAAGCTCAACCTCGACAGCCGGACATCTGAAGGCCGGACCCTGCGCTTGCTACATGTCATCAATGAATGTAGATTTATAGATATGAAGTCGGCTTCCGCGCTCTACCGGATGCTTGGCGACGAGGCGCGTCTGCGGATCCTGCGCCTGCTGGGAACAGAGCGCCTCAACGTGACAGAGCTCACGCGCGTGCTCGGGATCGCGCAATCGGGTGTGTCGCGTCACCTCGGCCTTCTGAAAGAGAGCGGACTTGTCGAGGAGCAGAAGGAAGGCGGCTACACGTACTACCGCACCGCGCGACCGGCCGATGGCCGCGTGTCCGAGCCCATCTGGGACGTGCTGGCCGAACAATTCGCTCGAGGCGCAGCCGATCCTCTGGTTCGCGCGGACGAAGCCCGGTTGAAGGAAGTGCTCCGGCTGCGGAAGGAGAGCTTTGCGACACACGGCAACGGTGAGCGGCAACTCGTTCCTGGACGAAGCTGGGCCGCATGGTCTCGCGCCCTGGGGATGCTCCTGCCGCCCGTCATCGTCGCGGACCTCGGATGTGGTGACGGCTACTTGACGGTCGAAGCTGCCCGTTGGGCCAGGGAAGTCATTGCAATCGATCGGTCGCCCGATGTGCTCGAACGTGGCCGCGCGCTCGCGGCCCGGCGCGGCGTCAAGAACATCGCATGGCGACGCGGCGAGCTCGAGCGTCTGCCTCTTGAAGATGGCAGCATCGAAATCGCCCTGCTGTCGCAGGCCCTCCATCACGCGGCGCATCCGGCGTCGGCGCTGAGCGAGGCCTGGCGCGTCCTGGTGCCCGGCGGACGGGTGCTCGTCCTCGACCTCCGGCGGCACGACGAGGCGTGGGTTCGCGATCGTCTGGGCGATCGGTGGCTTGGATTCGACGACGACGAGCTGGCGGGCCTGATGCGCGACGCTGGATTCTCTGGCGTCACGGTACGCGTCGGTGCGCGCCTGACCGGCGACCCGTTCACCGTGCTCGTGGCCGGTGGTATCCGCCCTTCCGACAGCCAGGACGAGTCGCAGTCGTCCGCGCGTGAACGCCCCGCGCGCCGTCGCTCGCGAGCAGCAATTCATTGATGCGGCCGGGCCTCAGGCCGCCGCGTGCGTCCGTTTTCAACGGGCAGGAGCATTCGATGTCGTCATCCCGTATCACTCACCTGCATACCGCGCTCGCACGGCGCATCCTCGTCCTCGACGGTGCGATGGGCACGATGATCCAGCGCCACCGCCTGACGGAAGAAGGGTTCCGCGGCGAACGTCTCGCGTCGTATTCGCGCGAGATCAAAGGTGACAGCGACGTGCTCGTCCTGACGCAGCCGGCGATCATCCGCGGGATCCACGAGGAGTACCTGGCTGCCGGCGCGGACATCATCGAGACCAACACGTTCGGCGCGACCGCCATCGCCCAGGCCGACTACGGACTCGAAGCCCTGGCTTACGAGATGAACGTCGAGGGGGCCCGCCTGGCGCGCGCCGCCGCCGACGCGTGGACTGTCCGGACGCCGGAGCAACCCCGCTTCGTGGCGGGCGCGATGGGCCCGACGAACCGGAGCCTCTCGCTCTCGCCCGACGTGAACAATCCCTCCTATCGTGCGACGACGTTCGACGCCGTGCGGGACGCCTACGTCGACCAGGCGCTCGGCCTCATCGACGGGGGCGCGGACTTCCTCCTGATCGAGACGATCTTCGACACACTGAATGCGAAAGCCGCCATCATCGCGTGCGAGGAGGCGTTCACGCGACGCGGTGTGCGGCTGCCCATCCTCATTTCGGTCACGGTGACCGACAAGAGTGGCCGCACGCTGTCTGGCCAGACGCTCGAAGCGTTCTGGATCTCGATCAAGCATGCCCATCCGCTCAGCGTCGGCATCAACTGCGCGCTCGGCGCGCGCGAGATGCGTCCGTACCTCGCCGATCTCGCGGCCCTCGTGCCCACCTACGTGAGCTGCTATCCCAATGCGGGGCTGCCCAACGCGTTCGGCGAGTACGACGAGCATCCGGACACGACCGGCGGGATACTTCGCGAGTTCGCGGCCGACGGCCTGGTCAATATCGTCGGCGGATGCTGTGGCACGACCCCCGATCACATTCGCGAGATCGCCGCCGCGGTCGCCGGCGTCCCGCCACGCGTACCGCCCGATGCCAGCTCGCTCACGCAGATGAGCGGTCTGGAACCTCTGACTATCAGGCCCGACAGCAACTTCCAGATGATTGGCGAGCGGACCAACGTGACCGGGTCGGCGAAGTTCGCCCGCCTCATCAAGGCCGGAGACTATACGACCGCCGTCGAAGTGGCGATGGATCAAGTGCGTGGAGGCGCCAACATCCTCGACGTCAACATGGACGAAGGGATGCTCGATTCCGAGGCCGCGATCACGACATTCCTGAACCACATCGCCACCGAGCCCGAAGTGGCTCGCGTGCCGTTCATGGTGGACAGCTCCAAGTGGTCCGTCATCGAGGCGGGGCTCAAGTGCGTCCAGGGCAAGGCGATCGTGAACTCGATCAGCTTGAAGGAAGGGGAGGCCGACTTCCTCCACAAGGCGCGCCTTGCTGCCGGGTATGGCGCCGCGGTCGTCGTGATGGCGTTCGACGAGCGCGGACAGGCCGACACGGCCGCGCGCAAAGTCGAGATCTGCCAGCGAGCCTACAAGTTGCTGACAGAGCAGGCAGGGATCAGTCCCTCCGACATCATCTTCGACCCGAACATCCTGGCAATCGCGACAGGCATCGAAGAGCACAACGAGTTCGCGAAGGCGTTCATCGAGGCGACGACTGCGATCAAGGCCGCCTGTCCCGGCGTCAATATCAGCGGCGGTGTCAGCAACCTGTCCTTCTCGTTCCGTGGCAACGACGTCGTGCGCGAGGCGATCCATTCCGCGTTTCTCTACCACGCCATCCGCGCCGGCATGGACATGGGCATCGTCAACGCCGGGCAGCTCGTGGTCTATGAGGACATTCCGAAGGATCTGCTCGAGCGCGTGGAGGACATCATCTTCAACCGCCGCCCTGACGCCACCGAGCGCCTGGTCGAGTTTGCCGAACAGGTGAAAGGGAAGGGCACGAAACGCGAATTCGATCTGGAGTGGCGGAACGCCCCGGTCGAAGCCAGGCTCGCGCACGCGCTCGTGCACGGCGTCGTGGACTTCATCGAGGTGGACGTCGAAGAAGCCCGTCAGAAGCTGCCGCGTCCGCTCGATGTCATCGAGGGTCCGCTGATGAACGGCATGAAGACCGTCGGCGATCTGTTCGGCGCCGGCAAGATGTTCCTGCCGCAGGTGGTCAAGAGCGCCCGCGCGATGAAGAAGGCCGTGGCCTATCTCGAGCCGTACATCAAGGCGGAACAGCACGAGGATGGCGGCCGTGGCGCCCAGGGCCGGATCGTGATGGCGACGGTGAAGGGCGACGTCCACGACATCGGCAAGAACATCGTCGGCGTGGTGCTCGGCTGCAACAATTACGAAGTGATCGATCTGGGCGTGATGGTGGCGCAGGACAAGATCCTGCAGGCCGCACTCGACCACAAGGCCAACCTCATCGGACTGAGCGGCCTCATTACTCCATCGCTCGACGAGATGGTGTCGGTGGCCAGGGAAATGGAGCGGCGCCATCTGAAACTGCCGCTCTTGATCGGCGGCGCCACGACCAGCCGGCAGCACACGGCGGTCAAGATCGCACCCGAATACACGCAGCCCGTGGTCCACGTGCTCGATGCCTCGCGGGCGGTAGACGTGGTGGCCAGCCTGCTCAATCCTTCATTGCGCGGGACGTTCGAAGACACGACCCGTGCGGATCAGACGACGCTACGTGCGCAGTACGCGCAACGAGCCCAGAAGCCGCTATTGACGCTGGCGCAGGCGCGCCGGAACCGCCTGACGATCGACTGGGCCAGCCGAGGATGTGCCTGTGCCCTCGTTTACCGGGCTGAGGCGACTCGAGGTGCCAGCTCCGTGACCTCGTGCCGTTCATCGACTGGACGTTCTTCTTCACCGCATGGGAGCTGAAGGGGCGCGTGCCGGCGATTTTCGATCATCCGCAGTACGGCGCCGCGGCGCGCGAGCTGTACGACAACGCACAGGAGCTGCTTGGCCGGATCATCTCGGAACGGCGGCTGACGGCGTCAGGCGTCTACGGCTTCTGGCCAGCCGCCAGCGACGGCGACGACCTCGTCTTGTTCACCGATGAGCGTCGCAGCGAGGAAACGGCGCGCTTTCCCATGCTGCGGCAGCAGGAAATCATCGCGGACACCAAACCGAACCGGTGTCTTGCCGATTTCGTCGCCCCGATCGGCAGCGGGCGGCGCGACTACCTCGGCGCGTTCGCGGTCACGGCGGGTCTGGGCGTTGACGAGTTGGTCGCGGAATTCGAACGCGACCACGACGACTATCACGCGATCATGACCAAGGCACTCGCAGATCGCCTGGCCGAAGCGTTCGCGGAGTATCTTCACGCGCAGGCGAGACGCGAGTGGGGGTACGGTACGGACGAGCGACTGTCGAGTGACGATCTGATTGCGGAGCGGTATCGTGGGATCCGGCCCGCGCTTGGCTATCCGGCCTGCCCGGATCATAGCTGAGAAGCAAACACTGTTCGATCTGCTCGGCGCCGGCGAGTCCGGGCTGTCGCTGACCGACAGCTTTGCGATGCTGCCGGCTGCCAGCGTGAGCGGCCTCTATTTCGCCAACCCGCACGCGCGCTACTTCATGGTGGGACGGATTGGCGCTGATCAGGTGGCCGACTACGCCAAGCGTCGGGGAATTACGATGGAGGAGGCGGAACGGTGGCTGGCACCGAATCTGTCGTACGAGACGCATGCCGGCCGGGGCCGGCTGCAGAAGAGTAGGAGCGCGCATGCATCGAATGGCGATTGTCCTGCTGGCTGGTCTGCTCACCGCAACGATCCTTGGTGCGCAAGGCGACGAACGTACGCCACGCCTCACCAGCCTCGATATGAAGGCGATCGATTCGACGCTCGATCCGTGCGCGGACTTCTACCAGTACGCCTGCGGAGGCTGGCGTAAAGCGAATCCCATCCCGGGTGACAAGGCCCGCTGGGGACGGTTCGACCAGCTCGCCGAGTACAACCGTTGGGCGCTTCGCGACATCCTCGACGCCGCCGCGGTTCCATCGGCATCGCGCAGCCCGATCGAAGCCAAGGTCGGCGACGCGTACGCCGCCTGCATGGACCAGACGACCATCGACGCTCGTGGTCTCAAGCCAATCGCCGGCTGGCTGAGCGAGATCAGCGCCGCCTCGTCGCGCGCCGATCTCGTGCACGGTGATGGGACGCCTCCGGCGCGACGGCTTGAGCGGCCCGTTCAACTTCGCCGTCGGTCCGGATCTGAAGAACGCGAAAGCCACGCTGATGAACGTCGATCAGGGCGGATTGACGATGCCCGATCGCGACTATTACCTGAAGGACGATCCAAAGAACGCCGAGACGCGGCAGAAGTACGTGGCGTATGCCACGACGCTCTTTCACCTTGCGGGCGACTCCGACACCGACGCCGCGGCGCATGCCACGAGCGTCCTCGCCTTCGAAACGAAGCTCGCGCAAGCGCAGCTCGATCGCATCTCGCGCCGCGACCCCACGAAGCGCGATCACCACATGACGATGGACTCGCTGAAAGGCCTGACGCCGAGCTTCGACTTCAATGCGTACTTCAGCGCGGCCGAGGCGCCGTCGTTCACGGAGCTGAATGTCGGGTGGCCCGACTTCTTCAAGGCGCTCGACACGACCTGGCAGTCCGCGTCGCTCGACGATTTGAAGACCTACGTACGCTGGCGGCTGTTGACTACGGCATCGCCGGTGCTGGCGGCGCCATTCGAGCAGGCGAATTTCCAGTTCTTCAGCGGCTACCTGCGCGGCATCAAGCAACAGCCGCCGCGATGGAAGACGTGCGTCGCGGCCGTGGACGACAGCCTCGGCGAAGCGCTCGGACAACTGTACGTTGCCAAGACCTTCGGCGCCGAAGGCAAAGCTCGGATGAAGGCGCTCGTGGACGGGCTCACGGTCGGACTGGAGCAGGACATCAAAGCGCTCGACTGGATGACGCCGGAAACCAAGACCAAGGCAGCTCGACAAGCTGCACAAGTTGGGCAAGTCGAAGATTGGCTATCCCGATGTCTGGCGCGACTATTCCTCGGTCACGATCACGCGCGACGACTATGCGGGCAATTCGTTCCGCGCCGACCACTTCGAAGTCGCGCGCAACTACGCCAAGCTCGGGAAGCCCGTCGACAAGACCGAGTGGGGGATGACGCCTCCGACCGTCAACGCCTACTACTCGCCGCAGCTGGCCGAGATCGTCTTTCCGGCCGGCATCCTCCAGCCACCGTTCTTCAATCGTGACGCGGACGACCCGGTGAACTATGGCGCGCATTGGCGCGGTGATCGGCCACGAACTGTCGCACGGTTTCGACGATTCAGGCCGCAAGTTCGACGGCGAGGGCAATCTGGCGGACTGGTGGACCGACGCGGACGGCAAGAATTTCGAACAGCGCGCGGCGTGCATCGCCGATCAGTACTCGGGCTACTCGCCGGTCAACGATCCCAAGACGGGCAAGCCGGCGATGCTGCAAGGCAAGCTCACGCTGGGCGAGAACATCGGCGACAACGGCGGCGTCCGCATCGCCTACATGGCGCTCGCCAACACACAAGGCGGTCAGCCTGCGGCCTCACGCGACGGCCTGACCTCGGCGCAGCGATTCTTCCTCGGCTACGCGCAGGTCTGGTGTCAGAACTCGACCGAGGAGGACTCGCTGCAGCGCATCGTGACCGATCCGCACTCGCCTGGCCGTTTTCGCGTGAACGGAGTCGTGAGCAACATGCCGGAGTTTGCCGAGGCGTTCAAATGCAAGCCGGGCGCACCCATGGCGCCAGAGAAGCGCTGCGCGTCTGGTAAGGCAACGGCTCACGGCACATGGCGCACGGGCCCAAAGACAGAGGCTTTGGGCCTTCGGCTTTCGGCGTTGGGCGCTCAGCAGGATGCGCACGGCGCAGGCACACGCCTAACGCACCTTCTGTGGCACCTTGTCCGCAGCCTACTTCCGCACCTCTCGTCCGCACCTCTGCCGCACATTCCGCACCTTCAGTCCGCCCTTCTGTTCCGCACCTCCGCATCCAGATTCCGCCCTTCGCGATCTGGTGTCCAAGTAATCAACGAACAGCGCGCGCGTTCGGTCGTCCTTCACTTCCTTACACGGGAGGCGTCCATGCCCCGCGAGCTGTTCTCGCCGTCTGTCGTCGGTGTCTCGTCCGCGGCCCGCCGCGGCCGCGTGTTGCCGGTCTCGATCGCTTTGCACGGCGTCGTTCTCGGCACGCTGATTCTCCTTCCAGCTCTTTGCCGATACCGCGCTCCGACCCGCAGCGCCGCGTTGATCTTTACTCGTGTTATTCCGCTCGCCGTCCGTGCCTGCGACCGCCGGCGGCGCCCGGGCCGCCGATGTCAGAGTCCTTCGCGGCCCGCGGGCAGCGACGCCGCGCCGCTCATCATCCAGCAGGATGCCGTCCATTGAATGCCGAGGCCAGGACCGGCCCCATCATGGCGGGACCGCCGGAGGGCGGCCCCGCGGCGACGGTGTGCCGGGCGGACTCGTGGAAGGCACTGAACTCCGATTGCTATCGCCAGCCGCCTCCGACCGCCGGACCCGCGACGCGTAGGCGGCGTGATCGAAGCCCCATCAAGATCCGCGACGTAAGTCCGGTCTATCCTGCGATCGCCCAGAGCGCGCACGTGGAGGGGTGGGTGATCCTCGAAGCGGTGATCGACGAGCGAGGCCGTGTCAGCGAGACGCGAGTGCTGAAACATGTGCCGCTGCTGGACGAGGCCGCGGAAACGGCGGTCAGGCAGTGGGTGTATTCACCGACGCTGTTGAACGGGCAACCCATCGCGGTCGTGATGACCGTTACCGTTCAATTCAGCTGCAGAAATGACCCTGCGGAACGCCGTGAACCTTGGAACCCTGGGAACTATTTCTGAAGATCGAGTCCGCCCGCTTCGAGGGCTCCGATGATTTCCTGCATCAGGGCGGGAACCATCGGCGGCAGGGTCGACGCCTGCTCGGCGATGATGCGCTTCACGGTGAACGCCGCGAAGCGCGTGCCTTCCTGGTGGGACGTGCGGACGGCGATGTGCAGGCGTTCGCAGTGATAGACAGCCTTCTGGAGCGTTTCGCTGGGAGGCAGCAGCGCCAGCGCCTGTTTCAACGCATCCACGCGGCCGAGCAGTTGCGACTTGTCGAGTGCGGTGACCACGGAACACCTTCGGATGGCCTGGGGCCTGACAGATACGAGCGGCTGGGCCGAGAGGCGCTGCCGGCGCCATTGTACTCGACCGGCCCTGCCGCTTGAATCAGGAGGCGCGGGGATCTTCGAGGTAGGTGTAGCCCTGCAGCCCCGCCTCGTAGAAGCGGAGCAGTTGGCCTGACTGCTCGAAATCAATCCGCCCTTCGCGGACCGCGGCTTCGACATCGGTGCGAAGCCGCCTGGTCAGCCGATCGACGTCGAACTCCACGTAGTCGAGCACTTCGCGGACGGTGTCGCCCTTCACGACTTCGTCGAGCACGACGTTGCCCTGCTCGTCGAGGCTCACGTGCACGGCGTGGGTGTCGCCGAACAGGTTGTGCAGGTCGCCGAGGATTTCCTGGTACGCGCCGACCAGGAACACGCCGAGATAGTACGGATCCCCGTTGAAGCTGTGCAGCGGCAGCGTCTTCTTGACGTCGCGCCGATCGATGAACTGGTCGATCTTGCCGTCGGAATCGCACGTGATGTCCCCGAGCACGGCGTGCTGCGTGGGACGTTCGTTCAGGCGGTGCAGCGGCAGGACGGGGAACAGCTGCTTGATCGCCCAGCTGTCGGGAATCGACTGGAACAGCGAGAAGTTGCAGAAATACGTGTCCGACAGCACCTCGTCCAGGTTCTGCAGATCCTCGGGGACTTCGTCGAGCTGCTGCGCGATGCGCTGCAGCTTGCGGCAGATCGCCCAGTAGAGGGTCTCGGCGTAGCACGCGCTGTTCGAGCGGGAGATAGCCGCCGCTGAACAGGTTGAGCGCCATGTCGAGCGCCTGCTGCGCGTCGTGGAAGCTTTCCTGGGCATTGCGCGCCGTCACACCGTTGTAGGTCTCGGTCAGGTCGATGAGCGGCTGCTCCAGCTCTCCCGTGAGGCGCGGTGGGGAGCGACTCGTTGCCGAACTCGGACACGCCGAGCACGTTGAACACGAGCACGCTGTGATAGGCGACGATGGCGCGTCCGCTCTCAGAAATGATGGTCGGATGCGCAACGCCGGCATCGTCACACACGGTCTGGATGTGGTAGACGACGTCGTTCGCGTACTCCTGGAGCGTGTAGTTGGTGCTCGATTCGAAGTTGGTCTGCGACCCGTCGTAGTCCACGCCCAGACCGCCGCCGACGTCGAGATACTCGAGGCCGGCGCCGGCGCGGGCCAGCTCGGTGTAGATGCGGGCGGCTTCGTTGAGCGCGTGCTTCACGATCCGGATGTTGGGGATCTGGCTCCCCAGGTGGAAGTGCAGGAGCTTGAAGCAGTCCTGCATCCCGTGCTGCTTCAGTTCATCGAGACCGCGCAGCACTTCAGCGACGGTGAGGCCGAACTTCGAGCGGTAGCCTCCCGACGACTGCCAGCGCCCGCCGCCACGCGCGGCCAGCTTGACCCGCATCCCAATCCGCGGCCTGACGCCGACCTTCGCGGCGTATTCCAGGATCAGACCCGAGCTCGGTGTACTTCTCGACCACCGGAATGATCGTCCGGCCGATCTTGTGGGCGAGCATGGCCGTCTCGATGTACTCGGCGTCCTTGAACCCGTTGCAGATGATGGGGGTATCGTTGGAGGCCATCGCCATCACCGCCAGCAGCTCCGGCTTGGAGCCGGCCTCCAGGCCGAACCCGTACGGCGCGCCAAAGGCGAGCACTTCCTCGACCACCTGGCGCTGCTGGTTCACCTTGATGGGGTAGACGCAGGCGTAGCGGCCCGTGTACTGGTGCTGGGCAATGGCCCCGGCGAACGCGTCGTGAATGTCGGCCAGCCGGTGCTGGAGGATGTCCCGGAACCGGATGAGCAGCGGGAGCATGATGCCCCGCGCCTGCAGGTCGTCCGCCAGCTGCTTGAGGTCGATGGCTCGCGAGGGATCCTTGGCGGGGTGGACGAGGACATGACCCTGGGGCGAAATCGAAAAGTAACCCTTGCCCCACCGTTCCACCTCGTAGGTGTCGGTGGCGTCGGTCACGGTCCATTGCTCGTGCGTGCCGAGCGGCGGCCGCAGGCGGCCGGTCGATATGCTCATAACTCCACATGATAAACGGAATTGCGTCGCGCGCGACGCCGGCGCGCGTGAATTTTGTCCGCTCGGCCGCCGGCGGTCGACGGCACCGCGCGTCGCGCCGCTCGCGACCACGCGACCGTCGTCACGCGCACGCGGGAATGACAGGACGGTAACAGCGACATGACAACGGGCCCGGCGTCAACCGAATTCCATTCGCGCCGTGGCCGACATGACCGTCATGCATCGGTCGTATGTGTTTGGCCAGACGCGGCGGCGCGGCTACAATTCCGTCCTACCCAACGATGATGACCGACGATTTTGTCGGCCGCGGCCGCCGAGGCGGTGCTGCCACGCTCGACGCCGATGAAGCCGGCCACGAATCAAGTGGCGAGATCCGGAAGCTCAACACGCTTCTCGAGATCAGCCAGATCGCTGTCTGCCAGCTCTGAACCTCAATGGCTCCTTGCCCGCTGTTCTGGAGATCCTCGAGCGGCACCATTCGGTGGTGCGCGCTGCGGTCCTGATGATCGACGATGAGAACGGCGACCTGTACGTGAAGGCCTCGGTTGGTCCGGAGAACACGCGCGCGCGCGTCCGGCCCGGTGAAGGGATTCTCGGCAAGGTCGTCGAAAGCAGCCGCTCCATCGTCGTCCCGCAGGTGAGTCATGAGCCGCTGCTGTCCGACCGCACGCGGCGGGACGGAGCCCGTGAACAGAGCTTCATTGCCGTGCCACTCACGGTGAACAAGCGCACGGTCGGCGCGCTGTCCGTCTACCTCAGTTTCAAGCGAGATCGGAAGTATCAGCGCTCGCTCAAGTTCTTCAAGGTGGTGGGATCCATGATCGCCCAGGCGATCAAGGTGACCCGGCTGGCCGAGGCCGAGAAGCGGCGGCTGGTGGAAGAAAACGCGCACCTGCGCGACGAGCTCAGGGACCGCTACGCGTTCCAGAACATCATCGGCAACAGCGCGCCCATCAAGGCGGTGTACGAGCAGGTGGCGCAGGTCGCGCGAACGAACACGACCGTCCTCATCCGGGGCGAGTCGGGCACCGGCAAGGAGATGATCGCCCACGCGATCCACTACAACTCTCCGCGCGCCAAGAAGCCGTTCATCAAGGTCAGTTGCGCGGCATTGCCCGACACGCTGATCGAGTCGGAGCTGTTTGGCTACGAGAAGGGGGCGTTCACCGGCGCGCAGGGGCTCAAGAAGGGCCGCTTCGAGCTGGCGGATGGCGGCACGCTCTTTCTCGACGAAATCGGCGACTTGAGCCTGGCTACGCAGGTCAAGCTCCTGCGCGTCCTGCAGGAGCGCGAGATCGAGCGCCTGGGCGGCACGCAGACCGTCCGCGTCAACGTCCGGCTCATCGCGGCCACGCATCGCCCGCTCGAGAAGCTGATCGAAGAGGGGACGTTCCGCGAGGATCTCTTCTATCGGCTCAACGTGTTCACGATCTTCGCTCCGCCGCTGCGCGAGCGGAAGCCGGACATCATGCTGCTCGCGGACCACTTCCTGGAGAAGTACTCCGTCGAGCACGGCAAACACATCAAGCGCATCTCGACGCCTGCGATCGACATGCTCACGAGCTATCACTGGCCGGGCAACGTCCGGGAGATCGAGAACACGATCGAGCGCTCCGTCCTCGTGTGTGAGGGCGGTGTGATCCATCCGCACCACCTGCCGCCGACACTCCAAACGGCCGAAGCGTCCGACACTGTGCCTCGCGTGTCGCTGGTCGAGACCGTGACGGCGTTCGAGCGCGATCTGATTCAAGACGCCTTGAAATCCGCGCGCGGCAACCGCGCGCTCGCCGCCAGGTTGCTCCATACGACGGAACGGATCGTCGGCTACAAGATCCGGAAGTACCGCGTGGACTGCAGCCGCTTCCGCAACTAGCCGTCGCCGACTGACACGGTGCCCTCGGCGTGCGCCCGACAATCATGTCAGGCCGCTGGTCTTTCACTACAATTTTGTGCGATCGCCGGCCGGCAGGCCGTACGCCGCCGGCATGGCTGTCGCGTCAAACTCAGGCGATTTTCCACTGGTGAAGCCACCTGCGCGTGCGGCCGTACGTGGTACGGCGCGTGCTCGTGTTTCACGTGACGCTCCCACGACGTGTGCCGATCGCTCCCTTCGCGATCCCGCCGCGACTGGACGGGCGGGATGCGCGTGAGCGCAAGGAGGATCGGAATGGGGATGAGCGTGCGTGATCGGAATACCTGGATGCGGTCGGCTGCCGGGATGGCAGCGGCGCTATTAATCGGAGCCGGGAGTGCGGCGGCAGCCCCGGGCGAGTCCGGGTCTCCGTCCGCGACGACAAGTGGATCGAGTGCCTTCCGCGTCGATATCGCGGCGGCGGCGGCTGTTGCCGCGACGACCGGCGAACCCGATCAGCAGCCCGCGCCGCCTCAGCCCCCGCCTCCGCCCGAGGCTCCGCCTCCACCCCCGCCGCCGGCCGCGCCCCCGACGTTCCTTCAGAGCATCCAGGTCACCGGATTGGTGGACGTGTACTACAACTGGAACTTCAATCAGAGCAGTCCGGAGGCGCTCCGCAACTTCGACATCACGCACAACAGCTTCAGTCTGAACTACGCCGAGATCGCCGTCGCCAAGGCGCCGACCGAACAAAGCCGCGCGGGCTTCCGTCTGGATTTCGGCGCGGGCGACACCGCGAATCTCGTGAACGCCTTTGAGCCGGGGGGAACCGACTACCTGAAGTACGTGCAGCAGGCGTACGTGTCGGTCCTCGCCGGGAAGGCTCTGACGATTGACTTCGGCAAATTCGTCACGCCGGCCGGCGGCGAAGTGATCGAGAACAAGGACAACTTCAACTACTCGCGCGGCCTGCTGTTCGCGCTGGCCATCCCGTACTATCACGCCGGCGCGCGCATCGGGTACGCGTTCAACGACAAGGTGAGCTTCACCGGCTACCTCGTGAACGGCTGGAACGACGTCAAGGACAACAACAAGGACAAGACCGTCGCGGCGTCGCTGACCGTCAAGCCGACCGCCAAGACCGCGATCATCACCAACTACATCGTCGGCAACGAGCAGGCCGACGATGCAGACGGGTCCGGCGCGCGGAATCTGTTCGACCTCGTGGCCACCTACACGGCGACCGACAAGATGAGCGTGCTCGGCAATTTCGATTACGGCCACGACAAAATCGCGGGCGACGGCGTGGATTGGTACGGCGTGGCGTTCGGCCTGAAGTTCCAGGTGACGCCGACGTTCGCCTTCTCGCCGCGTTACGAGTACTTCAAGGACAACGATGGATTTGCGACCGGCACGGCGCAAACGCTGCAGGAAATCACCCTGACCGGCGAGTACAAGATGCCCGCGGGCTTCCTGGCGCGCTTCGAGTTCCGGAACGACTTTTCGGACGAGCACTTCTTCGCAAACGATCACGACGTGCTGAAGAAGACCCAGCCGACGTTCGCGATTGGCTTGATCTACGCGTTCGATTCGAAGCAATAGGGAGGTTCCCACGGGCCCTCAGACCCTCGAACCCTCAAGCCCTCGATTGGATTTCCCCGGGCGGACCGATATCCGTCCGGGGTTAGCGAGGCAGATCTACGGACAGCCCCACCTGGATGCCCGCGCGGGGGCTCGCCGTGAAATGTCCTGCGATCACTGCGGCGCTGACATGCACGCGATTGGTCACGCCGTAGCTGTTTCCGACCAGCACCTGTAGCTGCTGCCGATCGCGCCTCGAAGGCTCGACATGCACCCCTCCCGGCGGCGTGACGTCGGCATCGTCGGTCGAGAACGGCTGCTGGGCGAGAGCCGGGTCAGCGCACAGCAGAATCAGCGCAGCCAGCAGCCCTTTCACGGCACGGAACCCCTGAACCCGCTGAACCTTCTGCACCCTGTGAACCTGGGAACCTCTGAGTGGGGAGCATCCTCCAACAGTGCGGTAACAGGCATGCGACGGATCGTGCACGGCGGCGAGCCTGGGGTTCTGTTATGCTTCGCGGCCCGGTATTCAGCCGGTGCGCGCTCGCTGGCTCCGCGCGCCTCGGCGATGGAGATCGCCCATGGCCTGCAATCCCGACGTCCTGCGCGGAGTTCCCCTGTTTGCCCTGCTCGACGCCGACGAGCTGCGCGTGCTGGCCGAGCAGGTCGAGCACAAAACGTTTGCGCCGCGGCAGCGGATCTACAAGATTGGCGATCCGGGCGGCCGCGCCTACGTCATGGTGTCGGGCGTGGTGGAGGTGTCCACGGTCGACGAGGGTCACCAGAGCGTGGTGGTGGACCGGCCCCAGCCGGGCGAGTTCTTCGGATTTGCGTCGATGCTGGATCAGACGCCGCACCAGACCAACGCCATGGCGCTCGAACCCGCCAGCTGCCTCGAAGTGGACAGAAGCGACATCCTGAGTCTGCTGCAGCAGAAGCCGCACGCCGGCATGGACATGCTGACGGTGTTGGGGCGTCAGTTCCACGCGGCGCAGGGACTGGTCCGTGGGCGTGCCGCACGGAACCCGAACGACTTGATTGAAGCGGAGGCGACGTTCGGGGAACGGATCGCTGATTCAGTGGCCAACTTCGGCGGTTCATGGACCTTCATCATCACGTTCCTGACCATCCTGGTCGTCTACACGGTCTTCAACCTGGCGCTCGGGATGAAGGCCTGGGATCCGTATCCCTTCATCCTGCTGAACCTGTTTCTGTCCATGCTCGCCGCCCTTCAGGCGCCGGTCATCATGATGAGTCAGAACCGTCAGGACACGAAGGATCGGCTGCGCGGTGAGCTGGATTTCGAGGTGAACAAACGCGCTGCGTCGGATATCCAGGGATTGGCGCGCAAACTGAATCTGCTGGTCGACAAGATCGACGACATCGACGATTCGCTGCGACAGCGTGGGACAGGCGTGCCGCTACCAGGAAACCAGTAGGCCGGACGAGTCGCGAGGACCGCGTCGAGGGGCGCGTCAGCGGGCGGCCGCGACGGCAGAACGATCGATGGCGTCTACCACGGCGCTGTAGTCATTCGGCAGGACGATGGGCCGGTTGGCGAGGCGCGACGCGATCCCCGGGAGGGCGCCGTCGTGATAGCCAATCTTGAAGTCCGTGAATTTCAGGCCATTCGCGGTCGAGATCACCACGACCCGCTGCTTCCGTCCGATCGCCCCGCGGGCGACCAGCTTCTTCAGCACGGCGAGCGCGACACCGGTGTGGGGACAATTGAACATGCCGGTGCGATCGGCTTCGGCGGACGCGTCCGCGAGTTCCTGCTCAGACGCTTGTTCGACGATGCCGTCGTACCGCTGCAGCGTGCGGATGGCTTTCTTCACCGAGACGGGATTGCCAATCTGGATGGCCGACGCCAGCGTCGGCTTCGCGGCGACGGGCTCGAAGGCCCAGCCGCGCTGATACGCGAGGAAGAGGGGGTTGGCGGCTTCCGCCTGCGCGACGACGATCCGCGGCCGGCGGTTGGAGATCCCCAGGTTCTCCATCAGATCGAAGCCGGCACCGAGCGCCGAGACATTCCCGAGGTTGCCGCCCGGGATGATGACCACGTCGGGCACCTGCCAGTCGAACTGCTGCACGATTTCGATGGCGACCGTCTTCTGTCCTTCGAGCCGCAGGCTGTTCATCGAGTTCGCGAGGTAGACGCGATTGTCAGCGGCCAGCCGTTGCACGATGGCCATGCAGCCGTCGAAGTCGGTGTCGAGCGAGAGCACTGTCGCGCCGTTTGCCAGCGGCTGCACCAGCTGGGCGGTGGTGATCTTGCCGCGCGGGAGAATGACGATGGCTGGTATGCCGGCGGCAGCCGCGTACGCCGCGAGTGAGGCCGACGTGTCACCGGTAGACGCGCAGGCGATGGCGCGCACAGAGCTGCCGTGCGCGATCATCTGGCGCACCATCGAGACCAGGACGGTCATTCCAAGGTCTTTGAACGACCCGGTGTGCGAATTGCCGCATTGCTTGACCCAGAGGTCCTCGAGCCCCAGCGACTGCCCAAACCGATCTGCCCAGAACAGGTTCGTGCCGCCTTCGTCCATCGAGACGATATGCGCGTCCTCGATGGAAGGGCAGACCCATTCCTTCTTCCCCCACACGGCGGAGCCATAGGGCCACGTCGTGCGCTTGTACCGTTCGTCGAAGAGCTTCATCCACGCTGCAGGGCCGCGATCGCGGAGGGCCCCCATGTCGTGCGAGACCTCGAGCAGGTCGCCGCACGTCGGACAGCGATAGATGGGCGCCTCGAGCGAGTGCTCCCCGTGGCACCCGGCGATACAACGGAAGACAGCGGAGTAGGCCATTCAGTAAATTCGGAGTGCGGAGTACGGAGTGCGGAGCCGAACTCGACCTTCATGTCGCATACCGCACTCCGATTTCCGAACTGATTAGTCTGCTGCGACTTTGCGCTTCCGGTTCGCGAATTCCGGCGCTTCCTTGATACACGTGCCCAGGATGCCGATGGACTTCGTGAACGCCTTGAACCCCACACGCGTGATCTCGGCTCCATCCGAGCCAACCGAAGGGAACCCGTCGGCGGTGGGTGTGAGCGTCTCCCAGTTCCGGAACAGTCTGCCCCAGTCGCTGTCGAGCACCTGGCGCATCATGTACTTTGCCTTCACGGGGTACCAGAACGAGTCGTGATAGATGACGCTCGCCATGTAGGCCCAGGGCGCGAGCACGGTCTTCAGCGACCATTCCACCGGCCCCTTGAGCGGCCCCCAGTAGATCTTGTGCTGCATCCGGGATGCGAACGTCATCTTCCGGAAGGGGCCGACGAAGTTCCAGTTCTCCTTGGCGGCGCTCTCGTCGCCGACGATCTCGATCTCGCGCGGATCGCCACAACCGAGACCCGCATCGTGCGCCAGGCGGATGAACTTGATCGACAGCGGGTCGAGGCCCATCAGCTTCGCGGCGACTGCATCGATCGCGACCTGATCGGCACTCGCGAGGATCACGTTCTTCGCGTGTGGGATCATGCACCGTGGGCCTGGTCCATCGCCCGCGAACGTCCCGTCCATCACGGCGAACACGCCACGATGGATCTTCTTCTGAATCATCAGCAGGTCGACGAGTGTCTCGTGGATGACGGGGTGCGTCCAATGACGGTGCTCGTTCAGCAATCCACCGAACGCGTTCTTCATCGCGCCGGTCGTGGTCGTGAAGATGTGCGTCTTCACCGTCGGCAGATGGACGATGTTCTCGCCGATGAAGCGTCGAGGGATCATGAAGCCCTTCGGATACACCTCATTGAGACACAGGAACTTTTTGGTCAGGTCGCCGACGGCATCCTTGATCCCGATCCACTCCTCGCCTTCGTACAGGTGCACGTTCCGCAGGCCGTGCGCCTCTACGACATTGAGCTGCTTGTTTTCACGCTCGCCGAGGTGGGCGTCGATGACGACCGTCCGGTTGTGGCACGCATGTAGCAGCTCAGGGCGGTAGCCGTCCTGCTGCATCGCCCGAATGACGCCGTCCAGCTGCCAGGGGGTGGTGGAACTGCCGGGGAAGAAGAAGTGCCAGGAGATGTTGACCTTGAGGGCTGTGTCCGCGTCCTTGGCGATGACATCCTGGTACCCGGCCAGGTTCATCAGGGTGTGATAGTCGCGGAAAACCGTGCCCGGAGTTGTCTTGAGAATCGCAACTTTTGACTTTGGCATTGCTTTCTCATGGTACCACGGGGCGTGAGGTCAGGTCCCATGAGGCCGCGAGGGTGCGGCACTCGTACGTGCCTGTAAACACTTGAGCCGTCACTTGTTGGGCATCACCTCTCCGGCGCCGTCGTCTGGGTGGTCGCGGTCTCCAGTGCGGGCGCGGCCGGCCGCGCGCCACGCCCAGCCTGCCAGGCCGAGCGCAGCCAGACCGATGGCGCCTTTGGCGACGAGGCCGCCTTTCGACCGGATCGGGGCGTCGCTCAGCAGCTGGCGGTACGCCTCGAGCTGCTCCCTGGTGCGCGGCTCCTGTCGCGCTGCTGCCGGTTCCGGACGACGATCGCGCGCACGGTCGGAGGAGGGCTGGACCCAGCGCGTGAGATACGCAAACGCTTCGGAACCGCAGATCGGACACACCTGGTTCTCGTGAACTTCTTCACAGTCCAGGCATAAACGCGCTTCGTCTAAGTTCATGATGACAGTGCTCCGTTTATTCGCCCTGACCACTATATAGCTCCATGTTCCGCTTGTCGCAGCATCGGATCCGTTCGGTTCAGGCCATCGTGGTCGCGCTCGTGTCGATCGGCGAGCTGCTGGCAGCGGCACAAATCCAGCGTGACTTCACGCCGCTGCCGGATCCCAAGGGCTTCGTCGCCGAGGTCCGCAAGCGGCTGCTGAGCGACCGCGCCCTGCAGAGCCAATACACGTATCTCGAGCATCGAGAAGAAATCAGCGTGTCGAAGCTGGGAAAAGTCAGCAACGGGCCGATGAAGGTCTACGAGGTCTATCCCTCCGTCGAGCCGGGTAACAACTACAAGCGATTGATTGCGGTCGATGGCGTGCCGCTCGCTGCCGCCGAGCTCGCGAAGCAGGACCGTGTCCATCGAGAGGACGTCTTGCGCGAGGCCGCCAAGCGGCAGACCGAAACCGCTGCACAGCGCGATGATCGCGTCGCGCGCGAACAGGACGAGCGCAGGAAAGAACAGGCGATCGTCGACGAAGCGTTTTCGCTCTACACCATCACGATGATCGGCCGCGAAACGCTCCATGGGCACGAGACCGTGGTCGCGACGCTGGTTCCCAAGCCCAATTTCAAACCGCGGACCGACGCCGGCGAGTTCCTGAAGAAATTCAAGGCGACGGCCTGGGTCAGCGAGTCCGAATATCAGCTCGTTCGGCTGGACGCACAGGCGATTGACGACGTGACGTTCGGCTGGGGGATCGTCGGACGCATCCACGAAGGCGCACGGGCGGTCTTCGAGCGGACGAAAGTGAACGACGAGGTATGGCTGCCCTCGCGCACGACGTTCACCGGCACCGGACGTGCGCTGCTGTTCCGCACGTTCGACGTGAATTCGGTGACGACGTACTCGGACTACAAGAAGTTCTCGGTCAAGACCGACGAGGCGTTCGAGGGTCGTCAGACGCCATGAGCCCGCGCGCGAGCGCCTCAATGATGGCGTCTACGTCGTAGACGCAGCCGCCCCAGGTGCCGCCGCTTGCCTGCTGCAGGGCGGCCCACAGTCGCGTCGCGTCGGGCAGCGCCGGATCGGGAGCCAGGTCGGGCCGCTGCGTGCGCCGCGCCAGCTCCTCGTCGTCCGGTTCATCCGATCCATCCGCGTTCCGCCGCACGAGATCGATGGTGCCGTGGAGCGCGCCCCGATCGATTTCGATTCGGATGCAGTCGCCGTCCCTCACTCGGCCGATCGGCCCCCCGGCGAGGGCTTCGGGCCCGACGTGCCCGATACACGGCCCCGTCGAGACGCCAGAGAACCGCGCGTCTGTGGCAAGCGCAACGGTCTTGCCGACATCCAGGTGCTTGAGTGCCGACGTGACCTGGTAGGTCTCTTCCATCCCGGCGCCCATGGGACCACGCCCCGCGAGCACGATGACCGTGTCTGCAGCGATCCGGTCGGGTCCCTGACTCTTGATGGCCGCAATCGCCGCGCGCTCGCTCGTAAAGACGCGCGCCGCGCCCGTCAGGCGATACACGCCATCAGGCCCGACAACGGAGGGATCGATCGCCGTGCTCTTGACGATGGCGCCGTCGGGAGCGAGGTTGCCGCGCACGAACGCCACCGTACTCGTCAGCCCGCGCGCAGCTGCCTGGCCCGGGCTCATGATGACATCGTCCGGCGCGACGCCGAGTGTACGCAGGCGATCGCGCACGGCCCGGCGGCGATCGGACGCCGCCCACCAGTCGAGCACGTCACCAAGCGGCGCACCGCCGGCGGTCTTGGCATCCAGATCGAGCAGATGGAGATCGCGCAGGTGCAGCATCACTTCGGGCACACCGCCCGCGAGATACACGCGTACCGTCGGATGCGGTCCATTCGGCAGCGCGTCCACCAGCCGCGGGACGCGCCGGTTCACGTCCAGCCAGTCGTCGATCGTGGGCCGCCTCCGGCCGGCCGCATGCGCGATTGCGGGAACGTGGAGGAGCAGATTCGTGGAGCCGCCGAACGCCGCGTGCACGACCATCGCATTCCGAATGGCGGCGTCGGTGACGAGATCCCGTGCTGCCAGACCGAGACTCGACTGCCGAAGCGCCGCGCGAGCCGAACGCCGCGCGACGTCGAGCCAAATGGGCTGACCCGAGGGTGCGAGCGCCGCATGAGGCACGGTGAGTCCGAGCGCCTCCGCGACCACTTGTGAGGTCGCGGCAGTACCCAGGAACTGACATCCACCGCCCGGCGAGGCGCAGGCGCGGCATCCGAGCTCCGCCGCTTCCTCGAGCGTCAACTGACCGTGCGCGAAGCGCGCGCCGATCGCCTGCACGGCTCCAGCATCCACACCGTCGGTGGCAGGGAGCGTCACGCCACCAGGAACCGCGACGACGGGGAGATCGCGGCTGCCGGCCAGCGCCATGAGCATTGCAGGAAGGCCTTTGTCGCACGTCGCGACTCCGATCACCGCCCGGCGCGTCGGCAGCGATCGAATCAGCCGTCCCAGGACGATCGCGGCATCGTTCCGATACGGCAGGCTGTCCATCATGCCTGTCGTTCCCTGCGTCCGTCCGTCGCATGGATCCGTGCAGTAGGCCGCAAACGGGATCGCGCGATCGTCTCGCAGTTGATCCGCGGCGGCGCTCACGAGCAGTCCGACTTCCCAATGTCCGGTGTGATAGCCGAGCGCCAGCGGTGATCCATCGTCGGCGCGCAGGCCGCCAAGCGTGCTCAGGATGAGCACCTCGGGACGTTGCAGGTCCGTGGGCTTCCAGCCCATGCCGACGTCCTGCGTCCAGCCGAAGATGTCACCGCTCGGACGATGCAGGAGGTCGGCCGGGGAGAGCGGAAGCGATCCGGGCGGTCCCGGCGCCGCCATCGTCACGTCGAAGAGCGAGCTGTTGCCGGAATCGAAGATGCGGTCCAAGTCGCCCATGGTCGTCTGAGGTCCAGCCCGTTATATCGCACTTGCACCAGCGTGGGGACGCCTGGTGCCCCGACGGTAACGAATCCGTCAGTCCGATCACCAGTTCGTAACACTGTCTGGCCGGCGACAGATGTCTGGCGGGTCCGTGCGGATGTCACGGCCTCGACAGACAGCCGGCCACGTCGAGCCGGGACGACGGACCCGCGCGGCACTGCGCACCGATGCACCAGCGGCGCGCGCCGGGCACCTGATTTGCTGTCGAGCTTCAGCACACATCACACCGCGGCGGCCCTTCGCCGCGGCCGTACCCGGACGTGCCCGGGTTCGTTCGGAGGCTCAGTCGTGAGGACCGCTTCGTCGCCGCTATCCATGGATTCGCAGTCACATCAGCCGCTCATCATCAGCGCCAGTCCCCAGATGGCAGAGATCCTCGCGCTCGTCGGGCGCGTGGCGGCGGGCGACGCCAAGGTGCTCGTCACCGGAGAGAGTGGCGTGGGGAAGGATCTCGTCGCGCGCGAGATCCACGCGCGGTCGGTGCGCGCGTCGCGTCCCTTCATCGCGGTGAACTGCGCGGGGCTCACCGAAACCCTCCTCGAGTCCGAGCTCTTCGGTCACGTGAAAGGCAGCTTCACGGGCGCGTACCGTGACAAGCCTGGCAAGCTGCAGCTCGCCAACCGAGGCACGCTCTTCCTCGACGAAGTAGGAGAGATGAGCCTGCGTATGCAGGCGCTGCTGCTGCGTTTCCTCGAGAACGGTGAGATTCAGGCGGTTGGTGCGGACCATGCGCTGACGACGGTGGACGTGCGCGTCATCGCCGCGACGAATCGCAACCTGGCGGAAATGGTGGCCAGCGGACAGTTTCGGGAAGACCTGCTGTATCGCCTGCGGGTGATCCACATTCAGGTGCCGCCGTTGCGCGAGCGGAAAGAGGACGTGGCGGTGCTCGTCCAGCACATGATCACGAAGGCGAACCGCACCGTGACGTTCTCGGCCGAGGCGCTCCGCACGCTCGAGCGGTACCGCTGGCCCGGCAACGTCCGCGAGCTGCACAATGTCGTCGAACAGTCGCTGTGGATGTCGAACGGCGAGAACGTGCTGCCAGAGCACTTGCCGCCGTCGATCCAGGTCTCGGCCGACGCGTCGTTGCCGAGCCGCGATCGCCGCCGGCAGGTCGCCGACGATTTGTATCAGGCGCTCGTGTCGGGTGGATACTCATTCTGGGAGCACGTGCATCCGCTCTTCCTGGCGCGCGACATCACGCGCCACGACATGCGGGAGCTCGTGCGCCGCGGGCTGACGACGACGCGCGGGAACTATCGCGCGCTGTTGCGCTTGTTCCGGATGGGGTCGCAGGACTATAAACGGTTCCTCAACTTCCTGGCCGCGCACGAATGCAACGTGGACTTCCGCGAATTCCGGCACGGCACACCAGCGCCTCAGCGTGCCCCGCGGCTGCTCCCCGCGCTGACGGATCCGCCGGCGCCCCCCCAGGGCCAGACCGAGGATCCCGACCGCCGGCTCTTCTGATTCTGTCTGGGGCGTCGGGCCTGACAGGCCCGACCCAGCGCTTGCAGCGCTCCTCGTGCCGGCCACTTCTAGGCCCGCGGTGGCCGGCGGCCGTTCGTCCGCGCTCGCGGACGCGCTCGAAGCGACCTTACTCCGCTCCAGAAATCCAGACGGCGGCTGGCCCTATCTGTCCGGGCGGCAGTCGCGACTCGAGCCGACCGTGTTCGCGCTGCTTGCGCTTCGCGCAGCCGGTCATCCGATCGACGCCAGCGTGCTCGCAGCGTGGCCTCGCCGGGACGGCCTGCTCCTCGATGCACACGGCGGCGACGTGAACGTGGCGTGGCACGCACAGGCGGCGCTGGTGACCCAATCGCTCGGATCCGGTGAGCAGTCGCTCGCGTCGAGTCTCGTGGCGTCGCTGCTCACGGTGAAAGGCGTCGCGCTGCCGCAGTCGCCGGCGCTGCGCCAGGACGACCGGTTGCAGGGTTGGCCGTGGTCCCCAGGTACGTTCAGTTGGGTCGAGCCCACAGCGTGGGCCGCCATGGCCGTGCGGCGGTGGCACCGTGCGCGCCCCTCACCAGAGGCCGCGTCCCGCGTGTCGGAGGCCGAGCGCCTGCTGCTGGATCGCGCGTGCGCGATCGGCGGCTGGAACTACGGCAACCCCGCGGCGTTCGGACACGAGCTTCGTCCCCATGTCCCCACCACCGCGCTCGCGCTGCTCGCGCTGGAGCCACTTCGAGATCATCCCGTGGTGATTCGTGGACGCGAACTGCTCGCCGATCGCCGCATCGACGAGCAGTCCGGCATGCCGTTGTCGCTGGCACGTATTTCCCTCGGCCGCCTCGGAGAACACTTTCCGGATCTCGACGGCATCCTCGAACGCGTGTGGGAGCAGTCGCAGTTCTTCGGCAATCTCTCGACCGTCGCTTTGGCTCTCTATGCCTGCCGCGGACAGGCGGACAGCTACGATGCCCTGGCCAGCTGAACTCACACGGCGTGCGTTTCTGGGTGGCACGGCCGCGAGCGTGCTGAGTGCGGCCTGTCAGCGCACGAACCGGGATCTGGCGCTTCCACCGCCTCCGCCAACATCCGAGGTCGCGATCCTCGCGTGCGCAACCTACGAGCAGTTGACCGATCTCATCTCGCGCGGCTTTCGAGAGCTGCGAATCGACGTCGCCGGACGACGCGTTCTGCTGAAGCCAAATCTCGTGGAATTCGAGCCCGGCACCGCCATCAACACGCATCCGCTCCTGATCGGCGCGATCGCCGAAGCTGTTCGCCGCGGAGGCGCAGCCGACGTCCTGGTAGCGGAAGGTCCCGGTCATCGTCGGGACCTCGAATATCTCGTCACTGCAACGGGCCTCTCGGACGTCCTCCGCGATCTTCGCGTGCGCGTGCTGGATCTCAACCTGGACGATGTGAGGCGTGTGCCGCTGAGGACGAACTTCATGGGACTGGACAGCCTCTTGCTGCCGGTCTCCGTGCTCGAGGCGGATGTCGTCATCTCAGTGCCGAAGTTGAAGACGCACCATTGGGCCGGGATGACGTGCGCGATGAAGAACCTGTTCGGCGTCGTTCCTGGCGCCGTATACGGCTGGCCGAAGAACGTGCTGCACTTCCACGGCATCGACAACGCGATCCTCGATCTGACCGCGACGCTTCGCCCGCACGTGACCGTCGTGGATGCGATCGTGGCGATGGAAGGCGACGGCCCGATCATGGGAGTGCCGCGCGCGTCTGGATTCGTGGTGATGGGGCGCGATCCGGTCGCGGTGGACGCCACGTGTGCCAGAGCGATCGGGATCGAGCCGGATCGCTTGCGATATCTGGCACGAGCCGCAGGTGTGCTCGGGAACGCCAGCGAGGATCGCATCCGGCACGTCGGCGAGCCGGCCTCACGTTTCCGCTATGCGTTCGCGATGAGCCCGTCGATGCAAGGATTGCGGTCGAGTGGTGGGTGATCTGCCGCACGGCGCGATCAGGCGGGCGCTGGCGCTGCTTCCGGTGCTGCTCACTGGCGCGATGCTCCTTGGGCAGGCATTTGCCCTGCTCGCACCCGCGGGCCCCCGCGACGCACACGGGATCGTGAAGGGCCACGACTTCGTACACTTCTACACGCTGGGCGTTGTCGCGCGCAGCGGACAACTCGCGACGCTCTATGAGACCCGCCCACTCAACGAGACGATGTGGCGCGTTGTGCCCGAGGCACGGCCTGGCGTGTTCCTGCCGCTCTACGGCCCGCAGGTGGCAGTGGCGTTCGCGCCGCTGGCGGCAATGCCGTACGAGCGCGCGGTACATGTGTGGCTCGTCGTGAGTCTGTTGCTGTACGGCGCTGCCGTGGTGGGAATTGTGTGGCTCGTTCCCGCCTCGGCGGTCCCTCGCGCAGCGGTCGCCCTGACGCTGGTGCTCAACCCGGCTCTCGCGGCCCTCGTGACGTCGGGCCAGACCAGCGCCGTGGCGCTCATTGCGTTCGTCATCGCGTGGTTCGCGTTCGACCAGCAGCGCCCGTGGGCCGCGGGCATCGCCCTCGGACTCCTCTGGTACAAACCGACGCTGGCGGCTGGCGTTGTCGCGATGCTCCTCGTCGCCGGTGAATGGCGGGTCCTGGGTGGATTTGCGGTCGCCGCGATCCTGCAGCTCGCGCTCGGCTGGACGTGGGCGGGGACACCCGTCGTCTTGGCCTATCTGCGGACGCTCGCGAGCTTCGTTGCGGAGGGCGGGATTCCGGCATCACAACCGGAGCACCTGCACTCGCTGCTCGGCTTCTGGCGCCTCCTGCTGGGCAGGGGCATGGTATCCGCGGTACTGTGGATCGTCAGCGCCGGTCTCGTCCTCGCCTACGCGCGGCGCGCGTGGCGCCTCGCGGCAGGGGACCGGTCGGTTCAGATTGCCCTGCTTTGTCTCGTCGCAGTGCTGCTGGCACCGCATCTCTACGTGTACGACCTCGTGCTCCTCGCGCCGGCGCTGGTGATCCTCTGGACCTGGAGCGATCGGCGGCCCGAGCTGCCCGGGCTGCGGACGCTTCAGTGGCTTGTCGGACTCGCCGCGGTGGCACCGCTGAGCGATGCGGTCGCCGCCACCACGTCCGTGCAACTCTCGACCTGCGTCCTGACCGCGCTCGTCCTCCAGTTCGCGAGAGTCCTGTCGGCGTCACAGGCCTCGCCAGGCGCGATGCCGTCCGAGTAGGTGAGGGCTTTTGTCTGCTTCCAGACAGACCCACGCCCGCGGCTCGCGTCGCTGGGTAAGTAAAGACGGGGGCCGTCAAAGACCAGAACCGGCGAATTTCCGAACCAAATCATGCGATCGCTCGATCGATCCGGCGCGGAGTGAAGGACGGCACTCCCGTTGCCTTGCGAGAAGCCGTGAGAGAACTGCGCAAGCCGGCTCGGCGCCGGCACATCCGCTTCGACGTCGGCCAGTCCTGGGAGGGCGCCATCCGCGTTCTCCGCGACGTCAGTGTCCAGTCGTCCACCCGTCCCGGTGCGCTGACCGTCGTCAGCGAAGCGCCAGTAGTCGTGGGTGAATGGCTGACCTTGGATCTCGCGGCAGGGTCCAAAAGCGCAACGCTCCCGGTCCGCGTCACGGACTGCCGCCCATCGGTCGCTGATGGCTCCCTCCAGTACGCGCTCTCCCTCCTTCCGCTCGAGCCGGTGCACGGAACTTGGTCGCCGGATCCCCTCGAGACGTCGCTTGAGCTCAATGTCGAGTTGACGTGCAGCCCGAGGACGGCTACTTTCGACACCAACGCCGCTCGCCAAGTCCTGGACGTGCTTGGCGCGGCCCATGTGTTTGGGGTGCTTTCGCGCGAATCATCGGTCCGAGCCTGTAACCTCAGCCATTCTGGCTGCCTTCTCGAGACCGATCGGCGGCTCGAACAGGGCACCAGCGCTGCCTTACGGCTGGAAGTCGATGGTGATGCGTTCGATGACCCCGTTCGCGTGATATGGTGTCATCGAGTCGAAGGCGCCGGCGAAAGATGGCGAATTGGCGCCGAGTTCCTCTGGACTGACGTTCCGCATCGGCGATCGCTCCGGCTGGCAGTCGGGCGCCTGCAACAGCAGGTGGCTCAACGGGCCCAGCTCGAAGTCGCTCAGCCGACGCGGATCATGTAGCGCCCGAGGCACTCCTCAGTTCCGCGGTCGTCCGGATCGTCGACGTGGCAATCGGATTTAGGGAGACCGACCAATGAAGAACCTGCTCCGACGCTTGGTGCGGGAAGACGATGGGCAGGACCTGATCGAGTACGCGCTGCTCGCCGCCTTCATTTCGCTGGCAGCTGTTGCGGCCATCACGCAACTGGGCACTGCCATCAACAACATCTACACCAAGATCTCCAGCACGCTCGACAGCGCCGGCGGCGGATCGTAGCTGTCGTCCCGGCACGCATGGAGACGAGGACGGTCTCCGGGCCGCGGCCACGTTCGTGTGGCGGCGGCCTTCGTTTCTTTGAAGGGAAGATCCGTGGCGGTCGGGCGGCTTCGGCGATGGGTCCGGACCTTCGCGCATGAGACGCGAGCACAGGACCTGCTGGAATACGCGCTGCTTTCTGCCGTGATTGGGCTGGTGGGACTCGTCGGTACTGAGCGGTGTCAGCACGATGGTGAACCGCTACTACGGTCAGTCCACGAGCAGCATCAACGGCTTGTGGCGCAGCCCGGATCCATCCGGGTCATGAGCGAGGGCCCCGCATGACGGGTGCGGATGCCGCCGCGAGCGGCCTCGCCGCGTTGGCGTGTCTCGCAGATCTCGGCTGGCGGCGGATCCCGAATGTCGTGACCTTTGGGGGCGCTGCGCTGGCGCTCGTGACCGCGGCGGCGACTGGGGGCGTTTCCGCGTTCGGTCTGGCGGCCGGTGGGTGGCTCGTCGGTCTTCTGTTGTTCCTGCCGCTCTTCGCGCTCGGCGGCCTCGGCGCCGGCGACGTGAAGCTGCTGGCGGCCCTGGGGGCCTGGCTCGGCCCTCGAGACGTCGTTTACGTCGCGCTCTATGGAGCTATTGCGGGCGGCCTGTTCGCGGCAGTCCTGGCGTACAGCCGGGGCTATCTGCGCACGGCGCTTCGCAATCTCTACGCGCTCGTGACGTTCTGGCGCGTGGCGGGTGTTCGTCCAATGGAGGGCCTGACACTCGACGCGGCCCCGGGCCCGCGACTCGCGTACACGCTTCCGATGTCTGCGGGACTCGTCGTCACGCTATGGCTGAACCGGTAGCTCGTCGCCGCTCACGCCGCCGCATCGACGCCGAAGACGGCGCTGAGCTCATCGAGTTTGCGCTGGCCCTGCCGCTGATGCTCGTGCTGGTCACCGGTGTGTTCGATTTCGGACTCGCGTTCCAGCAGTACCGAGGTCGTCACCAACGCTGCACGAGAGGGCGCGCGTCTCGGCTCGCTCGGCGCCGGCTATCTCGAAGGGGACATTCAAGCGCGTGTTGACGCGTACTGCGTGGCGGCAGGTCTGCCCGGCGGTTGTCCTGCCGAACGCGTCTCGGTCGATCGCGGCGCCACGCTGAGCGTCGCGGGACAATCCGATCAGCGCGGTACAAGTGACCGTGAACTACCCGCACAGCTTCGCGCTCGTCGGACCGGTGCTGAGACTCATCAATGGTTCGCTCGGCACGGTGACCCTCCGCGCGACGTCCACGATGCGGTGTGAGACCGCTTGTTCCTGAAGGGGAACACATGAATCGCAATACCCGACTCCTGATCGTGCTGATCGTTGCGCTCGGCGCGGCTGGCATCGCGAGCTTCGCCGCATGGCATGCCGTCCGAACGATGCCCGCGCGCGTAGTAGCCGTGCCGACGGTGCAGACGGTCGTCGCCGCGCGATCGCTGCCGCTCGGAACCCTGGTCGGTCCGTCGGATCTGAAGCTCGTTGCCTGGCCCGCCACCTCTGTCGTGCCCGGCGCGTTCAGGACCACGGACGCCGTCGTGAATCGTGGTCTCGTGGCTGGCGTGGCTGAGAACGAACCTCTGACGGCCGCCAAGCTGGCACCTGCAGGGACCGGTGGCGGGCTCGCCCCGACGATCCCGGAAGGGATGCGAGCGATCTCGATTCGCGTGAACGAGGTCGTGGGTGTCGCCGGATTCGTGCAGCCGGGCGCGCATGTTGACGTGGTTGCCGTAGTCCGGGGCGACACCAGCAGTACGGTATCGCGCAGCGTGCTGACGAATATCAAGGTGCTCGCAGCTGGAACCCGCGCCGATCAGGTGCGCGCGAACGTCAACGCGCCACAAACGCCGACAACCGTCGTCACACTCCTGGTGTCGCCGTCCGAAGCCGAACGTCTGGCGCTTGCCAGTTCGGAGGGCTCGGTCACGCTCGTGCTGAGGAATCCGCTCGATACCGGCGACGTAGCGACCGAGGGCACGCGACTCCCGGCACTGACCGGCGGCAGGCCAGCGCCATCGCGATCGGGCGCGCCGACTGCGCCCATCATGCCGAGGCGCCCGGCCAAGGCGCAGGTGCCCGTGATTCCGGAAGTTCCGCCGCCATACATGATCGAGACGATTCGGGCGGCGAAGCGGTCGCAGGAGACGCTGCAGTGAATCGAGCCCGGGCCAATCGGCGTGCGACGAGAGGCGCCGTAGTGCTTGCGCTGGCGGCTTTCGTCCAGCTGGTGAACGCGGCCCAGGCACCGCCGACACCGCCAGGTCCGGCGCCATTCGAGACGGTGTCGCTGACCGCCGGCCGCTCCGTTGTCCTCGCGACGGACTTCGACATCATCCGTGTCGCCGTCACGAATCCCGCGATCGCCGACGCGACCGTCGTGACGCCCCGTGAAGTGCTGGTGGACGGCAAGGCGCCCGGGACGATCAGTCTCATCCTCTGGGGCACGAGCGTCCGCAAGCAGTACGACGTCGCCGTGGATCCCGGAGTCCCGACGCTTCAGCAGCAGTTGGGTGCGTTCTTTCCCGGCGAGGACATCCGCGTGTCCTTGAACGAAGAATCGCTGGTCCTGACCGGCCACGTATCCAACAACGCAGTGATGCTCAAGGCTGGAGAGATTGCCGCCGCGAGCTCCTCGAAGTTGAAGGTGATCAACCTTCTGCAGATGCCGGGCGGCAGCACCAGCCAGCAGGTGATGCTGCAGGTCCGGTTCGCCGAAGTGAACCGCCGAGCGCTGGAGGAACTGGGACTGACGCTCTTCGCGTCTCGCACGGCCTGGGTCGGCCGCTCCACGACCGGTCAGTTCGCCGCTCCGAACTTCGACGACACGGCCGGGTCGGGAACCGGATCTGGCTCAGGACCGGCTGTCGGCAGCCTGACGTTCAGCGACTACCTGAACCTGTTCTTCTTCCAGCGGAATCAGGGGTGGGGATTCCTCGTGCGTGCGCTGAAGCAGAAGGGATACTTCCAGAGCCTCGCGGAACCGAACCTGATCGCGTACGACGGCCAGGAGGCCAGCTTCCTCGCTGGCGGCGAATTCCCGGTCCCGTTCGTGTCGGGCGCAGCCGGCACCGTGTCGGTGACCTGGAAAGAGTTCGGCGTCCGGCTCAAGTTCAAACCGACGATCGCGGGCGATGTGATCCGTCTGCACGTCAATCCGGAAGTCAGCTCGCTCGACTTCAACAACGGCATCACGATCTCCGGGTTCCGGATCCCGGCGTTGACCACGAGACGGGCGGAGACCGAAGTGGAGCTCCGCGATGGGCAGTCGTTTGCGATTGCCGGACTGCTGAACAACAGCTCCCAGACGGATGGCTCGGCGATCCCTATCCTGAGCCGCCTGCCGATTGTGGGCTCGCTGTTCAAGAGCAAGGCTGATCGCTCGGAGCGGACGGAGTTGCTGGTTCTCGTGACGCCGCGTCTGGTGCGGCCACTGGACCCCGACGAAGTGCCGGCGCTGCCTACGAACCCGAAATCGTTCCTGCCGCCGGAGGGCGACGACCAGACGCCGCCCGCGCCGGGTGGCACTGCCGATGCGCCCACGTCGGTGCCGCCACCTCCGCCACCGCCACCGCCGCCCCACTGAGGGACCCGCGAGCACCATGTCGAACGCGAGACCACGGGGCTCGGGTCAATCTGGCGAGCGCGGCGCGGCGCTGCTGCAGATGACGATCGCGATGCTGGCCATCACGGCCTTCAGCACGTTCGTGATGGACTACGGCGTCTTCTGGGTAGCACGGCGGCAGGCGCAGAATGCGGCCGACGCTGGTGCGCTGGCGGGTGCTATCGGCGTGGCATTCGGCGAGGATCCGTCGCCCGGGGGAGCCGCCATGCTGGCGTCGCAGGCCGCCGCCCGAGCCAACGCCGTGTGGGGAGAGCCACCCAGCGTGCTTGCTGGGTGGGTTGAACGGGCTTACCGATGTTCGCATTGACCCGTGCACTGATTCGCCCGTGCACCCCTGTGTGACGACCGACGTCTTTCGAACGGTAGAACGCGGGAATCCCCTCCCGACCTACTTCGGGCGTCTGGCCGCACTCGACCAACAGGACGTCCAGGCCAGTGCGACCGTAGAAGTGATGCAGGCGAACGAGTCGCCCTGTCTTCAGCACTGGGGCATTGCCGACCGATGGGTCGACGGAACGCCCGGAGAAGAGTGGGAGTTCGGTGCGACGTGGGACGACGCGGTGGACTCGTACATTCCTCCGGACGCGACTCATCCGGGCACCGGGTTACAGGTCGCGAACTCGGCTGGGGAATTCTGCTGCGACTATGGGCATGAGTTCGTCCTGCAGAACCAGGATCGACGGAATGCCCGTTTCTATGGGCGTCTTGGTTTCGGTGGCAGTGGGTGCGTCGCGGGGGACTGGGAGATGGGCGCGATCGAGTGCGCCGTTTCCTCAATCCATCTACGATTGCTGGCATAAATGCGCTCGTGGACGCGGATCCAGGGGCGTGCTGGTCGGCCGAGGCCGGCTGCGGCACCAACCTGCAGAGTCGCTGTCCATTTGGGTGTGTCTACAGCCCCTTACACGGCATAAATGCAAGCCCGAGAATTGTAGTGGTGCGCGCCTTCGATCCCAGGGAGGTCGTGGGTTCAGGGTCCAGCAGCCAGGTGAACCTGGTCGCCCTCTTTCTGGAGGAGCGCCTGGATCCAATCGGCAATCCTCCGCTCCACGTCCGTGTCGTCGTTGCTCCGGGGACCTACAATACGCGGCGGAGCTCATTGCTCACTTACGAAGCGTCCTTCTTGCGAGCTGCAGTCCTCGTGCGCTGAGGGAGACTCATTGGCCCGGACCATCGCCCTGGTCGGCTCGTCGGATCGGCGTCTCGAGGACGCCCTGCGCGCGCCGGGCGTCCGCCTGCGATCGCTGCCCGCCTCCGACCTCCTGGCCCTCTCGCAGCCGCAATCGTCGCAACCCGACGTGGTGGTGCTCGACATCCGCGACAGCCACACGTTGCCGCCAACTCTGGCGACACTGCGGCGTCAGCATCCCGCCACAGGCGTGGTCATCATCGCCAAGAGCCTTGACCCCGTCCTGATGCTCGAGGCGATGCGAGCCGGCGTGAGCGAGTGGCTCGCGGATCCGGTCGCGTCAGCGGACCTCGAGACAGCGCTCGATCGCGTGACGGCGAGCAATGCGGCGGCGTCCACCGGTCAGGTCTTTGCCTTCGTCGGCGCCAAGGGCGGCGTCGGCACGACCACCGCCGCGATCAACGTCGCGACGGTGCTTGCGCGGACTGCCGACGAGCAGACGCTACTGATGGACTTCCACCTGTCGTACGGGGATGCGGCCGTCTTCCTCGGCGCCGAGCCGCGCTTCTCAGTGGCCGATGCGATGGAAAACACGCATCGGCTCGACGAGGCCTTCTTCGAGAGTCTCGTGGCGCAGACGCGGGCGGGCGTCCACTTACTGGGTTCAGCGGAGCGGGCCGGCGGGCCGATGGACCTGCGGCGGATCGCGATGCTGCTGCAGTTCGCCGTCTCGCATTATCGCTATACCATCCTCGACGTACCCCGGTCCGAGGCGTCGGTACTCGACGCACTCGAGGGGGTGACGACGATCCTGATCGTGGCCAACCAGGAATTGGCCACGGTCCGGAACGCGGGACGGATGGCATCGGTGCTGCGCCAGCGGTACGGCAAGGATCGCGTGAAGCTGATCGTCAGCCGATACGACCGCCAGGCCGAAATAGCGGTGGAGGACGTCGGACGCGTGGTGGGAGTGCCTGTCAGCTATACGGTCCCGAGCGACTACCGGGCAGCCGTCCAGGGCCTGAATCGGGGGCGTCCGGTCGCCCTCGACAAAGAGGGCAAGCTGACGTCAGCCTTCCAGGTCATCGCGTATGATTTGGCTGGAGTTCGTGCACCAGGAACGACGGAGACCTCGCGAGGCGGCGGCCTGCTGGGGCGGATTACGGGCCGGCGCTAGGCGGAGCCAGCGATGAGTGTGCAGCGCGTCTTTTCGGGGGCGGCAGGGGACACGCGCAGTCCCCACTACCAGCAGCTCAAGGCCCGTGTCCACGGCCAGCTGCTGAACCGTCTCAATCTCGAGCGGCTCACGAAGGTCTCGCGGCGCGAGGCCGAGCCCGAGATCCGCAGTCTGATCAACGCAATGATCGAAGCCGAGGCGCACACCACGCCCCTCAGCTCGTTCGAACGCGAAAACCTGATCATCGATGTCCTGAACGAGCTGTTCGGCCTCGGGCCACTCGAAGCCCTGCTCAAGGACCCGAACGTCTCGGACATCCTCGTCAACCGTCACGACCAGGTCTACATCGAGCGCAACGGCAAGCTCGAAGAAACCTCCATCGTCTTCAAAGACGACCGGCACCTGATGCAGATCATCGAGCGCATCGTCAGCTCGGTGGGCCGCCGCATCGACGAGTCGAGCCCGATGGTGGACGCGCGGCTGCAGGATGGCTCGCGCGTCAATGCCATCATTCCGCCCCTGGCGCTCGACGGACCGGCACTGTCGATCCGGCGGTTCCGGACCGAGCGGCTGGCGGCTCCGGATCTGGTCGATCGGGAATCCCTCACGCAGCCCATGCTGGATTTCCTGCGCGGCGCCGTGGCGGCGCGGCTGAACATCGTCGTCTCGGGTGGCACGGGTGCCGGCAAGACGACCCTCCTCAATATCCTGTCGAGTTTCATCGCTGACAACGAGCGCATCGTCACGATTGAGGACGCCGCGGAACTGAAGCTGCGGCAGCGCCACATCGTGCGCCTTGAAACACGTCCGCCGAACATCGAAGGCAAAGGCGCGGTACGCGCGCGGGATCTGGTCATCAATGCCTTGCGTATGCGTCCCGACCGCATCGTGGTCGGCGAGGTGCGCGCCGGTGAATCGCTCGACATGCTCCAGGCCATGAACACCGGCCACGATGGATCGCTCACGACCATCCACGCCAACTCGGCGCGCGACGCGCTGTACCGTCTCGATACGATGGTGGCGATGGCGAATCTGAACATCCCGGAGCGCGCGATCCGGCAGCAGATTTCGTCAGCGGTGAATCTCGTCGTCCATGTGACGCGTCAGAGCGACGGCACCCGAAAAGTGACCGCCATCACCGAGATCACCGGGATGGAAGTGGACATCATCTCGCTGCAGGACATTTTTCTGTTCGAGAAAGGCGGCCTGTCGTCGGGCGGCCGTGTTACCGGTCGATTCCGCGCCACGGGCATCCGTCCGAAGTGCAGCGATCGTATGGCGGCGTCCGGTATCCACCTGCCGGCCGACATGTTCGATCACATGAAGGTAGTGGCGTAGGCATGCTGATTCCCGCCCTCGTCTTTGTCGCCGTCGCCTTGGTGGTCTTCGCGGCGTACTACGCGCTGCTCGCGCGGCCGGAAGGCCAGACGCAGCGCGCACTCGAGCGCCGCCTGACGCCGACGCCGAGCGAAGCATTCGACGAGACCGTGGGGTTGCTGAAAGAGTCCGAGCGCCTGAGCGATGTGCCCGCGCTCGACCACCTGCTCGGCGCACTCACGACTGTTGCCCTGCCACTGCAGCGCTGGCTCAGTCAGTCGGGCCTGCGCTGGACCGTCGGCACGCTGCTGCTGCTGTCGGGATGTGGCGCGCTGCTTGGCTACATGATCGGCGCGGAGGTTGTGGGCTCGGCGCTGGTGGGGCTGCCACTCGCCCTTGCGGCGGCGTACTTGCCGTTTGCGTGGGGGCAGTACAAGCGCGTCCGGCGCCTGCAGAAGTTCGAGGAGCAGTTCCCGGAGGCGATCGATCTGCTGGCGAGAGCCCTGCGCGCCGGTCATGCGTTCACGACCGGGCTCGAGATGGTTGGCAGCGAGATGGACGATCCGGTCGGCGCCGAGTTCCGTCAGATGTTCGACCGGCAGACCTTCGGGATGCCAGTTCCCGACACGCTCCGGCAGTTCGCGGAACGCACTCCGCTGATCGACGCGAAGTTTTTTGCGACGGCCGTGCTGACGCAGCGAGAAGCTGGCGGCAACCTGTCCGAAGTGCTCGACAACCTGTCGTCGGTGATCCGCGAGCGCTTCCGCGTCAAGCGGCAGGTGCGCGTCGTCACGGCGGACAAGCGGGCGACCGGGTGGGTACTGTGCGCGCTGCCGCCGTCGATTGCGACCGCGCTCTTCATCCTCAACCCGCGACAGATGATGATCCTCACCCACGATCCGCTGGGGCTGCAGATGATCGCGCTCGCCGTGACGCTCCAGATCGTCGGCACGCTCATCATCCGCAAGATGGTGAACATCGAGTACCGACATGCCCTTGGACGTGGTCGTCACTCTGGTTGCGGTCTTCGTCGGTGTGGCGCTCGTCGCCGGCACGATGGCGTCGCTCGCGCTTGGACGACTGTCGCCGGAGCGTCGCCGCTTGAACGAGCTCGTCAGCGTGGGTATGGCAGATGCGGCTCCGTTGGTCGTGCCCGAGACGCTCGCCGAGAGTACGGACGCCTCACTGGAGCGTGCCGCGCGGTGGATGCAGAAGTCGCCGAAGGATATGAATCGCCTTCGCCGCCGCATGGCGCATGGCCGGGTACCGGAGCTACGAAGCCGCGCTCGCGTATTCGATCCTGGAGCTCGTGCTGCCGGTGATTGGATTCGTCGCCGTCATCTACTTCGTGGGCGTGTCGAGTGGACTCGCGTTCGCCATGCTGGCGGCAGCCGTCGGCTATTTCGGACCGTCACTCTGGCTGTCGCGGCGGATCGAAGCGCGCAAGCGCAAGATTCGCAACGGCCTGCCTGACGCGCTCGATCTGTTCATCGTCTGCGTCGAATCAGGATCGAGCCTCGATCAGGCGATCTCGAAAGCTGGTGAGGAGTTCGCGCTCGCGCATCCCGCGCTCGCCGAGGAGCTGCGTGTGCTCGCCACGGAGATCCGAGCCGGCAAGCCCCGGCTCGACGCGTTCCGGGATTTCGGCGACCGGACCAAGGTCGACGATGTGCGGGCGCTGGTGGCCATGCTGGTGCAGACCGATCGCTTCGGCACCAGCATCGGGCAGGCGCTACGGACCCACGCCGAGACCTCGCGCACCAAGCGCCGTCAGCGGGCGGAGGAACGTGCCGCGAAGCTGGGCGTGAAACTCGTGTTCCCGCTCGTCCTGTGCTTGTTTCCGGCATTCTACGTCGTCACGATCGGACCGGCGATCGTGCAGTTCCTGCGCGTGTTCGTGCAGGGCACCGCGGGGAAGTGACCGCCCGCATTCAGGAGGCTCGATGTCGCTCAACACGCTGCTGCTCATTGGTGCCGGGATTTTCCTCGTGCTGTATCTGATCCGGCGGCGCCAGCGAATGAGCCGCGAGGACTGACGCAGTTCACGACTGGAAGGGTGCGCGATGTCTGCCCTCCGCCGCTCTGTCGTTGCCGTCCTGGGCACGGCCGGCCTGGTCACCGTGGCGTGTCATCACGAGCGCACGGCTGGAGGCCCGTTCGTCGCAGGGCAGCCTACCGGGATCGCCAGCCCTGGCAAAACCGGCGCGCGGCAGGCCAGTTCGCTTGCGGACTACATCGCCCGTGTCCGGCGATTGAGTGAAAGCGCTCGGCCGGCCCGGCAGGAGATACAAATCGCCGAGCTCAGCGATCCCACGCTCCGAGCCAGCCTGGCACGCCTGGCCGCGAGCAAGACGGCCGAGCACTACTGGCAGGTGGGCGAGTCGTACCGGCGACTGGGCGTCCTGGATCAGGCCTACGACCATCTCGAACAGGCCGTCCACCTCGATTCCAGCTATGCACCGGCCTGGGACGCTCTGGCGCGGGTCTGGCGCGACTGGGGTGCTCCGGAATACGGGTTGGGAGATGCCCTGCGAGCCGTGTATTTCGGATCGACCGTCGCCGCCTATCGCAATACGTTGGGGACACTCCTCGTGTCGCTCGGCCGCTTCCCTGAAGCCCGCGAGGCATTCACGGCGGCGTTGAGCCGGGAGCCCAACGCCGCGTGGGCGCTCAACAACTTGTGCTTCGTTGATTTGCAGGTAGGGCGTTTGGCGGATGCGCGCGCAAGCTGCGAGGCCGCCGTCGCTCGTGCCCCCGAGTTCCGTGTCGCGCGACAGAATCTCGTCCGGACGCTCGCGATGATTGCGTCGCCGCCCGCCGCCACGGCTCCCGCACCTGCCGCGACCCAACGCGCGACGGCAGCGACACCGGTTTCCGTGCCGACGACGACGCCGGCGCCGTGACGGAGGGGGCATTGGGGTCGGGATGAGTTTCAGTTCTGGCAATCCAGAGCACCCCGAGGGGTGGCCAGAACTGAAACTCATCCCGACCCCAATTTCGCCCCCGGCACCCCTCTCACCGATCCGTCCCGCCCTCGTCATTCTGGCCGTCTGCCTCTGGACGGTCGCGGCGTGGACGATGGCCAGCCCCGGGCGCCTCGACCGGTACGGCACGCCCAAGGCGGTCGATTTCAGCCAGTTCTACGTGTATGGCCGCCTCGTGTCGATGGGGCAGGGCAACGCCATCTTCGACCGCTCGCGATGGGAGACCGTGCTGACTGACGTCTGGGGAGGCCCGGGCCCAGCGTACCTTCCGCTGTATCCGCCCACCATCGGATTCCTCTTCGCTCCGCTGGCGCCCCTTTCGTTCACTCAGGCTGCGATGGTGTGGACCGTCCTGTCATTCGCCCTCGTCGCAGGAGGCATCTGGCTGCTCCTGCGAGGCTGTCCTCGACTCGCCCGCGATCCCATCACGCTGGGATTGCTGGCTGCAGGATGGCCGGCGCTTCAGCAACTGATCCTGGTCGGCCAGGTCAGCGCCCTCTGGCTGCTGAGCGTGTCGGTCAGTCTGTGGGCGTTTCGGAACGCTCGTCCCGTCATGGCCGGCGTGGCGCTTGGACTGCTGGGACTCAAGCCGTCACTGCTGCCGTTTGCGATCGTGGTGCTGGCTGGAGCGGGCCAGTGGCGCGCCCTCGCCGGTATGACGCTCTCACTCGCCGCGCAAGCTGCCATCGTCTGGATCGGCTACGGTCCCGAGCCATGGGCCGGGTATGCCGATGTCGTGGCCGACCTCGTCGGACATCCTGAGCGCTACGAGCCCTCGCTCTGGCAGGCGCATGGGCTGCTCAATGCGCTGGTGCTGCTCGTGGACAGGGGATGGGTGTCGCTCGGGATCTACGGCCTGATCTCGCTCGGCCTGGTCGTGGCCACAGTTCGCAGATGGCGCGCATCGCCGTCGCCCGGCGGAGACCCGATCGCCTGCGCAATCTTCGTCCTTGGACTGCTGATCACGAGTCCGCACCTGTATGTGTACGACCTGGTGATCATGGCTGCGGCACTGCTTCCGACTTTGGAGTGGTGTCTGGCGCGACCGGCGTCGCAGCGCGCAGTGACGATCAAACGGCTTCTCGGCGCCAGCTACGCGCTGCCGTTGTTCGGCCCGCTCGTGGCGTCGGTCACGCACGTGCAATTGTCCGTGGTGGCGTTCCTCGCGTTGTTCACCGTGCTGGCGCAAACAGAAACCGTCGCCAGCCACCGCAACCTCGAACCTCTTGAACCATGAACCTCAGGAACCCCCGGAACCCGGAACCTCTGGAACCTGCTGAACCCTCTGTCAGCGTCTTTCCATCACAACCCATTGATCGTCTCTGAACCGCACGCGCCATCCGCGAGTGGCGAGCCGTGCCAGGACCCTCCGACTGCGACTGAAAGACGGCGCACTGTATTCCAAAGCGAGCAAAGAGGGGGTCGTAGTTTCCGCTCCGCTCGGCCTGAGCGTGCGTTTGAACCAGTGAAACGGGATAAGGATCCTGGCGGCTGTCGATGAAGACTGGCTGTCCGGGGACGAACCAGACGAGGACGCCACCTTCGTTGTAGCCGTTGTAGATGGGCGCGTGGCACTGCCTGATCGCGGCTGCGGCCGCCGACGACATCGGCTTCCAGGCCATTCGTTCAGGCTCCCATCCCCAGCGATGGACGACCACCGCGGCGAGTCCTGCGATTGAGACGGCGAGAATCACACCGTGAAGGCGTGCGCGCCACGGCTCGAGAGCTGGCTCCGATCTCTGAGGGTCGATCACTCCACACGAGCCGGCTCAGCGCGGGCACGGCCAGCAACAGGAAAACCGGTACATTCCGTAGCGACCCGACGGCGAGCGGCAGGATTACCAGCGCCGAGGCGATCGGAAAGAGTTCCTCGAATGTGCTCAGGCGGCGCCGGCGCGTGACGGCAAGGATAACGAGCGATACGGCGGTCACCCAGAACGGCGCGAGGGCCAACGTCGCACCGGGCGGTTGCCACTCCAGGATGCCGTTCGCTCTCGATCGCGCGATGGATTGAACAATCGCGGGCCAGTAGTCGAGGGCAAGCGGCGTACACAGTCCCGCGACAAGTGCGGTGCCGGTCGCCAGGACGTACGGACGCAGCGTCGCTCGATTTCGTACCCCAGCGACTGTGGCCGCAGTTCCAGCCAGCAGCACGGCATAGGCGGCGCCGCCGTGGAGGTTGGCCCAGAGCACGGCGACCAGTGCCGTCCACATCCAACGCCGATGAAGCAGCAGCCAGACCCAGAGCGGGACGAAACAGTACGTGGCGAGCTGTGGACGTGTGCTCCAGACGATGGTGGCGCAGGGAAGCGTGGCCAAAACCAGGATGGCCCGCCACCGCAGTGGCCCCCTGCCGAGGCCCCACGAGCAGATCTGCGCAAGAAGCACTAGGATGGCGGCGCACGTCGTGACGACCGGCAGTCCGCCTGCCTGGTAGGCCGCAAACATGAGGACTTCGGACAGCCACTCGTAGTTCGGCCATCGCTGGCCGGGCACAGTGTGGGACCATGTGTCAGTCAGCGCGATGTGCTTCGCCTGCAGCATGTCCCGGCCGGCTGCAAGGTGCCACCAGGTGTCGGCCTGCGCCTGCATCAGGAGCGCGAGAACGGCGATGACGACGAATGCCTCTGCCACGACGAGGCGATCCAGCGACAACGCACCGGGTCGCCGCAAGTCGCGATGAATGGGTCGCGTCATGGTCATGGGTGAGCGAACGGCGCGCGGCTCCGGTCTGTCGATCGCGTCCGCGGTGGCGGTCGCCGCGATCGTATTCTGTCTCGGACGCGGATCGCTCCTGCCATTTGTCGGTCTCCACCAGGATGACGGCCAGTATCTCGTCGCCGCGCGCTCGATCGCCGAGGGATGGGGCTATCGTGCGGCGCAGACCTCGGGCAGGCCGTGGCAGACGAAGTTTCCACCCGTTTTGCCGCTGTCGCTGAGCGTTGGCTGGAGCCTATCGTCCGACTGGCCGGCAGTCGCCCACTGGCGGGAACTCGAGAGCTTGACGTTCGGCGCCATCGCTGCGGGAATCTTGTGCCTGGTGATGGTGCGGACCGCGGGTCTCTCGAATCCCCTCGCAGCAGTGGCGACCATCGCTGCCAGTACATCGCCCGCGCTCCTCGGCGTCACGGCGCAGGTCATGAGCGAGCCACTGTTCATGCTGTGGATCGCGCTGGCTGTCTGGTCCCTGAACGTTCCCGACGACAGCCGTCTGGCGAATACGCGCGGCATCTGGCTGGCGCTCATGGTGTTGACGCGAAGCGCTGGCATTTTTATGTGTGTGGGCGCCATTGTCTGGCTCTGGAGACGCCGCGCGCTTGGGTGGACCGTGGTCGTGCCGGTGGGACTCGCCGTTGTTGGCTGGTTCGGCTGGGTGCAAGTCGCGAGTGTCGGCGCCGATGCACCGGTCTACGAAGTGAGTTATCTGCGCTGGCTGGCGACCATCGGACTCACTGCCTGGCCGCGCATCGTCTTAGACAACCTGCTAGCCGTGCCCGTCCACGGAGGATCGCTCGTCGTGCAGGCACCGATGATGATATTGCCGGCAGCGCTTCGTCCCGAGTGCGGTTTCTTCGCGGGTCTCGGCGTTGTGGCGGCGGTGTTCTGGGCCGCGCGATCGTCATCTGGAGCCTGGCCGTGGCTTCTCGCGGTCTACGTAGTAGGCATCGTCTTGTGGCCGTGGCCGCCGTCGCGTTTTCTCGTCGCCGTGATGCCGCTGACGTTCTGCTCGGTACTCGCGGCGACCCGGCCAGGATCTGGCGCGCGACGCGCGGTCGCAATCGTGCTGATGGTCCTGGGACTGTCGAATACCGTCGCCGCGGTCGAGCGTACCTTCGATCCGCGCTGGGCTCGTGGATACGCGCTTGTCGGCGCAACCATCGCACCATGGTCGGAGTACGCGGCGTTACTGAACGCCATCCGCCGTACGACACCGCCGGACGCGATTGTCGCGTCCGTCGTGGATTCCATGGTGTTTCTCTACACGGATCGACACGGCGTTTTTCCGTACCTGCAGGACACGATTCGTCTCAACTATTCGCAGATCCCGTCGGTTGGCGGCTGGCGCGAGCTCGACGAACGGCTGACGACAACGCGTGCGGCCTTCCTGGTTCGTGTGCCGGCACCCACGTGGGCTCACACCGGGGCGCTCGACGAGACGATCGCCGCACTCCGGGTGTCCAGACCTGGGCGGCTCCGGTCCATCTACCGCGGCGCGGACGATCGCTTCGAGCTCCTCGAGATCGTGAGCGACGGGGCAGGCCGGTGACGGGCGAAACGGATGATTGACGATCGCACGCTCGAGCGCTGGCTGCCGCGTTCCGTTGTCGCGCTCACCGGCGATCTCATCCGCGCGACTATTGTTGATGCTCGTCGTTGTGGGGCTAGTCTCGTGCGGCCGCATTTATCTCAGGCTGGCATGGCTCACGTACGACCGGCCGGGCGGCAACGACTTCACCATCTTCTATTACACGGCGCGGATGGTCAGGGACGGCTGGCCGATGTACGGACAACTGCCGGCTGGGTACGAGGTGTCCTGGCACAGGCCCTTCCTCGGCAATCTGAACCCACCCCAGTTTCAGCTGCTGCTGGCGCCGCTGGTGCCATTGGGTTACCGCGGTGCTGTCGTTGCGTGGATCCTTCTCAGCCTGCTTGCCGTCGCGTGGACGGCGTGGCTCATCGTCTCCGAGCTCACGAGGGCGATTAAGCCGCGAACCACGCTCGTGACATTGCTGGCGGTGTTTGGCTCGATCGGGTGGACGAGCGTTGCGGTGACCGCAGAGATGTCCGCGCTGCTGGTGTTGCCGTTCACAGCCGCGTGGCGGGCTGCGCGCCACGGCCGTTACGCGACGGCGGGCGTTCTTCTCGGCGTGTGTGCGAGTCTCAAACTGTTCCTGCTCGCCTTTGTTGTCTGGTTCATCGTGATCCGGGCATGGCGGGGTATCGCAGGCATGATCGCGGGGTTCGCTGTCTCGATGGGCCTTGGCGTGGCCGCCTACGGGATTGCGCCATTCGGACAATGGGTCGAGACCTTCGCACGGATCGGGTGGTGGGCGCTGCCAATGAACATTTCCGTGCGCGGCCTGGCGGAACGCGTGTTCAATGCCCAGCCCCCGTATCTCGCGGTCTATCCGGCTCCGGCCCTGGTATCGCCCGCGTGGCTCCTGATCGCATCCGTTGTGGCCGTGTTCACGGGATGGCGCATCCAGTCGGCGGCCCGGCGTGGCGCAACCGATGAAGCCTGGGGCGCACTGCTCCTCGCGGCCTTACTCGTGTCGCCTCTTGGATGGATCTACTATCTGCCTCTCGCTACCGCACCCTTGCTGCTGATGGCACACAGCGGGCAGCTTCCGTGGCGTCGAGGATGGACTGGCGGCATATTCGTGGTGTCGATGCTCCTGCTGTACCTGCCGATGGAACTGACGGGTCTCGGTCAGCCGTCCAGGTGGGCGACGTTGATCCTCTCGTGTCTCCACAGCTGGGCCGTGCTTCTTCTCTGGGCGTCGCTCGTCGCGTCACCCATGACGCCCGCCGCCACGGTCCGCTCATGAGCTCGAGCAGTTCCGTGCGTCGCTCGCACCTGCCGTTTGTGCTCGCGCTGTTCGTCTTTGCCATCGCCACGGCGGCCAGTGTCGAATCAGCTCTGTCTCGATGCGACGGTCGCCTGATCTACGCCATAGACGATGCGTATATCCATCTCGCGATGGCGAGAACGATCGTGGAGAACGGCACGTGGGGCATCTGGCCGGGGCAGTCGGCCTTTGCGTCGTCGTCTCCGGGCTGGACGCTGCTTCTGGCGCTCCTGCGAGTGGCTGGGGTGAGCTCCTTGTGGACGCCCCTCGTCCTGAACGTCCTCGCGGGTGCGTTGCTCCTGGCCGGATTGGACGTTGCCGGCCGGCGGCTGCTGGTGACGGATCGCGCCCGGTCGTGGCTGCTCGTCGGAGCGGTCTTCATTACGCCGATGCCGGCGCTCGTGCTGCTCGGGATGGAGACGCTCGCGCACGCCGCGGCTGTCGTCTGGCTGGTTGGCCTTGTCGCCCGATCGAACGACTCCCCTGCAGGCGGGGTGCATTGGACGACAGGACCGCGCCTGATCTCCGCCGCCGTGTTATCGGCGATCGCCGTGGCGCTCCGCTACGAGAGTCTGTTCGTCGTGACAGCGGCGGCGGCGCTCGTCGTCGCTCGTGGCCGACGCAGGCTCGGCGCAGCGGTCAGTCATCGGCGCAGCAGTCCCGGCGGTGGCATACGGGCTCTTCTCGTGGGCGCACGGCGGTCCATGGCTTCCTGACTCGGTACTCCTCAAAGGCCAACCTCCAGACATCACGTCGCTTCAAGGGGTGATGGTCTTTCTCGCCGACAAGGGCCTGCCCGCGCTCTTCGCGCAGCCACCGTTTCCGTCACTCCTCTTCGTGCTGCTGGTCCTGCTGGTCGTGGGCACGTGGCGGAAACCCACGCTCGACGGCGAGGCGAATGGCTGGCTGCTCATCGTAACGGGAGCCCTCCTGCTGCAGATCCATCTCGTGAATTTCGAGTGGATGTATCGGTATCGAGCGTTTCTCGTTGTCAGCGGCATCGCAGCGTGCGCCTTTGGGCTGTCGGAGGCCCTTCGGAACGGCGTCGTGTCGGGCACGAATCTGCGTCAGCCTTGGCCACGCTACGCGGGATTGCTGCTCCTGGCTGCCGCCCTGTCGTTTCCGCTCGCGGTCCGTGCGATCGATGCGCTGACCCGGGGGCCTCGTGGCAGTCAGGCGATTTACCAGCAGCAATACCAGTTCGCCCGGTTTCTGGCCGGCGGGGGAGACACGCGCCCGGTGGCCGTGAATGACATTGGCGCGGTCGCGTACTACTCAGGGCGTCCGGTGGTGGACCTGTTCGGCCTCGGTACGACGGAAATCGCGGCGCTCAGGCGGAGCGGCACGTTCTCCACCGCCGATATCGAGCGGGTCGCGCGGCGGGCGGGTGTGGACGTGGCCGTGGTCTATGAAGAGCCGTTCAAGGGAGCCGCCAGGCTCCCGGCATCGTGGACGCGCGTGGCCCGCTGGCAATCGGCTGAAGCCACCAGTGTCGCCCACGACACCGTGTCATTCTTCGCGATGGACAGCGAGAGTGCCGGCGCGCTCGACTCCGCGCTGCGGCGGTTCACGCCCAGCCTGCCGCCCGGCGTGTCTGTGACGTTCGATCGGGATGGCCGCTGATCAGAGCTCGATGAGCATCTGTCCGGGATCCTCGATCAGCTCCTTCACTTTCACGAGGAACTGAACCGCCTCGAGGCCGTCCACGATCCGGTGATCGTAGCTGAGCGCCACGTACATCATCGGCTTGACGACGACTTGTCCGTTCACCGCAACCGGCCGTTCTTCGATCTTGTGGAGGCCGAGGATACCGACTTGAGGCGGGTTGAGGATGGGCGTCGAGAGGAGCGATCCGAATACGCCGCCGTTGGTGATCGTGAACGTCCCGCCCTTGAGCTCTTCGAGCGTCAGCGATCCATCCTCGGCACGTTTTGCGAAGTCGCGGATGGTGCTCTCGATTTCGGCGAACGACAACAGATCCACGTCGCGGAGCACGGGCACCACCAGCCCCTGGCTGGCACCCACGGCGATGCCCACGTCGTAGTAGTGCTTCAAGACCATCTCATCGCCCTGCACTTCCGCGTTCAGACGCGGGAACGCACGCAAGGCACCGACGCTCGCCTTGACGAAGAACGACGACAGGCCCAGGCCGACGCCGTAGCGCTTCTGGAATGCCTCCTTCCGGCGCGCGCGCAGCGCCATCACGGCCGTCATGTCCACTTCGTTGAACGTCGTGAGCATCGCGGCGGTGTGCTGCGCCTCGACGAGTCGCTTGGCGATGGTGGCGCGGCGCTTGGACATCCGCACGCGCTCTTCGGTCCGATCGCCCAGGACCCGACGTACGGGCGCCGCCGGGGCCGGGGCCGGCTGTGGCGCACGCGCGGCCACCGGAGCCGGGGAGTCGGCTTTCCGAGCCGCAGGCTCCGGAGCGGCCTGAGCGGTTGCCTGTTTGGTCGCCGTTACGTGCTTCTGGACGTCCTCCTTGGTGACGCGTCCGCCTTCGCCGGTGCCGGCGATGGCGCCGAGATCGACGCCGTGCTGGTCCGCGACCCGGCGCGCCGTTGCCGTCGCCCGCACATCGTCTGCGGCGGGCGCCGTGGCGGCCGGAGCGGTCGAAGCGGCGAGAGCCTGGGCTGGGGCCGGGGCGGGCGCCGGAGCCGGTGGAGCGGGAGTGGAGTCCGCGACACGATTCGCGCCATTGACGGAGGCGTCAACGACCGCGAGCAGTTCCCCGACCTTCACGTCCTCGCCGGCCTGGCGATCGATCCGCGTGAGCACACCGGCCTGATCGGCGCCGACTTCGAGATCGATCTTGTCGGTCTCGAGCTCGACGAGTGGTTCACCGGCGGCGACGGAGTCGCCCACTTTCTTCAGCCAGCGCGCCACTCGCGCTTCGACAACCGATTCACCGAGCTGGGGAACCACGATGTTTGATGCCATGAGTGAACTCTGAGCTGACCAATGACGAATTCAGATTGACGGATGACGATTGGAAGAGGAGTCGCAACGAGCAAATTGTGGGCTATTCGTCAATCATCAATCTGCATTCGTCATTGTCTAGATCTGTTTGGATAGCACCATGCTGGTCTGGCGGGTCGCCGGAGCCGGCTGGAACGCTTCGGTGACCAGCGTCTTCTGGTTCATCGTGTGCCAGCCCATCGATCCTTCCGACGGGCTCGCGCTTCTCGCGCGGCCCACGTAGCGCAGCGGCCATCGTCCGTCGAAGGCATCTTCGAGCAGCGGACGGATGAACGTCCACGCCCCCATGTTCTCGGGCTCTTCCTGCACCCACACGACTTCCTCGAGCGCGGGAAAGCTGCCGACAATCTGCTGGAGATCGCTCCACGCGAACGGATACAGCTGCTCGACCCGGCAGATGGCAATCTCTGGCGTCGTCGCGCGCAGGTCGCTCGATATCAGATCGACGTACACCTTGCCGCTGCACAAGAGCAGACGCCGAACGCCACCAGCCTGCGCCTGCCGCTCGGTATCGATGAGGAACGGCTGCCAGCGGCCTTCCGCCAGATCGAGTGGGCGCGATGCAACCATCGGATGGCGCAGCAGGCTCTTGGGCGTGAGCACGACGAGCGGCAGCGGATCCGTCACGAGGAGCGCCGCTTGCCGGCGCAGCAGATGAAAGTATTGCGCTGCCGTCGTGCAGTTGGCGACCCGCAGGTTGATGTCGGCCGCCGCTTCGAGGAAGCGCTCGAGGCGGGCGCTCGAGTGATCGGGTCCCTGGCCTTCGTAGCCGTGCGGCAGCAGTAGGACGAGTGACGGCGTCAGGCCCCATTTGGCGCGTCCCGACGTGATGAACTCGTCGATGATTACTTGCGCGCCGTTGATGAAGTCGCCGTACTGCGCTTCCCAGATCACGAGCCGCGCCGGCTCCTGGACGTTGTAGCCAAACTCGAAGCCGACGGTCGCGCTTTCGGTGAGCGGGCTGTTGTGAATCTCGAATGCCGCACGCGCCTGAGAAAGCGTCTGCAATGGCACGTGCCGACGGCCCGTTTCGGCATCGTGCAGGACCGCGTGCCGATGGCTGAACGTCCCGCGCTCGACATCTTCGCCTGTCAGTCGGATTGACACACCGTCTTCGAGCACCGAGGCCAGTGCAAGATCTTCCGCCGCCGCCCAGTCCACGCTGCGCGCCGAGGGGTCGTCGAGGATGCCGCGCCGCCGATCCCGGATGCGTTCGAGCTTGCGGTGGACGATGAAGGTCGCGGGGACCTGAAGGAGACTGTTGTTCAGCGTGCGCAGGCGATCCACAGGCACCGCCGTGTGGGCGTGCCGCGCTGCACCTCGTGGAGGGGGCTCCGGGTAGCGCTGAAAGCGATCGCCACCCTTCTGCGCCTCCAGCAGGGCCTGCTCCAGCGTCGCCGAGTGCCGCTGGATCATGGCATCCGGTGATTCGGGAAGCGCGCTTCCGCGCGACGTCACCGCTCCCGCCCATTGTTCGCGCACGGTCGGATGGCTGGCGATGCGGCGGTACATCACCGGCTGCGTGAACGACGGTTCGTCGCCCTCGTTGTGGCCGTGACGGCGATACCCAATCAGGTCGATCAGGAAGTCGCGCTGGAACTTGGTTCGGTACGCCGCCGCCAGCCGCGCCGCTTCGATACACGACTCAGCGGCATCGGCGTTCACGTGCACGATGGGAATCTTGAAGCCGCGCGCCATGCCGCTCGCGTACGACGTGCTGTAGGACTGCTTGCCCGTCGCCGTGAAGCCGAGCTGATTGTTGGCGATGATGTGGACCGTACCGCCTGCGTTGTAGCCGGGCAGGAGCGCGAGGTTCAGCGTTTCGGCGACGATGCCCTGGCCGGGGAAGGCGGCGTCGCCGTGAATGAGAATCGGGAGCGTGCGCCCGAGATCGACTCGTGGCGCGCCCGGGCGCGAAACGTCGGTTGCGGCCGCGCGGGCCATGCCCACGACCACGGGATCGACGAACTCCAGATGGCTGGGGTTGGGCGGCATCGAGATGATGAGCTCGCCGCTGCTGCTGACCGCCACGCGAGCACCCGAGTGGTATTTGACGTCACCGGTCCAGCCGAGGTCTTCTCGGAAAGGCTGATTGCCGAGCGCTTCCTTGAACTCTGCCAGGACCTGCACGTAGCTCTTCTGCAGCACATGGGCCAGCACGTTCAGCCGCCCTCGATGCGCCATCCCGATCAGCACGTGGCGCGCACCGGCTGCCGCTGCGTCGGCGATGAGCTCGTCGAGTACGGGCACGAGCATGTCGAGCCCTTCGAGCGAGAACCGCGTCTTGCCCGGAAAGGATTTGTGCAGGAACCGCTCGAAGACCTCGACCTGCGTGATGCGGTCGAGCAGTCCAGCTTCGTCGATCGGATCGCCGGGAGCGCGGTAGGCGCCGCTCTCGATCGCGTAACGCAGCCACACCCGCTCCTCGCGGCGGAAGATGTGCGACAGGTCGAAGCCAATCCGGGAGGAATAGACCTGTCTCAGCGCCGCGATGGCCTCGGCGGCATTGGCGGCGCGTTCGGCGACTGGACCACCCACGAGCGTGGCCGGAAGCTGGCGCAATTCTGCGTCCGAGATGCCGTGTGCCTCAGGTGCCAGGGAGGGATCACCCCAGTGCGGGGTGCCGAGCGGGTCGAGCTGGGCGGCCATATGGCCGTATTTCCGGATCGACTCGGCCAGATTGACGGCGCCGACAATTGCGCGGATGTCCGAGGGTCCCAGGTCGGCAGGGGACTTGGCCGGCTCGGCCGCGAGGCCCTCGAAGGCGGGCGGGCCGGCTTCGAAGGCGGCCCGGGTGGCGGCGTCGACAGAGGCGGGATCGCGAAGGTAGCGCTCGTACAGGTCGAGGATGTACCCCTCGTTCATCCCACCGACGTCGGTCCACTGAGGCATGACTTCCTATTCTAGCAACGGCGAGCAGGCAGACACCTGCCGGGAGGGCGGACGGCCCTCACCGGGAGGTATCGGCAGTTGCGGGCAAACGTACGCGCAACCGCCGGTATCTGCCCCGTTGCTACATCTGTCGCTTGGTCTTGGACCCCGTCGCGGGCACCGTTCTCAGATACGTAAAGATGTCCTGCAACTCCTCATCGGACATTTGGCCGTAGCCGCGAGGCATGGCCTCATCGATCGCGGAGCCATTCGGCCGCTTGTGTTCGCGGAGCGCTCGCATGAAGTCGGCGGGCTGCCACGCGCCAATGCCGACTGGCGTGATGTTCGAGGCGCCGGGAGGCGGACCGCCCCCTCCGGTCAGGTCGGGCTTGTGACACCCGTGGCACCCGGCTTTCAGGACCAGGTCGTGTCCGCGATCGGCGGCTGAAACGCGGGTCACGACCGGCACGAATCCGACGTGCTCGTGGTCGATCAGCTCGGCGGGGAAGAGTGGCATCCCCACGAACGACAGGACGGCTGCCATCGGGCCGATGCGCGTCGCCGGACGTTCACGATCGATGGCTGGAGCCGCGCGGAAAAACGCAATCATGTCCACCGTGTCGGCCTGGGTCAGATGGAACTCGTGAGACGGCATGAACACGACGGTGTGCCCGTCCGGCTTCACTCCATGCAGGAACGTTCGCACCCAGTCGGCGTCGGTGTAGGTTGCGCCGATGCCGCCGCGCCCTCGCGTGAGGTTCGCCGCCCACAATCGGCCCATTACCACATCGTCGATCATTACCTTGCCGCCGAAATCGTCGCCATGGCAATCGCCGCAGGGTGCGTAGACCGTCACCATCTTCTTGCCGCGCGCGACAGCATCCGCGTCGGCCGGCACCGTGATCGACGGCACCGTGACCTGCCACGACTTGTTCAAGCGGCGCTGGGCCAGGAAGTACAGGGCCGCAACGGCCACGGCGATCAACAGCACCAGTACCAGTACGACGCGACCGAAAATCCGTAACGCTCTACGCATAGTGTGAGTCGTCTCCGCCCTCGGGCCCTCGAGCCTCGAAATCAGCCTTCAGGCCCTATGTATCTTCTTCTCAAAAATACCGCTGGTCCGGTTCTTCCGCACGTTGTCCCAGGTGAAGTGCGTCCCGTTCATCGCCAGATACACGCCAGCTGGCAGGACCTGCACGAATGACAGCGCGCTCCCGAGATTGAAGAGGCCATCGGAGCTGCCGAACGCATACGGGATCATCGCGCCGGTCAAGACGACCGTCTTTCCGAGGTCCGCGCTCGCAAGCACCGCCGCGGTGTCGACCATGGTGTCGGTGCCGTGCGTAACGACGATCTGCGTTTCGTCGCACGCGCGGCAGCGGCCGACAATCTGCCTGCGATCGTCATCGGTCATCTGCAGCGAGTCGATCAGCATCACCGTCTCGAGAGTGACCGGTACGCGGCAGCGTCCGAGTCGGAGCATTTCCGGGAGATGCGTCTCCTTGAAATACAGCCGGCCGGTAATTTCGTCGTATTCCTTGTCGAAGGTGCCGCCTGTCAGGAGGATGCGGATCATAGACGGGAGGAGCACCGTCGTATTCGTTTTCGTCTTCGTATTCGCGTGGGGTGTCGGATGACGCCTACCCTCGATCGCGTTGTCGCGCGCTATGCCGAACACGAATCTGAATCCGAATACGAATACGAATACGAACCGACGAAGGTTCTCTATAATCAAGGAGCATGTCGTCGCGAATGGACGCCGTTCAGGCCCCCATCATTCCAATCGTCGGAGAGCTTATCAGAACGACGCCGGGGACGATCTCGCTCGGCCAGGGCATGGTCTCCTGGGGGCCGCCTCCCGAGGCCATCGAGGCCGCGCACAGACGCCGCGGGCGCCTGGGCGACGCACCGGTACGGCGCCGTCGAAGGCGATTCACGGCTGCTCGAGGTCCTGGGACGCAAGCTTCGCGACGAAAACGGTCTCGATCTGACTGGCAGCCGCGTACTCGTCACCGCCGGCAGCAACATGGCGTTTCAATCCGTCGTTCTGGCGATCTCACAGCCGGGCGACGAGATCGTGTTGCCGGCGCCCTTCTACTTCAATCACGAGATGGCCGTCCGGATTGCTGGCTGCAAGCCGGTGATCGTACCGACCGATCGCTCGTACCAGCTCGATCTGGATCGCCTGACTGCCGCGATCACGCCTCGCACACGCGCGATCGTCACGGTATCGCCGAACAATCCAACGGGCGCCGTCTATCCCGAAGACGCGCTGCGCGCAGTCAACCAGTTCGTGCGCGGCGCGCGGCATCCTCCACATCGCCGACGAGGCGTACGAGTACTTCACCTACGAAGGCGCACGGCACTTCTCACCCGGATCGCTGCCCGGCGCCAGCGCGCACACGATCTCGCTCTACTCGCTCTCGAAAGCGTACGGATTCGCCGGGTGGCGCGTGGGCTACGCCGTTGTCCCGGTGGCCATCAACGAGGCGCTCTACAAGGTGCAAGACACCGTGCTCATCTGCCCGCCGATTGTGTGCCAGGCCGCGGCGACCGCCGCGTTGACGATCGGACGTGCGTGGTGCGCACCACAGGTCGAGCGTCTGGCCGCGGTGCGGCACGAGGTGTTGGCACTGTTCGGGCAGATAGCCGATCGCTGCGACGTGCCCGTTCCCGGCGGCGCCTTCTACTGTCTGCCCCGTCTGCGCACCACGCTTCCGGCGATGACGATGATGGAGCGGCTGGTGCGGGAGCATCGCGTCGCGGTGATCGCCGGCGACACTTTCGGAGCGACGGACGGCTGCTACCTGCGCGTGTCGTTTGGGGCCCTGGAAGGAGCGGCGGTGCATGAGGGCATGGAGCGACTCATTCGGGGAATACGGGCATTGACGAATGCAGATTGACGAATGACGACTGGCCCTCATGGGATTTCATCTTCCTTGACGGTTTCAGATTGACGAGTGACGAAAGCAAATTAGCCTGGGCTTCGCTGCAGCGCCTTCGATCGATCTGGCCCGCGAGTCTCCTGCGCCAGCCGCCGGGCGTGCCGTCTTGACCTATTGCACGGCCATCGCAACACCTGATGGCACTCGTTCTCGAGCGCGCGACATTCGGGTTCGAAGGACTGGGGGAGTCCGGTCGTTCTCAATAGAGCCAGCCACAGTTCTGATTCGTCGGCTTCTTCCTCCAGCCGCTTCATCTGTTGATGAAATCAGGGCGCGGATGTGCCCGGCCGGCCGGCAGCTCGATAGTGGCGGGGACTGCTGTCGTCTTCGAAGCAATGCCGAACGTGAAGTCAGGCAGCCGGGAATGCTACGAGGCGAGCAGATTTGAACCGGTGTTTCTACGGTGGCGTGAGCAAGCGACTCTCCGGCGAAGTGCGCGCGTCGGATTGCGAAGCGCGTCGTCGCCAATCGCCATTCCTCAATCTGCATTCGTCATTGCAAAATTCAACCGAAAGATTGCCCTCCATCGCTCCTGACGTGAACAGGGCACCGCGGGTGACGACGCGAATCGTGTCGTACAGGGCGTGCACCTTGGGATCCGACGATCTGTTGCTGTCCGTCGCCACCGACTCCACGTAGCCCTCCGGCACCGCACGTTCGTAGTGGCCCACGCGCCAGCGCGGCTTGGCAGGCAGTCGTGCGAGGAGCGGATCGCCCAGCGCCAGCGTGTCGATGACGTGCCGGCGCGGGCCGAGGTAATAGCCCACGGCTCCGACCGTTGGCTGCAGCACCGTCGTCGGATGCTGCGCGAGCAGCTTCCGGAGCTGCACAGTCCACGTCAGGCTGATACCACGCCGTCCGATACCCATCGGCCGTGACGAGCGACGTGCGATCGAAGTAGTACGCCCGTTCGTCCACGATGCCGCTGGCGGGCCACATCTGTGCCGGCGTCGGTTGTACTTCTCCAGCGAGCAGCGCCGGCGTCGGGATCTGGGCGGCAAAGCCGAGCGCGATCGACGGCGCGCCAGCGGCGCGAGACGCCCGATCGTCGTCCTGGCCGTGCTCCCCACGTCCGAGCGCGCAGACCGCGACGACGAGTGGCGCGGTCAGGAACCGGCCGGCCATGAAGTCGCCGCCAATCCGCACGACGTAGACGAGCGACAGCACGAGTGCCAGCGATGCCGGCCACATCGCGGTCCTGGACACCACAAGAGGCGCGACGATCGCGGATGCAATCACGAACAGCGTCAGCGGATCGCGGTTGAGAGAATCGAGCAGGTACACGACGCCCTGATGCGTGAGGTCCGTCTGCGGAATACCCGTAGCGAGCTTCGCGTATGCGGTATTCGGGAAACGGCACACCGTAGTACACGACCGAGAACACTTCCCAGCAGACGAGCGGCCAGAAACCGAACAGGAAGGCGCCAGCTGGTTGTCCTCTGAGCCGCCGGAGCGACAAGATGACGAGCGTCCTCCAAGCACCAGCAAGTCGATGCGCGTCATCCCCAGCAGGGCCAGCACCGTGCCTGCCACCATCGCGCGCCGTCGATCGGCAATCGGACGCCGCACGATCAGCATGAGCCATGCGAGGAGCGCGTGGGACAGCGCGTTCTCGAGTCCGCTGGTCGAGAAGTCGACAAAGGCCCGCGACCCGGCGAGCGCCATGACGGCGAACGCCGCCGCCCACGGGTTGCGTCGCAACTGCCACACGACGAGGCCGAACGTGAGCTGCCGTGAGCAGCAGCGACAGGCCGATGGAGGCGAGGTACGGGTTGCCAGTGATCGCAACGAGCGGCGTCAGGATCAGCAGCCACAGTGGATGCGTGAACGTCTGGACCCGCTCGTCGATGTTCCATCGCGGCCCGAAGCCATGCAGGATGTTGTCGATCGTTCTGAACGTGATGAACGCATCGTCAGACACCCACGCCGTGCGGAAGATGATGAGCAGGCCGACGAATGCCAGGGCCACCGCAGCCAACGGCAGGCCACGCGTGAGAGGCCGTGGCGTGCCGTGAGCCGAGGCGATCGGCTCGACCATCACGACCCGGACCCTGTTCGACTGCCGGCTGTTCCGACGCCGTGTGGCATCCGCATGATCACCTGCCATGCGGCCACCAGCCGGCGCCAGTCCCAGAGCGATCCCCGGGTGAGTAGCCGAATCTGCCCGTACGCATCTGCGATCGCAGGGTCGCCGAGCCGGATCTCGTGAGACGGGAGCGACGGCACGTAGCCTTCGGGCACGTCTCGTGGTTCGAGCCAACCCGCGGCCTGTACCGGGGCGACGTCAGTCGCGTCCACTGACGCGCTGGGCGCGAGTCGAGCCAGCAGCGGATCGCCTCGCCCGCTGACGTCCACGACGTAGACGCCGTAGCCGGCCGCGAAGCCCGCAAACCCTGGGTGATCGCGCGCGACGAGCACGCGCGACGGATCGCGCCACGCGAGGAAAGCCTGCGCGCCGCCCGGCCACGCCGGGGGCCGCGACTGGCGTACGTTCGTCAGCAGCCCTGTCGCCTGGTAGTCGGCGGCCCGCGCATCGATGGGCGCCCGCGGCGAGCGCAGCGTCTGTCCAAACATGCTATCGGAACGAAGCATCTGCTGCGGCGTGATCGCGGCAGCCGCGAGGACGGCTGCGATGGCGAGTCCGCCTGCCATCGGACGCTCCAATCGTCTGTCGCGTGCGATCTGAATTGCCGCCACGATGAGAGGCACGCCCAGCCACCGCCCGCTCATCGGATCACCGCCGGTGATGACGATGCAGATGATGAAGAGCAGGCAGCCGATACCGAGCTGACGCTGACGGTCGGACCCGTCGGGGGGCTCGAGGGTCCGAGGGCCTGAGGGGCCGAGTGCAGGCGAGGCTGTTCCGAGCACGATGCCCGAGGCAATGATGCCCATCGCGAGAGGATCGCGGGCGATGGCATCGGCGAGCCACGCGACGCCATGCTGTAGTTCCACAGAAACGACGTCTGACGCGGCGAGTCGGGCGGTGATGGCGTTCGGAAGGGGTGTGCCGTAGTACCACGACGCGAAGACCAGCCCGAACCCTGAGGGTGCGAGCCAGAGCGCCGTCAGCGCCCAACGATCGCGCCGATCCTGTCGTCGCAGTGTCGCGGCCATGACCGGCAGCGTGACGAGCACCGCCGACAGGTGTGTAAACGCCGACAGTCCCGCGAGTGCTGCGGTTCGTCGATCGTTCGAGCGGCCGGGGCGATCGTCGAGAGCGACGATCGGTGAACGCCGCGATCATCAGGTGCAGGAGCGGTCCCTCGAGACCGGACGTCGAGAACGTCATGAACGAGGGTGAAAGCGCCATCGCGATCGCAGCGAGGATGACGCCGCACTCGCTCCTGGCGGACGCAAAGACGAGCGCTGCCGCAACCAGACTGCAGACGATCGAGAGCGCAAGCGCACTGGCGTACGCCTCGCCGGTGACGAGGTGTCCGGCAGTGAGCGCGAGCATCCACAGCGGATGGTCGAAGACCTGCACGCGCTCCATGGGATTCCACGTGAATCCCAGTCCGTGGCTCGCGTTTTCTGCGGTGCGGAGCGTGTAGTAGGCGGTGTCGCTCAGCCAGGCGGTTCTGAGGAGCAGGACGAAGAAAAACGCGAGCGCGAACGCGGTCACGAGCCGCCGTTCCATAGTGGCGGCGAGTATACGGGAATTCGGAATGGGCCCGCCGAAGCGCGCTTGAGCATGCAAGCGCGAAGACGGTGAATTAGAAGTGCGGAACGAAGTGCCGAGCAAAAAGAAAGGCTGGAGCGGTTCACCGCTCCAGCCTCGAGTCGTGCGCCGTGAGCCCTGGGCCGTGCGCCCTGAGCCCTACTTGATGAACAACATCTCCCGGTACGTCGGCAGCGGCCAATCGCCGTGCGGGATGAGCAGCTCGAGGGCGTCACCCACTTCGCGGATCGACGCCATCGCGGGCACGACGCTGTCGCGGAAGTACTTCGCGTGCTCTTCCGCGCTGCTGCCAGCGTGTTCGAGCTTGTGCGCGAGTTCGTCGGCCTGGCCCTTCAGCTTGTCGATCAGGACCGACAGCTCGTCGAGCAGCTTCTTCGGCTGATCGCCGCTCCCGCCAGCGGCTTTGACCGCCGCGACCGACTGTGCCACCGCCGTCTGATACTTCAGCGCAGCTGGCAGGATGTAGCGGTTCGCGATCAACACCATGAGCTGACCTTCGATGTTGATTGTCTTGTTGTACTGCTCGAAGTTGATCTCGCATCGGGCGCGCAGCTCCCGATCGTTGAGCACCTTGTGCTTCTCGAACGCCTTGACGACGTCGGGCTTGACCAGCTCGGGCAGCGCGTCGACGGTGTTGCGCAGGTTCAGCAGACCGCGCTTGGCGGCATCCTGCTGCCACTCGTCGGCGTAGTTGTTGCCGTTGAAGATGATCCGCTTGTGCTGCTTCACGATTGACGGCAGCAGCTCCCACGCGGCCTCTTCGGCCTTCTTGCCTTTCTTCACGGCCCCTTCGAGCTCGCTCGCGATCGAATCGAGCGCGTCGGTGACCGCGACGTTCAGGCAGATGTTCGGCATCGCGATGCTCTGACCCGACGACACCGCACGGAACTCGAACTTGTTGCCGGTGAACGCGAACGGGCTCGTCCGGTTGCGATCGCCCGGATCACGCGGCAGCTTGGGCAGGAACGTGACGCCGGTGTCGAGCTCTCCGCCCTTCTTGGCGCCGGTGACCTTGCCGTTCTCGATCTGCTCGAAGAGATCCGTCAGGACCGCGCCGAGAAAGACCGAGATGATTGCGGGCGGAGCCTCGTTGGCGCCCAGGCGATGGTCGTTGCCGGCGCTCGCGATGCTCGCGCGCAGCAGGCCTTGCCACTTGTCCACGGCCCGGAGGACCGCCGCGCAGAAGACGAGGAACTGCAGGTTGTCGTGCGGCGTGTCGCCTGGGTTGAGCAGGTTGTTCCCGAGGTCGTCGCCCATGCTCCAATTGAGGTGCTTGCCCGAGCCGTTGACGCCGGCGAAGGGCTTCTCATGGAGCAGGCACGCCAGGCCGTACTTCGGCGCCACGCGCTTCATGGTCTCCATGACCATCATCTGGTGGTCGGTGGCGACGTTCGCGTTCTCGAAGACCGGGGCGATCTCGGTACTGGCTCGGCGCCACTTCGTTGTGACGCGTCTTGACCGGCACGCCGACCTTGTAGAGCTCGGCTTCGGTTTCCATCATGAACGCGAGCACGCGTTCCGGGATGGCGCCGAAGTACTGATCCTCGAGCTCCTGACCCTTGGGCGGCTTCGCCCCGAACAGCGTCCGGCCCGCGTTGATCAGGTCGGGACGGTTGAAATAGAAGTGCCGGTCGATCAGGAAGTATTCCTGCTCGGGGCCGCACGTCGTCGTGACGCGTTTGGCGTGCGATCCGAAAAGCTTGAGGATCCGCAGCGCCTGCACGGACAAGGCTTCCTGCGAGCGGAGCAGCGGCGTCTTCTTGTCGAGTGCTTCACCCGTCCAGCTCACGAACGCCGTCGGGATGACCAGCGTCGCACCGTTCGGATTCATGAGCAGCCACGGCGGTGACGTTGGATCCCACGCGGTATAGCCACGCGCTTCAAACGTGGATCGCATGCCGCCCGAGGGGAAGCTCGACGCATCCGGCTCGCCTTTGACGAGTTCCTTGCCGCTGAACTCCGTCACCGCCTTGCCCGTGGCTCCATCCGGCGACAGGAATGAGTCGTGCTTCTCCGCGGTGATGCCCGTCAGTGGCTGGAACCAGTGCGTATAGTGCGTCGCCCCATGCTCGACCGCCCAGTCCTTGAGCGCGGCGGCGACAATGTCCGCTGCCGAGGTGTCCAGCGCCTCACCGACGGTGATCGTGCGGCGGAGCGCTTTGTAGACCTGCTTCGGCAGCCGTGCCTGCTGCACGTCGTCGTTGAACGTGAGACTCCCAAATGCATCGGCGGCGCGCGGCAGTTTGCCGGTGGCCTGACCGGCGGTGACGCCCCAGTCAGTGATTCCCTTGATGGCGTCTTCGAGTACAGATCCCATCGGAGTGGCCGTCCTTTCTGAGTCGAATTGAGGCCCGAACGTTGTATCCGGAAGCCGGCGCGGATGAAGCCCGTGACGGATGGGGCATTATGCACAAGATTTCTATCGCGCTGCAAGAGTTAAGCGCGAACCATACAGTTTTGTAGGCCTATTCATGCATGGTGATCGGTTTTTTGTGTACAACCTGCACGTTTTAGTGAGCAGTCGGCCGTTTTCACTGGAGGCGTCGGCCGGACGGCTGGTCGAGGTGCTAGAATCGGCCCTCCATCAGCGTCACGGGGGCCCGGGATGACCGCGCCGGCAGCAGAACGCCCCCGCCCGCCGGCCGCGTCGCGGCTGGGTGCCGCCACCGGAACGGAGCGCGTGTTGTCGTCTCAGTCGTCGCCCGATGACAGGTCGTCCCACAGTGCCTCCCTGGGAGTGTTGACCCTCTCGGCCCTGGGAGTGGTCTTCGGCGACATCGGGACGAGCCCCCTCTACGCGCTGCGTGAATGCTTCTACGGGCCGCATGCCGTGCCCGTGACGCACGACCACGTGCTCGGCGTCCTCTCGCTCATCTTCTGGGCGCTGGTCGTCGTCATCTCCGTCAAGTACGTCTCCTTCGTCATGCGTGCCGACAACCAGGGCGAGGGCGGCATCCTGGCGTTGATGGCGCTCGTGCCGCCCACCTACCGTGGTCCGCAGAGCCGGGGCCTTCTCATCGGGCTGGGCCTGTTCGGTGCGGCGCTGTTGTACGGCGACGGAATAATCACGCCGGCCATTACCGTGCTCGGTGCCATCGAAGGTCTCAACACGGCGACGCCGCTCTTCCAGCCGTACGTGGTCCCGATGACCGTGGCGGTGCTCGTGGTCCTGTTTCTCGTGCAGTACCGTGGCACGGCCCACATAGGCGCCGTCTTCGGACCGGTGATGATCGTGTGGTTCGTGACCATCGGAGGTACTCGGGCTGCGGAGCCTTCTGCAGAACCCCGAGGTGTTGGGCGCGATTATCCCGACGCACGCCGTCCGGTTCTTCGCGGCGAACGGCATGCACGGATTCCTCGTCCTCGGCTCCGTCTTTCTCGTCGTCACCGGTGGGGAAGCGCTCTATGCCGACATGGGGCACTTCGGACGATCGCCGATCCGCCTGGCGTGGTTTGGCATCGTGCAGCCGGGGTTGATGCTGAACTATTTCGGGCAGGGTGCGCTGTTGTTGCGGAATCCACAGGCTGCGGAGCAGCCGTTCTATCTGCTCTCGCCGCCGGCGCTGCTGCTCCCGCTCGTAGTGCTGGCGACGATCGCAGCGGTCATTGCCTCGCAGGCGTTGATCTCGGCGGTGTTCTCGTTGACACGTCAGGCGGTGCAGCTCGGCTACAGTCCCCGGCTCGAGATTCAGCACACGTCGGCCACGACGATGGGGCAAATCTACATCAAGCGGATCAACTGGGCGCTGATGTTCGCGACGATCGGCCTGGTGCTCGCGTTCGAGTCGTCGAGTAATCTCGCTGCCGCGTACGGCATCGCTGTGACGGCCACGATGGGGATCACGACAATCCTCGCGTACGTGATCACGCGTCACGTCTGGGGCTGGGCGCGATGGGCGGCGCTGCTCGTGACGATTCCGCTCTTTGGCATCGACCTGGCCTTCTTCAGCGCCAATGCCCTCAAGATTGCGCACGGCGGGTGGGTGCCGCTGCTGATCGCGTCGCTCATCTATCTGCTGATGTCCACGTGGAAGCGGGGCCGGCAGATCCTCGGCGCCCTGTTGCGCGCGCGCGCGTATCCCTTCGACCAGTTCCTGAAGGACATCCTCGCGAAGCCGCCCGTGCGCGTCCCTGGTACCGCCGTGTTCATGACGGGAAGCGGCGCTGGAACGCCTCCCACGTTGATGCACAACCTCGAGCACAACAAAGTGCTGCACGCGCAGATCGTCCTGCTGACCGTCATGACCGCCGACGTGCCGATCGTGCCGCGCGAGAATCGGGTGCGCGTCGAGCCGCTCGGTGAGCGCTTCTACCGCGTGACGCTCGCGTACGGATTCATGGAAGAGCCCGACGTGCCGGAAGGTCTCACGCAAGCGACGAGCCCAAGGACTGGCGATCGATCCCAGCGACACGACCTACTTCCTTGGACGTGAAACGCTCGTGGCCACGCGGAACGCCGGGATGCCGGTCTGGCGTGAGAAGCTGTTCGTCCTGATGTCGAGCAACGCCACGCGAGCCACGGCGTTCTTCAAGATTCCCGTCCGAGCGCGTGCTCGAGCTCGGCATGCAGATCGAGTTGTAGCCATGCAGGACTACGCGCGCGTGCTGCGCCAGCTCGTGACGGACGCGACACCGCGGCTGCTCGCCCTTGGCGAAGACCGATCGATGGTGGCGCCTGGCCCCAGGCAAGTGGACGCCGCGTCAGATCGTCGGACACCTGCTCGACTCCGCGACCAACAATCACCGCCGCTTCGTGCTGGGCCAGTTGGATCGGACGCTGACGTTCGAAGGCTACGCTCAGGATCGCTGGGTGAGCGTGCAGGACTATGCGCACGCGCCGTGGGTCGAGCTCGTCACGGCGTGGAGTGGCATCAACCTCGTCCTGGCGCACGTGATGGGGGCCGCGCCAGAGGCCGTTCGCGCTCGCGCCGCATCAAGAACACAACCTGCACCAGATTGGCTGGACTCCCATCGAACGCGAGCACGCCGGCGACGCTCGACGACTTGATGCGCGACTACGTCGGGCATCTTCACCATCACCTGCGGCAGATACTTGGTGCCGAGTGGACGACGGCGACACCGGCCGTAGACAAGGTCGACCTGCAGGAGAAGTTCGCTCGAGTCACCACCCATTGGACCCCACACATCGTCGCGTCGCTCAACGGCCAGCACGTGAAGGTGGTGAAGTTCCAGGGCGCGTTCGTCTGGCACCAACACGAGACTCGAAGACGAGCTGTTCCTCGTGCACCGCGGACGCTTTCGGATGGAGCTGCGCGACAGGACGTTGGACCTCCAGCCCGGAGACTTCGTCGTGGTCCCGCACGGCGTCGAACACCGGCCTGTCGCCGACGAGGAGGTCGAGGTGTTGCTGTTCGAACCCGCTGGAACGCTCAACACCGGCAACGTCCGAAATGAACGGACGGTGACGGATCCCGCCCGCCTGTAGGCCAAATCTGTGGCTTGGGGGCTGAACGTCCGATAGACCGGACGAGCCCTATGTCCAACCGTGTTGTCGCGCGTTTTGCCAACGGCAGCCTCGTGAAGGGCGTGTGCATCAACGTGGATCCGGCGCGGCCGTCCTGCCACGTGCGCAGCGCGGACGGCGTCGTGCACGAGGTCCCGTTCGGCGACTTGAAGGCGTTGTTCTTCGTGAAGTCGCTGGATGGCAATCCAGCACATGACGAAGCGATGACAGTGGCGGCCGCCGACCCCCGCGTGCGCGGCGCCCACCTGATCGAGGTGCGATTCAAGGACGGGGAGCGCCTCGTGGCGCTCGCGAACCGGTATCCGCCGCTCGGCAAGCTGTTCTTTCTGGTGCCGGTCGATCCCGCCAGCAACAACATCCGCATCCTGGTGAACCGCGACCAACTCGACTCGATCGAGAAAGTGTCGTCGGCAGCCTGACAGCGCGAACGAAATACTTTTCGATCGTCGCGATTGTCGTAGGATCGAGCCATCCCGAGGTTCACATGCTGAGTATGAGCGTCCCGTGGTGGGAGCTGATCCTGCGCGCGCTGATCGTCTACGTATTCCTGATCGTGCTGCTGCGGGTGACCGGCAAGCGCCAGGTGGGCCAGCTGGCGCCGTTCGATCTCGTGCTGCTGCTGATGCTCTCGAACGCCGTGCAGGACTCGATCAACGGCGGCGACAACTCGCTGCTGGGAGGACTGGTGTCGGCGACGGCGCTGGTCGATCATCAACGGCATCGTGAGCTGGGCGACCTGGCGGAACAAACGGTTCGAGATGCTGATCGAGGGGCGTCCGCAAATCCTCATCCACAACGGGCATCTGTTCGAGGACGTGATGGCCTCGGCGCGTCTGACGCACCACGAGCTGCACGCGGCCCTGCGGCAATCGGGCTGTACCTGCGTTGACGACGTGCGCTCGGCCGTCCTCGAGAACAACGGGTCGATCAGCGTCATTGCGCGGCAGGCGCAGCGAACCGACTAGCGCGATTCCTCGTAGGATCCCGGCATGACGCCTGCCCCCCAGCCTGTCGTGCCCCCCGTGCGCTCTGCCGGCCCCGAGATCCCGTTTGCCGTCGCTGGCCGCCAAGACGGTGGCACTCCACACCGTCACGTACTTCATTGCGGGACTCCTCGCTTACACGCTCCTCGACTACCAGCGCCGCTTTGCGGATCCCGCACTGCACGGCTACATGATGCCGACGACGTCGATGTGGGTCATGGCGGGACCGTTGTTCCAGCCGCTGCGCGGGCTGCTGTTTGCGTGCGTGTTCTACGTGCTGCGCGGATCGTTGTTCGACGCGCCTGCGCATTGGCTCCGCACGTGGCTGGTCCTGGCGGGCGTCGGGATCCTCGGGACATTTGGCCCGGCGCCCGGATCGATTGAAGGGATGATCTACACGTCGCTGCCGATCCCCTCGCAGATCCTCGGACTCAGTGAAGTGGTGGGGCAGTCGCTCGCGTTGTCGTGGCTGCTGGGCTACTGGGTCCGCCATCCAGGCGCCAGGTGGTTCGGCATCGTCGCGTGGATTGCGTTCGCGATCGTGATGGTGCTGCCGATTCTCGGCCTGATGGCTGGGCCACGCTAGGAGCTCGCATTGACGATTGCAGATTGAGCTTGATGAATAGCCCTGAGGCCTTGAGTCAGTGCCCTGAGCGACGAAGCGCAGCGCCTCAGAGATCGAGCTCCTCGGCCTCCTCGGCGCGCTCCATGATGAAACGGAACCGCGCGGAGGCGTCCTTGCCCATCAGCTCGTTCATGACGCGGTCGGTGACGAGCTGGTCGGCGATGTCGACGCGAAGCAGCCGGCGAGTCTTCGGATTGAGCGTGGTGTCCCACAGGACCTTGGGCATCATCTCGCCGAGACCTTTGAAGCGCGTGATCTCCGGCGTGGCCCGTCCACTCGCGCCCTTGCCGTGCTTCTCCAGGATCTGGCTCTTGTGCCCCTCGTCCAGGGCCCAATAGGTGTCCTTGCCGATGTCGATCCGGTAAAGCGGCGGCTGCGCCAGGAATACGCGTCCGTTTGCCATCAGCTGCGGCATGTGGCGGTAGATGAACGTGAGGAGCAGCGTCGCGATGTGATGACCGTCGGAGTCCGCGTCCGCGAGGATGATCACGCGCCCGTAGCGCAGGCGGCTCAGATCGAAGTTCTTCCCGAGCCCGCAGCCCAGCGCGGTGACCAGGTCGGAGAGCTCCTTGTTCTCGAGGACCTTCGCGAGCGAGGCGCTTTCGGTGTTGAGCACTTTGCCCCGCAGTGGCAGGATGGCCTGCCGCGTGCGATCGCGGCCCTGCTTCGCCGACCCGCCCGCCGAGTCGCCTTCCACGATGAAGATTTCGCTGGCGTCGCGATCGGACGACGAGCAGTCGCTCAGTTTGCCGGGAAGCGCCAGTCGCGCGGACGTGGCGCTCTTGCGCGTGACCTCCTGCTGGGCGGCGCGGCTTGCTTCGCGCGCCCGGGCCGCAAGGATGATGCGAGCCACGATCGCTTCGGCCACGCTGATGCTGTGATTCAGCCAGTGTTCGAGCGCGGGGCGGACCCCCGAATCCACGAGCGACAACACCTCGGGATTGTTCAGCCGATCCTTGGTCTGGCCCTGGAATTGTGGCTCCTGAATGAAGACGCTCAGGATGCCAACCAGGCCTTCGCGGATGTCTTCGGCCGTGAGCGTCACGCCCTTGGGCGACAGGTTGTGTGTGTCGATGAAGTTGCGTACGGCCTTGCCCACGCCGGCCCGCAGGCCGTTCTCGTGCGTCCCGCCCGACTCGGTGGGAATGCCGTTCACGTAGCTGCGAAGGTGTTCGTCGGTCGATTCGGTCCACTGGAGCGCGAGGTCCATTCGCAGGCCGTTGTCGCGCTCCAGCACGAACGCCGCGTCGTGCACCGGCTTTGCCGCGCGTTCGGCGACGACTTTCTGCAGGTACTGGGCGATGCCTTCGTCGTGCTGAAAGGTGACCCGCTCCTTTGTGGCCTCGCTGTCGAACGTGACCTTGACGCCTTTGTGCAGGTAGCTGACGATTTCGAGACGCTCGCGAATGATGGCGGGGTCGAATTCGACCTTGGGGAAGATGGTGGGGTCGGGGTGAAAGTAGATGGTGGTGCCGCTGCCGCGCGCCGCTCCAAGATTCTTGAGCGGACCGGTCGGTTTCCCCTGCTTGAAGCGCATCTCCCAGTGCGCGCCGTCCCGCTTCACGGTCGCGACCAGCTCCTTCGACAGCGCATTCACGACGCTCGCGCCGACACCGTGGAGACCGCCTGCAGTCTTGTAGTTGTCTGCGTCGAACTTGCCGCCGGCGTGGAGCACCGTGAAGATCACTTCGAGCGCGCTCTGCTTCGTCTTGGGATGCTTGTCTACAGGAATCCCGCGGCCGTCGTCCGAGATCGTCAGCGACGATCCGTCCTCGTGCAGCGTGACGACAATGGACGAGGCGAAACCGTTCATGGCTTCGTCCACCGCGTTGTCGAGGATTTCCCAGACGAGATGATGGAGTCCGGCGGCACCGACGCCGCCGATATACATACCGGGGCGCTTACGGACGGGCTCGAGCCCTTCGAGAACGGTGATGTCTTTCGCGGTGTAAGACGAAGTCATGAATCCGTCGATGATACAGCCTAGCCCGCGGCGATCGCCGCGCCGCGTTCGATTCTACGGTATCCTCGCCCTCGTCCATCCTCACTCTTCGTTGATGCAATGCGGCCTCCACGTTCTGTCGCTACGAGAGACAGTATGTCTTCCACTCGTAAAGCCTTGTGTGTCCTGGCAGTCGTCGCGGGAATCTGCATGCTTGCCGCCAGTCAGCCACTGCGCGCACAGGCTCCCGCGGAAGCCACCGCGCGCCTGCCTGCCGCGGCTCCGACCGGGCTGCCTGGTGTCGACGCGTTCGCGGCGCTCAAGTACCGCAGCATCGGTCCCTCCTTCGGCGGTCGTGTAAGCCGCGTCGCCGGTGTGCCCGGTGATCCTTCGACGTTCTTCGCGGCGACCGCCTCGGGTGGCGTGTGGCAGTCGGTGGACGGCGGCCTCACCTGGAAACCGATCTTCGACAGCCAGCCTGTCTCATCGATCGGGTCGATTGCGGTCGCCCCGTCGAACCCGAAAGTCGTCTACGTCGGGTCGGGCGAGGCGAACATTCGCGGGAACGTCGCCGCCGGCGACGGGATCTACCGCTCACTCGACGGTGGAAAGACCTGGACGCACGTCTGGACCGAAGAAGGGCAGATCGGCACGATGGTCGTGCATCCGACGAATCCGGATGTGGCCTATGCCGCAGTGCTGGGCCGTGCCTTCGGGTCGAATCCGCAGCGCGGCGTTTACCGCACGCGCGATGGCGGACGCACCTGGCAGCAGATCCTCGCAAAGAACGCCGACACCGGGGCCTCCGACGTGGCCATCGATCCGTCCAACCCGAATGTGCTCTTCGCCGGATTCTGGCAGGCGCGCCGTCGTCCGTGGGACCTGACGAGCGGAGGACCGGGGAGCGGCTTGCACGTGTCGCGCGACGGCGGCGACACGTGGGCGGAGCTTCGCGGCCACGGTCTGCCGGAGGGTGTCTGGGGCAAGGTCGGCGTCGCCATCGCGCCTTCTGACAGCCGCCGCGTGTACGCGCTCATCGAAGCCGACGACGGCGGCCTCTTCCGATCGGACGATGGCGGCGAGACGTGGAATCACGCGTCGAAGGACCGCAAAGTGCGGCAGCGTCCCTGGTACTACTCGACCATGACGGTCAATCCGTCGAATCCAGACGACGTGTGGTTCCCGCAGGTGCCGATGGTCCGCACCATAGACGGGGGCCGCACGCTCAAGGTCGTCGGCGGCTTCCGTCATGGCGACCACCACGACATCTGGATCGATCCGCGCAACCCGCGCCGGATGATCGACGGAAATGACGGCGGAGTCGAGCTGTCGAACGACGGCGGCGAGACGTGGACACCGGTGCTCCTGCCGCTCGGCCAGTTCTACCACGTGACGGCGGACAGTCGCGTCCCGTTTCGGGTCGCTGGTGCGATGCAGGATCTCGGTACGGTGCAGGGACCGACCAACAGCCTGACGCGCGCGGGTATCACCAACGCGCACTGGTACGACGTCGGCGGTGGGGAGGCGGGTCACGTGGTGGCGAAGCCCGACGATCCCGACATCGTGTACGCGGGAGAATATCTCGGCTACATCTCGCGCTACGACCATCGCACCGGACAAGCGCGCAACGTGAGCGTCTACCCCGAGAACGGATCGGGCCACGGCGCCGAGGACCTCAAATACCGGTTTCAGTGGACCGCGCCGATTGCGGTATCCCCGCACGATCCGAACGTCATCTACCACGGCGCCAACGTGCTGTTCAAGACAGCGGATGGCGGTCGGACCTGGTCGGCGATCAGTGGCGATCTGACACGGAACGATCGATCGAAACAGGCGTGGTCCGGCGGTCCAATCACGGGCGATAACACTGGCGTCGAGTATTACTGCACCATCTTCGCGATTGCTGAGTCCCCGGTCACCGCGGGCGTGATCTGGACCGGCAGCGACGACGGACTGGTTCAGGTCACGCGCGACGGCGGGTCTCTGTGGACCAATGTCACTGGCTCGATCCCGGGCATGCCCGACTGGGGCACGATAGCCACCATCGAACCGTCGCACTTCGATGCCGGCACGGCCTATGTGGTCGTGGACGCACACCGGATGGACGATGCACGCCCGTATCTCTACAAGACCACGGATTTCGGCCGCCATTGGATCCGGCTCGACGCGGCGATGCCGCGGGATACCTACCTGCACAGCGTGCGCGAGGACCCCAGGCAGCGCGGCCTGCTGTTTGTCGGAACCGAACGAGGCGTCGTGTTCTCAGTGGACGATGGAACGACCTGGCGATCGTTGCAACTCAATCTTCCTTCGGTCGCTGTGCACGATCTGGCCGTCAAGGACGATGCGCTGGTGCTGGCGACGCACGGCCGATCGCTGTGGGTGCTCGACGATCTGATCCCTGTGCGTAGCGTGGGCGCGAAGGTCCCCGATGACGTCGCCCTTCTGCCGCCCGCGCCCGCCATCCGTTGGCGATACGGAGCCGAGGCCCGCCTCAAGCCCGCAGGGCAGAACCCGCCGGCCGGCGCGGCGATCTACTACTATCTGAAGGCCAAGCCGTCCGGCCCGCTGACGATCGAGATCCTCGACGCCGGTTCGAAGGTCGTCCGCACGCTGTCGAGTGTGCCGGTCAAGCCTGAGGGCAGCGACGACGACGACGAAGATCCCGACGCAGACTCGAAAAAGAAGGATGTGCTCGCGCTGGATCCGGGCGTTCAGCGGGCGGTCTGGGATCTCGCTTGGGAGGGCGTCAAGCCGATTCCACGCGCAAAAGTGGACGCCGGTGATCCCGACGAGGGACCGCTCGCCGTGCCGGGCAGCTACACGGTGCGATTGTCGGTGGACGGCCGGTCGCTGACCGCGCCGCTCACCATACAACCCGATCCTCGTGTGCGGGAGACGGACGCCGAGCTGCAGACGCAGCTCACCTTTGCCTTGAAGCTCCGTGACGATCTTTCGAAGGTCGTCGCGCTGGTCGCGCAGGTGCGATCGATCCGCACGCAGGTCACGCAGGAGCAGCAGGCATGGCAGGGGAAGCTACCCGGCGGCATGACCGAGCTTGCGACACGGGTCCTGGACCGCTGCAACGGTCTCGAGAGCCGCCTGCACAACCCGAAAGCCGAGGTGACTTATGACATCCTCGCCTTCAAGGGCGGCGCACAGCTGTATTCGCGCCTGAGCTACCTGCTGGCTGACGCGATTGACGGCGATGGCGCACCGACGCAGGGACTGCAAGCGGTGTACGCGACACAAGCTGCGGAACTGGCGACGCTCGATGCAGACGTCCAGGCGCTGGTGTCAACCGACGTGGCAGCGCTGAACGATGCTGCCCGGAAGGCCGCATTGCCTTTCATCGTGACCGCGCCACCAGCGGCCGGCAACACGAAGTGAACTGATCCGCCGCGCCGGCGAGCGTCAGCTCGTCGGCGCCTTCTTCCTGGCTCGCGGCTGTCGTGGCGCAGCCGTGCGAGTGGGCGTCTTCCGTACGGCCTTGGGACTGGGCGCCTTGCGCGTGCGGCGTCCCCGCAATGCCGGCGGCTCCGCGGGCGCCTCGAGGTCCGGCTGGACATCGGGTTGCGATTCGCCCGCAGCCGAGGCTTCGGCGCCTTCGAATGGCACCTCGTTCCCCGTGAGGACCGCCTCCTCGGCTTCGGCAAGGCTCTCGGCCATCGGACCGAATCCCTCGCGCATCTCGGCCGCGCGCGCCGCCGCGACGCGTACGACCGCCTCGGCGTCCAACTCTGCATCGGATGGTGCCGGCTGCGGTCTCTGCAGCAGATTCGCGCCCGGGAAGACCCGAAGCACGCCCTGACGATCGCGTTCCAGGCGGAACAACGCTTCACGCTGCGCCGCGCGCAGCACATCGACAATCGATCCGAAGCCAAGCTTGCGCTCGTCGAAGCCTTCGTCGTTCGCGCGCAGGAACTGCTTCACCTGCCGCACGTACATCGGCCAGCGCGGCGTCTGCGTCGCATGCGCGAAGATTTCGCGCACGCGCTGCACGGCTTGATCAGGATCGGGTGCAACTGTGGGAACCGGAGGCGGCGCCGGCGCTGCGCTCGCCTCGTCCTCCGCGGGTTCCGGCGCAGCCGCGTGGGACTCTGATTGCGCAGCCACTGCCGGCACGTCCGATCGAGTCACCGAGCCGTCGTCAGCGAGATCCACGAGCAGGCTGCGCCCGACGTGCCGCAGCGTGACGATCCCCGTCTGCGCGACCTTCTCGATGAAGTCACGGAACGTGTTCGCGCCGTAGTCGCGTTCCGAGAACGTCGAATCGAGCTGCAGCAGCGTGCTCTTGAGCAGGCCGAGCTGCGGCGACACTTCGCGATCGACGAGCACTTTCAGGGCCCGCTTCACGAGCGGCAGCGCCTTGGAGACGTCGGCGGACGCGCCTTGCGATGACTTCCGTTCGCCGCCCGACGATGGTCGGCTGCGGCTGCTGACCAGATTCTCGTACGCGATGAACTCGTGGCAGTTCTTCTGCATCACCAGGCTGGTGAACTGCCGGCCGCCGACCACGAATACCTTGCGGTCGTACTGCTTGAGTTTCTCGACGAGCGTGATGAAGTCGCTGTCGCCACCCACGATGACGAACGCGTTGATGTGGGCGTGCGTGAAGGCCATCTCGAGCGCATCGAGGGCCAGGTTGATGTCGGCGCCATTCTTGTCGCCGCCGGGCGTCAGGTTGCGCTGGACCATGCGAATCGCGTGCTGCGAGAGCAGCCGTCCGTGATCGCCGGCGCGCTTCCAGTCGCCGTACGCGACTTTGGTGATGACCTCACCGCGCTCTTTGATCGCTTCGAGAATGACGCTGATGTCGAATTGCTGGTTGAGTGTGGTCTTCACGCCAATCTCGATGTTGTCGAAATCGATGAAGACCGCGATTTTGAGGCGTGTCTCTGTCAAGGTGTCGATAAACCCGTTGAGTTGGGCGCGTCGGCATCCGGCCGAACGAAGGCATCCGGACCGGAACGGTCGGACGCATCGCGCCAGTTAAGGGAGGTGGTGGCCGGAGGCTCCCGGCCAGAAACTGCTCCTATCAACGATCTTATCAGAGATCGTGTATTGACGGTTGCAGATTGACGAATGACGATTAACCGACGTGTCAGCAGCTCGAGAGGGGGCGAATCGTCAATCATCGATCCGCATTCGTCATTGCAAGTGTCTGTGTCTCAGGCGGGTCCGTCCAACATCGGCACGTCGGGTAGTCCCCATACAACCCGTGTAAACGAGCCGCGCTGGAGCAGCTCGCGGCCTTTGCCGCCACGGCCGGTGACTTCATACTTGGCCGTACTGATCGTTTGCTCCGCCCCGCGACTGGTCTCCACGGTCAAGAGGTCCCGGTCGCCGCGCGACGCGATGAATCCGAGCACGCGGTCGTTGTCTTCGGTGAGCTTGATGAGGATGACGCCGCGGCCAGGCCCCGCCAGATAGTTGATCTCATCGACGGGACAGAGCACGGCGCGCGCCTGTTCGGTCGCGACGATCATGGTTTCGCCGCCGGTTACGACCGAGACGCCAACGACTTCGGCGCCCTCGGCCGGCCGGGCGAACCGCCGTCCCGCTCGAGTGCTTGGCTCCACGAGCGCATCCAGGCCGAACCGCAGGCTGTAGCCATCGCTCGTCACCGCCACGGCATGCGTGGGCGCGGGCTCGCCTTCGGCTGGGGGCGTGATCTGCGGCGCGAGTCGGGAATCCAGGCTCGCCGCTCCCACGACGCGCTCGCCATCGCGGAACTTGAAGAGCCGCTGCACGGGCTCGCCATACCCGGTGGACGCCGGGACGTCAACGACGCGGCAGGTGTACGCGACGCCGAAGTTGGTGAAGAGGACCACTGTTGACCGCGTGCTGCCGGCGAGAACCGCGAGGACCTGGTCGCCTTCCCGCAGCCGCGTCGAGGTGAGATCCTTCACCTCTTTCTGCCGCTTCACCCAGCCGTCGCGCGACAGAATCACGACGTTGTCTTCTTCGACGATGAAATCGTCGGCGGAGTACTCGGTCTCGTCCTCGAGCGCCTCGATGAGCGTCCGCCGCGGGTCGGTTTTTGCACCCGCATACGTCTTCTGCACGAGCTCCAGCTCTTCGCGCACGAGCGCCCACCGGCTCTCTTCGTCAGTCAGCAGGCTGCGGATCTGGCGTGCCCGCTTGCGCTTTTCCGTCAGCTCGTTCGTGATGACGAGAATCTCGAGACGAGCGAGCCGGTAGATCTTCAGCTCGAGGATCGCGTCGGTCTGCTCGGCGTCGAGCTCGAACCGCTTCATGATCTTCTCGGCGGCGTCCTGCTTGCCCTCCGATTTGCGGACGATGCGGAGGATCTCGTCGAGCGCGTCGAAGATCTTCTCGAAGCCCTCGAGGACGTGAATCCGCTTGCGCAAGGACTCGAGCTCGTGCTCGAGCCGCCCCGTGACCACCTCCAGCCTGAAATGCAGGAAGTGCCACAGAATCGTCTTCAGTTCGCAGCGCTCGGGACGCCCGACCTCCGGGTTCTCCGTGGGGATGAGGCACGTGAGGTTGACCGCGAAGTTGCTCTGGAGCGGCGTGTGCTTGCACAGGTACGCCATCACCATCTTCGGATCCGTGTCGCGCTTGATGGTCAGCTCAATCCGCACGTCGTCGGTCGAGATGTCCCTGACGTCCACGAGCGGCGGCAGCTTCCGGCTGAGGACGATCTCCGCAATCCGCTCGACGAGCGTGGCCTTGTTGACCATGTACGGGATGCTCGTGATGTAGACGGGCGTCCCGCTCCGACTCGGCTCGCCGACCGTCCACGTTCCGCGAAGACGAATGGCCCCCGATCCGGTCTTGTAGATTTCCTTGAGCTCTTCGGCGGAATTCAGGATGTGGCCGCCAGTTGGGAAGTCCGGTCCCTTCACCCACCGGCACAGCTGCGCAGTCGTCAGGTCTGGATTCTCGGCGAGCTTGATGAGCGCCGTGCACACCTCGCCGAGGTGGTGCGGCGGAATGCTCGTGGCCATGCCGACCGCAATGCCGGTCGCACCATTGACGAGCAGACTGGGAATCCGTGCGGGCAACACGACCGGCTCGGTGCGCGTCCCGTCGTAGTTCGGACGGAAGTGCACCGTGGACTGCTCGATCTCGGTCAGCATGTCATCGCTGATCCGCGCGAGACGGCATTCCGTGTACCGCATGGCGGCCGCGCTGTCTCCGTCGAGCGAGCCGAAGTTGCCTGATCCGTCGACGAGCGGGTAGCGCAATGAGAAGGGCTGGGCGAGACGGACGAGCGTCTCGTAGATGGCCGCGTCACCGTGCGGGTGGTAGCGGCCCATCACATCGCCGACCACCGTGGCGCACTTTCGGTGTTTCGCGTCGGCGCTGAGGTTCTGTTGCCACATCGTGTAGAGGATGCGGCGCTGAACCGGCTTCATGCCGTCCCGCACGTCCGGCAAGCGCTCGGGCCGTGATGACCGAGAGCGCGTAGTTCAGATAGCGAGCCTGCGCCGCCTCGTGCAGCGCAACCGCCTGTGTCCCGTCGGACGGTCCTCGTCCGCCGCGATCGCTTCCGGAAGAGGGCGGGTCTGGCTGGTCGGGCAGGTCGAAGAGCGACGGATCAGAGGGTGGACGCTTTGCCAAGATGACTCAGGCTCGGATTCGTATTCGGATTCGTGTTCGTATTCGTGTTCGTGTTCGAGCTCACGCGCCGAGGCGCTCGAGCGCCTCCCCGGTCAGGCGGCACACTCGCCAATCGGGCATGACTGTCGCGCCGAGCGACTCGTAGAAGCGGATTGCCGGCGCGTTCCAATCGAGGACCGCCCATTCCACGCGACCCCAGCCCCGCTCGGTCGCGAGCCGGGCGAGGCGCGTCAACAACTGCCGCCCGATACCGCGGCCGCGCGATGCCTCGCGGACGAAGAGATCCTCGAGATAAATCCCCGGCCGTCCGAGGAACGTCGAGAAATTCGGGAAGAACAGGGCGAATCCGGCCGCATCGTCGCCTTCGAAGGCGAGGAGCACTTCAGCCACGGGTGACGGGCCGAACAGCCAGCGGCGCAGATCGTCCTCGGTCGCGACCACGCGATCCTCGAGTTTCTCGTACTTCGCGAGACTTCGGATGAAGCTCAGCACGATCGCGGCATCTCCGGCGGTCGCGCTTCGAATCGTCAGCTGAGACGCTGGTCTCGCTTCAGCCATCGAACAAGCATACGGTACGCGCAGTGAACTTCGTTGCAGCTATTACCGTAACGGTAATATCATGGCGCCCGTGCCCAGGTCGTCCCGCCGCCCTCCGCCCAGCCCCGACCCGCCACTGACGCCCGCGGTCTTCCACATCCTCCTGGCGCTGGCGGACGGTCCGAAGCATGGCTACGCCATCATGCAGGCCGTCGAACTGACTGGTGGTCCAGGGCTGCCGACGGGACCGGGGACGATCTACGGCTCGCTGTTGCGCATGGAGGAGGCGGGCCTGGTCGAGGAGCGCCCGGCTCCGCCCGGCGAGCGGCGCCGCATCTTTGCGCTGCAGCCGGCGGGCCGCCGTGCGCTCGAAGCAGAGGCCAGGCGCATCACACATCTCGCGGGGCTCGTACGCACCAAGCGTCTCGTGACCGGAGACGGCTGGTGACTGTGCGAGGGGAACGCCGGCTCGAGGCGCTTTATCGCGTGGCGCTCCACGTCTATCCCAGGCGCTTTCGATCGCGCTTTGGCCGCGATCTCGAAGCCGACGCCCGACAATTGCTGCGCGAGCGTGGTCTGGCTCGCGCATCCATCCGGCTCGTTCACGACGTGTTGCAATCGGCGCCCGGGATCTGGGCGCATGAGCGGGAGCTGCGTAGCACGCGAGCGCGCACTCGCGCCGGTTCGGGAGACCTTCATGACATCGCTGTGGTTCGATATCCGCCACGCCGTCCGCGCCCTCCTGAAGGCGCCGGTCTTCACCACCGTCACGATTCTCACGCTTGCTCTGGGAATTGGCGCCAACAGCGCGACGTTCAGCCTGGTCAACGCCGCCCTGCTGCAGCGGTTGGAGTTCAAGGATCCCGAACGGCTCGTGCTGGTCTACGAAGGCATCCCGCAGGCCGACCTTCCGAAGATGCCCGGCTCGCCAGCCGACATCCTCGACCTGCAGCGTTACCAGCAATCGTTCGCTGCCGTCGCGCCGTATCACAGCGGCACGATGGAACTCTCAACGGGTTCGCGCCCGAGCCGCATCGAGGTCACTCGCGCCGGCGCCGGGTTGTTTCCTCTCCTCGGTGTGGAACCGATGATCGGGCGGACGTTCACCGCGGCTGAGGACAGTCCCGGCCACGACGTGGTCGTCTTGAGCTACTCGCTGTGGCAACGGGTCTTCCAGGGACAACCCGACATCGTCGGTCGCCCCCTTCGGCTCGATCGCCGGCCGTTCACCATCGTCGGCATCATGCCCGCCTCGTTCGAGTTCCCACGCCGCGGCCCGGTGTTCAACTCCACGCCCGCGGATGCCTGGATTCCCATCGCGTTTACGCCGGAGGAGACAGGTACGCGCGGCATGTACTTCAACAACAGCGTCCTGGCGCGATTGGCGCCTGGTGTGACGCTGTCTCAGGCCGAGGCCGAGATGACACGGCTGGGGTCGCGGATTCTGGAAAACTATCCAGCCCAGCTCCGGGCATCGCTACAGCTCGTGATCACGGTCGTACCGCTCACGCAGGAAATCGCCGGACAGGTACGAGTGCCGTTGCTGGTGCTGTTCGGGGCGGTGGCGCTGGTCCTCATGGTGGCCTGCGCCAATGTGGCGAATCTGGTCCTGAGTCGCGCGGCGGTCAGACAGCGCGAGCTCGGCGTTCGGCAGGCGCTTGGCGCGCGGCGCCTCAGGCTCGCGCAACTGCTCCTCGCGGAGGCCCTGCTCCTGTCGGTTGCCGGTGGCGTCATCGGACTTGGGTTGGCACAAGCCCTCCTCCGCGCCGTGCCCACGACGATGGCGGAGAACCTGCCCGGATTGCAGCATGCGTCGCTCGACGTGCGGCTGGTCCTCTTCACGACCGCGACCGCGGTGGCGACCGCGCTCATCTTCGGACTGCTCCCGCTCTACGTCTCCGATCGCAACGTCGCTGGCCGGCTGCACGAGGGCAGCGGCCGCACGGCGGGTGGCGGCCGTGCTGAGCGGGTCCAGCGTGTGCTGGTGGCGGCAACGGTGTCGCTGGCGTTCGTGCTCCTGGTGGGCGCGGGATTGCTGGTTCGCAGTTTCAACGCGCTCGTGGCTACGGAACCAGGCTTCGCGCCGCACCGCGTGCTCGCGCTGTCGCTCGATCTGCCGCGCGAGGGATATCCGACCGGCCAGTCCGTGGCCATGCTCGCGCGATCGGCGTTCGAACGCAGCCAGTCGGTCCCCGGTGTGCAGAGCGCCACGATCTCGACCGACCTGCCGCTCGAGTCGAACGAGCGGCGTGCGCTCACGCCGGACGCGTCCGTGCCGGTCGAGGGACTGCCGGCGGTCGCCGTCACCTGGATCTACGGCGACTACTTCACGACACTCGGGATCCCGTTGCGCTCGGGGCGGCCGTTCACGGCGACCGAAGACCAGTCGCCGCGCGGAGTCGTGATTCTCAGCGAATCACTGGCCGCCCGGTGCTGGCCGCACGAGGATCCGATCGGGAAACGCGTCAAGTGGGGAATTGCCGCGTCCGTCTCGCCGTGGATGACCGTCGTCGGAGTGGCTGGCGACGTGAAGGACGGCTCGCTTCGGGACGATCCCACAGTCCACGTCTACGTGCCGTTCAGTCTGCTGCCTGGTGAGCTCGACGGGCTGCCACCAAACTCTTCGTTCGGTCGCTCCATGCGCGTCGCGCTGCTCGCGAAAGGCGAACCGTCGGCGCTGGTTGGCTCGAGCCGCGTGCTGGTCACCTCGCTCGATCCATCGCTCCCCGTCACGCGTGTGGCGACGATGCAGCAGCAGATTGACGCGTCGGTCGCTCCGAACCGATTCAGCACGGTGGTATTGACGGCGTTTGCCGGCGCAGCGCTGTTGCTGGCCGCGATTGGGTTGTATGGCGTGCTGGCATTTGCCATCACCCAGCGCACTCGCGAGATTGGCGTGCGCATGGCGCTCGGTGCAAGCCGGACGAGCGTGCTCAGGCTGGTGGTGGGACAGGGAATGCGGCTTGTTGCCATCGGCCTGGCCGCCGGACTGCTGGCCGCGATGGCGCTGACGCGAGTGATGACCTCGCTCCTGTATCGGACGGCGCCTTACGACGCATGGACGTTCGTGCTCACCGCAGCGGTGCTCAGCACGGTTGCCGCGCTGGCCTGCTACCTGCCTGCGCGCCGGGCGGCGGACGTCGAGCCCATGAGTGCGCTCCGCTCGGAGTAGCGGGCGGAGGGTGCGGCCAAGAGGTGTGGCCCGAAGGTGTGGGCGCGAGGGTGCGGTCAGAAGGTGTGGTGGTGCTCGGAACCGAATCCGAGCACGAAGACGACCACGACACGACGCGGCTCCTTGTCTCTGATCTCCAATCTCTAATTTGTGTCACTCCCTGACGTCGGCCGCGCGCCGTCACGCCCTTCGCTGTCAGCACGCTCGCCGCTCGGCTGAAGCCCATTGAGATGCGGCGCATCCATTGCTTCTGCTCGCCCGTCTAACGGGCGGTGCAGGGCGGGCTCGCACAGTTCTGGCAGATTCAGGGCGACAATTCGCGCGCCGGGCGCGCGGCCCCGCAGGATGTCCACCAGGCGATTGTAGGACGCGCCAAAATCCTGGATCTGTCGATCGATGAAAAGCGCTGGCGCAAGCGGACAACCGCGTCCGCCCCAGGAACCCGGACGCCAGGGTAGCCGTCGTGCTCGACGTCTTGTAGACTGTATGGTCTCTGGCCCGGTGATGGCGTCGCTGTGCCCACCAGTCCAGGCTCCCCATCACGATGGGTCTTCTCGACCGTCTCAAACCGCAACCGCGCTGGAAGCATCCGGACCCCGTCGTCCGCGTAGCAGGCGTACAGGATCTTCCCGAAGACGAGCAGGATTTGCTCGCTGCGATCGCACGCGAAGACACCGACGCACGCGTGCGGCGCACCGCCGTCAGTAAGCTCGGGAACGTGGCCGTGCTGACTGACGTCGTCCGGCAGGAAGGTGATGGCGATGTGCGCGACGAAGCGGCGGGCGTTTTGCTTGACATCGCCCTCGGTGCGTACGAGGCCGACGAGGCGGCCAGCCTGGCCGCCGTGGATGGGCTCGCCCGGCTTCCGCAGGCGGATGCGCAGAAACAGCTGATCCTCGTCGCGAAGACCGCGAAGCGGGAGAGCGTGAGCCGCCGTGCGCTGGACGCGCTCGGCACTGACGATCGCGCGATGGGCACGATTGCGCGGCGCGCCGAGCAGGCGGCGATCCGGATGGAGGCCCTCGCCCGGCTGACCGATGCGGGCGAGCTGGCCGCGACCGCGCTCAAGACCGACTACAAAGACGTGGCGCTGGCCGCGGTCGATCGGATTGGCGACGAGGAGACGCTGCGCACGCTCGCGGCACGAGCCCGCAACCAGGCGGCACAACGCCGGGCGCGATCGCTCGTGCGCGCCATCGACGATCGTGCGGCTGCCGCGGCGAAGGCCGAAGCCGACCGGGCCGCTGAACTGGAGCGGCGTCGCAAGGCGCAGCGCGACGTATGCCGCGAGGCCGAGGCGCTGTCCGGCACGACCGATTGGAACGACGGTAGCCGGCGGCTCGCCATACTGGAGCAGCGGTGGGATGACGTCGGGGGCGATGCGGAGGGCGACATCGCCGCCCGTGTACGCGACGCCCTGACAAGAGCTATGTCGTCCCGCGATCGGTTCCTCGCCGAACGGGCGGAGTCAGAGCGACTCGCACAGGCCCGGGCGGCGGCACTCGAAGCACGCGCAGCGCTGGTGGCGCGTGTCGACATTCTCCACGGCCGTGGGATCGAAGAGGCCCTCGGTCACATACGGGCCGAATGGGAGGCCCTGCCGCCGGTCCCCGGCGGAAATGATCCGGCGCTCGCGGCACGGTTCGAGGCGGCATGCCGCTCGGCCAGTGCACGTGCCCGGGAGGCAGCCATGCAGCAGCAGACAATCGAGCGGCTCGAGGCCTTGTGCACCGAGCTCGAGACGCTGGTAGGCGACCCGGCCCAGGCGGAGCGGGGCCCGCGCGCACACGTCGCGCAACTGCGGCACGATTGGCAGCAGGCGCTGGCGGCCGCGCCCTCCGACGAGCACACGACGGCGCTGCTGGCGCGCTGGAGTGCGGCAGACGCACAGGTTCCTCCGGCCGAGGACGATGCCCCGCCGCCCGCCAAGCCAGCCGAACCTCGGGATGCTGTCGGCGCGGCAGAACGATCGGCTGTCGCCCTCGAGCGGCTCGCCACCATACCCGAAGCGACACTCAAGGCGCTCGACCGCGCGTTGCGCGAGGCCCGACTGGCCCTCGAAGAGCTCGAGCATGCTCCCGGCACACCCGAGCGTGATGCCGTACGCGGGCGAGTCGAACAGGCACTGACGCCTATCGTGACCCGCGCGCAGGAACTGCGCGAGGCCGACGACTGGCAGCGATGGGCGAATGCGGGCGTGCAGGAGCAGCTCATCGCGAAGATGGAAGCGCTCGCGTCCGTCGAGGACCCGTCGAACGCTGCGCGGCAGCTTCGCGATCTGCAGCACGAGTGGCAGAAGGTCGCGGCTGGACCGCGCGAGCAGGGCCAGGCGCTCTGGCGGCGCTTCAAGAACGCGCAGGACGCCGTCCGTGCCAAAACCGATGCGTGGTTCTCCGAGCAGTCGAAGCTGCGCACCGAGCACCTCAGTCGTAAGCTCGTCCTGTGCGAGCGGGCGGAAGGGCTCGCCGATTCGACCGACTGGATCGCGACGGCAGATGCGATCAAGGCGCTTCAGGCCGAGTGGAAGACGATCGGTCCGGGTCCGCGGAAGGAAGAACAGGCGGCGTGGGAACGCTTCCGCAGCGTGTGCGACCGCTTCTTCACCCGGCGGCATCAGGATCTGGCGCAGCGGAAGCAGGCATGGGCCGAGAACCTGGCGCGCAAAGAGGGGCTGTGCGGGCAGGCCGAGGCGCTCGCCACATCAACCGACTGGGAGCCCGCGGCTGCGGAGCTCCGCCGCCTGCAGGCTGAATGGAAGACGATTGGACCGGTCAAGAAGAACAGATCCGAGGCGATCTGGCAGCGCTTCCGCGCGGCCTGTGATGCGTTTTTCGAACGCTACAAGCAGCGCCACTCGATCGACATTGCGTCACGCGTCGCGAGTCGGGAAATGCTTGTCACCGAGGCCGAAGCCTTGGCTGCTGGCGTCACTCCCGCCGATCAGCCACTTCCAGCACAGCCCGAACTGCTGGCGCACCTTCGCCAACTCCGGGCCAGCTGGGCCCAGGCTCCGGCCGTTCCGCGCGAGGCGGGCGTGGCCCTCGCTCAACGGTTCGAGCGCGCACTTCGCCACAGTGATTGCCGCCAATCCCGCGACGTTCGCCGGCACTGAGTTCGACGTTCCGTCGAACCTCCGGCGGCTCCACGACCTCGTGTCGCGGGCCGAGCGGCTCGCGGGTCCAGCGCAAGCGCCCCGCGAGGCCGTTTCGCCTGCGGCGTTGCTCGCCACGCAGCTGCGGGAAGCGCTCGCGGCGAACACGATCGGTGGACGAGTGGATGACGAAGCGCGGTGGCGAAGCGCGGAACAGGAGCTGCGCCAGTTGCAGGCGTCGTGGACGCAAGTTGGCTTCGTCCCCGACGCCGACCTGCGCCCGTTGACCTCGCGATTCCAGCGCGCGTGGCAGCGTTTCTACGACCAGCGCGACCAGAAGAAGCGGCCCTTGGTCGGCAAGAACTGAGCCCAGAGATGCGGGAAGAAGGGAAAAGGGGTAAGGGAAAAGGGAAAAGGGAGCGGTAACGGAGGCGCCAATCGCCGCCCCCTTTAGCCCCTTGCCCATTGCCCTTGGGCGATAGCGCCCGCCCTTCGATCGTTAGTACCGATAGTGCTCGGCCTTGTACGGACCCTCGACCGGCACGTCGATGTAATCGGCCTGATCCTTCGACAACTCCGTGAGCTGCACGCCCAGGTGCGCCAGGTGCAGCCGCGCCACCAACTCGTCCAGCCGCTTCGGCAGCATGTAGACCTTCTTCTCGTAGCCCCCGTTGTTCTGGTGCAGCTCGAGCTGCGCAATCACCTGGTTGGTGAACGACGCTGACATCACGAAACTCGGGTGGCCCGTCGCGCATCCGAGGTTGAGCAGCCGTCCCTCCGCCAGAACCATCACGCTGTGGCCATCGGGGAACTGCCACTCGTCGTACTGCGGCTTGATGTTGATGCGCTTGATCCCCGCGTACTTCTTCAGCCCGGCCATGTCGATCTCGTTGTCGAAGTGGCCGATGTTGCCGACGATGGCCTTGTCCTTCATTGCGGCCATGTGCCTGATGGTGACGATGTCCTTGTTGCCCGTGGCCGTGATGAAGATGTCCGCCTTCGACACCACGTTGTCGAGCGTGTTGACCTCGAAGCCTTCCATCGCCGCCTGCAGCGCGCAGATCGGATCGATTTCGGTCACGATGACGCGGCAGCCCTGACCGCGGAGCGCCTGCGCGCAGCCCTTGCCCACTTCGCCGAAGCCCATGACCACCGCCACCTTGCCGCCGAGCATGACGTCGGTCGCGCGGGCGAGGCCGTCGGGCAGCGAGTGCCGGCAGCCGTAGATGTTGTCGAACTTGCTCTTGGTGACCGAGTCGTTGACGTTGATCGCAGGGAAGAGGAGCGTCCCGGCTTCCATCATCTGGTAGAGCCGATGCACACCGGTCGTCGTCTCCTCGGAGACTCCGCGAATGCCGGTCGCCAGCTTGGACCACAGACCCTTGTTCGCCTTCAGTTCGGCACGCAGGGTGTCGAGGATGATTCCCCACTCTTCGGGCTCGGTTGCCGGATTGAACGCCGGCACCACACCTGCCTGTTCGTAGTCATGCGCCTTGTGCACGAAGAGCGTGGCGTCACCGCCATCGTCCACGATCAACGTCGGTCCGCTGCCATCCGGCCAGACGAGCGCTTCCTTCGTGCACCACCAGTACTCTTCGAGCGTTTCACCCTTCCACGCGAAGACGGGCGTGCCCCGAGGGTCGTCCACCGTCCCGCCGGTCTCGGGGCGGCCCACGACGACCGCGGCCGCGGCGTGGTCCTGCGTCGAGAAGATGTTGCACGACACCCAGCGAACGTCCGCACCAAGCGCGGTCAGTGTCTCGATGAGCACTGCCGTCTGGACGGTCATGTGCAGACTGCCCATGATTTGCGCACCCGCCAGCGGGCGGCGCGGTGTGCTGCTTGCGCAGCGCCATCAAGCCGGGCATTTCCTGCTCAGCCAGTCTGATTTCCTTGCGGCCGAACTCGGCATCGGCAAGGTTGCGCACTTTGTAGGGCACGCGGCCCGCGGCGGTTGCGGCGGCGAACGGATGCTTCTCGGTAGCTACGGACATACTCGATCTCTCCAGGCTAGTGGCCAGAGGCCAGGGGCCAACGGCCTTTACGAACTACGAACTCCGAACCAAATTCCGCACTTCGAATTCCGAACCCCGAATTACGGTTGCCGTCTGTCCGACGGCAACAAACAATGAGGGCCCTTTCGCGCGCGGGTCCGGCGGCAGCGCGTGGACCCGCACAGCCTGGAATCCGGCTGCGTCGAGCAGGTCCCGTATCTGGGCTTCCGAAAACCCGAGCCACAGGTGTCCCATCTGGTGGCGGTAGGCTTCCCGGTCGTGCGGCAGCATGTCGGTGACGACAAGTCGGCCGCCCGGCTTCAGGACTCGCGCGGCCTCGCGCAGCGCCCGAGCGGGCTGGGGCAGATAGGGCAGGACCAATGTCAGCGTGGCCGCGTCGAGCGTGGCATCGTCGATCGGCAGATTCTCGAGCTCCCCCCGGCGAAAGTCTACCGACGACAGCCCTGGAGCCGACGCCGCGCGGCGGCAAGCATGGCCGCTGAATTGTCAACGGCCACGACCTGCCGAACGAATGGGGCAAAGGCCGCGGACACAACGCCCGTGCCCGTGCCGAGATCGCCGACGACCCAGGTGTCGTCGAGCAGTGCGAGCAGCGCGTGCAGGTGCACATGCGCACCGAAGAGCTCCTCCCGTAGACGATCCCACTGGCCAGCGGACGAGGAGAAGAACTCCTGCGACTTCGTGCGGCGCTCGGCCAGCACGCCCTGGAGCCGCCGGTGGTCCTGCACCGCCGTTTGCGTGCCGCCGACCTGTTCGCGGACGAGCAGCCATAACCGGCGTGCAGCGGCCGACTGCTGTTCCCGCGCCAGGCTGTACAGCCGGCTCGTGCCATCTGCGCGCGACACAACCCACCCAGCGTCCGACAGGACTTTCAGATGGCGGCTCACGGTGGATTGCGGGAGCTGCAGCACGGCGCAGAGCTCCGACACGGTCAGCTCGTTCGCCTCGACCAGCAGAAGCAGCCGATCGCGTGTGGAGTCGGCCAGCGCCGAGAGATCGTCGAGGATATCCGCGGTGCGCGTGGTGGCCACTTCAATCAATCCGTCAATCCGGATTGAAGGATAACACGAGTGCGCGCAAAAGACAACCCAGCGCGGCTCGAGGCCCCACGGCGCCCGGCTCGCGGCGCAGGCGCCCAACCCCAAGCCCCTTGCCCGATTCCCTTAGCCCTGCCGCACTGCCAGGAAGGGGCTACACTGTCGCGCGCGACGAAGGTGAAGGAGCCCCATGCAGGCACTGATGATGGATGCACCGCTGACGCTGGATATCCTCGTCCGGCGCGCCGAAGAGGTGTTTCCGGCGCGGCCAGTCGTCAGCCGCCGGAACGACCGCGTCGTCGAGCGGTCGACCTGGGGCGTGGTGGCCGCGCGTGCACGGCAGCTGGCGGCTGCGTTGGCAAGTCTGGGCATCCAGCCCGGCGATCGGGTCGCCACCCTGGCCTGGAATCACCGCCGTCATCTCGAGGCGTACTTCGGAATCCCCGGTTGCGGCGCCGTACTCCACACGCTCAATCTCCGCCTGCATCCGCGCGAGCTGGAATACATCGTCGGCCATGCCGGCGACGCGATCATCCTCGTCGATGAGTGTCTGCTGCCGCTCCTGGATCGAGTGTCGCCCAGCATCCGCGACACGCGCTTCGTCGTCATGCGAGAAACCGACGCGCCGGTGCCTCCGGGCGCCCTCGACTATGAGGAACTGCTCGCCCACGCGGGCAGCGGCAGCTGGCAGCCTCCGGTCCTCGACGAGCGACAGCCGGCGGCCATGTGCTACACGACAGGAACGACCGGGGCACCGAAGGGTGTCGTGTACTCGCACCGATCGACGGTGCTCCATGCGCTGGGGATGGCATTGCCGGATTGCGCGGGGTTCGCCGAGCGCGACGTGTGCCTGCCGGTCGTGCCGATGTTCCACGTCAACGCGTGGGGCTTTCCATTTGCCGCGGCACTCGTCGGCTCCGGATTCGTGCTTCCGGGTCCGCATCTCGACCCGGTCAGCCTGCTCGATCTCTTTCACTCGGAGGGCGTGACGATGGCCGCCGGCGTGCCGACCATTCTCATGGGCATCCTCGGGGCGTTGGACGCCGAACCCTCGCGGTGGAACCTCTCGCGCCTCGATCGGCTGATCGTCGGCGGTGCCGCCGTGCCACCCGCCATCGTGGACGGGTTTCAGCGGACGGCACGGAATCACCGTTCTGCATGCGTGGGGCATGACTGAGACCAGTCCGCTTGGGACGATTGCCCGCATACCGCCCGATCTTCGCGGACCTTCCGGCGGATCAGCTGTTGGCGATTCGCGCGACGCAAGGACGTCCGGCGCCGCTTGTCGAGCTCCGGATTCGTGGTGAAAACGGCATCCTGGAGCCAGATGGCCGCTCGATGGGCGAGCTCGAGGTTCGCGGACCGTGGATTGCGTCGTCGTACTACAACAGCGTGGACGGGCGAGACGCGTTCACAGACGATGGGTGGATGCGCACTGGCGACATCGCCACGATCGACGAGCGGCGCTTCGTCCGCATCCAGGACCGCGCCAAGGATCTCGTCAAGTCCGGCGGCGAGTGGATCAGCTCGATCGCACTCGAGAATGCGTTGATGGGGCATCCAGCCATCGCGGAGGCCGCCGTCATCGCGATCCCGCACGAGAAATGGGGTGAGCGGCCGGCAGCGCTCGTCACATTGCGGCCTGGCGCCGCAACGTCTGCGGCCGACCTCCGCGCGTATCTCACACCGCTCGTCGCACGCTGGTGGCTGCCCGAGCACTTCGTCGCAGTGGCGTCGATTCCACGCACATCGACGGGCAAGTTCAAGAAGCTCGAGATGAGAGCCCAGTGGGCGGACGGGACGCTGGCAGGCACGCCGCTGTGAGCGGCCGGCAACTCGACTCGGGTATGCTCGGATCGTGACGGATTCGACGCCTCCACAACCGCGCCAGCCGGCCGCCGCGCTGTCGCCGCGATCGTGGATCCACCTCGTGGCACCTCGGGACAGCGCTCACGCCAGACTGCCCGACGGACGCGTGTATGATGCGCCGCCCGGCACGCCGCTCGGCGACATTCTCGATGTCGCCCGTCGCGAAGGCACTTCCGCCACCGCCTTCGCGCCTGCTGTGGCCGCTATCGTCGACGGAAGGCTTCGCGAACTTCACACGCCGCTCGTTCGCGACGCCGACGTCACGCCCGTCACCCTTGCCGATCCCGACGGAGCCCGGATCTATCGACGATCGCTCGCGTTTCTGCTCGTGACGGCTGCGAGCGAAGCATTTCCCGAAGCGGACGTGATCGTCGAACATTCGGCGCCGACAGTCGGCGGGTACTTCTGCGCGGTCAGCGGGCGCGATCCGTTCTCGGCGGAGGAGCTCGGCACGCTCGAGCGGCGAATGCGGGAGATCGTCGAACGAGACGAGCCGATCGTGAAGTCATCGGTGCCGGTCACCCAGGCGGTCCAGCTGTTCCAGGATCGGGGAGAGACCGACAAGGCGCGACTGATGGCACACCGGCGCAAAGAGACGCTGGTGCTGTACGAGTTGCGCGGCAGGCGCGACTATTTTCAGGGCTACATGGTGCCCTCGACAGGACTGCTGCGCGACTTTGCGCTCGAGTGGTATCCGCAAGGATTCCTGCTGCGATTTCCGCATCAGGCGACGCCGCTCGAGCTCGTGCCGGTCGAGCCCTATCCGCGTCTGCTCGAAGTCTTCGACGAAGCGGCCGAGTGGCTTCGGACGCTCGGCATTGCCAGCACCGGCGCGCTGAACGACGCGATTGTCGAAGGGCGCCTGCCGCAGCTGGCGCTCGTAGCCGAGGCGCTTCACGAAGCCCGGATCGCGCGCATCGCGCAGGATATCGTGGCGGCCGGCGAGCGCATCCGAGTCGTTCTGATTGCGGGGCCGTCCTCTTCTGGCAAAACGACGTTTTCCAAACGGCTGGCCGTGCAGCTGCTCGCGAGCGGTCGTCGGCCGTTTCCACTGGCCCTCGACGACTACTTCCTCGACCGCGACGCCACGCCTCGCGACGCTCGCGGCGAGCTCGATTTCGAGGTCCTGCACGCGCTCGACGTTCCGCTCTTCAACGCCGACCTGCTCTCGCTCATGGCCGGCCGTCCGACCGCGCTGCCGAAGTACAGCTTCGTGGCCGGCCGGCGCGAGCCCGGTTCGACGATGACGCTGGCGCCGGACCACGTCATTCTGATTGAGGGCATCCACGGGCTGAATCCTGCGCTCGTGCCTGATCTGCCTGGCGAATGCGTCTACCGCGTCTACGTGTCCCTGCTCACGCAGCTGAATCTCGATCGCCACAATCGCGTAGCGACCTCGGACTGCCGTTTGATTCGCCGGCTCGTGCGCGACGCGGCCAGCCGTGGCTACTCGGCGGCCGATACGCTTCGACGGTGGGCCTCCGTGCAGCATGGCGAGAAGGTCCACATCTTTCCGTATCAGGAGCACGGTGACGCGATCTTCAATTCGTCACTCGTCTATGAGCTGGCCGTGCTCCGCGCGTTTGCCGAGCCGCTGCTGCTGCAGGTGCGTCCCGAGATGCCGGAGTATCTCGAAGCCAACCGACTGCTCTCGTTCCTGCAGTGGTTCCGTCCTGCGTCGGCCGACCCTGTGCCCGACAATTCCATCCTGCGTGAGTTCGTCGGCGGATCCATCCTCGAACACTTCAAGGTGTGGGGGTAGGTGTCAAAGGCGTCGTAATCGGATTCGTGTTCGGATTGAACGCTGCGAACGACGCGGGTGCTGGCATGACGGCTGATGAGCGCAGAGAGTTCCTGAAGGTCGTGCTGGCGCACGAACGCACCGTCGCGGTCTGCGAAGCCTGTGCAGAGACAACTCGAGATCTGGCTGCTGAAGTGAAGCGGGGCGGTGTACCGCAACGTCAGCACCTGGCCGAGACGATTACGGAAGCGGAGAACGTGCTGCAGGATCTCAAAGACGTGCGCGCCGAGCTCAAGCGGCTCAAGACGCTGCTGGGCGAACGAGACTAAGTCAACTCCCAACGCCCAAGGCCGAAAGGCTTCTGCAACCCGATGTCCATCGAATCAGATAACGTCAAAAAGATCGGCCTGGCGACGGCAACGCGCCACATCTTTCTGTGCGCGGATCAAACGACGCCGAAGTGCTGTGATGCACAGCGTTCCGTGGCCGCGTGGGAGTTTTTGAAGAAGCGACTCTCAGAGCTCGGCCTCTCGGACGGCGGCGGTGTCCTGCGAACCAAAGCAAACTGTCTCCGCATTTGCGAGAACGGCCCGATCGCCGTCGTCTATCCTGAAGGCGCCTGGTATCGCACCTGCGATCCTCCCGTGCTCGAGCGGATCATTCAGGAGCATCTGATCGGCGGCGTCGTCGTACGGGAGTTTCTGATCGCTGAACATTCCCTGGAAGATCCGCGTTAACGCCCAACTGCCAAGGCCCAAGGCCCAAGGCCCAAGGCCCCAGCCCAGAGCCCAAAGCCCAGAGCCTACTTCTTGTCCGCCCCGAGCAGTCCGCGGCCACCCAGCCAGTCGAAGAGCCGGTCCGGCCACGTGCGGAGCACGGGATCGTTGGGCGCCAGGCCGACGCCGTGATCGCCTTTCTCGTAGATGTGGAGCTCCGCCGCGACGCCGGCTTTCCGCAGGGCGCGATAGAACTGGATGCTGTTCTCGGCCAGCACGCCGTTGTCTTCGCTGGTGTGGAACAGGAACGTCGGCGGCGTATTGGCCGTGACCTGCTTTTCGGTCGACAGCTTGCGCACGAGATCGGGTGCGGGGTTGGGGCCGAGCAGGTTCTCCTGCGAGCCCTTGTGCGTGAACTCTTCGCCCATCGCGATGACCGGGTACACGAGGATCGCGAAGTCAGGCCGGCTGCTCGTCTTGCTCAGTGGCGTCGCGGCCGACGGGTCACCGCTGTCGAACAGTGTCGCCGCGGTTGACGCGAGGTGTCCGCCCGCAGAGAAGCCCATGACGCCGATGCGATCCGGCTTCACGTTCAGTTCCGCCGCGTGAAAGCGGGTCCACCGAATGGCCTGCAGCACGTCCTGCTGCATCGCCGGGTGGTGATAGCGGGGGCCGAGGCGGTACTTGAGAATGACGCCCGTCAGCCCGCGCGACGTCAGCAGCCGCGCGACCTGGTGCCCTTCGTGATCCATCGCGAGGCCGTGATAACCACCACCCGGACAAATGACGATTGCCGTGCCCGTGTTCTGCGGACCCGCCGGCTTGTAGATCGTCAGCGTGGGGATATCGGCATCATCCTTCCCGACTGCGCCCGGCGCCCCATCCGGCCACAAGACCACGGTCGTCGGATTCGTGACCGGCGCCATCCAGTCTTGTCCCGCGCCCGATGCAGGAAGAAATAGAGCGGCCGCCAGCAGCGCCGAGCCTGTCAGTCGAGCGGTCATGCCGTGTTCTCCAGTCGTTGAGGCGTGCCCAAGGCCCAAAGCCCAGAGCCCACAGCCTATCCTGTGTTTCGCATCCCCGCCGCAATCCCGTTCACCGTGATGAGAAACGCGTGGCGCAGCCGATCGTCGTCGCTCGTGCGGCGCAAGCGACGAAGCAATTCCACCTGTACGAGATTGATCGGATCGACGTACGGATTGCGGACGTCGATCGATCGCCGGAGCACGGGGTTGTCGGCCAGGAGCCGCTCGCGCCCCGTGACGCTCAGCACGGACCCCGTCGTCTTGCACAGTCGATCGCGAAGCTCGGCTCCCAGCTTCTGGAGATCCGGCGAGGCAAGGACCTGGTCGTAGTGCGCGGCGATACGGCTGTCGGTCTTCGCCAGCACCATCTCGATCAGATCCAGCGTGGAGCGGAAGAACGGCCACTCGCGGTACATGCGCCGCAGGTGATCGATCTCGCCGCGATCGATGGCTTCTGAGAGTGCTTCACCGACGCCCAGCCACGAGGGGAGCAAGAGACGGGTCTGCGTCCACGCGAATACCCACGGGATCGCGCGCAGCGTCTCGACACCGCCGTTCGCGTTCCGCCGTGCTGGACGCGACGCAATCGTCATGTCCTCGAGCTCGACCTCGGGCGTCGCCGCGCGGAAGTACGGCACGAAGCGGCCGTCCTCGTAGACGCAGTCGCGATAGACGCGTCGCGATGCCTCGGCGAGCTCGTGCATGCGTGTCCGCCATTCCGGCGGCGCCGCGGGCGGTGGCGTCAGCGACGCGTCGAGCGTGGCGGACGTGTAGATTTCGAGCGTCCGCAGCGCAAGCCCGGGCAGTCCGAACTTGGCCTGGATCATCTCGCCTTGCTCGGTCACTCGCAGCCGGCCGGTCACCGATCCCGGCGGCTGCGACTGGATGGCGAGATACGTCGGGCCACCGCCTCGGCCGACGCTGCCGCCGCGACCGTGGAAGAGCGTCAACTCCACGCCGTGCTCGCGGCACGCGGCGACGAGATCCTCCTGCGCAGTGTAGAGCTCCCAGTTTGCGGCCAGCCGGCCCCCATCCTTGGCAGAGTCCGAGTAGCCGATCATGACTTCCTGGCGTCCGCGGCAATGCTCGCGGTACCAGGGCACGCTGAGCAGGTCACGGAGCACACTACCGGCGTTCCGCAGATCCTCGATCGTCTCGAACAGCGGGACAACACGCAGCGGACGTGTGGCGCCGGCTTCCTTTTGCAGCAGCTCCACCGCCAGCACGTCGGAGGGACGCGTCGCCATCGAAATGATGTACGCGCCCAGGGCGTGCGGTGGCAGCCTCGTGGTTGTCTCGAACGTGGCCAGGACCTCGCGCACGTCGGCGGAGGCTTTCAGGTCTGAAGGGATGAGCGGCCGGCGTCCGGAGAGCTCGCGCACGAGGAACGCCTGCCGTTCCGATTCGGACCAGGATTCGTACGCGCCGAGTCCCAGCTCGCGCGTGATGGTCGTCAGCGTGTCGGTATGTCGTGTCGCGTGCTGCCGGATGTCGAGCCGGACCAGCGTGGTGCCAAACGCGGCGACGCGTCGGAGCAGATCTCGGAGACGTCCGTCGGCCATCAACCCGTCGCCCATGGCCGTGAGCGACCGGTGGCAGAGACGCAGCGGCTCGGCCAGCTCCTCATCGGTCTCGATGATCGGCGCGCCGTCGGTCGGTTTGTCCTCGAGCTGCGCTTCCACGTGCCGAAGCGTCGCTCCCAACCGATCGCGCACATCCCGGAGCAGCGTGCGATATGGCTCGTGCGCGTCGCCGACGCGCTCACGCACCTCGTCGCTCGCATCCGTCATCGACAGCTCGAAGCGGAGCGCGTCGAACTCGCGCAGGTAAAGGCTGGCGGCCTGCCAGCGCATGAGCAGGCAGACGTGCTCGGTGACGTGGGCCGTTACCGCAGGGTTCCCGTCGCGATCGCCGCCGATCCAGGAACCGAACCGGATCGGTGCGGCTTCGAGCGGGAGTGCCCGTCCGGTGTGGGTGACGAGTGCACTCTCGAGGACCCGCAGATAGCGGGGAATCACGTCCCACAACGTCTGCTCGAACACGACGAGTCCCGAGCGTGCCTCGTCAATCGGAGACGGGCGCTCGCGCCGGATTTCACTCGTCTCCCACGCTGCCGCGACCTCGATGCGCAGATCGTCGAGCAGCTCCCGCCGCTCGGGCGCGGTGAGATCGGGGCGATCGCGGAGTGCGAGCAGCTCGGCGACACGCCGGTGCTTCTGCATGAGCGTACGGCGGGTCACCTCGGTCGGATGCGCGGTGAAGACGAGCTCGATTCGGAGGCTGGCTACCGCATCGTGCAGTGCCTCTGGAGACACGCCGGCCTTCAGCAGGCGGCCGAAGGTCTCCTCGCACGAGCCGACTTGCGGCAGGGCTTGCGGGTCGCGTTCGTACACCCGCCGGCGCCGGATCCGGTGGTACTGTTCCGCGATGTTGGCGAGGGTCAGGAAATGAGAGAAGGCCCGCGCGACGGGCAGTGCCTCGTCGATCGGCATGCGCTCGAGGATGCCGGTCAGCGCGCCGAAGTCGTCCTGGTTGCCAGCCCGGGCGCTCTTCGACAGTGCGCGTACGCGTTCGACGGTCTCGTACAGCGCATGGCTCTCCTGCCTGCGCAGCGTTTCCCCCAGGACCTCTCCCAGCAATCTGACATCGTCCCTCAGTGCCTTGGGCAGTTCGTCGGCCATCGCGACAGTCTAGCAACGATAGTGGATTGCGAGCGCGGCAGCCGTTCGGCTGCAGGCGGCGCATCGGGAAAGTGGTCTCACCAGATCCTGTAACATGACGCCGTTCCGAGCCGCGGAGCGCGGGCGGTTCGGGTGTCGTCTCTCTCGGCCAAAGGAGTCGCGACCATGAGCCTCCGGCTTGGAGCGGGTGCGGTGCTGCTGGCGCTCGTCTGCGCGCAGCCCGCGGCCGCCAGACAGTCACCAGCGGACCGGACCGCTCCGGCGCAAGACAAGACGAAGACGAGCGACCAGCAGCCAGCGGCTCAGAATCCGCCCGACCAGCCGGACAGCCAGGACCAGAACGCCGTCTACAACGAGCAGGTCGTCGTCACCGCCTCGAAGAACGAGGAAGCCCTGGTGAACGCTCCGGCCTCGGTCAGCATCATCACCAACCAGACCATCGTGAACAGCGCGTCCACCAGCTACGCGGATCTGTTCCGTGGCGTCCCGGGTGTAAACGTCACCCAGACGTCGGCACGGGACATCAACATCACGGCGCGCGGCGCCTCGTCCACGCTCTCCACATCACAGCTCGCGTTGGTGGATGGCCGCAGCATCTACCTGGATTTCTTCGGATTCATCGCGTGGGATTTTCTGCCGGTGAATCCCGCCGAGATCAAGCAGATCGAGGTCATCCGCGGGCCGGCATCGGCCGTGTGGGGCGCAAATGCGCTGAATGGCGTCGTGAACGTCATCACGAAGTCTCCACGCGAGCTGCAGGGCGACAGCTTCACCCTCGGCTTTGGCGGCTTCAATCGCGACAGCGACACACAGAGCAAGTCGATGGGATCGTTGTTCTACGTCAACGGATCGCACGCCCAGGCCGTCAACGACCAGTGGTCGTACAAGGTCTCGGCGGGATTCTTCACCCAGGATGCATTGCTGCGGCCGAGCGGCCAGATCCCGAACGGGACAGGTACGACGTATCCGGACTTCGACAACTCGGGCAGCACCCAGCCCAAGTTCGACGTCCGCGTCGATCGTGACTACGAGAACGGCCGGAAGCTCGTGCTCCAGGGCGGAGTCGCAGGGACCAATGGCATCCTCCACAGCGGGATCGGCCCGTTCCAGATCGACAACGGCACCGTGCTCGGTTACGCCAAGGTGAACTACACGCAGAATGCGTTGAAGATCAACTTCTTCACGAACATCCTGAGCGGCAGCGCGACGAACCTGCTGGCGATCGATCCCACCGGTCATCAGCTGCAATTCGACTTCGACAGCAAGACGTTCGATTTCGAGGTCGGCAACGCCCAGGCGATCGGGAAGTCGAACGTGCTCACGTACGGCGGCAACCTGCGCCAGAACGTGTTCAACCTCACCATCGCGCCGCAGGGCGACAACAGAACCGAAGGCGGTGTGTACGCGCAGGACGAGCTCTTCCTTGGAAAATACGTGCGCGTAACCCTCGGCGGACGTCTCGACAAGTTCGACAACATCTCGGACGTCCAGTTCTCGCCCCGGACGAGCCTGATGTTCAAGCCGTCGAAGGATCAGACATTCCGTGTGTCGTTCAACCGCGCGTTCCGCGCGCCGTCGGTCATCAACAACTATCTCGATACGGTCATCCTCAATCAGCTGCCGCTGACGCCGTTCGCGGTATTCAATCCCGCCCTCAACGGACAAGTGTTCACGTTCCCGTTAAGAGCCGTGGGGGACCGCGTGGACGTGCCCGGCGTGACGCAACCGGAACTGACCGAGACGTCCATTACTGCGTACGAAGTGGGCTACACGGGCATCATCAAACAGCGCGCCACGGTGACGGCGGCGTGGTTCGACAACGAGACGAAAGACGACGTGTTCTTCACGCAGGTGGCGTCGTACCGGGCGACGAATCCGCCGCCCGGCTGGCCGCTGCCGCCGTTCGCCCTCGAGCTGCTGTATTGCCCGCCGAGCCCGGCTGCCGGACGCACCTGTCCTTTTGGTCCCGGGAACGGTTTGCCGTCGGCCTTCAGCTATCGCAATTTTGGGAAGGTGCGACAAAAGGGGATCGAGCTCGGCCTGGACGGGGCGATCAGCAAGACATTGAATGGGTTCATCAACTATTCGTATCAGCCCACGCCGACCGCCATTGGCTTCCCGGCCTCTGAGATGAACCTGCCTCCGAAAAACCGGTTCAACCTCGGACTCAACTACGACCATCCCCGCTGGCTCGGCAACCTGGCGATCAGCTATCAGGGCAGGGCATTCTGGCAGGACGTGCTCGATGCGCGCTATTCCGGGTACACCGACGCGTTCACTCAGGTCAACGTCACCGGCGGCGTGAAACTCGGCGAGAAGGATCGGTACGTCCTGTCGCTGAAGATCGTGAACCTGTTCAACGAAGACATCCAGCAGCACATCTTCGGCGACATCTTCAAACGCCAGATTTCAGGGGAACTTCGAGTTCACTTCTAGACTGCAGGCTACTGGCTCCAGACTGCAGACCATGGGCCTCACTGCGGACGAGGCCTGCCGCCTGTAGCCCGCAGCCTGTAGCCTGTACAATGTCCCCCGTGACTTCGACGATGTTAGAGTCCTCCGCCAAGATCTGGAAGCACCTCCCCGATGCCACGCGGCTCAAGGCCGCTGACGCATTCTGGAAGGAGGAAGACGGCCTCGAGCAGCAGATCGAAGCGCTCGGCCTGCTCGCCCGCCACATGAAGGCGCGTCCGAAGTTCATCGCAGGACTCTCCACGGAGCGGCGTGCGAAGTACCTGGCGGCGTACCCGTCGATGCCGGAGGCATTGTCGGCGAGGTTGCTGGTCAGTTACCACCTCGCGCACCAGCGGCCGATGCTGCGCGCATTCCTCGATGCGCTGGGTCTCAAGCACGAGGACGGGCTCATCGCGGAGGATCAGGAACAGGCCCTGGCGGCATCGACGCTCGGGCCTGCGGCGGCCGCACTCGACGAGCAGTTCCCGCATCCGGACGTCACGGTGTATCTCGCGACGCTGCTGACGCAGGATCCGTCAACCTGGGCGGGGCTCGCGGATCTTCCGCAAGTCACTCGTTTCCTGAGCGCTAACCCCTAACCCTCTACCCTTACCCCTTACCCCTTACCCCTTACCCTTACCCCCAGCCCTCCCTCGGCGAAGTTGCAGCGTCAGCGACAGCGCAACGTAGTAGACGGGATAAGCGAGCGACACCGCCTGCAACCAGACCGGTACGTCCGGCAACATGAAAATGAGCGCGATGGTCGCCGCGCCCCACACGAGTCCGAGTCCCACCGTCAGTCCGCGCAGTGTCGGCGTCCGTGACGGATAGACGTAGCCAATCGGCAGGAACACCAGCGCCGCGAATCCCAGCAGCACCGCCGCGTTGATCGGCTCGGTGAGCCGCAGCGCGTACAGATAGAGCACGACGATGCTCCAGTAGGACGGGAAACCGGTGAAGAAGAAGTCGCTGGTCTTTGCCTGGGTCTGGCTGAAGCCGTATGCGCTCGACAGCAGCATGGCCGCAATCACGACAACGCCCCACGAAGCCGGCACCAGGTGCCACCAACCCACCATGAATGCCGGCACGAAGACGAACGTCAGATAGTCCACGATGTCGTCGAGCCGGGCTCCATCGATTCCTGGCACCCGTTCCTTGACCCGGGCGAGGCGAGCCAGCCAGCCGTCGACCGCATCGATCGCAATCGAGACCGCGAGCCAGAGGAAGGCTTCCCGGGGCCGGCCACTCACGGTCGCATCGAGCGCCAGCCACGCCAGCACGGCGCCAGACGCGGTGAGCATGTGGACGAGCCAGGGCACGGCAGGGCAGTATAAGACGGACGTCGTATTCGGATTCGGATTCGTGTTCGGTGGCCCGCCGTACGCGCAGCGTTCCTGTCGAACACGAACACCAACACGAAAACGACACCGCGACGGGTCTAGGCGCTCGGTAGCGTCATCGAGGAGCATAGGGGATGCAGTACCGTCCGCTCGGCCGCACGGGATGGAACGTCTCGACCATCAGCTTCGGAGCCTGGGCCATCGGTGGCGCGTGGGGGCCCGTGGACGAGGCTGACGCGATTGACGCCCTCCATACGGCGCTCGATCTCGGCATCAACTTCTTCGATACAGCCGATGTCTATGGTGATGGTGCCAGCGAGCGGCTGCTGGCGAGGCTGCGACGCGAGCGCAGCGAGGAGTTTCACGTCGCCACCAAAGCCGGCCGGCGCCTGGACCCGCACACCGCGGACGGCTACACCTACGCCAATCTCTCTCGCTTCGTGGAACGCAGTCTCGTCAACCTCGAGACCGACTGTCTCGACCTCGTGCAGCTGCATTCCCCGCCCTGGGACGTGTATTACCGGCCCGAAGTCTTCGGCGCGCTGGATCGGTTGGTCGAGGAGGGAAAGATCCGCTACTACGGCGTGAGCGTCGAGAAGGTCGAAGAGGCTTTGAAGGCGATCGAGTACCCGGGCGTCCAGTCGGTGCAGATCATCTTCAACCTGTTCCGGCAGCGCCCTGCCGATCGCTTCTTCGCGGAAGCCAGACGGCGCCAGGTGGGCATTCTCGCGCGGCTGCCGCTGTCATCCGGCATGTTGACGGGGAAGCTGCGCAAGGAGTCGTCGTTCGCACCAGACGACCACCGGGCCTACAACCGCAGGGGCGAACGCTTCGATCGCGGGGAGACGTTCTCAGGCGTGGACTACGACCTCAGCCTCGAGCTGGTCGACGCGCTGCGCCCGGTGGTGCCGGCCGGGCAATCGCTGCCGCAATTCGCGCTGCGGTGGGTCACGATGTTCGACGCCGTGACGTGCGCTATTCCCGGGGCCAGGCGCCGCGCGCAGGTCGAAGAGAATGCGGCTGCTGCCGATCTGCCGCCGCATTCCGCCGATACACTCGCCACACTGCAGGCGCTCTACGACGCTCGCGTGCGATCGCTCGTGCACCAGGTACCTGGTGACGGCCGTGCGCGCCTACTCGGGACTGTCGACTGACGTTCCGACGAGCCGCCGCGCGTCGCGTTCGACATCGCCCCATGCCACGCGGTGAGCCAGGCGCATGTCGTCAGGCTGGTCCCGCAGCTCGAGCCTGACCGCCTGACCCGCCTGCTGCGCGGCGAGCGAATCGAAGGCGTCTGCCCGCACGCGCACGCCAATGCGGCGGTACAGCTGCCGCAGCCCATCCTGTCCCGTGACGTCAGGCGAGTCTGCGACTTCTGCGACATGCTGCAGTTCGTGTCCCAGAAGTGCCACCAGCATCGCCGGTGAGTTGCGCCGGTTCAACGAGACGAGCAGAAAGCGGTCCGACGCGCTGCGTGTGAGGAACTTCAGCGACCCGCCGAGGGAATCCGACATGTCCGGTCGCAGGCGGACGTAGACGATCACATCCGAGTCCTGCAGACGCGACACGAGACGACGGAACGTCGGCGAGCGTTGGAAGCCCTGCTCAATCAGTCGCGCGGCCTCGGCGCTCTCCGGCCGCAGCCGTGGAATCGAGGCGTTCGCGTCCAGGCCGCCCGTCGCAGCAGCCGGATGGATCAGGGCAAGCAGGCAAGCGATCGTGACCGACAGCACGCGCATGGTCCTTCTCCACGAGTGAGCGCGTCAGCCGGTGCCGGCCGCCGCGTGGCGATGGGTTCTGCGCTAATAGACGGAGCAGATCGGCGATGGCTGGCTCGTTGGCATGGCGTGCGCGAGGCGCCTGAAAACGCTCGATGCGCCTCGTCACGGCCGGTGTCATCCGGTCACGGGTGGTCTCGTTCAGCCACGCGTTTGCCGGGATTCGTCACAGCGGTCCGTCACACGGCCTGTCACTGCAACTTTTCTGAAAATGGGAACCCGATTCCGGATCGGGCGCCGGCCGGTGGGATGCGGGGTCCGCGGCGACCGGGTAGAATCGGGGGATATGCGACGTCTGATTGTTCTGCTGGTGGCGGCGTCGGCCGCCGCATGCGGCGGTGGGGAATCGCAGGAAGCGCGACTCCAGAAGGCGGTTGAGATGAGTCAGTCGGTCACCAGCCTCCAGATCCACGACGAGAAGGTCGGCACGGGTGCTGAAGCGACGCCTGGGAGGCGCGTGAAAGTCCACTACACGGGCACGCTGATGGACGGTTCGAAGTTCGACAGTTCACGCGACCGGAACGAGCCGTACGAGTTCGTGCTCGGCACGCGCGCCGTGATTCCGGGCTGGGACGAAGGCGTGAAGGGCATGCATGTGGGCGGCATTCGACACCTCACCATTCCACCCAACATGGCCTATGGCGCGCAGGGCTCACCACCGGACATTCCGCCGAACGCGGCCCTCAAGTTCGACATCGAGCTGCTCGACGTCAAGTAGCCCCGAACCGGTCTCATGCGCGATCTCGCCGAACGCTACGTCCGGCTGGTGCTTGGTATCGGTCAGCACGATCCGGATTACGTGGATGCGTATTACGGTCCGGCTGACTGGCGCCCGCTCGAGCCGCCCTCGCTCGATCGCTTGCGGGGCGACGCTACCGATCTGATCGATGCGCTGATGGCGTGCACCGAGCCCGAGGAGGATCTCTCGCGTCTGCGGCTCGACTATTTGCGATGCCAGGTGCGTTCAGCACTGGCGCGCATCCGCATGCTCCTCGGTGAGCGGCTCTCGTTCGACGAGGAGTCGAAGGCCCTGTACGACGCGGTTGCGCCAACCTACGACGACAGCTATTTCGAGGACGCGGTTGCGGGGCTCGCGCAGCGCCTGCCGGGTGACGGGCCGCTCGTGGGGCGCCTCGAGGCGTTTCGTGCAGCGTTCGTCATCCCTCCCGACCGCCTGAACCGCGTGTTTACGGCCGCCATCGAGGCATGCCGTGCGCGCACGATGGACCACCTCCTGCTCCCGCCCGGAGAGCGCTTCACGGTCGAGTACGTCACCGGACGGCCGTGGAGCGGCTACAACTGGTTCAAGGGCGCGGCCACGAGCGTGATCCAGGTCAACACCGAGCTGGTCATCTACATCGACCGTGCGATCGATCTCGCCGCGCACGAAGGCTATCCCGGGCATCACGTCTACAACGCGCTGCTCGAGCGCCATCTCGTGGAAGAGCGCGGATGGCCGGAGTATGCCGTCTACGCGTTGTTCTCGCCGCAGTCACTGATCGCAGAGGGCACCGCGAATTTTGGCATCGACGTCGTGCTTCCTGGCGTGGAGCGCATTGCGTTCGAGCGCGATCACCTGTTCCCGCTGGCGGGTCTGGATCCATCGCGCGCCGGGGAGTACTACGAGGTGGCCGCGCTCCTCGACCGCGTGTCGTACGCCGGCAACGAAGCTGCCCGGCGATATCTCGATGGTGCGATCGATCGAGCGGGAGCCGTTGCCTGGCTCGAGCGCTATGCGCTGATGCCGGCTGCCCGAGCGGAGCAGCGGACACGTTTCTTCGACACGTATCGCAGCTACGTCATCAATTACAACTTCGGCAAGGACCTCGTCCGCCAGTTCATTGAGGGGCGCGGGGGGACCGCCGATCGTCCCGACGTGCGCTGGTCCGAGTTCGCGCGGCTGCTCTCATCCCCACGTCTGCCGTCAGGTCTGCAGCCTGGCGGCGTCTGACGCCGTGGCGGTCCGTCACCCGGTCCGTCCCAGGTCTGGCCCCAACAGCGGTCGAGGCAGTGCTGGTCAGCCAGCTGGACCGACTACAATGCCAGATTCCTGGTACTGGTCCGTCTGATGAGGGTCCGATGCTTCGCTACGCCCGTTCGCTGACCGTCCTGTTGTTCGTGTGTCCGGCGCTGCTCGTCGCGGCGGACCTGGCGCCCCCGTCCACGTCCAAGTCGCCTGCCACGCCCGCGAAGCCGAAAGACGTCGCGGCCTCCATCAACACACCACGCGCCGATGGCCGCATCGTCCGGTTCGACACCACAGAGGGCACGTGGATGTCGCTCGACGTTTCGCCAGATGGCAAGACGATCGTGTTTGACTTGTTGGGCGACCTGTATACGTTGCCGATTCAAGGCGGCACGGCAACGGCACTGACCCACGGGCCCGCGTACGATTACCATCCGCAGTTTTCACCGGACGGGCGAACGATTGCGTTCACGAGCGACGAGAACGGGATGGAGAATCTGTGGCTCGTCGATCTCGACGGATCGCACAGGCACGCCCTCACGGGAGAGAAGAACTCCTACGTCCGCTCAGCGGTGTGGACGACCGATGGTGACTTCCTGATTGCCCGCAAAGAAGACGGTACGCGCGCCGGCATCCCGCCGGTCGAGCTCTGGATGTTCAACCGCTACGGCGGCTCCGGCGTGAAAATTACGACCTCGGATTCGATCAACAACGCCTCGGGTCCGGTCGTTTCGCGCGACGGCCGCTACATCTACTTCTCAGCGCGCAAAGGACGGTTCTCGTACACGCCAGACCTGACGCCCGGATTGTTCCAGGTGCAGCGCTACGACCGGCGCACAGCCGAGAGCGTCGCGATGACGTCGGGGATGGGCGGCGGCGTCCGTCCGAAGATTTCTCCGGACGGCAAGACGCTCGTCTACGTGAGCCGGCGAGAGGCCGAGAGCGTGCTGGTGCGACGGACACTCGCATCGGGTCAGGAGCGCATTCTGGTCCGCGGCCTGGGACTCGACGATCAGGAGGGGTTCGGCGCGATGGATCTGTATCCGGCGTACGCCTTCGTGCCGGACGGCAGCGCCGTGATCATCTGGTCGAAGGGTCACCTCATACGCGTGCCCGTGGATGGCAGCGCGGCGCAGCCCATCCCGTTCACCGCGCACGTCGAGCAGTCGCTGGCGCCAGTGGTCAACCTACAGGACCGATTCCCGCAGGGCGACGTCCAGGCGCGCATCCTGCGGTGGCCGAGCCAGTCTCCAGACGGCAAGTGGATCGCGTTCGATGCGTTCGGCCGCATCTGGCTGCAGGAGGTTGCATCCGGCAAGGCCGTTGGCACGCCGCGGCGTCTGACGCCAGACGACACGCTGGCGCCGCGTGAATATGCACCGGATTTCTCGCCCGATGGGCGCTCGATCGCGTACATCACCTGGAGCGACGCGGACGGCGGCTTCGTCTGGAAGGCGCCCGTTCCCGGCGTCACTGGAGCGCCGGAGAAGCTCACTCCTCAGAGTGGCCACTACGCCAACCCGCAGTGGTCACCGCAATCCGACAAGCTCGCGGTCATTCGCGGCAGCGGCCTCGAGTTCCGCGGTCAGCAGCCCGAGGACGAGTCGTACTTCGAGATCTGCTGGATGCCCGCCACCGGGGGCGAGCCTGAAGTCGTTACAACCGTGGACGCCGACTACACGCTGCGGTACCACCCACAGGTCTCGTGGAACCGCGACGGAACGCGGCTGTTCTACCGCCGCGGCGTCGAAGGGCTCAAGCCGCAGGAGGGGCCCAAGTACGATCTGGCGTCCATCCGGCTCGATGGAACCGATCGCAAGGCTCACCTTCGCTTCCCCGCGATCGCCGACGTTGTGGTCTCGCCTGACGAGCGATGGGTCGTCTTTTCTTCGCGCGACACGGTTTACGTCACGGCGCTTCCTCCCGCGCAGGTGCCGGACGTGCCCGAAGTCAGCACGAAGGAAGGGAGCGTTCCCGTGTGGCGGCTGTCCGACGAGAACGGTGCATTCGTCGGCTGGGCTGATGGGGGCAAGACGATCACGTGGGGACGAGCGAACGTCTTCCACCGGCTGGCAGTGACCTCCGCGATCGAATTCGTCGAGCAGCAGAAGCGCGAGGCCGAGGAAAAGAAGCGGAAAGAGGCCGAAGCCTCGGCGGCGCCGGCCGCTGCCGGCAAGAAAGCCGACGCCAAGGCATCCGCGAAGGAGGCCGCCGAGAAGGACACGGACAAAGACAAGCCGCGCGTTCCGAAGTCCGAAGAGATTGCCATCACGCTGACGCTGCCGCGCGAGACGCCGAAGGGCAGCTATGCCGTGACCAACGCGCGCGTGATCACGATGAAGGGCAACGAGGTGCTCGATCATGCCGACATCGTCGTGACCGACAACCGGATTGCCGCAGTCGGACCCAGTGGACAGGTCCAGATCCCTGCGGGTGCGCGCCGGATCGACGCGGCCGGCGCGACCATCATCCCCGGTCTCATCGATACGCACGCGCACCTGCACTATTCGGCGCTCGAGAACTTCCCGGAGCTCAAGTGGGAGTACGTCGCCAACCTCGCGTACGGTGTGACGACGGTCTACGATCCCTCGGCCCCGTCGCTCGACGTGTTCGCGCAGGCGGAGATGGTGGACGTCGGCATGATGCTGGGCCCACGCGTCTTGTCCTCCGGCGATATCCTCTACGGCGGCCAGCAGGCTCCGCAGTTCGCCGAAGTCAACGATCAGGACGATGCGAGGCGCCAGGTGCGCCGTATGAAGGCCTATGGCGCGCGGATGATCAAGGTGTACCAGCAGCCACGGCGGGACCAGCGGATGTGGTTCGCGCAGGCGTGCCGCGAGGAGAAGATGCTCCTCACGATCGAAGGCGCCGGCGAGATGCAGACCGATACGACAACGCTCCTCGACGGATACACCGCATTCGAGCACGCACTGCCGTACGAGATCTACGATGACATGGTGCACCTCCTCGCAAAGAGCGGCACGTTCTATACGCCGACACTGATGGTGGCGTACGGCGGGCCGACTGCGGAGTTCTATTTCTGGCAGACGGTGAATCCGCACGACGATGCACGGCTGAACCAGTTCACGCCACACCGCGCGCTCGACGTGTACGGTCGCCGGCATACATGGATTTCACCGGACGAATACCACTTTCCGGCGGTGGCGCAAGGTGCGGCGCGTGTCCTGCAGCAGGGTGGCAAGGTGGCCTTGGGTGCGCACGGGCAACTCCAGGGGCTCGGCCCGCACTGGGAGATCTGGGCGCACGCTGGCGTCGGTGGAGCGTCGGACACGCGCGCCTTGTCGCCGCTCGAGGCGTTGCGTGTGGCGACCATCGACGCAGCCGAGAAACTGGGCTACAGGCAGGATCTCGGCTCGATCGAGCCCGGCAAACTGGCCGACTTCGTCGTGCTCGACGGCAATCCCCTCGACGACATTCATGCTACGGCGCGCACGCGCCTGGTTGTCCGGAATGGCGTGGTGTTCGATGCGTCCATGAACGAGACGTGGCCGGCCGCGAAGCCTCTGCCCGGCTTCTTCTGGGCGCGAAGCGACGATGCGAAGCCGCAGGCCGCGACGAAGCACTGACGACGACCTGACTGGCCAAAACTGTGTACCGTGTGGCGATCGCACGGATGGACCCGGGAGACGAGATGTTCCAGAATCCCTACGGCGCTGAACTCGCTGGTCGTGAGCCCAAGGCATCCCTCGCCGAAGCGGCGGAGGCAGTGCGCACGATCTGCCAGCCCTTCGATGCCAGCCGATGGGGCCGCAGCTACGCCGCCGGCAAATGGACGGCCGCGCAGATTCTCGTCCACCTAGCCCAGATAGAGATGGTGTTCGGCGTGCGAGCGCGCTTCGCGCTGACGACTGGCGGCTACGTCGTGCAGGTCTTCGAGCAGGATCCGTTCGTCGAAGTCGAAGGCGTCGCCGTCGATGGCCCGACGGCGCTCAACGCATTCCTCTCGCTGAGAGCGATGAACGTGCAGCTGTTCCGCGCGCTGACGTCGCAGCAGCTGGCCCAGGAGTTCGTGCACCCCGAACGCGGGGTCATCACGGTCGCGAATCTCATCGCTCACCTGGCCGGCCACGACTGGCGGCACGTGGAACAGCTGCGAAGCATTCAGTGATGTGGCTCAGTAGGGCTTGTCCCTGGCCGTGGCGTCCACGACGCCGTAGCCGTAGAACGGATCGACGTGTTTGTGCGTCGGCCGGTTGGCGAACGCCCTCAACAGCGCTTCGACCGCAATCGGATTGAGCGATCCGTGAGCGGCGCCGATGTACTGCGCCGCAACACCGGACACGTGAGGCGCCGCCATGCTCGTGCCGGCCGCCCACGCCCATCCGCCAGGAATCGTGCTGAAGACGAAGTCAAAGACGTAGCACGGGGCATCGTTACCGGCGACAGTGCATTCGCGGCTCGGATCCGTCGCGACGAATGCGTCCGTGCCGCCAGGCGCTGCGAGAGTGATGCGCCCCTTGCCGAAGTTGCTGTAGTACGTCTTCGCCCACAGATTGGTCTTCGGATGGACGCCCCAGCCGATCGGAGCGACCGCACTGATTGACAGAATCCCCGGCGCGTCGGACGGCAGGTGGATGATGTCGGTCTCGACGTCGAAGTTGATCCCCTCGTTTCCCGACGACGCGATGACCGTCGCGCGCCGCGCCCGCGCGTAACGCGCTGCGTACGCATAGGCGAGCGTCAGATTACGGACGTCCGCCGCCGTGTAGCAGGTGCCAGAGTCGTCGCATGCGCCGTGGACGTTGAGCGGCTCGCCAAGGCTCATGTTGATGACATCCGCTCCGTGATCTGCCGCGTAGCGGATGCCATCGAGCACCCACGAATCCTGGCCGAAGCCGAGACATCGCGACAGCACGTCCACGGCCATGATCTGCGCACGCGGGGCCACGCCCACCACGCCGAACGCATTGTCTTCTGCCGCGGCGATTCCCGCGACGTGCGTGCCGTGGTTGAAGTAGAAGCCAGGCTCCGGCTGCCAGTTCTCGATCTGCCCGCTGCAGTCCTCAGCAAACGACGTGCTCAGATCCGCGCGCACGTTGTCGGCCAGATCCGGGTGCGTTGCATCGACACCCTCGTCGAGCACGGCGATGATTGCCCCTCGACCGCGGCGCCCGTGGTGCCAGGCGTTCTGCGCATCGACGGCGGTGATACCCCACTCCAGATCCAGGAAGAAGTCGTCGTCGTTGGTATTCGGAGGGCCTGGTACGCGGTGGGCCGTGCCAAGCGCCGGGCCCATGAACACTTGCGGCCGCGGAGCGTTCACGCGCAGGTCGGGTGCGACCGCGAGCGCGTCCGGAATCTTCGCCGGCAAAGGCGGGATCGTCGCTCGAGACCGCGACGAGCCCCATCGTCGAGAGATTGCGGCGGACGGTCGCGCCGGCGCGCTGAATCTGCTGGAACACAGAGGACGGCACGCTCGAATCGGACTTCGAAATCACCAGGAAGCGGCGCGTCTGGCCTTTCGCGGTGAGAGGCGCCGTGGCAGCACTCATGGCGATAGCCAGCGAGAGCGCGGCTAGAAAGGCGAGACGTTTGCTCATCAGATCCTCCGGGGGTTCGGTCAGCGGGGCAAATGTGGCAGAAAACCGGCAGGAAGGATACACCAGAACCCGGACCGCCGCCGGCCAGTCCAGCTGAGGCCGCAACTACCAACTACCAACCATCAACTACCAACTCATTAGCCGTCCCGGCCCACGCCGAGCGCATCGGCGACGCGATTGATGTAGTTGAACCACGACGCCAGCAGCGTGATCTGCAGGATGCCGCGATCGTCGAAGCCGACGGCGCGGAGGCGGTCGTGGAACTCAGGCGTGATGCGGGTCGCGTCCTTCGTGATCTGCTCGACGTACTCGAGCATCACGCGATCCTGATCGTTCAGCGGGGCCGAGCGGAAGTCCTTCTTCAGCGCTTCGACGAATGGCTCATCCAGCGTGACGCGACGCAGAAACTCTGCGTGTGAGTCCAGTCAATACTGACAGCGGTTGGTGGCCGAGACGATCGTCGTGATCATCTCGTGTTGCCGGCGCGTCAGCGGGAGCTCGGGCGACATCATCGAGCCGAAGGCCGCAAAGGCGTGGTAGAGCGCGTCTGGAATGAGCGAATGGGATCCGACGATGCCCTCGTGAGGCTTGTGCTGCGGGTGTGTGGGCGTTGCGTACTCCACCGGATACAGCGATTGCTGCGCCTCTCGCGCGCGTCGAACGGTGTCGTCCTCGTCGAATGGAATCACGGTGATCCAGGTCATAGCAGACCACTCCTTGACCGATGCTGGCACCGGCGCGTGGCGCCACGCCACCTGATAAACGATCCACCCCACGACCACGACGCCACAGCCCAGCGCCGCCTGCAGCGGGTTGTTGATCGCGATGAGTACCAGCAGCACGACCACCATCACGAGAAACGCGGCCGGGGTCCAAGGATAGCCCGGAACCCTGAACGATGGATCGCGCCGGCGGATGACGAACACCGAGAACACGGTCAGCGCGATGAAGACCACCGTAATGAAGACGAAGTACGCGACGATCGAGTCGAACTGGCCGACTGCGACCAGCACTGACGCCAGTGTGGCGTCGATCGCGATCGCGCGGGCCGGCGTGCCGTAGCGCGGGTGTACGGCTGCCGCCGCTTTCGGAAACAGGCCGTCCTGCGCCATGGCGTAGTACACGCGCGGGGCGAACATCAACATCGTTCCGAGGCTGCCCAGCACGCAGACCACCACCACGATGGCCACGGCAACCGCGCCGGCGTCGCCGAGCGTGACCTTGCCCACCTGAGCGACGAACGCCTGACCAGCATCCACCTGATCGATCGGGATGGCATAGATGAACGCCAGCGTCGTCGCGACGTAGACGAGGGTGACGCCGAGCAGTCCCATCCAGAGCGCGCGCGGCAGCGTGCGGGCCGGATCCTTCACTTCACCCGCGATCTTGGTCACTTCCCACCAACCGCCGAAGCTGAAGAACGCGCCGACCAGTGCTCCTGCGAGCGCGCCCGCGAGCGGTGGAGCAGCCGCGGCACGGCCCGCGAACGGGAGGAAGTGGCTCCAGCTGCCAGTGGCGCTCGCCAGCGCCGCCACAATCAGCGCACCTACCAGCAACAGCTTCAGGACCGAGAGCGTCGTGAGCAGCCGCGTGCCGGGCTTGACGCCTGCCACATGAACGAGTGCGAGGCTGGCGATGGCGGAGACGCCCAGGAGGCGAGTGGTCACGGGCCCCAGTGGGAGCAAGTAGCCCGCGTAGGATGCGAATCCGGCCGCAAGAGCCGCCGTGATGCCAGGATCCATCACGAGGAAGCACTTCCAGCCGTAGAGGAACGCGACGCGTGGACCGTAGGCCTCGCGCAGGTAAACGTAACCGCCGCCCGCCTGGGGATAGCGGGCTGCGAGCGCGCCGTAGCAGAGAGCGCCGCAGACCGCCATGGCGCCCATCAACGCCCAGACCACCAGGATCCAGAGCGGTGACGCCACGGTCCGAATCATCGTGCCGGGCGTCAGAAAAATGCCGACCGCAATGACCTGGCCGATGACCAGGGCCGTCGCGGCCGGCAGTGTCAGCTCGCGGGCAAGCGCGCGCGTGGACATCAGAACGTCGCGCGCACCGCCAGCTGGATAGCCCGCGGACCACCGGATCCGAAGACGCCGCCCGCCGTGTTGACCGGACGGCCGAAGCTCGACGAGTGCAGGAAGCCCGGGCTCGACGGATCGCTGCTGTCGCGCACCAGCACGTTGGAGTATCCCGAGTAGTTCTTCACGTTCACGCCCAGGATGTTGGTGACGTTGAACAGATTGAACACCTCGAAGATAGGCTCGATCTTCACGGTCTTCAACGCGAACGGCCGTGAGACGCGCAGGTCGACCGAGTTGAACGAGTCGCTGAACTTCGCCGAATCGTCCACCAGAGGCAGCAGGACGCCGTTCACGCCGCCTTTCTGATTCAGATCGGCCAGCGCCTTGTTGAGCTCGCCAGCGTTCGTGAACAGGCGGCCACCAGCGTTCCGCTGGAACTCCGGCACGCGCGACTGGGCATCAGGCAGGAGGATATCCATCGGCACGCCGGACGCGATGGTCCAGATCGGGGCGACGTTGATGCCGAACGGAATCGTGGCCCACGCCGCAAGCGAGAAGCGGTGCCGCTGGTCGTTCGGCGTTGGACCGTACTCCTTGTACAGATTGTCTGGATCGATTGGCCCGTTCGCGAACGGAATCTGATCGTCGTTCGCATAGTTCAGGGCCTTCGAGAGGGTGTAGGACGCGCGGAAGCCGTGCGTCCCGCGGCGCTGCTCGGCGCTGATCAGCAGGCCGTCGTACTTCGTGTTGACGCTCGACTCGAGGTTGACGACGCGATCCGGACCGCCGACAACGGGGTTGAAGACCGTGCCGACAGGACGGCCGATGATGAAGTGCGTGCCGAGATTGTGGATGCCGTCCACACGCAGCAGGACATCCCACGGCAGCTTGTGCTGGATTCCGAGGTTGAACTGCTGCACGCTGGGATTCTGCATCGAATTGTCGATGATGTTGATCCCCGAGGCGCCGGCTCCCGGGAGGATGAAGCCCGTGAACGGGTTCGACAGCGACGGCGCGAAGGGCGGGAACTGGCCGGTGTTCGGATCGATGAAGAACACATTCCCGGCCTTGACCTCGATCGGCAGCGCGCGGCCATCCAGGCCGCGCTCGAGCGACTGGATCTCGAGCGTGATGCGGTCGTAGTAGATGCCATAGCCGCCATGCACGCTGATCTGTCCGTCGTGCGGCGTCCAGTTGAAGCCGATGCGCGGAGCGAAGTTGTTCAGGTCCTTGCCGCGGCTGCCATGGAGGAACGGCTGGACGATCGGATTGATCTCGTCGTACCGCGCGATGTTCTTGACGTCGGTGTCGAACTCGTACCTGAGGCCCGGCGTTGATGGTCAGGTCGTTACGGATGCGCCAGTCGTCCTGGACGAACATCGCCACATGGTTGTTGTCCGCGTCCGGAATGATGAGCGCCTGGTCGGGTTTGCCGCTGCGAAGCGTCACGGCGAAGAGCAGATCGTTGTCGTCCACCTTGCCGTCGCCGTTGTGATCGAAATCGGGAAAGTCCTGCACCAGCTCGATGCGGCCGTCCTGGAACACTCCGAGGTCGAAACCCGCATCGATGCGCTGCCACTCACCGCCGAACCGCAGACTGTGCGCGCCCTTGACCATGGTCGCGGTATCGGACAGCTGGAACCGGCGCTGATCGGTGCCCTGCGGCACACGGAACGACGTGCCGTCCTGGATGCTCGGGAACGTCAACTGCGGTCCCTTCTGGACCGGCACGATGGTGTTGTGGAACGTGCTGAGCGAAACCGTGGCGGCGTTCAACAGCGTGGGCGACATGATCCGGGTCCACGTGCCGACCACGGACTGATACCCGTTCTTGCTGGTCTGCCGCTGACTCGCCGACCCGATGGCGCGATCGATACTGCTGGCCGCCGTGTCGGTCGCTTTCTCACCCGCGTAGCGAACGAACACGGAGTCGGCGTTCGATGGCCGGTAGTCCACTCGTGCGGATCCAAGAAAATCGTCGAGCGGTGCCGCAGCAAAGGACCGCGTGATGGTCTGGTTGGCGGTGTTGCGACTGCCCACGAGCACCGCGCCGTCCTGGTTTCTGTACTCGATCGCGCCAAACCAGAACGCCTTCTGCGCAACCAGCGGACCGCCAATTGCGGCGGAGTACTGCTGGCGATCGAAGGGCGGCGCACCGCCGTTCGAGCGATCGTAGGTGACCGGCAGGGCCTGCAAGCTCGAATTGCGACCGAAGAGCGACGCCGATCCGTGGAGACTGTCGCTACCCGATTTCGTCACGACGTTGATCGCCGATGAGGCGGAGCGTCCCATCTCAGCGCTGAAGCGGTTGGTCGAGATCTGGAACTCCTGCACCGATTCCTCGGTGACGTTCTGCAGCGGCCCTCCCACCACGTCGTCGTTGTTGTCGGCGCCGTCGATCATCACGTTGCCGCCGCGACCCAGCTGACCGGCCGAGGAGATCGTGACGGTGTTGGTCTTCGTCGGGTCGAAGTTCGGGGCGGGCGCGTTGCCAGGAATGAGGAAGGCGAGTTCGAGGAAGTTGCGTCCGTTGAGCGGCAGCGACTCGATCGCTTTCGTCGAAATGACATCGTCCACGACCGATCGCGTCGAGTCGATGACGACTGCGCGGCCGGCGACGACGACCGTCTCCTTGACGGCGCCCACGCCGACTTCGAGATCGACCGTCACGTTCTGACCGACCTCGAGCACGACGTCTTTGCGTGTGGATTCGGCGAAGCCCTGAGCCACGACCGTGATGTCCACGGTGCCAGGCGGGACGTTCGGAACGGTGAACCGTCCCTCAGAATTGGTCGAAGCCGTCCGCGAGACGCCGTTGCCGCGGCCGGTCACCGTGACGGTAGCCCCCGGCACGGCCGCGCCCTGCGAGTCCCGGACCGTGCCGACGACAGTTGCCGACGTAATCTGGCCCGACGCCATTGGAGTGACGACTCCGAGCATCAGAAGGCACATCACCAGCACACACACACGTCGCATACACACACACCTCGTGAGGCAGCCCGGGGGCCGAATTGTCGAAGACTTGGTAGCATCCGCCGGACGGCTCAGGTGTGCAGTACCGAAACAGGTTAGTGGCGGGGATGTTGAGACACTAGACGGGCGACACCTTCAGCCTGCGGGGCGGCCGGCTGGGACCGATTGCCCCGCGCAACAGGCCGCCGCCATCCGAGCGATCAGCTGAAGGAGCGGTCGAACAACGCCTTGATGGCCTGGCGGCCGTTGGGCTCGAGCACGCGAGTCCCGGTGCCCGTGATATGAACGTGCTCGATCGCGGGCTCGTCGCCGGGCGCCCGGCGCGTCCAGGACGATCCAGACCACGAAAACCAGGCATCCTGATCTTGATCGAAGACGTGGAGTGGCTTGTTACAGAGCTTTGCGAATTCGGCGCCCCACCCGGTCCCTCCGCGCACCGTTGCGTCGTCGAGAATGGTGCCGACGACGTAGATTTCCTGTCCGTGATTCACCTGGTACCAGATGGTCTGCAGGATCTTGCGGAGCGTCGGGCCTTCCGTGTACCGCCGGTTCATCAATCGCGACACGTACTCCAGGCTGACGTCGCCCGCCAGCAGCTCTTCGTGATTGAGTACCCGAAGCCCACGATGGCGCTCGATGGTGTGCCCCTCGAACGTGAAGTTCACCTCCTCGACGCCGTGCTTTTCAGCTTCTTCGCCGAACGCCGCTTCGGCGCCGGGCGCGCCCCCGCTGAACAGAATGCCATCTTCCTTGCGCATGGGCACTAGTCTATCGCACCACGCCCGGCTGCCCGAATCACCGGGCGGGGCGCAGCGTCTTCTTTCGTGTTCGTGTTCGAATACGAATACGAATCCGAAGACGAAGACGACGCGCGTCAGCCCCCGCAGGTAGAATGCCCTGATGCGGAAGCCGGTCACGTTCATCACGGGCGCCAATGGGGAAATCGGGCACGGGTTGATTACGCGGCTCGCCGCTGATGGCGGGCGCCCGATTGTAACGCTCGACCTCGCGCCGCTCGATCCCGACCTGCGGCCGCTCGTCCAACGCGAGTTCATCGGATCGATTCTCGACAGCGGGTTGCTCGAACGTATCCTGTCGGAATTCGAGGTGGACCTGATCTTTCACCTCGCCGCGCTGCTCTCGACGCGTTCGGAGTTCACGCCGGTCCGCGCGCACGAGGTCAACGTCCAGGGGACGCTGACGTTGCTCGAGTTCGCGCAGCGTGAAGCCGAATCCCACGGCCGTCCCGTCAAGTTCCTGTACCCCTCCTCAATAGCGGCGTACGGCATTCCTGATGTGGCGACCAAGGAGCGCGCTGGCCGCGTCCGCGAAGACGAATTCACGCATCCGACGACGATGTACGGCGCGAACAAGCTGTATTGCGAACAGCTCGGGCACTACTACGCGCGGTACTACAAGCAGCTGTCGGCCGAGACGCGGAGCGGCAAAGTCGATTTTCGGTGCGTACGGTTCCCTGGCCTGATTTCCGCGATCACGATGCCGGCGGGCGGGACGTCCGACTACGCACCCGAGATGATCCACGCGGCAGCGCGAGGGCAGGCGTACGCGTGCTTCGTCCGGCCCGATACACAGATCCCGTTCATGGTGATGCCCGATGGTGTCGAGGCGCTGCTGCGGCTTGCCGAAGCGCCTCCCGAAAACCTCTCGCGCACCGCGTACAACGTCGGCGCGTTCGCGCCAACGGCCGATGCCGTCCGGTCGGTGGTCCTTGAGGCATTCCCGCAGGCAGCCATCACCTACGAGATCGACACCAAGCGGCAGGGGATTGTGGATTCGTGGCCTGCGGACGTGGACGATTCCGCGGCACGGCACGATTGGGGATTCGCGCCCGCGTACGACTTCGACCGGGCATTCTCGAAATACCTGATTCCGACGATTCGACGGCGGTACCAGTGAGTGGTCCGGCACAGGTTCCTGACACGATGACGGTTGTCGAGGCGGCCCACCCGGGCGGTCCCGAGGTGCTCGCCGCCAAGCCGAGGCCCGTCCCGAGCATCGGATCCGGCGAGGTGTTGATCGCGGTACGCGCCGCCGGCGTCAATCGACCGGATCTCCTGCAGCGCCAGGGGAAGTACCCGCCGCCGGCGGGAGCGTCCGACATCATCGGGCTCGAAGTCGCGGGTTCCGTGGCTGCCGTGGGCGACGCCGTGACGCGGTGGCACGTCGGCGATCGCGTATGCGCGCTCGTTGCCGGTGGAGGCTACGCGGAGTATTGCGCGGCACCCGCGCCGCAGTGCCTACCCGTACCCGGCGACTTGACGGACGTCGAAGCCGCCGCGCTCCCAGAGACGTTCTTCACCGTGTGGACGAACGTGTTCGAGCGCGGCCGGTTGCAGCCCGGCGAACGGATTCTCGTGCACGGCGGCGCGAGCGGTATCGGGACGACGGCCGTGATGCTCGCGCACGCATTCGGCTCGGTCGTGTACGCCACGGCGGGTACGCCCGAGAAGTGTGTGGCAATTGAACGTCTGGGCGCGACGCGCGCCATCAACTACCGCACCGAAGACTTCGTCGAAGTGGTGAAGGACCTTACCCGAGGGCGAGGCGTTGACGTGGTGCTCGACATGGTTGGCGGCGACTATGTCGGACGGAACCTGGACATTCTCGCCGTCGAAGGCCGGCTCGTTCAGATCGCATTCCTTCGCGGTGCACGCGCGGAGGTCAACCTGGCGCCGCTCATGCAGAAACGGATCTGGTTCACGGGATCGACGCTGCGCCCTCGTACGGTGGAGCAGAAAGGCGCGATCGCCCGCGCGCTCGAAGAGCACGTCTGGCCGAAGCTTGCGAGTGGAGGGCTCCGCCCGGTGATTCACCGGACCTTCCCGCTGGTTGATGCCGCTGCGGCGCACGCCGAGCTCGAGCGTGGGGAGCACATTGGGAAGATCGTGCTCACGACGTAACGGGCTTTGGGCGTTTGGCTTTAGGAGCGCACCGCGCACCCCGCACCTGCCGTCCGCACCTTCCGTCCGCACCTTCCGTCCGCACCCTCCGTCCGCACCTTCCGTCCGCACCTTCCGTCCGCACCCTCCGACCGCACCTTCCGTCCGCACCCTTCGTCCGCACCTATCTCTGTCCGACAAAATTGAGATAGCCAATCCAGGCCAGGTCGTAGGAGATCACGAGTGCCGTGAGCGGCACGACCGTGCCGGGTGCACGCGGGGGCCACGCGCCTGAAACGGCGATCACCAGCGTGGTGACTGCCGACAATGCCAGGGCCGCCTGCGCGAGCCGGATCGAGCCTGGACGCATGCTCCACAGCGCCCTGCCAGCGGCGATACCCACCCCAATGACGCCGAGCTTGAGGACGAGCAGCAGCAGGGCAGCGGGACCTCGGTCGATCAGGCGGTCCACGATCGAGGAGGCATAGAACGCAAAGGCGCTTGGCTCCCACACGACCAGCAGGATGGCGAGCACTGTGACGGCTGGACGACGCCCGGGCGCTCCAGCAGGCATCAGGCCGCCGGATCCACGGTTACCGCCTGGCGCTTGAATCCGAACTTCCGATCGGCCGCCAGGAACGTGGGCACGGCCAACGCCGACAACGCCGTTGCCGTTCCAAACGCAACGACCAGCCCTCCGTGACCGGCGATCCATCCCGTCAACGTGGACCCGGTGCCGATGCCTGTATCGAACGCCGCGAGGATGGCCCCAAATGCGGCGCCTCGCCGCTCTTCGCCCACGCCATGAGTGATGTAGGCGGCAAAGACGGGATACGCGGTGCCATAGCCCAGACCGAAGACGAGCGCCGAGGCGACGAGGCCTGCACGGTCGTGTGCGACCGTCAGGAGCAGCAACCCCACCGTGATCACCGCCAGCGACGGAAGGAAAACGCGCCGATACCCGAAGCGATCGCCGATGCGCCCGAGCAGCGGGCGAGACGCCAGAATCGCGACCGCGAGCGTCGTGAGGTAGATGCTCTTCGGCTGTACGCCGAGCTCGTCGGCACGGATCGCACTGAAACTCGTGATGGCACCGTAGCTGTACGAGTAAAGAAAGAGTGGAATCGACAGCGCGATGACCCGCCACTCGATCCAATGGTGCGGCGGATGGTCGGCGGGTGCCGGAGCATCTGGTGCACGCGCCGACTCGGGTAACTGCGTTGCGATGATGGCCATCACCAGATTGAGACCGGCCGCGGCAAGACAGAGCCACACCCATCCGTGGCTGTACAACCAGAATCCGATGGGCGGCGCGATGGCCACGGCCATCACGGACGCGAGCCCCCAATACGCAATACCCTCTCCTCGGCGTGAAGGCGGCACGAGGCTCGTCAGGTACGCCGCCGACGCGGCGAGCAGTCCCGACCAGGCGATGCCATGGATCGGCACGAACACCAACAGCAGGAAGACGGTCGGCGCGACCGCGTAGAACGCCGAGAAGCCGGTGATGATCAGGCTGCAGATGACGAGTTGTCTGGTGCGTCCGAGGCGATCGGCCAGGCCACCGGTCAACGGTGCCGAGAAGGCGGACGCGTACGTGAGCAATCCGAGGAACAATCCGGACTGGAACGGTGTACCGCCGAGTTCCTGCACCCGGAACGGCGCCGTGGGCAGCAGCTGGAACGCCGACAGAAACACCGTCAGCGTGAATCCGCACATCAGGAAGAAGCGCGGCGTGAATAGACGATCCGGCGGTGTCACGACGAGAGTTGCGCCTCCATTGCGCGTACTCGGACGCTCCATACCATGAGAAGAATCACGGCAACGACAATGAGCCCGATCGAGAGGCCGATCCAGAGCCCCTGGATGCCCCAGCCTCGCACGAAGCAGAGCGTGTAGCCAATCGGCAGTCCGAGCAGCCAGTGCGCGCCAAGATTCGACACCATCGCGGTCCGCGTGTCGCCCAGGCCGCGGAGGATGCCGGTGGCGACGCCCTGCACGCCGTCGAACAACTGAAACCCGGCTGCGATCACGAGCAGCGAAATGGCGGTCGCCTCGACGGCGCTGTCACGGGTGAACAGATGGATGAGCGGCCCCGGGAGCGTCAGCATCGTCAACGCCGAACACGCCATGAAGGCCACGCCGATGGCGAGTGCGGCCCACCCCGACCGCCCCGCATCCACAATGTCGTTTCGCCCGACGGCATGGCCAACACGAACGGCGCCTGCAGAAGAGAGGCCCAGCGGCACCATGAACGCGACACTGGCGACGTTGAGTACGACCTGGTGCGCTGCCAACGACACGGGATCGAGTCGCCCCGCCAGCGACGTCGCGGCCGCGAAGACGCCGACCTCGGCGGTGATCTGCATTGCCGCAGGTGTGCCCAGCTGGAGAAGGCGATTGAGCCGCTGCCAGTCGAGACCGAGTGGTACGTCGAGCACGGCAATCGCCTGGCGGCGTTCGTGCCAGAGGATCACGGCGCCGAGACCAAGCGCCATGTACCAGCGGGAAATGACCGTCGCCCAGGCAGAGCCCGTGGTACCGAGGGCCGGGAAGCCGAGGTGCCCGAGAATGAGCAGCCAGTTGAAGGCGGCGTTCACGAGATTCGCGCTGACCAGCACCACCATCACCGGCAGTACGAGGTGCGTAGCCTGGAGATACCGGCGGAACGCTGCGTAGAGCAGAAGTGGCAGTGTGCCCCACGCGACGGTGCTCAGATAGTCGCGCGAAGGGCCTGCGACCGACGGATGCAGTCCCCAGCCGGGCATCGTCCAGGCGACGATGAAGCAGGCGAGCGTGAATGGACCGGCGGTCAGCAGGGCCAGATAGACACCGTGGAGCAGCCAGCGGTGGCACTCGCGCACGTTTCGCGCGCCGAACGCCTGCGAGACGAGGGCGTCGAGCCCCAGGAGCAGACCCATCCCGAAGATGGCCGCCGCGAGATAGATCCCGCTGCCGAGGCCGACGGCGCCGATCGCAGCCGGTCCCAATGACCCCACCATGATGGTGTCAACGATGCCCATCGCCATCCATCCCAGTTCGGCCACGATGACGGGCCAGGCGAGAGCGACGGTGGACCGGAGGTCCGCCCCGAGCGGCTTGAACACGCCGCACAGGATACTAGAGCCTCTCCAGATTGCCGGAGGCTGACGGCGCTTCGGCACTCGACGCGATCTCGGGCCTCCGACACGTCTGCTAAGATCGACACGCGTCGCTGTCCGGCCCTCCTCCATGACCCAGGCCCATCTCGAAGCGCACCTCGTCACCACAACTGACGCCGATTGGCTGCGGGTTCTGTGCACGCTGACCGATGAGATGCATCCAGTCGATCGCGAGGCTGCCCGGATCTGGCTCGGGTTTCATCCGATCGTCATTGCAGACGCCGCACGCACGGCAGCCGACCGCGCGGCGTTCGAACGCCGCTACGTCATCGAAGGGCGTTATCGCCTCGAGGATTTGGTCTCGTCATCACATTGGTTCCTGTACGGGCACCGATTCTGGCCGGCGATCGTTCGCGCGATTGAGACTCTCGCTCGATCGACGACGACTGGCGGTGTGGCAGACCTGTCGTCGCTCGTGCGGGCGGTGGCTCAGGATGCCGCCGTCCAGGCTGGTGTGCCCACTGGGGTGACCACCGGGATTGCCCTGGTCGGCCTGCAGACGCTTCAGCAGGTGGGGCTCGAACGAATGCAGACCGCACCGGACACGAGCCCGGCCGCCGGCCGTCAGCTTGCGCTCAGCCCTGATCAGGTGTTGTCGGCGCGGGCACGGGACAACAAACAGGGACTGTTCGGATTTCTGCGCGGCGATCGAAAGCAATGGACGATCACGCTCGACGAGCGTGATCCCCTTGCGTCGTTCCCGCTGATCAACAGCCAGGCGATCACGACGGCTGCCGCTTCAGATCGGCGAGACTGGCGCGCCCGCGATCCTCGCTGCACCGAGGGCCCCATTCCCGTGCAGTGCCGATCGGCGTCCTGCGGGACGTGCTGGATCGGGATTCTCGGCGGCGCTCAGAAGCTCTCGGCGATGGAGCCTCGCGAGCGTCAGCGGCTCGCGGTTTTCGGCTATCTGCAGACGGCAGAGCCGCGTCCGGTCATCCGGCTCGCGTGTCAGGCACAAGCGTACGGTGCCGTGTCGATCGTGATCCCGCCGTGGAATGGTGTGTTCGGATCTCTGGTTCGATTGGAGCCGTGATGGCGTTCCCACGTATGACGGCTGACGAAGCAGCGTCGTTTGTCGAGCACGGCCAGACCGTCGGCTTCAGCGGCTTCACGCCCGCCGGCGCTGCCAAGCTCGTGCCGCGAGCACTGGCCGAGCGCGCTCGCGCAGAGCATGCAGCGGGACGCCCTTTTGCCGTTCGCGTGATGACTGGAGCGTCTACAGGGGCGATGGACGATATGTTGGCGGACGCCAACGCGATTTCGTGGCGCGCACCCTACCAGTCGAGTGCTGCGCTTCGTCAGCAGATCAACAGCGGCGCCGTGGAGTTCGTGGACATGCACCTGTCGCACGTGCCGCAGGCGCTGCTCTTCGGATTCTTCGGGACGATCGATCTCGCAGTAGTGGAAGCCACCGAGATCACGCCGGACGGCCGCGTCTATCTGACGACGTCGATTGGTCTGTCGCCGACACTGCTGCACTGCGCGAAGCGGATCGTGATCGAGATCAACCGGCGGCACTCGCCTCGGCTGCGGGAGATGATCGACATCGCGGAGCTGCCGCCGCCACCGCACCGCCTTCCGATCCCCATCCTCGAACCGCTCGCGCGAATTGGCGATCCGTTCGTCCAGGTGGATCCGAAGAAGGTCATCGGGGTCATCGAGCACGAGGCACCCGACGGCGTCCACGGGTTCGCCGAGCCGGATCGCGCCAGCCAGGCGATTGCCGATCGCGTGGTCGAGTTCCTGCTCCAGGAATTACGCACCGGACGGATTCCCGCAGAGTTCCTGCCGCTCCAGGCGGGCGTCGGCAATGTGGCGAACGCCGTGATGGCCCGGCTCGGAGAGCGAACGGAGATCCCGACGTTCGTGATGTTCACCGAAGTGTTCCAGGACTCGCTCGTCACGCTGATGGAACAGGGCAGGCTCGCGGGCGCGAGCTCCACGGCACTCACGCTGACCGAGCCCCTCATTCAACGCGTCTACGACAACTTCGATTTCTTCGGGCCGCGCATCGTGCTCCGGCCTCAGGAGCTGAGCAACAATCCGGGCGTGATTCGGCGGTTCGGCGTGATTACGCTGAACACCGCGCTCGAACTGGACATCTACGGCCACGCCAACTCCACGCACGTGGGCGGCACGCACATGATGAACGGCATTGGCGGCAGCGGGGATTTCACGCGCAACAGCTATCTGTCGGTCTTCATGTGCCCATCGGTGGCAAAAGGCGGCCGCATCAGCTCGATCGTGCCGATGGCGTCCCACGTGGACCACAACGAGCATTCGGTGCAGGTGGTGGTGACCGAACAGGGGCTTGCGGATCTGCGGGGCCTGGGTCCAGCCGAGCGGGCTCGGCGGATCATCGATGCCTGCGCGCATCCTGCCTACCGGCCGTACCTGCACGCCTACTTGGACCGCGCGCGCCCGGGCCACATCCGCCACGATCTGGCGACGTGCTTCGACCTGCACCGGAATCTGCTCGAGCACGGACAGATGTTGCCGGATCTCGATCTCCGCGTATTCTCTCAAGTCTAAAGAGTCCAAGGGTCACAAAGACGTCGAAGAGTCGAGGACCGGCGTGGCATTCCGCTACAAGTCTGACATCCTCGACGAGCTGCGGCGCTGCGGCATCATGCCGACCGAGTCCACGGATCCGCAGGATGTACACGACGAGCTGAACGACCTTTACCGGCGCGACATCCGCGCCCTCAAGGAGCGGCTGCTCAATGGAGAGTTTCCAAAAACCGAGTACGCCGGTCGCGTGCGGGAGCTGCGGAAGAACTACGTGCTGCTCTCGATCCCGATTCGATTCTGGACAGCCGACTCGTAGACCGTAGACCGCTGACCACAGACCGTCATGTTCGATCTCGCAGGCCGCCAAACCTCTGTTGCTCGCGAAGTCCGGGGCGCCCTCGCCACGTTCCTCACGATGGCGTACATCCTCTTTGCGAATCCGACCATTCTGGCGGCTGCGGGTGTGCCGTTCGAAGGCGCCGCAGCGGCGACCGCTGCGGCGGCTGGGCTCTGTTGCCTGTTGATGGGCGTCGTCGCCAATGCTCCCATCGCGCTCGCCCCGGGCATGGGGCTGAACGCCGTCGTCGCGTTTCAGCTCGCGTCGGCGACGGGGTCGTGGCAGGCCGCGATGGGGTTGATTGTCGTCGAAGGGTTCGTCGTGCTGGCGCTCGTGGTCCTTGGCGTGAGGGAGGGTGTGATGGACGCCATCCCCCTCGACCTGCGCAGGGCCATCGGTGTCGGCATCGGCCTGTTCATCGCATTCATCGGCGCCGTGAATGCCAGGCTCGTGATCGTGCCGGCTGGGACCGTTGCGACGCTCTCGGCACATCCTGGAGCCATCCTGCCACCCGTGACGTTCGGCTCACTCCATGCGCCGGAGCCGCTCATCGCGTTGACTGGCCTCATCGTGACGGCGATCTGGGTCGCACGTCGAGGCAAGGGCGCGCTGCTGCTCGGCGTCACGGTGGCGACGATCGTGGCGTTGGCTGCCGGCGTCGCTCACGTGCCCGCGGCGCCGTGGGTCCGAGCCCCTGTCTTCGACACCGTGTTCAAGGCGGATCTCGGAGCCGCGCTCCGCTTCAGTGCGCTACCGCTGATCCTCTCGCTCGTGATGGTGGACTTCTTCGACACGATCGGGACGGTCACCGCGATCGGAGAGGCCGCTCACCTGCACGACGCACAAGGCCGCTTTCCGCGCTTGCGGACGGTGCTCGCGATAGATGCGATCAGCGCGTCGATCGGCGGCGCGTTCGGCGCCAGTTCGGTGACGTCTTACATCGAGTCGGCGGCGGGAGCATCAGAAGGCGCGCGGACGGGACTCCACACGACGATCGTGGGACTGCTGTTTCTCATCGCGATGTTCGCCGCGCCGCTCGCGGCGATTGTCCCGGCCTCCGCCACGGCCCCTGCGCTCATCACCGTGGGCTTCCTGATGACCCAGCAGGTGACTCGCATCGACTTTCACCACTTCGACACCGCGCTGCCGGCTTTCCTTACGCTACTGTTGATTCCGCTGACCTGGTCGATCGCACATGGGATCGGCTACGGATTCCTCACGCACGTCGCCATCAGGCTGGTGAGGGGGCGCGGTCGCGACGTGCATCCGCTCTTGTATGCGACCACCGCGGCGTTCGCTGTTTACTTTGCAATAGAGTAGAAAAGACCTTCAATTTTCTTCCGGTGTTACTCGTAACGTCCGCCGGTCCGGGCCGCGGACGACGACCAGCGGGAGTGGCTGTCCGATCACGACGTCGGTCAACTGCCGCGACAGCATGTCTACCCCCGTCGCTGGCTCGCCATTGAACGAGACAATCAAATCGTGCGGGCGGACGCCGGCGCGCGCAGCCGGACTCCCGTCCGCCACGTCCACCACCGCCACGGCGCGCTCCGCCTCGAGGCGGTGGTAGCGCTTCAAGCGGGGCGGCAGCGCGACATCGTGTCCGCTGATGCCGATGAAGGAGCGCCGGACCCGCCCCTCGCGCAAGAGCGCCGACACCACTACTTTGGCGGAGTTGATCGGCACGGCGAAGCTGATGCCTTGCACGCCGAGGATGGCTGCCGTATTGATGCCCACCACTTCGCCTGCGCTCGTTACGAGCGGGCCTCCAGAATTGCCGGGATTGAGCGCGGCGTCCGTCTGGATCAGATGCTCCATCAGACGCCCGGTCCGCGATCGCAGGGCGCGGCCGACTGCGCTGATCACGCCGGCCGTGACGGTGTGCTGGAAGCCGAACGGACTGCCGATGGCAATCGCCACCTGACCCGGGCGCAGGTGGCTCGAATCGCCCGGCAACTGGAAGGGAAGATCTCGACCGTCGATGCGAACCACCGCGAGGTCCGTGTCGGGATCGCTTCCGACGAGGTCGGCCACGAACCTCCGTCCGTCGGCGAGCAGGACGCTCATGCTCCGGCTGTCGTGCACGACGTGGCTGTTGGTGAGGACGAGACCGTCCGGCGTGAAAATCAATCCGGACCCGCTACTGCCGCTCTCGTCAGGACGTCCGCGGCGTTCGCGCGTACGGTTGGTGACCTCCAGTTTGACGACACTCGGACCGACGCGTTCGACGGCGCCGACAACCGCGCGCGAATACGCATCGAGCAACGCATCGTCAGCCACGGCAGCCATCTCTCGCTTCCTCTACAGCGACAGGATTCCCGAGCGCAGGCCGCGCTGCACGGCCTCGGCACGGGTCGCGACGCCGAGCTTCCCGTAGACCGATGCAAGATGAAACTTGACGGTATGGTCGCTGATGCCGAGGACGGCGGCGATTTCGCGGTTCGAGAGTCCCTGGCTCGCGAGCTCGAGCACCTCGTGTTCGCGCCGCGTCAGACCGTCCGAGTGGCCAGGCTCGTCTAGGTCCGCCGCCCGCCTCGGCGCGACGGCTCGGGATATGGCCGCGGGCACCACGACGAGTCCGCGTGCGACCGCCATCAGGGCCGCTCGTACGTCGTCTGGCGCCGCACCTCGCGGAAGCACGCCCCACGCTGGCAGTCCCCGGTTCGCCGCCTGCCTCGCCGCCGCCTCGACGTCGTCGCTGAGGACCACGACGCCGACATCGAGGGTCGGAGCCAGCAAGGCGAGGTGATGCGAATCCGCGACGAGGAGGACGTCTGCATCCGGGTGCTCGCTCATATCGCTGGCAGCGGTATTGGCAGTCACACGAAGACCGTCACCGCTGATGCGCGCCGCGAGCGACGCCAGCGCCTGGCCGTCCAATCCGATCACGAGGACCTGGATCACGCCGCTACCAGCGGGCAGGCCTTTCTCCAACAGTGACAGTGACATCGAGCTGGTCCTTGCCGCGTACCAGGGTAAGCACGAGCGGCTGTCCGACCTGAGACGGGCCAAGCAACGCCAGCAGCTGCTGCGGATGCTCCACGCGCGCTCCCCCCGCTCGGATCAAGATGTCTCCCACGAGAACTCCGTCCCTTGCGGCTGGGCTGTCGTCGGCAACACCGAGCACGATCAATCCGGACTCGGGTCCGCCGGCGCCCCGCTGCGCATTGGAGAGGCGCACCGGCTGGCTCGTGACGCCCAGAAAGCCTCGAGGTATGGATCCATGCGCTTCGAGGGTGTCGAGCAGGGGCGAAGCGACCGTCCAGGGCACGACCAACCCCCGCCCGCGGATGAGACCGGCGGTGGCAATCCCCAGCAGGCCGCCGCCCGGATCGACCAGGGCGCTGCCGGAATACCCCGGATAGGGCGAGGTGGGCAGGCTGATTACGCGATCGAGCCGCGTGCCGTCACCCGTGTCCAGCGGTCCACCGACGCCGCCGACGACCGCCAGCCGTACCTGTTGGATGCCGCTCCAGGCACGCCCGGTCAGGAGGCCCAGTTGTCCTGGTCGGGGTAGCTCTGTGCCGGGGAAGGCGCTGCCGCTCAGTCCCGGCACCTTCAGCAGGACCAGGTCGGCACCCGGTGCATGGCCAACGACTTCTGCCGGGAGCGACTTGCCGTCGTTCGTGCGAACGCGGACGCCTTCCTGCCACTCGACCGAATGGCTCGTTGACACGACCCGCTCAGGGCCGATCACAATCCCGCTGGCGGGGCGCTTTCGCCCGAACACCTGCACGATGGCTGGCGCCACGCGCTCCGCTGCATCGGCGAGCTGGCGTGAGAGCGTGGAGAATGCGTCTGTTCCAAGGGGTGCTGTCGTCACGTGCTGCCTCCGGTTCCAACGGTAGCGCCTGGGGGCTGGCCGCGCATCGGCCGATCGGGCAGGCGGAGAGATTGGGGTCGGGATGAGTTTCAGTTCCTGCAACTCCTCGATGACGTCTCAATCGCAGGAACTGAAACTCATCCCGACCCCAATCGTCGCGAGTATCCTGCGCCATGCAACTTCGCCACGCGGCGCTGTCCGTGGCCGCCTGTTTCAGTCTGGCCGCTTCCGAACCATCGATGCCCATTGCGCTTCGTACCCGTGCTGAATCGAGCGGCTTCGAAGAGACGAGCCGCTATGACGATGTTCGAACGTTCCTCGATCGTCTGGCCGCGATATCGCCCCTCGTCCACCTCGACGCATTCGGCACGAGTGAAGAGGGGCGTCGGTTGCCGTTGGTGATCCTGTCGAAAGCTGATGGGAAGCCGGACCTCGCGCGCCGCGCGCTACCGGTCGTGCTCGTGATGGCAAACATCCACGCCGGCGAAGTCGAGGGCAAGGAAGCCGCGCAGAATCTACTTCGACGTCTTGTGGCCGGCGACCTCCGCGCGCTCACCACGCATCTCACCATCCTCGTGGCGCCGATCTATAACGCCGACGGCAACGAACGGATGTCGCTCGACCATCGGACGGTCCAGAACGGACCTGTGGGCGGCGTCGGCACGCGCGAGAATGCCAAAGGCCTCGATCTGAATCGCGACTACATCAAGGCCGAGAGCGCGGAAACGCGCGCACTGCTGTCACTCATCACCACATGGGATCCGGCGGTGGTGATCGATCTGCACACGACCAACGGCTCGTTCCACGGCTATCACCTGACATGGGCTCCAGCATTGAGCCCGAACACGGATTCGCGGATCGCTGACTTCACGCGGACCGTGCTCTTGCCGCCAGTCGAGCGGTCGCTCGCCGACGCTGGCTGGCGCCTGCATCGCTACGGCAACTTTGCGTCCGCCGCATCGATCGAATCGGAAGCCGAAGACGCCGCGTCCGCCTCGAATCCCGTGTGGCGCACGTTCGACTACCGGCCTCGCTTTGGCAACAACTACGTCGGGTTGCGGAATCGCATTGCCGTCTTGTCCGAAGCCTACAGTTATCTCGGATTCGAGCGGCGCATTGCGGTCACCGAGGCGTTTGTCGCCAGCGTGCTTCGCGAAATCGACCGGCAACGCGATACGATCGGCCGCCTGGTTGCCGACGTCGATCGAGAGACCGCTCGCAGAGCTTCAGATGGCACGCTCCCACCGTTTGCCATCTCTGCAACGCTCGCTTCCTCAGAGACTCCGCCCGTGCCGATTCTCGTCGGAGCCGTGCGAGCGGAGAAGAATCCACGCTCCGGAAGCGAGATGCGTGTGGCGATCGAGGATCGCCACGATCCGGTCGTCATGCGCGAGCTCGACCGGTTCGAGCCGGCGCGATCGATTCCCGTTCCCTCCGCGTACATCATTCCGGCCGATGTGATGGCGACACCGGAAGGCCAGCGGGTCGCCGACCTGCTTCGAACGCACGGCATCGAGTCGAGGCGAACGGAGACCGCCGAGTCGATCCAGGTCGAAGCCGTCGTGGTCACGGAGCTGCACCGCGAGGAACGGACCTTTCAGGGACACAACACCGTTCTTCTGTCCGGAGCCGCTCATCTCGAGCAACTGACCCTCGCGGCCGGTGCCCTCCGGGTTTCAACCGCCCAACCCCTTTCACGGCTCGTCACACAGCTGCTCGATCCGGAGTCCGACGATGGGGTGGTGACGTGGAATGGACTGGATGCGTGGCTCGTGCCGGGCAAGGCCGTACCCGTCTATCGGATCGTGAATCGGCCCTCGAAGCACGCCGCGGACTCAAGTTTGGCGCACGACCGTCGATTGCACGGACATCTCGTGTCGGTCGAGGAGTGATGCCATGCCAGTGAGCCCAGTATCGGGCGGCGCGACCGGTGAGCTGATCCAGATCGGCGCACGGACGACCCGCTCGACGGATCTGTCGATCGTGACCGCGGAAGGCGACAAAGTAACGATCTCCGCGTCGGCCACGCATGGCGTGGGCTACGCGGCCGCCACCGGATCGTCAGACGGCACGAGTGTGACCGCTGGAGCGCTCAGCGTCACCGATTCCTCGAGTCTCTCGATAAGCGTTGACGGAGATTTGAACAGACGCGAGCTCCACGACATCGGGAAGGTCGTGCGCGCCCTGCAGCACGCGGCGGCGCGCGGTGACGCGAGCCGGTTGCTGGATCGGCTGTCACACGCGCACCTCAGCTCGCTCTCGAGCGTGTCCGGCAGCATCACCACCCAGACGGTGGTGACGGCAACCAGGATTGAGGCCAGTCAGCAGCCGGCGGCTGCGTCGGACGCGACCGCGCCGACGGCTACAGACACGCCCGCGCCCGCGAGCGGAACGGCGACGCCTCCGCCCGCGAGCGGAACGACGACGCCTCCGCCAGTTGCGGAGTCCGCGCCGTCCACGGCTGACGCTCCTGCTGCAACGACTCCCACGAGCACGACTCCGACTACGCTGAAGGCACCGGTCCTGCAGAAGGCGACGTTCCCAGCCGCGCCTGACGTGCAGCCGCCTCGTGCGCCAAAGGTCGAGGACTTCATGTTCCAGATCTTGAAGGCACTGCTGAATCCCAATAGCGGTACGCCGGCGTCGTTCGGTGCGCCGACACCGGAAGCGGCTACCGCTCCTGATGTGAAGGCGGCCTGATCGGTCTTTGTCTTCAGTCTACGGTCTGCGGTCGCGGTCTGCCGTCTGTCACCGTAGACTGTAGACCGTAGACCGTAGACCGTAGACCCAGACCGAAGGCCGCAGCCACGGGCTCGGGCTAAGCTGTGGACATGGGCCTCCGCCATCCACGGCTCCTGCTTCTTCCGATCCTCCTCGTCACCCTCGTCGGCCTCAGCCGGGCGTCAGCGTTCGGCCAGGCGCAGGTGGCCGACACACCGGCGGTCCACCCCGTCAGCGGTCGTCACATCGCCCAGGTGATGAGCCATCTGGGTGCGGATTGGTTGGACCGTCCCGAAAGAAACGACGAAGAGCAGCCAGACAAGGCCCTGGATGCCATCGGTGTGCGTCCTGGGGACGTCGTCGCGGACGTGGGCGCCGGCACTGGTTACTACACCGTCAAACTCGCCGGCCGCGTGCAGCCTGGCGGACGCGTGTATGCGACCGATATCCAGCCAGAGATGCTCGAGAAGCTGCGGGCCCGGCTGGCTGCTGAGAAGGTAGGTGGAGTCGAGCCCGTGTTGGCTCACGCAGACGACCCCGGCCTGCCTGCTCATGCGCTCGACCTGATCCTGCTGGTGGATGTCTACCATGAGCTGTCACAGCCGCAGCGCACGCTGCAGCAGCTCAAGACGGCTCTCAAACCCACCGGACGCCTGGTGCTGCTGGAGTTCCGCAAGGAGGATTCCGCGGTGCCCATCAGGATCGACCACAAGATGAGCGTCGCCGAGGCGCGTCTCGAGGTCGAGCATGAAGGGTTCGTCTTCGACCGTGTGAGCGAGGTCCTGCCCTGGCAACACATCCTCGTGTTCCGGCCCGCTGCACAGCCATAATTGACCGCCGCACGCGGCTGTGTATTGGAGGGCCGGTTGAACGCTGAGGAACGTCGCCTCGAAGAATCCCGCGGACGCACCGTGCATTGGAAGCGATGGGGCCCGTACGTCGCGGAGCGCGCGTGGGGGACCGTACGCGAGGACTACAGCGCGAACGGTGATGCCTGGAACTACTTTCCGCACGATCACGCGCGATCCCGCGCATATCGATGGAACGAAGACGGAATTGCGGGCCTCTGCGACCGCCACCAGATCGTGTGCGTCGCGCTGGCACTCTGGAACGGACAGGACGCGATTCTGAAAGAGCGTCTGTTCGGTGTCAGCGGTCCAGAAGGCAACCACGGCGAAGACGTCAAGGAGTACTACTACTATCTCGACAACACGCCCACGCACGCCTACATGAAGTTCCTCTACAAGTATCCGCAGCGTGCGTACCCGTATGACTGGCTCGTGCGCGAGTCGAAGCGCCGTACGAGGGAGGACCCGGAATTCGAACTGCTCGATGCTGGCGCGTTCGACGCGGATCGGTACTTCGACGTGATCGTGGAGTACGCGAAGGTCGATCCCGAAGACATCCAGATTCGTATCACCGCGGTGAATCGCGGACCCGACGCCGCTCCGCTGCACATCCTTCCCACCGTCTGGTATCGCAACACATGGCGATGGAGTCCGACGCCCGGACGCCGTCCGAGTCTTTCACTCTCGGATGGATCCACGAGCACGCTGTACGTGGACACCGGCCACTATGGCAGCAGGTGGGTGTACACCGACGGTGAGCCCGAGTGGCTGTTCACCGAGAACGAGACGAACATTGCGCGTATCTACGACGCCCCCAGGCAGAGGGGCTGGTTCAAGGACGGGATCAACGACTACGTCGTCGACGGCCGCCGCGACGCGGTGAACCCTGACCAGCGGGGGACCAAGGCATCGCCGCACTACGCGCTTACGGTACCGCCTGGTGGATCGGCGGTCGTCAAGCTGCGCTTCAGCGACAAGGCGCCGGACGTCATCGGATCCGGCATCTTCGGATCGGGGTTCGATGGTGTGTTCGACGAGCGGATCGCGGAGGCCGACGAGTTCCACGCGTCGCTCGCGGCGCCTGATCTCACTCCCGACGCAAAGCGGGTGATGCGGCAGGCGCTCGCAGGATTGCTGTGGTCGAAGCAGTTCTATCACTACGTCGTCGAACAGTGGCTGGACGGCGATCCCGGTCAGCCGTCGCCGCCGCCCGAACGGCAGGCCGGCCGCAATAACGACTGGCGCACGCTGTTCAACGCGGACGTGCTCTTGATGCCGGACACCTGGGAGTATCCGTGGTACGCCTCCTGGGATCTCGCGTTCCACGCCGTGGCGATGGCTATCGTGGACCCCGAGTCCGCGAAGGAACAGCTCCTGCTGCTCCTTCGCGAGTGGTACATGCATCCCAACGGCCAGTTGCCCGCCTACGAGTGGTCGTTCTCGGACGTGAACCCGCCGGTGCACGGGTGGGCGGCGCTTCGCGTCTACAAGATCGAGGCGAAACGGCGGGGGACCGGCGACCGTGCGTTTCTCGAACGCGTGTTCCACAAGCTGCTCCTGAACTTCACATGGTGGGTGAACCGGAAGGACGAGGAAGGCAACAACATCTTCGAAGGCGGCTTTCTCGGCCTCGACAACATCGGCGTGTTCGATCGTTCGAAACCGTTGCCGATGGGCGGACATCTCGAGCAGTCCGATGGCACCAGCTGGATGGCGTCGTACTCGCTCACGATGCTGGCCATCGCGCTCGAGCTCGCGGATGGCGATCGCGCGTACGAGGACGTGGCCAGCAAATTCTGGGAACATTTCGTTTACATCGCACGCGCGATGGGAAAGGTCGGCGGCCAGTTTCAGCTGTGGGACGAAGAGGACGGCTTCTTCTACGACGTGCTGCACAGGGACGGGCAACGGCTTCCGCTGCGTGTGCGATCGATGGTGGGCCTGATTCCGCTGTTCGCCGTCGCCACCCTCGAGCCCGAACTGCTCGATCGCCTGCCAGGGTTCAAGCGGCGTCTCGAATGGTTCATCGACAACCGTCCCGATCTGACGGCCAATGTCGCCTCGATGCGGGCGCCGGGCCGCGGCGAGCGAAGACTGCTCTCGATCGTGGATCGGCAACAGCTCGTACGTGTGCTGCAGGTCATGCTGGATCCCGCGGAGTTCCTGGCACCGAACGGCATCCGGGCCCTGTCGCGGTACCACAAGGACCATCCCTACGTGCTCCAGATCGATGGCGTCGAGCATCGGGTGGACTACGAACCGGCGGAATCCACGACGGGCCTGTTTGGCGGAAATTCGAACTGGCGGGGGCCGATCTGGATGCCCGTCAACTTTCTGATGGTCGAGGCGCTGCAGCGCTTCCATCACTACTACGGCGATACGCTCACGGTGGAGTGTCCGACGGGCTCTGGACGCCACATGACGCTGGATCGCGTGGCCGCCGATCTCTCACGCCGCCTCACGCGGATCTTCCTGCGCGACGAGTTCGGCCGGCGTCCGGTCTACGGCCGCAATCCGCGATTCCAGCAGGATCCCGCATGGCGCGACCTGCTTCTCTTCTTCGAGTATTTCAACGGCGACACCGGCGAAGGCCTCGGCGCGAGCCACCAGACCGGCTGGACGGCGCTGGTCGCCAAGCTCCTGCAGCAGAGCGGGACCGCCGAGCAGGATGGCTGACCGATGGGAGCGTCCTACGACACGACCGTCAGCGTTGTGGTACCGTCTAACGGATGGCCTCCGACCAGACGTCCGTCGCCCGTGCCCCGGTGACGCCTGACGACGAGCAGGCGCTCGTGGAGCGGCTGCGGCAAGGCGATCCTGACGCATTCGAGGCACTGGTCCGCACGCAGGGCGGCCGGATGCTGGCCGTGGCCCGCCGCCTCGTCGGTAATGACGAGACCGCCCGCGACGTCGTCCAGGACGCGCTGTTTTCGGCCTTCCGATCGATCAAGCGATTCGAAGGGAACAGCCGGCTCTCGACCTGGCTGCATCGCATAACGGTCAACACGGCGCTGATGCGCCTGCGCACGCAGCGGCGGCGGCCCGAGGAATCGATCGAGCCGCTGCTGCCAACGTTCATTGACGATGGCCATCATGCGTCGCAGTTCGCAACCTGGGAGGGGGCGGACGCTCTGCTCGAGCGGAGCGAGACGCGGCAGCTGGTGCGCGATGCGATCGATCGGTTGCCCGACAGCTATCGGACGGTGCTGGTCTTGAGAGACATCGAACAGGTGGGGACAGAGGAAACCGCGCGGCTGCTGGGACTCACGACCAACGCGGTCAAGATCCGGTTGCATCGCGGGCGGCAGGCGCTTCGCACGCTGCTGGACCCGCACTTTGGGGGTGAGCGTCGATGAACTGCCGCGAGTGCGCCACATTTCTCGACGAGTACTTCGATGGAACGCTCGAACAGACGGCGCGAGTGTCCTTCGAGTTTCACCTGTCGCGCTGCCGGAACTGCGAGCGGTATCTGGAGTCGTACCGCGCGACGCTGACGCTGGAGCGCGTCGCCTTCGACGACGCGGCCGACAAGCGACCCGACATTCCCGAGGATCTCGTTCGAGCGATCCTCGACGCACGCGCGAGCCGCACCCGTCGTCCAGACTGATTCGACCAGCGCCTGCCCTCCGAGCGAGTGCCATGCCGAAGTCGCCACATGTCTGGCGTCCGTTCGTGCGAGCGGGACTCTCGATAGCGCTGCTCGTTGCTTCGCTCGCAGCCGGCCATGCCTGGGCGCCGCCGTCCACACCCGAGCTCTGGCGGCCCGTCGTCCATTTCACCCCGCCGCAGGGGTTCATGAACGATCCCAACGGGCTCGTCTATCTCGACGGACAGTTCCATCTCTTCTACCAGCACAATCCGTTCGGGCCGAAGTGGGGGCACATGAGTTGGGGCCACGCGGTCAGCCGTGACCTGCTCATGTGGCGCGACCTGCCCGTCGCTCTCCGCGAAGACGAAGGTTGGATGATGTTCTCGGGCAGCGCGGTGGCCGACACCGATGACACCAGCGGCCTCTGTAACGGCTCGCGCACGTGTCTGGCGGCGATCTACACCATGCATCGGGAAACGCGCCAGGCGCAGGGCCTCGCCGTCAGTCCAGACGGCGGTACGACGTGGACGAAGTTCGCCGGCAACCCGGTCCTCGATCTGCAGCTGAAGGACTTTCGCGATCCGAAGGTGTTCTGGCACGCGGAGACGCGGCAGTGGGTGATGGCGGTCTCGATTCCGGACGGACATCAGGTCCGCCTCTTCGGCTCGAAGAACCTGAAATCGTGGACGCCGCTGAGCACGTTCGGGCCCGCAGGTGCGGTCGCCGGCGTGTGGGAATGCCCGACCCTCATGCGTGTGCCTGTCGAAGGAACCAGCGCCTGGAAGTGGGTGCTGGCGGTCAGTGTCAGCGAGGGCGCGCCTGCGGGTGGCACCGGCATCCAGTACTTCGTCGGCGACTTCGACGGGACACGGTTCGCCGTCGATGGCGCCGAGAGTGCGGCGCGGTGGGTTGATGCCGGGCCCGATTTTTACGCGGCCCAGGACTGGAACAACATGCCGTCCGATCCCCGCCGGACTGTGTGGGTCGGTTGGATGAGCAATTGGATTTACGCGAATGAGGAGCCCTCCGGCGAGGGCGGTCCCACGACTGAGCCGTCCGGCGCCGATTGGACGCGCGTGTTGACACAGGTCGCCCCGCGCGGGCCGTGGCGCGGCGCAATGACGATTCCGCGCGAAGTCAGCGTGCGCCGGGTGGAGGGCGCGTGGCGGCTCGTTCAGACGCCGGTGCGGGAGCTGGTTGCCGCACGGGAGCCCAGCCGGCTCACCGTCAGGCCGGTTGACGCGGGCGCAGACCAGACGCGCTCGCGCGTCGATGGCAGCGTGACCAATGTTGACGTGACGGTGCGGCTTGGCACGGCGGCCGAAGCCGGCCTCTACATCCACGCGTCCGACACCGAACGGACCAGGATAGCGGTCTCGCGATCCGCCGGGGGGTTGGTCGTGGACAGGCACGAGTCCGGGACATCCGCGGGAGCGAAATTTCCGCTCGCAGTGACGGTGCCCTTGCACGATGTCGAGACGGCCCGCTTCCGGGTCGTCATCGACCGTTCGTCAATCGAAATCTTTGCCGACGATGGCCTCGCGGTAGTGACGATGCGCGTGTTCCCGTCGCAAGCGCACGAACCAGGTCTGGAAGACGTTTACCGATCGCGGTGTGGCCGATGTCAGCGTCGTCGAGCACACGATCAGGGTCAGCGCGCCGCAATGACCCGCTTCGCGCGCGAGCTTCAGACGCGCGCTTCGGCGAGGCAGCGACCCAGGTTCAGACTACAGGCTTGATTTTCCAGATCTCTTCTGCGTACTCGCGGACCGTCCGGTCTGACGAGAAGCGGCTCATGCGCGCAACCGTGAGGAGCGCTTTGCGGGCCCAGGCGCGGCGGTCGGTCCAGAGCGTCGCGGCGTGTTGCTGCGCGTCCCGATAGGTGACGAGATCGGCCAGGTGAAAATAGTGCTCGTTGTCGCTGAGAAGCGTGTCCTTGATTGGACGGAAGACGCCCGGATCGTCGGGCGCGAGGACGCCTGAATCGAGCGAATCCACGACGCGACCGACGCGCGGGTCCCCTTCGTAAATGTGAAGCGGCCGGTATGAGCGCTCGGCCAGCTGGCGATGAACGTCGTCTACCTTCATGCCGAACATGAACAGGTTGTCGGCGCCGACCGCTTGTGCGATCTCGATGTTCGCGCCGTCGAGCGTGCCGATCGTGAGGGCGCCGTTCAACGCGAACTTCATGTTGCCAGTACCGGACGCCTCGGTGCCGGCCGTCGATATCTGTTCTGACAGGTCCGCCGCGGTCACGATCGTCTCGGCGAGCGTGACGCGGTAATCGGGCACGAAGACCACGCGCAGCCAGCGACGTGTGTCGGGATCCGCGTTCACCAGATCTCCGATCGCATTGATCAGTTTGATGATCAGCTTTGCCCGCACGTAGCCCGGCGCGGCCTTCCCGGCGAACAGATGAACGCGTGGAGCCACCGGTTGTTCGCCGCCCTTGATCCGCCAGTACAGGTCGAGGACGTGCAACGCATTCAGCAGTTGCCGCTTGTACTCGTGGATGCGCTTTGCGTGGATGTCGAACAGCCAGTCGGGATCGATGCTGATCGACGTTGCGGATTTCACGATCCGCGCCATCTTCTCTTTACAGGCGCGCTTGACCGCCAGGAACTCGTCCTGTGTCGCTCCATCGTCGGCCCAGGGCTCGAGCAGACTGATGTCGTCGAGGGCGGTGGGCCACGTCTCGCCGACCCGCGCCGTGATCAGGTTCGCCAGCCCCGGATTGGCTCGCACGAGCCACCGGCGCGGCGTGATTCCATTGGTCTTGTTGGTGAACTTGCCGGGCCAGTACTCGGCGAAGTCAGGAAAGAGGTTCGAGCGGACGAGCTGACTGTGGATGGCTGCGACGCCATTCACCTTGTGGCTGCCGACGACAGCGAGATTGGCCATTCGAACGCGCTTGTCCTGGCCCTCGCTGATGATCGACATCCGTGAGACCCGACCCTCGTCGCCGGGCCAACGGCGCCTCACGTTGTCCACCAGCCGCTGGTTGATCTCGAAGATGATCTGCAGGTGCCGAGGCAGCACGCGCCCCAGAAGCGGGACGGACCATTCTTCCAGCGCCTCTGGCAGCAGTGTGTGGTTGGTGTAGCCGCACACATCGTGCGTAATCTCCCAGGCCCGTTCCCAGGTCAGGTGCTGCTCGTCCACCAGGATTCGCATCAGCTCCGCGACCGCGAGGGCCGGGTGCGTGTCGTTCATCTGGATCGCGAGCTTGTCGGCCAGGTTGTTGAAGTGGCCGAACGTCGCGTGATGCCGTCGCATCAGGTCGCGCAGGGCGCAGGCGACCAGGAAATACTCCTGAATCAGACGCAACTCGCGGCCGTGCTCCACGCTGTCGGACGGGTAGAGCACTTTCGAGATGGTCTCTGACACCACCTTGCGCTCGACCGCCTTGATGTAGTCGCCACTGTTGAAGATCCCCATGTCGAACTCGTCAGACGAGCGCGCGGTGTACAGGCGCAGGGTGTTCACCGTGCGGACGCCATAGCCGACGACGGGGATGTCGGCGGGCACGCCGAGGATGATCTGCTGGTCGACCCACCGTGGAGCGTAGTGACCGTGGCTGTCGTACGCATCGTCGAGCCGGCCGTACAAGGGCACCAGACACGATTCCTCGGTCCGGCTGATCAGCCATGGATACGTGTCCGGCCGCCAGTGATCGGGACGCTCTCGCTGCCAGCCGTGATCCAGCTCCTGCCGAAACAGACCGAACTCGTAGTTGATCCCGTAGCCGTAGGCGGGATAGCCCATCGTGGCGAGCGAGTCGAGGAAGCAGGCGGCCAGCCGTCCAAGGCCGCCATTGCCGACGGCAGGTTCCGGGTCGTGACTCTCGATCTGGTCGAGGGTGAGTCCGAGCCGCTCGAACGCCACGCGCCACGGCTCCAGGAGCCCGAGGTTCACCAGCGCGCTGCCCAGGGTCCGTCCGAGCAGAAACTCGATCGACAGATAGGCGACGCGTTTGGCGCCGGTCGCCGCATAGCGCCGCTCCGTCATCAGCAGCGGATCGACGAGCTGTTCACGGGCCGCCAGCGAGAACGCGTGCCACAAGTCCGCGTGGCTGACCGTGTCCCAATCCTTCACCAGCGTGTAGCGCACGTGGTGTTTGACGCGATCCACGAGCTCGTCGGGGTGGGCCAGCAGAATTGGCAAGTAGGGCATCGTCGGAGTTCCGTCAGGGCGAACGCCGACCGCTCGGGCAGCGGTCCGGCCCAGTCCTTATATCGGCAACCAGCTGCCACTGCTCGAACGGCTCTGATAGGAAAGTGGCCGCCAGCTAGTGCGTTTCTACTATTGGTCCTCCGGTTGGCTCTCCGACACACTCAATCGTGTGAACCACGCCAAGCTGCTGTTGTTGTTCCTCCTGTCGGCGGTCGTCGCTGTCTCCGCCGCGCCGTCCACTCCGATTCAGTTCAGCGACGTCACGGGTGCCGCGGGCATCACGTTCGTCCACAACACGGGGCGGGCGGGCAAGAAGTACCTGCCCGAGACCGTGGGATCGGGCTGCGCGTTCTTCGACGCGGACGGCGATGGCTGGCCCGACATCCTGCTCATCAACAGCAAGGACTGGCTGCCCAAGGGACAGCGATCGCTCCATGCCCTTTACCGCAACAACAAGAACGGTACCTTCACCGACGTCACCGCGGGCAGCGGGCTCGATGTCGAGATGTACGGTATCGGTGTAACCGTCGGCGACTTCGACAACGATGGCCGTGACGATGTCTACATCACGGCGCTCGAAGGGGATCGTCTCTTTCACAACGACGGTCACTTCAAGTTCCGTGACGTGACGAAGGTGTCCGGGATCGCCAACGCGTCGTTCGGCACGAGTGCGGCCTGGCTGGATTACGACAAGGACGGCCGGCTGGACCTCTTTGTCGACAACTACGTGAAGTGGTCCGTCGCTACCGACCAGGACCTGTTCGATGGACGGCACGAACAAGACGTACTGCACGCCCGAGACGTACAAGGGAGCTGCCGCGAAGCTGTATCACAACGTCGGCAACGGGAAGTTCCAGGACGTCAGCGAGAAGGCAGGGATTGCCGATCCCGCGAGCAAGTCGCTCGGCGTGGCCATCCTCGACTACGATGGCGACGGCTGGCCGGACGTCTTCGTCGCAAACGACACGACGCCCAATCGCCTCTACCGGAACAACCGGAACGGGACGTTTACCGAAGAAGGCGTCGCGGCCGGTGTGGCGTACAGCGAAGACGGCGTGGCCCGCGGCGCGATGGGCGTGGATGCCGGCGACTACGATCGGTCGGGCCGGCCGCATCTCCTCGTGGGCAACTTCTCCAACCAGATGCTGGCGCTGTATCACAACGAAGGCGGCAAGCTGTTCGTCGATCAGGCGCCGTCATCTGCGGTCGGTCGATCGAGCTTGCTCTATCTCGCCTTCGGCGTGTTCTTCATCGACTACGACCTCGATGGGCATCTCGACATCTTCGCCGCCAACGGCCACATCGAAGAGGCGATCACGAAGGTCCAGCCGAAGGTGCAGTACAAAGAGCCGCCTTTGATGTTCCACAACGCGGGGAACGGCACGTTCGAACATGTGAGCGGCTCGCTCGGTCAGGCGTTTGCGGTGCCGGAGGTCGCGCGCGGCGCCGCGTATGCCGACTACGATCACGACGGGGATCTCGACATCCTGATCTCGAACAATCACGGTCCGGCGCGGCTGCTCAGGAACGAGGGCGGCAACCGCAACCGCTGGATCTCGATCAGGACCGTCGGCGCGACGTCGAATCGGGACGGGATCGGGGCGATCGTCCGGGTACAAAGCGCGTCCGGCAAGCAGTGGAGCATGGTCCGGAGCGGATCGAGCTACGCGTCGCAGAGCGATCTGGCCCAGACCTTCGGATTGGGGCAGGACCCGGTCGTGCAGGCGATCGACGTGGAGTGGCCGAGCGGCGTGAAGGATCACGCCGCCAACGTGAAGCCGAATCAGATCGTCTTCGTCGACGAAGGAAAGGGGCTGCGCCCCTAGCCGTCGGGCGTCGGCTTTTGGCTCTGGGGTCGAAATTGGGGTCGGGATAAGTTTCAGTTTCCGCAACAACACGCTCCTGCGGCAGCGCAGAAACTGAAACTTATCCCGACCCCAATTCCTCCCTTCTAGAATTCGTAGCGCAGCGCAAACTGCATGCAGCGGCCGGCGCCGCCGTCGCATGTCTGGATGGTGTTGTAGTACCGCCCGAACGTGTTCGAGCGATCGGGATACGCGTCCATGAACTGCACGTCGAACTTCGGCGTGTTCGTCAGATTGAACGTGTCCCACCGGAAGCGCAGCTTCTGATCTTTCGCCCACGGCATCGCCCACGTCTTGCTGAGGCTCATGTCGATCGAGAAGTACCCGTCGCCCGTCAGCACATTGCGCTGCCCGACCTCACCTGGGAACGCCCGGCGGAAGTAGTTCAACGCATCCTGCGGATCCTTGAACGGACTCGGGTAGCCGCCGATCACGTCCTTGGTGGTGCCCATCGGCGGCAGCCTGTTCGGATCGACCAGTTCCGCATTGCCCTGAATGTCCCAGTTCGTCGCCCAGCACTGGCGGCAGTTGATGACGGTGAACGGGAAGCCGCTGCTCCAGCGGACCACACCGGCGGTTGCCCAGCCGCCGAAGATGGCGTCGGCGATGCCGTGCATGTTGCTGCCGAACCGATGACCCTGGCCGAACGGCAGATCCGCGATCCAGTTCATGTTCACGAGATGCCGCACGTCGAAGTCCGCGTTCCCGTACTCGAGGTCCGGCTCCCACGAGTTGATCATGAAACCCGTGTACCCGCCAGTGCCGAAGGTCTCGTACGTCGTATCGCCTTCGAGCAGGGAGGCGTGATCCTTCGCGTGCCCGAGCGTGTAGTTGACGTCGAACTGGTAGTGATCCGTCCACCGCTTGCGCACCGACAGCTGCAGCGCGTCGTAGGAGGAACGGCCGATGGTGCTCTGCATCGCCAGCGTGTCGTACTGCGGCGTGAAGAAGGCGAACGCTCCGAGGCTGCTGCACGCCGGGTCGCAGAACTCGTCGATGCCGTAGAGCGCTGTCATCCAGTCGGGGGCCACGCTGTTGAACGTGTACGCCATCCGCTGAGTGGCCGAGAGCCCGCCGCCCGCGGCGTCCGGGAACATGTTCTCCCAGTAGGGGATCGGAGCGAGCCCGCTGTAGGCGGACGGGTCGGCGCTGCTGTCGATATGGGCATTCTGCGCCGACTGAATCAGCTGCTTCGCGGCGCCGAAGTAGTCCATGCCGGACTTCGGGTCCTTGATGTCGGCCGGCATCGCGGCGTCGCGGCGGACCAGAAGGTTCCGTCCGCGGCGTCCGACATACCCGCCTTCGATCGAGTAGCCGTGCCCGAGCTCGCGGCCGACGATCAGGTTGAACGAGTGGTAGTACGGCGTCACGATGCTGCCGTCGAGTGCCTCGGTGATCACTGCCGCGTAGGACGGAGGCGTCTGCGGGAAGCCTCCAGGTGGCGCGACGGGCAGCGTCGGCGGCACGACGTCAACACCTTCGAAGCGGACAGACGGCTCGTCCTCGTTGTTCTGGCCGAACGGGCTCGAGAGCACGGTCGAGAGTCCGAACGATCCCGCGCGATCGAAGTTGGTGGCGAGGGCGTTGCCGATGCGGTCGTACACGATCGAGTACCCGCCGCGGACGACGAGCTTGCCGTTGCCCGTGAGCGCGCCCAGGAACCCCGAATCCGCGGTCGGCGTCCACGCCGCTGCGAGACGCGGTGCGAAGTTGTTCTTGTCCCAGTTGTAGTAGCCGGGCTTGTTGTTCTTCGGACCGGCCAGGTCGAACTGGATCAACGGAGCGTCCGAGCTCGAGCGGCCGGCGTCCATCAGGGCGCGCCGCGTCTCGAACCAGTCACCGAGGTTTACCGTCGGCGACACCTGCAGGCCGTTCACTTCCCACGGAGGCGAATAGAGCGAGTAGCGGACTCCCGCTGTCAGCGTGAAGTTGTGACCCATCTTCCAGCTGTCCTGCACGTAGAACTCGTACTCGTCCGAACCGAACCGCCGGCGCACGGGCGTGCCCTCAGGCAGGACGTTGCCCTGCGTGTCGTAGTTGAAGTAGCCGTCCACCTCCGAGATGATGCCGAGGATCGGAATCAACGTGTCGCCGTAGGTGGCCTGGCCGCCCTCGGCCACCGCGGGCAGCGCATCGCACGCGGCCTCGACTCCGGGACACTGGCCGCCCGGCATGTATCGCCGTCCGACGCCGGCGACCCATGAGCCATTGGCTTCCGGACGATGGAACGAGTTCGCGTTGTTGTAGGTGCCGACGCGGCTGAACCGCAAGCTCGTCCCGAACTTCAGCGTGTGGGATCCCTTGACCCACGAGAGGTCGTCCACGAACGTGTGCGTCGGAATGTCGCGTCCGCTCGATGCCGTCAGTGCGTCGAACGAGTCGATGTTCCGGAAGTCCACTTCGGTCTTCGTCTGGAGTCCGACGATGTCTTCGCGGATCTGCGTGAGCCCGTAACGGAACGTGTTCACCTTGTTCGCCGACAACACGGAGTCCCAGCCGAATGCAAAGCCACGGCTCGTCGTCTTGCGCGTGTTGCGCGGCGCCTGGCCCGCGTACTGCGGCGCGGTCTCGACCGAGTCGTCCTGGAAATTGAGACGCCCGAAGAAATTCTGGTTGCCGGCGTGATAGTCCGCGCGACCGATTGCCGTGTTGAAGGCGTTCTTGATCGGCGCAGCGAACCGGTAGCCCACGAGGTTGTATCCGTCCACGCCCGGATCGTTCGGCGTCGGATACTGCTGGAACACATCAAGCGCCGCGAGGCTCGGTCCGATGTGCAGTGGATCGACCGCCGCCAGCTCCGCCGGTGTCATGCCGTGATATCCGGCCGGCACCGCATGGGACGTCGAGAGGCCGTTGACCGACGTGGCGGGACAGGCGCCGGGGTCCTCGCACGGGTAGACGAGCACGCCGTCTCTCATCGACATCGATGGGATGTTCCGGAGGACCGGCGTTTCGCTGTCTTCGCCGAGCCGTTCGTAATTGCCGAAGAAGAAGAGCTTGTCCTTGAAGACCGGGCCGCCGAGCGATCCGCCCCAGATCGTCTTGTCGAGCTTCGGCGCCTTGTCTTCCTCACCCGCCTGCAGCTGCGACAGCTTCAGGAAGTAATCGTTGGACGAGGTTCTCGTGCTTCGTTGCACCAGGTTCGCGGTGCCGTGCAGGTCGTTGCTGCCGCTCTTGGTGACGAGTGAGACCTGCGCGCCGCTCGAGCGGCCGGCATCGGCGCCGTAGTTGCTGGTGCTGACGCGGAATTCCTGCAGCGAATCGAGCGTCATGCGCAACGCACTCGCGTACGCGGTGCCGAACTGCGGGTCGTTGACGTCGATGCCATCGAGGGTGATGTTGGACTGGTCCGCACGGCTGCCGCTGACCGCGCCGCTCCTGGGATCGATGTTGAGCACGGCACCCGTGCGGCTGTCCTGTACCTGCGCGTTCGGCAGATAGACGGCGCCGGGCTGCAGGCTGAGCAGTCCGATGACGTTGTTCGCCTCGAGCGGCAGCGTGCGGATCTGGGTGCCGGTGATCACGTTGCCGAGGCTCGCGTCCGACGTGTTGAGCGCCATCGCGTCGGACGTGACGGTGACCGTCTCGGCGATCTGGCCGATCCCGAGCGGGACGTCCAGGCGCGCTTTCATGTCCACCTGCAGCTGGACGTTCTCGCGGACCGCGCTCTTGAAGCCGCTCAACTCCATCGTGACCGTGTACGAGCCGGGCGGCAGCGCGAGCACCTGGTAGGCGCCGGTGCTGTTGGTGGTCGTGGTGCGGGCGGCGCCCGTCGCCTTGTTGAGTACGGTGACCGTGACGCCAGGGAGCGCCGCGCTCTGTTCGTCCGTCACGGTGCCTGACAGCGACGCCGTCCCGGCTTGCGCCCAGGCACGCGGCGACCCGGCAATGGTGATCAGAAGCAGTGCCGACAACACTGGCAGGACCGAGCGGAGCAGCCTCACCTCACACCTCCTCGAGGGCTGCTTCGCCGGGCACGACCGGGCACGACGCAGCCAGGGCCGCACCTGAAGTCACGGGCGCGGCCACAGTTGAGCGGAACGTGACCACTCAATTACGGCGTCTCGTGCGTGACATCAATGACAAGGTGATGAACCGTCGATTGCCAGGGCTCGACAGTCGTGCGCAGGGTACGGGATCTGCGCTTTCGAGGTGCGGTCAAAGGCGAGGAGGGTGCGGACGGAAGGTGCGGACGGAAGGTGCGGACGGAGGGTGCGGACTACCGGGTGCGGCGGGTGCGCGCTGCGAGGGTGCGCAGTGCGCAGGTGCGCGGCGCGAGAGTGTGCTTGGACGTTGGAGGTTGGAAGTTGGGAGTTGTCGCGAGTGCAAGGCCGCCCGCCATGACGGGGCGGCCTCGCACTCTCGTGCTTAGAACTCGTATCGGAGCGAGAACTGCATACAGCGCCCCGCGTTGCCGTCGCAGGTCGCATACGTGCCGTTGTAAGTGCCGAAGGTTGTCTGGATGTCCGGGGTCATGGTCACGTTGCCGACATCGAACCGCGGCGTGTTGGTGAGGTTGAAGGTGTCCCACCTGAGCCACAGCCGCTGATCGCGCGACCAGGGCATGTTCCACGCCTTGGCGACGCTCAAATCGATGCTGAAGTAGCCATCGCCGCGCAGGATGTTGCGCGTGCCGCCCTCGCCAGGGTAGTCGAAGCGCACGTAATCCAACACCTTCTCAGGAGCCACCGAGAACGGGCTCGGCTTGCCGTCGAGGGCGTTCTTCGTCGTCCCGGTCGGCGGAAGCTTTGACGGATCCTTGAACGTGGTATTGCCCTGCAGGTTCCAGTTGGTCGCCCAGCAGGAACGGCAGTTCTGAATGTTGAAGGGGAGCCCGCTCGTGAGCCGGAACAGGCCCGCGACGCTCCACCCGCCGATGATCGAGTTGACGAGGCCCGAGCTGTCCTTTCCGAACTTGCGACCCTGTCCGAACGGCAGCTCCGCGACCCAGTTGACGTTCAACTGGTGGCGGATGTCGAAGTCGGAGTTGGCATACTGCTGGTCGGGTTCCCACGAGTTGATCAGGAAGCCCGTGTAGCCTCCGGTGTCGAAATCCGACGTGAACGCGCTGCCGCGCTCGATGGCCGAGCTGTGATCCTTGGAATGCGCGAGCGTGTAGTTCACGTCGAACTGATACCCGTGCGAGTAGCGCTTCCGCAACGTGATCTGCAGCGCATTGTAGTCGGCGCGGGCAAGGGTGCTCTGCGCCGCGAGCGAGAAGAACTGGCCGTTGAAGTACCAGGTACGGCCCGAACTTCGTACACGAAGGCGAGCAGTAGAAATCCATGTCCAGCAGCGCCGACGTGAAGTCCGGATAATAGAACGCGTACTCGTCCGCGATGTTCTGGGTGGCCGAGCGCCCGCCGAACGCCCCATCCGGGAACATGTTCTCGAAGTACGGCACCGGCGTGACTCCGTCAACGTCAAAGCCGTTGTTCTCGAGCTGCGTGATCACGGCCTTGGCGGCAGTGTAGTAGTCGCTGCCCGATGCCGGATCCTTGAGATTCAGCGGCATCGCGATGATCTCGGCGGACGAGCAGGTTCCGGCCCTTGCGGCCGACATAGGCGGCTTCGATGCTGAACTCTCTGCCGAGCTCGTGTCCGACGACCAGGTTGAACGTGTGCGCGTACGGCGTCTTCAGCGTGTCGTCGAGGCTGCTGTAGATCGTGAAGTTGTCATAGGGCGGAGTGGCCGGGAAGCCGCCGGGCGGCGCCGACGGCAACGTCGGGGGGAGGTTCTTGATCCCGGTGAAGCGGATGTCCGGAACGGTTTCGTCGTTGACGCCGTACGTGCTGTCAACCGCCGTGGACAACCCGTAGGCGCTGTTCACGTCGAAATTCTGTGCGAGCGCTTGGCCGATGCGGTCGTACACGAGCGCGTAACCGCCGCGAACGACCCATTTGTCGCTCGGGCGCCAGGCCGCGGCGAGTCGCGGCGCGAAGTTGTTCTTGTCCCAGCTGTAGTAGCCCGGTTTGCCGTTCTTCGGACCGGCCAAGTTGAACGAGAGGGCCGGCAGGGTGTTGTCGGGGATGCCCTGCGCCATCATCTGCGCGCGTTGATCGAACCACTTGCCGAGGCTGATGCTCGGCGCCACCTGGAGGCCGTTGGTTTCGTACGGAGGGGAGGCCAGACTGTACCGGACGCCGCCCGTGAGCGTCAGCTTGTCACCGACACGCCAGCTGTCCTGGGCGTAGAACTCGTACTCGTCGGACGCGTAGCGCCGCCGCACGGGATCCCCCTCGGGCGCCACAGTGCCGGCCCGATCGTAGTTGTACTGGCCGGTGGCCTCCGACATGATGCCGAGAATGTCGATCCAGCTGTCGGCAAACGAGGCGTTGAAGCTGCTCGCGGTCGCCGGCAGCACGTCGCAGCCCGGCGTCGAGCAGCTGCCGCGGCCGGGGATGTAGATGCGCCCTACGCCGTTCACCCACGATCCGTTGGCGGTGGCATAACTGTAGGAGCCGGCGTTGCTGTAAGTTGGGATGCGGCTGAACCGCAGGTTCGTGCCGAACTTCATCGTGTGCGAGCCTTTGATCCACGTCAGGTCGTCCACGAAGTTGTTCGTTGGCGTCTCGCGGCCGGAGCTGGCGAAGCCTTCGTTCAAGTCGTCGATGAACCGGAAGTAGTTGAGCGGCGCATTGAGCGTCCCGACCGTATCCGACACAATCTTCGTGAAGCCATAGCGGAACGTGTTGACGATTTGGCTCGACAGCACGTTGTCCCACCCGATGGCCGTGCCCCAGCTCTTCACCTTTTGTGTGGTGTTGGGCGGCAGACCCAGGCCGGGGAACTGCGGCACGCTCAGCAACTGGTCGCGCTGGACGTTGAACCGGCCGAAGAAGCTGTTGTTCGAGTTGAGGTGGTAGTCCATCCGCCCGATGTTGGTGTTGAGCGTGTTGGCGTAGGGCGCCGTGAAGCGGTAGGTCATGATGTTGTGAGCATCACGGCCAGGATCGTTCGGCATCGGGTAGACGCTCCAGGACTGCGCCGCCGCGACGCTGGGGCCGATGCCGAGCGGATCGAGCGAAGCGAGCTCACTCGGCGTCGCACCGTGGAACCCCGCCGGAATCGCATGGCTTGCGCTGAAGCCCGTCACGCTCGCGGCCGGACATGCGCCTGGATCCGCGCACTGGTACACGAGGATGCCGTCGCGCATCGTCTCGGACGGCACCGACCGCTCGGCCGTGGCCTCCGAATCTTCCTTCAATCGCTCGTAGTTGAAGAAGAAGAACAGCTTGTCCTTCTTGATGGGACCGCCGAGCGATCCACCGTAGATCTGTTTGTCGAGCTTCGGAACGGCGAGACCGGACAGCTTGTTGAAGTATTCGTTCGACGAGGTCGCGGTGTTGCGTAGCGCCGTGTAGCCCGCGCCGTGGAACATGTTGGTCCCGCCCTTCGTGACGAGCGAGACCTGTGCCGACGATGATCGGCCGGAATCCGCGCCGTAGTTGCTGGTCGTGACGCGGAACTCTTCGAGCGAATCGAGCGTCGTTCGCAGCGCGCTCGTATACGCGGTGCCGAACTCCGGATCGTTGGCGTCCACACCATCGAGCGTGATGTTGGCCTGATCCGCGCGTGCGCCGCTGACGGCACCGTTCCGGTTGTCGACCTCGCTCGAATTGGGCAGATACGTCGCGCCGGGCTGCAGGCTCAGGAGACCCACGACGTTGCGCCCTTCGAGTGGCAGCGCGCGCACCTGGTTTCCCGAGATGACGTTGCCCATACTCGCATCGGTCGTGTTCATGACCTGCGTCTCGGCCGTGACCTGCACGGTTTCAGAGAGTGTGCCGATCGTGAGCTTCACGTCCTGCCGTGCCACCGTGTCGACAGGCATGCGCACTTGATCGAGGATGGCGGTCCGGAACCCGCTCAGCTCGACCTTCATCTGATAGACGCCTGGCGGCAGCGCCTGCATCTGATACGTTCCGGTCGGGCTCGTGGTCGTTGTTCTGACGAGCCCGGTTGCCGTGTTGCTGGCTGTCACGGTGACACCAGGCAACGCGGCGCCCTGTTCGTCGGTCACGGTACCCGTGACCGAAGCGGTTCCGGCCTGCCCGAAGACAGGCGCCGCCGACAGGAGCCCTGCAAGCACAAGCCAGACAAGAATGCGAATGGGAACTGCGGAGAACCTCACGCGTACCTCCTCTAGGGGCCTGCAAAAGAGCAAAACCCGGTGCCGCCGTGGGATTGATGGCTGCCAGCCAGGGTCGAACGGAAGGATGTTGGGCTCTGTGATACGGCCTCAGGGATGAAGAAGTCAACGCTTTTGTCATGGTGGTGTCACCAGACGGTCACGCCAAATTTCCGTGATCACGACACCAAGAGGTTGCACCGACCCCAGGAACACCCCCGCCCCGAAATCGGTACGGGCCGGCGTACATGAGAAATCTGCTCGAGACGAACGCTATTGGAACAGTTGACCAGCTATTCACGTATACTTCTTCCACTAGAAGTTCATAAGGAGCAACGTGGCGCGCCGAAAGACAACCGATGGACGCGGCGACATCCTCGCCGGCACGCTCGACATGCTCGTCCTCAGAACGCTGCTGTTCGGCCCGGCGCACGGACATACCATCGCGCACGCCATCGAGCGATCGTCGGATTCTGGTCCTCCAGGTCGAGCACGGTTCGCTCTATCCCGCGCTGTACCGGCTCGAAGACCGGGGGTTGATTGCATCGTTCTGGGGTACGTCCGAGAGCAATCGACGCGCGAAGTACTACCGCCTGACGCCCGCCGGACGGGCCTATCTCGCTCGTGAACGTCGCCGGTGGGACACCCTCGTGCAGGCCGTGGCCCGGGTGCTCGGCCCGGCGACGGAGTAGACCCATGCGCATCCCGCGAATCTGGCGTCGCCGTCAGCGCGACCTCGACCTCGCCAACGACCTGCAGTCCTACATCGACCTCGAAACCGAGGCTGGCATCGCGTCCGGTGTCGCACCTGATGCGGCCCGCCGCCTGGCGCAGCGAAAGCTGGGCAACATCACCCGGGTCCGTGAAGAAGTGCACGACATGTACTCGCTGGCGCCGCTCGATTCGGCGGTGATGGACCTGCGCTATGCGGGACGGACTCTCTTTCAGAGCCGCGGATTCCTGCTGGCAGCGCTGGCAGCGCTCGCGCTCGGCATCGGCGCGAATACGGCCATCTTCCAGGTGTTGAACGCGGTCCGCTTGCGGATGCTGCCCGTCCCCAATCCGGCGGAGCTCGCTGAAATCCAGGTGAAGGGCGGCACCAAGGGCTACGGCATCACGCACTCGAGCCACGCAGATGTCACGTACCCGCTGTGGAGCGAGATCCGACGCAACCAGGGTGCGTTTTCAGATGTGTTCGCGTGGGGGGCGACCCAATGGCAGATCGGCGATGCGGGTACGTCCCACCAATCCCCGGGCCTCTGGGTCAGTGGCAATCTCTTCCCGGTACTCCGCGTGACGCCATGGCGCGGCAGGTTGCTCGAGGCCTCCGACGACGTGCATGGCTGCGGCGCCGGCCCCGTCGTGGTCAGTTACCCGTACTGGCAGCGCGCGCTCGGAGGCGACGACGGAGCGATCGGGCGACCGCTGGTGCTCGACGGCAAGACGTTTCAGATCGTGGGCGTGACTCCCCCGGGATTCTTCGGCTTGGAGGTGGGTCGCACATTCGACGTCGCGGCACCGCTATGTGCCGCCGGTGTCTGGGACTCAGCCACGCTCGACCAGCGCAATCTCTGGTGGCTCGTCATGATGGGGCGGCTGAAGGCAGGGTGGACAGTTCTGCAGGCCGCAGACCAGATTCACGGTCTCAGCGCAGGGCTGTTTGCTGCGACCGTGCCATCCGGCTACAACGCAGAAACGACCGCGGGCTGGCGCAAGCTGCAATTGACCGTCGTGCCGGCGAGCCGCGGTGTCAGCGAATGGCGCGAACAGTACGAGTCTTCGCTGTGGCTCCTCCTCGGTGCGACGGCGCTCGTTCTCCTCGTTGCGTGCGCCAACCTCGCAAACCTGATGCTCGCGCGTGCGAGTAACCGCGAGCGTGAGTTTGCCGTCCGGGTCGCGATGGGAGCGTCGCGTGCGCGCGTCCTCCAGCAATGCCTCGCCGAGAGTCTGCTGCTCGCCGCCGGCGGAGCCATCCTTGGTGGCTGGCTCGCACAGGGCGTCAGCCGGCTGTTGGTCTCGCTCGTCAGCACGGAAGCGAATCGGCTCGAGCTCGATGTTGGCATGGACGGGCGTGTACTGCTGTTCACCACGCTAGTCGCGACCGTGACCTGCCTCGCGTGCGGCCTGGTTCCGGCCTGGCGGGCATCCCGCGCCGAACCACAGCTGGCGATGCGATCGGGCGGACGCGGCCTCACCGCCAGCGCCGCGCGGCTCTCGTTTCAGCGACTGCTCATCGTGGTGCAGGTCGCCCTGTCGGTGGTGCTCGTCGTCGGCGCGCTCTTGTTCGTGCACAGTCTCCAGAACCTGCTCTCGATCGACACCGGATTCAAGCAGGCCAACATCCTCTTCGGCATCGTGCCGCTCTCGGACGAGCGGCCCAGTAGTGGTGAGGCCGTCCAGCGTACCCGCGAGGCCATTCTCAATGGGATTCGTGCACTGCCGCAGGTGCAGGCGGCAGCGACATCGACTCACTTGCCGCTGACCGGCATGAGCTGGGGCTTTGCGGTTCGTGTGCCGTCGGTTCGCGGCGAACAGTCGGGATCCTCGCGGTTTACCTGGATCAGCCCCGGCTACTTCGAGACGATGAAGATTCCGCTGAGGGCGGGACGCGATTTCAACGACGCCGATCGCGCGGGCAGTAGGCCAGTTGCGATCGTCAACGAGACGTTCGTCCGCACCTACCTGTCCGATCACCGTCCTCTCGAGGCGCGCTTCATGAGCCTTGCGGAACCCGGATATCCGGACACCACCTACGACATCGTCGGAGTCGTGGCCGACACCAAGTACGGTCAACTTCGTGAGGCGGCACTGCCCATTGCGTTCGTGCCAGTGGAGCAGCACCCCGTGCTCGAACGATGGGGCTGGTCTGGGCTCGCCGTCAGGAGCACGGCTGCCGTCGGCGCATTGACGGCCGATGTACAGCGCATCGTTGCGGCGAACGGGCTCACGAGCGATGTCGTCATGTGGCCGCTGGACCGTCAGATTCGTGACGGTCTCCTACGCGAGCGATTGATGTCGTGGCTTGCGGTCTGTTTTGGTGTGCTTGCTGGATTGCTCGCCGCCGTCGGCATCTACGGCGTCACCGCCTACGGCGTCTCCAGGCGCACCAGTGAGATTGCGATTCGTCTGGCACTCGGGGCCAGCGCGCCCGATGTGCGTCGCCTCGTGGTAGGCCAGGCAGCACGGCCGATTGGGGCGGGTCTGGTCATTGGCGTCGCTGCAACTCTGCTGGCCGGGCCACTGATCAGAGCCTTGCTCTACGGGCTCGAACCCACCGATCCCGTGACCATGACGGCAGCGCTCGGACTGCTCCTGGTCGTCGGGCTTGTCGCAGCGTGGTTGCCGGCCGCACGCGCCGCGGGGGTGTCGCCCGTCGAGGGGCTGCGCGCCGACTGACTCGTCATCGGAACAGCCGGGACAGATCATCCGCCTGGACCGGTCGCGGTTCAGCCAGGAGCCCTGCACGGGCGGCAGCAAGCCCCAGCACATCGCCGGCTGACATGCCCGATTCACGCAGCTCGCGAACGCCGGCGTCGTGGTTGGACTTGCTCAGCTTCACTCCCGGCGCGCCAAAGAGCAGCGGGTGATGAAGGAACACTGGCGCGTCCTGCCTTCCCAACAGGCGCGCCATGCGAATCTGCCGTCCCGTGGACGCGAGGAGATCGTCACCACGGACGACGAGATTTATCTCCTGGTCGATGTCGTCAACCGTGACCGCCCATTGATAAGTCCACTGGCCGAGACGATCGCGGATGAGCACGTCGCCGGACTGATCGGCCGGTGACTGGATTTGAGGTCCATGGGCCGCGTCGTCGAACGACTCTTCTCCGGGATCGATCCGGACGCGAAGGCCCGTCCCCTCTGCCCGAGGCAATTGGAGGCTGCGACACGTGCCTGCGTACCGCAACTCGCCTTCGTCGCCCGCGGCCTGCTCGATCTCGCGTCGCGAACAGCGGCAAGCATAGACGAGCCCGAAGCGGTCCAACCGTTCGAGGGCCTTCTCATAGGCCGGCTGTCGATCGCTCTGCCGAATCCTCGTCTCTTCCGAATTACCCTCATCCGGTTTGAGCCCCAGCCATGCGAGGTCCTCGACGATGCCGCGCTCGAAAGGAGCGCGCGATCGCTCACGATCGTGATCCTCGATGCGCAGGACGATGCGTCCATCGAGCGCACGAGCGATGCCCCAGACGTAGATGGCGTTGATGATGTGGCCGAGGTGCAGCCATCCGGTTGGGGAGGGAGCAAATCGCGTACGCGGGTGGGGCGGCAGGCGCGCTCTCAGCGCGGCGAGGTCCACGGCCAATCGTCATCCGTCCCTCGGCATTCGTCAACGCGCCTATCTCCCAAACGCCTCGACTCCCGCTATAGTTGGAGGATCAGCTACCCAGCGGAGAGGACACGCCATGCGTCTGAGCTACATCGCCGCGTTCGTTGCCGTCGTCACTCTTGGTCCCGCGACGTGTGGGGCCCAGGTTCCGGCTCCGCCCCCGGCGGAGGCGTCCCGTGTTGTGGCCGACGGCGGGGTCTTCGTTCCTGGTTGGATGGGGAAGATCGATGCCGGGGCCGAGGCTGCCGGAGAGACCGTGAAGAACGCAAAGCTCGCCAAGGACGGCGACGCGCTGCTCGTCACGACCGGTCCAGCGGTGACGTACTGGAATCCCGGCAATACCGCCTCAGGCAACTACACCGTGAAGGCAACATTCAACGAACCGAAGTACATGAACCTCAACGATCACCCGCACCCCTACGGCATCGTGATTGCCGGCAACGACCTCGGCACGCCTCAGCAGAGTTATCTCTATTGCGCGGCCAACGGCAACGGCAGCTTCATCGTGCGCGGGTTCGGGCCGGAACCGTTCCAGATGAACGGCCGCCGCGGCGAGCCCAATGCCGCCGTGCACAAGGCCGCCGGCAAGGACCAGCCCGTGACGCAGGAGATTGCCGTCTCGGTCAAGGGCGACAAGGTCGAGTGCGCCATCAACGGGACGGTCGTCGGCAGCTACGACAAGGCCGCATTGGTCACGGCTGGCAAGCTGAAGTCTACCGACGGCGTGTACGGCATTCGCTTCGCTCACAACACCGAGGGGACGGTGACCGGCTTGACGATGACGAAGAACTAGTCAGGGTGCGGACGGAAGGTGCGGACGGAGAGGTGCGGACGGAGGTGCGGACGGAGGTGCGGACGGAAGGTGCGGTAGGAAGATGCGGCCGGGAGGGTGCGGACGGAAGGTGCGCACGATAGGTGCTGTGGGGGCGGGGTCATTCTTCCCGCCCTCGAATGTACCCCGCCCAGTACTATCCTCGAGCGACCGGATAGCGCCTGCCGACGCCAAACGCTTTTGACGTGATCTTCAGTCCGGGCGCGGCTTGCCGGCGCTTGTACTCGTTTCGATCGATGAGCGCGAGCACCCGGGCCACCGTTGCCCGCTCGATGCCCAGCGCGGCAATGGCGTCGGCGTCGAGATGGCGTTCGACGTAGGCCTCCACGATCCGATCCAGAACGTCGTAGGGCGGCAAACTATCCTGATCGGTCTGGTTCGGGCGCAGTTCGGCGCTCGGGGCTTTGATCAGGCTGGATTCCGGAATCACGGGCACTGGACCGCGCGCGTTGATGTGGCGCGCCAGCCGGTAGACGAACGTCTTCGGTACATCGCTGATCACCGCAAGACCGCCCGCCATGTCGCCGTAGAGCGTGCAGTAGCCGACGGCGATCTCGGACTTGTTCCCCGTCGTGAGCAGCAGCGAGCCGAATTTGTTCGAGAACGCCATCAGGATGGCGCCACGCACGCGTGCCTGAAGGTTTTCTTCGGTCACGTCGGGCGCCAATCCGGCGAAGACGGGAGCCAGCGCGTCGAGATAGGACTGAAAGACGCTGTCGATGGGGACGACTTCGTACCGGATTCCGAGTTGTCGCGCCAGCGCCTCCGCGTCTCGCAGACTATGGTCGGACGAATACCGCGTCGGCATCGCGACGCCGGTGACGCGTTCCGCGCCGAGGGCAGCCGCGGCGAGACTCGCCGTCACGGCCGAATCGATGCCTCCGGACAGGCCGAGCACCACCTTCGAGAATCCGCACTTCTGTACGTAGTCGCGAAGACCCAGCGTCAGCGCCTTGAAGGCTTCCTCTTCGGGTGATGCGCTGACCTCGGCGACACCGCTCGGCGCCACGGGCGCTCCTGCGGCGCCACCGACCGTGACGTCATAGACGAGAAAATCCTCTTCGAAATCGCGCCCTCGCAGGACCAGCGCTCCGTTTGAATCGAACCCGAGCGAGTGGCCGTCGAAGAGGAGCTCGTCGTTGCCGCCAACCTGGTTCACATAGAACAGCGGCCGCCGATTCTTCACGGCCTCCTGCCGGATCATTTCGCGCCGGACGTCGCCCTTTCCAAGATTGAACGGGCTGGACGAAATGTTGATGAGAACCTCAGCTCCCTGGTCCGCGAGCTCGCAGACCGGGTCGCGCGCGTACAGCCGTGTGGGCCAGAAGTCTCGATCGTTCCAGATCTCTTCGCAGATCGTGATACCGAGGCGGAGGCCCTTGAACTCGAGCGGCGCCACCCGCGTGCCTGGCTGGAAATAGCGATCCTCGTCGAAGACGTCGTACGTCGGGAGCAGCGTTTTGTGATGCATCCCGACCACGCGGCCACGGTGACAGAGCGCCGCGCTGTTGAAGAGCGGCTTGCCATCGCCTGCGGCGTTGCGCGTAACGCACCCGATGACAAGGCCTGTCGCCTCATCGGTCAGTGCCGCGACACGATCGAGCAGCGCGAGGTTCGCGTCGATGAAACTGTCGTGGAAGAGCAGGTCGCGCGGCGGATAGCCAGTCGTCGCCAACTCGGTGAAGGCGACCAGATCCGTCCCGACCGCGCGCGCGCGAGCCATGGTGTCGCGAATGGCCGCGAAGGTCTTCTCGAAGGCGCCGACCGTGAAATTCAGTTGAGCGAGCGCAAGGCGCATTACGTCGATCTTATCGCGGGCGCGGTCTGCGCGTGGAGCGCAGGCCGGTCAACGCAGGCGTAATGCATGGAGCGCGATGCCGGCCGCGACGGCCACATTCAGCGAATCTACAGCGGGATCGATGGGGATTCGCACCCGAAGCGCTACGCGTTCCTGGACGGCCGGAGACAGGCCTTCGAACTCGGCCCCCAGCAGCAGCGCGAGACGGTCGGCCGATCCGAGCGTGCTCGCCGCTCGGTCGAGGTCGATGGCACCTGGCGCCGGCGTCAGGGCCGCGAGCGTGAACCCCGCCGCCCGCAACATATCGAGACTCGATGGCCACTGGCCATCGATCGCGAATGGGACGTGAAGGGCCGCTCCCATCGAGGTGCGGATCGCCTTCCGGTACAGCGGATCCACGCAGCCGCGACCGAGGACGACGCCGCCTGCGCCGAACGCCGCCGCACAACGGAAGATGCCGCCGACGTTGTCCGCGTTCGTCACGCCTTCGAGCACCAGCACACGCGATCGCGGAGCCAGGTCATCAAGCCATCGGTTGACATCGGTCTCGGGGGGCCGCTCGCCGATTGCCAGACAGCCACGGTGAATGTTGAATCCGGCTACGTCGTTCAACGCATCCTGAGCGACGACGTAGACCGTGACATCCGGCCTGGCGGCGACGGCGTCACCGAGCGCTGCGAGGGCCGGCGCGGTCACGAGGACGGACCGCGTCACGAGCGCCGACGCCGTCAGCAGCCGTCGGACCACGAGACGTCCTTCCGCGATGAACAGTCCACGCGCGCGGAGGACATCCGGGTCCGACAACGTGCGGTAGTCGGCAATTCTCGCGTCGCCAGTATCCTGCAGCGCGACAATCGGCATGAGCCTCGAGCACCTCGTGAACCCGCTGAACCCGCTGAACCCCGGAACCCCGAACCCTTGTGAACCCGATAATAGCGTCGTGAACGTCGTGCTCCTCGTGAACCCAGCCGCTGGCCGAGCCTATGACGTGGCGCGCATTCCGGATCTCGTCCGCCTGCTCGCGCCGCTTGGCGCGGTCGCTCCCGTTCTGACGACTTCGCTCAACGAGCTTACGATGGCTGCGCGCGCGGCCGCCGCCGGGGGGCACACCATCATCGTGGCGGGCGGCGACGGTACGGTCCACCACGTCGTCAACGCCCTTGCCAGCGTGCCCTCGACGATCGGAATCCTGCCGTCGGGGACCGGAAATGACTTCGCCCGCGCGCTTGGACTGCCACTCGATGTTGGGGCCGCGGCTGCGCGTCTGTCCCGGGGACACACGCGGCGCGTGGATCTGGCCGAGGTGAACGGACGCGTGTTCTGTACGGTTGGCGGCACGGGGCTCATCGCGCGAAGCACCCGGGACGTGTCACGGTGGACCGCCTCGAGGTCGCCGCTCCGTACGCCGGCACGCCTGATCGGAGGCAACGCGTATCTGGTCTCGGCAGCCCTTCGCATTCTGTTGACGGATTCGCTCGACGAGGCGCGGGTAAGCGGTGAAGGACCGTCCGGCCCGTGGTCGTGGGAGGGGAGCGCCCACACCGTTGTCGTCGCCAACCAGCGGCAGATGGGCCAGGGCCTCACGCTGCCGATTGCCGCGACGGACGAGGATGGAGTGCTCGAGATTCTGTATCGTGCCTCGTCGCCGGCGCCTTTCGCTCGTGACGAAGCTGGCAGCGCTCAGGACCGGGAGTGCGCTCGGGCCGGCCGTGCTGCATGTCGAGCGGGCAACGACGGCGCACATCGAGTTGAAGCGCCCTTGCCCATTTGCTGCTGACGGAGAAGTCCTCTTCGAGGATCGCACGTTCGCCGTTCGTGTGCGGCCGTCCGCACTTCAGGTGCTCGTCTGAGCGCTGCCGGCGCGGGCCGAGGCGCCGATGAGGCGCGCATAGCACTCCTCGTAACGCGGCACCACGACATCCGTACAGAACTGCTCGACGACCTGCTGGCGAGCCGCCGCGGCAATCCGCTGATGCAGAGCCGTGTCGCGGAGCAGGGAGAGTCCACCTGCAGCCATCCCTGCGAGGTCATCCGGGTCGTAAAGCAGTCCCGTGCGTCCGTGCTCGATCACTTCTGGCAGGCCGCCGACTCGCGACGCGACGACGGGTACTCCGCACGCCATGGCCTCGAGGGCAGCGAGGCCGAAGCTCTCCTGCGATGACGGCAGCAGAAACAGGTCGGCTACCGACAACACCGACACGATGTCGAGCTGCTCACCGAGGAACTCGGCGGAACCCATGAGGCCGGCGGTCGAGAGGCGCTCGCGGGCCAGATGGACGTCGGGGCCGTCGCCCACCAGCAGGAGTCGGGCCCTGGCTTCTTCCGCGCGGATGTGACGGAAGATCTCGATGACCGCATCCACCCGCTTGACGGGGCGGAAGTTGGACATGTGCACGACCAGGTGTTCCGCGCCCTGAAGCAGCTGTTCACGAAGCTCGCCGGGCGCCCGCCGTGCGTGTCTGGCGCAATCGAGGAAGTTCGGGATGACCTGGATGTCCCGCGTCACACCGAGTGCCCGGTACGTATCCGCTTTCAGGCTTTCAGACACCGCCGTCACAGCGTCGGACTGCTCGATGCAGTAGGCGACCGTTTCGGTGTACGACGGATCGCTGCCGACGATCGTGATGTCGGTGCCGTGGAGCGTCGTCACCACCGCCGGCGCCGGACGTCCGCTGTCGGCGATGATCTGCCGCGCGAGGTAGGCTGCGGCGGCATGTGGAATCGCGTAGTGCGCGTGGACGATATCCAGTGCCTGCGCGCGTGCCACCTGCACGATCTTGTTGGCGAGCGACAGCAGGTACTGCGGCTCGCGGAAGAGCGGGTACGACGGCGTCTCGACCCGATGAAACGTCAGCCCGGCTTGATCTCGCAGCCGGAAGGGCGCCTCGCTGCTGATGATGTGGACCTGGTGCCCGCGCTCGGCGAGCGCCGTCGCGAGCTCGGTGGCGACAACGCCGCTGCCGCCGACCGACGCGTAGCAGACGATACCGATGTTCACAGTTGAGAGGCCAGCGAAACGACGCTGTCTCCAGAGGGCAACAGGTGATCGACCGTGAACGGCTCACGTGACACGAAGCCCTCGGCCGCGCTGACGCCAGCCATCGCACCGAACAACCGATCCCGGCTTTCGATGAGCTGCATGAACCGTGGTGACGTCAATCGCGTCGAGACAGCGCCACGGTCGTCCGGCGCGAACTGCGACCGATGGCAGGCGAGTGCCGCGCGCTTCCGTTCGTAGACGTCGGTGACGTCCACGAGCACCGTCGGACGCCCGGTGTCGTTGATGAAGTACTCGAAGATGCGGCTGGGCCGCCACGGCTCGAGACCTGGAACGACGCGTCGAAGTCCACTATCGAAGAGGGCACGCAGCAGGAGTGCGTGCGCCGCGACGTGATCGGGATGCCGATCCGTGCCGTGCGGAATCGCGACCACGTCGGGCCGGGTGCGGCGGATCAGATTGATGATGGCGTCACGTTGGTCACGGGCCAGCGACAGACCGCCGTCGGGCAGCGACAGGTTGACGCGCCAGGCGGCGCCGAGCACGTTCGACGCCTCCTGGGCCTCGGCCACACGGTCGTCGGGCGTGCCGTTGCTCCCGAGTTCGCCGCGCGTCAGGTCACAGAGACCGACGGTTGCACCGCGCGACGTGTGCCGGACGATGGTGCCGCCCATGCCGATCTCGAGGTCGTCGGGATGCGGTCCAAAGACCAGCAGCTGCGCAGGGGGCATCGGAGAGGATCGTATCCCATCGACGCGCCGGGCGCGATGACGGCGGGACGGGCACCATGGCTCAGGGCACTCGGCTCTGGGCGCTCGTCCCAGCTCTCGCGCGCCCTCAGGCCCTTGGGAGTCTGGCCCTTGACCCCTGGTACATAAACAAAAAGGGCGGGCCCCTTTCGGAACCCGCCCTTCGGTCGGTACCGGCGTGTCGGCTAGAAGCTGAACTTGAAGCCGAACTGGAATTGCCGCTGCGGATCGGAATTCCCGAACGCCGTCGAGTTGATGACTCCCGCGTTGGTGCGCGGATCGGTAATGGTGCCGATCCCCGTATCGGGGTTGCCAAGGTTGACGTTGTTGAACAGGTTGACCGCCTCGAGCCGGATTTCGAGGTCGCGAGTGGCGCCCAACCTGACGTGCTTGAAGATCGACGCGTCTGTCCGGCGGTAGCCCGGCCCACGGAGCGCGTTGCGTTCCATGTTGCCGAACGTGCCGACGGCCGGCTTGCTGTACGGGCTGCCGGGGGCGCCGATGGGCGTCACGTCGAAGTACTTGCCTGGTCCGGTCGCCATAGATCGCGATGTCGCCGCTGACGTCGGGGCGGTTCGGACCCGTATCGCGATCCGAGCCGGCGCCGGCATAGTCGACGGCGAAGGGAAGCCCGCTCTGAAGGGTGTAATTGGCATTGAACTGCCAACCGCCCAGCAGACCGTTTTTCAGTAGCCGACCAGTCGTTGCCCCATCTCCTTCCCTGACCCCAGGGCAGCTCGTAGATCAGGATGACGTTCAGGATGTGCGTGCGGTCCCAATCCTGCACGCCCTTGTTCAGGTTCGGATCCCAGTAGAAGTAGTTGTCGCCCTGGCCGACCGCCTTCTGCCAGGTGTAGTTCGCCTGCACCGAGTAGCCGCCCGAGAAGCGCCGCGTGAAGCGCGCCTGCATCGAGTCGTACCAGTTCTTCGCGCAGTTGCAGAAATAGCCGAGACCCTGCGTGAGACCGAACGCACCCCCGAGGTTCTGATTCGGCGTCTTGATCCCAGAGAAGAACGGCCGTCCGCTCGTTCTGCGGCACGTCGGGGAAGCCGGCGATTGTCGGCTGGTTCATGTCGTTGTTGGGCCCGTCCCCGGCGAACACGTGGCGTCCGCGGTTGGCAACGTACCCAATTTCGAACGACATCGAATCGGTCAGCTGACGCTGCACGACGATGTTGAACGCATCCACTTCGGGCGGCCGCTGTTCGAACGGCAGCACGTTCGCGCTGACGCCGTTGGGCAGCGGGAACCGGCCGGTGTCCGACGTCACGAATGTCGGCGCCGGCGGGCCCTGGGCGAGATTGAACACGTCGTCGAAGCTGCTGGCCGAGTTCATCTGCTGAATCGAGAGCACCGGCAGGTTCTGCGTCACGGCGTGACCGAACAGCGAGCCGAAGACTCCGATGTCGTACGTTCGGGCGTACCCGCCGCGAATGACCGTTTTGTCGTTCAACTGGTACGTTGCGCCGAGGCGCGGCGCCCAGTTCAGATGGTTCTTCACGTTGCCGGCCAGGTTGATGCCGCCGACACCGCCGATCAGAATCTCACCCGTGTCCGGATCGAACCAGCCGCCGTTGCCGGCCGCGTTGACGGTCTGCGGGTTGATGATGTCAAGACGCAGGCCGTAGTTGAGGGTCAGCTTTGGCGTGGCGCGCCAGGTGTCCTGCGCGTAATAGAAATGCCGCCACTGGCGCTCGCGGGCGTCCGTGCTCGTGCTGACGAACCGCGCGAAATGCGTCACGTCGCCGAGCAGGAACGTCGCGATGCCGATGCCGCCGGCGCCATTGAGCGACGTGCGGGTCGGCTCGAAGCTCAGCTCGCCGGAGCGGTGGTTGTCGGACGGCACGCGCAGGTTGTAGGCGCGGCGAACGTCGATGCCGAACTTGAAGCTGTGATTGCCGACGATCTTCGTCACGTTGCCGACCATCTGCCACTGCTTCTCGTTCTCGTCGAGGGGACAGTTGCAGCGATTGACGCCGAGGCCCGAGCCCATGCTGAAGCTGCGATCGCCGTTGATGAAGAACGCCGGCAGGCCGGACGTGAACGTGTTGTCGAAGTTCAATCCGGGCAGACCCGCGTCCTGCGCCGGCTGCGTGCCGAAGTCGAACGGCAGCACGTTGACGTGGTACTGGAACCAGCCAAACCGGAAGTCGGCCAGCAGCGTGGAGGAGAACGTGTGGTCCACGCCAATCGCCAGGCTCTGGTTCTTCACATCCGATACGCCGCCGAGCGAGACGAACGCCGGACCGCCGCCCGCGCCGAAGGGCGCCGGGCCGTTGCGATTGAACTTGCCATAGCTGTAGCGGCCGAACAGGTTGGTGGCGTCGCTGAGGCGGTGATCGACGCGGCCGTCGAACTGGTCCGCGTTGAACTTCTCCGATCCTGACGCGACGTAGTTGTCGCGCGTCCCGTTGTCACGACCGGCGGCGTTCGCGTGTGGCAGCAGGGCCAGGATCGCGAGTGCTTGCGGCGAGAGCCGGTTGGCCGGGATGACGTTGCCTGCGAACTGCGCACGCGCCGCCGGATCTGCGCTGCTGTACGGATCGTAGATGTTGGTTCCGTAGGCGCTGAAGTCGCCGTTCCTGGCCGCGTCGGTCGGCACGCTGAGCAGGAGCGAGCCGCCCTGCGTGGCGCGAGTCCCCTGGTAGTCGCCGAAGAAGAAGCTCTTGTTCTGGGCGATTGGCCCGCCGAGCGCGAACCGGTACTGGTTGTTCTTCGCATCGGGCACCGAGTTGTCGTTCGGCTGCGTGAACGGGTTGCGCGATTGCGTCCCGCTGCCGCGATAGAACTCGAAGGCGCTGCCGAAGAACTTGTTCTGGCCCGACTTGGTCTGGACCGAGACCACGCCGGCCGTGGCCTGGCCGAACTCGGCGTCGTAGTTCTGAGAGGTGATCTTGGCCTCGCCGATTGACTCGAGGTTCGGGTTCATGACGATGATCCCGAGGATCGGGTCGCGGTTCTCGGTGCCGTCGAGCTGATAGCCGGTGCCGCTGAAGTGCTGCCCGTTCACCTGGATCTGCGTCGAGCCTTGCGGATTCTCCGACGCCGCGTGCTGCCATCCGAGCTGCTGCGTGCCGGGTGTCGCGAGCATGAACTTCGTGAAGTTGCGATCGATGACGGGCGCTTCGGTCAACTGCCGCTGATCGAACGTCGTCGACACGTCGGCACGGTCGGTCTTGAGCAGCGGCGACCCGCCGGTGACTTCAACGGTTTCGGTCATCGCACCGAGGGCGAGCTTGAAGTCGAGCGGCGTCTTCGTGTCGACGCTGACCTGAACGGTCGGGACGACTGCCGTCTTGAAGCCCGTGAGCTCGACCTTGACCTCGTACGTTCCCGGAAGCAGCCGTTCCTTCGAGTAGTTCCCGGATTCGTTCGTGACGACCGAATCAACGGTCTTTCGTTCGATGCTCGTGATCGTGACGGTGACGCCCGGTAGCACGCCGCCACTATTGTCGCTGACGGTCCCGCCGATGCTGCCGTAGACAGCCTGCGCAGCGGCTGTACCTGGCGCCTCCGGCCAGGACCAGCGCGGCCAGCAGCACGACATGAAGGGGGTGAAACCACTTACCCGAGCGAGCGCCGCGGAGAAACCGAAACATGCGACCTCTCCTCCTCATGACGCCAAACAAATCCCGGCCGAGCGGCCGGGTCGAACTCCGCGACCACCACGGTCGCGGGGGGTCACCACGGCAGGCAGTCGCTGGCGGAGCGACTGACGGTGACTGCTGCGGATCTCAGCTGATCCGCCTCCGTTGGTCGTGTCGTGCCGAGCTCATCCCGCCCAGGGACGACTTCCGGCGCGCAAGGTCGGACTGTAATAGTCTCTTTCGATTACGTCAATCCACTTTTGCTGATAGCGTGACGAGTGGTCCTACCAATTTTATTATCCTGGGATGAATTCCAGCTCGCTCGCAAGCCGAGATCGCATTGTTTGCTGTGTATTGTTTGCACGCCTGCTCATGAAGACCGACAGGGACGATTGAAAGGCTGAGCTGGATTCCGTCAAAAAGGTCTTACCTCGTCGATTTGTGACGCGCGTCCGACCGGACCACCCACGACAGGTCGCGGTCGAGAGTCGCGTTCGTCATTCGTCAACCGTCATCCAGCAATCGTCAGTCCTCGCTGATGACGATGGTTTGCCGAGCCGGAACCCTGAGGCGTGAGGACCGAGCCCCCGATGGCCACCGTACGTCGATGCGATCCGCAAGGGGCGACGATCCGAGCCCAAAGTGGAGACGCAGATCGCTGGCGGAGTAGTAGCTCGCCTGACTGAGCACGGCCTGGGCTTGGGTGCGTCCGTTCGCCGTCACGAGCACGGTCGCGCCGAGAACGGCGCGATTCGACGCGCGTCCTTCGAGGCGGACATCGATCCACTGGCTCGTCTGCGGAAGGTCGTTTCGGAGCAGCGCCGGCGGACCGTTCATCGTCATCACCAGGACGTCGACATCGCCGTCGTTGTCGATGTCACCGAACGCGGCGCCGCGGCTCGACCTCGGGGTGGCCACTCCAGCGCCGCTGCGATCCGAGACGTCCTCGAACGTTGTCCCATCGCCTCGATTTCGAAAGACGATGATGGGACTCCGGTGCGGGATACTCGGGAAAGTGCGCCTCGATCTCTGGGTAGACGTTTCCGGTGACGTACACGAAATCGGGCCAGCCGTCGTTGTCGAGATCCGGCAGGCCCGCGCCCCATTCCACGAATCGATTCCGTACGGCGAGTCCCGCCGCCGTCGCGATGTCCTCGAACAGTCCCTTTCCCAAATTGCGGTAGAGCGCTGGGATGTCGTCGGCGAAGTGCGTCTTCAGGAGGTCGAGCCGTCCATCATCGTTGAAGTCGCCGACCGCGAGGCCCATGCCTGCCTGCGCCATCCCGTTTTCGCTGAAGGCGACGCCGCTCGGCAGCGCCACGTCGGCGAACGTGCCGTCGCCGCGATTGTGGTAGAGGATCGCCGCGGTTGAGTCCGTCGCGACGTAGATATCCGTCCAGCCGTCGTCGTCGAAATCCGCGGCGGCTGCCGTCATCGAGTAGCGATTGCGGACCGACGCGATTCCCGATGGCTCGGAGACGTCACGGAATGTGCCGTCCCGTTCCTGGTGGTAGAGGAGATTCGTATCGGTGGGCAGTCCGCGGGGACCGCAATTGACCGGGATGCCTTTCCACAGGCAGTTCACGCCCTGTCCAGGCTCGGACGCCGTGGGCAAATCGAAGCGAAGGTAGTTCGAGACGAACAGGTCGAGCCGGCCGTCCTTGTCGTAGTCGATGAACGTGCATCCCGAGCCCCAGCGGGTTCCCGACACGGGCAGTCCTCGCGCCGCCGAGACATCCTCGAAGTGGAACTCACCACGATTGTGATAGAGCGCGTTGGTGCCGAACGCGGTGACGAAGAGATCGAGCTTGCCATCGTTGTCGATGTCTCCGGCGCAGATCGAGGATGACCACGCAACGCGATCGAGTCCCGATCCACGCGTCACATCGTCGAACGTGCCGTCGTGCTTGTTCCGGTAGACGTGAGCAGTCGGGCGGCGGTCCTCGGGCCACGACTCGTTCTCACGCGTGCCCTCCTTGAGGCGGGTACCGTTCAGCACGATGGCATCCAGCCACCCGTCGCCATCGAGATCGAGCAGCGCCACTCCGGCGCCATTGGTTTCGATGATGAAGCGCTTCTTCGTCTCGCCGCCGTACACCGACGATGTGGTGAGGCCGGCCTGAGCGGCGATGTCGGTGAACGTCACGGCCCATGGCGTCGGCCCTTGAGCGCGCGCGCTGAGCGCGAGGACGACAGCTACCAGCGCGCTCACGACTCCGCCTGTCGCCCAGGGCCCTCGGCGCGTGGCACAGGGCTCACGGCTCATGGCACACGGTCCAGGCTTTGGGCTCTAGACTTTGGGCTTTGAGTGCACCGCGGCACCTGCACCTGATTACCGCACCTGACGTCCGCACCGTACGGCCGCACCTTGTGCCCGCACCTTGTGTCACTGAAGCTTGTCCGAGATGTCGAACTGTTCTTTGGCTTCCACGGCCTTGCCCAGGCGCTGGAGGACCTGACCGAAGAGATAACGTGCCGACTTGTTGTTTGGATCCACCTCCACGGCGCGCTGCAACATGTTCCGCGCAGTGTCGAGTTGACCGGTCGCCAGATACGCGCGGCCCAGTACGATGTAGGGCCCGCTGTAGTAGGGGTTGATCCACAGGGATCGCTGGAGTGCGGGAATAGCCTTGTCCCAGGCCTGACGACGAGACCAGGCTTCTCCGAGCCGGTAGAGCGCCATCGAGTCCGCCGGGTTGATGGCCAGTTCCTTCTCGAGAAGCTCGATGCCCTCGTCGATCCGGTTGCGATAAATCGCGTTGGTGGCGAGCAGGAAGTTCGCGTGCGGCAGCTTGGGATCGGAGGCGAGCGCGGCCTTCAGCTCTGCGTCGGCCATTTCGAAGAACTCGATGCGAATCATCATCTGGGCAGCCAGGACGCGGGCGGCCGGAGTCTGCGGATCGACGCCGAACGCTCGAGCCAGTGCCGCGCGTGCGTTGTCGGGCTGACGCGTCTGGATGTACGCCATCCCCAGCACCTGGGCGAGCTCGATGTTGGTGGTCGCCCACTTGCTCGTTTCTTCGAGCAGCGGTACGGCATCGGCCAGGCGGCCCGCCAGGTAGTACGACAAGCCAAGCACCTGGACCGCTTCTCTGCGCTCGATCGAATCCGCGGGCAGGACAGGCACGAGCGGAGCGAGGAGTTCGATCGCGTGCGGGTGGTCGTCCACGCGGTAGTCCGCGACGCCAAGCAGTTCGGCGACCTTCGGATCCGATCGATCGAGGGAGCCAAGCATCTTGATGGCATCCGGCGCGTGGCCTTGGTCGAGTGCCGCACGCGCTGCCGTCAGGGTGTCGGCCGCTGCTGGCCGGGCGGCCGGCGACGGCGCCTGTGCCTGCAGCGCCGGTCCCAGACAGGCAGCCAGGACGGCGACACTCACCGCACGGACGACCGCGATCGGCATCATGGTGTCGCCGGGTCCGCCGTCCCGGATCCTTCGGTCAACGTCAGCAGATGGTCTGGCACCTGGTCGCGCCAGGATTCCTGACGTCCGTTCGGCCAACGCACGTCGATGCGATCGACCCGCGCGATCGCGCCGAGGCCGAAATGCACGCGCAGATCGTTCTGCGACAGGTAGCTGCCACCGCCGCGCACTTCGTCGACCTGCACCATCGTTCCAGCTCGAACGGTCACTCTCGCGCCGATGGCGCTCCGGTTCGACTGTGTTCCAACCAGCCGCAGGAGCAGCCAGTGATTCTGCGGCGGCGCCGTCGTCAGGAACAAATCGGGCGCTGCATGTACGTTGTTGACGGCGACGTCCACGGTCCCGTTGCCATCCACGTCGCCGAACGCCGCGCCTCGTCCGGCCTTCGGTGTCGTCGCCGGTGGACCGAGACGCTCGCTGACGTCTTCGAAGTGGCCGCCGACGTTGCGGTACACGACCTTGCGCTGTTCGTAACCGGACTCGGTTCTCAACTGGCGGACTTCCGGATACACATGACCGTTGGTGAGGAAGATGTCGAGCCAGCCGTCGTTGTCGAAATCGGCGAATCCCGCTCCCCAGCCGAGCCATCGCGTGTTCAAGCCGAGGCCGCTGTCGAAGGTCCGGTCCTCGCAGAAGCCGTCACCCGTGTTGGCGTATAGAGTCGTCGTGTCGCCGGCGAAGTTGGTCTTCAGGATGTCCATGGTGCCGTTGTGGTCGAAGTCTCCGACGCCGACGCCCATGCCCGCCTGCGGCTTGCCGTCCTGACTGTAGGCGCAGGACGCTCGGACCGCGATGTCCTCGAACGTGCCGTAATGCCGGTTCGATAGAGCGCGCTGGGATTGGAGTCTTTCGCCACGTAGAGGTCCGTCCAGCCGTCGTTGTCGAAATCAAGCGTGCTGACACCCAGCCCGGTACCTGCCGCTGGAGGTCAGGATTCCAGCCCGGTCCGACACGTCCTC
>CAVUPP010000006.1:0-63637 GCA_963743245.1 Vicinamibacteria bacterium | reverse complement strand
GCTGTGGGCGTCACCGTAGAGATGTTCCAGGCGTGCACGCGTATTCGAGAGTCCCACGCCTTCGTTCAGGTCACGGAGCTCTACCGAGCCCACACCGCGGCCATTATCGGCCACGGAAATCGTCACATGGTCACCGGTCTTGAACGCGCGTACCTGCACGAGCCCCCCCTCTGCGGGGCGCGCGAACCCGTGCTTGATGGCATTTTCGACGAGCGGTTGAAGCAGCAGGACCTGGAACACGCGCGTCGATGACGTCCTCAGCGACGTCAACCGAGGTCCGGAGGCCGGCGCCGAAGCGAAGCCGCTGGATTTCCAGATACTGATCCAGCAGCTCGAGCTCGCGCGCGAGCGCAACCTCCTGCTGGACGTTGCTTCGGAACACTGCCCGCAACAGGTCGCCGAGCCGCACGATCATGTTCTCGGCGGCATCGGGATCCCGATGGACCAGTCCGGCCACCGCATGCAGCGTATTGAACAGGAAGTGCGGCTGGAGTTGCCGCTGCAGCGATTCCAGCTGTGCTTCAATGAGGCGCGCTTCGAGGCGCGACTCGCTCACCGCCCGCTGCTGCAGTTCGCGATGCGACCGGATCGCGTGCTGCATTGCGACCAGCCCTCCATAGAGCAGCACTTCCCACTCGAAGCTGTAGAGCGCGACGATCTTGACGGCACTCAGCCATTGGCCGGCACTGGGTCCCATCGCGGGTTGGCCGCTCACATGGAACACGGCCCACCGGACCGTGCCGGCGAACACGCAGTGCGCCGTGGTCAGCGACAGCGCCGCCAGCACGTGAACCACGGTGGCCGCCAATACAGTGTCTCGCGTGAAGCGGATCGTGCGCGACAGCCAGAGGACGATCGGCACCAGCGCGAGCCAGCCTGTCCACGAGCAGATGTTGAACGCCACCACCCAGACGTACTGGCCCATCGGGTAGTTGACGACTTCTGGATTGATCCAGCGTTGGAGGAAATACGAGAACGTGCCGGAGCCAAGTCCGATCGCCAGGCCAGCCGGAAGGACGAGCCAGGGGCTGACGCGAAACCGCTCGCGGTCGAGCGTAATGAGATCGGGCAGGCGCACCAGTCCTCCGATAGCACTCGATGATGACACAGCCCGCGGGACGATTCGCCGCCGCCCGGCCGCGAGTGACCAATGACTGGGACGAACAGCTCGGCTAGAGGCCCGTCCTCGGACCACTAAGCGAAGTACTGCGCTCGTTTCGTTTTGAGAAACGTCACGGAGCGCGCCAGCTCGTCGAGGCCGTTCATCCCATCCTCGACCGAGATCCAGCCCGAGAATCCGACGTCCGCAAGGATTCGAAAGATGGCATCGTAGTCGTTCAAGCCCTGCCCCGTCTCACCGTGGCGCAGTTTGTCGGGATAGCCGACGGTGCCGTCTGCCGCGCGGATGTCGTCGAGCGTCGTGCCGGGCAGGAGGTAGCGATCCGATGCATGCATCGTGACGACGCGGTGCTTGATCTTTTCGAGAAAGCGAATGGGATCGAATCCGGCGACCACGGCGTTCGACGGGTCGTATTGCACCCCGAACGATGGGTGATCGATGCGATCGAGGATCTCGAGGAACACGTCCTCAGGCTGTGCGAACTCGGGATACAGCCATTCGCCCACCTTGTAATGATTCTCGAGACACAGCATCACGCCTCGCGAGGCCGCATGCTCGAGCGATCGAGTGATGCAGGCCACCGACCACTCGATGCCTTGCGCACGCGAGACGTCCGGCCGCCGCTGGCCGGTCAACGTCCGGCAATACGGCGTACCGAGTCTGACCGACAGATCGATGGCCACTCGCTGGCGCGCCACCTGCCGATCGCGCTCGGCCGGATCGGGATGCGTGAAGTCTGGCGAGAAGCACAGCATCGAGCTGCGCTGGCCAGTCTCGGCCATCGCCTCGAGCACCGGGTCCACGTGCTTCGGTTCGAGACTGCGGAAGAACTCGTCGTAGTGTTCCACGCCCTCGCCGCCCAGATGGACCGCGTCGCGAATCCACTGCACGTAGTCGCGGCGCCCGGCAACGAGATCGTCGAAATAGCACTTGGGGAAGACAGAGATGGAAGGAGGCATGGGCGACACGGACAAGGGATAAGCGATAGGGATAAGGGGTTGGGGATAGGGGATAAGGGATAGGGGATAAGGGATAGAGGGATAAGGGATAGGGCCTGAGGGCATCACGCGAAGGCTCACGACCCACGCCGTAGGGCCAACTACGAACTACGAACTACCAACCACCAACTACCAATTGGGCGGCGCTCCGACTGGATACTGCTCGAGGTCCATGACGCTGCCGGTGATGCACGCGCTGTCGTCGGAGGCGAAGTAGGCAGCCGCGTACGCGATATCCTGCGGCTCGAGGAGGCGGCCGAAGGGCCGCGTCGCAACCGCTTCGCTGAGCCAGCCTTCGCCTTTCCCTTCCGCCAGCTTGATCCGCTGCTCCCCCTCCGTCAGCGTCCACCCCACGTTCAGCTGGTTGACTCGAATCCGGTGCTGATTGAGCGACGACGCCGCGTTCTTGGTCAACGTCATCAGGCCGCCCTTCGAGACCGAGTACGGGCAGAGCTTCGGCTCCCCGATGTACGCATTCACCGATCCGATGTTGATGATGCTGCCGCCGCCGCGAGCCTTGAAGTGCGGGATCGACGCCTGGATCAGGATGAAGGGCGCACGAAGATTGACGGCCAGGATGCGATCCCACAGCGCCAGCGGCACGGCTTCGACCGTGCCGCGCGTGATGTCAGCCGCGTTGTTCACGAGGATATCGAGGCCGCCGAACTCGCGCACAGCCAGGCTGACAATCTGGTGGCAGTCGTCCGCCTCGATCAGATTTGCCGCGATGAACGTCGCCCGACCTCCGCCGGCGCGGATGGCATCGACGACGGCTGCCCCATGCACGGTATTGGTGCCATGCACGACGACGGCGGCTCCGAGGCGGGCGAAGTGTTGCGCGATCCCCTTGCCGATGCCCGACGTAGACCCTGTGACAATGGCGATGCGCCCGGTGAGTGAGGGCACGTCAGGCAGTCTTTCCCGGAACGAGGACGCTCTTGATGACGCGCCCCTCGTGCATGCCATCGAAGGCGTCGCGCCAGTTGTCGAGCCCGGTTCGCAGGCCGACGAGCAACTCAGCGCGAGTGAGGCCGCTGGCCATGAGGTGCAGCACCCGCTCCCACACCGGCCAGTTGTGACTGAACGATCCCTGTACCTGGACGTTCTTCTGGACGAGCGGATTGAGATTCACGGCCAATTGATCCGGCGACCAGCCGACCTTCACAACGGCGCCCGAGGGCCGCACGACCGAAAGCGCGGCGTCGAAGGTGCGGCTGGACCCCGAGGCGTCACAGACGACCTCGGCGCCCAGCGGATCGAGACTTCGAACGATGTCGTCGAGTGATTCGCGCTGCGCGTTGACGACGTGCGTCGCACCGAGCGCGCGGGCGGTGTCGAGACGCGGCGCGTCGGCGTCGAGGCCCACGACGACGAGCGGATGCGCTCCAGCGAGCGCCGCCATGCGCGTGCACAGTAGACCAATCGGTCCTGGACCGAGCACCACCACCAGATCGCCCGGACGGATCGTCACGTTCACGCACATCGCGTTGTAGGCCACGGCGTGCGGCTCGGTCAGACAGGCGAGGTCGAAGCCGAGCGACGCGGGCACGTGATGCAGACAACGCGCCGGCACACGAACGTACTCCGCCATCGCGCCATCCACGCCGTACCCGAAGCCCTTGCGTGATGGACAGAGATTGTAGCGCCCGCTGCGGCACATGGTACAGCTGCCACAGATCACGGCGGCCGTCTCGCTCACGACGCGGTCGCCTTCGCGGAAGCCACGGACCGCCCGGCCCGCACGAGCGATGGTGCCGCCGAATTCGTGCCCGAGCGTAACCGGTACGTTCACAGGCCAGGAATGCGTCCCGCGCGCCTGGTGCACGTCGGATCCACAGACCGACACCGCTCCCACCGCCAGCAGCACATCGTCATCTCCGATCTCGGGGATCGGGACTTCGCGAAGCGCGACCGCATGCGGTTTGGTGTCGAACTGGACGACGGCGGGCTGGGAGGCCATGGGACCCTACGGTCTGCGGTCTACGGTCTGCGGTCTACGGTCTACGGTCTACGGTCTACGTTAGCCTAACGTCTAACGTCTAACGCCTGACGTCTACGAACTAACTATATCGCTCCAATGCGCCGGACGAGTGAAGGGCGTTGCCCGGATAGCGCGGCAGATTTCGCTCAGCGTCGCCTGCAGGTCATTGTCGGCGCGTTTGAACTCATCGGCGTCGATCACGAGCGGTGCCCCCAGCACGACCAGCGGCGCGCCGTGGCGCGGACAATCCACCGCCTGCCGCAGTGAGAGCCCGCCCACCGCCTGCACGGGAATCGACACGGCGCGGACGATCTCGTCGAGCTCGTCGAGCGGACTCAGGCCCTTGACCATCCGCCGCTCGTCGAACCCGATGTGATGGATGACCACATCCACCCCCAGGCGCTGCAGCCAGCGCGCGTTGGCCACGCGATCGTCGGCCGCGAGGTTGTCGCCCATCACGCCGATGCCGAACTCGCGGCCGGCCTCGACGACGCGCCGGATCGTCGCCTCGTGGGCGCGGCCCATCACGACCACGAAGCTGGCGCCGGCGCGGGCCATCATCTCCGCCTCGAGATATCCGCCGTCCATCGTCTTCAGGTCGGCGACGATCGGCACCTCGGGAAAGCGAGTCCGCAGTGTCTCGACGGCACGCAGGCCGTGCGCCAGCAGCAGCGGCGTGCCGGCTTCGAGCCAGTCCACGCCCGCGGCCACCGCCACCTCCGCCATCTCGACCGCCTCGTCGAGCGACGTCAGGTCGAGCGAGATCTGGACGATGGGCGTGTCGAGCGCCAGTCGAGTGGCCATGGGAACGGACGACTGCTATGCGCCGGCCGACAGCTTCTCCACCTTGTACCCGCCGGTGGCCCGATCGCTCAGATACATCGCGGCAAACGCCATCGCGATGCAGATTGGCAGAATGGACCAGATCGGGAGCACTGCGCGCGCGCCGTGCATGTCGTTGATCCAACCCATCACCGGACCCGAGATGGCGGTGGCAAAGCTGCCGCTGCCCCCGACGATCGCGAGTCCAAGCGCGCCCGCTTTCGGGAAGCGCTCCGACGTAATCCCCAGCATCGTCGGCCACCAGAACGCGGTGCCGATGGCGAGGAGGGCGACGGCGGCAAATGCTCCCGTCGGCGTCGTCACGTGTCCGAAGAGATAGAGACCGAGCGCGGCAGGAACGGCGGTCACTGCCATCAACGCGATGGGCGACACGCGGTGCGCGATGCCGCCACCGAACTGTCGCAGCAGATACATGATGCCGTTCACCCAGACGAGCACGAGAATGCCCGCGCGCGCCTGACTGTGCATGACGTCGTTGAAGATGTTCGCGTACCACTGACCAGGGCCAAGCTCGGTGGACGCGGTCAGCCACATGCAGAGCCAGATGAACAGAAAGCCTGGGCGCAACACTTCCTTGAACATGTCGCCGAAGGGCACGCCGGCAGCCTGTCGTTCCGTCTCCGGAAACGTCTGCCCCAGGAACATCACCGTGTAGATCACGGATGGGATGAGCATCAGCAGCATCTTGGCCTGCCAGCCCAGACCGATCTGGCTGAAGAAAAAGCAGAGCACGCCGCCGATGACGATGCCTCCGGGGAACCAGGCGTGGAGGGCGGTCAGCCTCTTGACCTTCTGATCCGAGTACACCGTCGCGATGAGCGGATTGATGGCGGCTTCGACGAGGCCGTTCGCGATGCCGATGATAACGGTGGCGAGAAACAGCACCTCGAAGTTCGGCGCGAACAACGTCAGCAGGGTGCCGCCTATGTGCCCCGCCGCAGCGAGGCGCATGATGGTACCCATCCCGAGTACGTCGCAGAGCGGACCTCCGATGAAAATCGAGAGGCCAAAGCCCCAGAAGGCGGCTCCCGCAATCCACCCGACACTGGTCTTGTTCAGCGAGAAGATCGATTCGAAATCGCCCATGATGTCGCCGCGTATGGCGAACGACATCGCGGTGGCGATGAGTGCGACACAACTTGCCGTGAACAGCCGCTGCTTGTTCATGCGCGAGTCTCTCCCGGAAGGGGTGCTGGCCGGCGCCAGGCACTGGTCTGACCAGCGATGCGCTGCGGACTATAGGTCAGGACGTCGCGCGGGGGAAGTGAAAGCTTTTTGGGCAGGCACACGGCCTAGGGCACATGGCTCACGGCCGCACGGTGCACTTCGCACCAGGCACCGCCGCACCGCGCACCGAAAGAACTACAGAGAGTCCGACTCGTGTGCGCCTCGCGCGCGTGCCAGGATGAGGGTGATGTCATCGAACTGGGTCGTGCCGCCGAACGACGTGATTTCCCGCAGCACGTGTTCGAGCTCGTCGCCGGCCGATGACCAGGGCGGCAGCACGAGCTGCACGAGCCGCTCTTCGCCGAACTCCTCACCCGTCGCGCTCTGAGCGTCGGTGACGCCGTCGGACCAGATGGCCAGGCGATCGCCGGGCCACAGCGTGGTTTCAGCAGCGTTGCCCTTCCATTCTTCGAACAAGCCGATCACAGGTCCCGTTGGAGCCAGCCGCTCGAGGCGTCCCTTGGCCCGCATGATGAGCGGGGGCAGGTGGCCGCAGTTTGCGTAGCGCAGGCGGCGGGACTGCTCGTGATAGATCGCGACGAACAGCGTCGCGTAGTGATTCGTCGCCGTCGAATCGTAGAACGTCCGGCTGACGCTGGTGACGACCTGCGCCAGGTCGTCCGGACTTTGCGCAAACTGACCGCGCAGATTCGCCTGCAGGCTGGCCATCAGCAGGGCCGCGGACATTCCCTTGCCCGAGATATCAGCCAGTACGATGCCCAGCTCGCTGCCACCCAGTTTCAGGAAATCGTAGAAATCGCCTCCAACCTGGCGTGCCTGAACACAGCGGGCGGCGTAGTCGAGCGACGCGACGGCGGGCGTTCGCTGCGGTAGCAGCTTTGCCTGCACATCCTTGGCGATGGCCAGCTCGCGCTCCTGGCGGCGTTCGGTGTCGAGGCGTACAGCGATGGCTTCTGCGAGCCGGATACTCTCGAGCGCGAGACCCGCCTGCGCAGCCACGCCGCCGAGGAGCGCGCGATCCTCACCAGAGTACGGCTCGTCAGCCAGCCGTGGGCCGAGCGCCACGACGCCTTCGAGCGTGCCCGATCGTCCCGTGATGGGCACGATGATTTCTGGCAGCAGCGGCTGGAGCACCGGCCACGCACGGCCGGTCCGCATCTCCGTCGGATTCACGACGACCGGCGCGCCGCGCTCGGTGAGCTCCGCGATGCCCGGGGTGTCGAGCGGCAGCACCGTCGGAAGAGACGAGGCCAGCTCCCCGTGCGCGACGAACCGATGGGCCGCTTCGTCCAACAGGTAGACGATCAGCACGCGCGGGTGCAGCGCCTCGCGGATCGTTCGCTCGAGTGTGGCCGCGAGCGCACGGCGGTCGGTGGCCAGCCGGCTCTCCGTCGCGAGGTGTTCGAGCAGCCGCTTGGCGTCATAGGCTCCGCGGAAGAAGGCCTGGTCGATCCGTTCGCCCGCACGCCGCCACGCGCGCTGCCCCGCAAAAGCGAGTGTTCCGCCGAACACCGATCCTGCAACCAGCGTGGCGCTGGACGAGGGGCCGGATTCGCCAAAGAGCTGCGACAGCAACTGCGCAAACACGAGCGTGGTGACCGTGCCGAGAAGAATCGCCACCGTCACCGCGCCCCGCCGCACGAGCAGATAGCGCGCGCTGCGGCGCAGCAGCACCGGCAGTTCCATCACGCGATGCTTGACGACCGCGTACGCCACCGATAGCGGGATGAAGCTCAAGGCGAGCACCGCGATGGCCCACAGCACGAATGGAACTCGCCGTCCCGACTCCGGCCCGCCAGTGAGCGCCGAGAACACGATCATGCCGACGATCGGCGCCAACCCCAGGAGCGTTCCGGCGAGGATGACGCGCGTCTTCCTCCGCGATTCAGGCGGGCCGAAGGCGTTCGTGACGAGTGAGGCCAGCGCCAGGCCGATGCCCGCGATCCAGTAGCCGAGCAGTCCCTTGCCCAGGATGTCTCCGGGCTCGCGCGCCTCAATCCACGCGAGCGGTGCGCTCGTGCCGGCCGCCACACACGCCAGAGCAACGATGACGCCGAAGATCCCGGGCACGACACCCAACGCGTACTTCAGCCATGGCGCGCGTCGGTCGATCGCCGATTGCTGCGGAAAGACGGCGAAGAAGAAATAGAACGACGCGGGCATCATCGTCGACAGCAGCACCCACAGCCCGAGCATGAAAGGGCGCAGCGCGGGGTGCATCGCGGACTCGAGCGGCAGCAACGGGGCAACCGCGATAAGGCCGCCGAAGGCAAGCGCCATGGCCCAGGCGTTACGGTCGTCGGGTCGCTGGAGCAGCACGACCGCGGCGACCACGAAGAACGCGACGGGATAGAACGTCAGAATGACGTCCAGCGTGAGCAGCGACGCGGAGTTGCCGATGCGGGCGGCAAGCGCCACCCGGCGCGCTTCGAGGACAAGACGTTCGGCGCGCGTCACTCCCTGGCGCGCGATGGTCACGTCAACTGCCGTCCCCGGTTCGGACCGGCCAAACGTATCGAGCACCTGCCGCAACCCGCCGATTGGCTGGCCGTTGACGGCTATGATGCGATCTCCGCGCACCACTCCGGCGCGAGCTCCCACGCTCTTCGGGTGGACGAATGTAACGATCAGCTGGTGCTGATCACCGTCATAGCGGTAGTCGAAGGGCGCAATCGGCGCATCGTTCTGCGCGCGGATGTAGTACATCCACACGCCGCTGTAGAGCGCGAGGGCGGCCACGAACAGAACGGCGAGCGGACGCCGGGAGGAGCCCAGGCGAGGCACTGGCCGAGTCTAGGCAGTCCGCCAGGGGCGACGGGTCGGCATGAGTTTCAGAAGCTACACCACCACACGGAAACACAGGTGGCAGCTTCTGAAACTTATCCCGACCCCGTCTCCCCTGGCTCCCCCGTCTCCGGGCGAGCCTGCTAGACTCCTCGATCACGATGGCCGAATCGACCCCGCCGAAACCCCGCACCCGCGCTCCACGCGCGCGAAAGGCCCCCCAACCCGATCCGCCCTCTGCCACTGCAGAGGCAGCAGCCAGCGCCCTTCCCGATCACTTCGCACGGCGTGTGATCGTCGAGCAGGTGCAGCCAGCGATCGACGGGGGCCGCTTCCCCATCAAACGAACGCCAGGCGAGGCCGTGGACGTCACTGCCGTGATCCACGTCGACGGACACGATGTGCTCGCGGCGGTCATCCGGTTCCGCTCGAGGCCGGCGGGCTCCACCGCCAGCGATTCGTGGGAAGAAGTGGCACTCACGGCCCTTGGCAACGACGCGTGGAAGGGCTCCTTCCACGTCGGCGGCGAGCTCGGCATTGCCGAATACGTGGTCGAAGCGTGGGTGGACACGTTCGCCAGCTGGAGGAAGGGTCTCGCCGCAAAAGTAGACGCCGGCCAGGACGTCGCGAGTGAGCTGCTCGAAGGCGCGCAACTGTTGCGCGACGCAGCCGGCAGGTCACCGGTGCGGGACTGGCTGCTGGAACGCGCCGAGCGCATTGGCGGCTCGCTGCCGCAATCGGACCGCGTGTCTGTCGCGCTCGACCTTCGTCTCGCGGCCGTGGCCTCTGCGGCGGCGGACCGATCGCGCGCGACGCGCTCCGAGCCAGTGCTGAGCGTGACCATCGATCGCGAGCGCGCACGGGTGGGTGCGCTGGTACGAGATGTTCCCACGCTCCGCCGGTACGGAGCCAGGCCGTGGCGCGACGTTCCGCGAAGCAGAAGGCCGTCTGGCCGACATCGCGCGGATGGGGTTCGACGTCTTGTACCTGCCGCCCATCCATCCGATCGGGCATACGTTCCGCAAGGGCAAGAACAACACCCTGGTCGCCACGCCCGACGACGTGGGGAGCCCGTGGGCGATCGGATCGGAGGCCGGTGGCCACATGAGCGTGGAACCGGCGCTGGGCACGCTCGAAGACTTCGATCACTTCGTCGCAGCCGCTGGCGAACACGGACTCGAGGTCGCGCTCGATCTCGCCTATCAATGCTCGCCGGATCATCCCTACGTACGCGAGCATCCGGAGTGGTTCCGGCATCGTCCGGATGGCACGATCAAATACGCAGAGAACCCGCCCAAGAAATATCAGGACATCTATCCGTTCGACTTCGAGTGTGCCGCGTGGCGGAGCCTGTGGCACGAACTGAAGCGCGTCATCGAGTTCTGGTGCGCGCGCGGCGTGCGCATCTATCGCGTGGACAACCCGCACACCAAGGCGTTTCACTTCTGGGAATGGGCGATTGCCGACGTTCGTCGGCAGTACCCCGACGTCATCTTCCTCGCCGAAGCCTTCACGCGGCCGAACATCATGCGATATCTCGCGAAGATCGGCTTCGACCAGTCGTACTCGTATTTCACGTGGCGGAACGGCCGCGACGAGCTGCGCGAGTACTTCACCGAGCTGAGCCAGACCGAGTCGCGCGAATACATGCGGCCGAATCTGTTCGCGAATACGCCTGACATCCTGCACGAGTTCCTGCAGCATGGCGGTCCGGGCGCGTTCCGGATCCGCCTGGTCCTGGCGGCAACGCTGGGAGCGACCTACGGCATCTACAGCGGTTATGAGTTGTGCGAGAACGTGCCCGTCAGGCCAGGCAGCGAGGAGTACCTCGACTCGGAGAAGTACCAGGTCCGCGTCCGGAACTGGGATGCGCAGGGCAACATCAAGCCGCTGATTACCCGGCTGAACGGGATCCGCCGGACGCATCCCGCGCTGCAGAACGATCGATCGCTCCGGTTCTTCGCGACGGACTCGCCGAGTCTGCTCTGCTACGCCAAGTCCACGCGCGATCGAGCGGACGTTGTCCTCGTCGTGGTCAGTCTCGATCCGCACCATGTGCAGCAGGGCTTCGTCCAGGCACCCGCCTGGGAGCTGGCCATCAACCAAGGTGGCACCTACGAGGTCGAGGAGCTGCTGACCGGAACCACATTCACGTGGCGAGGCGAGTGGAACTACGTGCGTCTGACACCGGACCTGCCGGCGCACGTGTTGCGTCTCACAACCAAACCAGACGCGGACCCGGTGTGAGTGACTCGTTGCCGATCCTTGGCGTCTCGTCGATCGACGAGGTCTTCGAGGGCGGGACGCGGGATCGCCTCGAGCGTGAAATCCTCACCGCCTACCTGCCGCGCCAGCGTTGGTTCAGCAGCAAAGCACGCAGGCTGACTGGCACCCGCGTCCTCGACCGCGGACCGATCGGCGACCGGCCGCTCCCCGTTCTCACGATCGTCCTGGTCGAGTACGACGATGGCGGCAGCGAACGATATTCGGTGCCCCTCTCGGTCGTGACTGGCGGCGCGGCCGATTCGCTCTCGGATGCCACCTCCGGTCCCGCGATGGCATGGCTCGACTCGGCCGGCGGAGCTCTGCTCGTCGATGCCCTGGCCGACAACGCGTCCTGCGCTCACATCGTCGAGGGGCTCGCCGATGCCTCGCCTCTCACAACGGTTGAGTATCCGCTTGGCCTCGGCGCGATTCGTGCGGTCAGGGATCGCCTGCCGCTGTTCGCCCACGCCGCGGACGTCATGTCTCTACGGCGCACCGGAGCCGAGCAGACCAATTCATCCATCGTCGTCGGTTCGGCAGCGATCCTGAAGATGTACCGGAAGCTCGAGGCAGGGATCCATCCCGAGCTCGAGATCGGACGGTACCTCTGGACGCATGGGTTCACCGACGTCCCGCAAGTGCTTGGGTCGCTGGAATACTCGCACGCCGGCGAACAGGTGGCGCTCGCTGTCTTGCATGCACTCGTCGCCAACGCGCAGGATGGCTGGCAGCACGCGCTCGAGCACGTCCGCGTGTTCTACAGCGCGCATGCGACCCAGCCTGTGGAGGAAGCGATCGTCCGTGCGGATGTCGGCCCGTATCTCGACGCGGCGCGGATCCTTGGCGACCAGACTGGCCACCTGCACCGTACCCTCGCGGCCGCCTCCGATCCCTCGATGGTGCCAGAGCCGTTGACGCAGGACGAGCTCATCGCCGTTGCCTCCGGCACACGGGCGCGTGCCGATCGAGCCTTCCGCCAACTGGCGACCGCCCGCCGATCGGCACCTGCATCCGCTCGAACGCGTTTCGAGGCGCTGTTCGAACGAAGAGAGGACCTCGCCCGACAGCTCGACGCGCTCGTTTCCTCACCAATCCATGCGGACAAGACGAGGTGTCATCAGGATTTCCACCTCGGTCAGCTGCTGTGGACCGGACGCCGCTATGCGTTGCTCGACTTCGAAGGCGAGCCATTGCGGCCGCTTTCCGAGCGGCGAATCAAGCGATCGCCGTTGACAGACGTCGCAGGGATACTGCGCTCGTACAGCTATGCGGCGTGGTCGGGCTTGTTCGAATGGACCGCGGAGCAGCGCCAGGATCCCGTGGCCCTCGAACCCGTGGCGCGAGCGTGGGAGTCGGCCGTTGCTGCAGCGTTCGTGAACGCGTATCAGGCAGCAACTCGTGGAACGTCGTTCGTGCCCAGCGATCCGGCGGCACGCGAGCAACTGTTGCGACTGCTCATGATCGACAAGGCGCTCTACGAGCTCGAGTACGAACTCAACAACCGTCCGGGTTGGATTCTCGTGCCCGTCGAAGGACTGCTTAGACTGATCTAGGCTTTGGGCTGTTGGGCGTTGGGCGTTGGGCGTTGGGCGTTGACCAGAGTCAGGCCGCGACTTCTTCCCGCGCCGCGGGCCCCGCCTCGTCATCGACGCGCGACACCAGCGCCGCCGCAACCGCCAGGCACAAGCCGCCGATGGTGACGATGTAGATCGGACTGTTCGGATTGTTGGCGCCAAACACACCACGAATGAGCGGCCCGAACGTGAGCGCCTGCAGAATCTCGGGCAGGACAATGAAGAAGTTGAAGACCCCCATGTAAACGCCCATGCGGGCCGGAGGCAGCGCGCCCGACAGAATCGCGTAGGGCATCGACAGAATCGAAGCCCAGGCAATACCGACACCAATCATGGACAAGACGAGCAGCCACGGCTCGTGGATGATCCACACCGACAGGAGACCTGCGCTGCCACACAGGAGCGCTGTCGCATGCACCGTCTTCCGGCTCGTCGCGGCCGCTGCCCGCGGGAGGGCCAGAGCGACCGCAAAGCACACGATCGAATAAATCGAGAACGTGAAGTTGCCCCACTCCACGCCGCGCGTGTAGAGGTCCGACTGCGGATCGGTGGCGCCAAAGACGTGCCGGGCGACGGCCGGCACGTAGAACAGCCACATGCAGAAGAGGCCGAGCCACGTGAAGAATTGCACGAACGCCAGCTGACGCATCGTCACCGGCATCTCGCGGATCGCAGCCAGAATCTCGTGTGCACTCGCGACGACACCGCGGCGCGCGGCCTTCATCCGCTGAAAGGCGGCGAGATCTTCTGGCGGGTATTCGCGGCTGGTGGCAACGGTCCAGAGAACCGCGAGGAGAAATGCCACGGCTCCAAGCTGAAATGAATACTTCACCGTGAGCGGAATCCCGCTTGTGGTCGTTCCCGTCACGCCCAGATGACGGAACGCGATGGGCAGCGTGCCGGCAAAAGTCGCGCCGAGGCCGATGAAGAAGCTTTGCATCACGAAGCCGGTCACGCGCTGCCGCTCGTTCAACTTGTCGGCGACGAACGCACGGAATGGTTCCATGCTCACGTTGATGCTCGCGTCGAGAATCCAGAGCAGCCCTGCCGCCATCCAGAGAGAGGAAGAGGTGGGCATGAAGAAGAGCGCGGTGCTGGCGAGAATCGCGCCGACGAGGAAGTAGGGACGCCGGCGGCCGAGCGGACCCCACGTCCGATCGCTGAGCGATCCGATGATCGGCTGGACGATCAGTCCCGTCAGCGGTGCCGCGAGCCACAGGAGGGGCAGGCGATCTGGCTGCGCCCCGAGCTTCTCGTAGATCGCGCTCATGTTGCCGAGCTGCAGCCCCCATCCGAACTGGATTCCAAGGAATCCAAAGCTCATGTTCCAGATCTGCCAGAACGACAGGTGCGGTTTCTGCATCAGTGCACCGTGAGAAGGGCGGCCGATCGCGCTGGGAGCGAAAGCGTTGCAACTCCCCCGCTGACCGTGACGGAACCGACGACGCCGAGGCGATCGGTGAGGACGGCGGTAGCCGGGATCCGCGTGCCAACGAGTGTCGTGGACCATGTCGCTGGCGACGCGTCGTTGTTGATCGCGACCACGACGGATGCCGTGGCAGTCGTGCGCGCGTAGACGTACTGCTGGTCAGCGACATACAACTGCTGCAACACGCCCAGGCGCAGCGGCTCCAATTCCTGCCGCAGATGAAGCAGCGTCCGCAGATGTTGAAAGATGCTTTCCTCCTGCGGCGTGCGTCCGGTGGACGTGAACGCGTCGCGCGGATCGCCTGGGAAGCCGCCGGGCATGTCCCGCCGGTTGTCGGGATCGCCGCCACCGGGCAAGCCGATCTCATCACCGTAATACAGCTGTGGCACGCCGCGCGTCGTGAGCAGGAACGTCTGCGCGAGTTGCAAGCCAGCCGCGGTTGCGCCCGGCTCGTTCATGAAGCGCGCCATGTCATGATTCCCGAGAAACGTGGTCAGCTTCGACGCGTCGGGGTACAAGTGATCGCGTGCGAGAACCTGCGCCACCTGTCGAATGGAACCGCCTCTCGCGAACACCTGCCGGATTGCGCCGAGCAGGGGGAAATCGAAGAGTGAGTCCACCTTCGTGTCGACGCCGTCGAAGCGCGCGGCTCCGCCGATGAAGAACGACACGAGCGCCGGATCCTCGTCGAACAACTCGCCGACGGCCGTCAGGTTCGGAAACTCACGCTTCAGCGCTTCCATCCATCGTTGCCAGAACGAGCGCGGGACGTACGGCCAGGTGTCCTGCCGAATCGCGTCGAGGCCGAGCGTGCCGGTCCACCACAACGCGTTCTGGATGATGTAGCGCGCGGTCTCGTCATCGCGCTGATTCAAATCGGGCAGGATGTTGATGAACCAGCCGTCGAGCGTCGCGCGTTGTTCCTGCGGCGTCTGGTGTGGATCCTGCAGCGTCCACACCTGCCACGTGTTGGCGACGTGATCGGCGGCCGTACCGTTGAACCACGTTGGCGTCGGTGAGTCCTCGACCCACGGATGGTACGGTCCGGTGTGATTGGCCACCTGATCCTGCACGACCTTGAGCCCGAGTGCGTGCGCGTGCGTGACCAACTCCTGCAGATCCGCCATCGATCCGAAGTGCTCTTCGACACCATAGAAATCCACGGCTCCGTAGCCGTGATAGTCGGTGATGGGCTGGTTGTCGTAGGTCTCTTTCTGATTCAGATGGTTGACGTTGTCGTACCACGGGTTCAGCCAGATGGCGGTGACGCCGAGGTCCTTCAGGTAGGGCAGCTTCGATGTGACGCCCTTGAAGTCTCCCCCGTGGTAGTAGCGGGGCTTCGACCGGTCATAGAGGCCAGGCGAGACCGATGGATCGTTGTTGGACGAATCGCCATCCACGAATCGGTCAGGCATCGCCAGATAAATCACATCGTTCCTGCCAACGCCCTGAAACCGCCCTGTGCGATTGAGCCGCGGCAGAACGGTGAAGGTCGTTGGCGTCGCGCCGGAGGCCGAGACGACACGGAGTGTGTAGGTGCCGGGAGCAGCCGTAGGGTCGATGGTGAGATCTGCAAACAGGTATGTGCCCGCCGCGTTGACCTCCACAGTGCTCGTCGTCAGGACGGGAGTGGTCGTGTCGACTCGCGCATCTGCCAGATGCGTTCCGTGTACAAGGACGCGTACCGGATTGACCGTACTGCCAATCCACCAGCTCGGCGGCTCGATCCTGGTGACGGTAGGAGGCTGCGCGGCAGCGTTCAGCGGAACCGCGCACGCGAGCAGCGCCGACAGGGCGACGAACAGGGCGCGCGGCATACAGAACGGGTCCCCGATCCCGCGCTACTCTTGACCAATTCGCCAGACGAGGTCAAACCTCAATGCGACAACGAGGCGCCCCGCAGGTATGCGAGCAGATCGGCCATGTCCTCTGGGGTGATCACCTTGTCGAGGTCTGACGGCATGGTCGATTGCGGCGCCACGGTCATTTTGCGAATCTCGCTGCGCCGGATCGTCACCTGGCGCCCCTGCCCCTGCCGAAGCGTGATCGTCGTCGGCGTCTGCGGACCGAGCACACCAGTCTCGGTCTTGCCCCCGATCCGCTCGATGACATAGGTCTGGTAACCCTGCGCGATGGACTGACTGGGAAGCAGGATATCGCTGAGCAGGCTCAGCGGCGGACGATGGCGCACAGTCGCGAGGTCAGGACCGAGATCGGCGCCATGGCCATCGAGGGCGTGGCAGGCGGCGCACACGCGCGTGAAAACCTGCTCACCTTTCGTCGCATCGCCGCTCAAATCGAGCGCGGCTGCGTAGCGTTTGATCGTGGCCCCGCGTTGTTGCGGATCCTGTTCGAGCAGCGCGCGAGCCGACGTCCGGATGTCGGCGTCGCGGTACAGCACCAAGTCCTGTTTCTGCCAGAAGCCGAGCGACCAGGGCTGTACGACGCCCGTCCGCATCGCGGCCACGAGCAGCTTGGCGCGCTCGGGCGCATCGATGAGCACGTCGGCGGCGTGCGTCCTGACCTCTGGCGTGAGCGACGGCCAGCGGTCCAGCAGGACGCGCGCGATAGCGATGCTCGACGACGGCGCGCGAGCCGGATCCGCTTCGGGCAGGCTCGAGGCGTACTTCATCAGCCGATCGCGATCGATCGTCCGCAGCGCCTGCATGGCAGCAATCTGAACGGCTTCCGGCTCCTGCGGCGCGATCAGTCCTTCGAACCACTGCACACGCCGCTCGGGCTTGTCGAGCGCCACGAAGGTCACCGCATCGGCGCGACGGCCCGCGTCCTCAGTTCGTCGTCCCGCGCGAGCGAGGGCTTCAGTGAGGGCGGTGCGCCAGGCGGTATCGGCGCCTGGCCCGGCCATCTGCAGCAGATCGAGAGCGCCTCGGCGGACCTCTGATGAGGCATCGCCGAAAAGCGCGACGAGTGACGCACGGGCGGGACCCAGCAGCTCGCGCGTACCGACGTGTCCTCTCGCGCCGCGCGCCAGGCCGGCCACTGCGGGCCCGCGCCACCATGTGTCGGCGGGCGCGGAAGCGGCACGTTCCACCAGCGCGCGCACCTCCGCAGGACGTTGCCGCGCCGCAACGACCGACGCGGCCTGTTCGATGACACTCTGGCGTCCGGGGGACGATGGCGTCGTGGTGTCGGCCGTCATGCGCTCGAAAAGGGCGAGCGTCCGGTCGGATCCGGCACTGAGCGCGGCGATGCGGATCCACGGATCCTCGATGCCCTGCAGGAGCAACCGATCGCGCGCCTCAGCCGCCTGCGGAGAGTCAAGGAATCCGAGTGCCGCGAGGACGCTGAACCGCACCCGCGGGTCGTTCTCGCCGGTCATACCGAGAAGCGCCGACGCCAAGGCGGGTGAAGCGTTCAAGCGCGGCTCCGCGAGGCGAATCGCATTTTCCCGGATGCCTGGAACGGGGTCGACGAGCGCTGCGGACACGAGCCCATCGTCCAGCGCCCCGAGTCCGTCGAGCGTCCACAGCGCATGCAGTCGGCCGTACGGTGATTTGGATGATGCGAGCTTCGTGAGCAGGGGCACAGCGTCTTGTGAATGCCGATCGAGCAACAGGCGCTGCGCGGTGCGGCGCCACCACAGGCTGTCGTTCTCGAGAGCACTCACGAGCGCAGCGGTATCCGCACGCCCGAGCGACGGCGGAGCTGCTGGCTCCGTGCCTTCCCGGTGGATCCGGTAGATGCGGCCGCGGTTCTGTCCCTCGTACATCGGGGCGGGATTCTTCTGGAGGTCGCTCGACGTCCATTCAGGATGCTCGATGCGAGCGCGATAGAAATCCACGACGTAGAGCGCGCCGTCAGGACCGATGTAGAGAAAGACCGGGCGGAACCAGCTGTCGGTCGAGGCCAGAAACTCGCGGCTCTCCTCCGCCCGGCGGGCGACGAACGTCGGCCCGTTGGGCACGAGCACGTCTCGATGCACGAGATTGTGCACGGGCTCTGCGACGAAGAGCGACGTGCCTCCGGTCTCGGGGAAGGCCCCACCCGTGTACGGCGTGATGGCACAGGCCGACGTGAACTGCCCCGCCTCGGTCAGCAGCTCGAATGCGGGGCGATGCGTAATCGGAAAGACTCTCGCGGCCTCTCCGTGATCCGGAATGTCCGCCATCGCGGATTCCACGAGCAGATCCGGATTCCGTGCGAGATAGCGCGCGGCGATCACCTCGTGCCGCGCATGATTGGAGTTGTCGTTGGTGAAGTAGTGCCCCCACGCGTCGAAGCCATGGCCGTACTGCGAATCGCCGGCGAGCAGCTCGAGCCCGCCGGTGTCGGGCCGCAGCCGCACCCCGCTCCGGTGCTGGGGCACGGCGGGACGGTCGGGGTGCTCGGGCCATCGCAGCGGCGACCCGTGATCTCCGAACAGGTCCTTGTAGATCACGGCCTCGGCGGGTCCCTCATGGGCGAGATAGATCCAGTTGTCGAGTCCGTAGGTCGGGCCGTTGACCATGTGCTGCGGATTGGTCACGGCAAAGCCGGTGATCACCGTGTGACGCTGGTCCGCCCGGCCATCGTTATCGGTGTCTTCCAGATAGAGGACGTCGGGAGCGGACGTGACGAGGACACCTTTCTTCCAACGCATGATTCCGGTGGGGAGCACCAGGTTGTCCGCGAATACGTGGCTCGTCTCGTACCGGCCATCGCCATCCTTGTCCTCGAGCACTTTCACGCGGCCGGTCGGATGCGTGTCGAGCGGATAACCCGGCATCTCGAGCACGAACAGGCGTCCGTCCTCATCGATGTCCATCGCGACCGGACTTTGTATGTCGGGCTCGCTCGCCACCAGATCGGCGCGATAGCCCGCCTCGAGCACGAGCGTGGCTCGCGCATCGGCCGGCTCGTAGGGCGGGCCCTGATCCCGCCGTGCCACCACGACCGTGAGGGAGCCGAGGGTGGCAAGGACGCCGATCAGCGCGAGTCGGATGGAGGGCATGCGGGCATTATGGAAAAAAGTGTCGCGTGTGCACCAGTCGTATGCGATGGTTGGGGGACTTGACGCTCATCCAGCGCAAGTGACCCACTTCTAGAAGGAGCGTAGTGATATGCCAGCACGAGTCGCCGACGCCGAATGGCGCGGCAATCTGACAGAAGGCACCGGCCGCGTACACCTTGGCAGCGGCACCTTTGAGGGTCCGTACGATTTCAAATCGCGCTTCGGCGACGGCGGCGGCACCAATCCCGAGGAATTGATCGCAGCCGCGCACGCTGGCTGCTTTTCGATGGCATTCTCGAACATTCTGGCGGGCGCCGGCCACACGCCCGAGTCGGTGCGCACGACGGCCACGGTGCACCTGGGCAAAGTGGGCGACTCGTTCGCCATCACGAAAATCGACCTGTCAACGGAAGGACGCGTCCCCGGCATCGATCCGGCCGCGTTCCAGACGCACGCCGAGGCCGCCAAGAAGGGCTGCCCGGTCTCGAAGGCGCTTGCGGCGGTGGAGATCACGCTGACGGCACGTCTGGTGTGAGCGCATCGGCGATTGCGAGGGAGGCGCGGGCGCTGTTGCACGCGCAGCGGTGGGCGGCGCTCGCCACACTCGATAGTGGCGCGCCGCTCGCGTCCATGGTGGCGTACGCACTCGACGAGGAGCATCGCGGCTTCCTCCTGTTTCTCAGCCAGCTCGCGCAGCACACGAAGAACCTGCTCGCCGATCCCCGCGCGTCGCTCGTCGTGTCCGAGCCCGATGCCGGCGACGGCGATCCGCAGCGTCTGCACCGCATCACGCTCCAGACGTCGGTCGCGATCGTTCGGCGGGATGACCCCGGCTATGTTGCTGCCGCCGAACGGTACGTCGATCGATTCCCCGATGCCCTGCCCCGCTTCGAGCTCGGCGACTTCGTACTCTTTCGCCTGACGCCCGTGGACGCGCGGTACGTGGGCGGATTCGCGAGGGCGGCCAGATTCGCGTGGGCCGAGCTCGCGGACGAGGCCTGATCCCGTCCTATTTCGGCACGAAGTTGGCCGGAGGAAATTCGACGGCCACGGCTTCCCCCGCGATATCATTGCCTCCGGGCCGATAGGTCATCACGACGATGTCTTCCTGGGCTCGTCTGCCACACCCCACCGATCCCCGCAGGTCTTCCCGATAGGTGATGAAGTCGATGGCCTCGAAGCGTTCCGCGTGGATGCGGAACGGCTTGCCATCCACGCGAGCAACCAGGACGATTCCATTCTTGCCGCACTCGATGGCCGTCAGCCACCCGGCGACCCGTTCCTCGCCGGGCTTTGGCTCCCGAAAGACGGGCATGACACGGGGCTCCCGCGTCGAGGTCGCGCTCGGGCTGTCTGCAGACGGCCGCGCCGGTTGCGCTTCATACCGGCGGACGGTCGCCAGCATGCTGTTGGCCGTCTCCCGCACCGCCGGCGTGGTCGCGCCGCGCGCAAGCCGATCGAGCACCTGGTGCGCAGCCGGGAATTCCTGCTGATTCACGAGAATGGTGGCTAGCAGAAGCTGGTATTCCTCGTTCCCGGGCACGAACGCGAGCGCCTTGCGCACGAGAGCGGCCGCTTCCTCGAGGTTCGCGGGTGACTGCGCGCGCAGCCATGCCAGCTGACCGTACGCATCGCCAAAGGACGGATTCGCCGCGATCACTCGCCGCAACGCCGCTTCGATCGCCGCATCGTCCACCGCCGGCTGGTCCGAGAGACGGGCCTGAATCTGCAGCAGCGCATAGTCCCAGTGCACCGCCCACGGAGCGTCGGGCTGGATGACCGCTTTGCGAAGATGCGGCCGCGCCTCCTCGGCCTGGTGGGACGCGAGCAGTAGACGGCCGAGGGCCATGTGCGCCGTGGGCGATTCCGGATCGAGCGTGAGCGCTGCATCGAGTTGCGCACGCGCTTCGTCGTTGCGCTGCATCGTGGAGAGCAGCTCGCCAAGCACGGCGTGCACGTCGGATTCCGCGGCCTGCGTGACCGGCAGCCGATCGACCGCGCCAATCCGCTCGGTGAAGCGGACGGTCTGCAGCGGGAAAAGCTCCTGGTTGACGTAGCCACGGACGCCCTTTTCGAGGGCATCGAGCGATACGTGAAGCGTCCGCATCGCGGCGTCGTTGGGATCCGTGCCGTCATCCAGGAGACCAATGAACTCGGCGGCGTGCCGTGCATATTTCTGCTGGTCCCCGAGCAACAGGTAGTGCACGAGCGCCCACGACTCGGAATAGAAGACGCCCATGCGGTTCTTCTCGTTGTAGAGGGGCGATTCATGCGTGACTGCGAGCAGCGCCGGCAGCGGCACCCACTGCTGTCGCAGAAGCAGAACGTGCCAGGGGAGCACCTTGCCCAGCGATGCGCGCTGGCCATCGGGCGTCACCGAGAAGCTCGTGTAGTACTCCGCAAGCCCCTCGTTGAACCAGAGGGGCGACGACTCCATCGTGTTGTCGACGACCTGGTGCATGTACTCGTGGTACACGGTGCCGAAATCGTCGAGGCTCTCCGTGGTCAGCGCAATGTAGTTCGCTGCCGCGCCTCGAATGAAGAAGCCGGCAATGTCTTTGGTCTTGCCTTGATATTTCGGCTTGAACGGGTCGTACGATTTTTGATTCCTGAACACGAGCACGAAGGTCGGCCGCGGCGCATTCAGGACGGCTTTCGGAAACAGGACGCCGATCGCTTCGCGGAACTGCTCCAGCCGCTGCGCTACGCGTCGCAGATCCTTCTCACTGCTGTTTCCGAGGAGTGTGAAGTTACTGGTTTGCAGACGCAGCCAGTTCCGCTGCGGGGCCACCGGTTGGTCGAGCGCGGCCGGCACCGCGAGGCAGGCGACGATACAGATCAGGGTCGCCAAGCGCCCGGACATGCGCGCGCTGCGATCCATTCGAGTCCTCATGGGCGCCGAAACGTGACGAGGTTCCGTGAGCGTCCGCGGATGATACCTCGCAACCTGACGCGCGAGCGGTTCTCTTGTACGATGCGCGGATGCCAGACGCCGCGGCCACCAGGCCGCGCTACCGGTTCGGCCCCTTCGAACTCTCCCCGGCCCAGCGCCAGTTGCGCCGCGAGGGCATCGAAGTCAGGTTGATTCCACGCTATTTCGACCTGCTGTTGCTGCTCGTGGACGAGCGGCACCGGGCCGTCCATCGCCAGGAGATCTTCGATCGCGTCTGGTCCGACGTCATCGTGTCCGACGGCGCGCTGAGTCAGGCCGTGCGTACGCTGCAGACGCACGCTCGGCGACGACCCGCGTGAGGCCCAATTCATCCGCACGGTCTCGCGTCATGGGTATCAATTCGTGTTCGCCGAGGTCGCGACGGCCGAGGATGTGGACGCCACAGCCGCAGCCTCACGAGCGCCGGATCACGTGCCGGCTTCCTCGCCCGCGGAGAGCGACCCGTTTGGTCCTCTCCTCGATCGACTCCTCAAGCGCGGCGAAGCCGCCAACGTCACGAACGAAGAACGGCTCGATGCGGCGCAGCAGCTTCACGTGCTCGGGACCGCCGAGGCACTCTCCCGGTTGGATCGCCTGCCCGGGCACAGCGAGGCACGGGCACTCCTCCGCGACGCGCGCTGGGATGTGCCTGGTGCTGGAGACGTGCCGCTGGTCGGGACGGAAGGCTGGCCCGCCTCCGCCCTGGCGCTCGTGCGGTTCAGACTACGACGGGCCGCTCGCCTCGTCTCGAGCCGCTGGGCCTTTGCATCCGCTGGCGGTGCGCTGGCAGGTGCCGTCGCCGGTGCGTTTGGAGGGCTCGCGCTCCTCCTCGTCCCGGCCTCACACGCTTCCTCGTCGATAGTGATGGCGCTGACGGTCGTCGGAACCGTGGCAGGCGCACTCGCGGCCGCGGGGATTGGCGCGGGATTGACGGCTGCCGAAGCCCTCGCGCGATCGCAACGCGCGTGGGCGCTTGTCGGCTTCGGCGCATTGGGCGGCGGCCTCATGGGCTTCGCGGCGCACCATTTCGCGCGCAGCGTCATGATCGGACTTTTTGGTCACGACGTGGCCAGTATCGGTGGCGGCGTCGAAGGGCTGCTGCTGGGTGCGGCTTCCGGCGCCGGGTACGCCATTGCGACGCCTCGTCTCGCGGGAGGCGGCCTCGCCACACCGCGGGGCAGCGCCCGGTTGCAGGTCGCCATCGTCACGGGATTGGCCTGTGGACTTGCCGGACTCATCCTGTCCCTGGCCGGCCGGCGGCTGGTGGCGGCGAGCCTGGACGTCATGGCAGACGCTTTCAGCGGCTCGGCTACCGGCCTGGCGCCGTTGGCACGCCTCATCGGCGAACAGTCGCTCCGCCCGGTCACACGGACGCTGGTGAGCATCTTCGAAGGCGTGTCGTTCGGCGCAGGCCTGGCGTACGGCCTCACGCATCGCCCCGGTCCAAGGGATCGCTAGACCCAGGCCCGAACGGCGGGATCTCCATTCCCATCTGACCTGCCCGCTCACGAACCGCTCATGTCTCGGAGCGTCGTCTCCGCCATGCTGGGTGGACCCGCCACACCTGTGCGGGAGGAGGCATCATGACGACCGCTCGCTTGCTGGCTATTGCGTTGATCTATGTCTGCGCCACGGTGGCGTGGGGTGTGCTGGGCGGATCGCTGATCGCCCGCACCGGCGAATACGATGGCCGGCTGGAGAAGGAAGTCGCCCTGCTGTGGGGTGGCACGCACGTCCAGGTCGCTCCTGAGGCTTGGGTCGAACGCCCTCACGTGACGACCGGGCAAGTACAGGAGAGGGATCGTGACGGCAACCTCGTCACCCGCGAGGTGACCACCAAGGACGTGGTCAACGGACCCATCCCGCTCGACAGCAGCCGCGTGCAGGTGCAGCTCCATCTCGACCAGCGCAAGAAGGGGCTGCTCTGGTACGACACCTACGGCGTGCAGTTCCACGCCACCTGGCGCGTGCACAACCCCGACTCTGAGCCGCGCCGCGTCGTGGTGCAGTTCAAGTTTCCGTCCACGGAGGCGCTGTACGACGAGTTTCGATTCCAGATGGGTGATGCGGACACACCGGCCGTCCGCGATCTCTCGCAAGGCGTGCAAGTCGCGATGGAGTTGCCGGCGGGAGGTGACGCGCCGGTGGAACTGTCGTACCGATCGCGCGGATTGGGAGATGTGGACCTACGCCTTTGCCGGGCAAGGCGTGACGCAGGTGCGCGATTTCGAGCTCACGATGAAGACGGACTTCGAAGCGATCGACTTCCCCGCCGGCAGCCTCTCACCGACCTTGAAGGCGCCCGACGGCGATGGGTGGACGCTGACCTGGAAGTTTGGCAGCCTCGTGACGGGCCAGCACATCGGCATGGATCCGCCCGATCGCCTCAATCCGGGCCCGCTTGCCGCTCGCATCACCTGGTTCGCGCCCGTGTCGCTCCTGTTCTTCCTGAGCGTGATGGTGATCCTCGGCGTGTTGCGCGGCTACAACCTGCACCCGATGAACTACGCGTTCCTGTCAGCTGCGTTCTTTGCGTTCCATCTGCTGCTTGCGTATCTCGTGGATCACATCGACATGAACGTGGCGTTCGTCATCGCCGCCGCGACCAGCGTCGCCCTCGTGGTCAGCTACCTGCGCCTGGTCGCCGGTACCCGATTCGCCGTGCGGGAAGCAGGCCTGGCGCAGGTCGTGTTTCTCGTGCTCTTCAGCTACGCCTTCTTCTTCGAGGGCTACACCGGCTTGACGGTCACGATTGGCGCCGTCGCGACGCTCTTCACGTTGATGCAGATCACCGCACGCGTGGACTGGGGAGCGGTCTTCGCGCGGCGCGAGTCCTCGAGCCCTCAGACCCTCCGGCCCTGACGCGCCGCGGTGTCGTATTCGGAGTTCGTAGTTCGTATTCGAAGCGGTTTCGCCGCAGTTCGAGCCGAACACGAACACGAACCCGAATACGACGCCGCTTTACTCGTAACGGAGCGCATCGATCGGATCGAGCGCCGCCGCCTTTCGTGCCGGGTAGAAGCCGAAGAAGATGCCGACGGCCGCCGAGAATCCAAACGCCATGGCGATCGAGCCGGGCGAGATCGCGGTCGGCCATCGCATGAACGTCGCCAGGCCGCCCGAGATGCCGAGGCCGAGACCAACGCCCAGGAGTCCGCCCACGAGGCTCAAGACGATGGCTTCGACGAGGAACTGGACGAGGACATCGCGCCCGCGGGCGCCGAGCGCGAGGCGGAGGCCGACTTCGCGCGTCCGTTCTGTGACCGACACCAGCATGATGTTCATGATGCCGATGCCGCCTACGAGGAGCGACACGGCGGCGATGCTTGCAAGGAGCAGCGTCATCGTCGTCGTGGTCGCCGTGAGAATGCCCGACAGCTCTTCCATCGTGCGGATGTTGAAGTCGTCGTCTTCGCCGGCGCTCAGATGGTGGCGCACTCTCAACAGCGAGGCGATCCGGTCCGAGACCGCTGCGCTGATTCCGGCTTGCGCTGCCGACACCGTGATGCTGTTCAAATGGGTGATGCCGAGCAGTTTCTTCTGAACGGTCGTGTACGGCATGTAGACGGCATCGTCCTGGTCCTGCCCCATCTGTCCCTGCCCCTTGCTCGCGAGGACACCGATCACACGGAACGGCTGGTTCTGAATGCGAATCGTCCCGTCAACGGGATCGGCGCCGACGCCAAAGAGCTGATCGCGCACCGTCGTGCCCAGAACGGCGACTTTGGCCGCCTGCGTCACCTCGCTGTCGGTGAAGAAGCGGCCCGACAGCAGCGGCCAGGACCGCATCTGCACGAAGTCCACATCAGTCCCCCGGATGCTCGTGGCCCAGTTCTCGTTCGACGCCACGACCTGGCCGCGCGTGTTCGCTTCGGCGGCGACCCACCGCACGCCGTCGATTTCCCGGATGGCCTTGGCATCGTCCGCGACGAGTGTGCTCTGGTTGCCGGTGCCGAGACGAACACCGCCCATGTTGAACGAGCCGGCGTTGATCATGATCAGGTTCGTGCCGGCAGAGCTGATCTGCTGCTCGACCGACGTGCGCGCACCGGTGCCGATCGAGACCATGCTGATGACCGCGGCCACGCCGATGATCATGCCGAGGGTGGTCAGTACGGTGCGCAGCTTGTTGCGCGATAGCGCGATGAGCGCGATTCGAAGCGTCATCAGGACGGACACGTCACACCTCCTCGTCCACGGGAGGCAGCGCGGCGAGCTCGCTGGACGCATCACGTGGTTGAGCGGACCGCTGATCGCGCAGGACGCGTCCGTCGCGAAACGCGATAGTGCGTGACGCGTACTGGGCGATGTCGGGCTCGTGCGTGACGAGCACGATTGTCAAACCACGCTCCCGGTTCAGTCGCTGGAAGATGTCCATCACCTCGACGCTGGTGCGGGTGTCCAGGTTGCCGGTCGGCTCGTCCGCCAGCAGGATGGATGGCGTCGTTGATCAACGCGCGGGCGATCGCGACGCGCTGCTGCTGCCCGCCCGAGAGCTGATTCGGATGGTGATCCGCACGCGTCTTCGAGACCGACGGCGTCGAGTGCCGCCAACGCCGCCGCATGTCGCGCGGCGGCCCTGGGCGACGGCCGCTGATAGAGCAGCGGCAGTTCCACGTTCTCGAGCGCGCTCGTCCGCGACAACAGGTTGAAGCCCTGGAACACGAATCCGATGGTGGCGTTGCGTACCGCCGCCAGTTCGTCCCGTCCAAGCCTCGACACGTCCTTCCCGGCGAGCACGTACTGGCCGGACGTCGGCCGATCGAGACAGCCCAGGATGTGCATGAACGTGGACTTGCCCGACCCCGATGGTCCGGTCACAGCCACGAACTCGCCCGGCTGCAGGTCGAGCGTGACGCCGCGCAGTGCAGGCACTCTGACGTCGCCCATGTCGTAGACCTTCGTCAGGTCGCGGACGGCAATCAGAGACGACGCCGCGGCTGCGTCCGCGGCTTCCATCACGGCAGGTTGGGCGCTCATCGGCTCCTCCCGGTGCTGCGGCTTCCAGGCCGCGGGAACTGCGGCAGGAGCGGCGAGCGCGACTGCGCCGACGTGGATGTGGCCGCTGGCACCGCCACATTCGTGACGACCGAGCTCCCAGCCTCGAGCGGTCCTTCAATGAGCTCGGTCGTGGTTCCGTCGGTCAGACCGAGCCGCACTGGCCACGGGCGCGAGGCGTCCATCGCGGATCTGCCACAGGCGGGCCCTGGAGTTCGGCGTCGGCACAGGTCCAAACGCCGCATCGATCGTCGCGGCGTGGCGCCAGTCGCTTGCCGGTTCCGGATCGGCGCCTGCGCCGGGCGATGATGGCTTGGCTCGATCGCTCGAGGCACGTCGAGGCTGTGCGCCCGCGGCCGGATCACCAAGCGCAGTCAGCACCTCAGGTGTCGGACGGAAGCGAAGCGCCGCGTTCGGCACTCTGAGCACGTCCTCGCGTTCCGCCACCTTCACGGTCACGGTGGCCGTCATGCCCGGCTTCAACAGCAGATCCTTGTTCGGCACGTCGATCACGGTGATGTAGGTCGTCACGTTCTGGACGACCGTGGGCTGCAGACGTACCTGACTCACATGGCCGTTGAACGTGCGGTCCGCATACGCGTCCACCGTGAAGGTCGACGGGCTGCTTCGGCCGGATGCTGCCAATGTCTGCTTCGTCGATGCTCGCGTTCACCTGCATCAACGACAGGTCACCGGCGATCGTGAACAGCGTAGGGGCCTGCATCGCGGCCGCGACGGTCTGCCCCACTTCGACGCTGCGCGATATCACGACGCCGTCGGTCGGCGCCTGGATGATCGTGTGCTGCAGATTCAGCTGAGCCTGATTGAGCTGCGCGCGTGCCTGGACCGCGTCCGCGCGCGCGGATGCCACGGCCGCGACGGCTGCGTCATACGTGGTCTGCGCCGCTTCGAGATCCTGTGTCGCGATCAGGTTCGACTTCGCCAGGTCCTTCGCGCGCGTGAGCTTGTTCTGCGCGTCCTTCTGCTGGACGACCGCACCGTTTTCCTGGGCCTCGATGCGCGCGAGCGTCGCACGCGCCTGATCGACCTGCGCTTGAAACAGCGACGGATCGAGGCGCGCGATGATCTCACCCTTGTGGACGATCGAGTTGAAATCGGCGTGCAGCTCCGAGATGCGCCCGGAGACCTGCGATCCGACTTCAACGGTCGACACCGCCTGCAGCGTCCCGGTCGCTTGAACGGTCTTGAGGATGGATCCGCGCGTGATGGCGACCGCCGTGATCTGCGGATCGGCTGGACCACCGCGCAGAGTGAAGTAGGCGGTGACGGTTGCCCCGAGGGCCGCCACCATGACCAACCCGAGCACAAGTTTTCGTCGCATGTCCCCCTCTGTCTGATTGGACGGGGGGATCGGGGCGCGACCGCGAAGAGAGTGTGACAACCGCGTGAAATCCGCGGTTGTCACGGTTTTGCCGCTTATTGCTGACTTGGAGCGGCGGCCTCCTGCCGCTCGTAGATGTGCGTGCGCGCGCGCGGATTCTTGAACCGCGCGTTCTCCATCGTCGTGGTGACGGTGAGACGGCCGTCCGACGCGGCCGCCTGGTAGCTCTGCGTCAACTTCGTGTCGCCGGTCTTGATTTCGCTCACGAGTGTCTGGCCATCCCAATGCGTCTTGCGTTCGACCTCATCGCCGGTCGAGAGCTGCTCCTTGACCTTCTTGTCGTTCGGCGCGAGATGGGTGACGTGGCCGTCCTCGTCGGTCAGCAGTACAGCTCCGTCGCTGCCGTTGGCGATCGTCAACGTCGTGGGTGTGCGCATCAGTTCGTGCATCACCACACGCATCTTCTGCATCTCTTCGGAATTGCCGCCGCCCCCGCCGTGCGATGCCGCCTCGCCCGCCGCCGCCACCGTAGCCGCCGCCCCGCCGCCACCCCCGTAGCCGCCGCCAAAGCCGCCGTGTCCGCCGCCATGCCCGCCACCGTACCCGCCGCCACCGCCGCCACCGCCGCGGCCACCGCCGCCCCCGCCACTGCCACTGCCGCCGCTACTGTCGGGCGGTGTCCCGTCGTCGGGCCTGGCGCCCGACTCTGGCGAGTCGGGTGCGAGATGCCATGCGCCGAACAACGCGGCGCGCGTGCCCGCCGGAGTGTTGTCGGCGTTAGGCGCCGGTGCCGGTGGCGCGGGAAGCGGAGCCTGGGCGGCAGGCGCATTCGACGGCGCGGGCGTCTGCGCAGCGAGCGGCGCGCTGGCCGCCAGCACGAAAATGGATCGAAGCCACCACCGGGACATGCTGTCTCCTCCTGTACACGTCTCGTGCAATGACGAAAGGTAGGTTGACGGTTTGACGATTGGCCCTTGCTCATCCTGGCCGTCGCCAAATCCGCATTCGTCAGTCTGCCTTCGTCATTGCGTGCCGATCTCTATAAAGACGCCCAGAGCGCGGCAGAACGACGACTCGCTAGTGAAAAATCCGTGACGCGGGCACAGTCACGGTTCTTTCACGCGCGCCTCACGCGCCTGTCGAGGACGATCGCCCGTGCCGTGCCATAATCGCCTCGAGTGCGACGTCATGAGTGAGCGAGCCGACGCAACGCGAGTTCTCGTGGTCGAGGACGATCCCAGCATTCGAGAGCTGGTGTCGCTGCACCTGGGTCTCGACGGGCACAAGGTGTCGGCGGTAGGTGACGGACGTGAGGGGCTGCGGCTGGCGCAAGAGAGTCCCTTTGAGCTGCTCGTCCTCGACCTGATGTTGCCGGGACTCGATGGCGTATCGCTCTGCCGTGCCGTGAGGCGCGAGGGTCCGAACAGAGACATCCCGATCCTGATGCTGACCGCACGCGGAGAGGAATCCGACAAAGTGGTCGGCCTCGAGAGCGGGGCGGACGACTACCTCACCAAGCCCTTTGGTGTGCGCGAGTTCATCGCCCGCGTGGGTGCGCTGCTCCGCCGGCGCCGTGCGTCCGGCGTTGACGGCGAGCGCTCGATCGAACTGCTCCCCTTCGGTCTCGAGATCGAACCTGCACGGCGGCGCGTGATCGTGCGCGGACAACCGGTCGATCTGACCCGTCAGGAATTCAGCCTGCTGCACCTCCTCGGCACACACCCGGGGATCGTGTTCAGCCGGGAGGCCCTGCTGTCGCGCGTGTGGAACGACGACACCTACGTGACCGATCGCAGCGTGGATGCACTGGTCAAGCGGCTCCGCCGGAAGATTGAAGAGGATCCGGCCAACCCGCGCATCCTGCTCACGGTCTGGGGCACCGGTTATAAACTGGCCGACGTCTGACTCGCTATCCCGGGCGCTCGTGGCGCCGGGCACCAACATGTTCAGCGCAGCCCCTCGCGCGCTCACCGCCGGCACCGCCCCTCCAGGCGCCCCGCGTGTCTGGTATCGCAGCCTGTATTGGCGCATCGGGCTGGGGTTCGTGCTGTTCCTCGGCCTCACGCTCGCAGTCCAGGCCGGGCTCTTTCTCTATCTGCTCAGCCGATCCGTCGACACGATCCCGGGTGGATCGCCAGCAGAGTTCGCCCGGACGACCGGCGAGAAGGCCGCGGCGCTGCTCACGAAGGACCCAGGCGCCAACCTGGCACCCCTCGTGGCGTCGCTCGATCAGAAGGGCGGTCCGCTGCTCCTGATCGTCATGCGCGACGGGCATGTGGTCGCCTCGGCGCGCAGCTCGCCGCCACCGTCGCTCGTCCGCTTCGCGCAGCGCCGGCTGGAGACCGAGACCGCCGAAGAGCTCCGCGAGACCGATCGGCGTCCGGAATTCCGCCGTCTACCGGGCTTCGGACCGATTGTCGTGAACCATGTCGTGCTCGGGCTCGTCGTCGTGACGCCATTCCGCCCGTTCACGCAGGTCATTTCCGAGCTGGGTCCGCTCGTCGCGTTGCTCGCGCTGGGCCTGCTCGCCAGCGGCACGGCGCTGGCCTCGCTCCTCATCTTCGGCCCGGTGCAACGCCGTCTGGCCAAGCTCGAAGACGCGACGCGCCAGCTCGGAGCCGGCGACCTCTCGGCGCGCGCACCGGAAAAGGGTGGCGACGAGATCACGGCGCTCGCACACTCGTTCAATCAGATGGCCTCTGAGCTTTCCGCGCGCGCCGAACAGGTACGGCGTTCGGATCGGATGCGCCGCCAATTGCTCGCCGACGTCTCCCACGAGCTCATGACGCCGCTCACGGCGATGCGTGGCTACTCCGAGACGTTGACGATGTCGGGGTTGTCGCTGGACGAGGCGACGAGGGAGCGCTACTTCGCAATCTTCCTGCAGGAAACACAGCGCCTCGAACGGATCGCGCAGGACCTGCTGGATCTTGCGCGCCTCGAGGAAGGCGGTGCCACGATAGAGCCGCAGGACGTCGCGGTCGAGAGCCTCTTTGGTCGAGTGGCCGCGCGTCACGAACGCGCCGCTCGCGAGAAGAACGTCACACTCGCTACGTCGATCGCACCAGGCGCCGAATTCGTGTACGGCGATCCCCTGCGGCTCGAACAGGTGCTGCAGAACCTGGCCGCCAACGCACTGCGCCACACCCCGGCCGGCGGCCGCATCGATCTCGAGGCACGGCCCGGCGACCGCGGAGTGCTCGTCATCACCGTCACGGACACGGGCGAAGGCATTCCCGCTGAGCACCTCGGATCCATCTTCGATCGGTTCTACAAGGTCGATTCCGCGCGCGTGGCAGGCGGTGGGGGCAGCGGCCTCGGTCTCTCGATCGTCAAGGCCACGGTCGAGCGCCACGGCGGCCGGATCTCGGTCGAGAGCCGGCCGGGGCACGGGTCCACCTTCCGGATCGAGCTGCCGACCAGTGCCGATGGCGAAGGGCCCGCTCCTCGCCCGGTCGAACAGACGCCGGTCGCGGCCTCGGCCTCGTGACCTCGCAGTCTTGGTGGCCGTCCGACGAGGCGGTCCACGGTGGTAGACTGAATCGTCCTGGTGCCAGCCGGGTTCCTGCCTTCCGTCCACACGCCCGCGTGCAAGGGTGATCTGTGACCAGCCGCTACGTCCGTCTGTGTGTCATCGCGCTCGCCATCACCGCCGCTGCGCCGGTTACCGGCGCCCGGGAGAAAAAGGCACATCCTGACCTGACCGGTACCTGGGCCTTCAACGGCGAGAAGAGTGACTCCAGCAACAGCGCGGACTCGACGAAGGGGAAGGGTTCTTCCCACAAGCCCATCTTCGGTCCGCCGCGCGGCGGGTTCGGACCGATCGGCGGTGCCGGCGGCGGCGGTCCGATGGTGAAGAACCATCCCGACGAAGAAACGGTCGCACGCAGCAAGGAACTGACGCGGGTCGCCGCGGAGCCGCCCAAGCGTCTGGTCATCGCCTCAGACGGAGAGACGCTTTCGTTCACGGACGAGGTCGGCCGCATCGTGAAGGTGCGGACCGACGGTCAGAAGACGTTCGAAGTCAGCGACGGCGGCCTCGAGCTCGAGCGGAAGGCGCACTGGGATGACGAAAAGCTCGTGTGCGAGATCAAAGCAAAGGGCGGCGGCGGGGAAATCAAGCAAATCATCACCCGGGAAGGTGACAAGCTGATCGTGCAGTCGACCGTCGACGCGGACCTGGGTGAACGCGCAGCGAAGTTGCACCACGTCTACGATCTAGAGCACTGAACGACAATCTAAGGGTCAAGAAGGGGTCGAAGAGGCCACTGTAACGGCTCTGGCACAACGCCCACGGCACAGGCACAAGTGTCGCACCTCACACTCGGCGCACCTTCTTACGCACCCTTGCTGCCGCACCCCTTGCCCGCACCTCCCTACCGCACCTTCCGGCCGCACCTTCCGGCCGCACCCTCCGTCCGCACCTTGGGTAGCCTAACTCCCCGCCTGGCGCCCGGTCATCGTCTCGATCACGATCCTGAAAAACACCGGCGTCGTCGGCTCGCGCATCGTGGTTCGCGCGGCGCCCGGCAGCCAGAAGTTCTCGTGGCGCCCCAGCACCTCCTCGGCGTGGGCACGGGCGCGCCGATGAGCGGCCGATCGCGTCAGCTCCTCGAACCGTCCGAACGCGACGACCGTCGTCCAGTGAAGCGCGTCCTCGATCTCGTCGAATTCGACACAGACGAGCGGGTTCGCCCGCATCCATGCGATCTTCTGGCCGACAGTTGAGAAGCTGTAGAGATCGGACCCGTCGAAGACGACGCCGACAGGGACCACGTACGGCTGTCCGTCGCGTGCACACGCGATCCGCACCACTTTGGCGCCAGACAGGATCCGCCTGCACGCCGTTTGTGACAGCTCACGCACCCGCATGGATCGAGCTCCTGGAAGACTGCGTTCCCGGAGAGTGGCGCAGGCCCATCATTTGAACCCGTACTCGACTCCGATGAGGGGCGTGACACGATCACTCAGCCCGTTGCTTCCGACGGTGAAGCGGAGGTTGAAGTCGATCAGCACGCGGCCGCCGACACTCGCTTTGCACCCCATGGCCGCACTCGACGCCGAGTATGACGATCGGCTGAAGACGATGTCGTCGAATCCAACGGGCGATCCCGCGGGCGTGAACGTATGGACGCTGACTCGTGGTGAGTCAATGGCCCATCGCCCCAACCAGTCGCCCGTCAGACTGAACCGATCGCTCACCCCGAAGTCCGCGCCGAACGCATAGAGCACCTGATCCGGCAGATCCGCCTTCTGGCCGGTCTCGGGATCGCCGGCCAACACGCTCGAGCCGTTCCACTGGTACGCCACGTTGACGCGCGGAGACATCCGCTTGAGCGTCCACGACGCCGCCATGAACGGCTTGACGCCGGGGGCGCCCGATCCGAGCAGGTTGCGCTCGTCGCCGGTCGGTGCGCGCACGTCGAGGCCAACGCTGAGGCCGCTGCCCGCGCCCCGGATGATGTTGCCTTTCAGCCGCACAATCAGATCGCCGATGCCGCTGGCACTGCCGCCTAACGAGAACGTCTTCTCTGATCCAAAGCCTCCGGGCGCGTGGGGATCGGCGAAGTAATGGACGTTCGGCGACCCCACGGTACCGACGCGCTGGATGGTGGCGGCCGAAATCACTCCGAGTCGCGTGCTGACGATCGGAACGGCTACGGAGAAGTCGAGCCGATCAGTGAGCCCGTACGTCAGTGCCCCGGTCCACTGCCCCACCGATGCATCGATGGTGTTCTTTGTGGTGACCACGTCGGTGCGTCCGCCTCCGAGCTGGAAGTCGTCGTGGGTGAAGACCGACGGCACCCGGCTGAGATCGATGCCTTCCAGCTGATCGAACGAGAAGAACTGGTATGTGTAGCCGAACGAGAACCGCCCGCGGCCAATTGTCTCGGCGCGGTCGGTGAGGATCGGCCCGAAGCTCTGTGTCGATCGGACGAACGTGCCGGTGCCCTGGTCGAAGCGATACGTCAGACCAGAGGCCGGCGACGGCAGGGGCAGCGAGGTGAGCTGGCTCGCCAGCGCGACGTTGAACTGCGTGAAGTTGCTCTGGAAGGCGCTGTTGAAATGCGCCGAGTGCGTCGAGCCGTCCGGCAGGAGCGCACTGCTGTCCACCACCAGCCCGTTTGGACCGAAGAGGTCGTGGAACACCGACGATAGCGTGGTCGCCTGGTCTTGCGCGGCGGCCACCGACGGCACGAGGAGTACGAACGACCAGCACACGATCACGAATCGACGTCGCATCAATGGACTCCTCAGGAAGCCGCGGGCGCGGCGGCGCTATCGCGGCTGCTCGAACCGGATCGACTCGATGACCCACCCACTGCCCGACCGCCGCAGCCGGATGGTGGTGGCCGTGTCCCTATGCAGTTGCTGGCCGTCGCGCGTCTGGACCGTATATCGGCGCACTCCGTTCACCGTCGCCGTGCTTCCGGCGACCTCGATGTGCGGGTCGGCCAGGTCTACGTCGATCGAACGGGCACTGTCGAACTCGTTCTGGATGGCCGACTGCTGCGCGCCGCTCAACCCAGGCCACACCGCTTTCAGAGCCGACATGTCGCGCCGCTCCAGCGCCGTCGTGTACCGCTCGAGCGTCGCGCCGATGGCTTCCTTCGCCGTCGCCTCGGTCTCTGCCGGCGCATGCGGCACTTCGGCGGCGACCGGCGGTGGTGATGGCGCTGGCGCCGCGACAGGTGGCGGCGGCGCCACTGGAGGCGGCGTCGCGCGTGTCTCGGCCGCTGCTCTGCGCGCGCGGCTCGCGTATCGGCCTCGGCGCGCGCTGCGCCCTCGGCACTGCGGAACAGCGCGGCCGCGCCATCGATGCGCGCAGCCGCAAGTGTGAACTGTCCCGATTCGACAGATCCACGGGCGGCCGTCTCTTCGCGGTCCGCCGCCGCGAAGAGTTGCGGTACGAGATCTTGCGCATTCGCGCGCGTGGCAGCCGTGCGCGCCGCGGTCAATGCGGCCAGGGCCTCGTCGACGCGCTTTCGCTGGACCTCCGTCACCCGCTTCAGGACGTCGCGGGCCTCACGGTTCGTCCTGTCGAGCGCAATCGCCTGATTCGCGGCCTGGGCGGCGTCGTCGATCCGTCCAGCGGCCAACGCTGCCCGTGCCGCGCGTGTGGCGCGCGCAACCTGCGCCGCGATCGCCGCGCTGCCGCTGTCAGTGACGGACGTGTCGGGAGGGGGCGGCACTGACGATGTGGACGGTGGCTCTGGCATTGCCGCCGCCGGAGGCGGCGGTGCAGGCGTCGGTGCTGGCGCTGCCGCCTGCGGTGCGGGCAGCGCGGCCGGCGGCGACTGATTGGCCGCGAACCGCTCCCCGTCTGATGCGACGGTTGGCCGAGCCGTGCCAGGCCGCATCAGGATCCAGATGACGACGAGGGCGGCGATGACACAGGCCGCGCCGGCGGCATATATCCATGTCCGATTGCGGGCGGCGGGCGGCGGCGTGCCCGCGACCGATGGAGGCGGCGTCATCGGCACGCCACCGGTCGGGGCCTCTGTCAGAACCGACGACAACATGCTCGATCGAACGGTCGAGAGGCGTGAGCCAGAGCCAGATGGCGGTCGCGTGGGATGGTCGCCCGTCAAGACGACGCGGTGGCTGTCTCCGACCAGGGCGGCATCCCGCACGGCTTCCAGATCCCGCAGCATGTCGAGCGTCAGTTGATACCGCTCGTCGCGCGGCTTCGACATGGCCCGCTCGATGATGGCAATGAGCTCGATGGGAAGGTCGGGATTCAGCGCGCCAAGTGGCTCCGGCACTTCTTCGAGAATCTTGAACATCGTCGAGGCGAAGGAGTCGGACTGGAACGGCTTCTTGCCGCCGAAGATCTCGTAGAAGAGGACGCCCAGCGAAAAGATGTCAGCGCGGTGGTCCGATTTCTCGCCGCGCAGCTGCTCGGGCGCCATGTAGCTGATGGTGCCGAGCATGACGTTGCTGCGCGTCAACTCAGAGGTCACGAGACGCGCCAGTCCGAAGTCCAGGATCTTCACCTTGCCGTCGTTGGTGAGGAAAATGTTCGCGGGCTTGATGTCGCGATGCACGACGCCCGCGCTGTGCGCGTGTGCGAGGCCGGCGCAAATGTGCAGCGCGATGTCGAGGCGGCGCGTGAGCGACGGGCGCTCGGGTCCGCGCATACGGTGGTCGAGATCCTGTCCCTCGAGGTACTCCATGGCGAGAAACGGCGCGCCGTTGTCTTCGCCCAGGTCGTGGATGGTGATGATGTTGGGGTGGGCCAGCTGAGCCGCGGCCCGCGCCTCGCGAAAGAAGCGCTCGCGCTGATCGGGCTGGTCATCGAGGTGCGCGGCGATGACCTTCACCGCAACGACGCGCGCCAGCATCGGGTCGAAGGCCTTGTAGACGGTCCCCATCCCGCCTTGACCCAGCTGCTCGGTGATTTCGTAGCGCCCGACGTGGTTCAATGGATCGATGTGCTCCGTGAGCTTCGAGGGTATCGCGCTCAGGACCGGTGACGCAATGCCGGCAACTCCCTGACACGGGCCGGCAGGCCCTCGTCACGGGCACGTCGAACCATGCCGGCATGCGCAGTATGGGCCGGTTGGTGTGGCCGGAGCAGCTGCGGTAACATGCCGCCGCAGCGGTGGCGCCAGGACCATCGGCCAATGCCTGTCCGGTGGATCGGCGCAGCTTCATCGCGGGGGGCTCACCCATGCGTGCTCCGAAGAAGCCAGCCAGGAAGAAGGGCATCGCGGATCTTCCGCCCAGGAAAGTCAGGGACGCCGAAGGCAAGGCTGTTCGTGGCGGGCGGACATCAGACGTTCCCATCACGAAGCTGCAGGACAAAACCTCGCCGAAGTGATCGCGGATTGGAGGTTGCGCTCGCGGCTGTCGCCTTCGCGTCGGCGGAGCGTTGTACCCCTGTAGTCGGATGCTTCCCGGCGCTTGTGTTACGATCTCGGGTCGCTGTTTCGCGGCGACCCCACCCAGCCGGCCGGCGTAGCTCAGTTGGTAGAGCAGCTGATTCGTAATCAGCAGGTCGTCGGTTCAAGTCCGACCGCCGGCTCCATGTTATCAACAACTTACAGCCGCATTGGAGAGTCCGAGGCACGGTTAGCTACCACATAGCTACCGCGCCAGAGGTGAGCCGTGGACCAACACGCAACACGAAAGAATCGAACCGATGGCTTAGATAGGGCTGTCGAGGGAATTCCCAGCAGCAGACCAACTTTACGAACGGTACGAGGCCGATAAGACGCGGCGCCGCGAGCGCTAGCTTGTGCGTCGCTGAGAGTCCTTTCATCAACCGACTGCAGAAGGTGGTTTGCCGGCCGCCTCCTACTCAGCCGGCAGTTCTCGAATCGCAGCCCTTTCTTGCTCTCCTCGCGTAGCGCGAGCGCCCGTCGCCGTGGGCTCTCCGATGCCATAGAAACCCCGCCTCGAGGCCAGCGGCGCACATTCGCGTTGGGTCGTCTTGCACTTCGACACGAGAGGCGCTAGCCTCTTGTCGAAGTACAAGGGGTCCAATGACGCCGATGCCGCACAGTGGCCTCCCGCAGGGTACGCTAGATCTCCTCATTCTCAAGACGCTCGCCCTGGAGCCACGGCACGGGTGGGCCATCTCCGAGCGACTCGCCCAAATCTCCGGAGCCAGACTGACCATCCGGCAAGGCTCACTCTATCCTGCCCTTCACCGCTTGGAGCGTCGCGGATGGCTCAAGGCGTCATGGGGTTCATCGGATAACAATCGGCGCGCGAAGTACTATGCGCTGACCAAGCGCGGCCGGGCCTACCTGGAGGTCGAGATGAGCACTTGGCGGACGCTGACCGATGTTGTCGCGCAGGTCTTGGAGAGCGTGTAGCCAGAGGCAGTGATGTTCGCCGATCTCACGCACAGGATTCGCTCGCTCATCCGACGGCGTTCCGTGGAACAGGACTTAGACGACGAACTCCGTTTTCATTTTGAACGACTGATAGAGCGCCACGTCGCGAACGGCTTGCTGCGTGACGACGCGATGCGCCGCGCGAGATTGGAAATGGGCGGATTCGACCAAGTCCAGGAGGAGCACAGGGATGCTCGCGGCGTACGTCTCATCGAAGACCTTGTCACTGATCTGCGGTACGCCCTTCGACAGCTGAAGCGATCACCTGGCTTCACGGTGCTCGCGGTACTCTGCCTCGGCCTTGGCATAGGAGCCAATGCTTCAATTTTCAGCGCGCTAAACAGCGTGCTGTTCCGACCGCTGCCGGGCGCTGATCCAAGGCGTCTGCTGATGCTCAGTCGCGGAACCAGCGCGAACTTTTCCTATCCAGACTTCCAGGATCTGCAGGCACGCACGCGTCTTCTCTCAGGCCTCACAGCATCATTTCCGATGGAATCGGATCTGGACGTCGATGGTGCGAGCGAGTTCGTCGCGGCTGAGGTCGTGGCCGCGAACTACGGCGCGGTGCTTGGCGTTGCGCCAGCCGTTGGACGCTGGTTCAGCAGCGAGACGGAGCCAGTTGCCGTCATCAGCTATGCGGTGTGGCAGAACAGATTCGGCGGACGTGCGAACGTTCTGGGGCGCAGAGTCGGATCAGAGGCCCAGTCCTACACGATCGTGGGCGTCGCACCGCGCGCCTTCACAGGGATCTTCGCACCGTATCGAACCGACATCTGGGTGCCGGCGCGGACTCGCCCGGGACTGGCGGCGATGTTCGACAACCGGTCGCGCTGGCTTGTCATGGTCTTCGGGCGCCTGCGTTCGGACGCGACGGCGGGTCAAGCGTCGGCCGAACTGAATGGCATCGAAGCACAACTCGTCCCCGAGCACGGTGCGTCAACGGAACCCCTGCCGCCGATCGTGACGGAACCGATACGTGGAATCCCCAATCCTGGCGGCCGTCGCCTCGTCAGCCTGAGCGCATCGCTGCTCATGATCGTCGTTGGCGTCGTGCTGCTCATCGCCTGCGTGAACGTCGGCAGCCTCCTGCTCGTGCGCGCGTCGCTGCGCCAGCGTGAGCTGGCTGTACGACGCGCACTCGGCGCCACGAAGTCTCGCCTGATGCGCCAGCTCCTGACCGAAAGTCTCCTGCTGGCTCTCGGCGGCGGCGCGTGCGGCCTCTTGTTGGCACTCTGGACGACGAGAATCCTCGAGCGTGTCATGCCCTCGGTACCATCGACCTTCCCCATGGAGCTGGATCTGTCGCTGGACGGGCGGGTCATTGGGTTCGCGACGATCCTCTCGCTCGCGACAACAGTGGTCTGCGGGCTGGTACCGGCGTGGCGGGGATCGCAGACCAGCGGAGTCGCGGGATTCAAGGGGGAGGTTGGGGGCGCCACAAGGCGTCGGCGTCCCTTCGGGCTTGTCGCCCAAGTCGTCCTCTCGTTCGTGTTGCTCTTGATCGCGGGCGGCGTGATAGAGACGCTGCGTCGGCTGCAGGTCACTGATCCGGGCTTTGCGATCAACAAGCGACTCTATGCGTACATCTACGCTCCCTCTGCATCAACACCCGAAACTGGCCTCAAGCTCTACGCACAGGCGCTCGATCGACTGCGAGCATTGCCGGGAGTGCTGAGTGCATCCCAGACATCGGCGTTACCGTTGATGCCGTCCGGAAGTGATTGCGTAGCACTGTCCGGCGGTCCGCAGCTGCACGTATCGACCAACGCGATCGATCCCGGGTATTTTCACACGATGGGTATCGGAATGATTGCGGGCCGCGATTTCACGTCGATCGACCTGCCGCGCGAATCGTTCACCATTGTCATCACGGAAAGCCTCGCGAAACGCCTGTGGCCCAATACATCTCCAATTGGGGAACGGGTACTGATCGGCTGCAAGGCCCCGCAAGCGTCGGTCGTGATCGGCGTCGTCCGCGACTCGGCCGTCCGCGATGTTGGCGAATCGCCGCAGCCTCGATTCTATCGACCCTTCGCGCGCCAGTACTCCGGCGGGATCACGGCCATACTGCTCGAAACGGGCACGGATCCAGCAACCATGGTGCCGACGGTCCGCGAAACACTGCTCGCGATGGGACAGAACATCCGTGTGTACGCGGTGCAGCCCCTCAACACCTACATCGATCAGTCATTCACAGGCGTTCGCTGGATGGCGATGGTCCTCTCCGTCTTCGGCCTGCTCGCATTGGTTCTCGCAGCCATTGGCTTGTTCGGTGTCATCGCGTATCGGGTAAGTCTTCGGACGCAGGAGATTGGCGTTCGGATGGCGTTAGGCGCCGGGCGGGGCGCGATTTTTCGCGATGTGGTGTTGCAAGGTCTGGCGATCGCGGTCGCAGGCGTCGTCATCGGCGAAGTCTTGGCGCTCCCAGCGACGCGGGCGATCGCCTCGGTGCAGGCAGACATCCGCCCTGGTACGGCTTCTACGCACGTCGCCGCAGCTGTCATCTGGGTAGCGGTCGCCTTTGTAGCCTGCTACGTGCCCGCCAGTCGCGCGACGCGCGTGGACCCCATGCAAGCCTTACGGCACGAGTGAGGTAGCGCTTCGTTCACCAGGCGCAAAAGAGCCGCGGCTGGGTCCTGCAGCCGTACGGCCGGGGTGTCATCATCCCGCACGGATCGCACATTCGATGACACGCCACTCCCCGTAATGTTTCATTGCTCGGCCGACCTCGTGAGCCAGCGCAAAAGACACTTTTCGCGGAGTCGCGGAGCCGCTGGCGCTGGTGTGTCAGATCCACCCAACGCGCACGCAATCACGGCGGCGGCCAAGAGTTGGTGGCCGCTCGGCTGCGATCCGCGTGACGATGGCAGGCTCAAGACTTGACGCAGCGCGCGACCGAATGGTGCGTCTGCGCGACGAGTCGATAGGCTCATCGCGTTCGCCGCTTCAGGGCTGCCGCAATCGTGCCCCCAATAGCCGTGGCATTCCGCTTCGCGACATCGTCATGCAAGTGGGCGTAGCGCGCCGTGGTGGCGGGCTGCGAGTGGCCGAGTTGCTCGCCGATCTGCGCCAGCGTTAAGCCGTGTTGCGAGACCGCCGGTACCGGCGACGCAGTGCCTGCACGCGTCGTATAGCCGAACATCGTCGCCAAGCTTGGCAGCTATCCTCAACTCGGCCCAGACGTGCGCCAGTGTGGACGGGTGCAGATGCGCGCCCGGCTTCGCCTTGTCCCGTGCCGTCCCAGGAAACACGAACGGCGAGCTGGCGAATCGCGGCCAGCGTTTGAGCGCCAACACCGCGGCCTGGGACAAGTAGATCGTTTTCGCGCCCGTCTTACTCGTGGGCAGGTGGAGGGTTGCCGCCTCAGATTGAGAGGTGTTCCCATTGCAGGGCGGCGATTTCTGCCGGTCGCGCCCCCGTCAGCAACAGCAATGTGATGGCTGTTACGCGAAACCGGTGCGATCGCAGCGGTTCGCAGCGCACGGCCCAGCCGTCCATACTCGGCATTGTCGACGATAGGCGGCGGCGACGAACCTCCTCATACTTCTCGATTCCGTGACAGATGTTCGGGCCTTGCGGCCGGTACTTCGCCGTCATGCTCCAGGCCACGAGCTTCGAGAGCACAGCCAGCGCGCGGTTGGCCATGATTTGGGTGGCGCGTAGGCCGTCGTGAAACGACACGGCATCAGCCGTCGTGGATCCCCGATCGGAATAGTGCCCAGGCGCGGCGTGATGTAGGAGTCAACGGCCAAGCGATACAGACGAGCCGTTGCTGTGCCGCGCCGCGCCTCGACGTAGTCGGACAGAAACTTCTCAGCCACAGCTGCGACGCTCTGCACCCCGCGTGCGACGTCAATTTCCCGCAGAGGATCAAGACCCCGGGCTACGATGCCAATGTCGTCCTGGGCGCGCTTCCGGGCCTTCTCGAGCGAGATCTTGCCTACGCGCCCGATCGTCTTCCACCCAACGCGCCCGGACGGCAAGCGATACTTGACGATGAAGGTTTTCGCGCCGGCAGGGCTGACGCGGACGCCGAAGCCTTGAGTCTCCCGCATCCCAAGCCACATATTGCGCGCCGGTCCGCGGCGTCAGCGCCTCAATCCGTGTGATCGGAATCGCTGCGAGGGCCTGTTGTTTTTGGCAGGAGTCATTTAGCTACCACATAGTCTTCCACCCAACTGGCTTGAAGCTCGCCGGCTGCGGACGCTCTACTCCTTGCGGGTTGCTGATATGCCCCGTCGCAGACTCCACAGTCCGCGCACCGAAAGGATGAAAGTGAAGTCCCCGAGCTCGCCGAGCGCCCACAGTGTCCAGACGAAGAAGAAGCCGCCGGTGGCTGGGATCTCGCCGTAATGTTCCCCTCGCATGTGCATGACGGGCATGGCTGCGGCGAACAAGCCGACGACCAGCATGATGACGTGCCCAGATCGCCGTTGGCAAGCACGAGCGTCCCGTACAGCAAGACCACGAGGACGAGCAGGGCAGTGTTTGAGGACTCGGCCTTCGATATTCCATGGACGATGTCGTCCGTAACCTGAAGCGTCAGCAAGAGGATCGAGAGCAGCGACGTGACGACCAAGATTGTGTGTTGCTTCATTCGATGCTCCCCAGCCCCGCGTACGCATGGAGCATACGCCCCGCTGGGAAGCGAAAACCACGAACGGGCGCGGCCTCGGGTTGGTAGCGCCTGCCCGGAGCAGGGGAACTCTCCAGAAATGGCTAAGAAAACCATGAAACCACGTCCTGCGCGTGCTACCTCGCTAGCTAGTTTGTGACGGTATGACACCGAATCCGGAAATCCCGACCGACTGGACGCGATTGCCGCCGCAAGTTCACGTTCGGGAATGTCGAAAGGCCCACGACGGGCCACCGCTCGCGAAGAGTGGATTGGTACGGTCACAGCGTTACCAGCGCCCTGACTTATACGTTGATTTCGGTACGAACAACGGGGAGTGAGCGATGCGACGAGGCGGGCGGCGGCGGCGATGGATTACTCCGGCTGACGCGCGTGTCGTGCCCGGGCGGTCGCTGGGTCGGCGCCGCCTCGCGTCACGGAATGTTGGGCAGTTCTGCGTGTGGAGGATGTCTACACATCCCTATTGCGTGGCCCTGAACCCGTCGCGGCCGGCCAGCGCGGCGAGGCGGCCTGGACGCCTGGCGGGCGCTCGTTCGGGGCCAGTTTTGAGATTCGCCGCAATCGCGTCTGGCGGTATGGGCGCGTGTTCCTTCGGTGCTCGCGGTGCTCACGCTTGGCGACGCGATTGATGGAGGCGGCAACCCGATATCTCGGGCTCGCGCCCAGCGAGCGCCACGCTAGTTAGACCGGCTACAGGAATCGACATGGTCGGTCTCAGTTGGCGATTCAAGCACTCGCGGCCGATGCGCGCGTCACTGCGTCGCCCATGCGCTCTCGTGCCACGACTCAGCAGTTCGTTGATGGTATGGCTTCCAAACGGACTGCGTTTAAGTAAGCGCGGGTGATTTTCGGCAGGGCCCACACCGGCTGGAGGGCAAGCGGCATTTCAGGATTCGGCCGACCGGAGTCAACCGAGAGGGGGTTCCGCTCACCGCAATCAGTCGGCCGCGAGAACGCCTGTAACGGAGACACCATGAGGAACCGGTCGTTCGTCCTGCTCGCACTGGTGGCAGCGTCATTTCGGGGTGCGACGGAAAATCTCCCGTCAGTCCCACCCCCCCGCCTGACACATCAGCGCCACCGCGCTTCAGCGTGCGACAGATGTCCACGCTTCCCGTCGACGGAGCCACGCTCATGTACGGACAGTCTGGCAGAGTGGAGATTGCATACACGCTGCCGGGTGACCAGGAGCCGCCACCGACGATGCCGAGAGAGGAATATGCGCAGATGAGTCAGTTCATGGCGCGACCGATCTACCAGGTGATGAGCTGTCTCTCGCTCGATGGAGTCAAGTGCATTGTCAACGCCTCGGTGTCGACGATTGGCGGCTCGGACGGTGCTGTTTGGAACACGCTGGCCTTGAGTGACACCTTCCGAGGCCGGGTGGGTCAGACGGCGTACGTCGTGCACCAGCTCACCGTGACGCGCGCTGGCTCTACCCAAGTCGTGGCACGTGAGGTGAAGTCACTACATTGGCACTTCCAGTGACGGGCAGCGGGAATAGTGAGCGGCGCAACCGCAGCCGCTCACCCGTTCCGTCCCAGGATCTTCGAGGGATTCGTCGCGCGCGCCGTCTAAAGACCGCCGCGCCAGGCGGGCGGCGGCGGCGATGGATTACTCCGGCGGACGCGCGCGTGTCGTGCCCGGGCGGTCGCTGGGGTCGGCGCCGTACTCGCGTCACGGAATGTTGGGCAGTTCTGCGTGCGGAGGATGTCTACACATCCCTATTGCGTGGCCCTGAGCCTGTCGCGGCCGGCCAGCGCGGCGAGGCGGCCTGGACGCTGGCGGGCGCTCGTTCGCGGCCAGTTTCGAGATACGCCGCAATCGCGTCTGGCGGAGACGGGGTGGGCGGAGCTTCACGATCAATACCCGGGCCTTTCGATACCAACCCCAGGCCTGACTTTGGCCGTTGTCTCTCGACGGGTAACTTCATGCGGATCGATCTGGGCACAGGGCTGACGTTGCCGATTAGGAGCTGGACGGTGTTCGACTTTACCAGCAGCTGCTTACCGAGCCCCGCCTGCGTTGATGTGCTGTGCGCGCAAGCGCCGCCGGGCCAAAGGCGAGCGTGCCGAGCGTGGCTGGCTCGGCACCGGCGTCGACCGACTGAAGTCGTACCGCACCTGGCCGGCCACCCACGCGTTGGTGTGCTCGTCGAACGGCACGCTCTGGAACAGCACCGAGGCGAACCCCTGGCCGGCGATGGTATTGGCACGGTTGAGGTCCGTGAGGAAGACCCCACGGTTGACCGTGAACGGCACGGTCACTACCGTTTGAAACCGCGTCAGCGAGGGCACGGTGACGGTGCCGGCGCTGAATTCCAGCGCAAGCGCCGCCTGGTCGGACAGAGACCCCGCCTGATACATGTTGCCTTTGTACGTCACCACTCCCGACAATGCCGATCCAAGGAGGTTTGCGTCAGCGCTGATCGTGGATGCAGGGAAGAAGGGAAAGCATTGGGAAACGGATCGATCCTGCCCTCGAGAGGTTCTACTCCACCGTCGAACGAAAAGCTTGGAACACCGGTGAATGATGCCGGGCCTGTTTCCGTAAGTCCCGTGGCCCATACTGTCCCGCCGGTGAGCGCGATCGGATCGGCCGTCGCCGTGGCAACGGTCGCGAGGCACAACGCGGCAACGAACGTCACTCCGACGAGGCGTCGCGTCAGCAGTTGCCGGCGCTCCATCTTATGCGGACGTGTGAGGTGCTGCATCTCGGTCCTCCTGAATCGCTCCGGGCTCCTGAGGCGAGTGACGTGTTGTTGGGCAAGGTGGCGTGAGGGCCAGCGCTCGGTCGGGCGTCTCCGTCCCTTTTGGCGACCTGAGTCCACGGGCGGCAATGCCGCGCCTAACTGCGCTGCACCTGTGGCTTCGGGACGCTCCATACCTGGCCGCACGACCCGCAGCGCATGTAGACGACGTGTTGGGTGAACATGACCGTGGAGACTCGCGACTTCGCGCAATTCAAGCACGACTTGTGGCGCTCGACCCGATCGCGGCCGGACGGGGGTTGCTGACTGGACATGGCCTTCTCCTGCCAAGAGGAGGGAAGGCAGGATACGGCGGTCAACCTGACCTGCGATGTTCACAATTGAACAGCGGGTAGCAGGGCGAGCCGGACCTCTTCTGCCCACGCGAGGGCATCGCTCTGTGGTCGAAGGCGCGTGCGTCGCGGGCCTGACCGTCTCGACGAATGGCGATGATGAACTCATCGACGTGACCGATGAAGACGGCCTCGAAAACGTGGCCATCGGCCGTTGACCGACGCCATAAGACCCGGGGGCCGAATTCGATGTGCAGCACTCTTTGATGAAGTTGCGTCGCGTTGTACTGCCGGCGGTCGCCATCGCTCCTGCTGTCGCCGCTCCGGCGTTCAGGGCGCTGACGCTTCCCCACCGCCCGATCACAAGCTCAGAACGGATGTAGACGGCTGCGCCTCGCGCAAATCTTGCGCCTTTCCAGAAATCGCGGTCGGCCATCCGGCGCGGTCGGATAGCAACCCCTCGGCGCTACCGTCGAACCGTGTCACAGAGGACGGCCCGCACTGGCGCAACGCCGTGCAATTCAGACCGAGTGGCCGTTGCCAATCTGAGCGACTCCTCGGAGCGAGCGGCCGAAACGAGGCTGAATAGGAGCTCTGAGCCCGAATGGCGATCAGCAGGTCGCGAGTCGGCCCATTCCTTCAGTCGAATGATCTGCGGAGCCTAGGCCATTGGGCGCCCCGTTGAACCGCCGCCGGGCCGCTACGGCGGCGAGGCCGCTGCCGACCAGGAACACCGACGCGGGCTCAGGAACCGCAGCACCGCCCGTGGTCAGACTCGCGCTCACCTCTGTCGTCTTGTTGGCGGAGTCCGCGCCCCACACGATGAAGTCCACGGTGTCCCCGGGGCCAACGAAAGCGCGGAATCTCAGGTAGGTCGTCACGCTCGCTGACAACACGCCCTGGTCGAGTGGCGTGGCACCATCAAGAGAGATGTACGCGTGTGGGGCCGCATTGCCAACTTGGACCGTCTTGAATGAGGCAGACACATCATACAAACCAGCAGCCGGCGCCGTGAAACGAGCAACCGTTGGGCCAAGGAAAGGTCCGAACGTTACCGCACCGGCATTGAAGGTGATGATGCTAAAAGCGGAAGTCGTAACTGTTGAGCCCTCGTTCTTGATGATGTTTGGATCAATCAGACTGGGACTACCGTTACGCCATCCCATCAGAAGCTGTCCGGACGCCGGGGCGACCGCCACGCCAACATTCAAGTCGAAGTCATTGAACGTGGCGGGGGATCCGACGCCAACACTGCTGGCGTATCTCCCGTATGCCCATACGTTGGTCCCGCCGTTGGTCGTATCTGACCAATCGGCCGCCAAGTCATACGTAATGGGATCCGCACTCGCAATCCCGGCGAATGTTGTGAACGCAATCAGGCCGGCAACGGTAAGGCGTGGTAGAAATCGAAATCTGCGCATGCGCGTTCTCCATCAGCCCATTCCACGTCTTCGGCCATGCGAAGCACACAGCACCGGTGGGACGATGCTGGTTACACCGACCCAATGACTGTGTGTGCTCGTATGACGCCAGCAAAGAACGTCCTCGACTGATTCTTGCCACAACCCGAACGAATTGAATATCGAGCCCCAATAAGGCCGTTCATACTCGCTTCGCCGTCACACCGGCACGTGACCCGATTTATCCCCTCGATTGCGTTCGTCGTCGACTGGCGCGGAACACCAGTCCGGCTAAGCCACTGCCGAGGAGGACCAAGCTTGTGGGTTCGGGTGTCGCGCTTGCGAACTCGTAGTGAGTCGGTCTGCCCCCCAGAAACCTTCGCCACCAAACTGGTACGAAATGGACCGTCGCTGTCCCTCGGCCGACGACTTGATACTGAGTGGTGTTTCCTGACGAATCGGTCGCGGCGAAAACGCTGTGATCAAGCGTGAACGGCCCCGACACCACTGCCTCGGCGCTGAACGGCGGAGCTGTTAGTGGGCACCCGCGAAGCGCAGGTCCAAGAACCCGCCCAAAATTTCCTGAGTCGACAAAGTATTGCTGCCCGTCGACCGTCGCTGTGCCGCCCAGTTCCGAGAAGCCGAACGTCGTGATGTACACCGGATCCCCAGGAACGCAGGGCGCACAGGCGGCTTGTCCTTCCGCCAACGCATTCGCGCTGAAGTTGCGAGTGCCTTGAATCACCAGAGGGCCATGAGGCAGAGATTGCACCGTATAGTCGAGCGACCCACCTGTGATGAAGATGATGGGATCTGCCCGACTAGGAACGGCCCGAAGCGCCAAGAGCAACGACAACAACACAGCTCGTCGCATGGCGAGTACCTCCTAAAAACTTTACCGTTAGACCGATGCGGAAGGCTGAGCAGGGACTTCCATCTATCTCCTCGATTGCGTTCGTCTTCGACGCGCGCGGAACAGCAGTGCGGCCAAACCACTGCCGAGGAGAACGAAGCTGGTCGGCTCGGGTGTCGCGTTTGCGAACTCGTAGTGGGCTTGGTCGGTCATCCAGAGCCCGGTCAGGTTCCGATGGGACCAAATGGACCGTGGCCGTCCCTCGGCCGACGATTTGATACTATCGGGGGAAATCAAACGATTGAGAAAGAGCTGTAACGACCATGAACGGCGCCGACAACACCGCCGCCGCACCGAGCGGGGGAGCTGGTGGGGTGGCACCCGCGAATCCGTAGGAATAAGTTTCAAGTTGCCGGTGAAGTATTGCTGCCCGTCGACCATCGCTGTGCCACCCAGTTCCGCGAAGAAGGCGCCGAGATCCAGAGGTTCCCGGAGCGCACGGCTCACAGCCAAACCCGAGAGCGCAGGGAGGCTTCCGCGAACGCATTCGCGCTGAAGTTGTGAGTGCCCTGAAGCACCAGAGGGCCAGAAAGGCATAAGATCCTACCGGCCAGGATCGAGCGACCCGCCCGTGATGAAGATGATTGGGATCTGCGCGAGCAGGAACGGCCGGAAGCGCCAAGAGCAACGACAACAGCACAGCTCGTCGCATGGCGAATCCCCCCAAACCGTTTTCGCGCATGCAAATGACGAGCCTCGGAAGGACCTTGTCACGCTAGGCCCGACGCAGCGGGCAACCCCGGTCAGCGTTAACAACTGCTAAACCGATTCACAAATGAGCGTTTCTCTGGGGCGCTGTGCCTGGCCACACTCGAGCCGGTTGGGGCTCAGGGGGAAGGGCTACCCGAGTCCTGTCAAAGCCAGCGAAGCCCAGGGCACTTCGGAATACAGCAACACCATCGCGTACGTTGCTACGTATAACGCCCGTACCCAGCGGTCCTCGGGCACGCAGGTGACGAGCCCGAGGACAATCACCAGCCACCCGAATCCGGCCACCGGGGCGAACGCATAGGTCGTCAGGCAGAAAAGCAGGACCACACCGTGCCGGGCCGCGAGCAGCCTCCGGTGCGTCAACGGCGCCAGCCAGAGCGCGGCGGCCAGGGCCTCCATCGCGAGGGTGCCCCACGTTGCCAGAAAGACGAGCAGACGGAAACGCCGGGGCTCGTGTAACACGGGAGGCGTCAGCAACTCGGCACCTTCCGGCAGGGGCGTCGATACTCGCGGTTCTCGCGCAGCTGGGCGTCACTCAGTCCCCCAATCAGCTGCACGACCTCGGAGAAGCGGTCGTCGGTCAGCAGCGTCACCGCGAAGAAGCGGCCATCGCGATAGTCGGGCGACAGCACCGCCTTCCAGAGCACCGCGAACGCGAACACGAGGCCGAGCAGCAGCCGGCTGCTGCGAGCCAGTTGTCTCGACGAATCGGCGAACCGAAGCGCCATCGCGACAGCCAGACACCAGTACGCGAGCAGGTAGATGTGGTTGTCCGGCAGCGGCCATTCAACGACGACGCGCACGGCGACGAGAATGGCGAGGGCCAGCCACAACGCGGACGCCCGCAGCCAGGCGCCGCTTGATCAGCCGAGCATCGACAACAGGAGCAGCGGCGCGCGCACGAACCACGGCCCCATCGGTCGGAGCAGCAGTCCGACCAGGGTGAGACGAAGCGCGATGTCTATGGGACCCGTCGGTCCGGAGCTGGTGATCCAGCTACGGAGCCGCACGGAAATCGTACCGGCGCAGCAGGTGATCGCGCGGGGTCAGCGAGCCTACGGCGAACTCCACGCGCCACACGTCGATCCGCACCTGGTCGGCTGGTCGCCCTCGCCTTCTTTTCGCGCGCGATGACCCCGCGGGCCAGTCGCTCGAGCTGAGGATCGCTCGGCAGGATCTCGGCGGAGGCCGCCAGCTCCTCGAGCGACGGCGGCACGGCGAGCTCCTCGGACCGCTCTGGAGCGCGAACGAACATCCGGACGTAGCGGAACGGTCGACCGTCAAGAGTTGAGAACATCCCGAAGCCGCCGCCCTTCCACGGGCTCAGCATCTGCACCTTGGTCAGCACGATCTGCGTGGCTGCCACGACCGCCAGCACCACTGCCGGGAGTGCCGCCCAGGAGCGTTCCCCATCGTCCAGGATTTCACTTCGGCGCGACGACCTGGTAACCCGACTCCACCTTCTTGTAGTGGGTCGTTCCGCACTGCGACGTGGCCCCGTTGGACGTGCATCCTGCAGGCAGCGTCGGGATGATCGCTCCCGGCGGCGGATCGACCACCTGGTAGACGACCTGTCCCTCGTGCATCGCCTTGATGTAGAACGTGCCGTTGTCGTAGAGGTACGTCGTGCTGCTGACGACGACCGGCGCCGCCTGCGCCGGGGGCTTGGCGAGCAACGTCCCGATCGCGATGCCTGCCGGCCACGCCAGCCGCGACGCCGGCCGCCGTGCGCCATGCGTCGTTGTCCTCGTCCACCGCGACGCCGCCCCGATAGGAGTAGCGCCCCCTCGCTGCCGCACCTTCTTCCCCGACGACGACGGCGCCGCGAGGCCCGACAGCCACGGCTGCGTCCTCGCCCACCGCGACACCGCCACGGCCCGCCGGCGCCCGATAGCCCCGGTTGACGGTCGAGACGCCCTCCTCGGTCTTCACGGCCGCGCCGTGTCGGGTCACAGCCGCTGCGCCTTCGTCCGTCTTCACGGCCGCGCCGCGCCGACCCACGGCAGCGCCACCCTCCTCGGTCTGCACGGCGCCGCCTCGCCGCGCCGCGCGCGCCTGTCCCAGAAGGCCCGACGTGGCCTGCATCGCCAGTGCTGCGCTCAGCCCCGCCGCAATCGCGGAGCGGCTCCAGTTCCGGTTGCTCGGTGTTGCTGCCATCACGACCTCGGTTTCCTATTACCGCTACTCTTTCGGCGAGCTTGCCGCGGGCGCCGGCGAGGACGCGAGCCGATTTCGCTGTCTGAGGCTTGCCTACGACGACCTGGATGCGCTCGTAGCCCTCGGGCACTGCTGCAGCGAACGTCGCGTCGGGCGCCTCGACGTCGAGCGTCCACTTGTTGAACGTGACCTCCGTCGTCCTCGGATGAGTCGAGGTCTTGGCGGTGATGCGGAACTTCTTCGGCAGCGGATCCCCTCTTCGGCGACCCAGAGATCCCAGTCGACCGCGGGGTGCGTATAGGCGACGTGCAAGCAGGGTACGCCCTCGATAGTCTCGCGGCCGACGTAGCCTCCGCTGGACTTCGTGCCGATCAGAGACTCGTACGGCGAGCTGTAGAGGAAGTCGGCCATCGGCATCGGCATGGCGAGATGGTCGGCCAGACGGTCGAGCGTGTCGTCGATCGTGGGCGCGCCGTTGACCCGGGCCCACACCTTTGCTGATCCGCGACGAATGTCAGCTTGCTGCCGTCGTACCAGCCACGCAGGTCCATGTCGCCAGTCACATTGAAGGCGAGACGATCCGGCCGCCGCAGGGTGAGCCGGCGCGTCGTGCGTACCGTGATTTCCTTCCCGCCACGGGCGCGGGTGCGCACGTCAGTAGTCTCGACGGAGAAGGTGCGAGCGTGAGCGAGGTGATCGCTCATCCGGCGGACGATCTCGTCGCCGCGTTGCCTTCTGGCTTCAGGGGTGGTGGGTTCCCTGGAGCAACTCGCTCCGGCCAGGCAGGCGACGCACGCGATCAGGGCCACGCCCATTCGTGCGCGGGTTGTCGGTGCGACTGAGTCCATCGTTCCTCCGAATCTCTCCGCGTGCCGCTGCTTCGTCGGTGGCGACATTGTATGCCGGCCGCACCGGCCGCGACGTGCGATTCGGGGTCAAGATCAACCGACGCTGACTCTCAGTCGCGACGCGCCTCGTGAGAAAGGGACGAACAGACCAGCTTGCGCGGATGTCGCAATTAGCGCGTACAGGATCTGGCAGAGCGGCTCACTTGAAGCCTTCGATCACCATCAGGTCAAAGCTGTCCCTGATGCGCTTCGGGTAAAGGACTGACACTTCGTCGGGCGACACGGCGAGACCGAGGGGTACGAACTGGTTCTCGTACCTCTCGGCCTCCCGAGGAGCCGGTCGCGGCCGGTGGCCGGGTTTATGACGCGCAACTCCGGGTTGGGGCCCGGATCGCAGGCCACGTAATAGACGTCCTCGCGACCTGCGGCGAATGCGGTTCGCTTCACGCACCCAACCAGCTGATGCGCGGCACCGCCGGTCAGCGGCAGCGCGAGCAGCGGCGAGTCGGAGTCGGCGGGCTGAGTCCAAGAGAGTTCGCCCATCGGGCAACTCACACGCGAAGTTGCCGCTTCCACCGTGCGTCACCGGTTGTGACGACCCACCAGTGGCCGGCACTCGCCAGATGTTTCGTCCGGCTGCGTCATCGGCAGAGAAGTAAATCCACCGACCATCGCGAGACCGGTACCAGGACATTCTGATCGCCGGGATCGTTCGTGAGCCGGCGCATGGCGCCCCCGTCGATGTCCACGACCCAGATGTGCGTCCGGAAATCCTCGGTCATCGCATCGAATGCGATGCGGCGACCATCTGGCGACCACCAGGGCGAGCCCTGTTGAAACCCGGGACCTCGGGTCACTTGCTGCGCGCCCGATCCGTCGGCCGCGGACATCCAGATTCTGAAGGTATCGGCAGAACGCATCGAACTGAACGCGAGCCTGCGACCATCCGGTGAGAAGCGCGTCTCCCCCTCGAGAAAGCTCGAGGCGAGCACGGGCACGGTGGGGCTTCCTGGCTGGAAGCGATAGACGTCGGTATCGACGACGACGCGCACGAATGCGAGCAGGTCGCGGGAGATCGCCGTAGCCGGCATGGCGGCGCCGAGTCCGGCGACTTCGACTCGTTCTGGGGGACTGCGTCCATCGATACCGACTCTCCAGAGATGCGTGATCAACGGGTCAAGCGAGTTGTAGATGACCGACCGCCCGTCGCGAGTCCACGCGAGAACCCGATCAGTGGGACCGACGACGGCGTGAGCCTGCGAGGCGGAGACGTCGGTACCAGCGTGCGATCGAGCTCGATCAAGTACACGTCACAGCCGTACGTCGGGGTTCACAGGAGCGGTAGGCCAGCCGGCCTCCGTCTGGAGAGAATGCGGGGGCGGAATCGCTGTGCGCTGGCAACGATTCAACGAGGCGGCGTGGCTCGCCCCCGTCTATCGGGATCAGGACGATACCGGTCGACTCCCCCGCTCGTTGTGCCGCCAGATACCGACCGTCGGCGGACCACGCCAGCGGCGCTGCCACGGGGAGGTCGCTCAGCTTCGATCGGAACCCCCAAGGGACGACACCAGGCGAATCTGGCCTCCCGATTCGGGGTTGTCGCGGACGTAGGCGATCTGACGACCGTCGGGCGACCATCTGGGCGCACGGTTGCCACCGGGATCGGTGGTGAGCCGGCGCACCTCCGACGAACCGAGCATCGTGATGTAGATGTCCGCGTGGTCACCGCTTTCGCCGTCCCACTCGAACGCCACCTGATCGCCGCTCGGCGAGAAAGTCGGCCACCGCTCTCTACCAGGCAGAACGGTGAGCGGTACAACTCGCGGAGCTGGCGTTTCACGGTGAGGCCGCGACCGCGCCGACCACATCGCAGAGGCAATCAGGAGTATGAACGCCCCGGCGGCAACGACGACCCGCAGCCGGCGCCTCTCTCGAGGCACCGCTTCCGGAAGGGCACTCTCCTTGTTGCTCGTCGTGGGCAATGCAAGGCGTTCCGGCGTCGTGGCTGCATCCGCCGGCGGTGTCGTGACCGGCGCGATCAAGCGATACCCCGCTTTCGGGATCGTCTCGATTACGCGGGGCTGTTTGGGATCGTCCTCGAATAGACGTCGCAGCTCGGAGATCGCGCGGGTCAGGACATCGTCGCTCACGGCGGTGTCGGCCCAGGCCGCGCGGAATAGCCGCTCCTTGGGCACCATCTGACCTGCACGATCGGCAAGGCAGACGAGCACCAGCATCACCTTCGGTTCGAGACGGGTAATGCCGTTCGGGCCGGTTACTCGGTTGAGGGACGGCTCGACGAGATGCGCCTGGCCTATCCGAAATGTGTCTTGCACGTTCACAGGGTGAAGCGGGACCATAGTATCCGCCTTCGCCGCGTGACGACGACGTTCTCCGAGATCTTTGCCTACTTGCTCCAGCTCAGCTCGCCCCGCTCGAAGTCGAACCGTACACGGTTGCCACCGAGCGCACGCACGCCGAGCACGCCGTCGATCCCCGGAGGGTACCCGGCGGTGGACGCGTCGAGCACGAACCCGTCAAGCCTGTCCCATCAGCGGCCGCGCCGCAGGTGCCGGTGGGTGGCGCGATCGGCGGCTCGTTTCCGATCGAGTATTCTCCTGCGCATGCGCCAACTCGTCCCTCGCGACGCCTCGCCGTCGGCGTTGTCGCCGCTCTCCTGCTGCTGGCAAATCTGGCCATCGGCGTGGCCTCTCCTGCGCCACAGACGACCGCGTCGGATCCGTTCGCCCTTCCGGCCTCCGATGAAGGACTGCCCGGCGCCGGACCCATCAGGCGGTACGACTGGTTCCAGCAGGTGTGGCGCGAACGCCGGTCCGCATGGGCCGCGCGACGCGCGCAGGATCACGGAGCCGTCGTGTTCCTCGGCGACTCGATCACGCAGGGATGGAACGATCTCGCCTCGGCATTTCCGGACATGAAGGTCGCGAATCGCGGCATCAACGGCGATACCACGCGAGGCGTGCTGATCCGGCTCCAGGACGATGTCCTGTCGCTCGATCCCGCGGCCATCGTCCTGCTCATCGGGACCAATGATCTGGAGGAAGGCGCCACGCCCGCTCTCGCAGCGGGGAATGTGCAGCTCATTCTGGCCGCCATCAAGAAGCACGACGCGCAGACGCCGGTCATCTTGTGCCAGGTGTTCCCGAGCTCGGCCAGCAAGAGCCGCCCCGCCGAACAGATCAAGGCGATGAACGCGCTCTATCTCGCCGCCGTGAAGAACGACGCGCAGATCACGCCGATCGACACCTGGCAGCTGTTCGCCGACGCAGCTGGCGACGCTCCGGTCAGCGAGTTCCCCGACCTGCTCCACCCCAACCAGCTCGGTTACGTGAAATGGGCCGCGGCCCTGCGGCCGGTGCTCGCAACGCTCCGCCTCACCGACACGTCCCCTGATGCCTTCACTCCGGAGGACGGGTTTGAAAGCCTGTTCAACGGGCGCGACCTGACCGGTTGGGGATACCGTCCGACGTCGGAGGCCGACAAAGAGAGTGCGCGCCGGTGGCAGGCATCCGACCCGAATGCCGCGGCGTGGCCGTTCGTCACGGATGCCGTCGCCTTCGACGGCAAGGCGGCGTCGGCCGACGGACGTTTTCGCGCCATCAACGGCCGGCTGGTGGTGACGACGCCCGCGGAGGGCCGCAGGATCCAGCAACTCTGGACGACGCGCGAGTTCCCGGAGAACTTCATTCTCAAGCTGGAATTCCGCGCCACGCCCAATGCCGACAGCGGTGTCTACTTACGCGGTCCCCAGCTTCAGTGCCGCGATTACGGACTGGCTGGACCGTACAAGGACCTCAAGCAGTACAAGCCCCAGGACTGGAACGAGCTGGTCATCACGGTGACCAACGGCGTCGCACGGGCGACGTGCAACGGCGAACTGCTCGAAGCCGACTTCAAGCTCCCGGAAACGGGCCCGATTGGCCTCGAGGGTGACCGCGGACAGATGGAGTACCGGCGCATCCGGATCAAGCAGACGGGCCGATGACGCCTGTCTTCGGGCTGCGGTCCGCGGTCTGCGGTCTGTGACGTCGCCGGTCACGGACTCTCGGACTCTTCCATCCCACCGTTCTCTCGACCGCGCACGGTAGACTGTAGACCGTAGACTGTAGACTGGTCCGTCCTAATCCTCCGAGGATCCTGCATGCTCTCACGTGCCACCCGGCGGCTCGGAACACTCATGGCGATTGTGGCTGCCCTCGGCAGCGCGACCGCGTGGGCGCAATCCACCGCCACGACTTCTACGCCCGTTCCGCTCACCGGTGAGGTGCGCGAAGGACGGCTTCCCAACGGCCTCCGATATTTCATCCGGCACAACGAGCGGCCGCAGGGACGCGCCGAGCTTCGCCTCGTCGTCAACGCAGGCTCGATCCTCGAAGACGAGGATCAACTCGGCGCGGCGCACTTCATCGAGCACATGTCGTTCAACGGGAGCAAGAAGTTTCCAAAAAACGACATGGTGTCGTACCTGCAGTCGGTCGGCGTACGGCTCGGCGGCGATCTCAATGCGTCCACCGGATTCGACGAGACGATCTACATCCTGCCGATTCCCGTCGCCGATCGGGACGTGTTCGCCACGGGCCTGGCGATCCTGCGTGAATGGGCCGGCAATGCCCTGCTGAACGACGCCGACATCGACTCGGAACGGGCCGTGGTGCTCGCCGAGCTCAGAAGCGGCCTGGCCGCCGACGAACGCGTCCGCCGCCAGACGATGCCGCGGATGTTCAACGGAAGCCGCTACGCCGAACGGCAGCCGATTGGTACGGAGCAAAGCCTCCGGCGCATGACACCCGAGTCGCTGCGGCACTTCTACAAGGACTGGTACCGTCCCGACCTCGAGGGCGTGATCGTCGTGGGCGACATCAATCCGGCTGAGATCGAGCAGACGGTCAAGACGCTCTTCTCCGACCTGACGGGGCCCGCGAATCCACGTCCCCGCCCCGCGCGCATCGAGATTCCACCGCGGACGAAACTGGACGCACTCGTGGTCACGGATTCCGAGTTGCCGGCCGGGCGCGTCGATCTGACTGAGTACGTGCGGCCATCACCGTCCCAGGCGACGATCGAAGCGTACGACGAGCTCATTCAGGACCAGCTGGTCAACCGGATGTTCGGCCTGAGGCTGTACGAGCTGACCGACAAACCGGTACGCCCCTTCCTGGCCGCGCAGGCGCAACGCTCACCAGTCGTTCGCGGGTACGAAGCGTTCGTCGCGAGCGCTGCGATCGCGGGACAGGATCCGGTCGAGACCACGCGGCTGCTCGCGACGGAGATCGAGCGCGCCCGCCGCTTCGGGTTCACGGATGAAGAGCTCGACGCCGCCAAGCGCGATGTCCTCAACAACTACGCGCAGGCCGCGGCGGAGGGCAACAAATCCGAGTCCTCGTCGCTGGCCGACGAGCTGGGACGTCACTTTCTGACCGATGAGCCCGTGCCCGGCATCGCCTGGGAGAACAACCGCGTCAGGACGATCGTGCCTGCGCTGACCCTCGAAGGCGTGAATGCTCACGCCCGGATGGTGCTCAGCGAGCCTGGCAGTCAGCCGTTCGTGATGATCGCGGTGCCGTCCACGACCGCTACCGAGGCGGCGCTGCGCGCCGAGCTGGTGAACGTCGAGAAGGCCGAGATCGCGCCGTACCGCGGCATCAAAGTGGACGCGCAAATCCTGGCGCGCGAACCCCAGCCAGGCCGGCTGACGTCAGAGACTCAGGACGCGTCTCTCGGGACGACCACGCTGAGCTATGCGAACGGCGTCCGCGTCATCCTCAAGCCGACCGACTTCAAGAACGACGAAGTCCTGCTCTCTGGTGCGCGCTACGGCGGTCAGTATCTCTACGATCAGGCCGACCATCAAAACGTCACTCACCTGATCGGCAGCGTCGACGCAATGGGGTACGGCACGTTGACGCCGACGGCGCTGCTTCGATACCTGAGTACGAAGAGCGCCAACGCCAGTCTGTCCTTCGAGCCGTACACGGAAGAAGTCGACGGCGCGTCCACGCGCGACGACGTCACGACGATGCTGCAGCTGCTGTATCTGAAGATGACGGCGCCCCGGCTCGATCCAGCAAGGCTCGCGTCCAATTCCGCGGCGCTCAAGGGATATCTCGCCGGCTTGACCAACAGCCCCGATCGCCAGTTCGAAGATTTCACGATGTCGGTGTTGTCGCAGAACCATCCACGCGCGCTTCGAGTCCCGAAGCCGTCGGACCTCGATCAGATCAGCGCAGAGCGATCTGTGGCGATCTACAAGGAACGTTTTGGCAACGCGACAGGCATGACGTTCGTGCTCGTGGGCAGCTTCACGGCGGACGAAATCAAGCCGCTGGTCGCGCGCTACCTTGGCGGTCTGCCGTCCGCGCCGCTCGACCCGCACTTCCGGGACCTTGGGCTCCGATATCCGCCTGGCGATATCGATCGGACGCTCGCGAAGGGGTCTGATAACAGCGCTGTCACGATCATTTTCAGTGGTGAGCGCCCGTACTCGCCAGCCGAAACGCTCAGGCTCTCGGCGCTGACGGAGGTCCTGCGGCTGCGCGTGATCGATCGGATTCGCGAGGAGCTGGGAACGTCCTACTCGCCAGGGGTGATGAGCCAGTTCACGAACATTCCCGTCGGGCAGTACGCGCTGCGCTTTTCCATCGGCTGCGCGCCAGACCAGATCAGCATCGTCGAGCGCGCCGTGGACGACATCATCGGAGCGCTGCAGGAAAAGGGGCCCACGACGGCTGAACTCGAAAAGGTCACCCGCACGTGGCTGAACGAGCACGATGCCCGGATCAGGACCAACGAATACTGGTCGGAGCGGCTGCAGAATCGGGCACTCGATCCCAATCTGGACGACGAAGGTTCGGACTACGTCGCACGTGTGAAGGCCTTGACGCCAGCCGACGTGGAGGCCGCCGCCCGAACGTATGCGGACGGAAAGAATCGCGTGCGCCTCATCCTGGCCTCGGAGCCGTCTGCGTTCAACCGGTGAGAGGTCACGTATCGATCGCGATGACTTCGTGCACGTCAATCGAAGGTACGGTGAGCGAGACGGCTCCGTTCACCACTTCGATATCCGGGCGCGTGCCGGCCGTCAGTAGACGTACCTGCCGAGGCTGAAGTCCGCGCGGCATCCGCACGCGCACGCGCTGCGGTCCGATCGGCAGGATCTCGCGCACCGGTCCCTTCATCATCATCGGGTTGGTCAGGTTCACGAGGTGAACCGCGACCGACTCGCGCTGGCGCCAGAACGTCACGTCGAGCAATCCGGGGCCCTCCACCTCGACAGGTGGGGGCTCGTTGGCCGTCCATGCAATCAGGTTTCGCAGCAGGCGGCCGTGATCGATCGAGAGCACTTCCCAGAACGTGCGATCGATATCCCACGGCACGTAGGCCACACGGCTGCCACCAAGCTCGCGGAGATAGACCTCTCGTGTTTCCGTGTGCGGCACACGCGGATAGACGTCCTCCATCGGCAGGTCCGGGTAGGTCGGCACCAGCGTCACCGGCGAAGGGAAAGCGGCGGCGGCCCGCACGTCGACGCGGAACACTCCGTTGATGATGCGCGACGTGCCGTCGAACCCTTCGAGGATCTCGTGGCGTCGTCCGGTCGCGGGATCGGCGTCGAGGCTCAAATACGAGTTCTGCATGGGCCCGTCGATGCGGCCTGCGAAGCGCACGCCGAAAAGGTCGGCCAGGCCGAAGTCGGCGCGGCGCTCGCCCTGATCCGTGTAGAGCGAGGAGGCGAACGTCGCCAGGACGCTGCCACCGCGTGCGACGTAAGCGCGAATGGCGTCGCATTGCGCGTCCGTCAGCGCCGCCGCGTCAGCAAGAATGAGGAGCTTGAAGGCGTCGAGCCGTTCGGCAATGAGCCTGGATTCGTGTACCAGCTCGAAGGGGACGCGGGCTTCGACCAGCGCCTGATACATCCCGAGCACGTGATCGTCAGGACGATCGCCGTCGGCGACGCCGGTGTGGTACGCGGCGGTCTGCTCCGAGTAGAGCACGGCAACACGCGCGAGTGAGGCTTCGTTCCGCAGATAGCGTTCGTGATCGAAGTGCCACTGGTAGAGGCGCTCGACGGGAGCCAGCCACCGTCGGTCGTACAACACGCCTGAGAACTTGGTGACCCACGGCCGCATGCCGTTCGCGGTGCCTTCGGCAACCCAGAGCCGGATCTCTGCCTCGCTCTGCACGGAATCCTTCCAGCGGTAGCGCTCCTCGACACCCACGCTGAAGATGCCCCCGATCGGCCGGCGGCCCATTACCGATCGGTACTCTTTGGCACGCCTGCCGTTGGCCCACGGAGGCATGAGACCGTGGCGCGCCTGATAGTCAGCGAATTGAATGGCCGCCAGGTCGCCAGCGGACTTCATGTCAGGCGGCCCGTTCGGAATGAAGCGCGCTTCGGGATTCACGGCGCGCACGGTCTCGTCCCACTGCTTCCAGAGCTGGACGAGGCGCGCGGTCCGCCATTCGAGATACCGGCGTCGAGCGGGATCGCGCGGATTTGCCGTGCGCGGCAGCTCGAGGCCGGTCGCGTCGCGAAAGTTCTTCTGGCAATGTACGCAGTAGCAGTCGCCGCCCTGTGGGGCCCAGCGGTTCGAGAAGATGCCGTCCACACGGTACTTCGTGACGATCTCGCGATGCACTTGGTCCATGAACTCGAAGTTGTACGGACCAAGAGCGCACGTGACCCACAGATCCCGATTGGCCCAGTGACGTCGCGGTTCACCGTCTGCGGTCATCGCGATCCAATCGGGATGCGCAGCCTTGACGTCGTCGCGAGCGGCATGCGGATCCGTTCGCGCGACGACGCGCATGCCGAGCGCACGGCATCCGGCGAGCAGGGTGCCAAAGGGATCGCTCCCGCCCAACCACGCGCTGCGATGGTGCAGCGGGACTTCCGTCGGGTAGTAGGCGACGATGCCGCCTGCGCTCAGTGTGGCGGCGTCTGCGTGCAGCGTTTTGAAGTAATCGAGCCAGAACGCCGGGTCGAAATGCCCGGGATCGTTTTCGACCAGCGTCAGCTGGACCCAGCGCATCGGTCCATCGAACCAGCCCCCGGCGACGCCGGCTTCGGTGGCGCTCGATAGTGCGTAGTCGGTAGTTCGTAGTTCGTAGCCGTAGTCCACAAACTGGTGTCCGGAGACCGGAGACCGTAGACCGTAGACGGACACCCCGGCCGTTACTTGAAGAAAGTCGCGCCGGCTGAACGAATCAGGCATTCGCGGGGATATATCACATCGACGTGGGGCCGGGGCCATTCGCCGCGTCCTCCCGTGCGCTCCGGCCCGCGGCGTGCGCCTGCACGACCGACCATCAACGAAGCGCGCAGGCTCGTCGACCTCGCGGGACGAGACGTGTTACAACTTTCTGCAAACTCCCGCCGACCCCCGAAGCGAGAATCCGAACGCGTATCGAGATCGAATGAGGAGGAGAGGAATGAGAATCGCCTGCTGTACTGTCGCGCTGGCCCTGGTCTGCGCGGCATCCGGACCTGCGGCCGCCCAGATGCCGTCGCTGCCGACGCCCGGTCCCGAGCACGCCGTGTTCAAGGCCGAGGAAGGCACGTGGGATGCCTCGATCGAAATGACGGCGCCCGGCGCGCCGGCGATGCCTCCTGCCAAGGGCGTCCAGGTTGACACGGTCGGCTGCGGCGGTCTGTGCCTGACGACCGAAGTGAAAGCGGAGCTGATGCCCGGCCTGCCCTTCGAGGGCCACGGACTGACGACCTACGATCCCGCGAAGAAGAAGTACGTGGGGAGCTGGAGCGATTCGATGTCCCAGGGGATGGCCATGAGCGAAGGCACCTACGACGCCGCCACGCACAAGTCCACGTCGTGGATGGAAGGCCCCGATATGACCGGGAAGATCACCAAGTCGAAGTCGGTCGTCGAGCAGGTGGATGCCGATCACAAAGTGATGACGGCGTTCATGGTCGGACCTGATGGGAAAGAAGTCCCGACGATGAAGATCTCCTATACCCGCAAGAAGTAGCGCTCGAGAGGTGGCGATGCGAGTCGCCACCGCTCCCTTCCCTTGCCGCTGGCTCGGTTCCGTCGTTCAGCGTCCCGAGTCTGTCATCAGCCGCGTTGCCAGGTTCACTCGGCGCGAAGCGCCCGCGTGGGATCGATCCGTGCTGCCCGCCGCGCCGGCAGGTAGCTCGCGACCAGTGTCACGATCGCCAGCAGGATGGAGACCGTCGCCAGTGTGGCCGGATCGTGCGGCTGCACTTCGTAGAGCAGGCTCGACATCGAGCGCGCGAAGATCAGCGCGCCGGTGAGGCCGATGACGAGGCCGCCACCGATGAGAGCGCCGGATTGTGAGAGCACGAGGCGGATGATGTCGCCGGGGCTGGCTCCGAGTGCCACTCGTACGCCGAACTCCACGGTGCGTTGCGACGTCGCGTACGAGGCCACGCCGTACACGCCGACGAGAGTCAGCACCAGCGCTGCAGCCGCGAACAACACGACCAGCCCGACCTCGAAGCGTCGCTGCGCCAGCGATTCGCCGACCGCTTCACTCAGCGTCCGCACGTTGCCGATCGGCTGTTCTCTGTCGATGGCGAGCACCGTCTCGCGGATGGCGGGCAGCAGCCCATATGGGTCGTCGCGACATCGGACCGCGAAGTCGGCCAGGTGCACCGGATACAGCGCCGTTTGCGTCGCGGGCAGATAGACGCCGGGCAAGGCTGCAGCCGCCTTGCCCGCGCGGCGAACATCGCCGACCACACCAACGATCGTCAGCGGCGGAGCCTGCTCATGACGGCGGATCTGCTGGCCCACGGCGTCGCGCCCGGGAAAGTACGTCGAGGCAAAGCGGGCGTTCACGACTGCCACCGGCACCGTGTCGGGTCGATCGGAGGATTCGAACCCCCTGCCCCTGAGAACCGGAATGCCGAGTGTCCTGAAATAGTCGGTGCTGACCGCTTGCAGATCTACTTCAACCGGCTGCTGGCGTTCGCCGATGAGCAAGCCACCGCTCCATCCACCTCGAAGCGGGTACCGGTTCGCAAAGCTGACGGATTCGACGCCACTGAGTCGCTGAACACGGTCCGACAGCTGCTCGAAGAAGCGGAGGCGCGCATCGGCCGTCGCATAGCGGGATGCTGGCAGCTCGATCCTCATCGTCAGGACGTGGTCGGTGTGGAAGCCCAGATCGACACCCGCGAGCGTGGCGAAGCTGCGGAGCAGCAAGCCGCTGCCCGTGAGCAGCACGAGAGACAGCGCAATCTCGGCCATCACCAGTCCGCTGCGCCAGCGCACGGCCGATGCGCTCACCATGTTCCGCTCCGACGCGCGCAGCGTGTCGCTGACGGCGGCTCGCGAGGTGCTCCAGACCGGGAACAGACCAAAGCCGACGCCAGCCACCAGGGAGAGGCCGGTCATCACCGCGATGACCCGTCCGTCGATGCCCATCTCGTGCACGCGAGGCACATCGGCGGGGACCAGGCTGACGAAGACTCTGAGCATGCCGCTGCCGACAACCAGTCCTATCGCACACCCGGCCAGGGCGACGAGCGAGCCCTGGACGACGAGCATCTGCACGATCCGGCCGCGGCTCGCGCCCAGTGCGGCACGCACTGAAATTTCGCGCTGGCGCCCCACCGCCCGCACCAGCAGCAGGGTTGCCAGGTTCACGCAGGCGACGAGCCACAGCAGCGCAACCGCAC
>CAVUPP010000005.1:0-100840 GCA_963743245.1 Vicinamibacteria bacterium | reverse complement strand
CGCAATCATCAAACGTCAGCGCCGGCAGAAGCGGCATGCTCATCGCATATTCTTCCCATCATGGCCATCGGCGCCGCGCTTGACAGCCAACTTCCAGAAGGCGGCATCACTGCCACGCCTGCGGCCGATGCTTGCCTCCGTCGCGTGCCACATCGAGCCTCGATCCGTGATGAGCGCGCCCCGCCCATACATCGTGGCGTCGTCCCACACGCCGCGATATTCGACGGTGGGCCGTGATTCGAGCACCTCGACGCGCGTCTTGAGCCTCGCGCGCGAGATGGGCGATGGTCGACACCAGCGGGCGACCAGGTCTCGAAACAGGTCCCGCAGATCCCCTGCGTCGCCGGGGAGCGCCATGGCCTTAGCTTCAGCCGGCGACGGCGACGGGAGTGTCCCGTCCCGCTTCTGACGCGCCAACTCGGCAAAGGATTCGTTACACACCGCGGATTGCGCGAGCTCCTCCTCGGTGAGCGTGTGCGGAGCGAGGAGGTATTTCCGGTGCGCCTCCACAAACCAACGGCGCGGTCGTATGTCACATCGCTCACGCAGGGCTCCCGTTCCAGCGCCTGGGATTCGATGTACGAGATCGAATCGTCGGAGGCGAGAGCCCACGTCACGAAATGGACGAAGCGCATAAAACACGCTGCCCGTTTGGAAAGCTCGAGACCACCGACACCGCACCAGGAGTCGGGCTGTCGCTCATTTCGATCGCCGCCTGTTCGCTCACGTTGACTTCGAGTCCGTCATCGCCAAAGCCAAGTTGTGCGGCATCGATCAGGATCCCCGGTTGCCAGCTGCGCGAACTGGTGAGCAACGGGACGCCGAGCAGGCCTGCTGCCGACTGCCCTCACGCCGGGGAAGGCCGCGCCGAGTCCATCCTTGACGAGCGCGAGATAGGCCGGGTGCTCTGCCGCTCGTGATGAAGACGGGTCGATCGCTTTCACCCTGCCGGACCGCGGCCCACAACGCCGTGATGTCATCCGGCAAACTCCTCCGGTGTGCCACCGCTCGCCGCGGCGACGTTGTGCAACAGACCGGCGGGCCTCGTGTTACTCGACGGCCGCCTGGTCGTCGAGTACAGTTCATCCTACGCTAGTCGCAAATTCCTCGTGACGATCGCTTCAATCAGCGACTGTGCGCGCGCGTCCATCGAGATCGCCACCTCCCACGGACCGCGGGACGATCGTGCGCGATCTTCGCCGGCTCGAGGATCGGCCCGTCAAAACCCAGTTCCGCGAACGGCGACCGGCTGAGCTCGCCGATAAACCTTCCACGGCCGACATCGTCAACGCCGATAAACCGCGCTATAGATCGGCACCGGAATCGCACTGGCGGCGAACCGACCGAGCAGCGTTTGACGCGCGAGGACTTCCGCAAATGCGACGCCTTGCTCTTGCAGCTTCCGCCGGTACTGGCTTGCGTCTGCGGTAAGACCTCGCTTTGAGGCGCGCCGGCGCGCCCGCTGTGGGATCGCGCATAGTTCAAGAAACCGCGTCCGTCTGCTTTTTCACGGCCAAGCGATCGGTGTAGGTGGAGAGTCTCGGAATAATCCATGCCTCCGAGCATGCGCCTGTGACCGAGCACCACGGAAGGCTGTCTGTGCTGTCGTGCATGCGTGACGTCATTCGACGCCATGAAGTTGCCGACCGCCCGTCCGCGTCGGGGCCACACTCGAGCCGCATAAAGGCTGAGGCACTCCAGAGAAACGCTCATTGTCTGAACCGGTTTGGCAGTTGTTAACGCTGACCGGGGTTGCCCGATGCGTCCGCTTAAGGCGGTACGAAGTTCGTCCGAGGCTCGTCATTTGCCTCGCGCGGAAACGGTTTTGGGGGACTCACCATGCGACGAGCTGTGCTGTTGTCGTTGCTCTTGGCGCTGCCGGCCGTTCCTGCGCGCGCCGATCCCATTCCCCCCATCTTCATCACGGGCGGGTCGCTCGACATGGCCGGTCTAGTTGTGCCTTTCGTGGCCCGCTGGTGCTTCAAGGCACTCGGAACTTCAACCCGAATGCCGTGGTGGAAGGCAAATTCGGCCTCTGTACGGGTGCGCTCCAGGCGATCCCGTGGACCTCTCGTCCAGAGGATTCGCGGAAATCGACAGCGGCACAGCGACGCTGTACGGGCACCAATACGATGTCGACAACTTTTTCACGCGTTTGTGAATCCGCGAATGTCGTCACTTGCTGGAGCGCGGCTTCCGGGGATGACGGGCACTTTCTCTGGTTCGACGCCAGGGGGACTAAAGTCCAATGCCAAGAGCACTCCGCGGTGTTAACCTGCTGTCACAAGGCTCAAGTAGCCGACGCAATTAAGTGATCGAGCATCCGTAGCCGGCACCCGAATCCTCACATTCGAGCGACCGCTACCCCCCAACCGGCGGCCCACTGAACGGCGCCGCTTTGCCGCCGGCGACAGGACTACGCAACACGTTTTCATCCATCCGACTCGTTAATAACCCACTCCCTTGTAGCTTGGGCTCCCCCTAGGCTTGAGGCATCGTCCCGGAAGGTCTCAGATTCATGCGCTCGCTTCCTCTGCTTCTTCTTTTTCTCCTTGTCGGCCAGCAGGTAATGTCGGCGAGGAAGGCGTCATGACGGCCGTTAGTCTGACCCTGCTTTCGATGTGCACGGCCAACGGGCAAATGATGGTGCTCGGTGCGGCCTCCGGGATTGTGATCTTCTGGAGCTTGATCTGGGTCGCCCTGATTGCCAGCTACCAACGCTAACCGAAACGAAAGGACTCTCCGACACGCGCATCGTCAAGAGGTCCTCCGCTGTGGAGGTGGTCACGTACTTCAATCCACGCTTCATCTCGTACCTGCGAAAAGCAACCTGCTTGCGGAGAACGGCAAGCGGCCTGCGAAGAGGTGTTCCGCGCAGACAGACGAGAAGAGCGCTCACCATCAAGAGGGTCGGCGGCTCGGGGATGGCGGTGGAGGCGTCCTCAAACTGGAGAAAACTCAGACCACCGTGGGCCGTGGCCTGGCTGTCGGAGACTCCGCGAACGTGGCGCTCACCCGTGTCGCTCCGGGTACGAAAATGCTATCAGCGCAGGCGGAGTCTGGTCGTGCCATCGGCGTCGCTCCCACGGCGAGGCCAACGAGCAGCAGCAGTAGTCGGCGATGGTGCGTGAACATAGACCGACTCCCTCTTTGAATCCCGCGCCAATCCGTTGACTGTCAGTGTCACGTCGCCCGTGGGCGCCCCCGCTCGGCAGACGTCGTCATCACTGCACCGGATCCGGCGGCACGACCAGCAGAGCAGCCAGTCGATGCTTGAACGCGCTCAGTTGCTCGCGCCAATGCTGCAGGCTGGCTCTCATCGTCGCGACGTCATCTGCTGTTGGCGGCACGCCTCCATCGACCGCGACGAGCAGCCGCTCCGTGAGGTCGAGCAAACCGTCCGCAAAGGCGGTTGTCTGGTGGAGCGCGCCGATCAACTCGGCGCGCTCCTGGTCATCGTGGCTGTCAGACATGTTGAACTCTAGACCGTTCGGCAACCGTTCATCGAGGCCCTTCATACGCGCCGCGATCCGTGCCGCTGTGTTGTTGACAAGTGATCTGTCCGCTTCGGTTTGACAAGTGATCTGACCGCTTTATCAAGTCGAGGCGTGTGGTAGCTGTGGAAAACGCGATTTGGGCGTTTTCCAAGGGGCGGTGGGCGCGCGCTTGGCGTCCACGGCCCCGGCAGCTTCCACAGGCCGGCCGTCGGCCCGGAAGAAGCCGAGCCGATGCGTCCCGCGCGTGATCGTGTAGCGCCCGTCCAAGTGTTGCCGCACGGTGACGCGCAGGCCCGCACAACTCCGCCGCCCGGGCTGCGGCGCGATCTGGAGCACTCGCCCGGCGAGTGTGACCGTATTGTCGGCGGCGACCACGCGGTCCTCTTCGTGGCAGAGAATCGCATCGAGATCAACGTCGCCCAGTGGCACAAAGGCACTCGCCGGGTCGCGGGGCGACCGGGCAAACGTGGTGTTGTACTGCGGCACGAAGTGCGCCACCAGATACTGGTTCGCGGTCTCGAGCGTGGCGATCCCAGCGACGCGCAGCTCATTGACTAATCGATCTTGAAAGGTGCGATTTAGCCGTTCACTTCGCCCACGCGCCTGCGGCGAGTACGCCGGAATGTGCTCGATACCCAGGCGGGCGAGGGCTCGCCCGACTTGCGTCACGCGCGTCTTATCCACCGGCCCCTTTGCCTTCGGCGTGTGAAAGGCCCAGTGCGCGCGGTCGGTGTAGAGCGCCATCGGCAGGCCGTGCGTGCGAAAGACGCCCGCCAGTGTCGTCATCACGGCGTGCGTGCTTTCGCTCGGGAAGAGCGCCGCCTGCAGCACCTGCTTGGTGGCATCGTCGAGCGTGGCCAGCAACGTGCAGCGCGCGTCGGGCCCCAGCGCCAGCCACCGATGCGTACTGCCATCAAGGTGCACTAACTCGCCAAAACAGGCCCGCGGCTCACGCCGCCGAGAGTGGCGCCCCCGCGCGCGATGTTTCTTGACCAGCCCCGCCGCCTGCAGCGCCTGCTTGACGAAGCTGTAAGAGAGGCCCACGCCGTGCGCGCGCTGGGCAATCTCGTGGAAGTGCCGCACATTGAACCCGACATACTGCTCACGGTACAGCCGCAGCACGTGCTCGACCTGGCCCACCGGCACCCGGCGCAGCGAGGGCCGCAGCAAACGTTTGTCGATCAAGCCGGCATAGCCGTGGCGTTCGTAGCGCTCCCGCCACCGCCGCACCGTCCGCGGCGACCAGCCGAGAATCTCCGCCGCACGGAACCAATGCAGCTCCCCGCTGAGCGCTTTCAACAGCACCTCTTGCACCGTCATCGCCCGCTCCCACGCGGCGTCGGGGTAGGACATCGAGCCTCCTTGGCTCTTTCCTATCCCAGCCACGTCTGAAGCGGACAGATCACTTGCTCTCGCGAGCGGTCAGATCATGTACTCCCTACACGCGATCCGTGCCGCTGTTGACGGCGCGCACGCGGTCTCTATAATGGTGATCTACCACTCACCGAGGTGAGCCGGCCGTGGATCCATCGCAGCTGCCTCCGCCAACCGCTGTGTTCAGCATGGGCTCGCTCTGCCCGAAATGCTTCGGCGTGCCCAAAGTGCGCTTGCAAACGGAGCTGGTGGAATACCTCCACTGCGTCGAGTGCGGGTGCGAGTGGACACACGAAAATCCCCATCCGTTCCGTCGGCCGCCGCCCAAGCTCAAACCGCGTTGATTCCGGCGCCTGGTTCCTGATCGTTGGTCAGTATTTCGCACCACCCTTCTTCGCGCCGCGCCGATGAGGCGGCGCCGCCGTTGATCGTTTCGTGCGTTGCAGCTGGATCAGGATGAGGGGTACCAGGGCCGCAATCGCCTGCGCCACGTCCTGTTCGGGCATTTCGCAGCAGATGCGCAGAAGACGCCGACGCGCGTCGGTAATCGGTCTGTTGGGGAAAATCCGGGATCGCAGGGCTTCCGCCTCAATCTTGGCACTCATAGGGAGTCACTGCTGCAGACATTGCCGCGATCGTCACGGCTGTCGGACATCCGCATTGATGGTAGCCTTCCCGACCGATGCCTGTCCCCGTCCCGCGGCTCGCCGGCTGGCGCGCCGTTACGGTGCTCAGTCTGGTGATCACTGCAGGGTACGCCGTGCTTGCCTTCCGCGTACTCTCACCCGACGCGTTGTACTCGATCGATACTGCGATCAAGTACGTCCAGGCGCGATCGCTGCTAAGCCACCGGATGACCGCAATGCCCATCGAAAACAGGGCAGCGTACATCGACCCCGACGGCGAATTCAGCCCGTTCGAGCGCCCGTTCGTCTTTCCGGCGTACGGCCAGTCGCAGTCGATCTTCCCCTCCGCTGGCGCCCTCGTGCTCGCGCCCTGGTCGGCGCTCGGCCTCGCCGGGCTCGCATGGCCCGCCGTGCTGTCGGCCGGGTTCCTGCTGGCGATCACTGCCCGATTCGCCCGGGACATCCCACAGTCGGCGGCCATCCCCGCAGTGCTCGGCGTCGGTACGATGCTCTGGTTCTACGCCGTCATCCCCAACGAGCACGGCCTGACGGCCGCGCTCAGCACGGCCGCGCTCGTGCTGGTCATGAGGCCGGCTGTCACGACGACACGTCTCGCCTTCGCCGGTCTGCTGCTCGGCCTCGCGTCGGTCCTCCGGGACGAGGCGCTGCTGATCGTGCCGGGGGCCATCGCCGCCCGGTGGATTGTGGGCAGCCGCGGACGCACGTTGGTCCGCGACGCATCGATTGTCGCGGCGATGGTCGTGGCCGTGCTCGCGGCGATGGCGGTCGTGGACGTCTCCCTGTACCACCGCCCCGCGGCCGCGCACCTGCTGCATGCCGTCTCTCCCCTCCGTGAGTACGTGGATGCGGGCCCCGGGCTGCCTGAGATTCCCGCCATGTCCTGGCGACAACGATACGAGACGATCGTTTACTACTGGCTGCTCGGCACCTCGGACACCTGGCCGGTGTGGTTGTTCCTGGGAGGCCTCGCCGCAGGTATTCTCGTCCGCTCGTTCACGGGGTCTGCCACGGTGCTCGTCGTGGTGTTGGGCGGCTTGGCCGTCTCGTCGGCCATCGGTGTCTCAGCCGTGCTCGGGGCGCCGAAGTTCGTCGCAGGCCTGTTCACACTCTGCCCGTACCTCGTCTTCGCCCTCCTCCCGCACCCTCCCGGCCGGCGGTCTTCCACGGCTCGACGGGTCGCCTGGGCCGCAACCGCCGCCTACATGGCGCTGGCGTTCCTCGGGCTCAATACCTCCGGCGGCAAACCCCTGGGCCCGCGCCTGCTGCTGCCGATCGTGCCGTTGCTCGTCGTGGCGGCGTGGGAATCAATTGTTGTCTGGAGCGCCGAATGGCGTCACCGCAGGCTCGATGGCCTCGTGGGCGCGATCGGCGTCGTCCTGCTCGGATGCGCGGTGATCATCGAGGTCGGCGGAACCATCCCTGCGTACGTCCATCGCAACTGGAGCGACGGCATCACCGTGCGGGCACTCCAGGCCTCATCCTCACAGCACATCGTGCTCGACAGCCCATTCACCTTCCAACTCGTCGCCTCGCTGTACTTCGATCGGACCGTCCTGCTTGCCTCTCATCAGCGTGAGGCCACCTCATTGGCGAATCGGCTACTCGCCGCACGAGTGGTGTCGTTCGACGTTCTCTCTCGTAGCAGCCCACCTCGCCTCACGTTCCAGCCCTACGCGCTCGTACAAGAAGATCACACGGGCCGGCTGGTTCGTCAGGTGTGGCGACGTTGAAAATTTCGCTGTTGTATGTAAACGAAACTGATGCGTCGTTGTCGGTTGCCGACGGTCTGAGCACCTCCGGCCGCATGATAATGCTGAGGCAGTCGTCACCAAGACGCGTGAAAGCCACCTCCGGCCCAAGTGCCCTCAAATACGCGCCAATCCGAGGGCTGCTTCGCCCGCCAACTACAGCTCGACCCGATCAGCCGACCACATACGGTCCAGTGATCGCCGCTTGCAGCGAATCCCTGCTAACAGGTCAGCCCGACCTGAGCAGGAGGTTGCATGAAACGCTTGGGAACACTCGCGGTCGCATGCGCGGCGGCGATGAGCATCAGTGTCGTACAGGCCCACGCGCAATCCGCCGGACAGGGTGGTCCGCCGGCTGGTGCGCCCGGTTCGACTGTTCCAGCCCCGGTCGCGGTTCCAGCGCCGGACCGCGTGGATACCGGCAAGCCGGCCGTCAGCGACTCGGAGAAGTTCTTCGAGAAGGCAGCGATTGCCAACATGACCGAGATCAAGCTTGGTCAGCTCGCCACGCAGCGTGCCGAGAGTGCGGACGTCAAGCAGTTTGCGCAGACGCTCGTGGACGACCACACCAAGGCGCTCGAACAGCTGAAGGAAGCCGCGCAGAAAGCGAACGTGACGCTGCCGACTGATATCGACAGCAAGCACCAGAAGAAGGTGGACAAGCTCACAGAGACGTCTGGTGCCGAGTTCGACAGGAAATACATCGACGCCATGGTCGACGCGCACAAGGACGTGGCGAAGATGCTGAAGGACGAGTCGAAGAAGTCAGCGTCTGGTGCCGTCGGCACGAGCGGCAACAGCACGAGCGGCACGGCAGGGACGAGCGGGACCGATGCGAAGGGCACCGCTGGCACGTCCGGTACCGTCGTTGATGCTGCAACGGCGCCTGCCGCTGAGTGGGCTGCTGCCACGCTGCCTGGTGTCGAACAGCACCTGGATCATGCCAAGCAGCTGCAGGAGACGTTGAAGGCCTCAGGCAAGAATTCGCCGGCTACGACGCCAACGGCTACGACGCCGACCTCATCGACGCCGGACAAGCCCGCGACGCCGCCCAGCCCATCGCCTCACCCGTAAGCTCTGGGTCGAAGCCGGGTGCCTGCACAGGCAGGCACTCGGCGCCTGCACTCGGCGCTTGACCGGCGCACCCCATCGGCGGATCTGGCATACAAAGGCCCGTCAGCATAGGCTACGGCGTGGAGTTGCGCCGTGCCCATCTTGCTATGCCTGCTCGCCCTGAATCTCGTCTCGTTTCAGCCGCCCGTGGCGCCGGGCTCGGCCCCGTCGAGCCATGACGCGTCCCCGCCTGTGTCGGTCTCGTCATCGACCGCGCCCATCACCGAATACCGACTCCCGCCAGACAAGCAGGCCAAGGCCGACAGCCTCTACATCACGCGTACGAGACTCTTCACGGTGTCTCTCGTGGCCGGGATCCTGCTCCCGTTCATCCTCATTCTTCTCCGGATCGGACCACGATACAGGACCTTCGCAGAGGGCATCAGCAAGCGTCGCGTCCTTCAGGCGTTCATCTACGTACCCCTGCTCTTCGTGACGATGGCGGTCTTGTCGCTCCCGATCGACATCTACCAGCAGCACGTGATGCGCGCGTATGGGATGTCGGTGCAGACCTGGACGTCGTGGGCTGCCGACTGGGGCAAGGCGCAAATCCTGACATCGGTCATTGCCGTGCCGCTCCTGCTCGGGATGTACGCGATCATCCGGCGCAATCCGAAACGCTGGTGGTTCTCTTTCTGGCTCCTCACACTGCCTGTCATCGTCTTCCTGATCTTCGTTACGCCAATCTGGATCGATCCGCTGTTCAACACGTTCGAACCGCTCGCGCCGAAGGAGCCGCAGCTCATCGCGCCGATCGAGCGCGTACTCGCACGGGCGAACCTGACCGTCTCACGCGACCGCATGTTCGAGATGAAAGCCAGCGAGAAGGTGACGATCTACAACGTGTACGTGACCGGCATCGGAGCCACGAAACGAATCGTCGTCTGGGACAACACCGCTCGTGACATGACCATCCCCGAGACGCTCTTCGTCTTCGGGCACGAGATGGGGCACTACGTGCTCGGCCACGTCTACCAGCTCATGGGATTGATGGCCGCTGCCCTCTTCATCGCCCTCTGGACCAGTTCCATTGTCGTGCGCGGGATGCTGGCGCGATGGGGAGCCGTGTGGCAGGTGCGCGATCTGGCTGATTGGGCGTCGCTCCCGATCCTGATCCTGCTGCTCTCGATCGTAATGCTGGTACTGACGCCGGCGTTCAATGCTTACAGCCGGCACCTCGAGCACCAGGCCGACATCTACGGCCTCGAGGTCACGCACGGTCTCACGGCCGAGTCGAACCAAGCCGCCGCCTGGGCGTTCCAGAAGCTCGGCGAGAAGGCGCTGTCGTATCCGAATCCGAACCCGTTGTTCGTCGTCTGGGCGTACGACCATCCGCCGGTGCGCGATCGCCTGGCATTCGCGCTTGGCTACAAGCCGTGGGACGAGGGCGTCCCACCAATGTTCGTGAAGTAGACCTCGGGCGGGGTCAGGCGGCGGAGCTGGTCATCTCCAGCATCTCGCGCACGCGCTCGATGAGCGTCTCGGGCGCAAACGGCTTCTGCAGGAACGCGGCGCCCGGGAGCGCATGTTCGTGCCGCAGCACGTCGTCTGCGTAGCCGGACATGTAGAGGACCGGCGTCAGCGGCCGCTCGGCAACGACGCGGCGCGCGAGCTCGACGCCAGTCATCTCCGGCATGATCACGTCGGTCACCAGCAGGTGCAACTGGCCGCGAAAGTCGCGCAGGATCCCCATCGCCTCGCGTGCCGAACCCGCTTCGATCAGCGTGTAGCCGCGCTGCCGCAGCACGGATCCCACCAGCGCACGCACGGCGGGCTCGTCTTCGACGACGAGCACCGTGCCGGCGCCGTTGCCACTCGCGGCACGCGTCCCGGGCAGACGCTCCGCCGGCGCGTCGGCCCTCGGCAGATAGACGCGCAGCGTCGTCCCCTGCGCGGGCACACTCTCGCAGAAGATGAACCCGGCGCTCTGCTTGATGATCCCGTAAACCATCGAGAGGCCGAGCCCCGTGCCTCGGCCGAGTGGCTTGGTCGTGAAGAACGGCTCGAAGATGCGTGCGACGACCGCGGGCGGCATGCCCGTGCCGCTGTCGGTCACTTCGAAGATCACCCACTCTCCTGGCGGAATGGGGACGCCCTGCTCCCACCGCGCCTTCCGCGTGGCCACCCGCCGGGTCGTGATGGTAATCGCCCCGCCGTTGGGCATCGCGTCTCGGGCGTTTACGACCAGGTTCATGAAGACCTGCTCCATCTGCCCGGGATCGACCAGCACCGACCACAGCGATGCGTCCAGCTCTGCTCTGAGCTCGATGTGCGTCCCGATCAGTCGCTGCAACATCGTGCTCGACTGGCGGACGACGTCGTTCAGATCGAGGACGCGGGGCTGGAGCACCTGCTGACGGCTGAACGCGAGGAGCTGCTGTGTGAGCCGGGCAGCGCGTTCGGCGGCCACTCGAATCTCGGCCGCCTGCGACGCGAGCGGATCGTCGGGATCGACCGCGTACTCGAGGCTCGTGGCGTACCCCAGGATGACCGTCAACACGTTGTTGAAGTCGTGCGCGACGCCGCCGGCCAGACGGCCGATCGCTTCCATTTTCTGCGCCTGGCGGAGCTGATCCTCCAGATTACGGCGATCCGTGATGTCGCGGGACGTCCACAGCACGCGCTGCCGGCCCGAGACGTCCTCGGGCAGCACGGTCGTATTCGTCTCGAGCCACCGCCAGCTGCCGTCGTGACAGTGGCAGCGCCAGGCAATGGCGGCGGAATCCTGCAGCTCCGCGGCGAGGTGCATCCGGTGCTCGAGACGCTGCCGATCGTCGGGATGAACGTAGTCGAAGGCATTGCGCCCGATGACGTCCTCGACGGGCCAGCCGAGGCGATCGGTCACCGAAGGACTGATGAAGAGGACGCGGCCGTCCGGCTCGAGCAGCGTCACGACGTCGTGCATCGAGTTGGCGACCAGGCGGTAGCGCTCCTCGCTGGCGCGGAGCGCGTCCTCCTGCTGACGGGATGCTGCCGCTTCGGCTTCCGCCCGCTCGGCGACGCGGTGCAGCTGTTCGTTCAGCCACGAGATCGTCACGCCCACGACGACCAGGAGACCTGAGGCGAAGAAGTCGGGCGCCTCGAAGGACCGCTGCTCATCGAATAGAACACCGATGCCGGCAATCGCGCCGCCGAAGGTGGCTGCGGCGCCAGGGCCGAACCCGCCGAACCAGCTGCTCACGAGCGGCGGCAGCGCGAACACCAGCATTGGCGCCGCGGCCGCCAGGCTCCCTACCCACGCCCGCAACATCGTCGCGGCGAGGACTGACACGACGGCGAGCCCATAGCGGATGAGCGCGGACCGACGTGAGATCTCGAGCGCGGTCGGGTGCAGTGAGGAGCCTCCGCTCGTCACACAGCACAGTCCGCGCCGTTCATCGCGCGTCCGACGGCGATGTCCGAGGATCCGGCGCCGAGCGCGCGCACAATCACCGGCCCGCGCGTTTTTGTTCGACAAAACCGTTGTTCGTGGAATGCGGCTCGGACGAGGCGACTCGGTGCGCGCGCAAGCTCAGCCGTACGGACAATTGTCGGAATCCCGGATCCGATGTCGACGTGACGAGACTCGAAGGCTCACGAGAGTCGAAGAGTCGAAACGTTCAGAAAGAGTCGAAGAGTCGAAGGGTCAGCAACGTCGAAAAGTCAGGGTCGAAGAATGAGAGCCAGGCTCTGCGACCCTTTCTGACCTTTCGACTCTGCGACCCTGAGACCTTTAGACCGCCGAACGCACAGGCGGCTGTTGCGGGCCTGTGCTTTCGGCGCTACAGTCAGGGTCCGCTTCGGCGACCGTTTCTGAGGAGGGTAGGTCCCATGACTCGCTTTCGATGGTTCGGTGTGCTGCTGGGTGCGATGCTGGTCGCGGCAGGCTGCGGCGGTGACAGCCGTGCGCACCACCAGCAAGCGCCAGCGCTGCGCGTCGCACTCCTGCTCGACTCGTTGAAGGAGGAACGCTGGCATCGCGACCAGGATCTCTTCGTCGAACGCGCAAAAGAGCTCGGCGCCGAGGTCTCGGTCAAGGTGGCCAATGGTGACGCCGCGCTGCAGGAGCAGCAGGCCAAGGACGTCCTCGCCGAGGGTGCCAAGGCGCTGGTCGTCGTCCCCGTCGATACCGAAAAGGCCGGCGCCATCGTCGCGTTGGCGGCCGAGAAGAAGGTTCCAGTCATCAGCTACGACCGCCTGATCCGGAACGCCGACATCGCCCTCTATGTGTCGTTCGACAACGTGAAGGTCGGTCGCATGCAGGCGGAATATCTGCTGAACAAGGCGCCCAAGGGCAACTACATCCTGATCGGCGGGTCGCAGACCGACAACAACGCGAAGCTGCTGCGTCAGGGGCAGATGGAAACGCTGAAGCCAGCCATCGCGGCGGGCGTGGTCAAGGTCGTGGACGACCCGTGGGCCGAGGGCTGGGCCGCGGACAAGGCCAAGGAAGAGACCGCCGCGGCGCTCAAGAAGGCGCACAACAACGTGGTCGCCGTCGTCGCCTCCAACGACGGGACCGCCGGCGGCGCCGTGGAAGCGCTCACCGACGCCAAATTGGCCGGCAAGGTCTTCGTGTCAGGTCAGGATGCCGAGCTCGCCGCCATGCGCCGCATCGTCGCCGGCACGCAGGCCATGACCGTATACAAACCTATCCGTCCCCTCGCCCGCATCGCCGCCGGCGCGGCGGTCAATATGGCGAAGGGTCAGACCGAAGATGCAGTCGTGTCGATCAACAACGGCAAGAAAGACGTCCCCGCGCGCCTGCTGGAGCCCATCTCAGTCGACAAGGAAAGCATCGATCGCACGGTGATCGCCGACGGGTATCACAAGCAGGCGGAGGTCTATCAGAAATAGTCGAAAAGTCGAACAGTCAGAAGAGGTCGCAGAGCTAAGTACGAGCCGAACGGCTACATCGTCAATAGGGCGCAAGATCGCGACGGCCCACGTCTACGCGTCCGGAGTTGCGGAGGTGCTGTGCAAATCGGCAATGCCGGCCGCTAGTTTCCGCGTGATGACCCGAACTTCTTCTGCCCGGGTCGGCGGAACATAGCCGAGGTCTTCGGCTGCGTAGTAGAGACTGCGTACTTCGCCGCAGGACGCTTTGGCAACATCGAGAAAGCGGGCAAAATCGGCGTCGGTGGACCGCTCGAATCCTTCGGCGAGGTTGCTCATCACCGACGTCGCCGCGCGCCGAGCCTGGTCACGAAAGGCAAAGTCTTTTGCGCCCGCCCCACTTTCGAAGTCCTTGTAGATCTGTCTGACGAGATCCCGCGCCTGCTGCCAGATCCACAGTTCTTCGAATCGCTTCGCCGATCGCACGTCAGCGAGGGCTGCAAGGTCCAGCGCCTGCCTTTCGACTCTTCTGACTCTTCGACTCTTCGACTTGAGGAGAGTCACCGAGGCAGCGTTCGCTCTCCGCAGTCCGCGACGAATTTGAACGACTGCACCTCGAAACTGGGCATGCTCGGCACGCCGGGCGTGTTCGGCCCGACGGATTGCGCGCCGCCAACGCCGACCGACAGCTTCCCGAACGCCTTCGTGGTCGTTTGCGTCGGGGGACCGAAGCTCCCCTTCATCTTCCCGGTCATCTCGAGGATGTGTCCGTTGTGCTCCGTCTTGAGCACGCGGACCACCTCCTTGGAACCGGCGACACGGAGCGTCGCACCCACCGGCAGCGCCATCGGCGAGCTCTGCTCGTCCACCTGGATGCTGCTGATGATCGACCCGGTGATACAGCCCTGGAGGATCTGCAGCGGCGGCTGCGGCGGCTTGGGCTTGGGAACGTCGGTGGCCTGGCTGGCGTACGCGACCGAAACACTGCCGGCGAGAACAGTGGTGGCGAACGTCGCAAGGATGCGCGGGCGGCAGCGGACGGGCATGGCGTCGTTCTCCAGCAGCTGGCCTCACCAGCATAGCCGATCGACGCATGCTACAGTTTCCGATTGACCTATGAAGAGGCTGTCCACACACGATACCGCCCGCGTGACGCTCCCCATTTTCGACGCTGCAACGCTGACCGAGGCCTGCGCGGGCGCGTTGGCTGCCGCCCGGGCCAGGGTCGCGGCGCTCGAACAGCTGCCGCTCGATCGAGGTCACGCCCGAGCGTGTCCTCGATGAATGGGACGCCAACAGCACGGCGCTCGAGGATGTCGTCGGTCCGATTGCGATTCTCAATAACGTGCACCCCGACAAGGCCGTGCGGGACGCCGCCGATGCCGCGATGCGCGACATCTCCAGCTTCCACGTCGAGGTGCTCCAGAACGAAGCGCTGTTCGAACGCGTCCGGGCCGTCACGCCCGCGACGCCACCGCACGCGCGGTTGAAGAAGGACCTCATCGAGGCGTTCGAAGACAGCGGCGTGGCGCTGCCGCCTGAGCCGAGGGCACGGGCGAAGGCGATCGTCGAGCGCCTCACGGTCCTCAACCAGGATTTCGCGCGGAACATCCGCGATAACGAGACGCGCGTCACCTTCACGCCCGAGGAGTGCGAGGGCGTCCCGGCAGCGTATCTCGCGCGCGTTCCGAAAGATGCGTCCGGACGCATCGTGCTCGGCTTCGACTACCCCGACTTCAATCCCTTCATGGCCAATGCGGCGAACGAGGATGCGCGCCGCCGTTATTACATGGCGTATCTGCAGCGCGGCACGCCGCGCAATCTCGAGATCCTCGACGAGATCGTGGCTCTTCGGAAGGAGCTCGCCGGTCTCTACGGACTACCGAGTTACGCCACGTACGTCACCAGGCGGCGGATGGCCGGGACGCCCGACACCGTGGATCGATTCCTGGCCGACGTGCAGGATGTCGTGCGCTCGGTCGAAGAGCGCGACTTTCAGGAGCTGCGCGCGCTGAAAGCCGAGCTGACCGGATCGCGCGTGGAGCGTGTGACGCTCGCTCGCTGGGATGTGCTCGTACTTCAGCGAGCGGCTCCGCGAGCGGCGGTACAGCATCGATCAAGAGGCTCTGCGGAAGTACTTCCCGATGCCCGGAACGCTCGACTGGCTGCTCGCGGTTATCAGTCGTCTGTACGGCCTCCGGTTCGAGCCGGTCACGGTGCCGGTCTGGCATGACGACGTCCGTTATTACGACGTGCGCGACGATTCGACGGACGCGTTCATCGGCGGCGTGTATCTCGATCTCTATCCGCGCGAGGGCAAGTTCACGCACGCAGCGGCCTGGGCCGTGCGCGGCGTCAGCCGGCGTGCGGGCCGGACGCCGATCACAGTGCTCGTGACGAACTTCGATCGCGCCGGACTGACCCACGACGAGGTCGAAACGTTCTTCCACGAGTTCGGCCACGTGCTCCACGGCATCCTGTCCGAGACCTACTACAACGAGCACGCCGGCACGAACGTGGAACGCGACTTCGTGGAAGTGCCGTCGCAGATCTTCGAGGAGTGGACGCGCCGTCTCGAGACACTGGAGACGATCAAGGAGTTCTGTCCGGATGCGCCCGTCATGGACGCGGCGCTGGTCGAGCGCCTCAACGCCGCCAGACGCTTCGGTCAGGGCATCCAGTACGCGCGCCAGCATCTCTATGCCGTCTTCGACATGACGCTGTACGGTCAGAGACCTGGCAGCGCGATGGAGACCTGGGTCGAGATGGAGCGCGCGACACCGCTCGGCTATCTGCCGGGCACTGAGTTCCCCGGCACCTTTGCGCACATCGCCGGGGGGTATGCGGCGGGTTACTACGGCTACATGTGGGCCGAAGTGATTGCGCTCGACATGCTGTCGGCGTTTGGCGCGACGCTGATGAACCCCGAGGTCGGGACGGCGCTTTCGCACAGAAATCCTGGCTCGCGGCGGCGAAGAAACTGCTCGCGTGCTCGTGGAGCGATTCCTCGGCCGACCCGTCGATATCGAAAGCGTTCTTCGATGAGATCACTGGGCGGCCGAGGAATTGACCAATGACGATGGACGAATGGACGATTGACGAATCCAGCGCAACGGTAGCCGCGGCATGAGGCTATTCGTCAGTCGTCAATCTGCATTCGTCAGTGCGTGTCTCTTCCACGCAAGGTAGGCCAGCACGCCCAGTGCCGCCAGCGCCAGCGCGAGCGCCACGCGATGTTCTGCAAGAAACGCCCACGCGCGGTCGCCGTACTCGACGGCGAGTATGCCCTCGACGAGATAACGCACGATCCGGCCCGCCGTGACCGAGAACGCGAATGTCGCGGGCTGCATGCCCGCAGCACCGGCCAAGAGGGTCAGGAGCTTGAATGGCGTTGGCGGAGGCAGCATTGCGGGAACCGCGATCGCTCCTCGGCCCCAGCGCTGGTAGAACGCCAGCGCGCGATCCACGGTCGCCGGCTTGAACCGCCGGCGCAGGAACAGTTCTCCGCCCTTCCGACCGACGGTGAACAAGTGCCAGGCAGCCGCCGACCGATCCAAGCGTACTCAGGCCGACGTAGAGCGGCATCCACTGCGGATGCCGCGTGCTGAGGATGACGAGGAGAACGTCAACGGCCTGAGGGAACGAGAGGAACGACGAGTCGAGCAGCGCGATGACGAACAGGCCCGAGCCGCCAAGCTGGAGCACCCAGTGATTGACGGCGTCGAGCGCCGATCCCGCGTTCACGTCACGCCAGCGACTGCAGGTACGTGTAGCTTTGCTTCAAGCTCGCGATCGGATCACCAGGCGTGTGGTCCTGCTCGACGAAGAAGTGCTCCACGCCCGCGGCCTTGGCTGCGTCCAGGATCGCCGCGAAGTCGAGCGACCCGTTGCCGGCTTCCTTGAACGCCGTCGCCGCGCACCTTCGCTTCGTTGGTTTCGCGCGGCGTATCCTTCGCCTTGTCTTTCAAGTGCACCAGCGCAACACGGCCGGCGTGCTCCTTGATGAGTGCGACGGGGTCCGCGCCGGTGACGCTGACCCAGAACACGTCGAGCTCGAACTTCACCAGCTGCTTGTCGAAGCTTGCGAGCAGCAGATCCAGCGGCCGCTTGCCGTCGGCCTGCGCCTCGAACTCGAAACCGTGGTTGTGGTAGCACAGCTGCATGCCGGCCTTCTTCACCTTTTCGCCAGCCTTGTTCATCGCCTCGGCGAACGACGCGAAGAACCCGGGCTTGGATCGCTCACCGGGCATGAGGTAGCTCACGACGAGGTACTGGTAGCCGAGCGGCTTCGCCTCGTCGATCAGTTGCTCGAGCGAGCCAGACGGCTTCATGCCCGGCGGGCCCCAGGCCGACCAGTCGCCAGTCACCAGCGGCGCTTCGATGTGCATGCTCACGGGCGCCAATCCCACCTGCTTCGCCAGGCGCGTGGTCTCCGCCATCCCCGGGTGCAGCACCTCGACTTCCTTGTAGCCGATGTCAGCGATGGCTTTGAGCGTCGCAGCCGCCTGATCCGGCTTCATCTGGTCGCGGACGGTGTACAGCTGCACGCCAAGCACGCGGTTGCCGGCGGCTGCCGGCCGCAAAGACCCTACAGCGGCCGCCATGGTGCCTGCCGCCGTCCGTCGAAGCCACTCACGCCGCGTCCAATCGTCGCTCGTCGGTGCCATCGCTTCTCCTCACCGCCGCCTCACATCGGGCGGGACACGGCAGCGTACCGGAAGTTGATGCGCCACTCAAGCCGGAGGTGGCGGCTGTCCGAGGCCTGTCGCATTCGACGGCAGGACGGCTTCGAAAACCGTGCAGCCCGGATCGGCGGTCACGAGGACGAGCCGTCCGCCGTGCGCTTCGGCAATCCAGCGCGCGATCGGCAGCCCGAGCCCAGCGCCTTGTGTACGCGTCGCGCCTGGCAGGCGGACGAACCGGCCGAAGACGCGCTCGCGATCGGCCACCGGGATCCCCGGCCCGTTGTCGGTGACCCGGATGACGATGGATCCGTCGCGGCTTTCGACGGCCAGACGCGACGTGGCCGCCAGAGGGTGCGTGCTCGACGGCGTTCTGCAGCAGGTTGACCATCAAACGGCGAACCAGTCCTTCGTCGCCGCGGTACTGCAGGTCCTCCGTGGCTGCGCAGCTCGCTTCGACCTGTCGCGTGCGCGCGACCACCGATACACCCCGGACGCACTCGTGCGCCAGTTCGTCCAGGTAGAACTCGTCAACGACCAGCGTCTGGCCACCCGCGTCCGCGCGCGCGAGCACGAACATCCCGTCAACCATCTGTGCGAGCCGGCGCGCCTGCTCCGCGATGATGCCGAGCGACTCGCGGTATTCCTGCTCAGTCCGAGCCGGCTGGCTGAGCGTCACTTCAGCTGCCGTCCGCGCAATCGACACGGGCGTCCGCAACTCGTGCGAGGCATCCGCCATGAGCTGGCGCTCGGCGTCACGGGCGCGATCCAGCCGTTCGAGCAATCCATTGAACGAGGTCGCGAGGCGTCCGAACTCGTCGCTGGGATCGGGCACGTCGAGCCGCACGCGCTGCGCTTCTGACGCGTGCTCCGCCTGTGCCGCGAGCAGTCCCGCAGGGCGCAAGCCGACACGCACCAGCCACCAGCCCCCCAGCGCCGCCAGGACCACGGCAACGGGAACGCCCACGAAGAACGCCCGCTGTAGCCGTAGCGCACGCTGACGAAAGGCGCCCAGGGGATCGCCGGCCACGACGGCGTACTGTTCGAGTCCGCGGCGTACCGTCAGCCGGACCATCCGCCATGTGCCCTGAGCGCTGCCCGTGCTGACTTCGCCATCCGAGATGGGCAGGGCAATGCCGCCGGGCGTCGTGGAGACGAGCGGCTGCCCTTTCGCGTCGAGGATGACGAGCATGCGTCCCGGGAACGAGAGCTCACGGATGGCGTGGTGTGCGGCGGCGCTGATCGACACTCCGTCATCCAGATCGTCGTTGACGATGCGGGTGACGGAGTCGGCGTAGGTGGCGAGGTCGCGGTCGAGAAACCCGAGCTCGAGGCGTCGGTGCTCGGCAAAGACCGCGGCGCCGGTGATGGCCAGCACCGCGCACAACACGAGGCTGTACCACAGCGTCAGCCGGGTGGACAGGGTCACGGCAGCAGTTAGGCTAGTGCGCCGCGCGGCAAAGTGCTCGACGCGCAGTCTCAGGCGGGACGCGCGGCGGCCGCCGGACGATCCGCGTGCAGCTGGTATCCCTCGCCGCGGCGCGTGCGGATAATCGATTCGCCTCGGCCATCGTCCACCTTTCGGCGAAGCCGCTGCACGTAGACGTCGATGACGTTCGACAGCGGGTCGAAGCGCTCGTCCCACACGTGCTCGGCGATCTCGGAGCGCGAGACCACGTCACCGGCCCGGCGCACGAGGAACTCGAGCAATGCGTATTCGCGCGTGGTGAGCGCGACTTCCCTGCCGCCGCGCGTGACGCGACGGCCTCTCGTGTCGAGACTGAGGTCGTCGGCCTGGAGCACCTCGGGCAGCGGCGGCCGGCTGCCGCGGCGGATGAGCGCACGCAGCCGCGCGAGCAGTTCGCCGAAGTCGAACGGCTTGGCCAGATAGTCGTCGGCGCCGGCGTCGAGACCGCTGATGCGATCCTGGACCGAGCCGAGGGCCGTGAGCATCAGCACCGGCGCGGCCACGCCTTCGGAGCGCAGCGTCCGGCATACTTCGCGGCCGTTGCCATCCGGCAGCAGCACGTCGAGCACGACGGCGTCGTACTCGTTGTCATGCGCGCGCTCGAGCGCGCTTCGCGCGTCCGATGCGACATCGACCGCGTACGCCTGTTCGCGGAGGCCCTTCGCCAGCATCCGCGCCGCATCCGGTTCATCTTCGACAAGCAGCACTCGCACGGTGACCTCGATCAATGACTATCGATGTGGACGAAACCCACGCCGGCACCGCCAGGAACGGCGATGGGCGTGAGCGCGAACTGATGCGACCCGTGTCCGAACGTCACAGCCCGTCCACCGATGATACCGATGGCCGCACCAAATATGACGTCGCTGAGGTAGTGGCGGTTTTCCGCGAGCCTGGAGCCGCCCACGTAGCCGGCGAGCGCATACGCCGGCAGGCCCACCTTCCAGCCGTAGTGCCGCTGGAGCACGGCCGCCGTGGCAAACGCAGATGAGGTATGTCCGGAGGGGAAGGAATAGTTGCTGCCGTCCGGACGCGTGCGATCCGCCGCGAACTTGATGCCCTGCGTGAGGACGCCCGTCACGACCTGGGCGCGGAACAGGTCCGCCCCGAGGTGCGCCATTTCGTTGTTGCCGGCCATGCGCCCGATGGCGTACGTGCCCAGTGCCGCGCTGAATTGAACGATCCCGCCGCCAATCACGCTGCCCGCGATCGAGCGTTTCGTCGACGGCGTGTGACCCTGCGAACGACGAAGTCACCTGTCCGTCGCTCGGATGCACGGCCAGTGCCGCCGCTCCGCCGATGCCCACGATCAGCGCGTTGTTCACCGTGAACAGGTGCTTGAAGTCCCCACCGAGCGGCTTCAGGTTGTCGGCGACGAAGCCACGAGGCGCGTCGTTGGCAACGGCAGGCGTGTCGCTCGCTGGAACGGGTGCGTCACTCGCACTGATGGATCGCGCCGAGCAGTCCGCACCCAGACACGGTGCAGAAGGCGTCAGAACCGGAGCGGGCGATGAAACGGTTTGCGCAGAGAGCGGATGGCACGTTCCAACGGCGATTGTGGCGACCAGCAACAGACGGGCGCACGTCATGGGCTCACCTCCTACGGTGATTGGCCGGACGGCGGGCAGGTCGCCACTCGGGTCATCTAACTATGCCGGGGTTTTCATGAACGAGGTATGACAACGAGCGAACAACGCTCAGGGCAGGCGGTCCACGATGCGCTGGACGTGGCGCAGTTCGTCGGCGATTACGGTGTGTCCCATGCCCGGATAGATCACGCCGACGACATCGCCCCCCATGGCCTCGAGCGCCGCCATCGACTCCTCGACCCGCACCTTCGGGATGTGAGCGTCCACGTCGCTGCAGCCAAGGAACACGGGCGTCCCGCCGAGCGATCCCTGTGCCGGCCACGTTGGTGCCAGGCGGACCGATCAATCCCGCGCTCAGTCCCACAAGCCCGCCGTAGCGTCGCGGGTTGCGTGCGGCGAACTCGAGCGCGAGGCAGCCGCCCTGCGAGAATCCTGCGAGCACGATGCGATCGGCGCCGATGCCCTTCTCGCCGAGCGCGGTCACGATGCCGTCGATCGCCGCAAGCGCAGACGACAGCCACGGCTCGTTGCTCTCGATGGGCGCGATGAAGCGATTGGGATACCACGTACGTCCGGCTGCATCGGGCGCAACGTAGACCATCCCCGCATGTGGCGCCTGATCGCCGAGCGGCAGGATGTCGTCCGCGCTCGCGCCCCGGCCGTGTATGAGCACCATCGCAGACGTCGCGCGGTCGAGCGGCGTTCCGTGCACGACGATCGGCTGTCCGCCGTGCGGTGGCGGCGCATTGGTCGTCCAGGTCATGCCGGTGCCACGGCGGTCCACGGCGGCGCGACAATCGGTCGCACGGCGCGCTCGATTTGCGCGCGATGCGACTCCAGCCACGGCGGAAGCTGCAGCGCGGTGCCGAGGCTTTCCCACGGCTCGTCCACCCCAAAGCCCGGCCCCAGCGTCGCGAGCTCCACGATGTGTCCGTCAGGATCGTTGGTGTAGATGCTGTGGAAGTACACGCGATCCATTACGGGCGAGACACGGATCCCGGCCGCCACAATTCGCTCTCGCCACTCGAGCTGATCGTCGTCGGTCGCGACGGCGAGCGCGAAATGGTGCGTCTGGCCGGCGCCCATCTGCGCGCGCGGCTCCTTGGTGCGATCGCGTTCGAAGTAGGTAATGAGCGTTCCCGGCGATCCCTGCTGATTGCCCCAGTACCAGTGCGCCGAAGAGGGATCGTCGAAGTTCGGCGTCATCTTCACGCGGCGGAGCCCGAGCAACCCGCGGAAGAAGCCGTCCGTCGCTTCGAGATCGGAGCTGATGGCGGTGATGTGGTGCATGCCGCGCGACAACGCCATGTCGGGCGCGATCGTGAGCACTGGATCCGGCCACGTTTCAGCCTTGATGGCGTCCTCGTCCCGGTGCCCCTTGAGCAGGGCATCGGGCGGATGCTGGAACACTTCGCCGAGGTGCTCGAAGGATTCGTCAACGGTCCACCCCGGACCGATCGTCGCAATTTCGAGGATCGTCCCATCGGGATCGTTGATGTAGATCGATGTGAAGTAGCGGCGGTCGCGCGGACCGATGACGCGCAGGCCGAGATCGACGAGACGCCGCTTCCACTTCAGGAGCGCATCCCGCGTGGCCACCTGGAACGCCACGTGGTGCGTTCCCCCGATCCCGGGCCGTCCCTTCGGCACGCCCGGCCACTCGAAAAAGGTCACCGCGGAGCCCGGCGTGCCCCGCTCGTCCCCGAAATACAGGTGATAGCTGCCCGGATCGTCGAAGTTCACCGTCCGCTTGACGAAGCGGAGCCCGAGGACGCCGGTGTAGAAGTCGATCGTCTTCTGCGCGTCGTTGCAGCCAATCGTGATGTGATGCAAGCCTTGAATGCTCATGTCCGCACTCCGCACTCCGATGACTACGCACTCCGTATCTCTGATGCCGCAGCCGGGTAGCCAGTATCGCGGATCCGGGTCAGAAGCGGATGGTGAAACGCGTCGGCCCGCCCGCGGGGCTCTCGAGCGCGTAATCGAACCGGTGATTGGCGAGGATCTCCTGGACGACTGTCAGGCCGATGCCCTGCCCGCCAGGTTTGGTCGTGAAGAACGGGGTGAAGAGCTGCGAGCGGATCGACTCGGGAATGCCGGGCCCCGTGTTCTCGATGACGAGCTGCGCGCGGTTCCGGTCGAGCCGGATCCGGGCGGTGATCGTGCCGGGGCCGTCGATGGCCTCAATGGCGTTCTTCGTGATGTTCAGGAGCGCCTGCTCCATCTGGACGCGGTCGAGCGCTATCGGAGGCAGCGGCGATTCGACGGCCCAGGTCCACTCGATGCCGCGCGCGTTCCCGCATGCTGCGCGTCAGTCCCTCGACGTGCCGGACGAGCTCCTCCAGGTCCGTAGGCTGCGGCACGGGCGCCGGCAGCCGAACGACGTCCGCGAAGCTCCGCATGAACGCGTTGAGATGGCCCATCCGATCGATCGCGATTTGCAGCGCCCGTTCGAAGTCTCCGCGATCGGACGCCTGCAGCTGCGCGCCGTAGCCGAGCGACGACTCGAGCAGCGACCGCGACGCCGCCACCGAGTTGTTGACCTCGTGCGAGAGCATTCGAATGAGCTTCTCGTACGCGGCTTTCTCGGACTGCCGCAACTCCTCGGTCAGCTCTTCGAGCAGAAAGAAGCTCCGTGGGAAGCCGTGATCCAGAAACCTTCCGTGCTGTGCGCGCACGCGCCGTCCGCCATGGAGGTTGATGACACGGCCCGCGCCCGGCTCCAGCGAGACAAGTTCGTCGATGACTGGCACACCGCTCTGCCCGAGCATGCGACCCCGCAACGCGTCACTCGATTCCTGCGCGAGTCTCGCCGTGGCCGGATTCACGAGATCGAGCCGTCCGTCGTAGTCGAGCACGACGATCCCCGACGGGGAGACGTCGAGGACGCTCGCGAGAAACAGATGCTGCTCCTGCACGCGCCGCCGCTCCGTGCGGAGGTGGTCCACCATGCGGTTGTAGACGGCGACCAGCCGATCGACCTCCGGCTGGCCGACCTCGAGGAAGCGCGCCGTGTAGTCGCTGTCGTGCAGGAACTGCGCGCTGTCGTCCACGAACGAGAGCGCGCGGAACAACCGGTTGACCAGTGCAATACCCGTCACCAGTGACGCCACCAGCACGATTTCGACGAGGTACAGCCAGGCGCGCTGCTGGAGCAGCAGGTACACACCGAGCGCGCCTGCGCACGCATGCACGGCCACGAGATAGATGACGAATCGGGCACGGAGGGAGGGACGGACGCACAGGACTACGGTCTGCAGGCTCTGCGGCTTTGGGCTCTGGGCTGCTGGGCTTTCGGACTTGGACTCTTCGAGACTTGCGACTGTTGGACTGTTAGACCGAAGACGCCTCAGACGTGAATTTCGTATTTCTCGAATCGCCGGTAGAGCGCCGCGCGGCTGAGCCCGAGGGCTTCCGCCACTTTACTGATGTTCCCCGTGTGGTGTTTGAGCGACTTCAGGATCATCGCCTTTTCGATCTCGTCCATCGTCATGCTGCCGACCGGCGGCAGCGTGTCGCGCGGCACGTCCTGCGGCTCCATGTCTGCGGTGAGCCTGAAGTGATCGGCTTCGAGCAGAGCGCGATCCGTCACGAGCACGGTGCGCTCGACCGACTGTTTCAGCTGCCTGATGTTGCCCGGCCACGCCTGCGCCTGCAGCCACGCCATCGCGGCGGCGCTCAGCCGGATCGCTTCGCGCCGGTACACCTGTCCCATCGTCTGCGCAAAGCGCGTGGCCAGGATCGGAATGTCGTCTCGCCGATCGCGAAGCGGCGGCAGGTGCACCGCAATGAGGTTGATGCGATACAGCAGATCCTCGCGGAATTCCCCGCGCGAGACCATCTCGGCCAGATTGCGGTTGGTCGCGGAAATGACGCGGACGTCTACGCTTCTCCGTCTGACTGCTCCCGAGCACTTCGAAGCTGCGGTCCTGCAGCACGCGCAGCATCTTCACCTGCGACGCGGAATCGAGGTCCCCGATTTCATCGAGAAAGATCGTTCCACCATGGGCAAGATCGAACCGTCCTTTGCGATCCTGTCGTGCGTCCGTGAACGCGCCGCGGACGTGGCCGAACATCTCGCTTTCAAAGAGCGTGGACGAGATGCCCCCGAGATTGACCTTCACGAACGGACCGCTGGAGCGGCGGCTGTTGCGATGAATGGCTTCGGCAACCAGTTCCTTGCCGGTGCCGCTCTCCCCCGTCACCAGCACCGCGGCATCCGTTGGCGCGACACGGCCGACCAACTGCAGCAGACGGCGTAACCTCGGATCGTCACCGATGAGGAGGCCGAAGTCGTACTGGCGATCCAGTTCCTCGCGGGCGGGGATTGCGCCCTTCGCGGTATCAGCACTTGCCGCGAGTCCGAGCGCAGTCTGCACCGTCTGGAGGATGCCGGCGTTGGTCCACGGCTTCGTGACGAAATCGGCGGCGCCGGCCTTCATGCCCTCGACCGCCAGCTGAATCGATCCCCATGCCGTGATGAGGATCACCGGCAGCGCCGGACGCAAGGCCTTGATGCCGGCACAGGAGAGCCAGACCCTCCTCGCCGCTCGTCTGCCGCGAGAAGTTCATGTCCTGCAGGACGAGATCGCAGGATTCCCGTTCGAGCCACGCCAGAGCTGCCGCCGGCGTGCCCACGGCGTGCGAGCGGTAGCCTGCCTGCTTCAGGACCAGCTCGAGTGACGCGGTGATGGACGGGTCGTCGTCGACAATGAGGATCATCAAGAGCCCTGGCGCCGCGCCCCGAGCAGACCGCGCGTCACCCACAGCCTACCGCCTTCGGCCGTTCATCGTCTCGGTGAATCGGGAGGAGCCGATCATTCGTATCGCAGCGCATCGGCTGGGTCCACGCCCGTCGCCAGCCTGCTTGGATACCAGGCGCACAGGATCGTCAACGCATAGATGCAGGCGGCCGACAGCACCATGCTGGTGAGGATGATGCCGGGAGGCGGAATGACGCGCGCCGGCACGGGCCACGGCAGGAGCGGCGCCTGCGCGATGAGCACGCTGGCCACCAGCAGGGCCACGGTCGTCAGCACGACCAGCTCGCCGAGAATCTGTGTGTGCACCTGGACGCGGGTGGCGCCTTTCGCGCGGCGCAGGCCGATTTCTCGCGTGCGCTGCGTGACGTTCTGCCACAGCACGCCGGTCAGACCGAGCGCGACCATCACGAGGAGGAAGCCCGCGACAACGGCGATTGATGCGAGCGGGATCAGGTAGTTCCGGAGGTTCTGGCGCCGCAGCTGCCGCGGTCTCCTGTACTTCAAAAGACCAGTCGTGCGCGGCGTCCTGCATCTTCTTGACGAGTGTCTCTTCGAAATCCGCGGTGGTGCCTGGACGGACCTTCAAGAGGAGTTCGCGCGGGGCGCCCTTCGTGGGATCGTCCAGTCGCATGCGACGGAACATGAAGGGTTCCGGCCGCGACAGCTCTCCGTGCTGCCGGAAGTCTTCGATGATGCCGACGACACGCATTTCCCGCCCCACGCGCTCGCGATCTTCGGGCGACATGTCCTTGTCTCCCGGCTCGGGATCCCTCCGGAACGCCTGACCAACAGGGTTTGCGCTCCCGAACATGTCGTGGGCGAGCTGCAGGTTGAGGATCACCGGATCCCACGACACGCCATCGTCCTCGCGGCTGAACCAGCGGCCCGACACCAGTTTCAGATCGATGACGTCTCGATACTGATCGGTGACCTCGTTCACGCCGTAGTCGAACTTCCGCCCACGGACGCTGATGCCCGATCCCCAGCTCGCGTTCTCGTACGGCGCGGTGAAGGCACCCGCGACGGACTTCGACCTGCGGGAGATCGTGCAGCGCAAGCAATACCTGCTGGACGGCCTGACGGCCGGCCGCCTTGTCTTCGTCGCGATCGTTCCTGAAATCGCTGCGGATGCCGACGCGCCACACGCGGTCGATGTCGTATCCGAGCGGATAGCGGTAGAACGTCGCATAGCTGACGCCAATCACCATGACGCCCAGCAACACCAGGTACGAGATGAAAATCTCGAGTCCGATCAGCACGTTGTGGCGCTTGCGATGCCACATCAGTCGAAAAATGTGCCGGATCACTGGTTGCCTCCCTTCAGCGCCTCGACTGGATGGAGGCGTGACATGCGCCATGCGGGATACACGCCCGAGAACACGCCGAAGATCACGGCCAGGCCAAGTCCGTACAGCAGCACGCGGGTGTTGATGACGAGCTGGGCGTACGTGAAGGGGCCGTGTTCGTTCAACAGCCGCAGGAACCCGGCCGCGATCAAGACGCCGACGACCGCACCGGTCAGCGTGAGCACGATGTTCTCGAGGATGAACTGCGCCACGAGTGTGCGCGAGGACGCTCCGAATGCCTTACGCACACCGATCTCCGACGCCCGTTCCATGATCCGGCTGACATTGAGGTTCACGAGGTTGACCGCTGGCAGCAGCATGAAAAGGAAGGCCAGTCCCGCCAGCGTCACGACCAGCTTCCACCCTTGCGGATTCGGATCCTGGCGATCGGCCCACGGCACTTGATCGGGCGAGTCGAATCAAAACGATCCTCGAGTGGCGCCACGAGCGTCGTGTAGTCCTTCGGGTCCGGTAGTTCCACCCTGGTCAGCCGCGAACGGAACTCGTCGCCGATCCCCTTGAGCGCGGTCCGGTCTTTCGCCAGGACCACCGCCGTAGAAGCCCCCCATGATTTCGCGCTTGTAGCCGTCCGTCTTGGCCGTCGTCAGGGGGACCCAGATGTCGGAGAACGAGAAGAAGCGGGTCTCGGGACGTCGCGCACGACGCCGATGACGCGGAACTTCTGGCCATCCGCTTCGATGCTCCGGCCGAGCGCCGGCTGAGTCTCGCCGAAGAACTTCGTCCGCGTGGCCTCGTTGATCACCGCGACCATGCCGTTGGCCGCCACGTCGGCGGAGGTGTAGGGGCCGCCCTCGACGAACTCGAAATCGAGTATCTGCCAGAAGTCGGCGTCGGTCCGCCGTAACGACGAGGTGACGCGCGCGCCGTGCACGAACGACACCACGCTGTCGCCGCTCGAGGCGATCGACACTCGTTCCACGCCCGGCAGGTCCCGCGCGTACTTGTCGAACAGCTTGTACCCGGCCTCCGAGGACCACTGGCTGTGCGGGCCGTACATCACGGCCCGCTCGTTCATCAGCATCCGGTCCTGCCGGCTCTCGGGGGCCCGCGGTGCGAGCACCGCATCGAGCAGCGCCGTCGCGACCAGCAGCACCGCCAGCGTGAAGCTGATGCCGAACAGGCTGACGAAGGTGAAGAACCGGCGGCGGGCCAGCACCTTCACGGCAAGTTTCAGATAGTTCTTCAGCATGGTTCTTCAGTTGGTAGTTGGTAGTTGGTAGTTGGTAGTTGCTTCAGTTCACCTGTCGGCCGTCGAAGAGACGCACGATCCGTCCCGTCTTCTGTGCCTGTCGCGGATCGTGCGTGACCATGACGATGGTCGTCCCGTCGCGCGCCTGCAGCTCGCTCAGCAGGGCCATGATCTCGTCGCCCATCTGGCTGTCGAGATTGCCGGTCGGCTCGTCCGCAAGCAGGATCCGGGGCTGACCGACGATGGCGCGGGCAATCGCCACGCGCTGCTGCTGACCGCCGGACAACTGCGACGGAAAGTGATGCACGCGCGACGACAGGCCGACCTTGTCGAGCGCGGCCAGCGCGAGCCGATGGCGTTCGGCATTCGACATGCGGCGATACAGCAGCGGCAGCTCCACGTTGTCGACGACCGAGAGATCCGAGATGAGATGGAAGGTCTGGAAGATGAATCCGATCTCGCGATTCCGGATCTTCGCGACGTGCCGCGTCGCGGTACGAACGGACGGGCTCACCGTTCAGGGTCACGTCGCCGCGGGTGGGAGCGTCGAGCAGTCCCATGATGTTGAGAAGGGTGCTCTTGCCGCAGCCGGACGGCCCCATGACCGAGACGAACTCGCCGGCTCCGACTTCGAGCGACACTTCGCTCAACGCCACCGTCTCGATGCGATCGGTCCGGTACACCTTCTCGATCCCGTCAAGCCGGATCATGGGACGAGACACGGCGTTCATCGCCGCGCGCGGCGGAGCCACCGGCGCAGGAGCTGCAACACTCATCGAATCCTCACTTCCTTGGCGCGGACGTAGTCCGACATGTCGGAAATGATCGCGGCCTCACCCGGCGCGAGACCGTCAACCACTTCGAAGTAATCGAAACTGGAAAGGCCGAATCGAACCGGGCGCCGGATGCCGCGGTCTCCCTGGACGACGAACACCTGCTGCACGCCTTCTCCGGTGGCGAATGGACCGCGCTTGATCCGGACGGCGCGTGGCTTGCGCGCGGTCACCACGAGCACGTCCACACGCAGATTGGAGCGCAACGACGCATGCGAACGGTCCACCAGCGCGACCTGAATCGTGACTACCCCGTTCTGGATAGTGGGCAGCACGGTCGAGATGCGCCCGTCGAGCGCCTCGTCGTTCACGCGGACGATGACGGGGAGACCGGCAGAGAGCTCCGTGGCGTGCGCGTCCGAGACCGTCGCGTCGACGCGAAACGATCGCAGGTCCGCGATGCGCGCAATCACGTCGCCTTTGTGAATCGCCGCGCCTTCCTGCGTGAGCGACCAGGTCAGCACGCCGTCGCGATCCGCTTTCGGGCTCGCCAGATCGAGTGTGCGCCGGGCCTGGACTTCCGCGCCGGTGAGCTGCGCCATCTGCAGGCTGAGTCCTTCGACCTCGGTCTTGTTCGAGATCTGCACGGCCTCACGCGACTGTTCCAGCTGCTTCAGTTCGATCTCGGCCTGCGTCACGGCGAGCTCGGACTTCCTGAACAGCTCGGTCGAGAGCAGCCCTTCACGCGACAATGCGCGATCGCGCTCCAGCTGCTGACGGAACGACTGCAGCTGCAAGCGCTTGACGTCAATCTGACCGTCCAGATCGATCAGCTGTTTGTTGAGCGCCAGCCGCTTCTGCGCCTGCTCATTGGCCTTGATCTGGCGATCCTGGGTCAGCTTGTCGACCGCCAGCCGGGTCTCGTTGACGTCGAGCGTCACGAGCGGCTCGCCGGCGTGCAGCGTTGCGCCTGCCGTCTTCAGAATCCGCAACACGCGCGCATCGACTGGACTCGAGATGACCTGCTCGACTTCGGGGACGACCGTACCGGTCGCGCTGATCACGGCTTCGATCGATCCGACCTCGGCGGAGGCGATCCGAATCTGACTGCGACTGATCGCCGGCGTCACGAGCGCCGGCAGCCAGATCAAGGCGGCAACGACGACGGCGATGCTGCCGGCCGTCCACGAGAGGCGGCGCAGGGTGCGCTGGCGCGTGAACGTGGCATCGAGGGGTCGGTCCACAGGTCGGTTCCGGTCCTGTCAGGGGCAAGGCCGCTGCCAGCGCCCCGCGAGAATTCGCGCCTGTTTCTTCGCGCTCCTCTGCGACATCGTTCGCTCTCGTCGGGACGTGTTCGATTCCGAACACCAGAACTGGAGTGCAGGGCGTGGGTGATGCTCCCGTCGAATCAAGGGTTTGGACGAGCTCTGCCGGACGGCCGGCCGACACCGAAGTCGGCGCACCGACAGGCCTGGAGGCGGCGACCTCATAAATCTGCCCGGTTTTCACGAGTGCACACGGCCACACAGGCCAGCGCAGCGCGGCACCCAGGTTGCGAGTGTGAGAGGCGTGACCCGGCGCCGGCGCAACGCGAACGCGCCACACTCGACGTCTGCCCTCGAGCGGTCGCTTCCCGTCCTCGTCCCGGCTGTCCTCGTCCTTTCCGCGACCGTTATCGCCGCGTTCGTGTGGACCATGGCCGGCGTGCCTGCGCTTCGCGGCCTGCCGCGCGTCGATGCCGAGACCGGAGTGCAGTGGCTGCTCTGGGCTGGTGCCGTAACCTTGTCAGCTACGGCGCTGTTGATTTCGGCACTCGATCGCGACCGCATCCGCGCGCACACCGAGGCGGTGGCCCGTGGCGCCGAACACCGCGCGCTGCTCGAGGACGATCGCGCGCTCATCGAAGCGCTTGGTGCCTCACGGAAAGCCAGCGACGAGCGGCTTCGCGAGAGTGAAGCGCGCTTTCGGCTCGCGGCCGAATTCGGGTCGGATCTGATCTACGAATGGGATCTCGATCACGACACGGTCCATCGCTTCGGCCGGGTGACCGAGATGCTCGGCGACAAGATTCCCGAAATCATCGAACACCGCACGACGTGGGAGCAGGCCATCCACGGCGACGATCGGAGCCGCGTCCTCGCCGCGGTCCAGCACCACATCGAAACCGGGGAACCCTATCGCGAGCAGTATCGAATCGTGACGCGTGAGGGCCACGTGCGGATCTGGACGGACCGCGGCGCTGTACAGCGCGACGCGCAAGGCCAGCCGCGCAAGTGGCTCGGCGTGACGACCGACGTGACCGAGCAGGTGCAGCTCGAAGAACGGATGCGGCAATCACAGAAGATGGAATCCGTCGGACAACTGGCCGGCGGCGTCGCCCACGATTTCAACAACCTGCTCCAGGTGATCCAGGGCTATGCGCTGCTGGCAACGGACGACCAGCTCACGCCCGCGGAACGGCAGCTGAATCTCAACCAGGTGATCGACGCGTCGGAACGAGCCGCCCAGCTGACACGACAGCTGCTGGCGTTTGCGCGGCGCCAGCCGATGCAGTCCACGGCGATCAATCTGGTGGATCTCGTGACGCCCCTCCTCAAGATGATCCAGCGGCTGATCGGCGAGCACATCACCGTGGACTTCACTGCTGAGGGCGAAACCGGACCGGTCCGCTGCGATCGCGCGCAGATCGAGCAAGTGCTCGTGAACCTGTGCGTGAACGCGCGCGATGCGATGCCGGACGGCGGCCGCCTGGCAATCCGCGTCAGCGATGCCGTCGTGACCGAGCTCGAAGCCCGGCGGCGCCCGGGACTGCAGGCCGGGCGCTACGTCGAGCTGCGCGTGACTGATACCGGCACTGGCATGTCCGAGGCGACGCGCCGGCGCGTCTTCGAGCCGTTCTTCACGACCAAGCCCGAAGGCCGGGGCACCGGACTTGGGCTCGCGGTGGTCTACGGGACCGTGAAGCAGCACGACGGCTACATCGATGTCGCAAGCACGGAGGGTCGAGGGACGACCGTGACCGTGTTGTTGCCGCGACGGCCGGGTCTGCTGCGGCCCGCCGCGATTCTTCCTGACCGGGAGGCTGTGCCGGCTCGCGGCCGCGAGACGATTCTCCTTGCCGAAGACGAACCGAACGTGCGGCGTCTCGGCGAGACCGTCCTGCGATCGGCGGGCTACCGCGTCATGACGGCCGTCGACGGTCAGCAGGCCGTCGATCTGTTCCGCGTCCATGCGAGCGAATTGACGCTCGTGATCCTCGACGTGGTCATGCCCGGCATTGGCGGACGCGACGTCGCCCAGGTCATCGCCGCGGCGCGTCCGGAGCTGCCCGTGCTCCTCTGTAGCGGCTATCCGGGAACATCGGCCGATGGCAGTCCGCTCTCCCCCCGATGGGCATTTCTCCAGAAGCCGTGGCAGCCAGGGGACTTATTGTCACGGGTGCGGTCGTTGATCGAGGCACGTCTCGTCTGATCGGCGGGCGGCCGGCGCATGCGCCCGCTATATCACCTGCATCTATCAACAAGATAGGTACTTGACTTAGAATCCATTTGTTTCACGTATGGATTCAATGAGACCTTTCTATTTTCTTTCTACCCCTAACTTGCTGCATAACTGAGACTTCACCGGCGCGATTCTGACGGCCCGAAGCGTGAACGGCGGAGCACTTCGCAGGAGCAGCGGTGTATGGGCGGAGATGATGGACAGCGACCTCGCTCGCAGGGTCTCTACGACCCGCAGTTCGAGCATGACTCGTGTGGTGTGGGCTTCGTCGTTGATATCAAGGGACGCCCGTCGCACCGCGTCATCCAGCTCGGTCTGCAGCTGCTCGTCAACCTGCTGCATCGCGGCGCCTGTGGCTGCGAAGCCAACACGGGGGATGGCGCCGGCATTCTGATCCAGATGCCCGATCGCTTCCTCCGCAAGGAAGCGCAGGCACTGGGCTTCGCCCTGCCCGGCGCGGGCGACTACGGCGCGGGACTCGTCTTTCTGCCGCGCGATGCCGGCGAACGCCACGTCATCGAAACGCTGATTCGCCGCATTCTCGACGAAGAGCAGCTCACGCTGCTCGGTTGGCGCGAGGTGCCCACCGACGACTCGATGATCGGGGCGCGCGCCGTCGCGTCGGAGCCGGTCTTCCAGCAGCTGTTCGTCGGGCGCGGCAAGCGCTTTCCCTTCGAGGCCGATCCCGAACAGGCGCGCGTCCGTCTCGAGCGCAAACTGTACGTCGCGCGCAAGCGGATCGAGCACGCGGTCGATCAGCTCACGCTCTCCCAGCGGCATTTCTTCTACATCGTCAGCCTCTCGTCGCGCACGCTGACCTACAAAGGCATGCTGACGGCGGATCAGATCGCGCCGCTCTTCAAGGATCTGAGCGATCCGGACATGATGTCGTCGCTGGCGCTCGTGCACCAGCGCTTCAGCACCAACACGTTCCCCTCCTGGCCGCTCGCGCACCCGTATCGCTACGTCGCGCACAACGGCGAGATCAACACGCTGCGCGGCAACATCAACTGGATGCGCGCGCGCGAGGGACTGCTGCAATCCACGTCGCTCGGCGAGGACCTCGCCAAGGTGCTGCCCATCATCCGGGAAGGGGGCAGCGACACGGCGACGTTCGACAACGTGCTCGAGTTCCTGGTGATGACCGGCCGATCGCTGCCGCACGCGGTGCTGATGATGATCCCGGAGCCCTGGAGCGGCCACGAGAGCATGAGCGCCGAACGCAAGGCGTTCTATGAGTACCACTCGTCGCTCATGGAGCCGTGGGACGGTCCGGCGTCAATCGCGTTCACGGATGGCACCGTCATCGGCGCCGTGCTCGATCGGAATGGGCTCCGGCCTTCGCGCTACTACGTCACGACCGACGACCTCGTGGTCATGGCGTCGGAAGTCGGCGTGCTCGACATTCCGCCCGAGCAGATCCGTGTGAAGGAGCGACTCCACCCGGGCAAGATCTTCCTCGTCGATACGGCGCAGGGCCGCATCGTGGGAGACGATGAGATCAAGAGCGGGCTCGCGGCGGCGCAGCCCTACGGGGCGTGGCTGAAGGAACATCTGATCGACATCGAAGATCTGCCGCCGGCGCCCTATCTGCCCGAGGCGGATCACGCGACGGTGCTGCGGCGTCAGCAGGCCTTCGGCTACACGCACGAGGATCTGCGGCTCATCCTCGGCCCCATGGCGAGGCAGGGGGAAGAACCCATCGGATCGATGGGCACCGACACGTCACTGGCGGTGCTCTCGAACCGGCCCAGGCTGCTCTACGACTACTTCAAGCAGCTGTTCGCGCAGGTCACGAATCCGCCGCTCGACGCAATCCGCGAGGAGCTGGTCACGTCGATGGGATCGACGATCGGCCCCGAGCGGAACCTGCTCGATCCGCAGCCGGAGTCGTGCCGCCAGATCGTGATCAAGTATCCGGTCATCAGCAACGACGAGCTCGCGAAGCTGCGCCACATCGAGCGGGACGGCTTCAAGACCCTGACGCTGCCGATGCTGTACGACCCGGCGGAAGACGGCCCAGGACTCGAACGCGCGATGGAGGATCTGTGCCGCCGCGCGAGCGACGCGGTCAAAGCTGGTTTCACGATCCTGATCCTGTCCGACCGCGGCGTCAGCGTCGAAGCGGCTCCCGTGCCGAGCCTCCTCGCGATTGCCGGCGTCCATCATCATCTCGTGCGCGAAGGCACGCGGACGAAATGTGCGCTGGTGGTGGAATCGGGTGATGCGCGCGAGGTGCATCACTGCGCGCTGCTCCTCGGCTATGGCGCGGGTGTCGTCAATCCGTACCTGGCGTTCGAGACCCTGGACGACACGATCCGCCAAGGCCTCCTGCCGGGCGTGGACCACAAGAAAGCTGTCGTCAACTACATCAAGGCGCTCAACAAAGGCATCCTCAAGGTGATGTCCAAGATGGGCATCTCGACCCTGGCGAGCTATTGCGGCGCGCAAATCTTCGAGGCGGTCGGCCTCTCGACAGCGTTCGTGGACCGCTACTTCACCTCTACGCCCACGCGCATCGAAGGCGTGGGGCTCCAGGTGATCTCGGAAGAAGTCCGTCGGCGGCACGAACGGGCGTTCCCGCGGCGGCCGTCCACCGAGCCCGACCTCGAGTGGGGTGGCGAGTATCAGTGGCGCCGGGATGGCGAGCATCACCTCTTCAATCCCGACACCGTGTTCAAGCTGCAGCACGCGACGCGAAGCGGCCAGTACGGCATCTTCAAGGAGTACTCGCGCCTCGTGGACGATCAGGCGGAGCGTCAGGCGACGCTGCGCGGCCTGATTCAGCTGCGGTCGGCCCGCACGCCGGTTCCACTCGACGAAGTCGAACCGGTCGAGTCGATCATCAAGCGATTCTCGACCGGCGCCATGTCGTATGGCTCGATCAGCGCAGAGGCGCACGAGACGCTGGCGATTGCCATGAACCGGATGGGCGCCAAATCGAACACCGGCGAAGGCGGCGAGGATCCGGCCCGTTACATCCCCGACGCCAATGGCGACTCGCGCAGAAGCGCGATCAAGCAGGTCGCGTCGGGCCGCTTTGGCGTCACGAGCGAATACCTCGTCAACGCCGACGACCTCCAGATCAAGATGGCGCAGGGCGCGAAGCCCGGCGAGGGCGGTCAGCTGCCGGGCCACAAGGTCTATCCGTGGATTGCGAAGGTGCGGTACGCGACGCCAGGCGTGGGACTGATCTCTCCCCCACCGCATCACGACATCTATTCGATCGAGGACATCGCGCAGCTGATTCACGACCTCAAGAACGCGAATCCGCGGGCGCGGATCCACGTCAAGCTGGTGGCCGAAGCGGGCGTCGGCACGGTTGCCGCCGGCGTCGCCAAGGCGCACGCAGACGTGGTGCTCATCTCTGGTCACGACGGCGGTACCGGCGCATCGCCGCTCACGAGTATCAAGCACGGCGGCGTGCCCTGGGAGCTCGGTCTGGCCGAAACGCAGCAGGTGCTTCGCCTCAACGGGCTCCGCGACCGGATCGTCGTGCAAGTGGACGGCCAGATGAAGACGGGCCGCGATGTCGTCATCGCGGCGCTCCTGGGGGCCGAGGAATTCGGGTTCGCGACCGCGCCGCTCGTGGTCTCGGGCTGCGTGATGATGCGTGTCTGCCATCTCAACACGTGCCCGGTCGGCATCGCGACGCAGGATCCGGAGCTCCGCAAGAAGTTCACCGGCAAGCCCGAATTCGTCGAGAACTTCTTCAACTTCATCGCCGAAGAAGTGCGCGAGCTGATGGCGCAGCTCGGATTCCGGACGATGGAGGACATGATCGGGCGGGTGGATCGGCTGGACGTACGGCGTGCGATCGACCACTGGAAGGCGGACGGCCTGGACCTGTCGCAGATCCTGTTCGACCCGCCGTCGGTACCGGGCGATTCCCCGCGCCGGCGCATGATCGATCAGGATCACGGACTCGATCGGGCGCTCGACGTCGAGCTGATCGAGGCGTGCCGGCCGGCTCTCGAGAGCGGCGAGATGGTCGATCTCGCCCTCGACATCCGGAACGTGCATCGGACGGTCGGCACGATGCTCGGGTACGAAGTGACGAAGCGGTATGGCGGCGACGGCCTGCCCGACGACACGATCCGCCTGCACTTCCGCGGCTCGGCGGGTCAGAGCTTCGGAGCCTTCGTTCCGCGCGGCATCCGGCTGACGCTCGAAGGCGACGCCAACGATTACATCGGCAAGGGCCTCTCTGGCGGGCGGATGGTGGTGTATCCGCCGCGCGAATCGACCTTCAAGCCGGAAGAGAACATTATCGTGGGCAACGTCGCGCTCTACGGCGCGACGAGCGGCGAGGCGTTCGTGCGCGGCGTGGCGGGCGAGCGTTTTGCGGTCCGCAACAGCGGCGCCTACGCCGTTGTCGAAGGCGTCGGCGATCACGGCTGCGAATACATGACCGGCGGACGCGTCATCGTCCTCGGGAGGTCGGGACGGAACTTCGCCGCCGGCATGAGTGGCGGTGTGGCGTACGTGCTCGATGCCGATGGAACGTTCCCGAAACGCGCGAACACCGGTATGGTCGATCTCGATCCGCTGGACGAGGGCGATGACGAGTTCGTGCGCGCCATGATGGAGCGCCACGTGGAATTCACCGCCAGCGAACACGCCGCGCGGCTGCTGCACGATTGGGCGGACGTGCGCCGGCGGTTCGTCAAGGTGATGCCGCGAGACTTCAAGCGCGTCCTGGCCGCCGAAGCCAAGGCCGCGGCCGAAGGCCGCGTCGCTCAATTCGCGGAGCTCGTTGGAGTGGCCCATGGGTAAGCCGACTGGCTTCATCGAAATCGCGCGGAAGAAGCAGCCGACCCGCCCGATCCCCGAGCGGACGCACGATTGGCACGAGGTGTACCTGCCGTACACGAACGAGGCTCTGCAGCAGCAGGGTGCGCGGTGTATGGATTGCGGGATCCCCTTCTGCCACCAGGGCTGTCCGCTCGGTAACTTGATCCCCGATTGGAACGATCTCGTGTACCGCGATCGGTGGCGCGTCGCGTTCGACCGGCTGCTCGCCACCAACAACTTCCCCGAGTTCACGGGGCGGCTCTGTCCGGCTCCGTGCGAAGGTGCCTGCGTCCTCGGCATCAACAGCGATCCCGTCACCATCAAGGGTATCGAGAACGCGATCATCGAGCGTGCCTACGACGAGAAGTGGATCGGAGCGCGTCCTCCGGCGCAGCGCACCGGCAAGCGCGTAGCGGTCGTGGGATCCGGGCCCGCCGGCCTGGGTGCGGCCGATCAGCTCAATCACGCGGGGCATCTGGTGACGGTCTTCGAGAAGTCCGATCGAATCGGGGGCCTCCTCCGCTACGGGATTCCCGAATTCAAGCTCGAGAAGCGCGTCCTGGATCGTCGCCTGGCCATCATGAAGGCCGAAGGCGTGGTGTTCCGGACCAGTGCGAACATCGGCCACGGTGTGCCAGCGCGAAGCCTGCTGCGCGACTTCGATGGCCTCGTCCTGGCCGGCGGCGCGGGTCAGCCACGCGATCTGGCGATCCCGGGGCGTGAGCTCCGCGGCATCCACTTCGCGATGGAATACCTCACGCAACAGAACCGGATCTGCGAGGGGGAGACCGTCGCGCCAGACGACCTCATCACTGCAGCCGGCAAGCACGTGATCATCATCGGTGGTGGCGACACCGGCGCCGACTGCCTTGGCACGGTGCATCGCCAGGGCGCCGCATCAGTGCACCAGTTCGAACTGCTGCCCCGGCCTCCGAACGAGCGCGCCGAGGACAATCCGTGGCCGCTCTGGCCCCAGATTTTCCGCGTGTCCACGGCGCACGAGGAGGGCGGCGAACGCCTCTACTCCATTTCGACCATGGGCTTCGATGGCACCGACGAGGGCGCCGTGCGCTCGCTGCGCGCGATCACCGTGGTGCCGGCGCGTGAGAACGGCCGGATGGTGTTCAAGCCGGTCCCCGGTACCGAGTTCGACATTCCCGCCGATCTGGTGCTGCTGGCGATGGGCTTTGTTGGCGCGGAGCCCGGAGGCGTCTTGACGGAACTGGGCGTCAAGATGACCGAGCGCGGCACCGTGTGGCGCGATCAGAATTGGATGACGAGCGTGCCCGGCGTGTTCACGGCGGGCGACATGCAGCGCGGCCAATCGTTGATCGTGTGGGCAATTGCCGAAGGCCGCAGCTGCGCGCGCGGCGTCGATCAGTACCTGATGGGCCGGTCCAGCCTGCCCGCGCCCGTCAGCTGACCCCTGGTGCTACGGCGCCGTTCGTCCACGGAGCAGACCGTAGACCGACTCGACCCCAGGCAGCGACAGCAGCGCGTTGCGCAGTCGCCACGTGTGGGTGGCATGAGCGTCCGACAGCTGCTGACGTGCACACGCGAGTTGCGCCCCGAGGCGTCCCAGCTCCTGCCGCGCCGCAACACCTGGCGGCGGCGACCCTCCGAGCCACGTGAGATACCGCGACATCGCCAAATCCTCCTCCCCTGACGATGGCGGGCGCACCGCGTGTGCCGCAATTGCGTCGCTGTAGATCTCAACCAGGCGATCTGCGACCGCATCGAGTGATGCGTCCCGTCGAACCAGGGCGGTCAGACGCCGGGCGTCCTGCGCATCGTAACGGTCGATCTCCCGACCGATCACCGCCGCGTCGTGCGGGCGCGTCAGCGTGCGGAACCCGAGATTCAGCCGCTGCAGCTCAGGCCATGCGTCCGGCGTCACCATGCTGCCGACTCCCGCGCGGTCGCACGTGATGACGGCGCACCCCGACGCGATGGCCTCCAGCGCGGAACGGGCCTTGGCAAACACCAGGTCATACCTGCCCAGGAGGTCCTCCGGCCGCTCGCTCACCTGCCGCGACATTGCTCCGACCACGTCCAGGGCGACGCCTCGCGCCTGGCACGCCGCAGCGATCACGTTGGTCCAAGAGGGATCCGCCGAATTGCTCAACACGAGGGCCCGCCGAGGCGTGTCCGGCAGTCCCGCGCGCAGGCGAAACCGGGCGAGATCCACGAAGTTTGGAATGACGTCGATCGGCCGATTCAGCTGCGCCGCTTCGAGCCGCTCCCGGCACGGGTCGTCCACCGCGACGTAGCGCATGATGCGGGGATGCGCCGGCGGCGTCTCTTCCCACGGCACCGCACCGTGGCAGACGAACACCGCTGGCGTCCGTTGAAACCGCGCCAGGGCCGCCATTGCCGGCAAGTGATGTTGGCCGTGAATGACATCCGGGACGGCGAGGTCCGCATCCAGATGATCGAGGACGGGGATCCCCTCGGCGCGAATGACGTCGGCCAAAGCGCCGCACACCGGGCTGAACAGCACCACATCGTGCCCGCGGGTGCGGAGAGCGTGGGCAAGGTCGCGCGAATAGAGCTCCGTGCCGGCCCGCTGTGCCAGCGCGTGATTGGTGATCAGGACTTTCACGTTCCGGCCTCGAGCGCGCGAACGAGCGGCGCGACGTGGTCGGCGAACGTGATCATCGTGCGGTAGACGCCTGCGGCGACGCGCTCGGTGCCATATCGCTCGTACGCCGGCACCCCCGCGTACTGGGATGACAGATCGAACGGGTTCGGTACACGCCTGAGGCATTCCGTTCTGAATGCGTCGCGTCCATACGCGGCAAGGGCCCGATCCACTTCGAGCTTCAGCTCCGGGTAGTTCTCCGCCGCTCTCAGTTTGCGGTCCAATGCGGCATCGTCCAGGGCAAGTCGAACCTGTCCGAGCGAGGCGCTGGGCATGTCGGTGGGCGACCGATCCAGCACGAACTCATAGCTGTCGATGTGAATCCCACGCGATGACAGGCGAGCCAACGCCGCGTTGACGAGTAAACGGCAGACGTCGTGCCCGGGGTTGAACCCCTCGGCGGCATCCGCCGCCACGGTGCGAATCCCGTGCGACGCAAAGATGTCGGCCAGTTCGTTGACCAGGCCCAGAAAGCAGCCGTGAGCGCCGGAGAGCAGCCACTGGTACACGTCGCGGTCACGGACGCGTCCCTGCCAGGGGCCCATGGTGGCATCGACACCGTGGACGACACGCCGGCTCGAGTCGACACGCGACACTCCTGTCGAACCGGAACCGTCCGTCAGTATGCAGACCAGCGGACGCGTCTGCTCAATCCAACGGAAGACCCGGAGTTCGTGTCCGGGGTGTGCAATGACGAGAGCGACGGTGGTCTTGTCGAGAGCCTCGAGAGTGGAATCGGCCATCGGTCAGTGGAGCCCGTCCGCGGTGATGAACTGCTAGGATGCGCTATGCGCGATCGCCTCCAGATCATCGCCGCCCGCCATGGCAAGTCAATTGGATTCGTGATCCTCGCGGCTGCCGTCCTCGCCTTCACTGGCCGCTCGGCGCAATCACAGGGCGGGGATCGCTTCGACGTCCTCATTCGGCACGGCCGCGTCGTCGATGGGACCGGCGCGCCCTGGCAGCAGGTGGACCTCGGCGTCCGCGGCGACCGGATCGCCGCGCTCGGGAAGCTCGATTCCGCGTCGGCCGAGAGCGACATCGACGCGACGGGGCTCGTCGTGTCGCCGGGCTTCATCGATCTGCTGGGGCAATCCGAGTTCTTCCTGCTCGTGGACAATCGCGCGGCCAGCAAGGTCTACCAAGGCGTCACCACCGAGATCACGGGTGAAGGATCGTCGATCGCGCCGCTCAATGACGCGATGACTGACGCGGCGCGGCCGCTCTTCGAGCACTATCGGCTCCTGGTGGACTTCCGGACGCTGGGCGAGTACTTCGATCGCCTGGCGACGCGTGCCCGCCCTGCGATCAACCTCGGATCGTTCGTCGGCGCCGGTACGGTGCGCGATTTCGTGATCGGCAAGGATGACAGGCCTGCCACACCGCAGGAACTGGAGCGCATGCAGGCGCTCGTGGCCGAGGCGATGGCGCAGGGGGCGCTGGGACTCAGCACCTCCCTGCAGTACGTGCCGGATCGCTTTGCATCCACCGACGAGCTCGTGGCGCTGGCGAGTGTGGCCGGGCGCGCCGGCGGCGTCTACTTCACCCACCAGCGCTCGGAAAGCGCACGGATCGATGAATCGCTCGACGAGGTGGCCACCATCGCGGAGCGCGCGCACATTCCTGCCGAAATCTGGCACCTGAAGACCGCGTATCGCCAGAACTGGGGGCGGATGCCCGCCGTGCTGCGCTTCCTGGAGCAGGCTCGGGCCCGCGGGCTGGACATCACCGCGGACATGTATCCGTACACTCGAGCGTCGAACGGACTCGATGCGTGCCTGCCGATCTGGGTGCGCGAAGGCGGGGTCGATAAGATGCTGGCGCGGCTGGCCGATCCGGCCATCCGGGAGCGCGTGCGGAACGAGATGGCCGACGAGCATGCGACGGGTTGGGAGAATCAGTGGCACGGCGCGGGAGGCGGGGATGGCGTCATGGTGGCCTCAGTGCTCAACCCCGCGCTGCAGCAATACCAAGGCATGACGCTGACGGCGATTGCCAAGAAGATGGGTAAGGATCCGCGCGATGCCGTCATGGATCTCGTGATCGCCGATCGGGGCGCGACTGCCTGCATCCTGTCGATCATGGACGAAGGGGACGTCCGGACCGCGCTCGCCAACCCCTTGATTGCGATCGGCACTGATTCAGAGGGCCGCGCTGAAGATGGGCCCCTGGCGGGCACTTCGTCTCATCCGCGCGGGTGGGGGTCGTTTCCGCGGTTTCTGGGTCACTATGTGCGCGACGAGCACCTGGTCCCGCTCGAGGAAGCGGTGCGCCGCGTGACGTCGAGGCCAGCCGCGCGTGTGGGCCTGTACGACCGCGGCCTGCTGAAGCCCGGACTCGCCGCCGACATCACTGTCTTCGATCCGGCCACGATCCGCGATGTCGCGACCTTCGAGTCGCCGAATCACTACGCCGTCGGGGATCCGGTACGTATTCGTGAACGGACGCGCGGTCCTTGCCGATGCTCGCATGACGAGTGAGCGTCCGGGCCGCGTCCTGCGCGGTCCCGGCTATCGCCCGTGAACCGTCGCATCGCCTGAACACCACATGACACACTCGACGAGTAGACTGGAGACCGCGTGCATCTCTTGCTGATCGCAGTGGGTGGAGGTCTGGGTTCCATGGCCCGCTACCTGGTCGCGGGAGCCGTCCATCGCTTCGCGCCACCTTTCTTTCCTTACGGCACGTTCGCGGTGAACGTCACCGGTTGCGCGGTCTTCGGGCTGCTCGCAGGGCTGGCGAACGAGCGCGGCATGATCGGCGTCGATGGACGGGCGTTCCTGCTGATTGGTGTGCTCGGCGGGTACACGACCTTCTCGACGTTCGGATTCGAAACCTTCGAGCTGCTGCGCACGGCGCGCCTCGGCGCCGCGCTGGCCAATGCGTGCGGACAGGTGGTTGTCGGCATCATCGCTCTCTGGGCGGGCACCGTCCTCAGCCGCGTGCTGTGATCGGCGGTTCACGGAGGCAGTTGTGAAGACTCCGACTGAAGGAACGTTACTGCGCGTGTTCGTGGGTGAGAGCGATCGCTGGCACGGCCGGCCTCTGCACGAGGCCATCGTGACCGAGGCGAGGCATCACGGGCTTGCGGGCGCAACCGCGTGGAAAGGGCACATCGGTTTCGGTGCGCACAGCCGCGTGCACACCGCGAGCGTTCTCAGATTGTCCGAGGATCTGCCTGTCGTCATCGAGATCGTCGATGCCCCGGATCGCATTCAGAGCTTTCTCCCCGTCCTGGACGGAATGGTGACGGAAGGGCTTGTGACGATCGAGCGGGCTCAAGTCATCCTCTATCGCGCGGGGAGCGCCTGACTGCCTCGGCGGACCAAGCTCCACCGCAGCAAAACCTGTTTGAAACGCGGGAGCCATGTCAGACTACGCGGACTCGTTCGGCCGGCGGCGCGTCGCCGGCGCCCCGAACGAACGTGAATCTCGAAGGAGCACGTGCATGTCCTCGATCCTCGACAGCCTGAATTCGGTGCTCGGCGACAACGCGATCGGACAAATCAGTCAGCAGCTCGGTTCCGATCCCGCCGCCACCGGAAGCGCGGTCTCTGCGGCGCTCCCGGTGCTCATCTCCGCGCTCGCAAAGCATTCCAGCAGTCCCGGCGGCGCTGACGCGCTGCAGGCGGCGTTGCACCAACACGACGGCAGTGTGCTCGACGATCTGGCGTCTCACTTCGGCGGCGGAGCCGCGTCACTCGACAACGGCGCCGCGATCCTCGGCCAGATGCTGGGCAACCGTCAGACGGCGGTGCAGCAGACACTCGGACAAACCTCAGGACTCGGATCGCAGGCAACCGGCCAGCTACTCGCCATGCTCGCCCCTGTCGTGCTGGGCGCGCTCGGACGGCACTCCCGCGAGCAGGGTCTCGACAGCACCGGACTAGCCGCCGCCCTCGGCTCGGCGCAAGCGCAGGCCACTGCCAACAACGCCCCGCTCGGTTCGCTCGTCACACAACTCCTCGACAGCAATCACGACGGTAGCGTGCTCGACGACGTGGCGAGGCTGGCGGGCGGATGGCTGAGCGGCGGCACCAGGAACTGACAGGGGCGGCAGCGGACACGCCGTTTCTGATCGGCGCCAACTTGCCGTGGGTCGAGTACGGCGAGTTCGGACGGAACGCCTGGCACCCGCTCGGCGGCCTGAGCCGCCGCACCGACCTCACGCGGGTCGCCGACACGCTGAAGAGCGCGGCAGCCCTCGGCGTGAAGGCGGTGCGCTGGTTCATCCTGTGCGACGGACGCGCCGGCATCCGGTTCGACGAAACCGGCGCGCCGGAAGGACCCGACGAATCCCTGTTCAAGGATGTCGGCACGGCTCTGTCCCTCGCATCGGACGCGGGTCTCCAGGTCGTTCCGGTGCTCTTCGACTTTCTCTGGTGTTCGCCGCGCAGGGTCGTCAATGGCGTGCCGCTCGGAGGCCGAGCTGCGTTGCTTCGCAGTGCTGGACGGCGAGAGGCGTTAGCCGCGCGCGTGGTGGTTCCGCTGCTGGAACACTACGGGAACTCCGCCGCGATCCTCGCGTGGGACGTCATGAACGAACCCGAGTGGGCCACGTGGCGGCTCGGCACGTGGACGCCGTGGGGAACAGTCGGGGTGCGCGCGATGCGCGCATGGCTCGGGCAGCTCATCGAGCTCGTACATCGACACACGCGGCACGCAGCTACAGTAGGATCGGCGAGCGCCCGGTGGCTGTGGCTCGTCAAAGACATTGGCGTCGACGTGTATCAGCCGCACTGGTACGACCGGCTGGATCGCCGTGCGCCGCTGGCGCTCGCGCTGTCGCAGGCCCGGCTCGATCGGCCGGCGTGGCTCGGTGAATATCCGACACGTAATTCGCGCGCATCGATCGAACAACTGCTCGATCGCGCACGCGACGCGGGCTATTCGGGTGCGTTCGCCTGGTCCGTTCTGGCGGGCGACGATGCGTCGGATTTCACGGCGGCCGGACCGGCGCTTGCACGCTGGGCGGCGGCGACCACCATGCCTTCGACTGCGCCGGGGTCGCGGGGCGTGTGACTCTCATCCGGCAGCGGGAGCGGCGGCGGATCGCCGGGACCGGAGACGCAAGGAGTACGTGATGAGCCTGCACGAGAAGTACAACGACGTTCTTGCCCTTTCGCAGCAGCTGAACGTCAAGAACGGCAACGTCGTCGAAGAGGGCGGCAAGTTGAAGCTGTGGGGCACGACCGAGTATCAGCTGGATGCCAACCTACTCTGGGACAAGATCAAGTCGCATAGCGGCTGGGAGAACGAGATCCAGGCAGACCTCAAAGCCGAGAAGAGCGATATCTACGGCGTCTACACGGTGCAGTCTGGCGACACGTTGTCGAAGCTGGCCAAGCACCTGCTTGGCGACGCCAACCGCTACAACGACATCTTCAACGCCAACAAGGATCAGCTCACCGATCCGAATATGATCAAGGTCGGACAGAAGCTGAAGATCCCCAATCGCTAGTCTCCGGGGAGGGTGCGTCCGCGGCGGAACACACCCTCCCACTTCCTCCGCCGACCAGACTCGCCACCATGCCTCAACTCATCCCTGCACCCGCCGTCGTTGCTGCAGCCGGTACCAAGCCCAAGCGCATCGAAGAGTACGTGGGCCGCGTGAGGAGCGGCCATAGCGCTGTATCGGTCGCGCGCATGGTCTCGCCCGAGGGTTGGCTCGAACCCGGGCAACGTCCCGACTTCGAAGAAATCACGATCGTCCTGGCCGGTCTGCTGCGCGTGGAATCGAGCGATGGCACGTTGGACGTTCGGGCCGGACAAGCCGTCGTCACGCGGGCCGGCGAATGGATCCGCTACAGCACGCCTGAGCCGGGGGGCGCGGAGTACGTGGCCGTATGTCTGCCGGCCTTTTCGCCCGATACCGTGCATCGCGACGCATAGCTGACAGCGAGCGCCTCCTCACAACCGGGCCGATGCCCCACCAATGCCGAGAGCCGCGTCGACGAGTCGTCGAGCGCGTCGCCGCCGACGCCGCCGGCTGCCGCGTCTCGACCGGTTCGTGCGGGAACTGCTCGAGAAGCACGGCCTTCCCGACGCGTCCAACGCCTTTGTGCGCAAGCTCATTGTGGCCGGAGCGGTGCGAGTGAACGGCCATCCTATCCGCCGGCCCGCCTTTGCGCTCGCGAGCCGATCGCAGATGGAAGCCTTCATCGACCCAGCGCGGATCGACGCCAGGCGGGGAGCAGCTGCCGCTCCAGGGCGTGTGGCCATACTCTACCAGGATGACGACCTGATCGCCGTCGCAAAGCCTGCTGGCCTCGCGACGCATCCTGGCGCCGACCCGAGGCGCGCATCCCTCGTGACACTCGTGAAGGCGTGGCTGGCGTCAAAGGACCCTGGCACGGCGCCATACCTCGGCGTCCACCAGCGCCTCGATCGTGATACCAGCGGCGTGCGTGCTTTTCACGCTCTCCGAGCGAGCGAATCCTGCGCTTGCCGCAGGCGTTTCACGAACGCAGCATCGAGAAGGTGTATCACGCGCTCTGCGCGCGCACGCGCGACGTCAGGCTTGACCCTGGCAAGTCGCTGCACATCAGCGGCTCTCTCGCGCTCGAAGGCACCGGCCGCACGTCTCGGATGATGCCTTCCGCCGGACGGCGTGAACGCCGAAACCGACGTACGGATCGTGGAGCAGCTCGGCGTTGCCATCCTCGTCGAGGCCCGACCCCGGACCGGCCGGCGGCACCAGATTCGTGCGCAGCTGGCCGCCGAGCATTTGCCGATTATCGGTGACGAGCGGTACGGGCAGCGTCGCGCCTGGCCCTGCCCTGTCTCCCGCATGATGCTCCACGCGTCGTCGATTGCCCTGCGCCATCCGGTCACGGGGGCTGCACTCCGCATCGAATGTCCGTGGCCGGCAGACTTCGGTGAGACTCTCGACTGCTTCCGCCGCCGGGGCCGGAACTGATACAGTGCCTCCGCCGTCGTTCCCGCCGGAGGCATCTCTGTCCGGCCTCAACCTGCCTCCTTGGCTCTACTACGCAACCGGCTACGTCTTTCTCCTGATCGCGCTGCTGGTCGTCGTCAACGTGGCGCTGAATCGTCTGCTGCGCGAAGAGCGGAATACGGCGGCGGCACGGCGCCGGCGCGCCCGTGAGGCAGAGGAACAATCGAGTCAGGCCCATGCCCGCGACGATGACGCCGCCGGCTAGCCACTAGAGCGACAAGCGCATCTCGTTGGTCGGTTTGAACCCCATGGCGGTGTAGAGCACGCGGCCCTCCTTGCTGGCATGGAGCGAGACGATCCTGAAACGCTCCGCCCGGCACCACGCGAGCACCGTTGCCATCATGCGCTTCGCCAAGCCCCGCCGGCGCCAAGCCGGCGCCGTGTAGACGTTCAGAATCCATGCGCGGCGCGATTGGCCATCCCACGGGCCGCCGGGCCACGACGCGACGAGGATCCCGGCCCCGGACACCACTTCGCCGCCGGCTTCCGCCAGCCACGCCACATATCCGCCGCTCGGGAGCGCCGCCTCGAAGTAGGCGCGCGACGTCGCGCGGACCTCTGCGAGCACGTGCTCGTCGGTGAAGCCCATGTCACGGAACATGGCGACCCGATGATCGAGCAGGACCTCCATGTCCGCCATCGTCGCCTGCCGGAGTGTTACCGTCTCGTCCACGTCAGTCGTCCTCCTCTCCCTGGCTGAAGAACCGGCCCTACGACGACTGGCGCGACCGCGTCTCGAACGCGCCGACCACTTGTCGCGCGGCCGCGAAGGGCGTGGTCTGTCCCGAGCGGACCGAGGCTTCGAGCGTCGCGAGGCGGCTCGTGACCGTCGGATCGCGCCGAAGCAGGTCGTCGAGTCCGCTGGCGATCAGCTCACGCATCCAGTCGAGCGCCTGCGACGATCGGCGCGCGGCCAGCGCACCGGATGCCGTGAGCTGGCGCTGATGCTCGAGGACGACTTCCCAGACCTCGGCGATGCCCTTGCCGGTAAGCGCCGAACAGGTAAGTACCAGAGGCACCCAGCCGTCGGCGGAAGCTGGGAACAAGTGCAGCGCGGCCCGATATTCGGCACGGGCGCGTTCGGCGCGCCCGGTGTTGTCGCCGTCCGCTTTGGTGACGGCCATGGCGTCCACCATCTCGACGATGCCCCGCTTGATGCCCTGCAGATCGTCGCCGGCGCCCGCGAGCATCAGCAAGAGAAAGAAGTCCGTCATCGAGCGGACCGCCATTTCCGATTGTCCGACGCCCACGGTCTCGACCAGCACGTTGTCGAATCCGGCCGCTTCGCAGAGCAGCACTGCCTCGCGCGTGTGCCGCGCGACGCCGCCGTGATGGCCGCGCGCCGGCGACGGCCGGATGAACGCGCGCTCTTCCACGGCCAGGCGCTCCATCCGCGTCTTGTCGCCGAGGATACTGCCGCCCGAAAAAGGGCTGGACGGATCGACGCTCAGGACAGCGACCGATTCGCCGCGCTCGCCGACGAGCAGCATCCCCAGCGTGTCGATGAACGTGCTCTTGCCGACACCCGGCACGCCGGTGATCCCCACACGCCTCGCGCGGCCGGTGTGCGGCAACAACGTGTCCAGCAACGCCGCTGCCTTCTCCGAATCGTCTGGACGCGTGCTCTCGATGAGGGTAATGGCCTGGGCAAGGACGACGCGGTTGCCGGCACGCACGCCATCGACGTAGGCGCCGAGGTCGAGCCTGCGGCGGCCTGGCGCGGGATCGAACTCGTCCGGCTGTGACCGGTCGCCGTCGACCGTCACGCGCGTGCGGCTCCCATCAGGCGATCGAGGATCTCCTGAGCGCAGATCGCGATCACGCTGCCTGGTCCGAAGATGCCGGCCACGCCCGCGTGCCGCAGCATGTCATGGTCGCGCGGTGGAATGACGCCGCCGACGAACACCAGAATGTCGCCGCGCCCCAGCCGCTGAAGTTCGGCGATCGTCTCGGGCACGAGCGTCTTGTGTCCTCCGGCGAGACTCGACACACCGAGCACGTGGACGTCGTTTTCGATCGCCATCCGCGCAGCCTCGCGCGGCGTCTGGAACAACGGTCCCACGTCCACATCAAATCCCACGTCAGCAAAAGCGGTGGCGATCACCTTGGCGCCGCGATCGTGTCCATCCTGCCCCAGCTTGGCCACCAGGATACGCGGGCGACGGCCTTCGTGCCTGGCGAAGTCGTCGGCCTGCGCGCGCGCCTTCTGGAACGCCGGGTCCGCCTGGCTCTCCGAGGAGAAGACCCCGGAGATGGTTCTGCTCACGGCCTGATAGCGCCCGAATACCTGCTCGAGCGCCGACGAGATTTCGCCCAGCGTCGCGCGGGCACGGGCAGCATCGATGGACCGTTCGAGCAGGTTGCCATGACCCGTCCCGGCAGCGTCCTTCAGCGCCGCCAGTGCGCGATCGACGTCCGCCTGGACTCGACGCCGACGCACGTCCGCCAGGCGGCGGATCTGCGATTCCCGCACGGCGCGGTTGTCCACTTCGAGTACGTCGAGCGGCGGCTCGTGATCCAGCCGGTATTTGTTCACACCCACGATCACATCGCGTCCGGTGTCGATTCGCGCCTGACGACGTGCGGCGGCTTCCTCGATTCTCAGCTTCGGAAGCCGGTCTCGATGGCGCGAGCCATGCCCCCGAGGCTTTCGACTTCCTGAATGTGCTGCCAGGCTCTTGCCATCAGCTCCGCAGTGAGTGACTCCACATAGTAGCTGCCTGCCCAGGGATCCACGGCATGCGTGATTCCCGTCTCCTCCTGCAGGTAGATCTGCGTATTGCGTGCGATGCGTGCGGAGAAATCACTCGGCAGGGCGATCGCTTCGTCGAGCGCGTTGGTATGGAGCGACTGCGTGTGGCCGAGCACGGCCGAGAGGGCCTCGACGCACGTCCGTGTGACGTTGTTGAAGACATCCTGCGCGGTCAGGCTCCAGCCTGACGTCTGCGAATGCGTCCGGAGCACCATCGATTTGGGGTTTGACGGATTGAACGCCTTGATCAGCCGCGCCCACAGCACACGCGCTGCGCGCAGTTTGGCAATCTCCATGAAGTGGTTCATGCCAATGGCCCAGAAGAAACTGAGCCGTGGAGCAAAGCTGTCGATGGTCAGCCCCGCCGCCAGCCCGGTGCGCACGTACTCGAGACCGTCGGCGAGCGTGTAACCGAGCTCGATGTCAGCCGTCGCACCGGCCTCCTGCATGTGATACCCGCTGATCGAAATTGCATTGAAATGCGGCATCCGTTCGGCACAGAACCGGAAGATATCGCCGATGATGCGCATCGACGGCGTCGGCGGGTAGATGTACGTATTGCGAACCATGAACTCCTTCAGGATGTCGTTCTGAATGGTCCCGGTCAGCCGTGCCAGATCGACGCCCTGCTCTTCGGCCGCAACGATATAGAAGGCCATGACGGGGAGCACCGCACCGTTCATGGTCATCGAGACCGACATCTGATCGAGCGGGATCTGATCGAAGAGGATCTTCATGTCCTCGACCGTGTCGATCGCGACGCCGGCCTTGCCGACGTCCCCGACTACGCGTTCGTTGTCCGAGTCGTAGCCCCGATGCGTGGCCAGGTCGAACGCGACCGACAGGCCCTTCTGTCCGGCCGCCAGGTTCCGCCGGTAGAACGCGTTCGACTCTTCCGCCGTCGAGAATCCCGGCATACTGCCGGACGGTCCACGGCTGCAGGGCGTACATCGTGGAGTACGGCCCGCGCAGAAATGGCGGGAGACCGGCCGCGTACTCGAGGTGATCGAGCCCGGCCAGGTCGGCCGGCATGTACACCGGTTTGACGGTAATGTGCTCGGGCGTGAGACACGACTCGCCAGCACTCGAACCGGATCCTCGTGCCGGAGGCGCCGCGTAAGGAATCAGTGAGAAGTCAGGACGCATGCGCCTCCTTCGCTCCGATCCCGAGGCGGTCCAGCCATTCCGTCAACGCGGCGACCGCGTTGCTCTGGACGTGGACGAAGCCCCGAACGCCAGCAGCGATCAGCTGGTCCTGCTGATCCTTCGGATTCCCCGCCACGATGACAGGCGCGCTCGTGCGCGGGCAGACGTCCCTGGCGAAGGAGAGGTATTCAGGGTCTGAGCTGCAGAGCACGACGAGGTCCGCTGCGGATTCGGCGAGCGTCTCGCTCTGCACAATAGCGAAGCCGGCACACCCGAAGAAATTGAGCGCGAAGTTCGCGCGTGCCATGCGCATCCTGACGTCGCCTCGCGTGAGCAGCAGCACGACGGGACGGCGCCCGGTCGAGCGGACGTGAGCGGCCATCCGCGTCCGAAGCCGTTCGTACGGAACGGACAGCCGCCATCCACCCGCGATGGGGACCTTGGCAGGTTCGAGTGCGTCCAGGTCAGGGTAGGTATTGACGCCAACGAGCGTTCGACGCCGGTTGGCCACCGCCTGCTCGCGCCGCAATCGACTCTCGGCAACAGCCTCATCGATCGCGCCGGCCGCTCGCAGGGAGGCGTATCCACCGCGCCGCTCGACATCCTGCAGCATCGCCCAGGCCTGCCGCGCGAGCGTATCGGTCAACATCTCGACGTAGTACGACCCTCCCGCGGGATCCGCAACAGCCGTGGCGTGGCTCTCCTCGGTGAGAATGCGCCCGACGTTCTCGGCGAGATGGGGATCGAAGCCAAACGGTTCGACGGTCAGGGCATCGCACCCGCCAATGCAGGCCGACAGCGTCTCGGTCGTGGCGCGCAGCAGATTCGTATACGGGTCGTACACGCTCTTGTTCGCTCTCGCGGTCCGCACCGACTGACGCATCCGGGCCGCGGCCGAATCCTGTACGCCGAAGGCAGTCGCCACCTGCGCCCACGCGAGGCGCGCGGCACGGAGCTTGGCAATCTCGAGGAAGAACGTCGAGCCGACGGCGAACACGAACGCAACGGACGACGCGGCCTGGTCGGCGCTGATCCCGCGGCCTGTTTGAGCCGCCATGCGTTCGACGCCCTCGGCGAGCGCGAAGCCCAGTTCCTGAACCGTTGTTGCGCCAGCGTCGTGGAGCAGGTCCGCCCGAATCGCGTCGCCGTCGATGACTGTCCCGGCTCTCGAACGTCGGCGGACGGCCCGCGCCCCGAGTGTACGGAAACTGCCCGGGCTGACTACTGATCTGACTGCTGAGTTGTGCCAGGTCACCCGCGCGATAGAACGGAGGGACCGTCACGCCCTCGTCGGTCCGCCACATCAGGCGCTTCTCGTAGTCTGCGCCCTTGAGATCGGCGCGGATGGCCGACTCCCACTGCGCGTCACTGACAGGCGGAAAGGCCTCCGGAAGATCGAGCGGACCGAGGTCGGACTGCCGGTCAGCCATGATGGCCCTCCTGCACGACCTCGAGGATGTAGCCGAACGCCGCCGCATCGGTCGATTTCGGATGAACGAAAAACACGGTCGTCCCTCGAGATCCCTTGCGCGGCGCCGCGTCGATGATCTTGAATCCGCCCGCTTTCATCGCGTCGAAGGCGTGCTGGATGTCCGCCACACGCAACGCCATGTGCGCCAGGCCGCCGCGCCCGCCGTTCTTCTCGATCTGCTTGGCGACCGGCGAATCTGCCGACAGGGTTCGATCAATTGCAGCAGGTTGGGACCGTCGCCGATTCTCAGCAGCACTTCGCGGACCTGGTCGGTGCCAAGAACGTCCTCACGGTGGATCTCGGTGAACCCGAGCAGACGGTACGCCGCGACATGCGCGTCCAGTTCCCCGGCCGGACCGACACCGCGACGTGGTCGACACACACGAATCCTGGAACTGCGGTCAGATTCGGTCATCTACTCCAGCTCCACGACCACCTGCCCGGCCTTGACGCTGTCGCCGGGATTCACCGAAATTGCGGCGATCTTCCCGTCCACGGGAGCGGTGATGTTCGTTTCCATCTTCATCGCCTCGAGCACGAGCAACACGTCGCCGTGCTGAATCGACTGCCCCTGCTGTGCCACGAGGCGGACCACAGTGCCGGTCACGGGGCTGCGACAGACCTTGTCTTCGTTTTTCGGAGGCCCGGTCGGCGCGGCTGACGCAGGCTGCACCGGCGTTGCGGGCAGGCGCACCGCGCCCGGCTCGACCTGGAACGAGGGCGCAGGACGAGGCGCGATGTCTTCAGCCACTTCGACATCGACGTCGTAGGTCTTGTCGCCGACAGTGATCTTGAGCTTCACGCGATCCTTTCGCGAGCCATCAGCGTTCCAGCCGATGCGAGGCCTGCACCGACACGCGACCCTGCTGCGCCCAGGCAGACGAACTGATCAGGCGGACCTGGCGGACGTGCGCCCGCTTGCCCAGAAACGCAGCCACTGCCGCGGCGATTGCGGTGAGCGTGTCATCGCTGATCGCGTCTTCGGAGGGGGCCGGAGGAGCCGCTGCGACTACCGTGCGTGGCGGCTCCGCCGACGCCGGAGGCTCTTCTCGAGTGCGCTGACGCGTGCGGAGAGCTCCCGCACGACGCCTCGAAGCTCCTCGAGCGCGGTCACGATCGCATCGATCCCACCCATCTCGTTCGTGCGGCTATTCACCATTCGTCCACCGTCATTCGTCAATGCGGGACAATTGGGTCGGGATGAATTTCAGCTATTGCCGTCTTTCGAACCGTTTCGGAGCGCAACAACCGAAACTCATCCCGACCCCAATCTCCACTTTCGACTCTTCGACTCTTCGACCCTTCGACTCTTCGACTCTTAGAGCGGCATCAGCCCATGCTTCTTTGCCGGCCGCAGCTCTCGCTTCGTCTGCAGGTACTCCAGCGTTTGCGCAAGTTGCGCCCGCGTCTCCGCGGGATCGATCACATCGTCCACGAGCCGGCGTCCCGCGGCGACGTAGGGATTCGAAAACGCGTCACGGTAGCTCGCGATCATCTCGCGGCGCTTGGCGGCCTTGTCTGAAGCCGCTTCGATCTCCCGGCGGAAGACGATCTCCGCCGCGCCCTCTGCCCCCATGACGGCGACTTCGGCCGTCGGCCACGCCGAGCACGCGATCGGCACCCAGGTCCTTTCCGCACATCGCCAGATAGGCTCCGCCGTAGCTCTTGCGCAGGATGACCGTCAGCTTGGGTACGGTCGCCGCAGAATACGCGAACAGCATCTTCGCCCCATGTCGAATGATGCCGCCATACTCCTGCTCCACGCCTGGCAGGAATCCCGGTACGTCGACGAACGTCACGAGCGGAATATTGAAGGCGTTGCAGAACCGGATGAATCGGGATGCCTTGTTCGATGCGTTGATATCGAGGACGCCGGCCTGCGACAGCGGCTGGTTCGCAATGATGCCGACCGAGCGTCCGGTAATCCGCGCAAACCCCACGACAATGTTGGGGGCATAGCCGGACTGGACTTCGAAGAAGTCCGCCGCATCGACGATGCGCGTGATGACGCCGCGCACGTCGTAGGCCTGCTTGGTCTCGACCGGGACGACGTCGCGCAGCGACGGGTCCGGATCGACGCTCGTGTCGCCTGGCAGCCGCGGCGGATCCTCGAGATTGTTCGATGGCAGAAAACTCAGGAGCTTCTGGCAGAGCAGCACGGCGTGGCGATCGTCCTCCGCGATGAAGTGCGTCACGCCCGACGAGATCATGTGCGTTTCGGGTCCGCCCAGCTGATCGGCGGTGACGGTCTCACCCGTGACCTGTTTGATCACCTGCGGTCCGGTGATGAACATCTGTGCCTGGCGCGTCTGGATGATGAAGTCGGTCAACGCCGGGCTGTAGGCGGCACCGCCCGCGCACGGCCCGCAGATGAGCGACACCTGCGGAACGGCGCCAGACAGCATCACGTTGTTGTAGAAGACCTGGCCATAGCCCGACAGCGAGTCAATCCCTTCCTGCACGCGCGCGCCGCCCGAATCGTTGATGAACACGAAGGGGGAGCCCGTCTTCAGGGCCTGCTGCATGATCTCGGCGACCTTCACGGAGTGCACTTCGCCGGCCGACCCGCCCGCGACCGTGAAGTCCTGGCTGGCGAGGTGCACCAGCCGCCCTCCCACCGAGCCCGCGCCCGTCACCACGCCGTCGGCCGGCATCTCCTTGTCCGCCATGCCGAACAGCGTCGCCCGATGCGTGGCGAAGAGGCCTGTCTCCTGAAAGCTCCCCGGATCGACCAGCGCCGCGACCCGCTCCCGAGCGGTCAGCTTGCCCGCGCTCCGCTGTTTATCGAGCTTGTCGGCGCCGCCGCCGAGCATGATCGTCCTCACGGCGCTGCCGCAGGTGGTCCACCTTGCTCTGCATTGTCTCGCACAGCCATTTGGTCCTCGGTCGTCTAGACGCTACACCGGTGCCACGTGCACTTTGTGCGTGCGTCCGTTCACGGTCACTTCGTATGTCACGGGCTCGCGCACGGGCCCTGGCTCCCGCGGCGCTCGGTTGCGCAGCCGCGGGTGGCCGGTGCCTGTGCCGCAGCCGGATCCTTCCCGAGATTCTTCGGCCCCTGTGCCCGCGTCGCGAAAAACTTGGGCGCGACCTGCGGAAACATCGCATACGTCAGCACGTCCTCGTCGGTCCCGTCGCAGCCTTTGATCGCCAGGGCGGCGGCGCGCAATTCCGGCCACTCCGGCTTGAGCAGATCCGCCGGACGCGTGTCGATCACGCCCTTCTTCGCCTGCGCGGCAGCGAGCTCAACGACGTGCGGATCGCGACTGGCCGATCGTGCGGCCGTAGTAGCCCAGCATCAAGTCGGCGAATTCGCCGGTGAGGACCTTGTAGCGCCCCATCATGACGTTGAACACCGCTTGCGTGCCGACGATCTGGCTCGAGGGCGTGACGAGCGGCGGATACCCGGCATCCTTTCGTACGCGCGGCACTTCTGCGAGAACGTCGTCCATGCGATCCGCCAGCGCCCTGCTGCTTGAGCTGACTCTCCATGTTGGAGATCATGCCGCCGGGAATCTGACTGTCGAAGATCTCCGTTTCGACCCCGAGGATGTTCGACAGGAATTCCTGGTAGCGCGGGCGGACTTTCGCGAAATACCGCTTCAACTTCAGCAGCCGCGCCTTGTCGACGCGCGTGTCGAAGCCCGTGCCTTCGAGCATCTCGACGAGGCTCTCCGTGGGATTGTGTCCCGGACCGAGCGACATGGAACTGATTGCGGTGTCCACGCAATCCGCGCCCGCCTCGATCGCCTTCATCAGGCTCACCATCGTGACGCCCGTCGTGGCGTGCACGTGCACCTGGATCCGGAGGCCTTCGCCGCACGCGCTCTTGATGCCGCGGACGATGTCGTAGGCAGGCTGCGGCTTCAGGAGCGCGGCCATGTCCTTGATGCAGATCGAGTCGCATCCGAGATCGACCAGCTCTCGGGCCATCTGGACGAAATGCTCGACCGTGTGGAGCGGACTGACGGTGTAACAGATGGTCCCCTGGGCATGCTTGCCGGCACGTTTGACGGCCGCAATCGCCCGCGTCACGTTGCGCACGTCGTTCAGGGCATCGAACACGCGGAACACGTCCATGCCGTTGGCCGCGGCGCGCTCGACGAATCGATCGACGACCGTGTCTTCGTAGTGGCGGTAGCCGAGCAGGTTCTGCCCTCGCAGCAGCATCTGGAGGCGCGTATTGGGCATCAGGCGACGGAAAGTCCGCAGCCGCTCCCAGGGATCCTCGTTCAGAAAGCGGATGCACGAGTCGAACGTGGCGCCGCCCCAGCACTCGACCGACCAGAATCCGGCGCGGTCGAGGTCCTCGCACGCGGGCACCATGTCTTCGAGCGCCATGCGCGTGGCCATGAGGCTCTGGTGGGCATCGCGGAGAATCAGTTCGGTGAGGTCGATGGTCTTCTTGGTCATGAGGGTTAGTCGATGATGACGCCGCGACCATGCGGCGTCCCTATTCTGGCACTTTGCACCGACGACTGACAGGCTGACCTTCGGAATGATCGGGCGCTCTAGTGCAAACGATTCAGAGGTCCGACCACGGTTCATTCGCGACGCGGCGAGCGAACCGCGCGGGGCCCTTGCGCTGGCCGGAGCGGCCCACTAGAGTGACGGCCATCCGATGCGCGCCTGGACTGCCCTGGCGGCGGCCACCATCTGCTGTGTGATCCAGGGGTTGCCACGCGCCCACACTCCCGCCGACGGGAATCCGTCAGGCCTTTCATCCATTGAACGCCGCATTGCGGCCGCGGTAGATGACCGCGTGCCGCACGCCGTCGCTCTGCTCGAAGACGTCGTCAATATCAACAGCGGCACACAGAATCTTGCCGGTGTCGGCGCCGTCGGCCGGCGGTTCCGCGGGGAGTTCGATCGGCTAGGGTTCACGACGCGATGGGTCGATGGCGCGCCGTTCAAGCGCGCCGGCCATCTCGTCGCCGAGCATCCGGCAGCGGGACCACATCTCCTCCTGATCGGCCATCTCGATACCGTGTTCGACTCGGACAGTTCATTTCAGCGCTTCGAACGCCTCTCTCCGTCGTCGGCGCGCGGTCCCGGCATCATCGACATGAAGGGCGGCGATGTCGTGATCGTCGAGGCGCTGTCGGCGCTGCACGCGGTAGGCGCGCTCGACCGCATCCACGTGAGCGTGATTCTGACCGGGGACGAAGAGGATGTAGGGGAACCGCGCGACGCGGCGCGAGCCGCGCTTCGGTCGCTGGCCGAGAACGCGGATGCGGCACTTGGATTCGAGGATGGCTCCGGCGATCCCACGCAAGCCATCGTGGCGCGGCGAGGCTTCACGAGCTGGCAGCTGGCGGTCTCGGCGCGGACGGCCCATTCGTCGCAGATCTTTCGCGATGACGTAGGTGCTGGTGCAATTTTCGAGGCGAGCCGCGTCCTGCACGCGTTCCACGAACAACTCGCACACGAGCCTCTCCTCACCTTCAATCCGGGACTGATCGCGGGGGGAACGTCGGTGGCGCTCGAGTCCGGCGATACGCGCGCCACTGTGGCCGGCAAGACCAATGTCGTTGCCGGTCGCGTCGTGGTCACTGGCGACCTGCGATCTATTTCTGCCGAGCAGCTGACGGCTGCAAAAGCGGCGATGACACGGATTGCCGCGGAGGCACTGCCTGGCGCCAGCAGCACAGTGAGCTTCGCCGACAGCTACCCTCCGATGACCCCGCGTCCTGGAAACACCCGGCTTCTGGAGCTGTACGACAGTTGCAGTCAGGCGCTTGGCACGGGCCCGGTCCATGCCACCGACCCGCGGAAAGCCGGCGCGGCGGACGTTTCGTTTGCCGCGGCGTACACTCCGATGGCGATCGACGGGATCGGACTCATGGGCAGCGACGATCACACGGATCGCGAGACAGCCGACCTCTCGACGCTGCCTACGCAGACCAAGCGCGCGGCGCTTTTCATCCTCCGGTTGGCGTCACGGATGCCTTCGCGGTTCTAGAGGGCCATGTCCGACTCTCCAGCGCCCCTCACGTTCTCCGCGGTACTCGACGAGGAATATCGCGCCCGCCACGACGGACACTCGATCGTGCCGGCCGGCGCATCCGAAGCCGAGGCACTTGCCGCCCTTCACCGGGCATCGCTCGACGAAGGCGTGTCGGCGCTGTGCCTGTCTGGCGGCGGCATCCGGAGCGCCAGTATCAGTCTCGGCGTGATTCAGGGATTGGCCCGGCTGGGCGTGCTCTCCGGCTTCGACTACCTGTCTACCGTGTCGGGCGGCGGCTACACGGGCGGGTGGCTCTCCGCATGGCGCGCCCGCGTCGGCCGCAGTGAACAGGACGCCGTGTACGGGATGCTCGCCGGAACCACCCCCGTCGATCCGGAGCCCGCGCCCGTCGCGCAGATGCGTCAGCTGTGTCGCTATCTCGATCCGCGACTGGGTGCGTTCAGCGCGGACGTGTGGACGCTCGGCTTCACGATCCTCCGCAATCTGCTGCTCAACTGGCTGGTCCTCCTGCCGCTGATCGCGGCGGCGGCGCTCCTGCCGCGGATCTACCTGGGTCTCTTGAGCCTGCCCTCGCAGCGTGAGCTGATCGCGCCGGCTCGACTCTACCGCATCGATACGGCACTCTGGCCGATCGGCATCGTGCTTCTCGCCGCGGCGATGAGCTACATCGCACTCGATTTGCCGAGTCTGGGGAATCGCCGCTGGGCGCAGCGCCGCTTTCTCGGCTGGTTCCTCGTGCCGGTCTGTCTGACCGAGGTCACGTTGTCGGTAGCGGTGGCGTGGCGCTGGATCACGACGTGCCAGCAACACTCCGCGATTGCCACTGCGCTCGTATCAACGGCAGCCCTTGTCGCTCCCGGCGTCGTCGGCGTGTTCGTAGACCGGCGAGGCTGGCGGATGGGCACGTGGGTGGCCGCGATCATCGCAGGACTGCTGGGCGGACTGTCGCTCTGGTTCGTCAAGGCGCACTATCTGATGACGGCGTCCGGCCTGAGCCCTGGATCGCCCGGCTGCGCAGACGCACTCGGTGCCGCCAGCGACATCCTGCCCGTGTACGCCGCCGTCGATCTCCCGATCGCGCTCGGCCTGCTCGTCGTCGAGATCATGGTGCTGGTCGGTCTCAGCGGCCGCGCGATGACAGACGATGACCGGGAGTGGTGGGCACGGGCGAGCGCGTGGATCCTCATCGTGGCCACCTTGTGGCTGCTCGTCGCGGGCCTCGTGCTCTCGGCCCACTCGATCATCGATCAAGCACTCCAGGATCTCGCCGGCCTGAGCTTGACGAGCGGACCAGGCCACGTCCTGCTTGGACTCTCGACACTGCTCACGGGCGGCATTGCGTCCGGCAGCGCACGGGCACGGGTACGGCGCGGCACCAAGACACCGCGCTGGACGTCGCTGCTGTTTGCCCTTGCGGTCCCGGCGTTCGTCCTGCTCCTGCTCCTGTTCGTGGCCGGTCTCGACGTCAACATGCTCGAACGGCTCGAAGAGGCCGGCCTCGTCCACGGTGAGGGGATACATCCGCTCGGCGGTGGCCTCGTCGAGTCCTTCCTGCTCTTCTCCGTGCTGATGGCGATCGGGATCGTGGCTGGCCGGCGGGTATCGGTGAATCTGTTCTCGTTGCACGGCATGTACCGCGCGCGGATCGTGCGCGCCTTCATCGGCGCGTCGACGACCAGCGGACGTCAGGCGTCCAAGCCGCTTCACGGGCTTCGATCCCTGAGGATGATCTGAGCGTGGCGCAGCTGGCGGAGCTGGGACGGCCGCTCCATGTAATCAACTGCACGCTGAACCTGGTTCGTGGCTCGTCGCAACTCTCACAGGAGCGCAAGGGTGAGGCGTTCACGATCAGTCCGTGCCACGTCGGATCCCGCGCCGTTGGGATCGGGTATCGTCCGGCGCGGTCCTATGCCGAGGGTCTGTCCCTCGGCAATGCGGTCACGATCTCCGGCGCGGCTGTCAGTCCGCAGATGGGGAACCTGACGACACCGTTTGTCACGTTCCTGTTGACGCTCTTCAACGCACGGCTGGGTGTGTGGCTGGGCAATCCGGGCGACGCTGGCCGGGACACGTGGCACAGGCGTGATCCCGGGACTCGGGCCGGGGCGCCTGCTCGGAGAGCTGCTCGGTCAGACCAGCAACACCAATCCGTATGTCTTCCTGTCAGATGGCGGCCATTTCGAGAATCTCGGGCTGTACGAGATGGTGGCCCGGCGTTGCCGACGCATCGTCGTCGTGGATGCGGGCTGCGATCCCGACTATGCGTTCGAGGATCTCGGCAACGCGATCCGGCGCGTGCGGATCGATCTGGGGTTCCGATCGATTTCCCGAACGGACTCGCCATGACGCCGAAGGGAGAAGTGCACGGGAACCTGCACGCCGCAGTCGGGCACATCCACTACTCGGCGCTCGAGCCGGGTCTCCCGCCTGGCGATCTGCTCTATCTGAAGACGACGCTGTCTGGCGACGAGCCGGTGGACGTCCTCAACTACGCGCGCGCGCAACCCGGAGTTTCCGCACCAGCCGACGTCGAATCAATGGTTCGATGAGGCGCAGTTCGAGAGTTATCGGGAGCTGGGACTCCACACTGCGCTCGTCGTGGGACGCGGGTGCGTCGCAGGCGGAGGCGTCGCCGGGTTTGTCGAGAGCGCCGGGGCCTACGTCGAGGCGAGCGAGTCCAAAAGCGCTCGTGCCGCGACGAGGTCGCCGGTCGAGAATCCTTCGCTGAACCGGCCGTAGACCTCATCGACCAGCGCTCGACCGGCAGCGGCTTCGCCGGTCAGCGCGTGCAACCGGGCGCGGCCCATGGCTGCTCTGAGCTCGAACCCCAATGCCCGCTGCGCGCGTGCCTGCGCCAGCGCGCGGTCGAAACTGCGTGCTGCACCATCCATGTCGCCCGCGAGTCGAAGCAGATCGCCCCGGACGCGGTACGTCTCGGCCAGGTAGAAGCGCTCCAGGGCTTGCTCAGCGTGCGCCTCGGCTTCATCGACCGCCGCGAGTCCTTCGTCCGGCCGATTGGCGGCCGCAAGCGCTTCGGCGAGAAACGTGAGGAACATGCCACGAAGCAGCCCGGCGCTGATCCGGCGCTGCGCGGCCAGGCTGTCGGTCAGCTCCGCGATCCCTTCCTCGGTCCGGCCCAGGGTGGCGAGTGCGAGCCCGTGATACGAGCGTCCCCACTCGAGCTCCTGCGCCAGCCCATACTCCCGGCAGAGCGCAATCTCTTCCTCGGCGTGCGCGATTCCGGCATCCGGTTCCCCCCGCAGCAAGCGGACGTTGGACGCCAGGCAGATCGCGAACACCATGCTGATCGGCTGCTTCAACCGTCTGGCCAGAGCCACCGTGTCTTCGATGCGCGCGAGCGCGCGATCGGCGAATCCAAGGAACCAGAGCGGTCGCGGGGACAGGCTCAGACTGATGATCCCGGGATCCATTCCGAACGTCGTCGTGTAGAGCAGCGTCTGGTGAGGGTCGTACTCGCCGAGGGCGCGTTCGAAGTGCTCGCTCGACGCGACCGTGTTGCCGAGGAACTCGTAGACCGACGCCATCATCTGGTTGGCGGCCACGCGGAACGTTGGCGTGCTGGTCTCCTCGGCCTGTGCCAGGAGCTGCTCCGCCAGCGGCAGGAAGACACGCAGGTCGCCGCGGATGGCGTGATAGAGCGTCAACCCCCACAGCACCGGAAACAGTTGCGGCGGGTTTCCGAGCTGCTGACAGAGCTGCCTGGCGCGCAGGTAGATGTGCTCGACCTCCGGAGCCGCCCATCCTTCGACGGATCGGAGCGAGAGTCCCAGAATGACGTAGAGACCAAGCTCCAGCTGGTCGCGCGCCGGCCCTTCGGGTAACGAGCCCGTGCTCTCGAGGCCGCGCCGGCACAACGCGACCGCCTCTCGATACGCAAACAGCCCGGCAGCGTGCTGGGCCGCCTCGAAAAAATACTTGGCGGCGCTGGTGAAGTCTCTGGCCGTGTCGAAGAGTATCGCCAGCTGCGCCGACGAGCTCCTCGCTTTCTCTGCCTGATGCGCGACCAGTGCGCGCGCGACCTTGCCGCTCAGCGACGCCCTCCGCGTCGGCTGCAGCGACGAGTAGAGGACGTTCTGATACAGGACGTGGACGAACCGGTAGCGCACCGACAACGTGCGGTCGGGCAGCTCTTCGTCGTGTACCTTGCGGACGAACGCGTGGATGCGATCGAGCGCGTCGAAGGCCTCCTCGGCATCCGCGGGATCGAGACCGACCGCCTCGGCGACGATCGCGGAGTCGAATTCGTGGCCCTGCACGCTCGCCGCGACCAGGAGCTTCCGGTGTCCGTCGTCGAGGCGCTCGATCTTGCGCTCGATGGTCGCCCGCATCGACTCGGGCACCTCGCGTTCGATCTCCGCGACCGCGCGAGTCGCCATCCAACGGCCTTGCGGCCGCGCGATGGCGCCGCGATCCCGCAGGTAGCGCAACAGGTCCACCATGAAGAGCGGACTGCCTTCCGTCTTCGCGTGGATCAGGCTGATCAGCTCGACCGGAAAGGTGTGTTCGGGAAACTCGAGCGCAAGGTAGCGTTCGACGTCCGCCCTGGTCAGGAACTCGAGCGGCAGCTCCCGCAACACGCCAGTTGCTTCCAGGTCGGTGCGGATGCGGAGGTACGGGTGGCGGGTAATCAACATCTCTGACGGCCGGTACGTGACCAGCACCATCACGCGCTGGGAGGCCAATCGGCCGCCGAGATAGTTGAGGAGATCGATCGTGGAGACGTCGGCCCAGTGCAAATCCTCGAGGAACAGCACCAATGGCTGGACGCGCGCGATCTCGGCCAGCAGCGCGCCCAGCTCGCGCTTCATCCGCTCCTGCGACGCGCTCTGCACGTCATCACGGATCTGCTGGGCCGTGGTGCTCTCGGTCGAGAGCGGCGCGACCTGCACGAACCAGATCGGAGCAATCTGCCGCATCATCCCGTTGAACGAATCGGCCGACCCTCCATGAAGCAGGTTGTCCAGCGCCTCGAGCACCGGCAGATAGGCTTCAGTGCCGGCGAGCCGCTCCGAGCACTTGCCGCGAAGCACGACGGGATGATGCGGTCCTGCCTCGATCTCCGCCAGAAAGTCCTCGGCCAGGCTCGTTTTGCCAATGCCTGGCTCGCCAGCGAGCGCCACCACCGTGCCCCGCTCAGCAACCACGGCTTCAAACGCGTTGCGCAACTCCGCGCGCTGGCGCTCGCGGCCCACGGTGCGCCGCTGGGCGATGACGGTGGTCATGCCTGGCGAGACACGACTATGCCCGGCAAGCTCGGCGAGCTCGCGCTCGACCTCCTCCGCCTCCGGCCGCAGCGCTGGATCCTTGGCGAGCATGCGAAGAATGATTCCGTCGAAGACAGGAGGCAGTTCCGACGACGTGTCGCGACGGCGGCAGCGGATGCGTTCGGACGATCGCATGGAGCACGGCGATCCCGGTCTCCAGCGAAAACGGCTTCTTCCCCGTCGCGAGCTCGTAGAGCAACGCGCCGAACGAGAAAATGTCGGACGGTGTGTCTACTGCCAGTCCCTGCGCCTGCTCGGGCGACATGTACGCGCTCGTGCCGACCACCACGCCGGGGTTCGTCCCGTGATGGGTCAATGTCTCCGCGTGCGTCTCTTCGGCTGCTGCCATCCGCGCGAGCCCGAAGTCCAGCACCTTCACGTACCCGTCACGCCGAACCATCACGTTCTCGGGCTTGATGTCGCGATGGACGATGCCATGCGCGTGAGCGGCCGAGAGCGCGCGGGCAATCTGACGTCCGACGTCCACTACCGCGTCCAGCGGCAGACGCGGCTCCGCTCGCAAACGTGCGCGAAGTGTCTCGCCATCGACCAGCTCCTGCACCATGTAATGGCCGCCATCGTCGGTCTGACCGATCTCGTGGACAGTGACGATGTTGGGATGGTTCAGCGCGGACGCGGCGCGCGCTTCGCGCAGGAAACGTTCGATGGCGGGAGCGGTCTCCCGGCCCTGCCGAAGCATCTTCACGGCCACGGGCCGGTTGAGCGTCGTGTCGAACGCGCGGTACACCTCGCCCATGCCGCCCCGGCCGAGCAGCCCGTCGATCCGGTATTGGGCGATCTGCGAGCCGATCATCGAGTCAGTAGGTTTCGACGACGGTCACCTGTTCCACGTGCATCCGTCCGCGGAAGAGCGAGAGACCAGGAGTCGTGCGCGCCGCTGGAGGCGCATTGGGATCGAGCGGCGGCAGGGGCGTCAGAATTGGCAACTTGTGATACGGATGCAGCGCCGACGCGCCCGTGAGCTGCGCCGCTCCTCGCGCGGACCAGAACGTGCCCTGATCCAGCACCCATGTGCTCTGGATCAGCTCGGCCAGCGAGGACTTCGTTGGATCCGACGGATTGGGAATCACCCTCAGCGAGTAGTACGTCACCGGCATCGCCGTCAGCCATGGTATCGGCTGCAGCGGCGCGAGCTCCGCGGTGCAGATGCGGAGTCCGGCCGGCGCTTCGAGAGCGCTCGTGATGACGGTGCCTTCGTCGAAGCTGATCGCGCCGAGCTTCTTCGGGAATCCGCCGATCTCGCGACCAGCCGCGAGCGCCTGATCGTTGGTCACGTGCAGGCGCACGGCATACGCACCGGGCGCGCCTTTGTAGGTCACGGCGACGGACTGCTCGACTTCGTTGTACGCGCCGACGTTGCTGAACGGATACTTCGCGAACACGATCTCCGCGAGCGCCAACGTCCCCTGCGGATCGACAGTGACGACCTCGAGTGGCGGTGGGACCAGGGCCGCCGCCTTCGCCGCATCGGTCAGATACGGGAACATCAGGATGCGGGTGTCTTCGTAGTAAAGCGGAAATGGCTCGTACAACGGTGCGTCAACGGGCACCGAGTAGCCGAACTTGTCCTTCGTGAGCTGTCCCGGGACGCTCATGTCGCCTCCTGACACAATGCGTGTCAAGGCACGATATCGCCCCGCATGACTCGCGGTCAAACGATTCCGGCCCGGTGAACTGCCGTTGACAGCGGCCGGCTCGCGCGTCATCATCCGCGCACTCCGAGCACAACTGGTCGCGTGCCCATCCCCACCGAATCTCTGCCCCAACCCGCCGAGCGCAACAGTGCGCTGCAGCTGGCAGAACTGCTGGCTGCCACCATCGACCTCGTTTACCCGCCCGGTACGCTGGTCCGGCGCGATGCGCATCCGAAGCATCACGCCGTGGTCCGCGGCGAATTCGTCGTGTCAGGCGAGGTTCCCGACGATCTGAAGCATGGAGTCTTCGCCACGCCAGGCCGTGTGCCGGCGTGGATTCGCTTCTCGAACGGAGCGCCGCTGGTCGGACCCGATCGACGCCGCGATCAGCGAGGCTGCGCCATCAAGCTGGTGGGCGTGCCGGGACCAAAGCTCCTCGAGCACGAGCGCGACGCCGTCACGCAGGATTTTCTGCTCGCCAGCGCCACGTGCTTCTTCCTACGAGACGCGAGCGACTACGTCGGGTTCGCGAGAGCTGCGGAAAAGAAGCCGGCCTTTCGCGTGCTCGCATTCTTCTTCGGGTGGAATCCATGGAAGTGGCGCGGCCACGAGTTCCGCGCGCTCGTCGGTGGGCTCAAACGCGCCCGCGACCTGCTCGGTCTGTCGTACTGGAGTCAGGTGCCGTACCGCCTCGGCCCTCACATCGTCAAGTACGCGCTGACGCCGATCGATCCGCCTCCCCTTCCGCCTGAATCGCGATCGCACGACTTCCTGAGGGAAGCGGCTGGCCGTGCATCTCGCGACGCGTCCAGCGACGTTCGCATTCTGCATCCAGCGGCGAGGGAATCCGGCCACGATGCCGATCGAGGATGCGACCGTTGAATGGCCGCTGGCGGAGGCGCCCCTCGAGCGCGTCGCGACACTCGAGATTCCGCCGCAACGGTTCGACAGTCCCGAGCAGATGGCGCTCGCCGAGCACCTGTCGTTCACGCCGTGGCATTCGCTGGCCGCACACGAGCCGATTGGCAGCATCAATCGCATGCGGCTCGACGTTTACGAGGCTGTGTCGGCGCATCGTCACCGACGAAACGGCGTGGTCCGTCGCGAGCCGACGAACATGACGATCGAGCCCGACCTGATCACGCCCGCAGCCGGCGCCAGTGGCGGTATCATGCCCCCTCGACCGAGAAGCGCCTGTGTCCAGATTCATCAAACTCGTAGCCATCCTCGCCGCGGTCGCCGCCCTCGTCCTGCTGGTCCTGTTCCTCCGAGCCCAGTCGAACGAGGGACCCGAACCCGTGGATGCGGCGCCCCTTCCGGCACGCCCGGCGCCCATCGGCACGCAACGGCTTGTCTGACGCGGACCGCGCCACCTACTACCACCTGTCAGAAGGCGGGGAACTGTACCCGCTCGACTGGCTGCTTGCGCTCGAGGTGGAGTATCCGGGCACCAATGGCGGTCCGGGACTTCGCCGTCCGTTTCTCGCCAACATCGAGCGCTATGGGTTGCTGCCCGATCCGAAACGGCCGGGGAATCCCTACGGCCTGCCGGTCGGCGTGACGTTCGGCCGGTCGCACCTCAGCGGTCAGATGATGATGGGCCTGAACTGCACGGCGTGCCACGTCGGACAGGTGGAGTACGGCGCCCACGCGGTCCGCGTGGACGGCGGACCGAGCATGGGCTTCATCAACGCGTTCGTCGTGGACATGCTCACCGAAACGCAGAAGACGTTGATGTCGCCTCGACGGCTTGCACGCTTCTGGTCGAGAGTCCGGGAGTTTCGCTCGGCGCGCCGTGCCCTCGGCGCCGCCGGCGAAGCCGACGAAACGCCAGCGCCAGACGAGGGGTGGCTGAACAGGCTGAACGAGCTGCTGACCAACAACCGCGGTCTGCTCGAGGGAAAAGTTGCTGCGCTACGCAACGTGCCGACGCTGAAAGCCGCCGCGGCGGTCAGTACGCTCGACGGTTACGGCCGGACGGACGCCTTCGGTGTCGGCCGCAACGAGCTGTTCGGATCGATTCCGTTGAACGGCATGCCATCCGATGCGCCAGTGAGCTTTCCGCACGTCTGGGGCATGGAAGTGACCGGCTGGCTGCAATGGGGCGCGAATACGAATTCCGTCATCGAGCGCAACATCGGCCAGTCACTGGGTGTTGGCGCCGTGTTCGATCCCAATACCGGCAGGAGCTCGGTGAACATCGAGAACCTGTGGAGGCTGGAGCAGTACGCGTACAAACTGCATGCGCCGGCGTGGCCCGATGTATTCCCGGCGATCGATCCGGACAAGGCTGAACGCGGACGTCTCCGCTTCAGGACCTACTGCGCGCCCTGCCATCAGACCTGGCAGACCGACGGACAGATGCGGACCTATCAGCTGTTCGCGCTGAACGAGGTCGGCACCGACCCGAGCGCCGCCATGAATTTCGAGAAGCCCGTCAAGACGGCGGACGGCCGCGTACTGCCGTTCCCTTACGCAGCGCTCGAGCTGATCGCCAAGGTCAAGCAGGCGGCGTACGCGGAGCGCCATCTCTCGCCGGCAGACATCGCCAAGCTCGAGAATCGCGCGGTGCGCAGCGGACCGGCGTGGGAGCCGACGTTCCGCGCGCCGCTCCTCGATTCTGAGAAGTGGAGCGACACCAAGGGACGGAAAGTCTATCGGTCGAAGACACTTGTCGGGATCTGGGCGACGGCGCCGTTCCTGCACAATGGATCGGTGCCCACGATCTTCGACCTGCTGCATCCAGCGGCGCAGCGCCCGGCACGGTTCCGCGTGGGGCATCACGAATACGATCCCGTGAAGCTGGGGATCGAGACCGATCCGGGCCGGCTCACACCGCCACCGAATTCGATGCCGTACGAGCTGGACACCCGCCTGCCCGGCAATTGGAACACCGGGCACGAGTGGTGGTTCTATCCGTCGCTCGACGACACGCAACGATTCGAGATTATCGAGTTCCTGAAGATCTTCAACGACGAAGCCGCGCTCGATCGGCCCCTCGCCGGATCGGACGCGGCCGGCGACGCCGCGCTCGTGTCACCGACGACGGCTGCGATCAAATGAGAAGTCGAAGGGTCGAAGAGTCAAAACGTCGAAAGGTCGAAGAGGGTTACGGAGTCCACCTGCGAATCGTGCCGGGACGGCTCGAGGGCCCGAGGAGCCAGGTGTCCGACTCCCGAACTTCAGGCCCCTGACGCCCAGGTCCGCTCACCCACGGAACCTCGGGCCCCCGAGCCGCCCGGCACTCACGCTCGACAGCCCCGGGCAGGAAGCCGACGAGTCGTGCCTTGCGTGGTGCTAGTTGAAGGTCACGGTGTGATCGTGACCGGAGTTCGTAGTCGAGAGCTTTGCCACGGTCTTCCGCGCCGCGACATCGAGGATGTCCTGTGCCGACAGCTCGACCGAGTGCGAATGGGTCGCGGAACCGGTGATATCGAGCGCGATGGCATTGCCTGCGGTGAGTTGGGCCGCGGTAATCGTGGCCACGTGGCCGTGATTCCCGCTGATGCTGCCCGACACGCTGCCATTACCGCCGCCTCCCCCACCTCCACCGCCGACGGGCGTTGGCGAAGAGCCCGCTCGATCCGCAGGCGTCTGAGACGACAATCGTCGCGCTGCTCAGCACCGCGAGGATCAGCTGCATGGTGAAATCACGGCGCTCGAGCAAGTCAGGCGCGATCGCCGCAGGGCTCTCCGACATCACGGTCCTCCGTCATCGCTGGGGTTGCACCGGACGCATCAGCAACGGGCGTTCCACTTCGAAACCGCTCGATCCCGTGCGAATTCCCGCGGGTCCGTCCTGTGGCCGTACCGGCGGCGTAAGCGGCTTACGTCGGCGGAAAGCTCCGGCGCAGGCCGCGCGTGCGCTTGACGCGGCTCAATGCTGCAGATAGGGTCCAGCCTGCTCATGCCCTGGCAGCAGGTCTACGATCCGTTTCACGCACAGTGGCTCTCGACCGCCGTCGCGGCGCTGCCGGTCGTGACCCTCTTCTTCGTGCTGGTGGCGCTGCGCCAGCGGGTCTGGGTCGCAGCCGTCGCAGGCGCAGTCGTGGCCGTCGCCGTCGCGATAACCGTATTCGGGATGCCCCTTCCCCTGGCCGGCTACGCCGCGCTGCACGGCGTCGTGTTCGGCTTCCTTCGCATTGCGTGGGTGATCGTCGCCTCGATCTTCCTGTACGAGATCGCGGTGGAAGCTGGACAGTTCGATCGGATGAAGCGATCCATCGCGCACCTCTCGAACGATCGACGCATCCAGGCTGTACTGATCGCGTTCTGCTTTGGTGCGTTCCTCGAAGGCCTTGGCGGGGGCGGTGCTCCAGTCGCCATCGCGGGGGCGTTCCTGATCGGCCTGGGCTTTCCGCCATTCGAGGCCGCCGTCCTGTGTCTGCTGGCCAACACAGCGCCGGTGGCGTGGGGCGGAGTCGGCAATCCCATTCGAACGCTCGCTGGTGTGACCGGCCTTCCCGAGCCCCAGCTGAGTGCGATGGCCGGCCGCATCCTGCCGCCGTTCTCGTTGATCCTTCCTGTGTGGCTGGTGCGGACGATGACGACTACGCGCGGAACGATGGAAGTGATGCCGGCGCTGCTCGTCAGTGGCGGCACGTTCGCGCTGATTCAGTTCGTGTGGTCGAACTACATCGAGATCGGTCTCGTTGACGTGGTGGCGTCGATTGGATCGTTGCTGGTGAGCATCGCCTTTCTCAGGCACTGGCGGCCCGCGCATCCGCAGTGCATCACGTCCGGCTCCAGCACGACCGCCGAGTCCGCGCCGCGCCTCAGCACGAAGGACGTGCTCGTCGCATGGTCCCCCTTCATCCTCACGTCGGTGTTCATCCTGGTGTGTGGTCTTCCGGCGTCCGCGCGGTGGCTGCGCTCAGCGTCGCTGGCGTTTCCGTTGACCGGTCTCCACAATCAGGTTCTCCGGATGCCTCCGCTCGCACCGGGACCGACACCCGAATCGGCCGTGATGGATTTGAATCTCATCCCGCTGCCTGGAACTGCCGTGTTCGCCGGTGCGCTCGTCTCCGCGTGGCTGCTCGGCGTCCCGTTCAGACGCGTGACGACGCTGATGCTTCAGACGTGGCGGCGGATGATCCCGTCGCTCGTTGCCATCTCCGGGATGGTCTCGCTCGCGTTCATCACGCGGTATGCGGGCATGGATTCCGTGCTCGGCCTCAGTCTCACCGGCACGGGCTGGATGTATCCGTTCTTCGGCACCCTGCTCGGCTGGCTCGGCGTCGCGCTCACGGGCACAGACGCTGGATCCAACGCGCTCTTCGGCAACCTCCAGCAGGTGACGGCGAAGCAGCTCGGGCTGAGTCCGGTCTTGATGGCCGCAGCCAACAGCACTGGTGGCGTCATGGGAAAGATGATCGACGCACAAAGCATCGTCGTCGCGAGTGTCGCCACCAGACAGCACGGCCACGAAGCCGCGCTTTTCAAAGCCGTGTTCTGGCACAGCATCGCCTTGGCCACGCTCGTGGGTGTGGTCGTGATGCTCTACGCGTACGTCTTGACTGCGTTTGTTCCGCGTTGACCCGCCAGCTCAGCCGCGACCTCTCACACACTCCGTCCTTCTCCCTGCTGCCACGACTGGTGTATAAACCGACCGCACCCCTTATTCATGGCGTCTGCCACGGGTTCGCCTCACGCCGGCCATGTCGTACTCGACCTTCTGGGTCGGCTGGCCGATCGCATCAGCCAGGCTTCCGGGCTGTGTCAGATCTACGACGCGGTATTCGACGCCCTTCGCGACGGGCTTGGCGTCACGCATGCGGCGATCCACCTCACCGATCGCGTCGACACCGGCCGCATGGTGGCGTGGCGTGGCCTGTCCGATCGTTACCGCGCCGCCACTGAAGGCACGTTCCCGCGGATGCCCCAGCTTCCAGGGGCCTCAGCCGTGGCCATTGTCTCATGCCACCGCTGTCGAGGGACCGCTCGCGGCTGCGCTGGAAGCCGAAGGCCTCAAGGCGATCGACATCGTGCCGCTCACGTCGCGCGGCGAGGCAATTGGTGCGTTCGTCTGCTACCACACCGAGGACGCGACCTTCGACGGGGCCGAATCAGCGTTTGCTCTGACGACGGCCCATCTACTCGCATTTGCGATCGAACGCACGCGCGGATACGAGGCCCTGCGGCGCAGCGACGAGCGACTCCGCTTCGCACTGGATGCCGCCGAGATCGGCACCTGGGAATGGGATCTGCGGAACAACGAGATTCGCTGGTCCGACAATCTGGCGAAGCTGCACGGCGCGGCCGCGGACATCTTTGACGGGACGTTTGCGAGCTACGAACGCGAGATTCATCCCGACGACCGGCCGGCCGTGCTCGAATCGATACGCCGTGCCATCGCGGACGCGACGCCACACGAACTGGAGTACCGCCTGCTCGCGCCCGACGGCACGATCCGCTGGGTCGAAGGCAAGGGACGCGTCGAATTCGACGACCAGGGCCGCCCGGCACGGATGGCGGGCATCTGCGTGTCCACGACGCGGCGGAAGCAGGTGGAACAGGAGCGGGCCAGGCTCTCCGAGCGCGCCGAGTTCCTGTCCGCTGCGAGCGAGACGCTCAGCGGATCCCTCGACTACGAGACGACACTCAGGAACATCACGAAGCTGGCGGTTCCACGCATCGCCGACTGGTGCACCGTGCACATGCGCCGGGGCGATGGCACCGTCCAGACACTCGCGGTCTCGCATGTCGACGATCCGGGCATCGCGGAAGCTGTCACGAAGATCGGCGACCGCTTTCCGGTGACGATGATGGACTCGTTCGGTCCGGGTCTGGTCCTTCGAACCGGCGATCCGATCCTCGTGCCCACGGTTCCCCGCGCGCGGATCGAGTCGCTGTCGCAGCATGCGGACTTCAAGTCCAGCCTGCTCACGGCTGAGATCAGAAGCGCCATGGTGGTCCCCATCCGGACCTCGCGCCAGATCGTCGGCACGCTCAGTTTTCTGGTGACCGGCTATTCGGGACGGCAGTTCGGCCCCGCCGACCTGTCGCTCGCTGAAGCCGTGGCGCATCGCGCGGCCATGGCGGTCGAGAACGCGCAGCTCTACGCCGAAGCACAGGAAGCCAACCGGACCAAGGACGACTTTCTCGCCACCCTGTCACACGAATTGCGGACGCCGCTCAATGCAATCCTCGGCTGGTCTCGCATGCTCGAACGCGGCCACCTCGACGGCCACCGCGCGACCCAGGCGATTGCCAGCATCCGCCGCAACGCGGAAGTGCAGAGCCGGCTGATCGGCGACATACTCGACGTCGCCCGCATCATGAGCGGCAAGCTTCGTCTCGAACCCGAGCGCGTGGACGTCAGTGCGGTCGTGACCGCGGCCGCTGGCGCTTTGCAGGGTGAGGCAGACGATCACGGCGTCAGCATCTGCCTCGACATCGAAGGCCCGCTGGTCACGGAGGCGGACCCCGCCCGGCTGCACCAAATCGTCTGGAATCTGGTCTCGAACGCCATCAAGTTCGCCAGCGCCAAGGGTCGCGTAGTCATCACGGTTCGCCGCGACGACAGCAACATCGCCGTACAGGTGGACGATGACGGAGCCGGCATCGAGCCGGATTTTCTGCCGCATCTGTTCGAACGCTTCCGGCAGGCCGATGGATTGGTCACCCGGCGGCATACAGGTCTCGGCCTCGGCCTTGCGATTACCCAGCACCTCGTCCAGCTCCACGGCGGCACCGTGACCGCATCGAGCGCCGGCGAAGGCCGCGGTACCAGCTTCGCAGTCCGCATCCCGTTCAAGGCGGTGGAGCCAGGACCACCCATTCGAACCCGTCCCCCCGCCCCGCTCGATGTGCTGAAGGGCAGGCGTGTGCTGGTCGTGGACGACCACGCAGACTCGCGTGCGCTGGCGGCGACGGTCTTGACTCGCGCCGGGGCGGAGGTCGACATCGCAGCATCCGCCGCTGAGGCGATGGACTTCCTCGGCCGCCACCGCTACGCGTTGTTCGTAGCGGACCTGGCCATGCCCGACGAGGATGGCATCACGCTGCTCTCACGGATCCGTGCAGTCGGCGATACCGGCGCCAGTATGCCGGCTCTCGCAATCAGCGCGCACGTCCGGGAGGAGGATCGCCGCCGCGCCCTGGCCGGCGGGTTCGAAGCGTACATGGCCAAACCCATCGACCAGGATGTGCTGCTCGAAACCGCTGCTCACCTGCTGAGCCGTTGAGCCGGCCGGCCGTTCCTGTTAACGCCAGACACCATCCGTTCGTCTTTACCGATGGGAATCGCGGAGTGTCGTCCGAACCGGATACGTTGACGCTCGTGGCCCTACGCGCCAACGACCTTTCCATGCTCACGCCGTCCGCGAGGTCTGGCGACGACGCGTTGCCCCTCGTCGAAGCGGCCAGGGCCGGCGACCGCGGCGCCTTCGCGGCGCTCTACGACCGCTACGTCCGCATGGTGCACGGGATCGTCCTCAGCCGCGTGCATCGCAGCCACGTGGACGACCTCGTACAGGACGTATTCGTCCACGCGCTCGGCAAGCTCGCAAGCCTGCGCGAGCCTGCGGCGTTCGGCGGCTGGCTGGCCACCATCGCCCGCAATCGCGCGACGGATCATCTGCGGCAGTACGGCCGGAACGAGGTGCCGCTCGAAAACGATGCCGCGGGCCCTGATGAGGATCGGGCCGAAGCCCTTGCCGTGCTCGCGGCGCTTCGCACGCTGCCCGACGCCTATCGAGAGACGCTGGCACTTCGCCTGATAGAGGGCATGACGGGTCCGGAAATTGCGGAGCGCACGGGACTCACCCCGGCTTCGGTTCGCGTGAACCTGCACCGCGGCATGAAGTTGCTCCGCGCCCGGCTGCAAGGAGACGCCCATCGTGAGTGACGAGTATCTGTGGGATCGGAGCGGGGCGGATCCGGAGATCGAGCGGCTCGAGCGAGTACTCGGCACCCTGCGGTCCACGCCGGCTCCGCCAGCATGGCCCGACGTCGCAACCCAGGCCGGGCGCCGGCCGCTCTCGTTCCGTTATCTTGCGACGGCTGCCGCGCTCGTGGTGAGCTGCGCCGCCGGCCTCTGGTCGATCCGCCCCTCGACGCGAGTCGCGTGGCCGGTCGTACGCGTTGCGGGCACGCCAACCGTCAACGAGACACAGGTGCCGGATGCTGGACGGCTGGCCGTTGGCGAATGGCTCGAGACCGACACGTCGTCGCGCGCGACCGTGGCAATCGGCGACGTCGGACGGCTCGATGTCGAACCCGACTCACGGCTGCAGCTGCTGGCGGCCACCACGGGCAACCATCGGCTGTCGATGGCGCACGGCACCGTCCATGCGTTCATCTGGGCGCCCCCTGGACAATTCTTCGTCGAGACGCCCTCTTCGACGGTCGTCGATCTGGGATGTGTGTACACGCTGACCGTCGACCGCAATGGCGGCGGACATGTCGAAGTCTCGGCTGGATGGGTCGCCTTCGAGAGCCACGGCCGCACGGCCCTCATCCCTGCCGGCGCGGTGTGCGCGATGCGGCCTGGCTCTGGTCCTGGCACTCCCCACTATGCCGATGCGCCCGGCGACTTGCAGGGGGCTCTCGATCAGATCGACTTCGCGCCGTCAACGCCCGAGGCGCAGGCGCAGGCCGTCGATCGCATTCTGCAGCTCACGCGCCCGCAGGATGCGCTCACGCTGTGGCACCTTCTGGCGCGCGTGAACGATCGTGAGCAGCGCCGCGTGTTCGACGCCCTGGCACGGCTCGTTCCACCGCCGCCTGAAGTCACTCGCGCCGGCATCCGTGACCACAATCGAGCGATGCTCGATGCGTGGTGGGACAAGCTGGGCCTCGGGTCGAGCACGTGGTGGCGAGAGTGGACGACGACGATGAAGCCCTAGGGCCCAGGCCGAAGGGCCTGCAGGGCTCGAGGGCTCGAAGGGTCGTTAACGCGCTGCCGTCGGGAGCGTCCTTCCTGGTGAGCATCAATTATCAGGAGGAGCTCGATGACGACACTGCCGGCTTTCACCAGGCGCGCGACTCTCGCTCTCGTGCTCGTGGCGGCGCTTGCCTCGCCCGCCCTGGCGGGGCCGCCGCTCGTCTGTTTCCCGTTCGATATCGGAACCGCGCGATCCCTGCCATGGGCTCCTGACACGGGCTGGAAGGGACTTCGCGACGACTACGACCTCACGAAACTCACCAGCGACACGAGGTCCCTCTTGTCGTCATCCACTCCAGTCGTGGTCCGGATGGAAACGCTGCGGCGGGCCGCGTTGTATGCGACGCGCGACGAAGCGGTCGCGAGGGATCTCCTCAATGGACTGAACCAGCGTGCCCGCGAGGCAACGGGCAATGGCCGTCCGCGCGCAATGGCCCTGTTCGATGCAGGCTATCTGATCGAGGTGTACAAGCAACTCACGCCGATCTCTGCGAGGACCGGTGAACTGGCGGCATCGCTCGACGGGTACGCCATGGTGCGCCAGAGCCTGGCGCTGTCTGGGAACGATCCGGCGGTCGAATTCGCGGCCGCGCTCATGACCAGCGATGGCGGTGGCGGCGCCGCGCACGCCGATCACGTGCGCCACGCACGCGAAGGCTCTTCCGGCGACGTGCTGCTGGCCCGCAACATCTCCACGCACCTGGAACGCTGAGTCGCCGGCCTGCAAGGCGGCGTGCCGGATCATGAGGCCCCTCCCCCGGAGTTCATCGATCCTGAGCACGCCGCCCTTGGTCTTCTACTGCACGGCCAGCAATTCGATCTCGAACACCAGCGTGGCGTTCGGCGGGATCGATCCTCTGCCGGCAGCGCCGTACGCCAGTTCCGGCGGAATGACCAGCCTGCGCTGTGCCACCGACTTTCATCCCCGCCACGCCTTGATCCCACCCCGGGATGACCTGCCCGGCCCCGAGCACAAAGGTGTAGGGACCACGTCCGATGGATGTGTCGAACTGTGCGCCCTTCTGTTCCGCCTTCGTCGAGTCGTACAGCCACCCGGTGTAGTTGACCGTCAGGCTCTTGCCATTGACCGCGTCGGCACCGGTCCCGACGACGATGTCGGTTTGTGAAAAGGGAACGTTGGGCACGGGAGTCGGTGCGGGTGACGAAGAACCGCCACATCCTGCGATGATGAGCGCGGCCGGAACGAACGACAGGAATGCAGCAATCGCAGTGGCATGAGGTCGGACAACCGGGCGAGCCGATTTGAAGGACGCGAACAACGACAGGGTGATCATGAGGAGATCATAGCGAACAGCCACAAGTTGACACGCAGAGGTCTGTCATTGTTGACCGCCCGGGCCAGGCAGGTATATAGCTGTGCTGCGCATGACCTGGCCAACGGGATGACACGCGCACGAAACATCGCCTGCCCCCGGTGTGCCGCATCGCCGCCGACGCCGCTCGGCACCACCGACGGCGTCGTGTGGTTCATGTGTGCCACCTGCGGCTTCCCCTTCCACATCGGTGAACGTCGCGGCGACGCGACGGATCCTTCGACGACACCGTCAGCAGACTGGCGCGGCCCCGACCGGCGCCGCACGCCGCCGGACTGATCGCCGTCCACGCCCCGTCCCCCCCGATGAGTCCAACCTGTTGTAGAGTTTCGGCCCATGCACCTGCAAGCCATCGATTGGGTCATCGCAACCGTCTGCCTGGTGATCTGCTTTGCCCCAGCGCTCTTCGTCGGCCGCCGGGCGGGCAAGAGCACGTCGGAATTCTTTGTGTCTGGCCGGGCGGTGCCGTGGTGGCTGGCCGGACTGTCGATGGTGGCCACGACGTTCAGCAGCGACACGCCGAATCTGGTGACCGACATCGTCCGGAGGAACGGCGTCGCCGGGAACTGGGTCTGGTGGGCGTTCCTGCTGACGGGGATGTCCACGGTGTTCTTCTACGCGCGCTTGTGGCGCCGGTCGGGCGTCATGACGGACCTCGAGTTCTACGAGATCCGCTATTCAGGCAGGGCGGCCACGGTCGTGCGCGGCTTCCGGGCGATCTATCTCGGCCTGCTGTTCAACTGCATGATCATGGCGACCGTCAACCTGGCGGCCTGCAAGATCGCCGGCATCCTGTTCGGGCTGCCGCGGTGGGAGACGCTGCTCGTTCTTGGCGTGCTGAACGCCATCTTCGCGGCGCATTCCGGTCTCTGGGGCGTGCTCGTCATTGACATGGTGCAGTTCTTCATCAAGATGACGGCGGTGATTGCGGCGGCGTATTTCGCGCTAGGTGCGCCCGGCGTCGGTGGCCTGAGCGGCCTCGTGTCAAAGCTGAGCGCCATGCCGGGCCCAAACGGCCTGCATTACCTGGACGTGCTGCCTGACTTCACCAATAACTGGGACCTGGCCGTGGCGGTCTTCATCATCCCGGTCACCGTGCAGTGGTGGTCGGTCTGGTACCCCGGTGCCGAACCTGGCGGCGGCAGTTACATCGCCCAGCGCATGCTGGCGTCGAAATCGGAGCGCGATTCTCTCGGGGCGGTCCTCTTCTTCAACGTCGCGCACTACGTGCTGCGGCCCTGGCCGTGGATCCTCGTCGGGCTCTGTTCGATCATCGTGTATCCGCAACTGTCGGACATCCAGAAGGCGTTTCCGAATCTCGATCCTCAGTTGCTCGGCCACGACATCGCATATCCCGCGATGCTGAAGTTCCTGCCGCCCGGATTCGTCGGCCTCATGGTCGGCGGCCTGATCGCGGCGAACTCGTCCACGATCCTCACGCACTTGAACTGGGGCGCGTCGTATCTCGTGCACGACTTCTATCGCCGGTTCATCCGCCAGGACGCTTCAGAGAAACACTACGTGATGGCCGGCCGCATGGCGACATTGCTGCTGTTCGTGCTGTCGTCCGGGATGGTGTACCTGCTCGACTCGGCGAAGGACGCGTTCGACGTCATCCTCCAGATCGGCGCCGGCACCGGACTGCTCTATCTCGTCCGCTGGTTCTGGTGGCGAGTGAACGCGTGGTGCGAAGTCGTCGCGATGCTGTCGTCGTTCCTGGTGTCGCTGGTGCTGCTGGTTCTGGCCAAGAACGGGGTTCATGTCTCGACGCACGTCGGCCTGATAGCGACGGTCGCGTTCACGAGCCTCTGTTGGCTGGTCACGGCGTACGTCGCGCCGGAGACCGATCGAAAAGTGCTCGTGGACTTCTATCTCAAGACGCGACCGAGCGGCCCGGGTTGGGACCCGATTCGCACCGATCCCCGCGTCGTCAAGAGCAACGTCGCCGCCTCACTCGACAACATTCCACTCGCGCTCATGGGATGGGTGGCCGGGTGCGCGATGGTGTGGTCGTCGCTCTTCACGGTCGGCAATTTCCTCTACGGTCGGACGGGCATGGCGTTCGCGCTCCTCGCCATCGCGGTGGGAAGCTCCGCAGTGTTGCTCCGGATCATCCCGACCTTGTGGGCAGACAGCCCGGTAGACGCCGCTCCTGCATCGTGACGGTCTCGAAGGCCATCGTGCTGGCTCGCGGCCTTGGCACGCGCATGCGTGCCGAGGCTGCCAGTACGCCGCTCGCTCCCGATCAGGCCGATATGGCCGCCGCCGGGCTCAAAGCCATGATGCCGGTTGGGCGGCCATTTCTCGATCACGTGCTTTCCGTCTTGGCCGATGCGGGCTTCGACGAAGTCTGCGTCGTCATTGGCCCCGAACACGGCGTCGTGCGTGACTATTACGCCGGCCTCGAGCTCGCACGCCTGCGGCTGGTCTTCGCCGAGCAGCCGTCTCCGCGGGGCACCGCGGACGCGGTATATGCTGCGCGTCGGTTTGCCGGTGACGATGGATTTGTCGTCGTCAATGGGGACAACCTCTATCCTGTCGCGGCGTGCCGTGCACTGCGCATGGCTGACGGGCCGGCGCTCGTGGGATTCACACGCACAGGGTTGCTGCGCGACGGACTGATCGCTCCGGATCGCCTGGCCTCGTTCGCCGTCATCGACGCGCCGGACGGCTGGCTGCGCCGTATCGTGGAGAAGCCAGACGCGGCGTGGTTGGCGAGTGCGGGTGCGGATCTCCTCGTGAGCATGAACTGCTGGCGGTTCGACCGCGAGATTTTCGACGTCATCCCGACACTGCCGCTCTCGCCTCGAGGCGAGCTCGAACTGCCCGCTGCGGCGCAGGTTCTCGTGGACCGGGGAGGCCGCTTCCAGGTCATTCCGTCGGATGACAGTGTGTTGGATCTATCGCGGCGCTCCGATGTCGCAGCCCTTGCACGGCGTCTCGCTTCCCGTGAGGTTCGTTTGTGAGCGTCACGGCCCGGGCCTCGGACCTCCTGCACGCGGCAGGCATGACCGCCGCGGGTGTCGGTCTGGCCGAACGGGGATTCGAGGCGTCGGAGCGCGCCTGGCTGCGGTCGGACGGCGCCGACCGCGAACCGCAGCCGCTGTTCGTCCCGGGTCGCATCGAGGTTCTCGGCAAGCACACAGATTATGCCGGCGGCACGACGCTCACGTGCGGCGTCGAGCGCGGCATCTGCGCGATTCACGCTCCGCGACGCGACAGCCGCGTCGTCATCATCGACACCCTGCGGAACGATCGCATCGAGTTCGTCGCAGATCCCGGCATGGCGATCCGATCCGGACACTGGTCCAACTACCCGATGACGGCGGTGAAGCGAGTCTCCCGCAACTTCGGACCAGGGCTGCGCGGCTTCGACCTGGTGTTCCGGAACACGCTGCCAAGCTCCGCCGGCCTCAGCAGCTCCAGCACGCTCATCACCTCGATCTTCATCGTCTTTGCGCTGGCCAACGACCTGGCGTCCCACCCGGACTTCCACGGCGCGATCACGACGTTTGAGGAACTGAGCGAGTACCTCGGCTGCATCGAAAACGGGCAGTCATTCGGACGACTCGAAGGCGATCGCGGCGTCGGCACCTTCGGTGGCAGCGAAGACCATGCGGCGATGCTCTGCTCGGCGCCCGGCCGCATCCGGCATTTCGCGTTCGGGCCCCTTCAGCTGCTCCGGACGCTCGACGTGCCAGCCGGGCATTCCTTTGTGGTCGCCACGAGTGGCGTCGCCGCGGCAAAGACCGGTAACGCAAAGGAGCGGTACAACCGCGCGTCATTGCTCGTTCGCGAGATTCTCGACAGATGGACGGTGGCCACAGGGCGCCATGACAGGACCCTGGCCGCAGCGCTGGGGTCGTCGGCCGGGGCGTCCGCAACGCTGGACGGCATCCTGGACCGAGACCGCTCCGGCGGCGGACTGACCGATCCGCTCCGCCGACGGCTCGATCACTTCCGCCTCGAGAACGATCGCGTGATTCCAGCAGCGCTGCGCGCGCTCGAGACGTCCGACCTCGAAGCCTTCGGGAGAATCGTGGACGACTCTCAGGCCGGTGCCGAGCAGCTGTTGGGCAATCAAGTACCGGAGACGATCGCCCTGACCCGCCTCGCCCGGGAGCTGGGCGCCGTCGCGGCATCAGCGTTCGGCGCGGGATTCGGAGGCAGTGTGTGGGCGCTCGTCCGATCGAACGATGTGGCGGATTTCACGGCGCAGTGGCAGCGCCGTTACCGCGAGGCGGTACCTCGTCAGATCTCCGACCTGGCAGTGTTCTTCCCCACGGCGGCGGGACCTCCGGTGACACCGTTGAACGGACTGCTGGCAATGACGAAGGCAGATTGACGAATGACGATTGGCGGGGTGCATCTGATGCGTCCGCACCCTTCCGTCCGCACGCCGCTCATCGCCGCACCTTCCGTCCGCACCTTCCGTCCGCACCATCGGTGCGCCAGCCCCGCCGACCTTCCCGCACCCTCCGTCCGCACCCTCGCACCTCCGCACCTACCTACTTCCACGCCTCGCGCAGCACGCGCAGGAAATTTCCGTGCGCGATGCCCTGCACGTCGTCCGCCGAGAAGCCGCGGGCGCGAAGTCGATCGAGCAGGCGCGTGAGATCCGCGATGGAGTCGAGATCCGCAGCGGTCTGCTCGGTTCCGAAGGCGCCGTCGAGATCGCTGCCGATCATCGAATGACGCGCGGATCCGGCAATCGACGACACGTGCTCGATGTGGTTCACCAGGGTGTCGAGTGTGACCTGCGCGGCGCGCGGCGTAGACGTGCCGCGCACCCAGCCAGGCACGAGCATCCAGGCGTCGAGCGCCGCCCCGATCGCCGCGCCTCGATCGATCAGGTAGCGAATCTGTTCATCGCTGAACTGGCGGTTGTGCGGGACCAGCGCACGGCAATTCGAATGACTGGCCCACACGGGCCCCTTGAACGCGTCGACTGCCTCCCAGAAGCTCTCATCGCAGAGGTGTGTGACATCGAGGATCATCCCGAGACGATCCATCTCACGAAGCAGGTCCCGCCCCCTGGCGCCAATGCCGCCGGACGCGTCGGTCCCCTGCGCGTAGGTACCGGGTCCGTAGTGCGCAGGACCGATGGCACGCAGGCCGCGCGCGTAGGCTCGCTCGAGATGACCGAGCGTCACGATGGAATCCGCTCCCTCCAGGCTGAGAACGTACCCGATCGGCGCCGATCGATCGAGGTCGCCATCGACTCGACCCAGGCGCGCCAGATGACGATCGAGGCTGTCCAGCTCGGTCAGCGGCGTCATTTCACCGCGAAGGGTCATCTCGCCGTACCAGGCGAGCTGTGCCTGAGTCATCGCCCAGGCCTGCTCGGGCGAGCGCCAGCCAGGAAGGCGATTGCTTGGCTTCACGTAGCGAGCGATTTGTGTCGCCACACAGATGGCGACGCCTCCGCGTCGCATCTCCTCGAACGACACGGTGCCGTGCTCGCGGTCGGGACGATCCGTCATCCCGGCTTCTCTCGCACGCAACTCCTGCAGGGGGCGCGACAGGTCGCGGTTCCATTCGATCGCGTTCATCGCCAGATCGAGATGGGCGTCTACGATCAGCATCAGGCAACCACCAGACTGAGAATGAGGACACCGGCCAGGCCGGCGAGCGCGATGAGGGTCTCGAGGACCGTCCACGTCGCGAATGTCTCGGCGACACTCAGGTTCAAGTACTCCTTCACGAGCCAGAAGCCGCTGTCGTTCACATGCGAGGCAATCACCGATCCGGCGCCCAGCGAGACGACCAGCAGCTCGCGATTGATCCCCGGCATGGTCTCGAGCATCGGCGCCATCAGTCCGGCGGCGGTCGAGATGGCCACGGTTGCGGACCCCACGCTCAGACGCAACAGCGCGGCCAGCAACCATCCGAGGACCAGCGGCGACAGATGCTGCGCAGCAGCTGCGTCCGCTATCGCACGGCCCACACCGGCCTGATCGAGCACTCGGCCGAAGCCGCCGCCTGCTCCCACCACGAGCACGATTCCCGCGACTGGCCACAGACTGCGCTCGGCCGACTGCAGCAGCTCGCCGGGAGAGACGCCGCGACGCCAGCCGAGGACGGCGAGCGCTACGAACACGGCGACGCCCATCGCCACCAGCGGATTTCCGAGGAAGACCGCACACGTCCTCCCGGTTCCAACCGGCAGCCACAAGCTCGCCACCGCGCCGCCGAGCATCAGGATGACCGGGAGCAGCACGGTGACAATCGTCGGAATCAGAGCCGGCGCCGGGCGCGCAGTTGTCGCCTCGCGCGGTGCAACGCTCGGTGCCACGGGTGCCGTGCTCCCGGACGCGCGAAGCCTCGGCACGATGACGAGCGCAAACAGCGGCCCAGCAACAACTGTTGCGAGGAGCGCCGTTACCAGCGAATAGACAAGCGTCATCCCTGGATCGGCCTTGAGCGTTCCGACGGCCACGATAGGACCCGGATGTGGCGGCACGAGACCGTGCGAGGCGGACAGCCCTGCGATGAGCGGCACGGCCAGCAGGAGAAACGGCACGCGCGCGGCCGCGGCGATGGCCCGCACCACCGGCACCAGCAGCACCAGGCCCACGGGGAAGAACACAGGGGTGCCCAGCACGAAGCCGATGAATCCGACGGCCCACGGCAGCTGTCGAACGCTGACACGGGCCACAACCGCGTTGGCGACGACCTCGGCGCCGCCGGACTCGGCCAGGAACGTCCCGAGCAGTGCGCCCAATGCGATCACGAGCGCGACTGCTCCCAGTGTCGCGCCCACGCCGTCCTGAAACGATCGGAGTACGTCACCGGGCGAGAGTCCGGCCGCCAGGCCAAGCGCAAGAGCGACGGTCGTCAGCGCCACGAACGCGTGAAGCCGCACGACCGAGACGAGCACCACGAGTACACCCACGCTCGCGATGGCCAGGGCGATCAACAACGCGGGAGGAAGGGCCCCGGACGAGGTCGGCATCGTGGCTTGGAATCAGACGGTGAGATGGCGCTCGCGGCCCGTGATGCGCCACCGTGCATCGGCGCGGCCGTCCTCGATCACAACGGCCTCTGAGTGGAGCGCGACGGTGGGACAGATATGCCACGGCACGCCGTAGATGGCCGTGCCCGGCGCGGGGCGCGCGCTCGACGTCGTAACCACGAGATGCTCCTCGCTGTGCCCTACGGCGACGGCTCCATCGAGATTCAGGAACACCACGCGTGGATGCGGGTTCTCAGCAGCGATTGCTTTGTACCCCAGGTCCAGGCAGACGCGATCGGTCCCCGGGGTGCTCACGACGCGCGTCAGCACGAGCGCGGCATGTAGAAACTCCAGGTCAGGAAGGATCGTGCTGTACCCAGCGTCCCAGAGTACGCACGTGCCAGGGCTGCATTCGACATCCGTCCGCTGGGCGTGGATGGGGAATGTGGGTGTTCCACCCGCGACGATCGCCGGGACTGCGAGTCCCGTAGAGACGATCGCATCGCGAAGCGCGGTCACGGACGCAAAGCTTCGATCGCACACCGTCTTCCGGATGACCGGATCGGAGTCGCGGACATGTCCGTCATAGGCGTGCAGTCCGGCCGCGCGCAAGCCGGGCGTCTGTGCGACCTGTTGATACAACGCCAGCGCTGCGGAGCCCGGCACGACACCCGTGCGCGACATCCCGACGTCGAGGTCCACGAACACGTCGAGGGTGATGCCAGCTGCGACCGCGGCACGCCCCAGGGCACCGGCGATGACGCGATCGTCAACGAGCGCCGAAAAGCGAGTCGCCTGGAACGTGCCGACCAACCGGCACAACCGGCCGACGTTCGGACCCACCGGCTGATACGCCAGCAAGACGTCTGGCGCTCCTTCGCGGGCGAGAAGTTCGGCCTCCGCGATCGTGGAGCACTTGAATTTCGTGATCCCCGAGGCCAGGTGCGACGCCACGAGCGGCGGCAGCTTGTGTGTCTTGATGTGCGGCCGCAGCTGGGCGACGCCACCGGCGAGCGCGATCATCCGCCGGAGATTCTCTTCCACGCGGGCGGGATAGATCAGTAGTGACGGCGACTCGACCTCATCGGCGTTCGCGACTTCGTACCACGGGACTGGCGCGGCCGGCATGCTGCGGCATGATACCGCGGGTTGAGTGCGGGCTCCGGTTCCAGAGTAGACTTGCCGCGCGATCACATGCCCGACACCAACCGGGACACGGTCCGTTCGACGGATTCGTACGGTCCGATGATCGTGCTCCTCGCGCTGTCGGTCGTCATCAACTACATCGACCGCTCCAACCTCGCGATCGCCGCCCCACTCCTCAAGACCGAGATCGGATTGTCTGCATCGCAGCTTGGGCTGCTGTTGTCCGCGTTCTTCTGGACCTACGCCACATTTCAGCTGCTCGCGGGGTGGCTGGCGGATCGCTACCGCGCAGTCATCGTTCTCGCCGCCGGCTTTGCGCTGTGGTCGCTGACGACGGCGCTCACTGCCGCCGTCAACGGTCTGGTCGCCTTGTTCCTCGTCAGGTTCCTCCTTGGCGTCGGCGAGTCGGTCGCCTTCCCCTGTTACTCGAAGATCCTGTCGCAGTATCTCCCCGAGACGAGGCGCTGCGTGGCCAATGCCGCGATTGCCGCCGGTGTCGCGTACGGCCCGGCGATCGGCATGCTCGGCGGCGGTCTGCTCGTCGCCCGGCTCGGCTGGCGGCCGTTCTTCGTGACGCTGGGTCTTGGTGGGTTGCTGTGGCTGATTCCGTGGCTCGTCTGGATGCCGCGGGGGCCAGGCCGGATCGCGACGACAACCGCGACGGCGTCGCCGCCGTTCCGCGCGCTCCTCTTCCGCGCACCCGTCTGGGGAAGCTGCGTCAGCCTGTTTGCGGCCAACTACTTCAGCTACACGATGCTCACCTGGTTGCCGTCGTTTCTCGTCACCGAACGGCACCTGTCATTGGACCGCATGGCGGCCGTCGGCGCGAGCTACTACGTGGCCGTCGGCACCACGACCCTCGTCTGCGGGTGGATTGCCGATCGGTGGGTGACGGCTGGCGCCTCCGTCACGCGCGTGCGGCGCACATTCACGATTGGCGGTCTCACAGCCCTCGGAACCGCGATGTTCACGGCCGCGCTCGGCCCGTCGTCAGCGGTGATCCCGGCGCTGTTCCTGGCGGGCTGTTCGTTCGGGGTTCACATGTCCAATCACTGGGCCGTGACACAGACGCTGGCCGGACCCGCGGCCGCGGGGCGATGGACCGGACTCCAGAACTTCATCGGCAACCTGGCAGGGGTCGTCGCGCCCGCGCTCGCGGGCTTCCTCGTCGATCGCACGGGCCACTTCTCGTGGACCTGGGCAATCACCGGACTGGTGGCATTCAGTGGAGCGGCCGGCTGGCAACTGCTCGTCCCCGAGGTACGCGAGCTGGAGTGGAGGCCGGAGGTGGACGAGCACCGGCTGCCGCGCGTCAGACCAGCTTGAACCGCGCGCGCGCGATCGTGGTCTGACCGTTCGGACCGCGTTTCTTGACGTGCGTCGCTTCCGCCGGCAGCGAGCCATCCTTGCAGGGCTCCGCCGCTTCGCCGCGGACGATCACGCCTTCGACAAACGCGTCTTTGGCGGAGCGTCCCGAGGCGCTGGACGGCGTCGTCGTCGATCGCGCGGTGGATTTCTTCGCGGCGGGCGTCTTGGAGCGAGAGGTCTTTGCGGCCATGTGCAATTCCTCCCTCATGATACGCCCAGCGTGGTTGAACCGGGTAAATTGGACGACGGGGCGCATGACCCCGTCGCCACATGTGGGGACGGAGTCATGCGTCCTGCCTTTTATTGCACGCCGTCCAACCTGCATCAATCGAAGCCGCAGTCAAAGGTCCGGCGCCGAAGCACGAGCGAACCGGACTCTCGAACGATGACGTGCGTCTTCTTCGTGAAGGGGTGCATGAATCCTGCCTGCGGGTGGCCGTGATCGGCGAGGTCCACGCGGCCGCGCTGGAACAGGTCTTCCGTAAACGCTTCAGCCGCGTTCTGTGGCGACCGTGGTTCCACGGGCCCGAGCTGAAGCGAAGACGACGTCACAGCGAACTGCTTGGGCTCTTCGGCCGTGAAGACCTTCAACGTCATGTCAGCCAACCCGTATTGCCCGGCGGCAATCGTTGCCAACGGCAGCTCGGCCGAGGGCGCCACCTGCGCAAACGTCGCGAGCGGGCGCCTCGTGCGCGGCTTCGGTACGATCACGGCCGTCGCACCATGCAGCGACAGGATCCCGCGCCTCACGAACGCCGCCTTCAGCAGATCGCGGTACTTACCGTTGAACGGCGCCTGCTCGCCGGCATCCACCATGTGTGCGCCGATCTGACTGAAGTAATCCGGCACGACCGGCGCTGCGGCCACTGAACGGACCAGCAACCGCGCCGCATCGCCAGCCGTCGCCGCCAGGTCGTCTGCCGTTCCGTTGGCGCTCACGCTCTTGAACATGGCCGCGAGCACGTCGAGGAACGCGGCCGTGAAGACTCTGGAGAACGAATGCGGCTCCGACGAGAGCTGGCTCGCCGGCGCCGACGGCGGCAGCGTCTGGGGATCCCTGTAGAAGAACGAATTCGCCGCATTCCGCAGACAGTCGGCGTCGACGGCGTCGGGATGCTGCATGCGGATCGCAGCGCCAAGCTGTTCGGCCAGCCGCGAGAGTCGCGACGATCGATTGAGCACGCCGTCGGTCTCCCGCAGCACTTCCTGCCGGAACGACTCTTCCTGCAGCGCCGAGAGAATCGCGCTCATGTCGCCGAACGATTCGTGGAACGCCGCGGCTTCGATGGTCTGTGCGTCGAAGAGCTGCGGCCGCAGCGCGTCGAGCACGGCATGCCCCATCTCGTGGCAGACCACGTCGGGACTCTCGCCTGAAAAGTAGGTGCGGCCCGAAACAGCCTGATGGAAGAAATGCAGGCCAGGGCCATCACCAAATCCACCGCGCGTATAGAAGGCATTCAGGTCTTCGCCGTCGTCCAGTACAACGGGCAACACCTTGCCGATCTGCCACGAGATGGGACCATCGACGATGCTGCCCCAGAAGTCCGCCGTCCGACGCAGAGCAGCGGCGGCCGCGTAGTAACGGAACGGCGCCGAGCCCGTGGGATATAGCGAGGCTGGCGGCGCAGTGCCCGCAATGCGGCTCGGGAGCGGCTGGGCCGAGAGATTCGGCACGGGCGACGTGATCGTCGCAGGGCTTGGCTGCGTTGGATCGCCGGGATCGTCTTCCCACGCGGCAATCACCGTCGTCTGTCTGGTCGTGGATCCGGGAGTCGTTGCTCTCTTCCGCCGGGTCGTCGTCTTTCGACTGGTTGTCGTTGCCGCGCGCGGCCGCCGGGTCGTTCTGGCCATCGTGGACCTCCCCTTTCTAGTGGCGCTGTGCCGGTCCCCGTTGCATCGACGTGGATTGTCCGGAAGGCTACCGCCAACTTCGTGAACGGGATGTAACCAAATCCGAGTGTTGCTGCACACATTCTTCACTGCGAGCGCCTGCCGTTCCCTTACCCCTTACCCCTTACCCCTTACCCCTTGTCCCTTCCTTGTCCCTTGTCCCTTGTCCCTTGCCCCCTAACCCGTTGCCCATCGTTAACTCATGCGTGCGGTAACATCCAGATGTGGAGTTCCTCATCGAGATCGTCAAAGTCACTCTGGTGCCGGGATCGATCTCCTTTCTCGTGACGGGCGTCGCGATCGGCGCGGGTTTGCTGTTCGTTCCGAAGCTCCACCGTTGGGGCCGCTGGTGGCTGGCCACGCTGGCCGTGGCGTACGTGTTGATGGCCACACCGTTGGGCGCGACGGTGCTACAGCGAGGTCTCGGTCCCGTCTATCCACCCGTGCACAGCGCAGCGGATGCCCGGGGCGCGCGAACCATCGTGGTTCTAGGAAACGGCGTGGTTACCTATGCGGAAGGCGGGCGGGTCGTCGCGATCCCGACGCGGCAGACGGCATGGACGGTGCTCGAGGGGGCTCGTGTCTATCATTTGCTCGATGGCCCCACGGTGATCGCGTCGGGTGGGATCGTCGTGCCGGGCATCCAGCTCGAACCGGAGGCCGACATCATTGCGCGAGAGCTGGAGCGGCTGGGCGTGCCGCACGATCACATCGTGCTCGACTCGACGTCCGTGAACACGCACGAACAGTCGCTCAGGATGGAGACGCTCGTCGGCCACGGCACGCGCATGGTCCTCGTCACGACACCGATGCACATGCCGCGTGCGGTCGCGCTGTTTCGTGCTCGTGGACTCGACGTGGTGCCGTCGCCGTCAGCGCTCGCCTTCCGGCCTCCCGATCTTCCGAAACTGCTGTGGATCGCGCCGAATCCCGACTCCCTGTGGGCGAGCCGCCTGGCAATGTACCAGGTACATGGCGTTCGCACACGGCTGGACCAGAGGCTGGCTCTCGCTGGCCGACATCGCGCAGTAGGACAGGCGTTGGGCGACGATGCTCAAGGCGCCCTGGCCATCACACCACACGCGCCTCGGGCTGCTGGCTGCCGCCGTCACGGTTCGCCGACGGCTTCCGCTTCCTTCGTGTCCGCCGTTTGCGATGGCACGACGCGCTCGATTTCGATCGAGCATTCCGTCAGAAGTGCCGCGAGCGCACCGATCGCCGCCAGAACTGGCGCGAACACCGTTCCGACTACACCGACCGTCAGCGGAAACTCCGCGACAACGCTGCCGTTCTGACGAACGCGGATCCTGCGGACATTGCCTTCCCGGATGATGTGGCGCACGCGATCCAGTAGCTGCCCGCTCTCGATCTTGACCGATTCCCAGACCGTCTGTTCGCTCATGCCGTCTCCCGTGGGACATCCCACTCTGTTCGAGGATACGAAACAGACCGTCCGCACGTTCGCACGCCCAAGGGGATGCGCCGTGAGCCTTGCGCCATGGGCCGTGCGCCGCGTGCCATGGGCGGTGCGCCGTGAGGCCTCTAAATCTTGATGAACCAGCCCTTGCGATAGAGCGCGTAGGCCGCCAGGTAATTCACGAGCACATACGCGATCGCGTACAGCAGCGATGCGTTGATGGGTGAAGCCAACGGGGCGAACACGTTCTGATAGATGGGCTGGCGAAGGTGGGCAACCGAAAGGATGGCGTCGAGCATTTCCGACAGCATGTAAATCGCGATCGAGTTCATCCCGAGGATCACGAAGGGACGAACGGGCTTCTGCCAGCCGACTTCATCCACGAGCCACGCGAACCCGGCGAGCAGCACGAAATCGAGACCGGCCATGAAGACCGCGAACGAGCTGGTCCAGAGTTTCTTGTTGATCGGCAGCCACTGGTTGCACACCATCCCGACCGCGAGAAGGGCGACGCCAACACCCGCCATCATGAGCAGGCGATCGCGGAGCGGACGGCGGAGCGCAAGCAGATCTCCGGCCAGCAGTCCGAAGACCCACGTACCGATGGCGGGGAGGGTACTGACGATGCCTTCGGGATCCCAGGTCTTGGTCCATTCGTAGTTGTGTGCGCCGAGCACGACGCGATCGACGTAGTGGGCGAGGTTGCCCTCGACATCGAGATGGCCGGCGCCGAATCCTGGCACCGGCACGAGCATCATCAGCGCCCAGTAACTGGCAAGGAGTCCTGCCAGCCACATGAGACGTCCGCGCACGCCGGTCGTGAGATAAATGGCCGCACCCGCCAGCCCGCAGATCGCGAACCGCTGCAGCACGCCCATCAATCTGATCGTGGACAGGTCGTAGGTCGGGAACCCGTACAAGAGCAGCCCGAGTCCGTAGAGAATCAGCGATCGCTTCAGGGTCTGCCGGAACAACTGACCGCGGCTCGCCCCTCCCGACAAACGCTTGGCAAACGACAGCGTCATCGACAGGCCGGCGATCCACATGAACGACGGGAACACCACGTCGGTGGGTGTCCAGCCGTCCCATTCGGCGTGGCGAAGGGGCGCGTAGACGTGTTGCCCGTCGCCCGCCGTGTTGACCAGCACCATCAGCGCGATCGTGGCGCCGCGGAACGCGTCGAGTGAGACGAGGCGTCCCGCGGGACTGGAGGGTCGATCGCTCGCCGGTGCCATCTGACGCATCATACGCTCTCGAGCCCGTTCCTGATGCCCTCCGGCGCTTTCCGGGGCGTCGGGGCCTTGGGCGTTGCTTGGGAGTTCGGAGTTCCCGCGCTGCGACAGGATCTGCGCAGCGCGGATGATTTCTCTGCACGAGACGACACAAGTCCGCGTTAAGATGCCTTTTTGGTCCAGTTCCCGGCCGACTCCCGGGCCCGCTGGACCCCGTGGCTCCCGCAACAGGAGAAGCGCTGATGGATGCCCAGGATTCGGGATCCCGGTCCACCGCCGCGCGTGCGTTTCCGAACAGCCGTGGGCTGATCGACGAGCTGAAGGCGCGCTGTCAGGCCCATCACGAGCATCTCGTGTCGCTGGCGTCATACGCGGAAGCGCTGGTGGAGGCCTGCCGCGAGGAGGCACGCCTCGAAGCCCGCACGATTGTGATGAACGCGCGCGAGCGGGCGGATGCCCTGGTGGCCGAGAGCCGCGAGCGCGCGGACGAAGTGCTGGTAGCGGCGCGCCAGGAAGCCGACGGTTTGCGCGCCGAGGCCAAGCGGCTGTCTGGCGCAATCTCCATCGCGGCGCGCGAACAGGCCGACACGACGCTCTCAGACGCCAAGACCGAGGCCGAGAGACTGGTCGCCGACGCCCGCACGCGGGCGGACGCAATTCTGGCTGCGGCGGCGCCTTTGGTGACCGCGTTCCCCTCCCTCACGGCTCCTGAACCGCAACCGCTGGAACTGCCGCCTCAGGTCACCCCCACCATCACGGAGATACTGGCGGCAATCCCCACGCACACAGAATTCATTCAAGAGTCCGAACCGCCGCCAGCCCCTCACACGATCACGTTCCTGCCCGACATGGGTTACGAGCGAACCGTCGAAGGAACCGAAGCCGACGAGGCGCGCGGAGCGTACGCGCCCATGTCGCTCCTCGAGCAGGATCAAAGTGTCCCCGAACTCCTCGACGGCGAGGTCGTCAATCGCCGGGAGCGTCGTGGCAAGAGCGGGTTTCTGGTGGCAGTGGGCACGGCAGTCGTGCTCGTAGGCGGCGCCGCCGCCTTTTACGTCAGCTGGCCCACGCGGCGCAGCGCCGTGTCGGATGTGCGCCGTGCGGGCGACGAGGTCGCACCGGCGCCGATCGATCGTGCCGCCTTGGCGTCATCCCCGGCTACACCCCTTGGCACGACGACGCCGGCGCCGTCGGCGACGTCGGCGTCAGCTGCAGCGGTCCCGTCGGCTGCTGCCATGACGCCCGAGCCGTTGTCAGTCACCGTCTCCGCACGACGCCGCGCCTGGGTTCGCCTCGGAACGGACGGCAAGTCGGGCACATCAGGCTTTCTGCAGCCCGGCGACAACCGGGTGCTGACGGCCACGCGCGAGGTCAACATCCACTCCGGGGATGCGGGCGCACTGCTTGTGTCGGTCAACGGAGCCCCGGCTGCGCCATTTGGCAAGGACGGTTCCGTCGTCACGCGGCGGCTGACGGCCGACAGCGACGCCGCGCCACCAGCACCGGCAGCAGCCTTGGCGACACGGGCAGCGGCGGTTCCAGCACCGGCCGCCGGAACCGACGCAGGTCGTAATCCGCCGAAGGCTGCACCGTCCGGCAGTGCGCTCACGGCTGCCGCCCCACCACCAGCGGCCGCCAAGTCCGCGAGCTCTGCACCCGCCGTACCTCCTGCGGCGATTCCCCTGCCAGCGACACCGCCAGCGCGCCTGGCCGACGCGACCGGCGGATCCGATCCAGCGCAGGGAGTGCGGACGCCCGCGACGACGCGCGACGCAACTGGCGCGGCTGCCGTCGCGACGACGGGGCGGAGTGAGACAGCCGTAGCGGATCCTCCCGGCGCGAAGCTCACCCGCGCCGACCTGCTTCAGGCAGAACACGGATGGTTCGACGCCCACTATCGTGGCGACCACTCGGCGATGGGCCGCTTCGCAGCGCATGAGTTCGAACTGAAAGACGACCGGACATCCCGTCCCACGCCAGGCCTTGTGTCGATGGAGAGGACGGTGCGCAACCTCGCCGTAGACATCTGGGGAGGGGGTGCGCTCGATCACCGGGTCGATGACAGAGCGCCCGAAGGCCGGGTCGGGCACCGACGCCGCCGTGGAATCGTCGTTCGTCGAAACCTGGATTCAGCGGGACGGCCGCTGGCAGATGCTCGGCCTGCGACTGCTCCCGCCACAGTCAGCGCCTCGGTAGGCCGCTCAATCGGGGCGATTCCGCGAGCCAGCTGCGGAATCTTCCGCGGTCGCCGGGTTCCCGTCATCACACACTCAGCGGATTTCCGCCGCCAGGCCGGCGTCGGCGAAGGTGAGCCTTTTGCTTGCCTCTCCACTTGTCGGCGACGGCTCACCGGGCGGGCTGTCTTCGACCGACTGGTTCCCGCCGTGACGCGTCGCGACAGTGGGGTTTCCATGCCTCTTTCTCTCCGCGCCACTCTCGCTGCTGGCGGGCTGCTGTGCGCTGCGCTCCTCGTCACCGCTCCAGCGACCGCTCAGACATCCGCACCGACGGCACCTGTCGCCCACCAGACCTGGACGATCGACAAGACACCGCAAGACCTCCAGCCCGCGGTGCATCGGGCTGAAGTGGGTATCCGGCTCGTGATGGTGGGCGTTCAGAACAAGCTCATGGAACTGCTCTCGACCAAGGGACCGATGGCAGCCATGGACGTCTACCGCCGCGAGATGTACTTCCTCCAGGTCGACGCGGCGGAACGTCAGGGGATCACCATCGGCCAGACCAGCCAGCGCCTGCGGAACCCAGCCAATGCGCCTCGCCCCTGGGCTGCCGCCATCGTCGCAGAGACGGCCGGCAAGAAGTTCGAGGATGTGCCGACCTACGTGGTCGATCTCGGCGACAAGGTCGGCGTGATGCATCCGATTCCGGTCGGTGACACGTGCGCGATGTGTCATGGCCCGGCCGCCTTCCGGCCGCTCGACGTCGATGCGTTGCTGAAGGCCACGTACCCGCACGACCAGGCGAACGATTACAAGAACGGCGACCTCCGGGGGTTCTACTGGGCGGAGGCGTCAAAGAGCGAGAGCACGCAGTAACCGACGAAAGACGCAGCCCGCGCGGGCGCGTCAGCGTGCGCAGGGAGAGGCCGTCGCTCCGGTGTGAAATGCCGGGGCAGCGGCCTCTTCTTTCTATCGCCTGGTGTTCGTCACCGGACGCACCAAAGTTCAGGTGGACGTCACCATCCGCTGATACCGGAAATGAGGTCGGGAAGGTTAGAATCCCCCCGACTCCAATTTCCTGATATGAGTGAGCTGCGGATCGGCGTCGTCGGCCTCGGCTGGGTGGCTGGCGCCCACATCGATACGTTCAAGCACGTCACGGGCGCACGCGTCACCGCCGTGTGCTCGCGGCGACGGCACGATCCCGCTGCCCTCGAGGCACAGTACGGCCTGCCGCTGAAGGCGTATTCCCGGCTCGCGGATCTGCTGGCGGATCCAGACGTCGATGTCATCGACATCTGCACGCCGCACCCGTTCCATGCGGAACAGGCGATTGCATCGGCGCGCGCGGGCAAGCATCTCGTCATCGAGAAGCCAATCGCCCTGACGTGGAAGGACGCGAAAGCAGTCGGCGCCGCAATCGCGCGCGCCGGCGTCCACGCCATGGTCTGCTTCGAATTGCGGTACAGCGCGCAATTCACGCTGGTGAAGTCGCTGGTGGACCAGGGACTGCTGGGTAAGCTCCATCACGCCGAGGTGGATTACTTCCACGGGATCGGACCGTGGTACGGGCAGTTCACCTGGAACGTGAAGAAAGACTTCGGCGGATCCAGCCTTCTGACCGCCGGCTGCCACGCCCTCGATCTGCTGCTGCTCCTGATGGACGCGCCAGTCGCCGAGGTCGTGAGCTACTCCACCAAGTCGGCGAGCAAGACATTCAAGCCGTACCAATACGACACGACTTCGGTCACGCTCGTCCGCTTCGAGGACGGGCGGGTCGGCAAAGTAACCTCCGTGATCGATTGTCTGCAGCCGTACTACTTCCACACCCATCTCGTTGGCAGTGAGGGCAGCCTGCTCGACACGAAGTTCTACTCGTCCAAGCTCAAGGGTCTGGTCAAGTCCGAGTGGAGTCACCTGGCCGTGCCCCCGGTCGATTCAGGCGACGTCAAGGATCATCCCTATCAGCCTCAATTCCAGGCGTTCGTGGACGCCACGCGCGCGGGCAGGTCGATGCCGTTGACCGACTTCACGACGGCGCTCGCGACCCATCGCGTCGTCTACGCCGCGGACCTGTCCGCCGCGAAGGGACGGCCGGTCAAGTTGGCATCACTGAAGTAGCCGCCGCCGGCGCCGCATCCGATGCCTACCGTCCTGGCCGTGATGGCCCATCCTGACGACATTGAGATCACGTGCGCAGGCACGCTGGCACTGCTGGCGCGTGCAGGCTGGCGAGATCCATATGGCCACCATGACCCCCGGCGACCTGGGGTCGAGCACGAAATCGCGTGCGGTGATCTCGCGGATCGCGGAGGCGGGAGGCAGCCGCCGCAGCCGCGATCATTGGCGCCGGCTACACGTGCCTCGGGTTTCCCGACCTGACGATCACGTACAACGAAGTGACCAAGCGGCGCGTCTCGGGCCTCGTGCGGGAAGTCCGGCCCGACCTGCTCATCACGCACGCGCCGGTGGACTACATGGTCGATCACGAAGAGACCTCGCGCATCGCGCGTGAAGCGGCATTCGCGGCACCCATACCCAACTGGCGCGCCTCGCCTGCAGTACCTGGACGACGAGCATCGATCGCCGCGTCGAAACGGCCGACGGCACAGGTGCCGGTCGTGCTCACGGCCGATCCCCTGGACCTCGTCGATCATGCCGGACGGCGAGTGTCCGCGCCCTCCGTCGTGGACATCACCGCCGGTCATCGAGACGAAGGAACGGATGCTCGCAGCGCACGCCTCGCAGCGCGAGTGGTTGCGCGCTCAGCACGGCGAAGACGAATACCTTCTGTGGATGCGGCGGATCGGACGCGACCGGGCGCGCGATGCAGGCGATCCCTCGGTCGAATACGCCGAAGGCTTTGCCATGCACCGTGGGCATGGCTTTCCGACCGCTGATCTGCTGACGGCGGCGCTCGGTGGCGCGGTCAAGCATTCAGAGGTCGTAGTTGGTGGTTGGTAGTTCGTAGACCGTAGACGGCAGACCGTAGACCGAAAAGACTGCAGTCCGAAGACCGAAACGAGTCTCCATGTTCAGTTATTCTCTTGCCTCGTTCATTGCGTTCCGGGATGCCGAGGCGTGCGCGCGCGTTCGCGGAATCCGGCGCGCCGACATCACGCGCCACAGGAATCCGGCGTTCCGCATCGAAGTGATCGACGAGCCGATTGGCTTCTACAGCCGCTTCGCGATCGACATCGTCACGCGCATCCAGCGCGCGGCTGCAGAAGGGCGGCGCTGCGTTCTGATCCTGCCGGTCGGGCCCGTGCCGCAGTACCGCATCGCGGTCGAGATGATCAACCGCCAGCGGATCAGCTGCCGGCACCTCGTCACGTTCAACATGGACGAGTACGCGGACGATCAGGGACGCACGGCGCCCGCAGACTGGGAGGGATCCTTCGCCACGTCGATGCGGCAGTCCTTCTTCGAGCAGATCGATCCGGATCTCCGGCCGCTGGACGAAAACATTCACTTCCCCACCGATCGCAACATCGACGACTACTGGAAGCTGATCGAAGACGCCGGCGGCGCCGACTGCTGCTATGGCGGGATCGGCTGGTGTGGGCACATCGCGTTCTGGGAGTCCCATCTCGGACTCGAGTACGCGGGCGACCTGGCCGCGTACAAACAGGCCCACGGACGGATCGTCGAGCTCAACCCGATGACGATCATGCAGAACGCGCTGCACACGTTCACTGGCGACTGGTCCTGGGTGCCGCCGAAGGCTGCGTCCATCGGCCCGCGCGAGATCCTCGCGGCGCGCGACCGAAGCTTCTGGCTGGACGGCTATCAGGGCGGCGTCACCTGGCAGCGTTTCATCGCCCGACTCGTCGCCCACGGGCCGGTCAACGAGCTGGTGCCCGGATCGATCCTGCAAGACACCAACTGCGGGTATCACATCCTGGGCGGTGTGGCAGACGATCTCCGGATCGACTTCAGTTAACGCTCTCGCGCGTCGGGTTCGTAGTCGTGTTCGTTTTCGTGTTCGGCCCGACACGAACGCGGCTCCGCCTCGAATCCGAAGACGAACACGAAGCCGACTGCGTCTTCCAGTCCTGTTGACACCCTCTCCTGTGCGTCATATACTGTGTATCGCACAGTGTATAGGACATAGTGATGGCACCAAGCCCGGAAACCCTCGACAACCTCCGCCTCGAGCTGCGCCGCGGCTACCTCGTACTGGCGGTGCTGGCCGCGCTGCGGACCGAACAGTACGGCTACACCCTGCGCAAGACCCTCAGCGAGCACGGCCTGGCGATCGACGAGAGCACGCTCTATCCCCTGCTCCGGCGACTCGAGAGCCAGGGGCTGCTTTCGAGCCAGTGGCGCGAGGAAGACAAGCGCAACAAGCGCTTCTATCGGCTGTCGCCGGACGGCGAAGCCACGCTCGAACAACTCCACGGCGAGTGGGACGGTATCGATCGATCGCTACGCGCGATATTGAAGGAGCAGGTTCATGGATCTCGTCGAACGCTATCTGCAAGCCGTTAAGCACTGGCTGCCGACCAGACAGGCACGCGACATCATCGCCGAGCTGTCCGAGGACATTCACTCGCAGATCGAAGAGCGCGAGGCCTCGTCAGGCCGACCGATGACCAAAGCGGAGGTCGAGGCGATGCTCGTCGAGCGCGGGCGTCCGATGCTCGTCGCCAGCCGCTACCTCCCGCAGGAATACTTGATCGGGCCCGAGCTGTTCCCGGTCTACCGTTTCGTCCTCCGGATCGTGCTGCTGTGCTCCGGCGCGCCGACGGTGCTCGCGCTCGTCAGTTTGATCGTGTTCGGACCTGGCGCGCATGGCGACGCGCCGCGTCCATGGCTCTCGTATCTCGCCCCGCTGTGGGGAACGTTCATCTTCGCGGTGATGATGGCGGCAACGACCGTCACCGTTGTCTTCGTTGTTCTGGACCGCGTCAAAGATCGCGCTGGTTTTCTCGACAACTGGCAGCCGGGCAAGCTGCCGCCGGCCCGCGATCCGAATCACATTTCGCGCGTGGGCACGTCAATCGAGATTGCGGCCAGTCTGATCTTTCTCGTGTGGTGGTCGGCGTATATGAGCTCGCTCCGGCTGATCGATGTTCCGGAGATCACGGTCACGGTTGCACCGCAGTGGATGTGGTTCTACTGGGGCTTCGTCGTCATCACCGTTGCGAACATCGCGTTTTCGTCGTTCAACCTCGTGCGGCCGCGCTGGACGATGGCGCGAGCGACGCTGCGCCTGGTCAGCGACGCGGCAGGGTCCGCGCTATTCTGCTGGTTAATGACCCTGCATCTGGTGGCCAGCATCACAGGCCTTCACATTCCGCCGGAGAAGGGCATCGCGCTGGTGGCGTCGATCAACGAGTTGATGGCGCGGCTGACGCCGTATGCGGCGCTCGTCGGCGTGGCGATCGCACTCGGCAACGGCTACCGCATGTTCCGCATCAATTCCGAGCGCGTGAGCGACCTTGTCGGCCCCGGCACATCGCCGCCGCGCACACTTCAGACCGCCGCGCGAGGCGGACAGAAGTAACCATCATGCGTGAGTCATTGCGCGAGGCGCTGCGGTCGGTCCGGCGGGATTGGCGGTTCGCGGCGGTTGCGGCCCTCCTGCTTGGCGTCACCCTCGGTGCGGCAACGGCGATGTTTTCCGCCGTGCAGGCCGTGCTACTGCGTCCGCTCGGCCTGGCGCACCAGGACCGTCTGGTGGTGCTCTGGAAGCAGGACCTCCGCCGCGCGCTGCCGATCATCGAAGTCGCCTACGGCGAGGCCACCGACTGGCACACGCGAAGCCGATCCTTTGACGACCTGGCCGTGTTTGGATCGGTCAACTGGACACTCACCGTCACCGGGCGTGAGAAGCCCGAGTCCTTGTCGATGTCCGCCGTTTCCAGCAGCTTCTTCAACGTGGTGGGCGTGGGTGCGTTGCGAGGGCGTACGCTCGGTCCCTCAGACGAGGTGGGCCGGCACCCCGGGGCGGCTGTCATCAGTTACGACCTCTGGACGCAGCGCTTCGCGCGCGATCCCGACATTCTGCGCCGCACGCTGACCGCCATCGATCTGGCGGAGCCCCCGACAATTATCCCGATCGTTGGCGTCATGCCACCGGAGTTCGACTTTCCTCGTCACGTGGATGTGTGGTTACCTGCGGCGCCATTGATCCGTTCGGCCGATGACGTCAGCGCCTTTCGTTGGTTGGGGGTCTTTTATGCGGTCGGCCGGCTGCGCGACGGTCTGTCGGCCGACGACGCCGCTCGAGAAGTGACGCACGTCATGCGAACGGCGGATCAACAAGGCGGTCCCGAGCCGGCCCAGCGCATCGTCCTCACACCGATCACCGATTTTTTGATTGGTCCGTCTCAACCAGTGCTGTGGACTCTCCTCGCCGGCACGGCGTTACTGCTGCTGGTGGGTTGCGCCAACGTCGCGGGTCTGCAAGTCTCCCGTGCCGCTCGCCGACATCGGGCTCTGGCCATCCGGATGGCGGTTGGTGCTTCCCGGGCCCATTTGGTCCGTCTGGTGCTGCTCGAGACCTTGCTCGTCACGCTTGCCGCCGTCGTTGGAGCCGCCGCGATCACGTGGGGACTGCAGCGCGTGCTCGTACAGCTTGCGCCGATCGACGTGCCACGCCTGGGCGAGATCGCATCCCTCGACCCCCGAGTCTTCGCCTTCGGCGCGCTTGCTGTCTTCGTGTCGGTTCTGCTCAGCGCCTCGTGGCCGGTTCTTGCGGTCAGCCGCATCGACGCCACGACCGTACTCGCGCACGCTGGCGCGAGTACGCCGGATCCCGGTGGCCGTCGCTTGCAGCGCGTGGTCGTGGCCGCGCAAGTAGCGCTGGCGCTTCTGCTGCTGGCGGGCACGGGCGTGTTTTTCAGGAGCATCCAGGCGCTCGATCACACGGTGTTGGGGTTCACGCCCGATCGCCTGGTGGCGGTACCGGTCTCGGCGTCCATTGCCGATCTGCCAACGTGGACCCAGCGGTGTGATCTGCTCGAAGAGCAGCTAGCTACTGCGCCGCGTGTCGAGGCGGTCGGAGCCCTGTACAGGCGTCCGTTGCTCGGACCGATCGGGCTCGACAACCAACCAATCTATCCGGGTCAAACGCCTGCCGATCCATCCACCTGGGGACTCAACCCGAATCTCAACGTCGAGACCGCGACGCCTGGATTGTTCCAGGCGATGGGCATCCGCATCCTGCGCGGGCGCGGTTTTTCGGAGCAGGATACCACCGCGGCGCCTGGTGTCGTGGTGGTGAGCGATGGTACCGCGCGCCGACTCTGGCCGGCCCGGGACCCCATTGGCCAGCGCCTTCGCGACATGTCGTACCGGGTCGCTCGCGAGTCGTCGGCGTGGCAGACGGTCGTTGGCGTTGCCGAAGACGTCCGCTACCGAGGGCTGACCGACGTGCGGCTCGATTTGTACGTGCCTGCCGCGCAATCTACGGAACGAGTTCAGTACTTGATGGTACGCACGGCCGACAGCGCGGCGCAGGTGACCCAGCTGGTGCGTGCGGCCGCCGCTCGGATCGATCAACGCTTCGCGATCGGAGACGCTGAAGCCATGACGTCCGTCGTCGCCACCGAGAGCGCACCCTGGCGGTTCATCTTCCGCATCTTCGTAGCCTTCGCCACACTGGCCGCGGTCCTCGCCGCCATCGGACAGGTCACGATGATCACTCTTGCGGTGGCAACTCGACGGCGCGAGCTTGCGCTTCGCTCTGCGCTCGGCGCGGACCGCCGGCAATTGAGGAACGCTGTGATTCGTGATGGATTCTGGCCGATTGTTGGCGGCGTCGTCGCCGGCCTGCTGGCCGCCCTCGCGCTCGGCCCGGCCGTCGCCAATGTGCTGATCGCTGTCGACGCGCACGACCCTCTGTCGCTTGGCGCCGCGGCCGTCATAGCCACGCTGGTTGATGCGACGGCATGCTGGTGGTCAGCGCGTCGCGCCTCGGACGCCGATCCTGCCAGCGTCCTGCGTTCGGAATAACAGCACGCCGAAAGGGAAGTGATTCCGATGCCTCTTGCCTATGTCGTGGACACGGGCCGATCCCTGGTGCTGTCACGTGGGTTTGGCACCCTCATCGACGCAGATTTGATCGCCCACGTGCGCGCCCTGCGCATCGACGCCGAGTTTCGCGGGGACATGTGCCAGCTGGCCGATTTCCGCGACGTGACCAAGATTGCGATTTCACCGGTGGGTGTCAGAGATCTCGGCGGGCTGAATCCTTGGGGGCAAGGGGCGCGGCGTGCCGTCGTGGTCGCGA
>CAVUPP010000004.1:0-46082 GCA_963743245.1 Vicinamibacteria bacterium | reverse complement strand
CGATGACGCGACCGGCGTCGGCCACGTCGCGCGCCGTGACGCGGTTGGCCCGGCACCAGTCGCACACCCGCCAGGTTGCGCACCGACAGCGCGAACTTCTCATCGGGGACGACGTCGACGAGCAGCGTCTTGGCGTCCGCACCCAGGCGTCTTCAGTCGTCTCGGCTGCGGCCTTGGACTTGATCTGGTCCGCGGCGAGACCGGCGACAACGACGAGCGCACCGCCCTGCGCCTTCTCGGCAACGGCCGCGCGCAGCGCGCCGAGCTCGACTTCTTCGGCAGGTGGTAGTCGTAGCTGCGCGGCTGCGGTCCGAACGTCGTGCCGCCCTTGCGCCACAGCGGATTGCGCGTCTCACCGACGCGGGCGCGGCCCGTGCCCTTCTGGCGCCACGGTTTCTTGCCGCTGCCGCTCACCTCGAGCGCGCGTCTTGGTGGCATGCGTGCCGCGGCGACGGCTCGCGTTTTGTGCACGGACCGATTCCCAGATGAGATCGGTCTTCACCCGCCCGCCGAACACTTCATCGCGGAGGTCGAGCGACCCGACTTTCTGGTTCTGCGAATTGACAACGTCAAGGGTCATAACTGCGTCCCGCTGGCTTCAGGGCTGCTGGCTTCAGGCAACAGGCGGCGTCTGGCCAAGAGGCCCGACACGGCCTGCAGGCTGTAGCCTGTGGCCCGCAGCCCGATATCTACTTCTTTGGCCTTCGAGACTGCCTTCTTGGCGGCCTTCTCAACTTGTGGCTGCGGTTCCGGCTTGGCCGCAACCGCCTTGCGAATCACGGACGTAGCCACCCGGACCACCCGGCACCGCGCCACGCAGGATGAGCAGATTGATTCTCCGCGTCGACCTTCACGATGCGCAGGTTCCGCGTCGTCACGCGATCCACCGCCCATGTGGCCGGCCGCGCGCATGCCCTTCACGACGCGTGAGGGATACGGCGGCGCTCCGATCGATCCCGGCGCACGGTGGAACATCAATCCGTGAGTCGCGGCGCCGCCTTCTGAAGTGGTGGCGCTTGACGACACCCAGGCAAAGCCCTTGCCCCCGGCTCGTCCCGATCACGTCAACGCGCTCGCCGTCTTTAAAGATCGACACCAGCACCTGTTCGCCGGCCTTGGGCGTGTCATCACCGCCGTTCACACGCACCTCGCGCCGCACCCGCGTCGGCGGCACGTTGGCCTTCTTGTAGTGCCCGTTGATCGGCTTCGTCACGCCGCGCGGGCTTCTCTTCGACCAGTCCGAGCTGCACAGCGTCGTAGCCGTCGGTCGCCTTGGCCTTCGCCTGCACGACAACGCACGGACCGCACTTGAGCACGGTTGCGGGATGCACGGTGCCGTCCGGTGAGAACAGCTGCGTCATCCCGATTTTTCTGCCGATGATTCCAGTGACCATGATGCGTCTCACTGCCTTGCTTCGAGCAAAGGCTGAGGGCCCGTCACGCGGTCGGCCGGGAGAGCCCAGCAACCCTCAGCCATCAGCCCTTAGCCTTACCTTTACTTGCCGTGCTCTTTCCCGAACGCCTTGATTTCCACGTCCACGCCCGCAGGCAGGTCGAGCTTCATCAGCGCGTCCACCGTCTGCGGTGTGGGTTCGAAGATGTCGATCAGGCGCTTGTGGGTGCGGATCTCGAACTGCTCGCGCGATTTCTTGTCCACGTGCGGCGAGCGGAGCACCGTCCACTTGTTGAGTTCGGTCGGCAGCGGAATCGGACCCGCGAGCCGTGCACCCGTGCGCTTGGCGGTCTCCACGATCTCGCCCGTCGACTGGTCGAGCACGCGGTAGTCGTACACCTTGAGGCGGATGCGGATTTTGTCGCTGAACATTGCCATTGGTGACATTCGCTCTGGCTGAAGGCCAAAGGCTGAGGGCCAGGGGCGCAGAATGCGCGAGGCCGTTAGCCCGTAGCCATTCGCCCTTAGCCGTTACTCGAGAATTTCCGTGATGGTGCCCGCGCCGACCGTCCGCCCGCCTTCGCGAATCGCAAACCGCGCGCCCCGCTCCAGCGCCACCGGCGTGATCAGCGTCGCCGTGATTGGCGTGTTGTCCCCCGGCATCACCATCTCCACCCCGTCCGGCAGGTTCAACGACCCCGTCACATCCGTCGTCCGGATGTAGAACTGCGGCCGATACCCGTTGAAGAACGGCGTATGCCGCCCCCCCTCTTCCTTCGACAGGATGTACACCTCACCCTTGAACTTCGTGTGCGGCGTAATCGACCCCGGCTTCGCCAACACCTGCCCCCGCTCTACGTCGTCTTTCTCGACGCCCCGCAAGAGCACCCCGATGTTGTCCCCCGCCACGCCTTCATCCAGCAGCTTCCGGAACATCTCCACCCCGGTCACCACCTTCTTCGTCGTCGGCCGGAAGCCCACAATCTCGATTTCCTCCCCGACCTTCACCTTGCCCCGGTCCACGCGCCCCGTCACCACCGTCCCCCGCCCCGAGATCGAGAACACGTCTTCGATCGGCATCAGGAACGGCTTGTCCACCTCGCGCTGCGGCAGCGGCACATACGTGTCGAGCGCCTCCATCAACTTCAGGATGCTCGCCACGCCCTCGGGGTCGCTGTTGAGCGCGCCCAGCGCACTCACCCGCACCACCGGCACGTCGTCCCCCGGGAAGCTGTACGTCTTCAGCAGGTCCCGGACCTCGAGCTCCACCAGGTCCAGCAGCTCCGGGTCGTCGACCGCATCCACCTTGTTCAGCGCCACCACCAGGCACGGCACGTCCACCTGCCGCGCCAGCAGCACGTGCTCCCGCGTCTGCGGCATCGGCCCGTCCACCGCACTCACCACCAGGATGGCGCCGTCCATCTGCGCCGCCCCCGTGATCATGTTCTTGATGTAGTCGGCGTGCCCCGGGCAGTCCACGTGCGCGTAATGCCGATTCTGCGTCGAATATTCCACGTGCGACGTCGCGATCGTCAGGATCTTCGTCGCATCCCGCCGTCCCTGCGACTCGCTCGCCTTCGCCACTTCGTCATACGGCACGAACTTCGCCCAGCCCTTGTCCGCCGCCACCTTCGTCAGCGCCGCCGTCAGCGTCGTCTTCCCGTGGTCGATGTGGCCGATCGTCCCCACGTTCACGTGCGGTTTTGACCGATCGAATTTTTCCTTCGCCATCTGGATGAACTCCGTCGCTCGCGTTGGTCGTTGGTGGTTAGTAGGTAGTAGCTCTTGGTTCGCGCAGCGCTCTACCAACTACTCACTACCAACTACGAACTACTTTCCTTGTACCCGGGCCACGACCTCTTCACTCACGTTGTTTGGCGCCTGCTCGTACCGGTCGAAGTGCATGCTGTAGGTCGCGCGGCCCTGCGTGCGCGACCGGAGGTCCGTCGCATAGCCGAACATCTCCGACAGCGGCACGCGCGCGTTCACGATCTGCGTCCCGCCGCGCTCGTCTTGCGACTGGATCCGGCCGCGGCGGCTGGCGAGGTCGCCCATCACGTCGCCGATGTATTCCTTCGGCACCACGACCTCGACGCGCATGACCGGCTCGAGCAGCACGGGCTTGGCCTTTTTGGCCGCGTCCTGGAACGCCATCGAGCCGGCGATCTTGAACGCCATTTCCGACGAGTCGACCTCGTGGAACCCACCGTCGTAGAGCTCGATCTTCACGTCGTCGATCGGGTAGCCGGCGAGCACGCCGCGGGTGAGCGCCTCGCGAATGCCCTCGTCGACCGGCTTGATGAACTCGCGCGGGATGGCGCCGCCGCTGATCTCGTTCTCGAACACGTAGCCGGTGCCAGGCTCGGCCGGGAACAGCCGGATCTTGACGTGCGCGTACTGCCCGCGGCCGCCGGTCTGCTTGGCGTACTTCATCTCGCCGTCGGCGGGCCGCGTCAGCGTCTCCTTGTAGGCGACCTGCGGTTTGCCGACGCTGGCTTCGACGCTGAACTCGCGCTTCAGACGGTCGACGATGATCTCGAGATGCAGCTCGCCCATGCCGCCGATGACGACCTGTCCGGTCTGCTCGTCGGTCTTCACGCGGAACGTGGGGTCTTCCTGCATCAGCTTTTGCAGGCCGACGCCGAGCTTCTCCTGATCGGCCTTGGTCTTCGGCTCGATCGCCAGCGAGATGACCGGCTCGGGGAAGTCCATCGATTCGAGCACGATGGGTTTGTTCTCGTCGCAGAGCGTGTCGCCCGTGGTCACGCTCTTCAAGCCGACGGCGGCGGCGATGTCACCCGCGTAGACCTCCTTGATTTCCTCACGCTTGTTGGCGTGCATCTTCAGGAGACGGCCGATGCGCTCGGTGCGACCCTTGGTGGCGTTCGCGACGCTGGACCCGGCCTTGAGCACGCCCGAATAGACGCGGAAGAACGTGAGCTGACCGACGAACGGGTCAGTCATGATCTTGAACGCCAGCGCGCTGAAGGGCGCGTCGTCGGACGCGGGACGCTCGATGCGGTTCGCCTCAGGGTGATCCGGATCAACTTTCTTGTCGGGGTCGATGCCGCTGATCGCCGGAACGTCGAGCGGCGAGGGCAGGAAGTCCACGACCGCGTCGAGCAGCGGCTGCACGCCCTTGTTCTTGAACGCCGATCCACAGATGACCGGCACGAAGGCCGGCTCGACCTTGTTGTCGCTCCGCGTCCGAACCGAGCTGTTTACGCGCTTGCGAAGCGCGGCCTTGATTTCATCTTCGGTAGGCTCTTCACCCTTGAGGTATTTCTCGAGGATGTGGTCGTCGGTTTCGCTGACCTTCTCGATCAGCTGTTCCCGGTAGTGCTTCGCCTCGGCCATCATCTCGGCCGGGATCTCGCCGACGATGTAGTCGGCGCCCATCGTCTCGTCCTTGTACGTGATCGACTTCATCTGAATCAGGTCGATCACACCGACGAACTTGTCTTCGGCGCCGATGGGAATCTGAATCGCGACCGGGTTCGCTTCGAGCTTGCTGATCATCTGCTCGAACGTCCGCTTGAAGTCCGCGCCGATGCGGTCCATCTTGTTGACGAAGCAGATGCGCGGGACACGGTACTTGTCGGCCTGGCGCCAGACGGTCTCCGACTGGGGCTCGACGCCGGCCACCGAGTCGAACACCGCGACCGCACCGTCGAGCACGCGCAGCGACCGCTCGACTTCAGCGGTGAAATCGACGTGACCTGGCGTGTCGATGATGTTGACGCGGTGATCGCGCCAGAAACACGTCGTCGCCGCCGAGGTGATCGTGATGCCCCGTTCTTGTTCCTGCTCCATCCAGTCCATGACGGCCGTGCCCTCGTGGACCTCGCCGATCTTGTACGTAATCCCGGTGTAGAAGAGGATCCGCTCGGTAGTGGTCGTCTTCCCGGCATCGATGTGGGCCATGATGCCGATGTTCCGAGTTCGATTCAGTGGTGCTTGACGGGGCATTTCTCTGTATCTCTCAGGGCTGCAGGCTACAGGCTGCAGCCTACAGGCAGCGTCTCGGCTGCAGGTCCGACCGGCCCGCAGTCCGCAGTCCGTCTCCTGTAGCCTTCATTACCAACGGTAATGTGCGAACGCCTTGTTGGCTTCCGCCATCCGGTGCGTGTCTTCGCGCTTCTTGACCGCGCCGCCGCGCAGATTTGACGCGTCGAGCAGCTCGTTGGCCAGCTTCTCCTGCATCGTCTTGCCGTCGCCGCGCGTGCGCGCGTAGCCGACGAGCCAGCGGATGCTCAGCGAGAGGCGGCGGTTCGGATTCACTTCCACCGGCACCTGATAGTTCGAGCCGCCCACGCGGCGCGACTTCACCTCGAGGCTCGGCTTGACGTTGTCGACGGCCTTCTTGAAGACCTTGACCGGATCGTCACCGGACCGCTCTTTGATGATGTCGAAGCTCTGATAGAGGATCCGCTCGGCCGTACTGCGCTTGCCGTCGCGCATGATCGTGCTGATGAACTTCGTCACCAGCGAGCTGCCGTACAGCGGATCGGCAGGCGGTTCGCGGCGCGGGATTTCTCGTCTGCGTGGCATCTTAAACCCTGATCCTTGGTAATTCGAAATTCGGATTGCGAAGTGCGAGAGCTGACTGACGGCGGCCTTCACTCCGACTACGCACTCCGAACTATCCGAATTACTGCTTCGGCCGCTTGGCGCCGTACTTCGAGCGTCCCTGCTTGCGGCCCGTGACGCCGGTGGCATCGAGCGTGCCGCGAACGACGTGGTACCGAACGCCCGGCAGATCCTTCACGCGGCCCCCGCGGATGAGCACCAGCGAGTGCTCCTGCAGGTTATGGCCGACGCCCGGAATGTACGTCGTCACTTCAATCTGATTCGTGAGCCGCACGCGCGCGACCTTCCGCAGCGCCGAGTTCGGCTTCTTCGGGGTCTGCGTGAAGACGCGCACGCAGACGCCGCGCTTCTGCGGGCTGTTCTGCAGCGCCGGGCTCTTCGTCTTCGTCTGAATCTTCTCTCGTCCCTTGCGAACGAGCTGCGTAATGGTCGGCACGGTTGCTCCAGACGCGAGGCTGACGAGCAGCCCCGTCCGTACAGCGCCAAGCGAGACGGCCCCGCCAGGACTCACATCCCCTCAACGAGAGCCGAGCCTGACTCTCGTGAGTCGCCCCAGGCCTAGAAGCCGAAGCTTGGCGCCTGGAACTGTAGACCCTAAGTGTTGAATCGCGCGGAACGCTGCCGTCGTAACGGCCGCGCCATGCGGGTGTCGCCCGCGTTTGTACGCTCGCCGTCAGCCCGAGGGACTGCGCGGCGGAGGCGGAACTTCCGGCGGTTCGCTCGCTAGATAGGGTTTCCTAGCGGCGACAGAACCTGACGAGTATAGCAGCGGCGACGCAAAATGTGCAACCCCACATCGCCAAGACAGGCCCACGGCCCAAGGTACACGGCCCACTGGCAAGCGCCCTGAGCCGCTTGGTGGTTGGGAGTTGGAGGTTGGGAGTTGATCCGCAGCCGTAAGGGCCGTCCTACCGTCCGCCCTTGAGTCTTCGCTCAGCCAACGGCTTCACCGGAGGCCCTCCGTCGGTGAGCCACGCCTCGCTGGCGGCGGCGGCCTGCCAGGCCCGCTGGGCGCCTGGGCTGTCGCCCAGCCCCTCGAGCGCCAGGCCGAGCAGATACTGCTGAGTTCCCTGGGAGATCCCGTGACCGGGAGCGAGCTTCACGGCCTCGAATTGCTCCTGCGCGCCACTGAAGTCGCCCAGGCGCATCAATGCCACGCCCAGATTCAGGCGGACGAACGGCTGTTCCGCCGGGCTCGCGGTGGTCAGGCGCGAGCGGAACGCCACCGACAGCGGATTGAACAGCAGCGTCTGATCGGCCGCCGAAATGAGCCTGGGTGTTCCCGTCACGGGCAACGACACGCTGCGCGTCGTGCCCGTCTGCTCGATGACCTGCAGCATCATGGTGTCGCCGATGCGGCGGGCATCGAGCGCATGCTCGAAGGCACCCGGCGTCTTCGTCGGTTGGTTGTCCGCCCCGCTGATCACGTCGCCCGGCTTCACGCCTGCCTTCTCCGCGGCACTCCCGGGGTCCACGCGAGCGACCACGACGCCGGGCACATCCACGGCTTCGATGGCGAGCAGGCCGATGGTCGGCCGCAGCATTGGAGGAACGAAATCGAACCGTGCCATGGCCGCCCTGACCGAATCCATGCGCTCGGGCACGAGCGACACGACGTCGGGCTCACCGGCGCCTGCGGCCAGGAGGGCAATCACCACGTCTGGCGATGTCGGACTCGGCTGCGAAATCGCCGCGACGCCCTGCACGTCGAGCGCGCTCGCCAGTTGGGCCGACAACTCGCGACGCATGGCGGGACTGATGGCGGTCGCACCGCCGACCGCGCGCCGACCCGCGTCGAAGGCGAGCCATTCGCTGGGTGCCTTGGCGGTCGCGGACGCGGCGTCTCCCGTGCCGCCTGCGGGTTGGAAGACCGTGACTTGTTCGGAGCCCGCCAGAGCCCGCTCGACGGTCGCCACGAGCGTCTGCATGGCGGCCGCCGGCACGGATCCACCGGGCACCAGCGCGAACGCCGGCTTGAGTCGGCCCACGACCTTGGCTCGGTCGCCGGCGTTCACGACCAGGCGCTGTACCGTACCGGCCCTGCGGACTGCGCAGTTCCACCAGCCGCGACCCTTCACACACATCGTCGATCGTCAGCGGTGCGGCACCACGTGATTCGCCATCCACGAACACCGCGGCGCCAGCGGGCATGCTCTCAACCGTGAGCGATCCCACCGCGCGGTTCAACTTGACGGGATCCAGCCGGTAGTCAGACAAGGCCTCGATGACGACCCGCCGCTCTTCGGTCACGAGACACGGGCGTTTGAACTGCACCACGTGCGGACCCTGAGTGAGATCCGTGAGCAGCAGCGGCTTCGAGACCGTCTCTGGCGCCACGCCCAGCTGGCTCGGCACGTCCGCGTACGGCGCGCCGGGCGGCCCCGGCGCCGTGCGCCCGCGTGATGCCCCATCGAGGAGGACTTCCACATCGGCGGGCGACGTCACCAGCCAGACGAGCGCCGCGACGCGTTCCAGTGACACGGAGAACTGCTGCGTCTGGTCGGCCACGACTGCGATTTTCTGATCGACCGTGCGATAGCCGAGCCTCGTGACTTTGATTGTGTATTCGGACGCCTTCAGCGGAATGGGCGCGCCAGACACGGGGAACGTCTGTCCGTTGATTTCGACCACGGCATCCGACGGATCGACCGTCAGGACCAGCGATCCCACGACGGTCTTCCGGATATCGTCGAGCAACGACACAATCCTCGGCGACACCTGCCCACCGAACGTGAACCCCGGCTCGAGGCCGAGCAGCGTGGTCAAATCGCTGGCGGCCCCGTCGCGATCGCCGAGACCGAACCGCGCGCGTGCGCGCATCTCGTAGGCAGCGACGAGCGAAGGTTTGACGGTGGGCTGCTGCGCGACCAGCGGTTCGAGCATGGCGACCGCTCTGTCGAGCGCCGGCACGGCATGCTCGTAGTCGAGCGCGTCGAAGAGCGTTCGCGCCTGTGCGAGCTCGTCGGCGCCCCGGCTCGCGGGATCCTGCGCACGGGGCGCGCCAGAGAGGACCGACATCAGCAGGACCGCGACGGCCGCGATCCGGGCACAAATGTGTCGATGGTGCCGGGGAGCAACCATGGGCGTCATGAGCTATTGGTAAACCTGCACGCGTTCGTTGTGCTCGTCGTAGATGAACAGCCGGCCCGCCTGATCGAGCGCGAACGCGGTGCCGTCTCGAAACGACCCCGGCGTGTTCTGCGGCGGCGTGAACGAAGTCAGCAGCTTGCCATCCTGCGCGAAGACCAGGACGGTGCCCCGATCGAGCACATAGACATGCCCGAGCTCGTCGAATGCCACGTCGTTCGGATTCGACAACTCATAGCCTTGCCCACGGCCGGGGATCTTGACCAGGCTCTTCCCCGCGCGATCGACCACGAGGACGCTCTTGTTGTCGCGATCCAGCATCACCACGAGATCGCCAGGACCAACCGCCATCCGGTTGGCACGGACCGTGGCGAACGGCGCGACGTATTTGCCCGCAGAATCGAAGCGGTAGACGGCGCGCGCTCCGCGATCTGCGACGATGCGATCGCCAGTCGAGAGAACCACGACGGCGGAGAGATCCTCCAACACCTTGGCCTGTCCGTTGTCGCGCGGCGCGGTGAGCGTGATGAGCCCGGCTCCTGTCCCCGCGTTCTCCTCCTGCTGCAGGACCGCCTTCTGCAGCGTGACGAGGCCGCCGCGGGCATCCACGAACAGCGCACGGATCTCCTGGTTCCCGAAGGAACGGACCGGCGCGCCCTTCGCATCCATCTCGGCCACGCCGGCCTTCGTGCCCACGAAGAGCGATCCTGCCGGACCGAGCGCGACGGCGCTGACGTCGCGCAGCTTGCCGCCCGGGCCGCTGACCGTACGATCCGAGAACGTGAACGCCGGCTGCGCGGGCACGCGCAGGTAAAGGCGGTACAGGATCGCATTCCACTCGCGCGCAGTGGAGGCCTGGGGACTGTTCGGATTCGCGGAGATCACGGCCTGCAGCGTACTCATGGCGTCGGTCGCGCGGCCCGACGCCACGAGACACTCCGCGCTCGAGAGGCGTGCTTCGGAAGCCCAGACCGTACGCGGATACTCCATCAGCACCTGATCGAAGCGCTCCAGGGCTTCCGGACATCGTCCCAGCCGCTTGAGCGTGTCACCAGCCGCAAACACTGCCGGGGCGACGGCTTCTGTGCCCGGGAACAAGCGTGGTACGCGCTCGAAGCTCGCGAGCGCCGCCTCCACATTGGCCGGCGCCGTGCTTCGCGCCACCATCGCCTGCCCCGCGATGACGTACGCCATCGGGATCGAATCCGAGGTCGGGAACTTCTTCAGGAGCGCCTCAGCCGTGACCTGCGCGGCCGCCGGATCATGGGCGACCTCGAGCTGGTACCGCGCTATTGCCAGCATGGCATCGTCGGCGACCGAGGAGCCTGGGTAGCTGTCGACAACGGCCTGGAAGTCTTTGAGCGCTTCGATGTACTTGCCGCTCCGGAGGAACTGCTGCCCGCTGTCGTACTGGCGGCGGGCGAACTCTTCCGGCGTGTTCGGTGCCTGGGCGCGAGCCACGTGCACCGTCATCGCGACGGCGAGGCAGAGCCCGATTGCGGCGCGGCGGCTGACCCTCATCGGATGACCTCGATGTGCGGTTGTCCGGGCGCAATCGTCACCGACACTTTGCGCTCGGAGCCATCGGGACACGAAAGCTGCACACGGTAGTTACCGGCCGCCAGCTTCTGATCGGCGATCGGCGGGAAGCCGACCTCGCGGTTGTTGATCGACACCTGGCACGTTTCGAGCGGCGTGCGGATCGTCAGTCGCCCGGGCTCGGGCACGGCGTACGAGACGCGGCCCGAGGCCGACTCCGCACGAAGCGGCGCGTCGAGCATGTAGTCGGCAGCCCGGAGGCGGAGGACGCGTGGACCAGGCACCGAGAACTCGTGATGCGTGGAGGCGGCCGAGATGACACGCGATCCGTCGAGCACTTCGAAGGGATAGCTGCCGCTCACGGTCACGGCAATCGACGTCGCCGCGGCGTCGAGCTTCACGAGGACCATTCCGTTCTTGATCTGTGTCTCCGCCGCTCGCACGTCGGCGGACTTGAAGCCGGCCTTCATGACGCGTACGCGGGAGCCTGTAATGTCGGCGATGGCCACGTCGACCGGCGTGACGAGCCCGACGTCCCGTCCGTCGATCAATACCTTCGCGCCATCGGGCTCGGTCACCAGTCTCACGCTCGTCGGCGTCACCGGACCCGGCGGGGTTGGCGGCTTGTCAGTCGATGTCCCCGGAGTCGTGGGCGTCGCAGTCGTCGCGGCCGTCGGAGACGCTGAGCGCTGCAGGTACACGATACCGCCAAGAACCGCGGCGACGGCGACCGCGGCGACCGCAATCCAGGTCGCGAATGGTGCGCGGGCGGTGGTGGCCGGAGCCGGCAGCGCCGCGCGGGAGAGCGAGGCAGCGGCCGCGGGATCGTGCGGCGGCGATGCCGGACGGGCCGCTTTGGCAGCCGCCACCACCTGCGGCGCCGCATACATCGTTGCGCCTTCCGCACCCTCGCTGAGAGTGTCGGAGGTCCGCTCCACTGCCAGCCGGATCAAGCGCAGTTCCGCGCCGAGATCGCCGGCGTGCGGGAACCGCTTCTCGGGATCCTTCTGCAGCGCCCGGTCCACGGCGTCCACGAGCGTCGCTGGCAGTGTCGGAGCGTACTCGCGGAGCGGCGGCGGATCCTCCTTGACGATCTTCATCATCACCGCGGTCGGCCCCTCACCCTCGAAGGGTTTCCGGCCCGACAACATCTCGTAGAGCACGACGCCCGCGGAGAACACGTCGGCGCGTCCGTCGATCTCCTTGCCGGCCACCTGCTCCGGCGCCATGTACGACGCGCTACCCACCACGCTGCCTGCGCTCGTCATCGTGGATGACGCGATCTTCGCGATGCCGAAATCGAGCAGCTTGATCGTGCCGTCTTCCATCAGCCAGATGTTCGCCGGCTTCACGTCCCGGTGCACGATGCCCTGTTCGTGCGCGTAGTGGAGCCCCGTGCACAGCTGCACCAGGATGTCGAGCTTCTGGATCAGCGTGAGCGGGGGCTCCTGTGCCATCCGCGACGAGAGACTGCGGCCGCGGAGGAACTCCATCGCGATGTACGGCGTGCCGTGCTCGTCTTCGGCGAACTCGAAGATGGTGACGATGTTCCGGTGCTGGAGCCGGGCGGCGGCTCGTGCTTCACGGAAAAAGCGTCCTCGAGCGGCTTCGTCGCCCGAGAAGTCGCCAGACATGACCTTGATCGCGACCTCGCGGTCGAGGACCGTGTCTTTGCCGCGGTACAGGACACCCATCCCGCCGCGGCCCACGCGCTCCGCGATTTTGTACCTGCCGAAGGTTCCAGGGACGTCCACAGGATCTCCTGCTACCGCGCGTCGCTGCCGCCATCGAGGACGAGCAGGAACGGCCCGATGGCCACCGGCACGCCCACCCGCAGCACGACACGATCGATCCGCTGCGCGTCCATCCAGGTTCCGTTCTGGCTGTTCAAATCGATCAACACGTAATCATCACCTTCGCGCCGCACCTCCGCATGAAACCGCGACACGGCCTTTTCCGGATCGTCCAGCACGATGTCGTTCTGCGGCCCTCGGCCGATCTTCAGCTGCCGCCAGCCGAGGTCCACATAGCGGTGCAGCGTCTGGTCGTGCAGAACGATGAGCCTGGCCACGCTCAGGCTCCCGCTCTCCGCACGACACGCGCGATCCGCCGGCCGATCAGTGCCGCCGCTGCAAGTGCCGCCAGGAGCGACGCTCCCAGCGACACTGATGTTTCGATCCGCACACTGCCGAGTGCTCGCCACTGCCAGAGCACCAGGGGCGCGGACGTCACCAGAAACACCAGGATCGCCAGCACCACACAGTCGGCGATCACGCGCCCGGTCACGCGCGGCCGGACCGTCAGCGTCGAACCGGATTCGGCCGCCGACGCCGCGGGCGCCGGCACAGCCTCGTCGTCGCGCAGGACGACGTCGCCGATATCGGTGACCGTGGGCGCGAGCCTGGGCGCCGGCCGAGGAGCCATCTGGCGCTGCGGAACGATGCGCGTGCGGTCGTCTTCGACGTCCGGAGCCAGCTGCACGTGCGGCCCCGGCGTAATGATGGGGACCGCAGCCGCCCTCGCGATCGTCGGCAGCATCTCATCGTCCACGAGCTGCAGGGCCAGCACGCCGACTTCCACGAGATCGCCCGCGTGCAGCAGCGCCTCATGGGCGCTCTTGCCATTGACCTTCACGCCGTTCCGGCTCGCCAGGTCGCGGACGACGACGCCGTCGGGCGTCGGCACGAACTCCGCGTGCCGCCGGGACAGGCGGGGGTCCGCGTGACTGATCTCGCACTCCGGATCGCGGCCGACCGTGAGCGTGCCCTCGAGGAGCAGCTCGCGCCTGGCCTGCCCGTCGCTGACGATGAGCCGCCTGGTCACGGCCCGACCCTCGACCCACCGAGCTGGGCGATCTCCGTCGCGAACAGCGGAATGCGGCCTTCGATGTCGTCCTGGATTTCGCGTACGACCTGCCGCCGGAACGGGACGGCGCCAAGGGCGTCCGGTCCCCGATCCTCGAGAATCGGATATCGCTCGCGGAGCGGCAGACTGAACACGTCCTCGGCCGCCGCGCCGACCCGGACGGCCAGCTCGTTCCGGCGTTCCACCAGCTTCTGCAGCTCGCGCGCACGCACCCGGACCGTCGTGGCCATCGCCCTCGACTCGCGGTCGTAATCCCGCTGGAACCGCGTCAGATCGCCGAGCAGCGCCCCCAGGTCCTGGTATCGGCGTGTCAGGTCTTTCGCCAGCGCCTTCGACACGACTCGCCAGAGGCCGGCCGGAACGCCAGGCTCGACCAACGGCACCGGATCCTCGGATTCCACCTTGTGTAGCACAGCCGGTAAGTCTGCGGCGGCGAACGGCTTACGCCCAGACAGGATGTAATAGAACACCGCGCCCGTCGAGAAGATATCCGACCGGTGATCGATTTCCTTTCCTCGCGCCTGTTCCGGCGACATGAAGTCTGGCGTGCCGACGATGAAGCCGCTGGCGGTCATGTTCGAGTCGGCGAGCCGTGCCACGCCGAAATCGAGGATCTTCAGGCTCCCGTCATCCTGAATGAAGAGATTCCCAGGCTTCAGGTCTCGATGGAAGATGCCGTGGGCGTGGGCGACCGCGAGGCCTTCGCACATCTGCCCCATCAAATCCAGACACGTCTCGAGCCCCGGCGACGAATTCTTCTTGAGATAGTCGTTGAGGGTGTCGCCCTGAAGCAGTTCCATGACCATGAAGAGGCGCCCTTCGTCCTCTCCCATGTCGTAGACGCTAATCAGATTGCGATGCTGCAGCCTGCCGGCAATCTTGGCTTCACGATAGAAGCGCTCTCGCGTCTCGCTGTCGCCCTCGAGGTCGGCCATCATGACCTTGAGCGCGACCGCGCGATCGTTCTTGTCGTCGAAACCGCTGTACACGACGCCCATCGCGCCCTTGCCGATGCGATCGACGACGCGATAACCGCCGATCGAGACGGGCAGCTTCCGCGCCATGCCCGAAGATGGCGGTCGGGGCGGTGTCGTCACCCCTGGTCCTCGTACTGGATCACGAGGGCCGTGACGTTGTCCCGCGTGCCCTGCTCCAGGGCGAGGTGGACGAGGCGCTCCGCCGCTTCTTCGACACTGCCAGCCTGGCCGAGCGTCTTGCCCAGCGCATCGTCTTCGACGGAGCCGTACAGACCGTCCGAGCAGAGCAGCACGCGTTCGCCGCCGATGAGCGGCAAATCGTGGATGTGCACGTCGGTTTGCTCGCGTGCCCCGAGCACGTTGGTGAGCACGTGCCGCATGGGGTGATTGGCGAAGGCGTGCGGATTGGCCTCTCGCGCATCCTTGAGCATCGTGGCCGCCCAGGTATCGTCCTCGGTGATCTGGGACAACGCGCCTTCCGCCAGCAGATACAGCCGGCTGTCGCCGACGCTGGCGACCACCATCCGGGATCCGGCAATCAGGGCCGCCACGACCGTCGTGCCCATACCGGTGTAGTCATCATGACTCTCGGCGGCGCGGAACACCCGGCGGTTTGCAAGATTTACCGCCGTCCGGAGGCGGTTGGCATGCAGCGACAGGGTCGGATCGATTCCGTACGGCCACGACAAATCTGTATCGTCGTGGGACCGGCGGATGAAGCTCACGAGGGACTCGACCGCGAGGCGTGAGGCCACCTCGCCGGCACTGTGACCGCCCATTCCGTCGGCGACCACATAGACCTGCAAATCTGGCTCGACGGCGCAGGAGTCTTCGTTATTGCGTCTGACTGGGCCTGCGTCAGAAACGGCGTGGGCCTGGACCATCGGGAACCCGCGTGCGGAGGCCGCAGTGTATCAACGACCCGCCGCTGAGGTAAACGTTGCTCGACCAGTGGGTGTCGGCGCTGGTGTCACGAAACTTGCATCCGATAGGTACACCGATAGCCCATTCCTCGCATCCGCGCCTTCCCAGAGGCGCTCGGTGACTCTAATGCGGATCCTTCGCTTGCTCTCCAGCCGCCCCCTGCTATGCGGGTGCCTCGTCGGCGTCCATGAGACCTACCACGGACCTGTGGTGTGGGTACTCGAAACGCGCGGGCAGCGTTGTGCCGATCCGAGCCATCGGGCCGGCGCCGAATTGACCCCCGTGAGCCAAGCGGAACTGGCCCCAGTGCCCGGCCGGATGCCGTCTCACGCCGCTGCCTCACGCTGAACCCCGTACGCCAGCTGGCGGCGTGTGTCGCATTCACGCGGATCGTCCGCCGCGGAACCATACACAGCCGCCAGTGTAGCGCCCTTCAGTTCACCTCGAGCGCGTCGCGCTCGAGCATTTTCGGAAATGGTGCATGCGGCTCGAGCTGGTACCAGTACGCGACCGATGCAATGTCATCGGTTAACGGCAGATAACGGCCCTCGCTGTGCCATCCCAGCGCCTGGATGGTGATCTTGAGGTCTTTCTCGAACCGCACCGGATCGGGGATGTGCCATCGGTACAACCCGAAGCGCTGTTGTGTCTGGTACAGGCCGTCGCCCTTCAGGACCTGGATCAGACCTGAGTACGGAGTCGTGAACTCCACGTATTCGTGCCTCACCGGATGCTCGAAATCGTAGGACCCGTTGAAGTAATCCTCGGTTCCGGTGCCGTTGATCGTGGGAAAGTTCACGTCGCCGTCCATGTAGAACTTGATTTCGCCCTCGCCCCACCAGCCGTTGTTGTGCACACCCCAGGCGAGATAGGTGCCGACGTATTGTCCGCGCCCCTTGATGCCGTCCACGATCGTGTAGACCTGCTTGAACGGGAGCGGATTCACCCGCCGGAACTGCGCATGAAAGTAGGCCGCGTCCTGCGGAACGTCCGCGAGCGCGTAGTCGATCTGGTAATAGATGGTCATCGGCTTCACGTCGATGTTCTCGATGGTCAGACGCGCCTTTTTCCGGAACGGCATCACCCAATACGAGTTGAACGCGCTACCGGGGTTGACACAGACCGCAAGCGACGTGAGCTGTGCGTATTTCCCCCAGCCCATCGCGAACAAATCACCGAGCGGCACCTCGACCGACGGTTCCTTCTCATCGTCCCAATACATGCGCACGATCGAGTAGCGCCAGTTGCCCGTCGGCGTCATCCAGATGTGCTGAATCGCGCCAGACCCGGCGATCTCGCCGAGCGTGAACGTCGTGCCGGCGGGCACGACAATGAAGGGATTCACTTTCCAGCCCTGTCCGAGATCGCGGGCGGCGTTCGAGGCGCTGCCGGTTGTGGCCATGCCGCCTTCGCCCTTCCCGCCGGTGAGGTTCTCCGGACTGATGGAGCGGGTCTTGGCGTTCGACACGCGATAGAGCGTTTCGAGGCTGTTCGACACGCCGTCGAATCCGCTCTGCTGCTGCGCGTGGGGCCCCGAAGCGGCGGTCAGCGCCAGGGCGATGACACCAACAGCGAGACTGGCGCGCCGAGTCGGTCGTCTGGGGCTCACAAAGACATCTCCTCTCAAAGTCTCAGGGTCTCAGGGTCTCAAGGTCTCAGGGTCTCAGGGGCTCAAGGTCGCACAGTCTCAGGTCCCTGGCGTCGACTCGGACATTCAGGGACCTTTCGACCTTTGTGACCTTTTTACCTTGTGACTATTGTTTGGGCGGCCAGAATGGATCCGCCGCCGGTACGAAGGCGACGGGCACCTCGGACACGAACCCGCGAAGCCACCGGACGCATTCGTCCATGCCCGCCTGTTCGGACGGGATGTGGCCAATGATGATGAGCGCCTTGTCCTGACGGGCCGAGACGGCGTCGGCGACGTACTCGACCGTTTCCCACTCGCGGGCCTCACCAATCACCAGCACCTGAACGTCGGACTGCAGCATCCGCCGGTGCATGTCGTACGGCGCCGCACCAGGAATGAATCCGATGCGCGTCACCTGCATGTCGGGCGGGCCCACGACGCGCATCGTCGCCGCATGCAAATGCTGCCGGATGTCCGCGGCGAGGGCGTTCAGCGAGGTGGACGGCAGGACAAAGCGCATCGGAGCGTCCGCGCTCTGATACTTCTGCCAACCGAGCGCATCCACCATCCCGGCGAGGATCCCGTCGGGCCGCCGGCGATGCCAGTAGTCGTGGAAGCGCCACACCACGAGGCCGTGCGCCTTGATGAAGTCCCGCTTCGCGACGTAGACCGGATCCTTCTCGCTCTCGAGGCCTTCGGTTCTGTCGAGATGATCGAAGAATGTCGGCTCGTGCGTGATGATCAGATTCTGGTTGGCCGCGGCGGCACGCTGCAACACATCGAGCGTCGCCATCATCGTGACCGCGATACCCGTAACAGGCGTGTCGGGATCGCCGGCCTTGAACGTGTCAACGGTGTCGCCCTGCCACGGGATGCCGACATGCTGCTGAATCCGCGCAATGACGTCTTTCGCAGTCGGCGATGATGCTGCCCATGCTGGCGAGCCGGTTGGACGCAGAAACACCAGGAGAACGGCGATCGTGAAGAAGGCGCACCATCGCGCATTCGTCATGCGTGCGACGGCAGTCATGCTGTGTCCTTTCGTGGCTGAGCGGTCGCGAGAGGCCGCCGTTTGCATCATCGCGCGGCGTACTGCTTGGTGTCGCCGGTCCGCTGATTCGCGACGGTGAAACTGCCGTCCTGCCGGGCCACGACGAGCAGCCAGTCGGATGTGGACTCATCCGGATTCGCAATCCGCGCGTCCGCCACGTTGTGCGCAGGGTCGCTGTCGAGGGCGCGGTGCAGCTGCCACAGATCCTCGAGTCCCGGTACCTCGTGGACGATCTGCCACGCCGAGGCTGACCCGCCTTTGTGCGGACCATTGTTCATGATCGCCACGCGTGGATGCAGCGCGTGGACGAGCACCGCCGGCCCCGATTTGTCCGATCCATGATGCGTGGTGAGGTAGAGATCGACGGTACCCACCAGATTGGCAGGGCACGCGAGCTGCAGTTCGACGTTCCAGGTGAGATCGCCAAGATCGATCGTCTTGAACTTGCCGTACGTGATCAGCGTGCCGACCGAAAGCGCGTTTTCGCCTGTGTCGGTCTCCTTCGGTTCAAAAGAGGCACACAGCGGATTCGCCGTGCCGCCGCCGGGAAGCGGACGGTCGATGACCTTACCGGCGGCCGCGACCACACGCACGTCGAGTCCCGCGATCGGGATGGTATCGCCCGCCTTGGCGATCATGTGAGCCGACGAGCGTCGGGCGTTCGCGTACGCGGTCAGGAGCGCGGCCTGGCTGCCCTCGCGTTCGACGCTCTCTCCGTGGTCCACGAACGTGCCGACCGGCAGGGTCGCCGCGACGTTCGGCACGCCGCCCACGTGATCCACGTGGTAGTGCGTCGTCACCAGATAGTCGAGACGCGTCACGCCGGCGTCGCGCGCCGCGGCCGCAATCCGAAGGGCATCCCGCCGATCGGCTCCCGGCCAGCCCGCATCGATCAGCATCGATTGGCCGGAGGGCGCGACGAAGAGCGTGGCCTGCCCGCCTTCGACATCGACGAAATAGATACGCAGCACGCCGGAATCACCAGCGGCCGGCGCGACGAGCGCGACCAGAAGACTCAGGAGGAGCACGGCGCGGGACATCTGGGACCCTTCTTGGCTTTGGGCGTTGGGCTTCAGGCGTCGGGCTCTAGCCGTGGGCCCTGAGCCGTGCGCCTTGGGCCGCTCAATCTACCACGCCGCTGTTCCCGCAGACCGCAGACTGCAGACCGTAGCCCGAGATCACGGCGCCATACCGAGGACCGACGCGCCGTCGAACGCCCAGCCGGTCCCGTGCTTCACCATCCGCGCCACATAGACGCCGACTGTACCCGGGAACATCTCGCCCTCGACGTCGAGGTCGGCGACATCGCCGCGTACTTCGCCGCCCGTGATGGTGAGCTTCGCCTTGGGCAGCCAGGCGTGGACGAGGTCTTGCGCGTACTCCGCATTCTCGGCTTCCGAGCGGTAATCGGCCGCGAAGAATTTCAGTGCCTGTGCACTCGAGGCGGCCTGGATTGCCGCCCAGTTCTTGTCAGCGACCGCACTGACAAAGGCGGTCAGCGCCTTGCCCGGATCGCCGCCGCCCGCCGGAAGCGATGTGCCGGCCGGCAGCCGCGTGACGTCGCTCGCGAACGTGAGGTCTACGGTGTACGACGTACCGTCCATCACGGCGATGGGCTTCGGCGTGGACAAGCGACCAGCGACACGCTCGAGCGTGTTGGCCGTGAGGGATGCGATGAGCGTCGCGCCGCTCACTTCGACATACTGCGTCATCGTCGCGCCGAACGTGGCGTTCATGCTGACCTCGCCGTCGCTGCGAATCCACAGCAGCACGTAGTCGCGGCCCTTGAGCGCATCCTGATTGATGACGTCGGTGTGCGGATTCAGCGCCGCAGCGGCTGCCGCCGCGTCAATGGGTTGATCGCTCAGCACGACTTCGACGATCCTGACGCGCGCGTTTTTCGGATCGCGAGTCAGATAGGCTGCGGCATGCGCTGGCGCGATGGTGCCGCCTTTCACGACGGCCACCGTGCCGGACGCCTCACCGGCCGCCATTGCCGGCACCGCGCCCATCAACGCCAGCGCCGTGAAGAGACACGCGTGTATCCAGGTGGAGTGCATCGTGGTTTCTCCGGTCATCACGGTCGAAGGCGATCGCAGATCACGCGATAGAGGTCGAGGCCAAGGCCGGACGACTGCTGATTCTTTCCGACCATTTTCAACATGACATGGTTCGTGCCCTCCGTCAGATCGAGCGTGCCTAGCGCCGCTGCAGGTCCCAGCGTGCGCGTAGACGCGTAGAAATCGACGGGCTCACCGGCCGGCGACTCATTGCTCGTCAGCTGCACGATCCCTTGTGCCGGTCCGGCGACGGCTTCGATCGACACGCGGTAGCGTCCGGCCGCCGGCACGCTGGCGATGAGCGACACGTAGTGCGGGCCGAAGAAGTCGGCGCCTTCACCAGTGAACGACAGGAATCGAACGGATCGTCCGCCGAGTTGCTCCTCACGCTTGGTCAGTGACGCACCCGTCCACGAGAAGGCGTGGATCGGCATCGTCCAGCCAGGTGTGAAGACCACGCGATCGGGGTCGGCGATTCGGAGAGTCTCGGGACGAAGCGGAGTGCCTGGATCGGTTGGCGCCGCGGCCGCGTAAAGGAGCGCGACCGATGTGTAGTCGGCGGTCTCGTGATTGCCTTCCGGACCATGCTCGATCGTCGCCCGGAGCGAACGGCGGAACGAGTAGGCGTCGCCGAGGAAGAAGCGGTAGCCGCCGGTCCGTCCCAGCGCGCGCGTGAACTCGAGGCATCCGCTGAGCGGCAGCGAGACCCGATCTTCCCATCGCCCTGGCACGTCGTACCAGCCGCCATTGAAGAAATCCTCGGAGCCCGTCCCGTTCACCGTTGCCTCGCCATCGACCAAGGCCTGGTCGTCGCCCTCGAAGAATCGAGGCACGGCACCAGCTTCCGGCCCTTGCGCCTGCAGGAAGACAGCGACCAGATGGCCAGCACCCGTCGTATCCACGAACGTGAATGGTCGTCCGTCGGTCGTTGGATTCTCGCGGTGCCAGACGGCATAGAGCCGGCCTTCATCCTCGCGGCGTCCGACGTTCACGACGCTCACCTCTCCGTGCACATCGACAGCAGGACCGCCCGAACGTGTCGAGACGAGCTCGATTCTGGCGGACCGATCCCACGGCATGGGCAAATAGAGATAGTTCTCGTCCTCCGTGGTCCCCGCCAGCAGCCCGCGCATCGCCGGCCGGCCCCACGCATAACCGAAGAAGTCGCCGACAGGACAATTGATTGCCGGCGTCTGGTCGTCGTCCCACCAGACGCGCAATACCAGATCGCGCGCACGGCTGGTGAACGCGGCAGACGGCCCGAGCCGCAGACCGACGATGCGTCCGGGCGTGTGGGATTCGAAGACCGTGACCGTCCGACCTGCCGGCACGGCGGCGCGGATCGGGCGCGTCTCGATCGGCGCACCAGGCGGTGCGACGTCCTGACTGAGATCGGCCCCGGGACGGCTGAAGAGGGCCCTGGCCTTCTCCACATCGTCGGTCCACGTGCGATCGGGGGCAGCCGGAATTGTCTCGATGCCGGCGTCGGCGGGATAGATCGCGTAGTTGATCTGGTAGAACTGCACCTTCTCCGCGCGGACCAGCACTTTGACCGACCGTGCGAAGCCGATCGGCAGATAGCTGTAGAACCCGCCCGCACCGCTGCCCACGATCGGCGAGACGAACGGCGGATGCGTGCCCGTGAAGAGCTCACGAAACGGCACGGACAAGCGAGGCGTGGTCTCGCCGTCGAAATAGAACTCGACGACGTCGTCGGTTGGAGTCGGAGTCCAGATCCGGTAGATGACGCCTGGACCGGTGAGATCCGCGATCACCAGGCCGCCAGGTTCCTTCCGCAGGAACGAATACTGGCCCGAAAAGCCGTCGTCGTTGCCGCCCGTCCGGTCGTAGCTCGAAACCGAGCCCACCTTGACGGCCGTGCTGAACCGAGCGAGCGTATCGAGGCGATAGATCGCGCTCAGCCCCGATCGCAGCGGCCGACGCTCGTCGGCCGCGTCGCCTGCGACGGCAGCGATTAACGAGAACGTGCTGACCAGCGCGAGCCATACGGTCAACCGAATGCTGCATCGAGGTGTCACGTTGTTGACTCGCGCGGGAGTTGACTCAGCGGCCGCTCCAGACGGCGCGCGCGGTGAGCGCGCTTGGAATGCCCACGCCGAGCGCATGGATGAGGAGTCCGTTCACGACCACGATCGCCGACGGAGGACCGAAGGCCGCGGACGACATCGGGAGTACGACCATGTTCATGACCGCGTAGGCGATCAAGCCGTAGACCGGTCCCCAGGCCCACGGGCTGTCCGCGAGTCTTGGGACCCACCGCGCGGCGATTACCGCTGTCGCGACGATCAGGAACGCAATGAAGTAGTGGACGGCGACGCCCAGTATCGCAGTTGCGAGGCCACCCTGATACGCGGCGCGGCCGAGAAGCCCCGACGCAATGCTCTGGAAGATGCCAATCGGAGTTGCGCCGCGAAGACCAAAGAACACGATCGCGTCGAGCGCGTCCAACGTGCCGACGGCGAGCGTCCCAAACGCCATCGCGCGTTTCACTCGGATGGTTGAGGGATCGAGAACGAGCGCAGCCTCATCGTCGAGGTCGTTCGTCTGCGTCATCGTTGATCGTTCACCGTGGGGCGGCCTCGCCGCCACTTCCGAACCTGCGCTGCGATCGGGCTCTGGCCCTGGCGCGCTCGACGTCACGGTTCCGCGGAGGAGCCGCGGTCGTGATCGACGCAATCAGCTGATGCGCCGCCGCAGCGACCTCATCGACTGCGCGATTGAACGCCTCTTCGTTGGCGCGCGACGGCCTCGTCGTCCCGCTCAACTTCCGGACGAACTGGAGCGCCGACGCCTGGATTTCTTCGGTCGTCGCGGGCGGCTCGAAATTCGCGAGTGTCTTGATGTTCCGGCACATGGACTGCGACCTGCTCGTGGGATTCAGTGAGCTGACGGCAGCGAGTACTCGAAGTCGTACGAGTGCTGGCCGTCAGCGATGATGATGCCAAAGGTGCCGGTCAGCCCGGCGAGATCACCAGTTCCCGAGTCGGGGACGACGGTCACGAGGAGATGCGGCGCGCCACGCGTCATCGTCGCGCTGTGCTGAAGCACGAACGATCCGGTGCGGCCGGCGAGCGTGCCCGTGATGCGCTCGATGGCGACGTACGCAGCCGATCCCTCGACGCTTGTATTGGCGGCGAGCATCTCTCCCTGGCCCGTACCTTCGAGGTCGCCGTGCAGCGTCTTGCTGATGGTCATTCTCGCCGCTGGCGGCGAGCTGCCAGCCTCGCTCGGTACCGGTGTGACTTTCACTTCGAACGTGCCCCGGGCGTGACTCGACACAGGCGATCCCTTTCCAGTCGATGCCGCGGCAGATGTTGACGGCGCCTGTGCTCGCAACGCGGCGGTGAGGACCCAGAAGGCAAGAATGGCCCAGCTGGCTCGGCGCATGGGACAGTCTACTCACGAGAGTCCAAGCGTCCAAGAGTCGACGAGTCGAAGAGTCAGGGACCGAGTCTTGGGAGTGGAAAGTGGAGGTTGGGAGTTGTCAGCGACTCTCGGTGCCACGTCTTGCGGCCAGCAGATACGGCAGGCACGAGATGAACAGCCAGAGCCGCCAGGCAAGTCCGATCACGAGCACCGTCCAGTTGACTCGGGCACCGGCCACAAGGAACACGGCCAGCAGCACGGGCACCACGGTCAGGATCCATTCGGTCCACCGGTACGCACGCAACCGATCGGCATCGGTGACCGGAGCCCGGGGACGCGCCACGAGCATCGTTGCGCCGATCGCAAAGACTGCAGCCACTGCGACGTCCGCTATGCCCAGCACACGGGATGGCTCGGTGCCGGCCAGCGTGGACGCCACGATCGGGAAGAGCAACGAGAGAACGAACACGGTCGACAGGGCCCATCCGAACCGCCGTGCTGAGGTAGGAGGTACCGCCGAAGGCACGGCATGAGGAAGGACTCGCCCCAGTGCGTCGCTGGACGTGACGACTGGCACGATATCGAAGTGGACGAGGTCGCTCCACCGCGAGGTCCACGCATCGAGCAACGACCGATCGTCGCACTCCATCACTTGGTAGCAGCGGTCCAAATCGGCGGCGACCCAACTCCCGACATAGCGCAGACCGGGCGGCGCCATCCGCCCGTGCGTCTGGAAGCGCTCGTAGACCGGAACAGGGTTGGCGTCTTTGAAGTGCTCGATCACCATGAACAGCATTGCAGGCTCCAATGCCGCAGGTACAGCCGTGAGTGTTCGGGCTCGCGCGCGGGAGTCGGCCGGCACGGAACGCTCAATGCGGAAGAGTGTACTAGGGGACTGGCCGGGGTGCGTTGGCGCAGTGGCATGACCCCGGCCGCACGAAGGTCTGGTGGTGTGCTCGAAAGCCGACTCGCGCGGCCTGTGACGCTCCAGGCCGCGCGGTCTCTGCCCGTTATCCCTGCTGCGCTTCGGCCTGTACGCCCGCGTCGGGCACCATATCGACGAAGCGGTGCCAGGCGTGTTCGATTCCGGTCGAATTCTGGCTGAGAACCACGCCGCACCAGGTCACGTCCTTTTGCGTTGCGTCCATCGGCAAGCTGGTCCAGCGGCGCTGCACCATCATGGCTATGCCAAGTGTGGGGACGCTCACGCGGAAATAGAGCGGCGGCGCGGGCGCACGACGCTCGCGAGGCAGCTCCAGCCGCAAGCCTTCCTGGCTCACGTCCACCAGCCGCGCCGACACGCCGTTGGCGATCGCAGAGAAGCTCACGGGCTTACGCGGTGAACACCGCACCGGACGGCTCTCGACGATCGCCATCGAGACCATGCAGAGAAGTGTGCTGCCATCCACGGGGCGCGGCAAATAGATCGTACGCAGCCCCTCCGCGGCTCGCTGCGCACCGGCGTCCAGTGCCCCGATCACGATCGCCGAGAGCTGCGGATACCGCGCGCGCCAGGCGGCATGCAGCCCCTGCTGGAACGCAAAGATGGCATCCGCAACGAGCATCGCGGCACCGGTGGTGGTGATCTCTTCGCAGGCCGCCTTGGCGGTCATGCTGCGAACAGGTTCGAAAGTGTTGGCGCTGAGGCAATCGGCTATCTCGTGAAACTCAGCGGCGTGGGGGGTGGCGACGATGATGCGAGGGCGGGCCGTCGGCATGCGTTTCGACAGGCCAGCATGGACTGTGCCAGCGAAAAATTGGCCGTTCTTCGCGCGTCAGGCTGTCGAAGGCCCTACAAAACTGAGGCCGCGAAAACAAAAGCTGGATCGCGGGCCAACCCGGGAACCGGGCCACGCCGTCATCGGATTCACGGCCTTGCGCGCCGCGCCGGCCGGTCGCCGGACCCTCGTGGCTACGCGAGCGCCTGCCCGAATCCCAGGACGTAGCCGGAGGGGTCACGCACCGCGAATTCTTCCATGTGATACGCCTCCTGTACGACGGGCCCATAGACGATCTCGGCGCCTCTCGCCTGCAGCTCCGCGTGCAGTGCCCGCACGTCACGGACCCAGAAGAACGCATCCCATGTGCCGCCCTGGCCCTCGTTGGGCACGATCCGATCCGGCGCCGGAACCATCCGCAGCATGATCGCGAGACCATCGCGGCTGAGAATCGCGAAGTGCGGCGGCGAGCCGCCGACGTAGTCGCGATGGAAACCGAGGACCCGCTCGTAGTGTTCCGCAGCGTGCTCGACATCGCCGACGGGAAAGTACGGCGCACTGCGAAGGAGTTGTGGTGTTGGCTGAAGAGACATGTTGCCCTCTCGCTCATCGCGATGGCGGGACCCGATGCTCACCCTGCGGGCAACGGTTCACGCCGCTCGATCCACGCCGCCGGGATCGCAGGAGCCGACAGCGCGACAATCCCTCCGACGATGGCACACGTGGTGTCGACATCGCCCAGGCCTCGCGCGGCCGTCCAGAGCGCCCCCTCGTAGTCGTCCAGGTGATGCGATGCCACCCAGATGCAGAAGGGAACGGTGTCTTGAGCGGTCACCTCGTCGCCCGAACCCAGCGTGTGAACCGCGTTGTACAGCTCGCCGCGTGGGATGTCCAGGGCCGTCTGCAGACGCCGCCGGACGAGTCCGTCAGGGACGAACTGCAGCAGGCCGCTGATGAACTGTCGTCCTGCTGTGGCTGGCTGACTGGCCGCTGTGGCAGCAGCTACGGCGACGGCAATGGCTCCGGCCTGTCCCTCGGGATGCGCGTGCGTGATGACCGCCGAATGTTGAGCCTCGTGGGCCGCGCGATCGGGGTCGTCCGCGAAGTACGCGCCCACTGGCGCCACGCGCATCGCAGCACCGTTGCCGTACGATCCTCCGCCGAACAGCGCCGGCGACTCGACGCGCCAATCGGCCCCCGATGCGAGTCGCGTGAGCAATCGTGCGGCGCCCCCCGCATAACCGCGGAACGGATTCTCTACGTAGCGGCGAGCAAAAGCGGCAGCCAGCGCGTCCTGGTTGATGCGCTGATGCTCTGTCAGTACTTCCACGATCGACAACGCCATGTGCGTGTCGTCGGTCCACTGCCAGGGACCTGCTGGCAACGCGCCAGTGGATGCCGCGTCGGGCGAGATCGAGAAGAACAACTGGCCGAACGCATCGCCAGTGGAGAGGCCTTCAAGGCTGCGCCGAGCTCGCTGGAGTGGGGTCATTATTGACTCGAGTTCACCGCCCGGAGCGGGTAGCGTCACTCACGCGAGCTGCTCTGATTCAGCCAGTAGTAGAACGGCAAGCTGAACCCGAGGCCACCGATGAACGACAGCACGACGAACCAGGGCCACGCGATCGGTCCGATCGGCCGCTTCGCGAAGTACGCCGTCAGTACGACCAGAGCCAGAAGCGCGTCGAGGATGAAGGCCAGCGCCAGCTTGTCGTGCACGACCGCGCCAAATCCGCTGAACTCCACGAAGAGCCAGTAGATGAACAGCCCGTTGGGGACCAGCAGGCCGAAAAGCGCGATGAGCAGCAGCCACATGCGAGCGTCTCCTCAGTGCCGGGAACACCTTAGACGGACTTCTTGCCGCCATGCGCGCGAGAAGACGCAGCCGATCGCGATGTCCGGCGGGCCGCTCCCCCGTTGCTGTCGATCAGCAGCTGTACTGACCTAGGAATCTCGCGACACCCACATTGCCTCTGATGGGCCAGATGCCACGCGACCCGCTGCGCCGCCGTTGCCGGCCGCGGCATGGGATGCGCCTGATGCCAGGTGCTGTTCATCGCCAGCCTCTCGTTCGGTTGATCCATTCAGCCGCGAACAGATTGGGCATCCAGCACAACCAAGAGATCGCTCGATACGCAACAGGATACGAGATCCCGGCCAGCAGGCTGATGGGCAGATAGATGCGAAGCGTGACCGCCGCCAGCGTCAGCGCATAGCTCCTGACCATCCACTGCCGATGGCTCACGATGTCTCTCGCGCGGATCCGGACGTAGGCCATCGCCGTCGTGCCAAGCCAGACCAGCGCGAGCGTGCCGAAGCCAAGGTGCGTGAGCATCCCTTCCTCGGAAACCCGCGCCAGCGAAAGCGCGCCCAATCCACTGACCATCACGGCCACGATGTATGTACGTCCGGTCCATCGATGAACGCTGAGCGCCCGTCGCCGAAGCCGTGTACTGAACTGCCAGGGACCGACCGCTATCGCGAACAGCCCGCCGGCGAGGTGGGCGATCAACGACCACGGCAACGTCGCGCGGCGTGCGGCGACAAGCGGCGGACCAGCCGTTGGGACGAGCAGGACGATCGCGGCATAGATGGCGACCATCGAGGCGAGTACCGCCATGACCGTCCAACCGAATCGCCGTGCGATACGGTCCACGCGTCGGTCTCAGCGTGATGAAGAGCGTGTCGTCGGCGGCGTCCTGGCAGGCAGCGCCTGTGCCCATTCGGCTACGCGGGCGATTCGACGGAGGCGCGTTTCCGTTTTCTTCGCCTGCTCGACGTACTCCACGTGCTCGCGTTGATGCGAATAGCTCAGCGTCTGCCAGCGTTCCCAGGCCGGCGGAGCGGCTCTCAACGCCCGCACCAGATCCGCCGGCGTCTTCACCTCGCGCGTGTCGGTATCGAGCTCGAGCCGCACGCTGAGAGTCTCACCGCCTTGGAGTCGAGCAGCCTCGCGATTGCTGCGGCGAAGCGGTACGCAGGGTGGCCCGCCCATCGCCGCGATGGTACTGCGATAGGTGTACCCATTCAGTGTGACCTTCACCGGCGCCCGCACCTTGCCGAACACCGGCTTGGGGTCGAAGGTCAACGGGATGAAACACATCGACCCATCGCGGACGATGGTCGTCTTGAACGTCTTCTTCATGTGGCTGGGCGTTGGTCACGACGCCGCGATCGAGCAGCATGTCGCCCGGACACACGGCGAGTCCGTCGCCACCGGTAGCAGGATGCAACCCGGCGCGCACCAGCGCCCCGCCCGTCTCCACACTGCACGTGACATCGTCGGTCAACGTGCCGGTGGCCCGAAGCGTGACGAGCGCCGCCTCGGGCTCCGCACGGTAGCGGTCCTTCAGCGGCGCCTTGCAGAGAGCGGAGGTCGTCACCCGTCACGGCCTACTTCTTGGCAGCGCGCTTGAGCGTGAACTGCGAGTCGCCCCACGGTCCGTGCGACTTCATCGCAATCGTTTCTCCGGTCACCTTGCCCTCGTGGGTGATGGTGGTGTTCGCGTCCATGTCCACGTTGAACGCCATGTCGTCGCCTTTGATGGTGCCCTTCGTGATGTTCATCGTGCCCCCGGGGCCTTCGACGGTCCCACCGAGTTTCTCGCCGTCCACCGTGAAGTGAAAGGTGAGATTGAAATCGCCCTGCGGGCCTTGAACCGTGCCTTCCCAGGCGCCGGCGACATCCGCGGCGCGCGCCGCCATCCCGAGCACCAGACACACGATTGCGACCATTCCCAGCATACGTGCCATGAGACCTCCTCGACTCCCGGTGAAACCGGGCGAGTGATTCTACGCCGCTTTCTCACACGAGGCTCGTTCGGTCCCCAGCCATCAGCGTGGCGCATCGCCGGCATTCTTGGCCGCGATTGTCTTGTCAAACGCCGTGGATTGACCGGGAGCAATGGTCAGGTACCGCCAGCCGTCACCAGCGTACGCATGTGCGAGATAGACGATTTGACCGACGTGGTAGCTCGTGTGTGTCAGCGAGCGATTCAGGGCTTCGTGAACAGCCTGTGACTGCCCCCGAATCGTCACGGTCTTCATCAGATCGTCGTCCTTGAGCGTCGCGAGCGTGGTGAAGAGCACGTCCCAGCCAATGGCCCACTTGGCCAGCAACTCGCTTCTCGTGACCGTCCGCTGATCGAATTCCTCATCGCGTTTGCGCCATGGCTTCTCACCATCGGTCGTGAGGAAGTCCGTGAAACGCGAACGCAGGTTGCCCGAGACGTGCCAGCACATGATGGCCAGCGAGTTACCGTTAGCCGGGCCAGCGGCCGAGAGTTGCGCCTCCGCGACCTGCTCGAGCGCACTCTCGGCGAGTGTCTTGTAGCGCCGATACTCACCTTCGATCGATTTGATGAGAACGTTCATGATGACCTCTCACGCGCCCACGCGCCGCGGGAGCAGCACGGTCACGCTACCGCGCGGCGGCATCCGTCGAGTATAGGCACAGACGACGCCGGCTGTGATGAGCGGACCCTGCAGCCGCTTCAGCAACCCGGTGGCTGCCGGACCTGGCGTGCGCCAGATGCAGTCGTCGCCGAGGTTGGTCTCGCCGCTCACGGTCACGGCAACGTACTCACCGGCGGGCGCCAGTGGGGCATCTGCGCCCTCGCCCTGACGCGGCTGCTCCACCACGACGTTACTGGCGTTCAACGTCAGCGCTTCGAGTTCTGCGCCGCCAGTGAGGCCCGCGGCAATCATCTCGCCAAGCAGGGGGATAAATCTGGTGTCTTCGGTTTCCGGTTCCCACAGCTCTGGTGGCTGCTCGACCTTCATGAAGCCGTGTGCCCGGAGCAACGGTTCGAGCCGCATGACGCGCACCCTCTTGACGAACCGGCATCCATGCCGAGCTGAGCGATTGGCTCGTCCGTGGGCGTGATTCTACGTCGGGCGGACGTGCGATGATGACGCCACTCGGTTGAAACGATCGAGTCGGAACGCGTCGATCGTCAGCGACAGAGCGGGGGAAGCCATGGCCACTCAAAAGTGCGCGCATCCCGCGTGTGAGTGTCAGGTCGATACCACAGGTCCCTACGGCAAGTACTGCAGCGAGTACCTGCAAGAAATCAGGTCAGCAGGTCGAGCTGCACTGTAACTGTCAACATCCGCCCTGCCGGTAGACGGGCGGCCGGCTACGCTCGGCGCTCTGCCCGGAGCGACGCCTACGCGGCTTGCGCACTTCCCCTAGCCGCGCGCTCAGCGCGAAGGATCGGTCGTGATGGAAGTGGTGTGCCGCCGCGGCAGGTCTTTGCGGAACATCACGACGCGATCAACCTCTTCGAAGCCGAGCGCGCGATGCGCCGCGTGACTGACGTGGTTGTCGATGAGAGCATCCGAACCGAACTCGAGACAGCCTTCGTGAACGGCCCACTGCTCGGCCGCCTCGACGAGCGCGCGTCCTACGCCGGTGCGGCGCGCCTCGGGATCTACGTACCACCCCTCCAAGTACGCCACATGGTTGCTGACGCAACCATCCACGATGTTACGGATCGACAGCTCGGCAAAGCCGATGGCGGCGCCTGACGGGTCCACGGCCACGAGCACATGCTGCGGCTCGTGTCGGTCGCCTGCAAAGTAGCCGCGGATGTCATCCTCGTGCCCCTCGCGCTCATCCGGCCACAATGCCAGCCGCATCCGCAGCCATTGAGCGCCGTCGGCGGGGTCCATCGCGCGAATCTGAATGCTCATCCGTCATCCCCTCGAGCCCTTGTGGCTCGAAATCTACAACAACAGCGGAGCCCGGTGGCAGCGGGGATATGATCGAAGGCCGCGTGCCGCACACACCTGCCGACGATGGTTCGAAGCGAGAAGAGCGGATGCTCTCGGAGGGTCTGACGAGCACACCCTCGCCCGAACGCGACACCCGCAGCCGGGATACGGCCGTGCCCGTTCGCATCGGCCACTACCTCGTCTCACACGCGCTTGGACAGGGCGGGATGGGGATTGTTTTTGCCGCCCACGACGAACGGCTCGACCGCGGGGTCGCCGTGAAGCGGATGACGTCGCTGGGAGACGAGACGGCGCGCAAGCGCTTCTGGCGCGAGGCGCGCGTGGCCGCGAGCGTGAACCACCCGAACGTCTGCCAAATCTATGAAATCGGCGAGGATGCCGGCGAGCTGTTCATCGCGATGGAGCTGCTCGAAGGCGCGGTCTTGTCGGAGCGCCTGCGCGGCGGACCGCTGCACCTTGTCGAGACGGTCCCAATCGCTCTCGAGATGCTGAGTGCCCTGACCGCGCTGCACAGTCGCGGAATCGTCCATCGCGATCTCAAACCGTCCAACGTGTTCCTGACGGCACACGGCGTCAAGCTGCTCGATTTCGGTCTCGCGCGGCCAGAGCGCGAAGTCTCGATCAGCGACGCCACTCACCTGACCGGGACGGGGCTGATGGTCGGTACGCCTCGCTACATGGCGCCCGAGCAGATTGCCGGAGAAGCCGTCGGCCCGGCGACCGATCTCTTTGCCACGGGCGCAATCCTGTTCGAGATGCTCGCTGGACGTCCGGCGTTCACGGGACGAACGCTCGTCGACATTCTGCACGCGACGCAGTACCAGCAGCCGCCGGCTCTTACCGGATCCCCCGCCATTGCCGCTGTCGATCGGGTGATCCGGAAAGCCCTCGCCAAGCGCGGGGAGGATCGACCCGCGTCAGCTGAGGTGATGGCGGAGGAGCTGCGCGCGGTGCGCGGCATCGACGCCACCGGCGTCCACACGCTCGCGCACACGTTCACGCGGCTCGTCGTGCTGCCGTTCCGCGTGCTGCGGCCGGATCCGGAAACAGACTTTCTCGCCTTCAGCCTCCCGGACGCGATCACCTCGTCGCTCTCGGGGATTGGCTCGCTCGTGCTGCGTTCGAGTGCGGTCGCCTCGCGCTTTGCGGGCGAGGCACCCGATCTCAAGGCGCTGACGACCGAGGCGGACGTGGATCGCGTGGTCATGGGGACGTTGTTGCGGGCTGGCGATCAGCTCCGCGCGACCGTGCAGCTCGTGGAGTCGCCCAGCGGGACGCTGCTCGCCGCGCACACCGTGCAATCGCCGCTCGGCGACCTGTTCCGCCTGCAGGACGACATTGCGCGGCGGGTCGTCGACGCGCTGGCCCCACCCCTGACCAGCGGAGCGGCCTCCACTCCAGACGCGCCCGCACATTCGACCGCCTACGCGTTGTACCTGCGGGCGAACGGACTGGCCCGCACCTACGACGGCCTGGCCGAAGCTCGTGACTTGTACCTGCGGTGCGTGGAGCTGGACCCACGGTTCGCGCCGGCATGGGCCCGTCTCGGCCGCTGCTACCGCGTCCTCGGCAAATATGTCGACGGCGCGCCCGACAGTGAGGCCCGCGCCGAGGAGGCGTTCACTCGCGCCCTGTCACTCAACCCGCGGCTGTCACTCGCGCACAAGTACTACGCCAACCTCGAGGCCGACATCGGACAGGCGACGCGAGCGGTCGTTCGCCTGCTTGGCGAGGCGTCGCGGCACGGCAACGATCCGGAACTGTTCGCCGGTCTCGTACACGCGTGCCGTTATTGCGGGCTGTTCGAGCAGTCGATCCGGGCACACGAGGAAGCGCGACGCCTGGATCCCAACGTTCCGACGAGCCTCGACCAAACACTGCTCGTCATGGGTGACATCGATCGCCTGCTCACCGTCGAGCCGCCCCCGATTCAGGCGGGCGCCGACGATGGCATTCGCGTGATCGGTCTGGCGCTGGCGGGTCGGCGCGAGGAGGCGCGGCGCGCACTCGAGCGGATGCGGCATCAGCGGCGAATACCAGCGTTCCAGTCGTGGATGGACTACCTCTCCGCGTGGCTCGACGGGTCTGTCACGGGGATGGCGGGGCGGATGGGGGCCACCATGGCGTTGAAGATTCAGGAGGATCCCGAAGCGGTGTTCCAGGAGGGCTGGCTGCTCTGCGACATCGGAGAACACCGTGCTGGACTCGACTATCTGACGCGAGGCGTCGCCAAGGGCTACTTCGTTGCCGCAACCCTTCGCTCGAGCCCGCAATTCGACGCACTTCGCGGCGACCCTGCGTTTACGGCGCTCGTCGCTGACGCGGAAGCCGGACGCGAGCGCGCGCTCGCTGCCTTCCGGGACGCAGGCGGTGATCGCCTGCTTGGATCGTGACCTGACCCCCAGCCACCTGAACGGATGAAGACACTCGCACAGGCCGACACGACCGCCGAGATCCTCCGCCGGCTGCGCGCACTCGAGCCCGACAGCCCCGCACGCTGGGGTCGGATGGCAGCGCCCCAGATGGTCCGCCACCTGATCGACTCGGCGCGCGTGGCTTTTGGCGAGGTGCGTGTCAGCGACGCCTCCAGCCTGCTCCAGCGCACCGTCGTCAAGTGGATCGCGCTCTATGCGCCGATGCAATGGCCGCCCGAGATCAAGACGCGCCCGGAGCTCGATCAGGTCCTCGGAAGCGGTTCGCCTCCCGGCGACTTCACAGCCGACGTGGCGGAGCTCGCGGCGATCACGAAACGCTTCGCCGATCAACCGCTCGCGGCCGTGTGGTCCAGGCATCCGATCTTCGGCGCCATGTCACATGCCGAATGGCTGCGATGGGCGTACCTGCACACCGACCATCATCTGCGGCAGTTTGGCGCGTAGGGCCGGAGAGATCGCCCGTTACATCCGTCCGTCGACGCCGGCCCAGAGGTTCATCGGTACTCAGCTCTTCGCGGCCGCAGGCCTTGAGATAGCCGAACAGTTGCGTTCGGTACGCGGCACACCCGCAGACCACCATGCTGACCAGCCACGAGCCGCGGCTTGTCTTCTGTCCGAACATCTCGATCTCGCTGCGGAAGTCGGTGTCCGACAGGCTGCCGAGCTCGTCGGCGTAGCCCTGCTTCTGCGTCGCAATCGCTGCCAGGGTCTGATCGAAATCGCGGGCCTTCGCGGCGTGCTCCGCTATCGTCCAGCTCGCGGGGTCGAATGCGCCGTTCTTCGCGGCCTTCACGAACTCTGGACCCATGATCGAGAGGTACTGCAGCAGCTCCAGAGTACTGCGCTGCTTGGGCGTCGGACGGTAGTCCAGTTTGTTGCGATCGACCTTGCTTGCGAGATGAAGAAGGATGTGGACTTCGTGCTGCAGCTGGCTGATGAACTCTGACTTCGTGAGAACCATCGTTGTCTCCGTTGAGAGTCGTAGTCGTGTTCGGGTTCGTGTGTTCGGGTTCGTGTTCGGGTTCGGGTTCGTATTCGTCTTCGTGTTCGCGCTAAAGCATGAGGGCCGCAAGACCAGGATCGCGAACGCATTGAGCGACGGTCCTGCCGCGGGCGTTCCTGTCGCTCACCTTCCCACCGTGATCGAGGAGCAGGCGGACGATCGCTGCCTGCTGCTCCTTCGCTGCGGTGCTGCCGCTGCCGCCGCGACCAGTGGTCTGCACGGCCAGATGAAGCGGCGTGGAACCGCTCTTGTTTTTCCGCCGTGGATCGACGCCGCCCACGAGCAGCGCCTGAACGGCCGACGCGCATCGGGAGCGTACGGCGACGTGCAGCGGAGCAACGCCGCTCTTGTCGGCGGCTTCGGGATCGGCTCCGGCTGTGATCAGGAAATCGATCGTGGCCGCCTGTTGGGCGGGGTTCCAATGCGTCGATCCCGGCCCACCGGTGACGGCATAGTGCAGGGGCGTTGCCCCGCGACGGTTGAGTGCTTTCGGATTCGCACCGCGATCGACGAGCTCCCGTGCCATACGTTCCCGATAGCCCGCGGCCGCGATGTGAAGGGCCGTGTCACCGGCGTAGACGTAGTGTCCGACGTTGGCGAGGAAGTACCGTTGCGCCTCGGCGCGCGTGGCTCCGGTGGCGGCAGCCGCCGACGCGAGATCGGGTTCGACAGCAAGCACGCGGCCGACCTGTTCCTCATCGCCAGACGCGATCAGGCGGAGGAGCCGAAAGAACGAACCCGGCTTCATCTGTGACACCACCACCCGTTGATTTTCCGCACGTCTGTCATGAACCCCGCTGCCGGCCGCAGCAGCATCCAATCGAAGCCCAGGCCCATCGAACGATAACCTCGGTCCATCATCTGCTTCGGCTGCTCTGGCGTCGGCCGTGATTCAGCGCGGCATGAGCTCCAGCGTGGTGAGCAACCTCGATGCAGCGGCAAAGCCCTTCCGAGAATCTTCGCACGATCGAAAGCCTCGACCGTGGCAGCCGGGAATACAGGCGACTGTGCCGGCTTCTTCGCAACAGGCATCAGCTCTTCCTCGAAGTCGAGACGCGCGCCCGCCAACCGCGCGCGAACGCGCGTTCACGTCTCACGGGATCCATCAGACTGGCGCTCGCCGAACCAGTAGCACAAACCGTCGGGCGCGACGACGTAGAACACGTTCCACGGGCCGTCGTTGCGGCGCTCGACGTTGATGTCCGAGAGCTCTTTCTGAAGTCCCTTACTCTTGAATTCGCTCAGCAGGGATTGCAACTCCGTCACGTGAAACGCACAGCCATCCTGGGTCGGATCGCCGCCGTTTTCTGCGAGGCCGATTTCCACATGGTCTCGGGTCAAGACCACGGACCTGTGCGGCGACTCGCTCTGGGACTTGACGGTGAAGCCGAGCACGTTCTCGTAGAACGGCAGCGCCGCGGCCAGGTCTGGCACCGGAAGGTTCTTCGGGTTGCCCTGGTAGCCGAAGACTTTGTCGAGAATAGCCTTCATGGTTGCGTCAACAGCGTTCTAGGATTCGGCGCTTACGACGGAACCACATTCTCGTTCTCCGAGGCACCGGCCCGCAACCGTTCGACAATCGCGTCGACATGCAGCGCCGTCGTGTCGAGCAGCGGCACGCCGGCGATGCTGGTCCCGGTCAGCAGCAGCGGCAGCTCGGTGCCCCCGAGGATCACACCGTCGATGCCCTGCTCACCGCGCAGGCGCTCGACCAACGCAACAAAGCGGGCTCTCGCCTCACCATGAAATTGTCCTTTCAGGAGCTCATTTACGTAGCAGTCATGGATCCATGTCCGATCTGCTGCGTCTGGCACGATCACACGCAGCCCGAACCTGGCACATACCTCTGGATAGAACGTCGCCTCCATCGTGAACCGCGTCCCGAGCAGCAGCAGGCGGCTCAGCGCGCGTTGCCGCGCCGCTCGCGCGCAGACCTCGACGATGCTGATGAGCGGGACCGATGACTGTGCCGCGAGGTCGTCGAAGATCAGGTGCGGCGTGTTGGCGGTGATGGCAATGAAATCGACTCCCGCGGCCGCAAGACGGCGAATCGACCCGAGCAGGTAGTCGGTGAAGCCAGCGCGATCGGACGCCACGAGCCGCAGCCCGAGCTGAACGTCGAGGCTGTCGATGACGAGCGCCGGCGATGACGAGGGATCGTGCTGCCGCCACGCCTCGAGGATTCGGCGGTAGTAGTCGATCGTCGATTCGGGGCCAAGTCCGCCAACGAGGCCAGCCGTCACCATCGCATCAGGCCTCTCACCGGCGGCGCGCCATTTGGATCACGAACCGGCCACGGTCCTTCTTGTGATAGTAGATGGCGCGTTCGTCGGGTGTGAAGGTCGCGGCTTCGACATATCCGTCGAGATCGACGAGCGCCGCGGGCGAATCGAATGGTGACGTAACCGATGCGCGAGTGGCAATGTAGAGCGAGACGCGCCCTTTCAGGCCAAGCTCGGCACGCGTGAAGATGAGCGTGAGGTCGTCGGCCGATATCGCCGGAGCGTACTCGAGTGCATCGGTATTGACGTTCCGGAAGACGTCCTCACTCCCGGAGAAGCGTTCGAAGCGATCGCCCTTCTTCCGGGCCGCCACGAGATCGGCGGTCTCGGGGATGCCCGCCCCTCCGAATCGGCCATCGACGAAGTAGAGGACGTTGCCGTCGGCGCTGATCTCGGCGTCGAAGTTGACCCACGGCTTCGCCTCTCGTGAGACCCCCGGCACGATCTCGACGTTCGATACGGTGTCGCCATCGAGCGTGCCTCGATAGATCGTGGACAGCGTCGCCTCGTAGCTCCGCGTCGAAATGAAATAGAGATGGCCTGTCGCGATCGAGACTGGGTACGCCCTCGAGCGCAGGCGTATTGACGCCCTTCAGCTCTCCACGGAACCGAAACGTCGTGTCGTCCACACGGTCGGCCACATACAGGTTGGTGTTGACGGTTGGACTGTTCCAGTTGTTGAAGAAGAGTCGCGACCCGTCTCGCGAGATGAACGCCTCCATCGCGACATCGTCATATCCCACGATCGTCACGGGTGTAGGAGACGTGAACGTATGAGACACGCGCTCGGCCGACGTAACCGTGCGCGAACATCCGGCGACGGCGGTCACCAGACAGAAGATCCACGCGACGGGAGTCGACAGATGCTTGATCGGTCTCACGAGGACCGCATGGGCGCGTGCTTCGTGGCTCGTCACAGTCACCTCGAGCCTCCAGACGTGGGAGGCGTTTGCGATGAGAGCGGCGCGGCAGCCAAGCCGTGCACCGAAGGCGCGCAGCAGCGCCTCCTGCTGCGATCGCATGGCGAGGTCCTGCTGGCCACGATGTCTACGGCTCTGCCGGCAACGCTTCCGATCGACGTCCCTACGCCGTCGGTTCGGTGAACTTGATCATGTTGCCCGTCGGATCGGTCACGCGGAACTCACGATTACCCCACGGCTGTCTGACGATACCCTGTGTGACCAGGGCACCGCGGTCTGTGAGTTCGGCATGAAGCTCGTCGAGTCCCGACGCGAACGCGTGGATGGCGACTGGCGTATGAGGTACCGGCCTGCGCTTCGAACAGATGCAGCGCCACATCGTCGCGCTCGAGGATCGCATAGTCACTGTCCGGCAGCCTCGCTGCGATCTCGAAACCGAGCCGCCCGACGTAGTACTCGATCGCGGCCTCCATGTTCTCCACCGGGAGCTCCGGTGCAATCCGCGTCAGTCTGCCCATCGTCTTTCTCCCGCTCAACGCGAGTGATTGTGCCCGAGAAACGCATCGACGGCGTCGTGCACTTCGCGCGGGCACTCCAGATAGGCAAAGTGGCCGCAGCCAGCGAGCGTGATCAGCTTTGCGTCTGGCATCGCACTGGCGATGTGCTCCGCCATCTCGGGCGGGATCAGTTCGTGATCGCCGGTAATGACCAGCGTCGGCACACGCAGCGTGCGCAGCCTCGGCAACAGGTCGTAGTCCGCGATATTCCAGGTGTCGTGCATCAGCCGATCCTCGACCGCGCGAGCCTTCACAATGCCGGCCTTTCCCTGGCTCACGAACGCAGCCCTCATCGTCTCTATCAGGCGCTCGAAGTCTTCGGGACGCGCGAGCGCGAACTTGAAGTGGATGCGGTAGCGCGCGGCTACGGTCTCAGGATCACCGTCCCGATAGGCCTCGCTGGCGACGATCGCGCGTTGACGGTCCATATCGGCGCCAAGCCGGTCGACATATGCCTTACGGAACGTGGCGACGTCACGAGCGGAGGCTGGCGCGGGATTCATCAGAACGAGGTGCGAGACGCGCGTAGGATCGCGCAGTGCGTATTCGAGCGCGAGCACCGCGCCCCACGAATGGCCGAGCAGGGCCGGCGCACCCAAGCCATAGGACTGGCGCACGCGATCGATGTCGTCGAGATCCGAGGCGAGCGTCACGTCTTCAGGCCGCACGCCGTCTGCAGACATGCCACGCCCGCGCTGATCGTAGTAGATCAGACGGAGCCTGTCGGACAGGCGATCGAGGTCCGGCAGCAGATACCGGTGATCGAAATCCGGTCCGCCGTGCAGAACGATGACCGGCGGGCCCTGCCCGATCGCGCGCGAGTAGAGCGAGGCGGCGCCGACCGGGACACGGCGTTCCTCCGGACGCGGGGCGATAGTCTGAGGCGGCACACCCGATGCCAGTGCGACAAGGATCACCAGTGAGAGCTGGTCCACGCGTGCAGGCCGATCGCCGAGCTGCCCTCTCGACATATGCCGCACTAAAGCCATCGGCGCACTCTGGCGCAGTAGTCGGTGTACACCGATCCGAACGCCTCTCGTAAACGCGTCTCTTCCAGTGGAATCACCACGCGCTGCAGATAGATGAGCGTCAGCGGGAGCAGCAGTGCCGGCCACACCTGGCGAAGGAGCGCGGCTTCGCCCAGGTACGCCAGCGACAGGCCCACGTACATCGGATTTCTCGTCACCCGATACGGCCCCCACGACACCAGCGTCGTCGAAACCTGGCCCGGCACCCGCGTGGTGCCGACACGATGGAACGCGAGCCAGCCCGAGCCGGCAACCACGACGCCAATGACGAACAGCACGCCGCCGACGATGTCTGCGCGCACCGGAAGCGGCCACGCGAACGGGAGTGGCGCGAGCCACTGCAAAGCGACGCCAAGCAGGTAGTTCAACACGAACACCCACGGAACGGGGACCCGGAGCAGCGGGTGTGAAGGCTGAGGCATCGTGATCCCGTCAAACGGGCAGCGAGGCGGCAACTATTCGTTGGTGAAGGTGATGGTCAGGCCGGCCAGCCCGAGGCCGTCGTAGGTCGAACGCCACGTCTCGCCCGCACCAATCGGCATTGCCGGCGTCAAGGTTCCGGTCGTGATTATCTCACCCGCCTCGAGCGGATCAGCCTCCGGCTGTCTCGCGATCACGTCGGCCAGATGGGCCAGGGCCATCGCGGGATGACCGAGCGCATTGGCGCCGGTACCGCGACCGACAACTGATTCGTTCTGTCTCAGCGACAGCTCACAGTCGTGCAACCGGCTGGCGAGTGCGCGAGTGTCAGTGCCGGCGATCATGAGAGGCGTCCCCAGAATGAGCCGCCAGTGCAGACTGAAGTCGGCGACGGCGTCGGCACCCTGAAACTTCCAATCGGGGAAGTGGCAATCCACGATCTCGAAGCTCGCGGCCACCCATTCGACGTGCTCGAGGACGTGCGCGGGGTCGGCGAGTCCGCCTGTCAGCGGGCTTGCGAGCTTGAACGCGATCTCGGGTTCCAGCCGCGGCCGGACAGAACCGCTGAGCGACACGGTGGTCTGGCCGTTCTCGGCGAAGACGACCGTCCGGTCATATACCGGTCCCCAGATGGGCGCCGTGGCACCGTATTCGGCCCAGATGTTCTTGTTGGTGAATCCGATCTTGCGGCCGATCGGCCGTTCGCCGCGCGCGCGACGACGGCGGCACAGTTCGGCGGCGATGCGATAGCCATCCTCCCAGCCGAAACCGGGATAGCGCCCGGCGATGGATTGAATCGATCCTGCGCGATCGAGCGCGTCGAGCAGCTCGCGTGCGATCTCGTCAACTCGCATTCTCGTGCCTCGTACGTACGGCTGCCGTCGCGGGATTGTCGCCGGCACCAGGTCGATCGGCCCACGCGTGGACTTCGCGCCGTCAGCTACGCGCCTGCCGGTGTTGGGATACGGAACGGGGGCGGCTGCGAACCGTCGACGTCCGTGAACTGATACTCGCGCGCGAGCGCACCCACTTCCAGAACCTCGCCTGACTTCTCGAGCACCTTCGGATCCGAGGCCAGCGCCACGATCGCGCGTCCCAGGTAGACCGGCGTTTCCTTCGGACCGCCAGGGCCGTTGAGAGCCTCCACCGCGCCCGCACGCCGGAACGCTTCTTCGACGCGCTCGGTTCGCATGAAGCCCGGCGCAACGGCGAGTGCGGCGATCCCGTGCTCGCGAAGCTCCTGCGCCATCGCCCACGTCATGCGGGCCACGGTGTTCTTCGACGTGTCGTAGAAGATGTTCCGTAGGTACGGCAGCGGCACGAGGTTCGCGGTCGTGGTCGCAATCAACCCTCGGCCCTGCGGCAGCATCAGGGGCACGGCAAGGCGGCTCGCGACGAGATGCGCGCGAACGCCGGCCGTGAACATGCGATCCCACTGTGCGAACGACTGCTCCCAGAACGGCACGCGGGGCAGAGGACGACACTGGCTGTCTTCGTAGCCGCCCCACACGTTGTTTACCAGCACATCGATCCGTCCCTGTTCCGCACGGATCCGTTCGAACAGGCCTTCCACTTCCGCATCGATCGCATGGTCGCATCGGACCGCAATGCCGCGGCCACCCCGCGCGGCGACCTCGCGAGCGCAGTCGTCGATCGTGCCGGGCACGCTGTCGGTCGTCGGTCCGCCACCGACGCTGCGCCCCGTCACGTAGACCGTGGCTCCGGTTGCACCGAATTCGAGTGCGATGCCGCGACCCGCGCCGCGACTAGCACCCGTGACGAGGACGACGACGTTGCCAGGTTGTGCCATGGATTGCCTTACTGCGCGCCCTTCGTCAGGGGCGCCTTCAGCTCGATCTGCACTTCGCGCAGCTCGGTCGTGCCCACGTTCTTCACGGTGTGGACCGCTCCGTCGCTCCACGTGGCCATCCCCGCCTTGGCGGAGCGGTTCTCGACCTTGCCGTCGGCACCCGTGATCCTCAGCGTGGCGTCACTCATGTAGTAGGCGACATTCGCCGGGTGCGAATGCATCCCGATTTCCTCTCCAGGCTTGATCACGACGCTGAGCACTCGCACGCGCGCGTTCTCGAGGAGCACGGCGTGCGTTTCAGGGGAGACTTTCATGATGTCTTGCGTCAGGGCCTGACTGCCAGCCACGCAAAGGAGCAGTGTGGCGAATCCGACCGCCGCCACGGACTGTCGAACGGGACCGCATGCATGCAGCTTGTTCACGAGAGCCTCCGCTCTGAAAAGGGATCGCTCAAGAGTATCGCGCGCTTCGGGCCCTCTGGTACACTCGCCACCTCATGAACACACGCAGGAAGTTCCTGATCACCGCGCCCCTCGGCCTCGCCGGGATAGCCGCGACACGCGCCATCGAGGCACAAGCGCCTCCGGCGCCCCCGCCCGGGGCGCCGCCAACCTTCGGCACGGCTCCCGCCGCGGGTCCGTCCGTTTCTCCTGCCACGTTCGCGGAGGCGGAGAAGCTCGCGCAGGTGGAGATGACCGACGCAGAACGGTCGATGGCGACCGCGTCGTGGCGGTCGTCGATGGCGCCGCTCCTGGAGCGACGCGTGGGCCCGCGTAAAGTTGCGCTCGATCCAGGGCTCGCACCGGCCTCGCGGTGGGATCCCGCACGGGCGGTTGGTGCGACGACGCCCGCGCCTGACGAATTCGTGCGCAGCAGCGCAGATCCGGGTCTCCTGCCATCGTCAGATGATGCGATCGCGTACTCACCGGTGACGCAGCTCTCGCGGTGGATCGAGCGGAAGATGCTCAGCTCGGAGCGGCTGACGACGATCTACCTCGATCGCATCCGCCGATTCGATCCGAAGCTGCGCTCCGTCATCACGCTGACCAGCGACGTGGCGCTTGCGAGAGCGAAACGTGCGGACGCCGAAATCGCTTCCGGCAAATATCGTCGGGCCGCTGCATGGCATCCCGTACGGCGTCAAGGACCTGCTCGACACCGCAAACATTCCGACCACCTACGGCGCGGAGCCATTCCGGAACCGAATCCCCACGACAGACTCGGCCGTGGTCCGTCGCCTGGACGAGGCCGGCGCCGTGCTGATCGCGAAGCTCAGTCTAGGAGCCCTCGCCCTGAACGACATCTGGTTCGGCGGGCAGACGATGAATCCATGGCTGCTCGAGGAGGGGGCGTCCGGGTCGAGCGCCGGACCAGGGGCGGCCACTGCAGCCGGCCTCGTTGGCTTCTCGATCGGCAGCGAAACCGGTGGCAGCATCGTCAGCCCCGCGATGCGATGCGGCGTCACGGGGCTGCGGCCCACGTTCGGCCGCGTCGCGCGCACCGGGGCCATGACGCTCTGCTGGTCACTCGACAAGCTCGGCCCGATGACGCGAAGCGTCGAAGACGCGATGCTCGTGTTGCGGACGATCTCGGGCCCGGATGCGGGCGATGTGTCGAGCGTGCCCAACCATCTCGGGTTCGACGCCGTGGGAGGCGTCCGTGGCCTGCGCCTCGGGTATGTCGACAAGTGGATGCACGAGCCACCGGCCACGGATGTCGATCGGGGCGCGCTCGATGCGGCGCGGCAGCTCGGCATGACGCCGGTCGCGGTGAGTCTGCCCGATTGGCCCTATGGCTCGCTGATGCTGATTCTGTTCGCCGAAGCGGCGGCAGCGTTCGAGGAGCTCACGCTCAGCGGGCAGGACGACCAGCTGAAGGTGCAGGTCCCGGATGCGTGGCCGAATCTGTTCCGGGAAGCGCGATTCCTCTCAGCGGTGGACTTCGTACAGGCCGACCGCCTGAGACGAAAGGTCGCGATCGAGATGGCCCGCATCTTCTCGCAGATCGACGTGCTGCTCGTACCGTCCCTGCGCGACGAAATGCTCACCATCTCGAACTTCACGGGCCATCCGTCGCTCACGTTCCGCGCAGGCTTTGTCGAGGTGAGCGAGGCGCGCAGCGACTGGGCGCCCGACCCGGCGCATCCTCTGCCGAAGTTCTCGCCGCCGAGGCGCGTGCCGCACGGGATCACACTTCTTGGACGACTGTTCGACGAAGGGACGGTCGCGCGTGCGGGGTTGGCGCTCGAACGGAAGTTCAGCGTCTCAGGCGAGCGGCCGCCGGGATTCTGACAGGCTGGCTGCCCCATTCCTGGCTGCGCGGTGGGAGATCGCTGGACGCACTCGATCCATCGACCAGTCCCGGGTTACGCAGGCCGGACGATTGGTCCTCCCTGGCAATCGATTGTGTCTACGGCGATGGGTCCCGGTCACCCATCGCCGAGCGTCACCCCAGTGCGAACCATTCGTTTTGTCCGTCGCCAGTCGCCAGCCGTGGACTGAGTCGGATCCCATGTTGGAGTACGAGAATGAACACGTCAGGGGTCCCTTGTTCAACGGCCACCCTGATTCACTTGGTGGAACGACGGCCGAACACGAAAAGGCCCAGCGCCAGCAGGGCGGCGCCGAAGCACATGCCCGTACCGATCAATTGGACGGCGTCAACGGGGCGAATTGTCTCGAAGCTCGGTCTGCTCAGGTACGCGAAACAAGCTGAGAAGCCCAAACATGCTCAGCACGAGCGCGATTCGCACGAGCCGCTGGCGGTCGGCCATCAGAGTGCCTCTTTTCGGTCGACGGTCGCCCTTCGGTCAGAAAGCATGTCGGCTCCAAAGCCGACGTCATACCGCACATTCGCCGGCTACTTGAGGTTGTCACCGCGCGCCCACTTGGCGAGGAACTTCGCGATATCCTCGCCGATACTCCGGGAGTCGCTCATCAGCTTCCCCAGGGAGTCGCCGCCACCCATGCCCATTGTCCCTATCCGCCGCTGCTCGAAGGAAGCGAGCGTACGTCCCGTCGAATCCTTCACGGCGCCCGCCACCTTCACTGAGGATTTGCCGGCACCGAACCCCGCGAAGTAGCGCTTTGCCCGGCTACCCGGATCGAGCGTGACGAATTTGCCCTCGACCACCAAGCCGTCGTCAGGCACGGCTTCATCTACTTTCAACACGCGGACTGACTTGAAGGGCCCACTCTTTTCCAGCGTCGAGACGAACTGTTCGGCCAACACGCGCGGCCCTTCGTTCTGCATGGTCTTCGCTTCCTGCTGGCGCGAATCCTTGCCGTCCTTGCTGCCAGTTCCAAGATCGGACGCACTCGCGTCAAAGGGCTTGATGACCACCGTGAAGTTTGGAGCCTGCTCAAGCGTCGCGACAAAGAGCAGGATGCTGTCAAGCGCACCGCCCTCGATGGTCTTGAGCGGAGCCTGCGCGGCGAGTTCTTGAGCGAATACGAGTACGACACACCCCACAATCAGCCTGCGCATATGCCCTCCTCACTGACGGAGTTTAACTGCAACTCGACAAACGCCACCTGAGTGCTGGCAATCCGTTTCTCCGACAAGCGCCCAAAGCGATGCAGCGGGTGTAGCTGCGAACAGATTTCAGCGTCTCAGTGGTCGCAGGCAAGATGGTGACTTGTTTCCACTGCGCCATCGGGATCTCGCGTCCTGGTACGAATTCTTCGCGCTCGTCGACTGCCGCCTGCTCGACGAACTCGACGATCTGCTTCCAGCCGTCGCACGCGACGCCCTGCAGTTCTTGGTGGAACGGCACTTCAGACGCGGAACGCCCTTGATACTGATCGAAGCAATCACAGCGCCGAAACAGTGACTAGAGGCCCATCATGATCCCCAGTCCGCAGGCCAGACGTGGTGGCAACCACTTGATGCACTAGAGGAGAAGGAGAAGACTTAGGAGGCTCAGGGTGTGTCCGGTGGCAAGGTCGCGTGCGCGTTCAATCAATTGACGGGTTGGTATCCTTTGTCTACCGACCTGTAGGTCAAGTCTGCTGGTCGGCCCGTCCGAGCCCACTCTAGCGTACAGATGGCGTGGAAGGCGCCTGTGCGTAAGTGCATCGCGGGCGTCTTTCATCTCGAGATACGCGAGGTCGCTTAGGACGGTTTGAATCCACGTCATCGCGGGTGTCGGCATAGCCCTCATGGCGGCAACCGCTGCCTTGCTCGGATTCAATGCGCGAAAGTCACCCAGATCGACCTCTTTCCTGCCAAAGTCACTGCCAAAAGCGCGTGCCAAAGCCGCGGCGTTCAGGTCGAGCGATGTGACACATGTGCCAGTCGCCCAACGAACGTGAGCGACATCGACGATGTCTGCAGGGTAGCCGCCAGGCACAACTCCGCTCGACTCGTAGATCGCATCCCAATCGGCGAGGTAGTGAAGGGCTTCGACTGAATGGAGCGAAGAAAGGAGCAGGGCACCGGCTTCGGGAGCCTGATGGCGCGCCTCGAAAGCAACGATTGTTAAGACTGGATCCGACGGCCAGAAGGGTCGAGGCATAAGCGCCTATTCCAATCGTCATTCGTCAATCTGCAAACGTCAATGCGCCGTACAAGCGAAAGGGCGGCCCTCCGAAGAGAACCGCCCTCTCGAACTAGATAGGCCTGCAGCCCGTCGCCTGCAGCCCGTAGCCTATCGTCGTCGTTCGCGCCCC
>CAVUPP010000003.1:0-290784 GCA_963743245.1 Vicinamibacteria bacterium | reverse complement strand
GACCGAGGAGCGGGCGTTGCGGGCGCTGGGCGACGAGGGGCTGGTGCCGCGCTCGCGCCACCACTCCCGACGAACGGGTCGAGTGCGGCCGGCTGACCGGGCTACTTGTCCTTGCCACCCGACGCGAGGTTGAGCAGGTCCATCGCGCCGGTGCCGGTCGCCTTGATGCCCCGGCGCCACGATGCTGACGTCCCAGCCCTCGGCCTGCGCGCGCAGCGCGCCGACGGTGCAGTTCTCGCGCCGCCGAGCGTCGAGAACGGGTCGTACTGGAACAGCCGCATCGCGTTGGCGTGCGAGATCTTGTCGATGTCGCTCGTCGGGCACGTGCGCGGCCTGCATCTGCTTCATGAACTGCTCGGGCGACTGCGGCCACGTGGAGTCGGAGTGCGGGTAGTCGCACTCCCAGCATGATCATGTCGATGTTCATCTTGTGCCGCATCTCGATGCCGACCGGGTCGTCGATCCAGCAGCACGACGACCTGCTCGTCGAACACCTGGCTCGGCAGGCGGTCGCCCATGTCCTGGCCGGTCCAGAAGCGGTGGCGGTCGTACGTGTAGTCGATGCGCTCGCGGAAGTAGGGGATCCAGCCGATGCCGCCCTCGCTCAGCGCGTACTTCAGCTTCGGGAACTTCTTCGGCACCTTCGACCACACGAAGTCGGCCGCGGCCTGCACGATGTTGATCGGCGACAGCGTGATGAGCACGTCCATCGGCGCGTCGTCGGCGGTGATCACCATCTTCGACGACGACCCGATGTGCACGCACACGACGGTGCCGAGCTCCTCGGCACGCCGCGAAGAACGGGTCCCAGTGGCCGGAGTGGATGCTCGGGTAGCCGAGGTGCACGGGGTTCTCGGAGAACGTGACCGCGTGGCAGCCCTTGTCGGCGACGCGCCGCACCTCGGCGGCCATCTGCTCGGCGTCCCACATCGGCGGGATCGACGAGCGGGATGAAGCGGCCGGGATACGCGCCGCACCACGACTTCGATGTGCCAGTCGTTGTACGCCTGCACGAGCGCGATCCGCGAGCGGCTCGTCCTTCTGCGCGGTCCGGGCGAACAGCTGACCGCAGAACTGCGGGAAGCTCGGGAAGCACATCGACCCGAGCACGCCGTTCGCGTTCATGTCCTTGACGCGGTCGTGGATGTCGTAGCAACCCGTCCGCATGTCGTCGAACGACTGCGGGTCCATCGCGTACTCCTCGGGCGGACGGCCGGCGACCGCGTTCAGCCCGATGTTCGGGAGCTCCTCGCCCTTGAACGCCCACACGTCGATGCCGCTGTCCTTGCGGACGAGCTTCGGCGCGCGTCGGCGTACTTCGGCGGCGAGCCGGCCTTCGAACAGGTCGGGCGGCTCCACGACGTGGTCGTCGACGCTGACCAGGACCAGATCTTCGAGCCGCATGGCGATCCCCCATGCGGAACCTGACGTCGGCGTCAGCCTACGTCGGCGTCGACAGCACACGTGACAGGCGAGGCCGGGCGCGCGGAACACCACGCCGGTGATCGTGCGGCGGCCTCGGCGTCGGGATCGAAGCGCAGGTTCGGGCAGCCGGTCGAGCAGCTGCGTGAGCACGACCCGCGTCTCCATCCGCGCGAGGTGCAGGCCGAGGCACATGTGCGGCCCCCACGCGAACGCGAGGTGCTGGCTGCTGGCGGCCGGAAGATGTCGAACTCCTCGGGGTTGTCCCAGTACTTCTCGTCGTGGTTCGCCGAGCCGATGTTGACCGACGATCGTCGAGCCGGCCGGGATCGGCACGCCCTCGACCTCGGTGTCGCGCGTCGCGGTGCGCATGATGCCGAGCAGCGGCGGTTCCCAGCGCAGGCCTTCTTCGATCGCCTGCGGCATCAGCGCTGCGGTCGGCGCGCAGCGCGTCGAGCTGGTCGGGGTTCGATGAGCAGTCCGACGAGCAGGTTGCACGACGAGCGGTACGTCGTCTCCGCGCCGGCCGGCAGCAACAGCCGCAGGAACGAGCAGATCTCTTCGTCGTTGAGGCGCGCGCCTTCGAGCTCGGCTTGCGCGAGCACGCGAGATCACGTCGTCGGACGGATGCGCGCGCCGCTCGGCGATGATCGCGCAGAAGTACTCGTACAGCTCCTGCGACGCGCTGCTCGGCCGCGGTCGATCTCGAAGCCGGCGCTGATCAGCTCGACCGCGCGGCGGTGGAACATCGGCAGGTCTTCGCGCGGGAGGCCGAGCAGCCGCGCGATGACGACGACCGGGAACGGGAACGTCAGCTCGCGCGACGAGGTCGGCGCGGCCGGGCGGTCGATGAACGCGTCGATGTGCTCGTCGACGACGTCGCGCACGAGCTCGCGTTCCCACGTCTCCATCGCCTTGCGGCTGAACGCCTGCTGCACGAGCCCGCGGTAGGGTGGTGCTCGGGCTCGTCCATCTCGAGGATGGTGTGGCCCATGCACCTGGCCCATGACGTCGGCGTAGCCCGCCGACGAGAACGTCTCGCCGTCCTTCAGCACCTGCTGCACCGCGTCGAAGCTGTACGCGGTGAACACGCCGACGCTGCGGTCGATCGGCATGAAGTCGATCGTCGGTCCTTCGGGACAGCATCGACGTCGTCGATCGTCCTCGCGCTTCATCGGGTGCTCGGCGCGCACCATCGCGAACAGCGGGTACGGGTTCTCGACGATGCCCATGCCGGCGCTGCGGTTGAACTCTTCGAACGGGTCGTAGTCGTCGTCGATGTGCTCGGCGGGTCATCCGGCGTCCGCTCGATGCGTGCGGCATCGGAGCCCGCTGACTACTTGTCGGTGCGAGCTACGACTCCATCGGCCGCATCGACGTCAGATCAGTGAACCTCGGGCTGCTCGTCCTGCGCGTCGCGGTCGGCGCGACGATGATCGCCCACGGCTACAACCACATCTACCGGGGCGGCAAGATCAAGGGCACCGGCCGGCTGGTTCGCGAGCCTCGGCATGAAGCCCGGCATCTTGCACGCGCTGGCTCGCGAGCATCACCGAGCTCGCGCCGGCGCGGCGCTCGTCGCTCGGGTTGCTCACGCCGCTCGCGGCCGGCGCGCTGCATCGGGCATCGATGCTCGTCGCGTTGATCACGAACCACCGCAAGGCCGGCTTCTTCGTGTTCCGCCGCCCGACCGAGGGCTGGGAGTACGTGATGAACCTCGTCGCGGCGCTGCTTCGCGATCGCGTGCCTCGGCCCGGGCGAGTGGTCGCTCGACAACGCGATCGACTTCGCGCCGCACGGACTGGTGGGGCCTCGTCGATCGCGCTGGTCGATCGGCGTCGGCGGCGCGGCGGCGCTGCTCGTCACGTTCTGGCGCCCGCCCGCGCCCGAAGCCCGCCGCGGCCTAGGCGTACGAGCGCGCGCGAGCTGCGTCGACGAGCAGCGGCACGCACGTCGTGCCAGTCGCCGACGATGCCGGCGTCGGCGGCGTCGAAGATCGGCGCGTCGGGGTCGGGATTGATCGCGAGCACGGTGCCGCGCGGCGCGCACGCCGATCGTGTGGTTGAACTTGCCGCTCGCGCCGATGCTGACGAACAGGCGCGGCGCGATCGCGCGGCCGGTGATGCCGATCTGGCGGGCGCGGGGGAGCCAACCCTTGTCGGTGACCTTGCGGGTCGCGCCGAGCTCGGCGCCGAGCAGCGACGCGCAGCGGTTCGAGCTCGGCGTACGTCGTCGGGCCGACACCCATGCCGACGCCGATGACGGTGTGCGCCTCGGCGAGCACGTCGAGGTCGTCGTCGCGCGTGCGGGCGAGCACGCGCACGCGGCCGCGCGCGGTCGAGCGCGATCGGTCGTCGTACGTCGATCGCGCGTCGCGGCGCGCGGCGCGAGTGTCGGCAGCACGCCGGCGCGCACCGTCGCCATCTGCACCGCGGACGTGCAGCCGATCGCGGCGACGAGCTGGCCGCCGAACGCGGGCTTCCACGCGACGAGCCGGTCGTCGTCGACGTTCGAGCTCGACCGCGTCGCCGGCGAGGCCGGCGTCGAGGCGGGCCGCGACACGCGACGCGACCTCGCGACCCCACGCGGTCGACGCGCGCGAGGATCGCCCACGGCGGTTCGCCGGCGCGCGAGATCGCGCGACCGCGCGCGCGACGTCTTCTTCGATGTTCTCGCCGTCGAGGTGCACGATCTCGTCGGCGCCCCACGCGACGAGCGCTCGGCGTCGGGTTCGGCTCGACGCGTGACCGCGAGCACGTTGCCGGTGAGCGCGGCGCCGCGCCGAGCAGCTCGCGCGTCGTCGTGCGTCGCGATCGGGCTCGAGCACGACCATCGTGCACGGTGCGGCTGCGTCCGCGACGTCGGGACCGCGCGGTGCGTCGGCGATCGCCGTCGGCGTCGAGCGCGCCGCGCGTGCGACGAGGAGCTCGCACCGCGCTTGCGCACCTGCTCGGCGAGCGGCGCGTCGGGCCAGCGCCGCTCGGCCGCGGTCGACGGCCATGACCTTCACCGGGCCGACCCACGTGGGCGACGCGTCCTGCCCCCACGGGCCCGGCGCCGAGGTCGGCGGCGGTGAGCGGCCGGATGCGGTCGGCGGGCACCGCGGCGCGCCCGGGCGGGTCGACCTTGGCCGGATCGATCAGCCGTTCCGCGCACGAAGGATCGCCGGGCAGCTCGACCTCGGCCTGCAGCCAGCCGTCGTCGTGCTCGCAGCGCGCGTGCGACGCGGTCGCCGTCGATCGACGAGGTGGCGCACGCCGGTGAGGAACGGGAGGTCGAGCAGCTCGGCGAGCTCGGGCCGACCTGGCCGGTGTCGGCGTCGACGGAGTTGCGGCCGGTGAGCACGAGGTCGAACGGGCCTTCGTGCGCGAGCGCGGCGGCGAGCGCCTTCGCGGTCGCGAGCGTGTCGGAGCCGGCGAACGCGGGGTCGGTGACGAGCACGCCGTCGATGTCGACGTCGCGCTCGAGTCCCCACGCGATCGCTTCGCGCAACGTGTCGTCGGCGGCGCGGCGGCCCGAGCGTGAACACGGTGACGCGTCGAGCCCGCGCGCTCGCCGCGAGCTCGACGCCTTGGCTCACCGCGCGCCGGCAGTACGGGTTCATCTCGAGCTCGATGCCGTCGCGGCGCAAGCCGGCCGTCGGGGCCGAGCTCCATCTCCTCGAACTTCGGGATCTGCTTCACCAGGGATGCGCAACGGCGACTCCGGCGATGACAGTGTCAGGTTATGACCGCGAGGTCGAGAAGCAGTGATCGTCGATTGCGCCCGCACCGCGTTCGGCAAGCGCAAGGGCGCGCTGGCCGAGTGGCATCCCACCGATCTGCTCGGGCTCGTGCTGCGCACGCTCGTCGAGCGCAACGACATCGACCCGGCGCGCATCGACGACGTCGTCGGCGGCTGCGTGACGCAGTCGGGCGAGCAGGGCTGCAACGTCACCCGCAACGCGTGGGTCGCGGGCGGGCTGCCGTGGAACGTGCCGGCGACGAGCGTCGACCGGCAGTGCGGCTCGTCGCAGCAGGCCGCGCACTTCGTCGCGCAGGGCGTGATCGCCGGCGCGTACGACATCGCGATCGCGTGCGGCGTCGAGTCGATGACGCGCGCGCCGATGTCGTCGAACGCGCGCGGCGGCGTCGGCCCGTTCAGCGGCGAGTTCCTCGCGCACACGAACAACACGCTCGGCATCCAGTTCTGGGTCGCGCAGGTGCTCGCCGACAAGTGGGGCATCACCCGCGAGGAGATGGACGCGTACGCGTTGCAGTCGCACCAGCGCGCCGCGGCGAACACCGACAACGGGTTCTTCGCGGGCGAGATCGTGCCGGTGCCGATCAAGGACCCGAGACCGGGGAGCTCACCGGCGCGATGCTGGCGACGACGAAGGCATCCGCCGCGACGCGTCGCTCGAGAAGATCGCGGCGCTGCCGCCCGCGTGGGAGTCCGACGACCAGCCCGCGCCCGACATCACCGCCGCCAACTCGTCGCAGATGACCGACGGCGCGGTCGGCGATGATCATCGCGTCGGCCGACTTCGCCGAGCAGCACGGCCTGCCGGTGCGGGCCCGCTTCCGGCACTTCGCGGTCGCGGCCGAAGACCCGGTGCTCGTGCTGTCGGCGCCGGTGCCCGTCACGTACAAGCTGATGGAACGCACCGGCATGAAGATCGACGACTTCGACGCCGTCGAGTGCAACGAAGCGTTCGCCGCGATCGCGCTGATGTGGCAGAAGGAGTTCGGCTACCCGATGGAGCGCTTCAACCCGCGCGGCGGCGCGATCGCGCTCGGCCACCCGCTCGGCGCGTCCGGCGTCGCGCTGATGACCCGCCTGCTCCGCCACCTCGAAGCCACCGGCGGCCGCTACGGCTTCCAGACCATGTGCGAAGGCGGCGGCCAAGCCAACGCCACCGTCATCGAACGCGTCTAGTCAACGCCAGCGCCTACGGTCAACTCGGAGACGAGCTGACGTGCGCGAGGGCGGCGAGTTGTTCGCGGTAGTGGGCGGGGGAGTGGTGCACGAAGCGGACGTTGACGCCGGTGGCGCCGATCGCGGCGAAGCGCTCGAGCTGTTCGGCGACGCGCTCGGGCTCGGCGAGCGGGTCGAGCGGGTGTTCGTTCTGCAGCACGATCGTCGACGGATCCGATCGGACGCGCCAGGCCTCGGTGTGCGAGCGCGCGCGAGCATCGCCTCGATCTCCGCGGTGCGGAGCCCGAACGGCGCCCAGCCGTCGCCGAGCTCGACCGCGCGGCGCAGCGAACGGAACGTCCGGCCGCCGACCCACATCGGAACGTGCGCCTGCACCGCGCACGGGTCGACGAGGAACCCGGCGAAGTCGTAGTACTCGCCGTGAGTACTCGGGCTCGCGTTGCGAGAGCGCGGCGCGCAGCGCGCGCATCGCGTCGTCGGCACGCGCGCCCCGGTCGGCGAACGGCGCGCCGAGCAGTTCGAACTCCTCCTCGCAGCGAGCCGACGCCGACGCCGAGGATCACGCGGCCGCCGGTCACGACGTCGAGCGTGCCGTAGCGCTTGGCGATCGCGAGCGGGTGGTGGTAGCCGAGCACGAGGACGTGCGCGGCGAACCGGATCGATCGTCGTGACCGCGCCGAGCGCAGCCGAACGTCGCGAGCGGGTCGTAGTAGCGGCCGCCCCGCACCGTCGCGACGTCGACGGGCACGCCGACGTGCTCGCTGCACGTGCAGTGGTGGTAGCCGAGCCGCTCGGCTTCCTGCACGATCGCGACGACGTCGGTCGAACGTCGCCGTCTCCTCCCACGTGCGCGTGCGCGCTCGGGGCAGCAGCGTGAGCGCGGGAGTGACGATGCCGAGCTTCATGCACCGAGCGCTAGCGACGGGGCTCGAAGACACGCTCGATCGCGGTCGACGAGCGCGGGACGTGTGCCGGCGCCTCGTCGAGCCGGTTCGTCTCGGCGAGGTGCACCATCGACTCGAAGAGGATGCCGAACACGCCGACCGAGATCGCGCGCGCTTGCGGGCGCGGCCGCGGCCTGCGGGTCGTACTCGGCCCAGAGGTCGCGGATGAGATCGGCGATCTCGCGGCGGATCCGACTCGCAGCGCGTTGACCTCGGGTGACGTGCCGACGCCTTCGAGCAGGATGATCGCGGCGGCGGCGGGATCGGCGACGAGGCAGTCGACGTACGCGCGCGATCGCCGACCTCGACGAGATCGTCGTCGGGCCCGGACTCGAAGATCGCCTTCCGCACGTGTCGAGCAGGCCGCGCAGCGACGTCTGCAGCGCGCCGTACATCGCGTCTTCGCGATTGTCGAAGAACGCGTAGAACGCGGTGCGGCTCGTGCGGGCGCTGCGCACGATGTCCTCGACCGACGTGCTGGTGGTAGCCGCGCGCCGCGAACTCGTCGATCGCGGCGCGCACGAGGCGGCGGCGCTGGTCGGCCCGCCGTTCCTCGGCGCGACAGGCCGCGGTAGCGGCGACCCGGGCTGTCGGTTCGCGCGGAACGGGCTGCGAACGTGCGCAACCACGGAAAAGGTTACCGGCGCCGTGACCTGGCTAGCTTTCCGGCCGATGCCGGACAAACGCACCACCCTCGCCGGACGCGGTCGCGCGCCATGTGCGACGCCGGCGACGTGCTCCATCCCGTCGTCGGGCACACGCGCTGGACGGCGGCGACGCGCGAGGTCGTGCGCCAGTGGTGGGGCACGGATCCGGGGTTCACGCTCGCGATGCTCTCGCTCTCCAGCCTCGGCGCGCTGTTCTTCCGCGGCGGCCTGGTGCGCAAGGTCATCACCGGCTACTCAGGCGACACGTTCCCCAACTTCACCCCGAACCCGTGGTTCGCGCGGCGCGTACGAGCGCGGCGAGGTCGAGGTCGAGCACTGGTCGTTCCTTGCGTTCTCGCAGCGGCTCGAAGCCGCCGCGCGCGGGCTGCCCGCGATCGTCGACCCGCTCGATCGCGGGCTCGTCGATGGAGGAGAACGAGGCGTACACCCGTGTCGACACGCCGTTCGGTGAGGTCGGGCTGCTCGCGCCGCTCGTGCCCGACGTCGCGCTGATGCACGCGCCGGTCGCCGACCGGCACGGCAACGTCGCGTGCACCCGCCGCTGCTCGAAGGGGTGTGGGGCGCGCTCGCGGCCCGCCGGGGCGTCGATCGTGACGGTCGAGCAGATCGTCGACGACTGCGCCCGTGGTCGCACCTCGTGCGGATCCCCGCGCACCGCGTGCTCGCGGTCGTCGAGTGCCCGATGGGCGCGCATCCCGGCGGCCTGTACACGGGCGACCTCCCCGTCGACGGGTACGGCGAGGACTACGACTTCTGGGTCGACGCGCGGGCCGCGACGCGCGGCGACCGACGATACGACGACGTGGATCCGCGAGTGGGTCCTCGACGTCGAGTCGCAAGAGCAGTGGCTCGCGCAACTCGGGGACGAACGGGTCGCGGCGCTGCGCGCGAAAGCCGCGCCCGACTCGTGGCGCGCCGACGAGCGCGCGCACGCGCCCGATCTCGACGCGCCGCCGAACGCGTGGGAGCGCGCCGCGGTGTGGGGCGCGCGGTATCTGCGCCGACCGCGTCGAGGCGACGGACGCGGACGCGGTGCTCGCCGGCGCCGGCGTCGCCAATCTCGTCCGCGTGGCTCGGCGTGCAAGCTCGCGCAGCGCGCGGGCTGCGACGTGCAGCTCACCGCGGAGATCGGGCTGTGGGGCTACGACGCGACGCCCGCCGACCCGTTCGTGCTCAACCACCGCAACTTCCCGACCGCGACGATGCTGTCCGACGCGCAGATCGGTGCTCGGCGCGCTCGTCGGTGGGCCGGGAACGACGACGATCGGTTGTCTCGGCGGCGCGCAGGTCGACCGGATCGGCAACGTCAACTCCACGCAGATTCCTCCGAAACCGTTCCTCGTCGGTTCCGGTGGCGGCAACGACGTCGCGAGCACCGCGGCCGAATGCGTGGTCGTCGCGACGCTGACGCCGGCGCGCACGCCGGAGCGTTGCAGGTACATCACGTCGCCGGGCGCGTCGGTGCGCGCGCTCGTCACCGATCTGGGCACGCTCGAGAAGCGCGACGGTGAACTGGTGCTGACGGCGGTGCCGCCGGGCGCCGATGCACTCGGGGCGAGGATCGATGTGGCACGCGCCGCGTGCGGGTGGGATCTCGTCGTCGCCGAACGTGTCGTCGAATTGGCGCCACCCGGCGCGGAAGAAGTCGCGGCGCTGCGCCGATGGGACCCCCAGGGCTGGTTCCTTCGCGCGTAGTCTCACGTCCCGATGGCTCGGGTCGTGTTCGACCATGTGACGAAGCGCTTCGGGGATGTCGTTGCGGTGCGCGACCTCGATCTCGAGGCCAAGGACCACGAATTCCTCGTGCTTCTCGGGCCGTCGGGCTGCGGGAAGTCCACCGCCCTCCGGATGGTCGCGGGGCTCGAGGATCCGTCGGACGGCGACATCCGCATCGGCGATCGCGTCGTCAACGACGTCGAGCCCAAGGATCGCGACATCGCGATGGTGTTCCAGAGCTACGCGCTGTACCCGCACATGACCGTGGAGCGGAACATCGAGTTCCCGCTGAAGAGCCGCAAGCTGCCGTCGGCCGAGCGCGAGAAGCTGGTGCGCGCCGCGGCCGAAGCCCTCGGGCTCGGTGAGCTGATGCAGCGCAAGCCCGCGCAGCTCTCCGGCGGACAGCGGCAGCGCGTCGCGCTCGCGCGGGCGATCGTGCGCCGCCCGCAGGCGTTCCTGATGGACGAGCCGCTCTCCAACCTCGACGCGACGTTGCGCGTGCAGACGCGTGCCGAGCTCATCGAGCTGCAACGCCGGCTCGAGACGACGGTGATCTACGTCACGCACGACCAGGTCGAGGCGATGACGATGGGCCATCGCATCGCGATCATGCGCGACGGTGTGCTCCAGCAGGTCGGGCCGCCGCAAGAGGTCTACGACGCGCCCGGCGAACCTGTTCGTCGCGAGCTTCATCGGTACGCCGCCGATGAACACGGTGCCGGGCAAGGTCGTGCCCGGCGCCGACGGCGCGCCGGCGGTCTCCTTGCCCGGCGCCGTGGTCGCGCTCCCCGCCGAACTCGCCGCGCGCGCTCGCGGCAGCGCAACGTCGCCGACGTCGTGATCGGCGTCCGGCCCGAGCACGTGCTGCTCCGGGCGGACGGCGTCCTCCCGGCCGAGGTCGTCGTCGTGGAATCGCTCGGCCACGAACGTCACGTCATCTGCCGGCTCGGCGACGGCACCATGGTGATCACCCGCCAGCCGGCCGACGACGCCGCGCCGGCACCCGGGACGAACGTCAACCTCGCCGCCGAACCCGCGCGGTTCCACGTGTTCGACGCGGACTCGGCGCGCGCGCTGTCGGCGCGGCATGAGGTCGAAGCGCTTCTCGCGACGGGCACGCGAGGCGCTGCTCGGCTACGCGCTGGTCCTTCCGAGCCTCGTCGTGTTCGGCGTGTTCGTGTTCTACCCGTTCGTCAAGAACATCTGGTTGGGCTTCTACCGCTCGCCACCGTCGCCGCTCCTGCCTCGGAAATGGGTCGGGTTCGAGCAGTACCACGACGTCCTCACGTCGGAGTCGTTCCGCAACAGCCTGAAGGTGACGTTCGAGTTCGCGTTGCTGACGGTGCCGCTCGGGCTCGTGCTCGGTCTCGCCCTCGCGGTGCTCGCCCACCAGAAGCTGCGCGGCGCCGCGATCTACCGCACGATCTTCTCGTCGACGGTCGCGACCTCGGTCGCAGTCGCAGCCGTGATCTTCTTCACGCTGCTGAACCCGCAGATCGGCTTGATTCCCTACTGGCTCGGTTCGAGCACGAATCCGCTCGCGGACCCGAAGTGGGCGCTCATCTGTGTGTCGGCCACGACCGTCTGGCAGAGCCTCGGGCTCTCGTTCATCCTCATGTCCGCGGGCTTGCAGAGCGTGCCCGACGACCTGCTCGAAGCCGCGCGGGTCGACGGCGCGGGCGCGTGGTCGCGCTTCCGGAACGTCATCCTGCCGATGCTGTCGCCGACGTTGTTCTTCGCCGCGATCGTCGGCACCATCTTCGCGTTCCAGGCGTTCGGTCAGATCGACATCCTCACCAAGGGCGGCCCGTCGGACCACACGAATGTGCTCGTATACGCGATCTACCGTGCCGTGTTCGTCGGCTCGCCGCCGGACCAGGGCCGGGCGGCAGTGCTCTCGATCGCCCTGTTCGTGATCACCCTGGTGCTCACGCTCATCCAGATCCAGCTGCTGGAGCGGCGGGTGACGTATGAACGGTGACCTCGTGAACGGTGCCGTGCTGGCCTCGCTCGCGCCCGGGTTCAAGCTCTTCCTCGCGATCGTCGCCTTCGTCGCGATCCTCGCGATCGTGCTCGCGATCATCGGGGGCAAGGGCGGTCCGCACGCCGCTCGCACCGCGCGTGTCGTGAACCGCTACGTGCTCCTGACGCTCATCGCGGTGATCGTGCTCTTCCCGATCTACATCACGCTGGTGAACTCGTTGCTCGCGCCGGATCGCATCGCGGCCCGACCGCCGACGCTGTTCCCGAGCAATCCGCAGTGGGGCGCGTACCGCGACGCGTGGAACCAAGGGCACGTCGGCTCCTACCTGCGCAACTCCTTCATCGTCACGGTGATCATCGTCACGGGCCAGTTGCTCACGTCGATCCTCGCCGCGTACGCCTTCGCTTTCCTCGAGTTCCCGTTCAAGCGCATCATCTTCGTGCTCTTCCTCACGACGATGATGATCCCGGGCGAGGTGGTGTTCTTCACCAACCTCGACACCGTCTCGAGCTTCGGCAACATCCCCGGCATTGGCAAGTACATCGGCTTCAACACCTACGGCGCGCTCGCGCTGCCGTTCCTCGCCATCGGATTCGGCGCGTTCCTCCTCCGCCAGGCGTTCCTCGCGCTCCCGCGCGACCTCAAGGACGCGGCCGCGCTCGACGGGTACGGCCACATGCGGTTCCTCGCGTCGGGTCGCGGTACCGCTCTCGCGGCCGGCCATCGCGTCGCTCGCGCTGTTCTCGTTCTTCGCGGCGTGGAACCAGTACTTGTGGCCCCTCGTCGTCACCGACGAGAACCACCGGACGATCCAGGTCGGGCTCAAGTTCCTGCGGTCCGCGGCCCTCGACCAGATCAACATCACGTTCGCCGGTACGGTGCTGGCAGCGGTTCCGCTGTTCATCTTGCTCCTCGTGTTCCAGAAGCAGCTCGTGCGGGGCCTCACGGCCGGTGCAGTGAAAGGGTGACATCGATGAAGTTCAGCCTGAGCCCGTTGCGATGCATCGCGTTCGCCGCAGCTCTCGCGCTCGTGGTGACCGCGTGCGGCGGAGGCGGCGACGACAGCAGCAACAGCAACGGCGGCAGCAGCAGCGGCACCGGGCAGGCCTCGAACCTGCCCAAGTGCCCGCTCGACGCGCTCGCCAAGGCCAGTGGTCCGGTCAACATCACGTTCTGGCACGCGATGACGCGCGCGAACGAGGACGAGCTCAAGAAGCTGACGGACGAGTACAACGCGTCGCAGAGCAAGGTGAAGGTGACGCTCTCGGCCTCGCCGAGCTACCAGGACAACCTCACCCGCTACACCGCGGGCCTGTCGAACAAGCAGCTGCCCGACCTGATGCAGGGCGAGGACGCGAGCCTGCAGTACATGATCGACAGCGCTTCCGTGCTGCCCGCACAGTCGTGCGTCAACGCCGATCACTACGACATGAGCGACCACATCGAACGGGTCGTCAACTACTACAGCGTCGACAAGGTGCTGTGGCCGATGCCGTTCAACGTGTCGAACCCCGTCCTGTACTACAACAAGGCCGCGTTCGTGCGGGCCGGTCTCGACCCGACCAAGCCCCCGACGACGCTCGAGGAAGTGCGCGCCGACTCGCAGAAGATCGTCGACACCAAAGCCGATCCGTACGGCATCGCGTTCAAGACCGACTCGTGGTACTTCGAACACTGGATGGCGAAGGCCGGTCAGCTCTACGTCAACAACGGCAACGGACGGGAGAAGCGCGCGACGGCCGTCGCGTTCGACAACCCGACCGGCACGTCGCTCTACAAGTGGGTCAAGGACATGGTCGACGACAAGCTCATGCTGAGCACGGGTACCGCCGACATCGACCACTACCTGGCGATCGGCAACGAGCAGGCCGCGATGACGATCGACACCTCGGCCGCGCTGGGCACGATCGGACAGATCCTCGGGTCGGGCCAGTTCGCGGCGGTGAAGCTCGGTGTCGGTCCGATGCCGGGTCCTTCCAGCAAGGACGGCGGCGTGCTCGTCGGCGGCGCCGCGCTGTACATCGTGAACCAGTCTTCGCCGGAGAAGCAGGCCGCCGCGTACGACTACGCCAAGTACCTCAACGGGGCGAAGGTGCAGTCCGAGTGGGCGGCGGCAACCGGCTACATCCCGGTCGACAAGTCTTCGGCGACGATCTCGCCGCTGGCCGAGAAGTGGGCGCAGGATCCCGACTACAAGGTCGCGTTCGACCAGCTCACGACCGGCGCCGAGAACGACGCCACCGCCGGACCGGTGATCGGCCCGTACGGCGGCCAAGGTGAGGGAGTACGAGGGGCGGTCATCGACGCGGTGCAATCGATGATCACCAACGGCACCTCCGCGAAGCAGGCGATCGACAACGCCGCGAAGAACAGCAACACCGCGATCGAGGACTACAACTCCCGGTTCTGACGCGCCGGCATCGGCTACCGAGTAACGATCACCGCGCACGCGTTCGCGCCGCGGCCGACCGTGTGCGCGAGGCCCGTGCGCACGCCGGCCACCTGACGGGTACCGGCTTCGCCGCGCAGCTGGTGCACGAGCTCCACGACCTGACCGAGCGCGGACGCCCCGAGCGGCTCGCCCTTCGAGAGCAGGCCGCCGCTCGGGTTCACCGGACGCGCACCGCCGAGCGCGACCACGCCGTCGGCAAGCAGGCGCGCCTGCTCACCGGGCGCGCACAGCCCGAGCTCGTGGTACGCGAGCAGCTCGCGCGCCGCATCGGTGTCCTGGCACTCGACCACGTCGATGTCATCGGGACCGATGCCCGCCTCCTCGTAGGCGTCGCGCACCGCGAGCGTCGACGGCGGCGTGATGTCCGTGTCGTCGATGCCCGAGAGTGGTGTCGCTTCACCGAGGACGCTGCCGGGGAGGTGCGAACGGAGGCGCGCCGAGGCGAGCGTCACCGCGGTGCGCGGCTCGCCTTCCGCGGCGCGGCGCAGCACGATCGCGGCCGCACCCTCGTTGGGCGAGCACAACATCCAGAGGTGCAACGGCGCGCAGACGAGCCGGGACGCGAGCACTTCGTCGGCTGTCACTTCCTTGCGGAACATCGCGTTCGGGTTGTGCACGCCGTGGCGCCGGTTCTTGACGACGACGCGGGCCAGGTCGTCCTTCGTCAAGCCGTGCTCCCGGAGCAACCGCTGGGCCCGCAGGGCGAAGTACGCCGGCGTCGCCGCGAGTCCGGATTCCTCGCGCCACGGTTCGAAGAACGAGGAGCGGATGATGCCCTTCGGCATCTTCTCGACGCCGAACACGAGCACGCAGTCGTACTGGCCCGCCCGGATCGCGCCGGCCGCGAGCTGGAGCGCGGCACCGCCGCTCGCGCAGCCCGCCTCGATGTCGACGATCGGCATTCCGGTCACGCGCGATCGCGCCGAGGACCTTGTGGCCCGACGCGACCCCGCCGTACGCGGTGCCGCAGAACGCGGCCTGGAACGGCGGATCGCCGGCTTCCGCGAGCGCGGCCCGCACCGCGTGCACGCCCATGTCGGTGTTCGTCAGTGCGTCGAAGCGGCCGAAGGGGTGGATCCCGACGCCGGCGATCTCGACGCGTGTCATGTTTCGGCGGCGGACGGCGTGAACGCCCACGTGATGACACCGTCGTGGAGCTCGTCGGGGACAAGCGTCATCTGCTGACCGAACTGCAGCAGTTCCGGGTCGGGTTCGGTGAGGCGGGTGACGACCCGGAGCTGCTCGCGCGTGAGCTCGACCACGCCGAAGCCGTACGGCGTCGCGCCTTCGTAGCCGGGCGGCGCCGCGGTCACCGCGGTCCACGCCCACAACGTGCCGGCGCGCGACAACAGGACGCGCTGCACGTCGGCGGCGCCGGTGTACGGGCAGGTCGGGAGCAGTGGGAAGTGGAAGCGGTCGCTCGTAGGCGAGTAGCCACCGATCAGGTCGAGCGCGCCGTCGGCGTGCAGCTCGAAGAGCCCGTCCTGTACCGCGGCGAGACCGTCGTCACACGATCCCCTTTGCGTACAGGTCGTCGAGCTGGGCACCGTCGACTCCGAGCGCGCCGAGCACCTCCCGGGTGTGCGCGCCGAGACGCGGCGCGCCGGCCGGTGCGGCCGGCGGCGTACCGGCGACGCGAGGGAACGGCGCCTGTTGCCGCACCGCCCCGATCACCGGATCCTCGACGGTCACGAGGTCGCGGCGGGCCTCCATGTGCGGATCGGCGAAGATGTCGGCGGCGGTGTACGCGGTTGCCACCGGCACGTCGCTCGCGACGCAGCGCTTCTCGATCTCCGTCGCGTCGAGCGTCGCGGTCCAGGCCGCCACGATGCCGTTGATCTCGTCGTTGCGCGCGGCGCGATTCGGCGAGCTTGGCGAACCGGGGATCGGTGATGAGGTCGGGTTGCTCCATCGCCTGGCACAGGCGCGCGAAGTTCACGTCCGAGCCGGCCACGATGCAGACGTACTTGCCGTCGCGCGGTCGGGTAGTTGTCGAGCGGTGCCGAGTTGGCGAGGCGATTGCCTTCACGGTTGCGCACGATGCCGAGCCGGTCGTAGCCGGCGAGCGTCCACTCGAGGATGCGCAACGCCGCGCCGTACAGCGCGGCGTCGATCACGACCCCGCTCCCGCCGCGTGCGTCGCGCGCGTACAGCGCGGCGGTCGCCGCGTGCGCGGCGAAGACGCCGGTGAGGTAGTCGGAGATCGTGACGCCGACGCGTACCGGTGGTCGGTCCGGATAGCCGGTGAGGTGCAACAGACCGCCGTAGCCGATCCCGACCCGATCGAGGCCCGGTCGCGCGGTGTTCGGCCCGTCCTGTCCGAACATCGAGATGCGCACGGTGACGAGGCGCGGGTCGCACGCGGTGGGGCCGATGTTCCACTGCTCCAACGTGCCCGGGCGAAAGTTCTCGACGACGACGTCGGCGGTGGCGGCCAGGCGCCGGTAGAGGTCCTGGCCTTCGGGTGTGCGCAGATCGAGCGTGACGCTCTTGCGGCCGCGCCCTTCGACGGCCCAGAAGAGTGAGTACGGACCGTCGTCGCTCTCGACGAACGGACCGATCTCGCGCATGAAGTCGCCACCGCGCGGTTGTTCGACCTTGATCACTTCGGCGCCTTGCTCACCGAGCAACCCCGCGCAGAACGGCGCCGCGATGCGCGTGCCGAGGTCGATCACGCGGACACCATCGAGCGGACCAGTCATGAGGTTGGCGATCGTAGTGGCGCGGGTATCACCCAGTTCGCGCTCAGCGCGCCACTATCGTTGGCCGACAATTCATGGGCATGACGCGTGATCTCAGTTCGGGACGCTCCCGCCCGGGAGTCGACGTCCCCGTCCCCGCCGCCATCGGCGCGTTGATGGCGCCGGTCGTCGCGTGCCTGCGCGGCGAGGACGACGACGTGCGCGTCCTGTTCGACGGCGCCTGCGAAGACGGCACGATCGAAGCCGCGCTCCAGGCCGCGCCCGGGGTCGCCCGCGTGTACCTCCGGCTGGCCCCGCCGCCGGACGGCATCGACCGCATCCTGTCGGGCTACATCGGTGGGGCGCTCGACCGCTTCGGCGACCGCGAGGTCGTCGCCATCGGTGCGGAGTGCCTCGAGGTCGCCCGGATCGACAAGACCTTGGCGCCGGTCGCGGAGACCGTGTTCGTCGACTACGCGCTCGAGCACGGGCGCTGGAACGCGCTCGTCGGCGCGGTCGCGTCGTGCTGGTGGTGTGCCGAACGGGGGGCCTCGCTGCGGGGAACCGACCCCGTCAGCGAGACCACCGCGATCTGCCGCTACCTCGCGGGTGTTGCGTAAACGCTCAGCTGACTTCGAGCGTTCCGTGCATCGACGAGTGGATCGAGCAGTGGAACTTGTAGGTTCCTGCGGTCAGCGCGTCGACCGTCACCGTCTTGCCCGCGGGCACCTTGACGTCGAACTTGCCGTCGTCCGAGGTGAACGTGTGCTCGGTGTCGTCCTTGTTCTCGACCTGGAACGACGCGCCGGCCTTCACCGGCTTGGTCGAGAACGCGAAGTCCTTGATCGTCACCGCGACGCCGGCGCTCGTGTTGCTGCCCGACGACGCGGTCGCGCCGGACGGCGCCGCCGTTGTGTTGGAACTGCTGCTGCTGTCGTCGCCGCCACCGCACGCCGCGAGTCCGAGCGCGAGGAACAGGCAACTGGCGAACGCAACGAGCACCTTCTTGGAAATCATCGATCGCATCATGCCTTGGATTACGGACACGCGGGGTGATTCGGTTCAGCGGGGCGTGAAATCCCGACGCTCACGGCTTGGGTTCGCGCGGGAGGCCCAGCGTGCGCTCGGCCACGACGTTCCGTTGGATCTCGTTGGTACCGGCCCAGATCGACGCGGCTTGGTAGTAGAGCCACGACCGTTGCCAGGCGCCGTCACCCGGGTTGCCGGCCGCGCCTCGCCACAGCGGCGCGCTGGGCCCGAGCACGAGCATCGCCGTGTCATGGAGGCGCTTGCTCATCTCGCTCCACCAGAGCTTGTTGATCGCGCCGACCGCACCGGGATCTTCGCCCTTGGCCGTGCGCGAGATCGAGCGCCAGTTGTGCAACTGGAAGAGCCGGACCTCCACGAACGCCTGCGCGAGCTTGGGGGCCAGCCGCGGATCGGCGAACGCGCCCTGCGCTTCGGCCAACCGCCACAGCTCGTCGACGAGCTGCGAGTGGACGACGAGCTGCCGGGGGTTCACGCCCCGCTCGTGGGTGAGCGTCGAGTTGGCGATGCGCCAGCCCTCGTCGCGCGGCCCGACGAGGCGGTCGTCGGGGACGAACACATCGGTGAAGAACACCTCGTTGAACTCGGTCTCGTCCGTGATCTGGCGTAGCGGCCGCACTTCGACGCCGGGCGTGTGCATGTCGACGACCACGGCCGAGATGCCCTTCGACTTGGGCGCGTCGGTGTTGGTGCGCGCCAGGCACCAGCCCCAGTCTGCGAACTCCGCGTAGCTGGTCCAGACCTTCTGCCCGTTGAGCACGTAGCCGCCTTCGACCGGTTCCGCGCGTCGACAGCGATGTCAGGTCGCTGCCGGCACCCGGCTCGCTGAACAGCTGGCACCAGATCTCGCTCGCGTCGAGGATGTTCGGGAGCCAGCGCGCCTTCTGCGCGTCAGTGCCGTGTGCGAGCAGCGTCGGGCCGACGAGGTTGACGCCGATGCGGCCGACGAGCTCCGGCGCGCGGCCCCGAGCCAGTTCCTCGGTGACGATGTAGTGCTCGACCGGGCCCGCGCCGCGGCCGCCGTATGCCTCCGGCCAGCCGACCCCGACCCAACGCCCGCTCGCGAGCTTCGCCTGCCACTCCCGTCCGAACGCGACTTCGTCGGCGAGGTCGTCGAAGCGCGGCGGGAGTCCCTTGCCGTACTCCCAGGGCAGGTTGACGCGCAGCCAACCGCGGATCTCTTCGCGCAGGGCGAGCTCGGCGGGCGTCGGTGACAGGTCCATCGGTGACCGGGAACCTACTGGGCGTCCAGCGCCGCCTCGGCCGCCGCGGCCGCGTCGACGTCCGGTGTTCCCTCCACCTCGACCACGACGCGGTGCAGCGCACCCGACCACGGGAACGGACCGTGGTAGTCGTCGCACACCTCGAGGTTGCCGCCGCGCCCGCACCAGAGGCCCGCGCCCGTGAGCGAGAAGCGGATCGGCGTGACCCGCTTGATTTCCGCCCGCCCGACGATCGCGCCGTCCACGAGCAGCGCCCCATCGCCGCCGCGCGCGCTGGTCGAGGAATAGCGGAACTGCAGTGTGTGCGGGCCGGGTCCGAGCACGACCTCGGCGTCGACGCGGTACTCGCGCCAACGCGCGAAGTTGTGCACGTACGAGAGCGTCGACCCGCGCTTGAAGAAGGTCCAGCCCCCGAGCAGGGAGCCTTGCGACAGCAGGACACCCTCGCCGTCGCCGTCGACGTGCGCGGTCACGAGATGGTCACGGTTGCGCGTGTTCACCGCGGACTCCTCGGAGACCATGCCGGTGCCGGGCCAGTACACGTACGTCGCGCGCTCGGGCACGGCCGACGGGCGATTGAACACGAAGTCGGCGAAGGCACGGTTGTCGAGCGGCAGGACGTTGTTGCGTTCCGCCTCCTGCCACCATCGCTCGACCATCGCCTGCAACCGCTCGGGCTCGACGGCCGCGAGATCGCGGGTCTCGGACGGGTCGGCGACGACGTCGTACAGCTCCCACGGGACCACGTCGAGGCCGGGCTCGTCCGACTGCATCGCGTGGTAGATCACGGCCTTCCAACCGTCCTGGTACAGCGCGCGATCCGAACATCTCGTAGTACTGCACGGTGTGCGCGTCGGGTGCGTCGGACCGCGCCAACGTGGGCGCGAAGCTCACGCCGTCGACGGCGCCGGGCGCCTCGACGCCGAGCACCTCGAGGACCGTCGGGAGGATGTCGATCGATATCGCGTTCGACGCGCCGCCCACCGGCGGCTTCGCGGTCACGATTCGCCTGCCATATTTCGCCGCTGCCGGCGAGGAAATTCCTGAGCCTCCGCTCGAAGCATCCGCCTGACGGCCGCCGCGGCCGCGCATGAAGCAGGGCCCGGTTTCTGCTACGATCAATGTTTTGAGACATGGCGGAGTCCCTCGCCGTGCGCTCCGGAACTGGGCAAACCCGCTCCATGCCTGACGCCGTCACCGCGGCCACGCATCTCGTCGTTCGCGGCGCCCGTACGCACAACCTGAAGGGCGTCGACGTGTCGTTGCCCTTGAATCAGCTGGTGATCGTCACGGGCGTCAGCGGATCCGGGAAGTCGTCGCTGGCGTTCGACACGATCTACGCGGAAGGACAGCGGCGCTACGTCGAATCGCTGTCGGCGTATGCGCGCCAGTTCCTGGAGCGCATGGAAAAGCCCGACGTCGAGGTCATCGAGGGCATCTGCCCGGCGATCGCGATCCGGCAGAAGAACAGCATCCGCAACCCCCGGTCCACGGTGGGGACCACGACAGAGATTCACGACTACATGCGGCTGCTGTGGGCCCGCGTCGGACGCACCATGTGCCGTCAGTGCGGGCAGGAAGTGGTTCGCGAAACGGCCGAAGTCGTGGCGCGCCGCCTCAGCGACCTTCCGCAGGGCACCCGGGTCCTGATCGGCTTCGACATGCCGGTTGTCGCTGTGCCGGAGCTGATTCCGGCCGCCGACCTCGAAGAGGACGACACTCAGGAGGCCGATGAGGGCGGCCGGTTGCCGCTGGTCAACGGCAACGGAAACGGAACGGCACGCCGCGAGCTGGCGGACGCGGTCGGCGCGACCATCGACAGCTTGATCAAGCGCGGGTTCCGCCGAGTGCTGGTCGACGGCCGCGCGGTCAACGTCGACGACCTCGACCGCGCAGCGCTCGCGGGCCGTTCGCAGTTGCAGGTGATCGTGGACCGGCTCGTCATCGAAGGCGACCTGCGAGCCCGTCTGACCGACTCGATCGAAACGGCGTACCGGGAAGGTGGTGGCGCGGCGTTCGCCGTGGAAGTGCCGCGCGATTCGGACCAGGTCGCCGAGCCGCGCGTGTTCAGCGAACGGTTCGAGTGCCGTCGCTGCGGCATCACATACGAGGATCCGCAGCCACGGCTGTTCTCTTTCAACAATCCGTTCGGTGCCTGCGCGACGTGCCATGGATTCGGCAACGTCATCGAGCTCGACATGGAGCTCGTCGTGCCGGATCCAACGAAGTCGATTCGACAGGGCGCCATCGAGCCCTGGAGCAAGCCACACTATCGCGCGCACCTCGCGGAGCTGAAGAGGGTCGCCAAGTCGATTGGCGTGCCGCTCGATACTCCGTGGCAGGAGCTGACGCCCGAACAGAAGCGGCTCGTCATCGCGGGCGATGGACACGACTACGAAGGGGTCCGTGGTTTCTTCGACTGGCTCGAGCGGAAGAAATACAAGGTACACGTTCGGGTCTTCCTCAGCCGCTATCGCGGATACCTGACCTGCCCCGATTGCGGCGGTACCCGACTGCGCCAGGAAGCGCGTGATGTGCGGATCGGGGATCGCACGATCGACCAGGTGTCGGCGCTGACGGTCAGTCAGGCGCAGGAATTCTTCGAAGGCCTTCAGCTCGGCGAGCAGGACGCGACCGTGGCAGACAAGGTCCTGCGCGAGATCCGGCGCCGGCTGACATTCCTCAGGGACGTCGGGCTCGACTATCTGACGCTCGATCGGTTGTCGTCCACGCTCTCGGGTGGAGAGTCACAGCGTATCAATCTGGCGACCTCGCTCGGCTCCGCGCTGGTCGACACGCTCTACGTCCTCGACGAGCCGTCGATTGGGCTCCATCCGCGGGACAATCTGCGGCTCATCGCCATCCTTCGCCAGCTGCGCGACCAGGGCAACAGCGTCATCGTCGTGGAGCACGATGCCGACATGATCCACGTCGCTGACTATGTCGTGGATCTCGGCCTTGGTGCGGGCGAGCAGGGCGGACGGATCGTGTTCGCCGGGACACTGCCGGACCTGATGCGAGACCCGCGGTCGCTCACTGCGAAGTACCTCCGCCAGGAGATTTCCATTCAGACGCCGTCGGTCCGGCGGCGCGGGACGGGCCAGAAGCTGACCGTGCGCGGCGCAACCGAACACAACCTCAAGGACATCGACGTCTCGATTCCGCTCAACACGCTCACGGTGGTGACGGGCGTGAGCGGATCGGGGAAGTCCACGCTCGTCCACGACGTCATTTATGGGGCCGTGCGGCGCGCCAAGGGCGCGCTCGAAAAGCGCGCGGGGGCGCACCGGGCGCTGACGGGCATCGAGTTCATCACTGACGCCGTCCTCGTGGATCAGACACCCATCGGGCGGACACCCCGCTCGAACCCGGTGACGTATCTCAAGGCGTTCGATCCGATCCGCGAGCTGTTTGCCGCGACCAAGGACGCCCGCACCCATGGACTGACGGCCAGCCATTTTTCGTTCAACGTGCCGGGCGGCCGTTGTGAGGCCTGCGAAGGCGAAGGCGTGGTCCGCGTCGAGATGCAATTCCTCGCCGACGTCTTCGTCCCCTGCGACCAGTGTGACGGCAAGCGCTTCAAGCCGCAGGTACTCGAGGTCAGGTACAAGGCCCGGAACGTCCATCAGGTTCTCGACATGACGGTGCGGGAGGCGCTGACATTTTTCAGCAACTCGCCAAAGGTCCTGCGCCGCCTGCAGGTGCTCGACGAGATCGGCCTCGGGTATCTCCGGCTGGGCCAGCCGGCGACGACGCTCTCGGGCGGCGAGGCGCAGCGGATCAAGATTGCCGCGCATCTCTCGTCGCACTCGGGGGAGCGGTTGCTGTACATCCTCGACGAACCGACCACGGGCTTGCACTTCGATGACATCGCGAAGCTGCTCGCGGCCTTCAGGAAATTGCTAGAGGCCGGACACACGCTGCTCGTCATCGAGCACAACCTCGACGTGATCAAGACGGCCGACTGGGTCATCGATCTCGGACCGGAAGGCGGCGCCGCGGGCGGCTACGTCGTGACGGCCGGCACGCCGGAACAGGTGGCCCGCCACGCAGAGTCGCACACAGGACGGTTCCTGCATCAGGTGCTGTTGTCGGCGCGCGCCCACGCGCACGCAGACTAACGGATGACGGGATCCATTGACGATTGACGATTGACGGTTGATGAATGGCGCATCGCCTCGTGTTGAGCGGAGAGGACCGGTGAGAAGGGAATGGCTCTGCGTCGCCGCCGTGGTTGCTGTACTTGCAGCGCAGGCGACGCCAATTCTGGCCCAGGCGGAATTCGAGCCGCTGGTCGCGCGTCTTCAAAGTCCGAAGCCTGGTGACCGGATTGCCGCGCTGCGGGCGCTGCTCACGTCGGGACATCCGGATCCGCTGGCCGCCGTGGCTCCGACGCTGACCGATCCCGACAACGCGGTCCAACTCGAAGCCATCGACACGCTGCTGACGTTCTGTCTGGCGCCTGCACCGAACCCGAAGCTGTCCAAGGTCTTCACCGCACCGAATGGGAGCATTGCCGAGCAGGTGTTCGAGTCGTCGCCTCTCGCCGTGCTGCCGCGCCAGGTGCCGCCGATTCTCGTCTCGCAGCTGCTGGCAGCGACGAAGGACGATGACGTGAGGGTCCGGACTGCTGCGGCATTCGCGCTCGGCATCTTTGCATCGCCAATCATGGGACCGCGCGCCGACGACAGCGAGCGCATGCTCGTCGCCGACCTGCCGATGTCGCTGCGTCATCCGGATCCCGCCACGCGCGAGGCGCTCGTGCGGTCGATTGGCCGCCTGTTCGAGCCGCCTCCGCATGCGTCGGCGCCGCCGGACGTTGCCGATGCGGTCATCGCGGCGCTGAACGACACCGACACGCGCGTCCGCTTGTGGGCGAGCGATACGCTGGGGTGGCTGCGCGAGCCACGCGCGGCACCGGCCCTCAGCCAGCGGCTCACGTTCTACAAGCACGGCGAAGAGGCCTGGGCGGCGCTGCATGCGCTCTCGCGGATCGGCCTGGCCGAAAACGCTCCGCTCTTCCGCCAGTACCTCGCGGAGCGGCAGGAAGAGCCGCGCGTGATGGCCATCGAGGGGCTCGGTCGCGTGCACGACCCTGCGGACGTCGCTCTCCTCACCGAGTCGCTGAAGAACGAACAGAGCCCCGCCGTCCTGCTCGCGGGCTCTTTTGCGTTCTACCTGCTCGGTGCCTCCTCGAATCTCGAGGCACTCGTCAACGGGCTCACGCATCCCGAGACGACGCAGCAGGCGCGCGTATATCTGACCGAACTGGGCGCCCAGGCGGCTCCAGCGCTGCGAGCGTACCTGCAGCGGCCGGATCCGGCGGTGCGGCTGGCGGTGGCCGAAGTGCTCGGCCTCTCCGGGGACCACGACAGCCTCGGTGTGCTCGAGGCCGCCGCTCGTGATGCCGACCCCGCGGTGGCCGAAGGCGTTCGCCAGGCGCTCATCCGACTGCGGACGCTCCACGCCGGCGTCAGAGTGCACTAGTGGGTGATGTGCGGCGCACGTTGCGCCGGACGTTCTACGACCGGCCCACGCTCACGGTCGCAGAAGCCCTGCTCGGCAAAGTGCTCGTGCACCGTACGCCCGACGGCACCGCCGCCGGCCGCATCGTCGAAGTCGAGGCGTACATCGGTGAAGACGATCCCGCCTGCCACGCAGCGCCAGGACCCACGGCGCGCAACGAACCGCTCTACGGTTGTCCGGGCGTCGCCTACGTGTATCTCAACTATGGGATGCACTATCTCGTGAACGCGGTCACCGAGCACGTTGGATCGCCGGCGGCGGTGCTCCTGCGTGCGCTCGAGCCGCTCGAAGGACTCGCGCTGATGCGGCGCCGGAGAGCCATCCGGGGGAGGGCCGCACCGCCCGATCACGATCTCTGTCGCGGACCGGGCAATCTGACGCGGGCGCTCGGAATCACGCTCGCGCAGAACCGGATGCCGCTGTACGGGTCCACGCTCGTCATTCAGGACCGTGGATCGATTCCCGAGGCGATCGCGTGGAGTACGCGAATCGGCTTGTCGGTTGGCGTCGATCACCCGTGGCGCGCGTTCGTCATTGGGAGTCGCGCCGTCTCCGGAGCGAAAAGCCGGCCATTGACGAAGGCAGGATGACGATTGACGATTGGCCCCACCCACACTTCGTCATTGCGCGTTTCCGTCTTTGGTCGGCCTGACGTAGATCTGCATCGGTGACGGCTGCATCGCGATGTGGTTGCGCTCGAGCGCAATCATGATGCGGCGGCGCAGCTCACGCCCGACATCCCATTGCTTCAGCGGCCGGGTCTTGATGCGGATCTTGATGGTGACCTTCGCATCGAGGAACGCGTCCACGCCCAGTACCTCGAGTGGTTCAAGGATGCTGTCCTTGAACGCCGGGTCGGCCGCCAGCTCCGCGCCGACATCACGCAGCACCGAAACGACCTGATCCGTGTTCTGGTCGTACAGCACGTTCACATCGATGACGTAGTACGCGTAGTCCTTCGACCGGTTGGCGAGCGTCGTGATGGCGCCGTTCTGGAACGTGTGGACGGTGCCTTCGCCGTCGCGCAGCGTGATCGTCCGTAGGTTGACCGACTCGATCGTTCCGCCGATGCCGTTGACCACGGCCGCATCACCCACACTGACCTGATTCTCGAGGATCAGGAAGAACCCGGCGATGACGTCCCGGACCAGGTATTGCGATCCGAAGCCGAGTGCGACGCCCACGATGCCCGCGCCGGTGAGCATCGGCATGATGTCTACACCCAGCTCGCGCAGCACCATCAGCAGCGCGATGGTCGAGACGAGGACTCCGACCAGGCTCTGCACGACCCGGCCAATGGTCTGCGCCCGTCGCGTGCGCTCGATGACGTCGAGCTCTCCAGAGGTTGCCAGCTCGTGCTCGAGCCGTTCGGTCGTCGTCCGCGAGATGCGAAGGACGACTGAGGAGACGAGCAGGATGATCGCGATGCGGAACCCGGAGGAAATGACCCATCGGCGCATCGCCGCCCGGCTCTCGCCGAGCTCGAGTGGCAGTCCGATCGCGTCGAGCATCGGCAGGCTGAGGATTATCCAGGTTCCGAAGAAGATCAGCACCCGCAGCCAGATGAACTGCTGGCCGAAGGTTTTCGGCTGGAGCTGGAGGTGCCGGCGTGTCGCGACGCTCGCCAGCAGGTTGTGCACGAGCCAGCGCGCCATACGGTCGAAAACTGTCGCGACGATATAGGCACCGACGAACGCGACCGAGATGACCATCGCGATCTCTGGCCATTCCGCCACCGAATCGGCCAGGTTGAACGCGAGCGGAAACGCAGTCGGCATCGGGCTAGCCTCGCCGTAATCGGCGCTGCGACTGTTCCACGACGACGTTGACCTCGACGCGTCGTCCGCTCCTGAGCAGGGTGAGCCGCGCCGCTTTGCCGATAGGTGCGTCAGCCAGCAGACGCAGGAAATGGCCTGGATCCTCGACCGCGGTCCCGTTGAACATGATGATCACGTCCCCGGGCCGAATGCCGGCCCCGAACGCCGCACCCGCGCGCGACATTCGCGCCACCAGCGCCCCGCGCTCGTTTGGCACACCGAGCTGATCGGCAAGCTGTGACGTGAGCGCGGTGACGTCCATCGCGCCAATCGATCCCCTCCGGACCTCGCCGTAGCGGATCAGATCGTCCATCACGCGCCGTGCGAGGTTGCTCGGCACGGCGAAACCGATGCCTTGATAGCCGCCGCTCTCGCTATAGATGGCGGTGTTGATGCCCACGAGCTCACCGCGCGCGTTGATCAACGCGCCGCCGGAATTGCCAGGATTGATCGCGGCATCCGTCTGGATGAAGTCTTCGTACGTCGCGGCGCCGATGTTCGCGCGTCCCAGCGCGGAGACGATGCCAAGCGTGACCGTTTGACTCAACTGAAAGGGATTGCCGATGGCCAGGACCCACTCAGCCACTTTCAGCTTCGACGAGTCGCCCCACGGAATCACGGGGAGGCCTCTCAGCTCGATCTTCAGGAGCGCGATATCGGTCCAGTCGTCGGCGCCGACGACCTGTGCGCGAACCTCACGCTTGTCGGCAAGGACGACGGTCACCTGCGATCCACGTCCTTGCTGGCCGACGACATGGTTGTTCGTGAGCACGTAGCCATCCGGCGACACGATCACGCCCGATCCCAGACTGAGCTCACGGCGGTTGCGTTCGCCGAACATGTCCTGATCGCCGAAGAAGTACTGGAAGAAGGGATCGTTCGTGAACGGCGATCGCTGCCGCTCCACGAACTGGAGCGACGAGATGTTGGTGACCGCTTTGACGGTCTGTGCGGCGACAGTCGTGAAGTCAGGGCCAGGGGGCGCGACTGCCGGCGGCGCCACGGTGCGTACGGGCTCGCTGCCGCGCGCCGGCCCCGCAGCCTGCGCGCCGGCAGCGGCCGGGCGGGCTTCGGCTTGATCGGCGGAACGCAATCGTCCGGTCAGGACGAGTCCGGCGACAAAGCTCAGGGAAACGACACAGCCGAGCAGGATCAGGCGGCGGAGCGACATGCGGTGACGCGGAATCGAGCCGCGGGTGAGGAGGTCAGGAAACGTCGATGCGCCGCGGCACTGCGCCCGCGGCCTTGGGTATCACGACCGTGAGGACACCATCCTTCAAGTCGGCGCTGACCCGGTTCCCATCGATCGGCGACGGCAGCGTAAAGCGTCGCGAGAACGTGCCGTGGCCGCGCTCCACACGATGATAGCGCTCGCAGGGCACCTGAGATGCGGGGCGCTGTCCGCGGATCGTGAGCTGGCCGTCGTGCACATGCAGCTCGATTGCCTCGCGCGACAAGCCCGGGAGCTCGGCGCTCACGATATAGCGATCAGTCGCCTCGTACACGTCAACCGGCGGCTGCCAGCCGGCGTCCCCTGCATCGGCGAGCCGCTCGATACGTTCCTGCAGCGCGAGCAGGTCCCGGAGCGGATCCCAGCGGGTCAGGGCCATCGGTTCGGGATCGTAGCACGATTGCCGGTGTTCGTCGGGGTATGCTAGTGTCCACAAGTTGTAGTGGCTGCGGCCGAGCTTTCCTTCATTCCTCACTCACGATTCCATGGCCGACACGATTCAAGCGACCCGCATGCGCAAGGGCATGCTGATCAAGATCAATAACGACTTGTTCCGCGTGCTGGAACTGCAGCACGTGACGCCGGGCAACCTGCGCGGCTTCGTGCGCGCGAAGTTCCGCAACATCAGAAGCGGGACGCTCGCGGACCAGAAGCTGCGTTCGGAAGACATGGTCGAGCGCGCGATCCTCGACGAGCGCCAGATGCAGTACATGTACAACGCTGGCGACGACTATTACTTCATGGACACCGAGACCTACGAGCAGACTCACATCACCAGCGAGGCGCTCGGCGACTCGGTGAACTATCTGATCCCCGAGATGACGATCAGCGTCGAGTTCTACGGTTCCGAACCCGTCGGCATCGAGCTGCCGCAGACCGTCGATCTCGTCGTGCAGGATACGGTGCCGGCCATCAAGGGCGCGACAGCGAACGCACAGCTGAAGCCCGCCACGCTCGAAACCGGACTCGTCGTGCAGGTGCCGCCCTTCATCTCGCCGGGCGACAAGATTCGCGTAAGCACCGAGACGGGCGAATATCAGTCGAGGGCGTAGCAGCGCCCTCGAAGGGACACGGGGCAAGGGGCAAGGGGTCCAAAGCCCAAAGCCCAAAGCCCAAAGCCCAAAGCCCAAAGCCTTCTTTCCTCAATGCTGATTGTCCTGGGCTCCGTTCGTCCTGCGAAGGTCGATGGCGCGCGGGCGGCGATTGCGAGCATCGCGACGATCGACGGCCGGTTCGAGTCCGCCACGCTGCGGACGATCGCGGTCGGCGATGCCGCGCCGGTGATGCCCATGTCCGAGACGGACATCATCGCCGGGGCGCGTGCGCGTGCCGCGGCCGCCCTGGCGTCGGCGGCCGGCGTCGCCGGGCTGCGCTTCGGCGTGGGCCTCGAAGGTGGCTTGCACCCCCTCACAGTGGACGGCACGCGCGAGTGGGCGTTGTGCTCATGGGCCGCGGTGACCGACGGCAGGTCATGGGGCTACGGTGGCGGCGGCAATCTGATCGTGCCCAAGCCAATCGCCGAGGAAGTCCTCGCGGGCCGGGAGCTCGGCGACGTGATCGATCGGATGGCGGGCGAGGGGACGCGGAGCACCCGGGGCGCGTGGGGCGTCCTCACGCGGAACCTGATCTCGCGAAGTGACGCGTTCAGGATCGCGCTGATCGCGGCGTTTGCGCCATTCTATCGGTCTTCGGACTACGGTCTACGGTCTGCAGGAACGAACACGACGACGAACACGAACACGAACACGACAGACAATCTCTAAGCCGTAGCCCGTAGCCGTAGCCCGTAGCAGTAGACTGAAGACCGCAGGCAGACCGCAGACTGATATGGACGTCGTGGGCAGCCAGCCTCACCAGGGCTGGATCGAAGTCATCACCGGCAGCATGTTCAGCGGCAAGAGCGAAGAGCTCATTCGCCGCCTCCGGCGCGCGCAGATCGCCAAGCAGCGCGTCCAGGTCTTCAAGCCGCAGTTCGATCAGCGGTACGGCTCGGATCACATCGTCTCGCACAGCGACATCCGGATCGCCGCCGATAGCGTCGCGAGCGCTCGAGGTCTGCTCGAGGCCGTCCACGCCGATACAGACGTCGTCGGCATCGACGAGGGGCAGTTCTTCGACCTCGAGCTGCCGATGGTGTGCAATAGCCTGGCGGATGCCGGCAAGCGCGTGATCGTGGCGGGCCTCGATCAGGACTATCTGGGCCGGCCGTTCGAGCCGATGCCGCAGCTGCTGGCCATTGCCGAGTACATCACGAAGACGCTGGCCATCTGTGTGGTCTGCGGCAGTCCTGCCAACCACACGCAGCGTCTCGTCGCCGGCAGCGACCGGGTGCTGCTCGGCGCGCACGGCGCGTACGAGGCCCGCTGCCGCCGCTGCTTCGATCCGCGAGCTGGGGACGCGCAGGACGATGGGGCCGGGCTAAGGGTCGAATAGGCCAATGGCCAAGGGCGCCACGACTGGACGTACCCAACTCGAATCTCCTTCCACCTGGCAGGCCGCTAGCCTCTCGGCCCTTCTGGACTCTTCGAGCCTCTTCGACTCTCGTGAAGCCTGCTATCTTCGCGCCGCAGCGAGGGGGCCAGGTCTGCGCGTTCGCATGAAGGACATCGCCGCACGGGTCGGCGTGTCACAAGTCACCGTGTCGCACGTGCTGCGAGGACGTGGCGAGGAACTGCGCATCAGTCCTGTCACCGCAGAGCGCATTGTCGCGGCCGCGCGTCAACTCGGCTACCGGCCGAGTGCGCTCGCGCGCAGCTTCAAGACGCACCAGTCGATGTCGATCGGTCTGGCGGTCGGCGATCTGCTGGACCCGTTCTGGGCCGGCCTGGCGGTCGGCGCCCAGCAGGAAGCCGAGCAGCACGGCTACATGGTCGTCGTCGTCAACACCATCGAATCTGAAGAGAAGGAGCGGCTGGTCGTCGACATGTTGCGCGAGCGCCGCGTGGACGGCGTCATCTTTTCGCCCGGCCATGCGAAGTCCCGACACCTGGCGGCGCTCAAGGCCGATCGCCTGCCGTTTGTCTTTGTCGATCGCACGATTGACGGCATGAACGTGCCCTCGGTCGTCGGGGACAACATCGGAGGGGCCGGTCTGGCCGTCGACTACCTGGTGTCGCGCGGCCATCGGCACATCGCCTACCTGGGAGGAACGCTCGAAAACTCCACCTTTCGCGATCGTTGGGTGGGCTTCCGGCAGGCGTTGGCCCGGCATCGACTGAAGCCGGGACCGCATGCGGTCGCGCTCGCTCGATCCCGATGCCGCGCGTGACGCGGTCCGGCGGTTGTTCGCCGGTCTCCCTACGACGACCGCCGTGATGACTGCCAGCATGTGGCTGACGGTCGGCGTGCTCCGGACGGTGCCCGACGATGTCGCGGTGGTGGGCTTCGACGAGTTCCTCCTGCCCGACCTCATGCGCCGGCAGATCACGGCAGTGGTCCAACCAGTGAAGGAACTTGGACGCCAGGCGGTTCGTCTTCTCCTGGAAACGATGTCGGACCCCGACCTGACGCGGCAGCTCGTGCTGCCGACGAGGTTGGTGGTGCGCGGCGGCGGCGCGCGCCTGACTCGGCCGATCGACCTCGGCCGTAGCGGGAAGCACTTGACCGCTGTGCTAACTCGTATTAGCTTCGTTCGACATCTCAAGCCACTTCGACCGTGTCTCGGAGGGACCTCCTGGGATTACCGGGGCAAGTGTCGAAGTCTAGTGGGTTGCAATGCTGCAGCCCGCCGATCACTGACGGTCGTGGAGGGGACGGCCACGGCGACCAGCTCGGCCGTGTGCCAGCTGGGCGTCCGAGCCGCGAAAGTCCAACCGGCTGGCAGACCCAGTTTCCACGTCCCAACGGACCGGCTGGTCCTCGAGTGGTCCAGTCTTTTGTGCCGGCTCGAAAGAAGTTGGGACCACCTCATATGAAAATTTGGTCGAAATTATTTCGATTCTGTTGCCACAAGTCACCTAAACGTGGTATTACCTCGCGCGTCACTCGGCGCGTGCGTCGTCGTTCAGCCGCACGTCATCTGCGCCGAACCGGATTTGAATACGGCGTCGCTCGTTTGTTGATGGCGGATTCGGTTGCCGCCTGGTTCTGTTCGTCTCTCCTGGAAGGAGTTCGCCGATGTCGAGTCGGTCGTTACCAGTAATCGTCTTGTTGCTCGTGGCTGCGCTCTTCCCGCGGCTGGCGGGGGCACAGACCGTGAACGGCGCCATCATCGGCGTCGTTCAGGACACCAGCGGTGGCGTCGTGCCGGACACGGCGTTGACGCTCCGCAACGTCACGACCGACCAGACCGTCGGGACCACCGTGTCGGGCGCGGATGGCGCGTACGCGTTCCGCAACCTGTCGCCGTCCAAGTACGAAGTCCAGGCGTTGAAGCCCGGCTTCCAGCTGGTCACGCTGTCGGATGTCGAGGTCACGCTGGGATCGCAGGTCAAACTTGACATCTCGCTCCCAGTCGGTGCGCAGGAGCAGAAGATCGAGGTCATCGGCGGCGCGTCCGCGCTCGGCACGACGCCCACGCAGGAGCACGGCATCTCGCCGGAAACGCTCAACAATCTGCCGCTGCTCTTTACCAGTGGACCGCGCGCGGCCGCGACATTTGCGCTGCTCATGCCGGGTGTCAGTACAGGCCAGGGCAACGACGCGTTCGATGCGCGCGTGAACGGCGGCCTCCAGTCGGGCGACGAGGCGTCCGTGGACGGCGTCAGCATGCAGCAGGGCTTCATGAGCCAGGGCGGCATGGTGTCGATCCTCAAGGACTTTCCGATGTCGCCGGACATGGTCAGCGAGATCAAGGTGCTGACGTCGGGCTACGCGCCCGAATACGGCTCGTCCACTGGCGGCCAGATCATGGCGGTCACCAAGTCGGGCGGCGCCTCCTTCCACGGCTCGGGCTTCGAGTACAACCAGGACGCGTCGATGAATGCGGTCGCGTGGGGCGCAGACGCCGGCACCGTTCAAGAAGAACAACTTCGGGTTCAACATCGGTGGCCCGATCGCCGTGCCCGGCTTGACGAGCGAGAAGCTGAAGAGCTTCTTCTACTTCGATCACGAGCGGTACCGGCAGAAGGGTGGCACGATCGTCGGCGTTGCTCTCGATCCCGTCGATGCAGGAGCGCCAGGGCGATTTCACGGATTGGCGCGACGGCAGCGGCAACCTGATCCCGATTTACGACCCGGCGACGCTGCGGTCGGATGGCCAATGGCGGGTTCATCAAGGATCAGTTCATGGGCTGCGACGGCCAGCACCCCAACGTGATCTGTGCCGAACCGCATCAACCCGATCGTCCAGCCGTGGCTCGCGGCGCTGCCGACGCCCACGAGTGGCGGTCCGCTCAACAACTTCCTGGCGCCGCCGATCCCGGACACGCATCCTTGGTGACTCCGACTACTACATGTGGCGGATCGACACGCAGTTCGGCACCAACCACGTGTTCGCCAGCTTCTGGCACCAGCGCGCACCCGCGAAGTTCTATTCGCAGTTGCCGCAGCCGATCGCGACCGAGACGTACTCTGACCCGCAGAACTCGTGGGTCAACCGGATGAACTACGACAAGATTCTGTCGAACAACCTCGTGAACCATGCGGCGATGGGGTATCTGAACCGCAACGAGGGCTACGGGTGCGTGAACCAGGACTTCGTCGATCAGTTCCCGCAGATCGGCGGCGTCGCCGGTCACAACGTGCCGCCGCAGATCGGCCTGGGCCGAGTTCAGCTCGCATGGGCTGCAACGCGGGCGTCAACCTCGGGAACGTCACGACGCGGCCGACGTTCATCGCCAACGATGCCGTGACCTGGACGAAGGGCGCGCACACCGTCAAGTTCGGCATGGAATGGCGCAAGATCATGGGGAACATCCACGCCAACGGCAACGAGGCGGGATCGTTCAACTTCGGCGATGGCGCCACCGGCATCGTCGGGGTGAACTCGGGCAACGCGGTCGCCAGCTTCCTGCTCGGGGCGGCCGACAGCGCGAACGTGGCCTATCGCTCAGTGCCGAGCAACTATCGCCCGGCAGCACGCGTGGATCCTGCACGCGGGCGACAGCTGGCGCATCAACAACAAGCTGACGCTCGACTACGGCCTGCGGTGGGACTACTACTCGCCGTCCTCCGAGAAGTACGACCAGCTGTCGTTCTTCGATCCCGTCGGTGCCAACCCTGGCGCCGGCGGCCGCCCGGGCCGGCTGGCGTTCTGCGGGCGACAGCTACGGAGCCGCGAGCTACGGCGCGACCTATCCGGAGAAGGACTGGTACGGCGGCCTCGCGCCGCGCGTCGGCGCCGTCTACGCACTCAACGACAAGACGGTCATCCGCGGCGGATGGGGCATCTTCTACACGCAGGCGTTCTATCCCGGTTGGGGCGGCGGCATGAGCCTCGACGGGTTCTGTCGAACGAGCCGACCGTGAACGCGACGGGCGGCGGCATCGTGCCGGCCATGTACCTGGATCAGGGCTTCCCCATCCAGCAACTTCTCGCTGCCGCCCGACATCCGGTCCGACTACAAGAACGGGCAGAGCATCTACTACCGCAACCTCGACGGCAACAAGCGTCCGTACACGCATCAGTGGAACATCACGGTGGATCGCGAGCTCGGTCATCACTTCGCACTGAGCGCGGCCTACGTTGGATCGGCCGGCCGCCGGATGCCGTCGAGCATGGATCCGCTGAATGCCATCGATCCGAAGTTCCTCTCGCTCGGCAGCAAGCTGAATGACGAGTTCCAGCCCGGTGACACGAGCCTCGACGGCGTGGCACTGCCGTACGCAGGCTGGGTCGAGCAGCTCAACGCGGGCAGCTGCGCGCCCGTCAGTGGCGCAGGCGCTGCGGCCGTTCCCGCAGTACTGCGACAGCCTGCAGGGTCAGAACGAGGCCCACGGCAAGACGCTGTACAACTCGATGCAGTTGAAGCTCGAGCGCCGCTACTCGAACGGCATTTACGCGCTGGTGTCGTACACGCTCTCGCATCTGATGGAGAGCGGGTCGCACAACACGCAGCGGGACGCAAATACGTGGAGCGGCCTCACCGGCGTCATCTCGCCGTTCGAGAGAGACCGGAACTACGTGATCTCGCTGAGCGACACGCCACACGTCCTGTCGGCGGCATTCGTGTATGAACTGCCGTTCGGCCGCGGCAAGAAGTACGCGAGCTGACAAAGACGGCGTGGTCGGCGGGCTCCTCGGCGGCTGGCAGGTGAGCACCATCTACAAGTACCAGTCGGGCGCCGCCGATGTACTTCCGGTCCGGCTTCTGCAACGTGCCTGGAGCGTTCCGCGCGGGATGCATCCCGGGGATCATCGATGCGGGTTCCGTATTCGCCCAGGACAAGGGCAGCTTCGATCCTGGGAAGGGGCCGCTATTCAACATTGCGCGTTCGAGCCGGCCAGCGCGTTCAACTACTACACCGGCAAGGGCAACCGGGTCGAAGAGAGCATCCGGGGCTTCGCCTACAAGAACCAGGACCTGACCTTCCTGAAGAACACGCGATTCGGCGGCGGCACCAACCTGCAGCTCCGATTCGAGGTGTTCAACATGTGGAACTGGCACACGTTCTATGGGGGCAGCGAAGGTTTTGGCGCTCATGCCGGTCAACACCGACGTCTCGAGCCCTGATTTCGGAAAGTGGACTGGCGGCGTGACGGACCCGCGCATTCTGCAGCTCGGAATCCGGTTCGAGTTCTAATCGCCACCGATCGACACAAGGCGCCGCGTCCGGTCATCCGGGCGCGGTGCCTTTTTCTTTTATCCCCCGATGGGTGTCCGGTCCTTCCTCTGCTTCGCCCTCCTGCTCTCGACTCTCGCTGCCACCACCGGTCTCGCGCAGGATCTCGCGCCGCGGCTGGCGGACCGCTTCGCCGAAGGCGTGGACGCGCTCAAAGCCCACGACCTCGATCGCGCTGAACGCGCGTTTCGCGATGTGCTCGCGGCGGGCGGCAATCGCGCGTTCGTCCATCACAATCTCGGCATCGTGCTGCAGCAGCGGGGCGGCACGCTGACGCGCTCGTCGAATTCCGCGCCGCGGTTGCGCTCGACCCCGCGTTTGGCCCCGCGCACCTCCTGGCCGGCAGCAGCCTGATGGCGCTGGGCCGCACGAGCGACGCGGTCGCCAGCCTGCAGCACGCCGTCCGCCTGATGCCGTCGGACGCATCCGCGCACCTTCAACTGGCGGGCTGCGTACGAACAGGCAGGCAACGCCGTCGGCCTGGTTGACGAGTACCGGCGCCTCACCACGCTCGAGCCTGCCAACAACGAATGGGTGTTCCGGCTCGGCAAGGCCTATTTGAAGCTCGCACAGTGGTCGTACGCGCGTCTGGCAGCGGTTCGGCCGCCGAGTGCGCGGCTCTCACAAGCCTTGGCCCAGCAGTACCTCGATCAGGGCAGGCCCGACCTGGCAACCGGAGCGCTCGAAGAGGCGGCACGCCGCGATCCCTCTCTTCCCGAGATCCATCTGACGCTTGCCCGGATTCATGCCGATGAGGGACGATGGAATGACGCGTCACGTGAGCTGGCGCTGGAGCTGGCCATCGTTCCCGAGAGCGCCGCTGCGCGCGATTTGAAGGCCGCGATCGAGGCGGCCCGGACACGTCCTTGAACGCGCACGATGCGCACAGCGGGTCTCTTTCTCGGCGTCCTTGCCGTGGCTGCGGTGGCATCGGCTGCGATCGCGCAGGAGCCGTCGACCGCCATCGAACTGCCCGCACGTTACCGCGGCACTGACATCGAGCGGGCGCTCCAGTCGCGCGATTGGCCTCGCGCGGAAGAGGCGCTGGCGGCCGCCATCGAGCACACTCCGAAGGCCGTCGATCTGCTGAAACTGCTCGGCCGCGTGTTTCTCATCGACCGCAAGCCCTTGAATGCCGCAGTCGCGCTCAAGAAGGCCGAAGCCATCGAGCCGCTCGATCCCGGGTCGCGGTTCACGCTTGCGCTGGCCTATATTTCCCTGAAGAGAGGCGACTGGGCGCGCCCGGAGCTGGAGCGCCTCGCCGCCGGCGATCCCGGGAACACCACGTATCAGTACTGGCTCGGACGGTTGGATTACGACGCCGGTCAGTACGCGGCAGCCATCCAACGCTACGAGCGCGTGATCGCCAAGGATCCCTCGTTCGTCCGCGCCTACGACAACCTCGGTCTGAGCTACGAGGCGCTGAATCAGACCGACCAGGCCGTGACTCAGTACCGGAAAGCCGTGGAGCTGAACCGGCGCGCGAAGGCGCCGGACGGTTGGCCGGCGCTCAATCTGGGAAAACTGCTGCGCACACGAGGCGACGTGGACGAGGCCGAGACGCTCTTCCGGGAGTCCCTTCGGTACAACCCGGGATTCGCTCAGGCGCATTACCAACTGGGTGTAGCTGCTCGAGCACCGCGGCCAGATCGATGAGGCGACGGCAGAGCTGATGAAGGCCGTCGAGCTCGATCCGAACTATGCGGATCCACACTACGCGCTCATGCGGATTTACCAGCGTCTCGGACGGACGGCAGACGCCGAGCGGGCACTGGCCACATTCAAGCGGCTACACGACAGCCGGCCCGAGGCGAGCCAGCCGTGACGCTCGCAGGTGAATTGGGTTCGGCGCTTACGTGGTGTTGCCTTGCTGGGTATCGGCCAGGCGTCCGTTGCGACGGCCTCGGCGCAGCAAGTGCTCGCGCCCGACGCGACCGTCCAGGAGATCACGTCGCATCTCGACCGCGACGATTTCGCCGGCGCCAAGACTCTCACCGATGCGGCCCTGCAGCAGTACCCGGCCGATCCGGCCCTCCAGAACCTTGCCGGCGTCATTGCGGCCCAAGGCGGCGATACGGCAGCCGCCGTAGCGTATTTCCAGTCCGCGATCCGCCTGTCGCCCCGTCAGACCGCCGCGTACGAGAATCTCGGCCGGCTGTATCAGGAGCACGCCCCCTCCGATCCGGCGGCGCACGCCAAAGCGCTCGACATCTATCGGCGGCTGCTGGATGTCGATCCCGCCAACCGCGAAGGGCTGTATCAAGCTGGCTTTCTGCTGGCGCTGCAGGGACAGTTCGCCGAATCCCGGACGCTCCTCGAGCGACTGCCAGAGGAGATTCGCGAGCGTCCGCAGATCCTTGCAGTCCTTACCATCGATCTCGCCGGCACGGGCAAACTCGACGACGCCAGCGCCGCGGCAGCAGCGCGTCGGCGCACATCCTGAACTGGTTGCCGCTGACGTCGTGGCCCTGGCACCGGCGTTCGAGCGTCATCACGAACGATGATGTGGTTCGGCAGTTGCTCGAGGCGCTCGACGCCCGCCATCTGGCGACGCCCGAGTCGCTGCTTCAATTGGGGCAGCTGCACATCAGGCATCGCCACTACGACGAAGCGCGCACGGTGCTCGAGCGTGCGTTGGCAGGTTCACCCGACAGTGTGCCGATTCTCATCGACCTCGCACGGGTCGTAGACAAGGCCGGCGCGCACGAAAAGGCGCTCGGCTATCTGGGTCACGCACGGACGCTCGCGCCGGACAACGTCACCGTCCATTTCCTCTTCGGAATCGTCTGTGTCGAGATGGAACTTGGTGCAGAAGCCTACGAATCCCTGAAGAAGGCTGTGGCGCTGGCACCCGACCATCCCGGTGTGAACTACATGATGGGAGTGGTCAGCCTTCATCGACACGATCCGTCCGAGGCGGTGCCGTACTTCGAGCGGTACGTGCAATTGCAGCCAGATGACGTGCGAGGACGGTTTGCCCTGGGCGTCGCGAAGTTCTACAGCAATGATTTCGAGGCCGCCGGATCGATCCTCGCGCAGGTGGCCGATCGGCCGGAAACGGCCGCCGGCGCCAACTATTTCCTGGCGCGCATCGCGCGACAGTCGAACAACGTCCCTGAAGCCCGCCGCCTCATCGAGCGCTCGATCAAAGCGGACGGGACGATATGCCGATGCGTGGGCGGAGCTCGGGCTGCTTCAGACGAGAGCCCGGGAATACGAGGCGGCGGCAGAAGTCGCTCCAGAAGGCGTTATCGCTGCAGCCGGAGAACTATCAGGCGACCGTGAATCTGACGGCGTTGTACACGCGGACGCGCGATCCCCGGCTGGCCGAACAGTCCGCGCGCCTCGAGGCGCTGCAGCAGAAGCGATCGGAGCGCGCACAGGACTTCATCCGCATCGTGCAGGTGGTGCCAGAGTGAAATTGCGTTGGCGTAAATGGATCCTGTCCGGTGCGTTGTCTGTCGCTCTGATCCCCGTGGCCGTTCGGGCAGGCGTGGCGACTCAATCGCCAGCACCCGGAGCAGCCAAGTCGCAGGCCGGCGCCACGAAGCCGCACCCAGAAGCTCCGCGCGAAGTACCGGCTGCGATTCAGGAGTCGAGGCAGGCTCTCGCGGCTGGTGATGACGCGCGCGCGCTCGACCTCGTGACCAAGTATCTGGCGACGCATCCGGCAAGTGTCGATGCACGTGTCGTTGCCGCTCGCGTATACCTGACGCGTGGCGACCTGAATGGGGCATACGAGCAGCTGAGCCAGGCCGTCAAGATCGACTCCCGCAACGTCGACGTCCTCTACTATCTCGGCTTCGTGACTGGACGCTTCGCCGACGCGACCCTGGGGCGGTTGGCGGAGACGGCTCCGGATTTCTATCGTGTGCATCAGCTGAAGGGCGAGGCGCTCGAGCTGCAGGAGCGTCGGATCGACGCCGAGGCCGAGTACGAGCTCGCGTTGAAGAGTCAGCCCGACTCGCTCGAGGTGCTGCTGGCGCTTGCGAAGTTGAAGCGCGTACGCCTCGAGTGCGAATCGGCCATCGCTCTGTACAACGAAGGCAGAAGCCGTGCAACCAACGTTCGACGGCGCCTACGGACTCGGCGTCTGCTATGGCTATACGCAGGATGACGAGCACGCGGCCCCGGCCTTCAACCAGGCGCTGAAGCGCGAGCCGCGATCGGCGATCGCCTGGTCCGGTCTCGGCACGACCTTGTTCCGGCAAGGACACACCGCCGAGGCGATCGACGCCTTGAAGCGCGCCACTATCATCGAGCCAAAGATGGTGGATGCGTGGTACGGACTCGGCCGCGCGTATCAGCAGGCCGGTCAAGCCGAGCTCTCGCGCCAGGCGTTCGATCGAGCCGAGCGGCTGCGCGCGGAGCCTGGCGCCGACACCGACAAGCCACCCGGCGACGGCAAGCCAGCGGGGACGCGTCCGACACCCGCCCAGGAGCCTCACTGACGTGCGGAACTCCTGGCTGTATGGAGTCGCAATCCTTGCTGGCGGCACGCTCCTCGCGCAATCCGCTGCCGTGACGCGTCAGGTGCCGCCGCCGTCCGCACATGCGGCGCAAGGCGTCCGCTACGTGGACGTCACCGAGGCGGCGGGGTTGTCGACGTTCCGCCACGTGTCAGGCAGTCCCAACAAGAACTATGTCATCGAAGTCGTGGGATCAGGCGTAGGCGTCTTCGATTACAACGGCGACGGGCGCCCCGACATCTATCTGGTCAATGGGTCGACACTCGATCACGTGCGAGATGGATCTCCAGGGCCATCCTCCGCGCTATTTCGGAATGACGGCGGAGGCCACTTCGCCGATGTCACCACGGAGGCCGGCGTCGCCAATGGCCGATGGGGCCAGGGCGTTTGCGTCGGTGACTACGACAACGACGGCCGTGAGGACATATACGTCACGAACTTCGGCGTCAACCGCCTCTATCACGCGGGAAAGGACGGCGCGTTCGTCGATGTGGCGCCGGCGGCCGGCGTGGCCGTCAACTCCTGGTCAACCGGCTGCGCGTTTGGCGACTACGACGGCGACGGCCTGCTCGATCTGTTCGTCGCAGGATACGTCGCGCTGGATCCTGCGCACCTGCCGCCGCCGGGCTCGACCGACGAAACGAGCGGAGGTGCACCGCCCGTGGCTGCTCCTGTATCCGCCGATGCGCAGCGCCCGGTCGGGATGGGCGCGTCCTATTCCGCGAACGCGGCGTTCTGCACGTATCGTGGGCTGCGTGTCGCCTGTGGGCCGCGCGGATTGAAAGGCGCGCCCGATCATCTGTTCCACAACAATGGCGACGGTACATTCACGGACGTGAGCCAGGCTGCTGGCGTCAGCGACCCGAAAGGACTCTTTGGCTTTGGGGTCGCGTGGACCGATCTCGACGACGACGGACGCCTCGACCTGTTCGTCGCGAATGATTCGGGTCCGAATCTCGTCTATCGCAACGCCGGCGGTGGCCGCTTCGACGACGTGAGTTACCCGTCGGGCGCCGCGCTCGACGGCAACGGCCGCGACCAGGCGCACATGGGCGTGGCTGTGGGGGACTACGACAACGACGGCAAGAACGACCTGCACATCACGAATTTTGCCGACGACTTCAACATCCTGTACCACAACGACGGACGGATGATCTTCAATGACGTTACCTTCCAGACCGGCCTCGGGCAGCCGACGCTGCCGTTTCTCGGGTGGGGCACGGACTTTCTCGACTACGACAACGACGGCTGGGCAGACATTCTCGTCGTGAACGGCCATGTCTATCCCCAGGCGGACACGGCCCCGTGGAACACGTCGTATGCCCAGCGCTCATTACTGTTCCGGAATCTCGGCGGCCGTCGCTTCGAAGAGATAGGAAGCGCGGCCGGCGACGGTCTGACGAGGGCACGTGTGTCCCGCGGGTCGGCCGTTGGCGACCTCGATGACGACGGCGGCGTCGATGTCGTGATCAACAACCTGGATGGGCCACCGACTGTGGCGCGTAACGAGATCAGCGGCCAGCGCAGTCATTGGCTGGGCATCCGCCTGATCGGGGACCCGGCGCAGAAATGCCCGCGGGACGCGATCGGGTCGGTCGTGTTCGCATCAGCCGGCGGCATCCGGCAGCGCGGCGAAGTCGCCAGCGGGCGCGGTCAGATCTCACAGTCCGATCTGCGCGTGCACTTCGGTCTGGGAGCCGCGACTGCCGCCGACCTCGAGATCCGGTGGGCGGGTGGAGGGAAGAGTACGGTGCATGTGGCGGCGGTCGATCGGGTCGTGACAGTCGATCAGGCTTCAGGACGGGAGGAGAAGTAGCGTCGTATTCGGTATTCGGATTCGGATTTGTGTTCGGCTTCGTGTGTACAACGTCTATCAGTCTCGCGAAGACGAATACGAATACGAATACGACAGCACAGTCAGGCACATGGATCTCCGTTCCCTCCTTCCGCACATCCTGCTGCTGTTCGGAGTTGGTTTCCTGATTGCCAACCTGCGCGTCGGCTGGGATTTCATGCGGTTCATCCGCCGTCGTCCACGGGCGCTCCTGACGTGGCCAGGTCCACGTCCGCCGTACTACGGGCTGATTCTGTTCCTGGGGGTGACGCTCGGCCTGCTGCTGATCGTAAAAGTCGGACTGCGCCAGTGGGCACCCCGGCAGCTGTTCGGCGAGGGGATGATGTTCGTCTATTACGCCTACGCCGTCCCCCTGACCCGGCGCATCGGCCGCGGTTTTTACGAGGATGGCATCTGGGCCGACAACGGCTTCATGCTCTACACACAGATCGGCAGAATCGCCTGGCGCGAGTCGGACACGGTCACGCTGCTGCTGGTCTCCAAGCAGCGGCAGCTGGCGCGTTCCCTGATCGTGCCCATCCCGTATTATGGGCAGGCGCGCCGCGTCCTTCGCGACAAAATCGCGGCCCACGACATCCAGTTCAGTGATGGCGGCTTGAGCCTCGGGCGGGATGCGAGGGAAGACGTGTAAACAGGCTACGGGCTGAGGCTACAGGCTACAGGCGGGCTGTGGTACTCGCACTTGCACCGCTTTACATCCATCCTGGCGAGCTTCTTTGTAGACTGTAGACTGTAGACGACGGTCAGGGCCAGCAGTCTGTAGTCTGCAGCCCGTAGTCCGAAGGAGTCCGCGTATGGCTGCGCGATCCACCTGGAAGGGATTTCTCAAGGTCAGCCTCGTCAACATTCCGGTCAAGGTGTTTCCGGCGACCGAGTCTGCGGCAGCCCTGTCGTTCAACCAGCTGCACGCAGAGTGTCAGACGCGGATTCAGCAGAAGAAGTGGTGTCCACACTGCGAGCGCGAAGTCACCAACGCCGAGATCGTCAAGGGCTACGAGTTCGAGAAGGGCCGCTACGTCGTGGTCTCGGAAGAGGACCTCGGCAAGGTCACCGTCGAATCGACGCGGGTGATCAACCTCGTGCAGTTCGCCGATGATGGCAGCCTCGACCCGATGTACGTCGACAAGTCGTACTATCTGGCGCCCGACGGTGCCGTCGCGGCTGAAGCCTTCGCGGTGATGCGCGAAGGCATGCGCGGCAAGGCCGGCATCGGCAAAGTCGCGCTGTACGGCCGCGAGTACCTGGTCGCTGTGAAGCCCCAGGAGCACGGTCTCGTGATGTACACGCTCCACCACGACGCAGAGATTCGCGGCATCGATCAGGTCGAGGATCTCGACTCGGTTCCCAAGACCGTCAAGCCGGACGAGCTCAAGCTCGCCAAGCAGGTCGTGGAGATGTATTCGGGCGAGCTGAATCTGAAGGATTACCGCGACGAGTACAAGGACGAATTGCGCCGCATCATCGATGCGAAGGTGGCAGGCGAAGAGGTCGTGGCCACGGCGCCGGTCGAGACGCCCACGAACGTCGTCGATCTGATGGCCGCGCTGCGAAAGAGCCTCGATGCCGTCAGCGCCGGCAAGAAACCAGCCGCCAAGGCCGACCTGAAGAAGGCGAAGGCGGAGCCGAAACGAAAGCGTGCTTAGGAGAGTTGGTAGTTGGTAGTTCGTAGTTGGTAGTGAAGTCACGTCCAGTCGAACTACGATACCAACGACCAACTACCAACTACCAACTTCCGGACCAGCCCGACCAGCCCAGGCCCTGTCGCCGTCGGATCGCCAATCCAGTCCGGCGGCGTGATCCACACGAACGCCAGGATCGCGATGACCCACAAGTCGTAGGCGAGCGTGGCGCGGTCGTCAGTCCAGAAGAACGCACGGCGGACGACGCCGAACGGTCCGCCCTGCGATGGCATCGGCAGCTTGTTGAGCAGCAGATACGTGTAATAGATCCGGTCGGCGACGGTCACGACCGACAGCACCAGGATCACCCACAGGACGGCCGCCATTCGATCGGTGAAGGCCCCGATCATGAAGAGCACGATGCGCTCCGGCCGCTCCATGAAGCCCACCTTGCACTTCTCCACGAGCGATTCCGCGCGCGCGCGTGTGTAGCTCGTCATCGTCGCGAAGATGAGCGTGAGCGTCGCGATGAGCACGTAATCGTGCCGGCCAAGGCGCGAATAGAGAATGACCAGACCGGTGAAGAGTGCGAGATCCGAGAAGCGATCCAGGGTGGAGTCCCAGAAGGCGCCGAACTCTGACTGCGTGCCGGTGATGTGAGCGACTTTGCCGTCGATGAAATCGAAGATGTTTGCGACGACCATGATCACGCCGGCTTCGAGGAAACGATCGGTCGCGAGTGCTGCGCCGGCAACGATGTTGATGAGGACGCCGATGAGCGTCAGGACGTTGGGGTGGATGCCGAGGGCGACGGACGCTCGAATGATCGCGCGCAGGGGGAACATACACGCCCTGCCGATCGCGCCGGTAAATGTCATCTCTGCCGTAGCTCCGCTGCCCGGACCCCGCGCCCAGCCGGAGATCGTTCGTTATAATGAGAGGTTTCCGACCGCATTCAAACCCCGCATACTAGCTGATGCCCGTTCAGGATCTCAAGGCCCAGATGGCCAGGCTGCCAGAGCAGCCCGGAGTCTATCTGTATTTCAATGGGGCCGGCGACACGATCTACGTGGGCAAGGCCCGTTCGCTCCGGGACCGCGTCCGGAGCTATCTCGGGGCGTACGGCATGAGCCCGCGCATCGATGCGCTGCTCGACGAAGCCGAGCGTCTCGAGGTCATCGTCACCGACTCGGTCGTCGAGGCGTTGGCCCTCGAGAACAACCTGATCAAACAGCGGTCGCCGAAATACAACATCCTGCTCCGTGACGACAAGAACTATCCCTACCTGCAGTTGACGACAGGAGAAGCGTTTCCGCGCGTCCTCGTCGCACGGCGGGTCGAACGGGACGGGCACATGTATGCGGGCCCCTTCCTGCCCGCGAAGTTCGCGCGGCGGACGATGGCCCTGACGCATCGATTGTTCGGGATCCGGTCCTGCAACGAAGTGATTACCGGCAAGCGGCCGCGTCCATGCCTGGAATACGACATCAAGCGATGTCTGGCTCCCTGCGTGGAGACGATTTGCTCGAGCGAGCAGTACAAGGTCGCCGTCGACGACACCCGGCTCTTTCTCGAAGGGCGGCGGGAAGAGCTCGTCGAACAGCTTCAGGGGCGCATGGTGGAAGCGGCGGGCGACGAACGCTTCGAGCAGGCGGCGCAACTCCGCGACGCGATGCGGACGGTCCAGACGCTGCACGAGCAGCATCAGAAGATGGCGAACGCTCAGCTGGGCGATCGCGATGTCTTCGGCCTGAAGGTCGGTCCGGCCGGTGCGGTCATCCTGGTCTTCCTCGTGCGCCGCGGCCGGGTGGTCGAGCGCGTCGAGCTCGTCACCGAGAGTGAAGCCGCTGCGCAAGTGGACGACGAGGCAGGAGTCCTGCAGGCGGCGTTGCCTCAGTTTTACGAGATGCGCCCGGTACCGCATGAAGTACACCTGCCGGTCGCGGTCGAAGATCAGGAAGCGCTCGAGAGCTGGCTGGGGGGCCGCGCCGCTCACCGGGTCAGGCTGCACGTGCCGCAGCGTGGCGACAAACGCGGCCTGGTCGACCTGGCCATCCGCAATGCGACGCTCGCGTACCAGTCGCGCTTCAGCGAAGGGACCACCGCGAACTATGTGGCGCTCGAGACGCTGCGGGCCGTTCTGCAGCTGCCGTCGCTGCCGCGCCGTATCGAGTGCTTCGATATCTCGACGATCCAGGGCGCGGAGACCGTGGCCTCCATGGTGGTCTGCGAAGACGGGCGCATGAAGCGGAGCGACTACCGCAAGTTCCGCGTGCGCGCGGGCGCGGCGAGCTCCGGTCTCCCGGCCGGCGAGCCTGGCGCGCGTTTCCTCGACGACTTCGCGGCCATGCGCCAGGTCGTCGAACGCCGGTACCGCCGCGTGCTCGAGGTCGGCGGGCCGTTTCCGGATTTGATCGTGATCGACGGCGGGAAGGGACAGCTGGCGGCGGCGTACGAGGCGCTGGAGGGCATCGGTCTGGCGAATCTGGTGGCTGTCGGTCTCGCGAAACGGGAGGAGTTGGTGTTCCTGCGCAATCGGTCCGACCCGATTGCCCTGGCCACGCAGGACCCGGCGCTGTTGCTCCTTCAACAGATTCGCGATGAGGCACACCGGTTTGCGGTGACGTTTCACCGGAAGGCACGGTCGATGCGCGACCTGCAATCCGAGCTCGATCGCGTGCCCGGTGTCGGTCCCCGTCGCCGCCGGACGTTGCTGCACCAGTTCGGCAGCGTAGCGGGAGTACGTCGTGCGACGCGCGAGGAACTGGTATCGGCAGTGGGTGCGAAAGTGGCAGATGCGGTACTCGCGTACTTCAGTCAGCAGTGACTTGCGCGCCTCAACCGTCTTCGCCTAGGCTGGTGAGTCTTGCCTTCGATTGATTTCGCCCAGGTACTCATTGCGTTCAGTGTGCTGGTCGTGTCGCTGACGGTGCACGAGGCCGCGCATGCGTGGACGGCCGATCGGCTCGGCGATCCCACCGCGCGGCAACTGGGCCGCGTCTCGCTCAACCCGGCGGTGCATGTCGATCCGATTGGCACGATCCTCTTTCCATTGATTGCCCTGTTGACCAGTGTCCCGGTGATTGGGTGGGCGAAACCGGTGCCGGTGGACGTGCGGAACCTGTCCAAGCCTCGCCGGGATTTCATGCTGATTGCCGCCGCAGGGCCGGCGAGCAACCTCGGTACTCGCGATCATCGCCAGCGTGTGCTTTGCTTTCGTCTGGGGGGCCCTGCCGCCCGACAACCCGGCGTCGCATGGCCTCTACACCGCCGCGACGGTCCTCTACGGCGTGGTGGCGCTCAACGTCATGCTCGCGGTGTTCAACATGCTGCCGATTCCGCCGCTCGACGGTGGCAACGTGCTCATGGGAGTGCTCCCGCCTGCAGCGGCCGTCCAATTCAGCCGCCTGCGCCAGTACGGGTTTGTCATTCTGTACGCGTTGCTCCTGACGGGTCTCTTTCAACGAATCGTGTTGCCGCCAGCCAACGCGATTGTGTCTCTTCTGATTCGAGGCGCTGCGTAATGCCGGGACGTGCGCGAGTCGTGTCGGGCATGCGCCCGACGGGGAAGCTGCACCTCGGGCACCTGATGGGCGCCCTGAAGAACTGGGTGCGGCTGCAGGACGACCACGAATGCTATTACTTCGTGGCCGACTGGCACGCCTTGACGAGCGGCTACGCCGACACGTCCGAGATTACCTCCTTCGCCCTCGATAACGTCGCCGACTGGATTGCGTCCGGTCTCGATCCCGAGCGGAGCACGCTCTTCATCCAGTCGCTCGTGCCGGAGCACGCTGAGCTCGCGCTGCTGCTGTCGATGATTGTGCCGATCCCATGGCTGGAACGCGTACCGACCTACAAGGAGCTGATCGACCAGCTGTCTGACAAGGATCTCTCGTCGATCGGCTTCCTCGGCTACCCGCTGCTCCAGACCGCCGACGTCATCATGTACAACGCGAAGTACGTGCCGGTCGGCGAGGATCAGGTCGCGCACCTGGAACTGTCGCGCGAGATCGTGCGGCGCTTCCACAACTTCTACGGCGAAGTCTTCGTCGAGCCGCAAGCGTTATTGACGCCGGTGCCCCGCTTACCGGGCCTCGACAACCGCAAGATGAGCAAGAGCTATCAGAACACGATCGACCTCTCCGATTCGGCTGAGACCGTCGTGAAGAAGGTGCGCCAGATGTACACGGATCCAAAGCGGATTCGTGCCGATATTCCTGGCACCGTCGAAGGCAATCCCGTCTTTACGTATCACGACGCATTCAATGCAGACGAGGCGGAAGTCGACGATCTGAAGACCCGGTATCGCGAGGGCAAAGTCGGCGACGTCGAGGTGAAGCGGAAGCTGGCCGACGCGATCAACCGTGTACTCGAACCGATGCGCGACCGGCGTGCGGCCGTGCTCGCACGGCCCGGCTATTTGAAGGACCTGTTGGCCGACGGCTCCAGGCGCGCCCGGACGCAGGCGGTCGAACAGATGGCGCGGGTTCGTGATGTGATGAAGCTGAGCTACTGATGGACCGGCCGTCCGATTTCGAATCGTCGCTCGAGGCGTATCCCATCCGGCTCTCGAACTTCGAGGGACCGCTCGATCTCCTGATCCATCTGATCAAGAAGAACGAGGTCAACGTCTCGGACATTCCCGTTGCCCTGATCACCGAGCAGTACCTCGCCTACATCGAGCTGATGCAGGAGCTCAACCTCGACATCGCGGGCGAGTTCCTGGTGATGGCCGCGACGCTGATCCACATCAAGTCGCGCCTGCTCCTGCCGCGCCCCCCGAGCGAGGGCGAGCTGGAAGGCGATGAAGAGGATCCGCGCGAGGCGCTGGTTCGCCGGTTGCTCGAGCACGAGCGCTTCAAGGCGGCCGCCGAACAACTCCACGATCGCGAGACCTTCAGGAGCGCACAGTTCATGCGATCCGACGCGGCTGTCGCGGACGTGGCCGGTGAGAACGAGGAGCCCGAGCTCGAGGTCGATCTCTTCAGCCTGATCGCGGCGTTTCGAGGTGTGCTCGAGCGGGCCGCCACTCGTCCGAAGGTGCTGCTGCCGCCCGAGCAGGTGTCGATCGAGTCGCGGATTGAAACGCTCTTGACCCGGCTGTCGGAGCACGAGGCGTGCGGCTTCGAAGAGCTCTTCGGCGACGTCTCGAGCCGTGGCGATCTGATCGTGACATTCCTCGCGCTGCTGGAGATGATCAGGCTGAAACTGGTGCGGATCTTCCAGTCGGGATCGTTCGGGCCCATTCGCGTCTACAAGCGGCCGCGGCCCGCCGACGCGCCGCATCCCATCAAAGACCCGCAGGACGTGCACGACGCCTTGCATCCCAAGGCGAGCGATACGGATTCGAAGGCATGAGCAACGACGAAGGACAGAGATCCGACGCGGCGGCCGCCGCGAACCCGACCGAGCCCACGATGACGGTGGATGCCATGCTGGCGGCTGCGCCGGCCGAGGCCGTCGCCAGCGAACAGCTCGTGGCGATTATCGAAGCGCTGGTCTTCGCGTCGCCAGAGCCCGTGCTGCCCAAGGTGCTGTTCAAGCTGCTCGATACAGAGCCCAGGGAAGACGTGGATGCGGCCGTCGCGGAATTGAAGCGCCGCTACAGCGAACGCGGCGGCGGATTACACCTGGTCGAAGTTGCAGGCGGTCTGCAGATCGTCACACGGCCCGAGCTGCACGAATGGGTGCGGCGCCTCTTCCACGAACGAACGACCCAGAAACTCTCGATCCAGGCACTGGAGACTCTCGCCGTCATCGCCTACAAGCAGCCGATCACCGCGGCGGAGATTACCGAGATTCGCGGCGTCAACACCGCTGGCGTCATCGGAACGCTGCTCGAACGAGGACTCGTCAAGATCAGTGGACGGAAGCAGGTCGTGGGCCGGCCCTTCCTGTATTCGACGACGCGCGACTTCCTGGATCGGTTCGGCCTGAAAGACTTGAACGATCTGCCGCGCGTGGAGGACATGGCCGCTGCGCTGGGCTTTGAACCTCCAACCGGCGTCGCGGTGGACATGTCGCTGCCGCTCGAGGCCGCCGAGGAAGGAGCGACGGCAGAGGACCAGGCGGTCATTGCTGGATTGACCACTGACGAATCCGACACGAGCGACCACAATGACGAATGACGAATAGCCCTCAGGATTGCGAGTCCCCATAGGCCAATCGTCAATCGTGAGGGCCAGTCGTCAATCGTCAGTGCTGCCCGTTCTGCCCACATTCGTCAATGCACGTTTCAACCTCTTGATCTCGTCAGCGTGCAAGTCTCGATACTGGCCTGCTTTCAGCCGCGAATCGCTGAGAGGCCCGATCCTCACACGCGTCAGCGTGTCCACGGGATGTCCGACGGCCTCGCACATCCGTCGTACCTGCCGGTTGCGTCCTTCTTGCAGGATGAACGCCAGCAGGGTCTGGCCCTTGCGTCGTCCGCGTCCGGCATCGAGGAGCGTGACGTGTGCAGGACGCGTACGGCGGCCATCGAGTGGAATGCCGCGCCGCAGTCGATCCAGCGCGTGCGCATCCGGATGGCCGACGACCCACGCGTGATACTCGCGCTCGATGCCGTGCCGCGGATGCGTGAGACCGGCAGCCAGGTCGCCGTCGTTCGTCAGGAGCAGCAGGCCCTCGGAATCGTAGTCGAGGCGTCCGACGGGGTAGACGTATTCGCTCACGCCAGGCAACAGATCGATGACCGTCGTGCGCCGGCCCGGATCGGATCGCGTCGTCACGACCCCGCGCGGCTTGTAGAGCAGGAGATACCGCAGCCGCTCGGCCCCTTTCACTCGACGGCCGTCCACGCGAACGTCGTCGCCAGGTTCGGCTTTTGTGCCGAGCTCCGTGATCGTGCGGCCGTTGAGACTGACGCGGCCCTGGCGGATCAGGTCCTCAGCGGCGCGGCGGGAGGCGACGCCGGCCTGCGAGAGGAGCTTTTGAAGACGGACAGGGGGCATCACGGGACTCGTATTCGTATTCGCATTCGTATTCGGCTCGTGTCCGCGCTACGGACTGACATTGGATTCGCGTCCAGGCCTCGCAACCCGAACCGAACACGAATACGACGCCGCAGCCTCAGTCTATTCCGCGAGCAGATCCGTCCAAAACCCAACAAGCTTGACAACCTCCGTCGCGGCTCCTGCACGGTCGACTTCAGCGTGCGTGATGAGACCGCTCAGCAGGTACTTCACGCGCGTCTTGCCTTCCAGATGGTGGGCGAGCAGCAGCGTCTCGACCGACGGAATGACCGTGTCGTCGGTTCCGTGGAGCAAGTAGACCGGTGCGATTGGCGGCGCCGATTGCTCTGGAGACAGCGATGGCGGAAACTCCGCGCTTTCGACCGTGGGCAGCAGCGCCCGACCAAGCGTCTTCACATCGCGCGCGTTGACGAGGCGCATCAGGTTCGCCGCGGGCTCTGGCAGAGCCGCCGCCTGTCGGCGTGCTGATTCGAAGATCGTCGCGGCTTTCGGCTTGTCCACCATGTCGATCTGAGACGCCGTCAGATACGTCACGACACCTTCGCGCAGCGGCGCCACCTGCTCGGCGGGCACCACCCGATCGGCGAAACTCGCGAGAATGACCGCGACGCCGTAGTCGTGCGGCGGCCGCAGATGCGGCGGCGCATCGGCGGGCTCGTCGAAGCGGCGTGGTTCGATGCCTGTGCACAGGTACTTCAGCGTGCGGGGCAGGCTGCCGTGTCCGCCGAACGAGAGCACGAACACGATCTTGTCTTTGACCGATGGACGGCCAGCGGCCACGAGCGACAAACCGCCGGCGAAGCTGACGCCCATCACGCCGATGCGGCCGTCGGGTGTGAGGTCGCGCCTGCGACTGAGCCAGCCGATGGCGTCTTCGATCTCGTCCACGCTACGGGGCGTGAACTGATACTTCATCAGATCTGGGAGCTCCATCGTGAGCACCGCGAGTCCGCTCGCGGCGAGCTCGCCCGAGAGGCCAGTCAGTCGTGGTTCGTCGATGCCCATCGCGTGCACGCCCGGAACCAGCAACACGGTTCGTCGAATCTTGATGCCGGGACGATAGAGCCTCGCTCGAATCCCGCCCTGTCGCGTCGGCACTGTCGTCTGCGCTTCGACCGTGTACGGCTGCGCCTCCGCTTTGGCGGCACTGAGGAGGAAGCCCTGAATCTGCGCCGCGCGGATCACGAGCGAGGCGCCTCGCGCGCAGGCGGGTCCCCACACCATCGCTCCGCCCACGACAAGCGCGCACGCGAGAAGCGCGATTCGCCAGGTCAGCCGTCGCATCGCCGCATGTTACACTGCCGGATCGGTGAACGGAACGAAGCCTCCACAGAAGCGGCTCGTGATCGCCATCGACGGGCCGTCCGGTGCGGGCAAGGGGACGGTCGCGCGAGCGGTTGCGGCCAGACTTGGCTACCGGCATGTCGATACCGGCGCGATGTACCGCGCCCTCGCGTGGCTTGCCGACGGGCGCGGCCTGCCGCTCGACGACGAACAGGCGATCGCGCAGCTGGCGCGCTCCGTTGCGCTCGACGTGGAACACGGCCGCGTGCTGATCGACGGCCACGATGTGACGACCGTCATCCGCACGGCCGCGATGGACGGCGCGTCAGCGTCCGTCGCGCGGCTCCCATCGGTCCGGCACGTGCTCGTCGAGCGTCAGCGCGCGCTTGGTGCGCACGGCGGCATCGTCATGGAAGGACGCGACATTGGAACCGTGGTGTTTCCCGCCGCGGACTTGAAGGTCTATCTGGACGCCGATCCGGCCGAACGCGCCAAGCGGCGGGCGATGGATCCCGCCCACCAGGTGAACGGAGGGCCGGTGGCGGCTGTCGCCGATGCCATGGCCGCCCGCGATCGACTCGACACGACCCGCCTCACCTCGCCGCTCGCGGTCGCCGACGACGCGGTCCACATCGATACGACGGGAGTGGCAGTGGACGACGTCGTGGAGCAAGTCTTGGGACTTGTCAGGCGCTCTGGGACTAATCAGAGCAGTGTCGAATGAATGATTGACGAATGACGATTCCCGACGGGGCAGACCCGACCGTGAGGCACGCGGGGGCATTCGTCAATCGTCAATCGCATATTCGTGATTGCCTATCGTCGCTTCTTGTCTTCTCTGGCCCGTCCTTCGTAGTCGTCGGCTGACGCCGGATCGAGCTCCCACCGGTGCCGATCGCGATCCTCGATCTTGTCCGCGCCTCGCAGTTCCTCATCGTCGGCATAGCCCACACCAAGCGCGGTACCGATGTCTTCGACCACCCCCTGGTCCGGGGTCGGCATGTCGCCGCCAGGCGCTTCGTCCCCCGAGCTGTAGGCGGCAGCCCAATCGGCATCGACATCCCCGGCCGTCAGGGCCGGACTCGACTCGGTATGGACGGCCCGGGTGTGCGCCATCTCCGCGCGACCCGACCGGGCGGCGGATGCGCCCCTCTTGAGATCGAGCGACGACGGCGGCGAGGGAATGACGAGGTCGCCGGCGGGGAAACGGCGTGGCCGCGTGGCGCGGGAAGCAGACTTCTTCGCGGTCGTCGTCCGCTTCGACGAGCGGGGTTTTGCGCGGACTTTTGAGGCCGGCGCCTTCGGTTGGGCCGGCTTCGCCGCCCGCCGACGGCTCGCGGGCGTGGCTTTCCGGGACGAACGGGACGAGCGCACTCGAGGCTTGGCGGCGGTGTGCCTGGGCTTGTCGGTGCGTCGGCGGGTGGCAGGGCGGGCGGGAGGGCGCTTGGCCATGGTTGTCGCTCCAACCTTGACAGTTTTCCGTTAAGTAACGTATGCTCTATTGCTTACGCAATCGGCAGTCCTTCGGGGAAGGCTGATGCGAACCGCGGGGCGCCGGTCTCCCGCTACCCAAGTGCCGGCAACCTGAGAGAACGGAGGACGTGCAAGGCAATGGCGAACGTCGAACACGAGCAAGCGCCGGACCAGTTGGCGGCGAACGGGCCCGGCAGACCGGGGCAAGGAGGTGACGCGCCGAGCAGTCAGGGATCAGCTCCCGCGTACGACGAAGCGCAGATGGACCCGGCGGAATATGCCCGCCTGCTGGACATCTACGATAACAGCTTCCGGAACATCGCGGAAGGCGAGGTCGTCAAGGGCACGGTGCTGAAAGTCACCGAGTCCGAGGTGATTGTCGACGTCGGATTCAAGTCGGAAGGCATCATCCCTATCGACGAGTTCCTCGACGAGAACCGTCAGGTGACCGTCCAGCCGGGCGATGTCGTTGACGTCCTTCTCGAGAAGACCGAAGACCGGGAAGGCTACGTCGTCCTCTCGCGCGAAAAAGCCGAGAAGATGAAGATTTGGGACGAGGTCGAGAAGGCCTTTGCGGATCGCAAGGTCGTCATCGGCCGCGTCATCGAGCGCATCAAGGGTGGCCTGGCGGTTGACATCGGCGTGCGCGCCTTCCTGCCCGGCAGCCAGATCGACGTGCGGCCCGTGCGCAACCTCGACGCTCTGCGTGGCCAGGAGCTGCGCATGCGCGTCATCAAGGTCAACAAGAAGCGCGGAAATATCGTGCTCTCGCGCAAGGTGCTGCTCGAGGAAGAGAACGCGGAGAAGAAGAAGTCCACGCTCGAGACGCTGGCCGAGGGTAAGGTCCTGCGCGGTGTCGTGAAGAACATCACCGACTACGGTGCGTTCATCGACCTCGGTGGCATCGACGGCCTGCTCCACATCACGGACATGTCGTGGGGACGCGTGGGTCATCCGTCGGAGATCTTCAAGGTCAACGACGAAGTGGACGTCGTCGTTCTCAAGTACGACCCGGCGACCGAGCGCGTCTCGCTCGGCCACAAGCAGCTCGTGCAGGATCCGTGGGCGTCGGTGACCGAACGCTATCCGGTCGGTGCGCGCGTGAGCGGCAAGGTCGTCAGCCTGACGGACTACGGCGCGTTCATCGAGCTCGAAGCCGGAGTCGAAGGCTTGATCCACGTCAGCGAGATGTCGTGGAGCAAACGCGTCAAGCACCCCTCGAAGATCCTGAACGTCGGCGACAGCGTCGAGGCGATGGTGCTCGGCGTGGATCCGACCGCCCGGCGCATCTCGCTCGGCCTGAAGCAGGTGGAGCAGAACCCCTGGCACGATCTGGCCGAGAAGTATCCGGTCGGTACGCGTATCAAAGGCCGGGTGCGGAATCTCACCGAGTTCGGCGCCTTCGTCGAGGTCGAGGACGACATCGACGGTCTCATTCACATCTCGGACATGTCGTGGAGCAAGCGGGTCAAGCATCCGTCCGAGGTGCTGAAGAAGGGCGACGTCGTCGAGGCGATGGTCCTCAACATCGACGCCGAGAATCAGCGGCTGTCGCTGGGCCTCAAGCAGCTGGCCACCGACATCTGGGACGACTTCTTCTCGCGGCGCCACGTGGGCGACACGATCGAGGGGAAGGTCGTGCGGATGACGAACTTCGGCGCCTTCGTCGAGCTCGATGAAGGGATCGAAGGGCTGATCCACGTATCGGAGTTCGACGACCACACGCACGGCGGCGAGAAGATCGAGCTGGTGGTGGGCGAGAACTATCCGATGAAGATCATCAAGCTCAGTCCCGGAGAACGGAAGATCGGCCTCAGTATTCGGGCGCTGAAGAGCGACGAATTCAGGGCGGATTGGGAGACGTACCAGGAGAGCGCGGGAACGGGTGAGGCGACGCTCGGCGAGCACATCAAGTTCCGAGGGTAACTACTAGAATTCGGAGCGCGGAGTGCGGATTGCGGAGTGACGATCGCTCCCAATCACCTCCGCACTCCGGATTCCGAATTCCGCAATGCCTTACGGGGGTCCGATGGCTGGCGGCACGATGACGAAGGCGGAGCTCGTCGAAGAAGTCTCGCGAGTCTCCGACCTCACGAAGAAGCACTCCGAGGTGATCGTCGACACCGTGTTCAAGAGCATCATCACCGCCCTCCAGCGCGGGGAGAAGATCGAACTGCGCGGGTTCGGCAGCTTCCGGCTCCGCCAGCGGGAGCCGCGGAAGGGCCGCAATCCCAAGACCGGTGACAAGGTGGACGTGCCGCCGAAGAAGGTGCCCTATTTCAAGCCGGGCAAAGAGCTGAAGGAACTCATCAACAAAGAAGCGGAAGCCGGCGAAACGCCGCTGGCGCCGCCGATTGCACCGACTGGGGCTGATACGTTCGGAATGTAGTTCCGGGGGCCGACCCACGGCCCGGGCTCAGGGCGCACGACTCGGCTTTGGGCTTTCGACTGTAGGCTTTCGTCGCACCACGCACCCTTCGCACCCCGCACCGTTCACAAGACGCACGTCGCACGTCCGCCAAGCCCTCCGGCCCTTAGGCCCTTAGTAGGTCCGCCCTCAGGCCCTATACTGTCTGGAGCCATGGAGCGCCTCTGGTCGCCCTGGAGGCTGGCCTACGTGACCGGCACGAATCACCAAGACACGTGTGTCTTCTGCGGCGCGCACCTGCGCCAGGAGGAAGAGCTGATCGTCGATCGCGGCCGGCACGCGTTCGTCATCCTCAACCTCTATCCGTACAACAGCGGGCATTTGATGGTCGTGCCCTATCGCCATGTGGCGACGCTCGCGGCGCTGACGGCTGACGAGTTGTCGGAGATGATGCTGCTGACGCAGCGGAGCGAGATCGCGTTGAGCGAGGTGTATCAGCCCCAGGGCATCAACGTCGGGATGAACCTCGGCCGCCCCGCGGGCGCAGGCATCGCGGACCATATCCATCTGCACCTCGTGCCGCGCTGGACCGGTGACACGAACTTCATGTCGGTCGTCGGGAACGTCCGCGTCCTGCCGGAAGAAGTCATCCAGAGTGCAGAGAGGCTGCGGCCGGTTTTCGAGCGGCTCGCGAGCGAAGTCGCTCCGGTCGAGCGAAACTCCGAAGTCCGTAGTCCGTAGACCGTCAGACCGCAGACTGTAGACCGTAGACCGTAGTGATGCACCTCGAGCTGACTGCCGCGCAGGAAGTGTTTCGGTCGGGGGTGGAGCGCTTCGCGCGCGAGCGCATTGCCCCGCGTGCATCCGAGATCGACGAATCCGGCCGCTATCCGCGCGATCTCGTCGCTGAAGCGGCCGCTCAGGGCCTGCTGGGCATCACGATCCCTCAAGAGCACGGTGGTCTCGGACGGGATCATCTGAGCGCGGCACTCGCTGTTGAGGCCGTGGCCCGCGCCAGTGCCACGCTCGCCGTCATTCTGGTGGTCGCGAACAACCTGGTCGCCGAGGTGCTCGCACGGTTCGGACGGCCCGACCAGCAATCGCGCTGGCTCCCTCGGCTCGTCGCCGGGCAGTCGATCGGAGTCTTCGCGCTCTCCGAAGAGAACGCGGGCACCGACGCCGCCAATCAGGAAACAATCGCGACCGCGGATGGTGACGGCTGGCGCCTGTCCGGACGCAAGGTCTGGGTCGCCAACGCGGAAGGGGCCGACGTCGGGATTGTGTTCGCGGCCACCCAGCCCGGTGCGCGCGGTCGCGGGATCACGGCGTTCCTCGTTCCGTTCGATCGTCCCGGCCTGAGCAGGCGTCCCGGACCTGATTCACTCGGCGTACGTGGCCTCGGTTGCATGAATCTCCTCCTGGACGATCTGCGCGTCGAGCCCGACGATGTGTTGGGTGAGGTGAATGGCGGGTTCCGGCTCGCCCGCTGGGCGCTCGACGGCGGCCGTGTGGGCATCGCCGCGCAATCACTCGGAGTGGGGCAGGCGGCGCTGCACGAAGCCATCGCGCACGCGCAGCGGCGCCAGACGTTCGGCAGACCGATCGCGAAATACCAGGCCGTGCAGTGGTTCGTGGCGGACATGGCCACCGAACTCGAAGCGGCGCGCCTGCTGACGTGGAAGGCCGCAGCGGCTCAGGATCTCGGGACGCTGTCGGGCGCCGAGGCCGCCATGGCCAAGCTTGCGGCATCAGAATCCGCGCACCGCGCCGCAGACAAGGCCATGCAGGTGCTCGCCTCTGCCGGATACCAGCGCGGATCGCGCGTCGAACGGCTCTTCCGCGACATCCGCGCCAGCGAGATCTACCAGGGCACGTCCGAGGTGCAGCGGATGATCATCGCCAGCGCCGTCGTCGGCGACGATCGGTAGTCGTTCCGCATTCGGCACTCCGAATTCCGCACTCGTTTCTAACTCCGCGCTCCGCACTCCGAATTCCGCAATAATAGGTTCCGCCTTTGGAGGGTGCCCTGTCTCAGTCCAACCCAGCGCAGGCAAGTGGAACTTTGGATGGCCGCTCGATTGTCGTCGTCGGTGGGACGAGCGGCATCGGTCTCTGTGCGGCCGCTCGCTTTCTCCGCGAAGGCGCCCGCGTGGTGGCGCTCGGCTTGTCGGGCCCCACGGTGGCGTCGGCGCAGGAGGTGCTCGGTTCGTCGGCACTCGTCCTCGGCGGAAATGCAACGCTGTCCGACACGGTGCCCAAGGCGATTGCCGCCGCGATGCGGACGTTCGGCCGCTTCGACGCTCTTTATCACGTCGCCGGGGGATCGGGGCGCGCGTGGGGCGATGGCGCCCTGCATGACGTGTCGGATGAAGCATGGCGCGCGACGCTCGACTTGAATCTGACGTCGGTGTTCCTGTCGAATCGAGCGGCGGTGCGTCAGTTCCTCAGCCAGCGTGGCGGAGGCGCCATTCTCAACATGGGCTCGGTGCTCGCATCGTCGCCATCGCCCCGCCATTTCTCGACCCTCGCCTACGCCACGGCGAAGGCTGCGATTGAAGGGCTGAGCCGGACGGCTGCTGCCCGCTATGCGGCGGACGGCATTCGCATCAACGTGCTCGCGGCGGGTCTGGTGGATACGCCGATGTCCCAGCGGGCTGCGGGCGACGACCGCATCATGCGGTTCATTCACGCCAAACAGCCGCTCGACGGAGGACGCATCGGACAGCCTGCGGACCTGGAGGCAGCAGCCGTCTATTTCCTGAGTGACGCGTCCCGCTTCGTCACCGGCCAGGTTCTCACGGTTGATGGCGGATGGTCGGTCACCGATGGCGCGGCGGAGAATCCAGCTGGTGAGAACCGGCCGGAGACTGCGTCACACTGAGTCGCCGGCAGCTTCGCACCGGCGCGACACAAGGACATCCGCGTGGACTACGCGATCGGAATCGACCTCGGCGGCACCACGGCGAAAATGCTGGCCGTCACACCGAAAGGCCGTGTGATTGCTCGCGCGGTGGCACCGACCGCGGACGAAACGTGGCGGGAGCACGTGGCGCGCGCGTTTCGTACGCTCGTGGCGGAGGTCGACGGATCGCTGCAATGGGCAGGCGTTGCCGCACCGGGCCTTCCAGCGGCGGATGGACGATCGATCGCCGTGATGCCCGAGCGCTTGCCCGGGCTCGAAGGTCTCGACTGGCAAGCCTTTCTCGGCACGTCGTGCCCGGTGCCCGTGGTCAATGACGCGCAAGGGGCTCTTCTGGGGGAGACGTGGCTCGGCTCGGCCCGTGGCTCGCGAGACGCCATCCTGCTGACGCTCGGTACCGGCGTCGGCGGAGCCATTCTCGCCGACGGCCGGCTTCTGCGCGGGAAGATCGGCCGGGCGGGCCACCTCGGTCACGTCACGCTCAATCCAGACGGCCAGGCGGACATCTGCCGGATGCCTGGCAGCCTCGAGGATGCCATCGGTGATTGCACGATCGTCGCGCGGACCGGGGGCCGGTTCAAGACGACGAAGGCGCTGGTCAGCGCGGCAGCGTCGGGGGACGCCGACGCGCGACGCGTCTGGCGCACGTCGGTACGTCTGCTGGCCATCGCAATCGCGTCGTTCGTCAACGTGCTCGATCCCGAGATCGTCGTGATCGGTGGCGGGATCGCCAAGTCAGGACCTGCGTTGTTTAGTCCGCTGCGTCGCGACCTGGCCCAGTTCGAATGGAGGCCCGGCGGGGCGCGCGTGGCAGTGCTGCCGGCGCGACTTGGGGATCGCGCCGGGGCGTTCGGCGCGGCCCGGCAGGGAATGGCGGTCGCAGACTGATCTCGGTCTGCGGTGTGCAGTCTGCGGTCTACGAACACGAATCCGAACACGAACCCGAACACGAATCCGAATACGAACCCGAACACGAATCCGAAATCCGAATCCGAATCCGACCACGATCCATGCCTCCAGAGTCTCCCGCACATCAGTTTCTGTCGCGCTCACGCGAACTGGTTGACGCCGTCGAAGCGCAGCTGCCGTCGATCGAGCGCGCATCCGAGTGGTTCGCCGAAAGCATTCTCGCGGGTCGAGTGGTGCACGTCTTCGGGTCGGGCCACAGCCGCATCATGGTGGAGGAAATGTGGCCCCGCTATGGCTCCTATCCGGGCTTCAATCCAATCGTCGAGCTCTCGCTGAGCTTCCACAATCTCGTCGTGGGCGCCAACGGACAGCGGCAGGCGATGTATCTCGAAAACGTGCCAGGTCTTGCCGAACGCATCCTCAGAAACTTCGGCATCCGTCCACCCGATACCGCGTTCGTCATCTCGTCCGGCGGCTGCAACGTCGTACCCATCGAAATGGCGCAGGGCTTCCGGCGGCGCGGCGTGCGCGTCGTGGCGCTGGTGAGCCTGAGGCATGCCGAGGCGAGTCAATCGCGGCATCCAGACGGGCTCAAGCTGCACGAAGTCTCGGATCTCGTGCTCGACACGGGCGCTCCCGTCGGCGACGCGATGGTGCACATCTCAGGCCTCGAGACCCCGGTCTCGCCGGGCTCCACTGTCGGTGGCTGCCTCGTCGTCAACGCGATCAAGGCGTCGGTCGCGGCACTCCTCACGGGCGCCGGTCAGCCGCCTCTCGTGCTCGGAGCGGCCGCCATCCTGGGTTCCGAGCGAGCCGCCGAACGGTTCGAGTCGGCCTACGACGAGCACGCGCGTCGGATGGCGAAGCTCTATGGTGAGCTCTGACAATGACGATTGACGATTGACGAATGACGAGTACGGCGGCCAACACGAACACGAATCCGAAGACGAAGACGACGAGCCAGTCCTGATGAAGACCAATCCTCTCCGCACGTCCGTGATCGGCAGTTATCCGTTTCCCGGTTGGCTGGAGCTCGCCGCCGAGCACCTCGACCGATTTGGAGCTTCCGACCTTGCCGAAGCGCAGGACGATGCGGTGGTGTGTGCGCTGCACGATCAGAGGGCGGCGGGTCTGGACGTCGTGACCGATGGGGAACAGACGCGTCTGGACTTCAACCTGTCGTTCTATGGATTTCTTGAAGGCGTGGATGCCGAGGCGAGCGTCCCCAGGCGGTTCGGTCCCGCCGCGCACGACCAGCGCGGCCGCCATCGCGTCGTCGGTGCCCTGCAGGCTCCTCGCGGCCTCGGTGTGGTTCAAGAGTTCGATCGCTTGAAGCGGCTGCATCCGTCGGGAGAGGATGCCGTCACGCTCAAGGCGAGTGTGCCCGGGCCGTATACGCTGAGCGGCCGGCTGATGCCAAGCGAACGCTATCCCGATCGCTGGGCTCTCACCGAGGCATTGGTGCCCATCGTTCGCGCGGAGCTCGAAGCGCTCGTCGGCGCAGGCTGCCGCGAGATCAGCGTGGACGAACCGTCGATGAGTTGTTACGCGTATCGAGAGGATCCGCGGCGGTTCGTGGACATCTTCAATCGCACCGTTGCGCCAGTCGTCGGACGGACGCGTCTGTGTGCGCATTTGTGCTTCGGCAACTACAAGGCCAGGGCCGTCGGACCTCGGCGGGTCGCGCCGATGTTCCCGGCGTTTCTCGATTTCACGTGCGACGAACTTCACGTGGAAATGGCGAGCCGCGAGTTTGCGGAGATCGAGTGCATCGCTGCCGTGGCGGAGCGCATGGACGCGGCGGTGGGCATCATCGACGTGAAGAGCTCGTACATCGAATCGCCGGCCGATGTGGCCGATCGTGTCCGGATGTGCCTGAGGCACGCACCGGCCGACCGGCTGGTATTGGCGCCCGATTGCGGGTTGAGTCAGACAGCGCGCGGCATTGCAAGGCAAAAGCTGGTGAACATGGTTGCCGGCGTCAAACAAGTCCGGCGCGAGCTCGGTCTCGCCTAGTCCCGATGCAGGCGGCCTTCCAGAAAGACGCGGCGCTTCTTGCGGACCTCGACGCTGCGCAGGCCCGCCTGGCCACCCGCGTCTGGTGGCTCGGACAGAGCGGATTCCTCCTGCAGGCGGGCGGTATTCGCGTGATCTTCGATCCGTATCTCTCCGATTCACTGACGCGGAAGTATGAGCACACCGACAAGCCGCACGTCCGGGTCACCGAGCGCGTCATCGATCCGGCCAATCTGGGCGGCGTCAGCCTTGTGACGAGCAGCCACGCGCACACCGATCACTTCGATCCCGACACGCTGAGCCCACTGTTCGCCGCAAACCCCGCCGCGCAGCTGTTGGTCGCGCGCGCCAATGATCGGCTCGCGTGCGATCGTCTTCCTGATCTGGCGCCCCGGATCCTGGCCATCGACGCGGGTGAGTCCGTGGTCCTTGGAGATGTCACGGTGGCTGCCGTTCCGTCGGCCCACGAGCAGGTCGAGCGCGACGAGCACGGGTTCTGCCGCTTCCTGGGGTTCGTCGTGCGAGTGAATGGACTGACCGTCTACCACAGCGGCGACACGCGGCTGCACGACGGACTTGCGGGCGCGCTCGCGCCGTGGCGTCCCGATGTGGTGCTGCTTCCGATCAATGGAAGCAGGCCCGAACGGCGGGTAGCCGGCAACATGGATGGTCGGGAGGCTGCCTGGCTCGCTCGTGAACTGGGCGCGCGCCTGGCGATCCCGCACCACTTCGACATGTTTGCGTTCAACACCGAGCCGCCGGATGTCTTCGAAGCCGAATGCCAACGCCTTGGACAGGCGTTCAGGACGCTCAGGCATGGAGAAGGAACAGATCTGTGAAGTTCGTAGTGCGTAGTCCGTAGTTGGTAGTGCCAACTACCAACTACCAACTACCAACTACGAAGCGCCCCCCAGCAGTTGTTTCGCAATGGTCTGCAACTGCAGGTTGGACGTGCCTTCGTAGATCTGACCGATCTTGGCGTCCCGATAGAGCTTCTCGACGGGATAGTCCTTCACGAATCCGTACCCGCCGAACAGGTTGACGGCCAGCGACGCCGCGCGCTCGGCAACCTCAGACGCAAAAAGTTTGCACATCGCCGCTTCAGTCAGGAACGGTCGATGTTCATCGCGCAGGCGTGCGGCGTTGTAGACGAGCACGCGCGCCGCTTCGACATCGGTCGCCACCCGCGCGATCTGATGCTGGACGGCCTGGAACTCCGCGATTGGCTTGCCGAACTGCTTACGTTCTTTCACGTAACGAATCGTGTGATCGAGCGCACCGCGCGCGAGCCCGAGCATCTGCGCGCCGATGCCGATCCGCCCTTCGTTCAGCGTCTCGATCGCGACCTTGTAGCCTTTCCCGACCTCGCCCAGCACCGCATCGCGGCCCACGTGGCACGCGTCGAAGACGAGCTCACAGGTGCTGCTCGCACGAATGCCCAGCTTGTCTTCCTTCTTGCCGACGGTGAAACCTGGCGGCTCCACGCTCGATGAGGAACGCGGTGATGCCGCGATAGCCCGCTGCGGGATCGACCGTCGCAAAGACGATGAAGAGATCGGCTTCGTGCGCGTTGGTGATCCAGAGCTTGCGGCCGGAGAGACCGAAGCCGTCGCCATCCGGAGTGGCTCGTGTCGTCAGCGCGAACGCATCGCTGCCCGAGCCCGCCTCGGAGAGCGCATAGGCGCCGACACTCGACGAGGCCAGGCGCGGCAGCGTCAGGCGCTTCACCTCCTCGGTGCCCCAGCGGAGAATGGCGTTGATGACCAGCGTATTCTGCACGTCCACCAGCACCGACACGGAGGGATCCACTTCGGCGAGGGCTTCGACAGCCAGCACGGAGTGAAAAAAGCTCGCGCCAGCGCCGCCATACGACTCGGGAACTTCGATGCTCATCACGCCGAGCTCGAACAGCTTCGGGAGGAGGTCTGGCGAGAACAGGCCGTCCTCGTCCATCTGGCGGACCTGCGGCGCGATTTCACGGCGGGCGAAGTCCAGCACACTGTCGCGAAAGAGCCGCTCATCCTCGGAAAGGGAGGTCAGGGCCTGGACCGGGGCGGGAGTGACGGGGTGGCTCACAGTGATCGTCCTTGGGGCGCAGCGCTCACGATATCGTCATCCGCGATACATGAGGTATTGCCACGGCCGCGAGCAAGCCGGGACCAGGCGGTCGGCGTCTCAACTACGCGGACGAAGGGCGGAGCCTCGTTCCGACCGGATGGTATCATCGAACCAGTGAAGGGAGGCGCGCGGTGACCGGGCAGATCCGCGCGTGGTCGGATGCGTAGCAAACTGACGCTCGTCGCTCTGGCCATCCTGGCCATCGCGCTCAGCACGACGGTCAGCGGTCGGAGCACCGGCGCGCCCGGTGGCAGCGCTCGGCAGTCGAGCGGCGAGAAGGACAAGGCGCCGGCGCAAGCGCCGGCCGGACAGACGCCACCCCCACAAGGAACTGCAGGCACACCGCAGGACGGCCAAAAAGGTCAGCAGCCGGGGCCGCCGACGTTCAAGGCCGGGATCAACTTCGTCCGCGTCGACGTCATTGCGTCCGACAAGAAGGGCGAACCCGTCATCGATCTCAAGAAGGAAGACTTTATCGTCACCGAGGACGGCAAACCGCAGACGGTCGACTCGTTCAAACTCATCAAGCTCGATCAGATCACCGACACGACGCCGCCGCGGGAAATTCGCTCCAGTTTCGACGAAGAATCAGAGGCCCAGCGCGAAGACGTCCGGCTCTTTGCGATCTTCCTCGACGACTACCACACGCGGCGCGGCGCCGCGATGTACGCGCGAAGCAGGCTCGCGAACTTCGTCCGGACCGAACTTCGTCCCTCGGACATGGTCGCGCTCATGTATCCGCTTACGCCGACGAGTGACGTCGTGATGTCGCGCAACTTCGAGGTGATCGCTCACGCGATCGAACAGTTCGACGGCAGGAAGTACGACTACACGCCCCGCAACCAGTTCGAAGAGGAGTACGTCCGGTATCCGACCGAGACGGTCGAGCGCATTCGCAATCAGGTATCGCTGTCTGCGCTGCGATCGCTCGTGACGCATCTGGGGTCGCTGCGCGAGGGGCGGAAGGCGGTCATCCTCGTGAGCGAGGGCTACACGAACTACCTGCCGCCGCAGTTGCGAACGCCGAGTGCAGCGATGCCCGGCTTCGGAACATCCGGCGCGGCCATCGGCGCAGAAGCCGCCGGCAATCCGGTCGAAGACCGCACCCGGTTCTTCGATTCCGCGGAAATGATTGGCGACCTCCGCGAGGTCTACGACACGGCGAACAAGAACAACACGGCCATCTACGCCCTGGATCCGCGAGGGCTCGCCGCCTTCGAGCACGACATCAACGAAGGCGTCGGCATGCAGACCGATGCGGCGATGCTGAAGATGACGCAGGACACGCTGCGCATCCTGGCCGACCAGACCGACGGCCGGGCGATCGTCGATCAGAACGATCTCGCGCGGGGTCTGAAGCAGGCGGTTCGCGATACGAGCGTCTACTACCTCCTGGGCTACAACTCGACGCAAGCGCCGCAGGACGGCAAGTTCCACGAGATCAAGGTCAAGATCAAACGCCCCGGCGTCGAGGCGCGGCACCGCAAGGGCTACTGGGCCCTGACGACCGAAGACACCACCCGGATGCTGGCGCCGCCCAAACCGGTAGACCATGCATTCGACGAGGCAATGGGCTCGATTGGTGCCCACTCGACGCTGCAGCCGGAGGTCGTGCGCACGTGGCTCGGTTTGTCACGAGGACAGAACGGGAAGACACGGGTGACCTTTGTGTGGGAGCCGATGCCTCCGACGACCAGCGGCCCACGAACGGATCCGCCAGCTCGCGTCAGTGTCCAGGCCGTCGGCGCGGACGGCACGCCCCTCTATCGCGGACGCGTGCCCGACGTCGTGGTCGATTCGGCGATTCCGCTGAACGCTGCGGCAGCCGCAGCGGCCGCACCCACGCCGGCGGCTGCGCGCGGTCCGTCGCAGCTGGTGTTCGAGGTGCCTCCGGGCACGATGCAGCTGCGCCTGCAGGTCGAGAACCAGCGCGCGACCGTCATCGACACGAACATACACGAGTACAAAGTGCCGGACCTGACGGCGCCACAGGTACAGCTGAGCACACCCGAGGTGCTGCGCGCGCGGACCGTGAAAGAGTACAAGGACCTGGACGCGAATCCTGACGCGGTGCCAACGCCTGTCCGCGAATTCCGCCGGACGGATCGCCTGATCATTCGGTTCGACGCCTACGGACCTGGTGGCGCCTCACCAGAAGTCACCGCCCGACTGCTGGATCGCGCCGACGTGCCGATGAACGACATTGCTATCGGCCCGGGCCGCAGCCCGGGCGCTCATCAGATCGACTTGCCGCTGGCGAGCCTGGCCGCGGCCGAGTACGTCATTGAAATCTCCGCGAAAGGCGAGTCTGGGACGGCAAAACAGCTGATCGGCTTCAAGCTCGTGAGCTGAGCTGGCGATTCACGGCACGATACGGCCCTCCGTCCACCAGCCTGTCACTGCATTTTCCGCCGTTTGTAAACGCCGCGGCCGCCTGCATCGTCTATGTAGGCGCGTGACTTGTTCGCTCATCCGTACTATCACCGTCGCGGCCGCGCTCCTCCACGCGTCCCTGGCCGCCGCGGCCACACCGCCATCGTCGCTGCCGCCGCTCCTCGCGACGCGCACGACGACGGCTCCGACCATCGACGGTGCCCTCGACGATGAAGCGTGGCGGGGTGCCCCGCAGCCGATGGGCGAGTGGCGGTCCTACAATCCACTGAACGGCGACACGATTCCGCAGCAGACCCGGGTCTGGGTCGCCTACGACGACCGCTATCTCTACTTCGCGTTTCAGTGCGACGACCAGGAGCCGGATCGCATCAAGGCGTCGGTGGCGCGGCGCGACACGATCTTTTCAGACGACTGGGTCGGCTTGAGCCTCGACGCGCTCGGCACCGGCCAGGTGTCGTACCACATGATGGTGAATCCGGTCGGCGTGCAGATGGACATGCTGAACAGCGCGTCGAACTTCGAGGATCTCGCGCCGGACTGGATCTGGGACAGCGCGGGCAAGCGCACGCCCACTGGATACAGCGTCGAGATCCGCCTGCCACTCGAGAGCATCCGCTTCAGGGGCGGAGACAGCGTGCGGATGGGCGTTCTCTTCTGGCGTCACATCAGCAGGAGCGGCGTCTCCGTCTCGTGGCCTGGCATGAATTCGGGGCAATGGGTGTTCGACGTGCACTCGGGCGTGATGTTCAGCCACCTCGAATCCAGGCTGGCGCGCGAGGTCATTCCGTCGGCGACCTACAACCATACCCGCTCGCGCGAAGACACGCCGGCGTGGAGCGAAGTGATTGGCGGTCCACAGGCGGGTCTGAGCGCGCGTGTCGGGCTCACGTCCACGACATCACTGGACGCGACGGTCAATCCGGACTTCAGCCAGGTCGAGAGCGACGCGTTCCAGGTGGAGGTGAATCAGCGCTTCCCGGTCTTCTACTCCGAGAAGCGGCCGTTCTTCATGCAGGGGTCCGACGTCTTCAAGCTGGGGGGCGTTGGCAATGGCGACGCGAGCATGCAGGCGGCCGTCCATACACGGCAGATCGTGGATCCGATTGCCGGCGCCAAAGTGACCGGCACCGTGGGCCGCTTCACGTTCGGGACGCTCAACGCATCCGACGAAGCGCCTGGCAAGCTGGCGGCCGAGGATGACAGCCCCGGAGCCGGAAGGAACCGCCAGTTCAATATCGGACGCGTCCAGTACGGCCTCGGACCCTCGAGCTTCGTCGGCGCGATCGTCACCGACGTGCGCTTCGCGGGCGACGACAATCACGTCGTGGGCGGCGACCTCAACCTCAAGTTGAGTGAGACCCAGCGCGTCAGCGGGATGCTGCTGCAGTCGTGGTCGGATCGCCGGGGCGACACGAGTCAGGGCGTCGCGACACAAGTCAACTATTCGCACAACACGCAGCGCTCCTCGCAATCGGCGCAATTCGAGCACTACGATCCCGAGTTCGCAATGGACACGGCGTTCTACACGCGAGTCGGGTTCACCAGTGGATGGGGCTACGTCGACTACAACATCGATCCCGACAAGACCAAGTATCCGTGGGTGCACCGAATCTCGCCCTTCACGTTCCTGCAGCGGGCCAACGATCGGATTCAACGGGGCGACGAGCTCACGAGCGTGACCGGTGTGCGCATTGCCTTCACGCGCCAGGGATTCTTCCGTATCGACGGAACCTTCGGCCAGGAACCGTGGGCCGGCCACGAGTACCCGGTGCGGCGCCTGCGCACCTTCGGATACGTTCAGCTGTTCCGGTGGCTGCAAGCCAACGGGTCGTTCGTCAATGGCACCGCCATCTATTACGATCCGAACAATCCGTTCGCCGGACGCGATCATTCGCTCAACGTCGGCCTCACCCTCCAACCGACTGGCCGGTTCACCGAAGATGTCTGGTACACCCACGAGGTCTTCCATCGTGCGGATGACGGGCGTCTGGTCTATGACCTCGACATCATCAACAGCCGTACGACGTATCAGTTCACGCGGTTCGTCTTCATCCGAGGCACGCTGCAGTACGACAGCTCACGTGCCCAGGTACTGACGGATTTCCTCGCGTCCTACGAGATGCGCCCGGGGTCGGTGTTGTATGCGGGCTACGGATCGCTCATCGAGCGGCGGTCGGATCTGGATGGCGCCTGGACGAATGGCATGGGCCCCTACCTCACGACGCGGCGCGGATTGTTTCTCAAAGCATCGTATCTCTACCGCTTCTGACGCCGCACTGCACGGCTGACGGCAGCCGTGTTAGAGTCCGGCTCAGAGGAACCCATCATGGAACGACGAACGCTCGGCACGGCCGGGCTCTCGGTCTCCGCACTCAGCCTGGGCTGCATGGGCATGTCGGAGTTCTACGGCCCCACCGACGAGCAGGAATCGCTGGCTACGATCGATCGTGCGCTGGAGCTCGGCATCACGATGCTCGACACGGCGGACGTCTACGGTCCCCGCACGAACGAAGTGCTCGTCGGCAAGGCCGTCAAGGGACGTCGCGACTCGGTAGTCATCGCGACCAAGTTCGGGATCGTGCGGACCGAGGATCCCAACTATCGAGCCGTCAACGGCCGGCCCGATTACATCAAAGCGAGCTGCGACGGATCGTTGAAGCGGCTCGGCGTCGACACGATCGATCTCTACTACCAGCACCGTGTCGATCCCGATACGCCGATCGAAGACACCGTCGGCGCGATGAGCGAGCTGGTCGCCGCGGGGAAGATTCGCTACATCGGCCTCAGCGAGGCGAGTCCGGCAACGATTCGCCGCGCGCACGCGGTGCATCCGATCACGGCGCTCCAGACCGAATACTCGCTCTTCACGCGCGATCCTGAGAGTGGCGTGCTAGCGACGTGCCGGGAGCTCGGCATCGGCTTTGTCGCCTACAGTCCGCTCGGGCGCGGCTTCCTCGGCGGCCGGATCCGATCGACGGACGATCTGGCGCACGACGATTTCCGGCGGAACACGCCCCGCTTCCAGGGCGAGCACCTGCAACGCAATCTCGCGCTGGTGGAACGAATCGAGGCGATCGCCGCACAGAAGGGCTGTACGGCCGCTCAACTCGGCCTCGCGTGGGTATTGGCCCAGGGCGATGACATCGTGCCGATCGTGGGCACCAAACGGAGGGTGTACCTCGAACAGAACGTTGCGGCGGTATCGCTCGAATTGACCAGCGAGGATCTGCACGTCCTCGACGAGGCCGCACCGGCCGGCGCAGTGTCGGGCGATCGGTATCCGACGCGCGTCATGCACCTTATCCAGAGCTCGTAGCGCGGGCTGGCGCCCGCTTCGTTGCAGGAGTCTTCCGATGCCGCTATTCGTACGCGCGTTCGCCCTTGGTGTCTGTCTCATGGTGCCGAACATCGTGCTCGCGCAGGCAGCGCCCCCATCGCTTGATTGCCCCGACGTAGCCCGAGCCGTGAAAGATCTGCTGTATCAGGACGGACGGATGCGCGACTGGCCGCAGCTGGCCCGGTACCGTGCGATGGATGCGGCGCTCATCACGGCCGGCGCACCGGTGGACGTGGTCTTTTTCGGCGACTCGATCACAGATGGGTGGGACGCGGAGCAGTTTCCCACCTGGTTTCCAGGCAAGCACTACATCAACCGTGGAATTGGCGGACAGACGACGGCGCAGATGCTGATCCGGCTGCGGCCGGACGTGCTGAGCCTGAAGCCCAAGGCGATCGTGCTGCTCGCAGGCACGAACGATATCGCCGGGAACACGGGACCGACGACCAACGAGGACATCGAGCAGAACGTCGCCGCGATCTCGGAACTGGCGTCAGCCAGCGGCGTGAAGATGGTGCTGGCGAGCGTGCTGCCCATCAGCGGCTATCACACCAAGCCCGACGAGAAGCCACAGACGATCCGGCGGCCGATGACGCGCATCACCGCTCTGAACGACTGGATGAAGTCGTACGCGGCGGCGCACGGCCATGTCTATCTGGATTACTTCTCGGCGATGACTGATGCGTCTGGCTTCTTGCGCACTGAACTGAGCGCCGACGACCTGCACCCCAACATGGACGGGTACAAGATCATGGCGCCGCTGGCGGAAGCCGCGATTGCCAAGGCGAGGCAGTGATGATGAATCGACCAATGACGATTGACGATTGACGAATAGAAACACGAACACGAACACGAACACGAATCCGAATACGAATCCAGATCCGACAGCCCGCGCCTATGACCAGGTGACGCGAGCCCGCGCGGCGCCCGTCTTATTGCTGCATCTGTTCCTGCTGCTGGCGATCGGGGCGGATCGGCGGAGCCGCCATCTCACGAACGGCCCACACGGGCTCGCCGAGGACCGTCGGGGCGGGAGCGGAATCCGTGGGCCGAACCTCGACCGCGACCAGTAACTCGCTCGACGCTTCTCCCTTGAACACACCACGCGTCGGCGGTACGTCGGCGTAATCGCGCCCGATCGCCACGCGCACGTGGCGGTCGCGCGCGAGCCCCCCATTGGTGGGATCGAATCCGGTCCATCCGAGCTCCGGCAGCCACGCTTCCACCCACGCGTGAGTCGCCGCCGGCTCGGAGCGGTCGTGTCGTGCGGCGTCGCGCGGCAGGTATCCACTCACATACCGGCACGGGATCCCCGTCGTCCGGACCAGCGCAATCATGATGTGGGCGAAGTCCTGGCACACTCCGCCGCCGGCGTCGAAGGCTTCGTCGATCGCGGAATCGACGTGCGTGGTCTCGGGCAGGTACTCGAATCGATCGTAGATGCCGGCCGTGACGCGATTGAGGACCGTTAGTGGATCGGACATGCGATCGACGCCCAGCGTCGTGGCCAGCGCGTGAATGCGGGGCGTGAACACGGCAAACCGGCTCGGGTGACGGAAGTCCCAGAACTCACCCGTTTCTTCGAGCTGATCGATGGTCTGCCACGCCGTGACCGGCAGGGCCGCGGGGAGCGCAGGCGCCTGCTGCATCTCCACGGTGGAACGCGCCGTGACGATGAGCTCGCGATGCCGGCCGGGGATATTGAAGTGATGGACGGCGTTGTCGATTCCGTCCCGATAGGCCAGGACCGACGCACGAGGTGTCGTATGGAGCTCGAAATGCTGGCACCACTGGAAGCCTTCGCTCCTTGGCTGCATCCGCACTTCCATCACGCTCTCCGCGATGGGCGACTGGTACACGAAGCGGGTCGTATGCGTGATGGTGTAATGCACGTCAGGATGCCAGGCTCGCCGCAATCGGGTACGTGATGTAGGTTTCGTACATCGCGGCATGGACGTCGGCACATTGCCGAACGATGTCGCGGAGCCGTTCGCGAAGTCCGCCGCTCATCAGCTCGTCCACCTGCGCGAAGTCGAGGGAGGCGCGAAAGCGCCCGGCGAGGCGCTCGGCGCGTCCGCCAGACCGGCCCGTATGCCGCGCGATGGCCTTGAGCGCGCCCTCGACCTGGCCGGCTGCGAACCGGATCGACCGTGGGAAGTCGGCGTTCAGGATCAGGAACTCCGCCACGCGTGTCGCCCGCAGATCCGCGGTGTAGTAGCGGCAGTACCGACTCGAACGCACACGCCGCCTTCAGGATGCCGACCCACTCGACGAACTCTTCCATCGCGATCGGCTGATCGGATCGTCCCAGGAACTCCTCGAAGTGTGCCGTGAGCATGGACGCCGTGTTCCCGGCACGCTCCAGAAAGCGTCCGGCGCGGATGTAGTGCCAGCCCTCGCCGTGCGCCATCGTCGCATCGGTCACGCCCTGGAAGAGGTGCACGCCCTCCATGACGGAGGTGAGGGCTTCGTGGGTTTGCGTCGTCCAATTCTCGGCGGGAGCGTCGCGGACTTCGATGTACAGCCGGTTCAACTGCTCCCACATTTCCGAGCTGACCTGCTCGCGCACCTGACGGGCGTTCTCGCGAGCCGCGGTAAGACAGGCGGCGAGGGCAGCACGATTGGCGAGGTCGGGCGAGGGATCGTCCAGTGTGAAGGCGTGAGTGAGGCCCTCGAGAGGAGGAGCGGGCAAACTGTCCGAGAGTCGTCCCCGGTGGCTCTGCCCGTCGGCGGCTACGCGATCGAGCGACAGGTTCAGATTCACCGCCACGACGCGCGCCGTGTGTTCGGCGCGCTCGAGATAGCGGCTCATCCAGTAAAGGCTGTCGGCTACGCGCGAGAGCATGACGGTCTCCGGAACGTTGACGGAATCACTCGAGGACCCAGGTGTCTTTGCTGCCGCCGCCCTGAGACGAATTCACGACGAGCGATCCGCGCCGCAGCGCGACACGCGTCAGTCCGCCGGGAACGATCGTCACACGATCGCCATAGAGCACGTACGGCCGCAAATCGACGTGTCGCGGCTCGACGCGGCCGTCGATGAAGCACGGCGCGCGGGATAGCGCCAGCGTCGGCTGGGCGATGTAGTTGCGGGGATCCGCCAGGATCTGCGCGCGGAAGCGCTCGCGCTCCGCCGCCGTGCTGTGCGGGCCGATCAGCATTCCATACCCGCCGGATTCGCCGACGGCCTTGACCACGAGTTGATCCAGGTGATCGAGCACATACGAGCGATCCTGCTCGCGCGCCAGCACGTAGGTCTCGATGTTCGGCAGCACCGGATCCTCCGACAGGTAGTAGCGGATGATCGCGGGAACATAGCTGTAGAGCGCCTTGTCGTCGGCGACGCCCGTTCCGAGGGCGTTGGAGATCGCGACGTTGCCGGCCCGATACGCGTTGAAGAGCCCCGGCACGCCCAGCCGCGAATCCGATCGGAACGTCAGGGGATCGATGAAGTCATCGTCCACACGGCGGTAGATCACGTCGACGCGGCGCGGGCCGCCGGTCGTCCGCATGTACACGGTGTTCTGATGCACGAAGAGGTCGCGGCCCTCGACGAGCTCGATGCCCATCTGGCGCGCGAGGAACGTGTGCTCGAAGTAGGCCGAATTGTAGACGCCAGGCGTGAGCAGGACGATCGTCGGGTCGGGACGATCCTGTGGGGAGAGTGCACGCAGCGTCGCGAGAAGGGCCTGGCCGTAGTGATCGATCGGGCGGACGTTGTAGCTGCTGAACAGCTCCGGGAACACGCGCTTGATCACCTGCCGGTTGGTCAGCATGTACGACACGCCGCTCGGCACGCGCAGGTTGTCTTCGAGCACCGCGAACTGGCCATCCGGCAGCCGTACCAGATCCATGCCCGCCACCGAGATGTACATGGAGCGCGGCGTGACGACGCCGACCATCTCGCGGCGAAAGTGCCGGCAGCTGTACACCATGTCGCGCGGTACGACGCGATCGGCGAGGATGCGGCCCTCGTGATACAGGTCCTTCAGGAAAAGATTCAGCGCGACGATCCGCTGCGTGAGTCCCCGTTCGATGGTGGCCCATTCGCGCCCGGTCACGAGGCGCGGCAGCAGGTCGTAGGGGAAGATCTTCTCGGTGCCGGCGTCGTTGCCGTACACGGTGAACGTGATGCCAAGGTTGAGAAAGGCGCGATCGGCGGCCGCCTGCCGCGCTTCGAGCGCCGACACGGGCACCCGCTGGAGCCGGTCGACAATCGTGGCATACGGTCCGCGGGGCGATCCGGCCTCGTCGAACATCTCGTCGTAGGCCTCGTCGAGGCGATACTCCGAGAAGGGGGGCGCGGTAATCGGCAGCGGCCGGCCCGCTTCCGGCGCAAGGGGCATGGAGCAATAGAAAGGCATGCCCTGCCGGGTGTCAAGGGTGGTCTGACCAGCAAGGGCTCCGTTGCAGTAATCTGATGCCGCTATGAGCGGGTCACTTCATCCAATGGCGCGGTTTGCGGCGCTCTTCGCCCGCGCCGCCGACAATGCTCCTTTCGATTACACCGCTGCCGCCCTCGCCACGGCGAACGGCCAGGGCGCTCCGTCCGTGCGGATCGTGCTCGTGCGGACGGTGGACGAGCGCGGATTCGCGTTCTACACCAACTACCACAGCCGCAAGGGACGGGAGATCGAGCAGAACCCCTCCGCGGCGTTGTGTTTCTACTGGCCCTGGCTGGACGAGCAGGTGCGCGCGGAAGGGCGGCTGGAACGAGTGTCGGCCGCCGAGTCGGATGAGTGACTTCGCCACGCGTCCGCGCGGCAGCCAGATCGGCGCCTGGGCGTCGAGCCAGAGTGAGCCGCTGGCGAACCGGTCCGATCTCGAGGCGCGGTATTTCGACGTGGAGCGGCACTACGAAGGCGCGGTCGTGCCGCGTCCGCCACATTGGGGTGGCTACCGCCTGGCCCCGGAACGGATCGAATTCTGGAAGGCCGGCCAGTACCGACTGCACGACCGGGCCGTGTATACGCGGGCCGGCGACGAGTGGGACGTCGAGTCGCTCTATCCGTAGTCCCTGTAGACCGCAGACCGTAAGGAGTCCTACATGCTTCGCGGACTGGGCCGTGAAATGGCCGCAGAGTTTCTCGGCACCTTCGTGCTGATCGTCTTTGGCGTGGGCGTCGTTGCGCAGGCCACTTTCAATGGTGGCGGCCCCAGCCAAGGCCTGGTAATCAACATCGCCTGGGGACTCGCGGTGATGATCGGCGCCTACGTGGCGATGGGCGTCTCGGGCGCGCATTTGAATCCCGCCGTGACGGTGTCGGTGGCCGTGCGACGGGCATTCCCCTGGAACAAAGTGGCGCCGTACATGGCCGCCCAGCTGGCCGGCGCCTTCGTGGCGTCAGCTGTCGTGTACATCACGTACTACGAGGCCCTGAATCATTTCGACGGCGGCGTGCGCCAGGTATCAGGCGCGCTCGGCACGGCTGGCATCTGGGCGACGTACCCGAAGCCGTTCGTGTCGGCCTTCCCCGGCGGCTTCATCGATCAGGTCGTGGGCACCGCCCTCCTCATGGCAGGCATCTGCGCGATTACGGATTCCCGCAACGCGCGCGCGCCAGCCGGTCTCGCCCCGGTACTCGTGGGGCTGCTCGTCGTGCTGATCGGCGCGACCTTTGGCTACAACACCGGCTACGCCATCAACCCCGCGCGTGACTTCGGTCCGCGTCTGTTCACCGCGGTGGCTGGCTGGCACGGGGAGGTCTTCACGGCCGGCGGCGGGTGGTGGTGGGTACCGATCGTGGCGCCCTGTATCGGTGGCGTTGTCGGGACCTACGCGTACGACCTCTGTGTCGGCAATCACTTCCCGGCGTTGGCCGGCACGACGGAGTCGGAACAGTGAGCCGTTTCATCCTCGCCCTCGACCAGGGCACGACCTCGAGCCGCGCGATCGTCTTCCGTCACGACGGCGCGGTCGTCTCCATCGCTCAGCAGGAATTCCCACAAGTCTTCCCGTCGCCAGGGCACGTCGAACACGATCCCGAGGCGATCTGGGAGTCACAGGTCCAGGTGGCGCGCGATGCGCTGCTCCGCGCGGGACTCACATCCAAGGACATCGCGGCGATCGGCGTCACGAATCAGCGCGAGACGACGATCGTGTGGGACCGCGCCACCGGCGCGCCCGTCGGCAATGCCATCGTCTGGCAAAGCCGAATCAGCGCGCCGATCTGCGAAGAGCTCAAGGCGCAAGGCCTCGAAGAGACGTTCCGGGAGCGCACGGGCCTGGTGCTCGACCCGTACTTCTCCGGCACGAAGCTGAAACACATGCTCGACACGGTGCCCGGTTTACGCGATCGTGCTGAGCGCGGCGAGGTGCTGTTCGGCACCGTCGATTCGTTTCTCATCTGGCGCTTGACGGCTGGGCGCGCCCACGTCACCGATGTCAGCAACGCCAGCCGGACGCTCATGTTCAACATCCACGCGCTCGACTGGGACAGCGAGCTGCTGCGGATACTCGGTGTGCCGCGCGCGATGCTGCCCGACGTGCGCGCATCCAGCGAGCGATACGGCGAGACCGATCGAGACATCCTCGGCCAACCGGTCCCCATTGCCGGTGCGGCCGGCGATCAGCAGGCGGCCCTGTTCGGCCAGGCGTGCTTCACGCCCGGAACGGCGAAGAACACATACGGCACGGGCTGCTTCATGTTGCTCAATACCGGCGATACGGCGGTGCCGTCGAAGAACGGGCTGCTCACGACTGTAGCCTGGAAGGTGGGTGACAAGGTCACGTACTGCCTCGAGGGCGCGGTCTTCATCGCTGGCGCGGCCGTGCAGTGGGTGCGCGACGGACTGAAGGCCATCAACAGCTCGGCCGAAGTCGAGCGGCTCGCCGCCACAGTGGACGATGCAGACGGCGTCTACGTCGTGCCGGCGTTCGTTGGGCTCGGAGCCCCGTACTGGGACCCCTATGCGCGCGGGCTCATCATCGGCATCACCCGCAACACGAAGATGGGACACATCGCGCGGGCGACCGTCGATGCGATGGCGTATCAGTCACGCGACCTGCTCGAATTGATGCAGCGGGAGGCCGGCCTGCAGCTGTCCTCACTTCGCGTGGATGGCGGAGCCGCCGCCAACAACGCGTTGCTTCAGTTCCAGGCCGACGTGCTCGGCGTGCCCGTGCGCCGCCCGGTCGTGAACGAAACGACCGCGCTCGGCGCGGCTTACCTGGCCGGGTTGGCCGTTGGTTACTGGGGGAGCGCCGATGAGGTGACGGCGAACTGGGCCCTCGATCGCGAGTTCGTGCCGAAGATGGACGCCGCAACGCGCGACCAGCTGTATCGCGGATGGAAGAAGGCCGTCACGCGCTCCCTCGACTGGGCCGACAGATAGTCAGCGCGCTCACTTCCACGACGCCTCGCAAAGGGCCGAAGCCGTCGGCCGGATCGAAGATCTTCGTCTCCGTGCCCTTCACGTGTGGCTCCTCGACGTTCGACGGGTGGGCGGCAGCGATCGACGGCGGGCACGCGCGGGCGGCATGCGCTGGAACGCTCGGCAGAACGCGTCGGCCAGCCGCTCGGGCGTGTCGGCGGGCAACCCGCCATGCGCGTTCTTGAATACGTCACGGAACACCATCGTGCCGATCAGCATCGCAATCGGCGAAGTCGACGTGCAAATCCGCCGGCAGTTCGCCCGCCTCTACGGCGATCTTCAAGCGTCGTGCGAACCGTGCTCGAGGACGTGTCAGCACCTGTTTCCGCCACGCGTCGCCAAACGTGCGGTTCTGCGAGGCATACGCCATCAGGTGCGGCATGATCTGTTGCTGCAGGGCCTCGCGATGAGCGGCCGGACGATAGCGGAGCAGCGAGACCAGATCCTCACGAAGGCTGCCCGTGTCGAAGTTGGGCGGCGTCTCGTCGAGACCGTAGAGGCGACCCAGCGCCTCCAGGCACAAGGCGTCCTTGTCTGCCCAGTGGTTGTAGATCGTGGCCTTGCTGACGCTGGACGCTTCGGCAATGGCGTCCATGCTGGTGCCGACCATCCCGCGCTCCGCAAACAACGCGAGGGCCGCCTCGAGCACCCGCTCATGCACGCGCGGACTGCGTCGCCGGACCATGGGATCAGACTTCGATTCGCGAGAACAGGTGGCTTCCGAGCGCCAGGAGCGCCGCGCCGAACGTCGCGAGCGCGGCGAAATCCACCGCCATGCCGAAGTGCGATGTCGCGTTGAACGCCGATCGGAGTCCGTCCACCCCGTACGCCAGCGGATCGAGCCACGTCACGACGGCCATCGCCGTCGGCAATCCACCGAGCGGGTAGAGCGCGCCGGAGAGAAAGAAGATGGGCATCACGAGAAAGTTCATCGTGAGCTGGAAGCCCTGCATGTCCTGCAGCACGGATCCGATCGCCGTGCCAAGCGCCGCGAACACCACGGCAATCAGCACCATGAAGCCGAGTCCGATTGGAATCGACGCCAGGCTCACGGGGCGGAATCCGACGATGCATGAGATCGCGAACATCAGGAGGCCCTGAAGGAGCGCAACGTTGGCGCCGCCGAGCGTCTTGCCCAACATGATGTGCAGGCGTGGGACTGGCGCCACGAGCGTCTCTTTCAGGAAACCGAACTGCCGATCCCACAGCAGGCCGATACCTGAAAACACGGCAGAGAAGAGGATCGTCATGCCGATCACTCCCGGCGCGACGAACTGCATGTAGCTGCCGTGTCCGGCCTTCTGAAACGTCGGGCCGAGGCCGAAGCCGAGGGCCAGCAGGTACAACATCGGCTGGCCGAGTGACGCCACAATCTGCACGCGCGAGCGTGTATAGCGGCGGAGTTCACGAAGCCAGAGCACGTAGACCGCGGTCATCGGGGGCGCCTCCACATGGCCGCGACCTGGCGCATCTGGTCGGCCGACGACGCCGTTTCGTCGCGAATCGACGATCCCGTCAACGCCAGGAACGCGTCCTCGAGCGATTCCGTGGACGTCTGGGCCTGCAGCTCCTGTGAGGTGCCCTGCGCGACGATCGCGCCGTGATCGATGACGGCGATGCGATGCGCCACGCGATCGGCCTCGTCCATATAGTGCGTGGTCAGGAACACGGTGACCTGTTCGGTCTCGTTCAGATGACGTACCTGCGTCCACAGTTGGTTGCGGCTCTGCGGGTCGAGGCCGAGCGTCGGCTCGTCGAGAAAGATGATCTGGGGCGTGTGGAGAAAGCCGCGGGCAATCTCGAGACGGCGCTTCATCCCGCCCGAGAACTGCTTCACGAGCGTGTCTTTGCGGTCCCAGAGCTCGAAGACCCGAAGCAGCCGCTCCGTGCGCTCGAGCCGCAGCTTGCGCGGCACCTTGTAGAGAAGGCCATGGACCTCCATGTTTTCGGCAGCCGTCAGGTCGCCGTCGAGGCTCGGGTCCTGGAAAACGATCCCGAAACGGGAACGCACTTCGTGCGGGTGCGTCACGGGATCCAGGCCATCGATGAGGATGCGGCCGCCGGTCGGGCGGAGCAGCGTGGTCATCATCTTGATGGTCGTGGTCTTGCCGGCGCCGTTCGGCCCCAGGAACGCGAAGATCTCGCCCCGCGTGACGTCGAACGACACGCCTTTCACGGCGTCGAAGGTGCCAAAGGTCTTGGAGAGCTGCTCTACGCGGATGAGTGCGTCGCTCATGGCTTGGTAAAACTATACTGGACGGTATAGTTTTGTCAATCGCGCGACCGATCGGCGGCGGCAGCACCGTCCAGAACGGCACGGATGCGGCATGCGCCGGCCGGTCAGGATCGGCGCGTGCGGCCGTCGGAGGTCAGCAGCGGTGCGTAGAGGTCGGGACGCCGGTCGCGGAAAAAGCCCATCCCCGCGCGGAACGCCTGCGCGGCCGCCAGATCCAGCGTCGCGACGAGCACGGTTTCATCGGTACGGGTGGCCTCGGCCAGAATCTCGCCCTGATAGTCCGCAATGAAGCTCGTACCGTAGTAGGTCTGTTCGTGGCCGTCGATCCGCTCGCGGCCGACGCGGTTCGCCGCGGCGAGATAGCACGAGTTCGACACGGCGTGGCCGATCATCGCGCGCCGCCAGAGCGCGGATGTGTCGATGGCACCGGCGTCTGCCGGTTCCGATCCAATGGCCGTGGGGTAGAGCAGGATCTCGGCGCCCAGCAGGGTCATCGCGCGGGCCGTTTCCGGATACCACTGATCCCAGCAAATCGCCGCGCCGAGCGTGCCGGCGCCCGTCGGGAACGCTTTGAAGCCGGTGTCGCCGGGATTGAAGTAATACTTCTCCATGTAGCCCGGACCGTCGGGGATGTGCGACTTGCGGTAGACGCCAAGGATCTCGCCGGTGCGGTCGATCATCGCCAGGCTGTTGTAGTGCGCCTGGCCGTCCCGCTCGAAGAAGCTGACCGGCAGCACGACCCCAAGCTCCCGCGCCAGCGCCGCAAACCGGGAAAGGAACGGATGGCCCGCCACTGGATGGGCGGTGGCAAAGAACCGCTCCTGCTGCACCTGACACCAATACAGATTCTCGAAGAGTTCCGGCAGCAGGACGAGACCGGCCCCGCGAGCCGCCGCGTCTCTCACGAGCTCGACGGCATGGTCGACGTTCCGCGCCGTGTCGGCCGTCATGGCCATCTGAACGACGCCGATAGTCACGATGCGTGTGGTCATGCGTCAACCAGTGTACCCGCGGGCTGCTGCTGGGTGACGCAGTGGAACGCGCCACCGCCGGTGATCAGACCCCGCGCGGGCGATCCGACCACGGTGCGGCCTGGGAACAGCGGCCGCAGGATCTCGAGCGCCAGGGCGTCGCGAGCATCGCCATACACGGGCACCACGACGCCACCATTGGCGACATAGAAGTTCGCATAGGTCAAGGGCAGACGGGTGCCGTCGAATTCCACCCTGGCTGCCGGCAAGGGCAGCTCGACGATCGTGAACTCACGCCCCGCGCTGTCGCGAAAGCTCCGCAGTCTCTCGAGGTTCTCGCGCGTCACGGCATAGTTGGCGTCTGCCGGATCGTCGCACGTCACCGTCACAATCGTTCGCTCGTCCACGAACCGCGTGATCGTGTCGATGTGCCCGTCAGTGTGATCGCCCTCGAGTCCGCGGTCCAGCCAGAGGATCCGCTCGACGCCGAGCCATGCCGACAGGATGGCTTCCAGGTCGCGTTCGGTGAGCGACGGGTTCCGCGCAGGCGACAACAGACACTGCCTGGTCGTCAGCAGACAGCCCGCGCCATTCACCTCGATCGAGCCGCCTTCGAGGACAATGCCGGTGTCGAGCGCCGTTGCGCCGAGAAGAGCGGCAACGGCCCGCGGGATTCCGTTATCGAGGGCCGCGTCGTACTTCTGCCCCCACCCGTTGAATTCCCAGTTCAGGAGGCGGATCTGCTGTCCGTTCGCGATCGCGATCGGACCGCTATCGCGTAACCACACGTCGTTGTAGGGCACGCGATGAAACGTGACGGACGCGCCAGCGAGCCGTGCGCGCGCGTCGTTCTCGGCTTCGTCGTCACGGATCAGCAAGCGGACGGGCTCGAACCGCGCCAGCGTGCGGACCAGGCCGGCAAAGTCCTGCCGTGTCGGTTCAAGCTGGCCGATCCAGAGATCGTCATCGCTTGGCCAGGCGGTCCAGACCCCCGCGTGAGGCGCCCATTCAGCGGGCATCGCAAACCCGCGATCCCGGGGAGATGGATTCGGTATCATCGCAACCGTCAACGCTACCACGGACGCTCACACCTGAAAAATGCCGACACCCGCCGCCCTGCAGCGCCTGCACCAGCTCGCGTGGACATTTGGTTCAGACGCCGCCAGCGAGAAAACGGCGCTCATCACTGAGGTTGCCGCGCACGACTTTGCCAGGCCGAAGGATCTGGTTCGCTTCCACGAGCTGCTATGTCTCTGGCGCGCGTATCCCGACGACCAGACCGTGTTGCGGACGGTGGAGCGCGTCCTCGTATCGTTCGATCGACGCCCGGACGTCCGCCGTCATCGTGACGCACTCGAGAACTCCGGCATCGCGGGCAGCGACATCGTCTATCCGTTCGGCGCTCCGACCGCCCGGTGGCTGGCAGCGACGGTGCCCGACCGTATGACGATTGCGTGGGATCGGCTTGACGACACCTCACGGCTGGGAGGCCACCTGCTCTTGATGGCGCGCGAGGCTGAAGTGCCTGGCTTCGATGAGCCGCCGATTGCCGATCCGAAGCGATGGCTTGGACGCCTCGCCGGCCGGGGCACGGATGCCGCGTTCATTGCCACGACGCTCGGCGGGCTCGATGCCGCACCTCTCGTGCGCGATCGGCTGTTCGACGAGCTCGATCTCCCGATTCGCGTTGCTGCGGGCGCGGATGGGCCCTCGCGCACACACGCACACTGGTCACGAGGGCGCGGCGCGTTCCAGCCGGATTCGCTTCGCCCTGGCAGGCCGGACATCCGCCGCGAAGTCAGTCGCCGGCCCCGCGTACGCGCTGTTTCCACCCGAGACGCCAGGCGGTTGATCCATCTCGCTCACGAGTCGATGGTGACGCGCGAACGCGACCTTGACGCCTTTGCCAGCGCCGATCCGGCGGACGTGCGCATCGTCGATTGCGACAACGGCCTGCAGTTCGCATGTCTGGGCGTCGTCCCGGAGCGCCGCTTTCTGCTCGAGGCCGTCTATGCGTTTCTCACGCTTCGTAACGGTGTTCCGATTGGCTACGCACTCGCCAGCGCGCTGTTCGATTCGTCCGAGCTGGCCTTCAACGTTTTCGAGACCTTCCGCGGAGGCGAAGCGGCCTGGATCTACGCTCGCCTGATTGCGACCGTACGGACGATGTTCGGATCTGACACCTTCGCGATCTATCCCTATCAGTTGGGTCACGAAAACGACGAGGGCCTGCAGTCGGGTGCCTGGTGGTTCTATTACAAACTGGGATTCCGTCCGCGCGAACCGCGAATTGCGCCGCTGGTGGACCGCGAGCTCGCGCGACTGGCGGCCAGGGCGCAGTATCGCTCGTCGCCGTCCACGTTGAAGCGGCTCGTGCGCCATCACATGTTCCTCTCGCTTGGACGCGAGCGCGACGACGTCATTGGCGTGCTGCCGATGGATCGTGTGGGGCTCGCGGTCACGGACTACCTCGCGGGGCGATTCGGGAACGATCGACGGGGCGGCGCCGAACGCTGCGCCGACGAAGTCGCGGCACTTCTCGGCGTGGCGAGCTGGCGGCGACTGCCGCCGGGTGAGCGGATGATGTGGCTGCGGTGGGCGCCGCTGGTGTCGGCGCTCCAGCAGGTCCACAAGTGGACCGCTTACGGATCGCGAGCGGCTGGCCGCGGCCATTCGCGCCAAAGGCAGCCGGCGCGAGTCCGACGCCGTGCCGATGCTCACCGCTCACCGTCCGTTTCGGCGGGCGTTGCTGCGCTTGGCCCAAGACGTACGGCACACGGCGTAGGGCACACGGCGCACGGCACACGGACCACGGCGCAGGGCACAAGGTACGAGGCACCGTCGCACCTCGTCCGCACCCTCCGTCCGCACCCTCCGTCCGCACCTTCCGTCCGCACCCTCCGTCCGCGCACCTTCCGCACCTTCCGCCGCACCTTCCGTCCGCACCTTCCGTCCGCACCCGTGCCTTTCATGCCATGATGCAGCGCGTCCATGCCGTCTGACTCGCCTCACGCATCCAGCCGCGGCAGGCTTGCACGACCTGCGACCGTCGGCTTTCTTTTCATCACCGCACTCACCATCGGTCTTGGACTCGCCACACCAGCGCCGCAGTGGGGCGGCCTCATCGCGATGTCCATCTTCTACGCTGCGACCTACTGGCTGGGCGTCTGGGCCTCGGCGCGCGCGGAAGACGGCAGCTTCCGCGACATGGTGCTCGCTGGACGACGTCTCGGTCTGGGCGTCGGCATCTTCACGATGACGGCTACGTGGGTGGATGGTGGTTACGTCAATGGCACGGCAGAGCAGACGTACGCGAATGGCTTGTTTGCCGTGCAGGCGCCGTGGGGGTACGCGCTGAGCCTCCTCATCGGCGGTCTGTGGTTTGCGCCTGTCATGCGGCGGCATGGATTCACGACGCTGCTGGATCCCTTCGATCGACGCTTCGGCAAGAAGGCCGCGGCCGTCCTGTACCTTCCGGCGCTGACGGGCGAGGTCGTCTGGACGGCGGCGATTCTCACAGCGCTCGGGACGACGTTCGGCATCATTCTCGACCTCGATTCGTCGTGGTCGATCGTGCTGTCGGCGGCGGTGGTGCTCATCTACACGATCACCGGCGGGCTCTGGGCGGTGGCTCTGACCGATGTTGCACAACTGGTCGTGCTCGTCATCGGCTTATGGCTCGTGGTGCCGTTCGTGTCGGCCAGTGTGGGAGGGTTCGGTCACGCGTGGGCCACGTATCAGACACACGTGCTGGCAAAGGCACCGCCGATCAACTGGTGGACCTGGGGCGACTCGGGGTTACTGCTCGTGTTTGGCGGAATCCCCTGGCACGTGTATTTCCAGCGCGTGCTGGCTGCTCGCGACGAGCAGGTCGCAAAGCGGCTTTCGATCTTCGCGGGTCTGTTCTGCATGTTCGCGGCAATTCCGCCCATGCTGATCGGCATTCTCGCGTCGGCTGCCGACTGGCACGCGCGTGGCCTTGCGGCGCCGGACGCGACGCTGGTGCTGCCCTATGTCCTGAGGCACCTGACGCCGCCCGTGGTGTCGGCGATTGGTCTCGGTGCCGTGTCGGCCGCCGTGATGTCGTCTGTAGATTCGTCAGTGCTCTCGGCCTCGTCCATGGCGGCCTGGAACGTGTATCGTCCCCTCGTCAACCCCGACGCGTCGTCCGCCAGGCTGACGTCTGTGGTCAAGCGGATGGTAGTGGTCGTGGGAGCGGCAGCCACCTTGATGGCCATTCGAGTCCAGAGCATCTACACGCTGTGGGTCCTCTGCAGCGATCTGGTCTACTGCATCCTCTTTCCGCAGTTGCTGCTGGCGCTCTGGGACCGGCGCGCCAATCGATGGGGCTCGTACGTCGGGATGGCCGTGTCGGCCGCGATTCGAGCGGGCGCTGGCGAACCGTTGCTCGGACTGCCAATGCTCCTGCCGCTGCCGGTGGACGCGGCTGGTGCCGTTCGCATCCCGATCAAGTCAATCGCGATGGTGGCCGGCCTCGTCTCGATGTGGCTCGTGTCGCGCGCCACGCAGTCGGCCTGTCCCGCGATTCCACTCGAGCTCGAAGCGGAAGTGATGGACGGCGAGCTGGCCCCCGTGGCAGGTGCGGCACTGACATAACGGAGGAGCTTGCGAAGGACGGCGTTGATGCGCATCATCATGCAGCCGGAAGGTCACCAAGATCGATGAGTGCAGGACAACAATTGCGTGATGCGCGTCTCGTGCGAGGCCTTTCGGTGGCCGAGGTCGCCAGCCGGACCAAGATCAGCCCGAAGCAGCTCGAGGCGCTTGAAGCCGAGCAGTACGGGCGACTGCCCGGCGGCGTGTTCGTGCGCGGGTACGTGCGCGCGGTGGCGCCGGTCGTGGGACTGAATCCTGACGAGGTCGCCGCCGCTCTTCGATCCGACGTCGAGCCGCCCTCGGACAGACCCTTTCACACTCCGCTGTTGGATCTCATGCCTGGCCCGCCGCGTCTGCACCTGGCGGACGAGACGACGACCGAGACCGGCCCCCCCCGCGGTCAGGCGATGGCCGTGCTGATCGCGATCGCGGCAGTTGTTGTCGCTGTGATTTTCTGGTTCGGACTCCAACGATCGCTTCGTTCCGCGGGTGATTCAGCCATCGTGGGAGCCCCGCCCGCTCAGTCGGCACCGGCATCGACGCCTGTCGGCACGTCGGGCCGGTAGCCGCTCAGGCGGAGGTGTCCGCTGGCGCCGGTGCCGGTCGCGCGGCGGGCTCGTAGGCGAACGTCAATCCCTCACCAGACTCCATGGCACCAAGCGTCACTGTGCCGCCCTGTTCCAGTTGTCCGAAGAGGATTTCATCGGTCAGCGGGTCCCGGACCTCGCGCTGAATGACGCGTCCCAGCGGACGCGCGCCATAGACGGGATCGAATCCCTTCGTCGCGAGGTACGCGCGCGCCGATGGTTGGAGCGTGATGGCGATGTGCTTCTCGGCGAGCTGCGCTTCGAGCTGCAGGATGAACTTCGAGACAATCGTCTCCATCACCGCCGGTGTGAGTGGCCTGAAGGTGACAATGGCGTCCAGGCGGTTGCGGAATTCCGGTGTGAACACGCGCTCGACGGCCGCTTTCGCCCGTGATTCCGACGAGCGCTGCCGCACGTCGTTTGTCCGCGACTGATCGCCTGCGGCCTCGCCGAATCCAATCGTGGCCGACGACAACTCCCGCGAGCCGGCATTCGACGTCATGATCAGGATCGTGTGACGGAAGTCGGCCTTGCGTCCGTTTCCATCCGTCAGGGTCGCATGATCCATCACCTGCAACAGGATGTTGAGGACGTCGGGATGCGCCTTCTCGATTTCGTCCATCAGCAGCACGCTGTAGGGATGCTGCCGAACCGCGTCCACCAGCAGTCCACCCTGTTCAAAGCCGACATAGCCGGGAGGCGCGCCGACCAGCCGGGCGACGGCGTGCTTTTCCATGTACTCGCTCATGTCGTACCGGATGAACTCGTTGCCCAGGTGAATCGCGAGCTGTTTGGCAAGCTCCGTCTTGCCCACTCCGGTGGGACCGGTGAAGAGGAACGCCCCGGTTGGACGCTCGGGCGTTCCGAGTCCCGCGCTCGAGCGCTTGATGGCAGACGCCACAAGCGCCACGGCTTCTTCCTGACCGAACACCACACGACCGAGCGATTCCTGCAGCGTCCGCAGCCGGTACTTGTCGGACGCCGACGCCTGACGGTCTGGAATGTTCGCCATCCGGGCCACGATGCGTTCAATCTGCGTCACGTCGACAACGCTCCACGCACCCTCTTCCGTCTCGCTCTCCGAACCAATGGAACCTTCCGAACCAATGGAACCTTCGGAACCCTTGGAACCTTCGGAACCTTTGGACTTTTTTGAACCCTTTGAACCCGGTTCCGTTCTCATCATCGCCCCCGCCTCGTCGATGAGGTCGATGGCGCTGTCGGGCAGCTTCAGATCGCGAAGATGGCGGGCCGCGAGTCGCGCTGCGGCGTCGATGGCCGCGTCCGTGTAGTGCACCTGGTGGTGGTCTTCGTAGCGTTTCTGCAGCCCCTTGAGGATGCGCGTGGTCTCTTCGACGGTCGGCTCCTCGATCGGCACTTTCTGCAGCCGGCGGGCGAGCGCGCGGTCTTTCTCGATGTGCTTGAACTCTTCGAACGTCGTCGAGCCAATCACCCGGAGATCGCCCGCGACCAGCACGGGCTTGATGAGTGCCGCCAAATCCATCGTGCCGCCGGTGGTGGCACCAGCACCGACGGTCGTGTGGATCTCGTCGATGAAGAGGATCGGGCGGTGGCGCTTCGCGAGGGCACCGATGACGGCTTTGAACCGCTCCTCGAAATCACCACGGAAACGTGTTCCGGCGAGCAAGGCCGTGCTGTCCAGTGAGAAAATCTCAGCGCCTTCGAGCGGCGCCGCGACTTCGGGCTCGAGCAGCCTCAGCGCGAGGCCCTCGGCGAGCGCCGTCTTACCCACGCCAGGCTCGCCGACGAACACGGGATTGTTCTTCCGACGGCGGCACAGAATCTGAATCGTCCGTTGCAGCTCGGGCTGGCGCCCAATCAGTGGATCGAGATGGCCCGCGGCCGCCCGTTCGCTCAGATTGATCGTGTACGCGCCGAGAGGATTCCTGGCCGTCGGCGCAGGCTCTTCGTCTTCGTCGGCACGACGGCGGGGAGCCGTGTCGCCCTCCGACGAATCGGCCTCCGCCGGCACCTTGGCGATCCCGTGCGAAATGAAGTTCAGAATGTCGAGCCGCGTGACGCCCTGCGCCGTCAAGAGCTGGGCGGCGAACGTCTTGGGTTCCTGGAGCATCGCTGCCAGAACGTCGCCCGAGCGCACTTCGTCGCGCCCGGCACTCTGCACGTGCAGGACGGCCGTCTGCAGCACGCGGCGGAACGACAGGGTCTGCTCCGGTTCGCGCTGGCGGCCGCGTCCCCATTGCTCGAGCGACTTGGTCAGGTACCCGTCGAGATCCATGCGGAGCTGCCGCAAGTCGACGCCGACGGCGGAGAGGATCTTCTCCCCCTCGGGATCGTGTGCAAGCGCGAACAGCAGGTGCTCGAGCGTCAGGTGCGTATGACGCCGTGCACTGGCCTCACGATGAGCGATGGTCAGAATGACTTCGAGTGACGCACTGAACATTGCGCCTCATTCCCGTTCCATGACGGCTTTGAGCGGATATCCGGCCGATTGCGCGAGGTCTTCGGTGGCGGCGACGTGCGTTTCCGCGACATCGAACGGATACACGCCACACACGCCGCGGCCGTCGACGTGCACCTGCATCATGACCCTGTAGGCCTCGGCCGGTGATTTGTCAAAAATGCTTTCGAGCAGCTGGACGACGAACTCCATGGGCGTGTAGTCGTCGTTCAAGAGGACGACCCGCCACATCGGCGGGTGTGTGACGTCGGTCTTCGTCCGTTCGAGGACTTCGCCTTCAGTCTTCGGATCGTCCGCCATCGCCGTCATTGTACCAGTCGCACGCTGGCAGCGCGGTCAGTTCCAGCCTGCCCGAACGGCGAGGCGCTCTGCCCTCGTGCCCTCAGTCCCGTTCTACCGGATTCCCGGTGCCTCGTGCCCGGTGCGGGCAACGTCACTCGACGTACGACCCTGGATAGGCATGCGGTTCAGCGTCGATGCCCGTCTCGCCGCCGAGCTCGAGAACGCGGTTGCTGAGGCCGCGAAGGAACGCCCGGTCGTGCGAGACGAAGATCATGGTGCCGTCGAAGTCGCGCAGGGACTCGACGAGCATCTCCTTGGTCGCCAGGTCGAGGTGGTTCGTGGGCTCGTCGAGCACGAGAAAGTTCGGCGGATCGAGGAGCATGCGAGCCATCACGAGCCGCGTCTTCTCGCCGCCCGACAGGGCCCGGATCTTCTTGTCCACGTCATCGCCCGAGAACTGGAACGCACCGGCCAGATTCCGGAGAACGCCGATTGACTCGTGCGGGAAGTCCCGCTGGAGCTGCTCGTCGATCGTGAGGTCGGGATCGAGCAGGTCCAGGGCCTGCTGCGCGAAATAGCCCATCTTCAAGCTCGCGCCCAGTGTCACCTGGCCGCCGTCCGGGACGAGTGCGCCGGCCACCATTCTGAGCAGCGTCGTCTTGCCCGCACCGTTCCTACCCATGACGGCCCAGCGTTCGCCCCGTCGAACCGTCAGGTTCAGGCCGTCGTAGATGACCCGGCGACCGTACGCCTTCCTCACGTTTTCGAGCATGAGAACCTGTTCGCCAGAGCGCGGCGGCGATCGGAAGTCGAACTTCACGACACGTCGCTTCTTGGGCAGCTCGATCTTTTCAATCTTCTCGAGCGCTTTGACGCGACTCTGCACCTGGGCGGCCTTGGCAGCGTGCGCGGCGAATCGATCGATGAATCGCTGTTCCTTGGCGAGCATGGCCTGCTGCCTGGTATAGGCTGCCTCACGATTGGCTTCGCGGATTGCTCGTTCGCGCTCGTAGAAATCGTAGGTTCCCGAGTAGGCGGTGATCTCGCCGCCGTCGATCTCGGCGATGCGCGTCACGATCCGGTTCATGAACTCGCGATCGTGGGAGGTCATGAGCAGTGCGCCAGCGAACGACTTGAGATAGGACTCGAGCCAGATGATCGACTCGATGTCGAGATGGTTCGTGGGCTCGTCCATCAGAAGGACGTCAGGACGTCCGAGCAGGACGCGGGCCATCGCCACGCGCATCTTCCAGCCGCCCGACAACGCCGCGACGTCGCCGTCGACCCGCTCATCGTCGAAGCCAAGGCCATGGAGCACCTCGCGGGCCTGAGCCTCGAGGGCATATCCGCCGAGGTGCTCGTATTCCTCCTGCACTTCACCGAAGCGCGCCAGGATGCGGTCGATGTCATCGGCCTGCGCAGGATCGGCCATCGCGTGCTGCAGCGACTCGAGCTCGTGATGCAGGTCGCCGACGCGTCCGCTGCCGGCGATGGCTTCCTCAATCGCCGATCGGCCGCCCATTTCCTCGACGTCCTGCCGGAAGTATCCGATGGTCAGCTTCCTCGGCACCGACACGTCGCCTTCGTCCGCCGTCTCGTCGCCGACGATCATGCGGAACAGCGTGGTCTTGCCGGAGCCGTTCGGCCCGACGAGGCCGACTTTTTCGCCTGGATTCAGCTGAAAGGAGGCATCCACGAACAGCACCTGCCGTCCGTACTGTTTCGAGATGCCCGAGAACGCGATCAATTCCGCACTCCGACCACCGCCTTGATCCAGGCACATCCATACCGGGCGGTGGAGGCCGGATGTCGGGAGTGAGCCGCTCGTCGTTGATTCTACTAGAATGCAGCGAACGGAGCCGAACCCATGCTGACGCTGCCTCGCCAGGTGCTCGTTCGCCAACGGCTTGCTTCGCACGCGCTCGCGGATCCCGCACGGGAAGTCACCGAGCGGCTCGCGCGCCTCTCGTCCGAGCCCTGGGCAGGACGCAGAGTGGCGGTGGGTGCCGGCAGCCGTGGCATCGACCGGATTGCCCTCGTCGTGCGCGCGGTGGTCCAGTGGCTCCGCGCGCAGGGGGCAGAGCCCTTCATCATCCCGGCGATGGGCAGTCATGGCGGCGGGACGCCCGAGGGTCAGCGCGCCCTTCTGGCGTCGTACGGGATCACCGACGCAACGATGGGAGCGCCGATTAAGGACGAAGTCACGACGCGGCAGTTGGGAGAGACACCGTCCGGGATCGCGGTGCATGCGTCCACCGTGGCTCTCGATGCCGACGCCGTTGTCCTGATCAACCGCGTCAAGCCTCACACCGATTTCTCCAGCCCTACGCTTGGCAGCGGGCTGCGGAAGATGTGCGGGATCGGCCTTGGCAAGGTGACGGGTGCCACGACGTGCCATCTGGCGGCATCGCGCTTCGGACACGAGCGCGTCATTAGAGAAGTCGCAGCCGTCGTCGCTTCTGAACTGCCTCGACTCTACGGTGTCGGGCTCGTGGAGGACGGCACGCATCACCTTGCGAAGGTGGAAGCGCTGCGGGGATCCGAGTTCGAAACACGCGAGCCTGAAATGTTCGCCCAGGCCTGGTCCTGGATGCCGTCGCTGCCGCTGCCCGAGGTGGACGTGCTGGTCGTCGACGAGATCGGCAAAGACATCAGCGGCTGTGGCATGGACACCAACATCATCGGTCGAGGCGTGGATACCATGCCGATGACGAATCGGCGCGCGACCGTACACGCGATTTACGCGCGTAGCTTGACGCCCGGATCGCACGGGAACGCCGTGGGCATCGGACTCGCCGACGTGGTGTCGAGCCGCCTGGTGTCGCAGATGGATCCACGCGTCAGCTACACCAATGCGCTGTCGGCGATGACGCCCGCCACGGTCAGAATCTCGATCAATTTTCCGACCGACGCCGAGTGCCTGCAGGCGGTCTTACGCGTTGCCGGGGTTCCGCCGGAATCCGCGACCATCCTCCGGATCCGCAATACGCTGGCGCTGGAGCACGTGGTGGTATCGGAGGCTTGTCTCCCCGCGCTCGCTGACAGACCCGACGTCGAGCCGCTCGGGTCACCTACGGACTGGCCGCTCGACACGGCCGGCAACTTCGATGAGTCGGCCGATCTCCTGGCGGGTGTCCACGTCTCATGACTTCGCGTCCTTCTGATACCGACTTTGCAATGCCGTCGCTCCGGCTGGATGGCCGGGTCGCGCTCGTGACCGGTGGCAGCCGTGGCATCGGCCTCGGCATCGCGCTGGCGTTGGCTCACGCGGGCGCCGACCTCGCCCTGGTGTCGCGCACGGTGTGCGATCTCGATCGTGCGTCGCAGATGGTGCAGGCCATCGGTCGGCGCGTCCTGACTGTGCCGGCGGACATAACCGACGAGAACGCGCCCGTCCAGGTCGTCGAGCATGCCCGCGCTCACTTCGGCCGGCTCGACATCGTCGTGCACGCGGCCGGGATCAACGTACGGCAGCCCGCCGTTGAGTTCTCGCGAGAGCAGTTCGCGCAGGTGATGCGGGTCAATGTCGAATCGGGCTTCTTCCTCGCACAGGCCGCAGCTCCTGTGATGCGGGCGCAAGGGCACGGACGGTTTATCGCCGTGACGTCCGTGGCCACGAAAGTGGCCCTGCCCAACGTGTCGGTCTACTCCATGAGCAAGGCGGCGCTTGGCGCGATGGTCCGGGCACTCGCGATCGAGTGGGCGAGGGATGGCGTCACGGTCAACGCGATTGCTCCGGGCCGGTTCTGGACCGCTATGACCGACGCCGTCTTCTCGAATCCCGAGCTTCATGAGAATGCGGTCAGCGTGATTCCCCAGGCGCGTCCCGGCGTTCCGGCCGACTTGGCCGGGGCGGCAGTGCTCCTCGCGTCGGATGCCAGCAGTTACATCACCGGCCAGACCCTGTTCGTGGACGGGGGATGGACCGCCTCGGCCGGCGTCCGCGCGTGAATTGGGGTCGGGATAAGTTTCAGTTTCTGCGGGACTTGAAGGCGAGATGAGTTTCAGTTGCTGAAACTCATCCCGACCCCGATGCCCCCATTTCGGATGGGTTGCGCGCTAATTCAACCTCGACCGTGGCTCTGACCTTTTCCTGCTGAAGCCCTGGCGGTAAGATCGCCCTGCCTCCCCGGCCCGGAGTGGAATGTCCTCCCGGACTCAGATCTCCCTTCCTCGCGTGCGGCTCGACGAGGCTGCCTGGGCCGTATTCGAGCGGCTCGGTGTCGCGGTCGCCGTCGCTGATGTCAGGACCGGACGATTCCTCCGGGCCAACAGCGCCATGGCGTCGTTGACGGGCTATACCGTCGAAGAGCTCACGGAGACAACGGTCCTCGACATCGCCCATCCCGACGAGCGCGGCCTGATACGCGCCGAGTTTGCCCGCATGTTGAGGCGCGAGTCTCGGCAGTACACAGCTGAGCGGCGCTACATCAGCAAGGATGGGACTCCGCGCTGGGCCGAGGTGAGCGTGACGTTGCTCGCGAACTCGGGCGACGCGCCTCAGGCGCTGGCGGTGCTCCAGGACGTCACGGCTCGCCACCAGGTTCAGCTGGCGCTCGCCCGCAGCCAGGAACGCTTCGAGATCGCCCTCAGCCACGCGCCGGTCATCCTCTTCAACCACGACCTCGCACTCCGGTACACCTGGATCCACAACGCGGTCTGGCGGAAGTCCGAGGCCTTTATCGGGCGAACCGACGCCGAGATCTTCCCGCAGCAGACCGCTGCACCGTTGATGGCATTCAAGCGGCAGGTGCTCGAGACCGGACGCGGCGAGCGCGCTGAGATGCAGCTCTCGTTCGGCGTGATCGACGCGTGCTACGACATGATTGTCGAGCCGATTCGTGACGACTCCGGACGCGTCACCGGGCTGGCCTGTGCGGCTATCGACCTGACCGACCGCCGCCGGGCCGAGCGCGAACGTGACCATCTGCTCGATAGCGAGAGGGCCGCTCGCGCCGACGCCGAACGGGCGGGCCGGATGAAGGACGAGTTCCTCGCCACACTGTCGCACGAGCTGCGGACGCCACTGAACGCGATGCTGGGCTGGGCGCAGGTGCTGCAGCACCATGCGACGGACGCACGCGTGCTGCGCGGCCTGCAGGTGATCGAACGCAACGTCCGCGTCCAGTCTCAGCTGATCGACGATCTGCTGGACATGAGCCGCATCCTCTCGGGCAAGGTCCGGCTCCTTCTCGAACCAATCGAACTCGCACCAATTGTCGAGGCGGCAGTCGAGACGCTCCGGCCGTCCGCCGAACTCAAAGGCATCGAGCTCGCGTGCACGCGAGGACCTGCGACGAGCGGGCTCGTCCGGGCAGATCCCACCCGCCTGCAGCAGATCGTGCTCAATCTCCTCTCGAACGCGATCAAGTTCACGCCCTCAGGCGGGAAGGTATCGGTGCGCGTGGAAGCTGCGCACGGCGAACGGCGAATCGTCATCGCCGACACAGGCTGCGGGATTGATTCCGAGTTTCTGCCGCACGTCTTCGAGCGCTTCAGGCAGGCAGACGCCTCGAGCACGCGCCGGCACGGTGGCCTGGGCCTGGGTCTGGCCATCACCCGCCATCTCGTTGAGATGCACGGAGGCCGCGTCGAAGCACACAGCGAGGGCGTCGATCGCGGGTCCGTCTTCACCGTCGCGCTTCCGGTCATCGAAGCGGTGGCTTCGGAGGAATCCGCATCGGTGCTGCGCGGACGACGGCATGGGCAGCCTGTGGTCCTCGATGGCATCCGCGTTCTGGTCGTAGACGACGATGCGGATGCGCGGGAGCTCGCAGAGCACGTGCTGCGCGAGCGAGGCGCGGAGGTGGAAACGGCATCGAGCGTCAGTGAGGCGATGGAGGTCCTGACGCGGGCGCTGCCGGACGTGCTGGTCAGCGACATCAGCATGCCGGATACCGACGGCTACGATCTGATTGCGCAAGTGCGCGGATCATCAGAGCCGCTGGCGGGATTGCCGGCGATCGCATTGACGGCGTTCGCCCGTGGCGAGGATCAAGTACGCGCCCTGGCCGCCGGCTACGACGCCCATCTGTCGAAGCCGGTGGACAGCCGGGATCTGGCGGATGTGATCGCCACGCTCGTACGGGGAGTCCGGGGCGAGTAATACTCAGACGGCAGGCTACGGGCTACAGACTGCGGGCCTGACTGGGACGCTACCCGGCACATGGCACACGACTCACGCCCCGATGCCGAAAGCCGAAAGCCGAAAGCCCAAGACCAAAGCCAAAGCCTGTCCCTACACCTGCTCCACATCGACCGGCCGATCAGTCGCGGCCGACTGCATGATCCCGTCGATGACGGCTTGCGCTCGTGCGCCGTCGCGGAACGACGGAACCGCCGGACGTCCTTCGCGGATCGCGGCCACGAATTCGGTGTTCTGCGCCCAGCGGAACGCGGTGAGTGGATCGACGCCAGGGTCCAGCGGGAGACCGTCGCCCAGAAATGGGGCCGGCACCGGGATCACGTCGAGCTGTAGCGCCCCGCGCCGCGATCCAAGCAAACGATGGGGGTCGGAGAGCTCGAAGACCAGCGTGCCTTCGGGGCCGTTGACCTCGCAGTAGTCGCGGCTTCGTCCGCCCTCTCCGCGTCCTGTCGCGAGCTTCGTGCTCTCGAGCACTCCAGTGGCGCCGCCCTGGAACGTCGCCAGGCACCCCACCCAGTCCTCGAGATCCGATGGATATTCCTGTCCGTCGGCGCCCGTCCGGCTGTCCCATACCCGCTTGATCTGCGCGGAGACACGCGTGATCGGTCCGATCAGCGACTGGCCATAGTCGATCCGGTGAGAGAGCATGTCGCCTGCTTCGCCGGTGCCGGCCTCTGACGCCTGCTGCCGCCACCCCAGCGCGCGCCGGCCCCAGTCCTGGAACCGCTGCGCCCGGAAGTGCCATGGCGGTCCCACGTAGCCTTCAGTCACGAGGTGACGCATGTACCGCATCGCGGGAACGAAGCGATAGGTGAAAGCGGTCATATGGCGGACTCCCGCGGCGTCCGCGCTCCGCGTCATGTCGAGCGCCTCGCTCAGCGACATGGCCAGCGGCTTCTCGCACAGGACGTGACGACCCGACTCGATGGCCGCGAGGGCGATTCCGTGATGCACGCGGTTTGGCGTGGCGATGATGACCGCGTCCACATCCGCCTCGCGAATCAGCGCGAAGGGATCCGTCCACGTACGCGTAATTCCACTGGCGCGCGACGCCGCCGCAACGACGGCTGGATTGACGTCACAGAGCGCGGTGACGGCCGCACCAGGGCAACGGTTGATGCCGGGCAGATGATTGGCGAGCGCGATGCCGCCGGTGCCAATGAGCGCGAAACGAAGATCAGCCATGTCAGATGTTGTCGGTTTCGTATTCGTATTCGTGTTCGGATTCGTGTTCGGATTCGTGTTCGTGTTCGTGTTCGGTTTCGTATTCGTCAACCGTCCATCGTCATTCGTCATGATGGAGCGCGCGCCCGAGTCAGTTCATGAATGCGCGCACTTCGTCGAGGCTCGGCATGCTGGGCTGGGCCCCTGGGCGTGTGACCGACAGGGCGGCCGCGGCGGACGCGAGACGACCGGCATCTTCTATCGATTGTCCCTCAGCCAGGGCGACCGCGAGGGCGCCGTTGAACGTGTCGCCGGCGGCCGTGGTGTCCACCGCACGAACCGCGTACGCCGGCCATCGGTGGACGCGATCGCCCACGAGCACGGCTCCCCGATCCCCCCATTTCCCAATGACACCGGCCGCGCCTCTCGCCCGCAGGGCCTGCGCACGGCGCATCAAGTCGTCTTCACCTCCGACCGAACCGCCACCCGTGAGCGCAGCGAGCTCCGACTCGTTCGGCGTCACGAAGTCGCTCAAGGCGAGCAATTCGTCAGGCACATCGCGGACCGGAGCCGGATCGAGAAGGACAATCGATCCGGCCGCGCGCGCGGACCGCGCCGCCGCGACAACCGTTTCGAGCGGGACCTCGAGCTGCAAAAGCAGTACGCGCGTTGAACGCCAGTCAATCGGCGCGGCGCTGAGCCGGTCCGGCGTGAAGGTTGCATTTGCGCCGGGCACGAGCACGATTGAGTTCTGTCCCGCCGCATCCACCGTAATGATGGCCAGGCCGGTCGATACGGTGGCGTCTCGTCCGACGGCGCTCACATCGACACCTCCGCTTCGGAGGTGATCGAGCAGCCAGTTGCCGAGATCGTCTGCGCCGACCTGGCCCGCCAGCCGCACGCGTCCGCCGAGGAGCGCAGCGGCATACGCCTGGTTCGCGCCCTTCCCGCCTGGAAAGCGTGCGAACCCGGTGCCCGTCAGTGTTTCACCGGGCGCAGGGAAGCGGGGCACCCCCACGACGAGGTCCGCGTTGAGAGAACCGGCGACGACGATGTGGCTAGACACGCGTTACGCGGGTCCGATAGTAATCCACGATCGCGGCCGCGACGATCACACCGCCCGTGACGAGCCGGCGCGTCGGTTCCTGCACGCCGAGTTGAGCCAGTCCAGCCGCCAGCACGGCGATGATCAGGACGCCGAGCATCGTCGTGACGACAGATCCCCGGCCGCCCATCAGGCTCGTACCGCCAATAACGACCGCGGCAATGGCCTGCAGTTCGAGACCGCTGCCGGCGTTCGGATCGGCAGCGGCCAGCCTGGCGCACTGCGACACCGCGGCGACGGCGCTCAGGAGGCCCGACGCCGTGAACGCGATCACGCGGACCGGGCCTGGCCGTACCCCGACAGCCACGCGGCCGTCTCGTTGGCGCCCACCGCGATCAAGTGGCGTCCGTACACCGTCCGAATCAGCACGAACTGAGCGGCCGCGACCACGGCGACCGCCAGAAAGAACGGCGCCCCCAGTCCGCCCACGAGCGGCGTCGTCAGCCGCTCGATCGCGCTTCCGATGTACCTGGTCTCTGAACCGGTCACCAGGTACGCAGCACCGCGCGCGACTTCGAGCATGCCCAGCGTCACGATGAAGGAAGGCAGCGCCCAACGCGTGACGAGCAGTCCGTTGATCGCCCCGCAGGCCGCACCAACGACCAACGCCAAGACGATGGCGGCGGCCATGGGCGCATGCCAATCGCGGATCGCGACGCCGAGGACGGCACCCGCGAGGGCCAGGACCGATCCGACCGACAAATCGATCCCGCCTGCGATGACAACGAGCGTCATACCAGTCGCCACGAGCAGGATGTCGGGAAGCTGGTTGGCGATGGTCCGCAGCGTCGTCGCGGTGAAGAAGTAGTCGGTTGCCCCGCCGAATCCAAGGACGAGGGCCACCAGGACACCTGCGAGGCTGGCGTATTCCGAGATGAGGCGGCGCGTACGGCGTCCCGCAGCAGAAGAAGACGCAGGCGCGGCACCGCTCGGCGAGTCCGCAGTGGGGCTCAGTGCAGAGCCTCCCGCGTGATCAGATCCACGGGCGTCTCGCGGTCGGCAGGTGTGGCAGTTGAGTGTCGCAGCATGTCCAGCGCGTATTCGATGCCGAACACCGCGAGCGCATCACCGTGCTGGTCGGCGGTCGCGACAATCTGGCCGTCCCGAACGAGCTGTTGCACGGCGCTGATATTGTCGAAGCCGGCCACGAGCACATCGTTCGCGCGCCCGGCGGCCTTCAGCGCGGCCACGGCGCCGAGTGCCATGTTGTCATTGGCGCACAGTACGGCCTTCACGTCCGGGTGCTCGCTGACGATCGCCGCCACGACCTGATTGGCTCGAGCCGTTTCCCACTGACCGGTCTGGGACGCGACAACCCGCAAGCCCGCCGCCTGGATCGCATCCAGGAACCCGTCGCGGCGTTGGATGCCATTGAAGGCGTTGGGCGCGCCTTCGACGATCGCCACGGGGTCGCCGGCCTTCAAGCGTCGCGCCACGGCGTCGCCGACCGCGCGTGCACCCGTGCGGTTGTTCGGGCCGACAAACGGGATCGTGAGATGCCGTTCGGCAAGCACCGCGCTGTCGAACCGGTTATCGATGTTGACGACGACGATGCCGGCCTGCTGTGCGCGTTGGGCGGCAGCCACCAGCGCCTTTGAATCGGCCGGAGCGAGGACGAGGGCGTTCACGTGCCGCGCGATCATCTGCTCGACGAGCTCGATCTGGTGGGCAACGTCCTGCTCGTCCTTGATCCCGGTCGCGACCAGATTGTACTGGCCGGCATGCTCGGCCTGGTGCCGCGTGGCACCATCCTGCATCGTCTTGAAGAACTCGTTGGCGAGTGATTTCATGACGAGGGCGATGACCGGGCGGCCGGGCGCTTCCTGTCGGTGTCCACAGGCGGCCACGCCAAGTGCGGTTGCGAGGCAGAGAGCGAGCGTTCGTCGTGACAGCGGCACGGCGCGATGCTAGCGAAGCCGACGCTGGGGGTCAAATAGGGTGGGGACCACAGCACGTGGCAGAATGTCACGCGCCGTACGGCGAATTCTGGAGGTCTGATGCGTCACGTCCTGTTTGCCACGCTGTTCACGGTCTCCGCGGCGGCCGTTCCCGCACCTGCGCCCGCAAGGGCGGAAGGCGCAGTCGCCCGCACGCTGCCGCGCAGCGTCTTCGAGGACAAAGTGCGCGGCGGCTGGGCAGGTCAGATGATCGGTGTATCGTTCGGCGCGCCGACCGAGTTCCGATCGAACGCGAAGATTCTCGAGGGGCCGCTTCCCACGTGGAGGCCCAATCGCGTCGAGAACGCCATCGACCAGGACGATCTCTACGTGGAGATGACGTTTGCCGCTGTGATGGATCGCCTGGGACTCGACGCGACGAGCGAGCAGTATGGCGACGCGTTCCGCACGTCGCGCTACAACCTGTGGCACGCAAACGCCGCGGCCAGACGCCTGCTCGATCGGGGCATCAAGGCGCCGCTCTCGGGCGATCCGAAGTACAACGTCCACGCAAACGACATCGATTTCCAGATCGAGTCAGACTTCATCGGCCTGATGACACCGGGCCTGCCGCAGGCAGCCAGACGCTACTCGGAACGCGTGGGGCGGGTGATGAACTACGGCGACGGGCTGTACGGTGGCATCTTCGTCACGAGCATGTACGGCGCGGCGTTCTTCGAATCGGATCCCCGCAAGATCGTGGAAGCCGGGTTGGCGAGCCTGCCCGCAGAGAGCGGCTACGCGAAGATCCTCCAGGACGTGCTGGCGTGGTCGACTCAACATCCGGATGACTGGCGCCGCACGTGGCATCTCATCGAAGACAAGTGGGACAAGGATGACCCGTGTCCGGACGGCGCGCTCGAGCCATTCAATATCGACGCGAAGTTGAATGGGGCGTACATCGCACTCGGATTGATCTACGGCCACGGCGATTTCGCCCGGACGCTCGAAGTGGCGACGCGTGCGGGACAGGACTCGGACTGCAACCCTTCGAGCGCAGCCGGCGTGCTCGGCGTCGTGCTCGGCTACAACGCGATACCCGCCGAGTGGAAGTCGGGGATTGCGGCGCTGGCCGACAAGAAGTTTTCCTACACCGATTACTCGTTCAACGACATCGTGTCGTCCACGATCGCTCGCGCCTCCAAAGTCATCACCGCCGCCGGGGGACAGGTGACCGACCAGATGGTCCAGGTGCCCGTGCAGGCGCCCGTGCCGCCGCCGCTCGAGCAGTGGGATCCCGGTGTGCCGTCGAAGCGCGTCATGTCCATGGACCCGGCGTGGCAGTGGAAAGGCGCGTGGGGCCGGCCTGTTGCCAAGAAGGACAACCGCGAGGGCGGACCCACGGTCAGCACCGCCGGGGCTGAAGCGACACTGTCATTCACCGGAACGGGTGTCATCGTCATCGGCCGCATGGCGCAAGACGGCGGCCGCGCCGACGTGTTCCTGGACGGGGCCCCGGCCGGGCAACTCGAGGCGTATATCCCGCCAAACACGAACGACAACGACCTCTGGCACGCCTTCGGCCTGACTGCCGGTCCGCACACCGTCCGGATCGTGACCCGACCGGATCATGTAGCCCAGTCGAAGGGCACCGTCGTCGAGATCGAGGGAGCCGTCACGTACGTGAGCCGGTGAGGTGGAGTTCGTAGTCGGTCGTTCGTAGTTCAGACCGCAGACCGTAGACTGCAGACTGTGGACCGCAGACTGTAGACCGATACGTCGGAGGACTTCATGGCGCGCGGGATTGGACTCGTGCTCGCTCTCACAACGCTGATCGGCGCTGGGGTCGCCGACGCGCAGGCGCTGTACTCGCTGCCCAACAAGGTCGAGACACGCTGGGCAAGTCCCGAGAATCCCACGGGTGCCCGCGGCGCGGGCGGTCAGGCGAACGCGGGCCGCAAAGGCTCGCCGTTCATCGCAGTCCCCGCGGGCGGGCGTGTGGTGCTGGCGGAAGCGTCGGGCACGAGCGGCATGGTGCGGCGCGTCTGGATCACGCTGAGCGATCGGACCCCCGCGATGTTGCGCGGAATCCGGATCGAGATGTTCTGGGATGGCGCCGGGACCCCTGCGGTGAGCGCTCCGCTCGGCGACTTCTTCGGGCATGCCCTCGGCGAGATGCGGCCGTTCCAATCGGCACTCTTCTCGAGTCCCGAAGGACGGAGTCTGGTGACCATCGTTCCCATGCCCTTCAGAACCGGGATGCGCATCGTGCTCACGAACGAGACGACCACGGCGCTGGAGCAACTCTTCTACGACGTGGATTACACCGTCGGGGATGCAGTTGGCGCCGATGCGCTGTACTTTCACGCCGTCTTCCGCCGCGAGCGGCCCACGACGATCCAGCGGGACTACGAGATCCTTCCGCATGTCACGGGCCGTGGGCGCTATGTGGGGGCGACGCTTGGTGTCATCGCCGACACGACGCGTTACGGCAAGTCGTGGTGGGGTGAAGGCGAGGTCAAGGTCTACCTGGACGGCGACTCGGCGCGGCCGACGCTGAACGGGACAGGCACCGAGGACTACATCGGCACCGCGTACGGCCAGGGCCCGTACGCGCAGGCCTACCAGGGATGCCCGCTGGCCGACGAGGAGCGCTTCCGCTACGGCTTCTACCGGCTCCACGTGCCGGATGCGATCTACTTCCGCAGCCAGGCTCGCGTCACTATCCAGCAGATCGGCTACTACGGGACCGGTGAAATGGGCCCGCTGATGACGCGTGGACAGCCCGTCATGCGCGCAGGTGCCGGACCGGTCCCGATGGATCTGACCAAGCCCGATCAACTGTTCGAACGTCAGGACGACTGGTCCAGCGTTGCGTACTTCTATCTGGATCGTCCGGAAAACGGCCTGCCAGCCATGCCACCGCTCGCGGATCGTGTGGCAGGCCTCTGACAGATTGGTGGGTCTGCCTCGAGATCCCGAAGCAGACTCTCGTGTGACGCGCTGTTTGGTCTTTTCAATCAGTCTCCTGGAGCGGCCTACCGTGCATCGAACTCTCGCCGCGCTCTTTGCGCTCGCGGCAACATTGACCGTTCCCGTGACCGCCCGCCAGACGTCCCCACCTTCGGGCAAGGTGGTCGCAGTCAAAGCCGCTCATCTGATTGACGGTGTGAACGATGCACCGATCAACAACGCCGTCGTGATCGTCACGGGCGATCGGATTACCGCGGTCGGGAGCAGTCTGGCGGTTCCGATGGGCGCAGCGGTCGTCGATCTCGGGCAGGCGACGCTGTTGCCTGGCTTCATCGACTGCCACACGCACATCACGGACGAGCCAGGCGACAATTTCTACGACGATGCGTTCCGCAAGAGCGCGATCGATTCGGCGGTCGTGGCGCACGTGTTCGCGCGCAGGACGCTCGACGCAGGATTCACCACCATCCGGGACGTCGGTGCGCTCGAGTACGTGGACGTGGCGCTCCGGAACGCTATCAATCGCGGTGACATTCCAGGACCGCGCATGCAGGTTGCCACGCTCGCGCTCAGCGCGACCGGTGGGCACGGCGACTTGAACGGGTTCTCACCCTACCTGCGCTTCGACCGGATGTCGGGAATCGCGGACGGGATCGACGCCATTCGAAAGCTGGTCCGCACGAATATCAAGTACGGCGCGGATCTCATCAAGGTGCTGGCGACTGCCGGCGTCCTCTCGGAAGAAGACTCCATCGGCGGGCCACAGTACTCACAGGACGAACTGAACGCGCTGGTCGCCGAAGCCCACATGTGGGATCGCCGTGTGGCCGCGCACGCCCACGGCGCCGAAGGGATCAAGCGAGCGATCAGAGCCGGCGTCAGCTCGGTGGAGCACGCGTCGTTCATCGACGACGAAGGACTCGCGCTCGCCAAGGAGCACGGCACGTACCTCGTGATGGACATCTACAACGACGACTACATCCTCGCGGAGTACGGCCGCAAAGGCTATCCCGAGAAGATCATGAACAAGGAACGCCAGGTCGGGCGCGTCCAGCGCGAGAACTTCAGGAAGGCCGTGGCCGCCGGCGCCAGGATGGCCTTCGGAACGGATGCCGGCGTGTACCCGCACGGACAGAATGCCCGGCAGTTCGCGACGATGGTCGAATGGGGCATGACACCGTCACAAGCCATCCGTGCGGCGACCAGCAGTGCCGCAGACCTGCTGGGATGGTCGGATCGGGTGGGCAGCGTGCAGCCCGGCCGGTTTGCCGATCTCGTCGCCGTCGCCGGCAATCCGCTCGAAGACGTCACGACGCTCGAGCACGTCGCCTTCGTCATGAAGGGCGGCGCTGTCTACAAGCGCGATGGCCGGTCGCTGACTATCGAGAGAGTGTCAGAGACTCGCTGAATCCGCGAGATCCACATGACCTATGACGCGGACGGGCACTAGTTGCGCGGCTTGGCTCGCCTCAGCGACCACGTGATGTCTTTGGTGCGGATCAATGTCCCGCCGTCCGTGGGCGTGTGCGTGTTCTCGATTCGGGCGCTGCCTTCGATGTGCGTGACCAGGGTGACGACAACGCTGCCAATGGTACCGCCGCTGATGCCATCGATAACGGGTTTCGGCGGCCCGGTGTCTTTGTCCGGGCTCGCGGCCTTCTTGCCGCAGCCGCCCGACGAGCTGGATTTCACCGACGTCTGAACAGATCCCCATCCGCCAGTGGCGGTCGCTGACAAACGGTACTGGTTCCTGTTGAACGCAACGGTGACCGCTGCGGGCTTGAAGATGTCCCCGTCCACGCGGCTTGTCTCTTCGCTCGATTCGGTGAAGGGCACTGGATGCGCGTTCTTCGGGCACGTCGTCTCGCCCGACGCGTTGTGGCTCTTGAAGAGCATCGACGTTTCTTTCACTTCGCCCACCGCCCGTCCGTCCAGGACGAGGATCGTCGCGACCCGCTGCGACGTGTTCTTCGCGATGTCGCGTCCCTTGACGGGACTCGGCAGGGCCGTGGTCGACGACATCTCTTCGGCGACGGTGATGGTCACGGTCCCGGTCCAGTCTTTGAACGGGCAGCTGTCGCCGATCTTCCGCACCTGATCGAACAGGACGGCCAGCTCCGCCTGGGCCGCTGATCGCTCCCAATCCATGAGGGTTGTAAGGCGGTTTGGCGGCTTGCCCGCTTCGCACGCACTTCGATAGGCGGTGTTGTTGGCTTTGGCCGCGGCCTGGAGGCACGCAGACGGTGCGGCGACCTCCGTGCTGCACTGCTGGGCACGAAGCGGGACTGACGTGCGCGGGGCAGGCGCCTCAAAGGCCGCATCCATGGCGCCCTTGAGCGGCCCGAAGACGTGCTCCAGATAGAGAGCATCCGAGAACACGAGCGGACGCGATTCCCGGCTTTCGATACTGCGAACGGCGGCGTCGCTCTGTTCCATGGTCGACTGTGCGGCTGCGAGCTCACGCATCCGGTTGACGACGGCGGACAGATCACTGCAGACGCACGGTCCTTTGAGCGGCGGACGCGGCGGCTCCTTTTGCTTCTTGGACCGAGCGGCGGACGATGGCGCCGCCAGTGCGGCAGACAACGTGGCCACGAGGACGCATGCGACGAGCGTGGGGCACTGGGACAGGGGTCTCGCCGTACGTGTCAAGGCTGTACCAGCATCAGGAGCTCTTTCAGTTTAGACAGGCGCACGGCGCCGTCGGTCGGGTTGTGATAGCCGAGCGCCCGCTGATCGGGCGGCAGATCCGCGGAATCCAGCATGGGCTCGAACTGCGTACCTTCGTGCCACTCATTGAAGGTGCAGATATACGCCAGGAAGAATCCACGGCGGACGTTCTCGAGTGCGTCGGCCGTCTGCGTCTGAATGGTGGTCCTGAACGAGTCGCCCATACGAGCCAGCGACTCATGCGCCGCGCGCTCGCGGTCGAGTGGCTGCGTCCAATCATACGTGCCGGTGGGAGTGACCGGGGTCGGCGTGTAGCACGAGGCCGGATCGACATGACGCATCGCGATCCCGTCGAATCCCGCGTTGACGTTGAACGAAAACACCAGGTCCTTCGACGAACACGCCTCTGCCAGGCCCGGCCACGTGGCGGGCAGCACGAAGTTGTCGTAGACCGCCATGCCGTCGAAGCCGGCAGCGGCCAGTCGACCGACGTCGCCCGCGTCGGCGAGCAGCATGATGTAGTCGAATTCCGACCGCAGGGCCGTTCGCACGCCGTCTGTCTGTCGTCGCCATGTCGAGTCGGGCACGTAGTCAGGGACCGGGCTGACCACGCCATGACAGTCGGTGCTGGTCGGAAGGACCATCGTCCTGAACGACTTGAAGACTGGACCGACTTTGCCCCTGGCATCTGCCAGCAGCAGGAAGCAGTCCCAGCGCCGTTTGTCGCCGTACTGCCGCAGTAGATACTCCACGTCATCCGCGTAGGTGGTCACGCGATCGGTGCGGTACGGCTCGAGATGAAAGGTGACGTGGATGTCGTGGTCGCGCATGACATCCATGACGAGCGGCACCGCCTGATCCTCGAACGAGCCGGGACCCCACCACGAGATGTTGATCGCGCCGATACCGGAGTCCGCAATCCACCGGGCGTGCTGTTCGATGATGGTGGACGAGCGGGAATCGTACGGACCCAGCCGCGGAATGGATGTGGCCGCGATGTCCGTGGGAGGTTGTCGGTCCCACAGATTCCAGTGCCGCCACGGGTTGGTGGTGTACCACGGGTAGTACTCGAAGACGAAATGTCGCCGCAGATCCGGGTACGTCTTGCGGAGACGTGCGCCAACGATGGCCCAGTCTACCGGTGGATGAGGGTTCGTGCGGCGGCGCGGGTGGTCGTCGTGCAGCGTGCCCGCGCGCAGGCCCATCGAGACGGCCGACTCGCCGCGCCACCCGACGAGCGGATCCGGCGCGCTCGTGCGGAGGAACGGGGAGGACAGCGTCAACGGTCCGCGCGTCACGTGCGGGCGGGGCAGCACTGCGGCGGCGCCGAGACTCGAGAGGAATTGCCGGCGAGACAGCATGAACCGACCCGGAGGGCGGGCACGCGACCCTGAAGCCCAAGGCTCACGGCTAAAGCCCAAAGCCCAAGGCCCAAAGCCTACGTTCGTCTAAGCGTACATGCCGCGGATGCGCGTCACCGTGGCGACGCGGTTGATTGCTTCGATGTAGGCCGCGGTCCGCATGTCCACAGTGTACTTGAGCGACGTCTTCAATACAGCCGTGAAGGCCTCGTGCATCTTCGCCTCGAGCCGGTTGTTCACTTCCGCTTCCGTCCAGTAGTAGCCGTGGCGGTTCTGGACCCATTCGAAGTAGGACCCCGTGACGCCGCCGCTATTCGCCAGGATGTCGGGCACGACGAAAATGCCGCGGTCGTGCAACAGCTTGTGCGCTTCAGGCGTCGTCGGGCCGTTCGCGCCTTCCACGACGACGCGCGCTCGGATGGTGCCGGCGTTCTCGGCCGTGACCTGATTCTCGAGTGCGGCGGGAATCAGTACATCCACCTCCAGCCCGAACAAATCGTCTTGCGGGATCGCATCCGCGAAGGGATAGCCGTCCACCGTCTTGTGCTTCTTCGTCCATTCGATCAGGCTCGGGATGTCGAGCCCGTCTTTCTTGTAGACCCCGCCGCGCCAATCGGTCACGGCAACGATCTTTGCGCCGAGCTGGCTGATGAGGTCCGCCGACACCGATCCCACGTTGCCGAAACCCTGGACCGCCACCGTGGCCTTCGTGAGGTCGATCTTCAGATGGTTCGCGGCTTCCCGCGTGCAGATCATGACGCCGCGCCCGGTCGCCTCGCGCCGGCCCTCGGATCCGCCCAGCGCCACGGGTTTGCCGGTGACGATGGCGGTCTCAGTGCGGCCGACGTGCATGGAGTAGGTATCCATCACCCACGCCATGACCTGTTCGTTGGTGTTGACGTCTGGCGCCGGGACGTCCTTGTCGGGACCGATCGCGTCGATGATTTCGGCGACGTAGCGCCGCGTGAGGGCTTCGAGCTCGCGCTTCGACATCCGCGTCGGGTCGCAGATGACGCCACCCTTGCCGCCGCCGAACGGAATGTGCGCGACGGCACACTTCCACGTCATCCAGGCAGCGAGCGCGGTCACTTCGTCGAGGCTGACGTCGGGGTGGTACCGGATACCGCCCTTCGCGGGACCGAGCGTGATGTTGTATTGCACGCGGTACCCCGTGAAGACTTCGATCTCGCCGCTGTCCATCTGCACCGGACACGACACGGTGATCTGGCGCTTCGGGCGCGTCAGGATGCGCCAGATGCCTGGCTCCAGATTGAGGATGCGTGCGGCCCCATCGAACTCCTGGAGCATTGCGCCAAAGATGGTCCCGTCTCCGGCCATGGTTCCTCGTATGGCGCCGCGCGGGCGCGTCGGTGAGGCGGCAAACGTCTCACCGTACTTCCCCGTCCGAGGCGAAGTCAAGCGTCGTCCAATCCATCAAGTAGCCTCTTTCCAACAGGTTAGTGAGAGCCGATCGCAGCTCTCGCTATAATGGCGCCATGCGCGGCAGTTCGATCGACGACCCATCGTTCACAACGGTGTCTGGCCGCAGAGTCGACGTGTTCTATACGCCGGCCGATCTCGCCGGCATCGACTATGGCCAGGACAACGCGGATCCCGGCGTGTTCCCGTACACGCGCGGGATTCATCCGCTCGGCTACCGCGGCAAGCAGTGGACCATGCGGCAGTTCGCGGGCTTCGGTACGCCCGAAGACACCAACGCACGGTATCGGGAGCTGCTCGCCGCGGGAGGCACCGGGCTCAGCGTCGCCTTCGATCTGCCCACGCTGATGGGCCGCGATCCAGACGACGAGCTCTCACTCGGCGAGGTGGGGAAGTGCGGCGTCAGTGTCGCGTCGCTTGCCGACATGGAGGTGCTCTTCAACAGCATCCCAGTGGGCCAGCTGACCACGTCGATGACGATCAATTCGCCTGCCGCCATGATCTTCGCGATGTATCTCGTCGTCGCCGAACGGCAGGGGGCGAGCTGGCAGGCGCTGTCGGGCACGATTCAGAACGACATCCTGAAGGAATTCATCGCGCAGAAGGAGTTCATCTACCCGCCCCGAGAGTCGATGCGTCTCGTGACGGACGTGTTCGCGTTCTGCGCCGATCACGTGCCGCGCTGGAACACGATTTCGGTCAGCGGCTATCACATCCGGGAAGCGGGATCGACCGCGGCGCAGGAGCTGGCGTTCACGCTGCGAGACGGGATCGAGTACGTGCAATGGGCCATCGATGCCGGGTTGGACGTCGATCGGTTCGCTCCGCGCCTGTCGTTCTTCTTCAACGCTCACAACGACTTTTTCGAAGAGGTGGCGAAGTACCGCGCGGCACGGAAGATCTGGGCCCATGTCATGCGCGATCGCTTCAAGGCCCGCGACGAACGATCGTGGAAGCTGCGGTTCCACACGCAAACGGCGGGCGTCTCGCTGACCGCACAGCAGCCGTACAACAACGTCGTCCGCACCGCAATTCAGGCGCTTGCGGCGGTCATGGGAGGGACGAACTCGCTGCACACCAACTCGCTCGACGAAGCGCTGGCGCTTCCGACGGCCGAAGCGGCGACCTTGGCCTTACGCACCCAGCAGATCATCGCCCACGAAAGCGGGGTGGCGAACGTCGCGGATCCGCTCGGCGGCTCGTATCTGGTGGAAGCGCTCACCCGCGAGCTCGAGCGCGAGGCGTACCAATATTTCGAGACGATCGATCGGATGGGCGGAATGGTGGCCGCCATCGAGCGAGGCTTCCCGCAGAGAGAGATCGCCGACAGCGCGTACCGCTACCTCGAAGCCGTTGAGCGGGGCGAGAAGACGATCGTCGGTGTCAGCAAGTACGCGACGAGCGACGAGCAGCGGATCCCGACGCTGTACATCGACGAGACGACCGCGGAGCGCCAGATCGCGCGCGTGCGTGCGCTGCGCCACGACCGGAATAGTGACGCCGTCATGCGCGCTCTGGACGCGCTCAAGCGCGCCGCCGATTCGAAGGCGACCACGAATCCGAATCCGAACACGAATCCGAACACGAACACGAACACGAATACGACCACGAATCCGAATCCGACCACCCGTCCAAACCTCATGCCCCTTATCATCGAGGCCGTGCGCGCATATGCCACTATCGGCGAGATGTGCGATGCACTTCGGGACGTGTGGGGCGAGTGGGAAGAGACCCCGAGCATCTGAATGAGCCGCCGCATCCGCGTCGTCATTGCCAAGCCGGGGCTCGACGGCCATGACCGGGGGGCGAAGGTCATCGCGCGCGCGTTGCGCGATGCGGGCATGGAAGTGGTCTACACCGGGCTGCGTCAGACGCCGGAGCAGATCGTCAGCGCGGCTCTGCAGGAGGACGCGGACGTCATTGGCTTGTCGATCCTGTCGGGCGCCCACAAGCCGATTTGTGCGCGGATCATGGAGCTGCTGCGCGAGAAGCACCTCGCCGACGTGCTGGTGGTGGTGGGCGGCATCGTGCCCGACACGGACCTTGGGTTTCTTCACGAGCTGGGCATTCGAGGCCTCTTTCCACCCGGCACGAGAACCGACGCCATCGTCTCTTTCATCACGGCCAACGTGCGCAGCCGCCAGGAGACGTGAGCAATGTGGCGCAGGCGCGCCGCCGTCGTCCGGCGAACCGGCTGCGCCCGGCCTCACGATCCGTGCAGGCGATCGACAGAATCCGTGTTCCGCCGCGACCGGCTCGCGTTTCCCGTGCAGATTCAGCACCATCCGACGAGAATCGGCAATTGACAGTGCTTTTCTTCCCGCTTACCCTCAGCCGAGCATGCCTCATACGCTTCTGCTCGCCGACGACAGCGTCACGATCCAGCGAGTCATTGAACTGACGTTCGCTGACGAAGACGTGACGGTGGTGGCGGTCGGCGACGGCAACCAGGCCGTGGCGCGCCTCGACGCGACGCCCCCCGACATCGTCCTGGCGGATGTCGACATGCCAGGTCGCGATGGCTACGCCGTGGCGCGGCACGTGCGAGATACGCCGGCGTTGTCGCGGATTCCTGTGCTGCTGCTGACGGGCGCGTTCGATCCCGTCGACGATTCAGCCGTAAATGCCTGTGGAGCTGCTGGCGTGTTGATCAAACCTTTCGAGCCACAGCATGTGATCGCTCGCGTGCGCGAGTTGCTTCAAAACGGCGCCTCGAAGCTGTCTGCGCCGGCGGCACCTGCGGAGGCATCACCGACTGCGCCCGACGTCACACCGGTATCGTCGTCGCCGCCGACCGTCGAGATTCGCGTAGCCTCAACTGCGCCGGCGGCGAGCGTGGAAGACTACTTCCAGCGGCTCGACGAAGCGTTCGCGGATCTCAACGTGCCGCTGCAACCTGCCGAGACCTATGCAGGGCAACCCCCATCCTCGCCACAGCCACCCGCGCCTCCCAAGTCGTTGCAAGACACAGGGCGGTTCGTGCCTGTACAGCTCGCGACAGCCGCAAAGCCTGAGCCTCCGCCCGTTGTGGCGCCGACACCTGTCAAGGCTGGAGGCCCGGGGCTCACCATGGCGGACGCGTTTGGCGCGTTGCTCGGGATGGAGCATGGACAGCCGGCGCCAGTCCTGCCCGAGGCCGCCCCGGTGTTCAGCGACGAGCTGGTCGCCCAGGTGGCGCGCAAGGTGAACGCCGAGATCTCCGAGCGCCTCATCAGAGAAATCGCACCGGGCATCGTGTCGGAAGTCGCCGAGCGCATCGTCCGGGAAGAGATCGAACGCATCAAGCAATCCGTGCTGCGCGGATCGCTCTGAACGGGCCCGCCGTTCACCTCACCTCGCTCCCGTCGCCGCTCTCGGGATAGGAATCCTTGCGCCTCCGCAGCCCCTCCCAGTACCATCGTCGGTTATGACGCAGCCCGAGAATCCTGCCGGATCGATCCGCCTGCCCGAGAAGCCAGCGCTCGAGGGCCTCGAAGACAAGTGGATGACGCGGTGGGAGGCGGATGGCGTGTATCGCTTCGATCGTTCGCGCGCACGATCGGAGGTGTACTCGATCGACACGCCGCCGCCGACCGTCAGCGGGTCACTGCACGTCGGCCACGTGTTCTCCTTCACACACACCGACTGTGTCGCCCGCTTTCACCGGATGCGGGGACGCGAAGTGTTCTATCCGATGGGGTGGGACGACAACGGACTGCCGACCGAACGGCGCGTGCAGAACTACTACGGCGTCCGGTGCGATCCCTCGCTGCCGTACGATCCGTCCTTTCAGCCAGCGGACAAACCCGCCAAGTCACCGCTTCCGGTGTCGCGGCCGAATTTCATCGCGCTCTGCGAGCAGTTGACCGGCGAGGACGAGAAGGCCTTCGAGGCGCTCTTCAAGCAGCTTGGTCTGTCGGTTGACTGGTCGATGACCTACAGCACTGTCGGGCGCCATGCCCAACGTGTGTCACAGCAGGCGTTCCTGCGCCTGGTATCGAAGGGCCTCGCCTACCAGCTCGAGGCGCCCACGCTCTGGGATATCGACTTCCGGACGGCAGTCGCGCAGGCCGAGCTCGAGGATCGAGAGGTGCCGGGCGCGTATCATCGCGTGCGCTTTGCGCGTCCCGATGGTGCGTACGTCGAGATCGATACCACCCGACCCGAATTGATCCCAGCCTGCGTCGCGCTGGTCGCCCATCCGGATGACGAGCGGTACAAGCCGCTCTTCGGCACTGAAGTGACGACGCCACTGTTCAAGGTGCGGGTGCCGATTCGTCCGCACGCGCTGGCCAATCCCGAGAAGGGCACCGGCATCGCCATGATCTGCACGTTCGGCGACCTGACCGACGTGATCTGGTGGCGAGAGCTCTCCCTGCCGGTGCGGGCTGTTCTCCTTCCCGATGGACGGTTTCGTGCCGTCACCTGGGGAGACGCCGGTTGGGAGTCGAAGGACGCCGCAAGCGCGCAGACGGCCTACGACCAGATCGCGGGCCTCCCGGCCGCGAAAGCGCGGACCCGGATCGTCGAACAGCTGGGGGCGAGCGGGGATCTCGTGGGCGAGCCGCGGCCGATCACGCATCCCGTGAAGTTCTACGAGAAGGGCGACCGCCCGCTCGAGATCGTGACCAGCCGGCAATGGTTCTTCCGGACGCTCGATACCCGGGAGATCCTCCTCGCACGCGGTCAGGAGCTGGCATGGCACCCGGGCTACATGGGGTCACGCTACGCGAACTGGGTCGAAGGACTGAATGGCGACTGGTGCGTGAGCCGGCAGCGCTTCTTCGGTGTGCCATTTCCGGTCTGGTACCGCATCGGGGCGGACGGCAGCGTCCGATACGACGCGCCGCTCGTTCCCGACGAAAGCCGTCTGCCGATCGATCCGTCAACGGACGTTCCGGATGGGTACACGGCCGATCAGCGCCACCAGCCGAATGGCTTTGCTGGCGACCCCGACGTGATGGACACGTGGGCCACATCGTCGCTGACGCCGCAGATTGCGGGCCGCTGGGCCGACGATCCCGATCTCTTCGAACGCATCTTCCCGATGGACCTGCGCCCGCAGGCGCACGACATCATCCGGACGTGGCTGTTCTACACGGTCATGCGGTCGCAGTTCGAACACGGATCCCTGCCGTGGTCGAACACCGCGATCTCCGGTTTCGTGCTCGATCCGGATCGGAAGAAGATGTCGAAGTCGAAGGGCAACGTCGTCACGCCGATGGCCCTGCTGCAGGAACACGGCTCCGACGGCGTGCGCTATTGGGCGGCCTGTGGACGTCCGGGCACCGACACGGCGTTCGACGCCGGCCAGATGCGCGTCGGGCGGCGGCTGGCGATGAAGATCCTGAATGCCTCGCGGTTTGCGCTGTCGAGCTCCACGCCGCGCGGCCCCATTTCCGTGGCGGTCGATCGTGGCATGTTGACCGGACTGGCCGACCTGGTTGCGGACGCGACCGCCCAGTTCGAGGCGTACAACTATGCGAGCGTTCTGGAGCGCGTCGAGCGGTGGTTCTGGTTCTTCTGCGATGACTACCTCGAGCTGGTCAAATCGCGCCGCTATGGCGCGCAGGGCGCTGCGCACGCCGCGTCGGCCAATAGTGCGCTCGTCGCCGGACTGTCAGTGATCCTGCGGCTGTTCGCGCCGTTCCTGCCGTTCGTGACCGAAGAGGTCTGGTCATGGTGGCGCGACGGATCGATCCACCGCGCCCGCTGGCCGACCACCGATGAATTGCTGCACGAAATCGGCGGCAGCCCAGACCGGGCGGGTGCGCTGGCGCTCGAGCGCGCGGCTCTGGTGTTGAGTGAAGTGCGCAGGACGAAGTCGGAGGCCAAGCGTCCGCTCACGACTCCAGTCGTGCAGGCGACTGTACGTGACGCCGCCGAGCACCTCGCCTCACTTCGGGCGTCGGAGGCAGACGTGCGAGCCGCCGGTTTCGTGGAACAGCTCACGCTCGTTGAAGGGGACCCGTTCGGGGTGAGCGTCGATCTCGCTCCCGCGGAAGCGAAGTTGTGAAGGACGTCTCTGTGGCACCCGTGACGCCGCTGACGCCTGATGCCTACGCGTCGCTCGTCCGGGCCGCGCTCGCGGAGGATGTGGGCGCCGGCGACATCACCACCGAAGCGACGGTGGCGTTCACGGCCGTCGCGCACGGCATTCTGCTCGCCAAGTCGCGACTGGTTGTCGCAGGGCTCGACGTCGTTGCCGCGGTCTTTCAGTCTGTCAACGCCGGTGTGACCATGACGCGTCGTGTGGAGGATGGTGCCCACTGCGAAGCCGCGACCGTCCTTGCCGAGGTTGCCGGTCCCGCGCGGGCCCTCCTCACCGGCGAGCGCGTGGCGCTCAACTTCCTGCAGCGCATGTCCGGCATCGCCACGCTCAGCCGCAGGTTCGTCGACGCCGCCGGCGGACGGATCGCCATCCTCGACACGCGAAAGACTACGCCGACGCTACGCGCGCTCGAGAAGTACGCCGTTCGCGTGGGCGGTGGTCAGAACCACCGCTTCGGGCTGTACGACGCGTTCCTGATCAAGGACAATCACGTGCGCCTTGCGGGTGGGATTCGCCCGGCCATCGAACGGGCTCGTGCGCTCAAACCACACCTGCCGGTTGAAGTCGAGGCACAGAGCCTCGACGAGGTGGACGATGCGCTGGCGGCTGGCGTGGATACACTGCTCGTGGACAATCTGACGCCGGATGAGGTGCGGGAAGCAGTACGCCGGACGCGCGGGCGCGCGCGTGTGGAAATCTCAGGCGGCGTGACGCTCGATCGGCTCGAAGCCCTTGCCTCAACCGGCGCGGATTGTGTGTCTGTCGGCGCGTTGACGCACTCCGCACCGGCAGCGGACATCAGCTTCGAGATCGAACTAGTGGACTGACACGGGCCACTACGTCCATGAACCAGACGCGGACAACACTTCCGACCGATCTCTCGATGGCGCTGGCGGCGACGCGCGACGCGCTCGACGGCTTTGCGTCCACCGTGCACTACTACGCGGTCGCCGGATCCACGAATGACATTGCGGCGGATATTGCGCGCGCGGGCGCTGCTGACGGCACGGTCGTTGTCGCCGATGCGCAGACGGCCGGCCGCGGACGCAACGGGCGCACCTGGTTCTCACCGCCGGGCGCAGGATTGTACGTGTCTATCGTCCTGCGGCCGACGACATCGGAGGTGCTCGCCGCTGGCGCCCCACCGTGGGCGAGGCTCATCACACTCGCGGCAGGTGTCGCGCTGGCGAGCGGCCTTCGGACGGCAACCGGGTTGCCTGTTGACGTCAAATGGCCAAACGACATCGTCGTCGCGGACGGCCAGGCGCCGACGGCAGCCGGCCGGCGGTGGCGAAAGATCGCGGGGATCCTTGCCGAGGGCCAGACGCTCGATGGTGTGCTGCAGCACGTGGTCCTGGGCTATGGCATCAACCTGCAAGCCGCCGCGTATCCGCCCGAGATTGCGGATCGCGCCTCGTCCCTCGAAGCGGAGCTGGGCCGAGGTTTGGAGCGGGCGCCGGTCCTCGTGCAGACGCTTGTCGCGCTGAGGCGCGAGTACGACGCCCTGCTGAGCGGTGACGCGGCCGGCGTGCTCGCGCGATGGCAAGAGCTCGCCCCTTCGTCACGAGGTACCCGCGTTGCCTGGACGCAAGGCGGGACATCTCACGAAGGGACGACAGCCGGGATCGATCAAGCAGGGGCGTTGGTGGTCATCGAGGGGCCGTTGGCCTGGCATGTCACGGCGGGCGAGGTCGTGTGGGTGTGAACGCCGACGCCGCAGCCGAGCATGACCAGGATGCGGGCGCCTACTGCCGTGCGATCGAGGCGCACTTGTGCCGGAAGAACGACGGTCACCTGATTCGAGTCTCGGGTCCGTCGTTTGACCTGGTGCGAGGCTGGGCGGAGCAGGGCATCCCGCTTCGGGTGGCCACGAGCGGCATCGATCGGACGTTCGAGCGCTACTACGCACAGGGACCCCGGCGCCGGCCCGTCCACATCTCGTTCTGTGAACAGGATGTGCTGGAGGCTTTCGACGCCTGGCGTCGCGCGACGGGTGTCGCGTCGATCGGCTCGGCATCGCCTGAGGCACGCCCCTCGGCTTCACTGCCGGCGCACGTGGATCGACTCGTCGCACGCTTGACCGCGCGGCGGGCGACTGCCGGGCCGAGCACGGCGCTCGACCAGGCGCTCGACTCGTTGGTCCGGGAATTGGACGCGCTGCGTCCGCAGGCAGCCCACGCTCGCGGGGATGCGAGAGCGGCGATCCTCCGGCGGCTCGCCTCCATGGACGACGAGCTGCAGACGCTGGCACGCACGAGCGTCTCAGACGAAGCTCGCACGGCAGCGGCACGCGATGCCGGGTCCGATCTCGAGCCGTTCCGGGAGCGAATGAGCCCGGACGCGTACCGAACGGCGCTGCAGGCCGCGACGGATCGTCAGCTTCGCGAGGCGGCTGGCCTGCCGCACGCACGCTACCTCGAGGAATGAGCGAGGCATGCCCCCTCGCGAGCTCACGCTGACCATTGAGAAACCGGCGGCCGGTGGACGGATGATCGCCCGGCACGAGGGGCAGGTCGTGCTCGTCGCGGGCGCCATCCCGGGCGAACGGGTCCAGACTGAAGTCGAGCAGACACGCGGCGGCGTCATGTACGCTCGCGTGACGGCGGTCCTCGAACCATCGCCCGATCGGCGTCCGCTCATCTGCGATCCCGCGTGCGGCGGCAGCGTGTACGCGCATGTGTCGTACGATCGCCAGCGCCGCCTGAAGAGCGAGATCGTTCAAGACGCATTCACGCGAATCGCTCGTCATCCGCTCGAACAGCCAGTCTCCGTTGCGCCATCACCCGAACAGGGCTATCGGATGCGGGCGCGTCTGCACATTCGCGGGTCCCGCATCGGATTCTTTCGCGAGGGTACCCACGACCTGTGCGATCCCGCGCCAACCGGTCAGCTGCTGCCACGATCGGCAACGATCCTCGCAGACCTCGCGTCAGAGTGGCGGCGGATGCGGCCCGTGTGCCGCGAAGTCGAGCTGAGCGAGAACATCGACGCGACGGAGCGCGCGCTCCTCATCGACGTCACCGACGACTGCACGGCCGCAGAGGCCAGCGACCTGCTCGCAGGGCTGAACGAAGGCGAGGTCACCGGCGCGGTGGTCGCTCGCGGCGGCGCACGCGGGCTCGCGTCCCAGGGTTCGCCGTACGTCTCTGACACGCTGGCGGTGGGCAGCGGCGCGGAGGCGGCGCACCTCACTGTGCGGCGGCACGTCGCGGGCTTCTTCCAAGGCAACCGGTTCCTGCTGCACACGCTCCTCGACGCGGTCCTCGCTCAGCTGCCGCCAGGACAGTTGATCGACCTTTACGCCGGCGTCGGTCTGTTCGGCCTCGCCTGGGCCGCCTTGAAGCGAGGGACGGTCATGGCCGTCGAGGGCGAACATCAGAGCGGCCTCGACCTTGCCGTCAACGCTGCGCCCTATGTCGAGTCTGTGACGGCCTCGGCGATGTCGGTCGAACGCTACCTGAGCGGCTCCTTCGATGCGCGCGACGCGACCATCCTCGTCGACCCGCCCCGCACCGGCATGTCGAAAGAGGCGGCCACCGCCATCGCTCAGTCCCGAGCGCGCCGCGTCGTCTATGTCTCCTGCGACGTCGCCACGCTCGCGCGGGACGCCAGACGATTCGTGGACGCCGGTTATCGGATCGCTCACCTCGAAGCCTTCGATCTCTTTCCGAACACGGCGCACGTGGAAACGTTGGTGACGTTCGAATGGCCCTCCTCGTCGCCGATCAACTGAAGAAGACCTACCGCGCGGGCGATACCATGGTGGCCGCACTGCGCGGCGTGAGCTTGTCGGTCGAACGTGGCCGCTTCGTTGCGCTGGTAGGTCCGTCGGGCTGCGGCAAGTCAACGCTGCTCCATCTTTGTGGAGGCATGGATCGCCCGACAGCGGGGTCGGTGGACCTCGAAGGCATACGCCTGGATCGTCTCGATGAGGACGCCCTGACACGAATCCGCCGCGAACGAATTGGTTTCGTATTCCAATTCTTCAACCTGTTGCCGACGCTCACAATTGCGGAGAACATCGCGCTTCCGTTGAGGCTGGCCGGGCGCGACGGATCCATCGTGGACGATAGAGTCCACGCGCTCGCCGAGCGAGTCGGCGTGTCCGATTGGTTGCGCCACTATCCACAACAGGTCTCTGGAGGCGAGTTGCAACGTGCGGCCATCGCCCGGGCGGTCGTGCACGAACCGGCCATTCTCGTCGCCGACGAGCCGACCGGGAATCTCGACTCCGACAACGGCGCCCGCGTGCTCGAATTACTCGCCGGCCTGAACCGGGACTCCGGCCTCACCATCCTCCTGGCAACGCACGCCCCGGAGCTGGCCGCCGCCGCAGACGACATCGTGCAGCTGCGCGATGGGCGGATCGAATCGATCGACACCGACCGTCGCGGGCCAGGCATCGACCGTGCGGCTCTTTAGACAGTTCATCGTTCGCCGCCTCACACAGGAGCGGCTGAGGACGGCGGTCGCTGTGGGCGGCATCGCCCTTGGCGTCGCGGTCGTGGTCGCGATCCGGCTGGCGAATCAGAGCTCGGTCAGCGGATTCGCATCAGCGCTCGACGCGATGTCTGGCGCCGCTTCACTCGAAATCGTCTCGCCGGGCGGCGGTGTGGACGAGCAGCGATTGAGCGGGTTGGACTGGCTGTCGGAGTTCGGCGCCGTGAGTCCCGTCATTGAAGGCGACGTGATGGCACGACCAGGTCAAGGGCCGCCGGAATCCATGCGAGTGCTGGGAGTGGACATTCTGCGCGACCTGCCGTTTCGCGAGTACCGGCTGATCGAATTCAGCGGCGGGCAGCGGCAGCCGCGGCCGCAGGAATTTCTGCGCCTTCTCGTTGACCCCGACGCGGTCGTTCTGACCGGCGCGTTCGCGACGCGACACGGTATTCGAGTGGGCGATCCCATCGAGCTCGACATCGGCGATCGACGCCGTGCCTTCGTGGTTCGGGGGCTCTTGCGCGATGACGGACCCGCAAAGGTTCTCGACGGCAATTTCGTCCTGATGGACATCGCGGCGGCACAATGGGCATTCGATCGACTGGGGCGTCTCGACCGCGTCGAGATCCGGCTGGCGAGCGGCGAGAACGTCGGCGCCGCGGAGCAGGCCATCGGCCGGAGGTTGCCACCTGGATTGAACGTCGAACGGCCGGCGCGGCGCGGTGCGCAGGTCGAGACCATGCTCCGCGCATTCCACTTCAATCTGACCGCCCTTGCCTGGGTCGCGCTTCTCGTTGGTCTGTTCCTGGTCTACAACACTGTCGCCGTGTCGGTCATCGCCCGGCGCGACGAGATCGGCATGCTGCGCGCGCTCGGGACACCAAGACGTCAGATCCTGGGGCTGTTCTTGGGCGAGGCGGCGGCACTCTCAGCAGCCGGGTCCGTGATCGGTGCGGGTGCGGGATGGCTGCTCGCGCACGTTGCCGTCGGACTCACGTCCACCACCGTGAACACACTCTACGTGGCCACTGCTGCGCGCGTGCCCGCGCTGGCGTGGCAAGACGTCGCGCTGTCACTGGCGGGCGGTGTGGTGCTGTCCTTCATCGCAGCCGCGGCGCCCGCGCTCGAGGCAAGCCGGGTGACTCCGCTCTCGGCCCTTCGAAGCGCGGATCGCCTCGAGTCACGATACCGTGCCCGCACTCGGCATGTGGCCGCCGGGGTCGCGCTGCTGTCGATCGGCGGCGTGTGTTCGCAGATGGGTCCGATCGACCACCTGCCAATCTTCGGCTTTGCGGCTGCGGTTGCCGTTGTCTTCGGTATCGCCTTCCTCGTGCCGCTTGCGCTGGTGGTCCTGTCACGCGTCGGTGGACACAGCCTCGGGAAGCTCTTCGGCATCGAAGGCGCGTTGGCACACGCGAATCTCTCGGGCGCCATTCCCCGCGTCGCCGTGTCGGTCGCCGCGCTGGCGGTGGCGCTGTCGATGATGGTGGCCATTGCCATCATGATCGGAAGCTTTCGCGAGACCGTGACCTACTGGGTGGGCCAGACCCTCCAGGCAGACCTGTATCTCGCGACGGCCCGCCGCTCCAGCCTCGACTCCCAGGCGACTGTTTCGCCGGAGCTCGAGCGCACTATCCGGCAGCATCCGTCGGTGGCTGCGGTCGATCGCTTCCGAAGCGTCAATCTGGTCTACGACGGCCGCTTGACGGTGCTTGGCGCCGGTGACTTTTCTGTTCTGCTCGCACGAGGGCACTTGCTCTTCAAGGAACCCACGGATGGCTCTGCCGCGATCCGATCCGCCATAGGCAACGATGCCGTCCTGGTGTCAGAGGCTTTTGCGATCAAGGCCGACCTCCACGCTGGTGACTCGGTGTCACTCGAGACGCCGCACGGGGCCCGGCCCTTTCGAGTGGCGGCTGTCTACTACGACTACACCACCGACCGCGGCGTCGTCGCGATGGACCGTGCAACCTTCACACGGCACTATGGGGATCTTCGACCGACCAGCCTCTCGGTGTACCTGGCGCCGGGCGCCAATCCCGAGCAGGTTCGCGATGATTTGCTGCAGCGCCTGGGTCAGGAGCATCGCATCTTCATTCACACGAACCGCACCCTGCGCGCGGAGGTGCTGCGAATCTTCGACAGCACCTTTGCGATAACCTACGCGCTCGAAGGCATTGCGATCGTCGTCGCAATCATGGGCGTGAGCAGCACGCTGCTCACGCTGATGCTGGAGCGTCGGCGCGATCTGACGGCGCTGCGGCTGGTGGGTGCCGACCGGCGGCAGATCCGGAAGATGGTGATGATCGAGGCCGGGCTGATCGGACTCATCAGCCAGATCATGGGCGCCGCCGCGGGGATCGGCCTCGCGCTGATCCTGATCTATGTCATCAACGTGCAGAGCTTCGGTTGGACCATCCAGTTCAATCTGCCAGGGATGTTCCTGCTTCAAATGTCCGCCGCACTGGCTGTCGCGACCGTTCTGGCGGGCGTCTACCCGGCCCGCATCGCCGCAGCGGTCGATCCCGTCGAGCGGGAGGACGAGTGACGCGCGGGTCGTGTGTCGTCGCGATCCTCGCTCTGGCAGTCACCACGCTGCTTCGGGCGGCACCTGATGCCGGATGGCTTCATGCGGCGCCGGGCCGGCTTCTGGTGCTGCCGGCGGATCATGTGAGCCATCCCGAGTACCGTCTCGAATGGTGGTACTACACCGGCAATCTTGACGCGATCGACGGCCGCCGCTTCGGGTACCAACTCACGTTCTTCCGGATTGGAATCGATCGGCAGCCTGTAAACCCCTCGGTGTGGACCGTCCGCGATCTGTACATGGCGCACTTCGCCGTTACCGACGTGGGGCGACGGACGTTCCATGCTGCCGAGTCGCTCAGCCGGCAGGGCATCGGCTGGGCGGGCGCTCGGACGGACGCATACTCGGTCTGGAATGGCGGTTGGAGTACGCGAATCGAGGACGGCATCCACCATCTCGAAGCGGCTGACAGGACGAGCGACATGCGTCTCGCGCTCGCGCTGCAGGAAGGCAAGCCAGCCGCGCTCAACGGATCGAACGGATTCAGCCAGAAAGGCCGGGATCCCGGCAACGCCTCCTTCTATTACTCGCTGACGCGCATGCCTACCGCGGGAACGATCAGTATCGGTGGCCGTCAGGTGGACGTGCACGGCTCGAGCTGGATGGATCACGAATTCGGTACCAGCCTCCTCGAACAGGGGCAGACCGGCTGGGACTGGTTTTCGCTGCAGCTGGACGATGGAAGTGATGTGATGCTGTACCGGCTGCGGAGGACCGACGGATCGATGGACCCGCATTCGAGCGGAACGTTGAGCGATCGCGATGGTCGAACCCAGCGCCTCGACCTCGAGCGCGCGACCTTCACACCTGGGACCATGTGGCGCTCCCGAATGACATTCGCGACGTATCCGGTCGCGTGGCGGCTGTCCGTGCCAACGGCATCGCTCGATCTGAACGTGCGCGCGGCCGTCGAGGGACAGGAGCTTGCCGGACTGTCGTCGGGAGTCGCGTACTGGGAGGGTGCGATCGATGTGTCCGGTACGCGCGCGGGGCACCCGGTCGGCGGCCGCGGCTATCTCGAAATGACGGGATACGCTGGCCGCGTCCTCGGCGATGTGTTGAACGGCGAACGGTGACGCGTCTCAGGCGCGATGCTGCGTCGCCGCCTGTATCAACGCTTCGAACAGGCCGCGGAACTCGCCCGTTCGCCAGAAGTTCTCCGGGTGCCACTGTACGCCCAGGCAGAACGGCGCGTCCTTGTGCTCGATGGCCTCGATCACGCCATCCGGCGCGGTGGCCGACACGACGAATCCTTCAGCCAGATCGCGGGCGGCTTGGTGATGCCGGCTGTTGACCGTGAAGGTGTCGCCGCCATCGAGCGTGTCGGCCAGGACCCGCCAGAGCAGTGAGCCGCGGTTCAACCACACCTCATGCGCCATGGCGTTCTTCGGCATGGCCACCTGGTGTTCGACACCTGGCGGCACCGATGAGGGGATGTCCTGCACCAGCGTGCCGCCGCACGCGACGTTCATGACCTGAAGGCCGCGGCAGATCGCGAGCATCGGCAGGTGGGCGTCCACGGCGGCACGCACGAGCGCGATTTCGTGCGCATCGCGGCCGGGCTCGGCCGGATGATACGTCGCGTGTGGCTCCTCGCCAAACAGCGCCGGGTCGACGTCGCCGCCGCCGGTGAGCAGCAGTCCGTCGAGTTGACGGACGGACGCTACGGGATCGTCGTGCATGGGATCGAGTACGCGGAACGTCGCGCCCGTGCGAACGAGCGAAGCCTCGTAGTCCGTGGTGTGGGCGCCCGGCGCCAGTCCGATCAGAGGCATCGCATCACATCCGTGCGGGCACCGAAATGCCCATGAGATCGAGCGCACGCGTCATCTGCGCCCGAAAGTACGCCACACCGGCGGCGCGCCACACGCGCACGTCCGAACGTTCCTCGTTCAGGATGGGCGCGTGATGATAGAACGCATTGAACTGCTGCGCCAGACCGAACGCCCACTTGGCCAGCACCGAGAACTCCAGCGTCCGGATCACCTGTTCGACGATTTCATCGAGCCGGGACGCCTCGAGCACCAACGCCCACAGGTCCTGATCCCCGTCCGTTCCGTTCAACGCCGCTGGCGACGCGCTCGAAAGTGCCGCCAGCACACCGTCCTCGGTCAGCCCATCCCTGTCCCGCAGCTTGGCAAAGATGTTGTTGGCGCGTACTGCAGCGTACTGCAGATACGGTCCGCTTTCACCTTCGAAACTGAGGGCTTCTTCGATATCGAAGGCGATGATCTTGGACCGTGAGTACTTGACCAGGAAGTAGCGTACGGCTGCCAGCCCGATGGCCTGGCCGGTCCGCTCCGTGTCTGCCGCCTCGAAGTCGGGATTCCGGCGAGCCACCTCCTGGGTGGCCTTTTTCTCCAGCAGGTCGAGCAGATCGTCCGCCTTCACTCCCAGCCCCTTGCGGCCGGAGACCTCGACAAATGGCTTCTTCTGGTCCTCGTCCGAGAGCTCGTAGCCGAGCTCGCGCGCCGTGGCGTGCGACAGCGCGACCATCTCGTATGAGAAGTGAATTGATCTTTCCGCTTCTTCGACGTGGCCCATCGTCACGAGTGCCTGCTTCAGCAGCTTCTGCAAATACGACTGGCGGACGTCGATCACGTTGTAGGCGGTTCCGGCCCCGCCGAAGTGTGGCGGTGTCACTGTCTCCGCGGCCGTCGCATGACTGGTGGTGGCCCAGAGCGGCCGTCCGTCGCGTCGCGTCGAGAATGGACGGTAGTGGAAGTCGAGACCAAGGAGTCCGAATTTCCAGAATTGATAGGCGATGTCCTTCCCGACGTACGTCACCGTTCCGTTCGATCGCACGATGACCTTTTCGCGCGAATCACCCTCGTCGCCCGCCGCCGGATCGGCGGCCTCCTCCGACCCGCCCTCCTGACCATCGTCGATGGGCATGACCCAGCAGCCGGCCAGCCGTCCTTTGTCCTGCAGGTAGACGGTCCCTTGCTCCTTCAGGATCGAGAAAGCGCGGGCCCAGAACTGCAAGCGCAGGATGTCGCCTTCCCACGTCAGCAGGTCGTACTCGATGTTCATCCGCTCCATGGTCCGCAGGTGGCAGCGCACGATGCGATCGGCGACGAGAGCGCCGATGTCGGCGCGCGGCGCGATGCCGTGCTCGATGTCATGGAGCGCGGCGGCACGCGTCTTGAGGCGCTCCTTGTCCTCGGTGTACCACTCGGTGACGCGCGCGTAGAGATCCCAGCAGACATAGTCGAACCGGCTCGTCTCGGCCAGCCGCCGCACCTCGTCGAGCGAGTGCGGTTCGAGATCGGTCAGACCGACCACGACGTCTGCGACCTGGACGCCGGTGTCGTCGATGTAGTTCTGGACTTCGACCGGCGTGCCCCTGAAGCGCAGGACGCGGACGAGCGTGTCGCCCAGGGCGGCATTCCGCAGGTGGCCGATATGTGCGGCCTTGTTGGGATTGATGGCCGTGTGCTCGACGATCGCCTTCTTCGCTGGCGGCGCGGAGGATGGCGCCGACGACGAGGTCAGGCGCGCGGTCAGAAACGACGGGCGGTCGAGGAAGCAGTTCAAGTAACCGCTGGGGGTCGCCTCGACGCGCACGATCCCTGGAACGGGCAACAGGGCGGCAGCCAGCTCCTGCGCGATGACGCGTGGCGCCTTCCGGAGCCGCCGGGCGAGTTCGAAGGCGACCGGGAGCGCGAGGTCGCCCAGCGCGCGGTTCGGCGCGTAGTCGATCGTGATGGACGGCAGCACCTCGGCTGACAGGTTGTACTGTGCGCCGAGGACGGCTGACAGGCGCGCGCGAAGCGCATCGTGCACGGGAAGAATCATGTCGTCGGTGTCGGACTCGAAGACCGGCTGACAGCCGGGTGGGTGTTTGACTCGTCTGTGGGGCTGCGGTACGATGCCGCCACCCCGAAACGCGCGTCACGACGTGGATCAGCGCCGGGCGAGCGCGCGTTGGTAATCGTCCGGGGTGTTGATATTGTGCAGCAACCAACCGTCGGGGTCGAACGCTTCGAGCGTCGTGCCCTCGACGACCTGCACCCGCAGCGCGTCGAGCGCGGTGCCCACCTTCCGAATCCCCCGGTCCAGCAGTTGACGCACGACCGGCATCGCTGTGGTGGCCCAGATCGCGCAGAGCGGATGCATCCCCCGCGCGTCGCGTGGCACCGTCACATCGGCCTCGCGGCCTTGCCCGGCCAGCCACGAGAGGAACGGTGCAGTGAGAAACGGCATGTCGCACGCCAGAATCAGCGCGCGATCGCCTGTGACATGCGTGAGCGCGGCGTGAATGCCGCCGAGAGGCCCGAGCCCCGGTTCGGCGTCCGGCACGACCCGCACATCCGCCGGCCAGGCGTGTCCTCCTGGCCCGCCCACCAGCATGATCGTTGCGGGCAGTGCCGACAAGACCGCCAGCTGGCGGTCGAGCACGCTGACCCCGCCGATCACGAGCCCGCTTTTGTCACGGCCGCCGAGCCGCTGGCCGCGACCGCCCACGAGAATTGCGGCGTCGATCTCGAACGGCCGGAGCGAGGGCGGGCCCGTCAGGCGCTTCAATCTATCAGAATTCCACGGTGATGAGGGACGCCGGCATCGGACGCGTACTCGTGGCTTCACTGCATCAGGGCATTGCCGACCTGCTGCCCACACGCCTGGAGTTCTACGAGAACTGGTTCAATCCCATCGGCTTGCGGGATGGGACGATTGGACTGGCGCCGCTCGCGGCCGTGCTCAGTTTTCTCCGGCGCGAGAATGGCATGTATGCCGCGGTGACCGAACGGGCGGGCGACTACGCGGCGCAATGGACGGTACTTGGGATGAGCGGCATCCGGACGCGTGGGATTCGCGCGCTTCCGCGCCCCCTGCGCGCCCGCCTCGCCCTTGGTGTCGCACGACGGCTGGTGCATGACACGTATTCGGGCAGCCGCGCCGTGGTGAAGGTCCGGCAGAATCAGGCGCGGGTCGACCTCCGCAGCTCGATCTTCTGCGGTGTGCGCGAGCCCGTGGGCATGCCGCTGTGCCGGTTCTATGCGGCGGCGTTCGAGCGCATCCTCACCCTGCTCGAGACACCCGCTACGGTCGATGTGGTCCAGTGCCGTGGTGCGGGAGAGCCCGGCTGCGTACTCGCCGTTACGTTCGGCAACAGCGAGCGGCCGGCCATGCCCGGACGCGAGGTGTCGCCCTGATGCGTTCGCCACGGGCCGCGTGTGCGGGGGCCGTCCTCCTGTTGACCCTGCTTGGCCCGCTGGCCGCCAGCGCCGGCGCTCAGACCACCACACCACGTATCCTCGTGATGCCGTTCGAGACGAACCGCGATGCGCGGATATGGTGGCTCGGCGAGGGCGCGTCGGTTCTGCTTGCCGATCGGCTGCGCGACCGGGGAGTGGAAGCCATCGGACGCGACGAACGGCTGCGGGCGTTCACCCGGCTCCAGGTACCGCCGGTCGCCTCGCTCTCACACGCCACCGTCATTCGCATCGGTCAATTGCTTGGCGCCACAGGCATCGTCGTCGGCGAGATTGCGGTGGCCGGCAACGCGGTCACCGTGCACGCCCGGCACATCAGACTCGACACGGGCCGGTTGCTCGACGAGATTGTCGAGCGTGGCAGTATCGCGGATCTGTTCGCAACCTTCGATCGGCTGGCCGGGCGCGTCTGGCCTGCCGCCACGGGTGTGGTGAAGGTCGCCGACACGACGGTGACACCGGCGGCCTTCGAGCTCTACATCAAGGGCCTGCTGGCCGACACACCTGACAAGCAGGTGGCGCAGCTCTCGAAAGCGATCGCTGCCGCGCCAAGCTACGACCGACCGCGCGTCGCGCTGTGGAGGTCGTACTCCGACCAGGGCCAGCACGAGAAAGCGCTGGCTGCTGTGACGGCCGTGGCGGCGGCGTCGCCGCTGTCGGCGCAGGCCAGACTGTCGGCAGGTCTCTCGGAGCTGGCCTTGAAGCGCTTCGATGACGCGTTCAACCGGCTGCGCGCACTGGCTGACGAGACTGGACGTGCCGAAGCCCTCAACGATGTCGGGGTCGTCCAGCTGCAGAGGGCCACTCCGCCCGCTCCGCAGGCGGGTCGCGCCACGTACTGGTTCACGAAGGCCACCCAAAGCAACCCGGCGGACGAAGACTACTTCTTCAACCTCGGATACGCGTACTGGCTCGATCAGGAGACGGCAACCTCGATCTATTGGCTGCGCGAGGCCGTGCGCCGGAACCCCACCGACGGCGATGCGCACTACGTGCTCGGATGGGCGCTGCAAGCATCTGGCAGCGCCACCGAGTCGGAGCGGGAGCTCGAGCTTGCGCGGCGGTTGTCGGAGCGCTGGGAGACGATCGATCGAAAGGCCGGCGTGCCGAAGGGGCTCGGACGGCTGAAAGTGCAGCTCGAACCCTCAGGTGGGCGGTCCGAGACCACGCTCGTTGCGACCGAGCAGCGCGACCAGCGGGAGCTGGCGGCCTTCCATCTCGATCGCGGCCGCCGCTTCTTCGAGAAAGAGAACGACCGCGAAGCCATCGACGAGCTCCAGCGCGCGCTCTACCTGTCTCCGTACCTTGCGGAGGCGCATCTGTTGCTCGGCCGCGTGTACCTACGTGATGGCCGCACGAACGACGCCATCGATGCCCTCAAGATCGCGGTCTGGAGCGAAGACCGTGTGGAAACGCACCTCGCACTCGGCGAAGCGTACCTGCAGGCCCACGATGCCGACGCGGCGCGGACGGAAGGTGAACGCGCGCTCGCACTCGAGCCCGGCTCCGGGCAGGCACGATCGTTTCTCCAGCGCGTCGGAAAGCCCGAGTAGTGTGGCCTCCACCGAATGGTAAACTGATGCACGTGACACACGCAGCGGACTCGCATGAGTGACGAAGGTTTTCACGAGATTCAGCTGAACGGGAAACAGCTCGTCTTCCTGTTCATGGCCGCCACGGTGGTCTCGGTCGTCATCTTTCTGTGCGGCGTGATGGTTGGCCGGGGCGTGCGTGCCGAGCGCGGGCCTGAGGCGGTCGCGGACGCAGCGACGCCGGCGCCACAGACCACCGCTCCCGAAACACCGCCGCCGGGACCGGTGAATCCGGCGCCCGGGCGGCCCACGACCCCGACAGCATCCGGTGCCGCGGTTGAACCGCCCCCGCCGGCCGATGATGGCCCTGTCGATCGTTCGTCAGCCAAAGGCGCGGTCGCGCCGCCTCCATCGGCGCCGGTGAACGCACCGGCATCCGCACCGAAAACAGCTGCGGCCCCGCCCGCGTCCGAGAAGCCGGCCGCGCCGAAGACGGAGCCGCCTGCTGAGAAGAAGTCGGACGCCGCGTTGATGCCTTCGGATCAGAGCGGTTGGGCAGTGCAGGTGAGTGCGGTTCGCGACCGCGCGGAGGCCGACGCCATGGCCCGGCAACTCGTGACCAAGGGCTACCAGGCGTACGTGCTCGCCCCAGGTTCCACGGGCTCGCCGATGTTCAAGGTCCAGATCGGCCGTTTCAAGACGAAGCAGGACGCCGAGAAAACTGCCGCCCGCGTGAAGAAGGAAGGGAAGTACAAACCGTGGATCACGCGGTAGCGCCGCCGCGCGGAGCATCCGAGGCTCCGCGTGCCGCGGTTGCGCCGCCTCTGGTCCTCGCGCTCGCGTCCGGCGCTCTGCTCGCCCTCAGTTTCCCCCGCTACGGCTGGCCGCTTCTTGCCTGGGTCGCGCTGGCGCCCCTGCTTGCGGCGCTTCTCACGTCGCGCGGTCAGCATCCGGGACGTGCGTTCGTGCTCGGACTGGCCACCGGCGCGGTGTACTTCGGGGGCACCGTGGACCTGGACCAGCGGCGTCATGGCACAGGTACGGCGGATTGCACCCCTTGGTCGCCGTCGCCATCGCTGGGCTCCTCGTCGCGTACCTGGCGCTGTTTCCCGCGCTGTTTGCGGCCGCGCTCGGTCTGCTGCTGGTGCGTTTCGGACGCCGCGCCTTGCTGCTCGCGCCAGCCGTGTGGGTGTCCACTGAATATGCGGGACGCACGGTTCTCTTTGGCGGATTTCCGTGGGCGCTCCTGGGTTACTCGCAGGCCAGCGTCCTGCCCGTCGCACAGCTCGCGTCCCTCGTCGGCGTGTACGGACTGTCCGCGCTCATCGTCTGGGTCGGGTCTGCGCTGGCGTGGGCGGTGGCGGAACAGAGCCGTCCCTCGCTGATGGCGCTGGGGTCCGCCATCGTCCTCGTGACCGTCGTGAGTCTCTGGGGAGCGAGCCGGATGGCGAGTGCCACGCTGGTCCGTGAGGGCACGCCACTCACCGTCGGACTGGTGCAGGGGAACATCGCGCAGGATGAAAAGTGGGACGCCGCGTACGAGGATGCGATCCTCGCCAAGTATCTGCGCTTGTCGAACGAAGCCGTGACGCAGGGCGCGACGTTCATTCTCTGGCCCGAGTCGGCCGTGCCGTTCTACTTCGAGAGCGACGCCAAGAGCGAGCGGATCCGCGAGTTCGCCCGGACGCATGGCACGTCGCTGTTGATCGGCGGCGATCAGTATCGGCCCGGTAGGCCGAGCCTGTCGTACAACGCGGCGTTCATGCTGCGCCCGGATGGCAGTACGGCCGGTGTGTACCGGAAAGTGCACCTCGTCCCGTTCGGCGAATACGTACCGGCCAAGCGTCTGCTGTTCTTTGCCGGGCCGCTCGTCGAGGCCGTCAGCGACTTCGCGCCTGGCGACGCGCCGGTGACGCTGGCTCTCGGGACTGCCAGGATCAACACGGCGATCTGTTACGAAGTGGTGTACCCTGCGCTGATTCGCGAGGGTGTCGGACTGGGCAGCCGCCTGCTGACCACCATTACCAATGACGCCTGGTTCGGCCGCTCGTCGGCGCCCTTTCAGCATTTCGAGATGGCGTCCATGCGCGCGATCGAGAACGGACGCTATCTCGCGCGAGCAGCGAATACCGGGCTGTCAGGCTTCGTTGACCCGTACGGACGGGTACTCGGCCGGTCGGATCTCTTCGTGGATCGCGTGCTTGTCGGCCAGGTTCGCCTGCTCGACCACGTGACCGTGTATGCGCGCCTCGGCGACTTGCTCGCCTACCTCTCCCTCGTCGTGACGGTCGCCGCGCTTGGCGCGGCGGTGGCCGGACGGCCGCACCTGAAAGGACAGTCCCGTGGCTCTCGAGCTCGATGATCTCGTCAAGCGCTATCAGGATCTGATGAAACGCTCCTCCGACTTGCGGAGCTATCTTTGAGGCCGCTCGTCCAGCTGACGAGTTGAGCCGACTCGAGGCGCGCACCGCGGACCCCGATTTCTGGAAAGACCAGAGCGAAGCGCAGAAGGTGCTGCAGCGCCGGCGGCGGTTGGAGGAGGAGGTCGGACTCGCGGCCTCGCTCAAGCGCCGTGGCGACGACCTCAGCGTGCTGGTGGAGTGGGGGCAGGCCGGCGAGGATGTCAGCGCAGACTTCGCCAAAGGCCTCGACGATCTCGAGCACGAGGTCGAGACTGCCGAAATCAAGCGCACGCTCGGCGGCGAGCACGATCGACGCAACGCCATCGTCACGGTCCACCCGGGCGCCGGCGGCACCGAGTCGCAAGACTGGGCGGAAATGCTCCTGCGGATGTACCTCCGCTGGTGCGAACGCCGCGGCTTCAAGCGCGAGGTGATCGACTACCAGCCGGGCGAGGACGCAGGCATCAAGAGCGCGACGTTCGCGGTGACGGGCGAGTACGCCTTCGGCTTGCTGTCGGCGGAAGCGGGAGTCCATCGGCTCGTTCGCATCTCGCCCTTCGATCAGGCTGCTCGGCGTCACACGTCGTTCGCCTCGCTGTTCGTCTATCCCGAACTGCCGGACGACATCGACCTCGACATCAACGAGAAGGATCTCCGGGTCGATACCTATCGTTCGAGTGGTGCCGGCGGCCAGCACGTCAATGTCACCGACTCGGCCATCCGCATCACACATCTCCCGACAGGCATCGTCGTCTCGTGTCAGAACGAGCGGTCGCAACATCGCAATCGCGATTCCGCGATGAAAGTGCTCAAGGCACGGCTCTACGACCTCAAGTTGAAAGAGCAGCAGGCGGAGCTGGAACGTATCAGCGGAGAGAAGAAAGACATTGCGTTCGGCAACCAGATCAGAAGCTACGTGCTGCATCCGTATCAGATGGTCAAGGACCACCGGACGAAGGAACAGGTCGGCGATGTCAACCGGATCCTCGATGGCGACCTGGATCAGTTCATCCAGGCCTATTTGAAGAAGAAGGCCAGCGGGACGCTCAGCATGGCGGTGGCAGATGACGATTAGGCGCGCTCGACGGCCCGGTGTCTTGACCCATCGATTGTTCGACCGGTCGACTCTTCGACTCTTTGGCGCCTCGACACTTCGACTGTGCGTAATCGTTATCGCGAGTGCTGTGCTCGCGCTCTCGTCAAGCGCGAGCGCGCACGCGCCGTCGAAACCATCGACGCTCGAGGCCCGCCTCGTGCCCATGCTGGTCGCAACGGCCGCGAACTGGAACAAGGGCGATCTCGAAGGCTTCATCGCGCCGTACGGAGACAGCGCGACCTACATGACCGTGGACGGCCCGGTTCATCGCGCCGACATGCGGCGGCACTACGAGACGAAATACTTCGCCCCTGGTGTCCAGCGGCAGACGCTGCACTACGAACAACTCTCGGTCCGACCGCTTGGCGATCATTACGCGCTCATGACCGGCCGCTATGTTCTCGACGGCGGAGCGGCGCCCCCGCGAACTGGATGGTTCACGCTCGTGTGGGGCGAGACACCGGACGGATGGCGCATCCTTCACGACCACTCGAGTTGAGTCCCGTCCATACGGGACGCGAAACCTGTTTTCGCGATCGGTAAGCCAGCCTGCGCGTTTGCTCGGTTCTCTCGCAGAAACGTGGTGGTATGGTTCCTGCTGTATCGGAGGTGTCTTTGGTATTTACGGAGGCCCCTCGATGTTTTCCATTCGGTTTGCTGGCTGCGTCGTACTCGTCGCAGCGTTTTCTCTCGTCGGCTGCGGCAGCAGCGGCAGCAGTGGCTACAATCCGTCGCCGTCACCCAACCCGACACCCACACCGCCGGCGGCGGGCACGGTGGATATCGTCGGTTCCGGTGGCAACCAGTCGTTCGACCCGAATCCGGGGAGCCTGGCCGCTGATAGCACGGTCATGTTCCAGAACAACAACGGCGTCGCGCATCACATCGTGGCCAACGACGGCTCGTTCGACACCGGTGTGATAGCTCCGGGAGCGGGCAGCGCGAAGATGGCCATTGGCGCCGCCGGTACCAACTTCCACTGCTCGATCCACCCGACGATGATCGGCGCCATCAAAGGCACCAACGGCGTCGCGCCGCCGTGCCAGGGGCAGTACTGCGCACAGGCGAGCGTGCGTCAGTAGCTGCCGCCGCGAGAGGTCGGTTGGAACGTCTGGCGGATTCGCACCCCCCGGTTGGCGTTCGACCGACCCTCTGCGGCGTTGCGCCCCGCCGGGAACGCGCCTTTGACCGTGCTAGCATCGGCGCGCATGCACTACCTCCTCCTCTACGATCTCGCGTCCGACTATCTCGAGCGCCGCACGCCGCTGCGGCCGGCTCATCTGGCGTATGCTCAGGCCGCCGTGGATCGCGGTGAGCTGCTCGTCGGAGGCGCGGTCGCCGACCCCGCCGACATGGCCGTGTTGCTCTTCGAGGGCGAGTCACCCGCAGCTGCTGAAGCCTTTGCTACCGCCGATCCCTACGTCGTGAACGGGCTCGTCACCGGATGGCGCGTCCGTCGCTGGACAACGGTGATCGGTCCGCTGGCCGCGCAACCGATCGCCCCAGGCCTCTCCTGACGCACGACCGCAGGCATCGTGTCGACGCCATCCGACGTCCAACCCCGTGTCGCGGCCACATACAACGCAGCCGCTGATCGCTACGAGGACCCGGTCAATTGGTACTGGGATCGATTCGGCCGGCGCACGGTCGAACGTCTGAACCTGCTGTCCGGCAGCCGGGTGCTGGACGTTTGCTGCGGTGCTGGTGCCTCGGCACTGGTGGCTGCAGAACGCGTAGGTCCTGCAGGTCTGGTCGTCGGTGTCGATCTCGCCGACGCGCTACTGCAACGGGCTCGTGCGCGGGCGGACGCGCGAGGATTGACGCACATCGAGTTCCGGATCGGTGACTTGCTCGATCCGCCGCTGGACTCAGCTGCCGTCTTCGACGCGGTCGTGTGTGTCTTCGGCGTCTTCTTCGTCCCTGACATGACCGCGAGACTCAGGCGCGCCCGGCGCGGCTGAGCATACGTCCTGGGGGCAACGTCGCCAGGGGACAGCAGCTTCTGGCAGGCGATCGCGGCGGTGCGGCCGGATCTGCACCGGGCGCTCATTCCGTGGGACCGCCTCGATACGGCTGACGGTGTGCGCACGTTGTTTGCCTCCTCCGGTCTTCCGGGTCCGGAGATTGGCGTCGAACAGGGCGAGCATCCGCTGGCACGCGCTGAAGACTGGTGGACCGTCGTGCTCGGCTCCGGATACCGGGGCACCGTGGACCAGCTCACCAGCGAGCAACAGGACCGTGTCCGGGAAGCATCGACGGCGTACCTGCGCGCGAGTGGTGCACGGGCACTGACGACCAACGTCATTTACGCCACGCTGCAAAGGCCGCCCGGATGATCCGCACGATCTCGCGCGAGACGGCCGCGCACTATTCCTGGGGCGCGGCCTGTGACGGCTGGCATCTCGTGAGGACTGACAGTCTGTCGGTGATCGAGGAACGGATGCCGGCTGGCACGTCCGAAGTGCGCCACCGCCATCGCCACGCGCGCCAGTTTTTCTATGTGCTGGAAGGGGCGCTGACGATCGAGTCCGACGAGCGCCTTCACCACCTGCCGACAGGATCCGGCATCGAAGTGGCTCCTGGTATGGTTCACGAAGTACGGAACGACAGCAGCGGCGACGTACGGTTCATCGTCGTATCGCAGCCGCCGAGTCACGGCGATCGCGAGATCGTGCCGCGCCGTGATGCAGGTCATGATGATTGAAATGCCTTTCGTGCTGCGCCGCGTCAACGGAGAGTGGCGCGTCGAGGCGGAGCCCTACCATGTCCTCATCAACCAGTAAGGCGCCTCGCTCGTTCTGGTCCGTGGCGCTCGCGTGTCTGCTGAGCGGCACGATGCACGCCGCCGATCCCGCGCAGCCGGCCAGCGAGCACGTCTTCAAGTCGTTCGACGGGACGAATATCCACTACGTTGTCGCGGGGAACGGACCACTCGTCGTGCTGGTCCATGGGTTCACCGGCGATGGCCTCTCGTGGACCCGCAGCCCTCTCTGGCCTTCTCTGCTGGCCGCAGGATTCCAGGTCGCGGCGCTCGATCTCCGCGGCAACGGCACGTCCGACAAGCCGCACGACGAAGCCGCGTATGCCAACGATGCCGAGGCCAAGGACATCGCTCACCTTGTTGACACGCTGGGTGCCACCCGGTTCTCGGTCGTCGGGTATTCGCGCGGCGCGATCATCGCGGCTCGAGTCCTTGTCCTCGATCGCCGGATCGAGCGCGGCGTCCTCGGCGGCATGGGCCTCGACTTCACGAACCCTGAATGGCCGCGGCGGAAGGCGTTCTACGACGCATTGAGCGGGAAGGATGTGCCGGAGCTGGCGGCCATGGTCCAGTCCGTGCGCGACCGCGGACTCGATCAGAGCGCCCTGGCGCTCTCTCAGAAACAGCAGCCCAGCACGAGCCTTGCCGAGCTCAAGGCCCTGACGGTGCCCGTGCTCGTCATCGCCGGCGATCGCGATGCCGACAACGGCTCGGCAGACGATCTGGCACGAGCCATTCCGGGCGCTGTCAAAGCCACAGTGCCAGGCGATCACGGGGGCGCGTCCCGCACGCAATCGTTCGCCGATCGTGTCGTCCAGTTTCTGCGCGGACGATGAGCGACGGGTCGCGCGGCGGCCTCAGCGGGGCGGTGTCGGAACCGGGGCGGGTGGTGCTTGGGGCGCCGGCGTCGGTGGTGGTGGCGGCTCCGCGGGCGGAGCCGTTCCCTGGCTTCCGGGCTCGGTGCCGGAGATGAACGCCTCGTTGATGGCGTTGGCCGCGTCGGGTGACGGCGTGCCGCTCCCGCGATCGACGGCAAGAAAGACGATGTTGCCCGGTGCGACGAACGTCGGAACCTTCTCGCGTCCCCGACGCGCGATATACGCCTTCATGAAGTCCATCCAGATGGGCAACGCGGCCTGCGCGCCGGTCTCGCCCGGGCCCAGCGGCTTCTTCTCGTCGTAGCCCACCCACACGCCGACGGTAATGTCTGGATCGAACCCGATGAACCACGCATCGGTGTATTCGTCCATCGTTCCGGTCTTCCCGCCGACCGGCCAATCGAGCGCCTTCGCCGCTGCCGCCGTCCCTCGCTCGGTCACACCGCGCAGGAGGTTGGTCATGACGTAGGCCGTGTCGGCGCGAATGACGTCGTGGGCTTCGGGCCGGTTCTCCTCGAGCAGGTTGCCTTCGCGATCGAGGACCTTGAGCACGTCGTACGGCGTCATGCGCACCCCCTGGTTCGGGAACGCCGTGTACACGCTGGTGACTTCGACCAGCGACTCTTCGGCCGAGCCGAGGCCGAGCGAGAGATAGGGCGGCAGCTGATTGGTGAATCCGAATCGCCTGGCGTAGGCGATCGCGGTCTTTGGCGTCAGCGCTTCGAGCAGGCGCACGGTCGGGACGTTCCGTGATTCCTCGAGCGCGTGGCGCAGCGTCACGGGACCTTCGAACTTCCGATCGTAGTTCTGGGGCGAATACACGGGCTGACCGGGACCGGCTGGATACGCGACAGGCGCGTCGAGCAGTGTCGACGTGGGGGTGTAGCCGCGATCGATCGCGGCCGTATACACGATGGGCTTGAACGTGGAGCCCATCTGTCGGTACGCCTGTACCGCGCGATTGAACTTGCTCCGCGCGAAACTGTAGCCGCCGACCATCGCCCTCACCTGGCCGGTGCGATTGTCGAGTACGAGCAACGCGCCTTCGACGATCGGCGTCTGTTCGAGATCCACCACGGCCGTGGCTGTTGCGTCGTTTACGGCGGCGACGCGGACGTCCACCAGATCGCCAGCTCGGAGAAAGGCTGCGGAGGTCTTCTTCGTCCAGGCATAACCTTCCTTCGGGAGGTCAGCCGTGTACCGGCCCATCCGGAGTTGGATCGTCCCGGCCGTCGCGCGCGCGGGCGCCGTCTTCGGCGGAGCGGCCGATATTACGACCGCGGGCACGATGTCGCCCACCGCAATCGGACGATCCCACCGCTCGGTCTTGAACGTGTCGATCGGCACGTTCTCGTCGGCGAGGTTCCGCTTGGGGCGCCGGAATCCGCGTCGCTTGTCCACGCGGCGCAGCCCATCGTCGAGCGCCTTGTTGGCGGCTTCCTGCATCATCAGGTCCATCGACGTCTGGACGACGAGTCCCTGCTCGTAGAGCTTCTTCGCGCCGTAGGTGTGCTCGAGATACTTCCGCACCTCCTCGACGAAGTAGGGAGCGGCCGAGGCTTCCGGCGCCGCCTGGCCCGTGACGACGATCGGCCTGGCTTTGGCGGCTGCGGCCTCTGCGGGGTGATGTATCCCTCTTCCGCCATCCGCTGCAGCACGTAGTTCCGGCGTTTCGTGGCGCGGGCCATGTCCACGTACGGGCTTTGACGCTCGGGCAGTTGCACGAGTCCGGCAATCATCGCCGCCTCTTCGAGCGTCAGGTCCCTCGCGCGCTTGTTGAAGTAGAGACGCGCGGCGGATTCGACGCCGTACACGCCGTGTCCGAAGTACACGTGATTGCAGTACAGCGTGAGGATCTCCCGCTTCGTGTACCGCTTCTCGATCTGGATCGTCACGATGCTTCCTTGATCTTGCGCTCCGGCGTCTTGCGGAAACCGATGGTGTCGGGAAACAGGTTCCGGGCGAGCTGCTGCGTCAGCGTGCTGGCACCGGCGCGGCGGCCCGTCATCATGTCGCGTACGGCGGTGATGACCAGGCGCGGCACACTGAACCCGAAATGCTGATCGAAGCCCGCGTCTTCCGCGGCGATCAAGGCCTGCCGCAGACGAACGGGGATGTCGTCATACCCGATGACCATCCGGCGCTGCGTCGCGAATTCGCCGACGACCTCGCCACCGATCGCCTGGACGCGTGTGATCGTGCTTGGCGCGTAGTCGTCGAGTGCGCTGATCTGGGGGAGGTCATCCGCAAACGCGAACACCGGACCGCTGGCGATGCCGGCCAACGCCGCCAGCACGAACAGCGCCACGATTCCTGCGCGGCGGGCGAAGCGGACGACGTAGGTGGCCATCAGTGGGGATGCGGTGGGGAAGAGCGAAGGACGGTCGCGAGGCGCGACCGTCCCTTCGATGCGTCAGCGCCGGTGGTGTCCGCCACCGCCGCCCTGCGGAGCCGATCCTGCGCGCGGAGCAGCGTTGCCGCCGCCACCGCCGCCTGCGGTTGCGGCGCCGCCCGCTCGAACGACGGCGCCTGCCGCTGAACGCTGGGGGCACGTTCGAACGACCTGCTCGGCGCCTGATAACTTGGCATGCTGCCGCGGCCGCGATCGAACGACGGGCTGGCCTCGCGCTGGAAGTTCGGCATCGGCGAGCGTTCGTAGGTCGCGCTCGGCTGCCATCGAAAACTTGGCGCCGGTGCGCGCTGATAGGAGGGCATGGCCTGGCGCTGGAAGCTCGGCGCCGGCGAGCGCTGGTTACGTCGCACTCGGCTGTCGCTGATAGCTCGGCGAGGGTGTAGTCGTACGACGGCGTCGCCTGGCGCTGGTAGCCTGGCATCGGCGAGCGTTCGTACGTCGCGCCCGGGGAGCCGTGAGCGTTTGGGCGTCGGTGAACGTCTGATTCGACGGTACCGACCGCTGCATTGGCGTGCAATGGTCCAGAAGGAGATTGGCGTGGCGTTGCTGTGCGATCGTTCGACGGCGGCAACGGTTGCCGTTTGGTATCCGGCTGTGAGCGCTGGTAGGTCGCGCCGGAGTTGAGCGCTGATACCCCGGGCACTGCGCTGCGATCGAACCGCTGATCGGACGGCGTCCGCGACTCACCGCGCGGCACGGCCGTGCCCGTCTCCTGGTGCGATTCCGCCCGATGCCGTTGTAGGTCCCCGCTCCCCATGTTCTCGAGGACGAGTCCGTGCGCGGCGCCGCATAGCCGCGCGAGGCCGACGCCGCGCCGGAGCGATCGACTTTCGTTGCCGCCCCGGTCGCGCGTTCCCTCACTCGCTGCGGGCGGCAGGTGATACACGACGTCCTGTGTCGCCTAGCGTCATCGTCCCGCCGCGCGGAACCGCGCGCGACCCGTTCTGGTTCGCCCCACCGTTCTGGTCGTCGTCCCACCCACCATTTGCGGCGTAACCATTTCGAGGGACGGCGATGCCGCCGCGCTGATAGTCTAACAGCGTGTACTGCCTTCCGCGAATCCAGACTGTCCGCGATTCGCGAAGAAGCCGTCGGGACTGGATCCCCGCGGCACGGCAACGGGCCGCGGCGGCGCTCACTCTGGAGTTCCAGCGCCCATTCGAGCCGATCGACTGCCACTCGGCGGCCATCGACGGCGACGTGGTTGACGCCGCGATATCCGCCAAAGTGATCGCGTTGAACGACGGTCCAGCCCGCGTCCAGCAGTCATCTCGAGTAGCCCGCGTGATAGCCGTGGCCCCCGTGACCGTAGTAGCCGCCGCCGTACCCCCAGACAGTATTAACGGCCGGTTGTTGTACCCGAGCGGACACCAGCTCACGTAGCCGGGTGCGCCGCCTCCAGGCCACCCACGCCGGCGCCCACGGCCGATCCGGGAATCCAGAACCAGCGATCCACCGCTGACGCCCCAACGGCCGTAGTGATGCGTCGGCCACGCCCAGGGATCGCCGCCGATCCAGGTCCATCCGTAGTCCGCCGTACGCCGACCAGCGGCCGTTATAATACGGCCGCCAACCGGCCGCCACGCGTCGGATACCAGACGTAGCCGTACGCGTCTGATTGTTCCACGCGCCGTCCTGATCGGAGTGCCGCTGTAGATATGTCAAGCTCGCCCGGAAGTACCGCGCGGAGTTGGTTCCACGGCGATCCTGCGCGGTGCGTGAGTCCCAATGGTCGAACGCATCGGACGGGCCGAGTTGAACGACATACGGATCGACGGCGCCCGCCGACGCGGCCCACGCGCTTCGCCGGCTCGCGCGCGCATCGACCCGTCACTCGCGGTGTTCTGCGTCGCGACGCGGACGACGGCCAGTTCGAGCTCGCATGCCCTGGACGTCGATGGGACGATCGGGGTACTCGCCGGGGCCGTGGGTTGACCGCGCCCGCGGCGTATCGATCTGAAACGGCCGTGCCCCCGGGGTGCGACGGCGACGGGAGCAGCGCGCGTCCCTCGAGGAGACGAATCAGGCGCGATCTCAATTTCAAATCGCGGAGATCTCGTCGAGATCGAGAGCGGATCCCGTCCGGTAAGAGCATCTCGACGCGTCCGTCCTCGGAGCGGAGGCGGTCGCCGGGAACAGCGGTATGATCGCCGCCGCCCGTCTTCGGCGGTCTTCGTGATCGACCGCCCGCGGCCATCGACTACGCGACGTGTACAGCCGGCGGATCCTCGACGTGTCTTGACCGAATACGGTGGAGCCAGCCGTCGCACGAAGGGGCGAGGACGAACGACCTGGGAAGGGAACCATGGAGACCCCTCGGTCGTGAGACCCGGAGGCCGATAACCCCGAGGCGAGCCGCTAGGACGGCTGGCAAGTCAAGTATAGCCCGTCGTACGCGACGGCTAAAGTGGACGCGACCAAGCAAAACTTGACTGAGTCTCACTCATCTTTGATACTGAATGTGCCCCACGATCTGATGCACTGCCATGGCGGCGCGAAGGACGAGAGACGCATGAGCAAAATCATCGGCATCGACCTGGGCACCACCAACTCCGTCGTCGCCGTGATGGAGGGCGGCGAGCCCATCGTCATCACCAACCCCGAAGGCAGCCGCCTCACGCCGTCGGTCGTGGCTTCACCAAGACCGGCGAGCGGCTGGTCGGCCAGGTCGCCAAGCGGCAGGCCGTCACCAATCCCGAGAACACCGTCTTCTCGATCAAGCGCTTCATGGGCCGCCGCTTCGACGAAGTGAGCGAAGAAATGAAGATGGTGCCCTACAAGCGTCGTGCGCGCCGGCGAACGGCGACGTGCGCATCAACGCCGGCGGCAAGGAGGCACTCGCGCCGCCGCGAGATCTCCGCGATGATCCTGCAGAAGCTGAAGCAGGCCGCCGAGGACTACCTCGGCCAGCCGGTCACCAAGGCGGTCATCACCGTGCCGGCCTACTTCAACGACGCGCAGCGGCAGGCCACCAAGGAAGCCGGCACAGATCGCCGGCCTCGAGGTCATGCGCATCGTCAACGAGCCGACCGCGGCGGCGCTGGCCTACGGCCTCGACAAGAAGAAGGACGAGACGATCGCCGTCTACGACTTCGGCGGCGGCACGTTCGACATCTCGATCCTCGAAGTCGGCGAGGGCGTGGTCGAGGTGAAGTCGACCAACGGCGACACGCACCTCGGCGGCGACAACCTCGACCAGCGCATCATCGAGTGGATCATCGCCGAGTTCAAGAAGAGCGACGGCATCGACCTCGGCAAGGACCGCATGGCGCTGCAGCGCCTGAGGGAGGCCGCCGAGAAGGCCAAGATGGAGCTCTCCACCGTGATGGAGACCGACATCAACCTGCCGTTCATCACGGCCGATCAGACCGGCCCCAAGCACCTGCACGATGAAGCTGACGCGGGCGAAGTTCGAGCAGCTGGTCGAGGACCTGCTGCAGAAGACGGTCGGCCCGACCAAGCAGGCGCTCGCCGACGCCGGCGTCGACGCCGTCGAAGATCGACGAGGTCGTGCTGGTCGGCGGCTCGACGCGCATCCCGCGCGTCCAGGCAGATCGTCAAGGAGCTGTTCGGCAAGGAGCCGCACAAGGGCGTCAACCCGGACGAGGTCGTCGCCATCGGCGCGGCGATCCAGGCGGGCGTGCTCGCGGGCGAGGTCAAGGACCTGCTGCTGCTCGACGTGACGCCGCTGTCGCTCGGCATCGAGACGCTGGGCGGCGTGATGACCACGCTCATCACGCGCAACACGACGATCCCGACGCGGAAGAGCGAGACGTTCTCGACCGCGGCCGACAGCCAGACCAGCGTCGAGGTGCACGTGCTGCAGGGCGAGCGCCCGCTGGCGCGCGACAACCGCACGCTCGGCGAGTTCCATCTCGACGGGCATTCCGCCGGCGCCGCGCGGCGTGCCGCAGATCGAGGTGACGTTCGACATCGACGCCAACGGCATCGTCAACGTGTCGGCCAAGGACACGGCGACCGGCAAGGAGCAGAAGATCACCATCACCGCGTCGTCCGGCCTCAGCAAGGACGAGGTCGAGCGGATGATGAAGGACGCCGAGTCGCACGCCGACGAGGACAAGAAGCGCCGCGAGGAGATCGAGACCCGCAACCAGGCGGACCAGGCGGTCTACGAGGCGGAGCGGATGCTGAAGGACGCCGGCGACAAGCTGACGGCGGACGACAAGGCGCCGGTCGAGGCCGGCGATCGACGACGCTCAAGGCGCGCGCTCGAGCAGAACGACGCCGCGGCGATGAAGCAGGGCGTGGAGGAGCTGATGCAAGGCGCAGCACAAGGTCGCCGAGGCGCTCTACAAGCAGGCCGCGGCGCCGGGCGGTGAGCCGGCGAGCCGGCGGTGCGGAGCCGCGCGGGCGGCGGCGCCGGCGCGGCGGCAGCGGCGCGCAGCGGACGACGTGATCGACGCCGAGGTGGTGACGAAGACAAGAAGTAGCCGCGATGCCGACACAGGCGACAGGCAGCGTATCTGACGCCATGGACCTCTACGTCGCGCTCGGCCTCGCGCGGGCGTCGCTCGGCGACATCAAGCGGGCGTACCGGCGGCTCGCGCGCCGGTACCATCCCGGAGGTCAACCCGGGCGACGAGGAGGCGGAAGCTGCGCTTCCGGCGAATCGCCGAGGCCTACGAGACGCTGAGCGATCCCGACAGCGCCGGGCGTACGACGCGGCGCGGCGGTCACCGGCCGCGACGCCGCGAGGCCGCGGCGTTCGCCTTCGAGGGCTTCGACTTCTCGCGCCGGCGCCCAGGGCGACGCGGCGTCCACGTTCGGCGATCTGTTCGCCGACGTGGTTCGGCGCGCGCGAGCGCCGCGGCCGGCGGCGCCGGAGCGCGGCGCCGATCTGCATGCCGACGCTCCGCTGCCGTTCGAGGAGGCGATGCGCGGCGGCGAGCGTCCGCTCGACGGTGACGCGCCGCGGGCGTGCGGCGGGTGCCAGGGCAGGGCCGGCTGCGCGGCGCCGGCGTCGCGCGTGCGCGCCCTGCACGGCACCGGGTCGGTGCGGACGGCGCGCGGGCCACATGGTGTTCTCGCAGGCGTGCCCCCGCTGCGGCGGCACGGGCGCGCAGCGCCGGCGCGCGTGCGGCGCTGCGGCGGGGCGGGCTGGCCGATGCGCACCGAGTCGGTCACGCGTTCGGGTTCCGGCCGGCGTCCCGGACGGCGAGCGGCTGCGCGTGCCGGGCGAGGGCACGCCGGGCCGCCGCGGCGGGCCGCCCGGCGATCTCTACGTCACCGTGCACGTCGAGGCCGCACCCGCGCTTCCGGCGCGACGGCGACGATCTCCATATCGACGTGCCGCTGGCGATTCACGAAGCGGCGTTCGGGCGCCCGCATCGACGTGCCGACGCCCGACGGCGCGGTGCAGGCTGCGCGTGCCGCCGGGCACGCAATCGGGCCAGCAGTTCCGGGTCCGCGAGCGCGGCATGCCGTCGCCGCGGACGGGCGACAGCGGCGATCTCGTGGTCGAGGTGCGGCTGGTGCTGCCGCAGCGTGCTCGACGAGCGATCGAAGGAGCTGATCCGGGAGTTCGGCCGGAGCTTAACGGCGACGACGTCCGTGCGGGACATGGCTGAGAGATGGCACGAAGCGAACCGGCAAGGCCTATTACATGATCAGCGTGGTGGCGCAGCGCTACAACATCCACCCGCAGACGCTGCGGCTCTACGAGCGCGAAGGGCTGCTCAAGCCGTCGCGCACCGACGGCAACACGCGCCTCTACTCGGACGAAGACCTCGAGCAGCTCGAGACCATCCTGTCGCTCACGCGCGATCTCGGCGTCAACCTCGCCGGCGTCGAGATCATCCTCAACATGCGCCGCAAGATCGAGCAGATGCAGGGCGAGGTCAACGAGTTCATGGAGTACGTGAAGCGCGAGATGGGCACGGGCATCGGCGACTGGGAGCAGCGGCTGAACACGGCGCTGGTCAAGTCCTCGCCGACCGATCTGGTGCGCGCGATCCGCCCTGAAACATCCGTCGACCGCACGTCGAAGAGCCCGTCGCAGCCTAGGCCATCCGTCGGGCGTCGAGCTGCAGACCGCTCGAACATTCTCACGAGCGCGACGAATTCGGAGCGCGGCTCGCGTAAGCTCGACTCAGCGATATTGCATCGTCTGCGCATTCCGTAACGACATCAGTTCGAACTGCAAATCGCGAATTCCAAGTCATTCGCGCTCCGCAATCCGATTCACTTCCTGCTATTCGTTTCATGTCCTGCGATCTCTGCGACGACACCGGCTGGAAGGCTCGTAGAAGCCAATGGCATTCGACGGGTCGTCCGATGCGACTGCTGGCGTGAAGGCCTGGCGGCCACGCTGCTCGCGGACGCCCGCTTTCCACCGCGGTATCGTCGTTGCGATCTCGACACCTTTGTCACTTACCCTAAGACGACTTGCTCGGCGCGGTCGAAGCAGGCGCGCAAGTTCGCCGAAGATTTTCCTGAACCGCGAAAGGGTCTCTGCCTGATCGGTCCGCCCGGGATCGGAAAAACACACCTGGCGGTCGCGGTACTGCGGCGGGTCATCCTCTCGAAAGGTGCGCGCGGATTGTTTTACGACGTGCGCGATCTGCTGCGGGTGATCCGCAGCACCTTACAACCCGCTCGTTCGAACGGCGGAGATGGACGTGCTCCGCCCGGTGATGGAGGCCGATCTGCTGGTGCTCGACGACATCGGATCGGAGAAGACGTCCGAGTGGGTCGAAGAGACGATGAACTTGATCGTGAATACGCGATACAACGAACGCCGCCACACGATCTTCACGTCCAACTACGAAGACACGCCGGACGATACGCCGATCCTGATTGCCTGAAAGCACGAATCGGATTCCGGATTCACTCGCGGCTCCACGAGATGTGCGAGTTCCTGGATACGACGGTGCCGACTACCGGCACTTGCCGCCCAACGGCGGCGTGGACGATTGCTCGTCCTGTGGAAGCTGCCTCGCCACCAGGCCGGGCCGCGTGCTTCCGACAATGGTCAAAGGGCCCGGGTGCGCGGGGCACAACTGAAGGCGAGGGCGAGTGGCAGAGGTAGAAAAATTTTTTTTTTTTTTTTTTTTTTTTTTTTTTTTTTTTTTTTTTTTAAAAAAAAAAAAAAAAAAAAAAAAAAAAAAAAAAAAAAAAAAAAAAAAAAAAAAAAATCAGCGACCCGTGGCCGCTTATGGACGTAGATTTAGCGGCAAACAGCGGGCACGTAGGTAAATCAGCAATCAGCATTCAGCAATCCCACAGATGCTGAGGCCTCTACCTCCACATCCCGTTCTGTTCTTTCAATCTGCAACTGCTCCAAACTCAATCGAGGGCTCTTCGACGGCGAGCTCAAAAATCGGTAACGCGCGGCTCTCGGGGAACGCGAAATCAGTACACGCCGGGCGGTGGCGAAACCGGTGCGTACACCATCTTCTTTGGCGGAGGGACGCCCTCACTGCTCGATCCCGGCCGAGATTGAGCGGTTGATGTCACAGCCTGCCGAAATTCGTTCACCATCAGCGAGTGATGCTGAGGTCACGCTCGAGACCAACCCGGAAACCTCGACGTACCGAGCGAATGAGCGGTTTTCGTGAACGGCAGGCGTCAACCGTGTGAGCTTCGGCGTGCAGTCCTTTTCGTGACGTCGAGTTGAAGAGGCTGGGACGCATTCACTCCGCGGGAACGGGCCGCGGGACGCGGTCGACCGAAGAGCGCGCGCAGCCGCCCCTCGACCAACGTCTCCGCCTCGATCTGATGATGTGGCTGCCCCAGCAGACGCGAGGCGAGCTGAAGTAGAAGAGCGAAAGCGTGGACGCGCTGATCCAGGTTTCACCGGAGCACGCGTCGCTGTATCTTCTCGAGCTGTATCCCAACGCGCCGCTGAAGGAAGACATGGCCCGCCGCCGGACTGGTCACTGGCCCCTGACGACGACGCGGCGGAGATGTATTTGTGGAGCCTCAATGATTTTCTCGATAGGCGCCGGGTATCGAGCGGTCCCGAATCTCGAACGTGGCTCCCAGTCCGGGGTTCGAGTCGCGCCACAATCTCAAATACTGGGAAGATGGCGAGTGGCTTGGGCTCGGCTGTGGGGCGCATTCCACGCGCGACGGCCGTCCGCTGGAAGAATGTCCTCTTCCACCGAGGAGTACATCCAGCGCGTCATGACCGGGTGCGGATGCAGAAGCGGAGCGCACGGCACGCACGCCGCTGGAGTGTCTCGAGGACGCCCTGTTCACCGGGCTTCGCCTGACGGAGGGCGTCGATCTCGACGCCGCCGGCCGGCGCTACGGCATCGACGTCGTGGGCGCGGTTCGGCGACGCGCTCGCGGCCCACATCGGCGCGGGTCGGGCCATTCGCGATGGCGGACGGCTACGGCTGACCCGGGACGGCATGCTCGTTGCGAACGACGTGATGGTAGCGTTTGTGTAACGAGAGAGTGTAAATAGAGGTGACGGAGCGTTCGGTAGGACGCATTCCATGGCAAGGGGTTCCGTGGAGCCCAGCTTTACGCTAGAGTAAGCGTTCGCGTTTTCGTCACGGATCGAAGGAGGAAGAGTCGATGCGCAAGGTTCAGAGCCGGTCGGCACAGGGCCGCCGGACATTCATTGTCGGGGCCCTCGTGGCCGCAGGTCTCACCGTTGCTCGCGACCGCGCCGGCCTTTGCGCAGGCTGACGTCCGCGCCGCCGGCCGCTCAGGCGCCCGCTACGCAAACACCAGCTCCCGCTGCACGCTGCGGCTCAGCCCGCTCAGCCTGCTCCAGCCGCCCTCACGTTCGATGGCGACGCAGGCCTGATTCTCATGCAGGTCAAGCCGGACAAGACGGCCGATTTCGAGTCGGTCATGGCGAAACTGCACCAGGCGCTCGCGAAGTCAGACAAGCCGGAGCGCCGCCAGCAGGCGAACGGGTGGAAGATTTTCAAATCGACCGACCCAGGCCCCGGCGGCAACGTGCTCTACGTCGCCATCATTGCGACCTGCCGCAAAGGGCGCCGATTACACCGTCGCGAAGATCCTCTATGAGGTGTTCCCGACCGAGGTGCAGGCGATCTTCCCGACCTATCCGCGATTCGTTCGCGGCTGGCCTGAACAAGGTCAATCTGCAGCTCGTGCAGGATTTCGGTGCAGCCGCAGCGGCATGCGGCGGGCGCGAGCACGCCGCGCCTGCCACGCCACTCCGGCCCAGCCGGCCGCAACCACGCCGCCGCCTCAGCAGTAACCGGCAGTTCCTCGTGCGACCTGACGGCCCGGCCGCGCACGCGCGCCGGGCCGTTGTCTTGTACGCTGTTCAGAAGGAAATATTGGCACCTGCGTAGAACCGCTGCGGCGTGCCATGGTACGAATCGTTTCCGAAGTTTGAAGATGCGGTAGTCGACCCGCAGACGAAGGGGACCAACAGAGATTGATCTTCGCCCCGCCGCCGACGTTCGTGCCAAAGCCATAGTCGTTCACATCGACACGGCGAATAGCGTTCGCGATACGCCACCGGCGCCGACGGTTCCGTAGAGCTGCAGGGGCAGCATGCCGTGCGGCGTCTGGACGAGCAAGTTGCCCATCACTGTCGTGAGCGAGGGCACACACGTCACCTTGACGTCACTGCAGGCGTTCTCGCCGACCGAGTCGCCACTGGTATGTGCCCACTCCAGCTCGAAACCCACGATCAGCAGTCCAAATCCCACGGCCAGCCCCGTGCGTCGTGCGGAAGCTGCGCTGCGGGTCGGAGGAGACGACGGAGCCGGGCGATTGACTCTGGCTCGAGCCGCCGATGAGATCCCGTCAGATCGGCGCGTGCTGGTCGTGCGCCTGCGACGATCACGAGTGCGGCGAGCGCCGCGCGAACGACGTATCGGCGTCATGACACCTCTCAACTGAGCGAACACGTCATGATACCGGGTATCCGGCTTGGATGTGTTCCCGCACGGCACAGGGCGCGTGGCGCAGAGGCATGTGATAATCCGCCAGGTGGATTTCCGCCTGTCGGATGAACAGGTGCTCCTGCGCGAACGCGGTGCGCGAGTTCGCCGAGGCCGAGATCCGTCCGCACGTGCGCGAGTGGGACGAGGCGCAGCACTTTCCGGACAGCCTCATTCCGAAGATGGCCGAGCTGGGATTGATGGGTATTCAGTTTGCGCCCGAGTTATGGTGGCGCAGGCATGTCGGCCATCGACTACTGCATTTGCATCGAGGAACTGGCGAGAATCGATCCGAGCGTGGTCGCCTTGTCGGTCGCCGCTCACAACGGTCTTGGCGCGGCTCACATCGCTCCAGCTTTGCCTCCGACGAACAGAAGCGTCGTTACCTTGACACCGTTGGCAAAGGGTGAAAAGCTCGCGGGTTGGGGATTGACCGAGCCGGGATCCGGGGAGCGACGCGGCAGGCGATGCGCACCACCGCGGTTCGCGAGGGTGAATGCTGGGTGGGCTGAACGGGGTCCAAAGCCTTCATCACGCACGGCACCTCGTCCGACACCTCCTGGTGCTCATGGCGATCACCGAACAAGTCGAAGGAACCAAAGGGCATTTCGTCCTTCATCGTCGAACGCGGCACGCCGGGCTTGATGGCGGGGGAAGGAAGGAGGACAAGCTCGGCATGCGCGCGAGCGAAACCACCGAGGTGATCCTGGGCAGTGGGACTGCCGCTTCCCGCTCCGTCGCAGCTGATTGGCGAAGAGGGCCAGGGTTTCGTGCAGACGCTGCAGGTGCTCGATGCCGGCCGCATCGGCATTGCCGCGTTGGCGGTGGACTCGGTCAGGGTGCGTATGAGGGGGAGTGCTGACGCATACGCCGCCCAGCGGAAACAGTTTGGCCGCGCAATCGGAGAACTCCCGTCCATTCCGCGCGAGCGTCTGGTCGATCATGGCGACGCGGGTGGAAGCCTCGCGGCTCCTCACCTACCGCGCGGCCTGGCTCAAGGATCAAGGCCGCAGCCCGTTGACACGATGGCCTCGGCAATGGCGAAGCTCTATTCCAGCGAGACCGCCGTGCGCGCCGCCGAGGACGAGTGTCCAGATACACGGTGGCTACGGCTTCGTCAAAGACTACCCGGCGGAAAAGTATTTCAGGGATGTGAAGCTCGTCACCATCGGCGAGGGCACGAGCAAAGTACAACGGCTCGTGATCGCTCGTCAGTTGCTGGCTGCCTGAAGTGACCGCGTCCCTTTCACTGGCCGACCGCGTACTCAGGCCGGCGACGCGCGCGCACATGGCGCGCGCCATGTCGCTCATCGAGGACGAAGTCGCCGTCGGCGGCGGCGTTGGTTCGCAAAACATTTTCCACTCACACCGGTCAAAATACCTATCTGGTTGGCGTCACCGGTCCGCCTGGCGCCGGCAAGAGCACCCTCGTCGATCGCATGACACGCGAGCTGCGTGCGAGCGGCCACCGGGTTGGCGTCGTCGCGGTCGATCCCTCCAGCCCCTTCACCGGCGGCGCCATCCTCGGCGATCGCGTCCGGATGCAGGCGCACGCACAGCGACGAAGGCGTGTTCATCCGCAGCATGGCGACACGTGGACATCTGGGTGGGCTCGCGCGGGCGACCAGCGACGCCGCGGCCGTGCTCGACGCCGCAGGGTTCGATCCGGTGATCATCGAGACCGTCGGCGTCGGACAGGACGAGATCGATATCGTGCGCACGGCGGATATCTCGATCGTCGTTGCCGTGCCCGGAGCCGGAGACGAGGTCCAGGCCATCAAAGCCGGCATCATGGAAATCGCGGACGTGTTCGTGGTCAACAAGAGTGACTATCCGGGAGCCGACCGGACGGTGTCGGCGATCGAGTCGCTCCGGGCATCGGCGCCGGCGGGGACGTGGGAGCCGCCGATTGTGAAAACACAGGCCACCTCCGGCGACGGCGTGGCCGCGCTCCTCGAGGCAGCGCAGCGTTTCCGTTCACGGCCTGGAGTGGACGGCGACACGCGGCGCCGGGCGCGTAGCGAGTTTCAGCTGCGCGAGGCGCTGGCCGCTCGCTGGACCGATGAGGTCAACGCGACGCTCGCCGAGAGCGAGCGTGCCGAACTGGCGGCCTCGATCCGCGGCACGCCAGATCGATCCGTACTCGGCTGCCGCACGCATCGCTGAGCGCGTCCTCGGCAGGAAGCCGGCGGGATGACGCAACCGTCCATAGCACGATCGGCGACCTCGAGCTCATCTCGCTCAGCGATGGCTTCTTCGGGCTGGATGGCGGTGCGATGTTCGGCGTCATCCCGAAAGTGCTGTGGGCGCGCGTCGCGCCTCCGGACGATCGCAATCGGATTCGGTTGGGGACGCGGCCGTTGCTGGTCCGCGGCAGCCAGACCTTGCTCATCGACGCCGGCATCGGCGACAAGATGGACGCCAAGGCCGCGGACATCTTTGCCCTTGATCGTGCCGTGGCGCTCGATCAGACGCTGGCTGCCGCTGGAGTCACCCCCGCAGAAATCGACATCGTCCTTGCCACACATCTCCACTTCGATCACGTGGGTGGATTCACGACGCGCGGCCGAGACGGGATCGTGCGTCCGCGCTTCCCGAATGCCCGCTACATCGTTCGCCGCGGCGAGTGGGACGATGCCCGGCATCCGCACGAGCGGAGTCGAGCGAGCTATTTTGCCGACAACTACGCGCCCGTGGAGACGTCCGGGCAGCTCACTCTGTCGATGACGATGTGGAGATCATGCCCGGTGTGCGGACGGTGCGGACTGGCGGACATACCGCACATCATCAGCTCGTGCGGATCGAGTCGCGGGGACGCACGGCCGTGTTCATGGCGGACGTGATTCCCACATCGGCGCACGTGCCGCTGACCTGGATCACGGGCTACGACCTCTATCCGATGGACACCTTGTCGTTCAAGCGCGCTTTCCTGTCCGAAGCGGCTGCGCACCAATACCTCGTCTTCTTCGAGACGATCCCACGTTCGGCCGCGGGTCATTTCCGTCAGGCCGGCGACCGCATCGTCCTCGAAACCATCTAGCCACCGGTGTCGGTGTCAAGTGGTGCGACCAGCGACGCTGTCGGTGGCCTGGTGTAAGCTGTTCGGTCGGACAGTCTCGCGAGAGACGTCCCGGAGAAGGAGCGGTCATGCAGGTCGAGATCGGCATCATTGGCGGGAGCGGCCTGTACGACATGGCCGACCTCACCGATCGTGAAGAAGTCACGCTGAAGACGCCGTTTGGCGATCCATCCGGCGTCGTACCCGTGGGGACGCTTCGGGCCGCAAGCGTGGCGTTTCTCGCGCAGCCACGGTGCGGGTCATCGGCATCCCGCCGACCGAGTTGAATTTTCGCGCGAACATCTACGGCCTGAAGCTGCTCGGCGTCGAGATCGATTCTGTCGGCCAGCGCCGTCGGCAGCCTTCGTGCCGAGCTGAAGCCCCTCGACATCGTGGTTCCCGATCAGTTCTTCGACCGCACCCGGGGCGCATCAGCACGTTCTTCGGCCGCGGCCTGGTCGCCGCACGTGGGCTTCGCCCACCCGATTGTGCCCGGAGCTCGCGGCCATCGCGGCCGACGGCGCGACGATCCTGGGCGCAAGGTCCATCGCGGCGGCACCTATCTGTGCATGGAGGGTCCGCAGTTCTCGACCCTGGCGGAATCGAACCTCTATCGATCGTGGGGCATGGACATCATCGGGATGACCAATCTCCAGGAAGCCAAGCTCGCCCGCGAAGCCGAGATCTGCTATGTGACGCATCGCGCTCGTGACCGACTACGACTGCTGGCATCCGGACCACGATTCGGTGACGGTGGAAATGATCATCCTCGACCCTGATGCAGAACGTGCAAACGGCCCAGCGCATCATTCTTGACGCCGTTGCCGCCGTGCCCACCGAGCGAACGTGCTCGTGCGCGTCGGCTCTCTCGCACGCTATCCTCACGCGGCCCGAAGCCATCCCCGCTGAGGCGAAGCGTGATCTGGGGATCATCATCGGCAAATACGTGAAGTGACTGCGTCGTCTTCGCGTTTGGCTTCGTGTTCGTTCGAGCACGCAGCCCGCGCGTCGCGGCACACAGGCGGGATCGCGATTCCGAAAACGAATCCGAACACGAATACGACACCAAACAGACACCCATGAACATCGTTGTCACCGGCTCAATCGCATTCGACTACCTCATGTCCTTCCCTGGGAAGTTCACCGAGCACCTGATGCCGGGAACACGTCCAGCGCGTGAGTCTGAGCTTCCTGGTGGACACGATGGACAAGCGCCGCGGGGGATGCGGCCCCAACATCGCCTATACGCTGGCTCTGCTCGGCGAACGGCCGCGGCTGATGGGAACCGCCGGGCAGGACTTTGGTGAGTATCGTCAGTGGCTCGAAGCCGCGGGCGTGGACACCTCGCTCGTGGCTCAGGTGCCCGGCAAGTTCACGGCATCCTTCTTCTGCAGCACGGATCAGGACAACAACCAGATCGCGTCGTTCTACACCGGGGCGATGTCGAACGCGGGCGAGTTGTCCTTCCGCGAGGCCGGCCAGTGCGACCTCGCCATCATTTCGCCAAACGACCCCGGCGCGATGCTGCAGTACACCGAGGAGTGCCGGACGCTGAGCATTCCCTTCATCTTCGACCCCGGTCAACAGTGCGCGCGGATGAGCGGCAGCGAGCTCAGCGACGGGATTGCCGGTGCCACGTGGGTCATCTGCAACGACTACGAGTTCGAACTGATCCGGCAGAAGACGGGTCTGCAGGAACGCGACATCGCGTCCGGTGCCAGCGTCTTAATCGTGACCAAGGGCGAACACGGATGCTCGATCCTGACCGCCAACGGTCAAATCGATGTTCCGGCGGTGGAACCGCATCGCATCGAAGATCCAACGGGGGTTGGTGATGCGTTTCGGGCGGGTCTGATGAAGGGACTCTCGATGGGTGCGGACCTGAAAGTTGCGCACAGCTCGGCAGCGTCGCTGCGACGTACGCGCTCGAACACCTCGGCGGCTCCAACCACGCCTTCACGTGGGAGCAGTTCGCACGTCGCTATGCAGGCGCCTTCGGGCCGCTCGGTGCGGCCTGACGGCCTCCGGCGGCTTTCACGATCGACGCGCAACGAGGAACGCGGCCACGACATATGTCGCCGCTCCCGTCGCGAGTGTTGCGGAGAATCCCCAGTTCATGGCGATAAAAACGGCGAGCGTTGCGCCGACGACCGATAGCGCGCCGTTCATGCCCCACGCCCACGGCACCAGCTCCGGCTGACGGGCCGCGAGCATCCGCATCCCCGATGGAAGAGGGACGCCCATCAACGCCCCCGCCGGAGCCAGCAGCAGCACCGCCAATCCGATGCGCATCCAGCGCGGCGCCTGAATCACGGATTCGATCAGCCACGGCAGGACCAGGATCCCCACGATCGCGATGACGACGACGCCGATGAGCGCTTGCCGCACGCGCGTCTGCAGCGTCGCCGCGTCGAATCGCCGAGACAGAAAGCTGCCGGCGCCCGTCCCCAGGAGCAGCGAGAACAGCGTGACCGTCAGCGAATAGACCGGATGTCCGAGCAGCAGGACGAATCGCTGCAGCAGCGCGACTTCGACCAGCATGAATCCGGCCCCCAGGCAGCTGAAGTACGCCAGCCAGCGAGGCCATCCCGCCCCGAGGCGCGTGCCTCCGGCGAGCGCGAGTGGTCCGATGATGAAGAGCACGACCATCATCGCGGAAATCGTCATCAAGGAGAGCAAAGCGCTGAGCCCGTTGCCGAACAACATGCCCTTGCCGAACGCCACTTCGAACTGATCCGCAAGCGCGTGGTGTGAAAGAAGAACGGGCGGTCGTCCGTCGTGGGCCGGACGTCGAGGTTGTATCGCTCGTAAAAGGCGTGGCGATCCGGCGAGAGCACCAGCTGTTCGTAGTCGCCTGGCCGCGACGTCCACACGCGGTCCTTGGGATCCGGGAGCGGCGGCACCACCGCGCCGCGGCGGTCGGGCGCATACAACACAGCAAAATCGAGTGACGCGGCGAGCTGCCTGAGCGCGGCCGTCTCGGCTGGCGTGAACGCGCGCTTCTTGAACAGAAATGTCGCGACGCGTCCCGATTGGACGATGGCGAGGCGATCGGCGGCGTCGCAGCCGCGCCGCGCACACGCCTCCTGCGCGAGCGAGACGAGGCGCAGGCCGTCGAAGACCCAGCGCGTGATCGTGATCACGCCATCGTCGCTCAGATGATCGAAGTAATCGGTGAAGGCCTCGACGGTGTACAGCGAGTTCTCGCTGAGCGTGTAAGCGCCGGCTGCAGTCGCGGCCCACGTGTCTACCAGAGAGGCCTGGATCACGTCGTAGCGATCCGGCGATCGACGCACGAAGCTGCGACCATCGTCCACGGTGACGCGCACGCGCGGATGGACGTAGATGCCACCGGAAAAATCCTGGAAGGCACCTCGCATCACGTCGTTGGCGATGATGGGATTGATCTCCACGGCATCGACGTGCGAAGCCCCGAACAACAACGCAGACAGGATGTCGCGGCCGCCGCCAGGGCCGATGACGAGCGTCTTGAGCCCAGCGCGGTCACCGCCGGGTCCTTCACGCGCCAGTCGATACGCGAGCGCGGTGAGCTCGTAGCGCAGCGACGAGACGTCGTCGAGCCGGCCCGAAAAATGGACAATCGGCGTCGAGGCCGCGGAGTCGATGTCCATGAACCGGGAGTCGGGCATGGGCCCCGTGTAGCGGGGGCTCAGCGACCAGTCGCCATGCCTCCGGTCGTATACCGCAACGCGAGAGAACGAATTCCAGCGGCTGAAGAGCAAACGATCGTTGTCGTGCCCCTTCGTGACCCGCACTTCGAAGAACTGGAATCCCGCCAGGTGCAGCGTCAGTGGCAGGGCCCCGACGATGAGTGCAGGCAGCAGCCAGCGGCGGCGGTCCGATCCGTCGAGCAACAGGAGCGCGCCGACGCTGCCGATGAGGGCGGCCACGAGGACGGATCCAGGGGCGCCCACCGTATTCAGCAGCGGGATGAGCAGCAGGCATCCGAGCGCCGCTCCGATCAGATCGGCCGCGTACACGACATTGACGCGAGCGGCGTACCGGCTGATCGCCAGCGAGATCACCGCACCGCCGGCGAAGAAGGGCAGCGCGGCCAGTCCGTAGATGGCCAGCATCAGCCGCAGGTTCTCTGGCGAGTAGTTCAAACCGACCCGCAGCCGGATGAGCACGGCCAACGCGACGACCGTCACGACGGTGAAGAGCAGGGCGTGCGCCGCGAGCGCCCGATCGTCGGCGCGGCCGAGCAGATGCCGCCGGGCCAGATAGACGTACACGCCGCTCGCGCTCAGTCCGAACAGCGCGATCGAAATCGCCAGGAAGGCGAAATGGTAGTACATCGTGACCGAGAAGATGCGCGTCAGCGCCAGCTCGGTCATCAGCAGCGCGGCCGACACGCAACCAATCGCCGCCACGACGGCGCGGCGGACCGGGAGTTCTGAGGACATCGGCATCAGGGATAGGAAGGGCGCAGCAGGTGGGGCGCGACAGTGAAATACTGAGGCTGAGTATACCAGTGAGCTCGGAGCGCGCCGGCGGACGCATCGCGGCAGGACTGTTGGCGTTGGCTGTCCTGTGGGCGGCTTCGCTTCCGCTGGCGGCGTGGCGCATCGCTTCGCCATCGCCGGGCGCCGGCCGATGGGCTGCGGCGATGGTCTACGCCGTCGGCGCCCGAGTCTGTCATCAACGGCCCGAGCGTTCCTTTTCGATGGCTGGTGTGCCCTGGCCGGTCTGCGGCCGTTGCACCGGCCTCTATCTCTCCGCCGGTCTGATGGCGCTCGTCGGACTCGTGACCGGAGCCGCGCGCCTGCCGTCACCAGCCTCGCGCGCCTGGCGTGTGATCTTCATCCTGGCGGCGCTGCCGACCGCGATCAGCTGGGCGGCCGAGCGGCTCGGGGCGGGCGATCCGGGCAATCTGGCGCGGGCGGTCTGTGCGATCCCGCTGGGCGCAGCCGTTGCAGCCGCGCTGGACGCCGTCCGGCGGGAGGGCGCTCAGGACACCTGAGGTAAACTGAGAGCGTGAGAGAAGCGACAGCCGAGCGAGCCCAGACCTCCAATCCGTACCTGGTCGGTCTGGCAGCGTGGCTCGTGCCCGGTGCGGGCCACCTGTGGTTCGGCCGTCATGTTCAAGGGCGCCGTCTTCCTGGTCGCCCTGCCCGCGATGTACGCCATCGGCCTCGCGTTGCACGGGCGCATCTTCCCATTCGAGCTCGGTCAGCCGCTGGTCGCCCTTGCGGCGCTCGCCGACCTCGGGATCGGCGTCCCGTCCTTCATCGCACGAGCGCTCGGCTACGGCGCCGGCAACGTCGTGGCGGTCACCTACGAGTATGGCAACGCCTTTCTGATCGTCGCCGGGCTGCTCAACATGCTCGTGGTGGTGGACGCGTGGGATATCGCGCTGGGCCGGAAGTAGGCGCGAGCTGACATGCACAGTCACCTCCTGCTTCTGCTCCTCTTCTCGTTCTTCGTGTCCCTGGTCTTCGCGGTGCTGATGCGCGACGATGCGCGCGCGCAGCTGCGGTTCGGGGGACTGCTGTTCGGTGGATTCATCGCAAGCGCGATCGTCCTCGGCTGGGTGATGTACGTCTTCCCGCTCTAGCAGCCCCGCCCGCGCTCCACGTCACTCGCCCGACGCATGCCCAGCCCTACACAACCTGACCGTGGCCCGCTCGCCCCACGGCATTGGCTGTGGACCTGGGGACCGGCAGTCCTCTACGCGGTGGCGCTCTTCACGCTGTCGTCGTTCAGCGCGCTTCCCTCGCCGCCGATGGAGGTCACCGACAAGGTAGAGCACTTCACGGCGTATGGCGGCTTCGCGTTGACGCTGCTCTGGGGCCTCTCGGGCGGGCGGCTCTCGACCGTTTCGTGGGGCACCGCGCTCGCCGCCCTTGCGCTCGCGTCGATCTACGGGGTCACCGACGAGCTCCACCAGTATTTCGTTCCGGGCCGCTCGTGTGACGTGCACGACTGGATGGCCGACACCTCGGGCGCCGCGATCGCCGTGATGCTGGGCCTGGCCTGACAAGCCTCGTGCGCCGGTCGAGGCCGGACTAAAATCTACCGATCATGGGCGACACGCACCTGGCTGGACGCCGCATCCGCGTGGCGGTCGTCGTGTCACGCTTCAACGATTTCGTGACCGAACGGCTGTTGAGCGGAGCGCAACACGCGCTGCGCGACGCCGGAGTCGTCGAGCGCGACGTCACCGTCGTCCGGGTGCCGGGAGCCTACGAGATTCCGATGGCGGCTCAGCGGGCGGCGGAGACTGATCGGTTCGACGCGGTTGTCTGTCTTGGATGCCTGATTCGCGGAGCCACGCCGCACTTCGAATACATCGCGTCAGCCGTCGCGCACGGCCTGCAGACGGTGGCGTCACAGACCGGCGTGCCCCTCAGTTTCGGCGTGCTCACGACCAACTCCGCCGAGGAGGCGCTCGAGCGCTCCGTGGAAGGCCCGACCAACAAGGGCTACGAGGCGGCGATGGCGGCGCTCGAGATGGCGGCGGTCTACCGCGCCCTCGAGGACGGAGAGCGCCCGTGAGTCAAGCGGCCTCCGGCTGGGGGGCGGCGCGCAGCCGCGGGCGCGAGGCCGCGCTCCAGATGCTGTATCAGGGCGAAGTTGGCAAGCTCACGCCGCCCATCGTCCGCACGATCTTCTGGCAGGTGCAGGACGACGAGGACCCGGAGACGCGGCCCGGCAGTTCGCCGAACGGCTCGCGGAAGGCGTCGCCGGCGCGCTCGACCGGCTCGACCCGCTGATTGAGGCACATTCCGAGAACTGGCGGTTGTCGCGAATGTCGGTCCTGGACCGCCTCGTCCTCCGGCTTGCCGTCTACGAGTTTCTGCATGAACCGGAGACGCCGCGTCCTGTCGTGATCGACGAAGCCGTGGAGCTGGCGAAGCGGTACAGCACACCGGATGCGGGCCGTTTCGTGAATGGCGTGCTCGACGCCATCCGGCGCGATCTCGAGCAGGAGACACCGCCGACGCCATGACGCAGGAAGACGAACAGATCGCACAGCGCCGCGCCCACCTTGCGGCCATCGAAGCGCTGGGCCTGCCCGCATACCCGCACCGGTTCAATCCGGCCGACACGATCAGCGCCCTTGTGGACGCTCATGAGCCGAAGACATCGGAGGAGCTGAACGCCACGCGGATCGAGACCGTCACCGCGGGCCGGATCCTGGCGATCCGCAGCTTCGGTAAGGCCAGCTTCCTGGTGCTCTCGGATGGGCGAAGGCGCATCCAGGCGTATCTGCGGCGCGATGCGCTGTCAGCGCGCGACTACGAGCTGTCAACGCTGCTCGACTTCGGCGACCACGTCGGCGTCGCGGGTCATCTGTTCCGGACCAAGACCAACGAGCTGACGATCTGGGCGAGCCGGCTCGAGTTTCTCGGCAAGTGCCACCTGCCGCTGCCGGAGAAGTGGCACGGGCTGACTGATGTCGAGATCCGCTACCGGCAGCGGTATCTCGATCTCATCGTGAACCCGGAGTCGCGGCGTGTGTTCGAGGTTCGGGGGCGGGCGATTTCGGCCATCCGGCGATTCCTCGACGAGCGCGGCTATCTGGAAGTCGAGACCCCGGTGATGCAGCCCATCGCCGGCGGTGCGATGGCGCGTCCGTTTGTCACGCATCACAACACGCTCGACATGGATCTGTACCTCCGGATCGCGCCGGAGTTGTATCTGAAGCGGCTGTCGGTCGGAGGCATCGAGCGGGTCTACGAGGTCGCGCGCAACTTCAGGAACGAAGGCGTCTCGACGCAGCACAATCCCGAATTCACGATGCTGGAGTTCTACCAGGCGTACGCGGACTATCACGACCTGATGGCGATGACCGAGGAGATGTTCGCCTACGTGGCGGAGCAGGCCGCGGGAACGATCGAGGTCCCGTACGGCGAGCACACGATCTCGTTCGCGGCGCCGTTCCGGCGGGTGTCGCTGCGGCACCGGGCGGCTGAAGCCGCGTCGGCCAGGCTGGGGACCACGGTGTCGGTCGACGATCTCCGGAACGCGTCAACAGCGGCGGCCATTGCGTCGAAGCTGGACGTCCACAGCGCGCCCGGCACCGGCGCCGGCAAGCTCGCGATGGAGATCTTCGAGGCGCTCTGCGAGCACGATCTCGTCCAGCCGACGTTCGTCTACGACTTTCCGACGGAAGTGTCGCCGCTCTCGAAACAGAAGGCGGACGATCCCGACACCGTGGAGCGTTTCGAGCTCTACCTGGCGGGTTTCGAAGTCGCGAATGGGTTCAGCGAGCTCAACGATCCGCTCGAGCAGCGGCGCCGCTTCGAACAACAGCTGGAGGAGAAGCGGAAGGGCGACGCCGAAGCGCATGCCATGGACGAGGACTACATCCGCGCCCTCGAGTACGGTCTGCCGCCGACCGGCGGGGAAGGCGTTGGGATCGATCGCCTGGTGATGGTCCTTGACCAACAGCCCGTCGATCCGGGATGTGATTGCGTTTCCGCATATGAGGAAGAAGGGAATAGGCTAGGGCTTCAGGGCCAGGGGCCGCGGCTCCCAGGCTGAGCGATTGCGGTTCGATTCCATCGATCGAATGCGCTCATCAGATTTTGCAGCGAACCGACGAGCGGATCGCAGCACTTCTTGCACTCCAGCACAGCCGGCGGATCCAGAAGCCGAGCTCGTCGCAGAGATCCAGAGATAGTCGACCTCCGATGCCGAACCGAGCGCCATGTCGAGGAACCGCCGTAGTCGGCTCGTCGACGCGCGCAGGCCCTCAACGATGTTTGTGGGGACTGAAACGGCGGCGCGTCGCAGCTGCGACTGCAATGACGAACCGTTCGCGCGGAGGGAAAGCGGGCAGTGTGATCGATAGACAGGAGCGCGAGACTGTGTCGCAAGGTGGAAACGCTCTGAGCTTCTCGTGATCTCGGCTCATGTGCCGCGAAACAATGACTGTGCCAGTGGCAGCCTGTGGTTTGTGGCCATTGGCGCCTGGCGCTCTGGCCCCTGGCCTCTGGATGCGATGCCCTTCGAACTCGCCATCGCCTGGCGGTACCTGCTCGCGAGACGGAAGCAGGCGTTCATCTCGCTGATCTCGCTGATCTCGACGCTTGGCGTCGCGGTGGGCGTGACGGCGCTGATCATCGCGCTGGCGCTGATGACGGGACTCCAGGGCGAGTTGCGCGACCGCATCCTCGGGTCGCAGCCGCACATCTACGTCTGGAAGACCGGGGGCATCACCGACTACCACGCCGAGACGGCGAAGCTTGGCGCCCTGCCGGGCGTGACCGGCGCGGCGCCTGCGCTGCTCGGCAAAGGACTCCTGCGCGCGGAGGCCGGGGCCGGACCCCGCGTTCATCCAGTTGAAGGGCATCGATCCCGCGCTCGAGGGGAACGTGACCGATCTCGCCCGCTCGATGGTCAAGGGGAAGGTGGCCGCCCTCACCTTGAACGACCCCGACAAGCCCGCCGGCATCCTCGTCGGCACGGACCTCGCCTCGCAGCTTCGACTCGAGCTGGGCGACGATGTGACGTTGGTGACGCCGGAGGGGACGCTGTCGCCGATGGGCCTCATTCCGCGATCGCGGCGCCTGCGTGTGGTCGGCGTGTTCAAGCTGGGACTGTACGAGCTGGATTCCAGCTTTGCGTTCGTCTCCCTCGAGACGGCGGAGCGAATCTTCAACGAGGAACGGCCCGCGCTCATCGAGCTGCGCGTCGCCGATCTGTATCAGGCGCCGGCGATCGCGAATCGGATCCCCGAGCAGCTCGGACGGCAGTACATCACCGCAGGACTGGTCCGACATGAACCGGTCGCTCTTTTCCGCCCTGTGGCTCGAGAAGATGGCCATCTCGATCACGATCGGCCTCATCGTGGCGGTCGCCGCGCTGAACATCATCGCGTCGCTCGTGTTGCTGGTGATGGAGAAGAGCCGCGACATCGCGATCTTGAAGACCATGGGCGCGTCGAGCCGCAGCATCATGACAATCTTCATGCTGCAGGGGCTCATCATCGGGCTGGTCGGCACGTTCCTGGGCGCCGTGCTCGGCCTGTCGTTGTCGTACATCTGCGATCGCTATCAGCTCATTCGCGTGCCGACCGACGTCTACCAGATCTCTCACGTGCCCTTCCGCGTCCTGCCGCTCGACTTCTCGATCGTCGTGCTCGCGGCTGTGGTGATCTGTTTCGTGGCCACGATCTATCCGTCGCGGCAGGCGGCGAAGCTGGATCCGGTGCAAGCCCTCCGATTCGAATGAGCTTGGAGTCCGACAGGCCACGGGCTGCCGGCTGCGGGCTGCAGGCCTCGTCGGGCGGACGCCTGTGTAGCCAAATCTGGCCCGTAGCCTGTAGCCTGTAGCCCGTAGTCCGAGATGTCCTTTCTTCTCGCCTCAGCCCTCAACAAGCGGTACCAGGTCGGCCGCCAGGCCATACACGTCCTGCGAGATCTGGATCTGGCGGTCGAGGCCGGGCAGATGGTCGCCATCATCGGGGCCTCCGGTGTGGGGAAGAGCACGTTGCTCCATCTGCTTGGAGGGCTCGATCGTGCCGAGTCGGGAGCGATTCGGATCGGCGACGAGGAAGTGACCGCGCTGCCCGATCCCGCGCTCGTGGCGTTCAGGAATCAGCACGTCGGCTTCGTGTTCCAGTTCCACCACCTGTTGCCCGAGTTCACGGCCGTCGAGAACGCCGAGATGCCGCTGCGGATTGCGCGTGTGCCGCCGCGGGATGCACGGCCCCGCGCCGAGGCGCTGCTGCAGCGCGTCGGACTGGGCGAGCGGCTGACGCATCGACCAGGCATGCTGTCTGGCGGCGAACAGCAGCGTGTGGCCGTCGCCCGCGCGCTCGTGACGCAGCCTCGACTGCTGCTGGCTGACGAACCCACCGGCGATCTGGACGAAGACACCGCCGACGCGCTGCACCGGCTGCTGCGTGAGATGCACAGCGAATTCGGACTCACCTCGGTCATCGCGACGCACAATCCGCGCCTTGCGGCGGCGTGCGACCGTGTGCTGCGGCTCGAGGGGGGACGGCTCCGCGACGCCTGATGGCCACGACGTGGTGCGCCGTGAGCTCCTGTGCCGTAAGCCGTGCGCCTCGGGCCTTGTCCTCTGAGCCGATGCGAAAGGTGGGACCATGTTCGAGCGGTACACCGAGAAAGCGCGACGAGTTCTCTTCTTCTCACGGTACGAAGCCAGCCAGCTCGGGAGCGTCTCGATTGAGACCGAGCACGTGCTGCTCGGACTCATCCGGGAAGGCGAAGGCCTGACGAGCCGGATTTTCGCGCGCGCTCACCTGTCGCTCGAGAATCTCCGAACGGAAGTCGAAGGCCGGGCGGTCTTCGTCGAAAAGGTCGCGACGTCGGTCGGGATTCCCTTCAGCCCCGAGACCAAGCGCGTCCTCGACGCCGCAGCCGAGGAAGCCGACCGTCTGCAGCACAACTACATCGGCGCGGAGCATCTCCTGCTCGGTCTCCTGAACGAGGAGCGCTCGGTCGCTGGCTCCCTGTTGATTGAGAAGGGCCTTCGTCTGGACACAGTGCGCACGACATCGTGCAGTAACTGCTCGCCCAGCAGGCCGCAGCGCAACAAGTGCCGCCCGCGGAGGAACGCCCGCGACGGACGGCGCGCGTGGTCGTCGTGGTCGCGCGGCCGCATGACGCCGTCGACGAACGGCTGCTCGAGGGCGCACGGTTTGCGCTGACCGAAGCCGGGGTGGACGGCGGCGACGTCACGGTCGTGGAAGTGCCTGGAATCTCTCAAATCCCGATCGCCGTGCAGTACGCGGCTGAGAGCGCACGCTTCGACGCCGTCGTCTGCTTGTGCAGTCTACGAGAGACCGAACTGCCACTGCCGCACGTCGACATCACTCTCTCCGCTGTCATGCACACACTGCAGATCGTCACGTCACAGACCGGTGTGCCGTTCACGTTGGGTGTGCTGACGGCTGACGCCGTCGAGCCGCAGACCGCGGGGCCGGTTGAGGGTTCGGCGAGCAAGGGCTACGACGCGGCCAAGGCCGCCCTCGAGATGGTCGCGGTGATCAGAAGGCTGCGCTCCACGTAGTCGTCGGGGACCGCATGTGGCGCTATTTCTTTGGGCGCCAGTGACCTATGCCTTATAATGAACCCGCGTGTATTGTGGCTCCACGCATGACCCGATATCCCTAACGTAGGTTGCCCGGATGTTTGAGCGGTACACCGAGAGGGCACGACGAGTTCTCTTCTTTGCCCGGTACGAGGCCAGTCAGCTCGGGAGTGTGTCGATTGAAACCGAGCACCTGCTGCTCGGACTCATCCGGGAAGGTAAAGGTCTGACGAGCCGGATCTTCGCGCGCTCGCACCTGTCGCTCGAAAACATCCGCAAGGAAATCGAAGGCCGGACGGTTTTCCGCGAAAAAGTCTCGACGTCGGTCGAGATCCCGTTCAGCCCCGAAACCAAGCGCGTCCTCCAGGCGGCCGCCGAAGAGGCCGACCGTCTGCTGCACAACTACATCGGCACCGAGCACCTCCTGCTCGGAATCCTGCGCGAAGAGCGATCCGTCGCCGCCTCCATCCTCATGGAGAAGGGCATGCGGCTGAACACGGTGCGCGACGACATCGTGCAGCTGCTCAACGAGAAGACCACGCTGACGCGCGTCAAGGAAACGCCGCTCCTGGCTGAATTCAGCCGCGACCTGACCGAAGCGGCCATGAAGAACCAGCTCGACCCGCTCGTGGGCCGCGACTACGAGCTCGAGCGCGTCCAGCAGGTGCTGTGCCGCCGCACCAAGAACAACGCCGTCCTCATCGGCGAGCCTGGTGTCGGCAAGACCGCCATCGTCGAGGGGCTCGCGCAGAAGATCGTCTACGGCGACGTGCCGCACTTCCTGGCCGACAAGCGCATCCTCGCGCTCGACATCTCGCTCATCGTCGCGGGCACGAAATATCGCGGACAGTTCGAAGAGCGCCTCAAGGCCATCATGAAGGAGCTCACGGACAACCCGAACATCATCGTGTTCATCGACGAGTTGCACACGCTGGTGGGAGCCGGGTCGGCCGAGGGCTCGCTCGATGCGGCCAACATCCTCAAGCCGGCGTTGTCACGCGGCGAAATCCGCTGCATCGGCGCCACGACGCCGGCCGAGTACCGGAAGTACATCGAGAAGGATCGCTCGCTCGAGCGGCGCTTCCAGGCGGTGAAGGTCGATCCGCCCAACGAGCGCGAAGCCATCGAGATCATCCTCGGCGTGAAGGACCGCTACGAGTCGTTCCATCACGTCGAATACACGAAGGACGCGATCGAGGCGGCCGTCTACCAGTCCAGCCGCTACATCACGGACCGCTTCCTGCCAGACAAGGCCATCGATCTCATCGACGAGGCCGGGGCGCGCGCCAAGCTGAAAGAGGCGGGCTACAGCGAAGAGTTCGGCGAGATCAACAAGAGCATCCGCGTGGCCGTCGAGCAGATGGAGAGCGCGGTCTCGCAGAAGGATTTCGAGAAGGCGCAGTTCTTCCGCGAGCAGGAAGTCACCGCGCGGGAGAACCTCCAGTTCGTCCGCGAGAAGTTCGACGTCAAGTCGAACACGCGCCGCGTCACCGTCGGCAAGCAGGAAATCGACGAAGTCGTCAGCAAATGGACCGGTGTGCCGCTGGCCTCGATCAATCAGGACGAGGGCGACAAGCTCCTCCGGATGGAGCAGGAACTGCACAAGCGCGTCGTCAGCCAGGACAAGGCCATCTCGGCAGTGTCCCGGGCGATCCGCCGCTCGCGCGCCGGCCTCAAGAACCCGAACCGTCCGGTCGGAAGCTTCGTGTTCCTCGGACCGACGGGCGTCGGCAAGACCGAGCTGGCCCGCGGTCTGGCGAACTTCCTGTTCGGCAGCGACAACTCGCTCATTCGCTTCGACATGTCCGAGTACATGGAGAAGCACGCCGTCAGCAAGCTGATTGGCTCGCCGCCCGGCTACGTGGGGCACGAGGAAGGCGGACAGCTCACCGAAAAGGTGAAGCGCAATCCGTACTCCGTCGTGTTGCTCGATGAGATCGAGAAGGCGCATCCGGATCTGTTCAACATCCTGCTGCAGGTGTTCGAAGACGGCCACCTGACCGACGGATTGGGCAACCGGGTCAACTTCAAGAACGCGATCATCATCATGACGTCGAACATCGGCGCCCGCTTCATCCAGAAGAAAGCGGCGCTGGGGTTCCAGTCGTCGGATCAGAACGAGATCAACAAGACCGTCTCCGACATGGTGCTCGGCGAGGTGAAGCGGACCTTCAATCCCGAGTTCATCAACCGCATCGACGAGATCATCGTGTTCGACGCGCTGGGTGACGACGACCTGCGCCGCATCCTCGGCCTGCTGGTCGATTCGCTGAACGCGAACCTGTCGGACCGGCAGCTCAAGATCAACGTGATGCCCGAGGTGGCCGACTGGATTATCGACGTCACGTGCAAGGATCGGTCGTATGGCGCGCGGCCGTTGCGGCGCGCGATTCAGCGCTATGTGGAAGACCCGCTCTCTGAAGAGCTCATCCGCGGGCATCTGCGCGGTGGCGAAATCGAGGTCTACCTCGATGCCGGGCAGCTCGCCTACAGGCCCGCCGGACAGGAGGATGCCGGCCGACGGCTGGCGCAAGACGTCTAAGGTCCTGTAAGCTCAGTGGTTGGGTTGGATCGCCCGCGTCCGCGCGGGCGGGACGCTCGAGTTGTACAGGCCTGTTTTCGTTCATGTACATGCGATTTGTCGCGATTTTCGGATTGACAGGCCTGATCTGGGCCGGTCTGGGCGTGCCTTGCGCGGTCGCCCAGTTCAAACACCGGCCTGTCCGGCACGTTGAGACGCCGGATCAGGCGCCAGCCAGCGATCCTGCCCCTGCCCAGGCGGCCCCGGCGCAAGCTCCCGCACAGGAACCGGCGACGCCCACCACGCCCGCTCCTGAGACAGCGGCTCCGGCGACCCCAGCTCCGCAGGAACAGACACCGGCGATGTCTCCCGGATCGACGGGATTGATGCCCGCGGCCGGGTCGGCACCGGTCGTGCGCACCATCCAACTGGCATTTCCGACGCAAGGCGATCAGTCCGTCATCGAGCCTCAGACGTATCTCTATTACATCCAGACCGCTCCGTCGCGTCCCTCGCAGGGAGTCTGGTCGCCGTACAACGAACAGACCGTGCTCGAGGACTTCAAGCGGCTGTGGGGGACGAAGTTCCTCGACAACCTCTGGATCGACGTGAAAGACGTGCCCTACCCGAACGGTGTGATCGGCAAGCACATCACCTACAACATGGAGGAACGTCAGCGGGTCAAGATCGTCGACTACACGGGCTCGAAGAAAGTGGAGCAGACGAAGATCGACGACAAGCTGAAGGAAGAGAACGTCCAGATCCGCCTCGATACGTTCATCGATCCGGAGCTCATTCGGCGCGTCGAGGGCATCGTGCGCGACATGCTGGCCGAGAAGGGCTACCAGTTCGCGACGGTGACCCACGAGATCAAGTCGATGCCCGGCGGACCGAAGCTGATTCACCTCAGCTTCTTGATGACCGAAGGGCCGAAGGTCCGGATCCGGCACATCAACTTCACCGGCAACAAGGCCGTCGGCGACTCGACGCTCAAGAAAGCGATGAAGCAGAACAAGGAAGAGGGCTTCCTGTCGTTCATCAACGGCCATGGCACGTACCAGGAAGCCAAGTTCGAGGAAGACGCAGAGCGGATGCAGGAGTACTACCGCGAGCGCGGATACATCCGTGCCGACGTCGGTCATCCGTCGTTGAAGTACATCGAAGACTCGAAAGACAAGAAGACCCGCTACGTCGAGCTCAGCATTCCCATCACGGAAGGCGAGTCGTACAAGGTGGGCAACTTCACGTTCGAAGGCAACAAGGTCGCCAAGAGTGAGGCCCTGCGGAGCCTCTTCAAGCTGAAGGAAGGCGACTTCTACAACGAGAAGTTGATCCGCAAGGGCATGGAGTCGGCCAAGGAAGTGTACGGCGTCGGGGGGTACTGGGAATTCACGGGATATCCGGATCTCAAGCCGCGCGACGTCCCGCCCGACGCGACCGATGCGGCGGACCCCAAGCAAACGGACGGCAAGCCAGCGGAACCCAAGCCACCGCCCGGACCGGTCCGCGGCAAGGACGGCTTCCCGATCGTGGACGTGACGATGCGGCTCCAGGAAGGCGATCAGTATTTCGTCAACCGCATCAACTTCGTCGGCAATACGACCACGCGCGACAACGTCGTGCGCCGCGAGATGCGGCTGCTCGAGGGCGGCGTCTTCAACACCGAAGCGATGAAGATGAGCGTCCGGAAGATCAACCAGCTGGGCTACTTCAAGAACATCGAGGAAGGCCCCGAGAACCCCAAGGTCGAGAAGGTTGCGGGCGAGAAGAACAAGGTTGACGTCACGTTCAAGTTCGAAGAGCAGAACCGGAACCAGCTGACCTTCGGCGCCGGCGTCTCGCAATTCGAAGGCTTCTTCGGACAGCTCGCGTTCCAGACATCGAACTTCATGGGGCGCGGCGAGAGCGCGACGTTCTCGGTCCTGGCGGGGAAGCTCGCCCAGAACTACCAGGTGGCCTTCAGCGAGCCGTACCTGTTCGACCGGCCGATCACGGCGGGCATCGACGTCTTCAAGCGCGAGCTGCGCTATCAATACGCGTACACGCAGGAATCGGCGGGAACGAACCTGACGTTCGGGTTCCCCGTACGGGACTTCACCCGCGCCTTCGTCACCTACAGTCTCGAGCGGGTCGGTGTGAAGGACCTCAACCCGCTGTACCTGGACCCCGCGTTCGGCGCCAACAACCCGTTCCTCGCCGATGCACTGCTGCTCGGTGAAAACGGCAAGCGGACGATCAGCCAGGTCACGCCGAGCATCATTCACAATACGATCGACAATCCGATCTTCCCGACACAAGGTCGGCGCTACACCGCCACCATGGACTTCGCCGGGATCGGCGGCAACGTGAAGTTCGTCAAGCCGATGCTCGAAGGGGTCTGGATCTTCCGGCACACCTCACGCACCAGCCTCGGCCTGCGCGGGCAGTGGGCGTACATCAAGCCGTACGCCAATTCGATTCTGCCGATTTACGAGCGGCTGTTCCTCGGCGGCGAATACAGCGTGCGCGGGTTCGACATCCGCTCGATCGGTCCGCGTGACCCGGCCACTGGACTCGTGATCGGCGGCGACAAGAGCCTGCTGGCCAACGCGGAGTACATCATCACGGTGTTCGGTCCGCTGCGGCTGGTGCTGTTCTACGACGCCGGCCAGGTCCAAGATAGGCGCCAGAAATTCGATTGGCAGGACTGGAAGACGTCAACGGGCGCGGAAATCCGCTTCTTCATGCCGGTCCTGAACGTGCCGTTCCGCCTCATCGCTGCCGCGAACCCGCAGCGGTCAGGCGTCCTCGACAACAACCTCCAGCCCACGAAGGGGTTCGTATTCAAGTTTGCCGTGGGTTCCACCTTCTAGGGCTAAAGGCTGAAGGCGAAAGGCTAAGGCGCAATCGAGCGCCTGGAATCATGTTCGGAAGCTATGCGCTCTTGGCCTCCAGCCCCTGGCCCTTAGCCTCCAGCCGTGCTGTGTAGTAAACTAACCTCTTCTATCTCAGTGAAAGGGACACGAAAGATGAGATCGCTTGCAACCGCGGCGCTGGGCCTGGTGCTCAGTGCGGCGACATCCTTTGCGCAGACTCCACAGCCTGCGACGCCCGCCGCGGCGGCAGGTGCCGGTGCGAAGTTCGCATTCTTAAACGTGCAGCGCGTGGCCGCCGAGTCGTCCGAGGGTAAGGCGTCCACGACGAAGGTGCAGGCGCTCAATCAGCAGAAGGTGTCGCAGCTGAATGAGATGAACAAGAAGCTGCAGGGCGATCAGCAGCGCCTGCAGTCGCAGGGCACGCTGCTCAGCGAAGCGGCGCGCGGACAGCTCGAGCGCGACATCGATCGGCAGCAGAAAGAGATCCAGCGCTTCACGCAGGATGCACAGGAAGAAGTCCAGAACCTCCAGACCGATCTGCAGAATACGTTTCAGCAGAAGCTGCTGCCGGTGATTCAGCAGGTGGTGCAGGAGCGTGGGCTCTCGATCCTCTTCAGCCAGGCCGACGCCGGCATCGTCTGGGCCGACCCCGGCCTCGACGTCACGGCCGAAGTGATCCGCCGCTTCGATTCGTCGAGCCCCGCACCCGCAGGCGCTCCAACGCCGACCCCGAGTCCGACGACGACGGCCACGCCACCGGCGACGCCGGCTCCGAAGCCGGCCTCGACCGCGAAGCCGCCGTCGCCGACACCGACACCCACGCCGAAGCCGCCGAAACGGTAAGACCAGCAGCGTGGAGACCCGAGAGGTGCCCGCACGCGCGCGGACCGGGACCATCCGGTCCGGGGCTGTGCCAGGCACCTCTTCTCGTGTACCATCCCGGCAGGCCGTGCCCCCGCCGGGCCGGATGAACCGAGGTTTTGCGGGGGCGCCCGCCGAGACACATAGCCTGACGCCTGTGGCCACCAATATTCCCGTGCTGCTGGAGCGGATGCCGCACCGCTATCCGTCCTTTTTGGTGGACGCGGTCATCCAGCACGAGCGCGGGCGCCGGCTCGTCGCCGTGAAGAACGTCACGGTCGGCGAGGAATTCTTTCAGGGGCATTTCCCGGGCACGCCACTCATGCCCGGCGTGCTCATGATCGAGGCGCTCAGTCAGGCGGCCGCCGTGCTCCTCTTCGAACGGGAAGGGGCGCCCGTCGGTGCGTTGGCCTACCTTCGCGGCGTGGACAACGCCAAGTTCAGACGGCAGGTCGTGCCGGGCGATCAGCTGCGCCTCGAGGTGACATTGGGCGCCCAGCGTCCGCCGCTGGCGAAAGCCCATGGCGTGGCGCTCATCGGCGACCAGGTGGTGGCGGAGGCCGACCTCCTGTTGACACTGAAGGCGGGTGGCCAGGTCGACCCGCGGGCGAGCGTGCACCCGACCGCCGAGATTGGCGAGGGCACGGTCGTCGGACCCTACGCGGTCGTGGGTCCGCATGTCCGGATCGGGAAGCACTGCCAGGTTGGCGCCTCCGCCGTGATTGACGGGTGGACCGAGATCGGCGACGGCACCAAGATTTTTCCCTTCGCGTCCATCGGCCTGATGCCGCAGGACCTGAAATATCGCGGCGAGGAAACGCGCGTCGTGATCGGACGGAAGAACATCTTCCGCGAGTTCGTCACCATCCACCGCGGAACGCAGGGCGGCGGCGGACTGACCGTGATCGGCGACCAGAATCTGTTCATGGCGTACGTGCACGTGGCCCACGATTGCCGGATCGGCAACAACACCATCTTCGGCAACGCGGCAACGCTGGGCGGGCACGTCTGGGTGGAAGACTTCGCGACGATCAGTGCGTTCTCCGGCGTCCATCAGTTCTGCCGCGTCGGCGAGCATGCGTTCATCGGCGGCTATTCGGTCGTGACGAAGGACGCGATGCCGTATGCGAAAACCGTCGGCAATCGCGCGCGCAACTACGGCTTGAATACGATCGGTCTGATGCGGCGTGGGTTCACCGAGGAGACGCTGAGCAAGTTGAAGCGGGCGTACCGGTATCTGCTGGTGTCGAAGCTGACGACCAGCAGGGCGCTCCGGCAGATCGAAGAAGACGATTCGTTGAACTGTCCGGAAGTGCAGTATCTCGTCGAGTTCGTCCGCAGCTCCGCGCGTGGGGTGATCCTGCGGCGGGCGACGCGGCGCGCGGAGGAGATGGTCACGGAAGACTGACGGATTTTCGCGTCTCCGACCTCCGCACTCCGCGTTCCGAACTCCGATCCGGGTTTCGAATTTCGAAGGTGAATTCCGCATTCCGAACTCCGAACTCCGAACTTCGTTGATGCGTCTGGGCCTTATCGCCGGCAACGGCCGGTTCCCATTTCTCGTCCTCGACGCCGCCCGTTCACTCGGACACGAGGTGGTGGTTGTCGCCGTCAAGGACGAGGCCTCGCCCGATCTCGCTCAGGCCGTCGCCGTGCAGCCGGGCGCCGCGCTGCACTGGATCTCGCTGGGACAGTTGGGCCGCTGTATCGCGATCCTCAAGGACGCGGGCGCTTCGACGGCGGTGATGGCCGGGCAGATCAAGCACGTCAAGATCTTCTCCGGCATCGTGCCAGACCTGACGCTGTTGTCGGTCCTGCGGCGGCTCAAGTCGCGCAATACCGACGCGCTCATCTCGGCCGTGGCCGACGTGCTGCGCGATCACGGGATCGAGCTGTTGGATTCGACGGCGTTGTTGAAACCGCTGCTGGCGGCGCCAGGAGTGCTGTCGCGCCGCTCGCCGGACGCCGACGAGCAACGGGACTTCGAGTTCGGGTATCGAATGGCCGATGCGATTGCGGGGTTGGACATCGGTCAGACGATCGCGGTGAAAGACGCGGCGGTCGTGGCCGTGGAAGCCATGGAAGGGACCGACGAGATGATTGCGCGTGCGGGCCGTCTTGCGGGACCTGGCGTCCGGATCGTGAAAGTGGCGAAGCCGAACCAGGACATGCGATTCGACGTCCCCGTGATCGGCGTGCCGACCGTGGATGCCATGCGGACGGCCGGCGCCTCGGCGCTGTCGATCGATGCCGGCAAGACGCTCGTGTTCGATGGAGCCGCGCTGGTCGCGGCCGCCGATGCCGCAGGAATCGCGATCGTGGCGCGGAACCTGTGATGGGCCCGCTTCGCGTCGCGGTCGTGGGGGTCGGACAGTTGGGCAGACATCACGCCCGCCTGCTGGCCAGCATGCCCGATGTAGAGCTCGTCGGTGTCTTCGATCTCAACCGCCAGCGGGCGGAGGAGATTGCCGCAGGCGTGAAGACGTCGGTGCTGGTCGATCTGGCGGCGCTGCCGGGTCAGGTGGATGCCGTGACCGTGGCAGTACCGACCGAGTCGCACGCCGTCGGTGGCGCTGCCGCTGCTGGAACGCGGCGTGCCGGTGCTGGTTGAGAAGCCGCTCGCGCGTTCGGTCGAGGAGGCCGACGCGTTGATCGCGGCGGCGGCGCGCGGGGGAGCCGTCCTCGCGGTCGGCCACACCGAACGGTTCAATCCGGCGGTGCAGGCTGCGCGCCCGCTGCTGCATCAGCCGCGGTTCATCGAGGTCCATCGTCTCGGGACCTTCTCGGAGCGCAGTCTCGATATCGATGTCGTGTTCGATCTGATGATCCATGACCTCGATATCGTGCTGTCGATCGTGGACTCGGAAGTGGAATCGATCGACGCCGTCGGCGTTCCGGTGCTGACGCCGAAGACCGACATTGCGAATGTGAGACTCCGGTTTCGATCCGGCTGCATCGCGAACCTCACGGCGAGCCGTATCAGCCGGGATCGGATTCGGAAGATCCGGTTTTTTCAGCCGGACTCCTACGTGTCGATCGACTACGGCGCGCAGGAGCTGGAAACATGGAAGCTCGTACGGCCGCCCGCCGGCATCCCTTCAATCGAGGGAGGCAAGCAGCAGGTTGCGACCGATGAGCCATTGAAGTTGGAACTGGCGGACTTCGTGGATGCCGTGCGTCACAAACGGGCGCCCGGTGTCACCGGTGCGCAGGGGAGGCGGGCGCTCGCGCTCGCGCAGCAGATCACGCGGCAGATGACCATGGCCGGCGAGACCCCCGCTGCACGGTGAACGAAGGACCGCAGGAGCCGACGAAGTAGTGTGGATATGAGTGTCAGTCTGGACGACATAGGCGCGCGGATCACCGAGGGAGTGCCGCTGACCAGCGAGGACGCGCAGGTGCTGTCCTCGGCGTACGACATCGTCTCGCTGGGCATGATGGCCGACGAAATCCGTCGGCGCCGGCACGGGCGGCAGACGACGTTTCTGCGCGTTGCGTGTGTGCCGGCGGATGCGTCCGCCGCCGCGGACACGGCCTGGCCGCCGGCCGCCTCCGAAATCCGCCTCTTGGGACGGTTCCCCGGGCTGGATCAGGCGCAGGCGCTCGTGACGAGCCTCGCCGCTCGAACGGGAACGGTCGTGTCTGGTTTCTCGCTGGCCGACATCGCACAAGCTGCGGATGGAGACCCGACGGTGGTGGAGCAGTGGCTGCGAACACTCGGCTCGGCTGGCCTCGCCAGTGTGTCCGAAGCACCGGTGGATCTCTTCTCCGACGTCATCACGATGGTCCGGGCGGCACAGAACGCCGGTGTGCCCATCGCGCGTGTCACGGTGGACGCCCACGGACCGGACGGCGTGCTTGGCACGATCGAGCGGCTCCAGCCGCTGGTGGCGGCTGATCTCGTCTCGACGATCGCGCCACTGGCCAGAAGGCCAGCGGCCGAACCGACAACCGGTTACGCCGACGTGAAGGCCATCGCCCTGGCGCGCATCCTGCTCGACGTGCCGCACGTCCAGGTGGACTGGACGGTTCACGGGCCCAAGCTCGCGCAGGTCGCGCTCACGTTTGGCGCCGACGATGTGGACAACGTGTCGGCGCTCGATGAGGTGGCGGAAGGCCGCCGGCGCGCGCCGCTCGAAGAGATCCGGCGCAATATCCGCGCAGCCTCGCTCGACCCGGTCGAACGCGACGCGCGATTCGTGGTGCTGGAGTAGCCCGATGGTGCGCCTGGGCAGTGTCTCCTTCTTGAATGCGCGGCCGCTGGTCTGGGGCCTGGATGCCCACGGGGACCGCTTCAACGTCCGGTTCGACCTGCCCAGCCGCTGCGCGTCCCTCCTGCACGCGGGGGATATCGACGTCGGCCTCATTCCAAGCATCGAGTACCTGGCCGGGGATTACGCTATCGTGCCGGGAGTCGGCATCGTGTCCGAGGGGGAGGTGGCCTCGGTTGCGCTGTTCGCACGAGGCCCCGTCGAGTCCGTGCGGTCCATTGCGCTCGACACGAGCTCCCGTACGTCAGTCGCCTTGACGCGGGTGCTGTGTGCGCGGCATTTTGGAATCCAGCCGACGTACGTCCACGCGGCTCCCGATCTCGATCGCATGCTGGCGCAGGCGGACGCGGCGCTGGTCATCGGAGATCCGGCGCTGTTCGTGGACACCGAGGCGCACGGCCTGAACAAGGTTGATCTCGGCGCGGCCTGGACGGCAATGACGGGACTGCCGTTCGTCTACGCGTTCTGGGCCGGGCGTCCAGGCGCGATGAGCGGCGAGGACGTCGCGCTACTGCAGGCGGCGCGGGACGCGGGCGTCCGCGAGCACGCGGCAATCGCGCGCGAGTTCTTCCCGAGCGATCCGGAGAAGCAGGCGATTGCCGAGCGCTATCTGCGCACGAACATCCGGCACGACGTCGGAACGCGAGAGCAGGAAGCGCTGGCGCTGTTTTTCAATCTGGCGGCATCGGCGGGGGCCGCACCCGCCGCCCGCTCGCTCCGATGGTTCGACCCGAGCCTCCGCGCCCTGTCGTCGCGGTGACCAGGTTTTCCGCAGACGGAGACGACTGACGTGCTGCTGACGCGTGCCCTCGAGAAGGCCACAGCGGGTGAACGGCTCACTGGCGACGAAGCGCTGGCGCTCTACACGGACGCGCCGACGCACATGCTCGGCAGGTGCGCCGATCGCGTCCGGGCCCGCCGCCATCCCTCCCGCCAGGTCACCTACATCATCGATCGCAACGTCAACTACACGAACGTCTGTGTCGCGCGCTGTTCGTTCTGCGCGTTTTATCGTCCCGTGGGGTCGTCCGAGGGGTACGTGCTCTCGTTCGAAGAGATCCTCCGCAAGATCGAAGAGACCATCTCGCTCGGCGGCGGACAGCTTCTGCTGCAGGGCGGACACAACCCCGATGTTCCGCTGGCCTGGTACGAGGATCTGTTCCGGGCCGTCAAGTCGCGCTATCCGACGTTCCGACTGCACGCCCTGTCGCCGCCCGAAGTCATTCACATCTCGCGGCTGTCGCAGCTGCCAGTGCCCGAAGTGATCCGACGGCTGATGGAGGCCGGTCTCGACAGCATTCCCGGCGGCGGGGCCGAGATCCTCGTGGATCGCGTGCGGCGGCTGCTGCACTGCTACGGCAAGGCGACGGCAGACGAGTGGATCGGAGTCATGCGCCACGCCCATCGTGCCGGCCTCCGGACGACGGCGACCATGATGTACGGGACGGTCGAGACGCTGGCCGAACGGCTCGAGCACCTGCTGCGGCTGCGCGATCTGCAGGATGAGACGGGCGGATTCACCGCGTTCATCACCTGGAGCTACCAGCCCGATCACACCGAGCTCGCCGGAGTGGAAGCCACGGGCGTCGACTATCTCCGCACGCTGGCGATTGCGCGGCTCGTCCTCGACAACTTCGACAACCTCCAGGCCTCATGGGTGACACAGGGCGGCAAGGTGGGCCAGTTGAGCCTGGCCTTCGGCGCCAACGACATGGGGTCGGTGATGATCGAAGAGAACGTGGTTCGCGCGGCGGGTGCCAGCTACTGCATGGACGAAGTGGAGATCGTCCGCAACATCGAGGATGCCGGCTTCGTGCCGCGCCGGCGGAACATGCACTACGAGATCCTCGGCGAGCCCTATTTCCGCGAGCACGCGGTCCCGCGCATGACGACGCTGGCGACGGCGCGCGCGGGTGATGAGGCCGGCATGGCGGCCGAGCTCGTGAATTATCCGGCGCGAAGCCGCGACGCCAGGGAGCAGCGAGCGAGGCAGTGATCACCTATCGCGCCCGCTGGGTCCTGCCCATCGCCTCGCCGCCCATCAGCAACGGGTGGGTGGCGGTTGACCACGGACGCGTCGCGGCCGTGGGCAGGGAGCGGCGGTCCGTGCCGCGCCCCGCGTCAGCGGCCGACGTCGATCTCGGCCGGGTAGCGCTGCTGCCGGGTCTCGTCAACGCGCACACCCACCTGGAACTGTGCTGGCTCGCTGGAGCGGTGTCACCCGCGGCGCGATTCACCGACTGGGTACGTGCGATGATGGCAAGACGGCGGGAACAAACCGATCCGGGATCGGCCGCCATCCTCGATCCGATGCGGCAGGGCATCCAGTCGATGCGGGCGAGCGGCGTCGCGCTGGTGGGAGATGTCAGCAACTCGCTCGAATCCGTCAGCCTGCTTGCGGAGGCTGAGCAGTCCGCCGCGGTCTTTTACGAGTTGATCCGCTTCAGGAATGCAGAGGCGGACACCGTCGTGGCCGCCGCCCGCGAGCGACTCGCCGCCCTGCCTGGTGACGAGCGCGTCCGCGTGACGCTTGCCGCACACGCGCCGTACTCCGTGTCGCCCCGGCTCCTTCAGCAGGTGGCTGCAGAGACAACCGGCCGTCCGCAGGCGCGGACGAGCGTCCATCTGGGCGAGTCGGAGGAGGAAGTCGAGCTCCTGGCGACAGGGCAGGGGCCCTGGCGCGGGATCCTCGAAGAGCTCGGAGCGTGGGACGAGAGCTGGACTGTGCCGCAATGCGCTCCGGTGGAGTACCTCGACGGGCAAGGGGTGCTGAGTCCATCGATGGTCGTCGTGCATGGCGTTCAGTTGTCGCGGCCGGCGCTCGAGTGCCTGGCGGCGCGCGGTGTATCGCTCGTAACGTGTCCACGCAGCAACCGGTACGTCGGCGTGGGTGACCCGCCCGTCAGCCGGTTCTACGACAGCGGCGTGGCGGTCGCGATCGGGACCGACAGCCTCGCGAGCGCTCCCGACCTGTCGATTTGGCCAGAGCTCGCGCGGCTGCACGAGCTCGCCCCCGAAGTGCCAGCCTCCAGGCTCCTGGACAGCGCGACGCGCATCGGCGCCTACGCGCTCGGATTCGGAGACGAATTGGGGACGATCGAACCCGGTAAGCAGGCGGCACTCATTGCGGTTGCGCTGCCACCCGACGTGGATGACGTGGAGATGTTCCTCGTTCAAGGCGTCCAGCCGGCGCAAGTCACGTGGGTGGACGGGGAAGTCGGGTAGGGCAAGGCAAAGGGCAAGGCAAAGGGCAAAGGGCGAAGGGCAAAGGGAATAAGGGGATCGAGGGCCTCAGGGCTCGAGGGTGAGCCACACGCCCGAATCCGAATCCGAACACGAACACGAATCCGAACACGAGCACGAATCCGAACACGAACACGAACACGAATCCGAATCCGAACACGAATACGAATCCGAACACGAGTCAGTCCCAGAACCCATGTTTGCCCGCGTTCGCACCTACCTCTCCCTCGTTCGCTTCAGCCACTCGGTCTTTGCGCTGCCGTTCGCGTTGACCGGTGCGCTGCTGGCCGCGAGACACCATCCGATCAGCTGGCAGCAGATCGCCTGGATCGTAGTGGCGATGGTGGCTGCGCGAAGTGCGGCGATGGCCTTCAACCGTCTGGTGGATGCGCGGTTCGACGCCGGGAATCCACGCACCGCCATGCGCGAGATTCCGCGCGGCACGGTGTCGCCGGGTGAAGCGAGGGTTTTCATCGCGCTGTCGGCGCTGGTGTTCGTCGGCGCGGCCTGGCGGCTGGGGCCGATCTGTTTCGCGCTCTCGCCCGTCGCGCTGGCCATCGTGTTCTGGTACTCGCTTGCGAAACGCTACACGACATGGACGCAGGCCTTTCTTGGCCTGGCGATGGCGGTGGCTCCGGTCGGTGGCTGGCTGGCAGCTGGCGGACGGCAGGGCTGGGAACCCTGGCTGCTCGCCCTGGCAATTGGACTGTGGGTGGGCGGGTTCGACGTGCTCTATGCGTGTCAGGATCTCGATTACGACCGCGCCCACGGCCTGAGATCGATCCCGGTGCGCTTTGGGGTGCCGGTCTCGTTGACCATTTCACGGCTGATGCATGCCGCAGCCGTGGCGGCGCTGGCCGGTGTGGCGGTCGTGGTGCCGCTCGGCGCGGTGTATCTGGCCGGCGTCGCCGCAGTTGCCCTGTTGCTGGTCTATGAGCAGTCGCTGGTCACTGCGGCCGACTTGTCACAATTGAAACGCGCATTCGATCTCAATGGGTACGTCGGTATCCTGTACATGGTCGTCACGGCGCTTGCCGTCTACACGGGACGGTAACGGACTCCAGATGCCTCCGAACGTGATTCCTCCCCAAGAGGCGCCGACGTCTGCGCCGCCGCCGACCGGTACTCGTGGACGACGGCCTGCGGGCGAAGGAGCCTGACCGCATCGCGGGCATGTTCGACGCGATTGCACCGCGGTACGACCTGCTCAACCGGTTGCTGAGTGCCGGCTTCGATCAGCGATGGCGGGCCCGAGCCTTGCGGGAGCTCGCGCTGACGGGGTCGGACGTGTTTGTCGACATCTGCACGGGGACCGCTGACGTCGCGCTGGCCGCCTCGCGGTTGCCGCGGGCGCCAATGCGCGTCATTGGCCTCGATTTTTCGTCCGAGATGCTCCGCCTGGGGCTGCGGAAGCTCCGTCGGGCCCGCAGGAACGGCATTCTCTTGGTACAGGCGGACGCCACAAGGCTTCCACTTGCAGACGCGTCGGCCGACGCTGCCACCATCGCCTTCGGCATCAGGAACGTGCAGCAGCCGGACCTGGCGTGCCGCGAGTTGGCGCGCGTAATCCGGGCGGATGGCCGCGTCGCGATACTCGAGTTTGGGCTACCTCGTTCGGCCTGGTTTCGCCGCGTGTACCGGTGGTATGCGGAGCGGGTGCTTCCCAGGATTGGCGCCCTGGTCTCGAAGCACCGGAGTGCCTATGCCTACCTGCCGGAATCGGTTGGACAGTTTCCGCCCCCCGAGCAATTTGGCCAGCTGTTGCAGGAATCTGGATTTCCGCACGTCGCCATCGTCCCTTTGACGCTCGGCATCGTCTATCTCTACGTGGCCAGGAAGTGACGCTGGCTCGCGTCGCGGTGTGCCCGGCCGGATGACGGCCTGAGGGGCGTGTCCTGACGGTTCAGGTGCGGCTCATCTTCGACCTGTTATAATTCTGTAAGTTACTCATGTACTTCGATTTCGGTGATGGCCATCCAGATCTGCAGCGCGTGCCGCGCGCCCTCTCGACGCGGGAGGAGGTGCTGGTCGCCATCATCATCCACCTGCTGGTCATCATCATGGTGCTGGTGGCCCCCCACTTGCCCTGGGTGAAGGCGTACCGGGCGGCGGAGAAGGCCAGACTGGCCGCCGCTGAGCAGCTGCGTCAGCAGCGCCAGGCGCAGCAGCCATTCATGTTCGTACAGCCGCGGCTGGACATTCCGGCGCGCCGGCCGCCGCCGCAGGCGCCGCCATCCGATATCGACCGGCAAGCGATGACCCGGTTCCGGCCAGAGAAACCGACCAATCGGCAGCCCGCGTCACGGGGCAACACCGCAGAGTTCACCGAAGCGGCCCCTCCGCAGCCGCAGACGCGCGCCGCAGGACAACCGAATCAACATGGCGAGGAGCCGGCGCAGACCGCTGAAGCCAAGGATCCGGGACAGGACGCGTTGCGTATTCCGGATTTGTCCGATCGAGGGCCCGCCTTCGCGCGGGACGGAAGCACGGTGAGCCGCCCTGCGCAGAGTGGAGCGCTCGGGAATGCGCTCAGGAATCTGAAAAAGTACGCGGATCAGGCCGCCTTCGACAACCCTCAGGGCAATGGCCAGTTCGGCCCGTCCATCCAGTTCGATACGAAGGGTGTCGAGTTCGGCCCGTGGGTACGGCGATTTCTCGCGCAGTTGAAACGCATCTGGCTGCCTCTGATTCCCAACGCGGCGATGTCCCTGCGCGGACATTGCGCCATCAGCTTCAACGTGCACAAGGACGGCACCATCACTGACATCACGGTCGTTCTGCCGTCGGAAGTGGGAGGGTTCAATAACGCCGCGTTCAACGCGCTGGCGGCCATGAATCCTCCGCTGCCCCTGCCGGAGGAGTACCCGTCGGACAAGGCGTTCATCACGGTGAGCTTCTACTACAACGAGACCCCGCCGTCTTATAGCGAGCAATGACGCCGCCGACGCGCTCGCAGCAGCTCGGGCTGCTGGTGTTGCTCGCGGCGCTGGCTGCCTTCGTCCTCTGGGGCGGCCGTCCATGACCGAGACGCCCGCCGAGGCGCGCCCGCTGTTGGAGCGGCGCCATCCCGAGCGGCCGCTGGTCCTCGCCATCGTCGGACCGACGGCGACGGGGAAGAGCGCGCTCGCCCTGACGCTGGCATCCAGGTTCGGCGGCGAGATCATCAACTGTGATTCGACCGCGGTCTACCGCGGGTTCGACATCGGCACCGACAAGCTGCCGCCGGATCAGAGGCGAGGCATTCCCCATCATCTCGTGGACGTGGTCGCGCCTACCGAGGTGTACACCGCAGCGCGGTACGCGAGCGACGTGGTCCCAATCATCCGGGACATCCTGGCGCGCGGGCGCGTGCCGCTGATCGTCGGCGGAACGGGACTCTATTATCGCGCCCTGACGCGTGGCCTCTTTCCAGGGCCTGCCGCCGACGATGCGCTCAGAGCGCGGCTCGATCGGATCGCCGCGGCGCGCGGACCGGAACGGCTGCACCGGTGGCTGGCGCGCGTGGACTCGGCATCGGCGGCGCGCATCCAGCCCCGTGATCGCAAGCGCCTCGTGCGGGCGCTCGAAGTCTATCTGCTCACCGACCGCCCGCTGACCGATCACTTTGCCGACACGATGTCGCCCCTCGCGTTCTGCGAGGTCGCCACGGTTGCGCTGCGTATCCCCGCTGCGCTGACCGCCGAGCGGACGCACGCACGCGTCGACGATCAGTTCGCGCGCGGAATTGTCGATGAGGTGAAGGGACTGCTGGAGAGCGGCGTGCCGGCCTCGGCGCGGCCGTTTGGCGGGCTCGTCTACCGCCAGGTGATGGAGCTGCTCGCTGGTGTTCGCGACGAAGCGGCGACGCGCGCGCTCATCGCGCAGGAAAACCGACGATACGCCCGGCGGCAGTTGATCTGGTTCCGCAAAGAGCCTAATCTTACCTGGTTCGACGGACCGGGCGAGTGGCCCGCCACCATCGCCATCATCGAGCGCGCGCTTGCGCCTCTCTTGCGATAGCGTCATGCCGCATCTGCCGGAAACGAAGGTTGCCTCGAGCCAGCCGAACATTCAGGACGCCTTCCTGAACTTCGCGCGGCGCGAACGGCTGCTCGTGACGATCCGGATGATGGACGGCCAGCAGATCGAGGGACGGATCCGGAACTTCGATCGCTTCGCGCTGATCGTCGAGCAGGGCGGAACGGACCACATGCTGTTCAAGCATGCGATCGCGAGCATCACCTCGCCCCGCTCGGCTGGCAACTACTTTTCCCAGAGCTGATGTGCGGGCGCCCGCGCGGCGCCGGTCTCGCTTCACCTGACACTCCTGTCCTGTGACTCTCCGCGCTACGCGCGTGCTCGTTCTCGTGCTCGACAGCGTCGGGATCGGTGAGCTGCCCGATGCGGCCCAGTACGGCGACGAGGGCAGTCACACGCTGGGACACGTTGCTCGATCGCGTCCGCTGCGGATTCCGGTACTTGCGTCATTGGGTCTTGGTGCGATCGTGCCGCTCGATGGCGTGCCAGCTCCTCCGAATCCGCGCGCGGCGTACGGACGCATGGCGGAGCAGTCGCCCGGAAAGGATTCCGTCACCGGGCACTGGGAACTGATGGGGATCGTGCTCGACCGCGCATTTCCCACGTACCCGAACGGCTTTCCCTCGGACCTCATCGGCGATTTCGAGCAGCGCATCGGCCGGCCCATTCTGGGCAATGTCGTCGCGTCTGGTACGGAGATCATCGACAGGCTTGGTGCGGAGCACATGCGCACGGGTGCTCCCATCGTCTACACGTCCGCCGACAGCGTGTTCCAGATTGCCGCGCATGAAGCCGTAATTCCGGTTCCGGAGCTGTACACGCTGTGCGGGATTGCATACGAGCTGACGGTCAAAGGACTGGGATTGGGTCGAGTCATCGCGCGCCCCTTCGTTGGCGAGCCGGGGCACTTCTCTCGCACGGCGAATCGGCACGACTTCGCGATGCCGCCGACCGCCGAGACGCTGCTGGATCGCCTGGCGGCGCATGGAATCCCCGTCCACGCCATTGGCAAGATCACCGACCTGTTTGCGGGACGCGGGATCACGTCATCGGTCCACACCGCAACCGATGACGAAGGGATGGATCGCGTGCTCGACGCCATGTCGCGGGTCGCTGACGGCCTGGTGTTCGTCAACCTGGTGGATTTCGATACGCAATATGGCCACCGGAACAACGTCGAGGGGTACAGCGAGAATCTCGAACGCTTCGACCGGCGCCTCGCCGAGGTGCTGTCGAGGCTTGCACCCGCGGACGTGCTCGTGGTGACCGCCGATCACGGGAACGATCCGACGACACCGAGCACGGATCATTCCCGCGAGTACGTCCCGCTGCTGGTGACCGGACCGGCGGTCCGGTCGGGCGTGTCGCTGGGCACGCGCGCGACGTTCGCTGACGTCGCTCAGACGCTGGCCGAGTGCTTCGGAGTGCCGGCGCTTCCGCATGGCACGAGCTTTCTCCACGAGCTGCAGTGACTCGACATGACCCTCATCCGACAAGAACTCGAACAGCGTGAACGCGACATTCTGGCGCCGCGCGCGGCGAAGAGCGCGGACACGCGCGGACGGCAGAGGCCTGAGGAGGAGGACGCCATCCGCCCCTCGTTCCAGCGCGATCGCGACCGCATCGTGCATTGCAAGGCCTTTCGCCGGCTGAAGCACAAGACGCAGGTGTTCTTCTCGCCAACCGGCGATCACTACCGCACACGCCTGACGCACACACTCGAGGTGTCGCAGATCGCGCGCACGATCGCCAAGGTGCTGCATCTCCACGAGGAGCTGACAGAGGCGATCGCACTCGGACACGACCTGGGGCACACGCCGTTCGGACACGCCGGCGAGCGCGTGTTGAGCGAGCTGGTGCCCGGCGGGTTCAACCACTACGAACAGAGCCTGCGGATCGTGGACGTGCTCGAGAACGACGGGCTCGGGCTGAACCTCACGTGGGAGGTGCGCGACGGGATCGCGAAACACAGCAAAGGGAAGCGCGGCGCACCCGTGGGCGCCGATCCCGACAAGCGCGCGGCGACGCTCGAGGGGCAGGTGACCCGGGTGGCAGACCTCATCGCCTACGTCAACCACGACATCGACGATGCGACACGTGCGGGCATCCTGCGCGAGGCCGATCTGCCCAAGGGTGCAGTGGAGGTGCTCGGTCGCACGGCGTCCGCTCGGATCGGCCGCATGGTGGCCGACGTCGTGGAGGCGACGCTCGCCGGCGACTATTCCGAGATTCGAATGAGTGCGCCGGTGCTCGCGGCGACGCTCGACCTGCGGAGCTTCCTCTTCGACGCGGTGTACGAGAACGAAGTCTCGACCGCGGAGTTCAAGAAGGCGTCGGGCATCCTCGGCGGACTCTGGCAGCGCATTCGAGAGCAAGCCGAACAGTTCCTCGACGCGCGCGTGATACGAGCAGATGGCCTGGACCAGGCGGCGTGCGACTTCATCGCCGGCATGACGGACCGCTATGCCGTCGGGCTCTTCGAACGCCTGTACATCCCGAAGCCGTGGGTGGGGACCGAGGACTGAGTCGCATTGACATTGCGTCGATTAGGTCGTCAGACCTATCGGACGCGAGCGCGTGAAAATCTGGTATGCTTGAGGGTCGGCCTCGGGCGTAAGAGCCGCGCGGGGGCACAGGATGTCGATGCTGCTGGAAGTCGCCAGGATCCGTGAGTCCCACCTGCGGGTCGAGCGGACGGACGAGCCGTCGGCCTTCGGGCCGGAGGACGACTACCGGCTCGTGTCGCCCGTGCACCTGGCGGTGGACCTGCACAAGGATCGGAACAAAGTCCGGGTGACGGGCCGTCTGCACACGGTCATTGAGCTGGCCTGCAGCCGCTGCCTCGAGTCATTTCCCGTCCCAGTGGATGGCGTCATCGATCTGCTCTACCTGTCGTCCGAGTCGGGCCCGGCCCACGGCGACGAACGCGAGCTGCATGACGGGGACTTCGGCACCGTTTACTATGACGACGGTGTGATCAACCTGGCGGATCTGGTGCGCGAGCAGGTGTATCTTGCGATGCCGATGAAGCCGCTCTGCCAGGACGGCTGCCGCGGGTTGTGCCCGCATTGTGGGACGAACTTGAATTCAGGGTCGTGTGAGTGCGCCACGACCTGGGACGATCCGCGGCTCGCGCCCCTGCGCGCGATCGCGAGGAACAACGACGATGCCTAATCCAAAACGACGCCATTCGAAGACCCGCGGCCGGAAGCGCCGGACGCACGATGCGCTGACGTCCGTGCCGGCCGGTCAGTGTCCGCAGTGCCACGAAGCGAAAGCGCCGCACCGGGTGTGCCCGAATTGCGGCACCTACAAGGGCCGTCAGGTCCGCGCGGTCGACGAAGCCTAGGATCGATTCCCGCCATTCGTTGCCCGTGAGCAATACCGATCGTCCGCCCGACCGCTGTTGGATTGCGGTGGACGCGATGGGCGGTGATGACGCCCCGCGGCCCATCGTCGATGGTGCCCTGTCGGCGGCGCGCCATCTCCCCATCGGCATTCGGCTCATCGGCCGCGCGGATGCCCTCCGAGCCGAGCTGGATCGCCACGGCGACGTCTCGGGACTCGCTCTCGACGTGATCGACACGCCGGACGTGGTTGGGATGTCGGAGTCGCCGGCGGCGGCGGTGCGCCGCAAGCCGCGCTCGTCGATTCGCGTGACCGCCGAGTCCGTGGCGCAGGGCCAGTCGCGCGCCATGTTCAGCGCCGGAAGCACCGGCGCGACGGTGATGGCTGCGTACGGCGCGCTGGGCCTCCTGCCGGGCGTCGATCGCCCCGCGCTGGCCACCACGATTCCGACGCGCGGGCATCCGGCCGTGCTGTTGGACGCCGGCGCGAACGTCGAATGCCGGCCGCAGCATCTGCTGCAGTTCGCCGTGATGGGATCGGTCTACGCCCAGGTCGCGCTCGGGATCGAGCGGCCACGCGTGGGACTGCTCTCGATCGGTGAGGAAGAAACGAAAGGCACCGACCTGATTCGCGACGCGCACCAGCTGCTCAAGTCGGGGCCGGTCAATTTCATCGGGAACGTCGAGGGCCGGGACGTCTACGGCGGACATGCCGACGTCATCGTCTGCGACGGATTCACCGGCAATGTGGCTCTCAAGATCAGCGAGGGACTCGTTGACGCGGTCGAGCATCTGTTAGGCGAAGAGTTGCAGTCCACCTTCAGCACCCGCGTCGGGTATCTGTTGTCCTTACGAGCGTTCCGCCGGTTCAGAAAGCGCGTTGACTATTCCGAGTACGGCGGCGCGCCGCTTCTCGGCGTCAACGGCCTCTGTCTCGTCGGTCACGGACGGTCATCCGCCAAGGCCGTGCGAAATGCCGTCGCGATGGCGCACCGCTTCGCGACGTTCGGGGTGATCGCACGACTCGAACAGGGGCTCGCGTCTCTTCCGGTAGCGCACCCGTGATTGCCTTCATCTTTCCAGGGCAGGGTTCGCAGAAAGTCGGGATGGGCCGGGACCTTGCCGAAGTGCCGGCCAGCCGGGCGGTGTTCGAGGCCGCGGATCGCGCGCTTGGTGAGTCGCTGAGTGCGGTTTGCTTCGAGGGTCCCGAAGAGCGGCTGGCGCTGACCGAGAACACGCAGCCGGCGATTCTCACTGCGAGCGTGGCTGCCGCGCGGCTGCTCGAATCCGCAGGCATCAAGCCGGACATCGTCGCCGGACACAGCCTCGGCGAGTATTCCGCCCATGTGGTCGCCGGCACGGTCGCGTTCGACGATGCTGTTCGAATCGTGAGGCGCCGCGGGCGGTACATGCAGGAAGCGGTGCCCGTCGGGCAGGGCGCGATGGCGGCTGTGCTGGGCGCATCGAGGGAAGCCGTTGAGCAGGCGTGCCGGGAATCCGCTGACGGCGAGGTGGTGAGTCCGGCGAACTTCAACGCGCCCGGGCAGGTCGTGATTGCGGGAACGAGCGCCGCGGTTGCGCGCGCGTCGGAGCGGGCGAAAGCACTGGGCGCGCGGCGCGTCATTCCGCTGGCTGTCAGCGCGCCGTTCCACTGCGCGCTCATGAAGCCGGCCGAGCTGCGGCTCGCTCCGGAGCTGCGCGCGCTGTTGGTGGCCAACCCGTTGGTGCCGGTCGTTGCGAACGTGGACGCCCAGCCCAAGACGACGGCAGAGGCCGGCATCGAGGCCCTCATCGCCCAGATTTCCGCGCCGGTGCAATGGGAGGCGGTCGTGGAACGGCTTGCGTCGGCCGGCGTCCGCGCATATGTTGAAGTGGGTCCCGGTACGGTCTTGAGCGGTCTGGTGAAGAAGATCGATCGAACCGCTCGCGTCGCCTCGCTCGAGTCGCCGGGGCAGCTCGCCGCCGTCACGGCCGTCGTCAAGGACGCCGTTGGCGCCTGAAACGCGTTTCCCCTGAGCCATGATCGAGCTGAACGAACGCGTCGCCCTCGTGACTGGTGCGTCGCGCGGTATAGGCCGGGCGACGGCACGGCTGTTGGCCCGGCAGGGTGCGACCGTGATCGCGGCCGCGCGTGGGGACAACGCCGCGGCGACGGTGTCGGAGATCACCGCCGCAGGTGGACGTGCGGAGGCCATCACCCTCGACGTCACGGAGGGCGGGGCGATCGAGGCAGCCGTGTCGGGTGCGTTGCAGCGTCACGGTCGTATCGACATCCTGGTCAGCAACGCCGGGATCACGCGCGACCAGCTGCTGCTGCGGATGAAGCGGGACGACTGGGATGCGGTGCTGGCGACGAACCTGACGGCGATGTTCGCGCTGACGCAAGCGGTCTTGAAGCCGATGTTGAAACAGCGCCGCGGCCGGATCATCGCCATCAGCTCCGTCGTCGGACAGATGGGAAACGCGGGTCAGGCCAACTATGCCGCGTCGAAAGCCGGGCTGATCGGATTCTGCAAGTCGGTCGCGCGGGAAGTGGCTTCGCGGTCGATCACGGTCAACGTCGTGGCGCCGGGGCTCGTCGACACGGAGATGACGCGCGGGCTGACCGCCGATGCGCAGGTGGACTGGTCGGCGAAGATCCCCCTGGCCCGGCTGGGCACGCCGGAAGATGTGGCGGCGGCGGTCTCGTTTCTTGCCTCGGATGAGGCGTCGTATATTACTGGGCACGTGCTGGCAGTCAACGGCGGCATGTATACGTAGGAGGACGAATGGCAGTTGCGGAGAAGGTCAAAGGCATCATCGCGGAGAATCTCGACGTCGACGAGCAGGAAATCACGCCGGATGCCTCGTTCACCGAGGATCTCGGAGCCGACTCGCTCGACATCGTGGAGCTCGTGATGGCATTCGAGGAAGCGTTCGGGATCGAGATTCCCGACGAGGACGCGGAGAAGATCACGCGCGTCCGCGAAGCCATCGATTACATCGAGAGCCACACGAAGAACAAGAAGTAGCCGCGCACGCGCTGGCCGCAGACGGCTGGCGGCTGGCCGTGCGGGCCGCCACGCGGTGGAGGCAGATTGAGCAGGCGGGTCGTAGTCACGGGCATCGGTCTGGTGTCGTCGTTGGGCATCGGGACCGAGGCCACATGGAAGGCGCTCCTCGCGGGCCGGAGCGGGATGGGTCCCATCACGCGCTTCGACGCGTCGGCGTTCCCGACGCGTTTCGCAGCCGAGGTCAAGGGCTTCAACCCGCTGCAGTTCATCGACAAAAAAGATGTCAAGAAGATGGACATCTTCATCCAGTTCGCCCTGGCGGCCGCACAGTTTGCCATGGACGACTCCAAGCTGCCCATCACGCCGGAAAACGCGCCGCGCGTGGGCGTCTTCATCGCGTCGGGCATCGGCGGATTCACCACGATCGAACGCGAACACAAGGCCTACCTGGAAGGCGGCCCGCGCCGCATATCGCCTTTCTTCATCCCGTCAGCCATCATCAATCTCGCGTCCGGGCAGGTCTCCATCCGCTTCGGTGCCAAAGGCCCCAATTCCGCCACGTGCACGGCGTGCACCGCGTCGGCACACGCGATTGGCGACGCCTTCGAGATCATCCGCCGGGGAGCCGCTGACGCGATGATCGCCGGCGGATCCGAGGCCGCCGTCTGTGCGATGGGCGTCGGAGGATTCGGTGCCATGCGGGCTCTGTCGACGCGGAACGCCGATCCCGAGCGGGCGAGTCGTCCGTTCGACAAGGATCGTGACGGCTTCGTGCTCGGCGAAGGATCGGGCGTACTGATCCTCGAGGAGCTCGAGCAGGCCACACGCCGGGGCGCGCCGATCTATTGCGAGCTGGTCGGCTACGGCATGTCCGGCGACGCGTACCACATGACGGGCCAGCCTGAAGACGGCGACGGCGCGGTCAGGGCCATGCAGAGCGCGCTCTCGTCGGCGGGCGTGGCGCCGGATGTCGTGGATTACATCAATGCGCACGGGACGTCCACGCCCATCAATGATCCGAACGAGACACTCGCCATCAAACGCTGCTTCGGCGATCACGCGCGGCGCCTGGCGGTATCGTCCACCAAGTCGATGACGGGCCATTTGCTGGGTGCCGCCGGAGGACTCGAGGCCGGTATCACGTCGCTCGCGATCCGGAATCAGCGGCTGCCGCCCACCATCAATCTCGATGCGCCGGATCCGCGCTGCGACCTCGACTACGTGCCGCACACGGCCCGGCCGGCCGCCGTGCGGTACGCCCTGTCGAACTCGTTCGGCTTCGGCGGCACCAACGGCGCGCTGCTGTTCAAGCGGTACGAGGCGTAGACACGCTCGTGTTCGGATTCGGGTTCGTGTTCGGGCCTCGCACGAATACGAAGGCGAACGCAGATACGAACACGACTACGAATACGAAAACGACCCGAGTCTCGTATGAAGATCGCAGTCTGCATAAAACAGGTCCCGACGCGTGAGTGGCAGCCCCGGCTGAACGAGGCGCGGACCTGGATCCGCGACGCCGAGGCGAGCTTCGAGCTCAACGAACCGGACGCGTACGCGCTCGAAGAAGGCCTGCGGCTGAAGGAGAAGCACGGCGGCGAGGTGGTCGTCTGCGCGGCAGGACCCGCACGCGTGACCGCCGTCATCCGCGAGGCGCTGGCGCGCGGTGCCGATCGTGCGATCCACGTCGACGACGACGCTCTCGGATCAGCCGACGGCGCCTCGGTCGGCGATGCGCTGGCCGCCGCGCTCGCGGACGAGCACGTCGATCTGATCCTCACCGGATTGCAGTCCGACGATCAGGGACACGCGCAGACCGGCGTGGTCCTTGCCGAGCGCCTCGGCATCCCGCACGCGACGATCATCATGGAGGTCCAGGTCGCCGATGGGCGCCTCCGTGTGAAGCGTGAGCTCGAAGGCGGCTGGTTCCAATGGATTGGGATGCCGCTGCCCGCGCTCCTGACCATCCAGAGTGGCATCAACCAGCTGCGCTACGCGACGCTCAAGGGGATCATGGCGGCGAAGAAGAAGGAGATTCGTCGCGTCGTTCCGGCGTCGCCGGTCGCCACCCGCCAGCGGATTTCGGCACTGCATGTACCGGAGCGGTCGAAACAGACGAGGATGATCGAGGGCACACCCGCGGACGCGGCGCGAGAGCTCGTCAAGCAGCTGCGCGACGACGCCCGCGCCATTTCCTGATGCCTGCGATGACGAAGGCCGATTGACGCTCGGCGATTACGAAGACGAACCCGAATCCGAACCCGAATCCGATGCCATCTCCACCGGTCATCCTGGTCGTCGCCGAACAGCGCGGCGGCGTCCTCAACCGCGCATCGTGGGAACCGATCGCCGCGGCCCAAAAGCTCGCCGGTGCATCGGAGGTGACTGTCGTCCTCCCCGGATCCGGTGTCTCATCGCTGGCAGGTGAGCTCGCGGCCGCCGCGGTGCACGAAGTCATCGAGCTCGACGATCCCGCGCTCGCGGTATACACCCCGGATGGGTACGTGCAGGCGTTGCAGCATCTGCTGACTGAGCTGGCCCCGCGGCTGGTCCTGCTGCCACACACCTACCAGACGCGCGACTTCGCGCCGGCGCTCGCCACTCGCCTCGATCGCACGCTGATCACTGACGTCACCGCCGTTCGGCAGGACGGCAGCGCGATCGTCTGCACGCGGCCGGTCTTCCAAGGCAAGCTGGCCGCCGACGTGTCGCCGGCTGGCGAAGCGCCATACTTCGTGTCGCTTCAAATCGGTGCGTTTCGCGCGGATGCCGTCGTCCGCGGCACGGGATCGGCTCCGGTCCGTCGGGTGGCCGCGGCAGTCGATCCCTCGCACATCCGTCAGCAGCCGGAGGCGCCGTTTCAGGAGGCGCGCCAGGCTGTGGATCTGTCGCAGGCCGAGCGCATTGTGTCTGTGGGGCGCGGCATCAAGGCGCAAGAGCATCTGGCGCTCGTGCAGCAGCTCGCGGAGGCCCTCGGTGCGGAGCTCGCCGCGTCACGGCCGATCTGTGACGCAGGCTGGCTGCCCATGTCACGGCAGATAGGCAGTTCGGGGCAGACCGTCGCGCCGAAGCTGTACGTGGCCGTCGGAATCTCCGGCGCGATCCAGCACCTCGTCGGCATGAAAGGCGCGCGCACCATCGTGGCGATCAACAAGGACGCCGAAGCACCGATTTTCGAGGTTGCGGACTACGGTCTCGTCGGCGACTTGTTCGAGATCGTTCCAGCACTGATAGCTGCGCTAAAGAGTTCGTAGTTGGTAGTTGGTAGTTGGTAGAGGTTGTCTGCTCGACATCACTACTAACTACCAACTACCAACTACCAACTACTAACTACAGATGTCCCGAGAGACTCTGGACGTAGACATCCTCATCGTCGGTGCCGGCCCCGCCGGGCTGTCCGCGGCGCTCCGTGTGGCCCAGGTGCAGAAAGCGTCTGGCGGCGATCCGCTCTCTGTGGCCGTCATTGAGAAGGGGCGCGAGGCCGGTGCACACATGCTGTCGGGCGCCGTCCTGGATCCCTCGTCGCTGGCGGAGCTCGTCCCGGACTTCCTGGAGCGTGGTGCGCCGCTCGAGACACCAGTCACCCACGACGAGGTGTACTTCCTCAGCGCACTCCGCAAGGTCCGGCTGCCGTTGACGCCGCCGCCCCTGCGGAACCACGGTAACTACGTCATTTCACTCAGCCGCTTCGCGAAGTGGCTCGCGGGGCTCGTCGAATCGGAAGGCATCGATCTCTTCTTCGGCTTTGCCGGCAGCGAGATCCTCTTCGACGGCGATCGGGTCGTGGGCGTCCGCACCGGCGATCGCGGCGTGGCGAAGCACGGAGCGCACAAGACGACGTTCGAGGCGGGAGTGGACATCCGGGCGAAAGTCACGATCTTTGCCGATGGCGTCCGCGGCAACCTCACGAAGCAGCTGCTGCGACGTCTGCCGCTCGCGGAGGGGTGCGAGCCAGAGCAGTTCGCCGTCGGTGTCAAGGAGCTCTGGGAAGTTCCAGCTGATCGGATCGCGCAGGGGACGGTCATCCACACACTCGGCTATCCGCTCCGATCGGAAGAGTTCGGCGGCGGGTTCATCTACGCGATGCCCGGCGGACGTCTCGCGGTTGGACTCGTGGCCGGCCTCGATTACCGCGATCCGCAGTTCGATCCACACACGGCCTTCCAGCGCTTCAAGCTGCACCCGCTCGTCGCGGAGTTGCTTCGGGGCGGCCAGATGGTTCGCTATGGCGCGAAGGCTTTGCCTGAAGGCGGATGGCACACCATTCCACGTACGCATACCGATGGAGCGCTCATCGCCGGCGACGCGGGCGGGTTCATGAACTCGTTCCGGCTCAAGGGCATTCATCTGGCGATGGCGACGGGGATGCTGGCCGCCGAGACAGCGGTCGGCGCGATCCGCGCCGGCGATGTGTCGAGCGCGCGCCTCGCGGAGTACCAGCGGCGAATCGACACGGGCCGCGTCCGCGCGGAGCTGTACCCGGTGCGCAACGTGCACCAGGCCTTCGGCCGCGGGCTGATCCCTGGCCTCCTGTTCGCCGGATGGACGGTCCTGACGGGCGGACGATGGCCGCGGCGCGTGCGGGGGCATGCGGCGCAGGACGTGATGGAGCGGATCGAGACGTACCTATGGGCGTACGACTCCGCCACCTGCCGCTGACCTGAAGCCCGATCGTGTGCTGACCTTCGACAAGGCCACCGACGTGCACCTCTCCGGCACGCGCCATGACGAGGACCAGCCGGTGCACCTGCTGGTTCACACGGAAGTGTGCGAGAGTCTCTGCGGGCCTGAGTATGGCCATCCGTGCACGCGATTCTGCCCGGCCAACGTGTACGAGATCACGCGGGACGCGGCGGGCACTCCGCACCTGCAGATCAACGCGTCGAACTGCGTGCACTGCAAGACGTGCGATATCGCGGATCCTTACCAGGTCATCACCTGGGTGCCGCCTGAAGGCGGAGGTGGTCCGCAGTATGACGGCCTGTGAGCGAGCAGGGCTGGCAGGCGTCGAGGCGCAAGCGGTTCGAGATCGCGGCCATTGGCGCCATCGGTGTGCCCGTCATTCACGCGCTCGGCCGAACGTGGCGTTGGCGCGAAGAGGGCCGCGAACAACTCGACGGCATCATCGCCGGCGGCCACCAGCCGATCATGGCGTTCTGCCATGGCCGGATCCTCCCGGCGTTGTACCGCTTCCGTCACCGGGGCATTGTCGTCATCACCAGCGACAATTTCGACGGCGAATGGATCGCCCGGATCATCCACCGCTTTGGCTTCTCGACGGTCCGCGGATCCACGTCGCGTAATGCGGCGCGCGCGGCACTCATGGCGAAGCGGCGGATGGAGGAGGGGTATTCCGTGGGCTTCACGGTCGACGGACCTCGTGGACCCGCACGCGTGGTACAGCCAGGAGCCATCTGGCTGGCGAAGGTCACAGGCCACCCCATCCTGCCTTTCCATCTGGAGGCGGCCTCGTCCTGGCAAGCGCCAAGCTGGGACGCCGCCCAGGTGCCGCTGCCGTTCAGCCGCATCGCTGTTGTCATGGACGAACCGCTCTGGGTGCCTGGCGATGCCGACGGCCCCGAGCTCGAACGATGGCGGACCATACTCGAGCAGCGGCTGCTGGCGCTCGAGCCGCGCGCGAAACGGCTCCTTGGTAAACAGACGGGCAATGACGATTGACGATTGACGATCGCCGAATCCGAACCGAACACGAACCCGAATCCGAACCCGAACCCGAACACACGAACACGAACACGAACACGAATCCGAACACGACCCCGCACATGTCTCTCGCCGTTATCTCTTCACCACGTTTCGCCCTACACATCCCGCCACCAGGGCATCCAGAGCGGCCCGAGCGGGCCGATGTGTTCGATGTCGTCGCCGAGGAGTGGCGGCAGGGAGGCGGGACGATTCTGGAGCCGCAGCGCGCGGATCGAGACGCGCTCCTCGCAATACACACGAGCGACCACGTCACGAGCGTCGAGTCCACGGCCGGCCGTGCCGTGATGATCGACAGCGACACGTTCACGTCTCCCGAGACGGCTGAACTGGCAGCCTTGGCGGCTGGTGCGGCGCTGACGGGCCTCGACTGGGTGACGGCGTCTGCCGATCGCCACGGGCTCGTGCTGGTGCGGCCGCCCGGCCACCATGCAGAAGCTGCGCGGGCGATGGGCTTCTGCTTCTACAACAACGTGGCCGTCGCCGCCGCCGCGGCACTCGCACGAGGTTTCGAGCGCGTGGCGATTGTCGATTTCGACGTGCACCACGGGAACGGGACGCAGCACATCTTCGAGACGAATCCTCGCGTGCTGTTCATCTCGACGCATCAGTACCCGTGCTACCCGGGCACGGGTGCGGCGAGTGAGACCGGACGTGGAGCGGGCGACGGCACGACCGTCAACATTCCGATCGAGCCAGGAGCCACCGACGGCGATTATCGCGCCGTGTTCGATCGTGTGGTCGTGCCCGTGCTCGACGAGTTCGCGCCTCCGCTGATCTTCGTATCTGCTGGCTATGATGCGCACGAGCGCGATCCGCTGGCGCAGATGCGGATGACGGACGCGGGCTACGCGTACCTCGTGTCGTGCCTGACCGCCGCGGCCGCGAGGCACAGCGACGGACGACTGCTCGTCGTCACCGAAGGCGGCTACGATCTCGAGGCGCTGACCGCGTCACTGCGAGCGACGGTTCGCTCGATGACGGGCACTGCGCCAGCCGCTCCGCAGAACGAGACGGGACGCGGAGCGCGGGCCGTCGCGGCCGTTCGCGCGGCCCAGGGCCCGCGATGGCGTGGGCTATAATCGATCGGTGGCCGACTACAAACCGCAGGTCCTCGACGCCAAGTGGCAGACGCGCTGGGCCGAGGCGCGCGCGTTCGAGCCCACCGAGGATCCGTCCAAGCCGAAGTACTACTGTCTTGAAATGTTCGCGTACCCGTCCGGGCACGCGCATGTCGGGCACGTTCGCAACTACATCATCGGCGACATCATCGCGCGCACGCGCCGTCTGCGCGGTTACAACGTCCTCCACCCCTTCGGCTGGGACGCGTTCGGCCTTCCCGCAGAGAACGCCGCGATCAAGAACGGCATTCATCCCGAAGTCTCGACGCTCGGCAACATCAGCCACATGAAAGGGCAGCTGCAGCGGCTCGGGATCAGCTACGCCTGGGACCGCGAGTTCGCCACCTGTCAGCCCGAGTACCTACCACTGGAACCAGTGGCTGTTCATCCGGATGTTCGAGCGCGGGCTCGCATACCGCCGCAAGTCAACGGTCAACTGGTGTCCGACGGATCAGACCGTTCTCGCCAACGAGCAGGTGATCGACGGCCAGTGTTGGCGTTGCGGCAGCCAGGTCACGACACGAGAGCTGGAGCAGTGGTTCCTGCGCATCACCGCGTACGCCGACGAGTTGCTCGACGCGCTCGGAACGCTGACCAAGTGGCCCGAGAAGGTCCTCACGATGCAGCGCAACTGGATCGGGCGATCGGAAGGCGCCCGGGTCCAGTTTCCGGTGGTCGAATCTGACGGGACCTCGCAGCGAAGGGGTGTCGAGGTCTTCACCACTCGAATCGACACGATCTTCGGCGCGACGTTCGTCACGCTGGGACCGGAACACCCGCTGGTCGAGCAGTTCGCAGCTCGAGTCGGCGGATTCCGCCGCACTCCGTCAGCAGGCGCTGCGCTTCCGGATGCAGGACCGCATCGCCCGCATGAGCGGCGAGATTGAGAAGGAAGGCTTCTTCACGGGCCGCCACGCGGTCAATCCCTTCACGGGTGAGCAGGTCCCCATCTGGGTCGCGAACTTCGTGGTCGGTGACTACGGCACCGGTGCCGTGATGGGTGTGCCGGCACACGACGAGCGCGACTTCGAGTTCGCGCGCAAGCACGGATTGCCCATCCGGGTCGTCATCCGTCCGCCGGATGCCGTCGAGCCGATCCCGTCCGGGGACGCGCTGGACGTGCCGACAACGGATTACGGCGTCCTCGTCCAGTCCGGCGAATACACGGGACTGACGTCGGAAGCGGCCCTCACGCGGATCGCGTCGGCCGCTCGCGTGCGCGGCATCGGAGACAAGACCGTCCAGTACCGTTTGAAAGACTGGGGCATCTCACGCCAGCGGTACTGGGGCACGCCGATCCCGATGATCTACTGTCCGACCGACGGCATCGTCCCCGTGCCCGACGATCAGCTGCCCGTGACGCTGCCGGCGCTCGCGGCGTTCAGCGGGCGCGGCGACTCGCCGCTGGCGCAGGTGCCCGACTTCGTGAACGTGACGTGTCCCAAATGTGGTGGGCCCGCCAGGCGCGAGACCGACACGATGGACACGTTCGTGGACTCGTCGTGGTACTTCTACCGCTTCTGCGATCCGCGAAATGCGACGGAGCCGTTCGATCCAGCGAAGGTCAAGTACTGGATGCCGGTCGACTTCTACAGCGGCGGCGTCGAGCACGCGATCCTGCATTTGATCTATTCGCGCTTCTTCGCGCGCGTCTACCGTGACCTCGGCATGGTCGATCATGCCGAGCCGTTTGCGCAGCTGTTGACGCAGGGCATGGTGCTCAGGGACGGAGCCGTCATGTCCAAGTCCAAAGGCAATGTCGTCGACCCCGACGAGATGCTCCAGCAGTACGGCGCCGACGCGCTGCGCCTGTACGTGATGTTCGTCGCGCCGCCTGAGAAGGAAGTCGAGTGGACGGATTCCGGCCTGGAGGGGAGCTTCCGCTTTCTCGCCAGAGTGTGGCGCCTCGTCGATCACTGGTCCGAGACCGTAGGGGGAAGCAAGGCACCGGCCGCCGCCCACGCATGGACAACCGCGGAACGTGCGCTGCGGCGCAAGACGCACGACACGATTCGCCGGGTCACGGCCGACATCGAGGAGCGGCAGCACCTGAACACCGCCGTCTCGGCGCTGATGGAGCTGGTGAACGAGCTGTATGCGTTCAGCGAGCAGACGGCGACTGGTTCACCCTCACGGCGTGAGGGAAGCGGACTCGCCGTGAGCGAGGCCGAGCGCGTCGAAACGATTGCCGCGGTCAAGGAAGCTGTCGAGGCCCTTGTCGTCATGCTGTCACCCTTTGCGCCTCATACTGCGGAGGAGCTCTGGAGCGGCCTGGGTCACGCCGATGGGCTGCACGCCGCGAGGTGGCCGTCCGTCGACGTCGAGGCACTGAAGGCCGATGAGATCACCGTGCCGGTGCAGGTGAACGGCAAGCTCCGGAGCCGTCTGACCGTTCCCGCCGACAGCAGCGACGATCACATTCGGGACGCCGCCCTGGCCGATCCGGTCATCCAGACCTACACGGCCGGCAAGTCGGTGAAGAAGATCGTCGTGGCGGGCGGCAAACTCGTGAACGTGGTGGTGGCCTGATGTCCAAGATGTCCCGGCGCACGTGGATGCGGACGGCGATGGCCGCGCCGATTGGTGCGGCCGCCCTGTCTGCCGGCTGCGGCTACGCGCTGGCGGGCCGCGGATCGTTTCTCCCGGCGTACATCACCACGATTGGCATCCCGCAGTTCGGCAATCTCACGCCATATGAAATCATCGAGCGGCCGTTCACCGAGAGCGTCCGCTCCGAGTTCATCGGCCGCGGACGCTACACGGTCCTGCCGCAGGATACCGGCGTCGATGCCCTGCTCAAGGGCGACATCATCGGCTTGTCGATCACACCGGCCGCGTTCAACGATCAGCAGCAGGCGTCGCGGTACACCATTACGGTCGTGGCCCGCATGGAATTCCGCGATCTGAAGAGCAACAACGTTCTCTGGGAGAATCCCTCGCTGGTGTACCGCGAGGAATACGATTCCGCCCAGGGCACGAGCGCCCTCGACCCCAACGCGTTCTTCGGCCAGGAAGCCGATGCGCTGCGGCGGGTGTCGAGTGAGTTCGCGCGCTCGGTGGTGAGCTCCATCCTCGAAGCGTTCTAGCACCGTGCTCTCGCCAGCCGCACTCCGCGCGCAGATCGCATCACGCACTCTGGGCCCGGTTTACGTGCTCACCGGGCCGGACGACCAGGAAAAATCTGCCATGGCATCGCTCTTCGGCGAACTGGTCGAGCCGGAGCTCCGCGTGTTCAATGTCGAGCGCTTCTACGGCACCGACGCCAAGCCGCGCGACATCGTCGAGGCCGCACGGACCTTGCCGATGATGGTGGACAGACGCATCGTCGTTGTCCTGCAGGCGGATCGGCTGCTCAACCCGAGACGCCGCGGTGCTGATGAAGACGACGAAGAGCCGGGCGATGTCGAGGCGCTGGTGGAGTACGTCAACAGTCCGAATCCACAGGCGACGCTGGTGCTCGTCCTCGGCCCGCCAGACCCCGTGCAGCCAGGCCGGAAGGGGCACGACCTGCTCCCGTTGAACGGCACCGCTCGAATCACCAAGGCACTCGCCCGTGCCGCCCAGATTGTCGAGTGCGGACAGTTCTCGAGCGAGCGGGACGTTCTCGCCTGGTTGTCCGGCCGCGCCAAGGAAGCAGGGCTGACTGTGGATCCCGCCGCCGCCCAGCAACTCGTGGATCTGGCCCAGGGCGATCCCGCGCGGTTTCGCGCTGCGGTCGATCGGGTGCTGATGTTCGCGACGGGCGACGGCCGCGTGACCGAAGACCACGTGGAGCGCGCGGTCGTTGCGCACGAGATGTCCACCGACGACTGGGCGCTCGTTCGAGCGCTGGAACGGGGACAGGCCGCCGACGCGCTGCGCGAGCTTCGGCTGCGGCTGGAGGCGGGGCAGACGCCGTTCGCCATCCTCGGGCAGATTGCCTGGATGGTGCGGGACCCGCGGGGACGGATCCCGGTCGGTCGCGTTCCCGCGGCCGTCGATGCGCTCTTCCGGACCGATGTGGCCATGAAGTCGTCCGGCGGCGATACCCGTGTGCTGCTGGAGCGGCTCGTCGCGGAGTTGTGCGGCTAGCCCGTGGTAGAATAAGAGGTTCAGACGCAGGTGGCAGGGCCCAGAGAGCCAGCCACCTTTCCGGAGACCTGAGGGTCTTCCGCAGTGAGGCAGTGTGGCGACGAAGAAGAAGATTTCCTCGGCGGTGAAGGCTCACCGTCAGAGTCTCAAGCGGCGGACGCACAATCGGCAGCAGCGCGGCACGCTGCGGTCGGCGCTGAAGGACATCCGGTCGGCGCTCGACAGCAACGACGTGGACGGCGCGAAAGCCGCGCTGGCGGATACCGTGTCGCTCGTGGACAAGATGGCCAACAAGGGCATCATTCACAAGAACACGGCCGGCCGCTACAAGTCACGCCTCGCCAAGCGGCTCGCGTCCGGCAAGACGTCGGCAGCATAGCGCGGTCCGTCACGACGGACACGGCTCACGGCGCCGGCCTTCCAGCCGGCGCCTTCCATCCACTGAGAATCGCTGCGATCGCGGACGCTACCGCCGGGTGACGACGGTAGAGTCGCCGTCTGGCTTCTGGTCGGAGTAGCGCGGGACTTCGCGCCCGTCGATGATCTCGACGATCTTGTAGATCACGCGGCGCCCGCCCAGCGAGATCGCCGTCACCGACTTGATCCGCCGCACGTAGTTGCGTGTCTCCTGATAGGGAGGAACGGTCTCGCCGTACTTGTCCACGGCGCCAGGCCCGGCGTTGTACGCAGCGAGCGCGAGCTCGACCCGTCCGTCATAGCGGTCTATCAACCGGTGCAGGTACGCAACGCCCGCACCGATGTTCTCGTCCGGATCGAACGGATGCAGCACACCGTACTCGGTGGCTGTCGAGGGCATCAGCTGCATCAGCCCCATTGCCCCTTTCGGTGACACCGCTCGCGGATTGAACGCCGACTCCACCTGGATGACCGCCATCACCAGATCGGGGCTGAGGCCGTGACGTCCGGCGTGGTCGCGGATGATGTCGGCGTAGCGCCCGGCGTTGCTCGACGGGCGCGTCGTGCGGAACGAGGACTCGGCGACCTGGTACGTGGTGCCGGCGTAGCCGCGCGAGGATCCGCCGCGCTCGTGATCGGACACGACAAGGTGGCCCTCGTCGTCACGCCACGCGTAGATCTGTGCATTGGCGGGCTGAGCTGCTGCAGCCAGCCAGGCCAGGGTCATCGCACTCGTCAGGAGAAGAAGTCGTGTCCGCACGGATGTCCCGGAATCTTGGCCCGGTGAGAGTCACCAAGCCTCGTCCGGAATATCGGTGCGAGGGGATGACGGCTTCAGCGCGAAGACCGTGCGTCAGTCGTCGGTCGCGTGCGGGATGTGCCCGGAATCGCCCGGAAGATCATGCCGTTGCCGCCATCTTCTCGATGACGATTCGGCTTTCTGCGAGCATCGCGTCGATCTTGCCGGGGTCCTTTCCACCCGCCTCGGCGAAGTCGGGTCGGCCGCCGCCTCCGCCGCCCACGAGCGGTGCGATCTGCTTGACGATGTTGCCGGCGTGGAGGCGGCCCTTCAAATCGGGCGTCACCGATACCACGATCGCGACCTTCGCGTCCGGTGTCGCGGACGCGAGCACGACAATGCCGCTCTTCATCTTCGACTTGATCGAGTCGGAGAGATCGCGGAGCTCCGATTTCTCCGAGCCGTCGGCGCGACGGATGATGTATGGCCACCTCTGGTGATACGCCTGAGATCGCGAGCACACCCGTAGTGGGCGACACCGTTACATCGCCAGTCGACGCGAATGGCGTCGATCCCTGACCAGCAGACGAACCCGGCCTGCTCGCCATGCTGACACGCGCGGCGCGCAGCTCGCGTGTCAGCTTCTTCACCTCGCGCCTGGAGCTTGCCGACGCTTTCCACCGCTTGCGCTTCGCCAACGCCAAGCGCGCCAAGCACGCGATCGAGGGCCTGCCGCTGTTCCTGCTGCGCGTGCACGGCGCCAGCGCCCGTCAGCGCCTCGATCCGGCGCACCCCGGCCGCGACGCCACCCTCCTCGACAATCACGAACGGTCCGATGTCGCCGGTGGCTTTGACGTGCGTGCCGCCGCAGAGCTCCATGCTGAAGCCCGGAACTGTGACGACCCGGACGCGATCGCCGTACTTCTCGCCGAAGAGCGCCATCGCTCCGGCGGCCATGGCGTCGGCCGTTGAACGCACCTCCGTCGAGACGGGAACGTTGCGATAGATCTGGCTGCTCACAATCCGCTCGATCTCGTCGAGCTGCTCGCGTGTGACGGCGCCCTGGTGCGCGAAATCGAAGCGCAGGCGATCGGGAGCGACGAGCGAGCCGGCCTGCTTGACGTGTGCGCCAAGCACCTGTCGCAGCGCGGCGTGGAGCAGGTGGGTGGCGGTGTGGTTCCGGCGCGTTGCGTCACGCACCTCGTCAGTGACGGCCGCGATGACGACCGCGCCCGGATGCAGATCGCCGGCCTCGACGTGCACTCGCTGCGCACGCGGCCAGCCGGGAACCGTTCGGACGACGCCCTCGACCCTGGCGAACAGGCTGCCGTTCGCGTCCCGCAGTTCGCCGACGTCAGACACCTGCCCGCCGGACTCGAGGTAGAACGGCGTACGGTCGAGCAACACGAAGCCGTCGGATGCCGCGCGGAGTCGATCGACCTGTTTCCGCTCGACGTCGAACACCGCGGCCACCGTTGCCCCGTCCACCGACGTGCCTGTATAGCCCTCGAACGCGTCGCCAATCGTTTGAAGGCGCTGACGCTCGGCGTCGCTGGCGGGCACAAAATTCTCACTGCGCTTCTGATCGAACGCACTGCCGGCGCGAGCTTTCTGTCGTTGCGCCTCCATCGCGCGATCGAAGCCGTCGCGATCGAAAGCCAGACGGCGTTCGCTGGCCAGGTCTTCGATGAAATCGAGCGGCAGCCCGAACGTGTCGTACAGCTTGAAGGCCTCGTCGCCCGACACCGTGCCGCCGCGCGCCGCCGCGCGGTCGAGCACCTCCTCGAGGCGCGAGAGGCCGCCGGAGAGCACGGCGTCGAACCGATCCTCTTCGCTTCGGACCACCCGCACGATCGCATCGCGGTTGGCGGGAAGCTCCGGATAGGCGGCGCCGAGCTGATCGACGAGGACGTCCACGAGTGTGTAGAGAAACGGTTCGGTGGTGCCCAGCCGCTTCCCATGGCGCATCGCGCGGCGCATGATCTTGCGCAGGACGTAGCCGCGCCATTCGTTGGACGGCATCACGCCGTCCGCGATGAGGAACGTCATCGCCCGGAGGTGATCCGCGACGACGCGGCTCGAGACGGCGGCCGGAGTATCGTCCGTGCCGAGACGGTGTGCGATGTCGTCGCCGGTCTGGTCCGTTCGCTTCGCGATCGCCAGGAGCAGCGGGCGGAACGTGTCGGTGTCGTAGTTCGACAGCGTGCCCTCGGTGACGGCGACAATCCGCTCGAGCCCCATGCCGGTGTCGATCGACGGTTTGGGCAGGGGATTGAGCGTACCGTCCGCCTGCCGGTCGAACTCCATGAAGACGTTGTTCCAGACCTCCACGAATCGATCGCAGTCGCAGGCCGGACCGAGACAGGCCGGTTCCGGACAATGCAGGTGTGAGCCGCGGAAGTAGTGAATCTCGGAGCAGCGGCCGCAGGGGCCCGTGTCGCCCATCTGCCAGAAGTTGTCCGCCGCCCCAAGCTCGACGATCCGATCGGCGGGCACGAAATCCAGCCATCGCGTGTACGCATCCTCGTCGCGCGGGATGCCGGGCTCGCCCTTGAAGATCGTCACGAAGAGGCGATCGGGCGGCAGCCGCCAGACGCCGGTCAGCAGCTCCCAGGCGAACTGAATCGCGTCGTGCTTGAAGTAGTCGCCAAACGAGAAGTTGCCGAGCATCTCGAAGAACGTGTGGTGCCGGAGCGACGGCCCGACGTTGTCCAGATCGTTGTGCTTGCCGCTGACCCGCATGCACTTCTGCGCAGTCGTCGCGCGGCGGTACTCACGTTGCTCGCGTCCGAGAAACAGGTCCTTGAACTGGTTCATCCCGGCGTTGGTGAAGAGCAGCGTGGGATCGTCGTCGGGCACGAGCGACCCGCTGGCCACGATGCGATGGCCCTTCGCCTGGAAGTACTCGAGAAACGAGCGACGGAGCTCCGACGAGGTCATAACCTTGAATTTTACTCTGGGCAGGCCACCAGGCGGGGCGGGAGGCGGAAACGGAGGCCAGCGTGCGCCGGCCTCCGGCACGGGTGAAGACTACTGCGCGGCGCGCTGGAGCGTGCCGGTGAACTTCACGGAGCCGACGTTCTTGCCGCAATGCACCGTGCCTTCACTGGCACCGTCGGCAGCGGTCTTGAACTGGATGCCCGAGCATCCGAAGTTGTCACGACGCAGCTCCTCGTTCTTCGCGTAGTTCGGATCCTGCATCTCCTTCATCATCGCCTCGCTCGCCTTGCTCATCTTGTCGGCGCAGGCCGCATATTTCGTGTTGAGCTTCTCCAATTCAGCCATTACTTTCGGATCCATACCACCGGGCTTGGTCATTCCTTGCGTGAGCTCGATCATCCGCTTGCTCACGGCCGTGCATTCCGGATCCATTCCCCGTTGCGCTTCATTGAGGCTCGTGGAAAAAGCCGGCGTGTCGCCCGTCTGCGGCTCCAGCGTGAGCGTGCCCGTGCGCGACTCGAATGGCTTGGCTTCACCCGGCTTCAGGAAGTCGAGCGCGAAGGGGAGTTCGCCGGTCGATGACGCGCTCGCTCGGTCCGTCACCAGGTGCAGCTTCCAGCCGTTCGTCGCGGTCCCGTCGAGCGTCCAGCGGCCAGGGATATAGACAGCCGGCACGCCCGCTCGCTTCCCGCTCTTGGAGACGAACTCGAGATAGCCGATCGCTGGTGCGACGCCGGCGCGCGCGGCGACCGTGACCACGAACCTGGCGGCGCTTGGCGTTTGATCGGAGACCGAGAAGGCGGAGCCACGCAGGGCGACCGTCGTTCCTGGCGGGAATTTCCCGCTGGCGGTCACGGTGCCCGTTGCACCCGGGTTGATCGCCACGGCTCCAGCGAGGTTGACGACTGGGGTCGGGTCTCCCGCCGTAGCTTGAGCAGTCAATCCGGCTGCGGCAGCAGACGCTGCGAAACGCGCGTGGACGGCGCGGGCGTGTATCTGGTACGCACCTGAGGCCGCACGCACCATGGCGGCGGCGACGAGCACTGCAATCACAATCAGAAGAGATGTTCGAATGCGGCGAGTCATGGCGCTCCTTGCCACTCCGGCGACGCGCGTCATCGGCGCGCTCACGCGCGCCTGACCGTCTGTGTGGCGGCTCCATCCTGCACAGGTTCGGCTTGCGGCGCAAGGCGTGACCGCGGCACCTCCTATAATCGCCGCGTGCTGACGCGCTTCGCGCGAGTGGTCGCGCTGACGACGATCGCGCTCGTGCCCCTCGCGGTCTGGCCGGGGACGCCGGAGCCATTCACGCGCCCCCGGATCGCGCTGCTCGCCGTCGCCGTCGCCCTCGTCGCCGTCGCGCTGGTGCTCGCGAGGCGGGCGTGGCCCGGCGTCCCACGATCAATCGAATGGAGCGCCGCCGGATTCGCCGGCGCGCTGGCTGTGTCGGCGTCGTTCGCGCCCGTGGTGTCCCCAGTGGCAGTTGTTCTTCCAGTCCTGGGCGTTGCGTGGGCGGTCACGCTGCGATGGGTGGCGCCGGAGCCCCGTCAGATTGCGCTGGTGATCGTGGCGGGCGCGTCCATTGTCGCGTCGTGGGCGCTGCTGCAGTTTGCAGGCCTGGATCCCCTGCAGGCGGCAGGCTGGCTGCCGGCCCGCGCGTACGTCGCCCGCATGCGCGTACACGCAACGCTCGGGAATCCGAACTTCGTCGGTGCCTACCTGGCGAGCGTGCTGCCACTCGCCGCCGCGGACCTGCTGCCGCGGCGCGTTCGGCTCGTCGCGTTCGGACTGATTCTGCTGGGTATCGCGGCCACGACATCGCGCGGCGCCAGCCTGGGCGCCGTAGCCGGCATGATGGCGTTCACGGCGGCCCGGCCATCGCGCCGTTCGAGAGCGGCTCTGTTCGCGACGCTCCTGGTGGCCGCGCTGGTCGTGAGTGTGGGTGGTGGCGGCACGCGCTCGATCGAGGACACATCCCGCGGACGTTGGTACATCCTCAGCGTCGCGGCACCACATCTCCTCGAACGGCCGCTGACCGGCTTCGGCCCCGGCAGCATGGCGCTCTTGTATCCCGGATGGGAGATGGAGCGCTGGTCGGCGGGCGGTATCGACAGTGACGTCCGTCGCTACGCCGCGGCCCAGCGGCATGCGCACAACGATTACGTCGAACTGCTCTCGGATCTGGGAGTGCCTGCGCTGGTGTCGTGGCTCTTACTGACCGCCGCCGTCGTGGCCGCCGGGATGAACGGAAGAGCCGTGGCAGGATCCGCCGCCGCGGCCGGCATCATCGCGCTCTCGACAATTGCGCTCGTCGATTTTCCATTGCAGCGGCCGGTCGAAGTGTTCACGTGGTGGACGCTGGCCACGCTCGTCGTGGTGGCACGTGCAGCGGAGCCGTCCGAATCGGGCCGTCCATCCGACCTGTGACAGAATGAACGTTCACCATCTCCACAGACAGATCGGTCTTTGAGCGCACGGCGGGTGTCATGGCGGACATGCGATGTTTCATCGGCGGTCAATGGGTCGGGGCCGCCTCGGGCAAAACGTTCGAGACCAGGAATCCGGCGGATATCGATGAAGTCGTCGCGGTCTATCCCCGCTGTGACGCGAGCGATACGCGTCAGGCTATAGAGGCGGCGCGAACGGCTCAACCGCAGTGGGCGGCGGTGCCGGCGCCCAAGCGGGGCGAGATTCTGTTCAAGGCCGCGCAGATTCTCGAATCGCGCGCCGACAGCGTGGCACGCGAGATGACGCGGGAGGAAGGAAAGACGCTGCCCGAGGCGCGCGGGGAAGTGGGGCGTGCCATCAACATCCTTCGGTACTTTGGTGGCGAAGGGGCACGGCTGACCGGCGAGCTGGCGCCGTCCGAACGGGATCGCGTCCTCATTCAAACGTACCGGCGGCCCCTGGGCGTCGTCGGATTGATCGCTCCGTGGAACTTCCCGATTGCCATTCCCGCCTGGAAAACCGCGCCGGCCCTGATCAGCGGAAACGGGGTCGTGCTGAAGCCGTCCGACCTTGCGCCGCTGTGCTCTGTTCGTCTCATCGAGGCGCTCGATGAAGCGGGCGTCACGAAGGGTGCGTTGAATCTGGTCACGGGGCCGGGCTCCTCAGTCGGACACGAAATCGTGACGAACGAGCACGTGCGCGCGATCTCGTTCACTGGCTCGGAGGCGACCGGGAGCGGGATCGCGCTCGAAGCCGCCAAACGCCGGGCGCGCGTGCAGCTCGAGATGGGCGGCAAAAATCCGACGATCGTCCTGGCCGACGCGCTCGTCGACGATGCCGTCAACATTGTCGTGAACGCGGCGTTCTTCTCGACCGGGCAGCGGTGTACCGCCACATCTCGTGTCATCGTCGAAGAGCCCATTCTCGACGCGTTCACAAGGGCGCTCGTCGGGCGGACGAGCCGGCTGAAGGTCGGCAACGGTCTCGAGGCAGGCATCGAGATCGGTCCGTCGATCGACAAGAAGCAGCTCGAGACCGTCCTGGAGTACGTCGGCATCGGTCAGCGCGAAGGCGCGACGGTGAAGTGCGGCGGCGAACGGCTGTCGACCGGCGCTCACGCGCGAGGGTGGTTCTCCTCGCCGGCGGTGCTGACGGATGTCGAGCCGGCCATGCGGGTCGCGCAGGAAGAGATCTTCGGTCCGGTTCTCACGGTGCTGCCTGCACGCAATCGCGACCATGCCATCGAGCTGGCCAACGGCGTGCGGTTCGGGCTGTCTGCTGCCGTGTGCACGCAGTCCCTGACGTCGGCGTACGAGTTCATCCAGCGCATCGAGGCCGGTCTCGTGATGGTGAACCTGCCCTCCGCCGGCGTCGAGTACCACGTGCCCTTCGGGGGATCGAAAGCCTCGTCGATGGGGATGCGCGAACAGGGTCACGTGGCGGTGGATTTCTACTCCGAGCTCAAAACGGTCTACCTCAAATACTGATCATGCCGACTCGACTCTTCCGCACGACCGCCGGGGCCGTGATCGAGCAGGATGGCCTGTACCATCTGGCCGCGACGGCGGACTGGGACGCCTTGGTGAATGCGGACGACATTGGCGAAGCCGTGAGCGGCGCCATCGGACGCGCCGAAACGGTGGCCGCGGGGGCCGTGGCGGACGATCGATTGCTCGCGCCGCTTGGCGCGCAGGAAGTCTGGGCGGCGGGCGTCACCTACCATCGCAGCCGGACTGCGCGGATGGAGGAGTCGCGCGTCGCTGGTGGCGGCAGCTTCTACGATCGCGTGTACGCCGCCGAACGCCCGGAGTTGTTCTTCAAGGCGACACCGCATCGGGTCGTGGGACCCTCCGGCCGCGTGCGGATTCGTACCGACTCGCGGTGGAGCGTGCCCGAACCGGAGCTGGCGCTGGTCGTCAACCGTCGCGGCACGATCGTCGGCTGCACGATTGGCAACGACATGAGCGCGCGGGATATCGAAGGCGAGAACCCGCTGTACCTGCCGCAGGCGAAAGTGTATGCCGCGTGTTGCGCGCTGGGACCTTGCATCCTGCTGGGGCGTGGCGCCCTTTCGCCGGAGACGGCTATTCAGCTCGAGATACGGCGCGGCGGCACGCAGGTCTTCGCGGGATCGACCGACGTCGGGATGCTGAAACGAACGGCGGACGAGCTCGTCGGATTCCTTTATCGCGACAACGAGTTCCCCCAGGGCTGCGTGCTGCTGACCGGCACCGGCATCGTGCCGCCGGACGAGTTCTCATTGCAGCATGGCGATGAGATCTCGATCACGGTGTCTGCCATCGGAACCCTCCGTACGGTGGCGCAACTCGGCGCGGCGCAGACCGTGTGAGCGATCAATGACCTCCGCGCTGGAGAAACACCGTGCGCCGGAGCTCGAAACGAATCGCGCCCGGCCGGACGGCCCGCCCTGCGATCCTGAAGCCGTTCTTCTCGAGCACCCGCACCGACGCGATGAAGTCCGGATACGTTTCGGCCATGACCCGTTGGACGCAGCGCTGTGCGAACGCCCACCCGATGAGCGCGCCGACGAGCTCAGTGCCGTAACCCCGTCGCTGGTGTGCAGGCAGGATCGAGTAGCCGATTTCGGCGCTGCCGTGTGCATCTGGTCGGCCCGTGAAGCCCGCATTGCCGATCAGGCGGCGCGGCGCGGGCGCGTCGCGCTCGAGCACGTACCACGTGTACCAGCCGACGCCCTCCGGATCGATCGCAATCGACTCGGCGAACCAGCGCAGCGCCTCGCCGTCGTTGAGCGGCGGCGGCCACGACGCGGGTCCGCTCGCGCCCAGCCGGCGCCACCACTGCGGCTCCCCCGTGGTCTCGGCGAGCGCCGTCTCCGGCGTCGCCGCAATCAACTCGAGATGAGCCGTCGCCAGGGTCAGGGTCACCATGGCCCCGCATGACGACGCCCTGTCTGCGGTCGGGACGCGGGTGACGGTTATGGCAGACGGACCGTTTGCCATCTGCAGGCTCGATCCGCAGGCACCGCTTCCGTCGGGGCTCACGGGCACGCAAGGATTTGTCTCCATGACGCGCACGCCCGACGAGCTGTCCATCATCTGCCGTGAGTCGTTGGTGCCTCCGGAGGTCCAGGTAGAGCGGGGGTTCAGGTTGCTCAAGGTCGCAGGCCCCCTTCCATTCGATGCGATTGGGATCATCGCACGTCTGTCGAGTGTGTTGGCAGAGGCACAGGTCAGCCTGATTCCCGTAGGAACGTTCGACACCGACTATCTGCTCATCCGAGACGACGTGTGCGGGCGGGCCATCGTGGCGTTGCAGGACGCCGGGTTCGAGGTGAGCGTTGAAGGCTCTGGGCTCTAGGCTTTGGGCTTTAGGCTCGTGGTGGGAGTTGGAAGTTGAGAGTTGGGCGTTGGTGAGGGTCTGCCCGTGACCACGCGCTGGATTCTGGCCGTGACCGCGCGCACTTCCTCTTCGTCGAGCGACGCGTAGACGGGAAGCTGCAGCGCTTCCGAGGCGCGTGTGGCCCCCGGCGCGCGGCCAGGCGCGCCGAAAAGATCGAGATCGCTGCAGACATCGACGTGCAGCGTCTCGACGTCCACTCCGCGCCGGATGGCGCGCCGCACGAATTCGTCGCGATCGGGCGCGTAAAAGCAATACTGGTAGTAGACGTGCTCGCGGTCCGCGGGACGCGCGGGAATCCGGATCCCCGGCAGGGGCTCGAGGCCGGCGTCGAGCACACGCGCGTGCGCGCGGCTGTTGGCCGTCCATGTGGCCAGGTGTTCCAGGCCGGCCAGTCCGATCTCGGCTTGCACGTTCGTGTAGCGGCGCCGGTACGACGGCGGCATTGGATCGAGCGGCCGGATCGACTCCCATAGATACACGTCCGGGCGCGCCTTGAACCACGACGCGGTCCACAGAATCGGGAAGAGCGAACAGGTGAACACCTTGGGCCGGATGAAGATCCGCTGCGCCTTGCCAAGGAGCAGTTTCTTCTTCGTCTCGTCCTCGGACGGCCATGGCTCTGCATCCGCCGCGGCCCGCACCGACGCGGCCAGGCGATCGTTGGCCGTGAGTGCCATGCCACCGCCGTAGGTGTTGAGTGGCTTCAATGTCTGGAAGCTGAAGAAGCCGGCGTCACCGAACGTGCCGACGTGACGGCCTTTGTAGGTGGCGCCGAGGGCGTGTGCGCAATCTTCGATGACCCGGAGATTGTGCCGTCCCGCAATCGCGAGCACGCGATCCATGTCGCACGCGAGCCCGTAGAGATGCGTCGGCACGACGGCGCTCGTGCGCGGCGTGATGGCGCGCTCGAACGCATCGGGATCGATACAGAACGTCTCGGGATCCACGTCGGCAAACACCGGCGTGAACCCCGCCACGCGGGCGATTTCCGGCACGACCCAGAAGGTCAGTGCCGGGAAGATGATCTCGGAGCCAGGCGGGAGGCCCAGCCCCTGGAGCAGATAGAAGAACGCCATCCGCCCGTACGAGCGCGCTGATCGCGCTGCCGCCGCCGCAGCGAGCCGCGAACGCCGCTTCGAAACGGGCGATGGCCGGGCCGTCGATGAATTCGCCGCGCGCGCGGCAGGCCGCGATGATCTGTTCGGTGTTCGGGATCACCCGCGCGCCATACCGCGAGTACGCGCTCAGCATGCCGGCACCTTCGACAGGTCGAACTCTTCGCGCGTGTGTCGCGGCCGTACCTGTCGGTCCAGCCGTTCGATCAGGGTGCGTGTCCGCTCGCCACCGATCCGGAGGTAGTTCGCCAGATACGACGGCCGCATGTAGAACCGCGCGTACGCGCCGCCGAGGAGGAACTGCAGCTCGTCGCGGGTCAAGCTCGGATGAGTGAAGGTCGGCGTGAACCCGTCGAACCGTTCCCAGTCCTGTTCCACGACCAGTGGTGCCATCTTCTTCCAGAGCGGCGTGCCGGGATACGGCGTGAGGATCTTGAACTGGGCGACGGTGGATCCGAGATCCACCGCGTAGTCGATGGTCGCGACAATCGAATCCCAATCGTCCTCGAGAAAGCCGAGGACGTAGAAGCCCGCAGTAACGATCCCCAGCGTGCGGCAATGGTCGATGATGAGGCGCTGGTGCTCGGGCGGCGTCGGCCGCCGGCCGACCTTCTTGAGCGTGGCCGGAGACATCGACTCGACGCCGAAGCTGATCGCGCGCAGCCCGACCTCGTGCAGCCGCGTCAGAGCAGCGCCGGATCGAGGCGATCGAGCCGGGTCTCGCACTCGAACCCGATCTCCAGCCCGCGGCGCTCGAGGCCATCCGCCAGCGCCAGACACCGATCGCGATCCTGGCTGAAGAGGGGATCGCGAAAGATCACATACGGTCGCGGATAGCGCACCGCCAGCGCTTCGATCTCATCGAGAATGCGATCGACCGACCGCGAGCGGTAGCCGGCCAGAATCCGGTGCGGGCAGTAGGTGCAGAACTCCGGGCACCCGCGGCTGGCCAGCAGCGGGAATCCGCCGCCCGCCGGCCGGCCCGAATACGGGATGTCGAGTCGCCGGCGCGGCTCCGACACGAGATCCCATCTCGGGAAGGGCAAGCTGTCGAGGTCGTCGATCTGCGGGCTGTCGACGATGCCGTCGAGGACCTCCCCGGCGAGCAGGCGGATGAACGCCGCTTCAGGCTCGCCCGCGAAAATGAAGTCGGCGTGATCCCGGAAGAGCTCGGGCATCTTCGTTGCGGCCAGGCCGACGAAGCCGACGCGCACGCCGCGCGCTCGCATCGCGTCGGCAAACGCTGACTCGCGCCGGAAATCGACAATCGACGACAGCACCAGTGCGACGTCTCCCTCGACGAGTTCGCCGTGTGTGTAGCGCACGTCGTGCCCGGCCTCGGCCGCCAACGCCGCCAGATACGCCAGATGCACGCTCGGCACGTCGTGAAACCGCCGCTTCAGGAACGAAATTACGTGAGTGACGCGCGAAAACGGCCGCAACCGCGAGCCGTAGCCGCCCGCCACGGTGTCCTTGCCAATGAAGCCTTCTCCACCCTTGATATCCGCCAGCACGACGCGCATGCGCCAACCTCCGCAACGTGGAAACACATCACCTGACGGCCGTCCGGAAAGGAACGTCGGAGCGGCCGCCGTGGCGTGAATGTCAACGTGTGGCGGCTGGGGGCGCGCGAGCGATCGACGCCGTGACAGGGCGTCGCGGAACTGCGAGATCGAGCGTGGAGTTGCAGAGTCGTGCCACGCCGCCCGGGGCCAGGTCGAGCGCCGGGGTGAGGTCGGAGGGCGTGTGATCGCTGTCACTGTCGCTGGCTGCTGGGGGCTGCGTCTCGTCGTCAGGGGAAGACCCGGCGAGCGGAACCAGGCCCCGAGTGAGCACTTCGGTGACGGGCACCGGCAGGAACTGCGTGCCGGTGTTGATCCAGACGAGGACGCCCGACGCGGAATGGGCGACCAGATCCGTGCGGCCATCGCCCGTCAGGTCGGCCGACCGGAGCGTGTCGAGCGGCTCGGGGGCGAGCAGGTAAAACGGGTGATCGCGACCAGACAGCCACACTTCGATGTGCGCAGCTGTGGCGGTTTTGTGGATGACTGCGGTGTCGAGGATGCCGTCGGCGTTGAAGTCCGCTCGCAGGTCCGGAGCCGGACCTTGGGCTTGTGCGGGCTGGCTCAACCCAGCTGTGACAAGCAGGCTGAGGACGAGCGCGCGGGCAAACGTGAAGGTCATACGACGAATTGCCAATCCAGCATAGCACCGCCGATAGAGGACGGTCTTGAACCTGGCCTGGCGATCGGCTACGCTGCGCAGGCGAAGAAAATACGAAAACACGTTGAATATCGTCGCTCTGAAATCGTCAATTCTTCCCCGTCCCGTCCAGCTATGGCTTCCTCATCCAGCCGCTACGTCGAGCTGCACGCGGCCTCAGCCTTCAGCTTTCTGCAAGGAGCGTCCCTACCCGAGACGCTCGCGGAACGGGCCGCCGCACCTCGGCTATTCCGCGCTGGCTCAGCTGGATCGCGATGGGATTTACGGTGCTCCCAGGTTCCACCGGGCGGCCAGGCACGTCGGTCTGCGGCCGATCATTGGCGCGGAATTGACGATGAGGAATGCGCGAGGGGTGAGACCACAGGCACCGGCGCGGACGCCGGGATCCAGAGCGCGTCGAGAACCCGCTCGATATGCCAGACACAGCGCCATGGGTGCTTCCCGTGCTGGTCGAATCACAGGACGGGATACCGGCAGCTGTGCCGGCTGATCACCCGGATGAAGCTGCGATCCCCCAAAGGCGAAGGCTCGCTCGCGCTCGAAGAGCTCGATGGATGCACGGGAGGGCTCGTTGCGTTGGCCGGACGCGAGATTCTTCGCGCGGGACGCTATGGCGTCGGCGGACTGCTGGATCGGATCGTGGGCGTGTTCGGACGCGATCGCGTCTTCGTCGAGCTGCAACGCCACGGCTTGCGTGATGAAGAGGCCGACAACGAGCTGCTGGCGGATCTGGCCGCGGCGTACCACGTGCCGGTCGTGGCAACCAACGGTGTTCGTTTCGCGATGCCGGAGGAGCGGCCCATCTTCGACGTGCTGACGTGCATCCATCATGGCGTGACGCTCGAGTCCGCCGGCCGCCGGCTCGCACCGAATGCCGAACGGTATCTCAAGGCGCCCGCCCAGATGGCGGCGCTCTTTCGCGATCGGCCGCATCTGCTGTCGGCCGCCGACGCACTGGCCGATCGACTGCAGTTCACGATGGCGGATCTCGGCTATCGCTTTCCGGAATATCCGGTGCCGTCTGGCGAATCGATGCAGTCGTTCCTGCGGGCGATGACCGACATCGGCGCGCGTGACCGCTATCGTCCGTATCACGATCGCGCCCGCGCACAAATTGCGCGCGAGCTCGATCTCATCGGAAAGCTCGATCTCGCCGGCTACTTCCTCATCGTGTGGGACATCGTGAACTTCTGCCGGCAGCACGACATCCTCGTGCAGGGCCGCGGGTCGGCAGCCAACAGCGCTGTCTGCTACAGCCTGGGAATTACGGCCGTCGATCCTGTCGGGATGGATCTGCTCTTCGAGCGGTTTCTCTCGGAAGAGCGGGGAGAGTGGCCCGACATCGATCTGGATCTGCCGAGCGGCGATCGCCGGGAGCAGGTCATTCAGTACGTCTATCAGCGATACGGAGAGCTGGGCGCCGGCATGACGGCCAATGTCATCACGTATCGGGGCCGCAGCGCGGCGCGGGAGGCGGGCAAGGCGCTGGGACTCGACGAGTCGCAGATCGACGGGCTCGCCCGCGCGATGAACCGTTTCGAGTACACCGACGCGTCAGACACGCTGACGCGCCACCTCACCGCGGGCGGATTCGATCTGAAGGATCCCCGCATCGAGCTCTTTGCCGATCTCTGGCGGCGCATGCAGGATCTGCCGCGCCACCTCGGTCAGCATTCGGGCGGCATGGTCATCTGTCAGGGCCGCCTCGACAGTGTCGTCCCGCTCGAACAGGCGAGCATGCCGGGGCGTGTCGTGGTGCAGTGGGACAAAGACGACTGCGCCGAGATGGGCATCATCAAGGTGGATCTGCTGGGCCTTGGGATGATGGCGGCGCTGCAGGAAGCGATTGCGATAGTAAATACGCAGGCTCCAGGCTCCAGGCTCCAGACTACGGGCAGGAGCCCCAAGGCCCGAAGCCTGGAGCCCAGAGCCCGGAGCCTGCAGCCCGCAGCCCGTAGCCCGCAGCCCGTCCTCGATCTCGCCCATCTGCCCCAAGACGACCCCGCCGTCTACCGTCTGCTCCAGACTGCCGACACGATCGGGCTCTTCCAGGTGGAATCGCGCGCGCAGATGGCCGTGCTGCCGCGCCTGCATCCGGATCACTTCTACGACCTCGTCGTGCAAGTCGCCATCATCCGGCCGGGACCGATTGTCGGACAGATGGTGCATCCGTATCTGAATCGGCGCGCGGGACGCGAGGCGGTCGAATATCCCCATCCTTCGCTCGAACCCATCCTGAAGCGCACGCTTGGTGTCCCACTCTTTCAGGAGCAGCTGCTGCGCATGGCGATGACGGCGGCAGGCTTCACGGGCGGGCAGGCCGAAGAGCTCCGGCGCGCGATGGGTTTCAAGCGTTCCGAAAAACGCATGCGGCAGATCGAAGTGCACCTGCGCGAGGGCATGGCAAAGCAGGGCATCGAGGGCGCGCCGGCGGAAGCCATCATCAAATCGATCACCTCGTTTGCGTTGTACGGCTTTCCCGAATCGCATGCGGCCAGCTTCGCGCTGCTCGCGTACGCCAGCGGGTATCTGAAGGCGCACTATCCCGCGGCGTTCTATACGGCGCTGCTCAACAACCAGCCGATGGGGTTTTACCATCCAGCGACGCTCGTCAAGGACGCGCAACGCCGCGGCGTCCACTTTTCGCCCATCGACGTGCAGCACTCCGACTGGGTGTGTCGCATCGATCCGGATGGCGCCATTCGTCTTGGCTTGTTGTTCGTGAATGGCTTGCGCGCCGATATCGGACGCGCCATGGCCGCGGTGACAGCCGTCGGCCGCAGCGAGCCGCCAGCCGAATCGCTGCCCCAAATGTGGCTGTGACGATGCGTCGATGATTGAAGTTCAGGCTACAGACCGCGGGCTGCAGGCTCCAGGCGGTGTCACGCCTCCATCGAGGCCCGCAGCCCGTAGTCCGCAGCCTGTGGCCTGCTTTTGTAACATCTGCGCGCACGACTGGCAGGTGCGCGGAACCGTGTCGCAGCGATTCCAGTCCATCGAAGATCTGATCCGGAAGACGGGCATTCGCCGCGATGAGATCACGGTGCTGGCCGAGATCGGCGCACTCAATTCGCTCGGGTACGACCGCAGAGGCGCGTTGTGGCAGGTGGAGCGAGCGGTGCGGCCGGCCGGAGAGCTCTTCGCCACTGAGGACGGAGAGAGCGGCGAAGAGCAGGCTTTGGACTCTGGGCTTTCGGCTTTGGGCACCCTCCCGGCTGACGCCAGCCCAACGCCTAATGCCCAAAGTCAAAAGCCTGAAGCGACGGGCCCGCAGCCCGCAGCCTGCAGCCCGCCTGAAAAAAGTCCGCTGTCTCCCATGTCTCCGCTCGAGCGCATGACCGCGGACTATGCGGGCACGAGTCTCACGATTGGTCCGCACCCCATGACGCTTCGCCGCCGGGATCTGGCGGCGCGGGGCATTCAGCGCGCGATCGATTTGCCGCGGGGACGTACCGGCCAGCGCGTCCGGACCGCTGGAATGGTCATCACCCGCCAGCGGCCCGGCACAGCCAAGGGATTTGTCTTTCTGACGCTCGAGGATGAGACCGGGATTGCCAACGTGATCGTCGGCCCCGATCTCTACGCGCGTGATCAAGCGACGATCGCGAGCGCGCCGTTTCTGCTGGTGGACGGCATCCTGCAGAACATCGACGGCGTGACATCCGTGAAGGCGGATCGCGTGGAACGACTGGGCGAGCTTCCAGCCGCTGAGTCACACGACTTCTACTGACCGCCAGCCGTGCGATCAGTCGTTGACCAGATTCCACACCCGCTCGGGCACGGTCGTGCCCTGCGCCCGCGCGGCCTGCGCCGCATGCTGGCCGAGCAGCGCTTTGAGCGCCTTGGCGGCCGCTGCCGCCTCGTCCGCCGAGCTATGCGGCGAGCGCCGGCCACGTTCGCGGGTACCGCGTCACGTTGCGGCTGAACGACACGATTTCCGCCGGACCGGCGCTTGCGCCTGCCCCAGGCGTATGGCCAGCTCGACGGTTTGGTGCGCCATCATGTGCAGTCCGATCGCTGGTCGGGTTAATCTGAGTCGGCCGAACCGGGGTGACCACGTCATACTCCTTGTGCCGCGCCGCCCGGCCGGATGCCGGGCCATCACAGCAATCGACATGTCGCGCACGAACTTGAATCGCGCGTCTTCAGGCCTGTTTTCGACCGACTGGCCGGGCGCACCCGACCGTCCCTACCCCGGCCGCCGACGCCGACAGGACATGGATGCCTGCGACGACCACGCCGCTTGACGATCGCCGGAGCCGCCTCGAGCGCATCCTTGCGCTCGCTCGTCTCAGTCTGGCGGTGTTGGCGGCGTTGGTGTTACGCATCGACCCGTTGGCGGTCGTGACCGCCCTACCAGCCCTGCCATCGCTCATCATGGCCTACACGCTCTACGCGTGGGCCGCTGCGGTGGCCGTGGCGGTCGTGACGCGGGATCTCCAGCCGCTCGGCGTCATCCTGCAATGCCTCGATGTCGGCTGGGCGGTCCTCATCACCAGCATCACCGCCGGTCCCGCCGACGCCTTCTTCGTCTTCTTCGTGTTCGTCGTCGTTGGCGCTGCGTACCGGTGGGGCTTCAAGGAAAGCCTGGCGACAGGATTCGTGACGGCTGCGCTGCTGCTCGGTCAATCCGCGCTGGCCTCAGCTGGATACACCATGCTGCCCGCCGCCGGCCTCTGGGCGCACGTGGTCGTGCGAGCGGGATACGCCGTCGGACTCGCCGTGTTGATCGGATATCTGGCCGAAGAGCAGCATCGCGCGCGTGCGGAGTCGGCTGCCGCCGCGCGTGTGCTGGCGGCGGTCAACCTCGGAAGCGGGCTCCGAGCCAGCATCGACGCCATGCTCCGCGAGCTGATGGACACGTTTCAGGCCCGGGCGGCACTACTAGCGTTTGAAGAGGTCGGAGCGGGGCGGCTGTATCTCTGGGAGCTGCCGGAACGCGGCGGATCCGTTCGCCTCATCGAACGTCCGCTCGACGCGAACAGCCGGATTGCGGGCCGTTTTCGCTCAGGAGCGCGTGTCTATCGCCTCCGGACGCCGGTCGCCGGCTGTGGAGATGACGGACGACCGTGGCCGCCGTCGAGCCGATACCGAGCTCCCGAGCCGAATCTGGGAGGGCGAATCGCGCGTATTACTCGTCGGCGAAATGCCCATCGGCGACGCGTGGGCCGGCCGGCTGGCCCTCGTGGATCCAAAGAGCCCGACGACTGCTCGGACCAGGCAGTGGCTGGCGGGTTTGCTGCCTCAAGTCGGTCTGGCGCTCTACAGCCTTTATCTGCTTGGCAGACTGCGATCGAAGGTGACGGCCATCGAGCGCTCGCATCTCGCGCGTGAGCTGCACGACGGGGTCATCCAGTCGCTGGTCGCCCTCGACATGCACATCGAGGTGCTGCGGCGAAAGCTCGAAGCTCAGCAGTCAGAGGCCACGGAGCCGCTGACGCAGATCCAGAAGCAGCTCCGCGAAGAAGTGATCAACGTTCGCGAGCTGATGCAGCAGATTCGCCCAGTCCCGGTGGACTCGAAGGACATCGTCGGACACCTCATGGATCTCGCCGAACGCTTCCGCCGTGATACAAGCATCGATGCGCGATTCGTGACGGATCTGACGGATGTGAGCCTGGCGCCGCGCCAGGCCCGCGAACTCGTGCGTATAGTGCAAGAGGCGCTGGTGAACATCAGGAAGCACAGCGGCGCGCGGACGGTGGTCCTGCGTCTCGCCGCCGCGGACGATGGGCTCGTGCTGACTGTGGACGATGACGGACGCGGATTCCAGTTCGAGGGACGGCTCAACCTCGACGAGCTCGACGCGGCGCGGAGGGGGCCGGTCGTGATCAAGGAACGCGTGCGCGTGCTCGGCGGTACGATGCGCATCGATTCCGCCCCCGGTCGCGGCTCACGGCTGGAGATCTTCGTGCCGCGGAGGACTGCATGACGACGACTCGACCTGTGCAGCTCGTGATTGCCGACGACCATCCGATCTTCCGGGATGGCCTGCGTCGGCTGCTCGAATCGGAGCCTGGGTTTTCGGTCATTGGCGAGGCGGCCAATCCGCGTGACGCCGTGACGGCCGTGCGCGTGCAGCAGCCGGACGTGCTGCTGCTCGATCTCATGATGCCAGGCGGGGGTGGGCTCGCGGCGCTCCGTCAACTGTTCGCCGAGCCGACGCAGACGCGCATCGTGCTGCTGACCGCGGCTATCGAACGGAACGAACAGCTTGCCGCCGCGTCACTCGGCGTTCGCGGGATCATCACGAAGGAAAGCGCGACGTCGCTGCTGTTCAAGTGCATCCGCACGGTGATGGCGGGCGAGTACTGGTTCGGCAAAGAGAGCGTGAAGGATCTGTCCGACGCGCTCCAACAGCGTGCGCATGCCCGTCGTCCCTCAGAGGCCGGCGCCCTGACGCCGCGCGAGCTCGACGTCGTCGCGGCGATCGTGGACGGCGCGGGGAACAAGGACATCGCGCAGCAGTTCGGCGTCAGTCAGCAGACGGTGAAGAATCATCTGAGCAGCATCTTCGACAAGCTCGGTGTCTCGACGCGTCTCGAGCTCGCGCTCTACGCGATCAATCACAATCTGCTCGCGTCACGCCCACCGATGCGGTAGGCAGCTCGCGCGTCGTCTTCGTTTTCGGATTCGTCTTCGCGCCGGATGAGTGCAACATGAGCCGAAACACGAACACGAAAAATACGAACACGATCTCTCTAGCGTCTCTCGTCTACAACCTTGACCCCGTACCCGAGTTCCGCGCCGCCTGAGATGATGTGGTCGGCGCCCGTCGTGAACGTGGCGTCCGCGGCGAGATAGAGACAGAGCAGTCCCGACCTCACGAGGCGTGCCCATGCGCCCGACCGGCTGCGCGCGTTCGCCATCCAGCCGGCACTGCACGGGATCCGGCGCGGCGTCGATGGCTTCCTGCCACAGCGGCGTGAAGATGTTGCCCGGTGAAATGGCGTTGACCCGGACGCCGTGGACCGCTTCGTCGATCGCGAGCGCCTTGGTGAACGACAGCACCGCGCCCTTCGTCGCGACATACGTGGTCGCCTGGCGCTGGCCGAGCGTGGCAACGAGGCTCGCGATGTTCGCGATGCTGCCGTGCGACTGGCGCAGCCAGGGCAGTGCACCCTTGCACGCGACGTACAGGCTGATCAGGTTGAGCTCGAGAATGGCGCGAAAGTCATCCACGCTGAAGTCGTCGATCGGCCGGTGAGGTGGATGGTGCCCGGCGTTGTTGATCAGGCAGTCGAGGCGTCCGTTGCCGTCCACCGCGCTCTGGATGAACGCGTGCAGCTGGTCGTGCCGCGTGACGTCGCAGGGCACGAACCGCGCCTTGCCGGGGCCGGCGGCGGATACGCGCTCGGCGACCGTCTCGCCGAGATCGCTGCTCGAGGCCGCAGAAGACCACGTTCGCGCCTGCCTCGGCGAAGATCTCGACGCAGCCCTCGCCGATGCCCTTGGTGCCACCCGTGATGGCGACCGTCCGTCCGGCAAATCGCATGACTCTCTCCGTGTCAGTGTTCTGCTGGCCGATCGAAGCGGCCCTGGTCCACGGTGGCGCCCGTCCGTGAGACGACCTCGAAATGCAGCGTGTCGCCGGCGACTTCGATGAGCATGAAGCTCAAGTCCTCATCGAAGCCGGCGGCGCTGATCGGATCCTTCTTGATGTTTCCACGCCGCAGCTTACCCGCGGCGCCGGAGATGAAGTAGGCAATGCCGTGTTGAGGGGCGATCCGCTCGTAGAAATGCTCGTGTCCCGCGAAGACGGCGTTGACGCCGTATTTGATGAACAGCGGCTCGACCAGCTGCCGCAGGTCCACTTCGGAGCCATGCTTCTTCCCCGTGGAGTAGAAGGGATGGTGTCCGTAGGCAATCTTCCACCGCGCCTGCGATCCCCGCAGTGACTGCGTCCAGCCACTCGAGCTGTCCGCGATCCATGTAGGTCGTGTCCATCACGAAGAACTGCACGCTGCCTTCGGTGAACGTGTAGTAGCGGTGGCCGCCCATGTTGAAGCCCTTGTAGAACCGCTGGTCCTGCGCATCGTGATTCCCGAGCGTGGCGTAGAACGGCACGCTGGCGTCCAGCAGGGGCTTGTACGGGATCTCGAACTTCTTGGCGAAGCCCTTGGGCGAGTCGTTTCCGTAGATGTTGTCGCCCATCATGAGCACGAAGGTGTATGGGAAGGTCTGGCGCGCGGCGATCAGGCGTTCCGCGAGCTGGTACTGCACCTTCGCACCGCTGCCGCTGTCGCCGATGACGGCAAAGCGGATCGAGCCCTCCGCGCGTGGCGGCGTGACCGGCGCGCCGGCTCCGACGCCAGACGCGGCGGAAAGGACGAGCAGAAGCCACAACAGCGCCACTGGTCGTCTCATGCGATTCAGGGCTCGCGCCGCACGGACGAGGGGATGACGTTCCGTACGAGATCGATGATGAGATCGGCGTCGCTGTCGAGCAACACCAGGTGGCGCGCGAGAAAGCGGTATTCGATGCCTTCGGGCAGCGGATACAGGCTGGCCAGCAGGCGTGGGGGAACCGTTGCGCGCGGCAGATCGTGCGGCCATGGCTCGTTGACGTACAGCGCCAGGCGAGGCGAGACCTCGGCGACCGCGGCGAGCGCATCTTCCACGTCGCGCGACTTGATGTCCGCGCGGATGATCTCGCGGAACTGCGGCGCGATGTCCGACGTGAAGATGTCACCTTCCTGCGCCGACCGCCGCTCTTCCTGAATGCCCTGCACGAGCTGGCGTTTGAATCGCTCGATCTCGGCCGCTGACGCCGGCAGCGCCGGATGCACCAGTCGCTGTGTGACCCGATGCCGCAGATCCACGTAGGCCTGGACGCGCTCGCCAAAGGCCTTCACGGCCGCCGCGTCGGGATTGACTGTCTGTGCGCGGAGTGCGACGGCAGCGCTCGCCGCGAACGCCAGGAGGCAGGTGAGGCCGAGTCGCACCGATGGGCGAATCACGCCCACATTATGCCCGATGGGGTGAAGACGGGGAGTTAGGGGTAAGGGGTAACGGGATAAGGGGTAAGGGGTAAGGGAAGGGGCTACGAACCGATCACTGCGAACGCACTACGCACTACGAACTACGCATTTAGGAGGCGTGCGCGTGCGGGGTACTGGGAGTGGCGACCTGCGGATAGCGCCAGTAGTCCATGGTCGAGGCGCGGTGCACGCATCCAATCGTGCAGTACGGCGCGCACGACTTCTCCGCCATGAACTCGCGCTGGATGTCGCCCACGGAGTAGCCGAGGAGGGGAACGCCGGGATACCCGCGCTGCTGCGAGCAGTAGTGGACCAGGCCGTTTTCGCAAACGTAGAGGTACCGGGCGCCCGCGCGGCACCGCCACTCGTTCGGCTTCCCGTCGGCCAGGTTGTCGCCGAACGACCGGATCCCCGAGTACAGGTTCTTCCACACCTGCCACGGCTTGCTCACCCGCCGACTCACGTCGTCGTAGACGACACGTTCGCGAGGCGCGAGTGGCTTCAACCGGCCGGAACCATCGTGAATGATGCCGATGGACGTTGAGAAACCCAGGCCGCGGGCGCGTTCGGTGATGGTGCGGGCATCTTCCGGCGTCTTGATGCCGCCGCCCAGGACCGAGTTGATGTTGATGTCGAAGTGCGCGTGGTCGCGCAGCCAGACGAGGCGGCTGTCGAGCGTCTTGAGGCTCTTCTTCGACACCTCGTCGGGCACGACGTTGTCGATGCTGATCTGGAGGTAGTCGAGACCGGCGCGGTTCAAGCCGTCGATGCGCTTGGGCGACAGCAGGAAGCCGTTGGTGATGAGGCCCGCCATCATCCCGTGCGAGCGGATGCGCGCGATCAGCTGATCGAGGTCCGGATGGAGCAGCGGTTCACCGCCGCTGAACGAGATGACCGACGCATCGAGGGCGGCCAGATGGTCGATGCGATCGAGCATGGTGGCTGTCGCCACCGGTTCGGACACCTTGTCGTATTCGTTGCAGTAGCCGCAGTCGATGTTGCACCGTCGGATGGGAATGATGTGCACCAGCAGCGGATGGGACGTATCTGCCAGGCCGTGCGCAAATTTGCGCACAGCTCGGGCCTGCCGGTTCAATCTCGTCAGTGCTCGCATCGAATCCTTAAGTATATCAGACCCCCGGCTCCGGTAGCGCTGCCGGCGTATCACCGGTCGATCGCTCGCGCCACCGCCGCACCAGCCGTCCCAGCCCGATTGACGCATCGAAGATCGGGTCGATGGGGATGAGGCCGCCCAGCTTGTGGCGGCCGATTGCTGCCAGCCCGGCGGACGCGATGCAGCCGCAGTTCGCACAATCCGGTGTCCCGCCGAACTGACACGGCGTGATCCGGGTCTGGAGATCTGCAGACACCGTGTGCGTCACCCGCGCGAAGATGCACTCCTCAGGCGACGTGGGTGGTGTCGCATACATGCCGATCAGGTCGCGCGGCATCTGCACTTTCTCGTACGCGGCGGCCAGCGCCAGCAGATCGGTGACAACGCGCTCGCGATCCTCGGGCCGCAGCTTCTCGTCAGACTCTTCGCCGACCTGCGGCGTGTACAGACTGAACCAGATCTTCCGTACGTGCGGCTCCGCCGACCAGAAGTCCGTGAACTCGCGCAGATAGCCCGTGCGGACCGCCTGTTGTCGTGTGACCGTGCAGTGCACCACGACCTGCTGTCCGACGATGTGCTTGAGGATCCGGTCGTAGGTCGCAGGCGTGCGTCTGACGTCGTGTTCGGGTTGGAGGCCGTCGATCGACACGACCAGGGAGAGGCGCGGGATGGAGGCCCAGGCCGCGGGAATCGGACGGACGGCGCTCGTCACGACCTGGACGTGCAGCCCCCGTTCCGCCAGACGCGGCAGGATGACATCCAGTTCCCGAAACCGTACCAGTGGTTCGCCGCCGACGAGCGACACGTGCATGGGCCGATGACGGTCTACCAGCGCCAGGATGCCGTCGATGAGGGCCTCGCCCTTGAAGTCTCGGACATCTCGTAGCGTCACGCCGCCACCCAGATGCTCGTCGCCATAGGCGTAGCACCCTGGGCAGCGTAGCGGGCACTCTCGCGTGATCTCAATCGAGAGCGACGGCGAATGTCCCGCGAGAATGCGGCCCCACGACCGCACGATTCCTTCCATTGCACGCCTCCAGGCCGCCCCGCGGCCTGGAAGCGGCCGAGCTGGGGTGCCGTGTCGCGTCATTGCCAAAGCCCATCCGTGGGCGACGCGTCACTTCAACTCCTTTCAGCATAACCGGAACCGCCAGGCCATTGGCTCCAAACCACTTCAACGCACGATTAAAGTCACGCCACCGTCTTGCCGATCCGGAGGGTGCACACAATCGTGTGACTGACTATGCCGGCAGTTCGCATCGATCAAATCCAGGTCGGACAGATCCTCGAGCGTCCGGTCACCAACACCAGCGGGATCGTCCTGATGCGGTCCGGCACCGCGCTGACGCTCGCACTCATCGAGCGTTTGCGGGACCTCGGATTTGCCGAACTGCAGATTCGAGCGCTGCCGACGCAGGGCGCCGATGGCGAGGCCGCGGCTGTCGAGGCGCGGTTCCGGGGCCACGAGCACAACCCGTTGATGATGCAGTTGTGCGACCTGCTGATCCGGCGAAGCGCCGAGGCCACCGGTGGATAGCCGTAACCTGCGCGCGCGCGTCGAACGGCTGACCGACCTGCTGGCGGCTCCCGATGTCGTCGCTCAGGTCCGCGAGGTCGCCGACCGCGAGCAGCACAGCGCGGACCAGCTGGCCAACGTCATCATGGCCGACCCGGCGCTCGCGGTCCGCGTGCTCCGCGTCGTCAATTCCGGCTTCTTCAACTTTCCACAGCCGATTGAGACCATCTCGCATTCGCTGGTGCTGCTGGGCACCGATGTCGTCAAGGCGCTGGTGCTCACCGCTCCTGTCTTCGATCTCTTCAGCCGCGTCAAAGGGCTCTGGCTGCACTCGCTCGCCGTCGCCCGTGCGTCGGGCGCGCTGGCCGAAGCGCTCGGGTACCGTGATCCGGAAGAACTGAGCCTCGCTGGATTGCTTCATGACGTCGGCAAAGCCGTGCTCGCTGACGAAGCGCCGCTGGCCGTGCGGCAGGTGCAGTCGCTGGTGCAGCTGCACAAGATGCCGATCAGCGCAGCGGAGCAGCAGGTCCTCGGATTCACGCACGCCGACGTCGGCGTGTGGCTACTGCAGCGATGGAACGTGCCAGTCAAAATCACGGCACCCGTGGGCGGCCATCACCAGCTGGCGTCGGTCCGTGAGTACGCGGACAGGGCCGCCATCGTGCACGTGGCCGACGTGCTCGCGCGCGCCAAGGCGATCGGCGACCCCGGGGATCAGCTGTTGCCCCCGATTGAGGCCGAAGCCTGGGACGCGCTCCGGCTCACGATGGATCACGCAGCGACCGCGTTCGACGCCCTCGACGCGCTCATCGACGAGCTCGCGGCAGGACCGAAAGAACCGGTCTGGACCGAGCGCCGCGTCTCATAGCAGCAGTCAGAGTCGTCTGTCCACTCCGCGCTCTGCACTCCACTCCGCGCTCCACTCCGCACTCCACTCCGCACTCCACACTCCACACTCCGCACTTAGTTCGCACTCCGCATTCCGAATTTCCGTTGTATCTTTTCTGAATGCTGGAGCGTCGTCGATCGCGGATTGCCGGATGGGGTGTGTATGCCACGGAACGCATCCCCAAGAACAAGCGCATCATTCATTACGCAGGCGAGAAGATTACGCACAAGGAGAGTCTGAAGCGCGAGGCGAAATACCTCGTCAGCGGACGCATCTGGTGCTTCACGCTGAACAATCGCTGGGTGATTGACGCCGCTGTCGGCGGCAACATCGCCCGGTTCATCAATCACGCCTGCAAACCAAACTGCTGGGTCCAGGTGAAGGACGGCACCATCTGGATTCGCGCCGCACGGACCATCCAGAAGGGCGAAGAGCTCTGCTACAACTACAACACCACCGGCGATGCGATGATCCCGTGCAGGTGCCGTCCTGATTGCACGCACAAGATCTGATGCGTCATCTGATCTACCTTCACGGGTTCGCGTCCTCTGCCCGATCCACCAAGGCCACCGCGTTTGCTGCCAGGGCCGCCGAGGCCGGCTGGTCGTTTGCCTGTCCCGACCTGAACCTGCCGGAATTCGAGTCGCTCACCATCACGCGGATGATCGGCCAGGTTGCTGATGCCGTGGCCGCCAGTCCCGCGCCCCGGGTAGCGCTGGTCGGCTCGAGCCTCGGCGCGCTCGTCGCACTCGAAGCGGCCGTTCGAGCCCAGCCACGATCGGAACCGCAGATCGACGCGCTCGTATTCCTCGCACCTGCGCTCGATCTGGCGCCAGGGATGGCGCGTCACCTGGGCCCGGCGGCGATGGAGCGATGGGAGCGGACGGGCGCGCTCGACGTCTTCCATTTCGGTGATGAGCGCACGCGCTCGCTGCAGTGGACGTTCATGGAAGATGCACGCCGCTACGATCCGCAGCAGACCGTGACCACGCTGCCGGTCCTCGTCTATCAGGGGCGTCGCGATCAGGTCGTGGACGCCGCAGTCGTGACCGGGTGGGCCGCGCGGCAACCGCGCGCCATCCTCCACCTGCTCGACGACGACCATCAGCTCCTCACGAGTCTGGATCTGATGTGGGCAGGGACGCGTGCTTTCCTAACCGAGGCTGCGTGATACGCGGGACGGTTCTGGCCTTCACGATCTCGCTCTGCGTCGTCTCGATGGACGTTCCGATCGTGGTTCAGGCCGGACAGGCGCCCCCGCGCGCGGTTGCCTGGCGGGTGATCGACGTCGCGTCCGGACAGATCCTGGATGGCGCCTCGGCGGCCGTCATCGACGCCGCGTCGCTGCCAGGTTCGATCGTGAACCTGCCGACACTCATCGCCGCGCTCGAGAGTGGCGCGATCACGCCAGCCACCCACATCAGCTGTCCGGGATTCGCCGAAGTCGATGGGCGCCGCATTGCGTGTCTCCATCCCCGGATCCGCCGGCCGCTCAGTGCCGCTGAAGCGCTCGCGTACTCGTGCAACCGCTACTTCTCGGAGGTGGGGACGCGCCTGTCCCGCGATCGTCTGAACGCCGTCCTTGCGTCGCTCGGCCTGCCGCCGACCCGACCGGCAACGCCCCTGGGACTGGCCGCCATTGGCGTCGATTCAACACCTGTCGCGCCCGCGGCACTTCTCCGCGCGCTGGTCCGCATCGTAGCCGAGCCGAACACGCTGGCCTGGCGCCCGACGACGCGCAGCGTCGTGATCGAGGGCCTGAGAGGAGCGGCATTGTTCGGGACGGCCGCGGCCTTCGGCGGGCGAGGCATCCAGGCGCTTGCGAAGACGGGGACCGCGGTGGCGACTGGAGGCGGCCAACAGGGGCTGGTCGTCGCGATGTGGCCCGCTGATGCGCCGCAGCGTGCGGCGGTCGTCGTCGTGTCAGGCGGATCCGGTCCGGACGCAGCGGTGGTGGCGGCGGACATCGCGAGAGGCGGCCGTCTGTCGAGCGCGCCGGGCGCTCCGCAATCTACCGCCGTGGCGCCGGCGGCCGTGTCCACATCCCCCGGGCCGGCGGTCACGGGTGATTCATCGCCAGTCGCCGAGGACAGCACGCAGATCCGCGTCGGCTTTGCGCAGGCGGGAGGCGGATACTCGGTGCGCTCGCTCGCGCTCGAAGACTACGTGGCGCGCGTACTCGCGGGTGAAGCGGCTGCCCGGAGCCGGCCAGCCGCTCTCGAGGCACTGGCGATCACGGTCCGCACGTTTGCGCTGGCCAACCGTAACCGCCACGGGAAAGACGGCTTCGATCTCTGCACGCAGACACATTGTCAGGTCCTGCGGGAACCGACGGCGGCGTCTCGAGCGGCGGCGGCAGCCACAGCCGGACTCGTGCTCGCCTGGCGCGGGCAACCAGCGTCGGTCTATTACACGGCCTCTTGCGGTGGCCGGAGCGAGCGCCCGTCCAATGTATGGCCCGGGGCCGACGATCCACCATTCATGCCCTCTCAACCCGACGCAGGGTGTGCGGGTCAGCCGCGGTGGGTCACAGAAATGACCGCCGCAGACCTCGTGCGCGCGCTCCGATCGGCTGGATATGCGGGCGTCCAATTACGCGATTTGCGGATCCTCAGCCGCACCGAGTCTGGCCGCGTGGACCAGCTGGAAATCAAGGGTTTGACTCCGCAACAAATCTCGGGACAGGCGCTGCGCATGGCGGTTGGCCGCGAGTTGGGGTGGCAGCTGCTGAAGAGCACCGCGTTCGACGTGACGCGCAGCGGGCCTGGCTATCGGTTCACGGGGCGCGGCTACGGCCACGGCGTCGGGTTCTGCGTCATTGGCGCGTCGAATCGGGCCGACGCTGGCGCTTCACGCGCGGAGCTCCTGGCGGCGTACTTTCCCGGCCTGCAGGTGACCCCTGCCTCGCGGCTGAAGCCGATTGACGCGGCGGCCGCAGCGCGCGCGGCGGCACGTCCTGCACTCGACAGCGGCGAAGCCAGCGACAGCGATGCGGATGTGCCGGTCGCACCAACCGCTCCGGCGCCGGCCTCCACCGCCGTCAAATCGTCCGGCAGCATCGTCCTTCGTCTGCCCGCGCCGGACGAAGCCGCACGCGAGTGGATTCAGAGCCTCGCGGAGCGGGCGCTCGAGGCGGCGGCTTCGCGAAGCGGACGTCCGGTCCCGTCGACGATCGAGATCGTCTTCCATTCCACGCAGGACAACTTCACGCGTGAGACCCGCGAACCGTGGTGGACAGCCGCAGTGACGCTCGGCGCGCGGATTGAGCTCCAGCCGGTGACCACGCTCCGCCAGAGGAGCCTGCTCGAGCGGACGCTGGCGCGTGAGATCGCACGTATCGTGACGGCTCCAGCGCTCGAGGGCCGGTCCGAGTGGGTGAAGCAAGGCGCCGCGATGTTCGCGTCCGGGGAGATCTCGGAGGCCGAGATTGCCGCGCACGCGCGTACGAAGCTGGGCGTTGGCTGCCCGTCGGATCCCGAACTGCGGCATTCCGTGTCTGCCGCGGCCGCGCGCGATGCCACCGATCGTGCCGAGCAGTGTTTCGCGCGGGCGCTCGGCCAGGGCAGGCGCTGGGACGACGTCCGCTGAGCCAGCCCACTCGAGCTCCGGGTAGAATCAGCGCCGTTCGCGGATCGCGTGACCGCTGCGCATCGGCGTTGCGAGTGCTCTCATGCAGCTGAGGCGGCTTCTGATGGCAAGCGTGCTCCTCCCGGTCGTCCTGTCGGCCGACGCGCCGACACGGCTGGCCTACCCCGACACGGCGAAGTCCGATGTCGTAGACGACTACTTCGGCACCAGGATTCCCGATCCGTATCGCTGGCTCGAGGATCCCAACAGCGCCGAGACCAAGGCGTGGGTCGAGAAGCAGAACGCACTGACGTTTGCGTTCCTCGATCGGATTCCCGCGCGTCAGCGCATCCGGCAGCGGATGACCGAGCTCTGGAACTACGAGCGGTACAGCGTACCGTCGCGCGAAGGGCAGCGGTACATTTACTCGCGGAACGACGGTCTCCAGAATCAGGCCGTCATCTACAAGGCTGCCGAGCTCGGCGCGACGCCTGACGTCTTGCTCGATCCGAACGCGCTCTCCGCTGATGGGACCGTCGCTCTGAACGGATTGACGTTCAGCGACGACGGCTCGAAGGCCGCATATGCCGTTTCGGCGGCCGGCTCCGACTGGCTCGAGTGGCGCGTGCGCGACGTCGCCACGGGACGGGACCTGCAGCGATGTCATCAAGTGGTCCAAGTTCAGCGGTGCGTCGTGGTTGAAAGACGGGTCGGGGTTCTTCTACAGCCGCTACGCCGCGCCCGCGGAAGGGCAGGCCTTCAGTGGCGTGAACAAGCATCAGCAGGTCTTCTTCCATGCGCTCGGCGCGCCGCAGGAACAGGACACGCTCGTCTTCGCCCGCGACGATCAGCCTGACTGGGGCTTCAACGCGGATGTGACCGAGGACGGCCGCTTTCTGACGGTGGTGCAATGGGAAGGCACCAATCGCGAGAACCGGATTTTTCTACGCGATCTGACGAAGCCTGGATCGACGATCGAACCGTTTCTCGACAAGTTCGATGCGAGCTACAAGATAGTCGGCAACGACGGCGACCGCTTCTACGTGCTGACCGACAACGCCGCGAATCGCTACCGCCTGGTCGCGATCGATCGAGGCCACGCCGATCCCGCGACGTGGACGACCATCATTCCAGAGCCCGAGGGCCGCGATGTGCTGGCCGGCGCGACGATGATCGGCGAGCGGTTCATCGTGCAGGTGCGGACCGACGCCCATGAGCGGCTGGTCGTGTTCAAGAAGGACGGCGCGCGCGAGCGTGAGATCGAGCTGCCTGCCCTGGGCTCGATTGGAGGCGTCAGCGCGAGGCGCCGCGACACGGAAGCGTTCTACGCCTTCACGTCGTTCACCCATCCCACGACGATTTACCAATACAATCCCGCGTCGGGCGAAAGCCGCGTCTTCAAGCGCCCGACGGTGAAGTTCAGTCCGTCGGAGTACGAGGTCACACAGGTCTTCTACCCCTCGAAGGATGGCACGCAGATCCCGATGTTCCTCGTCGGGCGGAAGGGGCTCGCCCGCGACGGACATGCCCCGACGCTGCTCTACGGTTACGGGGGCTTCGACATCTCGCTCACGCCCGCCTTTTCGCCAGCCATCATCGGCTGGCTCGAGATGGGCGGTCTCTACGCCCAACCGAATCTGCGTGGCGGCGGCGAATACGGCAAGGCGTGGCACGACGCCGGCCGGCTCGCCAACAAGCAGAACGTCTTCGATGACTTCATCGCGGCGGCCGAGTACCTGATCCGCGAACGCTACACGTCCACGCCCAAGCTGGCGATCAACGGCGGCAGCAACGGCGGACTGCTCGTTGGCGCTGCGATGACGCAGCGTCCCGACCTGTTCGGCGCAGCCATCGCACAGGTTGGCGTGATGGACATGCTCCGCTTCCACAAGTTCACGATCGGCTGGGCCTGGACGTCCGACTACGGGTCGTCAGAGACGAAATCCGGCTTCGATACGCTGATCAAGTACTCGCCGCTCCACAACATCAAGTCCGGGAACGAAGTATCCCGCCACGCTCGTGACGACAGGCGACCACGACGACCGCGTCGTCCCGGCGCACAGCCACAAGTTCACCGCGACGTTGCAGGCGGCACAGGGCGGCGATGCGCCCGTCCTGACGCGTATCGAGACGCGTGCCGGACACGGCGCCGGCAAGCCGACCACGAAACAGATCGAAGAGCGCGCGGACATCTACACGTTCCTGTCGTACGTGCTGGACATGCCCGCGGCCCGCGCGACGGACTAGCCCTAGTGGCGACCGTTGCGGTTCGGACGCCCGAGAGGTACAGCAGGAGTACCATTCGCACATGCTGCTGGAAGTGATCGCCACCTCGCTCGACGATGCGCTTGCCGCGGAGGATGGGGGAGCGGGCCGCCTCGAGATCGTCCATGACCTCGAGAGAGGAGGCTTGACGCCGCCCGTACCGCTCGTCGAAGCCATCCTCGCACGCGTGCACATTCCGATCCGCGTAATGGTGCGGGACGAGGAGCCGTTCATCCCGACCGCGCCGGCCGTGATCGAAACGATGACGGCTCACGTGCACGACTTCGCCACGCTGCCGGTGGACGGGATCGTCGTGGGCGTACTCGATGCGGCTCGGCGCGTGGATGGCGCCGCGCTCCGCCGATTGCTTCAACCGGCATCCGGCGTGCGTGTCACGTTCCATCGCGCCTTCGAAGAAGTCACCGATCAGGCCGACGCCATCGACATGCTCGCGCGGGACGCAGCGGTCGATACCGTGTTGACGAGCGCCGGACCTGGTCTCTGGACCGATCGGCTGGATCGCTTGCGGGCGATCGCTCGCCGCGCGGGTTCCGGATTTCGCGTGCTGGCGGCCGTCGGCGTGGATCGCGCCGTCATCGACGCCATCGATCCGTCGTGGCCATTCGACATCCACGTTGGTCGGGCCGCGCGGGATCCCGAGAGAAACGACGCGCCGGTCTCGGCGCGCCGTGTGCGTCATCTCGCCTCGCAGCTCCGGGGTTGATCGCCGCCCTCTATTTGGGCAAGCACTCAGCGCAAAAACGGATAGACTCTCGGCGGACCTGACGGGAGGACGCGTGAGCGACAGCTTCGACGGGCCTCCGGGCCTGCCACCCCCCATTCCCGGCGACTCGGGCTGGAACGACGACGATGGGCTACGGACTGGACCCGAGTGGGAGCAATCGGGACCCTTGTTCCAGCGCTTCGCGCAGACGGCTCAAGGCGCGCTGCTCGGGCCCTCGCTGTTCTTCAGCAACATGCGGCGCACCGGCGGCATCGGCGCGCCGATCACTGTACGGGCTCCTGGGCACGTTCCTCGGCGGTCTCGCGGCCGGCATCTACCAGTTCCTGCTGGGGACGCTGCTGGCCGGTGTGAACGGAGCCGAAGCCGCACGAGATCAGGCCATCGTCAATGCCTTGTCGACCGGCTGCATCGTGATCATCCTGCCGGTCCTGACGGTGCTGTCGCTGTTCATCAACGCGGGCATCACCCACGTGATGCTGCTCCTCCTGAATGGTGCGCGCCACGGGTTCGAAACGACGATGCGCGTCGCGGCGTATGCGCACGGATCTGCCGCGTTGCTCAATCTGATCCCCCTCTGTGGCGGCCCAATCGGATCCATCTGGGCGTTGGTGCTCGTCATCATCGGCATCGCACGGGCACACGAAATCCCGACGGGGAAGGCGGCGGCAGCCGTGCTCATTCCCGTGGTCGTGTGCTGCGTGCTGGTACTGGTGTTCTATGCGGCCATCGTCGCGCTCGTCGTCGGCGCAGTCATGGCGGGTACGAGCCACCAGTGACCGTCCAGTTTGAAGCGCTGGATCCCGGTGACGTTGACCATGAGCGGCTCTGGGGGGCAGTGGGCTTGGCGTGCCTCGCACTCGGTGGCCTGTGGGCGCGTCAGGTGGGACTCGTTCCTCTCGGGTGCGTGTTCAAAGCGGTGACGGGGATTCCGTGCCTGACGTGCGGAGCGAGCCGTGCCGCGCTGGCGCTCGCACACGGCCATCCGCTGGCGGCGTTCCGGCTGCATCCACTCGTCGTCGTCGGCACGGCTGCCGCTGCGGTGTACGTGCCATGGGCGCTGGTTTCGTCGGTTCGTCCACGCCGACTGCGCGTGCACTGGTCGGCCCGTGAGTGGCGGGGACTGCGCATCCTCGCGTGGGCGGTTCTGGCGGCAACCTGGATCTGGTTGATTGCCGACGGACGGTAATCTGTGAAAACTGACTAAACCTGTCGGCAGAGGACGCCGATAGTGTGGGGGACATGCAACTCGCCGACTGGTTCCAGGCGCTCCTGCTGCTGACTGACGACCCGCACGGCCGGTCTGCCGTCGACGTCACGAAGGCCCGCTAGGCTCCTCCCGACTCACCACGCTCCGCTCCTTTCCTTTATTCACTATCGCTTCAGCACGTTCATTAGTCTTCTTCACAGACGACAAAAGTCACTGCCTAGATGCCCTTCTGCCGGGCCATTCCAGCTGGTGATCTTCCATCTGTTCAAGTCGGAATCGTGCGGCGCACCGCCTGGACATACCGCGAGGGCAGCGCTCGCCCCATCAGCTGGCCTACGGCCACCGATGCGGCTGCGACCGCCGAGAGCGAGACCCCGGTCTCGATGCCCAGGCCATCCAGGAGATAGACGAGATCTTCCGTGGCGAGATTCCCGGACGCGCCCGGAGCGTAGGGACAGCCGCCGAGCCCGCCGGCGGAGCTATCGAACGTCGTGACGCCGGCTTCGAGCGCGGCCAGCACGTTCGAGAGCGCCGTGCCGCGCGTGTCGTGGAAGTGCAGCGCCAGACGACTCGCGGGGATCCGCGGCAGCAGCGCGTCGAGCACATCCCAGACCTGCCCCGGGTGCGCCACGCCGATGGTGTCGCTGACGGCCACTTCGAACGCGCCGAGCTCGAGCAGGCGTTCGCTGAGCGCCACCACGCGCGCGATGGGGACGGCGCCTTCATATGGACAGCCGAACGATGTCGAGAGGTACGCGCGCAGTCGGATGCCGGCCACGCGCGCGCGCGTGGCCACCTCGCCGTACAGCGCCAGCGATTCGTCGATGGACTTGTTGATGTTGCGCCGGCTGAACGATTCCGACGCTGCGGCGAAAATCGCCACCTCTTCGAGTCCCGCGCCGAGCGCCCGTTCCAGGCCCGCGATGTTGGGCACGAGGGCGCTGTACCGCGTCCCCGCCTTGCGCGCGATGCCTGACGCCACGGCTTCCGCATCGTCGAGTTGAGGCACCCATTTCGGATTGACGAAGGACGTGATTTCGACGACCGGAAGCCCGGCCGCGCTCAGCGCGTCGATGAATCGAATCTTGTCGGCGGTGGCAAGACGAGTGGACTCGTTCTGCAGGCCATCGCGTGGGCCGACTTCGACGACCTGGACGCGGCGGGGAAGCGATGGACGGCTCATGCAATCTCCACGAGCGGTACGCCGGCCTCTACGAGCTCGCCCACCCGGCAGTGGATCGCGGTGACTGTGCCGTCACTGGGCGCTCGAAGCGATAGTTCCATCTTCATGGCCTCGAGTGTCACGACGGTGTCGCCCGCTTGTACCTTCGCGCCGACGTCCACGAGGACGGCGCGCACCGTCGCAGGCATGGGCGCGCTGAGGTCGTGGCCGCTGGACCGATCGTGAGCGCGAGGAGCGCGCTTCTGTCTCACGCGTGAACTGAAAGACGCGTCCGTTGGCGTAGACCCAGACGCCGGCTTCATCAACCACGGTCCAGGCGAGCGTTGCGACGCCGTCGATGGTGACGCGCCAGGCGCCCGTTCCGAGTGCTAGCACTTCTGCTACGGCTCCATCGACTTCGAAGGCGGAGTCGCCTCGTCGCTGCAACTGCCAGGAATGGCCGTCGTTACGAAGCTCCCGCCCAGCGCTCATGAGCCGAGCCTCCATGCGCCCAGCGTCGTCCAGGGATCGGCGCCTTCCGTGGGGGCCGGCGCCACGGCTCGCGTGGGCTCGAGCGCCTCACACGCCGCGGCAAGGGCGGCAGCGGAGGGCTCCTGGGCCGCGAGTGATGCCACGAGGCGCGTGGTCTCGCGATCGAGCCAGGTCGTGTCGATCTCGCCGCGCGCGAACGAGTCATCCTCGACGACGGCCAGGAGGTAGGGCACGTTCGTGCGGACGCCAAGGATGGGAAAACTGGCGAGCGCCGCTCGCAGCCGCAGAATGGCGCGCTCGCGATCCTCGGCATGGACGATGAGCTTGGCGATCAGCGGATCGTAGTGAACGTCGATCGCGTCGCCTTCTTCGAAGCCGCTGTCAACGCGAATGCCCGGCCCGCGCGGTTCGCGATAGAGCCGCAGCACTCCGGCCTGTGGCAGGAAGGCCTGCGCGGGGTCCTCCGCGTACACGCGCGTTTCGATGGCATGTCCCCGCGGCGTGAGCCCGGACGTCCAGCCCAGCGGCTCACCAGCCGCGACGCGCAACTGCGCCTGCACGAGATCCACGCCGTAGACGGTCTCGGTCACCGGATGCTCGACCTGAAGACGCGTGTTCATCTCGAGGAAGTAGAACCGCGGCCCTTGTGCGGTGGCTTCGAGCAGGAACTCGACCGTGCCCGCGTTCTGGTAGCCCGCGGCCCGAGCCGCGGCGATCGCGGCGTTCCCCATGTCGGTCCGCAGCGCGTCGCTCACGGCCACCGACGGGCTTTCTTCGATCACCTTCTGGTGACGCCGCTGCAGCGAGCATTCGCGCTCGCCAAGGTGCAGGACGTGTCCGTGGTGATCTCCGATGATCTGAATCTCGACGTGGCGCGCGCGCTCTACGAGGTGCTCGACATAGAGCGTCCCATCGCCGAACGCGCCGAGTGCGTCACGGCGGGCTCCACGGATGCTCTCGACGGCCGCGCCCATGTCGAAGACCGTGCGCATGCCAATACCGCCGCCGCCCGCTGAGGGCTTGATGAGGACAGGAAGCCCTACTCGCGCAACCGACGCGGCGATCGCATCGTCGGACTGATCGGCCGGCACTTCACCGGGTACGACTGGCACGCCATGCGTGGCGGCCAAACGTCTGGCCTCGGTCTTCGAGCCGAGGCTGGCGATGGCTTCTGGTGGCGGCCCGACGAACACGAGCGACGCGTCGCGGCAGCCGGCGGCGAATGCGGCGTTCTCGGCGAGAAAGCCATAGCCTGGATGCACGGCCTCGGCTCCCGTGCGGCGGGCCGCGTCGATGATGGCACTCGCCGACAGGTAGCTCTCTTTGGCCGCGGGCGGACCGATTCGTTCGGCGCGATCGGCCAACCGGACGTGCAAGGCGCCCCGATCGGCATCCGAGTACACCGCGACCGTCTCGATACCCAGCTCGCGGCACGCGCGGATGACGCGGACGGCAATCTCTCCGCGATTGGCGATCAGGACGCGGCGGAACATAAGAGGAGGGAAGGGGGGTATGGGAATTGGGAAAAGGGAGTTGGGGAACGTGGCAAGAAGAGTCCTTGCCTGTTCCCTTTCGCCCTTGCCCTTTCCCTTTCCCCCTTGCCCTTGGTCATGTCTTCGAAGCCCACTCTGGCTTGCGTTTTTCGAGAAACGCGCGGATGCCTTCCTGCCCCTCCGGCGACGCGCGCCGGGTCGCGATGGCTTCCGCGGTCAGCATGCCGGCCTCGTGCGGATCGCGTCGCGATACGTCCGCGATGAGCGCTTTCGCGGCGGCGATCGCTCCAGGCGCGGCGGTCAGGAGTTCATCGACGTAGTGGTTCACCGTCTCGTCGAGCGCGGCTGCTGGCGTTACGGCGTGCACCAGGCCGATCGACGCCGCCCGAGCCGCCGAGAACCGGGCGCCGGTCAGAAACAGCTCGCGCGCAGCGGAACGTCCGATCTTCGCGAGGACGAAGGGCGAGATGACTGCGGGGATGAGACCCAGCTTCACTTCGGTCAGACCGAACACTGTGTCATCCGCAGCGACCACGATGTCGCTGACGGCGCAAAGACCCACACCGCCGCCAAGCGCGGCGCCGTGCACGCGAGAGATTACCGGCAGCCGAAGTCGATCGATCGCCAGAAACATGCGGGCGACGTCGGTGGCGTCCTGCAGGTTCTGGTCGGTCGAGTAGGTGGCCATCCGGGCCATCCACCGTAAGTCGGCACCGGCTGAATACACGGGACCTGCGCCCGAGAGCACGACGACGCGCACGGCTGGATCCTTGGCGACCGAATCCGCCCACCACGTCAGCTCGCGGATCATCTCCTCGTCGAACGCGTTTCGCACGTCCGGACGGTTCAGTGCGACGCGCTCGATGGGCCCGTCACGCTGGACGCTGATGCATTTGAACGACATCGATCCTTACATTCTGAAAACGCCGTACCGCGGCGGCGGCACGGAGGCGTTCAGGGCCGCCGACAGCCCAAGGGCCAGCGCCGCACGGGTCTCCACGGGATCGAGAATCCCATCGTCCCACAGCCGCGCCGTCGAGTAGTACGGCGACCCTTCACGTTCGTACTGCTCCAGGATGGGCTCACGGATCGCGCGCTCGTCGTCCTCGCTCAGCGTCACGCCCTGTCGCGCGAGTTGCTCGCGTTTCACGGTCGTCAAGACACCAGCGGCCTGCTCTCCACCCATCACCGAGATGCGGGCGTTGGGCCACATCCACAGCAGGCGTGGTTCGTAGGCGCGGCCGCACATGCCGTAGTTGCCCGCGCCAAACGATCCGCCGATGACGACCGTGAAGCGCGGTACGACCGAGTTCGCCACCGCGTGCACCAGCTTGGCGCCGTCGCGCGCGATGCCGGCGCGCTCGTACTGCCGGCCAACGATGAAGCCCGTGATGTTCTGGAGGAAGATGAGGGGTACGCCGCGCTGATTGCACAGCTGGATGAAATGCGCGCCTTTCAACGCCGACTCCGAAAAGAGCACGCCGTTGTTGGCCACGATGCCGACGAGCATCCCGTGCAGGCGGGCAAAGCCCGTGACCAGCGTCTGCGCGTACCGCTCCTTGAATTCGTCAAAACGCGATCCATCCACCAGCCGTGCAATCACTTCACGCACGTCATAGGCGCGCCGGAGGTCTACATTGACGATCCCATGGAGCTCGGCGGGATCGTACGCCGGCTCTTCCGTCGTCGTGACATCCGCCGGGGTGGGCTTGGCGGTGTGCAGCGTGGAGACAATGGTTCGCGCGAGATGCAGGGCGTGTGCGTCGTCGTCGGCGAAGTAGTCCGCGACGCCCGAGAGGCGCGTATGCACGTCGGCGCCGCCGAGGTCCTCAGCCGTGACTGTTTCGCCTGTGGCGGCCTTCACGAGCGGCGGCCCGCCGAGAAAGATCGTGCCGGTGCCTTTGACGATGATCGTCTCGTCGGACATCGCGGGCACATAGGCGCCGCCAGCCGTGCACGAGCCCATGACGACCGCGAGCTGGGGGAGTCCCTCGGCCGACATGCGCGCCTGATTGTAGAAAATCCGCCCGAAGTGATCGCGATCCGGAAACACGTCCGCTTGCAGCGGAAGGAAGGCACCGCCGGAATCCACGAGGTAAACGCAGGCCAGACGATTGTCGAGGGCCACCTGCTGCGCCCTGAGGTGCTTCTTCACCGTGATCGGGTAGTACGTGCCGCCCTTGACCGTGGCGTCGTTCGCCACGACCATGATTTCGCGGCCAGACACGCGGCCGATACCGGTGACGAGGCCCGCTGCCGGCGCTTCGTCGTCGTAGAGATTCCACGCGGCCAGCGGCGAGAGCTCGAGGAATGGCGAGCCCGGATCGAGGAGCCGTTCGATGCGCTCGCGGACCGGCAACTTGCCCTGAGCCCGATGCCGCTCGAATGCCTTGGCGCCGCCGCCTTCGCGTACGCTGGCGAGCCGCGCCTTGAGCTCGGCTGTCAGCTGGGACATCCGCGCGCGGTTGTCGCGGAACTCGGTGCTGTTGATTTGAACGTGCGTGTCGAGCCGGTCCATGGCGGCCGGACTACCATCCGCAGCAGTCGGTCTTGTAGCCGCAATCGGCACACCGCCAGACCGCGTGCATGCGATAGACGTTGGCGCCGCCGCACCGTTCGCAGACCACAGCATCCGGCGAGGGCGGAGGCACGACGTGCAGGCGCGGGGTCTCGGCTGGCACAGTGGGCTTGGTGGGCTCTGACATGAGTCGAGATTATACGGCGCCGGACTTCGACGCGCTTCGCGAGCGGATGGTCCGGACGCAGATCGAAGCGCGCGGCGTCACCGACGCTCCCGTGCTCGCCGCGCTCCGCACCGTCCCGCGTGAACGTTTCGTCCCGCCCGACGAGCAGGACGAGGCCTACGCGGACCGCGCCCTGCCGATCGGATTGGGACAGACCATCTCGCAACCGTACATGGTGGCGTCGATGACGGCAGCGCTGGCGCTGACGCCCACCGACAAGGTGCTGGAAGTCGGGACCGGATCGGGATATCAGGCGGCCGTGCTCGCGCAGATCGTGCGCGAGGTCTGGTCGATCGAGCGCCACGAGCCACTCGCCGTGCACGCGCGGCGGCGAATGCATGCACTCGGCCTCTCGAACGTCCACATCGTGGTGGGTGACGGGACCGAAGGCCTCCTCGAACAGGCGCCATACGACGCGATTCTCGTCACGGCAGGGGCGCCGGCTGTGCCACGGTCGCTCCGCGAACAACTGGTGGATGGCGGGCGGCTCGTGATTCCCGTGGGACCGGCCTCGCATCAGGACTTGATGGTCTGCCGGCGACGAGGCGAGCAGTTCGAGGATCGGGCGGGCGAAGCGTGTGTCTTCGTGCCGCTCGTGGGTCGAAACGGCTGGCCAGGCTGAGTCAGATCGGCCTCGGCTGTCCGCAGTTGCGACGAAGCCCTGCCGAGTGTATGATTCCAAGTCGCGGCTCCTGAACTACGACCAGTCAAGTGATTGAAAACACGGCAGCTTGCGGCTGCTGTGCAGGCGGATGTGTCGAGGATTCCATGGGCACCAAGCGGAAAAAGCGCGTCCTGGCCATCGATGACGAGCCGGCCATGACCGATTGGCTCAAGGTGGTGCTCGAGCACGCCGGCTACGAAGTGCGTACGGCGCTCATCGGGGTTCGCGGCGAAGAGCTGTTCAAGACCTGGAAGCCCGACGCGGTTCTGACCGACATGATGCTGCCGGATGTGGACGGCATCGAACTCGTCCGGCGCTTCAAGGAGTTGAACCCGCAGTCCGAAGTCGTCGTGGTCAGCGGTCAGGGCAACATTCCTCGGGCCGTGGAAGCCATCAAGGCCGGCGCGTCCTACTTCCTCGAGAAGCCCATCGACGCCGACGGGATGCTGGCGCTGCTCGAAAAAGCGATCGAACGAACCGATCTGCAGGCCGAGAACCGCGAGCTCAAGGCGAAGCTGGCCGAACGGTACAAGTTCGGCAATATCATCGGCCGCAGCAAGAAGATGGAGGAGCTGTTCGAGCTGGTCGAGAGTGTGGCCGCCAGCGAGGCCAACATCCTGATCCAGGGCGACAACGGCACCGGCAAGGAGCTCATCGCCAACGCGATTCATTACAACAGCAAGCGGTCCAAAGGCCCGTTCATCAAGATCAACTGCGCCGCGATCCCGAAAGACCTGATCGAGTCGGAGCTCTTCGGCTACAAGAAGGGCGCGTTCACCGGCGCGCTGATCGACAAGGAAGGCCTGTTCGAGATGGCCGAGGGCGGGTCGCTGCTGCTGGACGAGATTGGCGAGATGCCGCCGTACCTGCAGACCAAGCTGCTGCGCGTCCTGCAGGAGCGCGAGTATCGCCCGATCGGCAGCGAGCGGATCGTCCATGTGGACTTCCGGCTCATCTGCGCGACCAACATCGACCTCGAGATGGCGCTGCGCGAAGGGAAGCTTCGCGAGGATCTCTACTTCCGGATCAACACCATCACGTTGCGGGTCCCGCCGCTGCGGGAGCGCACCGAAGACATTCCGCTGCTGTGCGACCACTTCCTCGAGAAATTCCGGCAGCGGTATCAGAAGAACGTCAAGACGATCGCGCCGTCGGCGTACCATCTCCTCATCCGCAATCGATGGCCGGGCAACGTGCGTGAGCTCGAGAACGCCATCGAGCGCGGCGTGCTCGTGGCGAAGGGCACCGAGATCACCGTGTCGGATCTGCCGGAATCGATCCGCGAGGAGTCGAGTCCGACCGCCGAGTTCGTCATTCCGCCGCATCGCACGCTGGCCGAGATCGAACGGATGGCCATCCTGCAGACGCTGCAGCGGACGAACTGGAACAAGCAGGAAGCCGCACAGATCCTCGGCTTGTACCGGCCGACGCTGTACAGCAAGATGAAGAAGCACGACATCAAGGACCTGAAGGCGGCGGCCAGGCAGTAAGAATCATTGACCCTTGACGATTGACGATTGAAGCGACGGCAGCCGGGAGGCGTCAGTGAACGAACGAACAGTGGTCATTTGCAGCGGACTCATCGGCGCCGCGATCGGGGCGGTGGCAGGCTATCTGTTCCTCACAGAGTCAGGGCGGCAGCTCCGCCGCGACCTCGAGCCCCGTCTCGACGATCTCGCCCGCGACTTTGCCTCGCTTCAGGGCACCGTGGCCCGCGCCACCGACGCGGCGCAGCAAGGCTGGAGGGCCATCAACGACGCGGCCGGCCGGCGCCAGGGGTGGACTGACACGGAGCAGACGGCACCGTACTAACCGGCACATGGTGCCTGAAGAAATCGCACCGGGCGCGGCGCGGGTATTCCGGCAGTCGGCTGCCGAGGTGCTCGGCCGCGCGCGGCAGGTGGGTCTGCTCACCCTCAGCTCCCTCTGGCGGGGCGTCGTCGGCCTCTACAACAGCGACGACCTCACGCACGCCGCGTCGATCGCATACTACGCGCTGCTCTCGCTGTTCCCATTCCTTCTGCTCGTCAGCTCCGTGATTGGCAGCATGACCGCGGACGAACATCGCGCAGCCGCCGCGTTGAACTTCGTGTTGCGGTACTTTCCGACACGGCTCGAATTCGTATCGCGGCAGCTGCGGCTCCTGCAGGAGGGACGGGTGCGGCTCGGTCTGGCTGGGAGCGCCGCTCTCATCTGGGCCTCGCTCGGCGTCTTCAGTGCGGTCAGCACCGCGGTCAACCACGCCTGGGGCGTCGAACGGCAGCGCAGCTATCTGAAGCACAAGCTGGTGTCGTTCCTGATGATGCTCGCGGCGGGCACGATCCTTCTGATCACGGTCATCCTGATCGGTGCCGGGCAGGTCGTCGGGGCGTCCTGGTTTTCCGGTGTGCTGGAACGTTTTCCGGCACTGCTGCTTCTCCGCGGGATCGGGATCCGGCACGGGGCGACGCTGCTGCTCATTGTCGGCGTCGGGCTGGTGTTCTACTTCATCCCGAACGCCAAAGTGCGGTTCCGCGATGTGTGGGCCGGCGCCGTCGTGACCGGCCTGCTCTGGCGTCTCGCCTTCGAGGGTTTCTCGTGGTACGTCCGCGACATGTCGCGCTTCAGCATCCATGGGTCGATCGGAGCGGTCGTCGTCTTCATGCTGTGGATCTATATTTCGTCGGTGATCCTGTTGTACGGCGTCGAATTCACGGCAGCGTACAGCCGGATGCGGCGCGGCCGTCCTGACGCCATCCCCGCGGCTCCAACGCCGAGGTCGTGACCCTCACGCTCATCTCGGTTCCGGACGAAATCACCATCGGCCGTCAGATTCGCGAGCGAGTGCGTGCGAAGACGCCAGTCGTCCGCGACGCACGAGTCGGCGAGTACGTCAGCCGAATCGGCCATCGGCTCGCCGGGCGGGCGGGTGGTCCGGCGTATCCGTACACCTTCGACGTTGCCGACGTGCGCGAGATCAACGCGTTCACGCTTCCCGGCGGATCGATTTGGATCAACCGGGGCGCGATCGAGGCAGCCCGGAACGAATCACAGCTGGCCGCAATCCTTGCGCACGAGGTGGGTCACGCGTCCCGCCGCCATGCGGCAAGCCAGTTGAGCACCGCACTTGCGGCCAGGTGGGCGCTGGACTTCATGGGTGCGCTGCTGGGAAACATTGGCGGCGCCGTGACGTCGCGCGTTGTCGCCGACGCGCTGACGAACGGAGCCTTGCGCCGCTTCAGTCAGGCCGACGAGACCGAAGCCGACGGCGCCGGCGTCCTGATCATGCACCGCGCGGGATGGGACCCGCGCGGGATGCTGCAATTCCTGGAGCTGCTCGCCGCGATTGGCCGGAAACAGCCCGGTCTCGTAGAGCAGTTCCTCTCGACGCATCCGCCAGCCGCACAGCGCGCGGGTCGCGTGCGAAGGCTCTCGCTGAGGTTGAAGGGCGGGATTGAAGACACCGCCACTTTTCACGACATCCGGAAACGGCTCGCGCGCCTGCCGCGCCATCCCGCCCGCGCGGGAGTCGAACGTGGGCTTTAGCCTCTAGGCGTTTGGCTTTTGGGCGAGCATTTGGAAGTTGGGAGTTGGAAGTTGGGAGTTGACGGTGTTCTTCGTGCGTCTACTCGTTCCACAGCCAGGCGGCGCCACGTACACCGCTCGCGTCACCATGTCGTGGCGGGCGGATGACGTTGTCCACGCGATCCGAGAAGACGAACTGCGGCAGCAGCTCCGGCACCCGCGTGTACAGGTGTTGGACGTTCGACATGCCACCGCCAAGCACGATCACGTCGGGATCGAGGACGTTGATGATGGAGGACAGTGATCGGGCCATGCGGTGCGCGTAGCGCTCGATGGCCGCACGCGCATCACGGTCGCCGTTCTCTGCGAGGCCGGCGATCGCCGGCGCCGCATGTTCCCGTTTCGTCGCGGCGCGGTAGTCACGCGCCAGTCCGGGACCCGACAGAAACGTCTCGATGCAGCCGTACTTCCCGCAATAACACTCCGGGCCCGGACGTTCGTCATCGTCAGGCCAGGGGAGCGGATTGTGGCCCCATTCGCCTGCGATCGCGTTCGGGCCCGTGCAGAGATGGCCGTGGACGACAACCCCGCCGCCCGTGCCGGTGCCGACAATGACGCCGAAGACCGTCGAGGCTCCGGCGCCCGCGCCGTCGGTCGCTTCCGACAGCGCAAAGCAGTTGGCGTCGTTGGCCAGCCGGATTTCGCGGCCCATCGCCCGCTCGAGGTCACGATGAAGCGGCCGTCCGTTCAACCAGACCGAGTTCGCGTTCTTGACGAGGCCGGTTGCGGGCGAGACGGCGCCGGGCATGCCGATGCCGACCGTCGCGGTCGTTCCCGTCACCGACTCGGCACTCGCGACGAGATCCGCCAACGCGCGCACGGTACCGTCGTAGCTGCCGCGCGGAGTGGGCACACGGTTCCGATGGAGCACCTCGCCGTCCGGACTGAGCACGATGATTTCGATTTTCGTGCCGCCGAGATCGATGCCAATCCGTGTAGCCATTAGTCAGCGCCCTGTCACCATCGCGAGGGCGACATTCGGCGGCGCGAATCTTACTACGGGCACCAGCAGCGCGGTGCGCGCGGGCTCGTCCGTTGTCAGGTCCACGTCCGCACCTCGCTATACTGGCCTGTCATGCCGAATCGCCTCGCCGCCGAGAAGAGCCCCTACCTGCTGCAGCACGCCGGGAATCCAGTGGATTGGTTCCCGTGGGGCGACGAGGCGTTCCTCCGCGCCAGGCTCGAAGACAAACCGATCTTCCTGTCGATCGGCTATGCCACGTGTCACTGGTGTCACGTGATGGAGCGGGAGTCGTTCGAGCAGCCGAACATCGCCGCCGTCCTCAATCGCGAGTACATCGCGATCAAGGTGGATCGCGAGGAACGTCCGGATGTCGATCGCGTCTACATGACGTTCGTGCAGGCCACGACCGGAGCCGGCGGTTGGCCGATGAGCGTGTGGTTGACGCCCGACCTCAAACCGTTCTTCGGCGGAACGTACTTTCCGCCCACCGCGCGCTGGCAGCGTCCGGGGTTCATCGACGTGCTGCTCGAGATCGCGCGAGCGTGGAAATCGGAACGCGCCAGCATCGACACGTCGGCCCAGCAGATGGTGGAGGGGCTGCAATCGCTCGGCGGCGGCAGCGAGGCGCTGCTGCTACCTGGCGACGACGCGCTGAAGCGTACGGTCTCGCAGTTCGAGGCGACCTACGATCCGCGTCGCGGGGGCTTCGGCGACGCGCCGAAGTTTCCGCGCCCGAGTGAGCTGCTGTTTCTGTTCCGCGAATACGCGCGATCGGGCGCCGAAGCCGCGCGCGACATGGCGCTCCACACACTACAGGCAATGGCGCTCGGCGGGATTCGGGACCACATCGGCGGCGGATTTCACCGCTACTCGGTTGACGGCGACTGGCGTGTGCCTCACTTCGAAAAGATGCTCTACGACCAGGCGCAGCTGGCCCTGGCGTATCTCGAGGCCGCGCAGATGACGACGGATCCCTTCTACGGCGCGGTCGCCCACGACACGCTGGCGTACGTCGCGCGCGAAATGACGGACGAGGCGGGCGGGTTCTTCTCAGCCGAGGACGCCGACAGTATCCCCGTCGAGCGGGTGGGTGAAGAGGGGGCGCACAAGACTGAAGGCGCGTTCTATGCCTGGCGCTCGGCCGAGCTCGACGCCCTCGGAGACGATGCCTGCGTGGTACGCGCCCGCTTCGGGATCGAGCCAGGTGGCAATGTACCCTCGGACCCGCAGGGTGAGTTCACGGGCAAGAACCTGCTCTACACGGCGCGGTCGATCGACGAGGTCGCGGCGAAATGCGGGTTGGATCCGACGGTCGTGCACGCGGCGCTGCAACGCAGCCGACTCCGCCTGTTCGAGCTGCGGCTCGCACATCCTCGGCCGATCTGCGACGACAAAGTGCTCACGGCGTGGAATGGACTGATGATTGCCGCGTTCGCGCGTGCCGCCCGCGTGCTCCGGAGCGAGCGTCTGGGTGGAAGCCCAGCCGCGTCGGCGGAGCACCTGAAGGTAGCGACTCGCGCCGCGCAGTTCCTCCGCAGCCGGATGTGGGATCCGAAGCGCGAGATCCTCCAGCGGCGCTACCGCGGCGGCGACGTGGGCGTGGAGGCATACGCCGAAGACTATGCGTTCGTGATCTTCGGGGCCCTCGAGCTGGCGCAGGCCGGAGGCGGCTGGGAGTGGCTGACGTGGGCCCGGGAGCTCCAGGCGCGTCAGGACGCATTGTTCTGGGACGAACGTCAGGGCGGCTGGTTCTCGACGACCGGCACCGATCGCTCCGTTCTGCTGCGCCTCAAGGACGAGTACGACGGCGCCGAGCCAACCGCGAGCTCGATCGGCGTCTGGAATCTGATGACGATGGCGCACCTGGAAGAGGCGTCCGCGCTCGAAGGACGCATTACACAGACGTTCCGTGGTTCGGCCGAACGTCTCTCGTCTCACGGACGCGTGGTCCCGATGATGTCGGCCGCTCTGTCCGGGTACGTCGCCGGTCTGGGGCAGATCGTGCTCGTCGGGCCTGCGGACGATCCAGTCGTGGGCCGCATGCTCGATGTCATCGCCGAGCGCTACCTGCCGTTCACGATCGTCCTGCCGGTCGATCCACGCGACGCGATCGGCGTGCCGGCGTTCGCCGCCGCCTTCAGTGGCAAAGGGCAGACCGCAACGGCATACGTCTGCCGTGACTTCACGTGCCTCGAGCCGGTCACGACGCCGGATGCGCTGGCCGCACAGCTCGACGCGCGCGCGCATTCACGTCGCGGCTCGTAGAGGTCAGACAACTTGCATCTCGTGAGCGGTGGCGCACCGAACGAGAGCCTGTGAGATGGCGCGGGAGATGGGATAGAAGTACTACGCAAAAAGTCGTGCCCGCATGCTGGAACATCGTGTAGAATCAACAGTTGGCACGTTGCTGGAATTGACCAGACACTCAGGCTTGTGACAACCCCGGACGAGGTCCGATGATGTTCAAGCGGCCGACGGATCGATTAAAAGGGGAAGCGATCACGCTCTGGCGTCTCGAGCGCACGGCAGACGAGCTCCGGTGTTTCGTCGTGGGTCCTCCCCGCGGCTACTGGCTCGGCATCGAACGCGGCACTGACCTCATCTTCAGCGAAAACTACGACGACCTCGAGCCCGCGCTGAATCGCGCGGAATCGCTCAAGTCTCCGCTCGTCGTCGCAGGCTGGGCCGAGATCGACGCAGACGCCGCGCCGCGCAAGCAGCCAGCCCGGTCGCCGCACGAACGGACCCGCCGGCACGACTGACCCGCCGGCACGACTGACCCGCCGCGCCAGTCGCAGCGTCAGACCTTCAGGATGTCGTCCTTGCGCGCCACCATCGCGTACAACACGGGCGCCATGAAGACCGACAGGAACAGCCGCGAGAGCAGCCCTCCGACGATCACGATCGCAAACGGTTTCTGTGAGTCGCTGCCAATCCCCGTCGACACGGCGGCCGGCAACAGTCCGATGCACGCCACCAGGGCCGTCATCATGATTGGCCGAAGGCGGAGCAGCGACGCCTCGTGAGTCGCTATCAGAATCTCCTTCCCCTCCAGCCGCAGCTTGTTGATGAATGAGTAGAGGATGACGCTCGTCTGGATCGCGACGCCCATCAGCGCAGCGAAGCCCAGCCCGGATGACACGCTGAAAAGCGTCCCGGTCAGCCACAGCGCCAGGAGGCCGCCGACCGGCGCGGTGACCAGCACGCTGAACATGATGATCAGCGGCAGCTTCAGGTTGCCGTAGAGCGCAAACAGAATCAGCAGGATCAAGACGACGGTCAGAGGAAGGATCAGCGCCATCTGGGAGCGCGCGGACAGGTAGTCCTTGTATTCACCGCCCCAGTCGTAGGTGTATCCCGCTGGCAAGAGCACCGCCGACTCGACCTGTTTCCGCGCGTCAGCTACCGCACTCGCGAGATCGCGACCGTCGACGCTGAACTGAATGCCTATGAAGCGTGAGCTGGCCTCGCGGTAGATGAATGACGCGCCCTTGCTGACTTTGATGGTGGCGAACTGGCCCAGAGGCAGGTGCTGGTTGTCAGGGGTGGCAATCAGGATGTTCTGGATGGCTTCCATGCTCTCGCGGTACGGCTTCTGGAGCCGCACCACGAGGTCGAACGATCGCTCCCCCTGAATCACTTGCGTGGCGGGCGCGCCGCCGACGGCGGTCTCGATCAGCGCATTGATGTCCGAGACGTTCAGGCCATACCGGGCAATCTTGGCGCGGTCCGGCTCGATCGTCAGGCTCGGTTGTCCGAGCTCGCGAACCAGCGTGATGTTCGAAATCCCGGGCACCTTGGCGAGGACGCGCTGTGCGGCCTCGGCCCTCGACTCCAGCGTCCCGAGATCGGCGCCGAAAATCTTCACGGCCAGCGAGCTCTTGAGACCGGTCTCGGCCTCGTCGACGGCGTCTTCGGCTGGCTGCGTGTAGTTGAAGATGATGCCGGGGAACGCATCCAGCTTCTTCTGGATCGCGTCGATCAGTTGGGGCTTGTTGCGAATGGATCCGCGCCACACGGGGTCGTCGTAGGGCTTCAAGCCCACGAAATACTCGTCGTTGAAGAAGCCGATCGGATCCGTCCCGTCGTCTGGACGGCCGAGCTCGTTGGCGACAGTGGTGACCTGCGGAAAGCCGAGCAGGATCGATCGCACCTGTGGCCCGAGCTTCGACGCCTCGTCGAAGGAAATCGTATAGGGCATCGTCGCGCGGACCCAGAGGGCGCCTTCGTCGAGGTGCGGCATGAACTCCGCGCCGATTGACGGGATCAGCAGCAGCGACCCTCCGAACACGGCGAGGCAGACCGCAACCGTCGCCTTCGGATGTCGAAGGCAGACATGCAACTGACGGTCGTAGACGTCCTGCACGCGTTCGTAGAGGCGAACCTTCGGCTCCTTCATCTGCTTCCGCAGAAAGAACGCGCAAAGCACCGGCAGCAGCGTGAGCGAGCACAACAGCGACCCGATAAGGGCGAAGGCCATGGTGTCCGCCATCGGACGGAATAGGCGGCCGGACGGACCGGTCAAAGCGTAGATAGGCAGGTAGCCCGCGATGATGACCGCGATCGCATAAAAGATCGGCCGTTCGACGTCTTTCGCCGCCGAGCGGATCACGGTGACGAGATCGTACTTGTGCCCGTGGCGAGCCGCCAGCTCTCGAAAAATGTTCTCCACCATCACGACGGCGCCATCGACGATCACGCCGAAATCGATCGCGCCGATGGAGAGCAGATTGGCCGGAATATGACTCCAGTCGAGGCAGATGAACGAGAAGAGCAGCGAGAAGGGAATCGTGACCGCGACGATCAGCGCCGTACGCGCGCTGAAGAGGAACAGACCGAGCACGACCAGAACGAGCAGCATGCCGCGGAGCAGGTTGCGCTCGACCGTCTTGGTGGTCTCCTGAATCAAATCGGTGCGGTCGTAGTACGGAACGATCCTGACGTCGGCGGGAAGGACGCTTCTATTCAATGACTCGGTGAGCTCCCGGACTTTCTTCAGAATGACCTGGGCCTGCTCGCCGACGCGCATGAGAATCACGCCTTCGACCGCGTCGGCTTGCCGCATGTAGCCGAACTGGCCCAGCCGAGGGGCACTGCCGGTGGTCACCACCCCGACATCCTTGACGAAGATAGGCGTGCCGGCATGACTGCCCACCAGGACGTTGCCGATGTCGTCCAGAGACTTCAGCAGGCCGAGGCCGCGCACGTAATAGAACTGGCCGCCCTGCGGGAAGAATCCACCGCCTGCATTCGCGTTGTTGTTCGCGAGCTGCTGGACGATCTGCGGCACCGTCACTCCGAACGCCATCAGCCGATTCGGATCGACCTGCACCTGATACTGCAGCGTCTCGCCGCCCAAGCTCGAATCGTCGGCGACGCCCTGGATCGCACGATACTTGCGCTCCAGGACCCAGTTCTGAATGAGCTTCAATTCCTGCGCCGAGCGATCCGGACTCTGCAGCACGTAGCGGTAAATCAGCCCGCTGGGGCTGAACAACGGAGACATACCGGGCGTCACGCCAGCAGGCACCTCGGCGTCCGGGATTCGCTGAAAGGCTTGGGCCCTGGCAAAGTACGGATCCGTGTCGTACTCGAAGCTCATCGTCACCGACGAGAGCCCGTACAGAGAAATCGAGCGCAGCGCCTCGAGTTTGGGAATGCCGTTCATCTCCACTTCGAGCGGAATGGTGATGAGTCGCTCTACTTCCTCTGCGGCGTGTCCCGGCCACTGCGACACGATCTGCACCCGCGGCGGTGAGAGGTCTGGATAGGCGTCGATCGGCAGGTTCTGGAACGAGATGACGCCCCAGACGGCCAGACACGTCATCGCGACGAGCACGATGAATCGCTGAGCGAGCGCGAAGGAGACGAGGCGGTTGATCATGAACTACTGCCGATACGTATTCGCGAACTGGAGGAAGACGCTGCCCTGCGAGACCACCGGATCGCCGGCCTTGAGGCCGGTCAGAATCTGCGTGTCGTCGGCCTGCTGATTGCCGAGCGTCACCTGGCGCTGTGCGAACTGGCCCGAACCGACCTGCACGTAGACGAACGGAAAGTTCTGTTCGTCGGTACAGGACCGCGGTGGTCGGGACGGCGAGCACGTCGCGCGTCGACCGGTCGTGAATCACCACGTCGACGAAGAGGTCCTTCTTGAGCAGGCTGCCTTCGTTCTGCGTGACGATCCGCACCGGCGTCGTCCGGGTCGCGGGCTCTATGACGTCGCCGATGTACGACACCACGCCGTGAAAGGCGTCCGGGAACGACGCGTGCCGGACGTCGACGGTGTCTCCCACGTGGATTGACGTCAGGTCGCGGTCGTAGACATGGCCCTGCACCCACACCGTCGACGTGTTCGTGATCACGAACGCCGGGGTGGTGCCGGCCTGGATGAACTGTCCGGGCAGTACCAGCCGTTCGACCACGGTCCCTGAAAGCGGCGCGCGCATCACCAGTTCGGGCCGGATGGCCGAGTTCTGTTGTTCGTCTTCGGCGATCTCGGCCTGTGACACACCGAAGATCTTGAGCGCCTCCAGGGCCATCTGCCGATCCGTGGCAGCGTCGTAGAAGTCCGCCTGGGCGGCTTCGAAATCTCGTTGTGACAGCGCCTTGTGGGCCAGCAGGTCGGTGCTGCGATTCAACATGTGCTGCGCGAGATCGAAGCGATTCTTGGCTTTGCGATACGCCGCGATGGCGTTGCTGACGTCGGCACTCACCACGAACAGCAAGGGATCGCCGACGTTGACGTGCCTGCCGGTGTCCGCGACGATGCGTGAGATCGGCCCGCTGACCTGGGTGATCGCTTGAGTCGTATGTTCGTTGTCCCAGTCGACCGTACCGGTGGTCCGAACGGTCGTCGACCAGGTTGCCCGCCGGACGGGCGCGACCCTGAGATGCGGTCAGCTGGTCGGAGGAGACAGTGAAGTACGACGCCGGCGACGTGCCGTCGCCCGCCGGCGCCGCAGACCCAGGCCCGGTCGACGGTTCCGCCTTGGACGCAGCTGATGGCGGGCTGGTGCACCCACAACACCCGAGTGCGACCACGATCGCCAGACGCCCCCACCTCATTGCAGCACCTGCTTTCCAACCACGAAATTGATCTGCTGAACGGCCGTCATGTATGCAGCCAGGGCTTGGCGAAACGCCAACTGCGTGGCGCGATAGGTCCGTTCGGCGTCGAGCAGGTCGAGCAGCGTCCCGCTCCCGTGCTGATAGACGTACGCCGAGATGTCCCGGGATTCCTTCGCCTGTTCGAGGTAGCCGGCCTGATAGAGCGACACTACTTTGTCGGTCGTTCGGTATGTCGTGTAGGCGTTGAGCACGTCCGTGAGGACCGTGCTGGTGGCAGCGGCCTCCGCCTCGGACGCCTGACGCAGTGCGATCTTGCTGCGCGCGATGTTGCCCTGGTTGCGGTCGTGGAAGGGCAGTTCGAAGGAGAAGCTGAAGCCCAGGGCATTCAACGAACCGGCGCGGTCGTACTCGAGCCCGCCCGTGAAGTCGCGAGCCTTGTTGCTCGCCTCGAGCGCCTCAGTGTGTTCGGCGAGCGTGACGCCCGTTCGAGCACCGAGTAAGATCGGGCCGGGCGGCCAGAGCTTCGGCCTTCAGGCCATCGAGCGTGACGGTGTACTTGATGTACGACAGATCTCCATCGATGTCGAAGTCTTCGGCCAGTGCGTCGAATCCCACGTTTTGGCGCAGCGCAGCCTTCGCCTGGACGAGCGCGACCTCGCTCGCAGCGAGATCCTGTTCGAACTGCAGCTTCTGCAGCAGGACCCTGGAAAAATCCACCTCCGCCAGGTCGCCCGCCTGCAGCCTGGAGCGGTCGACCTCCACGACGTTGTCGAAGTTGTCGAGATTCTCGCGGGCCAGTTGGAGCGTCGATTTCGCCAGCAGGATGTTGATGAACGATTGCTGCGTCTCGAACGCCAGCTGCCGCTCGGCGTCCACGGCGTCGTGCGCTGCGACGGTCGTGGCGTCTTGTGCGACCAGGGTTCGGTTCTTCCGCTTGCCGCCTCGTTCGAAGAGATAGGTCACGGATTGGACGAAGTTCTGGTTGTTGAAGAAGTTGTCCCACGTCATCTGGCTTGGCGAGAACACGGGAAAGTTCTCGTTGGTCGAAGTCAGCACGGGGTTGGGCTTCAGGGCCGCGGTGATCTCGTCGGCCTTCGACAGGTCCACGTTGAGCCGCTGTACGTGCAGTTCGTGGTTGCGTTCCAGCGCGAGCCGCACGGCATCGCTCATCGACACCCGTGACGCCGGCGCGGCTGCGCCGGCCTGGTCCACGTGTTGAGCACTGAGGGTGCTGGCAATGCCCCACAAGAGTGCGGTAGCCGTGAAACGACCGACCAGTATCGAAACGCGCATTACCTCGAACTCCTTGCAGCCGACGCTCGAGTCACCGCGCCCGTCGAGCGACGCGTGCATGGCACCTCGACGGCGCTCGCCAGAACGACGATCCGCTCGGGACGCAGGCGTGGCAGGGGCCGCGCACACATCGCCGGAGCGTCAGTGACGTTGTGAAGTGGGAAGAGCTACGCCGGAGGGGCGCGGGCGGGAATAACGGTGATCGCGAGGCGGCCGGGCGACGGCCGCAGTGCAGAGGTCGTTGAGGGAACCGTGTGGAGCGCGGTCAGCGGCGCGATCGCGACGGTGTCGAAGCCGCGCAGCAGTCGCAGCCAGTGACAGATCTCACAATGCCCGCCGCCCGTGCCAGCCGGAGCGGCACGGAGCGTGGTCTGGCCACCGGCAACCGCTGCTGGCTGGTCACAGGAGTCGTCGCCGGCCGCATGCGTTGCGAGCGGAAGCGTCGCCCCGAGTGCGAGCACGCCCGCCAGCAATGGCGCCAGTATCCGCGGCGCGAGGCGCCGGAAAACGCTCATGGATGAGACAAGCGTAACAAAGGCGATTCGACGCCGCAAGGGCACGGCTTGGAACCAAGCTACTATCGGGTCCAGTCGACGCGTTCCCCAGCCGGCCACGGCAATAGCCTCGACACGGCCACCAGACGTGACGGCGACCTTGAAGGAGGTCGTGTAAGGGCCTGACCTGAGCCGGGCCAGCTTCCTGGGAGTTGTTTGGCTGGCGCCGCGGTGAGTGTCTGCCCACCGCGGCGTGCCATCGTGGCTGTGTAGGATGACGGCCGCTGCGCGGCCGTCGAGGTCAGTGAAGCGACGCTTCGAATGAAACGCCGCGGCAGGCACTATGACTGCACGTGTCGACATAGCCGGCGGGTCCACGCCCCCGCCGGCTGGCTGGAGCTTCTGCCATCACGAGTGCCAGTCGCTACTGACGTACGACCGACGCGACGTCGGTGGACGCAACCAGCGACTCCGTGATGAATTCGTGCTGCGGATGTCTCACGGTCAGGACCGGGCAGGGCGCCGTGCGCACGATGCGCTCAGCAACGCTTCCCAGCACCAGGTGAGACAACGGTCCGCGGCCATGCGTCCCCAGCACGAGCAGATCGATGTCATGGTCCGCGGCATACGCCGTGATCTGCCGTACCGGATCTCCCGTGAGCGTAATCAGTCGGACTGCGAGGCCCGGCCGCTCGTTCTCGGGCATGAGCTGCTCGAGGCGCTCGTGCGCCTCGCGCTCCCATTGCTTCTGCACGTCCGCCATCGCGAGGCCGTCAGCCATGGTTGCCCATGGCAGGGCCATCGAATCCGGCACGACGTGCACGACGTGCAGCGAGGCGTGGAAGGCCGCCGCGAGTCCGCGGCCGTACCGCAACGCTGCCACTGAGGGTTCACTGAAATCTGTCGCGACGAGCACCCGATTGAGGGAGATCATGTCTGGGCCTCCCTGGGCCGCCAGGACGTGGCGTCGCCCCTGACCGGGCTCGCGCGCGCGTCGTGGCAATTCGACAGTCAGAGGGGCAAGCACCGTGCCTGCGCGCCTGCTGTGTGAAGCTACGCGAAACAGCGCCAATTGATGCCAGATCGTCCGGCGATTCGCGGGGGGAACCGAGGGTTTTCCCGCGCGCCGGGCGAAAAAGTGCACAACACGGTGCGCGCGCCGCCGAGCTGTCATACCATGCGGAACCCATGCCCCACTTCGCATCACGCGCCCCGCGGCCGCGGTCCTGTTCGTCCTTCTCGCGTCCATCGCGCGTGCGGCGGCGATCCGCCGCTCATGGCGCGGATTGGCGATCTGACGCTCGAGCGCGGCGGCGCGATCACGAATTGTCAGTTGGAGTACCGCACGCTCGGTGCGCTCAACGCGGAGCGGAGCAACGCCGTGCTGTTTCCGACGTGGTTCTCGGGACGCACCGAACAGTTGCTCGACAACGCCGGGCCCGGTAAGCCACTCGACCCAAGCCGCTACTTCATCGTGTTCGTGGGTGCGCTCGGAAACGGCCGGTCAAGCTCGCCATCGAATTCTCCGGGTCAGCCAGCCGCCGCCTTCCCGTCATACACCATCGGCGACATGGTGAATGCCGAACACCGGCTCCTCACCGACGTGCTGCACCTCGATGGACTGCACGCCGTGATCGGGATTTCGATGGGAGGCATGCAGGTCTTCGAGTGGAGCGTCCGCTATCCCGAGTTCGCCAAGCGCTTCGTCGCCATCGTCGGCACTCCGAAGCTGTCGCCGTACGACGAGCTGCTGTGGCGCACCGAACTGGGCATCCTGGATCGAGCGTTGGCGGTGAGTTGCGACGAGTCGACCAAGCGTCGCGTCATGGCGTCGGTGGGCGCGGTCCACGAGCTGGCGCTGTCAACGCCCGCGCACGTGAATGCGACGGTCGCGCGCGCATCCTTCGACACGTGGCTTGCCGAAAGGGAAGCCTTCTATGTCGCGGGCTGGGATCCCTTCGACTGGGCGTCGCAGCTGCAGGCGATGCTGCGCCACGATGTGTCCGCCCGCGACGGAGGGGATCTGACGGCCGCCGCCAGGCGCGTCAAGGGACGGATGCTGGCGGTGCTCGCCGTTCAGGATCACATGGTGAATCCCTCGTCTGCGCGGGAGTTCGTCGGTCTTGCGGGAGGGCGGATCGTGGATCTGCCCGGCGATTGCGGTCACCTTGCGAACGGCTGCGAGGCCGCCACCGTGGCAAGCGCCGTCAGCGGGTTCCTGGCGCAGCCGTGAGCCCTTGGAGGTTGGGAGTTGGAGGTTGGGAGTTGACGCACACGACTGCGTTCCAGTCGCGGTATCGTGCGCTATAGTCCCGGCATGCGTCCGCGGCCTCTGCTGGTCCCGATCGTGTTCGCCGCGATGCTGTCCGCCATGCCACCTGTGTCTGCCCGCTCAACCGACGCGCGCCTGGCCGCGTTGGCTCCGGCCGTCCGGAAGAACCTCGAACAGGCGATCATCCCGTTCTGGTATCCCGCAATCGATCGACCGCGAACATGGCGGCTACGTCCTGGCGTTCGATCGCACCGGTCAGCCAACTGGCCGGCCACCCAAGATGATCGTGTCGCAGGCGCGGATGGTGTGGACGTTCGCGCGTCTCGCGCGAAGCGGCTACCGGCCCTCTGAGATGCTGCCGGCCGCGACGCAAGGCTTTCGCTTTCTCGCCGACCACATGTGGGACCGCGAGCTTGGGGGCTTCTACTGGGAGGTGGACGCCACCGGCGAGACCGTCACCGATCCAGAGAAGTACATGTACGGCGAATCGTTCGCGCTCTACGCGCTGTCGGAGTACTACCGTGCGAGCGGTGACCAGACTGCGCTGGATCTCGCGACCCGCACGTTCGATCTCATCGTGCAGCATGGACGCGACGAGCAGTTCGGCGGCTACTACGAGTATCGCGCGCGCGACTGGTCAGCGCCCGCTGCGCCGCATCCTTCGCACATCGGCGGACCGGTCGGCGCCAAACTGATGAACACGCACCTGCACCTGCTCGAGGCCGTCGCCGAGTACTACCGCGTGAGCCGCTCGGCACGGGCGCGCGATCGGCTGCTCGAGCTGATCGCGATCGAGAGCAACTCCGTGGTGCGCAAGCGTCTCACGGCGTGCACTGACCAGTACGCACGCGATTGGACGCCCATTCTCGAAGGCGCGTCCGCTCGCGTCTCGTACGGCCACGACCTCGAGAACATCTGGCTGCTGGCAGATGCAGTCGAGACGGCGGGCGAATCCAACCACCTCTATCTGGATCTGTACAAGAGCCTCTACGCGTACTCGCGCCGCTTCGGCGTCGATGAGGTGAAGGGCGGCGTCTTCAACAACGGCGCGTTCCGGAAGAAAGCCGACAAGCTCGAAAAAATATGGTGGGTCCAGGCCGAAGCGCTCGTCAGCGCGCTGACGATGTATTCGCTGACGAAGGATGACGCGTACGCCGTCGACTTCGAGCGTGTGTGGTCATGGGTGAACACACACCAGACGGACTGGGCGCACGGCGAATGGCACAGCGAAGTGCTGCCAGACGGCACCTCGCGCGGCGACAAGGCCAGCGCGTGGAAAGAGGCGTACCACGAGACGAGAGGACTCCTTGAGACGCTCGCCAGACTCGACAGCCTCGCGAAATAGTCTCGAGTCGGATTCGGATTCGTATTCGGATTCGCGAGAGCAGCAGCCCGAACACGAAAACGAAAACGAACTGAACGGCGCGAAGTCTACCCGCGCGCCGACACTCCGATCGGGCAGCTGACGCCCGTCCCGCCGAGCCCGCAGTAGCCGTTCGGGTTCTTGTCGAGATACTGCTGGTGGTACTCCTCGGCGTAGTAGAACGTCGGAGCATCCAGGATCTCGGTGGTGATGGTGCCGAGGCCAGCCTTGGCGAGCTCGGCAGCAAACGCGTCGCGCGATGCTTCGGCCGCAGCGCGCTGGTCAGGCGAGTAGGTGTAGATCGCGGACCGGTACTGCGTGCCGACGTCGTTGCCCTGCTGCATGCCCTGGGTTGGATCGTGATTCTCCCAGAACACCTTCAGCAGCGCGTCATAGCTGATCTTGTGCGGATCGAAAGCGACGAGCACGACCTCAGTGTGCCCGGTCATTCCGGTGCAGACCTCACGATACGTCGGGTTCGGGGTCGTCCCACCCGCGTATCCGACCGCCGTCGTGTAGACGCCCGGCAGCTTCCAGAACAGCTTCTCGGCGCCCCAGAAGCACCCCATCCCGAACTGCGCCAACTCGATACCGTCCGGGAACGGTCCGGCCAGGGGGTGGCCGAGCACGGTATGCGCCGCAGGCAGGGGCATCCGCTCGCTCCGGCCTGGCAGGGCCTCAGCCGCCGTGGGAACGGTCAGGGTCTTCTTGCTGAACCAGCTCACAGTCGCTCCTTGTAACTCTAAGACGCCGTCCGACACTCAGGCATTTCAACCGACCACACGGGCGGCGAATGTCGGCTACGGACTACGGGCGACAGGCTACAGGCCCGTCTCAGGCCCGCAGCCCGTAGTCTGAAGCCTGTAGCCTGACTAGGGTCTTACTTCATCGGCGAATAGTCCGTCGCCTTCATGATCACCGAATCGACCTTAGCGACGAGCTTGCCGTTGACTTCGGACGCATCGCGCGCGGCCTTCCAGTCCGGGTCGTCGCCAAACGCCTTCCACGCCGCTTCCCGCGCCTCGACGCTCGGATACGCCAGCACGTAAATCAACGTGCCCCCGCCGCCCTCGGCGGGAGGCGCGACGGGCATCCAGAACGCGACGATGGTCATCCCGTGCTTCTGGAAGAGCGCATTCGTGTGCTCGCGGAACCGCGTGTTGAGCGCTTCGAGCTTGCCGGGATTGGCGTAGTAGGTGCGGAGCTCGAAGCACCGGGAGTCGGAGGCGAACGACGTGCTGTACGGCGTCGCCGGCGCAGCGGCGGGCTGACCGCCCTGCGCAAATGCAACAACTGGCGTAGTGGCGAGGAGGATGGCAGCAAGTGACAGGCGCATGCGGGCAAGTGTATCTCAGTGCCTGGTGGAGCCCGTAGTCCGTAGTCCGTCGACCGAAGCCCGCAGACCGAAGACCGAAGACTGGTAAAGTGTCGGCCCGTGCACGTTCGCCACTGGTTTGTGCTTGTCGCAATCGTCGGCCTCGTAGCCTCGGCTCCCGGAGTGGCACGACAGTCGCCGCCCATCCCCGGCACGGCGACCGACTTGCTGGAACGTCAGTGGCCCGCGTCCTGGATCGCAGCGGCCGATGCGCCGGCGCGTGACGCCGGGGTCTATCACTTCCGGCGGATCCTGGATCTCGCGAACGTGCCCGCGCACGTCGTAGTGCACGTCTCGGCCGACAACCGGTATCTGCTCCACGTGAACGGACGCCGCGTGGGCGTTGGACCCGCACGCGGCGACGTTCTCAACTGGCAGTACCAGACCTACGATCTCGCACCGTACCTGACGCCTGGCACCAACATCGTCGCCGCCACGGTCTGGAACTTCGGCGTGGATGCGCCGATGGCGCAGATGTCCCGCCGGACGGGCTTCCTCCTGCAAGGAGACGATGAGGCGGCACGCGTGTGGGATACGAACGCGGGGTGGCAGGCCGAGATCGAACGCGGTCATGCGGTGAATCCCGACGCGCTGGCCGGGATCCGCGCGCGCTTCTACTATGCGGCGGCGCCCGGCGAGCGCCGCACCGCGTCCGACTTCGATTGGCAGTGGGATCGCGCTGACGCGCCTGCCGGTCGGTGGGTGTCCGCGCAGGCGCTCAATCGCGCCCATCCGCGATCGATCAGCCGTGGCCCCGGATGGATGCTGTCGCCCGAGGGATGGCTGCTCGTGCCCAGCAGCTTGCCGGCGATGACCTATGAAACTGTGCCGGCCGGGGACGGTCGTTCGCCATGAGAACGCGACCATCGACGCCGGGTTCCCCGAGCGCGGGCCGGCGCGGATCGCCGCTCGTACCACCGCTCGCATCCTGCTCGACCGGCGTGAGCTGACCAATGCATATCCCGAGCTGACCGTGAGCGGTGGTCGAGGCGCCGGCGTGCGCCTGACGTACGCCGAGGCGCTGTACGACACGCGCGGCGCGAAGGGCAATCGGAACGAGATCGACGGCAAGACCATCCTCGGCGTTTTCGACGAGCTCTTCACGGATGGCGAGGCACACAGAGTCTTCGAGCCCCTGTGGTTCCGTACCTGGCGGTTCCTCCAGATCGACATCACGACCACCGACGAGCCGTTGACGATCGATCGTGTGTCGGCACATTTCGCCGGCTATCCCTTTACGCTGCGCGCGTCGTTCGACAGCGACGATCCAATCCTGCGGAAGATCTTCGACGTGAGCTGGCGCACGGCGCGTCTGGCCGCCCACGAGACGTACATGGACGCCCCGTATTGGGAGCAGCTCCAGTACATCGGCGACACTCGCGTAGACGCGCTGATTTCGTTGGCGATGACGGGCGACGACCGGTTGCCGCGCCGCGCCATGGAGCTCTTCGACCAGTCACGTCGATCCGACGGCATCACCCAGAGCCGCTATCCGACCGCCGAGCTGCAGTACATCCCGCCGTACGCGCTCTTCTTCGTGGAAATGGTCCACGACCACTGGATGTATGTCGGCGACCGCGCGTTCGTGATCGCTCGCCTGCCCGCCACGCGAGCAGTCATGGACTGGTTCCTCGGACATCAACGGCCTGACGGCTTCCTCGATCACCTGCCGTTCTGGGTCCACGGCGATACGGGAACGGTGCTGGAGGAACAGATTCAGGATCAGGATGGCGGCTCCGGCGTCGTGACGATGCAGTTCCTGGGAGCGCTCCGACGAGCGGCGGAGCTCGAAGACGCGGTGGGGAGTCCGGCGCGTGCAACGGCGTATCGCGCCGCAGCCGATCGCGCCGCCGCGGCTGCCGCCACGCTCTGGGATCCCGGTCACGGCTTGATGGCGGACACGCCCGCGCGCCGGACGTGGAGCCATCCCGTCAACATCGTCGCGCTGCTCGAGGGCGTGGTGCCGTCGGGCGAACAGCAGAACGTCCTGAAACAGGTGCTGGCGATCGCACGGCATCCAGCCGGGCGATCGGCATCAGGCGGTGCGGGTGGCGCGTGGCCCATCGACGAGATCCCATCCGCGACGTACTACTTCCGGTTCTACCTCGCGCGGGCGCTCGAGGCCGCCGGAGCGACCGATGACTACGTGGCGTTGCTGCAACCCTGGCGTGCCATGCTCGCCGACGGTTTGACGACGTGGGCGGAGCACCCGGAGCCGACGCGCTCGGACTGCCACGCCTGGAGCGCACATCCCGCACTCGATCTCTTGCGTGTCGTCGCGGGGATTCGTCCTGGCTCCGCCGGATTCAAGACGGTATTGATCGAGCCTGCGCTGGGACCGCTCACACGCGTGACGGCCCGGCATCCACATCCACTTGGCGACATTGTCGTTGCGTATCGGCGGACCAATGGGGGACTGACCGCCGACATCACGCTGCCTCCCGGTGTGACCGGGGAGCTTCGCTGGAAGGGCACGCGCCGCGCCCTGGTGGCGGGCGCGCAGCGGCTGGAGGTGAGTGACTAAGGGTCTCCGTCTACGGTCTGCAGTCTACGGTCCGCAAGTGACCGACGCTGTAGACCGCAGACCGTAGACCGCAGACCGCAGACTGATCTACCGGCTGCGATATTCTGGACTCTTTCGCAACTCCCGCTCGACGTCCTGCTGCGCCCAGTGATCGTTCATGACCTTGGTGACATAGTTTCGGGCCCCGGAATCGGGCTCTCGCCGCAGCACGGCAAGATAGGCCTGCCGGACGATCTCCTGCGCCTTGGCGTAGGTCATCGTGTTCTGCTCCCGGTATTCCGGGCTCTTCCTGAGCGCGTCGCGCACCTGCGTTTCGGTCCATCCGTCGTCGAGGAGGTGGGACCGGTAGACGCGCATGCCGGCGTCGTCGGGCTCGCGATGGAGGACGTCCTGATACGCGCGGCGGATGATCTGGTCCGGATTGCCGTAGCCACCGCCGTCCGTAGCCGCCCCCTCCGTAGCCGCCGCCGTGGTGACGGGATCCTTCGACCCGGATCGACGAAATCAGATCGTTCCAGCCTTCGTGGTGCAGGTCCTTGACATCGTCATCGAAGCGCGTCGAGCGGCCCTCGAACTTGCTGTCCTGATAGACCTGGACGGTGGCGTTGCCGAACAGCCGGATTGAGGTGATCTTGTCGTTCATGCCGTCGGGCATGTGCCGCACACCATCGCCCGCATCGATGCAGAAGAACTCGCCGTGGAACTTGGTGTCCTTGTAGAAGCAGGCTCCGTTCCGTGGGGTGGGTCCGTATCCCCACTCCTGCGCGGAGGCCGCAGAGGCCATGCCGAGGATGAGCGCGGCTGCCGCGGCGCTCGAGACAAGGTACTCTGACCATATTCGTATGCTCCGTCCGTCGAACAGACCGTGTGGCCACGAACTGCGATTACTGCCGAGGCCGCGCCCATGCTACCCAACTCGCGCATGAGTCGCCAGTCGTGGTTTCGGCGGATCGGGGTCTGGCGTGCAGGGGTATCGGCGCGGGCGTGACCGTCATCGCGGTTTGTGGCCGAGGCCGGGCGTCCGCGCGCGGCGTTCGAGCCGCCTCGTCCCGGTGAGCAGAGCTAAAGTTATGCTCCACAAGTGCGGGCATCTGATATCGTTGCTGGCCCACGTTCAGGCTTGTGGCGGCGGGACTTCAGCCCCGCGAAGCAGGTACCGAGGGAGCCCATGGCGCACGTCTCTATTACCGTCAACGGCAGGTCCGCAGCGCAGAGGTCGAGCCGCGGATGCTCCTGGTCCACTTCCTGCGCGAGCACCTCAATCTGACGGGCACCCACGTGGGCTGCGACACCAGCCAGTGCGGCGCCTGCACGGTCCTCGTCGACGGGCGCAGCGCGAAGAGCTGCACCATCCTGGCCGTCCAGGCCGACGGCACCACCGTCACCACCATCGAGGGCCTCGCGAAGGATGGCCAGCTGCACCCGCTACAGGAGGCCTTCTGGGAAGAGCACGGACTCCAGTGCGGCTTTGCACGCCGGGCATGATCCTGTCGGCGGTCAACCTGCTCCACGACAACCCGACGCCCACCGAGCAGCAGATCCGCGAGGGAATCTCCGGCAACTTCTGCCGCTGCACCGGCTACCAGCACATCGTCAACGCCATCCAGCGCGCCGCAGGAAAGATGGCCGGTTCCGGCGTCCTCCAGGAAGTGGGGAAGTAGCGATGGCGACCTCTCCTGTGCTGCCGAAACTCGTCGGCCAGCGCGTCAAGCGCCGCGAGGACCCGCGCCTGATCCAGGGACGCGGCACCTACGTGGACGATGTCGAAGATCGCCGGCATGCAACACGTGGCGTTCAAACGCTGTGACATTGCGCACGGACGCATCCGATCGATCGACACCAGCGCGGCGAAGGCCATGCCGGGCGTCGAGGCGGTCTACACCGGCGCCGACATCGCGAAGTTCGTCAAGCCCATGCCGATCGCCACGCCGTTTCCCTCGCCCGAGCACCGCGCGGTGGCGATCGACGTGGTGCGCTACGTCGGCGAGCCCGTGGCCGTCGTCGTCGCCGCCGATCGGTACCTTGCCCGCGATGCCGCCGACGCAATGGTCGTGGAGTACGAGCCGCTGCCAGTGGTGGTGGACCCCGAGCGCGCGATGACGGGCAGCCGGTCGCCATTCACCCGGACTTCCCGAACAATCTGGCGGTGCCGCTCGTGCCCGGCGGCACGGGTGTCAGTCCTGACGGGAAGTCCGTAGACGACTCTGCGGTCGAGAAGGCGTTCGCCGAGGCGGAGGTCGTCATCTCGCAGCGCATGATGAACCATCGGCTCGTGCCTAACGCCATCGAGCCGCGCGGCGTCGTCGCCCACTACGAGCCGGGCAAGGATCTGCTGACCATCTGGTCGTCGACTCAGAACCCGCACATCCTGAGGACGATGGTGGCCGGGATGCACGACCTCGGTGAGCACCAGATCCGGGCCATCGCGCCGGAGGTGGGCGGCGGGTTCGGCGCCAAGATCAACATCTACGCAGAGGAATACGTCTGCTCAGCGACTTTCGAAACAGCTCGGGATTCCGCTGAAGTGGATCGAGGAGCGTTCGGAAGCATTCGTGGCGACCACGCACGGGCGCGACATCATCTGCTACCTCGACATCGCGGCAAAGCGCGACGGCACGGTGCTCGGCCTCAAGATGCGGCTGATCGCCGACATCGGCGCCTACAACATGCTGCTCACCGCCGCCATCCCGACGCTGACGATGCTGATGGCGAGCGCCACCTACGACATCCCGGCAATTCGCGTCGACGCTCACCGAGGTGTTCACGAACAAGACGCCGACCGACGCCTATCGCGGCGCGGGCCGGCCGGAGGCCACGTACTTCGTCGAACGCGGGATCGACATGCTTGCGCGCGAGCTGAAGATGGATCCGGCGGAGCTGCGGCGGAAGAACTTCATTCCGAAGGACGCCTTCCCCTACCAGACGCAGATGGGCGCGGTGTACGACTCTGGCGACTACGAGAAGGCGCTCGACGCGGGCGCTGAAGGCGGCCGACTGGGAGGGACTGAAGAAGGCAGCGCGATGCCGCCAGGGCACAGGGACGGCTCGTCGGACTCGGCCTGGCGATGTATGTCGAGGTCTGCGGCATCGGCCCGTCGGTCACGCTGCCGACCGGCGGGTGGGAGCACGCGCAGGTCACGATCGAGCGCGACGGCCGGATCACGGCGACCACAGGCGCCTCGCCGCACGGGCAGGGCAACGAGACCACGTTCGCGCAGATGCTCGCCGACCAGTTCGGCGTGCCGCTCGAGCACATCACGATCCTGCACGGCGACACCGGCATCGTGAAGCAGGGCATCGGCACGTTCGGCAGCCGGTCGCAGGCGGTGGGCGGCGCGGCGCTGCACATGGCCGGCGCGAAGGTGAAGGCCAAGATGGCGAAGTTCGCTGCGGCGCTGCTCGAGGCGCACGAAGACGACCTCGTCTTCGAGAACGGCAAGATCTCGCGTCACGGGCGCGCCAGCCGCCGCGCAAGCCGTTCGAGGACGTCGCAGCCTTCGCCTACATCCCGGTGCCGCTTCCGAGCGGCTGCGAGCCGGGGCTGAGCGATGAGGCGTTCTTCGAGCCGACCAACAACACCTACCCGTTCGGCTGTCACATCTCGATGCTCGAGATCGATCGCGACACCGGCGAGCCGAAGCTGCTGAAGCTGGTCGCCGTGGACGACGCGGGGCATCTGATCAACCCGCTGATCGTCGAAGGCCAGATTCACGGCGGCCTGGCACAGGGGATCGGCCAGGCGATGATCGAGGAGGCCGTCTACAACGACGACGGCCAGCTGCTGACGGGATCGTTCATGGACTACGCGATGCCGCGCGCCATCGACTTCCCGCAGTTCGAGCTGCACGCGACGGTGACGCCGACGCCGGTGAATCCGCTCGGCGCCAAGGGCGTCGGCGAGGCCGGCACGCTCGGCTCCACGCCGTGCATCGTCAACGCCGCGGTGGACGCCCTGAGCGAGTTCGGCGTGACGCACATCGACATGATGCTGCGGCCCGAGAAGCTGTGGCGCATCATTCAGCGGAGGCCGGTCGTGATTCCCGATCGCATTCGACTACGAACGCGCGACCTCGGTGGACGATGCGCTGGCGAAGCTGAAGGCCGCCGGCAGCGACGGCAAGTTCCTCGCCGGCGGGCACAGCCTCATCCCGCTGATGAAGCTGCGGCTGAGCGAGCCGCAGCGTGCTGATCGACATCGCCCGGATTCCCGAGCTGCGCGGCATCCGCGAGACGCGGCGGCACAGATCGAGATTGGCGCGGCGACGACCCATCACGACGTCGCGACTTCGCCGGTCCTGCTGCAGCAGCTGCCCGATGCTGGCGGAGGCGGCGTGCGATGATCGGCGACCAGCAGGTGCGCAACCGCGGCACGATCGGCGGCAGCCTCGCGCATGCCGATCCGTCGGCGGACTATCCGGCCGTGATGCTCGCGCTCGATGCGACGATTCAGATCGAGGGCCCGAAGGGACGCGCGCGAGGTGAAGGCGGTGGACTTCTTCACGGATCTCTTCACGGTCGATCTGGCAGCCGACGAGATCATCGCCGCGGTGCTGTTCGCGCCGGTCCGCACGCGCGGCCTACGCGAAGCTGCATGCAGCGTGCCTCGCACTACGCGATCGTCGGCGTCGGCGCGGCGCTCAGGTGAGCGGCGGAACGATCACGTCGGCTCGCGTCGGCCTGACCGGCGCGGCGTCACACGCGCAGCGGCTGACGGACGTGGAGCGGGCGCTCGCCGGGCACAAGGCTTCGAAGGACACGATCGAAGCGGCCGCGAAGCAGGCTGGTGCACGATCTGGACTACGTGAACTCCGACATTCACGCGAGCGCGGAGTATCGCCGGGCGATGGTTGCCGTGTTCACTGCTCGGGCGCTCAGCGCCGCGCTCGAGCGGACGTAGTTCACTGAAAGCTTGCTGACGCGGCCCCAGGCGGAACCGCAGAGTACGCCGAGTACGCAGAGAGACACGCGGGACTACTTCTGCTCTTTCATCCTTGCCTGCAGGCACGCGAAGAACCGGTCCAGCATCATCTTCGACACGCCGCCGATCAGACGCTGGCCCACGCGGGCGATCGCGCCGCCGGTCTGCACTGTGCCGCTCACGTCCACGATCGTCGTCGCGCCATCGGCGCGCAGCGTGATATCGGCGGTTCCCTTGACGAACCCCGGCGTGGCCCTGCCCTTCCCCGTCAGCCGGTACGAGGCCGGCGGCACCTTGTCGGAGAGCGTCACCAGCGCCGTCGTAGGTGCCGGTGACCGCCGCGAGTGCCACGTGCAGCCTCACGCGGTAGCGATTGTCGCCATCGGGCTCGAACGCCTCGCAGCCGGGAATGCACGACGCGATGACCTCGGGATCCATCAGCAGATCCCAGACGCGCTCGGGTGAGGCGTTGAACGTGTAGGAGCCATGAGATATCCATCAGCGGTGACGCCCGGTCAGGCGCGAGTGCGTTCAAGTGTACGCGCCAGGTCGGCGAGGTTGCTCAGCGTCCGCGCCGGCAGGAAGTCGTCGACGAACGGCAGCGCCGCCTGCAGCCCGCGCGTGAGCGGCGCGTAGTCGACGGTGCCGATCAGCGGGTTGAGCCAGATCAGGCGATGGCAGCTGCGCTGCAGCCGGGCGACCTGATCGCGCAGCACCGCCGGGATCGCCGCGGTCCCAGCCGTCCGAGATGAGCAGCACGACCGGACCGCCGTGCAGGACGCGGCGGGCCCACCGCGTGGAACTGGCGCAGCGCGTCGCCGATTCGCGTGCCGCCCGACCAGTCGGGCACCGCCCGCGAGACGGCACGCGACGGCCTGGTCGAGCCGCGCGCGTGCGCAGCTCGTCGGTGATCGCGGGTGAGCCGCGTCGAGAAGAGGAACGCTTCGACCCGCCGGTGCGCGGCGCCGGATGGCGTGCGCGAAGTGCAGGAGCATGCGCGAGTAGCGCTCCATCGAGCCGCTGACGTCGCAGAGCAGGACGATCGGACGCGGCCGCCGGCGGCGTTCGCGGCGGGGCAGCGACACCATATCGCCGCCGGTGCGAAGGCTCTGGCGCAGGGCGCGCCGGAGATCGAGGCGTGGACCGCGACCCGCGCACCCAGCGGCGGGTGCGGCGTTCGCCAGGCTCCCAGACGAGCCGCGCGAGCGCGGCGCGAGCCAGGGCCATCTCCTCGGCGGTGAACTCGGCGAAGTCCTTGCTGGCGAGCGCGCCGGCGTCGCTCCAGGTGCGTAGGGCGGTCACGAGCAGAACTGAGGTTCTGCTCGCACGGCGTGCGGGGACTCCACGCTGGCGAGCCGCAGCGCCTTGATGAACAGAACTGCAGTTCTGCTCGCACACGTGTCGGCAGGAGTCGGGACCTCGGTCCTGCGATTGTTCCAGAACGCGTCGAAGGCGCGGTCGAAGATCGCCAGATCCTCGTAGCGGTGCACGAGCAGCGCGCGGCACGCGTGGTAGACGTCGTCGCGAACGCGGATGTCCACGTGCTGCAGCGCCTCGGCGACGTCGAGCATGCGGCCCGGATGGACGTCGAGGCCGAGGCGCCGCAGCAGCCGGCCGAAGGCGAGCAGGTTGCGAAGGAGCACGCGGCCGTCCGGGTCAGCGCGCGGAGGCGCGCGCGAGGATGCCCGCGAGCTTCTCGCCGCGAACCGCCTCGATGTCCTCACTTGCCTTCAACGCGACGCCGAGCGTCGCTTCCAGCGTGTCGAGATCCAGCGCGTCGCGATCGAGCGCCATCAGCGCGGCGACCCAGTCGAGTGTCTCCGATACGCCGGGCGCCTTGTACAGCTCGGCTGCGCGCAGCTCCTGCACGATCGCCGTGACCTGCGCCGCCAGGTGCGCCGACGCCCCGGGCGCGCGCCGCGCGACGATCGCCAGCTCCTTGTCGAAGCGTCGGGTACTCGATCCACTGATACAGGCAGCGCCGCTTCAGCGCGTCGTGGACTTCGCGCGTGCGGTTCGAGGTGAGGATGACGAGCGGCGGTTCGACGGCGCGCACGGTGCCGAGCTCTGGAATCGTGATCTGAAACTCAGCCAGCAGCTCCAGCAGGTAGCCTTCGAACTCCTCGTCGGCGCGATCGATCTCGTCGATCAGCAGGACGGCGGGACGGGTCCGCGCCGGGTCGATCGCCTGCAGCAGCGGCCGCTTGAGAAGAAACGCCTCGCTGTAGAGCTCGCGGCGAGCGGCGTTTCGGTCGAGCCCGCCCGATCGCCTCGAGAATCCGCAGCTCGAGCATTTGCCGCGCGTAGTCCCACTCATAGACGGCGTGCGTGATGTCGAGGCCCTCGTAGCACTGCAGGCGGATCAGATCGGTCTCGAGCGCCGCGGCCATGGCGGAGGCGAGCGCCGTCTTGCCCACGCCGGCCTCCCCCTCGAGGAACAAGCGGACGCCGCAGCCGGAGCGCCAGGAAGAGCGACACCGCCAGGCCGCGATCGGCGATGTAGCCGTGCGCGGCGAGCCGCTGCTGCAGGTTGGAAAGAGAGCCCTCGAAAATGGCCGTATCCTCGCGCCAGGCGTGACGTCTGCGTGTGATCGCTGAGTATACCTTCGGCGGGCCGTGTAAGATTTGGCGTCTCAGACGCGTGCGACTCCACGTCTCTGCTCGAACGCCTCGCACAGCACCGCACGCTCAGCGGTGTTCCACGCGATCAGCTCGCCTGGCTGGCGTGGCGCGGCGGCAACGTCACCGGCGACCATGCGGCGACTACACGACCCGGCGGGCCCAGCGGAAGGGAGCGATCTGGATGCCGTCCAGCGCGGGTCGCAGGCACGCTAGATACAGCTGCGCGTCATGCTCGATGAGTTCCGGAGCCGCGACGGGAACCCGCGCGACGAGGCCCCGATCGTCATCGACGCCGAAGTTGAGCGGGTCGGCGGACTCGAACACGCAACTCTGGGCATCGCTGCCGTACTTCTGCGTGCGAAAGAGCGAGAACCGGCCCGACGCCTGGTGGCGGAAGACAAACGGACACTCCGCGGAGAAGGGGCCGGAGCCACACGCGCCACCAGCGCTCACGATCGTCGACGGGCCCCAGATCCGGAGGTCGGTGGAGACACGACAGTAGACGGCCCCTCGGCCTGACGGATGCGCAGTCGTGTAGCAGTAGTAGCGGCGTCCGTGCGCGAGCACCATCGGATCGCGTGTGTTCGCGTCGGGCGCGCTCGAGAACAGCGCCGACTGACTGGTCCTCGTGAGCTGCCTCGTGAAGGTCTTGCCGCCGGTGCTCGTTGCCAGGCAGATGTGCTCCCAGTCGCCGTACAGCATGTTGTACGTCGCGCCGGCCTTGAGGACGAAGGGCGCCTGCAGACCACCGGGGGTTTCGCCGACGCGGGGGTCGGCCTCGAGCGCAATCCCCATCGGCTCCCAGTCCACGTCGGTCAGGCGACGGCCCTGCCACCGGTAGAAGAGCCGTGTCTTGCCCCCGGCTTTTGTCTGCCGGATACAGGACCAGAGCTGCCACGTGCCGTCCGCGGCCTGCCAGATGGCGAAGTCAACCGGCTGCTGGCCGGGACTGGTGAGTGGACCGAGGTCGGGATTGCCGGCAATTCTCCAGAAGTTGCCTGCGATCTTCGGGATGAATGCCGCCCGTCCGACCGTATTCCTGAGGTCAACGGCGCGCGCGGGGCGCTGAGCCACAAGTCCGAGCGCTCCGCCGGCCATGGACCTGACGAAGCCGCGCCGATCGATCATCATTGGCGCTTGCCGGTCTCTCCGGGTTTGAGTTCGCCGCTGTCCTGCTGCTGGATCAGTCTGCGGCATTATCGTGACCGAGCGGTACGACCGCGTGCCTCTCGACAGCGTGAAAGCGGCCGTCGCTCACCTGGACGATGGACAGCCTTTCAAGATTCGTTCAAGATCCGTGGATCAGCCCTCAGCGATAGAATCGGTAAATTCCACGCACTGAATCACATGCCGGGGTGGCGAAACTGGCAGACGCACGGGACTTAAAATCCCGGGCCGCGCAAGCGGCGTGTGAGTTCGATTCTCACCCCCGGCACCATTTTCCCTAGGAAAAGCGCGAGTCTGTCGGCTGCCGCTCGTCGCGCGCAGCGGCCAAAACGCCCAACTGATCCCGTTCTGATCCCGTTCACGAAGGAAGCGACTCATTCTGAGTGTGCGTGTCTGCTACTGGCCTGGTGCGGACGCTACAATGCCGAGCCCGTAGTGTTCCACATGCCGGCCGACATGATGCGGAGGCGTGATGTAAGCTCCGGCTCGTAATCGACCTCGCGGCGCTGCAGATGGTGCTGAGTGCGTTGACTGGCTGGCTGGGCTGTCGGGAGCGGGACGCCCTCGCGTACCTGATCGAAGAAAACCGGACCCTCCGGCAGCAGCTTGGTGACCGTCATCTGCGCCTCACGGACGACGAGCGTCGTCGGCTAGCGGTGCGCGCGTATCGAGTCGGCCGTGCCACCCTGCGCGAGATCGCCACGATCGCGACGCCGGACACACTGCTCCGGTGGCATCGTCGGTTGGTCGCCCGGAAATGGACGTACGCGAGGAAAGGCGGACGGCGAGGAGTCCTGCTCGAAATCCGTGCCCTTGTCGTACGGATGGGGACGGAGAATCCGACGTGGGGGTACACGCGGATTCAGGGCGCGCTCCAGAACGTCGGCCACCGCGTGGGCCGCTCGACCATTCGCCGGGTGCTGAAGGCCTCGGGTCTGCCGCCGGTCCCGCGACGCCCCACGTCGTGGCAGACGTTTCTGAGCGCGCATTGGGGCGCCATCGCAGGCGCCGATTTCTTCACCACTGAAGTCTGGACCGGCCTCGTCACGTATTACACGGTGTTTGTCATCGACCTGGCCTCCCGACGCGTGCAGATCCTTGGATCGACACCCCATCCCGAGACGCTCTTCATGCAGCAGGCCGTGCGGACGCTGACGATGGCCGAGGACGGTGCGACACGGGGGCCGCATGTCCTGATCTGCGACCGGGATCGGAAGTGGAGCCGCGATGTCCGGCGCCGGCTACGGGAGGGGGGCGTCCGCGTGATCGTAACTCCCGAGCGCGCGCCAAATGCGAACGCCTACGCGGAGCGGTTCGTGCGGTCGATCAAGGAAGAGTGTTTGGATCGGCTGGTTCCGATTGGAGAGAAGCATTTCAGGCGCGCTCTAGCGGAGTATCTCGAGCACTACCATCGCGAACGCAATCATCAGGGGCTCGACAACCGCCTCATCGCCGCAACGCCGGTGCTCGACAACGCCAATCGTGTGCGGCGCCGACCACGGCTCGGCGGCCTGCTCAATTTCTACGAGCGGGCGGCATGATCGTCGTCGGCCGTGAAATGGAACATTACGCGTTTCTCGTCCGCGCCGGCGAGTATGAGTGCATCTACAACAACATGCCGTTGCGGGGCCTTGCGAAAGCCGCCAGACACCTCGATGCCATAGGACGCGCCGACAGCGCTTCGGGGCGACTCGGCCGAACGGATGGCAGCGACGCCGCCGTTTCGGCCGATGGGGGAGAAGTCGGCAGCCGCTAGAGGCGGGCCCGAATCGCCCAAAGGTCCGGAAACAGCGTCCGGCCGACGGTCGTCTGCAAGTACGAAGCGCCCGACGAACCGCCCGTGCCCGGTTTCGTGCCGATCGTCCGCTCGACCATCCGCACGTGGCGGTAGCGCCACTCCGCGATCCCTTCGTCCAGATCGACCAGTCGTTCGCATACCTCGCTGTTTTTCAGGTCGTTGCGATACAGCGAGACGAGGATGTCCTGCATCTCGGGCGATGCGTCGACCGGCTGCGTGTGATCTCGCGACAGGTGCGACGGCGCCACCGGATACCCTTCGCGCGAGAGATAGTGCAGGAAGGCATCCCAGACCGTGGGCTCGCGATATCGGTGTTCGAGCACGCTACGCCCCTGGGTGCCTTCGGCATAGCGTGCCAGCACATCGGGACGCTTCGCACCGAGCACGAATTCGAGCTGGCGGAACTGATTGGACTGAAAGCCGCTGCCGGATTCGAGCCGCGAGCGAAACGTCAGGAACTCGAGCGGCGTCATCGTCTCGAGGATGTCGAGCTGGGCGACGAGGACCTTCAGAATCGTCAGGATCCGCCTGAGCGTGTGCTGCACCCGATGCGATTCGTCGGCCTGGAACAGGGCCACGACGCGATCGAGCTCGTGCAGCACTTCCTTGAACCACAGTTCGTACACCTGATGGATCACGATGAAGAGCATCTCGTCGTGTTCGGGACCCTCGGAGCGCGGCTGCTGCAACGCGAGCAGATCGTCGAGCCGCAAGTAGGTGCCGTAGGTGGCTACGGGGTCGGCGTCGGTAGTCATACCCGTCCATCGTCGCATGGCCGTCACGAAGGTGAGTGCTCGATCACGAACGGCGACCGCGCTCCAAGCGCAGCGTGTCGATCAGCGCCACGCCGACCCATCAGCGATCGGCACCGTGGTCTTGTGCAGGAACAGCGTAAGCCTGGGTAAGTCTTCACAAGCTGGAGCGTCATGGCCGGATTCGAGCCGACTGCGTACGAGCGAAAGCCAGTTCGTCAAGAATGACAAGCTGGACACGAACCGTGGGATCGCGTATCTGGCGCTATTGCGGAAGCGATCGCCGCACTGATGCGCTGAGCACAGTCCCGCGCTAGGCATCAAGTACGGCAAGTAGTGCGACGTGGAATCATGAATCTCCCGCTGCGTCCTTGACAGCGCATCACGGGTCACCGAAAGTTCTCGACCACGAACATCTCAGACCCGCCTGGATCGTGGAAGCCAGTGAGCAGGGTACGCCCGTTCGGCGACACTGCTAGGCTGGCAGTCCAGCGCAAACTAGGCAAGCTCGGGAGCTCGAGAACGCGCTCGACGCGATCCGTTGCGAACCGGACAATGTCTAAAGACGGACGTGTCTCATGTTGTGTGTTAGTCCAGTCGTGCGCTCGCTGGTGGGCGCATCCGGTGGGCGCACCTCGCGTTGACCCGCATCAACATTGAGCTGCCTATCTTCCGAAATCAGGTCGAAGAAATTTGGGAATCGGCGGTTATCGGCAGATTTATTGGCATGTGTGCATCCTGGCAGCTGTCCCGTGACCTCTTGCGGTCGGTAGAAGTCTCAGGAAATCGCTCGACGTGTCAGGAGTGGTGGGCGCGCTGGTGTGCGCTCGGAGTCGCCGCGAGTAAGGCGAGGCCCCCAGCGGCCGGGCAGGACGAGCGTCGAATGGGGGGATGAGGGCCCTAGACTAGAGCCTGCATCGGTTGACCACGAGTCGTGCAGCAGACAACGTCACACACCCAGTGTCTTTGGTTCAGACCACACCTACGCTGTGCAGTCTTCAGCTTCAGGCGCGCTGCCACTCATCGCGGACCAATCACAATAGCGCGGCCGCCGCCGAGGAGCAGCCGGCCCGCCGCATCGAAGCGTTTCAACACCTCAAGAAAATCCGCTTCGGGCTTCGCTTCGCCAAAGCACCCTACTCACTGCCGGTGCCCTTGAACTGATCGCCCTCGTCCGCGAAGAGGACGTTGAAGCTGGTCAACGTTCCGTAGCAGCCGTTGACGTAACTCTGGAGCTTCACCTTCTCAGCCTCTGGCAGGTCCGAGGCGTTGACGTGCTGCTCGAGCGTGCGAAGCCTATTTCGCAGCATCACCACTTTGTGGAAGAACGTCTCAATGGGCCAACTCTTCTCCTGCAGCCCCGTCGTGCCCGGTCGCAGTACGAGCAGGCCGCCGCGCCACCTGTCAGCCGGCACGACCGGCGTGACCCCGCTCTCCTCGCGGATGATCCGGCGCAGCAGTACTTCGAGATCAAGTGAGGTCTCGCTCACCGACATCGGGGAGGTCCTCTCGCGTTCGCTGACGATGGGGAATGGCGCCCGGCTCGACGTCGCAGGCCGGGGATCCGATGAAGCCGCGGGTGCCACCGACGATCCGGACACGCTCCGCCTTGGCCCACCGCGATAGTTGTGCTCGCTCTGGCAAAAGCCACAGACCACGCGGATTGGCCCGCCCTCGGCGTCCACCACGATCACGGTATGCAGACGGTCCGCTTTGCACGCGCGGCAGAGGTCCTCGAGCGTTTCGCCAGCTCGGTAGGCGCGCGGAGCGGACATCGCGACACCATGATCGCACGTTCCTCATGGAGTACTGCGTGGCGCCTACCGCTATCAGCCGCGGTGTGGCGCGCTCGTGCGGTATGACGGAGCGTACGTCTCGGGTCCCCGCGGCTAGAGCAGTGCGTCCTTGGCTGCTTTGACTGGACGAGCTTTGATCAACTTGCGCGCCGGCTTCGCCTTGAAAATCGTCGGCTCTTTCGTAAACGGATTGATGCCCTCCCGAGCCTTCGTCGCCGGCTTCTTAATCACCACGAACTTCGCGAGGCCAGGAACCAGAAACGCTCCAGATTTCTTGAGTTCTTTATACGCGATGGCCGCCAGTCCTTCCAGTACGTCTCTGACGTTCTTCTTGCTGAGACCGTCCGAGTGCCCCGCGAGCTTCTCAATCAATTCCGACTTCGACATGAGTTTCGCCACTAATTGTTCTCCTTAGCTGGGTGAGGTGTGAGGCCGGAACGGCCGCAGGCCTCAAAAAGGGGACGAGTCCGTGCAGTATACACAGAGTTGTTCAACGCGACCCGGCAACGTCGCGGCGGGCGGCTCCCTCGACGGCTCGATCGGCGTCGTCGGCGAGCGCCATTCAAACCGCCCTGCGAACCGACGGGGATCACGGAAACGAGATATTTGTCGTCGCCTGCCGCTCTTCGGTGAAGTCGTTTTCACGACCTCTTAACCTCGCCCCGCGGAAAGCCGAGCGCCCGGGCGACGCGCTCCTTCTGGCATCTCTGCGCGGCCTATCACTATCGCGGGACGGCCGTCTGCTCGCCAACGTACTGTCTGACCTCACTTCGACACTCGCCGATCCGTCGATCTACACCTCCATCCGATTGTTCCGATCGATGCCGCGCATGATCGACTCGCCGTCGCACTGCTGATGCCCTCATCGCGGTGCTGCTCGTGTTCTAGACTTGTTTCAGCGGCCCTTTCGTCTCATCTGTCCAGTGACGGACCAGGTGTTCGTGTAATGCCGCACGCGGTCCCGGCTCGCCATTCGGACCGGCGGAGCCTGACGCCAACGGTTCCCGACCTCGTCCGGCGTGCCGCCCCGCCCGGCCGGATACCTCGATCATGCGGCGACAAACCGGCGTCGGACAAGCCCGCGCAGGTCGACCGTCATCCGATGTCAGTTCCAGATTGCACAGCGAAGACGCCGATGCCCGGGGCACAGTAGTCCTTTGGAGGGCGCTCTCTTCTGCCCGCGATGTTAGAACGCACACCGGCACCGAGCGTCCGGCCCCTCGCGATGTGGTCGAGTTCCATAGTGAGGGCCACACTCTGCGGGCGCGAGACAAGGAAGGCCGCATGGGAGACAGGGGCAAGAAAGACAAGGAGAAGAACCAGCAGCAGCTCGCGAGGAAGCAAAAGGAAAAGGAGCAGAGAAAGCAGCCAACGGTGCCCCCGAGGACGGCCACGGCTGTGAGCACCTGAGGCCCGTCGTTGGCTCATGTTCGACAGAGAACGTCGAAGAAACGCATCCAGATGACTGAGACACCAGAGAGCAGCGTATCCACAGCGAGCCGCCTGTTCACAACACTCCGCGAGTTCATCAGTGCGCTCGACCGGCGCGTGGCGCACGTCGAGCAATCGGCCGAAACTCGCATCGCACGAGACGCCCAGGGTACTCCGACGCGCAGCCGTCGCGCAAATCGAGGCACTGAGTCGCGAGGGACCCGACCACACGCCCTACGACCTCGAACTCGTCGAGGCGGTCATGACCGATGATGGCGGCCCTCCGCCAGAGGCCCAAGCGGACACGCGATCGTCAGACGGCATGTGGAAGCAGATCGAGTTGCCTCTGCTCACCCCAGTGGCGGATATGCTTGGCGTACGCTAACGAGAACGCCCTCCACTTGCGACGCGTGTGAGGTCCTCAGGCTCGGCCTCGCGCAGATGCTTGGTCGATCGCTCGCGACGACGAACGCCGCGGAGAGTCTCATCAGCCGCACGCGGCACGTGAAACGGAATGTGAAGCGCTGGCGCGGAGGACGGATTAGTGCTCCGCTGGGTCGCCGCGTTGCGTGCTCGGGATCGGCAGATCGGGATCACTGTCTCAGCCGGAGCGTCGCGTAGAACGTCACGTCGCCTGAGCTCACGCCAACATCGAAGACCTCGCGGCGCTATTGCCCATGGAGTAGCGAGATGAGCGTGAAAAGGATCGTGCCGGACATCAAATCGAAGCACCTCGATGCCAGCCGACCGTTTTACGTCGATGTCCTGGGTCTGGAGGTTGCGATGGACATGGGCTTCATCGTGACACTCGTGTCGCCGAGCAATCCGACTGCGCAGGTCAGTCTCCTGAGGGACGATGATTCCTCAGCGATTCTTCCTCAGATGAGCATAGAAGTCGCCGATGCCGACGATGTCCATTCGCGTGCGGTGTTGCAGGGCCTGAATATCGTGTATCCACTCACGACGAACCGTGGGGAGTCCGACGATTCTTCGTGACCGATCCGAACGGCATTGTCATCAACGTGATGTGCCATATTGGGGGAGCTCAATCAGACTAAGCCACGAGCCGCCGCTGAATTTCAAGAGCGGGCCAACCCCCAAACCATTTTCGGCGGGCAATCGCGAACAGGAGACATCGCTCGATCGATTCTCGGAGCGACCTCTGCTCACTTGGCGTCACGTTCTACGAGATGCTGAACGGCAGCCTTCCGTTCTGGCCGGAACGCCATCAGCCCATGCAATTACTCGTTTACCTTGCGTGTGTGCGATTCAGAGTACATCGACCTTAACTGATCACAGCTTCTGGGACTGGTCATTCGCTGACCGACGCGCGACGGAGAAGTTTAGGTCACTTCCCGTGAACTGCGAACGAAAGGCGTTCGACGCAATCGGCAACTCGAACGGGTGCGGCTGTTCAGAAGGAAGGCGTCGGAGGAATGCCTACTTCCGCAAGCTCACACTCGTCGGATCAACCTTTTCCCACTTCAGCCGATAGCCCAGAGGAACTTCACAATCGCTGATCTCGTAGTGCGCCCCGACATCTGGGAGCTTGCGCGAGCGGGCGCTACAGTAAAGCACGACGCCGCGCTTCTTGCCGTCCGGGTATCTCGCGAGTCGATTGCTGCGACGAAGCTGACCCTTGTAGCCCGTCTCAATCGTTCGCACGTAGCCGGCAAGGATGTCGCCCTTTTTAATGATTTGATGCTCACCGATGGAGAGGCCATTGTCGGCGAATGCCCGAAGTGTTCCACAACTCGGCCGACGTCTTTCCCGCCTGCCCATGATATAAGCTCCGACTCGTGAGCGACCCCGCGGTGCTCCAGATGGTGCTGTACGTGCTGACCGGTTGGCTGGACCGCCGGGAGCGGGAGATGGTCGCCTACTTGATCGAAGAAAACCGACTCCTGCGCCGCCAGATCGGGCCCCGGCGCCTGCGTTTCACCGACGACGATCGCCGCCGGCTGGCTGCGCAGGCCTACCGGGTTGGCCGCACGGTGTTGCGGGAGATCGCCACGATCGCGACGCCTGACACACTCCTGCGCTGGCATCGGCAGCTGATTGCGCGGAAATGGACCTACGCCAGCCACCCGCAGCGGCGCGGCATCCTCCTGGAGATCCGGCGGCTTGTCGTGCGGATGGCGGAGGAGAATCCGACGTGGGGTTACACGCGGATCCAAGGTGCGCTGAAGAACGTAGGCCACCGCGTGGGCCGCTCGACCATTCGGCGAATCCTGAAAACTGCGGGCCTGCCGCCGGTCCCGCAACGCCCGACCTCGTGGCGCACCTTCCTCAGGGCGTATTGGGGTGTGATCGCTGGCGCCGATTTCTTCACGACGGAAGTCTGGACGTGGCGTGGTCTGGTCACGTACTACACCGTCTTCGTCATCGATCTCGCCTCACGGCGTGTCCAAGTGCTCGGGTCCACGCCCCATCCGACCGAACTGTTCATGGACCAAGCGACCCGGAAGGGAACGGCGGCGGACGACGGCTTACTGGTCAGGCATCGCGTGCTGATCTGTGATCGCGATCGGAAATGGAGTCGTGACGTACGACGGCCGACTCGCCGACGCTGGCATTCGTGTGGTACTGACGCCGGAGCGTGCGCCGAACGCGAATGCCCACGCCGAGCGCTTTGTCCGGTTGATCAAGGAGGAATGTCTCAATCGAATGATTCCGGTGGGGGAGCGACACTTCCGGCATGCCCTGACGGAATTCGTCGAACACTATCATCGCGAACGGAACCACCAAGGGCTCGAGAATCGCCTTATCGCGGGCGTTTCGGCGTTCGAGAGATCGGGTCGCATGCGACGCCGTCAGCGACTCGGCGGATTGCTAAATTTCGACGAGCGTGCAGCCTGACGTTCTCAGTTGAGTGATGGAACACTACGCGGCCGAAACGCTTAACACCACGCACGGCGGGGGGGAAATCAGCCTAAGGGCGACAGTTTTTCAAGCCGCCGATCGAACGACCGATCCGATCGCGTAAAAGGGGTTAGAGCCTGTTGGGGACGCCATCCCTTTTTTGCGTTCGGATCTTTCGAAAAGGGTTCGAATCCCGTCGCTGACCAGAACCAGTGGGACACGACGCTCCTTCGGTAGCCGTTCGGAGAGCCAGGCGAGGAATCTTCACGAACAGTCGGCGTGGCGCTGGATCGAGTTCGGGCATGGCTTCAGCGCCGCGATCGCCTGGACGTCCGGATCGAAGTGGTCGACGATCCAGCGTCCGCAAACGCTTCGTAAGGGCGCAAACAATCGACTGCCGATCAGGTGTCAGGCTGCAATCGGAGATCCCGAGCGTCCCCTGGGGAAGCTTCCAACCGGCTCTATCTTGGATCGTTCGAGGAGAGACTCTGACGACCGCGCTCGTCGAGGCCTCGTACGCATAGATCCACTCGCCGTTACCGACCATCCGATGGGCCAGAGATTCGGCGCGAGCAACCGCGCCTCGCGGGCGGGCCACGAAAGCACCCAGATTCCTCGCTGTATCCTTGGTTCCCCTCCGCCCTGTTCCAGTCACCGCGACCTGGTCGCCGCGAGGCGAAAAGTGCGGCTGAAAGACACAGCCCACCTCGGGGTTCTTCACCAGCAACTCTTCGCGACCGCTCGCGAGGTCGCGGATTCGGTAGTTGCGAGCGTCCGGCGTCTGCCACGCAAGCCGGCCATCCGGAACCACGTCACCAGAGAGCTGAGCCTGATCGGAGTCCTTCACTTCCTGTGGCTCGAGGCCATCGGCATCGCTGACCCAGACGCGTTGCGCAGAGACGGACCTGTCACAAACGCGAGTCGCTGACCATCGGGTGACCAGACGGCAGCACTGCCTGCCGCGAGCTGGACCGGTTCACCTCCACCGATGGGAATCTTCACGATTCGAGGGTCGGTCTCGGACCGCTTTCGGTCGCGACAATCCACTGCCCGTCCGGTGATACTCTCGGAGAAGCCAACACGGACGTCCCGCGGGTCAGCGATGTCGCCGCTGCGCGGCGCCGCGCAGATCGAGCCGCCAGATGTTGGCATGCCCGGATCTGCGCGTGTAGAGCAGCCGTTCACCGTCGGCGGAGACATCGCAGCGGTATGTCGGACAACATCGGAAGCCGCTTGTCAGGACCATGGGCTCCTGGTCCTGTACGCCTGAGAGCGGCACTCTCACAAGCTCCTTCGCGGCGTTTCGCTCTCGAAACAGGTACAGCACGCCGGCCGTCGGCGACGAACACATCGCGCTGATCGGGGACGCATCCGAGTAGAGCCGCCGAACCTCCTTGCCTTCGGGCGTGACCGACCACACGATGTAGGTACCTTTCATCGATCGAAAGGAGCGATATGCGATTGGTCACGGGGTTCCAGTCCAAGCCCATGAGCCAGCGGAAGCCCTGCAACCGCACGCGCGGTTTTCGTGCCGTCCAGCGAGCTCACGCTGAAACCGACGACGCTCTGCATCGCATGCGCGAGCTGCGACCCGTCAGGCGAGACGGCGCACGTACATGCCCAACCGAGTGATCAATCGTGGGGCGCCGCCGAACCGTGAGACAAAACGTGCACCGATCGCCGTCGCCACGACCGACAACCAGCTGCGAACCGTTCGGCAACCACCCCAGTTGAGACGACCCTCGTCGCCCTTCCAGATCTCCAGCGACTGCCCCCGGTGAGATCGCGGACGAGCACTCGCATGTCCCGTCCTCATTCCCCCGAGGCGTAGGCCACCGTCCGCCCGTCCGGCGACAAGGCGGCGGCCGGCACATCGCCGGCGAACGTCGCCTGCGTGTACCGCATCTCGCGGCGCGGACCGGCCCGGTTGCGACTTTGCGAACTCTGCCACACCGCAACAGCCGCCACGCCGGCGAGGACCAGCACGGCAGCGGCAATCGTCCACCTTCGAGATCGAGGTCCACGCCGACGCTGCCGGCGACACCGCTGCGACCGCGTCTCCTGTCGACAGCCACCGCAATTCGTCCGCGATGTCACTCGCGGCCTGCCAGCGAGCGTCTGGATCCTTGGCCAGGCACTTCCGGACGAGCCGCTCCAGGCCCGGCGGCGTGACTGGCTGATCGCCGCTGATGGGTTCCGGCTCTCTTTCGAGAATGGCGGCAATCAGGCTCGCTTGCGAGTCGCCGGCGAATGCCCGGCGTCCGGCCGCCATCTCGTACACGATCGCGCCGAAGGCGAAGATGTCGGTCCGGCCGTCGACGCCGTGGCCCTCCAGCTGCTCCGGCGCCATGTAGGGAACGGTGCCGAGCAGCACGCCTCGCCGGTCAGTGGCAACGCCGTCCTGGTGTTGGCGGACTCGCATCTCCGCCTGCTCGCGCGACGGCCGGAGTTTGGCCAGGCCGAAGTCGAGCACCTTCACGCCACTGCGCGTCAGCATGATGTTGCCCGGTTTGAGATCCCGGTGGACGATGCCGGCGCGATGCGCGGCTGTCAGGGCGTCGGCCAGTTGCGTCGCAATGCGGAGGGTCTCGTCGAGCGGCAACGGCGCTCTCGCCATCGGGCCGGGCGGCGTCACCGTCTGCGGCGATCGAGGTCCGGCGGCGGTGCCGGGCCCGATTTCCGAGCCGGCCGACGAGCGTGGTTTCTGCCGCGACAGGCGCTCGGCAAGCGTCTCCCCCTCCAGGTATTCCATGACCAGGAAGCGGTGCCCTCGTGGTGCCCGATGTCGTGCAGCGTGCAGATGTTCGGATGGGACAGCAGCGCGATGGCGCGCGCCTCGCGGTCGAAGCGCTCGCGCATGGCCGGGCTGGCGGCTTCGCCACCAACTGATGATTTTGATGGCCACGACGCGGTCGAGCCCGCGCGTGTCGCGGGCGCGATAGACCTCGCCCATCCGCACCTGCGCCGATGAGCGAGAGGATCTCGTACGGCCCAAGTGTGTTGCGCCAGGCTGGAGGGCCATGCCTCGCGTTCGGCGCCCATTATAGTTCCTGGGTGAAGTCACCGCGACATCTCCAACGCCTACCACTTCCCGGGGCACCTCGCGCCGACGAAGACATCCAGGCGAGCGAGCCTGACTAATCTGACGGTGCAGCTGGGCTGGCTTGCAAGTGAGCGCAAGGCTCCGCCAGACGCCTCGGGCGAACGCTGGGCCTCTCTAAGCCGCTCGACGAACGACCGTTCCGAGCACGGAAAAGGGTGCCAATCCTTTGGGGATTCGAACCCGTGTTTTGCGGGGCCGCAGGCTGCCTCGTGAGGAGCAGTTGGCGAGTTCGGGACTACCGGCCTCAAAGCTCGGTGATCGCATGACCTCCGGCCTCAAAGACAAGTGATCGTCCAAGTCTCGGCGTTTCAGGCTGACCTGCCCCTGTGAATCGCCCGAGAGCCGATGTCTCTCGATTGACCGTCACCGCCTCAGCCACTGTCGCCGCCGGTGCATTTGATAGCTGCGCACACTGTCCGGTGTGATCGCCTCGACGCTCCAGCCGCCAAAGAAGTTCGGAGATGCTCGACTCTCGCTTGGACCGTGGTGATCGCTCGATACCGCTGCAGCACGTAGTCCTCCAGGTAGGCCCGCAACGATCGTATGGAACGTCAAAGGGCGCCCGTTCGGGGGAGCGGGATTCTCGCGAAATACCCGCGCAGCTCACGTCGGAAGCGCTAGCTGCGGCGTTCCGCTACGCAGCGGAGGTCTCCAGAGCAGAACGAACGTGGCAGGTGAGAATCCAGTCGAAGTAGGGCGTCTCCTTCCGTCGCTCCAGCTCGAGCAGAACCATTGTTCGGCCAGACCTGAGGCAGGCTTCGGCGGCGCGTAGTGCCTCACGCAGCCCCAATCCACAGCACTCGATAGAGTCGGTTGCGCGCCCCCGATTTGAACCCGCCATTTAGCGCAGTCGTGCGCTCGCTGGTGGGCGCACCTGGTGGGCGCACCTCACGTTCCCCCGCATCAACATTAAGCTGACGATCCAGAAATATCAGATCGAAGACCTGATGAACGTGAAGGGTATCGGAGAAAAGAGCTTTCTGAAGCTCAAGGCGCATCTGTCCGTGACGCCCGCCAAGTAGTCAACAGCCCCTGGCCAGTCGTTCCCGGCGGATTGCCGCCGGGAACGGCGCCGGGCGCATCGCAGACCGCAGACCGCAGACTGAAGACCGCCCATGCCTGGCTTTTCTCTGATCGAGCTGCTCGTGTCGCTCGCCCTTATCGCGACGCTTGGCGCAGTGACCGTGCCCCAATTGAACCGGGGATTGGAACACTGGCGGGCGAGGGGAGCCGCGTCTTACGTAGCGTCACGATTCGCCCTGGCGCGGATGCAGGCGCTGCAACACAACACCAACGTGGCTATTCGGTTCGAGCGCGTTGGTGGCGCGATCCAAGTGGCATCGTACGAAGACGGCAACGGAGACGGTGTGAAGTCGAAAGACATCGCGTCCGGCATCGATTGGCCTCTTGCCCCGGTCGAACGGCTCGAGGATCTGTTTCCGGGCGTCACGTTCGGTTTCGAGCCCAACGCCACGTTGATCGACGGCACGAGCGTCGCGGAGGGTGCCGATCCGATCCGCTTTGGCTCGACCGACCTCGTGTCGTTCAGTCCGATTGGTACCGCCACGAGCGGCAGCGTCTACCTCCACGGTTCCGGCGGCTGGCAGTACGCGGTCGTGGTGCTTGGAGCAACGGCGCGAACGCGAACGACAAAATTCGACCCGGCAGCATCCGCGTGGGTTGAACCATGGTGACCGAACGGCGCCGATCCGTGCGGCACGACTACAGAGACGGCGTGCTGCCTCCATTGGCACGACTCCGCCCGTTCTTACCGGTAATCGTTGTGAACCTGTCGCGAAGTGGGGTACTGGTCGAAGGATCCAGCCCGCTTCGACCAGGAAGCCTGACAGAGGTCCGGCTGCAACTGCCGGCTGGCGTCATCTGCGTGAACGGAGAAGTGGCCCGATCGTTCGTCGCCTCGATCCGGTGGGAAGCAGGCATCCGCTATCGGGCCGCGATCGCGTTTGCCCTTCCGATCACGGTGATTCCGCCCCGAGATCTCCTCCGCGGGTATCAACTACCCGCGTCCTGAGCGCCGGGGATGAACGGCGGGTAACTGCTACCCGCAACGCCGCCAACGGCGGCAGAGGACGACCGGCCGGCGGATATTCCGGCCAATTCGTGTGAACGTCGGATGGCATTGGAATTGTGAATGGGCACTGTCACACGGTGGTCAGGAATGACAGACAACGCGGTATCAGGCCGAGGGCACACCCGTCATCGGGATCGGCGCACCGGAGTCGCGACGCTCGTGACGTCGCTGATTCCGGCGCTGCACCGAGCCGAAGGCGCCCTTCTCCGTCGGGCCTTCGAGGAAACCACCCGGCGCCTGGTCTTTGCCGACCGCGTGGTGCTGCGTGATGGGCCGCGTGACGCGGGCGTCCAGCGGGGCCTGGCCCAAATCGTCAGCCTCGAAGTGCCGTCGAGCGATCGCACGAGATCGACGTACCTCGATGCGACGAGTGTCGCGGGTAGACGATTCGATGAGTGGGACGTGCAGGTGCTGGGCCTGGCGAGCCAGTTGGCGGCCTTCGTGCTCGAGGTCGAGCGTCTTCGTGCTCCCCGGTCGTCGACGGTCGTCCCGAACGGCGCAGCACCACCACTTGTGGGATCGACGTCTGTGATGCGCGCGCTGCGTCAGCGGATCGAGCGGGTTGCGGCGACAGATTTCACGGTGCTCATCGAAGGGGAGTCTGGAACGGGAAAGGAGCTCGTGGCGCGACAGGTCCACGAGACCAGCCGGCGGCGGGCGGGTCCGTTTGTGGCCGTCAATTGCGCGGCGCTGGTCGAATCGCTGCTCGAAGCCGAGTTGTTCGGGATTGAGGAGCGCACGGCGACGGGCGTGCGAGGCAGGCGAGGTAAGTTCGAGCACGCCGACGGCGGGACGCTGTTCCTGGATGAGGTGTCGGACCTTTCGACCGCGGCGCAAGCCAAATTGCTTCGCGCCATCCAGGACCTCGCAGTCGAACGTGTCGGTGGACAAGGCTCACACGTCGTCGATATCCGGATTGTCGCGGCGACGAACCGGAGTCTACGTGGCATGGTGGCGGCGGGGACATTCCGAGCGGACTTGTTCTACCGGTTGAGCGGCGTTGAGTTGCAGGTGCCACCGCTGCGAGCGCGGCAGCCAGACATCCTGGAGCTGGCCGATCACTTCCTCGACCGGTATCGAGGCACACGCCGCCTGGAGCTGTCGTCGCCGGCACGCGACGCGCTCCTCGCGTATCAGTGGCCCGGCAATGTCCGCGAACTGCAGCGAGTGATCGAAGGCATCGTTGCGCTGACGCAGAACGAGCACGTGCTGATCGAGGACCTGCCGATGGCGCTGCGGAACGATTTCGAAGACATCCTGCTGCCATCCGCGGCGCGCGCCGACACGATGCGAGCCTGGGGCAGCCGCTACGCCCGACTCATGTTGCACAAGTGCGGCGACAACAAGCGGCGCGCATGCGACGTGCTCGGAATCAGCTATCACACGCTGCAGGCGTACCTTCGCTATCGGGACCGACCACGACGGGCAGCTGATGGGTCGCCAACGAGGCCGTGGCCGCCCTCGCCGTCGTCTTCTTCCAACGGAGCGATCGTCGAGTCGTGATGAAGGCCGCCGAGACCGCGAATGCGCGGCGGCCACGAGTGTCTGGTGACTGCATCCGCCGGGTCATCACCGGCGGCAACACGTCTGGCGACAGGTGAGGCAGGCGGTCCTGCGAGGTCGCGCGCCAGACACGAAGGGCCGGCAGGCCGGGAGACCGAACCACCCAGGGAACGTGGGCCGAGCGGACGTGTGCCTCGAACCCCATACGCTGATGCTGCCGACCGAGCAGCGCGGCAGACCCTGGCGGAAATAGCCATTGAATAAGGAGTGCGTGGTATGTGGCAGCGGCTCTTGGTCGTCCTATGTGTCGCGGCCGGTGTTCCTCAAGCCCCGATGGACCAGTCGTCAGACACGAGCGACGTGGTGTTGATCGATGGCAGCAAGGAGCCGGGACAGATTCCCGAATGGACCACATGGGAACACGGGTTCATGGGCTTGGCGCAGTGGAAGGGAAGGGACAGCGGATTCAACTACGACCTGAAAGCTCAGTTGACCGCCGCTGAGTTCGATGCGCTCGAGCGTGAGGCGAGCGCACAGAGCGACAGGAGGGCACGGCTGGAGGCAAAGGCCGTGACGCTGCGCAAAGCACTCGATGTCGATTCGGGTCGAAAGGAGGCTGCCGAAGCATTCGATGCGCAGGCCTTCGAGCTCGAGTTGGCCTATCGCCGCGAGGTACTCGCGGCTCGCGACCGGCTGCTGAAGGCGCTGAGCGCAGATTCACAGGCGGCCGTCCAGTCCTGGATGAACGAACTGAAGCACGACATGACCGCGAGGGTCCTGAAGAGCGATCTGGCTCGGTGGCGGATGCCCGAGTAGCGCGGCGGGACTCCGCGAAAGGAGTTCCGCGATGAGAGTCATAGACGGCGTTCTCGTTGGTGCCATGGTCGCGGCGGGAGCGGCGTCACTTCCGGCCACGGCCTACGGGCAAGCGAACTGTGGATCGGTAGTGACCAGTCATAGCATGCGGCAAACACCAAATTACAAGCAGTCTGTGGATGTGACCGCCAGCACCACGAGAACCGTGACCAGCTGCCCCCTGCAGGTGCAGACCGAAGCATGGGTCGAGGCCCTTTCACCGAGCTACGTCAGCACGAACCGGCAGCTTTACGCCGCGGCGGTATCGCAGACCCGACCTGTCCCCCGGCTCGGGACCTGGAAGTCGACGGCAAAACACTGGTTGATCTGGTCGCTCACCGGCCAGTGGAACTCCATCGGGAACACGTACGCGGAAGCGCAGGTCATCGCTCCGCTCGACGCCGGCAGCACCTGCCAGATCACGGCAGACGACTGCCTCGACGGCTACCAGTTCGAGTCCTGGCGCTGCGACTGCGTCACGCTCAGCCCCATCCTGATCGACACGCGCGGCGACGGCTACATGCTCACGGCGGCAGACGATGGGGTGACGTTTGATTTGGATGCGAATGGGAGGGTGATCGAGAAGATTGCGTGGACGGAGCCTGGGAGTGATGACGCATGGCTCGTGCTCGATCGCGATGGTAACGGCCGAATCGATTCCGGGGCAGAGCTCTTCGGATCGCGGACGCCCGCCTACGCCGACGGGAGCGGTCCCCTAGCACCCAACGGCTTCGAGGCGCTGTTGCTGACGGAAGGGCCGGACTACGGCAGCGGTACGCCCGACGGTCTCATCGATAGTCGCGACGCCGTGTTCCGCCGCCTGCGCCTGTGGTTCGACCGGAACCACAACGGCGTCACCGACCGCGGCGAGCTCGTACCGCTGATCAGGTGGGCATCGTGGCCATCAAAACCGACTATCGACGAGACGGGAGGCGCGATCGGTTCGGCAACCGCTTCGCGCTTCAAGGGACGGCGGTCTTCCGGCGCCGAACGGGCGGCTCGTGGATCGCGCGATCTACGATGTGTTCCTGACCGTGGCCGGGGCGGGAGGAACTAGATAGTTGGTAGTTGGTAGTCCGTAGTTCGTAGTGGACAGACCAACGTGTCCGCTACGAACTACTGGCCCAACGACACGAAGGAGCCCGCACGGTAGTTACGACTCTGAACTCCTAGACGACGTGACCCACCTCACGCCAGACTGACCCATGCCGATGCATCTGGTCCCGGCGTTGGACGGTCACGGAGCGGACCGGCGAGGTAAGAATGTGCCGATCCTCCAGCCGGAACTCCAGGTGCCAGCCCAGGTGTATTCCAAACTGTTTTAGCACGCTGCCACCCAGCGTGCTGCCGACAAGCCGAGCGGCCGTCCATTCAGGGAAATACCGGCCACCCCGAACAAGCACATCGCCAGGCGCTCCGTGCCCGACGACTATCTCGTACCGGGTGTGCAGAGTGCAGGCAGTTAGAACAGACCACTCCTCCAACGTGTCGATCTGTACTCCAGCGTGCCAGTGACTTAGGGAGACCTCCAGACTGTGGCCTTCGTGATTGCGTGCAGCCAGAGGTTGGGCGATCGCGGTCGAGCCGCCAAATGAGTTCGTGGACAGGCGAATCCGGCTTCTCATTGACCAGGCACCTGCGCCTTGAGCTCATCGAACCAATTCAGCACGATTTGGAAGCCGTCGTATTGGCGGACGTCGTCTGGGCGAATGAGCACGAAACGGCGGCCATCAGGCGACACGTCGTAGTTGCGGGCCGCATCACGCACTTCGTAGCGTCCTTCAAACAACCTTTTCGGCAGTCCTGGCTGGAATGCCGGCTTAAGCCGGATTGCCACGCCCACGAACTCGTCGCCATGTCGGTAAAAGATCTCCGTTCCGTCGGCAGACCAGGCCGGATCAATCCCTCCATTGTTCGAGATCAGCCACTTCCCGCCAGGTCCCGGATAGGGTTGCACGTAGACTTCCTCGCGCCCCGATTCGTCCGAGACTGTACGCGAGCCAGTGGCTGTCTGGCGAGAACGTGGCCGAGTGTTCGTCGGATGGCGTCACGAGGAACGGAGCGGGTTCACTGCCGGGGGACAGGATCCAGATGTCGCGCTCGGCATTTGGTTTCCGTTCGTCGAACGCCAGCACCTCTCCCCGCATGGACCAAGACATTGGGGACTGTGGATTGGCCCGGCTGAGGGTCGGCACCGTTCCAGGAAGGAGGCCTGCAGTTCCGCGTCCCCAGTTGAGGCCCTCCTCTGCCTCCACGCCGGACATGAGAGGCTGAGCATCCCTGCTGCCGTCCTTTGGTACCGAGAACAACGTGCCGGCTGGGCCCGAACGATCAGATTGAAACGTCACATGCGCTCCGTCGGGCGACCATTCGGGAAAGTCATTGAGACCGTTCCGGGTCAGACGTGTCCGGGTGGCACGTGCCAGATCGTAGAGCCAGATGTCGCTGCCACTCTCGTTTTCGATCGTCACCGTGAGTAGCGACCCATCGCGCGAGAAGCGCGGATGCGAGGACGGCGCGCCCACGGACAGCAGCGGAATCACATGTCCTCCGTCGCGATCGACCGACACTAGCATGCGCCGCGGCAGTGATCGTCGCTCGCCGACAAACACGAGAGAACCTGTCGATGAAACAGCGAAGGATGCGGTGCCGGCCCGCGCGGTATCGACACGCTCCAGCATCGGGATCGGGGCGCCGGTGAACTCGCCTCGTTCGGGGCTGAAGGGCACGGCGAGCAGCCCTCCTGCCTGTGCATACACGACGTGACCGGTAGACACGAACCGCGCGCCCACCCCGATCGGTCCACCTTGTACCATCCTCTGGATTTGTCGTGTCTGCAGGGACAGCAGGGCGAGCCGCCATTCATGCTCCTTCACGATGCTGAGAAGGACGTGTGTGCCGTCTCCCAGCATCTGTGGATATGAATGTTGCAATTCGCCGCCCTGGCGATTTGGCTTCGTCAGTTGCTCTGGTGTGCCGCCGAGAGCGGGTATTCGCCAGAGGCCGTCACCGCGCAAGGTCGTCGAAAAGATGATCGTATCTGTCGGCGTCCAGGTCGCGCTCCACAGAGGCGGTGCGTCACAAATCTTCAGTGCCGGCCCACCGACGATCGATACGCGTTGGAGTGCGCCATCGCCGTAGAACCCAATCCATCGTCCATCTGCCGAAAAGAAGGGTGCGCTTCCATTCTCCGTACCGGGCAGTGCGGTCGCCTCGAACTTGTTCAGCGTGCGAATGAACAGCTGCGTGCGACCCGTCGACGGCATGGCAGCGAACACCAGCATTTGCCCGTCTGGCGAGATGGCCATCGGAGCGGCTGGAGTGATGTCGAGCCGCTGATCGGATTGCAACGGGATCAGAAATCGCGACGGTAGCGTTGGCGAGGGCGAACGCCGCGTGCTCGCGAACCATCCGCCGAGCGCGCCGAGCGTGACGCAGGTCAGCGCGACAGCGGCTATCAATCCCGCGCGCGTGCGGGTCCACCCGGGTGTGATCGTAGGTGGACGAACCAGATCCGGCGACGTTTCACCCAACGCGTCTTCGATTTCCATGCGCGCGTCGGCGATGTCGTGTAATCGACTCTGCAAATCTTTTCGGAGGGTGCGTCGAAGCAGACGCTCGATCGGTGGCGGAATGGGGGAAGGCGCTCCAGTCTGCGTCCTCGCGAAGGATCGCAGCGAGAGTGTCCGATACGGTGTCACCGGCAAAGGCGGGTGTGCCTGCCAGCGCCTCGAACAGCATGCATCCGTACGACCAGATGTCGGTACGTTGATCGAGTTCCCTCCCACGCACTTGCTCCGGACTCATGTAGGCAGCTGTGCCCAGAATCGTTCCGGCGTGGCTGTTGGTGACGTACGTCGGGGACTGCGATACGTGGGACTCGGCGCTCTCCGACTCGAACGCCTTTGCGAGACCGAAATCGAGGACCTTCACGCGACCGTTGGGCGTCACCTTGACATTGGCCGGTTTCAGGTCGCGATGAATGATCCCACGTTCGTGTGCCGCTTCGAGGGCCTGCGCGAGTTGTTTGAACAGGGGCAGTGCGTCGGCGAGAGGGATAGGTCCGTGGCGGAGACGCTGCGCGAGGTTCTCGCCGGGCACCAGCTCCATTTCCAGCAAGGTCCGCCCGTCGATCTCCTGGAGTCCATGGAGCGTGGCGATGTTCGGATGGTTCAGAGACCCGAGCAGGCGGGCCTCTCGATCGAACCGGCGGCAGCGGCTCTCGTCGCGAGCGAACGCATCTGGTAGAACCTTCAGCGCCACTTCGCGACCAAGACGGCGTCCTCGGCGCGATAGACCTCTCCCATGCCACCTGCGCCGAGCATCGAGAGGATTCGGTACCGGACCGAGTGACGTTCCCGGGCTGAGTTCCATGTCCCGCGTCCGGCCTATACTAGCCCCGCCAGACCGGCGCCGGGGCATTGTCCTGACAGGCAACAGGCCGCCGCATCGCACTGGTCTCCGCGTGGTGAAGGGGTTGGGTCAGGACGGATGCTCGCCGTTCTCGTCATTGCGTGCCTGCAACTTTCAGGGGCCACGGAGCGCCCGACGGCTCCCGCGCTGCCGGCCGTTGAGCTCGGCGTGCGAGACACCCTGCAGCTGATACGCCGCCGCGCTGCGAAGCCTTGATGCGAGCGCCGTCAAGAAAGTGCAACCTTCGATCGATGCTGACGGCCTCAAAAAGGCCTTCAAGGAGATGCGGAGCCTGGAGGTCAGCATCGACCAGGTGAGTGTGCTGTCAGCCGACCGGACGGGCGCGCGGGTGAGCTGCCGGGTGACACAAACGCTCACCCCTAAAACGGGCAAGAAACAAAGCGTGACCGTGGTGCGAGTGATTCGCCTCCGACCGGACGCCGAAGGATGGGTGATTGAGTCGTTCGAGCGGTGAGGGGATTGTCATTTCTTCAGAACGCCCGCTCGAACCCGAACACCGGCGTGACCTCAGGCTTCAGACCGTTCTCGTTCAGTGGAAAGAGGACGGCTCCGGTCAACAACCAGCTCGAGCCGATCCTGACCTTGCAGCCGATCGTGCCGAGCAGTGTTCGGACGCTGCCGGGTTCGACAGAGAGAATGACATTGGTTGGTGAAGAAGGTGGATCGAAGGATCGCAGCTTCACGTTGGCGCTGTCGAACAAGGTGCGCCCGATGACGTCTCCTGCCAGGGTGATAGCGGGCGTCGCCGCAATATCCGCACCGAACGTGTAGTCGAACTCGTCTGATGGGCCCGCCGCTACGAGCGGCGGGTTCGCCATTCCGTTCTTGGGATCGAACTGCAGACCGCTGCCGCCGATGGTGTAGCCGATGTTGAAGTGCGGCGCTACGGGGCCAAGAGTGACGGAGCCAACGCCCATCACTTTCGTCTGCAGCTTGCCGACGCCGAGAAGGTTCTTCTCGTCGCCAGTCGGCAGCCGCAGACTCAGCATTCCGGCAAGGTCGAGTCCCGGTCGCGAAACGGCGAGCACCTTGGTCCTCACCTGGATATCGCCCAGACCGGAGGAAGCGCCACTAGCGGCTGGCTCGCCCCCGAATTCTTCACCCCAATTGAAGTGGACGGCGAACAGGTTCGCGCCGGATACGCTGGTGCGGACAAATGGAACGTCAACCGCCACATCGATGCGATCGTTCACGCCATAAACAGTACCTACCGTCGTGGTGGCCGTCGTGAGCGCAAGGCGGCTGCCGATGTGGATTGAGAAATAGCCCTCCTCGTCGGGGAACCTCGGTCCACGACTATCGTCGAAATCCTCGGCTACGTAGTTCGACAACGGCTGCCCGCCCATCGCGTGCCATTTGACTGTACTGGATGCTCAACCCGACGCTGAGTTTGTGGCTGCCGTTAGTCAGCGGACGCTCCGCGAATATAGGACCAGAGCTCTGTGACCGCCGAGAAAACGTGCCCAGTGCAGGATCGAACCGCCAGCTGAATCCGCCGGTGCCCGAACTGGTTGGCAAGCTGCTCGTCTCCGCCAGGAGCGTCTGGACGAGAACCTTGGCGAAAACTTCGCCTTGATCATTTGTTTGCCACGCCGTCAAGTCGTGGAGCGTGGCCGGCTCCGCCGGACGTGGTCTGGGCATGCGCTGCACCGACCCACAGCATCATGCCGATTGAGGCGAGAACAAGACGGCCCGACGACATCACGCTCGTCTCCCAAGTGATGGCGGTTGAAGGAGTTTCCGTTGGCGAGATCGAGCGTCCAGTCTAGCGATCTGAAACCGCTGAGTTAGCAGAATTCAACAAGCAAATCCAGCGTTTATGGTTTGACGTCCGTAATTTGTGTGGTCGTAGTTCGTGGTGAAGGCCACGACGGCCTGCGAACGACGAACGGCGAACTATAATTCCTCCCACTCCAGATGCCGCTCGTCCCCGGCTCACGGCTGGACGCCTATGAATTGGTACGCCCGCTGGGGGCAGGTGGGATGGGCGAGGTGTGGCTCGCGACCGAGGAGCGCCTTGGCAGGAAGGTGGCCCTCAAGCTCTTGCCCGCCGACCTGACCAGCGACGCTTCTCGCATAGAACGCTTCGAGCAGGAGGCGCGCGCGGCCTCCGCTCTCAGTCACCCCAACGTCTGCACGATCCACGCGCTGGCCCAGACCGGAGACGGCCAGCATTACATCGCGATGGAGTACGTCGAAGGTCAGACGTTGCGCGATCGAGTGCTCGTCGGTTCCCGCCTCACCATCCGCGAATCGCTCGACATCGCCATCCAGATCGCACAAGCCCTGAGCGCCGCACACGCCCAGGGGATCGTGCATCGGGACATGAAGCCCGAGAACGTGATGCTTCGCCCGGACGGCTTCGTCAAAGTGCTGGATTTCGGGTTGGCCAAGCTGGTGCCCGCCCGAAACGGCTTCGAGGCAGAGCAGACGCGCGCCACGCTCCTGACGGATGCCGGCACGGTCGTCGGAACCGTTGCCTACATGTCTCCCGAACAGGCGCGGGGGCAAGAGGTCGACGCTCGAAGCGATGTCTGGGCCCTGGGGTGCATCCTCTACGAGATGGTGGCAGGCCGGTCGCCGTTTGCCGCCCCGAACAGCAGCGACGTACTGGCTGCCATCCTCGACAAGGAACCTGCCCCGATCGCACGCTTCGAGCCTGACGTCCCCGCCGAGCTCCAGCGGATCGTGACGAAGGCGCTCCGTAAGGACCGCGCCCAACGCTACCAGACCACCCAGGACCTCCTGCTGGACCTGCAAGCCCTTCGAGACGACCTCCACATCGCCTCATCGTCCGGACGCGTGTCCGCCGTCACTGCGAATGCCGGCCGCACCGGCACACGGAGGCGGTACCCGGCGACACGCCGGCGCAAGTACCTCCTCCTCGTGGGGCTGCTCGGGATTGCAGGTGCGATCGCGGGTGCCGCGTGGTGGAGAGATCGAGGATCGACGCAGCCAACGCGGAATGTGGGCGCCATGGTGCCCAGAAATCTGACCCGCCTCACTGTGGGCGCGGGCCTGCAGACCGATGCGACGTTTTCTCCCGACGGCCGCTTTTTCGCGTACGCGTCCGACCGTGCAGGCAACTTCGACATCTGGGTTCAGCCCGTGGCCGGCGGCGATCCGGTGCGGATTACGCGGTCGTCTGCCGATGATACCCAGCCAGACTGGTCGCCGGATGGCGGCACGATCGCGTTCCACTCCGAAAGGGATGGAGGCGGAATCTATGTCGTGGCTGCGCTCGGAGGCACAGAGCGGCGGCTCGTCGCCGGGGGTCAGCAGCCGGCATGGTCGCCAGATGGCCGGCACCTGCTGTTTCTCAAAGGCGTCGAGGTGCCTGGTGCCGGTCCTCCCATGCAGTATTCCGTGTACAACGTCGCTGACGATCAGGAGACGCCGCTCTGGCCCGGGTGGTTCGTGTTCGACGCGGCGTGGCATCCCGACGGCCGCATCACGGCGATCGGCCTCGATCGCAGCCAGAATCCGCGCGCGTTCGAGCCAGAATTCCTGACAGGCGGAGTGGACGGCACGGCAATCGCTCGCACGGCGCTCCCCGCCGAATGCCCCGATGCGATCCGGCAGGCCTTCCCGAACGGTGTCGGCCGCTTGTCCTGGAGTCCCAAGGGCACGCAGCTCTTCATGCAGGTGACCGCGGGCGAGATCGAAAGCGTGTGGCGGCTGTCGGTCGACCCGCAGACCCTGGCCGCGACGCAGTGCGAGCGGTTGACCATGGGTGCGGAGCGACAGTCCGGCCTGAGCCTGTCTCGAGACGGAACCAGACTCGCGTACACCGCCCAGTCCGACGCCACACGGCTGTGGCGCGTTCGGCTGGACGGAGACACGAAGCGTGAAGCGCCGACGCCGCTGACGGACGAAGAGGGCGAGGTCGCCACGTACGACGTCTCATTGGACGGCAAGCGCATCGCGCTCGAAATGAGGCATCGCGGGACCGATCAGACCGAACTCCAGGTACTCGATGTCTCCACGAAATCGACGTCTACGCTCGGAGGAGACGGCGTATGGCGGCGCCAGCCGCGGTGGTCGCCGGATGCCCAACGCGTTGCCTACGCGCACGTCAGAGAGCGAACCTCCGGGCGTGAGGTCAGCCTTGCGGTCTGGGATACGACATCTCCCGAGCAGATTGTCGGGCATCCTCCCGGACCGGGCTCGCTGACGCCATTCGACTGGACGGCGGACGGACGATTCGTGCTGGTGTCGCAGACGGGCCGGACACCGGCTATCGAGCTGTGGCCAGCCGCCGCCCATCCTCCGGCGACGACACCGGCCAGACAATTGATCAGCGAGGCGGATTCGTTCATCTGGCAGGAGCGGTATTCACCAGATGGACGGTGGCTGTCGTTTGTGAACGTGCCGACCCTGCCGGGAGCACACCAACGGTGCAAGTCGCGCCTGTCGCCGATCCGGGCCGTCGACTGGCGGCGGATCGCGCCATCCTTTGCCTGGACCGACAAGCCACGATGGTCGCCAGATGGACGCCGGCTGTATTTCCTGGCGCGCGATGGCGGCGTCTTCAACGTATGGGTGGTCCCGTTCGATGCATCGCGCGGAGAGGCGAGCGGTGCACCCACGCAGGTCACGCGCTTCTACCCGCCGGAGCTCACCCTCTCACCGGATGTAGACAAAGTGGAGCTTGGCGTCACCGCCGACAGCCTCATCCTGCCACTGAAGCACGTCGCGGGATCGATTTGGATGCTCGACAACGTCGACAAGTGAGCGATGCCC
>CAVUPP010000002.1:0-97560 GCA_963743245.1 Vicinamibacteria bacterium | reverse complement strand
AAGCGGCAACGTACCTCGTTGGAGCTCGAAATGAGTGACGACAAGCTCTCTCCGGCCGCGATGATCGCGATCACGATGATGCGCGTGCTGGTCGGCTGGCACTTCCTGTACGAAGGCGTCTCGAAGCTTTCGTCGCCCTCGTGGTCAGCGGTCGGCTACATGCGCGTGGCACGCGGACCGTTCGCAGGCTTCTTCCATTGGATTGCGAATCAGCCGAATCTGCTCGACAACGCCAACCTGATCACGATGTACGGCTTGACGATCGTCGGGGTGTTGCTGATCCTCGGCCTCTTCACGCGTGCGGCGGCCATCGGCGGCATGGCGTTCATCCTGCTCTTCTATCTCTGCAATCCACCGTTCGTGGGCTACTTTTATACGATTCCCACGGAAGGCAGCTATCTGATCGTCAACAAGAACCTCGTGGAGGTGGCAGCGCTGTCAGTGATCCTGCTCACGAGGAGCGGCCTCTTCGCCGGTCTCGATCGGATCGTGCACCTGCTGCTGGCTCGCAAGCCTCGACTCGTCGCGGCATGAGGGATGCGCGTCGCGCCTGGCGCGAGCGCTGAAGCAAAGACCGACGCGGGTCACTTCGCCGACGTGATAAGGTGCGGCCACCTGCATCGAAGCGTCGACCGCCCTCGACGCGACGTGAGTGACATCCCGTTCGGGCGGCCGTCCCCGGAGCGCCGCGTTGACCGCTCGAACTATCTTCCCGCCTCTATTGCTGGCGGTGTGCATCGGCGCCGGGACGACTGGTTGCCATTCTGCGACGCCTCCCGCTGGTGACCTCGACGATCCCGCGATCGCGACTTTTGGTGCCGCACCCAGCGCACACCCGTCCGCTCACCTCCAACCAGACGTCGTGATCGTGAAGGGCGGCGCGAAGGCGATTCGCGGCGCCAGCGCGGACGGGCAGACGTGGACCATCGACGGGGCTGCCGCCGGCGCGACCGATCTCGCCGTCGGCCGCGTGATGTTCATGACCAGTCGCGCGGTCGGGCGCGTCGTACGCATCGACCGCCGTGGGCCGGATGTGGCCGTCACGCTCGCACCCGTGCGGCTCACCGAGGTGATCAAGGACGCGGACATCCGCATCGACCAGGAGCTCGCGCCCGGATCTGCCGTCTACCAGGAGGGCGCCCAGGGTCCTTTTACGGTGAAGGAGCTCGCGGCGGTGGACGTTCCACAATTCGTCCGGACGCGGTGGAGGCAGACAACACCCGCGGGCGGCGATCGGATGCCCGAAGCACGGAAACTCTCTTACAAAGGGAAGGTCGGGCCGTTCGAGATCGAGCCGTACCTGAACATGACCAGCAGCGGGAGTACGCAAGTCAACCGGGTGGGGGTCAAGATCGCCGCTGGCACGAGCTCGAAATTCGAGATGAACGGACACTCCGGCAGCCGGGGAGTGAAGTTCGGCGCCGACGTCAGCCTCTACGGACAGAAGCTGACGGTGCACGCCGTGATGCCAATCAGCAACGGTACGATGGGGGCGGGCACGACGTTCCTCATCAACGGCGTCGAGCGGATGGACGTGGGGCTCCTCGGGGGCGTCGAGAACGGAACGAGCGACAACTTCAAGGTCCGCGTCGAGGTGCCGATCGAAGTCACCGTGCCCATCCCGCCCGAAGCCACCGAGGGCGTCCCGCTGGCGATGCACTTCAAGACGAAATTCCTGGTCGACTTCGGGTTCTCCGGCAGGAACTCCACGATCACCGCGCACGGCGCCTACAGCCTGAAGGGACCGATCGGCATTCAGGCCGGCAAGATCCTGGAACCGGCCATGGGCGTGATCGAACCGATGATGCAGGGGATCGGTGGCGTCCCGGTCGGCGTGAGTGGCATCGTCTTCGCCTTTGAGTTCCGGTTCCTCGTCGGCCTCGGCACGGCGGACTGGCAGGCGGGGCCCTATTTCAAGCTGATTGCCTCGTTCGGCATCTCGCGAGGCTCGGCGCTGACAATGGTGAACTGCACCGGCCTCACCATCAAGATTGACGTGGGCGGCGGCGTCGGGCTGCAGGCATCGACACCGGTGCAGGACTTCCTGAAGAAAGTGCTCGGCGCCGATGCGAAGAACAAGATCGAATTCGAGCTGCTCGAGACGATGAAGACCATCGTCAACAGCACGAAAACGCAGCCCGATTCCGTGCTCTGCCGCGGAGCGGGCTGACGCCGTTGTCGCCCTCAACGGGAGGGCCACGAGCGGCGTCGCGCGTCAGGGGAGCGTTGTGGCCTTCTCCGGCCGGATCGCCGCCACCAGCTCTCCCGCGCCTGAGCCCCACCGCGAGATGGACCGGATGGCCTGGGTGAAGGGCACGTCGACCACGTGCACTCGGGCACGCGCAATGACGTAGACGGCCCCGGCGAGTGGTGTGGGGATGGACGGCACGAACACTGTGACACGGCCATCCGCGAGCTGTTCGATGATGAAGCCCGGCACCAACGCCTCCTCGATCTCGACAAGCGCCGGCTGCCAGGGCGTTCCTTGACTGTCGCCTGCCAGGCGCTGCGTGAGGCCGCGCAACAGGCTGTAGCCCGGCATGCGTTCGAAGAACGTCCTCTCCATGGCCTCGCGGGCGGCCCGCCCGGTCTCCGTTCGCACGGCGACGCCGACGAAGAAGCAGCCGATCAGCACCACGAGCAGAGCACAGAGGTTCTCGGCAGGAACCCAGTCCGGTAGCAGCATTGTGAAAGGGCGTACCAGTCCAGCGACCGATTTCATCCCCTTCAGCAGCAGCAAGATCGCCAGGTAGACCGGCACGACGATGAAGAGGCCGCCCACGACCGTGCTCATCACGAACTCCCGCGCGAACTTCATGGCCAGACCTCCTCTTGCGTAGACAGAGTCGCGCTCAGAACTTCAGGCCGAAAGCATTCGACCAGCCGTAGTCGTTCTTCGAGATCTGCGCCGGCGGCAGGCTGTCGTAGTTGTCGAAGAAACTGACGCGCCAGTACCAATCGCCTGGAAGATTGGCGTCGACGTTCAGCTTGTAGTTCAGGCGGTAGCGGCCATCGATCGTCAGGCTGGGGTACCAGGTGAAGCGGGTCAACACGTCGACCACTTTCAGCCGCTCCGTCATGAATTCGGTGCCGGCGTACGCTTCGGCAGAATCCTTGGTCGGTATGGCTGCGTCGGTGTACTGCTCGTTGGTCCAGGCCAGCCCGCCGCCCAGCGCCAGGTACTGCGAAGACGAGCGCAGCAGGTACCGGCCGCCACCGCCGCCGATCGTCGTGCGCAGATTGATCTGTTGTTCGTCGCTGCCGAGAAATTCCTGAGTCGTGTTGGCGTACCAGCGTTCGCCGAGGAGACGCCGGAAATCATTCCCCAGCTCCCAACGGTTCGTCTCCGGAGCATTTTCCTGCGAGCTTCGGAACACGTTCGTGAAGAGCGAGTCGACGTTGTGCTGATCGCGGTACCAGAGGGTTCCCCCGAGCGAGAACTGCCGTGCCGAGTTCGCCCGCGTCATGCTGTAGCCGAGGTCGAAACCTGCGTCGAAACGGGCGAGGAATGACTGCTCGAACGGCTGCGCCGCGGCAACCTCCGGGAGCGGCACGCTGACGGTGGCGACCTGCACGACCGCCTTCTTCTCGTCATCGGGCTTCAGCGGGCCGGCGACGCGCTTTCCATTGAACGTCTCCACGAGGAACTGGCGGTCGCTCTGGATCGTTGCCACTTTCTCCCATTTGATCTTGAAGTCGGAGTCCGAGTAGTCGGTCGAGAACGTCAGCACGTCCTTCTCGACCTTCTTGATCTCTCCGACGAGGCGGTCGCCTGTCGTCGTGACGATGACGTCACTTGCCGCAAACGAGGCGCCGGCCGTGCCGAATAGGAGGACCAGGGCTCCTGTGAGCACGCGCAGCGAGCCAGGGGACGGTGGCTGCGCAGCCGGCTGATGTCGGCCGGCGAGCTCACCAGACAGACGTCGCAGACGAGACATCGACTCCCTCCACGGCCAGGGACACACGGCAAAACGTCGCCCGAGCAGAGCCTGACGCCCCGAACTGGCGTCCCCGGCTCGCCTAGCAGGGTTTGTGCCGCGCGTGTGAGGACCGAGCGGAGCGATATCGTCCACCGAATGGTCGATGCACGCGACGCGCGCAGCTGCCACGGCGCGTGCCAAGCCCCACTGCATAGTGGAGGCGAACCCAAGATTTCGGACGTCACGCCCTGGGTTGGCGGTTCCGATGCCGGAACTCAGCTCGTTCCTGGGCCTTTTCGGACCCTGGGCTCGAATCCTCCGGGGCACGGGATGTGCCTCTGTGCCATAGGCCTGAGGGGTGCTCCGGCTCACGGCGGCCGTTCGACGTGCGGACGCGGAGCTCGGAACAGAGGAGGAATGTATGTCGCGTACAGCATTGCGGTGCGTGCTGGCAGTGGTCACTCTCACATGTGTGACCGCTGCCCTCGCGTCCGCCCAGACGACGTCGCAGACGAAGAGTTTCGAGGTGATTTCTGTCGTCGGGAACGACCTGGTCGTGAAGCTGCCGGAAGGCACTAAAGAACTGACCGTGCCCGAGGATTTCAGATTCACCGTTGACGGACAGCAGCTTTCCGTCCACGACCTGAAGCCGGGGATGAAAGGCACGGCGGTCGTCACGACCAAGACCACGTTGGTGCCCGTAACGGTCACCGAGGTGAAGAACGGGACCGTCAGACAGGTGAACGGGCCGACCATCATCGTGCAGACTCCGGAAGGGTTCAAGATGTTCACGCAGAGCGACGTGAACAAGCGGGGCGTCAAGAATCATCCGCGATGGCAAGCCGGCGGAGATCTCTGAGTTCAGAGCCGGTGACACGCTGTCGGCGACCATCGTCACCAGCATGCCGCCGAAAGTGATTACCGAGAAGCAGGTCAACGCCTCGTTGGCGCGTGCCGCCGCGGGCGGCGCGGCCGGCGGCTCTACCAAAGCGACCGGCGGTTCATCCGCGTCAGCGGTGCCGTCGTCCTCGTCGGCCTCGGGGGCCGCTGGCGCGCCGTCGGCGGCGGGCCGGTCGCTGCCGAAGACGGCGAGCCCGCTTCCTCTCGTTGGTCTGATCGGGGCGGTCTCGTTTCTGGTCGGCGCGGGGCTCACTGCCCGCCGCCGCATGGCGCGGTAGCGATCGATCTCGTGAACACCGGGCCGCGCTCGCGGTCAACCGTGACCGCGGCCCGATTCGACTCGGTTGGTCGGACTCGTGCGGACCATCCGTTTGAATGAGGCCTCCAATTTCCGGGCCCTGACCTTGGTATCACCACGCGCTCGCAATCGCCGGGCAGCGAGGAGGACGAGTATGAGAGCCGCATGGCTAGGTATTCTCGCGGCCGCCACGTTGACCCTGGCGGCCCATCCGTTGCTGGCACAAGACGAAGGAAAGACCGCGGCCGCCGAGCTCGAAGCAGCCGCGAAGGCCTCCCTGCAGAAACTGTATGCGACCGCGCCGCTCGCAAAGGGCATCGGGCCGACAGCGCACGCGATCCTCGTCTTCCCAAAAGTGACGAAGGCCGGCCTCGGGATCGGCGGTCAATACGGCGAGGGCGCGCTGCTGAAGAACGGGACTGCCGTGGCCTACTACAAGACGACGGGCGCTTCGATGGGGCTCCAGGCCGGGGGGCAGCAGTATGGTTACGCCATGTTCTTCATGAACGACAAGGCGCTGGAGCAGCTCGACAACAAGAACGGTTTCGAGGTCGGTGTCGGACCGAGCATCGTGGTCGTTGACGAGGGGATGGCGAAGACCACCACGACCAACACGCTCAAGGACGACATCTACGCGTTCGTCTTTGGCCAGAAGGGGCTGATGGCGGGCCTTGGCATCCAGGGCAACAAGATCTCGAAGATCACACCGAAGTAGGGGCCCCAGGGCGCGGTACGCGCGCGATCCGTTGACCGAACGGAGCGATCGCTGCCGCGCCTCGCGATGTTTGACCCGCCAGCGTAGCCCGTCCGACGAACACCGAGACCGCCACACGTCCTGCCGCACACTCCGGCTGCTAGACTGACGCTCATGCGTCTTCGATCGTCACGAGCACGTTTCCACGGCCGGCCGCCGGCGTCGATGTGGATTGTGAGCGCCCTTCTGCTGTGCGCCCTTGCGCCCGGACGTCCCGCGTCCGCACAGACCGATGCGCTCTACCACCTGGGACCAGATTCGGAGCCCCAGGCCGGTGTGCCCCAGGGCACTGTCACGGCCTGGGAGAAGCTACCCAGCCAGGCCTATCCCGGCACCCTGCACGACTTCTGCGCCTACGTCCCGGCTCAGTACGACCCAGCGACGCCGGCCGCGGTGATGATCTTTCAGGATGGTCAGGCGTGGCTACGACTGACCGGCGACTACCGTGTGCCGTACGTGTTCGACAACTTGATCTACCGTCGCGAGATTCCGGTCACGATTGCGGTCTTCGTCAATCCCGGCCGCACTCCGGAGCAACCCGAGGCGAGTGCGTCGGATTGGGGCGATCGGTCCACCAATCGTCCACAGGAGTACAACGCGCTCGACGACAAATACGCCACCGTCATCGTCAACGAGCTGATGCCGGTGTTGAACAAGCGCTACAACCTGTCACCAAGTGCCGACGACCACGCAATCGCCGGCGCCAGCTCCGGCGCAATCGCGGCGTTCACGGTCGCCTGGCATCGGCCCGACCAGTTTCGGAAGGTGCTGAGCACGATTGGCAGCTTCACGAACATCCGGGGCGGGCATGTGTATCCGGATCTGATACGCAGCAACGAGCGTAAGCCGCTCAGGATCTATCTGCAGGACGGCCTGAACGACAACCGGGGCATGCGCGGCGAAGGCGCCAGCGCCGTGTATGCGCCGGATTGGGACTGGCACGCGCAGAACATCAAGATGGTTGCCGCGCTCACCGAGAAGGGGTACGACCTGAACTACACCTGGGGGATCGGGACGCACTCCAACAAGCAGGGGGGCGCGATCCTGCCGGACATGCTCCGCTGGCTGTGGCGTGATTACGTGCGGCCCCCCGACGACCCTCACGATCCGGCCAACCGCATGACGCTTGTTCCCCCCGGCTTTGCGCCCGCCGCCCAGCCTGCCGTCGGCCCACCGGCGCCCGCGCGTGAATGGTCCGCGGCCCAGTTGAAGCGCGTGTCGTATCACAGCGCTGCCACCGGCGAGGAGCGAGACTACTACGTGTATCTGCCGGAAGGATTCGCCGAGAAGGATCGGTGGCCTGTCCTGATGACGCTGAGCGGGAACGGCGAGCGGGGTGACGCGAAGGGCGATCTGGACTACGTGCTCGCGAACGGTCCGCTCTTCGAGGCGTGGTCCCAGCGGCGGCGATTGCCATTTGTGATCGTCGCGCCGCAGTTGCCGATGTTCCATCAGGCGGGGGAGGGTTTCATCACGAGCCGCACGCGCGCGAAAATCCGCTATCCGCGGGCCGAGGGCCCGTATCCACCCGGTCCCAACTACACCGGGAAGGATCAGATGGATGGAGTGCCGGCCGATCCGCACATGCCGTACGGTCTCGACGGTACGCCAGAGGGCTGGAGCCTGATCGAAAACGAGCTCCTCGCGATGATCGACCACGTGCTCGCGGAGTTCAAAGGCGACCGGACCCGCGTGTATCTGACCGGTCTCAGTACCGGCGGGTTCGGCACGTGGTACATGGCCGGCAAGCACCCGGATCGGTTCGCTGCCGTCGCCCCTGTCGCCGCGTTCTGCCATCCCGACCTCGCCGATCCGATCGCGAAGGCGAAGCTCCCGCTGTGGGTCTTCACGGGCGGGCGGGATCCGTATTTCAAGCAGCAGTATTTCTATTCGACGCTCAACAAGCTGGAGGCGCTCGGGCACCCCGAAGTACGCTTCACGATCGAAGCCGACATGGGCCACAACTCCTGGAACCGCGTCTACGCGGGGCAGGATCTCTACGACTGGTTCCTGACCCATCAGCGGGCGGATGTGAAGTAGACGCGCCCGCCAGTGCATGTGCCCCGACCGATTCGGCTTGCGACGCGCCGTCCTTGGCGACGAACTGCTTCTGCGCGCCGTGCGACTGCAGGCATTGTCGGACGCCCCCGAAGCCTTCGGGTCCACCTACGAACGTGAGGCGGCCCGCACGGAAGGCGACTGGCAGCGGTGGATGTCACCTGCGGTCACGTTCATCCTGGACCACACCGAGGGCGCCAACGGCATGGTTGCCGGTGTAGGCGACGCGACCGATCCCGGTGTGGTCCACCTGATGGCCATGTGGGTCCATCCCGCATTGCGCGGATCGGGAGCTGCGGACGCTCTTGTGTCGGCCGTCATTGCCTGGGCCCAGTCAGAAGGGGCGAGCACCGTGCGCCTGGCCGTCATTGAAACCAACGATCGCGCGCGGCGCTTCTACGAGAGGCTTGGGTTCCGCGCGACGGGACGCCGTGCAGTTCGGGAGCGCGATGGCCGAATCGAGCTCGTCATGGAGTATCCCGTCGGCTTACTCCCGCTCGAGCATGGCTGAGGAGATCGCTCGTGTCGTAGCCCTCGGCGCCAGCAATCTCACGCGCGGCTTTCAGACGGTCGTGTCGACGGCTCGATCGGCGTGGGGGCCCGATGTCGAAGTCCTGGCCGCGCTCGGCCACGGGCGCTCGTATGGCGCCCGCAGCACGCTACTCGTGCGCACGCTGCCAGGCATTCTCGAATCGGGCCTGTGGTCGCAGCTGGAGTGCGCTCGGCCTGTGCCGACGCGTGCCCTCGTGACCGATGTCGGCAACGACATCCTGTATGGTTATTCCACCGAGCAGACCCTCGACTGGATCGAGCAGGTGCTCCGCCGTCTGACACAGAGCACACCGGACATCGTCCTGACGGATCTGCCTCTTGCCAGCATCCGCCGCCTGTCGAACGTCAAGTTCCTGATGTTCCGCTCTGTCCTCATGCCGTCGTGCCGCCTTTCGCTGGCCCAGGTCGTAGATACGGCAGAGCGGGTGAACGCGGGCCTCGCCGGCCTGGCCCAGATCCACGGTGCCAGGTTCGTTCAACTTGAACCGGCGTGGTACGGATTCGATCCCATTCACGTGCGCCCGGCGCTGTGGCGTCCAGCCTGGCAGCAGATTCTCGGCGCCCGGACTGAAGTGGGTCGCGCGCGCGGCTCCGCGGCGGAAAGCCTGAGCTTGTACCGGCTGCGTCCCGAACGCCGCTGGGTACTCGGGGTCGAGCAACGGACGCCGCAGTCGGGCGTCACGCTCCGATCCGGCGGGCGGGTCTGGTTGTACTGAAACAGAGAACCGTCGAAATTGACGGTCCTTCAACGCTCGCGCGCTGCCGTAACGGCGAGGAGCCCGTGCTCGACGAGCGTCGGCGGCTTCCGCATGTGCGTCCCCTGTTCCCAGGCGTACGCGACCGCCAGCAGATCGCCGTCCGTCCACGGACGTCCCGAAAACTCCAGACCGAACGGCAGACCGTTCGCGTAGAAGCCGGCAGGGACGACGACCGCGGGCACGCCGATCATGTTGACCCAGCTCGTAGCCGAATGCGGCCCCTCGCTCACACGCCCATCCTGCGGCATCGTCTCGTCCGGCGGTGGCATTTGAATCGCCGGATACACGTAGCCGTCGAGCTTCAGCCGATCGAGTGTTTCGAGATAGGCGCTCAACGTCGCACGCCGCGGCGCGTGATACACGCGTTCGGCTTCCGGATCGCCCTCGAGCAATCGCTGAGCGATCTGGACCGTGCCGAACTTTCGAAATCCGTCTTCCGCACCAATTGATGAAGGAAAGAGCGGGGCGCCTACACTCTTGAGATAGTCCGCGGCCGAGTGGTACTCCGCCGGGCCGAAGGCCGCGAGAAACCGGTTCGTGCCGTCACGCATGTACGCGTACGTGGCCACGCGGCTCGCTGTCTTCGCGAAGCCCGCTGGCAGGATGCTCTCGTCAAAGACGACCTCGGCGCCTGCAGATCGGAGCGCGTCGACTGCCGTCATGAATATCGCTCGCGTTTCGGGCTGCAGCGGAATGTTCGCGGCTGAGCGCAGCTTCCGGGCGGCTGCCTCGGGCACATCAGCCGGGATGCCGTGGAACGGCACGCCATCGCCGGCGAGGACGAACGCCGGCACGCCGAACCGCCTGCCCTTGAGAGCGTCAGCCTTCAGATAGGACTCGTAGGGCGCGCGCTGTGCGGTGGCGGCTGTGCCCATCGTGCGCGCATCGAGTGAATCCTCGCCAGCCATCACGCCGAGCGCGATTGCGGCGTCGCCGGCCGTGCGCGCGATCGGTCCCGTGTTGTCGAGCAGCCAGTCCAGGGGCGCGATGCCGGCGATGCTGACAAGGCCGCGCGTCGGAAACACGCCGACGAGTGCGCTCGTCGCAGCGGGCATCCGTATCGAGTTGCCGGTGTCGGTGCCGTTGCCCAACACGGCCATGTTCGCGGCTACCGCCGTGACGACGCCGCCCGATGAGCCCCCGGGCGAAAAGCGCACGTCGTACGCGTTGCCGGTCCGTCCGAACGAGCTGCTCCGGTTCGTATCGCTGTTGGCCAGGTCTGGCATGTTGGCGAGCCCGACGATGATGGCGCCGGCCGCTTTGAACTTCGAGACGATGGTGGCGTCACGCGGTGCAATCAGCTCGTGGCCGGGGCGCCGGAAGCCCTCCCAGCCAGCGGTTGTGACCTGGCCCTTGACGCTGGTATTCGCCTTGATGACGATGGGCACGCCCCAGAGTGGCCCGTGAGTGCCGCGCCCTTGTGCGGCGTCCGCGTCGAGGCGCGCGGCATCGGCGAGCGCCACGCTCCGAAGCACCGTCTCGATTGCCCCGTACACACCGTTGTACCGATCGATGCGAGCGAGATGCCATTGCACGACCTGCGTGACGGTGTACGTCTTCGCCTCGTATAGGCGATGGAGCGCCGGCACCGTGACGTCCAGCAAGTCACCGTCGATGGTGACGCCTGCAGCGGGGTTCGCGGGCGTGGCGCGACAGGCGAGTGCAACTCCGAGCAGCGCGGCGACAGCATTCGCGAGGGCCCGTCGGCGGTGAATCATCCGGAGAGCATACCGCCTTCAGGCGACGTGACAGCCGCCTGCACTTGGCCGCCGTCTAACGCTCCATACGGAGGATCCATGAAGACGCTGCTCCTGGTCGAGACGATGGTGGCATCCGCGGGATTCCAGGCCGTCGATGGATCGATCGCAGGCCTGTGGACGGCACAGTTCGAGGGTCCGACGTTTCTCAAGCTCGAGCTCCAGATCGCGAACGGGGCGACGGTTGGCGGTATCAGTATTGGCAACATCGAGGTCGATGCAGAAGGTGCCGTCAAGCGCGCGGCGGAGCCGCCGCAAAGCCTGACGCCGATCTTCGACGTGACGCTGCGCGGGGCGATCCTGAGTTTTGCGCGGAAGGACGGGGCGGACACGGATCGCTTCGAGTTCAGGTTGCTCGATGGTGGCAGCGCCGAACTGCGGTTCTTGGTGAATGATGCGGATCGCGAGGAGCTCGCGGCGAATGGCATTCCGGTCCCGAAGCCCATTCGTCTCACGAGGCAGTGATCGGGCGACCGCCGGCGATGTCCGTGGATAATAGGGCCCGATGAACGGGGATCTACGGAGCCGGGGTAGCCGCTGGTGGCAGTCCGTCCTCGCCGGCGGCATCGTTCTGGTCCTGGCGGGCCGGGCGGAGACACCCCAGAGTAACGGATGGGCAAGCTATGGCGGAGATCCCGCGGGTACCGGGTACTCGTCGGCTGCGCAGATCACGCCGGCGAACGTCTCGCGGCTGAAGGTCGCCTGGTCCCATCACACCGGCGCGGCTGATACGGCGACGGCGCTCGATCGAAAGGCCGCATTCGAGGCGACGCCCATTCTCATCGGACGCCGGCTCTACATCACGACTCCCTACGACGTCGTCCTCGCGATTGATGCGGTCACCGGCGCAAGAGCCTGGTCCTACGATCCGGAAGTCAATCTGCAGAAGAGCTACTCCGAGGTGACGTCTCGCGGCGTGTCGGCGTGGCGCGATCCGAACGCACGCGCGGACCAGGCCTGCTCGGGTCGCATCATTCTCGGCACGCTCGATGCGCGACTGATCGCGCTGGATGCGGCGACGGGAACGCTCTGCAAGGACTTTGGTAACGAAGGCCAGATCGACCTCGCGGCGGAGGGGTCAACGACTCCCGAGTGGCGTGGCGGCTACCAGGTGACGTCGGCGCCGGCGGTCGTGGACGGTCTCGTGATCGTCGGATCGTCGATCGCGGACAACTGGAAGGTGGACGTCGGCCGTGGGATCGTGCGTGCGTTCGACGCGCGCACCGGGCGTCTTCGCTGGACGTGGGACCCGATTCCATGGGCGGCGCGTACGCAGCCGCGCACTGGTGCCGGAAACGCGTGGTCCACCCTGTCGGTGGACGCCGCGCACCACCTTGTGTACGTCCCGACCGGGAGCGCGAGCCCCGACTATTTCGGCGGTCTTCGCCCCGGCGACAACAAGTGGGCGAATTCCGTCGTTGCGCTCCGCACCTCGTCCGGCACGCCGGCTTGGGGCTTCCAAGTCGTGCATCACGATTTGTGGGACTACGACGTCGCGTCGCAGCCCATGCTGTTTGCGTGGAAGGACGGCACGCCGGCCATCGCGATCAACACGAAGATGGGGCACGTCTTCGTCCTCAACCGCCTCACCGGACGACCGCTCCTGCCCGTGACCGAGCGTGCGGTGCCGCAGAGTCGCATCCCCGGTGAGCAAAGCGCGCCGACCCAGCCGTTCTCGACGATTTCGCTCGTGCCGGAGCGCTTCACCGCCGAGAGCGCATGGGGCAAGACGCCTGAGGATCGGCAATGGTGCGCGGACAAGCTCGCGGCCTCGCGCAATGAAGGCATCTTCACACCGCCCAGTCTCGGGGGCACGGTCGTGGTGCCTGGCAACGTGGGCGGCGTGAACTGGGGAAGCGCGGCATACGATCCACGAAGCCATCTGATGTTCGTGAACACGAACCGTCTGGTGGCGTGGGTCAAGCTGATTCCACGCGAACGCTACGCCGACGAGACGAAGGCCGAACAGGACAACCGGATCTACGGAGAGTTCGCCGAGCAGAAGGGTGCGCCGTACGGGATGTATCGTACATTCCTGTTCTCGCCCGGCCGAACGCCCTGCAATGCGCCGCCCTGGGGCACCACGTCCGCGGTCGATCTCTTCTCGGGCGAGATCAAGTGGCAGACGCCGTTGGGTTCGTACCTCCCGGGTGCCGCGACCGGAGCGATCAATCTCGGCGGGCCGATAGCGACTGCGGGTGGCCTGGTCTTCACCGCGGCGGCGGCCGACGGCTACCTGCGCGCCTTCGAGTCCGCGACGGGAGCGGAGATCTGGGCGTACCAGTTACCAGCCGGCGGGCAGGCCACGCCGATGACGTATGCGATCGACGGACGCCAATACGTGGTGATCGCCGCCGGCGGCCATGGCAAGCTCGGGACCAAACAGGGCGACATGGTCCTGGCGTTCGCGCTGCCTGAAGCTGGCGCTCGCTGAGCGCGGGTCGTCGTTCTCGAGGACATGGAATCCGGCACCGGCCGAGACGAGTGATAGATTGATGACGCTGCCCCGGCGGACCGGGGACGCGCCTTCCCGAGCTGGAGCAATCAGATGTCCGTGCCGCAGGATCTCAATCCCTCTAAGACGAGGAGTCTCTCGCGCCGCCGCTTCCTGGCGAATACCGGCGCGGCGGCGCTTGGTGTCTCCATCATCAAGCCCGAGCTCGTTCGTGCGAGCACGGCCAACTCGAAGGTGACGCTCGGGCTCATCGGCTGCGGCGGACGCGGGACCTGGATCGCCGACCTGTTCCAGAAGCACGGTGGCTACGACGTCGTCGCGCTCGCGGACTACTTCGAGGACCGCGTCACCGAGGCGGGCGACAAGCTGAAGGTGGCCGCCTCTAGCCGATTCACGGGCCTGTCGGCGTATAAGCGGCTTCTGGAGCAGCCGCTGGACGCCGTCGCGATCATCAGTCCGCCGTACTTCCACCCGATGCAGGCCGCGGCGGCCGTCGCGGCGGGGAAGCACGTCTACCTCGCCAAGCCAATCGCGGTCGATGCGCCGGGCTGCACGAGCATCGAAGAGAGCGCTGCCAAGGCGTCCGCAAACAAGCAGTGCTTTCTGGTCGACTTCCAGACACGCGCCAACGACTTCTTCATCGAAGCGCTGCGCCGCGTGCACGACGGCGCGATCGGGACGTTTGCCTTCGGCGAGTCCACGTATCACGCCGAGGATCCGTTCGAAGACAAGGCCGACCTCGTGAAGGCCGGTACTCCGGAGGGCCTCCTGCGAGGCTGGGGCCTGTCGAGAGAGCTCTCGGGCGACATCATCACCGAGCAGAACATCCACACACTCGATGTGGCGAGCTGGATCATGGGGAAGCCGCCGCTGTCGGCGTACGGCACCGGCGGACGGAAGTACCGCACGGTGGGCACGTGCTACGACACGTTCACTGTCGTGTACCAATATGCGGACGCCGTGGGCGTGACGTTCAGCTCCCGTCAGTTCAACGGCGAGGGTACGCGGCCCGAAGGCATCCGGAACCGCATGTTCGGCACCGAGGGCGTGCTCGAAACCGAGTATGGCGGGCAGGTACTGATCCGCGGCAAGCACTTTTATCGCGGCGGCGAGACGCCGACCATCTACGAGCAAGGTGCGGTCACCAACATCGCGACGTTCCACAACGCCATCGTCAACGGCGACTACACGAACCCCACGGTGCCCGAAAGCGTTCGCAGCACGCTCGTGACCATCCTCGGGCGGACCGCGGCGTACAAGAACGCCGTGGTGACCTGGGATGAGATTGTGAAGAGCGACGAGCGGTTCGAACCGGATCTGAAGGACCTGACGGACTGACTTTCTGGAATCCCGACAACTTCCGGCTAACCGCAGACCTCTCGGGAGAAGACGCTCCATGTTAACGGTCGAAGGCAGCACGACGTCTTGTCGGTGTCCGTCAGTGGAGGGTCGCCAGCTGGATGTCATGCTCACACCGAGCTGACGAACAGGTCTATCCGCCGCGACCGCATCCGACTCGAGATCGCCTGGAGGTGACGGTGCTGCGTTCAGTCAGCCAGCGAACCGCTGTCTTGATGTGCGCAGTGGCGATCGTGCTGACGCCCGCCTCCGAGGCAGCGGGCGCACAAGCAGTCGCCGCGCAAGAGGCAGTTCGAACCTCTGGAGACGCGGCCAGTCGTGCCTCAGTCGAGGCGCGCACCCGGCCCATCTACGAAGCGGCCACACAGCACGGCGCACATCAGGTGTTCGCCCTCGTTCGCGACAGCTCTGTGGGTCCCGACGGATCGCTGGGAACGGAGGCGACCGGCGTCGTTCTGGATCGCGCAATCGGCCGGATCGTGGCAAGCAGCTGGACGGCCACCGGCAAGTACTCCGTTGAGTACCTACCGTGCCCGCGACTCGCTTCTGATGGCGTACGAGACCTTCGTCTACTTCGACGAAACCGCGCCAAAGGACCATTGGCGCAATTTCATGGGGCTGACCGCGTGGGAACGGCGAACCTATTTCGACGATCACCAGGTCCTTGTCTTCGCGGAATCACGGGGGGCCGCCGCACCGGCTCCCGGGACTGATGCGGCGCGCCTGCGGGGCCAGGCCGATCGGCTGGCGAGTCTTCTCCTGGCACGTGTGGAATGAGCGATTCTGAGACGTAGACGGACAGGTCACCGGCTGTCACACCCCGAATCTTCGTTACACGCGTCTACAGCGTTCGCCGTAGAGGTGAGCACGTCACATACCTGAGGCCGAGCGAGGCGGAGGAGACATGCCGAGGAACGAAGCGGCTTGACGGACGCGGAAGCCGCCGACTACCATCCGGCACTGCCCGCGTCGCCGATCCGCTCGACCGTCCGACGAGTGTGGCGTGACCGGTCGATCCCAGCTTCCCACGGACACTCACCTTGAAAATTCACGAGTATCAGGCCAAAGCGCTCTTCAAGCAGTACCGGCGTCCCCGTGCCCCGCGGCGAGGTCGCGCTCACGCCGGACGAAGCCGGTGAGATCGCTCGCCGCCTCGGTGGTGGCACGGTCGTCGTCAAGGCTCAGATTCATGCCGGCGGGCGTGGCAAGGGCGGTGGCGTCAAGCTGGCGAAGAATCCGGACGAGGCGGCACGGATCGCTCGCGACATGCTCGGCATGACGCTCGTGACGCACCAGACAGGCCCCGAAGGCCGAGTCGTCTCGCGCGTCCTGATCGAAGAGGGCCTGCAGATCGCGCGCGAGCTGTACTTCAGCATCCTGCTCGATCGAAGCGCCATGCGCCCGATCATCATGGCCAGCGCCGCTGGTGGCATGGACATCGAAGAAGTGGCGGCGAAGACTCCCGAGCAGATCATCCGCGAGCACGTGAATCCCGCGACCGGGTTGATTCCGTTCCAGACGAACAAGATTGGTTTCGCCCTCGGACTCGACGGCGCGCAGGTGCGGAAGGCCGGCAAGGTGATGACCGCCGTCTACAACACGTTCGTCGGCACCGACGCCTCGCTCGTCGAAATCAATCCGCTCATCGTCACGGGCGCTGGCGACCTGCTCGCGCTCGATGGCAAGATGAACTTTGACGACAACGCCCTCTACCGCCACCCCGACATCCGCGAGTTTCGCGATCTGGCCGAGGAGGATCACCTCGAAATTGAAGCGTCGAAGTTCTCGCTCAACTACATCCGTCTTGACGGCTCCATCGGCTGCATGGTCAACGGCGCAGGCCTGGCCATGGCGACGATGGACATCATCAAGCTGGCGGGTGGGGAACCGGCGAACTTCCTGGACGTCGGCGGCGGCGCGAACGCGGAGCAGATCCGGAACGCATTCAAGATCCTGATGGCCGACAAGAACGTCCGCGCGGTGCTCATCAACATCTTCGGCGGCATCCTGCGCTGCGACGTCCTCGCACAAGGCGTGATTGCGGCCGTCAAAGAGCTCGACGTCAAAGTGCCCATCGTCATCCGGATGGAAGGGACCAACGTCGAAGAAGGCAAGCGGTTGCTGGCGGAGAGCGGGCTGAACTTCGCCAACGCCGATGGGATGGGAGACGCGGCTGAGAAAGTGGTCGCCGCTGCGCGCTGACTTCGCCGCAGGCTGCGGGTTTCAGACTGCAGGCTGCGGACCTTTCCGGCAATGGGCCCTCTGCGGCCTGTCGCCTGTCGCCTGTAGGCCGAAGCCCTGATATGTCCATCCTCCTGGACAAATCCACGCGTCTCCTCGTTCAAGGCCTGACGGGCCGAGAAGGGACGTTCCACGCCCAACAGGCGGCGGCCTACGGCACGACGGTCGTCGGAGGCGTGACGCCAGGCAAAGGCGGCACGACGCACGAGGGCTGGCCGATCTTCAACACCGTTGACGAGGCCGTGCGGAAGACGGGAGCCAACGCGAGCGTCATCTTCGTGCCGCCGGCATTTGCGGCCGACGCGATCATGGAAGCGGGCGACGCGAAGCTGCCGCTCGTCGTGTGCATCACCGAAGGCATCCCCACGCTCGACATGATGCGGGCGATGACCTTCCTCAAGTCCACGCCCACGCGCCTCATCGGCCCGAACTGTCCCGGTGTCATTTCGCCGGGCAAGGCGAAGGCCGGCATCATCCCCGGCCATATCTGCAAGGAAGGCCGGATCGGGATCGTGTCGAAGAGCGGCACGCTCACCTACGAAGCGATCCATCAGCTCTCGCGGCTCGGGTACGGTCAATCCACCTGCATCGGCATCGGCGGTGATCCCCTGATTGGCACGTCCTTCATCGACGCCCTCACGATGTTCGCGGCGGACGATGAGACGGATGCGGTGATCATGATTGGCGAGATCGGCGGGAACGCCGAACAGGATGCCGCGGCCTGGATCGAGACGCAGTTCAGCAAACCCGTGGTGGGGTTCATCGCCGGCCAGACCGCGCCGCCAGGACGTCGGATGGGGCACGCTGGAGCGATCATCGCCGGCGGGCAGGGTACTGCTGCGGAGAAGATGGCGGCCTTGTCCGACGCAGGCGTGACGGTCGTAGAGAGCCCTGCCGACATGGGTCAGGCGCTCAAGGGGCGGCTGGCGCGTGCATGACGCACGAGAGGGCGGCTCTCGGCTCTAGGCGTTGGGCTCACTCCGGCAGCGCTCGGCTGATCTCAAAGCCGAAAGCCGAGGGCCCAAAGCCCGTCGCGACCGGCCAGGTGGCCGTCGAGAAAGGCCGCTTCACCCGCCTCAACGGCCCAATTGCTGGGCCGCCCGCGCATTGAAGGCCCCAGCCACGGTATAATTCTGGTCCGACCAGTGATTTGCGGCTGCCGCGCCGCCTCCTCTATCGAGCCCAGGACGCGTTACACATGTCATCCACGGATCTCGCCAGCCAGGCTGACGCCTCAGCAGTGGCTCGGCCGCGAGTGGTCAACGATTTCAGCATTCAGGTCGCAACCGTCAACGGATCGGGCAGCCAGACGGCGAACCTCATCCTCATCCGATCCATCTTCCAGATGGGGATCCCCGTTTCGGGGAAGAACCTGTTTCCCTCGAACATCGCCGGCCTGCCCACCTGGTACACGATCCGCGCCAACAAGGACGGCTACGTCGGCCGCAAGAAGGAAATCGACCTTCTCGTGGCGATGAATCCGGAGACGGCGAAGGAAGACACGCTGACGCTCGAACCGGGCGCCACGGTCGTCTACGACGAGCCGCTCAACCTTCGCTCGCTGCGATCGGACCTCTTCTTCTACCCGGTTCCGTTCGACAAGCTGGTCGCGGCCGTGTGTCCGGATGCGAAGCTGCGCCGTCTCGTGCGCAACATGATCTACGACGGCGTCCTGGCGCACCTGATCGATATCGACCTGGCCGAGATGGAGAAGGCCCTCGGCAGACAGCTCGGCAAGAAACAGAAGGCGCTCGTGCTCAACACCGCGGCGCTGCGCGCAGGCTTCGACTACGCGCGCGATCACCTGCCCAAGCAGGACTCGCTCCACATCGAGCGAATGGACAAGACGTCCGGCAAAATCCTGATCGAGGGCAATTCCGCCGCGGCGATCGGCTGCCTCATGGCCGGCGTGACCGTCGTCGCCTGGTATCCGATCACGCCATCCTCCTCGCTGTGCGAGTCGCTGATCGATTACATGCGGAAGTACCGCATCGACAAGGCGACCGGCAAGGCGACCTTTGCGATCGTCCAGGCAGAAGACGAGATCGCGGCCCTCGGGATGGTGATGGGCGCGAGCTGGGCGGGTGCGCGCTCGATGACGTCCACGTCGGGGCCCGGCATTTCGCTGATGGGCGAGTTCACCGGCCTGGGCTACTACGCTGAAATTCCGGCGGTGATCTTCGACATCCAGCGCGTCGGCCCGTCGACGGGACTGCCCACGCGCACCGCCCAGGGTGACATTCTGACGACGGCGCTCCTGTCGCATGGAGATACGCGGCATCCGATGCTGCTGCCAGCGTCGGTGGGCGAGTGCTACAGCATGGCGCTCGACGCGTTTGACCTGGCCGAGCGCCTGCAGACGCCGGTCTTCGTCATGAGCGATCTGGACCTCGGGATGAACATCTGGATGTCGGATCCATTCCCGTATCCCGATCGTCCGCTCGATCGGGGCAAGCTGCTCGACAAGGCCACGCTCGCGCGGATTGGCGAATGGGGCCGGTACAAGGATGTGGACGGCGACGGCATCACGTACCGCTCGGTGCCCGGCAGCGATGCGCCGGCGTACTTCGCCCGCGGCTCCGGTCACAACGAGCGCGGACAATACAGCGAGCGGGCCGACGACTACACGCGCAACATGGATCGCCTGCTGCGCAAGTTCGACACGGCGCGCACTCTGGTCCCGCCACCGGAAATCGACCCGATCGACGATGCCCGGATCGGCATCATTGCCTACGGCACCTCGCACTGGGCGATTCTGGAAAGCCGCGATCAGCTGCGGACCGAGGCCGGTCTGCCCGCGTCGTATCTTCGGCTCCGCGCGTATCCGTTCGTGGATGCCGTTGCGGACTTCATCCGGCAGCACGACCGCGTCTATCTCGTCGAGCAGAATCGCGATGCGCAGATGGCGGCGCTGCTCCGCATGCATCTGTCCGCTGACCTGATCGCCAAAGTGCGGAGCGTGCTCCACTACAACGGTCTCCCCATCGACGCACGCAGCGTCACCGACGGCATCCTCGCGCAGGAGGGCCTGGCGGTCGCCGCCGCGACCGCCCGGGATGGCGGCTCGTCGTCGGGCGTCGGAGGGGAGTAGGCCGGCCCTCACAAAGGTGAAGGGGTAAGGGCTAAGGGCAAGGGGTAAGGGGCAAGGCTCGAGGGGCTGAGGGCTTCAGGGTCAGACCCGTAGCCTGGAGGCCGTAGCCCGTAGCCTGTTAGCGAAGAGAGAAGACATGTCTACTACCGCACCGACACCGGGCAAGAAGCTGAATCGCATCGGACTCGAAGTCACCGCCTATCGCGGCAGCAAGACGACGCTGTGCGCCGGGTGCGGGCACAACGCCATCTCGGAGCGTGTGATCGACGCGTGCTTCGACCTGGGCATCGATGCGCGCCAGGTCATCAAGCTGTCGGGGATTGGCTGTTCGAGCAAGAGTCCAGCGTACTTCCTCGGATCCGCGCACGGCTTCAATTCCGTCCACGGACGCATGCCGTCGGTCGCCACGGGTGCGCTGCTGGCGAACAAGACGCGCGTGGCGATTGGCGTGAGCGGGGACGGCGACACGGGCGCGATCGGGATTGGACAGTTCGTCCACCTGATGCGGCGGAATCTGCCCCTCGTCTACATCATCGAAGACAACGGGTGCTACGGCCTCACGAAGGGCCAGTTCTCGCCGACCGCCGACGTCGGCTCCACCCTGAAGAACGGTGTCGTCAACGACCTGCAGCCGATCGATACGTGCGTGATGGCCATCGAGCTGGGCGCGTCGTTCGTGGCGCGGTCGTTCTCGGGCGACAAGAAACAGCTCCTGACGCTGCTCAAGGCAGCGCTGTCGCACAAGGGTACGGCGATGCTCGACGTCCTGTCACCGTGTGTCACGTTCAACGACCACGACGGCTCGACGAAGAGCTACAGCTACGTGAAGGATCACGAGGAGCCGGTGTCGGAACTGAACTACGTTCCGCATTTCGAAGACATCGCCGTCGAATACGAGCCAGGCACCACGCGTGAAGTCGTGCTGCACGACGGGTCGCGCCTGCATCTGACCAAGCTCGCACAGGATTACGATCCGACGAACAAGGCGCAGGCGCTGAGCGTGCTGCACGCGACGGCCGCGCGCGGCGAGTACGCGACGGGCCTCCTCTACATCGAGCCCGAGAAGCGCGACTTCTGTTCGCTGCTGAACCTGGTCGACGAACCGCTGTCAGAGCTGCCGACCGACCGCGTGCGGCCCCCGCGCGAAGTGCTCGACGCGATCATGGACGCTCAGCGATAGGCGCACACTGACGCCTCGCCTGACTCGTTTTCGTGTTCGTGTTCGTCTTCGGGACGGCTCGGTGGCCGACGTCATTCGCGGCGGCGCGGCGTCGCCGGAACGAATACGAATCGCGAAGCCGAATACGACATCGAAGGCTTCCCGTCGGGCTGCCTGATATAATTCGGCCTCTTATGGAGCGTACACTCGCGATCGTCAAGCCGGACGCCTTTGCGGCGCGTCACACCGGCGCCATCATTTCGCGGATCGAGCAGGCGGGATTCGGGATTCGCGCCCTGCGGCTGGTTCACCTAACTCGTAGCGAAGCCGAGGGTTTCTACGCGGTTCATCGAGACAAGCCGTTCTTTGGGCAGTTGGCCGATTTCATGTCGTCCGGTCCGGCCGTGGTCATGGCGCTCCAAGCCCCGGACGCCATCAAGAAGTGGCGGAACCTGATGGGAGCCACGAATCCGGAGAAGGCCGAGGCCGGCACCATCCGGAAGGATTTTGGGGCCTCCATCGAACGGAACGCCACGCACGGCTCGGATGCGCCGGAGACGGCGGCGTTCGAGCTCGGCTACTTCTTTCCCGGCATCGACCTGGTGTGAGCGGTCGCCGAGGTCATGGGCAAGCTGCTCATCGCGATCGGTCTGGTGATGGCCGGTCTCGGCGTGCTCATCACGCTGGGCGTTCCCCTCGGCCGGCTGCCGGGAGACGTAGTCATGCGACGGGGATCGTTCACGTTCTACGCGCCGATCACCACGTCGATTCTGATCAGTCTGCTCTTCACCCTGCTGCTGTCGTTCTGGCGCCGGTAGCCGTCCACGCCGCGCGTAGCGGCCACCTCCACGACCGATGAGCATTCGACCCGACCGTTGGATCAAGCAGATGGCCCTCGAGCACGCCATGATCGAGCCGTTCGAGGATCGGCAGGTGCGTGTCGGCGTGGTGTCGTACGGGCTGTCGTCGTACGGCTACGACGTGCGCGTGGCGGACGAATTCAAGGTCTTCACGAACGTCTACAACACCGTCGTGGATCCCAAAGGCTTCGACCCCAAGTCGTTCGTGGACATCAAGGCAGACGTCTGCATCATTCCACCCAACTCGTTCGCGCTCGCGCGGACGATCGAGTACTTCCGGATTCCGCGGGACGTGCTCACGGTGTGCCTTGGCAAGAGCACGTACGCGCGTTGCGGGATCATCGTGAACGTTACGCCGTTCGAGCCCGAGTGGGAGGGCCACGTCACCATCGAAATCTCGAACACGACGCCGCTGCCGGCAAAGATCTACGCGAACGAAGGCATCGCGCAGGTGCTGTTCTTCCAGAGCGACGAGGCGTGCCAGGTGTCGTATCGCGACAAGGCCGGAAAGTACCAGGCACAGCGCGGAGTGACGTTGCCGAAGATCTAGCCGTGTCAGTCTCCGGTCTGCGGTCTACGGTTTACGGTCTGCGCGAATGCGGATCCGAGCTGTGCTCCGAAGTACCCGTAGACTGCAGACTGTAGACTGCAGACCGTAGACTGCAGACCGGAGACCGAAGACCGATCTCATGATTCGCTCTTACAAGGCCACACACCCGCAGGTGGATTCATCGACCTTCGTGGACGACTCGGCGCAGGTCATCGGCGACGTCGTCATCGGTGCGGAGAGCAGCGTCTGGATGAACGCGGTCATCCGCGCCGATGTGAACTCCATTCGCATCGGGCGCCAGACCAGCATTCAGGACGGCACCATCGTACATGTGAACCACTCGCCCTCACATCCGACGATCGTCGGCGATCAGGTGACGGTGGGACACGGCGTCATTCTGCACGGATGCACGGTCGAGGACCGTTGCCTCATCGGCATGGGCGCGATCCTCCTGAACGGGTGCCACATCGGCAGCGAGTCGATCGTGGCGGCGGGGACCCTCGTGCCCGAGCGCGTCACCATTCCACCACGGTCGCTCGTGATGGGCAGTCCGGCACGGGTGAAGCGTCCGCTGACCGACGAGGAAGTCGCGTCGATCCTGAAGAGCGCCGAGGCGTACGTGCGGTACCGGCTCGAGTACCTGTTCTAGCAAGGCATGGCTCCGCAAACCAACACGCAGCCGGCGCGCGGGATGCGCGATTTCCTGCCCGAGGACGTGCGCCGGCGGGAGTACGTCATCGGTGTCGTCGGAGATGTCTACCGACGGTATGGGTTCGAACCGCTCGAAACTCCAGCCGTCGAGAACATCGAAACGCTGATGGGCAAGTACGGCGAAGAAGGGGATCGCCTGATCTTCAAGATTCTCAAACGCGGCGAGGAAGGGCGCCAGACCGGAGACGCCGACCTCGCGCTTCGCTACGACTTGACGGTACCGCTGGCGCGCGTGGTGGCCGAGTATCGCGGCAAGCTGCCCCGGATCTTCAAGCGTTACCAGGTACAGCCGGTCTGGCGCGCGGATCGGCCGCAGAAGGGCCGCTTCCGCGAATTCTACCAGTGCGACGTGGACGTCGTCGGCTCCAAAGGCCTCGTGGTCGAGGCGGAATTGTGCGCCGCGGTCAGCGATGTGCTGCATCACCTCGGATTCAACGACTTCACGATTCGGCTGAATGACCGCCGCGTGTTGACGGGCGTCCTGGACGCTGTGGGCGTCCCGACGGCGTTGCACGGCAGCGCGCTCGTTGCTGTGGACAAATTCGACAAGGTAGGTCGCCAGGGTGTCGAGCAGGAGCTGATCGCGCGCGGGCTCGACACGGCCGTTGCGACGTCGCTGGCCGGATTCGTCGCGAACGCGAGTGCGGGGTTGAGCGGCGCCGACGTTCACGCGGCGAACGACCATCAGCTCGCTGCGTTGGACGGATTGCTCGCAACGAGCGAGAGCGGTCAGGCTGCGGAGACTCGGATGGCGGCGCGGCAGGCGCTGTCCGATCTGCGTGAAGTGCTGGGGCTGGCGCGCGCCACGAGCGCTGCGCCGCATGTTCGGCTCGACCCGAGCCTGGCACGTGGCTTGTCGTACTACACCGCCGCCATCATGGAGATTGCCGTGCCGGATCTCGCAGGCAGTCTCGGCGGCGGGGGCCGCTACGATGGCCTGATCGGGATGTTCTCTGGCGAGCAGGTCCCGGCCTGCGGGTTCTCGCTGGGCCTCGAACGGATCCTCGTCGTGATGGCCGAACGCGGCATGTTCCCGGCGTCGGTCACAGGCGTGGGCGCCGACGTGCTCGTGACGATCTGGAGCCGCGAGCGGACGTCCGACGCGCTCGCGCTGGCGGCGGATCTTCGCCGGAGCGGCCTCCGTGTGGACGTGTATCCGGAGCCCGACAAGCTCGGGAAGCAGTTCAAGTACGCCGCGTCACGCGGCATTCCGTTTGTCGCCGTCGTCGGTGACGACGAAGCCGCGCGCGGCGACGTCACGATCAAGAACATGAACACGGGCGAGCAAAGTGCTCTCGCTCGCCACGCGGTTGCGACCGCGCTGGCCCAAGGCCCAGGGCCCAGGGCCTAAGGCCAGGCAAGGATCACGTCTGTGGCTGACCAACTCGGTTCTCTCTCTCGCACCCACACCTGTGGCGCGCTCCGCGACAACGATGTCGGCGCCCGTGCCACGCTGCTCGGATGGGTGCATCGCGTCCGCGACCTCGGCGGCGTGTTGTTCATCGACGTCCGCGATCGCGAGGGCATCACGCAGGTCGTGATTGGCACTGAACCGCTGCTCGGCCTCGCGAAGCGGCTGCGGTCCGAATATGTGGTGGGCGTGGTCGGGACGGTGCGTCAACGGTCCGCCGACACCGTGAACCCGAAGCTGCCGACGGGGACCGTCGAAGTCGCGGCAGACGAAATCCGGATCCTCAACGAAGCCAAGACGCCGCCGTTCTCTGTCGCCGACGATTCGACGGTATCTGAAGACGTACGGCTGCGGTACCGGTATCTGGACCTGCGGCGACCGCGACTGCAATACAACATGGGCCTGCGGCACCGCGTCACGATGGCCGTCCGACAGTACTTCGACCGCGAGGGCTTCTGGGAAATCGAGACGCCCATCCTGACGAAGTCCACGCCGGAAGGCGCGCGCGATTACCTGGTGCCGAGCCGCGTCCACGCCGGCGAGTTCTATGCGCTGCCGCAATCGCCCCAGATCTTCAAGCAGATCCTGATGATCGGCGGGATGGACCGCTACTTCCAGATCGTCAAATGCTTCCGCGACGAAGACCTGCGCGCCGACCGCCAGCCTGAGTTCACGCAGATCGATGTGGAGATGGCGTTCGCGCGGCCGGAGTCGATCTTCTCGACCATCGAGCCGCTGATTCAGATCATCTTGCGCGAGATCGGCGTCGACGTCCCGACGCCGTTCCGCAAGCTGCCGTATGCGGAAGCCCTGGCGAAGTACGGATCCGATAAGCCAGACCTCCGCTTCGGCCTCGAGATCGCGGACGTCTCGCACGTCTGGAAGGAGGCGGCCTTCAACGCCTTCCGCGAGATCGTCGCCAAGGGTGGCGTCGTCCGCGCGCTCGTCGTTCCCGGCGCCGCGAAGTACTCGCGATCCGAGCTCGACGCGCTGGTCGAGCAGGCCAAACAGCTCGGAGCCGTGGGGATTCTCTGGGCGCGCCGCGGCGAAGGCGGAGCGCTCAATACGAACGTCAAGGCAGCAGGCGAGTCCACGCTGATCGCATCGATGGATGCCGCGGGTTGTGCGCAAGAGGATCTGATCCTGCTTGCGGGTGGGGAGCCCGATTCTGCCTCGAAGCTGCTGGGCGCCTTCCGGCTCTCGCTGGCGAAGAAGGAGAACCTGATCCCCGCGAATCGTTACGAGTTCGCCTGGGTCGTGGATTTCCCTCTGCTCGATTGGGACGCGGACGACAAGCGCTGGGTATCGATGCACCATCCGTTCACGTCGCCGCTCGACGAGGACTTTGGACGGCTCGATAGCGACCCGGGCCGCGTCCGGGCAAAGGCCTACGACCTGGTGCTCAACGGCAGCGAGATTGGCGGCGGCAGCATCCGTATCCACGACTCGGCCGTGCAGAGCCGCATCTTCCAGCTGCTCAACATCAGCGACGAAGATGCCCGGCTGCGATTCGGCTTCTTTGTCGAAGCCCTGCAGTACGGGACTCCGCCGCATGGCGGGATCGCGCTCGGCCTCGACCGGATCGTCGCGATTCTGGCAGGCGAGAGCTCCATTCGAGAGGTCATCGCCTTCCCGAAAACCGCGACGGCCGTCGACCTGATGTCGGGTGCACCATCGGGCGTGGATGAGAAACAGCTCAGGGAGCTCAAGCTCAAGATCGCGACGACGACGAAAGCCTAAACGGCTCTAGGCGTTGGGCTTTGGGCGTTTGGGCCGCTCGCGCTCTCGGGCCCCATGCCCCGTGCCGGCGAGCGTATGATAGAATCGCTCGCTAAGTCGTTGTATTGCCAGGGAGTTACGTGGCGCTTTAACGCCAGCCGATGAAGAAAATCGCAGTCCCCGAGGAAGGCCTCGAGACCCTGTTCGGCGCGTACGACGAAAACCTCAAACAGCTCGAGGCGCTATTCGGCGTTCGCATCCGCACGCAGGGCAATGAAGTCACCGTGGATGGCGAGCCCGCTGCCGTCCAGAAGACCGAGCGCACCCTCACTGAACTCGCGGCGCTCGTGCAGGAGGGCTACCGGTTGTCGAATGGCGACGTGAAGACCGCCGCGCAGCTCGTGGCTCAGGACCAGCACGTCGAACTCCGTGACTATCTGGTGAAGGCGAGCGTGAAGTCGGCAGGGCGCCGGCAGATCGCTCCAAAGAGCGTCAATCAGCGCCGATATCTCGACGCGATCGATCAGCACGACATCGTGTTTGGGGTGGGGCCCGCCGGTACGGGCAAGACGTACCTGGCGATGGCGCAAGCCATCTCGTTCCTGCTTGCGAAAAAAGTCAGCCGGATCATCCTGGCGCGGCCGGCGGTCGAGGCGGGCGAGAAGCTCGGCTTCCTGCCCGGCGATCTCCAAGAGAAGGTGAATCCCTACCTGCGGCCGCTGTACGACGCCCTCTACGACATGATGGACGCCGAACGGGTCGAGCGTCTGCTCGAGCGCGGGACCGTCGAGATCGCACCGCTGGCGTTCATGCGGGGACGGACACTCAACGACTCGTTCGTCATCCTCGACGAGGCGCAGAACACGACCTCCGAACAGATGAAAATGTTCCTCACGCGCCTGGGCTTCGGATCCAAGGCGGTGGTCACCGGCGACATCACCCAGATCGATCTGCCGTCGGGCCGTCCGTCGGGGCTGGTCGAAGCGCTCAAAGTCGTGTCGCAGGTCGAGGGGATTTCCTTCATCTATTTCGACGACCGGGACGTCGTCCGGCACCGCTTGGTGCAGCAGATCGTGAAGGCGTACGAGGCCTTCGGGCAGACGAACGTCGGATCACGCGGCTGAGGTCATGCGCGCTGACGGCTCTGTGTCGCGCCGGCATCTGCTAGTCCACGTCGTGGACGGTGCCGGGCGCGCTCTGCCCGCGCGCGGCCTGGCCCAGTGGCTCGAGCGGCTCGCTCCCGGGCGCGCCGCCGGTACGCTCACCATCGCGATCGTGAGCGACCAGGCGAGCCGGCTGCTCAACCGATTGTACCGCGGCGTCGACCGCGCCACCGACGTCCTGTCGTTCCCAGCAGGCCCGGCACCTTCGCACTCTCGCACCGCGCAGCCCCGCACCCATTTAGGAGACGTCGTCATCGCACGCGGCGTGGCGCGTCGTCAGGCGCGAACGGCTGGGCATGCGGAGACGACGGAGTGGCGTGTGCTCGCGCTGCATGGCCTGCTGCACCTGATGGGATACGACCACGAGCAGGATGCGGGACGGATGGAGCGGATGGAACGCCGCCTGCGACATGCCGGGGGGCTCGACACCGGCCTCATCGAGCGGGAGAGCCGCCGATGACGTTGTCGGTGCTGGTGCTGTGTTTCCTCGCGCTCGCGACGGTCTACGTCGGCACCATAGAGGCCGCGTTCAGCGCGCTGATGCGTCTGTCGCTCCGGCTGACTGCGGAGCGAACGGGAAGGGCAGGGCGGCTAGGTCCGTACCTCGACGACCCCGTGCTGCTGTTCGTACCCGCGCGGCTCCTAGTCGGATTGATTGTCACCGTCGCAACGGTCTTCTGGGCGGGCCTGCTGGGGGTAGAGCGCATCGAAGGACTCGGCACGATCGTTCTGTCGATGGCGATCTTCGTCACGCTTTTCGAACATCTCTTCCCGCTGCTCATCGTCAGGCGCGATCCCGAACGGATCCTGATGATCCTGCTGCCCTCGTTCGACCTGATCGCGCAGGTGCTCCTGCCGATCACGGGAACACTCGTCGGCATCATCGCGACGTTGCGGCGCGAGCGTGTCAGCACCGCGTCGGCGACGGGGAACGCGCAGACGGAGGAGGCCGACGACGAGGTGGCGCACACCTTCCTCGAAGCCGGTGAACACGAGGGTCTCATCGAGCGCGAGGAGCGCGCCCTGCTCCAGTCGATCGTGGACTTCGGCGATACGCTCGTGCGCGAGGTCATGACGCCGCGCCCCGACATTGTCGCCATTCGGGCGGACGCAACGTTGAGAGAAGTCCGGACCCTGCTGGCGGAGCAGGAGTACTCGCGCGTACCGGTCTACGAGGACAGTCTCGACCACCTGCTCGGATTCATCTACGTCGAAGGATTTGATCCGGCTCACCGACGTCGGGCCGGATGACCACGTGATTCCCCGGCTGCTGCGCCCCGCCCATTTCGTGCCGGAGACAAAACGAGTCGCCGACCTGCTGAAGGAGTTCCAGCGCCAGCAGGTGCAGTCGGCCATCGTCGTGGACGAGTACGGGGGCACGGCTGGCCTCGTGACGATCGAGGACCTGCTCGAGGAGATCGTCGGCGAGATCCGGGACGAGTATGACGTCGAGACAGAGCCCGTCGTGGACGAGGGCAACGGCTCGCTGCAGTTTACCGGGAAGGTAGACTTTCACGAGTTCATCGATCGGCTTGGACTCGGCATCGAGCCCGAAGGATTCGAAACCGTCGGGGGGTACCTCCTGACGCGAGTAGGTCGCGTGCCGCTTGTGGGCGAGGTCTTCGAGTTCGACGGCCTGCACATCGAGGTGCTCGAAGCCGAACGCCGTCGGGTCACACGAGTTCGAGTGCGTCGGGTCGAGCACGAGCCCGAAGAGCCCGCGGCGACGCCCACGCCGGCCCGCACCTGACAGTACCCGCGAGATTCTGAAGATGCCTCGCTTTGGCTACGTGTCGCTCGTGGGACGGCCGAACGCCGGCAAGTCCACCCTCATGAACCGGCTGGTGGGGACCAAGATCGCCATCGTGTCGGACAAGCCGCAGACCACACGCAACCGGATACTCGGCGTGAGAACGTACGAGGGCCGTGGTCAGGTCGTGTACCTCGACACGCCTGGCATCCACCGGCCGCAGCACCGGATGAACGTGCGCATGCTCGACGCGGCGCGCGACGCCATGCGTGACGTCGACGTCATCGGCCTGGTCATGGACGTCACCGAGAAGACAGGACGAGGCGACATGTTCGCGCTCGATATGACGAGGCGTGCCGACCGTCCGATCGTCCTCGTCCTCAACAAAGTCGATCTCGTGGCTCGCCCGCGGCTGCTGCCAATGATCGACATGTGGCACAAGGAATTCGCCTTCACCGAGATCGTGCCCGTCTCGGCACACACGGGCGAGAACGTCGACCGGCTCGAACAGGCGCTGCTGGACCATCTGCCGGAAGGCGATCCGCAGTATCCGGAGGACTACCTGACCGACAAACCGGAGCGCTTCTTCGTGGCCGAACTGGTGCGAGAGCAGGTGTTGCAGCACACGCGCGACGAGTTGCCGTACACGACGGCCGTCATGGTGGACAAGTTCGACGAGCCCGACGAGTCGGGCCTGATGCGCCTGTATTGCTCGATCCTGGTCGAACGCGAGTCACAGAAGCCGATCGTGGTCGGGCGCGGCGGCGAGATGGTGAAGCGGATTGGCACGGGTGCGCGGCTCGAGCTCGAGCGGTTCTTCAACACGCGGGTCTACCTCGACCTGCGAGTGAAGGTGCGTGGCGACTGGCGCGAAGATGAGCGGGTGCTCGACGAACTCGGTCAGTGAATCGGCGTGGCTATGGCCGGACGAGCCGTCCGCTGGTTTCGAACCGGCGGTAGTTCCGGTACGTGGCAATCCCGACGATACGCTGATCCGTCTTGCTCCGACGGAGCCGGACCACCAGGTCGTCACGCATCTCGAGGGGCACACGGACCGCGAGGCGGGCATCTTCGGCGAAATCAACGACCATGGAATACGTCAGGGTGCGATCGAGCCCGCGCGCGTGGTCCTCGGTGAGAGTCACCGCGCACTGTTCGAGCACGAACGTGTGACGTTCGAGGCGGCAGGATCCGATTGCCGGCACGTCGGCCGACTGCTGTGATCGTACGAGTGTTGGATGGTGCCGCTCTTCGAACCGGATGTTCACATGGCTGGCGTCGAGGGATGTCACGCTCCACTTCGAGCGGCTGCGGTTGTCGGGCCGCAGGTAGATGAGCGGAAACGTCGGGAAATTGAAGTTGCGCTCCACCTCGCCCAGGTTGTGCCGGGCACTTGCGGTGAGGAGCATACGAAGATCGGCGGCCGCGTTCGAGCTTCGGCCAGCAAGCAGATCGTGGAGGCGAACCTCATTGGTCGAGACAGGCTCGCCATCGACGGTCCTGACGTCTCGGACGCCGATCGTTTCGCCGAGCTCGGCAACTGACAGCCATCCGAATTCCGACGTCAGCGTCCTCTGGGCGTCGGGGCTGGCCCTGACTCCGTCGCGCCGCTGCTCGTACCGTTCGTCAGCGACGAGCGCGGGCAACACCGCCTCCATCGTCGAGCCTGCGGCGCTCAGGCGGTCGATCCAGTCCCGGTCTGAGGTGGCTGCCGGCGGAGCCCAGGCCAGCGCACAGACCGCGCAGGCGACGCAAACGAGGTGCGATCCGCCGGGATCGACCAGCCGTGGTCACGTCCATCAGCGTCTCACGCCCGACGGCGGGCGACGAGGATTCGTCGGTACGCTTGTGTTACCGTTGATAGGTTTTGCCTGCCGGCGGTGAGCGGGCAAGAGGTCAGACAGGCCGCGCGGGCACCGCTGGGATAAGATAAGAGGCCGCGATGCCGTTGTACACGGCCGATGCGCTGGTCCTCCGCACGTACAAGCTCGGTGAGTCGGACCGGATAGTGGTCTTCCTGACGGAGGACCGCGGCAAGAAGCGGGGCGTCGCGAAGGGAGCCCGCCGGCCGCGGTCGAAGTTCGTCGGTGCGCTCGAGCCCCTCACGCGCGTTCGCGTGGCGTATTTCGAGAAGGAGCATCGCGAGCTCGTCGGGATGAACTACGCCGAGCCTGCCTGCTCCCCGCTGTCCGCAAAGCCGGAAGCGCTGGGGCATGTCGGGTACTTCGCGGAGCTGCTCGATCAGTGGGCGCAAGAGAACGATCCGAACGAGCGGCTCTATCGGTTGGGAGCCTCGCTGGTCGAGGCGCTTGCGGCAGGTGGGTCGGTCGAGCCGCTGGCGCGCTACTTCGAGTTCTGGATTCTCCGCCTTCAGGGCGTGTACCCGTCGGCGACCGTGTGCGGTCGCTGCGGCCGGAACCTCGAGGACGCGGGCGGTGCGTGGCTGGGTGCGGGTGGCGATACATTCAGTTGTGCTGATTGCGGAGATCAGCGGGCACCACGCGATCGGTTGTCGCCTGCGGCGCTCGCGTTCCTTCGTGCGGCCCGACGAGTGCCGCCCTCGGCCGTCGACGGTCTGACGGTCGCAGGCACGGCGCTCGCAGAGCTCGAGGCGGTTCATCGCACGCTCATGGACCGGCACCTCGAGCGCGAGTTGAAATCAACGCGCGTACTGCGCGACTTCCGGCGGTTGGCCGGCGGTCCCGCGCGCGCAGCGGATTCGAGGCGTTGACCTTCCAGGATCTCATCTTCAAGCTTTCCCAGTTCTGGGCGTCGCAGGGATGTCTGCTGCAGCAGCCCTTGGATCTGGAGGTTGGTGCGGGCACGTCGCACCCTGAGACGCTGCTCCGCGTGCTCGGTCCTCAGCCGTGGAGCGTCGCCTACGTCCAGCCGTCCCGTCGCCCCGACGATGGACGGTTTGGCGAGAATCCGAACCGGCTGTTCAAGCACCATCAGTTCCAGGTGATCCTGAAGCCATCGCCAGACGAAGTGCAGCACCTGTATCTGCAGAGTCTGGAGGCCTGCGGCATCAATCCACGTCAGCACGACATCCGGTTCGAGGAAGACAACTGGGAGTCACCGACGCTGGGCGCCTGGGGGATCGGCTGGCAAGTGCTCTTCGACGGCCTCGAAATCACGCAGTTCACCTACTTCCAGCAGGTGGGCGGCATCGACCTGGCGCCGATCGCATGCGAGATCACGTACGGCCTCGAACGGATCGCGATGGCGCTGCAGCGGGTCGAGAACGTGTACGACCTCGAGTGGGCTCCCGGCGTGAAGTATCGCGAGGTCCGGCTCCGCGAAGAGATCGAACAATCGAAGTACGTGTTCGGCCAGGTGGACATGCCGCGCGAAGCCTTTGCCGCGCACCATCGCGACCTGTTCGAACGGCACTACGCTTTCTGCGGCGTCCTTCTCGCGTCCGGGCCTTGTCTGGCCGGCCCTCGAAGAATGTCTCAAGTGTTCGCACCTGTTCAACATCCTGGATGCGAGCGGCAGTGTGGGTGTGACCGAACGGACCGCATACATCCTCCGCGTGCGTCAGCGCGCGGTCGCCATTGCGAAGGCGTATGTGGAGGGACTGACGACGGTGGAGAAGACCACATAGGCTGCTGGCGTCAGGCTGCAGGCTGCGGGCCGGATCGGGCTTGCAGCCACACGCGGCCTGTAGTCCGAAGCCTGTTGCCTGAAGCCTGAATGGACCGCGAGCTACTGATCGAACTCGGCCTCGAAGAATTGCCGGCGAGCTGGTTGCCGCCGCTGACGCGGCAGCTCGTCGACGTGACCGACGCGCAGCTGAAGATCCAGCGGCTGGGCGCGGGCGTGCAGGCCGAGGGCTACGCAACGCCGCGGCGCCTCACCGTACGGGTGGCGCGCGTGGCCGAACGTCAGTCGGATCTCGAGGAGCTCATCAACGGTCCCCCCGTCAGCGCCGCCACGGGTCCGGATGGACAACCGACGCAGGCGGCGATTGGTTTCGCCAGGAAGAACGGAGTCGAGGTCGCGGATCTCGAGCGCGTCGAGACGCCGAAAGGCACATACCTCGCGTTCCGGAAGCGCCAGCGCGGCCGGGCCGCCGTGGACGCGCTACCCGACGTGATGACCGGAATCCTGCGGGGCCTCGCCTTCCCGAAGCAGATGCACTGGGATGCGTGTCTCGACGACGGCAAGGGCGAGCTGACCTTCGGCCGGCCGATTCGCTGGCTGCTGTTCCTGTACGGCGGCCGGGTCGTGCCTTACGAGATCCGCCGCACCGAGTTGGCCGCGGGACCGCTCGTGCAGGACGTCCGATCCGGGCCGGTCACCTATGGCCACCGGTTCCTGACGACGAGCGGACGCGCGGGTCGCGCGGTCAAGGTGAAGACGTTCGACGACTATCGTGCGCGGCTGCACGAGCACTTCGTGATTCTCGATCGGGAAGAACGCCGCGAGAAGATCGTTCGTGAGCTCGACCTCCACGCGAGGAGGCTCGGCGGCAGGGTCCACAAGACGGCGGCACATCAGAGCAGCCTGCTCGAGGAAGTGCCGGACCTCGTGGAATATCCGACGGTCGTCGCAGGCACGTTTGCCGCCGAGTTCCTCGACCTCCCCGAAGAAGTGCTGACGACGACGATGATTCATCATCAGCACTGGTTTCCGGTGACCGACGAAGCCGGCAAGCTGAAGCCTGCGTTCCTGGCGGTGACGAACGTCGAGGTCGAGCGTCCGGAGCTGATCAGCCGCAATGGCGAGCGCGTGCTGACGGCCCGCCTGCGCGATGCGCGTTTCTTCTGGAACGCGGATCGAAAGACACCGCTCGCCGATCGGATCGGACGGCTCGATACGATCCTGTTTCACAAGGCGCTCGGCAGCTACCGTCAGAAGGCCGAGCGTGTCGAGCGGTTGGCCCGGTGGCTGGCCGTGGACGCGTTTGGCGTCGCGGCGGCCGGCGATCACGCGGCGCTGGCGGGGCGACTGGCGAAGACCGATCTCGTGACAGAGATGGTGCAGGAGTTCACCGAGCTCCAGGGCACCATGGGTGGTATCTACGCACGCGCCGAAGGCCAGCCGGACGAAGTCTGGAAGGCGATCTACTACCACTACCTGCCCGCGTCCGTGGACGCCGACGCGCCGCCCACGCGCGAAACCCTTGGCGCCGCCGCCGTCACGTGGGCGGCGGTCTCGCTGGCCGACAAGCTCGATACGCTCGTCGGGCTGTTTGCAACAGGGGAGCGCCCAACAGGCTCGCGAGATCCGTACGCACTGCGGCGGCAGGCGCACGGGATCTTCAAGATCCTCGTGGATCTTCCCGAGCTGACCGGACTCACGACGCGCCTCTCACTGGGCGCGCTGGTCGCGGAAGCCGCACGCGCGTTCCCGTCGGACGGCGGCGCGCCGCTCCAGGAGTTCCTCCGCGAGCGGCTGGAGTACGTGCTGAGCCAACGGGGCTATGACGTCAGGAACGTGCGGGCCGTGTTGCAGGCCGCGCCGGACGCGAGCCACCTGAGTCCGTTGACAGCGCGCCGGATGCTCGACGTGCTACCCGAATTCTCAGGCACGAAGGAATTCACACAGCTGGCCGTCGCGTTCAAGCGCGTCAAGAACATCGCGAAGGAGCTGCCGGACGAGGCCTATGCCGCTGCCGAGACCGAGGGTCCCGCTCTCGAGCAGGTGCTGACCGAGCCTGCCGAGCTCGCGCTGCTCGCAGAGCTCCGTGCCCGGCGGCCGATTATCGAAAGCGTGCTCGCGTCGGGCGACGGATACCGCCGTGCGTTCGCGGAAGCCGCCGGATTCGGTCCCGCGGTCGATCGGTTCTTCACGGACGTCTTCGTGATGGCCGACGACCAGACGTTACGCCGCGCGCGCCTGCGTCTCGTGAAGCAGCTCGCGCGTCTCATTCTCACGCTCGCAGACATATCCGAGATTGTTCCTCAGACGGAGTCGTAGACATATGGCGAAGAAGACTGTCAAAGGCAAGGCCCGGAAGGGCTCGGTCGCGAAGGCACTGGTCCAGGCGGTGAAGGCCGTCGCCACACCGCCGAAGAAAGCGGTCAAGGGGAAGAAGTTCGTGTACTTCTTCGGAGCCGGCAAGGCGGACGGCGATCGCACGATGAAGGACACACTGGGCGGTAAGGGCTCCGGCCTTGCCGAGATGACCAACGCCGGCCTCCCGGTGCCGCCGGGATTCACGATCTCGACCGACGTCTGCAACATCTACTACGCCGAAAAGGGCAAGGTGCCGACGGAGATCGATCGCGAGATTGAGGCAAACCTCGCGAAGCTCGAAAAGGCCGCCGGCAAGAAGCTGGGTGACGTCGGGAATCCGCTGCTCGTCTCGGTGCGGTCGGGCGCGAAGTTCTCGATGCCGGGAATGATGGACACGATCCTCAATCTCGGCCTCAACGACGCCACCGTCGAAGGGCTCAAGGCCAAGACCGGCAACGGCCGGTTTGCCTACGACAGCTACCGCCGCTTCATGCAGATGTTCGGTAACGTCGTGATGAGCATTTCGAAGGAGAAGTTCGAGCACGAGTTCGAGGCCGTGAAGCACGAACGGGGGGCCGCGAGCGACACCGACCTCGACGAGAGCGGCCTGCAGGAAGTTGTGACGCGCTACAAGGCCGTCGTGAAGCGTGAGACCAGCAAACCGTTCCCGCAGGATGGGCTCACGCAGCTGCGCGGTGCGCGGGATGCGGTGTTCAAGTCGTGGATGAATCAGCGCGCCAAGGAATACCGGCGTATCTACGAGATTCCGGACCACATCGGCACGGCCGTCAACGTCCAGGCGATGGTGTTCGGCAACACCGGCGACCGCTCCGCTACGGGCGTCGGCTTCACACGGAATCCGGCTACGGGCTCGCGTGAATTCTTCGGCGAGTTCCTGGTCAACGCCCAGGGCGAGGACGTCGTCGCCGGCATCCGCACGCCGCAGCCGATCACGGAGCTCGAGAAAGTGCTGCCGCACGCCTACAAGGAGCTGCGGACCATCACCTCGCGCCTCGAACGGAACTACAAGGACGTCCAGGACTTCGAGTTCACGATCGAGGACGAGAAGCTCTACATGCTCCAGACGCGCAACGGCAAGCGCACTGGCTATGCCGCCGTCGTGATCGCGACTGACATGGCCGGGGAGAAAATCATCACGCCGCGCGAGGCGCTGCTGCAGGTGGAGCCGATGGCCCTCTCGCAGCTGCTGTCGCCAGTGTTCGATCCGGCGGCATGGAAAGCGCTGCCGACCGTCACGCGCGGTCTGCCAGCGTCGCCAGGAGCCGCCTCGGGCCAGGTGGTGTTCAACTCGGACCACGCCGTTGAATGGACGCAGCAAGGCAAGAAAGTGCTGCTGGTCCGCAAGGAGACCGTGCCTGACGACATTCACGGCATGGAAGTGGCGCAGGGCGTCCTGACGGCGACCGGCGGCATGACCTCACACGCCGCGGTGGTCGGACGCCAGATGGGCAAGCCATCAGTGGTCGGTGCCGGGGAACTGCAAATCAGTGAGAAGGACAAGACCGTCAAGATCGGTGGCCAGACGCTCCGCGAAGGCGACTGGCTCTCGTTCGACGGCCTGACGGGTGAAGTCAAGGTCGGACAGGTCGCCACCAAGCCGAGCGAGATCCTGCAGGTGCTCGCTGGCAAGATGAAGCCGGAAGCGTCGGACATCTATCAGCGCTTCGACCGGCTGCTCAAATGGGCCGACAAAGAGCGGACGCTCGGCATCCGGGCGAACGCCGACCTGCCCGATCAGGCGGAACTGGCGTACGCGTTCGGTGCGCGCGGGATCGGTCTCTGCCGCACCGAGCACATGTTCTTTGGTGAGGGACGCATCGAGAAGGTGCAGAAGATGATCCTCGCCGACAACGAAGCGGATCGCCGCGGAGCGCTGAACGAGCTGCTGCCGCTGCAGCGGGACGACTTCTACGGCGTGTTCAAGGCGATGCACGGCGAGCCAGTCACGATCCGGACGATCGATCCGCCGCTGCACGAGTTCCTGCCCAAGCGGGAAGACCTGATGGTCGAGATCGCGAAGCTCGAGGCATCAGGCAAGGGCGGCAAGGAGCTCGCTGAAAAGAAGACGCTGCTGCACCGCGTCGAGCAGCTCCACGAGTTCAACCCGATGCTCGGCCATCGCGGAGTCCGTCTCGGAATCACGTATCCGGAAATCACTGAGATGCAGGCTCGGGCGATCTTCGAAGCAGCCGCTCAACTGAACAAGGAGGGCTTGAAGGTCGTCCCCGAGGTCATGATCCCGCTCGTCGGTCTGGTCAAGGAGCTCAAGGATCAGAAGGTCATCGTGGACCGCGTCGCCACGGACGTGATGAAGGAACAGGGCGTCAAGTTCAAGTACCTCGTGGGCACGATGATCGAGGTGCCACGGGGAGCCGTGACGGCGGACGAGATTGCCGAAGTCGCGCAGTTCTTCTCGTTCGGCACCAACGATCTCACTCAGCTCACTTTCGGCTTCTCGCGTGACGATGCCGGGAAGTTCCTGGGCATCTACCAGGAGAAGAAGATTCTGGAACGCGATCCATTCGCGTCCATCGATACGGTCGGCGTCGGTGCCCTGGTCGCCATGGCCGTGGAGAAAGGCCGAAAGTCCCGAGGCGACCTGAAGCTGGGCATCTGCGGCGAGCACGGCGGCGATCCATCGTCGATCCACTTCTTCAACAAGGTGGGGCTCGACTACGTGAGCGCCTCGCCGTACCGCATCCCCGTCGCGCGGCTTGCCGCCGCACACGCGGCGATGCAGGTGAAGGTGGGGGACTGAGACACAGGCTCTTGGGCTTTGGGCTTTAGGCTTTCGGCAGGCCAGAGTCCCAAAGCCCAGAGCCCAACGCCCAAAACCCACTGTGGTTTCCCTCTTCGTCCACCGCAACGGCGACACCGAAACGGCATCCGCCGTCGATCCCGCCTGGCTCGACCCGTCGAGCGGAGTGGTGTGCTGGCTCGATCTGGCGGCGCCCACGGACGAGGAGTTTCGCGTTCTCGCTGACGTCTTCCACTTCCACAGCCTGGCGCTCGAAGACGCCCGCGCCGAGCTGCATTACCCCAAGATCGAAAGCTACGGCGGCTATCTCTACGTGATCCTGCACGGGATCGACTTCAAGGCCAGCCAGCACCATTTCGCGACGCACGATACCGACTTCTTTCTCGGCCCCAATTACCTCGTCACCGTGCACGACGGGCAGACGCGGACGCTCGAAGAGCTCCATTCGGTGTGCGCGGCGAACGACCACATCCTCGCCGAGGGCCCCGTCGCCCTGATGCATCGCATCGTGGACGCGATGGTCGATCACTATCGTCCGGAGGTCGAGCGCCTCGAAGACCGGCTGGACAAGCTCGAAAACGACGTTTTCGAAAGGCCCCGCAACAATCTGATCAGAGAGATCCTGGGCCTCAAGCGCGATATCACCGCACTCCGGCGCGTGGTACTGCCCCAACGCGACGTCATCGCGCGCCTCGCGCGGCGCGAGTTCAACATCATCACCGACGAGATGGCGTATCGCTTTCGCGACGTCTACGATCATCTGGTCCGCCTGAGCGACGAAGCCCTTATCTATCAGGACAGGGTGACGAGCATCCTGGACGCCCACCTGTCGAACCAGTCCAACCGGCTGAACGAAGTGATGAAGGTGCTGACCTACATCACCACCATTGCGGTGCCCTTCACGGTGCTGGGCGGTCTCTATGGGATGAACGTCAAGCTGCCCGGCGTCAACGGCGACGGCGATCCCGCGCTGTTCTGGTGGATTCTCGCGGGCGCCGCGCTCTTCGTGGGCGTGATTTTCGTGGTCCTCGGCCGCCTGCGACGCATCTGATGGCACGAATCGTCCGCCTGCCGCCCGAGCTCGCCAATCAGATCGCGGCGGGTGAGGTTGTCGAGCGCCCCGCCTCGGTCGTCAAGGAGCTGGTCGAGAACGCGCTCGATGCGGGAGCGCGCCGGATCGTGGTGTCGCTCGAGTTTGGCGGCAAGCGCCTGGTTCGGGTCGAGGACGATGGGGAAGGGATGACGGCGGAGGATGCGCGGCTGGCCGTGGAGCGCCACGCCACGAGCAAGATCCGCCGTGCCGAGGATCTCGCGTCGATTGCTACGCTGGGATTCCGGGGGGAGGCCCTTCCGAGCATCGCGTCGGTCGCACACTTCACGCTCCGGACGCGTGCCCGTGGAGAGATCACGGGCACCGAGATCCGGATCAACGCAGGTGTGATTGGCGCGGTCACAGAGGCGGGCGTTCCCGAAGGCACCCGGATCGACGTCGAGGATCTCTTTTACAACTTGCCCGCTCGAAGGAAGTTCCTCAAGTCCGACCAGGCGGAGACGACGCACGCGTCTCGGATGTTGACGCAGCTGGCCCTGAGCGCACCGGGGGTGGGCTTCACGCTGACGAGCGCCGGCCGCCGGCTGCTCGACGTGCCGCCGGCGCGCGATACCGCAGAGCGCCTGTATCAGCTCTACGGCGATCCCGATTCACTGGTATCCGTGTCCAAAGACGCAGCCGGCATTCGCGTCACCGGTTTCGTGGCCGCGTTGGCCGAGCAGGGGCCTCGCCGGGGGCCGCAGAATGTATTCGTGAACGGCCGCCTCGTGCGCGATCGGACGATCGCGCACGCCATCGGTGACGCCTACAGCGTGGCGTCGATCAAGGAGCGCAGCCCGGAGGTGCATCTCTTCATCGAGATGCCGCGCGACGCGGTGGACGTCAACGTCCATCCCACCAAGGCGGAAGTCCGATTCCGTGAGCAGTCGCTGATGCACGAAGTGGTGCGGCGGGCTGTGGCGGACGCGCTCGGCCGGGGACCGGCGCCACTGTTGACCCTGACGGCGCCCGTCGCGGCACTGACGGAACCCGGACAGTCATCGTTGCCCGGCGTATGGGCGACGACCGTCATACCGACGAGATGGGCGCCCGAATCGACGCCGCGGCCGATCGTCCCGATTCCCGACCCGGCGGCCCCGGCGTTTGCGTCCGCAGCCTCAGCCGTTCCCGATGCGCGTCCGATGATTCCGCTCGGACAATTCCGCGACACGTTCATCATTGCGGTGGACGAAGACGGCATCGCCATCATCGACCAGCACGTCGCACACGAGCGCATCCTGTTCGAGCGGACGATGGAGCGGCTCTCGTCGGGCCGCCTCGAAAGCCAGCGTCTGCTCGAACCGCTGCTGATTGAGGTGTCGTCGGACGCACGGCAGGCATTGGTCTCCCATGCCGGCGACCTCGACCGTTTAGGATTTGAGGTGGAAGAGTTCGGCGGCGATGCGGTCCGCGTTGGTAGCGTTCCGGGTACTGCTCGGCCGTGAGTCCGCATCCGAAGCCGTTCGGGCGCTTGCACAGGATCTCGAGGGCTTCGATCGCGGCTCGCGCGTGGACGATGCGATCAAAAGAATCGCCGCGACCATCGCTTGTCATGCAGCGGTGAAGGCGAATTATTCACTAACCTATGAGAAGATGGTACACATCCTCGAAGAATTGCGCGCCACGGCGTATTCGACCGTTTGTCCCCACGGCCGGCCCGTCATGCTGCGCATCACTAAACGAGAGGTAGAGAAGAACTTTCAGCGGATCTGAGTGTACGCGGATCTGATGTCTGCCGGCGTCAGGCCGTTCCTCCGTGCCGTTTCGTGCACCGTGTGCGTGTGCCCGGCGACCGGTCGTTCTGCCCCGTCAAGTCCGGACCTGACATCCTCCGATACGACCAGTAACGCTCGCTCCAGGCGATGTGTCGCGTTCTGGCCTCGCCCGGTGCCTGGTGACCAAGAGACTGCGGAGACTTCGATGTCCGTCCTGTCCGTCCGGCGCACGATTGTCACGGCTGCTCTGATCACGGTGACCGCGGTGATCTTCTACACGCTCGGCGAGTACAGTGCCGAGCGGCTGCTGGTTCGCCAGCACGCCGAGGGCGACGCGCGCATCGACGCCTTGCGCGCTGAGCTGCACCGCACGGTCGCGACGTTCGAACGGACGCCGGCCGCTGTCGGCGCGTCGGGAGTGCTCGGAGAAGATCCGTCACCGGTGAACATGCGCGGCCGCGATCTCCTCGTCAACGAGGTGAAGCGTCAGCTGCAGGACGAAATGGGGTTGCTGCCCGTCCAGCTCCTGCGCCAGCGTCGCGAGAGCTTCGTGGAGCTGTACGCGTTCGACAACGGTGGGAAGACGAACTACGGCACTGCCGGGTACCTGGGGAACGGGTACTTCATCACTGTCAAGCACGGCGTCATGGCGCTGCCGGACGACCCCGACGAACCGAAGACGGCCCGCAAGATCGAATCCGTGCGCCTGGCGTGGGGAGGCAAGCGAGTGCCGGCCTCGATCGTGGACGTCGGCGACGCGGACGTCGAAGTACACAGCGGCGACTGGGCCATCCTGAGGGTGAACGACCCCGTCGATCTTCCGGCGCTCAAGATAAACGCACGCTTCTCGTACGAATTCGCCGAGCCCATCTTCCGGATGGGGAACGACTATTCGAAGGGCATCATCCTGTCCACGGGGTACGTGGGCCAGCGAACCGCCAACGGTCTGGTGACGTGTCTGACCGACGGCCACCCTGGCGTCTCGGGCGGCGGCGTGCTGGATCGGAACGGCGATCTCGTCGGCATTCCGATCGGCCGGATGCAGGGCGACTACCGGTTCTCGTTCATCCTGCCCATTCGCGATGAGATGTTCCGGAAGATTACGGCGCTGCAGGCCGACACGATCCCCACGGACGCGACGCACACCGGTACGGACGTGGCCCATACCGAAGTCGCACTTGGACGGTAACCCGAGCGAAGCCCGGAGTCTGTCGCCGGTAGTCCGTAGTCCGCGTGCAGCGGCGTCTATGTCTTTTCGCGCCGCTGCTTCTTGATCGCCTCCCACCCGTCCAGCCGCCGTTTGATCTCTCGCTCGAATCCCCGTTCGGTCGGTTCGTAGTACCGCCGTCCCGCGAGCTCATCGGGGAGGCAGGTCATGTCAGCGACGGCCTCCTGCTCGTCGTGCGCGTATTGGTAGCCGCGTCCATAGTCGAGCGTCTTCATCAGACGGGTGGGGGCGTTGCGCAGATGGAGCGGCACCGGCGCGGCCGGACCTTCGTGCGCATCCGAGGCCGCCTGGCCGTACGCCTTGTAGACCGCGTTACTCTTCGGCGCCGTCGCCAGGTAGATCGCCGCCTGCGCAAGAGCGGTGTTGCCCTCGGGCATGCCGATGAAATGTGCAGCGTCTTTGGCAGCCACCGCGACGGTGAGCGCCTGCGGATCGGCGTTCCCTACGTCTTCGGAGGCGAAGCGGACCAGCCGACGAGCGATATACAGCGGATCCTCACCAGCTTCGAGCATCCGCGCGAGCCAGTACACCGCGGCGTCGGGATCGCTATTCCGCATCGACTTGTGCAGCGCGGAGATCAGGTTGTAGTGCTCTTCGCCGGTCTTGTCGTAAAGGAACATCCGCCGCTGGATCGCCTGCTCGGCAAAGGCGCGGTCGATCCGCCGGCGCCCGCCGCCGTCCTCGGCGGCCGACGACGCCGCCAGCTCCAGCAGGTTCAGGGCGGACCGTGCGTCGCCGCCGGATGCCCGGACCATGAGCGCCAGCGCCTCGTCGTCCACATCGAGGGCCTGGCTGCCGAGACCGCGATCGGCGTCAGTCAGCGCGCGACGCAGGATGAGGAGCAGATCCTCATCGGTCAGGCCATGCAGCACGAAGACTCGCGAGCGCGACAACAGGGCGGCGTTCACCTCGAACGACGGATTCTCGGTGGTTGCGCCGACGAGGACGATGGTTCCAGTTTCGACGTGGGGGAGGAACGCATCCTGCTGCGCCTTGTTGAAGCGATGGATTTCATCCACGAAGAGGATCGTCCGCTGGTTCGTGCGGCGTCGGACGGCGTCGGCCGTGGCCATCACTTCCTTGATGTCTTTGATCCCCGCGAGGACGGCGCTGAACGCGACGAACCGAGCGCGCGAACGTTCCGCGATCAGGCGGGCGATGGTGGTCTTGCCGGTTCCAGGCGGCCCCCAGAGGATGATCGACTGCAACCGATCGCGCTCGATCGCCTCGCGGAGCGGCCGGCCGTGGCCGAGCACGTCGTCCTGGCCGACGATCGCGTCGAAGGAGCGCGGTCGCATCCGCTCGGCGAGAGGAGCCGCCAGGTCGATCGCCACCGTGCGAGGCTCGTCGTCATCGAACAGTTCGGATTGCATGGGCGTGATTCCTCTGGCGCCTGGCTTCGTACAGGATGATCCCGGTGGCGACGGCGACATTGAGCGATTCAACAGGCGGTGTCATCGGCACGGCGGTGCGCGCATCGCATTCGATCCAGTACCTCTTCAGGCAGGCCCTGCCCCTCGGCACCGACGAATAGTGCAGTCGGACCAGTGAACGGCACCCGATCCGGCGCGTCACCGGCGACGACCGTGGCCACGAGGCGGCAGCCGGCCGTGCGCGTGGCGGCGAGCGCGGACGCGCTGGTCACATCTGGTACGACCGGCAGTCGAAACGCACTGCCCATCGCGCCACGAAGGGCTTTCCATCCAAACGGATCCGCCGAGGTTCCGCACGCAATGATGGCAGTGGCACCCGCTGCTTCGGCGACACGGATGATGGCGCCAAGGTTGCCGGGATCTTGTACGTTCACCGCACAGACGATGAGCTGAGGGGCGGTCGCGATCGCGTCGGCGAGCGAGCTGGATCTGATCCCGGTCACCGCGACGCAGCCCGATGCCGTGCGCGCGGGGCTCATGGCGGCCATGACGGGACCGGTCGCGATGACGCGATCGACCTCTGCGGGCAGATCGTTCATCAGCGCGCGCACGGCGGGATCCTCTGCGGTCCGTTCCGTCACGGCGATGAGCTCGATCGGCCAGCCGGCGCGTGCGGCCTCGCGAATGAGTGACCGGCCTTCGAGCACGGCGGCCGAGGCAGAGCCGTCTCGCACGAGCTCGCGGATGCGGGTCACGACCGGGTTCTGTCGGCTGCTGATGCGGCGTGGCGACCGGGGAGACGGCATCGAGATGGAGTCCGGACCCTGGAAGGATATGTTAGAATCCGAACAAAATCGCGTCTGACGCACAGATTTCGCGTCGTGCTCGAAAGGGCGGACGACACCAGGTTGGTATGAAAGATCGGCTGCTGAGGAAGCTCCAGGAAGAAATCTCGACGCTGGATCGAGAGTTGAAGCTGGAGTTGCCGAAAGAGATCAGGCGAGCGCGTGAGCTCGGCGATCTGCGTGAGAACGCCGAGTATCACGCCGCCAAAGAACGCCAGTCGTACGTCCAGGCGCGTATCTCGATGCTGCAGCAGCGCTTCGCGACGGTGTCGCTCATCAACCTCGACAAGCTTCCGCAGGGCAAAGCGGCGTTCGGCTCTACGGTGCACTTGCGCGAATCCACCGGCGCGGACGTCGTCTACCAGCTCGTGATGCCAGAAGATGCGGACGCCGAAAAGGGGACGATCTCGACTTCCTCGCCAATCGGCCGCGCCATCGTCGGCAAAGAAGAGGGCGACGAGATCGTCGTCGTCACGCCGACGGGTCGGCGGGTCTTCGAGTTGACCCGGCTGGTCACGATTCATGACGTCGAGTAGCTCCGGCAAGTTCTTCCTGCACCCGGCGGCCGACCGGCCGCACCTCCAATCGTTGTGAGCGAACCCGTCGCTGCACGACGTACCGCCTACTCTCCAGACCTCCGCACCGCCGTCGTTCTCACAGGCTCCGGCGCGGACGGTGCGTACCATGCGGGCGTGCTCCACGCGCTGCAGGAAGCCGGAGTCCGTGTGGATCTCCTGGCAGGGCACGGTATCGGCGCCGTCGGCGCGCTGTTCGCCGCGATCGACGGTGGGGCACGGCTCTGGAGCGCCAATGGCCTGTGGCGGTCGCGGCGCGTCGGTCGCCTCTATCCGTGGCGTGCGATGCTGCGCGTGCTGGCACTGTCGGTCGTCGCGGGAGCGCTGCTTCTGACTGTTCCAGCACTGATGCTCGCTCTCGGCCTCCTGGTGTACGAGGCCGCCAGTCTTCTCGACCTCGCTGGCCCCGGGACCGCGGCACGGGTGACGAGCGCATACGTGGACTTCGTCGCGTTCGCGTTCAGGCCCGATGGGCTGCCGACCTGGCTCCCTCGCCTTGCGCTCGCGCTCGTGGTCTTCGTCGTGGGCTTGATCGCCGTCGGCGCGATGCGGGCGGTGGCACGATTGCCTGTACGCAAGCGGCAGCGTGGTGGCTTCTGGTGGTCGACGCTTGGCGCTCCGATCGCCTCCGCGGATACTGCCAGCTATTTCCGGCGCGGTCTCTGGGACCTGCTGCGAGGCGGTACGGCCATCCGCGAGCCGGATCCCACGGACCTGGGCCGCCGCGTCGCGGAGCTCGTCACCGACAATCTCAGTCAGCCTGGTTTTCGCGAGCTGCTGTTGGTGGTGCACGATCTCGATGCCGAGCGCGATCTCGTGTTCGCCCTGCTGGGCAACGAAGCAAGGCGGAACTTCTTTCTGCGAAAACCGGCCGCTGGCGATCGCCGATCGGCCGAAGCCTTCGACCTGGCTGGCGTGTCGCGCGATCACACGCTCCATGTCGTCGCCGGGGCGCTCGCCCTCCCGGTCGTTTGTGAGCCCGAGCGGATCGGATTTCCGCCCGAGAGCTACTGGCGCGGTGAAACGCATCGGATTTGCGATCGTCCAGGCGCCCTCGTGCGGGTGCTGGAGGAAGCCGCGACCGCAGGCGCGCGTCAGGTGCTCATCGTGACCTCGGCCCCCGAGACGGCTGGTCCACACGGCCTCAGCGCGCGGCGTGTGGCCCCGCGCGCGCGGTTGAGCGAGTTCCTGGCAACGGCGCAGGCCGCAGCCGTGCGTGACGCCATGCTGGCCTGCCGTCCCTGGTTCGATCGTGTCTTCATCGTGCGGCCGGTCCACAACGCGATTGGTCCGCTGGATCTGGCCGGAACCTTCGATGAGCGGTCGGACCGCTCCGTCCGTCTGACCGAGTTGATCGATCGTGGCTACGAGGACGCCTACCGTCAGTTCATCGAACCGGTGGTCGGCGCGAGCGGGGAAGCGTTGGAAGCGGAACGCCGGCCGGCACGAGCGGATGGATGACCGGTCAGCGCCGCCGATCCGCACCCGCGTTCTCGTGCAGGAACTGCAGCGCGAGGTCGAGGACGAGCTGATTGAGCGCTTCCGGTTCCAGGCTGCCGAAACGGTCTCGGAATGCCGTTCTCGGGACGACGGCCTTTGCCATGGCGCGATGGCCCCCGGCGCTGCCGATCTCACCGAAGTACTTGCGCACGAATTCCCCGGCGTTTCGCGAATAGCCGAGGTTTCGCACCGAGATTACGAGCGACTCGCCTACGATTCCCGACACGATCGTCCACTTCACGTCTTCCAGCTGCAGGAAGAAATCGGCGACGTACGGAATGAAGTCCTCCCGCGGCGTGTCGCCGAGGAACGCGCAGAACACCTGCTCGACGAGCCGTCCCGACTGCGTGGCGCGGACCACGTAATCGAGCCGCTCCATGGTGATTTCCGCACCCTCCATCTTGCGGATCATCGCGGCGTCCGCGAGCGGGTAGAGGTACGAGAACGCCTCGAGATCGACGCGATTGGCCTGGCGATTGAAGAAGAGCGTGTCGGACTTGATCGCGTACAACATCGCGGTCGCGGTCCGCTCCGAGATGTTCACGTCTACTGCGCGCAGGTGCTCGGTGAGGATCGTGCACGTGGATCCGTAGTCGGCGCGGATGTCCTTGAACATCGCACTCCATCCCGTGGTCTCGGGGTGATGGTCGATGACCAGATCCACGCGCTCGAGGAGGCCCGGAAAGTAGTGCGGCTGGACGTCACAGAGCGCGACGCGTTCGAAGCTCTCGAGATCCCCGGCCTCGACGGTTTCGACCTGAATGTCGAGCAGATTCGCCATCCGGAGGTTCTCGGGCCGTGTGACGCCCTGCAGCGCCCCGAGGATGGCCGTAGTCTTCGTCCGCCGCAGCAGGTTCCGCAGCGCAAGGCCGCTGGCCATCGCATCGGGGTCGGGATCGTTGTGAAGGAGAATCAGGACCTTGTCTGCGTCGGCGAAGTACCGCTGGTACTGCTGCACTCGAGCTTTGGTGAGCGAACGGCTGAACTCGGTCCGAAGCGGACCGCCGAACAGTTCCGCCATCGCCAGGTACGACACGTCCGGGAATGCTGCCTTGATTTCCGCTTCCCGTTTGGCGTCGTGCCCGATCCCGATGCCCAGCACGTAGATGAGCGCGCCGCCCGCATCGTGAATCGCGTCAAGCGTTCGCCGGAGGCTCCGGCGGCCGTTGTCTTCGAGAATGATGCAGGTTTCCGGCGTGATGTCGGCTTTGACGAAGGTGTCGGTCTTGCGCGGATCGCCAGCGCTGATGTGCACACCTGCATCGTTCAGCCGCCGGGCAAGCGCCTTGTTTTCGACGAGAAACTCGATTTCGAAACTGGACAGCAGGACTTCGTCGAGCATCCTGATGACCAGTTCGTCCTGGCAGACGGCGAGACACCTCATCGCACGGCCAGTGAGGTCGGAGCGAGGGCTGACGACGAATCCATCGGCAGTAGCAGGGCATTATACGCCCGGCGGCCAGAAGGCCGGGTCCGCGCCGCCGTGGGCGAATGCTTGACACGGCTCGTCGTCGCGTTCGTGTGCCTGTTCCTCGCCGCCTGGCCATCGTCGGCGGCAACCGATCCGCCGTGCACGGCGTGCATCACGCTCGAGCTCGATCGCGGCAACGCGGATGCGATTGTTGCGGCCGCGGCACCGGTGAGCGGACTCTCGCTTGTCATTCCCTCGGAGACGCCGTCCCAGGTCAGCGAGGCGCTCGTGCGCGCGGGCGCTCGCGTGTGGCTGGTGACGGACAGTCCGGACCGCGCTCCGGCCGAGGCAGATCGCACACCGGGTCTTGCGGGAGTCTGGCTGCGCCCGGCTGACGGACTCGCCGCGGACGTTGCCGTGTATCAGATTCGATCGTCGGCCACCGCACTGCGCGCGGCGGCCCCCGATCGCGCGATCGGCGTCGTACTTTCGGGAGCTGTCGCGACGGCGGAGGCGGCGCGCGCGATCGCGCCATACATCGACGCGGTCTGGATTCCTGTCCCGAGCAGCTTTACGCCCGACGAGGTGCGCATTCGGTTTCCTGGACTGACCTGTGCGCTCGAGACAACGGACACCGACGTCCTCGCTCCACAGCCTGCACATGTGGACACGCGAATCGTCCGGGCGGACGACATTGTCCCGACCGTCCTCCTGCTGAGCGCACTGCGCGAGTGGCTGCCTCAGGGACTCGCGGCTCTGGACGAAGTCGCGATCGACTGTGACGGGTGCCGCTCGCAGGTCTGGCTGCATCCAGACACGCTCGACGCGATTGCCGTGGTGACGACGCAGGCCGGTGGCGACCTTCGCGTACGGCCAACGGCGATACGAGTGGCTGCGGTCGATACGGGCACACCCGCTCCTGCACGTCCGTTGGCGGTGACGCCGATGACCACCGGCGCCATCGTTCGGCTCGACGAAACGGGTGGACGGATCGTGCTTCGAATATCCGGCTGGCGAGGCACGGACGAACCTGTGTATCGCTCGGGTGTCGAGGTCTCGGCTCGTCGCACGCTCACGGTAGAAGAAATCCTCGCTCGTCATCAGGCGCAACGCGCTCGGCAGTCATCGCTGGTCCAGAGCAGCGTGGCAGCCGGCCGGACAACGCTGACATTTGAAGTGCCCGGCTTCGCGGGACCTGTGACGATTACGGCCGACACGACGATCTTCACGCGGGGACCACTCACCGAACTGGCACACGAGCACATCGCGGTCAATGGGGTGGACATGAGTGTCAGCAGCCGTGTGCCACGGCTCCCCATCATCGAACCCGAGCGCGTGAGCGTGCCCCCGCTCGCGATCACCCTGTCGGCCGCGTATCGGTACCGGCTCGCGGGACGCGAGGCAATCGGTCAGCGGATGTGCTACGTCCTCGCGTTCGAACCTGTCGCGAGTGAAGAACCTTCGTTTGCAGGCCGGGCGTGGATCGACGAGGCGAGCTTTGCGCTGGCGCGGATGGAGGCGGTTCAGACCGGCCTGTCGGGATCGATTACGTCTTCCGAGCAGCGCGACGAGTACGAACCCCTGCAAGTAGAGGGGCGCGACGTGTGGCTGCCCGCGCGCACGAGCAGCTTTCAGATCTATCAAGCGGCGGGCCAGCGGACGCCCATCCATCGCGAGGTCGTCACCACGTCCCGCGTGGTCAACGCACCGGACTTCGACGAACAGCTTCGTCGAGCACATGAGTCGCCTGCCGTGATGCTGCGCGACACGCCTGACGGGTTTCGTTACCTCGTCCCGCCCAAGACTTCGTCAGCTGGGGGCACAGGCGGCGCCTCGCGCGTCGTGGCACCGCGGGCCGGGCAACGAGTCGTGACGCTTGCCTTCGGCATCATCGACGACCCCAACATCACCGTGCCGTTGCCGTACGCAGGCCTGAGCTACCTGGACTTCAATCTCTTCGGGCGGGGTATTCAGTTCAGCGGGTTCTTTGGCGGCACGTACGGGCAACTGGCCTGGACCGTACCTCGCGTACTCCGGCCAGGCTGGCAGCTGACTGGACGCGTCTTTGGCATCGGGGTCGCGTACAACGATCGCAAGTTCGACGACGGCGTCGAGCAGTACGACCAGAACATCGAGCAGCGGCCGTTCCATGCAGATGTGGATTTGGTCGCGCCGCTCTCGCCACGCATTCAGCTGCGGCTCGGCTACGACTTCGACTACGTTCGACTTCCGGCCCGGCTCAGATACCGCGCCTGAGTTCGTGATTCCTGTCAGCACGCCGGTGCACGGAGCTCGAGTCGCGCTGGCCTGGTCGAAGGGCCCGTGGAGCGGTCTCGGCTGGTGGAATCCCGCGCGCCGTCAGACGTGGCACGCCTGGGGCCTTGATGCGGCAGAGTACAACCCAGACGACGTGGACTTTCAACGGTATGGTGTGACCGCGTCGCGCTCGTGGGTCATCGGACGAAGCGCCATCGCGCGTCTTGAAGGCAACTGGATGGACGGACACGACCTCGACCGGTTCAGCCGATACAGCGTGGACAGCTTCGAAAACGTGCTGCACGGGTATCCGAGTGCGAGCCTCCGGTTCGATCACGGTGCCATTGCGCGCAGCGTGGCCACCTGGAGTCCGGCAGCCCGGTTGAGACTCGACGGATTCTTCGACTGGGCCTGGGTGCACGATCCCGGATTCGGCGACGGCCTTCGTTCGTATCCGGGTCTCGGGACGGCCGCTGAGATTCCACTGCCGGGCCGCTTTCTCGTCGCCGTGGAGTGGGGCTACGGATTCAGGGCGCGGAACACGAATGGCGAGGAGGGCGCTCAGGTCGTGAAGGTGTCGGGCTTCCGCGTGTTTTAGAGACCGATACTCGCGCTGTTTTGTCGAGGCGGTCCGACCAGTTGCCGCCGGCGGAGAGGGGTCGTCAGGTCGTCCTCACCATGGCCCCGAAACGCCCTCGTTTCGAACCCTCGGATATCGGTGCACAGGAGGGTAAAAATCCGGTATTCTTCCGGCACACATCCGGGCAGGCGGGAGGGGGGCGTGAAACCGATTGTCGGGCGCACGATCATCGGCGGCGTGGCAGGAGCCATGTGTCTGACGGCGGCGTTGGTCGCGCAGGCGCCACCGTTTCGAAGCGGCGTCGATCTCGTGAACGTCGGCGTCATGGTGTTCGACAAGCGCGGCAACTTCGTGACGAACCTCACGAAGGACAACTTCGAAGTCTTCGAAAATGGCCAGAAGCAGACACTGAGCTACTTCGCCCGCGGCGATGCCGGAACCGACGCGCAGAACCTTCGTCTTGGCCTGTTGTTCGACACGAGCGGCAGCATGTCGGACGACATCGAGTTTGCGCGCACGGCCGCCGTGAAGTTCCTGAAGGGGCTTCACGAGGCCGAGGACATCACTCTCGTCAACTTCGATACCGAAGTCCGCGTCGCCCGGTACGGTCAGAACGATTTCCCGCGGCTGGTCGAACGCATCCGGCAGCGGAAGCCTGATGGCTTGACGGCGCTCTACGACGCAGTGGGCATCTACCTTGACGGCGCCGACGAGCTCGACGGCCGCAAAGTGCTGGTGCTCTACACCGACGGCGGCGATACCCGCAGCGCCGTGAGTTTCTCTGAAACCATCGAGATGCTGCGTACCGCCGACGTGACGGTCTATGTCGTCGGCTTCCTCGAGCACCAACCGTCGTCGATCAAGAGCGAGCAGAAGATGCAGCTGCAGCAGATCGCCGCGATCACGGGCGGCCAGGCGTTCTTCCCGACCTCGACACACGCATTGAACGACATCTACGACGCGGTCGCCGCGCAGATTCGCGCCCAGTACAGCCTCGGGTTCAGTCCCACTGACTCGCGGAACGACGGCCGGTGGCGCCAGCTGCAGGTGCGGCTCGCGGGTTCGCCGCAGCTGCAGGAATTGCGGGTACGGTCGCGCCAGGGCTACTACGCTCCGCTCCGGCAGGCAGAGGGCGCCGCACAACCCTGAGCCATCCGCCGCGCACCGCAGGACCAGGGGACCCCTGTGGTACCATGGTCGTTCGCATGCCGCCCCGAGGGCCCGACCGTGTCGTCGCCGGCCTGGCGGATCGCGTTCCAATGCCTGCCGCGTCCGACCACTTCACCCTGACGACCGACTTTCAGCCCCGGGGCGACCAGCCGCAGGCGATCCAGCAGATCGCCGAGGGCCTCGACCGCGGCGATGCCCACCAGGTCCTCGAGGGCGTGACCGGGTCGGGGAAGACGTTCACGATGGCGCGGGTCATCGCACAGGTGAACCGGCCGGCCATCGTGATGGTCCACAACAAGACGCTGGCCGCGCAGCTGTACCAGGAATTCAAGCGCTTCTTTCCTGAGAACGCCGTCGAGTACTTCGTCAGCTACTACGACTACTACCAGCCCGAGGCGTACGTCCCCTCCAGCGACACCTACATCGAGAAAGAAGCCACGATCAACGACGAAATCGATCGCATGCGCCTGTCCGCGACGCGATCGCTGTTCGAACGCCGCGACGTCATCATCGTCGCCAGTGTCTCGTGCATCTACGGCCTCGGATCGCCGGAGGCCTACTACGGGATGGTGCTGCCGTTGGCGCGCGGGCAGCGGATCGACCGCGAACAAATCCTGCGCAAGCTCGTCGAGATTCAATACGAGCGGAACGACATCGAGTTCGGGCGAGGCACGTTCAGAGTACGAGGCGACACGATCGAGGTCTTTCCGTCGTATGAAGAACAGGCCCTTCGGATCGACCTGTTCGGCGACGAGGTGGACGAGCTGGTCACCTTCGACCCTCTGACCGGCCGCTCGAAGAAGCGCCACGAACGAATCTCCGTGTTTCCGAAGTCGCATTTCGTGACGCCTCGGGAGAAGACCAAGCAGGCCGTCGAGTCGATCAAGGCCGAGCTGATTGAGCGGCGGACCGAACTGGAGCGGGCCGGCAAGCTACTCGAAGCACAGCGCCTGCATCAGCGCACGATGTTCGACCTCGAGATGATCCGCGAGATCGGATACTGCCACGGCATCGAGAACTACGCCCGTCATCTCACGGGCCGGGCGGCCGGCGAGCCTCCGCCCACGCTCCTCGACTACCTGCCCGACGATGCGGTGGTGTTCGTCGATGAGAGCCACCAGACCATCCCGCAGGTACGGGGGATGTACCACGGGGATCGGTCCCGGAAGGAGATTCTCGTCGCGTACGGCTTCCGTCTGCCATCCGCCCTCGACAACCGTCCGTTGACCTTCGAAGAGTGGGAACAGCGGATGGGGCAGCTCGTGTACGTGTCGGCCACGCCGGCCGACTACGAAAAGCGGAAGGCGATGGGTGTGGTCGTCGAACAGCACATACGGCCGACCGGTCTCATGGATCCGCCGATCGAGCTGCGGCCGGTACGCGGCCAGGTGGACGACCTGCTCGGTGAGATCCGGGCGCGTGCGGGGAAGAACGAGCGCGTGCTCGTCACAACGCTCACCAAGAAGATGGCGGAAGACCTCACGCAGTACTATCAGGAGCTCGGCGTGAAGGTGCGTTACCTGCATTCCGACATCGAGACGCTCGAACGCGTGGAGATTCTGCGGGACCTGCGTCGCGGCGCCTTCGACGTGCTCGTGGGCATCAACCTGCTGCGCGAAGGGCTCGACCTTCCCGAGGTCTCGCTGGTAGCGATTCTCGATGCTGACAAGGAAGGCTTCCTGCGGTCGGAGAGCTCGTTGATTCAGACCGCCGGGCGCGCCGCGCGCAACGTGAACGGTCTCGTCATCATGTACGCCGACACCGTGACGCGATCGATGCAGCGATGCCTCGATCAGTGCACGTACCGGCGCCGCAAGCAGGAGGCGTACAACATCGAGCACGGGATTACGCCCACGTCGATCGTCAAGGCCATCGACGAAGTGCTGGCAAGCGTGTACGAACGGGACTATCTGACCGTTCCAGTCCGTGAGGACAGGCTGCCGTATCGCACGACTGCGGAGCGTGACGCGCTGCTGGCGGATCTGCAGCGACAGATGAAGGACGCAGCGGCCAACCTCGACTTCGAGCAGGCGGCGCGATTGCGGGATCGTATTCGCGAGGTACGGGTGGCGGATCTCGGGTTGGGCGTCGCGCGCCAGGAGCCGGGAGCCTGATGGACATTCTCATCAGATGGCTCAAGGACGCGCTCCTCGAGGTACAGGAATACGTACGGTTGTGCAACGCCACCGCTCGGGGCATCTTCAGCCGTCCGTATTACTACCGCGACATCGTCGAGCAGTTCGACCTCATCGGCATGGGATCGCTGACGGTCGTGATCCTGACAGGGATGTTCACTGGAGCGGTGCTTGCGCTCCAGAGTGGCATGACACTCGATCAGTTCGGGGCCAGGCCCTTTGTCGGTCGTCTGGTCAGCGCGTCGATGATCAAGGAGCTCGGTCCGGTGTTGACCGGCCTGATGCTCACGAGCCGGGTCGGCTCCAGTATTGCGGCGGAACTGGGATCAATGGTCGTCGCCGACCAGGTCAACGCGCTGCGTGCCCTGGGCACGGACCCCATCCGGAAGCTGGTCGTGCCACGGGTGCTCGCGGGAACACTCATGAGCCCGGTACTGACAGTCGTGTCAGACTTCGTGGGCATCCTCGGCGGCTGGCTGATCGCCGTCCTGCAGCTGCGCGTCGCATCCAGTCTTTACTGGAGCTCGGTGCTCGAAGGCCTGTATCCACAGGATCCGTGGATGGGTCTTCTGAAGCCGTTCTTCCTGGGATTCGCCATCGTCAGCATCAGTTGCCACGTCGGGCTGCGTACCAGAGGAGGTACCCAAGGCGTCGGACGCGCCGTGACGACGGCGGTCGTGGCGGCGTCAGTGGCGGTGCTCGCCGTCGACTTCTTCATCACCCGGGTTCTCATCACTCTGTTGTACTGATCATGGAACCGACCGCCGAAATCATGCCGGGCACCATGATGACGCGCCAGGACATCCTCGACCAGGCGGGCGCGCCGGTCGTGGTTTTCGATCGCGTGCGGCTCGCGTTCGACGAGAAGGTCATTCTCGAGCAGGTGACCTTCACGCTCCTTAAAGGGCACACGAAGATTTTCCTGGGGGCCAGCGGCGCGGGAAAGTCCACGATCCTGAAGTTGATTCTCGGCCTCCTGCAGCCGGACGAGGGCGTGATCTGGGTCAATGGTGAGCGCGTGGACCAGATGAGCGAGAAGGAGCTGATGCGGGTGCGCGCCGACCTCGGCATGGTGTTCCAGGAAGGCGCGTTGTTCGACTCGCTGACCGTCCGTGAGAACGTCGGCTACAAGCTGTCAGAGGAATTGCACTGGCAGGACGGCCAGGTGGAGGCGCGCGTCCAGGAAGTGCTCGGCTTCATCGGGCTCGGTGAGTTCATCGATCGGATGCCCTCTGAGCTCTCGGGCGGGCAACGCCGGCGCGTGGCGATTGCGCGTGCCATGGCCGCCAAGCCGCGGGTACTCCTGTACGACGAGCCGACCACCGGGCTCGATCCCATCACGGCGACGACGGTCGATGAAGAGATCGTCAAGCTGCGCGACATCGAAGGTGTGAGCTCGATCGTCGTCACGCACCAGTTGCGGGATGCGTTCTACGTGGCCGGGCACCGGGCGACGCGAGGAGCGCAGGGGATTGCCATCGAATCAGCCGATGAGCAGAAGTCCGACGAAGCCGAGTTCATCATGCTGAAAGACGGACTCATCATCTTCGAGGGACCCGCGGGCGAACTACGGCGTTCGCGAGACCCCTATCTGAGGAAGTTCCTCGAGTAGCTCCGGCGCGGCCCAAAGCCGGGCGCTCGAGCGTGAAAGGCAGGCAATGCCGCGGACGCGATCGTTGCATTGGACGGAATTGAAAATCGGGATCCTGTCTGCCGCCTCCCTCGCCTTTGCGGTGATGGTGATCTTCATGATCAGCGGTGAAGGTGGATTCTGGTGGCAGCGCTATCGGCTGAAGACGCGCTTCGACAACGTCGCCGGGCTGAAGACCGGAGCGCCGGTCCGCGTGGCCGGCGTCGAAGTCGGATCGGTCAAGCAGGTCGGCTTCAACGGCGGTAACGTGGAGGTGGCGTTCGAGGTCTCGAAAGAGATGCAGAACCGGATCACGGACCAGTCCACGGCATTGATCGGGTCGATCTCGCTTCTCGGCGAATCGGCGCTCGATATCACACCATCGATGCAGGGACGGCCGTTGAGAGCAGGCGAGTACGTGCCCAGCAAGCGATCGCCGGGGCAGCTGGCCGACGTGGCGGAGGGGGCAACCAACGCGCTCAGTCAGGCCACCGGTCTGCTGAAAGAGATCCGCGCGGGCAAGGGCACCGTCGGCAAGCTGTTCACCGACGACGCTCTCTACCGCGATGTCGAGGGCTTCGTGGACGCCGCCGAAGCGGTCGCGCAGAATCTGCGGATCGGGAAGGGCACGCTCGGCAAGCTCAACACCGACGACAAGGTCTACCGCGACCTTGAAGCGTCGCTCCAGAATCTCCAAGCCATCACGACGCGCATCAACGCCGGCGAGGGCAGCCTCGGGAAGTTGCTGAACGATCAGACGTTCGCGAACTCCCTGACGTCGGCCACGAGCAACGTCGACAGCCTTGCCAGCGGCATCAACAAGGGCGAGGGCACCGCCGGCAAGCTCGTCAAGGACCCGGCGCTGTACAACAAGATGACGGCGCTGTCGGACCGGCTGGATTCAGTGCTCGCAGGGCTGAACGACGGCAAGGGCACGGCCGGTCAGCTGCTGCACGACCGGCAGCTGTACGACAATCTGAACGGGGCGGTGACGGAATTGCGCGGGCTGCTGGTGGATATCCGCAAGGATCCGCAGAAATACTTGCGCGTGAAGGTCAGCATTTTCTAGAGTACGAAGACACCGGCCCCGACGGGCCGAAGAGAGGCACATCATGGCGAGAGACGAATCAGTCGGCGGCGGCACGGTGGTGCTGGCCTTCATCGCAGGTGCAGTGACCGGCGCCGCGGTCGCGCTGTTGTTTGCGCCAGCCACCGGTGACGACACCCGGCAGCTGCTCGCCGACAAGGCGCGCGAGGGCCGGCAGCGGGCGGGCGACGCCGCCAAGCAGGGGCGGGAGTTCCTGAACCGGCAGCGTGACACCGTCAGAAGCGCCGTCGAGCGCGGCCGCGAAGCCTATCACCAGGCCCGCGACGCCGAAGGCTCCGAGGAAACCGTGTGACAGACTGGACGCCGATTTTCCTCGGTATCATCGCGCTGTCGGTGTTCGTCATCGCCGCTATCCAGGTGGGCGCCGTCATCGCCGGTGCCCGCCTGTTACAGCGTGTCAACAAGCTGGCCGAGCAGATTCAGCAGGAGGTGCGGCCGCTCTCGGCCCACCTGCAGACCGTCGCCGCCGAGGCTGCGCGTGCGTCCACGCTCGCCGCGCAGCAGGTCGAACGGGCCGATCGGCTGTTTGCCGAGGTCAGCCAGCGAGTCGAAGAGACGGTCATCCTCGTGCAGGAAGCGGTCGTACAGCCCGCCCGCCAGAGCATGGCGGTCGTGGCTGGCTTCAAGGCCGTGGTGGCCACCCTGCGCGGGCTGCGCCAGCAACCGTCGCGGGGAAAAGCGGTCAGACCAGACGAAGAGGAAGACTCGCTCTTCATCGGCTGACAGCACGGCCGTTGACCCCCTGCGGCGCACGTGCTACAACTGGCCCCTCTCATCCCCGGGGCCGTCCTCCATGCACAGTCGCGTGTTAGTCGTCGTTCTGATGGCAGCGTGTGCGCTCCTCGGCAGCGGAACGCTTGCCGCCCAGGACGGCAAGAGCGTCGCCCTGGCGAAGGAACTGACCGCCGCCCTCGATCACGCCAAGCTCGATAGCATCGCCGCCCGCGAGGTCGGCACCGACGACGGCTTCGTCGCGGCGTTGTACTTTCCGGGCGCACAGCTCCTGGTGATCGCAGCGACGTACTCGGCACCGGCGCTGCTGAAGGAACGGATCGTCCTGAAGCAGTACAGAGACGTCTACCTCGATCTCAATGCTGCGACGTCTCCGGCCTCGCGACGGGTGATCGAAGACCTCAAAGCGGATGGCCTCTATGCCACCCGCTCGACACCACAGGCGCCCTTCGACTTCTACACAAAGGGCACGTCTCCCCGCGTCCAGTTCGATGGCGAGTGGAAGAAGCAGAAGATTTCCCAGGACGATTACATGAAGGCCTTCGCCGAAGCCGACGCCGAGTACACGCGGATGCTGCAGTCGCTCCTGGCCGAGGCCACGGGCGGCAAGTAATCGGGCTGGACCCAGGCCACGTTCTTCAACGACCGAAAGAGAGGCGACTCATGCGTTGGATCGGTGTGGCCGTGCCTTGTCTGGCGGCCGGACTCGTGATCGGGTGCGGCGGCGGAGCCTCGAAGAGCGAATCGCCGGCCACGCAGCCTGCCGCCTCGGAGGCAGCCGAGGCGTCCGCGAACGGTGACTTCGGCGTGAAGATCTGCGACGACTACATGGCCAAGTACACGGCCTGCGTCAGCAGCAAAGTGCCGGAAGCCGCGCGTCCGCAGATGAGCCAGGCGCTCGAGCAGACGAAGATCCAGTGGAAGGCTCTCGCCGCGACCGACGCCGGCCGGCAGGCTCTCACCGCGGCCTGCACCCAGGCCCTCGCGCTCGCCAAGTCCACGACGCAGGTCTATGGCTGCGACTGGTGATCCGGCTCCGGCCGTGCATCACTGTCAGCCGTAGGACCGTAGACTGGTGGCAGCGGGATCTCACAGAGCCTGAGGTAGACGGTCAGCTGACCACGGTGATGAATGCCGTGGTTGAAGACCCAGGATCGCAGGACAGCCGCTCGAGGCAGCGTGAACAGCAACTTGCCGCCGTCTTTGAGCGACCAGGTCTCCAACAGCTCCGCATCCGACGCCGCCGCAAGTGCCGCGCGTGCTTCGCGGGCCTGACGCTCGAATTCCGCGCGCGCGGCCGCCATCGATTCGAAGGCGGGCCGATCGGCAGGTGCAGCATCCGGCGGGTGCAGATCGAACTCCGAGCGACGAACGATGAGGCCTGTCCATCCCAGGACACGTCCGAGGTGAAGGCAGAGTTCGCCAAGTGAGTAGGATTTCGGATGTGGACGGAATCCCGAGCGATCCTCAGTGACCAGCTGCAGAAGTTGCCGTGTGACTCCGGTCTCATGATCGAATTCCACGAGCAGTGCGTCGAGCAGCCGCATCAACGAGTCCCTCCGGGCGTCACCGCCTCGCGTCAGTGTGACTCAGTCACGCGCACGCAACAATGCCGTTCGCAGCGATCGCGGCTCCTGCACGGCCTCTGGCTGATGGCCTGGTTGCTTTGTGCCGCCCCTGTGTGCGCGCAGACAGTCCCCGCGACGCCAGACGAGTCAGAGATCAATACGGACCGTCCAGATTTCACGGAGTCGAGTCTAGTCGTCGGCACGGGGGTCATCCAGCTCGAGGGCGGCTTCACTTCCGGCAGCGATCACGCCGATGGCGTCGAAACCAACGACATCAGGTTTCCGCAAATGCTGCTGCGCATCGGTCTCGCGAAGCGCTTCGAGCTGCGTGTCGGCGCTGACGGATTCGTCACCGACTCGGTTCGACCGGACGGTCAGCCGTCGCAGCGAACGTCTGGGTTCTCGGCCATCGCCCTGGCAGGCAAGTATGTGCTCCGGGAGTCGGACGATGGTTTGGCGTTGGCGGTGATCCCGATTCTCGCGATCCCGACCGGCTCGGATGCCTTCGGCGGCGCCGTGGATCCCGCTGTCAAACTGACATGGGCTCACGGATTGCCAGGCGGTTTCGACGTGTCCGGGAACGTCAACGTCGCATCTGTCTCACAGAACGGCCACCGTGACGTCGCGCGCGTAGCCAGCGTCTCGTTCTCCAGGGACCTCGCACCCAAGTGGGATGCCTTCTGGGAGATCGTCAGTTCCTTCGATAGCGGACACTGCGCCTGCACCTTCGACACCGGCGTGAGCCACATCGTCGGGCACAACTTCGAGGTGGATGTGGAAGCGGGGTGGGGACTGACGTCCTCAGCCACCGATTGGTTCGCGGGATTCGGCTTTGGCGTGCGCTTTCCGAGGCGACCCCGCTGAGCGCTGGACTGGTGCAGTTCCGTGCGATGACGATGCGACGTGTGAAGCAGGTGCAGCGGACTCTCGCGGGACCGATAAGCCGCACATGGCGCCGTTTCTCTGGAGCGAGTTCCATTCACGGGCGCGCACTGCGTCTCCTCATCGGGCTCGCGCTGCTGGTGATTGGACTGGGCTACGGATCGTGGGCGGCGCTGAGGTTCGGTATCCGCGGTGCCGACGGCGTTGGCTTCGACCGCCCGATCCTGGACGCGGCGCGTTCGCTCGTTCCCGCACCGGTCGTCACCCAGACCATGCGTCCAACGAACAACCGCGAGCTCGTGATGATGGGCGCCGTCTTCGGCCAGCACGACACAGTCGTCGGGTTTGCCGTGCTGCTTTTACGGTCGATCGCAGCGTTGACCGTTGTCGGGTTCGGCCTCGTCCTGCTCACGGCGGGTTCGACCGAGTGGGAAGTGCGCAGCGAGTTCGCCCGCGCTCGTCTTCAGCCACCGCCAGGCGGTGCCGCGCTCGCTCCCTCCCTCGAGCCCTAGATATAGATCACGCAGCGCTTCAAGCCCTTACCCTCGTCTCGAATCAGCGCCAGCACCTTCCGGTACATCGTGCACCACGATCGCACGTCCGCCTCGAATGACGGACAGTCGGCGACGACCTCGAGAAGATCGCCAGGCCGCACCTGCTGACGCGTGACGGCCGCGGCCATCCGAAGGCCTGGGCCTGGACACCGCAATCCAGTTGCATCGATTACGACAGTCGCCATGTTCTGCCCGAATGCCGGGGAATCCGGAGACATGAATGCGCTCCGCATCCATCTGATGCCGGTGCCCCCCGCAGGGCTGGTCCGGCTCACTCTTAATCGACGGCTCGGCTGGGGGCTTGAACCTGCGCAGGACGTGGGCGGTTACGCACACGCCGTCGCGCTCGATTCTGCGACGCCTCTTGACCCTTTCGACTCTTGGAGGCCTCGTCTCGCGTTACTGGGCGCTCTTGACTTCGGTCCACAGCCGGTCGTACAGGACCGTAGTCTCGCCGAGGTCCCGGATCATCTCGAGTCGGTCAAAGACCGTTGGCGGTGGGAACATCGCCGGATTGTTGCGGATGGCGAGCGGCAGGAGCGGCAACGCCTCGCGGCTCGTGGTGGAGTAGCGCATCGTGCGGCAGATTTCAGCGTCGATCTCCGGCTCCATGGCGAAGTCGAGAAAGGCGTGCGCGAGATCGGGATGTCGTGCCGTGACGGGGATGGCGAGGTTGTCGATGAAGAGAGTCGAGCCTTCCTTCGGTACGACGTACACGATATCGGGGTCCTGTTCCATCGCCTTCACGAATTGCCCGCTCCATCCTTGAGCGACCCACACGTCCCGTGACAGCAATACGTCCTCGTAGTTGGTCGAGTTGTACGTGCGCACTAGCGGTCGCTGCCGGATCAGCAGATCCCGCGCCTCCTGCAGCACGCGCGGATCCGTCGTGTTCAGGCTATGGCCGCGCACCTTCAAGGCGGCCATGAAGGCTTCGCGCGGGTCGTCGAGCATCAGGATGCGACCGCGGAGTCGTTCGTCCCACAGCGCCGACCACGAATCGATGGGCGCCGGAACGCGCGTCCGGTCGTAGGCGATGCCGGTCGTGCCCCAGAAGTACGGGGTTGAATGCGCGTTGCCGGGGTCGTAGGGGCGGTCGAGAAACGAGGAGGCGATCGTGACCAGATGGGGCAGGCGCGCATGATCGATGCGACGGATCAGCCCCTGTCGGATCAGCACCTGGCAACAAGTAATCGGATGGACAGATGACGTCGTAGTCCGTATTACCCGCCTGCAGCTTCGCGAGCATCGACTCGTTCGAATCATACAGATCGACGTTCACCTTGACGCCGTTGCGTTGTTCGAATTTGGCGAGGGTCGCTGGCGAAATGTAGTTGGACCAGATGAACAGGTTGAGCTCGTGGTCTCGATTGATCGCAGATCCACCCACCGCGAAGAAAGGCGCTGCAAGAACGGTCAATCCGACGACAGCCGGAATCGACGCCGTGCGGACCGATCGGCCCTGCTCGAGCAGGAACGCCGCGATGAGCAGGAGCCCGGTCGCGACAATCAGCACTGTCGAGACGGCATTGATCTCCGGCGAGATGCCGCTCTTGACCATCGAGTAGATCTGCAGCGGCAGTGTCGTGGCACCCACGCCGGTCACGAAGGACGTCACGACGTAGTCGTCGATGGACAGGGCAAAGGCGAGTAGACCTCCCGCCAGCACGGCTGGTGCAATGGCCGGAAGGGTCACCAGCAGGAACGTCCGGATGGGTCCCGCCCCGAGATCCATCGCGGCTTCTTCGAGCGTGCCGTCGAGTCCGGCGATGCGGGCTTTGACGACGACGAATGCGTACGAGATCGTGAATCCGACATGCGCCAGGATGACTGTGGTGAAACCCAATGGCGCACCGAGCGTGGCGAACAGGAGCAGCAGCGACGCCGCGAGCACGATTTCTGGCACGACCGTCGGCAGCAGGATGCCGGCGTCAACCACAGCGCTGCCGCGAAACTTGTGTCGATGTAGCGCGAGGGCCGCAGCCGTGCCCGCAGGCCGTGGCGACGACCGATGCCGAGACGCCGACGACGAGGCTGTTCCGGAGAGAGGCGAGGATGGCGGGGTCCCGCGCGGCCTTGAAGTACCAGTCGAGCGTGAAGCCGCCCCACGACGCAGCCAGCCGGCTCGCACTGAACGACAACACCGCCAGTACCGATGATGGGCGCATACAGAAAGAGATAGACCAGGACGGCCAGGAGACCCAGCGGAACCGCTGACGATTGGCGGTGTTCAGCCATGCTATGGCCCTACAGCGACTGCGTGGAGGCCAATGGACGTCTGAACAGCAACAGGAGCAGCGCGACAACGAGCGACAGCAGGAACGACAGCGCGGCACCAAACGGCATGTCGCGCGCAACCGCGAACTGGCTCTGAATCAGGTTGCCAATGTACGCCGTCCGTCCGCCCCCGAGCAGATCCGGTGCGAGAAACGCTCCGAGCGACGGGATGAAGACGAGCACACACCCCGCTGCAATACCTGGCATCGTCTGCGGGATCACGACGCTCAAGAACGCCCGGAACGGACTGGCCCCGCAGTCCGCCGCGGCCTCAAGCTGCGTCGAATCGAGCTTCTCGATCGACACGTAGAGGGGAATGATCATGAACGGTAGCTCGCCGTAGACCTGCCCGAGCAACACCGCGGCGTGGTTGTACAGCAGCTCGACTCCGCTGAGCCCGGCGTGTCCGAGCAGCGTGTTCACGACACCCTCGGAGCGCAGCAGGACCATCCACGCGTAGAGGCGGACCAGGAAGCTGGTCCAGAAGGGCAGGACAATCAGCGTGACCAACAGATTGCGCCAACCGGCCGGAACGAGACGTCCGAGCCAGAACGCGACCGGATACGCCAGCAGGAGACAGATGGCGGTGGTCTCGAGCGCGAGCAGAAGGCTTCGTCCGAGAATCGACAGGTAGAGCGGGTCGAGCGCGCGAAGATAGTTCGCCACACTGACGCCATAGATGACCGCGCCGTATGTGGACCGCTGGCCCAGCGACACCAACAGCATGAACAGTTGCGGTAGATAGAACAGCGAGGCGAGGACTGCGGCGCAGGGGAGCAGTAGAAGGAGGCCGCTGCGGCGTTGCGTCACGAGTGATCCTGACCTGCGTCTTCGAGACGCAGTACCGCGTCCGGAGCAAACGACAACGACACGGTGTCGCCACGCTTCCGGCCTCTCGCCAGGACATTGCCCTCGCCGACGCTCAGGAGTTCGGCGCCCACGCGCACGCGCCAGTCGGTCCAGTCGCCCAGGAAGATCTCGTCCTCGATGACGCCGGACAGCGCGGATGCCGTGCCGTCGACCAGGCTGATCTTCTCGGACCGCAGTCCGACCCAGACGGGCTGCGCGGCGCGGTATCCACCATCGTCTTTGGCGTCGAATTCCAGCCCGCCGGCGGTTCTCAGGCGGGCGAGCGATCCGTGCCGGGCAACGGGCGTTGCCACGAAGAGGTTCGAGACGCCGAGGAAGTCGGCGACAAATCGCGTACGGGGACGCTCGTACAGCGCCTCGGGCTCGTCGATCTGCTCGATGCGTCCCTGATTCATGACCGCGATACGGTCGGCCATGACCAGAGCCTCATCCTGGTCGTGCGTCACGAAGACGAACGTGGTGCGGAGGCGTTCCTGGAGATTCTTCAGCTCGACCTGCATCTCCTTGCGAAGCTTCGGGTCGAGGGCCGCCATCGGCTCGTCGAGGAGCAGCACTTCCGGTTCCAGCACGAGCGCGCGTGCGAGGGCGACGCGCTGTTTCTGGCCTCCTGACAATTCGGTTATACGGCGAGTGCCGTACCCGGCCAGCCGGACCAGTTCGAGCGCACGGTCCACGTGGCGATCGATTTCCGGGCGTGGCTGCGACCGCATCTCGAGGCCGAAGGCCACATTCCCGGCGACCGTTCGGTGCGGAAAGAGCGCGTAATGCTGGAACACCGTGTTGACGGGACGTTTGTGCGCCGGGACGAGCGTAACGTCGCGATTCGAAACCGATACGGCACCGCTGTCGGGCGTTTCGAAGCCAGCGATGAGTCGGAGGAGCGTGGTCTTGCCGCAGCCTGAGGGACCCAGCAGACAGACGAACTCGCCAGGTGGGACGTCGAGCGAGACGTCGGTGACGGCGGCGACCTGCCCGTATGTTTTGAAGACGCTTCTGAGAGAGACCGCGCCTCTCATCGGCCAGCGATCTCGAGCGACGGAGTCGAGGTGATCAGCATGCCTCGGAGACGATCAGAGTATCGCATGCTCCATCAGGCCCGCCGCTGGCGCTTGAGGGTCCACGCCAGACACACGGGCAGCACGGCGAGCGCCGCAAACAGTCCGGTCGTGAGACTGACCACCGTGAAGATGCCGAGCGTGCTCAGGGGCCGGTACGATGACCCGGCGAGCGTGCCACACCCGAGCACCGCAATGCCGAACGCCACGAGATTGGCTGGAGCCAGATGCGCGAGGGCGCGCTCGACGGGCTGATCGGGATCGGACGTCGTGCGGTGCACGAGGTGGATACCGTAATCCACGGCGATGCCGATGAACGTGAGCACGCCGAACGTGCTGAAGAGATCGAGCGTGAGATGGGCGACGGCGAAGAGCCCGGCGCTCCAGATCAATCCGAGCACGGCCGGCAGCAAGGACAGCGCGCTGAGCCACTACGTCACGCACGATGATCCAGACCAGCAGGAACACAGCAACGACGCCCAGCAACAGACCGAGGGTCAGGTCATGCTGCACGCGGCCGGAAATCTCTCGATCGACCACCCGAAGCCCCGTTACCACGAGCTCCGGGCCCGCCGCACGCGCGGCTGCCATGAGTGCAGCTGTCTCGGCCGGAGTTCGCGGCGACGCGTAGGCAGCGGTCAGGACACGTCCGCCACGGATCACCATGAAGCGGCCGATGAGATCGCCGAAGCCATGCGTCTGGTACCCGTCATACGAGAGGCGCTGCTCGGCGTTCAGCATGCTGGGGAGACGAGCCGCGAACGCGTCGAACGTACCCGGTTGGAAGCCCAGGTCCGTCGCGGCTGACGTCAGCGCGCGAATGACAGCGGCCGGAGCAGGGGCCGCCGCACGAATCACAGCAGACGCGGCATCCTGTTGCGCGGCGGTCGGCAGAAGATCGGTGACGGACGTCAGACCGAGCGCGGACGCCTGCGCAGCGAGCGCGTGACGGAACCGTTCGTCGAGCGCCAGGGCGTCTCTGACCGAAGCCGAGTCGCCGAGCACGATCGTGAGATCACCCGAGAGGCCGAAGCGCGTCCGCAGCTCTTCGTCGAAGTGGGCAACGGGCGTCGAGAGCTGCAGCGCCTGGAGGCTGAAGTCCGTGCGCAGAGAGCGGGCGCACCATCCGAGCACGACGGTCGCGATTGCAGCCGCGACGAGCGACGCCTTCCCGTACCGCATGATCGCCCGGGCCAGCCGGTCCGCGGTCGGTGCCCGCCAGCGAGCGGCTTTGGACGGAACCAGGGCGGCCACGATGGCGGCCGTACAGAAGGCGCCAAACACCATGCCGAATCCAACGAGGCGCCCCAGCTCGCGGAGGCTCGGGAAGTCCACCACGGTGACAGCCAGAAAGGTCGCGGCGGTCGTCAGAAAGCCGGTCGTCATGCTGACGACTGGTTCTCCGAGGGCCCCGATCGCATCGAGGGTATCGAGCCCGCGTGCGCGTTCTTCCAGATAGCGCACGTACAGCAGCACGAGTCCGTCGATGCCCAGCCCGAAGAGCAGGGCGGCGGCAGCAGCGGCCGCCGCCGACAGACGCGGATCGATCAGGCTGTTCAGGGCCAGGGCCAGGAAGCCGGCCGCGATCATGGGCAGCGCCCCGACCCACAAGAGCCAGAGACTTCGGAAGACGATGACGAGCAGCAGAAGGATGCCCGCAAGCGAGCTGACAACGTTCCAGAACGCCTCACGGCGAATCATCTGATCCGCCTCGTGCGAGATACTGTACGCGCCACCCACGCGGATCTGGATGTGAGCCAGCGCTGTGGAGTCGTCGGTGTCGCGCGCCGCCTCGTCGCGCGCAGCGCGCTCGAGCGCGTCCAGCTTGTCGAGCAGCCGCTCGGTGAACACACGATCGAACGGCGGCTTCACGGGCCGGGCCACGATCAACCGGCTTCGGCCGTCCGGCGATTGCAATCCGTTGGCGTCGGTCGATCCCGCGGCCGCGAAATGTGAACGGAGCAGACCCAGCAGGCCGAACGGATCCTGCTGTACGAGGCCGCGAGCCGATGCCGTCGGCATCGACAGCAGCTCGCGGGTCTCACGGAGATCGGAAGGAATGGCGTCCAGTCTGAAGCGTCCGAGTGCGGTTCGGAGCTCGTCCGGCCGAAGGAGCAACAGCTGGCGATCGGCGAGGTATTGCCAATCATGGCTGGGGCCGAACAACTCGTCGAGTCCGGCGATTTCAGGCAGCTCCCGCAGGCGCCGCTCGTACGCGTCGATCAGTCCCTCGTCCAGTTGACCGCCGGCAGGGGCTTCGAACAAGACGTACAGGCGATCGAACGTGCCGAACGAGTTGAGATACCGATCGAACGCGCGAACTGCCGGTCCGGTCCGGGGCAGCAGCGCGGTGACGTCGGGATTGATGGAAACGCGAGCGGAAATGGCCGCAGCGGCCAGAGTGCCGACCACTAGGCACGAAAGCACCGGGCCGCGATGCCGGGCCGCGGCTCGCATGAAACGGCCTGCCAGGGCCGCGAGATCGTGTGAGCCGCCGGACGCCATGAGACGCGGGTAATGTTACCCGCGATCAGTCGTGGCGGCGTGGTCACTCACTCCGTCATCGAGTGCGCTGGTGGCGAGCGCCTCAGGGTCGTGCCGCGCTGCGCCGATGCCGTTGCCAGTTGAGACCGCCCGCGAACGCGATTCCCGCGGCGATGGCGAGCGGCGGCGCGCCGAACTTGAACAGCAGTCCAGCCACGAGGATCGACGCGCCGCCGAAAAACTTCCAGTTCATCGCCACAATTCTGCCACGAACAGGATCACGAGGATCGCCGACATGATGAGCGCCGGCGCGGTCAACGATTTGGTCCACTCGACGTTACGCGCGCCCTCGCGCGCCAGGCGTCGGATCTCCTGCAGCTGCTTGCGTGCCACGGCCAGCTGCCAGGCATTCTCCGCGAGATCGACCGCCTTCAACGTCTCCTGCTCGGCGCGAATGAGCGTCCGCAGCCGATAGTGAAGCTCGGCGTACTTCATCTGCGCCCAGAAATGTTGTGGATCGAGCGCGGTGGCGACTTCCAGCGCATCCATCGACCTGTAGACGTCGAAGTTCATGGCATGCGCCATTCCGAGGCACGTCCGCAGATCGGCCGAGCGAGGATTGGCGAGACAGGCGTCCTCGAGTCGCGCGATGTGCACGCCCAGCTCCGCTGGCGAGACCGTATGAGGGTCTCGCCAGGGAACCGCGGGGAGCCGAGCCAGATCGGACGACAGCGAAGTCGACGTCGTGGCGAGCGCTGTGGACATGACCTATCGCTCCGGATGCAGCACGAACTCGGGGTAGCCGAGTGCGCCCATTTCAGGGATGTCCAGCCCTTCGAGCTCGGCTTTCGCCGGGACCCGCTGGCCGACAACCACATCGATGACCATGTTCACCACGAAGCTCAGCGTGAATACGAACCCGATGAGCGTCGCCACGCCAATCAACTGCGCCACCAACTGGCCGGGGTCGCCGTAGAAGAGGCCGGTGACCGAGCCGTTGACGCCGTTCCACGACCCGCCATAGTTGCTCTTGCCGTCGGCGAACAGCCCGACCGAGATCACGCCCCAGATGCCGTTGACGCCGTGGACCGAAATGGCGCCGACCGGGTCGTCCACCTTGGCCACGCGGTCGAAGAACTCGACGGCGAGGCACACGAGCACGCCGGCGATGACGCCGATGATGACCGAATCGCGTGGGATTCACGAAGCCGCTCGGCGCCGTGATGGCGACGAGTCCCGCCAGCAGGCCGTTCCCGGACATCGACGCATCGGGCTTGCCGTAGCGGATCCACATGTAGAGCATCGCGCCGAAGCTGCCCGCCATGCCGGCGAGCATGGTGTCGACAGCAACGGAGCTGATGCGCAGGTTGCCATTGCTGGCCGCGCCGAGCGTCGATCCGGGATTGAAGCCGAACCAGCCGAAGGCGAGGATGAAGCAACCGGTCAGCACGATGACGATGTCGTGTCCGGGAATGGCGTTGGGCTTGCCGTCGCGCGTGTACTTGCCGATGCGGGGCCCGATGATGATGCCCATCGCCAGCGCCGTGATGCCGCCCACTGAATGGACGACGCCGGAGCCAGCGAAGTCCGCGTAGCCGTGACCGAGGCCGAAGTTCGTGCCGAGTGTCGCGAGCCAGCCACCGCCCCAGGCCCAGTTGGCAAACAGCGGATAGATGAACGCGCCCATCACGAAGGACGACACCATGAACGCCGCGTACTTCCAGCGCTCCGCCGCGGTCCCGGTGACGATGGTCAGCGCGGTGTCCATGAACACCATCTGGAACAGGAACACGACCATCACGCCGACGTCGTAGGTGCCGTTGTGCACCAGCAGGAAGCCGTTCTGGCCGAAGATGCCAACGTCCTTGCCGAACAGGTGGATCATGTGTTCGGAGCTGAGCGGCGCGGTACCTCCCAGATTGCCGACTGCGCCGACGCCGCCCATCTGTATCGTGAATCCGATGAGCCAGTAGGCGAGCATGCCGACGCCGTACACCATGAAGTTCATCATCATCGTGTGATTGGCGTTCTTCGCGCGGCAGAGTCCCGTTTCGACGACGGCGAACCCTGCCTGCATGAACATCACGAGGAAGCCGCAGACCAGGGTCCAGACGAAGTTGATCGCGATCTTGTTCTGACCAACCTGATTGGCGACGTCGCCGATCGTCAGTCCGACCTTGCTGTCGCCGACGGTGACGTCAACGGCGGTGCCGGTCAAGGCGCCGCCCGGATCGCCTTTCGCACGATCGTCCGCCGATGGCGTCGGGTACCGACTTCAGTTCTTCCGCGGTAATCGAGCGTTGTCGGCGCTGTGGCGGGAGCGGCGGCCGCAGGCGCGGGCGCGGCGGCCGGCGCCTGAGCCCGTGCGGTGCCAACCAGCGCCAGGCACAGCACGGCCGTCGCGGCGAGCAGCAGTCTCGTCGTCGTCTTGGTCGTCATCCCGTCTCCTCTCCAGTCCTCTCGTTGCAGAAACAGTTCACACGCTGGCTCCGGCCTGCGGCCGGTCGCCAGCCCGCTGCGCGGCGTGCCCGCTCACTTCTTCCACACCGCGTCCTTCTGGTAGGTGGGATTGATGAGACCGAAGATGCCGCCAAGGCTGATCGCGATCCCGATCAGCACGAGCGCCAGACGCGCGCCGTTCCCACTGGCGAGTCCCAGGCTGCCGACCGCAACGAGAAACCCGAGCAACGTCACTGCAAGTCCCGCAAACGCCATCGATCCTCCTCTGTCTGTGTAGACCGACGCTCCATGTCTGTCCCACTCAACGCCGCCGCGCTGTCATTCGGCGCTGACAGCCTTCGCCTTCAGAAACAGCGGAACCGACGCCGCGATACCAGCGATGCCGACCAGCGCGAGCAGCAGGCTGCCTTCGAGGCCGCCTATCCCCACCACCGTCGCGCCGGCGAGAAACACCAACACTGCCAATCCCTGCGTCGAATTCGACATCAACTCCTCCTGGTCGTTCGAGCGTGCGCGCGTGTGTCCCGCCGACGCTCCGTCGCCGATCGACGAATCGCGACGCGATTGCAAGCCATCGCTCGGTCGGCGCGCCACGGTGCAAGCAGGGCGCCAAGCCCGGCCGCGGTCTGACCTGCTGCGGGCCAGCGCTTTTTCGTGCGATCTCGCGCGGCTGCCTGGTATGGCTGAGACTCGCGGATCCGCCAATTTTGTCTGGAAGACTGACCGGGACGACATTCGTGTCAGCCGCCGGATGCCGGGCCGGAGTGCGGCCGAGTCCACGATCGGCTGACGCGAGTGCAGCATCGCGGCACTCTGATCCGGCCGAGAAGCGCGGTGCAGCGGCTATCTGCCTGGACGCGCTGCTGCGCGGACGGTCCGAAGACGACGAGCCCGGCACCGCACTCATCGCGAGTGCCGCGAGTCGAGAAGGCGGCACGCTTCAGGCATATGCGCCAGACGACCATGATCGCTAGCCGCACAGATCGCCTGCGATCGCTCGGTGTGCCGAAGCCGGCGATCGTGCGACTCAAACAAATTTGTCGGATGCTGGTGCGCGAACCACATTTCTGTGTCACGGCAATCGGGTCCGCTTCGGAGACGACGCGTCATGAGACCCGCGAGCCCTGCTGATATGATGCGGGCGCCCGCGCCGGTATCGCGACCCGCCTGTCTGTCCGGCCTCTGGCTGGACGCTGGCCGAGGGCGACGATGGCAGTAGCTCTGGCGCTGGGCGTGCTCAGCCCCATCATGACCGCGAAGCGCCACGGCTCCCGATCGGCCGACATGCAGCAGCTAGCCGCGCGGCTCACCGCCGCGCGCGAGCAGTTCTCTGCCGATATCGCCCGGGGTCTGGGTGGACGCACCGCGCACGCCCGCTTCTCGGATCGCCTCGACGACCTCCTCCGACAGGTGGTCGGCAGCGACCGATCTGGCGTCGCCCGCGCCGCTGGCCGTCTGCGCCACGGGCGGGTACGGCCGGCGAACGCTCTGCCTGCACTCGGACATCGACCTGCTGATCGTCTTCGATGGGCCGATCGGACGAGCAGAGGAGCGCTTCGTCAAGGATGTGCTCCACCCGCTCTGGGACCTTCGGCTCACCGTGGGGCACCAGATCCGCACGCTCGCGGACCTGCGCGAGATCGAACACGACAATCCCGAGCTGCTGCTCGCCCTTCTCGACCTGCGGCTGATTGCCGGCGAGCCCTCGGTCTTCGAGGAGGTGGACGAACGCTTCCGCCGCGCGAACGCCGCCTGCCGCGAACAGGTCATCGAAGGGCTGGAGCGGCTGACGACCGCGCGCTACGGACAGTTCAACGACACCGTGTATCAGCTCGAGCCGGACGTGAAGGAGTCGCCGGGCGGACTGCGCGATGTCGCCGCGGCCCGCGTCTACACCTGGTTGTCCGACGATGCGACGTCGGCGCTCGTGGACGAGGACCGGATCGATCAGGCGGAAGGCTTCCTGCTGCGGGTGCGATCCGTGCTTCACCTCGAGGCCGGACGGAACATGAACGTGCTCGGCCACCAGCTCCAGGAAATCGTGGCGGACCGTCTGCACATTCAGGGCGCTACGCCGCAGCAGCGCGTCGAAGCGCTCATGAGCCGGTACTTCGGGCACGCGAGAGCCGTCGCGCGCACGCTGGGCCGCGCCAGACGGCTGATGCGCGCACGGCGCGGGAGGCGTGACGTGGACGGCCGTCGGATCCAACCTGCAGGTGACATCGGCCGGCGTCGAGTTCTCCGATGCCGAGCGCGCATCGGGAGATCCATCGTCCTGGCTGCAGGCGTTCGAGGTCGCGCTCGAGTACGGCGCGCCCGTAGCCGACGAGACGCTTGCGCTCATCGAGCGGCGCTCCGCGCGGTACGCGCTGACAGACTTCCTGCCAACGCCACAGCATCGCGCGCGGCTGCTTCGTCTGCTGCGGCCACAGCCCGGACTCTACGACCGGCTCTCCGAGCTGCACGAATGCGGGTTGCTCGGCAAGCTGTTCCCGGGCTTCAACGCCATTTCGTCCCGGGTGATCCGCGACTTCTACCACAAGTACACCGTTGACGAGCACACGCTGCTCACGATTCGAGGGCTCGAACGGCTGCTCACGCCCGACGCATCGCGCGAACGGTTCGGCGCGCTTCTCGGGGAGCTGCACGCACCCGAGCGCCTCGTGCTGGCGCTCCTGTTCCACGACGTCGGCAAGTGGAAGGAAGAGGCGCACGCCGAAGAGAGCGCCCGCATGGCCCGCGGAATGCTCGCGCAGCTCGATGTCGCCGCCGACGCACGCGACGACATCGAGTTCCTGATCGCAGAGCATCTCCGATGTCGGTCACCGCGTTCCGCCGCGACAGTGACGATCCGGGAACCGTGCAGCGCTTCGCGGCGTTCGTCGGCACTGAAGAGCGTCTGAAGATGCTGTGCCTGCTGACCTTCGTGGATATCCAGGCGGTCAGTCCCGGAACGCTGACACCCTGGAAGGAAGAGCTGCTCTGGCGGCTCTATGTCGATACCTACAACGAGCTGACCATCGCCTACGGCGACCAGGTGATCGATCGCGAGCAGGCGGCTGTGGCGGCGCTGCAGGCCACGCGTCCCGTCGGACATCTCGGAGGTCGAGCTCGCCCGGTTCCTCGAGGGACTGCCGCAGCGATACCTGGCGACGGTCGATCGCGCCCACGTCTATCAGCACGCGCGGCTCGCGCGCGACATTCATCCCGACGAAGTCCGCCTGTTCCTCGAGCCCCGCGGCGGCGCCTGGGAACTCGCCGTCGTCACGCTCGACAAGCCCCAGCTGTTCGCGAACATCTGCGGCGTGCTGTCGTACTGCGGCATGGACATCCTCCGCGGGAGCGCAATGACGAGCCCGGCCGGGCTCGTGCTCGACCTGTTTCAGTTCGCCGATCAGGAACAGTTCTTCAAGATGAACGCCGACGCGACCCGTCGCAGCTCGAGCGGCTGCTGCAGGACGTAGTCGCCGGCCGGCAGGAGATCGCGCCGCTCCTGCACCGCAAGGCGAGCGGCCCGTTGCACCGGCGTGGCGCGACGCTGGTCCCGACGGTCGTGTACTTCGACAACGAGCACTCGCAGCACTACACGGTGCTCGAGATCGTCGCGCAGAACGGCCTCGGGCTGCTGCATCGTATCAGCCGGGTCATCTCACAGCACGAGTGCGACGTCGAGCTCGTGCTGATCGCCACCGAGGGCAGCAAGGCCATCGACGTGTTTCACCTCACGCGGTCCGGAGCCAAGCTGCCGGCGCTGGCGCGCGGGGCGCTGAAGGCAGATCTCGAACGCATGCTGGAGGAGGGTTATGAAAAAGATTGAGGCCATTGTCCGCCCCAACAAGGTGGAAGACGTCAAGAGTGCTCTGGACAAGCTCGGGCTGCCCGGGCTGACGGTCACCGAGGTCCGGGGCCACGGGCGTCAGAAGGGCCATACGGCGACGTACCGCGGCAAGGAATACGACGTCAGTCTGCTCCCGAAGACGAAGATCGAGGTCGTCGTCAACGACAGCGCCGTCGATTCAACCGTCGAAGCCATCATCGCGGCAGCGCGCACCGGCGAAATCGGCGACGGCCGCATCTTCGTCTCGTCGGTGGATGTGAGCTACAAGATCCGGACGGGCGAGAAGGACGTACTCTAGCCCCGGAACGCACTTGAGTTTGTCGACTCCCAACCTCCAACGGCCAACACCCAAAAGAGCGATGCCCTCGGCGACGGGGTGAAGCGTCTGGAGTTGGGACATTGGATGTTGGGAGTTGGGAGTTGTCGGACACAAGCGATCTCGGGGCGAACGTGGCCATCTCTCCATCCGATCTCTTCCTCTCGGCTGACCTGACCGCCGAGGACGCGCGCCGCTACCTGGAGTCGTTCGGCTTCGAAGACCCGGGCGCGGCCGATACACGCCTCCAGGGCCTCGCCGAAGACGTCCAGGTGCGTGAAGCACTTGCGACGCTGGCCGCCACGCTCCTCGAGGCGCTGCGGCAGACGCCCGATCCCGACGCGGGCCTGAGCGCGTTCGTCCGCTACGTGGAAGCCAGTCCTGCCAGGACGACGCATGTTGCGGTACTTCGCTGACGATCCGCGCGTGTTGGGCGTGCTCGTGGACGTCACGGCGACCGCGCCATTCGCGACCGAACTGCTCGTCAGAAACCCGGAGTTCCTGCACTGGCTGGTCGGTGAGATCAATCGCACACCACCCGATGCGACCGACCTCGCAGACGAGGCGACCTCGGCGCTCGTCGCGTTTGCCGATCCCGTTGCCCGGCTGGATTCGCTCAAGCGATTCCAGCGGCGGGAACTGCTCCGGATCGCCGGGCGGGAAGCCATCGGGCGCGCCACCGCCGCCGAGACGGCGCGCCAGTTGTCTCTGCTCGCGGAGACCACGGTCGACCTCGTGCTGTCCGAAGCCATCCGGCGGGTACCCTCCGCAACGGGTGCGGCACTCGTGGTCGTGGCGGTGGGGGCGCTCGCCGCGAGGGAGCTCGACTACGGAACGATCCTCGACGTCGCCATCATCGGCGATGACGCGCAGGCACATCGCGCCGCAGGCAGCGGCAGGCTGGAAGCGGTTGCGGCACGGCTCGTCGCCGACCTGGCGGATGAATCCGTCGAAGGCGCGTTCTACGAGCTGCGCCAGCCGTTCGTCGGGCCGAACGCGGCGAGCCCTCTCATCCTGGAAGGGCAGTGGCGGAACGCTGGTGTCGTCAGGCGCACTCGAACGGTACGGGGCCGGTCGGGTACGCGTGGTCGCCGGGGACGCCGCACTCGCGGCGCGCGTGTCGCGAGCTCTCGGCCGCCGGGTGAACGACCTCATCGGCCGCTCACCCGTTCGAGATCAGATTCAGGGTTTGGCAGGAGCCGCCGGTGCGGCTGCGGCAGCGCCGGTCTGCGCGTGGAACGTGGCGGCCGCGTGCGCAAAAATCGCCTCGAACTTCGGGAACTGATCCGAGGTCGTTCCGCAGACCAGACGATACAGGTACTCGCCGACCGGGAACGAGTACCTGACGCACGACGTCGGTACCTCGCAGCCCTTTGCGTGAGAGCTGCACGGCCGTGAAGCGGCGATCGTCGAGCACGAACAGCTTGTTCTGTACGCCCACGGCCTGCGGCTCGGTCTCCTTCAGACGGTCCGCCTCGAGCTGCGAAAACAAATCCGTCACATCATCGGGCGCGAGCGCCATCTGCAGCTTCGTTCGCTCGGCTATCATCCAGGCACTGCCGTTCTTCTCGACGAGCATTGCCAGCGTTGATCCGACGCCGGTCGTCGCGACCCAATCCTTCTTCGGGTACTCGAACGTGATGTGACCGTCGACCGACTGGAATGGAGTGGCCGCGAGCTTCGGGTTGCGCGCCACCCACGATCCTGGCGCTTGAGCCTGGGCTCCCACCAGGGCCACCAGCGACCCCACCGCAAGCGCTGTGAGTGCCAGCCTTGCCCTGCTGTGCCTATGCATGGACTTCTCCCTCGACCGGCGCATCCTCTCGAGCGCCTGGATCCGAATCGCCGACCGTGTGCTCGAGCACATCGGAAATGGACGTCTGACCAGTGGCCACCATGAACCAGCCGGCCTCGCGCAACGTGCGCATGCCGGCGTCGCGCGCGGCCGCGCGAATGTCGGACGCCGGCGCGCGGCGGATGATCAGGTCCTCGATGCGATCGTTCACGGTGAGGACCTCGAAGATGCCGACGCGGCCGCGATAACCGGAGCCCGGAACACGCCGCACAACCCACGGGCTCGTGGGGGTGACCCGCGAGGATGGCTTTCGCGAGCGCGGGGGACGCCGTGGCCAGCACCGGACGCAGCGCATCACTCGATGTCGCGAGCGGCCGTTTGCACTTGGCGCACAGGCGGCGCACCAGCCGCTGCGCCACGACGAGGCGCAGCGCAGACGCCACGACGAACGGTTCCAGCCCCATGTTCGTCAGACGCAGAACGGCGCCCGGCGCATCGTTCGTGTGCAGCGACGACAGCACGAGGTGACCGGTCAGCGCGGCTTTGAGAGCGATGTCCGCCGTCTCGGCGTCGCGGATTTCGCCGACCATCACGACATCGGGGTCCTGGCGGAGGAAGCTGCGCAGCACTGTCGCATACGTGAGTCCGGATCCTTCGCTGCACTGCACCTGCGTGACGCCGATGATGCGCGATTCGACCGGGTCCTCGGCGGTGAAGATGGCGGTGTCTTCGCCGTTGAGCCGGTCGAGAAGCGCGTACAGCGTGGAGCTCTTGCCGCTGCCCGTTGGTCCGGTCACGAGCAGCAGGCCGTTGGGCAGATCGGAGGAAGCCTCGAGCGTGGCGCGCGTGTGGTCGTCAACACCCAGGTCGGTCAGGCCACGGCGCTGACGCGTGCGGTCGAGCACGCGCAGGACGACTTTCTCGCCGGTCACCGCCGGCACGGCCGAGAAGCGCAGGTCGATGCCGCGGCCCCACACAAGGTCGTAGCCGATGCGGGCGTCGATGGGCGTCTTGCTCGCATGGATTGGTTGGTCCGCCATGGCCTTCAAGCGCGCGACGATGGGGATCGCCGCGTTGGGCGGCAACGTGTGGAGAACGCGGATGCTGCCGTCGACCCGTGCCCTGACGCGGAGACCGTCACCGGTCGGCTCGACGTGCACGTCGCTCGCCCCCGACTCGATGGCCCGGCAGAGCAGCTGCTGCACGAGGCGGATGATGATCGGTTCGCGAATCAGCGACTCGAGCGCGCGCTCGTCGCGCTGGATCGCATCGCGGTGACGGTTGATGAGGGCAATCGACGGCTTGAGGAAGTCCTGGAAGTCTTCGTCGAAGAGGTGGCGGTAGGCTTCTTCGGCCGTGGCGCGTCCGGTGGCTTCATCCGGCGGCGCCACCGGTCCCTTCAGGTACTTGGCGTAGTGCTGTTCGAGCGCGCCGGCGATGGCGCGTTCGTGCGTCACGGCCGGAACGACCTTGCACCCCGACACCGACTCGAGTGCCCGCGCCGTCCAACCGTCGGTCGGATTCAGCATGCAGACGTGGATCGTGTTGATCTCCATCTGCGCGGGAAACACCATCAGGGCCGCGATGACGTCGGGCGGCACGAGCACGTTCATCCGCTCGACGAAGTCCGGGTAGACCGTCAGCAGGCGCGGATCGACCGCCCGAACGCCGGTCAACTCTTCGAGGAGCGGCGGAAGTGTGTCCTCCTCGACAATGTGCAGTTCCGTGAGCGAGCCGGCGAGCGTGCCGCCCCGGGATTCCTGGAACTTGCGCGCCCGGTCGAGCATCGACGCCGGCAGGACGTTGTAGCCGGTGAAGAGCTCCGCGAGGCGATCGTCGAGTTCGGCGTTGTTCATGGCGCGTCGTCTACCGGCCGCCCTTGAGAGCGGCGAGGCGCTCCTGCGCAGTCTTCTTGTTCGGATCCGAGTCCGGCAGGTACTGCACCGCCTGCTCGTAGAGCGGAATGGCGTCCGCGGATCGTCCGAGGGCGTCGTACTGCCGCGCGCGGCGGTACGCTGACGCACCGACGTCCTTCATCTTGTCCGCGAGCGCCGCGAGCGCCTCTTCGAGCCCCGGCGTGTTCTTGTCGAGTGCGCGGGCGCGCGCGTATTGATCGCGCGCGCCGGAGAGGTCGCCCGACTCGGCGAGCTTCTGACCCGCCTGCAGCGCCTCAACGGCCTTGGCCTTCTGCGCGGTACGCGTCTGGGTCAACAACGCCTGCGTATCCAGGTACCCGGGCTCCTGCTGCAGCACTTCCTCGAAGGCCGCGGTGGCTTCCGCGTACCGACCCCGTTCGAGCGCGGCCTTGCCTTGCGCGTAGCGCTGCTGCACGTACGGAGACGGCACGTGGTCCGGCGTCTTCACCGGCTTGGTGGTCTTCCCCGGCTTCTTGCCGGGCGTCGGGCCCAGGCGTCGGCGTCGGTGTGGGCGTTGGCGGCGCCGGTGTCGGCGTCGGGGGCGTCGGTCCTGGCGCCGGTGTCGGTCCGGGGCCCGGCGCGGGCGTCGGCGGCAGGCTGGCGCGCGCGCTTGGCTTCCTCCGCCTTGATCTTCAGGGCCAGCGCATCCGGATTCTCCTGGTCGATGACCAGGGCGCGTTCTGCGGCGGTAATGGCCGCGTCGAAGTCGCCAGCAGCCAACTTCGTCTTGCCTTCCGCGATGTGCTCCGCGATGAGCTGCTCGTTGGTCTTGACTGGCGGCGCCTGCGTCTGGCTGTTGTCGGCGACCGGCGGCTGGCTCGCCGCCCGAGTCGAGCAACATGCGGCCCACCATCAGGAGCACGAGCAGGCCGAGCACCGACAGGATGATCTTGGGCCGCGCGATCTTCGAAATGATGTTCGACTGGTCACCTGACGCCGCTGCAGCGGGCTTCGCGGCGGAACGTTTCGGCGTGGGAGGCGGAGGCGCGGCTTTGGCCGCGGCTCCCGGCGCAGGAGGTGGCGGGGGAGGCGCGCCAGCTCCAGGCACCGGCATCGGCGGAGGTCCCCCCATCGGGGCACCACCCGGCATATCGCTCGCGAGCATCGTGCGATCGACCGGAGGTGGCGGGGCCGCCGCGGCCCGCTGGTCGTCGGCCTCCAGCAGCAACCGGAACATGCCGACGCTCACGGGCCGGCCTGGCTCGAGCGTCAGCCGAGGCAAGCGCTGCCCGTCCATCCAGAGACCGTTCTGGCTGTTCAGGTCGATGAGCGCGTACTGCCCGTTCTCGAACCGGAGCTCCGCGTGAAAGCGGGAAACGGTGCGGTCCGGATCCTCCAGAATGACGTCGTTTTCCGGCGCCCGTCCGATTCTGAGATCGCGGTCGGTCAGATCGACGTACCGCTCCGGCCGCGTGCCTCGAAAGACCACCAACTTAGCCACGAGTCGTCTGCCTTCTCTTTCAAAGGCCCGCCCGGCGGGCCGTCACAACCACCGTGTTAGCGCGCCATGTGCGAGCGCGCTTCATCGATACCGAGGCGGGCCCGGGCGGCCCGTGGATCTCCCTTGCTCGGTGAGCTCGAGCACGCGCTCCCACATGTTCAGGGCATCCTCATACTGTAATCGGGCGGCACTGCGCTCAGCTTCGGCGATCGTTTCTGTTATCGTCGCGTCGAGCTCACGCAATGTATCGTTCAAACGAATCCGCGCCAGTGGGTGGTTTGGACGCCGTTCGAGCGCAGCTGCGAAAAGGCGTGAAGCGTCGCGCAACCGGCCTGCCGATCGCTGTGACTGACCTTCGTCGAAGAGTGCATCCACGGGATCAACGCCCGAGGCCACCGCGTTGGCGGCCGTCCGTCGGACCAGGATGGACTCCTCGGCGCCCTTGAGGGCCGCGGCCGCCGCCTTGGCGTCGAGCGTCGGCTGCGGGACGACGGCACCTCCTGGAGCGGACGTGGAGCCGGAGCCGGACTGCCCGGCGCGGGCCCGGAAGCCGGCTTGGTCGGTCCGGCCGACGGGCGTGGTCGTGGGGCCTCCGCCCACACCCGGCGCGGGCGCCGGTGCACCGCCAGCGGGCGCGTTCGGCGTCGCCGCGGGCGGGGTCGTGGCGTCGGTCGCCGGCGGAGGCGCCGCGGGCGCCAGCATGAACAGGATCCCGCCCACGAGAACCGCCGTTCCGATCCCCACCATCCCCAGCTTCAGGATCTTGCTGCCGCCGCTGGCGGCCTTGGGTGTGTCGTCGGCTGGGGGAGTCACCGCGCGATCGACCAGGGTGATCGTCACGTCACCAAGCGTGATGACGTCGCCAGCGCTCAGCACGTAGTTCAACACCGGCTGGCCGTTCACGGTGGTGCCATTCGGCGTCTGCTGATCCTCGAGCAGGATCTGGCCGCTGGTGTCCGACACGACCGCGTGCATGGCCGCCACGCCGGCGCCTGCCACGACGATGGTGGCCGTCTTGGAGCTGCCGATCGAAATCGGCTTGCCCACGACGACCGGGATGTCCACTTCGCGGGCTCCAGCCTTCCGGACGGCCAGAACCGGCCGCTGGAGGGAACTGGTGCTCACCGCGACGGAGTCGCGCCGCATGGGTTACGCCTCCTGCGCCTCGATGGTGACAGGCTGGTCTTTGCCGGTTCGGCTGAGTTTGACCTTGAGCGTCAGTCCTGTCGCCTCGTGCGTCACCGTGGCTTCCTGTTGACCAGCCGGCGGCAGCCCACTGAGGCATTTGAGCACGGCATCGAGCAGTCCGCGATCGGAAATTGCGTCGAGCACGTGCTGACCCACCGCTTTGTCCCTGGGAACGCCGAAGAGTGCTGCCTGCCGATTCGCTCGCCTCCGTGACGCGGAGCTGCGGGTTGGCCACCAGTTGCGCGGGCGCGAGCCGGGGCTTTGGCGGAGCGGGCGGCGGCGCAGGCGCCACCGGCGCAAACGCGCGCGGAGGCGCGGTCTGCGGCGCGGTGCTGCGGCGCGGAGCGGCCTGACGGGCAACGGGCCGTGGCGCAGCAGCAGCGCGGCAGCGGGTGCCGGCCGTCGTCCCGTCGTACTCACAGGACGCTCGACTTCGGCGCCTCCTGCGCGCACGCGCGCGAGCAGGTAATTGAGGGTCGCCGCGAGATCGCGGGTGGGCCCCGTGCCCAAGGTGTCGAGCACCTCGGGAATCTGGCCCGCCATCGCCATCTCGGCGTCCTCGTTCAGCATCGCCAGCTGCTTGGTCGCCTTCCGGTGCAGCAGGAAGCCGATGGCGATTCCGATGAGCAGGGCGATCACGAACATCGGGACGAGAACGGCGCCACTCCCTTCGATCCGTGCCCCGAGATCGGAGGCGCGCAGCGAGAGCCACACCACGGCGGCCCGTGGACTGTCGCCGGCGGGCACCGGACGTGCCGCAACGGTGAGATCGCCGTCGTGACCCAGCTGGTCGCTATAGACGGCGTCCGGCCTCATCGCGAGGCCGCCGAGCATGTCGATCTGCTCCTGCGCGCGCGTCGAGGGCGCGAGCACCTTGCCTTGAGGCGTGACGAGGAACGCGCCCACGACGCCTGGCTGCTTCATGATGACGTCGAGCGCATCACCGACGGGCTGATGGGTCTCGAGCCGGATGCGTGCTTCGGCAGACGCCCAGTTCGCGAGCGTGATCGCACGCTCCTCCGCGAAGCCCGCGAGCTGTGAGTCGTGCCACCAGAGCGCCGGGATTGCCGCGAACAGGAACGCGAGGACGGCAATGATGCCCGCGTGCACGACCACGCGAATGAGCCACAGACCTTTCGCACGACGCGCCTGACGCGCGGCCGCCGGCGCTGCGGCAGCAGCCGGAGCGGCAGGCGCCGCGGCGGCTCTCGGCGGGGGAGGGGCAGGAGCCTGTGCTGGAGCCGGTGCGTGTTGAACTGGCGCGGGCCGCGCTGCGCGTACGGGTTTGCTACCGCCTGCGCGGCGCTGCGGGCTCGGCGGCTCGATGGGCAGCGGATCGAAGACCGGTTCGATCGCCATCGTGGCGTCGTGTCCGGCGTCGCCGGCACCCGGAGTCGTCGGCGCGTCCAGCGTCTGGTCGTACCGGATCCGCAGATGCGCAATCTGGACAACGTCGCCGGGCCGAAGGAGCGCCTCCGGTACCGACACGCCATTCACCTGAATGCCGTTGCGGCTGTTCAGGTCCTTGACGATCGTGCCCCGGGCCGTCAGCAGGAACTCGGCATGGCGCCGGGAGAGCAGCGGGTCCGAGTCGTAGATTTCACAGGCCGGGTCGCGTCCGACGACCACCGAGCCGACGAGGGGAATACGGCGTTCGCCGTTGGCGTCTGAGATGACGAGGGCGTGTATCACGCTGGTTCGATCCGGATCTGAGCGCCCGGCCGGATGTCGAGGATGTCGAGCGATCCGGCAGGCAGCTCGATAGTGGTCTTCGCGCGGAGTCCTCCCCACGCGTAACGGAACGGCGGTAGCGAGGCGACCGCGCGCAGCACGGTACCTGCACGGTCGAGAAACACGACATCAATGGCAAAACGCATGAAGCAGGTGTGGATCGAATTGCACGGCGTCAACACCAGGCCCTCTCCCGGCGCGAGCCCATCGCGGCCGAGCAAGCCGATCATGCGCGGGATCGCGGTATCCGCCAGACCCGCGTCGGCGACGGGGCGGCCACCGTCGACGAGGCTCACCCGCACGCGCCGCGACGCCCTACCTGGCATAGATGAACTGCAGGATGACCGGGCCCAGAATCACGATCAGCACCGACGGAAAGATGAACAGCACGAGCGGGAACAGGATCTTCTGCGAGGCCCTGGCGCCTTCGCGTTCGGCGCGCTGGAAGCGCTCGACGCGCATCCGTTCGGCCTGCATCTTGAGCACGGGGCCGATCGACGCGCCGAGTGCGTCGGCCTGCACCAGCACCGACACGAACGAGGAGATCTCCGGCATCTCGACGCGCGTTGCAAAGCCCTTGAGTGCCTCCGCACGGCTCTTGCCCAACCGGATGTCGGCCAGGATGGTCGCCAGCTCGTCGCGCAGCGCGCCGGGAAGGCCGCGCTCGACCTGTCGCTGCAACGCGAGCAGGAACTCGAGCCCTGCTTCGACCGACAGTGAGAGCACGTCCACGGCGCCGGGCATCGACCGCACGATCTGTTTCTCGCGCTTCTGCCGCAGGCTCGTGACGATCTTGTCCGGCAGATAGAACGCGCCGAAGACCGCGATCAGGTACACGCCAGGATTCCGCAGCAGCTGCAGGACCTGCGCGCCAAGCAGTGGCAACAGGATGGCGCACAGGATCTTGAATATGAGCAGCTGATCGACGGTCATCGCTTCGGCGATGCCCGCCCGCTGCAGCTGCGTCGTGGCGTGCGCGCGATACGTGGACCACGGGATCCGCCTCACGAGCGGCGAGAGACCCTCGAGAAGCGGCGACAGGAACCGTAGATAGCCCGGCAGCCGCTCGAGCTCGGCGTGACGGAACGCCATGCCGCGCACGGCCGTGCCCCGGCCGCCCGGCAGCAGCGAGAAGGCAAGGAGCACGATCGACACGAACAGTAGCAGGAGCGCGATCGGCAGGAGAATGGTCGTCATGCTCGGGTATGTCCTACCACGGCGGATCCGCGACGCCGTTGATGATGTAAGTCACGATCTCCTGAAGACGCTGTCGAAACGGCTCCTGCATCGCGCTGCAGGATGAAGATCGCCACCGTCGTCATGATCCCGCTGATCATGAGGTACTCGGTTGTCGTCTGCCCGCGCTGACCGTCGCGTCGCCTCATACGTCCACCTTGACCAGATGGAACATGAGATACATGCCCGCCGCGTCGAGCACGAACACGGTGGTGATCATCATCCACCCCAGCGCCGTCGTGAAGAACGGCGCCATGTAGCTCGCGTCGAGCATCGAGAAGAGCAGCATCATGCCCCACGGCATCAGGCAGACGAGGACGCCCTGCGACATGCCCTGTGCGGTCAGCGACTTGATCTTGCCCTGCACCTTCTTGCGCTCGGTGATGGTGTGGGCGATGACGTCGAAGGTCTCGCTCAGATTGCCGCCGGTCTCGCGCAGCGTGAGGATGGCTTCAATCGCGATGTTGACGTCTTCGAGCGGCACGCGCTCACGGAATCGGCGCAGCGCGTCGTCGGTGAGCCGGCCGAGATGGATCTCCTTGACCATGCGCCCGAACTCGTCCGATATCGGCGGCTTGATTTCCCGGACGACGAGCTCCATCGCCTGCTGAAGACTCAGGCCGGCCTTGAGGCCGTTCGACATCAGGAGGAGCGAGTCGACGAGCTGATTGTCGATGGCATCGAGCCGCTTGTAGCGCATGTAGAGCACGATGCCCCACGGCCCGAAGTAGCCCGCCAGACCGAGGATGGTCATCGCGATGGCACGGCCGAGCACGCCATCGCCCAGGAGCAGGCCAATCAGCAGTCCGCCGACCGTGGTCCACGTGATGATGCGGTTGGCCTTTTCGGTGCTGAGCTCGCGGAACATGCCCTCGAACTCGATGGTCATCCAGCTGGCGTATTTGCCCGTGCGGGCCGACCACCAGTTGCCGACGCGCTCCACCGTACTGGCGCTGAAGATGATCAGGGCGATCAGGAGCAGCGCGAGGGCGACGTAGAAGATCATCATGATCAGGCCGTCTGGTGGAGGAAGATTTCGCGCGGGACCTTGACGCCCCTGCGCGCCAGATTGTCCACGAACGCTGGAATGTACCCGGTCGGGACGAACTGTCCGTAGATCTTGCCGTCGGGCGCCATGCCCGACTGCTTGAACACGAACACGTCTGCCGACGTGAAGACACCGTTCTCTTGCCCGGTCACTTCCGTGATGTGCGTGACCCGGCGCGAGCCGTCCTGCAGACGCGATTGCTGGACGATCAGATTGACGGCCGACGCGATCTGGTCGCGAATCGCGCGCGACGGCAGATCGAGCCCCGCCATCAGCGCCAGCGTCTCGAGACGGCTCAAGGCGTCGCGTGGCGCATTGGCGTGGACCGTGGTGAGCGATCCGTCGTGGCCCGTGTTCATGGCCTGCAGCATGTCGAGCGCTTCGCCGCCGCGGCACTCGCCGACGACGATCCGGTCGGGCCGCATACGCAGCGAGTTGCGCACGAGGTCGCGGATCGTGATCGCACCTTCGCCTTCGATGTTCGCCGGACGCGATTCGAGCGTGACCACGTGATCCTGCGGCAGCTGCAGCTCCGCCGCGTCCTCGATCGTGACGATGCGCTCTTCCACGGGAATGAACGACGACAGCACGTTGAGCAGTGTCGTCTTGCCGGAGCCCGTGCCGCCGGAAATCACGATGTTCAGCCGCGCCTTCACCGCAGCGGACAGGAACGTGACCATCTGGTCGGTCATCGAGCCGAACTTGACGAGATCGTCGGGTCCGAGCAGCCGTCTTCGAGAATTTCCGGATCGTCATCGCCGGGCCCTTGAGCGCCAGCGGGGGAATGATGGCGTTGACGCGCGACCCGTCGCGGAGGCGCGCATCCACCATCGGCACCTTCTCGTCGATGCGCCGCCCGAGCGGCGCGACGATGCGCTCGATGACGCCGCGGAGCTGCTCGTTGCCCAGGAACCGCACCTTCGTCTTTTCCAGCTTGCCGGACCGCTCCACGTAGATCTGATCGGCCCGGTTCACCATGATTTCCGTGACCTTCGGATCCGCGAGCAGATCCTCGAGCGGTCCCAGGCCGAGCGCTTCGTCGAGCACTTCCTTGACGATCTTCCGCCGCACGTCACGTGACGTGATCGAGCCGCCTTCTTCGTCGAGCAGGATGAGCACCTTGGCTTCGGCGCGCGTCCGGACTTCCTGGAGCTTGACGGGATCCCTGAGGTAGTTGAGGTCCGCCTTCTTCAGATCGATTTCTTCGACGAGCCGCGTGTGGATGCGGCGCCGGATGCTGCGGACGTTCTCTTCCTCGTCCGACGGCGTGGCTTGCGCGGGCGTGACTTCTGCCGCTTCTTCGCGGGCTCGAAGCTCGCGCGTCGTCAATTCCCGCGCGAGGCGATCGATGCCTCTCGTGATCGCGTGACGCGGCGCGGCCAACACCAGCGCCTGGCCCTTGGCGACGGCCCCGGCGACGACTTCGGGATCGTCCGGCATCGAGGTGACGAGCGTCTGGCCGAGCATCCGCTCCACGCGCTCGACGGGCATGCCGCCGCGCTCCGACACACGATTGGCGCACACCAGCAGGCCCGAGTCAGGCACCTGGACCGAGCGCAGGTAGTCGAGGCAGTACCGCGTACGCGGCAAGCCGCTCGGTGTCGCATCCACGACCACGACCACGTTGTCGCAGCGGTCGAGCATGGCCTGCGTGAGCGGTCCGACGCCAGAGGCGAGATCGAGCACGACGACGTCGAACGCTTCGGACGCCAGGTCGAGCATCTTGTTGAAGAGCTCCGGCGTGATCGAGGCGCGATTGGATGACGTCGGTCACGAGCGACATCAACGGCAGTCCCTCGCGCGTCGTGACCAGGTAGCTCGCGAAGACCTCGGGCGTGAGGCGGCCGATGATGGGCACCATGTCGGCGAGCGCCTTGACGCGGTCCACGCCGAGGACGATCGGCAGGTCGCCCGGCATCGGATGACCGCCGTCCACGAGCAGGACGCGGCCCGACTGCTGCTGGTGCAGGCTCAGCGCGAGGTTCGACGCGACGAGTGTCTTGCCGGTGCCGCCTCCCGCGGAATAGACGGCAACGATGCGTGCACGTTCGCTCATCGGGAGACGCTCCACCGCAGCAAGGTCACTTCTTGACCCCCTTCTCGACGCGCGGGTGGAACAGCGCGAGGAGCTGCGTCTTCTTTTCCTTGGAGTAGTAAGGCACCGACCCGACGTAGCCGACGCCCGGCGCACTGCTCACGCCGGGAAGCCCGCCGACCACGCCGGCGACGCCGATCGCCTTGCCGAGCTTCGACTGGTGCTGCTCGATCATCGGCACGGCCAGCAACTCGGCGCCCGCGAGGCCGAACGCTTCCTGTTGCGCGACCGGAATCTCCCAACGTGCGCGGCGCATGATTGATGGGTCCGGCGCGCCGTCCACGGGCACGTTCGTCTCGATCAGTACGACCGTCGTGAACGACCCATCCTCCGCCAGCTCGGACGGCTGCAGCGTGAGCTTGATACCGATCGGCGGTGGGAGCAGCGTCGCCCTTCTTCGGTTTGGTGGTTGCCTTGTCGGGCGGCAGAATCGCGGAGCCCGGGACGTAGAGCTTCGACATTCCCGCCCGTTCCGGCCGCGACCGCTTTCTTGAAGAGACTCCGCCCGGCGGGTTCGACGCCGGTGGCGTACGAGCCGCTCGAGTAGTTCACGCTGGCTTCGAGCACGTCGAACTCGTAGTGAATCGTGGCCGGCGGCGGCAGCGGATCGCCGTTCTCGTTGTACTTGGGTGCGTCGGTTGGACCGGCGGGCGTGCTGGTGCCGCCGGGGCTGGTCGGCTGCACCATGCCGGACAGCCGCACGAGACTCGTCGCTTCCGCGGTCTCGGCGATCTTCTCGATCGCTTCCAGATCGTTCTTCGTCTGGACGACGCCGGTCAGCACCAGCTTGCCTTTGACCCGGCGCACCTTGACCGACGGAAAGTCGGCGACGAGCTCCGTCAGATCCTTTTCAGCCTGCTGATCCTCGCGCGAGATGACCGTGATCGTGATGACGGCGCGCTGGACGCGCTTCTGGTCCCACAGCGTGAGGGTCGTCGTGCCGGGCGTCTTGCCATAGAGCAGCATCTCACGCCGGCCGGGCAGCACCTTGTAGTCGGCGATCTCTGGTTCCGCGACCGCGACATCGCCGAGCGCGAAACCCGGGATTGAAGGTCTCTTGCGAGTTGGCGTAGAGCGTCTTCTCGTTCTCGTTGCCCGACGGGGCCGGATCCTGCGCGGCGCCGAGCGCCACCCAGGCGAGACAGATCGCTCCCAGCAGCAGCGGGGCGCGAAGTCGGGTCGAGACCATGGCAGTGATTCCTCCGGGGTTCATCAGAACGGGGTGCTCCCGCGCATCTCACGCCAGGCGGGCCGGGCGCGCGGCTTGAGCGGGATCGGCACCTTCAACAGGCCGATCGTATCGAGCGATCCCAGGTCCACGACCTGACCCGCGTCGATGTTCGACCGCAGCATCAGCGTGAGCGAGCCGACCTCCTGCGCCAGCACCAGCTGCTGCGCCTCGTCGGGCGTCGCCATCAGTGTCACGGTCGAGACCGAGCGCTGCTGCGAAGCGATCGCTTCTTCCTGTTCCATCTGTGCGCGCTCCTGCGCTTCCTCGACGGTCGTGTACCGCCGCGGCATCGGGCCGATCGCGTTTGCGCTCCTTCTCGACCGCCGCGACCTGCAGGTTCTGCAGCAACAGGCGCGTCTCGGTTTTCTCGTCGGCGTAGACGAGCTGTCCGCCCTGATAGGTCGTCGGCCGACCGAACGAGAACGTACCGAGGATGTCGACGAAGTTCCCCGGGCGCGCGAGGCCGGCGACACCCGTGACGTCGCTGACGGCGATGGTGATGGCGCGGCGGCCGCGCGGCACGTCGAAGGCCAGCGCCGCACGTCCCGAGTCCTGCAGGTACGTGTTGATGATCTGCGCGCCCAGCGGAATCGGGATCGACGTGACCCGCCCCTTGACGGCCTCGACGTCGCCGATGGCTCCGGGCTGCATGTACGTCGACGGCACCTGCCGCCGCTGTACCAGCTGCTCGTCGATGATCGTGTTGGCGGGAATGTCCTTCGTCGCCACCAGCACGTCCTTCATCTGCGAGAGCTGCAGCAGCTCGCTCTCACGTCCACGTGCCCAGGTCAGGATCATCACCGCGGCGATCGCGCCGAGCACGATCGACAGCAGCAGTGCCGCCCTGCTTCGCATTGCTCCTCCGTGTCTCCGCCGGTGCGCCGGCGGGTGCCCGGCTCTCGTCCAGGCAGTGGTCTACGTCGAGCGCGTCGCCGCGCCAGGTGTCAGAAGCCCAGCCGGGGCTGGAACGCGGCGAACCAATCGCCGTCGAGCTGGCCGAGTGCCCAGATCATCTTTCCGTAAAGACTGTGTTCGCCGCCCACGATCGCCCCGATATCCCATGGGCGCGGTCATGTCGTGCGTGTAGTGCGTGACTCGGGCCGCCGGCGCCGGCCCCCATCTTCGTTTTCTTGCAGGGCACGTTGCAGCCCTTCGACGGTTCCGCGCCGCGGACGTTGCTCTGGATCAGCACGGACTTGGTCAGCCCGAACGGCTGGAACATCTTGACGGCGATGATCCGGATTTCCGGGATGTCGAGCGTGCCGCTGCCGTCCCGCTCGCGCCAGATGACGTGCGCGTGCTTGTCGGTGTCATGCCAGCACTTGTCCTCGGCCTCGATAGCAGTTGTGCTCGAACCCATCGCGCATCAACTGCGAATGGACCGCCGTGAGCGAGCGGTAGATCGTTTCGTTGACGATGAACATCTGGTACGCCGCGGCGAAGAACACCAGCATGATCCACGTCAGGATGATCGTCTCGGTGACGGCGGTGCCGCGCGCGCTGCGCCAGTCTCGCCGCCGGCGGGGTCGCTCAGTGCACGACCATCCGCATGCCGCCGAACTGGCTGTAGTGCTCGTCACGGATCAATCCTCCCACCAGTCATGACTTTGCTGGCTGGCATCATCTGCACCGTGTAGCGCGCGTCGCCCTTCTCGATGCTGCCGCCCACGGGCCGCGACACCGCAATGGCCCGCATCTCGGGAATGAGATCCGGGCCGAAGAAGCCATCGAACATCAGCCCCTTGGTCTTGGGCGCCTTCACGAGCCAGACGAAATACTTGGTGCTGTCGCTCGACTTCTTGTACCAGAGCGGAAACGACCACGTCTCCGGCAGGACGCACGGCAAGATGCCGCACGTGGTCCAGCACGGCTGGGTGTGCGACGACTTCGCGCCGCCACCGAGCGGCCAGACCGCGGGATAGCTCGTTTCGGGATCGGTGCCGTCGGAGACTTCCTCGATCGACATCATCGGAAGGAAGTCGCGTGCCGGCGTAACACGAACCCGGTTTCCATCGAGTAGTCGGCTTCCTTGAACTCGAACTTGTTCAGTTGCTCTCCAGGAAACATGTCGCGGATGTTGTACTCCGAGACGCGCTTGGCTTCCGTGTACGGAATGTTCGCGTAGGTGTAGTTAATCGCCTGGATCGGGATGTTGTAGATCTGGTAGATGCCCCTTGTACGCGCTGTTGATCCCATCAAAGGCGCCGCACGTCCCGGGCGGCGGAATCAGCGACGCCGCGGCCCACGCCACCGTCGTCATCGCCCACCAGATCCTGGATGACGCCGTTTGCGAAGCTGATGTAGTTCAGCGCCTCGGCCATCCGCGTCCCGCCGGTGAACGCGCCCGCGTCCGCCACCATCTGCAGGGCAATCTTCCGGTTCACCGCCTGACCGACGTTGACGACCATGCTCGTGAACATCACGAACACCATCAGCATGGTGATGACGAGTGCGGTGGACTGGCCGCGCTGACTGCGATACCGGGCGCGGCTACTGGGCATTGTCGCCTCTCACCTCCACGCCTTTCTGCTTTGCCGCCGGCGAGAAGCCTTTCAGCTCGATGCCGCCGAACGGGATGTTGTTGAAGATGGGCAGCCCGAACGGCACGCGATAGCTGACCGTGAACCCCGTCCGGCTCTTGCCGCGGATCGTTCGGGTCTCATCGCTGGGGATTGGCGGAAGCGGCGACCAGTCCAGATAGGCCATCGCTCCCATGGCGGCGAGGAATTTATTCCCGTCCACGAGATCGGCTCGCGCGACGCTGAACGCGGCATAGTCCACCACGTACTTCGTCGTCGCGAGCATACACATGTGGATGAAGCCGAACACGAGCAGCAACAGAAACATCATCATGATCATGGTTTCTGTGACCGCTTGTCCGGCCTCGGTCCGCCGCAGCCGCGCGCCGATCGCCAGAGGCCGCCTACTTCGTGATGTTCTTGCCGAGCACGCTCTGTTTGACATTGCTGACCCAGCTCTGGGCCGCCGACTTCACGTTCGACCAGTAATAGAAGACGAACACAGTAATGATCACGACGGCCATCAGGCCGACGATCATCAGGTATTCAGTGGGCGTCTGCCCTCGCTCGTCTTTCGAGAACCGGCGCCGGGCTTCGTGCGCCCGGACCGCCAGGCTCTTCACGCCTTCGACGGCCTTGATCTGTGTTAACAGCCAACGGTTCTGCAGGTCCTGCATCGTCACGGCACCCTCCTAGTCGGACGCGGGGATGCGTCCTGTTTGCTTACACGCTCGAGATTCCAATCGCCATGTGATTGACCAGCTTCACGACGACCCACGCCATCGTGGGCACGATGATCTTCGTCAGCGAGACGATGATGGCGGTCAGCAGGCCCGCGATCATCAGATACTCGGTCGTGGTCTGACCCTGTTCTCCATCGAGGCGCGCGCGTCGTGTCGTCATGGCGCCACCGTCCGGACCGAGAGAATGATGCCGCGTGAGTAGTAGCGGACCGCGCTCGGGAAAGTACCGAGAAAGAAGATCGCAATCGCGGTGAGGATACCAGCGATCATCAGCCACTCGGTCGTGGTCTGACCGAGCGTGAGCGCCAACCGCGCGCCACCCCGCGCGACCTGCCTGCGCTCCTCCGGCCATGACTGCGTCTCTCCCGGCGCTGGCGACGGATGCCGCGCCCTCGCCGTACGCCACCGCCACGGCCGTCACGTTGTCGGGCGCGCCATGGGCATGGGCGGCGTCGATGAGCGAACGAACGCCCTCCTCCGGCCCTCGCGCCGACGCGAGAATGTCCTCAATCGTGCCATGCGGTACGCACCCGTGCAGGCCATCGCTGCAGAGCAGAAGGAATCCGCGACCTGGGAGTGCGTGCTCCTCGACGTGGACATCGACGTCGGGCCGAATGCCGAGGACGCTCGTGAGCACGCGCGGATTGGGCATGCGCGGCGCGGGCGGTCCACCCGCCACCTGCTGCGCCCACGCCAGTTCCTCCCACGAGTCGTCGCGTGTCAGCAACGTCAACTCGCCATCGGCGAACAGAGTAGATGCGGCTGTCGCCGACGTGCGCAAGCACCGCACGATCGCCGGCATCGGTGACGCGCGCCGCGACAATGGTCGTGCCCATGCCGGCATAGGCGTCCTCTTCGGAAGCCGCACGAAAGACCCGTCGATTGGCTGCGGCGATGGCTTCCTGCACGCGGTCTGCGTCTGCGGCCGTCTCGGGACCGGTCTGCGGCCCGCCGAACGCGATGGTGTCGGCCTGGCCGAAGAACTGCGTGATGGATTCGATCGCGAGGCGCGAGGCCACTTCGCCGGCAGCGTGCCCACCCATGCCGTCAGCCACGACGAACAGCCGCCGTGCCAGGTCACACAGGAAGGCATCCTCGTTGTTGCTCCGCAGTAGACCAGGACTAGTGAGCCCGTATGCGCGCATGGAGCCGAGCGGGATCCCGTCGAGACGACCCAGAGGCCTCTGGCGGCCCGGGCGGCACTTGGTGATGTGCGCGGATTCTGGCACAACCGCGACCATTGCGCAACGACCAACCCGGAGCGCCGCAGACCGTCGCCGCCGTCACCGGCGCCACATGATGGCGCCGAACACATCGGCGAAGTCGTCGGTCCACGCCGGTCCCGTCGCTGCGATCGAGCGGACGCCAGCCGGGTTGCGCGGCCAGGGCCGCCACGACGTCGGCGTTCGCGTCGCCAAGGCCACCCATGTCGACGGCACGAGACCGGCGATGCCGCTCCTTTCTCCGACACGTCGTGAAATCGTGTGCACCCTTGAAAACCCGCACGCCATCCCCACGGTCCCCGCGATGGGTGCCAGGTCGAGATAGCGGTTCGAGACGTTGATGAGCAACAGACCATCCGGCCGCAGCGCGCGACGGTACACCGCGAGGGCGTCGGTCGTGATCAGATGCACCGGAACGGAGTCGGAGCTGAACGCGTCCATCACGATCAACGCATAGCTCCCCGGCCGAGCCCGCGACAACGCCAGCCGCCCGTCGTCGAGTACCGACCCGGATCGGCGTCGGCGCGTCGGCGAGGAAGTGGAAGTACCGGGTGTCGGCGGCAATGGCGGCGACGTCGGGATCGATCTCGATGAACTCCCATTGCTGCCCAGGTAGCGCGTACGCGGCAAGTCCGCCCATGCCGAGCCCGACGACCGCGACACCGGCTCCGGCCAGCCGCGGGCGCCAGCGTCTCGAAGACCTGGCCGACCGGACCGACGCGGCCGTAGGTACTCGAGTGGCTCGTGCCGGCGTGCCGGATCCCGCCACTCGCCGCCATGCAGCGTGCTGCCGTGAAAGAACTGCGTGACCTTGCCGTCGCCCGATTCCGCCACGCGCAGCACGCCGAAGAAATTGCGGCTCGGGCGTGCAGAACGTTCATCGGGTACATGTCGGGCGCGCAGAGCAATACCGACGCCGAGCATCAGTCCGAAGCGCCGGGCATGAGGCCACTGCAGCGTCGTGATGGTCACCGGCAACGCGCCGGCCGCCAGCAGCATCGCGAACGAATGACTCCTCCACTCCCGCATGTGGGAGCAGCGCACGCGCGCCGAGCGCCACCCCCACCGTGCCCAGCACCCAGGCTGCATCCGACCAGCCAGCTTCGCGGGAGCCGCTCCACAGCTCCGCCCCAGGACGCACCAGACACGCGACGATGATCGCGATGGGATATTCGACGGCGGATTGAACAGATGCGGCGCCAGCGAGCACCGTGAAGGCGCTGCCGAGCGCACCGCCGAGGGCAAGCCACAGATAGAACGTCGTCAGATGCCGGGCAGGCGGACGCGTGCTGGCGACCGCGACGTGACAGCCGAGCGCGAGAATGAAGACGCACACCAGATGAACGGCCAGTAACACCCACGTCGGACGTATCAGCGTCGTCAAAAGCGCCAGTGCGGCGACGAGGCCAGCGACTGGAACCATCACGGTCACGAGACCGATCGGCACCTTCAACCGCGGCGCGAACGCCAGCACGAATGTCAGCAGATACGCCGAGAGCGGCAGCACCCAGAGCAGAGGACTCGCCGCGATGTCGGTCGTGAGGTACAGCGTGACGCTCTGCATCAACGCAGCCGCGGCACCCGCCCGTACCAGCCAGCTCGAGGGTGAGTGGCCAGGATGGCGCATCCGACGGCGGCATCGTCTGCCTTCGACGGCCTCCGCGACGCGCCAGCGGGCGGGCGATAGCGGTACGCGAGACCGGCGGCCGCAACCAGACTGGCGGCCAGCGCGAGATAGCCGACCTGCCACAGCCGGCTCTGCATGTTCAGCGTGAAGATGCGTTCGACGATCAGCGGATACGCCAGCAGGCCGCCCAGGCTGCCCGCGTTGCTCGCCGCATACAGCGCGTACGCCTGATCCGCCTTCGCAGGATCGATTGCCGTGAACCAGCGCTGCACGAGCGGGGCCGTCGCCGCCACCGCGAAGAGCGGAACGCCGAGGGCTGCGGTCGCGGCGACGACCAGCCGCCACGCAGGCGGCGATCCGGCTGCCAGCGTCCGCGTCCAACCGATGTCGAGCGGCAGCCAGAGCACCCCAGCAGCCACAACGCCGCAGATGGATGCCGCGCTGGCTGGCGTGAATCCGTGCCGCCCGAGGGCATGCGCGTACAAATACGCGGCGAGCAGCAGCACCTGGAAGAAGAGCACGCTCGTCGTCCACACCGCCGGCGCGCCGCCAAGCGGCGGAAGCACGACGCGCGCGAACATCGGTTGAATCAGAAAAAGGAGCGTCGCCCCGAGCGCAACGGCCACCGCATACACGGTGACAATCGCACCTCGTGGAGGGCTGGTCGCGTTCATGGATGCGGCCACGCGGCGCCGAGTATCGCACGGGGCCGTTCGGTCGAGCCGCCAAGCCATGCGCGGGCAGCCGCGAAACAGTGGGCCTCGGGCGGAAGTACCGCAGGTCGGGCACGCCTGACGGCGGCAGCCAGAGCCGTATTCATCGCGCACGAAGAGCCCACCAGCCTGGTCCTCTATCGACTAGTGACCAACCGGGGCGCGATCGCATCAAGTTGAAAGTTGGAAAAGCTTTGCTCACCAGTGCGAGATCCGGACGGGGCTCGTGGAGGAGCAGCGCGTCCCAGTCGCCGAGCCCGAGGGTGAATTGCTCGTTGATGCCGTACACCTCGGCGCCGTAGACCGTTTCCCGTCGCGGGATCCATCGAGACCTGCAGCTGCGGGCCCGAGCGTATCCAGCACGAACCCGCCCCAGTCGAAGAACGTCGCGATCCGGCCCGTCGCACCCGCCGCCTTGAGCGTCGTGACCGCGGCGATTGGATAGTGCTCTGCCTCGACCGTAATGCACCGGATGCGCGGGACGCTCAGCACGAGGAGCAGTGACGCCTCCAGAAACAGCACCGAGACAACGGGCCAGCGCCAGGGCGGCCCTTCCTCGCGCGCCACGCCGAGGGCCAACGGGCCGCGACGAGGTCCTGGACGTGCCTCACCATCGCGGGACACGCAAGAACCGCCGTCGCCGAGGACGAAGAAGGGAAGATGACGACGGGCAAGAAGGGGAGCCACGGCGGTCGCACGCCATGACCACCATCGCCGGCCCCCGCGGCCGCCAGCGTCCGGTGCAACCGAGCACGGCGAAAACCAGCGCCGTTCCGTAGAGGGCACCCTCGAGGCCGGCAAACTCAATCGGATTCCACTCGGTAAGCTCCGGCCGAGCAGAGACGGCGCCGCGCAGGAACTCGAGGATCGCTGGTCCCCAGGGATTTCACGACGAGCGCGGCGAAAGACGCGACCACCGGCAGCACACCGAGTCGCGCGGACCCGCCTTTCATGAGCGAGACGCACCGCTCCGCGATCCACCACGCGACCACCACCGCGAGCCCGGTCAGCACGGCTCCATGCAGATTGACCCAGACGGCCACCACAACCGGCAGCCACCAGCCGAGCGCTGGCCGCTCGGTCGTCGCGACGAGCAAGAGCAACGTCACCGTGAACAACAGATAGGAGAACTGCTGAGGACGAACGGTCCCGAACCCGGGGAGGAAGAGAAGGATCGACGTGACCGCGACGAGCACCGACGCCAGGAGCGTGGCTCCCGACGAGCGGAGGTGGCGGACGAGCAGCTCCGGCAATCCCGAACGTAAGGAGCAGCTTCAGAAAGCACGAGACCGGCGTCGCCGCCCCAGGCGAACGCCCGCGACATCAGCAATTCCGCCAGCCATTCGTGATTCGTGTACGGGCCGTCCTTCGACAGGTAGGAATAGATGTCTCTCCACGGCAGACCGCCGCGCGCCCAGATGTCATCGCCCAGGCGGAGATGCCACCAGAGATCCACGTCGGCGAACGTGTCGCTCGCGGCGTAGATGAGCGTGGCAGCGCCCTGGGCCAGTACGGCGATGTCCTGCGGACGCCATCGGGAGCGTGTCGTCATCGGCACTCAGGGAAACGAGAGTCGCGCCTCGTCCGGAACAGGCAACGGCGGCGGTCTGTGGGCTTGGAGGCTCCGCTCCTGCTGGCTGCCCGCGCGGACAAACAGCGTGCACCGCTCGTCGGCGTAGGCGACGTGCCACTCGGGCGACTGCCGGAGCAGGTTATCAGCGGCGAAGTTCCGGCTCATCAACACCAGCGACGGACTCCCACGAGCCAGCAGGGCATCCCATCGCCCAATCCCAAAGAGGAGTTGCTGGTCTTCGTCATAGACGGTCCGCGGATAAATCGTTTCGCGGCGGCCGTCCATCGACACCTTGATTCTGGGAGACAGCTGCCAGATCGCGTATCTCCCCAGTCGAAGAACGTCACCATGTTGCCGCTGACCTGCGTCTGCGCCAGCCATTTCACCGGGGCGACGGGAAGTTCCCACGGCCTGATGATGATGGCGCCGAAGTGGGGAAGCGACGCCAGGGCGAAAAGGGAGGCGCCGAGTGCCACTGACGCGGACACCGCAGCGCGAAACCGCGGATTCGGCGGGGCAGGCGAGCTCCTCGACGAACCGGCGGGCGACGAACTGGCGAGCCACGTCCGCCATGTGCTCCGACGCCAGCATCAAGACGGCAACCGCGAACAGGGGCGTGTGCCTGCGGGCGACGAACGGACCTGCTGCGGCGCAGACGAACACGGCCACCAGGCCGGGAGGCCGCGGCCGCTCCGAGCCCAGCCACCCGACGAGTGCTGGAACGAGGATGACCAGGTGGGCCGCGCCTTCCAGGCTGGTCACGGCGATGGGATTCCACTCGGCGATTTCGGCCCGTGGCTCCAGTGCGGTCCGGAGGAACACCCACAAAGTCGGACCGTACGGGGTAATCGCGGTGGCAGCCATTGCAGCCAGCAGGGGAATACCGGCGGCCCGGGCCGCATACGGGGCTGCCCGGTGGCGCCATCCGTACCACCACACGCGACTGGCCACATGAGCGCATACCCAGATCCCGAACAGGGCGATGCCGGCAATGAACCCGCCGTGGAGGTTGGCCCAAATGGCAAAGAGCGGAACAGTCCACCAGAGCGCGGCGTAGTCGCCATCCTCGGCCCGTGCAATAAGGCTGAGCACGGCGGCACTTCCCAGGTACGTGAAATTTCGGCCGGAATGCGGTCGTCCAGGGCAGGATGAGCCACCAGCCCATGATGATGACGATGGCGGCGCCCGCGAGCGGCAGGTGGCGGTGGCGGAGGTGGGACAGGATGACACCAACCATCCCCCAAATCACGGCGAGCTTCAGGGCGACCAGCCCCGGAGCTCCAATCGGTCCCACGCCAGGGCCATCATTAGCTCGGACAGCCATTCATGGTTGATCCAGGGTTGTCCGCCCGATAGATAGGAATACGGGTCGGTGCGCACCACTGCACCAGCCTGCAGGGTGTCGAGGCCGAACCGTATGTGGCCCCAGAGGTCGGGGTCGGCCACTGTGTAGGAGCCCAGGAAGCCGGTCAGCGCAAAGACCAGTCCCTGGAGTGAGGCGTGCAAGGCTCGCTCACCACTGTCGTGTCCTTCGCTCATCTGAGCGGCAGTCTGGGCACGGTGTCTCCGGCGTCCTTGGAAGGTGCGTCTCGAGTCCAGCGAATGCGGGACGCGCGCGAC
>CAVUPP010000001.1:0-21663 GCA_963743245.1 Vicinamibacteria bacterium | reverse complement strand
CCTCCGTTTGTCCGGATGAGGTAATGGACGCGCTCCACGCCCGGATCCATGTTCGCCTCGAACGACAACGAGACGAACCGGACTCCAGCGTCCACGGCGACGACTGGAATGGCGCCTCGCGATGCCGGACGCAGCACGAGGGGCGACAGCACCTGGGCATCCGACAGACCTCGTAACGACGGGATGACAACAGCCGACTGATAGCCCACGGCGAGCACCAGCACGGCCGCGACGGCCCACGGCAACACGCCGGTCGAATGAAACCATCGTCGCGCGGGCGGACGGAAGGGCAACGGCGCGCGCTCGCGCGTCACGCGAAATACGTCCTGCATCTCGCGGCGCATCGCCTCGCCCGCACGCACCTCTTCCGCGCACTCAGGGCAGGTGAAGTAGTGTTCCTCAAAAGCGTCGCGTTCGGCTTCCGTCAGCTCATCGAGCAGATAGCGTTCGGCTGCCATCGTCGCGACCGCTGTATCGTGGCTCATCTCGCGGGTTCTCCAGCGTGAGCGATGAACGCGGTACGGAATCGGGCTTTGGCGCGGTGCACCAGCACCCGCAGGTAATCGCGGTCGACCTTGAAGCGCCGGCAAATCTCGTCCTTTTCGCATTCTTCAAAGAACAGGGCCCGCAGCACGTCGCGGTCTTTGGGTGCCATGTCGTCCAGCACCTGGCGCACGCGGGACTGATCGTCGCGTGTCATCAATGTCGCCTCGACGCTGGGTGCCTGGGCCGCCGGCTCAGGCTGTTCCTCCGGATCCCAGGGCACCGTGCGTCCTTGCGAGCGGAACAGCTCGAACACGATGTTGTTGCAAACGGTATTCACGTACGCTCCAAGGCTGCCGGGCGACGCCAGGCCATTCTTTCGGAGCGTCGTCAGCACCCGCACGAAGGTCTCCTGTCGAACATCGTCCACTTGCGTGGACGACCGCAGACGACGGCGGAGCTTCGCGTTGAGCAGGTCGCCGAAGTAGCGCGTGAAATGCTGCTCGGTCGCCGCGTCGCCCTGCGCGAGGCGAGTGATGTAGTCGCGGTCGAATTCGTAGCGCGGTGTCAGGGGCAAAGCGTGCCGATAGTCCGATTTCCCCGGCGACGTCTGCAATCCAGCCGCGGTTGATCTCATCGGTGGTGCCAGTGTTGCCACAGTCCGGCTGCGGGGGAGTTCGTCTGCACCGCGCTCCACGGTCACCCACGGCAGCCCCTCCGATTGGCTAGTGCAGAGGCGGTATGGAACGTTTCAGGGGTCCCCAGGCAATTGGAAGGGCGGGGCGGTAACGATCGCCGCCACGTGGACACCAATCAGCTGAGGCGGCCGCACGCCCAATCGAGGAGCCCCGATGCGAATCCTTGTGCCATCCGCAACCTGTGCTCCCACGCTGCTGGGGGGCAGCCCGGCGGTTCAGCGGCTGCTCAGGGAAGTGGAGCTCGCGGGGCACGCCGATGCCACGGTGCTCGTTGTCGGTGAAACCGGAAGCGGGAAGGAACTGGTGGCGCGGCTGGTTCACTCGCGCAGTGCGCGTCGGGACGAGCCATTTGTGGCGGTCAACTGTTGCGGGATTCCGGAGACGTTACTCGAGTCGGAGTTGTTCGGACACGTGCGCGGCAGCTTTACCGGCGCGGTTCGCGACCATGCCGGCCTCGTCCGGCGCGCCGAGGGAGGCACGCTCTTCCTGGATGAGCTCGGCGACATGAGTCTGCGGATGCAGGCCGTCCTGTTGCGCTTTACAGAGTCCGGGGAAGTGCAGCCGGTTGGCGCCATGACGCCCTCACGCTGCCACGACGTTCGTATCGTCGCTGCCACACATCGGGATTTGGGCGCGTTGGTGCGAGACGGATCGTTCCGCCAGGACCTGTACTACCGCATGAACGTCCTGCTGGTGCGTGTGCCTCCTCTGCGCGAACGGACGACCGACATTCCCCTCCTGCTGCGGCACTTCATGAACCGCGCCTGCGAGGCGTACAAACGGAGCATGCCCACGCTCTCAGGCGATGCCGAAGCGTGCCTCGTCGCGTTCGACTGGCCTGGCAATGTTCGACAGTTGCGGAGCGTCGCAGAACGGCTCGCGGTGGCCGCTGGTGGCCGGATCGCCACGGTTGACGACTTGCCGGATGAATTACGCGACGCTGATCGGACGTTGCATCGTCCGAGTCCAGTGCCGATCGCGACCGGCGGCAGCCCACACCCGCACTCGTACGTGCAGCCGGGTCCGGTGGATGCGGCCGAAGAGGCCTGGCGGCGGTTGCGGGCCGGTGAAGACTTCTGGTCTGCCGTGTATCAGCCGTTTCAGGCACACGACCTGCGGCGGGACGACATCCGGGCGCTGCTGAAGCGTGCCGTGGACGAGACGCGCGGTCAGCCTGGACAAGTGCCGGCTCTTTTGAACGTCGCGCCGGACGAACGCCGGCGTCTCCTGGCGTTCTTGCGGAAGTACAACTGCGGCGTGCCCGCAGGGTCGCGGAGTGCCGCTCTCGCGGGCTAGTGCCCCGGCCACCAACCCAAGGCACGCAGGTCGGCGATCGGCTCCTCGAACGAGCACGAACCGACCGATCGCAGCAGTTGCGTGCGCGCCTCGGCGCAATCCGCATTCGACACGACGGCGTCACGCCAGCGGATGCCTTCGCTGTCCATCGCGAACGCGCGCGGATTCCGTTCGTCGAGCACACGTTCGAGCTGATCCTGGTGCCGCGATCCAGCTGCACACAACACCGCGGCGAACAGCACGTTCACGAAGCCGTGCATCAGCGCACCAGGGCCGTCCTCGTGCCCCGTCACCGAGAACACGCTCCGCACCGGGTGGTGTAATCCTGCGGTTGCCTTGAGCGGCAGCCGCCGTGCCTGACAGCCCGAGAGGACGCGCGCCACGTCACGTGTGGACGGAAACAGGTCGGGTGTGATCCCGCCGGTGCGGAGCTTCGCATAGCAGCCGACGTCGCGAACGGCGTCGAGCAGCGTCTCGGTGTCGTCGCCGATCGGCAGTTCGATGTATCGTTCGAGTCCGGGATCCACTGACTGTGACAGTCGGATGACGTCCGCGACGGTCGTCGCCGTTGCCTCCACGCCAACGACTGCTATCCGTGGCGCGAGACTGGCGTTGAAGCGACCGATCGCGGCGAGATCCTCACGCAGGCTGGTCCCACGAATGAGGGCGCTGACGGTCCACACGGCCTTCGGGTCGCCGTTGCTGGACGGCAGCAGTAATGCGCTCAGTTCGTCGAGCCGCTGCGCAGGCACGATCAGCCGTCCGAGGAGCCAGGCCTCCGGCGACGCGGCGTAGCGCCGGTGATTCCCGGCTGTTCTCTCCAGGTCGAGCGATGCCGGTGGAAACAGGCCGGCATAGTCGATAAAGCCGGCCAGCCCCACGCGTAGCGGGTGCATGAGAACACCAGCGTATAACGGCTCAGGGCGCATGGCGCAACAAGGCACCCGGCACACGGCATACGGCGCATGGCGCGCGACTGGGACGGGTTGGAGGGGAAGGCGATGACGCGATGGGGATGGTTAGCGCTCGCGATGGCGCTCGGAGCCGTGGCGGGCGGGGTTGAAACACTCGCTCAAACACGAAAGGCGGCGCCAGCACCCAAAGCGTTCCATACCACCCTCACGGCCGCAGAGATGGCCCACAAGCAGGCCGTCGTGGAGACCAGCGCGGGGACGTTCGTGATCGCGCTACTGCCCGAGTCCGCGCCGAATCACGTGGGGTACTTCCTCAAACTGGTCCAGGACGGAGCGTTCGCCGCTACGACCTTCCATCGCCTGGTCAAGCACGGGATCGTGCAGGGAGGTGATCCTCTGTCGAAAGACCCGTCGAAGAAGGCGCTCTACGGCACCGGTGGACTGGGAGTGCTCGAGGCGGAGTTCAACGCCGAGCCGATGACAGCGGGCGCGGTCGCAGCCGTGCTGCAGCCGGGGAAGCGCGACAGCGCAGGTTCGCAGTTCTTCGTCGTGGTGACCGATCAACCCGCCCTGCAGGGTCAATACACGATCTTTGCCCGCGTGGTGGACGGGCTCGACGTGGTCTTGCGGATCTCTGAAGCAGCTGCCGACGAACAGGGCAGGGCGATCGACCGTGTCACGATCGATCGGATCACGATCCGCGATACGCCTCCGCCCGAGGTCGAACCGTTCAGCACCGAATCGCTCGACGATCTCGCCCACTACCGCGTCGTGCTCGAGACGACGCGTGGTCCGATCACACTCGGGTTCTCGCCGGACGTGGCGCCGATGCACGTCCGCAATTTCCTCCGCCTCGCGTCGCTCGGCGCCTATGACGGCACGGCGTTCCACCGGATCGTGCGCGGCTTCGTGATCCAGGGCGGGATGCTGTCCACGCGCACGGCGCCGCCTCCTCAACGCGTGCAGAAGTACGTCCGGACGCTGGCGCCGGAATTCAACGCCACCCTGCACGTCAAGGGCACGCTGTCGATGGCGCGGCTCGACGATCCGGCAAGCGCCTCGACGTCGTTCTTCATCTGCACGGGTCCTGCCCCATCCCTCGACGGCAAGTACACAGCCTTCGGCCGCGTCATCGACGGGATGAGTGTGGTCGAGGCCCTCGATGCGCTGCCGGTGGATGGCGAATCCCCGCTGGAGCGGGTCGACGTCGTCAAGGCGCGGGTCGAGAAATTCTGAGCGAGAGCCGGGCACTCGCGAGGAGCGCCCGGCCCGACAGGACGAACGCTCTAGGCTTCGACTGGTTTCGCGACCGGCTGCGGTACCGGCGCCGGCGACATCGTGGTCACGGAGCTGGTGCCCAGATAGCCGTGCACCACGAACTCCGGATACGCGGGCATGCCGTGCTCGTGGATGTCGAGGCCCTCGAGCTCGCCAGCCTTCGACACGCGCAGTGTGCCGGTGGCCTTCACCGCATACATCAGGACGAACGCACTGGCGAGCGTCGCGCCGACCACCGACGCGCTGCCGATGAACTGCGCGACCAGCTGGCCCATGCCCCCGCCGTAGAAGAGTCCCTTGACGACGGTGCTGGTGTCCACGCCCATCGGCGTCGGCAGGCCGTATTCACCCGTTGCAAAGAAGCCGAGCGAGATCGTTCCCCAGATCCCCGCGACGAGGTGCACAGGCACGGCCCCGATTGGATCGTCGATGCGCAAGGTACTCGAGCGCATCGATCGCAAACAGCATGACCAGTGCGCCGACGATGCCGATGAAGAACGCACCGGTCGGGCTGACCCAATAGCAGGGGCACGTGATGGCCACGAGCCCCGCCAGAAAGCCGTTCGTCGTTGCCGCGAGATCCCATTTGCCTACCCGCGCATAGGCGTAGAAGAGCGCCGCGAGGCCCGCCGAGCAGGCCGCGAGCGTCGTGTTGAACGAGACGCGGCCGATGCCCTGTAGATCCATCGCGGACAGCGTGCTGCCAGGGTTGAAGCCGTACCAGCCGAACCAGAGGATCAGACCGCCGACGGCCCCCAGGATGATGTTGTGCGGCAGCATTGGACCGCCGCCATCCCGCCGGAAGACACGGCCGAGCCGGGGACCGAGGGCCACGGCGCCAGCAAGCGAGATCGCGCCGCCGATGCTGTGCACGACCGTGGAGCCGGCGAAGTCACGGAACGACAACGGCTGCATGACAGCCAGCCATCCGTCAGGTCCCCACGCCCAGTGGCCGACGATCGGATAGATGAAACCGGTCACGCCGATGCTGTAGAGGATGTCGCCGACGAAGCCGCAGCGGCCCACCATTGCGCCCGACGTGATCGTCGAGCACGTGTCCGCGAACGCGAACTGGAACACCCAGAACGCCAGCAGCGGCACGCCCGTCGTGCCATAGGTATCCGCGATGCCCTGCAGGAAGAAGCCGTGGTAGCCGATGAAGCCATTCCCCGGCTCGAACATGAACGCGAAGCCCCAGGCCCAGAACGTCACCCCGCAAATGCAGGTGTCGACGATGCCCTCAACGAGGATGTTGATCGATTCACGCGATCGCGCGAAGCCGGCCTCGAGCATCACGAAGCCGACCTGCATGCCGAACACCAGGAACGCCGCGATGAGCGTCCACGCCGTGTTGAGGGCGTTCATGGTCGCCGTCGGGCCGCCGGCGTCGGCGTGCACGGCTGGCGAGAGGAAGATGCTCATCGCAAAGACGACGAGCGCGAGACCGATCATCTTGCCGCCGACGAGCGCCAGCACGCGCACGCGCATGGCTGGATCGCGAAGGCTCGTCCGCAACCGGGCGAGTACAGAACCGCTAGTCATAACCGAACTCCTCCTTGAACTGGCACGAGATGAGCGAGTGACGTGATCGGCGCACGCCGCACTCGCAGGCGTGGACGCGCCCGTACTGCCTGTTCGTCAGGCAGCGCGATCCGAACGATCAACTGAGCTGGGAGAGGGCTACAACCGAAGTGGGAGGGGGACCATCGAGACGGACAGGGCGCGAGGGGCACGAGGCGGAGCCGTGTCAGTAACCACGCGTACAGCCACACTCTGCGTGGCTCCCGGCATCACCACATGGTCTTTGAACGTCTCGTCGAACGACGACACGGCCTGCGACGGATCGGCCGCCACTGACGTCGCCCTTGCCGCGGCGTGCGCCAGGATGTCAACAGGGATCGGCTGCGCGAGCAGTTCCGACAGGCCGCAGGTCGAAAATGGCGCCGTGAACGGCACCGCAGCCAGCGAAATGAGCAGGAGGGCCACACCCTGATGTGTCGCTCGGAGCGCACGACTCCATCGGCGACTACGCTCAGGACGCAGGCTAGGGGCCACGCCGCTCGAGGCTGCAAGCGATGTACCGATGGACTACTGTGTGCCATGCCCGCGATTCTTTATGGTTTTCTTACGGGCTCGATGACGACGCACCGGTTCAGGGAGACAAGATTGTCGGTACTGGCCATCTAATCAGACGTTTCCGTAGGCTACACCGCCCATCGCATCCGCGGCGTCCGAAGCCAGGCAGACGTCGCACCGCTCACCCAGCCAACCGGCCAGGGTCGATCCGGCGCCGATCGAGGCGGCATCCTACAATGTTGTGCGGATAGCGCGGGCGACGACGAGATTGTCGCTTCGCGGTCGCGGGGGAGGTACGGTGGCGGCGCAGGGCACCAACGATTCAGCCAAGAAGAAGCGACCAACGCTCGGCGTCGCGTGGCGCGAGGCCCGCGAGCTCATGTGGCAGCGCCGTGGCCGCCTCGGGCTTGGCCTCCTGCTCATGGCCATCGGCCGGCTGTGCGGCCTCGTGCTGCCGGCATCCTCCAAGATTCTGATCGACCAGGTCATCGGCCAGCATCGTGCGGACCTGCTCTGGCCGCTGGCGCTGGCCGCCGGTGCCGCCACGCTGGTCCAGGCCTCGACCGGATTCCTCCTGTCGCTCGTTCTCGGCGTCGCCGCCCAGCGATCGATAACCGAGATGCGCCGCAGCGTGGAAGAGCACGTGGCCAGGCTGCCCATCACCTATTTTGATTCGACCAAGACCGGCGTGCTGATCTCGCGCATCATGACCGACGCCGAGGGCATCCGGAATCTGGTGGGCACGGGCCTGGTCGAGCTCATAGGCGGCATCGTGACCGCTGCACTCTCGCTCGGCGTCCTCTTCTGGCTGAACTGGAAGCTGACGAGCATCACACTCGTGCTGCTCGCCACGTTCGGCGGGATGATGGCGGCGGCCTTTACGCGCCTGCGTCCGATCTTCCGCGAGCGGGGGAAGATCAACGCGGAAGTCACCGGACGGTTGGCCGAGACCCTCGGCGGCATCCGCATCGTGAAGGCCTACACGGCAGAACCGCGCGAAGCGCTGGTCTTCACGCGCGGTGCGCATCGGCTCTTCCGGAACGTCGCGAGGACCGATGGTGGGCGTCTCCGCAGTCGGCGCCGGAGCGACCGCCATTGTCGGCGTCATCGGCGTGCTCATGATCGTGGTCGGCGGCCAATCTATCCTGGCCGGCTCGATGAGCCTCGGCGACCTGGTCATGTACATCTTCTTCACCGGGCTGGTCGCGGCACCGGTCGTGGCCATCGCGTCGATTGGCACGCAGCTCACTGAGGCCTTCGCGGGACTCGATCGGATCCGCGAGCTGCGTCAGATGGCGACCGAAGACGATGTGGACGCCGACAAGGCCGCGATGGCGGAGGTCGACGGCGCCATCGCGTTCGAGGACGTGAGCTTCGAATACAACCCGGGCGTGCCCGTCCTGAAGAACGTGTCGTTCACGGCGCCCGCGGGATCGACCACCGCGCTCGTCGGGTCGAGCGGATCCGGCAAGAGTACGCTCATCAGCCTCGTGATGACGTTCAACCGGCCGAAGATCGGCACGATCCGCGTGGACGGCCGCGACCTCTCCACCATCAAGCTCCGCGATTACCGGGCGCACCTTGGCGTCGTCCTGCAGGACAACTTCCTGTTCGACGGCACCGTGGCCGAGAACATCGCATACGCGCGGCCGGACGCGACACGCGAGGAGGTGCAGGCCGCCGCGCGAGTCGCGCACTGCGACGAGTTCGTTCAGCAGTTCGAACAGAAGTACGACACGGTGGTGGGGGAGCGTGGCGTCAAGGTGTCCGGTGGACAGCGGCAGCGGATCGCCATCGCGCGCGCCATCCTTGCCGACCCGCGCATCCTCATCCTCGACGAGGCCACTTCCAGTCTGGACAGCGAGAGCGAAGCGATGATCCAGGACGGATTACGCCGGCTCCGACATGGGCGGACGACGTTCGTCATCGCCCACCGGCTCTCGACGATCCAGAGCGCCGATCAGATCCTCGTGCTCGAGCACGGAGAGATCGTGGAGCGTGGGACACACGAGGCGCTGCTGGCGCGCGACGGCCGCTATCGTCAGCTCTACGACAAGCAATACCGCTTCGAGCGCGATCGCTTCATCAATCCTGGCGAGGACTTCACGCCGGAGCCGGAAGCCGTCGCGCTGCCGCAGGCGCGTGGGAATCGGGAACTGTAGAAAGTTGATAGTTGGTAGTTAGTAGCTGGTAGCAAGCGACCGCCCACTAGGAACTACCAACTACCAACTACCAACTACAAGTTCTCAACGGTCCGCGGCCATGACGGCAGCCATGAGGCCAGCACCTCCGGCGGCGCCGGCTCGCGCACGTAGAAGCCCTGCACGACGTCGCATCCCGTGCCAGCAATGGCCCGCCAGACGCTCGCCGTCTCCGCGCCCTCCGCGACGACGGTCAGACCGAGGTCGTGTCCGAGCTCGATGCAGTTCAGCACGATCGCCCGCGATGCGGCGTCGCGATCCATCCGCCGGACAAAGCTCTTGTCGATCTTCAAGGCAGAGAACGGCAGCTGGCGCAGCTGCGACAGCGACGAATAGCCCGTGCCGAAATCGTCGATGGCGAGCGCGAATCCTTTCAAGCGAAGCCGCGTCAGGATGTCGAGCGCGGCAATCGGCTCGCGCGCGACCGACGTCTCAGTGACCTCGAAGTGGACGTGGCTGGGCAGCAGGCCCGTGCCGCGCAGCTGTTCCACCACGAGGTCCGGGAACTGGACGTCGGTGAGCGCCGTGGCCGGCAGATTGACCGAGATCGACAGATCCGAGATGCCGCTCAGCGAGGCGAAATGGCGTGTGGCCTTTTCGAGCACGCGCCAGGTGAGGTCGAGCGACAGGCCCGCGGCTTCGGCCAGCTGGACGAACATGTCCGGCGGAATGAGCGCCCCGTCTGTGTGGCGCCAGCGCACCAGGGCCTCGACGCCGATCACCCGGCCGGTCGAGAGCGACACCTGCGGCTGGTAGTGCACGACGATTCGGTCGTCATCGAACGCACGGCGAAGCTCGGCCACCGTGATTTCGAACGCGTGTGCCGCGGCGCTGGGCGCGACGCCGCGCTCTGCGTCGAGCAGGCCAGTCAGCTGTGCCAGCCGGATGGGTTTCGGAAGCGTGCCGAGCACGCGCAGACCCTGCGACGTCGCGAGCTGCCGCGCCGAGTCGAGCACCCGCTCGTCGAAGCCGCTCATCAGGATCAGTCGCGCCTGACTACGACGGGCGGCCAGCCGGCGGACCAGCTCGATGCCATCGATCCCGGGCATCCACAGATCCAGCACGACCACGTCGAGGTCGTCGTCGTACAGGGCGTCGAACTCGTCGGGGTTGGACGTGGAGATCACGTCATAGCCGGCCCTTCCGGCGAACTCCACCATCAGCTCGACGACCTCTGGCTCGTCGTCGACGACGAGCAGTCGCGGCTGGCGGTCGCTCGGCATGTGTGCGCCCATTCTACGTCTGTCGCGCGGATGTCATCGATACCACGAAAATGTGACACGGGCACAGAGGACCGCACTATAGGTGCGGCCCAGCTGGTCGGGTATCATCGTCGCATGCTGAAAGGCACTCGAGAGGTGATCCTGCAGAAGGTGAGGCCACTCAGCGTCCACGGTCAGATTTCGTGGGACATCTATTTCGCCGACGTGGATGATCGGGATGGACCGACGAGCGTCGCGCGCGTCGGGCCCGAAACGGTTCCGCATCGGATTGAGCCGGGCGACCGCCTGCGGCTCGAATACGTCCTTGGCGCCGTGGTCGGCGTCACGCGCGTCTCGGACGAAACGGAGTGACAGACCCGCTACGCGACTTCCCCCAGTTCCGCTGACGTCGGTACCTGCAGGTCCGGCATCGGGCTCGCCTTGAAGAGCCGTCGCAACGGCTTTGCCAACAACCGCGCGACGCGCACCGACCGCGCCGTTCTCGCCGAGTCGGTGGCAATACCGGTGTTCGTGTACATCTGCCGGTACAGCTTCGAGATCAGCACGAACGCGATCCGGGCGCGGATCGATTCGACCGCCCGTGAGCGCGCCCAGATTCGCGGCAGGGCATAGAAACTATCCCACACGCCTTGCGTCAGCTGCCGGATTTCGTCCGACGACATCACGGGATGGGGTGAGTACACCTTTGGCCGATTTGCTTGCGGGATCAGCCAGTGCCTGGTGATGGGCACGCCTTCAATCGCGAGCCCTTCCTTGGCGGCCTCGCGCTCCCATTTCTCGAAGTCCACCGTGCCGGGGAACGGCGTGAGCATGACGAACTGGGCGAAGGTGACGCCCGCGCGCGCGGCGAGATCGGCCGTCGCCTCGAATGTCGCGGGCCGATCGCTCGGCAATCCGAAGATGAACGAACCGAGCACGTGGATCCCGTGCTTCGAGAAGGTCTGCAACCGCTCGACCAGCGCCTCACCCGAGAGATTGAACCCTTTGTAGACGTCCTTCAGCCCTTCAGGCGTGACCGATTCGACGCCGACGAGCGCGCCACGGATATGCGCGCGCCGCATGGCCTCGAGGAACTCCACGTCTTCGGCGGCTTCCATGGTGATCTGCGTGTAGAACACCATGTCGTTTGGCAGCCGAGACAGCCGATCCATCAGCTCGAATCGCTGCGCGCGGGTTGCTTCGAGCTCACGCAGCCGCGACGGGTCCTGGCGCCGCGCCGCCTGCGCGAGATCCGCGAGCGCGACGGGATAGAAGTTGTCGTCCGCCAGCGCGATGAAGCGGAAGCCGCGACGGCGCAGATCCACGATTTCCTCGACGACGCGATCGACTTCACGCTGTCGCGGCTGCTGACCATCGGTCCGCCACACCGAACAGAACGAGCAGTGCTTCGGGCAGCCGCGTACCGTCTGCACCGAGGCCCACATGTACTTCCCCGCGGGCAGCAGATCCCAGCGCGCCGAAGCGAACGACTGGCCGGAGACCCGACCCGCGTCGTAGATCCGCTGCGGCGTGCCGTTCAAGCAGTCGGCGATGACCGTGCTCCAGACCAGGTCACCGTCGCCCTTGACGACGGCATGCGCGCCTCCGAGCTCGTGCGCTTCCTCGGGGTAGAGCGTCGAGTGGATGCCGCCAAAAACGACCGAGGCGCCGGCGTCGCGGGCCTGACGGCCGACTTCGTATCCGCGCAAGGCATTACCAGTATGGATGCCGATCCCGACCACGTCGCCCGGACTGATGTTCGCGGGGTCGAAGGCGTCGAGCGTTTCGTCACAGATGATTGGATCCCCGTACTGGCGGGGCGTGGCCGCCGCCAGGATGTACAACCAGCGCGGGGTGATGACCGCCACTCCGAAAGACAGGTGGCTCGGATTGACCAAGTGAACGCGCACGCGAGAATCCTCGCTCTCTGCGATCGAAGCTGATTATGAAGAGTCAGAAGCTCTGTGCGAGCGCTTTGCCCGCACGCGTAAAGAACGTGGCGATCGATGTGCCGGCACGTCTGGCGCCCGTCCCGGCGGCAACACCGGCGGCGGCGGCGCGCTGTCCGGTGGCGGCCCACGGGCCCCGAGTTCGTTCGGGTGCGAGGTCGTGACCGCGTACGGCGCCGACGACGGCTCGCGGTTCGACCGTTGGAGCGGTCACGAGAATCCCGGTGCCGGGGCTCGGTCTGGCGTCGACGGGCACGGCAGCGAGGAAGCGGTCTGCACGGGCGCTCGGGGTCTTGTCGCCGGTTGCGATCAGGTGGCTTTCATCAGCTGCCACCGGCAGGGTCACAACAGCCAGATGCGAGCGCGACGCAAGCACCGCGGCCGGCCGTCGCCGCAGGGCTGGCGCACGTAATTGACGCGTCGCGCCGTCAGGGACAGCAACGGCGTGACCGACAACGCCAGCCGGCGGCATGTCTGACTGGACACGCATCTGCGGTGCCGCGCTGCCCTCACTGGTCGCATGGATGCCGGTTTCCGCTTCGAGAAAGACCACGACAGGTGCTACTTGACTGGCGCCGCAGACCGCAAGACTCAGTGCACAGACCGCGCCAACTGCTGTCCGCCGCTCGACCTGGGCGCCTCGACGCCGCCCGGCATCGAACAGCCGCAGTACGCGCCGGTGCAGTGTGGAGCGTGCGCGCGTCGCTGAAGGGGCGAGCACGGGATCCGGCTGCCGATCGAGCCGCGCCATCGCGGCGACCGTCGCCAGGCAACTTGCGTAGGGCCTCACCTCGCCGGTGCGTTCGATGACCGAATCGTCACAGGCCGCCTCACGCTCGAGATCGATCCGCGTGCCGAGCCACCGCACGGCGGGATGCAGGCCGGCGACCGACGCGATCAGCGCCTGAAGCAGACTCGACCAATCGTCGTACCGCATGAGGTGGGCACGCTCGTGCATTATCACCTGATCCAGCTCATCGTCGGTGAGCGCGTCCACCAGCGTGTCTGCCACCACGATGACCGGATGAGCGAGCCCGATCGCGCACGCCCCACGCAATTCGGCCGACACGCGAAGCTCCGCTCGACGGCCGAATCCGCGAGCGTTTGACCACAAAGGAAGCTGGCGCTGCCGCTGCTCGCACAGAGGACGCGATGTCGTCTGCAGCCGCCGCAGGGCCCGCAAAGCCAAGCTCAGTCGCATCAGGCCGACGACGAGCATGCCCATCCAGGCACCAACGACAATGGCGAGGGTCCAATCCGGCAAAGAGATTTGGACTGGAGCGGCAGCACGGTCGAGCGCGGCGGCTGGTCCGAACGGTAACCGTAGGATCGCGGGGGCAGGCTGGGCGGCGGCGGTCAGCCAGGCTATCGCTGGCAACGCGAGCACGGCGGCCAGCGCCACCCAGTAGACAACATGTCGCGTCGCCGCATTGAGGCGTGTCGCCCACCGCAGCGAGGCCATTGTCACAGCGGCAAGGAGGATACCTTGCCAGAGCCAGGTCACCAGGATCGTCATTGGTTCGACCCTCCTCCCAGCGGTGACTCCGAGCCGGGCTGACCGATGAGCTCGCGAACACGTTTCAGGTCGTCCTCGTCGGGCTCGTCGCGTCCAAGCAGGTTGAGGACGAGCAGCTCAGGCGACCCGTCGAAGAAGCCGTTGAGCAGCAGAGAGAGGGCACGCCGGCGCGCGGCTTCCCGGCCGATGAGTGGCACATAGACGTACGCCCGTCCGGCCTGCTCATGCGTCGCGAATCCCTTGCGCTCGAGGATCCGGAGCATGGTCAGCACGGTGTTGTAGGCAGGACGATTCGCTTTGTCGAATGCATCGACGACCTCGCCGACCGTCGCGCGCTCGCGCGCCCACAGCACATTCATAATGCGCAGTTCGCCTTCAGTGAGAGCCGGGGATCGGCGACGCGCCATTGGAGACAGTGCTACCCGTTTTCCTTCTTTGCTCTTAATTCCTTAGGAGACCCAAATCACGGTATGTCAGGCCGTGGAGGGATGTCAACTAAATAATTAGTTGTAACAGCGTCTCGACCAGGATTCAGGAGTCTGGAGCCCGACCCGTCAGTCCGCTCGCTCGAAGGGCAGTCTGCCCACATCTCCAGGCTCCAGGTCACGCTCGCTGTTCTGGAGGTTGTGGACGCTGACACCTAAGAGCCGCACCGGGCGGGTGCCGGCATCCGTGCGCTCGAGCAGGAGCACTGCGCGTTGGCTGATCGCCTCGGGATCGCAGGTCGCGAGCGGCTGCGAGTCGCTGCGGGTCACTGTCGTGAAATCGTCGTAGCGCACCTTGAGGGTCACGGTCCGTCCGAGCAGTCCCTTCTTCGTCAGCCATCCGGCGACGTCGCGGGCCATATCGTCGATGGCCGCGCGAATCTCCGTTCCGTCGCTCAGGTCGGTGTGGAACGTGTTCTCACTGCCCACCGACTTGCGGGGACGATTCGGTTCGACCGCTCGCTCGTCGATTCCAGCAGCGAGCGCACGCAGCCACGCCGCCTGCGAACCGACGACCTGCTGCAGCTCCTCCACCGTCCGGGTCCGCACATCGACCAGACGCGCGATGCCGTGGGCTCTCAACTTGCGCGCCGTCACGGGCCCGACACCCCACAGCGCATCGATCGGCAGCGCCTGAAGAAAGCTCTCAACACGCTCGGGCGCGATGACGGTGAGGCCGTCCGGCTTGTGCCAGCCTGACGCGATCTTCGCGAGGAACTTGTTGGGAGCGACGCCCGCGGACGCGGTGAGCGACGTCGCGTCGCGGATCGCGTCCTTCAGGCGTTTGGCGACGCGCATGCCGAGCGCCTCGCCCCACGCATTCTCGGTCACGTCGAGGTACGCCTCGTCCAGCGACAGGGGCTCCACCAGTGCGGTGACAGATCTAAAGACGTCGAAAACCGTGTTTGAAATCGATCTGTACTTCGTGAAATCAGGAGTGACGATCGCGAGATCGGGGCAGAGACGGACGGCGCGCGACATCGGGATCGCGGATCGCACGCCAAACCGCCGGGCCTCGTAGCTGGCTGCGCAGACGACGCCACGCCCCCGCGGATCGCCGCCGACGGCAACGGGCCGGCCGCGCAGCGACGGATCGTCACGCTGTTCGACCGACGCGTAGAAGGCGTCCATGTCAACGTGAAGGATGCGGCGCACGGTCACCACGGACCCACGTAGCTGTCGTATTCGTCTTCGGGTTCGTGTTCGGCTTCGCGTTCAGAGTCGTGTTCGGTTTCGTGTTCGTATTCGGGGCGTAGTCGTGGCAGGTGGCTGCCGAACACGAATGCGAATCCGAACACGACGCGCGCCAGTTCCTACCCGAACGCTTCTTCCTTGAACCGCTGTTTGGGCACGTCGAGGTCCCGCATCATCCCGTGGACGCTCTCCATGAACCGTGGTGAGGGCTCGGCACCCTTCTCCTTCGCGGCCAGTCGGTCCCACGGAGACAGCGCGGGACCGCAGGCGTAGAAAATGGCCGTCGAGTGGTCGGGCACGATCTCGCGCAGGGTGTCGGTCGTCAACCGCCCGGCCAGCACGCCGGCAGGCAGGGTCGAGAGATCCTTCTGGCGCGTCAGCGTGTGGACGACACGGACACGACCGGGATGGGCCGCGGCCAGTCCGTCGAGCGCATCACGGAAGATGATGTCGTCCCATGTCTTGTTCGAGTAGATGAACGTCTGGCGCAGCGACGGATGGTCGCGCAGGGCTCCCTTGAGGATCGAGAAGTTCGGCACGCTGCCCGAACCGGCGCAGAGGTGGACGACGTGATCGGTCTTTTGAGCGATGTCATCGGGCAGGGTATACGGACCCGTGAAGCCTGAGACGGTCATCGGCGATCCCGGCTTCACGTCGTACACCAGGTACGGCGAGAGCACCGTCGGATATTTCTGTTCCCCTGGCGTCCAGTTCTCCTCCTTGATCGTGATCGCAAGCTTCTCGTGCGGCGCCGAGGCCATCGAGTACGCCCGCGGCGGCTCCTTCTTCTTCTTCATCTGTTCGAGGAGCTGAATGAACCGCAGGAGCGGCTTGAATTGATGCGGATCGATCGTCAGAAACTGTCCGGCCCGGTAGTCGAACGAGTACGGCCCCTCATAGACGAGCGTGACGGTATCCGGCGTCTCGACAATGACGTCGGACACGACGAGCTCCATCGCTTTGACACGTCGTCCCGTGCTGACTGCCGGCTCAGTGGACATCAAGGCTGCCTCGCCGCGAGTCTAAGCGGCAGCGAGGGGCGAAGTCCAGCCGAGCTGACGACGATGCGGCGGGGTATACTTGTCGGCCCGCGCCTGAAGCAGTTTTGCGCCGACATTCGTCCGCTCGACAGCGGTCACTCCTCGCAGGTACCCATGGCACCACAGTTCATTTACACGATGAAAGGGCTCGGGAAGATCCATCCGCCCGACCATCAGGTGTTGAAAGACATCTGGCTCTCGTTCCTGCCGGGCGCGAAGATTGGCGTCCTCGGCTTGAACGGCGCCGGCAAGAGCTCGCTCCTGAAGATCATGGCGGGCGACGACACGTCGTTTCTCGGCGAAGCGTTTCCGGCTGCCGGCATCACCGTAGGCTACCTGGCCCAGGAACCGCGACTCGATCCATCGAAGGACGTCAAGGGCAACGTCGAAGAAGGCGCCGTCGAGATCCGCGCGCTGCTCGATAAGTTCGACGCGCTCAACGCACGCTTTGCCGAAGACCTCGACCCCGACGAAATGGACAAGGTGCTGGCCGAGCAGGGACGCGTGCAGGATCGGATCGATCAGGTCGGCGCCTGGGAGCTCGATTCGAAAATCGAGATGGCGATGGACGCGCTGCGGTGTCCGCCCGGCGATGCGGATGTCTCCACGCTCTCAGGTGGCGAACGGCGTCGCGTCGCCCTCTGCCGGCTCCTTCTGAGTGCCCCCGATCTCCTGCTGCTCGACGAGCCGACCAACCACCTCGACGCGGAATCAGTGGCGTGGCTCGAGCATCACTTGCACGCCTACGCGGGGACGGTCGTGGCCGTGACGCACGACCGGTACTTCCTGGACAATGTGGCCGGCTGGATCCTCGAGCTCGACCGAGGCTCCGGAATTCCCTGGCAGGGCAACTACTCGTCGTGGCTCGACCAGAAGCAGAACCGCCTGGCACAGGAAGAGAAAGCCGAGACCAAACGTCAACGGAGCCTGCAGCGCGAGCTCGAATGGATCCGGATGTCGCCGCGAGCGCGGCAGGCCAAGGGCAAAGCGCGCCTCAGCGCCTACGAGCAGCTGCTGGCCGAGGACACGCTCGACAAAGTCGAGGGCGCCGAAATCTACATCGCACCCGGACCACGCCTTGGCGATGTCGTCGTCGAAGCGCGCGATCTGCGGAAGGGCTACGGCGACATGCTCCTGATGGAGGATGTGACGTTCACGCTGCCCCCCGGAGGGATCGTCGGTGTGATCGGGCCGAACGGGGCTGGCAAGACGACGCTCTTCCGGATGATCGTGGGAGCGGAACAGCCGGATGCGGGCACGCTGCGGCTTGGCGAAACCGTGAAAGTCGGCCATGTGGACCAATCGCGCGAGGCGCTCAAAGCCGATAACTCAGTCTGGGCCGAGATCTCCGGTGGAGAGGATGAGCTCGTGCTGGGTTCGCGAACCGTGGCGTCACGCGCGTATTGCTCCTGGTTCAACTTCAAGGGCGCGGCCCAGCAGCGGAAAGTCGGTACCCTCTCGGGCGGCGAGCGCAATCGAGTGCATCTGGCCAAGCTCCTGCGATCGGGGGCCAACCTGCTGCTGCTCGACGAGCCGACCAACGATCTCGATGTGGACACCCTGCGCGCCCTCGAGGAAGCGCTGCTGTCGTTCGCCGGGTGTGCCGTGGTGATCAGTCACGATCGGTGGTTCCTCGATCGCATCGCGACGCACATCCTTGCCTTCGAGGGCGACAGCAAGGTGGTGTGGTTCCAGGGGAACTATGAGGATTACGAAACGGACCGCAAGCGCCGGCTCGGGGCGGCGGCGGAGATGCCCCATCGGATCAAGTATCGAAGACTGACGAGATAGACGGGCGCCGGCTTTCAGGCACCAGGCCTCCGGCTGCGACGGACTGACTGACGCGCTATGACTCAATCTCTTCTCACGCTGTTGTTCGTGCTCGGCATTGGCGTGCGCGCCGCAGGCGCCGACGCGGTAGGCACGCTCCGTATCGACCTGTTCCACACGGGCACCGCGGCGACGGAGCACTTCAGCCTGGCTCGCATCGTCCGCGAGCCGCTTCCGTGGGCGGGGAATCCCTCGCGTCCGGCCGACGACACCAATCTCGGCAAGTACTTCTTCGAAGTGATCGATCGGGCGAGCAATCGGCTGCTGTATTCGCGAGGGTATGCGTCGATTTACGGCGAATGGGAGACGACCGATGAGGCGCGGGACCGCGCCAGGACGTTCGAGGAATCGCTGCGCTTTCCCGTTCCGGCAGGACCGGTGCAGATCGTGGTCAAGAAGCGCGACGCCGCGAATGCGTTTCACGAGGTCTGGTCGTTGCTGGTGAATCCTTCGGACCTGGCCATCGATCGTTCGACGCCGCCGTCTGCGGGGCCGGTCGTGCCGCTCGTCCAGAACGGCGACTCATCGTCCAAGGTGGATCTCCTGATTCTCGGGGATGGCTATACGGGAGCGGAGCGCACGAAGTTCGAGGCGGATGCGCGCCGACTGGTGGACATCCTGTTTGCGACCTCTCCATTCAAGGAGCGGCGCGCGGATTTCAATGTCTGGGGCCTGTGCCCACCTGCCGTCGAGTCGGGCATTTCACGTCCCAGCACGGGTACGTGGCGTCGCTCTCCTGTCGGCGCGCAGTACGACGCGTTCGGGTCGGAACGCTACGTCCTCACCTTCGACAACCGCGCGTTCCGCGACTACGCGAGCCAGGCCCCATACGACGTGGTCGAGATCCTCGTGAACGGGCGCACGTACGGCGGCGGTGGCATCTTCAACCTGTACGCGACGGTTGCCGCAGACAGTGCATGGGCACCATACGTCTTCGTGCATGAGTTCGGCCACCATTTTGCCGCGCTTGCAGACGAGTACTTCACGTCCGACGTCGCCTACAATCCGCCCGCGACGCGTGTGGAGCCATGGGAGCCGAATGTGACCGCACTGCTCGATCCGGCGGGCCTGAAATGGAAGGACCTGGTCACTCCCGGGACTCCACTTCCGACACCGTGGAACAAGAGCACGTTCGAGACGATGCAGAAGGATATTCAGGCGCGGCGGCGAGCCATCCGTGCGGCCAACCGCCCCGAAGACGAGATGGACGCGCTTTTCCGGGAGGAGATGGTCGAGGAGACCAAGCTCTTTGCCGCCGATCCGCAGCATGCCGCGGTGGGCGCCTTCGAAGGAGCCAACTACGAGCCCCGCGGCTACTACCGCCCGCAGATCGACTGCATCATGTTCACGCGAAATCCGGTTCCGTTCTGCGCCGTGTGCCGACGCGCCCTGACCCGCATCATCGATCTGTACAGCCGGCCATGACCGTCTCGCCGCCCGTCCGCGCCTGGTTGCCCTGGCTGGTGCTGTTGTCAGGTCTTTTCGTGACAGCCGCCGGTAGTGTCTTCGTGGCCGAGAGCGGGCACGCGCGCGATGAGATCAGGTTCTCGAGCGCCGGGCAGGAGATCATCAGCCGGCTCCGTGGGCGCGTCGAAACGGCCGTCGCCCTGCTGCGCGCCGGATCGGCCGTGATGGCGGCGAAGGATGGGGTCACGCGCGACCAGTTCATCCACTTCGTTCGGCATCTCGAATTGAAGCGCCGGTTCGTGGGTGTCGATGGCATCGGGTACGCCGGCCGCTACGCCGCCGCGGACATTTCCGGGCTCGAAGCGCGGATGTGCGCCGAAGGCGTCAGGGACTTCAGGGTGTGGTCGGCAGGCGCGGGGACTGGCGAGCGTTCCGTCGTGCTCTACTTCGAGCCGCCCGGCGAGAACAGCGCCCGGATCCTGGGCTTCGACATGGCGAGCGAGCCCGTGCGGCGTGCGGCCATGGAGGCGGCGGCCATTCAGGCGCGGCCGGTGGCATCGGGGAAGGCGACGTTCGTCCTCGATCCAAAGAGTCCACCGCCGGAGGCTGCGTTTATCATCTTCGTACCCGTCTACAAGGGTGGATTCCCGCCCGACGTCGCGGAGGATCGCGCGGCCGCGCTCAGAGGCTTTATCTACAGCCCGTTTCGAGCGAAAGACCTGCTGGGCACGCTGCTCGAGGGAGAGGAGCGAAGCCAGTTCGTGGTGCAGGTGTACGACGGGGAAAAGGTCACGCCGTCGGCTCTGCTGTTCGACTCCGCTCATGGCGAAGCCGTGGAGCTTCTCCGGAGCTTTACAGGGCCTTTTCGCGTGACGATCCAGGGACGCCAATGGATTGTCGTCCTGGCTGCGCGGCCCGACTTCGTCAGCACGAGCACGGCGCTGGTGCCGGCGTTGTTCGGGATTGGCCTCGGGCTGTCGGTGTTGCTCTTTCTGTTGACGCGTGCCGAGGCGCGCGCACGAGACCTGGCAGAGCGGGCCGCCGGCGATCTGAGGGAATCCGAGGAGACCGTGCAGTCCGCGAGCCGCGCGAAGGATGAGTTCCTGGCGACGCTCTCGCACGAGCTTCGAACGCCGCTGAACGCCATTCTCGGCTGGACCCGGATGCTCAGGACCGGCCAGCTCGATCCGCGACGCGCGGACGGCGCGCTCGAAGTCATCGAGCGCAGCGCGCGATCTCTGGCGCAGCTGGTTGAGGATCTGCTTGACGTGTCGCGCGTGATCACGGGCAACCTGCGTCTGGATCTCCGCGCCGTTCCGATCAATCCGGCCGTCGAGCACGCGATCGACACGGCCCGGCCCGCCGCCGATGCCAAGGGGGTCGCCGTCTCGTGGACGCCCGATCCGAACGCCGGCACGATCATCGCCGCTCCCGAGCGCCTTCAGCAGATCCTGTGGAACCTGCTGTCGAACGCCATCAAGTTCACGCCGAGCGGCGGCCGCATCGAGCTGACCACCACGCGCCACGCAGCGGATGTGGAGATCGTGGTGCGCGACACCGGGATCGGGATCAGTCCTGCGTTTCAACCGCACGTGTTCGAGCGATTCCGCCAGGCCGACAGCAGCTCGACGCGCAACCACGCTGGCGTAGGCCTGGGGCTCGCCATCGTGCGGCACCTCGTCGAGCTGCATGGCGGCACGATCGAGGCGGCGAGCGAGGGCCTGGGCAAGGGCGCCGCCTTTACCGTGCGCTTCCCGCTTCGAAACCCCGCCCTCGCCGACCAGCTCGAGAGCTCGAGCGGGACGGTGCGCGCCGATGGCACGCGCGCCATGCAGCCGCGGCTGTCGGGCCTCCGGGTCCTGGTCGTGGATGATGAAGAGAGCGGTCGAGGACTGGTGCGTGCCGTCCTCGAGCGCGAACACGCGGAGGTTCAGGAGGCGGTATCCGCCGCCGACGCCCTGACCTCGGTCGAGACGCACGTGATCGACGTCGTGATCTCGGACCTCGCGATGCCTGGAGAAGACGGGTTCGATCGGTACGACAGATCCGGGCGCGAGAGCTCCCGCGCTTCCGATCGCTACCCATCATCGCGCT